>NZ_PRDM01000001.1 GCF_015182285.1 Flavobacterium hungaricum
GCTGCCTAGGGTAAAACTGGTAACTAGGGCTAAGTCGTAACAAGGTAGCCGTACCGGAAGGTGCGGCTGGAACACCTCCTTTCTAGAGCCTTGGTGTTAGTCTTCGGACACGCCTTGGAAATAAGATGGATATTTGATGTTTTGGAATTCCAAGACTGTATTACTCTTGCTGTTAATTTGAAAAAAAATGAAAATTAAGTAAAACAGAGTCTCGTAGCTCAGCTGGTTAGAGTACTACACTGATAATGTAGGGGTCGGCAGTTCGAGTCTGCCCGGGACTACTATTTGACTTTAGATTTAAGATCTCAGATTTTAGATTTAAAACAATAGACTGAAAAGCTTGATTTAAAGGAAATTCTGGAAGCTGGGATTCACCAAAGGAAATTAGATCAGAATCAGTAATCTAAAATCTGAATTCTAAAATCTAAGATTTAAAAATGGGGGATTAGCTCAGCTGGCTAGAGCGCCTGCCTTGCACGCAGGAGGTCAACGGTTCGACTCCGTTATTCTCCACTGGTTTACTATAAGCATAGTAAATAAAAGTTCATTGACATATTGAGATAAGAAAATAATAAAAGTAGAAAGCGTTTTTTACAATTTTATTGTAAAGAACAAAAAAAAACGGTCGTAATTAATTTTATGACTGGGTACAATAAGCAAAATAAGGGCGTATGGGGGATGCCTAGGCTCTCAGAGGCGATGAAAGGCGTGATAAGCTGCGAAAAGCTGCGGGGACGGGCACACACCGATTGATCCGCAGATACCTGAATGGGGCAACCCGTTATGTTGAAGACATAACACACCGATAGGTGGGCAAACCCGCTGAACTGAAACATCTAAGTAGGCGGAGGAGAAGAAAACAAAAGTGATTCCGTAAGTAGTGGCGAGCGAACGCGGAACAGCCCAAACCAGTCTTGTTACGGCCTGACTGGGGTTGTAGGACCACGATATTTTATGCACAAGGAACCGGAAGTTGCTGGAAAGTGACGCCGCAGAGGGTGAAAGCCCCGTATGGGCAACAAGTGTAATAGATAGTGGTATCCTGAGTAGGGCGGGGCACGTGAAACCCTGTCTGAATTTGGCGGGACCATCCGCTAAGGCTAAATACTCCTGAGAGACCGATAGTGAACCAGTACCGTGAGGGAAAGGTGAAAAGAACCGTGAATAACGGAGTGAAATAGATCCTGAAACCATACGCTTACAAGCGGTCGGAGCCCTTTCGTGGGGTGACGGCGTGCCTTTTGCATAATGAGCCTACGAGTTAACGCTGCTGGCAAGGATAAGTACTTCAGGTATGGATCCGCAGCGAAAGCGAGTCTGAATAGGGCGCTTTAGTCAGTAGTGTTAGACGCGAAACCGTGTGATCTACCCATGGGCAGGTTGAAGCTGTGGTAACACACAGTGGAGGACCGAACCGGTTGACGTTGAAAAGTCTTCGGATGACCTGTGGGTAGGGGTGAAAGGCCAATCAAACTCGGAAATAGCTCGTACTCCCCGAAATGCATTTAGGTGCAGCGTTATTTTAGTTATACAGAGGTAGAGCTACTGATTGGATGCGGGGGCTTCACCGCCTACCAATTCCTGACAAACTCCGAATGCTGTATAATGATTGATAACAGTGAGGGCTTGGGTGCTAAGGTCCAAGTCCGAGAGGGAAAGAACCCAGACCATCAGCTAAGGTCCCCAAATATATGTTAAGTTGAAAGAACGAGGTTTGTCTGCCCAGACAGCTAGGATGTTGGCTTGGAAGCAGCCATTCATTTAAAGAGTGCGTAACAGCTCACTAGTCGAGCGGACGAGCATGGATAATAATCGGGCATAAACATATTACCGAAGCTATGGATTTACAGTTTACTGTAAGTGGTAGGGGAGCATTCTGACAGGGCTGAAGGTGTTCCGTAAGGGATGCTGGACTGGTCAGAAAAGAAAATGTAGGCATAAGTAACGATAATGCGGGCGAGAAACCCGCACACCGAAAAACTAAGGTTTCCACAGCTATGCTAATCAGCTGTGGGTTAGTCTGGACCTAAGGCGAACCCGAAAGGGACAGTCGATGGCCAACGGGTTAATATTCCCGTACTGCTTATTACTGTGATGGGGTGACGGAGTGATGAAAGCGCCGCGAACTGACGGAATAGTTCGTTAAAGTACCTAACTATAGGCTCTACAGGCAAATCCGTAGAGCTTGGTGAAATACGATAGTACTCGGAGTCTTCGGACAAAGAGATAGTGCGCCTAAGGGCTTCCAAGAAAAACCTCTAAACTTCAGGTAATAAGCACCAGTACCGTAAACCGACACAGGTAGTTGAGGAGAGAATCCTAAGGTGCTCGAGAGATTCATGGCTAAGGAATTAGGCAAAATAGACCTGTAACTTCGGGAGAAAGGTCGCCCCGAGCAATCGGGGCCGCAGTGAAGAGGTCCAGGCGACTGTTTATCAAAAACACAGGGCTCTGCAAAATCGTAAGATGAAGTATAGGGCCTGACACCTGCCCGGTGCTGGAAGGTTAAGAGGAGATGTTATCTTCGGAGAAGCATTGAATTGAAGCCCCAGTAAACGGCGGCCGTAACTATAACGGTCCTAAGGTAGCGAAATTCCTTGTCGGGTAAGTTCCGACCTGCACGAATGGTGTAACGATCTGGACACTGTCTCAGCCATGAGCTCGGTGAAATTGTAGTAACGGTGAAGATGCCGTTTACCCGCAGTGGGACGAAAAGACCCTGTGCACCTTTACTATAGCTTAGTATTGACCTTGGATAAATGATGTGTAGGATAGGTTGGAGACTATGAAGCGGCGTCGCCAGGCGTTGTGGAGTCATTGTTGAAATACAACCCTTTGTTTATCTGAGGCCTAACCCCATATTGTGGGGGACATTGCTTGGTGGGTAGTTTGACTGGGGTGGTCGCCTCCAAAAGAGTAACGGAGGCTTCTAAAGGTTCCCTCAGTACGCTTGGTAACCGTGCGTAGAGTGCAATGGCATAAGGGAGCTTGACTGAGAGACATACAGGTCGATCAGGTACGAAAGTAGAGCATAGTGATCCGGTGGTTCCGCATGGAAGGGCCATCGCTCAAAGGATAAAAGGTACGCCGGGGATAACAGGCTGATCTCCCCCAAGAGCTCATATCGACGGGGGGGTTTGGCACCTCGATGTCGGCTCGTCACATCCTGGGGCTGGAGAAGGTCCCAAGGGTTGGGCTGTTCGCCCATTAAAGTGGCACGCGAGCTGGGTTCAGAACGTCGTGAGACAGTTCGGTCTCTATCTACTGCGGGCGTTAGAAATTTGAGTGGATCTGATTCTAGTACGAGAGGACCGAATTGGACTAACCGCTGGTGTATCTGTTGTCCCGCCAGGGGCACCGCAGAGTAGCTACGTTGGGAAGGGATAAGCGCTGAAAGCATATAAGCGCGAAACCCACCACAAGATGAGATTTCTTTTAAGGATCGTGGAAGATGACCACGTTGATAGGCTATAGATGTAAAGGCAGTAATGTCATAGTCGAGTAGTACTAATAATCCGTAAGCTTATGTACACCCTTTTCCCGGGTCCAAAGACCCGGGAGGAAACTTTCTAACCAAATTTATTGTATTTCTTTATCTCAGTATGTTAAGATATTGGTTTTAATTATGAATTGTCAATTATCAATTGTTAATTAAAACAGATTGCCCAAAGCAATTATAACTTCTTAAGGTGGTTATTGCGGCGGGGCTCACCTCTTCCCATCCCGAACAGAGAAGTTAAGCCCGCCTGCGCAGATGGTACTGCAGTTATGTGGGAGAGTATGTCGTCGCCTTTCTTTTTAAAACCCTGTTTCTATTGAAACAGGGTTTTTTGTTTTGAAACGGGTTGCAAAACAGGCGCATGTCTGGGATCATTCGCAAAAGCGGGGATAATACAAAGAAGAACCCTGTCTTTCTTACGCCTCTGCCTTCTAAAAACTTTTATTTTTGCGTTAAAATAGTTGCCGGCTCGCTTTTGCGGGCACGGATTGCAAATCCGCGCTAACGTTGTCTGCTAACGCACAGCCCGGTCCGGAGGAAACGTCCTAATAAATAATCTTTAAAATCTATATTTTTCATATAATTCTTCTGCCTTGACATTTCGACACAACTTTTCTGAAAAAAAAATAAACACGAATTTCAGGGATCAATACGAAAACCTATGGAGTAACAAAGAAAGATTGAGCATAAATGTTAGTGAGTCTAAAAAGGAAGAATTCTACATCTCTAACGCCTCTGAATTGAGATCTAAATGCTTTTATTTTTGCATTGAAAGATTCATTCTGCAGACGCATTAGTACTTCTGTTGTCAAAATAGTTTAATATGGTTTGATAGTGATTCATAATTGTTCGAGAGATTGTACTGAAAAGACTTAAACCCAGACTGATTGACTTTTTCATGCCATTTAGCCAGTTTAGCAAAGCCTGTGATTTTATCTCCGCTCTTTTATTAAAATAATACGCCAGCAGCAAATTGGTTCGGGCTAAGGGCCTGTTGTCTGCTTTAGATTTTAAGATCAGATGCGCTTTTTTATAGGCCTTTTTCTCTTCGCCTTTGTTATACAAATCATAGAGTGCAAGCGTATTTTTATCTTCCTTAACAGGAATCGATTTTTTGGAAACAAAAGCTTTCTTTTTATCCTCAATCTGAGCTTTCAGACCAAATGATAAAAAGGCGAAGAACAGTAAAAAAAGTTTTCTAAGCCAGATTTCCATAGCATTTCTTTTATACTCAAAAAGACGAATGAGTAATTTTTAAAGTCTTGTAAATTTGGGATTTATAAGATTAAATCAGTTTTTGAATAAGCGATAAAAGTACTACAAAAGAATTGAAAATGCTTTTCTAAAAATAAAATTTTTGAGTGAAGTTGTGATATAATTTCTGGTTTGTGTTTTGTTTCAATTGATTGATTATGAGTGTTTAAAAAGATTAAAAATTTCTTAAATAGATTTGAAAACATTTTTCCCTGTTGTAAATTAGTGAGACTATACTTAAAAAATTGAATTATGAAAAACAGAATATTTTTAGTCCTTGCATTGTTAACGCTAACAATCTCGGCCAGCGCACAGAAGAAAATTGAAATTACCGAATTGCCAAAACCAGCACAGGAATTTTTGAAAAAGCATTTTAATGATGTTGCTGTAGAAAGCGCCAAAAAAGATGCTGAACATGGCGAAAAAGGATACGAAGTAAAACTAAAAGACGGAACAGAAGTAGAATTCTGGAAAGACGGATCCTATCGTGAAGTGGACGGCGGAGACAAGCCTATTCCAACCGCGTTTATTCCGAAAGAAGTAAAAGATTATGTGGCAAAAAATTATCCAAATGAAAAAATCACGCACATCGACTATGGGCACAAAGATCTTGACGTAGATTTAACCAACAAAATCGATCTGGAATTTACCAAGGAAGGGAAGATTTTGAAAGACAAGAAAAACAATATTGATAAAAAATAGTTTAAAAATTGTTTTTTCGGAATCGGAGCTATATAGGAGAAACAAGCTTAAAAACGATTCATTTTTAAATAGCACTTCACCTATTTTAAAAACAGAAATGTCCTCAATACTTCTTTGAGGACATTTTGTTTTTACGTCAATTTTAGAAAAGAACATCTTGCCTAAAAATAGTTTATATTTACATCTTCTATTTATTTGTTTTATGGAAGAAAATAAACACGTTACCATTTATGATATAGCCGAAAGACTCAATTTGGCGACATCAACTATTTCAAGAGCTTTAAAGGATCATCACACCATTAGTGATAAAACCATAAAAAAAGTCAAGAAAACTGCCGAAGAAATGGGCTTTGTACCCAATACTTTGGCTGCAGGTCTGCGTGGTAATAAAACCAAAACCATTGGCGTTTTAATTCCGACTGTCACACAGCCCTTTTTGTCATCGCTCATTAGCGGTATAGAGATTACAGCCCAAAAATCCGATTATACCGTCATCATTATGCAGTCGCACGACTCGTACGAAGAAGAGGTTAATATGGCAAAATCCCTGTACAGCAATCGTGTAAGCGGCGTAATTTGTTCGCTGGCAATGGAAACGCGCGATACAGCACATTTTCATCAATTTTCAAACAATAATATTCCCTTAGTATTTGTCGATCGTGTACCGAAAGATTACAATACCTTTAGAGTTGTAATTGATAACTATACAGCAGGTTACAAAGCGACCAAACACCTTATTGAACAGGGCTGTATTCGTATCGCACACATAACGGCAGGATCAGAATTGGGTAATTTATATAACGAAAGAAAAAGAGGTTATATCGAAGCCTTAAAAGACCATAATGTCGACATAGATGAAAAACTGATTATCAATTTAAATTCCGTTACTTACGAAGACGGTGTAAAAGCCAGCAATGCGTTATTCGACTTAGACCCAATTCCCGACGGACTTTTTGCACCAGGGGATATTCTGGCCGTAAGCGCCGTACAGACTGCTAAAAAACGCGGGATCAAAGTACCCGAAGAATTTAAAGTAATTGGTTTTAACAACGATCCAATTTCGCAGATCATTGACCCTAACTTATCTACGATTACGCATCCAGCAGAAAAAATGGGAAAAGCGGCGGCCGAAATTATAATCAAAAACCTGAAATCATCTAAAAACGATGATGCCAAAGAAATTACCTTTTTAAACACAGAAGTATTAGCAAGAGAATCTACGCAGAAATAAAACCTATTACAGAATCTAAATTCTAAAATCGGCTTCACCATAGGCAGGATAGTTTTTTTAATTATCCTGCCTTTATTTGTTATATGAAATTATTTTTTGAAAAAAACAGAGCTAAAATTTTTTTCTTCAATAACAATCTTATATTTTTACGCAACCGATTGCATTTGTTGTTTTATTTGGAATAATGTATTTTTTAAATTAAAATTTTATCAAATACTTTTAATTACAAAAGAAAAGCCATCGAAATAAAAATATAAATCGAGAATAAATTAAACCAAAAATGACTTCATTACGATTTGTTTTCCTCTTTTTTTTGACTTCCATTTCGGCTTCGGCACAAAAGGATTATAAATTATGGCTGCAGTACAATACTGTTGCCAATGCTTCAATTTCAAAAGAATACAAAGACAATCTGAAAGGAATTGTGGTTTTAGGAAATTCTGAAACGATTAAAATTGCAGTAAAAGAGCTTAAGACTGGATTTTTGCAAATGCTCGGAAATGTTCCCGAAATAAAATTAGAATTAAAAGGAGAAAATAATCTAATAATAGGGGCTCAATCTAATTTGAACAGCGAAATTAGAAAAGAGCTTCAATCAAATTTTGATAAAATAAACGAAGAAGGATTTATCATCAAATCCATTTCCATTCAAAATAAAAAACAAATCATCATTACTGGAAAAAAGGATGCCGCTGTTTTATATGGAGTTTTTAATTTTCTGAGAATTTTCCAGACCAACAAATCTGTTAAAAATGTAAATATTGCCGATTCTCCCAAAACAAATATCCGAATCTTAAATCACTGGGATAATCTGGACAGAACAGTTGAACGAGGTTACGCAGGATTTTCGCTTTGGAACTGGCAGAAATTACCTGATTTTATCGATCAGCGTTATATTGATTACGCTAGAGCAAATGCCTCAATCGGCATTAATGGAACTGTTTTGACGAATGTAAATGCAAACGCATTAATCTTAACGCCGCAATATTTAGAAAAAGTAGAAGCTTTAGCAAATGTTTTCAGACCTTACGGAATAAAAGTCTACTTGACAGCCCGTTTTTCGGCACCAATTGAAATTGGAAAACTAAAAACCGCCGATCCAAAAGATCTGGAAGTGATAAATTGGTGGAAAAATAAAGCAGCGGAAATTTACAAACGAATTCCAGATTTTGGCGGATTTTTGGTGAAAGCCAATTCAGAAGGACAGCCCGGCCCTCAAAATTACGGACGAGATCATGTTGACGGTGCCAATATGCTGGCCGATGCAGTTGCTCCCTTTGGAGGTGTGATTATGTGGAGAGCTTTTGTATATTCTGAGCATGACGCAAACGATCGTGCGAAACAAGCGTATGCCGAATTTCAGCCGTATGACGGAAAATTTAAAGAAAATGTAATTGTTCAGGTAAAAAATGGAGCAATCGATTTTCAGCCCAGAGAACCCTTTCATCCTTTATTTGGCGCCATGCCAAAAACGCCTTTGATGATGGAATTTCAAATTACACAGGAATATTTGGGTTTCAGCACGCATTTGGTTTTTCTGCCTAAATTATTTCAGGAAGTTTTAGAATCAGATACTTATCAAAAAGGAAAAGGTTCAACCGTTGCCAAAGTCATTGACGGCACTTTGTATCAAAATAAACTAACGGGAATTGCAGGCGTTTCTAACATTGGAAATGATTTAAACTGGACAGGTCATCCTTTTGCGCAAGCGAATTGGTATGGTTTCGGAAGATTGGCCTGGAATCCGTATTTGGATGCTGAAACCATTGCCGATGAGTGGTTGAGATGTACTTTTTCAAACGATGAACATTTTATAAAACCAGTTAAAAAGATGATGATCGATTCGCGTGAAGCTGTTGTCAATTATATGACACCGTTTGGCCTTCATCATATTATGGATACAGGTCATCACTACGGACCAGGACCTTGGGTTTCTGATTTATCTCGTCCCGAATGGAATCCGACCTATTATCATAAAGCCGATAAAAACGGAATTGGTTTTGACCGTTCTAAATCAGGAACAAATGCTGTTTCACAATACGCACCAGAAATGGCAAAAGTTTTCAATAACTTAGAAACCTGTCCGGAGAAAGATTTATTATGGTTTCATCACGTTTCGTGGGACTATAAATTGAAGAACGGCCAGACACTTTGGAACGGTTTGGCGCTCAAATATCAGGAAGGTGTTAATCAGGTTGCCGAGATGCAAAACGTTTGGAATAACGCTGAAAAATATGTCGACATCGAACGATTTAACGAAGTAAAAATGCTTTTGGAAATCCAGCAGAAAGAAGCAAAATGGTGGCGTGATGCCTGTTTGTTGTATTTTCAGCAGTTTTCAGGAAAAGAATTGCCGTCAGGAGTCGAAAAACCAACACAAACATTAGAATATTTTAAATCATTAAAATTCCCATTTGCACCGGGAAATGGATAAATTAAATTATTGAGATTAATTAGAACGCAGATGACGCGGACTCGCTTTCGCGAAAACGCAGATTTACACGGATTTTTTATTTTTTTTCGTTTAGAAAAAGACCCGTTTTTTCCGTGTCTTCGCGAAAACGAATCTGTTAAATATGCGTACCAAAAAAACAAATTATGAGCAAAAAAACGGCAATTGTAACCGGAGGAAATTCAGGATTAGGTTTTGCAACCGCAAAAAAACTTTGTGACAACGGAATCACAACTTACATCATCGGAAGATCAAAAGAAAAAACAGAAGAGGCCTGCAGGGAAATTGGAGAAAATGCGATTCCGGTAATTTTCGATTTAAATAATCTGGACGGAATTCCAGCCATGATCGAAAACATAACCCAAAACGGCCCAATTGATATTTTGGTAAACAACGCCGGAATCAACATGAAAAAAGAAATTCCAGACGTTACGGATGAAGATTTTCTTTCGATCATTCATACCAATTTATTGAGCGTTTTTGCCGTAAGTCGCGAAGTAATTAAAAACATGAAAGCCAACGGAAGCGGCAGCATCATCAACATCAGTTCGATGGCATCGCAATACGGAATCCCGAAAGTAATTGCGTATTCGGCAAGCAAGGGCGCAATCGAATCTATGACGCGTGCGATGGCCACAGAACTGGCTCCGTCGGGAATAAGAATAAATTGTATTGCTCCGGGATTTATCAAAACTAAAATGTCGGCAGCAGCATTGGATAATGATCCGGAAAGAAAAAATAAAGTATTGGGAAGAACACCAATGGGCTTTTTAGGAGAGCCTTCGGATATTGCAGATGCCGTTTACTATTTCGCTTTAAGCGAATCAAAATATACAACAGGTACAGTTCTGCCGGTTGACGGTGGGAATAGTATTGGGTTTTAATTGTGGAAATGCCAAGAAGGCGCTAAGTAACAAAGTTTTTAAGCCACAGATTAAAGGATTAAAAGATTTAAATCAGTTGACACAAACGCCGGCGAATATGCAAAGTAATTTGTTTCCATAGCTATACGCATTAAGGGAAATAAACTTTGTGACTTAGCGCCTTTGCGGCATAAAAAAAAGAAGTATGATAAAAATGCAGCAAACCATGCGATGGTTCGGTCCTAATGACAATGTCAGTTTGATTGATATTAAGCAGGCCGGAGCAACGGGAATTGTAACCGCTTTGCACCAAATTCCGGTGGGCGATGTCTGGACAATTACAGATATAAAAGAAAGACAGGAAATCATTCGGAATTACGGATTGGAATGGGCTGTGGTTGAAAGTCTGCCTGTTCATGAAGAAATAAAACGAGCTTCGGGAAATTACCTGCAATACATCGAGAATTATAAAATCAGTTTGCGAAATCTGGCAGAATGCGGGATCAAAATCATTACTTATAATTTTATGCCGATTTTGGACTGGGTACGTACGAATCATAATTTTATCAACGAAGATGGAAGTAAAGCTCTTTTATACAATCAGGATGCGTTTACTTATTTTGATGTTTTTCTTTTAAAAAGACCCGATGCCGAAAACGATTATTCAGAAGATCAAAAACAGAATGCTTTAAACTTTGGAAATAATCTTTCAGAAGATGAAAAAGCATTGTTGTTTAAAAATGTTTTATTGGGATTACCAGGAAGCAAAATTAATTTTACAGCAGAACAGATTTTATCGCTTTTGGACAATTATGCTGAAATCGACAATCAAAAATTAAGAGAAAACCTGATTTATTTTTTATCCGAAGTTGTTCCGGTTGCAGCAGAAATCGGCGCGAAATTAGCGATTCATCCAGATGATCCGCCGTTTTCGGTTTTGGGATTACCCAGAATCGTTTCAACAGAAGCTGATTTGAAAGCTATTTTCAGTGCTGTTCCTTCAACAGCTAACGGATTGTGTTATTGCACAGGATCTTTAAGCGCCGATCCGAAAAACAATTTGGAAAAAATAATTGACGATTACGAAGATAGAATTCACTTTCTGCATCTTCGAAATACCATCCGCGAAAGCGAAACTATTTTCCGCGAATCAGAACATTTAAACGGCGATGTTCAAATGGAAAAGATTGTAGAAAAGATTTTAGTTGTAATGAATAAGCGAAAAGTGAGCCTGCCGATGCGCCCCGATCATGGTTTTCTGCACGAAGTTGATGAAGCTAAAGAAACTTATCCGGGTTATTCGCTGACGGGAAGATTAAAAGGATTGGCCGAGTTAAGAGGTTTAGAAATGGGAATTGCTTATAAATTGAGTTTGTAAAACGTACTGTTTGCTATCGCTCGAGTCTCCTTCGATTGAAATGAAAAAACTGACGAAAACTATGTTTGTTTAAAAAAGCGAAATGTCTTTTACAGAAAAAGAAACCTATGACCCTATGTGTTTAAAAACTAAAATAGTATACGTTTTATCGCTTTTCCTCATCGGATTAAGCACAAAATCGTATGCGATAAATCCAGAAAAATATGTAGTGAATCAGGCTTCTGCCGAAAATTTTCCTTTGGTTTCAAAAGGAAAAACGGCATCGATTTTAGTTAGTGATAAAGATTTTGAGGGAGTTTTAAAAGTAACGGGACATTTAGAAAACGACATTTTCAAAGTTTCAGATTTACATCCCAAAAGAATAAAAAAAATAGCAGAAGCCGAAGATTTCGTAGTGATTATCGGAACACTCGGAAAAAGCGAAATCATCGATCAATTAGTAAAAAAAGGAAAAATTGATGCCGCCCAACTTCGTGGAAAATGGGAAAAATTTACAACGCAAATTGTTGAAAATCCCTTTAAAGGAATCAAAAAAGCCTTGGTAATTGCGGGTTCAGACAAAAGAGGAACGATTTACGGAATTTACGATTTATCCAATCAAATAGGTGTTTCGCCTTGGTATTTCTGGGCAGACGTTCCAGTGAAGAAACAATCAGAATTGCACGTTTTGCCTGGAATTCATTCGCAGGGAGAACCAAAAGTAAAATACAGAGGAATTTTTATAAACGATGAGGCGCCGGCTTTATCTGGCTGGGCATTCGAAAAATTAGGCGGATTTAATTCCAAATTTTACGATAAAGTTTTTGAATTGATTTTGCGAATGAAAGGCAACTATTTATGGCCGGCAATGTGGGGCAGAATGTTTTATGTTGAAGATCCGCAGAATGCTGTTTTAGCCGACAAATACGGAATAGTAATGGGAACTTCGCATCACGAACCACTCACGCGAGCGCATGCCGAGTGGGGGAAATCGAATGGGAAATGGGATTTTAGTACTAATTCTGAATCTTTGGTTCAATTCTGGAAAGATGGAATTAAAAGAATGGGAAACAAAGAAACCATTGTAACTGTTGGAATGCGTGGTGACGGCGACGAACCCATGACGGAAGGAACGGCAATTGAATTATTAGAAAATATCGTAAAAACCCAACGGAATATCATTGCAGAAGTCACGAAGAAACCTGCCGAAGAAACGCCTCAAATGTGGGCACTTTACAAAGAAGTTCAGGATTATTACGACAAAGGAATGCGAGTTCCCGACGATGTAACGCTTTTGTTATGCGATGATAATTGGGGAAATATCCGCAAACTTCCAGAATTGAACGCCAAAACCAGAAAAGGCGGTTACGGTATTTATTATCATTTTGATTACGTAGGCGGTCCGCGAAATTACAAATGGATCAATACCAATCAGATCGAAAGAGTTTGGGAACAAATGGATCTGGCGTATCAATATGGCGTTGATAAAATCTGGATTGTAAATGTAGGGGATATCAAACCAATGGAATTTCCAACCGAATTTTTTCTTGATATTGCTTGGAATCCCGAAAAATTCAATGCCGGAAATTTAGATCACTATTATAGAAATTGTGCAAAAGAGAATTTTGGAAATCAGTTTTCAGAAGAAATTGCCGAAATTCTAAAATTATATACCAAATACAACGCACGTAGAAAACCAGAATTATTAGATGCGGCTACCTACAGTATTACCAATTATAATGAAGCAGATCGGGTTGTTGCAGATTATCAAAAATTGGCTGAAAAAGCTCATTTGATAAACGAAAAATTACAGCCAGAATACAAAGATGCTTTTTATCAGTTGGTTTTATTTCCGGTTTTAGCGAGTTCAAATTTAAATGAGTTGTATGTGGCAGCAGCTAAAAATCAGTTGTATGCAGAGCAGGGAAATGCCGCTGCAAATTTGTATGCTGAAAAAGTAAAAACGTTATTTGAAAAAGACGCTGAGCTCACCAATTTTTATCACACCAAATTAGCAGACGGCAAATGGAATCACATGATGGCTCAGACGCATATTGGTTATGATAATTGGCAGCAGCCGGACAAAAATGTGATACCAAAAACCAAGTTAGTTTATTATGACACAACTTCAAATCCAGCAGTTACGGCGGAGGGCAGTAAAGAAGTTTATGATTCAAAAAGTACTAAAACAATTGTGCTTCCAGATTTAAATTCTTTAGAGAATAATGCCACCTATGTTGAGGTATCTAATAGAGGTGTAAAATCTTTTCAGTTTAGGATTGAGAATAAAAACGATTGGATTTTGTTTTCTTTTTCTAAAGGAACAGTTGCTTTCGAAAAAAGAATTGCAATCCGAATCGATTGGAAAAAAGCGCCCAAAGGAATTACCAATTGCCAGTTTACCATTTTAGCAGATGATAAAAGACATAAAGTAGAACTGAAAATTAATAATATCGATTCTGATAAAATTAAAGGTTTTGTAGAAAACAACGGTTATATTTCAATAGAAAGTAAAAATTATTCAAATGCAATAAATTCGGAGGTAGTAAAGTGGACTATAATTCCAAATCTTGGTAAAACAGATTCTGGAATAACGATTAAACCTTCGAATATTCAGACTATTGCAGTTTCAGGGCAATCACCAAGACTGGAATACGACGTTCATTTTTTCAGTAAAGGAAAGGTAAAAGTACATGCTTATTTTTCGCCGACAATAAATTTTAAGTTTGGAGAAGGCTTAAAATACGGAATTGGCTTTGATTCTGAAAAACCGCAAATTATGAATTTGAATGCTGATTCTTCAGAAAAAAGCTGGGCTGCATCTGTTGCAGCTAACATTAAAATTATAACGTCCACACATCAAATAGAAAATTCGGGGAATCATGTTTTGAAGATTTACGCGATTGATCCGGCTTTGGTGCTGCAAAAAATTGTAATTGAGACCGAAGATGGAAAAGTTTTGGATTCGTATTTGGGTCCTCCGGAGAGTTTTAAGAAATGATTCAATAACGTAACACATTAAGTTTGTTTATTTGGATGGGGAAGACTCTCCGCAACGAAAATCTCCAATCTTTGTAGAGTTTCTTACGAAGATTTGCTTCGCCTATTCGCTATCGCTCGAGTCTCCTTCGTCGAAATGACAAGATCGACGGTAGTTGCTGCGGATTTAGAAAGGAAAAACTATTAACTATTTAAACCAAAAAGATATGAAATTTATTAACCCTTATTTGTTTGTCGTCACCACTTTGCTGTCTGTAAGTTGTACATCACAAAAAGAAACCGCTTCATTAAAAGAGGTTTATAAAAACGATTTCTACATCGGAGCTGCTTTAAGCGCAGATCAAATTGAAGAAAAAGATGCTAAAGCAGATTCGTTAATTCGAAAAGAATTTAATGCCATTACTGCAGAAAATATCATGAAATCGATGTACACGCATCCGCAAAAAGACCAATACGATTTTGCTTTATCGGATAAATTTGTGGCGTACGGCGAGAAAAATAAAATGTTTATTCACGGACATACGTTGATCTGGCACAGCCAATTAGCGCCCTGGATGGAGAAAATTGCAGACAGTACCGAAATGAAAACTTTTATGAAGGATCACATTACCACGATTGTTTCCAGATACAAAGGAAGAATCGATTCTTGGGATGTGGTGAATGAAGCTTTAAACGAAGATGGGACCTTAAGAAAATCGGTTTTTTTGAATACATTGGGCGAGAAATATCTGGTTGATGCTTTTAAACTGGCAGAAAAAGCCGATCCAAAAGTGGATTTGTATTATAACGATTATAATCTTGAAGATCCTGCAAAAAGGGCTGGAGCTATAGCTTTAATCAAAAAAATAAAAGCGGCGGGCGGAAAAATTGACGGAGTAGGAAGTCAGGGACATTGGAATTTAAATAGTCCATCATTAGAAGAAATTGAAAAAAGCATTTTAGAATATTCGGCTTTAGGAATCAAAGTTGCTTTTACAGAATTGGATATTACTGTTTTACCAAATCCGTGGGACTTAAAAGGAGCAGATGTAAATCAGAAATTTGAAGGAAATCCAAAAATGAATCGCTACCCTGAAAAACTCCCAGATTCAATTCAAAACAAATTGGCAGCACGTTACGCTTCGATTTTTAAATTATTTTTAAAACACAAAGACAAAATCAGCCGTGTTACTTTTTGGGGAGTTTACGATGGACAATCGTGGTTAAACGACTGGCCGATAAAAGGAAGAACGAATTATCCGCTTCCTTTTGATGCCGATTTCAAGCATAAAAAAGCATACGATAGTATTTTGAATTTAAAAAAGACTGAAGAATAATTAGTCAAATGCGTTTCCGATTGAAAGAATAGTAGCAATCGGTTGTTTTTAAAAATATTCTTGAAATAAAGTAAACTAAATTTGCGTAATATGTTTTTTTATCTAAATTTACACAACCGATTGTTTTAATTGTTTCAACGTTTTTTCTGCAAGGTTTTAGAAACTTTGCAGATATATGATAAGCATTATAAAAACAATTTAAAATCTGGAAGGTTTCGAAAACCTTGCTAGACAACTAACTAACCACAAACCACAAAATGAATAACATTTCACAAAAATTATCCATCAAAGAGAAAATAGGATACAGCTTAGGAGACTTGGCCGCTAATCTGGTTTTTCAGACTTTGATGACGTATCTGGCTTATTTCTATACTGATATTTACGGATTATCGCCAACCGATTCTTCTATCATCATGTTGATTGTGGGTTTGATTGCGGCTTTTATTTTTAACCCTATTATTGGAGTTTTGGCAGACAGAACGAGTACGAAATGGGGAAAATTCAGACCTTGGATCTTAGCAACAGCAATTCCGCTTGGTGTAGTGGCACTTTTAGCCTTTTCTACTCCTGATTTTTCGTATAAAGGAAAAGTTATTTATGCCGTTGTAACGTACACTTTACTACTGCTTTTTTATGCTGCAAACAATCTGCCGTATTCTGCACTCAGTGGTGTCATTACGGGCGATATGGGTGAACGAAACAGTATGTCGTCGTATCGTTTTGTGGCGGTAATGTTTGCGCAATTCTTTGTTCAGGTTTTTATGCTTGGTATTATCAAAAGTGCTGGAAATGGTGATAAAGCGATCGGAATTGAAAAAGTGATGACCGCTTTGGCAATTATCGGAACTATTATGTTGATCATTACTTTTTTGACCACCAAAGAAAGAATTATTCCAAAACCAGAACAAAAATCAAGTATAAAAGAAGATTTGAGCGATTTGGTAAAAAACAGACCGTGGGTAATTATGCTTTCGCTGACAACTTTGGTTTTTGTGACTTTAGCCATGAAAGGCGGTTCGTATGTGTATTATTTTGAGAATTACGTCAACAAAGAGCAGCTGGCTGTTTTTATTGAGCCTATTTTGAATTTTCTATCCAATATTGGATTGAATCATTTTGGAAACGATCCTATTGCTGCAGGCTTCGGACTTTTTAATGCCGGCGGTATTATCTTTATGATTGTTGGGATTACGTTGTCTAAAAGTCTTGCGGACAAATATGGAAAGCGAAATGTTTTCGGAATATTTCTGTTTATTTCAACCTTATTTATTATCGCTTTTTACTTTTTTCCATCGACTTCTATTTCGCTTATATTTTTCTCTCAGATCCTGCACGGCTTTTTCTACGGAATCACAATCCCGATTCTTTGGGCGATGATTGCCGATGTTGCGGATTATTCAGAGTGGCTCAATAACCGTCGTGCGACTGCTATAATTTTTTCTGCCATGATGGTAGGTTTAAAAGCAGGTTTGAGTATTGGAGGCGCTGTAACGACTTTGGTTTTAGGTTCCTTTCATTACGTTGCCAATGCCGCTGTTCAGACAGCATCTGCAGTAAACGGAATCAAATTATTGGTGAGTATTTTTCCAGCAATTCCATTTTTGATTGGTGCGGGATTATTGTTTTTCTATAAAATCAATAAAGAAATGGAAGTTCAGATTGAAAAAGATTTAAGAGAAAGAAGAAATTAAAATTAATTAAAAAACATAAAAAAAGAGTATGCCTGAAGATAGTATTGAAAAAATTAATTTTGAGGAGATTAACGAAACGGCGATTTCAAAACCTTTAGTTTCTCATATTTACACCGCAGATCCGTCTGCGCATGTATTTAATGGTAAAATATATATTTATCCATCGCATGACATTGACGCCGGGATTCCGTTTAACGATAACGGAGATCATTTTGGGATGGAAGATTATCATGTGTTTTCTATGGAAAACATTTCATCCGAAGCTGTAGACAATGGAGTTGCATTGCATGTCGATGATGTGGCCTGGGCCGAAAAACAAATGTGGGCGCCGGATGCCGCTTGTAAAAACGGAAAATATTATCTGTACTTTCCAGCCAAACGTGCCAACGGAATTTTTCAGATTGGTGTTGCTGTAAGCGACTCTCCTGTAGGGCCTTTTGTTCCAGAAAAAGAAGCGATAAAAGGAAGTTACAGCATTGATCCTGCTGTTTTTGAAGACGAAGACGGCAGACATTATATTTATTTTGGAGGCATTTGGGGCGGACAACTGCAGAAATACCGAAATAATAAGTATGATGAAAATAATGAAGAGCCTTCTGGAAGTGAACCTGCTTTAGGTCCAATTGCAGCGAGACTTCGAGAGGATATGCTGGAGTTTGATGAAGAACCAAAAGAAATCAAAATTCTGGATGAAAACGGAGAAAACCTGCTGGCTGGCGATAACGACCGCCGCTTTTTTGAAGCTTCCTGGGTTCATAAATACAACGGAAAATATTATTTCTCTTATTCTACGGGAGATACGCATTTTATTTGTTACGCGATTGGCGACAATCCGTATGGGCCGTTTACATATCAGGGTAGAATTTTGAATCCGGTTGTGGGATGGACTTCGCATCATTCGATTTGTGAGGTTGAAGGCGAATGGTACTTATTTTACCATGATTCGAGTTTGTCAAAAGGGGTTACGCATCTGCGAAGTATGAAAGTAACCAAAATTGATTATCTCGAAGACGGTTCTATTATTACGATTGATCCGTATGGGATAAGAAGATTGTTTGATTAAAACTATATTTTATTAATAAAAAATGATGTGTCTTCTGAAAACCGTTTGCGTGAGGGATAGCAGTGGAAAGCCCACAGCCTGACGAAGGAAGTGCGAGGACTTGAAACGGATAGCCCGGCCCGCCTTTTTCGGCGGGACACGCCCAAATTGTTCCTAATTAAAAAATTAAAAAGGAGCTTGGGTTACTTATAAAATTGCAAATTGAAAAATTAACAATTTTAATGTGGAAAAGAATTTTTTGTAAAACATTTTTAGCTACTTTAGCATAACAGAACGGAACAGAACGGTATGCCAAAGGAAGAAGAAAAATTTGAGTTTATAATGAATCACGAAAGTGATATTCCGAAGTACCAGCAGCTGGTGGACGGAATTACGAACGCCATTGCAGAGAATATTCTGCAGAAGGGTGATTTACTGCCTTCTGTAAACGTGATCTGCAAAACGTATCAGCTTTCGAGAGATACGGTTTTTAAGGCGTATTCGATTTTGAAGGATCAGAATGTGATTGATTCTGTGCCGAATAAAGGGTATTATGTGGCGGGAGAAACTAGAAAAGTGCTTTTGGTCTTAGATACTTTTAAGGCATATAAAGAGGTTTTGTATCATTCTGTTGTCAATAATCTGCCGGATAATGTGATTACTGATGTACAATTTCATCATTATAATATTGATGTTTTTAAAACGATCATTAATAACGGAATCGGCAAGTATTATAAATATGTGGTAATGAATTTTGACCACAAGGAGATCGGTCCGGCTTTGTCGGCAATCTCGAATGATAAACTCCTGCTGATCGACTGGAATATTCAAGCGAAAAAGAGCAGTAATTATGTTTTTCAGGATTTTGGAAAAGCATTTTATGAGGCGCTGACAGCGGCAGTGGATTTGTTTAAAAAATATAAAAAGATAGAATTTCTATATCCGGATTTTACGAATCATCCGTGGGAAACGGTGGAGTTTTTTAAGAAGTTTTGTGCTGATTTTAGTTTTGAAAATGAAATTATTACAGATTCTAAAAAGTTTCAAATTGAAAAGGGAATCGCTTACATCAGTGTCAGCGACAGGATTTTGGGCGAATTTTTAGAACAATGCAAAGAAAAAGATTTTGAACCCGGAAAAGATGTTGGTTTTCTGTCTTATAACGAAACGCCAATGAAGAAATTTATTTACAAAGGAATTTCGGTTGTCTCAACTGATTTTAAGGAAATGGGAACCAAAGCAGCAGCATTTATAACGCACGATGAAGAAACGAAGTTTTACGTGCCAACCAAATTAATTTTAAGAGAATCATTATAAAGTTATGTATTATATAGGATATGATATTGGAAGTTCTTCTGTAAAAGCGGCAATCGTTGAGGCAGAAACGGGTAAGAAAGTAATTGTTTTGAACGAACCTCAAAACGAAATGGAAATTGTTTCGCTTCATCCCGATTGGGCAGAGCAGGATCCTGAAATGTGGTGGGAGTACATTTGTACGGCAACTAAAAGAGCTATTAAAGAATCGAATATTGATGCTTCTAAAATTCAGGGAGTTGGTATTTCGTATCAAATGCACGGATTGGTAATTGTTGATAAAGAAAAAAATGCACTTCGCAATTCGATTATCTGGTGCGACAGCCGCGCGGTAGAAATTGGAAATAAGGCTTTTGCCGAAATTGGAGAGCAAAAATGCATGGAACATTTATTGAATTCGCCTGGAAATTTTACAGCTTCTAAGCTAAAATGGGTAAAGGAAAATGAGCCTGAGATCTACAATAAAATCTATAAATACATGCTTCCTGGAGATTATATCGCCTTGAAATTGACGGGTGAGGTAACGACAACCAAAAATGGTTTGTCTGAAGGAATGCTTTGGGATTATAAAGAAAATAAAGCAGCCGACTGGCTTTTGGAATATTACGGAATCGATACTTCGCTGACGCCGACCATTGTAGAAAATTTTTCGAATCAAGGGGTTATTAACGAAAAAGGAGCTCAGGAATCGGGACTTCCGGTGGGGATTCCGGTTGTTTACAGAGCGGGAGATCAGCCTAATAATGCTTTGGCTTTAAATGTTTTACATCCGGGAGAAGTGGCGGCTACAGGCGGAACTTCTGGTGTGTTTTATGCCGTAAGCGATGTTACTTCTGGAAAAAGCACCCGAGTAAACAATTTCGTTCATGTTAATTACGAATTGGAAACGCCAAGAGTTGGTAAACTATTGAATATTAATGGAGCAGGAATTCAGTACAGATGGCTTCGTAATAATATGGGGAACGAAAGTTATGAAGCGATGAACGAGAAAGCTTCAAATATTGAAATTGGTTCAGAAGGTGTTGTGGTAATTCCGTTTGGGAATGGTGCAGAGCGTATGTTCAACAACAAAAACATCGGAACTCATTTTCTAAATTTAAACCTAAACATTCATAACAGTGCGCATTTATTCAGGGCTTCTCTAGAAGGAATTGCATTTTCGTTTGTGTACGGAATGGAATGCCTTAAAGATGATAATGCAGTAATTAATGTAATCAGAGCAGGAAATGATAATTTGTTTCGCTCAGAAATTTTCTCCAATACCGTAGCAACTTTAATCGGTTACGAAATTGAAATTTACAATACAACTGGTGCTGTTGGTGCAGCAAGAGCAGTGGGTTTAAAAGACGGTGATTATGATAAGTTTAGTTCTGGAATTACGACTAACGATCATGTAATGACGTTTTTACCACTAAAAAATAAAGAAGAATACCAGAAAGCATACCAGAAATGGAAACAAGAATTGGAATTAATATTAACAAATAAATAAAAAAACGAGATGATAGTTTTAGGAGATAAAGAATACTACAAAGGTATCGGACAAATTAAATTTGAAGGAAAAGAATCTGACAATCCGTTAGCATTTAAATATTATAATCCAGACCAGATTGTGGCTGGAAAAACAATGCGTGAGCACTTTAAATTTGCGATCGCTTACTGGCATACATTCTGCGGACAAGGAAGCGACCCATTTGGGCCAGGAACTCAAAATTTTGCTTGGGATGCATCATCAGATCCGTATCAGGCTGCAAAAGATAAGGCAGATGCAGCTTTTGAATTCATCAGCAAAATGGGATTCGATTACTTCTGTTTCCACGATTACGATTTGATTGCTGAAGGAGCTACTTTTGCAGAATCAGAAAAACGTCTGGCATTCATTACAGATTACTTAAAACAAAAGAAAGCAGACTCTGGAATTAAATTGCTTTGGGGAACTTCAAACTGTTTCTCAAACCCAAGATTTATGAACGGTGCAGCTACAAATCCAGATTTTAATGTAGTGGCAAGAGCAGGTGGACAAGTAAAATTAGCGCTTGACGCAACGATCGCTTTAGGCGGTGAAAATTACGTGTTCTGGGGCGGTAGAGAAGGGTATATGTCTTTACTAAACACAGATATGGGTAGAGAATTAGACCATATGGCGCAATTCTTAGCAATGTCTAGAGACTACGCAAGAGCACAAGGTTTTAAAGGAACTTTCTTTATCGAACCAAAACCAATGGAACCTTCTAAACACCAATACGATTTTGACTCTGCAACAGCAATTGGTTTCTTAAAACAATATGGTTTAGATAAAGATTTCAAAATCAATATCGAAGTAAACCACGCTACATTGGCACAACACACTTTCCAACACGAACTAGAAGTGGCTGCAAAAGCTGGAATGTTAGGAAGCATCGATGCCAACAGAGGAGATTACCAAAACGGCTGGGATACAGACCAGTTCCCAAATAACATTCAGGAAACGACTGAAGCAATGTTGGTTTTCTTAAAAGCTGGCGGCTTACAAGGCGGCGGTGTTAACTTTGATGCTAAAATCAGAAGAAACTCAACGGACTTAGAAGATGTTTTCTTAGCGCATATTGGCGGTGCTGATACTTTTGCAAGAGCATTATTGACTGCAGATAAAATCATCACTTCTTCTCCTTACGAAAAATTAAGAACTGAAAGATACAGCTCTTTTGATTCTGGAAAAGGAAAAGATTTTGCTGACGGAAAATTAAGCTTGAAAGATCTTTATACTATCGCACACGAAAACGGAGAATTAAACCTTCAAAGCGGTAAACAAGAATTGTTTGAAAACATCATCAATCAATATATTTAATTGGTAAGATAATAGAACCTTACTAAACCCGACAGCTTTTTTAAATCTGTCGGGTTTCTTTTGAAAATTATTTAGTGAGACAAAATTTCTAAAAATTATTTCAATTTTAATATGATAGCTTAAGAACGTTAAAATGATTTTTAGATAAAAATTGAAAAATGTGTATTAAGATTATGCCTTGTTCCAATATTGAAATTTGATAAAAATAGATTGAAGGTTTAGTTACTGTTTTTTGATAATTAAAAAAAGGAATAAGTCAGTTTGATAAAATAATAAGTGAGTATTTTTTATTGAAGGTTTTTTGAAGAGCAGAATCAATCTAAGATGCACATTTTTCACTCGCTAAAATTTAGAAGCGCTTCAGTATACTGTTAGCTTGTTTATACAAGAGATATACACAATCTTGTCATTTCGACGAAGGAGAAATCTTCGTAAGAAACTCGACAAAGACTGATTTTCAGTGCGGAGCTACTTGTGTAGATTTGCTTCGCCTATTCGCATCGCTCGAGTCTCCTTTGTCGAAATTGACAAACTGTAAGGTTTATAATCGACGATAAATCACTTTTCGAAAGTAACTAATCAAACTCAAAACTTATGAAATTTTTTATTGACACTGCAAATCTAGAAGACATTACAGAAGCACAGTCTATGGGTGTTTTAGACGGCGTAACCACAAATCCGTCGTTAATGGCCAAAGAAGGCATTACCGGAAAAGAGAATATTTTAAAGCACTATCTTGATATTTGTAACATTGTCGACGGCGATGTTTCTGCAGAGGTAATTTCAACCGATTTTGACGGAATGATCAGAGAAGGCGAGGAGCTTGCTGCATTGCATCCGCAGATTGTGGTAAAACTTCCTATGATTGCAGATGGTGTAAAAGCGTGTAAATATTTTTCTTCTAAAGGCATCAAAACCAATGTAACTCTAGTATTTTCTGCTGGTCAGGCGTTATTAGCGGCAAAAGCCGGCGCGACTTATGTTTCTCCTTTTCTAGGACGCTTAGATGATGTTTCGACTGATGGAATGCACCTTATAGAGGAGATAAGATTGATTTACGATAATTACGATTATCAAACTCAGATATTGTCTGCTTCGGTGAGGCATACCATGCATATTGTAAATTGTGCCAAAGCAGGTTCTGATGTAATGACAGGGCCATTATCGGCAATCAAAGGATTATTGAAACATCCGTTAACCGATATTGGTTTAAAGCAGTTTGTAGAAGACGCTAAAAAGATGAATTTGTAATTTATAAAGACATCCTTTTTTAATAGATTAAACTCCCTTCAGGTCTTTTGAAGGGAGTTTTTTTATAAAATAAAAGCAACCGATTGTTTGTAAAACTGCTTTTGTAAGAATTGTATTGTTTTGAATTAAAATGTTGATTTTCAGTACAAATATTGTAAAAGTCCTTATTTTACGGGCATTGCCAAAGAAGCCGTTTGAGATCTTCTTTCTGTTCTAACTACAACGTTTTAGTGATTTTTGTAAAAAAGCAAAAATTTAGGCTTTTATATTTTTTTTAAGATTTCAGATCAAACTATTTATTATCTCTAACGTTTTCGCTGTTATTAAATGGCTTTTTGAGGATTATTTAATATTTTATAATTATAAATAAAAAATATGTTTTTTTAAATGATATTTTTTTTGAATTTAGGAAAAAATATTAACGCAACCGATTGTGTATTGTTGTTTTTTACATATATTTGTTTTGACTATAACTTGTTCTTAATTCGATTTTTATCCCATTTAAGGCAGTTGAAATAGTCTAAAAGAAAAACTAACTGAACCATACTATTAACTAATTAAACCAATTATTTATGACTCACTTTTTAATTGCTAAAAGCAGATCAAAATACTTTAAGAATTTGGGATATCTGATCCTGATGCTGGTATTTTCTGCTGCGGTAAATGCTCAAAATACTGTTACGGGAGTAGTTTCCGATAATAGTGGTCCCATACCAGGAGTAAATATTGTTGTAAAAGGAACAAACATTACCACGGTTTCTAATTTTGACGGAACGTATACTATAAAATCGGTACCGGCAAACGGTACGCTGGTTTTTAGTTTTATAGGTTATAAAGTTAAAGAAGCAGCCGTTGGAGGAAAAACTACAATTGATGCAGTTTTAGAAGAAGACATCAGCAGTTTAAAAGAAGTGGTTGTCGTGGGATACGGCACCATGAAAAGAGGCGATTTAACAGGAGCTGTTTCTACCATTAGCAGTAGTGCAGTAACACAATCTGTTGCTACAACAATCGATCAAGTGCTGCAAGGACGTGCTGCAGGGGTGCAGATCCAGCAAAACAGCGGTACGCCGGGAGGAAGTTCTTCGGTGCGTATTCGCGGTATCAGTTCAATCACAGGTTCAAACGAGCCGATTTATGTGGTAGACGGTGTAATTATTGACGGAAATTCGGGTTCGTTAAACTCAAATCCGCTTGCTGGTATAAATCCGGCGGATGTAGCTTCTATTGATGTTTTAAAAGATGCATCGGCGACAGCCATCTACGGATCAAGAGCGGCAAATGGTGTGATTATGATTACCACAAAAACGGGTAAAAAAGGAGATTTAATATTAAATTTTGACAGCTATGTAGGCTGGCAGACCATTCCGAAGGAATTACAAATGCTTAATCTTAGGGAATATGGAACATTAAAAAACACCCGTGCAGATTTAGGTATCGTACAAAGAGACAATACTTTTATCAGACCCGATTTATTGGGCGAAGGAACCAATTGGCAGGACGAATTATTTCAAACGGCCATGATGCAGAGTTATAATTTATCGGCTTCTGGCGGTTCAGACAATACAACTTATGCCTTAGGAATTGGTTATTTTGATCAGGAAGGTATCGCAATTGGCTCTTCTTTTGATCGTTTAAATCTTAGAGGGGTAATCGATTCTCAGGTTAAAAAATTCTTGAAAGTAGGAGTGAATGTAGCTTTAAACAAAACCAATCAGGTTACTACTATTACAGACGATGCCTTGATCCTTACAGCCTTAAAACAAACACCCAATGTAGCAGTGCGTAATGCTGACGGTACGTTTGACGGGCCGGATACTACAGAATTTGTACAGAACAATCCGCTTGGTCTGGCTTTAATGAAAGACAATCATAATACCAATTACGGAATTAGAGCAAATGCTTATGCCGAAATCAGTTTTACAAAAGATTTAAAATTTAAAACACAATATTCTATCGATTACGGATTTGGAAATAGCTACACTTTTAATCCTTCTTATACTTTTGGAGCTATTGTAAATGATGTGAGAGAAGGCACCAGAACAAAATCGACCAGCGATAACTGGATTTGGAATAATTTGCTAACGTACAACAAAGCATTTGGAAAACACTCTGTTAATGTAATGCTGGGTCAGGAATTTCAAGAACAAAACTGGGAAAATCTTTACGGCTACCGCTCTGGATATTTGACCAATGGCGCTACAGATTTAAATGCTGGTGATCCTACAACGGCAAGAAATTCAAATGCAAGTTCAACCCGAGCTTTGAGTTCTTATTTTGGAAGAGTACAATATGCATTTGACGACCGCTATTTATTGACAGGAACTTTAAGAAGAGACGGTTCTTCTCAGTTTGCTGAAGGCAATAAATGGGATTGGTTTCCGTCTGCAGCTTTAGGATGGAAGATTTCTAACGAAAGTTTCTTAAAAGACAATAATACGATTAATAACCTGAAACTGCGTTTAGGCTGGGGAGTTGTCGGAAACTCTACGGTTCCAAACAATGCTTATACTTCTGTTTACGGTACTTCTGCAACCAATTGGGGAAGCGGCCAGATTGCAACCAATACAGCAAACCCAGATTTAAAATGGGAAAAAACAAATTCTAGTAACATCGGTTTAGATCTTGGTCTTTTTGAAAATAGAATCGAACTTACAGCTGATGTTTACAACAAGAAAACAGACGATTTATTATTGAGATTATCACTTCCTGCCTATGTAGGAACAACAGGACAGGGTTCTACAGCACCGCCGTATGCCAATATCGGTTCGCTGGAAAACAAGGGTATTGAATTTAGTTTGAATACTTTAAACATGCAGCGAGACAACTTTACCTGGAGAACCAACATTACTTTTTCTATGAACAGAACCAAAGTATTAAAACTTAATACAGAATCTGGAGTTTACGACCAAACTTTACAGCAGGGTTCTGACGTAACAGTGGTTACCCGTACAGCAGTAGGCCAGCCGATCGGGCAGTTTTATGGTTACAAAGTAATTGGACGTTTTGAGAAAGCAACTGATTTTTATTATAAAGACGCAAGCGGTACGGTAAAACCAACGGCACTGCCAGAAGGTATGGTGATTGGAGAAAATGGAGTATGGATTGGAGATTATATGTTTGAAGATGTTAACAAAGACGGCGTAATCAATGAGAAAGATGCAGGTTACATCGGAAACCCAAATCCAGATTTTACTTTTGGAGTTAATAATTCATTCTCATTTCTAGGTTTTGATGTGAGCGTATTGTTAACAGGATCTTACGGAAATGACGTTTTAAACTATCAAAGACGCTGGTTAGAAAATCCGCGTGAGAATACCAATTTGTTTAAATCAGCTTTAGGATATGCACAATTAGAATTGATCGATCCAAGCGGACCAAACGATTATCGCAATGTGCAAATTGTAGGCGGAGATCCATACATGCCTAGAATCGGAGCATCGTCAGCATCTTCTGCTTCCAATTATCGTTTAAGCAACCGATTTGTAGAAGACGGGTCTTACGTAAGAATCAAAAACATTTCTATTGGTTATAATCTGCCAAAGAGTTTGTATTCTAAGTACGGAATCTCTAACATCAAAGTCTACTCGAACATGCAGAATGTTTTGACTTTTACCAAATATAAAGGATACGACCCAGAGGTAGGTTCGATCAACCAAAACCTGCTTTTGTCTGGTATTGATAATGGTCGTTATCCTTCGCCGATCACAACAACTCTTGGATTAACTGTTAATTTCTAAAAACGGCACAATGAAAACAAAGAAAATAGTATACACGGCTTTAATGATTGCGCTGCCATTTATCTGGACAAGCTGCAGCGACATTCTAGACGTTGAACCAAATGATGTAATTACAAAAGAAAATTTCTATAAAACCGAATCTGATTTTCAGGCGGCCACAGGGCCATTATACAATAAAGTTTGGTTTGATTTTAATGATAAATTTTACTACGGACTAGGCGACGGGCGCGCTGCAAATATGTATGCTCCCTTCTCAGACTATGTTTATCCGTTTACCGATTTGACTGAAACGGGTTTAACAGGGCCTTTAGTCTCTGCTTGGGGATCTTTCTATAATGTGATTCAACAGTCCAATAACGTCATTATCGGAATCTCAGAAAGTACTACCGTAAGCGGTGCTATTAAAAATAAATACATTGCCGAAGCCCGTTTTATGAGAGGAACTGCGTATTGGTATCTGGCTTCTTTATGGGGCGATGTGATTATCTCTACAGACCCGAGAGAGCTGGTAAAAAATCCTATTGTAAACAAAAATCCGTTAAAAGATGTTTACGAATTTGCGATGCGCGATTTAGAGTTTGCGGCTAAATATCTTCCAGAAACAGCTGGTCAAGCCGGACGTTTAACAAAGTACAGCGCATTCGGAATGTTGTCTCGCGTATACCTTTCCTATTCAGGAATCAGTGATAATCCGAACAGCGGTACTAGAAATCAGGAATATTTAGACTTAGCCAAAAAAGCAGCAGAAAAAGTAATTAATTCTGGAACCTACAGTTTAATGACCAATTATGCCGATTTGTTTATGATTGATAATAACAACAATTCAGAGTCTATGTTTGCACTGCAATGGGTTCCAAACGGAGATTTTGGAGTAAACAACACCCAACAGGCCTACTTTGCTTTAAACTCTGAAATTACAGGCGATGATGCTGCTTGGGGATATTGGACAAGAGCGTCTTATAATGTTCTGCAGGAATACGAGTCAAAAGATCTGCGTAGAAAAGCAACCTGGATGGCAGACGATGATCATTATGCCGAAATCAACAAAGCAAACGGCGGTTATACTGTAGACCACACCAAAGATTTCTTAACGGTAAAAAAAGGCGTTGTAGGTTCTACAAAAGACAATTCTAAAATCACGCGTATGAACTCTGCTTTAAATACCTATATGCTCCGTTTGGGCGAAGTGTATTTAAATTACGCCGAAGCGGCTTTAGGGAACAATGCTTCAACCGCAGACGCTATGGCTGTTTCTGGAGTAAATAAACTTCGCGTGCGCGCTGGTTTAGACCCAAAAGCGACCCTTACCTATGCAGATATCATTCACGAAAGAAGAGTAGAACTTTGTATGGAAGGGCAATATTGGTACGATCTCGTAAGAAGAGCCTATTACAAACAACAAGAGGTGATTAATTATGTTACAGGACAAAACCGCGGTACCATAACACCAATTTTGTACGATACAGCAACCAATACCGTAAGTGTTGACGCTTCAAAAAGTACCAGCGCTCGTGCCATTGGTGTCATAGATGCGACCATTTTTGTATTGCCTTATCCAGAGTCAGAATTAATTCAGAATCCGTTATTGAGAGAGAACGCGGTTCCGTATCAATTTACAGAAGAAAGAATCAAAGATTTATTCTAGCATTACCAAAAAACAATTTAAAAGAAAGATTAAGATGAAATATATTTTAAATAAAAAGTATTGGGCGCCGATTGCATTACTTAGCATGCTGTTCTTGGGCCTGCTGTTGACTTCTTGTGAAAACAATGATTCAGAGGGCAAGGCAATCACTATCACAAAAGTATTTTTAGAAGACGTCAATTCTACAGTACCCGATAGAGAAGTTACATTTGCCCGTTTAGGTCAGGCATTGCGTATTGAAGGCTCAGGTTTTACAGGATTAAAAAGAGTTTATATAAACGGATATGCTACCTATTTTAATGTTGTTTTTGTATCTGATAATTCGATGCTCGTAAACGTTTCTGCCGACACGCCTATTTTAGATGCTGATCCATCCGTAAGAAATACGATTCGTTTTGCAAATGATACCAACGAATTTACATTTCCTTTCGAAATCCGTTCTGGAAAACCAGTAATTAACGGAATTTCAAACACTATGCCCAATCCAGGCGAAGTAATTATTGTGGCAGGTTCAGGTTTAACAGAGGTTAGTAAAGTAGTTTTTCCAGGAAATGTTGAGGTTACAAGCGGTATCGTTTCAGATCCTGATGGAGAATTTTTTACTGTTCCAGCTCCAAGCGGCGTATCAGATTTAGGAGGCTCCTTATTTGTGCAGACTTCAAACGGAGGCGTTTATTCTCCCGCTTGCTACAACTTTAAAAAAGGATTACTGCTTAATTTTGACGGACAAGGACAGCACGGTTATTGGGGAACTTCAACCAGCATGATCCAGCCTGCAGATTTAGAATCGGGAGTGATCGGCTTAGAAAATACCTCTCAGGGAAAATATGTACCGCATCGTCCGGCAAGAATTGCTTCTTTTGATCCCGCTAAAAACCGCTGCACAGAAGTGTGGACAGCAGGAAACGGTGTAGACAATTGGAGAGCACAGTTAACACCTTATATTCCAGCAAGTACTCCATTAGACAAAGTAGCACTTCAGTTTGAAATGTATGTTCCTGACAACTGGAAAGATTCCGGATTTATTAAAATCTGTATGATCAATAATTTTAATGGAGGAGAATGGACAGGAGCTTGTTACAATTACGTTCCGTGGATTGTTGACGGTAAATCTGTAGACTTTAAAACACCAGGATGGAGAACAGTGACCATTCCTTTAAACAAATTCTACGCATGGTCTAAAGAAGCTTTTACTTTCGAAACCGTATTAGCCTTTCGCGAAGCGGCAACGTATCAAAATTTCGGAATGTATTTTGAAAACTCTGATATCAAATTGTCAAATGTTACCGGAAGTGCCAGCGAAGTAGAATTTCCTTCAAAAGCCATTTCTGTAAAAGTTTACACAGACAATTGGAGAATCGTATCTCTGGATACACCGGTTTACAATGATTTTGCTAACTAAAAAACCAAAAACCAAAATGAAATATACCAAGATATTACCTGTAATCGCTTCATCCATGCTGTTATTTACAGCCTGCGATGATAATTTGATGGAATGGGAAAAAGATCCCGAGCATGGCGCAGTAACCGGCGCCGAATTACCGCTGGCACTAGTAGAAAAAATAAGCCGCTACGAACCTTTAAAAAATTACAGCGATTTTATTTTAGGAAACGGAATCGGAGCCGACTTATACATGAGCGACGCGGCATACAGAAAAATTGTAAACGAAAACTTTGATGAGGTAACACCGGGTTATGCTATGAAACACGGCGCCATGGTAAACTCAAAAGGCGAAATCAATTTTGCCACTATGGATGCCTTTATTGCTGAAACCAAAAAAGCCGGCTTAAGTGTTTTTGGACATACTTTGGTTTGGCATTCCAATCAAAATGCAACTTATTTAAATGGAATCATTGCTCCAACGATAATTCCAGGATCCAGCGGTACGAATGTTTTAGATTTGACTCCAATTAAAAACGGTACTTTTACGGGCTGGGCAAGAAACAATCCCGGAAAAGGGATTACCACTGTAGCAAATTCTGGATTAACAAGTACGTCTGCAGCTATTCAATTAGCATCAAGTGCCGCTTCATCGCTGCCTTATAATCTGCAGTTGACCTCTCCCAATGTGCCAATTGTTGCAGGACATAATTATGAAATTTCCTTTTACATTAAATCTGATGTGACAGGCAAAGGGCGTATCTCATTTGGTTCTACATTAAACAATCAATACCCGTACAAAGACTGGTACAATAACGGTAACAATGGAGAAGCATTTGCAACAACTTCTTCTTGGCAGCAAGTTAAAATTAAATTAGCTCCAAGTGATTTTAAAGCAGCGAGTACAGCATTTCAGTTTAATTTGGATTTAGGATATCTGCCAAATGTAACCTATTTAATAGACGTAAATACGCTCGCGGTTGTTGATTTAGACGCTGCAGCAGGCCCTGTTAATTTAATTGCTAATGGTGATTTTGAAAGCGGTAATCTTACCGGATGGACTGGCTGGGGTAATAGTTCTACAAGATCTATTTCTGCAAATGGAGAGGGTTACAATGGAGGATATGCTATGAAACTGACCAATCCTACAGCGGCAAATAATTACAGTGCGCAGCAGGTTTACACTTTGAGTGCACCGCTCACAGTAGGACAAAACTATACTTTTACCTGTATGATTAAGGCTGAAGCACCTGGAACGACAGTGCAGATTCAGACTCAAAATACTGCTGGTAATGCAGCCGATTATTATGGCGGAAACAGTGTAGGTAACACTTGGACTCCTATTTCGCTGACAATTAAACCAACAAAACAAGATCTTACAAAAGTTATTTTTGATTTTGGACAATATGCTACGACTTATTTGATTGACAAAGTAGTATTGTCTTCAGAAAGTTCTGGAGGAGGTCCAACAGCTCCAATCACACTTGAAAAAACAGATGCAGAGAAAACCAAAATCATCGGCGATGCCATGACCGATTGGATTTCTAAAATGATGACTCACTATAAAACCAGCGTTTTTGCATGGGATGTTGTGAATGAACCAATGAAAGAAGACGGATCTCTCAGAAACGGAACCGAAGGCGAAACAGCGACAGATCATTTCTCTTGGGCAAAATACTTAGGAAAAGATTACGCCGTAACTGCATTCAAATTAGCGCGTCAATACGGAAATCCATCAGACAAACTTTTTATCAACGATTATAATTTAGAATCAAGATTAGATAAATGCGACGGCTTGATTGAATATGTAAAATATATTGAAAGCAAAGGCGCACAAGTTGACGGAATCGGAACGCAGATGCATATTGGACTGACAACAAACAAGGATCAAATTGTGCAAATGTTTCAAAAACTGGCAGCATCAGGAAAATTGATTAAAATTTCGGAATTAGATATCAGATTAGGAACCAAAACACCAACCGTTGCCCAACAGGCATCACAAGCAGAAATGTACCAATTTGTAATCGATTCATACAAAAAATACATTCCAAAAGCACAGCAGTACGGAATCACCATTTGGGGCGTTTCGGATAATGCCAAAGAACACGAATTCTGGCTTCCAGACGAATCACCAAACCTTTGGGATGCCAACTACGTACGCAAACACGCCTACAAAGGCACAGCAGACGGTCTTGCAGGAAAAGATGTAAGTTTAGGATTTTCTGGAGAATTGGTAAAACCTTAATATTTTGTCAAGTTGAGGGATTCGCTCCTAAAAAATAGTTGGTTGTATCATAGAAATAGAATGACAAAAAAACTACAATCAAAAAAGCTTTGTCAAGGTTCAAAACTTTGACAAAGCTGCTTTGTTTATTTTTAATATTAAAATAAAACGAATGCTCCATATTCTAAAAAATAGTTTTCTTCTAAGCGCATTTTTCACCATCCATTTCGGATTTTGTCAAAGTATTCCCCATCTTCAAAAAAAAGGAAACAAAACACAATTAATTGTCAACGACAAACCATTCTTAATCCGCGGAGGAGAATTAGGAAATTCATCTGCAACCAGTATGGAAAGCATGGAACCGATCTGGTCAAAGCTGACTGACATGAATCTCAATACGGTTTTGACTCCAATTTATTGGGAATTAATAGAGCCCCAAGAAGGAAAATTTGATTTTGCTTTGGTTGACGATTTGATTCTTCGAGCCAGAAAAGAAAACTTAAAATTAGTTTTTCTTTGGTTTGGATCGTGGAAAAACAGCATGTCAAGCCACGCGCCGGAATGGGTAAAACTCAATCAGAAAAAATATCCCAGAGTAAAAGACGATCAAAATAAAAGCCATGAAATTTTAACGCCTTTCAGCGAAAATAATCTTCAAGCCGATTTAAATGCTTTCAAAAATTTGATGGCGCACATTAAAGCCTTCGATCAAAACGAACAAACCGTCATCATGATTCAGGTTGAAAATGAAATCGGAATGCTCCCAACTGCCCGCGATTATCACACACTGGCAAATGAAGCATTTCAAAAACCGGTTCCAAATGAGCTGATTCAGTATTTAGAAAAAAGCAAACAAAATCTCGTTCCAGAATTTTTAGAAATCTGGAAAAAAAACGGTTTTAAAACCAAAGGAAATTGGGAAGAGATTTTTGGAAAAGGACTGCATACAGACGAAATATTCATGGCGTGGTATTTTTCTAAATTTACCAATCACGTTGCCAAGGCAGGAAAAAACATTTATCCGATTCCGATGTTTGTCAACGCCGCTTTGAATGCACCCGAAAAAAAACCAGGTCAATATCCAAGTGCCGGGCCATTACCGCATCTTATGGATGTCTGGAAAGCGGCCGGAAATTCTATCGACTTTTTAGCACCCGATTTTTACAATCCCTCTTTCAAACAATGGAACGATTTATTTACGCGTCAGGGCGATCCGTTATTTATTCCAGAACATAAATTTGACGAAACCGCACCGTTTAAAGGTTTGTATGCCATCGGACATTATGAAGCCATTGGTTTTTCGCCATTTTCTATAGAATCGGTTGAAGACGCCAAAAAAGAACCTTTAGGAAAAATCTATAATCTAATCCAGCAATTAACGCCAGTGATTGAAGCCAATAAAGGACGGGGGAAAATTGACGGCGTTTTGTTAGACAAAGAAAATCAGTTACAGATTATTAAGATGGGCGATTACGAATTCACTTTCAAACATGATTATACTTTAAATTGGTCCGACGGAGCAAAAGCAGCTGTCTGGCCAATGGCGAGTGCGATTATTATAGAAATTGCCCAAAACGAATTTTACATTTCCGGTTCTGGAATTGTCGTAACTTTTAAGCCTTTAAAAGCAAATGTAAATGCGGGAATTTTAAAAACAGATCAGGGAATATTTGAAAATGGAAAATGGAAAACAATTCGTCATTTCAACGGAGACCAAACCCATCAAGGCAGGCATTTAAGAATCTCGGTCGGCGATTACGAAATTCAGAAACTAAAATTGTATTGTTATGAATAGTTTTTTTTCAGCCACGAATTCACGAATTTTTTTAATGCCAGCTTTGCAGTCAATTATTCAAATTATACAAATTTTAATTCGTGGAATTAGATATTATAGCCAACGTATTAAAAAAAAATTCGTGAATTCGTGGCTGAAAAAAAAAGAGAGAGCATAATTTTAGCCACATATTAAAAGATTTAAAAGGATTTTTTAATAATCTGTGCTAATCTTTTTAATCTATGGCAAAAAAATATAAAGAATAGCAAATGAAAAATATATTACTAGCATTTCTAATCACCTTTAGCATCAATGCGCAGATAAAACTTCCGAGGCTTATCAGCGACGGAATGATATTGCAGCGCGATACCAAAGTCTCTATTTGGGGCTGGGCATCGCCTAATGAACAAATTGAACTTAACTTTAAATCTAAAACACTCAAAACCACAACTTCTCAAGAAGGAAAATGGAGCATAGAACTTCCCTCTCAAAAAGCGGGCGGACCTTACGAAATGACTTTAAAAGCAAGTAATACAATCGTCTTAAAAAATATACTTTTTGGAGATGTATGGCTGTGTTCCGGACAATCCAATATGGAGCTGCCAATGGAACGTTTGAAAGACAAATACAAAGAAGTCATTGCGAAATCTGAGAATTCTCAAATAAGACAATTTTTGGTTCCAGACGAATATTATTTTGAAAAAGAAAGAAATGATTTTTCGTCAGGCGAATGGATTGCTGCAAATCCAAAAACAGTGTTGCAATTTACCGGAACAGGCTATTTCTTTGCTTCTGAAATATACGAAAAGTATAAAATCCCGATCGGATTAATCAACAGCGCTTTGGGCGGTTCGCCGGCAGAATCTTGGATCAATGAAGAAGGCATTAAAAAATTTCCAGAATACAATCAGGAATATCTAAAATTTAAAGACGGTAAACTCGAAAAAGAAATTGATGGCAACGATAGAAAAGTAAATAACGAATGGTATCAAACCGTTAACAAAACCGATCTTGGTCTAAAAGAAAAATGGTCGGCAGAAGTGATAAATGATTCTGATTGGAAAACAATGGCAATTCCTGGTTATTGGGCAGATCACGAATTAGGAAATGTAAATGGAGCCATTTGGTTTAGAAAAGAATTTATTGTAGAAAACACAAAAGAAACCAGCGCCAGACTTATTTTAGGAAGAATTGTAGACGCCGATTCTGTTTTTGTAAACGGAAATTTCGTCGGAACCACTTCATACCAATATCCGCCGAGAATTTATTCTTTCAATCCTAATATTCTAAAAGAAGGAAAAAACGAAATAAGCGTTCGTGTCATCAACAATTCTGGCAGAGGCGGTTTTGTTTTAGACAAACCTTATGAGTTGGTTTTAGACAATAAAACCATTGACTTAAAAGGAGAATGGAAATACAAATTAGGAACAAAAATGGATGCGCTTCCGGGGCAGACTTTTGTACGATGGAAACCCGTTGGATTGTACAACGCCATGATTGCACCGCTTAGAAATTATTCTATAAAAGGGGTTTTATGGTATCAGGGAGAATCGAACACCAAAAAGTCATCAGAATATTTTGCTTTGATGGAAACCTTGATTTCTAATTGGAGGGAATTGTGGAAAGACGATAAATTGCCTTTTATATTGGTACAGCTTCCCAACTATATGGATCCAAAACCAGAACCTGCAGAAAGCAATTGGGCAGTATTAAGACAGCAGCAAAGTAAGGTCTTACAAATTCCAAATACGGGATTAGCGGTTACAATTGATTTAGGCGAATGGAATGATATTCATCCGTTAAATAAATACGATGTCGGTCACAGATTAGCGCTTCAGGCACAAAAGAATGTTTACGGCGAAAAAAAAATAATTGCTTCGGGACCAATTTGCAAATCAATTAAAAAAGAAGGAAACAAGTTGATTCTCAATTTTTCAGATGTTGGAACGGGCTTACAAATCAAAAATGGAAGTGAATTAAAGGAATTCGCCATTGCCGGGAATGATGGGAAATTTGTCTGGGCAAAGGCAGTTATCGACGGCGATAAAATTATAGTGAGTAATGATTCCGTTGTAAATCCGGTAAAAGTAAGATACGCTTGGGCAGATAATCCAAAAGAAGCGAATTTATACAATAAAGAAAATTTACCGGCATCTCCGTTTGAAGCTGAATTGAATTCGAATTAAGTATTTAATTAACCAAACTTCGGCAAAGTGAAATTTACTTCGTCTTTGACAAAGTTTATAAACAAAAAAACTATTCCAAATTCCCCATAAGCGTTTTCAAGAAAGCACTAACCGCTTTTTTCTCATAAACTTCTTTCAGCGAAATAAGCATGGCAGTACGCGTCATGCTTTTGCCCTTTATCGGAATTGCATGCAAATCTTTTTCGTTTTCAATAGTCGTTTTGGTCAGGATGGTGTGCCATTTTCCTGTTTTAATTAATTCCAGTAAAGTTGGAATATCATTTATTTCGATTGTAACTTTGGGATGAAGATGATCTTTTTTAAAAGCCTTATTAATGAATTGCGTTGTACTGAAACCACTCGACGGCAGCGCAAGCGGCAATGTACTGACTTCGTCAAGCGAAATACTTTTTTTATTTGTTAAAGGCGTTTCGGCAGAAGTTACCAAAGCCATTGGAGAAGTAAACAATTCGACATATTTAAAATGCGCTTCGGCGGCAATTTCTTCAAAAGTAAGGATCACATCCAGTTCAAAAAGATTCAGTTTTTGGATTAATTCCTGTGAAGTTCCAAATACAATTTCGAATTGAATTTTCGGAAATTCAGAACTAAATAAAATCAAGGCCTTGGTAACCACATGGCGTAAAGCATACGTAACACCAATTGCCACTTTTCCCGTTTCCAGAGTATTCAAATCCTTTAATAATTCCAATCCGTCAGAAGCCTTGTTTACAGATTGCTGTGCATAAACGGCAAATAAATCACCCGCTTCTGTCAGCGTAATACGTTTGCCTATTCGATTAAAAAGAGGCACTTGTAATTCTTCTTCTAATTGCTTAATTTGTTGTGATAAAGTGCTTTGACTGATAAAAAGGGCCGATGCAGCCTCGGTAAAATTCAATAATTCTTTTGCTTTAAGAAAATATTTCAGCTGTCTGAGTTCCATTTCTAAATCGGTTTTATCGATTGATTTTATCGAAAAATAAGGTTTTACAAATATATAAAATCTTAAGAACTTTGCTGTGTTGTAAAAATTAGACAAGTCCAAAAATGAAAATAATAGCTTTACAAGAAGGAAATTATATCGCAGATTCTAATAAAGAATTTAAACTAATAACAGAGAAAACAAACGATCCCGGACTCAAAATGGCGATTCAGCCTTTTGTAGTTATTACAGCTAATGACGTTATCTTATTAGATTTTGGTTTGGGGTTTGTAAACAACGGAATTCCTTTTATCCATGAGGTTTTAAGAAAAAATAATATTGAACCGGAGCAGCTTACTAAAGTTTTGGTTTCGCATTTGCATAAAGATCATATTGAAGGAATCGGGCATTTTGAAGACGATAATTTTATCCAGAATTTTCCAAAAGCGACAATTTATATTCAGAAAAGAGAAATAGATTTTGCCTTAGAACAAAGCAATAATCCATCCTATGTTTTAGAAATATTAAAAGAACTCGAAAAACTTCCTAATGTTGAATTATTGGATGCTGACAGCGGACAAATTACGGATGAAATTTTCTATGAAGTTTCTGCGGGACATACTAAATTTCATCAGGTTTTCTGGATTAAGGCCGATAATGAAATTGTATTTTACGGTGCCGACGACTTACCACAAAAAGTATATTTATCGATGCACGTAGCTTATAAAACAGACTTTGACGGAAAACGTGCTATGGAATCCAGAAAAAAATGGGAGCAGCAAGCCAGAGAAGAAAATTGGAAAGTGCTTTTGTATCACGACATGAAAACGCCTGTTTTGGAGTTTTGAGGGTTAGGAGTTAAGGGTTAGGAGTTATGGGTTAGGAGTTAAGGGTTATGGGTTATGGGTTAAGGGTTATGGGTTAAGGGTTAAGGGGTATGCGTTATGAGTTATGGGTGGTTATAGTGTTTTAGTAATCAGTAAAATAGTGTTTAAAAATGAAAAGTACCGAATCAATTCCGGTTTTAATTATTTACGGATCGCTGGCGCCGGGCGAGTCAAATCATTCGGTTATGGCGCCTATAAAAGGAGATTGGCAAAAAGCAATTATAAAAGGAAAATTACAGGAGGGAGGCTGGGGGTCTTCTCTGGGCTATAACGGATTTATTTCTGTGAATTCTCAAGAAGCACAACCGATCAACTGTTATGTTCTTTTTTCTGAAGATTTGCCATCGCATTGGGATTATCTGGACGAATTTGAAGGCGACGGTTATCAGCGCATTCAAACAGAATACGAATTGGAAAACGGCAAAAAAGGGATAGGATTTATATATGCCTTAAATCAATAAATTAAAAATTCAGATTATTAGTTTAGTCTGAATTTTTTTTTCTTCGGAAAAAATAAAAACAAAACACTTCTAACTTTTTCTTCAAGTGAAGAACGCAGAATTGAAAATGCTTTTGTAATCTGGGCTTCGACTGTTTTTATGGAAACATCCAGATGTTCGGCAATTTCGATATTGGTCAGCCCTTCTTTTTTACTTAAAATAAAAACCTCTTTGCATTTTGGAGGCAGATTTTGAATTTCATTATTTACGGCATTCATAACCCTTTGAAAAGATTCTGAATCTTCTTCCTGAACAATTCCGTTTAAGGCATCATAATAGGATTTTTCTAAAGAAAACAACGATTGGTTTTTGCGGTACAAATCGATAAACTCATTGTAAGCCAGTTTATAAAGAAAACTTTTTAAAGCATGATCTGTTTTTAGCCTTGTGCGCTGTTCCCAAATTTTAATAAATACATTTTGAACAATGTCTTCGGCGCTGTAAACATTCTTTACCAGACTGTTAGCGTAGACACAAAGTTTATGATGATAGGTGTCGATAAGATACGTATAAGCGCTTTCATCTCCATTACGAAGAGCCTCAATTAGTAAATCATTGTTCTGGTAATCATCAATTTTCATAAAAACAAATATATAAATTATCCTTTTCAAGGATTAAAATGGGCGTGTATTTCAATAGAATTTTTAGTTTTTCATCGTTTCTATTTGAAAATTATTACAAATAAAATCGATAAAAAGTGCAAAGGTAAATCATTTAGTTTGTAATTTCTATCAAATTAGTAGAGTTTTATTGAAAGAAAAGACTTGTGAAAAATAAAAAATTCATCAAAATGAAAAAAACTTTATCAAATTGTTAGGGTTTTTATTTTTTGCTTCGTAATAATATTAAAAACAACTAAAATGACAGTGAAAAAGTCAGAGCAAGTAATTGTTAAATTTATCACGAATCAAGCTTCTCAGGAAGAAATTGAATGGCTGACGGTGTGGTTAAAAGAGGATGAAAATCAGATTGTATTTAAAGAGTTTGTAAAAACAAATTATGCAGTCGACTCTTCTTTGTATTCTTTTGATGCCGCTTCGGTTAAGAAAGAGTTATCAGAAAGAATCCAGAAAGAAAATAATGTTTTTGTTAAAAGAAGGTTTTCTTCTTATTATAAATATGCCGCTGTTTTGGTTCTGGCATTCGGATGTTTTTTTTGGTATAAAAACCTGAATCCTGCCCCAGAAAAACAAAATGTTATCGTTCCGAGAGAAGATGCTATTGTGCTGCAATACGCTAATAAAGATGAAGAAACGATCGATGCATTAGAAACGAAAAATATTACAGATCAGGACGGAAACATCATTGGAAAACAGGAAAAAAACAGATTGGTTTATAATAAAACATACACCAATGGAAAACTGAGCTACAATTCGATTAAAATTCCATACGGGAAAAAATTTGAAGTAGAATTATCAGACGGAACCATTGTGCATTTAAATTCTGGAAGCCAAATGAGTTATCCAATACAATTTGGAAAAAATCAAGGACGAAAAGTACATGTAGAAGGAGAAGCTTATTTTGAAGTTGCAAAAGACAAAGTACATCCGTTTACGGTAAACACAAATGAACTGGCTGTTGAGGTTTTAGGAACCAAGTTTAATGTAGATACGTATAATGAACGTATAAGCACTGACATTGTGTTAGTTGAAGGCAGTGTTTTGCTTTATAAAGGAGCAAAAGAAAATAAAAACCAAATGTTTTTAAAACCGGGAACAAAAGGTTCGCTGGTAAAAAGTCAAAATACTTTTGCCACAGAACAAGTCAATACCGATTATTACACAGCTTGGATGAAAGGAAGCCTGATCTTTAAAAATGCTTCATTTGAAGATATTATTAGAAAGCTCGAACGTCAGTACAATGTCACTTTTATCAATAAAAATAAAACATTGGGCAAAGAAATTTTTAACGCCCGTTTTGACAACGAACCGATTGAAGTGGTTTTAAAATATTTCAGCGACAGTTATAAAATTGATTATAAAATTGACAGGGATAAGATTGTTATTGAGTGAGTGAGAAGTTAGAGGTTAGAAGTTAGAAGTTAGAAGTTAGAAGTTAGAAGTTAGAGGTTAGAGGTTAGAGGTTAGAAGTTAGAAGTTAGGAGTTAGGAGTTAGGAGTTAGGAGTTAAAGGTTAGGAGTTAGGAGGTAAAGGTTAAAGGTAGAATTCTCTATTTTCTAAGAAATCTACAATCTACAATCTAAAATCTACAATCTAAAATCATAAATGTACAATCATAAATTAAATCTAAAATAAAAAAAGCCTATGTAGCAAAATCCGAGAAGAAAGAAGGATCGTTATTTAGAAAAAAACCGGAAAATGCGCCAACATTTCCCGGTGGAGTAAATGCGGTCAGTGAACTAACCAACCAACATTAAAAAACATTTTAAAAGTATGAAAAAACTCTTGAACACCATCAGGTTCAGCACGCCTTTTTTGAAATTTGATTTGAAGATGAAATTGACCACATTATTTTTATTGACCACATTGACTGTTATGCATGCAGGGGTTTCTTATTCCCAAAAAGCAAAAGTCTCTTTCAGCGCCAATAATATGTCTGTAGCAAAAGTGATAGAAAAATTAGAATTTACTACAGAATACCGATTTGTTTACAATGTAAGATCTGTTGATTTGGATCGAAAAATTGACATTAATTTAGATAATGCTTCGATAGAAACAATCTTAAGCACTATTTTTAATAACTCGAGTACCGATTATAAAGTTTCGGGAAACCACATTATTTTGACGCCTAAAAAATTGGATGAAAAAACTGCTTCAGTAAAAAAAGCAGCAGCCGATTTTATTGTAAAAGGCCGTGTAACTGACGAAAAAGGAATGCCTTTGGCAGGTGCAGCTGTTTCAGACAATGGTTCTGGAAGAGGTGTGCAAACCGATTTTAATGGTGAATTCCAAATTATTACTGTAAGCAGCGAGACTACTTTGGCTTTTGCTTATCTAGGATATATTCGCCAGGAAATAAAAGTAGAGGGAAGAAGTGTAATCAATGTTGTATTGAAAGAAGATACGCTGGAATTAGGAGAAATCGTAATTACAACGGGTTATCAAAATATTAATAAAGAGCAAGTTACAGGAGCTGTTTCTACTTTAAAAACAACAGATTATCAAGAACAGCGTCTAAGCGGATTAGATAAAATCTTAGAAGGACGTGTGGTAGGATATCAAAACGGAAAAATTAGAGGAACCACAACAATGACTGGTCTTTCAACACCGCTTTATGTTATCGACGGATTCCCTGTTGAGAACACCAAATTAACTCCTTATGCTTCTATAGAAGAAAATCTGCCTAGTTTAAACTTAGAAGATATCGAAACGATTACGGTTTTAAAAGATGCTGCAGCTTCTTCTATTTATGGAGCACGTGCAGCGAATGGCGTTGTGGTAATTACAACCAAAAAAGCAAAAGCAGGAAAAACAAATATCTCATTTTCAAGTAATTTAACGATTACGCCTTATCGAAATTATACAGGCAATCTTACGGATTCTGCCGATATAATTGGTTTAGAGAGAGGATGGGCAGCAGGAAACCCGAATTTACAAGGTGCAAATGCAGGAACGTATTCGCAGTCTTTATTGAACAATGCGGTATTTACAAGTTTAGGAATGCAGACAATCTTAAAAGGATATGCAGGTGTTACTTCGCAGACGGAAGCAAACAATACTTTAAATACACTTGCGGGACAAGGTTACAAATACTATGATGATGTTGCAAAATATGCTAAGCGCGACCAATATTTTATGCAGCATAATATTAGTTTAGGAAAAGCAACCGATTATAATACTTTTAATGCTTCCTTGACATACAAAGACAATCAGTTAGAAGACAGATATTCTGAAAATCAAACGGTTGGACTTAATTTGAAAAATTCTACACAGATTAACAGCTGGCTTTCGTTAGATTTAGGATCGTATACCAATTTTGGAAAAGGAGACACACAGAGTTATATGCCTAGTAATCCAATTACTAGTTCTGTTAATCCAGGTTATAAATATCAGCCATACAACCAGTTGGTTAATAATGATGGAACTAACTTTGTATCAACAGCAGCTTCACGTTACAACAATTACACCTTGCAGTCTATGCAGACTTACGGGCTTTACAATATGGACATTACCCCAATGGATGAATTGGGAAGAAATTTACTTGAAAATAAAAATTTCTTAAACCGAACTTTTGCAAAATTCAATGTCAAATTCAGTAATGCGTTTACCTACAATGCAATGTTTCAATACGAATACGGTTCAGATCGAGCAAGTCAACTGTTAAGTAAAGATTCTTACTACGTTAGAAATAAAGTAAACAGTATGGTAACCATTGCCAATAATAAAGCTGTTTATAATTTGCCTTATGGAGATATTATACAAGAAACCAATCATTTTTCTAACGCTTATAATTTCCGCCAGCAGTTAAACTACAATCAAATTTTTGCAAAAAAACATGATTTTTCTGCCATTGCAGGGATGGAAATTCGCCATGCAAAACAAGAGTTCAGCACTAACACACGTTATGGTTATGATGACCAGACTTTAGGTTTTGCACCTATAAATCAAGCCGATTTATTAAAAGTATACGGAACTGTTTTTAACGGTTACATGTTACAAAATGAATTTTCATTAGAAAAAGAATTGCAAAACCGTTACGTTTCAGTTTATGCTACTGGAGGTTATACTTATGACAGAAGATATTCTCTTTCTGGCAGTGTACGCTGGGACCGTTCTAACCTTTGGGGAACTGACAGCAAATATCAAAACAAACCAATCTGGTCTACAGGTGCTGCGTGGAATATTGATAAAGAATCATTTTTTGAGTCAGAATGGGTAGATGCTCTTAAACTTCGTGTTTCTTATGGTATTGGAGGAAACATTGCAAAAGATTCTGCACCGTATCTAACGGCTTATTATGATTCGAATTCAAATGTTGGAGGAAACCAAGGAACCGTCAACAAGAGGCCAAATCCAGAATTGTCTTGGGAAAAAACGACTACAACCAATATTGGATTCGATTTTTCATTCTTTAAAAGCAGATTAAGCGGAACGCTAGATTTTTACAACAAAAAAGGAGAAGATTTATTAGCCAGCAGTCAGGGAATTCCAACAGAAGGCTGGGGGTATTCTACGTACTACATTAATAATGGGGAGATGACTAATAAGGGTATCGAAACCACTTTAAGAGGTACAATTGTAAAAACACCTTCATTCTCTTGGGATGCATCTGTTTTATATGCCTACAACAAAAACAAAGTCGATTATGTAAATGTAAAAGCTCCTGTTTACTACCTGCAATTAGATCATTCAGAATCTTTCCCGAGAGTAGGTACTAGTTACAACGCTATTTACGGATACAAATGGGCAGGATTAAGTGCTACAGGAATTCCACAGGTTTATGATGCTTCTGGAACCGCAGTAAAGTACAATCCAGGGCAGCTGGACGCTATTTACGATTTCGGTTCAACAGTTCCTTTGCATAGTGGTTCTTTCCATACTGCTGTAAATTATAAAAACTTTTCGCTATCTGCACTTTTCATTTACGAGTTAGGACATAAAGTTAAAAATACTTTTCTGCCAATGCTGAATAATAATTACAATGGTGCAGCAGGAGGTTATGTAACAGATATTTCGGTAGTAAACAACCATATTGCAGATCGCTGGATGCAGCCTGGAGACGAAGCATTTACTAATATACCAAGAGCAGTATACGAATACGATCCAGAATTTAATTCAGATTCCCGTACTATTTATTCGTATGCAGATATTAATATTCTGGATGCATCAAATGTCAGATTAAGCAACATTTCGTTAGCGTATCAAATGCCAAAAGATCTTATTAAGAGAGTAAAATTAGACGGTGTACGTTTTAACTTAAATGCAGAAAACGTGTACACTTTTGCAAAAAGCAGAGATGCTAAGTTTATGTTGAACGGATTCCAATCTCCAAGTTTTGTTTTTGGGGTAAATGTTAATTTCTAATTTTTAAGACGATGAAAAAAATATATCAAAATGCACTGTGCCTTTTAGCTTTAGGATTAACATTTGCTTCTTGCGATAACTATCTTGATGATGTGCCAAAAGGATCAAAAGCCCCAACTGCGCTGGCAGATTATGAAGCTTTTTTACGTGATGAATATACCAATCATAGAGTTGATATTACTGGAGCTTCACAACTATTAAACGATCAATATGTAACACTTGCCAATTTAGCAAGCTATAGATTGTATAATGCTAATTATATGTGGGACGAAAATGCGGACCGTATCGCATTGAAACAATCAGATGAAACAGCATATTATTCTAGTTATGCCGGAATTTCGACTTTTAATTTAATTATCGAAAATGCCTTAACAACGACAAAAGCAACCGACGCAGAAAAAAGAATAGTTTGGGCAGAAGCAAAAGTATTGCGTGCCATGAACTACTTTAATCTGGTTAATTTTTATGCCGATACTTATGCCGCGTCAACCGCTTCTACAAAATTATCTGTGCCTTTAATTACAAGTGCCGATATTAATGCGCCAAGCAGACAAGTAACTATTCAGGAATTGTATGATTTTATTTTGAATGATGTAAAAGACGCGCTGCCGTATCTGCCAAAAGTGTCGCAAACAGCTTTACATCCAAATTTAGGAGCCGGTTATGCTTTTTATTCAAGAGTTTATTTACAAATGAATAATTATACAGAAGCCTTAAAATATGCTGATTTGGCATTGGCAGAGAATAATAAATTATACGACTGGGTGGGGTATTACAATACCAACAAAACCATTATTGATCTGCCAAATTCCTACACCACTACAACATCTCCAATGGGGTACACTTATGTAGAAAACTACACGTACCGTCATGGGACTTATTCTAGTTTAACCACAGAAAACAGTATTCCTGTAGAACGTGCACAGCGTTTTGAAACCGGTGACGCCCGTTTTATTTCTCGCTGGAAAATTTATACTGTGGGAGCAGAAACGTATTACAGAAGAACTTTATCGGGAGCTTTCAATTTTGGAGGTATCACAACGGTAGAAGTGTATTTAATTAAAGCAGAATGTCTGGCTCGTGCAGGACAAATCAGCGATGCGTTAAATGTTTTAAACACCGTTCGTAAAACCCGTATTCTTCCGGCTTCTTATCAGGACATCGCAACTGCTGATAAAACGGTCGCTTTGAATGCTATTTACAAAACGAAAGCAAACGAACTGATTAACACATTGATTCCATTTGCAGATGCAAAACGTTTAAATGCAGAAGGTGTTTATCCTGTTAGTTTTACAAAAACAGCAAACGGAACGACTTATACATTAAAATCAGATTCACATTTGTGGACAATGCCTTTCCCGCAAGGTGCAACACAAAATCCGGGGAATGGAACGATTACTCAAAACGTAGCTAAATAATCAAAAAAAAAACTAAAGCTTCCTGATTAGAAAAACTTCTGAAAAGGAAGCTTTATAAAAAAATAACAACCATGAAGAATCTAAAAACCAATATTTTCGCATTCTGTGCCTGTATAATGCTTACAGGATTTGCAAATGCACAAGCAAAAAAAACGGTTGATACAGGTTATGTTTTAGAAGGACAAATTGCAGGTCTTGAGGACGGAACGAACATAACATTAGTTCCCGGAGCAACACATTCCAGCGAAAAAGCAATAGCTGCAACCAAATTAAAAGAAGGAAAATTTTCGTTTACCGGAAAATTAAGCGAGCCTCGATTTTTTTACATCGCATTTGGAGACAACAAAGGATTTATACCGATTATGGTCGAAAATTCTAAAATAAAAGTAACCGCCGCAGCCGAAAAACCAAAAGAAGAAGGCGGCAGAATCAACTTTAAAGACGAAAAAATTACAGGCTCAAAAGCAAACGATTATTTTGTGAAACAAACGGCTTTTAAAGAAGAATTAAATAATGATTATGCTGCTTATCACGTTGGAATTGACAAATTGAGCGACATTGTGGGCAAAGCCCGAAAAGAGAACAACAAAAAAATAATGGATTCTGTTTTTAATCTTGAACAATGGAAAAAATTTGAAGCAGACGAAAAAGCGTTCTTTACCAAAGTTGAAAAATTAACTACAGATGTTGTTATAAAACATAAAACAAACTGGTGGGGACCATTCTTTATGATGACACAATTCTCGTACCTGACGCCAGATCAAAAACCTTTGTACGAGCAATTCTCCGATGCAGCTAAAAAAAGCTATTACGGACAATTGGTTGATAAAGAAATTAACCCAAAATCTTTGGTAGGAACAAGTGTTGCCAATTTTAAACTGAATGATAAAGACGGAAATCCTAAAAATGTAAAAGACATTGTTTCGGGTAAAAAATATATTTTAATAGACTTCTGGGCCTCTTGGTGCGGACCATGCCGAAAAGAAATTCCGAACCTAAAAAATGCTTACGCAGCCTATGCAGAAAAAGGTTTTGAGGTAGTAAGTATTTCGATCGATCAAGATCAAAAAGCGTGGTTAAAAGCTTTAGGACAAGAAAATATGCAATGGCCAAATTTATACGATGACGATAAAGTAAGCAAAGCATTTAATGTAAAAACAATTCCAGCCACTTATTTAGTAGACAGCAAAGGCGTTATTATTTCTGATAATTTACGCGGAGAAGCATTAGATGCAAAATTGAAAGAATTATTGAAATCTTAGGTTTTTTTAAGTTCAGGTTTCAGGTTTCAAGTTTCAGGTTTCAAGTTTCAGGTTTCAAGTTTCAGGTTTCAAGTTTTAGGTTGGTTTGATGAATGAAAAGCTTATTAGAAGCAGCTAAAATGATTCTATGTGTTAGAAAAAACATCGCAATAAAAAAAAAGCAATATGAAAAATATAATTTCAAAATCAGGTTTAGCGGCACTAGCACTTGCCGCAACAATAACTTCGTGCTCAAAAAAGGCAGAAAGTTACACCATTAAAGGAAAAATCGACGGCTTAAAAGACGGATTAGTGTATCTGGAAACCTTTGGCGACAGCATCAAAGTCGTAGATTCTGTAAAAATCGTAGACGGTAAATTCACCTTTACAGGAACTGTAACAGAGCCCTTATTGCATACCATTAAATTAAAAGGGGTAGAATACGGAAGATCTTTTGTATTAGATAACGAAACAATCGCTTTTACAGCGTTGAAAGATTCTATTTTTAAAGGAAAAATTGAAGGAGCAAAACAAGACTCGATTTATCAGTCTTATTACAATAATGAATTTAAAAAAATTCAAAAAATCGCATTTCCTTTGTACCAATTATCCGATTCCTTGTATAAAATTGATGCTGCAGACAAAACGATTCCAAAAGGAAAATTATCAGAAGAACACCGTGTTTTTATGGATAAAAAATGGGCAGATCTTCAAGAAATTGCAGACAAAGAAACAGCCGGTTATATTGAAAAAAACAAATCCAATATCGGAGCCGCTTTGGTTTTGGACGATCGATTGATTAAATACCCAAACCCAAAATTGGCTAAGAAAATGTACGATGCTTTAGCGCCAGAAGTACAGCAGTCTTTTTACGGAAAAAAAGTAAAAGCCTCGGTAGATCTTTTTGAAAAAACAGCCGTTGGAGCCGTTGCTCCAGAGTTCTCTCAGACAGACGTAAACGGAAAAGTGGTAAAATTATCAGACTATAAAGGCAAATATGTCTTAATAGATTTTTGGGCAAGCTGGTGCGGACCATGCCGAAAAGAAAATCCGAATGTGGTTGCGGCCTACAAAGCATATCATGAAAAAGGATTTGAAGTTTTAGGTATTTCCCTGGACGACAAAAAAGAACCTTGGTTAAAAGCAATCGAAAAAGACGGTCTTACTTGGACACATGTTTCGGATTTAAAAGGATGGAAAAACGAAGCAGCCAAAATCTACGGTGTTTCTGTTGTGCCAACCAATTATTTAATTGGACCTGACGGAAAAATTGCAGCTTCGAATCTTCGTGAAGAAGCACTTCAAACCAAATTAAAAGAAATTTTTAGTAAATCTTAAAAGTATATTTGAAGTAAATAAAATCTATTTTTGATGCTGATAAAACGGATTTGCTTTCGCAAAAGTGCAGATAAAAAAACATTTTTTATGATGCTAAAGCAAAAGAGCCGCATTAATCCGTGTTTTTGCGACAGCGAATCCGTTTTATCCACGTTCAAAATTACAGACAGCTATTTCGTAAAACTTTGAAAAAAGGCAGCGACTAACAAACATCACATCAAAAAATGAAAAAAACAATCTTTCTGGGCTTTTGCTCACTTGCTTTCTGTACGCTTATTTCTGCGCAGGAAAAAAATAACAACTTTAAGAAAATTAAAGAATTAGGCGGAATTGAAGAGTATTTGTACCAGCCAAATGGCATGAACATACTTTTGCTTCAAGACAATGCCTCGCCGGTTGCAACGGTACAAATTGTATATCGCGTAGGGTCTAAAAATGAAGTAATAGGCAACACAGGTTCAACACACCTTTTAGAACATTTAATGTTTAAAGGAACTGCTTCATTCAACAAAAAAAACGGCAATACTATTACAGATGTTTTGCAGAATACAGGAGCACAATTAAACGCCACAACTTGGTACGACAGAACCAATTATTTTGAAACCCTGCCAAGCGATAAAATCGGTTTGGCACTGCAGATTGAAGCCGACAGAATGCGTAATTCTTTGTTATTGAAAGAAGATAAAGAAGCCGAAATGACGGTAGTTCGCAATGAATTTGAACGCGGTGAAAACGATCCAAATAGTTTATTAGACAAAGAAATCTGGGCGTCTGCTTATATTGCACATCCGTACCATCATTCTACAATTGGCTGGAAATCGGATATCGAAAAAGCACCGATTGAAGTGCTGCGTAATTTTTACAACACTTATTATTGGCCGGATAACGCGACTTTGACCATTATTGGAGATTTTAAAAAAGAAAATGTTTTTGCCTTAATCGAAACCTATTTTGGCAAAATAACAAAGGCACCAAACCCAATGCCGCAACCTTACACAGAAGAACCGCAGCAATACGGGCCGCGTAAAATTGTAGTAAAAAAACCAGGTGAATTGGGCGTAATCAACAAAGCGTATAAAATTCCAGGCGCATTGCACGAAGATCTTCCAGCTTTGAATATTTTGGGAGAAATTATCGGTTCTGGACCTTCGGCAATTTTAAACAAAACTTTTGTAGACACACGTTTAGGAATTTACGCTTATGCAAATGCAACCAACTTTAAAGAAGTCGGGCTTTTTACCATCGGAGTTGGATTTCCTACAACCTCAAAACACGAAGATATTGACGCCAAAATAAACGAAGTGGTTGCAAAAATCCAGAAAGAAGGCGTAACTCAGGACGAAATCAATCGCGTAGTGGCAGAGATCAGCACACAGACTATTTTGAGCAGAGACGGTTCTGGCGTAATTGCATCGGGATTAAACGAGGCGATTGCTTCGGGAGACTGGACAGATTACGTAACAGGAGTTGACAGACTTAAAAAAGTAACTCCAGCAGACGTTTTGCGAGTAGCGCAAAAATATTTGGTTGAAGATCAAAGTACAACGGGCTATTTTATTCCGAAACAATCTGGTGAAAGTAAAGCACAAGATCAGGCAGATGCCAATCATTTTATGCCAGAAAACGGACCTTTTTATTACAGAGATTCTAATCACAATCATAATGAAGAGCCTTCTGGAAATTTAATTGCAGCTCATACAGCAATTTTAAATGAAAATAAAATGGAAGCCGAAAGTGATCTTTTAATCGAGAAAAGTGCATCGGCATTTAAAAGAGAAAAAATAGCAGGAATCGATGTTGTTTCTGTAAAAACAGCCGCGAAAGATTTTGTTACAGTTGCAGCTAGTATCTCGGCAGGGAATTTTGCAAACGAAACCAAAAATGCCATAATTCCTTCGTTAACCGCATCAATGTTATCAAAAGGAACCACCTTAAACGACAAATTTAAATTTTCTCAGAAATTACAAAAATTAGGAGTTAAACTTAACGTAAGTGCATCGACAACCAAAATTAATATTGGTTTTAAATGTTTGAAAAAAGACTTGGATGAGGTTGTTTCTTTATTGGCAGAAGAATTGAGAAATCCGTTGTTTGATGCCAAAGAATTCGAAAATCTAAAACAACAGTATACAGGAAATACACAGCAAAGTTTAAACGATCCGGGCGAAAGAGGAAGTATCGCTTTATCTCAGGCAATTTATCCAAAAGGAAATCCAAACTACGATTTAAGTGTTGAAACAAATTTAGAAAATATTAAAAATGCCACTTTAGACGAAGTAAAAGCATTTCACAAAAAATATTTCGGACCTGCGTCGATGCATTTAGTAATTGTAGGCGATACCGAAGGAGCCAATTTAAATGCGTGCTTAAAAAAACATTTTAAAAACTGGACGGGCGGTGTTGCCGAAAACCTAAAATTTGAAGAAGCCGTAAAAGCAAACTCCAAAACAGAAGTTATTACCATTCCAGAAAAACCAAGTGCCGAATTGTTCATCGGACAATATACTGGTTTAAAAAGAGCCGACGCCGATTATATTCCGTTTTACATTGCCAATTATACATTGGGAGCAGGGTTTGCAGGACGCTTGATGCAGACGGTTCGTGACAATGACGGATTAACCTACAGCATTTCGTCTGGAATAGGGGGTAACATCCAAACGGGCGGTTATTGGTTTGTAAACGCTTCTTTCAATCCAAATTTATTTCAAAAAGGCTTGGACGCCACCATGGTGCAGGTTGACAAATGGGTAAAAGACGGCATCACGGCTCAGGAACTCGAAAACAAAAAAAGCAACTTAATTGGAAGTTTTAAAGTCGGAATGTCTACAACTGCTGGAATGAGCAGAACGATTTTAAGTTTTATAGAAAGAGGTTTAGAACCAGATTATATTCAGCAATATCCTAAAGACATTGAAAAAGTGACTTTACAGCAAGTAAATAACGCCGTAAAGAAATACATTCAATTGGATAAAATGATTATCATCAAAGCGGGTTCTCTAGATAAAGATGGAAATCCTTTGAAGTAAGTGTAACTGCGAGTGAACTTTGTCAGAGTTTAAAACTTTGACAAAGTTATGGCAGCTTTAAGGTTTGATGCTGTTTTATAGCATTCGAAGTAACACAAGTAACTCCGCACAGTTTTAAAATCTAAAATCTAAAATCTAAAATCTAAAATCTAAAATCTAAAATCTATTTTAATAGTCGTCTTTCATCATTTTTAAGTAAAATCTGAATTAGTAAGCAATTTTTCTGTGAAAGACCTAAAAGAGCTGTTTTTGCCGACAGCTCTTTTTTTTAAACATCAAAGAAATGAAAAAAATAATCATCGCAATATTCCTATTGTGCAGCTTCTTTATGTCTGCGCAAATGTATAATCCAGTAAAATGGAAGACTTCTGTCGAGAAAATTTCAGATCAGGAATACCTCTTAAAAGTACAGGCCGAAATACAATCGGGCTGGCATTTGTACGGGCAGTACATTGAAGAAGGCGGACCGTCAAAAACCGAATTCACCTTCCATAATCCAAATAAAAATTTCGATTTAATCGGAAAAACAACCGAAGAAAAAGGACATGAAGTAGTCGATAAAATCTTCGATATGAAAATTAAATATTTTGAAGGAAAAGCACTTTTTACCCAAAAAATAAAATTCAGTGCAGCGCCAGTTTCCAAAATCACAGCTTCTGTTGATTTTATGGTTTGCGACGACAGCAATTGCCTGCCGCCAACAACCGAAGAATTATCGTTTAAAATTCCAGAAATTAAAAAAACAACAGAAGCTGCTGTAAATCCAATTTCGGCTGATACAACAGCAGCAGCACAAGGAACCATTAAAAAAGAAGAAATTGTTACGGCAAAACCAGCATTTGCAAAAACGCAAAAAACAGCATCCAGAAACTTAATCAGCATTTTTATAATTGCTTTTCTGTCTGGGTTTGCAGCTTTATTAACACCTTGCGTTTTCCCGATGATCCCGATGACCGTAAGTTTTTTTACAAAACAAAGTAAAAGCAGAGCCGCAGGAATTCGAAACGCTTTGATTTACGGTTTTTCAATTATCATGATTTACGTTTTATTAGGTTCGATTGTAACAGCCGTTTTTGGTGCCGATTCGCTAAATGCGCTTTCTACAAACGTTTGGTTCAATCTGATATTCTTTATTTTATTGGTCGTTTTTGCCGTTTCGTTCTTGGGTGCTTTCGAAATTATGCTTCCCAATTCATTAGCCAATAAAGTAGATTCGCGGGCAGACAGAGGCGGATTGATCGGGATTTTCTTTATGGCTTTAGCGTTAGCAATCGTGTCTTTTTCTTGTACAGGACCGATTGTTGGAACTTTATTGGTCGAAGCGGCTTCAAAAGGAGGCATCGCGCCAATTGTCGGAATGCTGGGATTTTCTTTCGCAATAGCGCTGCCATTTTCATTATTTGCTGCTTTTCCGGGCTGGTTAAACGCACTCCCAAAATCGGGCGGCTGGCTGAATACCGTAAAAGTAGTTTTAGGATTTTTGGAATTGGCTTTGGCTTTTAAATTTTTATCAAATGCCGATTTGGTTCTACAATTGCATTGGCTGGAAAGAGAAGTTTTTTTGGCCATTTGGATTGCCGTTTTTGGAGCGTTAGCTTTTTATTTATTCGGAAAAATAACCTTGCCTCACGATTCACCTTTAAACCATATTTCGGTTGGAAGATTAAGTTTCGGATTAATTGTTTTGAGTTTTGTTATTTATCTGATTCCAGGCCTTTGGGGAGCACCTTTAAAATTAATAAGCGGTTTTCCGCCCCCAATGCATTACAGCGAATCACCAAACGGATTGGGAGTTTCAAGCAATTCAGAAGTTAAAAAAGAAGGTGCATTACCAGAAGGAGCAGAATACGGCCCGCACAATATCATCACATTTCATGATTATGATAAAGGAATGGAATTTGCCAAAAAAGCAGGAAAACCCGTTTTACTAGACTTCACCGGATTTGCCTGTGTAAACTGCCGAAAAATGGAAGAACTCGTTTGGTCGGATACTAAAGTTCTGGGGGTTTTAAATAATGATGTGGTTTTGATTTCATTGTATGTAGACGATAAAAAAGAGCTTCCAGAAAACGAGCAATATGTTTCTGAAACTACCGGAAAGAAAATCAAAACGATAGGAAATAAATGGAGCGACTTACAGATCAAAACCTACAAAGCCAATGCACAGCCGTTTTATGTAATTGTAGATCATAAAAGTGCAAATTTAACCGAACCTTCGGCATACAATCCCGATATTGAAGCGTATTACAACTGGCTGCAGTCTGGAATCAAAAACTTCAAAAAATAATTGTTTTTAAAAAGTGAAAAAATGGAGACAATTATAGAAAAAGCGGCAGATTAAGAACAGTATTTCTCAAAATTTAGAGAAAACACGATTGGCAGTAATCATACTTTTGACACGATGTACGGCACGCAAAAATTGCTTTACGCGGATTGGATTGCCAGCGGTCGTTTGTATTTTCCGATTGAAGAAATTATGCTGCGAAAAATTGGCCCGATGATCGCCAATACGCATTCTTTTTCTTGCACGTACAGTGACGCTCGCGCCAGCGTGGGTTTACTCTCAATCGTTAGCGCGGATTTGCAATCCGTGCCCGCAACAGTTACACAAAAAACAAATCATTAAAACAAAAGTCACAAATTAATGAGCTTTTTTATATTTACAAAGAAAACAAACCAATCTTTGCGGGCACGGATTGCAAATCCGCGCTAACGATTGAGAGTGAATCCGCGCTATCGTTGCGGAAATAGATCTGCGCTATTGGGATTGCCTTCAATTTAATTGAAGGCAATTTATTATTTTACGAACCACATTCACCACTAGCTAAGCTTAAGATCATAACGTTCTTCATTAAATGTTTTCCCCCATTCCTGCACTTCTTCAGACATTGTAAGTTCAAATCCTGCCATTTTATACATTTGGAGCGCTTTATCCTGAAGGCTTGTCGTAAGAAGAAATACATTTTTGAATTTTTGCTCTTTACAAAAATCTATTGCGTCAGTGAGAAGTCTTTTTCCAATTCCGAGACCTCTGAAAGCGGGATCCAGAAGAAACCATCTCAATTGAGCTTCTTCGTTGGGCTGGTGTATAATTGCAGCGCAGCCAACAATTTTATTATGGTATTCTGCCATCCAGATACGGTCTTTTTCGGGAGAATGTTTTTCTAAAAAATCGTAAAAAGTCTTGATCACATATTTCTCAAAATCGCTCGAAAAATGGTATTCTTTTCCATAAATAGCGCCGTGCAGATGAATGATATAACCAATATCTCCTGGGGTAATTTCATGGCGATAAGTAATGTCTTCTTTCGCAATTTTATTTTCTGTAAGCAGGTTTCTTACCGTATGCATCGAGTTTACTAAAATTTCTTTTTCAGACGGATTTAGTTTCTCAATTTTTCCTTCTATTTTGTTTTCCGATTTCGTATTTAAAACAGCCAGTAATTCAATTCCAATATCCGTTAATTTAATATTGAAAGCACGCTTGTCTTCTGCAGAAGTCACTTTTACGATTAAATTTTCTTTTAAAAAACGTTTTAAAATCCGGCTTAAGTATCCTTTATCGAGATTTAAAATTTCAGTGATTTTCTGTGCTGTTATTATTTTGCTTTCGCTGATTTCATAAAGAATACGGATTTCGGTCAACGAATAATCACTATCCAGATAATGCTGGCTTAGGATATCTAAATGTGCTGTATAGAATCGGTTAAAACTTCTAATTTTTGAAGTTGTTGTAGTCATAGCTTTAAAAATTGTATTACAAAAATACAAATATAGAAAAATAGTTGCTTTTGTCAACTAAATTGATTTTTAAAAGATAAAAATTATTCTTTTTTGAGGAAAAAGCCAGCATTTTCAAGGTGTTAATGTTATAATAAAAATGTTATTTTTTTGTAAAACGTAAGGACGAAGCGGGATGTAATTTGTAACTTAAAATTTCAAGATAAATGAATGATGAAAAAACTACGAATTTCCCTTATAAATATACATGGACTTCTAAAAGGTTCTGGCTTAGAAATCGGTCGGGACGCAGATAACGGAGGACAGACCAAATACGTTTACGAACTTGCCGAATTCCTGTCACAGCACAAAGATGTAGCGCACGTTGATCTTTACACCAGACTGATTGATGATCCGGCTCTTTCTCCAGAATACGCGGTGCCGGTTGAAGCAGTCAATGAAAAATTAGACATCAGAAGGATTCCGTTTTTGGGTAAAAAATACAAATCTAAGGAACAGCTTTGGGAAGGTCTTGATACCTTTGTAAGCGGTGTTGTGCAGCACATTAAATCGCACAACATTTACCCCGATTGGATTCATTCTCATTATGGAGACGCGGGTTATGCGGCGGCCGAACTGTCATCACTTTTAAATATTCCTTTTGCACATACCGGACATTCGCTGGGTTTTTATAAAAAGAAAAAACTGCTTGAAAGCGGGCAGTCTGAAGAAGACTTGGAAAAGAAATTTAAGTTTAAAGCCAGAATTGCCGCAGAGGAAAAAACCTTAGAACTTTCAGAATTCATCGTTACGTCGACTGAACAGGAAATAGAAACCTACAAAGCATACAAAAACTTCGAAATTGCAAAATACCACGCGATTTCTCCCGGAATAGATACTCGAAAATTTGTTCCTTATTACTACACCGAAGCCGATAACGACAAACATTTAGAAGAAGCACAAAGAAAATATTGGGTTTCAGAATCAATTTCAAAGTTTCTTACCAATCCGCATAAGCCTTTTATTCTGGCACTTTCAAGACCGGATCGTCATAAAAACTTACATACTTTAATAGACGTTTACGGAAAAGACAAAGAACTGCAAAGTATTGCTAATCTCGTAATTTTTGCGGGAATCAGAAAAGACATTCAGAAAATGCCGGAATCTGAAAAAGATGTGTTGACCGATTTGTTATTGTTGATGGACAAATACGATTTGTACGGAAAAATGGCGATTCCGAAAAAGCATGATGTAGAAAACGAAGTATCGATTATTTATCGTCATGCAGCCGAAAAAAGAGGTGTTTTTGTCAATCTCGCGCTTCACGAAAATTTTGGATTAACGGTTATAGAATCAGCAAGTTCGGGACTTCCGGTTGTGGTGACCAAAAACGGCGGCCCTTCAGAAATTATTCCGGTTTGCCAGAACGGCGAATTAGTAAATCCGCAAGACGAAAATCAGATAAAAAAAGCACTTCGAAATGTTTTAACCGATGAAAATCAATGGAAATATTACTCGAATAACGGTGCGATCAACATTCAAAAACATTACAGCTGGCTGAGCCATGTTAACCAATATGTAGAATTGGTCAATGAAAATTTATCGCTTTCATCTGGCGCGGGAATCAAAAAACAACATTATCCAGCCATCAATATTGATCGTTTAAAACGAAAAGTAGAAAATCTATTGGTTTCGGATATTGACGGAACTTTGATTGAACCCAAATTGAGTAATCCAGGGTTGAAAGAATTAAGAGAACATCTTACGAATCGAACCGATAAAATGGCTTTTGCCTTGGCGTCGGGCAGAAATCTGGAATTGGTAAAAAAGGTTATAAAAGAAGAGCAGTTTCCGTTACCCGATTTTATTATTTGTTCTGTCGGAACAGAAATTTATTATACAAACGGAAATGATTATGTACTGGACAAAGGCTGGGCAAAATTTCTTTCGGGACGATGGAAACGAGACGATATTGTAAACAAGTTAAAAGCCGTAAAATGGATTAAAATGCAGGAAGATGAGGCACAGAATCCGTTTAAAATATCCTATTACTACGAACAGGAAAATTACAATCACGAAGAATTAATCGCAGCTTTAGGAACAGGCTGGTACAAAGTAAATATAATTCCGAGCCACGGGCAGTTTTTAGATTTTATTCCCAAACGGGCTTCCAAGGGAAATGCGATTAAATTCTTGTGCAGAAAATGGGCGATTCCGTTAATGAATGTGATTGCCGCCGGCGATTCTGGAAACGATATTGATATGTTTAGAGGTCCCATAAAAGGAATCATTGTTGGAAACCGAAGTTTGGAACTGGCAGATTATGAAACCTCAAAAAGCATTTATGTAGCCAAAACCGCTGCATCGTCTGGTATTTTAGAAGGTTTGAAACATTATAAAATCATTAAATAATTAAAATATGTATTCAGGTTCAGGATTTAGTAATTGGGAAATTGGCGACGTTGATGTTTTTATAGACGAAAACGGAATTCATCATTTGTTTCATCTTATTATTCCCAATCACGATTATATTGCCCACGCGGTATCCAAAGATGGTCTTTCTTGGAAAAGGGTAAAAAATGCACTTTTTGTCGGTGATCCGGGAGAATGGGACGATGATATGTTATGGACAATGCATGTCAGTAAAAGAGCGACAGGAAAAGGGTATGAAATGTATTATACTGGCTTAAAACGCCAAGATAAAGGAATTGAGCAAAAAATTGGAAGAGCAGTTTCTAAAGATTTAATCAATTGGACCAAAGACAATTCGTACGATCTCCCGTTTAAGAGTGAACCCCCGCATTACGAAGGTCCGAACAATAACCCGAGAGAATGGATTAGTTTTCGGGACCCGTTTAAATACGAATATGAAGGCGAAGATTATCTCTTAATTTGTGCCAGAAGTGCCTCTGGACCCATTTACCGCCGCGGCTGTATTGGTGTCGCCAAACGAGAAAAAGAAGGTTTTGTATTGCAGAAACCGCTTCATATTCCGTATGTATATGACGATGTCGAATGTCCGTGCGTGATCGAAATAAAAGGAACGCATTATCTTCTAGGATCTATTCGGGAAGATATTAAAGTGCGTTATTGGTCTTCGCCAGAATTTAGAGGAGAGTATCGTGCTTTTCATAACAATGTTTTATTACCTCAAGGAAATTACGCCGCCCGTGTGGTAAAAGACGGCGAGCACTTTTTGATTTACAACTTTTATTTTGCCGACGGAAATGTCAATACCCACCGCGTGATTCCACCGCCAAAAGAATTGGACGTCGATCCCAGCGGCAGATTGCTTCTTAAAAGTTATTTCTATTGGGAAAAATTATATCAAAAAACAATTCAGCAGAAAGACCTTCCGCAGCCACTGCCTATTTTAGGAAACCCGACGGCAGAGTTTGTAATCGAAAACGAAAACAAATGGCGCTTTGGATGCCGAAGTGGTTACGAAATTTATTGTTTTGAAAAACCTTCTAATGATTTTGTATGGGAAGGAACTCTGGCAGTTGAAGGTATGGGAAAAACAGGTTTTGTAATTGAATGTGATAAAGAAGGAACGGGCTATTATATTTCGATTGATTTTATGAATGGTTTTGTTCAGTTTAGAGCTTGGGGTTTTAATGAAAAAGACGTCAAGAATAATTTTATTTTCGAAAACATTCAAACGAATCAGTTTCAGATAGAAGATCAAAAGGAGATTTATTTTAAAATTATCCGCTACGGAAATTATTATGAATTGTCTATAAACGATGTTGTAAAACTGACTTTATTGGACTTTAAATATAATGAAGGCAAAGTGGGCATTTACGTTTGCTCGGCCGTTATATCGGTAAAAGATTCAAAAATTCATGTTATTCCAGAACCAGAAAACGAATACGCAGCATCAGATCCAGAAAAATATGAGAAAGACTATTCTAGAATGATTCAGATGTAGTTTTATCTTAGATTAATATAGAATTTTACGCAGATTTAGCAAATCCGACAGATTTTTTATTTACAAATCCATTTTATCAGTATAATCTTTAACAAATAAAAGATCTTTTTAAATCTGCGTGAAACAAAAAAACAAAATCTGACATATAAAATTTTCAGTAGAAGGTAAGTCGTATGGGCTTGCCTTTTTTATTTTGATAAAACGAAGCTTTTTTTTTGCAGTTCTTTTTTTAGAAATAATCTTCATAATAAAATCCTAACATTAGATAAAAAACAAAACTCATTTATTAATAACAAGTTAAGATTTTGAATTTAGTCAAATTCTAATGTTATTCTAATGTACCGCAAAATTTTTAGCTCTAAATTGCGCGCTCATAAAATTGAGTGGAATTGCTTTAAATCATTGGAGTTTCGAGAGAAATTAATTTGGTTTTTGGAACTAAAAAGTAAATTTAGAGGCAAAACAGAAACTTAAAATCTTAAAAAAGATTTCATTTTAAGTTTTTTGGTAGGGATTAATTGGATGAGGTAATTATTTAATTTTTAGAAAAATGTTGAATAGAATTAAAAATAGTCTTTTATGCAAATGCCTTCAGGTGTTGCTTGTCGGCTATTTTTTAATCAGCAGTTTGAACATTTCCAGCAGTTTTGGCAGAATTATAAACAACCATGCCGAAACCTACACGGTTAAAGGGATTGCATGTAATTTTCTAAAAAAAGTATTTAAATGCGACGGCGTTCCAGAAGAAGTGGACGACTGCGAAACAAAAAATACAAAAACAACAAAATTAGCAAAAGGAATTCCTGCTGCAGAATATCTGATTTCTATCGATAATTCGATTACAAACCTTTATTTTCTAACAGAAACTAAAGGTAAAAACTACATTGATAATCCTATATTTTCTTTCGGATTTCATGGTAAAATTCACTTGCGACCTCCGCGAATCATTTCATAAATACTTGTTCTTTAGGAGTTAGAAGAAATTCTTACATCCTGATTGCGGTTTTTGCCGTATATTTATTCTATGTAATAATCTTGTGTTTATATATAAATTCATGACACCACTTAAACGTTTTTTTAATTTACTTCAGCTGGACAAGCGTGATGTATATCAAATTATATTTTACGCCGCTTTTGCTGGTTTAGTAAACCTTTCGCTGCCTTTAGGAATACAGGCAATTATTAATTTTATTCAAAGCGGACAGCTTAGTGTTTCCTGGATCGTTCTGGTTGTTTTAGTAACAATTGGAGTTGGTTTTGGAGGCGTTTTAACGATTTTGCAGCTGCGAATTGTTGAGAATCTGCAGCAGCGTATTTTCGTACGTTCGTCTTTTGAATTTGCGTACAGAATGCCTTTAATTAAATTTAAAGAAATGTATTCTGAATACGCACCCGAAAAGGCCAACCGCTTTTTTGATACTTTGATGGTTCAGAAAGGAACCGCAAAACTTTTGCTGGATTTCTGTACGGCCTTTCTGCAAGTAGGTCTGGGGATTATTTTATTGGTTTTGTACCATTCCTTCTTTATGGTAATCGGACTTTTGTTTATCGTGATTCTTTATATCATTTTTAAATTTTCGTACAGAGATGGTTTAGAAACCAGTTTAAACGAATCAAAGTTTAAATATAAAGTAGCCGCATGGCTTCAGGAAATTGCGCGCAACCGCGAGAGTTTCCGCAAAAAAGGAGCTTTTGAATATGCTTTGAACCGAAACGACGGTTATGTGACCGAATATGTAAATTACCGTGAAAAACACTTTCAGGTAATGAAAAAACAATACATCCAGCTGACTGTATTTAAAGTTATTGTTACTGCTGCCTTATTGTCTATTGGTGGTTTTCTGGTAATTCACCATCAAATGAACATAGGGCAGTTCGTGGCAGCTGAAATCGTGATCGTTTTATTAATTAATTCGGTAGAAAAAATCATTTTCGGCCTAGAGTCTTTTTATGATGTTTTGACTTCTGTAGAGAAAATAGGGCAGGTAACCGATATGGACATTGCATGTATTCCGCAGACTTCAGATAAAACTGAAAAAGGAATTAATATAGAAACAGAAAGTATCAATTATCATTATCCAGATCATACTAAAAAGTCGCTTAAGAATATCAATTTAAAAATCTCTCAGGGAGAAAAAATTATTCTTACAGGAACAAACGGTGCTGGAAAAAGTACTTTGTTACAGCTTTTGTCGGGACTTTTGGAACCAGAAAGCGGTGCAATGTATGTGACTGATAATTATATGAACCGTCTGAACGAAGATACCTATAGAGCTCAGACAGGAAGTTATTTGCAGGGCGATACCCTTTTTGCAGGAACTATCCGCGAAAACATCATTTTTGGAAATGATAAATTAAACAGCGACGATTTAAAGTGGGCTTTGGACAATGTCGGCCTTACACCATATATTAAAACTTTTGAGAACGGATTAGATAATCAGATTCATCCGGGCGGACGTGAACTTTCTGCTTCTGATGTCCAAAAAATTCTTTTGGCAAGAAGTATCGTTGGTAAACCTAATATTTTGTTTTTAGAAGATCCTGTCGACAAAATGGACGAGATTACTTCTAGTAAAATTGTAGATTTTTTACTTTCTGAAGAAAATGACTGGACGGTAATTGTGACTTCTAAAAATGATATTTGGAAGAACAAATGCAGTCGTATGATCACAATCGACGACGGAAAAATTATTAACGACATAAAGCTTTAATCATGCTCAATATATCAAAAGATAATCATGTACTGATCACTCCGGGCGACTATAAATCGATTACCAGTGTTGCGCGAAGACCACATTATAGAATTTTAAACAAAGTAATTATAGGTTTTTTGATCTTCTGCGTAGGCTGTCTTTTTCTGCCTTGGACACAGAATATTTCGGGAAGCGGTTCTGTTACTACTTTAAAACCAGACCAAAGACCGCAGACGGTGCATAATACCATCGCGGGACGAATTGAAAAATGGTTTGTAAAAGAGGGTGATTTTGTAAAAAAAGGAGATACTATTCTTTTTATTTCTGAAATTAAAGAAGACTATCTAGACCCAAATTTGGTAGGCAATACCAAACAGCAGGTTGATGCCAAAAAAATGGCGGTAGAGTCTTATGGCGACAAAGTAAACTCGCTGGATGTTCAGGCGCAGTCGCTTAATACAGAAAGACAATTGAAGCTGCAGCAGGCACAGAATAAGATCAAACAAGCGCAGCTGAAAATTAAAAGCGACAGTATGGATCTTGTTGCGGTAAAAACACAATTGCGAATTGCTAAAACACAATTTGATCGTTCGACAGCTTTGAATAAAGAAGGTTTAAAACCAATGACCGATGTCGAGCAGAAAAGATTAAAGCTGCAAGAGTCTGAAGCATATATTATTACACAGGAAAACAAACTGTTGAGCAGCCGAAACGAATTGATTAATGCGAAAGTAGAAATCAATAGAATTACGGCAGAATATGCTGAAAAAATATCAAAATCAAGAAGTGATAAGTTTACGGCTTTAAGTACTCAGTATGACACAGAAGCTCAGGTTAATAAATTAGAGAATCAGTATACCAATTATAGATTAAGAAACGGTTTGTACTACATTACAGCGCCTCAGAGCGGTTATATTAACCGTGCGCTTTTGGCAGGTCTTGGTGAGACGATCAAAGAGGGAACATCGATTGTAAGTATTATGCCTGCAAGTTATGATATTGCGGTTGAAACTTACGTAGATCCTATTGATTTACCGTTGGTGCACCGAGGAACAAATGTACGTGTATGGTTTGACGGATGGCCTAGAATTGTGTTTTCTGGATGGCCGGGATTGTCGTACGGAACCTATGGCGGAAAAGTGGTGGCAATCGAAAACTTCATTAGTTCGAACGGAAAATACAGGATTCTTGTAGCTCCTGACGGAATAGACCGCCACTGGCCAAAAGAATTGAGTATTGGTGCCGGTGCGCAGAGTATTGCTTTGCTGGAAACAGTTTCGGTATGGTATGAAATTTGGCGAAACCTGAATGGTTTTCCTCCAAATTATTATAATTCGGGTGAAAAAGAAGCAAAAGGAAAGGAGAAAAAATAAAATGAGAAATCTTGTAAAATTGTTTTCTTTCTTACTTTTATTCGGCTCTTCGACCTTACAGGCTCAGAATTTTAATCAGGAAGAATTAACTTTCAGCGAGTTTTTAGGATATGTAAAAAAATACCATCCGCTGGTCAAACAAGCCAATCTTGAAGTGAGCAATGCTCAGGCAAAATTAATGGCCGCTAGAGGAGGATTTGACCCGAAAATTGAAGTCGATTATAATAAGAAAGAATTTAAAGGAACAGAATATTATTCGTTGTTAAACAGCAGCTTCAAAATTCCGACTTGGTACGGAATTGAAGTTAAGGCGGGTTTTGACGATACAGACGGACAATATTACAATCCGCAGAATCGTACGCCGGAAGCGGGTTTGACCTCTCTTGGAGTAAGCGTAGCTTTAGGTCAGGGAATGTTCATTAATCAGCGAATGGCCGATGTTCGTGAAGGAAAACTGCAGGTAAAACTGAGTGATGCAGAACGTAAACTGAGAGCTATTGCGGTTTTGCACAAAGCCAGCGAAGCGTATTTTGAATGGCGAAAAAGTTATAACGAAGCCGAATTGTACAAAAACTATTTAGGTTTTGCGAGCACTCGTTTTGAAGGCGTTAGAAAATTGATAGAAGCGGGTGATGCTCCTGCTATTGACAGCGTTGAAGCGAAAATTACGGTGAGAAACCGTGAATTGAATGTGGAAAACGGAAATCTAAAATTAGCGAAAGCAAAATTGAATCTGGCCAATTATTTATGGATTGAAAATGTTCCGGTTGAATTGGGAGATTTGGTAAGACCCGAAAATAATTTGATACAAACAATAGAAGAAACGTTACGTACAGACGCTATGATGGTTGATGTAGAATCATTGGATTCGCATCCGAAAATTCAGTCTCTGGAAACCAAAATGTCGATTCTGGAAGTTAATCGCCAATTGAAAGCAAATTCATTGCTTCCGAAAGTAAATGTGGGGTATAATTATATTTCAGACCCGAATTATTGGAACACTTTTAATGCCGATGATTACAAATTTAATATTGATTTCAGCTTCCCAATTTTCCTGCGAAAAGAACGTGGAAATCTGAAAATGGCTAAAATTAAAATTCAAGACCTGCAGTTTGATATTGGACAGCAGCGATTGGAATTAAAAAATAAAATTAAAGCCCAGCAAACTGAAATTGCTTCTTTAAGAAAGCAGAAAATCGTGATCGATAATCTTGTAAAAGATTATGTGACGATGCTGAACTCCGAAGAAAAATTATTTTCTTTTGGCGAAAGTTCGATTTTCTTAATCAATTCGAGAGAGAACAATTTAGTAAGTGCCAAGCTTTCACAGATTAGTTTAGAGAATCAATTTTATCTGTCCAATGCCGAGTTGTATAAGATCTTGGCCAACCCGGATTAATTCTTTTCCCTTTACTAAATTTAAATATTTTAGTTAGTTCGAAAAGAGCTCGATGTCCCATCGAGCTCTTTTTTATCTAAGTCCTTTTTAAGGAAATTACGTTTTTAAATACTTGAAAATCAAGAGTAAATCTTAGTAGACAAATTCAACTTCATTTTTAGAAAGATAAACTGCATTCAATCCTTTCTTTTTTTCGGTTACTTTCTTTATTGTTTTGGTTTGAAGATTGAACTTTATAATATTTAATTCGCATTCTTCGAGATAAAGATCATTTTGAATCAAATGTAATTGAGTGCTGCAGATTTCATTTTCTTTATTGAATTGATACAGCGTTTTAGATTTTAGTTCTTCTGGATCAAATTCTTTTAACGCGCCAGTGTACGTGTAATACAGTATTTTGTTTTGGTATACAATAGGAGCTGTAATTAAATCAAAAGCTTGATCTTCTTCTGCCAAAACACTTCCGTTGTTTTTATCTAATAATACAATTTTGCCTTCTTTTTTTAACGGATTTCCCGTTATGCCGCAAAAGATAAAATTTTTGTAAACCAATAATTTTGATAATCCGCTTAAAGACGATTTATAAGACCATAATTTCTTTCCGTTTTTCAAATCATAAGCAGCAACTGTATGGCATTGAAAATCGGAAACATAGAGTTTTTCTTTGTCAAAAGTAAACTGGATAATAAAACTTGAATTGCAAAGTGAAGAATGACTTTCTTCGAGATGATACAAGGGTTTTCCGCTCTGGCTGTTAAGTACAGTTAAACCGAAAGCTCGAATACCAATCACGATCAAAGAATCATTTACAGCTTTTATCACATTGATTTTTTCTTCCGTATTATAAGTCCATTTTGGTACGTTATTTTTTATGTCAAAACAACTTAATTTATTTTCAGAAAAAACACCGTAAAGCAGGTTGTTTTTATCCAAAACAGGCTGCGGTCGGATAGCTTCGTCGTCGTTTATTATTTTAGAAAAAATGATTTTCTTGTTTCTGATATTTTCGATTACGATGCTGTCACTAAGAGTGCTGCAAACCAATAAACTGTCGTTAAAGATTGACGCTGTATTGTTTAACCTCATTTTAGGCTCGTTTTTTTTCTGACAGGAAAGGAGCAGTACACATATAAAGAAGACTATTTTATAGTTCATACACTTATTTTAGCGGTTGAGTAGGAGAGAGGTAGATTTTATTTAGGATAAGTACAAATCTCGTTGTAATAGCGGTAATAAAAAAAGCTAAAAATACTTAAAAATAAAAAGGTGAAAAGTAAAACTGTGACGGCGCTTTTTTTGAAATCAGTTTTAAACCAAAATTTTAGAAATAGTATTTGAAGTACAAGCAATATTAAATAGTGATACAAAGATTGCTGCAGTAAATTATAAAACTGAGAATTTATTTCACTGCACTCTATTTTGGGTGAAGTTCCAAACAAAAGGAGCTGTAGAAATAAAGCAATAATAAATAAAACTACGGTTAGAATTAAGGCTTTTTTCATGGATTATTTTTTAAAAAGATAATAGAATTTTTGACAATCCTTTCTAAGGTATATTTTATTTTCAGACAGATAGTTTGTGTAAAAATATCGATTACACTTAAAATCAAATTTTGCAATGCCGACTATTTTTTCATTTTTATAAAAAATCAAAATATCTTGAAAACAATTTAAACAGTGAGGGTCAGACCTAAAGCGTCCAGGATTTTGATTGGTAAAAAAATCATCTATTTTAAGATCAAAAGCATTGCTGATTGGCTGTTTTTTGAATCCATATTGGGAGAGATTTTCGTAATTACTTTTATCATTTTCATCAACAAAATAGGAATAATAGATTTCCTGCCTTTTTGTACCGTCTGGCGGTGGCGGTACGCTGTAAAAATTACTATGATAGTATAAGACTTTATCATAAAAATCAAAATGCTGTTTCTTCTTACATCCAGATAAAACGAGTGTTAGTAAAAAACATGCTAGTATATTTTTTGAGTACAATTTACTTTTCATTTTGGGTTTTTTCATTTTTTTGTTTTGCAGCTATTTTATAAAGTAACGTCAGTATAAATATGATCACTAAGTTGATTAAAAGATTTTCAATCTTCATAAAGCCAAATTGTTTTTCTGTTTCCGAAATCCAGAATTGATAATAGATTGCTGGATACCCAATTACCTGACCATTGTTAAAAGGTGCTAATCCGAAAAAAAGGCTGTATAAAAAAGTTGCTGCTAAATATATAATTGCTGTTGTTAGAAATAGAAATATATTTTTTCTCATGGTTTTTGTGGACTAAAAATCCCTGTTATATTCGCTTATCATTAGTTCGGGATTTTTATTATAATATTTGATGTAAATTGAATCATCTTCTTTTTTGTTCAATTTGAGATGTATTGCATCAGATTCCTCATATATCTTATTCTTTACGATATATTTAATTCCAACTGATTTTCCTTTATACAAAGATATTTTGGTTATGATGCCTTTTGTAATAGTGTAGTCGGCTTTTATATATTCAATTTCATTTGTTCTTTCTTGTGTAAAATAAACACAAAGACATACGAAAAATGAGATAATAAGAAGTAATATACCAGCTAGTTTAAGGTAATCTTTTGTTGTAGGTTTGTTTGCTTTATTGATAGTACTATTCATAAACTTTATTTAAATATCTAGTTAACATAGCTTTATCATTACCAACTTGAATCATAAAAAAATCATTATTTTCTTCAACTAAAGAAACATTAGTTTTAAAATTTCTTTTTGTAATCTGTATTATAGAATCTTGAAATGTTTTGATGTTAGAATTAAATCCATAATATTGTACAAGTATAAAACCTTTTCTGAGGGGTAAACTATCATTGTAAACCTTCAAATATCGAGAATACTCTTTTGTATATTCTTCCGGCTTTAGTTTTGGACAAGTTCCAGATAAAGCAAAATTCAAGATATAATCTCCTTTATCAAATCGCATTTGAAAAGCACTGCAATCTTCTGAAATATGATTTTCTGTTAAAATATAAGGGTCTGGTCTTCCGATTTCATCGTCATTATTTTTGCATGACAACAAAGTAAGTAGAAGTAAAAAAAATATTCGGTATTTCATAAATTGATTTTTTAAAACAGATCTCTTTCAGATTCTTCAATTGAAATAGAATCATAAGAAGTATAATGTTGAAAATCTAAAAATAGATCATCGATATGATTGTATTTTTTGACTTTATGATTTGACCAATTTTCATCAACAGGCATAAAATCAACTTTAAATTGATAATTGGCAAAAAAGCAAATTGTCATATAAAAATCCGATCCAGAACTATCTATCCTGACAATATAATCCTCGGCGCTTTTGTTGTTTGCAATCCGTAACGAAAACTTTTTATACAAAGGCTGATTCCACTTTTTTGATTTATATTCAAAATAGAAAAATTGCTCTAATTGTTTAGAATTTAAAAGGTTTTGCAAATATTCTATATAATCAAAAGCATCATCTATTGTATCAAAATATTTTAAGGTCGTTTCGTAATTCAAATAGTGTTTTACACCGAAAGTACTATTGTTTAAAGCTTCTTCTTCGGAATAATAAGCATAAATCTTTTGATCAAATCCTAGATAAATTCCATTACTAAAATTGAACTTACTTTGAATTTTTGAAAGATCAACTTCGTAATCTAAATATTGGAGTTGCTCTTTCTTTTTTAGAGCATTGAATACTTTTATTTTGAAATTATCAAGAGTGTTATTCATCATTTTTTTTGCAAGTTTATAGCAATTTTATCATATAATAATAGCTTACTGATTCTTAAATATTATGAATACTTAATAAGTAATATTTCCATAGATATTTTTAATATTTTTGCAGACTATTATCTAGACTAAAAACAGTATCCATTAAGTCGCGAAATGAGCTATAGACAGTTGAAGTCTTTCTATTTTTATTATGTACCGAACCACACAGTATTTGAAGTTATGCGATATAACGTATTTCGTTTTTTATCAAATATTAAGTATATCATATTCGGATATGATATTCTTGTAAAAAATGCTCATTTTTTTATTTCTATTTATTGAGTTTCTTTGCGAGTTCGAAGTTGAGAACATTCGCTCAGCGTAGACACTTCGAAGAGCGGGCCAGAAGATTTATTATTTTGACTATTCCTCAGGTGTTCCTTCATTATCAATACATTCAGGGTGTGTAGTTTTATAAACTATCCCTTTTTTATCTGTCCAAATCGTAATGACATGTGGATTTAATCCATTCCCTGACTTTTTTACTATATATCTACAATTAGGCTTCAATTTTATTTTAGATTTATACAAAATACCTCCTTTAGTACAACGATATTCTTTCGGTATATTATTAAATGAAAAATTAGAAGGAACTAAGTCATTATTGCCTTCCCATACGAACAAGAACCCTCCTTCATAAGGAAAACCATCTGGTTTAATCGAATCGTTATCCACCTCTAATGAAGTAATTGGTATATTATTACAACTAACAACTTTTTGAATTTTTAGATCAAAATAAATATTGTGTTTTTGACATGAAGTCAGTATAAAAAATAGGATAATTATATATTTTGTGTTATTCATCTTTACTTTTAATTACTCGGCTATTCATCTAATTTTTTGAATATTGTTTTGTTATTGAGTTTCCAAATGATCAGAAAAATAGGAAATAGCATTTTCCAGCATTCTTGCTCGTGCAAAAACGTTGTAAGATTTTTACGGACATGACCTCTCCTTTTCTTTTTTGTTGAACAGATACACACAGAAAAAATAACTTGAGCAACGTATTTTTATTCACACATTTCGTTAATTGATTTTAAATATCCATATTCAAATGAAAAAACGATATAACATTTATCTGAATTTATAACGAGCTCACTTCCTTCACAATTTGATTGTGATAAATAGAATAGTTCTTTACTTAAAAAATTTCCTTCAACAAGATCGGCGTCTCCAAATGTTTGTATAAAATCTGATTCTCTACAATTATTAATCATCTGATTTTTGGAAACTATTGATTTCGCAAGTTCAATAGTTCTATACCCTTTACAACCATATTTGTCCATAATCCATTTTAAATTGGGATTATTTATTTTTTGTTTAGAGCAACTTACTAAGAGTACTAGTACAATCGCTACTTTTAAAAGTACGTTAGAATAAATCTTTGAATTTGTCTCATAAACCTCTCTTTTCTCCATTGCATCAAATGTATTATTGTTTGAATATATTTTTATAAAGCTTATTCAAAATTATCTTTTTTAATATTTTCCCTTTTTAATGTTGCTTTTTTAAAAATGCATTTAATTTATCTATTTGTTTTCCTGTAAATGAAAATAGTAATAGAACAAAGGCAACAATGACCCATGCAATATTTACATATCCTTTTAAAAAAAAATAATCAAAATGTTCATAATAAAATAATTTAATTGTATCACCAATTTTTAATTGATCACATTGCATTGCGCTTACATTAACCCTATCTGTTTTATCTTTATATTGTATCCAAACTTTAGAGCTTCCACTTTTGCCATGCCAACAATAAATTTGTGTTATAATACAATCTTTTAAATTATTTTTATTTTTTTTCTACGTTATCCTAGATGTAATTCTTTAGCGCCTTTACAGTTTTTCCACCCATTGAGGTTAATTTAAAATCTTTTTGTAGTATTCTTTTTTTATTGCCTTTTACTGGCTTTAATGGCATCTTGTTTTTTTAGGTGTTTAGCAGTTGCTTTAGTCGTGTTCTTCCTTACAGATTTTAAATTGCGATTATTGTAAACACTTCCATTATTTGTCCATCAAAATAAAATTCTTCTTCAAACATAGGATTGTAAAGCACTAGACGCTCCACATTTAACCACAATGAAATCTTGATATTTAAAGACCTCGTCCTTGAATAGCTCAAATTGTCTCTATATTCATTTCCTTCCCATTAAATAAATATGACGAACTAAGATGAATGTTCTTCAAAAGAGACTCACCAAAAGCAATGTACTCCACATGCCGTGAAATAGAGCCATTTTTGTTGGTAATGTACGAAGTACTTCCCAAATGATCCGGATGAAAATAGAAAATATCATTTTCCGGCATTCCTGTTCCGGTAAAACCTTCGCCTCCTTTAATGGTTGTGGGTTCTACCGGCGGTCCAAATTGTACTGCTGGTCCAGGAACATCTCCTGGAGCATTGAAAATTGGGTTTCTTGGCCAGCCTTCTGGCGGTTCCCATTCTTTTCTACTAGTTGTAATATAAAAAACCTCGATTTTTCGAGGTTTAATTTTTTTTTCTCTGGCGATTTTCTTTTACGGTTCGAAGTCGGGAGACTTCGCACAGCATTAAAAACTTTATGGAACTCTTCGTGCAGCGGGTTTCGTGGCCACCTTACGGTGGTTCCTGATTTTCCTCAACAGGGTTAAGTGTTTCACTTGGGTAAGGGTCTCCTGTAAATTCCGGTGTTGCATATATTCCCCTCTGCGTTGGTCATCCTGGTTAGTTATTCTCTTCCTTCTGTCCAGTAGGGTACTTTGTAAAAATAATCATCTAATGTTCCTTCTGAAAGTTTATATTTAAAGGTGTTTTTAATTTTAGAAATTAGTAAAAGTATTTGCTGATAGGTTAGTTTATTAACATCGATATTTTTACTTTCTTTATCAACTGCATCAAGAAGTATAATTTTATTATTTTTATACTCTATTTTAAAGACAGAGGGACTATCAACACCGAATTTAGTAATGCCATAAACAGGCATAAGTTTGTCATTTAGTATATACAAAGAAAAAGGTCGATTTTTTATAGGTCGAAAATCGGGAAGTAGTGAATTTACAGCTAATTTTAAATTTTCTTTTTTATCAAAAAGAACCCTGCTGCGAAATCCATTATATAAAATTTTATAGTTCGAATCAGAAAATACAACTTTACATCTCTTTAATTCATCAATACCAAAATCTTCAAAATGTTTATCACATACATAACCATTTTGAATTAATTTATCCATATCTGACAAATATTCAATTTTTATTCCCTGATCTTTACAATCAACTTCTTTCTTATTTGTACAGAATACAAGAAGAAATACTAACAATAAGCTATACTTTATCATTTTATTTATGTTATGATTTAAATTACTAATTTTTTAATGGACGAAAAATCTTTTTAGTTTCTGGCACATCTCCAAATCTGTTGTTAGGTCTTGAATATTTAATACTCATTCCTCCAGCACTATTGACTTTTAAATTATAGAAAGCAGGTAATGTACCATTTTTTGTAAAACATAAAAAACCAGTTCTTTTTTGTTCATTAAGTTTCAAATCAAATCTAAAATCATTATAGTAATGATTACTTGTCGCACTTGAATTGGTATAGTTTAAAAATAACTTCCTATTTGAATTACCTACAAAAAAAGAGGAAAAATTTTCTCCATATGCTTTACCTGAAGGGTAATTTCTATCTTTAGGTTGCAGTGATCCCGCAACCAACGAACAAGCTGTAAACATGACATTTGCATTATCCGTCAATAAACTTTTTATATACTTTAGTGATGAGTTTTTCGCTGGATCACCAATTGGTCCCGCACCATTTGACGATAATTCTGCACCAGCGGTACTACCATGAGATCTCCAAGCTAAATTAGTAATAAAAGAGGTTTTATCACCATAAGCTTTTTTTAATGCTCTCTCTGCTTCTTCAGGACTACTTACTGCTATCCAGTCATATTTTCCACTAGTCTCATTCATTTTCTGTTCATTAATACCCTGAGCATCCATTGTAAATATTAAAAGATTTGGACTACCTGTTAATTTTCCTTTTGTTGGAGGGTCATTTTTAGGATCCTCTGGTCCCATTCCTGAAGGATCTATTAAATTGAGTGGATTATTAAAGCAATAATTATAGGGAGAATGATGTAAAAATTCTTCTGCTAAAGGGTCAACACTCAACCACAAAGAAGTCTTCATGTCTAAATACCTTGCCCCATAATAGCTCAAATTCGTTTCCCTGTCAAGTTCTTTGCCGTTAAAAAGATATGGCGAAGAAAACGAGCTGGAATGCTCCTCAAATAAAACTTCCCCAAAAGCAATATACTCCACATGCTGTGAAATAGAGCCATTTTTGTTGGTAATATAGGAAGTACTTCCCAAATGATCCGGATGAAAATAAAAAATATCATTCTCTGGCATTCCTGTTCCGGTAAAACCTTCGCCTCCTTTAACGGTTGTGGGTTCTACTGGCGGTCCAAATTGTACTGGCGGTCCAGGAACATCTCCTGGTGCGTTGAAAATAGGATTTCTAGGCCATCCTTCTGGCGGTTCTTGGTTTTCTTCTACAGGTTTAATGACTTCACTCGGGTACGGATCTCCCGTAAATTCAGGAGTTGCGTAAATCCCCTGCTGCGTTGGCGGGCCGGGAGGCAAACCTAAACTTTTTACATAGGCATCCATTGCTTTTTGTTGTTCGGCTGTCAATTTGGTATAATTAACACCGCCAGCAGTAATTTTTAGCGGTTGTGCAAAAGCTCCGTTTCCTAGTTTGCTTACAATACGTCCTGCACCTTCAAAATAATGTTTGGTAAATTTTCCTTTGCTGATCACAAAATATGGCGAAACATAACCAGTATAATCATCGGTATGTACAATAGTAGCCGCAGTTTCTCCGTTGATCGCCACATTTTGAGAATCTCCAGAGCTTTTTATTACTCTTTCTCCTCCTGCATCATACGTATATTGATGGATTCTTCCGTTATCGTTTATTCCCATTAAACGGTTTTCTTCGTCCCAAGTCATTTTTCTGAAGTTTTTGTCTTCGGTATAACTTGTTGGGTTTCCATTTCCGTCGTAAACATATTCTCTCGGTTGCGTCTTTCCTGCCTCAGCAATTTTATTGGGTGCGTTAGGATGCAGTTCGTTATCGTAATTGTACTCTAAAACATAACCTTTTTGTTCGTTGTTTACCGTATGCACCAAATCTTTTTTGGTAATGTTGTGCATTTTATTGTAGCTCATATTCAGCTCATAACTAGCTTTAGTAAACTCACCCTGATAGCTTGCCTTTGCCGATTTTAATCTATAAAAATCGTCGTATTGGTATTCATGAGATGAGGTCCCGCCTAAAGTATTGTTTACAATTGGAGCGGTGTTTTTTATATTCAATACATTCCCAACTAAATCATAACCATACGAATTATTCATTACTTGTCTCGCACCGCTTTTTACCTGCAGCTGCTGTAATCTTCGCATTACAGGGTCGTAAGTATAATTGGTTTCGGTATCGTTTCCATATTTTAAATATTTACGCTGTTCAAATTCGTCATAACTCAATTGTTTTATGTAATCGTAAGTATGACTTTCTTTTTTGCCCTGCATGCTCTGAAGATTTCCTGCGCGGTTATAGGTATATTCAACCACTTCGCCATCAGGATACGTCATTTTCTGGATACGGTTCCAAGTATCGTATTCGTATTGCGAAATGTAGGTCTGTACATCGGTAGGAGTGATGCGCAGCGTGCGGATTTCTTTTTCGACTTCTCCCAGTTTTCCGTAGAAAAACTCCTGCCCGCCGCTGGCATCTTGTACAAACCACAATCTGCCTCGGCGCGCTGCAGTTCCATCGGCTTTACCGTAATTGTACTGCACATTATTCTGCGGGTTTTTAGGGTATTTTATACTTTCTAAACGGTTGTAATTGTATACGTATTCGATTGCACCGCCGTTGGGTACTGTGTTTTTTATATCTTGTGTGACGCGTGTTGTCAAGTTACCTGCCAAATCATATTGCATGGTAGTTGTTCCTGCATCTGGATGCGTAAACTCCACACGTCTTCCCAGCCAGTCGTAACTGCTTTTGGTAATATGATCCATAGCATCGGTTACTTTGATCATTTCTCCCAAAGCATTTGTTTCAAACTTGGTCGTCAAATCGTTCTGCATGCTGGCCAAATTCTGTCCAGTTGCATCTGTAAAAGTTTCACTTGTTTTGTTTAAAGCATCTGTTTGGGTCGTTCTTAAAACTGAAATTCCTTCATAATCTTCTATTGCAAAAACAGTTGTGTTGGTGCTGCCGTCCGGCAATGTTACTTTAACTGCACGACCCACTTCATCATATTCTGTTTTAGTTGGTGTAACAGTAGATACTGCCGTACTGAAGTTATTATCGAGAGTCGTAGAGGTGGTAGGGTAGTAGCTGGTTATTTGACGCCCTAATCCGTCATAAATTATTTTTCCCGAAATGATATGCGCTTCCTGATCAGCACTTCCTGATTGTGTAAACAAACTGGCTGTTTTCTTTACCTGCAAAGCCCTTCCTAATCCGTCCGTATAGGTAAACGTTTCGATATCTTTGTCTAATTCTGGATCATAATTTTTGGTTTTCGCATAAGGTACTTTTGCCTCTGGGAAATATTCGTAAGCAATAGTATAGGCTTTACCCGAAGCAATCTCGTAAGGTGCTTTTATAGTAGCCGGACGACCTTTAGCATCCAGTGTATAAATCATACTTTGATCGTTACGATCAGTCGTTTTTAATGGTACACCATAACGGTAATCGTATTCCATTTTGTTTTGATACCCAAATGCATCTTTGATTTCGGTCATATACTGATGGTTTTCTGTATCAAAAGTATATTCCAAAGTCATTCGCTGTGCTTTATGATTGGTTGGCCCGGTTATTTTCTCCAGGTTTCCGTACGTATCATAAGCAATATCGGTAATGGCAATTTTATCCGCAGCAGCGTAATTTTTAATCTGCGTTACTTCGGCTGTTGTTGTGTTGATGGTTGTAGCTCTTTTACGGCGTAATCCGTCAGTTGTATACACTTCTAACTGTTTCGGGATACCTCCATAATAAGGCGTAGTGCTTTCGTGATAAGTGATTTTTGCGGTTACTTTATCATCTGCCGTTCCGTTTCCTAAATCTTCGTATTGCGTGATATTTCCGTTAGCGTCATAGGTATTAAAAGTATTGGTTTCAAGATATTCGCTGCCGCCTTCGTATACTTTTTGGTTCGCATGAATTAATCCCACAAAAATGCGTTTGTCATCGCAGGAAGGTAAATTTAAATCAGAAACCGGAACACTTGCCTGTGTTTTTACATCCACAAAACTGTATTCGTTTTCAGTTTCCTGACGCATTTTTCCATTTTTATCTAATGTATAACTATGTTTCAACAGATTTTTACGGAAATAATCCTGATTGTAAAACTCCTGAACAGTCGTTGTAAAAACAGAATTATCTGCCGCATCAATCTGTTCCTGAATTACTTTTCCGAATCCGTAAAACTCTCTTTCACGACGATCGTGAAAACCGTCTTCATAACGGAATTTAGCAATCGAATGATCGATTCCATCACCTTTATGTCCGTCAAAAACATCTACAGACTGCAAAACCCATTTAGCCGACGGATTCTCATAACTTGGTTTTGTGAGTTCGTAATCTACCACATAGCTGTTTCCAGCGCCGTTGGTAACGCTTTTTAGTTTGTTGGTTCTTTTGATGTTGGAAAGCTGTGCTGTTAAATGGTTATCATCTGTAGAAACGATATAATCCAGGTTTCCATCACCGTCAATATCCATATATGTTCCTTCAGAACGGCTGGTGCTCCATCCTTTACTTCCTCCAACAGTTGGTGTAATACGAAGCAGCCAAACCGTGATATCAAAAGAGAAATTGGCATTCATACCGTAGCTTACTCCTTTATTCAGATTCATTTCTGAGAATTTTGGATATACAATTGGTGTATCAAATGAATCTCCTAAGTTAAAAGCCACTTTCATGGTATTGCCCTGATAGCTTATTTTATCTGCCAGACCATCACCGTTGATATCCATAAAAGATTCGTCAACATCAGATTCTGATCTTGCATAATTGGCACCGCCCGAAATAGACCCTTGTTTAATACTGAAACCTAATCCAGCACTCCAATCAGTAGAGAAACCTTTGTTTAAACTTCCCAGATTCCAATTTCCTCCCGATACAAAGCCGTAACCTGTGTTCAGCATTACGTCTCCATTGTCAGTTACTTTATCCGGAAGTCCATCACCGTTTATATCGCTGTGAATCAATCTAGAACGGTCGGTTCCTTTTCCTTGCGATGCACTTACCGAAATTTGGTCTTTTGCTTTTTCAGCTTCTTCATCGGCACAAGATCTTGAAGCTTCTCGTTGTGCCGCTACTTTTCCAACAGTCATTCCCAAACCGCTTTTTGCAGTTCCGTGGCTGTAGCTCCCGCCAAAATTAGGACCTTCGGAAGTAGTGGTCGCATGACTGAAATTGTCTCCTATATTTACAATTTGATCCGAAACTTTTCCAACAGGGGCTGTCAGCTGTACATTGCCGCCGCGAATATAATCTGGAAAACGGTCCCCATTAAAGTCACTCATCGTCTGTGTTACATACGAATCTCCGTCTATAGACTTGCTGTAACCCATATTGGCAAAACCTGTAGAAGCGCCGGCAGAGATACTTTTACTTTTGCTTTCGCTGATCATGTCCAATGCTGATGTACTGCCGCCTTGTAAATTTGGAAGTGAAAAATCCGTGTAATCGGCAATATCATCTTCTCCTAGTCTCGATGTTCCAATAGTCTGGCCTTTAATATAAATTCCTTCTTCCAGACCTTCCCATTTGTATTTAGTGTAAGATGGATTTAAAGACACAAAATAATTATCGGCCATTTCGTACCCTTTTCCATCATAATTTTCAGGATCGGTATTGTTCAAATCAGGTTCGTTATTATACGCGTCCGACTGCTTTAACTTAGTCTGATCTATGGTGTTTGAAGCCAGTGTTCCATTGATAACAAATCCTCCCCATTGACGGTGGTACAATCCTAATGTTCGCTCGTCTGAATTTAGAAGACTGTAAATCGCAAAATCATCTGCAGCCTTGGTATAGATCACATCATCGGTAAGGTCTGTCAAGTCTTTTAAATCGGTTACCTGAACCTGAATATTTAAAGCATTTGCTTTTGGATAATTTTTGATTATTGTAATAGACTGGGCATTAGAAACCGTCATTTCTAACTGAATAGGTGCTCCTAAAACGGCATCTGGATAGACAACTGCATTATCAAATGCATTGTTAACCAACACTAATGTACCTGCGGTGATTTGATAGCGGTTACGGGCTAATAAAACATTATTTTGTTTGGCAGAGATAATGACATCTCCGTTATAATTATTGATATTTCCTGGATATTGAAAAGGAGTCGCTAATATTAAATCTGCCGGCAGAATGTTTAGTTTTACTTTACCGCTTACTGTAGCACTTACACCTGGGATATTATAATTTCCTTCTCGCTTATTGTATAATAAATGCGAAACTTCCATAGCTGCTTCTTCTGCCTCACCACCCGGATAAGCTGGAACCGTTACTTTAGGGGCAAAAGAAATAGACTGCCAATTGATATTGGTTGCTGTTTCTAAAGCAAGGCTGATTTGTGTTTCTGCTTCGAATACCGGCAGTGTAACTGATGCCAAATCGAAAGCAGCAACGTCGTTTGCTAAAAATGTTTTTTCGTAAACAATTACCGAAGGACTGGTTTGGTCCAGATAACTTTTGGTAATAACCAGTCTAATATGATCTGACGTTACCGGTTTGTTTAAAATTCCTTTTAAAACAACATTTCCGCTGGCTGGAATCGTTTTAGCGGCTAGAGAACTGCTGAAAAAATCACTGCTGGCTTGATAAGAAGCTAAAGAATATAAATTGGCATCTTTAAGAGCAGCTGGAATTGTAAAATCACTTTGTACAATATTTCCGTTAAGATCTCTGTCAAACTGCTTTACCTGAGAATAGGTAATAATAGGATCCCAGTTGACGGTATCAAAATTTCCGTCTTTTACAGCACTAACTCTAAAATACAATCTTTCGCCTTTTTCTACAGAAACAGCATTGTTTTGTTTGGTTTTTATTGCGTAATCTGAAGCGCCAATTACCTCGTTCCAGATTAATTGAGTTCCTTTTTGAAAATACAAGTGAACTCCGTCTGCTTTATCTATTCCTGCATTGTTTACATATTCTGCACGCGCTTTAATACCTTCTGGTGTCGATTCTTCGACAAGCTGATATTGATGCGAAATTGAAACAATTCCTTTTACTGGCGCTTCCCACATACGCACCACATCGTGCAGCGGATTTTGTTTTTCAATCTCTTCTTGAGAAATAGTTGTATATCCAGGAATATTAATATCTCCTCCTCCAAAAACAGGAGAAGGGGTTCCCGTACTGCTGCTTTTGAAAGTTGGAACTCCGTTTTCTAAACGATTGTAATAGACCTGCCCGTTTCGAACAAAATCAATTAATCCATCGCCGTTAAAATCCATAAAGTAAGCCTTGGTTTTATTGGTAGAACGCTGCTGGTCGTAACCAATGTTACCGTATTTTAAGTTTAGATCGACACCCCAGTTAAAAGAAGTTGACTTAGAAAAACCAACATCGCTAATATTAATTTCCTGTAATTCTCCAAAGCCTAACTGCCCAGAACCGGCTAAATTTTTTCGGTAGTAAACCCCATTTTTATTTTTAAATACTTTATCAGGCAGTCCGTCACCATCTAAATCTTCGAGCATGGCAGCAGTATCAGATTTTCCCCAGCTATTTCCTCCGTGACCTCCAACCGTAAAGCCTTTAAGACTTCCTGCATTGGTAGCCAAACCGATTCCAAGTCTGTAACTAATACCTTCTGTAGTTCCTTCGGTACTGCTTACCAAAGAGTGTTTTCCTGAAAATAGTACATCGCTGAAAGAAGGAATAGAGCTGTTCTTAAGATTGTCATTTGGTACATCCCAAGCTTGTTCCGGTCCAAACGGATTGTATTTCCCAGACGAATCACGAACATCATCAAAATAATCCAGCGTATTGGTATAGAATAATTTAGATTCTGAATCGTATTCTGAAATCGATTTTAAAAGTGTTTTCTTAAATGCCCCTTCTTTGTACTGCAGTTCATAACTGCGGATCATTTCGTCTTTATAACGAACCTCGATTTTTCGCAGTAATTGATTATTTATTTGTTTAAAACCTAAACGAGCAGAAACTTGTACATCTGGACGATTTGCTTCTCCTAAATCAGCGTTTTTAACAAAAGTTACGTTGTAATTTCCTTTCTGTGAACCAAATCCGGTATAATAAACCTTTTTAAGATACAGCTCGCCGTCTTTTTTATCGTATTCGTAACTTACTGTATTTCCTTTTAAATCTTTTTGCAGGCATAACACCCAATGCCCAATATTTCCCGATGCATCTTGTAAAACAGTATTGGTGTTCAAACCAGATTCATTTCCACCATAATAACTGGCTACACCGCTTTTGTCTTTTACTACCCAATAATAATTTTTTGGAGAATCTCCTTTACGGATAATCTGCTGAAAAGCGCCTTCGCGTCTTGGATAAAACTGCTTGTCTTTTGTTCTGCCAATCCATTCTGCTCTATGTGAATTCGGGATTAAAGCTTCGCCGGCAATTGCGTAACTTTCGGTTTCATTTGTCGCATCATATCTTGGTGCACCCCAGCGGGTTTCGATATTAACAGATGGTGCCGAAATATCCCAGCCCGTTCCTGCCCAGCTGTGAACTCCGTCTGAGTCGTATTGTAAATTTAGAGAAGGCTGCATGCCGCCGCGTCCGTTCGGAATCACGATCGAAAATCCTGTACTCATCGTTCCTCTTCCGTTTGCAGATGGCGGCGCAATAGATTGAATCCCAACTAATGGACTTGCCGCTTTTAAATCTTTAATGCTCGTAGGGGTATAACCAGAAGTTTCTGGAGATTCCGGCATTTTGATAATTCCCGCAATAAAGTCGGTAAAGTGAGTGGTTTTGGCTTGAATGATTCCCGCTTTCAGGTCTATAGAATCTTTGGTTACTTCCTGCCAAAGACGTTTATTTTCGTCAAAATAAAATACATTAATATCTTTTTCGGTATAACCTTCTGGAATGGCTTTTTTATCAAAAGGAAGCGATAAAGTCACCGCTTTTTCAAAAATAGTTCCGTGCGGCAGTAATCTGAAACCCGCATTAAGAGCCGTTACATTGACCATTGCTGCATTCAAAGGCGCAATATCAATTTTTCGAAGTCCGCTTACCGAAACATTCACATCCGATTGAAGCGCTCCTGCCGGAAAAACGGCATTAAAATCTTTATAGGTAAGTGTATTAGAAGTTTGAAAATGAATTGTTTTAGAAAATTTTTCCCTCGCATTTTCAATCGGTCTAAAACTATCCACTTTTAAAAAAGCAGTGCTTTTGATGATTTCCTGTGTAACAATTCCGGCAGCACTTTCTTTATAGATAGTAATCGATTGATTACCAGACAGCTCTTTTTGATCGAAAACGAGTTCAAATTCGGGCTGGTTCACATTAACAGAAATTCCGTTAACAGTAAGTGATTTAAGCTGTGAAGAAAAATTGGTTCCTTTTATATAAAATTTATGATCCGACTGCAGCAATGTATAGCTGCGTAAAAGCGCCGCTGGTTTGTATACAATTTGTACATTTTTAATCTTATAAGCATTAGAAACTCCTTCTGGCGCTGTAAACAACAATACGTTATCGCCTTGTCTTAAAGACTGCTCAGAAAGAAGTTCTGACTGTGAAGTCCAATTTTTATTAGGAGATAAAAACTGTCCCCCGATACTGGCCTGATTGTTTAAACTTCGCGAAATAGAAGCCGCTTGGTCATAACCATATAATTCGTATTCCAGATAAGCATTCTCGTAGGCTGATGGAAGTTCGTTTACCGACAGATGAAAAACGTTATCATACGCTTCGTCTGTGTCATTTTCGTCCTTAATTCCGATAAAACCTTCTTTGATATCGGCAGTAAAAACTTTGGTTGTTTTTACGGTTTTCGAAGCCGTTTGAGCCGGTTCAGAAACTGTAGTTTCTTTGCGGTCTTCTAAAAAAGCATTCGAAAGTTTAGCCGCCAGATCAGGGTTTTTAAAATTGATGGCAAACAGAAATGAACTTATTAAAAGTACAAGAATTATAATTTTATTTTTCATACTATGCTGTTAATCGATTTTGGGAAAATCGTTCGTAATATTTTTAATTAATGTGATGTTTTATTTCACAATAACTTTAAAAGTTTTAGTTCCGAAATCGGACTTTACTGTAACCAGATACATTCCAGATGAAGCTTTTATAACATCATCGTAGAGATAGTTTTCGATCTGCGTCAGCTCTTTTTGTTTGACTAAGGCACCGCTTGGAGAATAGACTGTTACGGTCGCATTTGTTTTTTTTGCAAACTGCATTGCAATGGTATAATGACCGTCCACAGTTGGATTTGGATATAAAATCAAAACACTTGGATCCAGATTTTCTTTTCCGTCTGTGGTAACGGCAATTTTGCTGGAGGTTTTACAGCCTTCTTCACTTAGCAGACGCAGTTCGTAAGTACCAGACTGATCGATCAGGATTTTAGGATTGTTGTCGATAAAATTTCCTTCGTAATACCATTGGTATTCGTAATGTCCGGCTGGCAGATCTTTACTGGCATCGAGAGTTAAGGCATTTCCGTTTGTTAATTGGTATTCTGGTTTTAGATTGGGGAAAGTACCGTGTTTGTCGGCAACAAAAACCGTTTCAGAGTATAGATTACCCTTGTTGTCTCTTACGATATAATCATAATTTCCAGACGAAAGTGTTAAACCCGAATTGCTCTTTGCCGATTGATTCCATTGCTTTACAACAGCTTCCGTTCCCTCTTTTTTTACTGTTACTGTAAAAGGACTTTCACCGCCTTCAATCGTATAATTTAATTCTCCAGATGCACCAGTGCTGCAATCCGCCTGCGTAATCCAGACACGGCTGAACATTTGAGGAGCCGTTTTAATGGTGAATTTTGCCGTTCCCTGCTTTTGAGAATCCCAATTAAAATCTTTTAAAACCAATTTTTCTTTGCTTGAAGTACTGGCTAATTTTATGTATTCTGAGCTGGTTTCGTCAAAAGTCCCTTTGCCAGAATAATCAATCAACAGCCAGTAATAACTGTCGGGCGGGAGTGTGCCTTTTATAAATTTAGGGTCAAAGATCCAGTCTAAGCTTAAATCTTTAGAACTGGCAAAATCCAGCTGCCATTGTCGGTCAATACCAACAGGTTCGCCTTGTTCTTGTTTTTTGATTAAAAGATTCTTTCCGTTATCGCTCCAAAAAACAAAATAATTGTCAGGAATCGTATTGGTTTTGCTTTTAAGTTCAAAAGTCAGTAAACCAGAATCAATCATGTTGCTGCTTTTTTGTTGCAGCAAACCGCTTGCGTCATCACGGCCTACGGCTGTAATACAAGATGTAAAGGCTTTATGCTTTTCTGCATCCCAAATAGTTTCACCTTTACTGTTTACATAGTTTTTATTCTCAAACGGAGAAAGTGAAATACCGTATTTAATGGCTAAATAACTGGCTGCTTTCTGAGTTTCTAAACCCGATAAAACCCTGTTGTAAACCAAAATTTCGCTGATGCTGCCGCCAAATTCGACCGGTGGTAATTTCTCGGATTTTGTTTTTTGACCAATCGTTAAAGAAGAAGCTTTTGCAATGCTGTCGGTAATATTCTGCTGAAAAAAATGAAGATTTGCTTTGTGCGGTTTGATTTTTTCCTGATACGATTGGTAAGAGTATCTTTTAAGATCAACCAAACGTTTGTTTGTGGCAGCAGAAAGTGTTTTTTGAGGATCGTTAATAGTCCATAAAAACTGTTCTTTCAAACTGTCATTTACTTTATAAACCATAAACAAAGTCTGACGTCTTTTGCTGTCTATTCCCAGAGGCAGAATCAAAGAATCCTGAGCGGTATCAAAAACAATACTCGGATTAAAATTAAATGCTGCTCCTTTGTGTTTTTTGGCAGAGATTTTTCCTTGCTGCGCTGTCAGGCTTTCCCAGTAATAACTTTCACCGTTATTTTTTGATTTAATCCAAAAATACGGATCTGAGACTGCGCCCGGCACTGCTTTTTGCTGCGGAAAAATCAAATTACAAGTCAATAACGATATAAAAATTGATGCAGAAAAAACCTTTTTATACATAATAGAATGTTTTTAATTGTCTAAAAATTAGCCAAATCGTCAAAATCAAAAGAATATCCAATAATCAATGAAATGCTGTTGATTTTGTTTTTGTTTTCGCTGTAGCGATGTCCGTTTTCTTCTGTAGTTAAAGCGTCTGTTAATCCTAATGAATATCGGGCTCCAATGGTTAATTTAGATTCAAACTCGTATCCAATCGAGAAAATTCCAGAGAAGTAATTTTTACCCGTAAAAGATTCTTTCAATACTTTCTGAACATTCGCATCGGGTTCAAAATAAACACCAGAATCTCCAAATATTTGTTGAGCATTAGAAGTATATTTGATATTATCGGCTGCGATATTAAAACTGATATGCGGGCCAAAACCTACGTATAATCCTTCGACTGGATAATATTTAAACTGTGCGCCAACATTAATATAGCTGTAGCCAAAAGTAATTTTGTATTTCAATCCTTTTGCGTCTTCATAATTCACGTCGGTGCCTTGACCAGAGTAGGATATTTCAGTTTGTATGGCCACTTTAGCGTACGGATATTTCCAGTTGATAAAAACACCGCCTGTACCTCCAAATTTTCCTTCTTCTTTTAAAGTAAAATTATCATAGAGACCTTTTACAATTAATGCGTCTGGGATATTTGACATTTTTGAATAAATACCGCCCCCAAAAAGACCGTATGTGATTTCTCTGTCGCCTTGTGCCAAAATAGATTTTGTGCTTACTAATAATAGAAGCAGAATAATTTTTTTCATATTTTTTATTAGAATTACCATTGATGAAAACTGTAGCCTATAGAAAAACTAACCACACTGGTTTTGTTTTGATTTTCTATAAACTGAAAAGAAGAAGCATTGCTTTTGACAACATCTTTGACTCCTAAATAATAACGAAGGTCAAAATGAATGCTTTCCTGTAACTCGTAACCTACAGCAAAACATAAAGAGAAATCGTCTGCGCCGTCAAGACCGTCCTTGTAGAACTGTCTCGTAGCAACATCATACATTCCGTTTGCTTCGTTAGATTTATAAGTAATATTGTTAGGCGATAAGCTTATTCCATAAAAAGCGCCAAAACCTAAATTAAGACCTTGATACGGATATACTTTGTAAAGTGCTCCAATTTGCAGATAAGAGTAGTGGAGCCCCAATTCAAATTCTTTGCCCAAAGCATCTTTATAGGTTACTTTTTCGCCAGACTGTCTAAATAAAAGTTCGGGCTGAATAGCAACACGGGTATCGTAAAGTTTGAAATTAAGAAAAAAACCGCCTTCTAATCCATAGGCACCTTTACTTTGCATGACACTATTGTCAAAAGTATTGTCTCTTCCTTTGATGCTTTCAGGAAGATTACTGATGGTCGAATGTAAACCGCCGAATTTTAATCCGTAGGTTATATTGGATTCATACTGAGCGTGTAAAACGGTATTAAAAAAACAAAAAAAGAGTAATAAACGTAAAGTTATTTTCATGCAGTAAATTTTCTGCGAATATATGTATTAATTTCAGGTTAAGTCTGAGGGCAAGGGCTGAAACCCTTGATAATACAAGTAATTTACCTGATTTCAGGTATAATAAAAATAAGCTATTTCTTAATCCTGAATATGTTCAATGACTTTTATTTTAATGACATCGAGACCTCCATATTTTGCGGCATCTTCTTTTGTCCATACATATTCTTGTTTTTTGGGTCTTTTTTCAAAATTCCAATCGATAAGCTCTTTTACATATACATAAAGAGAAACTATTTTTCTTCCCTTTTCGGAGCGTCTCAATTCTTCGACAGTTATAAATCGAAAAGAAAAGTAGGAAGGATAATCGCGTGTCCCCATTACAAATTTCAACTCTGGTTTTATTTGCTTAAGAAGACTGTCCATCGGTTTATGGAGAAACTGCTGTTCGTTTATTTTCAGTTTCATTGCGTCGTCAGGAGTCTGAACCATTTGCTGGGCTTTACAATTGATTGTAAATAGGATAAGAGAAAATATAAAAAATGTATATTTCATAATTAAATTTAATTCCAAGAATATATTTTAAAGTCAATAGAAAAATTGAAACGTTTTGATCTATCAGTTTTATTTAAAATTCAAAAATAGAAAAATATTCTTACGTTAAAAATCATTTAACATCTTTAGAGTCAATTTTAATCAGGCTGTGATTTAGTCGAATTTTTATGAAATATAGATACTTACGATTATAGTATTTTATTTTAATGAATTGTACCATGATTGAGAAAGATCCATTTTATAGAAAAGACAAAATATACAAATAGTACTTTTTTTTGGATTGTATTGGTTGTTGTTTTTTGGTTTTATAATGGGAAGATCAAAAAGGAATTTTAGGATTTGATTTTTTGAAATTGAAAAAATCATCTTTCCAGCAAGGAGTAATTATAAAATGAATGTGATATGAGATGTTTTTGAAGTCTACAAATCATTAAAAAAAGGTTATTAAAGGCTAAAAAGAACAAATCCGTAGATTTACGTGCTGTTTTTTTGTGGTATCTTTTTATTTTTGTGCCTGTATATAAGCCCAAAAGCTTGATTTAATTTTTATCCTCCAAAAACTGCTTGAATTTGATTACCATAGATAACTGGCCTAAACACATTCAGAAATATCTTTTTTTACTAAAAGACGGTTTCTTTCAATTCCCTTATTTATTCAATTCCCCGAAAATAATGCTGGAAAGTTTATTGAAACTTCCTATTACAAAACATTTTCCTGCAAAAAGCCTTGTTACTTTTACAACTCCCTTATGTGATGCCAAGATGTATTACAAAGAATTTGAAGAGGGGTTCTGGCTCATTACGTTCTACATGAACCTGAAAGAAAATATAATGGCATTGTCCGGTTACGATAAGAATAAATACAGTGAGTATTACCTTTTGACTTTTTCGGTTTTTGAATATCAATTTCCATTAAAAGACGGCAATACCCTGCCGTTGTTAAGCACTTGCTGGACTATAAGCAAGCCTAATACTGAAATTTCGAGTTATTTTTATAAAGAAGCAAATGGAAAATTTTTCAGCATAGCAATTACAAAAAAGTGGGCAAAAGATAATTTTTCTTCAAAAAAGTTTAAAGAACGTAAAACGATTCTGAATTTTCTTAACGGCCAGCGCGGCTCTTATACCTGGCTTGATATTTCGCCTAAAGCGCATGAAATTGGCGAAGAGATTTCTCGAATTTTAGAAAGCGAAACCAATTCAGATGCCGATAATTTAAAACTGCAGAAAAAGTCAATGAAACTTATTACGGAGTTTTTTGATAATGCCTTTGTAGACAGCCGTTTTACAGATAATATTTCGCTGACCAATCTGGATTATCTGAATGTTTCTAAAGCAGAAAAAATCATCTTGCAGCATTTGCATCTTCCGTTTATTGGGATCGAGCATATAGCCAAAGAAGTTAATACGTCTCCTACAAAATTAAAGTCCAATTTTAAAGCCGTTTTTGGCTTTTCTATGCTGCAGTATCATAAAGAGAAAAATTTGGTTCTGGCCATGCAGCTCATCTTAAAATCAGATTTTCACATTCAGGAAATTGCAGTAATTACCGGACACGATTCGGCAGGAAGATTTGCTTCAAGTTTCAAAAAAAGATTTGGGAAGCTGCCCTCTGAAGTGCGTCTTTTTGAAGTGTAAAAATTACTTTTTTGCATAAAATAAAACAATTACGACTATTTTAATTTTTTAGAATTATATACCTGATATCAGGTAATTATTTTATTTACAGTTTTTTATAAATGCTTAATTATCAGTTTGTATAAAATTTTTCTTTCAATCCTGCAGCCTCCGAAATATGTCCGAATTGACTATTGACAGCTGTATTTTTACTATACATTTGGCGACGAAAAGAAATCATTAACATTTTCAGAATCAGTAATTCTGTTTGTTAATTCTTAATCTCTTGCTGGTTTTTCAGCTGCTATAAATTTTTACTTAAATGTTTATGCCAGATCCAAAAATAGGATCTGAGCGTACAGGACTTGTTATGCTTATTTTGAATTTTAAATTGTTTTAATATATGGGGAACTTTACTTATTTGAAAATTTTAATGAACAGCAAAAAACGGATGACGAAAGGACTTTCGGTTGGTTTTTTATTGCTGTTGTTAATGGGAACTAAATCTACTGCCCAAGATGCAGCTGGTTTTCAGTCCAATCAGTTTTACAAAGTAATTTCATTCGGCGAAAAAATTGATTTCGGAACTATCGATGAATCTGTAACATGGACCATTGCTAATTCTGCAAAGAATATTCACGCTACAATTCGCGGTAATGAAATTAACAACTATTCATTCCAAGAACCGGGCGAATACGAAATTAATTTTCGCGAAAACAAGAAACACGACGAAGAATGCCATCATCCGGCTTTTGCAGAAAGATTCAAAGTAAAAGTAGAAGCTGTGAGATTGACTTTTGATTTTTCTAAAATCTCATTTTCAGAACAAATTGTAAGAGGAAGAAATTATTCCGATTTAATAATTACTGTTCCTGCAAAAATTACTACAAAAGATAATTCCAATACAAAATTGCCTGCACCAACTATGTCAGTTGCGGGATTAGGGGTTTCATTTACTGTTGAACCAGTAGAAAAAGAGATTGTTATTGGTAATAAAACACAATTATTAAAATATAAACTATCAGGAATCGTCAATCAAGAAACTTATTTGATGTTTGATTTTAATGATTTTAATAATCAGGTTCAGACCTACAATCTTCATCAGGTAATAAAATAATTCAATGAGTATGATAAAAAACTACTTTACTTTAAATAGAGTATTGAATTTACAAAAGACAATTATTTTGTTTTTTGTCTTTTTTGTATTCAGTCAGGTATCAAACGCACAGTGTGCTATTCCTGTTCAGGGATGTTCAGGTACCAATTTATCCAATTTTGGTGCTGATTCTAATAATGATGCTTCATCGATAGAATATGATAACTTTATATCAAGTTTTCATAGTACCATCGTTCGAACTTCAGATGGTTCTCTTCAAGTTTGGGGAGAGAAAGTGGGGAATGATGGAACTACAAATGTAATGTCACCTTTAACAATAAACAAAGCGAATTTTACGGGATTAAATTCTGGAGTTACAGTATTAAAAGCAGCACTTGGGAGTAATTCTACGAATGGTACCCAAGGAATAGTTTTGGCTACAGACGGATTGTATGCATGGGGCACAAGAGGAGCGGTTTTAGCTAATAGCATTGGTACCAGTTCAACATTTCAGAAAATCGCAATAGGTTCAAATGCTAACGGATTACCAACTGGTGTAAATCCCAGTGATGTAAAAATGATGTTTGCAACCTATAAAACGTTAGCTATTACGACATGCAGTGGAGATCTATGGGTAATTTCTCAAACGGCAAGTGTTAGAGGAAATGGAGGTACAGGTGATGCTTTAAATTGGTACAGAGTAACAACTTCAGAGACTGGTAACCCATTTTTGACGAACGTTGTTGTTTGTAGAGGAAGTCTGGATGGCCTTATGGCTTTGAAATCGGATGGTACAGTCTATGTTTGGGGTAGTAATGTATACCTTGGTGATAGTAATCCTGTCATAGCTAGTCAGACTACAGCCGCGCGAATGACACTACCAGGATCTATAACTCCAAAAATGATTGGATCTACATGTAATAGAGACAATCAAAGAAGTTATTATATACTGGCAACTAATAGTAACCTGTATTCGCTAGGATCAAATGTGAGTAAACAATTAGGAGATTGGACTACTAATGAAAGACGATCATGGGTACAGCCAAGGTATACATCCACTACTGGACTAGTTATGGATAATATCAGATGGATCAGTGTACAAGAACATGATACAGAATATGGTGCAATAAATGTAATTAACACTAATTATAATTTATATGCATTTGGGCAGAATGATAATAGATTACTTGGTGGAGGTAGCGCTAACTCTGTAGATCCACTTATGCCAGCTGGTGTAGCTGCTTCTGATAAAATTTTAGCAGTTGAAACAGGCGGACATACTTCGATGATTGTTAAGGCTTGTGAACCAAGATTTGGTTATGTTGGTCATAGAATTAATGGCAGCATGGGGAGTGGACCGACTGCAACTACTGGAACTGAAAATTCTTTTAACTTTGCAACTGCCAATGTACAGATTTGCGGTGCGGAATCAAATCCAGTAATTCAGCCGATTTCATTAGGAGGAGGACCAGATTCTAAATATTGTATTGATGATCCAGTTTTACTAAATCCGACTCCTGCAGGGGGAACATTAACTCTTGTGAGCGGCCCAGGAACTTTGTCAGGTAATACGCTGACTTTTACAGGAGTTGGTACTGTTCAAGTTCGATATACAGTTACTACTTCATGTGGAGGTACAACCGTAACCAACAGAACTTTTGAAGGTGTACTTTGCCCAGCTGATCTTGAGATTACAAAAGTGGCAAATAGTAGCACTCCAAGTGTTGGGAATAATGTTATTTTTACCATTACAGCCAAAAATAATGGTTTGTACAAAGCTACAGGTGTAACTGTAAACGATGTACTTCCTTCTGGTTATACTTTTGTAAGTGCCACTCCTTCTGTAGGAACTTGGACTGCGCCAAACTGGACTGTAGGAAGTCTTGCCAGTGGCGCAAGTGCAACCTTACAGATAACAGGTACGGTGAGAGCAACAGGATCTTATGCAAATACAGCAACAGTTTCTGGAAATAACCCAGACGGTACTGCTGGAAATAATTCGGCAACATCGACGCCTTTAGTTCAAACAAATCTTTCGGTAACAAAAACCGTTGACAATACGACACCAAATGTTGGAAGTGATGTTACTTTTACGATCACAGCTTCTAATGCGGGACCTAGTACTGCAACAGGAGTAACGGTTACCGATAATCTTCCTTCTGGATATACATTTGTAAGTGCCTCACCTTCGACAGGTACATGGGCAGCTCCAGATTGGACTATTGGAAACCTTGCTAATGGAGCAAGCACAACGCTTACAATGGTAGCAAGGGTAAATGCAACAGGTTCGTATGCTAATACAGCATCTATTGCAGGTTCACAAAGTGACCCTACACCAGGAAATAACTCTGGTTCAGCTACACCAACTGTTAACCATTCACCAACTGCAGTAAATGATCCTTATACAGTAAATGAAGATAACACAGTTACATTGACACCGCTAAGCAACGACAGCGATGTAGATGGTAATACGATCAGTTTAGTTTCTATAAACGGAACTACTTTAACAGGTTCTGCACAAAGTATCACAGTTTCAAACGGAACGGTAAACATCTCTGGTTCTGGAGTAATTAGTTTTACCCCAACAGCAAACTTTAATTCAACTACGCCAGTAAGTATTCCTTATATAATTACAGACGGAAGATTAACTGCAACGGCAAATATTTTAATTACTGTTAATGCAGTAAACGATGCGCCGGTTGCAAATAACGATGGTTACACAGTTTTAGAAGGTGGAACATTAACTGTTACAACAGCAGCAGGAATCCTTTCAAATGATACTGATATAGATGGAGACTCTTTAACAGCAGTTTTAGTTTCAGGTCCGGCAAACGGAACGTTGACCTTAAACGCAAATGGATCATTCACTTATGTTCATGATGGAAGCGAGACGATCACAGATAGTTTTACTTATAGAGCTAATGACGGAACGGCAAGCAGTAACATTGCTACTGTAACCATCACGGTTACTCCGGTAAATGATGCTCCGATCGCAGTAAATGATGCTTATACTGTTTTAGAGGGAGGAACACTAACTGTTACAGCAGCAAACAATATTTTGTTAAATGATACGGATGCAGAAGGAAATACACTTACAGCGGTTTTAGTTTCAGGTCCAGCCAACGGAAGTTTAACTTTAAATTCAAATGGGACTTTCACTTACGTTCATAACGGAAGCGAAACGACTACAGACAGTTTTACTTACAGAGCTAATGACGGAACAGCAAGCAGTAACATTGCTACAGTAACCATTACCGTTACTCCGGTAAACGATGCACCGGTTGCAGTAAACGATGCTTATACTGTTTTAGAGGGAGGAACACTCACTGTTACAGCAGCAAACAATATTTTGTTAAACGATACTGATGCTGAGAACAATACTTTAACAGCGGCTTTAGTTTCAGGTCCTTCAAACGGAACATTGACTTTAAACGCGAACGGATCATTCACTTATGTTCATGACGGAAGTGAAACAACGACAGACAGTTTTACTTATAGAGCAAATGACGGCACGGCAAGCAGTAACATCGCTACCGTAACCATTACCGTTACTCCTGTAAATGATGCTCCGAATGCAGTAAATGATGCTTATACTGTTTTAGAGGGAGGAACACTAACTGTTACAGCAGCAAACAATATTTTGTTAAACGATACAGATGCTGAAAACAATACTTTAACAGCAGTTTTAGTTTCAGGTCCAGCCAACGGAACATTGACTTTAAATTCAAATGGTACTTTCACTTACGTTCATGACGGAAGTGAAACAACGACAGACAGTTTTACTTACAGAGCCAATGATGGAACGGCAAGCAGTAACATTGCTACCGTAACCATCACGGTTACTCCAGTAAACGATGCTCCGGTTGCAGTAAATGATGCTTACACCGTTTTAGAGGGAGGAACGCTTACCGTTACAGCAGCAAACAATATTTTGTTAAACGATACTGATGCTGAGAACAATACTTTAACAGCAGTTTTAGTTTCAGGTCCGGCAAACGGAACATTGACTTTAAACGCAAATGGATCATTCACTTATGTTCATGATGGAAATGAAACAACGACAGACAGTTTTACTTACAGAGCGAATGACGGAACAGCAAGCAGTAACATTGCTACAGTAACCATTACAGTTACTCCGGTAAACGATGCGCCGGTTGCAGTAAACGATGCTTATACTGTTTTAGAAGGCGGAACACTAACTGTTACAGCAGCAAACAATATTTTGTTAAACGATACTGATGCTGAGAACAATACTTTAACAGCAGTTTTAGTTTCAGGTCCGGCAAACGGAACATTGACATTAAATTCAAATGGTACTTTCACTTACGTTCATGACGGAAGTGAAACAACGACAGACAGTTTTACTTATAAAGTAAACGACGGAACAATTGACGGAAACACAGCTACAGTAACCATCACGGTTACTCCGGTAAATGATGCTCCGATCGCAGTAAATGACGCTTACACTGTTTTAGAAGGCGGAACACTAACTGTTACAGCAGCAAACAATATTTTGTTAAATGATACTGATGCAGAAGGAAATACACTTACAGCAGTTTTAGTTTCAGGACCATCGAACGGTACATTGACATTAAATTCAAATGGTACTTTCACTTACGTTCATGATGGAAGCGAAACGATCACAGACAGTTTTACTTATAGAGCTAATGACGGAACGGCAAGCAGTAACATTGCTACAGTAACCATTACCGTTACTCCGGTAAACGATGCGCCGGTTGCAGTAAACGATGCTTATACCGTTTTAGAAGGCGGAACACTTACCGTTACAGCAGCAAACAATATTTTGTTAAATGATACGGATGCAGAAGGAAATACACTTACAGCAGTTTTAGTTTCAGGTCCTTCAAACGGAACATTGACTTTAAACGCGAACGGATCATTCACTTATGTTCATGACGGAAGTGAAACGACTACAGACAGTTTTACTTATAAAGTAAACGACGGAACAGTTGACGGCAACACAGCTACCGTAACCATCACGGTTACTCCGGTAAATGATGCGCCTGTTGCAGTAAATGATGCTTATACTGTTTTAGAAGGCGGGACATTAAATGTTGTAACAGCGTCAGGAGTTCTTTCAAATGACACAGATGCTGAGAACAATACTTTAACAGCAGTTTTAGTTTCAGGTCCTTCAAACGGAACATTGACTTTAAACGCGAACGGATCATTCACTTATGTTCATGATGGAAGCGAAACGACTACCGACAGTTTTACTTATAAAGTAAACGACGGAACAATTGATGGGAACACAGCTACTGTAACCATCACGGTTACTCCGGTAAATGATGCACCTGTTGCAAACAATGATGCTTATACCGTTTTAGAAGGCGGAACACTAACTGTTACAGCAGCAAACAATATTTTGTTAAATGATACGGATGCAGAAGGAAATACACTTACAGCCGTTTTAGTTTTAGGTCCAGCCAACGGAACTTTAACTTTAAATTCTGATGGTACTTTTACTTACGTTCATAACGGAAGCGAAACAACGACAGACAGTTTTACTTATAGAGCTAATGACGGAACGGCAAGCAGTAACATTGCTACAGTAACCATTACCGTTACTCCGGTAAACGATGCGCCGGTTGCAGTAAACGATGCTTATACCGTTTTAGAAGGCGGGACATTAAATGTTGTAACAGCGTCAGGAGTTCTTTCAAACGACACAGATGCTGAGAATAATACTTTAACAGCGGTTTTAGTTTCAGGTCCTTCAAACGGAACTTTGACTTTAAACGCAAATGGATCATTTACTTATGTTCATGACGGAAGTGAAACTTCTACAGACAGTTTTACTTATAAAGTAAACGACGGAACAGTTGACGGAAATACTGCTACAGTAACCATCACGGTTACTCCGGTAAACGATGCGCCTGTTGCGAATAATGATGCTTATACTGTTTTAGAAGGCGGGACATTAAATGTTGTAACAGCGTCAGGAGTTCTTTCAAACGACACAGATGCTGAGAATAATACTTTAACAGCGGTTTTAGTTTCAGGTCCGGCAAACGGAACTTTGACCTTAAACGCAAATGGTACTTTTACTTACGTTCATGATGGAACCGAAACGACTACAGACAGTTTTACTTATAAAGTAAACGACGGTACAATTGACGGCAACACAGCTACCGTAACTATCACGGTTACTCCGGTAAATGATGCACCTGTTGCAAACAATGATGCTTATACTGTTTTAGAAGGCGGCACATTAAATGTTACAGCAGCGTCAGGAGTTCTTTCAAACGACACAGATGCAGAGAATAATACTTTAACAGCAGTTTTAGTTTTAGGACCAGCAAACGGAACGTTGACTTTAAACTCGAACGGCTCATTCACTTACGTTCATGATGGAAGCGAAACAATCACAGACAGTTTTACTTATAAAGTAAACGACGGAACAGTTGACGGAAACACAGCTACAGTAACCATCACGGTTACTCCGGTAAACGATGCGCCTGTTGCAAATAATGACGCTTACACTGTTTTAGAAGGCGGCACATTAAATGTTACAGCAGTGTCAGGAGTTCTTTCAAACGACACAGATGCTGAGAATAATACTTTAACAGCAGTTTTAGTTTCAGGTCCAGCCAACGGAACATTGACTTTAAACGCGAACGGATCATTCACTTATGTTCATGATGGAAGCGAAACCACAACCGACAGTTTTACTTATAAAGTAAACGACGGAACAATTGACGGAAATACTGCTACCGTAACCATCACGGTTACTCCGGTAAATGATGCGCCTGTTGCAGTAAATGATGCTTATACTGTTTTAGAAGGCGGGACATTAAATGTTGCAACAGCGTCAGGGGTTCTTTCAAATGACACAGATGCTGAGAATAATACTTTAACAGCGGTTTTAGTTTCAGGTCCGGCAAACGGAACGTTGACTTTAAACGCAAACGGATCATTCACTTATGTTCATGACGGAAGCGAGACTACTACAGACAGTTTTACTTATAAAGTAAACGACGGAACAGTTGACGGAAACACTGCCACAGTAACCATTACCGTTACTCCGGTAAATGATGCTCCGGTCGCAGTAAATGATGCTTATACTGTTTTAGAAGGCGGGACATTAAATGTTGCAACAGCGTCAGGGGTTCTTTCAAATGACACAGATGCTGAGAATAATACTTTAACAGCGGTTTTAGTTTCAGGTCCTTCAAACGGAATATTGACTTTAAACGCGAACGGATCATTCACTTATGTTCATGATGGAAGCGAAACTTCTACAGACAGTTTTACTTATAAAGTAAACGACGGAACAGTTGACGGAAATACTGCTACAGTAACCATCACGGTTACTCCGGTAAACGATGCACCAGTTGCAAACAATGATGCTTATACTGTTTTAGAAGGCGGCACATTAAATGTTTCAGCAGCAAACAATATTTTGTTAAACGATACTGATGCTGAGAACAATACTTTAACAGCAGTTTTAGTTTCAGGTCCTTCAAACGGAACTTTGACTTTAAACGCAAATGGATCATTTACTTATGTTCATGATGGAAGCGAAACGACTACAGACAGTTTTACTTACAGAGCAAATGACGGAACGGCAAGCAGTAACACAGCCACGGTAACCATCACGGTTACTCCGGTAAACGATGCGCCTGTTGCAAACAATGATGCTTACACTGTTTTAGAAGGCGGAACGCTTACCGTTACAGCAGCAAACAATATTTTGTTAAATGATACGGATGCAGAAGGAAATACACTTACAGCAGTTTTAGTTTCAGGTCCGGCAAACGGAACTTTAACTTTAAACGCAAATGGATCATTCACTTACGTTCATGACGGAAGCGAAACGATCACAGACAGTTTTACTTATAAAGTAAACGACGGCACAGTTGACGGAAACACAGCTACAGTAAGCATCACGGTTACTCCAGTAAACGATGCGCCGGTTGCAGTAAATGATGCTTATACTGTTTTAGAAGGCGGGACGTTAAATGTTATAGCAGCGTCAGGAGTTCTTTCAAATGATACAGATGCTGAGAATAATACTTTAACAGCGGTTTTAGTTTCAGGTCCTTCAAACGGAACATTGACTTTAAACGCGAACGGATCATTCACTTATGTTCATGACGGAAGTGAAACAACGACAGACAGTTTTACTTATAAAGTAAACGACGGAACAATTGACGGAAACACAGCTACCGTAACCATTACCGTTACTCCAGTAAATGATGCTCCGATCGCAGTAAACGATGCTTACACTGTTTTAGAAGGCGGGACGTTAAATGTTATAGCAGCGTCAGGAGTTCTTTCAAATGATACAGATGCTGAGAACAATACTTTAACAGCAGTTTTAGTCTCAGGTCCTTCAAACGGAACTTTGACTTTAAACGCAAATGGCTCATTCACTTATGTTCATGACGGAAGTGAAACAACGACAGACAGTTTTACTTATAAAGTAAACGACGGAACAGTTGACGGTAACACAGCCACGGTAACCATTACCGTTACTCCAGTAAATGATGCGCCTGTTGCAGTAAACGATGCTTACACTGTTTTAGAAGGCGGCACATTAAATGTTACAGCAGCTTCAGGAGTTCTTTTAAATGATACTGATGCTGAGAACAATACTTTAACAGCAGTTTTAGTTTCAGGACCATCGAACGGTACATTGACATTAAACGCAAATGGATCATTCACTTACGTTCATGATGGAAGCGAAACAATCACAGACAGTTTTACTTATAAAGTAAATGATGGAACAGTTGACGGAAACACTGCCACAGTAACCATTACCGTTACTCCGGTAAATGATGCACCTGTTGCAAACAATGATACGAACGCAAGTATCCCATCAACAGCAAATGCGACTTCAATCAATGCGCTTACGGCGACAGATGTTGACGGAACAATTGCAAGTTATACTATCGTAACACTTCCAGCACACGGAACTTTAGCCTTAAACGGAACAGCAGTAACAGTGAATCAAATCTTGACACCTGCTGAAGCTGGACAATTAACTTATGATCCAAGCGGTTCATTCACAGGAAATGATTCATTTACTTTTAAAGCGACTGATGATTTAGGATTAGATTCTGCACCAGCAGCAATTACAATTGTAGTTGGAAATAATGCACCAACAGCAAATGATGATACTAATACTGGTATTCCATCAAGTGCAGCGGCAACAGCAATCAATGCTTTAACAGCAACTGATACAGACGGAACAGTTGTTAATTATATTGTACTAACATTACCTTCTCACGGAGTTTTAGCATTAGCTGGAAATCCAATAGCGGTGAACCAAATCCTGACTCCAACAGAAGCAGGAATGCTGACTTACGATCCAAGCGGGGCGTTTTCAGGAAACGATTCGTTTACTTTTACAGCAACAGATAATAATGGAGCTGTAGATGCGACGCCAGCAACAATAACAATCCCGGTTGTTAAAAGAGCGCTTGTTGCACTAAAAGACGAAATAGGATCAGTTGTTGGGATTAATGAAGTGGTTAAAGTAGTCAATGTTTTAAACAACGATACATTAGACAACAATCCGTTAGTAATTTCAGATGTTAATTTGAATGTGACAACTCCAGATCCAAATAATGTAATAACACTGCAGCCAGACGGAACAGTAGAATTGATTCCTAACGCGCCGGCAGGAACCTACACTTTAACGTATGAAATCTGCGAAAAAGCCAATTCAGGAAACTGTACTACTGCAAGCGTATCCGTTACAGTAGTGGCTCCAACCATGACGATCAATGCAGAAAGTTATTGTTCTAATAATGCTGCTTATGTTGCATACAGCGTAAAGGCAGACAACTTTACACCAACAACTTTAGTAACAATCAATTGGATTGACAGTGCTAATAGAGTAGTGGCAACACAAACCAACATGCCGTTAAGCGGTAACGTATTATGGCCGGGAACAATAGTTGACGGAAACAATCGTCCGACAGATTGGCCAGGTTGGGTATTAACAAACGGACAATGGTCAGAAGGTGCCGATGGATTTGAATTGACAAGACCAGCAGTAACCATGCAGTTTACCTTAAATCCGACACAATCGGTAACGGTAAATTATCCAGCAGCGGCTTCGGGTTGTAATGCAAAACCTCAATTCGGAATCGAAGCAGGAAATGATGATGATATTGCAAGAGCAGACGGAATCAACGGTTCATTAGAAGTAATCAATGTTTTAGACAATGATAAATTAAATGGTGTTCCGGTTCATCCAGAAGATGTTATTCTAACAGGAAACAATTTCCCTGCAGGAATCTCTTTAAATACCGACGGAACGATTGATGTTGCGCCAGGAACAAAAGGAGGAAGCCATACTTTGACGTATCAGATCTGCGAAAAAGCAAACAGCAACAACTGCAGCACCGCAACAGTTGAGATTTTTGTTGAAGTACCAGCAATTTCATTAATCATGAAAGTAACTTCTGATGACAATAACCGAAATGGTGCAGTAGAAGCAGGAGAGACTCTGACTTACACTTTCACGGTAACAAATACAGGAAACGTAGATCTTCAAAACATCACAATTTCTGATCTTTTACCAGGAGTTATTCTGCATGGAGGACCAATTAATTTAGCAGTGGGAGCAACTGACAGTACAACATTTACGGCAACGTACACGCTTACACAAGCAGATATTAATGCAGGAATGGTCAGCAGTCAGTCAACTGTTACAGCGATTTCGCAAAGCGGTATTACTGTAGACGACAAATCAGATTCAGAGAATGCAGGAGGAGATAATCCGACGGTAATCGAATTTAACGGCTGCGACATTAAAATCTTTAACGCAATCTCTCTAAACGGAGACAATATGAACGAGAGATTTTACATCCGCGGTATCGAATGTTATCCAGACAACACCGTTCAGATTTTTAACCGCTGGGGAGTTCTGGTTTTTGAGAGAGAGCATTACAACAACAATGATGTAGTTTTCAAAGGATACTCAGAAGGAAGAACAACCGTAAAAGAATCAAACGGACTGCCGGAAGGAACCTATTATTATATTTTGAGATATAAAGACAATCAATCTAAGCCTCGACAAGAAGCTGGATATTTATACTTGACTAAATAATATTTCCCTACTAATAAAAATGGCTTAGCCATAGGTTAAGCCATTATTTTAAAACTATAAAAATGAAAAAATTAGCTTTAGTTTTATTGTTTTGTTCTGCAGTAGGTTTCGCCCAGCAGGATGCACAGTTTACACAATATATGTACAATACCATTAACATAAACCCTGCTTATGCCGGTTCTCGTGGCGTAATGAGTGTTTTTGGATTGTATCGTACACAATGGGTAGGACTGGATGGAGCTCCCGAAACAAGCACCATATCAGTAAACACGCCTTTAAATAATAAAAACATCGGATTGGGTTTGTCATTAGTAAATGATAAAATCGGTCCTACAACAGAGAACAATATCTCGGCAGATTTCTCTTATTCTATTCAAACATCGGCAGCAGCAAAACTGTCTTTTGGTATCAAAGGATCGGCCAATATTTTTAACCTCGATCCTAATAAACTGACACCAGAACATCAGGGAGATCCGCAGTTTTCAGACTTTAGAAACAAATTTACACCCAACGTTGGAGCTGGAGTTTACTGGCATTCAGACAAAGGATATGTTGGTTTGTCGGTTCCTAATTTCATTCAGACCAATCGTTATGACGATAATGATACCGCTATTTACAAAGAGCTTATCAATTATTATTTGATCGCGGGTTATGTATTCAATTTGGATCGTTACGAAATGATTCAGTTCAAACCAGCAGTTTTAGCCAAAATGGTAGACGGTTCACCGCTTCAGGTAGATGTTTCTGCGAATTTCTTGTTTAACGAAAAATTTACTGCGGGAATTTCTTATAGATGGAGTGCAGCTCTAAGTGCAATGGCTGGTTTTCAAGTTAGCAAAAGCATGTATATCGGATATGCTTATGACCGCGAAACCACCAAATTGAACAATTACAATTCAGGTTCGCACGAGATCTTTCTGCGTTTTGAGTTCCTGAACAATTACAACCGAATAACATCACCAAGATTCTTCTAATTATGAATTTTAAAAAAATACTATATACGATTTTTTTGTCTTTCTTCTTTTTTAGCGGAATAGCACAAAAAGCCCTTCTCAAAAAAGCAGAGAAAGAATACAATAATTACGCTTACGCGGATGCTATTGCGATTTACGAAAAGCTGGCTTCTAAAGGTTATGAAGACGAAAAAATGTTTCAGAGGCTGGGAAATGCTTATTACTTCAATGCCGAATTAATTCAAGCAGCCGGCTGGTACCAAAAGCTTTTTGCAGTAAATGCGCAGCAGACACCAGAGTACTATTACAGATATGCACAGTCGCTGAAAACATTGGGCGACTACAAAAAGGCAGATCAAATGCTGGGTGAATTCAATAAAAAAGCAGCGTCAGACAGCAGAGCTATTTTGTTTGAAAACAACAAAAATTACTTAGAACAAATCAAACTGAATTCTGGACGATTTGAAATTACTTCTTCGAACCTGAATTCTGAAAATTCAGACTTTGGAAGCGCATTTTTAGGGACTAATTTAGTTTTTAGTTCAGCAAGACAAATTGGAAAAAAAGAAGGCAAAACCTTTAAATGGACCAACAAATGGTTTACCAATTTGTACATCGCCGAAATCAAACCCGATGGAAATGCTAAAACAATTAAACTTTTAAACAACGAAATCAATTCGAAGTTTAACGAGTCGACACCTGTTTTTACCAAAGACGGAAAAACAATGTACTTTACCCGAAACAACTTTTTGGACGGAAAAAGAGGAAAAGACCAAAAAAACATTACGCTTTTAAAACTATACAAAGCAGAACTTGTTGACGGAAAATGGGCCAATATTAAAGAACTTCCTTTTAACAGCGACAGTTACAGTACCGCGCATCCAGCGTTGAGTGTAGACGAAAAGAAATTGTATTTTGCCTCAGACATGCCGGGAACTTTAGGCGAGTCCGATTTGTTCAGCGTTGCGATTAATGGCGACGGAAGTTTCGGAAAACCAGAAAATCTAGGAAAAGGCATTAATACCGAAGGAAGAGAAACTTTCCCTTTTATTTCGGGTGACAACGAATTGTATTTTGCAACCGACGGACGTCCGGGATTGGGCGGATTGGATATTTTTGTATCTAAAATTCTAGACGACGGCACATTTGACCAAGTACAGAATATCGGTGAACCCGTAAATACCAAATACGACGATTTCGCTTTTATCATTGACAATGCCAGCCGTAAAGGTTATTTTTCGTCCAACAAAAAAGGAGGTTCAGGAAATGATGATATTTACAAATTTACAGAAACCAAAAAGTTAGTCTGCGAAAGAACCCTTACAGGAACAATCTTAGACAGCAAAGCCAATGAAGCCATAGAAGGCGCCAAAGTAACCTTGCTCGACGAAAACAAACAACCTTTGGGAGAAGTAGTAACAGGAGCAGACGGAACGTATAGTTTTAAAGTAAACTGCAGCAAAAACTATTTTGTTAAAGTAGAAAGAAAACAATATCCGACAAAAGAAAGCCCAGCAGCGATTGCCTACGGATTGGATAATAAATTGGATTTTGTTTTAGAAAAAGAAAAGATTGCTCTTATTGCCACGCTTCCAATTCAAGAAGTAAAGAAAATTAAAATCGGAACCGATTTAGGAAAACTGCTGAACATTTCGATGATTTATTTTGATTTAGGAAAATGGAACATTACCGATGCTGCAGCCGTAGAATTACAGAAAATTCTAGAAGCGATGCAGGAATATCCGAAAATGAGAATCGATATCCGTTCGCATACCGACAGCCGTTCATCAGCCAAATCAAATTTAGTTTTATCAGACAAAAGAGCCAAATCGATTATGTCATGGCTGATCGAAAAAGGTATTGCAGCCGACAGACTAAGAGGAAAAGGTTACGGCGAAAGCAAATTGCTGAACAAATGTAAAGACGGCGTAAAATGCTCAGAAGAAGAACATCTTCGAAACAGACGAAGCGAGTTCTTAATTATCTCGATGTAACAAATTAATGAGTTCGCGTAATAAATTACGACACGCATTTAGCAGATTAGTTATTACGAAAACGCGGATAAAAACAGATTTTATTAGATACTATTTTTAAATCCGTATCATTTGTGTTTTGCGAATCTGTTTTAGGAGCGTACTAATTTACACCTAGCGAGTTAACATTAAAATTTAAAATAAAGATTAGAAGAAATCATAATTCTAATCTAACAATCCCCCAAAAGCCTTCAGGATCAATTTTTGACTCTTGGAGGTTTTTGTTTTTTTGGAGGTTTGGGATTAATGAAAATTCTAAAATTTAAATAATTCTATATAATCTACTTGAAGTGCATCACAGACTTTTTCAAGAGTTGAAAGCGTTGCATTTGAATTTCCTTTTTCAAGTCTAGACATATTACTTTTCTCAAAACTGCATTTTAAAGCTAGTTCGCGTTGCGAAATATTCTTTTCTGTTCTTATTTCAAGAATTCGTTTTCCTACTTTTTGTTGTATAGTTTCCTTCATTTTGAATTATCTTTTATGATAATTCAAATTTTGTTATATATTTGCAAATAAAGGTTATCATATATGATAACTAGTAAAATTGATTAAAATTAAACTCATGGAAACACTACAAAAAGAAACAGTAGCAGAATTATTAGAATTAATGAACAGAGTAAATTATTTCGAAACTTTAAAACCTAATAACGATTCGTTTGCCGCAACGCTCAAAATATCTTCTTACGCTGAATTGCAGGTTATGATTTCGGCTTTACTAAAAGGCAGCATCACCCTGTTACAAACCGAAACTTCTGGAAAAGCTTTTCCCGATGCCATGGTTTTAGTCGAAATGGCTTTACAGCTTCTTCCGAACGATGAAATGGAGTTGTTGGATGTGGTTCGTAGGGTGGGTTTAAATTCTTAATATTATTTAATTTTAAAGGATTTACTGCCGTGTATGATTGAACATTTTAGTATACTATCCTTTAGATTTATTTATAATGAGTTTGTAGTTTACAGACTCTTTTTTTTTGTTTTATAAAATTGTTCTTAAAAGCGTATTTTTTGTAATACTTTACGGTTTTCCTCTTTTCCCTTCCGTTTATATTCGATATTTTAGCACATTATAAATATCAGATTAATCAAACAATAATTGCTTAATGGCAGCCGAACAAAAACAAAAATTAGAACAACAACTTTGGAACATCGCAAACACGCTTCGCGGGAAAATGGATGCCGATGATTTTAGAGATTATATATTAGGTTTTATCTTCTACAAGTATCTGAGTACCAAAATGGATTTGTATGCAAATACCATTTTAAAACCAGATGGTTTGACTTTTCAGGAAGTTGAAAATCATCCTCAAAAAGAAATGTATTTAGAAGAAATTAAACAATTGTCGATTGACAAACTTGGATTTTTCCTAGAACCATCTGAATTGTTTTCTGAAATCACGAAGAGAGGAAATGCAGGCGGGAAGAATAATTTCATTTTAGGAGATTTATCAAAAGTACTTACCCATATTGAGCAAAGTACAATGGGTACCGAAAGTGAAGAAGATTTTGGAAACCTGTTTTCGGATTTAGACTTAACTTCTCATAAATTAGGAAAATCAGAAAATGATAAAAATGAGCTTATTGTAAAAGTATTGGCGCATCTCGATGAAATCGATTTTGATTTAGAAAATTCTGATAGCGATGTTTTGGGTGATGCCTACGAATATTTGATTGGTAAGTTTGCCAGTGGTGCAGGAAAAAAAGCTGGAGAGTTTTATACGCCTCAACAAGTAAGCAGTATTTTGGCGCAATTAGTTACAGTAGGAAAAGACAAACTGAAAAGTGTTTACGATCCTACTTGCGGATCTGGTTCCTTATTACTTCGTGTAGCTAAAGAAGTAAAAACGGTAAGTGAATTTTACGGACAGGAAATGAATCCTACAACGTACAATTTATGTCGTATGAACATGATAATGCACGATGTACATTACAAACGTTTTGATATAAAAAATGAAGATACTTTAGAGCGTCCGCAACATTATGATAAACGTTTTGAAGCAATTGTTGCCAATCCTCCTTTTTCTGCAAAATGGAGTGCAAGTCCTTTGTTTATGAGTGATGATCGTTTTTCTGCTTATGGAAAACTAGCACCAAGCAGTAAAGCCGATTTTGCTTTTGTACAACATATGGTGCATCAATTGGATGATAACGGAACAATGGCAATAGTTTTACCTCATGGAGTTTTATTTCGTGGCGCAGCCGAAGGACATATCCGAGAATATTTGATTAAAGAAAAAAATTATCTCGATGCTGTAATTGGTTTACCAGCCAATATTTTTTACGGGACTTCTATTCCAACTTGTATTTTGGTTTTGAAGAAAAAAAGAGAAAGCCCAAATGATATTTTGTTTATTGATGCCAGCCAGAATTTTGAGAAAGTAAAAACTCAAAATGAATTACGTAAGGAAGATGTTGATAAAATTATTGATACTTATGCAAAGCGTAAAAACGAAGTTAAATACAGTCATATTGCACTTTTAAGCGAAGTAGTAACTAATGATTATAACTTAAATATTCCTCGTTATGTTGATACTTTTGAAGAAGAAGATGCTGTAGATTTAAAAGCGATCACGACAGAATTACGCGAATTAGAATTATTGGGTAAAAATACTGATGCTACGATCGCAGATTTTTGTGCAGAATTAGGAATTGAAACACCATTTTAATGATTAGTAGTATTTTAAATATAGAAAAGGGGAAAGCGGTGATTCCTAAATTAAGGTTTCCACAGTTTGAAAATTTTTGGAAAGAAGCAAAATTAGGGGAACTTGGCTCTTTTAAAGGAGGAGGAACTCCATCCACTTCGAATGAAAATTATTGGAAAGGTAGTATTCCTTGGATTTCAAGTTCAGACATTTTAGATAATGATTTGCATAATATAAATATTTATAGATTTATAACTGATGTTGCGCTTAATGAAAGCGCGGTAAAAATTATACCGAGAAAAAGCATTTTATTAGTTTCCAGAGTTGGTGTAGGTAAGATTGCTATTAATGAATTTCCATTATGTACAAGTCAGGATTTTAGTAATTTCACACCCTTCAATGATGAAAGTTATTATATAGGTTACTATTTAATGGCTAAGAAGAATATTTTATTAAATTTTTCACAAGGCACATCTATAAAAGGATTCACCACAAGTGATCTTAAAACGGTTATAATAAATATCCCAAGCCTACTTGAACAACAAAAAATAGCTTCTTTTTTAAGTGCTGTTGATGAAAAAATCCAACAACTTTCTCGTAAAAAAGAATTGTTAGAAGAATACAAAAAAGGCGTAATGCAACAATTGTTTTCTGGTAAATTACGATTTAAAGATGAAAATGGAGAGGATTATCCGGATTGGGAGGAGAAAAAATTTGGTGATATCTATACATTTTATACAACAAATTCTCTTTCCAGAGAAAATTTAAATTATGATTATGGTATAGTTAGAAATATACATTATGGTGATATTCACACTAAATTTAAAACTCTTTTTGATATTAATAAAGAGTTAGTTCCTTTTATTAATTCAAGTTTTGATATTTCTAAAATAAAAGATGAATGTTATTGTCAAGAAGGAGATTTGGTTATAGCCGATGCATCAGAAGATTATGCAGATATTGGCAAATCAATTGAAATAGTAAATCTTCAAGGAGAAAAAATAGTCGGAGGTCTTCATACATATCTGGCAAGGCCTAACAAGAAAAAAATGCATATCGGTTTTTCAGGATATATAGTTCGTTCTCCCGATTTTAGAAAACAAATAATGACAATTGCTCAAGGAAGCAAGGTTTTAAGTATTTCAACAGGAAGAATTGGTATGGTGAAAATGAAAATACCAGTAGAAGCAGAGCAAGAAAAAATTACCATTTTTTTATCGACTATTGATGTCAAAATAGAAAATTTAATTCAACAGATAAATAAAACACAAAACTTTAAAAAAGGTTTGTTGCAACAAATGTTCATATGAGTGAAGAAAGAGAATTAATAACAGTGCAAGGACTTAAAAATTTAAATTTCGTCCAAAAAAAATTTGGTGACCATACTTATTTTGAAAAAGGCACATTTTTTTTAACATACGGTTTGAATGATTGGTCATACGGATGGAAATTTGACGGATTAGCAATTAGAGAGCTTTCTCAAATTAAATACATTGATGAAATTGATAAAGTGATTAATTTTAAAAATTAAATGAGACATGAATTGAAAGCTAAATAAAATTGCTTGATCTAACCTAGTCTGAATTATAATAAATAATGAAAATTTTAGGCTATTCAGAACGGGGTATAATTAATTCTTTGATATTCTCAATTGGCGAGGATAAAACGCTAATGCGTGAGTTTATAAAATTAATTAAAATACCAGAAATTGAAGAGTCAAGAGATAGTATTACTGATTATACTATTTTCTTAGAACAATCTTTTTCTCGTTTTGGAGATTCAGATTTGGTCATTATTCTTGAATATGAAAATCCAGAACATAAAAAAGTACTTTTTATAGAAGGCAAAGTAAAAACTTCTCAAAGTAAAAAATGGGATTTAGAAAATCAGTTTAAAAAATTTGAAAGAGAAGAAAAATATATAGGTTCTTCGTCTAATTTGTTTTTTCAGCTTTATCTAAAAAAATTATTATTTGACAATTGCAATGAAGGAGATTTTGCTTTAGGAATTGAGGAACCAAGATTTAAAGAGAATCGTAAAATTGGAAACAATAAAGTTGTACTCAAAGCAATCAGTTTAGTGAGAGAGTGCCAAGAAGCATATTACATAGGACTTATTCCTTCGAATGAGGAAGATGTTACAACTTTTTCGGGCAAAACAGATTTTAAAATTCACTTTCTTTCTTGGTTTCACGTGCATGAATTTTGTAAAAAAGAAGAAAGATTAAAAAAGGTAATTGAAATTTTTGATTACAACGAGGGGCAGATTTATTAGTATTAGAATTAAACTGAAAATATGAGTCATCAATCTGAAGCAGCATTAGAAAAAAACTTAATCAAGCAATTAGTAGGTTTAAATTATTCGTCTGTAAAAATTCAAGACGGAGAATCTTTGGTTTCTAACTTAAAAAGTCAGCTCGAACTTTTTAACGAGACCACTTTTACAGCCAAAGAATTTGACGCGATTTTAAATCATTTAGCCAAAGGAAATGTTTTTGAAAAAGCCAAAACACTTCGTGATCGTTTTCAATTAGACAAAGAAGACGGAACTTCTTTTTATGTGCAGTTTTTTAACTCAGAAGATAGTACTCAGAATTTATTTCAGGTTGCGAATCAAATCAGTCTTGAAGGAAGTTACAAAAACCGTTTTGATGTAACACTTTTAATTAATGGTCTGCCTTTGGTGCAAATAGAATTAAAACGTTCTGGAACTGAGATGAAAGAGGCTTTTAACCAAATCAATCGTTACGATCGACATTCTTTTTGGAGCAATCATGGGTTGTTTCAATATGTACAATTATTTGTAATAAGTAATGGCGGAAATACCAAATATTTAGCCAATAACAAATTACAATCGGTTAAACAAACTTTCTTTTGGGCAGATGCTAATAATAAAAATATAACTGAATTAGATGAGTTTGCAGATGCGTTTTTAAATCCTAAACATTTAGGAAATATAATAGCACATTATATTGTACTAAACGAAACCCATAAAATAATGATGGTGTTACGTCCGTATCAATATTTTGCCACAGAAGCAATTATTCATCAGGTTAAAAATTCTAATGACAATGCCTATATCTGGCATACTACAGGTTCAGGAAAAACTTTGACTTCTTTTAAAGCAAGCCAAATTTTAATGGAATTGCCAGAAGTTTATAAAGTTGTTTTTGTTGTAGATCGAAAAGATTTGGATTATCAGACAATGAACGAGTTCAACGCTTTTAAAAAAGACAGTGTTGATGTTACTGACAATACACAATCTCTAATTAGACAATTAACAGATAATACAAAATTAGTATTAACGACGATTCAGAAATTGAATAATGCCGTTTCAGAAAAAGCAAAAGGCGCTATAGAATCTTTAAGACATAAAAAAATAGTTTTCATTTTTGATGAATGTCATCGTTCTCAGTTTGGAGATACACATGACAGAATTACTAAATTCTTTGAGAAAAGTCAATTAATTGGTTTTACAGGAACACCAATATTTGCAGAGAACGCTTCAAAAAACGATTATGGAAAAAGAACTACCAAAGATTTGTTTGGTAACTGTCTGCATAAATATGTAATTACAGATGCGATTCGAGATCAAAATGTATTACGTTTTGGAATTGAATATGTCGGGAAATACAAAAATAAAAGCAACACTTTCATAGATATTGAAGTCGAAGATATTGACAAACAAGAAGTCTTTGATTCTAAAAAACGAATCAATAAAATTGTTGATTATATCATTGCGTATCACAATCAAAAAACTTTTAATAAAGATTACTCTGCACTTTTAGCTGTAAGCAGTATTGACAATTTAATTAAGTATTACGATTTATTTCAGGAAAAGAAAGAAGCTGGAGAACACGATTTGAGAATTGCCACCATTTTTACCTATGGTACTAATGAAGATTCAGACGAAGCTCAGGATTTTCTTCCTGGTGATGAAGTAGATTTTGATGTTTTGGCAGAACCAGAAATTCAATACGAATCGAGTCATAGCAGAGATAAACTAGAAAAATACATCGGACATTATAACGCGATGTACGGAACAAGTTTTACAAATAAAGACAGTAAATCATTTGAAAAATACTTTCAAAACATAAGTAAACGATTAAAAAATCGTGAAAAAGAGAACTTTAACGATGAACAAGATCGTCTGGATATTGTGATTGTAGTCAATATGATGCTCACAGGTTTTGATGCTAAAAAAGTAAATACACTTTATGTAGATAAGAACTTGAAACAACATGGCTTAATTCAAGCTTTCTCCAGAACCAACAGAATACTTGGCGAACAAAAATCACAAGGAAATATTTTAGCGTTTAGAAACCTTAAAAAAGCCACAGATGATGCGATAACTTTATTTTCTAATAAAGAGGCAATTGAAGTTGTCACAATGCCATCATACGAAGATATCGCCAAAAAGTTTGAAGAAGCATTAAAATTTTTACGAAAGATTACACCAACTTATCAAAGTGTAAATGATTTAGAAAGCGAAGAAGATGAAGCAGCGTTTGTACGAGCTTTTAGAAAATTAATGCGCGCAATGAATGTATTGCAATCTTATACAGACTTTAATTGGGATGATGTACTAATTGATGAACAAGAATATAACGACTACAAAGGCAAATATTTAGACTTATATCAAAAAGTCAAGCAAGACAATGCAAAACATAAAACCTCTATTCTAGATGATATTGATTTTGAATTAGAATTAATACACAGAGATAGAATTAATGTTGCTTATATCTTAAAATTATTAGTGCAATTGAAGAAAGCTAAAACTCCAAATGCGGCAGATGCTAAAAGAAAAGCTATTATTGATTTATTAGGAGGTGATATAACTTTAAGAAGTAAAAAACTGCTTATTCAAAAATTTATAGATGAGAATATGCCTCATATAAAAGACGGTGATTTAATCGAAGATGAATTTGAGAAATTCTGGCACGATCAAAAAGTTTTAGCGTTAGCAAAGTTATGCGATGAAGAGCATTTGGATAAATTACAATTCAAAGCTTTAATAGATGCTTATATATATAGCGGGAGAGAACCTATAAAAGATGAAGTTTTTCAATGTTTAGACAATAGACCAAGTATTCTTCAAGCACGTGCAATTGGAGACCGAATTATTACAAAAATGAAGGAGTTTGTTGAGGTTTTTGTTAAGGGGATGATTGCTTAGAATAATCTAGTTAAATTACTTTCTATAACAATGAAAATATTTAGATAATTAATATGATAGATGATAATAGTTTTAATGACTTTGATTTTTATTTAAATGGAATTGTAACTGAAAAGGAGCAGCTTCCAACGATAAATAGATTAAAAGATGAATTGGATGTGATGATTAGAGACATGACTTGGCAAAATTTAGTAGTTACAGAAAATTCAAAGCAGGGAAGCATAAAGTCATACAAAATAGGATTTGATGCAAGAATTAAAAATAAAATAGAGGAAATACAACAGATCTACCAGAATCTCAATCATTTGAACGTAGTCGGTCATGAAATATTATTTCGAGGAGACCATCTACACATGGAGTGTTCAATTCAAGTTAATACTTTATCAAATAGGATTGATATAGTTGGTGAAGGTATACCTAGATCAATTCGAGGACTAGGCTTGGGATGTAAAATTTATAGAGCAATTTTAGATCATGAAGAATATTTGACTTCAAAAGAAGAGGGTTTATTCGGTAATGGTAAAATTCTTTGGAATAGTCTAAGAAGAAATCCATTGTTTTATACATTTTACTACAATACCAGAGCATTTTGTTTTGCAGCAGATAAAAATCCACAGGAAATTATTCAAATATTGGAGGATCAAATTAATCATCACATTATTACTAATATTTTATGGGATAATGATTTTGTGCGCGAATACCGTCCTTTAATAGAACAATCTAATTTAAGAAGCTTATTACCATAGCTACATGTTTGGTATTTAATTTGAAAATTTTATTACAACTCAGCTTCTAAAAGAAATAAATATGATATTTAGGCCAAATGACATAACAAAAGAACATGTTCTTAAAGCTATCGAAAAGATTGAAAATGAAAATATTCAATTAATACCTCCAACACGATGGGAGACAATAATTAATAATAAAAGCTATCCTCCAAAGGAAGTAATGCGATATGCACATCAAGAAATGAGTGGAGAGAAAGTTTGGAATTATGGAGGAGGAGAATCTACTAACAAATATTTAAAAAGATTCGAATTTCAAGTTGTTGAAATTGAGAATGATCCAAATAAAAAACTTATAAAAGAATATAAAAAATACATAAGTGAAGGTGGTTTAAAAGAAGAGATTTACAAATGGAATTTGATAGCCCAATTTAAAGGAAGACCAAATCCTAATGCGGAAGATTTTTATGAAGAAATTAAAGCTATACATTTTGCTAATTTAATATATCCAGTAGGTCAGGCGGTTATTAAGCATTTAGCTCAAGCGAGAACAGTTCCATATAAAAATTGCTTTAATGTTCTATTTGATCAAGATAAGCCTCTGCCTTATAGAATCAAATATTTTAATGAAGAAACACTGAAAATTTATAGAGAAATAGTGTTTGAAGAAAAGTTTTCACATCATCAAGATGAAAGAACTATGGCAACTTTTTTAACCTATTTTAATCCAGAACAATACACATTTTATAAGCATTCTTTTTATCAGAAATATTGCGATCTTTTAGGAATTAAACCTAGAAAAAAAGGTGAGAAATATGTTCACTATCTTGAATTAATAGATAATTTAATTGATGAATATATAAATGAAGATTTAGAATTAATTGATTTAGTAAGAAGTAAAATTCCTGTTAGTTCCTTTATTGATGTTAATCATAAAATACTAGCTCAAGATATTTTGTATCAGTCTTTAGATGGGCAGTTAGGCACTACTAAAAAGTATTGGCGAATTGGAACAAAAGATAAGAAGCGGAGTTATTGGGAAATAATGAAGAATGGTAATAAGATAGGAATTGGATGGACAGAAATTGGTGATCTGGATAATTCAACTGTAAAATCAAAAGAAGAGGTAAAAAAACTTTTACGAAATGCTGGTTTTTTTAAGGATGATAATTTAAATTTAAGTAAAAAAGCTGGAGAAATTTTTAATTTTTATAGTAATGTAAAAGTAGGAGATGTTATCTTGGCTCAAGATGGAGAAACTATACTTGGTATTGGAATAATAAAAGATGACTATTATTATAATACTGAAGATATTTTTTCACATCAAAAGATAGTAGATTGGAAAGTATTTAATGTCGGTTTTAAAAATAGTCAAGGAAATCAGACTACAGTTTTTCAAGTTACAAATTCAAATATAATTGACAAAGTTGATACTCTTTTAAATCATGAAAATAGGATATTAATGGAAAAGCTAAATAATTTAGAAGATAAACCTTTAAATCAAATTTTATATGGTCCTCCTGGAACAGGAAAGACATACAATACAGTTTTAGAAGCTGCAAAAATTATTTCTGAAATCGAAATAGAAGATTATGATCATGCTTTAGAAATATTTAATAATAATCTAGGTGATCAGATTGAATTTATCACTTTCCATCAAAATTACAGCTATGAAGATTTTATACAAGGTTTGCGACCAGATACAGAAAACGGAAATGCATTAACCTTCGAAAAGAAAGATGGGGTTTTTAAGCGTATTGCAGATAGAGCTTTAAAGAACTTACTAGCTTCAAAGAATCCGAGTACTGCTAAGAGAGATTTTAATCTCGTTTTTCAGGAACTTATTCAACCATTGAATGATGGAGATGTAGAAGAAATTGAAATCAAAATGAAGAAAACTTCTTTTTATATTACAGAAGTTGGAGAAAAGTCTATAGCTTTTAGAAAAAATGTTGGCGATTCAGAGCATACATTGAGTATCAATACTCTAAACAAAATGTATGATAATGGTGTAAATGATATTATTTTAGGTGGATTACAGCCATATTATAATCCTGTTCTGCAATTACTTTTAGAAAAAGGAAAAAGCCATTTAACTAGCGTAGAGGAAAAAAGCTATGTAATTATAATTGATGAAATAAATAGAGCCAACATATCAAGAGTGTTTGGAGAACTCATAACTTTAATTGAAGAGGATAAACGTTCTCATGGTGACATACCAATGAAAGTAACTTTACCTTCTGGGGATTCCTTTACAGTTCCGTCTAATTTGTATATTATAGGCACAATGAATACGTCAGATAAGTCAATTTCGCTATTAGATATTGCTTTGAGACGTCGTTTTGAGTTTATTCCAATGTATCCGATTTATGAAGGACTTGGAAAAACAGTAAATGATTCCGATTTTCTTAGAAAACTTAATGAGGTTATTACTAAACGTAAGAGTCGTGATTTTACAATAGGACATGCGTATTTTATGGGAGAAAAATATTCATTTGAAAAAACAATTAATAACAAGGTAATTCCTTTGTTATTGGAATATTTTATGAATAATGAAGAGGAGGTTATTAATATTTGTAATGAAGCTGGAATTACCATAGGTAATTGGCCTCTCAGATTTATTTCTAGAAATGATTAATCTCTTTGAATACCAAAATAAGGTTTCTTTTCCTGAGCAACACTTCGATAATCTCGAAGAGTTTTTGGATGTGATTTGGAATAAAAGAGAAAAATCTTCATACTACAATGAAGAAGAGAATAGAGAAGAGGTACAACATTTCATTCAGTTTTTGCATAAAGATCAAAAGCTAAAATCTAATAAATTTGTTGGTGTAATTCATTATGAAGAGCAAACAATCAATTTATTACCAAAAATATTCTATCAGGGAAAAGAAACTACAGAAGATGAGGTTAAAGTAATTAACTCTCATATTTTATGGTGGTTGAGCTATTGCAGAAAATTAAAATTCCCAAATTATTTATCAGGACTAAACACTGAAAAAGCTGATTTCTTCGAAATTTTAATTTACCTATTTAGTAAGTACACGAATGAATTATTGAATTCGTCCGTTTATCAAAAATATATTGAAATAGAAAATGAGCTGTCTTTTGTAAAAGGAAGAATAAATTTTCAGGAATATATAAATCAGAATTTAGCGAGGGGAAGAAATCATAAAGTGAATTGTATTTATGATTCTTTTGAAATTGATAATCCTTTTAATCAATGTATAAAATATGTTTCAAAAATGTTGTTGTCTGTATCTAAGGATCATCAGAACAGAAGAAATCTTAAAAACATATTATTTCTATTAGATGAGGTATCAGATTTAAAAATTTCTTCTGAAGAGTGCAAAAGGATACAATTTAATCCGATGTTTTCAGATTTTGAAACGGTGAGGGATTATTGTGTTCTGTTTTTAGAAAATAGTATTTCTTTCAATTATAAAAATGATTTAAAACTATTCGCATTTTTATTGCCAATGGAATATGTTTTTGAAGATTTCATTTTTGGATTCATTGATAAGGAATTAGATAATATAAATCCAAAAGGACAAGTAAAAGGGGTATGTTTAGATGAAGAGAAAAAATTTGGTCTTAAACCTGATTTAGTTTTAGATTTAGGAAATAAAAAAATTATAGCTGATAATAAATATAAAATGGTGTATTCAGATGATAATAAAAAAGGCATCTCACAATCTGATTTATATCAAATGTTAGCTTATGCAATTCGTTTCAAAATCAAAGACATAAAACTGTTTTATCCCAAATCATTAAATTCAAATCAAAATACCTATCACAATTCAATTGTAATGCAGGATGAGTTTGCAGACAAGGAAAAAATATTCATCAAAGCCTATAAGTTGAGTATTATGGATAAAAATATTACTTCTGAATCTCTTAAAGAGTGTAGGTATCTATTTGATAATTTTAAGAATCTTAGAGCAAATCTGATATCCGAATTAGAACTTTGTTTAAAAGATTAATCTAGGGAGCAAAAACCATCATCTAAAATCTATGCTTGAGGTCAAAAATGCAGCTATTATTTTTTGTGCCATCCTGCCCATTAAAAGTTTTTTTTATAAAATTTACATCATTAAAAACTGTCTGCAGACGGGGTTTCTGCTGTTTTTTGTGCTATAATAATGGTGTGTATTTCTTCTGTTAGATCCTTTTTTAGATAATTTTTTCGGATTAGATTTAGATTTTTAAAAGCGTTTGCTTTCAACTGATTTTTTAATTTTTCTAAATTGTGATAATAAAAGTAAGTTCTGTCTCCGGTACTTCCTTTAATAAAACCCGATTTTTCTTTCTCGCCTTCAACAAAACTTAAATACAGTATTCCATTATTATGGAGCAGGTTTTTGCAGTCGCGTATGATTTTTTCCACATCCGATTCTGATAAATAAGGAATACAAAATCCGCATAGGACAGCATCAAATTTAGATTTTATCTGCTCAATTTTTCTACTGTCAATAAGCTCAAATTTGGCACTTGGACAATTTTTTTGTGCTAATTCAATCATATTGGGCGCTATGTCAGTTCCCAAAATTTCAAAATCGGGTCTTTTATTCAGTAAATATTTGGTGATGTTTCCGGGACCGCAGCCGATCTCCAGAATTGCAGCATTATTTTTTGAAAGTAAATCACAAAAAAGGTCATATGTATCATTATACAGATCTAAATCCATAAAAACATCTTCGTATAATTGGGCAATCTTATTCCAGGTTGCAAATGTTTCTAAATAATTATCCATAATTTTTTTTAGCTGACAGTTAGTTAAAACCAAAGATGATTTTTAGGCTAATATAAAAAGTATGATCAATAAAAATAAAAGAACAATTAAAGAAATAGAGGAATAAATAAAAATATTGTGATTTGAAAATTAGTTAATCAAGATTCGTTTTTATTTGAATAGAACAAAAGAGCTGCAGACAAAAATGCGAAACAGCGATAGATTTAAATCCATCAAGATTCCATTTTTGACTGCAGCTCTTATTCTTGAAACAATAAATTTAGCTTAAAACAGCGCTTTCGGTGTAAACCACTCCTTCATAACAAGCGTTATAAATGTCTTTTAAATCTTCTAGACTTGGAACACGAGGATTAAAACCTGTACACGGATCAATTAAGGCATTGCCTGCAATATAATCAAGGTTTTTAATCCAGTCTTCTTTAGAAATTCCGAATTCTTTAAGAGACCCAATATTGTTTACATTTTTTCGAAGTCCCTCAATTGCCTGTGCAAGTCCTTCTGCCGTTTCTTCTCCGATAACTTTTGCAAGTGCAGGATATTTATCTGTAGCCGACTCATTGTAACGAATAACATTTGGTAGGAAAATAGCATTGGCGCATCCGTGAGGAATACCATAAAGCGCACCTACTTGGTGTGACAATGAATGTACAATTCCGAGCCATGCATTGTTAAAAGCAAGTCCCGCCATAAATGAAGCATCATGCATGTTCTGACGCGCCGTAATGTTTGATGGATTTTTTACAGCTTCCTGCAGGTTATCAAAAACAATTTCTAACCCGCCTTTAGACAATACGTCAGCATAATTGTTGTCAATATTAGAAACAAAAGCTTCTACACAATGCGTTAAGGCATCAAGTCCCGTGTTTGATGTAATGTGAGCCGGCATAGAAGCGCAGATTTCACCGTCAACAATTGCGATATCGGGAGTCAATTCATACGATACAATTGGGTATTTTACACCTTTCTCACGATCAGTAATAACAGCAAGACCTGTAGTTTCTGTTCCTGTGCCGCTTGTAGACGGAATTGCAATAAATTTTGCTTTATTTCTAAGTACAGGAACGCTGAAAGGTTTGATTAACGAATCAAAATCAGTTTCAGGATATTCGTAAAAAATCCACATGGTTTTGGCAGCATCAATTGCAGAACAGCCTCCCAAACCAACAATCCAATCGGGCTGAAATTCAAGCATTGCCTGCGCACCTTTTAAACTTGTTGCAGATGACGGATCTTCTTCTACACCATCAAAAATCTTAGTTTCTATCCCTGCTTCTTGTAAAAATGCGACTGCTTTGTCAAGTGTACCGCTTTTTTTCATAGAACTTCCGCCTGTAACAATAATCGCCTTTTTACCTGGAATGTTTTTTAACTCCTCAAGGCTTCCCGCACCGTGAAATACCTCTGAAGCAATAAATAATTTGCTCATTTTTATACTTATTAGTTTATGAAGCAAAGGTAAAGTGGCGCCAGAGGCTGGCTGTTATACAAACAAGACTATGCGTTATAAATTTGCGCCAGTTCCTGCTGCAGTTCGGTAGGCGTTTCTTTGAGTTTGGCTCTTACAAATTTATTAAATGCCGATGGAGAGCTGAAACCTAGATCCAAGGCTATTTGTTTGTGCGAAAGATCAGAAAAAAGAAGCTGTCTTTTTATTTCGGTAAGAATTCGGTTGTGAATGGCATTAATGGCCGTTTCGCCGCAGTGTTTTTTGGTCACAGCATTCAGTTTTTTAGAACTCAGCGCCAGTTTATCAGAGTAATATTGTACTGTGCGTTCGCTTTTATAATGTTCATTGAGCATCTTCTTAAAACGAATGTAGATTAGTTTATCCGTTTCGGTTTCCTGATGTAAAAGCGTATGCTGTCCGTGAACAGATTCTATAAGTCCCAAAAGAAATACCTTGATAAAAAAACGAGCCTGTTCTTTTTTTATAAGGGTAGGAGCGTTATAAATCTGCTGAATTTCGGCAGTGAGTTTCAGACTGTTTTCAAATTCCTGCTGCGAAAGAAAAACGCAGTTTAGGTTTGTTGAAAGATTGACATTATAAACGCTTAATTCATTTTTAAGGATATCAGAACAAAAAAGAACTTCTTCAAATAAAATTATTTTACCCGCTAAATCGGCACTTGGATTGGAGATAAAATGGATCTGATCTGGAAAAATGATCGAAATTTTTCCGCCTTTTAGAAAATGTATTTTATCTTCTATTTGTATTTCAACAGTGCCTTTTTCGATAACTGCTATAAAGAAATGGTCTTTTTTATGCGGCTGCAGATAAGCGGCAATATTTGCATCATTTAAATCAAAAACACGGAAAGACAAATTTTTATCTTCCACTTTTTGAATGTTTTTCTTTATTTCCAGTCTTTTTAAATTCATATAAATGGGAGATTCAGAACAAAAACTTTTTTGGTTCAGGTACGGATTCTTTTTTTAATTGTGGTATGTTTTGGCAGTAAGCCAAGTCTTTTGTAGAAGTATGTATTTTTTGCAAAATTAGTTAAATTTTGATGTATAGCGAAAAGGAAACTCTTTTAATCGGATAGGTTTATTTTAAAATTCTATAAGCTAATGAACTAGATTGAAATAAGACCTAGAATAAAAAGTCTGAATTTTGCAATTTAAAGATTGTAAGCTTTGAATTATTTGCTTTTTAATAGATACTCATCGGCCATTTTTTTTGTCTTTTTATCTAAAAATTTCTCATCATGCATTAATATATCATAGACATCGAAAGAAGCTCTTTTGTAGTTGTATTTATTCGACATTATCAATGCATAATATAGAAAACCATTAAATTTTTGTTCTCCTATATAATGAATCCCTTTTAATTCATTGTACGCTAGAGTATCCCCTTTACTCAGTACAAGGTAGTCTAAGCTGTCCATAAGTTCCTTATTATGTAGTTTTTCTCTAAAAAAAGTTCCTGAATTTTCTGATGAGGTAATTTCACTTGGATTCTTTTTATTACAAGAAAACATTCCACTGCTGATAATAATGATTATAAGCCATTTCATAATTAAAATTTTTTAAATTTTTCCAATAGCGATGCATTCAGAAAGTCTTCGCGAGTGATTTTACGTTTTTTCTTTTGATTTTTTAAAATATGTAAATGTAGGATTTCTTGTTAGATATCTTTCAGCTTTATTTTTCCGTACAAAAGAAGCAAAAAATAGTATGACAAAAAGAAAACCTTCTCAATTCATTGAGAAGGTTTTCTTAAATAAGTTATTCTTGAAAAAAATTAATTACCAAATGTATATCTTAAGGTAAATTGTGCCTGCCATACATCAAACGTCGACGTGTTTTTTTGGAAGGTATCTTTTATCAATGTTTTAATTCCATTAGCATCTGCTTGTGTCGCTAACTGATAAACCGGTACGTTTCCTGCAGTAGTCGAGTTGTAAGCCAAAACATTTGGATTGGTAGCTCTTTGGGTAACTCCCCAGTCTTTATTAATCATGTTGGTAAAGTTTAGAATGTCTGCTCTTACTTGAAAAGAATTCTTTTTACCTTTTATCTTGATGTAGATGTCCTGAGTAACAGAAAGATCTAATCTGTGAAGCATTGGCAGGATAGCAGCATTTCTTTCAGCATACTGTCCTCTTCTCGTACGAAGGTATTTATCTTGATTGATGTAAGCGTCAAATGCTTCTTGTTGTTGTGCCTCTGTATAGGTAGTTACCACATTTGCACCATTTACAAGATTGGTCACTGCTAAGGGAGCGAAACGAACTTCAGAAGCACTGTTTGGAACATACATAAGGTCATTTCCATTTACTCTGTCTCCATTCATGTCTCCTCCGTAAGCATACGTAAATGGATTTGCCTGCTCTCCGATGTAACCTAAGCTTATAGAAGTAGCACCGCCTAAACCTTTACCGTATTCGATTCTGTATCCAAGAACTCCAACAAGTCTATTTGGAGTATTGTTATTTGAAGCTGAAACCTCTAAATCATTATTTCCGTTTACAGATCTTGCACCAGTCCATGAGCCAGATGCGATTGATCCCGGAGAAATTAAATCTGTTGCTTCAGAATGTGTGTAGGCAAAAGATCCCCAAAGACCATTTTGATACGGGTATTCTAATTTGAAGGTAGTAGAGTAGAAGTACCCTTTATCAGAATTGGTTAATACAATACCGTTAGAAACATTGTCATTTACTCTTGTTCCCGCATCATTACGAGAATATCTTGGTCTGTTGTCAGGACCAGCAAATGTTCCTACAGGAGCATCAAAATTTGCGTTGTAATAATCGATCGCATTAATGTTTTTCTGGATGATCCCTTCAACAGTACCTACAAAACCAAAAGGTAGTTTTTGATCTACTGCCATGGTGGTTTTCCAAACCTGAGGATATTTGAATTTTTTGTCTGTAAAAGCCAAATCAAAACTAGTTGGAAGAGTTGGGGTAGCAGGTGTAAAGTAATCTGCAGGTCGAGGTGTAAAACCGTAGCCTCCGGCCGCTAAAGCCGCACCGCTGACGTCAATAAATCCGGTAAGAACACCATTGTTTCCAATTTGGTTTGAAAGGAAAACCGACGGAGCTCTACCTGTAAAAATTCCTGAACCTCCACGTAATATTGTAGAAGCATCTGCATTTAAATCTAAATTGAAACCAATTCTAGGTTCAAATAAATATTGTGGATCAGGCATTTCTCCTGTATTAAATTTTTCTCCATTTGCAAAAGTCATAGCAGTTACAGCTGGGTTTTCTAACGCTGTGTCTGCAAACCAAACTCTTGAAGCTCTAAGACCAACACTTAATTTAAAGTTGTCGCCTAATTTAATTTCATCCTGAGCATACAAATCAAATTTATTAGATTTTAAAACCTGCATAGGTTCCTCACCTCCTGGTAAAGCAGAATATCTGTATTGAAAACGTGCAGGAGAAGTAGCCGTAGCTGAAGAAGGTGCACCTCCATTTGCTGCAGATTGATCGGCAGCAGCATAAAAATCAGCCAAAGAGTTGAAAACATAAACACCATTTGAACCTGAGAAAAACAAGTTACTTGATTTAAAGTATTCAAAATTAGCACCTAAAACAATAGAATGTTTTCCGATAGTCTTAGTCAGATTGTCTGTAAAGTGAAGTGTAGAGTAGCTCAATTTATTACCTTGAGTAAAAGGATCTAAACCAACAGAAATATAAGTTTGAGCTCCATTTTTGATATCAATAGTTGGAAATAATCCACCGCCTTGTAAACCTCTGTCTTCAATCTGTTTGTCATAACCCGCAATAAAGTTATTGTACCATGAGTTTCCAAATTTACTGTTCAATTCTACCACTATAGATCTTGTGTTATCTAAGATCGTATAACCGCTGTTTTTATAAGACATAGCCAGTACGCTTGTTCTTCTGTTTCCAAAACCTAATGAGTTTGAATTTGAAGTCAACTCGTCAGAAGATGAATTATGAAATACATAACGAGCTGTAAGTTTATGATTATCGTTAATATTCCAGTCAATACGAGTTAAGAATTTTTTGGATGTTTTAGACGCATCATAATTTTCCCAAGGTCCTGTTTCATATCCAAATTTATCTTTCATGTAATTTGAAAGTGTCTGCATTTCGGTATAAGTAGGATTCGAAGTCTGCTGTCCTCCAGTTGGAGAACCAGTAGAAGTCCAAGTGGTAGCAGGGCTTGTATTTTCGATAGTTTCAAAATTACCAAAAAAGAATAATTTGTTTTTGATAATGGGCGCCCCTACACGTAATCCCCAAATTTTTTCGTCGAATTTTCCAGGCTTGATAGTTACATCTTTACCAGGATGAGTTCCGATAAAACTCTTTTTGTTATTTCTGAAAGAATTATAAACAGATCCTTCAATTTCGTTTGTTCCGCTTCTAGTTACAGCATTAATACCTGAACCCAAAAAACCAGACTGACGGATGTCAAAAGGAGCAATATTTACCTGAAGCTGTTCGATAGCATCCATAGAAATCGCAGTAGATCCAGTTCTTCCTCCTGCTTGAGATTCAGATCCTAAACCAAATCCATTATTAAAAACAGAACCATCAATAGTAAAATTGTTTAATCTAGAATCCTGACCGCCGAAAGTTCCATTTGCGCCAGCATTAGCATTGTATTTTGTAACAGAGTTTACAGAACGAGATCCTAAAACAGGAACAGATGTAATCTCTCTATTAGAAAACTGTTGAGACGCACCCGTTCTTCCTTTATTAAAATTTCCTTTAGATTTTGTAGAGACCACAACCTCTTTAAGAGCATTTGATTCCTCCTCGATTTTAATGTTTACGGTTAAATTACTTCCCAGTCCGACATTAATATCTGTTATTTCCGAAGTTCGGTATCCTACATAACTTACTTTGACAGTGTAGGGACCTCCGGGTCTTAAACCTTGTGCAGCATATCCGCCATCGTAGTCGGTAGTAGAAAAGTACTTTGTACCCGTTGGTTTATGAATAATTTCTACGGTTGCACCAGGCAGTGCCTCGCCGTTACTTGATTTAACAGTACCGGACATTGCTGAACCTGTTACTTGCGCATGCCCAAATGCTGTTAAAAAAATAATTAAAACAAAAATAATTTTTTTCATTGTTTATGTTATAAGTTTAAAATTTTAGCAAAATTATAACATTCTAAAACCGACATGTTAATGAATTGTTAGTAAAAAGGTATGTTTACTGTCTTTTGAAAAATAACGGTTTATAGGGGATAGGGGAGATTCATTTAAATGATTTTCAAAGAATTCACTCCTAGATATTTTTTATAAAATCGCTTTTTTTGAGGAGTGAATTATCTTAAAAACTTGCTTTAAAATTTTGTGGCAGAAAGGAATCAAGTTCAATTTTTATTGGCAAAAAAAATAACAGCTTTTTAACGATCAGATAGTTTTTAAAACACCTCCATCAGCTCTTAACGATGCCCCGTTTGTTGCAGCCGAAAGCGGACTTGATAAATAAACAGCCAGCGACGCAATTTCGGATGGATCAATAAAACGCTGCAATAAAGAATGCGGATTGGTCTGCTGTATAATAGCACTTTTCATTTGTTCCACATCTATGTTTTGTAAAGAAGCAATATGTTCAATTGTGGAAGCAACGCCGTCAGAATAAGTTGGTCCGCCTAAAATCGTATTCACTGTAACTTCTGTACCTGCAGTTAATTTAGACAATCCATTGCTTACCGCCATCATGGCAGCTTTTGTCATTCCGTAATGAATCATGTTTCCGGGAATGTTTACACCAGATTCACTGCTGATAAAAACAATTCTTCCCGATTTCTTCTCCAGCATTTTTGGTAAAAGTTTTTTAGAAAGCCGGATACTGCTCATCACATTAACTTCAAAAATTCGATACCAATCTTCGTCTTCCAGATTTTCAAAATCTTTCAATTCAAAAATACCAACGTTATTAATCAAAATATCAATAGCGTTTAGTTGATTTAATAAAGCGGTAACTTCTTCCTTTTTTTCAAAATCACATACAATTCCTGAAACTACGGCATCTGGAAATTCATCCTTTAGTTTTTGTACCGCTGCATTTGTTTTTTCTTCGTGTCTTCCGTTTATGATGACTTCGGCTTTTTCATTTAATAATTGTTTGGCAATTGCAAAACCAATTCCTTGTGTCGAACCGCTTATGAAAGCTCTTTTTCCTTCTAATTTTAAATTCATTTTTATTGTTTTTATTTTTGTAATGATTGATACATAAATAGTCAAAAAAATTAGCTGATAACAGCTAATTGCATTTCGATTTGATTTTTTAAGACATTTTTGTCCGGGTACATTCGTCTGAGTGTATTGAGTCCGCACCAAAATGTTATTAGATATCTGCCCAGAATTTCGGGATCTGTTTGTGTTTTTAAGTTTCCTTTTAATTTTTCATTTTTAATTGCCTGAGTAAACATTTGTTCGACCTCTTTTAAAATCTGAACCGCATTGGCTTCCAGATTTTCATCAATAAAAGTCATTTCTACAACCGTATTGGCAATAATACAGCCTTTGAGGTGCTCATTTTCTTCCGAGGAAGCGATACTTCTAAAAAAGTCCTTAATTAATTCTAAGGGAGATTCACTTTTGCTTAATTCAGTTTTAAAAGTATCAAAAGCCAATCGTCGTTCTTCAATCGCTTTCTGGAAAACCTCTTTTTTGCCGCCTTTAAAAGTATTGTAAAAACTTCCGGCTCCAGCTCCGGTTGCTTTTTGCAGATCGCTCAATGAGGTTGCACTGTATCCTTTCTGCCAAAAAACTTCTTGCGCTTTTTTTACAATATTAGCGTCTTCATAGACGGTAGGTCTTCCTCTCATTGTTTTTATTTTTGTAATGATTGATACAAAATTAAATAAAAATAAGTTTACTCCAAATTTTTAAAGCAATTTTTCTTTTTTAATTAAAAGATTGTCTGAATTGCAGGGGAGTTAAATTGGTTTTCTTTTTGAAGAGTTTGCTAAAGGACTGTGCATACTCGAAACCTAATGAATAAGCGATTTCATTTACGCTTAAACTTGATCCGGCAAGTAATTGTTTTGATTTTTCAATAAGATGATTCTGAATGTATTGCTGAGCGCTTAGACCTGTAATGGTTCGGAGTAAATCGCTCAGATAATTGGAGGAAATATTGAGTTCCTGTGCCAAGTACTGAACCGTTGGAACGCCTTTTAGAACTCCGTTTTCATGATCAAAATAGTCCAATAAAGTTTGATCAATTCTGCTTAATAAATCATGATTTGACGTTTTTCGGGTAATAAATTGGCGGCCGTAGAATCTATTAATATAATTGAGCAGTAAATCGAGATGCGAAACAATTAAATCCTGGCTGTAATGATCGATATTGTTTTTCAGTTCATCCTGCATTTGTTTTAAAAGACCAGAAATAATTACATCTTCCTTGTCAGAAAGATGTAATGCTTCGGCAATTGAATAAGAAAAAAATCCGTAATTGTGTATTGTTTTTCCTAACGGATAATTTCGGATTAAATCTGGTTTAAAAACCAGCATAAAACCAGTTACCGGATTGTCATTGGTCTGTGTAACCGAAAACACCTGATCGGGTTTGGTCAAGGTCATCATTCCTTCATCAAAATCGTAATCACGCTGGCCGTATTTAAATTTTCCGTTAATGCCTTTTTTTAAGGTAATACAGTAAAAATCATTCGTAAAATGTTTCCAGATATCGCTGTGTTTGTAGCTCAGCAAAGCAAAATCAATTACACTCACCAAAGGATGATCTGGTTTGGTAAGTGCAAATAACTGATGCAGTTCTGAAATGCTTTTGATTTTATGTGGAAACGATTTTTTCATTGCAGCAAATTTACGAATTAATCGAAATTAGTCGAGAACGAAAGCTGTTTCCACGTTTCCATTTCCTGCGCTTCATTTTTTCGGTGTTCTACAATCGAATTATAACTGTCGTTTCCTAACGGAAGATGTACGGGCGGATTTGGCAATTCAGTAACAGCAAGCAGGACTTTGGCAAGTTTCTTTGGATCTCCGGGCTGGTTTCCGTCAAAACTTTTGAGCACATTTACATGTTGTTCTACATTGTAAACAGCTATTTTATTTTTGGCTTCCGCCAAAGTGCTGTCGCTCATAAAGCTGGTACGGAACATTCCCGGAGCGATTGCAGTAACTTTGATATGAAAAGGTTTTACTTCCTGAGCCAATGCCTCCGAAAGTCCGATGACAGCAAATTTTGCAGCGTTGTAACTTCCCGTATTGGCGTAACCGATATAGCCCATATTGGATGCGATATTTAAAATATGCCCTGATTTTTGCTGACGCAGAAAAGGCATTGCGTTACGGATTACGTTTACGGTTCCCAATAAATTGACGTCCATTGTTTTGCGGAATTCTTCATCACTGATTTCTTCAATACTTCCAACCAGATAATAACCTGCATTGTTTAATACCACATCAATTTTTCCGAAAGTATCAATTACGGTCTGAATCGCATTTTTTACTTCATCATCCTTTGTAATATCAACCTGAAGCGGAAGGAAATTTTCATTTGGATTCCCAATATTATCAATTAATTCTTTGAGATTTCTGGAAGTGGCGGCAACTTTACCGCCGTTTTTTAAAACTGCATTTACGGTTTCAAGTCCCATTCCTTTTGATGCGCCGGTAATAAACCATACTTTTTGAGTGCTCATAATTTTGTATTTTAATTATAAAAGCAAAATTCAGGAAGTTATGGCTCTAAAAAGTGTTCGAATTCAGGATTTATGTGTTCAGATTAAATTGTTTTCTTTTTTAATCTTCTCTTTAAAATGGTTAAAGATGTTTAAAATTCGCCTTAGCTTTTTGTGGCAGAAAAGGTATGGAGTTCATTGGACACTGCGCCACGAATGCGCCATAAATTTTTTGATTGTTTTTATAAATATTAAAAAGCGCTATAAAAGACAAAACCCTGAAAATCTTATGATCTGCAGGGTTTTCCGTTTGTTTTAGGCTTTTTTTGTAAACTTTGAAAAGTCTCTTTTTAAGCTTTCAGCGGAGAAAGAGGGATCAGAACCTAAACTCCGCATCCCGCTCTTATACTGCATTTCTAATATTTTTTTATGTTCTGCGCCACGATTCTGCCACGAACTTTAAAATGTGCTAATTTAGTATGTAATACCTTGTTTGTTAATTGGTTATGATTCTGGTTTTTTTAATATTACAAAAATACATTTTTTTATAACATAATCAATTTCTTTTGCAGTTATTTGTATTTGTGATTAATGTGAATAGATAATTTAATGCTGCTTCCGATTTTTTTATTGTATAGCAGATTATATGCTTTTGAATATAAAAAAGCGTATACTTTTAAGAATATATGCTTTTGCATATAAAGAGGCACACTTTTCTTAAAGTCATATATAAAACTGCAATATTTACTGCTTTAGGAGTAAAAGAGCCTTTTTTAATTTCATTTTGAATCCTCTGAATTTTCAAAATACATTTTTTACTGCTAAAGCAGTAAAATTATTAATACTTCAAAATTTGGAGATTTTTACCAGTGTCATAATTTTCTTAAAATAAATAATTGTATTCCAATACTTCTTTTCTACTGGAGCTTATATGCTTTAAATCTAATGTAAAAACTTAAAAGTTAAATAAATAAAAAGGTCGAGTGTGACAAATGATACAGATAATCCCATTTTCGACAATTACTTTAGCATTGTTTATAGTGAGATTTGTTTTACAGCTTGATAGCCTAAAATCATTATGGCTAATTGTTGGACAGAAACTTCTGTCGGGAAAAAATCAGAAATAATAATTTATTTAAATGACGAAAGCCAAGACCTCTGAAATTTTAGATAATTTCTTTAAGCTCGATAAGAGGGTAAAAAAGATTGAAAACTTATTGCTCTTAAATGATTTTCAGAGTAATCAATCATCGTCTGAAAGATGTAAAAGCTCTTATAGTAAAAGTGAGCTTGCAATTCTTTTTTATATCCTAATGGATGAAGGTCTTTTATTTTTTGATCCATCTGATGTGAAAAAAAATCGAATCAGTATTCAGGAATTTCTAAGTGAAAATTTTACATATAAAAATAATGAAGGAGTTCAGAAAAAAATAACTAGAATAAGCAGACAGTTTTCTGAGTGTAAAGGTTATACTTATAAAGAGAAACAGATTAAATTTTTAGATGATTTGATTGGAATATTAATGGAGAGGAAAAGAAAGCTTGAGAACTGGTAGGCCGAGGATTAGAAAATTTATAACATTAACGAATAATTCAATTATGACAAAGAAGGAAAAGAGAGAGGCTTTTATAATGGAGATTAAAAATATTATAGATCCTTTAATGCTAAAACTGGAAGTGATCGATTCAAAAATCAGTAAAGGGAAAACCTTGAGACCTGCCTATTACAGAAATGAAGATTTAAAAAAGATATTTGGGCTGTCTAATAATACTATTATAAAATACAGGCAGACTGGGATTCTTCCGTATACCAAATTGGGAGATATATTTCTATACGACAGTGTAAAGATTGAGGAAATTCTACGTGAGAATAGTATTTGAATGAATCTTTTTTTTAACAATGATATAGATTAGCAGGCTTTCTTTTCTGGAGTCTTGATTCTACAAGAAATAATAATAATATGGATATAAACAGAATTAATATGCTTCAGATCTGCATCTGGAGTTTATTAAAAACAAAGAATTTATGACGGATAAAAGATGATAATCTGTTAAGGAGATTTTAATTTAATAAACCAATTGATAATTTCCTCTCCCATTTTCTCATTTAAATTCTTTCCATCTGTTTTGAAAATTGAAATTTTTGCTAAACCACATGTATGTTTTGAATCGTCTCCTTCAAATTTTTTAAATCCTTTAAAATTTGATTTATTTGAAGGATAAAGTAACATTGCCTTTGTGGATTCCCAATAATCATTGTAGACATACATTTGACGTAAATCATGAGTAGATGGTTTACTATAGTCTATGTTTTTCCACTTGGTATCAATTATAAATTTTTCATTGCCTTTTTTAATAACAATATCCGGACGAATTGTAATCCCATTCCAAAGAACTTTTGAATCCTGACTAAGAATGGTTAGATCATTAGAGGCTTGTTTCAGCCGAATTAGGATATATTCCTCCCAAAGAGAATTCATATCAAATAATAATGCGAGCATACGTTCAGATCCGCTGGAAACACTTGGAGCATAATTCAAAATAATTAACCTTGCTATTGCTAAAGCATTTTCATATGGAGCAGTTTTTCTAGATTTGGGAATTTTAGCAAAAGTAGATTCATTGGCTTTTATGGTTTTTACTTCCGGAAAATCCAATTGCACTGTTTTGCATTTGCTGTATAAATAATTTCCTTTAGAACATTCTTCTACAATAGATAATGCTTGTGAAAGTATTTGATGAAGCAAATGATCCTTATCATACACTTGGTGTGTGGTGTAAAATCGTTCTTTGTGAACAAGATTTTTGCTAATATGTCCCGAAAATTCCAGTTTTCCTTTTAAGGCTTTTACATTATTGGTTTCCTTATAATATTGTTTAATTAAACCTTGGTGAATTAGTAATTGAACTTCATTTAAAAACCACTCGAAGTAAATATCAAGCAGATGAATGTTTTGTTTATTTACGTTTGCTTCGCCTACTTTCTGTATCTTAAGTTTCTTAGTTACTCGAAGCATTTCAATTAAAACATTTTGCCAAACGTTTTCGTCTTCATTGTTATTGTCAATTTTGGGTAAAATTTCAATTGTAAGGCCATCAACTTGAATAACTCCAACAAATTGCTTTAATTTTAACCCTTTGTGAATTACAGTAAAGTATTTATTATCGTGTAATTCATTTAATTTAACTAGCGCGCTAAAATGTTTTTCCTTAAAAGACACGTTTTTATAAACCCTTCCATAATGGAGGGTATTGTGTTCAAAAACTTGTATTCTGGGAGTTCTATTATTCATTTTTATTTAAAAGTAACTCTATCGCTTCTTCAATATCTTCAATATCATTAATTAATTCAAACTGTTTTGCTATTTCAGGTTGACCCAAACCTTCAACAAAAGCAAATTGAACATTTTTATTCTCTTTTACCTTAACAAAACCTTGACCTAAAATCAGTGCTATTTTTTCGTAATCGTGATAAAAGTACTCTTGTAGCAACGGAATAATACAATTTTGAAAAACCGCAGTTAATTCTTCAGTATCGTTACTGTTGACTTTCAAAAAATAAGAATGACCGATGGTATGATCTCGATCAAGTAATATTTCAATCCTTTGATTAATAGTTCCTAAAACTTCATCTAAAGTAAATCCATCAAATGAAATTTCTTCCAATAATTCAGGTTCCGGCATTACTTCTTCAAATGAAAAACGACGTCTTAGTGCAGTATCTAAAGCTTCAATACTTCTGTCTGCCGTATTCATTGTTCCAATTATATAAACATTGGAGGGAACTCCAAATTTTTCTTTACTGTATGGTAAAGTTACTTCTATAGCTTCTTCTTTTCCTAAACGTTTGTCTTCTTCAATCAATGTAATTAGTTCTCCAAAAATTTGAGAAACATTACCACGATTAATTTCATCAATGATTAATATATATGGTTTCACTTCTTTTTTACTAATTTCCTCTTTACTCAATAAATCAAATTGTTCTTTAACCTCTTCGAAAGATAACTCATCATAATCATAATGAAGCATTTCAATCACTCCTTTGTTTGCTGTAACAAACTCATAGAATTTTTTATAGACTGCAAAAAGTTCGCAATGGATATGACCTATGAGCGGATGCAGTTCTGTTTTAAGATTTTTAATTTTAGAAGGGTCAATTTCTTCTAATAATACCTTTTTTAATTTCTCTTTACTAACTGTAAAAACATTAGCACCTTCAGCTTCTTTTTTGTTATTACTCCAAACATATTTTACTTGGATTGAAGTTTTACTTGCCTCAACAAGCATAATTTCAACACCTGTTTTTGTCGTAAATGTTCCCTCTTTTTTTCCTTCCAAAGGTTTTATACTTTCTACAAAATCATTATAAAGCGTATCAAAACTATTTGTTTCTACATTTACATCTTCCTTTCTAATGTATTCGACCAATGCTTTTTTTACCAAAGATTTAAAAACACCATCTTCTACAGCATAAGTAACATTTTCATTTTTTGTATGTGGTTTTATTCCTTCTATGAAATCTTCATAAGACATACTTTGATGAAAAGTAGTAAAAACGATTTGTTCCTTTTTAATAAAACTTTCAAATCTATCTTTTAATTCCTTTCGACTCTTAAAATCTAAATCTTCATGGTTTTCAGGATCAAGTATAAATAATGCTTCATTAATCGTACTATAAGTCTTTCCTGTTCCTGGTGGCCCATATAAAATTTGATTTAACTTCATATTCAGATTCTTATTTTTGGTTGCATTATCTTCTTGAATTTCATTATTTTCAAAATACTGATTCAAGAATTTGATATAATTTTTGTTTCCTAAAATTGCTCTTGGTCGGTCATTGCTTTTATCTTTACTATATTTTGAAAAACTAGCAGATTTATTATAGATATTAGCTTTAATGACTTCTATTTGCCTTTTATAGTTTTTAATTTCTATAACAAATAACTCAGTATTGAAATCATTTTTATAAACCTCTTCATATTGATTTATTTCTGAGTTTAAGCGATCTAAATTTGAACTAAATTGTTGAGAGAAATAATTAGTGGTTTTGCCATCGTTTTCTACAAACCATTTAACAAATTTTTCCTTTACATTTATTTTGTCCAATTGAGTTTTTATTTTACGAATTGTATCTCCCAAGTTTTCTTCAAGATAAAGAAGTGCAGTTTCAATTTTGTTTAAAAGATCTGGATCATCATAAGAGAATTTGTCTTTATAGCTAATGCTTACACCTGGCCGATGTTTATCATTCAGATAAGTATTAGTTGGTAAAATATCTTTTAGCTTATCAAAGTAGTTTTTTTTGAGTTTATCTTCAAAATGAATTTCGACTGATATTTTTTTTATATTATTTTCAATATTATCAGCTCTTTCTATTATTTCATAATGACAATTATAATCACCAATTATATTTGCTGAATCAGAAATCCATACCCATTTAGCTTTGGGTTTATGTTCACTGATTGTAAAATCTCGAGTTATTGAAGTACTATTTTTTAGTTGATTCTTTAAAGGAATTATAAGGCTAATAAAATTCGTAATAGAAGGTAATTTATTTTTTGACTTGGTTATTATCGTGAATCCTTCGTTTTCTAATAATTGGAAAGCTGGTGTATCGAGACCTCCTGCAAAATTATTAGGATCAAGTTCTGTTCCGGTTGCAAAACGATTGGCTATACTAATTACTAGTTTTGGAGGATAAAACTTATTCTCATATATTAAATCATATGTGCTTGATTGCCTGCTCGCCGGAATGCCATTTTCATCAATTTCTTTAATTGCCGATAGTATATGTTGCTTTGTAATTTCGTTCATAAGCAAATTAAAATTTTTAAGAGAGTTACAAAAGGGATATAATATAATTTACTTTTCTATAGCTCTTATATGTGGCATTATCTAAGTCTCATCATAATCTTTATGAATATTTTTTCAATCTCCTATTGAAAAGTACTTAGAAATAGAGTCTCATAAATTACTTCAAATATTTGATGCGTATTAAATGTTTTATTCTTGAATTAGTTGAAAAGTATCGATTTGAAGCAATACATCTCTCATTAATTTCCCTTGTGGTTTCATTAGAATTAATTTTGATTCAATAGGAATATTTTGCAATAACGCATCTCTATAATCAAATCCAAATTCTGGACTATTGATATAATTTTGGTAATTTACATATAATTGAATGAATTTATTAACTTCATCAAGGTGTATTTGTTGATACCGTTCCTGTAATTTAAAATCTCTACTATTAAAATCATCCAATCCTGAAATGTTTTCTAAAATAATATTTTCTGTAGAGGCATTAAGGAAAAAATCTTGATCAATATTAAATTTATAGATCTCATTAAATGATTTAACATAAGGATGTGAATGTGTATTTAATAAAAATACCTTGTCTCCTTTTTCGGAAGCATTACAAGAATGACATGACGGGACAAGGTTATAAAAAGAAATTGCAAAAAATGGATTTTGTGATTTAGAAAAAAAATGATCTAAATCCAAATAAGCTCTTAAAGTTACGTCCTCATCTGCTCCACTTATATCAATGATGTTAATACGTGTATCATTGCAGTAGGGGCATGTAATATTTTCGTAGCCTGTCTTAAGCATTAATGCTCTGCAAAAAGGTGATTTGCGAAAATTATCGTAATTAAACAAATCTTCTAATAGAACCTTTCCGAATGAGGTTTGCCTATATCCTCCGTTATAAGAATAATAAAAATCATCTGCGTTTAAAATAGCTAAAATTTCCTCTCGAAGATTATTTAACTCTTCTGGCCTTGATATGATAATGCTTTTTAGTTTAGCACATTCATTTTCATTTAAATACGTAAAAAAATCTTTTTGGTTGCCTAAAGTAACCTGGTTATTGTTAGCTACATTAATTAAATAATCATACTCATCAGTTCTTTCAATTAGCTTCTCTAACTTTTTTATTAAAGAGTTTTCGCGATATTCGCCATCTACTTTCGTCTTGTTTAATTCATTCCACATTTCTAAAGCTAATGAGTCTAAATATTCATCTGAATCAGGACGGTCTAAATGTTGTTGAATTTTAATCATAATTTAGCCTTTTTTTAAGATGATGTCTGATAATATCGTCTCCAATTAATTCGATATAATGTGATAGTTCTTCAGAAGTCAATTCTTCATTAGCTGATATATTTTTAATTAAATAATTAATTTTTTTTGAAGCAAACAAACTTAGTCTTTGATTTCCTAAAAAGAAAGGTTCTTCATAAAGCTTATAAATATTCCCAGCAAAAGTTTCATGTTCAAGTTCATTTCCATTCAAGACAGGGTATTCTTGTTGGTCTTTAAATATATTAATCGATTGTTTGGGTAAATCTGAAAGAAGAAAAGGAGAGTGGGAAGTCAATATAATTTGTATTTTGCCACCAAAAATTTGAGGTAAAAAAGTCAATAATCTGTCTAGAAATTCTGTTTGCCATCTTGGATGTAAGTATAAGTCGCCTTCATCTATACAGAGTAATAAATTACTTTTTTTACTTCCTATTAATTCGTTAGAAAGAGAAGCAAAAATATTTATATATGCTTTATGACCAGAACTTATACCTAACCAACTTATTTCAAACATTCTACTGTTTTCAACAAATATTGCTAATTTTTCTACTAATCTTGAATTTTGCGGATTAAAATCAAATATGAAAGTCTCTGAGAATCTTGCGCCTCTACCTTCATTATCATTATCAATTTCAATCTCTTGTATTAAGTTTTTAATATCTATAAGAGTTCTTAGGTGTTCTTTAAAAACAAAAGTATCTGCTTTTTCATCACTATAATTCTGTTTCACTCTAAATTCAATTTTTTCTGCGATATATTCCATCCATAATAGCATATCATGAATCATTTCATCAGTTGTTGAATTTTTGTAGAAATCAGTTATTCTCCCAAATTCTTCTATGTATTTGTCTTTTTCGTTTTTTTCTAACCTATTTAATTGTTTTAAAGTTTCTTGATATAATGAATAGACAAGTATGTAGTAAAGTTTATTATTAACTTTTATATCATTAATTCTTGATCTAAAAGTGTTTATAAAACCTCTGTAATCTTCATAATAATTACCAAATAATTGTTTTTCTGAAAAAGTATTTCTTGCGGCAGACCAAAGATTACTCTTTATCTGTATTTTATTAGGAGATTTTATATTTAGGACTGTAAATAATTCGCTATTTATAAAATTCATTTGAATTTTAAATTCAGAATCTACTTTCTCAATCATTGAAAAAAGTCGACTTTTTGTCAAAGAATTTTTATTCTTAGATAGATCTATAATTTTTTTATCAAAATTATAATCTCTTCCATCTGAAACATTGGAAGTAAATATAATTTTTAAAGGGTCAATATCTTTTTCATATTGGACAAAATTTAAATCAAAATTTACTGAAGGATTAAATAAGATTGTCGGTTTATAATAGCAGTAATAATTTTCTTTTTCTTTTGTAATGATAAAAAAATGATTTTTCAATGAAGATTTCCCTCCTTTAAGTATCTTACATACTAACTCTAAAGCATTACTTTTTCCAGTGCCATTTTCACCTATAAACCCAGTTACATCAACTATCCTCTTTCCAAAAAAATCTACAGGAAGTGGCTTTAAATCATTTTTAAATAGTAGATGATTAATTGAATCGTACTCAAATTTTTCTGAAGTAGAAAAATTAAAGCCTTGATTTTTAAAGTTTCTAAACTTCTCAACCCATATATAGCATATTTTCATGCTTATCTCTTTTTATATTTAACTTTCCCCTCAGCGACAATCTCTAGAGCTTCCTCAGCCTCTTCAATCGTAACCTGCCCATTCATCAACATTGGCAACAACCAATCCCGGAGCGAAGCAAGTTGTTGATTCTCTAATTCTAAGCAATTCTGTTTTTTAAAAATTGTGTTAACCTTTTTATAGAATGACAATAATACTTCTTCCTTTGGTAAAATAGTTTTAATAGTCTTTAAAACTGAAGAGGAAACTTCTTTAAAGGTTGATCCCGATGAATTTGCTTCAATGACTGAGATCAAATTTTGAATTGTATAATAAATATATTCCGAAAAAAAAGTTTCTTTTGGTACAAAGGATTTAAAGCCTTGGTTTGTAGTTACATTTGTCCTGGCAATTGCTAGATATCCAATCGGCGCCCTTGAACTTAATAGTACAGTTCCCGCAGGCATAATTTTTAGTGAAGTTTCTTTTAATCCACGTTGGGTAACATTATATTCTCCTCGTGAAATAAATTTTTTTCCTTTGTTTACTGATAAATCTTTTGGAGTTATCCAAGGAGTACCTTCACTTAAACTAAAATTTTCATTAATAGCTTTTGAGGGTGTACTTCCGCCGATAATTTCTCCAATATTATTTAATGTTCCTTTTTTCCAGCCCTCAGGAATCTCTCTTTTCAACTCAGCATTATAAACCATTTTACCTCCAGAAGATTTATATGGATTACCATTTACATCAGGAAAATCAAACTGCACAAACCAATAATCATAAAGTGTTTTTGCCATTGCTTCAAGCTCAGCATTGATTTTGTTGTTTAGTTCGATTTTGGTATCGAGATCGGATAGGATTTTGGCGATTTTATTTTGGATAGTTAATGATGGTAAACTTAATGGTATATTGTCCATTAATTTTGTATTCAGTGAAGGCATTGTCGCACCGACTGAAATGTTTAACATCATTTTTTTAAATTCATCTTGTCGAAAGTAAAAGTTTAAATACCTGCCATTTGCATTTTCATTAGTCCTAACTCTAATACATCTCCCTGAAAACATCCATCCATCTTCTTCTTTGGTCACATATGTACAACGATCAACTGACCCAACACGACTAAATACAATATCTCCTTCTCTTAACATATATTTTGACAATCGTTCCCTATCTTTATCACTTACTAATGGTAAATTTTGATGTGTAAATCGTTCTATACCTAAATGTTCAACAGTAACCATTGGTGTACCTTCGCTAGCATAATCACTTTGATGTAATTGACTTCCAAATGGGCCTGTTTGGGAATATGCTACATCTTTAAGAAGTACTAATTGATATTTATTCATATTTCAACCTTTTCAAATTAGACTGAATTTCCATTTCTAAAGTTTTACTTTCGTTGAAAAGTGCTTCCAAATTTGCCGAAAAATCTTGTATTTTGACTTCAAATTCAGCAACCGTAATATCGGTATATTCAATTTTTACTTCGAAATATTGTCCTGCGCTTAAAGAGTAATTTTTCCTTTTGATTTCGTCATAAGAAACCACAACGGAAAAATCATCAATAGCTGTCTTGGTATTAAAAGTGTCAATAATTTTATCTTCTTCTATATGACTTAAAACTGTTTTTTGGTTTTTGCCTTCTTTTACTGTTGTACCCAAATTAGAAGCATCTATTAAAACGACATCACTTTTGTTTTGTTTGTCTAAAAATAAGATTGAAACATTGGTTCCTGTAGTAGCAAAAATGTTAGATGGCATACTCACAACACCTGCCAGCATTTTGCTTTCAACCATGCGTTCTCTAATCTTTTTATCAATACCGCTTTGTGCAGTGATAAATCCTGTTGGTACTACAATAGCAGCTTTTCCGTTGGGTTTTAGAGAGTACATAACGTGTTGTAAAAACATTAGGTAAATCGCCATGCTTTCTTTTTTTGTCTTTGGTATATTTGGAATTCCTGCAAAAAAGCGTTCGTGGTTTTCTTTTGTATCCAAATCAGCACTAAAATCAGAGAAATCAAGCTTAAAAGGAGGATTCGAAACGATGTAATCAAATTGCTGTATCCTTCCGTTCTCTTTGTGAAAAGGCTCTAAAATGGTATTTCCTTTGACAATATTATGTATCGAGTGTACCAAATTGTTAAGGATTAAATTTAGGCGTAATAAGTTTGATGACTTTTGCGAAATGTCCTGAGAGTAAATGGTGCATTTGTCTTCACCAATCTCATGTGCTAAATTCATCAAAAGTGTTCCTGATCCTGCACTTGGGTCATAGCAGGTAGCATTGCTTACTTCACCATTTACCAGACAGCGCGCCATTATTTTAGCTACCGCGTGAGGTGTAAAATATTCAGCATATTTTCCACCACTGTTACTGTTGTAATCAGAGATTAAGTATTCGAAAATAGTGGCGTAAAAATCGAATTTTTCATGAAATATATTTTCAAAACTAAAATGAACCAACTTGTTGATAATAGCTCTACAGAAATCATCTCTTTTGTCGGTAACATATTTGCTGATGTTTTCGAATAAAACAATTTTTTCACCACCTTCAGTAATTACGGAGAAGATCTCGCTGTTGTTTTTTGCAATATCCAAAAGTGTATTGTCTAAAATATCTGCAAATTTAGGCTCATTTTGTCTGTCAAATAAAGACGAAATCAATTGGTCAGGATGAATCGTTGCAGTGCTTTCGCTCATTTGCATGGTTAGCATCTCGCGATCGTCTTCGGATAAATTGCGTAATGCTTTTTCCCAATCTTCTGCTGCTGCAATATTCGGGTCTAATTGTTTTACCTCGTGAACAAATTTATCATTCAGGAATTTATATAAAAAGACTTGGGTGATAATCTTAAACTCATTTCCATCATTTCCCAAACCATAATTGGCACAAACGCTTTTTAAATCGTCTATCAGGCTTTTGGTTTGTTTTTCAAACTGTGCAGTGGTTGTCATTCTATTATTTTAATTTTTATGAGGCCGTACGACCATAATATTCATTCATATATTCCTTCACAATAATTCCGTTAATGCGTTTTGCAGTAGCAGTATCTAATTGGAATTTGTTTTTATTTTTAAATTGATCTATGACTAATCGCATCATCATTTTATCTACAAAACTTTCATTTTCCAGCATTTTACAATTTTGTAAAATCTGCAAATCTACTTCTTTTTTTAATCCTTGTAAAGCTTCAAATAATTTACTTTCGCTATCAGTTAAAGGATCTTTTTCCATCAGACGTTTGTGCATACGGGCGTATTTTTCGTCATTATCATATTTAGCTCGTAACAAGATATTTTTACGTTCCAGTTCTTTGGCTTTGGTATAAATTTGTTCCAATGCTTTTATGTTGGCTTCCATTTCTTCTTTAGATACTTCGCTTAAGTTTTTCTTTTTGAACAAGCGTTCCAATTCTTCTTTCAAAGAAATAAATACAGGATCCTTTTGATCAAAATTACCTCCTAATGTTTCTCTGGTTTTTTGTAACGTTGTTTTAAGCTGATCCGCTAAGACCATTTCTTCTTCCTTAATTTTTACAAATGCAAACAGTACATCCTCAAGTGCAATATTTAATAAATTGGAAGTATCGATATTATTTTCTAACGCTTCCTTGGTATTTATTAATGCTAAGTGATTATTTGCTTCACGCGATAAAATGGTTAGTTTATGAAAGTCCAATTGCTCTAACATTTCATAATTTCCGGACAAACGTATTAAATTGTATAGACTTTTTGCATTGTTTAATGCTTTAGTTATTTGCAACATTAAACTTCTATCCTGTATCTGCGTAATTTGTTGCGAAAAAATCTCTGAATTTTTAATGTCAAAAGGAAATAAAACTTCTTTTATTACTTGAATCTCTGAGTCTATTTCTTCTTTGGATTTGAATAAATTAGAATAATGCTCCATTTCATCACCCAACTCCGATTGCAATTCATTAAAGTAATCTTGATTTGTTTTTTCAAATTCCTTCTGGATATCTGCAAAATCTACTACATATCCATATTTAAAATCCTTATAAGTACGATTTACACGGGTCAGGGTTTGTAATAAATTATGAGATTTTATAACTCTGCCAATGTAAAGTTTTTTCAGTCGTGGTGCATCAAAACCTGTTAACAGCATATTATAAACAAAAAGCAAATCTATATTTCCGTCTTTGAATTGTTCTACTTGATCTTTACGGTCGCTTTTAGTGCCAATATCGTGTAAAATAACTGCAGCCGAAACAACCTTGCTTTCCTGCTTTTTTTTATTCCCGTAGCTTGCCCGTGGTTCGGCTACCATAAGCAATCCTTCATCAGTAAAATTATCTACAGCATATTTGGATTGAAAAATTTCAAAAAGCATTTTAGCTTGTTCAGCAGAATCACACACAACCATTCCGCCTACAGAATTATCATTCATGGTAATTCTGGCTTTCTCAAAATCTTGTACTATAAAATCTAGCATTGGTTCTGCAAACCTAGCGTCTGCGTAAACTAATTTTTTATCTGAATTACCTTTAAGAATACTAATTGATTCTAAAGCAGCTTTTAATGTTAATTGATATTTAGTTTCTATTTCTTCTCGAATCAGTCGTAAAGTATAACCGTCTGATATCGAAGAATTATAGTAATATTTGTGAATATAGCCACCAAAGAGTGATTTAGAATTGTAATCGGTACCCAGCAAAGGCGTTCCTGTTAATCCAATTTTTATTGCGTTCGAATCCGATTCATTCAAATTCGCTAAAAAGCTTCCTTTTGGGTTGTAGCTACGATGAACTTCATCCAGGAAATATACTCGTTGAATATTTAAGTTATAATCAGTATTACGCAACACATCAGGATCGTCTTGAAATTTTTGGATGTTTACAACCGTTATTTCTGCTTTACCAGAATTATTATGAATAACACTCGTAGCTTTGATATCTTTGGAGAATGACTCTCGACTATTAATTTCATGAACGGTTAAACCACGGCTTTTAAATTCTTTTGCTGACTGAATTAACAAATCTATCCTATCTACTATAAAATAAAATTTAGGTACAATCTTCTTTTTACGGTAATAGTCAGTAAGATATTTTACATTGTAATAGGCGAGGGCAGTTTTTCCGCTGCCTTGTGTATGCCAAATAATTCCTTTTTTTACGCCTTCATCTAACTTAGTTTCTATTGCTTTGGTGGCAAACAACTGAGGATATCGCATAATGTGTTTTTGCAATCCACGGGTGTCTTTTACATAAGCGATTCCGTATTGTAAAATAAATTTCAGGCGTTCTTTTTGAAGTAAGGAGGTACAAATTCTATTGGTTGGTGTATTTGGATTTTTATTGATGATAAATTCCGGTGAATGTTTAATACCAATAAGATTGTTGTCCTTTAATACCAATGTTTCAGTAACTTCATCAGTACTTAGTAAAATTTGATTTAAATCGAATTCATCTTCCTCTCTAAAAAAATTTAAACTCGGTTTTTGATAAGAAGACGTTGCATAAAATGCACCTTGTAGCATCAATGTTGATTCTTTATCATATTCCATGTTATTTGAAAAAAGCATCAATTGCGTTAGGTTTACGAAATGACGAAATTTTTTATTCTTGAAGCGACTTTCTATTCTGTTGTGCTCGGCTTGAATTCCATCAAGGTTGTTAGGTTTTTTTACTTCAATAAAAACCAAAGGGATTCCATTAATCAATAATGTTATGTCTGGTCTAAATTCTTCATCGTCTTTTTTATATGTCAGTTCAGTAACAACATGAAAAGAATTGTTTTCGAAGTTCTCAAAATCAATAAATCGAACATTCGATTGATCTGTTATTTTTTCATAAAATACTTTTCCTAAATCTTCATTTTCCAAAGTAATTACTAGTTCAGAATATAAACGGGAAGCTTCAGTCTCATTTAATTTAGGATTTAACTTTAAAATATTTTCTCTGAAAATATCAGTAAAAATATTTGTGCTTTCATCCCAAATAGCATTACCTAATGGTAGGTATTTGTAACCTAAGCGTATCACATGTAATAACGTAGGAATTTTAACTCTTGAATCTTCGTTGAAAACCATTTATTATATTGTCATTTGGTAAAGAAATGCTAAAATATATATAAATTACTTACCTTTCTGAATCTTTTAGTTTTAATTATCTCTTTATATAAACTTAGGTTCTTATGTATTAAATAATAGACATTATGACATATATAGTATTTTCAAATAGCTATTAAAGACCTTTTAAACTTTTATTAGAATGATGGGGTAATTTTAAGCAAAGAAATTTCTATAAAGGTGGTATGAAAGTCAATTTTTAAGTTTAAAATATATTGTATAAAATATTTTGCTTCGATAGATCATAAATTTTTGAACTTTCCATTTTTAGAGGTAAGTACTAATGGAAAAATATATTCCTAATAACACACAAATCAGATATTCAATAGGAAAGTTCAATTAATAAAAGTGATAAAATGGATTTATAAACAATGTAGGACGATGTAAAAGTTTTAATCTTATATCATCGTTATAAGCTGATATAGTTGGAAGCTATTCAAACTTTGTTGTCGTCTGGCGGAAGTATGAATATTTATGAAAATATTAAAAATGCTTATAATAGAAAAACCCTGAAAACATTTATATTTTCAGGGTTTACCACATTTTTTCAGGCTTTTTTAAACTTTAAATGTCTGTTTCACTTTTCAGTTTCAGCGGAGGAAGAGGGATTCGAACCCCCGGACCTGTTACAGTCAACAGTTTTCAAGACTGCCGCATTCGACCGCTCTGCCATTCCTCCAATATAGCGCAATCATTTTCTCATTGCGGGTGCAAAGATAATATGTTTTTTCGATTGCGAAAACTTTTTTGAAACTATTTGTAAAGAAATTTATAGTATATAAAAAAAAAAGAAACCCTTAATAAAATTAAGGGTTTCAAGTTCAGCGGAGAAAGAGGGATTCGAACAAAACCGTCACATCCCTCTTTTATACTGCATTTGTAATATTTTTTTCGTACTGCGCCACGATTCTGCCACGGGAATTTTCACCATTTTTATAAATATTGAAAATTCTATAATGGTTTAAATCCGCTTAAATTTACGTTATAATTCATTAATTAATTCAGACACAAAAGTACTTTTTTTATGATAAGAAATGACAATAGAAGTGCAATTACTATTGCGCTTTTGCCTTACGTTAAGATAATTTGACTTGTCATCAAGCATTCTCATAAATAGATAAATAATTCGTATGCCTTAATATTTTATGATTGAGGAAGCTTTAACATTGTCTTAGTTCTTGTTTTAATGCAATTAGGCCTAGATTCAATAGCTAAATTTAATGTTTATTTCGCCTAAATTTTTATTTTAATCCCAGCATTTACAACAAAACCATCTAATGGGGCATAAATATCTTTGAAAACTGGATTTGAAATAGGACCAGTATAAATACTGCCAAATTTCGTTTGTCTGGTATCGGTAAAGTTTTCGAAATTGGCATAAAGAGAAAAGTCCTCCCATAGTTTTTCCACCATAAAACCAAAAATCCAATATTCCCTTCCGGTTGTTCCATCATTTAATTTTTGAGGACTGTAATAATACGCCTCTAATCCAGCTTTCCATTTATCCTCTACTTCATACATCAAAACATTATTCAAACGATGCTTGGCTGTTAAGGGATTTTCAGATTTAATGCCATTATTATCTATTGATGCATCGGTGTAGGTATAACCTAAAAATAGTTTAAAATCCTTATATCCTAATTTTACATTGGTTTCAGCTCCCTTGGTATTTAAATAGCCATCAATATTAACAAATTGATAAATATTATTAGGAAGAGAAGCTAATATCAGCGGATTGTCTACATTAGTGTAAAAGAACAACTGATTGAGTGATAAAGATATATCTTCACTAATACGAGTCTTGTAATTAACATCAAAATTTGCACCGTAGCTTTTTTCAAGCTTATTAAAATCACTATTGATAGGCAATACATTTTGATATTGAATACGCTCACTTTCTTCTGTAAATATGGTAGGTGTTTTATACCCCAATCCACCGCCAAGTCTTGAAGTAAGCTTAGGAGTTATTTTAAATAGAGCAGAGATTCTTGGCAAAAGTGAAAACCCGTAATCAATAACATAATCTCCTCTCAGACCTGTCTCAATATCCAGCCATTCTTTTGCCTTTAGGGTATTTTGAACAAAAGCCCCGTAGGTAATCTGATTATAATCTCTTAGAGGAAAGGCAGTAGCACTATTTTCTGTAAATTTATCGGTGTATAGGTTAGCTCCTGTAACCCATTCGGATATTTCGCCATTGTGAGAATACGTAATTTCAGAAAAAGTACTGTTCTGAAGCCCATCAAAAGTATAATTCGGAATAGTTATCACACGGCTAAAATTATTGAAACTATTTTTGAATGTTAAAGATTCCTTTTCATTGAATTTATGGGTAAGGGTAAATTGAGTACTGATTCTCTGTGTTTTATTTTTTTCAAAATAACTATCAGGGTACTTGCTTTCGTCTTTAATATAATCAATGTTTCCACCAATACGATTTTCGAAAACTGTATTTATACCAAAATTAAGTTTTGTCTTTTCATTAAAATAAACAAATAATTTGGGATTAAAATTAAAACGTTCAAATTTTGGAATAGCCGTAAGCTGAATATCGGCGGGATCATAGGGTGCATTTCGATCATGTGACGCAAAAACTGTCAATCCAATTTTATTGAATCGTTGTGAATAAAATCCATTAATGTCCAATCCAAGGGCGGAAGTTCCATTTAATAAAAATCGCAATTCTCTTTCTTGTGTAGGAGTTTTAGAAACTAAATTCACCAAACCTGCAATTGCTCCTCCGCCATATAGGGTAGAGGCAGATCCTTTAATGATCTCTACTTGTTTTAAATCCAGTGGTGGTGTCTGTAGTAATCCCAATCCGCTGGAAGCTCCTGAATAAACGGGGAAACCATCTTTTAATATTTGAGTATATCTACCGTCTAATCCCTGAATTCTGATAGAAGAATTTCCAGATGTTGCCGATGTTTGCTGGGTTTGTATACCAGTACTTTCATTAAGCATCATTCGAATATCGCCTGGTTTCATATTGGCTTTTTCTTCGAGCTCTTCTCCGGCAATAAATTCTACGCGGGTAGGAATGTTACTTATCGTTCGTGTACCTCTGGTGGAAGTAACAACAATTTCATCCATCTTTTCTGCTTCACTTTCTAATAAAATTTCTAAAAATTCCCCAGTAAAAGGTATTGTAAAGGTTGTTATGTTCGATTTATAGCCTTCCATAGAAAAAGAAACATTATAAACTCCCTGTTGAAGATTTTCGAAAGTGATAAGTCCTTCTGTATTTGATACAGCTGATAAATTTGTCTGCTCAATTTTAGCAGTTATACCGTTAATTGGCACATTTGTTTGGGCATCTTTAATAAGAACTCTAATTTTATTCTGTGCTTGTGCTGTGCCAATAGTTGTTATTGCCACAATCAATAAAATATATTTAAACATTTATAATTTCTTAGTATTAATACATAAATATGCTCATGATCTTGCAATCATGAACGTAAAACTATTTTAAATAATAAGAAATTTAGGAGGCTGCCAAATTTTACAAAAAAAGGAGGAATCAACAAACTTATCGTAGGAGATAGGCTGTAAAATCTGGTTTGTTGTAAAATCTAATTTTTCTGAAATTAATATTGTAGTTTGTGTAATTGTAAAGCCAAGACAGCTTCCACAAGCATAAAAGGGTGAACATTTTCCATTACAATCATTTCCACAGTCATGCGAATCATTTTTGCAATTTTTCTCAACATTACATTCTGAATGTTTAGAATATGCACTGCAAGGCACTGTTGAAAGAAACAGTACAATGATTGATAATAATGTTACCCAAATTTTCACATTGCGAATTTAGAGATAAAATATACGTTATCGAAATTTTCTTTGAATTATTAAAAATAGATTTTCGATAGATTGGTAAAAACCGTGAGAGATTGAAGCTTCATATGTTATTTAGGTTTCTAAGTTTTATTTTCTACTTGTCAAATTGTTCCAAAAAATACTTGTTTTTGAAAAACATAAAAAGAAGTGAAGAAGTCCAACTAGAACGGAACCTGGTAAAAGATTAATTAAGATAGTATGCAATAGCTCATAGTTTTGATTTTCAATAGTGGGTAAGATTATTATTTGGCTATTATCCAATTGTAGTTTAATAGACAAGAAAACAGCTATCGAGGCAAAGTGAAATCCATTAACAAAAAGATGTAACATATATTCCCAAGGAGGAAGTCCGCCCATAAATTCCCTACTGTCTTTCTCTGTATAAGCATCAAGTGCTAAAACTAGAAGATCAAGTGCTACAATTACTAAACCAATTATAAAACTAAGAGAACAGCTCTGTGACAGGAATAAGAAATATAAAATTGCAGGAAAGAAGATTGCTCTTATTGTATGGATATAATGTTCTGTTTTACTTTCTGGATGATTGTGCAATTTGTATTTGAAAATATGAAGATAAAATCCATCATACAGTGCGAGAATAGAAAAAAGAATAAGTAAAACTGAGGTGATAATAATAGCTGTTTCCATTTGTTTTTGAATTTGTTATAAAGCAAAAATAATGGAAGGCTAAAATGTATTAAAGGACAAATGTCCTCGAAATTATTTTGTGATTTCTTTTCGAATCCGGCTGAGTGTTCTGCGGGTTATACCAAGATAGCTGGCGATATCATTTATGGAAGCTTTGTTTAGAATCGATGGCTCCTCTTTTAATAAACGCAGGTATTTTTCTTTAGCTGTCTCATTGCAAAGAACACTCGCATACTGTTCCATTACCATGTATTGTCTCTCAGCAATTATCCTCCCGATATTCTGCCAAACTGAACTTTTTTGATAAAGATTTTGTAAATCACGGTAATCAATAACCAAAAGCTCAGTATCTTCGATAGCCTGAATAGATAGCTCCGAAGGCTGTTGGGAAACAAAACTTTTATAAGATGTTGTTAAGTTGTTTTGGGTACAGAAGCAAGAAGTTACTTCCTCAGATTTTTCATTAAGATAATAAGTTCGGAGTGTTCCTTTTTTTATAAAAGCCACTTCATGACATATTTTGCCCTGCACTGCAAAATAATTGTTTTTAGGTAAACTACGGCCTTTAAAATATTGGCTGTAATTTTCAAATTCGCCATCGCTGACAGGAGTAAGACTATTCAAAAATAATTTAAAATTTTCCATGAATGATTTTATTGCGGCATTTTTTAATATGCTTTTCGAAGCATAAGTGCGTAAACGTTTGGTAGCGGACTTTCTTCAATAGCTATCGCAGTTTTTTCAACATCATAGTCGACTCTTATGAATTCTACCTGTACACCTTCTTTTTTTGAGAGATTACTGCTTTTATCAATAGTTAGTACTGCATAACAGCATTTAGGATTTCCGTCCTTTGGTTTTCCTACTGATCCTGCATTAATAGCATGGAAATAACTGCCTTTTTTATTCGGGTTTTCTAAAACTCTATGATAAGGTTTGTGTGAATGGCCACAAATAATAATGTCAGCGTTGGAGTCAAGAAAAATAGCAGTAAATTCTTTTTCCTTTTTATCCTGAAGCAAATATTCCTTATTGCTGTAAGGACTGCCGTGTACCATTAATATCTTGATTAGTTTATCGGCTGTCTGAAATTCCAGTTTAATATGGGCGGGAAGAGCAGAAAGATATTTAATCTGCTCTTTGCCCACTATTTGATATGCATAACTTTCGGAGTCATTAGAACCCTCATTACGTATTTCTACAGCTTTAACATCATGATTTCCTGCCAGAGTCGGAATATGTCTTTTACGAATTTCATTTATCACGGCGTTAGGACATAAATTATAACCTACCAAATCTCCCAGGCAGTAAACAGCATCAATATTCTGGTGTTCGATACTTTTTAAGGTTTGTTCCAGCGCTGGAAAATTGGCATGTATATCGGATATTATTGCAATTCTCATCTTTTAGAAATTAGTATTGGAAACTATACTGTTTTTAAATAATACTTCTTTCTGAACCAAAATGCAACATTAACCAGTGCAATAAGCGCCGGTACTTCTACCAATGGTCCTATAACTCCTGCAAATGCCTGACCGCTGTTTATTCCAAATACACCAATTGCAACTGCAATTGCAAGTTCGAAATTGTTTCCTGTGGCGGTAAAGGCTATTGCAGTTGCTTTCGAATAGTCAGCACCAAAATATTTTCCAACAAAAAAGCTGATGATAAACATGATGGTAAAGTATATTACCAATGGAACTGCTATACGAACAACATCCATAGGAATCTGGACAATAAGCTCCCCTTTAAGGCTGAACATCACTATGATGGTAAAAAGCAACGATATAAGTGTAATAGGAGAAATAAATGGTACGTATTTAGTTTCAAACCACTCTGAACCTTTCAGGGCAATAAGAGCATAACGGCTTATGATTCCAAGAGCAAAAGGAATTCCTAAATATATCCCCACGCTTTCGGCGATCTGGCCAATACTGATGTTAACTTCAAATCCATTATAGCCAAAGTAGGGAGGAAGAACAGTTATGAAGATATAAGCATATACACTATAAAGCAGAACCTGAAAAATGCTATTAAGTGCGATTAGGCCTGCAGCATATTCCCTGTTTCCATCTGCCAAATCATTCCAAACCACAACCATTGCAATACATCGAGCCAGACCTATCAGAATGACACCGATCATATATTCAGGATAGCCATTTAAAAAAAGCAAGGCTAGTAAAAACATTAAAATTGGTCCAACAACCCAATTTAAAAATAAAGAAGCTCCCAGGATTTTTGTGTTTCTAAAAACTTGTCCCATTTGCTCATATTTCACTTTGGCAAGTGGTGGGTACATCATAAGAATAAGTCCAATAGCCAAAGGAATATTAGTTGTCCCGCTTGAGAATGAATTTATAAAATTACCACTGGACGGAATGAAATATCCTATTGCTACGCCAAGAGCCATAGCCAGGAAAATCCAGAGGGTTAAAAATCTATCCAGGAAACCTAATTTTTTGCGTCCTGCGGCAGGCGCACAGTTATTTACTGACATTTTTATTGTTTGATTTGTGAGAATACATAAAACATTTCAGTCCCAATCTGAAGGCTTCGCTCCAGATATACTTCTTTTTGCTGTGCTGTGCCGTCTGAAACTTTTGGATCTTCAAAAGTAATCGGTATACGCTTTTCGGCACCTGCAATAAAAGGACAGCCTCCATCAGCCTGTGAACAGGTCATTATAGCAACAAATTCACTCTCGGGATTAAAATCATCATCATAGGTTTTAGAAAAACCGATAAGGGGTAGTTCATTTGCTGAAAATTTTATAGAGTAAACCGGGTTTTGACCTTCAGAAATAGTTTTAATATTAAATCCATTGCGTTGCAGGGTTTCTGCAACCATTGGGAATAGGGCAGTAGCTTCTGTACCTCCTGAATAGCAGGAAACATTCTGTACATTATAATGTGTAGCAGCAGTCTGTGCCCAGACCTGAGACAAGTGACTTCTTCTGGAATTATGTGTGCAGATCAGATTAAGTCTAATCGGCAGTTTGTTGTCGACTTTATTTTGAATATAGTCCACTAATGGCTGCAAAATAGTTTTACGCTCTTCTGAAATCTGATTAAAATCAAATGAGTTTATGGTGTTTTTTATTTCAGTAAATAACATAGTTTTTGTCTGGTATTTATAATAGATGTTTAATTTTCATTAAAAATTAACAACAGCCTGATCCAGGTGCGCATGAACTTGCACTATCAACATTTAATTGAGTTAATTTTACTTTTGATTTGTCGGACGGGATTCCACATTGTTCCTGAGCCAAACATGCAGTCTGTTTATTTAATAGAATAAAGTTTTTGCCATTAAAATCAAGATCATATTTACCGATTGTGGTATCCTGATATTCAACTTCAATTTCATGGTCTTCAATGCCTAAAACCTTTTCTGAAAGTTCAATTATATGAATCAATTTTTGTGGTTTAAGTCTGTGTTCATAATCATTAGCATCCCAAAGCTGAAAGTTTACAACAGTTTCTTTTCTTACTGTTCCGCCACAATCAATAAAGTTTTTAGTAATTAGACCAACTTCTGTTACATGAAAATATTCCGGAACAAAATTTCCGTTTGGCAATTCAAAATTTACAGCGTCAACTGTTTTTAATACTTCTTTAATTTCTGAAAGTTTCATAATTTATGTGTTTTAAAAATTTATAATATTTTTTGCAGCAGTGGTAATAACTAGGATTAAGCATTTACTTCTGCTATTATATTTTCAATTAAATATTTAATTGATCAATTTGCTTCTTCTTTCCAGAAGGACGTTATCTCTCCAGATTCCATTTTGCTTACCGATCTTTTCGCGAATGCCTAAGATCCTGAATCCGGCTTTTTCATGAATACGCAGACTTGCTGTGTTTTCAGGAAATATACCAGCCTGAAGCGTCCATATGCCTTCAGCTTCACTTAAATGAACAAGCTCGTTTAAAAGTATAAGACCAATTCCTTTGCCTGACTGTTCAGGATCAACATATACGCTCACTTCAGCTACGCCTGCATATACACATCGTGAAGAGACTGGTGTTAGTGCTGCCCAGCCTAGAAGCTGCCCATCTTTTTCTGCAACAACTCTGCAGGAGGCCAGATGTGATGCATTCCAATCTTCCCATGAAGGACTACTGGTCTGAAAAGTAGCATTACCAGTATTTATACCTTTTTCATAGATTAATCTAACCTTCTCCCAGTCACTAGCTAATAAATTTCTAATTTTCATAGCAATTAATTTAACAGCACTCGTTTCTCTTTTTTTCAAGATGAGTGGTGATATGTTCGAAAAATCCTTTTATTTTTTCTAGTCCGGGTTCATTAATACAGTAACAAATAGAGTTACCGTCAATGCTTCCTTTTATTAAACCGGCATTTTTAAGTTCCTTAAGATGCTGTGATACTGTAGGCTGTGAAAGAGGTAGTTCATTTACTATATCTCCGCAGATACAAGTGTCTACTTTTAATAAGTATTCCATAATAGCTATTCGAGCAGGATGGCCTAAAGCTTTAGCCAAAACTGCAAGTTCGTTTTGACTGTCTGTAAAATAATCTGTTTTTGTAGCTCCCATTGTGTTATGTTTATATTGCAATATTACGATATTGTTTTTATAAAAAAAAATAAATCAGGTTTTTTATGGAAAGGTTGTTTTTTGAAGAGAAATTATCTTCAAAAATATTATTAAATCAAAGGTGGTTTATTCATGAGCCGAACATTAATTAAAGTTTTAACACACAAACTTTAATTGTATTTTCGTTTTTGGAGAGCTGCAGATTCGAACATTATCGTCGAATCACCTGCCAATAATAGCTATCTATTTTTAAAATACTGATGAGCTACGATTGCAGCACAAATTTCAAATTGTCAATTTTAAACAGTTAACTTACTGTTTACTGTGTTATTGTTCTTTTTGATTTGAATTACAAAAGCACAAATTTTTATGATAAACTAGAAATAGAAGACACTTTTACTTTATCAAATTCTCTGCATCATCTAATCTTTGTGCAACATTATCCCAGTTTATTATATGGAATAATGCATCAACAAAATCGGTGCGTTTGTTTTTGTATTTCAGGTAATAAGCATGTTCCCAGACATCAATGACCAAGATTGGAATTGCACCCCATTGTGTCAGCTTTTCATGGTTTTCACATTGCAAAACTACCAGACTGTCGCTGTAGGGCTGATAGGCCAAAATTCCCCATCCGTTTCCATCCACATTCTTTGATGTAGCAGCAATCAGTACTTTTAATCTATCAAAATTTCCAAAACTTTTTTCGATACGTTTTAAAAGATTGCCCGTTGGCAGGTTACTTCTATTGGTCAGATTGGTCCAAAAAATGGAATGCAGTATATGAGATGAAAAATGATACGATAATTTTTTTGTCCAGAAATCAACCGTTTCCAAATTATTGTCATCCAGTGATTTTTTTATCATTTGGAGATCTTTATTAGCTCCTTTAACAGCCCCGCCATGATGGAAGGTATAATGCAGGTGAAGTGTTTCCGCATCCATATAAGGTTCAAGAAAATTCTCATTGTAGGGAAGTGTCTGCTGAATATAATTACCGTTAGCATCTACCAATTTATCAATGGAATTATCGGCTAAATTTTTCGAAAAAGCATCAGTTGTAGGCAGTATCAATGCTGCTCCGAGCAGGCTGCCTGTTTTTAAAAAGTCTTTTCTGTTCATAGTATTACTGATTTTATGATGATACCTAAAATAGCTGCTATAAGAATAATATAAGGTTCCTGAATTTTCTTTATATAAAGTAAAGCAAAAACACTCAAAATAGCTATAAGTGTGGTTGGAATGTCGATTATGCTCCTTTTTGCAATTACAATAACAGATCCAACCAAAGCGCCCACTACCGCAGCAGTGATACCTTCGACAAACGCTTTTACGGGTTTATTTTGTGCAATTTTTTTAAAAGACGGAGCCATTGCAATTGTAAAGAGATAACAAGGCAAAAATGTTGCCAGTGCTGCTACTAATGCGCCCATAATTCCATTAACCAAATAACCGATGAATCCTACAGTGATCACAACAGGACCTGGTGTAATCATGGCTACAGCTACCGAATCCAGAAATTGCTGTTCTGTGAGCCACTGATTTTCTATCACTACACCCGAATGCAGGAAAGGGACAATGGCTAATCCACTTCCAAAGACAAAGGTGCCGGCTTTGGCAAAGAAAATGGCAATTTTGGTAAGCGTTGTACTCTGGTAATCCCAAAAAGCAATCTTTATTATAACTATTGAATTTACTGTTTTTGCGTTCCACCATTTAGGAGGCGCTTTTAGGATCATATACAAAAGACCGGTCGCAATAAACAATAATACCTGTTCCTGTTCAGTCCAATACGTAACAATTACAGCCAGTATAAAAAACAGCCATAAGATCCATTTTGATTTGAAAGATTCCAGATTAAATTTACCGATGGATTTTAAGGTTAATTTATAGGAACTCAGGGCTATAATTCCGATAACCGCAGCACCCACACCGTAAAAGACGGCTTGTATCCAAGATAAGCCTCCGTATAATTTGTAGATCATTCCCAGTAAAACTACCATCACAAAAGATGGCAATACAAAGGCAAATCCAACGAGAGTGGCACCAAGAATCCGGTAATGTACAAATCCAAGATATATTCCGAGCTGTGCGGCTAGGGGACCCGGAGCCAATTGAGCCAGTGCCAGTCCTTCTTTATATTCTTCTTCTGAAATCCAGTTTCTGTTCTCTACCAGATCTTTATGCATATATCCCACTAAGGCAACCGGGCCTCCAAAGCCAATGGTTCCTAATTTTAAAAAGTAAAGTACTAATGCCCTTAAACTATATTTTTGATTTTCTTCCATGATGCGTTTTTTTAGAAGGCAATTCCAAATTGAAAGCCAACGGTGAATGTTGCGGGATGGTCATTTCCAAAACGAACAGGGAGGGGCACAGCCACGAAATAGCTGCTGTTTTTGTTTTTTATTACTGTTTTATTGAGAACGGGTGTAAAGCCATATCTGCCTCCGCTTTCAAAAGCCATCCTGCCAGCAAAAGTGTAACCATTTCCCAAAGCGACCAGAACACCGGGATGAAACACGATATTGGTTACTTTATCGCTGGCACCCTGAACCCTGATATTGGGTACTATTTCAAAAGAAAAACCTATTTTGGAGCTTTTCCAGATGTTTATGCCGGTTGGAAAACCAACGGCATAATAATCCCTAAAATTTAAATTGGTCTGCTCGCTTGAAGTTGTAATTATAGGGTGATAAATTCCAAAATAGCCTGTAATTTTTGGATACGTTTCCTGGGAAAAAGAAGTTATGCTTATAAACAGCATTATAAACAGCAAGGTCGGTTTCATTGTATTGGTATAGTTTTGTTTCACAGAACAAAACTATATGTACAAGACATATAGAAATAGAAGGTTATTTACTTTTTGTATCTGGATTACTTTTTTGCGTTTTTTTTCGGTACGAAGACGGATTTTTTCCGGTATGAAGCTTGAAAATCCTTGTAAAATGGCTTTGGTCTGAAAAGCCAGTCATGTACGCAATTTCGGTTAAGCTGTAAGTAGAATTTTCAATTAGATTGATTGCTTTTTCGATCCGTAATTTCCTGACGTATTCCCCAAAATTCATATCTTCAAAGTATTTGGAGAATTCTCTGGACAAGTAGGAGGGATTAAGTTCCAGATCAGTTGAAATCTGCTTTAAGTCAAAAGTAAACTGGGTGTCGATCTGGTCCTGAATCATTTCCTTTAAGTCCTTTACCCATGAAGGTGTTTTTTTACTTTCAGATTTTTTATCATTTAAAAATTTGTTGTACACCTGGTGCAGTAAGTTTTCAAAAGGACTGTTTTGAAGATGGTTCTGTTTGTAGAGATGTGCTGCCCAGCTGTAGAGCGCATCGTAAAGCATCATGCCGCTTTGCAGCAGCTCATAATCATCAGTGATATTATAGGAAAGTCCGGCCGAAATTGCCCAAAGACCGGCAGATTCCTTTGCAATATCATGTCTGTCTGTGTCTGCACCACGGACAATCCCTGCTATAATGAGTATAGGAGGATCATCAATTTTATATTTTTTAATTATGTAGTCAAATGTGCAATGCTCATTATAGTGCGTAAATTCCACATCAGGAATGTCAAAAGGAATTGCATTCAGTTCTTTGGCTTTCACTAGTACCTCACTGTAAGGAACGTAAATAAATTCAGCCTCCTTGTCAACAAATTTCTTTATCAGCCAGGGGCAGGCAATACGATCTATTTTAGGTCTTTCTCTTGTGATCCATTTCATAATACAATGTTCAGTTTTCTAAAATAATATAATTCAAAACTTAGGCTAATTTATATTTTTTATTCCTCAATATTATTATGTTTTTTGGGAGAGTAGTATCCAAGACCTTACTTTTAAGGAACCTGCGATAAATTGTAGTTATTTCTCAAAAAAAGATTGATGTAAATGCACTTAAGGAAATGTCTAAAAGTTTCGAACCTAAACTCGTCAACGCTTGATTTTACTGAATTTCTAGTTTTTTAAAATAGAATGTGCCACGATTCTGCCACAAAACTTAGACGGGTGAATTATCTTTAAAAACCACCTTATCTGTTTGTGGCAAATTTGAAGGTAATTCCAGTATAATTTAATACCATCCCATAACGCCAGCTTTTATCGTTCATTTTGAAGGCAGACCGCTGGGATTCATTTTTCAGTAATTTAGAGTACCAAATTATAAGGAGCTAGTTTTTATTGTTCGTATTCTCCTTTAAAAAGAGTTCTTAAATCATCTTCTAGTATTTTATGCACCCAGTTTCTTAACACGCAGTACTTGTCAAGTTCAGAAGTATTTATATTTCTGACTGTCTTAATCGGATAGTACCTAAAATCATCTTCAATGCATAAAAATTTATCAAGAATGAAAGTCCATAAAGAATCAAGATTTTCTATGTCAAAGGCTTTCTCGGAGTCTTCCAGATTGAGCAGGTAAAATTCGATCTTTCCAGTTCGTGAAGGCCTGTACCCGTAACTTCCCCACTTCAAAATATCTTCGTCTTTAAGGTATAAAAAGAATTCATTAGGCACTGCATTGTAAAATTTAAATTGATCTTTAAAAGTAGGAAAGCACTGTTCTACAAATTCCTTGTAGCATATCTCCAGCTGTCTTAAAAAATCTTTTGTATAGTTCCATGCCTGATCTCGACTGTACTGGCAGCTGCGCTGGAAGTACCGGTTCGATTTAGGATCTAAATTGTAAAATGTCTCCGCCTCCTGAACTGTTTTGTCTGGATAGGGAAGATGGTATTTTTCTATAATAGTATAACCTTTTTCTAGGAGGCTATTTACAACCGTATAGAGCTCTTCAAACGGCGGAAAGCTTCCTCCGACATTTAGTTTGGGAATCTGCAGCTCCTGTGCTATCGCTTTTTCGACCATTTCATCAATTGAAGCAGGATCATTATTTTCTTCTCTGTAATGATAGCGGGCGCGAAATCTGTATAGTTTTTCCTTTAAAAGTTTTAAATCGATAGGGTATATAAGTTCAAATCTGGGTAGCCTGAAGTCTTTAATTTTAAAGTTGTAATCCAGTTTATCAAAATTATGATACAGAAGTACTGCAAGTTTCTCCAGATTTAATAGTTCAGATTCATACGTGTTCAATCCTCCTTTTTCAAATATTTCTTTCAGATCCTTTAGAATTTTTTCTCTTAGGACAGGGCTCTGGTCTTTTTTCAGTAAAGCTTTATTGCTGCCGTAAATTGATTTTACGCCGTACTTGAAGAATACAATTTCCGAATGGGGAATTTCATTTCCGGTACGTAGATTTGCAAATTGAATGCTGTTTTGCGAATCATCATTCAGGGGAAAAAGGGCATATCCGTCCTCATTCAAAATATCCTCAGGGAGCAGAATGCCGATTCTGCCGGCAGTATTAGGATTGAATTGGGATTTTAACTGCTGGAAATTCAGATCTAAGTAAGAATTATATGCCTGAACAAATTCTTCCGCTTTATCCTTTTTGTATTTGACAAAGGTATCTTTATGTGTCGGTGAAGCATTCTGCAAATAGTACGCAATAGCGCTTTCTCCGATGTAGTTCTCAAAGAAAACATGCAGGTTATTATAAAAATCGGCGTCATTCATTTTATCCAATGCATAAGCATGATAGCATATAATGTGATCACGGATTTTTGAATAATAAAACGTAATATTGTATGAATCTTCGAGGTTAGATCTTACCAGCAGGTTTCTTGTAAAGAGCTCCTGAGGCAGATTTTCACGTACCGAATAGTTCAGCTCATCTAGCAGACCATTAATTTCCAGCCCCTCGTTCTTATGCTCCTGAACAGAAGTGAAGCTGGTACGGAGCAGGACTTTTCCGATTTCACTTAGTGTTTTGACGGCGATGCGGTGTTCCAGGTCTGTTTTTTCGATAGACTGCTTAATGTATCTGCTTATGAGGTCCTTGTCATTTAAAATTTCCGGAACTTGCCTGCCGGAATATACTTCGCTGAAAATCCTTAAAAAGAATCCGTTTTTAAGCTCCTTCAATAGCCTGTCTGAAATTTCCCCTTGAAAATTATATGCTCTTTTATAGACCGGAATGATTGATCTTAATTCCTCAGCACTAAAATCCTCAAGAAAATATCCTGGGTTGTTTTCCGCTGCAGCAACTGTGGATTCGAATCGGGCAACTTCTTCAAATAAATGCGTACGGGTATCTCTTCTGTAAAGGAAATTTTTCCATAAGCCGGTCTTGCAGCTGACGCATAGTTTTATATAGGACAGTTTCCGTACTGCCAGAGAAAGTTCACTAAGTTCTGTTACAAGGCTGCTGTCTGTGCTTTCATCAAGCGCATCTATAAAAATTAATATTTTTTTTTTCAGATGTCTGCCTATATCGTCCAGTCTTTTTAAAACCGTATCGGTTTCCGTCCTGCTTGAAAATGTTAGATTCAGGTCATCTGCAATATGCTCGACGGGCGATTTACTTATGAGGGGGGCATTATAAAAAAATACAAAATTGTCATCCAGATACTGCAATGCCAGGGAACACATTGCATTTGTCTTTCCCACTCCTGCATCCCCGACAATTGCAAAAACAGGTGAATCTGATTCGGTAAAAGAAGCAAAGCGGGCACTTAAGCTTTGCCTGACGATAAAAAGCTCTTTGACAAATTTTGCCGTTGGGTCATCAAGATTTCCGAGCAAAGGGCCGATCCGATCCTGCACTTGGTTCTGGCAGAAAAGCTTTAGGTTTTCGGAAGAAAATGAAATAAAGTTTTTAAGGGCGTCATATCTGATGAGAATATCGTCATCTGTAGCGAGCGTACAGCCATTGGTCCAGAAAGCAGACTGTTGTGCGATATTTTCTCCTGTCAGCTCCGTCTTTGTAATTGTGTCAAAAACTCTGGTTACTTTCCCGTTTGTGACAATGGTGAAGGGCGCTATGTTATCTTCAAGCAGTCTGGCATATGATATTCCTTGTGCAATGTCCTGGTCGGTTATCTTTACGGTGTCTTTTTTCAGTTCAATGATAAAGAGGTTTCTTCCGTTCCTCGTGCATAAAATATCAGCACGTCCGCGCATTTTCTGCACGGATTTTCCAAGCCTGATAGAGAATGATTTCTCAATCTGAATTTCACAAGGAGAAAAACCGAGTGACTGCAGGTAAGGCATAAGCAGTTTTAGCCTTATATCTTCTTCGTTTACCAATATTTCGTGACTGTCCATAAAAAAAACATGTATTTATATGCTGCAGACCTAAGCTAGGGTTTATTTATTAATTACTTTTCCCTTCATTCTAAAAATACGGATAAAGTATAATTATAATATCACCGTAAAAGAATTAGATGAGTAAATATAACGAAAAAAGCTCTAGATTTCTCTGAAGTTTTTTACTTGTAGCGGCGATAGGACTCAAACCTGCTAATGAAATAAAACAATAACAAACATAAAAACAGCGTATAATAGCTTCGAACCTAAATTTGTCAACCCTTGATTTTGCTGGATTTCTGGTTTGTAAAAATAGCTTGTGTCACGATTTGGCCACAAATCTCAGATTGCTAAATGTTATAACAGTTTTTGATGTAGTAATGTTTCGAACTTAGACCTTCAATTTTCACTTATTCAGTGTTTTAAGTTAGTGTTAAATTTAAATGCACCGATTCTGCACCTAAATTCAATTATGTCTATTTCAATATTTTATTCATAAAAATGTTTTTACTAAGTTTCTAAAAGTTTCGAACCTAAACCCGCTAGACCTTGTTTTTGCTAAATTAGTGATTTTAAAAAGCACGATGTATTACGATTATGTCACAAAATTCAAAGTAGTAATTTTTTTAAGATTTAAACTTGCTTTTACATTTATCTAAATCTAGGATCTTTACAATTTTGACTGTCTTTAAAAACTTAAGGAACTATTTCTTTTCCCCATATTTTTTTTCCCGCTTTCCGTGGATTTAAAAGGAAATATTCGTTCCTGCTGGTAAAATATTGACAGATGGCCTCCTTGCATTCCTCAAGACTTTCATAGTTACTATTATGAATTACGGATTTTGCCAATCCACTGAATACCGACTCAATTACATTTAAGAACTGAGCTGAGGCTGGTAATGGCGCTAATGCAATAATTGGAGTTTGATACTCTTTTCTGTAAGCTTCATGATTTATAGAATCTAAAAAAAATATTGAGTTCTTTTGAGGAGTGCCATGATGCAGCATTGAAGAATTTAATAAATTAACTAATTACAAAAATGTGGCTTAACTTTTTCTCTACTTTTTGTTTGTATATCCAATATTACTCAGCACTGTTAAGTAGTGTTTTTTTTTCAACTTCATTTGATAGAGATAGAATCGAAATTATTTTGACTGACTACTTATTACTTTACATATACCGATGTTGATATAACAATTATAGCTAAAGGCTCAATGATAGAAAATTTAATTAAAAGGATACAAACTGCCAAAACTTAACTTACTACGTCTCATCGAATTACCAAGAGTATATTCATTATTGGTATTTGATAAATTCAAGGAATAGAATAAACATAATTTAAAAATGGAGATAATAAAAATTAAACGAGGGCAAATTTTACCTACAACAGTAAAACGAGAGTAATTTTTTACTACTTTTACGCTTGAATATAAAACAGAGGCAAAGAACACCCTTGTTCAAAAATAGTAATATGAACAGCGAAACAATCTACAATCCTAGAATACCCTATAATAATTTACCTCCATTACCACCTCAATCGGAAATAGAGAATATAGTAATTCTAAAAAAAACAATTAGTGCCAGTAGAGCGTTGTCAGAACTTAAAGGAGCGATAACGAATTTGCCAAATCCAACGCTTTTTATTGATACTATCAATTTGCAAGAAGCCCAAGCAAGTTCGGCAATCGAAAACATTATCACTACCCAGGACGAATTATTCAAAGCTTCCATTGCCGATAAAAAAAATGATAATCCAGCCACCAAAGAAGTAATGCATTATAAAGATGCCTTATGGTATGGCGTAGCACAAATTGAAAAAAGACCCATTCTAACCACTAATTTGTTCATCTCCTTAGTACAAATCATTAAAGAAAATCAATCCGGTATCCGAAATGCACCAGGAACACAATTAAAAAATCCGGTGAGCAATACGGTAGTATATACACCACCGGAAGGAGAAAATGTAATTAGAGAAAAACTAAAAAATTTAGAAGACTTCATTCATGCCGAAGACACGACAGATCCTTTGGTAAAAATGGCAATCATACATTATCAATTTGAAGCCATTCACCCCTTCTTTGATGGCAACGGACGTACGGGAAGAATCATCTTGTTGCTCTACCTCAAAATGACAGGCTTATTAGATTGGCCAGCATTATTTCTAAGCAATTACATTATCGAACACAAAGCCGAATACTACACCAATTTACGCAAAGTAACCGAAGAAAACAATTGGGAAGATTGGATTATGTACATGCTCGATATGGTAGAACAAACGGCTTTAAAGGGCAGAGCTCAAATTGCAGCAATAGAAAATGTAATGAATGCAATGGCAGCAGAAATACAACAAAAATTGCCCAAAATATATTCCAAAGATTTAATGGAAGAACTGTTTAGACTACCCTACACCAAAAGAAACCAATTAGAAAAAGCAGGTTTAGGAAATCTAAAAACAGTAGGGAATTACCTCAAGGAATTAGAGAATCAAGGCTTCTTAAAAAGTGAACAAGTGGGGAAAGAAAAACTATACCTCAATTTCAGATTGCTGGAAGTTTTGAAAGGGAAATAATGTATTTCATAAATTGAATTGTAAAACTTGAAAAACGAAAAACATACTCGCAAAGAAATTATTGATATCCGCCTAAAACAAGCGGGTTGGAATATCAATGACAGAACTCAAGTAGTAGAAGAGTTCGATATTATTATTGATGAAAATCTAGTAAGAGAAGCTACAACTCCTTACACAGGTCATCAATATAGCGATTATGTTTTATTAGGTAAAGACGGCAAACCATTAGCAGTTATTGAAGCTAAAAAGTCAGCCGTTGACGCTGCAATAGGTCGAGAACAAGCCAAACAATATTGTTATCACATACAAAAGAAAACAGGACTATTGCCTTTCTGTTTTTACACTAATGGACATGACATTTATTATTGGGATTTAGAAAACTATCCACCTAAAAAAATATATGGTTTTCCAACTCGTGAAGATTTAGAACGTTATTTATATATCAAAAAAGCTCGTAAATCTTTAGTTGGTGAATTGATTAATACAAAAATTGCAGGTAGAGATTATCAAATAGCAGCTATTAGAGCCGTTATGGAAGCCATTGAAAAAAGAAGACGTAAGTTTTTACTAATCATGGCAACTGGTACAGGAAAAACGAGAACTTGTATTGCTTTAGTTGAAACGCTTATGAAATCGGGTTGGGCAGAACGTGTGTTATTTTTAGTAGATAGAATAGCATTAAGAGACCAAACCTTAGAAGCTTTCAAAGAACATTTACCAAACGAACCAAGATGGCCTCATCATGGTGAAAAAGAAATTTCAGCAGATAGAAGGATTTATATTTCTACATATCCAACAATGCTAAATATTATTAGAAGTGAAGAAAAATCATTATCACCTCATTTTTTCGATTTAATTATTATAGATGAGAGTCACAGAAGTATATATAACACTTATGGTGAAATTTTAGATTATTTCAATACAATTACCTTAGGATTGACCGCAACACCTACTGATGTAGTCGATCATAATACGTTTCAGCTATTTGAATGTGAAGACGGATTGCCAACATTTGCATACACTTATGAGGAAGCAGTAAACAATATTCCACCCTACTTGAGCAATTTTCAGGTAATGAAAATTAAAACAAAATTTCAAGAAGATGGGATTAGTAAAAGAACAGTTTCATTAGAAGACCAAAAGAAATTAATCTTAGAAGGAAAAGAAATTGAAGAGATCAATTTTGAAGGAACTGATTTAGAAAAGAAGGTATCGAATAAAGGAACTAATGCTTTGATTGTTCGCGAATTCATGGAAGAATCAATCAAAGATGCTAATGGTGTTTTACCTGGTAAAACTATCTTCTTCTGTATGACAAAAGCGCATGCAAGAAGGATGGAAGAAATATTTGATGCTTTATATCCAGAATACAATGGAGAATTAGCGAAAGTTCTGGTTAGTGATGACCCAAGAGTGTATGGAAAAGGCGGATTGCTTGACCAATTTACCCATCAAGACATGCCAAGAATAGCTATCAGTGTGGATATGCTAGATACTGGTATTGATGTTCGTGAATTAGTAAATTTAGTATTTGCAAAACCGGTTTATTCATACACTAAATTTTGGCAAATGATTGGACGTGGTACTCGTTTACTTGAACCAAGTAAAATGAAACCGTGGTGTACTGAAAAGAGTAACTTTTTAATACTGGATTGTTGGGATAATTTTGATTACTTCAAATTGAATCCAAAAGGAAAAGAATTAAAAAGTCAAATTCCGTTACCAGTTCGATTGTTTGGTATTCGTTTAGATAAAATTGAAAAAGCTATTGAACTAAATGAAAATGAGATTTCTAAAGATGAAAGTTTAAAACTTCGCAAACAAATTGAAAATTTACCTCAAAATTCAGTGGTCATTTTAGATGCCAAACATGAGCTTCAAAGAGTAGAAGATGAGAATTTCTGGAATTTCTTGACTCAAGATAAAATTGATTTTTTAAGAAATATAGTAAAACCTCTTTTAAGAACAATTTCAAATGTTGATTTCAAGGCAATGCGTTTTGAAAAAGATATTGTTGAGGTTTCATTAGCTCATTTAGCCGATGAAAAAGATAAGTTTGAAGCTTTAAAAGACAGCATTATTGAAGAAATATCTGAGTTGCCTTTAACAGTAAACACAGTAGCAAAAGAAGAAAAATTAATTCGACAAGCACAAACCAATCACTATTGGTCGAAAATTAAAGAAACAGATTTTGATGAGTTAATTGAAAAGTTATGTCCATTAATGTATTTCAGAGAAAGCTTAGTTGTGCCATTGGGAACTGCTAAATATAATTTTAAAGATGCATTGCATAGCAAAGAATATATTGAGTTTGGCCCAGAACATGAGTCATTAAGTATTGCAAAATACCGAGAAATGGTAGAGCAAAAAGTAAATGAATTAGTCAAGGCAAATCCTTTGTTACAAAAGCTAAAATCAGGTATTGATATTACAGAGGAAGAAGCCAAACAATTAGCACAAGATTTACACAACGAAAAACCTTTTATTACTGTAGATTTGTTGCGCAGAGTGTACAACCATAGAAAAGCACAATTAGTACAATTCATCAAACACATTTTAGGGATAGAACTTTTAGAAGCGTTTCCTGATACAGTTTCAAAATCCTTCGATTTATTTATTGAACAGCACAGTTATTTAAACAGTCGCCAACTAGAATTTTTAAATCTTTTAAAATCATTTCTAATTGAAAAAGGAGAAGTGGAAAAACGAGATTTAATAAATGCTCCATTCACTAGAATTCATCCTGATGGGATTAGAGGTGTTTTTTCAAACGCGGAGATAAACGAAATAATTGTATTCATAGAAAAATTAGCCGCATAATGGATAAAGAAATAAGATCTAAATTAATAGAGTTTGCTCGACTTAAAACTACTTGCACTTACTCACAACTAAATGAACAATTACAATTACATCTCAACTTTGCTGATGCGTCAGACAGAAGTTTAATTGGTGATTGGCTCGGAGAAATTTCCATTCATGAACACGAAAAAGGAAGACCTTTATTAAGCAGTTTAGTAACACATAAAGATAAAATGCGTGAACAAGGAGACGGTTTCTATAAATTATGTGAAGAGTTATTAGGAATTCCGTGGCAAGAATTAAAAGCAGACAAAGAATGGGAAAACAACCAAATTGCAAAATGTTTTGAGTTTTGGATCAATCCAACAAATTATAAAAATTACAAAAACGATTAATAAAAATGTTAACACCAATATTAAAAAGTAAAGTTGCAACATTGTGGGATAAATTTTGGAGTGGTGGAATATCCAACCCATTAAATGCAATAGAACAAATCACCTATTTGCTATTCATGAAGCAATTAGACGAAACTGATAAGCGAAAAATAAGCAATGCCGATTTTTTAGGGGAAGAGTTTAATTCTATTTTTTCTGGAAAATATTTTCCTCCCGGTGTAGATGAAAAAGACGAAAAAAATGCGGTAGAAAAAGAAACACTGCGTTGGAGTTTTTTTAAAAATATGCCTAGTGATGATATGTTACTACACATTCAAAGTAGAGTATTTCCTTTTATAAAGCAATTAGACGATGCCAATTCGTTTTTTACAAAACACATGGCGAATGCTGCTTTTTTGATTCCTAGTGGAAGAATGTTAACAGAAGCGGTTAAAACTATTGATGAAATTTACAAGGAATTAGAAAAAGAAAATCGTTTTATTGATGCTCAAGGAGATTTCTATGAATATCTTTTAGATTCATTGCGTAGTTCTGGTAAAAATGGACAATTTAGAACACCAACGCATATAATTGAACTAATAACTGAATTGGTTGAGCCAAAATTAGGACATAAAATTGCAGACCCAGCCAGTGGTACGGCAGGTTTCCTATTAGCTGCATACAAATACATTATAACTGAATTTACAAGTAAAGAATACAAACAAGAAGACGACAATGGCTTTGAAAGAGGAACACTTGCGGATAAGTTAGTTGATGAACAAGCTAAAAAAATATTAAACGAAGAAACATTTTATGGTTTCGATATTGACCCAACGATGATTCGTATTGGGTTAATGAACCTAATGATGCACGGCATTACGCAACCTAAAATTGATTATAAAGATACCTTAAGTAAAAATTACAATGAAGATAATTTTTACGACATAGTCATGGCAAATCCTCCATTTGCGGGCAGTATGGACAAAGGAGATTTAAACCCAAGTTTTACCGTTTCTTCTACCAAGAGTGAATTATTATTCTTAGAGCGAATTTATAAAATGCTTCGCATGGGAGGAACAGCTGGTGTCGTTATACCACAAGGTGTGTTATTTGGCAGTAGTAATGCTTTTATTACAGTTAGAAAACTGTTATTAGATAAATGCGAATTAAAAGCAGTAATAGCAATGCCTAGTGGTGTATTTAGACCTTATGCAGGGGTAGCATCAGCAATTTTGTTATTTACGAAAGGCGGTGAAACAAAACATGTTTGGTTTTATGAAATGCAAGGTGATGGATGGAGTTTAGACGACAAACGAAATCCTAAAACTTTACCAACTGGTGAACGAGATTTTGAAGATTTACACGTTATCATTGATAAGTACAAAAAAAGAAACGCTAAAAAAGAAACAGACCGAACCCAGCAACATTTCTTTGTACCTAAACAAGAAATTATAGACAATGGCTATGATTTAAGTATAAGCAAATATAAAGAAGATGTTTATGAAGAAATCACATATGAGAAACCTGAATTAATTTTAGAAAAATTAGAAAAATTAGAAGAAAAAATCAATAATTCTATTGAAGCATTAAAAGGTGTATTATAATGAAATTAGAAAGTTTAGGAAATATTGCTCAAATTATTGCAGGACAATCTCCACCTTCATCAGAATATAACAAAAATGGTGATGGTGTGCCATTTTTTCAAGGCAAAGCAGATTTTGGTCTTACTAATCCTGTGGCTCGAAGTTGGACAACAAAAACAACGAAATTAGCTTTTCCAAATGATATTTTGATATCCGTTAGAGCACCTGTAGGTTCTGTAAACATAAATAATATTGACGCATGTATTGGCAGAGGTTTAAGCGCAATAAGAGTTAACAAAAATATCTCGAGAGACTATGTCTATCAATATTTAAAAGTAAATGAAAAGAGAATTTCTAAAATGGGAGTTGGTTCAACTTTTACAGCCATTAATCAAAAGGATTTGGCTTCTATTAAAATACCAATACCAGAAAACCTAGTTGACCAAATCCGTATTGCAGAAGTTTTAACAAAAATAGAAACTCTAATTCAAGATCGAAAAGAAACAATTGAATTATTAGATGATTTTTTAAGAAGTACTTTTTTGGATATGTTTATTAACAACCCAGAAATAAAAAAATGGGATTTTACAGAAGTAAAAAACGCTGTGCAAAAAACTAAAAATGCTATTAAAGCAGGCCCATTTGGATCTTCATTAAAAAAAGAATTTTATGTTGAAAAAGGATATAAAATTTATGGCCAAGAACAAGTAATAAAGGACGATTTAAATTATGGGAATTATTACATAAATGAAGAACTATACAAAAAACTTGAAAGTTGTAAAATTAAAGAAGGTGATGTATTAATAAGTTTAGTAGGCACTTACGGAAAAATTATAGTTGTTCCAAAAGAATTTCAACAAGGTATAATTAATCCTCGTTTGATGAAAATTAGTTTTGATAAAAAAGTCATTAATCCTGTTTATTTCAAATTTTTCTTTAAAAGCGAATACTTATTAAGACAATTGTCAAAATTATCTCGTGGCGGAACAATGGATATAATAAATGTTGGTATAGTTAAAGAAATAAAAATTAGTATCCCACCAATCAAACTGCAAAACAAATTTGCTGCAATAGCAGAAAAAGCAGAAAAAGTAAAACAGCAGTATAAACCAAGCTTAAAAGAGTTAGAGAATTTGTTTGGGTCATTGAGTCAAAAAGCTTTTAAGGGAGAATTAGATTTAAGTAAATTAGATGTTAGTGCTCAAATACGAGAAATTGAAAAAAAAGTTGAAGCGGAAAGCGGTTTAGATATTAGTTTAGAAACCAAGCTAACTAAACAAATGCAGCAATTTATCAAACAAACCGATGATATTCAAAAAAGACTTGCCTTGGCTAATAATATGATACCAAAAGCTTTATTTCAGCAAATTGAAAACATAAACAAGACAATGGAACCTTTCCAAAATTTAAATAAAATTCCTGAACAATTAGCTTTGGCAATGAAATCGTTTGATGGAATCAAATCAATAACAAGCCAACTCAATCAAGGAGCAAAAGAGCAGTTTCAAACAAAATTAACTTGGGAAGAGGTCAATTTTGAAATGGTAGCCAATTGGATAAAAGACGAATATTCAGAGTATCATTTCAATAGTGAAATACTAATGAATTTTCTAGAAAATGAACGAGTTACTTTTTCAAATTATCATTCATCTGAGGAATTAAAAACCAATCCAAAATTGATTGAAGCAGATGATATAAAATCATTTGTATTCTCAGCATTAATAGGAAAAAATCAATTCATAAAGCTAGAGCAGTTTTTTTACGATGCAGTAAGTGAGAATGTACAGTTAAAGTTGCGTAGTGAAGACTACGAAGTAATAAAAGATAAAGAAAAGGAATTACGCTCAGGCATATATTTTAAAGTAGTAGAATGAAAATAAAAAGCGTAAAAATATTAGGCGATAATTTCAGAAGTCTCGCAGCAAACAAACTCTATGAGTTTAATGTTTTATTTAGGCAAGATAGGCTATCTACAAAGGTGTTTGCAGGACTAAATGGAAGCGGTAAATCCAACTTTTTAGAATTGTTTTCAGAGATTTTCTACTTTTTAGAGATATACCATTTAGACACGGTTAGCGAAGAAGAAAAAAGCAGTAAAAATTTCGGATTTGAAATTGAATATTTTTTACCATACAAAAGTCCATCAGTTACAATAGGTGAAGTGGAAGCTTCTATTAGTTACGACAAACACATTAAAATTGTTAAACCTTTGGGCGACAAACCTGAATTTTCTGTTAATATTATTGGTGATGTAACGTTTGAAAGGATAGATGAAAACACTCATCTATTACTGCCAAAGAAAATTATAGCGTATACTTCTGGCCAAAATGAGTTAATGAGTAATCCCTATTATAAATTAAAATACCATTACTTTAAGGCTTTTGAAAACAAAGGTAAAATTGAAAGAGGAGAAGAATTAGCAGAAAATCATAGGTTGTTTTTCTTAGATTATAATGCAAATTTTTCAATCTTCATAGCAAACATGCTGTTAGGAGAAGAAAAGAAAGCTAACATTTTAAAGAAAGTACTTCAAATTGAAAACTTAGTTTCATTTCGAATTACGCTCAACACAGATGATTTATTTAAAAAAGTTTTACCAGTAAGTGAAAACATTGCTGAAAATTTAGAAAAATTAAAATGTTGTGCTTCGATTTGGAAAGAGAAAAAAGTTGGAAAATATAATCTTTTAATATTAGATTTTTCAATTGATGATGCTATAAAAGACAGTTTTCAATTTCATTTTAAAAATGCCTTTTCCTTATTTAAAGTATTTTATGAATTAGAAATTTTCAATTTATATTTAGTTAACTCAACAACAAGAAGACAAATTCTAAACGCAAATAAAACATTAAACATTTCAGACGAAATGCCTAAACCTGATCCATCAAGATTAGTTTTTAGAATTGAAAAAATTGTAATAAGTAAAATTCTTGAAGAAGGGAAATTAGAAAAAGACATTTATTATAAATCATTATCCGATGGTGAACACCAATTCAATGAGGTAGTTGGAACGGTTGTGATGATGCAAGATGAAGGTTGTTTGTTTTTAATGGATGAACCCGATACACATTTTAATCCACAGTGGAGAGCCAAATTTATTAATACCTTAAATCTTGCAGCTGCCAATTCTTATGATAGTGAGGGTAATATAACTAAAGTCCGAAATCAAGAGCTAATACTTACTACACATTCACCATTTGTTATTTCGGATTCATACAGTCAAGACGTTTATAAATTTGAGAAAATTGATGGATTGGTCCAATTTAATAGTCCTGAATTTCAAGTTTACGGAACTTCTGTGTCAATTATTTTAGATGAAATTTTCGAAAAATCGGAAGGTATTTCGGAAATGGCTAAAAAAGAATTAAAAGACATGGTTGAAAAAATTACAACTACAGATGAATTGAGAAATGTTGTTGAACGATTAAATAGAGATTTTGGTGATTCTGTTGAGAAATTTGATTTATTCAGCAAACTTAGAAACATAAAAGACGAACTTGAAAAAAGTGGTAAATAATGCTATACTTCTACAAACCCATATCACCACAACCTATAGAAAATCTACATAACTATTTAGATTTCTTTTTTACAAAAATGTTTGATGATTCTCAAACTGTTTATTCACATGCGTATTTAATTCATCCAGATTTTCAAGGGATTATTGATACATACAAAACTCAAATTGATGATAGGTTAAAAGCAATTTTTAACGCCTACATTGGTTTGTTAACACCTCAAGAACAACAGACTGTAAAAGATGCCTATAATATAAATAATGATATTGTATCACTTTCAAACGCAACAAATGCGCCTATAAAATATTCACAATTACCAGCTGTTATTTCAGCTCAAATAGAAAGTTTTTATGACGAACTTTGGGGTGATAATAAAATATTGGGTTATTCAAAAGTTGTAAATTCTTGTGGTACTGTTAAGCAGCATTTTAATAGATTTCGAGAAATTAATGAATTTTTAGTTTGTCCATTTTGTGGTCTAGAATCGTTATTGTGTGAGCATGATGACGGAAGAGATGATTATGATCATTATCTTTTAAAATCACAATATCCTTTTATATCAATAAATTTCAATAATCTATTTCCTATGTGTCATAGGTGTAATTCAAAAAATAAAAATCAAAAAGATTTGGTTTATGAGAATTTAGTTGCGCCACAACGACGTTTTTATTATCCTTATTCTAATGAAACTAATCAGGAAATTAATCTTAACATAATTTCTTCCAATAATGATTTAAAAGACCCAACACAATGGCAACTAGAAGTAAATACCACAAACCCAGCTTACCAAGATCGCAAAGAAACATGGAAAGATGTATTTGATATTGAAACTAGATATAAGGCAATAATTGCAAAACATTCTAAATTTTGGCAGGACAGAATATTTTTAAAGCACCACAAAATATGTATAAAAAATGGAAGAAGTTATGCTGAATTTGAAGATGATGTCTTAGATGATTTTAATGATTATTTAAATATTTCAAATGGAATTTTAATGAAATCGTATAATGATTTTGTAATAAATGATCCAAATTGTGAAGCAAATTTATTAGGAACTTTAGTGGTTTAAGTCAGGATGCAAAAAATGGAAATAGAAAATTATAGAATCAGTTGTGGAAAACATTTACAAAATGTAAAAGCTGCTTTTGAAAATTTCAATTTAATAGAAGCTATTGAAAAAGCTGCAAAGTCTATTGATCCTACTAACGAAAATAAAATGTTTAGCCATCAAAGACGAGTTGGTTTTAAAGTAGCAAACAATGGTTTTGAATTACTAAAACAAAGAGAAGTCGATTTAAGAAAATGTCAAAATTTTGAAGAAATTTTAGCAATAACAGATGAAGTCTCAAAACAAATTTATAGACTAGGATCATTATGGAGTTACGATACTGCTTTACGAATTGGTTTCCAAAAGAGAGTATATCCTAAAAATGTTTATTTACAGGCAGGTGTTAAAAAAGGATATAAAAAAATATTCAATCAGAATTCTAATAATAGATTTGTTAATAAAAAAATATTTTCTCAAGAACTTCAAATTCTTGAACCTTATGAAATCGAGAATTTTTTATGCATTTGGGGGAGTAATCAAATGTTTGGGTGTTAAAAATCCCTTTATCTTAAATACTTTTTAATTTAAGCAGTTTTTTAGATAGCCATTTTAAGGCAAGAATATCATACTCAATCCTTCTTTTGGATAAATCTTTCACAATATTGTAGGTTTGTAAATGGCATCGTTTCAGTTTTTCTTTTTTACCACAAAAACAATTATCATTCCTATTCATTTTTTGGGTGTTGAGAAAAGACAATAAGTTTATTACTTCTTCAATGGCTTCCATTTCAAAAAGCTCTTGGTAGAACTGTAAGATTCCTTCAGCTCCATGTTCATAATCTCCATTTGCCCATTCTTCTTCACTGTCAAAATATAACTGATTAGCCAAATAAGGAACAACTAGTAGTTCCAAATGCTCAGGCAAATATACTTGAAAGTTTAACTCGCTACTGTTCAAAATTAATTCATAAGAATAGAGTAGATAGAACAAGATTGATAAGGTTAATTATAAATATGTATTCCATCCAGAGTCGTATGTCTACCACGCTATTGAGATAGATTTTGAAATAAATGATTTAAGTGAACTACAAATTTCAGTTCAGAATCTAATAGGTAGATTAATAGAGAAAAGTCGTGAACATACAGATAAGCTAGCTTTCAAATAAATGTTAAATTTCGGCTATTTGTTATCTGGTGTACAGTGATTTTAAGATGTTCAAAAAACTACACAACCATCTCTGTATAATAAACCTCTGTCGACATAACGGCGCAGGGTCAATATAGGTCACTGAAATCTTTTTAATGTAGTCTTCGATTGCCGATCCTGTCAGTTTGTTGATCTCTTCTCTTTTCTGCTGCACCATTTCCTCAATCCGCTCCTCAGTTAATATTGTTCCAGCTTCAGCGGATCTACTTCGGATTAATTCTCGTATAAAATCTCTTTCTTCAGCAATACACTGTGTTATGTAATTTCCGTATTCCTGTTCTGGATCGAAAAAGTCATCAGGGTCATTATATTGTATGAATTCGGTTTTGGAATACAGCTTCTGCATAAATCTATTAAGCAGATCTTCGGTGCTCATGCCGTTGAAATAATCGATATCCTGTTTCATAGAGTCAATATTAATTTGACGGAAGTGCAATTAAGTTTCCTTCGTAGGGAAAGGCAAATTCGGTGATGGCAACAGACTGGTCCAGCCAAGCTGTTTCATCCTGCTTTTTAAGCATTATAGGCATCCTGTGTTTATGGTTGTGAACATAATCCATTATTTTATTGGCCTTAGTGGTCACCATGGTGTAGGTATTTTTAATCTCATCCGTTACCGGATCAGTCCATGTTGAGTACAAGCCTGCAAAGGTGAAGATTTCATCATCCTGCGAATTGATCTGGTACTTGTCCTTGCTTTTTCCTTTTTCATCATTCCAGTGCCATTCATAATAGGCTGAAGCGATTATCAGGCAGCGGTTATGGGTTATATTTTTGAACGATGCTTTCTCGTCAATGGTTTCAATGCGGGCATTAAGGGTGTTTTTTCTAAACTCAATGTCTTTTGCCCAGGAAGGCAGAAGCCCCCAGGTGTAATCCGTTGTGATGAGATGGGGAGAGGAATTTAGTATCACAGGTATGTTGGGATGCGAAAAACCGTTTATAAAATCCGACTGCAGATAAGTCTCTTCATTATCGAGTTCTGCATTAAAGCGTCTTTTGAGATCTTCTATAGAGGCATTCTGCTGGGTATAATAACACATAATTTCCGTTTTAAGGCTGTTTTAAAAATGTCTTATCCTGATATTAGTATTGCCTTTTAAAGGCATTTGTCTTTTTTATACCGTTTAAGTTTGAAAAAACGGATCTTATGGAATTATGCCCAATAGACATCAAACGCATCGAAAGACTTTTAAAAGAAAATGAAAAGCGAAAACAAAAGCTTAGGAAAATAAACAGCAGAAAACTGAGGTACTGCATGCTTGTTTTTCTATTTCTTTTTTTCTTCTCTATCAAATTTAATTCATTCTTAGGACTTTACATAAATAAATATTCAAAATTTCATTCTGTGGCGCGGCAGATTAATTTCATGCTCCTGTGGATAAGGCTGGCGGTGGGTACTGCTGACATCCTGTTTGATATTGTGCTGTGTGGTATACCTTTTTTCCGAGTCCGAATATCTTGGATCAGGTATGAAAGGCATTTTCGCCATTCGGGAAATAGTGATGGTCGGAAAATGATAGTCAATTTCCACGGTTCCTAAAAGCAGATAACATCCGCCTCCCTGAAATGGATTATTTACCAGACTATCCGGGAAATGCGCCGTATCAAAATAAGCCCCCTCATTATCAATCCATGTCCCGAAATACATATTGCCCCTTTTGGTTGGGACCTGCTTGGTTGAAATGAGGTAAGCCAGCATGCGGACCTGCTTTTTATGGTATTTGAGAAGGTCGCGCACCATCACATCTCCGCGGTGTCTGGTCTGCAGCAGATCAAAAACGGTGCAGGAAATGGGAAAATTCAAAAGCTCGATTTCATCAAAGGCATCCTCAAATACAGAGCGCTCCAGGACAGGCAGCTTAAATTCTTTGGCGGGCTGCTCAATGAGCATAAGCCCGCGGTTTTCCGGTTTGAAATTGTTCATCAAAAGGCTAACCTGAACCAGCAGCTGGTTTTTGTTTTTTCCGGTAAAGCGGAAAGCGCCGATAAAAATAAGCACTTTTATATTCTCAATGCCCATGGGCACCCTGTTTATGAAATCCTCGAGCGATTTATAAACGCCGTTTCTTTCTCGTTCAAAAGAAATGAACTGCGAGAGTTTGGAATCAAGGCCCTGCAGGTGCATAAAACCCAGATAGATATCGGTGCCGTAAAGAGCAGTCTCATATCCGCTTTTATTAACGCAGGGAGTATGGATAACAGCGCCGGCCATTCTGGCTTCGTGCACATAGATTTCAGTTCTGTAAAATCCTCCCTGATTATTGATCACAGCAACCATAAATTCAACAGGGTAGTGCACCTTCAAATAAAGGCTCTGGTAGCTTTCAACGGCGTAGGATGCCGAGTGCGCCTTACAGAAGGAATAACCTGCAAAGGATTCTATCTGGCGGTAGATTTCCTGGCTCAGCTCTTCGGGATGCCCTTTTGCGGCGGCTGAAATAAAGAAATCGTCCTTTACTTTCTGCAGCGCGGCTTTTGACCGGCCTTTACCCGACATAGCACGCCTTAGGATATCTCCGTCGGCTGCTGAGAGTCCGCCGTAATGCAGGGCAATTTTGATCACGTCTTCCTGATACACCATAATCCCGTAGGTTTCTCCAAGCTCCTTTTCAAAAACCGGATGAAAGTATTCAAATTTTGACGGGTTGTTATGTCGGAAGATATATTCCTTCATCATTCCCGACTGCGCCACTCCGGGACGGATAATCGATGATGCGGCCACAAGTGTTTTATAGTTGTCGCATTTCAGGCGGCGCAACAGTCCGCGCATGGCCGGGCTTTCAATGTAAAAACATCCTATTGTTCGTCCCTCGGCAAGATACACGTTTGCGGACTGTTCGTTTTTTGATAATGAGGTATCCCGAATATTGATTCGAAGGCCTCTGTTTTTCTCAATTAGTTTTACCGTATCATCAATATGGCCAATCCCTCTCTGACTGAGGATATCAAATTTTTCAAATCCGATATCCTCAGCGGTGTGCATATCAAAGAGCACGATAGGGAATCCTTTTGGAGGCATTTCCAGCGGCGTGTAATTGGTCAGCGGTTCTTCCGAGATCAAAATCCCGCAGGAATGCATGCTGCGCATATTGGGATATTTCTCGAGCATCATGCCGTATTCCTGCACCAGCTTGATAATAGAATTCGGTTCATGGAATTTCATAGGATTTTTGGCCAGTAGGTCTAGCTCGTCTTTGGGAAGTCCGAAAACCTTGCCGACTTCCCGGAAAATCGAGCGGTATTTGAATTCTACATTGGTACCGCAGAAAGCCACATTCTCATAACCGTAGCGGTCGAAGATGTATTTTAAGATTACATCACGCTCTTTCCAGCTCCAGTCGATGTCAAAATCGGGAGGGCTTTTACGGTTCTCATTGAGGAACCGCTCGAAATACAGATCAAGTTCCAAAGGGCAGATGTCTGTTATTCCCAGACAGTAGGCAATTATGCTGTTGGCACCGGATCCCCTTCCGATATGAAGGAAACCCCGGCTGTTGCTGTAGCGTATGATATCCCAGGTAATGAGAAAATAGCCGCTGAATTCAAGGTCATTGATTACTTTGAGCTCTTTCTCCACGCGCGCTTTTGCCTGGTCATTATGTCGTCCGTAACGCCATGCCAGACCTTCTTCGGCCAGCGTGGTCAGAAGGGCAATGTCCCCAGCCTTATTTTTGGTGTAATGTTTTTTGTTTTTGGGGCTTTCGAAATCATACTGAAAATTGCAGTGTTCGATGACATACAGGGTATTGTGGATGATCTCAGGATAATCTTTATACAGGACGATAAGTTTCGCTTCGGGCATCATCATATCCGATTTTCTGCAGCAGTCATCAGGCCCAAGTTTGGACAGAAGCTCATTGAGGTCAACGGCGCGCAGGATCCGGTGCAGGTTGTATTCCCTTTTGGTACGGAATACCACAGGCTGCAGGATAATCATTTTGGAAATCTTCTTTTTAAGTTCTGGCATAAAAAGCCTGCCGAGCTGGTCAGGCTCAATTCCAATAAATTCATTTTCGCCGAGCTCTGCAGGTGCATTTTCCAGTGTATAGATAAAATAAACCGATTCAAAAGACGGAGCTTTTACTGGCAGGGGATTTCCGCTGAAATTATGATCGGTCAGAAAGCGGTTCATCCGGGCAAGTCCTGCTGCATTTTGGGCAAGTCCAATATAACGCAATTTGTGCCTGCATCGGAATTCTATACCGACAAGCGGTTTTATGCCTGAGGCTTCACAGCCTTTTATAAAATCATAAATCCCAGTTACGGTATTAATGTCGGTCAAGGCTGCTGCCGTGACACCGCACTGTGCTGCCTGTTTTATCAGATCATCCAGCGGAATAGTGCCGTAGCGCAGGGAATGATAGGAGTGGCAGTTGAGAAACATGATTTATTTTTTACGTTTTAAAATTTCGTCTTTATTGTTGGGTTTGAAAGATGCTCCAGCGCATCTCATCACGGCATCAAATCCGTAACGGGTCTTCATTCTGTCCATAGCCTGATACAGGGAAAGAATTTCTTCGGTATCATTGAATAGGTCAATCTGGTAGGTTCCCCTGACTAGTCCGCTGAACCGCACTCCGATCAGACGCAGCCTCATGCGGCGCTGGTAGAGCTTGGTAAAAAGATCAGTGACGGTCTGGGTTAGAAGATGATCCGCTGAGGTGTACTGGACTCTGGACTGCTTGGTTTCGGTATCAAAATTGGCGTATCTTATTTTGACGGTCACCGTTGAGGTGAGCCATTCTTCAGCTCGCAGCTGATAAGCCAGTTTTTCCACCATGCCCTGAAGGATTCTGTTTAGTTTTAATACATCAATGGTGTCCTGTGAAAAGGTATGCTCGGTTGAAATTGATTTTCTTTCCGTATAAGGCTCTACAGGATTGTTGTCAATTCCATTGGCTTTTTTCCAGAGTTCTGTTCCGTTTTTGCCGATCATCTGCTGCAGGGATTCGGCAGGCATTTCAGAGAGTGTGCGGATGGTGCGGATGCCGATGCGGGAAAGAAGCTCAAAGGTTTTCTGGCCGACCATTGGAATCTTGCGGATGGAAAGCGGATTTAAAAAAGACTGCACCAGATGCTCGGGAATTTCAAGGTTCTGCTTCTGTTTGCCTTCACCGGTGCCGATTTTCGATACGGTTTTGTTGACCGAAAGCGCAAAGGTTAGGGGAAGTCCTGTTTCTTTTGTGATGCGCTGGGCGAGCTCATCTGTCCATCTGTAGCTGCCATAGAATTTATCCATGCCAGTGATGTCCAGATAAAATTCATCGATGCTGGCTTTTTCCACTACGGGTGCTTTTTCCTGAATGATTTCTGTAATGTCATGTGAAAGCCTGGAGTAGAGCTCCATGTCGCCTTTCATAATTTTGGCCTGAGGGCAGAGCTTCATGGCCATATGGATCGGCATGGCCGAGCGCACGCCGAATTTTCGGGCTTCGTAAGAGCACGAAGCCACAACACCTCTCTCACCGCCTCCAATGATAAGCGGTATGCCGTTAAGTTCAGAATTTGTCAGTCTTTCGCAGGATACGAAAAACGTGTTCATGTCGATGTGTACAATAGCCCGGCTCATAATCTTAATCATTTTATACAGATCAAAATTAGTACAGACAGCGACAATTCTCAAAAATAAAATGTTCTAAATAATAACAAAAATAAAAAAGCCTTATTTTTCGGGGCATAAAAAAAGCACCCAAATCGGTGCTTTTTTCCTTTATTAAGAATTTACGGAAGGATCAGAATTATTCTGAAGCAGGTTCTTCGCCGATCGGCTGGCCTGCTGTTTTCTTCATCAGAATGTAAAAATCCCTTAAATGCCACCATGCCGGGCAGCGGTCTATCGGGCCGTTAAAATTTTTGATGGTGGTATAACAGCTGTTGAGAAAAACCTGAGTGTCGGTAATCTTCGCCCATTCGGTCCACACTACTTCCTTCGGCGGCGGATTGTTCTCAAAATATCGTTTTATTTCTTCATGATTCATAGGGCAAAATTACTTAAAAAACCAGAACAGCACAAGGGCATGAAAGATGAAAACGCCCTTAAAGGGCGCCTTCATCTGCAAAAGAGTAATAGGTCTCGGGTGTCACAATCAGGTGGTCGAGCAGCGGAATATCCAGCAGTTTTCCGGCATCCCGGATTTTTCGGGTCATATTTCTGTCGGCCTCGGAAGGTGATGTTTTTCCGGAGGGATGGTTGTGGGTGATAATGATCCCGACGGCGGCAGCTTTAAGGGCTGCAGCGAAAAGCAGGCGCATATCCACCACAGTTCCCGAGATGCCTCCTGAGGAAACCTCGTAGATTCCCAGAACCCTGTTGGACTGGCTGAGCAGCAGTACTTTGAACTGCTCAAAGAATTCTATCTTGCCGGGATCCCAGCTGTCGAGCAGTATGCGGTAAGCATCTCGGGAAGAGCTGATATAAGGCCTGTCGGCACTTTTTACTTTGGTTTTATAGATCAGTTCGATTTCTGATACTTTCTGCCAGTCTGTGTTTTGATGTGCATTTTTCATAGCTGCTGTAGTTTTAAGATTAATTACAGCACCGCTGAGCGGGCAGGGACGAGCGAACGCAGAAAGCAACGCAATAAAGCAGGAGCGCAGCCCTGCATTTATGGGGGAATTTTTTGCGGAGAACCGAAAGCCGTGCCCGAACTTTGTGATGAAATTGACTTAACATTCCACAATAGCCCCTAAGCCGGGACTGCCCTGTACACCTTAAAGTGTCTGCGCGCCAAAAAAAAACCGCAGTGTAAAATCTGCGGTATCAATAGTAAAATTGGTTAAGCAGGAGCAGTCTGCTTTTTTCGTTTCTTCAACCGTCCGGCAATCTCAGGCAGGTTTTTATTTATAATCCTAAGAATCCTGCCGTGATATTTAGTGGCTTTATTGCGAAGTCCCCTGCACTGGATAATTTCCATTCTCGAAAGGGATACTTCAATGGTTTCCACGGGTCTGTTTTCAATCTGCGCCGAGAGTATCAGGGAATCTTTCTTTTTATAATACTCGTTGGTAAATACGCAGTGCTGGAGCGTGTCGCCCTCTTGGAGAAAATCCTGCACACGGTCAAGGACTTTTATGGTAAGGTCATTATCGGTAAAAGAAAGTCCGAAGAACTGTTTTTTATCATTTTCATAAATCGGCTCTGCTTTCTGTATTTCAGCACGCATCTGCGCAAGATGTTTCCTGCGCTGAATATTCCTTTTTTTAGCAACAAGCCTGTCATGCGCCTGGTCTAAATTTTCGGGGCAGACAAGAGCAGGGGAGCTTAGGTCTTTTTTAAACCATCGGAGCAGGGCAATATAATCCTCCCAAATTTTGATGTCCTGAATCTGATAACGCTGTTTAAGGCAGGTTTTTACTGCCTGCCAGTTTTTACGCAGGTGCTGTTCATGGGAAGTGAGGTAATGTTTCAGCAGAGAAGTCTGAGAACTTTTTAAAAGGGTTTCTGCAATGCTGTCCTTTAACAGGGCGGTAAAGAGTATCTGCGGGGCAATGCCATAGTTGGAAGTCTTAAAACCGTTTCTTTTTAAAAGCGGAATCACTTTCATGTGCGGATAAACCTTGTAGGGATTGATGCGGTATTTTGAGGAGTTCTGAAAATCCTTTGGACGGATTTCTAAAGAGGAATAGTACTGCCATGCATCATAGGCATTGGAAAAAACATTGGTGCTTCTTGAGATGGTGCGCACTTCCCCTTTTGGATTTATCCAATGCTGCATGACTTCGGTATGGGAATAGTCAGGAAGAAAATTCTTTTTCATGTTTTTATGCGAGCAGATGATGCGCACCACCTGATACCCAGAGCAGGTATCGGTGAGGGCGAAGTATTCAATTTCCCTAAAATGCACCTGATTGTGCTGATGCATTTTAAGTTTCCCCTTACAGGAGGCGCATTTGATAAACTTCTGGCAGGACAGGCTTTGGCTGTCAGGTTTCCATAAATGGGTACATTCCAGACAATGGAATTTCCCTCGTGAGAGTACCGCCCATTTCAGGAAAATATTTTTTTCCGCCCACTGATGCATCTGCGCAGTAATGGGCACAAGGGTGGTGCTTAAGGCGCTGATTTCTTTTTCTATAACTGTTTTGGGTATCATAAGTCAAAGAGTGTTAGGGTTTTCTGTACAGGATTCACGGATTGTACTGCCACTGTTTTTTGAACTGTGCTTTGAGATACTGCGGTGGCAGTTGAGAACAAATCAGGTTTTACAGGCGGGCTTACTGCAACTCTGCATTGAATAGTGGCAGGTGTTCCAATACTGTCGTCTGTGTAGTACTTCACAGCCATGTCAAAGATTTCCTGATTGTCAAAGGCGCATTCCCCTGTTTTTTTGATCTCGCCGAAAATGTAATGGAAACAGCTTTCCATGTTTTTGCTTTCTTTTTTATAGTCCTCTGAAAACAGGGGATCGTTCTGCGCTTTTTCGCTCAGGTAGCTTTCTATGGCGGTTTTAAATTTTTCTGATGCTTTCATAAAGGAAGATTTAAGATTGAAAAAGCGTTATTCAAAACTGTTTCTGTAGATGTCAAAACAGTATTCTTCAAAACAGAGCCAGCATACAAAGGTGTAATGGGGCAGTCGGTGGCGGTTTTTGACAGATTCCCCAAGGGAATCTTCAATTTCATATCGGATATTTTCCAAATCATCTAAATGCTGGATATAGAATTTCCTGCAGTCCGAGTTGTAGACAAACTCTGAAATCATCCCGCAGATGCATCCGTTTTTCTGCAGGTCTTCCAAGAAAGATTTTAACTGCTCTTTTTTTGTTCCGTCATAAGATTCCATATTAGAGAGGACTATTTTTTTGAACTGGGCGGATACGGGATATTCTATGTAAACTGATTTTTCAAAGGCTTTCATGGCGTATAAATTTTGATGTGAAACGGCTTTTATCCAATCAGAATGGCAGGTCGTCGGGTTCGTCTTTTGGCGCATTTTTCTTTTGGACTGCGGGAACTTCAGCAGTATTATCTGTTTTTGGGAAAACCAGTATTTTTATGTTACTGGTGTGAAAGGTCAGCGAACCGAGCGCTTTGCCCTCGGCATTATTGTAGACATTCAGACCTATACGCCCGAAGAGTTCGACCACAGTGCCTTTTTTAAGCCACTGCGCCATTTTGGAACCCATCCAATAAGAGCAGTCGATGTAGGTTACTATCTTTTTAAGCTCGTCAGATCCTTTTGGTCTGTAGCTGTCGTTTATGGCAATGGAGAAATTTACCACCTCCCTGTCATTTGAAACTTTTGCCGTTACGGCATCTTTTGTAATTCGTCCTGAGATTTCCATGATGCAACATTTTAAGTGAGTATTTTTTCTGTTTTTTCTCAAGCCCGCATGAAATTTTTCAAAAGAAAAACGGGAAAAAAGAAAGCACAAAATCAAGCGCCCGATAAAGGATCCGGAGTGCTATAAGTCCCGAAGGGCGGCAAGGCCGTTATGCGCATGCAGGAGCCTGCGGGTGCTATTTTCGCGGCTCTTTTAATCCGTTTTCATTGAAAATTTCCCTATTAGTTTTACAGCAGTCAGCACCCCTATTTCAAATGCCTGTTTTGGGATAGGCATTGAAATATTTTGTAATTTCAGGTGACAAAAAGCAATGCAATGGAAAAGCGATATGATCTGAACCGTTTTTTAGAGGCACAAAGGGAAACGTATGAGAACGCACTGCGCGAGATCAGGCAGGGCAGCAAACAGACCCACTGGATGTGGTTTATTTTTCCCCAGCTGAGAGGACTGGGATACACGGATTATAATATCTTTTACGGCATTGAAAATCTGCAGGAAGCCTCACTGTATCTAAATCACCCCATACTGGGAAAACGTCTGGTGGAAATTACCCAGGCAATGCTTGAGATCGAGAATAAAACGGCACTGGAAATTCTGGGCAGGGCAGATGAAAGAAAACTCAAATCCTGCGTGACCCTGTTCGGACTACTGCCTGCAACGCCTGAATGTTTCAGGCAGGTGCTTGAAAAATATTATAATGGGGTAAAGGACGAAAAGACACTGCAGATTTTAATTTACTGAATTCTTCAATCATAATTTACTGTTTTATATTTTGAATTTCAGGTGTCTATTAAATTATTTTGGCTTCAAGTATTATCCAAATTAGGTCAATATCAAATTCAAGCTGGGAAAGGCAGAAGGACGGCCAATTGTAAAAAAAAAAATATTTAAAAGCTCGTCAATATAGAGATTACGTTTGTATACAAATCTGCCATCAGTTTGAAATCTGCAATGAGCTGTCGTGAAAGCTCAATTGCTACTTCTTTTGGCATACCGTAAAGAACTCGGCTAAATGAGAATCTTAAGGAAATATTGAATTAATATAAATCATAGAAATCGAATCCTCCTCCATAGTTATTGACTTGGTAATGTTATTAATATTTGACATAATTATTTAGATAAAATGAGAAACACTAAATTAGCATAAATATAGTAAAGAGATATTAGATAATGAAAGGACTGGCAATAGAAGAAATAGTATAAAAAGTAAATAATGTAGAAGGAGTAAACATAATAAAGGGAGTACAGATATTAATTATATTAAATTTAATGATTATATTTACACCGTAAAAATAAGAAACCACCAGAACCAGAAAAAAGGTCTAGTGGTTTTAACTAAGTTTTACTTGCTTTTAACTGCTCGAACTAGTTTTCGAAGTTGTTTTAAACAAGAGGGTAAGAAATATAATATTCCGATTACCCCAAGATAAGTTGTTATTTCCATAGCATTAGAAATAAAGGATTGAACAAATCCACCCTTAAACCAAAAGACTCTGACCTCTTTTGGTTTTTTTATGGCTTCAAATGAAGATTCATTTGCCGTTCTACAAATATACGGCATCAGTTTTATAAATTTTTGAAAGGTTTACAAAATCAAGCAACAGTTATAAACAATTATTTTTTTAGCCGCAATTATCCATCTTTAGTCGTTTTAATTGTTTTTATCTCTTCATTTTGTTTCATTTTGTTTCATTCTGTTTCGTTTTTCTATGTATTTTAAAAAAAAAAATGGAGTTATCAACACCCCGTTTTTTTAATATCCTTCTAACTAACTTCTAAAATGCAATCTAATTAATAAAAATTCTAAATAAGGATTCAGAAAGTATTTAAAATAATCAATTAAGGAAAATGACATTATGTATATTTGTAATAATTAACGTAAAGAAATGATACTAGAAATAATGAAAAAAAACTAGTTCCTCTAAGCAGACTAACGAAAAACTATTATAATATGCCTTCACATCTAGAAAAAGTAATACAAGATTTTCAACACATGAATACTCCTACTGGTAAATTTGCTGATTTCATTACAAAACAACAAGATTACATTCGAGCAAAAACAGATAAGGAAAGAAAAAAGATAATAATGGAGATATCGCAAAGATTTGCCGATGTGTTTAATAAAGGTGAGTATGAAGAATTAATTAAAGAATTTAAAAACTAATTTCATATTTTATGAGCAATATGGCACAATTTGAAAAAGATTTTAATGAGCATCTTGAAAAAGAATATAACGCTTCAAATCAAAATGACAGTATTAAAAAATTAGCAGATGCAGAAAAAACTGTACACGCATTTGTAGATAATTATATTGAGCAGTATGGTTTAGATAGAAGTAATTTAAATATAACAGCAACTTATCTGATTAGAAAATTTGCAAGACGAAAAATCAATTACATAGATTAAATTGTATCAATTCAGATTTGAATATTTATAAAATCAAATAATTAAAAAAATATTTACAATGTGCTGCTTTAAAAAAAAATATCGTTGAAAAATTAAAATTTTTCTTAACAGCGCAAATTCTTTATTAATAGCGCTTTACGATGCGTAATTATAGAAATTGTTGATAAACAAAATATGGAAAACCTTCTCTAATCATTTTTTTATTATACTTTTGTAAAACGAAAACCCGCCTAAAAGACGGGTTCTTAATTTGGATTAATAATTTTATTACTTTTTCCACATTTGTACAACCATCGATATTGTACTGATAACGTTTAAAGTAACGGATGAAATTATCAACCAATGCTCTGGATTGTAAGGGTCCATGACCAAAGATTTATAAAAAGCTGCAGCCTAGGAACTGCGGCTTTTTTGTTGAACCACAAATTTCGACATTTTTCGGTGTACGTGAAAGCCAAACTTATTCACAATCGGACGTAGTTTTTAACAACACTATTATTTTGAGATAAAATTCACACAATGATTAAAAACTTAAAAATCAAATACTTAGTATTTTAAAATATCTAAAAACACCCGTAGAATATAGACTTTTTAGAATAAAAAGCAAGAAATTTTAAATAGTTTTAGAAAGTTTTTCTGGACATAAAAAAGCCAATCAATTATTAATTGATTGGCTTTATATTAATTATTTTATAATTATACTATTCAGATTTTGATTGATGTATATTTACCAATCGTTTTGCTTCATATGAACTCAAATTATGAAGATGTTTACCTATCATTCCATGGTTATATTGGAGGATTAGTAATTCAACACCATTATTTGAGTTATCCATCTCTATAGCTAGCACATCCAAAAGATTACGATATGCAATCTTTGCCGTTTTAATATATTCATCAATACCTATGTTATTATCACGTGCACTTTTTTTGCTATATCATCCATTTCTTCATAGTCGGCAGATGACAACTTAATGTTTCCCATATTTATTTAAATTTTATTTTATTTTTCCAGAACAATCAATTGCGGTGAAATATTCACACCGGATGTCCCCATGTTTTTTAAAATTTCATCAATTTTACTAATAATCTTTCCATAATTATCTACATCAAAATCACCATTAATATTCAGATTACTTCTGATAGCGTCACCAGTAATACCTATCACTTTTAATTTATATTGAACGTCAGCATCCTTGTATGTAACTGCTGCCGCTATGTTTGGCAAAGAACTAATATTAGCGGAATTCTTTTTTGACTTAACATCTAAACTTAAATCTACACCACAACCATAGACAACTTCTTCTTCTTTACCATTGATCGTACATTTCTGTTTTTTATACTGCAAGAACTTATAATTTAAATTTGTTTTAGAAGTACTAGTTCCAGCTGAAACAAAAACTATTTTACCATTAACATCTAAAATATATTTAGTGGAACTAAAGAATACATCATATCCACCATCTAAATCGTTTAACGTTTTAGGCTTATCACAGCCAACACCATCAGCATCAATTGGATTATCATCTTTAACTTTGGTTGGTGTACTACTACTTCCAACTAATGCATGAGAAGCTAAATTTGAAATATTAGTTTTGAAATTTTCAACTAATACTAATTTATATCTTTCTTCTGCATCGGCTTTTGCTTTCGCATCCGCAGCCATCTTCAATTTTCCCGCATCTGCATCAGCTCTTGCCTTAGCTTCTGCAGCGAGCTTTGCCTTTTGAGCAGCTTCTGAATCGATTTTAGCTTTAGTTTTTTCAGCTTCTGCTCTCGCTTCTTTTTCAGCTTTTGCTTTTTGTGCAGATTCTAAATCTGTATTATTTTGACTATTCGCAATCGATAAAAAAAGCACGCAAATAATTAAGTAAATTTTTTTCATTTTGATTGGTTTATATTAGATGTTAAATATAAGAAAAATAGCAAAACACCATATAAACTAACCAAAATCTGTTTAATCAAAATTCCACCATTAGACTGAGATATAACTGAAAAAATGAATTATAGACAAAACCAAAATAAGATGTGCATTCTTTTTTTTGTTGAGTTTAGAAATCAAATACTTGCACTAAAATCGAGATACGCAGTAGGCACTCCATGAGGTTACCAATTAGCAAAAACGTACTCTTAGAGCGCCATAGATGGCCTCTAAAGAAGTTATCCAAAGTTATTTATCCTGCAAAATGAAATCTAAATTTCCTAGGATAAGCAAAAAAAATGTCTTGAAAAACTCAATAGATTTGAGCTTTATGGTATATATCGTAATTGTGAAAATGCACAGTTGTTTTTTATCTCATATTAAAGGTTATTTTTCTTTTTTGAGAACCAGGGATGAAAGTGTCGGGTTTTTGATTATCCGTTCCATTTCGCTTTGTATTATTTCCTGAATCTCAATTTTGATCTGCAGATAATTTTTCTGGACAATAACATTACCTATGTTTTGAATGATAGGGATTTCTTTGTAATTATCTGTTTCTTTTTTAATTTTTTCGTGGTCGTTGATTATCTCACAGTGAAAGGTCTTAAGTTCAATTCTGCAGTCCGGGTTGTCAGCTGTCATGCCAACAAATTCCCCCGAACTCAGCGTTGAAATCTTTGATGGCGGCACCGCTGATTCGAGCTGTCTTGAAAGGCTGATAGAGGTGTCGCTGCTGTTGATGGTGAGGCTTTCGCGATCCTGCATTATTTTTCCGAAACGCTCTGATAGCTGTTTGGCGGTATCCCCGCTGACCTGTCCTGATACAATATTTCCAACGATGTTGACAATCACGTCAGCCTGTTCGCGGCCGTAGTCCTTACGCAGCTGGCTGAAGTCCTGAATCCCAAGACAGGTGCTCACTCTGTTGCTTCTTGCCGTGGCAATCAGACTGTCAATATTGTTGAGATAGATTGTTGGGAACTCGTCAAAAATAAGGCTGCTTTTTAGTTTTCCCTTCTGGTTTACCTGTTTGATAAGACGGCTGACGAAAAGGGAAAGCACCGCTCCGTAAGTCTGTATTTTCTGCGGATTGTTTCCCATTGAAACGATTTTCGGATCGGATGGATTATTAATGTCAAGGGTAAAATCACTGCCCGACAGCACATAATAAAGCTGTGGAGAAGAGAGTTTTGCCAGCGATATTTTAGCTGAAGCAATTTGGCCCTCCAGCTGGTCTACAGCCTCGTTCAGGAAGGCGCTGACAAAGGGATTGATGAGCACTTCAATCTCTTTTTCGGTTCGCAGAAGCGTGAAAAGGCTCTCGTAATCGGTCTGTATCATTTCAATGACATGGGGCAGGGTGCAGTATTGGCCATCGCTGTATTTTCTGAGGTACCAGATTACTGCGGTCAGGAAATTTATGGGCGATTCCACAAAGAAATCGCCCTGTTTTTTAATCCACTCCCGATTGAGTCCCATAAGGATTGTGCGGGCAGACTCAGCGGCATCGGTAATGTCTGTCATTGCCGCAGGATCAAGGGGATTACAGCGGTGGGTTCTGGAGAGGTCATCAAAATTTATGATGTAAAATTTGGGTTCCACGTCATAAAGATGACGGAATTTCAGCCAGGCATTATAGGCGATAACGGTTAGATCGTCGAATTTGAAATCATAGATGAACATGGAAAAGCCTTTGGCAATGTGCTGGGTGATTATATGGCGGATTACAAAGTATGATTTTCCCGAACCCGGCGTGCCTGGAACCAAAATGCCTCGGAAGGGATTTATAATGTTAATCCAGCTGCTGCGCACTTTGTCTTTGAGATGATAGCGTGCGGGAAGGTTAACGGAATATTCGTTTTCAATAAGCCTTTCCTCCTGGGGGAAAGTTTCATTTTCCTTATTGAATATATCTGCTGAACTAAGCTTTCTGCGGATAATGCGGGAGAGCAGGGTGCCCCCGGAGAGTGTCATCAGATAGCCCAAAGAACACAGTGAGATATATAGTACGGAGCATACCTCAGCATCCGCAAATATTACAAAAGCCAGATAGGAACCAAAGTAAAGCAGGAGGCCCATTGAGATATAATAAAAAGCAGTTCTAAAATGGAGTTTTTCATCTTTTCTTCCTCTGGCACCCATAAGGGAAATAACCAAGAGTCCAAGTGCAAAAAGCTTTGATTTATGGAAGCTGTCCAGAAGTCCAGTACGATAAATATTCTCCATTATCCTGGAGGCAAAATCCGGTGCAAGATTCCAATGCCTGAAGGAATCGAAGCAGTAATGATAAAAATGGATGAGCAGCACTGTAATGCCCATAAGTCTTGTCATATCTAAAATTTTTCTAAGCGCCTGTTCATTTTCTCCCGTCTGCATGCTGTTGATTTTTATGTGTTAATTATTATCGGACTGTCCTTTTCTCCTTCTTTTTTTCCGCTTGTTTTTAAGCTCTCGGGTAACGTAATCTAACGGCGTTCCGGCGTAAAGCACTTCATCAATTATCCGCTGCACTTCCCCTGCGGAAATAAAGGAGCCGTGCTTCTGAGCCGTACCATCAGGAACTGTATACTGCTTCTCAGAATGGGACGATTGGCCCAGACGCTGCAGGAGCCCTTTGGCGGCATATCCTGATCCGAGACTGCTTCCGTTGAAAACGCATCTGGTGTTATGATCTATGTAGGTCATGCCGTATATAAACCCCTGTTCATTTTTTCTGACAACTGCTGTAATGCCCTGATTCGCCAGCCGTGTTTCGAGCTGCGAGAGTGTTATGGATGGGTATTTCAAAAGGAGCAGATCCACCGCGTTTCGGGTTCTTTTCATGTTTATCATACGAGAAGTTTTAGCTGCAGCAAAATTAATTTCAAGCCGGGAAAGAGTAGGCTTGGAATAAAAACTGCTGGCTTTTATAGGAACCCCGACAGTCTTTTTGTTCTCATCCAGAATCTGGTAGATCAGCCCTTTGTTCTGAAACATTTCTGAATTTTCCTTTCCCCTTTCCGCCTTCACGTTATACAGGTTCAATACTGCGTTCAGCTCACCCAGCGTTGTGTATTTGTAGTTCGGAATGACCGCATTGAGTACACTGCCGATGGCTCTTTTGGAATCCACTGCCCCGTATTTTATTTTTTCCGCATCAATGGCATTAATAAGTATCGGACTCTGTTTTTTTCTCGAATCTGCCCGAACCAGATTAAAAGAAATCTCCAATTCTCTGCGGGCCGTTTCGGACTGGTTTCTACCAATATTGTGCATATTGATTCTTGAGCCATCTGCCCTCACATTTATTGCTGCGATATGCAGGTGCGGATGTCCCGCATCATGATGCTGGTAGACCAGATAAGGCTGTGCGCCGAATCCAATTTTCTCCATATAAGAAGAGGCAATCTGCATGAGTTTCTCTTTTGATAAACCCTTATCGGACCGGTCAAAATTCAGTGAAATGTGCACAGCGCCGCGTTTGACATTTTCATTGAGCTGGAGCTGTCTTAGAAATACGCCGAGCTTAAAAGATTCTGACATTTTTTCAATATCGATGGGATAATTTCCCTCGCCGATGCACACAGCTGCACCCTGGGAAACTTTATTCTCATTATAGATAAGGATGCCTCTTATCGAGTGTCCTGTGTTTATGACTGCAACCATTTTTGGGCGAGATTTTCAATGCTTTTTTTTATTTCTTCAACCAGCGAAAAAAATTTGTTCCTGTCGGAATCAAAAGCCAGAATCCAAATTCTGAAATCGGCAATTTCAAAAAGGGTGTGGAGTTTTTTAACGCTTTGATTGAAATTATTTCCCATGAAATTAAGCTGTGTCCTAAGCTGTATAAGATCCTGCAGCAGCTTATCGAGAGACTCGTTTCTATATCTCATAACAATGGGTTTTCTCAGCAGATTTCTGCGGACGAATTCACTGCGTTTGCGGCAGACTGAAGCTTTAAAATTTCTGTCAATCTGCTCGAATTCTTCTTTGGTCAGCCGGATGTGCAGCCATCTGTTTCTGCTATTGTTTTTTTCTTCCATGATCTTTTCTTTTCGTTGTTTCAATTTCATTCAACCTTTAAGTTTCACTGCCAGCGAGTTCCGAGCAGAGGGGCAGCAAGATTTTTGGTTGTGATACAACCAGACATCTTGCTGACTGCAGAAAACCGCAGTCCTAAAGCTTCTAAACGTCTTTTTTCTGCTGCAGCAATCAGCTAAGAAGCAGCTGTCATCCCTAATAAAAATTAAAGGGAATCCATTCAGAATCAGCTTCAAAAATCTAAAATGCACCAATTGAACAGGTTCTAGCGATTTACATGAGAGCTAAATTAGAAAAGGCCTCCAAGCCATGCAATCCTCCCCAAATTTTGAGTAGGGTAAATAAGGATGATACCTTATAATTTTACGGTAAGTGAAATATTAATTTAAAATGATGAAGTATGATTACAGCAAATGATGCGGCCAAGGTTTTTGATACGGTGCTGAGTATCCCTGGCATGAATGAACCGGTGAAAATGGATTTGAAAATTTCACGAAAAAATGTGCTGCTTTTAAGCCATTTGATACAGGACGGGCTGAAGATAAGAGAAGGATCTTCGGTACTATTGGAGAGCATAAGCGAGCAGGGAAGGACAGAACTGGAGAGTCTTTCTCAAGAGTGCCTGCAGAAAGCAGGGCTTATAGAGCTGCATGAAAAACTTGCCGGAATCAGCGCCTCGATAAAAGGCTGATTTCAAAAACAATTACAATGATTTAATGCCTGTGCGATTCTTACAAAGTGCAGGCATTTATTTTTTATGCCATCTCAAATGTAAAACTGCCTGATTTTCAAAGTTTTTGGCTTTATTTTTAAAGGGTGTATACGAAATTTCGTATATACATTTGTATAAAGAAATTGGAAAAGCAACATCTGATTTTTTAAAACAGCTTATAATTTCAAAAAATAAATAATGATGATGATTCCAGTTACTTCGGTTAAACGTTTTATGATCCAAACGATATGCAGTTTGTTTGCAGGGCTGTTTATATATGCAGCAGTAAGTAAAATACTGGATTTCGAAAATTTTAAAGTGCAGCTTGGCCAGTCACCTCTTATCAGTGCTTATGCAGGCTTGATTTCTTGGGCTGTAATTGCAATAGAAATTATTATCGCATTTTTTGTCATTATTCGAAGAACGAGGACTTTCGGATTATTTGCATCACTTGGATTAATGACTATGTTTACGGCATACATCTTTTTAATTTTAAATTTCGGTTCCTTTATACCCTGTTCATGCGGAGGAATTTTGGAAAAAATGAGCTGGCAAGCGCATTTTATATTCAATATAGTGTTTGTAATAATGGCTTTAGTCGGAATTTTTAAAAATGAAGAGCTAAAGCAAAGTAATAAGAAGAATGTTTCCAAAGCTAAGCTGACGCAAATTTCTGTAATAGTTATCATACTAAGTACCACTGTTATGATTGTACTATTTTTTACTTCGGAGACCATTATGCACAAAAACAATCCGTTCATTAGACGTTATCCGCAGCATCCGGTTGAATTTTCCGCTTTAGTCGATATCAAATATAACTCCCATTATATCGCAGGAATTTCTGATTCCCGGATTTATATGGGCAATTACCAATATCCCGCCTATATCCTTTCCTTCGATCATAATTTAAAGAAGAGAAGAGTTGAAAAGATGCACCTGGATCTAAAAAGCAAACCATTTAGGACGATAACCGTAAATGTCAAGCCGCCTTTCTTTTATATTACTGACGGAACTGTTCCAGTGCTTTTACGAGGGAAAATTAAAGACTGGAAAATTACAAAGGACCTGAAAGGAATACCCTATTTTACAAAGGCTGTTATTATGGACAGTTTAAGTGCTGTCATACGTTCAAATAACTCAAAAAAAGCAGCCAATGTAATTGCGGTTTTCAATTCAGATGCTACTGAAAAAATCAGCTATAAAAGAGCACTGCTTGAGAAACAGAAGGATGGGATTTTTGATACAGACGGTATGCTTCTATATAGCAGTGAATCTGAATTAATTGTCTATCTGTATTACTACCGCAATGCATTTTTTACAGCAGATAAAAAAGGAACGCTGCTTTCAAGAGGAAATACAATTGACACTATAAGTCATGTTAGTTTTAAAGTGTCGACATTAAATAATGGAAAAAGTTTTGCTATCAGTTCCCCTAGAGAAGTTGTTAACGCAAAAGCTGCCGTTTATAAAAATCTGCTTTTTGTACATTCTAAAATTAAAGGCAAATACGAGAATGAAAAGTTATGGAATCGTTCCTTTATAATTGATGTTTATGATTTAAAAACCATGACCTATCGAATGAGTTTTCCGATCTATCACACTTCAGGTAACCAGCTAAATTCACTGATGATCAGCGATAATAATTTATATGCACTGATAGGTACTGATCTTGTTGTTTATAAACTTAGCGAAATCCTTAAAAAAGAAATAAAATAAACCTAAAAAAAAACTATAAATGCAATAATATACCGGCCGGTGTCAGGGCTTAGATCGAACACCTGTATAAAAAAGTAGATCAGATTATTATATAAAAATTAGTTATTATGAAAACGTTATTTGTAAAAAATGTGATGCCAGCTGCAGTTGCAGTGCTGGCTATAGCTGGAGCATTTGCAACGACTTCAATGCAGCGTGCGGAGAAAGCTAAGACAGTCGCGCTTACCACAGGGTATTATTTCTCCAATGGTCAGTGTAACCAAGGGCCTGTGGAATGTTCTGATATTCCAAAGGATGAGGTCTGCAGGCTAAACATTGACTCCGGTCCGACCATTTACGACAGGGATGAGGATAACAACTGTCCACTGCCATTATACCGCATAGTAGATGGCCAATAATTTTGTAAACAGAGAGGATGCAGTTCCAAATATGGAACTGCATTTTTTAATTCATTAATTTACCCCGAAAGAAATCCAGTCCGAAGTGTGATCATCTTTCAAAAAATAATTAAACCACTGCAATGTCCGGATAGTAATATCTTTCTGGTTTTTCTTGTCAAGCAAAATATGGCCTTCATCGGGGTAGAGCAGCATGATGCTTTTTTTTCTTAATCTGCGAAGAGCTAGATAAAATTCTTGGCTTTGGCGCATGTCTACCTGAGGATCATTTTTACCGCTCCATAGGAGCAGTGGCTTATCTATTTTATCAGCGTGGAAAATTGCAGAATTGGCTTTATAAAGCTCAGGGATTTCATGGGGTGATCCCATATTCCATTGCTCAGCTTCAAATCGCCAGATATTAGGACGGCCAAAACTTCCCACGGAATGATAGTAACTCACCAGATCAGTAATAGCCCCGCTCGCTACAACGCTTGCAAACATAGAGGTTTGGGTTGTAATAAACAAAGACTCATACCCCCCGAATGAATGTCCAAGCAGACCGATCTTCTGGAAATTTACAAGATCTTTTGTTAAAACTTTTCTAACTGCTGAAGCAACACAGTCGAAAGCCGAGATACCGGGATTCTGATACTCTAATTTAATATCTGGAAGCAGGACAAAATACCCTTCCAAACTATATACTAAAGCATTGAAGCCACCTCCGTTAAGCAGACTGGGATTCTGATACATATGAAGTTCACTGGATTTTTTCTCGTATATATTCACAACCATGGGATATTTTTTATCTGGATTGTATGCTGCAGGATAAATCAGCACAGCTTTCAGACTGTCACCTTTCGAATTCTCAAAGGATATTAATTCTGATTTTCCCCAGAAATACTTTTTATGCTGTGCATTGCTTTTGAAAAAAGTAATGCTTTTTCCCGTAACATTATTTAAACTGACCAGCTGTGGAGGGACATCAAAATTTTGTTCCCGATAAAATATATGCTGTTTATTGTCAGTGAGCTTGAACTGGTCCAGATAGCTTTCTGAAAAATGAAGCTGTTTTTCTCCAGCTGACTTTTTCCAGATGAAGCACCCTATATTTTCATTAGGACCTTTTGCGCGGAGGAAAAGAGGCTTGTCAAGATCAAATGTTTGCAAAACAGGGCCATCATAAATTTTTTTTAGATGCCTGCTGTCGGGGATAATTATACGGTAGACTATTTGTTTTTCCCGTCCTTTGGTTAGTCTGCGGGCAGATTTTCCATCTGGATTTATGCTCCAGATATCAAACTGATCATAAATTAAAATTTTTTTATCACCATCTGTCCATCCTGGATTTCCATATACAGATTCAGGGATAAGTTCATATTTTTTTCCCTTAAAGTTTACTTTAAGTGTAGCTGTAATATTCGTATGGGTATCTTCTTTGGGGTTATATATCCACCAATTACTTTCTTTAAAATAGGCAAAATATTTTCCGCCAGGTGAGGGGTTAAGCGCATAATAATCATACGGATGGTTTTTTAAGAATATTTTTTTCTCAAAGGTCTTTAAATCCACGGCATAGAAATCCCTACAACCTTCATATTCAAACTGAGGTTCATACTGTTTTGGATTTGAAAGATAGGCATAATTCATGTCTGCATCTAGTATTATTGAAGGAAGGCTTTGGGAGGTTACGGCCTTTAATTTGCTCTGATCTGGAAGCCACATTGCACACCTTGTCTTGTCCAGAAGCGCCCCCTGCTTTATCTGATCAGTATATATCAATTTATCCTGTGTGTTCCATATTTCAACCTTGTTTTTAGCTGTTAAAGGAAATGACTGGCAGTTATTTTTTACTGCAAAGAATACTTTTTGAAGATCGTCGGAAATTATTATTTGACGGCTTATTTCGGGCGTAATGCACCAACTTTTGAAAAATATAGAGTCGCTTTCGGAGCTGAGTTTAAAGGTTCTATTTTCATTTTTTCTGTAATAAAAAAGCCTGTTGTGGCGCTCGTCTTTGAATTGTTCAATAAATGCAACTCCCTGTCCTTTTCTCTGCCACACAGCTGAAGTAATTTTTTCCTCGGAATCTTTAATTAGCCAAGCCATATTATCCATTTTTTTTAAGTCCACATAGGCCGCACTATTTTTATTATTATCGCAGACGGTGTAAAAAAGGCTACTTCCTTCAGGACTTAATAGAAAGTTTGTGACCTTTGAGATCAATATGGATTTACGGGTCTTAAGTGAGTAAATTTCAAGTGCATCCTTATTGGTGCCAGTACTGTACAGCAGCAAAACCATCTGTTCTGCATTGCTACAGGAAAATGATTCAACGCCTTCAAAAGTTTTTTCAATTAGAGTCTTTAGATCAAGGATGTGAAGTCGGTCGTTTATTATGCAGATAAAACTATTACCAAGAAATGTTCCCTGCTTGCCATCAGCAAAACGAAAGGTTTTATTATTGAAAACATTTTGGACCAAAAGAGTATCAGATTCATTTTCGTAAGACATTTTAAAAGAAGCCCAGTTTTCATCTGGGCTTACTTTTTCCAAAACAGTTTGGCCCCAGAAATGGTAATCTTCGGGTAGGAGCTTTTTTTTCTGCAGATCCTGCCCCCGAAGGGGACAGGTTACTAATAACAAAATAAATGCAGATAAAAAAAATGAACAATACATGCTGCAGTTCCTTATGGTACTGCAGTGCTTCTTAATTATAATTTGTAACATGCTTATAGTTTTACGTTAATACCCGGGATTCTGCGGGAGTAGGTTTGGATTTGTGGCTAATTCACTCTGAGGGATCGGAAGTAAGATATTGGTGGTATTCCACGCCATTTTAATAGGACCAAGTACATTGTCAAGCTTTCCTGTTCGTTTCAGATCAAAAAAACGATGCCCCTGCTCTGTGAATAATTCATGTCTTCTTTCATGGACTACCGCTTCGATAATTTCCTGCTGTGATACGGCACCAGTATTGGTCAACCCTGCCCGGTTTCTGACTTTGTTCAGATCTTCTTTAGCTCCTATCAGGTCACCCTGGTAAGCTCTGGATTCAGCCCTAATTAAAAATTGTTCTGCTAATCTGAAAACAATAGAATATTCCTTTGAGACCGCAGTGGCATTATTTTCTTTGTATTTGAAAGCGTGATAAAATGTAGCGCTATTTTTAGTGACAGCTTTTATCCATGCAGTTCTTCGCAGGTCTGCGGCGTCAAATGAACTGAGGAGAGTACCGCTAAGATATACCTGAGGAGGGGGAATTGCTGTGAAGGTAAAGTAAGAAGCTTCAGAGGTATTTCTTCCTGCAGTGCCGGCATGCAACTGCCATATGGTTTCTTTAGAAGAAATCAAAAAGGCGGTATTCAACGTCTCAAGAATGTAGAGCTGGTTTTGATTCAGAACAGCCGAGGCAGCATTTGATGCTTCTCCATATGCTTTGTTGTAAAGATAAATTCTGGCCAGAAGCGCCTGAACAGCTGCGGCATTGGGTCTAACTCTTTCCTGTTCTAAGTATTGAGAAGGAATCATTGTCAGAGCTTTTTGCAGATCAGCTTCGATATTTTCATAGATAAGAGGCAACGGCATTCTGGTAGCCTTGCTGTTTTTTCTAAAGTCGGTATCAGTAATATATGGTATACTTCCGAATAATTCTGAAAGATAAAAATGAAGCAGTGCCCTGATAAAATAACACTCGCCCTGCAACTGTTTTTTTTGTTCAATTGTCATTTTATCAGATTTGTGCGTACCTTCTAAAATGGCATTTGCAGCATAAATCTGGTTGTAAGAAACAGTCCAAAAACCACTAACTGCCGTATTCGTTGTCATTAATGAATTTTTATAGAAATTTAGACTGGAATTTGTCGGAGATTCGCTGCTGACAAGTTCGTCAGCATAGTTTCCCAAAAGGTTTGAGATTCCCTGACCTGTTCCTGTTAAGATTCCTCTGTCCCTGATACCAGAATAAATATTCAGTAGGGCTGCCTCGGCAGTATTATAATCCTCGAACACTGCCTCGGTAGTGAGCTGTGATTTAGGAAGACCAACTTCTATAAAGGAGTCACACGAGAATAGGGAATTAAAAAGTACTGTCAATGGGATATAAAGTTTTAATTTAGATAATGCTTTCATGATTTTTTGTTTTAAAAGTTTAACTGTATTCCAGCGGTTATTATCTTGAGGGGTGGAAGAAAACCATAACTTATAAATTCAGGATCACCATCTCTGTATTTTGTAAAAGTCAGCAGATTCTGTCCCTGAAGAACAATTTTTAATTGTGTATCTCGAAGATTCAGTGGTACATCATAGCTAAGACAAATATTTTTCAAACGGATAAAAGATGCATCAGTCACAAAGGCAGTACTTTCATTATATAATGCATCTGCAGTGACCGCTGCTTTGTCATAACCGGTGGTATATATCTGGTAGATGGCCTGATCTCCAGGCTGTGACCAGCTGTTTTTAATACGCTGCTGCTGGTTAGACATCAGTCCTGCAGGGCCCATTGGGTAACTTTTGTTTAGCTGCTTGGTAAATTGGAACAGAAAGTCCAGTGAAATTCTTTTGTAAATCAGTTGATTCTGGATTCCACCATAGTATTTTGGACTCAGATCCCGGACGATCTGTTTGTCTTCAGGAAAACTTATTATGCCGTCATTATTTATGTCTTGGTACTCATAAAGACCAGTTTGCGGATTTACTCCCTTGAAATTATAGAGCAATTGTATATTCAGCGGGCTGCCGATACGGTACTGATTTCTATAGGAAGAGGATTGCAGATTTGGGAAATCAACCAGTTTGGTACGCGGAGAGGTGAGGTTCAAACTGGTAGTCCAGGAAAAACTTCCTTGTGTAAAGTTTACTGTTCTTAGTGTAAATTCCAGACCGCTGTTTTCTACCACTGCGCCTAAATTGGCCTGTATGGACGTAAAGCCTGTTGTTGATGGCAAGGGGATTCCAACAAGCTGGTTGGATGATCTATTTCGGTACCAGGCTGTGGTAAAAAAAATCCGATCTTGAAGAAATCCAAGCTCCATTGCCACCTCTAGTTTTCTGTTGGTTTCCCATCCAAAACCAGCATTGTAGAGACGGGAAGGAGCAAGACCTGTGATGCCGCTGTATAGAACACTGTTGGCCGTGTAGGTGTCCAAAAACTGATAATCTCCAATCTGGTCGCTTCCAGTGGTTCCGTAACTTGCTCTGATTTTTCCAAAGTTCAGCCATGAATTGTCTTTTATAAATTGTTCTTTGTAAAAAAGCCATGCTGCGCCAACGGCACCAAAAAAGGCAAACTGGTTTCCCGGACCAAAACGGCTGGAACCATCCCTTCTAGCTGTCAGATTAAGGATATATCGCTGATGTAGGTTATAATTAAGACGTCCAAAAAAAGCCTGATACTTATACTGTGTTTCATCGTTGCCTAGGACACGGACAGTCTTGGCGGAAAGAAGATTATAAATTAGGTTGTTGGAGGTGAATCCCGTTCCTGACTGAACCATTCTGCTACTTTCCCTGTTCTGGAATGTAGCGCCAAGCAACATATCAAAGGCACCATACTGGGTGCTTTTCTTCCAATTCAGTTGCGGTTCAGCGATCCAAGAAAATCTTTGTATGTCATTAAGGAAAATCGAAGAGGACGCACTGGTTATGTTATAAGCCGGATTTTGAATTGTTGAAGGCACAATGCGGCTCTCATCGTTCTGAAGACTAGTGTATCCTATATTGATTTTGGCCGATAGTTCTTTTGCAATATCGTATGAAAAGACTGTATTTGCAGTTAAATCATTGGTATGTGATTTGAATTCCGTATTGAGATTTCTCAGCGGATTGTCCCATGTTCCGTTCTCCCAGTTCAACCGTCCATCGGCAGTGAAAAGTGAGGGTGCATTTGGAGGAAGCGATCGCGCATCATAGGTAAAATCATATGAAGGCTGGTTATTCCTCTGAATATTATATCCGACTGAGAATGACAAACGGAATTTGGAATCCTCCGACTGATGATTAAGACTTACATGAGCACCGGCTTTGCTATAAGTAAAATCACCAGGAAAAACAGTTGACTGGCTGTTATAGGATCCGTTTATAGAAAATTGGGTATTTACAGACCCGCCGGATATTGATGTATTAATATCTGTTAGCTGCGCGGTACCACCCAAGAGTTCTTTTTGCCAGTCGGTGCTACGGTTCTGGTCCCAAGTACCGTTAACATCATAATCAAGTGGACCGTAAGTGGTAATATTATCATTGGCAAATGCTTGTCTGCGCATCTTAAGATACTCGGTGGTATCCATAAGATTTAAAAATTTAGTAACCCTTCCAGTTCCGCTTGAAGCATTAATGGAATATCTCGTGCGGCCTGCCTTTCCCTTCTTTGTAGTTATTAGCACCACTCCGTTAGCCCCTCTGGAGCCGTAAATTGAGGTGGCGTCTGCATCTTTCAGGATTTCGATGCTTTCCACGCTGTCTGGATTAATGCTGTTCAGCGGACTGGTCAATCCAGGGAAAGAAGTACCGGTTTGGCTTGCTCCAATTGATTCGGATGAAAAAGGCACACCATCAATAATATACAGTGGCGAATTGCCGTCCGTACGAAGGCTATTCTGTCCACGGATTTTAATATCAAATCCTCCTCCTGGAACTCCAGTCGTCTGCGTAATGCTCACACCGGCCATACGTCCTTGCATAGAGGCAAGGATATTGCTAACGGGCTGATTTTCTATGTCTTTGGAAGTAATTCTTGCAATGCTACCCGTGCGCTCGCTTTCCTTGACCGAATAGTACCCTGCATTCACTTTCACTTCCTGCAGTGCGGTGGTGTCGTATTCCAGTCTGATATCGACCACAGTTCGGCCTGCAACAGCTATAACGGCAGTTTTAAATCCGATGTATGATACAATCAGCTCATCATCAGTAGCTGCGGTTATTGTATACTGTCCGCTGTAATCGGACACAGCAATGACAGGCTTGTTTTTTACGGAGATTGTAACACCGGGAAGGGGATCTGAGCCGTTGGTGACGACTCCTTTAATCTGAAGCTGCGGATTGGAATTCTGCCGAAAGGAAATGTTTGCGTAAAGAGATGAAAAAGACAACATAATGCCAAGAAAAAACAGGCAATAAAGCGCTTTTCCATCCTTGTAAAATGAAAAATAATTCATAATATTGGGATTGGTTAGTTAAATATGGATTTGATTGGCTAAGGTCCTCTGCTCTAGTTTGGTCGCTGCAGCTGAGGGCCATTTTTTATGTATTAAGTAACGGCTTAATAAGCATAATAGAAGTGACTGGTCTTATGTCAAATAAAATAGTTTTTACATTAAAAGGTTTAAATTTAATGCGAGACTTAATAAAAAGCAGTGGCTAAGAAATGATGAGATTACACTTAAGTTCCTAAAAAGGAGGCGTGGGTTTAAACTCAACTTAAATCGACTTAAAGGTACTGGTATACCCGCACACGAAATAAGTGAGCCCACGCCAATGACGTGAGCATCTAACTTATCATCCCGTGTGCAAAAATTACCAGTTTTATAAGTCGGGATTCAAAGCGAATGCTTCAAATATTTTAATGAAGTATCGCAAATATATGGATTCAGTTACAAATATAACAAAAAAGTTTAAAACTGGCACTATCGTGCCAATAAAAATGCTGGATAATTTTTTTATTTGTTAATATGTCGCAGAAATCAGGTGTCAATAGTGATTTAATAAAAAAAGAAGAAGTAACAAAAATTTTTTTGTTAGATAAATTGGTATGCAATTTTATTAATGAGGAATGGGTTTCAGACGACAAGTCTAATTTATCACAAAGTCATGAACTAGGCGTTCATCCTCATGTTTTGAGTAAAATTCGAAAAAATGATGGTTATCGTATACCGATGTCTACATTAGCTATTATGTGTTTTTACAAAAAGATAAAATTGTCGGATTTTTTTATTTTGATAGAAAATAAGTACGGATCTAAGATTAATGATGATTTTATTACTAAAACAGAAAAATAGCTAGGAGGATCAAAATCTTTTTAGTGATTAAAGATTTAAAAGAGATTTGTAAAAAATGGCACTAAAACTCTAGGAAAAAAAAATGCCATTATTAAAATGGCACTTAAATGAGTTTTTTATTTTTTTGATTCCTCAATAGAAACTTTTCTAAACTCTTTTAAAAGTTTTTCGATTTCTAAAGAAGATTTACGTGCTCTTGCACCGGCAGCTTTAACGCCTTTTTCTGATAATGATTCAGCTTCTGTTTTAAATGTTTCGATTTCAGCGTTGATTTTTGCAACAAGATCTTTCATAATACAATTTTTTTTCAATTAATCGGGCAAAAGTAAAATTTTGCCTTAAATGAAAACGATATTATTATAAAAATATTTTCATGAATTCTCTTTCTTCAGTTCTTTAAGAAAGTAACTGAACGAAATTCCTGTTTTTGAGTGGAATGCATTAGTAAATCGGGGAGTGGAAGTAAAACCGGCTTCCTCCGCCAGTGATCCTATGGAGTAATTTCTATGCATGCTTGAGTTTTGGAGTAGTTCCACCAGATAATCAATTTTTAGTTCATTGATGTAATCAGCAAAACGCTTGCCGCTGCGATGGTATATCACTTTTGAAAGGTATTTGCTGTTTGTATTAAATCGTACAGTTAAAGCGGCAAGTGTTGCCTCTTTGTGCAGGAATTTTTTATCCCTTTCAAATTTTTCAAGGTGTCTTATTATGTGCTGTACAGTGTCCTGCGAAATATCGGTTATTTCGAATTTATCGGGTGACTGTTTCTGGAAGCTGCTCTTTTAATTTTTTTCCAAAAGCAGATCAAATTTGATCTTATTGCGCTTTTTAGTTTCAAAGTGGTTATAGGTCCCGTAAATGACAGCGGAGAACAGAACTACAACCACGCTGATCAAAATAACGTCATAATATTTCTCTTTTACAAGCTGCTGCTGTATTTTTTCTTTTTCAAGCAGAATTTCCTTCGTGTCATATTCCTTGTGAATTTTGCCCATCAGGTACTTATTGGTATCTGTTAATATAGAATCTGCTTTTAAAAGCTGGTCTATATAATACAATTGGGATTTCAGGTTATTTTCTTTCTTGTAATATTTAATCATTAATTCAAAGACTTCTCTTAAATCGGGACGAATGTAGCCTTTTTCATCAAATGTCTTTTCCACCTTTTTGAAGTAAGGAACCGCTTTTGCCGGATGCTGCAGTTTCCAATAGTTTTTTCCAATGTAAAAATTGGCAATTGATTCATTTGCAAACTCTGTCATGCTGTTTAACTGCGGCATAACTTCCTGAAGCAATTGAATAGAAGTGTGATAATTATTTAGAAAGAACTGGTTGACTCCTTCGGAGTGCTTAAAAAATGATTCCATCTCGGGAATCTTAAGGCGCTCACATTCTTTAAGTCCTAAAGCATTAGTTTCGGAGCATTTACTGTAATCTCCAATCTTGTTGTAACAAACACTAAGTGAGTGCAGTGAATTTAAATAGGGGCGTGCCTGATTTTTTTTAAAATATGTAACGCATTCATTAAAGAGTGAAATAGCCTCATCATAGAAGCCGAGATAATATTTAATCTGAGCAATATGATATTTGGTTTTGTAGATCAGGTAATCATTATCGGTTTTGGAAATGCTTTCATTTGCTTTAATGTAGTAATCATAGGCTTTTATATAGTTTTTCTGGCTGTAATAGACTATTCCTTTGGATAGCTGAGCAGATCCGATCAGTTCGGGACTTCTTGACTTTACAGCTGTCTGTACCATGCTGTCAGCGTATTTTAAACGGAGAGTCATAGGTGACTGATGCAGCATATTTTGATATGCATTAACTAACTCTTCATGATTCTTTTCCCTTCGGGCTTTTCTTAAATAGGCATATAAATATGGAGATGCTTTCAGGCTGTCATTTTTGTATTGATAAATTTTATCATCCAGATATCCATAACTTTTAAAAATAAGGGAATCAGGAATTGTGCTGGGACTATTCTGGGCAGTTAAAGATTTAATTAGAAATAGCAGCAGCAGTACAGGTAAATTACATTTCATAATACATAGAAATTTTGAGTTTATGCTTTAATAAAAGCATAAATCAGATTAATAAAAAAAATGTAGAGGTCGTTAGAAAGCAGTTTTCAAAAATACTGTAATTATTTGAATTGCAATATTTAATGTAAGAAAAATACTTTATTGATTTCATGGAAATCGACTGTGGATTTTCGGAAAATCCATACATACGTTCTTGATTTATGATTTTTTGCAATTTAGATTTGCCTTGAATTCAACAGCAAAAGATTTAGTAAAGTACTGAACAAAAGTTCTGCTGGCCCGGGTAAAATGGACTGAGACAAGTTCTCAATTAACCAAACCATTTTGCATTATGAAAAATTTATTATTAACTGGTTTAATTATTTTTTTAGGTTCATGTTCAAATGACGATTTTAACAATTCTGATTTAAGATTGGTTTCCAGCCAAGCAATCAGCAGAGAGAAAACTGCAGATTTTAAAAATGGCTCTGCTTTAAATGAGAAGTTTAAGGAAGTTCCGGCGGGAGATTACATACTTCTAGTTCCTGCCCAATTAAAAGAAAAGATCATTTCTGTATTAAGGGCGCAACCTGAGCGAAATGTAGTAAAGACTTTTGAGAAAAGCACTTCTGATTTAGATACAATTTCTTCTGCAGAGGATCCTGTCTCAACATTACTTATAATTGTTGATGAAAGTACGCTGGGATCATCATTGAAACTTGATGTGAAGGGGTATATCGTCAATCTCGGAAATCTTCGCGGCCAGCAGTACCATATCGTGGATGATTTTATAATTCAGTACGAGATTACCAAACGACAGGATTCAACGCTTCTATCAGAAGAAACAGAAACCGTTCTATCTATTTCCTCAATTTCGGAAGCAGTTTTATTTAGCGAAAAGGATAGAAAGGACAGGGATTGGGAGACATCCACAACAAGTAAAAACAGCAGATATTAATGAAGTACCATGCTGTTGAAGTTAAATAACATACTATTTTAATATAGTTGATTAATAATTTTCTAATCTACCTGATTTATGAAAAAGAGAGCTTTGTTTTATATTTTATTGTTCCTTTTTAATCTATGCAGCCTTTATTTTATAATGAAGCTTTTTACTGCTGATCTGCTGGTCCAGTACGTACTTTACGAGGACAATATTACTGAGAGTCCGAGATTAACCGCATATGTTTTATACATCTGCTGTTTGTCTAATTTATATTTCCAGTTTTTTATTTGGATGGAACATTTTTTTAATGATAAAATTCAAAGCTGAACCAGCTTAAAAAAAATATTATGATCCGACAACTGTTAAATACAGAGCTTAAAAGCATTGAAAATGATGGAATTCAAGTAGATCATCTCAAGTACTTCAAAATAAAAAATGAAGTAGCAGTGCCATTTATTATTTCGAATTTTTCAGTGCTTTTATTAAAAAGCGGTAAGATGACTATCGGCTTTTCGAACGACGCCATGGTTATCAGGCGTAAAGACCTAATTCTAATTCCGGTAAATTCAATCTGTACAACACTTGAAGCAACTCACAATATTCAGCTTTATCTCATAAGAACGAGTTTTGATTTTGCTTTTAATAACTGTTATGAAAAAGAACTTGCTGACGCTTTCAGTTTTTTGATGATGAAATCTGAGCATAACATTAAGCTTAAGGAACAGGATTTTAAGGTTTTATCACTAATCTATAAATTAATGCATGTTCTGCAGACCGGCAATGAAAAACCTGACATAATTAATCAGCTGCGCAGAATATGTTTTAATTTATTTATCTATGAACTTAAGATAATACACTCTAAATATGCACCGGAGATAAATCTTGATTTTTCGCGGAGAGAGATTATCGTAATCCAGTTTTTGACTGTTCTGGCAATACATTTCAAAAAACAGCATCATGTGCAGTTTTATGCAGGTGCTTTATTCGTGACTCCAGGTCATTTGAATAAAATGGTTAAGGAAATTACAGGCAGATCCGCAAAAACTTTTATAATTGAAGCCCTTATTAATATTTCGAAAACTCTTCTTGCTGATTCAAGCTATACTGTTGCTAAAATTGCTGATGAGCTTGAGTTCAGCAGTGCTGAAAACTTTGGAGTATTCTTTAAAAGGCACACAGGTCTTATGCCAACAGAATTTCGCTCAAAGAAATATAAATAACTATAAATCGCTCCTTATGCTCCCAGAGATTGTTTAATTAAAACAATAAGACGATGACTAAAATGTATCCTTTGGAATGGTTCGATTCATTAATAATTAACACATTTGAATCTCATAATACTTCTATTGATGTTATTTCAGCTTATGAAACAGAAGTTTTGCGAGAAAGAATAACATCAGAATCAAAAAAAATTAAAATTCAAATTAAGGAGTCCTTTTTTGAACTCAAAACCAAACGGCAGATCAGACTTCTTATTCGGAAATACCATTCTTCATTCATTTTTTTATTAGACAGAATAATAGAGATAAAAAAAAATGAAAAATTCAGTGCGCCGGAGTTTCTAAAGGTATTTGATTTTATTGTATCCTCTCTAGATGATCTGCTTTCATTTTTGGAAACCAGATATCCTGCCTTTATCAGTCTTGATCAAAGAGTCCCGCTCAGTTATTATGCAGTTTGGAAATCAGAGATAATAGTAGCTTTAAATAATTTCACTAAAAAAAAAGCTAAAGTTGGAGAGCACGATTTTGAAATTGAATTTGTTGTAAACCTTCTTCTTGTCCCTCTGCAGGACAGCAAGAAAATTAAATACACCTATCGGCAGATCCTTTATTACAGGGAACTGCTTATTGAACTTGAAAAGCTGAATTATTTAGTCTCGGATTCCTCATGTTTTTCAGAACTTGACCTGCTTCTTATCAGAATGAATTTTAATTCCAGAGAATATACCGAGAGACTGGTTAATAGAATAGGCAGGTATTTAGAAGGTTTAGAGAATTTATCTGAAAGACTCGAAAAGCTGCTTTACTTCTGCAAGAAACTTTCTAAAATAAACGCAGATTTAAAATTAACCTTTAATCCATCTCAACAGAATCTTATTTCATTTTTGGAATACTGGTTCTCCAGCGAAATCAGATTTGCTGAAAAAAAGGCTGCAATTCTACTGCAGGAACAGATTGATGCTTCTGTCGGGAGTGAACTTGTGGAGAAGGCAGATTCAAAACTTGAATGTATACTTTCAGGAGATCAGATTGGACTTATTTTAAGGGCTACAGATGAGGCGAGAATTATTAAGGCCAAGTCTATGAACTACATATTTAAAAGTATAGTTCCTTATCTCTCTACTCCAGTAAAGAGAAATCTTTCTTACCAGTCAGTGAGAAGCAAATCATATAATGCGGAAGATCGTGATAAGGAAATTGCGATTGAAAGTCTTGAGAAAATAATTCGTAAGATAAAAACATACTAGATTTTATTGTCTTGTGTAATCTGACAACCCTTTAAATTCGGGCATTTTGAAAGGGTACAAAAAGGGTACAGAAAAGTTGTACTTGTAGAAAATTTATTCTTATCGTTCCTTTGACCTGTAGAATAAATCACATCAAAACGGATGGTGATTTTCATAGAGGAGGATAAAATGTTGAATGATAAAATGAGAAGCTATGTTTACAAATATTTCATGGGGCAGTTATCTGACCGCGGCTGGTATTGCTATAATTTTCTGGTATCTAATAATCTTACTGAAATTTCACAGTCGTGATTTAAAAAAAATCTTATCAGGTGAAAAGAAACTGAAAATACCATTTCTAAAAAAAACTTCTAAAAATTTACAGGAAATAAAATCGATATCCGATTCATTTCCGAAATCTTTTGATACTCTTGAAGATGCGGAAAATCTATCTAAGCGTATTAAAGAGGCAGTTAAAGAAAGTGCAGAAAAGAGACTAACAAAAGAGCAGTTTCAAAACTACCTGCGAGTGCTTCTGGATGAATATCCTTATGTTAAAATTTCCTCCCTCAGAGAAAACATTAACCAACAAATGGTCTTTGAATCTCAAAAGCATCCCGATCTGCTTTTAACGCTCAGCGAAGCAGACAGTCTCTGGGAAGGACCAGTATTTTAAAAAATTCAGAGGAGGAATATTCCCCGTTCTCTCTGGTGCGGTATGGCTTTATGTGACAGGAAAAATAGAGCAGCAACGGCGGTATTCCTCTTCTTTTTATTAAAGAATAACTTTAAAAATGATTTGTGATGAAAAAATGCAGATGGAAATTAAAAAGTCTTATTAGAAGATTTAAAGCTATGGGATCCTCGCTCCTGATGATTCTGGTTAGTAATGTTATTTACAGCCAGGATGGTGTGGCGGGCATTAATGAAGCCAACCAGAAAGTGAGAAGTTACTTTGATGCCGGCACTGAGTTAATGTATGCAGTAGGAGCGATCCTCGGGCTGATAGGGGCAGTAAAAGTCTACCAGAAATGGAATGCCGGAGATCCTGATACCGGAAAAGTCGCAGCCGCCTGGTTTGGAAGCTGTGTGTTTCTAGTGGTAGTCGCCACTGTAATTAAATCCTTTTTCGGGGTTTAACCGAGAGAAAAAATGAGTAACAGTGTTTATTCTATCAATAAAGGAATCAATCAGAGTATAGAATTTAAGGGACTTAAAGCGCAGTATATCTGGTATTTGGGCGGAGGTGTGGTAGGTCTTATGATTCTGTTTGCTGCCCTGTATATAATTGGAGTTCCTTCCTTGATATGCATTGGTTTTGTTGGAACGGCGGGAGGTTTTCTTGTTTTTAAAATATACAGAATGAGTAATACCTACGGAGAATACGGCATGATGAAGGCTCTGGCTAAAAAACAGATTCCAAAGTGGATTAAAGTCTACAGCAGAGCAGTTTTTATGAAGTTATAGCTGTAGAGAGTTAATGATATAATAGAGAAAGGATGGAGAAGAGGATGGAAGAGCAGCTGCCGGTTATGGCAGTGGAGCATGATTGTATTTTATCAAAACAGGGCGATGTAACTATAGTTTTTAAGGCAGAACTGCCTGAAATTTTTACGCTGTCAGACCAGGAGTATGAAGCTTTCCACCAGTCATGGATAAAGGCGTTAAAGGTGCTGCCGAAGTTTTGTGTGTTTCATAAACAGGACTGGTTTTTAGAGAGTGCTTATAGAGCTGATTTTTTAAGTGAAGACAGCAGTTTTCTGACCAGAAGCAGCGAGCGTTTCTTTAACGAGAGACCATTTCTGGATCATTCCTGCTATATCATGCTGACCAAGAAACCGGCGGGAAGAAGAAATGCAACCTCATTGTTTTCTAATCTGCTTAGAAGTTCCATAGTACCCGAGGAAACCTTAAAACCGCAGCTTTTGCAGGATTTTGCAGATACCTGCGGCCAGTTTAAGAGAATTATGGAAGACAGCGGATTTATAAAGCTGGAGCGTCTGCAAAATGAATCGCTTAGAAGCGAGAGCAGAAGAATAGGGCTGGTGGAAAAGTATTGTTTTTTGTCAGAGCGTGAAGATTCATTCGTATTTAAGGATATAAGGTTTGATGAGGGATTAGCGGTAGGGGATAAACACTGTCAGCTCTTTACTCTTGGTGATGCAGCTGATCTGCCTGGATTATGCGGATCGAGAATCAATTTTGACCGCTATTCAACCGATAAGACCAAATTCAGTATTGGTTTTGCATCAACCCTCGGCCAGCTCTTATCCTGTAATCATATTTACAATCAGTATATCTTCATTGAGGATTCACAGAAAACCATCCAAAAGCTGGAAAGCAAGCGACTCAGACTGCAGTCACTCTCTGCCTACAGCCGGGAGAATATGATTGCCAGGGATGCGACGAATGATTTCTTGAACGAGGCAGTATCACAGCAGAGGCTTCCGGTTAAAGCCCATTTTAATGTACTGGCCTGGAGCACGGATAAGGAAGACTTGAAAGAGATTAAAAACAAAGTTTCATCAGCTCTTGCGCAGATGGATGCGGCTGCCAAGCAGGAAACTGTCGGAGCTCCTCAGATCTATTGGGCTGGAATTGCGGGAAATGCTGCGGACTTTCCCATGAATGACACCTTCGACACCTTTACTGAACAGGCGGTATGCTTTCTGAATATGGAAACGGGATATAAATCTTCGCTGAGCCCGTGCGGTATCAGGCTGGGAGACAGGCTGACAGGAAAACCAGTTCATGTTGATATCAGTGATGAGCCTGTTAAGATGGGAATCTGCACCAATCGCAATAAGTTTATATTGGGACCTTCGGGCAGCGGCAAGTCCTTTTTTACCAATCATATGGTGAGAAGCTATTACGAGCAGGGAACGCATATTGTGCTGGTGGATGTCGGGCACAGCTATAAAGGGCTCTGCGATATGGTAAACGGTTATTATTTTACTTACGATGAAAAGAATCCTATCCGTTTTAACCCATTTTATATTTCAGAAGGAGACAGTCTGGATACGGAGAAAAAAGAGAGCATTAAAACGCTTCTGCTCGCACTCTGGAAAAAAGACGACGAAACCTTTAACCGGAGCGAGTATGTAGCGCTCTCAAATGCCCTTCAGCTTTATTACGAGAAATTGGATAATAATGCAGAGATATTTCCCTGTTTCAATAGCTTCTATGATTTCCTGAAGGTGGATTTTATTTCAATTTTGGAAGGAGATAAAGTAAAGGAGAAGGACTTTGATGTGAATAATTTTCTTTATGTACTCAGGCCTTATTACAAGGGAGGCGAGTTTGATTATCTACTGAACGCGACAGAAAATCTGGACCTTCTAAAAGAAAGGTTTATTGTCTTCGAGCTTGATAATATCAAAGACCATCCGATTCTTTTTCCAGTAGTGACCATCATAATAATGGAAGTTTTTATAAACAAGATGAGAAAACTTAAGGGTATCCGAAAAATGATACTTATTGAGGAAGCATGGAAAGCCATAGCAAAAGAAGGGATGGCGGATTATATAAAATATTTATTTAAGACTGTGCGTAAATTCTTCGGGGAAGCGATAGTGGTCACGCAGGAGGTAGAGGATATTATTTCTTCGCCAGTGGTCAAGCAGGCAATTATCAACAACAGCGACTGCAAGATCCTTCTGGACCAGAGCAAATATCAGAATAAGTTTGACCAGATTCAGGAGCTGCTTGGACTTACAGACAAAGAAAAGGCACTTGTACTTTCTGTAAATAAAGCCAATGATCCAGCCAGGAAATACAAAGAAGTGTTTATCTCTCTGGGAGGGATGCTTTCAAAGGTCTATAGAACCGAAGTTTCGCTGGAGGAATACTTAGCTTATACAACAGAGGAAAGCGAGAAAGTGAAAATGAATGCCTATGCGAAGAAGTTTGGCGGGGAAATAAAGAAAGGAATAGCCGCAATGGCTCAGGATATGAGAAATGGAATTAAATGAAAAGGAATAATGAAAAAGAAATTAATAGTCTTGATGGTCTGCCTGCTGCTAGTCGGCACCTCGGCAAGACCTGCGGAAAAAGTTGCGGTATTGCCGATACTGGAAATTGTAAAAGCTGTTACGAAAAAGGTGATTAAAGCCATTGACCTGAGAATCCAGCGGCTACAGAATAAAACGATCTGGCTTCAGAATGCACAGAAGCATGTGGAAAATGTACTTTCCAAATTGAAGCTCGATGAGATCTCGGACTGGACTCAGAAACAGAAAGATCTTTACAAAGGCTACTATGAAGAACTCGCAAAAGTAAAGTCAATTATTACCTACTATCAGAGGATAAGAGAGATTACCAAAAAGCAGACACAGCTTGTTCAGGAATATGAAAGAGCTTGGAATCTTTTCAAGCAGGATACCCATTTTAAAGACAGCGAAATCCAGTATATGGAGCGCGTATATACAGGAATACTCGAGGAAAGTGTGAAGAATATCGACCAGATTTTTTTGATTCTGGATTCTTTTGCCACCCAGATGAGCGATCTCAAACGTATTGAAATCATCAACAAGGCTGCTGATCAGATTGATGGGAACTACGACGACCTTACAATGTTTAACCAGCAGAACATACTGCTGAGTCTTCAGAGGGCCAAAACAGAAGCAGATGTAAACCAAGTGAAACAATTTTACGGAATTCCATAATTCAATAAAAAAAACATGAAAAAGATAGCTGTACTACTAGTAGCGCTCTGTGTTTTTAATCAAAGTATGAGCGGGCAGGCAAAGCAGAGGAAGGAACTAATCCTTCAAATAGCGGCACTTCAGGTTTATATTGACTATGCAAAGAAAGGATATTCGGCAGTATCAAAGGGACTCAATTTTATTGGGGATGCGAGAAAAGGTGAAGTCAACCTGCATGGTGACTATTTTACTTCACTTTTAAAAATCAATCCAAAGGTTCGGAATTATTATAAAACTGTTGAGATCATTTCCATGCAGTTTAAAATAATGAAACTCTGTAGAAAGACTTTGTCAGATCTTAAAACTGTTGATTTGTTTCATGGTAATGAACTGGACTATATAGAGAGGTCTTTTGAGAAACTTCTTCAGAACTGCAGCCAGACTATTGACCAGCTGCTTGTTATTACCACCGATGCAGAACTGGAACTAAAAGATGACCAGAGGCTTGAGCGCATTGATCTTCTGCACAAAACTATGCTGGAGGATTATAATTTCTGTCTTTCTTTCAGCAGGGATGCCAGACTGCTGTCGGTTTCAAAATCTGCCGATAAAAAGGATTCTAAGAATGTTGATGAATTATATGGATTATAAATTAAGCTACTATGAAAAAGATTTTGATTTTGACAATATTGATCACTTTGTTAATGATTCCAGTTAAATCAATGGGGCAGTCAGCAGAAATTCAGCAGCTGATTTTGAATATCGAAAAGCTATCCCAGTTCAAGAAAATTCTAAGTGACATGAAAAAGGGATATGAGCTGCTTTCAGGTGGATACAAAACGGTGAAAGATATGACTGAAGGAAACTTCAGCCTGCATAAAACTTTTCTAGATGCGCTTATGCAGGTAAGTCCAGCGGTAAAGAATTACAAAAGGGTAGCAGACATAGTAGAATATCAGATTTCAATAGTCAAGGAAAGCCGCAACGGAATGAACCGATTTATAAAAAGCGGAAATTTCAGCGGACAGGAAATAAATTACTTTGAGAAAGTTTACGGAAACCTGCTTAATCAGAGCCTGCGAAATCTCGATGAACTTACGATGATCATAACAGCAGATAAGCTCAGGATGTCGGACGACGAAAGACTAAAGGCAGTTGACGATATCTATGAGCAGATGCAGGATAAACTGCTTTTTCTCAGAAACTTTAATACCACGTCGAACGTGCTGGCTCTACAGCGGGCAAGGGAGAAAAATGATGTTTACGCGTCAAGAGGATTACAGACATTTAAAGACTAAAGAATGAAGATGTTATTAAATAAAAAAGTAGTATCAGCGGTGCTTATGGTATTATTGTTTCCATTCAGGATCATGGCTCAGGGACTTGGTGATGATATGAGTAGTCTTCATGGGGTTTTAGAACAGCTTTATGATGAAATGATGCCTTTGTGTTCTAATCTTATAGCAGTAGGGCAGGGAATAGCAGGCTTTGGAACTATATGGTACATCGCCTCACGCGTATGGAGGCATATTGCAAGTGCAGAACCTATCGATTTTTATCCGCTCTTCCGTCCCTTTGTAATAGGATTCTGCATTATGATTTTTCCGTCGGTCCTAGCACTAATTAACGGAGTTATGAAACCAACTGTTACAGCTACTGCAGCTATGGTAACAGGCTCTAACAATGCAGTTGCTGTTCTGCTTAAAGAGAAAGAAAAAGCAATTAAAGAAACCGATCCATGGAAGATGTATGTCGGGACTGCAGGTACGGGTGATCGTGACAGATGGTATAAGTATACGCATGACGGTGCTGATCCATCGGATGAGAGCATGCTCGCAGGCATAGGCAATGATGTCAAATTTGCGATGGAAAAAGCTTCTTACAGTTTTCGAAATTCGGTCAAGGAATGGCTGAGCGAGGTGCTGAGGGTTTTGTTTGAAGCGGCCGCCTTATGCATTGACACCCTTCGGACATTTCAGCTGGTGGTGCTTTCCATTTTAGGGCCGCTGGTATTTGGAATAGCGGTATTTGACGGTTTCCAGCACACGCTCACTGTCTGGCTTGCCCGATATATCAATATTTACCTGTGGCTTCCCGTGGCCAATATATTCGGAAGCATAATCGGAAAGATTCAGGAACTCATGCTCAAGCTGGACCTCTCGCAGGTGCAGGCAACAGGTGACACTTTTTTCAGCAGGACCGATATGTCATATTTAATTTTCATGATAATAGGTATCATAGGATATTTTACCGTGCCTTCTGTTGCCAATTATATAGTTCATGCAGGCGGAGGAGGAGCCTTGGGTCATAAGGTGACAAGGCTGTTTGGAAATTCAGCTAGTTCTGTTGTGAGAACCTCTTCAAATGCGGTTGGAATGACTGCTGATGCGATGGGAGATGCGGATCGGAGAATGACCAGCAGCATGGCTGCGACAGCAGGAAGCAGTCCTTATTTTACTGATAAAGGAAACTATATGAATGACAGGCTTAAAGGAAATTCTAAACAGACTTAATAATAGAAGCATATGTTTACCAAAATGAAAAACATTGATACGGCATTTAGATATGTGAGAGGTTTCACGATGCTTGTAATTGCAGGCTGCATCATAATAAGCTGCTATGCTGTCTATAAAAGTTTCCAGACAGTGAGCCTTATGCAGGATAAAGTATATATTCTGGCAAACGGCAAAGCGCTGGAAGCTTACGCTTCGGAAAGAAAAGATAACATTGCTGTTGAAGCAAGGGACCATGTGAAAACCTTTCACAAGTTTTTCTTTACCCTTGATCCTGATGAAAAGGTCATTAAAACTAATATCACAAAAGCGCTATATCTGGCAGACGACAGTGCAAAACGGATTTATGATGACCTAAAGGAAAACAATTTTTATTCGGGTATTATATCAGGAAATATCAGCCAGACCATCCAGATTGACAGTGTGAGCATTGATATCCGTGAATATCCCTACCGTTTTAGATGTTATGCCAGACAGAACATTATCCGTACTACCAGTATTTTGAAAAGAAGCCTGCTTACAGAAGGTGCGCTTCGGAATGTATCAAGAAGCGATAATAATCCGCATGGTTTTCTTATCGAGCGGTTTAATACGATTGAAAACAAAGATCTTTCCGCAGAAACCAGAAAATAGAGATTTATGAAATCCTTTTTTACAAGACAGACTGAGCCTTTTGTGTATCACAAGAATTATCTGCTATTGCAGAAAAGATGGGCAGAAAAAATGAAGAGAGTCACAGATGGGCTCTCTAAAACAAAACTGATCTGGGGACTTCTGTTCTTTACGGTTTTGACATCGGGTTATTTAATTTATAACCTGTATAGGACATTTTATAAAGAAGCTGAGGTTTCAACAGCTTCAAAAATTAAGACAATCAATTTAAAAAACTAAAATTATGCAAGAGAAAACATTATCTCCAAAGGAATCTAAAAAGAGAAAGATGCTTTTAATGCTGCCTCTTATAGCATTTCCATTTCTCACATTCTTATTTTATTCATTAGGCGGCGGAAGAATGGAATCCAAGATGGCAGGGAACGACGAAAGGAAAGGATTCAATTTTCATCTGCCGCTGCCTAAATTTAAAGAAGATTCAGCACTGGATAAGATGAGCTATTACGATCAGGCAGCAGTTGATTCGATAAAACTGCGCGAGCAGATAAAAAAAGATCCTAACTATATTGATAATAAAGTCTCGGAAGATAAAGCAGATTCTTTTTCCACAAGTGATTTTGAATCCCGGATGCTTCCAAAAAACAGATCAGCTTTTAATTCTCAGTCTTTTCAGGACCGCAATGAACAGAAAGTTTATGAAAAGCTGAGGGCTCTTGAAAACATAATCAGCCAGCCTGCTGTCCCTCCTTACGGTCAGGACATGAGGGAATTTGAAAATTACGGCACTTCTCGTGGAGAATCGGAAGAGATTAAAAAACTTGAAGGGCTAATGTCGACGATGAGCACGCCCCAGGAACCTGATCCGGAACTTCAGCAATTAGGCGGCATGCTGGAAAATATTTTGGATATACAGCATCCGCAGCGCGTGCAGGAAAGGCTTAAACAAACATCTGAGAGCAAAAAAGGCAAAATATATTCAGTGCAGAAAAAAGAAGCAGAGAATAACATAAGCTCACTTCAGCGGAATGCCGATTGGCAGACCTCTTTGAAAACAAATGAATTTTATTCTCTGGACGACGCGCAGCCTGCTGAAGAAATACAAAATTCTATTGAAGCAGTTGTGCATCAGACGCAGACTATTGTCAATGGCTCGGTGGTTAAATTAAGACTCACGAATGATATTTTTCTCCAAGGAACAATGATACCCAGAAATACTTTTCTGTATGGTATGGCGTCTTTAAAAGGAGAGAGACTGGAGGTAAAAATCACAAACATCCAGTACAATAATTCGATATTTCCCGTCGAGCTGGCAGTCTATGATTTGGACGGGATTGACGGTATCTATATTCCCGGAGCGATTAACAGGGATGTGGCTAAAGCATCTGCCGATCGTTCTATCCAGACACTCGGTCTTACCGGGATTTCGGATTCTTGGGGTGTACAGGCCGCAGGTATGGGCATCGAGGCAGCCAAAAGTCTGATGAGCAAAAAGGTAAAACTCATAAAAGTGGTTGTAAAGGCAGGGTATCAGGTGCTGCTGTATGACGAAAAGCAAAAGAATTTAAAACCTTAAAAGAGAGAAAATATGAAAAGAGCGAATTATTTGTTTTTAATCAGCTTACTGCTGGTTTGTGTTTCAGTTAATCCACAGTCAAACGCAAAGGAAACTGCCTTTTACGAAGACCAGTATAAAAATCTACAAGTAGGTTTTTCTAAAACCACAAGTATTATTTTTCCCTATACAATCAAGAGCATAGATAAAGGAAGCGCAGAAGTTCTTGTCCAGAAAGCAAAGGGAGTTGAGAATATACTACTTGTAAAAGCTGCTAAACAGCATTTTATCCAGACCAATCTGACAGTTGTAACATCTGACGGGAAATTGTACGTTTTTGTACTGAATTATGACGATTCGTGCCCTGACTTAAATTTTAAGGCTGAAAATGCAGTGGCTGCAAGCAGGGACGTGCTGTTTTCTTTAGAAAACGAAAATCAGAAAAGAACGGAACAGTGTGCTTGGGCTGCGTATTCCAAAAAGAAAAAAATAAGTGGTCTAAAAAAATCAAAGTATCAGATCAGACTGGAGGTGAACGGCATTTTTATCCAGCAGAATGTTTTGTATCTGCGTGTTGTTTTTGAAAACAAATCAAAGATTAACTACGATATTGATCAGTTTCGTTTTTTTATCAGGGATAAGAGAAAATCAAAACGTACCGCGTCGCAGGAAATTGAATTGGAGCCTTTGTATGCAACTTCATCATCTCCTGTAATTCCTTATAAATCTGAAATAATAAAAGTCTATGCGCTGGAGAAATTTACTATACCTGAGAATAAGTATCTAACAATTCAGATGATTGAAAAAAACGGCGGAAGACATTTGGAAGTAGATATAAATAATAATCTGACTGACCTGGTTTTTCCGATTTCCGAATTAAGCAGTGACACTTTTTAAGCTTTAAAATAAATTATGATAATCAATTTAGCTGACACTGAAATGATGCTGTCGTTTGCTGAGGAAATGGCTTATAACGGTCATCGATTTGCCGCCTTTAATACCGATGAGGTAACTGATACCGACACAATTGAGTTTTTTAGAAACCCATTGGATGCGAAGGAGTACTGTCTGGTTATGACCAATGATGCGAATTATTTTCAGAGCCTGCCGGTTGAATCAGTTATTGATGATTTACGAGCAGTTTTAGAGAGCGGAATTAATACATCCGATAATGAAGCTTTTGAGCTTAATGGATTTGCTAAGCTATTTAGGGAGAGCAAAGAAATATTAGATAACAACTTAAATACAAATATTATGAATCAGAAAAATTTTGAATTCCTGAAAGACCAGCTGAAATACACTGGTTTTGGAGAGACGTTTGATGCTGAACTTAGAGAGAAAATGATGAAAGGTGATCAGGATTTTAAAATCATGCATACCGGCATTATGAACAATGGTGTTCCAAATAAAGATATCCTAACTGTAGATTTAAATTTCAAAAAATCTGAGCAGACAGATATGTACTTTTTTAATTCCTATCACGTCAATCTGCAGAAAGAAGAGAACAAGCCTGGTCTGGAACACACCTTTTACATCAACAAAGACAGCGCCAGTATTACAATGAAAGAGGCTTATAATTTGATGGAAGGCAGATCTGTCAATAAAGATCTTAAAAATAAAGAAGGGGAGAGCTACAATTGCTGGTTAAAAATGAACTTCAAAGAATCAGATTCTCAGGGAAATTTTAAACTCAATCAATACCATCAGAACTACGGGTATGATCTGGAAGCAAGTCTGGCAAAACATTCAATCAAGGAACTGAATACTCCGAAGTATAAAGAAGACCTTTTGAATTCGCTAAAGAAAGGAAACCTTCAGTCGGCGACTTTTGTTGTCGGCGGTACTGAAAGTAAAATGTATGTGGAGGCAAATCCCCAGTTTAAGACTGTTAATTTTTATGATGAAAATTTACAAAGAATTAATCATCGAGAGAGCAAGGAAGAAAAAAAGGCTGAATCTCAAAAAGAATCAGTATCTAAAGATCAAAAAAAAAATCTAGATTCTGATGAAGGTGATTCAGGGAGGAAAGATAATAAAGTAAAGAAAAGAAAAATTCCTTCACTTTAAAAGTTATGGAAAAATTAAAGCCTTTATCGGATTTTTTCACCGCAATAGAGAATGATTACCGGATTAGTCCGATGCATATTGCCATTTATGCAGCTCTATTACAATTTAGATCCGTTAAGGGCTTTATTAATCCAATTTTTGTATTCAGCTCGGAGATTATTGTTATTGCAAAAGTTTCTTCAGCAAATACGTATCATAAATGTGTCCAGGAACTTCATCAGTATGGATACATAAAGTATAGCCCATCTTTTAAAAAAAATCGTGGCAGTGAAGTATATTTTTTGTTTTCAGCTGATGCGGACATCTAAAGATTCTGCAATTAATAATTTTATGAAATTGTACTATGAATGAAATTGTAACCAAAGAAGATCTGAGACAGTTTGGTCTTCTTCTATTAGATAAAATACAGGCTGTATTTAAAGATAAGGATTCTGGACGGAAAGAACCTTTGGAACCAGAGTGGTTAAAAAGTAAAGCTGTCAGGAAACTGCTTGATATTTCTGCAGGTTCAGTTCAAAATCTTCGAATGACACAGAAAGTCCGTTTCAAAAAAGTGCTTGGCTCGTACTACTACAATAAAGAAGATCTGCTAAAACTTTTCAAAGATGAGTCAAATTAATAATATAAGCGAACACCAAGTAATAGATTGCTTATCTGTTTATATGGATGATCCGCAGCTCAACGTTTGGCATTTGGCTATTTTAACAGCAATTCTAACTTTGGGATATAGGCAGGGAGAAAGGCAGAGAATTAAAGTCAGCCGTCGCAAGCTCATGTTATTGTCACATATCAATACACTGCCCACTTATCATAAATATTTGAAACAACTTCAGGATTTGGGCTATATTAAGTATATGCCTTCTTATCATCCTGATTATAGAAGTGAAGTTGAATTATATCAAAAGAGGTTATCTCATAATTGAGATAACCTCTTTCTTTTTATATCAAATTATTTTAGAGATTATATTCTAAGAGGATGGTATCTTATATTTCTCTTTAATGAATTCTAATTCATTCTCCAGTCTAATCAGTGCTGTTAGATCTTCCTGTGACATTTCAGTTTTTTCAGGGTGTAGCCTTTTATTAAGCAATGTCATTTCCCGGCCTATAGTAGCCTGCTCTGTAATAGCGTAAGATTCTGTCTGTTTGACTGATGAATGTCCGAGCATTTCCTTTACTACATTAATGGGGACGTTATTGTTCAATGTTACAGTACTTCCAAATGTCCTGCGTGCCATATGCGTATTGAGCGTGAATGGAAAACCGCATAGAGATGCAATTTCTTTAAGGTATTCATTCATTTTCTGATTAGAAGAAACCGGCAGTACAGTTCCACGCTTAAGACAAAGCGGATGATCTTTGTATTTTTCTAGAATTTCGATCGCCTTTGGAAGAAGCGGGATTCTTGCCGTAGAATTTGTCTTCTGCCTCTCAGATAAAATCCACTGATTTCCGTCAACGCCATCTTTTATGTCAGCTTTCCGGAGCTGAAATGCATCAATATAAGCAAGTCCTGTGTAGCACTGGAAAACAAAAATATCACGAACGGTATTAAGCCGGTCAGTAGAAAATTGGCGTCTTTCCAGTTCAGCCAATTCTTTTGCAGATATAGGCTTCTTTACAATTTTAGTTTTCTTTCCTTTAAAATTCTTAAATGGATCTTTAATTATGATTTCTTTATCGATGGCTCGTATTACAATTTTCTTGAAATTGGAAATATATTTAAGTGTGGTATTATTTGCACATTTCCTTACGGTACGAAGATAGAATTCAAAGTCTTTTATGAATTCAAAATTTAAATCAGCAAATTCAATATCACTGTTATTGTATTTAGATTTAATAAAAGCCGTTACGTGATTTTTAGTAATATTGAATCTCTCCAGTGTGGCTTCAGTATATCCGTTGCCGATCAGGGCTTTCAATTCATCATTGTGTTTTTGAAATTCTTCAAGTACCCTTGCTCTGGGAGTTATTCTTCCCATGACATGATCCATAATCTTTTGGGAAGTTATGGGTTTTCCGGTGTACATAATTTCGGATTTGATTTCATGGATTTTCGCAGTGAGTGAATCCAGGAAAAAGTTCAGCGACTTGGCATCTTCTTTTGTGCCTGTTGCTCTTTCGGTTTTCTTGTTCCAGCGCTCAGTGTCCCACTGGCGTCTGGTGGATGCTTCTTTTGGGATTCCGTCAACGGTTATCCTGAAATAGACACTTCTAATGTTACTCTCATTGTGTCGGGGTGCTTTCAAAAAGAAAATCAACCCAAAGCTGTTCTCTAGCATAATTCAACTTATTAGATTAGTAAATGTAGAATTATAACCTCATTTAAACAAGATGTAAACGTGCTTAACCCCTTTGATATCGGGACTTAAGATGAAATTTTGTGGCGCAACTTCGAACTTTAAAAATGCGCCACGAATGCGCCACAAAGTTTTTGTTCGATTTTATAAATATTGAAAAATGGTATAAAAGAAAAAACCCTGCAAATCGTTGGATTTGCAGGGTTTACCGCTCTTTTTGGCCTTTTTTGAAAACTTTGAACATCTTGTTTTTCCTTTGTTTTCGGGCCTTCGCGGAGAAAGAGGGATTCGAACCCCCGGACCTGTTACAGTCAACAGTTTTCAAGACTGCCGCATTCGACCGCTCTGCCATTTCTCCAGTATGTCGCTCTCGTTATCTGATTGCGAGTGCAAATATAAGACGCTTTTTCGGTTCTCAAAACTTTTTCAGCGCTTTTTTTTAGTTATTTTTCAACTGTCTAATTATCAGTATTTCGGAAATAGATATTTTTGAAGAAACTAGGCTTCGTCATCTAAAATCGGTACTGGTTTCTTGTTTTCGTCTACCGCTACAAACGAAAAAGTTCCAGAAACTACCGTCTCACGAAGTTCAGAATACATCTGCTCCATAAAAATGTCTACGTGAATTTTACAGCTCGTTCTTCCAACACTGTCTACTTTTGCTACTAATTCGATTAAAGTTCCTGCAGGAATTGCTTTTTTAAAGTCAATCTGCCCCGTAGAAATCGTGACCATTTTTTTGCGGCTGAAACGCGTGGCGCAGATAAAAGCTACTTCATCCATTAAATGAAGTGCAGTTCCGCCAAATAAAGTGTCGTAATGATTAGTTGTGCTTGGGAAAACAGCTTTAAAAATGCGTGTTTCAGATTTTATAATTCGTTCTTCTATTGTACCCATATTAGTAGTTTACGTATTCCGTTATTTCAAGGCCGTAACCAATCATACCTACGCGTTTAGTCTGTTCGGTATTAGAAACCAATCTGATTTTAGAAATATCAATATCATGAAGAATCTGGGCTCCAATTCCGTAATCTTTGCTGTCAATAATAACTTTAGGAGCTTTTAACGTGCCTTGTGACTGAAGTGATTTAAGTTCAGAAATTCTGTTTAAAAGATTTACTGCCGTCATATCCTGATTGATAAAAATAACAGCTCCTTTTCCGTTTTCATTGATTACTTTAAACATATCGTCCAATTGTTGTTCTGCATTATTGGTTAGAGTGCCTAATAAATCATTGTTTACCTGCGAAGAGTGAATTCTCGTTAAGATTGGTTCGCCCAAATTCCAGGTTCCTTTGGTTAGCGCAATATGTATTTGTTTGTTGGTGGTTTGTTCGTAAGCTCTTAATCTAAAAGTTCCAAAACGGGTTTCAATATCAAAATCTTCTTTTTTAATGATTAAGCTGTCGTGCTGCATTCTGTAAGCAACTAAATCTTCAATAGAAACCAATTTCAAATTGAATTTTGTAGCCACTTTAATCAATTCCGGCAGGCGAGACATTGTTCCGTCTTCATTCAGGATTTCACAGATTACTCCTGCAGGTTTAAATCCTGCTAAACGAGCAAAATCAATGGCAGCTTCTGTATGTCCGGTTCTTCTTAAAACACCTCCTTGTTTGGCAATAAGCGGAAAAATATGACCAGGACGAGCCAGATCGTGAGGTTTGGTGTTAGGATCAACCAAAGCTTCGACTGTTTTAGAGCGGTCTGCAGCAGAAATACCTGTTGTTACCCCATTTCCTTTTAAGTCGATTGAAACTGTAAAAGCAGTTTCCATATGATCCGTATTATTAGTAACCATAGCGCGAAGATCCAATTCTTTACAACGGCTTTCTGTAAGTGGTGTACAGATCAAACCGCGGCCGTGAGTTGCCATAAAGTTAATCATCTCAGGAGTTACTTTTTCGGCAGCAGCCAAAAAATCACCCTCATTTTCGCGATCTTCATCATCGACTACAATGATAACTTTACCTTGACGAATATCTTCTATAGCTTCTTCAATGGTGTTCAATTGTATTTTAGTTGTTGACATAATTATTCTTTGTTTTGAGCTGGGAAAAAGCGCTCGGAAATTTTTTGAAAAAATAGTGAAATCGGCGTCGTAATTGCATCAAAATTGATTAACCCGTTGTCGTTGGTTGCGCGATACGTAAGTAGAATTGCCAGCGGCGACAAAATAAACGACGACATCCATGATCCCATAAACGGAGTCATTCCGCCTTCCTGCGACAATCTTTTTCCAAAAGTATTGATGAAGTGGAAGGTAATGAAGATTAAAACGGCAAATACAATCGGAAGCCCAAGTCCGCCTTTTCTAATAATAGCGCCCAAAGGAGCACCAATAAAGAACATTAAAAAACAGGCAAAGGTAATTACGAATTTTTCGTACAGCGCATTCATGTGCTTGTTAATTTCTCTTTGTTTATCTTTTAGATCTTTTTGAGTAGTCTCAATAGTGTAAATATTACTTGTAATATTGCTGGCAGCCATTTTTAGAATGTCTGCTTTTTCTTTACTGTTGTATAGAGAAAGAAGGTTTGCAGGCAGTTCTTTTTTCTTAAAATCTTTTTTTACTGAAGTTGGCGGTTTTCTTATTCCAACGCGCTGATTAATGTTTTCTGAAAAAGAAAGAATCTCGTTATCTAGATTTTTGTTTAAGGAATCTAACGTGTATCGAAGTTCGTTTACATTCAGCATTCCGTTAGTGCTGTTGATGCTTTCTTTGCTGTCATCAACTTTATTTAGTTCAGACAAATCAATATTGATGATGTGCTTTTTAAAAGCTCCTTTTATAAAAGGCAGTTTGGCTCGCTCTTCGTATTTTTTTGGAGTAACATCTTGGTAATAATAACCATCGTTTAAAACTAATTTTAAAATACTTGATTTTTCATTACTGATCAATTCTCCATCTTTAGCTTTAATAACCGTTTTGTTTTCGCCCATATTATTAGGCTTTTCATGAATGGTTACGCCAGTAAGATGGTTTCCGTTTTCTCCCGATTTTTTTACAACTTTAATATTGTAAAAACCAACGTCGTTAAACTGACCTTCTGCGATCGCCATAGCGGGTTTGGCTTGCGCAATATTTTTTCTGAAGTTAACGAATTTATATTCCGCATACGGAATAACATTGTTGGCAAACCAAAAGGCAACAATGCTCAAAATGCAGATAAATACAATTAAAACCCTCATGGCTCTCTGTAAAGATATTCCAGAAGATTTCATGGCGGCGAATTCATAATTCTCGGCTAAATTTCCGAAAGTCATAATCGATGCCAATAAAACAGAAAGCGGTAAAACCAGCGGGATAATTCTCGGCATAGAGAAAAGCAGGAATTTTACAACCAAAAGTAAATCAAGATCTTTACCGGCAAGTTCAGAAATAAACAGCCAGACAGTCTGTAAAATGAATATAAAAAAAAGGATTACAAATACCGTAGTAAATGTAATCAGAAAAGTTTTTAGTAAGTATTTGTCTAAAATTTTCAACCTTGTAATTAATCTAATTTATTAATGTAGTATTTCGGGTATTTACTCGCTACAAATGTAAATTGATTTTTTGACAATGGCTGATTGGTTTTAAAAGAATTAACGGTTAAAGTTGTTTTTGTTCCGTTTTTTCCTGTTTCAATCAAATTGTAAATGTGTTTTGTCTGAACATCAATACCTAACAAAATTTCTTTTCTTTGGTCTTTCCCAGATGTTGGTGCCAATTTGATGTATTGAATTTTTCTTCCTTTTACATTTTGTACAATGTCCATCGTGTATTTATAGCCAGAATTAAAGAACGTAAGCATTTTTGAAGGCGTGATAGCATTGTCATCTTTTTCATTTACTTTAGAAATAGTAACTTCTTCGTCTTCTGGAACAATAGTGTAGGTTTTTTGACCGTCAAAAATTTTAGTAACGCCCATAAAATTCAATACGTATTGATTGCCTTTCATGGTAACATTTCCTTTACTGTCTTGATTTATGTTTTCTTTGCTATTATTTAGTGAATATTTAAAATCGATAACAATATTATCGTAGCTTTTTATTTTAGAAGTCACTTCGTTCAATAAATCCTTAGCTTTTTTATCCTGCGCCTGAATAGAGGTGAAGCTCAAAAGCAATATAACTGCCATTTGAAAACACTTTTTAGTCATGTTTGTGATAGAATTGTTGTTGATTTCTTGAAATTTTGCTTTCATGATGAGATTAATTTTGTTCATTATTAAAAAATTGATCAAGAGCACTTAAATCTAAAATATTAACACTACGTGCTTTACTGCCTTCAAACGGACCAACAATTCCTGCTGCTTCCAGCTGATCGATCAAACGACCGGCTCTGTTGTAACCTAACTTTAATTTTCTTTGCAGTAATGAAGCAGAACCTTGCTGTGCATTGACAATAATTTCTGCCGCTTCTCTAAATAAAGTATCTCTTTCAGAAATATCTATATCAAGATTAATGCCACTTTCTTCACCCACAAACTCCGGAAGCAAATAAGCTGTAGCATACGCTTTTTGGCCGCCTATAAAATCTGTAATTTTTTCTACCTCTGGAGTATCAATAAAGGCACACTGTACACGTACAACATCGTTTCCGTTGGTGTATAACAAATCTCCGCGTCCGATAAGCTGATCGGCACCTTGTGTGTCCAAAATAGTTCTCGAATCGATTTTAGACGTTACTCTAAAGGCAATTCTCGCAGGGAAGTTGGCTTTAATCAAACCAGTAATAACATTAACAGATGGTCTTTGTGTAGCAATAATTAAGTGGATACCGATCGCACGAGCCAGCTGTGCCAGACGTGCAATAGGGATTTCAACCTCTTTTCCAGCGGTCATAATCAAATCGGCAAACTCATCGACAACCAAAACGATGTAAGGCAAAAAGCGATGACCGGCTTCTGGATTTAATTTTCTTGCTTTAAATTTATCGTTGTACTCTTTTATGTTACGAACCATCGCATCTTTTAATAAAGAATAACGATTGTCCATTTCGGTACAAAGCGAATTTAAAGTATTAACAACTTTTGCGTTGTCTGTAATAATAGCATCTTCTGTATCTGGAAGTTTGGCTAGGTAATGTCTTTCTATTTTATTGAAAAGCGTAAGCTCTACTTTTTTCGGATCGACCAAAACAAATTTTACTTCCGCCGGATGTTTTTTATATAAAAGCGAAGTTAAAACCGCATTTAATCCAACCGATTTTCCTTGTCCCGTAGCACCCGCCATTAGTAAGTGAGGCATTTTGGCTAAATCGACAACAAAAGTTTCGTTTGAGATAGTTTTACCTAAAGCAATTGGCAGTTCCATTTCGGCTTCTTGGAACTTAGCAGCGCCAATAACACTTTTCATCGAAACCATCGTTGGATTCTTGTTTGGGACCTCAATACCAATAGTTCCTTTTCCTGGAATTGGTGCGATAATACGAATTCCTAATGCAGAAAGAGATAAGGCGATATCGTCTTCTAAACTCTTGATTTTAGAAATCCTGATTCCGGCTTCTGGTACAATTTCGTACAATGTTACAGAAGGTCCAACGGTTGCTTTAATCTGAGCGATTTCGATTTTGTAGTTACGAAGCGTATCTACAATTTTGTTTTTATTTTCTTCTAATTCTTCTTGGTTGATCGTAATTCCTCCAGTTGAATATTCTTTTAATAAATCAATTGTAGGGAATTTGTAATTCGATAAATCTAAAGTTGGGTCAAATAAACCGAAATCGGCAACCAGGCGAGAAGCTAAGTTTTCTTCGATAATATCTTCTTCTTCTGCTTTTTCGATTACAAAAGCTTCATCGGGAGCAACTACAGGTACTTCTTGCTTAGGTGTGATTGGTTTTAAAATCGGATTCAATTCAATTTCAGAAGAATGTGAAATTGTTGGTTTTAAAGCTTCTTTGTTGATTTCGAATTGAGAATCGACTGTTTTGATGTGAATATTATCTAAGTCAGGATCATTTTCAGGCTCTTCTACCGCAAACTCTTCCAGGTTATAAGCACTTTCTGGTTGTGAAGTGACCGGCTTTAAAGTTTCCAGCTCTGATTTGAATTCTTTTTTAGTAGAATCAAAATACGATTGAATTTTTTCTGGTGATACTTTAATTTTGAATATTAAGTACACAATTAATCCGAAAAGCAGTGTCAATAAAGTTCCTGTTTTTCCGATATAATCTTGTAAAAATAAATTGAGCTCGTAACCAATTGTACCGCCTAATTCTGGTGCAGAAGTTGCAAAAAAGCCAAATAAAACGGAAACAATAATGATAGCAAAAATATCCCAAAACCAAGTGTTTTTAAGTTTTTGGGTCGAAAGTTCTAGTGCTAAGAACATTCCGGTAAGGAAAAATAAACGCACAAATACAAAAGACGCAATTCCAAAGCCTCTGTAGACAATCAGATCTGCAAGATATGCTCCAAATTTACCAAGCCAGTTTTGCACCACTTCGTCGCGGTCCCCCAGCTGGCTTACTGCGCTTTGATCGGTCTGCCATTGTCCATTTACGTAAAATGAAATAAAAGCGACCAAAAGTGCAATAGAGAAAAGAACCAAAAGACAGCCTAAAACAATTTTTTGCTGTTTGGTCATTTTCAAAGATCTTTTATGGTCTTCTTGTTTGTCTTTTTTTTTGTCTAAAGTTTCTTTTTTGCTAGTTTTTGCCATTCTTGCGTTTACTGTTGCCTAAATAAATTTTGGAATATAAATAATCAAGCCTATTGCGATTGCAGTCATTGCAGCAAAAAATACTGCCCCTGCAGCAATATCTTTAATAAAACCGATTCGTCTGCTAAAATCGGGGTGGATAAAATCGGCTATTTTTTCAACTGCTGTATTTAATCCTTCAATGCTTAAAACAAAACCGATGGCTAAGGTTTGGCAAAGCCATTCGGTTTGTGAAATCTGAAAATAAAACCCAGCTATGGTCATGATAATCCCTAAGGAGAATTGAACCATTATGCTGTGTTCTGTTTTTATTAATTTTACGGCTCCATTAAAGGCATATTTCATGCTTTTTAAGCGACCCGTAACAAAAGTGTTATCTTTTTGAAACTCCATTTAAGAGGAAATATTATAGTGCTGCTAAAGCTGCTTCGTAATTTGGTTCGTTTGCAATTTCTGCAACTTGTTCTGTGTGGATTACTTTTCCAGATTCATCAACAACAATGATTGCTCTTGAATGTAAACCTGCTAAAGGCCCGTCAGTAATTTCTAAACCATTTGCTTTACCAAAAGCACCTGTTTGAAAATCAGATAAATTTACTACATTTTCTAAACCTTCAGCACCGCAGAAACGTTTTTGAGCAAAAGGTAAATCTCTAGAAATACATAAAACGGTTGTGTTTTCTAAATTACTTGCACTAGCGTTAAATGTTCTAACAGATGTTGCACAAGTTCCTGTATCTACACTTGGAAAAATGTTTAAAACTAATTTTTTACCAGCAAAGGTGCTTAATGAAGCTGTTGATAAATCGTTTTGAACTAATTTGAAGTCAGCTAATTGTGAACCAACTGCTGGTAACTCGCCTGATGTATGTACTGGATTTCCTCCTAATGTGATAGATGCCATGTTTTTTATTTAAAATTAATGAGGCTCAAAAGTAAGGATTAATATTTGAATCTAAAAGTATTTGTTAACGGTTTAAGGAGAGATTAAGGACTCCTTTTTAATAGCCACGAATTCACGAATTTGCCATTTTTTGTCAAATTATTTCTAGTCATAACTTTTGTTTGGAAGAATGATGTTCTCTTTATTTGGGACTCTTTGTATTCAACTTTGTCAAAGTGTTATTCGAAATAGTTTATAGAAATTGAGACTGAAAACCACAACTGAAAACGTTTACCCGCGAGAGGGATAGAAGCTGGCTACCGAAGTAGCGCGGATAGCCCGACAGCATCGCGATAAAAGGGCGAATAAGCGAAAAGTGAATTTGCCCTTTTATCGCGATGGTGGCTCGCCCAGATTTTAGATTTTAGAATGTAGATTTTAGTCCCGAAGCCTCGGGATAGATTTTAGATTTTAGAATGTAGAATGGGGAATGGGGAATGGGGAATGGAGATTTTGAAGTATAGATAGATTGTAGACTTAGTTTGTCAAGCTGAGCGGAGTCGAAGCCCAGCAAAGATTAGCCATTTAGTTTGCAGAGCTGCTTGTGTGGGTTTCGACTCTGCTCAGCCTGACAAACATGACTTGAAGCGTGAGCTGGGAAACTGCAACTGAACACTAAAAACCTGACCACTGAATACTAAAAAAAGCGTCCCTAAAATAGAAACGCTTTCCTGTCATGTTTTTTGTTTTTTTTTGAAAAGGAGGCTCGATTATTTATCGATAGAACCTAAAACACGTTTCATAAACGTATTTAAAGCTTCTTTTTTATCAGTTCCTTGAGCTACAAGTTTTTGAACTTCAAGGGCACCGTACATATTTGAAATTAATTCGCCGATTACGTCCAATTCTTCGTCTTTTAGGGACGGAATCTCTGTCATTGCTTCTAGAACTTCAATGGTTTCTATAATGTAATCCTGATCGTTTTCTTCGATGAATTGCGTTAAATGCTTTATTACTGGTAATTTCATAATTTTAGACTTCTTAGATTTTTAGACATTCTTAGACTTCTTAGACTTTTTTAAAGTTTGTAGACAACTTCTAAGAAGTCTAAAAATCTAAGCCAGTCTAACTAATCTGAATTTAAGCAATTGCGTTTACAAGATCGATTAAAACTTCTTGCTTGTTGGTTTGTGTTTCGCCAACCAATTGTCCGTTTACAAAAGTTGCAAATGTTGGCAGATTGCTTACATTGGCTAATTTTCTTGATTCTGGAGAATTTTCTGCATCAACCAAAACAAAAGTGATAGCTTCATTTTCTGTTGCTAATTTTTTGAATTTTGGTTTCATAATACGGCAGTTTCCACACCATGAAGCTGAATATTGTACTACTACTTTTTCGTTTTTAGCAATTAAATCTGCTAACGTATCTTCGTTTAAGTCGATTAACATTTGTTTATTTTTTTAAGGTTCAAAGTTACAAAGGTTCAAAGGGACAAAGTTTTGGAACTTTGTATAAAAAGTGTTTTGCAAAACTAGGTTGTTTTGCATTTGACCTCTGTTGTATTTAATTAGAAAAGATCTTAAAGTAACAAAAGTTCAGGGGCAAAGTCTTGGACTTTGTTTATAAGCAGCAAGAGAGCCTTTGCCACTTTGCACCTCTGAACCTTTGTACCTTGTATAAAAATTAGTTTGCGCTTAAGTATTCAGCAGTACTAACTCTGTCAGCAGACATTGCTTCTTTACCAGCTTCCCAGTTTGCAGGACAAACTTCACCTTTAGTCTGGATGTGTGTGTAAGCGTCTACCATTCTTAAGTATTCGTTTACGTTACGTCCTAATGGCATATCGTTAACACTTTCGTGGAAGATTTTTCCAGTTTCGTCAATAAGGTAAGTAGCTCTGTAAGTTACGTTTGAACCTTCGATGATAACTGAATCAGTATCTTCGCTGTAGCTTGTAGATTCGATATCAAGAATACCTAAAATGTTAGCTAAGTTACGGTTTGTATCTGCTAAGATTGGGTAAGTTACACCTTCGATACCACCATTATTCTTTGGAGTGTTTAACCACGCAAAGTGCACTTCGTTTGTGTCGCAAGAAGCTCCGATTACGATAGTATTTCTTTGCTCGAATTCTGGTAATGCAGCTTGAAAGGCGTGTAATTCTGTTGGACATACAAAAGTAAAATCTTTTGGATACCAGAACAATAGTACTTTTTTGTTGTTGTTTACTGCTTCTTCAAAAATGTTGATTTTTAAATTATCACCCATTTCTGAGATAGCATCTACTGCAATACTTGGGAATTTTTTTCCTACTAAAGACATATTTTTCGTTTTACGTTAAAAATTTATTTCTGATGCAAAAGTAGGGGATAAGTCCAGTTGATTACAATAAGATGTGATTATAAAAACTTATAAGTTGATAAATTTTGGCTATTTAAGTTTTTAACTCATTGAATTTCAATGTTTACGGGCAAGATTCCGTTATGCGAAATTTTAGCTAAAATTTTTTCAGCTGCTGTTTTTTGAAATTCATCAAAATCCTGATACGCTTGTAAGAGTTCTACAGCATTTTTTAAATTGGGAATTAGAGGCATTACATACGGATTTCCGAAGACGTAAACAATGCACTTTTTAGTTTGAAGCAGATTGGAAAGTAAATCAAATACTTCGGTATCAATTTCAAAATTGTTTAAGGGCTTTGCTTTTGGAGGGAAAATTGCAATTAAAATCGTTTCAAAACCTTCCAGATTTTTTTCAATTTCTTGAAGGCTTGAATTTTCAAGATTTTCAAAAGAAAACTCTGGGGATTGTAATGCTGAGTTTAAAGTTTTGAAAAATGTATTTTCTGTATTTTTATACAAACTCAGTTTTGCTAATTGCTTGTTTTTCTGTGCTTCAAAAATCAATTCAGGATTTGAATTGTCTATGATTTTTGTAATAGTGTTTTGAGCAACTTCGAGATTTAATTCGGATGTTTTTTCAAAGTTTAATTCGCCTGAAGCTGCAGTATTTCCAGAAAGAATGCCTGCTTTTTCTTTGGCTTTCATTATTCGGTTATAACTTTCAAATATTCGGTCTGGAGAAGCATTTTTAAAGATGGCTTCAATTCCTTCGGGAACATTTTCGGCAAAACATAAAACGTCATTTCCGGCATTAAATGCTTCCCATTCCAATTCGCCTTTCGTATCATATAATTTTGAAACGCTGTGCATATTGAGGGCATCAGAAATTACTAAACCATCGTAACCTAATTTATCTCTTAGTAAATCCTGAATTACGGCTTTTGATAAAGTTGCTGAGGTATCTTTTCCATCGTTTAAACTCGGAACGGCCAAATGTCCAATCATAATCGAATCGACATTATTCTCAATTCCTTTGATGAACGGATACAATTCGTTTTCTAATAATTCTTCTAAAGTTTCCTTTAAAACGGGTAACCCTAAATGAGAATCTACGTTTGTGTTTCCGTGTCCCGGAAAATGTTTTAAACACCCTAAAACTCCAGCTTCTGATTGTCCTTTTAAATATTGAATCGCAAAATCGGCTACTTTTTCTTTGTTTTCGCCAAAAGAACGATATCCAATAACGGGATTATTCGGGTTGTTGTTGATGTCGGCCAATGGCGCTAAATTGTACTGAATTCCGGCAGCTTTTAAATCCAGGCCAATTTGTTTTCCGACTTCGTAAACTAAATGAGATTTAGCTGAAGGTAAAGCGCCAAGTGTAATCGCATAAGGATATTGGGGTGTTTTTTCGATTCGCATTGCCAATCCCCATTCGGCATCAATACTGATTAAAAGGGGCGTTGAAGCTGCTTTTTGATAACGAACAATTAAGGATTTAATTTTTTCGTAGCTGTCATCGTTAAAAACGACTTTTTTCTTGCTTTCATAATTGGTTGCAGCGCTCGCACGACTGTGAAAAAAGGTCAGTCCGCCAATATTATGTTCTTTAATAAGGCGTTCGGTTTCCTGAATGTTTTCTTCGGTATCGTTGATGAATACAGCAGGAAAGAAAAATTGTCCTATTCTTTGTCGTAATGCTTCGGCTGTCATTTTCATTATTATAAAGTCTTTTTCATGCAGACACTATTATCCATTTTCTCGTAAGGCGGATAATTTGGAATGATGGTATAATTTAGTTTTTGGTATAAGTTGATGGCTTCGGGCTGATTTTTTCCTGTTTCAAGAATGGTATAAATATAACCAGCTTCTTTTGCCCAGATTTCCAATTCGTTTAAAATGGCAGAAGCAATTCCTTTTTTGCGATGATCCGGATGCACATACATTCGTTTGATCTCGGTTTTGCCGGTTTCTTTTTCGCGAAAAGCACCACAGCCAACAGGAACTTCATTTTCATAATAAACAATTACATGTTTTATTTTATCGGTTTTATTAAACTGATTGTAAAACGCATGATCTTCGCCGTCTCTAATCGCTAAATCCTGATCTAATAAAGCAACCAGATTTATAAAATCAATATCGTCTGAATTGGTTCGTTTTATGGTAGTCATGATTTTTTGTTTTTGTTTTATGAATTATTTTTATTCAAAACCTTTTCCTGTAAACCAGTCAATTCCTTCAATGTTTTTATATTCATCCGGTATTGAATCTACTATGATTTTCTTTTTGTTGTCGGCTCTGTATTTATAAATAATTATTTTTCCTGTTTTTTTCTCTTCTTTATTCATTTCATATGCTACAGATTCTAAGGTATCTACTGCCTCGCCATTCCATTGATATTTATACATTGCAGTATATCCGGCATGCCCATAATTTATGCCTCTTATTATTTTTTCCTGTTGAGAAAAGGTAGGATTAATAAATTCAAAGTTTTTTGAAAATGTTTTTTTATCCTGTCTTAAAAGGTAAACATTGCTAAAAGCTTTTAAACAACAGCCAATAGCACCGTACCATTCAACGACAAAATCTTTTAATCCGTCTCCGTTAATATCCCTGATAGTATCGTTGCGATAAGTAATTGTCTCTATCTCATGAGAGATCACCTTTTCAAATTTATGATCTTCTTTTGAATAAATATCTATATAAACTCCATATCTGCCATATCTGTGAATGATTAAATGAGGAAAATCTTTTGTGAAATGATGATCCAGATTTAATTCCACTTCAAGTCCAGACGAGAGTACATATTTTTTTTGAAACTTATTCTTATCACTGTTTTGGCTGGCAATTTTTAAAGCATCAGATAAAACTTTTTTAAATGCTAAACTGTCATCTTCAATTTCTGCATCTTTTTCTGTTTCTACAAAAGTTTTTGAAATAGAATCTTTTTTAATTACAGCATCTTTTTTCTTTTCATTTGATTTTCCACATGAAAACAACAACAGTAAAATTGCAGTTATTGACAACATTTTTAGATTTAATGTCATGAGATTACAAACAAATTAAAAATTGAATTCGATGTTTTATTTCAGTTTAGCTTTCTTTTGTTTCGCCAATTGCTTTTTGGTTTCAATAGCTTTTTCTAGTCTGTTCTTAAAACGGAAAAGTTTTGGCAGACCTTCTAATCGGTCTTCAATAGTAATTTCTTCGTACACTACAATTGCTTTTTCAAGAACCCGAATTTCATTTTCCAGATCAAGCTGGTTTTTGTAGATTGTCGCCAAGCGATCGTACGGGTGATTTCCTTTAAAGCCTTCGGTTACATTTTCTTCATACAACTCAATTGCTTTTTCTAGATTTCCATTTTTCTCGAACTCTGATCCTTTTAGATTGCGTTCGTTCTGTAGATTTTCATTGATTTCCATAGTTAAGATGTTTGATTTGGGGTTAAACTTCTTCTTGTTTTTTCCCAAAATCTTTCGGGAAAATTAAAAAACGTGATAAAATAAGACCTGGAATTGTGGCGATGGAAACCCAAATAAAGAAGTTTTGATAGCCTAAATATTGTTGTATAAAACCGCTTAACATTCCTGGAAGCATCATTCCTAATGCCATAAAACCAGTTGCCAATGCATAGTGTGCTGTTTTTGATTCTCCTTCGGCAACATGAATCAAATACATCATGAAACCTGTAAATCCAAAACCATAACCAAATTGTTCTAAAATCACGACGGCATAAATGTAATAAATAGAGGCTGGATGAAAAAAGGCTAATAAAATGAATCCAATAATTGGTAAATGCATCGCTAAAAACATTGGAAGCATCCATTTGGTAAGACCTTGTTTAGAAATGGCAATTCCGCCTAAAATTCCTCCCAGAGTTAAAGCGCTGACACCAAAAGTTCCGTAAATTATCCCAACGGCTTCGGTATCTAATCCCATGCCGCCTAGTTCTTTTCCATCCAATAAAAACGGACTTAACATTTTTAGTAATTGCGATTCTCCTAATCTGAAAACTAAAATAAAAGCCAGGATTAAACCAATTTGTTTTTTCTTGAAAAAACTTACGAAAACGGTAGCAAAGTTTTGGTTTTTGTGAGCTTCTTTATTGTTTGCAACCGCATTGATTTCGTTTTTTGGAGTAAAAATGAAATTGTAAATAGTTATAAAAGTCATTAACAAACCAACACAAATCATTGTATATGACCAAGCTTTTGTATTATCACCGTATTTATGTTCTAAATAACCAGCAAAAAGTACAATTAATCCGTTTCCGGCAAGCATCGAAAGTCTGTAAAAAGTACTTCTGATTCCAAGAAAAAAAGACTGTTGTTCTTTAGGTAAAACCAATAAATAAAAACCGTCACTCGCAATATCATTTGAGGCAGAAGCAAAAGCGGCAACCCAAAAAATGGCAAGTGTCATCATGAAAAATCCATTAGCAGGAATAGTAAATCCGACTAATAAAAATGCAATAGAAATTAACAGTTGCATCGATAAAAACCATTTTCTTTTAGTTCCGTTTAATTCTATAAAAGGACTCCAAAGCGGTTTTATAACCCAAGGAAGATATAATAAACTGGTGTAAACTCCAATATCTTCATTTGTAATGCCAAGATTTTTGTACATAATTACTGAAACCGAAATAATTACGGCGTAAGGTAATCCTGAAGCAAAATTAAGAAGCGGAATCCAAAACCAAGGTTTATTATCTGTTTTCATTAGGCTGAGCTGGAATATAGTTTTTAAGTGATTTCTTTAAATCTATTGTGGTTGGTGAGCTTTCATTAGCATAATAATCAATAAAAGTGACTGCGCAGGCTTTGTAAAGATTCAGTTTTCCGCCTGCGATGGCAAAGGTAATTTTTCCGTCAACCTCTTTTATGGTAACTTTTTCTATAATTTTTGAAGGGTCGTTAATGTCTACTTTAGAAGTATGTTCGCCTCCATAAACAACCATATAGCGAACTCTTGTATTAAGTGGACTTTTGAATGTAAAATTATATTTGATACTGTCTTTATTGTACTCAACAACTTGAGGTTTATCGATAATAACGTGTCTTAAATTTGGAACAGCTAACGGAAGCGCAGGATATTTATATTGGTTTTCTTCTAACAGACGTACCACATCAAAATTTTTGCCCATAAACCATTTAGCACTGAAATAAGCACTTCCAGAAACATTTTTAAAGCTTCTCGCAAAATCTACCTGCGTAGGGATTTCGGTTGCAAAATTCCAGCTTTTATCCCCATCACCTCTAATTTTGTATGGGGCATGCCCAATATAAACAGCAGCATTATTAGAGTTTTCTGCCCACCATTTTACCAACTTAGAATAAGATGCTCTCGGATTATTCATGCTCCAATACAATTGCGGCATGATATAATCAATCCATTTTTGATCCATCCATAAAATAGGATCGGCGTATAAATCGTCGTAATTAGAAGTAGATTGTGTTTCTGAACCTTTTGGATCCTTCGATTTATTGCGCCAAACTCCAAACGGACTGATTCCGAACTGTACCCAAGGTTTGCTTTCTTTTATCGTGTTCGAAATAGCATGTACAAAGTTGCTTACATTCGCACGACGCCAATCGGCAAGGCTTAAACCTGTACCGTATTTTCGGTACGAAGCAGTATCATTAAATACTTTTCCAGGAACGGCATACGGATAAAAATAATCATCAAAATGAATCGCATCAATATCGTATTTATCAACTACTTCTTTTACCACTTTTGTTAAATGCGCCTGAACTTCTGGAAGCGCCGGATCGTAATAGTATTTGCCTCCGTATTCAATCATCCATTCAGGGTGTTTAAATATATCGTGCCCCGGACTTAACAGGTTTTTGTTTAAATCGAAAGTTGCACGGTATGGATTCAGCCAGGCGTGAAACTCAAAGCCTCTATTATGCGCCTGTTCAATCATCCAAGCCAGAGTATCATAATAAGGGGTTGGTGCCAAACCTTCTTTTCCAGTCAAGAAACGGGACCAAGGCGCAAATTCTGATGGATAAAAAGCATCACCGACACTTCTTACCTGAACAATAACGGCATTGTAATTTAGTTTTTTATAAGCCTCTAAAATTTCAAGATAATCAGCTTTTTCTTTCTCTACATTATCCGACGCAGTTTTAGGCCAGTCAATATTGACTACAGTGGCAATCCAAACACCTCTGAATTCGTTTTTTGGATGCAGTATTTTTTCCTGCGCGTGAGCAATCGTCGAAACGAGTAATATAAATAGGGCAGAGAATATTAGATACTGATTTTTATGCATTTCAAAGTTTTTAACAAAAACCAAAAATAGTTTTTTTAGATGATTATAAGAAATTTAAATTTCGCAATAATAATACCATTCTTTCTAAAGAGCTAAACTTTGAAAAGCAGCTTCCTTTTGTATAAAATCCATAAGATGATTGACCAGAAAACGGCATATAACAAAGCATAAGCCAAAGAGGCATTTAATGGATTTTCAAAATTAGGCACAATTCCAAATTCATAGATATAGGATTGAAGGTTGATTTCTTCTCCTGCGGTTTCTGGATGCGATATTTTTATATAACTCAAAACTCTCGGAATTATTCCAGAAAAATAAAAAACAATCATTGGATTTACTCCCCAGATCAAAAATAACTTGGCCCATTTTTTATAATCGGCCACATCAATAATATAATAAAGTATAGTTAAACAGATAGTTGCAATACCTGCGGTATACAATACGTACGAACTGGTCCAAAGTGATTTATTGATAGGAAATATAATATTCCAAAGCAGTCCAGAGACTATTAGAATTATTCCTGAAATAGATAATTTCTTTATGATTTCAGTTTTAGAAATGGGTAAATTTAAAAGCTGTCCGATCAACATTCCAGTGATTCCTGTTGCTATAGCGGGCAAAGTGCTTAAAATTCCTTCTGGATCCCAGGTTTTAGAAACGCTCCATAAATGTCCTTTTAAAACTAAATTATCCAGCCAGGCAGCAAGATTGGTTCCTTTGTCAAAATTGGCATCACCAAATCCTGGAACAGGAACAAAAGCCAATAATACATAATAACCGATTAAAATAGACGCTGCGATTACAAGTTGTGTTTTTAAATTTGTTTTTAAGTATAAAAGAGAAGTAAAGAAATAAACGACAGCGATTCGTTGTAAAACACCTGGAATCCTTACATCTTCAAAATGTTCTAAACCGCTGTAAGCTAGAAAAAGTAAGACAGCCAAGATCCCGAAAACAAGGTAGGTTTTGACTTTCATGCTAAAATTCCCCAAAAGTGCATAAGCGATACCAAAGAAAATAATAAGTCTTAGAGCTAAAAGCGCTAATCCTTCGAGACCAAATAAATGAATTCTGCCGAAAAAACCTAAAGATAATCCTAAACAGAAAATTCGCAGCGAACGAACTAAAATTTTATTAAAAACAGCCCCATCAAGATGTTTAACCGGTATGGCAAAAGGTATTGCTGTGCCCATTATAAAGACGAAAAAAGGAAAAACTAAATCGGTTGGTGTGCAGCCGTGCCACTCTGCATGTTCTAATGGCGGGTATATAGCAGACCAGCTTCCGGGATTGTTAACAATGGTCATTAATAAAAGAGTAAATCCCCTAAATACGTCCAATGAAGCTAATCGTTCTTTTTTCATGGTTTTGGTTTGTTAGTAGTTTATGGTTTTGATGCAAATTAATTCGACACGGATTTTACGGATTCACTATCGTGAAGACACGTATAAAAACGGAATTTTTATATAAGATACTCTAAAAATCAGCGAAAATCAGCGATTTCGCGATAGCGAATCTGTAAAATCCGCGTTACAATTCAAATTAATCCGGCATTGAAATTTTTCCCATCGTTACTGATGGAATTTTTGCAGTTCCGAAATTAAAATCGCCTCCAGAAACAGTTTCATTGGCCAAAATGGCGAATAAAATGGCTTCTTTGGCATCGCTGTTAATTCCTAAATCATCGCTTTTGTAAAATTGGCAGGGCAGTAATTCCTGCAGCCATTGCATTAATAACGGATTGTGTGCACCGCCTCCCGATAGATAGATTTTAAAATCTTCTATTTTATACTTCGTATTTTCAATCGTAAATTGAATTGCTTCTGCAATGGTTTCGGCAGTAAAACGTGTTAAAGTCGCCAATAAATCGGGGGCTAAAATATCGGTTAGATTACTTTTAGAAAGGGCTAATTCGACGTATTCGGTATTAAATAATTCTTGCCCGATTGTTTTTGGAAATCCTTTTTTGAAAAAAGCATTGTCTTTAAGGTTATCCAATAGTAACTGATTTACAGTTCCTTGTTTGGCTATTTCGGCATCTTTATCGTAACTTTTATCTAAGAAATATTTTTTTACAAAGAGATCAATTAAAGTATTTCCTGTTCCAGTATCGGTTACAAAAGTTTTTTCGGTTTTTAAAGCAGCCGGCAGATAAGTAAAATTAGCAATTCCGCCAATGTTGAGCATAATACGGTTTTCGCCTTCTTTTCCAAATAAAAAATAATCGCCATACACGGCTAATGGCGCACCTTCACCGCCTGCCGCAACATGTTTTTGCCTGAAGTCTGATAAAGTGATAATTCCTGTTTGCACCGCAATATGATCACCGTCGCCAATTTGTAAAGTAGCGTTTGGAAATTTGTCCTGCTGATGCAAAAATTTTGGAGCATGCAAAACAGTCTGTCCATGAGAAGCAATTAAATCGACTTCTTTCGGATCAATATTCCATTTTTCCAGACTTTCAGTAATCATTGAAGCGTGCAGCGATCCAATCCATTCGTTGAGCAAAACCAAATGCTGAAAATCTATTGTTTTTTTAGCGAATACTTTTCGAATTTCTGTTTTGATTTCTTCCGAATAATCGATGGTTTCAAATTGAAGTAATTTAACGTCGGTATTGACGCCGGAACCTGAAATTTCGCAGAGTGCAATATCCAATCCGTCAAGCGAAGTCCCCGACATTAAGCCAATAATTTTTCGGCTTTTCTTTTGAGCAATTTGATATAGTGCGTTTATATTTTTATTCATGAAAATACGTTTTTAAAACAGCTGAAATTGCTAGTTTTTTAATAAAACTTTGCGTCTTTGCGGCAATTCTATTGGATACTCTTTTTGCAAAGAAATAAAATCTATGTTACGATGCTAAATTTAATTATTACTTGTCAATAGATTCATAAATTATTTTTTGAATCTCTTCCCTTATTTTTTCTTTTGCTAATTTATTCCCTTCTTCACCAATTTCAGGATACGTTCTATTAGATAAAAACACATAAACAGTTTCGTTTTCTGGATCTACCCAAGCCATGTTTCCAGTAAAACCGGTGTGTCCAAAACTCGAAGCCGAAGCGCATTGACAAGTCGGGCCGTCTTTGCCTAATCTTTTATCAAAACCCAAACCTCTTTCTACGCCTTGAGGACAGTAAAAACAAGTGTTAAAAGTATCGAATGTGGCAGCGGTAAAATACTGTTCACCGCCGTAACTTCCTTTTTGAAGAAAAAGCTGCATCATTTTAGCAACATCCATGGCGTTAGAAAAAACTCCAGCGTGACCCGCAATACCGCCTTCCATCGCAGCAGCCATATCGTGCACGTATCCTTGAATTAACTGATGTCTGAAATAAGTATCAATTTCAGTTGGAGCAATTGCATTTTTGTCAAATTTTAATAACGGATTGTAAGTCGTATAATTCATTCCCAAGGAATTAAAGAAGTTTTCCTGACTTAAATCTTCCAGCTTTTTATGGGTTGCTTTTTCCAGATATTCTTTTAAAATGATAAAAGTAAAATCACTGTATTTGTATTCTTTTTTTAATGAGATAGGCGAGCCGGCAATAAACTTCATTATGGTATCATGATAATCATTTCTAATATAAAGACTGTCTGCAACTTTTGTAGTAAAATTGTTTTCGGCTATTTTTCTGTAATACTGCGGTAACGGATATCCTTTTGCATCCAAAGTCGATTTGTAAAACGGAGCCCATGCGATCAGTCCTGCATAATGATTTAATAAATCTTTAAACGAAATGTCTTTTTTATTCGATTTAGCAAACAACGGAACCATCGTTCCTAATTTGGTATCTAAAGTCACTTTTTCTTTATCGTACAACTGCATTACATTGGGCAGCGTCGAAATCATTTTAGAAATTGAAGCAACGTCGTACAGATCAGTATTAGAGACTTTTACATCTTTGTTGTAAGTGTGATAGCCATATGATTTCTGAAAAACTACATTTCCTTTTCGGGCAACCAAAACCTGCATTCCCGGAGCCATTTTGCCGTCAATTGCTTTTTGTGCCACAGCATCAATTTTAGAAAGAATAGCAGAACTCATCCCGACATTTTCGGGCATTTGAAACGCCAGACGATTAATTTTTTCGGTAGTAAGTCCGTCGTTTACTTTAAAGTTGTCATTTATAGAAACGGGCAGTTTTCCTTTTGCGCCTTTTGCACCAAATAAAATTTCTGCCGAAACGATCTGCGAAATAGGGGAGTTTTGATAGGAAACAACCAAGCCTTCAAATTCATCAAAATTTTTGATCGGAAGTAATGCGTAAGGTTTCGCAAAAAGATCTAAAATCACTTTATTATTCTGGGCAATTTTATTTAAAAAGAACAATTCGTTCGATTTAAAATCATGTTTTTCCCAAGCTTTGTTTACTTTATGATAACTCACAATAACCAAGTCAAATTTCTTTAATGCAGCATTTAAAGAATCAACATTGATGTTTGAAACTTCTGTAATTGCTGTATATTTTTTTAAAGTGGTGACAAAATCGCTGTTCACATCTTCTCCGAGTTTTACATAAGCAATTTTCTGTGTAAGGTCTTTTATTGGAAGAATTTCTCTTTCATTTTTTAAAACCGTTACTGCATTTTCATATAAAGTATAATGAAGCGCATCTTTGTCGGGACTGTTTAAATCTTCTTTTAAATTTTTTAAATCAACAGGTTTGTATTTGTTTAAACCTGCTTTGAATTTGTAATGCAGGATTTTTTTAACCGAATGTGCTAGACGTTCTTCTGTGATCTGTCCGTTGGCATAGAAAATTTTTAGTTTTTCTAGAGCTTTAGGAACATCATCCGGACAAAGAAAAATATCATTTCCAGCCAATAAAACAGCCAGTTCTAAATCGCCGACAGGTTTAAAATCGCTGGCGCCTTTCATGCCCAAGCCGTCTGTAAAAATTAAGCCTTCAAAACCCATTTGTTTTTGAAGCAGTTCGGTTACAATATTGTAAGAAGCCGAAGAAGGAATGTTTTGTGCTGGTTCTAAACTCGGAATGTTAAGATGCGCTACCATTACAGAAGCCAGACCTTCGTCAAAAAGCTGTTTGTACGGATATAAATCAACCTGATCGATTTGTTCTTTTGAAAGTAAAACTGTAGGAAGTGTTTTATGAGAATCAACGGCGGTATCGCCATGACCTGGAAAATGTTTTCCGGTGCACAAAACGCCTTGGCTTTGAATGCCTTTCATTAATGCAGCAGCTTTTTCGGCAACATTGGTTTTGCTTTCGCCGAAAGAACGATTCCCGATAATTGGATTGAGCGGATTGGTGTTAATATCTAAAACGGGCGCAAAATTAAAATGAATTCCCATTCTCTTGCATTCAATTCCCATATTGCGGCCGACGTTTTCCAGTAAAGCCAGGTCTTCAATCGCACCCAAAGTCATGTTCCACGGATAACGATAGGTTGAATCTAAACGCATTGCCAATCCCCATTCGGCATCAAGACCAATAAACAAAGGCACTTTGGCTTTTGATTGATAAATATTAGTCAATTTAGCCTGACGCATCGGACCGCCTTGAAAAAAAATGACACCGCCGACTTTGTATTTAGAAACTAATTCTTTGACTTTATTTTCATGTACAGAATCTTTATTGGAATAGGCATTCACAAAAAACAACTGACCCAGTTTTTCATCCAGAGACATTTGGGCATAAATACTGTCTGACCAGTGGTTTTCGGTATCAGAATCTTTAAAAAAAGGCTTTCTTTCCGATTTGGTTTTGGCAGTATAAACTTCGTCGTTTTCTGTGGCAGTAGGTTTTGCTGCTGCTGCTGCTGCTGTGGCTGTACTACTTTTAGAAACGCCGCAATTGACGATGAAAAAAAGAACCACAGTCAAAAGACCTATTTTGATAATAACATTTTTCATTAAATAATTTTTTGGCAATACACAATCTTGCATTGCTGTTTTGGCTTTTAGAAAGAGATTCTTTCGCTGGACTGTCTGCTTGTAAAATAAATTCCGATATAGGTAAATAATCCGTTGATGATAATCAATTCGTTATCAAAAGTATATCCGAATAATTGTGCTGCATTTTCGCTTAAGAAATACGTAAATATTGGCGATATGATGCAGATTATCGGAATCAGTTTGTCGTTTACCAATCTTGATTTTTGTAATAATCCGAAAGCGTATAAACCTAATAATGGGCCGTAAGTATACGATGCCGCTCTGAAAATTAAGGCAACAACTGAGGCATCATTAAAAGAATTTAGAACAATTATGACCAGAAAAAGTAAAATTGAGAATCCGAAATGCACCCAATGTCTGATTTTGACATTCTTATTATTGTTCAGGTTTTCTGCTTTATCCATTCCAAGGAAATCAACACAAAAAGAAGTGGTTAAGGCGGTTAAAGCCGAATCTGTTGTGGCAAAAGTGGCAGCTATAATTCCTAAAAGGAAAATAAAAGCCGGTACAATCGATAAATGGTTTAAAGCAATTTCTGGAAAAAGTAAATCGGTTCTTGGTTTTCCTGATGCTAAATCTAACGGAATTTGAACATTGTTTTTGGAAGCGTAAATGTATAATAAAGCGCCTAAACTTAAAAATATAATGTTGATCAAAACAAAAATCCCAGTAAACGTAAACATGTTTTTCTGTGCTTCGCCAATGTTTTTACAACTCAGGTTTTTCTGCATTAAATCCTGATCGAGTCCAGTCATTGCAATGGTTACAAACATACCGCCGAGAATTTGTTTTACAAAGTGGTACTTGCTCGTCAAAAAATTATCGAAGAAAAATATTTTAGAATAATTGCTTTTTTGAATCGTTGAAACTGATTCGAGCACCGTTAAATCTAAACTGTCGCAGACAAAATAAATGGTGATAAAAACAGAACTTACTAAAAAGAAAGTCTGCAGGGTGTCGGTAATAATAATCGTTTTAAGACCGCTTCTAAAAGTGTATAAAAAGATAAGGGCTAAGGCCAAAAGCACGGTTACGGGAAATGGAATATTAAAGTCGTTGAATACGTAACGCTGCAATACAATGACCACTAAATATAATCTGAAAGCCGAACTAATAGTTCTGCTGACTAAGAAAATTGAAGCAGCAGTTTTATAACTTTTGACTCCCATTCGCTGTTCAATATAGCTGTAAATTGAAGTCAGGTTCATTCTGTAATAGAGTGGAAGCAGGACTTTGGCAATGATGATAAAGCCAATGGCGTTTCCTAAAACAAATTGAAAATATTTGAATTGTTCTCCGTTTGGCGAGCCCACTTCTCCTGGAACAGAAATAAAAGTTACGCCCGAAAGCGCAGTACCAATCATGCCGAAAGCAACCAAATACCATTTAGAATTTTTATTGGCTTTGAAAAAAGAATCGTTGTCTTGTCCTTTTTTACTAATTACATTTGAGATGAAAAGTAAAAGTCCAAAATAAACTAATATGAAAATGAGGATGGTTGTAGAAGACATTTTTGGTTATGGTTTAGGTTTTAATTTTATTTTTTAGTTTTTTCCATTAAAACGGCTCGCACGCTTTTGTGTTTGTGCAGTAATTCCTCGGCCAGATCATATTCAATACCCAATTCTTCCATAATCATTTTGATGCCTCGTTTTACCAGTTTTTCATTAGACAGCTGCATGTCTACCATTTTGTTGCCTTTTACTTTTCCGAGTTTTATCATTACTGAAGTCGAAATCATGTTCAACGTCAGTTTTTGCGCTGTTCCGGCTTTCATTCTCGTACTTCCGGTCAAGAATTCCGGCCCAACGATTAACTCAATCGGAAAATCGGCTTCCTGAGCTGTTAATCCGTTACTGATGCAGGAAATACTTGCTGTTTTAATGTTGTGTTCTTTTGCTTTTTTTAATGCGCCCAATACATAAGGCGTATTTCCAGAAGCCGCAATTCCGATAATGAAATCTAAACTTGAAATTTCAAATTTAGCTAAATCTTTCCAAGCTTGTTCGGTATCGTCTTCAGCATTTTCAACCGCTTTTCTAATAGCTGTATCACCGCCCGCAATAATTCCGATAATCAGGTCATGCGGTACGCCAAAGGTAGGGGGACATTCAGAAGCGTCCAAGATTCCGATGCGTCCAGAAGTTCCTGCGCCGATGTAGAATAAACGACCTCCCAGCTGCATTTTTTTTACAATTGCTTTAACCAGTTTTTCAATTTTAGGAATCTGTTCTTCAATTATATGCGGTACTTTTTTGTCTTCTGTATTAATGCTCGTCAACAGTTCTTTCACGCTCATTTGGTCCAAGTCCTTATACAGAGATTCTTGCTCTGTTTCTGGAGTTTTATTTTTCATTTTTTCTTTTTTTTTTTGATTTGTGAAATAGTAGATTTTTGGGATTTTGATTTTTAATAAATCAAATACTGTTTTCGCATTATTTTAAAAGCTTCTAAATCTTTTTTCCAGCTTTCGCGGATGTCTTTTTCAGAAACTCCTTTTTCAATCTGCTGCTGCAATTTTTTAGTTCCGGCAAGTTTGATAAAAAAGGGATTAAAAAACTTCGTTTTATCAGCAGTGTTTTGGTAGGCCTTGATAAGCCATTTTAATTCTAATTGCTGGAGTTTTGGATAAGAAGTTAAATCTTCGCCAAAACATTCTTTCCCATTATAAACCGGATCTTTTGCACCAAAATTTGGTTTTGGCGTAAAGCTGAATCCTGTTTTCTTTAAATAAGGCGAACCGTAAATTTGAAATTGTTTTTCGGTGCCGCGTCCCATGCTTACATTGGTTCCTTCAAAAAGGCATAAACTGGCATATAAATTTATCGATTGATCATTTGGTAAATTGGGTGACGGTTTTACGAGTAAGCTGTAAGGCATTGTTCTCTTGTAATCGACACAAGGAATAATAGTTAATTTACATTGAACATCATTTTTCAGCCATTTTTGTCCGTTTATCATTTGTGCATATTCGCCTATAGTCATGCCGTGTAATAGCGGAATTGGGTGCATGCCCACGAAACTTGTAAACTCTTTTTCTAATAAAGGCCCGTCTACAATACTTCCGTTCGGATTTGGCCTGTCGAAAACAATAAGCGGAATGTTGTTTTCTGCGCAGGCTTCCATTACATAATGCAAAGAAGAAATATAGGTGTAGAAACGCGCTCCCACATCCTGAAGATCAAAAATCATGATGTCTATGTTGGCCAATTGCGCCGCTTTTGGTTTTCTATTTTCTCCGTAAAGTGAAACAATCGGAAGTCCGGTTTTTGAGTCTTTTCCGTCCACAACATGTTCACCGGCATCTGCCGTTCCTCTAAAACCGTGTTCGGGAGCAAAAATGGTTTGAAGCGCTGTTTTTTTCTCTAGTAAAAAATCAACTACATGTTTTTTATTGGATAAAATTCCGGTTTGATTGGTTACAATTCCAACTTTTTTATCTTTTAATAAAGGAAGGTATTTTTCGTAATTGTCGGCTCCGGTTTTAATTTCATTTAAGACTGGAACTTTATTTTTAACCTTCTCTTTTAAGGAAAAAGCAAATGCCGCATTGCAGGCAATTAAAAATAAAATAAATGTGATTTTTTTAAAGAATTGAAACATAGCATAAAAGTTTAATTACGATTAAAATTACATTTTTATAAAGATATAAAGAGGAATCTGAGATAAAACCGAACCATTTTACAATTTGAAAGTGGTTCGGTTTTTTAAGATTATTTATTAGTAATGTAGGTAACAGTTGGAGGGTTTGTTGTAGCAGTTGGTAATCCGCCGATAATTCCTCGGCAATATATTGTGTAAATTCTTCCTGCTCTAGGCACAAATGCTACACTGGCTGGATTGTTGGCAAGATTTGCAATTGTAGTTCCGGTGGTCGTTCCCGGTACATTTGTTGGAGAACCCGCCACGCGAACCTGTAATTGATAACCGCGGGTATCCGTTGGTTCTTGGGGTTCGATTGGGATAAATTTTTCGTCACCGCCTTTAAAGGTTACATTTCGATAAGTATACACCTCTTTTGTGACAACGGGTGTTGCGCCTATAATTGAAGTTTCTTTTAACAGACCTAAATCATAACCCGCTGGTGCCGAATTGCTAATTACATTTATAAAACGAATATAAGCTTTTGTTTCGTCTAAATCGGTAACGCTTAAATCGTCATTTAATTGATAAAGAGAATAAACAGGAGGAGTTACCGAAGGTGGCGTAGACAATAAAAAACTAGTGTAATATTTGTTTTTTTCTGTCACAATATTTCCATCATAAATAGTAACGGCTGGGGTTGCAGGAGTTTTAACGCTCAACGGCTGTGTTCCAGGTTTCATTAATACATAATTAATCGGTATTGGATATTGGGCTCCATAGCCCATTCCGATAGGAATACCAGTACTTACAGCAACTGCCGTAATTTTTTCTGTTCCTGTAAAATAGTTTATCTGAAAATTGGTGCCATTTGGCCCTACCGCACTGTGTACAAATTTTACGTTTGCGGCGCCTTCAATTCCTTCAAAAGTCTGCTGAGGTGTAAAGTCATTTTCATCCCCGCAAGAAGTAAAAGCCAGTAATCCAAGAATTGGAATGATTGACTTTTTTAAATTATTGAATATATTTTTCATCTGATTCGGTTTTTAGTTGATATAAGTTACGGTTGAGAAAACCACATTTCTACAGTATGGTAATCAACTTTATCTGCGCCAATGGCTTTTAAAGCGTCAAAATTCCAAACGTATTCTGAGTTAAATCTAGGGCGAACTCGATAAGGCATTTTTCCGTTATTGTCCACAAATATCCCTCCATTTGGAGTAAGATTCATTGTTTTGTAAATATTTACATTGTCGTAATGGTATTTACGTAAATCGGTCCATGTTTCAAGCATTCCGTAACCAAATAGCGCAACATATTTTTGAAGCATAATGTGGCTGATCGTCAAGTCTGCAGCATTTGGAACAATATTTACATTCGTTAAAAACGCTGTTTTTTCTGCCGCTGTGATTGTTGAGGTAATCGGGAAAGTTGTGCTTACAACCGTATTTGAATTTACAAAATCAATATTGGCGTCAATTGCTTTTCTGTAAGCGTCTAAAGCCATTGCTTTATCTCCTTTTATAAAAGCAGCTTCCGCTTTAATAAACTGAATTTCAGAATAAGTCATTAACGGAAAATTAGCCTTATCTCTAAATAAATATCTTCCTGGCGTTGTAATAGTTCCGGCAGTATAAGTTCCATAGATATTTGGAATTCTGCTTACGTTTGTAGCAGTTGTAGAAGCCGTTGTGTTTAAAGGATTTCCGTTGAATGTATATTTACTCGCATCTGGGTTTGCGGCAGAATTAGGAGCTGTTTCAGAAAGCCCTACAGAAGGAGCTAAGACTCTCGAAATTCTAGGATCTTTTACACCTCCAAAAATAGTTCCGTCCATTGTTCTTACAGCAAAATCGGTTTGACGGTAAGTATTAAAATTGTTTCTTCCCGGGCCGTAAAAATTAATGTCTGCAGCAACAGTTCCGTTGTATCTAATTAAAGCATTGTCTGCATTAGAAGCCAATGATTTATCGCAGTATTCAATAACTTTATCAGGATTATAAGAAGCTTTGTTGATTTGATTGTTCAAATTTCGAGCTAAAACCCCGTAAGCAAATTTTACCCATTTAGAGCGGTCGCCGCCATACATTTTGTCACCGCCGGCAGTGTAGGTTTGAGAAACATTTCCATCTGTACGATCCAAATCGGTTAAACCTTCATTCAATAAACGCACTACTTCTGCGTATACTTTATCTTGAGAAACATAATCAAAAGAAAGTCTTTGTGTAAAAACTTGATCAAAATTGATTAATTCAGAATGATAATCGGTAGCAACCTGCCAAGTCCAGGCTCTAATTACTTTTGAGATTCCTGTAATGTCATGGCGCTGTTCTGCTGCCGCTTTTTCTTGTAATTTGGTTAAGTTTAAACCAATTGCAAAATAAGTCATTTTCCAGATTTCACCGCCCGTATCGCTGTTTGCTTGATAACCAAAACGATCCCATTCGCTTCCGACCGCTCCAACTGTGGCAATACTAAAGTTTTGTATGTAACGACCGAGACAACGATTGTCAAATTGCAGTCCAACAGCCATCTGCTGTTCAATTGGAGGCATTAAAGCAGTTGCCGAAACATCAACCGGAAAACTCGGATTTACGTTTATATCTTCTAGGTCATTACACGAAACCATTATGGATACAAGACCTAATGCTGCTATATATGTTTTTATATTTTTCATTGTTCAATTAATTAAAGTCCGATTTTCAATCCTAAATTCAAACCTCTTGGAGTAGACAAAGTACCAAAGTCAAAGCCAGTTCCGCCGGCGCCGCCTACAGATGCGTTAGTTCCGTTTACAGCAGGATCAGCACCTGTATAGTTAGTGATGATAAAAACATCAGTCATGGTTAAGTACAGCGAAAGATTGTTGATAAAAGTCTTTTTCAAAATTTCAGAAGGCATTTGATAGCTCAATGTAATGTCTCTCATTCTTAACCAATTGATGTCTTTTTCGATAAAATCCGCATCAATTGCACCTGTTCTATAATATTCGTTTTGAACACTTGGACGAACCGGAATATTATTTTGTGTTGGTGTTGCAGAATTTTCTAAACCATCTCTTAGAACACCTTTTACAATTCTGGTTTGGCCGCGGTCTAACGTTTTGGTAGACAAACCATTTTGGTACAAATAGAACTCAGTTGCGTTGTAAATGTCACCTCCTTTTCGAATGTCTAATAAAAATGATAAACTCATATTTTTATAGACAAAAGTGTTTTGAAGTCCCAGCATAAAATCTGGATTTCTATCGCCGACAATTTTAAAGTTAGGGTCTTTTAAAGCATATCCTGTATTGGGGTCAATAAGAGGATCTCCGTTATTATTTCTTAAATAATCATTTCCTGTTAAAGTAGTCAGCGGATTTCCAACCGTTACACCGCCGCGTACATTTCCGTAAAGCCAAGTGTCTGAAACATAATATTCTGAGATAACTGACGGAAGATTTAATAATTTTGATTGTGTTTTACTAAAGTTTGCGCTTACATCCCAAGAAAAATTTTCTTTTTTAACTGCTGTTGCATTTAAAGTAATTTCCAAACCTTGATTTTGTAAATCGCCAAAATTAGCAGAAGTCACCACAAATCCTGTCCCATAGCTCAAGCGCATGTTTTTCAGGATCGGATCAATTGTTTTGGTACTGTAAACCGCAACATCTAATCCGATACGGTTGTTAAAGAATTTTAATTCTGTACCTAATTCAAAAGATTTACGAAATTCTGGTTTTAAATTCGGATTTGCTCCAGTAACCCCATAAGCATAACCTCCATCTGTAGTTAACTGAGGTGTAAAAACAGGTTCTGCAGAATAAGGAGAAGGAATGTTTGCTGCTTCTGCGTATGATGCTCTAATTTTTCCGTACGAGAAAGTTTCTTTATCCTTTAATCCGTTTAGGTTTGAGAATACAAAACTCGTTGAAACAGAAGGATAGAAAAATGGATCTGGCAAAACAGAGGTCCAATCTTCACGACCTGTTAAAGTCAAATAAGCAATTTTGTTGTAATCTAGACTCACCTCAGAAAAGAAACCAATAATTTTGCTTTCAATTATTCTTTCCTGCGATCTTTGAGTAGTTGCATCGGTATTGTTGATAGAGTAGAAGTTCGGATCAAAGAATTTACTTCCTGTTGTAGATAAAATTCTATAACTGTTATCATTAACCGAATTTCCGACCATTATTTTAGTATTAAACTTTCCGAATGATTTTTTACCTGTAACCAATAAAGTCGTGTTTAAATTACTGGTATTAGAATAATAAGATTCCAAGTAACCTCCAGAGGCAATTCCAGCGTAAGATTCTGGATGAATAGCTCGATAACCCTGAGCAGAATTTACGTCCCAGCCCACGCGACCCGTAATGTTAAGCCAAGAATACGGATCGTAAACTAAACCAACGTTGGTAATAAAACGGTTATTAAAATCTTCGGATAAATTTTTGTTTACATCCCAAAACGGGTTATCATTTTCAGCATCCAATGCACCGCTGGTAATTTTTCTTCTAGTTCCGTCAGCATTTAAGTAATCGCTGGCATCATCATTTGCAGGCCACGCTAAAAGAGAAAGCAAATATCCAGCACTGGTTACACCTGGAATTTGCACCGCAGCCCCAGCACCTTTTGCGGCTTTCTGATTGTCAGATTTTGTGAAGTTAAAAGACGCTTCAGATCTTAGTTTAGGAGATAATTTTGCAGTAGCATTCAAATTAGCAGTCAATCGGCTGTATCCTGTATTGGGCACAACGCCTTCCTGCTCTAAATTGGCAAGAGATAATCGATAAGAAGTGGTTTCTGTTCCGGCTTCAAACGATAGGTTATGGGTGGTAGAAACTCCAGTTTTAAAGAAATTTTCCAGGTTATTGTATAATTTAGTTCCTTCTGGATAAGCTGTTCCAAATTGTCTTCTGTAATCGGGATTGTTTACACCGTCAGACCCTCTTTGATAAACTTTTTGAGTTTCAGGAAAACGGTAGATATTATCAAACCTGGTGTTAGTAGAATAAGTAAGTCTTCCAACCCCTTTTTTACCTTTTTTAGTAGTAATTACGATAGCACCATTTCCAGCCTGCATTCCGTAAAGCGCTGCAGCCTCAGGTCCTTTTAAGATCACTACCGATTCAATATCATCGGGGTTAATATCGGCCCCTCTGTTGGTGTAATCCTGCGTTCTGTTTGGAGCATTTGAAATCGTTAATTCCTGATTCATTGTCTCGTTACTTACCGGTAATCCGTCAATTACGTACAACGGAGAATTACTGCCGCTAAGCGAATTTACACCTCTTAACTGAATCGCTGCAGATGCTCCCGGCGCGCCAGAAGTACTTGTAACGGTAAGACCCGCGACACGACCTTGCAATGCAGTAGCAAAATTAGGACGTTGTGTTTCAGCAATTTCTTTACCTTTTACTTCTTGTACCGAATAACCTAAAGATGATTTGTTTCGCACAATACCCATAGCTCCCACAACAGTAACATTGTTTAGCGTTTGAGCACTTTCAGAAATTACAATTGTTAGATTGGTGCCATTTACAATAACTTCTTTGGTGTTAAAGCCAATGTAGGTAACAAGAAGAACTTGTCCTGGATTTGCTTTAATAGAAAACGTTCCGTCTGCTCCTGTAGAGGTCTGGTCGTTAGTTTCCTGCACTGCAATATTTGCGCCTGGCAAAGTGTTTCCTGTGCCGTCTGTAACTTTACCTTTTACGATATTATTTTGTGAATAACTGGTTAGTATTCCAAAAATAAAAAGTAAAAGAATTAAAAACTTTTTTTTCATAGCGGTTAATTTTGGTTATCAAGCAAATATATCTAATTATTGCATACAAATGCGATATTTTTCTGTTTTGTGAAAAAATAATCTTAAAAAATGCAAAATAATGCAAACAATAAATCTTGTTTCTTCTTTATTGCTATCTGGTTAGTTTATTGATGCGTTATGTTGCCGAAGTTGCTCAAAAACACACTATTTAATTTTTTAATTTGATATATTTGTCTTGAATTTTTAAATCGAAAAATAATGCTGAAAGCTGAAAGACATAAATTTATAATGACTAAACTACTTGAAGAGCATAAAGTTGTTACTACAGATTTAGCTTTGGCGCTCGATTTATCAGAAGACACTATTAGACGGGATTTAAACGAATTAGACAGTAAAAAGCTTCTAGAAAAAGTATATGGCGGTGCCATTAAATTTGTAGAAAAATCGTCAGATGTGTTTCAAATTGCGATTAATGCAGAAGACGAAAAGAAAAAAATTGTTACAAAAGCACTTTCTTTACTGCATGACGGACAAGTGATTATTATGAGTGGCGGCAGCACTAATTTGGTATTTGCAAAGCTTATTCCGTCCGATTTAAAAGCTACTATTTACACGTACAGCCTTCCAATTGCCATGCAGCTGTCACAGCATCCTAATGTAGATTTAATATTTATTGGAGGAAAAATGCAAAAAAACGCAATGGTCACTATCGGGATGGATGTGATACAAGTAGTCTCCAAAATAAAAGCCGATATTTGTTTTATCGGTGCCAGCAGTATAAGCGTCAAACAAGGACTTACAGAAGTTGGTTATGAAATTTCTATAGTTAAGAAAGCAATGATAGAAGCCTCCGAGAAAGTAGTCTCGATGTTTTCGTCAAATAAGCTAAATACAAAAATGCCCCATGCTGTGTGCGACCTGAGTCAATTAGATACTATTGTGACCGAATTAGATCCGCAGGATGCTGTATTAGAAGAGTATAGAAAATCGGGTGTTTTTGTTTTATAATTTAATGTTTATTATAATTTAACGTGCGTTTTTGTGCGTTTTTAGGTATTTATAACGCATAATACTGCAGATTAATAAATTCGCTCTGTATTTTGTATATATTTGTTTAAAATAATCGACAAAAAACCGAGTATGAAAAACAACCACTATCTAGCCAGTATACTACTTTTCTTTGCCCTGATTTTTGCTGCAAAAGCGGCGCAGGTTGATACCATTCAAGTTTTTAGCGCTTCAATGAAAAAAAACATCAAAACTTGTGTGATGCTGCCGGATAATTATAAAAAAAGCACTAAAAAATTCCCCGTTGTTTATCTTCTTCATGGTTACAGCGGTAATTATGCTTCTTGGGCAAAAGACTTCAAAGCACTTAAAAAGCAGGTTGATCTCTATAATTTTATTGTAATTGGTGTAGACGGAAATTATTCGAGCTGGTATTTTGACAGTCCGATTGATCCTTCTTTTAAATATGAAACTTACGTAACTTCAGAGTTGGTTGCGTATATCGATAAAAATTACAAAACTATTGCGAACCGCGATGCACGCGCCATTTCTGGTTTAAGTATGGGCGGACACGGCGCTTTGTACCTTTCAATCAAACATCAAGATCTTTTTGGCGCAGCAGGAAGTATGAGCGGAGGTGTAGATTTTCGCCCGTTTCCAGATAATTGGGACATCAAAAAACGTCTTGGTACAATAACAGAATTTCCTGAAAACTGGGATAAAAATACCGTTGTCAACATGCTGGACTTGCTGCCAAATAACAGTTTAAAACTAATTATAGATTGTGGTATTGATGATTTTTTTATGAAAGTAAACCGAGATCTTCACGGCAGATTACTCGACAAGAAAATCAACCACGATTACATCGAACGCCCCGGTGAACACAATATGGCTTATTGGGAAAATGCGCTAAAATTTCAGCTTTTGTTTTTTAGTAATTTTTTCAATGAAAAGACAAAAATATAAGCGCATACAGTGCCGATAACCTCACAAATCAGTTTTATGTAAATTCTGGATGTTATCCTAACGGTTTTCCGAGATTACAAAATAAAGATTAGAACTTTGCCAACACAACGTAAATCATTGCAGCAGTTTTAGCGATTGCGTTTAAACTTTCATTATACTAACCCAAAACAAGATGAAAAATATCCAGATTTTATTGCTGTTTTTATGCTTTCAATCCATTCTTTTTGCACAGCATTCGCCAAAAAGAGAAATGCGTGCGGCATGGATTTCTACTGTAGAAAATATCGACTGGCCGTCTAAACCGGGGTTATCAGACAAAGATATGAAAGCCGAAATGATTACTATTTTGGACAATCTTCGCTCAAACAATCTTAATACTGTCATTTTTCAGATTCGTCCAACAGCAGACGCTTATTACAAATCGACCAAAGAACCCGCTTCACATTGGATCACGGGAAAACAAGGAGTTGCCCCAGGTTTTGATCCGCTGCAATTGATGATTGACGAAGCTGGAAAAAGAGGAATGAACGTGCATGTATGGCTCAATCCGTATCGTGTACAAAAAGATACGGTAAGAGATGTATTGGCAAAATCCCATTTGTTTTTTAAGAAACCAAACTTGTTTTTGACTTACGGAAAAAGCCGCTATTTTAATCCAGGATACAAAGAAACCAGAGATTTTGTCTCTTCTGTAGTGGGCGAAATAGTGCGCAAATACGATATTCAAGCAATTCATATGGACGATTATTTTTACCCGTATAAAATTGCAGGCCAGGAGTTTCCAGATGATGCCGCTTTCGCTAAAGAACCGCGCCAGTTTCAGGATAAAGACAATTGGAGAAGAGACAACGTTGATTTGATTATCAAACAAATCAGAGATACGATTATGGCCAATAAACCAGAGGTAGAATTCGGAATTTCGCCTTTTGGCGTTTGGCGTAATAAAGCCAAAGACGCTGACGGATCTGATACAGCAGCGGGTGCAACCAACTACGACGATTTGTATGCGGATATTTTAAAATGGCAGAAAGAAAACTGGATCGATTATGTAACACCGCAATTGTACTGGCATATTGGTTTTGATAAAGCCAATTTTGAAATTTTGGCAAAATGGTGGGCGGCGCACAAGTATGGCACCAATGTATACATCGGACACGGCGATTACAAGATTGCGACTACGGCAAAAGAACCAGAATGGAGAAGTGCCGATCAAATTGTGAAACAAATCGAAATGATTCGCAAAATGCCCAACATAGACGGTTCCATGCATTTTACGGCATCCACTTTTTTGAAGAAAGGCGATACACTCAGAAAACCTTTAGTTAATAAGCCGTACAAATACATTGCCTTAACTCCCGAAGCGAACAGAATAACGAGATTAAAACCGCAGGCGCCGACAAATGTTACGGCGATTCTAAAAGCAGATAAAGGAATTTTAAGCTGGAAAGCAGCTTTGAACAATAAAAAATACGTGATTTACAGATTCTTGAAAGGAAAAATTACCGATTTCTCCAATCCGGAAAATATTTATTATGTTACAACGGCATTAAAACTAGAAGTACCCCACGCAGATTTTAATAAATATACGTATGCTATTACGGCTTTAAGCCAAACACAAACCGAAAGCGCTCCAGTAGAATTTGTAATGCAGGAAAATAAAAGCTGATTTTTAAAATTGACAAGATTGGGCGAAATCCTCATAAAAAACCTCGATCTACAAAATCGAGGTTTTCATTTTTTAATCCTTACTCTAATTCCAAATAAGGGTTTAAAGTTTCAGCAAGTGCATTGAGCCAATACAAACCATCTCTTAATTTGGTCATTTCACTTTGAAGCGTTTCGTTTTTGCTCATAACGCCTAGAGAGAGCGTAAAATTTACCTGCCTTAGTGTTTTAGCCAATTCTTCAGGTTCGATTCTGTTGTTGAAAAAATTCAAAAGCCTGTTTTCGGTTTCTTTTGAAATGTTGTTGATACTCATAACTTGACATTTTTGATTAAATCCATTACATTATTGTATAGTTTAATACAATTTAGTTGCAATGGAAAGTTTATAAATTCTTACTGTCGTAGTTTAAGAGCTATAAAAGTATAAAAACAAATGATATTAAGTAAGAAAAATAATATATTAATTTAAGAAGGTATAAACTCAGTTAATTTTCTAAATAGTTTGTCATTTTACAAAAAGCCGAAAACATTCTTATGAAACGGAATGTCCTAGCCCCGATAGAAGTGGAAATCCTTTTTTATTTTATCTTTAAAAATAAAAAAGATTGTAACGTCCCGAGGCTTCGGGAGCGGGATTAGCTCCTGAAAAAATATTTGGTTTTATCATAGAAATAGAAATGAAAAATATTGTCGAAATCTCTTTCGGGAATAACATTTTTTGATAAAAATTCAAACTTGTTTCGTATGGTTTGTCATTTCGACGAAGGTGACTCGAGCGATAGCGAACGGGCTAAGCAAATCTCCGCAAGTAGGTCGACAAGCAAAGTCGCCAATCTTTGTAGAATATGAGTTGTATAAACTTATCAATAAATAGATTTTAGGCTGGGTAATAATAGAAGACATTGAAGTAACTTCTTTTGGCTGTGTTTTTAAAAATTATAGAGTGCTTCAAGAATCGTTTTAAATTTCATGTTAGTTTTGATCTTTAAAACTTTAAAAATTTATGAATAATGACATTAAATGAAATAAAAGAAATTCAGGAATTTTATCTTTCAAGAAAAGATTGTTTCGATTCTCGGGATTATGAAATGCAGATTCTAGAGGGTTTTTGGAAAGAGATAAACTGGTCAGCACTTTCGGATGATGAAAAACTGGAATTCAGAAAAACAGAACTCAGGAAAAAACACGTTTATAAAGAATTGTATTCAGATTTGGTCGTTTTGTATGAAGAGACTGTAATCGAATTGATTGTATTGCTGATGCAGTTTTTTGAAGATATTAGTTCGGTAGTTTTTGATAAGGAAAACATGTCGGACGAGGAGTTTGTTTTGTTTCGATTAAAAAACATGCTTTATTTTGAGCTGCTTACTGTACAAAGAAAGATGAAACTTAAATTTTCTGGACATATTCTTTATGAGGATATTATGGAGCCCATTTTTGATGAGATAGAAAAAACACCTTATTACGAGCAATACGAATTAGAGAATTTAAGAAAAACGTATAAGTTTGTCTGCGAATTATTTTTAAAAAGACCTTATGAGGAATCGTAATTTTCTCTCGAATTTTACAGGATTTAAGGACTAAACCTAACAGAATAAGGTATAAATTAGTTGGTTAAAAACATTTAAAATAAAATGCATTTTCAAATAGAAATGGTATTTCATTTTATTTATATTTGTCAGAAACCAATTAAAAAATAAACTAAAAATGATTGTTATTCTAGGACTTGTAGTTTTCTTATTGATTATAGGAATCGTGATTTATAATTCGCTTATCGGAAAGCGAAATCAGGTGACCAATGCATTTTCGGCTATTGATGTAATGCTTAAAAAACGTTTTGATTTGATTCCGAATCTTGTTGAGGTCGTAAAGCAGTATATGAATTATGAGCAGGAAACTTTAACCAAAATTGTTGAGCTTCGTGCCAAAGCGGTAAGTGGTACTCTAAGCGATCAGGAAAAAGCAGTTGTTGACGCGCAGTTGAGCGCCAGCGTAAAAGGTTTGATGGTAAATGTTGAGAATTATCCAGACTTAAAAGCAAACTCTAATTTTAATAATCTTCAGGCTGCTTGGACAGAAAGCGAAGAGCAGATTGCGGCAGCAAGAAGAACCTACAACGCTGTGGTAACCGATTATAATAATGCGATTATGATGTTTCCTGGAAATATGTTTGCAGGAATGCTGGGATATACCAAAATTGAGGTTTTGGCCACTCCAGAAGAAGAGCGTAAAAATATAAGTGCAAAAGAACTTTTTAATTCTTAATGGATTCAGAAATAAACACTCAGGAAAAACTGCAGCAAATACTGAATACCTTAGAAATTGATCGAAAAAAAATAGCCGAAACCTATCAAACCTGCTATATCTTATTTGGTCTGACGGTATTGATTTTGGTTATTGGAGTCTTTACCGGATTTGCCGCGTTTGGCATGATCTGTTGTTTACTTCCTTTGATTATTGGCATTGTCATGTATTTTCGTATTGCCGAAGATGCTGTAGAATACAAAAGCAGTTTTAAAAGAAATGTAGTCGGGGCGGCTTTGAAAGGAATTAACGAAACGCTGACCATTACACCTCAAAGCGGACTTCCGGAATATGAATTTATAAGTTCTGATCTTTTTAGTACAGAACCCGACCGCTACAAAACGGAGGACATGATCGGCGGTGTAAATGAGAAAACTTCTTTTTATTTTGCCGAAGTTCATGCTGAGTACAAAACCGAAAAGCAGAACAATAACAGGACAGAAACCGAATGGCAAGATATTTTTAAGGGAATTATTTTTGTTGCTGACTTTAATAAAAATTTCGAAGTATCGACTGTTGTGCGTCCAAAGAATTTTGGTAATTCAGTAAGATCTTGGTTCTCAAAAAATGTTTTTAATGTTAACAGCAGTGCAATTGTACAGTTAGAAAATACCGATTTTAATAACACATTTGTTACGTATTCAAGCGATCAAATAGAAGCAAGGTATATTTTGACACCCGCTCTGATGGAAAGAATTTTGGACTTAAACAGTAAATCTGACGCAACAATTTCGCTTTCTTTTATAGCTTCAAAAATGTATATCGCTTTTCCGTTAGATCATAATTATTTTGAAGCGCCTATTCATCAGACTCTTTTGACTGATGATTTACTGCAAAATGATCTTTCGATTGTCAAATTCATGCACGATATTGTTCACGAATTGGATTTGAACACGAGGATTTGGGGTAAAGAATAGTTTTGAATGCCGCTGAAACAGATTTATAAATAGAATCAAAAAAACTGCGCAAATCTGCGTCTTCGTGTTAACGAATCTGTCAAATCTGAGTACGATATTGAGTTAGAAAATAGTATAAATTAACCCTAATTGCAAAATATGAAATCAAGTTTAGCTTATGTTTTCCATTTTTTATATTGGTGCTGGTTTATTTTTTTCTTTTTTTTCGTATTAGATGAAATTTTTGCCCTTAGCGAAGCTTTAATTGGTGAGGGCAAGATTTTTATGATTGTGATTACTTTTGTTTTATTCTTCGTCGGACTTTTTCTGTATTTATTCAGCCTTACTTTTGAAAGTGAAAATCAAATGCACAAACATGTCCGAGCCGGTTCTCTCGTTTTGTGCGTTATTTTGATCGTTGTCTTTTTTATAGTTTTTAAAAACAACAGCGAGTTGAGGGTTAGATATTAAAAACAAATAAAAAAACTAAAAAACTAAAGTCGTTGTCTCAGACAAATCAGAATTAAAATGAACAAATGAAGCAGGAAACCCCGCTTTAATTTTTCCGTATCGATCTCCTAATCCGATCGCGTCTGCAACACGGCAGGTTGCCATTTTTAGGGCTTCATCTACCGAAGCATTTAAATATTGGTGTGCATTCTGTACCGCTTCTTCCATAGAAATTGTCGCTCCAGCCAGATTTCCGTCTTCATTTCTGTAAAAGCCATTTACCAAATGCGCATCAAAATTATCCCATTTAAAACTTTCAACTTTGCGTCCCAAGAAAGTAGCATCGCTTATCAAGAAGAATTTTTCTTTTTTTAATTGGTACGCTATTTTAGCTGCTGCATAATCGGAGTGAACACCGTCTAGAATCACGGGAGCAAATACATTTTCGTTTTCAAAAACAGCACCAACCAAGCCCGGTTCGCGATGCCCGAATTGTGTCATGGCATTAAACAAATGCGTAACGAGTTTTATACCTTTAGAAAAATAATGCTGTGCTTCTTTATAAGTAACGGTCGAATGTCCGATCGAAATTACAAAACCACTTGCCAAAAGCATCTCAAGCTGTTCGTCTGTAAAACATTCGGGCGCAATTGTAATTACTTTAATCACATCTTTTCCGTATTCGATAATTTCTTCAAGTTCAGCATTTGTAGGTTTTCGAACCTGATCGATGCTGTGCGCGCCGCGTTTCAACGGATTGAGAAACGGACCTTCTAAATGCATTCCGATTACGCCGTTATTGTGCTTGTTTCTATAACTGCGTACTGCTTCAATTCCTTGCAGAATGGTTGCTCGAGAAGAAGAGATCAGACAAGGCAGTACGTGAGTTGTGCCATATTTCAGGCTTGCATCATAAATATCTTGAATTGTTTCTTCTGTCGGACTTTGACTGAAATATTTTTTCTCGCCTCCGTTTATCTGAATATCAATAAAACCAGCCGCAATGTGTTTTCCTTTTAAATCAATTATCTCAATATCGTGAGGAGTTTCTTTTTGAATAGAAAGTATAATGCCGTTTTCAATAATAATTACTCCGTTAGTTATTATTTCTTCGCCCGTATGTATTGTTGTATTGATAATTGCTTGTTTCATTTTTTTAGCTCGTTTAGAGTTTGGATAATGCCGAGATTTATTCTTTAAAAGATTTGCTTACAGTCAAATAAAAAATGTTTTATCTGCTTCTTCCTGATAAGGAATGTGTTTAATCTGCGTTGTAATCTAGAAACCCAATTTGAAAATCAAATCAGCAGCTTTCTTAAGAGACGAATTTAAGTTAATTTGAATAAAATAAAGAGAGTACTTTCAAATTTCTGTTTTCAAATTTATTCTGTTTTACTTTGGATTTAAAGCTGTTTTATGGTGAAAAAAGATTCGAATAAAAAAGCGAATAAAATTTTAAGAAATAATGGCTGAAATCTTTAAAATAAAACGGTTAAAGCTGTGAATCTTTAACGCTTTTGAGCTAAAAAATAATTATTTTTGCAACTCAATTTTAGACCAGAAAATAACAAACCATATGTCCATTCAAAAAGAATTAGATCTCTTGGCCGCATCGCTGGAAGGAACACTTTTATACGATGATCTTCATAAAACCCTTTACTCAACAGATGCTTCTGTTTATCGTATCAAACCCAAAGCGGTAGCAATACCCAAAACAGAAGAAGACATTGCCAAATTGATCGCCTTTGCGGCGAAGCATGAAATTTCGATTACGCCTAGAACTGCGGGGACTTCACTAGCTGGACAAACAGTAGGCGATGGACTTGTTATTGATGTTTCGAAGAACTTTACAAAAATTCTTTCTTTTGATGCAGAGAAGAAAACCGTAACGGTGCAGCCCGGAGTAATTCGCGATGAATTGAATATATTCTTAAAACCGCACGGTGTGTTTTTTGCCCCGATTACATCAACTTCAAACCGTGCCATGATTGGCGGAATGGTCGGAAATAATTCTTCGGGAACAACTTCAATTCGTTATGGTGTTACGCGCGATAAAATTGTTGAAGTAAAAGGATTTTTGAGTGATGGTTCTAAAGTTGTTTTTAAAGATTTGACTTCGGCAGAATTCATCGAAAAGACAAAAGGAAATACTTTAGAAAATAAAATATACAAAGCACTTTACGACGAACTGTCTGATAAAGGAACTCAGGAAGAAATTATAAAAGAATTTCCGAAACCAGAAATTCACAGACGAAATACAGGTTATGCCGTAGATATTCTGCTAAAATCAGATTTGTTTGGCGGTACAGAACCGACTATAAATCTTGGAAAACTGCTTTGCGGAAGCGAGGGGACGCTGGCTTTTACCACCGAAGTAACGTTAAAAACAGACGATTTGCCACCGGTGCATAATATTATGGTAGTAGCGCATTATCATACCATTCAGGAATCTTTAGAATCGGTTGTGGTGGCAATGAAACATCATTTGTACACTTGCGAAATGATCGACGATACGATTTTAGATTGTACCAAAACCAATCGAGAACATGTTAAAAACCGTTTCTTTTTAGTTGGAGAACCCAAAGCCATTATGATGTTTGAAGTAGCGTCGCATTCGCTAGAAGATGCCGAAAAACAAGCAGACGCCTTGATCGCCGATTTAGAAAAACACAATTTTGGCTACGCAAGCGTAAAGATTTACGGTGGTGATATTGAGAAGGCAAACGAACTAAGAAAAGCGGGCCTCGGGCTTTTAGGAAGTATTGTCGGAGATGATAAAGCAGCCGATTCTATCGAAGATACAGCGGTTGAATTGAGCGATTTACCAGCCTATATTGCAGAATTTTCGGCAATGATGTTAAGTCACGGACAAGAAGCCATTTATTATGCACATGCGGGAGCAGGGGAGCTGCACTTGCGTCCGGTTTTGAATTTGAAAAAAACTTCAGACTTAAAACTATTTAGAACCATTGCAACCGATGTGGCGTATTTGGTTAAAAAATACAGAGGCTCGCTAAGCGGGGAACACGGTGACGGAATTGTACGCGGCGAGTTTATTCCGTTTATGGTTGGGGAAAAGAATTACGAATTGTTGAAACGCATAAAACTGGCTTTTGACCCGAATTCGGTTTTGAATATTGGTAAGATTGTAAACGCCTTGAAAATGGACGAAAATCATCGTGTGGTTTCAGGAAGAGTCGAGCCGGATATTAAAACATTTCAGGATTTCTCAGACAGTTTAGGTGTTTTGCGTGCAGCCGAAAAATGCAACGGTTCTGGCGACTGCCGTAAACTGCCATCGGCAGGAGGCGCAATGTGCCCGAGTTATCGTGCGACAAAAAATGAGAAAGAAACAACTCGTGCAAGAGCCAATGCGCTGCGCGAATATTTGACGTATTCTGAGAAAGAAAATAAATTTGACCAGAAAGAATTATACGAAGTTTTTGAGTTGTGCGTAAGCTGTAAAGCCTGTGCAAGCGAATGTCCGAGTAACGTAGACGTTGCAACTTTAAAAGCCGAATTTTTATACCAATATCAAAAAGCAAACGGATTTTCTACCCGAAATAAGATTTTTGCCAACAATGCAAAATTGAATAAAATGGGAAGTAAATTCCCGTCGATTACAAATTTTATTTCGAATCAGGCGCTTGTTAAAAAAACAATGGGAATTGCGCCAGAAAGACAAGTCCCGCTTTTGGCTAAAAAAACTTTTAGAAGGTGGTATCAAAACAATAAAACTTCAGTTACAGATTTTCCAAACGGAAGATTGTATTTGTTTGTAGACGAGTTTACCAATTATTATGATGTTAATATCGGAATCGACGCTTTTGAACTTTTAACAAAACTCGGTTATCAGGTTTTAGTAATTGATCACGAAGAAAGCGGCAGAACGTATCTTTCTAAAGGATTTTTGGAAGAAGCCAAGAAAATTGCCAATCATAACGTAGCTGTCTTTAAAGATTTAGTGATGTCAAATGCTCCTTTGGTCGGAATCGAACCTTCGGCAATTCTAACTTTTAGAGACGAATATTTACGTCTAGCAGACGATAAAGAGGCCGCAGAAAAATTATCTCGAAATACTTTTACAATTGAAGAATTCTTTAAAAAAGAAATCATCGACGGTAAAATCACAGCCGATTCTTTTTCCGAACAAACAAAAGAAATTAAAATTCACGGGCATTGTCATCAGAAATCGTTGAGTTCTGTCGAAGCGACTTTTGCGATGCTGAATCTTCCAAAAAATAATACCGTGACAATTTACAATTCGGGCTGCTGCGGTATGGCGGGTTCTTTTGGTTATGAAAAAGAACATTACCAAGTGAGTATGCAAATGGGTGAGGATACGCTTTTTCCAAAAGTTCGCAATACAGCCGAAAATGTAAAAATTGCCGCCGCAGGAACAAGCTGCCGCCATCAAATTTATGATGGAACCAAACGAGAAGCACAGCATCCGGTAAGTATTTTGAGAAACTGTTTGCGTTGAGAGATGGCACGCAGATGACACGGATTCACTTCGTGAAAACGCGGATAAACGCGGATTTTTTTTGTTTTGTCTTGAGTTTAGCCGCAGATTATTAAGATTAAAATGATTTTGTTTCACGCAGGTTTACAGATTAAAGCAGATTTAACTAAGATTTTTATTAAATCATTCTACGCCAATCAGCCTAAATTTTTTTAGATCTGCGTGAAATTGATATTAAAATAATCTGTGCTAATCATTTTAATCAGTAGCAAAAAAAGAAACCCGCGCTAACCAGTTAAATCCGTAGAACCCGTGGACAAAAATAGTCTCGTTAAAACAAAATTTAATTTTATTAAAGATCGGTGTAATCTTTTTACCAATAAAAATCAGATATATCTGCGTGAGAAAATATAGACAGATATAGAAAAAATAATTCGTGAATTCGTGGCAAAAAAACAAATTAGCGTAAACCAGTTAAATCCGTAGAACCTGTGGACAAAAATAGTCTCGTTAAAACAAAATTTAATTTTATTTAAAGATTGGTGTAATCTTTCTACCAATAAAAATCAGCTATACTGCGAGAGAAAATATAGTCAGATATAGAAAAAATAATTCGTGAATTCGTGGCAAAAAAAAGAAACCGTGCTAACCAGTTAAATCCGTAGAACCTGTGGACAAAAATAGTCTCGTTAAAACAAAATTTAATTTTATTAAAGATCGGTGTAATCTTTCTACCAATAAAAATCAGCTATACTGCGAGAGAAAATATAGTCAGATATAGAAAAAATAATTCGTGAATTCGTGGCAAAAAAAAAGAAACCGTGCTAACCAGTTAAATCCGTAGAACTCGTAGTCAAAAATAGTCTCGTTAAAACAAAATTTAATTTTATTAAAGATCGGTGTAATCTTTTTACCAATAAAAATCAGCTATATCTGCGTGAGAAAATATAGACAGATATAGAAAAAATAATTCGTGAATTCGTGGCAAAAAAACAAATTAGCGTAAACCAGCTAAATCCGTATAACCCGTGGGCAAAAATAGTCTCGTTAAAACAAAATCGTTTTATATATTTGATATAAAGATAATTTTTGCATTATTTGCAAAATAAAAGCATTAAGTCTCTATTAAATTAATTTAACCGCAAGGCACTATATGGCATTTTCAAGTTTATTCCGAAAAAAGACGGTACAAGATATATTAAAACAAGTTGCAAAAAACGAAGCAGACGGTCATGAGGCGTTAGGCAAACACCTTACGACAAGAGATTTAACTGCATTCGGAATCGCTGCAATTGTTGGAGCAGGAATCTTTAGTACTATCGGAAAAGCCAGTGCAGACGGCGGACCAGCTGTAATTTTCTTGTTTCTTTTTACCGCTTTGGCCTGTAGTTTTGCGGCTTTTGCTTACGCCGAATTTGCTTCGATGGTTCCCGTTTCAGGAAGTGCTTATACGTACTCGTATGTGGCTTTTGGGGAAATAATTGCCTGGATCATTGGTTGGGCATTAATCATGGAATATGCCGTAGGAAACATAACGGTCGCCATATCCTGGAGTGACTATTTTACCGGACTGCTCCATAGCGGCGGAATCGATTTACCGCAATGGATTCAGATGGATTATTTGACTGCTTCAAGCGGTTTTAAAGATGCCGAAGCCTTAATGCGCGGCGGAAAATCTTTCGATAATTTAAGTACAGCACTGCAGCAGGCACATACAGCCTGGACTACTTCTCCAACAATTGGTTCCTTTCATTTTGTAACCGATATTCCAGCTTTATTTATAATTATATTAATTACCGCTTTGGTTTACAGAGGGATGAAAGAATCTCGTAACGCGAGTAATCTAATGGTTGTAATAAAACTTTGTGTGGTTCTTTTGGTAATTGCAGTTGGGGTATTTTATGTAGATACCGCCAATTGGGATCCGTTTGCGCCAAATGGAGTAGGAGGAGTTTTAAAAGGGGTGTCAGCAGTATTTTTTGCCTATATTGGCTTTGATGCTATCTCGACAACAGCCGAAGAATGCAAAAATCCGCAAAGAGATTTACCTCGTGGTATGATGTGGGCGATTATCATTTGTACGATTTTATATATTGCTATTGCCTTGGTTTTGACCGGAATGGTAAAATATAACGAACTTAATGTGGGTGACCCATTAGCATTTGTTTTCGAAAAATTAGATCTAAAATGGATGTCAGGAATTATCGCCGTAAGTGCGGTTGTGGCCATGGCCAGTGTTTTATTGGTTTTTCAAATGGGACAGCCGAGAATCTGGATGAGTATGAGCCGAGACGGATTACTGCCAAAGAAATTTTCAACTGTTCACCCAAGATTTAAAACACCCTCTTTTGCTACAATCGTAACGGGTTTTGTGGTGGCAGTACCAGCTTTATTTTTAAACCTTACAATGGTAACCGATTTATGCAGTATCGGAACTTTATTTGCCTTCGTATTGGTTTGTGCTGGAGTTTTAGTACTTCAAAATAAACCAGAAATTCCGAGAGGAAAATTCAAAACGCCTTATATCAATTCAAAATATATTCTGCCTGTTTTAATGATTGCCGGCTTGTATTATGCTTTCGCATTCAACAACAAAGCAACAATGGCTTTTATTAACAACGAATCACAGACTTTTGATGCCACAACAATTGTAACATCATTAGATCAAGAAGAATCAGCAAAAGTCTTCAATTACTTAAAAAGTATTGACGTACATAATAAAACAGCCGAAACTTCTGATTTAGAGCATTTATTAGGCCAATACCAAGAGGATGAAGCCAAATACGCCGAAGTTGTAAAAGGACTTCCTATCAGTGATTTAAATAAGTACGAAACAGGTTTCAGTTTATTCAAACACAAAATCCCAATGTGGATTTTCTTATTCGTTGTAGTAGGATTAGCAGTTTGGTCTTTCAGACAAAACTTGTCTTTGATTCCGCTTTTAGGATTAATCTGCTGTCTTTACATGATGGCCGAATTAAGCGTTTGGAACTGGATTTACTTTACTATTTGGCTATTAATCGGATTGTTTATTTACTTTACCTATAGTCGAAAAAATAGTAAGCTAAATGGGCAGGTTATTAGTTAAGAGTTATTTGTAAAAAGTAAAAAAGTTATATGTTAGAAGCCGTTTTGAGATTATTCTTAGAACGGCATTTTTATTTTAGCAACGAACGATTAATTATCAAGAAAAAAATCGCCACGTATTCACGAATTGATTATAAAAAAATTCGTGAATTCGTGGCGAAAAACAACAAAGTATTTATACAGAATAATTAGTGAAATTCGTGTTTCAAAATTCCCAGTTCCACCATGCATTCCTTCATCATATGATAGGTACGCTCAATATCATTATCCAAACCAATAGAAAAACGAATCAAACCATCGGTTAATCCCATTTCGGCCTGTTCTTCTAACGGAATTTCGCTGGAAGTTGAGGTTCCCGGCGCGCTGAACAACGTTTTATAAAAACCTAAACTCACCGCCAGATAACCTAAATTTCTGGCTTGCATCAACTCCATTAATTCATTGGCTTTTGCCAAAGTTCCTACATCAATTGTAAGCATTCCCCCAAAACCATATTCTGGATTAATCATGGTTTTGTATAATTCATGACTCGGATGACTTTTCAATCCAGGATAAACCGTTTTTAAACCGTCTTTTTCAAATTGATCTGCCAGAAAATGGGCATTATGACTGTGTTGTTTAATTCGGATATGAAGCGTACGCAGGTTTTTCATTACACTAGCCGAACGCAAACTATCCATCGTTGGCCCAAAAAGCATGCTTGCACCCGAATTTACATTTTTCAGCGAATTGATAAATTCTTTAGAGGCACAAGTTACGCCCCCAACCGTATCACTGCTTCCGTTTATGTATTTCGTCAAACTGTGAATCACAATATCCGCACCTAATTTAGCCGGAGAAACCGATAAAGGCGAAAACGTATTGTCAACCACTAATTTTAGGTTATGTTTTTTAGCAATTTTTGCCAAACCAGTAATATCCGCCACTTCCAATAGCGGATTACTTACCGTTTCGCAATACAAAACTTTCGTTTTTGGTGTAATTGCCGCTTCTACAACATCCAGTTTTGTAATGTCTACAAAGCTCGTTTCGATTCCAAATCGCGGTGTAAAATTCTTTAAAAAAGCATAAGTTCCGCCATAAATAGTTCGGCTCGAAACAATATGATCGCCCGCCCCGCAAAGTTGCAGCAAAGTAGGTGTAATTGCCCCCATTCCCGAAGCCGAAACATTCGCCGTTTCTGTTCCTTCCATCGCTGCCAAAGCCTGATCCAGATACAAATTGCTTGGCGAAGAATGGCGCGAATACAAATAACAGCCCTCCATATTGCCTTCAAAGGTATCAAACATCGTTTTTGCCGAAAGAAAAGTATAAGTTGAAGAATCAGAAATCGACGGATTTACACCGCCAAATTCACCAAAATACTGCAAATCCTGAATTTTATCTGCTGGGTTAAAGTTTTTCATATAGTTAGTTTTTGTTTCAGGTTTCAAGTTTCAAGTTTCAACAACCTGAAACTTGAAACCTGAAACATTTTTTTTTAGGAGCTATTCCAGCTTTCCGTTACAAGTCCTCATAAAAAATGCAAAGTTTCTAATGTTCTAAAAAGAGCTTCTCCCGAAGCCTCGGGAGTCGCTTTTTTAAAACAAGAAACTAATGCCTTTTTTACTCCGGGCTTTCCACTTCAATCTGGGCTAGGACTCTCGTTTTCAAAAGAAATTCTATTCAAAATAAAGTTTAATTAGAAAATTAATCAATCATAAACTGAATAATTAGATTTTAAAACTATAAAAATGTATTTATTATGATTTTTAATCTAAATTTGATGTAAAAATTATAATTCTATAGATTTTTTTTCTTTCTTTTTACAACAAACAATAAACCATCAACAACAAACAGCAATATGATTCTTGACGAAACCGATAAAAAACTCTTGGTTTTATTACAAACCGACAGTAAAAAAACAACCAAAGAATTATCCTTAAAGCTCAATCTTTCGGTAACTGCGGTTTATGAAAGAATCAAAAAGTTAGAGCGCGAAGGCATCATCAAAAACTACGCAGCATTGGTCGATAAATCCAAAATCGAAAAAGGATTTGTCGTTTTCTGTCACTTAAAACTCATTCAGCATACAAAAGAATTCCTAACCAAATTCGAAAGCGAAGTCATCAAACTCAACGAAGTTTTAGAATGCCATCATGTAAGCGGGGATTACGATTATATTTTAAAAGTTCTCGTAAAAGACATGGAAGCATACAGAGAATTTTTGGTAACAAAACTTACTTCGTTACAGCATATTGGAAGCACGCAAAGTATGTTTATGATTAGCGAAGTGAAGAATTCAACGGTGATTTCTTTTTAAGATGCTAAGGTTCTAAGATTTAGGTTCAGAGGTTCAGAGAGGCAAAGGTTCAAAGGTTTTTAGGATAATCTCGCAAAGATTTACGCAATCCCTAATCCTCGGGACGCAAAGTTTTTTTAATGTATCTGATGATTGAATAGCGTCCAGCTTTAGCTGGATGAAAAATATTGTCAAAGTGAAAGGCTTTAGCCAAACTTTATTGGTTTGGCTAAAGCCTTTTTACATTTAAATCTAATTCTAATTCCTCCAGCTGAAGCAGGAGGCAATTCAAAAAAACTTTGCGCCTTCGCGACTTTGCGAGAAGAAAAATAAAACTTTGATGTTAAATTTATAAACCTAAAACATTAACACATTTCAAAACCAAAAAGGTTTAAATTTGATTTAAAATGCAACGATAATGGAAACAAAAGAATTAAGACGTAAGCTTATAAAGGATTTTGGAAAGTTCATTGAAGATGATTCTAAATTAGAAATTTTAGAAAGTGTTTTTGATGCCATAAATCACGACGAAAAGAAATCAATTGTTCCCGATTCTCATTATGATCTCGTTGCTGAAGAAAGAGAAAAATATCTTTCAAATGAAAAAGAAGCAAGTTCTTGGGAAGAGGTAGAACAACGTTTGAATGCTAAGTATGGTTTTTAAGATTAAAATTTTACCCTTAGCAGAAAATGAAATTGATGAATCTATTGAATTCTATGAAAGCAGGAGTAAAGGTTTAGGGAAACAATTTCTATCTTATTTAAAGTCTTATCTAAAAGTTTTAAAAACAAATCCAGAATTATTTGAAATAAAAAAAGAACCAGGTTATCGTGAATTAACTTTGGTGAAATTTCCATTTGTAATTATTTATGAAATTATCGAAAATGAAGTAATCGTTTATTCTGTTTTTCATACTTCAAGAAATCCTCAAAGGAAACCTTAAGTTTTTAGTTAGAAAGTTACAAAGTTTTTAGGATAATCTCGCAAAGACGCAGAATCGCAAAGATTTGTGAGTTGCCTCCTGCTTTAGCTGGAGGAATTAAGATTTGATATAGAAAAGGCTTTAGCCAAAAAGCAAAGTTTGGCTAAAGCCTTTCACTTTGGCAATATTTTTCATCCAGCTAAAGCTGGACGCTATTTAATCATCATAATAAATTTTTAAAAAAAACTTTGCGACTCTGCGTCTTTGCGAGATTAAAAAAACAAAAACTTAGCGTCCCGACGCTTCGGGATTGCGTAAAATCTTTGCGAACTTTGCGGTAAAATTTACAATCTAAATAAAAAATCCCCAACCCAAAATTTCACACAAAAAACATTGAATTTTAAACTTTAAACAAAACTTTATTCCTTAATTTTGTATCGCTAAAAATAAAATAGACAAACTATGAGTTCATTTGACGTAGTCATTATAGGTTCAGGTCCTGGCGGATATGTATCAGCAATTCGTTGCGCACAATTAGGTTTCAAAACTGCAATTGTAGAAAAATATAATTCATTAGGCGGAACTTGCCTTAACGTAGGTTGTATTCCTTCAAAAGCATTGCTTTCTTCTTCTCATCACTATTCAGAAATTGCTCATTTTGCAGATCACGGAATCGAAGTTTCTGGCGATGTAAAAATCAATTTAGAGAAAATGATCGCGCGCAAACAAGCAGTTGTAGATCAAACCGTAGGTGGAATCAACTACTTAATGGATAAAAATAAAATTACCGTTTTCAATGGTTTAGGTTCATTTGTAGATGCAACGCATATTGCAGTTGCAAAAGCTGACGGAACATCTGAAACTATCGAAGCAAAATATACTGTAATTGCTACAGGATCAAAACCTTCTTCTTTACCATTCATCAAAATTGATAAAGAAAGAATCATTACTTCTACTGAAGCTTTGGCATTAAAAGAAGTTCCAAAACACTTAGTAATTATTGGTGGAGGAGTTATCGGAATCGAGCTTGGACAAGTTTACTTGCGTTTAGGAGCTCAGGTTTCTGTAGTGGAATTCATGGATAGAATTATTCCTGGGATGGACGGTTCTCTTTCTAAAGAATTGACTAAAGTATTGAAAAAACAAGGAATGAAATTCTACGTTTCTCACAAAGTAAAATCAGTAGAAAGAAACGGCGACGCTGTTGTTGTTCAGGCTGAAAATGCAAAAGGAGAAACAATTACGCTTGAAGGAGATTATTCATTAGTTTCTGTTGGCCGTCGTCCGTACACAGACGGATTAAACGCTGACAAAGCAGGAGTTAAAATTTCAGACAGAGGGCAAGTAGAAGTAAACGACCATTTACAAACTAACGTTCCAAACATCTATGCAATTGGTGATGTTGTTCGTGGAGCAATGTTAGCACACAAAGCGGAAGAAGAAGGAGTAATGGTTGCTGAAATCTTAGCAGGTCAAAAACCACATATCGACTATAACTTAATTCCTGGTGTTGTTTACACTTGGCCAGAAGTTGCAGCAGTTGGACAAACTGAAGAGCAATTGAAAGCAGCAGGAGTAGCGTACAAATCTGGAAGTTTTCCTTTCAAAGCGTTAGGACGTGCAAGAGCAAGTGCTGACTTAGACGGATTTGTAAAAATCCTTGCTGACGAAAAAACAGATGAGGTTTTAGGAGTTCACATGATTGGTGCCCGTACAGCCGATTTAATTGCTGAAGCGGTTACTGCAATGGAATTTAAAGCTTCTGCTGAAGACATTTCTAGAATGAGCCACGCACACCCGACTTTCGCGGAAGCGGTAAAAGAAGCGGCATTGGCAGCTACAGAAAACAGAGCGCTGCACGTATAATTTTTACGTAAATCATATCAAACCGTCCCGTCAAAACTGACGGGACGGTTTTTTTGTGCTTATATTTTAAGCTTACAAAATGTAATAATCCAAAATAATGTTGTAAATTAGATGTGTATTTCGGTTGCTATCTTTATGATAATTAAAATGATAGCATTATGAAAACTAAATATGTAGTTCCAATTCTTATTGGAGCAGGAATTGGTCTCGCATTGTATTCTTGCGGAGGCGGAATTCCAGAAAAAGCACAAGCCGTTACTAATTTTGACGGCGCAAAATATCTCGGTAAATGGTATGAAATCGCTAGATTGGATTACAAATGGGAGAGAGATTTGGACAATGTTACTGCAGAGTATTCTTTGAATGAAGACAAAACCATAAAAGTTGATAATAAGGGCTATAATGTCAAAAAAGACAAATGGGAACAAAGTGTCGGAAAAGCTAGATACGTCAAAAAGGACGATATTGGTATGCTGAAAGTCTCATTTTTTGGTCCTTTTTATTCAGGTTACAATGTAGTAGCGATCGATCAGGATTATAAATATGCTTTGGTTGCGGGAGAAAGCCTAAAATATATGTGGATTCTTTCGCGAGAGAAAACAATTCCAGAAAGTGTAAAAGCAGATTTTCTTATTAAAGCTCAAGAAATTGGATACAATGTGACCGATTTGGTTTGGGTAAAACACGATAGAACAAATTGAAAATAAACCCGACAGTTTTAAGCTGTCGGGTTTTTTATTTTAAAATGAAATCCCTAAAAATGATGCTTCTTTAAACGCATGATGAGATGTAAAATGTTTTTACAAAACCTTATCAATTGAACCTTTGTAATCTTCGGTCAAATAGCCTTCAGAAACAATACATTTTTTCGCAGCATTTTGTATTGATCTCTAAAAATCAAGGAGTAAAAATACTTTTGTAATTGTTCCAATATCTATAAATCAAAAATAAATTGGCTGCAAAAAGTAAAATTGCGATCGGCAGTCCCTCTGGAGCAAGGAAATAATTGATAAATAAAATATTAACCGTTATAGGTAAGATCAAAATATTAGCCAATGTTACATAACGCCCCGTGATAAAAGCGATTCCGCAAAGCAATTCAATTGATTTAGCAAGAGGCATTAAATAAGTAGAAGCCATTAAACCTACATTAAATGCTTTAAAATTCCCTGTAGTTTCTGGCTCTGGCATTAGATGGAAAAAATAACTGATCGAAGCAAAAAGAAGCAAAAGACCAATTAGAACGCGGACAATAATGGTGGCGATTTTCATAATACTTAGGATTTTTTAAGGTTAAAAAATATAATTATATTATTGGAAAAGATATTGCACGAATTCAAAAGCAGTACTATAATCGGTTTTTTAGGCTGTCTTTACTGCGGATTTTATAATTAAATCAATCATGTTTTATGATTAATATAATAGTATATCAAATATAACGAATTTTTTCTTATAAAATAAATGCTTTTTTAACAGTTTTGTATTGGTTTTGAGATCTTTTCAATATTTTTTAGGCCGTCTGCTATTGCAAAAATTTTGTCGTAATTTTGAAATCTAAAAATTACCCATTTTTGAGAGTTTCCATTCATAAAAATATTTCAGATCCAAAGCGGTTTAGGCAGCAGCTTTTAAGCTGGGCACAACAGTTTCGGGAAGTTGTTTTTTTAGACAGCAATTCCTATACACAGCAATATTCTAGTTTTGATTTTATACTGGCTGTAGATGCTTTTACGTCTTTAAAAACGGATTATTTCAATGCTTTTGAGGATTTAAAACAATACCAGCAAAATACCAAAGACTGGCTTTTTGGATATCTTTCCTATGATTTGAAAAATGATATCGAAGCCCTCAGCTCGGAGAATTTTGACGGTTTAGATTTTCCAGATTTGTTTTTCTTTCAACCTAAAAAAATCTTTTTATTGAAAGAAAACCAGCTTGAAATTCAATATTTGCTTTTTTGTGATGATGAAGTTGAGGAAGATTTTGAAGCAATTGAAAAAGAGCCAATCGATGTTTTTGAATCTGTCAATAAACTAGAAATTAAGCAGCGAGTTCCGAAAGATTTATATGTGCAGAAAGTGCAAAAAATGCTCGAACATATTCAGATAGGTGATATGTACGAAGCCAATTTCTGTATGGAATTTTATGCTGAAAATGCCATTATAAATCCGTTAGAAAAATTTCAAAAGTTAAACGAAATTTCTCAGGCGCCTTTTTCTGTCTTTTTTAAAAATAATAAGCAATACCTTCTTTCTGCTTCGCCGGAACGTTATTTAAAGAAAGTAGGAGAAACTATAATTTCGCAGCCGATAAAAGGAACTTCAAAAAGGTTTTTGGACCTTGAAGAAGATGAAAATTCGAAACGCCATCTGGAGAACGATTCTAAAGAGCGGGCCGAAAATATCATGATAACCGATTTAGTCCGTAATGATTTATCGCATACAGCACAAAAAGGCTCAGTAGCAGTTACAGAACTCTGTGGGATTTATTCTTTCTTACAGGTGCATCAAATGATTTCTACTGTAACATCAAAAATAGACCCACAATATTCGGCGATTGATGTTTTGAAAACTACATTTCCGATGGGAAGTATGACAGGAGCACCTAAAATTTCGGTAATGAAAATTATCGAAAATCTGGAAGAGACCAAGAGGGGTTTGTACAGTGGTGCAGTTGGTTATTTTACACCAGAAAGTGATTTTGATTTTAATGTCGTAATAAGAAGTATTTTGTATAATCAAGAAAATAATTACGTTTCTTTTTCTGTTGGGAGTGCTATTACAGCGCAGTCTATTCCGGAAAAAGAGTACGAAGAATGTTTGTTGAAAGCTAAAGCAATGCATGAGGTTTTAAAATAAATTTGAGACGGCAGTGAATTCACGAATCTGTGGCAAGAGAAATAAAAATTCGTGAATTCGCGGCTAAAAAAAATCATGCTTAACATTTCGTTTAAAAATAGATAGAATTTAATTTTTTACTTTTATCAGATGGTTTCAAAATTCCAAAATCATATCGTTTCCAGATTTCCCTTTCTAGCAGAAAAAAAACTCTTTTTGGCTGTTAGCGGCGGCTTAGACAGTATGGTTTTATTGCATTTAATGAAACAATTAGAGTATGAAATCGCGGTTTTGCACTGTAATTTTCAACTTCGCGGTTTAGAAAGTTTTGGTGATCAGGAATTTGTTCAAAACTATTGCGATCAAAATAATATTCCTGTTTTTTCTACTCATTTTGATACCAAAGCTTTTGCAGAAGATTATAAATTATCGACTCAGGTGGCGGCGCGTGAACTTCGATACAGCTGGTTTTACGAACAGTTAGAAGAACAGAATTTCGATTATATTTTAACCGCACATCATGCCGACGATAATCTGGAGACTTTTATTATCAATTTGACTCGCGGCACTGGTCTGGAAGGTTTGACTGGAATTCCAGAACAGAATGATAAAGTAATTCGGCCGCTCTTGTCATTTTCTAGGGAAGAAATCTTGAATTACGCACAGGAAAATACGATCGAATGGAGAGAAGACAGCAGTAATGCTTCGAATAAATACCTCAGAAATAAAATTCGTCATGATTTGGTTCCGATTTTAAAAGAAATCAATCCAAATTTTTTGAATGCTTTCAAGAAAACACAATCGTATCTTCAGGAATCAAAAGAAATGGTTGAAGACGCTTCGATTATGATTTATCAGCAAGTAGCTAAAGAGGCAGGAGAGGATATTCATTTCGATTTAAAACAGCTTAAAAAGCTGCCTAATTATAAATCCTATTTGTACCAATGGCTTAACGAATTTGGTTTTTCGGCCTGGAACGATATTTACGATCTTATAAATGGGCAATCTGGAAAACAGGTTTTGTCGGAACAATTTCGATTATTAAAAAATAGAGAAACCTTGATTTTGAGCCCGCTTTTAGAAATAGAAGAGAGAGAAGAATATCAAATAAATCAAGACGATCAAGAAGTTAATTTTCCCTTAAATTTGAAGCTTTGTAACGTAGGTCACATTAGTTTAGGTTCAAATAAAGCTATATTTGTGGACGCTGAAAAAATCCAGTTTCCGCTTGTATTGCGTAAATGGAATGAAGGGGATGTTTTTTATCCTTTTGGGATGAATGGAAAGTCTAAAAAAGTGAGTAAACTTTTTAAAGACGAAAAATTATCTCTGATCGAAAAAGAAAAAACCTGGCTTTTGTGTTCTGATAATCAAATTGTTTGGGTTGTCGGAATTAGACAGGACGAACGTTATAGAATAAAAAATACTACAAACAAAATACTTAAAATAGAACTGCAATAATGAACTTTACGCAATACCATCAGACAATCTTGTCAAAAAACGTTTGGACTAAAACCATTTTACTTTTCTTGTTTTTCTTTGCTGCCTTTACAACTGTAAACGCGCAAATGGTAGAACCTGTCAAATGGACTTCTAAAATTGAAAAGAAATCAGGAAATAATGCAGTTATTATTTTTGAAGGAACAATAGACAAAGACTGGCATGTATATTCTCAATTTACACCAGACGGAGGACCGCTTGCTTTGGAGATTTCGTTTAAAAATCAAAAAGGAAATTACGAGCTGGTTGGAAAAGCTAAAGAAGGAAAAACCAAAAAAGCATTCAACGATATTTTTGGTGTAGATGAAATTTTCTTTGAAGGAAAAGCACGTATTGAGCAGGAAATTACAATTGTGAATCCGAACTTAAAAACGGTTGAAGCAGAATTGGATTATCAGGTTTGTAAAGAAGTCTGCATCAATTCTAATAAAAAATTCACGATTGCAATTCCAGGAAATTTCAATGTTGCGGCAATTCCAACAGTTTCAGAAGTAAAACAAGACGAAACCAAAAGAGTTGGATTAGCGATCGATACGGCTGTAAAAACCCCAACTGCTTCAGAAAAAATTGAAGTTAAAAAAACGGATAATGTTGCTGCAGAAGTGGTAAACGAGGCAGAAAAACCTGCATCGTCTAGAAGTTTATCCTCTATCTTTTTTATTGCCTTTTTATCAGGATTTGCAGCGTTGTTGACGCCTTGCGTTTTCCCGATGATCCCAATGACAGTAAGTTTCTTTACCAAACAAAGTAAAAGCAGGGCAAAAGGAATTAGAAATGCTATTATTTACGGACTTTCTATTATTGCAATTTATGTGATTTTGGGTCTTATTGTCACTAAAATATTTGGTGCAGATGCATTGAATGCGCTGTCTACAGATGTTTGGTTTAACTTGATTTTCTTTGTTATCTTAATCATTTTTGCTACTTCATTTTTGGGGGCTTTCGAAATTATGCTTCCAAATTCATGGGCCAACAAAGCTGATCAGCAGGCAGACAGAGGCGGTATCATCGGAATCTTGTTTATGGCTTTGGCTTTGGCAATTGTATCTTTTTCTTGTACAGGGCCAATTGTTGGAACACTTCTGGTTGAAGCGGCTTCTAATGGAGGTATTGCTCCAGTTGTCGGCATGTTAGGTTTTTCTTCTGCATTAGCGCTTCCGTTTATGTTTTTTGCCATGTTCCCAGGTTATTTAAATTCACTGCCAAAATCGGGAGGCTGGTTGAATACTGTAAAAGTCGTTCTAGGATTTTTAGAATTGGCATTAGCATTCAAATTCTTATCAAACGCAGATTTGGTTTTACAATTACATTTCTTAGAAAGAGAAGTTTTTATTGCAATCTGGATCGCTATTTTTGCTGCTTTAACTTTATATTTATTCGGAAAAATTACACTTCCTCACGATAGTCCGATGCAGCATATCTCAGTTGGAAGATTGTATTTAGGACTGCTTACTTTAGTCTTTACAATGTATTTAGTTCCGGGACTTTGGGGAGCACCGTTAAAATTGATTAGTGCTTTTCCGCCGCCGCCGCAATATAGTGAAAGCCCGTTTGGAGTTGGAGGTTCTGGTAATGGAACTACTTCGTCAGGAACTATAAAAGGACTTCCGGAAGGTGCAGAATTAGGCCCGCACGGAATTATGGTTTTTCACGATTATGAAGATGGAGTGGCGTACGCGAAAGAAATCAACAAACCAATCATGCTTGATTTTACAGGTTATGCTTGTGTGAATTGTAGAAAAATGGAAAATAATGTTTGGTCTGATCCGACAGTTTTACCGATTTTAAAAAATGATGTGGTACTAATTTCATTGTATGTAGACGATAAAAGAGAATTGCCAAAAGAAAAGCAATTTGTTACAAAAGCCGGAGATAAAATTATTACCGTTGGTGATAGATGGACCGATTTTATGATTTCTAAATACAAAACCAATACACAGCCTTTGTATGTAATTACAGATTTGGAAGGCAATAATTTAAACAGCTCTAAACCAACAATCAGTTACGTAAGTACAGCGGAATATTTGCATTGGTTAAAAGAGGGAATTGGGAATTTTCGTTAATTAGAAAATTAGAAAATTAGAAAATTAGAAAATTAGAAAATTAGAAAATTAGAAAATTAGAAAATTAGAAAATTAGAAAATTAGAAAATTAGAAAATTAGAAAATTAGAGATTAAAGATGTTAAACCACTATCGCATAATCTAAAATCTACAATCTATCCCGAGGCTTCGGGACTAAAATCTAAAATCTAAAATCTGCAATCTAAAATCTACAATCTAAAATTCAAAATCTACAATAATCAAAAAAGCACTCTAAAATAACTAGAGTGCTTTTTTTATCAAGTAACGAAAGTGAAAATTAATTTTTCTTATAAGAATTCTCCGTGTTGAGAGATGTCTAATCCTAACTCTTCTTTTTCTTCTGTAACTCTTAGCGGTGTAATTTTATTTACAATAAAGAATAAAGCATAAGAAGCAACAAAAGCAAAGATAGAAACGATAACCAGAGCAGTTAATTGGTTGATGAATAAAGTTGGAGTTCCGAAGATTAAACCTTGATTGTCTCCAACTGCTGGATTGATTGCTTTTGAAGCAAAAACACCAGTTAGCAACATACCTACCATACCACCAACACCGTGACATGCGAATACATCTAGAGCGTCATCGATTTTTCCTTTAGGGAATTTGCTTACTACAATATTACTCACAATTGCAGAAAATAATCCGATGAAGATTGCGTGAGGGATGCTTACGAAACCTGCAGCAGGAGTAATCGCAACAAGTCCTACAACAGCACCGATACAAGCTCCAAGAGCAGATAATTTATGACCTAAAATTTTATCAAGGAAAACCCAAGCCATTGCAGCAGCAGCAGCAGCAACAGTAGTCGTTCCTAAAGCTTGAACAGCAAGACCATTTGCTCCTAAAGCAGATCCAGCGTTAAAACCAAACCATCCGAACCAAAGTAAACCTGTTCCTAATAATACATAAGTAATTCTGGCAGGGTTGGCTTTTTGTACTTTTCTTTTTCCTAAAAACATAGCTCCGGCTAATGCGGCCCATCCAGCACTCATGTGTACTACAGTTCCTCCTGCGAAGTCAAGAACTCCCATTTTAAAGAATACGCCATCTGGATGCCAAGTCATGTGCGCCAGCGGTGCATATATTAATATGATGAATAAAACCATAAACAATAAATAAGCCCAGAAACGAATACGCTCTGCAAAAGCACCTGTAATTAAGGCAGGTGTAATGATAGCGAATTTTGCCTGAAACAATGCGAATAACATAAATGGAATTGTCGGGGCAAGACTCCAAGCAGTGCTGGTTCCCACACCTTCAAAAAACAAATTAGAAGACGGATTCCCGATGATACCTCCAATAGTTGGTCCAAAAGCTAATCCGAAAGCAACAACAACCCATAATATTGTAACAATTACCATCGCCATAAAACTTTGCAGCATAGTACTAATTACGTTTTTCTTACCTACCATTCCTCCATAGAAAAATCCTAAACCTGGTGTCATCAACAATACAAATGCCGTTGCAACGATCATCCAAGCTGTATCTCCTGTGTCAAACTTTACAGCTTCGGCTGGAATTGGGTTATCCGAAATGATAAAGTTCGATATAAAGGTTAGTACTAAAATAGTGATAAGAATCACACTTAAAATAATTTTTCGCATAGTTATTTAGTTTTAAAATTTTTTATAAAAGTATAAAATGAATCGACACCCCAATAAAAAATAGGGTATGTTGTTTGATTTTTGTTAATTTTTCATTTTAACCCCCTGTGTTTTGATTCTATTTGTTAAAAAGAACTTAAAATTTACAATTTGTTAATTTGAAACAACCTTGAATTGCATTTTTTACTGCTTTAAAGCTTTAAAACTGATTAATTATTGCTGTATTTGGACTAATTGTTGTGTTATTAATTGTGTTTTTCTAAAAATAAATGTTTTTTAAAATAAAATGGCATCAAACGAATAATTCGCTTGATGCCATTTTTATAAGAAGAAATGCTAAAATTATTTCTGGTTGTATTTTGCTTTAAACTTATCGTTTAATTTAACTTGAAAAGTTTCTAAGCTGATAGTACGTCCCTGAATAAAAGCTGTTGTTAATTTATTTGTTCTCATGTCAAGAGCATCACCGTCAGAAATAAACAAGGTCGCATCTTTACCCGTTTCCAAAGTGCCGCAGGTGGTATCAATACCTAATAATTTTGCTGTATTTGAAGTAATCAATTGAACTGCTTTTTCTTTATCAAGGCCAAATGCTGCACAGGTTCCCGCTAAAAATGGAAGGTTTCTTACACTCATACGTTCATGATCGCCGCTGTTTTCCAAACCTACAAGAATACCTTTGTCTACTAATATTTTAGCCATTTTGTATGGTAAATTTACATCTTGATCGGCACTTGTCGGCATATCGTGAACACGTCTTAATAAAACACCAACATTGTATTTTTTTAATACATCAGCAGCTTTATAAGCTTCAAAACCGCCTACGATCACAATTTTGCTTATCCCGTTAGCAACAGCCAGCTGGATAGCATCTACAATTTGTTTCTCTTCATCTGCGTGAATGTAAAGAATTTGAGTTCCGTCAAACAAACCTTTTGCTGCTTCCAAGACAATATTTCTTTCCTTTGCTGCCCCTTGGTTATACGCTTTAGCATTCATCAAAAAAGCATTTACTGCTTCTGCTTGTTTAGGATACTCTTTATTTGGTTCGATAATGCCTGGCTCAAACCAGCTTCCAGATCTTTTAAAACTAGATGGAAAGTTTAGGTGAATTCCATCATTTTCTTTTAAAATAGCATCGTTCCAGCTCCAGGCATCTAATTGTACAACAGATGAGGTTCCGGAAATTGTGCCTCCTCTCGGCGTAATCTGTGCCATAAGAACGCCATTTGGACGAACCGTTTCTACAACTTTGGATTCTGAATTATAAGCAATAATACTTCTCACATTCGGATTAAAACTTCCGATTTCTTCTTCGTCATTAGAAGATTTTACGGCATCAATTTCTACCAATCCCAATGTGGTATTGGGTGCAATAAAACCGGGATAAACATGTTTTCCTGCTGCGTCAATTGTTGTATCATAAGCATTCTCTGCCAGTCTGATTGTTGAAGCATCTGCAACTAAAGTTAATTTTCCGTCTTTAAAACCGATTGCGCTGTTCTGGATCACGGTTCCGTTTCCTAAGTGCGCTACCGCATTTAAAATTAAAACCGATTTGGATTGTTTTGGCGCTGGTATCTGCTGTGCGCTCAGTTGTACAGAAGCACAAAACAGTAAGGCCAGTTTGTATATATTTTTGTGTGTCATCTTTTCTCTATTAAGTATTACAAATTTTCTAAAAGTTCTTACCATTGTTCCAGAGTGTCGCAGTGGTATTCTTTTTTCTCTTTTCGTGTTGGCTGCTGTGTGCTGTTTCCTTTGTTTTTTTCTTGCAGCATCTGCCCAATCAATTCATTTCTTTCTTTTGTAATAGCCAATTGTTTTTGAGCATCTTTTTCGATATCAAAATAAACAACTCCTTCGATAATTGTTTTTTCAGCTTTAGCATAAATAGATAACGGATTTTCACTCCATAAAACAACATCCGCATCTTTACCAGCTTTTAAACTTCCCACTTTATCGTCGATATGTAATAGTTTGGCAGGATTCAGCGTCACAAATTTCCAAGCATCTTCTTCAGAAACGTTTCCGTATTTTACTGCTTTTGCTGCTTCCTGATTCAAACGTCTTGACATTTCGGCGTCGTCAGAGTTATAAGCTACAACCAATCCTTCATTGTGCATAATCGGTCCGTTGAAAGGGATCGCATCGTTTACCTCAAATTTATACGCCCACCAATCAGAGAAAGTAGAAGCTCCAACACCATGTTGTTTCATTTTATCGGCAACTTTATAACCTTCTAATATGTGCGTAAATGTATTTACTCTGAAATTGAATTTTTCAGCCACATTCATCAACATTAAAATTTCAGATTCTATATACGAGTGACAGGTAATAAAACGCTCTTTGTTTAAAATTTCTGCTAAAGTCTGTAATTCTAAATCTACCCTTGGTGCTTTTCCTTTTTTAGAACCAGCGTTGAATTTTTTCCAGTTTTCATCATATTCTTTCGCTAATTGAAAATAATCGGTAAAAACTTGTTCAACACCCATTCTGGTTTGAGGAAAACGAGTCGGATTATCAATTCCCCAATTCGCTTGTTTTACGTTTTCACCCAAAGCAAATTTGATGAATTTTGGCTGGTTTTTATAAAGCATTTCTTCTGGAGAAGATCCCCATTTCCATTTGACGATTGCAGAACGACCGCCAATTGGGTTTGCAGATCCGTGTAATAATTGAGAAATAGTCACACCTCCTGCTAAATCTCTGTAAATATTGATATCCTCAGAGTTTACAACATCCTGAATCGTTACCTCGGCAGTAGAGTTGTGCCCGCTTTCGTTCACCCCTTTAGAAATCGCAATATGCGAGTGTTCGTCAATAATACCGCTTGTAAGGTGTTTTCCTTTAGCGTCAATTACCGTTGCAGCTGCATCAGAAAGATTTTTGCCCACTGCAGCAATTTTTCCGTTTTTAATTAAAACATCCGTTTCAGTCAAAATACCCTCTTTTTCGTTTGTCCAAACAGTAGCATTTTTAAATAATAAAGTCTGCGCTGTTTGTTTTTTAGTTTCTCCAAAAGCAACGTTCGGATAGGTTATTGGCATTAATGGATTTGGTTTTTCTGCTTTAGCAGTATCTTTTACTGCTGTAAAAGCACTTGTTTTAACAGCATTCCAAACCAATTCATCTCCGTTTGATAAAATTGCTTTACCAGACAAATTAGATGGGTTTTCGATCAATCCTGTCAAACGTGTAAAACTAGATTTGATAGTATCTGCTGGTTTGATTACCAGAGTAATCCAGTTTTTGGCGATAGAAAAAGTACTTTTTACTTTCTTAGAATCTGTTGTAGTAATCTCCGATTTTTGAGCCTCAGCAGTTCCATCGATTTTCCATTTGTAAGTATCTTTTCCAACCGTTAAATCGTAATTACCGCGAATGTCTTTTGCGTTAAGGTCATTTACAACAAATTTAGATCCTTGAACCCAGTTTTCGTATAAAACCGTTTTCTCGTCAAAAATTTCACCAGAAGTAATGATAAAGTTAGCATAACTGCCAGCTTTTAGACTTCCCACTTCATTACTTTTTCCTAAAAGAGCGGCAGGAACAGTAGTTAAAGCTTCTAAAGCTTTTGTTTTATCAAAACCATATTTTATTGCTTTTAATAAATTAGGTTTAAAATCTTCTATCTTTTTTAATTTATCTGTGGTAAGCGCAAATACAACTCCGTTATCCGAAAGTACTTTTAAATTGGCTGGAGCCTGATTCCAAAAACGCATATCGGCCAATTCGATCTGATTGGATAAGTACGGATTAGAAACATCATAAGCTTCTGGGAAACTGATCGGAATGATATATTTGGCATTCGTATTTTTAATTTCTTCAATTCTTTCAAATTCGTTTCCGCTTCCTTTCAAGATGTAATTTAAATTGAACTCTTTTGCGATTTTAGCCGCTCTCAAACTATTCAATTTATCTTCTGAAGCAAAAATCTGAACCAGTTTTTCGTTAGCTGCCAAAGCTTCCAATGACAAATCTTTGGTTTCAGAATTTCCTTTTTTGTACCAGTCTAAATCCAAGTACATCTGACGAAGTAACGCCATCATACCCATTAAAGAACTTGGATACGCCTGAGCAGTCAAGGCACTTTTTGTAAATGCAAAGTGATTGGTAACCTTATTGGCAATAATCTGGTTTTTGTTGTCTGTATTGTTTAGGGCAACCAAAATACCAGTTCCTTGAGCAATTCCGTCAGGAACGTGGCTTCCTACCACTCCAAAACCGGCTTTTAGTAATTCATCTGCCTTTGGCTGGTCGTATTTAAAAGCTTCATAACCATTAACTTCAGGTCGTACACTTTCGTTCCAGTAATATCCCGTTTTTTTAGTGTCGTAACTCTGATTTCGGTTACGGCCCGGAGGCAGATTGCTTTTTGGTTTTTCGATACCAAAAGTGGTATAAATGTCAATAAAAGAAGGATAAATTGTTTTTCCTGAAAGATCAATCGTAATGCTGTTTTTAGGAACAGTAATACTTGTTCCAACAGCAATTACTTTACCGTCTTGGATCAACAAAGATCCTTTTTCAATTTTTTGAGTCGGAGTTACATAAATAGTGGCATTCGTTAAAACAGTAAAGTTTTTGTTTTGATTGTGCACACTTTCATTAACAGGGAAATAATCTTGAGCATAGGTTTTTGTTAAAAAAACACTCAAAAAGAATAAGAGTAGGGCTTTTTTCATATGGTATTTTCAATTTTGCTGCTAAAAATATGAAATATATGTTATAACCGTTTTGTTTTTTTGAAATGTTTTATTTTTAATTTTAGCGAATATTTAAATAATGGCTTTAAGTAAAAGTCTCTAAACAATTTTAGGAATGGAAAATAAAAAAGTAAAATGGGGAATTGTCGGCCTCGGAAATATTGCTGGTCAGTTTGCATCCGATTTACTCTTACTAAATGATGCTGTTTTAACCGCTTGTGCATCAAGAGACAAAAACAAAGCCGCAGCATTTGCAATTGAATACAATGCTGCGAAAAGTTACGATTCTTATGAAGCCTTATTTAATGACGAAGAAATTGACATTGTGTATATAGCTACGCCCCATAATTCGCACACCGATTTAGCAATCAGAGCGTTAGAAAAGGGTAAACATGTTTTGTGCGAAAAGCCAATGGCATTATCTTATAATGATGCCGTTCGAATGACTGCGGCTTCTAGAAAACACAATAAATTTTTTATGGAAGCATTCTGGACACGTTTTATTCCTGCAATTCAAGATATTTTGCAAAAAGTGAATACGAAAGAAATAGGAGAACTAAACTACATAAAAGCCGATTTTGCTTTTTACGGAAGTGAAACCGACAACCAACGCCTTTTTGATAAAGAAATGGGAGGAGGAGCACTTTTTGACATCGGTGTTTATCCTTTGTTTTTATCGTATTTACTTTTAGGAAAACCAAAAGAAATAATTGCCAAATCGATAAAACATAAAAATGATATTGATCTTCAAACCTCAATGATTCTTCAATATAAATCGGCGCAGGCTGTTTTGCATGCATCAATAGTTTCAGATTCCGATTTGAAAGCTTCGATAAGCGGTACAAAGGGAAGAATAGAAATTAATTCGCCGTGGTATGTTGCAGATGGATATTCGTTACTTAAAAATAATGAAGAAGCTGTTTTCACGTTTCCCGTTCTTGGAAAAGGATATACGCACGAAATTATCGAATGTCATAATTGTATTCGAAGCAATCAGATTGAAAGCTCACTTTGGTCACATCAAAATTGTTTGGATTTGAGTGAAATAGTGGAGGAGATTAAAACGCAGATTGGTTTAACATTTTAGGTATTTAGTTAATAGTATAATGATATGATTGAGAAAACAGAATACCTTGCAAATAAAATCAATGAGTTTGTTCAGAAATATGGAGAAGTACCTCCTCATTGGATTTTCAAACCAGACTCACATCCCTATAGTATTGTTTGGAGATACGGAAGTGGTGACGAATTTCGGGACTGTTATTACATTTGGTTCGAAGAAAATCTTAAAACAACAGAACAAAAAATTGATTATTTTAAAAAATATTCTCCCCCGCCAAGATGGATGGCATCAGTAATTGAGGATATCTGGGAACTTGAGGGATGGAATGAACCGTTTTTTGATTACACGCCTTATTTAAAAAAGCTTGAAGAATATGGTTTTGAAGGAACAGCTGAATATGAAAGTGATTTGAATGATGAAAAATGGTTAGTTAACGAATAGAATCTATAAATAAAAAAGCATTCCGTAGGAATGTCTGGTTGGTAGTAGAAATTAATTTAGATTGCGATTAAACGTGCTTTGGGAACGTTTAAAATAATTAATTCCCCAACGAATTATTAATACTAAATCTCGCTTACATTTACCTTCAAAATAACAATAATTGACTGCTATGGTAATTGCAGACTTAAAAGCAGCTTATGATTTTAATGCAAAACAAAGAAAAGATTTAAAGAAATCACTTAAAGCTTCTGGTATCGAAAACTATAATAGTAATGGAGTTTACCAAGATTTAATCGTAGTTCAAGAAAATCTATATAATGCATTACAAAATAGAATTAATGCTATCAAAATGATCTGGTAATGGAATTAAACCCAAAATAAAAATGAATATATTAAAGAAAATAGTTGGTGTTATACTATTACTATTAGCGGTTTTACTTTGTTTTCCTGCGTTCTATGCATTTCCAATTCAATTTGAAAGATGCAGGAAAAAATTTGAAGATGGGTTTGTGGGTGCTCCAGGTGGTGCAATTGCCCTTATTACTTGTTTTGTGCTTTATGTTCTTATTACATACTTTTTAGTAAAATTTGGTTTGAAATTAATCAGAAAGAAAAAAAGTAATTATAAAGCAATTGATGAAATTGGGATAAAAGAATAATAATATACAACAAACAACTTTTATAATAATGAAACGTTAGTTCGATTAATTTAAGATTTAAAAGATATTAAAAAAACAAATTGTATTAGAATTATAAAGGTTTTCTCTTACAAGCATAACCATATCCAGCATATTCTATTTCTTTATCAGCAATTTTTTTTAAATAGTCTCACTTCTTAATAAGATTTCAATATTTCCCTGCATCCAGATACCACGCATATTAATGTAAAAAAATATTTACAAATATTATTTTTTACTTCCGTTTAATTAGATACTTTTACTTTTTTATAAGAATTTATTTATGCTTACAAAAGTTTACGGAAGTGCTGTTTTTGGAGTCGAAGCCACGACAATTACAGTAGAAGTTCATATGGATACAGGGATTGGTTATCATTTAGTTGGACTTCCTGATAGTGCTATAAAAGAAAGCAGTTTTAGAATTGCGGCCGCACTAAAAAATAACGGTTACAATCTGCCAGGGAAAAGAATTACCATTAATATGGCGCCCGCCGACCTCAGAAAAGAAGGTTCTTCGTATGATTTGACACTCGCAATGGGAATTTTGGTAGGTTCTGCTCAAATAAAAGCTCCAGAAATAGAACGTTATATTATCATGGGAGAACTTTCGCTAGATGGAAGTTTACAGCCCATTCGCGGTGCGCTTCCGATAGCGATCAAAGCTAAAGAAGAAGGTTACAAAGGATTTTTTCTTCCCGTTCAAAACGTAAAAGAGGCTGCAATTGTAGCGGGTCTCGATGTTTACGGCGTTACCAATCTCAAAGAAGTAATTGATTTTTTTGCCGGAAGAGGTACATTGCAGCCTACCGTAATCGACACTCGAGCAGAATTCTACAAAACCTTAGATTTTCCCGAATTTGATTTTTCTGACGTACGCGGACAGGAGAGCATCAAACGCTGTATGGAAATTGCGGCTGCAGGTGGTCACAACATCATTTTGATTGGTCCGCCGGGAGCTGGAAAAACAATGCTTGCTAAAAGAGTTCCAAGTATTCTGCCTCCCATGACATTGCGTGAAGCGTTAGAAACCACCAAAATACACAGTGTGGCGGGAAAATTAAAAGAAGTTGGGCTGATGAATCAGAGGCCTTTTAGAAGTCCGCATCATACTATTTCTAATGTGGCGCTGGTTGGCGGGGGGAGTTATCCGCAGCCGGGAGAAATCTCGATGGCACACAACGGCGTTTTGTTTTTGGATGAATTACCCGAATTTAAACGAGATGTGCTAGAAGTAATGCGTCAGCCTTTAGAAGATCGTGAAGTGACGATTTCGCGTGCTAAATTTACCATTACCTATCCGTCGTCATTTATGCTGGTGGCGAGTATGAACCCAAGTCCAAGTGGTTTTTTTAATGATCCAAGTGCTCCCAATACTTCTTCGCCTCACGAAATGCAGCGTTATTTGAGTAAAATTTCTGGACCGCTTTTAGACCGAATCGATATTCATATCGAAGTAACACCCGTTCCGTTTGAGAAATTAGCCGACGAACGAAAAGCAGAAAGCAGTGTCGAAATCCGAAAACGTGTTACAGCCGCTCGCGAGATCCAAACCAAACGCTTTGAAAATATAGAAAATGTACATTACAATGCGCAGATGAGCAGTAAATTAATCCGTGAATATTGTGTTTTGGACGAGCCTTCAAAGCAATTATTAAAAACGGCAATGGAAAGACTGAACCTTTCGGCTCGAGCATATGATAGAATTTTAAAAGATTTTTTATTTGGAATATTGCAGATTGATATTTAAAGTTTATAATCCCTTTCTAATTTTTAGATTTTTTTTAGATTGGATCTTAACGAGGCATTTTTTGTGTTTAAAATTTATTAACCTTTAGTAGTATTCGGTAACAATATCTCTACCTATAGGGAATAATTGTTCCCAGCTATCAGGAGGTATAAAGCTTGTATTATAAGTTTTTAAAAGTTCCCACTTTTTGCCAAACTTATATATTTTATAGGAATGATATACTTGATTGTTATATTTCTGGAGAATAGAATATTGAAAGATGCTGATATTTCTTGTAATTATTTTAATGCAATAAAATTTTGGTAAGTTATCATTGTTAAACTCGTATTCTAGTGCTTGCATTACATTTGTAGCTAAATTGAACGATGGAATTCTAGTCGAATATTTATTTAATGAATCTAATGAATAGAAGGCTCTGCCGTTTTCATATCGAAAATTACTGGCTTTCAATTTGCTGAAATCATATATTATTAAATTAGTATCAAAACTGCTGCCAGATTTATAGTCGCTATTAGTAACATTTAAGTAATGTTTTTTATTATCCTTTTGAAGGAACTCACAAATTGGATAGCCAGACCCCATTATTCTGTCGATAGTTTCTCTTTGCTTAATTACAATATTGTTTTGTATGACAATGGATGAATTTAGTTTCTCAATAGAATAATTTTGCTTTTTGATTACTGTGGAAACACTATCTCTTAAGAACCTTTGTAATTCACTTATTGTATCTGCCTTTTTGATTATTGTTTCGCCTTGAGATTTGGAACTATCAATTTCTGCAGTATGTTCTCTATCAGATACAATATCTTTACGCCATTGAAATAACAGTGTAATTGCACCTATAAAAGCTACTAGTAATGTTAGTTTAGAGGCAATACGTATTCGTCTTTGATTAGTTGTATCTTTTTCTAATTTTGTGGCAATAAAAGCCAATACCACTGTTATGATACCAAAACCATAAACAAAGTAGCTAATATAGCTGTCAAACCATTTTATCATTGTATTAACTTGCTTAATAATTTATCAAACTTATATTTAAAAAATAAAAGTTGCAAATTTACATTGTAATTATTTGTGGCTATTGTCTTATTTGAAATATTTTTCTATTTGCCATATTGTAGATTTTTTTGAATTTATAATTTAAAAAGTACGGGTAAAAGAGACGATGAAGATGCTTAATACTGTGAATTCCAAAACATATTTCTTTTAAATTAGTTAATAAAAAAAGCCTTTCAGGTTTCTTTTTAATCCTTGAAATGCGTAATTTTACTAAAAATAATAATTTTTAAAAACTTTAGGGATGATTTTGGAGTTTTCTATATCGAATTATCGCTCGATTTGCGAGAAGCAATCATTTGCGATGATTGCTAGTGGGGCTAAGAGTAGGCCTAATAATATTTTTGATGTCGATTTAAATAATGGTAGTAATGTTAAGTTGACTAAAACTGCTGGTATTTTTGGTGCTAATGCATCTGGTAAATCAAATGTTATTCGTGCATTATTTGAAATAAGGATGTTAATTGTTGATTCTCGAATATTGAAGATTGACAGACCTATTCCAGCATATGATCCTTTTTTATTTAATACAAAATCAAATAATGAACCAGTTGAATTTGAAATTATTTTTCTAAGTAAGGATAAGAAAAAATATCAATATAAATTAGCGTTCAATCAGCATGAAATAGTTGAGGAATCTCTTCATCATTTTCCAAGTATAAAATCTCAAATAATATTTAATCGTGGGAAAGAAAAAGATCTGCATGATGAAAATATTCATATAGGAAAACTAGGAAAGAATTTTAATTATAAAAAATATAAAGTTTACAAAAAAATACCTTTGCTTTCAATTTTTGGTCAAGCAGAAAACTATCATACGGATATTTCCCCTGTATTTACGTTTTTTGATGAAATTGAAATTTGGAATGTGACAGAGTCTGGTGTTGTTAGGCGTTTAGCGGAGTATGTAAAAGAATTTTTGCAGGAATCGGACAATAAAGTGTTGGTTCCTCAAATTGAGGAACTAATCAGACAGGCTGATACACAAATTCAAGCTTTGCTTATTGATGATACTAAGAGAGGGGAAAGAGAGGTAAATACAGTTCTTGGTGAGCCAATTTCGACAGTGAGAAGGCGAGAAATTCTTTATGGGGAACATAATGTTTATGAAAGAAATAATATTGTTGCTAAACACAATTTACCTTTCTTTAATGAGTCTTTTGGAACTAATAAGTTGTTTGCTTTAGGTGGTCTGATTGTAAAAACTATTAATCAGGGAGGGGTTATATTTTTTGATGAATTGGATAGTAGTTTTCATCCTTTAGTTACAAAGTTGTTGGTTAATTTTTTTCAGGAGAGTAACCTGTCAAATGCACAGTTGATATTTACTACTCATGAAACTTATTTATTGAATAAAGAGTTTCGTTCAGATCAAATTTGGTTTACACAAAAAAAAGAAAATGGACAAACAGAACTTTTTTCAGCTCAAGATTTTGATGGGGTTAGAGAAGATATACCTTTTGAAAAATGGTATTTGGGAGGAAAGTTTGGTGCTATTCCTTATATAACTAAAGGAGGACATGAGGAAAAGGAAGATTAATAGAAGTATTTTGATAGTTTGTGAAGGAACTAAGACGGAGTATGATTACTTTCAATATATTGGGGAAAAAATATCGATTCCTAGAGGGGTGTGGGATACTGTTGAGGTTTCAACTAATGTCACAATTCCAAAAGATATTCCAATACCAGCTCAAACTTCACTTGCGAAAAGAAAGAAGAAGAGTTTTATTAATCCAAATAAGAGAAAAATATCAGATCAAAATGTTTTACTGAAGTTATGTTCTTATTTATATGGTGAAAAAGAGGGGTTTGAAAAATATGAAAATGTAAAGGCGGTTCCTTTGCGTTTTGTTGCTTTGGCGCAAATGTTGGAAGAAGAGCAACGAATATATGAGGAATTATGGGCGGTTTATGATAAAGATGATCATCCATTTCATAAAGAAGCGTCTGAAAAAGCTTTAGAGTTGACAAACGATAAGGTGGTCAATATTGGATTTAGTAGCCGTTCATTTGAGCATTGGATTATTTTGCATTTTGAGAAAAATAAAAAGGAATTTTTAGTTACAGATTGTAAAGATGAGAAAGATGAGCCGTTAGGTTGTAATAAAGATATAGGTTGTAAGGGGCAAACGTGTTTATGTGGTTATATACGTACCAATACTCCGTTGGTGAATTATTCAAAAAGTAATAGCCCTAAAGATTTTGAGGATATGATGAATGTTTTAATGAAACCTGCTAATCTGAGAAAAGCTATTTCAAATGCTGAATGGCTTCGTGAAGAAATAAGGAACAGTGAAGAAAGTAATAAGCCCATTTATGAATTAAATCCATTTACCGATATTGATTATTTAGTAAAAAAATTGATTGATTAGTTTTTTTTTATAATATTGTGTCTCAAAATAATCTAAATGAGTTTAGAAAAAGTATTCATGAGACCTAAATTAAAAGGTCAAAGATTTGAAGATCATAGGCTCCCTGTGAGTATTATGGAGGATTTTTCTGTTCTGGAAGAGCTGATTTTTGATTTGGCAAAAAAGATTTATATTGATCAAAACCCTGAAAGAAAAAGGGTTCCTAATCATTTCACGGAGAATGTTTCACTTAAGCTCTCTAGGTTAGATGATGGAAGTGTTATACCGAATTTTCTTCTTGTAGCGGCGATTAATTTATCAAACCCTACACTTCCTGATGTTAGTAATGATTACTTTAGGTATTTTGAAAGTGCTCGTGATAAAGTTTATGAGTTGGTTGAAAGTGCAAATCAGGGTGATGTGTCTGATTTAAATCCTAAATTTTTAAACTATTTCAATCGGATAGGAAGGAATTTAAGAGATGATGAATCAATTGATTTTATTAATGATTCAGGATCTTCTAGAAATGTCGTGTTTAATAAAGTAACAAGACAGAAAATCCTTTTATCAAGAAGTGATAAATCGGAATATAGTGATGTGGTTAATGAAATTGTGCTGATTCCTTCTGTAGATAAAAAAAAGAAAAAGTTTCAAATAGAGTTGGATAGTTTATCTCCGACGTTGGAATTTAGATTGCGCAAAGATTTTCAAGATACTGTTCTAACAGCCCTTCAAGGTTATGATGACAAATGTTATGTTTCTCTTAAAGGAATTGGTACTTTTAATGAAAATATGAAATTGATTCAGATTGATAGGATTGATTCTATTGATTTGCTGGATCCTTTTGATGTTTCTATTCGTCTTCGTCAACTTTCTCAATTAGAAGATAATTGGTATAATGGCGAAGAGGGGGAAAGATTGAATAATAACGCTTTGAATACATTTGAAGATTTTTTCTTTTTGAATTATGGAGATGATCTTCCTCTTCCTGCTATATTTCCTACGTTGAAAGGGGACTTATTATTAGAATGGAAAATTAAAGATATTTCAATCTCGCTAGAGGTTAGTCTTTTGGATTTTAATTCGACGTTGTACTATTTTGATATGTTAAATGATCTTAACGACTTAGAAGTGGAGTTAAACTTGAAAGTAGTAGAAGATTGGACAAAAATTAATCAAATTATTCAAAAAGCTAAGTAATGACTGAAAAAACACTTTTGCATAGACAGGTACATCCAAATTGGATTCAAAATAATATTGTGTCTCTTCAGGTATTTGCAACATCTCAGGTGTTTTCACCTACGCCAAAAGATGAGGGACATTTGTCAGTGTATAATGGTGAAAAATTTTCAGCAGAAGAATCATATACTCATTTTTTATGTAATCCTGAATGTTCTTCCGTTGGGACTCTCTCTGTAAGTATTTCAGAAGTAGATGAGGTTGGAGATCTTTCATCGGTTGAGAATGATTATCCTTTTGATGGTCATTGTTATATTGATTTCAATGGTGTGAGTACAAAAGGTGCTCTTAAAAAAAAGTCACAAAAACTTCGTGATCTTGCAATGGAAAGAGGTTGGACGTATAAGGTTTAGATTTAATAAAGATTGATTTTTTACTTGTGTTTTATTGAAAAAATATTTCCATAAATTTATATCTTTTTTATATTATCTATTATGTTTTTAATCTTTCTAACAGTATTTGGCGATGCTTTATAGTTTTTATCTTTGTCAAATGATAATTTTGACAAGTCGCGTAAAGATGAGTTTGGATTTGATTTTATAATCTTTACTAGGGATTTGTGTTTGGTTAGAACCTCATCATCGGATTCGGTAGTTCCTTTTATTCTGCCTTTATATGTATTTGGGTTTTTGGCAATAGCGGCTTTGATGCCTTCACGTTGTCTTTCTAATAAAGCTTCACGCTCCATAGTGGCAACATTTGCTAGTACATCAGTTATTATTTTAAATATCGAGTTGGATTTTCCGTTAGCTATTGAACATATGCCTAGATTGTCGATGTGTACGTTTATTTTGTCTTTGTCGAGTCGATTTAATGTTGATTGGACATCAAAGCTATTGCGACCCAAACGGTCAACGCTTGATACGCTTAATTCGCTGATTTTGCCTGTTGTGATAGCATTGTTTAATTTTATTGCTTCTGGTCTTTCGTTGAAAGGAATTGATCCCGAGCATATGTCAATATATAAAAGCTCATCAGGATGGCTTTTGGTTAACTGGCGACGTGTTGATTGTGATGATGTACTGACTCTAATATATCTTGCTTTCATTTTTAAATGGTTTATTTCAATTGGAAAGGTGTAAAGGTAAGTTGTAAAGATTTTTTGTGCAAATTTAGAATAGTGTATTTTGCACATAATTTTTATCAGTTTTGGTCTTTGTGATGCTCTTAAATATGTGAAGTGTATAAGTATACTCTAAATTTGCACTAATGTAATTGTTAAACACTTGAGATTGTAACTTTTACTTAATGAATAATTGATAGTAGTAGGGATTTTTGTAACGGATTGATTATCAGGCTTGCCGTTTTTGGCGAATCTGATAATCAATTGATTGCAGGTCTTTGGAGATTTTTTATTAAATTTAAAATAATACAACTATTAGGCATATTCAATTCTTTTCTATTTTTAAACAATCATTTTTAAGTTGTTTAAAGGTCTTTTTGTTGTTGCTTTGACAATGTGTATTAAAAATATATTTAAATCGCTTAAAATGGCTTTAAAATGAATTTTAGGAATATTTTAAAATATGCGAAGACGGTGAGATTTTTAAGTTATATTGGTGTATATTTAGATTTAAATTTATTCTAGACCAAAATGTCCGAAATAAAGCTGTGATGATAAATTAAATTATTCCGATCAAAAATGAGCGGAATATTATCTTCAGTATTACTTGCTTATACTTCCTTGCAATACTACTTATATATAGCTATCTTTTAAAACCTTTTTATAAACCCAATTTTTTTTTTTCGGGGTTTGTTTTCTATCTTATGGGTGGAGTAAAGGTAAGGGGTTGATAATTAATAAATTACAAACCACTTCCTTAAAAGTATTTTTCTTACAAAAAACGAGTAAAATTTAGTGTAAAATAATTTCAGATTTTATCAAAATCAAATAATTTTTTTGCATCAACTCCAAGTGCTAGAGATAGCTTAATGATAGTAGAGAGAGTGACATTTGTTCGAGCATTTTCTATTCTAGAAATAGTTGTCTTATCAACAAAGGATGCTGAATCTATGTTATTCATAGTTGTGGCGAGGTCTAATTGTGTTAACCCTTTTGACTCCCGTATCCTTTTTATATTGAGCCCAAATTCTTTTTTCGTTTTTGACAGATCTATTGACATAAAGTCAATATTAATTGTTATTTTCGCTGTCTAGGTAAACATATGTGTCAACATTGTAACTGACTAATGTTTGAACAAATAACTTTAATACTTAATATTTACGATCAAAAAGATGAAAAAACTATTTACTTTTTTAATGATATGTTTCATGTCAACAACTGCAATTTCACAAATAAGCGAAGTTCCTAAACCATTAAAGCAAACAAAAGTTGGTTCTTTTGGTGCAATTTTAATTAGTTGTGATAGATTTGAGAATATCTCTATTTTCCAATTTGACGACTCTAAGTATCAGCAGATTAAAGTGCCTGTTTTTTTTAATTTAACTAATTCAGAATATGAAGAATTATATCAAGCTCTATCTGATAAATTTTCTAAAGAACAGTTTAGTGAAGATGAGAACATGATAATGACTACAAAGGACAATACTAAGATTATCTTTAGATTTACAAAATTAATGGGAACAAAATCGGTAAAATTTGGTGTCGAGAAAAATGGAATATACGCAATGGGTTATTATCTGACTCAAAAACAAGTAAAAAAATTATTTGATAAGGTTTAAATTTACAGGATTTTAAAGTTTTAAAGGACATTTTTTAATGTCCTTTTTTATTTGTGTTAAGTCTGAACAATAAATAGAGTTATTACTTTCAATTATGCAATTTTACCTATTGTATGTATTTTTAAGGTTTTTCTTAATGGCTTGTTTATTAATTGTTTGTGTTTTTTAAAAGCTTTTTTGTTAATATGGGTTTAAGTAATTTTCAATTAATTCTTGAAGGTTAGAATCATCATCATAAATAACACGGGGTTTGAAAGGAACTGTCTTTCCAAATTTTTTCAAATGATTTCTATAGAGTTGAAGGTCATGTCCACGATAAATTTCAAAGTAAAACATTGAAAAACCTTTTAAATGGACAGTGCAGAATTTCTCATCTACTATTATGTCTTCCATGATAGGTAAAATCTGACTTTTGAAAATTTCCAAATTATCGCTGTAGTGAAAAATTTCATTTTCTAAACCTATGTGAATAGAGTTATTGGCTTCGGTAAGCTTTGAATTGTTTTCACTCAATTTCAATATCTCACTATTATATCTCGATAATGCCTCATCAAATTGAGCTTCTTCTATTAGTTCAGCAGTAAATAAATCATAGTTTTTTTGTGACATTTTTTTAAGTTGCGAGATACGAACTTTGTTGATCTCAATAGTGGCTTCGTTAACTTTAATTTGATTATTAAATTTAGCTCGTTCTTGCTTGTCTTGAGATCTTTTTGCTATGTGTTCAAGCCAATCTTTAATTTCAGATATTAAGTAGGCCCTATTTACACTCTTTACTCCGCATGAAGCACTACATTTATATAAATCGGTTCTGTTTTTGTCATTAATAGTCTGAATGAATGTTGCTTTGCACTGGCAAAATATAAATGATGCGAACGGGTTGATATGTTTAGCTTCAGAAACAAATCTAAATCTCTCCTTGATAAATGTTTGGGCACGATCAAATACGTCTTCACTAACAATTGCGGGAGCAGGAATAATTAAATCAAGGTATCGTCTCTGACCTTTATAAAATGGATTTGTTACAATTGAATGAACAGATGCGCTAGACCACTTTCTTTGGTCTTTATAGTTTTCGTTTAAGTAATTTGCAATTTTTCGACAACCTAAGCCTTGCAGGAGCATATCGTACATTTTTCTAACTACTACAGCCTTTTCTTCATTTATCACTGGATAACCATCTTTTTTATCGTATGCATATAGCATCCCATGGTAGGATTTTCCTTTTAAAGCTTCTGACTGTCTTCCAGATTTTATACGATAGCCTAATGTTTCAGATTCCTGCGTTGCTATAGAAGATAACAATCCTACCATCATCTGAACAAGATAGTTTACACTGCCATCTGCATTAAGCGTTGATAATTTCTCTTTATGAATATGAATATTTATTCTTTTATTGCTACAATCGTCAATAAAATTTACTGTTTGTATATATTGTCGACTTATTCTACTTAATTCCGATACAAGAACATGATTGATTTTATTTTTGTTGATGTATTCAATCATTAAGTTAAAATTTTCTCTATCATTAAAGCCTTTTTTGTATCCACTTATACTATCTGAAAATATATTAACGACCTTTAATCCAAGTTCTTTAGAATATTTTTTTAAGTCTAAAATTTGACGATCGCTATTTTGATCTTTAGTACTTACTCTTACGTATATAACGGCTTCTTCCATTTCATTTTTTTTTTACAAAGATAAATTTAAACTGCTATAATCGAAATAACAAGTTAAAAGTTTCCAGAACTATAGCCGATTTAGATCATTCAGAAAATATTGTTTCGTCGCATATTGCAGAAGCCATTCAATATAGAAGTCTGGATCGTGAAGGATGGCTGGGGTAGTTTCTTAATTTTAGATTTTAGAGTGTAGATTGAAGGAAAGGTTGAAAAAAAATTATGCTTCAGAATGTATTTGAAGCATCCATTGCATGGTTTTTAGTTTATCCAATTCGATTTCGGATAAAGGGGTACTTTCAACTTTTGAAAATGCTTTTTTTACTTTTTCAATTCCGTAATTGTCTTTAAACCAGAAAGGAAGCTCTTCAATACTTTTATTCCAGTTTTTTAAAACCCGATTCAATAAGAACTCCATGTTTTCTTCTGTTTTGGGTTTTATACTTTTTAGAATCATTCCTGCATATTTTTGATCAATATAAATCGAATCAAGTCTATTTTCATTTTCAAAAACCTTAAGAATGCCTTCAATAATTAAATCATGTTTTACTTTTGATAAAATTTGAATTAATTGTCTAATTCTTAAGTCACCTACTTTATCAGTGATGGCGACGGCTTCATAAATCTCATTTTGAATAATATCAGGGTTATCAGGAAACTTCATTTTATTTTTTGATTTGGGGATAAAAGAATTTAAAAGAATTCGCAACCGCCGGATGCAGAATCGTTCCGTGATTTTCTTCGGGGAAATAATCAAAATGTACTTTGATGTTCTTACTTTTAGAAGCTTTTATTTTTTCTGCTAATAAATTGGCATCAACTTCCATTACACGCGGAATTTCAGTTGGTGTTAATCCTTCTTTACCAACAGCGATATAGATTTCTGTTGGCTGCGAGAAATTTTCCTGAAGCATTTTAGAATCGAGATTTAATAAAGAACCATTGTCCCACCACAAACTCGGACTTACAATAACGTATTTATTAAAAAGAAATGGTTTTTTAAGTAAGATTTCAGTTTCTAATAATCCTCCCAACGATTGTCCGATAATCGTTTTAGATTCCGATGTCTTGTATTTTTTAGCTATAAAAGGCTGTAATTCTTTTTCGATAAAAGCAATAAATTGATCAGAATGTCCGGTAGTCGGAAAACGGGTTTTATCATTTTGAATCGTTGTTGGAAAAGTAAAATCTCTTTTTCTGTCGACTGTAGCGATTCCCACCACAATCGATTTTGGAACCTGATTGATCCATTCAAAACTATTAAACTGAACTAAACCCGCGATATGAATAAAATCTTCGTCGGCAGAACCGTCTAATAAATAAATTACGGGATATTTTGCAGCGTCTTCAGTTTTGTAACCTTCAGGAAGATAAATGTTTAAAATTCTGTTTTCTCCTAATTCTTTCGATTGAATTTCTTCAATAACGCCTAAAACAAAAGGTTTGGAAGTTTCTGTAGATTTAGTTTTGTTTTTTTGACTGAATAATAAAGTCGAAGTAAATAATAAAAAAGCCAGAGCAAAAAATTTATTCATGTAACTGTAGTAAAAATGATTTCAAGAAACGAAAATACAAATTTAATACGAGTCACTTTTTTTTGCACTGGCCTTTTTTAGTAAAGCAATTATTTCGTTCTTTCTTCAAAAATTTTATCCAAACCTTCCATTGCAATTGTAAATCCTTCTTTAAAGCCCATTTGGATGATCATTTCCAAATCAGAAAGTTTTTCATGTTTGATTTGAACATCGACAAACGTGTTTCCGTTTTGCTCAGAAAAATTTACATTCCAATCTGAACGCGGGAATTCGGTGTTTAAATTTCCTTCGCTGTCGCTAAAAGCATCCAGATATTTAAAGTTCGTTGTAGGCGTAATCGATTTAAAATCGGCTATTGCCCAATGTTCTTCGCCTTCAGGACCAACCATTGCATACAATCTTCGTCCGCCTTCTTTAAAATCCATACTTTTGGTTCGAGATTTCCACGGAGCAGGCGCCCACCAAAGATCCAAAATCTTAGGCTCCGTCCAAGCCGACCAAACTGCCGAAAGATCGGCCTTAAATTCGCGTTTTACGTGTACCGTATTCGTTTCTTTGTTTACGGTAAAATCCATTAAAAGATTATTTTTCATAGTCTTGATATTTTAGATTCGTTACTAAATTTAACTCTTTTGATCTTCAAAAATTTTATCCAAAGTTTTCATCGTGGCCGTAATTCCTTCTTTGAAGCCCATTTCGATTATTTTTTCCAATTCTTCCAGACTGTCACGTTTAATTGCGATATCCACAACAGTCAAATCACCTTTTTCAGTAAAATGGATATCCCAATAAGAACTTCCTAATTCAGTATTCGGATTTCCCTCGGCATCGCAAAAAGTAGACGAATGTTTGAAGTTTGTTTTTGGCGAAATCGAACTATAAGCAAAGATACTCCAGCGTTTTTGGCCGTCTGGAGCAACCATGGCATAAAACCTTTTGCCTCCTTCCTTAAATTCCATTACAGTAGTTTCCGATTTAAACGGAGCCGGCGCCCACCATTGATCCAGAATGTCGGCTTCGGTCCATGCTGACCAAACATCTGAAAGCGGTGCATTAAACTCACGCTTAATATTTACCGTTTTATTTTCTTTATCAACCGAAAAATTCATTAAAAGATTACTTTCCATTTTCTTTAGATTTTAAGTTTAGTAATACCTGATCCAACTGGTCAAAACGTTTTTCCCAAATTTGTTTAAATTGTTCCAGCCAGTGATCAATTTCTTTCATTTTATCAATTTTTAATTGGTAATAAATCTCTCTTCCCATTTTTTTTTCTTCCAGCAGATCACATTCACTCAAAATTTTAATATGCTTAGAAACCGCTTGTCTTGTAGTATCAAATTTTTCTGCAATCGCATTTGGTGTCAAGGCACTTGACGAAATCAATACCAAAATCGCTCTGCGGGTCGGGTCGGCAATGGCCTGAAAAATATCTCGTTTCATTATTAAATTAATTAAATACGCAACCAATTAGTTGCAAATATAGAAATAATTTTTGATTGCCAAAAAAAATGAGTTTAATTTTTTGATTTACAGTTGATTGTGTAGATGCGGACTAAAGTTGGAATTTGGAATTTAAAAAGTTTGGAATTTTCTATAAATAGCGAATCCACCAATTCTGGTTTTGCATTTTATAGCTTCCGAACCATTGGCAGGGTTTGTAGAGAATCGTTACAACAGAAATCCAAATGATATAAACTGCCCAAAGAGGTAAACCGCTTTCTAATGCTTTTGGTCTGCCGAAAGTTCCAGAAGCAAATTCCAGCTGTTCCCAATTGAATCCTTGTAAAAACAGCATAATCAATGTTAAGATATGAATAACGTAAAAATGAACTATAAAATAGAAGAGAGGCGCTCTTCCATAAACCATTACAGCATTTTGAATTTTTGTATGAAATTGATCTGCAAACGAAAGCAGTAAAAACATAATTCCTAAAGTAAGCAGACAGAATAAAAGCGACGGCGGATATTTTGTTGCATTCATAAAAGACATAAAAGTAAAAAGTGAATCTTTTTGTGTTGACCACAAAGCAGGGTCTCCGTAAATGTTTATGAATCTAACAACTGAAAAAAGTAATAACGAACTTATTCCTAATTTAGTAAAAAGGCTTTTTCTTTCTTCTTTTAATAATTGAAAATAACGGCCAAATGAAAATCCAACCAACATGATTCCGAACCACGGAATAGGAGGATAGCCCATTACAAAAACTTTTCCTGCGAAAAGTGGTATTGCAGTTGGATTAAAAAATGGAGTTAAAATATTTTTGAGTACAGAACCTTCGCTAAACGGAATAAGCGGTGTAAGATTATGAAGGAAAATAATCAGTAATCCGATAAGACCTAGGTGTTTTGGCTTTATTTTTAACAATAAACCCAAAAGAATAAATCCGAAACCAATTGCAGCAATAACTTCGAAAAGAAGCGTATGAAATCCTATGTCAAAAAAGAGTCCGAAATTGACAACTGTAAATTCTAGAAAAATGAGCCAAAAACCTCTTTTTATTAAATGAGAACGTGTTTCGGCTATATTGTTTTTTCTTTGAAGTGAAAGATAAACAGAAGTTCCAGCCAGGAAAACAAAAATTGGTGCGCACAAATGCGTAATCAATCTTGTAAAAAATACTGCTGAAGAGGTAGTTGTTAAATCTGTTGGATTTAAGGTTATAGAATCAACATGCATTAAATCCCGAACATGATCGAGAGCCATAATAATCATCACAATTCCCCTTACGATATCAACTGAATTTTCTCTTTTCATTTGTATAATGTATTAGAAATAAGCTATTATGACTTAAAGATACTACATTATTTCAATCTATTTTTGATGCTGCTATTTTTCGATTTTGCTTTTAAACAAACCGATCCAAACCGTAGAGCTTAAGCTAATAAATAAAAGTAAGGCAGTAAGAAGAATAAAATCGTTATGATTTGAATTCTGGAACTTAAATAGAATAATTTCATACAATCCATAAAACAAAAATGGTAAAGTGATCGTAATCAAAATCAATAACAAAATCCGAACAGTACGACTTTGTTTTTGCAGAAACAGCGTCAATAAAAGAGCGGTTACAATTTCATATCCTAATAAAAGATAATCCTTAATATCAAAATGTGTAGTCCAGCCTTCAAATCCATCCATCGATGCAGGAATAAAAAAAAGTAGCATTGCCAAAATCAAAAGCAGTCGATAAATTACAAAACTGTATTTAAAAAGGTTCGTCATGAAAATTACCTAAATCTATTTCGGATAATAATATTTTTCAATTTGGCTTTTAAATCTTCGCCTGTATCATAAACCATTTGTTCGTTATTCGGAAAAGCTACAGCGCGTTTGCCAAAATATCCCCAATAACTTTGATCGCAGGCATTTTTGTCGCCTTTGTAAGTGGAGTAAACATTTTCAAAAACATATTCGCTGCTTACCGGAAACGTCTGCATTAACTGATTACTTTTTAAATCAATATAATCGACTTTTGCGGTAACCAAGCAAGATTTAAATTGTCTGAATTCGTAAATATTAGCGCGGATGGTTACAAGGTTATCTACTTTCATCACATTGCCGGCACTGTCTTTTACAGGTTTTCCTTTGCTGTCTAGAAGCGTTTTTTCGCCGTCTTTAACTTGACGTTCCTTGATGAATTCTTTCTCTTTAATTTGTTCTGGAGAAATAGCAATATCCCTAAAATTGATTACCAAGCCATAATCATAAACTACATTTTTTTGTTTCAAGCTGTGGTAAACCGTCCATTTATCGTCTAATCCGTAAGTGCTGATGTCTAGTAAATCATTCTGCAATTGTTTCGGAATAATCATTTCTGTTTCGTTTGTTGCATATACGTTTACAAAGTCAGTTCCTTTAAACAGGGCTTCATCCATCATTTTTTTAGCATTTTTATAATTTGGATTAATACTTTCCAAATAAGCCAAATCATCATAAGCTTTTCTAAAATCAAGTTTGTTTTTCGATTTTAAAAGAACCTGTGCATTATCGTATAAATATTTAGACAAATCGTTTTTACTGCTAATGATACGATCTGTATAATTATCAAAAGGGAAAGAAGCATTTTTACCCAGTTTCAATAACGGAAGCGGTAACAACGGTCTGATTTTTTCCTGACGATTATTTAGCTGAATATAAGTATTATAAACACGCTCGTAATTAACCGGATTCTTTTCTTTTTCTAATAATTCAAGATTTCTTAAATCGCGGTCTTTGGCTTTTGCAAAAGCTTCTTCAAGCAGGTAAACATAATCTTGTTTTCCTTTAGAATCTTTTTTGGTTTTAAGACCTTCAACAGCACGGTTTATAGCACCGTCATAATCGCCGTCGCTCAGTAAAGACTGGGTAGTTTTGACACCGCAGGAAACGGCTAGAAAGAGTATAGAGACTAGTAAAGTAATTTTTTGCATAGCATTCTGTTTGAAGGTGTAAATATATCTTTTTTAACTTTCAACAACTATGCCTTTTTTCAATTTATTTAAGGTGCAGAGACATCCATTTTCAAAACAACCTTTAGCCCCGATTTAGACTTTATCTTTTCTCTCGATTGTTATCGGGATTTGAAGATATCGGCTGTATCGGGGCTAGAGCAGCTGTTTTGATTTATTTAGGATACCCTAAATATTTCTCCTCCATTTTTTATATAATCAATTGTTTTGCTCAGATTTTCAATTTTCTCATCGTCATCCATTTCCGTAATTTCATCTGCTAGTTCCTCTCTTTCCATATTTTGTTCGATACCTCCATTTTTATCTGAAATCGAATTAAATGAAAAAACATCTGTCACAGTAATTTCTTTCTCAGATACAATATGATGTCCATAATCTAATATTGTTTTAGTTACAATATTACCGCCGACATTTAAAACATAGTCACAAAGAGAATCTCCTAAAACTACATTCCTAGCATTTAAATCGCCTGTTATGTACATGCTTGATAACGTAATTAAATTTTTGCAGTTTACATCTCCTAAAACTATAAGCAGCGACGAATCTACCTTCTCACAATCTTCTATTATGTCAGCAATATTTAGATTTCCGTTTACAATAACAATGTCATTTCCTACTACTAGGTTATCTAAATTAGTTTCTCCAGAATACAAAACAATTTTTCCTGCTACTTCGTAAAAAGCATTTAATTCATCAACAATTTCTTCTTTAAAAATTGAATTGTTTTCGTTTATCAATTGAATAGCATCGTCTAAACTAACTTCTTTAAATTTCTCCATTTGTAATTATTTTTTTGTGGTATTTTATAATGAATGTTTTTATTTTATTACGGTTTTATAAGTACATATCTTTTTTAATTTTCAACAATTACGCCTTTTTCTATTTTTTTTAAGGAGCAAAAAATCTTGTTTTCAAAAGAACTTTTCATCCCGCTTTCGCCTTTATCTCTCCATTTCATTGCGAGGATACCGGCTCTATCGGGGCTAGGTAAGAACTTTATTGTTTCATAAAAAATGACAAAAAGAATTCAAAATGCCCGAAAAATTTAATCCTCCCAATTTTCAATTAAATTATCATTCCATAATTTTTGGGCGAATTCTTTAAAGACTTTTGGACCTTTTTTAAAGTTTTCATCAAACTTAAATTCACCGCCAATAAATTCTTTTTCGCCGTTGTCTAAAGTACCAATCTGTACTTTGTCTTCGCCGCGCATGGCGTATTTGACTTTTCCTTCATACATAATAATTTTCATGTTTAACGGACTTACATCGCCGTGGCAGGCTGTTTTATACATTATCCAGATTTCTGCAACTCCGTTATGATTTAAATCGGTTACATTAAATGTGTTTTTTACAAACGAAGCTTCAATATCAACCGGACAATCTGAGATATAATCGTAAACTCTCCAGGTTTGTTTTACGTCATTTCCCGAAACTATATAATGATATGCAAATAGTTCAGCATCTGTACTATTATCAGATTCATGAATAAATTTTTTATTGAAATGTAATCCGGTTTCAGTTGTAATCACAATATTATCACCTTGTTTGTCTTTCCAGCGAACGGCATTTTTTACAAAACCTTCGTATTTAATTGATTTAGGAAATTGGGTCGAATCGATTTTTTCTACTTTTAAAACAAATGGTTCTTCTAAAGTGGGTTGTGCTTTTGATGAAAGTTGATTTTCAATTTTTTTATCTTCTTTACAGCTTGTACAGAAAATTATAGATAATAATAAGATTGCAATATTTTTCATAAAAGGCATATATAGTTTAATGATTTAGTAATTTTTTAAGCAAAACAATCTGTCCCAGATGATAATAGCTGTGTTCAATCATAGCGTCGATATTTCGTCTGTAAGAACCGTATTTTTCATCTACAAAACCTTCATCCAGTTTATCGTTTGGCATTTGTTCAATCAGAAAAGCGAATTCCTCAGCATCCTTCCAAAATTTATCTAAAAAAACATTCCATTCTTCCTGCGATTGAATAGGAGGAAAATCAAAACTGAATTTGTCTTTTATATCCAGTGTGCCGCCTTTAAAAACCTGATTAATTCCTTTGACGTAATAGTGAATATGCTGCGCCAGAACGGCAATTGTATTTAGGTTTTGAATGGGTTTTACAGCAATCTCCCAGTCTAGATTTTCGAGCTGGTCTTTGTAATTGGTATTGGCAACCCAAGTTCCGTTAAGGATAATTTCTCTAAAACGATTTGCAATTTCTACAGTACTTTTCATATTCAAAATAATTTAAAAGTTATTTATTGCTAGGTTTATTATTCGCGTTGAATCCAATCGTATTTTCCATTATTAAGGTAGATAATGCCACCGCCGCAACTCTCCTCTGCGTGAATGAAAATGCCGTCGTTTGGCAGTTTTATTAGGTCTTCTTCTTTAACTTCCTCTTCACCCATAATTTCGCCCTCTTTGTTTATATTGTTGTAGTAAACTTCATTTTTTGGAGCTTTTTCAAATATCCCTGCCCAGTCGATTTCATCAAAACCTTGTCTGACTATATCTTTTCCCATTCCGAGATAATCGATTCTTTTTTTGTTGCCGAAAATAATTCTCAGACCGCTTTTATTACTTTTCAAGCCTCGAACAATTTCGACGGTTTCGTCAAGTCCATCGCCGTCAAGGTCGCAGAGAATCTTATTTGTTTTGTGTTTTTTAGAAATTACAATAGTGTCTTCTTCCTTTATTTCAGTATGTTTTAAAGAAATTGGAATACTATCTTTTACAATTTGAGTTTTTTTGATTTCGGTTTTTGTTTCTTTTTGGCAAGAAACAGCGAGTACAGATAACAGGACTAAAGTTTTAATTTTCATATTTAATTATTAGGCATAGAAAATTTCAGAATGCTAATATAAAAAAATACCTACACTTTATGCAGTCATACTTTTGTTTTCAATACTCAATCCATTATGTTCAATTTTAAGTATCCAGAAGGCCTGTTTTGAATATTCAATAGCAACCAAATCATTTTCATTAACTTTCTTTTTTATGATTTCAAGATCATTACTGTTCATTTGGGTTTCTATTCGGCTCATTTAGTTGTATTCTTTTTATCTTTTTTAGATGTAAATTTTAAAATTGTTTTTATTTAAATAAAGTTAGAATTGCATGAGAAAATATGTATTCTGAATCCGTTACATAATTGATCAGCAATCCAATTGAAAAAGAAATAACATTGCAGATTAAAGAAACTAAAAAAGCTTTTTTAAATTCTATTTTTAATAATTTATAAATAAGAAAAGATTCTATAATAACAGCAAAACTTTCGCTTACAATGAGATATGGAATTCGGTGGTGAATAAAAACGGGGAAAACAAACCATACGTAGGGCAGCGTGGCTAGTGATGTCGTAATTCCTGTTAGCAACAAAAGAATATTTCTGATTTTTAAATTTCGATAGATTGTTTTGAAAAATAGAAATAGAATAAGAGTTTCAATACCAATTGTAAGTAAAAGCGCTTCTAGAAAATTTATTACTTCAGCATACGGATAAATTCCTTCGTTGTAATTAAAATATTGTTTTACTAGAGCATGCGGATATTTCTTTAGCTTTGAAGGAGTTCCGTCACTATATCTGATCAGTTCTTTGTATTTATAAAGTACAACATCTTTGTCATTAATTTCTAAAATTTTATAAAACTCGTCTATAGAAGAGATTTTAAGATTATCGTTAACGTGTCTGTAAGTGCCCAGCCAAATGTGTGCTCGACGTATATTTTTATCATTAAGCCAATCTATAGAATCCCTTGATTCCAGATAGTCTCCTCTTACAGCCACTATAGCACCATCATTTACACATTCATCAGGATTTACTATTATACAGCTGTACTTTTTTTCTGACCAATGTTTGTAACAGGACAAAATAGCAAAATCATAAAAATCGTTGGTATTGGTTATTTTGGCACAAACAGGAACTCTATGTGTGTTTCGTGGTGCAACATCAGCATAGGAAAGTTGAACTAAAAACAAAAAAGGAATAACAAGTAAAAGTTTTTTCATAGTTATTGGTTTTTAGAATGTTGGGTTTTACCAGCCTGAACCATTTTTTTGGGTACAAGGAGTTGTAATTAAAAATAAAAAAGGCTTTAACCAAATTTATTTAGCTAAAGCCTTTTTGAAACTTTTTGCTAACCTCCAGCTAAAGCTGAAGTCAATTGAAATCTTATTTTTCTAATTCTTTATTAAATCCCAGTTTGATATATTCTTTTTCTCGAACATTGGCTTCTCTTTCTTTTATTGCGGTCCAAAAATCTAAAGCATCTTCAACAGTATTGGTGCCAAGGTCAAAATTGGCGCGTCCCCATTTGTAAAGTGCAATTCCAAGTTTTGTACTAAATACTCCAGGTTTTATCTGTATACCGTCATATTCATGACCTTTGATTTCGGTAAAAAAATCAAGTTTACCGCCTGGCTTAGTTTCTGTTACAATATAATTTTTTAAATCTTCTTTAGAAAGTATTTTCATAGAAGAACCATTATCGGTATTCAGTTTTTGTTTTTTAATTAAACTAACTACGTCTTCTTTAATGTCCTTATCACTAGTTATTTTTAGTTTTTTGTTGTTAAAGTAAAGCGTGTTTTTTTCTATTTTAGAAGCAGGATCATAATTGTTTTCAATCAATTCTTTGGCTCTGTTTTCAGAAATATCTCCATTTGCAGAACTTTTAAATTCCTTACTTTCTCCTGTTTCTGGATTTATTACAAAATATTTTCTAGGCTGGTTAATCATCATAATCATAGCGATCGCCTTTTGATTTTTAGTAATCACAAAAAACTCTGATGGTAAACCCAGCGCGGCATTTTCAACTTCCTTCAAGGTTGGTTTTTCTGCAACAAAAACAGAAGATTGTTTGTTTTCAATATTATTTTTTAAAGTATAATAATTGGAAATCAATTCAAAATCATCAATTTGTTCTGTTCCAGTTGTAACCGAATTAAAAATAGGATTTCCGTTAGGGTCTGTCTGAGAAAAAAGGGGAAAAGAGAATAATAGTAAAAGAGAAGTAACGATTTTTATCATTGTTTTTTGGGGTAGGTTCGAGTTTAAATTTTGGTATTCCTTATTTTGATCTGATACACGATTTCCCAAAAAATAATTGAGAAAAGTGCATTGGCAAATAAGGCTGTTTTAACCAGATACGGGTCATAGTTTACAAGCAAATGTAAATTGGCAAATTGCAAGGCCAGAAACAAAGCCAAAGCAGCAATGCCGATGGAGCAGATTACATTTAACAACGGTTTCCATTTTAATCCAAAAAAGGCATAAATAAGATTTAAAACCGCAAAACCACAGCCCATAGTTCTATAAGGATCTGTTTTTAAGATTTCGCCCAGCGAAAGAAAATAGTGTGTTGTAGTTAGATATAAAAAGAATAGAATAGAATAAATCAGGATTCGTATTTGTGGTTTCATTTTCTTTTAAGTTTTTTGATTTCGAAATTACGAATTATAAATGAAGCTTGGATTAAATTATTCTGCTTTGACGATTTTCTACGCGCGGCGAATGGCATTATTTTTTACAATTTTCAGACTGAACAGCATCTAAATCGAAACCGTATTTTTCGGTGTAACCCAATTTAAAAGCGGTTTCAATATCGGCACAGGCTTTTTTAAAATCTTTCATTTTGATGTAAACCAAAGCCCTATTTCTAAACGCATACGAATTTTCGGGAAAAAGTTTAATTGATTTGTTGACATCTTCAAGCGCTTGTTTGATAAGTCCTAACTGCAGATTACAATAACTCCGATTATTGTACGGAAGAGGCGCATCTGGTTCCTCTTTTATAATTTTACTAAAGACTTTTTTTGCTTTTTCATGCTGTCCAAGCTGTTGATAAAGAAAGCCTAAATTATTCCATACATTATTTTTATTAGGGTTAACTTCTACCAGCTTTTCATAATAAAATATAGCTTTTTCGAAGTCGTTTTTTTCAAAGCTGTTATTTCCTAAAATGAGGAGAGTTGAAATATTTTTTTGATCCAATTCATATGATTTTTCAAAATTAAGATTGGCGCTGATTTTAAAATTACGCTGCAGATCAATTACCCCCAGCATATAATAAATAGAACTTTTTAAAGAATCATTGGGAGCAGACGGCAGATATCTTGAAAAGAAACTCGAAGAAGTAGCTAAATCATTTAGTCTTAATGCCACAATACCTTTCAAAATCAGTATTTCATTTTTTTCGAGGTCTTTTTCGTCAATATAACTTAATAATTGATACGCTTTTTCGTTTTCTTCTTTATCAAGTAACGGTTGTACCTCTTTTAGAATTGCGAAAGTTTCTTTTGAAACCGTTGTACTGTCTAAACTGGCATTTATTTCAAAATCTATAGAAGTGTTGATTTCTAATGGATTAGTACTTTTTGTAATAGTCTCTGTCTTTTTTAACTTTTGTGCATTTACTAAATTGCAGGTAAAAATTATCAGTACTAATTTTAGAATGATGTGCTTCATTTATTAAAGGCTTGTTTTAGTTTGATTTTAGGTTGGTTTTCATCAAAAAGCTTTTGCATACTACGGCAAAAGAGCTTCTATTTTAGCCTCCGATTTTTCTCTAATAGGACTGTCTGATTTAAAACTCCAGATAATCAAGAATTTTCCTTTTACAACATATTCTTCCGGATGTTCATCAGTTGGTTCGCCCGCTTTTCCCCACAATAAGCCTTGCAGGAATCTATCACCTTTAAAGACATGATCAAATTCAAAATAGATAATAGAACCACGATCTGCTTTACTTTTAAAACTCTGAATGGCTTTGCTTTTTACAGTTCCGACAATATTACTGTAAGTTTCAATATCAGTATAAAAATTGCAGGCTTGCGGCGTAATGCAGATATTTCCGTCGCTTACCATATAACCGCCTTTCGGAATTTCTTTTGGTTTTAGTTTTAAATCAGCAAGGGTTTGACTGAAAGAATTTGTTGTAAATAGTAGGAGTAGAGTTGATAGGGTAATTGTAATTTTCATTGATTTTGGGGTTTGATTTGGTAAGGCTAAAATAATATTTTTTATTTGAGTTTATTGAGTTTGTTGTGTAGAGAAAAATCTGTGTCAAGCTATTTAATTTCCTTTAGACATTCTTGATAAATTTCTTCACGCCATTTTTTAAAAAGTTCAATTAAATCGAAAAATAGCTTTTCGGATGGATTTTCTGGCTGCGGTTTTTTAAGTAAAATTCCGATTCCAACATTATGAGATACACCGCCATGATTAATAACAAAATGCTGAGTGCTCATATCATCCATACTCATATCTGCGTAATAATATTTTAATGTTAAAGGATCAAGATTCATTAATTCAGAAATTATATTTTTAATCTCTAAAGGTACTTCGCATCCAAATTGCTTTTCATATCTGGTGCTATCGCGATTCCATGTGCGAAAATCAATATCAACTTTGCATTCGAAAATTAGATCAATATAGATTCCTACTCCCAATAATCTTTCAGACCAGCCATCAAAATGGTCATAAGAAAGAACGTAATCGTGATTTAATTTGAAATTTCCTGTAGAATCTACTTTACGAATATCGATTTGTTTGAAGTTCATTGTTATTTAAATTGTCAGTTTCTTTTTTATTGAATGTTTCGGTTATTAAATGTAGAATTGGATTCATGTTTTTTTGTTTATAAAAAAAGCACAGAGTAAAGTGTTACTTGTGCTTTTTAAAATTTATATTTTAGAAAATTATTTATCTTTTAATAATTTTTCTAAATACTCAACTTTGTCTTTTTCAGCCTGAACCAGACGTTCATAAAGTTCTACAACTTTATCAAGCGGATTGAATGTGCAATTGTTTGGATTATTAAAAATTCCATTTCCAGCAGTACTGTTATCATAAAAGTTATTGAAATAATTAAATACATTTTCTTCCGAAAAACTTTCAATTGCTTCTACAGTAACACCGAGTGCGTTTGCTATTTTTTCAAGTTTGTCTTTTTCAACAGTTTCGCTTCCTTCAATGCTTGAAATAGTCTGTTGGCTTAAGCCAATTTCGTACGCCAAAGCATCCTGCTTCATACCTTTAAGCTCTCTGATTCGGCTGATATTTCTGCCGATATGTTTTGGTTTTGTTGCTGTGCTCATATTTCAAAGGTATTTAATTTTTTTTGATTTTTTTTTAAAGAGTAAATATATGATTTTTATGAGATAGCTTATTATTCTAAGTTTCAATTTCAAATCGCAATTATGCCCAATCTTGTCATTTCGACGAAGGAGAAATCTTCGCAAGTAACTCTACAAAGAGAGGAAATTTTAGTATAGATTATTCAAATAAATAATTCAAAAAATCCAAATCTGGATTAATAGTTTTTATCAATTCGATTTTCTTTTCTCTGCGCCAGTCTTTTATTTCTTTTTCTCTAGCAATTGCTTCTTGTATCCATGTAAATTTTTCATAATATATCAAGTATATAATATTATACTTTGATGCAAATGTTTTATTGCCTCTGGTGCTGTTTTCTGTATGTTGCCCTAAACGAATTCTTAAATTATTTGTAACTCCTGTGTAGAAAACGGTTTTGTATTTATTGGTTAGTATGTATATGTAGTAAGTATGATAGCCTTCTTGATGCAGCATTTTTTTTGATGCTAAAGATAAAATTAATTTAGGATTTTTCTTTCTTTTATTGGTATGTTTTCTAAACTTTGTGGAGTTACTTACGAAGATTTCTCCTTCGTCGAAATGACAAATTGGACGATGTTTTGAACTTTGCACTTATGAGAGCATAAACCCGACAGGTTTTTAAAACCTTTCGGATCTCGCAGTTACAAAAGCTGGAGCCGGCCTTAAACAAAATTGCGCATAATTTTCTCAAAGTTTCAAACTTTGAGAAAGTTTTTTAATCACAAAGTATGTTCATCTTTATTTAGTAAAAAAGCTCCAGCGTAGCATAAATATTTATAGCAATTACGTACATCGTAGATTTCAAGCTCCAGAGGAGCGGTATATTTTTAAAGAATGATGTCGCTCCGCTGGAGCTTTTTGTACATGGAAATAAATAGTACTATAAATATTCAGCTCCTCTGGAGCTTTCACCGCAACACACACACACCGTAATAGCGTAGTATTAAATCAAGTAGATTCAAGATCATGAGAAAAATCCGTTTTAATCAGTGTTTTCGCGAAGCGAATTTGGGTCATCTGCGTTCTATGTTGGCAATTTGTTTTGTGGAGTTACTTGCGAAGATTTCTCCTTCGTCGAAATGACAAATTGGACGATGTTTTGAACTTTGCACTTATGAGAGCGTAAACCCGACAGGTTTTTAAAACCTTTCGGATCTCGCAGTTACAAAAGCTCGAGCCGGCTTTAAACAAAATTGCGTATAATTTTCTCAAAGTTTCAAACTTTGAGAAAGTTTTTTTAATCACAAAGTATGTTCATCTTTATTTAGTAAAAAGCTCCAGCGGAGCATAAATATTTATAGCAATTATGTACAGCGTAGATTTCAAGCTCCAGAGGAGCGGTATATTTTTAAAGAATGATGTCGCTCCGCAGGAGCTTTTTGTACATGGAAATAAATAGTGCTATAAATATTCAGCTCCTCTGGAGCTTTCACCGCAACACACACACACACCGTAATAGCGTAGTATTAAATCAAGTAGATTCAAGATCATGAGAAAAATCCGTTTCAGTCCGTGTTTTCGCGAAGCGAATCTGGGTTATCTGCGTTCTATGTTGGCGACTTGCTTTAAGTGGCTTCTCCCGTCCCGAGCCTTCGGGATCGGGATCGCTCAACCTGGCAATATCTCAAAATAAAATGTATTCAATCTGCAAAATCTGCGTGAAACAAAAAATAAAAAAATCCCGCCTCAATTAAGAAACGGGACTTCGCATGATATTCTCTTTTTTTCTATTGTTAAACCGTAGCGGCAACTTCTTGCGGTAACGGAATTTGATTTTTAAGTAAATCTTCAAAAGTTTCGGCTTGGCGAATCAAGATTCCTTGTCCGTTCATCCAAAGAACTTCGGCTGGTTTGTATCTTGAATTGTAGTTCGAAGACATTGAGAAACAGTATGCTCCTGCATTTCTGAAAGATAAAATATCTCCTTCAGTAATTTCTTGAATTCTACGGTTGTTTGCAAAAGTATCCGTTTCGCAAATGTATCCTACAACTGAGTAAAAACGCTCTTTTCCTTTTGGGTTAGAGATGTTTTCAATATGGTGTGAAGATCCGTACAACATTGGACGAATTAAGTGGTTGAAACCACTATCAACTCCAGCGAAAACTGTTGAGGTTGTTTGTTTTACTACGTTTACTTTTACTAAGAAATGACCTGCTTCACTCACCAAGAATTTTCCTGGTTCGAAAATTAAGGTTAAATCTCTACCGTATTCTGCACAGAAAGCATTGAATCTTTTAGATAATTTTTTACCTAATTCTTCAATATCGGTTTCGATATCGTCTTTTTTGTAAGGAACTTTGAATCCGCTTCCAAAATCTAAGAATTGTAAATCTTTGAAGTGTTTTGCAGTATCAAACAAAATTTCAGCAGCATACAAGAATACTTCGATATCTAAAATATCAGATCCTGTGTGCATGTGAATTCCAACAATACTCATTTTTGTATTCTCAACAATTCGTAAGATATGCGGAATCTGGTGTACAGAAATTCCGAATTTACTATCGATATGTCCTACAGAAATATTAGCATTTCCGCCCGCCATTACGTGCGGATTGATACGAATACAAACTGGAATATGTGGATGTTTTGTTCCGAATTGCTCCAGAATAGATAAGTTGTCGATATTGATTTGTACACCCATTGCGGCAACTTCTTCGATTTCTTCTAGAGAAACGCCGTTTGGTGTAAAGAAAATTTTGTCAGGATCATAGCCAGCATGAAGTCCTAACTGAACTTCCTGAATTGATACAGTGTCTAAGCCAGACCCCATGTTCTTTAATAACTGAAGAATCGCAACGTTAGACAATGCCTTCATGGCGTAATTAACTCTTAAGTTTTCTACTTTAGAGAAAGCTTTAGTTAATCTATTGTACTGAGATTGGATTTTTTCGGCATCGTAAACATACAATGGACTTCCAAATTGGTCTGCTAACTGCAGTAAATCTTTTGCTTGCATTTTTATAAACTATTTTGAGCAAAGTTATTACTCTTTTGTGTATCAGCAAATAAATTGTAGAAAAATAACAAATTATAACAAATTGTTTTATTTTAAACAAAAAGTCGCTGTTTTTGAGATTTTGTAACTCCTTTTAAGATGCTAAGGTTCTATCCCGAGGCTTCGGCACTAAGATACTAAGTTTTTTTGCCACGAATTCACGAATTTAGTTAATTCTTAAATTCTGTTGCAATTGTTTTTTTGCTACATATTATACCGATTAAATGGATTTTTATCCCAATTTTTAAAAGAAGCCAAATGTTTGTATTTAGCCCCGATTACTTCACTAAAAATATATTTTAATTTGTATTCAGTGAACTACGTTTGAGGCGGTATCCTCGAATCCCGATGACTATCGGGAGGAGAGATATAGCCGAAAGCGGGAACTGTGTTTATAAAAATGCCAATTGTGATGCTTGAAAATAGGGAAATTTTTTTACCGCAATTGCACAAATTTAATTTTATATTTTTTGCAAAATGTATAGAAAATATAGAAAATTCATGAATTAGTGGCGAAAAAATAAAAAACAAAACCCCTGAAAATCAATTCAAGGGTTTGTTAGTAGTTATGTTGTTATCGGAATAAAGGTTTGTAATTTTCATTTTAGGAGAGAAAACCTCCCGAAGCCTCGGGATAGCCTCTCAGTACCTTAAAAAATTATAGACTTGGTAAATCTCCTTTTCCTTTAGTAGGCAGGTTGGTAGATCCCATAAGGAATAAATCTACTTCTCTTGCAGCTTCGCGACCTTCTGAAATAGCCCACACGATTAATGATTGTCCACGGCGCATATCTCCAGCTGTGAAGATATGAGGAACGTTTGTTTGATAGTTATGAGCTTTGTAATTGCTTCTCATATCGGTTTCGATTCCTAATTGCTCGCTTAACGTTTTTTCAGGACCTGTAAATCCAAGCGCTAACAAAGCCAATTCGCAAGGCCAGATTTTCTCAGAACCTTCTTTTTCGATTAATTCAGGTCTTTGTCCCGGTGTCATTTTCCATTGCACTTCAACGGTTTTTAATCCGGTTAATTCGCCTTTATCGTTTGCTATGAATTCTTTTGTATTGATTAACCAGTTTCTGTCGCAGCCTTCTTCGTGAGAAGAAGATGTTTTTAATTGCAGCGGCCAGAAAGGCCAAGGAGTTGACTCGCTTCTTCCAACTGGAGGTTTTGGTAAAATCTCAAAGTTAGTAACCGATTTTGCACCGTGTCTGTTAGAAGTTCCGATACAGTCAGAACCTGTATCCCCGCCGCCAATTACGATTACGTTTTTGCCAGTTGCTTTTACCTGATCTGGAATAGATTCTCCGAAAACCACTTTTGTCTGCTGTGTCAAGAAATCCATTGCCTGAACAACGCCTTTACTGTCAGAACCTTTAGTAGTTGGCAAACCTCTTCTTTCTGTTGCACCACCGCATAAAACGATAGAATCGAAAGCGTTTAATTCGCTTACGCTAAAGTTTACACCAACGTTTACATTTACTTTAAAAGTGATTCCTTCTGCTTCAAGGATTGCTACACGTCTGTCGATAATTCCTTTTTCTAATTTGAAATTCGGAATTCCGTAACGTAATAAACCTCCAATAGCATTGTCTCTTTCAAAAACAGTAACCGTGTGACCCGCTCTGTTTAATTGCTGTGCTGCTGCAAGTCCTGCAGGTCCAGAACCAATAACGGCAACTGTTTTACCTGTTCTTGTTGCAGGTATTTGCGGTTTGATCCAGCCTTCTGCAAAACCTCTTTCGACAATGTTTTTCTCGATGTTTTCGATCGCTACAGGATCTTTTATGATTCCTAATACACATGATTTCTCACATGGAGCAGGGCATAAACGTCCTGTAAATTCTGGAAAGTTATTGGTAGACTGTAAAATCTGCAATGCACTCTGCCATTCTTCCTGATGTACCATATCGTTGAAGTCCGGAATTAAATTCCCTAACGGACAACTGCTGTGGCAAAAAGGAATACCACAATCCATACATCTTGAACCTTGTTCTTTTATTTTATCTTTTGCTAACGGAATAGTAAATTCGTTGTAGTTAGAAACACGTTCTGCTACTGCTAAGTTACTTTCGTCGGCTCTGCTATATTCTTTAAATCCGCCTATTTTACCCATGACATTTTTAATTAAATCTAAATGATTAAATCTCAATTTTTAAATTCCAAATTCCAATCCTTCGACTCCGCTCAGGAAGACATCGTAAATAAATCTAAAATCTAAAATCTGAACTCTAAAATCATTTATCCAGCTATTAATTCTTCTATTTTTTTCTCTTCTGCAATTCTTTGTAATGCTTTTTTGTAATCAGTCGGCATTACTTTTACGAAGTGCTGTTGTTGATTTTCCCAGTCTGCTAAAATTCTTTTTGCTAATGGACTGCTGGTGTACAGTGAATGATTTTTGATTAGTCGTCTTAGTTTGATAACGTCTTCTTCTTCTATTGGGTCAAAGGCAACCATTTCCATGTTACATAAAGTCGAATCAAATTTCTTGTTTGGATCGTAAACATAAGCCACACCACCGCTCATACCAGCTGCGAAGTTTCTTCCTGTTTTTCCTAAAACAACCACTGTACCACCGGTCATGTACTCGCATCCGTGATCACCAATTCCTTCTACAACCGCAGTTGCTCCAGAATTTCGTACACAAAAACGCTCACCGGCCATTCCATTAATATACGCCTCTCCCGTAATAGCTCCGTAAAGGGCAACGTTTCCGATAATGATGTTTTCTTCAGGTTTGAAAGTTGCAGTAGGAGGTACTTTGATAATCAATTTTCCTCCAGAAAGACCTTTTCCTAAATAATCATTACAGTTTCCGTGAATTTTAAACGACAATCCGTTTGTTGCAAAAGCACCAAAACTTTGTCCGGCAGAACCTTCAAAATCAACTAAAATAGTGTCATCAGGTAAACCTTGTGCGCCGTATATTTTTGAGATTTCATTACTCAAAATCGCACCTACAGAACGGTCTGTATTTTTAATTTTAAAGGTAACTCTTGTTTTTTCTTTTCTATAAATAGACGGAATCGCTTCTTTAATGATGTCAAAATCCAATACATTTTCAAGTTCGTGGTCTTGTTGTGTTGTATTGTGATTTGGAACATGTTTCGCTTTTTCTGGTTTGTATAGAATAGAAGACAAGTCTAAACCATTTGCTTTATAATGTTTGATCGCTTTGTTCACATTTAATTTTTGTGATTGACCTACCATTTCTTTTAATGTTCTGAAACCTAATTGCGCCATGATTTCTCGCAGCTCTTCAGCAATAAAATACATGAAGTTGATTACGTGCTCTGGAGTTCCTTTGAAATTCTTTCTCAATTCAGGATCCTGAGTTGCAATACCAACCGGACAAGTATTTAAGTGGCAAGCTCTCATCATGATACAGCCAGAAGCTACAAGCGGTGCAGTTGCAAAACCAAATTCTTCAGCTCCTAATAATGCAGCGATCGCTACGTCACGACCTGTTTTTAACTGTCCGTCACATTCTAAAACCACACGGCTTCTTAAATCATTTAAGATCAAAGTCTGCTGAGCCTCAGCTAAACCAAGTTCCCACGGAATACCTGTGTGTTGTAATGATGTAAGTGGTGCAGCACCCGTTCCTCCGTCGTAACCAGAAATTAAGATAACGTCAGCTTTTGCTTTGGCAACACCGGCAGCGATGGTTCCAACTCCAACTTCAGAAACTAATTTTACGTTTACACGAGCTTCACGGTTTGCATTTTTCAAATCATAAATCAACTGAGATAAATCCTCGATAGAGTAAATATCGTGGTGAGGCGGAGGCGAAATCAAACCTACATAAGGTGTAGAGTTTCTGGTTTCGGCAATCCAAGGCACCACTTTTTCTCCAGGAAGCTGACCACCTTCACCAGGTTTTGCTCCCTGAGCCATTTTGATCTGGATTTCTTTAGCGTTTGTCAAATAGTTGATCGATACGCCAAAACGTCCCGAAGCAACTTGTTTGATGGCACTGTTTCTAGAATCTCCGTTAATTTCTTTCTGGAAACGTTTTGGATCTTCTCCACCTTCTCCAGAGTTACTTTTTCCGCCAATTCTGTTCATTGCAATCGCTAAATTCTCATGTGCTTCTCTCGAAATAGATCCGTAAGACATTGCACCAGTTTTGAATTTCTTAACGATTTCTGTCCAAGGTTCTACTTCATCAATAGAAATTGGATCTAAATTGTTGAACTCAAATAAACCTCTAATCGTCATTAAGTTTGAGCTTTGCTCGTTAACGGCATTAGAGTATTCTTTATAGCTTTCAGGGCTGTTTAAACGAACCGCTTGTTGCAATTTAGAAATAGTGGTTGGGTTAAACATGTGTTTTTCGCCACCGCGTCTCCATCTGTAAATACCTCCAATTTCAAGAGAAAGCAAGTTTGCAATTTTTGAATTTGGAAATGCTTTTTGGAAACGTTTTTTTACTTCTTTTTCTACTTCCATCAAACCAATTCCTTCGATTCTTGAAGGTGTGTACGGGAAGTATTTAGATGTAAATGTTTTGTTTAAACCTAAAATCTCGAAAATCTGAGCAGCTCTGTACGAATGTAACGTCGAGATACCAATTTTGTTCATGATTTTTACGATTCCTTTTGCAATCGCTTTGTTGTAGTTTACAACAGCGTAATCTGCTTTTACTCCGGTAATAAAACCTTGCTCAACCTGATCGTAGATGATTTCGTTTACCATGTAAGGGTTGATCGCACTTGCGCCGTATCCGAACAATAAAGCAAAATGATGCGGTTCACGAGGTTCTGCAGATTCGATAATGATTCCGAATTTAGAACGAACTTGTAAAATATTCAAAGAGTGGTGAATATATGAGCAAGCCAATAACATCGGGATTGGAGCTAATTCTTCGCTTACGCCTCTGTCTGAAAGAATGATAATATTACATCCTTCAGAAACCGCTTTGTAAGTTGCCTGAACACATTTTTCAAGTGCACGCTCTAAACCGTTAACTCCTTTTTCTATTTTGTATAAAGTAGAAATAGTAGCCGATTTGAAATCTGCGTGATCGATATTTCTAATTTTATCCAAATCCTCATTAGAAATAACCGGATTTTGGATTTTTAGTTTTTTACATTGTTTCGATTCAATTTCGAAAATATTGAAATCGCCGCCAATTGCTAAACTGATGTCCGTAATGATTTCTTCACGAATACCATCCAAAGGCGGGTTGGTAACCTGAGCAAATAATTGTTTGAAGTAGTTGTACAACAATTGAGGCTGGTCTGACAATACTGCCAAAGGCGTATCGTTACCCATAGAACTGATGGCTTCAGCTCCTTGACCTCCCATTGGGTTGATGATTGTTTTTAAATCTTCAATTGTATAACCAAATAACTTTTGTCTTGTTACAAAATCTAATTTCTCAACAGGAGTTGGATTGTTGGTATACGGAATTTTCGATAAAGGCAATAAGTTTTCGTCAATCCATTTTTGGTAAGGACGTTTTGTAACTATCGCTTTTTTAACTTCCTCGTCTTCGATGATACGGCCTTCGTTCATATCAACCAAGAACATTTTTCCTGGCTCTAAACGTCCGTGCTGAATTACGTCTTCTGGATCAATGTCTAATACACCAATTTCAGATGACATAATTACGAAGCCGCTTTTTGTTAATGTATAACGAGAAGGACGCAGTCCGTTTCTGTCTAGTAAAGCACCAATTACGTTTCCATCTGTAAACGGAATTGAAGCAGGTCCATCCCAAGGCTCCATAATACAAGCGTTAAACTCGTAAAATGCTCTCTTTTCTGCAGACATGGTCTGGTGTTTTTCCCAAGCTTCAGGAACAACCATCATCATTGCCTCAGGAAGAGAACGGCCTGTCATTAATAAAAGTTCTACCACCATATCCATAGAAGCAGAATCTGATTTTCCTTCTAAGATAATTGGGAATAATTTTTTGATATCATCGCCAAAAACTTTGCTCTGCATAAGCTCTTCACGAGCACGCATACGGCTTACGTTTCCGCGAAGTGTGTTGATCTCACCATTATGACACATGTATCTAAACGGCTGAGCTAAGTCCCAAGATGGGAATGTATTGGTAGAGAAACGCTGGTGTACAAGCGCAAGACGCGTAACCAGGTCCGGATCTTTTAAATCTATATAATAACGGCTGATGTCTTCCGGCATCAATAGACCTTTATATATTATAGTAGTGGTCGATAAACTAGTAAAATAAAACATGTGGCTTTCTGAGGTTTTAGATCCTCTTATAGCGTGTTCTGCAATTTTTCTAGCTGCAAAAAGTTTTGCATTAAATTCTTGTTCAGTTAATTCTTGACCGTTTTTAGAAACGAAAACTTGTTTAACTGTTGGTTCTTTTTCTGCGGCAATTTGTCCTAAATTTTCAACGTCAACAGGTACGTCTCTCCAACCTAAGATCTTTAAATTCTGATCTTTAATTGTTGATTCGAAAGCATTCATGCAAAAAGAAACCTGGTTTTTGCTTTTTGGTAAAAAAACCATTCCTACTGCATATTCACGCGTTTCAGGGATTTCAAAGTCACATACTTTCTTAAAGAATGCATGTGGGATATCAAATAAAATTCCGGCTCCGTCGCCAGTTCTTCCATCAGAACTAACGGCACCACGGTGTTCTAACTTTATTAAAATGTCCAATGCTTTGTGAATGATGTCGTTAGATTTAATACCATTCAAATTACAAATAAATCCTGCACCACAATTGTCGTGTTCAAATTCAGGCAGATAAAGCCCTTGTTCTTTAACTCTCATTCTTGATATTTTTTTTACAAAAATAAAGATTTCGTTAAACATAATGTAGTGAAATTATCTATTCACTTTCATTTTTATAGTAATATTAGAAAAAGGGTTCTTAAATGATAATATTATCGAAGAAACCATTGCGAATTATCAAAATCATAATTGGGAATAAAATATATTAAGAAAAATCGTCGTAACGCCAATAAAACCTATGAATTATTTGTTAAATATCAAACGTTTTAGAGGATTTGTGTTAACATTAACAAATTGTTTCGGTAACGATTTGTTTGCGTTGAAAAATAAGCAGCCGCTAAGAACAAGGAGGTGATATTATTTAATTGAAAAAGATTTTCCTATTAAGTTGAATTTTGCTACTTTTGTCGCACTTTTATTTTGAAATAAATTCAGAATCAGACAAATTCTATATTATGAACATACACGAATATCAAGGAAAAGAAATTTTAGCAAGTTACGGAGTACGCATTCAGCGCGGAATTGTAGCTAACAATGCAGTTGAAGCTGTAGCTGCTGCAAAACAATTAACTGCCGAAACTGGTACAGGATGGCATGTAATTAAAGCACAAATTCACGCAGGTGGACGTGGAAAAGGCGGCGGTGTTAAATTGGCTAAAAATCTACAACAAGTTGAAGAAATTGCAGGACAAATTATCGGAATGCAGTTGATTACTCCTCAAACTTCTGCTGAGGGTAAAAAAGTAAACAAAGTTTTAGTTGCTGAAGATGTTTACTATCCTGGTGAAAGTGAAACTTCTGAATTCTATGTTTCTGTTTTATTAAATAGAGCTACAGGACGCAATATGATTATGTATTCTACTGAAGGTGGAATGGATATCGAAGAAGTTGCTGAGCACACTCCACACTTAATCTTTACTGAAGAAGTTGATCCTTCTGTAGGTTTACAAGGTTTTCAAGCAAGAAGAATTGCTTTTAATTTAGGCCTTTCTGGAAATGCTTTTAAAGAAATGGTGAAATTCATCGACGCATTATACAATGCTTACATTGGTTCTGATGCTTCGATGTTCGAAATCAATCCAGTTCTTAAAACATCTGATAATAAAATTATGGCTGTTGATGCTAAAGTAAATATCGATGATAATGCTTTATACAGACAACCAAAATATGCTGAAATGAGAGATATCCGTGAGGAGAATCCAATCGAAGTTGAAGCTAAAGAAGTAGGATTGAACTATGTTGACCTTGACGGTACTGTAGGATGTATGGTAAACGGAGCTGGTCTTGCAATGGCAACTATGGACTTAATTAAATACGCTGGTTTCGAGCCTGCTAACTTCCTTGACGTTGGTGGAACTGCTGATGCTAAACGTGTTGAAACTGCTTTCAGAATTATCTTGAAAGATCCAAACGTAAAAGCTATCTTAATTAACATCTTTGGAGGAATCGTTCGTTGTGACCGTGTTGCTCAAGGTGTTGTTGATGCTTACAAAAACATGGGTGACGCTATCAATGTGCCAATCATTGTTCGTTTGCAAGGAACAAATGCTGAAATTGCAAAAGAATTAATCGATAATTCTGGTATGCCAATCTTATCAGCTGTTCAATTCCAAGAAGCTGCTGACCAAGTTAAAGCTGCTCTTTCTTAATTAAATAAGAAATCAATTTATATAGAAAATCCCTTCGATATTCGGAGGGATTTTTTTTTGAGATTTTTAAACCCAAAGTCTGCAAAGCTATTGGTTTAAAAAAGCCACGAATTCACAAATTATTTTTATAATCTTTGAGAATAAAAATTCGTGAATTCGTGGCTAAAAAATTTAGCGCTTTTTGCGGTTAAAAATTATTTCTTATTCTTACCGTTTTTGTAAACTACCTTTTCTACTACCTGAATTTTTGGTGCAGCAGGTTTTTTCTTAAAAGGTTTTTTAGCTGCAGGACCAGTTTTAGACGGTGCTTTATCACCTCTTGATTTTTCAGCATCTTTAGCGCTTGCTTTAAATTCAGGTCTTTCTTTAGAAGTCTCTTTCTTCGGAATTTCTGCTTTATGTTTGGCTAAAACATCTGTTGGATTTTTAGGGTTTTCTTTCGTTCCTCTTAAATGAATTACTAATCCGTTTAAGAAATTGCGTAAAACCTGATCGCCGCATTCCATATAATTCGGATGGTCTTCGGCTCTAAAAAAAGCACCCAGCTCTGATTTTGAAATTCTAAAATCTACCAATTCCAGAATTTCAACTATTTGATCGTCACGGAGCATCAAAGCCACGCGAAGTTTTTTAAGTATATCGTTATTTGTCATTTGTCTTTTGTTTCAAGTTTTATTATTTCAGGTTTCAAATTCCTGAAATGTGTATTATATTCTACAAAGGTAATTTTTTCGACACGAATTCACGAATTTTTATTCAGTTGAGCCTTTAAATTTAGTAAAACGACTTGGTGAAGCTGGATTAAATAAAATTCGCGCTTATTTCTTAGGATTATAATCATTTAAAACACCAGCCAATTTTTCTAAATCTGTTTTTAAATGATTCGCTGTTACAACAATTCGATTGAGTGGTTCTGCCTCTTTGCTGTACTTAAAACTCGCAATAACAATATTCTTTTCTTTTAATTTTTCAACTAATTGCTTTGATAATAAATAAATTAAAGGATAACTTTTATCAAATAGAATAGTGTCATTTTTAACTAAAATCGAATCAATATAATTTAAGTTGTCTAAAAGTTTTTGATGTTGAGTTTTGTAAATTTCGTCGGCATCAGAGAGCGTCTGTACAAAAGCAGGATTCATTCCGGCAGCGCTTGTAAAAGTTTCCGTTTCTTTAATCTGCGAAATAAAATCATGATCGCCGGCAATAACACCGCCTGTTAAACCAAAGGCTTTTCCAAGTGAAGAAACCATGATTTTTCTTTTTATCGGAAAATCAATAGAAGAATAAATTCCCGAACCTTTTTTGCCGATAATTCCGAACGAATGCGATTCATCTACAATCAAAGTAATTTCTTTATGATTAGGGATTTTATTTAAAAAGGAAAGAGCTGCAGGTTGTGTTTCGAATGAAGGAACACCATCAGTAAGAATGGTTATTTTTTCGGTTTTAGAATCTAATAATCGATTATTAAGTTTTCCATTTTCAAACACAGGAAGACTTTTATTTATTGTAATCGCATTGTGTGTATTATTTAAATGGAAAAAAATATCGGATTTACTTTTCATTAAATCAACAACTAATTTTCCTGCCAGCATTCCAGACGAAACTGTTACAGCACTTTCAGAACCAATGTGCTGCGCCAGAAACTTTTCACCAGAATCATAAGCGCTTAATTGAATATTGGCAGCTCTTGAACTTCCGTAAGTGGTTCCCCATTTTAGAATATTCTGAATTACTAATTCTTGAAATTTTTTATTAGTGGGAAGTCCCAAATAGGCAGTGCCTCCAAAATACAAAAACTGTTTTTGGTCAATTTCGATTATTCTGTCTGGAAATTGATTGACTATCATTTTAAAGCAATGTAACTCCGGTTCCGTTTAAATCTGAATAACTTACAACACCATCTTTTATAGTAACTCCAGTTGCAATATCTTCTGCCAAAAGAAGTGCACCGTCCATGTCAACATAATCCAATTGCGGGAGTAAATGTGCGATTGCAGAAATACCGACTGTAGACTCGGTCATACAGCCCACCATTGTTTTTAAGCCTAATTTTTTAGCTTCTTCAATCATACGTTTTCCAGAAGTCAGTCCGCCGCATTTTACAAGCTTTACATTTACGCCGTGAAAATGGTTGAAACATTTTGCAACATCTTCTTCTATAATACAGCTTTCATCGGCAATTACAGGCAGAACAGAATGTTTAAAAACTTCTTTGTGAGCCTCCCAGTTATCGGCTTTCATGGGTTGTTCGAGAAATTCGACTCCCAGTTTTTTTAGTTCCAAAGCGTTATTAATAGTTTCTTCAACGCCCCAGCCGCAGTTGGCATCTATTCTAAAAACGGCGTCAGTATGTTTTCTAAGTTCTTTTACAATTTCAATATCTTCTTGGGTTCCTAATTTTATTTTATAAATCGGCCAGGGAAGTTCCTTCATTTTTGAAACCATTTTATCAATAGAAGCAATTCCGATCGTATAATCTGTCATCGGATTTCTTTCGGTTGTATAATTCCACAATTCGTATAGTTTTTTGCCTTTTTTACGGGCATACAAATCATTATAAGCCAAATCTAAAGCGCATAAAGCAAACATATCGTCTTGTAAATAAGGATGTATTTTTGCCCAAAAGACCTCTGGAGTTTCATTATCGGTACTTTCAATAATAGCTCTGATTTTTTCTAAATCCTGCATCATCATGGGAACCGTAATATGATAATAAGGATTTGAAGTTGCTTCGCCGAAACCTGAAAATCCTTCGCTTTGCAATTCTACAATAAGGGAAGGCTGAAAATCAATAGATTCTCTGGAAATCGTAAAAGTGTGTTTTAGCTTTAGGTTGTATTCTCTTAAAATTAGTTTCATTTTGATACTTGTATTTTTTATTTCTTAATTAATAACCAAGCCAAAGAATCGCTTTGACAAATTCATCCCGCCAAAGTTTTTCATTGTGTTCGCCTCCTTTTACAATTTTAGATTTTGTTAAATGAAGACAATAGCATCGTTTGGTGTCTAATAAACGTTCCATTCTATGAAGGTCTTTTACCATATCACCGCTTTCTTTATCGCCGCAAAGAAAATAGATCTTTGTTTTGACTTTGGATTGCTTTTCTGCGAAAGCGTAAATTTCATTAGAGAACCAAAAGGACGGTGAAAAAACGCCCGCTTTCCCAAAAACATCTGGATATTTTAAAGCACCGTAAAAGGAAACTAAACCGCCGAGCGAACTTCCCATAATTGTAGTGTTTTTTGCTTTTGTTTTGGTGCGGTAATTTTTGTCAACATACGGTTTTAAGGTTTGTACAATAAATTCTAGATAGTTGTCGGCATTGCCGTCACCGTATTTTTCGTTTTTAAAAGGAGTGAGTTCTGCAATGCGTTTATCGTTTCCATGTTCGATCCCGACTACAATTACAGGCGCTTTTAAGCTGTCTAGTTTTTCATCAACATTCCATTCGCCGGAATAAGAAGTTTTGGCGTCAAACAAATTTTGGGCATCCTGCATGTAGACAACAGAATATCTTTTTTTGGATTCTGTCGAATAGTTTTGAGGTAGATAAATCCAGATTTTTTTTGAAGTTTTTAATTGAGGAGCTTCAATGGTAAAAGCAGCCACATTTTTTGAAGCCGTGCTTTCCTGTGCTTTTCCTATATAGGTAATTAGTACTAAAAAAAGCATGAAAATCCGCTGCATCTCTCGTATTTTGTATTTTATATTAAAAGCAATATTTTAGCTAAAAATAATAAATTGATGAATACAGAAGCAGAAAAAAGAAGTTTACTTTTAGAAATGATTACGTTTGCCACTGTCGACGGGCATTTGCATAAGCGCGAACTGGAATTTCTGCGTATTGTTGCGCAGGAACTTCAAATCAGCGAAACAGAATTTCAGGATTTATTTCATCAGGAAACAAAACCATTGCCAATAAAATCTGAAATACAGCGCATCAATCAATTTTATCGATTGGCTTTATTGATGCATTGTGATGGAGTTTTACATGAAAAAGAGTTTACAGCATTACAGCAGATAGCATTAGAAATGGGACTAAATCCGTCGGCTGTAAAACGCGTTTTAGAATTAATGAAAAAAGCACCGAATACGGTGCTTGATCCAAATATTATATTAAAAGTTTTTCAGGAACAACACAATTAAGCCAGCTGTTCCTGTAGTTTTTTAATTTCGTCTCTAAGTTTCGCCGCTTGCAGAAAGTCTAATTCTTTCGCCGCTTTTTCCATGGTTTTACGTTTCTCACGAATCATTTTTTCTAATTCTCCTTTAGATAAATAAGCTGTTTCTGGCTCTGCAGCAACAGGAATTGGATGTCCAAGTTCATATTCAACCAACGGGTTTTTGGTAAAAGCACTTTCGATTTTTTTGTTCAACGGCTGCGGAACAATATTGTTTTCTGTATTATAATTGATTTGTTTTGTACGTCTGTAATTCGTTTCGTCAATTGTTCGCTGCATGCTTTCTGTGATTTTATCGGCATACATAATCGCTTTCCCGTTTACGTTTCTGGCAGCACGGCCAATGGTTTGAGTTAACGATTTTCTATTACGCAGAAAACCTTCTTTGTCCGCATCTAAAATTGCTACAAGCGAAACTTCGGGTAAATCTAAACCTTCACGAAGTAAATTTACCCCAATTAAAACATCAAAAATACCTTTTCGTAAATCCTGCATAATTTCAATACGTTCGAGCGTATCTACTTCAGAGTGGATATAGCGGCAGCGAATGTTTACTTTAGTTAGATATTTGGCCAATTCTTCGGCCATTCTTTTGGTTAAAGTGGTAACCAGAACCCTTTCGTCCAATTCGCATCTTACCTGAATTTCTTCAATTAAATCATCAATCTGATTTAAGCTGGGACGAACTTCAATTACCGGATCTAAAAGGCCGGTTGGACGAATAATCTGCTCGACATAAATACCATCCGATTTTTGTAATTCGTAATCTGCAGGGGTTGCAGAAACATAAATAACCTGATTTTGAAGGGCTTCAAATTCTTCAAATTTCAACGGACGATTGTCCATTGCAGCTGGAAGCCTGAAACCATATTCGACCAAGTTTTCTTTACGGCTTCTATCGCCTCCATACATGGCATGTACCTGAGAAACCGTTACGTGACTTTCGTCAACAACCATCAAAAAATCGTCTGGAAAATAATCTAACAGACAGAAAGGTCTTGTTCCGGCTTGTCTTCCGTCAAGATAACGTGAATAGTTCTCAATTCCAGAGCAATAACCTAATTCCCGAATCATTTCGAGATCAAAATTGGTTCTTTCTTCAAGACGTTTTGCTTCAAGATGTTTTCCTATTTCTTTAAAATAATCAACTTGTTTAACCAAATCCTGCTGAATTTCCCAAATCGCACCTTGTAACACTTCTGGAGAAGTCACAAACATATTGGCGGGATAAATGGTCAGCCTTTTAAATTTCTCAATTACTTGAGAAGTCTTAGCATCAAACGATTCTATTTCTTCAATTTCGTCTCCAAAAAAATGAATCCTAAAAGCATCATCTGCATAACTCGGGTAAACTTCGACAGTGTCTCCTTTAATTCTGAAAGTTCCCGGGTTAAAATCGGCTTCAGTTCGGGCATACAAACTCTGCACGAGACTGTGTAATAATTTAGTTCTCGAAATAACCTGATCTCTAAAAACTTCGATTACGTTTTTCTTGAACTCGACTGGATTTCCAATACCGTATAAACAAGAAACCGATGCTACAACCAAAATATCGCGTCGTCCAGAAAGCAGGGAGGAAGTGGTACTTAAACGCATCTTTTCCAGCTCTTCATTGATAGATAAATCTTTTTCGATGAAAACCCCTGTAACGGGCATAAAAGCTTCGGGCTGGTAATAATCGTAGTACGAAACGAAATATTCAACAGCATTATTTGGGAAGAACTGTTTAAATTCTGAATATAATTGCGCAGCCAGCGTTTTGTTGTGCGCCAAAACCAAAGTTGGTCTCTGGACTTCCTCTATAACATTGGCTACTGTAAAAGTTTTTCCAGAACCGGTAACTCCCAATAAAGTTTGATATTTTTCGCCATCGATTACACCTTTTGAAAGCTTTTCGATTGCCTGCGGCTGATCACCTTTTGGACTATATTCTGAGGAAACTTGAAATTTCATATTGTGTGCTGAAAATTTGGTTTTGTAAAGATACGAAGATTAATTGTTTATTTTTTTTGAGTTTTTGCCGTGAATTGCACTAGCATTTTGCCGCAGATTAAACAGATCAAAATGATTTTTTATATGGATTGCCTCCAGCTTAATCTGGAGGCAATTGATATTATCACAAAATTGAAAAGAAAATTCTTTTAAATCTGTGTAATCTGTGGCAAATAAAAAAATATAAAAATTCGATTAATTCGAGGCAAAAGAAAAACACATTATTTCAAAAATTCAATCATAGCGTCGTTTACTATTTTTGATTGATCTATAGACAGAAAATGTCCCGCGTCTTTTATGACTTTAATCTTGCCGTTTACCAAATATTTTTTTACCCTTTCTACACTTTCTGCGCCATTGATAACATCGTGATCACCGACTAAAACCAAAACTTGATTCTGAACCATTCCAAGCTCTTTTTCAGAAAAAGGCGTCATTTTCAACATGCTTGAATTTGATTTCGCATATTTATTCGCCAGATAAAACTGCCTTTTATAGATTGGACTTATTTTTTCAGGATGTGTAGAAAAGGTGCTCAGCGTTTTTCCGAATTTCTTTTCGTTCGGAAAAAGTTTCAACATTAAAGCAGAACTTGTTTTGCCTAGTTTATCGATAAATTGAAAGGTTTGGGCAGGACTTAATAAGATGATTCGGTTAATAGAATTTTGTTTTTGAGAGGCCAAAAGAGTCGTAATCCATCCTCCGCGAGAAGCGCCTATAATATCAAATTTCTTCAATTTATAGTGATCAAAAATTTCGTTGTACCAAATCACGATGTCGTCTGCAGAAAGTGATTTTCCTGTTGATACAGATTTATTGGGCTCAAGTAAAAAATCAATTGCATACACCCGATGGTCTTTGGCTAAAGCCTTAATGTTTGGATACCACATCGTTGAGCTGGCATCCATTCCGTGGAGTAAAATCAGGTTTTTACCGTTTTTCGGACCGCTTATAATAACATGAGCAGTTCCCAGAGAAGTTTTGACATCCTCTTCCGTATAAGGGATATCCCAAAGTTTAAGTGATTTGTTATACGATTTGGTATAAGAATCTTTGTCTTTTTTTGTTTTAAAGCTGTAATCGCTAAATTTCTGTGTAGAAGCACAGCCAACGAATAAAAATAATACAGCAATTTTTAGTGCAGATTTAAGCATAATAGTGAATTAGATTAAACTAAAAGTACTTGAAAAGCGCAGCTGTAGTGTAATATAATTTTGCTTTAAACTATCAAAATTTTAAGATTCTGTCTTCTTTGATAAGTAATAAATCTGTACAAAAGCTAAAATAGCATTTGGAATTATTACCGGCCAAAGCCATTGATTAAAACTGCGGTAATCATTTAGAAAAATCCCATAAATTACAAAGCAGATACAGCCAAACATATTAATAAAACGTATTGTCCTAAGGTTTTTGAGCAAGAAACCGCCAACAATGAAAATAGATGCGAGATAACCAATGTATTCTGCCATTTTATTGATGTTTAATAGTTTGTATTAAATATAGTGAAAGAAGCTTATAAAATCAAAGGTTTTGTATTGAAAAGAATGGTTTGTTATTTTTGAAATTAATGAATTGTTTTCATTTCAATGTTCCGATAGAAATCACCTGATTGTCTTATTTCCAGGTTTTCTGTTCTTGTTCTGTTAAGAAATTCCAAGCCACAATTCTACTCGTTTTTTGTCCTTGCGCCATGTCAATAGTTTTTACTGAAAGAGCATTTACTTTTTTTAGTGTTTTATAGATACTTTGAAGGTTTTCTTTTTTTGAAACTAAAGTTGTAAACCATAAACATTGTGATTTGTAATGTACACTTTCAAAAATCATTTGGGTTATAAAGGCAATTTCGCCTCCATTGCACCATAATTCATTACTTTGTCCTCCAAAATTTAAAACGGGAGCATCAACTTTTTTGTCTTTCGGATTTAGATTTTTGACTTTTCTTAGTGATCCTTTATTGGCTTCTTCGGCAGAAGAGTGGAAAGGAGGATTGCACATTGTAAAAGAAAATCGGTCCTCGGGAGTAATGATGTTTTTAAAAATAAACCTCGATTCTGTCTGCTGCTGCAAACTGATAGAATCAATTAGTTTCGGATTGGCTTCGATAATTTTACTGCAGTTCTCTATTGCTTTTCTATCTGTATCAGTTCCGACAAAACTCCAATTGTAAATGGCATTCCCTAATATCGGATAGATCAAATTTGCACCCGTTCCGATATCTAAACCTAAAATACTGCTTTCAGTTGGAATAGTACCATTATTAGATGCAGCTAATAAATCGGCGATATAATGGATGTAGTCGGCACGGCCAGGAATCGGCGGGCAAAGATAATTTGCTGGAATGCTCCAAAAATCGATATTATAATAGGTTTTTAAAAGTGCTTTGTTAAGTACTTTTACGGCTTTTGGATTGCTGAAATCAATTGTTTCGATTTGATGTTTATTGATTCCAATATATTGTTTCAACTCTGGACAATTCGAAATTAGAAGTTCAAAATCATAACGATTACGATGAAGGTTTCTAGGATGAAGATTGTTTTTTTCGGAATTGTCTTTTGACTGCATTTTGTTTTTATTTTCAAGCAAAGATAGGTATTCCTTTTTTGGTTCCTGATTTTGAAAAAGTAGTTTTTCAATTTTCAATTTTAATTATTTCGTTACATTTATAAAATTCAACAGCAATTCATAACTGCAGATTTTTAAGTAGTGTTTAAAGCGTGTTATTTTGATTAAATTATGTTAGAATACGAGTTTCGTAAAAATGAAATAGGAAGAGACTGCCTCCACATAAAAGGAAAATTAGAAGGTTTAAATGAGCTGGCATCCTGTAGTGTCGACTATTTAGAAGAAATTGTATGCAGTTTGAAAAAAATAATTGACGGAGAACTCGATGAGTATGATTTTGGTTTCGAGATCTATTCAATTGAATGCACAAAAGAAACCTGCAAGGTTATCGATACTTATGAGGAATGGAAAGAAATTGCAGTAATAGGAACTCCAACTCTCTATCAGTTAATGCTGGATATTCGGCAGGTTGTAATAAGTAATACGGTTTATTTTATCGATAAATGTTTGTTTTTTGATGGTGTAAAAACATATGTATTTAAAGAGCAACACTTTGATTGGCTGTATTCTTCGGATTATTCAGTTTGGTCTAATTCGTATGTTGAGATTCATAATAAAAGAATTTACATCATTCAAGAAAATGTAAAAGTCTTGTCTACCTTTAAGTTTTATGAAAAAGCTCAACTTGAATTGTTAGTGGAAAAATACAATCTTAAAATTAAAGAAGAGAACAATATTTATTATGCTTATTATGGAAATCATACTGAAAGGCAGTTCCAAGTTTCTGAAAATGAGCAATTAATTGTAATTTATTGTTTAGAAGGTGAAAGAGGACCTGAAAGCATTTTCATCTATAAGGTTATTGAAAAATAGAACGATGCCGATTAATCAAAACACTCCATCAAAAGTAAATCACCATCAGAATGGGTAATGGTTACAATACCGTCTTGAGAAACCGAATTACTGCTTCCGGTTCTGTAGCCCATTGTCAGCGTATCGTTTTTTAGAGCGTATTTTAAATTTGCCGACGAAATTCCGTTTACCACTCCAATCGGAATTAGTGAAATAGGAGTGTTGGCGGTATACCATTTTTCGAATTTGTTTGGCAGCAGAAATATTTTAGAATGATCGTCTAAAATGACAATTTTAAGCAGATTTCGATAACGTACAATATTGGTAAGATTGGTAATCGTATGATCGGCACGTCTTCCAGTTGCCCAAACGACATTTACGGCCGGAATTTTTCTTTCAATTAAATAATCAAAAGCTTTTTCCAGATCGGTTTTGTCTTGATCTGGAGTATGTACAATTTCGATTGGAAACTGTGAAGTTTTATAAATTTCGGGATCAAAACCACGATCAAAATCACCTAGAAGTACATCGACTTTTATGCCGAGTTCAATCACTCTTTCCATAGCAGAATCAAGAACTACAACTAGCGGAGACCATTCTAACAATTGTCCAAGCAATTCTGGATCGCAGGCCGCGCCGTTAGCAATAATTAAAGCGGGTTCCTGATCGTCGCGAACTATATGGTGTGATGACATTTTTTTTTATTTTAAATTTTAGATTTTTTTGGATTGGAGAATTAGTTAATTAGAAAATTGGACAATTAGAAAATTGGACAATTGGACAATTAGTTATTTAGACAATTAGAAAATTAGATAATTGTATAATCTATAAATTAAATTCTACAATCTAAATTCTACAATCTAAATTCCACAATCTAAAATCTAAAATCTACAATCTACAATCTAAAATCTAAAATCTACAATCTACAATCTAAAATCTACAATCTATCCCGAGGCTTCGGGACTACAATCTAAAATCTAAAATCGAACACCCTTCTGTGGTAATTGATTTGTCCTAGATGATAGGCCAGATGCGTTGAAAGATGAACGAGAAAAAAACCGGTGGTCATTTCTTTTTCAAAAACAAGCTGTGGATATGTCTTTTCTAAATCTTCATTCGTTAACAAATTTAAAGTATTGATAACGATTTCCAAAGTTTTATCTATTTCAGAAAGCAATTTTGTTCTCGGAATGTCTTTTAATGAAAATTCTAAAGGGCGATTTCGTACATAGCCCGCTTTTCCAAGTTCTGCACCAATGTAAGTATTTAGATTCCCAATTAAATGAAGGACTAGATTTCCAGCTGAATTTGCAATTTCGTAATCGGTTTTCCAAATTAGATTTTCATCGGAATATAATTCTATTTCGGTTTTTAGTTTTTGTAAATCTCTTTCAAAAAGAGCAATGAGAGTTTCGGTCAGCATACAGTTTTTTAAGCTTTGATTAGTCTCTGTTTTTTATCGGAATCCAGATTTCTTCTTCAGAGTCTGGGTCGTCTTTTTTATATTTTTCATCCATTACAGCAAAATGAGGCCGGTCGTCTACCGTATATTGGGAATTGGGAAGCCACTCAGTAAAAATGGAATGATAAGTTTTATAACCTTCAGAAGCAGGTCCAAAATGGTTGAAAACAGCATAAAGACCCGACGGAATCACCAATGTTTTCATGTTTGCGGGAACAAAATCAAAATTAGCGACTTCAACTGCTGCCCATTTTTGAAACGTTTCATTTGGATCAAAATCATCAAAATGCGCTTCATGAAAAACTTCTAATGAATATAAATCGGTATTGATCGTATTGCGAATGATTTTTCGTTTTGGCATAAAACCGCTCCATAACTGAAAAGTTTTGTTTTCTATAAAAGACATTTCAATATAGTTTCCAATCAGTTTTTTTTCGGTTAAATTTTTGATTTCGGGTTCCATCATTTTTGGATTTATTCTATAATATATTTTCGTGAGTCGGTTTCACTTAATGAAAAATAACCCAGCGGATAATTGCTCTTATCGGTAGTGTTGATAATGTTTCCTTTAACCGTTGCCGGCGGTGATTGAAACGGCCCGCCTACATTACTGCCCGCAATACTGACTAGAATATTCATATAATTAAAATATTGTTTTGAAATTCCAAAATGTGTTATTTCAATTTCGTTGCCGGGCTTTAAATCTTCTTCATCAGAGGTGCTGAAAATTTCATTTCCCTGATAAAATTTATCATCAGAAACATAATAGCTGGATGTTACTTTGTTCGAATAACCATATTTAAATAAATAATAATTTTCTTCATCACCTGGATCGGTATAAAACGCCTTTACTTCTATATCCTGTCCCGTAAAACCGCCTTCGTTATTTTGTTCCAGTCTTGTTATGGGCGCAACCGATTTTAGTGTTTCTTTTGCTGTATAAGTATTGCCGCCGCTTATTACGGTTAAGGTGTATTCCTCATTAAGCACAGGTTTGAAAGTACCGCATACATAACGTCCTGTTTTTTGTACTTCTAAAAAATTAAAGCGCTCATTTTTGCTGTTTACAATATAAATAACAGCACCAGAAACTACAGGTACGCCACTTTCATAATAGCCTGTGGTTGTGGTTAGTTTTATGGCCTGCTGTCTTCCTGTAGAACCTTTTTCCCAATTAATGGCCGCTTCGATGACCAATTTAGGAGGAGCTGTATCCAGATCAACTTCTACAACTTCTTCACAGCTGCTAAAAAAAACAACTATTAAAGTTAGGATAAATAAACTTGCTTTTTTCATAACAATATCTTTTTTATTTCTTTTTTTAAGAAAGAAAGTTTAAAACTTAAAATTATAGCTCACCGCGGGTACAATACCGAAAATCGATAAGCGCACCGCTTCATTGGCTCCAGTATCTACATTTTGGCGGAAATTAATTGAAGCAGCATTCATTCTGTTGTACAGATTGTAAATGCTAAAAACCCATTCTGCTTTCCAATTTCGATCCTTGTTTTTTCTGGGAGTTAGAGTGGCAGAGATGTCTAAGTGGTGATAAGCCGGAAGACGATTTTCATTTCGTAATCCGTAGCTTGGTACGGTGATGCCCAAGTATTCGTATTGCCCATTCGGATACGTTACAGGCTGTCCTGACTGCAGAGCAAAGTTAGCCCCAAAAGACCATTTTTCGTTTAAATTATAAGCCGATGTTACGGCTAAATTATGAGCCTTGTCGTAGGCAGAACTGTACCATTCGCCGTTATTAATACCTGTTTCTTCGGGAGTTCTTCCCGGAGTCTGCTGTTCTGATTTGGATAAAGTGTATGAAACCCAGCCGTTAAATTTTCCTTCGTTTTTTTTAACCATAATCTCCAAGCCGTAAGCGCGCATATGACCATTCAGAATTACTTGTTCGACAGCGTTGTTGGCAATTAAATCGGCGCCGTCGATATAATCCAATCGGTTTTGAATTTCTTTATAATACGTTTCTACTTCAAGAGAATAGGCGCCATTTTTTATATTTCTAAAATAGCCAATCGCACCTTGATCTGCAATTTGAGGTTTTATGTAAGTATCACTTGGCATCCAGACGTCTAATGGAGTAGGAGAAGAGGTGTTTGAAATTAGTTGCAGGTACTGCGCCATTCTGTTGTAGCTTGCTTTTAGGGCTTGATCATCGTTTAATTGATACGAAACAGCAAAACGCGGTTCGAGGTTATTATAACTCTGAATCACTTTGTTCTTTTTGAAATACTGCGTTGAAATTGGTGTTCCTTTTTCGTAAATCTCCATATCGCTGTCAAAAACAACTGCTTGATTATTGTCGTAATAATTAACAGTAGAGGCGCCTAAACGATAAAATAAACTGTAACGCAGACCGTAAGAAAGCGTTATTTTTTTAGAAATCTGACTTTCTGCATCTAAATAAACAGAAGGCTCAAATGCATATTTTTTGTCCAATTGATCAGGATTTATTCCAGAATCTGCACCAGTTGGTTTTATAGTTCCAGGATTAAATTCATAGTAAATGCCGCTGAGGCCGTAATTAAGTTTGAATTTATCAGAAATATAATGTTTGAAATCGTATTTAATATTATAGTTTTTAATTCCCGAATCCCATTTAAAACCTACAAAATCAAGATCTAAACCATAGTAGTAATCGCTGTAAATTAAAGAAAGGTTCGAAAATAATTTACTCGAATACAAATGATTCCATCTTAGGTTTAAAGTCGAATTTCCGTAAATATTCGTAAAACTTTTATTCAGGCTGAAAACATCGCGTCCAAAATACCCAGACAAATACAAGCTGTTATTATCGTTCAGTTTGTAACTCAATTTGGTGTTTAAATCATAAAAGTAGGCACTGTTATTTTTATCTTCTTCAGAAAATTTTAAAAATAAATGAGCATAAGAAGCTCGGCCTCCAATTAAAAAAGAACCTTTGTCTTTTACAATCGGACCTTCGGCCAAAAGCCGGCTTGAGATTAATCCGATTCCGCCATTCATATGAAAATCTTTACTGCTGCCGTCTTTTTGGTAAATGTCCAAAACAGAAGAAACTCTTCCGCCATATCGAGCCGGAATGCCGCCTTTGTATAATTTCAAATCTTTGACAGCATCGGGATTAAAAACCGAAAAGAACCCAAATACGTGGGAGGAATTGAAAATCGTTGCTTCATCCAATAAAATCAAATTCTGGTCTGCACCGCCGCCCCGAACATTAAATCCAGAAGCGCCTTCTCCGGCATTGGTAACGCCCGGCAGTAATAATATCGATTTTAAAACATCAACTTCTCCTAAAACAACCGGCATTTTTTTGATTGCAGCAATAGAAAGTCGGTTGACGCTCATTTCCGGTGACTTAATATTGATTTTGTTTCGATTATCGGTAATGACAACTTCCTGCAGTTCTTGACCGCTTTCGCTGAGGGAAAAGTTTGTTTTGGTATTTTGATTTAAAGTAATGTTTTGTTGAATGCTTTGATAGCCGACATAGCTTATTTGGACTTCGTAGGCGCCTTTTGGCACAGCAATCGAATAAAAACCATATTCATTTGTTGTCGTGCCGATTTTTAGCTCCGGAATAAAAATATTTACACCAATTAAAGTTTCGTTATTTTTAGTATCACTGACAATACCGCTTAAAGTAAATTTTTCCTGCGAATAGGAACTTAAAACCGAAAAAATAACAATCAGGTAAGTATATAGTTTTTTGGCAGACATTACATTGATTTTGGTTTACATAGAATTACAAAATAACGAGAAAAAAGGATTGATCAATTCAGCTAAGATAAAAAAAAGGACAACCTTGTGAGTTGTCCTTTTGTATTTATATTGAAGAGTGCACTTAGTGCGTTCTGCAAATTATTTAATTTTAGCAATAATAGCGTTAAATGTTTCGCTAGGACGCATTGCTTTGCTCACTAATTCTGGAGTTGGCTGATAGTATCCTCCAAGAGTTTGTGGTTTTCCTTGAGTATCAATTAATTCAGCATCAATTTTAGCTTCATTAGCTTCAAATTCAGCAGCAATTGGAGTAAAAATTGCTTTCAAATCAGCATCTTTGTTTTGAGCTGCCAAAGCTTGTGCCCAATAGAAAGCTAAATAAAAGTGAGAACCGCGGTTGTCAATCTGACCTACTTTACGTGCAGGAGATTTGTCGTTTGCCAAGAATTTGTCGTTAGCCTCGTCAAGCGTTTCTGCTAATACAATTGATTTAGAATTGTCTAAGGTTTGTCCTAAATGCTCTAAAGAAGCTCCAAGCGCTAAGAACTCTCCAAGAGAATCCCAACGTAAGTAACCTTCTTCTGTAAATTGCTCAACGTGTTTTGGAGCAGAACCTCCAGCACCAGTTTCAAACAATCCGCCGCCATTCATTAAAGGAACGATAGACAACATTTTTGCAGAAGTTCCTAATTCTAAAATTGGGAATAAATCTGTTAAGTAATCACGTAAAACGTTTCCTGTTACAGAGATAGTATCTAAACCTTTTATGATTCTGTCTAATGTAAATTCTGTTGCGGCAACCGGGTTTAAAATACGGATGTCTAAGTTTGTAGTATCGTAATCTTTAAGGTATTTTTCAACTTTTACAATCAATTCTCTATCATGCGCTCTGTTTTCGTCTAACCAGAAAACAGCAGGAGTACTAGATAAACGAGCTCTGTTTACAGCCAATTTAACCCAGTCCTGAATAGGTGCGTCTTTTGCCTGGCACATTCTGAAAATGTCATTAGTTTCAACGTTTTGTTCCATTAAAACTGTTCCGTTTGCATCTACAACACGAACAACTCCGTCAGCTTTCATTTGGAAAGTTTTATCGTGAGATCCGTATTCTTCTGCTTTCTGAGCCATTAATCCAACATTAGGAACACTTCCCATTGTTTTTGGATCAAAAGCACCGTGTTTTTTACAAAAGTCAATAGTTGCAGTATAGATACCAGCGTAAGAACGGTCTGGAATAAGAGCAAATGTATCTTGCGCCTTACCGTCTTTATTCCACATTTGTCCAGAAGTACGAATCATTGCCGGCATAGAAGCATCAACAATAACATCAGAAGGAACATGCAGGTTTGTAATTCCTTTATCAGAATTAACCATTGCCAAAGCTGGTCCGTTTTCGATAGCTTTAGTAATGTCAGCTTCAACTTCAGCTTGTTCAGGTCTTCCAGCAATTTTAGCGTAGATATCTCCTAAACCGTTTTTAGTATCAACATTTAATTCAGTAAATAAAGTTTCGTATTTTTTGAAAAGATCTGCAAAATATACTTCAACGATAGCGCCAAAGATAATAGGGTCAGAAACTTTCATCATAGTAGCTTTTAAGTGTACAGAAAGTAAAACTCCCGCCGCTTTAGCCTCAGCAATTGCATTAGCTGCAAATTCTTTTAATTTTTTTACGCTTAAAACAGAGCTGTCAATAATTTCTCCAGCTTTTAGCGGTGTGCTTGCTTTTAAAACTGTTGCAGTTCCGTCTTTAGCAACGAATTCGATTTTTACATCATTAGCTTCGTTTACAGTCAATGATTTTTCACTTCCGTAAAAATCACCATTTGGCATAGAAGCTACTTTAGTTTTTGAGTCAGCAGACCAAGCACCCATAGAATGCGGATTTGCTTTTGCGAAGTTTTTAACTGCTCTAGGTGCTCTACGATCAGAGTTTCCTTCACGTAAAACAGGGTTTACAGCAGAACCTAAAACTTTAGCATATTTTGCTTTAATTTCCTTTTCAGCATCATTTTGAGGATCTTCTGGGAAATTTGGTACGTTGTATCCGTGCGATTGTAATTCAGCAATAGCCGCTTTTAATTGCGGTACAGATGCTGAGATGTTTGGTAATTTGATAATGTTAGCTTCTGGCTGCGTTGCTAATTGGCCAAGTTCTGCCAATGCATCTCCAGTTTTTTGAGCATCTGTAAGAACGTCAGGAAAATTAGATAAAATTCTTCCTGCCAAAGAGATATCTCTAGTTTCAATTTCAATTCCAGCAGTTGAGGTAAAAGCTTGAACAATTGGTAATAAAGAATAAGTTGCCAATAAAGGCGCCTCATCAGTTAAGGTGTAAAAAATTTTTGATTTTTGTGTCATTTTTTTTTTTTTTTTATAATCGTATCGTCAGGGGTTAACGATGTAAAAGATATATTCGGCTCAAAATGAGCGGAGCAAATATAATAAAATCGCAACGAAATCGGTTGAGTTTTCCTGAGAAAAGGCGATTTTAACAGATTGTTATTTGCAGTCGATAATATTGCTAAATCGATGATTTTGGTATTAAAAAATTACAGTTTTAGCGAGCAAGAGTAGATGTTGCGGCAAAATAATTTGTGAAACGGATTATTTTAAATATAAAAAGCGCAATGATTTTTGCTCAATAATTCGTTCGTAAACGCAAAGTTCATAAAGTTGGATTCGTAAGAAGCTTTGCGAACTGTGTTTTATAAAAAAAAAACTCGTTTCAAGTAATATGAAACGAGTTTTTTATGACATTTAGATAAATGATTATCTTCTTTTATCTTTAATCTTAGCTTTTTTACCAGTAAGTTCTCTGAAGTAGAAAATTCTAGCTCTACGTACAGCACCTTTCTTGTTGATTTCGATTTTTTGTAAAGCTGGTAAGTTAACTGGGAAGATACGCTCAACTCCAATTGCACCTGACATTTTACGGATAGTAAAAGTTTCTGTGTTACCAGAACCTCTTCTTTGAATTACAACTCCTTTAAAAAACTGAGTTCTAGTTTTTTCACCCTCTTTAATTTCGTAGAAAACTGTGATAGTATCTCCAGCTCCGAAAACAGGAAAATCTTTTTTAGCAACGAATTCGTCTTGAACGAATTTTAATAAATCTGCCATGATAATTTTAAATTATGGTTTATAGAGAGCAACATTCACGGATCTCGCCAGAGGTTGATCAAATTCGGGTGCAAATGTAGTTAAAATAAATTAAATTCCAAATAAATTAAAAACACAAATTTCAATTTTTTAATTAACTGATTGTTTGATGTTTGAAATTTTTTATAAGTATTTCAATATTCTAAAAGTTGACAAGGAAATGGCTGTTATTTTATATTTTTCGATTATCTAATTCAGTTTCAAATTCGAGTCTTTTTCTTTTTACAGATCTTCTAGCTTTGTTAAACTTAGCGTTTTTTTCTTCTTCAAGTAATTCTAGAATTGTAAATTCTATTTCTGAATTACTTAATTCGTTAGGTTCTTTAAAATGCAAATTGTTGCTAAAGTGAGAAGTGTTATACTTTTCATTTTCTATTTGATTGATTCGTTCAATTGGAATTTCAACAGCAACTTCAGTTAATTCAAAATCATTTTTAGGCAATTCTTTTTTGTCAATGATTTCCAAATATTCGTTTAAAATTCTTCTTTCTACTAATATTTTTCCTCCGCCAAACTTATGTCGGTCAGATAAATCTTTTTTAACACCCGAAATCCAATATTCATCTTTAGATTCAATATCTCTAAAATTCCCTTGAATTCTTGCACTTCCAATTCTTTGAAAAGCTTTTCCGTTAAAATATATAGTCTTACCGCTTTTTGAAAATGAAACAAGTCCAATCCAAGCTGGACCATTTCCAGAAAATCCGCTTTTAAGCTCTAAATATTTTATTTCTGTTCGCATTTGTTTAGTGTTAGTCAATCTGAAACTAGTCATGTCCTTCCAATAAATCCGGACGTCTATTTTTAGTATGCTCAAAAGCCTTATCCTCGCGCCATTTTTCAATTTTGGCAAAATGACCGCTGGTTAAAACCTCCGGAACTTTCCATCCTTTATAATCTGCGGGTCTTGTGTATATTGGTCCCGAAAGTAAATTGTCTTGAAAACTGTCAGTTAAAGCAGAAGTTTCGTCGCTCAAAACTCCTGGAATCAATCGAATTAATGCATCAGATAAAACCAAAGCGCCCAATTCACCGCCGGATAAAACATAATCGCCGATAGAAATTTCTTTGGTAATAAAATGATCTCTCACTCTTTGGTCTACACCTTTATAGTGACCGCACAAAATAATAATGTTTTCATACATCGACATTTTATTGGCCATTTTCTGGTTTAAAGTTTCGCCGTCTGGAGACATATAAATGATTTCGTCGTATTCTCGCTGACTTTTTAAATGGGTAATACAATCATCAATCGGCTGAATGGTCATTACCATCCCTGCGCCGCCGCCAAACGGATAATCGTCGACACTTTTTTGTCTGTTGGTGCTGTAATCCCTAAGATTATGAAAATGAACTTCTACAAGTCCTTTATCAATGGCACGTTTCATAATAGATGCCTCAAAAGGGCTTCTTAATAATTCAGGCAAAAGTGTAATAATGTCAATTCGCATCTTTATTCGATAATTTTCTTGTGGGCAAAGATACAAATAATGCCAATGAGTCTTTTGGCAATAATTATATAACATACTTTTTAAATTATGTAAAAATAATTGTCATAACTTTAACTACTATTACATTGCTAATTATCAGACAGTAACAACCAAACAACAACATAAATTTAAATAACTTAGCTATGAAAAAAATAATATTAATCACTGCAGTATTTGCGCTCTTTGCATCCTGCGCCAGTACCAATTCAACTACTGTAGCTGTAGGAGAAACCAAGTCAAAAGTTATTAAAACCTTAGGTAACCCAGTAAGAACTTTAGATAATAATCAGAACGGAGAAATTCTCGTTTATGCTGATCAGATTTTTGAAGACGGTTCGTCGTCAATAGCAGGATCAAATTATTGGCGTTACAATTTTGTCTACATCAATAAAGAAGGCAAAGTCACATCAACACGACAAGAAAAACAAAATTATACACCGCAGGCAATTGATTCGGCAAAGCAGGCAGGATTATATCAGCTTACCGCTAAATAATTTTTTTTTAGCTGTTTTAAATAATTCGTATTTTTAGATTTAATTTAAAAATACGAATTGTTTGTTTAATGACTTCACCAAAAGTAAAAATCTTTGCGATATCTGGCAGTACCAGAAACAATTCTAGTAATTTCAAAATTCTGAAATACATTTCAAATTACTTAAAACCTGAATTTGAAGTAGCAATATTTGAAGGTTTAGCAAGTCTCCCTCATTTTAATCCAGATTTAGATACCGATACTCCTCCAAAAGAAATTATATCTTTTAGAAACAAAATAATAGATTCTGATGGAGTTATCATTTGTACGCCCGAATATGTGTTCAGCCTTCCCGGTAGTTTAAAGAATGCTTTAGAATGGTGTGTTTCAACGACCATTTTTTCTAATAAAAGAACTGGGTTACTAACAGCGTCCGCTTCTGGAGAAATGGGACATGAACATCTTCTTCTTATATTGAAAACCCTGGAAGCTAAATTTGACGATACAACGCAGCTTCTTATACAAGGTGTACGCGGAAAGATTAATGAGCAGGGCGAAATTGTATCTAAAGAAACGGCTGAGGCGCTTGAAAACTTTATAAAAAGCTTCGAGAATCATTTTTTGTGATATATTTACTTTCTGAAAATTCTAGTTGTAACATGATTAGCAGAAGAAATTTTATAGTAACCACCGGTCTTGCTGCAACAGCTGTTTTGGCGGCGCCTTCATTTGCATTTTCTATGAATAAAAAAGAAATTGGCTTGCAGTTATATACGCTTCGAGATGAACTTCCGAAAGACGTAAAAGCAACTTTAGAAAAAGTATCAAAAGCGGGATATACAAACGTAGAAACCTACGGCTTTTCTATAAAAGAACAATTCTGGGGATTGACGCCTAAAGAATTGAAAAAGATTTTGGATGATTATAATCTAAAAGCAGTAAGCGGACATTATAATTTAGGGAGCTTTTTGTATGATGGAGACAAAACAGAATTATTGGCTTCAATCGAAGCGGCTAAAATTCTGAAAAGCGAATTTTTAACGGTTCCGTGGGTCGATGAGCCTTTTAGAAGAAGTATTAAAGATTATAAAAAAATTGCTTCACGTTTAAATGAAGCGGCATTATTGTGTCAAAATTCAGGTTTAAAACTGGCATATCACAATCATGATTTTGAATTTCAAAAATACGACGGCAAAACGGGTTATCAGGTTTTGCTGGATCAAACAGATAAAGATTTGGTTTTCTTTGAGCTCGACTTGTATTGGGTAATTTATTCGGGAAATGATCCTGTAAAATTGTTTAATGAAAACCCGGGACGTTTTAAGATGTGGCATGTTAAGGACAGGGACAAAGTAAATCCTGCTTTGAATACCGAAGTTGGAAATGGTACAATTGATTTTAAAACTCTATTTAAAGAAGCAAAACAGTCTGGAATGCTTCATTTTTTTGTAGAGCAGGAGAATAATTTTGCAGTCAATTCTTTTGAGTCAATACAAAAAAGCTGCAATTTTATTTCCAAAAACTTAATTTAATACAGCGCTATTATATGAAAAGACTTCTTTTTCTGGTTCTTGTAATTTTATGTTCCTGCCAATCAAATAAAAAAGAGAGTGTAAGTTCAAACTCAAAGCCTGTTCCGCCTCCAGAGCCTTACTTTGTAGATATTAAAGTGAATGATGTCAAACTTGACAAACCCGCTTATGGTGACTGGTTGTTTTTTCATAAAGAAAAAGGACAGAGTTTTGAAAAGTTTTTAAATACCAAACATGTTGTTCCGACACAAGAAGAAAACATTATTTATTTGCAGCCTATAGGGAAATTTAATGCAGATCAGATTAAACAAATAGAATTAGTTCGTCAGTACCTGCAGGTGTTTTTTCAACTAGAAACCATAACTTTAAAAGGTATTTCGAACGATATTATTCCAAAACATGCACGTCGTATTGGGGACGTGGGACAAGAACAGTTACTGGCAGGTTATATTTTGGACAGTGTTCTAAAAAAAGAAAAACCTCCTAAACGAGCCGCTTTAATGGCCATAACAGAAAAGGATTTGTACCCAAAACCAGAATGGAATTATGTCTTTGGACTCGCATCGTACAGAGACAAAATTGCCGTAAGTTCTATTCATAGAATGCAAAAAGAAGTCGATTTTAATGGATGTCTGGATCGGTTTTTAAAAATTTGTTCGCATGAAATCGGTCATATGTTTGGATTGAATCATTGTATTGAAGCCAATTGTGTGATGAACGGCACCAATAGCATGTCTGAAACAGATCGACATTCTATTAGATTGTGTTCTCTCTGTCAAAGAAAGCTGCATTCGGGATTTCAATACGATAATATGAAAAGGCTGGCAGAACTCGAAAAATATTTTAAAGAAAACAACCTGAACGAAGGGCTGGCATTAATGAAAAAAGATATTGAAAAAATTAAAAACAATTAGAAATGAAAACTAGTAAAGAATTTATAAAAGGTGATGAAATTGAATGGGAAATAGTGGGAGAAGGAATAAAGCGTAAAATTCTGGCTTACGATGACCGTGTGATGATCGTAAATGTTTTTTTTGAAAAAGGAGGCATCGGTACACTGCACGAGCATCATCATTCTCAGGCCACGTACATTGCAAGCGGTGTTTTTGATGTAACTATTAACGGGCTTACACAAACCTTAAAAGAAGGAGATAGTTTTTATATTCCGCCTCATGCCATTCACGGAGTCGTTTGTTTAGAAACAGGAATGTTAACCGATGTTTTCAGCCCCGTGAGAGAAGATTTTCTGAATTATTAAATTCTTAAAATCAGAAAAATAGACCATATAAGTGATTTAAGAAAATTGAATTTTTGTGATGCTTTACGTTTCGCTAAGTTATTTAAATGCACTTATAGGACTTATATGGTTTAAAAAATTATATATTTTTTAAAGTTTTGCTAAAGATTAGATTGGTATTTTTGCAGCATGAATTTATCTAAAACTAATGTCCTGTTTATGGCAGTTTGCACTGGTCTTATAGTTGCAAATCTTTATTACTGCCAGCCTTTGATTGTTTTAATCGCCAACGAATTTAAAATCCCTGAAGCCGATGCTGGCACAATAACCTATTTAACCCAAGCTGGTTATGCTATAGGGCTGTTTTTTATGGTGCCTCTTGGTGATAAAATTGAACGAAAAAAACAGATTTTAATGACCACTTTTGCTTCTGTAATTGCTTTGCTTATTGCAGCAACAGCCAAAAGCTTTTTAATTCTGCAAATTGCATCACTTCTTATCGGAATCACCTCTATTGTACCGCAATTGATATTACCGCTTGCTGCGTCTCTAAGTGCTACAGAACAGCGCGGAAAAGTTGTAGGAACAATTATGAGCGGACTCTTGGTCGGGATTTTGCTTTCGCGAACGTTAAGCGGTTTTATTGGTCAGGTTTTAGGCTGGAGATCGATGTTTTATATCGCATCTGGAATTTGTCTCTTGATCTTTTTTGTTATTCAAAGTAAATTCCCAGTCAATAAGCCGCAGTTTCAAGGAACGTACGGACAGTTGATTCGTTCATTGTTTACGCTTATAAAAACACAGCCGGTTTTGCGCGAAGCAACCGCGATCAATGTTTTTAGTTTTGCTCAGTTTGGAGCTTTCTGGACCACAATGGTTTTGCTGCTTTCTGGCGAGCCTTTTAGTTTTAATAGTGCAACAATTGGTTTATTCGGAATTGTAGGGGCTTCGGGAGCTTTGGCAGCGCCTTTGGTCGGGAAGCTTGGAGATAAAGGAAACTCTAGAATTGCAGTAGGTTATGGCTGCTTGTTAATTTTAATAAGCTTTCTGGTTTTCTATTTTTCGATAGAAAGTGTTGTCGGAATTGCGATTGGAATTGTATTTATTGATATCGGAATTCAGGGAGTTCACATCTCCAATCAGACCAGAGTATATTCTTTACTGCCAGAAGCGAGAAACAGGCTGAATACCGTATTTATGTCTTTTAGTTTTCTGGGAACTGCCGCTGGATCTGCCTACGGACTATTACTCTGGAAATTAGGAGGCTGGCATGCTGTAACTATTGGCTGTATGGTTTTGTCTTTACTGTCTTTAGCCGTTTATGGACTTACTTATAAATCTAAAAAATAGAAAATATAAAAGTTTTGAAATGAAAAAGATAATCGTATTTCTAAGTTTGGTTGTAATGGCTCAGTTCTGTGTGAGCTGTAAAAAGACGTTGTCTGACGAACAAATAACACAGCATTTCTGGAAATGCGGGCAACCTTGCGGATTAAGAGATGTTATTGTATTTGATCAAAATACTATTCTTAAAAGCGACACCATCTTTTGGAATCAGAAACCTTATGCTAAAATTGTTAAGAGAACATACAATTTTGATGAAGATACCAAAATAGCGGTTATCAATCTTGAAAATCCAGCAATTAGAGATACATGCATTTTTCACTCAAAATGATAAAAAATTAATTTGTAAATTTGCGTTCAATTAAAAAATAACAACATGGAAAACGGAATATACGCTAAATTCAATACCAGTAAAGGTTCGATTTTAGTAAAACTAACACACGATTTGACTCCTGGAACTGTAGGGAATTTTGTTGCTCTTGCAGAAGGGAATATGGAAAATAAAGTAAAACCTCAGGGACAAAAATTTTATGATGGACTAAATTTTCATAGAGTTATTCCAGATTTTATGATTCAAGGAGGATGTCCAAAAGGAACAGGAACTGGTGATCCTGGATACAAATTTGATGATGAATTTCATCCAAGTTTAAAACACGATCGTCCAGGAGTTTTGTCTATGGCAAACTCTGGTCCTGGAAGCAATGGTTCTCAGTTTTTTATCACGCACGTTCCGACTTCATGGTTAGACAACAAACACACTGTGTTTGGACATGTAATCGAAGGTCAGGATGTTGTTGATGCAGTTGCTCAAGGGGATACTTTAGAAACTCTAGAAATCATTAGAGTAGGTGAGGAAGCTCAAAAATGGAATGCAATTGAAGCTTTTATTGGTTTAAAAGGGGCGCGTCTTAAACGTGAAGCGGCTTTGAAAGCAGAATCTGAAGCTAAAATGGAACAATTAGCATCTGGTTTTGATAAAACAGAAAGCGGTCTGCGTTACAAAATGATTCAAAAAGGAGATGGTAAAAGAGCTGAAGCTGGAAAAACAGTTTCGGTACACTACGAAGGTTCTTTAGAAAACGGAAAAGTTTTTGATTCTTCTTATCCAAGAAAAAAACCAATCGAATTTAGATTAGGTCAAGGTCAGGTTATCGAAGGATGGGACGAAGGTATTGCTTTATTGCAAGTTGGAGACAAAGCACGTTTTGTAATTCCTTCAGATTTAGGTTACGGACCATCTGGAGCAGGCGGGGTTATTCCTCCAAATGCTACTTTAATTTTTGACGTTGAATTAATGGACGTAAAATAAGAATTTAGATTAATTTTAAATTGTCTTAATACTAAATCCCATTCGGAAGCCGAATGGGATTTTTTTTATATTTACTTCAAAAACAAAGACGATGAATAAATATTTGATCCTTGCTGGGATTGCGCTGGCTTTAGCTTCTTGCGGTACTCAGAAAACAGCTTCAGTGGCAGCAGCAGAAAAAGCTCCAGAAGCAAAACCAGTAGTAGAAGTAACGCCAGAATTGGCAGAAGGCAAAAACTTGTACGAAAACAGTTGTGCAAAATGCCACAAATTGTATGAACCGGTAAAATTCTCAAAAGAAGAATGGGCTCCAATTTTGGTTAGAATGCAGAAAAAAGCAAAGTTGGATGATGTGAAAATGGCTTCGATTACCAATTATATTCACTCGCAGTTATAATTAAGCTGCGTTGCAGAAGAGTTTTAAACTATTCAGTATTATTAAATATTGGATAGTTTTTTTGTTCTAAAGAAGTACAAAAAAAACACCGTCACGAATGAGGTGTTTCAAAAAAATTAAGAGTTACTTACAGCAACAATTTTTAAAGTTTTAATTCCGGCAGGAAGTTCCCAGTCTACTTGGTCGTTTTCTTTAAAACCAATAATAGCAACACTAAGAGGAGCTAAGATAGAAATTTTAGATTGCTTAACATCTGCAGAAGAAGGAAGAACAATCTGAATTTTCATTTGTTTGTTTGCTTTTACATCTTCAATAGTAACTACAGAATTAATCCTGATAACCGATTCGTCAATACTATTTCCTTTGTTTATTACTGCGCGGTCTAATTCTTGCGAAAGCTGATTGGCTTCTTTTGCATTTGTATCGTTTTTACTTTGTAAAATGAGCTCTCTCAGTAATTTATAATCTGCTGAGGTGAATGTGGGTGTTGGTTTCATAATTGTTTCCATTTATAATGTTGTTAAAAAATTTATTTAAATGACTTAAAGATTTATTTATCTCCTAACAGAGATAAAAGGCATTGTAAAAATGAGTTTTTGGAAAAATAAAAATTACTTGAAAGAGAAATTTCTCTCAAATAGTAAATGAATTAAAAATTCTAATGAAAATCCTCCGCCGAAAGAAGAAAACTGAAATAGACGGAGGCCTAAAAAATAAAGGCCTTATTATGTGAAATAATTACAGCAGGAGCCGGGTTCCCTGAAAAAGAAAACGACTTTCTAGAAACTGTAAATGGTATTATATTTCCCATAAGGATTGTTAAATTGATCGGCAAAGATAAGCAACTTTTTGAATAGTAACAAATTACTGTCGCCATTTAATGCTGCAGCCCATACTTGGCTTTTGCAATTCTTTTAAACTTCTGTTGTAAATTAAGGCATCAATTGCGCCTCGTAAATCGCTTCCGCTCAATGGAATTCCGTTTCCAGGTCTGGAGTCATCTAATTGTCCGCGGTAAAATAATTTGTCTTGGCTGTCAAATAAATAAAAATCGGGAGTGCATGCTGCTTGATACGCTTTTGCAGTTTCTTGGCTTTCGTCGTATAAATACGGAAAATCAATTTTGTGTTCCAGAGCAAAGTCTGCCATTAATTCGGGGGAATCCTGCGGGTATTTTTCAACATCATTACTCGAAATAGCAATAACCCCAATTCCCTGAACACGATAATCGTTGGCAATCATCACAATTTCTCTGATAACGTGGTGTACAAACGGACAATGATTGCAGATAAACATCACCAGTGTACCGTGAGTTCCTTTTAAATCTTCAAACGATGAAGTGTCATTTGAATTGGTATCTTTCAAATAAAATTCAGGTGCGGTAGTTCCTAACGGAAGCATGTTTGAAGCTGTTTGTGCCATTTTCAGAATGAAATTAGATTTTCAAAAATAGAACTAATATTCTGTAAATAAAAGCGCACAAGTGTAAAAAAAAATCCAGAGAACCATCAGTTAATCAAAACGCAGTCCCCTGGATAATTGTTTATTTTTATGAATTTAAAAAATGAAGTAAATCATCATTTAATTTGTCTCTATCTGTGTAAAATAATCCGTGTGGTGCACCTTCATAAACAATGTACGTGTTATCTGCAATTGCTTCAGAAGCCTTTTTAGAAGTCAAATCAATCGGTACAATTTTGTCATCATTTCCGTGAATAATTAAAGTAGGCACTTTTATAGTATGAAGTTCATCTCTAAAATCGGTATAAGAAAAAGATTCGGCACATTTTAATGTTGCGTGCGGCGATGCAAAAGAGCAAAGCATTCTATAATATTCTAATAAGGGCGTACTGATAGGCTTGTTTATGATGTTAATACCAAAAAAGGTTTTGCCAAAGTTGTCTACAAACCCGATACGATCTTCTTTGATAGAAGCTGCGGTATTTTCACTTTTTTCTCTAGGATGACCGTCTGGATTGTCTTCTGTTTTTAAAAGAAACGGAATAATAGAAGAAATTAGTCCTGCTTTTGTAACACCTTTTCCGCCGTGTCGGCTGAAATAACGTACGACTTCACCGCCTCCCATTGAGAAACCGATTAAGGCGGCATCTTCTAATTGAAGCTGCGTTATAATTTCGCTCAAATCGTCTGTAAGCGTATCGTAATCGTATCCACTCCAAGGCTGAGAAGATTTTCCGAAACCTCTTCTGTCATAGGCAATAACTCTAAAATTGTTCTGAACTAGAAATTCAATTTGATATTCCCACATTTCGTTTGACAAAGGCCAGCCATGAATCAAAATTACAGGTTTTCCTTTTCCATAATCTTTAACGTAAAGTTTTACATTTTTGGCTGTTTCTATATATTTGTCAGTATTATGTTGTTTGATATCAAAATCAGAATCTCTAAGAGATACGCTGGTGTTTACTAAACTATTTTCCATTTTTATTTTTTTAATGTTAGTTTTACTTACAAGTCTTGTAAAATTAGAAGTAACGTCCAAAGAAAAGGTTATAGAATTAGTGGGGATCCTTACAAAATTAATAGGTGTGTAATATTTTAAATAAAATAATAATGGATTTAAGCTGGAACGAATTTGAAAGAACCGATATGCGTGTCGGTACAATTATAGAAGTGAATGATTTTCCTGAAGCCAGAAAACCTGCTTTTCAGCTTACAATTGATTTTGGAACGGAGATAGGGATTCGCAAATCATCGGCGCAAATTACCAAAAGATATCAAAAAGAAGATTTATTAAATCGTCAGATTGTAGCTGTTGTCAACTTTCCAAAAAAACAGATTGGAAAATTTATGAGTGAATGTCTGGTTCTTGGCGCTGTAGGAGAAGAGGGAGATGTGATATTGCTGGCTCCCGATTTTAAAATAGAAAACGGACTGCGTATCGGGTAGGTTTTAGTGTTAAGTATTTAGTTTTTTAGTGTCCAGACTGATTGTTAAAAATACTGAACACTAAAATACTCAATACTTTTATCTTGTCTTAGAAAGAAAATCACTTAGAATTTCCTGTCCTTCTTCCCAATACTTCAAATCAGAATCAGAGTTGATGTGACCTTGTTTTCCAACGTTTACAAAATCGCTTCCCCATTGTTGTGCAAAATATTTTTTTCTTTCAAATAGAGAATAAGGATCGTTTTCGCTGGCTACTACAACCGACGGAAAAGGTAATTTATAAAGAGGCATTGGAGAAAAATTTCTGATCGATTCTGGTGTATGTTCAGGTGAATCGACATCTGCGGGAGCCACTAAAAATGCACCAATAATGTTGGGATTATTGTATTTTTCTGCCCAGTGTAAAACCAGCGAAACTGCCAGACTGTGCGCTACTAGAACGGTTGGTTTGTCCAATTTTAAAATGTTCTCGTTTAATCTGGCAAGCCATTCTTCGCGAACGGGTTCGTCCCAATTGTCTTGTACAACTCGAATTGAATTTTTGAATTTCTGGTGCCAAAAAGTCTGCCAGTGTTTTTCTCCAGAATCTCCAAGTCCTGGTATAATTAAAAGTGGTGTCTCCATTGCCGTGGATTTTTTTAGTGACTTATTATTGTTTCTTTTCCTTTATAATTCGATTGACCTCATTTACCAAAAGCGGAAAAGCAGGTTCTGTCATTCCGTGGCCATAACCGTCCAATTCGTAAAGTTTTGTTTGTTTGTGCCCGGCCAATTTCATCATTCTGGCCATATAAGCATTCTCTTCATAACGTCCCAGCATTTCCAGTTCGCGGTCTCCGGTAATTAATAAAAGAGGCGGAGCATCTCCACGAACGTGATATAGTGGGGCAAAAGCATCAATTGTGGGCTGTTTTTCTGGAATTCCGTTTTCTCGTCTTATTTCAAAGTGAGTAATACACTGTCCGCTAAACGGAATAAGTCCCGCTATTTGATTAGCATCAATATTTTCTTTTGCAAGATATTTTTTATCCAGACCGATCATAGAGGCAAGATAACCTCCAGCAGAATGTCCAGAAACAAAGATCAGCGATTTGTCGCCGCCGTAATTGGTAATGTTATTAAAAACCCATGCAACAGCAGCGGCAGCATCGTCAATACTTTTTGCGGCTTTTGCTTTGGGAGACAATCTGTAGTTAACACCAATGATGGCAAAACCTTTGTTTTTTAATGCTTCGGGAATTTCTTTGCTTCCGCCTGTTAAGCCGCCGCCGTGAAACCAAACGATGGTAGCAAATCCGGTTTTGTTTTTGGGATAATAAATATCCAAAACACATCTTTCGTTTATGTAGCTGTCCGATTTGTTTACGGCTGTATTGTAATATGAAATGTTCGATTTAGTATCATAATCGGTTTTTTGGGCAGATAAAGAAATGCTGAGAAAGAGAACGAGTAAGAGAAGTAATTTTTTCATTTTAAAAATGTTTGAATTGCTGTTACTGAAGAAATCTAAAGTCTACAGTGTAAAATCTAAAATTAGAAAAATAAATATATAAAAAAAGTCCAAAATGCAGGACAAATTGGACTCGTACTTTATAGAAAGTTTGTTTTTTATATTAAATATCATCAAAATCAATATCGGTAAAGCTAGATCTTTGGATTTCAGATTTTTCAGAACCGTATTCTTTTTTAAAATCTTTTTGATGTCTCTCAGAAATTACTTCTTCGCCTTTGTGGTTTAAAACATAAGAAGTCATTTCTTCTAATATTTCGGCAAAAGCACCAAAATCTTCTTTGTATAAATAAATTTTGTGTTTTTTGAAATGGAATGAACCATCTTCTTCTGTAAATTTTTTGCTTTCAGTAATAGTGATATAATAATCATCAGCTTTAGTAGCTCTCACATCAAAGAAATAAGTTCTTCTTCCTGCTCGTAATACTTTAGAAAAAATCTCTTCTTTTTCTAACATGTCATTTTCTCTCATAATACGTTCTATCATTTTTGGAATTAATAGTAATCAAAAATCATAAAAAATTATCTATTACGCAACAATTAAAGTAATTCTTTTTCCGAAAGTTGTTTTAAATATAACGATGCATAATAGCCCTCCTGATTTATTAATTGATTATGAGAGCCTTGTTGAATAATTCTTCCATCTTCTAAAATAATGATTTTATCTGCGTTCTTTGCAGACGATACACGATGGCTTACAATGATGGTAGTTTTGTCTTTGCAGATTTCAAATAGATTATTCAAAATAGTTTCTTCGGTTTCTGTGTCAACCGCAGACAGACAATCATCAAAGAGTAAGATTGCCGGGTTTTTTATAATCGCTCTGGCAATCGAAACACGCTGTTTCTGACCGCCCGAAAGCGTGATTCCTCTTTCTCCTAAAATGGTATCATACTGTTTGTTAAAAGCAATGATATTATCATGCACAACAGCATTTTTAGCAGCTTCAAAAACTTCTTCGTCTGTTGCGTTTTGATTACCGAATTTGATGTTGTTTTTTATAGTATCCGAGAATAAGAAAGCATCCTGAGGTACAATTCCGATATTGTTACGAAGGTCATTAAGGTTCAACGTGCTGATTTCATTACCGTCAATTGTAATCTGTCCGTCTGTAACATCATAAAGCCTCGAGATCAAAGAAAGTATAGTGGATTTCCCCGAACCTGTTTTTCCTAAAATAGCCAGAGTTTCTCCCTTTTTAACCGTAAACGAAACATTTTTCAATGCTTCGATATTTGTATCCTGGTAAGTGAAATTTACGTTATCGAAAGCAATTTCTCCTGAAATTAGAGAGGGACTTTCGTTATTATTTTTGATTTCAGGTTCAATTTTTAAAAATTCATTTAAACGTTTTTGAGAAGCCTCTGCTTCCTGAACCATCGAGGATACCCATCCTAAAGAAGCAACCGGCCACGTCAGCATGTTTACATATAAAATAAATTCGGCGATTGTTCCTATATTCGGAATACGGCCATCAATGTACATGACGCCTCCAAAATAAATTACAACCAAATTACTGATACCAATAAGCGCAATCATCAAGGGACCAAATAAAGACTGTACTCTTGCCAGGCTTAAACTTTTACTTTTACTTTCATCCGCAAGAGCAACCATATTATTTTGATGCTGATTTTCTAATGAATAGGCTTTAATGACGCGGATTCCAGAAAAAATTTCCTGCGTAAAACTAGATACTTTAGATAAATACTGCTGAAAAGTGGTGCTTCTTTTGTTAATTTCAGAACTTAACTTAAAAATGCAGTACGATAATATCGGCAGCGGCAAAATTGTATACAACGTAAGAAGAGGCGAAACATTGTACATATATAGGATTACGATTGCAAAACGAATAAATGTATTAATGGTATACATAACAGCCGGCCCAACGTACATGCGGACTTTTGAAACGTCTTCGCTGATGCGGTTCATTAAATCTCCTGTTCGGTTTTGCTTGTAAAAATTTTGTGAAAGATTTTCATATTGTTTAAAGACTTCATTTTTTAAATCAAACTCAATATGACGCGACATTACGATCAAAGTCTGGCGCATTAAAAAAGTTAGAAATCCCGCAACAATTGTAGTTCCTATGATTAGTAGGACGTTATGAATTAAACCTTCTCGATATTCTCCAATAATTACCGCAGACTTTTGAGCAGCTGGTGTTAGTTTGTCAAAGTTTTCGATCGCATTTAAAGATTTGCTAATGAGCTTTGGGGTAAACAAAGAAAATATTTGTGCGATTATGGTGATTAAAATACCTAACGAAAAACTGTATTTATATTTAATGAAATATTTGTTTAAATAGCTTAATTCTTTCATTTTTTTAAGAAATCTTGTATTGAAAGTAATTGTGTTTTATTAAAAACTTTAAATTAAAATTAATATTAAACATAATTTAATCAAAACAAATCGATTGTTATATTGTTATTTTAAAGATAAAAAATTAGCACAAGTATATTTTTTAATTATGTTTGAGTAGTCTTTTTGACGAATTCATAATTTTAACAAATAAATAGTAGCGCTATGGATGCAACTTTCGCAACTGCAAAGGAACTTCAAAAAATGGATCCCGTTTTTGGTCAATTGTCTTTTGACAATCACGAACAAATTGTATTTTGTAATGACAAAGATACAGGTTTAAAAGCAATTATTGGTATTCATAATTCAGTTATGGGGCCAGCTTTGGGCGGCACTAGAATGTGGAATTACAATACTGAATGGGAAGCGTTAAACGATGTTTTGCGTCTTTCTAGAGGAATGACTTATAAATCTGCTATTACCGGATTGAATATCGGCGGCGGAAAAGCAGTAATTATTGGTGATGCTAAAACACAGAAAACACCAGAATTGATGCGTAAGTTTGGTGAATTTGTACATTCGCTGAGCGGAAGATATATCACAGCAGAAGATGTTGGAATGGAAACAAAAGACATGGACACTGTGAGAGATGTAACGCCTTATGTTACGGGAATCTCTGAAGAAAGAGGCGGTTCAGGAAACCCATCGCCTGTAACGGCTTACGGAGTTTATTTAGGAATGAAAGCTGCTGCAAAAAGTCAGTTTGGTTCTGATGTTTTAGACGGTAAAAAAGTTTTGGTACAAGGAATTGGACACGTAGGAGAAACTTTGGTTGAATATTTAACTAAAGAAGGAGCACAGGTTACGATTACAGATATCAATGAAGAAAAATTATATCAGGTTGCTTCAAAATACAATGCTGCAATTTATACAGGCGAAGATTTGTATACCGCAGACGTAGATATCTATGCACCTTGTGCTATGGGAGCAACAATTAATGACGATACAGTAAATAAAATTAACGCTAAAGTTATTGCCGGTGCAGCAAACAACCAATTGGCAGACGAGAACGTACACGGTGCAAGATTACAGGAAAGAGGAATTTTATACGCTCCTGATTTCTTGATAAACGCTGGTGGAATCATTAATGTTTATGCTGAATTGGAGCATTATGGTAAGGCTGAAATCATGAGTAAAACGGAAAATATCTATAACACTACTTTAGAAATTATAGATTTTGCAGCTAAAAATGGAATGACAACGCATAAAGCAGCGCTTACAATTGCTCAAAACCGTATCGATCAAAGAAGAATTGAGAACGCTAAAAAGTAATTTTTTTTAGTATTCAGTGTTTCAGTATTGGAGTGTTCAGTTAGAAGCTTTTTTAGTATTCAGTATTCAATATTGGAGTGTTCAGTTAGAAGCTTTTTTGGTATTTAGTGCTCAGTATTGGAGTGTTCATTTAGAAGCTTTTTTAGTATTCAGTGCTCAATATTGGAGTGTTCATTTAGAAGCTTTTTTTAGTATTCAGTGTTCAATATTGGAGTGTTCAGTTAGAAGCTTTTTTTTAGTATTCAGTATTCAATATTGGAGTGTTCAGTTAGAAGCTCAATACTTAGAATCCAAGATTTCAATAAATAGTAAAAAGTCTCAGTTTAGAAAGCTGAGACTTTTTTATTATACACACGAAGTATTTCCCAATATTAACTGCCTACTAAAACCACTGATCACTGCCCACTTAAAAAAAACTGCCCACTAAAAAACTGCGCCCTGATCACTAAACAACTATCCTCTTTTACATAAGTTTTTCTCAAAATAAACGTTTTTTTAATGTAGAAATTTTAAAATGCGCAACAAAATTTATACTTTTGCAGACTAATTTTAAAATGTTCTTACAAGGTGGTAAATAGAAGACATATACGCATTAAAGTAATGCAGTCCATTTATGCAATGCATCAAAGCGGTTCTGATAATCTGGAAAAAGAAGAAAAATTTCTTTTTTACAGCATAGATAATATTCAGGACTTATATCTTATAATGCTTTCTTCATTGATAGAAATTTGTAAAAAAGAATCTGTTTTTTTACACCTTTCAAGTAAAAAACATCTTGCTACTGCTGCAGAACGCAATCCGAATGAAAAGTTTGTAAAAAACAAAATTTTTCAACTTCTTGCCGAAAGCAATTCTCTTAGTATTGCTCTAGAAAACCGTAAAATCAATAATTGGTCATTAAACGATGATTATATTATTTTGCTTTTAAATGATGTTAAAGCAAGTGATATTTACAAAAAATACATGAACAATAATATCAATACTTTTGAAGAAGACAGACAATTTATAATTGATTTGTTTGAAAATGTTATTGTTCCTAATGAAAAACTATACGAATATTTAGAAGACGATAAATTGACTTGGGTTGATGATATTCCTGTTGTAAACACACACATCATTAAACAGTTGAAAGCAATCAAAACAGAAGATCCAGACGACTTTAGAGTTCCTAAATTGTATAAGGATGTTGAGGATAAAGATTTTGCTAAAGACTTATTCAGAAGAACAGTTCTTAATGAAACTGCTTTTGCAAAAGAATACGAGGACAAAACTCCAAACTGGGACAGCGATCGTATTGCAGAAATTGATACAATCATACTGAAAATGGCGATCTGCGAATTTGTAAAATTCCCTTCGATTCCTGTAAAAGTAACACTTAACGAATATTTAGAAATTGCTAAAGAGTATTCTACTCCAAAAAGCAGTATTTTTATCAACGGAATTTTAGATAATCTGGTGAAAGAACTTACAGCGAACAAAAAGATGATCAAAGTAGGCAGAGGATTGATGTAGGATTCTAAACTTCAAATTTCACCCTGATAGCTGTCCGGATTTAGTGAAGTTGAAGAGAAGCTAGCAAAAACATTAAAATAAATATAAAACAATAAAAAATAGAGATTATGTCAGAAATAATGAAATTCGCTCCTTACTTATTAATGTTCGTGGTATTGTATTTCTTTATGATTATGCCTGCACAAAAAAAGGCTAAAAGAGAAAAAGAATTCGCTCAAGCTTTAAAAGTAGGAGACAAGATAATTACAATTGGTGGAATTCACGGAAAAGTTTCTGAACTTTCAGAGACTTCTTTAGTGATCGAAACAATGTCAGGAAAATTAAAAATCGAAAGATCTGCTATATCTTTAGATAAAACTGCAGCTTTGAATAAAAAGGCTTAATTTTTTAAGTTCCAAAAAAATTAAATCCCAAATTCCAATTTAATAATTGGAGTTTGGGATTTTTTTTAAGTTTACTATAAATTAAGTCCAGTTTATTTATTAATTGGAATTTGGAATTTTCACCGAGATTTCGGGATTGAAACTTAATTCACCTGTATTTATCATTCAATCCCACATTTGCTAAAATCATTGGAACTACTTTTTCGATTCTCGTAAGTTTCGTTTTTTCCTGTTTCGCACTTTCAATATATTCCAAAAACTCATATTGTTTGTAAGGAGAAAACTTCTCAAAAGCCTCTTTTAAAGCTGGGTTTTTACTCATTTCATTTTCCAAAAGCTCAGAAATAATTGCTTCCTTTTTAGAGGGTTTAATGATTTTTCCCTGCTTTTCGTTTTCAATAGCTTCAGCGATATATTCTAGAACTTCTTTTTCATTTACTTGATCTTTAGAAGTAAAACGCCATTGCCGAAGCGATTTTGTTACGTCTTCCTGAGCGTTAATGAGTTTCTTTTTTTCGTCTTTTAGAAATACACCGTTAAAAAACCAAATGGTAAAATAGTCTTTAAAACCGCCAATCCCGATAACATTTTTTTTATTGTAAACGTAAACAGGACCGCCCCATTTTGTCGTTTCAATCAGCTCGGTTTTGTCAATAATAGACTTCAGAAAAAGCAATTCTTCTTCCCATTTTTCACTGTATTTCCAAATGCCTTTATTTTCTGAATTTGAATCCAATTTACCTTTTTGTTTTAGGTTTTTCAGTGCTGCTAAAAATTCCTGGAACAGCAGTAAGTTCTGCAATTTTTACAATAACTTCAGTAGCTTTTTGAATGCTTTCTGCTGGTACATATTCGTATTTTCCGTGGAAGTTGTGGCCGCCCGCAAAAATATTCGGACAAGGCAGTCCCATAAAGGATAATTGAGAACCGTCAGTTCCGCCGCGAATTGGTTTTATAATCGGTTTAATGTTGAGTTCTCGCATTGCTTTTTCGGCAATATCCACAATATGTTTTACAGGAAGCACCTTTTCTTTCATATTGTAATATTGATCTTTTACTTCGGCAGTTACAATATCTTCGCCAAATTTCTTCGCGAATTTTTTATTAAACTGTTTTGTAATTTTATGAATAAGCTCTTTTCGTTTTTCGAATTTCTTTTTATTATGATCACGGATAATCAATTCTAAAACTGTTTCTTCAATAGTTCCTTTAATGTGATGAACGTGAAAGAAACCTTCGTAACCTTTCGTTTCCTGAGGTGTTTCTCCTTTTGGAAGTTCGTTGATAAAATCGTTTGCCAAAAGCATAGAATTGATCATTTTTCCTTTTGCATAACCAGGGTGGACGCTTTTTCCTTTAAAAGTAATTTTAGCTCCGGCAGCATTAAAATTTTCATATTCTAATTCGCCAATCTGGCTTCCGTCCATAGTATAAGCCCATTGTGCCCCAAATTTTTCGACATCAAAATGATGCGCACCGCGGCCGATTTCTTCATCTGGAGTAAAACCAATTCTGATTTTCCCGTGTTTAATTTCAGGATGCTGGATCAGGTATTCCATTGCAGAAACAATTTCGGTAATTCCGGCTTTGTCATCGGCACCTAAAAGTGTTGTTCCGTCAGTTGTTATAATAGTCTGACCTTTATATTGTAATAAATCTTTAAAGTAATCCGGTGATAAGATGATGTTTTTCTCTGCATTCAAAACAATGTCTTTTCCGTCATAGTTTTCAACGATCTGAGGTTTTACATTTGCACCGCTAAAATCTGGAGAAGTATCAAAATGAGAAACAAAACCAATGGTCGGCACTTCGTGATCAACATTGCTCGGAAGCGTTGCCATAATGTATGCTTTATCATCGATCGTTACATCTTCTAAGCCAATTGTTTTTAGTTCTTCGACTAGTTTGTTGGCAAGATTCCATTGTTTTTCTGTACTTGGCGTAGTTTGTGAATTTGGATCCGATTCGGTATCAATTGTTATATAACTAATAAAGCGATCAATAATATGCTGCATTTTTTTGAATTTTTAGCAAATATAAAAAAATCTACTGTATGATAAACTTCCAGTGTATGATCAAAAAAAGGATTCTACTAATTGTAGAATCCCTCAGATATTTTTAGTCGGCTTTATTTACTTTTAACACATCTAAAACCTAAGTGATTGGCTGCAGATCGGATTTCACCTTTTCCTCTCGTTCCTACCATGTAGCGGGTGCAGTATTGGTCTGTACATAAAAATGAGCCGCCTCGATGTACCCGTTTAATTTGTGTGGGATCATTAGGATCATTGTAACCAGCTGGTCCCTGCGGATTTTTGATTGTTTTACCGCTTTCTGCTAATGATTTATAATAATCTACGCTGTACCAATCGTTTACCCATTCCCAGACATTTCCGGCCATATCGTATAATCCGTATGCGTTTGGAGTATATTGAGCAGTAGGAGCAATGCCTTTAAAGCCATCTTCTCCCGTATCGCCATCTTTTATGGGAAAATGACCTTGATAAATATTGGCCTGAAATTTTCCATTTGGTTTTAAATTATTCCCCCAAGCATATAAATTTCCTGTTTTACCGCCTCTTGCTGCAAATTCCCATTCGGCTTCAGTCGGAAGTCTTTTTCCTGCCCATTTTGCATAAGCCGCGGCATCTTCATAAACGACATGTACTACAGGATATTTCTCTTTTCCCTTAATAGAACTTTGAGGTCCATCAGGATGTTTCCAGTCGGCACCAGGTTCATAGCGCCACCATTGTAGAAAATTATTAAGATTAACCGCCGATGAGGTTGGGCTAAAAATTACCGAACCTGTAATTAAATCTTCTTCATTTGCAGTAGGAAATTCTTCTTTCGTGGGTTTTTGTTCAGCAACAGTTATATATCCTGTTGCTTTTACAAATTTTTCAAATTCTTCGTTAGTAACTTCTGTCTGATCCATATAATAACCGTCAACATAAACACGGTGAATAGGAGCCGCATCTTTTGTAACTCCTTTTATGCTGCATAAACTCTCATCTTCTACATTAGAACCCATCGAAAATTCACCGCCCGGAATCCAAACCATCCCTTTTGGAGCTTTTTCTGCCGGCTTAAATTTGTTTTCGACAGTAGGTTTAAAATCCGAACCGGACGACAGAGAAGGTTGTTCGGTACAATCCATTGCTGCAGTTTCTTTTTTAGGAGCATCTTTCTTTGTAAAACTGTAGGCAATTGAAATTATGAAGATGGTAAGCAGACCAAAAATCCATAAGGTTTTATTTTTCATGATGATAGTTTTTTTTTACTGGTAATGGTTGTCAATAGAACGGGTTAAAATTATAAAAAATAATTTTCAATTATACTTATTTTATAGAGTTAATAAAGTATTATTTGTTATTTATCTTCTTCTACTGAAACGACTTCGTATTTGTCTTTGCCGTCAACTTGTACAGGCTGGTAATACGTTTCTCCAAACTTGATGTATTTTACATCGCCAATGGTTACTTCTTCGCCGCCTTCAGGCAGACTTTCGACTATAGTTCCAGCAGTTGGAGCGACTACTTTATAAGTAGAGCCGTCTTTTTCATAATAAGTTCCTCCGTAATAATAATTATTGACGGTACCAGTATTGACGGTCTGGGCGCCGCTCGGAATATTATTGACAGTCCCGCCGACAGGGGCAGGAACAGCAGTGTAACCGCCGCTTGATGAGGTATACCAGACTCCTTGATCGTAATGATACTGCGTACTTTCAACACTTACAACAATTGCGGTAACGGCCAAAGTGGCTACAAAAAATCCCCACGGATGCCAAACAGGCCCCCAGTAATAAGGACGGTAAGGATGATAGTAATAGGGGTGAAAAGTGTTGTAACGGTAACCTCCATACACATAAGGCGGACGTACGTAAGGTCTGGGAGCAGGTCTTACATAGGTATTGCGATTGTTGCGTACATGGACGCTGTTGTTTACGTTAATGTTTACATTGTTTCGATTTCTATTAACCGTATTACCGCTTATATTGGTGTTTCTGTTTCCAGATCGGTTTGTATTGTTGTTCACACTAGTTCTATTGCCTGTAGAAGGGCGGGTGGCTTTATTGGTAGAGTTTGCAGGTCTGGTTACTTTATTTCCAGAATTAGCTGCAGGACGTCTGATACCGCCTCCATTAGCACCCGGCCTCGGTTGTACTGCGGGTCTGGTATGAGTTGCACCGCCGCCGCGATTACCGCCTCCGTGCCGCTGTGCAAAACTATCAATCGAAATAAAGAAAAATGTACCAATCAGGCACAGGAGTGCTGATTTACTTAATGATTTGGATATGTTTTTCATTTTCAGTGATTTATATTGAATAAAGTTATGGAAAAAAAAGCCTTCTTAGTTGAAATTGATTTGAAATTTTAAAGCTATGTTTTTGAAATATAGGCTTATAGCGAAATATCCCATTGAATTCTAAAACGCCAGCCTTGTTCTAGTGGCAGTGTTTTGTCCTCAAAACTAAAATAACTGAATTCAGAAGTGAGTTTGTTTTTATGTCCTTTAAAAAACCAGTTAAAAGCCAGAGTAGACTCGTCTTGTCTATTTTGCCTGATAGAATTGTCAGGTTTATAAGAAGCATGTCTTGCTGCCATTTCGAGTTTCTTGGGCCACCAGTCAAAAACATTGTGAAAGAAATAGCCTGCCTGAACGTAATATCCTTTCATAACCGTCATATCGTTATTATTGTATTTATCGATAATTTCTTTAGTATGCCATTCGCTCTGCCAGGAAAAGCCGCGATACATAAACGCCGTTTCCATGTTCCATTGATTGACTCTGTATTGACCGGGTAAACCATCTTCAAATCCGTCAAGCGAACCTCCTCCAGCTTGTGAAAACCGTGTATACGGACTTCGGTTTGTGATTGCAGAAAAGGCAATTATGGGCGTTGGTTTTTCGTGAAATTCAAGATCACAACCTTCAAAATCTAGAAATCTTCCTAAGAAATTCCATTGAGCTCTTCCAAAATACATCAAATTATTGTCATCGTTTGCAGTATTTCCTCTTCCTGTCCCGGTAAGTGCTGCAGCCCAATAATTAAAATCGGCGATTCCTTTTCCTTTTAAATGGCCGTAAACTTCAACACCCATCTGCCGATCGACGGTAAATGGCCTGTTGATTAAGGATCTTTCTGCCATTTGCTGCTCACCGCTGCTAATAAAGCGCTCTCGGGTAAACTCGGTTTTCCATTGTCCTACTTTAAAACTCATCCATTCCCATTTTTCAACCATAATCCTGAAATCTAATAAATTGGACTGACTCAATTCGTATTCCCAATAATAGTTGAGCCAGGGTTCAAAAGCATGACCTCCAATTTTTAATCGGGCTCTGTTTATTTTAAAAACAGTCTGCGTGTCCTGACTGTAATCATCATACGTTACGGGATCTGCATCATAAGGTGTCGAAAACCGAAACTGCAAACGGCTCTGCAGTTGAAATAGAAATTTATTGTCTTTGGTGCGAAGTTCGATTCCTTTGTTACCATATCGAACATTTATCAACTTCGTAGTGTCTTTTTCTGCCTGTGCAAAAACACCATTAGCGAAATAGAACCCTGCAAAAAGCAAAAGATAATCTGGTAAAAAGAATTTTTTCGATTTTCGGTTGAGCATATCTAAATGTGTTTGTTATTAGTTTTATTTACCTCCAAAGTTTTTGGCAATTCCGAGCCCAATTCCCCAGCTGTCATAAGCATTCCATTTAAAATCATAACTAAAAGTCCCAAAAACTTCCCAGCCCTTCGGAAGTTCATAACCATATTCTAACCCTGCGCGGGTTAGAAAAAAATCTTCTTCCTTTGCAAATTCGCCTCCAAAACCCAGCAAAATGCTCCAATGCTCATTTGGTTTGTAAATACCCATTAGGGCAGGAGCTATAGGATAACTTCTTTCTACGGTTTCTTTATCTTCTCCGTTGGCCAGATTTTTTTCGACCTTAAATTTTTCAATGATAAAATCGGTATGGAGCCCAATTGCCCAATTCGAATGAAATTGAAAAGTGTAATCGACTCCCCAAGCCGGAAGAGTTAATACTTCTCGGTTTCCTTCATCATCTCGTCCTTCAAAAACGTGAACATGATTGATTGAAATTCCTATTTGATGATGCGGAGTGAATTTTTTTTCTTCGCTTTCCTGAGCCTGAATACTGATTAAATAAAAAAGGGCGACCAAGCAGTTTATTTTTCTAAAACTATTATTAGTACAAAGCATTTTGATTCTGTATTAATGAATATTTTAAACCTTACTACTCAAAATTACTTAATAAAAAGTCCAAACAATTGACTGAGAGCATGTCAAGTTGTTTCATTTTATAATTTGCAACGTAAAAAGCAGGTTTTTACTTGAGTATGCATTTTATAAGATCGAAAAAAGGAGGTAAAAACTCTGAAATATGTTTTGTATAAAAAAGTACCTTTTTAAACTATAATATTTAAATTTGCACCCGGAAAACAACAACACAACTCTTATGTATAAATTGATAATTCGTCCGATACTTTTTTGGTTTGATCCAGAAGAAGTGCATTATTTTACGTTCTCTTTTGTAAAATTTATATCCAAAATTCCAGGGGTTTCGGCCATAATAAAATCAATTTATGAAGTAAAAGATGCTCGATTAGAAAGAGAAGTCTTTGGTGTTAAATTTAAGAATCCGGTTGGTTTAGCCGCGGGATTTGATAAAGATGCTAAACTATATAAAGAATTAAGCGATTTTGGTTTCGGGTTTATCGAAATCGGAACAGTAACGCCGGTTGGACAGGAAGGAAATCCTAAAAAACGTTTGTTCAGGTTAAAAGAAGATCAGGCGATTATTAATAGAATGGGATTTAATAACGGCGGGGTTCTAGAAGCGGTAGAGCGTTTAAAAAAGAACTCGAATGTTTTGATTGGAGGAAATATTGGTAAAAATAAAGTAACTCCAAATGAAGAAGCTGTTAACGATTACATTATTTGTTTTGATGCACTTTACGACCATGTAGATTATTTTGTGGTAAATGTAAGTTCTCCAAATACTCCAAACTTAAGAGCTCTGCAAGATAAAGAACCTTTGACTGCTTTGTTACAGACTCTACAGGACAGAAACATCGAAAAGCAGCAAACAAGTACTCAAAAAGCAAAACCGATTCTTTTAAAAATTGCTCCGGATCTTACAGACGAACAATTATTAGATATTATTGATATTGTAAAAACAACTCAAATTGCGGGTGTAATTGCCACCAATACCACGATCTCAAGAGACGGACTTCAGTCTTCAAACCAATCAGAAACGGGAGGTTTGTCTGGTAAACCATTAACAAAACGCTCAACAGAAGTAATTCGTTTTCTTGCTGAAAAAAGTAATAAAGCATTCCCAATTATTGGAGTAGGAGGAATTCATTCTGCCGACGATGCAATCGAAAAATTGAAAGCCGGAGCAAGTTTAGTACAGCTTTATACTGGTTTTATTTACGAAGGTCCAGCTTTGATAAAAGCGATTAACAAAAAGATTTTAAAAGAAAATATCTAGTTTTTACTGCATAAATTCAAGAAGTAAAGCCTGAACCAGTAATCCGGTAATGATCGCAGAGCCAAAGCTGATTAACGTTCCGATTAAGACATATTCGGTCAGTTTTCGGTCTTTGGCTTCTTTAAGGTCTCCAAACCTAAAAATTGATTTAGCGGCCAGCAGAAATCCGATTGCTTCAAAATGACCGGTTAAAATAAAGCCGAACACAAAAAGACGTTCTAAGATACCAATATAGTTTCCCGCGCTGGAAAGCGATTGATCCAGCGTGTTTTCGTTTTCTGGACTCCAGATTGAAATGATTGTTTTAGTGAAAATTGAAACAGGTTTTGTAAGCAGTAAAAGAGCGGTAATTAAAATCCAGAATTGACTTCCAAACCAAGATAAGGAGATCGGCTGCTTTTCATAAAGAAAAACGACGGCGATTAGTATAAAAAAATGTGCTGCCTGATCGACAACAAACCAAGTTCGTTTGGTGCTTTTTTTCTGAAAATTAAGTTTGATGAGATCGATGATTCCATGAGAAACTGCAATTAAAATGGCGTACGGAATAAAACGAATTTCGCCGGCCAATACAGCAGACAAAACACCGTGAAGTAAAATATGCAGATAAAGATAAATACTTTTATGTTTTTTAATCTCTTTATCGATTACCCAGGAATTGGGCTGCCAGATAAAGTCTCCTAATAAATGTGCTAAAAGCAGTTTTACAAATAAAATCATAAGGCTTTAAGTTGTTTTATTTCTGTTCTAAAATACCTGTCCAAATGCAGGACTAAATCAAAATGAGCCCTTTTTTGTCTTCGGCTCACTGCAGCCTGATTGATGCCTAATTTTTGTCCTAATTCTTCTTGTGATAATGCAGGGTTTTCTATCGCCTTGACCACAAATTCTGCCGATTGAACGAGCCAGCTGTCCATAAAAGTAAGCGCCAGCTGTATCATTAAATTCATTTTTTCATCAGTCAAAGCATTGCCTGTACGCATTGCTAAGGTGACTTTTTGTTTTTTTAAAGTTTCAAATAACTCGCCCGAATGTATGAAGGCAGTCCCGTAACTTTCGGATATTTTTTCTCCATTGTATGTTTTGTCTCCAAAACCAATACTCATTCTTGCATCCAATTTTAGAATTCTTAAATACGCTTTTATCAAAATTGCAATGCATAAGGCTTCTTCAGGGTTTTTGATTTCGATTTGAAATTCATCACCGCGGTAAACCTCCCAATCATTCGGACTTGTTCCAAAACGAGATAAGATTTTTTTTAAATCTTCTACCCAGTTTTTAGATTCTTGTTTTCTGGAATCTATTATATCACCTGTAATAACACTAGTCATATTCAAATATACTTAAAATTATATAAACTTTATATTACAAATATAAGTAATTTTTTATTTTATTACGTTTTTAGGTAATTAAATATAGTATTACGTAATTAAGTAATATTGCTATTGATAGACTAAAGCTGTTTTTAAGCGGTCAATTTTATCAGGTCTATTTTGTAATACAATAATTTTAAAGAAAATTATAACTTTTATTTCACTAAAAAAGAAACTAACTTAGCTTTTACAAAAGAATAAGCTTTGAATAAGGAAATCAAAATTATCGAATGCCCTAGAGATGCCATGCAAGGCATAAAGACCTTTATTCCGACAAAAAATAAAGCTGCTTACATACAAGCCTTATTAAGAGTCGGCTTTGATACGATTGATTTTGGAAGCTTTGTTTCTCCAAAGACGATTCCGCAGATGCAGGATACTTCAGAGGTTTTAGCGCAACTTGATCTTTCGCAGACCAGCAGTAAGCTTTTGGCCATTATAGCCAATACGCAGGGAGCGGCTCAGGCTTCTAATCATGAACCGATTCAATATTTAGGATTTCCGTTTTCGATTTCAGAAAATTTTCAGATGCGTAATACGCATAAAACCATTGCAGAGTCTTTGGTTACTTTAAATGAAATTCTTGAAATTGCAGCTCAGAAAAATAAAGAAGTGGTAACGTATCTTTCTATGGGATTTGGAAACCCGTATGGCGATCCTTGGAATGTAGAAATTGTAGGGGAGTGGACAGAGAAGCTGGCAGGAATGGGCGTGAAAATTTTGTCGCTTTCGGATACTGTCGGAACATCAACTCCAGAAGTTATTACCTATTTGTTCTCTGAATTAATTCCTAAATATCCTCAAATTGAGTTTGGTGCCCATCTGCATACCACTCCAGAAAGCTGGTTCGAAAAAATTGATGCGGCGGCAAAAGCAGGATGTACTCGTTTTGACGGTGCAATTCAGGGTTTTGGAGGTTGTCCGATGGCTACAGATAAGCTCACCGGAAATATGCCGACAGAAAAATTGATTTCGTATTTTACTGCAAATAAAAAACAAACGGGCTTGAATTCTTTAAGTTTTGAAAGCGCGTATAATGAAGCTTCTAAATTATTTGGTAAATTTCATTAAGGAAATTCAACTTTAAATTTCTCATAATTTTATAAAATAATAACATCCAGGCTGAAGTTTTAGCCAAGAAAATTCCCTATATTTACTATTCCCCAATAATAATAAGAGCTAAATACCAGTTTATAACTATTGTAACTTTATTATTTTGTGATGGACTTAATCTACAGCCGAATATTTAAAATTTTCTTTTTAGTATTTTTCCTTTCTTCCTGTTCAAGCGATTTAGACTTTGATCAAACAAAGAATTTAAAACTGGAACCCGCTTTTGTTGCCAATCTTGCTTACTTTGATGTCAAGGCAAATGATTTGATCGTTGATGATGAAATTCAGGTTCTGGCAGGTGTCGGCGGTTTTGATGTTTTTAAAGATAAATTCTTTAACGATCATCTTAGAAAAGCAGAGCTCGATTTTGAAATAGAGAATACAATCGCGAGAGCTTTTGCAGTGCGATTTTTACTGCTCAATGCTAATGATGAAGTTCTTCAAACTATTTCTTTTGCTGTTCCTGCTTATAACGGAACTTCTAATATTATAAAATATCCAACAGAAGTTTTTGAAAATCAGAGATTAGAGCTTTTAAAGCAGACGGTAAAAATAGGAACCGTCGTGGTTATGGGCTCTGGGCAGCCTCTGGACCAGAATAGTTCGGGCAGTTTAAAACTGCGATCAGGTGCAACAGCTTATATCGTAATCGAATGAGAACGGCTTATCTAGTATTGTTCGTCACTATTTTGCACTTTTCTTGTTTTGCCCAAAACAGAGAACTGTTGTATAATTTTACCGCTATTCCGCAATCTTCTCTTGTAAATCCCGGAGCAGATGTTTCGTATAAGTTTTATTTTGGATTTCCGGTATTGTCCGGAATTTCGGTTAATGCAGGCTCAAGCAGTTTTTCTGCTTATGATTTGTTTGCCGATAATGGAGTCGATTTTAATGATAAAGTGAGAAATGCCATTAATACATCCTCGAGGAATGATAAAGTAGTTGCCAATCAGCAGCTGGAATTGTTTTCGGGCGGATTTCGAATTGGCGGCAGGGAAAGCCGTTCGTATATTTCGTTCGGGCTCTATCAGGAATTTGACTTTTTTATGTATGTTCCCAAAGATATGGCTTTACTGGCTTTAGACGGTAACAAAAATTATATCGGAAGATCGTTTGATCTCAGCGATTTAAGTGTAAAAGCTGAGGTTCTTTCTGTTTTTCATGTGGGTTTTCATAAAAAAGTAAATGATAAATTTGTGTATGGAGGACGTGCTAAAATTTATTCAAGCGGTGCCAATGCCACTTCTACAAAAAACTCAGGATATATTTATACGGGGCAAAATGCGGGAACTCCCAATCTTTACACCCAGATTATTTCTTCTGATCTGGAGTTGAAAACTTCTGGAATTTCTACGTTTACAAAAGATGAATATGAGGGAAACATTGCAAAAGACATTTCGCACAACACTTTTTTTAACGGAAGTTTAGGGCTGGGTTTTGATGCAGGTTTTACGTATTACATAAAAGACAATCTGCAGTTAACAGCTAGTATTATTGACGTTGGGTTTATCAAACAGTCTAAAGATATTGAGACTTTGACCTATAAAGGAACTTATCAATACGAAGGTGTAAATCCGGATTTTATGAATTCTGATGATCCGGAAAATGTTTTTGACGAATTTGATAAAGCCATTCCGAGAGACACGCTTTATAATAAATACACCACTTGGAGACCAGTAAAGTTTTATTCGTCTATTCAATATTCATTTGGAGAAGCGCGTTCGGATGATGAATGCAATTGCCTCGGTAAAGTAGATAAATATTATAAGAATGCTGTAGGAGTACAGGTTTTTGCAATGACAACTCCAAGAGCACCGATCGGCGCTTTTACTGCTTTTTACAGAAGAAATATTTTTAGAAAACTTGATCTTAAAGCAACTTATACTTTTGATTCCTTTTCTAACAAAAACATCGGACTTGGACTTGCGGGAACTTTAGGAAAAGTTAATATGTATCTTTTAGTGAATAATATTTTGGAGTTCAAAGATGTCACAAAAGCCAATAGTGCTGCGTTTCAGTTTGGGATCAATTTTATTTTTCAAGATCCAAAAGATTAAAAAAATCATTTGAGAAGCAAATGATTTTTTTAACAGAAATCTAAAATCTAAAATCTAAAATCTAAAATCTAAAATCTAAAATCTAAAATCTAAAATCTAAAATCTAAAATCTAAAATCTAAAATCTAAAATCTAAAATCTAAAATCTAAAATCTAAAATCTAAAATTAAAGCATTAGAAACTTTGCTTTTTTTATGAGGACTTGTAGTGAAAAGCTGGAAATAGCTTCTTGAAATAATTTAGATTTTAAGTTTAATTGTCGTAATTGTGGATCATTATTATTTGCAATCTAACTCGGAATTTGAGATTTAAAATCTGGATTTAAACATTAAAGTTATAGTAAGAACTTTCCTGTAAATAAAATTTTATGACTTTGCAGGTATTCTAGTTTGCAATTTATTCACTATATTTGCACGCAATTCAACTAGAAATTGCAACATGATAGCACACAACTCCAAGATTATCGGCGAAGGTTTAACTTACGACGATGTATTATTAGTACCTAACTACTCGAATGTGCTTCCCCGCGAAGTGAGTATCAAATCAAAATTCTCAAGAAACATTACATTAAACGTTCCGATTGTATCTGCAGCTATGGATACAGTGACAGAAAGTGCAATGGCTATTGCTATGGCGCAGGAAGGCGGAATTGGTGTTTTGCATAAAAATATGACTATCGAACAGCAAGCTGGAAAAGTTCGAAAAGTAAAACGTGCTGAGGCAGGAATGATCATTGATCCTGTTACTTTACCAATGAATTCTACCATTGCAGACGCTAAAAATGCAATGAAAGAGTTTGGAATCGGCGGTATTCCTATCGTTGACGAAAATAAAATCTTAAAAGGAATTGTTACCAATCGCGACTTACGTTTCGAGAAAAATGGAGCAAGACCGATCGCTGAGGTTATGACAAGCCAAAACTTAGTAACTGTATCTGAAGGTACTTCTTTGGAACAGGCTGAGGTTGTTTTACAAGGTCATAAAATCGAAAAACTACCGGTTGTAAACGAGAAAAACGAATTAGTAGGTTTAATTACGTTTAGAGATATTACTAAGTTAACTCAAAAACCAATTGCTAATAAAGATTCTTTTGGACGTTTGAGAGTTGCTGCTGCAATTGGAGTTACTGGAGACGCTGTTCAAAGAGCAGAAGCTTTGGTTGCTGCAGGTGTAGATGCAATCATTATCGATACAGCGCACGGACATACAGAAGGTGTGGTGAATGTGTTGAAAGAAGTAAAATCTAAATTTCCTCAAATTGATGTTGTTGTTGGAAATATCGCAACTCCAGAAGCTGCTAAATATTTGGTAGAAAATGGTGCAGACGGTGTAAAAGTAGGAATTGGACCTGGTTCTATTTGTACGACACGTATTGTTGCTGGTGTTGGTTTTCCTCAATTCTCTGCAGTGCTTGAAGTTGCTGCAGCTATCAAAGGAACTGGAGTTCCGGTAATTGCAGATGGAGGAATTCGCTATACGGGAGATATTCCTAAAGCAATTGCTGCAGGTGCAGATTGTGTCATGTTAGGTTCATTATTAGCAGGAACAAAAGAATCTCCAGGGGAAACTATTATTTTTGAAGGAAGAAAATTCAAATCGTACCGCGGAATGGGTTCTGTTGAAGCGATGCAGACGGGATCTAAAGATCGTTATTTTCAAGATGTTGAAGACGATGTTAAGAAATTAGTTCCAGAAGGAATTGTAGGACGTGTTCCTTACAAAGGAGAATTGAACGAAAGTATGCTTCAATTCATCGGAGGTCTTCGTGCCGGAATGGGATACTGTGGTTCTAAAGATATTCCGACTTTACAAGAATCGGGACGTTTTGTGAGAATCACGTCAAGTGGTATCACCGAAAGTCACCCGCATAACGTAACCATTACCAAAGAAGCTCCAAATTATTCTAGATAATTTTAGTTTTTTATATAAAACAGAAGGCGTAAGATTTAGTTCTTACGCCTTTTTTTAGTTTTTAGTAATTTGAACTTTTCTTATGGGTACTTTATTAATATCTGCTTTCCAAAATATCTGCTGCCACAATATTAGAATGCAATAAATCTTCCATTTTTTTTGTCATGCGCTGTGCTTCTAGAGCGTAACCAAACATCTTTTTCTCGTAATCTGCAATTGCTTCATCGATTGTTTCGAATCTTCCGTCAGTTAAGTTTTTAGTTAAATGATAAGCATCAAATAATCCCATATTAACGCCTTCGCCCGCAAAGGGAGGCATTAGATGTGCGGCGTCGCCAACTAGAGTGATGTTAGAATGTTCTTTCCAAGGTTCTTCTAAAGAGAACAATCTTAAAGGAAGTCCAGAAAAATCAGTTGATGCGTTAAAGAATTTTTTATAGTCATCGCTCCAGTTTTCAAAAGTTTTATTTAGAAATGAAATAACAGATTCGTTATTTGAAAAATCAATTTCGTTGTTAAGAATCCAGTTTTCATCGGCTTTAAAAGAAACTCCAAAATGCACTGATCCGTCTCGCATTGTATGCGTATAAAACATTTTGTGTTCCCCCATTGCCATTACGTTTCCGTTTCCAAATTTGGGTTTAAATTCAGGATAATCTTGATCTGGATTTACAATTTCTCCCTGAATAATATAAGTTCCAGAAAGCTGTGGTTCCTGATCGCTGACAAATTTCCGAGCATTTGATCTGCCGCCATTGGCAACAATTACAAAATCGGCTGTTGCTTTTGTACCGTTTTTGAATTCTAAAAAATAGTGATTTTCAGTTTTTTCAATATTGATTAATTGACTGTCCCAAACTACCGTATTTTCTTGAAGATTCTTCAGCATGATTTTTCTTAAATCATTACGGTCGATTTCTGGGCGAGAAAAAGCATTGGTTTCGTCAGGCGTTTCATCAGAAGTAATATTTCCGTTCATATCAGCCATTTTCTCTCCGGTTGGTCGTGCGTATTTTTTAAATTCCTCCATTAAACCTGCTTTCTGAATCGCAAATTGTCCAGAATCAGAATGAATGTCCAAAGTTCCGCCAGATGTTCGCGCTTGTGCATTTGCATCTCTTTCGTAGACAGTTACAGCTGCACCACTGATCTGTAAAATTCGTGCAGTTGTTAACCCGACAGGACCGCCGCCAATAATGGCAATTTTTTTATTTTCTATAATTGAAGTTTTCATTTTTGAAATTGATATTAAGATTTGAAATTAATAGTGACATTGACATTAACATTAACATTGAAATTAACATTGAAATTAACATGGACATTGGAATGACATTGATATTAACATTGAGATTGACATTGAAATTGATATTGACATTGTTTAAGGTGTCAAAGCTTTTAGTACCAGCTGGAATGCTTCGTCTTTGATTTTTTCTGTAAACTCAAAAGGTTTTCCAGACATCGATTTTCCTTCTCTGTGCAATTCTAAAAGAGAGTAGAGAGAACCGTAGGCAATACTCCAAAATACTTCAAATGATACCGAAACCACTTCTTTTTTTTCAATTGCAGTGAGCATAAACTGTGACATCGTTTTTTTAAAATCGCCGGTTATTTCCTGTATGATGGCATCTCCATAAGTAGATTGTTTTAAAATTTCGAAACAGACAGCCTGTTGGGTAAAGTTTAAGGTAAAATGTATTCTGTTTTCCCATTGTTTTCTTAGACCGTCTTTGAATGACATATCTGCTGAAAAACCGTCCAGCATTTTGAGAAAGAATTTTTGACCGATATCAATACCTATTTTTCGAATCAGATCTTCTTTGTCGGAATAATAAATGTATAAAGTAGCTACAGATATGCCGCATTCTTTTGCCAGACGGTTCATCCCGAAACCCTCAATACCTTGTGAAACAATCATTTCAATTGCTTTTTGTTTTACAATTTCTTCTTTGTTGGTATCTCTAGTTCTCATAAATAGGAGTTTTACAATGCAAAAGTATAAATAATAAATGAACGATCGCTTATTTATGAATTAAATTTATAGTTGCATATAGATATTTAACATTCTAAGATCTATTTAAATAAAAAAAGCCCTCAGATTGTAGTATCTGCGAGCTTTTTAAAAACGTAAAGAAAAAATTTTAAGATCTAAATTTCTGAAGGCTGATTAGAGTCTCTTAAATTTTGATTTTCTAATATTTGTTTTAAAAATGATTTTGTCTGAGTTTCGATTTCATTTTCGGAAATATTTAAAGATTTTGGATCGGAGACCAATTGTAACCAAGGTTTTGCTCCGTCAAAATCGTAGCTTCCAAAAACTACAACGGGTGTACCTTTTACTTTTACATTTTCTTTGTCTTTCAAAATCCATTCGTCGGCAAATTTGTAAAGGTATTTAGCATCTTTTTCTAATAATCTTAGACAGGAATGAGAAGCTGGATAACCAGGTAATTCATATTGATGAAAACCAACTCCAAGTTTGTTTTCGATATTGAAGTTCCATTTAAGCTCCCATTCGTCATTAAAAGTACTGGTTGTTTTTTCTGCTTTCCAATTGGTAAAAAATAAACCGGTTGGTGTCGGATCTTTTTTTCTTCCCATATTTGTTGGGCCTGTACGAACTAATTCGCCGTTTTCGTAAGCAGCAAAAGTCTGGGTAGGATAGGAGAAAATAATAATTTTAGAGACTTCTTCTAAAGCTGCAACATGCAATGGAAAGGGAAGGTAATATACCAAATCACCGCTAAAGTCATTCGGAATTAATATAGAGTCCAGTTTTTTAAGATTTGCTTTATCAGCTCTGTTTATGGCTGTAACAATAGCAATTTTACTGCTGTCTGCTTCGTTGGTTTTCAGCCATTCTTTTGCTTTCGTAAATTGATACGATATTGACGATTCTGGTTCTTTATGCTCAATTGTTTTTTTAGGTTTTTCCTTTTCAGCGGTGTTATCTGTTAAGTGTATAGTGTCGCTTTTTTTGCAGGAAACCAATAAAATTAAGACCAATATAAATAAGGCGTTTGCTGTATAATATAACTTTTTCATAGGTGGTATTTTTATGAAGATAAAGTTATGATTATGATAGCTCAAAAAGGTTACATAATTTTTTGGATTGTTTATTTGATTTTCATTAAAAAATGTGAAATGTTTTCACTCCATTCAATTTTATTACGAATCAAATAGTTTTCGTGCCCTGTATTTTTATAAACTTTCAAGTCTTTTGATCCTTTCAGGTTTGTAAATATATCATCAATTTCTTGTCGGCTTACACTTTTGTCTTTTTCTCCATATAATAATAAAGCAGGGCACTCTATATGTTTTGCATATTCTGCGGGGTTATGTTCAAAACCCCAGAATCCATTTTGAATGCCGCCCCAAAACACAAGCAATCCTGCCATTGGAAATGTGGGAGCATTCATTTTTTTAAATCTGGCGCAGACTGTTTTATACATTGATCCAAACGGACATTCTATAATGATTCCTTTTGGTTTGATTTGGTAATCTTTTATTGATTTCATTATAGCTGCAGCTCCCATTGAAGAGCCAAATAGATAAATGTTTGTTTCTCCAATTGAAGCAATATAATCAAAACAGCTTTTTACTTCCTTTGCTTCTTTGAAACCAATTGTTGTTTGGTTTCCGTCAGAATTACCGCTTCCCATAAAATCAACCAGCATTGTGCTGTATCCTAATTTTTGAAATTCATCAGAACGTTCTATTAAAGATGATTTTTCAGAACCATATCCATGAAATAAAATGACAGTTCCCTTTGGTTTTGCATTTCGAATATGCCAGCATTCTATTTCTTTGTTGCTTTTTAGTTTTAGGGTTGTATAAGATTGGGAGGGGAATTTAGAATTCTTAGGTTTAGGATTGTTGACTCCTAAGAATAATGTTTTTACTTTTCCGAAAGTCGATAATTTTTCGGGACTTTGCGTTTTTTCAGATTTATTTTCTTTAAAATGAGTGAACTTATAAGCGTGGAAAAAAGCAACTATATTCATTATCAAAAACAGTAATAATAGGACTTTTAAAAATCGATAACTTTTTGATTTCATTTTATTTCTTTTCAATTAATTCTAAAGTACATTCAAAATGTGTGTTTTTGTTTGGCATAAAATCTTCAAAAGTCTGCTTGACTTCATGATTTCGAATTATTCCTATTCCCAAAATCTCATTCGGTTTTTTAGGAACCACCTGCTCTGAATTTACCATAGAAAATTGTGTTTTAAATAAATACCCCGCCGAAGCAATTCTCGGACTGATCAATAAATAAAACTGTCCTTTAAAAGTGTTTTTATCAGTTTGACAGATCATTCAGCGTTTTTAAAAACCATCTGCCGTTTATTTTTTCAAAAATGATATCGGTGTAAATTCCATTGTCAACTCCTCTTATTTCTACAATCATCAAATTATTTTTCAAGACGTTCTTTTGAGTGTAAGCATCTAATTGTCTCGTTGCGGCATCTTCTGGATAAGTAAAATCCATTTTTTTATATTCAGATTTTGAAATAATTTTTTCTTCTGTACTTTCAAAATTTGTTTCTGTTGTTTTTAAAGGAAATTTTACACGGCTTACTTGAAAAATAGAATCCCGGCTGAATTCTTTTAAGAACGTTTCAAAGTCTTCATTAGCAATTTTGGTTTCTTGTTTCTCCTCGTTTACGATTTCCTGTTTTTTATTCTCCTGTTTTGATGTAGTAGTTTTTACGCTTTCATTTTTACAATTTATAAATAGAAAAGAAAGAAATAAAAATAGAATTTGGGCTTTTAGTTTCATAGTGTTAAGACGTTTTTGAAAATATGTTTTTGTTATTTCTTTTCAATTAATTTTAGTGTATGAAAAAACTCTAGTAATTCATAAAATGGCACAACAAGCAAAAGAAATACTCTAATTTGCTGCTTTTTTACATAGAATTTATTTGATTTTTTCCTGCAGTAAATAAAACTCCTGATCTGTATAATGTAAATCGGAAGCGATTTTTTTTAATTTGTCTTTATTTACTTTTCCTAAAGGCATGTAGTAAACATATTGACCAAATCCAGCCATTTCGCCTAAAGGATTGTTAGAGTTATCTTGTACCTGAAGTAATAAAGGTTTTACAGTCGTCAGAATTTCTTTGATACCTCTTTCTTCATTAAATAAAATCATTTTCTCTGGAACATTTGGTGGGATCAAAGTCATGGGCATTGTGGCAATATACGGAAGGTATTCTTTCATTAAAATCCACGAATTTTCATCTTTGACGCTTGCCATAACATCAGCCAAATTGGTGATGGTACAGGTTGAAACATTTGTTTGAAAAAGTTTGTTTACTTTTTCAATACCTGGTTTTCCAATCGTTTTTAAAGTTGCTGCTGCCTTTTCTTCAACTCCGTTTCCATGATTAGCATGTAGTTTTAAAATCATCAAACATACATCAACAGTATATTGAGTATTATTTTGACCAATGATTTCTTTAAGTTTTTTTAACTTCTTGTCAGGTTTATTTTCATTAGTTCCAAAAAACTTTAACAACTCGAAGTTTTCTTTGTTGTATTCAAAGTTAGTGTCTTCTGGTACATTTTTGTAAAAGATACTTTTTGCATTGAACTCCTCGGCTTTTATTTTATCGTTTCTCAGTTCATAAATTTCAGCAAGTTTATCGTAGATTTCACCTTCTTTTGGGTTTTCAGATACGAGTGTATTGAATTCTTTTTCGGCTTTGTCAAGATCTTTAAGTGCAATATAATTGTCTCCAATATTGTACAAAGCGGTATTCTTGTATTCGGGATCATTCAACAGCATTTTGAATGTATCATTAGATTTATTGTAATCGTTTAAAAGCTGTTGAATTTTGGCTGCATAGTAAATTTCTTCGACGCGGTTGTACATCTTAATAAGATACTCTAAATCAGCAAGAGCAGATTTGAAGTTTTCTTCTTTAAATTGATCTTCGTCATAATTTGAATTACCAGAATTGTAAACAGAATTTCCGTCAATATTTTTTTGTTGAGTTCCCAGCTGCGCCATTTCAAGGCTCATTTCAGATTTTCGTTTGATCAGTTCAGGAACGCTTCCAAATTTTTTAATTCCATCTTCGATGATCTGGATGCCTTCAAACCATTGTCCATTTCTAAACAAAGCAAATCCATAGGTTTCAAATGTGCCGAAACAATTATTGTTAGTATCAAAGATTTTTTTAGAAATAGCAACTGCGCTTGTACTGTTGTTTTCGCTGATTTTTAGTAAAGCGCTTTCGAGCTGTTTATTGGTGGTTTCATCACAAACAATAAAATTATCAGATTTTAATTTTTCGTATTCAAAAACATTTCGCTGCAGTTTTTGAGAGAAAATTACAAAAGGTAAAAGTAGAAATAGAAGGAGTTGGCTGGGTTTCATTTTTGAATTTTGGGTTGTTTTTAAACTGAATTTTATAGTAAGTAAAATTATCATAAAATTCAGTTTAAAAATACTCAAAAAAACTTTAAATCAGATTTTTTATTTTAGCATGCTGCAGTAACATAATAGTTTTGGCATCAGTAATTTCGCCAGATTCTATCATCATGTAGGCTTCCTCAAAAGTAAATTCTAAAACTTCAATGTTTTCTTGTTCGGCATCTAGTCCGCCTCCTTCACTTACTTTCATAGTTTCGTCATACTCGCCGACAAACAAATATAAAATCTCTGTTACAGACCCGGGAGACATGTAGGTTTCAATCACTTTTTGTACTTTGCTTATACGATAACCTGTTTCTTCTTCGGTCTCCCGAATAATAGCTTGTTCGGCATTGTCTTTATCCAAAAGCCCCGCACAAACCTCAATCATCATTCCAGTTTTGTTTCCGTTTAAATAAGTTGGCAGGCGAAATTGTCTTGTCAGAATCACTGTTTTCTTTGCAGTATTATACAATAATATACCCGCTCCATTGCCGCGATCGTAGACTTAACGCTTATGGGATTCTGACGGTTGATTTTCTTTTTTATAATTAAAAGTTACTCTGTTTAATACGTACCAATTATCAGATAATAATTTGGTTTCAGTTATTTCAATTTCCGGATTTTTTCTCATACTATTTGGATCAAAAAAAACGCTCTGATTATCAGAGCGTTTCAATGTATTATTTTGTTATTGTTTGTTTTCTATCTGGACCAACCGATACGATTTTGATTGGCACTTCGATTTCTTTTTCAATAAACTCAATATATTCTTTTAGCTCGATTGGCAATTCGTCAAATGTTGTTAAACCTGTAAGGTCAGCTTTCCATCCTTTAAATTCTTTGTAAACAGGAGTAACATTTTCTGGCTCGATGTTGTAAGGAAAATGAGAAATGTTTTGTCCTTTATAGTTGTATTCTGTACAAACTTTTAAAGTTTCAAAACCAGAAAGTACATCACCTTTCATCATCATTAATTGTGTAACTCCGTTAACCTGAACAGCATATTTTAAAGCTACAAGGTCTAACCAGCCACAACGTCTTTGTCTTCCTGTAACAGAACCAAATTCGTTTCCTACTTTTGCCATTGTAGCACCTACTTCGTCAAAAAGTTCAGTTGGGAAAGGCCCGCTTCCGACACGTGTAACGTAAGCTTTAAAAATTCCATAAACTTCCTTGATTTTGTTAGGAGCAATTCCTAAACCTGTACAAGCTCCTGCAGCAGTAGTATTTGATGAAGTTACAAACGGATAAGTTCCGAAATCAACATCTAATAATGAACCTTGAGCTCCTTCGCAAAGAATAGATTTTCCTGCTTTTTGAGCTTGGTGAATGTATTCTTCACTATCAATAAAATCTAATTTCTTTAATTCTTCAATAGCTTCAAAAAACTCTTTTTCAAGTTCTGCCAAGTTGTATTGGATAGCTACATCATGAAAAGCAATCATTGCCTCATGTTTGTCTGCCAAAGCTCTGTAGCGGTCTTTAAAATCTTCTAACTCAATATCTCCCACACGTAAACCGTTTCTACCAGTTTTGTCCATATAAGTTGGACCAATTCCTTTAAGTGTAGAACCAATTTTTGCCTTTCCTTTAGAAGCTTCAGAAGCAGCGTCTAATAAACGGTGTGTTGGTAAAATTAAATGCGCTTTTCTAGAAATGATTAATTTACTTTTGATATCAAGGTTGAATTTCTCTAAACCTTCGATTTCTTTTTGAAAAACTACTGGGTCAATTACTACACCATTTCCGATGATATTTATAGAGTTTTTATGGAAAATTCCAGAAGGAATGGTTCTTAGCACATGTTTAATTCCGTCAAATTCTAATGTATGTCCTGCATTTGGTCCTCCTTGAAAACGTGCAATAATATCATAATTTGAGGTAAGAACGTCAACAATTTTTCCTTTACCTTCATCTCCCCATTGTAATCCTAGTAATAAATCTACGGTCATTCTGTTTTAATTTGCGTTGGGACAAACTCCGCCATCCCACTGATTAATGTAGTTAATTTTTCTTTTTTTTATTTTGAATAATTCCTTTCCGGATTATTGATTTTGTTTTTTGTTTCCGTAGAAATAAAGTGAATGATTTGTGATTTCGATATCAAATATTTCCTCGATTGTCTTTTTGATGGTCTGAATTCTTGGGTCACAAAATTCGATTACTTCTCCAGAATCTGTCATGATAATGTGATCATGCTGTTTGTCAAAGTATGATTTTTCGTAGTAAGCCTGATTTTGCCCAAATTGATGTTTTCTAACCAAAGCGCAGTCTAGCAATAACTCGATCGTGTTGTACAAAGTAGCTCTACTCACACGATAGTTCTTGTTTTTCATTTTGATATAAAGATTTTCGATATCAAAATGCTCTTCGCTGTCGTAAATTTCCTGAAGTATAGCATAACGCTCAGGAGTTTTGCGATGCCCTTTTTGTTCAAGATACATTGTAAATACATTTTTTACAATTTCTTGATTTCTAGTGTTGTCAGTTGAAATGAGTGTCATATCCGGCAAAGATAATTTATTATTTTTAATCAATAAAAGTTTCGGGTTTAAAGTTTAGTTATAAATCCCTTATAGATAGGTTAAAAAGTTAAGTTCTATATTCTCTGGTCACTTTATCAACTCCGTCAATTTTTTTAATAGCATTGATCATTTTCTTCAAAATGGTATTGTTTTTTACAATAACAGCAATTTGGCCATGAAAAATTCCAGCATCTGTACTCAAAGAAATACTTTGAATATTGACACTCATATTGTTCGAAATTACCCTTGTTAATTGGTTGGTAAGTCCTAAAACATCCATTCCGGTAATATTGATAATCGCTTTGAATTCTTCTTGAGAAGAGTCAATCCATTTGGCGCTCATAATGCGGTAGGCATAGTTAGACTGCATTCCAATAGCATTCGGACAGTCTTTTTTGTGCACTTTTATTCCTTCATTAATCGTTACAAAACCAAAAACATCATCACCCGGAATTGGGTTACAGCATTGCGAAAGTTTGTAGTCGAGCTTATCATGTTCGGTTCCAAAAACCAGCATGTCATAATTACTGCTGATGATCGGTTTATGGATGTCTTCCGCTGCAGTAGTATCTTTATTTCGTTTAATTTTATTTTTAAAGAAATTGATAAACGTATTGCTTTTCTGCGCCGCGTAATCTTTTAACTGCTGATTTTCAATCGCTCCGATTCCAACCCTGTAAAATAAATCTAAACTCGTTTTTAGTTTAAAGAAGTTTACTAACTCATTTGTAACCTGCTCGTTAAATGTTATTTTTAAGTGTTTTAACTTTCGAACAAGCAATTCTTTTCCTTCTTCGGCAATTTTTTTAGTATTCTCGTTAAGAACATTTTTAATTTTATTTTTTGCTCTAGAAGTCGTAACGTATTCCAGCCAGTTTATGGTAGGTTTTTGGTTTACAGAAGTAATCACTTCAACCTGATCGCCGCTTTTTAATTCGTGATTAAGCGGCACTAATCTGCCGTTTACACGAGTACCGCGGGTTTTGATTCCGATTTCAGAGTGAATACTGAATGCAAAATCAAGAGAAGTAGCCCCTTTTGGCAGTGATTTGATTTCACCTTTTGGCGTAAAAACAAAGATTTCTTTTGAATATAAATTCATTTTAAAATCTTCCACAAAATCAACCGCATTGGTCTCCTGATTTTCTAATGCTTCTCTAAGCAGATTCAGCCAAGTATCCAGCCCGCTTTCTTCTGTTGCACCGTTTTTATATTTGTAATGCGCTGCATATCCTTTTTCGGCGATTTCATCCATACGTTCGCTTCGAACCTGTACTTCAACCCAGCGTCCTTTTGGTCCCATAACCGTGATGTGGAGCGCTTCGTATCCGGTGGATTTTGGAGAAGAAATCCAGTCGCGCAGACGGCTCGGACTTGGTCTGTAATGATCTGTAACAATCGAATAAATTTTCCAAGCCACAAATTTTTCTTCGTGAGCATCCGATTTATAGACAATTCTAAGTGCAAATTTGTCGTAAACTTCATCAAAAGTCACGTTTTGAGCGCGCATTTTTCTGCGGATAGAATAAATCGATTTTGGACGGCCTTTAATGATATAATCGATGCCTTCGTTGTCCAATGATTTTTTCAGAACATCCGAAATATCTTTGATATAAGCGTCTTGTTCTTCTTTAGTCTCGCGAATTTTGCTGACAATATCATTGTAAACTGCAGGTTCCGTATATTTTAATCCTAAATCCTCTAGTTTGGTTTTTATGTTGTAAAGTCCCAAACGGTGGGCGAGAGGAGCATAAATGTATAATGTCTCTGAGGCGATTTTGGTTTGTTTGTATTCTGCCATCGAGTCCATCGTTTGCATATTGTGAAGACGATCGGCTAGTTTGATCAAAATAACGCGGACATCATCATTCAGAGTCAGAATCATTTTTCTGAAATTCTCAGCCTGCATAGAAGCATTTAAATCTTTTTGAACTAAAGATATTTTGGTCAAACCTTCAACCAGCTGCGCTACTTTCGGGTTAAATAAACGCTCAATGTCTTCTACCGTAATCGGAGTGTCTTCTACAACATCATGCAATAAAGCTGCGGCAATAGAAGTGGCACCCAGACCAATTTCTGAAGCTACAATTTTTGCAACTGCGATAGGATGAAAGATGTACGCTTCACCCGATTTGCGTCTCTGTTCTTTATGAGCATCAACGGCAACATCAAAAGCTTTTCGAATTAATTTTTTGTCTGTCGGGCTTAAAGTTTGATAACTTATTCGTAGTAATTCCTTGTATTCCTGCGCAATAGCTTTGTTTTCTTTTTCAATATCTATTTCTGTCATAACGGCATAGTTCAAGTACTAAATATAGGAATTTGTTACAACATACGCAAGGCTTTGCCATCGCTGATTTTAGATTGCAGATTTTAGATTTATTGCTTTATATCTGAAAGGATTTTTTTGATGTCTTTTAACCCTGTTTCAGTTGAATAATCAATTGTAATAAAGAGATTATAGCATCCATAATTTTTAAGGCCAATGATTCTTGAAGCAGTTTTTCCTTGACGATTAATTGAAATTTTAATACATTTTAATTTTTCTTTTGTACCAAAATCAAGCTCTGTTTTTTGAGGTGTGTATTTTTGATAGCCATTGTCATTTATCAATTGTTCCAGATCTTTATCTTCATTTTGATTTGATGAATTGACAATGCAAAAGCCTAAAGATTTTTTTTCTCCTTCATTATTGAATAGTGTTTGAGGATCAATTGAGCTGATAAAAAAAACTGGAAATATGGCAAGTGGCTCGTGACTATTTTTCCTGTCTAATACATTTTTTAAAGTAATATTACTTTTTTGAATTAGATTGGAAGGCATTTCAGTTTTTATAGGAACTGTAATTTGAGAATTAGATTCCTGATATGTCGTAATGTACCAATTTAGAGGCAATGCCATTTTAATTTTCAATTCTTCATTAACATATATCCAATTGTTTTTTAATCTTCCAATGTTTATAGTTTGATCCGGAGCACAATCTATATGTTTATTACAGCTTAAATTGAATAAAAGAATGATGAATAAAAAATGGCAGTTTTTCATATGTGCAATTAATTTTTAAGATTTAGTTAAATCCACGCTGACGTTTAGCTTCAAAAATTAAAATTGCTGCGGCAACAGAAACGTTCATGCTGTCAATTTCGCCCTGCATTGGGATAATGATATTCTGCGTAGCGGCATCGCGCCATTCCTGTGTTAAACCTGTTGCTTCTGTGCCAACCACCAAAGCGGTTGGTGTTGTAAAGTTTTGAGTATGATAAGAAGTTGAATTCTGTAAAGTTGCGCAGTAAAAATCAATTTTGTTTTCTTTTAAAAACGCAATGATTTCGGCAGTAGTTCCTGTTGCAATTTGTCTTGTAAAGATGCATCCCACGCTGGAACGCACAATATTCGGATTGTATAAATCACTTTTTGGATTTGCAATCAAAACCGCGTCAAGATTGGCCGCATCGGCAGTTCTTAAAATAGCACCGATGTTTCCTGGTTTTTCGGGAGCTTCGGCAACCAGAATTAATGGATTTTTAGATAATTTTAAATCCGATAATTTAAGGGATTTGGTTTTAGCTACAGCTAAAATTCCTTCGGTAGTATCACGATAAGCTAGTTTTTGATACACTTCTTTGTTGATTTCAATCAATTGAAAGGGAGTTGAAATCAGTTTGCTGATTTCGATTTCTGAAACTAATTCGGGTAAAAATAAAACGGTCTCGATTTGGTAACCGCCTTTTATAGCTAATGAAATTTCGCGTAAGCCTTCAATCAAAAATGTTCCAGTTTGTTTTCGGGCTTTGGCTTTTTCCTGAAGTAAAACCAAAGATTTTATAAACGGGTTTTGAACAGAAGTGATTTGTTTCATTTTTTTAAGCGGCTAAGTTTCTAAGGCGCTAAGGTACTGAGATTTTTTTTAAAGTTAAAAAGAGACAGAGAAACAAAGGTTCAAAGTTTTATTCGCCAGGACCCAAACGATAGCGAATAGGCGAAGCAATTCACGAATTGTATATTGATTAAATCGATTATTTGTGATTGTCCTTCCTTTTATAATTAATCAAAGTAATTGCTGTTACTAAAATAAAAGTCACAATAAAAATGACTAATATGATTATAAAACGAGAATATAAAATGTCTAATCCGTTACCTTGATGAACTACAGGTTTAGAAGAAAGAGGAGGATAAATTGTTGTTCCAGGCAAAATCACCATCATTTTTATTACTTGAGTACAAAATGACATTATAATAATCATTAAAAGATTTGCAAAAAGGAATATACAATTGATTAAGTTGCTTTTAAATTTATTGAAAATAATCCTTAGAAAGTAAATAAAATAGAAAACAACTCCAATTATTAGAATTAAAATGTTAGTTGAGGCAATTACAAAATAAGCATCATGAATGTTGATATCGATAGTAGAATCAACTGAATCTAAATCGAGGATTATTTGAGGATTCCAAATGCTATAACTTATTAGTAATAATATGATTATCCATATAATTTCTTTATGTAATTTTTTCATTTATAACAAAGTGAAGATCTGCCACAAATTCACGAATTTTATTGATAATAAACTAAAAAATTCACGAATTATTTAAATTGAAATTCGTGAATTCGCGGCGAAATAACCGCACTATTTTTCAAAAACCTCTTTAACTTCATCTGCAACAGGATGATCGGTTACGAAATTATAGCCTAAAATTTTTGCAATTGTTTGTGCAAATTGTTTTTGATAGATTTGAGAGTTTGTTTTTATTTCGCCTTTTGGAGCAATTTCTGGCCCTATGGCTGCAAACCATATTTCCGAAGCTCCGGGAACATCAGCGCCGTGATCTGTCCATTGTGTTTTGGTTTTATCGCCTCGTCCGTGGTCTGTCGTAATAAAAATGGTTGTTTTGTTTTTATACTGCGGGTCGTTTTGCACAAAATTCCAGATTTCCTGAATCCATTTATCAACTTGATTGGCTGCATCAAGATACGATCTGTAATGTCCGTGATGCGCCCATTCATCAGTTTCTCCGTACGAAATATAAAGCACTTTTGGCTTTTTGGTTTTTAACTCATCCAATGCTTGATAGTGTGTAAAAACATCCAGACATTCGTCATTATGAAAAGGTTTAAACGAATTGTCGCGCATTTCGTTCAGTAATTTTTGTGTGTCGGTTGGTTTATTCCCGCCGACTTTATCAAAAGCAGAAACGACTGGAAAACCACTTCTTTCTTCATTTAAAATGCGATCAAAAGCATCCCACGCGCCAAAAGCTGCCACTTTTCCTTTTATTTTTGGCTGTTTATTCAAAAACTCCAAAACATTGACATTCGGATTGGGTTTGTAACTGTTTGAATTTACCGCAAGATCAACATTACCAGTCATGATTTCGCTGTAACCAGGATAACTAAACCAATACGGATTGGCAACATCAACTTTATTTCCTAGTTCGCGATTGCCGTAAATCTGCCCTTTTGAAGCAATTTCGGTCCAGAAAAAAGGCATGATTTTTTCGCGTGATTTTTTTAAATCAACATCAAAGAATTTTTTATAAATGTAAGCACTGTCACCTTGATTGAATTTTTTGTCATTAGCAATAGCCTGATCTACTCCTTTAAAAACTTCCTGCCATCTAAAACCGTCTGTGGTAATGATAATGATGTTTTCTGTTTTTTGAGCTTGAGTACAAAGGTTTGCTAAAATGAAGAATGCTAAAAATATCTTTTTCATTTTTAATCGGTTTGAAGTGATTTGTTTGATGAATATTTATTTTCAAAACTAATTCAAAATCAGTATTACATCAACGAAATATTCAATTCATGATTTTAAAATAACCATAAATTAACAAAGCGATTTTATTAAAAAAGAATTAATCTTGAATTACCAGATATATCATAAAAAACTCGGTTAGTTTGTATTTTTTATACCATTCATTAATATCGATGTATCCCTTTGATATTTCGCAATATCCCAATTCACCTGCATTTTCATCATCGTTTGGCGGTGTAATTAATGCAATTTGAGTTTCTTTACCAATTTCTAGGTTAATTTTATCGATTTTAGTAACCGTTCGCATTAAAAAAGTATTTGCATTTTCTTCAGAATACTTTTGATCCACATTAAAACTGCTTTTATTCATAAAATTAGGAAACATAAATCCAATTCGTTCCTTATTGAATGTTTGCTGTGCGATAATAGAAAATTTAAATTCTTTTCCAATTTTTGGCAGTTCTTCTTTTTTGGTATCGTGTACAACTTTTTCAATTTGAGGTTTACCATTTCGATATTTTCGAATGATGAGTTTGAAATTTTTTCCAGCAATTTTTTGGTTGTCACTAATGCTGACGTCTATTTTCTCTATTCCTTGAAAACTCTCTATAAAAAACTCTCGTGATCCAAGTTCAGGAAAATCATATTTCGTGGTAACTTCAATTTTGTTTTCTTGTCCGTAAGCAGAAACAAGTAAAAGAGAAAAGATAAGCGGTAATAATTTTTTCATAGCGTTATTATTTATTAAAGAATCATTTTACAATTTTACAAGCTGCATTTTATTGTTTACAGAATCCCTCTTGACTTAATCTCTAAGTATTTATTAATAGCATCTAAAGTCAGATTTTCAGGTTGTGTCAAAACCGTATGAATTCCGTATTTTTTCAGTTCATTAGCAATAAGACGTTTTTCGAACATAAATTTTTCAGCAATTACTTTATCATAAATTTCCTGAATCGTTTCGGTTTTTTTATCAATGATCGAATTAAGTTCTGTATTCTGAAAGAAAACCACCACCAATAAATGACTTTTTGCAATTCCTTTTAAATAAGGGAGCTGGCGGTTGAGTCCGTCCATGGTTTCAAAATTGGTGTACAAAATAATCAAGCTTCTCTGATTGATATTCTTTTTGATATCTACATACAAGCGACTGTAATCACTTTCAAAAAAATCTGTTTTTACATTGTATAAAGTTTCTAGTATTTTCTGCATCTGCGAAGCTCTTTTTTCTGCAAAAACTCTATTTTCAACTTTTTTAGAGAAAGTAAAAAGTCCGGCTTTATCTTGTTTTTTTAGAATAACATTTGACAAAACCAAAGTCGAATTAATAGCATAATCCAATAGACTCAGACCGTCAAAAGGCATTTGCATCACACGGCCTTTATCAATTGCCATATAAACCGATTGTGATTTCTCGTCTTGAAACTGGTTGACCATCAAAGCGTTTTTCTTTGCGGTCGCTTTCCAATTTAAAGTTCGAAGATCGTCTCCTTGTACATATTCTTTAATTTGCTCAAACTCCATTGTGTGGCCAATTCTGCGGATTCTTTTGATTCCGTATTGAAATAAATTATTCGAGAATGCCAGTAAATCATATTTTCTCAATTGAATATAAGAAGGATAGGTCGGAACCATCTTATTTTCTTCAAATTGAAAACGTCTGGAAATGAGTCGTAAAGGAGAGGAAACATAGAGATTTAAAGCTCCAAAATGATATTCTCCACGTTCAGTCGGGCGCAGATCGTACCCAAATTCTTTTTGAGCGGCTGCTTTTATGGTTTTTAAAATTTTAAAATCTCGAACCTGAAATTGAAACGGGATTTCATCAATTACTTTTACCAAAATAGCAAACGTATAGTGATTTTTGATGATAATCGTAATTGGGTTCAAATCACCGTTCGAAAGTTTTTCTGGTGTTACTCTTTCGCCTTCAATTCCTGTTTTGTTGATGTATAAAAGCAATACGTCTATTATTGTAAATGTGCCCAATACAAGTATCAGATACCAAACAGCATGATATAAATTTGGGAAAATAAAAGCGCAGGTGAACAGTCCGATAATGGCCATCAGCACATAGAAAAAGAAGTTATTGAGGTAAAGGCTTTTTATGAATTTCACGTTTTCTTAGTTTTATGTTTTACTGATAAATTTTAGTGAATTCATCAAAATTAAAGCCTTCTAGAGAAGCAATTTTCCAAACGCCGTTTTCTTTTACGACAGTGGTTTTGTATTTAAAATCTCCCTTCCAAGACCATGTCCAATAGAAAGACGCTTTATTATTGTCAATTTTCAAATTATTTACAGCTATTGTTTTCCAGTATTCATCGGGATAATCCTGACAATTGCACCACGGATTTGCATCATTTCCAAAAGGAGGAAGTTCGCCCACAAACCATTCTATCTTTTTATTTTTAAGATTAGAGTCAATTTTTAAAGCAATTTTGTTGTAATTGTCCAGAAACTGCTGCGAAAAGAAATTGGTCTTTTTTAAATCTTCTAATCTTTTTTTATGTACAGTCAGGTTTAAGCCAATGTATTTATCTTTCTTTTTATTTTCAACAGGATCAAAATCGTTGTTATTATTTTTAGATTCAATCCATTGATAGGCTTTTCTAATCAAACTTTCAATTTCCTGTTTGTCAGTTTTAAAATAAAATTTTTCATTTTTTACAATAGCATTAGCTGCAGGTGAAAAACTAACCAGCAGCAACGAAGAAAAGGCAAATACAAAAAGCTTAAAATGGTTCATTTGCTTAAAAATTATCTTGGAATTTCGACAGTTTCTATAATTTGTTTGATGATTTCGGTGCTGGTAATTCCTTCCATTTCACGTTCTGGAGTTACAATTACACGGTGTTGCAATACCGGAACTGCAGCATCTTTAATGTCTTCAGGCGTTACAAAATCACGTCCGCGGATAGCAGCAAAACCTTTTGAAGCATTCAAAATTGCGATAGAAGCACGAGGCGAAGCACCTAAATATAAAAAGGCATTTTCTCTGGTGTTAATTACAATTCTGGCAATATATTCTAACAAATTCTGCTCTACTCTGATTTGTTTTACCAAGGCTTGGTAGTGTTTGATTTCCTGCGCAGAAAGTATCGTTTTTATGGCTTCTAATTTTCCGTGATCCTGCAATAAATGCTCTCTTTGAATGATTAGAATTTCTTCGTTTAATTTTGGATAATCGATCGTGATTTTGAATAGAAAACGATCTAATTGCGCTTCTGGAAGTCTGTAAGTTCCTTCTTGTTCGATCGGATTTTGAGTTGCAATTACCAAAAACGGCGCTTCTAATTGATAAGCCGATCCGTCTATTGTAATCTGGCGTTCTTCCATAACTTCAAAAAGAGCAGCCTGCGTTTTGGCCGGCGCACGGTTAATCTCATCAATCAAAATCAAATTAGAAAAAATCGGACCTTTTTTAAATTCAAATTCCGAATTTTTTAAATTGAAAACAGAGGTTCCCAAAATATCAGATGGCATTAAATCGGGTGTAAACTGAATTCGGCTGAAACCAATATTTAAGGTTTTAGATAATAATTTTGCTGTAATTGTTTTAGCAACTCCCGGAACACCTTCAAGAAGCACATGTCCGTTTGATAAAATAGCAACCAAAAGCTGATCTACCATTTTATGCTGCCCTACAATAACCGTTTCTATTTCTCTTTTAATGCTGCTAACATGATCCAGAAGCGGCCCCAAATTGATTCTGGTTTCAAAATTCACATTTTCATTTGTAGTCTCGTTTGCTGTTGTATTGATGTCGTCCATGATTTGGTCTGTTTTTCTTTATAAATGTAGGTTAACTTCTAGTTTAAAATTTTCTCTATTGCCTGATTGATTCGAATTAAATCTTCTTCAAGACTTCCGTGGTAACTTTTTCGGTGTTCGTTAATCAAAGAAACAAGATTTTCAATATCGGTGATATTTTTACCTGTTTTGTGCTGCAACTTTTTTATAAAATTATCATCTAATTTGTGCGTCTCAATCAGATATTCGTTTCTGATTTTTTCGAGAAAATAAATGATTTTTTTATCTATAATATTGGTGTGATCTCCTTCCTGATAATATAGATTTCCAATTGTTTTGGTAAAATCAACCGTCAAATTTGGAAGCGGTTTTATAATTGGCACTATACGTTGTTTGCGTTTAGCATTAAACAAAACAAAAATAAAAATTCCGATCAGTGCTAAATACAAAGCCCATTTTAGCGCGGGCTGACTGAGAATGTATCGTAAAGGTGAGCCGGAAATGTTTGCACTGTCTTCGGTTTTTGTATAAAAGAAAACATCTTTTTTCGGCATATAACTCATCACATTTTCGGCGTATTCAAAATTATTTGCTTTAAGCAGGTTATAATTGGTAAAAGCTACAGGTTGTGTATGCAGATAGAAATAACCTTTTTGAAATGGAATCTTAATAAAATTAATATTCTTCTTATTGTTTGAACTTTCCTGATATCCTAAAACAGTAGTTTTTAAAGTGTCAATTTTAGAGAAAAAACTATTTGCACCGGTATTAAAATGATATTTCTGGCTGCTCACTTTTTTATTAGCCATCCAGAAAGAAACTTCTTTTGTTGGAAGAAAATCTGTTTTTAATTCAATTTTTAAGGAATCAGCAAGCAGTTTTGGAAACACTTGCATGCTTAAAAAAGCGTTGTTTCCTTCTGAAACAAAATAGAAAAGTTCTTTTACGGACTGATCATCAATCTGATTATCTTCAGAAATGTTTAAGAAAGTCCCTTTAATAGTATACGTGTCTACTTCTAGACTATCTTCAGAATACTCCTGATAGCTGTTCAGTTTTGAATCTAAAAACTCATAAGGAGTCTGTGTCGAAATTCTTTCGATATTTTGATTCTTAAATAATCCTTTAGCTTCCTGGTCAAAAACATATAAACCAAACGGAATTTTATCATCTACTGAATAAGTTGGTCTCCAGTCAATTGGTTTTGGATTTCCTTTGTCTAATACTACAATCAAAATGAAGATGAAAACCAAAACAGCAATGTATATTTTTATAGTTTTATTCATTGCCAAAGGTTTTTAATGCATTTTTAAATCTGTTTTGAGTTTTAAGAAACGTAGTTTCATCAATTTCAAATTCACCGTACCAGATGTAATTGTAGAGATAAGATAAATACGTAAATTCTTCTTTGTGTGCAGGGCGTTGGAGCTCGTACAAATAATCAGAATTTGTTTTTTCGATATCCCACTCAATGTAATGGTTTTTTGCCATGACTTTTAACAGCCAAAGATAGTAATAGCGCACAGCGATACGTTTTTCGCCAGAAGCAATACTTTCTTTTATTAGTTTTTCGAAATCTAAAAGGTGAATGTTTTTTTCTGCGTCAGTGTAGAAAATAGTTTTCTTAGTACTGTCTTTACCAAAAATCCATTTTCCTTCTTTATTGATTAGTGCTTTCGCAATAAAATAAATCACGATTACAATTACAGCTACCGCTATAACTCGGATCAAAATACCTACAAAATCTAAGGCTGCTTCTGATGTTTTGAAATGAAATAAATTTCTGAAAATATTGGCCAGCCAATTTAAAAAATGATCCCACCAGGTTTTTTTAGGTTCTTTATGTTCGTAAACAAAATCAGAACCTTTGTAGTTATTTTTAAAGTCTTTCTCAAAATGTTTTGCGTTTACTGGATCAGCATCAATTTTGATGTCTTTTTCAGTATATTTTATACTTTCTATTTTTGGAGGATCCTGTACAATAATAGTAGTGTCTTGAGCACTAATAAAACTGCAGTGTAAAATAAAATATAAAAAAAATAAAAATTTATTCATTTAATAGGCTGTAATTTAATTTGATTGGGCGCTTAACTGTAATTTTTTATGAACAATAAAGGGATAAACCAAATAATAAAAAGAAATGATTCCTAGTGTAATTAAGATAATACCGCTGCTTAACCAATTGGGCATATCGATAGAATAACGTGTTATAAAACCCTCTAAAAACCCGGCAGAAATCGTAAAAGGAAAAGTACTCAGAAATATTTTAAAACTATTTTTAAAACCAATTTTAAAAGAATTTATGCGCGAAAAAGTTTTAGGAAACAATATCGACGCACCCAGAATAAAACCAGCAGTAGTTTCGATTACAATCGCAAAAACTTCCATAGAGCCATGAATCCAGATACCACGGACACTTTTCCAGAAAACACCCTGCTCATAAAAAAAGTATTGAAAAGCTCCCAGCATAATACAGTTTTGCATCGAAATATACAAAGTACCCAAACCGGCAAGAATTCCATACAAATAACACTTGGCTCCAACAAAAAGATTGTTCATCGTGATTCCGACAAAACTGCCCCAGTTAGAACCAGAACCATACACGGCCATTGGATTTCCTTTTTTGATGTTTTCTAAAGTCATATTTACATAACCGTCGGACAAAATCAATCGGACGAAACCTTGATCGTATCGTGCCGAAATAACGCCTACAAAAACCGTTACAAAAAACAGCACAAAAGAATAGATCAAATATCTTCTGTATTGATACATTAAAAGCGGTACTTCGATTTGAAAAAAATACAAAAGCATATTTTTTTCTGTACGTTTGGTTTTGTAAATCTTCTGATAAATCTGCGAAGCCAAATGATTTAAGTATACAACTGTTTTACTTTTAGGATAATACGTCTGTGCATACGCAAGGTCATTCATCATTTGAATGTACAAATTAGCTAATTCATCAGGATTTTTCTTAGCTTTACCAAAAATAGCTAGCTCAAATTCCAGCCATTTTTCTTTATTTTGTTTTATAAAAGCAATTTCTCTCATTGTCTGCTAAAATATAAAATATGTCAGAATTATCTATTAATACAACACAAAATGTTAAAATAAATTTCATAGCAGCTTCTGCGGGCGAAAGACTAGGGGCATACTTTATAGATTTGTTCGTTAAAATCTGCTATGTAGTAACTATTTTACTGCTGTTTTTTTCTGTTTTTAACTTAGAAAAATGGTTTAATACTTTAGATGATTGGTCTGTGGGAGCGATTTTTTTGATCTTCTTTTTTCCGATCATGATTTATTCCATAACCTTAGAAAGTATTTTTGAAGGCCAGTCGATCGGAAAGAAAATAGTCAAAATAAAAGTAGTTAAAATTGACGGCTACCAAGCTGGTTTTGGCGATTACCTAATTCGCTGGTTTTTTAGAATGATCGATTTTAGTTCTTTTTATGGTTTAGTTGGATTTATTACCATTATCACAAGCAAAAAATCACAACGTTTAGGCGATATGGCTGCAGGAACGGCAGTTATTACATTGAAGAATAAAATTAACATCAGTCATACCATTCTAGAAGAAATAGGAAATGCCTATGTGCCGACTTATCCCTTAGTAATCAAACTTTCTGATAATGATGTGCGTATTATAAAAGAAAATTTTCAAAGGGCTGAAGCAAAAAACGACCATGAGGTTTTATATAAATTAGTCGCTAAAATTGAAAGCGTAACCGGAATAAAAAATCAATCTGGCAACAACAGTGATTTTCTTCGCGTTATTTTAAAAGATTATAATTTTTATACACAAAATATGTAATCAATTTTGCTTTTTTAGAAGCTGGAATTGTTTTTGAAGTTTAAGTAATTTTTGTATATTTAACTGATTTAGTGTTGAATATGTTTAAAAGGTAACCAAGATAAAACTTCAGGATCATGAAAATTAAAAAAGCTGTCATCGTTGTATTACTCGTATTTACTGCCTTTGCTGGTTTCGCTCAAGGCGGAAAAAAATTAGACAAAATTATAAAAAGAGATTATCAGATTATTGAAGGAACTATTTCTAAGATGTCTGATAAAACCGTTGAATATTCACTTCCTGGAGAAACCATACAAATATCGCTCGATGTTTCACAGATTGCCAGAATCGAATTTGCGAGCGGAAGATCGCAGACATTTGATGTTTCGCAAAATAATACCCCAACAGCTTCAAATCAAAGTATTACTGCAGTCGAAGTAAAAGCCAATACCATTGCTGTTTTGCCGATTCCTTATGTCAATTCACAGAATTTAGAAAGTTCTGATGAAATGTCCAGACTGGCACAAAACGATATGTATAATAGACTTCTGGACAAATCCGCTAATATTGCGCCCTTAACCGTACAAGACTTAAGAATCACCAACAGTTTACTTAGTAAAGCGGGAATTACTTCGCAAAACATTGACCAGACACCAATTGAAGATTTAGAAAAAATATTAGGAGTCGACAATATTGTGGCTGCTAAAATTTCGTTTACAGTTTCAGAAAGTTCTACAGCCACAACTTACAGCAGCGGCACTAAAACAGATGATAAAAATAAAAAGGTAAAAACCAATGATGTTTCTACGACAACGGCCAATTCACAGTTGTACTATTACTACACGGTTTACTTTGATATGTATCGAAATACAACCAAAATTTACTCTCAAACCAGAAAACCTTTTCTGAATCTGAAAGACAGCTGGATGGACTCGGTTACTTATTTATTAAAAAGAAGTCCGATTTATGTGAAGAAGTAATTTAGACTTAGTTTTTTAATTTTAGTAGTAAGTACTAAGAGCGAAGTTTTTTGTTTTTGGACATTGGTATTGAATTTCTTTACAACTTTGTAACTTTGTCCCTTTGCATTGTAACTTAAAAAAAATGTTTCACTTACTAGATATTATTGGGACAATGGCGTTTGCTATGTCCGGCGCATTAACGGCAATGCATAAAAAACTAGATCCGTTTGGTGTTTTTATTATTGCTTTTGTAACAGCAGTAGGAGGCGGAACCTTACGTGATGTACTTATCGGAAGAACCCCGGTTGGCTGGATGCGTGATATACAATACGTTTATGTGATTATTATCGGTTTCTTTTTAGCCATTCTTTTTAGAAAAAGATTTGATAAACTTAGAACTTCATTATTTTTATTTGATACGATCGGACTTGGAGTATTTACTTTAATTGGACTGGAAAGAGGTCTTTTAACTGGGCTTCATCCTGCCATTTGTATCGCGTTGGGAACTATGACTGCTTGTTTTGGCGGTGTAATTCGGGATATTTTATGCAACGAAATTCCGAATGTCTTTAGAGAAGAAATTTACGCTACGATCTGTATTTTGGGCGGCATTGTGTTTTTTGGACTCCGAAAACTTAATCTAAACGATGATGTTTTATATCTTGTAACTTCGCTGGTCATTATCGTAGTACGATTACTGGCCGTAAGATACAAATGGCATTTAAAAGCATTTGACCACAAATAACGCTGTGAAGTGAAACACTATACCGTAAAAAAATACCGTGAAAATGATTATGCATTATGGAATGACTTTATTGCTCAGGCCAAAAATGGCGCATTTTTATTTCACAGAGATTTTATGGAATACCATCAGGATCGATTTGAAGATTTCTCGCTGCTGATTTTTGAAAATGAAAAACTTAAAGCGATTCTTCCAGCAAATAAAACTGCAGATGCGGTTTATTCTCATCAAGGTTTAACCTACGGCGGACTTGTCTTTCTTGAAAAATTGAAAGCAGCAAAAATCGAAATAATTTTAGATGAGATTTTAAATTTTCTGAAAACAAACAATATAAAAAACTTTTATTACAGACCCATTCCAGGATTTTATTTAGCGAAAGGGAATCAGGAAGTCGATTTTTTTCTGTTCAAAAGAAATGCTGTTTTAGAGCGAAAAGAAATGAATCTGGCGCTCAATTTACAGTTGCCGCTTTGTGTTTCCAAAAGTAAAATGAAGCATTTCAGACGCATTGAAAATCTGGATCTGGATATTGTCGAAGAAACAGATTTTACGCCTTTTTGGGACGAAGTTTTATCGCCGAGGTTATCAGAGAAATTTAATATAAACCCAGTTCATTCCAAACAAGAAATTACTTTACTGCAAAATAGATTTCCAAAAAATATCAGGCAGTTTTCTGTTTATCAAGAAGATAAAATTATTGCCGGAGTCACTATTTTTGAAAGCAATGGTGTCGTAAAATCACAATACGGCGCCACTTCAAAAAAAGGGGAAGAAGTGCGTGCGTTAGACTTTTTGTTTATTCATTTAATTTTAAAATTTAAAAGAGAAGGAAAACACTTTTTTGATATGGGAGTGGTAACAGAAAAAAACGAAAAAGGATATAATCCAGGACTTTTACAACAAAAAGAAGAACTGGGCTGCAGTGTGTATAATCAGGATTTTTACAAACTTACTTTATAATGATTTCTTTTCTAGACCTAAAAAAAATAAACGAACCCTATGAAAATGCTTTTCAGCAAAAACTGAAATCAGTTTTAGAAAACGGCTGGTATATTTTAGGAAAAGAAGTTGAAATTTTTGAAAAAGCCTTTGCCCAATACTGCCAAACCAAATATTGTATCGGAGTGGGCAATGGTTTGGATGCATTGACCCTTATTTTTAAAGCGTACATACAGCTTGGAAAATTACAGAAAGGCGACGAAGTTATTGTTCCTGCCAATACTTTTATAGCAAGTATTTTTGCGATTGTTCAGGCCGATTTAATTCCGGTTTTGGTTGAGCCAAAATTAGAAACCTACAACATCAATCCCGATTTAATCAAGGAGAAAATAACTTCCAAGACAAAAGCCATTTTAGCCGTTCATCTCTACGGACAATTAGCCGAAATGGATCAAATAAATGAAATTGCTTTGCAGCATAATTTAATTGTTGTAGAAGATGCAGCGCAGTCGCATGGAGCAAAAAATAATAAATTTGAAAATCTAAATTCAGCAGCTGCCTATAGCTTTTATCCTGGAAAAAACCTAGGCTGTTTAGGAGACGGCGGTGCGGTTGTGACTAATGATCAAGAACTTTCTAAAGTGATTCATTCACTTCGAAACTATGGTTCTGAGAAAAAATATTACAACGAATTTCAAGGCGTAAATTCCAGATTAGACGAACTTCAGGCAGGTTTTTTAAATTTAAAACTGCCAAATCTGGATACCGATAATGAGAAACGCAGAACCATTGCAAAACGTTATTTAGACGAAATTAAAAACAATAAAATTGTGCTGCCTTTTTGGGATTACAGCAATAATCATGTCTTTCATTTATTTGTTATCAGAACAGAAAATAGAGAAGCGCTGCAACAGTATTTAGCGCAGCATAATATCCAAACTGTAATTCATTATCCAATTCCGCCCCACAAACAAAAAGCTTTTGATTCTGAATTCTCAGGATGGAATAATACATCATTTCCAATAACAGAAAAGATTCACAATGAGGTTTTAAGCCTGCCTATAAGCCCTGTTTTAACGAATGATGAAGTTGGTTTTATTATTGAAATTTTAAATCAATACTAGTTTGAATTTATACCAAAAAATAGTGCAGACTACTTTGTTTAAAATTACTTCTTTAAACAGTCTAAGCGTTGTTTTAAAAATCGCTATTGGTTTAATTTCCTCCAAAATCGCTGCCGTTTTTATAGGACCTGCTGGTATGGCGTTAATGGGAAATCTGCGTAATTTTTTAAATTCTTTAGAAAATATCTCTACTCTGGGATTTCAAAACGGAATTGTAAAATATACTGCAGAAAATAAAAAAAAAGAGCAGGAACTTCAGAAAATTATTGCCTCGGTTTTTATAATCTTGATCCTAGTCGCCCTTATAATGAGCGTTGTTTTATATGGGTTCGCATCATTTTGGGACAATAAAATTTTTAATACCCAAACCGATTATGCGATAGTTTTCAAAATTTTGGCTTTGGCATTTCCCTGGTACGCCGTTTCTGTTTTTTTACTGGCAATCCTTAATGGACTTAGTAAATTTAAAAAGGTAATCTGGGTAAATATTATAGGTAATATTGCAGCTTTATTAGTGATCGCATTCTTAATTGTTCAGTTTAAAACAATGGGCGCTTTAGTCGCGGCGGCTGTTTCTCCTTCTTTATTGTTTTTTATCACTTTTTATTTTATACAGCAGGAAATACCGTTTTTGCAAGCTGTTCGGTTGAAGTTTTTTGATTTTCAGATTATTAAAAAGCTGCTTCCTTATTCTGTTATGGCTTTGTTTTCGTCGGTATTAGGGCCTGTAATTTTTCTTTTAATCCGAAACAAAGTGATCAGTGTTATAGGAATCGATCAAGCAGGCTTTTGGGAAACCATGTTAAGAATATCTTCCTCTTACATGCTTTTTGTAACCACTTTGCTCACCGTTTATTTTTTGCCAAAACTTGCGTCAGCACAAAATAATGAACAGACAAAAGCGATTTTTTGGCAGTATTATAAATTCATTCTGCCTGTTTTCTGCGCAGGCGTTGTTATGATTTATTTTGCCCGATTTATAATTATCCAAATTTTATTTACCAAAGCATTTTTGCCAGTGTCAGGGCTTTTTTTCTGGCAGCTTTTGGGAGATGTTTTCAAGGTCTGTTCTCTGATTTTAGGCTATCAATTTTTTGCAAAAAAAATGACAAAAGCATTTATTGTCACAGAGGTTTTATCACTTTTATTTCTATATTTTTTAAGCATTTATCTCATTGATTTTTTCGGTATTCAAGGTGTTGTAATAGCGCAGACGATTGATAATTTGGTTTACCTGATTGTGCTGGGGCTTTATTTTAGGAAAAGTTTGTTTTAGTCTTAACTAAATAAATGATTTAACCACTTCAAAAATTTATCCTCCAAACTTCAAAAATTTATCCTCCAAAATAACTTTAGCTTTAGCATTATATTTTTTAAAAGTAAACCGTACTGCTTAATTTTGAAAGTATGGATAATCTCGTAATGAACCCTTTTTTGAAGCGCTTTATCTTCTTCTTTTGATTTATTTAGCTGGAGCGTATTTTGCAGCACTATATAAGTGGATCGGTTTATTGCTTTTAAACGTTTGTGTTTTTTGTTGTAAAAAGCAGTAGTTAAAGAATTTGAAATGATCCTCCTCTTGATTAAAACTTCGTCAATATAATCAAACTCATATTGTCGAGAAGCACGAATCCAAAAATCCAGATCTTCATAAGCAAGTCTTTCATCGTAACCGTTTAAAGCATCAAAAACAGATCTTTTGGTCATGGCAGAAATAGAACAAATACTATTTCCTCCAGAAAGAACATTAAGGTAAATGTCTCCGGTTTGTCGTTTTTCGATGGTTTTTTTAGTAGAATCTACAGGGAAATAATAGGAATCAAATTCACCGTTTTCGGTAATTTGAATAGCATTTCCGTAAACAACTCCAAGGTTTTTGTATTTACTTTCTCTAAAAGCCTGTAATTGCAGCGAAACACAATTTGGCATTAAAACATCGTCTGCTGCAAGATCGATTATAAAAGCACCCTTGGCTGCGGACAATCCCTTATTAAAATTTTTAGTGTTTCCTATATTTTTAACACTGATAAAGAATTGAGCATCAGGATGGTCGATACACCATTTTGAAATAATTTCCTGCGATTGATCGGTGCTGCAATCGTCAATAATAATTAATTCTATAAAAGGATAATCCTGATTAAGAACAGAATTTAAACTCTCTATAACATATTTTTCATGGTTATAGCATAAGCAGATAACGGTTACCAGTGAATTTTCCTGCATGTTGTTTTAAAGAGTTATATATTTGATACGAAAATAAGAAATCGCAAAAGATAATGTCTCAGAAAAAATATAAAATTGCCTTAGTTGGTTATCGTTTAAGCGGCGGCGGAAATGATAAAGTGATGGCAAATCTGTCTATTTTTTTTGAAAAAAACGGGATTGAAATTCATAACATCATCGTGTTAAACGAAGTTTCTTATCCTTATGCCGGAAAACTGTTTAATTTAGGACTGCTTAAAGATCAAAAAAACGGATTGATTAATAAATACAGAAGGTTACGAGCTTTAAATAATTATTTGAAAAAGAATAATTTCGATTTTATTATTGATTTCAGATTTAGAACAAAAACGCTTCAGGAGTTTATCATTTCTAGATTTATTTATAAAGCTAAAACTATTTTTACGGTTCACAGCTTTTGGATCAATCATTATATGCCGGATAATTCTTGGCTGGCACGACTTCTTTATAATCATTGTTACGCCAATATTGCATTGGGAAACGATATGAAGAATTTGATTGAGAAAAAACATAAACTGAAAAATGTTGTAGTGATTCCAAATTCGGTTTATTTGGAGGAAATTCTAGAAAAACAAGACGAAAATTGTAATTTAGATTTTGAATTTGTTTTAGCGGCGGGGCAGTATGAAAATGCGATCAAACAATTCGATCAATTAATTTTGAGCTATGCAGCTTCTAATCTTTCCAAGCACAAAAAGCATTTGGTTATTTTAGGAAATGGTGATAAATCTAAATTAGAAGCTGTAATTAAATATGCTAATTTAGAAGACTATGTACATCTTTTAGGATATCAGGATAATCCATTTAAATTTATGGCAAAAGCTCAGTTTTTAATTTTAAGCAGTAAAATTGAAGGCTTTTCGAATGTTATATTAGAATCCCTGACTTGTAAAACTCCTGTAATTTCTTTTGATTGTGATTTTGGTCCCAGAGATAGGATTGTCAATTTTAAAAATGGTATTTTAGTCGAAAATCAGAATTGGGAAAAACTAACAGAAGCAATGAATCTTTTGGATTCAGATTCTGAGTTGTACCAGCATTGCAAACAAAATGCATTTGATAGTATACAGCCATTTTTGTTGGATAAAGTCGGCAGTCAATGGCTCGATTTATTAAAAATTAATACTCAAAAAAACGAATCAGAATGAATACAGCACTTATCGATATTCCTGTTATAGAGAATGTTTTGGGCAATATTGCAGTGTTAGAAAACAATGTTGTGCCATTTGACATCAAAAGAGTATATTATTTGTTTGATATTCCGTCTTCATCTGTTCGAGGCGGGCATTCGCACAAAAAACTCAGACAGATCTTAATTGCTATTTCTGGAAGTTTTGATGTAATTCTAAAAGATGGAAAATCAGAAAAAAAAGTCTTTTTAAACAAGCCCGACAAAGGACTGCTTATCAAAAATAATGTTTGGAGAGAATTAGAAAATTTTTCTTCTGGTGCAGTTTGTCTGGTTCTGGCTTCGGATGTTTTTGATGAATCGGATTATATTAGGGATTTTGAGGTTTTTGTGAATTCTAAAAAATGAAACTGCTTTATATTGTTCCAAAAATAAAAAATGCGGGCGGCGTCGCAAGAGTCATCGCAGTAAAAGCCAATTATTTTACACAGAATTTTGGTTACGAAGTACATATTTTATCTCAGAATGAAGAATCGAAACCAGCATTCTATGATTTCGATTCTAGGATTTCTTTTCATAATATGACTTTAGAGGGAACTATTTTTCATTTTTTTTCTTCTTTCAAAAAAAGTATCAATCAGGCAATTCGAGAAATTAATCCAGATATTATTTTGGTCGCCGATAACGGATTAAAAGCTTTTTTAGTTCCGTTTATTACCAATACAAAAAAGCCAATTGTGTTTGAATGCCATGGTTCTAAATTTGTAGAAGAGCGTGAAGTTAAAACGAATATGTTTTCAAAAATAATCCGCGGAACTAAATACCGGTTCAAAGACTTTTCAGCTCGAAGATTTACCCGAGTTGTTGCCTTGTCTAATAAAAACTTGTCAGAGTGGAAAATAAGCAACGGAATTGTAATCCCGAATCCAAATTGGATTGGTAAAGCGGGTAAAGCAGCTTATAAAAACACAAAAGTAATCGCAATTGCCCGAAATTCTTACGAAAAAGGATTGGATCGTTTGCTTGTAATCTGGGAAAAAATACACCCAAAACATCCAGAATGGATTTTAAATATTTATACGGATGACACCGAGTCTTTAACTGAAATGATAAAAGATTCAAAGATTTTGTTTAGTATAAATATTCACAATTTTGTATCCAATATCGAAGAAAAATATTTAGAATCCTCTCTTTATGCAATGACTTCCAGAACAGAAGGTTTTGGTATGGTTTTATTAGAAGCCATGAGTTTAGGAATTCCATGTTTGGCATTTGATTGTCCAGTTGGGCCGAGAACCCTAATAAAAGATAATGAAAATGGATATTTAATTCCAGATGGAAATTTTGATTTATATGTTGAAAAGCTTTCTTATTTGATGAATAATGAAGAAGAACGCATTAGATTGGGGCTTGCTGGAAATGAAACGGCAAAACTATTTTCGATAGAAAAAATCATGAAAGATTGGAAAATGTTTTTTGATGAATTGATAGAGAAAAATTAAGCTGAAAAAACATGTCCCAGCGGGACAATTCATCGCTAGAAAAAATCCATCTGGATCATCCAGTTTATAGGTTACGAAAACATGTCTCAGCGGGACAATTCATCGGTAGAAAAAATTCCATGTGGATGATCCCAATTATAAGCTGCAAAAACATGTCCCATCGGGACAATTCGTCGGTAGAAAAAATTCCATGTGGATGATCCAGTTTACAGGCTGCAAAAACATGTCCCAGCGGGACAATTCATCGGTATAAAAAATTCCATGTGGATGATCCAGTTTACAGGCTGCAAAAACATGTCCCATCGGGACAATTCATCGGTAGAAAAAATTCCATGTGGATGATCCGTTTATAGGCTGCAAAAGCATGTCCCAGCGGGACAATTCATCGGTAGAAAAAATGATTAATGCAAAAAACAAAAATAGCCCAGTTTATAAAGATCAAAAAACAGTAAAGAAGGTTTTTCTGAAAGAAGATTCTGTTTTAATTTATTTTTGGTTTTCTGAAAAAGAAACGAGACAAAACCAGTCATTTTAAGTGCTTTTAAAAATTCAAAGGCTTTGATGATTTTGCTGTCGTTTTTAGAAATTTTATTTTCATTGTAAAGAAATAAAAGATTTTCTAAGGCAGTTTCCGTTTTACTTAAAAAAAGAGTTGAAGTTTCTAAATTCAAATGAAAAGCTGGGTTTTCAATTTTAGAAATTTCAATTTTGTTTTGTTTTAAAACCGAAAAGAAAACCAAATCTTCGTATCCGTATTTTGTAATAGATTCGTCAAACGGAAAGTTTAAAAAGATCTCTTTTTTAATCAATAAATTAGAGGTTAAAATTGAGATTGTTTCTCTTTTCTGCCCGTAAATCCACCGTAAAAGCTGTTCTTTTTTGGGTTTTTGATCTTGATACAGAATACCGCCAAAACAAACGTTAACTAGATTTTCGTTAATCTTTTTAATGTAATTTGAAATGAAATTTTCATGCGCCGGAAAAGTGTCGCAATCAATAATCAAAAGCCAGTCGTATTTTGATTTTTTGGCCAGTGAATTGATGTTTTTCCCTCGGCCTAAATTTATTTCATTTATATAAAAGAAACAGTTAGAAAAGGAGTTAATTTCTTGATTTAGTATGTTTTGTGTTGAATTTGATGCGTCATCCTGACAAAGAATTTCATAGCTGATTCCATTATAATTACAGGCTGCTGCTAATTCACTTACAAGAGAAAAAACATTATAATTATAAACCGGAATTAAGATAGAAAGCATTACACACTTCTTTGAACCACTTCGAAGATTCTTTCGTCTTCACATTTTAGTGTTTTAGAAGGGAATTTCATTAATAAAGCATAATCGTGAGTTGCCATAATAATGGTTTTTCCTGCAGCGTTAATTGCTTTTAGCACCTCTAAAACTTCAGAACTTGTCTGCGGATCAAGATTTCCGGTAGGTTCATCGGCTAGAATAAATTCAGGATCATTAAGAAGCGCTCTAGCGATTGCCACTCTTTGCTGTTCACCTCCAGAAAGCTGGTGCGGCATTTTGTTCACAAAGTCTTTCATGCCGACTTTATCCAAAACTTCATCGATTTTATGCTCCATTGCATCTTTTTCGTGCCATCCTGTTGCTCTTAAAACAAAAAGCATATTGTCTTTTACAGAGCGGTCTGGAAGCAATTTGAAGTCTTGAAACACAATTCCGATTTTACGTCTCAAAAACGGAATATCATTTTCTTTTATCCCCGCCAAATCAAATTCAACGATATGTCCTTCTCCTTCAATCAGCGGTAAATCAGCATATAAGGTTTTTAAGAAACTGCTTTTTCCAGAGCCGGTTTTTCCGATGATGTAGATGAATTCACCGTGGTTAACATCTAAATTAATATGAGAGATAATTTTTCTTCCTTCTTGATATATAGTGACTTCTTTGAGAGATAGTACGGTTTGTGACATAATAAAATTGATTTGAATGGTAAAAGTACTAAGATAACGATTGGATTCAAAATAAATTTTAATCATTTCTTATGCAAAAATTTTAAAATTAAACCATATACGCAATATAAGTTCGTTTAATAAATGCGGGAGATGTATTTCTAACATGAAAAGTTTAAAAAATAATCGATATGCGCAATTCAAATTTGTTCGATTAAATTGGTAAAAAGTTTCCTAAACTTAGATTAACTTATAGTGCTTTTGTAGTTTTAATTTATTTGTTAATACACTTTGAGAACCAATATTTTGAGATTGATATGTTAAAAAAAAATCGTCAGTTTAAATTTTTAGAGATAATAAAAGCTTTAAACGTTTCGTTATAAACCGTATAAAAATGATACATTTGAATACTAAATATTATTAAAATGCGTAAACTTTCCTGGTTCTTTTTATTCCAAATAATTCTTATTTCGACCACGGTTTCGGCACAAAAAACGGCTATTTATACTTACGATTTAAAGGATTTTGACAAAGCACTGGCTTTATATAATGACAAACAATATGCTTCGGCACAGCTTATTTTTGAGCACGTAAAAAACATAAAAAATCCTGCAATTACAGAAGAAGTGCAATCAGATTGTGCTTTTTATATTGCTAATTGTGCTATTAGAACCAACAAAGCAAATGCTGACGCTTTGGTAGAAAAGTTTGTAGAGGATTATCCGACAAGCACCAAACAAAATCAGGCTTATATAGAAGCAGCACAATATTTCTTTGAGCAAGGAAATTATCCAAAAGCATTGATGTGGTTTGACAAAGTTGACGAAGCTTATATGAGTAAATCTGAGGCTGATAAGTTCAACTTCATGAAAGGATATAGTTATTTTAACGCTAAAAAGAAAAAAGAAGCTACCAACTATTTTAATAAAGTGGTTAACTCTAAAGAATATGGTTCTCAGGCTAAATATTACTTAGGTTTTATGGCTTATGAGGGCGATGATTACAAAGAAGCAACCAAATATTTTGACGAAGTTTCGGGCGAGGAAAAATACAAAGAAAAGCTTTCGTATTATCAGGCTGATATGAATTTTAAATTAGGGAATTTTCAAAAAGCAATTGATTTAGGACAGCAGGCAATGGGTAAATCAAATGAAATTGAGAAATCGGAACTAAATAAAATTATTGGTGAAAGTTATTTTAACTTAAAACAATATGGAAAAGCGATTCCGTTTTTAGAGCAATATGCTGGAAAAAAAGGAAAATGGAATAATACTGATTTTTATCAATTAGGATATGCGTATTATGAGCAGAAAGAATACGAAAAAGCCATTTCTCAATTTAATAAAATCATCGAAGGAAAAGATTTCGTAGCACAAAATGCCTATTATCATTTAGGTCTTAGTTATTTGAATACAGGCAAAAAGCAAGAAGCATTAAACGCTTTCAAAAATGCTTCTGAAATGGATTTTAATGCACAGATTCAGGAAGATGCAGCATTAAATTATGCTAAATTGAGTTATGAAATCGGAAACGCCTATCAAACTGTACCTGGAATTTTACTAGATTTTCTAAAAAAATACCCAAACAATTCAAGCAAAGCAGAAGTAGAAAAATTATTGGTAGATTCTTATATTTCGACTAAAAACTACAAAGAAGCTTTGGTGCTTTTAGAGAAAAACAGAACTCCAGAGAATAAAGCAGCGTATCAAAAAGTACTTTTTTACAGAGGTTTAGAATTGTATAATGAAGCAAGTTATCAGGAAGCTGGTAAAATGTTTAAAAGTGCAATAAGCGAACAAAAAACTCCTGAGTTTACTGCACGCGCCACTTTTTGGAAAGCAGAAACAGAATATCTTAATGATGATATGCAGAATGCTTTGTTGTCTTATAAGCAATTTGCAGGAATGGCAGCGGCTAAAACTACAGATGAATATAAAAACATCAATTATAATATTGGTTACACGTATTTTAAACTGAAAGAATACGATCAGGCAGCAAATTCATTTCAAGCTCAAATTGACAATTCACCTTCTGATAAAGTTCGTTTAAACGATTCGTACCTGCGTTTGGGAGACTGTCGTTTTGTGACTTCAAAATACAGCGCAGCCAATGAGGCTTATGCAAAAGCGATTGCGGCGAAAGGTGTTGATGCTGATTATGCGCAATTTCAGAAAGCACTTTCGTACGGATTTATGTCGAACAACTCAAAGAAAGTTGATGAGCTGAATAATTTCCTTCTGATGTACAAAAAATCGTCGTATCGTGATGATGCTTTGTTTGAATTGGGAAATACTTACGTTGCAGAAAAGAAAAATGATCAGGCAATAAAAGCCTACGATCAATTGATTTCTGAATTTGGAAACGGAACATTTACTTCAAAAGCAATTTTAAAACAAGGTTTAATTTATTACAATTCTGATCGTGATGCACAAGCTTTAACGAAGTTCAAAAAAGTAGCAGCAGAATTCCCAAAGACTCCAGAAGCACTAGAGGCTGTTGCAACAGCTCGATTGATTTATGTTGATTCTGGAAAAGTAGACGAATATGCAACTTGGGTTCGTACACTGGATTTTGTGGCTGTTACCGATGCAGAATTGGATAATGATACTTATGATGCCGCTTTTAAACAATACAGCCAAAACAACAGTAAAACTGCTATTACTGGTTTTGCAGGTTACATCAGCAAATTCCCGAACGGACTGCATGCTTTGGAAGCTAACTTTTATTTAGCACAATTAACCTACGCTGAGGGTTCTGAAACTAAATCTATTACCAATTACCAATATGTAATCGATCAGCCAAGAAATGAATTTACAGAGCAGGCTTTAAACAGATTGGCTCAGATTTATTTAAAAACAAAAGACTGCGATAAAGCGATTCCGGTTTTGGTACGTTTAGAAAGTCAAGCAGATTATCCTCAGAATAAAACATTTGCACAGGCCAATTTGATGAAATGTTATTATGACAAAAAAGATTATGATAAATCGGTAGTTGCGGCAGATAAAGTTTTAGAAAACCCAAAATCAGATGCTGGCGTAAAAGCCGATGCGCAGATTATTGTGGCGCGTGCTGCCATGCAGACCGGAAACGAAGATAAAGCAAAAGCAGCGTATGCAAAATTATCAACAACTTCTAAAGGAGAATTAGCTGCAGAAGCATTTTATTATGATGCTTATTTTAAAAACAAAGAAGGGAAATTTGAGGCATCAAATACCGCTGTTCAGAAATTAGCTAAAAACTATTCGGCTTATAAATATTATGGAGCAAAAGGGTTGGTTTTAATGGCGAAAAACTTTTACGGATTAAAAGACAGCTATCAGGCAACCTATATTCTGGATAATGTGATTAACAATTTTACAGACTTTCCAGATGTAGTGGAAGAGGCTAAAAAAGAATTGAACGCAATTAAAATGGAAGAATCAAAAACGAATTCGTCGATTAATAAATAAGTTAGAAGTTAGAAGTGAAACGTTAAATGTCTTTACATTTTACATCTCACATAACACATTTTACAAGTTATGAGTTTACCCTTTTATATAGTTGATGTTTTTGCTGATAAAAAATATGCTGGAAATCAGCTGGCAGTTTTTATGGATGCCGAAAATTTAAGTACAGCAGCAATGCAGCAGATTGCCCGTGAAATCAATTTTGCAGAAAGCACATTTGTAACCAAATTAGATAAAGAAAATAATAAAGCCGAAATAAGAATTTTTACACCAGCTCAAGAAATGCAGTTTGCGGGTCATCCTATAATAGGAACTTCTTGGGTTTTGATGAATAAAATATTCGAGACTGTTCCAGAAAAAATAGTCTTGGAAGTGCCGATTGGATCAATTCAAATTGAAAAATCAGAAGATTTAATTTGGCTAAAGGCAGTGCAGCCAAAGTTTTGGGATGTTTTTGCAAAAGAAGATTTTCCGTCTTTCAGCAACCTGACAATTGACGATTTTGATAATCAATATTTGATTCAGGAAGTTACAACAGGAAGTGCTTTTGTAATTGTACCGCTAAACAGCAAACGAGCATTAGAAAATTTAGTTTTAGATAAAGATAAAACCGATAAATGGCTCAAACAGCATTGCAAAACCGATCACAGAGGCTTGTATTTTTACAGCTTTGAAGATTCTAAACTCGCAAGTAGAATGTTATGTATTGAACATAACCAATTAGTTGAGGATGCAGCGACAGGAAGTGCAAGTACTTGTCTGCAGGCTTATCTTTTAAAATATCATTCGCCAGAAATCGAAACGATCAATTATCAGGGAGATTTTATTAATAGACCGTCACAAATTTATTTTAAAGGAAAATTAACCGGAGATCAATTTGATATTAAAATTGGCGGGAAAGCGCAGTTTGTCGCTAAAGGAGAGTGGGAAGCTTAGCGAAGAATAAAGAATAAAGACTAAAGAAGATAGATTTTTTAAAATCAAGAATAAATAACAGTATATAGAGGAATTAGAAAAGAAGGAGGTCTGTTCTTTCTTCTGTATTCTTTTCTCTCAAAAAGAAAGAAATATGAAATTAAACTGCCGACATAAAATCATCATTTTGTTAGTATTATTTACTGCTCAGTTTTCGATTGCGCAGAAGAAAAATGAAAGTATCGGAACAGAAACTGTAAATGTTGTGAAGCCTTATTCGCCGACTATTTCAGATGCTTTTAAAGTAAAAGAAATTCCTTCGCTTGACGATAGCGGCAACCAGCCCAAAGAAACAATTAAATACAGTATTTTGTCAGTTCCGGTGGCTTCTACTTTTACACCTTCTAAAGGAAAAGCTGAAGGGGTGGAAAAAGCAAAAAAAGAACGTTTGTTTAATAATTATGCTACATTGGGAGTTGGAAATTACAGTACTTTAAATGCAGAATTATTTGTAAATCAGGATTTAGGGAATAATGATTATGTGGCAGGAATGTTTCGTCATCATTCTTCGCAGGGCGGTATAAAAGATGTAGAGCTAAATGACGAATTCTACGATACTGCTTTGAATATTGGTTATGGACAAAATAACCGCGATATGTCTTGGAATGTTGATTTAGGGTATCAAAACCAGGTTTACAACTGGTATGGACTTCCGTCAGATTTTGGGGCGACAATTCCAGATCAGCGTTTTGATTTGGTAAACAGTATCAATCCAGATCATTCTTACAATACCATTTGGCTTGGAGGAAATGCAGAATTTACAGAAAGTATATTTAGTAATCTTGCCGCTAAGTTTACCCATTTTTCAGACAGCTATTCTTCATCAGAAAATAGATTTTATGTAAAGCCGACTTTTACAGTTGATGTAATGGATCAGGCGATCAAAACAAATGTAATTGTAGATCATGTAAGCGGTTCATTTAAAAATAATTATTTTCAGGATAATACAGAAGCTTTGAAATACAGCTTTACGAATGTCGGAATCGAGCCTAGCTTTGTAATTAATGAAAATGACTGGACTTTAGAATTGGGTGCAGGATTGTTTTACAGTGCAGATTCTGAGAATAGCGGCAATAAGTTTTATTTCTACCCAAAAGTAAATGCTTCGTATAAATTAGTGGGCGATTTAATGATTTTTTATGCCGGTGTAAATGGTAGTCTGAATCAAAATTCTTATGCAGATTTTGTAACCGAAAATCCGTTTTTGTCTCCAACTTTAAACATGCGTCCGTCGAGCACGCAATACAATGTTTTTGCAGGTTTAAAAGGGAAATTGGCAAACAATGTAAGTTATAATCTGACTGGTTCTTACTTGAATGAAAAAGACAAAGCTTTGTTTAAAGCAAATGATTATACAGAAGTAGTTACGAATGAAGATTATGCATTCGGAAATTCTTTTGGCGTAGTGTATGAAGATATTCGAACTTTACGTTTTTACGCTGAATTGAAAGCAGATTTTTCTCAGAATGTAACTTTCGGAATCAACGGAACTTTTAATAGTTATAACACCGATAATGTTGTAGAAGCCTGGAATTTGCCTACTATGAAATTGAGTTCTACTTTAGATGTTAACTTTACAAAACAATGGTTTGCTGGTCTTAATATTTTTTATGTTGGCGAAAGAAAAGATATGCAGTCTAACTTAGATTTGGGAACAGATCCCGTTATTACAACGCTTAAAAGCTATTTTGATGCGAATGCACATTTAGGATATAAATTCAGCGACCGTTTGACGTTTTTCTTGAAAGCAAATAATATTGGAAATCAAGCTTACGAAAAATGGTTGAATTACCCAGTTCAAGGATTCCAGATTCTTGGCGGGGCAAATTATAAATTTGATTTTTAAAACATAGCCACAAAGACACCAAGGCACAAAAATTATATATAATATAAAAAGTGCCTTTTTTTTCAGCCATGAACTCATGAATTTTTTGGAGTAGATTCGTGAATTCGTGGCTGTTTTTTTTAATAAAGGAAAAACCTTTGCATCTTTGTACCTTAGAACCTCAGTACCTCAAAAAAATGACTTTTAAAGAAAAAATATATTCCCATTATACGCAAATGGTTCAGGATCGAATGGATGTTTTTAAAGACATGATTTCGAACTTGACCGAAGATTCTAAAAACGATGCCAAAGGTTCTGCCGGCGACAAACACGAAACGGCTTTGTCGATGATGCACCTTGAGCAGGAAAAATTGACAAATAAACTCAAAGAAGCTATTGCTCAAATTGCGATTTTAGAAAAAATAGATCCTTCAAAAACTACAGAAAATATAAGTTTAGGAAGTTTGGTAAAAGCAAACGGAATTTATTTGTATGTAAGTGTGGCGCTTCCTAAAATTACAATTGATGGTATAAATGTTATTGCGCTTTCTCCGCAATCGCCTTTAGGAAATCATTTAATGGGCAATAAAGCTGGTTTTGAGTTTGAGATTAATAAAACGCATTATACTATTGAAAGTGTTGAATAACCCAAAGTTTGTCACTGAAAGGAGAGTCTGAATTTTTATTTTATAAGAAAGCTCCAGAGGAGCTGTATATTTATAGGATAATTTATTTCCATCCACAAAAGCTCCAGCGGAGCGATATATTTTAAACAATATATGTTTCGCTCCCATGGAGCTTGAAATCACGGCATAGATAATTTTCTATAAATATTATGCTCCAATGGAGCATTTTTTTATTGAATCAAATGGCAGGAAGATATTAAACATAAAATAATTTCAGAACAGTTTTTTCTACTCTGCTTGTGAATCTTTTATGAATATTTAAATATCATAAAATTTAATTCAAAGATTTCTTTAAAACATTAGTTTTTACATATGTTTTATCTTCAAAATTGAAATTTTCAAGTTTAGAGCTTTTTTAAACGCTTAAATTTTACATTTTATATGTAAAAACAAAATTATGGTTATAAATTGTAACTGAATTTGTGTTTTGTGTTTTGTAATTGTAACTGTTATTACATCTTTGCCTTATCAAAATTAAAATTCACAATTAAAAATATAAAATTATGTGCGGAATCGTATGCGCCTTTGACCTAAAACAAAAAGCTGAAGCTTTAAGACCTCAAGTATTAGAAATGTCTAAAATTATTCGTCACCGCGGACCAGACTGGAGCGGTATTTACAGTAATGATAAAGCAATTCTTTCTCACGAGCGTTTGGCTATTGTAGATCCAGCTTCGGGAAAACAACCTTTGTTTACAGAAGATAAAAAATTGGTTTTGGCTGCAAACGGTGAGATTTACAACCACAGAGATCTTCGCAAACAATTTGAAGGGAGATATAACTTTCAAACCGAAAGCGACTGTGAAGTTATCTTGGCTTTATACAAAGAAAAAGGAGAAACTTTTGTTGACGAATTAAACGGAATCTTCGGTTTCGCAATTTACGATGTTGATAAAGATGAGTATTTTGTGGCTCGTGATCATATGGGAATTATTCCATTATATATTGGATGGGATCAACACGGAACTTTTTATGTAGCTTCTGAGTTAAAAGCTTTAGAAGGATATTGTACCAAAATTGAGTTATTCCCTCCAGGACACTATTTATCAAGTAAAGACGGCGAATTTGTACAATGGTACAAAAGAGACTGGGTTGATTATGATGCTGTAAAAGACAACGAAACGAGTATTCCAGAAATCAAAAAAGCGTTAGAAGCGGCAGTTCACAGACAATTAATGAGTGACGTTCCTTATGGAGTTTTACTTTCTGGAGGTTTAGACTCTTCTATTACTTCGGCTGTAGCGAAGAAATTCGCACAAAAACGTATTGAATCAGATGATACTACAGATGCTTGGTACCCACAATTGCACTCTTTCTCTGTAGGTTTGGAAGGTTCTCCAGATTTAGCCGCAGCAAGAAAAGTAGCAGATCATATCGGAACGATTCACCACGAAATTAAATTTACAATTCAAGAAGGTTTAGATGCCGTTCGCGATGTAATTTATAACCTAGAGACTTACGATGTAACTACAGTTAGAGCTTCAACCCCAATGTGGTTGATGGCAAGGGTTATCAAATCTATGGGAATCAAAATGGTTCTTTCTGGAGAAGGTGCAGATGAGTTGTTTGGAGGATATTTATACTTCCACAAAGCGCCAAATGCAAGAGAATTCCACGAAGAAAACGTTCGTAAATTGAGCAAACTGCATATGTACGATTGTTTGCGTGCGAACAAAAGTTTAGCAGCTTGGGGAATTGAAGGTCGTGTCCCTTTCTTAGACAAAGAATTTATGGATGTTGCAATGCGCATCAACCCGCAGGATAAAATGATCAACAAAGAACATCCGATGGAAAAATGGGTGGTTCGTAAAGCCTTTGAAGATATGCTTCCAGAAAGTGTAGCTTGGAGACAAAAAGAACAATTCTCTGATGGAGTAGGATACAGTTGGATTGATACTTTGAAAGAAGTAGTGGCCAGAGAAGTTTCAGACGAGCAATTAGCAAACGCAAGATTCAAATTCCCATTGCAGACACCAACTTCAAAAGAAGAGTATTACTATCGTTCGATTTTCTCAGAACATTTCCCAAGTGATGCAGCAGCTTTATGCGTACCACAGGAAGCAAGTGTAGCTTGTAGTACAAAAATTGCGCTGGAGTGGGACGAAGCATTCAAAAACATGAACGATCCTTCTGGTAGAGCAGTAGCAAGTGTTCACGACGATGCTTATGTAAAAGCTTAACAGTTTAATTTTAGAATTAGTATATATTGCGAAAAAACGTTCTCTATCTAGAGGGCGTTTTCTTGTCTTAGATTGTTAAATTTTTAAGTTTAAGAGTTTTGTTAAATGACAAGTGACAATTATTTAACTTTCTTTTAATATATTTGACGTCCCCAGAAAAAACATTAAGTGTACTTATATTTTAAGATTTAAGTAAAAGCAGGTATTAGTTAATGCATTATTTTGCTTTGTAAGGAAAATTTTAATGATTTTTTAATGTTCATTTTAATTGTTTAATGAACGGAATTAATAAAAAATAGAATAATATGTCTGGATTATTAGCTGTTATCGGAAAAGGAAAAGATCCGAAGCTTGTAAAAGAATTGTCTGAAAGAATGTCGCATCGTGGTCCTGATGAAAGTGATTTTCGTATAATGGAAAACGGTGGTGTACTTTGTCACGAAAGTTTATCTATAATTGATCTTAATTTGGGTAAACAACCAATACAAGGAACTAACAATGCTTGGATGATTCACGACGGCGAGATTTACAATTATCAGGAGCTTAAAGATACTATTTTAAAAGATCATAATTTTAGAACCGAATCCGATTCAGAAGTAATTGTACATCTGTACGAAGAATTTGGATATGATTTTTGTAATAAATTAGACGGAGATTTTGCTTTTGTGGTTGTTGATGGTGATAAATATATCGCCGGACGTGACCCAATTGGTGTAAAACCTTTGTATTATGGACTGGATGAAAGAGGTAGGATTTATTTTTCGTCTGAAATGAAATCTATTGCAGATCAATGTAAATCATTTTCAACTTTTCCTCCAGGGCATTATTATACTGCTAAAACTGGTTTTGTAAAATATTACCATCCAGAATATGAGGACCATAAAAATGCAACTCAAGCTTTAGATTTGCCATTAATCCGTCAAAGCCTAATTAATGCGACTTCTAAACGTTTATTAGGAAATGTACCGCTGGGAGTTGTATTGTCAGGAGGGCTTGATACTTCTTTGATATCTTCAATAACTTCTAGATTATTAAAAGAGAAAGGTCAAAAATTACATTCGTTTTCGATCGGATTAGATGCAGATGCACCGGATAATACCGCAGCTAGAAAAGCCGCTGCATTTTTAGGGACAGAACATCACGAAATCCATTTTTCTGTTGAAGAAGGCGTTCAGATTTTAGAAAAAGTAATTTATCATATCGAAACTTATGATATTATTTCTGTAAGATCTGGTGTTCCAATGTATTTATTATCAAAAGCCATTGCAGATGCTGGAATAAAAGTAATTCTTTCAGGCGAAGGTGCTGATGAGATTTTTGGAGGACATTTGTATTTTAGAAATGCACCTTCTGAAGAAGAATTTCAAGACGAATCTATAGAAAGAGTTCAGAAATTATTTACCGCAGATTTACTGCGTGCAGACAAAACCACAATGGCACACGGATTAGAAGTGCGTTTCCCGTTTTTAGATACCGATTTTCTGGATACTACCATTCGAATCAAAACGGAAGAGAAACAGCCCAAAACGTATGACGGAGTTGAAAAATATATTTTAAGAAAAGCTTTTGATACAACAGAAGATCCTTATTTGCCTCAAGAAGTTTTATGGCGTCAAAAAGAGCAGTTTTCTGATGGAGTGGGGTATAAGTGGGTTGATGAATTAATTGAGTATTGTGCTGCTCAGGTAACAGACGAGCAATTGGCTGGTGCTGCTGCAGAGTTTCCTTATCTTTCTCCGACCACAAAAGAAGCGTATTTGTACCGATCTATTTTTCATAAATTCTACCCGCAGATCAGTGCGGCACAAACCGTACGTAAATGGATTCCAAAATGGCAGGAAAACCTAGATCCAAGCGGAAGAGCGAATGCGGCTCACTTAAAAGGAAATTTTGAAAGTGTAAAAGCCGTTGTAACTGCTTAAAAGAAAAACAATAATAAAATACCAGATTCCAATTTTTAGGAATAATATAAAACCCGAAACAGTTTCTGTTTCGGGTTTTTGCATTACAGTTGTTTTGTGCTGTTTTCTCGGTTTTAGAATTTAGTCCCGATGCCGAAAGTCTTGATACGGGACAAAAATTGGAGTGTATTTTTGTTTTTCTCAGTTTTGGAATTTAGAATTTAAGAAAATTAGAATTTAAAATTCATTTTTAAAGGTTTTTAAGATAATTCTGTTGATAACTTGCTTGCTTTAACGCTTATTTTAGTGGTTATATAGCCTTCATTTTTATATCTTTGCTTGTTAGACGATAAATACATTTATTAGAATAAATTATATGAGCGAAGAAATCAAGAAGAACAATTATTCAGCAGATAGTATTCAGGCATTAGAAGGGATGGAGCACGTAAGAATGCGCCCATCGATGTATATTGGAGATGTAGGGGTTCGAGGACTGCATCATTTGGTTTACGAGGTTGTTGATAACTCTATTGATGAGGCGATGGGAGGACATTGTGACACGATTAGTGTTGCAATTAACGAAGACGGTTCGGTAACAGTTGAAGATAACGGACGTGGTATCCCAGTTGATTTACATAAAAAAGAAGGTGTTTCTGCACTTGAGGTTGTAATGACAAAGATTGGTGCCGGAGGTAAATTCGATAAAGATTCATATAAAGTTTCTGGAGGTCTTCACGGAGTTGGGGTTTCTGTAGTAAACGCTCTTTCGGTACATATGAAATCTACCGTATTTAGAGAAGGTAAAATCTATGAGCAGGAATACGAAAGAGGAAAATCTTTATATCCCGTTAAACAAATCGGAGAAACAGATAAAAGAGGTACGCGTCAAACATTCTTTCCAGACGATACTATTTTTACTCAGACTACAGAGTTTTCATACGACACACTTTCAGCTCGTATGCGTGAACTTTCTTTCTTGAATAAAGGAATTACAATCACATTTACAGATAAAAGAGAAGTTGATGAAAAAGGAGAATTCAGAAGTGAAGTTTTTCATTCAACAGAAGGTCTTAAAGAATATATTCGCTACTTAGACGGTAACCGTGAGCCAATTGTTTCTCATGTTATCAGTATGGATCATGATAAAGGCGAAATTCCGGTAGAAGTTGCCTTGATTTATAATACAAGTTATACAGAGAATATTTTTTCTTATGTAAACAATATTAATACTCATGAAGGAGGAACGCACTTGCAGGGTTTTAGAAGTGGTCTTACAAGAACACTTAAGAAATACGCAGATGCTTCTGGTTTATTAGATAAATTAAAATTTGAAATTGCTGGGGACGATTTCCGTGAAGGATTAACCGCTATTATTTCGGTAAAAGTTGCTGAACCGCAGTTTGAAGGTCAGACCAAAACGAAACTTGGGAACAGAGAAGTAGTTTCTCCAGTTTCTCAGGCTGTTGGCGAGATGTTAGAGAATTATTTGGAAGAAAATCCAAATGATGCAAAACTGATTATTCAGAAAGTTATTTTGGCTGCACAAGCCCGTCACGCTGCTAAAAAAGCACGTGAAATGGTACAGCGTAAAACGGTTATGGGCGGCGGCGGACTTCCGGGGAAACTTTCAGATTGTTCTGAGCAGGACCCTGCAAGATGCGAAGTTTACTTAGTCGAGGGAGATTCGGCTGGTGGAACAGCAAAACAAGGTCGTGATCGTAATTTTCAGGCAATTTTACCATTACGTGGTAAGATTCTGAATGTTGAAAAAGCGATGCATCATAAAGTATTCGAAAACGAAGAGATTCGTAACATTTTTACTGCTTTAGGAGTTACAGTTGGAACAGCAGAAGACAGTAAAGCTTTAAATATAGAAAAACTAAGATATCATAAGGTAATCATCATGTGTGATGCCGATGTCGATGGTAGTCACATCTCTACCTTAATTTTAACGTTCTTCTTCCGTTTTATGAAAGAACTTATCGAAGAAGGCCACGTTTATATTGCAGCGCCTCCTTTGTATTTGGTTAAAAAAGGAAACAAAAAAGAATACGCTTGGAATGATGTGCAGCGTGATCAAGCCAATGAAAGAATGGGTGGAAGTGCAGCGATTCAGCGTTATAAAGGTCTTGGAGAGATGAACGCGGAGCAATTGTGGGAAACGACAATGGACCCGAATTTCAGAACGCTTCGTCAAGTAACAATTGACAGTTTAGCTGAAGCCGACAGAGTTTTTTCTATGCTGATGGGTGATGAAGTACCGCCGCGTAGAGAATTTATCGAGAAAAATGCGGTTTATGCAAATATTGACGCATAAAATAAAAAATTAATAATTTCAATTCGTTTAATTGTTTAAATTTACTAGACAATTAAACGAATTGTCTTTTTATAGAATAGACAAAATTAATAACCATAAAGTAAAAAATATGAAAGTTACCATTGTAGGAGCAGGAAATGTTGGAGCTACCTGTGCAGATGTTATTTCTTATAGAGGAATTGCAAGCGAAGTAGTGTTGCTGGATATTAAAGAAGGTTTTGCCGAAGGTAAAGCGTTGGATATTATGCAATGTGCCACAAACACAGGTTTTAATACCAAAGTTTCGGGTGTTACCAACGATTATTCAAAAACTGCAGGAAGTGATGTAGTGGTGATTACATCAGGAATTCCAAGAAAACCTGGAATGACAAGAGAAGAATTAATAGGTATAAATGCAGGAATTGTAAAAACAGTTGCAGAGAATGTATTGAAATATTCTCCAGATACTATAATTGTCGTAGTTTCCAATCCGATGGATACGATGACTTACTTGGCTTTAAAATCTACAGGTCTTCCAAAAAATAGAATTATCGGTATGGGAGGTGCATTAGACAGTTCTCGTTTCAGAACTTATCTTTCTCTTGCGTTAGATAAACCAGCAAATGATATTTCGGCAATGGTGATTGGAGGCCACGGCGATACGACTATGATTCCGCTTACACGTTTAGCTTCTTATAACGGAATTCCTGTAACGCAATTCTTGTCAGAAGAAGTATTGCAGAAAGTAGCAGCCGATACAATGGTAGGAGGTGCTACGCTTACAGGTCTTTTGGGTACATCGGCTTGGTATGCGCCTGGAGCATCTGTAGCCTATTTGGTTGACAGTATTTTGAACGACCAAAAGAAAATGATTGCCTGCTCTGTTTTTGTAGAAGGAGAGTATGGACAAAATGATATTTGTATTGGAGTGCCTTGTATAATTGGTAAAAACGGCGTTGAAGAAATTCTTGCTATTGATTTAAACGATCAGGAAAAGGCGTTATTTACTAAAAGTGCAGATGCAGTTCGCAGCATGAATGATGCTTTGAAATCGATTTTAGTGTAATAAAAACGGAAAAAAAAGAAAAAGGCTGCACTTTTGCAGTCTTTTTTTTGACATTAATTAATAAATTAATTGGTTAGTATTTTCGTTAATTATATATTTGCTCGGTTTAAAAAAAAATTGGTAATTCGTGATCTCGTATTTTTGTTTTAAAAAATCATGTCAGGACTTATTTTATGGGACTTTAAAACAAAATCAAAAATAAAACATAATTAATTTTTAGTAATAATGCAGAATAAAGGACTTATTAAATTTTTCGCAATTCTATTTGCATTGGTAAGTATTTACCAACTATCATTCACTTTTGTGGCAAATGGTGTCAAAAGTGAAGCCAAAGCTTTTGCAGGAGATAATCCTGATAAGGAGCTGAAATATTTAGATTCTATTGGTAAAGAAAAAGTATTAAATCTTGGTTTTACTGATTTCACTTATAATGAAGTGAAAAACAAACAGCTTAATAAAGGTCTTGACTTAGAAGGAGGAATCAACGTAATTCTTCAAATTTCTGTAAAAGATGTATTAAAAGGTTTGGCTAATAATTCTAAAAATCCAGTTTTTAATAAATCATTAGCTGATGCAACTGCAAATTTAGAAGGAAACAAGACCTATTTAAATAAGTTTTTTGAAGCTTTTGAAGCAAATTCAAAAGGTTCTGTAAGATTAGCATCACCAGATATTTTTGCAAACAGAAGTCTTCAAGGAGAAGGTGGAGTTGATTTTCAAATGTCTGATGCTCAAGTTCAAAAAGTAATTAAAAGAAAAGTTGATGAGTCTATCGAAAGTGCTTACAAAGTATTGAGAGAGCGTATCGACAAATTTGGTGTTACACAGCCAAACATCCAAAAATTAGGAGAAACAGGAAGAATCTTAGTAGAACTTCCAGGTGCTAAGGATGTTGATAGAATTAAAAAATTATTAGGTGGAAAAGCTCAATTAGAGTTTTGGGAAACATATAAAGTTGAAGAAATTGGAAGCTTCTTAGTTCAGGCTAACGAATCTTTAAAGAAAACTGAAGTTAAAAAAGTTGAAACTAAAGCTGTTGCAAAAGATTCTTTGAATGCTTTGTTAACAGATGCTAAAGACTCAACTGATGTTAAAAAAGGAAACAATCCTTTATTTGATAAAATGATTACTCAAGGAGGCGGACCAGTTTTAGGTTATTTCGCTCCTAAAGATACTGCTGCGATCAATGCTTATTTCAGAAGACCTGAAATTAGAATTTTATTAGCTGCAGACCAGCATTATGCAAAATTTGTTTGGAGTAAGCCGACAACTTTAAAAGATCCTACAGCTAAAAATCCTGCAAACGCAAAAGAAATTGAAGTAGTTGAATTATACGCTTTAAAAGGAAAAAGAGACAATATTCCAGCAATGAGCGGTGGTGTTGTTACTGATGCAAAAGATACTTTTGACCAAATGGGTAAACCTGCAGTTTCTATGCAGATGAACGCTCAGGGAGCTAAAACTTGGGAAGAGTTAACGGGAAGAGCTTTTGCTCAAAAAGGTTATATTGCTATTGTTTTAGATAATATTGTTTATTCTGCTCCAGGTGTAACAAGTGGTCCTATTGCTGGAGGAAGATCTGAAATTACAGGTTCTTTTGATGTTGCTGAAACTAAAGATTTAGCTAACGTTTTAAATGCAGGTAAATTACCAGCTTCTGCAGATATTATTCAATCAACGGTTGTTGGTCCATCTTTAGGACAAGCTGCTATTGATGCAGGTACAATTTCTTCTGTATTAGGTTTCTTATTAGTATGTGCTTGGATGGTATTCTATTATGGTAAAGCAGGTTGGTATGCTAACCTTGCATTATTATTGAACTTACTATTCTTATTCGGAATTATGGCAAGTTTTGGTTTTGTATTAACATTACCAGGTATTGCAGGTATCGTATTAACATTGGGTACTGCGGTAGATGCGAACATCATTATCTTTGAAAGAGCAAAAGAAGAATTGCGTGAAGGAAAATCATTGTCTGAGGCTGTTGTTGCTTCTTACGGATGGCACGGTGCAATGCGTTCTATTATTGATGCTAACGTTACACACGTTTTAACTGGTGCGATCTTATTTATCTTCGGTACAGGACCAATCAAAGGTTTTGCATTAACATTGTTAATTGGTATCGTAACGTCATTATTTACATCGATCTTTATTGCTAGAATTTTCATCGACAGAAATATCGCTGGAAAAGCAGATTTAACTTTCTGTACAAGCATTACTAAAAACTGGTTTACAAACTTCCACTTTGACTTTATTAAAGTAAAGAAATTCACTTATATTTTCTCTTCTATCGTTACTGTAGTAAGTTTAACATCAATTTTCTTTATTAACGGATTAGACGAAGGTGTTGATTTTGTTGGAGGAAGAACATTCCAAGTGAAATTTGAAAAACCAATTGACGCAACTGTTGTTTCTGATGAATTATCAGCTGCTTTTGGAACTCCGGTTGAAGCTAAAATTTTAGGTGATGACGATCAGTTGAAAATCACAACTAAATATAAAATTAAAGAAGACGGAATTGCAATTGACGAAGAAGTAAATCAAAAATTATACAAAGCTTTACAAAAGTATTTCCCAAATACAACTTACGATAAATTTATCAATTCATTTAATGGTAAAACAGTTGGAGTTGTACAACAGGCAAAAGTTGGTGCTTCTATCTCTGAAGATATTAAAACAAACTCTTACTGGGCAGTTTTAGGTGCAATGGCAGTTATTTTCTTATACTTAATGGTTTCTTTCCGTAAATGGCAGTATTCATTAGGTGCGATTGCAGCAGTAGCACACGACGTTATATTTGTATTAGGTATCTACTCTTTATGTTATAAATTCATGCCATTCCACATGGAGATGGATCAGCACTTTATTGCTGCGATTCTTACTGTAATTGGTTACTCTATGAACGATACTGTAATTGTATTTGACAGGGTAAGAGAATTTATTATTGGAAACCGTAAAGGTAGTTTCGAAGATATCGTAAACGCTTCTATTAATACTACATTATCTAGAACATTGAATACTTCATTAATGATGATTATCGTATTACTAACGATGTTTATCTTCGGTGGGGAATCTATCAGAGGATTTATCTTCGCGATGTTAATCGGTATTATTGTAGGTACATACTCTTCATTATTTATTGCAACACCAGTATTGGTTGATACAATTTCAAGTGAAGAAAAACACACAATTGAAGACAAGCACAATAAAGCTTAATTCTTAAGTTTTTAAATATCAAAAAGATCCAGTGAAAGCTGGATCTTTTTTTTATGTTTGTAAGTAAGATTCAAAACTTATTTATGACAAAAAAACAGCTGTTTTGTATGATCCTTCTTTTCGGATTTGTTTCCTCCAAAGCACAGCAAAATAGTGGAAAATACAGCGTGGGTTTTGCCTATGGATTGGGAAGTGAATTCAATAATAAAGATTATACTTTTGAAAATCATTTTTATAAACTGCAAGTGTATTATTTACTCAAAGAAGCCAAACACTTTCAATTTCAAATTTTAATACAGCCGGAAATTAATTTTGCCAAACACCAATTGCTTAATTTATATTTTGTAAAGCCAGAAGCCGCCGACTTTGAACATAAAAGAGCGGCGTATACACAGCTAAAAGACATTCGGGAGTATGTCATGAATATTGGTTTTGTAGTTCGTAAACCAATTGGAAAAACATTTTCGTGTTATTTTTTAGGAAGCATCGGTCCGATGATTACTGATACCGAAACCGAAAGGATGTCAAAGGGTTTTGCATTTGCAGATGTTTTGGCTTTAGGTTTTTCAGCAGACATTCAATCCTTCCAGTTTGATATTCGCCCAAGTCTAAGGCACGTTTCAAATGCGGGTCTAGGGAATAGTAACGCGGGTTATAATACAAAAAATATTGAATTTGGTATATCGTATCGGCTTTAAACAAAAACGCCCAATATCGTAAATATTGGGCGTTTGTTTTTTATGATACTGTTTTTATTTATGATGCAGCTAAAGGATTTCGCTGCGCTCTGATGATAAAGAAAAGTCCGATGATGATGAACGGGATGCTTAACCATTGTCCGGTTGAGAACAAACCTAGTTCTTGCTCGATACCGCCTTGGCTTTCTTTTACAAATTCGACAATAAAACGAACTACAAATAAAAGAACTAAAAACAGTCCAAATAAAAGCCCGGATTTAAGTCTTGCATTTGTTCTCCAATAAAGGAAAAATAGAATAGCAAATACAAAAATATAACAGAATGCTTCGTACAATTGTGTTGGGTGTTTGGCAGGAACCTGTGCTAGTAAATCTGCAAACTTCGGATTGGATGCTATAGCGTTGTAAGCTTCTTTTGGATCAGCAATCTGGGTAGCGTTAACGGCTTCTGCTTTGCTGAATTTATCATGTAAAAAACGGATTCCAAATGCAGATGTAGTTTCGTGTCCGATAATTTCAGAATTAAAGAAGTTTCCTAGACGAACAAATATTGCACCGCTAGCAACAGGAATTACGACGCGGTCTAAAATCCATAAAAGAGGTTTTTTAAGGATCTTTTTGCTGTAATAATACATGGCAACAATAATGGCGATCGCTGCGCCGTGGCTTGCCAGACCTTGGAAACCTGTGAATTGAAATTCAGGCTCAAATTTGAACGGAAGGAAAATTTCTAGTAAATGATTTCTAAAATACTCCCAATCATAAAATAAAACATGTCCTAAACGCGCACCAATTAAAGTTGCTAAAACGGTCCAAACAAATAAAGAATCCAGTTTTTCGATGGGTTCATTTTCTCTTTCAAAGATTTTTTTCATCAAGAACCAGCCCAATCCAAAAGCAATTACGAACATTAAGCTGTAATAACGAACCATAAAAAAACCTAAATTGATTCCTTCTGAAGGATTCCAAACAAAATTTAAGGCGTGTGTCATGTATAAATATGTTTTTGTATATGTTGTAAAAATTAATATAAAATAAAAAGCTTGTCGTTGTATAAGTTAATGTTTGTGTGAACATTTCTTTTCGGGAACGGGATCATATCCTGTTCTTCCCCACGGATGACAGCTTAAAATACGTTTTATTCCTAAATAGCCGCCATAAAACAATCCATGAATCTGCAAAGCCTGAATCATATAAGTCGAGCATGTCGGCTCAAATCTGCAAGATGCCGGTGTAAACGGAGAAATTGCGGTCTGATAAAAACGCACCAAAAGTACAAACGGATATATTAGAATTTTAGATAACATTTTTATCAATAATTACTGTATAGTTTTTTGTACTTACATTAGTTGAACTTAAGAACGCTTTGTTACATTAAATGTGTTAAATGCTAAAAGAAGTTCCTTCTTTTCCGTCCTTTAATTGAATTCCTAAAGCAATCAATTGATCACGGATTTGATCAGACAGTGCAAAGTTTTTATCTGCACGAGCCTGATTTCTCATGGCAATCAACATGTTAACAGCTCCTTCTAATTTGTCAGTATTAACGTCTGTTGCTTTTTCGTCCTTTAATCCTAAGACATCAAAAACAAAAGCATTAACAGCGTTTTTAAATGATGCTAAATCAGATTCAGAAATAGTTTCTTTTCCTTCTTTTAATAAATTAATATAACGAACAGCTTCAAATAACTGCGCAATCAAAATTGGGGTATTGAAGTCGTCGTTCATAGCATCATAACAAAGCTGTTTCCATGAAGCAAAATCAAGCGAACTTGCATTTCCAGCATTGATACTCGGTAAAGAGTCAACAGCTTCCATCAATCTTTTGTATCCTTTTTCGGCAGCAACAATGGCATCATCAGAAAAATCTAAAATACTTCTGTAATGTGCCTGAAGCATAAAGAAACGCGTCACTGAAGCAGAAAACGGTTTGCTTAAGATATTGTTGTCTCCGCTGAGAATTTCGCCTGGAAGAATGTTGTTTCCAGTCGATTTTGCCATTTTTTTACCGTTTAGGGTCAGCATGTTGGCATGCATCCAGTAATTTACCGGAGATTGCCCTGTACAAGCTTCGTTTTGTGCAATTTCGCATTCGTGGTGCGGGAATTTCAAATCCATTCCGCCTCCGTGAATGTCAAAATGATTACCAAGATATTTAGTACTCATTGCTGTACATTCTAAATGCCATCCTGGGAATCCGTCACTCCAAGGTGAAGGCCATCTCATAATATGTTCTGGTTCTGCTCTTTTCCAAAGTGCAAAATCCTGAGGGTTTCTTTTGTCAGACTGACCATCCAAATCACGGGTATTGGCGAGCATATCTTCAATGTTTCTGCCACTTAAAACTCCATAATTGTTGGTTTCGTTATATTTTACCACATCAAAATAAACAGAACCGTTGGCTTCATAACCAATTCCCGTGTCTATTATTTTTTTGATAATTTCAATCTGCTCAATAATATGCCCAGTTGCTGTTGGCTCAATACTTGGAGGCAGGAAGTTGAATGACTTCAAGATATCGTGAAAATCTACCGTATAGCGCTGTACGACTTCCATTGGTTCCAGCTGCTCCAAACGTGCTTTTTTGGCAATTTTGTCTTCGCCTTCATCAACATCATCTACAATGTGCCCTACATCGGTAATATTACGAACATAACGCACTTTATAATCCAAATGCAGAAAATACCTGAAAATCACATCAAAAGACATAAAAGTTCTCACATTTCCTAAGTGAACATTGCTGTAAACCGTAGGTCCGCAAACATACATTCCAACATTTCCTTCATGGATTGGTTTGAAATCTTCTTTTTCACCCGAAAGTGAATTGTATATTTTTAGAGGCTGACTGCTGTATAGTGGCATATTTTTTTTACTGTTTATTGTTTGTGGTTTATTGTTATAGTTTTTGGTTTGTTGTGCGGTATTCAATTTTATTTTTGACCACTCAACCGTTTCATTTAATTTTAGATGTTGTTCTTAGTTGATTAAATTTTTAGCAAAAGCTTTAAAAAAAAATATAATCAGAACACTAAACTATTAACTAAAAACACTAAACTTAAAATTGAGTATCTAATTTGATATAATCTAAGAATTCTCTTTTGGTTTGAGGATCTTTGAATTTTCCGCCGAATTCAGAAGTTACCGTACTGCTTTCGATGTCTTTAATTCCGCGAGAGTTTACACAAAGGTGTTTAGCGTCTATAACGCAGGCAACATCTTCTGTTCCTAAAGCTTTTTGTAATTCCTGAACAATCTGCATAGTCAAACGCTCTTGAACCTGAGGTCTTTTGGCATAATATTCAACAATACGATTCATTTTAGATAAACCAATAACTCTTCCGCTTGAGATATAAGCCACGTGAGCGCGACCGATAATAGGCAGTAAGTGATGCTCGCAGGTAGAATAAACAGTAATGTTTTTTTCTACAAGCATTTCGCCATATTTATAATTATTGTCGAAAGTAGAAGCTTTTGGCTGTTTTGCAGGGTTAAGACCGCCAAAAATCTCTTTTACAAACATTTTTGCAACACGGTTAGGAGTGCCTTTTATGCTGTCATCTGTCAAATCCATTCCAAGAGTTTGGAGGATGTTTTCGACATCTTTTTTAATTTTTTCTATTTTTTCATCATCAGTCAGCTCAAAAGCATCTTCTCTCAAAGGGTTTTTGGCATTACTGCTGAAATGATTATCTCCTATTTCGTCTAAAAAATCTTCGTTATTTATCATTAAAAACTACTATTATAATGGGTGTTTCTTTTTAAGGCGGTAAAGATAATTAATAAAAATCAAACCTTTTCTATCGTTTTTACTATTTAATCGATCCTTTTTAGATATAGTTTAAAATACCGTTTTTTGATTTCAATTTTATTTCTTTATTGGTTAAAAAATAAGGAGTAGGTCTGTATAAAATCAATTGAGAAATCTGCAAAAGCTAATTTTGGCGCATCTGTATTTGCTCCAGAAGAGAATTTTTTTATAAACTGGTATTTTGTTATCTCACTTTCTGGCTTTGTAAAACCGTAATTATAAGCAGTGGCATAAAATCTAATTTTGTCGTGTTGGTTTTTAAAATCAATATTTTGATATTTATGTTCTGCAGCAAACCAAAATACCTTTAAATACCGCAATTGCCACTGAAAATTTCCTAAACGGCTTATTCTTTCTTTTCGTGCTTCTTTTATGTTTTTGTTTGTTATAATAATCCACTCATAGGCTTTTAAGCTTTCGGCGACGGCCACATAATTTTCTAATTCCTCTACAAATGAAGGTTTCATTTGAAAATAACCTGTTGAAAAATCGGATGCCTCTTTTCCTTTGTTGACATATAAAATTTTGTTAGAAGAAGTTTCTAAATAATCAGAATAAGAGTCGTAGCGCAGTATTTCGGGAAAAGCAATAGAAAGAATTGGTGCCCTTTCGGTTTTAAAGAGTTCTAAGTCTATAACTTTTTTTTTCTTTTTTAATAATGAAAAAGCACGCTTTATCTCTTTTCGATAATACTCTATTCCCTCATTTTTAGGCTTAAAAGTACATTCGGTTTTGATATTATTTACCTCATTACTATTTTTATTAATAGCAGCTGTTGAAAGAAGAAAGAGAAACGATATTACGATTAACTTTTTCATGTTAAAAGTCCTTAAGTCTCATGCTAAATTACTAATAACTAAAAAGATATCAATATTGTTTTAAGAAAAACAGCGAATAAAAAAAATCTGTTTCAACAAGAAGTTAAAACAGATTTTAGAATAATTTGGTTAGTTTTTATCTTTTATTATAAACTAAAAGTGCTTCTTTTAAAATATTTACGGCACTTATCAAATCTTTTTTGTTTAAAACGTAAGCAATACGTACCTGATTGAGTCCCATTCCAGGAGTAGAATAAAATCCCTTTGCCGGAGCAATCATAACCGTTTCTCCGTTTAGGTTATAGCTTTCTAAAAGCCATTGTGCAAAATCGTCAGAGTTGGTAATGGGCAATTCTGCAATACAGTAAAAGGCACCCTTTGGTTTGGTTACAATAACACCTTCGATTTTGTTTAATTCTGCAATCAAAGTATCGCGGCGTTCTTTATATTCTCCGATTACTTCGTCAAAATAACTTTGCGGGGTATCAATTGCGGCTTCACAAGCAATCTGCTCAATTGTCGGCGGGCTTAAACGTGCCTGTGCAAACTTCATCACAGTGGCCAAAACGTCTTTGTTCTTGGTAACCAGACACCCAATGCGTGCACCACACATACTGTAACGTTTGGAAACAGAATCGACCATAATGACATTTTGCTGTACATCATCAAGATTCATTACAGAAAAATGTACATCATCTCCATCGTATAAAAATTCACGATATACTTCATCAGCGATTAAGTATAAATCGTGTTTTTTAATTAAAGAAGCCAGTTGTTTAATTTCGGCTTCAGAATATAAATAACCAGTTGGATTTCCAGGATTGCAAATCAAAATGGCTTTTGTTTTTGAGGTGATCAGTTTTTCAACTTCGTCAATACTTGGTAAGGCAAAAGCAGTTTCTATAGTGGAAACTAGAGGAACTACAGTAGCACTTGTTGAAGAAGCAAACGCATGGTAATTAGCATAAAAAGGTTCTGGAATAATGATTTCATCTCCAGGATCTGTAATTGTGGCCAGTGCAAAAAGTAAGGCTTCAGAGCCACCAGTTGTTACGATGATGTCTTCTGAGTTAACATTTACATTTTGGCGCTGGTAAAAATGAGCTAATTTTTTTCTATAGCTTTCATATCCGGCAGACGGACTGTATTCTATAATACTCAAATCAATATTTTTTACCGCCTCGATGGCCACTTCCGGTGTCTTGATATCCGGTTGACCAATGTTTAAGTGATACACTTTGTGTCCCTTTTGCTTTGCTAAATCTGCGAAAGGTGCCAGCTTGCGTATCGGTGATTCAGGCATGTTTCTGCCTTTGAGTGAAATTGTTGGCATGAGTATAAATTATTGAGGTGCAAATTTGCATTTTTTTTTCGAATTTAACGTAAACAATATCAGTACTTATAAAAATCTAACAATTATCGATATATTTACTAATTTTATAATAAAATATTGTCAATGAAAAAACATATAGTATCGTTTTTTGGGTTATTCTTACCTTTTTTGCTTTTTTCACAAGGGGATTTTGTGATGGAAAAGAAGCATTCTAAAGTGGTAATCCCATTTAAAATGATCAATAACCTTATTTTTATTCCGATAAAAGTCAACGGTGTCGAATTGAATTTTCTCTTAGATTCGGGCGTCGAAGAAACGATTTTGTTTAGTATGGAAGAAAAACAGGAAGTGACTTTTAATAATGTCGAAAAAATACGTCTGCGAGGTTTGGGAAGTGAAGAAGAGGTAGAAGGCCTTAAGTCTACCAACAATATTTTGGCAACTCACGGATTAAAATCGACAGGACATTTGGTTTATATCATTTTAGATCAAAATTTCAATTTGTCTTCGCATATCGGAATTCCAGTCAATGGGATTGTCGGTCATAAGTTTTTTCGAAATAATCTGGTAGAAATCAATTATCAAAAGAAAAGAATCACCGTGCATGCCGATACCGAATCCTTTAGAAAAAAATTAAACAAAAAATTTAAAGCAGTACCGATTACTATAGAAAGATCAAAACCTTATATTACAACCACTGCAACGGTTGATTCTGTGGCGCTTCCTGCAAAACTGCTTATTGATATTGGCAACAGCGATGCTTTTTGGATTTTTGAAAATGATAAAATCAAACTTCCAAAAAAGAATTTTCCCGATTTTCTAGGTAAAGGTTTTAGTGGTGATATTGAGGGACATCGTGCCAAGATTACCAAATTTTCTATTGACGAGTTTGATTTTAAAAAACCAATAGTCGCTTTTCCAGATTCTAGTTCTATTCGAAATGTAAAGATGGTTCCAGGACGTTTAGGATCGGTTGGGGGAGAAGTCTTAAAACGTTTTACAGTTGTTTTGGATTATGCAGGAAAAAATATGTATCTGCGCAAAAACAGCCATTATGGCGAACCTTTTACTTATAATAAAAGTGGAATCACGATACAGCATAATGGGTTACAATGGGTACAGGAAACAGTTAAGATGGAAACCGTTCAAGTCGGCAATTCGTTGAGCGATGTGAGTTACAACGAAAAAAACGACAACAATTTTAAATACAAATTTGCATTAAAACCAGTTTACGAAATTGTAAACATTCGGAAAAGTTCTGCCGCCGAAAAATGTGGTTTAAGACGTGGAGATATCATCGTGAGCATCAATAGAGAACGCCCCTACAGGTACTCCCTGCAGCAAATTAATCAAATGCTGAAATCAGAAGAAGATGTTTGGATCACTTTAGAAGTAGAACGCAATAGTTTGATCTTAAAGTTCAGATTTAAGTTACAAGATGAATTGTAATTGTTTGTGAGCTAATATTTTCATTTTTATAGATAATACTGGTATTATCGAGTTTTGTCCTTCTCAAATTAATTTTTTTGTGAAAAATTAACTGTTAAATTTTGTTTTTTCGTGTAGGTCGTCAGATATTTTATTAAGTTTATGTTAAAAACTTAATCTATGAAGAAAAACTACAATAAAATCTTACAATACTATTCGTTTTTTGTTTTTTTCTTAACTTTTTCATTTACCGTTCATTCGCAATGTGCTGGTGACGATGCTGTTTTTACAGTTTGCGATATTCCAAATCCAAGCAGTCAGGCAGTTAATTTATTTTCTCTGCTGGGAGGCTCACCTGTTTCTGGGGGTGTATGGGAAGATGTCGATGGTTCAGGCGGTTTAAACAGCGCTACAGGTATTTTAAACGCACAATTAATTAGAGAAAGTAATGTTTATCGTTACAATTATACCGTTACAGGCGTTGGAGGATGTACCGATACTACTTCGACAGTGACTGTTACCATTGGCGGTTATTCTGGAGTTACTTCACCAAACGTCTCTGTTTGCAGTGATGTAGTTTATTATAATCTTTTTCAGCCTTTTAACGGAAATTATGTCAGTCCTCAGTCTAACGGTGTCTGGCATAATGATACTACCAATCAATATCTTTCAGGATCAACAGTTTATGTAGAAAATCTAGAAGGCATTTATCAGTTTACGTACACCATGCCTGCAATCGGCACTTGTCCTGCAATGTCTTCTACAGCCGTTGTAAGGATTTTTAGGGCTCCAGAATCAGGAAATCCTGCCCATCTAGATTTATGTGCAACCGACGGTTTAACGGCTTATACTAATTTAGATCTTTTCAGCAGAATCTCAAACTATGATTTGGGCGGTGTTTGGAGAGACAATACCGGAACAGGAGAGCTTACTTTTACAGGCGATCACAACATTAACCTAGAAAAAATTTACAATACCTATGGAGAAGGAACTTATCATTTTACTTATGAAGTTCCTTCTAACAATCCAATTTGTACCATTGCCCGTACAACAGTACGCATACGATTAGAAAGAAAGCTTGATTTTACAGGAGCAATACTGGAGGTTAATTCGGATATCTGCGAATCAGAAATTACAACGGCCAATTATTCTGCGACGATAAAAAGAGGACCGGACCCAATCCCAAACGGTCTGTATTATGTTACTTTTAGCGTTAGCGGTCCTCGTGCAGCTACTGAAACGGTTGTGGCAAATTTTACAAACGGGACTTTGTTATTTCCTATAAAACCAGAATATTTTCAGACAGTCGGAAGATTTAGAGTCAATATTTTAAATATTGTGGCAGTTACAAGTGTTCGGGCATGTCAAAATACGATTAGCAATTTGACAGACGAGCTAATTATTTACCCGCTTCCAGATCTTACAGGAGCGGTAATGACGCCTGCCACCGTCTGCCAGAATCAAGATGCCTTGGTGCAGATAACCAATGCCGTAAAATTAGCCGACGGCGATTACGATATTATATATAATATTTCTGGAGCCAATACGGCAACAGCTCAGGTGTCCCGTTTAACAGTAACTGGCGGTATTGCCAACTTTACAATTCCAGAAATACTAAATTCCAGAAGCGGTACTTCGACCATAACCATTACTGCGATTACACACGTTATTTCGCAGTGTGTTAATAGTGCCAACCTTAAAGGCGAGATTCTGGTAAATCCATTGCCCAATATTAATTCCTTAAGAATTCAGGCTCCAAATGTTTGTTTTGGAGAAGAGATCAGAGCCACTGTTTCTGGACTTAATAATTTAACAGAAGTAACACTATCGTATGAGTTGTCTGGCGCAAACACTTCTACAGTTCAAACAGTAGTTTTGACAAATACTAACGGAAATGCCGCTTTTGTAATTCCGTCCACTTTACTTCCCAATACAGGCACGTCTACTATAGTGGTTACCAATCTCAAAAATAATCTGACCAATTGTGACGTAGATGTCACCAATGTTTCCGATCCTTTTATACTAAATCCGATTCCGCCGGCGCCTCTTGCTGCAAATCAGGCATTTTGCAAGTCAGATGATCCGACCGTTGCAGATTTAGAACCCAAAGGCGCACAATACAAATGGTATATTTCTGAAACTGCAGCGACTCCTTTAGCAAACGATTACGTTTTAAAGTCAGAGAATTATTACCTAAAAGAAACCTCTCCTGCAGGCTGTGTTTCGCCGGCATCCATGATTTCGGTTACTATAAATGACACTCCCGCACCGACTTTAAAAGACGATGGACAAAACTTCTGTGGTTTAGACAATCCAACAATTCTAAATTTATCAAATAACACCAACTCGCCCGCAACAGTAGTTTGGTACGATGCTCCAAACGGTGGAAACCTCATTTCCTCGGGCACGCTTTTAATTGATAAAAAGACGTATTATGGATTTGATTTTTCGAATGCTTCAGGTTGTTTTTCGGATCAAAATCTTGAGGTAACCGTAACACTTAAAGACTGTAATGCGCCAGAATATCCGTTTTTTATTCCCGACGGATTTTCTCCTAACGGCGACGGCGTAAACGATGTCTTTATAATTCCAGATATTGATTTTTTATATCCTGACTATACTATTGAAATTTTTAACAGATATGGAAACGGAATGTATAAGGGAGGAAAAGATAAACCCGGCTGGGATGGAATAAATTATGAATCTAAAGGAATTAGCAGCGGAATAGCTCCAAATGGCGTCTATTTCTATATTATCCAGTTTAATAAAGACAATAAACCTCCTAAACAGGGACGTCTTTATTTGAACCGATAATTTCTTTTTCATCTCATCAAACCTAATTTTCAAATGAAAAAAATAATACTTTTTATCCTTTTTCTTTTTTATATATTTCCTGCGTCGGCACAGCAAGATCCAGAATACACGCATTATATGTACAATATGAGTATCGTGAATCCTGCTTATGCTACGGGTACTCCAGCCATGATGAATTTTGGAGGCATGTACCGAACACAGTGGGTGGGTGCAGTCGGTGCTCCAAAAACCTTTTCATTTTTTGGACACAGCGCCATTTCAGAAAAAGTAGAAGTCGGTCTCTCATTGCAGTCTGATGATATAGGTGACGGAGCAAAAAAAGAAACCAATTTTAATGCAGATTTTGCTTATGTCTTAAAACTCGGAGGTCAAAACCGTCTTTCGCTGGGTTTAAAAGCTGGTTTTTCTACCATGCAGACTAATTTTAATGGTTTTGTACTGCAGAGTGGTTCTGCCGCAACCGATATGGCTTTTGCACAAGATATTAATGCAACAAAACCCAATATTGGAGTTGGAGCTTATTATTTTAGAGATAATTTATATGTCGGGTTATCAGCTCCCAATCTCTTGAAATCTAAATTTATAGAAGAAAAATCAGGAGTAAATGCTTTTGGTGAAGAAGCCATTCATACTTTTTTGACTGCGGGATATATTTTTCAGGTAAGTGATATGTGGAAAGTAAAACCTGCTTTTATGTCCAAGTTTGTAAAAGGAGCTCCTATCACACTCGATGTTACAGCAAATGTTTTGTACAATGATAAATTTGAGTTTGGAGCCGCTTACAGAGTTGGAGATGCCCTAAGTTTTTTGGCGAATATGAATGTGACGCCTACGCTTAGAGTAGGATATGCCTACGATTACACGCTGACAAATCTCGGACAGTTTAACTCTGGCACGCACGAAATTATGCTGCTTTTTGATTTGGACTTATTAGGAAAAGGTTTTGATAAATCTCCAAGATTCTTTTAAAATGAAAAATATGAAAAAACTACTCGTTATTATATTCGTATTTTTAATACAACTGATATACGCTCAAAATCAGGATTTGGCGAGAGCCAAACGCTTTTTTGATAAAACGTATTACAGCGAAGCCATTATCTTGTACGAAAGACTGGCAGAAGAAAAACCGTCTCAGGAAGTCATCAAAAACTTGGCTGATTCGTATTATTATACCAACAACTTGGTAAAAGCACAGCGCTATTACCGTTTATTGATCAAAAATTATAATAACGGATTAGACAAGGAATATTATTTTAGATATGCCCAGACTCTAAAAGCGACGAACAGCCCAGATGATGCCAATGCCGCTTTGACAGAATATTATACGCTGTCTGCTAGTAGTGACGCTGTTTTAAATTTTGAAAAAGAATTGAAAACTTTAGAAAACGTAACCGCAATTGGGAAACGTTTTGAGATTAAAAACTTAGCCTTAAACACACCAAACTCCGAATTCGGCGCTGTCAAATACAAAGAAAATTTAGTTTTTGCCGCTGTAAAACTCAAACCGGGATTATTTGATAAAAAGTTTAAATGGGACAATGAAACGTATTTAAATTTAGTTACGCTTCCGCTAAAGAACATTAATTCTCCAGATTCTATCGTACATTATTTTGCAAAGGAACTCAAAACCGGAATGCACGAATCGAATGCTGTTTTTACAAAAGACGGTAAAACCATTTATTTTACCCGTAACAATTCTAAAAACGGAAGAAAGAAAAAGAACGACCAGAAAATTTCGAATCTTCAAATTTTTAAAGCCGAATTAATAGACGGAAAATGGAAGAATATTGCTGCACTTCCGTTCAACAGTCCTAATTATTCTGTAGAACACCCTGCGTTGAGCCCGGACGAAAAAGTATTGTATTTTGCTTCTGATATGCCCGGCGGTTATGGTTCGTTTGATCTTTATTCGGTAAACGTTAATAAAGGAGCTTTTGATACTCCCAAAAATCTGGGGTCAAAAATTAATACCTCAAAAAGAGAACAATTTCCATTTGCCGCTGCAGCTAATAAACTTTATTTTTCGTCAGACGGTCATTTAGGATACGGATCATTAGATGTTTTTGTATCTGAAATTAATGGAAATGAATACAGCGATCCTGTTAATATCGGGTTTCCGTTAAATTCAAATTTAGATGATTTTGCTTTTAATATCGATGCTTCTACCAAAGAAGGTTTTTTTGCTTCTAATAGAGAAGGAGGAAAGGGCAGCGACGATATTTATCAATTTAGAGAAATTAAAGACCTGATTGTTGAAGATTGTAAACAGCTGATTGCAGGAATTATCACGGATGCTGTGACTAAACTGGCATTAGAGAATGCAACCGTTATATTGCAGGATTCGGATAAAAATACGCTTTATACCGTAACAACAGAAGCCGATGGAAAATTTAGTTTTAGAGTTCCCTGCGAAGCATCTTATAAAGTTTCAGCCTTTAAAGAAAATTACACAAACGAATCGAAATCATTTACGTTAGATAAAACTCGAGACAAGATAAACGATGGTTCTCTTGCATTAAAATCGCTGGAAGCAATTAAATTAGAAGAAAAAGAAATTGCCGAAAAGAAAAGAAAACAAGAATTAATTTTAGAAGAAGAAAACAAGAAAAAAGAAGCCTTAGCTGTTATCGAATTAAAACAAAAAGAAAAACAAGCCAAAGAAGCTGAAATCGCTGCCGCCGAAGTTAAAAAGAAAGAAAAGGTTAAGGAGATTCTGGAGAAAGAAAAAGATGTTGTAAGGGATAAAGATCGTTTAATCATCAAAACCGATCCGATTTATTTTGATTATAACATGTGGTACATCCGTAAAGAATCTAAAGTGGTTTTAGGAAGAGTAGTCGATTTGTTGAAGAAATATCCAGAAATGGAAATCGAAATAGGATCGCATACCGATTCTCGAGGAAACGACAAATTCAACGAAGACTTATCGCAGAAAAGAGCCAATTCGACACGTGAGTTTATCATTCAATCGGGTATAAATGCCAAAAGAGTTACGGCAAAAGGATATGGGGAATATGTCCCGATCATTAAATGCAAAACCGATGATTCCTGCTCAGAAGAAGAACACGAATTGAACAGAAGATCGGAGTTTGTGATTAAGAATTTGTAGCAGTAAATTGTCTATTTTTAGTCTGTATTTTTTGATGAAAAGCCTTTCTTTTAGAATCTTTTTATTTAATTTTATGACATCACAAAATGATTAAAAATACCAAATTATGAGAAATTTAGCCTTATCATGCCTGCTTTTGACCTGCATTGGTTTTCAAAGCTGTAAAAATGAAGAAAAACAAAAAGAAGCTGAAGCAGCAAAAGCAGAAGCCGAAACTGTAGTAGGAACGCAGTGCTACAAAGCAATTTATGAAAAGGATACGCTTGATTTGAAAGTGAACACACTCAAAAACGGCAAATTAAACGGCGATTTGACTATGAAAGTTGCCCCTTCTACAGTAAGAACAGGAGAGATAGCAGGAGAATTTCATGGTGATACTTTGTTTGTAGATTATACTTTTACGACTAATACAGATAAAGGCAAAACATTCAAAAACCCAATGGCTCTGCTTAAAAAAGACAAACAGCTTATTTTGGGTAACGGAACCATGCAGACTACAATGGGAGTTACTTATTTGGTAAAAGACAAACCAATTGACTTTGAAAAAGTAAAATATAAGTTTGATGAAACAGCGTGCACTGAGAAGTAAAATTTGACATCAAAATAATCGCCCAATTATGTCATTTAGATCCAGAAGCCTCGGGAGAGAAATGACAAGATTATACAATAAAAAAGCCGTTCCAAAAGAAACGGCTTTACTATTTTTTAGAATTTATTTTTTTATAAAACTTCTCCTTTAATTTTAAGGGCAACCCTTCCGTCGGGATAATTGACAGCATTGGTTTCTACAGTAATTGTTTTACGAATTGGTCCTGAAGCCATGTTGTATTTTACATCGATTTTTCCTTTTTTGCCAGGCATAACGGCAGCGGCAGGTTTGGTTACCACAATAGAACTTACGGTAGATTCTGCACCAATAATTAACAGCGGTGCGTCTCCTGTATTTGTAAACTCAAACGTACGTAGGCCATTATCAGTTTTAGAAATTTTTCCATAATCGATTGTATTGTCTGGGGCGGCAAATTCAATCTTTGGGCCATTTTGAGCATAACTTATTGCACTAAACAATAAGACAGCAATAAAAGAGGCTGCATTTTTCATCTGAAATTGATTTTAAGTTGTAAGTAAATATACATTCTTTTAATTAACACACAAATTTTTAATTCGCTTTTTATAGTGTACTTAATTATTTACTTTTGCTGTCAGTTATAATTACAAAAATTGAACCAAAGTTTCGTTTATTTGTTTAACTGATTAAATGCTTAAAGGATTGGGAGTGAATTTAGATTTCATCAAAACCTTTCTGCAGCTTAACGATTAAACGAATTAATGATAAAACGAAATCAAGAAAAAATAAACGATTAAACAACCTATATAAATGACAATTCCAGCACAATTTGACGCTAAAACAAGTGAGAATAAATGGTATGAGTATTGGATGAAAAACAACTATTTTCATTCAGAACCTGATCATAGAACACCGTACACTATTGTAATCCCGCCGCCAAACGTCACTGGAGTCCTTCATATGGGGCATATGTTGAATAACACGATTCAAGACGTTTTAATTCGTAGAGCACGTCTTAAAGGGTTCAACGCCTGCTGGGTACCGGGAACAGACCACGCTTCTATTGCTACAGAAGCAAAAGTAGTTGCAAAACTAAAAGCAGAAGGAATCAATAAAAACGATTTAACACGCGAAGAATTTTTAGCACACGCCTGGGAATGGACGCATAAATATGGCGGAACAATACTGGAACAGCTTAAAAAATTAGGTGCTTCATGCGATTGGGAACGTACCAAATTTACGATGGATCCTGACATGTCGGCAGCTGTAATTAAATCGTTTGTAGATTTATACAACAAAGGATTAATCTACAGAGGATACCGTATGGTAAACTGGGATCCAGAAGCCAAAACTACGTTGTCCGACGAAGAAGTTATTTACGAAGAACAACAAGGAAAATTATTTTTCCTGAAATATAAAATCGAAGGTTCAGAAGATTTCTTGACCATTGCTACCACACGTCCTGAGACTATCTTTGGTGATACTGCCATCTGTATCAATCCGAATGATGAGCGTTTTACGCATTTAAAAGGTAAAAAAGCAATCGTTCCTATTTGCGGCAGAGTGATTCCGATTATTGAAGACGAATATGTAGATGTAGAATTCGGAACAGGATGTTTAAAAGTGACTCCTGCGCACGACATGAACGATAAAACGTTAGGAGAAAAACACAATCTGGAAATCGTTGATATCTTTAATGAAGATGCAACACTAAACAGCTTCGGATTGCATTATCAAGGAAAAGACCGTTTTGTGGTTCGTACCGAAATTGCAAAAGAATTAGAAGAAAGCGGCGCTTTGGCGAAGACCGAAATCCATTTAAATAAAGTGGGAACTTCTGAAAGAACCAAAGCGGTAATCGAACCAAGATTATCAGACCAATGGTTCTTGAAAATGGAAGAATTGGTAAAACCAGCTATAAAATCTGTTCTGCAAACAGGAGACATAAAATTGCACCCAAAACGTTTTGAAAATACGTATGCGCATTGGTTAAACAATATCCGCGATTGGAATATTTCCCGTCAGTTATGGTGGGGACACAGAATTCCTGCGTTTTATTATGGAGACGGAAAAGAAGATTTTGTTGTAGCTGAAAACATCGAAGATGCGTTAAAATTAGCACAAGAAAGAACTTCTAACAATTCACTTACAGCATCTGACTTAAGACAAGACGTTGATGCATTAGATACATGGTTTTCTGCGTGGTTATGGCCAATGTCCGTTTTTGATGGAGTAGTTAATCCGGAAAACGAAGATTTTAAATACTATTATCCAACAAACGATCTGGTTACAGGTCCGGATATTTTGTTTTTCTGGGTTGCTAGAATGATTATTGCAGGTTATGAATATACAGGAGAAAAACCATTTAAAAATGTATATCTAACAGGTTTAGTGCGTGATAAACAACGTCGCAAAATGTCTAAATCATTAGGAAATTCTCCTGATCCTTTAGATTTGATCGAAAAATTCGGAGCCGACGGTGTTCGTGTAGGTTTGCTTTTAAGTGCTTCTGCAGGAAACGATATTATGTTTGATGAAGAATTATGCCTTCAGGGAAAATCATTTACAAACAAAATTTGGAACGCTCTTAGATTGATAAAAGGATGGGAAGTTTCTGAAACAATTGCACAGCCAGAATCGTCAAAAACAGCGATTGAATGGTATGAGGCTAAATTTCAACAGTCATTAGCGGATATTGAAGATAATTTTGAGAAATACAGAATTTCAGATTCATTAATGGCCATTTATAAATTGGTTTGGGATGATTTCTGTTCTTTATTCCTTGAAATGATCAAACCAGCATACCAACAGCCGATTGATAAACAGACATTTGATAAAGCAATTGAAATTCTAGAAAGCAACTTGAAACTGCTTCATCCGTTTATGCCGTTCCTAACAGAAGAAATCTGGCATTTAATTGCTGAAAGAACAAAAGAAGAAGCTTTAATTGTTTCGACTTGGCCAGAATTAAAACCATTTGATGCTAAATTAATTGCCGATTTTGAAAATGCAGTTGAGGTAATTTCAGGAATCAGAACGATTCGTAAGGAAAAAAATATTGCTATGAAAGACAGTATCGAATTCAGAGCGATTAATACAGAGAATTTTTCGACTTATTTTGATTCGGTAATCACCAAATTGGGTAATCTTTCAACTTTCGAATATGTTGCAGATAAAGTAGACGGAGCCTTATCTTTCCGTGTAAAATCAAATGAATATTTTATTCCGATTTCAGGAGGAAATATTGATGTTGAAGCTGAGATTAAAAAACTAACAGAAGAATTAAACTATACAAAAGGATTCTTAAAATCTGTAGAAGCGAAACTTTCTAACGAGAAATTCGTAAACGGTGCGCCAGAAAAAGTTTTAAATATCGAAAAACAAAAACAAGCCGATGCTTTAGCAAAAATTGCTACAATTGAGCAGAGTCTGGCTGGATTGAAATAAGAATCGAGCTTAATTGATACATTCTAATTCAACCCGACAGTTTTTAAAACTGTCGGGTTTGTTTTTTTTGTAAAAATGCAATATTCAAACGTTCCTACGGAACGTAATTTGCTCTGCCTATTTTTTTTACGAATGAATTTTTTTTACCAATGAAATGTTTCTACCGATTAGGATGTTCCTATGGAACATCCTAATCGGTTGTTTTTTATCGAGTGAAGTTCGTGCGGAACATTGGTTTTTCTAATTGTCCGCAGGAAGATTTCATCGGTATATTTTTAATAAAATATTTTTGTTTTAAATGTTTTTTGTATTTCAAAATGATATAATTTTAATACGGTTTTACGCAACATAATCTCTGTCATTTTAATGAAAAATATCTTCCTTTCGGCTTTTTTTTCTGCCTCTTTTTATCATGCTCTCATAAAATTGAAAATGTAGAAAAAGCATTTTATTACTGGAAGAATGATTCTTGGAATTTGGCTGACACCGAGGCTGCTGCAATAAAAACTTTGGGTGTAAAAAAACTGTATATCAAGTTTTTTGAAGTAGATAACGATGAGTTTTACGAATGTAATCTTGCAAAGAAATACTACGGTTTAGCTTTTAAAAATGCCAAAACAACCAAATTTAAAGCTTTGTGCCTGCGAATGATGGGGAAATGTGAGAAGAATAAATTGAGGCATCAATATCCCGACGATTACAATAATAAAATTAAAAATTATGATGATTTTATTTGGAAGAAAAACAAATATTATCAGGATTTAAAATCAAAATACAGCGATAACTACGAAGATTTGATTTCTGACTGCAATGCTTTTGAAGAATATTTTAAAGCAAGAAGATAAGAATCCTTAACAGTTTTGCTTTTTATAAAAATATAATAATCAAACGTTTCTCTGGAAATCAGATCGTTTCGGTTTTTACCAACCAGATGTTCCTGCCGAACATTGGCATCAGGAATGTCTATTAGGTAATCTCAAATGTTGCTAGCACTCATTAAGTTTGTTACCAACGAGATGTTCCTCTGGAACATTTATGTTTTGTTAATTGTTACGTAGGAACATCTTATTGGTACCGTAGTGAAGACGCAATCTTAATATCGTCCCATAGGGACGATTGAATTGTTTATCCTTTTTTAATAATATAATTTTAAAACGCTTTACATCTTAAATTTAATTGTCTTATAATGAAAAAAATCATTTTTCTAGTTTGTGTTTTTTCTCTTTTTTATGGATGTTCTAAAAAAGAAAATCGAGTTATAAATGTGGAACCAGCATTTTATTACTGGAAAAAGAGTTCCTCTTTTGATCCCGAAACGGTGAAAGCATTAAATAAATTAGAAACAAAAAAAATCTACTATAAACTATTTGAAGTTGATTATAATGAATCGATGGGGAATTTTCCGTATCAAAAAAACAGTCCGTCAATATATACTTTTCGAGATTTAGATTCGGTTACGATTGTGCCGACCGTTTTTATCAAAAATGAAATCTTTCAGTACAATGACGAAAAATCGCTCGATAAATTAGCCGATAATATTACTTTTTTGGTTGAGAAATATCACTTTGAAAATGACTATTACAACAATAATGAAGATGAGAAAAAAGTAGTTTTCAATTATACCGAAATTCAAATTGACTGCGATTGGACAAAGTCAACAAAAGATAAATATTTTTATCTGCTAAAGAAAATCAAAGAATTGTCAAAAAAAGAAATCAGTTGTACGCTGCGTCTTTATCCGTATAAATATCCTGAAATTATGGGAGTTCCGCCAGTCGACAAAGCAATGCTGATGTGTTATAATTTGATTAAACCATTATCAAAAAAAGAGAAAAATTCTATTTTAGACATTGATGAACTAAAGTCATATTTGAATAAAAAAAGAAGTTATCCTGTACATTTAGATGTTGCACTGCCTGTTTTTTATTGGACGCTTTGGTATCATAATAATCGTTTTGCCGGACTTGTAAACTTTAATTCTGCCAATATAAGTCATATTGCAAAAGAGATTAAACCTATGTGGTATGAAATGACAGAAGATTACTCCAATGAAGATGAAACGTATTTAAAAAAGGGAGATCAGCTTAAATTCGAAGAAATAAGTGCAAAAACAATCAAAGAAGCTATTTCAATTATTAAACAAAATGTAGAATTAGATCAAAACACTACAATTTCATTATTCCATTTAGACAACAGCACATTTAAAAAATACAATTATGAAGAAGTTTCTAGTTTTTACAGCTCTTTTAGTAAGTAGTTTTAGCAGAACTCTGGCATGTGGCTATTCTCCATACGGTGAAGATATACGATATTCGATTTGTAAACCAGAATACTTTAAATATGCTGCGTATAAAGCGTTTTATTATAATGCCGATCTATGGGGATATGATTACGGAAGAGATCCAAATAGTTACAAATTGACAGATGCAAATATCTTGGATTGGTACAATTATGCAAACAAAAAAGTTTCCATTGAAGATATAGAAGATTTTAATTTTAATTTGTCTTACACAGATGTTCATTCCAACAGCGACAATGAATTTATTAAATATTTGTATGCCAATAATAAAACGGAAGCGATTAATTATCTCAAAATTGCAAAAGGCTGTGAACTGACCAATGAATCGGATGACGCTTGGGAAAGAAATGAAAATGAAAACAATGAGAGAAGAAGTAAATTATTAGCCAAAATAGTCAAGATTACAAACGACGAAAAGAATCTATATTTTAAAAGAAAATATGCATTTTTAACCATACGGCTTGCGTATTATTCTGGTGATAAAAATTTGATTATAAATATTTTTGAATCTAATTTTAAAGACAAGAAAAAAGATTATCTCTATTATTGGAGCTTGTTTTTCTATACGTTTACCAAAACCAATCCAGCTTATATGACAGATATTGCTGATTTGATGGCAAACTGTTCAGAAAAGAGATTTGCCAGTTACTATTTTTTCAAAAGTGATTTTAAAATAGACGATGCTTTAAAACAAGCCAAAACCAAAGAAGACATTGCAAATGTTTATGCATTTGTTTCCATGCAGAAAAAAGATAAAAACTTAGAGTATCTTAAAGAGATTTATAAAAACAATCCTAAGTCTGAAATACTTGGATTTCTGCTTTTACGAGAACTTAACAAAATAGAAGATTGGGTTTATACGCCCTATTATTCTAATTATTTACCATCAACCCAATACTATCCGGACTGGAGTAATGATAAAGATAAAATTACGACCGAGAGCTTGAGAAATAATTCTGAACATGACAGACTGTATGCGCAGGAAGTTTTAGATTTTATAAATTCAGTGTCAATCAATAATGTTCATGATGTTTTAGTTTGGGAAGCATCCAAAATCAATCTGCAGTTTATTACCAGAAATTATACGGATTGTTTAAAGAATATTGTTTCGTTTGAAAAAAAACACCAATCTGAAAAGGTTATTGATGAATTGAAGAAAATTAAAGCATTGTGCATAACAGCGAATCAAGAAAATGGAAAAGCAGTTATTAAACCACACATTCAATCTATTATTTTAAAATACAAAGACGATGAACGTTTTATTTTTGCATTAGGAAGAGAATTAGAATTTAAAGGAAATATTGTAGATGGATTGGCCTTGATGTCTTTAATTGAGGGAACAACAAATGAAAATTATAATTCTGATGACGTAGAGTGGCGCGGCAATCGAATTAAAACGTCTGGAAATCTGGCAGAATTTTATCGCTATTTTGATTATTTAGACTTTGTTTATACTGCTAGAGATTTACAAAAAATAGTGAATAGCATAGAGAATACGAATGTGTCTGAATTTCAAAAAGCTATTTATGCGAAATTGTATAAAGACAAAGATTACTTAAAAGATCTGTTGGGGACAAAGTATATTAGAGAAAATCAATTAAGCAATGCATTAAAAACCTTTAAGACTTTAGACAAAAAATATTGGGACGATAATTATAATGCGTGGGAAAGAGGACCATACGACGAAGGCTATGTTTTTGATCAAAATCCATTTTATGATTTTAAACACACAAAATCCTTTATACCACATAAAGAAAAGTATTTGGTTACCAAACTTTCTGTAACAGAGCATTTGATTAAATACATCAATTTGGCCAATAATGTTGCAACAAAGGACAAAGCTTATTATTACTTTTTAATAGCAAACTGTTATTACAACATGTCAGATTATGGAAACTCCTGGATGATGCGGCGTTATTCTAGTTCTACGTGGTATGGCGATAATAACGGAAAAGAATCTTATATCGATGAAATTGAATATAGAAGTAAATTAAAAGCTGCAGCCAATTACAAGCTGGCGTATCAAAATGCTAAAACAGTTAAATTTAAAGCATTATGTTTACGGATGATGGATTTTGCAGAAAAAGAAGAATACACTAATTCAGCAAGAGTTAAAAAAGAATTCCCAGAATTTGCTTCGGAATTATCCGGCTGTGAAAATTTAGAAAATTACTTCAAACAGAGATGATAAAAGCAATCCCAATACTAAATCAAGTATTGGGATTTATTTTTAGCGTGATATTTTTATTCCTTTTTTAAAACCAGAAAAAACAGATATGAAATTACCGTAATCACTACAATAATAATAAAGCTTTTAGGATCGCTGTATATAAATCCTAATAATAGAGCAATAGAAGCTATAATAGCAATGATGGTTGCCCACGGATACCAGAAAGAGCGATAAGGACGGTCTAAATTGGGTTCTTTAGTTCTTAATTTTAAAAGAGAAGCATAGGCGAGTCCCCAGACAATAATAGAGAGAAAAGCGGCGAATGAAAATAATACTTCAAACGAACCGATACAAATTAAAAACAAACTGAAAAAAGAGGAAACCAAAAGTGCTGTAATCGGCGTACCGCCTTTGTTTACATTGGTTCCTTGTTTAACAAAAAATCCGTCGCGGCTTAATCCGTATAAAATTCTTGGCGGAATCATCATAAAAGCATTCAAAATACTGATTAAAGAGAAAATAGAAATCACCGTTACAATCAGTGCTCCGTTTTCTCCAAATAGAATTTTGGCAACGTCAGCGGCAGCAAGATTAGATTTTGATAAAGTTTCGATCGGCAGTACATGAAAGAAAGCCATATTGACCAAAACATAAATGGTTACAACCAGAATAACCCCACTGTATAAGGATTTCGGAATATTTTTGCTTGGATTTTCATTTTCTTCAGCAAAAAAACAAACACTGTTCCAGCCGTTATACGTTCCGATAATTAATTGCAGGGATTTAAAAAATCCAAAGATTAATCCGATTTGAAAGAATGTAGTATCGGTTTTAATTTTTGGCACTTCAACACCAGAATATAGAAAACAGGCAACAACTAAAGCCACAAAACAAATTACTTTTAAAAAACTGGTGATCTGCTGAATCGTGCTTCCGTTTTTGACACCGCTTAAATGAATGAGTACAAAAGCAGCTAATAAGGAAATTGCCATTACGGTAGAAAAATTGGCCAGCGAAGGAAATAAAATAATGAGGTATTCGCTGATCACAATACAGTAAAAAGCGGGCGGAATGGCATTGGTAATATAATCGAACCATCCGGCAAGAAAACCAGCATATTCACCAAAAGCCCTTTTGATGTAATTATAAGAGCCTCCAGCTTTTGGCAGCATGGTAGCCAATTCTGCATAGGAGTTTGCCCCAAGAAGAACATACAAACCTCCAAAAAGCCAAGAAGCAATAATAAGCCAGTAATTATTAAGCATTTCGGCAATTGTACCAGGGGTGCGCAGGATTCCGACTCCGATGGTGCCGCCAATCAGTACGGCAATATTAAAACTCAGGCCTAATGTTTTCTTTAATTGGTTTTGCTTGGATGCTGTCATTGTTGAAGATTTGGAAACAGAATAAAATTTCTGGTAAAAGTAACATTTATTAAAGTATTTTTTAAGGAAATAAAAAACCTCATTTAAAGCTAAATGAGGTTTTGAGGATTCATTGATAGAATCGGCAATTTAAAAACTAATTCAATATTTTAGAACTTATAACGCAGGCTTGTCAGTACTTGACGAGGTGAGATTGGGTTAACGCTGTAATTTTCGTGAACGGTATAATTTAATTCATTTGTAATGTTTGATAGTTTGCAAAGAATAGAGAATTTTCTCCACTCGTAACCCGCAGAAACGTCTATGGTAGTATATCCGTCAAGCGGAATATCGCGGTCTCGAATAGTTACATTGTAAGTAGGAGGCGTAGTTGCCGGTGTGACAGGTGTCCATAGATAATCATCATTCCAGCCTCCTAAACGATCTCCAATATAGTTTCCAATAGCTCCAACTGTAACCCCTTTAAAAAATCCTTCAGGAACTTTATAGAAAAAACTAAGATTTGCAGTATTTTGCGGGGTTCTTGCCACACGATCTCCCTCGACAAAACTGCCGCTTGTTCCAGAAGTTTTAGTGTAGCGCATATCATTATAGCTGTATCCAGCATTAATACTTAAACCTTCAAGTGGTGTTGCCGTAACATCAATTTCGACACCTTTACTTTTGGTTTCGCCGCCAAGAATTTTGATACTTGTATCAACGTTTGGTGTTCCGTCTGCTTTAAACTGTGCTGTTTGTGCAAGATTGCTGTTTGTAATTTGATACACGGTTACGTTTGTGCTTAACAATCCTTTAAAGAAATCGGTTTTAATACCCGCTTCATATTGATCAATAATAGAAGGTTCAATAGGTTTCAAATCAACAGTTGTACCGGTGTTTGGGGTAAAAGAGCTTGAGTAACTTCCGAACAAAGAGATTTCTTTTGTAGGCTGGTATACTAAACCAGCTTTTGGAGAAAATGCATTATCCAAACGTTTTGGAGCCACAGTCGGTACAGCATTTTCTGGAGCAAGGGTTTGTTTGCCGCTTGTAAGTGTTTCTTTGTAAGTCGTTACTTCGGCTTCCTGCCAAGACCAGCGAATACCTGCAAGAACTTTAAATTTTTCGGTAATAGAAATTAAATCCTGAAAATAAACCCCAAAACGGTTCGTTTCTGTTTTTGCAATTTGGGTTGCTCTCGCATTCGGAATATCATTTCGCTGTGTCGAAGGATCAAAATCAAACAGATTTATAGTATCGTAAAGACTCGGATCGTATTTGCCATTTACCATTACCGCCTTTTCGTTAAAAGCATAGGTGTAAGCCGTTGCAAACGAGTTTTCCCAATCTGCTCCGGTAAAGATCTGGTGTTTTATAGATCCTGTGTTAAAATTGCCTTGTAAACTCAATTGGTCTCCCAAGATTTGTTCTAAGTTTTTGGCCTGCGTTAATCCTCGGTTCCAATACCCAGGAGTCGGATATATTTTAGTATCATCTAAGCCGGATAATTGCGCTGTAGATTTTTGAGTTCTATTGTAAGTTTGGAAAGAACTATTAAAATTAAGTTTCCAATTTTTATTAAAATCATGATTTAATAGTACCGATGCGCTCGAAGATTTTGTGTTGCCATTTGACCAAAGTGAACCGTAAAAAGCATTGCGGGGTAAATCCAGAATTTGTTTTCCGATAATGCCCGTTCCAAAATCTGGAGTCCAATCTGCGGTTAAATAATCTCCCTGTACTGTAATTTGTGTTTTAGGATTAACCACAAAAAGCAAAGACGGATTTACATACAGTCGTTCGTTTTTTACAACATCTCTAAAGCTTTCAGAGTTTTCGTAAGAACCATTAATTCTAAAAGCGACTGATTTACTTAAACCGCCGTAAAAATCAAAAGCAGGTTTGTAATACGCGTAACTGCCTATCTGCATAGAGATTTCGCCGCCGCTTTTAAACTGAGGTGTTTTGGTTACCAAATTTAAGATCCCGCCGGGAGCGACATTTCCAAACAATAAAGCAGCACCGCCTTTAAGAAATTCAACTTTATCTAAACCAGAAACATCAGGAATAGAACCTGCATTATAGCGAAAACCGTTTTTAAACATATTATTGGCAGACATATCATACCCTCTAGAAAAGAAAGATTCCTGTGCACCGCCGCGCGCAGAGCCAACGTAAACACCATTCGCATTTTTTAAAACTTCACTTAATCGTATGGCTTGCTGTTGTTCGATCACTTCTGATCCAATTATTTGAATACTCTGCGGATTATCCATTGGTTTTAATCCCGAACGAACAGCAGTTACTGGTTTTGGTTCTTTGTTTTTAGTAACCACTACTTCGTTTAAAATTTCGCTTTTTTTATTCTTAACAGTATCAGTAACGGCAGCAGTTTCTGTACTAGAATAACTCTGACTGTAAGACGAAAAGCTTAATAATCCTAGTGCAAATAGTAAATTATATTTCATGTTGTTTATTTAGATTCAATAAAAATAACTGACCGCAAATATACAATCGCACTAGTTTTGACAAAATTTATAGCCGTGTTTTCTTGCTTAAACTTTGCTTATTATTTTCTTAAGATTTGCTTAAGAGTTTGTTTTTTTAGATTGTTTTTGATTATTTGTAAAACGAATCAAATAGACAGTTTTTCAAAGTTTTAAACTCATAATACTGTAGTAAAAAAAGAAGGCCTTACTAATTGGTAAGGCCTTCAGAATCGAAAATTAAAATTCTAAAAAAAGATTTTTAGGAAAATTATTTTACCACAATTTGGTAAGTCGCCATTTTCCAGATTTCGTCGTATTTTTTTCCGTTATGTTCTCCAGAAGCTTTGTCTGTGTGAGCATATTCCACCATGTAATTTCCAGACCATATCGGAGTAAAAGAAAACTCTCCTTTATCATTTGTCCATAATTCTTTTTCCCAGCCGTTTGGAGCAATTACTTTGATTTTTGCTTCTTTAGCAATAGCACCGTCGTAAGAAGCTACTCCAGTTACTTTTGCATCTTTTTTGGCAGTATCTGCATTCTCAGAGAAAACCGCAATTTTGTTTGAATTTGCAGCGATCGTATTTCCTGCATTTTTGTTTCCAACCACAACAGTTGCACTAGAATTATAATCTAATTTCATTGTGCCGTAAACATCGCCAACCGTGTGCTGCATTACAATAGTGTAAACACCATCTTCTGTTGGGGTAAAAAATGCCTGATATTTATTGTCTAAAGCTTTTGTAGAAAGTTTAGTTTCTTTTTTGGAAGGACTAACAACAATTAAGCTGAAATTTTTTAAATCAGAAAACCATTTGTCTGCTTTTGTAATGTCATTATCAGAGAATTCTCCAAAGTAAATAGAAATTTCCTGTGCTTTTCCTTTTATTCCAGTTGCCTTAGTTTCGATCCAAAGTGCGTGTGCAAATATTGGAGCAGAAACCAGCATTAAAAAGAAAAAAGCTATGATTTTAAAAGTATTTGTTTTCATAAGTTCAAGTTTGAATTATTAGAATGATATTTTTTACAAACATAACGGTTATTTAGAACAATTAAAAATAAAAATCTAAAAATATCTGTTTTAAAACCTAACAGTTAGATTTACTGCATAAATAGCGATTTGGCTCAGTCATGTGTTAAAATCCCAATAGAAAAGAGCTTGGGCAATCCTTTTTATCTTAAAATGTTAAAAGCACATTTGCAGTATGCTTCTTTTGAGGATTTAGATAAGTTAAAGTTTTAAATGTTTTACTTTTGCAGTCTGAAAAAGTACTTCATGATTTTACCATTCTTCAAAAAGATTCAAAATACTCCGAGAGGATATCGTATTGCAAATACCGTTTTTTTCTTTCTTTCCGGATTTGGATATTCTTCGTGGGTTTCTCGAATCCCGCACATACAAGCACAATTGCATTTGTCTGAAGCCGAATTTGGAGCTGTTTTATTTGCATTTCCGATTGGTTTAATGCTGACAATGCCCTTTACAGGAAAATTATTAAACAAATACAGCAGTCGTTACATTATGCTTTTAGGAGCAATTATGTTCAACATAGTATTGTCTCTGCCTGGTTTGGTTGCGTTTGTCTGGCAGCTGGTTATTGTACTTCTGATTTTTGGAGCTTCTCGTAATATTTTCAATTTATCGATAAATGCACAGTCGCTCGAAGTACAGAAATTGTATCCAAAATCAATTATTACCCGTTTTCATGCGGTTTGGAGTATCGCTGTTTTTTCTGGTGCAGGTTTAGGCTATGTAATGGTAACACAGAAAATTGCGCCTTCTCATCATTTATTGGGCGTAAGTGTTTTTATGCTGGCGCTGACGGCTTGTTTTTACCCTATGAGTATTCATAACGAACCCGTTCCGGTTAAAAAGAAATTTTTCTCGATGCCGGAAAAAAATCTGGTAAAGTTTGCCTTGATCTGTTTCGTTTCTATGGCGTGCGAAAATACGATGTACGATTGGAGCGGAATTTACTTCGAAAATATCTTAAAGGCTTCCCCAAAAATGACGAGTGCTGCGTTTGTATTTTTCGCATCAGCAGTAACATTAGGGCGTATATTTGGAGATTATGGGGTAATGAAATTTGGAACAAAGAAAATCCTCATGTACAGCGGTATATTAATTACAATAGGTTTCGGAATCTGTTTTGTCCTTCCGTACGCGTATCCAACTATTTTTGGTTATGTTTTAATCGGATTTGGGGTTTCCTGCGTTGTTCCGTTAGTATTTAGTATTGCTGGAAGATCATCTAAATTAAGCAGCGGTTCAGCCTTAACATCGATATCTACAATTGGTTATCTAGGATTTTTATTGGTACCGCCAATGGTTGGTTTTATCTCCGAATATTTAAGTATGAAATGGGCCTTTTTAGTTATGGCTATTTTGGGCGTACTTATGATTTTTATGGTGAATAAAATCGGGGAGAATGAATGATTTTTTAGCTTTTAAGATGCTGAGGTTCTAAGATTCTAAGGATTTTTGTTTTTAGCCGTGAAGACACTAAGGCACAAAGTTTTTAAAAATTCCTTAGGAATGTATTATTTTGTAGCAACCTTTTTATTATTTCTGAAAGACTTTACTAAAAGAACGATGAGGACAACTAAAAGGCTGACAATGCTCAATATCGAAATAGCATAATAGATCAAAATTGATTTTAAAAAATCATTATCAGCATTTTGATTTTGAATTAAGATATTCGTTTTATTTTTAGTTGAATTGAAAATCTCAACATCATACAAGCCATTTTTTGAAATTTTAAGTTGACGTAAAAGCTGATATTTTTTCCCATCTAAAGTAACAGAAGTGGATGTTCTGATAAACCAAGTTTTTTTTTCAGGAGAAATTGAAATTTTTAAAGTTTGAAGCTTGCTGTTTTCTAATACATCAATGTCAAAATGATGCCTTTTAATTTCTTCTTTTTGCGCATCGTATAAATTGTAATTCCCTTTTTCAAGTTTTATTTTTGAATTATACAATTGAATAAAACTTTGTTTATACTGAAGAGTTGTAAAATAAAATAAAGAGGCACTAATAATAAAAATGAAAATAGGGACTATAATTGCAATTATATTTTTTTTTCTTTTTGACATATTAGTGTACAAATTGTTCTAATGTTTGTTTTAAATGATATAAAATTCTGTAGGGATGATTATTTTGCAGCTATGGATTTTAATCCTTGTAGTATTGATGGCATTTTATTTTCAATATTTTAAATTAAGTCGATCGATCCTCCTGATCTCTATAGCTGCAGGTTTTAGGTAACCGAATTAAAATCCGACCCTCCAATATTATCGACCCACTGTTTTTTTAGATAGTAAACCAAAATTTTTTTATTTATTTGATAACTGTAACCTCTGTATAATGCTTAAAAATATAGCTGAAAATTATTAAAATTGGTAAACTCATCCAAGCTGTAAGCACAAGTTCTAATCCATTTTGGCCATCAGAGCCATGACATAAAGTATTAGATGTTGTAAAAAAAATACTTAGAGCAGTTTGTATGCAGAAATATTCGAAGAAATTAAAAAAGAACAAATAGGCATTTAATTTTTCATTTCCCATTTCTTCTTTTCCCTTTAGATATCTGAAAAACATAATAGGCAGTACAATCATTCCAATCCATGATAATACCCAAAATGTCTTCCAGGCAATAGTACATTCTATTCCTATATTTTGCAATCCAATTTGGCTTAAAACTAATAAAATTGCTGTAATTGCGGGAAGAATAAAACCCGCAATACAGAAAATCATTGTAGATTTGATGTAATTGTATTCCATTTGAGTTTAAAAAAAACGTAGTAATTTAAAAAAACGTAATGACTCCATTTTTTGAGAATAAAAAAAACTTAGTGTCTTAGCGCCTTAGCGGCAAAAAACTATTTCTTCGTCATCACAAACTTCTCCGAACTCGGTTTTCCATTCAATTTTCCAGAAATTTCAGCGGTCAAAGTATTATTTGCGCCTTTTGTATAAGTGATTTTTTGAGGATAATCGTGCTTAGCATTTTCGAAAACCAGTTGTTTATCTGATGCTGAAGTCGAAGGGAAGAAAACAGGTTTGTCTTCATTTTGCCCTTTTACAGTTGCTTTATAGATTAGTGTTTCGCCTAACTGCGCCAAAATAATAGTTTCAAAATGCAGGGTGTCTTTTCCTTTAATGAAGTAGGAAGAAGCACTGAAAGTACTGTCGTTTAACTTTTGCCAGTTTTCGGTCAAAACACCTTCTGTCGAAGTATTTTGCCAATTCCCGATCAACCAGTCCGCGATTTTGATTTTGTCTTTCTCAACAGTTTCTTTTTTCTGGCAGGAAACAAAAGCTATGATAAGTGCAATAAGAGTAATTTTCTGAAACATATTTTTGAGTTTTTGGTTTTGTATTGAGCTACTAATGTAGGGAAAAAAAGTGTTCGCCACGAATTCGCGAATTTTTTTGATCAACTGTATCATTAATTTGCTGTTGATTTTACGAATTAATTCGAAAAATATAATTCGTGATTTCGTGGCTAAAAAAAATTAAATGCCAGAACTCAAAATCTCATAAACCAATTCTTTAGTCGGTTTTTGATCGCCTAATTTTGCTCGAACATCATCAAAGGTAACTTTAAAGTCACAACCCGATTTGTACGCTGCGCAGCCGTATGCTGTTTTGCCTTTTAGAATGGTTCCTTTTTTACATTTCGGACAAACTAAAGCATCAGAGGCTGCTTCGTTCGCTTTTTTAGAGGCTGTTTTTTTGGGTTCTAATTTTAGTTTGTAGTTTTCCTCAAAACGAATTAAACCTTCAACGGTTCCCGATTCGGTTTTAAAACCTTTTATGTTTACTGTAGATCCTTTTTGAACCAATCTCAGGTATTGACTTTCGGTGATTTTTTTATCACAAAAAACAAATGGCAGTACAAAATCACAGCCCGATTTATATCCAGAACACCCAAAAGCCGATTTTCCCTTAATAAGATTTCCTTTTTGACATTTCGGACAAGTTTCAGCTTCAATTCCGGCAGCTTTCTTTTTTTCTGCTTTTGGCATTGGTTTCGGAATGTTTGCTGCATGCGAAATATTAGCATGTTTGGTTTCCATTCGCACTTCATAGACCAAGGCTTCTACCATACGTTTCATGTTTCTGATGAACGCAGCAGCAGTAAAAGTACCTTTTTCAATATCTTTCAACTGTTTTTCCCAAGTTCCCGTAAGTTCGGCCGATTTTACCAACTCGTTCTGAATCGTATCAATCAATTGAATTCCGGTTGGAGTAGGAAGGACTTGTTTTTTGTTACGGACAATGTACTGACGTTTAAAAAGCGTTTCGATAATATTCGCACGCGTAGACGGACGCCCGATTCCGTTTTCTTTCATCAATTCACGTAAATCTTCGTCGTCTACTTGTTTACCGGCGGTTTCCATGGCGCGCAGTAAAGTTGCTTCTGTAAACTGATTGGGCGGTTTGGTTTCTTTTTGAAGAAACGAAGGTTCATGCGGTCCTTTTTCGCCTACAACAAAACTTGGCAGTAAGTCTGGTTCTTTTTCTTTAGCGTTAGGATCTTCAAAGACAACTCTAAATCCTTTTTTTAAGATTTCTTTTCCCGTTGTTCTAAATGTCACATCGGCAGCTTTTCCTATAACCGTTGTGTTGGCAACCAAACAATCGTCATAAAAGACAGCTATAAAACGTCTTGTAATAATATCGTAAACCTGCTGTTGATTATAAGCCAAATTATTCTGAACACCAGTCGGAATTATAGCGTGGTGATCGGTCACTTTTTTGTCGTTGAATACCTTTGGCGACTTCTTTATTTTTTTGCCTAAAAGTGGCTGCGTTAATTCGGCATAATTGGTCAAATTTTGCAGAATCCCTGGTACTTTTGGGTAAATATCTCCAGGAAGAAAAGTAGTATCTACTCTGGGATACGTAATTACTTTTTGCTCGTACAAAGTTTGCGCAATCTTAAGCGTTTCTTCTGCCGAAAACCCGAATTTCTGATTGCAATATACTTGTAAGCCTGTTAAATCGAAAAGTTTTGGAGCGTATTCGTTTCCGTTTTTTTTGTCGACAGAAACAATTTCGAATTCACTTTCTTTGACTTTTTCTGCCAGAATTTCTCCGTCTTCTTTTTTTAGAAAACGACCTTCTTCGTAGCTGAAAAGTGTTTCTCTGTATAAAGTCTGCAGCTCCCAATACGGCTGCGGTTTAAAATTTTCGATTTCTCTAAAACGGTCTACCACCATTGCCAAAGTCGGCGTCTGCACGCGGCCGATAGACAAAACCTGCTTGTAGCCGCCGTGTTTTACGGTATACAAACGCGTTGCATTCATCCCCAATAACCAATCACCAATTGCTCTTGAGAATCCGGCGTAGAATAAATTATCGTAGTTTTCAGAAGGTTTTAAGTTTTCAAATCCCTCTTTTATGGCTTCTGTGGTCAGGGAAGAAATCCATAAGCGTTTGATTTCTCCTTTGTAATGCGCTTCGTTCATGACCCAGCGTTGAATCAATTCTCCTTCCTGTCCGGCATCCCCGCAGTTTATAACCAATTCGGCTTTGTCAAACAGACTTTTGATGATTTTAAATTGTTTCTGGATTCCCGAATTCTGAACGACTTTGGTTTCAAATTTTTCAGGAAGCATCGGCAGATTGTTCAAATCCCAGCTTTTCCAGTGCGGTTTGTAATCGTTGGGTTCTTTTAAGGTGCACAAATGCCCAAAAGTATAGGTCACAGCGTAACCATTGCCTTCGTAATAACCATCGTGCTTGGTATTGGCACCTAAAACAGATGCAATTTCTCGTGCGACACTGGGTTTCTCGGCAATACAGACCTTCATTTTCTCTTTCTTGATTAGTAAGCGAAATTAGGGATTTTTTACAAAAATTGCTAAGGTTCTAAGGCGCTAAGATTCTAAGTTTTTTTGAAATATTGTGTTTGCCGCGCAGCTTTAGAGGATTAAACTTATTTTGTTCTTATTTATATAATCTTCTTGCCAGACGATTGTGTTATTGTTATGAAAGATCGGACATAAGATTTGGACTTTTTTTACTTTATCATCTACTATGTACCAATCCGGACTTTCTATAATATCAAGAAATTGTTCCTGTTGTTTGCACATTTCAAAGTAAGTTTCGTCTTCTCCTACTTCGTCCCAATAAGTACTCGATTTTATAGAAAGCCTTATAAGTGCTGCCAGTGAGCTGTTTTCTGAAGCTTCCTCCGAAAAATCGAAATGGTATACGATATCGCCGGCACTTCTCATGTCCCAATTTGTTTCTTTAAGTGACCCGATATGAATATCTTTAAAGTAGAGTTCGTAATTTTTCATTTTAATATTGCTTTTTGATAGTTGAAAACGTTTTAGGGTTCAAGACTATTTTACGACTTTTACGTTTAGGTTCAGGTCTTTTATCGTTATTTTTTCTCCTTTGTTTATAATCGTAATTCCGTCCGAAAGTAAATCAGGATTTAGGACTTTCATTTCATTGGTAAAGGCATTTTCGATAATTCGGTCATTAAAAAGAGCATATTCTACACCGTTTATTTCTTTGGAATGTAATCCTGTAACAAAACCTATGTAAAATATTGCTTTTCCGTCTGTAAGGTAATTTGAATTTTTAATTTCGCGTAGATTTTTCAGATCCAATTTGGAGGTTTCTACAGGTGTTTGTTCAAAATAGAGTACATTTTTGTATTGAATAAATCTTTCGGCTGTAAAAATTTTGAGATATTTTACGTCAAAAGCCTCAGTAGTTTTGGTTTCCGGATGATAGAATAGTGTTTTCCCTATTTTGGTTTTCGTTTTGTTATCCAAAATAAAATTTTCATTGTTGATCACCGCAACCAGTCCTGGAAAATTGTTGGGATCGTTTTTATTAAAAACAACCGAGTTTTTTTCTTTTAAAAAATGCAGCAAAGGCGAATAAATCTGTTGCAGCTTCACACCCGAAAACAAATCAGGATACCATGTCCCGTAATACCCTTTTTCATTTTTGTCCTCATAACCATAATTCAGATCTGTATAGATGGATTTTCCATCGGTAATAAAGGATTGTTTATCGCTAAAGTTGATCTCGATTATTTTTTTCGCGTCTAAGTCCAACTTTTTTACTCTGCTGCCTTGCATTGCAAAAACTTCATTAGCAAACGAAATGTATTTTTTGGAAACAACAGGAACAACATTTTGTGCCGCTGCCAGCTTTTCAGATTTATCTACTGTATCATAACTGCCTTTCTGATTTTTTTTATAGTGAACACCAAAAATATACAAGCCGTTCTTGTCAGCATAATAATTTCCTCTTAAGTGTTTTATAGAGTTTTCGTCGATATTTATTGTTACAGGACTTAGTTTATAAGCTTCAATATCAATAAAAAACAGCGCTCCATCTTTTGCTTTATAAATAAAATCATTTACAGGTGTATAGTCTCCAATGTAGATGTTAGTGGGTTTTATGCGTTGAGAAGTATAGTAAATATTTTTGTCGTCTCTAGACATAGACCAAAATTCGTCACTGTAGATTGCCTTTAGGTTATCCAGATTATAAGAAAACGGAAAATATTCTTTAAACATAACAGTAGTGCCTACCAGCAAAGTTGTTTTGTCGTAATTTATTCCTGGGTCTTTCTCGTACTTATAGCCGTCCCAATTTACACCTCCAGTCATCTTATAAGCGCGGACTTCTTTTAGTTTAGGAACAAGCATATATTGTCCGATTATGAAACTTTCTACTGTATCTTTCGGATTGGTTCTTAAAATATCTTCTGGTTTTTCGTGCCCTTTGCAAGAACTAAAAATCAATAATAGCAAAAGATGCGACAGGAGTTTATTGAATTTCATTTGATATTAAGTTGGTATGTGATGCTCTATAAAACTCTAATTTCTGGCTTTAACAGTAGTGTATTGGTCAAAACTAGTATAATAACGAGTCTTTTCAAGCAGACCATCATCATAAAATTCGATTTTTGTAGTTTCTCCCGTTTTCTTATCAATAAATCGTATTTTTTCCAGCTTTTTTTTCTTATCGTAAGATTCTGTTTTTAGATTCCGTCCGTCTTCCATATAATGTATCGTAGTCAAAACGCCATCGTCATTGTACGAGTAATTTTTGGTATTGTAAAAATTCCCGTTATTGGTCGTAATTCCTTCATAAGTATAGCTAGAAGTATATTTACCTTCCATAAACAGCTTTCCTTGATCGTCGTAAATAAAATAATACGCATTGTCTTTCGGACTGATTAATTCGTAGCGGGTCTGTAATTCTGGCTTGCTGCAGGGACGGGCTGCCATAAATTCTTCTTTCCTAAAAACACTAGTATCATTTTGCGAAACCCAAAGCGTATCGATTTCAGATTTGTTTGTTTTTAATCTTATTTTCGAAACAATCTTTTTTTGCTTATCGGCATTATTTTCTTTTCTACTAAAGTTGCAGCTTAATATGCTGACAATTAGAATTAAGCAGCTGTATATTATTTTCATTAAATAGACATTTTTAGCCAATTTGCAGATTGGTTTAATTATTAATCATTGGGTTTAAATTGGTGTCTTTATTTCTTAAGTCCAATCCTCCTTCATAAACCGATTTCAGATTGGTTAAATAAAAATGCCAGCCGTTTGAACAGCCCAGCCTGATGTATTGTTTAGAGTAATCATCGGTCGGAATATTATGATGTCGAAGCTCTACAATCGTGTAATCATTTGTTTCGGTCAATTGTATGTCTACGAGACAATTTCCTTCAAAAGTAAACTGTAAGTGGTCTTTTCCGTTGGCCGCAACGATTTTTCCCTTCATCGCATCATTGTACAAATACCAAAACCATTCGTAACTATTGCCGGCAGTAACATTTTGATCTTTACTTATTTCTTTTTCATCTGAATCAAAAAAAGAAACTTTTTCTAGAAACCATTTTTCTAATTCATTGGCTTTAGTCCAAGCATTGTAAATATCGCTGAGCTTGGCTTTGACTGCTATTTTTTTGGTAAAAGATGTCCAATCGAAGTTTTGCATGGTTTAGAAAATTTATTGTACAAATACTGCATTTAGATTTTTGTTAAGTTTTTTGAACCATAACCACAACTTGGGCAATACATCGCGGTTGGAGTTCTAAAAGGTTTTTGACAATTGGGACAATCTTGCCCAAACTGACTTCTTTGATGGTGCAATATCGCTAACGGATTAGATTCGTATTCTCCAGTTATAATTCTATGCATTTCAAGCAGATATCTATATTTTTCGAATGTTTCAATTTGATCCAGCCAAACATAATTTTGAATGTTTCTTTTTTCTAATTCTTTTTCAATTGCTTTTTTTCCGTCAATTAGTGCTTCTTGACATAATTTGAATTCATTATCATCAAGCATTTTGACATTTATATTACAACGCCAGCAAAATTTTTCTTCCATTCAAGTTTTTGTTTTCCAAAATCTTCCATTAGTTTGGTTATAACAAATATAAATTATTTACTGTAAGATTTTGTATTCAAAAATCACTTAACAGAATTCCAAAGTCTTAATAGAATCTTAAACATCTAGTTTATGTAAGAAAAAGTCGTAAATTGCACGCCGACAATAATTGTGATCATGGTAACTGCAAATTTTTATTTAATAAATAGTTCTCTAATGTGCTTAATGAGCGCATTGTTGTATTTGCATGATGACACTTTCTTAAAAAGTTCCAAAGACTTTATTACTTGTGCCCTGTCATAACTCTAGACAGGGAATTTTTCTGTATTTAAAAAGTTCAAATTATTAATCTTCCATTTTCATTCAGGATATGATATCGCTGAATCAGATAGAACTGCGCAATATTCGGTGAAGAGTTGTGTGTCATAGGGTTTGTAAAAAGGAAGGCAACAAGAAAGTTATGTCACAAAATATTATTTTAACAACAGGAACATACGATTTAATTAAAGATCACGTAAGAAGAAAAAAAGTAACCCCGCAGGAAGAAGAACTCTTACTAAACCAATTGAAACATGCCACTCAGGTATTGCGAAAAAACCTTCCAGAAGATATCGTTTGTATCAACAGAAGAGTTACTTACAAAGACCACGCGAGTAATGTAGAGAAAACCATTCTTTTGGTGGGTCCAGATAAAGTAAAAACAAGCAAAAACAAGATTTCCGTACTTTCTGATGAAGGTATTGCCATGATAGGCTACAAAGTGGGCGATGTTGTAGAATGGCCTGCAAAAAAAGGAACTCTAAAACTCGAAATTTTAAAAGTAGAAGCAGAGGCTTAATTATTATATTTGATTTTTAATGAAAAAAACATCCTAAAAAGAGTCTTCTTTGCGGGATGTTTTTTTATCGATGCAATAGAAAAATTAGAATAATTAATATAAAACAAAGGTTTTGCTATAAACACGTTTATTTTCTATAAAGATATTCATTACCCAATTGCCTTTCATTAATTCATAAGGTTCGTCTAAACTGTAAGATGAAGCCGATACAATATTAGTAGGTCTTTTTGTTGTGTATTTAATGTTTTTAAATTTTTCACCTTTATTATTTACCATTTTTTCAGGATAGATCCATTCAATATCAATGTTAATGTCAGCGGTATCTTTTGCCGTTACAATATATACGACTCCAAAATTTGCTTTTTTGACTGCCTTAATCGAATCTGTTTTTTTGATGATACTAAAATCTTCCAGCCATTGATGCGTTCCCGTTGGAGAATTGCTGAGCTCGTCGTCTTTTCCTCCTTGAACTTTTGCTTGTCCATAATCAAGTTCTTTAAATTCTAAGTTTCCATAAACTTTAGATTTAATATTGGTCTGCGAAAAAACTGCTTGTAAAATAAAAAATGAAAGTACTGTGTAAATGATTTTCATATTATAAAATTAATTGGTTATCGTTAATGGTTTTTAAAATGATTATCTGTAAACAAAAAAATTGAGATCTAAATACTTAGACCCCAATTTTGGTTTGAACATGGTTATACTACTCTATATGGAGTTGGTTGGTTTTTTATTTTTGAGTTAAATGTTATAAGTATCATTTAACCATTGTCTTACAGTAGGATATTCAATCCCCAAATCTTTTAAGAATTCATTTAGAGCATTAATTTCTCTATTTACAAGTAAGTCACCATAATCACTTCTTACTTCGGCAATTACATCAATTCCTTCAATTCCGAATCCGTCTAGTTTTTCTTCTATAGCGAATAATTGATTTTGAATTTTTGAAATCTTTTGATCGTTGCGAGGCATCATTTGATAACTCTTGTAATCTTCTACAATTAGTTTGAAAATAGTTTGGTATAAATTTTCAATATTTCCATACTTATTTGTAATTTTTTCTCTGATATCGCTAGGATAATTTTCTATAAATTTAAGTCCAGTCATAATTATTTTCAATTTGATTTCGGGGTAAATTTAATAGCTTTAAACAAAGAATCCTTACGGGAAACCGTAAGGATCAAATTTCTTATCTGTTAATATCGAAGTGTGCCAATAAAAGGTTATCTAAAACATTTTTTTAGGCGAACATTCCATTAAAATATAATTTAATACAACCATCCAAATCTGTTCCATCGGAACATTTGGTAGGTAGAAAAAAAAATGTTTACCGCGGTTTTACATTCCGTAGGGACGTTTTATTTTATTTATTCATTATTTGATAATGTTCAAACGTTCCTACCGAACGAATTGCAAACGGGATATCGCGAATGTTGCCAACCAAATGTTTCCTGCCAACCAAATGCTTCTACCGATGAAATGTTTCTCCGAAACAAATGTATAATCTGCATAAAAAATGTTCCATCGGAACATTTCATCGGTAGAAAAAAAAAATGTGTACCGCGGTTTTACATTTCGTAGAGACGTTTGATTTTAACGATTAATTATTGCTAATGTTCAAACGTTCCTATGGAACGAATTGCAAACGGGATATCGCGAATGATGCCGACCAAATGTTTCCTACCAACCAAATGTTTCTCCGAAACAAATGTATAATCTGTATAAAAAATGTTCCATCGGAACATTTCATCGGTATAAAAAAAATGTGTACCGCGGTTTTACATTTCGTAGGGACGTTTGATTTTAACGATTAATTATTGATAATGTTCAAACGTTCCTACGAAACAAATGTATAATCTGCATAAAAAATGTTCCATTGGAACATTTGGTCGGTAGAAAAAAAATGTTTACCGTGATTTTACGTTCCGTAGGAACGTTTGATTTAACGATTGCAGAGATACATGTGAAGATTATGCATCGCAGATTTTACAAATCTTTTATCAATTCGCTTGGATGAATTTTTAAAGCTTGTGCAATTTTAAACAATGTGCTGATTTTCATTTCCTGCGAACCTTTAATATATTTTCTTAAACTCTCCACATCCATTTCAGCATCATGAGCTACCTCTCTTCGTTTGAGTTTATTGTCATTAATCAGATCTTTTATCTTGATTCCCAATTCTTTTACGACTTCTGGAATTTCACTTTTTCTTTCTCTTTTCATAGAAATGAAAGTACAAGTAATCGATTGTTTTTAAGTGAATGTAAAAAAGGGGGTGTATGTCACTGATTTTTTTATATATTTGCTTTTATTGTAAATTAAATCGTATAAAAAAAATGAAGATAGAAAATGTAGAACAAGCCGAAACAATATTAGAATTAGTAAAATCAAACTATTTTGCGAAACTAAAACCAGAAAACAAAAAAGATCATTCTTTTACGATTCCGCTAAAAGTATCCGGTTATAACGAATTAAATCTAATGGTTTCAGATTTGCTGAAAGCCAGTATCGTTTTGCTTAATCCAGAAGCAAGTAGTTTGTCGATTATTACAGAATACAAAAATATTAACGTAATGACTTTACTCGAAATCGCTTTACAATTACTCCCAGAAGAAGAAATGGAATTGCTGGATGATTTGCATAAAATACATTTGAAAATGGAGTAGGTTCTCTGAGCGTTCGGTTCAGGCAGAAAGAGGTGAGAATGGATATTAGGGGAAGTAGAATTTTTCTTTTTTAATATAGAGGAAATGCGCAAAAGTGGTTTAGTGCTTTTGCGCATTTTTTTATTTCCACATTAAAATAAAATCAAGTAAATTTTCTACAATTATTTTTAGCCAATTTTTCTTTTTTGGTTTTGTTTCGTTCATTTTTCAGAATTTTTATATTGGATGTGAATCAGCTTGTGTTTAAACAACAAAGATTTGAATTAATTTACCAATAAATATAAAAGTCAGAGACTTTTTAGGCGTTTACAATTTCTAAGAAATTATGGGTCTGCGCGAATTCGGAGACATTCGCGCAGCGGGGAGGGACGTATTGTTAATCGCGCTTTATATTATTAAATGTTGGTACGATTTCGGCAAATTTTATGATTCTGTAACCTTTTCCGTCGTAAAATGACAGTGAGTTTACAAAATAAATGGCACCATCTTTATTTTTAAAATATGTTTTGAGTTTTAAACCTTTCATATTGTCAACTTCCACGACCGAGTGTTTAAATTCAGAAAATGTTATAGAACTCCAGTCAATATAATAAGTTTTGCCAGTTTTTTTAATATCATTAAAATCCCTTATTGAAGTATCTGTAAACGCTCTCTCTGATACAGATTCTAACTTGCTTTTAAGGATATCGCCAAGTTTAGCGTCTGGATTATGTGCTAAATCCTTAAGTTCGTTATACGTTATTACTTGTTCCAGAAATTCTTCGTTAGTTTTTTTATCTATGTTTTTAAGAACTTCAAATGTATAGGCCGCTACTTCTTCGGGAGTTTCAAATGCTTTGTCATTTGTTAAAACAGCGTTGTCTTTTTTATAAGATAAGGAAGCGAAAATTGTTACAACAAATAAGATTTTAAGGATTTTCATTTTGGGTTGCTTTTGAAATTATATTTGATTTTAATGTAAATTTTAAGATTGAATTTTTATTTATAACCCTAACGCTGTCCGAAGTCTCCCGACTTCGTACCCGCAAAGATAATCGATTCTATTATTTAATTTATATTGTCGAATATTTGAAAGAGGCGAAGTCGGGAGACTTCGCACAGCGTTCGCAGTATTTAAGAAACACTGTAGTAGAGCGGGGGCATAGATTGCAAATCCACACTATAGGGATGTTTTTGCACATTTTTTTATTCTAAAATAAAATCAAGTAAAATGCCTATAAAAATTGTAAACCAATTTTTCTTTTTTGGTTTTGTTTCGTTCATTTTTCAAAATTTTTATATTGGATGTGAATCAGCTTGTGTTTAAACAACAAAGTTTTGAATTAATTAAAATGTAAAAGTCAGAGACTTTTTAGGCGTTTACAATTTCTAAGAAATTATGGGTCTGCGCGAAGTCGGAGACATTCGCGCAGCGGTTATGAGGATACTTTGCGGAGCGGGGACGTTTTATTTTATTTATTCATTATTTGATAATTTTCAAACGTTCCTACGGAACGAATTGCAAACGGGATATCGTGCTACCAACCAAATGTTTCTCCGAAACAAATGTATAATCTGCATAAAAAATGTTCCATTGGAACATTTGGTCGGTAGAAAAAAAATGTATAACATGATTTTACGTTCCGTAGGAACGTTTGATTTTTATTTATTCATTATTTGATAATTTTCAAACGTTCCTACCGAACGAATTGCAAACGGGATATCGCGCTACCGACCAAATGTTTCTCCGAAACAAATGTATAATCTGCATAAAAAATGTTCCATCGGAACATTTCATCGGTAGAAAAAAAAATGTTTGCCGTGATTTTACGTTCCGGAGGAACGTTTGATTTAAAGATTGCAGAGATACATGTGAAGATTATGCATCGCAGATTTTACAAATCTTTTATCAATTCGCTTGGATGAATTTTTAAAGCTTGTGCAATTTTAAACAATGTGCTGATTTTCATTTCCTGGGAACCTTTAATATATTTTCTTAAACTCTCCACATCCATTTCAGCATCATGAGCTACCTCTCTTCGTTTGAGTTTATTGTCATTAATCAGATCTTTTATCTTGATTCCCAATTCTTTTACGACTTCTGGAATTTCACTTTTTCTTTCTCTTTTCATAGAAATGAAAGTACAAGTAATCGATTGTTTTTAAGTGAATGTAAAAAAGGGGGTGTATGTCACTGATTTTTTTATATATTTGCTTTTATTGTAAATTAAATCGTATAAAAAAATGAAGATAGAAAATGTAGAACAAGCCGAAACAATATTAGAATTAGTAAAATCAAACTATTTTGCGAAACTAAAACCAGAAAACAAAAAAGATCATTCTTTTACGATTCCGCTAAAAGTATCCGGTTATAACGAATTAAATCTAATGGTTTCAGATTTGCTGAAAGCCAGTATCGTTTTGCTCAATCCAGAAGCAAGTAGTTTGTCGATTATTACAGAATACAAAAATATTAACGTAATGACTTTACTCGAAATCGCTTTACAATTACTCCCAGAAGAAGAAATGGAATTGCTGGATGATTTGCATAAAATACATTTGAAAATGGAGTAGGTTCTCTGAGCGTTCGGTTCAGGCAGAAAGAGGTGAGAATGGATATTAGGGGAAGTAGATTTTTTCTTTTTTAATATAAAGGAAATGCGCAAAAGTGGTTTAATGCTTTTGCGCATTTTTTTATTTCCACATTAAAATAAAATCAAGTAAATTTTCTACAATTATTTTTAACCAATTTTTCTTTTTTGGTTTTGAATTTTTCATTTTAGCGATTTCTTCTCTTGAATTACGTGTATTAGCAGGAATTCTATATTGAATTGTTTGTATAATTAATATTAATTTTAATCAAGTCATCATTTTTCAAAATTGTAGTCCTTTTCGATTTTAAATTATAAAGAAATAAGAAATGTTCTGTTTTACCGACGTATTTAAGATTTTTATCGGTAAAATAAGTTTTTTCTTTAAATGCAATTATGTAACTTAATTTGTCTTTATTTTCGATGATTTTATAAGCGTCGGTATATCCATACATTATTGTGTATGAGATAGTACTCATCATTATATATAATAAAAAAGGTAAATTTACTTTTGTAGAAGACAAAAATATGCGAAATAGACTTAGAGAGATAAATAATCCAACACAAATAATTTCTATCATTTTGATTCTAGAGTCACAGTTGTATGAAAGAACAATCGTTAAAAATAAAATAAGAATTGATAATGTTGATGAAATTTTACGCTCATTTTTATAATTTTCTGGGGTATCACTTTTAAGAGTATAATTTCGATCTCTATTTTGAGCGAACTCAAATAAAAAAAGAAAAATACCAATTCCAAAAATGCACAAATAAAGTAATATGTCATCGATAAATGTGGTAATGAATTCTTGTATCCCAATATAATCTACAATAGAGATATTAAAAGTTTTGTAATAAATGACTAATTTAATTGAACTGCATAATAATATAAATATACTTCCAAGCGGGAGTAGTTGTATTAATTTTTCAATTTTTTCCATACTTATTGAGTTATTCTTTTTTAAAGACGAAACTAATTTTTATATACATTGTCATATCGATTACTAAAGAAAACTTTGTGGATCGGGGTTAAATGCAATTGGTTTATATTTATCAATATGAGATTGAAATGGAATTAGTTTTTTTTGTATATTTTTTAGAAAAGAATATCTCTCAACATAATCTTTAAACTTTTCTATACCGTTATCGCTTAAACAATTATAGAAAAGCCATAATAATTCATAATCTGATATTTGAGATCTAATAATACTTGTATATTTATATTTTATATCAAAAATTTCTTTTCCTGATACTTTAGTCGAATCATAGAAAAAATCGGTTTGTTCGACAATTTTAATCATTCTATATAAATTTCTAAAATAATGACCAAAGTCTGTTTGGGCTTTTCCATAATGATTCATATAAATTTCTTCATATTTATTTTCTTCAGCATCTAAATCATTATACATTTGGTTGTATCTATATCTAAAGACATCGCGCCCACTAATCACTACAACTTCTTTTTCTTCAGGTTTAGATCTTCCAATAGGTTCTGTTGATCTAAAATAATTTGATCTTTCTTTTTCTTTCTTTTTATAATATCGTAAATCTATTGCGTTTACTATTTGATGATGTTGATTTAATAAGTTAAAAAAAGTATTTTCAAAGCGTTGTAATTTTAAAGTCTCATTTTGAGTTTCAAACTCTTTTCTTGTATCCCTTAATTCCTCACGTTGTAATTTTAGTTCTTTTCTCTGTAGTAAAATAGTTAGAACGATTCCCGCTAATGCAAGTCCTGAATAAATTGCATTTACGGCACCAAACATATCACCAAAAGTTCCTCTTTCAGTTGGACTTAAATCTTTCAATTGATAATACGAAAGAAACCAAAATCCAATTATGATAAAAGAAACTACGATAGTGATTATTATGAAATTAGTATCTTTTTCTTCAATATTATTAATATCTTTCTTCATGTTTTTTTACTTTATAATTGTAGTATTCGATATCTTTGACATTTGAATTGAGTTTTAGAATAAGGGCAAAAATGATAAAAAAATGTAAATTATTCTAAATTTGCAAATATCTTGTAACAATTGTTTTGGTACTAATATATTCAATATCAATTTTTTTTTTAAATGCCGAATAAATTCATGTGGATCAAAAGTCTCTGTTGGTATGTTTTTAATTATTCCATCTCTAATTAAAACTATTTTTTTATCATAAACTCATTTACAATCATAATACGTTTTATTTAAATTAAGAATTATTCGATTTAAGATTCCAGTTTAGAATTAGATGCTTTAATAAAACAAACATCGCACTTAATTCAAACCAATCACCAAGTAAAAACACCTGATTTTAACCTTTGGAGAAAATAATAGGAAGTTTATTTTATTTCTTTTAGCATAGTAAGCAATTCTGGAATTTTGTTCACTTGAGATTCCGTCCAGAAATAATGCTCATTATCTGTAATACCGTTATCTTTTAAGTAGATAGATATACGTCTAGCATTTTTTTCAATGTAAAAACTAAATGTAATTTCCCTAGAATTGAAAATATAAGTTGTTGACTGTTTTCTTTCTGTTTTATCTTTAAGATTCGGAATGACGTATTGTTCTATAAATGTTATAAACTCATCTACTTCGTTTAAATCTATCCATGAAGATTTAAAATAGTTATAATTTCTTCCAGCAATTTGATAAATCACTGTCATATCCATTTGTAATGACTTCACTTTATTGGTTGATTTCAAGTCGATTGCTTCAACAGGAAAAAAAGATAAAACTTCTCCAAGTCCAGATCTGAATTCTGCTTTTACGTTCCAATCTTTATTAATTTGGGTAATCTCTGCATTTTCAATAAATTGTCTGGTTTCAGAGTTTTGCTTTGGTTTTTGAGCATAATTTAATGTAACAATTGAAAGCAATAAAAATGTACTAAGTAATTTTTTAAATTTCATAGCGAAAAGTTTATTTGATTTTTATTTTAAATTTTCGCTAAAACTAACTTCTTCAAAAACAATTTCCTTACGGAAATCCGTAATCATCGTAAAAAAACGAAAGCCCTAGCCCTGATAGAAGTGGAAATCCTTTTGTGGCTCGTTTCTTTAACGAGACACAAAAGATTGGAACGGATAGCAGGAAACAGCTCCAAATAAAACCGATAATCCCGTCAAATTATCATATTTACAATCTGTATACTTTAAACTGTGAACTGATTACTTTTTTTCGTAATTTTGCACTCCAAATAAAAGGGATTATACAATGTTAGATAAACTTCAATATGTAAAGCAGCGTTTTGACGAGATTTCGGATTTGATTATTCAGCCCGATGTTATTGCCGATCAAAAACGTTATGTGCAGCTTAACCAAGAGTATAAAAGTATTAAAGCTCTGGTTGACAAAAGAGAAGAATACATTCTTGTTTTAGCGAATATTGATGAAGCAAACGAAATTATTGCTGACGGAAGCGATGCAGATATGACCGAAATGGCCAAAATGCAGCTAGACGAAGCAAAGGAGCGTCTGCCTCAATTGGAAGAAGAAATCAAATTTATGTTGATTCCTAAAGATCCTGAAGATGCTAAAAATGTAATGGTGGAGATTCGCGCGGGAACGGGCGGGGACGAAGCGAGTATTTTTGCAGGAGATTTATACAGAATGTATACTAAATATTGCGAATCACGCGGTTGGAGAGCTTCTGTGGTTGATATGAACGAGGGTACTTCTGGAGGTTTTAAAGAGGTTATCTTTGAGGTTTCGGGAGAAGATGTGTACGGAACTTTGAAGTTTGAAGCGGGTGTACACCGTGTACAACGTGTTCCTCAGACAGAAACGCAGGGTCGTGTGCATACGTCGGCTGCTACGGTAATGGTTTTGCCAGAAGCAGAAGAGTTTGATGTACAGATCGATATGAACGATGTTCGTGTAGATTTCTTCTGTTCGTCTGGACCTGGAGGACAATCGGTAAATACTACGAAATCGGCGGTGCGTTTAACTCACATTCCAACTGGATTGGTGGCGCAGTGTCAGGATCAGAAGTCGCAGCACAAAAATAAAGATAAGGCTTTGATCGTATTGCGTTCTCGTTTGTACGAAATGGAATTGGCAAAGAAAGAAGCAGAAGATGCATCTAAACGTACGTCTCAGGTAAGTTCTGGTGACCGTTCGGCTAAGATTCGTACTTACAACTATGCGCAAGGTCGTGTAACCGATCACAGAATTGGTTTGACTCTTTACGATTTAGGAAACATCATGAATGGTGATATTCAGAAAATCGTTGCCGAGCTTCAGTTGGTTAACAATATGGAGAAATTGAAGGAAGCGTCTGAGGTGTATTAATCTGACGTGCTGAGGTTCTGAGGTTTTTAGGGGCAAAGGTGCAGAGGGACAAAGGGACAAAGTTTTTTGTCTTAGAGTTTTTTTTTAAGACGCTCAGTTTTTTCTTAAACTTCAATATTAAATTTACTTTACGGCTAAGTTTTTTTTCTTAGCAAACTATAAACAAAAAGGCCGAACTATGTTCGGCCTTTTTGTATTTATAAAGTTCTCTACTACATCTTTCTTTTAATAGGTAAGATTTATAATATTTTTAGAGCTGGAAAAGCATTTTCAGCATAAAACCTTTGTTCCTTTGTATCTGTGCACCTTTGTCCCTGAAAAAGGAAAAATTTTTTTCCGAAACTTTTTTGCTTCATATTTGCTTTACTAATCAACCAATTAACTTTTAGATATGAAGAAAATTTTACTCTTTTACTGCTTTTTTTGCAGTTTTTTTTATGCCCGATCGCAATCTTATTTCGGATTTAGGGATGATAATTATGCCGGGATTCAAGGTGTATTGTTTAATCCGTCTGCGATTGTCGATTCTAAATACAGAGCCGATATCACCATTTTTTCTGCAAGCGCAACAGTGCAGAACGATTTGTATGGAGTAAATTTTACAAATGCTTTAGGAAGCGGTTACGACTTAGAAACCGATGCAAAAAAGGATTTTAAGAGCAATAATCGAGGGAATTTTAATACCGATATTTTAGGACCTTCGTTTATGCTCAATATTACACCGCAGCAGAGTATTGCGGTTTTTTCGCGTGTGAGAAGCGTAACCAATCTTGTCGGCGTAAACGGACAGCTTGTTGATGAGGTGAATAAAGATCTTGATGTTTCTAATAGTTTTTTGTTCTCTGGAGGTAATCCGAATGGGGTGACGAATTCCTGGGCAGAAATAGGGGCGAGCTATGCCGCGGTTTTAATGGATCGCGACGAGCATTTTATCAAGGGTGGTATCAGTTTAAAGTATTTGATGGCGGGTGTAAACGGCTACATCAGTGGAAACGATTTGAGTGTGGCTTTTATAAAAAACAATGTTAATCCGTCTTTGAGTGAATATTTATCTACCGGAACTTTACGAACGGCTGCGAGTTACGATTACCAAAACGGAGAAGATCCGAAGTTTGATATGGCGTCGGCTGGTCTGGGTGTAGATTTGGGTTTTACGTACGAATACCGCACCAACTGCCACACTTGTATGGGAAATAGATATAAGCTTAAATTTGGAGCTGCTGTGACAGATATTGGCAAACTGAATTATAAAAACCTTACCGAAAACACCTATAACTTAAACGGAAGGGTTTCGCAGCAGGATATTGAAGATGCAGACGATATTTTCGAATTTTTTGATGCGAATTATACCAAAGTTTCTTCGAGAAAGGGAGTTAAGGCCAATCTGCCGACGGCTTTACACACTAATTTTGACTGGAATATAGACAATAAATTTTATCTGAATCTAAGCGGTGATTTTAGTCTGGTAAATGCCAACAAAGTAAACGGAACTGCAATTGCCAATTCGGTTACTTTTACACCAAGATACGAAAGAAGGCAGTTTAGTTTCTATGTTCCGGTTACGTATATGGAATACAGCGGTACGCAGATCGGAGCTGGTTTTAGAGCGGGGCCTCTATTTGTGGGATCTGGGACTTTGGTTTCGAATTTGTTTTCGAATAATTCGAAAGGCTGTAATTTGTACGCGGGTTTGAAACTTCCGTTGTATCAAAATTATAAATAAAAGTTTCTGAGGTTATAGGTGCTAAGAAACTAATTTTTAAGCTCTTGGAACTTCTGTAAAAAGAAAAGAGACTGTTTTACTAATCGTAAACAGTCTCTTTTGCAAGGTTGAGATTTTAAGTTTCTATATGTGTGGTAAAGACTTTATAAAATTTCGACGTATCGAAAATTAAAAACCTTATTAACTTAGAACCTTATTTTAATCAGAACCTTTAAAATATAGTGAAGGTCTTATCTTCATCAACCGCTTCCCCAAAAAGCGTATGATGAATGTTAGATACCTAGAAATACTCTCGTATATTCAAAACATTTATATAGATTAGAGTAAACGTAAACACCATTTTTTATAATCATTGTATTTAACTTTTCCATGATGAATGTATTTAAGTTAGACAATTACTCTTGCGATGGTTCATATTGATGTGATGCTTCTTCATCTGAAGCTTCACTAGAAGACTCCTGAGGTTTAGACACGATGTTGGTAATGATAAGCTGTACAATTGAGCCTAAAATTCCTTTAAACATCGAATCGCTTTTTCCTACGATGAATCTTTTTGCCAGATATCCAATTCCGATACTAATAGCAGATTGGGCTAAATGGCTTTTAAATCCGACAGTTTCGTTGATTTCTTCGATGGTATTGCGAATCAGGTTAAGAGGTTTTAAATTCTCTTTGATATCATCGATCTCGTCTTTAATTTCGCACCATTCCTGATCCTGACGGTTTTCTAAATATTGTATTCTCTGATTTAATTGATCAATAGTGTAAATAGGCTCCATAAATAGTCTTTTTTAAGTATTAATAGTTTTAAATCAGTTTTATTTTTCTTTTAAAATACTGGAAATTATCGAATTACCAATTGGAGTTTTAATCAGCCTATGGTGTGCTTTGTGCACAATAACAGCAACAATTAAGTAAAAAAGTGCCATTATAAAAAAGCCGAAATAATATTCTCCCAGTTCTTTTCCGATCCATAAACTTAGCCCCACATTAAGAAATAAAGTAAAAAATGCAACAACAATTCCGACAGCTATCTTAGATGCCAATGATGATATACCATCGGCCACAGAACATACTGTTTTGAGTTTCATTAACTCTAAACTCGTTTTAGTATAATTTTCGGCTTTTTCATAAAGATTAAGATTCTCGTTTGTTGTTGTTGCATTTGGTTCCATGATATAGGGTTTTATGGTTTGAAAAATTCACGTATTAATAGTTCGTTTTTACAGTCTTAGCTTCGTCTTTGATAGCATTAAAATCATCTTTAACTTGGTTAAGTTTAGATTTTCCTTCTTCGATAATATCTTTACCGTTTGAAGAGATAGTATTTACAATGCCGTCAAATTTTGTTTTTAGATTATCTTTGTAATCTTTAGATTTATCAGAGATTTTTTTTCTTGTGTTAGATCCTTTGTCTGGAGCAAACAAAACTCCGATAAATGCTCCCGCCGCTGCGGCTCCTAAAATTCCTAAAATTGTGGTACTAGCTTTCATAATAATTGATTTAATGATTAATATTTAATAAATTGTTGATTTAAATTTCACGACCTTTAATAAGTCTAAGCAATACTGCGATAATGGCAATTACGAGAAGAATATGAATAATGCTTCCGAAACTGTAAACAAAGAACCCTAAAGCCCAAAGTATCACTAGAATCACTGCTATTGTGTATAATAAGTTTGACATGGTTTCTTGTTTTAATGGTTTTTAATTAATTTTTAAAAATCTTAATTTAACTTATACGAAAGGTATAATGTTAGATTACTGTTTTTAGCGTCTGGAATAGTGTAAGTTGTACCTGCAACAGTTCTTTCTTTACCAACGGTTGTTAAACCATAGTTGTAACGTACTCCAATACTAATTGGGTCAAAATCAACTCCTACACCTGCTGCGATACCAGCATCAAATTTGGCTAGATCATCTCTGTCAATTTCTTCGTCAAAATCAAAAGTTCCGTCTCCAGTTACTTTAGAACTTACAAGATAAGATGCGTAACCACCGGCATGAATATTAAAGTTTTTTGTTACGTTAACTCTCACTAAAAGAGGAACTTCAATATAGTTTAATTTGAATTTTGTGCTTCCACTTGCAAAAGCATTGTTATATTCAAATTCGGCACCTTTAGTAGTAAACAAAACCTCTGGCTGAATGGCTACGAAATCTGAAATAGGAAGTGTAGCGTAAACTCCGGCATTAAATCCGTATAAAACATTGTTATCGTCTACATCTTCGCCGCTTCCATATAGGTTAGACATGTTGAATCCCCCTTTTACACCGAATTCGGTATTTACATTATTGTCCTGTGCGTGCAGCATTCCGAATGAAGCTGTTAAAAAAAGTGTTAAGGCGCATAAAAAATTAGATTGCATTTTCATAATAAAAAATTTAGTTAATAATAGAATAATAAGGCGTTTATATATTTTGTTTTTGTAAGGACTCCGTTTCTCGGAGCAGCTTATATTGCTGCGGTAAAAAAAATAACACTAATTGTAAGATCGTTTTGTCATTTGTTTCGTTAGAAATAGATTCTAAAAGCTCAATTTGATCTGTTAGAGACTCTTTTATAGAGCTCAAATATTCAGCATTAAATTCCTCTCCGCTGGCATCAATAAGGTTGTATAAATCTCTTTTGTGCGTGGCGTTTATTTCGGTTACCACAATGAGCTTTGTTGTGGCAATCTTACTTATCTCATTGAGTAATTGATCTTCTTGCATTTCGATTTTTTTACTCAATTCTTTTATCGTAACATCAGAACTTTTTTCTTGTGCAATTTTACTTTTAGAAATAATTCCCTTACTTATATTTGATGTCGAAATGAAGAAAAACACTTCAGATTCTTCTCTGTCATTTATTGCAAAAGTTTCGTTTTTAAAAGAACTTTCTATCGGTTTTATCTTCCTGCACGAGCTCATGCATAATAGTGCTGCCGATAAGAGAAAGACTTTAAAAAAGGATCCTTTAAAAGGGGAAATTGCTTTCATTATTACTTCCTAAAGTATTACATTACAAAGATGCTAACGAATGAAAGATTTTACTTTACAGCATAAAAAAGAAACGTTATATAATTCCCATAATGGATTTATATAACGTTATTTAAGTGTTTTTTTGGTGTTTTTCTAGGGCATTTAATCGGGAAGGAATACCGTAAAAACAGAGCCTTTATTGAGGGTGCTGTCTGCTGTAATATGACCTTTGTGGTTCTCTACGATTTTCTTACAAATTGCAAGTCCAATTCCAGTCCCGGGATAATCGGTTTTAGAATGCAGTCTCTGAAAAAGAATAAAAATAGTTTCTTTAAACTGAGGGTCAAATCCCATTCCGTTATCCGTAAAAGTAATTTTGTAAAACTTCTTTACCGACTGCTCTAAAATTTCTGGATAATCGGATGAATTTACTTTATCGCAGGAAATCGTTATTTCGGGTTCAACGCCTGGTCGGCTGTATTTTAATGAGTTTCCAATCAAGTTTATAAAAAGCTGTTCGATCTGATACGGAATAACCGCCAGCTTTGGAAGTTTTGACGCCTTGATAACCGCCCTTTTTTCGTCTATTATTTCAGTTAGTTCGGCTTCTGCATTGTCCAAAAGTTCATTAAGATTCATTTTAAGGAATTCTTTCTTAGTTGTGTTCGTTCTCGAAAACAACAGAAGATCATCAATTAAAACACGCATTCTTTTGGCAGAACTTTCAATCTTAGTAATATAATTTTTGGCACTGTCGGACATTACTGTCTTATCGGCATCAGAAATTCTGGAGATAAAGGTTTGTATTTTTCGTAAAGGTTCTTGTAAATCGTGGCTCGCAACATGATTAAAAGAAGCCAGTTCTTTATTGCTTTTTTCTAATTCTCGATTTCTTTCCTGAAGCTCAATATTCAATAAATGTTCGTCTGTAATATCAAAATTAATTCCGAGCAGGATTTTGCTTCCCTGCTGGTCAGTTAATATTTTTCCAGTCGACTTAAAATATCTTATTTCTCGATCAGGACGCATCACTTTGTAATAAACAAACGGAAGGTTTTTCTTTTCGATAATACCATCCATAGATTCAGAAACTACTTCTTTATCATCGGGATGCACAAAATCTAAGAAAGTTTCTCTTACAGGAACAAAAGAGTTGGGCTCGTGGCCTAATAAACGATATTGATTATCAGAATAATCTATTTTATTGGTGTCTAAATCCCATTGCCAAGTACTGAATTTTCCAATAATTTCTGATTCAGCCATTAAACCGTTTGAGATCAATAATTTTTTGTTGAAGATTTTCATGCGCTCAAAATCGCGGCTGATTTGGCGGTAGGCTAGTAATATGAAGCTTAAAGCGACTAAAAATAAGGAAATAGAAAACAAAGGACTTAACGAAATTTCGGCATCATAAATTTTAAGCCTTTTTTTCAAATAAGCTTTTTCCATATCGTTCATTTCGTCGACTTTAAAACGAATGTTTTCCATCAAGATACGACCGCCAAACATATGATTGTCTAGTTTTCGTTTGTCGTATGTTTTAGGATCGCTGTATTTCAGGCAGTTTTCAAAAGAAACAAAACGCTGAATAATGAGTTTGAAAAGTTTTTGGAGATTTTCCTGCTGTGCAGGATTATCAGCAGTAAGTTTTTTTAAGGTAATAAACGACGTATTGACTTTGTCGCGAGAATAAATATAAGGAGTCAAAAAACGGGCATTGCGAGTGATAATATACCCTCGCTGACCCGTTTCTGCATCTTTTATAGCTGACATTAAACGTTCGAGCTGAATGTTTATTTCGTACGTATGCATTACAAGCTTACTGGATTCGTTTAAATCCTGGTTGTGTTTGTAAGCAATCGAAGAAAGAAATAACAGAATGAAAACTGCGATTACAAAAATAACTCTCAAAGAGTTTGAAGAATTAAAATTTGGTATCCATTTCATTGATATGCTATTATTTTAGTCGCAGCAAGAAATTATCACGATTTAACCCAGAGGTATGATAGTGCCAGTTTACGGTCACGACTTCATTTATTAATTTTTTAAGCGTATTAAAATCACTTGGCTTTTTAATATAAATATTGGCGCCTTGAATAAAGGTATCTTCAATATCTTCTTCTGAAGAAGAAGTAGAGTAGATCGCAATAATAATATCCTTTAAGTGATCCGTCTTTTTGATTTCGATTAAACATTCTTTACCCGTTTTCTTAGGCATGTTTAAATCTAGAAACAAAATATCGGGAAGTTTATTGCCGGGATTTTGCAAGTGATCCATTAATTGCATACCATCATGTACGAAATCAACGTTGGTTTGGATTTTGATCTCTTCAAAAGCATCTTTAAAGAAAAGACGATCATCTTCATCATCATCGGCCAATAAAATGTTTAATGCGTTTTTCTGCATTTTAATGTAGTGTTTTTGGGTTTTATTTTAAATTCTCTCTTCGCTTTTTTATTATTCGCTGAAATGCAGAAGGAGTAATTCCGGTAGTGTTTTTAAACTGTGTACTCAAATGTGCAACACTCGAGTAGTTTAATAAAAACGCGATTTCGGTTAAACTCATTTCGTTAATAATAATAAGCTGTTTTGCTCTTTCAATTTTCTGTAAAATTATAAAGTTTTCGATAGAAGAATAAGTTACTTCTGAAAAAACATTCGAAAGATACCCATAACTGTGATTTAGTTTTTCGGCTAGAAAAACAGAACTTTTGTAGTTATTGCTGTCGTCCATAAAAACCAATTCGATAATGGCATCTTTTATTTTTTGAACTAATACACTTTTTTGATTTTCTACTACTTCAAAACCACAGGGACTTAATTTGTTTTTTAAGTTTTCGAGTGCTTCGGCATCAATATTATCCTCAATTTCAATTTCGCCAAAACCCAGAGTAGTAAAATTAATATTATTCTGTTCTAAATTTTGCTTCAGGTAAAGAGAGCAGATGGTGTTGATATCAAATTTGATGAATAGCTTCATTTTTATAGAAATTTTGTTAAAGATACTTATTTTATTTTTGGTTACAGCGTTTAAATAATGCAGAATTGCAAGATGAAGGTAATTTTTTAAATAAAAACCCTAAAAAAATACCGTCTAATATTTTTACTAGACGGTATTTCCTGATTGAGTTTGAGGGATTTACAAATCTGACAGGATTTGATGAAATTCTTCTTTTGTTTTTCCTAGTTTTTGCTGGAGTTTTCCGTACATTTCGTCTTCTTTTCCTTCAGCAAACATCAAATCGTCATCTGTAAGTTCAGCATATTTTTGCTTCAATTTCCCTTTTAACTCATTCCAGTTTCCTTTTATCTCTGTAGTATTCATGATGTTTTTTGTTTAGTATTATTAATATTGTAAAGTTCCTAATTACGCGCCAGATCCTTGTTACATTTATTTTTACAGCAGCTGCATAATTTTCATTTTTTGAAGTTTTAGATTTCAAGTTTCAAGTTTCAGGTTTCAAGTTGCTTTACTTTGAGATTAGTTTAGATGTAGAGATCGCAAAGTTTTTTTTCATCGTTCGCGAAATTTCTAAAATCTATCCCGAAGCTTCGGGACTAAAATCTGCATTCTAAAATCTATCCCGAGGCTTCGGGACTAAAATCTGCAATCTAAAATCTAAAATCTTAGGCCTGGTACCTTCTAAGAATCCATGCCATTTTTTCGTGTTGCTGTAGTAAACCTGTAACGAAATCCGCAGAACCGATATCATTTGTTTCACTTTCAAAAACAGGAATATAATCTCTAAATTCGGTTACCAGCTGTTCGTGGTTTTGCAGCAATTCAGAAAGCATGCCTTTTTGCGATGCATATTCTTTTGGTGCCTCTTTAAGTGTAGAGTTTTCTATAAATTCGCTCATAGTACCAATTGTTTTTTCGCCCAGCTGATTGATGCGTTCTGCTACTTCATCAATATTTGCTTCCAAAACTCTGTATTGTTCTTCCAGCAATTTATGTAATTCCATAAAACTATTACCTGAAATATTCCAATGAAATTTTCTTGTTTTTACGTATAATGTCATTTCGTTAGATAAAATCGTGGCTAGTAATGAGGCGCTTTTCTTTAAATTTTTTGGAGATATTCCGATATGTGGTGTCATGGGGATTTTTTTACTGTTTGTTTCAAAATTACCTTTACTGCGGCTGTTTTTCTTTACACAATTTTTTTAAGATGTTACAGGACTTCAATGTTTACCCGTTTTTTAATTAGATAATTAGGTTAATTAGATAATTAGATAATTTGTCAATTAGATAATTAGTCAATTTGGAGTGTTAATAAGAACAGTGTGTAGTTTAACCCAAAGCTTTACGATCTTTGCATAACCTAATCTCAAAGTAAAGCAACTTGAAACATGAAACATGAAACATGAAACATGAAACCCGAAACTTGAAACCTGAAACTTGAAACCTGAAACTTGAAACATGAAACCTGAAACCTCAAACATAAAACCCAAAACTTAAAATCTGAAATTTGAACATATTATTCGTAATTTTGCCGCACTAGCAAAATACAATATGACAACACAACAACTACACGAACAAATTCTTCAAAAAAAATCATTTTTATGCGTTGGTCTGGATCCAGATTTAAGCAAGATGCCGCAGCATTTATTAGAAACAGAAGATCCAATTTTCGAATTCAATAAAGCAATTATTGATGCCACGCACGATTTGACTGTTGGATACAAACCTAATACTGCATTTTTTGAGGCTTATGGAATAAAAGGCTGGATGTCGCTTCAAAAAACGATTAATTATATCAACGAAAATTACCCTGCTATTTTTACAATCGCAGATGCAAAACGCGGCGACATCGGTAATACTTCGAGCATGTATGCCAAAGCTTTTTTTGAAGATTTGAATTTTGACAGTGTAACTGTTGCTCCTTATATGGGGAAAGATTCGGTTGAACCTTTTTTAGCTTTCGAAAATAAACATACCATCATGCTGGCCTTGACTTCTAATGAAGGTGCATTCGATTTTCAGACTTTGACAACGAACGGAACAGAATTGTACAAACAAGTTTTGGAAACTTCTAAAACATGGAAAAACAGCCAAAACCTAATGTATGTTGTTGGTGCTACAAAAGCAGAATATTTTACAGAAATCAGGAAAATTGTTCCAGACAGTTTCTTACTGGTTCCAGGAATCGGTGCTCAAGGCGGCAGTTTGTCTGAAGTATGCAAATACGGAATGAACGAGAAAGTAGGATTATTGGTAAACTCGGCAAGAGCAATTATCTATGCTTCTAACGGAACTGATTTTGCAGAAAAGGCTAGAGAAGAAGCTTTGAAAGTGCAACAGGAAATGCAAGAAATTCTTGATTTAAAGTTTCAGTCTTAATAAATGTTTGCCGCGAATTCACGAATTTCTTTTTTAATTTTTGGAATTCATGAATTCGCGGCCAAAAAAAACTTCTTCCAAAATAAACATGAAACAATTTACAGACCAAATAGGAACCGTTCATTCTTTTGAAACGACTCCAAAACGGATTATTTCGCTTGTTCCTTCTCAAACCGAATTACTATACGATTTGGGCTTAGAAGAAAAAATTATCGGAATAACGAAGTTCTGTGTGCATCCGTTTCATTTTAAAGCGACTAAAAAGATTGTTGGAGGAACCAAGAAAATTCATTTCGAGAAAATAAAACTTCTTGAACCCGATATTATCATTTGTAACAAAGAAGAGAATACAGAAGAAATTGTAAACCAACTTAGTGAAATTTGTCCAGTATGGGTTACCAATATAGTGACGATTGAAGATAATTTTCAGATGATCTCAGACTTCGGTCAAATCTTTAACTGTAGAACCGAATCTCAGAAATGGAATGACAAATTGGCTTTCGCCTTGAGCGATTTCAAAAATTATATAAAAGATATTCCGTCCCAAAAAGCGGCTTATTTTATTTGGAAAAATCCTTATATGGCTGCAGGAAATGATACTTATATTAATGAGATATTAAAACTGAATCATTTTAAGAATATTTACGAAGACAAAGGCCGTTATCCCGAAATAGAATTAAAGAAGATGCGTTTGGATGGAGATCCGGATATCGTTTTTCTTTCTTCAGAACCGTACCCTTTTAAAGAAGAAGACGCTTTTGAGATTGGTAGATTTACGCATCACGCGAAGACCATCTTCGTTGACGGCGAAATGTTCTCTTGGCACGGAAGCCGGCTTTTAAAGGCTTTTACATATTTTAAATTACTGCACGAACGTTTAAAAAATTAATTTTTTTGTTTCAGGTTTCAAGTTGTAGGAGCGCGTATGTTTAACCGCAAAGAGCGCAAAGGTTTACGGAAAGTTCGCAAAGTTTGTAATACAAGCTTTGCGAACTTTGTGTTTTATATAAAGCTTCGTACATAAAAAACTTTACTTCTTTGCGATAAGATTAAGTGCAAAAGAAAGGAACATAAAACCCGAAAAAAAGAAAACTTGAAACCTGAAACTTGAAACTTGAAACAAAAGAAAACTTGAAACAAAACTGATATAAAAAAAGAATGCCGGCATCTCTAAGACGCCGGCACTTATTTAACTAACCAAAACCAAAATAATAAATAACCAGTTTATTACAGTACAAAGATCCGACATATATCAATCTGATGGTGTTAAGGTCTTGTTATTACTTTGTTGGATATAAGTTAATGTTAAGCTTTGCCAGCTTGTACGGTCTTTTTTTTACTGCGAATTGCAAGAATTGAATAAGTGCAATTAGGGCAAAAAAAAACTTAGCAGCTTTGCGATCAAAATTAAGTTCCAAGAAGCACCTGAAACCTAAAACCTAAAACCTGAAACCTGAAACCTGAACCTGAAACAAAGAAAAACCTGAAACGTGAAACAAAACTGATATAAAAAAAGAATGCCGGCATCTCGAAGACGCCGGCATCATTTAACTAACCAAAACCAAAATAATAAATAACCAGTTTATTACATTACAAAGGTCAGACATATATCGAAGTTTTGCTGTTAAGGTTTTGTTATTACTTTGTTGGACATAAGTTAAGATTTTTGAGATCCCTCTTTTGAGCATTCTACAGCGTTAAATAATTTTTGGTTATCAAAATATAATTATAATCAATTTTGTTTATGAATATCATAAAGATAAGTTTGTATATTTGATAAAACATTAAAAATCAGCAAAATGGATTCAAACAAAAAATTAACAACTGCAACAGGAACTCCAGTTCCTGATAATCAAAACATTCAGACAGCCGGCCCTCGCGGACCTGTTTTATTACAAGATTTTTGGTTTTTAGAAAAAATGGCACATTTTGATCGCGAAGTAATTCCCGAAAGAAGAATGCACGCCAAAGGGTCTGGTGCATACGGAACTTTTACCGTAACCCATGACATAACTAAATACACAAAAGCCGATTTATTTTCGGAAATTGGTAAGAAAACAGAAATGTTTGTTCGTTTTTCGACCGTTGCAGGAGAAAGAGGTGCTGCTGACGCTGAAAGAGACATTCGTGGTTTTGCCATGAAATTTTACACGAACGAAGGAAATTGGGACTTGGTAGGAAATAATACGCCTGTCTTCTTTTTCCGTGATCCGATGAAATTTCCAGATTTAAATCACGCAGTAAAACGTGATCCAAAAACCAATTTAAGAAGTGCTGATAACAATTGGGATTTTTGGACTTTACTGCCAGAGGCTCTGCATCAGGTAACAATTGTAATGAGCGACAGAGGAATTCCGAAAACGTATCGTCAGATGCATGGTTTTGGAAGTCATACTTTCAGTTTCATTAATGCACAAAACGAAAGACATTGGGTTAAATTTCACTTAGTCTCACAACAAGGAATTGAAAATCTTTCTGACGAGGAGGCTGCTTTATTGGTTGGAGGCGATAGAGAAAGTCATCAAAGAGATTTATTCAATGCGATTGAAGAAGGAAATTTCCCAAAATGGAAAATGTTTGTTCAGATCATGTCAGAAGAGCAGGCAAAAACGTATCGTTTCCATCCTTTTGATTTGACAAAAGTTTGGTTAAAAGGAGATTTTCCGCTTATTCCGGTGGGAGAATTTGAATTAAACAAAAATCCAGAAAATTATTTTGCAGAAGTAGAACAAGCTGCTTTTAATCCAGCGCACGTGCCGCCGGGAATTGGTTTTTCTCCAGACAAAATGCTTCAAGGACGTTTGTTTTCTTATGGAGATGCACATCGTTACCGTTTAGGAGTGAACAATTATCAAATTCCGGTTAACGCTTCTAGATGCCCTTATAATACGTTCCATAGAGATGGAGGAATGCGTGTTGACGGAAATAATGGAGGCCGTAAACATTACGAACCAAATAGTTTTGGAGAATGGCAGGATACACCAGAATTAAAAGAACCGCCATTGGCAATCTACGGAGATGCTTATGCATACAACTTTAGAGAAGACGACAGCGATTATTTTACACAACCTGGACTTTTATTCCGTTTATTAACAGACGAAAAGAAGCAGCTATTATTTAAAAATACCGCTGGACAAGTTGGAGGAGCTCAGAAATTTATTCAAGTCCGTCATATTAGAAACTGCTACAAAGCAGATCCAGCGTATGGAGAAGGTGTAGCAAACGCACTAGGAATGACAATGGAGGAAGTAAACAGTTTTGACGATCCCAGATTGGCGATTGTAGCTCGTTAAAGAGGCAAAGTCTCAAAGTAAGAAACATTCAAAGGTTTTAACCTGCGATTATAAATAAACCCGACAAGTTGTAAACCTGTCGGGTTTTCTATTTCATACTAAAAAAAGCTTCATTTGCTTGGACTTCGCCCAATCCAATAAAAACTTAGAATCTCAGTTCCTCAAAACCTTAAAGAAAAAAAATCTTCAAGCCCTAGTGCCATCGCTGCAAAAAAACTTAGAACCTTAGTATCTCGGTTCCTCAGAACCTTAGAATATAGAACCTCAAAAACTCTAAGAAAAAACCACCGTCTTATTACTGTAAACCATTGTTTTACGCTCAGCATGTAATTTAATTGCCCTTGCTAAAACGATACGCTCTAAGTCGCGTCCTTTCATTATAAAATCTTCAATAGAGTGAATGTGCGAAACCCTTGCGATGTCCTGTTCAATAATCGGACCTTCGTCAAGCTCTTCTGTAACATAATGGCTGGTCGCACCAATAATTTTCACACCGCGTTTAAATGCCGAGTGATACGGTTTTGCACCAGGAAAAGCAGGTAAAAACGAATGATGAATATTGATGATTTTGTTTTCGTAAAGCGAAATCAGTTTTGGCGTAATAATCTGCATATAGCGCGCTAGAACAATAAAATTGATATCGTATCTTTTTAAAAGCTCGATTTGTTTGGCTTCGCCTTCTTCTTTATTGTCTTTTGTAAAAGGAACAAAGTGAAACGGAATATCAAAACGTTCGGCAATCGATCTCAAATCATTATGATTGCTGATAATAACCGGAATCTCAACATTTAATTCACCAGCACTGTAGCGTCCTAAAATGTCAAATAAACAATGATCATATTTAGAAACAAACAAAGCCATTTTGGGTTTTTGTTCTTGGCTGTATAAATCCCAAGACATATTGAATTGAATTGCAAGAGTGCTGTTAAATTCCTCTTTAATGCTTTCTATACTTTTTAGCGAATTGGTAAACTCGCATTCTAGACGCATAAAAAATACATTTTGTTCTACATCAACATGCTGATCTATGTAGGTAATATTTCCTTCGACCTTAGCAATAAAAGTTGTAACAGAAGCAATAATATTTTTTTGATCTGGGCAATGAATTAAAATGGTTATTTTTTGCATTTTGGTTGGTTTTTGGTTGGTTAACTGCAAAGGTTCAAAAGGCCCAAAGATACAAAGGTTTTTGTACTGAACCTTTGTATCTTTGGGCCTTTGTGACTCAAGAAAAAATTATTTTCCGTCCTGCAGAGCAAAAACGCTTTTTAATAAAGGCGATGTTCTTGCAGAAATGTTATTACGTATTTCTTTTTCTTCAACTGCGATCATTTTAAAAACACCAGACAAGGCTTGATTAGTTGTATAATCGGTCAAATCTGGATTTATCTTTTTTACCAATGGAATAGTGTTGTATTTTGTAATTATATTTTTCCATACAACATCAGCACCCACTTTTTCAAAAGAACTTTTAATTACGGGATTAAATTTTCCGTACAAAGATGTAGTAGTGCTTCCTTGTAAATAAGAAGTTGCAGCAGAATCATTTCCAAGTAAAATATTTTTAGCATCTGTAAAAGACATATTTTTAACTGCAGAAACAAATATTGGTGTAGCTTCTTTAACAGCATCTTCGGCAGCGCGGTTCAACATTTTGATACCTTCATCTGCTAGAGAACTCAAACCTACTTTTCTTAAAGTAGCGTCTACTTTTTGTAATTCTTCTGGCATTAAAATTTTTACGGCTTCATTTTTATAAAATCCGTCTACAGCAGTTAATTTACTTACTTGCTGCGTAATACCTTTATTAAGAGCTTCTTTTAGGCCAGAAGCAATATCTACGGTGCCAGTAGTTCCCGGAATTTGAGAAGCAATTTGAGGCAGTTGATTTAAAATCTGTGGAACCTGAGCACAAGAGTTAAGCGAAAATGCTATTGCAAGAATAAGAATCTTTTTCATTTATTGGGGTTTGTTTAAGTTTCAAAAATACTATTTATTCAAAAACAACGCCACAATTTTTATTAAGCTCCCTAAAGATTTTGTTTTAGAATTAACAAAAGGGCAGGAACTTATTGTATACGCAGTATTTTCCTTGATATGAATAGGTATATTTATAATTTTTAGAATTCTCTCAGGCTGTTTAAATCATATAAATCATATAGAGCATTATTGTAAGTATTGTTTTTTTTATTTAAATCTTCCAGCATTGCAAAAGTATAATCTTTGCCTCCTTTTATTAAAAAATAAAGCGATTCAATAGCATATATTGGTCCGTACGGAAAAACGCGTAAGCTAAAATTTAAATTCATAAAAAAATGTTTTAAAGCATATTTAAATGATTTTTCTTCTGGACGCACAAAGTAAATGTTAGTCGTCGTAATTTTTTTTACTAAACCTCGTAAATAAGGAAATTTTACAAATCGTGCTCCTTGTTGTACTAATACATTTATCTCAAACATAGTTAGTCCCTCAGTATTATTTGCTTTCATGACATTAACTTTTAATAGTAATATTTAGTGGTACAAATTAGGATACAAAGGTCTTAGTTTTTGGAATTTTCTTTTGCTTGTAAAAGATTTAATATTAATAAAATAGGCTTTTTTTGGAAATGAACTTACCAATTGATTCACGCTTTCTATGCTGCTGCATCTATATAAAAAAGGGGCAATTTAAGATTTGGGATTTAAGTTTGAAAGTTTTTATTCTTTCAAAATTAGAAACCAATTTTAAAAATTGCCCCTAAGACAAGTAAAATTTATTAGAAATATATTTTTTTATTGTGATACCACAGCATCCTCTGCAGTTGATGAGGCATCTCTTTCATACACATCTTGAAAGAAACCAATTTCACCATTTTCATTTACTAATGAAGTAAAGTAAGTAATATAAATTGGGACCTTTTTAGTTAGTTTAAAACTATTTTCTGTTTTTCCGGCCATCGCTTTATCAATTTTTGCAGGAGTCCATTCTGGATAATCTTTAAGCATTGCATAAGCTAATTCTTTTGCCATTTTAAGATTGATACATCCGTGGCTGAAAGTTCTTTTTTCAAAATCGAATAATGTTTTTGATGGTGTATCGTGCATGTAAATGTCATCAGAATTTGGAAACATAAATTTCACCAATCCTAGAGAGTTATCTGGACCTGGTTTTTGTCTTACCTGGCCATTAATCATTTCCATATTTTTCTCCGCAAGATAATTTGGATCTGCTGCGATTTTAGATCTTAATTCATTTTGTACAATACTTTGTGGAACTGTCCAATATGGGCTGAATACGATTCGATCAATTTCACCATTAAAAATGGTTGTTTTAGTTAAAGGCGCACCCACAAAAACTGGAGATTTCAACTGAACTTTTCCGTTTTTAACATAAATCATTTCGTATGATGGCACATTAACCAGCACATACTCATCACTATTCGCCATTTGTGCTGCAATTTCACGGCATCTTTCCATGTTTAACTTCAAAGTTGCAATTTTATCCGATACCGGAATATTCATCTCTTTAATATGGTCTTCTGATAAAATATAGTTAGGTTTAAAACCATTACGAACTTTATATTTCATTACAGCATCCATTAATTCACGGTCGTATACCTTGCTTTTAGAATCATTTTTTAAATCTCCTAGTAGATACAAACGAGTTCTAACTTGTGCAATTGTACTAGATTCAGCATCTGGACGTAAATCTTTGTATGGAGTTTCTTCTGGAACAATTGGTTTCCATTTATTCGATCTGTCAAGTTTTTTATATTGTTTTAAAGCATCTTCAAGTTTATAATATTGCTCAAAGCTTACTTTTTCATTAGTTGTACTTACTTTTTCGGCTGCTTCTTCAAGAGTGCTGTAGTTTAAAAAATCTTTCAGCATCGTATCATAAGATACTTTTTTCTTAGTTTCTGTAGTGCTTTTTTTGGCGTATAGGATATATAAAGAGCTTAAAAGCATATCAGCATCTGTTTTAGAAAGCGTAGTTTCTGACGAAGAATCAAACAGCTGATCGATTTCTTTTTGGTAAGGAATAACTAGATCGTTTGTTTTTTTAGCTTTTTCATACAATACAGAGCCAAATTCGTTAACTTGTTCTTCATCAAACCAAATAGAGCCAAGAGATCTGTTTTTGTACAATGACATCACGTCAGATTTGTATTTTTTTAAATCAGAATATCTTTTAAAGAAATCATTAGAAGTTTTCTCTAAATCTAAATCGGTGTTATTGTTAGCTTTTGTTGCAGCTGAAGTTTTTTTATATAAAGAATTACTAGCGTCAATTCTATTAAAAGATGATATAAAAAAACTCAAACTTAAAATTACGGTGAATAGATTAAATGTTCTCATTTTTTTTAATTTTTACGTTTTTACTTTTCCTCTACGTTGTTTACTTTTTCATTAAAGTCTGGGGTAAAAATTTGGGGCTTTTCTACACTGCTAAATTACATTAGAAGCCTCTCAGACATGTTTTTATATTTTATTTAAATGTTGCGAAATTGCCATGTCTTTAAGCTTTCTTTAACTATATCAGATACTTAGGTGAATTGTTACCCTAAAAAATCAAAAAAATGAAATTTTTTTTGTTAACATAAAGCCAGCGGGATAATCAAACTTTAAAATATTTTGTAAATTGCCCCTGAAAATTATCATATTCATAAAATGGAACAACAAAAAACATATATTCCTAAAAATAAAGTAAGAATTGTTACTGCTGCGTCTTTATTTGACGGACATGATGCTGCCATTAATATCATGCGCCGTATCATTCAGTCAACTGGAGTTGAAGTAATACACCTTGGCCACGATAGAAGTGTAGAAGAAGTGGTAAATACGGCGATTCAAGAAGATGCTAACGCCATTGCGATGACTTCTTATCAAGGCGGACACAACGAATACTTTAAATATATGTATGATCTGCTGCGCGAAAAAGGAGCGGGGCATATTAAAATTTTTGGCGGCGGCGGCGGTGTAATCCTGCCAAGCGAGATTTCAGAACTGCATGAATATGGGATTACCAGAATATATTCTCCAGACGACGGACGATCTTTAGGTTTGCAGGGAATGATTAATGATTTGGTGCAGCAATCGGATTTTCCTATTGGTGATCAACTAAACGGAGAAATCGATCATATCGAAGATAAAACGCCCACTGCAATTGCCCGATTAATTTCGGCTGCAGAGAATTTTCCAGAAATTGCCAAACCGGTTTTTGATAAGATACACGAAAGCAACACCAATTCCAAGATTCCGGTTTTAGGAATTACTGGAACAGGAGGTGCAGGAAAATCTTCTTTGGTTGATGAATTGGTTCGTCGTTTCTTAATTGATTTTCCAGAAAAAACTATCGGGTTAATTTCTGTCGATCCATCCAAAAGAAAAACGGGAGGTGCACTTTTAGGAGATAGAATCCGTATGAATGCGATTAATAATCCTCGTGTTTATATGCGTTCGCTGGCGACACGTCAATCCAATTTGGCTCTTTCTAAATATGTCGCCGAAGCGATTCAGGTTTTAAAAGCCGCAAAATACGATTTGATTATTCTGGAAACTTCTGGAATTGGACAGTCTGATACCGAAATTATGGATCATTCTGATGTATCCTTATATGTAATGACACCAGAATTTGGAGCGGCAACACAATTGGAAAAAATCGACATGCTTGATTTTGCCGATTTAGTAGCTCTAAACAAATTTGATAAACGTGGCGCGCTTGATGCCTTGCGCGATGTAAAAAAACAATATCAAAGAAACCATAATCTTTGGGATAAAAATCCTGATGAAATGCCGGTTTTCGGAACGATTGCTTCGCAGTTTAACGATCCTGGAATGAATACGCTTTACAAAGCGATCATGGATAAAGTAGTCGAAAAAACCGATTCTGATTTGAAATCGACTTTTGAGATTACGAAAGAAATGAGCGAGAAAATCTTTGTGATTCCGCCGGGAAGAACGCGTTACTTATCTGAGATTGCAGAGAATAATAGAAATTATGATGAAACGGCTGTTTTACAGCAAAAAGTAGCTCAGAAATTATTCGGAATCTACAAAACCATAGAATCGGTTTCTGGAAAAGTGCCTCAGATTGCAAAAGCAGGAATAGATGATTCGACAGTTTTACCAAGCGGAATTGTAGAACACGACGAAAATAGAATCTTTTTGAACCTTTTATTAAATCAATTTGATAAAGTAAAAATGGACTTAGATCCATACAATTGGGAAATTATCCTGAATTGGGAGGAAAAAGTCAATAAATATAAAAATCCAGTTTACTCGTTTAAAGTTCGTGATAAAGAAATCAAGATTGCAACACATTCCGAAAGTTTATCGCATTTACAGATTCCGAAAATTGCTTTGCCTAAATATGAAGCTTGGGGCGATATTCTGCGTTGGAATTTACAAGAAAATGTTCCTGGCGAATTTCCGTTTGCTTCAGGATTGTATCCGTTTAAAAGAGAAGGCGAAGATCCATCAAGAATGTTTGCCGGCGAGGGCGGACCAGAAAGAACCAACAAGCGTTTTCATTATGTGAGTGCGGGAATGCCTGCAAAACGCCTTTCGACAGCCTTTGATAGTGTAACGCTGTACGGAAACGATCCAGATTTGCGTCCCGATATTTATGGGAAAATCGGAAATGCCGGAGTTTCAATCTGCTGTCTGGACGATGCTAAAAAGCTTTATTCAGGTTTTGATCTGGTTCATGCATTAACTTCGGTAAGTATGACCATAAACGGACCAGCACCGATGCTTTTAGGTTTTTTTATGAATGCGGCGATCGATCAGCAATGTGAGATTTACATCAAAGCCAATGATTTAGAAAAAGAAGTTGAAGCCAAAATCAATAAAATATATAAGGACAAAGGAATCGAAAGACCAAAATACCAAGGCGATTTGCCTGCAGGAAACAACGGTTTAGGATTAATGCTTTTGGGCGTTACGGGAGATCAGGTTTTACCTTTGGAAGTATATAACGAAATTAAGGTAAAAACACTTTCACAAGTGCGCGGAACTGTTCAGGCAGATATTTTAAAAGAAGATCAGGCGCAAAATACGTGTATTTTCTCAACCGAATTTGCACTGCGTTTAATGGGCGACGTTCAGGAATATTTTATTACCAAAAACGTTCGTAATTTCTATTCGGTTTCGATTTCAGGATATCATATTGCCGAGGCAGGAGCAAACCCAATTACGCAATTGGCCTTTACGCTTTCGAATGGTTTCACTTACGTGGAATATTATTTGAGCCGAGGTATGAACATCAACGATTTTGGACCAAACTTATCGTTCTTCTTCTCCAACGGAGTAGATCCAGAATATTCAGTAATTGGTCGTGTGGCGCGTAAGATTTGGGCAAAAGCCATGAAAAACAAATACGGCGCCAACGAAAGAGCACAAATGCTGAAATACCATATTCAGACATCTGGTCGTTCGTTACACGCGCAGGAAATTGATTTTAACGATATTAGAACGACTTTACAAGCATTGTATGCGATTTACGACAACTGTAATTCGTTGCACACCAACGCTTACGATGAGGCGATTACAACACCTACAGAAGAATCAGTTCGTAGAGCAATGGCGATTCAGCTGATTATCAATAAAGAATTAGGTTTAGCGAAAAACGAAAACCCAATTCAAGGTTCTTTCATCATCGAGGAATTAACCGATTTAGTTGAAGCAGCTGTTCTACAAGAATTCGACAGAATCACAGAACGCGGCGGTGTTCTGGGCGCAATGGAAACGATGTACCAGCGTTCTAAAATTCAAGAAGAAAGTTTGTATTACGAAACCCTAAAACATAACGGCGATTTCCCAATCGTGGGTGTAAATACTTTCTTGAGTTCAAAAGGATCGCCAACGGTAATTCCAGCTGAGGTTATTCGTGCTACAGAAGAAGAAAAACAATATCAGATTACCATGCTGGATAATTTGCATCAATTCCACGAAGCAAAAGTAAACGAGCATTTAAATACTTTACAACAAGCCGCTATTAAAAACGAAAATTTATTCGATCATTTAATGGAAGCGACAAAGGTTTGCTCTTTAGGTCAGATTACTTCGGCATTGTTTGAAGTTGGTGGGCAGTATAGAAGGAATATGTAGATTTTTTTTTTTAATTATATGAAAAACCTCTCAGAAATGAGAGGCTTTTTTTTTGAAATAAATTTGAAATCATTTTTTCCATTTAAAAAATTATTCCCCAAAATCTCCAGCTCTGCGAAGTCTTCTATAGAATACGAATAAATTGTTCCATCGGAACATTTCGTTGGTAGAATGTAGAGATTATCCATTCAACATCGTCCTGTAGGGACGTTTGAGTTCATATAAATAGGTGAAAACATTTTAGAATGATTGAATTAAACGTATTAAAATGACAACAATCACACGTTCCTACGGAACGTAAAAACGTTGTGTTGATTATTTGGTTCTACCAACGAATTGTTCCGATGGAACATCTGCAAAAGATTTTGTTAGTTAGAAATATTTCAAAAAATATTCTGTTGCATCAGAACATTTAGTTTCTGTAAAAAGAGACATATTCTATAGAATATAAATTGTTCCATCGGAACATTTCGTCGGTAGAACGTAGATATCACCAGTCCAACATCGTCCTGTAGGAACGTTTGAGTTCATATAAATAGGTGAAATTATTTTAACGATTGAATTAAACGTATTAAAATGACAACAATCACAAGTTCCTACGGAACGTAAAAACATTGTGTTGATTATTTGGTTCTACCAACGAATTGTTCCGATGGAGCATTTTAAACGCTCCCCTGCAAAACAACAAAATTTCATATAGTTTGTCATTTCGATCCCGAGGCTTTGGGAGAGAAATCTCCAAAAGAAGTTCCATACAGAATGTCGCCAATCTTTGTAGAGTTACTTGCGGGGATTTCTCCTTACGTCGAAATGACAAGATTGTCGTTAATTTTAAATGTAGATTAATTTCTTTTGAAAAATTATTCCCCAAAAATCTCCAGCTCTGCGAAGTCTTCTATAGAATACGAATAAATTGTTCCATCAGAACATTTCGTCGGTAGAACGTAGAAATTATCCGTCGAACATCGTCCTGTAGGGACGTTTGAGTTCATATAAATAGGTGAAATTTAGAACGATTGAATTAAACGTATTAAAATGACAACAATCACACGTTCCTACGGAACGTAAAAATATTGTGTTGATTATTTGGTTCTACCAACGAATTGTTCCGATGGAACATTTAAACGCTCGCACCAGCAAAACAACAAAATTTTAATTTTCAGTATTAATTTCTTTAACAAACCCCAAAAACTCCATTTCATCCGAAGGAAAAATAGAAAGAACCGTTTCTAAAATAAGCGACACATTAATAGCCGAACTTTTGTTTTCAGAATTTGGCGGATCGTGATCTAGAGCCAAAATACAGAGTTTTAATAAATCTGTTATAATACATCCCAATTCAAGATAATTTACCACTTTGATCTGCGCGGTGTATTCTTTAGAATTATCTTTGGCAGGTTTTAGGGTTTTAAAATACAAGGCAGTTAATTGTTTCAGACGCTCTAAGCTTTTAGTTTCATTTACTTCCATAATTTTTGTTTTTAATTGGCTTATAATTAATTGCTTTACAATTTGATTTTTATAAATTAATTATAAGAAAAATTGTACTTTTGTTTTGATTCGGCGAAGGAAGTAATAGATCGAATTTTACGAAACCAGATTAAATGGTATTAAACCTATTAAATAAGTTTTTTACCATTGAAAATTTTTTACACTTAATTAGTATCTTTGAATTATGAGCACACTTACAAAACCAAATCATATAGGACGAAAAATAAGCCGTATCCGCGAACTTCGTGATATGAAACAAGAAGCTTTGGCGTATGCGATGGGAATAAGCCAGCAAACTATTTCGGCTATCGAAAACAGCGAAACTGTCGATGAAGAAAGACTTACCGAAATAGCAAAAGCATTAGGTGTGACAGTTGAAGCAATTAAGAATTTTTCGGAGGAAGCAGCTATTAATTATTTTAATAGTTTTCATGAAGCTGTAAACAATAGTCATTTTGGTAATAATAACAATTGCACTTTCAATCCATTAGATAAATTGGTTGAATCCTTCGAAGAAAATAAAAAATTATACGAGCGTTTGCTAAAAGCGGAACAAGATAAAATCGAATATTTAGAAAAGCTATTAAATCAAAAATAAAAACTATTCTTAAGGAATAAAAAAAGCATCCGCGGCCGTGGATGCTTTTTTGTTTTTTGATCAGAAAAATTGCTAATTTTAACCAAAACCAAAAAATATAATTTTAACCAAAAAACAAACGAATGAGAAAAAGCATTTTTATTTTCGGATTACTATTTATGATCATTTTGGGATTCAGTCAGAAAAAAACTGACGAAAAAACAAAGGTTGATTCAGTAGATAAAACGGTATTAGAAAAAAAGGAATCGGGAATCAAAACCTACGATTCTAAATTGGTCGGATGCTGGCGTGGCTCTGAGGTTGGACAACAGCAAGAGGGAATAAGTAAATACTGGGTTTCCTGCCGATTTGAAGACGGCAGAAGCACTTTGTTGTTTATTATGATTGATAAAAAAGGCAAAGTAACGCAGGAAACCGAAAATGGAAAATGGTGGGTAGAAAATGGTAAATATTATGAGCTGCACAATTACGACGGCGTTATTGATGTTTATAACTATCAGGCCACAGATGAGACTGTAGATTTTAAATCGGTAGAATTAATGGGAAAAAAAGACAGCAGCTACAAGTTTACCGATTATAGAATTCAAGAAGATTAAGATTTAAATACAATAAAAAAAGACAGTCAAAAGCTGTCTTTTTTTGTATAAGATTAATTCGCTCTAAAAGCTTTCTTTTTAATGATTAAATCGCTGTGCAAAGTTTCCTGCTTCACTAAAGTTTATTGGGTTGCTTTTTTATAAATCAAAATTTCATTTACTCTAATCAATTTATCCATTTTATCCCGATTCCATTGATTTGGTTTTAGAATTACTAAACTACTGTCATTAATTTCAATAACGTCTAAGTTTTCGCATTCCTGAAAAATAGTATCTTTTCCACTAATTATCTTATCAGGAATTAATGATAATGTCATTCCTGTTCTGTTTTCATTTCTATTAAGGTGGAACTTTCCGCTTGAGATCCCTCTAAGATCATCGTCGCTATATTTTTTAGTGTAATTTCCATCTTTTAAAATAATATCTTCATGATAATATTGTTCTTGTAAAATCCATTTTCCGTTATACTTGCTTTCAGTGATTTGATTACACGCAAAAGCACAAAATAAGAGGAGGAAAAAGAAAGGTAGAAATCTGCTCATAAATTATAATTGAATATTTCGTTTTGTTTGTCTTTAATTATCTAATATAGAAATAATTCCTAAATCAAGCGTTCCTTAAGAACGTGAAGATTGCAGCTTTAAATTTCTGATGAACAAAACTTCTATTTATAACAAAAAAAGACAGCCATACAGCTGTCTTTATCTTTTTTGGGCAAAAAAGGCGGTAAATACGATTAATTAACGACGGAATCCAGGACTTTGGTTCACAGATTCGTCCATTTTAATAGTTTTTGCCTTTTTGGCAGCAACTTTAATTTCGTGTGTAGCAACTTTGTCGTTTGCTTTCACTTCTAGAACATAAGTTCCGGCTGGAAAACCTTCTAAACTTATTGTTTTAGAAATTTCTAATTTGTTTGCTGCAGATTCTCCCGCATAAAGTAAATTGTGGTTTTCGTCAAAGATAGAAAACGAAGCATTTTCAACTGTGTCTAAGGTAAAGCTCACAACTTTTCCGTTTCCAGTTTTAATGTTTAAAATGTAATCCCCATTTCCATCAATGGCGTAAGAAAATAATGTTGCTAAAAAAAAGGCAGCAACTAACCCGGCTTTGGTAAAATTTGTCATGTTTTTTTTAATGTTTATTACTAAATGTGGAACGTTCAAAACTACAAATACAAATTTAATTTTTAGCAATAAAAAGACGTTTTTTAATCGTTAAACTGCTGAATTAAAACTAATTCTGTACTTTGTTTACGCTATCTACGTAAATACAAGGGATGCGGATTTATTTTTTAGAATGTTTTTTTTAACACTTATCATTCTCAATCTTTAATTTATAAGAATATTTTTTCAAAATGTTAAAATTTACTTTCAAAGAATCGATTAAGAACAAAAAAAAACAGCTCTAGAACCATCTGAGAGCCGTTTTTTAAGTCAAAAAAAATAAATAAATCTTCTTCAAATCGAGTCAATTTATTTTTAGCGTGCAGCTACGTTTGTACTTTTAGCAAAACCAGATTTGTAAACAGATGAAACTGCAGTTCGTGATAAAACAGAAATTTCGTTGTTTATCGTAATTTCATATTTTGCTTTTTTAACATTGTCTTCTACTTCTAAATAGTAAGTTCCTTCTGGAAATTCTTCTAAGCTGAAAGATCTTAAAATTCCCTCTTTTCCTGAAGCATTTTCAGAATAAATAAGAGTGCCGTCTTTGTCGTAAATAGCTAAGTTCGCTTTCTGCGTTTTATTAAGCGCGAAAGTGATTAGTTTGCCATTAGCTTTTAATACATGAAGATTAAATTCTCCAGTTCCATCAATTGCGTATGTGCTGATTCCTGTGAAAAGCAACGCCGCAGCTAAACTTAATTTTGCAATCTTTTTCATGATACTTAGTTTTTAAATTAATAGTTCTAATTCTCTGATGCTAAATTACTTATACTATATAATGAACAACACATCTGTATTTTCTTATTTATATGCTGTATTCTCATTTACGAAACCGTTATAGGTTAAAATTTGAATTATTTTCATCGTTTTGGTTAAAACGGTAATTTTAATTTAACGTTTTAGTAAAATTACGCTTGTTTTATGTTGCGGAGAGTTGCAAATAAAAAAACGCAGAGATGCACAAAGTTTTTTGTTTAAAATCTTTGTGCATCTCTGCGAAAAAAGCTGTCTCTCTCTGCGAAATAAATTCCTTCGCAATAGGGCAAAAAAAAACAGCTCAGTAACCACAAAGAGCTGTTTTTAAAACTTTTGAAAGTTTTTAACTTACTAACTATCTAACCTCACTTTTATACTTTATGAGAGTATAAACTTTTTTAGCGTGCTGCCACGCTTGTATTTTTAAAATCTGATTTGTAAACAGACGAAACTGCATTTCGAGATAAAACAGCATCTTTTGTTATATTGATTTCGTATTTTGCTTTTTTCATATTGTCTTCAACTTCTAAGAAATAAGTTCCTTCTGGGAATTCTTCAAAGCTAAAAGTTCTTAAAATTCCTTCTGCGCCAGAAGCATATTCAGAATAGATTACAGAACCGTCTTTATCGTATATAGTCAAATTAGCTTTCTGCGTTTTGTTAAGTGCAAAAGAAACCAATTTCCCGTTGTTTTTAATTACATGAAGATTAAACTCTCCAGTTCCATCAATTGCGTAAGTGCTGATTCCTGAAACAAGCAACGCTGCTACTAAACTCATTCTGATAATCTTTTTCATAATATTTAGTTTTTAGATTAATAGTTCTAATTCTCTGATGCTAAATTACTTCTGTTGTATGTTTTAATACACAACTGTATTTGCCAATTTATGTGCTATATTCTCATTTACGAAACCGTTATAGGTTAAAATTTGAATTATTTTCAACTTTTTTGCAAAAACGGTAATTTTAATTTAACGTTTTGGTAAAATTAGGCTTCTTTTATCTTTTAGCGATTGTAAATAAAAAAACGCAGAGATGCACAAAGTTTTTTGTTTAAAATCTTTGTGCATTTCTGCGAAACAGATTCCTTCGCAATAGGGCAAAAAAAAACAGCTCAGTAACCACAAAGAGCTGTTTTTAAAACTTTTGAAAGTTTTTAACTTACTAACTATCTAACCTCACTTTTTATACTGTATTAAAGTATAAAACTTTTTAAGTGTCGTGAAGAAACACTTATATTGAAAATCTCTTCTTAGTAAACTGTAGTAGTTCCTTTAGAAGACAATACAGAATTGTTTTCTGTAACTGTGATTTCGTATTTTACTTTTTTGTAATTGTCAGCAACTTCTAAGAAGTAAGTTCCTTGTGGAAATTCTTCTAAACTAAAAGTTCTTAAGATTCCTTCTTTTCCAGAAGCGTTTTCTGTGTAAAGAACGTTTCCGTTTGTGTCATATATACTAATAGAAGCTTTTTGTAATTGGTTGATACCGAAAGTGATTGTTTTTCCTTTTCCTTTCAATACATGAAAGTGAAGAGATTCGTTACCGTCGATTGCATAAGTACTCATTCCTGTAAAAAGTACTGCACATACTAAACTTAATTTTAAAGCCTTTTTCATAATCATTATATGTTTAAATTTTTAGTTCATTTCTCTGATGTAAAATTACTGCAGCAACTGTGTTTTTTTAACAACTGTATTTTCCAATTTATGTGCTATATTCTCATTTACGAAACCGTTATAGGTTAAAATTTGACTTTTATTTTATGTTTTTGTTAATTTGATTGTTATTCTTCAAAGTTTTATTATAAAGTCTTGTTTGTTAAAATCTACCAGCTTTCTTACAAATTTGCCATATCTGTATAAAAAGTAGGTGTAAAATGTATTATCAAAAAAAATAGTTGATTAAAAATAAGAGACTGAAAAAAAAGCGCTGTTTTGGTGTGAATTGTAAATTGTTATTTTTTGGTTTTTAGTGAAAAATTCTCAGTTGCGAAACCGATATAGGTTAAAATTTGAATTATTTTAGGTATTTTTGTTAATTTTGCTATTATTATTTAAAGAAATTATCATGAAGACGATTGCCCCAGCTCTTGAAGTGATAACTAACTCATACGGAAGTTCTTTTACCTACACTAAACACGCCGAAAAGACCAATAGCAAAGCTCATTTATGGCATTATCATCCAGAGATTGAGTTGGTTTATATAAATGGCGGGGCTGGAAAAAGACAAATAGGAAGCCATGTTTCTTATTATACCAATGGTAGTTTACTTTTAATAGGAGCCAATTTACCGCACTGCGGTTTTACGAACGAACAAACGGGAAATACAAACGAAACTGTAATTCATATTAAACCTGAGTTTTTGGGCACTGAGTTTTTTGCTGCTCCAGAAATGAAAAAGGTTCAGAATATTTTGAGTCAGGCTAAAGGCGGTATCGCTTTTGGAGGCGAAACTAAATCGAGGATCGGAAAGAAAATCGAAATGATGGAAAACGAACTTCCGTTACAGCGTCTGCTTTCTCTTTTAAGTATTTTGGATGAATTAGAATCTTCGGAAGAATATACTATTTTAAATGCTGACGGTTTCTCAATGGAGTTACAGACGCAGGATAATGATCGTATCAATGTGGTTTTCAATTATGTAAAAGATCATTTTCAGGAATCTATTTCTGTAGACGAGGTTTCGAGTCTGGTTAGCATGACTACCCCTTCGTTTTGTCGTTATTTTAAGAAGATTTCCAACAAAACATTTACCGAATTTGTAAACGAATACCGTTTGGTGCATGCTTCTAAGCTTTTGGCAGAACAGCCAATCAGTATTAATGAGGTATGTTATGAAAGCGGTTTTAATAATTTCAGCCACTTTAGCAAATCATTCAAGCAATATACCGGTAAGAGCGCTTCGCAATACCGTTTGGAACATAAGATTATAATCAGCTAAATTTTGCTGTACAATTTTTTTTTAGCCACGAATTCACGAATTTAATTACTAGTTCGTGAATTGGTGGTTTTTTTATGCTGCAGATTTCGCAGATTTTTAATCCTTTAAATGAGTGGCTAATTAAAAGTAAATTTGTGTTCATTCGTGTAATTCGTGTTTTTTGTTATGCGGCAGATTTCGCAGATTAAAATGATTTTTAGGTTTGGATTTGAGAACATCATTAAATGATTATTTTCAATCCTATGATTAGTGGCATAAAAAAAATACACAGTCGGATTTTTCATATGTTTTATTGTGAAAAGGGTTATATTTACAAATCTTAACCAGAAAAAAAAACTATCAAAAAATGAAGAAATTTAAAATGTTTTTGTCGGCTTTTGTATTATGCATGACCACAATGACCTATGCGGCAAAAGTAGATACGCTGCAAGTTGCCAGCACTGCAATGGGGAAAACTTATAAGGCAGCAGTTGTTTTACCAAATTCTTATGCCAAAAGTAAAACTGCTTTTCCGGTAATGTATTTATTGCATGGAGCATACGGACATTTTAGTGATTGGCTTAAAAGCACACCAAACAAAAAATTAGTACACAATCTTGCCGATCAATACAATATGATTATTGTAATGCCTGAAGGTGAAACGTTCAGTTTCTATTTGGACAGTCCAGTAAACAAAGAAAGTCAGTTTGAAACTTTTGTTACTCAGGAAGTAGTACAAAAAGTAGATAAAACGTATAGAACAATCAGTAATAGAAACGGAAGGGTGATAACGGGACTTTCGATGGGCGGGCACGGCGCTTTGTACCTGTCTGCCAAACATCCCGACTTATTCTGCGCAGCAGGAAGCATGAGCGGTGCTGTAGATATGGGGACGATGTTAAACAGGGATTCAGCGGCTCAGGTTGTAAAATTAATGCAGCCCGTTTTTGGAGATAAAAGCGGCAGTACCGAAATGTACGAACAGCATGCTGTTATAGGAATGATCAATAAATTAAAAGCCAATAAGCTTCCGTTAATTATAGACTGCGGCGTCGATGATTTTTTAATTGAACCGAATAGAGAATTACATAGAAGATTAGTGTATACAAAAGTAGATCACGATTATACAGAACGTCCAGGAGCGCATACTTGGGAGTATTGGGAGAATTCACTGCCTTATCATGTTTTATTTTTCAATAAAATTTTGCTTAAAAACCAGCAGGTTGCGAAAAAATAGTATGGTTTCTAATGTAATTTTAATTCAATTTGCTTTTTTTGGTTTGATTTTTGAAATACCTTTATAGTAGAAACCTTAAAAAAAACAAATATTATGAAAAAGATACTTACCTTATTTGCTGTTGTTGGATTAATCGTATTTTCAAGCTGTGAAGGACCAGAAGGGCCTCCGGGAGCTCCGGGAGAACCAGGGCCACTTGCTGAAGTTTTTCAAGTTAAAGGTGTTAATTTTACAAGTGATAATAATTATAATCCAATAATCCCCTTGGATCCTGCTATTTTTGCTTCAGACATGGTATTGGTTTATAGACAAGATGGGACTGATGCGGGGGCGCCAGTTTGGAAAATGACACCAGAATTATATTATTTGCCTGATGGAACTTTAGATTTTGGTTATAACTCTAATTTTACTGCTAGGGATGTTAGTATTTACATGGATGGAAATGATTTAGGAAGTGTACTGAGTGCTTTTAGATTAAATCAAACATTTAGAATTGTAATTATTCCAGGATATTTATCAGGAACAGCAAAATCTGTTAATAAAACAGATTTTTCAGATTATAAATCTGTAATTGCGAAGTATGGAATTGATGAAAGTAAAATAAAGGAACTAAAAGTTAAGTAAAACTTGCTAAAAGTAGACTAATTTTTATTTTAAAAAGACAAAAAAAGGAAATCGCAAGATTTCCTTTTTTTATATCTATATGTTAAGCTGCTTATTCTTCACTAGAAGAATCTGTTAATACTTTTTCTTCTCCAAATTTTAAAGAAACCAGAATTCCGATTAAAAGGGACAGGGCTATAAATCCTAATGAAGCCCATTCTGGAACTTGAATCCAATCGTGTAGAAGCATTTTTAAACCTACAAAAGCTAAAATAGCGACTAAGCTGTATTCTAAGTAACTGAATTTTGCCAGCATATTGGCCAAGAAGAAATACATAGAACGCAAACCAAGAATGGCAAATATATTAGAACTGAATACTAAAAAGGGATCTTTTGTTATGGCTAAAATTGCCGGAACGCTGTCTACTGCAAACAGGACATCCATAACTTCGATTACGATCAAGGCTACAAATAGGGGAGTTGCAGCTTTTTTTGCGGTTTTGGTGGCGATAAAGAATTTTTCGCCTTCCATTTCAGAGGTGATGGGGATTATTTTGCCTAATGTTTTGTATACAAAAGAATCTTTTGGATGAAAATCTTCATCTTCACCAGAAAACAACATTTTTATTGCGGTAAAAACCAAGAAAATTCCAAACACATAGGTCGTCCAGGTAAATTTATTGATTAGCATTACGCCGAAGAAAATCATTAAACCGCGGAAAACAATGGCGCCCAGGATTCCCCAGAACAAAACGCGGTGCTGGTATTTTTGCGGAATTTTAAATGAAGCAAAGATAATAGCGATTACAAATATGTTGTCCACACTTAGTGATAGTTCAATTAAATAACCTGTAATAAATTTCATTGAGGCTACAGCAGGTTGTAAACCATCAGGATTATCAATGTAATCGGTGCCGTATAGCCAATAAATTACTCCTGAAAATAAGAAAGATAAAGTAACCCAGACCAAAGTCCATTTGCTGGCTTCTTTTGTACTAATAATATGTGGTGTTTTGTTAAAGACTCCTAAGTCTAAAGCAAGGATAAAAACTACAGCAAGTAAAAAGAGGGACCAGACTATCATAATTTTTAATTTTTAATGATCTACAAAGATAAGTTATGAAATTTAACTAAAAGTTAATTATTATGAAAGTTCGTTTCAAAATTTCAATGTCTGGCGGTTTTATTGCACAAAGTTTCTCATTTTTACCGAAGAGAATCTGGAAAAAAAAGCAGCTCAGTTTAAAAGAATTTGCAGAGATTTTTTGTTTCTCACAGATTTTGAAGATTTAGCAGATTGCTAATTTCTTTCATATGACAAAAAAAGAGCATAAAAAAAGTGCCGGCAATAAATACCGGCACTTTTAGAATATATTGTAAGCTTTGAATTAGATAGCTGAATTAACAGTTTTAATAATTCTAGCTGCAATTTTGTAAGGGTCTCCGTTTGAAGCTGGTCTTCTGTCTTCTAACCATCCTTTCCATCCTTTTTGAACAGTCATTAAAGGAATTCTGATAGAACATCCTCTGTCTGAAACTCCATAAGAGAAATCGTGAATAGAAGCAGTTTCGTGTTTACCAGTTAAACGCTGGTCGTTGTAAGCTCCGTAAACTGCGATGTGCTCAGCAGTAACAGGACGGAAAGCTTCGCAGATTCTTTCGTAAGTTGCTTGATCTCCACATGTTCTTAATACAGTGTTAGAGAAGTTAGCGTGCATTCCAGAACCATTCCAGTCAGTATCTCCAAGAGGTTTTGGGTGGTATTCAATATAGTAACCGTATTTCTCTGTCAAACGATCTAGTAAGTAACGAGCAACCCAGATTTCGTCTCCAGCTTTTTTAGCACCTTTAGCGAATAATTGGAATTCCCATTGTCCGCAGGCAACTTCTTGGTTGATACCTTCAAAGTTAATTCCAGCAGCGATACATAAATCAGCATGCTCTTCAACTAATTTTCTACCGTGAGTGTTTTTTCCACCTACAGAACAGTAGTACATCCCTTGTGGAGCAGGGTATCCTCCAACTGGGAAACCAAGTGGAAGTTGTGTTTTAGTATCCATAATGAAATACTCTTGTTCGAAACCAAACCAAAAATCATCATTATCATCATCAATTGTAGCTCTACCGTTAGAAGGGTGCGGAGTTCCGTCAGCATACATAACTTCAGACATTACTAACCATCCGTTGATACGAGTTGGATCTGGATAGATTGCAACTGGAACTAAAAGACAATCAGAAGAACCACCTTCAGCTTGTTTTGTTGACGAACCATCAAATGACCAATTTCCAAGTTCTTCTAATGTTCCTTTGAAATTTTCATGCTCTTCAACTTTAGTTTTACTTCTAAGATTTTGAGTTGGTTCATATCCGTCTAACCAAATGTACTCTAACTTAATTTTAGCCATAATAATATAAATTAATTTTTTTGTTTTTTTTCGTTGGGTCAAATATAGATTTATTTTTTTAGTCCTAAAAATTAGGGGGCTATTTTGTTTAGTGAAGTATAATTTTTTGGATAAGCGCAATTTTGAGAGGGGTATATTTTTAAAAAAGCAATTTTAATCAGCTTAAAAAAATAAATTCGTAATAATTACGGCACATTTTTGAATTTATGGGTTAAGAAATTATGAAAAAATGTTTATTTAATCAATATTACCGCACACTTTTGTTATATTTCTGAGATTTGAATTCATTATTCTTTAAAAAAAGCTCCATATGTTGCAAAATCCTCGACTAAATTTATCGAATTAATATTTAAAACAGGGAGTTTTATTTTTTATATTTGTTGCTTATTTTTTTAATGAAAATTAGTACGAATTTAAATATACATACCATGTCTACACTACGTTTCCAAGCTTTACAACAAGCTTCTACAAGAAAGCCGGTGCATTTTGAAGAACTAGATAGAAAATCAAATCTTTTTGGTTCGAATGTGTTTAATGAAAAAGCAATGAAGCAGTATTTGACTTCAGATGCTCTTAAAGGAGTAAGAGATGCAATCCAGCACGGAACCAAAATAGAGCGAAAACTAGCAGATTATATTGCTATGGGTATGAAGGAATGGGCGCTGGCAAAAGGAGTAACGCATTATACACACTGGTTTCAGCCTTTAACAGGAACAACAGCAGAAAAACACGATGCCTTTTTTGAAACTTCTTATGATGGAAGTGATCCTGTAGAAAAATTTGGCGGTGCACAATTGGTACAGCAAGAACCGGATGCTTCTAGTTTTCCGAACGGAGGGATCAGAAATACATTTGAAGCAAGAGGATATACAGCTTGGGATCCGACATCGCCTGCTTTTATATACGGTACTACTTTATGTATTCCAACCGTTTTTATTGCTTATACAGGCGAAGCTTTAGATAATAAGATACCTTTGTTAAGAGCCTTATCTGCAATTGATGAAGCGGCTACAGAAGTTTGTAAATATTTTGACAAAAATGTAAAAAAGGTTACGGCTACTTTAGGCTGGGAGCAGGAATATTTTTTGATTGACAAAGCTTTGGCAAATTCGCGCCCAGATTTAATGATGACGGGAAGAACATTATTAGGACATACATCTGCAAAAGGACAGCAGCTAGACGATCATTATTTTGGATCTATCCCGACACGTGCGCTTACTTATATGAGAGATTTGGAACAGGAATGTATGCTGCTGGGAATTCCTGTAAAAACGCGCCATAACGAAGTGGCACCCAATCAGTTTGAGCTGGCACCTATTTTTGAAGAAACGAATTTAGCAGTCGACCATAACTCTTTATTGATGGATGTGATGCAGCGTGTTGCGGAGCGTCATGATTTTAAAGTATTATTTCATGAAAAACCATTTAAAGGCGTAAACGGTTCAGGAAAACACAACAACTGGTCATTGGCAACCGATACGGGAGTAAATTTGTTGAGTCCGAGCAAAACGCCAATGAGCAATTTACAATTCCTTACTTTCTTTATCAATACGATAAAAGCGGTAAATGATAACGAAACGTTATTAAGAGCTTCTATCGCAACAGCAAGCAACGATCATAGGTTAGGGGCAAATGAAGCACCACCTGCAATTATGTCTGTTTTTATTGGAGCGCAGTTAACCAAAGTTCTGTCTGAATTAGAAAGTGTTACTACAGGTAAACTTTCGCCAGAAGAAAAAACAGATCTTAAATTAAATGTAGTTGGTAAAATTCCAGACGTATTATTAGACAATACAGATCGTAACAGAACTTCGCCATTTGCTTTTACAGGAAATAAATTTGAGTTTAGAGCCGTGGGTTCCAATTCGAACTGTTCGAATGCAATGACTACTTTAAATGCAATTGTAGCAAAACAGTTAATTGACTTTAAGAATGAGGTTGAGAATCTGATCGAATCTAAAGACATGAAAAAAGATGACGCAATCTTTAATGTTTTAAGAGAATATATTAAGCAGTCTAAAAAAATTCTTTTTGAAGGCGACGGTTACAGCGAAGCTTGGGAAAAAGAAGCGGCGAAAAGAGGATTAAGCAATTTTAAAACAACGCCGGAAGCGATTAAGGCTAAAGTTTCTAAACAAGCTTTGGATTTATTTGCAGAACTGGGGATCTTTAATCACATTGAAGCCGAAGCGCGCTACGAAATCGAATTGGAAGAATATACTAAGAAAATCCAGATTGAAGGACGTGTCTTAGGAGATATTGCTAGAAATCATGTAATTCCGACTGCAATTCGTTATCAAAATACTTTAATTGAAAACGTAAAAGGTTTAAAAGAGATCTTCGGAAAAGAATTTGAAACCTTTGCAAAAGAGCAGATTACTTTGATTAAAGAAATCTCTGGACATATTGAAGGCATTAATTCTAAAGTATTGGCAATGACCAATGAAAGAAAAAAAGCCAACCAGCTGACCGATGCTCAAAAAATGGCAGAGACTTACTGTAATACTGTAAAACCTTATTTTGAGGATATCCGCAACCACTGTGATAAATTAGAATTATTAGTAGATGACGAAAGCTGGACATTGACAAAATACAGAGAATTATTGTTTACAAAGTAAAATAATCCAAATGTACTCCTAAAAGCCCATCTCATAAAGATGGGCTTTTTTTGTTGTTATGTTAAAATAACCCATAATGAATATTGTTTTTAATAAATCTTTGAGGGTAAATATAAGGAAATCGCAATAATAAAGTAATTTCTTACTTTAAATTTTCGGCAATTCAGTAGTTCATCGAGATAGTTTTACATTTCATCGAAAAGAGGTTAACTAATTGAAAAATAGGTGTTTTTACATGAATCGTATATTAATAAGTTTTCTAATTTTGGTCAAGAGAAAAGAAAATAAGATTCGATTTTATTTTCGAATGAAGATGTAAAGCCCCCCAGATTTTCGCCCCCCCCCAAAAAAAAAATCAAAACCTGCATAATAAGTTGTATTAATAACCAATTAAATATATTTATTATGAAAAAAGTAATTTTAAGCATCTCAGCGATGCTGTTTGTAGGAGTAGCGGCAATCGCTCAGGGAAACACTTCTTCAGTAAATCAGGTAGGAAATTCTGATACTGGTATTGTAAACCAAAATGGACAAACGAATGATTCTAAAATTGATCAGTTAGGAGATTCGAACAAATCAGAAGTTTATCAAGGAATTCAGCCAGGGGTTTACAATGCTAAAAATAATGCAGCAGATGTTAAACAAAAAGGAAATACCAATACTGCTTTTATTTCTCAAAGTAACCATGACAACAAAGCGTATCAAACTCAAACAGGAGATTTGAACAAAGCTACAATTTGGCAGGATCAAATCGTTGAGTCTTCTATCCCAAGTGCTTTAGGAGGAAATGACAAAGCGTGGCAGACTCAAACAGGAAAAAGCAACACGGCAACTGTTGACCAAGGAACTACCGGTAACGAAAAACCAACTGGACTTCCGTTTAATGCTGTTCAATTAGGTCACGTTAATGCAGTAAATGTACCTTTTGGACCTCACAACAACAATGAAGCTACTCAAACTCAAAATGGAGACAACAATGTAGCTTACGCTAGTCAAGGTGGTGTTAAAAACAAATCTTGGCAGACTCAAACTTCTCCAAGCGGTACTTCTGCTGGAGATAAAAATACTTCTAATCACTACCAATATGGTGAAGAAAACCAAGCTACTTCTGTACAAAACGGTACTAAGTTAACCGAAAACACTTTACAAATAGGAAACAAAAATACAGCTACAGTAACTCAAACTGGTGCTGCACACAGCAGTATTGCATTTTCTAAAGGTAATTTAAATACAATTACTGTTACTCAGTCAGGAATGTAAGAGTTAAAAAAAAATGTGATAGCCGTAGAACGGTTATCACATTTTTTAATTTAAATCAATCAAGATGAAAAATTTCATTTTAAATAGTGTATTTCTGTTTGTTCTTTGTCCTTTGCTTTTGGCACAGGGAAAAGAAGAAAACTCAGAATTTAAAAACTATAGTTCCTCACTTTTTAATTCAAAAGAAAAAGCTTTCAGCATTGTTTCTAATTTGGATAAAAAAGAAAGAGAAGAATTAAATTCTAGAATTCAATCGGGTGTAGTGATACAGCAAATAGGAGATTTTAATAAAGTATATGCTTCTTTAAAATCGAATGATACTAAGGTGGCAGTAGATCAAAAAGGCGACAGTAATGCGCTGTTTTTAGATAAAAATGCCAAAACAATTACACAGAGTGTTATACAACAAGGTGATCACAACAAGATTTCTGATTTTACATTATATACCAATTATAATGTAAATATGGAAATGATTCAAAAAGGGGATAACCAGAATATTCAAAATATTGGAACCAATTCGCTGTCAAAAAACATGAAAATTACGCAGACCGGAAATGGGGCTTCAATAATTCTAATAAACAACTAAAACAGCATGCTTTTTAGAAACAGACATATTACCATCTTTTTAGCACTTTTTTCTTCTTTCATTTATGGGCAGGTGCCTCAGGATAAGATCAAAGCCAAATTAGAAATTGTACAAGTAGAAGGTACCGTAAAAATTACGGGTACAGCCGAAAATCTTACCGATGTAATTCGGAGTGCTGCTTATAAGATGTCTGTCATAAAAAATAATAATAAAAGTAATAATCAGTCTAACAACGATCAGGTTGGCGCTTTTACTTTACAGCCCAACGAAATACAGAAATTATCAACATCTCAGATTAATTTATCTGCCAATGATGAAGTAATTGTGCTGCTTTTGTTTTATGATGAAGACAAGCAGATTATAGCAAAAGATCGTATTGTTCTTGGTGAGGAAAAAAAAAAGACGATGTAATAGTTCTTCCTGTTGATGGATTTGTTTTAAGAGGGATCATAACAGATGATACAAAAACAAAGATGGGAAAAGATTTTTACGATAGGTATTATTACAAATACAATGAACTTGGGATAAATGCAGAAAAAATAGTCACAATAGGTGAAGAATATAGTTTTGCCAGAAATACAGCCATATCTATCTCCATAGATAACGAGGTTATTTATGAATTTTTAGCAAGACCGGACGACGAATTTTTAGAAGCAGTTGCAGAAGAATCTGTAAACGCAACCTTTACTTATTTGAAAGAGAAAGAAAAAGAACGCAAATATTTCACTCAGTATTAATTTTATTATCAGCGCCATGAAATTTATTTTAACCTTCACAGTAGTACTTTTTATCTCTTCGTTTACAAATGCACAAGCTTTAGTTTATAAACCAGTCAATCCAGCTTTTGGAGGAGATACCTTTAATTATCAATGGCTTTTGAGCAGTGCCGAGGCACAAAATAAGCAGAAAGATAAAACCGCTGTAACTACGCAGCAAACTGACTTAGAAAGATTTAAAGCCAATTTAAATGCGCAGTTATTAAGTCAGATTTCAAGTTCTCTTTATAAACAGCAATTTGGTACAGACGGTATCAAAGAAGGCTTTTATACTTTCGGAAGTTATTCGGTAGACGTTTACCCGTCAGCAGATGGATTAACGCTCAATATTTTAGATACCAATACAGGAGAACAAACACAAGTAATCATCCCAAATAAATAACATGCGCTTACATTACTCTTTACTCATTTTATTTGGATTTCTTTTTACTGGCTGCGGCGCTTATTACAATCAACCCACTGGAGTTCAAAAAGCTGTTTTGGGAGAGGGTACGCCTGCGACTTCATTACTAAAAGAGCTTCCAAAACCAAAAGAACAGGTTGTGGTGGGTGTCTATAAATTTAGAGACCAGACCGGACAATACAAACCTCAGGAAAACGGAAGCAGTTTTAGCACAGCTGTTACACAAGGGGCAACTTCTATTTTGATCAAAGCTTTAGAAGATTCTAAATGGTTTATTCCGATTGAACGTGAAAATATTGGAAATCTGCTTCAGGAACGAAATCTTATTCGTGCAACGAGACAAGAATATGTCAAGAATGCCAATCCGAACGAACCGCAGTTAACACCGCTTTTGTATGCTGGGGTTTTATTAGAAGGCGGTATTGTTTCGTATGATTCTAATATTATTACGGGCGGGTTTGGAGCTCGATATTTTGGAGCCGGAGCGTCTGTAAAGTACCGTCAGGATCGTGTTACGATTTATCTTCGAATGATTTCTACTTCGAACGGAAAAATCCTAAAATCAGTTTATATATCCAAAACCATTTTATCTCAGGCCATTGACGAAAGTCTTTTTAGATATGTCAATTTTAAAAGACTTTTAGAAGTAGAAACCGGTTATACTACAAATGAACCCGTTCATATGGCTGTGACAGAAGCGATAGAAAAAGCAGTTGAATCGCTTGTCATAGAAGGTTTACAAGATAATATCTGGGAAGCCGATGCTCCAAAATGGCAGGTCGATAATTTGCTCAAAGCCTATAACGAAGAAACAAAAACTGCTGAAGTAACAGAATTGTACGGAAGAACTCTTGAAAAAAGAAGAAGCAAATTTGGAATAGAAATTTCTGGAGGCGCAGCATTAATTGATGGTGATTACAAAGACCCGCTGATGAGACCGTTTGGAAGAGGAGCTTTAAAATTTATGCTGACACCGAGTTTCACTTTAAGTGCTTCTACGAATGTTGTTAATCTGGCAAATAAAAACCTTTTGGATGTCGGCTACATTACTTACGATTTAAATTTAGAATGGATTTTACTTCCTAAAGACCGATTTACACCTTATCTCTATGGAGGGGGCGGTTTTGCAATGAACAGGAAATTTGAAAATACGTATAGTAAAGTTCAGTTTGGTGCAGGTTTAGAATATATGGCTGCAGATTATTTAGGAATAAAATTGTTTGCAGAACAAAACATTAATTTTAGCGATAATGTTGACTATAAAATAACCGGAACCAGAGATGATTACTATTATAAATTCGGATTAGGACTGACGTTTTATTTTGGAGTAAAGAAGAAATAAAACAGCATTTGGGAATTTATAAGTAATGGAGTTTAAAATTTAAAACAAACAGCAATGAGGTATTTATATAAAATAACCAGTATACTTTTTTTATTGTTTTTGGTTTCTTGCAGCGAAGAAAAAATTGGAGATACTGAGTTCGGAACTGTTACAGGTAAAGTGGTTAACAGCGATACTTTTGAACCAATGGAAAATGTAAAGATATTATCGAGCCCGACAACAAGTACAGTATTTACTGATGCTGACGGAAAATTTACAGTTTCTGGTGTAAAAACCGGAGAATATTCATTTCAGGCTCAAAAAGATGGTTTTGTAGCAAAGTTTGAAGCAGTAACCGTAACGGCGAACAATACATCAGAAATTGTTTTTGAATTAAGCAAATCTACAGCCAATAACAAGCCGCCGACAGTTCCTGTATTGGTAACTCCGGCAGACAACAGTACCAATCAAGCGGTGGCGTTTGATCTTACCTGGACGGTTACAGATCCTGATAATGATGTGATGACTTATACCGTTACATTGCGAAATGACAAAAACAGCGAAGTAAAAGTTTTTGCCGATATAAAAGATAAAAAACTAAGTGTTACAGATTTAATTTACGGGACCAAATATTATTGGCAGGTTGCGGTAAGCGATGGTATAAATACGCCGGTTTTAAGTACCATCAGTTCGTTTTCGACTCTGCCGTTTCCAGTAACAAGGCATTTATTTGTAAAAACAATCAACGGGAACAATGTGATTTTTACAGCAGACGATGCCGGAAAACAATACCAGTTAACCAGTTCTGATAAAAATTATTGGCGTCCCAGAAGAAATAACCAAGCGCAGAAAATTGCTTTTATCGGAACAAGCGGTTCACAAAATGATCTTTATACCATGAATTATGACGGAACAGGAATTATGAAAGTGACCAATTCTGTTCCAATTGCAGGGTTTAATTCTAATTATTTAGGATATTCCTGGAATGCCTCAGGAAGTGAATTTCTGTATCCCAACTTTGATAAATTGTATCGAATCAAAAGTGATGGAAGCGGTTTGGCAAAAGTCTTTCAGACACCTAATGGTAAGTTTATTTCAGAATGCGATTGGAGTGCAGACGGGACTAAAATTGCGCTTAAAGTAAATGATATTAACGGATACGGAGTAGAAATATATGTGATAAATCCATCAGGAGTTGTAGAAACACCCGTTTTAGGTGGAGTTTCGGGAGCTGTAAGCGGATTAAATTTTTCAGTATCAGGACAAAAACTGGTTTACACACGAGATATTACCGGTTTTGAAAACAGTAGTTACAGACAATTAGATTCCAGAATTTTTGAATACAGTTTTATTCTGGGAAATTCATACGAAATTGCAACCGAAAAAACCGCTGGGACAAATGATCTGGATGTTCGTTATTCTCCAAATGAAGCAGAACTTATTTTCACCAATACTTCAAACGATGGAATTTCGGTTAAAAATACAGTCAAAATGGGGATCGGTGTAGCAAACTCCAGAGCAGTATTATTTACAGGAACAGCAATGCCCGATTGGGAATAAAAATAACAAGCCAATTGCTTTTATAACCAATTTTATTTTGAGGAAATCGGCAGAAGATCTTTCTGTCGATTTTTTTTTAACAATCAAACATCTGAATCAATCAAAGAATTAAAAAAAGGGATTATCTTTGCACCACATCAACACAAACTAATTTTCATGAGTTCAGATTCTAGCAAAAGGTACGCACAAAGAGGTGTTTCGGCATCAAAAGAAGACGTACACAACGCCATAAAAAATATTGACAAAGGTTTATTCCCGCAGGCATTCTGTAAAATTGTCCCAGATTATTTAACTCAGGACGATGAGCATTGTTTAATTATGCACGCAGACGGCGCAGGAACAAAATCGTCTTTGGCTTATATGTATTGGAAAGAAACCGGAGATCTTTCGGTTTGGAAAGGAATCGCTCAGGATGCTTTAATCATGAATATTGATGACTTGTTGTGTGTAGGAGCAACGGACAATATATTGCTTTCATCTACTATTGGAAGAAATAAAAACTTAATTCCGGCTGACGTTATTTCGGCAATTATCAACGGAACAGAAGAATTAATCAACGAATTAAAATCTTTTGGAGTTACCATTCATTCAACAGGAGGAGAAACGGCAGACGTTGGAGATGTTGTTCGAACTATTATTGTAGATTCTACCGTAACGGCGCGTATGAAACGAAGCGATGTGGTAGACAATGCAAATATCAAAGCGGGAGATGTGATCGTTGGTTTGGCTTCTTTTGGACAAGCTTCTTATGAGAAAGGTTATAATGGAGGAATGGGAAGTAACGGACTTACTTCTGCACGTCACGATGTTTTCGGAAAATACCTGGCTAAAAAATACCCAGAAAGTTACGATGCCGCAGTTCCAGAAGATTTAATCTATTCGGGACAGGTAAATTTAACCGATGCCGTAGAAAACAGCCCCATAAACGCAGGACAATTAGTGCTTTCTCCAACAAGAACTTATGCGCCGATTATCAAGAAAATTTTAGACCAGTACACTCCAGAAGATATTCACGGAATGGTGCATTGCAGCGGTGGTGCACAGACTAAAATTTTACATTTCGTAAAAGATTTACACATTATAAAAGATAATTTATTTCCAGTGCCGCCCTTGTTTAAATTAATTCAAGAGCAGTCAAAAACAGATTGGAAAGAAATGTATCAGGTTTTCAACTGCGGTCACAGAATGGAGCTTTATGTTCCTGAAAATATCGCGCAGGATATTATCGAAATTTCAAAATCATTCAATGTTGAGGCACAAATTGTAGGTAGAGTAGAAGCATCAGATTCTAAAAAACTTACCATTACCAGCGAATACGGAACATTTGAATATTAATTTTTGAAATATTGTAGGCGTAGAGACGCACAGCAGTGCGTCTAACATTTCCAAAGACGCACTGCTGTGCGTCTCTACAAAAATCATCAAATACCATAAATTATGTACGAATTACTTTTTTGGAGATATCTAGACGAAATTTACTTAAACAATCAGGAAGTTTATGAGGCTCTTCTTGAAAAAGAAGAAATAGATGGTTTGGCTGTGCTTCAAACAGAAGTAATCGTCAACCGTATCAATTCTGTTTTCTCAGACTGGGAAAGGGTAGACGAAAACAGCTGGAAAAATCCAAAAGGCAAAGGTGCATTTCAAGTAATCACAACGCCGCAAAGCATCAAAATTGACTGTTACGGAACAGAAGGAAAAACTATGAATAAATTGGTTGAGGTAATGGAAGAATTCAAATTACCGCTTTACGATCCGCAGGTTCCAGAACGTTATGACGAAATGAACGAATAGGTTTTTTGTTTAAGGTTTTTTTTGTTTCAAGTTTCAGGTTTCAGGTTTCAGGTTTTTGCGATGTTTGTTTTGAAATTTACTATTTGAAATTTAAAAAATTATCCGTCTTTCAAAAGAAGGTTTTGTTCTTTTCTAAGTTTAATAACCAATTGATCTACATAGGTTTTGACTTTCTGCGGAAGCGTATTCCAAGCAGCATCTTTCTTAAAACTTCTGCAATAATCTAAGTCACATTCAACGGCACGAATAACGTATTTTTTATTCTTGTAAACCGTAATAATTTTTACTCTGCGTACTTCACCATATTCGGTTTTAGAGCCGTAAACAATTATCGGTTCAATATAACCATCGCCGTCAAGATCTTTAAGTGTGCAGTATTTTGTCCAGAACCAAATATTGGTTTCCTTTGGCTCGTACGCTTCAAGAAGATCATTAATGCTCCATTTTTCTAAAAAACCACCGTGATCATTCATTGCGCAAATGGCTTTTATTTTGGTGTTTAGAGTATCTTTTTTCGTGATTTTCTGCTGATTTTCTCCTAAGACCAAATTGTAAACGCCGCCTTTATCGCTAAATTCATAAGCTTTATAAATCGGGAAATTACTTAAGCTGTTAAGTTCTCTTTGCGAAATCTCTTTTTTATCCAAAAGATAGTCTGTGGTCTTTTGTGAAAATAGAATTGTAGAATAAAGTAAGAACAAAAAGATAAAAGAATTTTTCATGAGCAAAGGCGTTTAATAAATCAAAGGTATTCAAAACGTATTTACTTTGCTTCGATTTATATTTTTTATAAAACATATTTATTGTAATTTTCTCTCAAATAAAAATATTCCCCAAAAATAACCATTAAACAATGAATATGAGAGCAGTCTTTCTAGGTTTATTAGCTTTTTGCAGTCAGATTATTGGAGCACAAAATATAATCACAACAGAAGTTCATGAACCCGTAGATTTTGTAAATCCGCTAATGGGAAGCGATTCGAAACCCGATCTTTCAAACGGAAACACCTATCCGGCAATTGCGCTTCCGTGGGGAATGAATTTCTGGACACCGCAAACGGGAAAAATGGGAAACGGCTGGATTTATTCGTACGCAGCCGATAAAATCAGAGGATTTAAACAAACCCACGAACCCTCTCCGTGGATGAACGATTACGGTCAGTTTTCGATTATGCCGACTACAGGAAAAATGGTTTTTAATGAAAATGACAGAGCCAGCTGGTTTTCGCATAAAGCCGAAATTGTAAAACCTTATTACTACAGCGTTTATCTAGCCGATTATGATGTAACAACCGAAATAACACCAACAGAAAGAGCGGCTTATTTTCGTTTTACTTTTCCAGAAACCCAAAAGGCTCATATTGTTATTGATGCCTTCGATAAAGGATCTTATATTAAAGTAATTCCAAAAGAAAATAAAATTATTGGTTACACGACCAAAAATAGCGGAGGAGTTCCTTTAAATTTCAAAAATTACTTTGTGATCCAATTCGACGAACGATTTGATGTAATAAATACCTTTAGCGGTACAGAACTCAAAACGGCACAAGAACTTACTGCAGATCATGTTGGAGCTGTAGTTGGTTTTAAAACAAAAAAAGGCGAAGTTATTACGGCAAAAGTGGCTTCATCTTTCATAAGTTTTGAACAGGCTGAATTAAACCTAAAAGAAATAGGATCTGATAGCTTTGAAACCATAAAAGAAAAGGGAAGAAGTATTTGGAACAAAAGCCTTAGTTCTATTATAACTGAAGGCGGTACAGTAGAACAAAATCAAACTTTTTATTCTTGTCTGTACCGAACAATGCTTTTTCCGAGAAAATTCTATGAATATGATAAAGATGAAAAACCGGTACATTACAGCCCGTACAACGGAGCAATTCTTCCAGGCTATATGTATACCGATACCGGATTTTGGGACACTTTTAGAGCATTATTCCCTTTGCTGAATTTGACGCGTCCAGATGTAAATGCAGAAATTCAGGAAGGACTTCTTAATGCTTACAAAGAAAGCGGCTGGCTGCCAGAGTGGGGCAGTCCAGGTTTACGAAACGTTATGGTCGGTAATAATTCGGCTTCAGTTGTTGCAGAAGCCTATTTAAAAAATAAAGAAAAATACCAATATGATATCGAAACCTTGTACCAAGCTTTGATTCATGGGGCCAATAACGAAGGCCCGCTAAAAGCAGTAGGACGTTTTGGTGCCGGATATTACAATACTTTAGGTTATGTTCCGTACAATGTTTTGATTAACGAAAGTGCTGCCAGAACCTTAGAATATGCCTATGATGATTTCTCTATTTATCAGCTGGCAAAAGCTCTGGGGAAACCAAAAAATGAAATAGAGTTATATAAAGAGAGAAGTTTTAATTATAAAAACTTATTTGATCCCGAAACCAAATTAATGCGCGGCAAAAACAAAGACGGTAAATTTATGAGTCCGTTTAACCCTTTTAAATGGGGAGATGCTTTTACAGAAGGAAACAGCTGGCATTATACCTGGTCGGTTTTTCATGACATTGATGGCTTGATAAAACTAATGGGCGGTAACAAAAAATTTGTACAGCAACTTGATAAAGTCTTTTCAGAATCTCCCATTTTTGATGAAACCTATTACGGACAGGTGATTCACGAAATCCGCGAAATGCAGATTGCTGATATGGGTCAGTATGCGCACGGAAACCAGCCGATCCAGCACATGATTTATTTGTACAATTATGCCGAAGAACCGTCTAAAACACAATATTGGGTCCGCGAAACCATGAATAGAATGTACAAACCAACACCCGACGGCTATTGCGGCGACGAAGATAATGGGCAGACATCTGCCTGGTATGTTTTTTCGGCTTTAGGATTTTATCCTGTTTGTCCTACCTGTAATGAATATGTTATTGGGGCTCCCTTGTTTAAGAAAATCACAGTGAATTTAGAAAACGGAAAACAACTTATAATTAATGCTCCAGACAATTCTGCAGATAATAAATTCATTGATAAAGCATTTTTAAATGGAACTGATTATGATAAAAATTATTTTACACACCAAGATTTAATAAACGGTGCCGTAATTGATTTTGAAATGAAAAACAAACCCAATACCAGAAGAGGAAATGATAAAAAAGATGCTCCGTTCTCACTTTCTAATGAATAATAAATTACCACTATAATGATTAAAATAAGCCATTTAAAAACTCTAAACTATTATAAAGCACTGTTTGTATCCGCAGTAATAGTAATAGGAAGTTTCTCTTCTGCGAAAGCACAGGGAAAGAAAATCGAACTTAAAAACTTGATTCAATACGTTGATCCCATGATTGGAACGGCAAGAATGGGGCATACCTATCCAGGTGCAACAGTGCCGTTTGGCAGTGTGCAATTAAGTCCAGAAACCGATACTATTGCATATGGTTTGAACGGAAAATACAATGGTGAAGTCTATAAATACTGTGCAGGATATCAATACGAAGATAAAACGATTGTCGGTTTCAGTCATACTCATTTCAGCGGAACTGGGCATTCTGATCTAGGCGATTTTTTAATCATGCCGACCACAGGAAAACTGCAATTGAATCCCGGAGTGGCTTCAAAACCAGAATCAGGTTACAGATCTGCATTTTCTCACAGTACAGAAAAGGCTGAACCGGCGTATTACAGCGTATTTTTAGAAGATCATAAAATTAAAGCAGAACTTACCGCCACGACACGCGTTGGAATGCACCAATATACTTTTCCCAAATCAAATGATGCTCACATTATTTTAGATTTAACGGCGGGAATTTACAATTACGATAAAAAGAATGTCTGGACTTTTGTACGGGTAGAAAATGATACTTTGATAACAGGATATCGCCAGACAAACGGCTGGGCGCGAACTAGAACCGTTTACTTTGCGATGTCTTTTAATAAACCAATAAAAAGTTACGGACAAGCGCCTTTAGAAAAAAATGTCTACGGCGGTTTTTGGAGAAAATTTGATCAAACCAAGAATTTTCCCGAAATGGCAGGTCAAAACTTAAAATTGTTTTTTGATTTTGATACCAATGAAGGAGAAAAAATCAAGATAAAAATGGCACTTTCACCTGTAAGTTCAGCAGGAGCATTAGAAAATATGAAAAAGGAAACGCCGGATTGGGATTTTGAAAAAGTAAAAAAACAAAGTCAGGAAATTTGGAACAAAGAGTTGAATAAAGTTCAGGTACAGACGATCCAAAAAGAGGATTTGATCAATTTTTACACTGCCATGTACCACGCCTTTCTGGGACCGACAGAATACATGGATTTAGACCGAAATTATAAAGGTTTGGATATGAATGTTCATCAAGCAGAAAACTTTACCAATTATACCAGTTATTCGCTTTGGGACACTTATCGAGCCTTACATCCCTTATTTAATATTGTACAGCCAAAACGAAATGCCGATATGGTAAGTTCGATGCTCGCACATTCTGATCAAAGTGTGCATAAAATGCTTCCGGTTTGGTCGCATTACGCCAACGAGAATTGGTGTATGATTGGTTATCATTCGGTTTCAGTTGTTGCTGATGCTATTGTAAAAGGCAATATTTCGTTTGACGCCGAAAAAGCATTGCAGGCATGTGTAAATACAGCAAAAGTTCCCTATTACGACGGTTTAGAATATTATATGAATAAAGGCTATGTTCCCGAAGATAAAAACGGTTCTTCGGTTTCTAAAACTTTAGAATATGCTTATGATGATTGGGCAATTGCACAGGCAGCCAAGAAATTGGGGAAAACTGAAATATATAATGAATTCCTTAAAAGATCTGAAAACTACAAAAACGTGTACGATGCTAAAACGGGTTTTATGCGTCCTAAATTAAATGACGGTACTTTCAAAAAAGAATTCGATCCGCTTGATACACACGGGCAAGGTTTTATTGAAGGAAATTCTTGGAATTACAGCCTATACGTTCCGCAAGATCCTGCCGAAATGATTAAAATGATGGGAGGAAATGAAAAATTTAAAGTTCGTTTAGATTCATTATTTAATATGCACCTTCCGGATAAATATTTCGAAAATACGGAAGATATCACGAGAGATGGAATCATCGGAAATTATGTTCATGGAAACGAACCTTCGCATCATGTAGTGTATTTATACAACTGGACTAATTCTCCGTGGAAAGCGCAGGACAAAATCAGAATGATCTTGAAAAAAATGTACCGAAATGGTGCCGATGGTTTAGGAGGAAATGACGATTTCGGGCAAATGAGTGCGTGGTACATCTTTAGTAGTTTAGGTTTTTACCCTGTAGCACCAGGTTCTAACGAATATGCTTTAGGAAGTCCGCTTGTAAAAGATGCCGTTTTAAATTTAGAAAACGGAAAAACGTTTGAAATCCAAACAGTAAATCAATCGGATAAAAATGTGTTTGTTTCAAAAGTACTTTTAAACGGAAAAGAGCTTTCCAGACCTTTTTTGAAACATGAAGATGTTATCAATGGAGGAAAAATTACTTTTTATATGAGTTCAAAACCGAATAAAAGTTTTGGATTATAGAATTAATATTGTCTTTGTCAAAGTTTTAAACTTTGACAAAGACTGAAGGTTGTTTAATTAAAGTCTAATTCGTGAAAATTAATTTAGCAAAGTAAAATTTGTGTAATTCGTGAAATTCGTGGCGAAAAAAAAGCGAAATTTGCATTTCAAATAAAGACAAGAACTATGAAAATAAATTTAAAATCAGGAATTGACAAACTGCTTTTCGGAATGAAACAGAACGATGTAACGGCTGTTTTAGGAAAACCTGATAAAAACTATAAGGATGAAGATGATAATGTAATTTTTGTTTATAATTCATTGAAAGCTAGATTGACATTTTATGAAGAAGAAGACTTAAAATTAGGTTATATCGTAGCGTCAAGCAATAATCTGGAAGTTTTTGGATTCCAATTGATTGGAAGAAACATTGCCGATGTAAAGAAAGATTTTGCTGCAAAAGGCATTACAAAATATACTCAGGAAACATTTGATACTTTTGAAAATTATTTCAACGAAGAAAACTGGTTTATTCTTCAAACAGAATTTGATGAGGTTGTTAAGTTTGAAATTGGTGCGATTATCAATAGCAAAGACGAGTTTGACTGGAAGTTTCCGGTAAAGAAATAAAAGATTAAATACTAAGCACTTACCTATAAAAAAAAACCGACAATCACTTGTCGGTTTTTTTTATAAGTCTAACGGAAATTATCCTTTCAACCATGCATTTTTAAGTTTCTCTTTTGAAGCGTCTACTGCTTTAAAAGTTTCTGCTTCTTGGTACGGAAGTTTTACAGTTCCTTTAATAGTTTCTTCTTTTCCGCCGCGTTTTACTTTAAGTGTAATTGCATCATTTTCTTTCCAGTTTTCACTTTCAGTAATTAAATCGTAGATATTATCTAAAGTATATGCTTTGTTGTTGATAGAAAGAATTTTATCGCCTCCTTTTAGGTTTAAATTTTTAAAGAAATTGTTGGGTTCGATATCAGAACGAACAGCAATCTCTTTGGTAGCTTTATCAATAGTGATAAATGGTGTCTGTCCTTTAATAAACGGATTTCCAGCTTTTTTCTCAGTAGCTTTTGCAACACCAACTTTTGCTAAATAAAAATCGTAAGGAATTGGAGTAGTCCCTGCAACATATTTGTTTAAGAATTCGCCCACTTCAGGATACGTCAATGACGTTATTTTTGCAAAAAGCTCATTGTCATTAAAAGGCTTTTCAACACCGTATTCATTAGATAATTTGTGCATTAGATCCAGAATACCTCTTTCTCCGTTGCTTTTTTCTCTAATGATGATATCGATACACATCCCGATCAAAGCCCCTTTTTGATACACATTTAGGTATTGGTCTTTGTACGGCTGTTCTAATACATTTTTACTCATTAAAGTAAAGGACATTGTATCATTTAAACCTTTAGCCTGCTCAATTTTATCTGCAATACGAGTATAAAATTCAGCCTCATCGATTAAACCTTGATTGATTTGAAAAAGGTTCGCAAAATATTCTGTAACCCCTTCATACATCCATAAATGTTCAGACATTTTTGGGGCATTATAATCAAAATATTGAATCTCTTTAGAGTGAATTGTTAAAGGCGTAACGATGTGGAAAAACTCGTGAGAAACCACATCTTTCATCGATTCTACCAATTTTTCTTTTGGCATAGATTCTGGTAAAACCACAGTTGTAGCGGTAGGATGTTCCAAAGCTCCAAACCCATGTGCATCGTCTTTTGCCATACTTGATAAGTACAATAAGACAGTATATTTTTTAGTAGCATTTACTTTTCCTAAAAAGTTTTTCTGCGCCGTCATCATCGTTTTCATTTCCGGCGTAATACTTTCAGCAGTAAATTTTCCTGTAGGAGAATAAACAGCAATTAAAATATCCATTCCGTTTACGTTGAAAGTGGTATAATCCGGCTTAGAATACATAATCGGATTTTCTACTAAAATCGCATAACGAGAAGTTGTAAATACATCCGATGTTTTGCTGGCATCTTCGTCTGTCATAGAAGTTGCGCCCCAAAGGGTTTCAGGATGCGTAATGGTAACTTTGTACGGTACTTCTAACTTATCTTGAAAATACCCCACAAAACCATGTGTATTCACCATAAAGTTTTTACCAGCGTCGATATTGGTTCCAGCTGGAGAAAAAACATCGTCATTACCAAATCCGGTTCCTTTTTCAGTATCAAAAGTATCGTTTACCAGATAAGTGATTTTTTTTAGTGTTTTGGCATTAGAAATAGACCAAGAGTTATCGTCGATTCTTTTTACAGTCAATGCGGTGCCTTTAGCATCAAAAGCTTTAAAATCTTCTGAGTACTTTCCGTAGTTATCAGTCGAGTAAGTTCCAGGTACTGTCTTCGGAATACTGTAAGTTACTTCATCGGTTTTAATAGCCGGCGGCGTTACTGTTACTAAAACTTTATCGTCTTTAACATCTACCAGGTTGATGTTTACCTCTACTATATTGCTTTTTGCGGAACCAGTGCTACCTGTTTTACAGCTCCAAAAGGTTACCGCTAGAGCTAAGGTGTAAAGTATTTTCTTCATTTCTTAATGTTTAGTTATGTCTATATGACTCTTTATTTGTAATAAAGTTACACTAAAATTAAAATAAAAAAAACTCCTGAAAAACAGGAGCTTTATTTTTAGTCAAATTTATTTTTTATATAATATTTTCCATCCAGATCTTCATCAAAATCGTCTATTTTAACCGGTTTTGGTTTTGGTTTATTAGCAATTGCCTTCTTTTTCCACATCTCAAATTTTTCAAGAGGCATTTTCTTTTTCATGATTTCCAGAACTTCTTTTTCTGCCAATCCAAATTCTTTTTTAATTACTTCGAATGGATTTTTTTCTTCTAACGCCAGCGAAACAAGTTTTTCGGTTTGTTCCCAAGTCAATTCTTTGCGGTTACTCTTTTTCATCACGTGAAAATTAATTCAAAATAGGGTGTTAATTATTAATAGATTGATTTTCAATTTATGTTTCAATATTAAAAAAAATAATAATAAGTTGGTTAGTAAAGCTTACTTTTTTTAATGATTTTTATTGTTTTTTTCAGATCTTGATTTTTGAAATGGAATTTTTAACAAATTTTTTAATTGATTGTTTTCTTCAACACGCATATGTGTATCTACTCCGTATACAAGCTGCTCTTTTGGAAGATAGGTAAAAGTGCCGAAAAGACGGTCCCAGACTGAAAAAATATTGCCATAATTGCTGTCAGTATAAGGTAAAACATAGTGATGATGAACCTTGTGCATATTGGGAGATACGATAAAGTAACTTAAATACCAATCGAGCCTTTCTGGAAGCGAAATATTGGCATGATTAAACTGAGAAAATACAACAGATAGGGATTGGTATAGAAAAACCATCCACATTGGAGTTCCGACAATTAAAACACCGAGCGTAGTAAAAACAAACCGAATAACACTTTCACCAGGATGATGCCTGTTGGCTGTCGTTGTATCTATCCAAGTATCAGTATGATGGATTAAATGAAAACGCCACAAAAATTTTGTTTTATGTTGGACCAAGTGTGCCAGATAAGCCCCGATTAAATCGAGTAATAACAAACCAATCAGGGTATAGAGCCAGAGAGGTATTTTAGGAATCCATTGTAATAAACCAAAATTGCTTCTTACAGTCCAGTCTGCAGTATATATTAAAATAAATGCTAAGATAAAATTGACAACAATGGTGGTAAATGTAAAAAAGAAATTTATTCCCGCATGATGCCATTTTTTATACTGCATCTGAAATAATGGAAAAGTATTTTCGATAAGCCAGAAAAGTGTAATGCCGCCAACTAAAATCAAACTCCTGTGTGAAGATGGAATCGTACTGAAATAATTGATAATATCATTCATAATACATCGATATTAGATTTGAAATACAATGTTTTACCTAATAAAAAAGAGAAAATCTAATATAAATATATTGGATTTTCTCTTTAAAAGTACAATTGTTGTCTGATATTATTTTCTGATGAGACTAACTAGGAATAATAAAATCCAGGCACCACCAGCAGCGATAATTATCTGCCAGAGCAGTCCGCCTTCGCCAATACCAAGTTTTCCTGCGATCCATCCTCCGAAAAACCCTCCAATAATACCCACAATAATATTACCGATGATACCAAATCCGCCGCCTTTCCATAATTGTCCAGCCAGCCATCCTGAGATTGCTCCTATCAGTAAAAAATATAAAAATCCCATTTTGTAAGGTTTAATGCGTTGTTAATTATTTTCAGTTTCAGAATCCTTTTGCAGTAAAGTTTTATAGAGAAGTCCGCCCACTACAGCCCCTAGAATGGGCGCTGCCCAAAAGAGCCAGACCTGAGAAAGTGGTTCTCCTCCAACAAAAATGGCCTGAGATAATGATCTTGCAGGGTTTACAGAAGTATTGGTGATTGGAATACTGATTAAGTGAATCAGCGTTAGAGCCAAACCGATTGCAATACCGCAAAAGTTAGTATTGGCACATTTGTCTGTACTGCCCAAAATAATCAGTAAGAAGAATAATGTAAGTACAAACTCAGCAATAAATGCCGCGGTTAGTGAATAACCATCTGGAGAAAAAGCTCCAAATCCGTTTGACGCAAAGGCTCCTGCTTTAGTAGCATCAATTACAAAACCTGCTTTTCCAGAAGCAATCGTGTACAAAGTACCTGCTGCGGCTATAGCACCGATACATTGCGCAATTATGTACGGAATTAAATCTTTGGCCGGAAATCTGCCTCCAGCCCATAAACCAAATGATACCGCTGGGTTAAAATGACCTCCAGAGATATGTCCTACAGCATAAGCCATTGTTAATACTGTTAAACCAAATGCTAGTGCAACTCCTGCAAATCCGATTCCGAGTTCAGGATACCCCGCTGCAAATAATGCACTTCCGCAACCTCCAAACACCAGCCAGTAGGTTCCGAAAAATTCTGCGAATAATTTTTTCATAATAAAATAATTTTAATGGTTAATTGTTAGAATGTATATTGGTATGCCCAATAGATCAAAACAAATTGTAGGGGCAAACGTACAAATAAAATCCATTTAGGTAAACCAAAACTTGCTTTTTTTTCTTGGAGCATGTAAAAATTGGCAGGAAAGACAGCAATTAACAATGCTATGATTCCCCAAGCTGCTATACGGCTGATAAAAGAGAAAGTTAACAGTACGCCTAAAATTATTTCGGCAGCACCACTTAAAATATTTATTAATTTGGGATTTTTAAACAGGGGCGGAATGATTCTGATGTACATTCCGGGTTTTCGAAAATGATTGATTCCAGCAATTATATACAATAAAGCCATTAAATACAAATGCCAAGGTAAATTCATGATAGTGAGTTATTTATCACGAAATTATGAAAAAAATTAACAATTATTACATTACAATTGCTTTTTTTAATTTGTTTGAAAAGGATTATTTTTTTGGCTTAAAATTTACATTCATAATAATGATCGCCAGAATGATCAGAATAATTCCAATCCATTGAGATAGAATTACTTTTTCGTTTAAAAGTACAAAAGCCATCATTACAGAAACAGGTAGTTCTAATGCAGAAACGATGCTTCCTAATCCAATTCCCGTTAAAGGAAAACCAGCATTCATCAACATTGGCGGAATAATTGTGCCAAACAAAGCCAAAACGATTCCCCACTTTAAGAAGATTTCAAAGTTAAATGGGGTTATCTGAGTTGCAAACGCAAAAGAAAATACGATAGTGGCACCGCCCAAAAGCATGTACAAACTTCTTTGTGCAGAAGAAATTTCGGTAGCAACACGGTTTGCCGTAAACATAGTGGTAGTAAAAGATGCGGCAGCCAAAATTCCCCAAATCAGACCACGCCAGTCTAGTTCAATATCGTTATTGATAATATTGGTTGCTAATACGGTTCCAAAAAGAACAATAATAACTGCAATTACCTTTTGCTTTGAAGGAAGTTTTTTTTCTAAAATCATTTCTAGTAAAACCCCCATCCAGACTGTCTGCATTAATAAAACAATTCCAATAGATACAGGGATGTATTTTACAGCCAGATAATAAAACAAGCTGGTCATTCCTAAAGAAGTTCCGGCAAGCATTAAACTAAAGATATTTTTTGGAGTAGCTTTTAAGGTAGTATTCTTGTTTTTTATTTTTTGAAATAGATTAATAAGCAGAATACCCATAATCCCATATATAAATTGTGAGGTCGTAACTTCTGCAGTAGTATATCCTTCAGAGTAAGCCATTTTTACAAAAGTGGCGAGCATTCCGTATGTAGTTGCACCAATAGCTACTAGAAATACACCTTTTAATACATTGTTTTGCGACGTCATCATATTATTTGTTTGAAAAAATTAAGCCGGCAAAGGTAACGTATTTTATTCAGTATTTAGTGTGAAATAATTAAAAACATTGACTTATTGATAATAGAGCATGGTTTTAATGCTGAATTTTAAGGATTTGATAAAAAAGAAAAAAGCCGTCAAAATAAAATCTTGACGGCTTTTTGAAAGTATAGCAAAACGTTTGTTTATTATTTATTAGGTTGATTTTGATACGTTTCAATTTCAAAAATCAATGTAGCATTTGGAGGAATTACACCGCCGGCACCTTTTTCTCCGTATGCTAAATTAGAAGGTAAAAAGAAAATAGCTTTTTCACCATCTGTCATCATATCCAATGCTTCGATAAAACCAGGAATCATACCATCTTTTTTACCTACTGTAAATGGAAATGCTTTATAACCGCCTTGAGAATCTCTACTGGCATCATATTTTCCGTATGTTTTTGCTATTTCTGCTATGCTGCTGTCAAAAAGAGTTCCATCTTCAAAATAGCCTGCATAGTGAAAATAAATTGTAGAACCTTCGGCACCTTTTATACCCGTTCCTTTCTTTGTAACAACATACTTTAAGTTAGAAGCTGTAGTAACAGCTTTTGCTTTTGTTGCTGCAAAATATGCTGCTTTTGCTGCAACGACTTTTTTAGCTTCTTCTTTTTTTGCTTCTAGTTTTTTTACTTCTTCACTGAAAACTTTTACAGCATCAAATTTTTTAGCTGCAGCACCTTTACGAGTAATTGTAATTTTAGTCATAATATCATCCTGAGCAATTTTGTTTACATTTTCCTGTCCAGAAATTACATGACCAAAAATAGTGTGTTTTCCGTTTAACCAAGGTGTATCTTTATGTGTGATAAAGAACTGGCTTCCGTTTGTTGCAGGTCCAGAATTAGCCATTGCCAAAACACCGCCTTTTTCAAATCTCAGGTCTTCAGCAAATTCATCTTTAAAAGAATATCCAGGGCCTCCAGAACCGTTTCCGTCCGGATCACCGCCTTGAATCATGAAATCGTTGATTACTCTGTGAAATTTTAATCCGTCATAAAAAGGTTTTCCTTTTAGTTTTTCAACTTTAACATAAGGATTTTTTCCTTCTGCCAAACTAATGAAATTAGCTACTGTTACAGGGGCTTTTACATATTCTAAAGAAACAACAATATCTCCTTTTGTGGTAGAAATTGTTGCAAAAATTCCATCGTTCGGGTCGGTGCTTGCGGCTGGTTTTGCAGCTGCAGTTTTTGCAGCAGGTTTAGCCGCTGGTTTGGTTTGTGCCTGAATATTTGCTATTGCTAAGCAAAATAAAAAAAGAAATTTAAACTTCATTGCTATTTAAATTTAAGTCTGTTATTAATCTTGTATTATGGTTTTTCTAACAATTGAATTTCAAAAATAATGTTAGCATTTGGCGGAATTACACCTCCAGCACCAGTTGCTCCATAAGCTAAGTGTGAAGGAATAAAAAGAATCGCTTTATCACCAAAAGAAAGCTGCTCAATTCCTTCGATAAAACCAGGAATCAATCCGTCTTTTTTTCCTGCAGTAAAAGGAATTGGCTGATATGCTTTTGCATCGGCTCTCTGCTGGTCAAATTTTCCAAATTGTTTTGCAACCTCTTCGATACTAGTGTCAAATAATGTTCCGTCTTCTAAGAATCCTGCGTAATGAATGTATACTTGTGATCCGTTTGCAGGTTTTTTACCGCCTCCTTTAGCTGTAACAACAAATTCTAAACCACTCGTAGTTTTAGTAGCTTTTGCTTTTTCTGCTGCGTAGTAAGCTGTTTTTTCTTTTTGAACACCAGCATATTTACTTTGCTCTTTTGCTATGTCAGCAAAATAATCGTGGAATACTTTTACAGCGTCAAATTTCTTAGCAGCTTCGCCATTTCTAACAATTGTTACAGAAACAATAGTATCTCCTTGAACTACTTTGTTTACTACTTCTTGATCTTTTACGGCTACAACATGACCAAAAATAGTGTGTTTGTTGTCTAACCAAGGAGTTTCAACATGAGTAATAAAAAACTGGCTGCTGTTGGTTCCAGGACCGTTATTAGCCATAGCCAAGATACCCGCTTTGTCAAATTTTAGATCAGAAAACTCGTCTTTAAATTTATAACCTGTATCGCCAGAACCTGTTCCAAGCGGATCGCCGCTTTGAATCATAAAACTTTCGATAACTCTATGAAATTTTAAACCGTTAAAAAAAGGTTTGTTTTTAAGGTTTTCGTGTGTTACAAATTCGTTTTTACCTTCGGCCAAGGTTACAAAATTGGCAACTGTAATGGGTGCTTTTTTATAATCAAGCTCAACAATAATATGTCCTTTGTTGGTTTCTATATCGGCGTATAAACCATCTGGAAGATTGCTGTGTTCCTCTTTACAAGAATAAAACGAGCTGATGGCAATTAATAATAATAAAATAATCTTTTTCATTTTAAGATGTTTTTTATGGAGTTAATGTGTCTTTTTTGGTTGAAGAAACTGGTTTGGCAGCTGCTGGTTTTGGTGCCGCTGGTTTTGTTGCAGCGGGCGGATTTTGTCCTGCTGGGGTATTTGCCGGAGCTGCAGTTTTTGCTGCAGGATCGGGTACAAAATTTCGAAGTGTCACAGTACAAATTAAGGACTCGTTCGGACCTATTTTTTTGTTGTCTCCATGATAACCGTAAGCAATATGAGATGGAAATAAGAAAGTTACGGTTTCATTTTTATGCATTCTTTTAATACCGTCGCGAAGCCCCATCATGATATCCTGCTTGTCAACATAATAAGTCTGAGGTCCAAGATCGGCTTCAGAATAAATGATTTTTCCAGAAATATCTTTAACTTCTAAATTGTAATACGCAATATCGCCTTTTCTTGGCGCAGCAGTTTCGGCAGTATTCTTTTCTTCATAACAAAACCAATAACCTTTTGGAGTTGCATAATATTTTACCTTCGGATTGTTTTTGATGATTTTCTTGATGACCTGTTCCTCGTTAGCGACTAACTTTTTGTTACGGTCGGCTGATTTTTTCATGAAGGTCCCAGAAGTTCTTTTGATAGGTCGTCTGGCTTCTTCATGATGTTTACAGCTTACCAATAAAACGGCAAAAAGCAGCAGCGATATGCTAAATTTCAAATTGTTTTTCATGGGACTATATTTTTAGTGTGGTTACTAAATCTTCAAATTTTTTCACTGTTTCTTCCATCGAGATTTCAGATCTTCCGCCTGCTGCATTACTGTGTCCGCCTCCATTAAAATGATCTCTTGCAAATTGATTGACGTCAAAACCTCCTTGAGAACGGAAAGAAATTTTAATAATTCCTTCGTCCTTATTTTCAATAAAAATAGCTGTAAAAACGATTCCTTTTATGCTTAATCCATAATTTACAATACCTTCTGTATCTCCTTTTTCATAATTAAAAGAGTCTAATTCTTCTTGTGTAAGGGTCATGTAAGAAGTTTTGTGCTCTTCAAATATTTTCATATTCTGTAAAGCACGGCCTAAAAGCTGTAGTCTGCTAAAAGAACTATTGTCAAATAATAATACCGGGATTTCGGTATTTTCTACGCCAAGGTCAATTAATTCTCCAATAATTCGATGCGTATTTCCTGTTGTTCCTGGAAAACGAAACGAACCTGAATCGGTTAAAATTCCGGTATATATACAAGTCGCTATGTTTTTGTCAATGTCTTCTTTTTTACCCAGGTAGGAAATAAAGTTATAGACCATTTCGCAGGTCGAACCAAAAGAAGTATCAGAATAGGTATATAGCGCATAATCATCAGGTTTTTGGTGATGATCGATCATGATAAACGGAGCTGTCAGCTTGGCCAAAGTATGTTCCATCTCACCTGTACGATGAAAAGCGTTAAAATCTAGCGTAAAAATAAGCTCTGCTTCTTGTAAAATCTGCGTACAGGTTTCAGTGTCTTTTTCGAATATTTTGACAGTTTCTGAGCCGGGCAGCCAAGCCAGAAAATTGGGAAAATCATTGGGAGCAATTACCGTTGCATGGTGATTGTTTTTACGCAAAAAATGATATAAACCTAATGTAGAACCCATAGCGTCGCCATCTGGTCCTCTGTGCGGAATGATGACGATTTTTTTTGGGGCAGCGAGTAACAACTGAATCGCTTGAATGTCTTGTATTTTCATAGTGTGCGAATTTACATTTTTTTAATGTAATGCAGCAAACATTTTACAGATTAACATATGATTTAGAAAAATACAATTATAAGTAATGAATTATAAATTTGGAGTTTTGAATTTGAAATTTTATTACAAATTTTGAAGTTCTTTTCGACGTAATTTCTGATATAACTTGTATTTTGGACCTTTAACAATCTGTGATTTATAAATCCCAATAGAGCCTGATGAAAAATAGGCAATTGTGCAAGCTGTTGCAATGAATATTCCTGGGGCAATTCCGAATAATTCCATCCCCATAATCGTACAGGCGATAGGAGTGTGGGTGGCGCCGGAGAAAACAGCAACAAATCCGATTCCTGCTAAAAGAGCAATTGGCATCGGAATCAGAATTGATAAGGCGCTTCCTAAAGTTGCACCAACAAAAAACAAAGGCGTTACTTCGCCGCCTTTAAATCCAGCTCCTAAAGTAAATCCGGTAAACAAAATTTTTAATAGAAAATCATACCACTGGCTGGTATTTGAAAACGAATCGACAATTACAGGAACTCCCAATCCTGAGAATTTGGTAAATCCAAAACCTGCAATCGCAATTGCTAAAATGATACCGCCAACAACTGGACGAAGCGGCGGATATTTTATATTTTTTGAAAAAAGGGAACTCCAAAAATGAGTACTTCTTGCAAATAATAATGCAGCAAATCCTGAAAGAATTCCAACTATTATGGTAAAAATAATGTTATTAAAGCTAAGTTGTGGGATTACAGGAATGCTGTAATGCGTGTGTTTGATTTCCCAGAATTCTACTGTAAAATAGGCGGCATAAGCGACTAAAAAAGAAAGCAGAATACTTTTAAGATTGATTTTACTGAAATACAAAACCTCTAAAGCAAAAATGGCGCCTGCCAAAGGTGTTCCGAAAACAGAAGCAAAACCAGCGCTTATTCCGAGAATAATGAGAATTTTTCGTTCAGAATTATCTAATTTAAAAATTTTAGTGAATTGATCGGCAATTGCACCTCCCATTTGTACCGCAGTTCCTTCGCGTCCTGCAGATCCACCAAATAAATGCGTTGCCAAAGTTCCGAAAAGTACCAAAGGCGCCATTCTAAACGGAATGACTTTTTTAGGATTTTCGTATTCTTCAAGCAGTAAATTATTTCCCTTAACAACCGATTCTCCCCAGTAGTAATAAGTCAATCCGACTAAAAATCCGCCGAAAGGCAAAAGCCAGATAATCCAATTATTGTGAAGTCTGATTTGTGTAACCCATTCTAAAGAAACCAAGAAAAAAGCAGATGCTGAACCAGAAAAAATACCAATTAAAAAACAAATGAGAATCCATTTGAAAGAGGTAAGAAGTGTTTTTTTTAATTGAAAAGAATTCATTAACAGGTTTATTTTTTCGCCGTGAATTCACGAAATTAGGTATAAAAAAAGAATTCGAGAATTCGCAGCGAAAAATATTTATTGAATAACAGCAGTAAATTCTATTTCGACCAGATATTCTGGAGCAACCAGTTTACTGATTTCGTAAAAACCTGTTGTTGGTTTTATATCTTTAAAAAACGAGGAATGAGCTCTTGCTACCTCTTCAAAAGTATCAACATTTGTGGTGAAAATTCGAGTTCTGATAACATCTTTCATGCTAACATTTAGATCTTCTAAAACTTTTTCAACACGTTCCAAAATGTTGTACGTCTGTGCATAAGCATCGTCAGTTTTTACTTTTTCGCCGTCAACAATCGCAACAGTTCCAGAAACTTCGACAATATTGCCAATTCTTACCGCACGACAGTATCCCATTTTATCTTCCCACGGAGAACCGCTTAAAATGTTTTCTCTTTTCATTTTTTTTGTTTTTTGAATTTATTCGATTTACAACAAATTCAGGTTAATTAAAGTTGCTGCAATTTAAGCATAATGATTAGGAACAAAAACAGAAAAAGCCTGAAATCAAATCGAAAATCAAGCTTTTTTGTTAAATTTATTTCAGAAAGTTATTCTATCTGATTTTCTTCATACAGGCGAAGTTTGTTTTGTGCTGCCTTAAGATTTTGCTGTAAACTTTCTATTTTGTTTAATAAATGCGCAATGGCATCAATTCCTTCCAGATTGATTTTGAGATCATAATGCATGCGAATCATTTTTTCTACCGTTGGGAGTTGTTCGGGTTCTAGAAACTCGTCATTTTCTTCAACTATTATTTGTATCAATCCATAGTTGTTAAGCTCGGTAATAAAAGTATTTTCAATTTCGTGATAGATACAAAACTGTTTGATCTGGATTAAATTTTTATTTTTCATGATTTCTAAGTTTTGCCAATTCTTCAAATAATTCTTTTTCTTTCTCACTCAATTTTGTCGGCAGTTTTATGGTGTATGTGATATACAAATCACCAAATTGATTTTCTTTTTTGTAAACAGGAAAGCCTTTTCCTTTTAATTTAACCTTTGTTCCAGGTTGTGTTTCTGGTGCCACTTTGATTTTTACCTTCCCATCAAAAGTAGTAATGTAAGTTTCGCCTCCAAGAATTGCAGTGTACAAATCCAAAGGAGCATCGGCATACAGATTATTTCCTTCGCGTTTAAAATCAGAATTATTAGAAATACTAAAAGTAATATACAAATCGCCGTTTGGACCGCCGTTGGAACCAGGTCCGCCGTGATTCGGGATTTTAATCACCTGTCCGTTTTCTACACCGGCCGGAATTGTGATTCTGATGTTTTTTCCGTTTACCGTTAAATTTTGTTTTTGCGTAGTGTACGCAGCGGTAAGATCTAATTCTAATTCGGCATTAAAATCCTGACCTCTATATTTAGACTGCGTTCGGCTTCTGCCGCTTCCGTACATCGAATTGAAAAAATCGGAGAAATCGCTTCCAGAAAAATCACCGCTTTCAAAACCAGAGAAATCACCGCCCGAATATTGCGAACCGCTTTGTCTGTTTTGCTGCTGATTTGGATTGTAGCCTGCTTTTTCAAATTCGTCAGCATGTTTCCAGTCTTTTCCGTATTTGTCGTATTTTTTTCGATTTTCAGGATTGCTTAAAACTTCATTGGCTTCGTTAATTTCTTTAAACTTTTTTTCAGCCTCTTTATCATTTGGATTCAAATCGGGATGATATTTTCGGGCCAATTTTCGATAGGCTTTCTTAATATCCGCTTCCGTTGCAGATTTGGTAACATCTAATGCTTTATAATAATCGATATAGTCCATTTTATTAAGGTTTTATAAATGGTAAATAAAGTCTTGAAGTTAAGAAAAATCTGCTGATTTTCAAAATGCTTATCAGAACGGGTGTGAAACAGATTCACTTTTGCGAAGACGAAGATTAATGCTGATTTTGAATTTTAGATCGCAAAAAGATTTGTTGTTTTTAGTATCAGTAAATCTGCATATAGGTTTTGGATTGATTGTTTAAAATTAATACAGATAGGAATGTTTTGATTGTTTTAGTTTTAGAATTTGGAATTTAAAATTTAGAATTTATTTTTCGAAGATTAATTATGTTTTGGCAGGTTTTTTGATTCCAAAAATTAGCTTAATTTAATGTTATAAAACTCATAAAGCCGTTAGGCGTAATGAAATTATAGTATTTTTGTAATGCTTGGCTTTTTGAGCCTGACAATTAATTATAAAAGCCGATTCTATAATCCCTATTGAATGAAACAGATTTTATTTTTCATATTATTGCTTACTGCAATGTCAGTTTCCGCGCAAGAGATAGGTGGAAAATACAAGCCTATTCCTGCGCCAAAATTTGGTGTAAAACCCAAAAAGACACCAATTCCTGAGGTAAAAGATCCACAAGCTGAAAATCTGGATATTCCTAGTATCAAAACACCAAATGTTTTTGAAAACAAGAGTATAACTCCAAAATCTCAATTGCAAGTAGGAGTAGAGAAAAGTAAATTCACCATGTCAACAGAAACAGATTTTGCAAATCCCGGCGATCGTTATATTGATAAAATGGAAAAAGATTTAGATAGATCTTTAAAAGATGCTGGTTTAAAAGAGGGACGCGGGGTCTTGGTGAAGAAAAATATTTCGTTAGGAGATTTTAAAACCAAATCAGAATATTTCATTATTAAGTTACGTGATTTTGGAGCGATTGATGGCGATTTAGTAAAGGTTTCTACAAATGACGTTGTGGTCAAGGATCAGATTTTATTGGATTCTAGTTACAAACAAGTAAAAATCGATCTGACCACTGGATTTAATAAATTGGATTTTGAAGCACTAAATATCGGTACTCTTGGCGGTAATACTGCAGAAATTCAAGTTTATGATGATAAAGGAACTTTAATCACAAACGACTATTGGAATAATCTTGCCGCTGGATTTAAAGCGACTATAATTGTTACGAAAGAGTAAATTTTTAAAGTCTATATATAATAAGGTTCTAAAGTGCTAAGCTAAAACTTCGCATCTTAGAACCTTAATTGTTTTTAATAATAGTTTTGTTTTAACGAAGCTAAAAAAAACTTAGAACCTATGTGGCTGAATATTTTAGCAGCTCAGATTAAAACGGATCTGCAGTAACCTTAAATTTCATTGCTGCTTTAACCGTTACATCTTGTGTAAGCGTTTCTTTTAGAGTTACTTTAGTTCTGATTTTGTAACTGTCAGCTTTTAAATATTCGTCTAGTTTTTTATCCGTACAAATCAAATCGATTGCGTTTGAAGTTGAATTGATGTTGTCTTGGTACGCCAATTCGATTTCGTTAGAATCGGTTGTCGAAATATACAGATGAACCGATTTTAAGAACGTAAATGTTTTGTCTGCTGGATTTTCGATGTTTAATTGCAGTGATCTAAGCTTCACATCTTTTACCAAGCTTGCTTTTGTTTTGTTGTTTTCAAATTCAGCAGAAGAATTTGTAGTTACTTCAGGAGTGATAATTTCCAAAGGAAGATTGATTGGAGAAGTACTTTTAATTTTAATCGAAGTATTGTTCGAAATAGTAAAAGACAGCAGGTCATCAACGGCATCACATGAAGTTAAAAATACAGATAAACAGATTGTAAGAGCAATTAATTTTGATTTCATAGTTTTTTAATAGTTGCAAAGTCACAAAGGTTCAGAGTGAAAAATGAAACTTAGACTTTTTAGGGTTAATTTAAATTGTTTTCTCTAATTACGAAGTTTTCCAGAAAATGGTTTTTTGTTTTAGGGACAAAGTTGCAAAGGCTCAAAGTGACAAAGTTTTTAAACCTTTGAGCCTTTGTCACTCAGTACCTTTATACCTAAAAATCGGAAGTGCGAAAAAAATATATTTTTTTCGCACTTCCGATTTTTCAATTTAAAATATAAAAAGTATTTTTGCGCATGCAACACAACGTACTTATTTTAGATTTCGGATCGCAATATACACAGCTTATTGCGCGTAGAGTTCGCGAATTAAATATATTCTGCGAAATTTTTCCTTACAATCACATTCCGAGTGATTTATCAAGTTATAAAGCCGTAATTTTAGGAGGGAGCCCTTTCTCTGTTCGTGGAGAAGATGCGCCTCATCCTGACTTATCAGAAATTAGAGGTAAACTGCCAATGCTTGCCGTTTGTTACGGAGCGCAGTATTTAGCGCATTTCAGCGGAGGAGAAGTTGCAGCTTCAAACACTAGAGAATACGGCAGGGCTAATTTGTCTTATATTAAAGAGAACGAAGTTTTCTTTGAAGGAGTTTCAGAAAACAGCCAGGTTTGGATGAGCCACAGCGATAGTATAAAAGCTTTGCCGGCAAACGCAGTAAAACTAGCAAGTACACATGACGTAGAATATGCTGCTTATAAAATTGAAGGCGAAACTACTTATGCAATTCAATACCATCCAGAGGTTTATCACTCTACTGATGGATCAAAAATGTTAGAAAACTTCTTAGTGAAAATTGCAGAAGTTCCTCAAAACTTTACTCCAAATGCTTTCGTTGAAGAAATGGTAGCAGAATTAAAAGAGAAAATTGGTGACGACAAAGTCGTTCTTGGTTTATCTGGAGGAGTAGATTCTACTGTTGCTGCGGTTTTATTAAATCAGGCAATTGGAAAAAATTTATACTGCATTTTTGTAAACAACGGACTTTTACGTAAAAACGAATTCCAAAATGTATTAGATCAATACAAAGGAATGGGATTAAATGTAAAAGGAGTTGATGCAGGAGATCGTTTTCTTGGTGAATTAGCCGGAATCAGTGATCCTGAAACCAAACGTAAAACGATCGGACGTGTATTTATCGAAGTTTTTGATGATGAATCACACCTTTTAGAAGACGTAAAATGGCTGGCACAAGGAACAATTTACCCAGATGTAATTGAGTCTGTTTCTGTAAAAGGACCATCGGCAACAATTAAATCGCACCACAACGTGGGCGGATTGCCAGATTATATGAAATTAAAAATAGTAGAACCGCTTAGAATGCTTTTTAAAGATGAAGTAAGAAGAGTAGGTGCTACATTAGGAATAGATCCAGAATTGTTAGGAAGACACCCTTTCCCTGGACCTGGATTGTCAATTAGAATTCTGGGAGATATCACGCCAGAGAAAGTTCAGATTTTACAAGATGTAGATGCAGTTTTCATCGACGGATTAAAATCTTGGGGATTATACGACAAAGTTTGGCAGGCTGGAGCAATTTTGCTTCCTGTAAACAGTGTTGGTGTAATGGGGGATGAGCGTACCTACGAAAAAGTAGTAGCGCTTAGAGCGGTAGAATCTACAGACGGTATGACTGCTGACTGGGTTCACTTACCTTACGAGTTTTTAATGAAAGTTTCTAATGACATTATAAATAAAGTAAAAGGGGTGAATCGTGTAGTTTACGACATTAGTTCTAAACCGCCTGCAACAATTGAGTGGGAATAAGATTTAATTAACACCTGAAAATACAATAAAAAAATGCCCGCATTGCGGGCATTTTTTTATACAATAAGATAAAGATGCTGTAATTCAGCACAGCAGTATTTTTTAATGTTCTAAGTTGTAACAAACATGTAAGTAAGAATAGTATCATTTTTAAAATTAAGTTACATTTGTAAGGCCTTAATTTTTAAACCTACTATTTATGAGAGAACTTTTAATGATTTCTCTTGTGTTTATTTTGTCTTTTAACAGAATAGCTGCACAAGATTCAATTATTGAATACCAAATTCAAAAAGGAGAAACTGCTTATTTTATAGCCCAAAAGTATAAGGTTTCTGTAGATGAGATTTTTAAACTCAATCCCGATTCACAAAATGGAATCAAGGAAAACCAGATTTTAAAAATTCCTGTTCATTCCCCAGCCAATTCAAATCTTAAAACGCATATTGTACAGCCCAAAGAAACGCTCTACGGACTTTCTAAACAATATCATGTTTCTGTTGAAACCATTCAGAATGCGAATCAGGAAACTCTTGCCGGCGGACTTCAAATCGGACAAGAACTTGTAATTCCGCAAAATTCGGAAATTACCGCAAAGGCTGTTTCGTCAAAAGTTACGCATCAGGTTATGGCCAAAGAATCTTTGTTTAGTATTGCCAGGCAATACAATGTTTCAGTGCAGGATTTAGAAAGCTTAAATAAAGAATTGCTGCAAAACGGATTACAGATCGGTCAGACAATTGCGATTCCCAATAAGCGCAAAACGCTGGACGGAAGAGTTCGTGTAATCAATCAGGAAACGGTTTTTCATGTTGTTGAACCAAAAGAAACTAAATTTTCAATTGCCAAGAAATACGCTATTTCAATTGATCAGCTTGAATCTCAAAATCCTGAAATTGTAAACGGATTGGTTATTGGAAATAAATTGGCCATTAATAAAAATGAAATTAAACCTGCCAATGAAAGTGAAGAACTAATGCTGGCTTTGGCCGAAAAACAAGTTGTAGTCGAAAAAACAAAAGCCAAAACTGTAGAGTTAGAGGATTTAAAAGACCGACTTGTCATTCAAAAAGAAATGAATCAGAAAATCATAAAAATTAATGATTTGAAATTGAATTTGAATGATATGAATGGTTCTAAAGAAAATTCAGTCGAAAAACTGCGCTTGGTTTTAGAAGCCAATAAAAATGTTCAGGATATTTTAATGGCAAAATTAGATTCGCTGGTAGTTTCCATGAATAATGATTTAAAAGAATTGAAAGGAATGAATGTTTTGAATATTGAAGAATCTAAAAGATTAGAAAAGCAATCTTTTGACGGAATCAATAAAACCAATGAACTATCGAATCAATTAAAGAAAGAATTGGCAGCAAACAGAAAAGCTTATGCCGGTTTGATGAATAAAGTAGAGCGAATTGCTGTCGAGGAAAATCAGGAGTACAAGAAGAAAATCCGCGAAAGCGAAAAAAATACCAACACAACATCATTGCAGCAGCGCTTGTCTTTAGAAGAAATTAAACGCTATAAAATAGAACAGGAGCAGGGAGATGCTCAGAACCAGCTTTTGATTGCTAAAATTGATTCATTGGACGTTCAGAGAAAAATTGAAGTAAAAAGGCATATAAGTATGGCATCTTATTATAGTATGGAGGCCCGAAAATTTGATGACAAACTCGCTCTGGTTAAATTGAAAAAATACCAAGATGCTGCGGTTAAAAAGCAAAACGATCCGAGTTTGACAGAAAATGCAAAAACACTTTCTTTGGAAGAAATGAAACAAGAGCTGAAAAACAATCCGTTAAAAGCGGGCAAAACAGTTAATGTAGAAGTTTATGATAATCTTAAAGAAGTTTCAAATGGGTATTACTTAGTTTTAGGTATATTTACAGACGCAGTTGAGCGCGATCAGTATATTATGAAACTCATTGATTCTGGCAATTTTAACGCTAGTTTCTTTTTTAACATTAACAGTCTTTCGTATTTTGTATATTCAGATAAGTTCGAAAACATGGAAGAAGTTTTGTACCAATGCAAGAAAAAAGAAGAAGATGAGTTATATAAAGATATCATAATTGCCAAAGTCGAAATTGATTTGAGGTGATTTTTTGCTTGAAAGCACAAACGGCTCGAATTTTGCTTTTGGTTAGAATATGAGTTGTTTTAAAATTAGAAATTAAATTGTTTTAAGTCCTATTTATGAAATATTATTTAACATTATTGTCTCTTGTTTTTTTTATAACTTCTACTGCTTTTTCGCAAGATAAAGTGGCAAAGTATAAAGTGTCAAGCGGTGAGACGATTAACCAGATTGCTCAAAAATTTAAGGTTACACCTTACGATATTTATCAGTTAAATCCAGATGCCAGAACGAGTCTGCCTCCAAATACCGTATTGTTGATTCCGATTAAGTCGGGAGAGGCCAAAAAAGAAGCTGCAGAATCTAAAAAAGCAGTTTCTTCTGGAAAAGAAATAATTCACGAAGTGCAGGCAAAAGAAACTTTTTGGAGTATTGAGCATAAATACGGAATCTCTGATGAAGCATTAAAAGCTGCGAATCCGTTTTTAGAAAAAGACGGTGTTCAAATTGGACAAAAATTGGTAATTCCAGCAAAAGGCAGTACGCCAAAGACTGCTGCAAAACCTGCTAAAGAAAAAGGCCCGGAAAAATATGTTTATCACGAAGTGCAGCCAAAAGAAACCAAGTATTCTATTGCGAAACAATATGATACAACAATTGAAGATTTAGAAAAAAGAAATCCAGAAATTGTATCCAGTCTTCCTGTGGGCTATCGTGTGACTATAAAAGGAACTGCTCCAAAAACAGAAAATGCTCCAGCTGAAGCAGCAAAACCTGCTGAAAACAAAAAAGCGGCAGAGACTTCAAAGAAAGCGGTAACGTATATGGAATATCAGGTTAAACCAAAAGAAACGTTATACAGTTTGTCTAGAACTTTTCACTTAACGCAAGACGAATTAAATGCCTTAAATCCTTCACTCTCTACAGGAGTTAAAGAAGGAATGGTTTTAAAAGTTCCAGCAGGATATGTTGCTCCGGTCGCTATAGTTCCGGTACAGCAGCCAGCTGAAAAATCGCCTGTAAGCACAAATGAAAAACCTGCAGCAGGCGGCATTAAAATTGTAGAAAGAGTAGAGTCTGAAGAAAATGATGCTGAAGTTGCGGCTTTAACTACTCTGACTAAAAAGAAAACAAACGAGCGTAAAAAAATTGCTTTGTTACTGCCTTTTAATTTGGCTAAAATACAAAGTGACACCACAGGAATCGCAACTAAATTAAAAACGGATAAGTTTTTAAACATGACATTGGATTTTTATGCTGGTGCAATGCTTGCAATTGATTCTGCTAAGACATTGAAACTGCCAATTGATGTGACTGTTTATGATTCTCAAGAAACCAAAACGACTTCAAATGTTTCAAGTCTGATCAATAAACTTCAGGATGCTGATGCCGTTATCGGACCATTTTATCAGAATAATGCAGAAGCAGCAGCAAATTCACTTCGATTGTATAATGTTCCTGTAATTTCGCCATTGTCAAAAGATGCTGCCAATCCGATTGACAATTTGTATCAATCGATTCCTGCTAATGACGTGATTAGAAATGCTGTTTTTGATTATATGCGTTCTAAAAACGGAAATATTGTGGCAGTTGTAGATAAGAAAAAAGAATCGGTTATTAATTATATAAAGCAAAATCAGCGCGGTGTTGCTTTTGCTTCTCTAACTGAAACTGGAGGTTTGGACGTGGCAAATCTAAAAAGCTTATTAATGCCGAACCGAATGAATTATGTGGTGATGGAAACGGGAAATACGGCGATGGTTAAAACAACGATTAAAGCTTTAATCGATTCTCAGAAAACGTGCCAAGTACAACTGGTTATTTTAGAACCTAATAGTACATTAGATACCGATGAAATTAGTTTTGAAAATTTAGTAAAACTAAAATTAATGTTTCCTTCTGTGACTCGAGAGAGTGAGGATCCGGCAGTTTTAATATATGAAAAACAATATCGTCTGAAAAATAAAATGAATCCGACAACCTATGCAACCAGAGGATTTGATATTACGTTTGATACCATGATGCGTTTGGTGCAGGGCAAGACATTTCAGGAAACAGCCGATTTAATGGCAACCCAGCAAGTTGATAATAAGTTTCAATATTATAAAAAAGAAGACGGCGGTCATGCAAACAAAGGTGTTTATATCTTGTATTATGACAGCGATTTAACTTTAAAAGCAGCAAATTAATGACATCAAAAGTAACCTATTTAGGCGATTTAAGAACAAAATCAATCCACGTACAGTCAGGAAGCGAAATCATTTCTGACGCACCAGTAGATAATAACGGAAAAGGAGAAGCATTTTCTCCAACAGATACAGTAGCAAATGCTCTGGCAAGCTGCATGATGACGATTATGGGAATCAAAGCTCGTGATCTGGAAGTTGATTTTATTGGTTCTACTGCAGAAGTAACTAAAATCATGAATGCAGAACCAAGAAGAATTGGAGCAATCGAAATTGTTTTTCAAATGAAAAGTAATGCTGATGAAAAAAACAGAACCATCTTAGAGCGTGCTGCAATGACTTGCCCAGTATTTTTAAGTTTAAGCAGTGAAATTGAGAAAAAAATCACTTTTAACTGGAGTTAACCTCTTAAAATTATAGTTTAAATAAAAACCATCAGGAAACTGATGGTTTTTTTATGGAATGTATTTTTTTATGTTGAGTAAATTTTGCAAAAAACAGATCCAACTACAATTTTTTTGCAAAATTTAAGATTGATTTTGCATCTTTAATTTTATTAAAGCTTATATTTGCAAAAAAAATGCAATATTTGAATCTAGAATTGCAAATTAATTTTAGAGTTATGTTTTTGAGTTGATGATTTTGCATTGTTCTTTTTATGGTGGGTAAAATTCTAAGCATTAAAAAAAAGGAACTATCTTTATGTGATTGACTGCTAAGTTTTTAAGTTTTTTAATAAAATAATGAATTTGGCAAATTCAGATTTACAGTTATAGTTCTGTATAAGATTGAAATTTATAATAAAATAAAAATAAACTATCATGTTAAAAAGTAAAATCGATAAAGCAACAGGTTTCGAAAAGCGCTTCGAAAACATCAATACTGTTGTTTTTGAAAACTCAACAGACGCATCAAAAGAAGTGGCGCAGGAAATAGCTGCTTTAATTAAAGCAAAACAAAAAGAAAATCAGCCTTGTATTTTAGGGTTGGCAACAGGATCTTCTCCAAAAGGTTTGTACGCAGAATTGGTACGTCTTCATAAAGAAGAAGGTTTGAGTTTTAAAAATGTAATCAGTTTTAATTTGGATGAATATTATCCAATGGAACCAAACTCGATCAACAGTTATGTTCGTTTCATGAAAGAATTACTGTTTGATCATGTCGATATTTTACCAGAAAACGCTCATGTGCCAGACGGACTTTTAACAAAAGAACAAATTGCGGATTACTGCCATGAATATGAAGCAAAAATAGAAGCTTTGGGCGGGATTGATCTTCAGATTCTTGGAATTGGAGGTAACGGACATATCGGTTTTAACGAATCGGGTTCGCTTCAAAACTCAAAAACGCGTTTAGTCGCTTTAGATCATATTACCAGAGTAGCTGCTAGTAAAGATTTTTTCGGATTGAACAATACACCGAGAACTGCGATCACTCTTGGAGTTAAAAAAATTATGGAAGCCAAAAGAGTAATTTTACTTGCTTGGGGTGAAGGAAAATCGAATGTTGTTAAAAGATCTGTAGAAGACGAAGTGACCAACAGAGTGCCAGCATCTTTTTTGCAGGAGCATGATAATGCTGTTTTTGTTTTAGATAAAGAAGCTTCATCAAAACTAACGAGAATTAACAGCCCGTGGCTGGTAGAGAAAGTTGTTTGGACAGATAAATTAACCCGAAAAGCAGTTTTAGGATTAGCACTTAAATTGAAAAAACCAATTTTGATGCTTACCGATGCCGATTATATCGAAAACGGAATGAGTGATTTATTGGCAGATTCGGGGCCGGCTTACGATACAAATATTAAGATCTTCAATAAATTACAAAATACAATTACGGGCTGGCCAGGCGGAAAACCAAATGCAGACGATAGTAATCGTCCAGAGAGAGCAGAACCGGCAAGAAAACGTGTTTTAATTTTTAGTCCGCATCCAGATGATGATATCATTAGTATGGGAGGAACTTTTATGCGTCTTCAAGAACAAGGGCATGATGTGCATGTGGCATACCAAACGTCTGGAAATATCGCTGTTGCAGATGACGAAGCATTGCGTTTTGCTAGTTTTGTAATTGATTATAATGAGAAATTCGGAATCAAAAGTCCGGAGGCTGATGCGATTTATGAAAAGGCGGTTACCTTCTTAAAAAATAAAAAGAACAGCGAAATTGATATTCCAGAAGTTCGTTACATTAAAGGATTGATTAGAAAAGGTGAGGCGAGAGCAACCAGTCATTTTGTTGGTTTGGATGACGATCATATTCACTTTATGGAATTACCTTTCTATGAAACTGGAACTATTGAGAAAAAACCAATAGGACCAGAAGATATTCAGTTAACAGTTGATTTAATTGAAAAAATTAAACCGCACCAAATCTACGCAGCAGGAGATTTAGCAGATCCGCACGGAACGCACAAAGTTTGTCTGGATGCTATTTTTGAAGCGGTGAAAGTTTTAAAACCAAAAGAATTCATGAACGACTGCTGGTTATGGTTGTACCGCGGTGCTTGGCAGGAATGGGGAATTGACGAAGTTGAAATGGCGGTTCCAATGAGCCCGGATCAGGTTTTGGCAAAACGTCACGGAATCTTCAAACATCAGTCACAAAAAGATGGTGTTGTTTTCCAAGGAACAGATGCGAGAGAATTTTGGCAGAGAGCAGAAGACAGAAACAGCGAAACAGCTGCTGTGTACCAGCAATTAGGTTTGGCAACTTATGCAGCTATGGAAGCATTTGTGAGATGGCATTATTAAGATGCTAAGGTTCTGAGTTTTTTAATGAAAAAGGTTCAAAGGTTTAGGGAACAAAGGCTCAAAGGCTTTGATTTATTGAAAATTTATTCAATGAAATCCTTTCATTATGACAAAAAAATAAAAAAATAGAATAGCTTTGCAATAATTAGAAGCAAGAGGAAAGAATGAGTTTGTATTCTTTTCTCTTGCTTCTTTTTTTCTTTTATAAAAAAAATGGAACAAGACAAAAAACTTCTCATAAAATTAGCTCATACTAAAATGCCTTTCGGGAAATATGAAGGGCGTTTTTTAATCGATTTACCTGAATATTATGTGGTTTGGTATCAGAATAAAGGTTTTCCAAAAGGAGAATTAGGGCAGCAGTTGCAGCTTATTTATGAGTTAAAATTAAACGGACTCGAAGAATTAATTCGCAACATAAAAAAGCAATATCCAAAGCCTTTGAAATAAATAGTAAGAAAAATCTTTTGTTATTTGGTTTTTTTTATTTAAGTTTGAAATACAAAAATATTATAATTTTTAAAAACAAAGTGATACCACAGAATTCCAGACTGAATTCGTAAATGTGTACAAGTCAGTGTTTTTTAAATTATAATATTTTTTTTAACCTGCTCAGAAACGATACACTAAGATTATTGCTGCATAAAATAGACGCATTACTTCCTTATTTTTTTAGATCTATTTTCTTTTCAGCTTCCTTAAAAATATTTTTTGACTTAGAATTAAAGACATTCTTCAAAAAAATCTCTAATTAAAAGTTAAAATTATCGATTACAAAACCAAGTAATCGATCTGTTTAAAAATTTGCAAAATTATCTCATTCTCTAATTGATAAATTATCTAATTAAATTTGTACTTTTGCCAAGTTTTTTACACAACTACTTACAAACAACAACAGAATGAATCAAACAAAATATATTTTTGTTACAGGAGGTGTGACCTCTTCATTAGGAAAAGGGATTATCGCGGCATCTTTGGCAAAATTGTTACAAGGAAGAGGGTACCGCACAACTATTCAGAAATTTGATCCGTATATTAACGTTGATCCGGGGACACTAAACCCTTATGAGCATGGAGAATGTTATGTAACAGATGATGGTGCAGAAACAGATTTAGACTTAGGACACTACGAGCGTTTCTTGAACGTTCCTACGTCTCAGGCTAATAATGTTACGACAGGAAGGGTGTATCTTTCGGTTATTGAAAAAGAAAGAAGAGGAGAATTTTTAGGAAAAACAGTTCAGGTTGTTCCTCATATCACAAACGAAATCAAAGACAGAATGCAATTGCTGGGTAAATCCGGCGATTATGATATTGTTATAACTGAAATTGGTGGAACTGTCGGTGATATTGAATCTTTACCTTATATAGAGTCTGTTCGTCAGTTAGTTTGGGAATTAGGAGAAAATAACGGAATTGTTATTCATTTAACTTTAGTTCCTTATTTGGCTGCTGCCGGAGAGTTAAAAACAAAACCAACGCAGCACTCGGTAAAAACATTAATGGAAAGCGGAATCAAAGCCGATATTTTGGTTTGTAGAACTGAGCACGAATTGTCTCAGGAATTACGTCAAAAATTAGCTTTGTTTTGTAATGTTAAAAAAGAAGCGGTTATTCAGTCAATAGATGCTTCTACGATATATGAAGTTCCAAATTTAATGCTGGAAGAAGGATTAGATGTTGTGGCTTTAAAGAAATTAGATTTACCTAAAAAAGCATCTCCGGATCTTAAAAACTGGAATACTTTCTTAAAAAGATTAAAAAATCCAAAACAAACTGTAAACATTGGTTTGGTTGGTAAATATGTAGAAATGCAGGATTGCTACAAATCTATTTTAGAGGCGTTTATTCATGCAGGAGCTGCAAACGAAACCAAAGTAAATGTAATCTCGATTCACTCAGAACATATTAATTCTGATAATGTTGAGGAGAAATTAGGAACACTTGATGGAGTTGTAGTTGCTCCAGGTTTTGGAGAAAGAGGTATAGAAGGAAAAATCGAAGCAGTTCGTTTTGTGCGTGAAAACAACATTCCGTTCTTCGGAATCTGTTTAGGAATGCAGATGTCTGTTATCGAATACTCTAGAAATATTTTAGGGTATAAAGAAGCAAATTCTACAGAGATGAACGATAAAACGCCTCATCCAGTTGTGAATTTAATGGAAGAACAAAAAACAATTACCGATAAAGGAGGTACAATGCGTCTTGGTGCTTGGAAATGTGATATCAAACCAAACACTTTGGCATACAAAATTTACGGACAAAAAACTATTTCGGAGCGTCACCGCCACCGTTATGAGTACAATAATAAATATGCCGACGAATTGCAGAAAGCAGGTTTAAAAGCGTCTGGAGTTAACCCAGATACAGGTCTTGTAGAGATTGTAGAGCTTGAAAACCACCCGTTCTTTATTGGTGTGCAATACCATCCAGAATACAAAAGTACCGTTGCCAATCCGCACCCTATTTTTGTAAACTTTGTGGCAGCTGCGGTTAATGCGCATAAAAAATAATAATTATATTCTGAGAGGCTGTAACATTTGAGAAAGACTCACAACTAATAACCTCAAACGAATAACTTTTTTAAATAATAATGGAAGAAAAAAAATTAGACTTTAATTCAATCATTGGTTTTGTATTGATATTTGGAATTTTGATTTGGATCATGTATCAAAATCAGCCTTCTGAAAAAGAAATTGCTGCTGAAAAAGCCAAAAAAGAATTAGTTGCTAAACAAGAAGCACAAGCAAAAACGGATAAAGCTAAAACTGCTGCATTACCAGCTGCAACAACTCCTGGAGATACGGTTCAATTGGCGAACTTGCAAAAAACTCTAGGCGGATTTGCTTATTCTGCAACACTTCCTTCTGCAAAAGAAGCTTTTACTACAATCGAAAATGAGAAATTGAGATTAAAAATCGCAAATAAAGGCGGTTATATTGTAGAAGCAACTTTAAAAGAATTCAAAAAATTTGAGAAAAATTCAGGGCAATTAGTTGAATTAATCAAAGACAATAATTCTAATTTAAACATTCAATTACAAACAACTGACAACAGAACTTTAAACTCTAAAGATTTGTATTTTGAGCCGACTTTAGAAAAAATTGGTTCGGATCAGGTTTTATCTATGCGTTTGAAAGCGGGTGCAAACGAATTTTTAGAATACAAATACATATTAAAACCAAATGATTATTTAGTTGGTTTTGATATTCGTTCTCAAGGATTAAACAGAGTTTTAAATTCTTCTAAGCCATTAGATTTACAATGGGATTTAAAAACATACAGAAACGAAAAAAGTATTTCGTATGAAAACCGTTATGCTGAAATTTATTATGAGCACGAAGACGGTAAAATTAATTATGCAGGTTTAGGTAAACATGAAGAAGAAACAGTAGAAAAAGTTAGTTTTATAGCTTACAAACAGCACTTTTTTACTTCTATCTTAGTAACTGACAAGCCATTTGCAACATCTAAATTAGAGTCAACTAATTTGGTTAACGATGAAAAAATCGATACTGTCTTTACTAAACAATTTAAGACAAATGTTCCTTTAGCATTCTCAAATGGTGAAATTGATTATAAAATGCAATGGTATTTTGGACCTGCAGATTATAAAGTTTTAAAATCTTATGATAAAAATTTCCAAAAAATCATTCCATTAGGATGGGGAATTTTCGGATGGATCAACAGATTGATTTTTATTCCATTATTTGGCTTCTTAAGTTCAACAATCGGACTTTCATTAGGAATTGCGATTATCATTTTTACAATAATTATCAAATTGGCGATGTCGCCAATTACCTATAAATCATTCTTGTCTCAGGCAAAAATGAAAGTTTTACGTCCTGAGATTACTGAGTTGGGAGAAAAATTCAAAAAAGACCCAATGAAGAAACAACAGGAAACAATGAAACTGTACAACAAGGCAGGAGTAAACCCAATGGCAGGATGTGTCCCGGCATTGATTCAGCTTCCGTTTATGTACGCATCGTTCCAGTTCTTCCCATCAGCTTTTGAGTTAAGACAAAAAGGATTCCTTTGGGCAGACGATTTATCATCTTTTGATGCGGTTGTAAAATTACCTTTCAGTATTCCGTTGTACGGAGATCATATCAGTTTGTTCCCAATCTTGGCAGCAATTGCAATTTTCTTCTACATGAAAATGACTTCTGGAGATCAGCAGATGGCAGCGCCGCAGCAGGAAGGTATGCCGGATATGGCAAAAATGATGAAAATCATGATTTATGTTTCACCATTAATGATGTTAATTTTCTTCAACAGCTACGGTGCAGGTTTGAGTTTGTACAACTTTATTTCGAACTTAATTACAATCGGAATTATGTTTGTAATTAAAAATTACATTGTAGACAGCGAAAAAATTCACGCTCAGATTCAGGAAAACAAATTAAGAGAGCCTAAAAAGCCAAGTAAGTTTCAGCAGCGTCTTCAAGATGTAATGGAGCAGCAGGAAGCAGCTAAGAAAGCTCAAGGCAAAAAGAAATAATTCTAAATAAAAAAATCTCGATTTATCGGGATTTTTTTTATACCGCTATAATTTATAATTTAGATTTTCGTTAAGTTAAAAAATAAAAATACTATGATCTCTAAAAAAATCATACTTGGATTACTATTTCTAAACGCATTGTTTTTGAATGCTCAGACAGAAATGAATAAAGTAGATGCCAATGGTAAAAAAGACGGACTTTGGAAAGGTACTTATGCCGAGTCTAAACGTCCTCGTTATGAAGGAACTTTTAGCCACGGAAAAGAAACGGGGATTTTTAAATTTTTTGATGATACCAAAAAAGGAGACGTTGTTGCGACAAGAGATTTTAGCGCAAACGACGGCAGTTCGTACACGATTTTTTATGATCAGAATAAAAACATTGTAAGCGAAGGGAAAGAAGTTGGAAAACTACGCGAGGGACAATGGAAATATTATCATAAAGCTTCTAAAGTTTTAATGAGTGTTGAAAATTACAAAAACGGAAAACTAGAAGGTTTAAAAACAGTTTATTATCCAAACTCAAAAATTGCAGAAGAACTGACTTATAAAAATGGTTTAAAAGAAGGAGCTTATAAAAAAATAGGTCAGGACGGCACGCTTCAGGAAGAATCTAATTATAAAAATAACGAATATAATGGCGACGCTGTTTTCTATGATTCTGATGGAAGTGTTGCATCAAAAGGGAAATTTGTTAACGGAAAAAAGGCAGGAATGTGGCAGTTTTACCAAAAAGGTAAATTGCTAAAAGAAGTTAACATGAGCGATCCTAAAAGCAGTTATCAAGCCGATTCGAAACCTAAAAATAAATAGTACCAATTTGTGCCCGCATTGCGGGCATTTTTTTTGCCGCGAATTACACGAATTTTCACGAATTGTTAGTAGCTGAAGAAAGCTAAAATTAATTCGTGAAAATTCGTGCAATTCGTGGCAGCCTTTTTTTGATAAAATTAATTAATGAATTCGTGGCTGTTTTTTTTCTACTTTTGAAAGTACAAAAACATTAACTTATGGATTTAAACGAACTGATTGGACGCTTTTTACTGCTGTTTTTTTCAATTTTAGTTTTGTATTTCTTCTCAAATAGAAAAGATAACGAAACCATAAATCCGTTAATGGTTATTGTTGGGCTTTGTACGTTTTCACTCTGTTATTTGTTTACCAAAATTGAAATCGGTGTTGGAATTGGTTTTGGTTTGTTTGCTATCTTTTCTATACTCAGATTCAGAACACAGTCTTTTACGGTAAATGCGATTATTTTTCTTTTTGCCACCATTACTTTGTCTATTTTAGATATCATGTATCCGTTTGAGAAGATTGAAATAGTATTGTTTTTTCAATTCATTATCATCGGATTTTATATAGCGGCATCGATAATCGTCAATAAAAAAGCGTCAAAATATTTAAATACAATTGATGTAAAAATTCCGATTGAAGGCAATTTTACTTTAAGCCAAGAATTTATTCGAAAATCAATTCAGCAGAAATTAAACATTCAAGACTTTGACTTCAAAATTATCCTGATTAACACATCAAGTAACGAAATAGATCTTCAGGTGTTTTATTAATCGTTAAAAGGGCGAACTTGTTTAATGTATAAATCCCGACTTTCGTTCACGATTTTAAATTCGATATCTACGGGATTAAGCGAACTTTTTCGCCAATAACGGGACATTTTGTGTTCTATGGTTTTACTGATTTCATAAAGACGCGTGATTTCTTTTTTGTTCAGAAGCGGTTCGTTATTGTTTAAATTCGAATTAGAAGTATAATCAATATCAAGATCTAAAGTCTTGTTTTCTTCATCAATCTGATAAGCAGTAAATTGTTCGCAGATTTCACCTTTTTCGGGTTTCACAACCGAGTTTTCTCCTTTTTGGATGTTAACAGTAATTCCTAGAAAATTTTTTCTGAAAACATTTTTTGTAATTACTACGCCATTCGCCAATTCGTCAGGAAAAGAACGATGCACCAAAACCGCCATAGCGATATTTTGCTGGTCGATGCCAAAAAGTTCTCTTTCGTTGTACGAAGCTTCATTCCAGACACTTGCCCAGACTTGTTTTATGGCTTTTTCAAAAGTTTTAATGCTGTCACCCAAAATACCGGTTTTAGAATCGTACAATCCGGCGCCGTTAAAATCGTCTAAATCTTCGGCATTAGTAGAAGAACGAAATCTAAAGTTCTTGAAAGAGGCATTTTTAAAGGTTTGATTTAATTTAGTAATTAGTTCAGGATCAATGTCTTCTTTTTTAATAGCGTCACGAATTTCTTTTAGTTTTTTGTTAATCCAAATTAGGGAATCTTTATTTTGATTGGATAATAGTTCCTTTATTAAAGGCGAAATGGCTGCTTTCTCAATATGTTTTGTATAATAATAAAACGGAATTGCATGGGCATTTTCGGGAGTTTTAAACGGAATTTCTTTGGAAACAGCGATTAAATACGCCATATTTTGCGCTTTAGAACCAATAAAATTGACACCTTTTTTTGGAATGACAGAAAGATCTACTAATTCGGTAACGCTGTTGTCAATGCTTAATTTTTTCTTTTTTGAGTTTTTTTTCTCGGTTATTTTTTTAGCAGTTTCTTTGATATAAAAAGTATCAATTTCAATTTTAAATTCTACTTTTTTAGAAAGCAGCCTTTTAAGATTATTGTCTTTATCGACAACGGTATACGCCATTATTGGAATCTTACGGTTTTTGCCCAAAAGAACCAAATGACTCAATGGGGTTTGCAGTTCGTTTACAATTATTCCTTTTACATCAGGAAGAATATTTGGAGTTCCGTCCAGAATTATAATTTCGTTAGAATTCGGTTTTATTTTCTCTAAGTCCTTGATTTTATATTGTTTTAAAATGCCAATTGTTGAGCCTGATACAACTTGCTGGTATTTTAAATCATTAAATATATAATCTGATTTTACACATGGAATTTTGAATTTTTGCTGCTGAAACAATTCTATTTTTTCTGGATCGTTGAGATAAAACTTGAGATTATCGCCGATAAAAGAAGTCAGTTTAACTTGATTGTAAAACCATTCGATCTGAGAAACCTGCATATGATCGGATGCAGCAAGCTCAAAAATCCATTTATCAGTTCCTTTAATGTGATTAAGATTTCCGAGCAGAAAATCACGATCTTTTAGACTGTTACTGTAATTTTCTTTATTAAAAACTTCAACGCCTTTGTCATAGCCTAAATATCCCGTTGCAAAATCATAATGATGCAAAATAATTTTACTGTTGAAATAGTACATTTTTTGTTTTTTCAAATCGTACACAATTTTTACCGATTCGATATTGGAGAATTTATCAGATAAAGGTTTTCCTTTAAAAGCTTTAAACGCTTCGTAATCTTTGATGGAGGGCAAAAATCGCTGCGCGTTTAAGGTGGTAAACACGAATATTGAAAACAAGATGTAAATGTATTTTTTCATGTTTTTGATTTAATGAATAAATGTAATTAAAAAAGGCATAGGTATATTTTTCTAATACATAGAATTGTAGTTTATTGAATCTGTAATCAGGTGTTTCAATTTTTTACTGCAAGTACTTATGAATTTGCAGTGAAAGAATCTCGTCAATTAGTTTTTTTATGGATTAAGTTCAATTTTTCAAACAATAGTGGAGTTAGTAAAAGTGATTATGAGAAATAATTTTATTCTATAGTGTTTGAATAGAATGACTTGGGAATGTATCGCTCGATTTTTGATATTTTTTTGTGTTCCAATTTAAAAGAATAATGCTTATTGATGTTTTTTTAATAAGTAAACATTTATATTCGTTGTTAAATTTTGATAATTTCCATTTTAATCCAAGAAGTATCTGCGTAGGCTTCTTCTTCATACAAAAAGAAAAAATACATGAAAAAAAATTACATTTTTTTATTACTCTTAATGTTTACTGTTTTTTTTAATAATGCGGCTGTCGCTCAGACCTCACTAGGGACATGCAGCAGTTTTATAAATAAATTGAAGAAGGAGCTTAGTGTTTCTACCGCAAAAAAAGAAAATAATGATATTATACTTAAAGTTTTGGATTCAAAAATTTTTACCGCAAAAGTCAATTATAAAGAATCGACGGTTTCGAGTGAATTTTTGATCGGAGAAATCAAAAACATCTCTGGATCTTCTTTTTACCTCAAGCTAATGGAGCGATCACTTGAAGGGCATATTATTCTTAAAAATTCAAAAGAAGCATACAAATATTCTTCTGATGCTCATGGAAATGCTTATGTTTCAAAAGTTGATATTAATTCAGTAATCTGTGTAGATTATATAAATGTATCACAGAAAGGAGCTAACACAGCAAAAGTTAGTGCCGCTGCTATTAGTCCTGAGCTGTTAAAGTTAGAAAGTCTGCCAGGAGGGATAGGTTGTGTATTATTGGATTTTGACGGATATAACATGCCTGCTGGAAATCTTTGGAATTTCGGTGGTGCGATCTATGCACTTCCCTCAGGAATGAGTGATGCCTTTATACTTCAGGCTTTCGAAATAGTTTCAGAAGATTACAGGCCTTTTAATTTAAACATTACAACAAATGAGGCTGTTTTTAATACCTATCCAAAAACAAAAAGAAAGCGTGTTGTAATCACTCCTACAGATACTGCACAACCGGGAGTTGGAGGAATAGCTTTTGTAGGAGCTTTTGCTGCGGACAATGATGTTCCAGCCTGGTGTTTTAATGTCAATACCGGTCAAGCAGCCGGGAATACAGCTTCACATGAGATTGGGCATCTCTTTTCATTAAGACATGATGGCCTAAGTTCTCCTGGAGAAGAATATTTTTCAGGGTTAGATGGAACATCTTGGGCGCCTATTATGGGATCGAGTGTCAAAACTGTTGTGCAATGGAGCAAAGGGGAATATAATAGAGCTAATAATGCACAGGATGATGTTGCCATTATTGCCGATAAAATTTATGGAGTAGGTTACAGAGTTGATGATTATGGGAATGATACAGCTTCGGCATTTAATCTGGCGCTGGATAGTAGAAGTGATATTATTCAAACTGATGGTGTAATAGAAAAAGAAAGCGACAAAGATTTTTTTGCTTTTACTACTCGCGGAGGAACTGTAAGGATTGCAGCGAATACAATAATCGGAACAGGAAGCGGTAATCTTCATATTTTGATTCAGCTATACGATGCAGCTGGTATCGAAATTGCACAACAAACAGATCCTGATCCTTACTATTTAGACGCTTTATTGTATGCAGATGTCCCGGCTGGTAAGTATTTTATCAGCATTAGTGGTGTTGGGGCAGGAGACAAAGCTTTTGGTGGGTATTCAGCGTATGGTTCTATTGGTAGTTATTCTATTACTGGAACTATTCCACCTCCTCCAGTTTCCGATATTATTATTTCGGGATTACAAACAAATATAAGTTGTTACGGAGCATCAGATGGATCTATAACGGTTAACCCTTCAGGAGGTGCTGGCAATTTTCGGTACGTTTGGTCACCATCTGGAGGAACAAAAGCGACAGTGTCTGGCCTGAAAGCCGGTACTTATACTGTTACTGTAGTGGATGAAGAGGGAAACTCCAAAGTAAAAAGTTTTGATATAATAGAGCCTGCAGAAATTAAAATATCAGGAATAAAAACAAATGTTACCTGTTATGGTGAATCAGACGGATCTATAACGGTTAATGCTTCAGGAGGTAATGGTGGTTTTACCTATGCATGGTCACCAACTGGTGGAACGCAAGCCGCTCCATCTGGCTTAAAAGCTGGAAACTATACAGTGACTGTAACGGATAAAAACGGATGTTCTAAAAAGGAAACTTTCAGTATAACGCAGCCTGTAATAGTAGATTCGGGCATAACAGTAGAAAATGATAGGCTGACTGCTAATCAATCGGGAGCAAGTTATCAATGGTTCGAATGCCCTGCTTCGCTGATCGCAGGCGAAACAAATCAGTTTTTTAAACCCAAAAAATCCGGTTCTTATAAGGTTGTGGTTAGATCAAATAATTGTGAGATTTCTTCAGATTGTGTGAATTTTAATAGTCTTAATACGGAATCATTTAATAAGGAAATAAAATTTTGGCTATACCCGAATCCTTCAAATAACAGCATCACTCTAACATCTGATCATGACGCAGACTTTCAATTTATAAATGCTTTAGGAAAGGCTGTTAAGACAGTAAAAGTATTGGCCAATGTGAATAGTGTAATAGATGTTGAAAACTTATCTACTGGGATTTATTTTATTTGTGAAGTGAAGGAAGGAGAATTAATAAGTCATAAGTTTATTAAAAATTAGTGTTTTAAAGTTCTTTTTATAACCTTTTTAAAACTTAAGACAAGCTTTTCGGTTAATCCAACACAAAAGCAATAAGTTTTATCTACTGCGGAATTACTTAAACTAATGAAAACGAATGCAGAGAATTCTATTATTTGGCTTACCTTTGCAACCTTGAAAAATTAAACATTTTAAAATGAAACGAGTAGTTGTTGGGCTTTCTGGCGGGGTAGATTCTAGTGTTGCGGCTTATTTATTGCAGCAGCAAGGATACGAAGTAATTGGTCTTTTTATGAAAAACTGGCACGATGATTCGGTTACTATTTCTAACGAATGTCCTTGGCTGGAAGACAGTAACGATGCACTTTTGGTTGCTGAAAAACTCGGGATTCCGTTTCAAACGGTTGATTTAAGCGAAGAATACAAAGAAAGAATCGTTGACTATATGTTTAACGAATACGAAAAAGGAAGAACTCCAAATCCTGACGTGCTTTGTAACCGCGAAATCAAATTTGACGTGTTTATGAAAATCGCTTTAAGTCTGGGCGCCGATTATGTGGCAACGGGACACTATTGTCAAAAAAGTGAAATTGAAGTTGATGGAAAACCAGTTTATCAGCTAATTGCTGGAAATGACGTCAACAAAGATCAATCGTATTTTTTATGCCAATTGTCTCAAGAACAGTTGTCTAAAGCTTTATTTCCTATCGGAGCTTTGACCAAACCAGAAGTACGTGAAATTGCGGCTGAAATGGAATTGGTTACCGCTGAAAAGAAAGATTCTCAAGGTTTGTGTTTTATTGGAAAAGTACGTCTTCCTGAATTTTTGCAGCAAAAATTACAGCCAAAAGATGGGAAAATCGTACAGATTGATAAAAATGATCCGATTTATACAATTGAAAAACCTGATGGAATTTCGTTAGAAGAAGAATTAAAATTAGAATCTCAAAAACTGCATTATCTTCCGACGATGGGAAAAGTTGTGGGAAAACATCAAGGAGCCCATTATTTTACGGTAGGACAGCGAAAAGGTTTGAATGTTGGCGGGACAACAGATCCGTTATTTGTAATTGGCACTGATGTTGAAACCAATACGATTTACACAGGTTTGTCAAGCAATCATCCCGGCTTGTTTAAAAAAGCATTGTTTGTAGAAAAATCAGAGGTACACTGGGTTAGAGAAGATCTAAAATTGAAATCAGGCGAAAAGATGGAAGTTATGGCGAGAATTCGTTACCGCCAGCCTTTACAAAAAGCTGTTTTACATCAGTTTGAAGATGGAATGTACGTTCAGTTTGAAGAACCGCAGTCTGCTATTACCGAAGGACAATTTGTAGCTTGGTATTTACAAAATGAATTAGCTGGTTCGGGAGTAATTTCTTAGCTTTATACTTTCTTAGGAAGTAATTCCGCTAAAAAGTATACTATGAGATGCAGCTTTACATTTCTTTTATTATTTATTTCGTTTGCCGTATTTTCTCAGGAAGATGCCTGGGTTTATTTTAATGCTAAACCAAATTCTCAGGCGTTTTTCAGTAATCCGCTTGCAGAGCTTTCTCAAAAAGCTTTAGATCGCAGAACAAATCAAAATATAGCTTTAGATTTAACCGATGCACCTCTGGAAACTGCTTTTGCAGATCAAGTTAAATCAAGTACCGGAATTACAGTAATGGCACAGTCTAAATGGCTGAATGCACTTCATATTCGAGGAACTCAAGCCAATATAAACGCTTTAAAAGCTCTTTCTTTTGTGTCAAAAGTCGTTTTTGCAGACAAAACCCTGAATACGACAGCGAAAAGTACTGCCGCAGCAAAAAGCAATAAAACAGCCGATAAACTCCAAACAACTATAGATTATTCGTACGGCAATGCAGCTAATCAAATCCAGATGTTAAACGGGCAGGTTCTCCACCAGCAGAATTACACCGGAGAAGGAAAAATAATAGCTGTTTTGGATGGAGGTTTTCCAGGTGTCAATACAGCACAGCCCTTTGAAAATTTAAGAAATAATAACCGAATTTTGGGCGGCTACGATTATACCACCAGAAACAGTAATTTTTACACTGGCGACGATCACGGTACTTTGGTACTTTCTACAATGGGCGGTTATAAAGAAAATGCTTTAGTTGGAACGGCTCCAAATGCATCCTATTATCTGTTTATTACCGAAATTCAAACCGTAGAAAATCCTGTTGAAGAATCGCTTTGGGTAGAAGCTGCGGAAAAAGCAGATGCATTAGGTGTTGATATTATTACCTCTTCTTTAGGATATTTTGGAGATCGAACAGAATCCAGATACGATCACACCTACAGCGACATGAACGGCACGAGCAATTTTGTTTCGCTTGGTGCAGAGATTGCCTTTAGTAAAGGAATATTGGTTTTGGCTTCAGCCGGAAATGACGGCGGGAGACCAGAAAACCATATTGGGTCGCCTGCAGATGCCGTTTCGGTGCTTGCTATCGGTTCTGTCAATTCAGTAAAATCAAGAGCAGCTTCAAGTTCTATTGGGCCAAGTTTTGACGGAAGAATAAAACCAGATGTGATGGCTCAGGGTGTCGCAGCTGCAGTTTCGAATGCAGCTGGTACTATTACAACTGCAAGCGGAACTTCATTTTCATGCCCAATTATGGCCGGAATGGCAGCTTGTTTATGGCAGGCTTTTCCGTCTAAGACCAACAAAGAAATCAGACAGATGATCTTGGCTTCTTCGGATCGATATACCAGTCCGGATAATAATTACGGATACGGAATTCCGAATTTTGGTACTGCTTTGGGAGTTGAAAATTTTGAGGCAGAGACCGCCTTTGCTGTTTATCCAAATCCTGTAAAGTCTTCTGTTACTTTTTCTTTTTTGAATGAAAACAATACTGCTTTAGTGACGATTTATTCTGTGCTAGGGCAGAAAGTAATCGAAACACAAATCACCAATACCAATTCAACTCTTTCTTTGCAGCCCCTTACAAGCGGCCTCTATTTTTATACTTTTGATGCTGGAAATCTGCATAAAACGGGAAAGATAATTAAGCAATAATTTTTTTGATGAATAAAATCACACAACTCTTTAATATAAAATACCCGATTGTTCAAGGCGGTATGATCTGGAACAGCGGTTACAAATTAGCCTCGGCAGTAAGTAATGCCGGCGGATTAGGACTTATTGGTGCAGGATCAATGTATCCAGAAGTTTTAAGAGAACATATTCAGAAATGTAAAAAAGCGACATACAAGCCTTTTGGTGTCAATATTCCGATGTTATATCCGAACATTCAGGAAATCATGGATATTGTGGTAGAAGAAGGCGTAAAAATCGTTTTTACTTCGGCTGGAAATCCAAAGACATGGACTTCATTTTTAAAAGAAAAAGGCATTACCGTTGTACACGTGGTAAGCAGCAGTGTTTTTGCTTTAAAAGCACAAGAAGCGGGAGTAGATGCTGTGGTGGCAGAAGGTTTTGAAGCCGGCGGCCACAACGGACGTGAGGAAACGACTACTTTAACTCTGATTCCGATGGTGAAAGAAAAAATTCAAATTCCGTTGATTGCCGCAGGCGGAATCGCAACGGGCAGAGGTATGCTGGCTGCTATGATTTTGGGTGCAGACGGTGTGCAGGTAGGAAGCCGTTTTGCAGCTTCTGTAGAATCATCAGCTCATAATAATTTTAAAGAAACGATTGTTACTGTAAAAGAAGGAGGCACGCAATTGACATTGAAAGAATTAGCTCCTGTTCGTTTGGTTAAAAATAAGTTCTTTGATGACGTTCAGGAATTGTACCAAAAAGGTCCGTCAAAAGAAGAATTAGTGCAGCTTTTGGGCCGGGCAAGGGCAAAGAAAGGAATGTTTGAGGGAGATTTGGAAGAAGGCGAACTTGAAATTGGACAAATTGCAGGTTTGATTCACGAAATCCTGCCGGCAGAAAAAATTGTAAAAGAAATGATGGCAGAATTTGAAACTGCCCAAAAAGAAAAGACTACATTTGAGTTTTAATTAGCGGAAGGAATTATTATGAGTTTGGGACGTATATTTATTATTTTACTTTTTATAGGTTTTGGTTATCAAAATGTTCAGGGGCAATCGTATCGTTTTAAAACTTCGGGATTTAGCGTTTTAGAAAAAAATGAAAGAGGCAAATGGGGCGAATGGTCTGCTCTTGATTTGGTCAATCTGTCGGTTGTACTCGATACAGACAAACATAGAATCGTAGTTTATTCTCAGGAATTACAGCTCTTTAATATTTTAAATTATATTGAAAGAGAAGAGAACGACACCGATATTGTTTACTCTTTTGTGTGTAAAGATAATGACGGCAGAGAATGTAAATTGTCTATCATTACCCGAAAAAAGCAAGATTACAGAAAGCAGTTATATATTAATTATGATGATCATATTATTGTTTATAATATCATCACAGTATAAAAAATAAAATAGTCAAAAAAAAAATTCCAAATTCCAAGCAGAGATGCACTTGGAATTTGGAATTTTATTTTTAGAATTTTCTCTGTTTACTGCGTTACAATAACCACAATTTTATTAAAATCGGCAGCAGCATTGATTACCGCTTTGTATTGATCAAAACTTGAAAGCGGATAATTGACGATGTTGTAAAACTCTGTATTTTCGACAATTACTTCGTTTTTGTTCTGTGTATATTTACTCGTAAACGCAGCTTCTGTTTTGCCATCCAGATCGGTTTTATAATCCATTACAAACTTATCTAAGTTTTTAATCGTAGCTCCGTCAGGAAGTAGAATTCTAATTTTTCTGGTATAATAATGCGGATAATCAATTTCTATCGGGAGAAGACGTTTGCTTTCCTGATAAAACTCCATTTGGCTTCCGATTGTTTGTCCAACCGAAAATAAATAGTTAGCGCCTGCTTTCTGAATCATGTCTTTACCATCAAAAGTCAAGTTTAACTGATACGGTTTTTTACCCACAAATTCAGTTCCGTCGTTTTCTGTTGTTAAGGTTTTATATTCTTTTTGCAGGGTATAATTCTCAGAAATAGACTTCAGCATTGTTTTATACTGTTCTGCAGAAACAAAGTCTTTTAAAGGCTGAAAATTCATCCCAGAATAACCACCATAAGTCATTTTACTGGTAATTAAAGGATTTTCTAAGTCTTTTGTAAAATCAACCGTGATGTCCATATAATCGTGTGTGATTTCTGTTCCTGGAATTTCAATAAAATTAACCTCGCCAATTCCCATTGCCACACCTGCAAAAACTTTTTCTTTTAAGAAAAGCCCGTTATTGTTTCCTAAATAATTTGGAAAAAGCGGCAAACGGTATTCAATTTCAGTAGGAGTAAGATATTTTTTTATTGCAGGAAAATAGAATAAAAACTCCGCTAAATTCTCATGGCTTTCAAAATCTTTATCAAATGGTATTTTATATCGGTTAGAAGTAAAAACCAGATTTTGTTCTATTTTAAAATATTTAAAAACCGCGATGTATAACTTTACAATATCGGGACTATTGGCTTGTTTAGAACTTAAAACTTCAGAAAGAGAAGATTTTGAATCAATATACTTATCGTAAATTATTGTTTTTTTGATTTTGTTTTCGATATTCCAAATCTGTTCCTGAGTATCTTTTGACTGCGGAATACTGCTGCAAAAATTAGCAATGGCTTTTTCTTGTTTTTTGTCTAAAACCGGATTTACAATCTCGAATGTAGTAGTGGCATATTCTTTAAAACTGTTTAAATTTCTGCCTTGCGTGTATAAATTGGCATCCAGTTTATAACGAAATAATTTAACACGAACGTCCCAATTAGAATACTGTTCATCATCTTTTAATGCTGGAGTATCTTTTTCGTTAACACGAAGAATTTTTTTATGTTCCAATGATTTCTCATCCAATTCCGGCTCGCTTAATCCGTTGTATGATTTTGTTTTAAAAACTAAATGCTCAGGAAAAATAAGTTCAAAGCTAGAGGCTGCGATCGGAAATTCGTCCTGTAATTTTACAGTATTTCCTTTTAAATTCGGAAGTTCCTGCAGCACGTACAGTTTTTCGATAACAGCTCCTTTTTCAAGACCGTTTATAGCAAAATAGTTGTATTTCATTCCCTTTTCCTCGTCGATCTCTTCTTTGATATCTTTTTTGTCTAGAGTAATTACTTTACCGCTTTTTAAGATTACACGCAGTTTGTTGACCAAGATATTCGCCTGATCTCCAATCGGAATGTATACTTTATTATTTCTTTCGATGGCATCGTCAGAATTAATGTATTTTTTCTCGTGTATTAAGCGATACTGTACAGACGAGTTTTTGTCGACAGCAATTTCAATTTTGATATTACGGTTTAAAATAACCTCTTTTTCATTTTGATAATTTTTCGGAACGTCTATTTTAGTGTCTTTTGCGTCCCAGTCGTAATTTTTAAAACTATAATCTTGACCAAAAAAGACAGTCGAGCACAGTAATGCTATAAAAGTTAAAATACTTTTGAGTAAGTGTTTTTTCATTATTTTTCTAATAAAATTATAGTTTCGTTATAGTTGGATTTCAGTTTTTTAATGGTTTCATTCCAAGGCTCAAAATCGTTTGGATTCAGCATCATCTTTTTTAATGTTATATTGGCTGTGAGCTGTAAATTACTGCCTTTCAATTCGTATGAAAAATTAATTTTTAAATAATCATTTTCTAAATCAAAGTTTTTAGGAAGGTATTTAACCGAATAGCCAGCAGGAATTTTTAAAGAATATACGGTATTGAACTGCGTTAAATATTCAAATTCATATTGCGCGACACGATCTTTTTCCATCAACGCTTTTTCCAGAATTTTGTCTAAAAACAAATTCAGATAAATTTCTTTATCAACCTTAACCAGATAATTATCAAGTTCAAAAGTATAGTCTACGCTGTACGGAAGCTCCTTATCGCCAAGATTTTCTTCTTTAAAATCTTTAAGAGTAAATTTGTTATTTCCTTTTATAACCAGCGATCTTATCATATCCATACGCGCTTTGTTGGCTGCATCGCCAATCTGCATCAAAGTATGGCTTCTGTTATAACCGTAACGATCTACTCTTGCAGTTCCTAATAATTTTGATCCAGAAACAATCAATTGTATGTTCTCGTCGATCTTATTTTGAACGGCAGGAACAGTAGGAACAGGAAAAATTTTATATTGATCGTTTTCACTAAAGAGTACTTCTTTGCCTTGAATAAAAGCAGTTGGGATTCCGTATCGGGTTTCTTTATCAGTTCCGTCCAGAAAAATATATTCCCCGTCTTTTTTAAAAATGGCAATCATGTGATTGTCAACAGACGGTGTCGCCAGATCTTTGTAAGAATACGGAATAGAGCGTGTGCCAATCCAGGCAACAGTGACATTTTTTACGCCCGCATATTGCGCCATACAAGAAATGATACTCGACATGTCTTTACAGTCTCCGAATTTTCTATGAAAAACCAGACTAGCTTCTCGCGGAATAAATCCTTCGTAACCATTTTCAAAAGCAATGTATTTAATGTTTGCTTTTACCCAATAAAAAATACTTTTAACTTTCTCCTCGTCTGTAGTTTTATCTTTAGTGATTTCAAGCGTTAAAGCTTTCAAATCGGCATCCTCGGTTTTGTTTAGATCTTTGACAAATTTTCTATAATAATTATACAATTCAGCTACATCTCCTAAAACAGGCGTTGTTTTATTGTTTATCGTATATTCTTTAATATAAAAATCGATGTGCGGTACCTGATACAAATATCCTGGTGTATTTTGTTCAAACTTAATAGGTTTTATATCTGCCGATTCCCATCGATGAACCCATTTGCCTTTTTTTTCTGTTTTAGAATAGGAAATGGTTTTGTTTGGATCATTAAAGATTTTATAATCTATTACAATGTTTTTATCTGTTTTTACTTCTAAAACACTCGATTGTACCGGCATGTAACTGCCAAATATAAACTTGTGCAAAAGATGCGGATCTATAAATTGTGTCTGGTAATTGTACACCTTTTTAGCACCTGGTTCCATATTCGGAAAAACCAGCTGACGCTCTTTTACATCATTATAAAAAATAGAACTTTGCTGCGACTGCTTCTCTAAAGATTGTGTAACCTTTATCTTTTTGTCTTTTCCATTTTCGTTTACAACCGTGTAAGCATCATAATTTTTTAATTGAACCAGATCTGAATAAGAAAATGATTCTTTGTTATTAATGATGCCGTTCTGGCTTAAAATCATCGATTCAAAATGATTGTCCTGAATGATTTTTAAGCCGCTGCTTTCAATAGAAATATCATAAGATTCGGTATTGGCTACAATAATTTCGTTATAATCCGGATACAGGTTTTTAATGTCTGCAAAGGATTTTTGTGCTATTGCCGCAACAGTACTTAAAACAAAAAACACTAAGCAGCCAACAGTTTTATTTGCTAATGCCGACCAATTCATCAGAATCATATTTTTTGGTTGCTATAAGTTTTCCAGCGTTGTAAAGTAAACTATCGCCGTGTAATTCGTCTTTTTTAATTGTAATGCTCGCCCAAAGCTGACCGTCTTCTTTAAAATATTCTTGTTTACCATCGTATTCGTTGTTTACAAAATGTTCTTTTTTGTAAACTTTTCCGTTAGCATAATATTCGATACGGTCTCCGTCCAGTACATCATCTTTATAAGAAGACTCATAATCAGGTTTTCCTTCAGCATTATTAATGACAAATTTACCCTGTAAGTTTCCTTTATTGATCGTAAACTGAATAGCAGTTTTACCGTTTGGATACTGAGATGCAATTGCAGCTGTCTGGTTTTCGATTACAACTTTCTCGTTCAATTCTCCCGTTTTATTTTTTCTGATGTAGAATTTAGGAGCGTCATTTTCATAATTAACAATTAAAATTGGCTCGCCTTTTTGGTTGTAATAAGTAGTGTTTCCGTTATGAAGATCGTTTTGATACTCACCTTCAGACATTTTAGATTTATTATTGTAATAACGAATCGATTTACCATTTTCTGAACCAAAAGCGTATTCTAAAGTAAGTCTTAGATTTCCAACATAATCATAGTATTTGTTAAGACCGTTAAGGCTTCCGTTGTAGTAATTACTTTCAACTAAAATTGAACCAGTCGGACTGAATTTTTTGTATGCATTTTGAAGGACACCGCTTTTATATTCACTTTCCAACATTTTAGTTTTGTTCTTGTCAAGAATAATTTGTTTACCATCTAATAAACCATTTTTATAGTTATTATTTTTGGTATACAATCCACCGCCATAGGTTATGCTAAAAGCTCCGTTCTTGTTTTTAAAATCAATGTCATTTTCTAATTTCTCCGTAACACTAAACGATTTTAATGTAGTTGGAACATTCTCAATATAAGATTCAATTCGTAAAATTTTTCCGTCTTGTCTGTATGTTATTTTATTGTTACTGAGTTCGTTATTGGTTAAATAACCTTCTGTATTCAGCGCTCCGTCAGAATAATACGTTTTAAAAGGACCGTTTTGATCTCCATTTTCGTAATTGTAAACCTGGCTTAGTTTGTTGTCTGTGTATACTTCGTACAAACCATTTAAAAGGTCGTTGCTTTCGTAATTAATGCTCGAAATTGTTCCGTTTGATTTGTAATTGGTAACAATACCATTTGTTTTACCGTTCGTGTAAGATTCTTTAAGGCGCAAAATTCCAGAATCGTACAAATAAGTCCATTCTCCTGTTTTTTTGCCTTTTACAAAATCACCTTTAATTTTTTCGCTTCCGTCAAAATTCTTTACCTCAAAACCTTTTTTGTTCAGACTGATTTCAGAACCTTTCGGATTAGCTACGGTAAACTGAAGAGCAGATTTTAACTCGCCTCCTTTGTATTTTTCTACAAAATACTTATTGCCGTCGTTGTCAAAGCAGTCATAGCTTTCCATTTCCTCTTTGTCATTGTAATAAGTTTCATATTTTTTCTTGCCGTTTTCAGCATAGTCCACCATTTTTACAATTTTCCCAGCGTTATAAATATTTTCTCTTTTTAAAGTTTTGTTCGGATAATAAGATTTATAAGTGCCTTCTATTAAACCATTTTTGTAAACAGTCTCCGATTTTATGGTTTTTCCATCATAATATTCTACATAATTACCTTCAATTTTGTCGTTTACACATACATAATTTTCGGTGATATCTCCAGCTTCGTTATAACGGATAAATTTTCCGTTAAGTTTATCCTCTGTATAATCAATTTCCGTTTTCTTATTTCCAGCTTCATGCAGACAAATTAATGTTCCGTTTCTTTTTCCGTTTACAAAATTCACCTCACATTGTTTACCGCCATTAGGATAATAAGAAGTACTAATACCGTCTAGAACATCATCTTTGTAATTTTCTGTCATCGAGATATTACCGTTTGTATAGTAAGCGTTACGAGTTCCGTTGGCTTTTCCGTTTACAAAATATTTCTCATCGGCAAGTTCCCCTTTGTCGTTAAAATACTTCTGGCTTCCGTCCAAGAATCCTTTTTTAAAGTTTAAGTCTCCTTTCAGATTCCCGAAATTATCCAGATATTTACATCTTCCTTCAAATTCGCCGTCTATTTGTTTTCCTATAATGTATGGTCTTTCCTGATCAATAGAAACGACTACTTCTTCTACAGTACCAAACATGTCTAGTTTTCTTTTTCCGAAAGCAGACCAAAAATCTTTTTTAAGATAATCCGTTACAAATGAGATTATTTTTTTCTTTTGTTTGGTCAATTCTTTACCAAGCTGTTCTTCCATAGAAATAAGGCTGTAATAGGAATAAGCTTCAAGCTGGTTCTTTTCTACCATTTGTTTTACCCACGGCAGGTAAGTGTTTTCAAAGAAACCATCGCCCATTTTATGTTCTAAGCTGTATTCTGCAATTGCCTGAATTTGTCTTGTAATTTTATCGTCGATGCTTGATTTTATTTTGTAAACCTTTTTTAAAGGAAGCTGATTTCTTAAAATAGTTTCGATTTCTTCAAAATTATCTCCAGATTTAGAGAAAACGAATTTATTTTCGCCCAAATAATTTTGTCCGTAGTTCGCATTTAAAGCCACAATAGCCTTGGTTGCATAAGGTCCTGTCGGAGCCAGAACAAGATAACTCATAAGAGCCAGTGTTCCCTCTGTGATTTTTCCGTTTTCAAAAGCGCTGATTCCTAATAAATAATGAGAAGAAGCATGATTCGGATTATTGGTAATGATGTTTTTCAGGATGTCAATTCCCTTTTGTGTTTCGCCTTTTCTGATGTAAAGAAGCGCAAAATTATATTGATAAGGAGAATAGTTGGACATGTATTTTTCGCCCTCTTTAAAAATCTTTTCTGAGGCTTCGTATTCTTTTTCATCACTTAAAAAGATACCGTAAATTTGAAAAAGCTCCGGATTTTCCGTCATTTTTCCTTTTGAATGCAAATCTTCCAAGAAAGCTCTCAGTTCTGTTTTCTTTTCCTGAGCACTCAGCGTAAGTGCTATTTCGTATTGTGTAGTAAGATATTTTGGATCAATTTTACTGATTCTCTGATATTCTTTTAAGGCTTCGTCGTATTTTTTTTCATTATGAAGACGAATTCCTTTTCTAATAATTGAGTCATTGTTGTAGACAAAAGCGTAGTCAGTTTGTGAATAGTTTTTTGAAAATGAAACTAATAAAAACAGCAGTAAAATTTTTTTCATTGCAGAGGTTTAGGTTTTTCCAAATATAGAAATTTTCACTAAATCTCGAGTGGTTATAGGTATTTCTTTATTAAATATTTTTAAAAAAGTTACATAATTATCATTAAAAGTATTAAAATTACAATGTTTTTAATATTAATTTCAGATATTTTTTACGTAACTTTCTGTTTGTTAATAAGTTGTGTTGCTGTTAAATGTTATTCTATATCTTTAATGAACTCATCGTATTCTAAATAAAACATTTCCAGTGCATGCATTTTTTCATTAAAAAAATCGAAAATTGCATCCCAGTTATTGCGGTTGCTAAAACCTACACCTTCTTTTTCGACCCAGATTCTGCTTATCGTTTTACCGCTTTCTAAAGTATAATTTTTTTCAAAAACCAGATCTTTAATAAATTCTTCTTCCAAAATGCCTTTTAAAGCTTCCAGCTTCTCAAAATAAGCAATACGTTTTTCTTCGCTTCTTTGCTCGATATCAATCAAAACCTGAGCTTTTTTATTATCAACAAAAAACTTAAAAGAAAAATCTTTTATTTTGGTATCGTACAGCACCCATTTGCGCGGATATTTTTCTGCAAACGCTACCCAAAATTCTCTCTTAATTCGTTGTGATTCTTCTCTACTGTACATTTTTTAAGGCTTTAATAGCAGAAAACTTGCGGTACTGCGTTTTCTGAAGTATATTTATGTTTTAATTTAAAAATACAAAAATAAGCTTTGATTATGAATTTTCAAGACTTTTTAAAATATGTTCCTGATATAATTCCTGCAGCATTGCCAGCCATTAGTTCTCATTTAAAAATGGCGCCAAAAGAACGTATAGAGGGCTTGAAAAATCTTGATACAGCAGCTCTAAATGCCAGAATGGCGGGAGTCATGATGTTATTTTATCCTAAAGAAGAGCAGACACATTTGGTTTTAATAGTCAGAAACTCTTATGAAGGAGTGCATTCGGCTCAGATTGCTTTTCCGGGAGGGAAATTTGAAAATGAGGATTTTAATCTCGAAAATACCGCACTCAGAGAAACTCAGGAAGAAATCGGAATTGACCGTGAAAAAATAGAAGTGATCAGACATTTTACACCAATGTACATTCCGCCGAGTAATTTTTTAGTGCATCCATTTTTAGGTATTGCAAAAGAAGAACTTGCTTTTTATCCCGACATAAGAGAAGTAGCGTCTATTATAGAATTGCCTTTGTCGGTTTTTTTGAACGATGAAATTATTATCGAAGCCAGATTATCAACGTCTTATGGAGCAAATATTCTCGTACCGGCTTTTAATATTCAAAACCATATTGTTTGGGGTGCAACAGCAATGATTTTGAGTGAATTGCGCGACGTCTTGAAATTGGTTTTGGATGAAAAACGTAATGACTAAAAAATTAACAATTTAATATTCTTTTTGATAACAGTTAGTTAAGGTAATTGTTTTATTGTATGGGTAAAAGAATAATTTTTGTATGTTTGCGAACTCACAAAAAAATAAGATTTAGTAGTTATGGGATTGTTTAAACGAAATCCTTTCGGTCATATATTATTCATCAAAAAATGGTTAATCCGTATTTTGGGGGCAATGACACATAGAAGATATCGAGGTTTTAATGAATTACAGATTGAAGGATCTGAAATTATTAAGACACTGCCCGATACTAATGTTTTGTTTATATCCAATCATCAGACTTATTTTGCCGATGTTGTAGCGATGTTTCATGTCTTTAACGCAAGTTTATCGGGACGTCAAGATACTATTAAGAACATTGGTTATTTGTGGCAGCCCAAAATGAATATCTATTATGTTGCCGCCAAAGAAACGATGCAGGCGGGCTTACTGCCGAGAATTCTAGCTTATGTGGGAGCTATTACAGTAGAAAGAACCTGGCGTGCAAAAGGGGTAGATGTGACCGAAAAACGAGATGTAAACCCAAATGATACCGAAAACATTAGAATTGCGCTTAAAGACGGCTGGGTAATTACTTTTCCGCAGGGAACTACAAAGTCATTTAAACCAGTCCGTAAAGGAACTGCACACATTATCAAACAGCATAAACCAATCGTAATTCCGATTGTTATCGACGGTTTCCGCCGCTCTTTTGACAAAAAAGGACTTCGAATGAAAAAGAAAAATATTCTTCAGTCTTTCATTATCAAAGAACCTCTAGAGATTGATTATGAAAACGATACCATCGAAGAAATCGTAGAAAAAGTAGAATACGCTATCGAACAGCACCCTTCATTTTTAAAAGTAATTCCAGCAGAAGAAATTAAAGTTCAAGAAGAACTAAACAAATTGCGACGTTGGGATTATTAGGATTTTTGTTTTGAAGTTTTAGGTTTGAGGTTTCAAGTTTCAAGTTTCAGGTTTGAAGTTTCAAGTTTCAGGTTTCAAGTTTGAGGTTTCAAGTTTGAAGTTTCAAGTTGAAATCTAAAATCTCAGAACCTTAGTACCTTAGTACCTTACCATCTCAGCACCTTCTCTTAAAAATCTATCTTCTTCAATTCCTTGTAATTCGCATATAATCTTCTTAAAAGTGTTCCGTAAATCAATCTATAGAAGCACCAGAATAAGCCGAAGAATCCGGCAATCATAAGAAAAAGAATTCCGATTGTAGCAAGCATTGCTTTTCCGTCTGCGGCTAGTTTATCTCTTAAAAATTCCATATCGGGATTGTAAAGAAAAACGATAAAGAAAGTAAAAATAGATACGATTACAATCATTCCTAAATTATACCAAACATAATACTGCACTGTTTTTCTGGTTCGTAAAATTGCACTCATTAATAATTTGGTCGAAACAGTAGCCGAAATTGTTCTATAATTTTTGTAAAAGAGTACAACAAAAATAAGCACAACAACGTAATTAAAATACGTAAGTATATTAAGCGCGGTTACTATTCCGGGATGATTCGCTTTTCTCGTAACTTCATCTGTGTTCAGGAATAGGTTAGAAAAAGTCGAAAGTGAAATCTCCAAAATGCTTATAATCAAAATCCATTTTACAATAGACGATGATTTTTTGTGAATCATTATGTAAATCTCTTTTTCAGAAATCTGTACAAAAGAATCTGAGTTCTTTTTCCAGTCTTTTTTTAATAAATCCAGTTCTTTCATAAATATCGTTTAGGGATTTAATATTTTTTTAAGTTTCCCTTTAATTCTGTTCATTTTCACGCGGGCATTTACCTCGCTGATTCCTAGTGTTTCGGCTATTTCCTGATAATCTTTATCTTCAAGATACATAAAGACCAACGCTTTTTCAATATCATTTAATTGATAAACCGCTTTGTACATCAATTTAATTTGTTCTTCCTCTTCATAATTATAATCAACATCTTTTACAAAATACTGGTGGCTTTCATAATCTACGGTAGATATGGTTCTTTTGGTTTTGCGGTATAATGTTATTGCAGTATTTAAAGCGACACGATAGGTCCAGGTAGAAAACTTACTGTCTCCTCTAAATTTGGGATACGCTTTCCAGAGCTGTATAGTAATTTCTTGAAAAAGGTCTTTATGAGCATCTTCGCCAGCAGTATACAACCTACAAATCTTGTGGATTATATTCTGATTTGCCTGCAGCTGCGCAACAAATGACTGTTCTAGATTTTCGCTCATATTTTGTATTAGTAGCGCCGTGATGCGTTTTGTTACATTCAAAAATAAAAAAAAATAAAATATCCTTTCTTTATTAGTTTTCTGAATAATTTTAATTTTCTTTCCAACCTTTTAACAAAAATAATTCTCTATAAAGAAAACGCCTCCTATGAAAATAATTTTACTCTTCTTTTTTATATCGACTGCAGTATTTTCACAAAAGATGTACAAAGGCAATATTAGCGACGAATACGGTGCTCTTCCTGGTGCCTCTATTTGTGTTAAAAATACTCAAAGATGTACTTCGTCAGATTTTTATGGAGATTATCAGATTTTAGTAAATCCTGACGATGAATTGATTATATCGTATATCGGGATGGAAACTAAGACTATCAAAATTAAAGATCTCGAAGAAAGACAGAGCGGTCTGGCTGTAAAACCCGTTTTGAGTGATGACTACAACGAAAAAATCAAAAAAGAAAATGATACCATTATAATTTCTAAGCCCGCTGGTAAAATTGATTCTAATGAATTTAATAAACTAGGATTTTTGGAAATAAAGAATATTGCACGAAAAAGCGATGGAGAATATGTCTTAAAACAAAGACGCGACTATGATGCTTTGTCGTTTGAGATAAATCAGGAATTTAGTGTTGCAGCACCAATTCGGCTTCCTAAATATCAAAAAAGTTTTGCGCAGGGAAGAAGCCAGAACGGACAATTGGTTTATCAGTCTCCAGAAACAAACGAAGTTTTCAGCTGGGGGCCGGACGTTACTACTTTAGCATATTCTAATACGGTTTCAGAATATTATCCTCAGGGAAATATTGTAAATCAATCGGCAGCAAATACGAGCCCTATAGCATTATACAATCCAAATCATTTTTTTCAAAATAAAACGGATAGCAAAACTTCTTTAATGGCTCAAATTGAAAATGTAAAAAATGATTTACTGACATTAAATCTCGCCTATGCAAGAGGAAATATTGTAATTCCAGACAGTAAAAACTACGAGATTAATACGTCATTGCGGTATTTAAAAAACATTTCAAAAAAGAGTAAAATAGAAATGCTTTTAAAATATAATACTTTTTATAATAATCTTTCGAACGCCAATTTCGGAGTCAACAAAATTGTTTTTGCCAATGCTGTAACACCAGTTCATTTTGATAATCAGCTTAACGCTTCATTGGCCTCTGGTCTGCAGCGCAGTTTTTCAAATACAGAAAACAATCCCTACTATCTCATTGATCAAAATATAGACAGTAATAAAAGTTCGACTATAGATTTTTATTTTAAACACGATTATTCTCATAGAAGCAATTCAAATATTGTTGACTTTACTTTTCAGTCTTCACAAATAAAAGGAGAAAACGGCCAGCATCCTTATTTTGCAGGAATTGATCTTCCGAATTTTGACATAAGAAATGAAAAATTCAATACTTTTTTGTTCTCAGATCGGTTTACATACGATTTTAATGGTGGATATGTCGAATCAAAAACAAGTTTAGGATTTAAAAAAAGAGATTTAGAACGAAATTATTTCTCCAATTATAACGCAGTCGAAAATTATCCGCTGCAAAGCGAGAATTCAGATCAATTTAAATCGGTGCAGGACCGTTTTGAGGCCGCTTCTGGTTTGAACGCTGCTTACACCATACAGGATATTTTAGGCAATTACGAAAGACTTATGCTAAGGGGGAGCGGCAATCTTACGTATTCGTCTACAGTAAACAACAGTCTGCTGGGTAATGCATTGTTTTCTGCACAATTACAAAATTTATTTAATACGAATTTGTCATTTTCTGCAACCCAGAATTTTATTCAAGCAGAGCCTTCGCTTCAAAATAATAATTTAAACTTTAATACTCTGAACTATGCTTTGGGCGACTTTAAGAAAAGCCGTAATAACTTAGAATTAATTACGCCGAAAAATGCCGTTCCGACGAATGAATTGTTGACCCATTTTATTTTGGATTATTCTATTTACAGTTGGAATTTTACGCTCAATTACTATTTCAAAAAAACAGATAATTTGTATGTCCCGCTTTTAAATTCGGGTACTTTCAGCTGGTCTCCAGAAGTAAATTACAAAGAGCGCGGTGTCGAACTTGAAATTAGAAAATACCTTTACTATGGTACTAATTTCCGTTACGGATTCAGTTTCAATTTTGCCTCTTACCGAAATGAAGTAACCAGTATCCATAACGGTCAATCCAGAATTTCGTTTGCTGGATTCAGCGATATCAATAAAAATTATGTTGTCGGCCAGCCGTTGGGCGTTATTATGGGAAGCAGTTATTTACGAGACGCATCGAATAATTTAGTTATTGATACAGATGGTTTTCCTATTAAAAACTCAAATCCGAAAATACTCGGAAACCCTAATCCAGATTTTGTGCTGGGTTTTAATAATACCTTTAATTACAAAGATTTTACGCTCAATGTTTCTTTTGATTATAATAACGGAGGCGAAATCTGGAACGGGACACAGCAGACGCTCAATTACTACGGAAAATCGGCTTTCACAGAACAACAGCGCAGTATTTCGAATTATGTTTTTGAAGGAGTTACACAAACTGGCGCTCCAAATACAAAAGCAGTTTCTTTTTATGATGTTAATCTGCCGGCAGAACAAAATCGCTGGGTACGTTATGGAACCGAAGGTGTAGCAGAAGACGCCATAGAAAAAGCAGACTATTTAAGATTGAGCTCACTGAGTTTACAATACAAAATAAGAAACAATAATTATGCTGCGCTCGATTTTTCGATTACTTTCTTTGTCGATAATGTTTTTGTCTGGGCCAAAAGTAAATCGGCTTTTAGTAACAATACCATGTTAAGTTCTGTCGAGACCAGCGGACTGGATTATTTTAATACACCTATGATGAGAAGTTTTGGTTCTCGATTAACTCTTAAATTCTAAAGCCATGAAAATTTTAAAAACGATATTTTTTCTTTTGATGTTTCAAACTTTTTCTGCGCAGCATTTAGAAAAAGATCTGGCGGCAGTGTATCAAAAATCAATTACCGAAAAAGTATACCTGCAGTTTAATAATGTTTTGTATACGCCTGGTGAAGTTGTTTATTTTAAAGCCTATATCGCTGCAGGAAATAATGCTCCGACTTTTTTAAGCGATTATTTGTATGTAGACATCTTGGACGGCAGTAATAAAAAAATCAGCTCGCAGACTTATTTAATAGAAAGCGGCAGTGCATCCGGCTCCTTTTTGATTCCAGAAAATACAGTATCCGGAATCTATAAAATTAAAGCCTATACCAAGATTCAAATTGATCTTGCAGACGCCGTTTTCGAAAAAACATTTTTTATACAGAAAGTCGTTTCGCCAAGGGTTTTAATGAAATTGGATTTTAAGAAAAAAGCATACGGAAAAGGCGAGGTCTGCGAAGCTGATTTTGATTTGAAAAACCTCGAAAATAATCCAATCAAAAATTATGAATTTAAATACGATGTTTTTATTGCTGGACAAAAGATAGATTCTCTCCATAGTAAGACAAATGAAGAAGGAAAAGCCGTTATTCAATTTAAACTCCCGAAAACGCTGCAATCGAATGACGGAATTTTAAATGTAATGATCGATTATGATAATTTTAAAGAATCGGTTACGCGTTCTATTCCAATAAATTTAGAGTTTGTCGATCTGCAGTTTTTACCAGAAGGCGGCAGTTTTGGTTTTAACGAAAAATATTCGCTGTTTTTTATTGCAAAAAATGAATTTGGACTTCCGATGGACGTGGCTGGATATATTGAAGATCAAAAAGGGAACAAAATAACCGAGTTTAAATCTTTTCATGACGGAATGGGAAAACTCGCTTTGAAACCTGAGGAAAATAAAAAGTATTACGCCGTTTTGACTTCGCCTTTTGTATCAAAAGAAAAAATAGCGCTTCCAGAAGCCGAAAAGAATGTTTTTGTAATGAATGCGGTAAAGGCTTCAGGAAATGTTTCTGTAACTATTTTTTCGCCAATTGAAAGTAAAGCTAAAATTCTGATCCGAAATACGTTTAAAGTACATCAGGTTCTGGATTTGAATTTAAAAACGGGATCGAATTCAGTTACTGTTGATACTAAAAAATTTCCTGTCGGGATTCACTCTTTTTCTTTAGTGGTTGAAGATAAAATCGCAGCAGAAAGACTGGTATTTTTAAATTATCAAGACGGCTTAAAAATTGAAATAAAAACAGACAAACAAACCTATCTGCCAAGAGAAAAAGTACAGGTTTCTATTTTGACAAAAGATAAAAATAGCAAACCAATAAGTTCCAATTTATCGGTTTCAGTTATTGATTCAAAACTGCTCTCTTATATAGACGACAAACAGGATAATATCTTGTCCTGGATGCTTTTGGGTTCTGAGTTAAAAGGAAAAGTATTTGAGCCTCGATTTTATTTTGATGAAAATAAAAAGCTGGAAGACAGAGAAGAAGCTGTAGACTTACTTTTGAATACATTGGGATGGCGAAAATACAGTCAGGAAAATATCGCAAAATTACTGGTGCAGAAAAATGCAGAACCAGAAAAAAGCAGCATGGTTGAAGGCTTTATAATCGACCATAACAATCGACCTGCAGCAGTAAAAGTGCTGTTTTTTACCGATACCGGAAAAGTGTTTGAAGTAAAAAGTAATACCAGTGGTTATTTTAAATTCAATAAAGTGCATTACGACAATTTGGCTTATTTGAGTGTTCAAAACAAATCAAAGAATAACCCATACGTGATTAAAAATTCGATTGTAAACAAAGACGAAGTTTTAAGAATGAAAGATACTCTTTTGAATAAAAAAGTAACTGAAATTGATTATAAAGATTTAATTAAAAAAGCTGGTTCGACGCAGGAAGACAGCAAAGAAATGAAAATCATTTCGTTAAAAGCTTCGGCAAATCACCTTGAAGAAGTTGTTACAATTGGTTATGGAATAAACTATAAAAAAGATTTGACATATAGTACTGTAATTGTAAGAGCAAGTGAAATTTTAAACTCAGTCAGCGGGCGCATGGCAGGGTTGTCTATTACAGCAACCTCTGGTCAAACAGGAACAACCGATAAAATCAAGATTAGAGGATTAAGCTCTATTTACGGCAGCAGAGCAGGCGGACAGCCCTTAATTGTGATAGACGGAATTCCTTATGTAAACAACGAAAATGCTTCTTATCTGGGAGGATTAACAGCAGCTTCAATAGATAATATTACAATCTTAAAAGATGCTGCAGCAGTTTCTCTGTACGGTTCTGAAGCTGTCAATGGAGTTATTGTCGTAACCACCAAAAAGAAAATGTGGAGAGGTAATCTTCTTTTTGGAAAAAAGAACCACTATACTTTTCAGTTTGTGAAAAAAGGAACATTGAAAAAAATGGATCAAGCCATTAGTTTCTATGCCCCTAAATATGAATCAACAATCACAGAAGAAAAAACAGATTTTAGAAACTGTATTTATTGGAATTCAATCGTTCAAACCAATAATAAAGGCGAAGCTAAATTGGAATATTTTAATTCTGACGATGCTACTTCGTTTAGAATTCTGGTAGAAGGAACCTCTTTTAAAGGTGATTTAGGAAAAGCAGAAGCCGTTTATACAGTAAAAGATTTAATTCAGACAGATTTAAAAATGCCAATTTATGCTTCGGAAGAAGATTTAATTAAAATACCGCTTTGGCTGAAAAACAATTCAGAAAAAATACAGACTTTAAATTATGCAGTAGATTTTAATGGACTGCCTTATAATAATCAAGGGAATAACGAATCGGTTTTATTGCAGCCCAATGAATCTAAAGTCTCTTATGTTTATTTACAGACTTCTAAAACAGGTAAAAATATTCCGTTTGAAATTACGGTCTCAGGAGAAAATTATAAAACAAAAATTAAAAAATCGATCGATATTTATGCAAAAGGTTTCCCAATGCATATTGCCATTTCGGGAACAAAATCGCAAGAGCAGGACTTTACACTTTATGATGTACTGCCGAATTCAGTTCAATCAGAATTCAAAATATTTTACAATCCGTATTCGTCAATTTTTGATGGTTTAGAAAGTATGCTGCGCGAACCAAGCGGTTGTTTCGAGCAAGTTTCGTCTTCTAATTATCCTAATATAATGGTAATGCAGTTGTCAAAATATAAAAATGGTGCAGAAGATTTTAAAGCAAAAGCTTTGAAACAATTACAATCAGGATATCAAAAACTAAAAAACTACGAATCCAGAGACGGCGGTTTTGAATGGTATGGCGGTAATCCCGGCAACGAAGCACTTACAGCTTATGGATTGCTGCAATTTCATGAAATGAACGAATATGTAAATGTTGATAAAAAGATGATTGACAGAAGCATTAAGTGGCTTTATTCTAGAAAAGATGAAAAAGGAGGTTTTATGCAAAACCCAGGAAAGTATGGTTTTTCTGGAATGAGATACGCAGTCAATAACGCTTATATCGTCTATGTTTTATCCGAAATAGGAGGAATGGATATTGAACTACAGTACAAAAAAGCAGTAGAAGAGGCGTTAAGCAGCAGAGATATATACCGAATGGAATTAGTGGCTTTGGCATCATTCAACTTAAATAAGATAGAGCAGTACAATAGATTAATGGAATTTATAAAAGCACAAGTCACCAAACAAGGTTTTGAAAATTTGAAGGCAGAACAAACCGTTATCAATAGTTATGGTAATTCGATGAATGTTGAAATTGCGGCGCTTTACGCTTTAAATCTGCTAAAAGAGAAAAGCGATTTTGTGGAGGTTGGCAAGGTTTTAGATTTTATTCAATCTTCCAGAAAATATTATGGTTTTGGTTCAACACAGGCAACGGCTTTGGCTCTAAAAGCTATTGTTGAATTTACTAAATTGAGTTTAGAATCAAAACTTGCAGTGCCTGTTTTGGTTAGTTTAAATAAAGAAGATATTCCGGCAAATAGTAAAGATAAAGATGGAAATGTTGTTTTAAAAGATTTAAAAATTAATAATGCTGCCAATAATTTTGCTGTTAATATTCCTGATGGAAGTTTTATTCCGTATTATTTGGCGGTTAATTATCAAAGTTACAAACCAAACAACTCAAAAGATTGCAGATTACTGCTGACGACAAAAGCAACGGCAGAAAAAGTAAAATTGAGCGAAACGGCAAGGGTTGAAATTACAGTTCAAAACAATAATGCTTTTCAGGTTTCTAATCCAATTGCGAGAATCGGAATTCCAGGCGGCTTTACTCCAGAACCTTGGCAGTTAAAAGAATTAATGGATAAAAATGTTGTGGACTATTATGAAATTTTTGGAAGCGAACTCGTATTGTATTTCAGAAAACTGGACGCAAAAGAAAGTAGAAAAGTCAATATTGATTTAAAAGCAATTATTCCCGGAAAATACAAAGGAATTGCTTCTTGCGCATATTTGTATTATGAAAATGAACACAGAAATTGGAATTCGGGAATTGAGCTGGAAGTTTTGCCTTAAAGCAGTTCTACCTGACAGGTTTTAAAGACCTGTCAGGTATTTTAGTTTAGAATTGCTGTGTTCTTTAAAAGAAATACTTAAAACTCTTTTCCCTTATAATAATTAATCATCAAATCAATAAACTTACTGTAGCTTTCCATTCCGTCTTTTTGGTTGTTTGTTTTTAAGAAATTATCATAAAGAAAATGAAAACCTTTGTCGATAAAAGTGTCGTATTTTTTCCAGAAATCCTGACTTTCCTGATAGTTTTTTAAAATGCCGGGATGAATCGTTTTTTTCAATTCATTAAAGATCCTTTCATTTTTAAATTTCCAGATTCCGAGACAATATCTAAGAGCAAAACTATATCCAGAATATTGAAAATATAAATCTTCATTTTTAATGGAAGCCAAAACGCCAATAAAATTACACTCGTTTTCGCTTGCAAAACCAATTTGATGTGCCATTTCATGAGCACTTGTAAGCGGAAAATTATACATCGGCAGCAAGTCATTAACCTGCGCTTCGTTTGTAAAAGGATTTAAATAGCCGCCAAATCCCATATAGGTCAGCGACATACTGAAAAGTGATTTTTTTACACTTAAAATTTCATATTTAAAAAACGAATGTTCTTTTTCTAAATTGCGATAACCATTCAGGTTCATTTGAAAAGTTTCTTCCTGTGAGTACGGAAAAACTACTTTTGCGGAATCATTTTTTGTAATCTGAAATTGAATGTCATTTGTTTTAGTAATTAATCTTTTGGTAAAAGCTAAAAGATCGGCATCGCTGTATTCTCTTTTGATTTCCATTTTTTCAAAAAGAGGTTTACGATAGTAATTAAAAGCCCATAACAAATGGAAGAAAAAATAAAAAATAGAAATTTTACCCACAACTTTTAAGAGATGATCTTTCCATGCCAATTTCCAAGTTTTTCGAATTCTCCAAAACCAGCTGATAATCGATAAAATTAAAAAGGCATACATAAAATCGCCAAACGAAAATGGAAGACGGCCTAATAGACCTCTTGAAAAATGCGAAATTCTAACATATAAATTGTTGCTGTAAAAGCCTTCTACAAAATCTGGAAAAAACGGTAAGATTTTTAAAAAGATAATTTGAACAAGAAGAAATAGAGGTAGAATGTATTTTTTTTTCACAACATTTTTTTTGGATAGGTAAATATAAAAATAAGTTAGCCACGAATGGCACGAATTTTTACTAATTGATTATTTGAATCGAACTTGGAAACATTATAATTTGCGCTAATTAGTATAATTCACGGTAAAAAAAGCATTAAACTTTGTAACTTTGAGGCTCTTAATTGTTAAACATCAAACAAAATATAATGAGTCAAGAAATTAGAAATCTGGAGCCAAAAGCACTTTGGAATAAGTTTGCAGATTTAAACGAAGTTCCTCGTCCGTCTAAAAAAGAAGAACGTGTAATCGAGTTTATGAAAAACTTCGGGAACAGTTTAGGTTTAGAAACTTTTGAAGACGAAATTAGAAACGTAATCATTAGAAAACCAGCGACTCCAGGAATGGAAAACCGCAAAGCAATCGTAATGCAGGGACACTTAGATATGGTGCACCAGAAAAATGCAGATACTGTTTTTGATTTTGATACGCAGGGAATCGATATGTACGTTGACGGAGACTGGGTTCGTGCCCGCGGTACCACACTTGGAGCCGACAACGGTTTGGGAGTTGCAACGATAATGGCAATTCTGGAAAGCAAAGATATTCCGCATCCAGCAATCGAAGCTTTGTTTACAATTGACGAAGAAACTGGAATGACAGGCGCTTTAAACTTAAAAGGAGGCATTCTTCAAGGTCAGATTTTATTGAATTTGGATACTGAAGAAGATGATGAAATTGATATTGGATGCGCTGGTGGAATCGATGTTACAGCAACAAGAAGCTACAACGAAGAAGAAGTGCCAGAAGGCTCTGTTGGATATACTATTACGGTTAAAGGCTTAAACGGAGGTCACTCTGGAATGGATATTCACAAAGGTTTAGGAAATGCTAACAAAATCATGAACCGTCTGCTTTTTGATGGTTTCGAAAATTTTGGACTGCAGGTTGCAGAAATCAACGGAGGCAGTTTGAGAAATGCAATCCCGCGAGAAAGTGTTGCAAAAGTAATTATTTCTGAGATGTTTGATGAAGCGTATCTTTTTGATATGCAGGAAATCATTAACGATATTAAAACCGAATTTAAAACCACAGAACCAAATCTTACAATAGAAATTGTAAAAGGCGATCTTCCAGCAAGTATAATGGATCTAGGAGTTCAGGAAGGAATTATTCGTGCTATTTATGCGGCTCACAACGGTGTTTACAGAATGAGTGCTGATATGGAAGATTTGGTAGAGACATCGAATAATATTGCGCGAGTAATTATAAAAGATGGTGAAATCTCAGTAGGATGTTTAACCCGTTCGTCTGTAGAATCTTCAAAATTTGATTTAGCGAATGCACTTCGTTCTGCTTTTGAATTAGTGGGGTGTGAAGTAGAACTTTCTGGATCTTACCCAGGGTGGACACCCAATGTAAACTCTGAAATTTTAGAAGTTTTAAAAGAGATTTACGAAAAACAAAACGGAGAACAGCCAAAAGTTGTGGCCTGTCACGCTGGACTAGAATGCGGTATTTTAGGAACAAATTACCCAGGAATGGATATGATTTCTTTTGGACCAACAATTCACGGTGCGCACTCTCCAGATGAAAGAGCCAGTATTTCTTCGGCTCAAAAATATTGGAAATTTGTATTAGAAATTCTTTCGAATATACCAGTGAAATAGTTTTAGTGTTCAGTGTTCAGATTTTTAGTAGTCAGTACTGCTGCTAACTAGAAAAACTGAACACTGAACTCTTTTTCCATTATTCAGCAAAAACTGCCAGCTTAAACCTGACCACTGAACACTTTTTTTCAATGTTAATAAAAAACTGCCAACTTAAAACCTGACCACTGAACTCTTTTTTCATTGTTCAGCAAAAACTGCCAACTTAAAACCTGCCCACTGAACACTTTTTTTTATTGTTTAGCAAAAACTGCCAACTTAAAACCTGACCACTGAACTCTTTTTTTCAATGTTAGCAAAAAACTGCCAACTTAAAACCTGCCTACTGAACACTTTTTTTCATTGTTTAGCAAAAAACTGCCAACTTAAAACCTGCCCACTGAACACTTTTCCTAATCTCTCTTAGGATTGTTTTTCTTCTCTCTTTTTTCTTCTTTTTTCTCTTTAGCCGTTTTTAGCGGTTCTTTTTTTGCCGTTTTTTTAGCATCCTGACCCTTTGCCATACTATTTAAATTTTAATTAATTTCTTTTTTGATTGTAAGTAAATATAGCCATAATATTCTGATTTGCTTGAAATATTATTTTAGAAAGTCTCCATCGATGATTAATAATTCTACACCTTTTGTGGTTATCGAGCGGTGAGAACTGACATCGTCAGAAACAACATAAGTCATTCCTTTTGAAAGTGTAAACTTTTCTCCATTTTCTAATTCACTTATAAATTCACCTTCCAGACAATGTACAACATGTCCTTTTTGGCACCAGTGATCAGCAATATAATTTTCAGAATAAGTGACTTTTCGAATGCGTAAACCGCCTAATTGCAGCGTTTGCCAATAAGCTGTTCCGCTGTCTCCGGAATGCTCTGTTTTTGGAATGAGATTCCAATCAATGGTTTGAAAAGGTATTGCAGTCATGGTTTTTGCTTTTTGATTATTGATATTGTAAAAAAAAAGTCCTCAATTACGAATTGTAAATGAGGACTTTAATTTGATATTTAAAAGTAAAATTAATTACGTTTTAATACTTTATATTGTTCATAACAGGCACTAATAGCGTCCATTATCTGCAAATCGTTTGCTGTCTGAATAAAAGAATCCGAATAGTTGCATCGATGCATAATTTCGGGAATTTCATCTTTGCTGATACCCAATAAAACAGCAACGGTTTCACGATCGTACTTAGATTCCAAAAGCGTTCGAACAGTATCGTCTTTTTTCATTTCCTTCAGCTTCTTGAGTTCCTTTCCGTTTTTTCCAAAGAAATTATACAGCATATCGGCGGGATTGAAAATAGATCCCAGAACCTTTCCGAAAGCATTTGGAGCATATTCCCCAGCTTCGTAACCTTGTGTAAGTCCAGAAATACTATAGCGGTAATTTTCTTTTGTTGGAATCAATTTAGAGTCAATTTCAAGATATCCCGTTAAGCTGAATGGTGCAATAACAACTTCTTCCAAAGCAATCGCTTTTTCTGTAAGCTGAATTCGGGTTACTTTATTCTTGATCCAGTCATTGGTAACTCGAATCCTTAAAGATTGAAATCCTAGAATAGAAAAGTGCAGTGTATCATTAACTTGCACGTCAATTTCGAAATATCCTTTTTCATCAGATTTTGCTCCTCTAACTTTATTAGTATTGATAATGTTAACACCCGAAAGCGGTTGTTTACTATCGTCGTTGATTACATAACCTGAAACTCTTTGCGGAACTGTTGACTGCGTTTCTTGTGAGAAACCTAAGTGGGCTAGAAGTGTAAAAAAGAAAACTGCGAAATATTTCATATCCTGATTTAAAGCTCTAAAAGTAATAAATCGGGATTAAATATCTCGCAGTCTTGGAATTTAATTATAAGAAAATTAACAAAGAGAATTAATCTCTTCTTGGTCTTCTTGGTCTTGAGCTGTCGCCAAAGTTTTCTGAACGTCTTGGAGCTCTGTCAGAGCCGCCTTCGCTTCTTGGAGCAGAGCTTCTAAAACCACCTTCTCTTTTTGGACCAGATGAATTTCTATCGCCTCTAAAACCTCCTTCACGTGATCCTCCGTCTCTTGAGCCAGAGTTTCTATCGCTTCTAAATCCTCCTCCAGAACCTTCACGTCTTGGAGCAAAATTTCCTTCTCTTCTTTGTCCGCCAGAACTGCGTCCGCCGCCACGATTGTTGTGGTCACGTCTTCCGCCTCCGTCATTTTTAGAAATTTCAACATTAATACGACGTCCTTCTAATTGAACGTTGTTTAAAACATCCATTACTTTATCAGTATGCTGCGGATCTGTGTTAAAGAAAGAGAAACCTTCTTTTACATCAACCTTAAATACATCATCACGACCTAAGTCTAATGTTTCTTTTAGGTAATCTTTTAATGACATCCAGTCAAAATTATCTCTAGAACCAATGTTCACGAAATAACGAACTGCACCATTATTATTGAATTCTCTTCCTTCAGAATCACCTCTTTCGCGTCTTTCTCCCGAAGATTGAGCAGAAATATCTCTGTTCTTTTTATAGTAAGCAATAAAACGGTTAAATTCTACTGATACCATTTTCTTAATTAATTCTTCTTTAGATAAATCTTCAAGAACATTGTTGATTGCTGGTAAATAGTTGTCAATTTCGTGATCAACCTCAGTATCTTTAATTTTATTTGCTAAGTGCAATAATTGGATTTCGCAGATTTCAATTCCAGAAGGAATTGTTTTTTCTTCGAATTTTTGTTTGATAATTCTTTCGATAGAAGAAATTTTACGCAATTCGCTTTTTGTAACGATTACGATAGAAGTTCCTAATTTTCCAGCTCTACCAGTTCTTCCAGAACGGTGGTTGTACGTTTCGATTTCGTCAGGTAATTGGTAGTTAACAACGTGAGTTACGTTATCAACGTCAATACCACGTGCAGCAACGTCAGTTGCAACAAGCATTTGGATTTGTCTTCCACGGAAAGATTTCATTACACCATCACGTTGTGCCTGAGATAAATCTCCGTGTAATGCAGCAGCGCTGTATCCATCTTCGATTAATTTTTCAGCAATAGCCTGCGTGTCTCTTTTTGTACGACAGAAAACTACAGAGAAAATGTCTGGATTAGCATCTGCTAAACGTTTTAGAGCCTCATAACGATCACGTGCGTTAACTAGGTAAAACTCGTGAGAAACGGTAGAAGAACCAGAGTTTTTTGTACCAACAGTAATTTCTAATGGATCTGTCATGAATTGTTTTGCAATTCTTGCAACCTCCTGCGGCATAGTTGCAGAGAACAACCAAGTGCTTTTTTCATCTGGAGTATCCGATAAGATCGATACGATATCTTCGTAGAATCCCATATTCAACATTTCATCCGCCTCATCAAGAATACAGTAATCTATATTTTTAATGTTAACCAAACCTCTGTTGATCATGTCCTGCATTCTACCTGGAGTTGCCACAATAATCTGCGCACCTCTTTTTATATCTCTTGCCTGCTCTGTAATACTAGCTCCTCCATAAACTGCTACTACATTAATACCTTTTTCGTATTTAGAGTAGTTTTTAAGTTCGTTAGTAATCTGTAAACAAAGCTCGCGTGTTGGCGATAAAACTAATGCCTGTGTATTTCTGTTGTCAGCATCAATTTTTTGGATTAGCGGAAAACCGAAAGCTGCCGTTTTCCCTGTCCCTGTTTGAGCCAACGCAACCATATCTGTGTCTTTTTCCAATAATAGGGGAATCGCCTTTTCCTGTACCTCTGACGGATTTTCAAATCCTAGATCTAAAATCGCCTTCAGTAACGATTCATTCAATCCTAATTGTTCAAATTTGTTCATATGTATTTTTAAAATAGGGTGCAAAATTAATGTTAATTATTCAGATAAACTAATGCTTATTTAAGAATTATGTATTTGTTAAGATTTGATTATCAAAAAGTTACACTTTTGTCAAAATCATTTTTTGAATAAACCCCATAATTTGAAGAAAAAATACGTCTTAAAATGTAAAATTTAAGTCTTAAAATGTTGTATTTGAAACAATTATTTTGTCGTGTTCAGAAAATCAATTAGTTGCTGGACTGCTTTTCCGCGGTGCCCGATTTTGTTTTTTGTTTCTAACGGCAGCTGGGCAAACGTCTCACTGTAATTTTCAGGTTGAAAAACCGGATCATATCCAAAACCATTTGTACCCATTTTTGTTGTTGTGATACTTCCTTTAATAATTCCTGTGAATAAGAATTGTTTTCCTTTTAGGTTTAAGGTAATAACAGTCTTAAACTGTGCACTGCGATCCTGTTCATTTTTTAAAGCATCCAGAACCTTATTGATATTATCCTCAGCATTTTTTTGTTCGCCTGCATATCTGGCAGAATAAACGCCGGGCTCTCCATTTAGAGCATTTATTTCCAATCCGGTATCATCTGCAAAACAATCAAAACCGTATTTTTGAGTCACATAATCTGCTTTCAAAATGGCATTTCCTTCGATAGTATCCGCAGTTTCTGGAATATCTTCGTGGCAGCCAATATCTTCAAGACTTAATATTTTAATGCTTTCAGGAAGCATGCTTTGAATTTCTGTAATTTTATTTTTGTTGTTTGATGCGAAAACGAGTTCCATGATGATACTGTTTTAAAAATGATTTTTCGATTAAAAAGGCAAATGTAATTCCGAATGTGTAGGCAGCTAGATCCGACCATAAAAAGCCTTGGCCTAAAACATATCTTCCAAAAAAGGTTTTTCTAAGATTAACCATCCACTCACTTTGATAAAGTTGTAAAAACTCAATAGAATAACAAATAAAAAGAGAAAGTACTATTACGAAGAAAGGTTTTTTTGCTGGAAAAATTATTCGAGTCAAAAAATAAATCATGACGGCATACAGAAAATCGCCCGTACACAAAGGAATAGATGAAATTTTTCTGGAAAGTATTCCTAGGAAAATAATTAAGATAAATAGTAAGGAATAATAGATTCTGGATTTTTTCAAGTTTATTTTTTATTTACTAAAAAAACAAATTTACAAAATAATGGTACTCCTGCATGTAGCACTCTGCAAAAGTTTAAGACGGCACAATGGGGTTGAAATTGTACATTTTTGGTTAAACAAAAATACAAAAGGAGATAGGGGTTGTTTTATTTTATAAATTTATCCAATTACAAACCAGCTATCAAAAACAACCACATGAATACAAAATTTTTCACGCTGATTGCAGCCTTGTTTCTTTTCGGAAATCACAGTTATGCTCAAAAAAACAATTCACTCAATATTAAGAAACAATTAGAATATTGTGCCGAGCAGGCTTCAAAAACCTTAAAAGTAATTCCCGACGATGGTACGTCGCCGCGAACAGTTCCTAATGGAAGCAGTGAATGGAAATTTGTCGGCTATAAAGATTGGACAAGCGGTTTCTGGCCAGGAGAATTATGGTATCTATTTGAAGCTTCTAAAGATAAAAAATGGGAAAAAGAAGCAGATAAATTCAGTAGATTTTTAACGCCCTTGTCTGTAAGTAAAGCGAATGATCACGATCTTGGATTCCAAATTTTTAATAGTTTTGGAAATGGCTACCGATTGACTAAAAATCCAGAATATAAAGAAATCATCTTAAAAACAGCCGACACGCTGGCAGCGCTTTTTAATCCAAAGGTGGGGACTATTCAATCCTGGCCTCATAATAAAATGGGCGGACACAATACTATTATAGACAATATGATGAATCTGGAACTGCTTTTTTGGGCTTCTAAAAATGGCGGCAGTAAAAAGCTCTACGATATTGCTGTAAAACATGCCGAAACTACAATGGCCAACCACTTTAGACCTGATAATACTTCTTATCATGTAATTATTTATGATTATGAAACAGGTAAAAAAATAAAAGGAAGAACAGCACAGGGCTATAGTGATGACAGTATGTGGGCAAGAGGGCAGGCGTGGGCAGTCTACGGATTTACAATGACGTACAGGGAAACCAAAGATCCTAAATTTCTAGATTTTGCGCATAAATTAGCCCGAGTATATTTGGACAAATTAACAACAGAAGATTTAATTCCGTATTGGGATTTTAATGCACCGAATATTCCGAATGAGCCAAGAGATGCATCGGCAGCTGCAATCGTTTCTTCGGCTTTAATAGAGCTAAGTGCTTACACAAAAGACAAAAAAATAAAAGAAGAGTATTTGACAAAAGCCAGAAAAATGGTAACTTCGTTATCAGACCATTATCAAAGTCACGATACAAATTCGGCATTTTTGCTGCATTCTACGGGACATAAACCTGCTGGAAGCGAAATAGACTGTTCAATAAATTATGCAGACTATTATTATTTAGAAGCTCTTTTAAGACTTCAGAAATTAAAATAAATGAAATTATGATCAAGAAAATTGCTCACATTACTTTTGTCCTTACGGCTGCGGTATTATTTGCCAGCTGTAAAAACACCAAGCAAAAACTACAGGAATACGTTAAAACTTATAACAGCACTGCTCCGAGTTTTCAGGCAGAAAATGTTTCGTTAACTACTGCACGAGGTTATATAGAAGACAATAAAATAGAATTGCGTTTTGAAACGAATCTGGAACCAACAGATCAAAATAAATCAGAGGCTTCTGCATCGTTTCCTAAATTATTAAAAGAAATGATTCATAAAGATCAGATTCCACAAGATTTAATCATGGAAGGAGTTCGTTTTGATGTTTATTTTTTAGCGAATGACAATACTGTTTTAGACAAAGAAATTTTAAACAGCGAATCGATTAAAGAATTTTCGAAATAAAAAGCACTTAATTTCAAACTTTTAGGCCGCTTTTATTCTTACATAATCTTAAGTCTCTTTAATTCCAAATTAGAGAGACTTTTTTTATGAAATCTGCCAATTTTAATAATAGCAGGATTTTTTTTATTCTTACAAATCGCAGTTTTTAAATAATATAATTGGTTTGTTTTCAAATATTTATCTTGTGTTTTTGCTTTGTTTTTATTGTTTTTATGATGTTATTTTATTATGTTTGAGTTAAAAAATAACCATAAAACCAATAATTTATGAAAAAAATTACCCAAATCGCATTTGTTGTAGTATTTGCATTATTTTTAGTAAGCTGTAAAAATACCAAACAGAAAATCCAGGATCATGTAAGTTCATATAATACTTCATCTTCTATTAAAGGACACGGAATTACTAGTACAGCGGCAAAAGCATTCTTAAAGGACAACAAAATTGAAATTAGAATTGAAACTAATTTAGAGGAAACAGACGCTAATAAAGCAGCGTACAAAGAATCATTTCCGGCACTTCTTCAAGAGATGATTCAGAACAATCAGATTTCGGCAGAATTAATCAGTGAAGGAGTATCTTTTGATGTTTACTTTTTAGCTTACAATAATGCTATTTTAGCACAACAACTCGTAGATCAGCAGGAATTGGCTGTTTTAGAAAAAGGAGGTGCGGTAGATAATAAAGAAACAGCAAAGCTTTAAGCCTATTGAAAAAAAATACTTTTAGAAAAACAAAAGCCTCTTTAATAATTTTAAAGAGGCTTTGTTTTTTATGAGAACTGAGTCACATTTTTAAGATTGTCAGGGAAATAAGCATCAGATAAATGAGCGAATTCATCACCGCGCATAAAAATATTGATATCAACATCTGCAAAGCTGTTTTTTCCTGCCGCAGCCAATAATTCATTTGCTGCATGTAATGTGTTTTTATGAAAATGATACACACGATCTGATTTATCAGTAACAACCAGACCTTTCATGAGCATTTTATCCTGTGTTGCAACTCCTGTAGGGCATTCATTGTTATGACAGCGCAGTGCTTGTATACAGCCCAGCGAAAACATAAACCCTCTTGCACTGTTGCACATATCTGCACCCAGTGCTACAGCATGCAAAATAGAATAACCCGAAATAATTTTACCGCTTCCAATAATACGCATTTTGTCACGAATGCCTAAACGAACCAAAGTTTTGTTTACGAAGATTAAAGCAGGTTCAAAAGGCATTCCCACACCATCTGCAAATTCTAAAGGCGCCGCTCCGGTACCGCCTTCGGCACCGTCAACAGTAATAAAATCCGGATAAGTATCTTCCGAAATCATTTCCTGACAGATCGTTTCAAACTCGGCTGTATTTCCAATACACAATTTAAATCCAACTGGTTTTCCGTTCGATAAATCACGCAGTTGTTTAATGAACTGGATTAATCCTCTCGCATCAGAAAAAGCGTGGTGTCCCGGAGGAGAGAGAATCATAGTATGCGGTACAACACCTCTTATTTTAGCAATTTGTTCGGTGTTTTTTGCAGCCGGAAGCACACCTCCATGTCCAGGTTTTGCTCCTTGCGAAAGTTTGATTTCAATCATTTTTACGTTGGGAAGGTTTGCTTTTTCAGAGAATTTTTCAGGACTGAAATTTCCTTCCGCGTCACGACATCCAAAATATCCTGTACCAATCTGCCACGTAATATCTCCTCCGCCTGCAAGATGAAATTCGGTCAAGCCGCCTTCTCCTGTATTTTGGTAGAAATTTCCTTTTTTCGCTCCGTTATTAATCGCGCGAACTGCATTTTCACTTAACGAACCAAAACTCATTGCCGAAACATTAAATAAAGAAGCGGAGTAAGGTTGTTTGCAGTCTTTACCGCCGACTAAAACACGAGGCAATTCCTCGTTAACTTTTGCAGGAAAAATAGAATGCTTAATTCCTTCGTAATTATCCGTGTTTAGATTTAATTGTGTTCCGAATGGAGTGCTCGAATCGATGTTTTTGGCTCTTTGATAGACTAAGGAACGTTGATTTCTTGAAAAAGGTTTTCCGTCTGTAGATCTTTCAATAAAATACTGTTGGATTTCTGGCGCTATCATTTCAAATAAATATCTGAAATAACCTAAAACCGGAAAGTTTCGTAAAATAGCATGTTTGGTTTGAAGGGCGTTGTAAATTCCAATAAGTAACAATATTGGTAATACTATAAGTAACAAAACACCTACTTTGTACTCGTAATAAATTGCTGCAACAATTAGAAACAATAAGAATCCGTAAATAAAGAATTTTTTTCTCATGTTTTTAAAAAATTTAATAGGTAATAAATGCGATAATTAATTGAATTTTAAACGTACATACACGTGTTTAATTCCTTTTTTGTCCGATTCTCTTTCATCAATTTCAAAAATTTCAGTCAGAGATTTCAACATTGGCGTCAGTTTAGAATAGCCATAATTTCGAGGATCAAATTCAGGTTTTTTCTTTACAATAAGATTACCGACATCACCTAAAAATGCCCAGCCGTCATCGTCTTCAATATCTGTTATAGTGTCTTCGATAAGCTCGATGGTTTGTTTGTCTACTTTATGGAGTGCTTTTTCGGCAGGTTTTTCAACTGGCTTCTTAACGTCAGCAGCAACTTTTGTTTTCTTTTTCTGAATTGCTCCGTCCAAAACCTCAATATAAATAAATCGGTCACAGGCTACTATAAAAGAGTTCGGAGTTTTCTTTTCTCCAATTCCAATTACTTTCATTCCAGATTCACGCAGTCTGATGGCGAGTCTAGTAAAATCACTGTCGCTTGAAACGATGCAGAAACCGTCTAGTTTTCCTGAATATAATAAATCCATAGCATCAATAATCAATGCAGAATCGGATGAATTTTTTCCGACCGTATAACTGTACTGCTGAATAGGCGTAATGGCATGTTCTAATAAAACCCCTTTCCATCCGTTTGCATTGGGTTTGGTCCAGTCTGCGTAGATACGTTTGGTAGTCGGAGTACCCAGTTTGGCTATTTCTTCCATCATTCCTTTTACATTACTGTAAGGCACATTATCTGCGTCTATAAGAACTGCCAGCTTTAGATCTTTTGAATTGCTTAAAGGCATTATTTCAATATTAAAAATTAAATACTCTCAAAGTTAAAATTTAAATTGGTTTTTATAAGAATTGAACGATGAATAAGTGTTTTAAAATGCACTAATTATTTTCATTATAAATAAGATTGTGTTTTCAGAAAATTAATTAAAGATAAATTTGTCTTTTATATAAGATCTCTCTATCTTTGCTGAGAATAAATTTAATTAAAGATGTTTTCAAAAGCATGTGAATACGGAATTAGAGCTTCCATTTTTATTGCGACCAAATCTTCAAAAGGAATTAGGGTTGGAATAAAAGATGTTGCCAAAGAAATCGATTCTCCAGAACCTTTTACAGCCAAAATAATGCAGATTTTGACAAAAAACGGAATCATTCATTCGGCAAAAGGAGTAGGAGGCGGTTTTGAAGTTTCTAATGAAGCTGTAAAATCAATTAAGTTGATTCAAATTGTAGATGCTATTGATGGCAATAAGATTTACAGCGGCTGCGGTATCGGACTTAAAGAATGCTCAGAAATTCATCCGTGTCCTGTTCATCACGAGTTTAAAAAAATTAGAGGATTACTTTTAGAAATGCTGACGAAAACCACTTTAGAACAGCTTGCTTCTGACGTAAAATCGGGCGATTTCTTTCTAAAAGGATTCCATACAAACGATTAATATTAAATAAATACCTTAAAAATGAATACAAAAACCAAAATTTCGCTATTGATCTTAATGGGGTTTTTAGCAGTCACTTCTTGCGGAAAGAAAGAAACTGTACCAGCAGATCAATCAACAGGAGTAAACGAAACATCTACTGAAGGTGAACCAGCTCCAACAGTGACAGCAACCGAAGAAAATGTTTTAATAATAGAAGGAAACGACCAAATGCAGTTTAATGCCAGTGAATTAAAAGCAGCTGCAGGCAAGCCTATCAAACTGACTTTAAAACACGTTGGTAAAATCCCAAAAGAAGCAATGGGGCACAATTTAGTGATCCTGCAAGAAGGGACAGATCAAACTGCTTTTGCGCTTAAAGCTAACGATGCAAAAGCAACTGATTACATTCCGGAATCTGAGAAAGCTTCAATTATCGCACATACTAAATTACTAGGTGGAGGAGAAGAAGATACCATCGAATTTACAGTTGATAAAAAAGGATCGTATCCGTTTATATGTTCTTTTCCAGGCCATGTGGCTATGATGAAAGGCGTATTAATAGTTGAATAAATAAATCCATAGACTCCAATGCATTTAGCATGGAGTTTTTTTAAAAATTAATAAAAGATAAAAATGTCTTTTATTGTTAAAAATTTATCCCCCAAGAGAAATGAAAAACGAAAAAAAATTATGGATAGTCTTTGCTTTGGTAATGACTATATCCTTTACTGTATTAGGTTATTATGGTTACGAGATTTATCAGCAGGCACCGCCTGTACCGAAGCAGATTGTTACAGATTCAGGAAAAATTGTTTTTTCTGAAGAAGAAATTAAAGACGGACAAAATATTTGGCAGAGTATAGGAGGACAAGAAGTGGGTTCTATCTGGGGGCATGGTGCTTATGTAGCTCCCGATTGGACCGCAGACTGGCTGCATAGAGAGGCTGTTTTTATATTAGATCTTTATTCTCAAAAAGATTTTAATAAAAAGTTTGAAGATTTGGATGCTGAAAAACAATCGGCTTTAAAAGTTCGTTTGCAGAAAGATGTGAGAACGAATCGCTACAATGCAGAAACGGGCATTCTTACCATTTCTGAAAACCGCTTGGCAGCAATCCAAAACTTAAGCGGCTATTATAAAGGTCTTTTTACAAACGATACGCAGTTTGACAAGTTACGAGAAGAATATGCGATTCCTAAAAATGCGGTTAAAGATGTCGAGAAAATGCATAAAATGAATGCTTTTTTCTTTTGGGCAACTTGGGCAACAGTAACAAATCGTCCAGATAATACCATTTCGTATACACACAACTGGCCGTCAGATGAATTGGTTGGAAACGTTGCAACCACAGAACTTTTGGCTTGGTCTGGAGTAAGTATTATTCTGCTTATTTTGAGTATTGGAGTTCTGGTTTTTTATCATGCAAAATCAGGAGAAGAAGAAGAATTTCCGCTTCCTCAAGAAGATCCTATAATCAAGCAGGGCAAAACACGTTCGATGGGTTTGGTGACAAAATATTTCTGGATTGTGAGTCTGCTTATGGTTTTACAAATGATTTTCGGAATCATTACGGCACATTATGGTGTAGAAGGAAACGGTCTTTACGGAATTCCAATCGATCAAATTCTGCCTTATGCCGTAACGCGAACCTGGCATACACAATTGGCTATTTTCTGGATCGCAACGGCATGGCTCGCAACAGGATTATATATCGCTCCAGCAGTTTCGGGCAAAGATCCTAAATTTCAATGCTTTGGTATTAACTTTTTGTTTGTGGCCTTGTTGATAATTGTTTTAGGTTCAATGGCTGGACAATGGTTTGGTGTTATGCAGAAGCTGAATTTGGTTCAAAATTTTTGGTTTGGCCATCAAGGGTACGAATATGTTGATTTAGGTCGCTTCTGGCAGATTTTTCTCTTAGTCGGATTGTTTTTATGGCTGGCTTTAATGTTTCGTCCGCTGCTGCCTGTTTTAAAGAAAAAAACAGAAGAAAAAAACTTAATTATTTTGTTCTTAGTTTCTTGCAGTGCTATCGCTATGTTTTACGGAGCCGGCTTAATGTGGGGAAGACAAACCAACTTAGCCATTGCAGAATATTGGAGATGGTGGGTTGTGCATCTTTGGGTTGAAGGATTCTTTGAGGTTTTTGCAACAGTAGTGATCGCATTTTTGTTTGTTCGATTAGGATTATTAAAAACCAAAACCGCAACACTAAATGTATTATTTGCGACTATAATCTTTATGGCTGGAGGAATCTTGGGAACATTTCACCACTTGTATTTTTCAGGAACGCCCACAGCAATTATGGCTTTAGGAGCGACTTTTAGCGCCTTAGAAGTGGTGCCGCTGACTTTAATAGGTTTTGAAGCTTATCAGAATTATAAAATTTCAAAATCGACGCAATGGATTGCTGATTATAAATGGCCGATCTATTTTATGATTTCGGTAGCATTTTGGAATTTCCTAGGAGCTGGAATCTTCGGATTTATTATCAATCCCCCAATAGCACTTTATTATGTGCAAGGTTTAAATACAACACCATTGCACGGACATACTGCTTTGTTTGGAGTTTACGGAATGCTCGGTATTGGTTTGGTGTTATTCGTATTAAGAAGTTTATACAGAAATGTAAGTTGGAATACCAAACTGCTTCAAATTACTTTTTGGTCTCTGAATATAGGTTTGTTTCTAATGGCAATTTTAAGCTTACTGCCAATTGGAGTCTGGCAGGCAATAGAAAGCATCAATCACGGAATGTGGTACGCGCGTTCGTCAGAATTAATGCAGCAGCCCGAAATGATTACTTTAAAATGGCTTCGTGCAATTGGTGATTCTATTTTCGGAATAGGGTTTATTACAATGGCATGGTTTGTATTTGAGCTTACGCTAAAAAATAAAAACAGAAAAGAATAAAAAACAAGATATAAAATTCAATTATTATGGAAAATTTAAAAAACAAAACAATCGGATCATTTGTAGCTGATGACTTTAGAACGGCTGCGGTATTTTCTAAATATAAAATTGATTTTTGCTGCAAAGGAAACAGAACGGTAACCGAAGTATGCGAAAAACAACAAATTGATGCAGACGTCTTGCTGCAAAATATAAATGAAGTTTTACAGTCTGAAAACAGCGGAAACATTGATTTTAATTCCTGGCCTTTGGATTTACTGGCAGATTATGTAGAAAAAACACATCACCGCTATGTAGAAGAAAAAACAAATGTTTTACTTCCGTTTTTAGATAAACTATGTAAAGTTCATGGTGGAGGTCATCCAGAATTGTTCAGAATCAATGAGTTGTTTATTGGCTGTGCCGGAGAATTATCACAACATATGAAGAAAGAAGAATTGGTTTTGTTTCCGTTTGTAAAGAGAATGGTCAAAACCAAAGGATCAGACGGAATTTTAGCACAGCCTTCATTTGGAACAGTTTCAAATCCAATCGCTATGATGATGAACGAACACGATAATGAAGGAGAACGTTTTAGAGAAATTGCAGCTCTAACAAATAATTATACGCCTCCGGCAGATGCTTGCACTACTTATAGAGTAACGTTTGCTATGCTGAAAGAGTTTGAAGAAGATTTGCACAAACACATTCATTTAGAGAATAACATTCTATTTCCAAAAGCTGTTCTTCTTGAAAAAGATTTTGTTGCAGTAGAATAATAGACTAAAGGTTAGTTTAATAGTTGGAAAAGCACCGATGAAATATCCCAAAACGATAATTGTCGGTGCTTTTTATCTCGAGAAATAAGGGATTAATTTTTTTACCGCAAATTTCATAAATTACACTAATTCTTGCAATTCGTGGATAAAATAAATAAAATACACATTATGTCGCTGCAAAAAAGCTGGATACTCTGCTGTTTTTTTAATTTTCTGATTGCCTGTCTATTCGGATTGTTAATGAGATTGATGTATCTTTTTCCTTTAAATTTTATAAACTACAGTTTCCTGCTTCATGCACATTCTCATGTGGCAATGCTCGGCTGGGTTTACTTGATTGTTTATGTATTGATTGTTCATTTTTTTATCCCAAAAGAAAAAAGTCAAAAATCAATATACAATCGTTTGTTCTGGCTGACAGAATTTTCGGTTATCGGAATGATGATTGCCTTTCCAATTCAGGGATATGCATTGTTTTCGATTTTTTTTTCTACGATGCATATAGTTTTGAGTTACGTTTTTTGCAGACTGGTGTGGAAAGACAGCCTCAAAGATAAATCTCCGTCGCATCAACTTTTGCTTTCTTCTGTTTTGTTTATGATTTTGTCTACTTTGGGAGTCTGGTGTTTAGGACCCGCAGTGAGTACATTAGGAAAACAGAGTGCCGTATATCAGATAGCAATTCAGTTTTTTCTGCATTTTCAGTTTAACGGCTGGTTTATAGCAGCAGTTTTAGCTTTGTTTTTAAAACAATTTCAAGATAAAATAAATGAAATGAAATTTCAGAGGTTTTACTTCTTGCTGATCATTTCGACTATCTTAACGGTTTCTTTTCCGATCAGATGGTATATAGAAAATGATTTGTTGAGCTGTATCAATGGTTTGGGAGTTTTAATTCAGCTGGGCGCATTTATTTATTTTTATAAAATGCTGCAGCCGCAATGGAGTCATTTTAAAAGTACTTTAGACAAAGCTGCTAAAACGGTATATGGATTGGCTTTATGTTCTTTATTTTTAAAAATAGCAATTCAATTACTGACTATTATTCCAGATTTGGCGGAGGTTTCCCATCAAATTCGAAATTTTGTAATCGGATTTATTCATTTAACTACTTTGGGGATCATAACCGGATTTTTGTTTGGAATTTTACTTCAGAATAAAATACTTGCCGCTCATTCTAAAACATTAAAAATAGGCACAGTATGTTTTATATTAGGATATCTAGCAACAGAGGTCTTATTGTTTTTTCAGGGAAGTCTTTTGTATTTTGAAAAAGGAATGATTTCGGGCTATTACCACAGTATTTTTGTTTTTAGTGCCTTACTTGTATTGGGATTACTTTTGATAATGGTATCGATAATAAACAAAAAACAAGAGTCGACCCATTCCTAAAAAATCTCCTCTTGTTTTTCTCCTAAATCAAAATGTTACGCTTTATATTTTACTGTTTCTTTTTACAGCGGTTAGTTACAGAAGTTATAAGAACAATAGCACCTTCATTGAAATGCTGCTCTTCTTTCATAGGATTATTTTTGTTGGTTTTAATTAAGGACAAAAATAAAAGACTGTCTTATTTTTTACTGTGATAAAAATCATATTATGTCATTAAAGAAATCCTGATTTTGATATTTAACAAACTCAAATCTAAAAGGTAAAGCTTGTTAAAAAATGGATGTTGATTATTTTTTAATAAAAATAAATGACACTCTGCATTTTAGAATAATAATTATTATTTTTGCTCCCTGATTAAAAGAAAATTATTACTTCATATATTATGGTAAAAGATTTATTCGAAAGAATTCAAAACAATAAAGGACCATTAGGAAAATGGGCTTCACAGGCAGAAGGTTATTTTGTATTCCCTAAATTAGAGGGAGAACTAGGACCTAGAATGCAGTTTGGTGGAAAAAACATTTTGAACTGGAGTATAAATGACTATTTAGGATTGGCGAATCATCCAGAAGTACGTCAGGCAGATATTGATGCCGCGGCGGAGTATGGCGCAGCTTACCCAATGGGTGCTCGTATGATGTCTGGTCATACAAAATACCACGAACAACTAGAAAATGAATTGGCGGCTTTTGTGATGAAAGAATCAGCTTATTTATTAAACTTCGGATACCAAGGAATGGTTTCTACTATTGACGCTTTGGTAACTAAAAATGATATTATTGTTTATGATGTAGATGCTCACGCTTGTATTATTGACGGAGTTCGTCTGCATATGGGTAAACGTTTTACTTACAAGCATAATGATCTTGAAAGTATGGAGAAAAACCTGCAGCGTGCTACTAAAATGGCACTTGAAACTGGAGGAGGTATCTTATTTATTACCGAAGGTGTTTTTGGAATGCGCGGACAACAAGGAAAATTAAAAGAAATTGTTGCTCTTAAACAAAAATATAATTTTAGACTATTAGTAGACGACGCACACGGTTTTGGTACACTTGGTAAAACAGGTGCTGGAGCAGGTGAGGAGCAGGGAGTACAAGATCAAATTGATGTTTATTTCTCTACTTTTGCTAAATCTATGGCAAATATTGGAGCATTTATTGCTGCAGATAAAGACATTATAGATTATTTAAAATACAATTTACGTTCGCAAATGTTTGCAAAAGCGTTACCAATGATTCAGACAATTGGATCTTTGAAACGTTTAGAATTATTGCGTAATCACCCAGAATTAAAAGATAAATTATGGGAGAATGTAAATGCATTACAAAACGGACTTCGTTCTAGAAACTTCAATATCGGAGATACAAATACTTGTGTAACACCGGTTTATTTAGAAGGAAGTGTTCCAGAAGCTATGGTGATGGTAAACGATTTAAGAGAAAACTATGGTATTTTCTTGTCAATCGTAATTTACCCGGTAATTCCAAAAGGTATTATTTTGTTAAGAATGATCCCAACGACTTCACATACAATTGCTGATATCGATGAAACGTTAAGTGCTTTTGAAGCTATCCGTGAAAAATTAGAGAACGGTACTTATAAAGAAATTGCGAGCCGTACAACGGTTGATTTAGATGCTTAATCTTTCAATAAAATAGATTCTCATGTTTAATGGGAATTATGTAAAAAAATCCATTTGTTATACGAATGGATTTTTTTTTATTTGAAGTAAATTTATAATTCGAAAACACTAAAGCTAAGGATTATGAAAAAAGTATTCGCACTAACACTAATGATTTTGGCTGTTACGACAGCCTGCAAAAAACAAGACCCTGTTACAGGAGAAATTACTCCGACCGCACCAGCAAAAGCAACTATTGAAGAGCCATCTGGAAAACAATGTTACAGTTATTCCGGCAATAATAATTTTGTCGATTTAAGTTTCAATGTAAATTCACATCAAGAAGTAAATGGAACTTTAAGTTACAATTATTCAGAAAAAGATAAGAATGAAGGTATCTTGGTCGGAAACATGAAAGGAGATACGCTGATTGCAGAATATACCTTTACATCAGAAGGTGTTTCTTCTGTTCGTGAGGTAGCTTTTCTAAATAGAGATGCTACTTTTATAGAAGGATACGGTGAAACTGTAGAAGCAAATAATAAAATCACTTTTAAAGATAAATCAAAACTAAAATTTGATCAAAAAAATATACTTAGTAAAGTAGATTGTAAAGAATAACTAAGTATAACTAAAAGTGATATCTAAAAAATCCATTCGTTTTGGGGACGAATGGATTTTTTTTAAATTTAAGTAAGCTAAAATTTAAACGCAAAGCACACAAGGATTTTTAAAAATTATTAGTTTGTTGTATAAAATATAAAAGTTCGCAAAGCTTTGTGTATCCAGCTTTGCGAACTTTATGAGCTTAATATTGATTAAAAATCCTTGCGTGCTTTGCGTTTAATATTTAAAAGTAAAATTATAATAATTCGTTAAGACTAAAACTGAATACTAAAAACTGCCAACTGACCACTTTTTTAAAGATTTTTCAAATATGTTTTTCTTTGGCAGTGAATTGTGGGATCAAAGTTTTTCCAAAGTAGATGAATGGCATTGTTTTCCAGCAATTCTGGAGTTCTAATACAAGTTTGAATTCCTTTTGCCGAAAAAGTTTTGTAATATTCATCAAAAATAATAGCAGTAACACCTTTGTTTTGGTATTCTGGATGAACGCCGATTAGGTAGAATACAACATCTTTACTATGTTTTCTGGCTCTTAAAAGGTGAAGGAATCCAAATGGAAATAGTTTTCCCTTTATTTTTTGCAAAGCTTCTGTAAAACTTGGCATTACAATACTAAAAGCAACCAGTTTATCGTCTTTATCTACCACAAATTTGATGTATTCTGGATTGATAAAACTAATGTATTTTTTCTTGAAATATTCTTTCTGAACGTCTGAAATAGCGACAAATGAGGCTAGTTTTTCATAAGATTCATTAAACAAATCGAACATTTTGTCTACGTGAGGCATAATGTCTTTAGTTTTGGTAAAAGTAAGCGCTTTTAATTCGTAACGTTTTTTTATCAAAGCCTGTGCTTTTTGAAAAAACTCTGGTTTTACATTTGAAAAAGGAAATATACTTTCGATATATTGTTTTTCAACCTGAAAACCCAGCTGTTCTAAATGCGTTACATAATACGGGTGATTGTACCATGTAATCATCGTTCCTACTTGGTCATAACCCTCGGTTAACAAGCCGACTTTGTCTAAATTAGAGAATCCCATTGGGCCTTCTGCGTGTTCTAGATTGTGTTTTCTTCCTAATTCAAACACTTTTTCCAATAATGCTTTCGTAACTTCAATATCATCAATTACATCAAACCAGCCAAAACGTACTTTTCTTTTATGCTGATTATTTACTTCAGACCAATTGATGATTGCCGTAATACGTCCAACAATTTTATTGTCTTTGTAAGCCATATAAAAATACGCCTCGGCATTATCAAAAGCAGGATTTTTTGTTTTGTCAAAAGACTCTAGTTCGTCTGAAATGATAGGCGGTACCCAATACGGACTGCCCTCATACAGTGAAAAAGGGAATTTGATGTATTCAGTTAATTCTTTTTTGCTTTTGGCTTCTTTAATTGTAATCATCTAAGATCGGATGTAAAACTCTTCAAAATGTATTAGAAGAATTTTGGTTAAATGTTATTCGTATTTTGATTTTCTTTTTCTTTCTTGTTCCTGATAATCGGTTTCTCTTTGCTCCATTTGATTATCCTTGTTCTTTTTGGCTTTTTTATCAGCTTTCATAGCCGACATTTTTTCTTTATACCAGCCGTCATAGCGCCAGGAAACACCTACGCCGCCATATAGAATAGAAGGAGTGTTTTTAAAGTTAGTACTAACAGAAGCATCAACCTGCATATTGGCACTTAATAAATAAGCAGCGCCGCCGCGAACAATGTTGTCGCTGTAAAAGTCACTTTTAAATCCTTGAGTTTCTACAAAACCAGACCATTTATCATTAAAACCGTGGGTCAAAGTTAAGACATATCCGTAACTTGGGTAATCTGTAGAGATATAATCTGCGATAATATTAGTGACAAAAACCCATTTTCCTCCACCAAAAAGGTTTTGAGTGATTAAGACTACTTTTGGAGAAATGGCACCATCTTTTGAAAAATAATACGGATTATCTGCTCCGACAAAGTTGGCACCCGCAAATATAGAAACCGCAGGGATCAAAGAATGCCAGTCAAAAGTGTAGTTGGCTTTCCAGCTGTAAATATTTTTGGCTCTCTTGTAATTTTTAAAAGGATCGTAAATTAGATATTTAGCTCCTAAAACAGTCTGTCTGAAATTGTTCTTTTTGTAGCTTGTATAAGGAGTGTCAAAGTTTTCCATTTGATATTGAAAATCAGCAATAAACTCCAGTTTTTCAAGAAATGCACCGTATCTAATGGTCAAGTCGGTTCCAAGACCGCTGGCATCATAATCTAATAAATCGTGTTTTTCTTTGATACCGTAAATACCAAATTCGGCTTGAATAACGTTTTTTCCAACGCTGAAAGCCGACATGGTTTCGCCGGGACGGTTAGAATTGATAACGTCTGTATATTGTGCAAAAAACAGTTGTGGAATAAAAAAAAGTACCGGGGCAAGTAAGTTTTTAATTTTGAACATAAATTTTTTTTTGGGTTAAAAAGTAATAACGCATTTCAAATGTACATATTTTATTATTTATTTAAGATTGATATTTTATTTTTAAAGAACGGATTTATTAATTTTGGAAAAAATTATACAGTTATGCAAGAAGCATCATTTTCAGGTTTGTTTAAAACCATCATGTGGGTTATAGCTTTTTATTATATTTTTAAATTTTTAGCTAGAATCTTTCTGCCGGTATTGGTAAAGAAGGCAGTAGAAAAAGCTGGAGAGAATTTTGACAGACAACAACAGCAATACCGACAATATAATCAAGCTAATTCTTGGCAGAGTACCCGTACTAATACTAATGATGAAATAATCATTGATACGGCCAATGCCAAAAAACCGCGTGAGACCAAAAAGATTGGAGATTACGTTGATTACGAAGAAATAGATTAGATTTGTATCCTGAAAAATAAAGGATTCATCATTTAACCCAAACCAGCCAAAATTGAAAATAGTAAATAAGTTCTATCCGCATGCCCTTGCAATCTTGGGCTTTATTTTTGTTTCATTAATTTATTTTTATCCTGTTCTTCAGGGAAAACAGATTTTTCAGTCCGATATCGCACAATATACCGGAATGGCAAAAGAGCAGAATGATTTTAGAGCTGCGGAACATACAGAACCTTATTGGACCAATTCGGCTTTTGGCGGTATGCCTACCTATCAGCTGGGAGCTCATTATCCAAATGATTTTGTAGGTAAAATTGATGATGTACTGCGTTTTCTTCCAAGACCTGCAGATTATCTGTTTTTATATTTTCTAGGCTTTTACGGCTTATTATTGGTTTTAAAGACAGATCCGCTTAAAGCTTTTATCGGAGCCCTTGCTTTTGGTTTTTCTACCTATTTAATCATAATTTTAGGTGTCGGTCACAATGCAAAAGCGCATGCCATTGCATATATGCCATTGGTTATTGCCGGTTTTATACTGGTTTTTCAGAAAAAATATATTTGGGGAGGTTTGCTCACCATGTTTGCGGTTGCGTTAGAAGTTAATGCCAACCACTTCCAGATGACCTATTATTTATTGATTTTTTTATTAATACTTTCAGGTTATTTTGCTTTCACTTTTATAAAAGACAAAGAATACAAACCGCTTTTAATTTCGATAGGAGTTTTACTTACGGCAGGAATATTTGCTATTGGCGCAAATGCTGGAAATTTATTAGCAACCAACGAATATGCTAAATTCAGTACAAGAAGCAACAGTGAATTGACTTATAATCCTGACGGGACAAAAAAAGAAAACGAGAATGCTTTAAGCCGAGAATATATCACAGAATACAGTTACGGAATTGCAGAAAGTTTTAATCTAATTGCGCCAAGACTTTTTGGTGGTTCTAATCATGAAAATGTGGGTACAGACAGTAGTATGTACCAGTTTATGATTGGGCAGGGAGTTCCAGAATCTAATGCAAAAGATTTTGTTTCCGGAATGCCTACTTATTGGGGAGACCAGCCAATTGTTGCGGCTCCGGCTTATATTGGAGTAGTGGTTTTCTTTTTGGGAGTTTTAGCGTTGTTTATTGACGACAGAAAAATAAAATACGTTTTCCTTGGAGGAGCTCTATTTTCTCTGATTTTATCTTGGGGAAAAAATTTCTCATTCTTAACAGACTTTTTTATCGATTACGTTCCGATGTACGATAAATTCAGAGCTGTTTCGTCTATACAGGTTATTTTAGAATTATGCTTCCCAGTTTTAGCCGTTATGGGATTACAATCCTTTTTTAAAGCAAAAGACGAACCAAAATTACAACAGAAAGCGCTTGTACAGACAGGAGTTTTTGGTTTAGGAGTACTTATTATTTTGGTTATAGCAAAAGGCTTTTTCCATTTTACAGGATCTAATGATCAATACTTTTTAGAGAGTTACGGACCAGGTTTTGTTGACGCGTTAAAAGAAGATCGAATGACGATGTATTACGCAGACTTATTGCGTTCTGGCTTCTTTATTCTAGTTACTTTTGGAATTTTATGGTTGTTTATTAAAAACAAATTCTCTCAGAACACGACCTTAATTATTGTGGGTATTCTGATGATTTTTGATTTGTTTTTTGTGGATAAAAAATATGTTTCAGGAAAAGACTTTGTGAGCCCGGTTCAAATTGCAGCACCGTTTCAGGAAACACCAGCAGACGCTCAGATTTTACAAGATACAACTCACTACAGAGTTTTTGAAATAAACGGGAACATGTCCAGCGCAAGAGCTTCTTATTTCCATAATTCAATTGGAGGTTATCATGCTGCTAAACCTAGAAGAATGCAGCAATTGTTTGATTATCAAATTGCCAAAAATAATCTGGAAGTGCTTAATATGTTAAACGTTAAGTACGTAATCCAAACAGATAAGGAAGGAAAAGAGATTCCAACCGTAAATCCAGATGCTAATGGAAATGCATGGTTTGTAAGCGCTGTTAAATTGGTAAACAAAGCAGACGATGTAATGAAAGCATTGAATACGCTTGATACCAAAGAAGTAGCCGTTTTTAATGTTCATGAGAACGAAAGTAAATTTGAAAACGCACGTGCAAAGAAAGTATGGGATACAACGGGAACCATTAAAGTTGTCGAGTACAAGCCAAATTATATCAAATACCAAGCAGATACTCAAAAAGATGCTTTGGCAGTATTCTCTGAAATATACTATAAAAATGGATGGAATGCTTATATCGATGGAAAATTGACGAACCATTTCCCTGTAGATTATGTTTTAAGAGCTATGGAAATTCCAAGCGGAAAGCATAAGATTGAATTTAAATTTGAGCCTCAGGTTGTTAAAACTGGAGGAACAATTACTTTGATAAGTTCTATCGCAATGTTATTGCTTTTGGCTGGAGGTATTTATTTTGAAAAGTTCTATCGCAAGGATTCAGAAAAAAACAAAACAGCTACTCAGAATTAAATATTAAACCAATTTTCTTGGAACAAAAAAAACTTTTAATAATTACCTATTATTTTCCGCCTGCTGGAGGTCCTGGCGTACAGCGCTGGCTGAAATTTGTAAAATATCTGCCAGAATTTGGTGTACAGCCTATTGTTTATGTTCCAGAAAACCCAACTTATCCTATTGTTGACGAAGGTTTGGCTGGTGAAATATCAGATAACGTAATTGTTTTAAAGAACAAAATTTGGGAGCCTTATCAATTGGCTTCTGTTTTTTCCAAAAATAAGACCAAGAAAATCAGTTCTGGGATTTTTCCGCAAAAGAAAAAACAGACTTTTTTAGACAAGACTTTTCTATGGGTTCGAGGCAATCTTTTTATTCCAGACGCAAGAGTCTTTTGGGTAAAACCATCTGTTTCTTATTTAGAAAAATACATTCAGGAAAATAATATTGATACTATTGTAACTTCTGGACCACCGCACAGTCTGCACTTAATTGGTTTAGAATTACAGAAAAAATTAAATGTAAAATGGTTTGCAGATTTTCGCGATCCGTGGACTACAATTGGGTATCATAAAGCACTTAGATTATCTTCTTACGCAGCAAAAAAACATAAAGCCTTAGAACATCAAGTTTTAAATGCAGCTGACAAAATTATTGTAACCAGTAAAACTACAAAAACAGAATTTGAAGCTATCACCAATAAACCTATTACGGTGATTACAAACGGTTATGATGTAGAAACGGTAGAGAAACAAACTTTAGATACTAAGTTTACTCTGGCTCATATTGGTTCGTTCTTATCCGATAGAAATCCGCCGTTCTTATGGGAAATTTTGACAGAACTTTTACAGGAAGTTCCAGAGTTTAAATCGCATTTAGAAATTAAATTGATTGGAGCCGTAAGTCAGGAAGTTTTGGACGCCATACAAGAACATCAATTAAAAGAGTATTTAAATCTTTTAGGATACGTTTCTCATAAAGAAGCTGTGGCGCATCAAAGAAAATCACAGGTGTTGCTTTTAATCGAAATTAATTCGGAAGACACTAAAAGTATTATTCCGGGTAAATTGTTCGAATATATGGTTTCAAACCGCCCTATAATCGCGATCGGACCTCAAGGTTCTGACTTTGCCGATATTGTAACCCAGACTAATACAGGAGTATTTTTTGATTATTCTGAAAAGGCGAGATTAAAAAGTGTAATTTTGGACTTTTTTAATCAGTTTCTGGAAGGGAAATTACAATCGCATGGTATTGGTTTACAGCAATATTCGCGAAAAAACCTGACCAAACAATTAGTTCAGTTGATTAACGGATAACAGCTTGCGTAATCTAAACTCTAAAATCTAAATTCAGAAATCCAATAATGGGCATTGTCTTAAATCAGTCTTTTAAAAATACGATCATAACTTACATTGGCTTCGGAATTGGCGCCATCAATACGCTTTATTTATACCCTATTTTTCTTGGTTCAACATTCTATGGTTTAACGAATTATATTACTTCTTCTGCAAATGTCATAATGCCGTTATTTGCAATTGGAATGCAGAATACATTAGTAAAATTTTATTCTCAATATAAAACCGATGAGGAGAAATCTCGTTTTTTATCCTTCACCGTTTTGTTTCCGATGCTCTTAATAATTCCGCTGTTATTAATCGGACTTTGTTTTTATGATCAGATCTTGTTTTTCTTATCAAAAAAGAATCCCATAGTAAAAGAGTACATCTGGCTGATCCCGATTATTGGGTTGAGTATGGCTTATTTCGAGATTTTTTATGCCTGGGCACGCGTGCACATGCACTCTGTTTTTGGTAATTTTATAAAAGAAGTAGGGTTACGACTCTTTTCGTTGTTTTTATTAATCGCTGTTTATTTTGACTGGCTTACTGTAGAAGGATTTGTTTATGCAACTGCCGGCTTGTACTTTGTGGCTTTTTTAGTGACCATGTTTTATGCATTCAATATCCAGAAACCTAATTTTCAATTTACAAAGCCAATCAATACAAAAGATATATTGACGTATACTTTTTATATCATTCTATCGGGAAGTGTTGCCAATTTACTGCTGGACGGAGATAAAATGATATTGAATCAATATATGATTATTGATAACATTGCTTTTTATTCTGTAGCAACGTATATCGCTTTGGTAATTTCTGTTCCGAGCCGTGCCATGCATCAAATTGTATATCCAATTACAGCAAAATTAATGCATGATAATAAACACGATGAATTAAATACATTATACAAAAAGACATCAATAAACCTTCAATTTGTGGGAGGATTTGTAATGCTCTGTATTTTTGTAAATATTAATCAGTTGTACGAAATGGTTCCTGATGAATACAGAGGTGGAATTCCGGTTGTATTCATGATCGGAATCTCTAAATATTTTGATTTAATTTTAGGGAATAATAATGCTATTATTTTTAATACCAAATATTATAGAATGGTCTTGTATTTAGGGTTGATGCTTGTCTTTTTAACTTTTGTTTTAAATATGATATTCATTCCGATTTGGGGAATTTTCGGTTCTGCATTTGCGACCCTGTTGTCTATCACATTGTATAGTTTGGCCAAATTACTATTTGTGGTCAAAAAACTTCATTTATATCCGTTTACCAAACAAACGGTAGAATCTATTGTATTGACTTTTATACTCTTTTTAGTATTCTACTTTTGGGAATTTCCATTTTATCAGCTCATCAGTATTGCTTTAAAATCTATTTTGGTTACAATTGCTTATGTATATCTGAATTACAAATTTAAAATCTCAATAGACATTAATAATGTAATTGATTCTCTTTTAAAGAAAATCGGAATTAAGATTTAATACAGGTTTACTTAAAAACCAGCGGTATTTTAAAATTGTAAGAATTTTGTTTTTATATTTGTTAGAAAGGATAACTAATTTATTTCTAGTCGAATATGAAAAAAGAATTACTTAGGTTATTAGCTTTCTTTCTGTTTTTGCATTCTGTAGAAACTGCTGCTCAAAACAGCAGCAGACAAGATTCTGTCAAAGCACCTAGTTCCGTAAAATTAAAAGGATATCCTGTCAGTCCGTTCAAGGATACGCTCTTTTATGTTTATAGCAAAGTAGGATCTTTTTCTGCCAAAGAAAGAGCTTCTTATATTACAGATAAAATAAAAAGGCTTTACAGCGAATCTTTTTTTGAGAAAGATTCTATTAAGGTCGTTCCCTCAGATGTTTCTTTTGATATTGTGTACAAAAACGATTTTGTCGTAATGTCTATTTTAGACTCCGATGCCAAAGCCGAAAACCTGACGGTGCCAGTTTTAGCCAATCGTAATTTTGTTAGAATCAAAAACGCTATTGTCTATGAAAATGAAAATTATTCGCAGCTGCCCAGACGTTTTGCTTACACGGCGTTACTGATCCTTATTATTGGAATTGTGTTGTTTTTGGTTGGAAAAATTTTCAATGCAGTTAAAAAATACATTGTCAGAAATAAAGAACGTTATTTTAAAGGAGTTAATTACGGAACTATAAAAATTTTATCGCCAGAAAAACAGCAGTTTCTCTTTCTCAAACTCTTCAGCATTATCAAAATAGTCACGCTTATTGTGATCGTTTATTTGTCGCTTCCTATTTTATTCAGCCTATTTCCCACCACAAAAGAATACACGACGATGCTTCTCCGCTGGATTCTAACGCCGGCGAAGTCTGCTTTAATGGGTTTTCTAGGTTTTTTACCAAGTTTGTTTACGATAATTGTTATCATCATCATTTTTAAATATTCTTTAAAAGTCATTAAATTTTTCTTTGATGAAATAAAAAGCGAAAACATCAAAATCGACGGGTTTTACAGCGATTGGGCGCTTCCTACATTTAACATCATAAGGTTGTTAATGTATGCTTTTATGCTGGTCATTATTTTTCCGTATCTCCCAGGCTCAGATTCTACAATATTTAAAGGAGTTTCGGTTTTTGTCGGCGTGCTGTTTTCACTCGGATCTTCAAATGCAATAGCAAATATGGTAGCTGGTCTCGTAATCACGTACATGCGTCCGTTTAAAATTGGTGATTACATAAAAATAGGCGATGTAAGCGGCGAAGTGATCGAGAAAACGGCATTGGTAACCCGAATCAGGACACCAAAATTTGAAGACATTACAATTCCAAATGCGACCGTTTTATCGAGTACATCAACAAATTACTCGGCAAACACCAAAAACTCAACTAACGGTCTTTTAATTCATACTACGGTGACAATTGGTTATGATGTTCCTTGGGCCGATATTTACAAAGCTTTGATCGATGCCGCATTAAAAACAGATTTGACTGAAAAAGAACCGGCACCTTTTGTACTGCAAACCAGTCTGGACGATTTTTATGTTTCGTATCAAATAAATGTATATACCAAAGAACCTACCAAGCAGCCAAGAATCTATTCTTCGCTGCATCAAAATATTCAGGATTCTTTTAATGCTGCCGGAATAGAAATTATGTCACCGCACTATAGTGCACTCCGTGAGGGAAATACGACAACAATTCCACCAGATTATTTGAAAGAGGATTACCAAGCGCCGGCATTCAATATTAAGTCAAAAAGTTAAATTATTGGTATTGAGAGGTTAAGTGTTGAAAATTAACAGTTAAATATTTTGTAATTAATTATATTAAATTTAACTTTAGTCTGAAAATTTTGCAGCGATAAATAAAAACTCCTGTTTAAAAACTAACAAATTACCCGAATAGAGGTATTGGATGGATTTTTTTTAAAGGATATTTTTGCATCAAAATTGGAATACAACAATAAAGATAGAATGTGGATTAATTTTAGAGGAATTATTATGAAAAGCAATCAGCTCAACCAGGAACAAAGCATGCAGGTATTTTCGAAGATGATATCGAACAAGGTTCGTAATGGATTTACGCTTGAGGAAAGAAATGATGAATTACTTTTTGCAGTCCTTTCTAAAGGTGGAAAAGTAGTCAACCACAGTTTAAATTTTATTATTTTTTGTTTGACATTAGGTTTATGGTCATTTGCATGGCTGTATTTAACATTTGAGGCCTCCAAACAAAAGAAGGTTTTAGTAGCTATAGATGAAGATGGTTTTCCGTTTGAAGAAAGATGTCTTGTAGCTTAGATTTAGGAAAATTAAAAAAATTAAAAGCCATAAACTGCACTCCCCGTATGCAGTTTATGGCTTAATTTTTTAACTGAATTATAGTTTTAAATGTAAATTATAATTCTAACGATTAAACTCATAACTTATCTTTAAGATAAACTCCCGTAACAGACTCTTTTACTTTTACAATGTCCTCTGGAGTTCCCGAAGCTAGTAAATGCCCTCCATTTTCTCCGCCTTCTGGTCCTAAATCCAAAATCCAGTCGGCACATTTTATTAAATCGAGATTGTGTTCGATTACAATGATCGAATGCCCTTTTTCTATTAACGCATCAAATGAGGCCAATAGTTTTTTAATATCATGAAAATGAAGCCCCGTAGTAGGTTCGTCAAAAACAAATAAAGCTTTGTCTTTTGTTGCTCCTTTTACTAGAAAAGATGCCAATTTTATACGCTGTGCTTCTCCGCCCGAAAGAGTAGAAGAAGATTGTCCTAATTGTACATATCCTAAACCAACGTCTTGAAGAGGCTGTAATTTTTGCGTTATTTTTGTTTGTTTATTTTTTTCGAAAAAAGCAATCGCATCGTCAATCGTCATTGTCAAAATATCATTGATGTTTTGATTATCGAACATGATTTCTAAAATCTCTTTTTTGAATCGTTTGCCGCCACAGGTTTCACAAGGCAGTGAAACATCGGCCATAAAGACCATTTCGACGTTTATAGAGCCTTCTCCCTTGCAAGTTTCACAGCGTCCTCCGTCAACATTAAAAGAAAAATGTTTGGCCTGATAACCTCTTATTTTAGAGAGTTTTTCTTTAGCATATAGATCTCGGATATCATCATACGCTTTGATGTACGTAACAGGATTTGAACGAGAACTTCTCCCGATCGGATTCTGGTCTACGTATTCGATATGTTTGATTTGCGAAAAAGAACCTTTTATATCAGTAAACTGACCTGCTTTTTCAGAAGCACTTTCCAGTTTTTTCTGCATGGCAGGAAACAAAATCTTTTTGATCAGAGTACTTTTACCACTTCCAGAAACGCCTGTAACAACGGTTAAAACGTCTAGAGGAAAAGTAACATCGATATTTTTTAGATTGTTTTCTCGCGCACCAATAATATCAATATGATTTTTGAATTTTCTTCTCTTCTTTGGAACCGAAATTTCTAAATCGCCGTTTAAGTATTTCGCCGTTAAAGAATCTGATTGCAGGATTTCATCGTAAGTTCCCTGAGCCACCAAGTTTCCTCCAAAAGTTCCCGCTTCGGGCCCAATGTCAATAATCATATCTGCTGCTTTCATGATGTCTTCATCATGTTCAACAACAATCACTGTATTGCCTAGATCACGAAGAGAAAGAAGTACTTTGATCAATCGTTCTGAATCTTTTGGGTGAAGTCCGATACTCGGCTCATCCAAAATGTACATAGAACCGACCAAACTTGAGCCTAATGATGTTGCTAGATTTATACGCTGGGATTCTCCTCCAGAAAGTGTAGCCGAATTTCTGTTTAGTGTCAGATAATCTAAACCAACTTCTGTTAAAAATGATAAACGGTTATTGATCTCGACCATCAAACGCTTCGCAATCTGCTGTTCGTAAACGTTTAGTTCAATATTTTTAAAGAAAGTAACCAAATGTTTGATTGGCAGATCAACCAAGTCAGAAACTGTTTTACCATTTATTTTGACATAAGAAGCTTCTTCACGCAGACGCTTGCCTTTGCAGACATGGCATTTGGTTTTGCCTCTGTAACGTGATAACATGACACGGTTCTGAATCTTATAATTTTTTTCTTCTAATTCTCTAAAGAAATCATTTAAACCTTGAAAATACTTATTTCCAGTCCAGATAATATCTTTTTGTTCCTCTGTAAGCTGAAAATAAGGTTTGTGTATTGGAAAATCAAATTTATAAGCGTGTTTTACCAATTCGTCTTTGTACCAGCTCATGCTGTCGCCGCGCCACGGATAAATGGCACTTTCAAAAACAGAAAGAGAAGTATTCGGTACCACTAAATCGGCATCTATACCAATAATATTTCCGTAACCCTCGCAGGCAGGGCAGGCACCATAAGGATTATTAAAACTAAACAAATGAACGTTTGGTTCTAAGAATGTAATTCCGTCAAGCTCAAAATTATTAGAATACGAAAATCGTTTCTCTGCATTTAATTCCTGTAAATAACAAATCCCTTTTCCTTCAAAAAAAGCAGTTTGTACAGCATCTGCCAGACGGTTATAAAATTCTTCTTCCTCTTTTACAACAATACGGTCAATAATCAATAAAATGTCTTTATTGTCTAATTGATGCATATCTGAAGCCGTAAAATCGTCTAGACGAATCATTTCGTTGTCGACCAGAATACGCGCAAAACCTTGTTGTAAAAGCACTTTTAATTTGTCTTCTAAAAGTCTTCCTTCTTCTAAATGAATAGGAGCCAGTAAAAGCCATTTACTTTCTAACGGAAGCGTTTTAACATCGGCAACCACATCGGTAACAGTGTTTTTTTTAACTTCTTGTCCAGAAACAGGAGAATACGTACGTCCGATTCGGGCGTACAACAGTTTCATATAATCGTATATTTCTGTAGAAGTTCCAACCGTAGAACGTGCGTTGGTCGTATTTACCTTTTGCTCAATGGCAATTGCAGGAGCAATACCTTTAATATATTCTACTTTAGGTTTGTCTAAACGCCCCAAAAACTGTCGTGCGTACGATGACAGACTTTCGACATAACGTCTTTGTCCTTCGGCATATAAAGTGTCAAAAGCTAAACTCGATTTTCCGGATCCAGAAAGGCCGGTAATAACAACAAGTTTGTTTCTAGGAATGGCAACATCTACATTTTTTAAATTATGTACCTGTGCACCTTTGATGATAATATTTGATTTTGGGTCTAGTGTAGAAAGATCAATCTGCATACAAAAAGTCAATTTTTACAAAAGTAATCAATTTTGAATTGAGTTATGTTAAGTAAAATGTTCCAAATTTTAACTAAATGCATGGTAAATCAGGTTGTTTCAATCCGTATTTTTTTATTAAAAACGCATCGTATCTTCATAAATTAAGCTATTTTAGAACTGTATTTACTAATAAACTAACCTTGAACCAATTTGAAAACTAAACTTTCTATACTGTTCTGCTTATTTTGTTTTGTTGTTTCTTCACAGGAATTTCCGCCGATAATTAAATACGCATCTGCTGTTTACGGGGCAGGAAACCAGAATTGGATGGTGTCTCAGGACGAGCATAATTATTTATATTTTGCAAATGACGAAGGGCTTTTAGAATTTAACGGTACCAATTGGGAACTTTATCCAGCACCTAACGAAACTATTATCCGATCGGTAAAAGTAATTGGAGAAAAGATTTATACAGGCTGCTACATGAATTTTGGCTATTGGGTACGACAATCCAACGGCAAATTGAAGTATACGTCGCTTAGTGATACCATAAAAAACAAAATTTTAGACGACGAACAGTTTTGGAACATTCTAAAATACGATCATTGGGTGTTGTTTCAATCCTTAAACCGGATTTTTATTTACGATACCAAAACAAAAAAGTTTACCATTATAGCTCCTAAAAATGGCGTTGTAAAATCGTTTGCAACAAAAAACGCGATTTATTTTCAGACCATAAAAGAAGGGCTTTTTGAAATCGAAAGCGGGAAAGCAAAATTAATTTCAGACCATCCGACGCTCAAAAAGTTTACAATAGTCAATATGTTTCCGATGAATGATAAGCTTTTGATTCAGACACAGCTGGACGGAATATACATGCTTTCGGGAACTAATTTAACTCCATTTAAGACCGAAGTTGATACTGCTCTTAAATCGAGTTTTGTTTACAGCAGTCAAATGCTTGAGGACGGAAGTTTTGCCTTGGGAACAGTTTCTAACGGCGTTTTTATTTTAAATGCCGACGGAAAACTTAAATATCATATTTCGCAGAGTAAAGGATTGAGTAATAACACCGTTTTGTCTCTTTTTGAAGATAAAGACCAAAACCTGTGGGCAGGATTGGATAACGGCATCAATTGTATCAACGTGCAGTCGCCTGTTCATAGTTTTACAGACGATTCTGGCGTATTGGGAACTGTTTATGCGTCTGCTGTTTTTAACGATATGCTTTATATAGGAACCAATCAAGGTTTGTTTTGCAGAAAACAGAATAGTAATGAGGAGTTTAAATTTATAAATGGTACAAAAGGGCAGGTGTGGTCTTTGTTTGTATATGATAATACTATTTTCTGCGGTCATGATTCTGGGACTTTTGTGATAAACGGCGAAACTGCCAAAAGTATTTTTTCGAGTTCTGGAACTTGGAAGTTTGAACCTGTTCCGAATTCTGAAAATAAATTGCTTCAGGGAAATTATTACGGACTTTCGGTTTTAGAAAAAATAAACGGGCAGTGGGTTTTTAAAAACAAAATAGCTGGTTTCGAGTATTCGTCTCGTTTTTTTGAAATCGGTGATCATTTAGAGGTTTATGTAAGCCACGAATACAAAGGAATTTTCAGATTAAAACTAGATCAGGAACTAAGAAAAACATCAGGATTTTTTACTTACAAATCGCCCCAAAAGGGAAACAATGCCAGTCTTACAAAGTTTAACCAATCAATTTATTATGCATACAAAGGCGGTATTTTTAAACTCAACAGAAAAACCAGACAGTTTGAGAAAGACAGTGTTTTGAGTTCTATTTTTGAAAAAGACGAATACACTTCGGGTAAATTAATCGTTGACAATTCTAATAAAATCTGGCTGTTTTCTAAAAACTACATTCATTATTTTTCTGCCAGTAAATTAAGCAGTCAATTAAAACAAAATATTATTCCGATTCCCGCTTCGCTAACCAATTCGATGCTGGGATATGAAAATATTACACAGATATCAAAATCAATCTATTTAATAGGAACAACAGATGGTTATTATACCTTAAACATTGATGATTTAAGTTTTAAGAACTACAGCGTTTTTATTACCGATATTGGAGTTAACAAACAAAACGAAAATTTAAAAAATGTTCCGTTACCTTCTGAAGGTGATTTTTCGTCAAGCGAAAACAACATTACATTTAACTACACCGTTCCAGAATACAATAAATACATTAATTCGGAATACCAATATCTGTTGGAAGGATTTCAGAACGAATGGAGCGAATGGAGCACTAAAGCCACTATTAATTTTAAAAACCTGCCGCCGGGACAATACACTTTTAAAGTAAGAGCAAAATATGCCAATACTATTTTGGAAAATACAGCCGTGTATACTTTTGTAATTCAGAAGCCGTGGTATTTGACGCATCTTGCGTGGTTTATTTATATTTTACTAATGCTCACAGCAGGTTATTTTATTAATAAAGCCTATCAGAATTTTTACCGCAAACAAGAAGCAAAATTGATTGAAGAGAATAATCTGCTGCTCGAAATTCAGGAACTGGAAAATGAACAGCTGTTGATGAAACTTCGAAACGAACAATTGTCACAAGATGTTGATAATAAAAATCGGGAACTGGCAGTTTCGACAATGAGTCTTCACAGTAAAAACGAACTGCTGGCTTTCATCAAAGAAGATTTAAAGAAAACGACTCCCGATGATAATAAAAACATCAAATCGGTTATTAGAACCATAAACGATAACATCACAGAAGAAGATTCCTGGAAGGTTTTTAAAGAAGCATTTGATAATGCCGATAAAGATTTTTTGAAACGAATTAAACAGCTGCATCCGCTTTTAACGCCAAACGATCTTCGTCTTTGTGCTTATCTCAGATTAAACCTTTCGTCCAAAGAAATTGCGCCGCTCTTTAACATTTCTGTAAGAAGCGTAGAAATAAAAAGGTATCGTTTGCGTAAAAAAATGGATTTGAAGCACGAAATCGGTTTAGTTGAATATATTTTGGCTGTATAGCTGCTTAAAAAAGCCATCAAAAAAACTATACATTACCTCAACATGACGGTTTTTAAAGGTGTTCTGGTCTAAAAGTGTTAATAAAATTAACATTTGTAATTTATCGTATTTAAAGGCATTTTTTTATGATATATTGAATTTTGACAGGTATTTTTTGGCATGTATGTTTTTTGTTGAGGTTAATTTTATAGGATTCTAAAACAGAACAAATAAATTTAGACTTCAATAAAAACTAACTAATTATGAAATCCAAATTATTACTAACAGTACTGTTACTGTTTACATCTTTTGCCTTTGCGCAGAATCTGGATGTTACAGGAACAGTATTAGATGCGTCAGGATTATCGTTGCCAGGCGTAAATGTAAAAGTTAAAAATTCGTCGAAAAGCACAACCACTGACTTTGACGGAACTTTTAAATTAACAGACGTTCCAAAAGGAACCACAATCGTATTAAGTTATATCGGTTTTAGAACGCAGGAAGTTGTCGTTTCTGGAACCAAAGTAACAGTTAAGCTGACTGATGATGCCAAATCGCTTGATGAAGTAGTGGTAATTGGTTACGGAAGCCAGAAAAAAAGAGAAGTTACCGGTGCAGTTGCCGTGCTGGATAGTAAAACCATTGATCTCTTGAAACCAGCAAGAATCGAACAGGCTTTACAAGGAACTATTGCAGGGGTAAACGTTACCACACAATCAGGTGCGCCGGGTGCGCCTTTGGATATTCGTATTCGTGGGATAGCTACAAATGGTGAAAATAAACCAACGGTTATTGTTGACGGTTATGTGGGAGATTTAGGAATTTTGAATCCTAATGATATAGAAAGTATCACCGTTCTTAAAGATGCTCAGGCGGCTATTTACGGAACAATTGGAGCAAACGGAATCATTTTGGTTACCACCAAAATGGGAAAAAAGAATTCTAAAACCAGAGTTTCATTCAACAGCTATGCCGGTTTTCAGGAAACTTCTAGAAAACTGCCTACTTTAAACGCTACAGAATATGCTCTTTTATTAAACGAAAGTTATGCAAACGGCGGTCGAGCACTGCCTTATCCTAACGTAAGTAATTTAGGAAAAGGAACCAACTGGCAGGACGAAGTTTTTCAGATGGCACCCATTATCAATAATGATTTGACCATTTCTGGAGGTTCAGAAAAAATTACTTATTCGGTGAGTGGTTCGCATTTGGATCAAGAAGGAATTGTTGGAGGCGACAAATCGGGTTATTTAAGAAATACAGCCAGAATTGCCCTTGGAGTAGATTTAAGTGATAAATTCAAATTAAAAACAAATGTTATTTACACCTATTTTACTCGAAATACGTTAAACGAAAATGGGTTAGGTTCTGTTCTTTTTAATGCTTTAAATGTACCCGCAACTTTACAGCCTTATGATGAAAACGGAAATTACAGTCTGGTTCCAAGCACAACAGGGTTAGGAACAGAAATTATAAATCCACTGGCACAAATAGCCAATACTTATAACGATTATAATTATAAAAAACTCAACGGTAACTTTGGTTTAGATTATAAAATCTTCAAAGGATTTACACTTTCAGGTGCTATTGGTTTTAATACTGCAAACAGCGAATCTAAAGATTTTGCAAAACAGATCAGCTACGGCGGAAAAGTGTTTGATGTTCAGAGAAGTTCGGTTACACAGAGAGCGGTAAATGACAATGATTATTCATTTGATCTTTTTGCAACTTACAATACTAAAATTGCAGACCGCCACAACATTACAGGAACTTTAGGAACGACTATTTACAAACAATGGGGTAACGGACTTACCGCAACCGGATTTGATGTGCCTAATAACACTTGGGAAAATGCGGATATTTCGTTGACAAAAGGAATTTCAGAAACGCTGACTAACAGCTCTTATGTATACGATCAAAGAAGACTTTCTTATTTTGGAAGATTGCAATATGATTATAAAGGAAAATACCTGCTTTCTGCCATGATAAGACGTGATGCTTCTACAAGGTTCGGTCCAGGAAACAAAGTAGGTTGTTTCCCTTCGTTTACCGCAGGATGGGTAGTTTCTGATGAAAATTTCTTCGGCGAACCTAAATTCATTAATTTCTTAAAATTCAGAGCAAGTTACGGTACTTTAGGAAACGACCAGATTCCTAATTACGGTTATTTAGGTTTGCTTAATGGAGAAGCAACGTATGTTTTTAACGGAACATTGGGCAATGGTACCGCAATGGGACAAGTGCCAAATCCTGATTTAAAATGGGAAGAAGCTCAGAAATTTGATGTTGGTTTGGACTTAAAATTATTCAACGATAAAGTTTCTGTTGTAGCCGATTATTTTATCGATACCCGAAAAGATTTATTGATCCCGAATATTCCAGTTTCAGGTATCAATGGTACAGGAGCGCCTGGAGCAAGTGCACCCACATTAAATGCTGGTACAGTAAAAAATTCTGGTTTTGAATTTGCTATTGATTATAAAGAAAAATTATCAGACTCTTTTACAATGACATTAGGTTACAATGTTACGTTCCTTAAAAATGAAGTTACAGAGGTTAACAACGGAACAGGTTTTATAGAAGGAGGAGCTTTTGGAGTAGGACAGCCCTCTCCTTCAAGAATGGAAGTCGGTAAACCAATTGGATATTTTTACGGATATAAAACAGACGGAATTTTTCAAAATCAGGCAGAAATTGATGCACATCCTTCTCAAATCGCATTGGGAGCAAACGCATCACCTGGAGATATTCGTTACAAAGATGTCAATAATGATGGTGTAATCAATACTAACGACAGAACAGATATCGGAAAACCAATTCCAGATGCTACAATGGGTTTTAATTTACAATTAACTTATAAAGCTGTTGATTTTGCAGTGTTCACATTTGCTTCTATCGGAAATGATATGGCGCGCAACTACGAGCGAACACTTTCTGATGCCAACCGTTTAGATTATGTTTTAGACCGATGGACAGGTGCAGGAACTTCAAATTCTACACCGAGAGTTACTACAGGAGCAACTGCCAATAATGTTTTCTCAGATTATTTTATTGAAGATGCCTCTTATGTTAGAATTCAAAATGTTCAATTAGGATATACGCTTAACCCAAATATTTCGCAAAAAGCAGGTATTACAAAATTGAGACTTTATGCACAGGTAAACAACCTTTACACTTTTACAAAATACAAAGGTTTTGATCCAGGTGCTTCATTCGGACCAGGAAATAGAGATAATGTTTCTCAATCTCCTATTGGTGCAGGAATTGACTACGGTTTCTATCCAATCCCAAGAACATATTTGCTGGGCTTAAACATTAATTTTTAATTTGAGTTAAAATGAAAAAATATTTCTTTACAACCATTATAACACTGACTCTATTCTCGACATTAAGTTCTTGTTCGGATGAGTTCGTGGACCCAAAACCAGAATATTCTATAGATTCTGAAAATTATTTCAATTCTAAAGAAGAATACGATAACGCCTTGATTGCAGCTTATGATTTATTACAAGCTACTTATGTAAATGTATTATTAGGCGAAATCGCATCAGACAATACCTTATGCGGCGGCGAAAGCCCGACAGACGTTATTGGTTTTCAACAGATCGATGATATGATTCATACACCCGTAAACAGCAATCTAAGAGATGTCTGGAATTGGATGTTTGCAGGAGTTCAAAGAGCAAATTATATTCTTGAATTTAAGGATAAAACAGATTTTCCAGGGAAAAACCAAGTTATTGCCGAAGCTCGTTTTTTAAGAGCTTATTATCAGTTTGAGTTAGTAAAATGGTTTGGCGGTATCCCGATGAAAGGAGATGCGAGATTTAAAATTGGAGATGAAAAAATTATCGGACGCGCTTCTGTTGCAGAAGTTTACGCTTCAATAGAAGCAGATTTAACGTTTGCCGCTGCTAATTTGGCTCCAAATGCATCTCAAACAGGAAGAGTTACAAAAGGTGCTGCTCAGGCATTACTAGGAAAAGCCTATTTATATCAAGGTAAATTTTCTCAAGCCGCAACAGCTCTTGATGCTGTTATTACTTCAGGAAAATATACTTTGGTAACAGATTATAATGCCATGTTTGAAGCAGAAGGCGAAAACGGAACCGAATCTGTTTTTGAAGTGCAATACACCGATATTGAAGGGGCTGGTTTTGGATGTCTTCAATGTAGTGAAGGAAACGTAGCAGTGGGTTTTAACGGAGTTAGAAATTATTCCGGACCTCTTTTCTCTTCTGGATATAGTTTCAATCTTCCGACACAAGAAGCCTCAAATGCCTTTGAAGCGGGAGATAAACGTAAAGATGTTGCAATTTTAGATATCAATGCATGGGCTTTGGCAAACGCTTCTTTTGACAACGGAAACGGAATCACCTTTGGTAAAGGAAATGAAGATACAGGGTTCTTTAACAGAAAATACCTTCCGAGAAAAAGAAGCGCTACCTCACAAGGAGATTTAAATTTAACCAATCCGAACAATTACAGAGCCATTCGCTATGCCGATGTTCTATTAATGGCAGCAGAAGCTTACAGCAGAGGAGGAATTAATGATGCTAAAGCAAAAGAATATCTCAATCAAGTAAGAAGACGTGCTTTTGGAGATAATACACATGATATTACAACTGGCGGCGCACAGTTAACAGAAGATATTTTAACAGAAAGAAGAGTAGAGCTTTTAGGAGAAGGACATCGTTTCTTTGATTTAGTAAGAACTGGAAAAGCAGCAGGAAAAATTCCAGGTTTTAAAGCAAACAAAAACGAATTATTTCCGCTTCCTATAGAAGAAATTCAATTTGCTAACGGAAACTGGTCACAAAATCCTGGCTACTAAAAAACATCAATCATGAAAAAAATACATTTTATTATACATCTTTTCGTTTTTGCACTCTTAATTGCCTGCTCAAACGATACCGGCGATATTGATTTGGATGGAATTACAGCTCCAGCAAATGTTTCGGCCCTGACCACAGTGACACAAGACAATACAGGAAAAGTGACTTTTCTGCCAAAAGGAGAAGGAGCAACACAGTATAAAATTAGTTTTGGAGACGGAAGCCCGGATTCCGATTATTTGGGAGTAGGAGCGGCAGTTTCGCATGTTTATAAGGAAGGAGTTTACAAATCCAAAATTACAGCGATGGGCTTGAATGGAAAAACTACAGAAGTTGAAAAAGAAGTAGTAGTTTCTTTTAGAGCACCAGAAAATTTAGAAGTTGTAATTACGAATGATTTGGCAGTTTCTAAAAAAGTTACCGTAACGGCCTCGGCAGATTTTGCTTTGTTTTATGACGTTTATTTTGGAGAAACAGGAAAACCAGATCCAATCTCGGCAAACAATGGCGAATCGGTATCTTATACCTATAAAGAAGCGGGAACCTATACTATTAGAGTAGTTTCTAAAAGTGCTGCCATTAAAACAACAGAGTATACAGCAGAAGTTACAGCAAAATTAATTTTGGCACCGACTACTGCAGCACCAGCACCGCCTAACAGACAAGCTGGAGACGTTATCTCAATTTACAGTTCTAAATATACAGATGTTGCAGGAACAAACTTTAATCCGAATTGGGGACAGTCAGGTTCTTTTGCAGAATTTGATTTAAACGGAGATAAAATATTGAACTATATCAAATTGAGCTATCAGGGAATTGCATTGGCAGACAATGTAACAATTGACGTTTCTGGAATGGAATACCTGCATATGGATGTTTGGACCGCAGATTTAGAAAAATTAGAAACATCTTTAATTAAACCTGGACCAGACGAGAGAGCGGTAACAAAAGATCTTACTGCCAACCAATGGACAAGTTTAGATATTCCGATTTCGGCCTTTACAAGCCAAGGTTTAAGCGTTAATAACATATTCCAATTAAAATTGGTAGCAAAACCAAATGCTGGCGGAACAGTATTTATTGATAATATTTATTTCTATAAAAGCCCAGCTGAAGCAGTGGCATTACCGCTGGATTTTGAATCAAGCACATTGAGTTACGTTTGGGGCGGATTTGGAAATGTAGATGCTTCTGTGGTAACAAATCCGAATAAAACAGGAATAAATGTTTCTAATAAAGTAGTGAAATTGGATAAAAAGAATGGAGCAGAAACTTGGGGAGGCGCCAGTTTAAATTTTGAAAGCCCATTTGACGCTGCAAAAGGAACTAAAGTAAAAGTGGCCGTATGGTCGCCAAAAGCCGGCGCAGCAATTCTGTATAAAATGGAACTTTCGACTTCTCCAAAAGACGGAAACGGAAACCCAAGTGTTAATCTCGAAGTACAGGCATTAACAACAGTAGCCAATGCGTGGGAAGTATTGACATTTGATCTTACAAGTGCGGCTTCTTTTAACAGCAGTATTAAATACGACAGAGTAATTTTGTTTCCAGATTTTGGAAAAACAGGTGCAGGAGAAACGTATTACTTTGATGATATCAAACAATCCAATTAAATTAAGAAATCATGAGCAAAAAAATAATTATAAAAATCGCATTCCTATTTACGATTCTCTTGATGACGGGTTGTCAAAAAGATGATTTTACATTCGGATCAATAGATGCGCCCGCAAATCTTAAAGTAACCGCCGAAATTGTTGGTAAAACAACAGATACGCCTTATGGTGACGGTTCTGGAACTGTAAAATTTGCAGCGACGGCAGATAATGTTATTTCGTATAAATACGTTTACAGCGACGGAAGTTCGGATAATGCTCCAAACGGAAAAATTACCAAACGATTTACTAAAACAGGTGTTAATACTTATACCGTAACTGTAATTGCTTTCGGAAAAGGAGGTTCCGCTTCCAACACTACAATAGATGTTGAGGTACAAAGTGATTTCAGCGATGAGCAGGCAGTTCAATTATTAACTGGCGGTGCCTCTAAAAAATGGTATTGGGCAGCAGGAGAACCAGGACATCTTGGAGTAGGACAAAACGATGGAGATGCAGAGAAAAACTTCTACGCAAACTATTATCAGGCAGGTGCTTTTGAAAAAGCAGCTTCACCAAACAGCAGTTGTTTATATGATAATGTACTAACATTCTCTTTAGACGGCGATCAGTTGAAATTCCAATTAGACAATGGCGGTGCGACTTTCTTTAATAAAGATTTTGCAAGTGTTGCCGGAACAGCTTTAACAGAAGATATGTGTGTGGCTTACAACCCAGGAGGCGCTAAAAATGTTTCGTTAAGTCCTTCTGAGTCTGTGATAATGGCGAATCCGAAACATGCAGAACAAACCAGAGGTACAACAATGAATTTTGCGGACAACGGATTTATGGGGTATTATATCGGACAGAGTTCTTATGAGATCATCTCTATCACAGCAACTAGAATGGTAGTAAGAGCTGTAATGGGCGGAAACCCTGCATTGGCTTGGTATCATATCTTTTCAACGACACCTCCAAATCAAAATTCTGGTCCAGATTTTACCAATTTAGTTTGGTCTGACGAATTTAATACAGACGGAGCGCCAGATGCTGCAAAATGGGTTTACGATCTGGGACGTGGAGACAACGGCTGGGGAAATAACGAAAAACAAAACTATACCAATGCAGCTTCAAATATTATCGTGCAAGGTGGATTTTTGAAAATTACGGCTAAAAAAGAAACTTCCGGCGGTGCAGAATACTCATCTGCAAGATTAAAATCGGATGGAAAATATTCTTTTAAATACGGTAAAGTTGAGGTACGTGCCAAATTACCTTCTGGCGGCGGAACTTGGCCGGCTATCTGGATGCTAGGGCAGAATTATGCAACAAAAACCTGGCCTGCTTGCGGCGAAATTGATATTATGGAACACGTTGGAAACAGCCTGAATCTGGTTCACGGAACGTTTCATTATCCAGGTCGTTCTGGCGGAAATGCCAATACAGCTTCCAAAACCATTCCGAATGTTTCGACAGAATTTCATATCTATAAAACAGTATGGAGTGCCGAATCTATAAAAATATACGCTGACGATGTATTGATTCATACCTTAGTCAACGACGGTTCTTTACCTTTTAACAGCGACTTTTTCTTGATTTTAAATGTTGCGATGGGAGGTAATATGGGAGGTAATATTGATGCCGCTTTCACCCAGTCTACTATGGAAATTGATTATGTGAGAGTGTATCAATAGGTTAGATTAATTAGTAATTTTAATGAGAGAAGGTCAGTTTAGGCTGGCCTTCTTGATTTTGCAATTTTATGATGATGAAAAGAATAATTTTAGTAATAATGATCAGCAGTCTTGGCTTTGCACAGCAAAAAAGGAAACTGGTCTGGGAAGAAAATTTTAACAAAAAAGCTTTAAACGAATCGGTTTGGAATTACGAATTAGGAGACGGCTGTCCAAATTTGTGCGGCTGGGGGAATAATGAAAGGCAGATTTATACCAAAAAAAATCACGAATTTAAAGACGGCAGCCTTGTTATCGAAGCCCGAAAAGAAGGCGATGTGTACACTTCAACCAAAATAACCACAAAAGGAAAAAAAGAATTTCTATACGGGCGTATAGAAGCAAGGGCAAAATTACCAATCGGTCACGGATTATGGCCTGCATTCTGGATGCTGGGAGCAAATATCGATGAAGTAAAATGGCCAAAAACCGGCGAAATTGATATTTTAGAGTACATTGGACGCGATCCGCACATGGTTTATACAACGCTTCATACACAAGACAGCCACGGAAATACCATTAATACCAAAAGAACACCATTTCCTACTATTGAAGAAGGATATCATGTTTATGCAATCGAATGGGATAAAGACCAAATAGCCTTTTTTGTAGATCAGGAATTGGTTTATACCTTCAATCCGCAGCCAAAAAACGAAGATACCTGGCCTTTTGACAAACCCTTTTACATCATCTTAAACTTAGCCATTGGAGGAAATTTTGGCGGGCCGGATGTAGACGACAAGGTATTGCCGCAAAAATATTATATCGATTATGTTCGGGTATACCAATAAAAAATTGTAATTTAAATTTCAGTTTTAAAAAGGCGTAAAAAATCTTATTTCGTTAGTTGTAAGTTATTTACGTCTTTTTTTTGACTTTCTTAATCGGGATCCAAATTGCAGATTTTAATCATTTTCACTGTAAATTTTATGTTTAATTTAGATTATTTACTGATTTGCAGCTAATTTATATTCGTTTTATTTGCTTTTTAAAATAAAAAATTGTTAAATTTGGTCACGATATTAACATAACTTAAAAAAGATTCGCCTATATAATAAAACTACTTTTTAGAAAAATTACTCCAAATTTTAAAACAGAAACTAAAAAAGTAGTACTATGGCTGATCTGCATACTCCAGACGCTCTATTAGTTAAAAATTATGTTGAAGGCAGTGAAGCTGCTCTGGCAACATTAATTAAAAGGCACGAATCTAAGATATATGGTTTCATATATTCTAAGATCTCTGATAGAGACATTTCAAATGATATTTTTCAAGACACTTTTATTAAAGTAATCAAAACTTTAAAAAGCAATTCTTATAACGAAGAAGGTAAATTTCTGCCTTGGGTGATGCGTATTTCTCACAATTTAATTGTAGATCACTTTCGCAAAACCAAAAAAATGCCAATGCATAGAGAAACCGAAGAATTTTCTATTTTCTCTATCATGTCAGACGATACGTTAACAATAGAAGGCAAAATGATTGTAGATCAAGTAGAACTTGATCTTAAAAAATTGATACAAGAACTTCCAGAAGATCAAAAAGAAGTACTCGTAATGCGTATGTATCAGGATATGAGCTTCAAAGAAATATCTGAACTTACAGGCGTGAGTATCAATACAGCGTTAGGCAGAATGCGTTATGCTCTAATGAATTTGAGAAAAATAATAGATAAACATCAAATTATTTTAACCAATTAATACTAATTTGATAATAAGCTCGTTATACTACTATAAATCATTTTACAGTATGGCGAAAATTTACTCAAAAAAAGCATTAGCTTCTCAAAATCTTAAACCTAAAAAAGAAGTAGTTTCTTTTATATTAAATTATTCACAAGCTTTGTCGGTGATCAAAGCCAATGAAAAAAGTTTTGAAATCATAGCTAACTAAACATCCCGCAGCTTTTGTCGGATGTTTGTAAAGAAAAACCAACTGGTCGTTTTGGTTATTCAGCCCACTATCAGCATTAAAATGCAGTTATTGGGCTTTTTTTATGTTTTAAAACTAGATATTTTTGTATCTGTCTTACATTAAGTGTTTTAGATTCTTTTTTTGCGTTTTAAAATTATAAGTTTTTTAGGGTGTTTTTAGGTTGATTTGTTAAAATTTAATATTTTCGGCTGTATTTCTGTGTTTATTTATAATTTAATTCTATTTTAGTTAAAAAGTAATTTTTTATTCATGCAAAAAGCTTTGTTAAGAAGTTTTTCGTATTAAAATATTAGATTTACTAAATAATATAAACCAGAATCAAAATTTTAACCAAAACCAATATTTATGAAGAAAAACTACCCTCAATTATTTCCATTCTAGTTGTTGTAAGCTTAGCATTCTAAAATGCCAGGCATCTTAAAAGTTGTTTGACTATTCTAAAAGGTCAAATATTTTCGCTTTACACCAAATCTATATTAACAACTAAACCTAATTGGAAAAATGAAAAAGAATTTGAAAATAATAACACTTTTATTATTTGTAAATGGAGCAGCTTTTGCTCAAAAAGAACAAATAAAAGAAGCACAATCCTTATATGATAAAGGAAAAAGCCAGGAATCTTTAGTAATCTTAAATAAGACAGAATATATGATCCTTAACGCAACCGATGAGGATAAATCCGATTATTATTTCTTAAAAGGAAATGTTTTAAAAGATTTAGCCGTAAAAAATATTGACGCTGCAAATAATTTCACTTTAGCTTCTCAATCGTATCAAGATGTATTTTTGTACGAAAACGAATCGGGGAAATTTAAATTTACGGTAAAAGCCAATGCGGCTTTAAAAGAAATGAAATCAAGCCTTGTAAACGGTGCTATGGCCGACTTTAATGCAGGGAAATTCAAAGAAAGCGCAGAGAAAAGTTATAAAGTTTATTTGTTTGACAAAAAAGATACACTGAATTTGTTCAACGCCGCCTCATCCTCTATCAATGCAAAAGATTATGACCATGCCATTCAGTATTATGAAGCCCTGAAAAAGCTTAATTATTCTGGAAAAGGAGTGCTTTACATGGCGACAAACAAAAAAACAAAAGAAGAAGATGTTTTTATTTCTCCAAAAGCTAGAGAAAATGCTATCCAGCAAGGACTTTATGAAAAACCAAGAACAGAATCTGTTCCTTCAAAAAGACTTGAGGTAAACAGCAATCTGGCGTATTCTTATATGGAGAAAAAACAATATGCTAAAGCAGAAACAGGTTATAATTACGTTTTAGAATTAGATCCCAATAATACAGATGCGTATATCAACATGGCTTACCTAAAGCTGCAGATGAAAAAAGATCTAGTTGAGGAGATTTCATCTTTAGGAACAAGCGCGGCAGAAATGCAGAAATACGATAAATTAAATGCCAGAAAAGATGACGTAACAAGAAGCGCCATACCGTATCTTAAAAAAGCACTTGCATTAGAACCTAAAAATGCCGATGCTGCCAAAACACTATTAGGCGTTTACAGAGCGCTGGACATGACAAGTGAATACAATGCTTTGAAAGCAGGAATGTAGGTTTTTTGCGGAGCTAAGATTCTAGGGTAGGCACTAAGGTACTAAGGTGCTGAGATTCTAAGATATATATATAAAGATTTAAAAAAAAAGCAGTCTAAATGTAGACTGCTTTTTTATGTTTAAAAGCGAATAACCTTAGCAACTTAGTACCGCAGTCCCTTAGAGCCTCAGCACCTCAGCAACTTAGAGCCTCAGTACCTCAGCACCTTAGTAACTTAGAGCCTTAGCACCTCAACGCCCTAGCTCATCGCCTCAATTATAGATTTTTTTCCGATCGTTTTGGTGATAATATCTTTTTCTAAGCTCCAGCCTCTTGCCGGTGAATATTCGCGGCCGTACCAGATAATCTGCAGATGCAAGTCATTCCATAAAGCTTTAGGGAATAATCTTTTAGCATCTTTTTCGGTTTGAGCAACATTTTTTCCGTTCGAAAGATTCCAGCGATACATTAATCTGTGGATGTGTGTATCAACAGGAAAAGCAGGAACACCAAAAGCCTGAGACATTACCACACTTGCCGTTTTATGTCCAACAGCAGGAAGTTCTTCAAGAGCTTCAAAACTCTGCGGAACCTCACCGTTATGTTTTTCAATCAAAATTTCAGACAAACCATGAATTCCTTTCGATTTCATTGGCGATAAGCCGCATGGGCGAATAATTTCTTTAATTTCCTCAACAGACATTTTTACCATATCATACGGATTATCAGCCTTAGCAAACAACAGCGGTGTAATCTGATTCACGCGAACATCTGTACATTGAGCCGACAATAAAACTGCGATTAAAAGCGTATAAGGATCTTTATGATCTAATGGAACAGGTATGGTAGGGTAGAGTTCTTTTAACGTATTTATAACAAATTGTACGCGTGCTTCTTTATTCATTTCCGTATTTTTAATCCTGTAAAAATAGCACAATTTTTATCATATGCCTAATCCAGCTTTCCGTTGCAACTCCTCATTTCGTCTGAGTTATGAGTTAGGGGTCATGAGTTAGGGGTTATGAGTTATGAGTTATGAGTTATGAGTTATGAGTTATGAGTTATAGGTTATAGGTTATGTGTCTTGAGTTTTATTTTAGATTTAAAAAAAGCGCAGCTTTTTTTAAATCTAAAATCTAAAATCTAAAATCTAAAATCTAAAATCTAAAATCTAAAATCTAAAATCTAAAATCTAAAATCTAAAATCTAAAATCTAAAATCTAAAATCTAAAATCTAAAATCTAAAATCTAAAATCTATCCCGAGGCTTCGGGACTAAAATCTAAAATAAAAAAATATGACAACATTAAAAGCGGGAGATAAAGCACCCAATTTTTCAGGAACAGATCAAGACGGAAAAACACATCAATTAGCAGATTATGCTGGAAAGAAACTAGTCGTTTTCTTTTATCCAAAAGCAAGCACACCTGGTTGTACCGCAGAAGCGTGTGATTTAAGAGATAATTTTGAGCGATTCAAAGCTAATAATTACGAACTTTTGGGAGTAAGTGCCGACAGTCAGAAAGCACAATTAAAATTTAAAGACAAATACGAATTTCCTTTTCCGTTATTGGCAGACGAAGACAAATCTGTAATTAACGCATTTGGTGTCTGGGGGCCAAAAAAGTTTATGGGAAAAGAGTATGACGGAATTCACAGAACCACTTTTGTCATCAACGAAAAAGGAATTATTGATGAAGTAATCGAAAAAGTAAAAACAAAAGAACACGCGTCACAGATTCTGAAATAAAGATTCTCTTTTATAGCAATTCGCATTTTGGATTTTACCGCAAAGAAGGCTAAGGTTTTTATAAATGGAATATACAAACGCTAAGTTCGCAAAGCTTGATCACGACAAGCTTTGCGAATTTTTTTTTGCAGAAACGCAAAGAATGTGAAAAACTTCATATTCTTTGCGTTTCTGCTTTAAGTGCAGATTATAACTTGAAACCTGAAACAAAAAAACTTGAAACAAAAAAAACCTGAAAAAAAAAAACTTGAAACAAAAAAAATCCCTTAAATAAGGGATTTTAATTTTATGTGTTTTGTTCTAATTCTTTTTGAGGATGATATCCAAAAAGGTGATGTTCTTTTATGAGTTCTGATACACCAGACGGAAGCATGTGCTCCCAGCCGGTTTTTCCTTGATTGATCATTTTTAAAACTTCTCGAGAGAAAACAGCTAAGTTATCCGGATCGTAATCTTCAATATCAACTACTTTTCCGTTGAATTTAAAGAATTTATACAACTCTTTCATTCTAGGATGTACCTTTAAGTTGTTTGAATTCATTAATACACCCTCTTCATCAAGCATTGGATATAAGAAAACTTTCATATCGCGATAGAATAGTTTTCCAAAAGCTTCCAGAATACCGCCGCTTAAGTGACGGTAGTATTTCTCATCAAAAATATCAACAAGGTTATTTACTCCCATTGCCAATCCCATACGGGCTTTTGTATAATTAGCAAAATACTCTACAACCTTATAATATTCCTGAAAATTCGAGATCATTACGGTTTGGCCAAGCGAACAAAGTAATTCTGCCCTGTCCATAAAGTCACGTTCGTCAATCTCACCATCCGATCGTAAATTCGAAAGCGTAATTTCAAAAACAACCAGCGTATTATTTTTTTCGACTTTATTTTCTTTGAGAAACATTTGCAATGATTTCTCGTACATGTCCATATTTACTTTGGTAACCGGGCGAAAACTTCCTCTTAGAGCTAAAAGATTCTTTTTGTAAAGAATAGCTGCCGGAAGAATGTTTTTTCCTTCTGGATTAAACATTACGGCATCCGTCATTCCGTTTTTAACCAATTGTAAACTCATCAAACGATTGTCTACGTCAGCAAAACGAGGTCCAGAAAAGTTAATAGTATCAATTTCTAATTGATCTTTATCTAAGTGATCGTATAAATAACGAAGTAATCGTTTAGGATCGTTGTATTTGTAAAAAGCACCGTAAATAAGGTTAACACCTAAAATACCTAGTGTTTCTTGCTGTAGTCTAGCATCAGTCTCTTTAAAACGAATATGAAGAATAATTTCGTTATAAGCTTCGTCTGGTTCAATTTGGTATCGAATTCCTACCCAGCCGTGACCTTTAAATTGTTTGGCAAAATCTATCGTAGCTACCGTGTTGGCATAACTAAAAAAAAGTTTTGTGGGATGTTTCTCTCGGCTCAAACGCTCTTCGATGATTTGACCTTCGTGGGTAAGCATTTTTTTTAATCGCTCTTCGGTCACATATCTTCCGTCACTTTCTATTCCGTAAACCGCATCACTAAAATCTTTATCATAGGCAGACATTGCTTTTGCAATTGTTCCTGATGAACCTCCGGATCTGAAGAAATGTCTAACTGTCTCTTGTCCAGCGCCAATTTCAGCAAATGTCCCGTAAATATTTTCGTTTAAATTAATGCGTAACGCTTTGTCTTTTATAGAAGGAATCTGTTCGATGACCCTGTCACCTTTGAGCTTTATTTCTGTACCCATTTTTATTTTAAATAGATTTGTTACAAAGTTAGCAAATTAGGCTTCTAATGAAAGAGAAATAATCCTATTTTTGTAAAAAAATTAAGTTCAATTGAAGGTTTATTTTTTAGGTACTGGCACTTCTCAAGGCATTCCGATTATCGGAATCGATCATCCCGTTTGTAAAAGCACTGATGCTAAGGATAAAAGGCTTCGTGTATCCATCTGGATTACATGGGGCGAGCATTCTTATGTTATCGATTGCGGACCCGATTTCAGACAGCAGATGCTTTCCTGCGGCTGCACCAAACTCGATGCCATTTTGTTTACTCACGAACACGCAGATCATACTGCTGGTCTGGATGATATTCGTCCATTCAATTTCAGACAGGGCGAAATTCCCGTTTATGCACACCAGCGTGTAATTGAGAATTTAAGACGTCGTTTTGATTATGTTTTTGAGACCGTAAACAAATATCCGGGTGCACCAAGCGTAAAGACAATAGAAGTTATCAATGACCAAACATTTGCGGTAGGTGATAAAACAGCCATTCCGATTAATGTGATGCACGGACAATTACAGGTTTTTGGTTACCGTATAGACGATTTTGCGTATTTGACAGATGTTAAAACTATAGAAGAGTCAGAAATAGCGAAGCTCAAAAATCTCAAAGTTTTGGTGGTAAATGCTTTACGTGTAGAACCTCACGATACACATTTTAACCTGCAGGAAGCACTTGATTTTATAAATCTGGTAAAACCAGAAAAAGCCTATCTGACACATATCAGCCATGTTTTAGGTTTTCATGAAGAAGTACAGCAACAGCTGCCGGAAAACGTTTTTCTGGCATACGACAATTTAGAAATTACAATTTAATTATACCACAATGAAAAAATCCCTAATGCTTTATCTTTTGATCTTAGCTGTATTAATGAACCTTTTTACTTATGCGTTCTACAGTCAAGAAGTAAAGTTTGAGCAAAACAGATACGAAAAAACGACTAAAAAACTACGCGACAGTATCAATTTGGTTACTACAAAACTAACAGATGCCAATTATTTTTCGTTAGAACATAATGAAAACGCACAAAATTATTTTGATAACAGTGCTTCTGGCGGAAAAGTGATTTTATTTGAAAAACTGATTCCGGTTGTAACAGAAAAATTATTGGATTTCAATGCAAATCTAAAAGGAAACCCTTATACAGGACAAGATCAAATCGGACCCAATAAATTTATAATTAACAAAGTAAAAATCTTAAACCACAGATGGATCATTGCAGATTACAGTAATGGGGAATTATGGGGAGAAGTCTTGTTAAAATACTTTGTTGATAATGATGATAACATTACCTTTGAAGTAAATCAAACTTGGTTATATCAAAAATAGGATTTTATAATCCTATTTTTTTTTGACCTTAAAAATTTATAGGACTATGAAAAAGATTATGCTGTTTACAATGATTGCGGGGCTTTCGTTCTCGTGTGCAAAAAAAGTTTCGTCAGAAAACACTAGTACAAAAGAAGCGCCAAAACAAGTTATGACAGGCGGTGACTCAGATGCTCACGGCTGTAAGGCTTCTGCCGGTTATACTTGGTCAATACTTAAAAAAGAATGTATTCGGGTTTTTGAAGGAACGCAATTATCGCATGCCGACGACGGAAAAAAATATACAACTGCATCATATGTTATTTTTGAAGGAAATAAAGCCGAACTTTTCCTTGACACTCAAAAAGAATCGATTATTTTAGAAAGAAAATCTGAAGGAGATTCTTGGACTAATGGTGATTGGCAGTTAATTCCTTGGAAAGGATATGTTTTGAAAAAAGGAAAAGATATTCTTTACACCGGACAGTAAAAACAGAAAGTGATATGTACAATGCTTAAACATTTAATACATATCACTTTTTATATTTTATTCTAATTTAAATAATCTCTTTAATAAACTCAGAGTTTACCACCTGAGCAAATTCTTCGTTTAAACTTGCCAAAGCAGTCTGATGTATTAATTCGGCAGAAAAATCTTCTCCGTTAAGACCTTTTTTGTTGAAGGTTGCTGTTGCATCTGAGATCAGATAGACATTGTAGCCAAAATTTCCAGCCATTCTTGTTGTGGTGGAAACACAGTGATCTGTAGTTAAACCAACAATGACAAGATCAGTAATTTTAGCATTGTCAAGAAGCTCCTTTAAATTCGTTCCGATAAAAGCGCTATTAACATTTTTCTTTATGATAATTTCACTTTCCAAAGGTTTTACAACATCCTGAAATTCATTTCCTGGACTCGTTTCGTTTAAAATCGAATTTGGATTTGAAGAACAATGCTGAACATGAAAAATAGGCAGTTTTTTACTTCTCCATATTTCTAGAAGTTCTCCAGCTTTTTCTTCTGCGTTAACGTTATTACGATCTCCGCCCCAATAAGCAATGTCATGAAAAGCTTTTTGAATATCAATTAATAGTAATGCGGGATTATTAAGTTTTGTAATGCTCATATGCAAAAGATTTAGTTCTGGTAAAGCTGTGGCTTAAAACTGCTATTGAATCCTTAATTTTCCAGCCAATTCTTAAAATCAAAGAAATTCTGCGGAGCAACTCCATGTCCAACAGGATATTCTTTGTATACAACTGGAATATTTAAATGTTCTAAAATTGCAGGAGTTTTTCTCGCCCATTCAATCGGAATAACCTGATCAACAGTTCCGTGCGAAGCGAATATTTTTAGGTTTTTAAAGTCGTTATTTTGATAACCGTCTTTGATGATTTCTTCATTAAAATAACCGCTCATTGCGACAACACGCTGAATTTTTTCTGGATAAGAAAGTGCTGCTGCATAACTCAAAATAGAACCTTGGCTAAAACCAATCAGGGTCACATTATCAGCATCAATAGGATAATTGGCAGTTAATTCATCAATAAAATTGGCAATTGCATCTCTTGAAGTTTTTGCCTGTTCGTTGTCTGAAAACTTATTTTGATCGGCATCAAAATTGATCGCGTACCAAGCGTAACTTCCGTATTGTAAATCGTAAGGAGCTCTGGCAGAAATGATATAATAATTGTCAGGAAGTTCTGTTGCAAACGAAAACAAATCGGCTTCGTTGCTTCCGTATCCGTGTAATAAAAGCAATAAAGGATTTTTATCTAAAATTACTTTTGGTTCTTGTATTTTATATTCTAGAGATAGATTCATTTTTTTTAATGTTCAGTTTTCAGATTTTTAGTGTTCAGTTGGTGCTAGTTTTTAAGTTGGAATTTACTTATCCAATAGACTTTAACCATTTTTGGTAAAGCCCGCCAACTAAAGGCATTGGTCTGGTCTGGCCTTGTATAGCGCTAAAGATTCCGTAAGCCCATAATATAGAAACACAAATCCACATCGGAAAAGTAATATAAAAGCTGTCAAAAGGACTAATAATTAAAGCAAGTGAGATAAACGTAATTGATAATCCCGCTGCCTGGCGTATATGAAAAGAAGCAAAACTATTTTTGTTTTCAGAATTCATGCTCATGGCAATCAAAACGCCAATAATTAGAATGTAACTGGTAATTGCGATTGATTTGCCTTCTTCGATGGTATTGTTCATTGTATTATTTTGTAACTAGTTGATTTTGATTTAAAATTCCATACACAGAACCTTTTAATTCTGTTCCCAAAAAAGCACTATTTTTAGATTTAGAAAGAATATCTTCTTTGGTAAAAGTTGATTTTCCTTCTGTTGTAAACAAAGTTAAATTAGCTTTAGCGCCTTCTTCAATTGTTTGGTTTTCAAGGCCAAAAATCGCTCTTCCTGTAAGTTTTGCAATAATAGTTTCAACAGGTAAAACCGTTAGTAAAGCTCCAAAAGCACTTTCTAACCCAATAGTTCCATTTTTAGCGGTATCAAATTCCATTTTCTTAAATTCAATATCAATCGGATTATGGTCTGAAGTGATCAAATCGATTGTATGATCAGCAATTCCGTTTAATAAAGCCTGTCTGTCAACTTCTGTACGTAATGGAGGAGTGACTTTAAAACGAGTGTCAAAACCGTCTAGTTTTTCATCTGTTAAAACTAAATGGTGTACAGAGACGCTGCAGGTTACGTTTAAACCTTTTGCTTTTGCTTCTCGAATTAATTCAACCGATTTGGCTGTAGAGACTGTCGGAATATGAAGTTTTCCGCCTGTATATTCTAATAAAAATAAGTTTCTTGAAATTTGCAGTTCTTCGGCCAGATTCGGAATTCCTTTCAATCCCAATCTCGTAGATACAATTCCTTCGTTGGCAACGCCGTTTCCTTTAATGTTTGGATCCTGAGAATAGGCGATTACCAATCCGTCAAAATCCTGTACATATTGTAAAGCGATTTTTAAAAGGTTGGCATTGTCAAGACTTTTGTTATAATCGCCAAAAGCAATCGCTCCGGCTTTTTTCATATCAAATAATTCTGCCATGTCTTTTCCTTCGCTGCCTTTTGTTAAAGCACCAATTGGAAAAATTTCTACCGCAGCACCATTTGCTTTGTTTTTTACAAAATTTACTTGAGACTGATTGTCTATAACCGGGAAAGAATTTGGCTGTAAACCAATTGCAGTAAAACCGCTTTTTGCGGCAACATTTAGTCCGTTTTCGATGGTTTCTCTGTCTTCATATCCAGGTTCTCCGAGTGAAACACTGCTGTCAAACCATCCTTGTGAAACATGAAGGTCATCGAAGCGTACTATTTCGGCATCGTCATTAGGAAGCGAAACCCCAATTTTTTCTATTAAACCATCTGCAATTAAAAGATCAACGGTCTGGTTATGAAACGGACTTTGGGAGTCGATAATTTTGGCGCTTTTGATGATTATTTTCATATGTAGAGAAATTTATTTTAATTGAAATAATAAAATGATTTAAACATTCAACTTAAATTTTCTTAACCATTAAGAGATTAAGTGAATTAAGCACAGAATTTAATTTTCTTTATCATTAACAAGTTAAGTTAATTACGTATAAAACTTAATGTTCTTAACACTTTAATGGTGAAAAAAAACTATTTCACAAACTTTATAATTGCCATTTCTAATGCTAAAAATAACAGTGCAAAGATAACAAACCATTTCCAAATCTGGCTGTCGGTTCGCTCGGTTTGCAGTGTATTAAAAATAGTAGCTAGAGTATCGGCTGTTTTAAAATCAGATAGCATGCTGGTATTGATCAGACTAAGATCACTTTCTGTTCTTTTGTAATTAAAACTAATGTTTTCGACCCATTCTTTTTTATCAAAAATACTGTAATTGCCAGCCGTTTCTGGGAAATCATTAAAGGTCAGTTTTACTTTATTGTTTAAAATCTGCTGAATCGGGATGAACGAATCTTCAGTTCCTTTTACTTCCAAAATAGCATCTTTAGTCAGCAGTACATCTACAAAATAAGGTGCATTGTTTCCTATTGTCAATGCATTTACACCTGTTTTCTGATTGTTTTGTCCGATTTTGTAAAATAAGGGTACAATTAAAGGCGACTGTTGAAAATTAGAATTTGAACTGTTTATGGGAGCAGTAAAAATCGTTACACCAGAAATCGGAGTTTGAATCGCCGTTACAAAAGGGGTCTGGTCTTCAAAAGATAAAACCGAAGGGTATGGACTTGAAACTGCAAACGAACTGTTGGTTTTTGGGTATTGAAAATTCGTGATTTTAGTTTCAAAAACTCCAGAGAATAAAGGATGATCGAAATTAATTTTAGTAATTAGTTTACTGTTGCTTTCTAAGTTTTTAAATAGAATTTTTCCAAAATTCCCTAAAAATGTATTTAAGTTTGAAGCTGAAGTCTTTTCAGAAGGGATAATGACCAAATTACCGCCTTTTCCAACAAAAGCTTTCAAAGTGGTCTGCAAAGCCTGCGGAATTTCTTCTAATTCATTTAAAATGATAGTATTCTGTTTTTCAAGACTATTATAGTCCAAAACATTCAAAGCATAATTTTGATAATTGAATTCGGCAGAAGTATAAATTCTCGATAAGAAATTGCTTTTTTCTGGAGCTCCAATACTGATTACGTTTATTTTTTTGTTTTTAGAAATACTGAAAAACAATTTATTATCATAAGTTAATCCATTGTCTTCGATACTCACATAACCATGAAAAGCTTCTTTAGGAATGGTGAAAGTGATTTTCTTTTTCTTCGTGTCAAAATTGATAATTGTTTTGGCAATTAATTTGTTTTGATTGTATAAAGCTGTCGAAACGGGTTTAAAATCTTCGCCATAAGCTGAAAGATTAATACCGATTTCATAAAAATTTTCCAACGTCTGATTGATGTAAACACTGTCAATTGAAATGTTATTTTTTTGTTCTGCTTTTGGAACAATAAAATAAGGTTTATCATCAAAATCTATATTTTTAATGTCCTTTTCTTTTAAGCCCACCGCATCTGTAATAATCACAATGTCTTTTTTATGAGCCGATTGGTGCGCTTTTATTTTTGCCGTAATTGCAGAAAGATCAAAGGCAGCGGCGCTGTATTTTAAGTTTTGTAAAGCACTTTTAGAAGATTTAATATCGGTATTCCAGAAGTTCTCGGTATTGGTTAAAAGCGAGAATTGGGCATTTTCAGGCGTATTTTCTAATAATTCCTGAACGGCACGCTTTAATAATTCGCCCTTTTTGCCTTTTGCCTGCATACTGAACGAATTGTCTAAAACAATATACATTTCGTTTGATGCGTTTTTACTGTCTACAGCTTCAAAAAAAGGCTGTGCAAAAGCTAAAATAAGAAATGTAAGCAAGAGCAGTCGTGTTGCTAATAAAAGGAGTTTTTTTATTTTAGAACTTTTACGAGTCTGAACAGCAAGTTCTTTTAAGAATCGGACATTGGTAAAATAAGAAGTTTTAAAACGTCGTAATTGAAATAAGTGAACCAGGATTGGAACGATTAATAAAAACAGAAAATATAAAATTTCGGGGTGCTTAAAATGCATTCTGGCTTTGATTTATTTCAATACGTTAATTGTCCAAAAATACAAATTTTAGTTTAAACCTTCATGATGTTACATAAGAGTTTATAAGTAAGATTAGAAAGAAATCTAAAATGAACTTATAGCACTTATATGATAATAGGAGATCTAAAATGTAACTTTTGTAATTTCTTTTGTAACAAAAAATAAAGATTCAAATGTTTTTATTGATTATTTTAGCTGATTCAAAAAACAAAAAACTATGAAAAAAATACATATGGTGTTGTTCACCGCAATGGCATGCGCAAGCCTCCAAGCGCAGCACAAATTTAATCTGCTGATTGGAACTTATACCAATACTTGTCAAAGCAGCGGAATTTATGTTTACGAATTTGATGCTGATACAGGTGCGTTTTCGCAAAAAAATGCTTCAGAAAATGTTTTAAGTCCAAGTTATTTATCTGTTTCTGCGGATAATAAATACATATATGCCGTAAACGAAAACGGAACGCAAAGTACTGTAAGTGCTTTTGGTTACAACTCGGGTTCAGGAAAATTAACTTTTCTCAATAAAAATGATGCTTTAGGAGCCGATCCTTGCCATATTATTAATGATGATAAAAATGTAATTGCAGCCAATTATTCTGGAGGAAGCATTGCTGTTTTTAAGAAAAATGCAGACGGCAGTATTGGTGCAGCAGCACAGTTGGTGCAGCATGAAGGAAAAGGTCCAAATGCAGCGCGTCAGGAAAAAGCACATGTGCATATGGTTGCTTTTTCGCCAGACAAAAAGTTTGTTTTGGTAAATGATTTGGGTTTAGACAAGGTTTTTATTTACAAATACAATCCGAATTCTAAAAACGAAATATTGACTTTGAAAGAAAGTGTTGATGTAAAACCAGGAAGCGGACCAAGACATTTGACTTTCAGTAAAGATGGAAAATATGTGTATTTAGTTCAGGAATTAGATGGTTCGCTGACAACTTTCAGTTACTATAAAAGCGGCAGTTTAAAACAAATTGCAGCAACGAGTATTCTTCCAAAAGATTTTAAAGGCGGCACAGGAGCGGCGGCAATTAAACTTTCGCCAGACGGAAACTTTTTATATGTATCCGATCGTGTAGATGCTAATGCTATTTCGGTTTATAAAACAGCCAAAGACGGAAAATTAACTTTGGTAGAGCAGGTGAGTACGTTAGGAAAAGGTCCAAGAGATTTTGCTATTGATCCAACAGGAAATTACCTTTTAGTTGGACATCAATATACTAACGATATCATTATTTTTAAAAGAGATAAAACCACAGGTAAATTAACCGACACAGGAAAGAAAATTGAGCTGTGTTCACCTGTTGGTTTGGTGTTTACGAAAATTTAAGAGGCTAAGGTTCTAAGATACTAAGGCACAAAGGTGCAAAGTAACAAAGGTTTAAAGTAACAAAGGAACAAAGTTTCAGAGTGATAAAGGCGCTAAAAGAATAAAAAAGGCTCAAAGATGCAAAGTAAAAGTTTAGAAAACTTTGAACCTCTGCATCTTTGAGCCTTTGAACCTTTTAAACTTAGAATCTTAGAACCTTAGAACCTTAGCATCTTAGAACCTTAGCATCTTATTTATCCTTGTCTTTTCTCTTCTTATCTCTCGTTTTCAACATGTTTCTATTAACAGAACCGTGTGTTTTCTTTTTCGTTTTTGAAGGACCTCCAAGATTGACTTTTTTATTCTTTTTTGATTTTTCGTGAAAAGCACCCTCACCCGCAAGTTTTGGTTTTTTCATTAAAAACTTCATTGGCTGTCTGTCTTTTTCAGGTTCGATTAGTTTTTCAGAGATTTCTACCTCTTCTGGAAAAGCAGCGATTTCAAGTTCCTGATTCATTAAAACTTCCACTTCTACTTTAAATTCTTCTTCACGAGGCGTTACAAAACTAATTGCAGTTCCCGTTGCATCGGCACGGCCTGTACGGCCAATTCTGTGCATATAAAGTTCTGGTTCTTCTGGAAGTTCAAAATTGATAACGTGCGTAATGTCAGAAATATCCAAACCTCTCGCCATAATATCGGTTGTAATAAGACCGCGCAGGTTTCCTTCCTGAAATTCTGCCATTGTACTCAAACGATAGTTTTGAGATTTATTGGAGTGAATCACCCCAAATTGTCCGTCAAACATTTCTTCAATACGAGTATGAAGCATGTCTGAAATCTTTTTATTGTTAACAAAAATCAGCACACGATCCATAGTTTGATCGGTTTCTAATAAATGTTTTAGAAGATTTACTTTTGTATTAAAGTTAGGTACATTATACGTAATCTGCGTAATTTTTTCTAATGGAGTTCCAGAAGCGGCCAAAGTTACTTCTTCAGGAAAATCAAAATAATCATTTAAAATAGCATCCACTTCGTCAGTCATGGTAGCCGAAAACAAAATGTTTTGACGTTTGGTTTTCATCATAGCCAAAAGCGCAGTCAATTGTGTACGGAAACCAAGATTCAGCATTTCGTCAAACTCATCGATCACTAATTTCTGAGTTTCATCAAAACGAACAACAGCATCAAGAGCTAAATCCATTGTACGTCCCGGCGTTCCAACTAGAATATCAACACCTTCATAAACAGCTTTTTTCTGTGAATTAATGTTGACACCGCCGTAAATTCCCAATGTTTTAACCGACATGTATTTAGTCAGTTTTTCTACTTCTTCTACAACCTGAACCACAAGTTCACGAGTAGGAACCAAAACAACAATTTTTGGCGTATTGGTGTTGGTAAATTTGTATAATTTTAAAAGCGGTAATAAATAAGCAAATGTTTTACCTGTTCCAGTCTGTGCAATTCCCATCATGTCACGACCAGACGTAATTACAGAAAACGACTTTTCCTGAATTGGAGTTGGCGTAACAAATCCTAAATCATCGATTGCTTTTTGGACAGATTTTGGAAGATTAAATTTTTCGAAAGTGCTCATTTGCTTTAAATTTTGTGCAAATGTACGTTAAATTCATGGTTTTTTTGACGAATTTGTAATTTTAGATCATATAGATCACTCTGAGCGAAGTCGAAGAGCCTTACAAGAGGCTTTGACTTCGCTCAGCCTGACAATCGGCTCTATGCAACTTTGTAATTATTTTTCGACATTGAAAACCTTGAAAATACATTTTAAATCCGTGATTTTTCGCAATCTTGTCATTTCAGCGAATGAGACTCGCCGGATAGCGAATAGAAGCAAATCACACAAATCGACAAAGATTGAAAATTGTATATTTTGATTGTTAAGCTCCGGAGGAGCGTGCTATTTGTAGAAAAAATGATTCCCAAATGAGTTAAAGCTCCAGCGGAGCGATCTATTTTGAAATCATGTCGCTCCACTGGAGCTTAATAGCATGTGGTTATAGAATCTATAAATATATCGTCCCTCTGGGACTTGATTGATAATGAATTTTATAGAAATAACAAACTTTGAGGATTTACTAATGAGGCTTACGCTATATCGAATAGGTGAAACAAATCACAATCATAATCGACAAAGATTGAATTGTATATTTTGCTTGTCAAGCTCCGGAGGAGCGTACTATTTGTAGAAAAAATGATCCCCAAATGAGTTAAAGCTCCAGCGGAGTGATATATTTTGATAATCATGTCGCTCCGCTGGAGCTTAATAGCATGTGGTTGTAGAATCTATAAATATATCGTCCCGCTGGGACTTGATTGAATAGCAATGATTTTATAGAAATGGTAAATTGTGAGAATTTAAATAATAACTCTTAGAAATTTAAAAGTTGAGAAAGCGAAATTTCTAGTGCCTTTGAAACTTCAAATAAAGAATAAAGTGTTGAATTGACTTTTCCATTCTCCATTTTTTCAATTGCTTGTCGTTCTTTTTTACAAGCTCTCGCCAAGTCAGATTGGCTCCAGCCTTTCTTCTCTCTAAATTTAATGATCTGCAGACCAATAGTTTTATTTAGGTTATCTTTCGTCATAAAAACAAATTTATAATTATTTGTTGAAAATTTTGTCATATAATTGTATGACAAGTTGGTTTTTGTTTTATATTTGTCATATAATTATATGACAATGAAAAATTATAGAAAACTCAAAATTCATAAAAAATATCAAGCTAGAACTTACCGCGGAATAAATGTTCCTGAAATTATTCTTAAAGGAAAATGGCTTGAAAGTCTTGGCTTTAAACAAGGGAAAATGGTTGTCGTAAAACAAGAAAAAAATAAACTTACGATTACTGTTGATAAAAACAATTAAAACCCTTCAAAAACTCCCAATCCAAATAATGCAAAATCATATTTTACAGGATCTAACGGATCCATTTTACGAAGCGCAAGATCTAATTCGGCTAAAGCTTTGGCGTCGTTTTGCTTTCGCGAAAGAATTTCAAGTTTGCGGGCAACATTTCCAGAATGTACATCAAGCGGACAAGATAAAGCAGCAGGTGAAATACTTTTCCAGATTCCTAAATCAACGCCTTTTGTGTCCTGACGCACCATCCAGCGCAGGTACATATTGATTCTTTTGGCTGCCGAATTGTTCAGCGGATCTGAAATGTGTTTTTGTGTTCTTGGAAGATGATCGGTTTCGAAAAAGATTTTTTTGAATTCGCTAATGCTCTTTTGTAAACTGTCATTTTCTTGATTTTTAGCAAAAACAGCTTCGAGTCCGTTGTGGTTTTTATAGATATTCTGCAGCCCTTTTATGAAACCGGCAAAATCATTTCCGTTAAAAGTTCGGTGAACAAAAGTTTCCAGACGCGCCAAATCTTCGTCGGAATGGGACATGACAAAATCGTACGGCGTATTGCCCATTAATTCTATCATTCGGTGCGAATTTTTGATGATCATTTTACGGTTTCCCCAAGCGATAGATGCGCTTAAAAAACCTGCAATTTCAATATCTTCTTTCTGTGTAAATAAATGCGGAATCTGTACAGGATCACTTTCTATGAAATCCTGATTGTTATATTGAATGACTTTTTCGTCGAGAAATTCTTTGAGCTCTTTTTGGTTCATAATAAAAATGAAAATTCTTGAAATACGGAGAGGCCTAGCCCTGATGGAAGCGGCATCCTTTTTCTTGCTTCTTTAGCAAGGAAAAGATATAGCGGACAGCAGGAAACAGCTCCTAATTACTAATTTGACCGTCGACCATAACTAATTTTCTGTCGGCCATATTGGCTAACTCTTCGTTATGCGTTACAATGACAAATGTTTGTCCGAATTCGTCTCGAAGTTTAAAAAATAATTGATGCAGGTTTTCTGCCGAATGTGTATCTAGGTTTCCAGAAGGCTCGTCGGCAAAAATAACATCTGGTTTGTTGATTAAAGCTCTGGCAACCGCAACACGCTGTTGTTCACCGCCCGAAAGTTCGTTTGGTTTGTGATTAATTCGATGAGAAAGTCCTAAGAAATCAAGAAGTTTTTTGGCTTCAGCTTCGGTTTCAGAAGGTTTTTTACCTGCAATATATGCTGGAATACAAACGTTTTCCAGAGCTGTAAATTCGGGTAAAAGCTGGTGAAATTGAAAAATAAATCCAAGATTTAAATTTCTGAACGTAGATAATGTTTTGTCTTTTTTGCTTTTTTGTTTGAAGTATCGAAAATAATAAACCAGCATCGAAAATAATGGTAAGAAAAGCACCGCTAAGGTTACTTGTCCTAAGACATCATCTATGATTGCACGTCTGAAAAACAGCAGATAAACGGCTAAAATAACGGCATAAACAGAGCCTGACCAAGTTATTATTTTGAATGTTTTTTCTTCTTTGGTATTGTCTTTTTCAACATCTTGAAGTGTCAGGACGTTTTCTCCGTTAATGGTCAGCGATGAATCTGGATTTATTTCGGGTTTGTCTAATGTGCCCAGAATTTGCAATAAAGTTGTTTTTCCAGCACCCGAAGCGCCTACAATTGAAACAATTTCGCCTTTTTTGATATGTAAATCGACACCTTTTAAAACTTCAAGCTTGTCGTAGAATTTATGTATGTTTTTTGCGTGTATCATGTATTGAAACTGTTTTTACAAAGAAACGAAGATTATAGTCAATGTCAAAAGTTATTTGTTAGATGTTAGATTTTAAAAATAGTCCGTCTTTTTAATTTTCTTCATTTTACTTTTGCATCTAGTTTCTCAGATCTTACATTTAATATTTTTCCAGCATTTCGGCAGATGGAAATTTCGGAATGATATTTGAAAATGAAATAAGCTGAAAATCAGATATTGTTTTAAATTTATAAAAATATTTTGTCAATGAAATTAAAAATCAGCGTTTTGTTAATTGCAATTTTAATGCTTTTCATAAGTGCAGATCGATATGATGCCGATTCTTTTGTAGTGTATTCTGTTGATCCTAAAAAGCAGGATTTGAAATTGTATTGGAAAAAAGAAAACGACGAAAGATTTGGAAGTATTCAAAATTTGAAAACGTGGATTGAAAATAAAGGGATGGTTTTGGATTTTGCGATGAATGCCGGAATGTATAACAAAGACAATGCGCCGCAAGGGCTTTATATAGAAAACAAAAAGACATTAACGTCATTGGACGCTGGAACTGCGGCTGGAAATTTTTATTTGAAACCGAATGGTGTGTTTTATATAACGACTGCTAAAGTGGCAAAAATAGCCACTACAGAAGAGTTTAAAAACGACGGAAAAATTCAATATGCAACCCAATCTGGACCCATGTTGGTTATTGATGGTAAAATTCATGCTGCATTTAAGGAAGGTTCTGCTAATTTGAATATTAGAAACGGAGTTGGGATTCTGCCAGATGGCAAAGTGGTTTTTGTATTGTCTAAAAAGGAAATCAATTTTTATGATTTTGCACACTATTTTAAAGAATTGGGCTGTAAAAATGCCTTGTATCTGGATGGATTTGTATCCAGAGCCTATGTGCCTTCAAAAAAGTGGACACAGACCGATGGGGATTTTGGTGTGCTGTTTGCTGTAACTAAAAAAAGATAAAAGATGAAAACAATGAAAAGAGAAGAAATTGTTGTTGAAGATGATAAAATGTCAAAATTAATTATTGGTCTAATTCTGGACGGAATTGGTATGATTTCATTCACGATTCCGCTTCTGGGTGAATTTTCAGATGTTATCTGGGCGCCAATTGCTGCATTTATCATGACCAGAATGTATAAAGGGCGGGTAGGAAAGGCGGCTAGTGTTTTGACTTTTTTAGAAGAGGCACTGCCATTTACGGATTTTATTCCGTCGTTTACGCTGACATGGATTTATACGTATTTCTTTCAGAGAAAATAAAAAAAAGGCGGTTCATCTGAACCGCCTTTCTAAATTTGTTGGGGCAAATTTATTGAATAATAATCTTCTTTACATATTCTGTTTTTTTGGTTTGAGGATTACTAATTTTTATTAGAAAAACACCTTTTGAGTGCAGTTGAATGTTTTCTTGAGTTTTTCCTTTTATTTTTTGTTTGTATAATTCTTTTCCCGAAACATCATAAATCCTAAGGTCGGCATTTTCTATTTCTTCATCGTTTAACACTACAGAAAATGAGCCACTGCTGGGTACCGGCCATACGTTAAAAGCACTGTAATAATCTTTTTTGGTTTCTTCTCTGTCTAAGTTTAATGTTAGACCGCTCACTGTATTTATTTTTCGTTTCATAGTACCGCCCTCAGAATCGGTCACTGTAAATTCAAAAGATCCTAAACCGTTTGCTGTTGGGGTAAAAGCGACGATATTACCGTTTAAGACTGCATTTCCGTTAACAACATTTGAAACCGTGTACGAAACACCATTTGTAAAGCCGCGGGATAATTTTTGAATGTCAATGTCAATTTTAGTTCCATTTGGAGATTCGTAATGAGGCAGCGACAGCCATTGTAAATAAGCGTCTAAGTTGGTGTAGCCGTCGTTATTGGTATCGGCATTCGAATCCGAAAAATCGCCTGTTGCAGAATTTATATTGGTGCCAATAATGTTTTCCCACCAATTTGGTAATCCATCTTGGTCAGAATCCCAATTGGTATCGCGGGTTACAACAGGATAAACCTCAAATCCGCCTGCATCGGCTTCGTTGTCGGGAAAGCCTGGTTTTCCGGTTACGCTCCCTACGGCAGAATAGGTTCCGTTCAAAGTTTCGTTGATGATTCGCTGGTCATGATCGTCGAATTCAGGCTGCGTACAGCCCACATCAGAAAGTACTATTTTATAAGCATTTTTGGCAGACTGCGTAGTTACATAAGATGGAAAAAAAGGTGTGCTGACAAAATTTTCAAAAGTAATTGCTACTCCAGAAGCTTTTCTGCCAACTGTCTGGTTGTTTTCGTCAAAATGGCCCGGCATTACATTGCCGTTAAAATAACACTGCTGTGTTCCTGTCCCAGCACCTTCATTCTGCTGGTTAAATGCAGTGAATATTTTAGAACCCGCTCCAGGTTTGTAATAATTGTTTACAAAATTGACCTCTTTGGTACCGCCGTCTGTGGTTCTGTTTCCCCAATTGTATACGACATTATTGGTAATATCCATTCTTCCTGCATAAGCCCCGCTGCCGTCTAATCCACCTCCGAGCGACCAATTTCGTCCATAGCAATGCGCTAGCAGATTATGATGAAAACTTCCGATATCGCCCCCAATCGTTGCTGCGTATCCGTGTTCTGTTCCAGCAGGATAATTTTGGTGATTGGCTGCATTGAGCGCCTCAGAGATTAGCGTTCTTTGCAGTGTAATGTTTTTTCCTGATCGCGAACTAAACGATTCATCTATTGTCCAGCTGATAGAGCAGTGGTCGATGATGCTGTTGTCGGCACCAGTTAATCCCATTCCGTCAAAAGTAGGACCGGCACCAATTCTTACCCTTAGATTTTGTACTACGGCATCGTTTCCGGTGACACCAAAAGGAGCAGAGCGAATCGTAATTCCTTTTCCAGGAGCAGTCTGCCCCGCAACAGTTACATATGGCTGGCTTAGAACAAGGCGGGAGGTAAGTTGAATAACTCCCGAAGTATTAAAAACAATTGTTCTAGGACCAATATCATTAGTTACAGCTTCTCTAAAGCTTCCGGGACCGCTGTCGTTTAAATTGGTTACGGCAACAACTTTGCCCCCGCGTCCGCCGCGAGCAAAACGTCCGTAACCTTCAGCATCAGGAAAAGCAAGCTGGGCAGGACGAAAACGCCAAATATTTCCTTTTTCAATTCCGTCTGCTAAAACTTCATCCACACGCCAAAAATAAGTTGCGCCAGTATATAAGCTGCTTACTTGATAAGAAGTATTAGCAAGGGCTTGATTGCCTTTGTATTCTGGAGAAGAAGTCGTTGCATTGTCTACAGCAGTTTGATCTGTGCCAAAATAAACATTATGCGAAACGGCATTTGCTGCTGCAGTCCATTGTAAAGTCTTGCCGCCAGAAATCAATTCGACGTGTTCGTCATTGTGTTTTGGATTTGGATTGGTTGATTGATAAAAAATATTAGGTGTATTTAATTCAAAACCATTGAGCATAATGTTTTTTATGTTTTCCGTTCCAGAAGTTTCTGCTGCGAATAACAAGACAACATCTGTCCCTGTAGTGGCTTGAAATTTTAAATAGGTAGATTTTGCATCTGCGGTTTTGGTTGCTCTAACAGACGGAATCAAATTGTTTACCACTAGAGTCCCGTCTACAGAAATGTCAATCGGACTAAAAGTATTGGTTGTCGGACTGTCTACCGCATTAAAAAAAGCCAGTAAAGTGTGCTGGCCTGTTGTTAAACCGCTTATTTTGAGTTCGATTTGAGCGCCAAGATTTGCAGTTGTTCCTTTTACTGTGAGTCCGTCACTAATTAATCTTGCATAATAAGGCGCTTGTATTCCGGCTTTGTACCAATTGGTTCCTAGTGCGTCTCCTTTGTCTCCCACTCTGGTAATGGTAAAAGTTACTCCGTTTTCGGTATAGGTACTGGTATTTCCAGAAGCAATAACCCAAGCTGTATAATCGGGTTCGTTTACTTCGGTTTTGGGTCTTCCAGATTGATCAAAATCTATTTTTACAATAGGATTTTGGGCAAAAGCAGTTGTAAATGATGTAATGAGACCAATTGCCGTCATTACATAGAGGTTCAAGTAGTTTTTCAGCATTTTAATGGTGGTTTGGTTAGTAAGTAAGTAGTAATAGTGTTTTAATTAATTGAAAATCAATTTTTAAAATCAATATTACTATTGTAAAGATTGTTAATGCTTACAATAAAACCATCCTGTACCATCCTGTTCTGGTTGTTGTTTTCTTATTATTTTGTGATTAAAAAAATGATATGTATTTTTTTAATATATTTTTTTTGAGAAGTATATATTTGATGAATGCGGAGATTTGCTCTGTTTCCAATTGGAAAAGAGAATTTAAAAAAGAAAATAGTTATAATTTGAAGGAGTAATAAAAAAAACAAGATTTAGAAAAAATAACAGGATACGAAGATTATTGTTTCTGCTATAATTTTAAATTGTCTCTCTGAAAAAAAAAAGGAAACTTTGATTATTAGCGTTTTGGCGGCTAAAAAAAGACTAGAAAGTTAATCTTTAAATAAAAAACCAAGTCCCATTCTTTTGAGCATTTTCTTTTCGAAATTCCAAAAAAAACGAAATTGTCCAAAAAAAGTTCCGATGGCAACAAGTAAAACTTGGTAAACAGGAAGGATAATTATTAAACGGATTAAAGTAAACCAAACGATTCCCAAATCCTCTTTGTGTATTCCTACCCAGTCACAAAAAGGTCTAGAGATCCATGCAGATGCCGATCCTGTGATGGCAAAAACAATAAATATCACTATGGCTTGTAGATTTGAGGTTATGCCCCAGCGTTTTTTTAACTTGTCCATTATTTATCAATAATCATTACAAATATAGCAACATTATCTTTGCGGCACGTATCCGCCGAGCTTTTGTTTGTAAGTATTTTGAAAATAAATCATGTAATTATAAATCAAATAATTTACTTCGTATCCGTAACGAATTTGCGGCTGGTAATCGATCGTCATTTCATAAAGATTTGGACTGTAACGATTGGGTTGTAAAACACGATTGTTCCATTCGGTTACATACAAATAGTTTTTATTTTCTAAATAAGCCAGCGAATAATAATTTCTAGGAAGTGCTCTTGAAGCCAGCCAAGTATTAAAACCGTTGTCGATAATAATAACTTCATATTCCAAAGAGTCATTTGCAATTCTCACTGTATCATTTCCGGTTTTAGCAGGCTGTGAGCTGTCTGCAATGCTTTTTGATGCCGTAGAGCAGGCAATTATAAAGAGAAGAACAAATAATATAATAACGATCTTTTTCATGACTTAAAGTTACAAAAAAAAATTAATAGGTACTAAGGCATGAAAGTGCAAAGCTTTTTGGACGCGAATTCACGAAACGTTTAGAAGTCTTCTGCTTTTTTGTAAAAACGAAACTATAAAAGCTTTGCGTCTTCGCGTCAAAAACCTCGTTATTCTAAAAAAGAAAAAAGCCTCAATAAAGAGGCTTATAAAAACTTTGTGGCTTCACTGCAAAACGCAGTTAAGAGCTCGATTTTCCAAATAACTTACCAATAAATCCGGCAATACCGCCTTTACTTTTCGTTACTACCAAAACATCGGCTACATCTACTTTTCCATCATTATTTTGGTCAAGGCCAAACTGCATTCCGTATTTAGAAATCGTTTCCATAATTCCAGAAGCTTGTCCGCTGTTTCCTGAAATTGCCGAAATTATATCAGAAATTTGAAAACTGCCGTCTTTAGGATCTTTTGCCTTATTTATTAAAGAACTCAAAATCTGAGGAATCATATTCGAGGCAACTCCTGTAGAATCGGCACTGCTTAATCCGAATTTTTCGCCCAGACTCCCGCTCAATTGCTGTTGTATCTGCTGTATTACAGGATTTGTACTGTCTATTGCTGTGTTTCCGCTGAATAACCCCGCCAATTGTTCACCTCCGCCTTCTGATGCTAATTTTTGAAGACTGCTGAATATAGACGAACTGGTTTCGTTAATAACCGCTTCATTCTGTTCATTTGGTATGGCTGCGTTGTTTACAACAGCGTCGCCTCCGTATTGTTTTACTAATTGGGTTAATTGTTCAAACATGATATTGAGAGTTTAAAATTACACGCCAAAAATATATAAAAAGAAAGGGATTTACTACAATTTTATAGTAAATCCCTCTAAAGGTAAGTTATTTTTCTATTACTTAGCTTAATAAAGTAATAATTTGCGATGCTAATTCAGTACCAATTCTGTCTTGTGCTTCTCCTGTTGCAGCCCCAATGTGCGGCGTCAGCGAAATTTTAGAGTGCATTAAAATTGCCATTTCTGGTTTTGGTTCGTTTTCGAAAACGTCTAAACCAGCAAAAGCTACTTTTCCTGAATCTAAAGCTTTTACTAAAGCAACTTCATCAATAACACCTCCACGAGCACAGTTTACGATTCCTACACCATCTTTCATGATTTCAAGTTCTTTTTCGCCAATGATGTAACCATTTTGAGCTGGAACGTGAAGTGTAATAAAATCAGCTTCTTTAAATAAAGATTCTAAAGATTGAGAAACTACTTTAGTTGTAATTGACTGTCCGTCAAAAAACTCTACTTTAATATCCACTTCTGGAATAAAGCTGTCTGCTGCGATTACTTTCATCCCTAGTCCAAGAGCCATTTTTGCAGTAGCTTGACCAATACGGCCAATACCAACAATTCCAAGCGTTTTTCCTCTTAGCTCAATACCATTTGCGTACGCTTTTTTCAAGCCGTCAAAATTGGTATCTCCTTCTAGAGGCATATTTCTGTTAGAATCATGTAAAAAACGTACACCGTTAAATAAGTGTCCGAAAACCAGCTCAGCTACAGATTCTGAAGATGAAGCAGGAGTATTAATTACGTGAATTCCTTTGCTTTTTGCATATTCAACATCGATATTGTCCATACCAACACCACCGCGGCCGATGATTTTGATTCCAGGACAAGCATCAATAATATCTTTACGAACCTTAGTCGCACTGCGTACCAAAATTACGTCTACATTGTTTTCATTAATAAAGTTAGCTACTTGTTCTTGAGCAACTTTTGTAGTTATTACTTCAAATCCGCCTTTTTCTAAGGCTAGAATTCCGCTTTTAGAAATTCCATCATTTGCTAATACTTTCATTGTGTGATATTTTTTATTTGATTCATCGCTTAATTGTTTAATCGACGAGCCAGCTATTATAAGTTTTTCTTTTTTTTGAATTTGGAGCTGTTTCCTGCTATCCGCTGCAATCTTTTATTTTTTTAAAGGAAAAAAATAAAAGGATTTCCGCTTCTATCAGGGCTAGGGCTCTTGTTTTCAGCAGTCATTTTAAAGTAAACATTAGTGCGATTAAACAGTTAAATCAAATTAACGATTAAACGCAGCAACGATTAAACTTTAGATTCTAACGCTTTCATTACATCTACCAAAACCTGAACGCTTTCAATCGGCATAGCGTTGTAGATCGAAGCTCTGTAACCACCAACAGAACGGTGTCCTGGCAATCCAGAAATATTTGCTTCTTTCCATAATGCGTCAAATGCCGCTGCGTGATCTGGATTGTTCAATAAGAACGTTACATTCATTGCAGAACGATCTTCAACAGCTGCTGCACCTTTAAATAATGGATTTCTGTCGATTTCAGCATAAAGTAAAGCTGCTTTTTCGTTGTTTAATTTTTCAACAGCAGCGATTCCGCCTTTTTCTTTAATCCATTGTAATGTTAAAAGGGAAACGTAAACAGCAAAAACAGGAGGTGTATTGTACATACTTTCTGCTTTAATGTGTTTAGCATAATCTAACATACTTGGAATTGTTCTGCCGGTCTTTTCCAGAATTTCTTCTTTGATTACTACCAAAGTAGTTCCTGCAGGTCCCATATTTTTTTGAGCTCCAGCGTAGATAAGATCAAATTTTGAAAAATCTAATTGACGAGAAAAAATATCAGAACTCATATCGCAGACAACAGGAATATTTGTTGCTGGGAATTCTTTCATCTGAGTTCCAAAAATGGTATTGTTACTGGTGCAGTGAAAATAATCTGCATCACTTGGTATTGTGTAACCTTTTGGGATATGGTTGTAATTTTCTTCTTTTGAAGAAGCCACCACAACAGTTTCTCCAAAATTCTTAGCTTCTTTAATAGCTGCAGTTGCCCAGGTTCCTGAATCTAAATACGCTGCTTTTCCGTTTTCTTTCATCAAGTTATAAGGAGCCATCAAGAATGCAGTACTTGCACCGCCTTGTAAAAACAAAGCCTGATATCCTTTTCCTGTAAGACCTAACAATTCTAAAGCAAGGGAGCGAGCTTCATCCATAACGGCCACGAAATCTTTGCTTCGGTGCGAAATCTCCAGAATAGAAAGTCCTGAATCGTTAAAATTTAAAACTGCTTTTGATGCTTTTTCAAAAACTTCTTGGGGTAAGATACTTGGTCCTGCGCTGTAGTTGTGTTTTTTCATGGTTGTTGTTAATAGTCGAAAATTTTAAAGACGCAAATTTCGTTAATAAGAGCCGAAAAAGCGTTAAAATATTCGAAATAATTAAACATTTTATTACTTTGTTGTTAACAAAAACGTTATAGTATCGACATTATCTGCGTAATCCCACAATTGCGGTTTTTGGGTTTCTCCAAAAGCGATACTGTCGGCTGTTAAATTGCTGCTTACAATACATTGAATTTGTTCTGAATCGTCTGTAAGACGTTTTTTAAGCGCATCCACATTTTCGTAGAACTCATAAAAAACGCTCGATATTGGAGAAGCATAACTGGAATCTTCTTTTAAAGTAAGGAATCCGTTATCCAATAATTTGAAATTACTCATTAAGAAAACCGCTTTATTATAATCGTAGTTATTAGCATATTTTTCGTAGTGAATCACGTCCTGATATTTAAAGACAGCTTGAAAAAAAGTATCAAAATTATAGCCTTTTGGAACAAAAAGTTTAGACACATTACGGCATCCTAATCCAAAATAGCGAAAAATATCTTCACCTAAAGCTTCCAGTTCTTCGTTGGTTTCTTTTCCAGTCAGAATCGCGGCGGAATTTCGGTTTTTACGAATGATCGACGGTTTGTCTTTAAAGTAATACTCAAAATAACGTGCTGTATTATTGCTTCCGGTTGCAATTACAGCATCAAAATTCTCCAGTTTTCCTTCTGCGAAAGTGATTTTATTTTCAAATTCTGGATTGACAGCTATAATGTATTTTGCTAAAAACGGCAGTAAATGCTGATCGTTTGATGAAGTTTTGATTAAAGCTTTGTTACCCGTAATTAAAACGGATAGAAAATCATGAAAACCCACTAACGGAATATTTCCAGCTAAAATCAAAGCAACTGTTTTGCTGTCAGACTGAGCGGAGTCGAAGTCTGAAGAATACTTAGACAGCCATTTAGAAATATTTTCTTCTGTTAAAGCATCTGCCCAAGACTGAATCGCAAAATAAACCTGTTCTGGTGTGTACCAGCCATTATGAGATTGTGATAAATGAATTAGTTTTTCGAAATTATCAAAGAATGCAGCGTTGTGTAAAACATCTGCTCTTGCAGCAGATTCGTTCTCAGAAAACTGACTTAAAAATTTTCCTAATTCAACAAAAACACTTTTTTTTGTTTCTAATGTCATAATGTTTGTTTATGAATTGTTTTGATTGTAATTTTGCACAAAAATAAGCTATATTACGTTATAAGGCAAAGTAGATTGAAATCTTTACTGCTTTAATCTACAAATCCTATATAACTTTTAACTAAGTAACGACAAAAACGATGGCAATTATTATAACTGACGAATGTATTAACTGTGGGGCTTGCGAGCCAGAATGCCCAAATACAGCAATCTATGAAGGAGCTGATGATTGGAGATATAAAGACGGAACAAGTCTTTCTGGAACCATAATTTTACCAGACGGAACTGAAGTAGATGCAGACGATGCGCAAACTCCTATTTCTGACGAGGTGTATTATATAGTACCAGGAAAATGTACAGAATGTAAAGGTTTTCACGATGAACCGCAGTGTGCAGCAGTTTGTCCTGTTGATTGCTGTGTTCCAGATGATAATCATGTAGAAGATGAGGAGACTTTATTAGCTCGTCAGGCGTTCCTGCATAATGAATAAATTAAAATTTTTGGTTTATTCTGCATTTTAATGCAATAATGAATTAATTCTTGTTTTGCTTTCATTAATTTTTTGTACCCGATTTTATAAAAACTTCGAGTAAAAAATGGCAGTATTTACAATATATAAGAAAAATCCTGAGTCTCAGCTCAGGTTTTTTTTTACCCTGAAATCAGGTATTTTCAAAAGTTACTGTCTTGATAACGAATGTTTTATTTTTTGACTGTTGCTTTATTGTTAAAAAATTAATACTTTAGTTGAAAATTTAATAACGCGTATGAAGAAATTGATACTTTTATTTGTCGTATTATTTAATATTAACATTTCTGCACAAAATCAGGAGTATTCTATAATTGTTAAGGATATAGAGACACTGGAGCCAATAGAAAATGCTACGGTTGTAATAATGAAAACACAGCAGATTTTATTAAGTAATGAAGAGGGAAAGGTGACTTTTATGTTAACCGGCGGTTCTAACGTACAGGTTTCTGAAACTAATTATGAAGATTTGACAGTACGCTGGACGTCTTTGAATGGAGATCAAAAATTTGTTATTTACCTAAAAAGTAAAAACAACAAACTAGATGAAGTTGTTTTGTCTAAAGAAGCTCCAGATAGAATATTGCAGAAATTGGTAAATAATTCGACCAAAAAAATTAGTATTTCGCACAGACAAAAAGTGTATGTGAGAGAATTTTTTATGCTGGACAATCAATATTCTTATTATAATGATGGATTGGTTAATTTTCAGTTCGATAAAAATAATAATGCAACTACATTACTTGTAGAACAAAACAGATCTTATGGATTGTTAGAAACCGATATCAGCGCTGACTTAAGAGGTTATAATTTGAATGATATAATGGAGAATTATTCCAACTTTAAATATTTTGATCCTTTATTAGATTCAAAATCAAAAAAAGAATATGATTTTACTATAAAAGGCCATTCTACCAACAAGGATTATTATGTAATGTCTGTAACTCCATTGGATAAAGCAAAAGAAGCAGTCGATAATTTCGAGATAATTTATGATCCGGCTTTGAAACTTATTATAGAGTTTACGATTTCGGTAACGCCGTCTAATCTTGATAAAATCGAAGAAAAAACAAAAGAAGGCGATAAAAACATGACCAAATCTTTTGTAAAAGTAAATTACCGCTGGGACGGAACGGATTATTATGTTTTGAACTCTAATGAAGAAATTGGTTATACTATTATACAGAAAGAAAAAGCAAAAAATATACAAGTTCGAAACAGTTTTGTGACAACCGGATTTAACAAACAGAATTTTACGTATAGTGAAAGCGATGTTTTTAAAGAAAAATCACTTTTTAATAAAAAGAATAAAATCCTGACAAATTACTGGGATATTTCGGGTTTTACCGCAACTGATGAAGAAAAAGCAATCATCGCATCTTTAGAGTTTAAATTGTAAGTTTAGACTTTTTTTCTTGCTATAATAACATAGGTGTCATAAGCATACGTTTTTCGGTCAATAGTTTTAATTATTTCAAAATTACTGAGATAAAGAAACAGCTCTATTTCATTAAGTGTAAAAACACGAACAGTAGAAAAATCTTTTTCCAGCAGTTCTTTTTTGTCATTTATTACAGTAAAGTAATTTGCACTCCATTCCAGCATAAAGTTTTCTAAGGCGGTATTGGTGTTCCAATGGCTTTCTCTTCTGTAGTTTACGTTTTCATAAACCGCTTCATGAACTATTAAAGGATTTTCTTTTGTAAAAGGAATAAAACGATTGGCATCAATAAAATCAAAAATGATGATTCCATTGTCGTTTAGGTTTTTATAGAGCGAATCAAAAGTTCTATTTATATCATCATTTGTGATTAAATAGCTTGTAGATCTTCCGGTAATTAAAATAGCGTCAAATAAAGTATTAAGTTTAAAATCGCGCATATCTCCTTGTGTAAAGGAAGAATTTGGGTTTCTTTCTCTGGCGATTGTAATCATATCATCGCTGTAATCAAGACCTTGATAATTTTGATTGTTTTTTGCGAATCGTTTGGCCAGGTTTCCAGTTCCGCTTCCTATTTCTAGAATACTAGAGCCGTTGTTTTCCTGAATGAGATTGTTGTAAAATGCATATTCTTCATCATAATCCACAAAAGTCTGGTACATTGCATCATAAATTGCGGCCATTTTGCCGTCGTATAAATTTGCCATAGCTTTTCAGTTTTAAACATAAAATTAATAAAAGGGCTGCCGTAAGACAACCCTTTTGGATATGATTCAATAAAATTCGAATTCTTTTTTTAGAATTTATAGTTTAATGATAAGTTAAACATAGTTCCTAATTGGCTGAAATGAAAACCATCATAAGTCATTCTAGAGTAACGCTGATTGAAAGTAATCAGGTTTGACTGCGTTTTTGTTTGTGCAGGATCTGCTAGTATAGCTTCTCCAGCTGCATTTTCTGCAACAAATTTCCATTCTGGTAAAATGTTGAATAAGTTGTTTACGTTAAATGCAATCGTGAATTTTTCTGTAGCATTAAAATTAATACCTAAATCAGTAATAATTTTTGGAATAAATTCTGTTTTTAAGTTTTCATCAAGACCGTCTTGATTAAAAGTAGTTTTTCCGAAATAGGTATTATTCAAAGAAAAACCAAATTTACCAATTTCGTAGTTGATACCAAGAATCCATTTTGTATCAGGTCTTGAAGTAAAGGTCAACGAATTTAAAATATCACCAAATGAATTGTTTCTTACATCAGAGATTCTTTCATTTTCTAAAGTAATATTTCCTGAGACATTAAAACCTAATTTACCTTCACCGATTCCGATGTTGTTGTAATTTGCTACAACGTCTAAACCTGATGTTCTAGAGTCAAAAGAGTTAGAGAACCAAGCTACATTACCAAATGCAGTATCTTGTCTGTCTCCTAATACGATTCTGTCTTCAACTTTGATATTGTAATAATCGATTGTAAAATTGAAGTTTGTAAAAGGTTTAGCACCAATACCAACTGTTATGTTAGTTGACTTTTCTGGATCTAAAGAAGGAATTCCTAATTGACGTGCCTGAGGCGAAATATTATTGATGATACCGCTGATTTGAATTCCCTGTCCAGCAACAAAAGAATATTGTGATTTTTGGGTATAAATCTGATGTAAAGTAGGTGCTCTAAAACCTGTAGAAACAGATCCTCTCAAAGTGATTTTATCATCAAGAAATTTATATCTGGTACTTGCTTTCCAAACTGTAGCGCCTCCAAAATCGCTGTACTCCTCATGGCGGACAGTTCCGTTTATTAAAAAGTCTTTGGTAATATCCAAAGCGACATCCAGATAAACACCTACGTTATATCGGTTCCATTTTCCAGAATTTTCAGGTCGGTTACCTGCAAAAGAGTCAGCTCCTGTTCCGTCCCAAGATGCTTTATCTCCTTCAATAACAGAGAAGTTTTCAGATCTAAATTCCGATCCAAAACCAATACTCAATTTATCAGAAATAATTTTAGAAACGTCGATATTTCCAACAACATGATTAAATGAAGTTCCTCCTGGTTTAAAAGAAATTGGGCTGTTTTCTCTATAAACATTATTTCCGTCCGCATCTACAATGTCAGATCTGTTGACAGAATTATTTACAATATAAATTTGTTTGTTGCCTCCAACTGTAACACTGGCATCGGTATTCCAGCCATTTTTAGTGGTTTTAAAGCCTAATGTACCGTTATAGTCATTTAAATCTCCTTCAAACGTTGGGCCGTAACCAGCATACGACGGATTGTTTGGATCACCGTTTCCGAAGAAATTATTTAGATAGGGGTCATCTGCCAAAGGTCTCCAATAAGGTGTTCTAAAATTGGCAAAAGAGTTTACTTTTTTGTAAACATAAGCGGCATTATAGTAAAGATTGGTGTTCTCACTAATTTCATTTCCACCATTAATCAAGAATTTTGCTGATGCAGTTTCCGGCGATCCATTGATGTTTCTTGCATCAGGATATTTAGCAAGATAGGCCTGAACATCGGCAATATCGGCTCCAAAATCTCCAGCTTCACCTTCGGCATCAACTTTTCCAGGTCTGTTTGCCAGATTTACTTTAGAGAAATCGATGGTATAATTTAAAAAGCCTTTTTCGCCAACTGTAGTACCGCTGTTTAAGCTTACGCCAAGCATTTCTCCATCGCCTTCAGAAGTAATACCACTTCTTAAAGTTAAAGATCCGGCATTGTTGTTTTTCTTTAAAATAATGTTCATAACTCCGGCAATCGCATCAGAACCGTATTGTGCCGAAGCTCCATCACGAAGAATCTCTACTCTTTCGATAGCGTCTGTTGGAATTGCAGAAATATCAGCACCTGTTTCTCCACGCCCCGGAGAAGTCTGTACATAAAGCAAAGAACTTAGGTTTTTACGTTTACCATTTATAAGGATTAAAGTTCTGCTTGGTCCCATATTTCTAATTTCATAAGGATCCAGTAATGAGGTGGCATCATTAACAGGAGTTTGCACCGTATTAAAAGATGGAATTTTGTATTGCAGCGCCTTATCAAAAGTAGCTTGTCCTGTCGAAGTTAAATCTTTGGAGGAAAGAATATCAATAGGGAGAGCACTGGTGGTATTACTTCTGGCTGCGGCCCGCGATCCTGTGACGACGACTTCATTTAGATTTTGTTCTCCTTGTTCGGATAATGCAACATCAATTGGGGATGTATTGGCTGTTTTTGTAATGCTTGTGTAACCTAAATACGTAAAGATCAAAGAGGCGCCTTCCTTTACTGTGATTTTGTATGACCCGTCACTGTCAGTAGATGTTCCATTATTGGTTCCTTTTTCAATAATGTTTACTCCGGGCAGAGGGGTTCCCGTGTTGTCTTTTACTACACCAGAAATTTGCTTCTGCGCAAAAATTAAAAGTGTGTTAAATAGAAAAAATAAAATTGCAACTTTTTTCATGGTAATTGTTGTTTTGGTTTAAAAAATGCTATGGTTTGTTAAATATTGTGATAAAAATAGTCTTATTTAACAAAAAATTATAAAAAAGTTTGAAAAACTTTAAGAAAAGTACTAAAAAAACATATATTGACATTTTTTGTACAGTTACGAGGTATTAAATCATATATTTGCAAAATTTTAATGCCGAAAAATATCATTTTGGCAAAATAAAAACATTGTAAAAAGTAATATAAATAAGACTAATAAAAAGCTAAGTAATTGATGTTTAAATCAGTATTGGCGGGGTCTGAGAGATTAAAATCAAGTTAAAAACAAATATTGTCTATAGATGAAAGCAGGAATTGTAGGATTACCAAATGTTGGAAAATCAACATTATTTAATTGTTTATCTAATGCAAAAGCGCAGAGTGCGAACTTTCCGTTTTGTACAATTGAGCCAAATATTGGTGTTGTAAACGTTCCAGATCCAAGAATCAACAAATTAGAAGAATTGGTTAAACCAGAGCGTGTACAAATGGCAACTGTAGATATCGTAGATATTGCAGGTTTGGTAAAAGGTGCAAGTAAAGGTGAAGGTCTTGGGAATCAGTTTTTAGGAAACATTAGAGAGTGTAATGCTATTATTCACGTTTTGCGTTGCTTTGATAATGATAATATTGTACATGTTGACGGAAATGTAAACCCGATTCGTGACAAAGAAACGATTGATATCGAATTGCAGTTAAAAGATCTTGAAACAATCGAAAAACGTTTAGAAAAAGTAAAACGTGCTGCAAAAACAGGAAATAAAGAAGCACAGACTGAGGAAGCTTTACTAAACCGAATCAGAGAAGCATTATTGCAGGCAAAATCGGCAAGAACAATTGTTCCTCAAAGTAATGAAGAAGAAGTTTTAATGGAAGCTTTTCAATTAATTACAGCAAAACCAGTTTTGTATGTTTGTAATGTTGATGAGGGTTCGGCTGTAAACGGAAACAAATATGTAGATCAGGTTCGCGAATTGGTTAAAGACGAGGATGCAGAAGTGATCATTCTTTCGGTAGGAGCAGAGGCTGATATTACAGAATTAGAAAGCTACGAAGAGCGTCAGGTTTTCCTTGAAGATATGGGATTAACTGAGCCGGGAGCATCTGTTTTAATTCGTGCAGCTTACAAGCTTTTAAAACAGCAGACGTATTTTACCGCAGGTGTAAAAGAAGTACGTGCCTGGACTATTAATATTGGAGCAACTGCACCACAGGCTGCAGGAGTTATCCATACTGATTTTGAAAAAGGATTTATTCGTGCAGAAGTAATTTCATACGAAGATTACGTTCAATACGGTTCTGAAGCAAAAGCAAAAGAAGCTGGTAAATTTAAAGTAGAAGGAAAAGAATATGTGGTAAAAGATGGAGATGTAATGCATTTCCGTTTTAACGTTTAATCTTTTTTACAGAAAATAGAGTAAAGAACAAACAAAACAAAAAAACTGCTGGAGAGATTCAGCAGTTTTTTTGTTTTTATTATTTAGGTTTTTATTGTCTGGCTGAGCGAAGTCGAAGCCTGCGCAAAGATTGGATATTTATTGAAGTTTCGGATCGGGATCGCTCAAGATGATACAAGAGAGTAAAAAAATCTGCGTAAATCCGCGCTTTCGCGAAAGCGAACCTGTAAAATCCGCGTACCATTTTCGGGAAATAAAATTTTTGGCTCAAAAATTGGTTACAGAAAAAACAACCAATTACTAATTTAAAATAACCAATTAAAATGCTAAAAAAAACCTTCAAATTTTTGGGCTGGACGCTTTTCGGAATCTTCACTTTTATAGCCTTGTATGTAACGTCAGTATTGTTAATTTCAAAAATCACGGTCAATTCAGAAACGGATCTTGTAAAAGAACAAAAAACAATTCCCATTTACATTCTTACAAACGGAGTTCATACCGATATTGTAGTTCCGGTAAAAAACGAAATAAAAGACTGGCGAAACCAAATTCAATTCAGTCAGACACAATCAAAAGATTCGTTGATGAATTATATTGGTTTTGGCTGGGGAGATAAAGGTTTTTATCTGGATACGCCAGAATGGTCCGATTTGAAAGTAAGTACCGCCTGCAGAGCCGCATTCGGAATCAGTTCTTCTGCCATGCATACCACATTTTTCAAAAACTTACGTGAAGGAGAAGACTGTAAACGCATTTTGATTTCAACAGAAAATTATCAAAAATTAGTCAATTATATTTCAGACAGTTTTACGGATCCCGTTCATCCGCAATGGATAGAAGGCCACAGTTACGGAAGAAAAGATGCTTTTTATGAAGCAAAAGGAAGTTACAGTCTTTTTTATACCTGTAATACCTGGGCAAATTCTGCTTTAAAAGCTGCCAATCAAAAAGCAAGTTTATGGACAGTTTATGATAAAGGTATTTTCTGCCATTATAAATAATTCTGTGATGAAAAAGCTAATTTTAATTTTTACAATAATTACAATAGCAATTTCTTGTAAAAAAGCAGATGCAGAGTGTGTAGATTGTTTGACATTTTATTTTGAAAACCCGCAGCCTGATAAGGATTCAGAATTAGATCATTTTCCAAATAAATTTAGAGGACTGTATGTAAATGCGGATTCGATTTTTATTAGGATTGACGAAGATCTAATTATGAAAGAATATTTTTATAAAAGTAAGATTCATAAACTCGCTTTAGATTCTTTAAAAGAAACGTTTGATATTGTTGATGGTAAACTGATCGTAAAAAATACAAAGGATGTATATGAAATGCTGCCCAAAGGAGATTCCATAGAATTGATTCAAAAAAACACAGATACTTTGTTCCGATTTTCGCTTTTTAAGAAAGCAAAACGCATAGACGGGCAGTTAATTCTGAGCAGTAAAGATTCTATTTATTGGACTGTTGAATTTCTTTCTATTCAAAACGATTCCATTAAATTTAAAAGACTTTACGATCAAAAAAACTTGAAAAAGCTGGATTCTATAACTAAAATAAAGGCAAAAATGCTGGATTCTACTTCTTATTTAATTAAGCCGACAAGAAGAGAATTTAAAAAGATCTTAAAAATTAAAGATAGGAGCTGGGATATTGGATATAAAAAGGTTTCGTGATAATTTAACATGGAAAAAATATAAAATTCTGCTAAAAAGCGAGAATCAGCGATTTTGGAATATTGTTTAAATTTGAGTGTATTTCAAAAAAAGCAGCAAATGAAAATCAAAAATATTTTTTCGAAAACATGGTTTCTCTTAAAGAATACCTTCTTAGAATTTAATGATGATAATGCAATCAAACTTAGTGCGGCACTCTCGTATTACACTATTTTTGCATTGCCTCCTTTATTAATTATTATAATTACGATTTGTGGTTTTTTCTTTGGAGAAGATGCCGTAACGGGACAATTATACGGTCAAATAAATGGTTTGGTTGGTAACGGTGCAGCAGTCCAGATTCAAGAAGCTATAAAAAATGTGGAGTTATCTGGAAGTAATGTTTTTGCAAGTGTATTCGGAGTTGTAATGCTTTTGGTTGGTGCTTCTGGAGTTTTTGCGGAAATTCAGAGTTCGATAAATTTCATTTGGGGATTGCGTGCAAAACCAGACAAAGGGGTTAAAAAATTTATCCAAAACAGGTTAATGTCCTTTTCGATGATTGCTTCTGTGGGGTTTTTAATGATTGTCAGTTTGTTTATCAATACCATATTAGACTTGATGAGTGCCCGTTTAAAAATATATTTTCCAGAAAGTACCGTCTATTTGTTTTACGTTGTCAATATCGTGATTGTGCTGGCTAGTATTACGCTTCTGTTTACGATAATTTTTAGAACATTGCCAGACGGAAAAATTAGATGGAAAGATGCCATTATTGGATCTGCGGTTACTGCGGTGTTGTTTATGATTGGTAAATTTGCAATAGGTTTTTACTTAGGAAGTTCAACAGTGGCATCGGTTTATGGTGCTGCGGGTTCTGTAATCATTATTTTAGTTTGGGTGTATTATTCAGCAATTATTCTTTACTTTGGTGCAGAATTTACTAAAGTCTATGCAAAATCGTATGGAGGAAAAATCTATCCAAATGAGTATTCCGTAGAGATTGCAAAAGAAGTTTATGAGATCGAAGATGTAACACCACATTCAACACAAGAACGATTAACACACGAGAAGCCATGAAAATTATAGCCTTTGGAGGAAGTAACAGTACTCAGTCAATTAATAAACATTTGGCGACTTATGCTGCAAGTTTATTTGAAAATGCAGCAGTTGAAATCTTAGATCTTAACGATTATGCAATGCCATTATTTAGCGTAGATCTCGAAAAAGAAATCGGTCAGCATGAACTTGCGAAAGCTTTTCTGAGTAAGATCGGCGAAGCTGATGTTCTTGTGATCTCTTTAGCAGAAAACAATGGAAGTTATTCTGTTGCCTTCAAAAATGTTTTTGACTGGAGTTCCAGAATTATGAAAGAAGTTTTTCAGCAAAAACCAATGTTATTATTAGCGACATCTCCGGGACCTAGAGGAGGTGCATCTGTTTTAGAAATTGCTAATAATGCACTGCCTAGATATGGTGCAAAAATTAAAGCAACTTTTTCATTGCCAACGTTTGGCGCAAATTTTGATATAGAAAAAAATCAAATATCAAATGCTGAACTAGATAAGGAATTAAAAGATGTTATTAAATCAAGTTTTTAAATCGATGCCAATAAAAAAGATTGTTTTTATATTTTTATTACTTAATATTATTTTTCTAAATTTTACCATTGCCCAAAAGTTGAGTGATGTCGATAAAATGGTTGCAAAATATCCCAAAAACTTTACTACTACTGAAAAACTAGCAGAAAGAATCGAAAAAGATTTTAACTCTGAAGAAGAAAAAGCGCGTGCAGTTTTCAGCTGGATCGCCTTTAATATTAAGTACGATTACAATTCATTTTTAAATCCGCAAAGGGTGCAGGGCTTTAGTTATTCTTCTGAAGCTGAAAAACAAAGAAAAATCAAACAGCTCAATGATAATCTGATTCAAAAAACTTTTAACTCTAAAAAAGGGGTTTGTGAGGGCTTTACGGCTTTGTACCAGCATTTGGCTACTCAGGTTGGATTAAAATCAGAAGTAGTCAAAGGGGATTCTAAAACGCGTTTGGCAGATATCGGCCGTAAAACAATTTCGTCTAATCACGCATGGAATACTGTTCTGATTGGAAGAAAATGGATCTTGGTAGATGTAACGTGGGGGCAGGGCTATTATGACAGCAGTAAAGGAAGAATGGTCGATGATTTTGCTCCTATATATTTTGATACCGATCCCGATTATTTTTTTGCTAAACATTATCCCGATTCAGGAACTTTTGATGGAGATAAAATCAGTAAAAGTGATTTTTTAAACGGACCTCTTATTTACAATTCAGCTATCGTGGAAGATTATAAAATTAAATCTCCAGATTCGGGTATTTTAGAAGTAAAAAACGGTGATAAAATTTCAGTTGAAATTAAAAATGTTTCCAAATCAGATCAGGTTTTTTATTTGAATAAAAAAAATCAGCCGGTTAAAGTACAAAACCCAAAAGAGAAACGCGGCGGTTTAGAGTTTCAAATTGCTGTAGATGCCAATGTAGGCGAGTATATTACGGTCTTTATTGGTAACGCGAGTGTCGTTTCTTTTAAAGTAATTCGAGCTTAATTTAATGAAAATTAAAAAAATCGTATTTACGATACTTATAATTAGTTTACTTATAAATTCTTCTTTCGCGCAAAAATACAATGCTATTGAAAGCATCGTTTTAAAATATCCAAATTTTGGCAGTACAGAAAAATTAGCAGAAAGAATTCAAAAAGATTTTACATCAGAACACGATAAGGCACGAGCGATTTACAGCTGGATTGCTTTGAATATTGATTACGATTTAAAGACCTTTCTTGATCCACCGGCACCAAAAAGCATTAGTTATAAAAATAAAGCCGAAGAGGATAAAAAAATACAATTGTTAAACGCAGAGACTACTCGCAAAGCTTTTAGATCTAGAAAAGCAGTTTGTGAAGGATATTCGCTCCTTTATGCGCATTTAGCTGCGCTGACAGGTCTGAGATGCCAAGTAATAGTTGGAGATGCTCGAGTAACTCCACAAGATATCGGCAGAAGAAATTTTATTATAAACCATGCGTGGAATAAGGTTCAGATAGATGGAAAATGGATTGTAGTAGATGCAACATGGGGTGGAGGAAGTTATGATTATCGTCGAAAAATACTTGTAAAGAAGTTTACGCCCGTTTATTTTGATACCGACTTAAAATATTTTAACGTAAAGCATTATCCTGAAGATGCTATGTATAAAGGAAATACAGGGAATAAAACAGAATTTTTAAACGCACCGCTTATTTATAGTTCATTTATTGAAGAAGAAGCCGAAATCTTATTGCCTTATTCGGGTGTAATTATGGCAAACGAAGGAGATAAAATTGCATTTAAAATAAAAAACATTGACAGACTAGATGACCTCTATTATTTGGATAAAAAAGAGGAAAGAATGAAGCTTGAAAATGTGAAAGAAGAAAATGGGGTATTAGAATTTCAGATTACGTACTCCAGAAAGTTAGGGCGATTTATCACTTTATATCTTTTTAATAAAAACTTTGCCACTTTTAAAATAGTTCCCAAAACAACTTAGATTTTAAGGAATTTTTAGAAAAACAATTTGTTTATTACCGTATCTTAGCCATAAGTATTAAAAACAGCTTTTGACTTATGGAAAACACATTTTTGAAATCGATTTTAGATAACGATTTCTACAAATTCACAATGCAGCATGCTGTTATAAAGCTTTTTCCAAAGGCAAAGGTTCGTTATGCATTTATCAACCGCGGCAAACATGTTTTTCCTCCTGGATTTGCAGATTTACTTCGCACGTCTGTAGATGCGCTGGCTGATCTTCGCTTGACGAAAGCAGAAAAAAATTACTTAGCAAAATATTGCCCCTATCTTGATCCTACTTATTTAGATTTTCTTCAAGGATATCGATATGACCCGTCTGAGGTTCAGATTTCTCAAAAAGGTTCAGAGATAGAAGTTACGGTAGAAGGTTTTTGGTATCGAACAATTTTATGGGAAGTACCTTTGATGGCTTTGATTTCAGAATTATTTTATAAATCGAATCATCTCGTTCGCGTAGACGACGAAAAAATAAAAGAAGTTACTAAAAACAAAATAGACAGCTACAATGCTTTGGGAGTTTCTATTTTAGAATTTGGAACCAGAAGGCGCCACTCGTACGATGTTCATAATTTAGTAAATGAAACATTAAGGACTTTTGGAGGAGAAAGTTTTATAGGAACCAGCAATGTCCATTTTGCCATGATTAATGATAAACGCCCGCTGGGAACTCATGCTCATGAGTGGTTTATGTTTCATGCTGCTGTTTACGGATTTCAAACCGCAAATCTAATTAGTCTCGAACATTGGACACAAGTCTACGGCGGTGATCTCGGAATTGCCTTGACAGATACTTACACAACCGATATTTTCTTTGATCAATTTGATAAAAAATATTCTAAACTTTTTGACGGAGTTCGTCACGACAGCGGTGATCCGATAGAATTTGCCCAGAAAGTAATGGCACATTATACCAAAATGGGAATTGATCCGAAATCTAAAACCATTGTTTTTTCAGATTCGCTGAATGTCGACAAAGTGAAAATAATCTCTGATTTTTGTAAAGGTAAAATAAAAATGTCTTTCGGAATTGGAACCAATTTTACTAACGATACAGGGCTGCCTTCTATGAATATGGTAATCAAATTGACGGAAACCAAATCGGAAAATACAGATTGGCAGGGTGTAGTAAAACTTTCTGACGAAAAAAACAAAAATACGGGAACCCCAGAAATGATTGCGCTCGCCAAGCAGGTTCTTGGAATTAAATCGTAATTTTTTGTCAAATAACTGATTTTTTATACTTTTAGCGGTTGTATTTTTTTAAAATCAATTTAAATAGATTTTAAACTGTTATTATTCATAACAAAAAAGAAATACGCTTTTATTTTTTACCGATAAATGGTACATTAGCCAAAAATCCTAAATTCATTTATGCTAGAGCAAAATCAATACAACGAAGATAATATTCGTTCACTCGATTGGAAGGAACATATTCGTATGCGTCCGGGTATGTACATCGGGAAATTAGGGGACGGATCATCGCCGGATGATGGTATTTACATTCTTTTAAAAGAGGTTCTGGACAACTGTATCGATGAATTCGTTATGGGGGCCGGAAAAACGATTGAAGTTACAATCAAAGATAAAACGGTTTCGGTTCGTGATTACGGACGCGGAATTCCGTTAGGAAAAGTAGTCGATGTAGTTTCGAAAATGAACACCGGAGGAAAGTACGATTCTAAAGCTTTCCAGAAATCAGTTGGTTTAAATGGTGTCGGAACAAAAGCGGTAAATGCTTTGTCTAATTATTTTAGGGTAGAATCTGTTCGTGATGAAAAACAGAAAGCAGCCGAATTCTCTGCCGGAAATCTGGTTCAGGAAGAAGATGTTATTGATACCACAAAACGTAAAGGGACAAAAGTAACTTTTACACCAGACGAATCGATCTTTAAAAACTATAAATTTCGTTTGGAATATGTGATTAAAATGGTCAAAAACTATTGTTATTTGAACAATGGCTTGACGATTCTTTTTAATGGCGAAAAATATTATTCAGAAAACGGTCTTCGCGATTTATTAGAAGAAACCATTAATGAAGAAGATTTAGAATATCCGATCATTCACTTAAAAGATCATGATATAGAAGTTGCGCTTACACACAGTAAAACGCAATACAGCGAAGAATATCACTCTTTTGTAAACGGTCAGAACACCACACAGGGAGGAACGCACTTAGCGGCTTATCGTGAAGCGGTTGTAAAAACAATTCGTGAATTTTACAATAAAAACTTCGAAGCATCAGACGTTCGTAAATCGATTGTGAGTGCGATCAGTATTAAAGTAATGGAACCCGTTTTTGAGTCTCAGACCAAAACCAAATTGGGTTCTACTGATATGGGTTCAGACGACGGAACGACACCAGTTTCGGTACGTACTTTTGTAAACGATTTTATCAAAACCAAACTTGATAATTATTTGCATAAAAATCCGCCGACTGCTGAAGCTTTACTTCGTAAAATTCTACAGGCAGAACGTGAACGTAAGGAATTGTCAGGAATTAGAAAACTGGCTACAGATCGCGCTAAAAAAGCCAATCTGCACAATAAAAAATTAAGAGACTGCCGCGCGCATCTTCCTGATACCAAAAACCCAAGAAATTTAGAAAGCACGCTTTTTATTACCGAGGGAGATTCGGCTTCTGGATCGATCACCAAGTCGCGCGACGTAAATACTCAGGCGGTTTTCAGTTTGCGTGGTAAACCTTTGAATTCATACGGAATGAGTAAAAAAATTGTATATGAAAACGAAGAATTCAATTTACTGCAGGCAGCGCTTGATATTGAAGACGGATTAGAAAAACTGCGTTATAACAACATCGTAATCGCAACCGATGCCGATGTCGACGGAATGCACATTCGTCTATTATTGATTACATTCTTTTTGCAGTTTTTCCCAGAATTAATTAAAGAAGGACATTTGTACATTTTACAGACACCGCTTTTCAGGGTTCGAAACAAGAAAGAAACGATTTACTGCTATTCTGAAGAAGAAAGAAAAGATGCTATCGAGAAATTAAAACCAAAACCAGAAATCACCCGATTTAAAGGTTTAGGGGAGATTTCGCCAGATGAGTTCAAAAACTTTATTGGAGATACGATTCGTCTTGACCCAATTATGATGGATAAAAATACTTCGATTGAGCAATTGTTGTCTTTTTATATGGGTAAAAATACGCCGGACAGACAGGATTTTATTATCAAAAATTTGAAGGTAGAAATTGATGAATTGGAAGAAGTTTAGAAAATATGAATAAGAAAACATTGATTTACATGATAATTGCATTCATTTTAAGTTTTGCAGTTACTTATTTTATAATTAAAAGTGTAAGGGAAGAAAATAAAAATACGATTGAGAATGCTGAGGTTAAATAAAAAAGGTTTTATGTGGGTAATCTGCAGCATATAAGAAAGTTGTATTTGGCTTACTGAAATTCCGAGTCACTGACTCGTATTTTCGAAATTCAAAAATACAGTCACTGACTGGGGATTTTAAATCTTTTCAAATTGACTTGGACTCACTATATTTTTCTAATGCGAATTGACGATGAAAAAGAAAGACGTTTTTACAAAATAGAATCAGAGAAAAATAATTGGAGTGTACGCGAATTAAAACGACAGTATGATTCTGCACTATAGTAGTTCGCTATATTTTACCAGAAAATAATGAACAGATTTTTGCCAGTAAATATAAAACGGTTTTAACAAGCGTTGAGATTTTTAAAGAACTACTTCAAAACAAAGAGATTTTTGTAAATGAAGAAAATTATATTTTTACTTTCGATTTTAATATTAATTTCTTGTAAAAAAAGAAGAAGAAAAACCACAATTTCCGGAAATTTCTAAGATTGTTAAATCTAAAACTGAAATAATCAGAGAAAGAGGTTTTCCTCTGAAAAAATCGTCCAAAGTTGAGATTTTATCTTATGAAAATAGGATGAATTGGGATAAAGAAAAGGCAGGAGACCAGGATAGTAGATACACTAAAGACCTTGTTGTTGATTACAAATTGAATTTTGACAGTACGAGGATTAAAGATAGAGTACAACTAAATTCACTATTGAAAGAAGAATTGATTGAATTAATGTCTCAAGATAGCTGTAAAGTTGTAGAGAATAATGCAGATTGTTATTTCCCCAGACATATAATTCTTTTCAGAGATTCAAAAAATAGAATAATAGGTTATAAGGAAGTTTGTTTGTCCTGTAAAGGTTTTAGAGAATCTAAAAATCTGGAAGGATACGATGGTTTTTGCTATAGTCAAATGAATGACCTTTTTAAAAAGGCAGGAATAGTTTATTTTGACGAAGATTATGAATAAAAAAAATAGTTTACTGAAATAATTCAGCATATAAAAATGAAAGACGAAGAAGACGACAACATAATTCCAAACGACGACGAAAATAATTACGATGAGAATCCGAAAGATGAAAATCAAGAGGATTCTGATGAAATTATCGATGTAGATGCTAAGAATTTTGAAGGACAGCATTTTTACGAAAATCAGGAAGAAGAAGGCGAAGACGTGATTACCAAAGTAACCGGAATGTACAAAGACTGGTTCTTGGATTATGCTTCGTATGTAATTCTAGAACGTGCTGTACCAGCAATCGAGGATGGTTTTAAACCTGTTCAGCGTCGTATTATGCACTCTCTTAAAGAATTGGATGACGGTCGTTATAATAAAGTTGCCAATGTTGTAGGACACACCATGCAGTATCATCCACACGGAGATGCGAGTATTGGTGACGCTATGGTGCAGATTGGTCAAAAAGATTTATTGATTGATTGTCAGGGAAACTGGGGAAATATCTTAACAGGAGACGGAGCGGCAGCTTCGCGTTATATCGAGGCTCGTTTATCTAAATTTGCTTTGGAGGTTTTGTATTCTCCAAAAATTACCGATTGGGGTGTTTCGTATGATGGTCGTCGTGCAGAACCAAATAATCTGCCTGTAAAGTTTCCGTTGCTTTTAGCACAAGGAGCAGAAGGTATTGCAGTTGGACTTTCAACAAAAGTTTTACCTCATAACTTTAATGAATTAATCGATGCTTCGATCAAGATATTAAAAGGAAAACCGTTTACGCTGTATCCAGACTTTATGACTGCGGGTATTGCAGACGTTTCTAATTATAACGACGGTTTGCGAGGCGGGCGTGTGCGCGTGCGTGCTAAGATTTCGCAATTAGACAAAAATACGTTGGTGATTACACAGATTCCGTTCTCTACCAATACATCAAGTTTAATTGACAGTATTTTGAAAGCCAATGAAAAAGGTAAAATCAAAATCAAGAAAATCGAGGACAATACGGCAGCTGATGTTGAGATTTTAATTCATCTTTTCCCAGGTGTTTCTCCAGATAAAACAATCGATGCATTATTTGCTTTTACAGCCTGTGAAACTTCTGTTGCGCCTTTAGGCTGTGTTATTGAAGATAATAAACCGTTATTTATCGGGGTTTCTGAGATGTTGAAAATTTCGACAGAAAGAACCGTTGATTTACTGCGTCAGGAACTAGAAATTCAGTTAGAAGAACTGAAAAATAAATGGCATTTTTCGACTTTAGAAAAAATCTTCATTCGCGAAGAAATGTACATTGATTTCAAATTGTATGGAGATAGAGAATCGCTTTACAAATATTTGTATGAAAGATTTGAGCCTTTCAAAAAATCATTTGTTCGAGAAATAACAGATGATGATTTACAAAGGCTGACTCAGATTCCGATGATTCGTATCACTCGATTTGATTCTGATAAAGCCGATGAATTGATTTCTAGGTTAGAAGAAGAAATGAAAGAAGTAGAATACAATTTGGAAAATCTTACCGATTTTGCGATTGCCTATTTTACAAAATTAAAAGAGAAATACGGAAAAGGACGCCAGCGTTTGACAGAGCTTCGTGTTTTTGATAATGTTGAGGCGACAAAAGTAGTTTTACGTAATACCAAATTATTTGTAAACCGCGAAGAAGGTTTCGTAGGAACCAGCTTAAAGAAAGACGAATATGTAGCTGATTGTTCTGATATCGATGACGTAATTGTGTTTTTACGTGATGGTACCATGATGATTACAAAAGTTGATGCTAAGACGTTTGTTGGAAAAGATATTATCCATGTGGCAGTATTTGACAAGAGTGATAAGCGTACGATTTACAACATGATTTATCGTGACGGAAAATCAGGTCCTTCTTATATCAAACGTTTTAACGTTTCTGGAGTAACCAGAGATAAAGCATATGATTTGACAAATGGAACCAAAGGTTCACAGGTCGTTTATTTTTCACATAATCCGAATGGTGAAGCAGAGGTTGTTACGATCTTACTGCGACAAGTTGGAACGATTAAAAAACTAAAATTCGATATAGATTTTGCTGCCTTGGCAATTAAAGGCCGTGCTTCTAAAGGAAATTTGGTTACGAAATATCCGATCAAGAAAATCGAATTAAAAGAAAAAGGAATTTCGACCTTACTGCCAAGAAAAGTTTGGTTTGATGATACTGTAAAACGTTTGAATGTCGATGCAAGAGGAGAGTTGTTAGGCGAATTTAAACCAAGCGATAAAATTTTGGTTATCAGTCAATCAGGAAAATTAAAAGTAATTATTCCAGAGTTATCAACTCATTTTGAGGAAGATATGATTGTGTTGGAAAAATGGAAACCGAAAAAACCAATTTCTGCGATTTATTATGATGGAGAAAAAGAACGTTATTTCCTGAAGCGTTTCCTTGTAGAGAACGAAGGTAAAGAAGAAAGTTTTATTACCGATCACCCAAATTCGCAATTAGAAATAGTATCTACAGATTATCGTCCGGTTGCGCAATTGGTTTTTGCCAAGGTAAAAGGCGTCCAAAAAGACGATCTTCATGTTGACGTAGAAGATTTTATAGCTGTAAAAGGTTTTAAAGCATTAGGGAATCAATTGACCACAGATAAATTAAAACAGGTTAATTTATTAGAACCGCTTCCGTACGATGAACCAGTAGAAGAAATTCCTGAAAAACCTGAGATTTCAGAAGATGATCCTGTTGAAACAGAATTAGATGACGACGGTCAAATAGGTTTGGTTCTAGAATAAAAAATAAAAACGCTAAGATTAAAATTTCTTAGCGTTTTTTTTATGTGTTCAGAAAAATGAAATTTAGTTTTCGATAGGAACAATTTCTTCCTTAGTCCATTTTATTTCATCATTTTCGATCCTAACTTTAATTTGATCTCCATCTTTAAATTCTCCTGCGATTATTTTCTTGGCCAAAGGTCTTCTTAAATGACTTCTGATAATGCTTTTTATAGGTCTTGCACCGTATTTGGCATTATAACCATTTTCAGCAAGATGCAGTTTAGCTTCCATCGGAATTTCAACTTTAATATTGATGTTTTTCAATAAGTCCATAAATTCCTTTTTAAGGTGGATTTCGAATATCTTCAATGCGTTGTCTTTGCTGATTGGTGCAAAAGGAACAATTTCAGTTAAACGTCCTAAAAATTCAGGTCGGAAATAGTTGCCCATAATTTCCATCAAAGAATTAGAAGATGGAATTTCACCACTGTTAAACGTATTTACAATATGGTCGGCACCAATATTTGAAGTAAAAAGGATAATCGCATTTGAGAAATCACCTTCTTTTCCTAAACGATCGTGTAGTTTTCCTTCGTCCATGATTTGCAGAAAAACATCAAAAACAGATGGATGTGCTTTTTCAATTTCATCAAATAAAACAATAGAGTATGGTTTTTGCCTGATTTTGTTTACCAATAAACCGCCTTCTTCATATCCTACATAACCCGGAGGTGCGCCATAAAGGAGTGCTGCTGAATGTTCTTCTTTAAATTCAGACATATCAAATCGAATTATGGCATTTTCATCCTGAAACAGAAATTCAGCCAGACTTTTGGCTAATTCTGTTTTTCCAGTTCCTGTTGGCCCCAGAAAAAAGAATGATGCAATCGGCTGTCCGGCCTTACTTAATCCCGATCGTGACTCTAAAATAGATCCTGCAACAGTTGCAATACAGTGATCCTGTCCAATTACTCTTCGGGTTAAGACTTCCTCAATATTGTTTAGTTTCTGTTTTTCTTCTTCTTTAAGCTTTCCTGCAGGAATTCCCGTTTTTTTAGCAATGATTAGAGACAAATCAAAAGCTTCAATATGCGAACGTTTATCAAGCGCTTTCTCTTCAAGCGTAATAATCAGGCCTTCTATATAATTTATAATTGATTCTGATGTTTCAAAAGTTCTCTTTTCATTTTGTTCATCAACATCCATTAAAAAGGTTGTCTTGTTTATTAAATCAATCAGGAACCAATTGTATTCTTGGATCAATTGATCTTCAGATAAATTACTGCTGTTCTCCTTTAAAAGATTTAATCTATTGATAATGGATTGTTTTTCGTTAAGAAAAGTTTCTCCAGAAGTTTTTAAAACCGACATGGTATGATCGATCAGATTAATTGCCGATTCCGGAAGGCTTTTTTCTTTTAAGTACCTTCTGGACAATCGGATCGATTCAGAAATAGTTTCGTCATCAATCTGTATTTTGTGATGTTCCTGATACGTTTTAATAGATTCGCGAATCATGCGAAACAAAGTCTCATCATCAGATTCTTCCAGTTTAACAATTTCAAACATTCCCGAAAGACCTTGCTCTTTTTCGATTCTCTTAGAAAATTCGTCAATAGTTGAAGTTGCAATAATAGTTAATCCCTTTGCTAATTCCCCTTTTAAGACATTAGATACGCCAGAGTCACCTCCATTTTTGTCTAGTAAAGTATGGATTTCTTCAATAATTAAAATAGCTTTTGGATAGTGTCTAAGTTCTTGAATGCAATTTTTTAATCGATCCTCAATTTCTCCCTTATACGAAGCGCCTGCAATAAGAGAAGATAAATCAAGTTCAAAAAGCTGTACTTTACTTAAAGTATCTGGAACTTGATTGCTTATGACATTCTGCACCAAAGTGTCTATTAATATCGATTTACCAACACCACGGTCGCCAATAAGTAACACGTTAGGTTTAGAGAAACGGCAAAGAATTTCCTTTATGGCATTCAGTTCAGCTTCACGACCAATTGCGGGGATTCGGTTTTTATTCTTTTCAACATTTTTATGAATAGTATATTTACTAAGAAAGCCTTTTTTAACCTCTTGTTTTGAATTACCCTCATTCTGCGGGATCACAATATGATCTTCTAGCAATTCATTTCTAGAAATAGGGTAAGATTTCATTTGATCAAAAGTAAAACCTACTCCCGGAGAACTAATAGCAATTATAATGGCATACAGACTAATTTCATCTTCGTTTAATGCAATTCGTACCGATTCAGCTTCTTTTATAATTTCATCAATAATATCGCTTGGTTCAGCGTCAAGAACATTGGTGGTTTTGGGTTCTTCCTCAATTCGTACTTCTGCCCATTCATCAAGATAATAAACATCTTTGCCCATAGCTTCAAGACGTTTTAAAAGAGATAAATCCCTGTTTAAAACAGCTTTTAACAAATGCGATGCCGAGTAATATTTATTTAAATTGTTTTTAGCAATTTTCTTAGCAATTTCAAATGCGCTTAGTAGTTCTGCACTGAACACGTTTTTTTCTTCTTCCATAATCAAATTAATCTTTAGACCATATCAGGTATTTTTTTACTTTATAGCTGATATTTAACCCCTTAATGCAGTTTGTTTGTTTGTCTTTATTTAAGCGAATTGATTCAATTTTTATTTTCTTTCCTTTTACAGCAGCGCACAACTGCGCAAAAGTTACCAGATCTTTATCATTTTTTACAACCGGAATATCAAGATCATCGCACATAAATTCTGCAAAATCATCTTTTACTTTGCTGCCTTCTGCGACTTTTTTAAACAATATTTCAAATTGATCTTCAGACATTTTGGGTGCTTTTTTAATTGCTGCGGTGCTGTCTTTTACAGTTTTAGTTTTCGGCGCAACAGGAACGTATTGGAGCATTTCTTCCAGCGGATCTTTTTTAACAGGGCCGCGGGGCAGGGCAAATGCTTCAGCTTTTTTCTCAAATTCATAGGAGCTTACGTCCAGCGGATTTGTCTTTTTTATAACTCTCGGATGTACATAAATAACCTTTTTTGCCACACGGCTGAAATCTCCGTTGATAACAAGGGTAATGGTTTTTTCTCCTGGAGTAATAAAATTGTAAACAGGATTAGAGGACGTTTCATCAATACCTTTATTTTCTCCAAATGCCCATTCCCAGGTTTTGGCATCTTCTGAGATCGATTTAAAATAAGCAGGCTGCCCAACGGTAATTGTTCTGGGTACAATAATTCGGGGTGTTCCTATTTTATCAGCAGCAAATTTATCCTTTATGGTGATTTCTTTTGTATGGGTGCAATTGCCGTTTAGGGTTAAAGTAACGTAGTATTTTCCTGGATTTTTATAGATATGAAAAGTATGCTTTCTGACATCTTTTTCTGATCCGTCTCCAAAGTCCCAAATCCATGATTTTGCATTAGGAGTCTTATCATAAAACTCGATCGATTCTTCAGACTGCGAATGATCCGCGAAAATATAAAATTTAGCATCATCACAATCAACATGATTAAAAAACTGAACGATAAATGCAATGATTCCAGCTAATAAGAGAATCGTGAAAAAAAACACCACTCTAATATCAAAATTTTTTTGATTCATTTTTAAATTTTAAACAATTTACGATGTAAGATAATTTTAACAAAAAAAGAAAGCAAATGTAGTTTTAAATAATTTAAAAATGTTATAATTATTACTATAAATTTTACAAATTTTATTTGTATTCTTACAAAATATTTCTTTAGGTTTGTATCCATCACGTTTAAAAAAGTAAAGGAATTCATAATAAACAAGTTAGCTCAAAAAAGAAGAATTTTCTCAAAGCAAAAAAGTGAAATAAACTCAAAAGCTGGTTTTTTATTGTAACTGAAATTTTGAAAAAATCCATTTGGACAGTGAAATAATTTTTAATTATTAAAAAAAAAAGAATACTAAATAATATTTTTTATGAGGCAGATTGTTATGATGATTCTTATGATGCATTTATTTACAGAGTGTCCTGCTCAAAAATATATTTCGCAAATTCCGTTCAAATATGATTATTCTCTTGAGCAATTGAAAAAGGAGTCTGGAATGAACGAAAATGGTTTAAAGAATAAAACTGTAATCAATGATAATTCAGAGAATTTAAGTGATGCTGTACTGGCACTCAAAGAAAAATATTCTATTATTCTTGCTGTAATGCCTAATAAAATTACCAATTACAAATTGTACTCCTATATTGATCCTTGGCTTAATACGCCATACAAGGAGAAGACTTTTTCTAAGAAAGGAATAGACTGTTCTTATTTTTTACAGTCATTGTATAGTGATGTTTATAAAGTTACCCTTCCAAAAGATCCCGCTGGAATGTGGAAATCCAAATCGATTCAGATTTTTACCGGAAGAAGTTTCCTTGCAGAAGGGGATCTGGTTTTCTTTAGGTATGATAAAGACCACCCAATATCCGATGTTGGGTTGTACCTCCATAATGACCGAATTTTAGCTTGTACAGACAAAGGTCTGGCCATCTATAATTTCAATGATGAATATTTTCAGTTACGATATATAGGCGCAGGACGAATTAACGAAGATGGAAAGAAAAAGTAAAAAATGTCTTGAGGATCTGGTATACGAAATTGAAAACATTTCGTATGACATTAGGGCTGAAGTTGTTGCTAATGAGCTTCTTGAAAATAAAGCGGTGCTGCAGGACGAAATTACGATTTCTAATCACGGACAGTTTTCAAGAGCCTACAGGAGTGATATTTTGGGAGCTGGAATTCAGGATGATAATTATGATAAGCAGGAATATCTAAACATACGATTATCTCGTGATAGTATGTATGATGCTCTTCCTGAAGGTTTTGTTCATAGTTTGACGGAAAACAATGCTGATAAATCTGTTAAACAGATGATCAGGGAGCACAAACACCAGAAAAAGCAGGAAGCTGACGCCCGTGTTTTTTTTACTCCTTTTGAAAACGAAGTTTTTCATTATCGGACTAAAATAGAAAGTGTTGAAAGAAATTTTTTGTATAAGCTGAACGGAAGCAAACCGCTGGATTTTTTCTATGATTTTTGGGGATTGTCACACATTTACCCAGAAATTCTAGTTTCAAAATTCATTCAATTACTGCCGTATGCATACAAAATAGTTGGAGACATCGATTTAGCCTGCAGTTGTTTGTCTAGTATTATTGAAGAAAAAGTTAGTTATACAACAACCACTTCAAAAGAATACAGTGAAGAGGGAGAACAGATTAAGTTAGGAGAAAACAGGCTGGGGGTTGATTTTATTACTGGAAAAGATTATATGGATTATTCTATGAATTTAACAATAGAAATTGGTCCCATAGTCAATAAACCTTATCAGCACTATCTTAAAGATAGCGATATAAAAATATTTATAGATTGTTTTTGCGAACATTTCTTTCCGATGGAAGTAGAAGTAAAAACAGTTTTATTGATTAATGAAGAAACGGAGCAGTTTAATTTTAGTAAAGAACCTGTATTAGGGTACACAACACGAATATAGTAATGATTAAGAAGCATTTATTAGACCTTATTGATATCAGGCTTATAGTATTTTTAGTAATAATTGTAGGGGTAAGCCTTATACTTACCATGTTATTCAGAGATAAAGTAAAAGAATTTGCGCAGCAATACAAAAGGAAATTTTATATCTATGTTTCCTCTTTTGTCTTAGTATATGCGCTGGTAGGTTTTTTGGGCTACAACAAACTATTTACTGAATTATCAGACGAATTTCTTTTTTATCAAATTGCATCATTGTTATTCGGTATCCTGAATGTTTACTTGTACAGATGGTATTTTAACGAGTTTAATAAAAGCGGCGATGTGGGCATAGAACTGTTGTTTTCGCTGCTCATAGTACTGTACTCCAGCGTATTGTTTATAATTATTTACACCGCTTTAAACGGCATTACCCTGACCTTTTTAATGTGTTCTCATTTTTTGGTGTTTATAGTGCCGACAGGCGTTTATATTGTGTTTAACTATATGATGCAGATTCCGCCAAAAGAATATGTTACGTGGAAAATTCCAGAGAGAAAAGATCCTTTCCCAGATATTGAAAACGTTCAAATGAAGGATTTACTGTTGATAACCTTATTAATTCAGAAAAAAGAAAGTGATACAAAATATACTTCAATAAGATCAAAAGGTCCGGTAAGAATTGATTTTGGCGCTTTGTTTTATCATACTGTCTCTGGATACAATGAACATAATGCAGAAAGTAAAATTGAATTAAAACAAGATGGAAAAAATTGCAATTGGGTATTCTTCCTGCAGCCAAAATGGTATCAAACAGCAAAATATGTAGATGCAAAATATACTTTAGGAATGAATGGTATTACAGAAAATTCGGTTATTATCTGTAAAAGACAGAAAAAAGAAGAAATCAGGATGCCTAAAAAACAGGAAGGAGATGATGGTTTCATGTTTGAACCTAAACCCAAACAGAAAGAAAAAGAAAAGGAAGCTGAATTGACTAATTAGAAATAAAAAGTAGTTTAAAGCAAATGTATTATTTAGAAAACTCAGACGAAGAATCAGTTTATGATAAACATCTTACTTACAAAGTAAGAAAAGGAGATACGCTGCAAAGTGTAGCAGATGAACTTGGAATCGATTCGCAAGAGCTCAGAAGATATCATAATATATATTGCCCGCTTCCCGATTTGATTGAAGCGGATTTTAAAAGTTATTTGAAATTTGTCATTCTGGCTTCTGAAGAAACAAAGGCTAAAGTAAAAGAGGAAATACTAAAAAAGCCCAAAAAAGTAATTTTTGGAAATGATTACAAAATACCTTTTTTATCAGAAAAAAGCACCAAGACTTATAAAGCAAAATATACTACTGTGGCAGGCAGTGCAGTTGACGTGATCGAGATGACTATTGGCGTAAAATGGCTCGCGACGGATAAAAACAAATACCATCTCTTTGAAATAAATAGAGAAAAAGAAATTTATGTCAATGGTTCACCACCAGATTCTGTAATACAGGAACTTGAAGCAAAGACCGCAGAAGTGCTGTATCCTTTAAAGATTGTGGTTGACGAATTTGGTAAATGGGTTGATATTTATAATTACGATGAAATTGAAAGCCGCTGGCCAAAAATAAAGAGGGAAGTTTTAGACTATTATGAAGGAGAAGTAGCAGAAACTTATATGGAACAAACAGAATATGCTTTAGAAAACTCAGATACCTTATTAGAATCGCTGCGTTCAGATTATTTTTTGAGGACTTTTTTTAATGGCATTCATGTAGGATATACAGGAGTATATTCATTTGAGACCGAAGTATCCTTTCCGTTGGAAAAAGATGAAGAATCGGTTTTTAAAGTAAAGCAGAAAATAGATGCTGTTCTAGACGATAACGATTTAATAAGAATCGAGCAAAAAGGAGATTATGTAGACACAGGTTACGATGTTATATACGGTTATGCGCCTTGGAAAGGAAATTTTAGTTCAGTTTACTTTCTAAATCCTGATTCTTATAATATTGAAAAACTAAATGCACAATGTAATATTGAATACGATGAACCTATAAAAGCAACTATTGAAATTGAACTTGTAAAGAAAGAGGAAAATCAAGATAATTAAAAGAGGAATTTAAGATTATAGTGCTAAGAAGGTTAAAAGAATAGTTGATATTCAAAAAAGTAAAGCCATGAGTGAGAAACATGTAGTAGTACAAGGAGCGACATTGAAATGTAAATTCAGTGTAGAACCCAAAACAGATACTTTGAAGGTAAAATCGCAGGAAAAACATTATGCCAACGATAAAGATGCCGAAAAGAAACTGATTGCAACCGATAAAGAAATTGGGCAGACACTAGAGAAAAATACTTTTGGTAAATGCAAAATGCAGCCAAACGGAAGCGGTGATTATCTCCCTTGTCAGGCTGTAATTAATAAATGGAGCAGTTTTTATGAAAAAGTGACGCTGTCTAATAAAGGAAAAATATTATTAGAAGACAGTAAAGGAACTTGTCCCATTGGAGGACCGGACTGTATCACGGTAGACAAACACGGACAAAAGGCCGAGCCTGGAAAACAGAATGCAAAAAAAGAAAAACCGCAGGTAAACAATCAAATTAATCCTTTGGTAAATACATCAAAATTTAAGGAGAGTTTAGAAGAGAGTGATTCTATTTGTAAATAAAATAAAGCAGTATGTCAGATTTTAAAATAATTGGAAATACGGATCCTGTTGTAGGTAAAGAAGAATTTTATTCAGTAAATACTTTTTTACCAAGTATTCTGCCTTTTCAAAACACAGCTTCAAACAATAGTTTTGAACAGCCTGTAAAATGGGAAATTTACATTCTAGAAAATGGAAGATGGCGTAAAACAAAAGAGAATGATAAAACAGGAAAACGAGTTTCGTATACCTTTCTTCAAAAAAGTTTAGAGAGAAAAGGAATCCGTATTCTGGCAAGAAGAGGAGAAGATGTGGCACGCCTCAATATAAAAACACATCCTGCCGAGACTCCCAAAATTGAAAGTATAGAATTGCTGGATAAAGCAGGAAAAAAGCCAACAGCACCGCTTTCTTACGGACAGACTCTTAAAGCAAGAGTACATTGTCTGCATATGGAAAAACGCAAAGTAGCTGTAACCCTTTGGGAGGATGATGCCGCTGGAGCAGGGCATAATAAAGCGAATGAAAAAAATATATTGCAAACGCTTTCTGGAATAGTTAAAGACGGAAAAGCAGATGTCGATTTTGTATTACGACCAAGTTTTGCAAAAATTGCCAATAAGAGTAAAGACGAGGGAAAAATACACGAATATTATGTAACTACTGATTTTGATAACGAAAAATTGGCTAGCAAAAATGTTGATGTAAATGACCTGGAAACACCTGTAGCGCCTGTTAAAAAGAAAATACCATTACAGCAGCCGGCACAAACTAAACCGCCTGTGCAGCAGCCAAAAGCAAATGCACCAGTTACAACTGGAACTGAAAAAGCTAAAAAAATTACAAGAGTACATATTACAGATGCAGCAGGACGCCCTATTGTTGGGACTTTTAAAGAAAAACAAATAAAAGTTTGGATTGATTCCGTTGGATTAATAGGAAGAGAAATTCGTCTTAAATTGTATGAAGATGATGGAGATGAAACATTCAGTGATTTATTATTTGATGAAAAATTTACTATAAAGAGTAATATTTATGGAGTACTTATACCACTAGACACTATACCTAAAAGTTTGGGTGACGATACTTTTGAAGGAAGTCAGCAAGAGTTGTATGCAGATGTTCAGGTTTTACAGACGAACATAACTAAGCAAAGTGTAACAGTTGACGTTGACTCAAAAGTGTTTAAACAAGATTCTTTCAGTATAGTAAATGCTGTAATGAAGCTTTTTGAACCTAGTAAAGATGATGGTAATAAGGATGAAAAAGGTACTTGCCCGAATTGTAATAAACCTGTCACTTCTGAAGAACTGAAGAGAATATTTACTCAAGCTGATGAGGAAACTTTGAAAAAAGCTGCTGATTCTTATTCCAAATATATGAAAGATATAGGAATGAACACTTGTTGGAATAAGGCACATTTTTTTGCACAAGCTGTTGTAGAATCGGGACTTAAATTAAAAGTCAAAGATGGTGAAAATTTTAATTGGTATTATGAAAAACTACCAAGGAAATTTAGTGCTTTTGATTCAGTAGAAGGAAGGAGAAATGCAGAACTTTGGGGTAGAGCAATTGAGGATAGGAGGGATCCACGAGCAGTTGATGTAACTTTAGAAAATCAGAAAAAAATTGCGAATTGGGCATACTCTTCAAATTTTTCTAAGGGTAAAGAATTAGGGAATACAAGTCCAAATGATGGATGGAATTTTAGAGGTAAGGGCCTGGTTCAGCTAACTGGTAGAAAAGCATATAATTATGCAAATAAGTATACAATTAAGGAGGGAGCAAATATTCTGAATAATTCTGATTTAGTTTCTACTGATATTGCGATTGCAGTACTATCTTCAATGGCATTTTTTAAATGGAAAGATATCAATACTATTACAAACGGCAACTCAAATACAAAATCGATTTCAAAAAGAGTAGGTAATGATATTGATGGTAGTCATGAAAAAAAACAAAATGCTTTTACAGACGTGACTTCTAAAGTGTTTAAAATAAATGAATGCAAATGGAAAGAAGAAGCTGCAATTGCAGGTAATTGGCATGAACCAGTGGATAACCCAATATCAACGCTATATATGCAAAGTGGTGGTGGAGGAAGATTAGGAGAGCACTGGGGATTATTTGGTACTACTAGAAGTGGTCATGAGCATCAAGGTTTAGATTTATTTGCTGAGCTAGGAAGTAATGTCTATTCTTGTGTGAAAGGTGTTGTATATGAATCTAAAAATCATTCAGGATATGGTAAAACTCTTACTATTAAAATAACAGATAAAGAGGCTTTCTTTAATCATAGAAGAGATTATAAAATTCTATATTCGAATGAAGGAGAAATAATACAAGGTCAGCATTTCGACAAAACTCAGGACATATATTTATTTTATGCTCACTTAAGAGAAGTATTAGTTACTAAAGGAATGTCGGTTGATGCTGGAAAAGTCATTGCAAAAAGTGGAGTTTCGGGTGTAGTATCAGGAACATGCGCACCTCACTTACACTTCGAAATATTCACAACTTTATATGCTGTGGGTAGAAGATTAAACTACAGGTGTAATCCTGGATATTATGTACATTTTAAAGGTGCATCAGAACAATCAAGAGCAGAAAAAGATTTACAAAAAAAAGTAGCAGAAAGTGGAAAAATTATTGAAGTTAATGGAAAAATTTAAATTAGTCTTATTATTTGTATTAGCATTTGGAATATTAAACTGTAAACATGTTGACAATTCAACCGAAAGCACAAAAACCGAGGCCAATAATCAAGGTGCATATAGAGAAGTAGTTTTTACAAAGAACTATAAAAGTAATGGTGATGTAAGTGAATTGAATATTGGCTATAAAAATTATTTACTTCAATTTAGATTTATTGAGGATGTTACTTTATTACAATTTATTGTTGATAATAAAATCGTTTCTAATTGGAGACAAGTATTGTTTAATTTCCAATATCTCCCTGAAAACTATGATGGAATCAGATTATTATTTAATAAAAATGATTCTGAAGGAATTTTATTGCTACCTGGCTATACAGAAGAATATCCAAATTTAATTTCCTATAAATTTGATACAAGCCATTTTTCGTATTCTGGTAATTTCGATATTAAAAGCAGTGATCTGAATAAAATTCCTCTTGAGAAATTAGTAAAGGAATGGAAAAAAGGCTCTTTTGAAGCAATTAAAAAAGAAAATGAATATGTTTTAACATTTAGTGATGATTCAAGGCAGAATATCTTAAATTTTGAAAATTCCCAGTCACATGATTTGTTATCAGCTGCAGATTTAAAAAGTTACATTGATAAGGTTTTACTTTTAGAAAATAGTGATTTGCAGGTAAATTCAGGTTTTGCTGAATTCAAAAAAAATATAGAGAAACAAGGATTTAAAAGTGTTTTTGAGAGGGAGTGCGATCTGAATCAAGATAATGATCAAGATAAAATTACAGTATATTCAACAGATTTTCCTGAAAATATTGGCCCAAATGATTACAAAGAATTTATTGTATCTGTACTTATTTCTGGAAAAATCTTTAAGAATAAAAATATTGTTTCAAAGTATTATGCAGATAATGTTGCAGCCGGCTTTAGCGATGTAAAAGTAAAAGATAGTTTTTTTACAATTGAGCAAGTTAATGGTTTGGGAAATGGAATGGTGCAAGAGTATACAACATTTAAATATCAGAAAGAAACAAATGGAATTATTCTTCATAAATATTCTAGAATAGAAAATGAACGTAGCGATGGTGACGAGAAAGAGAAAATTTATACTTATACTAATAAGAATTTTGGAACGATTTCTTTTGAAGACTATAATTCAGAAACCATATTGGAAAAATGTAGAAAGTAATTTTTTTTATTTACATAATTCATAATATAGAAAAGCTCCTTGACATATTGAAAAGAAAAGCCCAGCTAGCAAAAACGTAATGTTTTTGTTAGCTGAGGTAATTTATAAATAGAAATTATGAAAAAAATAATAAATCTTATTCCAATTGTTATTATCATTTTTTTTAACTCTTGTGATTCGAAAAAGAAGGGAAATAATATTGAAAACCACGATTTAAAATTATTATTAGAAAAGCAAATTAAAGCAGGTTATGCTGCCGAAAAGAATGAAACAGATTATCCTAATTATAACTTCTCAGAAAATGATTTGAATTCATCAAATCAAATATTGAAAGAATATCTAATAGAGAATGGATATAAACTTCCTGATAATAAAGTGTTTAATGAGTTGGTTAACAAAGTTTTTCAAAGAAGCTTAGATTATAGTTCTACAAAAAAAAATGTTTACTTAGATTTTACTAATCCATGTGATAGAGAAATAAAATTCTTGAAAAATAGTTCAGAGGAGCAGCAAGATGTTTCATTCTACATTAGTAAGGAAGGCAATTTCATAACTGAGTTATTTTCAATTCCAGAAATTTTAGATTATGAAAAAGTTTATCCAGAAATGAAAATATTAGAAGAAAAACTCCCTTTAATCAATAATAATATTAAAATATATAAGTGGAGTTCGCTAGAAAATTTATCTAGAACTAGAGAACGAAATTTAAAAACTCTTTTATCTAGAAATAAGTTTTTATTTAATAATAGTAAAGTCGATTTGATTTGGCTTCTTGCTAATGATAAAAAATTCTTAATTGATTTAGTTGTCAAATTTGGTTTTGATAAAGAAAAACAAATCAATCAAATAGCTTTAGAAGAACTGTATGCAAAATACAAAAATGAGAATCCAATTCAAGTTGAAAAGATAGGTGATTTATTTTTTTCTAAAAATTGTGATAATTCGCTTTCTATTCGATATGGTTTGCTAGATTATTTAAAAGAAATTACAACTGAAAAAGACAATAGATTTATTTATGCTTTATCGGATTACGCATCAATTTTATATGATGGTGATCTAAATAATGTATTTGAAAAAGACCCATCGAAAAGATTTAATGATGTTCAGAAGGCAAATATAATTGCATTGATTGCATCTATAGAAAATCCAGCAAAAAATAAATTTAAATATAAAAATGCTGTCTTATGGAATAATGAGTCAACAGCAATTGAAGATTTGTCAGTTTCCCACCCTGAAGTAGTAGATATAATTGTTAAGAATAAATATTTTGGAATAGAAAATTTAAAAGAAATCATTGATAATCTTGGAAGTGATGAATAGATAGGTGCTTTCGCAGATCTGAAAATTAAATAAAATATTAAGAAATACTGAGGTTCCTTGACATATTGAAAAGAAAAGCCCCAGCTAGCAAGAGCGGTATGCTTTTGCTGGCTGAGGGAATAAAGTAGGTTTAAAAAAAAATAGAATGGAATTAATTGAAGGGTTTAATAGGAAAAAAATATTTTTTGTCTGTTTATTATATACTCTTTTTTGTTGTAAAGGAAACAATAAAGAAGAGTTTGTCGCGAACGATTTAAAAAGTGATGCGAAAATTAGCAATAGTAATGCTTCATGTTTTGTTAATCAAAAATGTATTAATAAAAATCATCTGAATGGCTTTATTTATGAGTTTCAAAATGAAATAGTTGAAGTTGTATCTGGTAAAAATTCTACAAATGATTTCGTGATTAATGGAGAAAAATATCTTTCAAATTTAACTCTAGAAAGTGCAGATTTAAACCTTTATTATTATAAATGTAGTGCTAAAGAAATCTTTTTATTAGAGGGAGATGATTACTATAGTTCTACAATATTTGCCTATTTATTTGAAAATAAGAATTTATATTATTTAGGAAATTTTAGTGTCAGCCAACCTAACGTAGAAAAAACGGGAGTTAAAAAAAAGGATTTTAAAATATCTACAGATAATAGTCAAATATCTATTGAAGTACTATTAAATAGCAAATCATTTAATACTTATAAGTTAAATGAAAGAAAAAGTATATCTAAAGAAACTCAAATTACTAGTAAAATTGACCTTTCTGGTATTTGGAGGTTGAATTGTGAAAATTCTTTAACAACATTTGATATTTCAGGAACGGAGGGTTATATGTCATTATATTCTGATAATGCAATTTTTATTAATGTGGAATTGGTAGGTATCGAGAACAAACTAAATGAATATTATGTGAGATTCAAAGGAACTGAATCTCAACAAAAATATTACGAGGATAAAAAGAATACAGTTGACAGTGAAATATCTAAAACACAAAATATAGGTAGGTTTGTTTTAAAGGATAATAATATTCTGTTTTATTGGAATGGATTATATAATGATAAAACAAAGAAGAGGGATTTTGTAGAGGATTTTGTAATGCTTAAAGAAAATGATGGAAAAAATCCAATAGTTCTAAAAAAATGTGAAGAATAAATTGTAAGTCAATTAATAATTTAAGCTCCTTGACATATTGAAAAGAAAAGCCCCAGCTAGCAAAAACGTGATGTTTTTGTTAGCTGCGGGAATTAAAAGAAGTTAATAAGTAAGTTATAATGAAAAAAATAAGAATAATATTTTTTGTTTTTGTATCAATCATAATATTGAGTTGTGAAAGTAAAAAAGATAAAATTGAATTAAAAAATACAACTGTTTTGACCTCTACCAGAGAAATATCAGACTGTGAGAAAATTCTTTTTCAGCTTTTTTATACTAGTGATTTTGAAAACAAAGAAAAGTATGAGGTTAGAATTGATAATATCAGAAATGATACTATTATAATAAAAGCTTTTACAAGAAACAATTTATCAGATAATCCTAAAACTCAAGAAATCGTAGAAAGTGTTGTCGGCTGGTTTGTCATTCCTCCAAAAAGGGACGGACTATATGTATCATTAAATGCTTTAGATCCGATCGAACCTAATTTTAAAAAAATAAAAACTAAACAAAATTGTTTTAGAGATTTTTTAAACTGTAATAATCAAAAACAGACAAACAAGATAAAAGATGAAATAAAATTCACTGATTTATTTAATGAAGGTACTAATATTGATTTTGCTCCTAATGATTTAAATAAGAATCCTTCAAAAATTTAAGATTTCAAAAAAAAGCTTGAAATGTATTTTGATGAGACTCCTTTGCCAGAAGATTTTGATATTAAAAATTTATCATACTTAATAAACAATGAAACTTTTTTTGATTTGAAATATTATACAAATAGCGCTTGGTTACAGTATTTTATTACTAAATACAAGATAGATGTTACGCTGCTAAATGATTTAATGAGTCAAGCAATAAAGCAAGAAGATTATAATGCTGTAAAAACATTAATAAATAATCATTATGCTGTTTCTAAAATAGATTTAGAAATTTCTTCTGAGGTTAAACAAGAATCGGAAAATAAAATTCAAGAAAATAAAACAGATGGTTATGAAAGCTATATTGTTTCAAATTCCAAAATTGATGAAATAATAAATTTGCTTCATAAAAAATTTAATTCAAACAAAATAAGTGATCCCGATGGTTTTACAAATTTGAGAAAAGAGAAAAATACATCTTCTGAAATTCTTCAAAAAATTATTGCAGGAAATAAAATTGAAATTTTAGATAATTCAGGAGATTGGTGGTTAGTGCAAACGAAAGAGGGTAAAAAAGGATATGTATTTAAAACTAAAATAAAAGCAGGATAATATAAATAGGACATGCTCCTTGACATATTGAAAAGAAAAGCCCCCGGCTAGCTAGAGCGGTATGCTTTTGTTAGCTGAGGGAATTTATAAATGGTAAAATTAAGATGAAAATAATTCTAAACAATAAGGCTTTAATTGTACTGATGATGTCTCTTACGATAATTAGTTGCAAGAAAACTGATTCGAGGAAAGATTCAAATTTTGTAGCAAAAACTGTAAACAAAAAAGAGCGGGGAATTGTTTCTACAAAATTAGAAACAAAAGATTATAAGGATGAATCATTTGTTTTAAGCTGTGGCTCGGGTTGTGCCATGACCTACACGCCAGAAGTTGTTGAAAAATATGCTGCAACTATTAAAGTAAAGTTTAGTGTAAAAATGTATGTTGATGAAGTATTATCAGACACTTATGATGAAGCATATATTTTTTATTATGATAAAGACAATAAATTAGAGAATGTTAAATTAGAAGGAAAAAGTGAAGATATTTTAAAAACACTTATGCCTGATGCTCAAGATTCTTTTAAGAGTTTTGGGGAAAACATAAATCTTACTCATGCAGAAAAATCGAAAAAAAACTGCTTTGAACCTAGTAAATTAAAGTTGCCATATAATCAGCAGATTAATATAAATACAGTAAAATATAATTTTCTTGATTGTAATTCTATCAAAGGAGTTGATAAATACGATTGTGGAGAAAATAAGCTGAGGTATTTATCATTACCAAGTAAGGGAGATATAAGTGTTATTTTAGTGCCACAAGATTGTGGAGATTTTGCTTACAGATATTATTTATTGACTATTAAAAATAATATAATTGTAGGTAATCTGTACGTTGAAGGGGAATGGTATGAACCAGAGAATTATAATGATAAAGAATTAACATCGTTTTCCATAGATGAGCAATATAATATTGTAGTTAAAACTAAGAATTCTACGTCTACTACATCAAACACTTATCTTATTATAGAAGGAAAGATTGTAAAAAAGAAATAAGTTTTCATTGTTGTTAATCTTTATTCGGAAATATAAAGAAACTTATTTCAATAAAAAGATTTAAATAATTTATAAGCTCCTTGACATATTCAAAAGAAAAACCCCAGCTAGCAAGAGCGGTATGCTTTTGCTGGCTGAGGAAATTTATTAAAATAAATATAGTATGAAAAAAATATTAGGATTAACACTTTTAGTTGCTCTGATGATTAATTGTAAACGTAATGGGAATGAAAGTAACTATATTAATGAATTAGATAAGAATTCAGAAATAAAATGATAAAAAGATTCTTTAAATAAAGAAGGTATTACTAATGATGCAGAGTGTTATTCAAATACTAAGATTACAAATCTACCTATTACTAATTCTGTCATCGATGGTAATAATGTTTGGAATGAATTAGATTGTAATATATCTGATTTACAAACGCGAGATTATCTAAGATTGCCAGATATTAGAGATATTAAAGTCTTTATAATTGCTGATTTTAATTTTGATGATTTTAGATACACTTTAGTAACATTAAAAAATGATAAAAAGGTTATCTCAAAGCAAGATATTGGTTTTGCAAAAGAAGGTGATGAATCGAATACAATATCTGAAATAACTGATTTTGAAATAGATAAAGATTATGTTTTTACTTTAAATACTAAATCAAAAACGGAGAATGATTTTAAAATCATAAAGACTGAAAGATTTAGGATAGATGAGAATGGCTTAATAGTAGTTATTAAATAATTAATTAATATTAGTCCATATACAGCTTCTTTTAAAATATTGAAAAGAAAAAGTCTCGACTAATAAAAGTTTGAAAAACTAATGATACTTAATAGCTTAGATAGTAATGAAAATAACATTTAAATTTTTAATAATAATAGCTCTGCTAATTTCTTGTACTGGAAAATCAATAAAAAATAATGATAAGACTGTGAAAAAAATAGATTATTCGAACAGATCGATTTCGCATAATGCTAAGGAAAAATTCGCAGATAGCCTCTCAATAGATACATTAAGTACAATGATGACAGAATATGGCGGAATTAAATTTTATACTGAAGATAACTTGAGAGGTGATGGTGTAGTTCAAATATCAATAGATAGTGATCTCGAAATTCTGAATTTCGACAAAACAGTGTATGGAAGTATAAAATTAACTAACAATGCAGGAGAGCCTTTTAGTATTAAACTTCCAAAAAGTGTTATAGCAAGAGAAATAATTCCAAATGTTGAATATAGAATATTTTGTTTCGATGCTGAAAAACCTGAAAAAGATAATGATTTTTTGATTGTTTACATAAATAGAGAGAAAAGATTAATAAGTAAAAAAAAATGTAATTATAAGTTTAATTCATGGGAAGAATATATTAAAACAGCCTTTATTCATCTTACCTCAAAAGTTGAGAACAGTTCAAAAGAAGAAAAAAAATATTATTATGCAGCTTTGAGGATTAAAGGAGATTCTATGCAAGTCAAATCAGTTGCAAAAACGGCGTGTGATTATGTTGAAGAATATAAAGATGTTACAAGATGGATAAAATGGAAAGAAAATTCATGTAAACTTATCACATTTGATTTTTGTTATTAAGCAATAAAATATACAGATAGCTGTAAAACGTTTCTGTTTTTAAATTTAATTATAGTTCAAACGGAAAACTTAAAATCCGGCTCAGTGCGCGTAATTGTTGCTATTTAACCCGAAAAAGCCTGTTATTATTAATGAAACATCATTTCATAATAACAAAAGCTAACCTAAATTAAAACAGAGAAAAACAAAAACATTCTCATTTCAAAATAAAAAATATAGAATTATGATAGAAAAATTAAGTCATTTTCCCGTAAACTGGATTGATGGGATGAAGATAAATAAAAGTCATTTTTTATCGATTCAGGATAACGTTTCTGAGTTGGTAAACGATGCTATAGGTATTCATACCACGCCTATAAGTTATGGACTGCTGGATTCTGGAAATCAAAATAAAGAGGCCACAAAAATCACTTTAGGAATCGATAACCACAAACTGCTTCGCGTACGTGTAGAAGAATGCCACGCCATTACGCCAAACGGATCGAGAATCGAAATTAGTAAAAGCAACACCGATACATTGGATCTTCAGGTTCCGTATCCAGAAGACACTTACGAGATTAAAGATGGCGAGCAGTTGGTTTTGTTAGCCTGTATCTCGGTGAATTCTAAAAAGAGAATTCCTTTTGGCGAACCAGATCCTGATGAAGTACCGCCAAGATATCCGTACACACAGCCTGAGTATAAGCTTCATTTAATTAAAGCCGAAGAATTTCGATCAGGAATAGGGTATGGTGGTTTTTACCTGGCAATTGGTAAAGTCCTTATTGGAGATACAACAGTTTTAGACGAAGATTATATTCCGCCATCAGTAACGGTAGCCTGTCATCCAAAATTAGTTGACATGCAGGCGCAGATCGCACGTTCGTTTGGTCAGATTGAGATTTATTCGGTTCAGATCTCTCAAAAAATTAACCGTGCACAGCAGACAGGAGTTTTGTCCCAGACTGTTATGCAATTGGCAGACAATACGGGATATTTTCTTGGAAATTGTTTAACGCAGTTCCGTTGGTTTTCGTTGCAGCAGCCTCCAGCTTTGATGTTAAGTACGGTGGTGTCATTTGCCAGAGTGATGAAGAATTTTATCGATTCAAAATCCGGTGCAGGGAAAGAAGAACTGCTGAATTATTTTGCCGAGTGGTGTGATATCTCGCAGGGAGATCTCGAAATCATGTTTACCACTCTTATAAATACTGGTTACGATCATGTTCATATTGATAAAACAGCCTCACTTGTAATGAATGCTTTGGCTAGAATTGAGAAATTATTCGAGACACTGAACAAACTGGATTACATCGGTAAGAAGAAAGAAAACATTGAGTTGTTTGTGGCTGAAACAGATAAAAAAGACATCGTTCATAGCCCAAAACGACACGGTTTCTTTATAAAAGATTAAAAAATAAAATAGTAATATAAATTATGGAAGTATTAAATAAACAAGAACGCCAGAAAGCTTTTATAGCTTTTTTAATTGCCTTTGTCCTGACTTTTTCGGTTATGCTGATTGCAGTTTCGTTCAATTTTTACATGCCTGTGGCAGAAAATAAAATGCTGAAAGCAGAAAATGAAATGATGAAAAGAGAATACGATTATCAGACTAACTTTTCGGTTAAAATAGACAGCATCAGAATGACTATCGATTCGATCAATTCACCAAAGGTAGATAACGATTTTCAACAGCGTCTGGCGAATGTCATGATTGCCAATATTTATCAGAAAGTGCCAAAAGACACTACTGAAAACAAAAAATTATACAATAATGTTATTCTGGCGTACAAAAATATTATTGACTATAAAAAACAAATTAGAAGTCTTACACACAATTCGCACTTAATAGACAGTTTGAACCAATCGGCAAAAACCTATAAAGAAGAATTAGAAAAAGTAAGCAGAGATTTGGATGTATGTCGTCAGATTTATCAAAATCAATAAGTATAAAATCAGAATCAAAAACAATAAACTAATAATTTAAAAATTTGAAATTATGTTGTCAAACTATGGAATTGGAGGAAATGAAGTAAAAATTGATGCAGATGAAGCGATCACTGCAATCCCTCAAAACAGAACACTTGTTGCTCAAAAATTAACAGTTGATGCACCTGTAAAACCAGAATTGGTAGAAGGAATTACAAGTATTGAAAAAGCATTTGAACATTTTAAACCAGAAGTAAAAGTAAATTTTGAAACTGCTGACGGTGCAACTAAAGTGGAGCCTTTAAAATTTAAGAATTTAGGAGATTTTGGTATCAAAGGAATCACAACACAAAGCAGCTTTTTATCTGATCTTGAAACAGAAAAAGATCAGTATCAAAAGATTATCCGCCAGTTAAAATCAAACAAGATTTTAAAAGCAGCTTTAGAAGACGGAGAAGCTAAACAAGCTTTATTAGAAAGTCTTGGAGCACTGATCAGCGAGTTAAAAGAGAACAAATAAGAATTTAAAAATAGTATAGATATGGCAAGTAAAGAAGCATATAAAGGAGATCTGGATACAGCAGTATTAGAACCTAAAGCAGTAAAAGGAATTTCAATTGAAAAAAATGTTGAAAAACTAGCTAAATACGGCGGTTTTGATTTGCTGGAAATGGCGATTGAAGGTGTTCAAAACCTTAATCCAGAGAGAAAAGCAAGAAGAAAAATCTTTTTAGGAGAAGTAAATAAAGCTAAAGAAAGAGAAACACTTTTAAAAACTTTGGAACTTTGGTCTTCTGTTTTAAGCAATAATGAAGCTTTGACTGATATGGTGGCTCAAAGTGAAGACAAGTGTAAAGAATCTGAAGCTTTGCTTCAAAAAAACCTTGCTAAAGCTGTTGAAGATACAAGAGAGATTGAAGCAGCCTACAGAACATTGGCTTTATTCTTTAAAAATACAGAAACAGATAAAGTAAAAAATGTTACGATTGTAAATGCAGAACTGGATCAATTAAAAGATCTTGACAATACACGTTTTATCGATGCAATTCACTCAGAATTGGTAGACAATTACGATCGTTTGGATCTTAAAAACAACTACGGTATTTTGGTAATTCCAGGATATTTAGGATCTAATAAAGTGATCGAAAAATGGGCAAAAATTGCGCATGAAAATAAAGTTATGTTGGTTACAGATTTCGAACACCTTGACGAACCGGATGATGTAATGGAAATGTTTGACGCTGCTTCTTTAACAGGAGGAGATGTTTACCGTTCTAACGTAATCATGACTTGTAACTGGCTGGTGGGACGCGGCAGATTTGATCAAATTGGTGAAAGCGAAGACTTACACGTTGCACCTTCTGCAGCATTGGCAGGAAAAATATACAAAACATTAATGTCTCAAGTTACTGCAGGTAAGAAATTTGGTGGAATTAATGAAGTGGATGGAGTAAAATTTGATCTTAAGAAAAGCGAAATCGCAAATCTTGAAAACTTAGGATTGGTTCCAATGGTAAATGAATACGGTAAAGTAATGGCTTTCTCTGCTAAAACATTATTCAGCGGAGACAATCTAGGATTGCAAACCTATTCTGTAGTTCGTGTTTTTGATTATGTGACTAAGGTGTTAATGGATTTCCTTAACCGTCGTGCTTTCGAAAACTTTACAGCAAAAACGCGTAAAGAAATTATGAATCAGATCGTTGCTTTCCTTGACGGAATCACTGGTCCAGATAAATTAATCGAGAATTTCGAAATCCGCAGATTCGAGCAGGATCCAATTCAAAAAGACAGAATCTATATGGACATTCACATGAAACCATATTTCCCGGCAAAAAACTTCCTTATTAAAATGGATGGTCAAAAAGGAAATGACGGTACAGAATGGGATACAGATTACGAGCAAAAATAATTGTACAGTAAATAAAAAAGGAAACATATTTGATATGTTTCCTTTTTAAACAAAACATTGATCTTTTGAATGATCAAACCAAATAATTCAAATTCATGAACGTACTTAAAATTTTACTTTTAGTCGGTTTGTTTTCTATTTCAAACGCAATTAAAGCGCAAAAAGTAAATCAGATTGATACTTTAAGCTGTCCTATTACGCAAAACGATTTATTGCTTTCAGGAAAATTATTTGCAAGTGCGAAACCCATTTTACTTCGTGTTTATAACGAAGATTATGAATATGCTGTTTTTCAGTTAGGAAAAAGAAGAGGCAGTATTTACCTATATTTTAAAATTTTTTCAGATAATGTCTGTGTAAAACAGGAGCAGCCTCTGGAACTCTATTTTAAAGACGGAGAAATGTATATTCTTAAAAATACTTTCAAGGTAAATTGTGACGGAACAGCAGCTCTTGAACTTACACGAAGGGACATTAAAAAACTAATGTCGCACAACATCAATACTATAAAATTTTTCACACTTAAGAAAGACTACGAATTTAGTCCTACTGAAGTTGATAATCAGAATATAAAGTTTTATCTGCACTGTTTGAAACTTTATAAGGTGAGGAAGAAAAAATAAATTTTTAGTTGAATTAAACACAAAAACACTCAAGTACAATCTATCAAAAAATCAAAATATGCCATTTCCAGAATTAAACCTTTCATTGGGACTTACAGATAACGATGGTTCTGTTTTCTATGCAGGAAGCGGAGAAGGAAAAGTGATTGTAAGAACAGATTCTGCTCTAAAAAAACACACAATTAATATCATTATCTCGGAACAGCAGACAGGATCTGTTTATTTAAAAACACAATTTGAAGGTTCTGAAATTCCAGCCGAAATCGAAGTGCCAACGTATCAAATGATTGTGACGGATGATAAAACAAACGAAAAAGAAATATATAAAGTTACCCGTGATACTTTTTTTTATAAGCAGCAGTCTAAGAAAAAAGGATTATGGAGTTTTTTGGGTTTAAAATTTTTAGCGCCAAAAAACTTTCTCTTTGAAAATATACCCTTCGAACCTTTAAAAGAGGAAATCGAGACGTATGATATTTCGAGATATAGAAAATTAAATGGAGAAGAACTTAGTTATACTTTTCAAAAAGACGGACAGAATATTCAGCTTTTTGCCGGTGATATTAATGTATTAAAAGTAGAGAAAGGAACCAGCTATTTTGTAATTGTTGATGAAAAAAAAGGACAGCGGTTTATAGGAGATATATTGTATCGTGAAAAATTCCTAAAACTGACACCTTCAGTAAAACTGAGTCTGATTAAACGCAAACAGGTTTCTAAGGAAATGGAAACAGATAAAAAAGGTCGTACAGACAGATTGATTTATATTTAATATGTGCAAAATATGAAAGGAGCATTTTACAAACTGCCTATAGACTTTAATAGCGTAATGCAAAAAAAAGAGTTAGAAAAAACTTCAATAGAGCATTCTATTGCACAACAGGTTATTTTATTGGCCACAACCACATTTGGCGAGTGTAAGTTTGATGAAACGTTTGGGTCAAAAATTTGGGAGATAGATTTTGATCTGCTAATGAACGAGAATACGCTTAAAGAGATCATTTCGAAGACAATGAAACAGTCATTGACTCTTCACGAAAAGAGGATAAAAGTAAAAGAACTTAAAGTTGAACTATCAGAAACAATGTATTTGGTTGATGATGTCAGCAGAGCAAAAAAGAAAGTTGATATCATAATTGAAGCAACAATAAAAAGTACCAACCGTGATTTTGATTTTAGAGGCTATTTTTTTGTTGGTCCTTTATCTTATAAATAACTTTTTTAGTAATATTTTATACTCATTAAGCCAAAAAAATGTTGTTTTTATTTTTAACTTATTGATAATGAAAATATTGAATATGTAAATAAAATTTTATTAAAAATATTATAATAATAAGATTTTATTTATATATTTACAGCATAAATAAATAAATTAATAATTAAAAAATTTTTCATTATGTCGTTTTTAACATCATTAACAGTAGCAGGAAAAGATTACAAAGTATTAAACGTAAGTTATGATTTAGCTCAAGAAACAGATGCTTCTGGGCGTCCATCTACGGTAACACGCGGAGGAAGAATCATGATCGAAGTTGAATCAACTGGAAGTACTGAATTGTTTGAATGGATGACTAACAATTTCGAAAGAAAAGACGGGTCAGTAAAATTCATCAAACGTGATTCAAATGCTACTTTAAAAGAGCTAAAGTTTACAGAAGCTTACATGGTTAAGTACAAAGAAAACTTTGATCATAACAGTGAAAATCCATTAACGGAAACTTTTATGATTTCTGCTCGTAAAATTTCGATGGGTGGAGGAGAATTTGATAATGCTTGGGTATAATCCTTTGGACTTTATCAAAATCTAATTAAACTAAAAGGGAGTCCAATTACTTGGACTTCCTTTTTTTTGTTTTTTCTTTCGAAATATCTGGTTTTGTAATAGTAAAACTAGATTTTCAACATTTCCTAAATTTAATCATCTAATAAATCTACCAATGAGTTTTTTATCTAAATTACATATAGACGGCGAAGAATATAATGTTCTTGAATTTAATATTGGCTTTAAACAAGAAATAGATACAACAAGTAAACCTACAGGTAACGCAAAAGGCGGCGTGATCAAAATGATCATCGAAGCAAGCCAGAACAGCCATTTTTTATCTTGGATGCTAAATGGGGATTTAACCAAAGACGGAAAAATTGTTTTTTACAGAAGAGATGCTTTAAGCAAAATGAAAGAGCTTTCGTTTACTAAAGCATTTTGCATTGGCTATGATGAGCAATTTACAAGCACTACCGAAATACCAATGCGAATTACGATGGAGCTAGTAGCAAAAGAATTGACTTTTGGAGACGCTAAATTCTCAAATAACTGGATTGCTTTAGATTAATTGTTTAAATCTTATTAAAAACAAGTACGCATTATTATGGCACATTTTTCAGAACAAGTACATATAACTATAGGGAGTTTTCCCAAAAATATTGTCTATTATGATTTAAAGCTATCCCAAAAAATGGCCGAACATCATCATTTTTCTTTTGTCTGGCAATATACAGGTCAAGCAGTAATTAACCCGGCAGAGCAGGCAAAAGCACTAAGAACCTATCTTGGTGATGAGGTGATTTTTACCTTTAAAAGTCTTACTGGAATTAGACTAATGAGTAAAGGAATAATTACGGAACTTGCATCTATTGATCTTGACGGAAGCCCCGCTGGTTTACACGTATCGGGTGTTAGCCATAGTATTGTTATTGATGATATGAAGAAATCAAGAACATTCCAAGAAAGAAGTATGGATGATATTGTACTTGGTATTTTTGCTGAAGGACCAGGAGAATTTTATCAAAGAGATTCTATTAGATCAACTTATTTAAAAGAATTTAGAAATCTTCTGCAATATAATGAGAGTAGTTTTGAATTTTTAAAAAGAATTGCAACACGTTATGGACAGTGGTTTTATTTTGACGGAATGCGTATGCAGTTCGGACAAACAAAAAACAGCCAGACTAAACTTATTAATGGCGCTTCGCTGCATAGTTTTAAGATACAGGCAAATATGGCCTCTCATAAAATTTCATTAACAGGTTATGATTATAGCAATGTAACAACTTTTCGTAATTCGGCTGCTAAAACTTCGTCTGGAAGTAAAGACAGTTTTGCTGCTATTGTAGGTTACAATCAGGGAACTGTGGCGAATTCTGATTTAAATAATGGTGTGTACACTGCAAACGCTACAATTAAAGAAGAATTAGATGATATGATAGCACTGCAAACTGCAGGACGCGATGCCAATAGTGTATATTACAGCGGTATTTCTTATTTTCCAATTGGTCTTGGGCAAGTATTTACAATAGTAAATCAAACAGTAGTACATGAATTGATTGCTATCGAAGTTACGCATCATTCTCAGGTGCATGGTAATTATTCTTGCGAATTTAAAGCTATTCCAGCAGATGTAGCGGCACCGCATTATACCGATGTATTCGTTTTTGGTAAAGCAGAAACACAGCCTGCACAAGTAAAAGATAATAACGATCCAGAAGGTTTAGGACGTGTAAGAGTAGAATTTTATGGTGCAAGCGGTACAGCAGTTACAGATTGGATTAGAATGGTACAGCCTTATTCTGGTTCAGGAAAAGGATTTTATTTTGTTCCCGAAATTGGAGAAGAAGTTTTAATTGGCTTTGAAGGCAATAATGTGCAGAATCCATACGTAATTGGTGCACAATATAACGGACAGGATTCAAGCGGCTATGCTGATGCTCAGAATAATGTCAAAGCAATTCATACTCGAAGCGGCCACATTATAAAATTTACAGAAGAAGAAAGTATTACTATAGTTGATAAAGCGGGTAACGAAATACTTTTGGATAGTGTTGGAGGAAATATAAATATTACAGCATTAAAGACTATTAATCTAAATGCAGAAAATATAAATGTTAACGCTTCTCAAAATATTAGTGTAAGTGCGGGAATGAATATTACAGAAAGTGCTGGAGCGGATAAATCTACTGCTGTAGGCATGTTACATACAGTTATGGTTGGAGGTGATCATATGCTTAATGTTACCGGAAACTTTATGGAAAGTATTGAAGGTAATTTGGAGTCGCATAGTGCACAAGAAAGACAGGAAGTAGCTGTAAAGGGAATTGAAACAAGCAGTGAAGGTGGGATAAATAAGCATTCTAAAAAAGAAATACAAATTAATAGTGCTGAGAAATCTAAATCACACTAAGGTATGAGTAGAATAAGAATTGTAGGAGGTACTATTACAAAAACTACTGGAGGAGATTATAATATTTATTCTGACGGTAATATTGTGTATAATTCAGGAACAGCTGTTGCAGAAACAAGTGATACTAGTATTGTTTATGGAGAACCTAAAGATGCGCCTGAAAAGAAAATTGTATCCAAAATCAAAGTTGAGTTTAGACCGAATTTAGGCTGGGAAGGTGAGTTTGGATTTGACTGGGCAAGAACAGGTGATAGTCAAATGCCTGTAGATGTACCATATTCATCTATAATTGGAAAATATGGTAGTGTTTATGCTACTGACTCAAAAGCAGTATTTACATTTGATAATGCTCTTTATCAAAAAAAACTTTTAGAGTATGAGTCTTTTCTATTAGTTGATTTTGGAAAATATTATGTGCCAAATATGACGCTTATGATTGGTGAAACTGCAATTTTAGATGCAAGTATTGAGGTTCTTGAAAAACCAGATTCAATGCGTTACAAATACGACGAAAGTATTTTTGAAGTGCTGATATTAGAAAAATTAAGCAATAAAGAGGGAAAACATTACAATGATAAAGTTATACAGATAAAATGCCTTAAAGAATTTTCTGCAAAGCAAAAAATAGAATTAATAGCTACTAAGGATAAAATAAATACTAGAATAGGTCAGATTAATCTATTGCCTAACAATGTAGTCAAAGAATTGGACGTTTTGTTTATTCCAGTTAAACATAATGGTACTACAGGAGCAGTTAAGGGAAATGAGATGAAAATACTTTCAAATGCTTTTAAGCAGGCTTATATTAAAGGTAATATACAACAATATACAAGCTATGTAGAAGTCGGAGGCTGGTGGTTTGATTTATTCTTTACAACCAAAGATAAAAAAGGAAACAAGATACTAGATAGATCAGATGTCAGATCCCTTCATTCAGCACTCGATAGTGCGTTTTTTGATGATGATGCAAATGAAATTTATAAAGATCATTATAGATTGTATATGATGTCAAATGGTACTATAAACGGAGAAGCAGAGGCAATCGGAAATGCTAAGACAGTAGTTGTATTCCAAGGAAGAAACGATTCAACGGCACCTCATGAACTTATGCATGCAATGGGGTTATATCATACCTTTGATAATGATGGAAAGTTTACTTATAAGCTTCATAAGACTGATAATATCATGGATTATACCCATCAGACAAAAAACTCAAAAACAGGAAAACAAAATGAACGTTTTTCAACAAATAAATGGCAGTGGAAAATTCTAAACAAAAAAATGTAGAATGAAGAATATAAAACAAATTATTTTTATTTTCATTGTACTTAGCCTATTTAATTGTAAAGGGCAAACCGAAGAAGGTGTTCAATACCCCAAAGAAAAGATTATGACAACAGATAGATTTGATATTGAAAGGTTTAAAAATTACCCTAAAGTTTTGAAATTAGGAGAAGAAAAAAAATTACCTTCAAAAATAGATACTTTGCCAGATGGGACAATTATTGACTATTCTTGGGGAAAAGGATTAGATAAGAAAAAATATTATTCCAAGAAAACTATTCCTCCTGTTCCTGCATTTTCCTACATTGATAAAGAATATTATGAAAACGGTGTTTTGAAACAAGAAAGGGAAGTTTTTTTAGGACAGTCAATAAATAGTGACCAGATAAGATTTGGAGTATCAAAATATTATGATGAAACAGGTCAGTTAATTAAAACTGTTGATGAATTGGTAAAATATGATAAAATTAGAGTCAAACCTTCTAATTTACTTGAAATTCTAAAAAGAGAACCCCTTTTTGTGAGTTTTACTAAAGAAGAACGTAAACATTTTATAGAGATATTTCAACTAAATGAAAAAATAGATGAGATTACTCCAGATATTGTCAATAAGGCTTTAAAAAAGCATGTTATTCTTGATCCAGATAGCAGACCTGATGTTGAAAATGTTTTTTTAAAACTATCAGAAGATGAAAAAAGCTGGAATGTTATTAAAGATATTTATCCTTTTGGTCTTATTGAATTAAATATAGATGCTAACTCTGGTAAAATAATCAGCAGAACATATACAGAAGAAACGCGACCATAGATTCATTAAAAAGATGTTTTGATATTATTCTTGATAGTTTAAAATCTAGACACTATAAATACTCCTTTATTATTAAATAGAATTTTATATTTTTTGATGTGATTATAAAAAAACTCACAAAAAATGAAATACATTATCTTATTTATTTTCATTAAAGTATTGTAAGAAAAAAATATAAGAGTTTAGTAATTAAAAATTAGTTTAATATATTAAATAAGTTTATGAGCAGAATTAGAATTGTAGGCGGTAGCATTACAAAAACTACCAAAGGTGATCATAATATTTATTCTGATGGTAATATTGTTTATAATTCTGGAAAAACTATTACTGAAACAAGTGATGAAGGAATTATTTATGGAGAACCAAAAAGTTCTCCGCCTGTTTCAAAATTACACTTTGTTGACGGATGGTGGGCTTTAGATAGACAGGGAGAAAAAAAAATAAAAAGGGCAATACCCGGCATGACTGTTTTTTTTCACTTAAAAACTAAAGAAATTCCTAATGGAAATGCTGTATTTCTATCTTTATTTGATGAAGATAATCATGAAAAAGAGGAACCTCAAAATAAAGATGGTAAAAAAGATAAAGATGATGCTGTTAAATTAGTTAATACAAAAACAAAAAAACAGGTTCTTGTTGCCAAAGTAACTGACAATAAAATTGTACAAGAAATTAATCTGGTAGGTTTAGGATCATTAATAGCAGATGAACAAGATAAATGTCTGGAACTTTATTTTCGTTGCAGTTATAAGAGTGAAAATGTTCAGTATCCTGCAGATAGAAAAAATTATCTCGAAGTAGGCACCGTTGTTATTGACCGTTATAAAATGCCTGGTTTGAATAGTGATGGCTCAAATATTGCCGACGATATGACTTACGGAAAAGGAGTAAAACATATTGGAGAAATATATTCAAATGATGTTCTTGAAAAATTTAAGAAAGAATATGAAAAAACAGGTTTTGATAATCAAAAACATGCACTTTTTTCACATGAACAGAGTACAGGCGAAAAAGCTAAATACAGTAAAGAAGAATGCTATAAAACAAGTTACAAAGTAAACATTCCAATAATAAAAAAATTAATACCTGAAATTTCAACTGGTTTAGATGTACGATTATTTGATAAACTCTCTAATGAAAGTTTATTTTGGGATTTTGAGCAAACAGCAGCTTTATATTTTGCTTCAGGTGAACTGCAGGGAAATATAGAGCGGATGATTGCTAAATTCAAAAAAAATGAAGGTGGTGTCTATGAAGATAGAATATTAACTAAATATGTTAGTGATAATCCAAATACAAAAAAGTATTGTATGAATGTTGAGGATTTTATGGCAGAACAGTTAAAACAAAATGTCGCAGATTTGAAAAAAGCAGAAGATGCTAAGCCTTATTTTGGAAGTCCTGAAACCATTACAAGAAATCGAAAAATTAAGAACAAAGAGTATTTTACCAAACCAATGTATTCTTATGATAATTTAAGTAATGTAACTGGAGGATTAACTATTGCTTTAAATGATATCTGGGCTTCAGAAGTGCTTTTACAAGAGCTAAAATTTAATAATGATAGTTATACAGGAAAATATCAGGTAACGCTATGGGATCACTTTGGACTTGATTTACCAGATATGGAAAAAGTCTTTAATATTATTCCAAGTGTTGGAGAAACTTTTGTGACATGGTTTATTTTACAGCATTTAAGAGGATACAAACCTTTTATAACTAAAATGACTTTCGAAAGAACATTTTCAGGTAATATTAAAGAAGGTAGAAAAGAAAGGGTAGATAAAAGAAAAGCCGAAGAACAAGCAAAAGCACAAAAATGGGCAGAACAAGAAAGAGCAAAAATGATGAGAGGACCAAAATTTTAAAAAAGAATGAAAAAAATATTTTTTTTAATAATACTAATAGCAGTTTTGTCTTCCTGCCAAGATAAGAAAATAACGTTTGTTAATTTAGAAAAACACAGTGGAGAAGGCTTTTTTGACAGAGGAGATTACGAAGGAGAAAAATTTATTTATAAAAGCATTTTGGTTGAAAACCCTCCTACTGGAGATAAAGAAATACTAAACATGCTTATTAAATACAAAAATCAAAATTTGAAAGAGGCAGATATAAATAAAGATGCTTATTCATTTACAGTTTTCCTTTATGAAAAGAATAATTCTACATCTTATTTTATTGAAAATGCTGATGATCCAGGTGGACTAACAAGTCAAATTTTACAAGACTATTATCAAAAAAATGGTATTGGAGAAATTACTTTTGATAAATGTAAAAGTGATAAAGGAAGCTGGTCATCTAAGATTTCATACTTTGATAAACAGAGAAATTTAACAGATACCATTTTGTATAATTGTAAAATGGATAAAAAGTAAAATTTTTAATTTTTTGAAGTTTTCTCATATTACAGTAAACACAGCGTTTTAGGTTTTATCAATAGTATATTTAATATTTCAGCCATTATATAAAAACAATGAGACAAGATCGAATAAAAGACAGAGTGCTAAAAAGAGCGGCTAGGTCATGGGGCTTTTCAGATGTTGAAATGGAAACATCATTTGATCCTGTAGTATCAATGATGCTCAATGCATTGTCTTACGAATTAGAAAAAGTAGCTCATGAGCTCGAGGACTCAAAAACACGTGTTGTGGAAAGGGTCTTAGAAATTATGTTTCCAGAAGTTACGGCAGGAGTGAAGCCGGCAAGAGCAATTTTACATGCATTACCATTAGAAAATAATATGAAAGTTTCCTTGCAGAATCAAATGTCTGCAAATCGAAGAATTCATAATATCTATAATCCATTAGCACCAATAAATAAAGAAATTGCCCTTTCACCAACATTAGAAGTAAAGCTGTCTTCTGCGGAGATCAAATATGTCGCTTATGAGCGAAATTTATTCGAAATTTCGAATCTTTTTTATAAAGACGCTGTTCGCGATTATAAAAATTCCCTGCCTTCGGGTGTAGTCTTTATGGGGATTGAATTAAAGAACCCAAAGATATTAGAGCTTGAGGACCTTATGCTTTATATTGATATTAAAAATACGCATCAGAAAGAAATGTTTCATTACTATTTAAAGCAAATGAAATGTTTTCAGGATGATGTACAAATTACTGTTGAAGAGGGTTACAATGTTCCTGTTAATAATATTGACGTAGAGAATATTATCAATCGTAATTATACACATTTGAGTGAGATAATGCAGGAGGTAAATGAATTTTATTTTGATAATTTTTATACTCTAAAAGGATCATTAAAGCACAAACCCATTACTCAATACAGTGGAGAATATAAATGTTTTGAAGCTATAACAGATCGGAATGATAATCCTATTATTTGGGTGAAAATGGTTTTTCCGGAATCGCTAATTCCTCAAATATTAGACAATGTTTCTTTTACGGCAAATTGTTTTCCGGTAATCAATAAAAAGAAACATATTATAAATAAAACGCTGGGTAATTTTTTGTCTTATATCGCATTAGAAACAGATAATAATATCTACCTGGATGTTGATACGGTCATTGATGGATTTAATAATCATTATGAAATAAAAGAATTTAAAGATGGTGTTATTGAAGAAGGAAATGCAGTATTGCGAACGGGAGGGGTTTCCAGATTTGATTCCAGAAGTGCATCTGAATTACTTCAAAACGTATTAGATTTGTTAAAAGACGAAAGCTCCTCGTTTGCAGGTTTAGGTAAGGACTTTATGAACAGTTCGTTGGTAGAAATTAATCAGCTGTTAGCTTCTGTAGAACAACAAGCAAGGGAAAGTAGTTTTTCTAAAAATAATGATCCCTATTTAATGATTAAACCAAAGATTGACGAAGCTATTGGAAAATCTTTTGCCATACATTATTGGTCGACCTGTGCTGAAGAAGGGAATGATATTAAAGCAGGGACTGTTTTAGAAACTAAAGATGATATGCTGTTCGTTAGTAAAGAGGCGGTTCTGATTACCAATACTGTTGGCGGAATGAACAAACAGAACAACAAAGACAGAATTCTAGCCTATCGTAATGCTTTGCTGACTCGAGGCAGAATTGTAACTTTTGCAGATATAAAAGCATTTGGTTTTAATCATTTCAAAAGCTGTGTAACAGATATTAGAATCGAAAAAGGCACACGAAAAGAAATTTCTGTAAAAGCAGGTTTCAGCAGAACAGTAGATATTTATTTAAAGGTAAACCTTGTTGAAAAAGATTATTTATCAGAAACAGAATGGGATTATCTATGTGACAGTTTTATGAAACAGCTTAAAAATAGATCTTCAAATGTTTTTCCGTATCGACTTTTTATTGAACATTAAGATATAAACGCTAAGATTAATTTCTTAGCGTTTTTTTTTAATCATTCTATAAGTTAAAAACCGTATTGCAGCGGTTTTAAGACTTATTCTAGACGTTTTACTAAATTCTCAAACTTATATTTGTTTCTAGTCTTATTACAATTGAGTGAAAATTAACAAATAGAAATTACGGAATGAGAATTACATATGTTTTTGTATTATTGTTATTTTGCAGTTGTACCAATAACAAATTTTACAGCTATGTTTACGATTATGATACCGGTAAACCATTAAAAAATGTGCTGGTTACTGTAAATGGAGTTGTGACGGCAACAGATAGTACTGGTTTTTTTACTTCAAATATAAAATCAAATGCAGATTGTGTGATACTATTGCAGAAAGAGGAATATGCTGTCAAAAAAATATATCGAAAACCAGATTCTTTAGGAATGTTTAGTAAAAGAAATTTAAATAAACATAAAATTTATTTGTTTAAAAAAGAAAGTGATTTTTCAAATAAAAGACACTAATTACAAAAGAAAATGCCAGAATGAGTTCTGGCATTTTTTATTAATTTGCTATTTATTTGGTTCTATTGGTATTTCTTATCCGTTAGTGTTTTCATAAAGGCAACCAGATCTTTTTCTTCGTTAGGAGTCAAATTTAAAGCATCAAAAGGTAAAGTCTGATTTTCTAAATCAAGTCCTAATCCTTTTCCGCCTCCTTTATTATAAAAAGAAACAACTTCTTCTAAAGTATTAAAAACACCGTTGTGCATATAAGGAGCCGTGACAGCTGCGTTTCTAACAGTTGGAGTCTTAAAGGCACCTTTTAACTGCGGCATTTGATTGTATAAATAACGGCCTAAATCCGGACTCAGTTTTTTGCCTGCAGCATCTTGAGGAGTGCCAATTACTTCATGTTCAGTTTTAGAATAACTCGGAGGAACAGTTCCGTTAAATAAAGGCGTAAAATGACAGGTAGCGCATTTTGCTTTTCCCATAAAAAGATTCATTCCGTTTATTTCCTGTGCAGTCAAAACATTTTTATTTCCTCTCATATACAAATCAAATCGAGAATCAAAAGCATTTAATGATCGCACATAACTAGCAATAGCGTTCTGGATCTGCCACGGTTCTGGTTTTGCAGTTTTCGGAAATGCTTTCTTGAAAAGCGCACCATATTCGTTGTTAAGTAAAATCTTAGCGTGAATAGCATCCATAGAGCCATGCATTTCGTCTTTATTCTGAATTACATCGACACTTTGTTTTTCTAGATCCAGCTGGCGCATATCCCAAAATTGCCCATTTTGTAGAGAAGCATACGTTAGCGTAGGAGTGTTTCGTGCTAAATTTGATCCTGTTAAAGAAACATTCGTTTTTAGACCGTCAGTAAATGCTTTTTCCGGATTGTGGCATGTGGCACAGCTTCGGTTATTGTTTTTGGAAAGTGTTTTGTCATAAAATAATTTTTCGCCCAAAATTACTTTTTCCTTACTGAAATTATATTCGCGAGAAAGTATAAAACCATTCACATCAAAGGCGTCTTGATCAAATAGTGTTGAAGCGGTTTGTTTTAAGGGACTAGTTTTTTTGATGTCTTTAATTTTTTCTTCTAATTGAAACTTTCTTACGTTTTTTGAAATCGGATTTAAAAATTCAGTAATAAAATAAGCTCGGTTAAAAGAATTAAAGTCGTTGTTTTCTTCACAATACTTTTTTGCCTTAGAAGCAAGGTCTTTGATAGAACCTAAAGTTTTACTTTTTGAATTAATTATTTCGAGAGAATTTGAAATAGAAACGACACTTTGACCGGCTTCTGAGATAGAAGACTGCAAAATCGGACTATCAAAACCTGTGATTCCTAAAGTGATAATTCTATATACATTTTGTTCTACAGCGTCTAAAACATAGTCGTCGCTTAAAGTTATCGCTTCAAAATTGGTTTTAAGCTGTTTAATATTGGCTTTAAAAATCTTAATTTCTCGTATTAATTCTTCTTTGCTTTCGGTACTATATTCAGGAAAAATCAATTCTTCTATAACTTGAAACCCATGAGGCTCAAAAGAACGATTTTCTTCCAGTTCCATTTCATCCAAAGCCGGACCATTCATAAATCGTGCTGTTTCTGGAATAAAATATTCAATGGCCCATTCTGTTTTTTTATAGGCTAATCGTGATTTTTTAAATTGTTCCAGAATCTCTTTTTGCGAAGCATTATGGGTAACAAGGTTCTGAAAATTTTCAATTTCATTATTCAATTTATCAAGATCAATCAACAGATATTGTTGTATTGTTATTTGAGGCTCAGAATTTTCTTTACAAGAAATAAAAAAAGTAAAAAGCAGGAGCAGCGCAGTAAGTTGCTTAAATTTCATAATATAGCTTTAATAGAAACAACCCTTATTAGGAAATAAGGGTTGTGTTATTATATTTAACCGAAGTGATTAACGCTGTACGTTTCTAATGATTACAGTTTGTCCGCCTTCTTTATTTGTACTTGTTCCAGAACCGTCCGCATTTTTAAATGAATCTAGCTGCCAAGTATGAGGGTGAATGTTTACTGTAAAAGTATTTGGAACACCAATCAAATCAGAAATGTCTTCCATTGCACCAAATTCCCAGCTTCCTAATCTCATTTCACCGCTTTGGTTGTATAAAGTATTCCAAGCAGCGTCAGTTCTTTTGTGGTTCATATTCAGCCAAGCTTTATTTTGTTTAGTAGCAATATTGTACTGCCAGATATAAGAATCGTGTTTGGCATCGGCATAATAACTGTCTCCATCTTCCTGAATGTAAACGTAGTTTTCTGTAACACATAAGTTATCCGGATTGATAATTCCTGTTCCAGGAGTACTATCGCCTTCCACAGCCAATTCAAGAGTTCCTTTTAACGGATTTGCAGCATCCATTTTTAATTTATAAACTCTTCCCCACATTGTATAACCTTCAACAGGCGCATTATTTGTAGCCTGACCTGTTGCAGTAAAATAAACTTCTCTATTGTTGCCTGCACTTCCTTTTCTATAATCTACATCTTCAACTCTCGAAAAACGAATGGCTTTTAAATCGTTTACAGTAGTGTTGATTACAGCACCAGTTAGGTTTTTAGCATTTGGAATTTCAACAAATTCAACAGGATAAGAGTTGTTTAACGTCATAGAAGTTTCAACCTGATTTCCGTCAGTTCTTTTTAAAGCATATAACTTTCCGTTAGATAAATCACCAACTGTACTCACGTACATGATTAATTGTCCGGCACTTACGTGAGAAGTTGCATAAGATTGATCTTCTCCAATCAGAATAACCGTTTTTCCAGGATAAGCCTCTTTTGGCAGGGGTACTGCATTTTCCATACTTGCTTTTCCTAAAGCAGGTAAAACTCTGTCCGTTCTGCTTTTATCCGTAGATAATCCTAACGGGTTGATTCCGTGAACCATACTTTCTTGACCACTTTCTCCTGCAGTTAAGAAAATCGGACCAAATCCGTGAATTTCCGGCGTAGCCAATGTTGCAGAGCACAAACGAGTTAAACCTCCAACAGCATCAACTAAATAATCACCTTTTACAGGTTTAAAAGTTTTATCTAAATATACTCGTGAAACCGATTGTAAAATTTCGTGGTTGGTAATCAAGATGTAGCCATCGCTGTTCGGATCTTTCATTAATCCAGCACCGTCTGGCTGTGCACCGTAAACAAAAGATGGAGATTGCGGCAGTACATCGGCACTACTGATTAAAGTGCTGATTTTTAAATCTTCGAAACCGCTCATGGCATAAACAAAAGGAGGAATTTTTGATTGCGATGTAAAATCAATAGAAGTGTTGATTGTGTTCGGATTCTTGTTTTCGTCATCATTACAACTCATTACAAGAATACTTGTAACGCCTAATAATGCGATTGATTTTAGTAAGTTAAATTTCATAATAGCTTGTTTTTTTGTTAGAACAAAGCTAGAATGTTGTACGAAATTAAATGTTAAGCAACGATTTTATAAAAGCTGCTAAATGCAAAGGGAAAGATTATTTTAAAGTTAATTTTGATAAATTTTTGTAAATTTTATTCTCGTTAAAATTTTCTTATGGTGTATTATGGGTTATTTAAAGAGATAATTTAGATTGACAGCTTTTTTTTCTTTTAACTTTTTAACTATTTTCAAGAATGCTATAGCAGTAATATAAGCATCGCCCAGGGCAGTATGTCGGTCTTTTTTAGAAATATCAAATTTATCGGCAAGATCATCCAGCGTATAGTGATCCTTTCTTTCAAACAAATGAGATTGAATCAACGTTTTTTTGTACAAATGCGCCGTATCAAGTCTTTTGTTTGTCAATTCCGGAAGTCCGTTACGTTCCAAAGCTTTGTTGATCATCGTAACATCAAAAATGGTATGATGTGCAATAATAATAGAATCTCCAAGAAATTCTAAAAATTGCTGCAGCGCCTCTAATTCAGTCGGGCGCTGAATCACAAAAGCTTTCAAAATTCCGTGAATCTGAGCAGTCGCTTTATCGTAATGATCTTGTTCGATATAAACTTCAAAACTTTCCTGAACAGCAATCGTTCCGTTATGCAGAACCAAAGCGCCAATACACAGCATGCGGTCATTTTCGTAGTCAAAACCAGTAGTTTCAGTATCTAGAACAACAAAACGTGTTTCTTCGATTGTGATACTTTCATCAAAAAGATTTTCTTCTTTCTTCCAAAAATCAAATAACCCCATAATTATACCAGATTTGAAATATTAAAACGAACAGAAATTAGTTCCTGAAGTTCTTTGATGGTTTTAAAAGTTCTTTTAAGCTTAATTTTTTCCATTTTTGTCAAAGACTCCAATTCAATAAATTGACCAGAATCATGGTGCAGTAAGCCTTGTTTTGTTCTAAATTTTAATAAAGCTTTAAATGAATACGAACAAGACAAATACAACTCTCTGTTAGTAGGTTCTAATTCGGCCAATTTCTCAAAACGCTCTGCCGTATTACTGATTCCTTTGATAGAATGAGACAGCATTAAAACACGCGCAGCATCTGTCAAAGGCATTAAAGCCCTGCGCTTTATATCAAAATTATCTTTGTTAGCACCGTCCTGTTCGACCAAAAATTGTCTAAAAAATCCTGTAGGAGAAGGGCTTTGCAGCGCGCCGCTTACCAAATGCATGTAAAAAATAGGATTTGCTTTTATAGTTTCAAGAATATGATCAGACAATTGATTCACAATTTCAGCGTCACCATAAGTTTTGCTGTAATCAAAGAAAATAAACGACAGCAATACCTCATTTTTTCCTGGATTCGTAATCCAATGATGTACTTGATTTTTCCATTCATCCAAACTCATGCACCATTTTGGGCTTGACGCCATCATTTCGGCAGGACAATAATCGTAACCAATCTCAAATAATCCTTTATTTACCAATCCGGCAAATTTGGAGAAATAAACCCGAGTTTCATCTCTAAAAACTTCATTTACATTTTCATACACAATAGCATTATCCTGATCGGTATGCAGCATTTGTTCGCCTCTTCCTTGGCTTCCCATTGCCAGCCAGGCAAATTTTACAGGAGGCGGACTGCTCATTTTTTCTATACAAATCTCAATAACACGAGAAGTACAAGCCTCGTTAAGCTCTGTTATGATTTTGGTAATCAGAGTCATTGGAATGTTTTGATCCAGATATCCCTGCAGCAATTGCATAATCTGATTGCGGATTGGTTTGATTTCTTTAATTTTTTTAGTTCTTTTTAAAGCCTTAATCAAAACCGCAGGATTATTTCCAAGCGCGACCATAACATCATGTTTGGATAAAATACCAACTGCTTTTGTATTTACTGTTCCATCTTTCGTTAAACACAAATGGCTGATATCACTTTTCATCATCGCCATCTGCGCCTCTGTAACCGTCATTTTTTTGGAATACGTAATCACAGGTTTTGTCATGATTTCTTCTGCGATGGTTGTAATAGGAAAATCTCCTGTTACAATCTTGTTTCTTAGATCTTTGTCTGTCAAAATACCAATCGGAAGCATTTCATCAACAATTAAAATCGCACCCACTTTTTTCTTGCTCATGATTTTGGCAATGTCTTTAACTGTCGTTGACGGACTGCAGGTCACAATTTTTTTAGAATATTTAATAGGAGCCAAATCAAAAGAATGACTATTCGAATTTAAATTTTCATCCAAAATATCGTCACCGTATAATTTACCCTTGTGAATATCAGAATACGGATTTCTGGTGTTAGAGGCATAACTTTCAATCAGGAAATTACCAATGTTTCTGTTTTCAAGCGCATAAGGTTTAAAAATAGCAATCGGAATAGCGTATAGAATGCTTTCTTCATGCGCCACAGCTTCCATAATATAATTTTCCTGAGCTAATAGCGGACGAAGACCAAAAATATCACCTTCATCGCACATGTCCAAAACCGTATTTTTGGTACTTTTTTTCAAAGCCACCGCACCTTTATGAACCACATAGAAAGAATCATGTGTTTTCTCATTCTCAGCAAAAATAACGCTGTCTTTTTCTTTGTATAAAATAGAAATCTGTTCAGATAATTTTTCTAAATCTCTCTGATTAAGAAAACTAAACGGAGGATATCCCTTTAAAAAGTCGGCAACGCGCTGTGATATAGTATTTTTCATTGGTTTGTTAGATTGAGGCTCCAAAGTACTATTAAAAATAGAAATGTAAAAGAAACACTGTATAATAATTTGCTGCAAAGGCGCAAGTTCACAAAGAAACAATGGCTTAGTGTCTCAGTTCCTTTATGACAAAAAAAAGGCCCCAAATGTGAGACCTTATAAATTAATCAATTTTAAAAACTTTACCTCGTTGTTTCTCCTCAGAGCCAACCAATCCAAATTCAAACGTATACGAATCTTTAGCAGTAGTTAAAATCTTCATGCTGATTGCTTTTTCCTCAGCCATATTTTTTGGATGTTTTTTCTGCAAAACATATTCACAGTCACTTACCCAGCGAATAGTTGCCGTGTCCGTTTTTCCATCAAAAGTTTCGATTTCAATATTGTCCTTACGTTCAAAATAAGTTGTTTTTTTAACTCCATTTACTTCAAACTCAAATTTAAATTTTCCGGTTTTAAAATCTTTACAATTGTGTTCGGCATTATAGCAGGAAACTAGAGCAAGAATAGGAAATAAGAATATAATTTTTTTCATTTTAGATGGGTTGTTTTTTAGGAGCTATTTCCTGCTTTCCATTTCAATCTTTTTATTTTTTAAAGAAAAAAATAAAAAGGATTTCCATTGCAATCAGGGCTAGGGCATTAGGATAAAAAGATCCAGTTATGTTATAATTTAGATTTTTTGAATATAAAACTCTTTTAATTTTTTGGATTCCTTTACAGCAGCTCTCACTTCCTCTTTAGATTCGCTTTTGGCCGTCTTAGGCCAGATATGAAAACCTCCATGAGTCAGCGCTTTGAATTTCTGATAAATCTCCGGTTCTGATTGCGCTAAATCACTAAAATCTTCAGGATTATCCCAAAGTCCCCAAATACCATTTTCGTCAACATCTCCTTGATAATTAATGATATGAGTTGCATATTTTTTGACCATTTTAATTTTGAAATGTTCCAGATTATAAGTTCCATTCCATTTAAAAGAGTCTACATCATCAATTCCAGAACCTGATATAATAGAGTTTATGAAATGTAATTCAATAGACATTTTATGCTGTGCAGGTGAGTTGGAATAACAATAAAATCCTTCCCACTCACCGCTGGGTAAAAAATGATGTGTTTCGTTTTCTACTGGTTTCATTGGCGATATCTTATTTTAAGCGCTTCAGCTCATCATCGGTAAAGTTCTTAATTTCTTTTTCTTTGGCAAACTTTTCGGCATTGTAATTTTGGGATTTATTTTTAGGAATCGACAAACTAGTCCATTCACTCTTTTTCAATTGTTTTGCATAAAAAACAATCTGCCCAACATGATAAGGATAATGCGCCAATTGACGATTGATAGCTTCAATAACCGTGTGGCCTTCGTTTCGTATGTAAACAATATCAGAAAGTTGTTCTGGTCTTAAACTGTTCAAAGCACTTTCGAGACAATTCCAGCCTTTGTTCCAAATGTCAAGAACCGCTTCTTTCGATTGTAAATCAACTTCAAATTCGGCGTCACGGTTTCGCCATTCTTTTTCGCCGTCCGAAGTCAAAAAATCGGTCCAACGCGATAGCATATTTCCAGAAAGATGTTTGATAATGGCAGCAATACTATTAGTATCATCGTTTACAGCAATAAAAAGCTGTTGAGCTTCCAGTTGCTCCATTGCTTTTTCGCCCAGCATTTTATAATACAAAAATTGCTTTCTGACACTTTCTAGATAAGATTGATTGGCATTCATAATGGATACTTTTTAATTTTATAATGAAAAATTGATAGGTATCGCCCCGCTGGAGCTTTATATAGGGGTAAGATCTGATTTTTCAATAAATATTTAGCCTCTCCGAGGCTTGTATGTTTTTATAAGCTTTGGAGAAGCGAAATGCTTATAGAAAGCCATTTATTCAAACCTCGTAGCGGTGACCTGTTTGTAAATTAAACTATCCTAATATCGTATTTGTCCAAAAGCCCGACAATTCCCTGAGTAGAAAACTGCGCTTTTTTCATCGGATTAAATTCAGGATCGATTTTGTAATTATAAGCAGTTCTAAAATCAACTCCTGCCAATTGTGTTTCGTTAAAAATAGCACCATCGAGATTCGAATTATCAAAAACAGAACTTGTTAAATTAGTTCCGATAAAGGTAACTTCACGAACAGAAGAATTGATAAATTTGGTTTTAGGCATTTTTTTATTCGAAAACAAAGCGTAATCCAAAGTACATTCTTCAAAATATACCTGAAATAAGAAATCGTCGCATTCGTTAAAAGCAATTCCTAGAAGTTTACAATTTTTAAAAGAAACATTTTTTAAACTTGTTCCTGCCAAACTGGTCATGGAGAGATTACAGTCAATAAATTCACAGTCCAAAAAAGTATTGTATGCAAAATTGCTATTCGAGAAATCACAGTTTTTAAAAACACAATCTTCAAACTCTCGATTGTTTATTTTTTTGTCGATATAAACAACTTTCTCAAATGTTTTCTGAATGTGGATTAAACTTTCCATAGAATGTTTTTTTGATTTTCGAGCATTATGACGAACTCGTAAAATATAGATTGAATCTTGAGTTATTTGGTAAGAAATACTGTATTCGTATAATTGCGGTATTATTTATGGATTGTAAAAGATGTTTTAGTTTCTCGACAAAAGAGGGACCTTTTTACTTTATCAATTTCTTGATGAATCCAGTTTATTTCTGCTTGTATGTCCATAACAAAGAATTTTAGTAAAGATACAAATTAGTCATTAAATATACCTTTCATAATAATTTTCAATCCCACAAAGATTAAAACCATGGAAGACAAACAAGCAGCAATTCCAATTCCTAAAACCAAATAATGCCAGTTTGTATGCTGATTTTGAAATGCGTTATAAATTAAAGTTGGCCCAAGAAACATCAAAGGCAAAGCGCCTGTTAAGTATTTTACTCCTTTTCTTAGCAATTCTTTATTTGTAGACATTTGTTTGTTTTTTGTTTCAGGTTGTTGGACTTACATTTAACCGCAAAGTGCGCTAAGATTTAAGCAAGGTTCGCAAAGTATTTTGATAAAGCTTAGCAGACTTTGTGCTTTATACAAAGCATTGCAAACAAAAAAACGTTGCTTACTTTGAGATTAAATTAAAGAAAACCTAATTACTTATTATAATTATCGACAGCTTTTCTAACACTGCCGTGTTTCTTCAATAATTCAGAAGCTTCTTCATAAGAAACCGGAATTTCCTGCATAATCATCTTTACGCCGCGATCAACTAGTTTTATGTTGCTCAACTGCATATCGACCATTTTGTTTCCTCTTACTTTGCCAAGTTGAATCATTGCCGCGGTAGAAATCATGTTAAGCACTAATTTTTGTGCTGTTCCTGCTTTCATTCTGGAACTTCCTGTTACAAATTCTGGACCTACAACTACTTCAATAGGGAATTGTGCTGTTAAAGCAAGCGGACTTCCGGCATTGCAGGTTATACATCCCGTTATGATGTTCTTTTGATTACACGTTTCTAAACCTCCAATAACATATGGAGTTGTACCTGAAGCTGCAATTCCGATGACCACATCATTTTCTCCAATATTATGATTTTGAAGATCGATCCAAGCTTGTGTCGGATTATCTTCTGCATTTTCTACTGCACGTCGTATGGCTGTATCACCGCCCGCAATGATGCCATTTACCAAATCAAACGGAACACCAAATGTTGGCGGACATTCAGAAGCGTCAACAACACCAAGTCGGCCGGAAGTTCCGGCTCCGATATAAAATAATCTCCCGCCAAGTTTTAATTTACGGACAATTTCGGGTATTAAAGCTTCTATTTGCGGCAACGCCTTTTCGACTGCATAAGGCACCGTTTTATCTTCTTGATTAATGTTTGACAACAATTCATGAACAGACATTTTTTCTAAATGTTCATATTTTGATGCGAGTTCAGTAGTTTTAGTGAATGTCATTTTATCATTATTTAGACTGGTCAAAATTAATCTTTTTTATATCAATCTCGAAATTTACTATGCAAAGTCACAAAGATTTATAGATCTTTTATGTTTTGTTTATTGTGCTGCGAATCTTAGCAGGTTTTTAAAACCTTTTATGGTATTCTATAACTGTGATGATAGTTTTTTGCGTGCGTGAGGGATAGGAGCAGACTACCGAAGTAGTGCGGATAGCCCGACCGCATCGCGATAAGAGGGCGTATAACCGCAAAGTGAGTTTGCCCTCTTATCGGGATGGGGTCACGCCCTCGTGATTATTATAAAAAGAATGCCAGTAAAATTCCGAGAACGATCATCGACACTTTGGCAACGTTAAATTTGTGTCCTTCGCTGCTTTCAAAAATTATAGTCGACGAAATATGGAATAAAATACCAATTACGATGGCAGTGATTTCGGTATAATAATGATTTAGAACCGGCAGATATTCAGAAGCCACAGTGCCTAGCGGTGTCATAATGGCAAAAGTAAGCATAAAAGCAAAAATGGCTTTTTTGTTTAAATCGGCGTTAATAAAAAATGTCGTTAAAATTACGGCAATTGGCAAATGGTGAATGGCAATTCCGATGGCTAAACCTTGATGATGGCTGACTGGAAAACCTTCTAAAAAGGCATGAATGCACAAACTGATAAACAAAAGCCACGGAATTTGAGACATTTTTGCATGCCCGTGTACGTGTCCGTGTTCTGCGCCTTTGGAGAAAAACTCTAATATGATCTGAAACAAAATTCCGATCATTATAAAGATTCCAATATTATGATTGTGTGATTCGTAAACTTCTGGAAGTAAATGCATCACGGTTAGTGACAATAAAAAAGAACCGCTGAAAGCCAGCAGTAATTTTAAATTGGTTTTGTTATTGGGTTTGATAAACAAAGCCGCGCTATATCCTAAAAGTACAGAAAATAAGGGTAATAGATAATTCATTTGTATTTTGTTTAATCGTTGATTTGTTCAATCGGTTAATTGTTTTTGTTTACCGATTCAACGATGAACAATTAAACGATTAACTAATTTTACTTAAAAATCATGATTAATCTTTCGCTTTCGGTTTTATGGAATTTTTTGAGTTTGTAATCGCCAAAAATATCCAGCAGAAAAATTCCTGCTTCGTCCATTAAATCTTGAAAGTCTTTTAAAGACAGGGCTTTTACCTTTTCGGTAAAATGGTATTTTCTGCCTTTGTCTTCAAAATCGATTTCTTTAAAAATATGTCCGTCTTCAACATATCTTTTGATGTGAAAGTCGATTTCGTCAACCGTTTTTGTTTCTTCGGGAACCAAAGTTTCTATAACCTGAGTTACATTCATAAAATCGATTACGGCAAAACCATATTCAGATAAACTCTCTTTAATCGCTTTTAGCGTGGTAAGATTGTCTTCGTCGTTTTCAAAATATCCGAAACTGGTAAACAGATTAAAAATTGCATCGAATTTTTCTTCAAAAGGTTCACGCATGTCATGAACTTTAAAATGAAGGGTTTCGTTGCTGTTTTTATTGGCTTCTGCAATGCTGTTTTCAGACAAATCTGCGCCTAAAACATTGTAACCTAACTGATTTAGATAAATAGAATGACGGCCTTTACCGCATGCCAAATCCAGCACGTTTGCCTTTTCGGGCAAATTGAGGTAATGCGTTAAGTTGTCCATAAAAATTTGGGCTTCACGATAATTTCGATCTTTATAAAGAATGTGGTAGTAAGGGGTATCAAACCACGATGTGTACCAGTTTTGATCGCCGTCTTCTTGATTCGAGATTGATTCGTTATGCATTGCAGCCATTTATTCTATTTCAATTAATTTTAAGTCCGGCAAATTTAGTGTATTTTTGCCGAAAAATTACTATTAACCATCGATACATCTTATTGATGTATTGTATAAAAATGTACAGATGTGCCATTTTTTAAATTTTAGTTTTTTTTAATTCAAAAATAATGATGGAAGAAAATTTTAAAATGATTGCCAAATGTTTTTTTGGCTTTGAAGAAATATTAGAAAAAGAATTGCGTACGCTGGGTGCTCAAGATGTTGAGAAAGGGGTGAGAATGGTGAGTTTTAAAGGTGATAAAGGTTTTATGTACAAAGCCAATTTGTCGCTGCGTACTGCTCTTAAAGTCTTAAAACCTATTTATTCTTTTAGAGCCAATAACGAACAGGCATTGTATAAAGGAATTTCGGGAGTGAACTGGTCTAAGTTTTTAAATGCTAACCAGACTTTTGTAATCGATGCAACGGTACATTCTACTTATTTTAATCATTCTGAATTTGTTTCGCAAAAATGTAAAGATGCCATCGTAGACCAGTTTAGAGAAAGAACAGGACAGCGTCCAAGCATCGACAAACAATATCCAGATTTAAGAATTAATATTCATATCGATAAAGATCAGGTTTCTGTCGCTTTAGATACATCTGGAAATTCGCTGCACCAGCGCGGTTACAGAACAGCAACCAATATAGCGCCGATCAATGAAGTTTTGGCAGCTGGGATTTTATTATTATCAGGCTGGGAAGGACAGAGTCATTTTTTAGATCCAATGTGCGGTTCTGGAACTTTCTTGGCAGAAGCAGCGATGATTGCCTGCAATATTCCGGCAAACATTAACCGTAAGGAATTTGCGTTTGAAAAATGGAAAGACTGGGATAATGATTTATTCGATCAGATCATTAACAGTTTGATGAAAAAGACAAAAGAGTTTCATTATACTATAAAAGGTTTTGACAAAGCGCCAAGCGCAGTCAGTAAAGCCAAAGATAATATTAGAAACGCAAATCTTGAAGATTATGTAACGATTCGTGAGGATAACTTTTTTGATACCGAAAAAGAGGTTGAAGGGAAACTGCATATGGTGTTTAACCCGCCGTATGATGAGCGTTTAGATATTCAGATGGAACGTTTTTATGCGAGTATAGGAGATACGTTAAAGAAGAATTACCCAGGGACAAATGCTTGGTTTATTACTGCAAATCTGGAAGCTTTAAAATTCGTTGGATTAAAACCTTCTAGAAAAATCAAACTCTTTAACGGAAGCCTAGAAGCACGTTTGGTAAAATACGAAATGTACGAAGGAAGTAAGAGAACAAAATTTCAGAGCGAAGCTCGTTGATTTTAAGGTGCTAAGATTTTAAGAACCTAAGGTACTGAGGTACTAAGGTCATAAGATTATTAGTTTCTCAACATCTCAGCAGCTTAGAGTCTCAGTACTTTAGCACCTTAGTACCTCAGTACCTTTAAAAAGAAAAAACTTAGAATCTTAGCAACTTAAAAAAATGTCAAAACTACAAATACGCGCTTTTTTATACCAATTAGGATGTTTTGCAATCCTTTTTATCACATTTAGATTTATTATCGCGTCTTATACGGGCTTAACGGGATTTTGGATTCCGCTGACAGCTTTTGTTATTGGAACTATTATTGGGCCTAAATTTCAGGCAGCGAGAACTAAAGACGGTGAAAAACTTTTTATGAAATGGATTTTTATAAAAGGAATTAGAGAAATTGGGTAACCAGTAATTTAGATTATAATATGAAGAAAATTGGACTTATCGGAGGAATCAGCTGGGTTTCTACATCAGATTATTATACTTTAATTAATAAAGGAATTAATGAAAAACTCGGCGGATTAAATTTCTCTGAATGTTTGATTTACTCTTTTAATTATGCTGATATTAAAAAGAATAACGATGCTAATGATTGGGATTCGACATTTAATATGCTTTATAAAGCTTCAGAATCTTTAAAAGCGGGCGGGGCAGAAGCAATTGTTTTGTGTGCCAACACCATGCATTTGATTGCTGATAAACTTCAAGAAGCATTGAAACTTCCCGTAATTCATATTGCTGCAGTTACAGCAGCAGAAATTCAGAAACAAGAAATAAAAAAAGTAGGTTTGCTGGGAACAAAGTTTACTATGGAACTCGATTTCTTTAAAGATAAACTGACAGCCAAAGGCATCGAAACCATTATTCCTGTTTCTCAAGAAGATAAAGATTTTATTCATTATACTATTTTTGAGGAATTAGGAAGAGGAATCGTAACTGATGAGACCAAAAAAAGATATTTGGAAATTGCGGAGAATTTAATTCAAAACGGTGCAGAAGGAATTATTCTGGGTTGTACCGAAATTCCGTTAGTGATCAAAGCAGCAGATGTAGCGGTTCCTATTTTTGATACGGCCTTACTGCATGCAAAAGCAGCTGTAGAATTTCAGCTTTCATAAATTTTTATTATTATAACTTTAAGTATGAATTGCCTCCAGCTTTAGCTGGAGGAATAGATTTTAAAGATAAAAGGCTTTAGCCGAACTTAAATTCGGCTAAAGCCTTTTTTTGCTGGAATTATTGAACTTCAGCTAAAGCTGGTGGCAATTTATATTTTAATTAAAATTCGTGAATTCGTGGCAGAAAAAATGAAGAACAATCTGCCATTACTTCTGAATTTAAACGAAGAGTTCGCAAAGCTTTTTATCATTTTTAGCGCACTTTGCGTTTAAAATAAGCTTATATTAGGGCAAATTATTTTTTAGGCTTTTCTGTTTTTTTTATTTCAGAAGCCATTGTCTTTTTCTTGTAAATTGGGATAAAATAAGAGACAGTATAATTAAATCCGACACCAAAACTTCCGTCGTAAGTTCTGTTAAAACCTGGAATATAAAGATTATCAAAACCACTTGGTTTGTTATTCATGGCCAAAAGTTTAAGTTGCACACCAAAGCCTACAAATAGGTTTTGAAAAACCTCTGCTTTTAATCCTAAGACTACCTCTGCCCAAGCAGCAGATAATCCGTTATATTTTTGATTCACAACAAGAGAAGATTCTTCTCCCCAATACGGATTTGGATTGTAGATTTTATAACTGTTCAAGTCCTGACTAAAGCTGCTGAAACCTCCTCGAAGTCCAATTGTAATCAGGTTCTCCATATCAAGCCAGTTTTCATAAAAGTTATAATCAAAACCACCTTTGATATAAGTACCCGTTGCAGTAGAATTTAAACGATCATCATCAGTCGTTTTATCTTCAAAACCAAGTTCGGCCGCTAGGTAATATTTTTTGGTTAAACGCCAGTCTGCTACAACTTCGATTCCTTTGTAATCTTTATCATAAAGACCTCTCGTCAATTTGTATAAATCAAGACCTACACGAAGTCCGTAACGATCCGTTTTTACAACGCTGTCAGTTTTAATTTCCTGAATTTCAGGCTTGGCAGTTTCTTTCTTCTCAGGAATACTTTTCTTTGTTTCTGGTGTTTCCTGCGCTTGGCCCAGAAACATTGTAAACAATAAGCAAAAACTAAAAAAGGATGTCGAGGTGTGTTTCATTTTCTGATACAATGTTTCGGTTTTTTACAGTAATATTCAACATCCAAGGAGTTCCGTCTGATGTGTGAACGTATGGTTCTAAAGGATCTAAAACAAAATTCATTTTAAAACCACAGGCTCTGGATACATAAATGTTTTCTCGTGTATATCTAAAGGTCAGGTAATCAACAACTATTGCTCCTGGAGTAGGGCTGTTTGCGTTATAAGTGAACTTATAAGTTACAGTATCTTCATTCGTTTTTAGCGGTAATTTAATACTGCTTGTATTAGCCAAATACTGTGCTTCGCCAGCTGCACCCGGGTTAAAGATAATAGGAGTATCTTCTCCTTCTCCTTCTACCTTCAAATTAAGTACAGGAGCCGGAGTCGTTGGATCTATATCATCATAAAATGTAATAACCAGTCTTGGTGTAGTTGGTGTATTAGCATCACAAATATCATCTTTCTCACAGCTTGAAAAGCCGAAAGCGAAGAGCAACACAATCGAGATTATTTTTTTCATTTATTTTGTCTTATCGAAGTTCTAAAAGTACAACATTTTCAACATGATGCGTCTGCGGAAACATGTCTACAGGTCTCACGCGTGTTACTTTGTATTTTTCGTCCATTAAGGCTAAGTCACGAGCTTGAGTTGCAGAATTACAACTTACGTAAACAACTCTTTTTGGAGCAATTTTTAGAATTTGTTCTACAACATCTTTGTGCATTCCGTCGCGTGGCGGGTCTGTAATAATTACGTCAGGTTTACCGTGCTGTGCAATAAAAGCTTCATTGAAAACTACTTTCATGTCACCAACAAAAAACTCACAATTCGTAATATTATTGCGTTCCGCATTTGCTTTAGCATCAATGATCGCTTCAGGAACACTTTCTACCCCGATCACTTTTTTTGCTTTTTTAGATACAAATTGTGCAATAGTGCCCGTTCCAGTATACAAATCGTATACCGTTTCATTTCCTGTTAAGTCAGCAAAATCTCTGGTTATTTTATAAAGTTCGTACGCCTGATCAGAATTGGTTTGGTAGAATGATTTAGCATTAATACTGAATTTTAATCCTTCCATTTCTTCCAAAATATAATCTCTTCCTTTGTAAAGAATCACATTTTGATCGTAAATAGTATCATTTGGTTTTCCGTTTACAACATATTGCAATGAAGTAATTTGAGTAAATTTCTCGTATAAGTTATCTAAGATTAATTCTCTCTGTTCTTTGTTTTCTTCAAAAAACTGGATTAAAACCATTATTTCTCCTGTAGAAACGGTTCTAATCATTACAGTTCTTAATAAACCAGAATGTTCTCTCGGATTAAAAAAGGCTAGATTGTGCTCATTTGCAAATGCTCTAATTTCGTTTCTAATAGCATTTGAAGGATCTTCCTGTAAATGGCATTTGTTGATGTCAAGGATTTTGTCCCACATTTTCGGGATATGAAAACCTAAGGCATTTCTATTACCTAAATCTTCGGTACTGCCAATTTCTTTTTCAGTCAACCAACGGCTGTTAGAGAAAGAAAATTCCATTTTATTTCTGTAGAAAAATTGTTTTTCAGAACCTAAAATAGTTTCAAATTCTGGAAGTTCTATTTTTCCTATTCGCTGCAAATGATTTTTAACTTCGTTTTGTTTGAAAACAAGCTGCTGGCTGTATTTCATATTCTGCCATTTACAACCGCCGCAAACCCCAAAATGTTCGCAAATAGGTTCTACTCTGTAATCTGATAATTCATGAAATTTTACGGCTTTTCCTTCGTAATAAGCCTTTCTTTTTTTGAATGTCTGTACGTCAACTACATCACCAGGAACCACGTTCGGAATAAAGATTACTTTTCCGTCAGGCGCCTTGGCTACTGATACTCCTTTTGCTCCAGCATCAAGAACTTGAATTTGATGAAAGACAATTTTGTCTGTATTTTTTCTTCCCATAGCGCAAAAATAAGCCTTTGTGAAGTTTTTCAAATTTTATTTTGAAAATATTTTAGAATTTCTTTAAAATAGTAGTTTAATTGACTATAAAAGTTAACTTTGTTTCTGTAATATCCCCCAAAAATTACATTTTTTAACCTACAATATTGTCACCTTTTTATGAAGTTGTATCACGCACTTTCACAAATCAGCTTTCTAAAAAAAAGTTACGCCTTTAAATTTTTATTTGTTGCTTTTATAGGAATTCATATTCCTTTAATCGGTATTTTGTTTTTTGTACTTTATTTCAAACACAGTATTTCGCCAACTTCAATTTTAATTTTTTCTTTAATAATGACCCTGCTGGCAACGGCCATAACACTGTTGGTTTTAAATCGTTTGATTAAACCTATCGCAACGGCTTCTAAGGCATTAGATGATTATAGAAATTCGAGAACAGTATCTGTTTTACCAACAGAATATACCGATGAAGCTGGACTGCTTTTGTGTAACATTCAGGAATCGATATACGAAGCCGAAAGTTTTATCAACGAAAAACAGGATTTGATTTACATGCTTTCTCATGATTTGAAAAATTTTGCTGGAAATCCGCAAGGTTTGGCGAATCTTATTATAAGTGAAAATCCTTCAGAATCAGTTCAGAACTTAGCAGAACTAATCTGCGAATCTACCAATCTGCAATTTAGATACATCGAAAATTTTATAAAACTTCTTGACGAGCAGGATCAGGTTGCAAAACCCACGCAAGAAACTAAGAATATCTCGTTTTCTAGTATTGTTCCGTTTATTAATGAACAGGTTGAGCAGCGTTTAATGGATAAAAAGATCAGACTCGACTTGTCGGTAGAAACTCCAGAAGCAAAACTTAGAATTGATGAAGGGCTGCTGGTTCAGGTTTTGGTAAACTTAATAAGCAATGCTGTCAAATTTTCGTATTTTGAAAGCGAAATTAAGGTTCGAATTTATAGCGAAAAATCCAATCTTGTTATTACAGTAATGGACAGCGGTGTAGGTTTTGATAAAACTCAAATTGAAGAATTATTCAAAAAATTCACCAAAATGAGCCGTCTCGGAACCGCAAACGAAACTTCAACGGGAATCGGACTTTATTTATGCAAAAAAATCATCGAAAGAAACAAAGGCCGTTTAACCGCTTCTAGTGAAGGTAAAAATAAAGGTGCCGAGTTTAAAATTGAGTTTGAGGTTTAGGAATATTTAAAAAAAAAAATAGACTTAATTATTTTTTGAATTCTCCAATAACAATAATTAAGCCTATTTTTTTAATTCAATTTTAGTAATAAAAGTATCTTAGTTGTGTTTAGGTAAGCAAGTTTCGGCTACGGTCATTATTGTTCCTCCAGCCATAACAAAATTAAATAGCTCTGATTCAATTTCGTCGGTTGTTATAGTAGCATGACATATATGATATTGAGTCATTTGCCAAATTACATTTCGTGCAAAATTTTCATAACTGTATCCCCAATTTTTTTCTGTAAGCTTTTGTAGCATAGTAGTATATAAGGAAGCATTGTATAAAGCCCATTTACGCTCAGGATAGGTTAAACTATCAAAAAAGTAGCGAGCACTTACATTGTTTGCTTCATTGATGTCATCTAAAACGGGATAACTAGAGAAGTCATTTCCTAAGGTATATGGAAGGTCATCGTAATTGTAGGGTGGTTGGTATACTGGGGAATAATTAACGTTTGTATTTATTTGTGGAACTGTAGTAGGGTCTATTAGTGTACCTGAAGGAGTTGGAATATTCTCAACGCATGTTACAGGTAAATATTGGTACTGAACATATTCATAGCTATCGATATCTATTATTTTAACAGGAACTAATTCCCAACAAGTCTGCCAATAAAGTAAAATACCTTTATTAGTTCCATTGTTAGCTGTTTTAGAATTTATTGTTTTTACTAAACTTGTTAAAGGAAAAATTTCTGTTTTGTTTTCTAAATTTAAAATTTCTCTATTTTTAATTTTAGCTTTATCTGAATCAGTTAGGTTATATTTTACTATATACGATTCAGAAATACCCTTATTGTCAATTTTGAGTACAAGATTTTCTAGAAGTTGACTCTTTGCTGATCGGTAAATTGGGAAAGTGAATGTTTTAGATTGAGCATTTTCAATAAATAAAATTTTCTCTGTATCAATTAAAAAAACAAATTGATTGTTATCAATCATTTTTGAATTTCTTAAAATGTTCAAATCGGCTTCCATCTGTTGAAATTTAAGATATGAGTAATTATCCTTCTGAAGTTCTTCTAAATTGATATACTTTGTTGTGTTTGTTTGTTTTTTGTTTTCGATTGTTGTTTGATTTTTGTCATGACTTCCTTCATCAGTGGTACATGCAAACAGTAAGAAAACAGAGCAAAAACTTAGGGCAATTCTGGTTTTTTTCATAAATTTGTTTTTATTGATTTATACTTAGGTGTTTACGAATGTAAAAAATATATTTCAATTAATATTTTTTGTTTAATAAAAGTATTACAAAAAATAATATGCAAACAAAGAAACTCTTAAAAGTAAGACTTTGGAAATCTAAAAATTAGAACTAATTTTTTTGATGAAATTGTAAGCCTATTTTAAAAAATAACTAAAGAATTTTGATATTTATTAGAATCAAAAGATGTGAAAGTGAAACTAAAATTTGAACTTTAGTCGTTCTTTTGTCTATGAAAAACTTATATAACTTAATTTGTTTTAAAAAGTGGTATTTTTTAAGAATACCGGTTTCCCATCAACGCAACCAATTCCATCTGGTGGCACGGGAACATTACAGGTTGAGTAGATATTCCATTTCACATTAAATGCAGCTCTTGCATCAGTATACGCTTTTACTTTAGCCAAAAAATCGACTGTATTTATTTTTTTAGAATAAATAATGAATTTTTCAGGTCCGCCACAAGCTTTTGCTCCAATTGCAGTGAAATCCCAATCTTTAGAATCGGTACAAGACTGCGTATTGGCTAAAGAAAGCGTTATAATTTCAGTATACATTTTTTCTAGTGCAGCTTCGTCTACTTCTTTCTTAGAATCTTCGTTATCACTACTGCAGGAAAAAGCGAAAAATAGAAGGGATAATAAACCTAGTTTTTTCATAATGAATTATTTATTGGTTAGTTATAGTAGTAAGATGTGATATTTCACCATTGGTTGCGTAAAGTCCAAAAAAAAGTTGAGTTTTTTTTAAAACTCAACTTTATATAATTAACCTCAGAACCTCAGAACAAACTACCATATCTGATGAACAGATTGTTTAATGAATTTCTCGTAAATTTTATTCATTGCAGCTATTTGTTCTGATGTCAATTTTGGAATATCATAGACCGATAAATTCGAAACAACGTGATCTGTTTTTGAAGCCCCAGGAATAATACAGCTGATCTCGTTAAAACTCAAAATCCATTGCAACGCAATAGGAGCAAGGTTTGTGTTGTTCGGAAATAAAGCTTTTAATGCCTCAACCGCTTTTAATCCTAGATCGTAATCAATTCCAGAAAAAGTCTCGCCTTTATCAAAAGCTTCTCCGTTTCGATTAAAGTTTCTGTGGTCTTGTATATCAAAAGTTGTTTTTGAATCAAATTTTCCTGTCAAAAGACCGCTTGCTAACGGAACTCTGGCAATAATTCCGATGTCTTTTTTCTGCGCTTCCGCGAAAAACAATTCGGAAGGACGCTGGCGAAACAAATTGAAAATAATTTGAACTGTAGTTACGTTCGGATATTCAATCGCTTTTAAAGCTTCTTCAACTTTTTCGACGCTGACTCCAAGATGCTGAATCTTGCCCTGCTCTTTTAATCTATCAAAAAGTTCAAAAATTTCAGGTCGGTAATATACTTCAGTAGGAGGGCAATGCAGCTGCATCAGATCTAAGGTTTCTAAACCTGTTCTTTTTAAGCTGTCTTCTACAAATTTTTGAAGCACTTTTGGTGTATATCCTTCATTTACATGTGGATTAATTTGTCGCCCGCATTTTGTAGCAACATAAATTCTTTCCGATCGAGAACGAACAACACGGCCAACCGCAGTTTCACTCAATCCGTTTTCATAAACATCGGCGGTGTCAATAAAATTAACGCCGTTGTCGATTGCAGTATTCAAAAGTGCGTCGGCTGTTTGATCATCAAAACCCGATCCCCATTTTCCTCCAACCTGCCAAGTGCCAAGTGAGATTTCTGATATATTGAAGTTTGTTTTTCCTAGTTTTCTGTAGTTCATTTCTTTTTTAGTTATAAAGGTTCAGAGGTGCAAAGGGACAAAGATTTTTTCAGGGAAAGTTTAGAGGCTTTGTCCCTTTGCACCTCTGAACCTTTGTCCCTTTTTTAATCAAATAAATCCGAAGACAAATAACGATCGCCGCGGTCGCAGATCACGGCAACAATAACTCCAGATTCTAATTGTTCGGCAATTTTTAAAGCTACTGCAACAGAGCCTCCGCTGCTCATTCCTGCAAAGACACCTTCTTCTAAGGCTAATCTTTTAGTCATCTCGCGGGCTTCTTCTTCGCTTATATCCACAACAGTATCTACTTTTGAAGCATCAAAAATTTTCGGAAGATATTCTTGCGGCCATTTACGAATTCCGGGAATCTGAGAACCGTCGCTTGGCTGTGCTCCGATAATCTGCACGTTCGGATTTTTTTCTTTTAAGTAAGTAGAAGTTCCAATAATGGTTCCGGTAGTTCCCATTGCCGAAACAAAATGTGTTACAGTTCCTTCAGTATCATTCCATATTTCAGGGCCAGTCGTTTTGTAGTGTGCTTTCCAGTTGTCATCATTCGCAAACTGATTCAGCATTAAATAACCGCCTTGCGCTACTTTTTTGTCTGCATAATCTCTAGAACCAATAATTCCTTCACTTGCTGGCGTTAAGATGACAGTTGCTCCATAAGCACGCATCGTTTGTGTGCGTTCTTTGGTAGAATCTTCAGGAAGAATCAATTCGATTTCGATTCCAAATAACTGTGCAATCATTGCCAAAGCAATTCCCGTATTACCGCTTGTTGCTTCGATTAGTTTATCTCCTTTTTTAATATCTCCTCTTTCTAATGCTGCAGCGATCATATTGTAGGCTGCTCTGTCTTTTACACTTCCTCCGGGATTATTTCCTTCGAGCTTTAGTAAAAGTTTTACATTTTTATTTTGAACCAAATTGACCGTTTCCATCAAAGGAGTATTTCCAATTAGGTTTAGTAATTTCTGTGGACCCATTTTATTTTTTTTCTTTTATTTTAACTTCAGTTGTAGTGGTGTTGAGTACGATAGAATCTTCTGGAATAGATTTAGTAATCCAGGAATTACCGCCAATTACGCTGTTTGCGCCAATAACTGTACCTCCGCCCAAAATGGTAGCATTGGCATAAATACACACGTTAGCTTCGACTGTTGGGTGTCTTTTGGCATTTTTCATATCCTTACTTACGCTTAGTGCACCCAGCGTAACACCCTGATAGATTTTTACATGTTTTTTGATAACAGTAGTTTCTCCGATTACAATTCCAGTAGCGTGATCAATAAAAAACGGAGAAGCAATATCAGCTCCTGCGTGAATATCAGTTCCGGTAATTCTATGCGCATATTCGCTCATTAAACGAGAAAATAACAACAAATCCAGTTTGTACAGTTCGTGGCTTAATCTGTAAATGGCAATGGCATAAAAACCAGGATATCCCAGATAAACTTCATCAATACTGTTTGAAGCAGGATCATTTTCTAAAATATACTCGGCATCCTGATTTAGTTTTTCTAAAACTCCCGGAAGTTTTTCTAAAAAGCGATCCCAAATCGACTCGCATAAATTCTGCGGTTTTTTACACGCTAAAACGGCGATTTCTTTAAAACGGATTTCAAGTTCATCTATACTCTCGTCTAATGCTGCATTAGAATCAAAAAGGGTGTAAAAAAGCTTCTCTGTAAAATCTTCTGTTTTTGTTTTAATGCCGTAATTTATGTGTGAATGGCTTTTAAGAGCCTTTATGTTTTGTATGATAGTGTCTTTTGTCACAATGGTAAAAATGAGTGAATAATTTTGGAACGTTAAAAGTAAGGCGTTTTTTGGAAATACAGCCGCGATTTAACTAAAGAAATTTTCTTTTGAAAATCGGATTTGTGATAAAAAATGAATTCGAAACACTTCTTTTTTATTCATTTCTTACGAAGTTAATTGCGTAAATTAGCTTTCAAAACATATCAAAATGAAAAATAATAAAACATTTAAAAGTGCAATTTCAGGGCTTTCTTTTAGCGAAAACGAAAAGATCTGCGGGAAATCAATTCATGATCCGATTCTGGGTTTAATCAAAAAAGAATTTCCCGATTTTAATGATGCCGATTGTATTGCTGTAAATGAATTAAATGTGTACCGCCAACAATATATTTCCAATTATCTTTCCACAGAAATCGGAGCGCTTTCGGCAATGGAGAAAAGTGTTATTTCGTCATTAAAGCAAGATAAATCCATTGTGAGTATTGTAGAGGATGAAGAAGAGACGAGGAATTTTGGTCAGAGAGTGGCAGACAAAGTAGCTGATTTTGGAGGGAGCTGGACTTTTATTATTTCTTTTGTCGTTTTTATTGCCATCTGGATCGGCTCTAATGTTTATATTCTTACCAATAAAGGTTTTGATCCGTATCCTTTTATTCTTTTAAATTTAATTCTTTCCTGTGTGGCAGCATTGCAGGCGCCTGTGATTATGATGAGTCAGAATCGCCAAGAAGAAAAAGACAGGAACCGCGCTAAAAAAGATTACATGATTAATCTAAAATCGGAATTGGAAATCAGAATGATTCACGATAAAATTGATCATTTGATTATGCATCAGCAGCAGGAATTAATCGAAATCCAGAAAGTACAGATTGAGATGATGAACGATATCTTGGATCAGATAAAAAAATAGAACCAGCATCAAAATCAAAAATAAAAGTGTTTGAGTCCGTAACCAATTATGATGAAAATGAAATTTATAAATGCCAGCTGCCAAACTAATTTTTGAGGGATTTTTGTTTTGTTTTGAAAGTAAAAAATTAGAAAAACAAAAAATAAAAGTGTGGTAAAAATCGCTGGATACATTTTGAAAGCTTCTGAAAAACGACCTTGAAAAAGTAAGAATAAGGAGCGCTGAAATCCGCATCCTAAACACTCAAAACCAAAGTATGTTTTGAATAAACAAGGGATCATATAGTTCTCTAAAAGCATGGAGTTTGTTTTGTACAATTTACTAAAAAAATAAGATAAACCTTTTTTAGACAATAGAGTAGTATTTTAAAGTTTCATACTTTTGAAATCTTAAACCTTGAAATGATGAAAGCTTTAAAAATTTTAATAATGATTCTCGCGATTTCTGTTGCACTTTACGAACAGGTTTCAGAAGAAAAAAACATATACATCATGATTATTGCGATAGTAGTTTTCATGTTCGGAATGATGCAGCTCAGTGCAAAAACACCAAGTAAAAACCAAGATAAAGAAGAGTAACATGTTGGTAAAAGGAGATAAGGTTTCAGTCTTAGACGAAGCCATAAACGGAACAGTCGTTTCAGTTAAAAATAACGAAGTTTTAATAGAAACCGAAGATGGTTTTATGATGACATTTTTTGTCAACGAATTAATTAAGATTCAAGAAACCAGTGATTTAATGAATTCTATTAAAAGAATTGATTTAGATAATGCTTCGATGGATAAAATTGAGCCAAAACCGCGAAGTTTTGTAAAAGAAAAGAAAGAAAAACGCGATGTCGGCGTCCCGGAATTTGATTTACATATCGAAAAATTGGTTCCAAATAAACGCGGCATGTCTAATTATGATATTTTGACACTGCAGACTGAAACGGCAAAAAGACATATCGAATTTGCGATTAGAAACCGCATTCCAAAAATTGTTTTTATTCATGGTGTCGGCGAAGGAATTTTAAAAGCCGAGCTTGATTTTTTATTAGGTCGTTACGACGGAATTGATTTTCAAGATGCCAATTATCAGAAATATGGTCTCGGTGCAACCGAAATTTATTTTAGGCAAAACAATAAATAAGTTAGTTTTTTTGACTTGAATATAGTCTAGCTAAAGCACAAAAAAACATCCGTTTTTCGACTGTGATTTTAAATTAAATCATGCTGAAAAACGGATGTTTTTTTGTAAGAATTTAAAAGGCTTATTTTTGAAATGCTTTTATCAAATTTTAGCCTCCAATTCTTCCAAGGCTGAAATTTGTAGGCAGCTTAAATGTGCCGGTTCCTTTTGTCATAGTTACATTTTTCAAGACAATAGTATGTAAATATACGGATCCAGAACGAGTCGTAGTAACCTCAATAATACCGCTTTCATTAACACCAGTTGTTTCATTTTTTGTTCCATTTCTACCAAGCCAGTCTTCTTTGATTGATGGGCTTGCTGGAGTCGCTTTACAGAAATAGTCTGCAGTAATAGATCCAGTATTAGGTTCTACACTTTTGTAATAAACTTTATTAACTGTAGTTTGTATTAAGCCTTGTCTTGGCTGCCCTGCTGGAGTCTCTTCTTCTTTTAAAAGAGCAGGATCAATATTATCAATCATGATATAAAAAGAAGCTGCATAATTGTAAATTTGTCTATTTGCAGCAACAGTACACTGAGAAGCAATTTCTGGATTAGTAAAAGCTAAAGTTGCCGGAATAGTTACCGATGTAGTATAAGTGCCAAATGAATATTCAGGATAAGACTGCGGTACGCTGTTTGGTATATTAAAAATTACATTGAGAAAAGTAATATTATGATTATAGCCGGTTATTTTTGTACTTCCGTCCTCAGCTACTGTTGTGCTTGGAATTTGCTCTGTTATAATTTCAATTTTTCCAGTTTCAGCAACCCATTCTTCTACAACCTTAGGTGTTATTGGCGGTATTGCACCACAGATGTTGTCTGTAGTAACTGTACCGTCAAAATTTCTGTATAAGGCACGGTAGCTTGTATTGTCAATGTCATAAGTATAAGTGCCAGGAGTGCTTTTAAGACCATCTTTCGGGAGTTGTACTAAAAACGCTTTTTGATTATCCAGCTTATACAGTAAAGTAATGTCTGTTGAACTACAGAGTTGTGGTTTGATTGTTTCTCCAAACTCAACAGTAGCTATGGTCAAATCGCCATCATCGCATCCGTTTAGTAAAAGCGAAAATATAAGAAGGCAGGCATATTTTTTCATCGTAAATTTATTTGTGCCAAAAATAGTGAAAAAATTGGCAATTGATATTTAAGTTTTCACAATTGATATTTCATAACTTTGCAGTAATGAAAAAAGTATATCTAGATAACGCTTCTACAACCGCTATTCGTACTGAAGTTATTGAAGAAATAACCAAAGTGATGGCATCAGACTTCGGTAATCCATCCTCAACACACAGTTTTGGACGCAATGCCAAAACAATAGTAGAACTCTCCAGAAAAAGTATTGCAAAGCATTTAAATTGCACTGCACAGGAAATTATTTTTACTTCGGGCGGCACAGAAGCAGACAATTGGGTATTGCGTTCGGCAGTTGAAGATCTTAAAATAGAACGAATTATTACTTCAAGGATCGAACATCATGCAGTTCTTCATACCGTGATGGCGTTAGAAGAAGAATATGCTGTACAAGTAGATTACGTAAAGGTAAATAGCGACGGAAGTCTAGATCTGACTCATTTATCTAATTTATTGGCAGAAGACAAGAAAACGCTTGTTAGTTTAATGCATGTCAATAACGAAACGGGAACTGTTTTAGATTTAGATCGAGTAGGAGTAATCTGCAGGCAGTACAATGCTTTATTTCATTCGGACACTGTTCAGTCTGTCGGAAAAACAGAAATAGATCTGCAGAATATACCCGTAGATTTTATAGCTGCTAGTGCACATAAATTTCACGGTCCAAAAGGAATTGGATTCGCTTTTATTCGTAAAAATTCTGGGTTACAGCCTTTGATTTTTGGAGGCGAACAAGAGAAAGGACTTCGTGCGGGAACCGAAGCGGTGCATCAAATTGCGGGAATGGCAAAAGCCCTGACTATCTCTTATGAAAATCTGGATGAAGAAAGAAATCATATTTCGGATTTAAAAAAATACCTGATTTCTCAATTAGAACTTCATTTCCCAGGATTTAGAATCAATGGTAAAGCTTCGGATTTTTACAATATCATTAATGTCATCCTGCCGTTTTCTTCAGATAAAACAGCTATGCTTTTGTTTAGTCTGGATATGAAAGGAATTGCGGTTTCAAGAGGAAGCGCCTGCCAATCTGGAAGCATAAAACCGTCTCATGTCTTAAAAGAAATGCTTTCTGAAACAGATTTAAAACTGCCCAATCTTCGAATTTCTTTCAGTCATTATAATACCAAAGAAGATATCGATTGGCTTATTGAGAGTTTGGGTTCTTTGTAAGGTTCTAAGATGCTGAGAGACTGAGATACTAAGATGCTAAGTTTCTAAGTTTTTTATCAAGTAATTTAAAACTACAATCTACAATCTACAATCTACAATCTACAATCTACAATCTACAATCTACAATCTACAATCTACAATCTACAATCTACAATCTACAATCTATCCCGAGGCTTCGGGACTAAAATCTAAAATCACTTGCGTATTATTTTTACCTGAGAATCGTTTGTCAGTTTGATTATGGTAGAAGATTTTCCGTTTATTTTGTCCTGATTTAGTTTAACCACATAGTCAACTCCTTTTACAATTTCTGGGCTTATGTCTTTAAAGGCAAGCGGTGTTGGCTGTCCAGAGATATTTGCAGAAGTAGAAACCAAAGGCTTTTTCATTCTTTCCATTAATTTGAAGCAAAAAGGCTCTTTAACCAATCGCATTCCAAGAGATTTATCGGCTGCAATAATGTTTGGGGCAACATTTCGTGCGTCGTCTAAAATTAAAGTTGTTGGTTTTTCAGACAAATCGATAAGCTGCCACGCTACTTCCGGAATGTTTTTGAAAACATTGTACATCATTTTTTCACCATTCATTAAAACAATCATACTTTGTGTTTCTGCGCGCTGTTTAAGCTTGTATATTTTTGCCACCGCTTCAGGATTTGTAGCATCGCATCCAATTCCCCAAACCGTATCAGTCGGATATAAGATAATACCTCCTTCTTTGATGATTTCGTAAGCGTTGTGCACTTCAGTATTGATGTTTTCCATAAAATGTTATTCTGTTTTAACCGTAAAGGTGCAAAGATACTAATAAACTCTAAAAATGTATTCTATTAGAATGCTAATAAAAGTCTTTAAAGCAACGGCTTTAAAGTTTACCTCTAAAAACCGATGAAAAAATAGGCTTTAAGTTTTTTATGCCTTTATTTTGCATAATAATTTAACGTTTGATTTGTTTTAATATCCTAATTTATTTGTGAAATAAATGATCGGTATTAAGGAAAGGAAACCTTGACTTTTTGAATTCTAAATAGGAAACTTAATTGGCAATAATGAAAATAATACTCGATTCGCAAGCTTTTAATTATCAAAAATACGGAGGTGTTTCAAGATATTATACAGAGATATTTTCAGAGCTTCAAAAGAATAAGTCCGTAGCTATTGACACACCTTGGTTTTTTACAAAAAACATTTATTACAAGGAAAGTACTTTGTTTTCTAAAAAGCAAAAACAAAAAACTTTTTGGTTAGGATTATTAGACAATTTGGGAATAAGTATTCGTAAAAAAAGCCAGAAATTAAATTTTTCAGAAACTAAGAATAGAGTTTTAGAAAATAATTTTGACGTATTTGTTCCGACATATTTTGATCCTTATTTTTTAGATTTTATAGGTCAAAAGCCTTTTGTGTTAACTGTTTATGATATGATTCATGAACTTTTTCCAGGGTATTTCTCGGATGCCGAAAAGATGAAGGAGAATAAATTACTGCTAATTGAAAAAGCGACGCGAATAATTGCAGTTTCTCAAAACACAAAAAAAGATATTTTACAGTTGTATCCTCATATTGATGCTTCTAAAATAGATGTTATTTATCACGGAACCTCAATTACTGTAGAAGAGGATAAAAATATAAATCTTCCGTCTAATTATATTTTATATATTGGATCTCGTGCTCAATACAAAAACTTTGATTTTTTACTTCAAGCTGTCAAAGAACTTTTAAAAGAGAATCCCGATTTGTATTTGGTTTGCGCAGGCGGCGGAGAATTTAGCAAACAAGAAAAAGAACATTTAAAAAGTTTAGCATTAGAAAATCAGATTATACAAAAGGATTTTGAAGAAAACCAATTAGGACAGTTTTACAAAAAAGCAAAATGTTTTGTATTTCCGTCTCTTTATGAAGGTTTCGGAATTCCTGTGTTAGAATCTATGGCCTGCGGTTGTCCCGTTGTTTTAGGAAACCATAGTTCGTTTCCCGAAGTAGCAGAAAATGCGGGGGTATATTTTAAAATAGATGATAATCAAGATTTGAAAAATAAGATTGAATCACTTCTTAAAAATGATATATTAAGAGAAGAATTTGCACAAAAGGGATTGGAACAGGTAAAGAAATTTACTTGGGAAAATGCATCAAAACAATGTTTGGATGTTTATAAAAAAGCAGTTTCAAATAATTAATCTATAAAGATGAATAATTACAAGACAAAATCTCCCCTTTTATTTTTGATTTTCAATCGTCCAGATGTGACAGCACTTGTTTTTGAGGAAATTAGAAAATGTCGTCCGTCTAAATTGTACGTTGCAGCAGACGGACCAAGAACAAACAAGGAGAACGAAGCGGAACTCTGTAATGAAACTCGAGATATTATAAAAAAAATAGACTGGGATTGCGAAGTTAAAACTTTATTCAGAGATCAAAATCTGGGCTGTAAATATGCAGTCTCGTCGGCTATAGATTGGTTTTTTGAAAATGAAGAAGAAGGAATTATTTTAGAAGACGACTGTCTGCCTTCATCAGATTTTTTTGTTTTTGCTGATACTATGCTGGAAAAATACCGTTATGATACTAGAATCAGGCACATAGGCGGGACTAACTTGCAAATGGGACAGAAACGAGGTAATGATAGTTATTATTTTTCTAATTTAACTCATGTCTGGGGATGGGCGTCATGGAGAAGAGCTTGGAAAGATTATGATGTGGAGCTTTATAAATATAGGCAAGAAAACGTACAAGAAAGCTTTAGAAATATATTTAGTAATGAAATCGTAGTCGAGTGCTGGAGAAAAATTTTCTATGAGCTGCGAGATAACAAAATAGATACATGGGATTACCAATGGACTATCACTAATTTTTTTAATAATAGTTTGTCGATTATTCCAAACGTAAATTTAATAAGCAATATTGGTTTTGGAGTAAATGCAACGCATACAAATGATGTGAACGATTTGTTTTCGAATCTGAAAACAGAAAAGTTGTTGGAGATTACACATCCTTTGGTCATTCTCCCCAATAAAGAAGCAGATTTTTTTACTCTAAACAGAGAGTTTAAAGTAAAAAAGAGAAAAAGAAAAAATATGTGGAGAAAGCTTAAATTCTGGAAAAAATACAATAAATAAAATTTTATGACTAAGATATCTGTTATCACTATAAATTTTAATGACCAAAAAGGATTACGTAAAACGCTGGAAAGTGTTACCGGCCAAACGTACGCCGATTTTGAATTTATTGTGATAGACGGCGGCAGCACAGACGGAAGTAAGGAGTTAATTGCACAATATCAGGACAAAATAAACTATTGGGTCAGCGAAAAAGACACGGGTGTTTTTAATGCAATGAACAAAGGAATTAAACAGTCGTCTGGCGAGTTCTTGATCTTTATGAATGGAGGAGATTGTTTTTATGACAATAAGGTTTTAGAAAATATTGCCGCTGATTTGACATCTGAATATGATATTTATTACGGGGATAATTATAAGGACAATAACGGATCAAAGAGATTAAAAACATATCCGGAGAAATTGAGTTTTTCTTTTTTCTATAACAGCTCCATCAATCATCAATCAACATTTATTAGAAGAACGCTTTTTGATAGTATTTTCTATTACAACGAGAATTACAAAATTGCTTCTGATTGGGAATTTTTTGTATACGCAATCTGTTTTAAAAACGTTTCATATAAATATTTAAGAAAAACAATCGCTGTGTACGATTTTACTGGGATATCTTCTAATCCTAAATTTAGATCGATTTATGAGGAAGAAAAAAAGCTCACTTTCAATAGATATTTTCCTGCCTTTATAGATGATTATGAGTTTGTTGAGGTTTTAAATTCCAAGCGTTTCTTGCAATTTGAACATATCAAGAAATATAAAATTTCTTGGAAATTATTAAAGGCTTTTATTAATTTATTATTACTATTTTTACCTAAAATTAAGTCCAAATAATTTAGGTTATTCGCTAAAAATACATGAAGAAAATCCACGTAGGTTTTTTGTTTTCTCACGATTATGAGAAATTAAAATTATCAATCCCGCCGGTCTATGCAGGTGCCGATAGAATTTTTATAGCTATAGATGAAAATTTTACGACATGGTCCGGAAATAAGTTTGAAGTGGATTTGTCTTTTTTTGACTGGTTGAAGGAATTTGATACAGAAAACAAAATTGAAATTTACAAAGATAACTTCTATATTCCATCTCTTACTGAAATAGAAAATGATACTCGTGAACGTCATTTGCTTTCGTTAAAGATGGGAATAGGAAACTGGCTTATTCAGGTTGACAGCGATGAATATTTTCTTGACTTCGAAAAGTTTATTTCGGACCTAAGAAAGTATGATCATTTTCTGGATAATCCCGAAAAAAACAAAATTCAAATTGCCGCTTTCTGGATTATTTTATACAAATACACAGAAGAAGGGATTTTGTATGTAGATATGCCAATGAAGGCAATATTTGCAACCAATTATCCCAACTACAATCTTGCGAGAAGAACCAGCTCACGCGTAATTTATACCAATAATATTGTACTTCATGAATCTTTGTCAAGAAGCGAAGAAGAATTGCGTTTCAAACTAGAAAATTGGGGGCATAAAAGACAAGTCAATGCTGCCTTTATCGATAAATGGTTAAAAGTAAATGAGACGAACTACAAGGAGTTAAGAGATTTTTACTATATTGAACCAGAACGATGGAAAAAGTTAGATTATTTTCCAAGTAAAGATATAAAACAGATCAAAGAATTTGTCAAAAATTCTAAGGTATTGAGAATCTCAAAGATCTATTTAAATTCTAAAAACTTTGGACAATGGTTTAAGTTTTTAGTTAAATAAAATCAGAACAAAATTTCATTATAAACTTTTAGATATGCTGCAGCTGCAATTTTCCAGTCGAAAGTTGCGGCTCTTTTTTTGAGGAGCATTTCTTTCTCAAATGTATTACTTTCATGATTGTGCAGTCCTTCAAACACAATGTCTTTCATGTATTCAGGATCAAAATTTTCCCAATAATTTGCTGCGTCGCCACCAATTTCCGGAAGTGAAGTTTTATTCGACAAAAAGACAGGCTTACCAAAACTCATTGCTTCTATTGGAGGTAATCCAAATCCTTCTCGGATAGAAGGAAAAAGAAAAGCGGTACAATTTTTCATGTAAAACTGCTTCGCCTTATCACTGACTCTTCCAGTTAAAAAGACCTGATTTTTAAGACCATTATCGTCAATTAATTTTCTTATTATGGCTCCATATATTTTGGTGTCATTACCAGAAATAATTAGATTAAAGTCTTTTATAAACTTCATCATGTTTACAATGGCAGTGAAATTTTTTCTTTCGATAAAATCTCCAATGGTGTAAAAAAAAGGTTTGTCAAGAGGAATAGCAGTAGTAAAATCTGATGTGTCTAAAACTGTAGAGATAGGATTTCCGTTGTATATAATGTGTTCAGGAATATTTGGAACTTCAAAATAATCATGTGTTTGTTTTTTGGCAAATTCAGAAATATAAGTGATGGCTGTTGCTCTTTTTAATTTCTCAATAAACAATTGATTTCTTTTGTGATTCATATCTTTTGATATTTCCTCTACAAAATTTACATCATGAATAGTTAATAGATAATTGGTAGTTTTTCTGGGTTCTAATTTAGAGTTTTGATTTACAGAATGCCATAAATCATACTTATCAAAAGATCTAAAAGCTTTGTATCTGTGAAATGTCCAATATTTATGATAAATAAATTTATCTCCAAATTCATTTTTAAGTAAACCAGGCTCGCCAGAATTAAGATGAAGTTCTAAATTCTCAAAAGAAAGTTGTTCTAATCCCTTAATAAGTTCATAATTAAACGTTCCTAGTCCGGTAGCTCTATTATTTATATTATGAGTCTCTAAAAAAACAGTTTTCTTCTGTTGCATTCTTGGTTTTTTTTTACGAAAATACAATATTAATTTGAAGTCTTAAATCCAATGTGTATTTTTGTTGAATATAATCTGCAACTAATGAATTTTAAAGTAAATCCTGTTTTTGAGAAGAGTACGAAATCTATTTTAGATACCATCACGACCTTTAATTCATCAGGGGAACTTTTTGGCAACGGAGACCGAAATAAGATAAAACTTTTTGATTTAAATGGGAAAACGATTAACATCAAATCATTTAAAATTCCGAACATAATTAATAAAGTCGCGTATCGTTATTTTAGAAAATCCAAAGCGAGACGATCGTTTGAATATGCGACTATTTTACTGGAAAAAAATATCGGAACTCCAGAACCTATTGCCTTTTTAGAAAATTTTAATGTTATCGGGTTAAAAGACAGTTATTATGTGAGCGAACATATGGCAGCCGACTTAACGTATCGTGAATTGGTTGAGATTCCAGATTATCAAGACCGCGAAAATATTCTGAGACAGTTTACCAAATTTACTTTTGGGCTTCATGAAAAAGGAGTCGAATTTTTAGATCATTCGCCCGGAAATACTTTGATCAAAAAAACAGAAAATAATACCTATGATTTCTTTTTGGTTGATTTAAACCGAATGAATTTTCATGAAAAAATGAGCTTTGAGCAGCGCATGAATAATTTCAGCCGATTAACACCTCAAAAAGAAATGGTGGCTGTTATGAGTAATGAATATGCTAAGTTTTACAAAGAAAAACCAGAAGCTGTAATTTTTGAAAAAATGTGGCTGGCAACAACTACTTTTCAAGAAGAATTTGCGAGAAAAAAAAGATTGAAAAAGAAATTGAAATTTTGGAAATCTTAATTTTCAGTTCTAATTTTTTTCAATTTCTGAAAACGAACCGCAACACTCAAAGCATTTAAATAACAAATAATAATTCCTTTTCTGCCGTCTAGAAAGCCTAAACGAAAAACATATTGGTTTAGAAACTGATAGGCTGGGCGAATATAGAAGTGAAAGAAATTAGGCTTCGTGTTTTTACTTAATTCTTCCTGTGCTTTTAATTCTCCATAGAAAATCATTTTCTGTTTATAATCTTCAAAATTGGAATACGAATAATGAATAAGTTTGTTTTTTAGTATTCCAGTATCGCCTTTAATAATAAGTTTTTCGTGCACAATTTTTTCTTCATTATAAACGGCTTCATTTTTTTTAAAAAGCCTGATAATCTTATCGGTCTGCCAGCCGCTAAAACGTAAACTTTTGTTTTTGAACATGAAATTTCGTTTCATAAAAAAGGCAGAAATATTATTCTTTTGATTGATAACAATTTCAATTTCCTTTTTAAGCTCGGGAGTTAATCTTTCGTCAGCATCAATAAAAAGGATCCACGGATGTGATGCCAGACTTAAAGCATAATTGCGCTGAAAAGCAAAATTATCAAAAATACGCTGTTTAATTGTGACGTTTTTAAACTGGGATGCAATTTCAAAAGTACGATCAGAGCTAAAAGAATCGACCACGATAATTTCATCAGCGAAAGCCAGATCAGCAAGAACCGTTTCGATGTTTTTTTCCTCGTTAAAGGTTATTATTAAAGCCGATAAAAGTTGCTTCTCAGGTAAAATCATTTGTTTTTATGCTGAGATTTTGATTAAGAAACGATTCGATTTTATCTTTAAAAAATTCTGGCTGAAATTTTTCATACAGCAATAAAGATTCTTTTTTGAGTGTTTTTTCCGTTTTATTTTCAAATAGTGCCGGACGATAATCTTTTAAATGAACAGAAAGATGATGAATTCCGTCTTCAAAAGTAGCCCAGATTTTCTTCTCAATCCAAGGAGAGAAAATAATAAAAGAAGGTTTGTTTAGTGCTTTGGCCATATTAATTGCGCCGCCATCATTACCGATAATAAGATCACATTGATTGACTAAGCCTATAAAAGACCTCAGATCGCCGCCCAAAAGATCAAAGTAAATTTTTTCTTGTGTTGATGGCTTGCAGTTGTTAAAAACCGTTCTGGCGTCGTCAATCTGTTTTGGAAAATAATTAAAAAGGATATTAACATCGGCTGCATCAGCGATGTAGTCAACAACCTTTGACATAAAATGTAAAGGGTAAGTCTTTAACTTTTCGCTGCCCAACAGGCTTATCATCACAGTTTTTCGATCCTTTCGAACATCAAACTTATTAAATAAAGCTTTTGCATCCTGATTTTCTTTCTCTGAAACAAATAAATGAGGAACAGGATCTATTGTTGTGTTGAGATTTAAAGGTTCTAATAAAGAAAGGCGTCTTTCTATTGCCAAACCAAGATTAGTTTTAGGAAAAGGCTCAAAAGGGACTGTGTCGGTGTAAAGAAAAGTTCTGCCGTTTTTTTTATACGAAATTTTTCTTTCGGCACCGCTAAACCAAGAAATGATCCAGCTTTCTAATTTGGAATAGGCATCAATTAACAGATCGTATTTTTCAGATCTAATCTGTAAAACAAGTTTTGCCAGTTCAATTTTACTTTTTCGATGTTTTTCTTCGAAAAGAATAATATTGTCGATACTCGAATTGCCTTCTAAAACAGGAGTGGTAGAAGCGTAAACCAAATAGTCTATTTGGGCATCAGGATATGCGGTTCGCAGATTGTTGCATATAATGCTGCTGACCAAAACGTCCCCAATCATTTTTTGCTGGATTACAAGTATCTTCATTTATAATGTTATATTTTACAAATAGTATGCAAATTGAAGCAAAAAAAATCCAAATTCCAATCAAGAACAATCGGAATTTGGATTTTTTAATTGAAATTTAGTATAACTAAACTTTATACAGCAACATCGTATTCGCGAAGCGCATTATTTAAAGAAGTTTTTAAATCTGTAGATGGTTTACGAGTTCCAATAATCAAAGCACAAGGCACTTGATATTCTCCTGCAGCAAACTTTTTAGTGTAACTTCCTGGAATTACAACAGAACGAGCCGGAACAAAACCTTTCATTTCAACAGGTTCGTCGCCAGTAACGTCAATGATTTTTGTAGATGCAGTAAGACATACGTTAGCACCAAGAACAGCCTCTTTACCAACATGCACACCTTCTACAACAATACAACGAGATCCGATAAAAGCACCGTCTTCGATAATTACTGGAGAAGCCTGAAGTGGTTCTAAAACACCTCCGATACCAACACCACCGCTTAAGTGAACATTTTTACCAATTTGAGCACAGCTTCCAACAGTTGCCCAAGTATCTACCATGGTGCCTTCGTCTACATATGCACCAATATTTACATAACTAGGCATTAAAATAACACCGCTTGAAATGTAAGCTCCGTAACGTGCAACAGCGTTTGGCACTACACGAATCCCTTTTTCAGCATAACCTCTTTTAAGAAGCATTTTGTCATGATATTCAAAAATACCAGATTCCCATGTTTCCATTTTTTGAATTGGGAAATACATTACAACAGCTTTTTTTACCCATTCGTTTACCTGCCATTTGTCTCCAACTGGTTCTGCAGTACGAAGTTTTCCTGCATCAACCAATTCGATTACTTCTCTAATAGCATCTGTAGTAGCTGATTCTTGTAATAAAGCTCTGTTTTCCCAAGCTTGTTCGATTATAGTCTGTAACGAATTCATATGTTTAATTTTTTGGCAAAGATAAGGTATTTGTAGAAATGCAGAAAAAGCAAAACGGATTGAAAATGTTATAAATTTAACTTTTTGTTACTTATTTGTAAAATCAGAAAAAGGTTTTAATTAAAAAATATATTTAGAAGTACCACTAGAAGTTTTTTTTATATCAAAATATGACAAAAGTCAGATTTTGTGCTTTTTGTTCTCTCTAATTTCGCAGTGTAAAAATTAGAAAACCTTACAAAATAACCCTAAGCAGTAAAAATCATGGATCAAGAAAATCAGCTTCAAAATAGAGTCATTATTGACAAAGAAGTAACCTGGGATAAAACCCAAGTTATTATGAGTAAAACCAATTCTTTTGGTATTATCGAATATGCCAACGAGGTTTTTGTAGACGTATGCGGCTACGAAGATTACGAATTAATGGGGCAGCCTCACAATATTATACGACATCCAGACATGCCGAAAGTTATTTTTAAAGTGCTTTGGGAGAATCTTAAAAACGGAAAAAACTTTCACGCGATTGTAAAAAATCTTGCAAAATCAGGAAGATACTATTGGGTAATTACTGATTTTGATATTGCAAGAGACGAAAATGATGTTATCGTAAATTATTTTGCAAGAAGACAATCCGTACCGCAAGAAGTAATTGCGATGCATATTGAGCCTCTTTATAAAAAATTGTTGCAAATAGAAGCAGCAAGCGGAGTGGAGTTTAGTGAGAAGTATTTAATAGGCTTTTTGGAAGAGAAAAAACGCAGCTATGTTGAATACATTAAAGAGTTGATTTTTGAACACGAAAAATCGCAGTCAAAATTCTCGAATTATGTAGAGACTGAGGATGAAGAAGAACACAGAGGTTTTTTCGGCCGATTATTTGGCCGATAGTAAATTGTATTTTTTTAGGTTAAATATTTGGATATGAATGGGTCCGTTTTGATTTTTCAAGACGGATCTTTTTTTTCCGGTTTTATAAAATACCGAGGATCTTTATAAGTTCTAAGAAATCAATAGTATCTTTGCTGAAAAAATAAAAATGCCAAGAATTCTCTCTATAGATTACGGACAAAAACGCACTGGAATTGCTGTAACCGACGAAATGCAGATTATAGCTTCTGGATTAACTACAATTCCAACCCATACGTTAACTGATTTTCTAAAGGACTACTTCGCAAAAGAAAAAGTCGAAGCCGTCTTAATTGGTGAGCCGAAGCAGATGAACGGCGATCCGTCAGAAAGTGCCTCCATAATTAATGGTTTTGTTAAGCATTTTTTAAATGTTTTTCCAGAGATGAAAGTCATTCGTGTAGACGAACGATTTACTTCCAAAATGGCCTTCCAGACAATGCTCGACAGTGGACTTAGTAAAAAACAGCGTCAAAATAAAGGTTTGATAGATGAAATTTCGGCAACGATTATGCTGCAAGATTATCTTTCTTCAAAAAAATAGTGCAGATCGTCGGAATTACTGCTTTTAATTTAATGGTTTTTAGAAATTCCTAACTTTTATCATCTAAAAATTAGTTTTTTTTTGCAATTAAAAAAGTACCTTTGCATTTTAAATTAAAATACTGTTATGCCTGACGAAACCATACGTTCAAATAGTGATGTAGTACTCATTGGCGCTGGAATAATGAGTGCCACTCTTGGAGTAATTTTAAAAGAATTACAACCAGATATAAAAATTGAAATTTACGAAAGATTAGATGTTGCTGCTGCAGAAAGCTCCGATGCTTGGAATAATGCAGGAACTGGCCACTCTGCTTTTTGCGAATTAAATTACACTCCCGAAAAGGCAGACGGCAGTATAGATCCTAAAAAAGCAATAAGTATTGCTGAATCTTTTGAGGTTTCTCGTCAGTTTTGGTCTTATTTAGTGCAGGAAAAGAAAGTGCCTTCTCCTGAAAACTTTATTAAAAGCGTGCCTCATATGAGTTTTGTGTGGGGAGATAAAAACGTTGAATATTTAAGAAAAAGATTTGAAGCACTTCAAAGCAATCCTATTTTTTCTGACATGACTTTCAGCACCGATTTTGAACAACTTCAAAAATGGATGCCATTGGTAATGGAAGGACGTAATAGCGATGAAAACTTAGCAGCTACACATATGGAAATTGGTACCGACGTAAATTTTGGTGCCTTGACAAGAAGTATGTTTAGTTATTTAGAAAAATTAGACGGTGTTTCTTTATATTTCAATCACGAGGTTAAAAAACTGAGACAACGCGAGGATAAATCTTGGAGAATTAAAATAACAAATTTAGCAACTGGAGCAAAACGTAAAGCTTATACTAAATTTGTATTTATTGGTGCCGGCGGCGGTTCTCTGCCTTTATTAGAAAAAGCAAATGTTCCAGAAGGACATGGCTACGGTGGATTCCCAGTAAGCGGACAATGGCTGAAATGTACAAATCCGGAAGTTATTGCAAAACATCAGGCAAAAGTTTACGGAAAAGCCAGTGTTGGAGCGCCTCCAATGTCTGTTCCTCATATTGATACTCGTGTAATAGATGGTGAAAAAGCATTGCTTTTTGGACCATTTGCAGGATTTTCTACTCGTTTCCTGAAGAACGGATCTTATTTAGATTTGCCTCTTTCAATTAAATCGAATAATTTAATTCCGATGCTTGCAGCAGGATATCATAATATTCCGTTGACAAAATATTTGATAGAACAAGTTCGTCAATCTCCAAAAGATAGAATGAAAGCTTTACGCGAATATCTGCCAACAGCCCGATCTAAAGACTGGAAATTGGAAAAAGCAGGACAGCGTGTTCAGGTAATCAAAAAAGATGAGAAAGAAGGCGGTGTTTTAGAATTTGGAACAGAAGTTATTAATACTCATGACGGAAGTTTGGCGGTTTTATTAGGAGCTTCACCAGGAGCATCTACGGCCGTAGGAATTATGGTTGATTTGATCAGCAGATGTTTTACAAATCAAGTAAAAACACCAGAATGGGAAGCTAAGTTAAAAAATATGATTCCGTCTTATGGACAGACTTTAAATGATAAGCCAGAGCTTTTGGCAGAACTAAGAAAACATACTGCCGAAGTTTTAAAAATTAAATAAAACTTCTTTTTAGAATAAAAAACAAATCCAGATGAATTAATCTGGATTTGTTGCTTTTAAATCGGTTGTGTTTTTAAGAATCTTCTCTGCCAGATTACTCATCCAGATCAATTGTTCGATCACCATTTGAGCCTCCTGCATTTTAGCCTGACGGGTTTCTTTGTCTAGTTCGTCATCTTCGGCCAGACGTGTAAAGTGTTTTCGTTTTAACTCTTCAAATTGCAGCGTCACATCTTCTTTATCAAAAAAGGTATCGGTTATAATGGCTTCATTTCTTAAAATAGAAATAGAATGATCTAGATTGGATAAAATGGTTTTAATGATATAATTAAAAGATTCTGATGCCGACGTGGTTTGGTGCGACTGAATATAAGTGGAAAGAGAGGCTAATGCTGATAATAACGAATGATTTAAAACCACCAGTTTGTTGACCAAAGGCATTGTTTTTTGCTTGGATTTTGGTTCCTGCATCATTCTCTGAAAAGAGGTCATAAGATTTCCAATTTCAACAAAAGCATTTTTTCTAGCCAATCGATAGGAGGTAGGCATTTCTCCTTTTTTGTTATAAAAATCAGCAATTTCCTTGAGGTAAGTACGGTTGGCTCGTATTGAATTTTCGATATGAATCGGTGTATTGATAAACTCCCAAGCAGGCCATAAAAATTGATTGGCAATAAAAGCCAAGGTAGCTCCTGTAAGCGTATCTAAAATCCTGAACTGAATAACTTCGTTTATGTTAGGAGTCAGAATTCCGTAAATAAATACGACATACATTGTGACAAATGTGGCGCTTATTTTGTAATTGATCTGTGTAAATGAAATCCCCATCAGCATGCATATAATAGAAAATATGCTTAATACTACGTGGTTTTGAATAACCAGTACAATACCAAAAGCTAATATTCCTCCAAAAATGGTTCCCAGCATACGGTTATAAGATCGTTCTTTAGTCAATCCATAACCTGGGCGCATGATCACCACTATGGTTAGTAAAATCCAATAAAAGTTTTGTAATTTAAGAATTTCACCTAAAAATAGTCCGACCAAAATAGTAATAGTCAATCGGAGCGAATGCCTGAATATAGAAGAAGAGTAACTCAGGTTTTCTGTTAAGGTACGCAAAGGATAATATTGCGGCGTCAGGAATTTTTCGAGTTCTTTATCCTTGTCTTTCAGTTTGTACGACTGCATCGCCAGAGAAAAGGCACGCTGGATAATTTTGATTTTCCCAACTTGGTTTTTGGCATATTTGAGCATATTGGTCAGCATCAAAACGCCTTCTGCAGCTTCGTCTTTACCTAAGGTTTTTTCATAATCAAAAATAGCAAATTCAAGAGCATCAAGTTCATTTTTTAAATCGTGTTTGTCTACATAAACGCTAATGTGATGTACGTTTTTAGAAAGTTTTTTTAAAGTAGAAGCTAGTTTATAAGCAACATTTTGATAGGTTCTTAAAACCTCCGGATGCTTTGCAAATTTCTCATGAAGCTTACTATGGTCAAAAGAAGTATAAAGTGCCAGTTCTTGAATTTCAACTAAGGTAATAAAAACAAGCAGCATTTTACGGTTTTGACTGGTAGTTCCAGAAGTGTTTTGATTACCAATAAGCATCTTGCGTAAATCCTCATGAATTAAATTTAATTCAACTTGAACCTCCAGCTGTTTTTCTATAATAGCCTTTCTATTGGCTTCTGGACTCCATAAATCGCCTCTTAGTTTTAAATATTTAGCAGTCAGCTTGATGCCTTCGGCGATTTGTAATTCAACGTATTTATAAGGTTGTACAAAGTGAAAAACTAGAGAAACTATAAGGTATAATATTCCTCCAATAAAAATAAAACCAGCATATTGAAAAGCTTCTAATCCTTCATGCAAATGTCCAAAAGAAAGAGAAATAGAAAGCAATGCAGAAAAAGAAATCAAGGTAGCTCTTTGTCCATAAACAGATATCATTGAGCATGCAAACAGCAGAAAACCAAGAAATGGGTAGAATAATATCGGAAACGGGTAGGTAAGATTAACCAAAAGATTGACTCCAGAAACAATAAACGAAGCAACAATAAGACCTTTTACTTTATGAATCAGCGAACTCGGAATATCACTGGGATAGGTATAAAAAGCTCCAAGAGCAATGGTGAAGCCTATTTCGAAATGACCTAAAAAATTTAGAATTAAAACAGGAACAACAGAAGCAATAGTTACTTTAGAGGCGTTTAAAAAAGAAGTACTGTTAGTAAATTTTGTAATACGATCAATCATAAAGACAGGTTTACTAGCAAAGGTAAGAATTGTACGAATGATTTTGGCATAATTATAGCTGACTTTTTTATCTGCTTGGAAAAAATATGATATAAAACAGGTTTAGAATTATTCATTGACTATTTTTTACTATTTTTGCCAGCTGAAATATCAGAAATTTAAATCTGTTTTTACAGCACATTAAAACATAAATAAAAACAAATGATTTTACCAATTGTAGGATACGGTGATCCTGTTTTAAGAAAAGTAGGAGAAGCAATAACGCCAGAATATCCAAACCTAAAAGAAACGATCGCAAATATGTACGAGACTATGTATAACGCGTACGGAGTTGGGCTTGCTGCACCGCAGGTAGGTCTGCCGGTTCGTTTGTTTGTTATTGATACAACCCCTTTTAGCGATGACGAGGATCTTCCATCAGAAGAACAAAAAGATTTAAAAGGATTCAAAAAGACTTTTATCAATGCTAAAATCGTTAAAGAAGAAGGTGAGGAGTGGAGTTTTAATGAAGGCTGTCTGAGTATTCCAGACGTTCGTGAGGACGTTTATAGAAAACCAACTGTTACAATAGAATATTGTGAAGAAGATTTTGTAATGAAAACAGAGGTTTTTGACGGCTTAATTGCAAGAGTTATTCAGCATGAATACGATCATATCGAAGGTGTTTTGTTTACAGATAAAATATCTTCTCTAAAAAAACGTTTAATTCAAAAGAAATTGAAAAATATCACGGAAGGAAAAACGTTTCAGGAATATAGAATGAAATTTTTTGGTGCGAAAAAAGGGAGATAAGATTTCTAAAGCAATTTAGAAACGATAAAATAAATCAAATTCTTAATACTAATTTTAATAAAAATGAATTTAGCGAAAATTTTAGCCATTTCAGGAAAACCAGGTTTATATGAACTAAAAGTACAAACTCGTACAGGTTTTGTGGCAGAATCATTAATTGATGGAAAGAAAATTACTGTAAATCTAAAAAGTAACGTAAGCCTATTGTCTGAAATTTCGATTTACACTTATGAAGGAGAAAAGCCATTGACTGAAGTAATGCAGCAGATTGCCGTTAAAGAAAATAAAGGTCAGGCTATTTCTCACAAAGAAGATAATGCTACATTGGCGGCTTACTTTAAAGAAATCCTTCCAACTTATGACGAAGAAAGAGTTTATCCTTCAGATATCAAAAAAGTATTAAATTGGTATAACACACTTCAAGCAAAAGGATTAGTAACAGATTTGGCTCCTGCTGTTGAAGAAGCTAAAGAAGAAGCTCCAGCTGTTGAAGAAAAACCTAAAAAAGCGCCGGCAGCTAAAAAAGCTCCAGCAAAAAAAGCAGCAGCAAAAAAAGAAGAATAGTATTTAATACATTCAAAATATAATAATCCTGTTAAGATGTTTTTCTTGACAGGATTTTTTACTTTTACTTAAATTTTTATTTACTACCCAATTACACTTCGCAAATGAGCAGAGAAAACCAACTTAAAGCTTTTGAAAGATTATTAATCATTATGGACGAACTTCGTGAAAAATGTCCGTGGGATAAAAAGCAGACGCTGCAGACTTTAAGACATTTGACAATTGAAGAAACCTACGAATTGGGCGACGCGATCTTGGATAATGATTTGAATGAAGTAAAAAAAGAGTTGGGAGATTTATTGCTGCACATCGTTTTTTACGCTAAAATTGGAAGTGAAACGAATGATTTTGATATTGCTGACGTGTGCAACGAAATCTGTGAAAAACTAATTTACCGCCATCCTCATATTTACGGTGATGTAAATGTAGAAAATGAAGAAGAAGTAAAACAGAATTGGGAAAAGCTAAAGCTAAAAGAAGGTAAAAAATCGGTATTAGAAGGCGTTCCTAATAGTCTTCCGGCTTTGGTTAAGGCAAGCAGAATTCAAGACAAAGTAAAAGGTGTCGGATTTGATTGGGAAGAACCGCATCAAGTTTGGGATAAAGTCCAAGAAGAACTGCAGGAACTGCAAGACGAAGTAAAATCTGGTAATCAGGATAAAATTGAAGACGAATTTGGAGATGTTTTGTTCTCCATGATTAATTATGCCCGTTTTTTAAATGTAAATCCAGAAGACGCTTTAGAAAGAACCAATAAAAAATTCATCAAACGTTTTCAATATTTAGAAAGCAAAGCAAACGAATTAGGAAAGCCATTAATGGACATGACTCTTACAGAAATGGATGTATTTTGGAACGAAGCAAAAAAACTTTAATTTTCTGCTAATTTTTTTAAAGCACGAACATCTTTTAGTTTGATTTTTTTACCTACCAATTCAATCAATCCCAGTTTGTTAAAATCAGATAATAAACGAATACAGCTTTCTGTTGCAGTACCGATAATTCCAGCCAATTCTTCGCGTGTTAACTGCACTTTTAGTGTTTGGTCTTTGTCTTCTCCAAACTCGTCATGCAGATGAAGAAGCGTTTCGGCAAGGCGCTGTTTAACTGTTTTTTGGACTAAAGCAATTTTTTCGTTCTCAGATTCTTTCAAATCTTCACAAACAGACTGCATAAGATTTAAAGAGAATTGATTATTACTGTTAAAGAAATTAATGATTTCAGATTTAGGAATAAAACACACTTCCATATCCGCAATAGCTTTGGCTGTTAAGTTGGCCGGCTCATTACTAATCATGGAACGCTGTCCAAGAAGTTCGCCAGATTTTACCAATTTTACAATTTGGTCTTTACCGTTTGCACTTAATTTTGAAAGCTTCCCTACACCGTCTTTTACACAAAAAACACCATTTGTAACTTCTCCTTCTTCAAAAATGGCTTCTCCTTTTTTGATTTTGTAGGTGGTTTTACTGCCGGCAAGTTTTATAACTTCTTCTTTACTAAGGGCTTTAAGTGAACTTAACTGACGTACTATACATTGATCACATTTATTCATGACAATAGTTGTTTGCTGCAAAATTAAGCATTATTCGCCGTTTTTACGCTTATTATTTCTTAAAATATCCGGAAAAAGAAGAATGTAAAAATTCGTTCCTTTTATTTTCTTAAATTAGAATTCGAATTAATTAAAACATGATAATTATCATCTTAAAAACTGCTTGTTAATCTGAAATTTGCAACCTAAAAACAAATTTTTATGACTGGCCTAAGTTGTTTTCATTGTGGTTTGACCATAGCGAAAAATGAGGAAATCGATTTTGATGAAAAAAAGTTTTGCTGCGCCGGCTGTAAAACGGTGTATGAGATTTTTAGCAGCAACGACTTAACCTCTTATTATGAGTTTGAAAAATCGCCAGGAGCCACTCCACAAGACATTGCCGGCAAATACGATTTCTTAGAAAATGATAGTATTCTTTCAAAACTATTAGAATTTCATGAAGGAAATACTGCTATTGTATCTTTAAATATCCCTCATATTCATTGCAGTTCTTGTATCTGGATTTTAGAGAATCTCAACCGCCTCCAAACAGGAATTAGTACTTCACAAGTTAATTTTCATGAAAAGAAAGTTAGAATTACCTATAATTCCGACATTGTTTCTTTAAAAGAAATAGTTTACTTATTAAGCTCTATTGGTTACGAACCTTACATTAGTTTAGAAAATTATGGTGAATCTAAAACTAAAATTGATCGAAGTTTAACTTATAAACTTGGAGTAGCATTTTTTTGTTTTGGAAATATTATGCTGTTGTCATTTCCAGAATATTTTGAAATGAAAGAGTTCTGGCTGGACAGCTACAAACCCTTTTTTAGATTTTTGATTTTTGTTTTGGCATTGCCAAGTTTCCTTTATTCTGCAAGTGGTTATTACGTATCGGCATATCATAGTATTAAAACTAAAATGCTGAATATTGACATCCCGATCGCGCTAGGAATTATTGTTATGTTTATCCGCAGTACTTATGATATGCTGATGGATCATGGTCCCGGCTTTTTTGATAGTCTGGCGAGTTTGGTTTTCTTTATGCTTCTAGGCAAAATGTTTCAGACTAAGACGTACAGCTTTTTAAGTTTTGAAAGAGATTTTAAATCCTATTTTCCTATTGCTGTAACTAAAATAAACAAAGATAATTCTGAAGAAAATGCGGCTATTTATGACATCTCTAAAGGAGACAGATTGTTAATCCGAAACCAGGAACTTATTCCAGTTGATGGGATTCTGATTAGTGAAAGCGCAGAAATAGATTATAGTTTTGTTACAGGTGAGGCGGTTCCTATAACTAAAAAATCGGGCGACAAAGTATTTGCCGGCGGTAAACAAATTGGCAGGGTAATAGAAATGGAGGTACTGCATTCTGTTTCTCAAAGCTATTTGACACAATTATGGAGCAATGAAATTTTCCAGAAAAAAGTAAAACAAAAACATAAAACGATCACAGATGCAATAAGCCGCTATTTTACTCCAATTTTATTATTGATAGCCTTTGCAGGATTTGGTTATTGGATACTTATTGATGCTAATACTGCATTTAATGTTTTTACTGCGGTATTAATTGTTGCCTGTCCTTGTGCATTAGCACTTACAGCACCTTTTACTTTTGGAAATATTTTAAGGATTCTTGGAAAAAAGAAATTCTACCTGAAAAATGCTGTTGTAATCGAACAATTAGCTAAAGTAAATACTATTGTTTTTGATAAAACAGGAACCATTACAACGAATAAAAAGTCGAATATTACCTACGAAGGAAAATCAATTTCTGACGGGGATATTTTAGTGATTAAAAATGTTCTGCGTGCATCAAATCATCCTTTAAGCAGAATGTTATATGATTTTCTGCCAGAAACGAAACGTATTAAAATTGAAGATTTTCAGGAAATTACAGGTAAAGGTATTTTGGCGATTGTTGATCAGAAAGAAGTTAAAATTGGTTCTGGCCAATTTGTGGATGATATAAAGTCTGATAATTTCGAAATAGAAAAAACAGCTTTGCATATCAAGATAGATGGAGTTTACATTGGGAAATATGTATTTCAGAATCAATATAGAGATGGTTTAGAAGAGCTTTTCCGAACTTTGAGCAAAGATTACAATATAAAAGTACTCTCTGGAGATAATGATGGAGAAAGAGTTAATTTAGAAACCATTCTTCCAAAAGGTACTGAGCTTATATTCAATCAAAAGCCAGAACAAAAACTAGAGTATATCAAAAAACTTCAGGAGCAGGGGCAAAATGTTATGATGGTTGGTGACGGACTGAATGATGCGGGGGCTTTAGCACAAAGTGACGTCGGGATTTCGATTTCTGAAAATGTCAATGTCTTTTCACCTGCCTGTGATGCAATTTTAGATGCTAATGAGTTTTCACGCCTCAATTACTTTTTGCGACTATCACACAAAGCTATTTTTATTATAAAAATGAGTTTTGGATTATCGTTACTTTATAACGTTGTGGGACTAGCTTTTGCGGTTACAGGTAATCTGCTTCCTTTAGTCGCGGCAATCATCATGCCGTTGAGTACAATTACCATTGTAAGTTTCGTTACTTTAATGTCTAACTATTTCAGCAACAGTAATTTAAAGTGAATTTAAATAATTGTAAAATTATTTTTTTTAATTTTAACATTCTTCTATACCATGATAAATATCATATTTTATCTGCCTTAATTCTAATAGTTTTGTTTAACAAAAATTTAAGGAATGAGTGTTATTTATCTATTAATTTCAGTAAGTATTTTCGTGGCAGTCTGCTTCTTTATTGCCTTTATTGTCGCTGTAAAATCGGGACAGTACGATGATGATTATACGCCTTCAGTCAGAATTCTTTTTGATGATGAGACCAAAATTAATCCCCAAAATAATAATTCACAAATCGAAGAAAAACAAGTATAATTATGGAAATGGAACAGTTTTATTACGACAACAAAATTGTAAAAAAATTCATTTACGCCACAATCCTCTTTGGAGTTGTGGGTATGTTAGTGGGGCTTACTCTTGCAGTAATGTACCTTTTTCCCAATATGACAGATGGGATCTCGTGGCTTAGTTACGGCCGTTTAAGACCGTTGCACACCAATGCAGTCATTTTTGCATTTGTGGGTAATGCCTTTTTTGCAGGTATGTACTATTCTTTGCAAAGATTACTAAAAGCCAGAATGTTTAGTGATTTTTTAAGTAATCTTCATTTCTGGGGCTGGCAGCTTATCATTGTAGCCGCAGCAATCACGCTTCCGTTAGGTTATACTTCTTCTAAAGAATATGCAGAACTGGAGTGGCCGATAGATATTGCAATAGCACTGATCTGGGTTGTAATGGGAATCAACATGATTGGCACCATGCTGCGTCGAAGAGAACGTCACCTATATGTTGCAATTTGGTTTTATCTGGCAACATTCGTTACAGTAGCGGTGCTGCATATCTTTAATAATATTGAAATACCGGTATCAGGTCTTAAAAGTTATTCTGTTTACGCAGGGGTTCAGGATGCATTGGTACAATGGTGGTACGGGCACAATGCGGTGGCATTCTTTCTGACAACTCCTTTCTTAGGATTAATGTATTATTTTGTTCCTAAAATCGCAAACAGACCTGTTTATTCTTATAGATTGTCTATTATACACTTCTGGTCTTTGATTTTTATTTACATTTGGGCTGGACCGCACCACTTATTGTATTCTGCACTGCCAAACTGGGCGCAGAATTTAGGAGTTGCATTTTCTGTAATGTTGATTGCTCCATCTTGGGGAGGTATGATCAATGGTCTTTTAACTTTAAGAGGCGCTTGGGATAAAGTTCGTGAAGAACCAGTTTTAAAATTCTTTGTGGTAGCCATTACAGGTTACGGAATGGCAACTTTTGAAGGTCCGATGCTTTCTCTTAAAAATGTAAATGCTATTGCGCACTATACAGACTGGATCGTAGCGCACGTACACGTTGGAGCTTTAGCTTGGAATGGTTTTATGTCGTTTGCTATTATTTATTGGTTGATTCCAAGAATGACAAAAACGAATTTGTTTTCAAAGAAATTGGCAAATTTCCATTTCTGGATTGGCACTTTAGGGATTATTTTATACGCATTGCCTATGTATGTTGCTGGATTTCAGCAAGCTTCAATGTGGAAACAGTTTAATCCAGATGGAACTTTGACCTACGGAAACTTCCTTGAAACAGTAACTGCAATTATGCCATTATATTGGATGAGAGCTATCGGAGGATCTCTATATTTAGTCGGAATGTTGACATTAGTGTACAACATTATCATGACTATCAAAATTGGTGAACCTGTAGAAGATGAATTAGCACAGGCACCAGCTTTACAAAGAATTAGCAGCAGCAGGGTAAGAGGCGAAAAATTCCATTCTTGGTTAGAGAGAAAACCTATTCAGTTAACCATTTTGGCTACAATTGCCATTTTGATCGGTGGAATTATTCAAATTGTACCGACTATTATGGTAAAATCTAATATTCCGACAATCAGCAGTGTAAAACCATATACACCTTTAGAACTTGAAGGACGCGATTTATACATTAGAGAAGGCTGTGTCGGATGTCACTCTCAATCAGTTCGTCCGTTTAGAAGTGAAGTAGAGCGTTACGGACCTCAGTCAAAAGCTGGAGAATTTGTTTACGATCATCCATTCTTGTGGGGGTCAAAACGTACAGGTCCAGATTTATTAAGAGTTGGCGGGAAATATAATGATAACTGGCACTTTAATCATTTCTGGAATCCACAGAGTATTTCTGCAGGTTCAATTATGCCGGGTTACAAATGGTTATTTGATAATAAACCAATGGATACGTCATTAATTGAAAAGAAAATGAAGGCTATGATTACTCTTGGAGTTCCTTATACAGAAGCAGATGTTGCTAATGCACAAAAAACACTAAGAGATCAAGCAATTGGAATTGAAAAAAGTCTTGAAAATGACCCTGACTTTGTTAAAAGTTATGAAGCCAGCAAGAAAAAAGCAGCTGCAAGCGGAGAAAAATTCATTCCGATGAATGAGCGTGAAATTGTTGCTTTGATCGCTTATATTCAAAGACTTGGTACTGATATTAAAGTAAAAGAAACTTCAAAATAGTTGCGTCATGTTCGAACAAATTAAACACAATATGGAAACAATATCGGGTATAGAAATTTACCCGATAATTTCCCTCCTTATATTTTTCTTATTTTTTGTAGGCTTAGGCTTTTGGGTGTTTTCATACAAGAAAGACAAGATTAGAGAAATGAGTGAAATACCTTTAGATGAAGGACTTAGTTTAACTTCAAAAGATTTATAAAATGAAAAAGTTTTTCCCAGTATATGTTAGAGTCCCAGTAATTTTCTTCATCGTTTTCGGGCTGATGGAGTTCTTTGTAGACTCTGGAGACAGACCGGCGTTTGTAAAATATCCAATGATTTCGGTTTTCTTGTTTGCATTCCTTTTCATTTTAATAGCAATAGAGATTACACTTAGTGCTGTAAACCGTGTCATGTATCAATTGATGACCCCAGAAGAAAAGGCAAAACAAGAATATGAAAGCAGTTTAAGTTTTAGCGAAAGCACTTGGTATAAAAACCTAATGCAGAAATTAACTCAAACTTCACCAATAGAAAAAGAAGGAGAGCTTTTAATGGATCATGATTACGACGGAATTAAAGAGCTTGATAATAATTTACCGCCTTGGTGGGTGTATTTATTCTATATCTGTATCATTTTCGGTGTTATTTATGTAGTTCGTTATGATGTTCTAGGAGCTGATGATCAAGAAATGGAGCTTAAAAAAGCAATGGCACAAGCTAAGATTGAAGTTGAAGAATATTTAAAAACGGCGCCGGATTTAATGGACGAGAAAACAGTCGTACTGCTTACTGATGGTGCTGATTTAGCAATAGGAAAAGAAATCTTTACCACCAATTGCGCAGCCTGCCACAGAGCTGATGCAGGTGGACAAATTGGCCCTAACTTAACAGACGACAAATGGATTCTGGGTGGTGGAATTAAAAACCTTTTTCATACGATTACCAATGGAGGGCGTGACGGAAAAGGGATGATTGCCTGGAAAGGTACTTTAAAACCAAAAGAAATTCAAAAAGTGGCCAGTTACATTTTGTCTCTTCAAGGAAGTAATCCTAAAGATCCAAAAGAGCCAGAAGGTGAAGTTTGGGTAGACGACAGTGCTCCTAAGACAGAAACTGCTGTAGTAAAAACAATAGATACCACTGAAGTTAAAAAATAATAAAATATCATGTCAAATTTACCAGACGAAGCATTTAGAGATACCATCGGAACGATTGATGAAGGCGGTAAAAGAAAATTTATATTTCCCAAAAAGCCGTCTGGTAAATTTTATGATTATAGAAAGATTGTCAGTTACGTTCTTTTAGCGATCTTAATTGCTAATCCTTTTATTAAGGTCAACGGGAACCAATTTATGATGTTCAATGTGATTGAACGTCGCTTTAGTATTTTTGGATTTCCTTTCTGGCCTCAAGATTTTTATCTTTTTGTGATCTCAATGTTGGTTGGAGTTGTATTTATTCTCCTTTTTACTGTGGTTTTTGGAAGAATTTTTTGTGGATGGATTTGTCCTCAGACAATTTTTCTGGAGCTCGTTTTCCGTCGTATAGAATATTGGATTGATGGTGATCGTGGAGCACAACAGCGCTTGGCAAGACAAAAATGGGATGCTGAAAAAATTAGAAAAAGAGTAACCAAATGGGCTGTCTTTTTTATAATCTCCTTTTTTATCGCCAATATTTTTTTAGCTTACCTGGTTGGCAGTGATGAGTTATTTTTAATGGTAGAACAAGGGCCAATTCAGCAAGCTAGTAATTTTATAGCGCTTTTAATTTTTACTGGTGTTTTCTATTTTGTATTTGTATGGTTTAGAGAACAGGTTTGTATTATTGCTTGCCCATATGGACGTTTGCAAGGGGTTCTTCTAGACAATAAATCGATTAATGTTGCTTATGATTTTGTACGTGGCGAAAAAGAAGCAGGCCGTGCTAAATTCAATAAAAAAGAAGACAGAGTTCTAGCAGGAAAAGGCGATTGTATAGACTGTTTTCAATGTGTGCATGTCTGCCCAATGGGAATTGATATCCGAAATGGTACTCAGTTAGAATGCACCAATTGTACAGCCTGTATAGATGAGTGTGACCATATTATGGAAAGTGTTGGACTGCCAAAAGGCTTGATTCGATACGCTTCTGAAGATGAAATTACTAAAAAGGAACCTTTCAAATTTACAGCAAGAATGAAAGGTTATACAGCAGTTTTGTTTATATTATTGAGTGTTTTTGTCGGAATGCTGTTTTTGAGAACCAATGTAGAAGCTGTTATTTTGCGTCTGCCAGGACAGTTGTTTCAGCACAAAGGAGATAAGATCAGTAATGTTTATACTTATAAAATAGTCAATAAGACAATGAAAGATTATCAGGATATTCATTTTGAATTGATTGATCAAAAAGGAAATATTAGAAATGTGGGTAAACCTCATTTTAAAGTGGCAAAAGAAAGTATTTCTCAAGGAACTTTATTTATTGAAATAGAGGAAGCACTTTTGGAAAGTGATAAAACCAAAGTAAAGATTGGCGTTTATAACGGAAAAGAACTCTTAGATGATACCGCAACAAACTTCTTAGGGCCACGCAGCTTTAATTAAAAAAATACTATTATGAAAATCAATTGGGGAACAGGAATCGTAATTGCATTTGCGATCTTTATGAGTTTTATTTTATATTTTGTTTTTGAGGTTCAGTCAAATTCTAAATATGATAATGATTTGGTTGTGGAGGAATATTACAAACACGATACGCATTTTCAGGAAGAAATGGCACGCATTCAAAATGCGCATGATTTGCAGCAGAAACCATCAATTAAGTATATAGATAACGGGGTTAAAATTGTTTTTCCTTCTAAGTTTGATGAGAATAAAGTAACGGGAAATGTTTTATTATACCGTCCATCCGATAAAAAATTCGATTTTAATACACAAATTGCACTTCAGAATTCTTCTTTGTTTATTCCGAATAACAAATTAATTAAAGGCCGTTGGGATGTTAAGATGGAATGGCAGTATCAAGGTGTTAAATACCTTTCTAAAGAGGTTATCTACATAAACTAATTAAAATGCTTTATTCTGCTTTAATATTAGGTTTGATCAGTAGTCTGCACTGTGTTGGAATGTGCGGACCAATTGCTATGATGCTTCCTGTAGACAGATATAATCAAGCAAAAAGAGTGACGCAGATTATTACGTATCATTTAGGCCGATTAACAGCGTACACTTCTATCGGCTTAATTTTTGGACTATTAGGAAGAGGTTTTTTTCTGGCGGGCCTACAGCAGAAAATGTCTATAATTATTGGGGTTATAATGATTATTGCAGCGCTTATTCCAGAAAAGAAATTTGCAAACTATAATTTTTCAAAACCAATTTATAAAATCATCTCTAATGTCAAATCAAGTCTTGGAGCTCAATTTAAAAACAAAAGCTACAAATCTCTTTTTACAATTGGTCTCTTAAACGGTTTTTTGCCTTGCGGAATGGTCTATGTTGCTTTATTTGGTGCAATTGCGATGCAGAGCGCAAGTTACGGGATATTGTATATGTTACTCTTTGGACTTGGAACAATGCCGTTAATGACCGTTGTAGTGTATATTAATTCATTATTAAAATTGCCATTTAGAAACAAGATCCAAAAGGCAATTCCATATGTTGCAGCAGTTATCGGGGTTTTATTTATTCTAAGAGGCTTAGGATTGGGAATTCCTTATATTTCTCCTTCCAATGTAAGTTTGTTTGTGCAGCAGTCCCCGAATTGTCATTAAAAAAAATATAATACTTACTAATACTAACCATCTTTTTTAGACAGTCATCGAGAACAAATTTGTTTCCGGTGACTTTCTTTTTAGATGTAAATCAAAAGCCATGCAGATATTGCGAACAAAAGGTCTTCCTGCTTCTGTAATGGTTATTTTTCCTTCTTCTATAACAATTAAGCCGTCATTTTTGATTTCCTGTAAATCTTCTAAAACATTCGGAAGTTCTTTGAAATAAAGTGAATTTTCGTTCCAAGAAGTTTGTAGTTCGCAAGTTAAATTAAGAATATGTTTTCTGATAATTAAATCTTCGTTATTTAGAATATGTCCCTTTACAACCGGAAGTTTATCTTCTTCTAATAATTGATAATATTCTTCAAGATTTTTAGTGTTTTGGGCAAAACTATACCAGCTGTCACTAATGGAAGACACACCCAGCCCAATCATAACCTGGGTTTTTGAAGCGCTGTATCCCATAAAATTTCGGTGCAGATCACCGTTGTGTGCTGCTTTGTATAAACTGTCAGAGATTAATGCAAAATGATCCATACCGATTTCGCTGTAACCATTTTGAGAAAGAAGCTGTTTTCCTGTCTCGTACAATTTTCTTTTCTCAGCATCTTTTGGTAGATTTTCGTCATTAAAGCCACGCTGTCCGTTTCCTTTAATCCAAGGCACATGGGCATAACTATAAAAGGCTAATCTGTCTGGTTTTAGAGAATTTGTTTTTTCGACAGTATCAATAACGTCTTCTATAGTTTGAAATGGCAGACCAAATATAATATCATGACCAATAGAAGTATAACCAATTTCTTTTGCCCAGAAAGTGACTTTGGCAACATTATGAAAAGGCTGAATTCGATTAATTGCTTTTTGAACTTTTGGGGCATAATCCTGAACCCCAAAACTTACCCGGCGAAAACCTAAATCGTATAGTTTTTTGAGTTGTTCATAAGTTGTATTGTTTGGATGTCCTTCAAAGCTAAATTCATGATCTTGTGCTTTTACAGCACAACTGAAAATTCCGTTTATCAAAGATTCCAGATTGTTTGTAGAAAAAAATGTCGGTGTTCCGCCTCCTAGATGTATTTCTTTAATCACAGGTTTCTCAGGAAGAAGATTGCAATATAAACTCCACTCTTTTAAAACTGCCTGAATGTAAGTCTCTTCAACAGAATGATTTTTGGTAATGCGTTTGTTGCAGCCGCAGAAAGTACACATGCTTTCGCAGAAGGGAAGATGAATGTATAAAGTGATTCCGTTTTTTGAATTGCTTTCTGAGAATGATTTTTGTAATGAAGAGATCCATTTTTCAGAGGTGAAATCTGCTTCCTTCCAATAAGGAACTGTCGGATAACTTGTATATCTTGGACCTGGGACATTATATTTTTGAGTCAAAGAAATTTTCATAATGACGGATTTTGTTTATATCAAAATTAAAACTTCAAACTTTAACAGAAAATGACAAATATCATGTAAGAATAAAAAAAGAGACTCAATTTTGAGCCTCTTTAGTGAATTAAATAACTAACTTGAAATAGAATCTTGGATGATTGTAAGCCATTTTTTTGCAAACATATGATCCTGATAAACGCTTATTTGTTTGATGCGGTCATCATCGAAATCATAGAATGGAATTAATATTTTTTTGGATGTTTCTTTTTCAATAAATTCAAAATCAATTTTAAGAATCGTGTCAGAATGTGAATCGGTTGTAGGGATTAGTCTGCACGAAACAATAGTATTTAAATCTACATAGGTAGATTCCTGTTGACTCGGGTTAAAATTCATCAGAACAAATTTTTTGTTTTTCTGATCGATTGTCAAAGTCTTATTATTGATCGATTCTGTTAAATTAAAATCTTCGGGACGCGAAGGGTTGAATCGTTTCTTAATATTTAGAATTCTTGATTTACTTGCAGCGGTAGATCGTGCAGAGAAATATATAGGGATTGCTACAATAAGTGCAATAACAATACCCATAATTGTTGTTGTAGTTTCCATATTTTTTAATGAAATAAATAGTTGAAATAGAAAACAGTCTTCTGGAAGAACACCGTTTTATTGCATTGAAAAGTGATTTTCAATTAGAAAAATCAAAAATTTATTTACCAGAAAAAATGGAAAGCATAGAGTATGACTAGGACTTTTTTACTTTGAGTTGTAAAAACCTTAGCGTACTCCGTAGTCGTTGTAATAGTTTGATGTTGTGGGATGAGCGGTAATAAAATATCAAAGCATTTTATTATCCCCAAAGGATTTGTTTTGATATTTGCCGCAAATTGGTAGCTTCCCTGCGGTTGAATAAAAGCAGAGGAATCGGCGGTGTCTTTAGAGAAATTGGAATCTGTGTTTTCTATGTCAATTTTGCACACAGAAACTTTATCTGCTTGATAAGCAAACAAACCTGCAGACAAAAATGCAATTAAAACAACAATTCTATGAATCCATTTCATGTCGGCGAAATTAACTCATAAAACACAATAAAAGAAATTTTAAAGAATTAATTAACATTCTAAATATCCTCAATCTATTTTTGCAGAGATTGAGGATATTTAGATTTTATTGCTGCATTTTAAAGTAATAATCTGCAGAGTGTTTACCGCTTCCATAAAACAAGAAGAAGATACAGATTAATAACACAACGATTGCTAATAGTAGACTTTCTGAATGCATTTTGCCCATAAAATTAATGAGTACAGCACCAAATAATATAGGTAATTGTGCGGCTATGGCCCAGCGGGTCAGCAAGCCGAAAATAATCATGATACCGCCAATCATATGAGCAGGAGCAATGTAATGCAGCATAAACATACCGCCGCCGAACTGATCAACAGGCGAAATTAAATCATGCAGGTACTGAACATTCGTGACAAACGAAACTCCTTTCATAAATAAAAATCCACCCAAAACAATACGTACTAAATCCACTGGTAAATAAGTGTGCGAATTTGCCCATTTATTCAAACTTTTTACATTTTCCATGATGCTGTGTGATTAAAATTATATACTAAGTTACTAACTTTTAATGATATATTTATTTTAAACAGCCTGAAAATAAGTTTGTTGCTTTTTTATGGTGTTTTATCGAGAATTCTTAAATCGCTAAACTTGAATAACTCCCAAATTAAATGGTTTTTGAATAGGAGCATGGTTAGCGGCTTCGATTCCTATTGAGATCCATTTTCTAGTGTCCAGCGGATCAATAATCGCATCTGTCCATAATCTGGATGCAGCATAATAAGGCGAGGTCTGTTCGTCGTAACGTGCTTTTATTTTGTTGAAAAGCGCATCTTCTTTAGCTTCATCTATAATTTCTCCTTTGGCTTTAAGCGAAGAAGCTTCGATTTGTGCTAAAACTTTAGCAGCCTGCGTACCGCCCATAACAGCAAGTTCTGCACTTGGCCATGCAAAAATTAATCTAGGGTCATAGGCTTTTCCGCACATCGCATAATTTCCTGCACCATAAGAATTACCTACAATTACAGTAAACTTAGGCACCACCGAATTACTAACGGCATTTACCATTTTGGCACCGTCTTTAATAATACCGCCGTGTTCCGATTTTGAACCCACCATAAAACCGGTAACGTCTTGCAGGAATACAAGTGGAATTTTCTTTTGATTGCAATTGGCAATAAAACGGGTTGCTTTATCAGCGCTGTCAGAATAGATCACGCCTCCAAACTGCATTTCGCCTTTTTTTGTTTTAACTACTTTGCGCTGATTGGCTATAATACCAACAGCCCATCCGTCAATTCTGGCGTAACCGGTAATTATAGTCTGGCCGTAACCATCTTTGTAAGCTTCAAATTCTGAATTATCTACCAAACGATTGATGATTTCCATCATATCGTATTGCTCGTTTCGGGCTTTTGGTAAAATTCCGTAAATGTCATTTGGCTCTAACGCTGGTTTTATAGCTTTGATTCGGTTATAGCCGGCTTTATCATAATCTCCAATCTTATCGACTATGCTTTTGATTTTATCTAAAGCATCTTTATCATCTTTCGCTTTATAATCGGTTACACCCGAAATTTCGCAGTGTGTTGTAGCACCGCCCAAAGTTTCATTGTCTATCGTTTCGCCGATTGCGGCTTTTACCAAATAACTTCCAGCAAGGAAAATACTGCCTGTTTTATCTACAATTAAAGCTTCGTCGCTCATGATTGGCAGATAAGCACCTCCGGCAACACAGCTTCCCATAACGGCAGCGATTTGCGTAATTCCCATACTGCTCATTTGGGCATTATTTCTAAAGATGCGCCCGAAATGTTCTTTATCAGGGAAAATTTCATCCTGCATAGGCAGGTAAACTCCCGCGCTGTCAACCAAATAAATAATCGGAAGTCTGTTTTCCATGGCAATTTCTTGCGCACGAAGGTTTTTCTTTCCTGTAATTGGAAACCAGGCTCCGGCTTTTACAGTCGCATCATTAGCAACCACAATGCATTGTTTTCCTTTGACATAACCTATTTTGACAACAACGCCTCCACAAGGGCATCCGCCGTGTTCTGCGTACATTCCTTCTCCGGCAAAACCGCCTATTTCAATACTATTTGAATTTTCATCTAATAAATAAGCGATTCTTTCACGTGCGGTCATTTTTCCTTCGGAATGTAATTTCTCGATTCGTTTTTCGCCTCCGCCTAATTTTACTTTTGCAAATTTTTGTTTTAGTTCTGAAAGTAATAGTTTATTGTGATCTTCGTTTTTATTGAAGTTTAAATCCATGATATAATATTGATTTTACAAAATAGTGTTGGCTAATTTACAAAATCAATTGAAATAAATGGGTTGCTTTGTGAATTAAGAAAAAGTTTAAACCAATTATTTTTCTTTAATTTGTTTTTCATACTAATCAGTATTTTTTATGTCAAAAGCTGCAAATACCCGACTTAACATTCTTCATAAAGCATTTGAGTTGATTTATACCAAAGGCTATCAAACCACGAGCATTGATGAAATAATTGCAACAACTCAGGTTACAAAAGGGGCTTTTTATTACCATTTTAAAACAAAAGATGAAATGGGAGTTGCTATTATTGAAGAGATTCTAAAACCAACGATGCAGGAACACTTTATAAAACCAACCGAAGCTTCTCAAGATCCAATTGAAGATTTTTATAATATGATCTCCTATTTATTGCTTGAAGATCCTTTTCTGCAGGTAAAATATGGATGCCCGGTTGGAAATCTTACGCAGGAAATGACCCCATGGAATACAAAGTTTAGTGAAGCTCTGGCTGAATTGGTTGATTTATGGAAAGCGACCATTATAAATTCTATTGAAAAAGGAAAAGAAGCGGGTTTAATTCGTAAAGATGTAATTGGCGAACAAGTAGCATTTTTTATTTTATCTGGCTATTGGGGAATACGAAATTTCGGAAAACTTCAAAATGATAATTCTTCTTATCTGGTTTATTTAAAGGAGCTTAAGGGGTATCTAAATGGTTTAAAATAAAATTATTATTCAAAAACATACTAACTGGTATGTTTTTGAATATATTTGCATTGTCTTAATCAAAAAACAATGTATCAAACTCTTTTAGAATGCCATTCTTTTATAAGATGGTTCGTATTAGTAAGCTTGTTATATTCTATTTATAGAGCTTACAAAGGTTATTCTCAAAAACTTCCTTTTACTAAAAAAGATAACCTTGTCCGTCACTGGACGGCAACAATTGCCCATATCCAGCTTGTTTTTGGAATATTGGTTTATGTACAAAGTCCGATTGTGAAATATTTCTGGAAAAACTTTAAAGAAGCGATTCAAAATTTGGATGCTTCATTCTTCGGAATTATTCATATTGCCTTAATGCTGATTGCCATAGTTTTTATTACCATTGGCTCTGCTTTAGCCAAAAGAAAACTTCCTGAGGAGCAAAAGTTTAGAACCATTTTTGTTTGGTTTTCTATTGCCTTAGTTGTCATTTTTATTGCCATTCCGTGGCCATTTTCACCTCTTGCCAACCGACCTTATTTTAGATAATTATGAAAAATTTATTGCAGACCAATACCGGAAGATTGCGAATCATTGGATTTTTGGAAGGAACTTCGCTTTTAATTTTGCTTTTTATAGCAATGCCAATGAAATATATTTTTGAAATGCCCTTTTTAACCCGGCCGGTAGGAACGGTTCATGGGGCTTTGTTTCTTCTTTTTATTTTTAATACGCTGAGTGTTGGAGTAGAGCAGAACTGGAAATTTAAAAATACAACATGGAAAGTGCTTTTGGCTTGTGTGATTCCGTTTGGAACTTTTTATATTGATTCTAAAATTTTAAGCAAAATTAAAAACGAATAAAAGCCATGGTTTTTGTATTCAAAACAAATATTGACAGCATTTCGAAAGTGAAAAAGGTAACTCCTAAATTGAATAGGTTATTTCCAAATTCAAAGTGGAATTTTGATCTTGAAGATTGTGATAATATTCTGCGATTGGAATGTAAAGATGATATTATCGAAAAAGTTATTTTTTTAATGAAAGTTGTTGGCTTTGAGTGTGAAGCTTTATAAAAACAAAAAAACATTCACCGCGGTGAATGTTTTTTTTGTTTTATCTCAATTAAATTTGAATTATTTTTTAGGAGCGCAGGCCATTCTTTTAAGTGTTGCCCATTGTTTTAGAGCGTCGCGCGCTTCAACAGCAGGGTAGCCCAGCATTGTTTTTCCTGCAGGAACATCGCCAATAACACCAGATCCAGCTCCAATTGTAGCTCCGTCACCAATAGCAGTATGATCTTTTATAGAGGCACTGCCGCCAATAATAACACCATTTCCTAAAGTTACAGAACCAGCAAGACCGCTGTTGCCGGCCATTATACAAAATTTACCTAATTTGCTGTTGTGTCCAATTTGAACCAAATTATCAATTTTGCAGCCGTCCCCAAGAACTGTAGAACTAAATTTACCACGATCTACACAAGTGTTAGCGCCAATTTCTACACAATTGCCTATAATAACATTTCCAATTTGTGGAATTTTAACCAAACCTTTTTCTGAACAAGGTCTAAATCCAAAACCATCAGCACCAATTGTTGCATTAGGATGAATGATACAATCATTTCCGATATGGCAGCGTTCGCGAACAACAGCACCAGACCAAATAGTTGTATTGCGTCCTATCGTGCACTCGTCCAAAATAGTAACGTTTGGATACAGTATTGTACCAGCACCAATTTCAACTTTTGGACCCACATAACATCCAGCTCCAATTTTGACACCTTCGCCAATAATAGCGGTTTCGTCGATAGTGGCTGTTTTGTGAATGTTGTTGCGAAATAACGGAGCAGGTGGAGCAAAAAGAGCTAAAATCTGGGACATAGCCAAATCGGCATTTTTTACTTTAATAAAAGCACGATTTTCACCAGGCTCTATAGAAATGTCTTCGTTAACAACAGCAACAGAAGCGTTTGAAGCTGACCAGTATTTTTCATATTTTTTGTTTCCTATAAACGAAATTTCTGAAGTTGTAGCCTTTTCAAGTTGCTCAGTAGCAGTTATATTTTGAGATGTTGCGCCATAAATTACGCCATTAATTACTTCGTTAATTTCTTGAATTGAATAGGATCTCATGTAATGAATTAAAAGAGTTGGGGTTAATTTTTGCCAAATAAAATGAATTAGATTTTAATTACCTAATACTATTTTTTAATTTTTATGCGATATGTTTAAAATAATAATGTAAATATTACAAAATTAACATTTTAGCTATTAAATTTTTGATTCTTTTCTAAAATTCTATTTTTTATTTAGTATGTATTTACTGATGTATTTTCTTTTGTAAATTCTGTACTAGTTGGTAAAGAGGAACTTATGACTGATTTATTTCAAAAAAAAAAGCGATTCGCTCTAAAGAGGAACCGCTTTTAAAATTGTATTTAATGTAATTTTATTCTTTGACTTTGTTTAATGATAATGCATTAATACAATAGCGAAGACCACTTGGAGGAGGACCATCTGGAAAAATGTGTCCTAAATGCGCGTCGCAGGTATTACAGGTTACCTCAACACGAATCATTCCATGTGATTTATCGGCATGATATCCAACAGCATTTTCTTTTACTGGCTGTGTAAATGACGGCCAGCCGGTTCCTGATTCAAATTTTTCGGTAGCGTCAAACAATAAGGTGCCGCAACATTTACATTCGTAAATTCCAGGTTCAAATAAACTGCACATCTCTGAACTAAAAGATCTCTCAGTTCCTTTTAAACGTGCTACCTGAAACTCTTCTGGAGTTAGAATTTGTTTCCATTCTTCATCCGTTTTTTCCACTCTTTTATCTGGAGTTGGATTTCCTTTATTTGTAAAATGAATTACATCTGCCCATTTTATCATAACCTTTGTTTTTTAGTAAAATATGAAAAAGTTTAATTGTCAAAAGGATAATTGCTGTAACGCTTGTATTCTCCTGTTGCGCAATTTATTTTAACTACGTAATGTTTTAGATTTCTTGGAACTAAATCATTTGGACGTGTTCCAGATTCTGTTTCTTCGCCAAATAAATAGTAACTGTCTTTTGGTCCCACTTCAATACCATTTATTGTAGTAGTTCTAAAAACCTGATTCTTTCTTTTCTCTTTCAGGATACGCTCTGCGTCTTTTATTTTTATCCTGCATTTTTCAGCAAAACTATAATAGGCAATACTATCCGAAGGACTTATTTTTTTTATATGTTTTGAAATTTCTGGATTTAACCAGCCGTGTTCTCTAAAAAGAACAGCGCTCAAAAAAACTTCATTATTAATAGTTGGATTATCATTAAATCTACAATCGTGACTTCCGAGATATCCCGCCATTCCGTAATGAAGATAAGCATAATGATTGTAACCTGAAATATAATAATGTAATTTGTTTTGTGTTGTAACTACAATTGTATCGGTTTTTAAAAAACTCTTGTAAGGAATAGTAATAGTTTTGTATTCAGTATCAGGAGATTTTTTGGCATTACCATTTTTGATCAATGTGTCCTCAATCAATTTTCCGTTTCTCAGGATTTGGAATTTAAGAACGCTGATTTCATTTTTTTTAAACTTTGCTAACTGAATTTCTGGTTGTTCAGTTATAAATTTAACGGAATCACATTCTTTGGAGAATGTGATTCCATCAATTTCAGCTTGTTTTATACGTTTGTTTGATGACCAAAAGAACCATCCAACTGCCAGCGCTATTAATGCGGTAACAATTGCAATAAACGTCAAACAACCTTTTACATATTCATTCATTTATTCTTCTTCTTTTTGTCCCATCATCATTAGATAGGCTTTTAAGAAAGCGTCAATGTTTCCGTTCATAACGCCGTCAACGTCGCTGGTTTCGTAACCTGTACGAACATCTTTTACTAATTTATAAGGCTGCATTACGTAATTACGAATCTGCGATCCCCATTCAATTTTCATTTTTCCGGCTTCGATATCAGCGCGTTGTGCCTGCTGTTTCTTTAATTCAATTTCATACAATTGAGATCGAAGCATTTGCATAGCACGTTGTCTGTTATCTTGCTGTGAACGCGTTTCTGAACATTGAATCTGGATTCCGGTTGGTTTGTGAACTAATTGAACTTTTGTTTCTACTTTATTCACATTCTGCCCCCCGGCACCGCTCGAACGAGAGGTTGTAATCTCAATATCGGCAGGATTAATGTCGATCTCGATGCTGTCATCAACCAGCGGATAAACATACACAGATACGAATGAAGTATGACGTTTGGCATTACTGTCAAAAGGAGAGATTCTAACCAGACGATGTACACCGTTTTCTCCTTTTAAGTATCCAAAAGAATAATCGCCTTCAAACTCTAAAGTTACGGTCTTTATTCCCGCAACATCACCTTCTTGAAAGTTAAGTTCTTTTATTTTGTAGCCATAACTCTCGCCCCACATCATGTACATACGCATGAGCATTCCTGCCCAGTCGCAACTTTCGGTTCCACCGGCTCCAGCAGTAATTTGAACAACGGCACTTAAACTGTCGCCTTCATCAGAAAGCATGTTTTTGAATTCGATGTTTTCAATGTGCGATTGTGCCGCATTGTATTGTTCATCTAGTTCATCAACAGAAAGTTCTCCTTCTTTGTAAAAATCATGCGCCAGCTGCAGTTCTTCTGTAAGAGAGACAGCTTTGTCATAATCTTCAATCCATTTTTTCTTGTTTCGAAGATTTTTGACGATGTTTTCTGCTTCTTTTGGATGGTTCCAAAAATCAGGAGCAAAAGTTTTTTCTTCTTCGTTTGCGATTTCGATTAGCTTGGCATCAACGTCAAAGATACCTCCTCAACGCACCAAGGCGCTCCACAATACCTTTTACTTGTTCGGCTGTTGTCATAAATTAATTAATAGGTTTTTATATGTTTTTTACAATTATTACGTTAATTTGGTCTATAGAAATCTGCAAGTTAAAATTTAGTCAAACTTGCTGAAAATAACTATCAGTAATACGTAATTTTGCGTTACAAAAATAAGATATAGTTTTTAGAATATGGAAATAAATTTAATCAGCGATACCATAACAAAGCCTACTTATGAAATGCTGCAGTATATGTTTAACGCCCATGTTGGCGATGACGTATACAAACAAGACCCAACGGTGATTGAATTAGAGAATAGAACGGCCGAGTTTTTTGGTATGGAAGCCGGACTTTTTTTTCCGTCTGGAACTATGGCCAACCAAACCGCAATTAAACTGCACACACAGCCAGGCGAGCAGCTTATTGCCGATAAATATGCCCACGTTTATCATTATGAAGGAGGAGGGGTTTCTTTTAACAGCGGCGTTTCTTGCTGTTTGTTAGACGGACATCGCGGGATGATAAATGCAGCGCAGGTTGCAGCAGCGATTAATGATCCAGAATTTTATCACAGTCCGTTGACAAGTTTGGTTTGTGTAGAAAATACAACCAATAAAGGCGGCGGTGCTTGTTATGAATTAGAAGATTTAAGAGAAATAAAAAAAGTTTGTGACGCTAATAATTTGAAATTCCACCTAGACGGCGCCAGAATCTGGAATGCCATGGTAGCCAAAAGACAAAATCCGAAAGAATTTGGAGCTATATTTGACACTATTTCAGTTTGTTTGTCTAAAGGGTTGGGAGCTCCAATAGGATCGGTACTGCTTGGAAGTAAAGCGGATATTCACAGGGCATTGAGAATCAGAAAGATATTAGGGGGAGGAATGCGTCAGGTAGGGTATTTGGCAGCTGCGGGATTGTATGCTTTGGCCCATAATATTGAAAGACTGGCAGAAGACCACAGAAGAGCAAAAGAAATTGCTAAAGTATTGAGTACAAAACCTTGGATCGCTTCAATTGAGCCTGTAGAAACTAATATTTTGATTTTTTCACTGGCAGAAGGATACAGCGATCAGCTTTTAATTGAAAAACTAAAACAGAAAAATATTTTAATAAGTTCGCTAGGTCATAATAAACTTAGAATTGTAACTCATTTAGATTATAAAGAAGTGATGCATACTTACGTAATTGATACGCTGCAAAAGTTTTAAAAAGGCTTAAAGCTAGAAGTTTAACAGAACAAAGATTAAAAAGAAGTCTTTGAGAATTTAATACTGGCGACCAATGCTTAAATGAGGACCCGAATAATAATAGAAAAAGAGGCTGTTTCATAATTAATGAAAGAGCCTCTTTAAGTATTTATTTGAAATTAATCTCTAGATTTTTTCTCCGTAATATGCTTTACGCATAATTTGTTCCATGTCTTTTATCAAAGGTAAACGCGGATTTGCCGGAGTACATTGATCTTCAAAAGCATTCATGGCAAGTGTATTTAGTTTTGCTAACCATTCTTTTTCATCAAGACCCTGCTCTTTAAAACTCATTTTTATTCCCACTTTTTTACCCAATTCATAACATGCCTGGGCATATACCTGAGGTCCGTCTTTTGGTCCTTTTGCAGGAAGACCTAACATTTGGCAAATTTGAAAATATTTTTGGTCTGCTTTATAAGTAGAATATTTTGGCCATACTGAGAGTTTTCCCGGAACCTCGCCATTGTACTTAATAACGTAAGGTAATAAAATAGCATTGGTACGACCGTGAGGCGTATGGAACATTCCGCCAATTTTGTGAGCCATAGAGTGAGAAATTCCTAACATTGCATTGGCAAATGCCATACCTGCAATTGTCGAAGCGTTATGCATTTTATCGCGTGCTTCGTCGTCATTTTTACTGTCAAGGTAAGTTCTCTCCAGATATTGAAACACCATTTTGATAGCTTGCAGTGCCAGTCCGTCTGTGTAATCATTGGCCACAATAGAAACATATGCTTCTGTTGCGTGCGTAAGAACATCCATTCCTGTATCTGCAATAACTGCCGGAGGAACTGTTTTTGTTAGTTCAGAGTCAATAATGGCAACAGTTGGCGTAAAAGCATAATCTGCCAAAGGATATTTTTTATTAACAGAGTGATCTGAAATTACCGCAAAAGGAGTTACTTCAGAACCCGTTCCTGAGGTTGTAGGTATGCAGATCATTTTTGCTTTCTGTCCTAATGCTGGAATCTTCACTGCACGTTTACGAATGTCAAGGAATTTTTGTTTTACATCATCAAAAGATACTTGAGGTTGTTCGTATAGCAGCCACATTACTTTTGCAGCATCCATAACAGATCCGCCGCCCAGTGCAATAATAGTATCCGGCTGAAACTCACACAAGGTTGCTGCACCTGCTTTGGCAGTTTCTATACTTGGATCCGGCTCTACATTAGAGAAGATTCTAACATCAACTTTGTTGTCACGAAGGTTTAAAACGTCTATGATTTTTTGAACAAAACCAAGTTTTATCATACTCAAATCCGTTACAATCATTACTTTGGTAAGAGATTGCATTGATTTTAAATATTGAATCGAGTTAGGCTCGAAATAGATTTTTGAAGGGACTTTGAACCACTGCATATTATTGTTTCTTCTACCAATTCGCTTGATATTTATTAAATTAATTGCTCCAACATTTCCTGAAACAGAGTTTTTTCCATAAGATCCGCATCCAAGTGTAAGAGATGGAATAAATGAATTGTAAACGTCTCCAATACCTCCAAAAGTAGAAGGTGAATTCCAGATCACACGAATGGCTTTTACAGCAACTCCAAATTCTTGGGCTATTTTTTCATCTTTTGTATGAATAGCTGCTGAGTGACCCAATCCGTCAAATTCGACCATTTGTTCAGATAATTTAATACCTTCTTTTGTTGAGTTTGATTTTAGAACAGCCAAAACAGGAGAAAGTTTTTCTCTTGTCAAAGGTTCGTTTACACCAACTTCTGATACTTCGGCAGCAATAATTACTACATTTTCAGGTACAGAGAAACCGGCTTGTTCTGCAATCCATTGCGGAGATTTTCCAACAATATTGGGATTTAGTTTTGCGCCGCCGCAGTTTAGGCCTTTTGCAGTAACGCCAAACATAAGTTCTTCTAGTTTTGCTTTTTCTTTTTCATCAGCAAAATAAACATGATGGTGTTTAAAAGCAGCTTTGGTTTCTTCGTAAATTTCTTTATCAATAATAGCAGCTTGTTCAGAAGCGCAGATCATTCCCCAGTCAAATGATTTTGAAAGTACGATATCGTAAACAGCTTGTTTTATATTAGCTGTTTTTTCAATGTAAGCAGGGACGTTTCCGGCACCAACACCCAGTGCAGGTTTACCGCAAGAATAAGCAGCGCGAACCATTGCATTTCCTCCGGTCGCCAGAATGGTTGCTATAGTGGGGTGATTCATTAAAGAATTGGTTGCTTCTACAGATGGATATTCGATCCATTGAATACAATTTTCCGGAGCTCCGGCGGCAACTGCGGCATCGCGTACAACAATTGCAGCGGCTTTAGAACATTGCTGCGCCGAAGGATGGAAACCAAATATAATTGGATTACGGGTTTTAAGAGCAATTAAAGCCTTAAAAACAGTTGTAGAAGTTGGGTTTGTTGTTGGAGTAACACCACAAATAACGCCTACTGGTTCTGCAATTTCTACAATTCCTGATAATTGATCTTCGCCTATAATACCAACGGTTTTTAGGTTTTTTAAGCTATTGGTTACATTTTCGGCAGCAAACATATTTTTGGTCGCTTTATCTTCAAAAATACCACGACCTGTTTCTTCAACAGCGTGTAAAGCAAGTTCACCGTGTTTGTCTACAGCAGCAACAGAGGCTTTGGCCACAATATAATCAACTTGTTCCTGATTAAGTTCAAGGAATTGTTCAAGAGCAATGGCGCCTTTTTTGGCAAGTTCTTCGACATGAGCAGCAGCATCAACTTTTGGAGTTTCCTTGACAGCATCTTTTACTGATCCAGCACTTTGTTTTTCTGCTGTTTTGGTTTCAGTTCCATTTGGACTTAAGGTTTTCTCATTCATAATAATTTGTGTTATAGTTAATATTCACTTTTAATACAGTTTTTATAGATTGTGATAACTAATTATTTTATGACGAACTTTTTTGAGTCTGATGCAGGATTAACTCTAAAAATCTAATAACTAATTTCTCATTCCATCTCTTTGTTCATTTTTTAATGTTTTTGGTTTTTCAGTTTGCTTACATTTTTTCTCTTCCGAAGAAAAAAATATTTGTAAGATTTTACTTTTGATACCGATAAAAAGCTATTGGGTTAGGGTTTTTATCTGTATCAAATATCAAGACATATCAAGAGAATAAAACTGATATTTGTCAGTAGAAAAAAAAATCTACGCAAACGTTTTCTGTTGGAAATCAGTATTTTGTATGTATAAATTGAGGTCGAAAATACATGTAGAAGAAGTAATTTTTGATTTTAAAACCGAAGAAAATGGAGTGGATTTATAGCTGCTAAAAAAAACGTAAAGGCAGAACTATTTCGATTGCAACAAAGAAATTTGAAAAGAAATTTGAAAAGAAAAATGAGAAGAAAAATGAGAAGAAAAAAGAGAAGAAAAGGCATAAAAAAATCCGATTCATTTTGAGATAAATGAATCGGATTTTATTTAAAAAGAAGTAAAAATTTATCTTATTTAAACAAATTATCCATTCCTGGAATCATTGGCATGTCCATTTTTGCAACAGCATCTAGTTCTCTTTCGTTTATATTTGTTGCTTTTTCAATTGCTTTGTTCAAAGTTACGATCAAATAATCTTCTAATTGTTCTTTATCTTCTAGAAGAGAATCGTCTACAGAAATTGTTTTTATTTTTCTGCTTGCAGTAATTGTAATTTTCAATAATCCGTCGGCGCTTTGTTCGTCAATCAAAACAGTATCTAAGCGCTTTTTTGTATCTTCAATTTTTTGCTGGGTTTCTTTAAGTTTGCCCATCATTCCCATTAAATCCATTTTTATTGATTTTTTAAATTATTTCAGACAAAATTAGTATATTGCTGTGTGAATTCAATAGAATATTTTATGAAAAAATTAATTTTGTTCTGTTTGGTTTATAGTATTTTTGCCACTTCGTATTTAAAAATTAATGCTCAATCAATGCAAAATGATATACAGGCTCCAAAGGCCAAAGTAATTCCAAAAACACTTAAAAAGCATAAAGAAGCCAGAATAGACAACTATTTTTGGTTGAATGATCGTGAAAATGCAGAAGTAATCGACTACTTAAACCAAGAAAATTCTTACTATCAGAGTATGACAGCTCATACCAAAAAATTACAAAATGAGCTGTATGAAGAAATGAAAGGAAGAATCAAAGAAGATGATTCTTCTGTTCCTTATTTCTATAATGGATATTTCTACATTACACGTTTTGAAACGGGGCAGGATTATCCCATTTTTGCCAGAAAAAAGGGAAGTCTGGCTGCAGATGAAGAAATTTTATTCAACTGTAACGAAATGGCAAAAGGGCACGCTTATTTTAAATTGGGCGGTCTAAGCATTAGTCCAGATAATAAATTTGCCAGCTTTGGATTGGATCTTGTCGGAAGGAGAATTTATACTATTCAAATAAAAAACTTAGAAACAGGCGAGATTTTAGCAGATAAGATACAAAATGTTACTGGAGCTTCAGTCTGGGCAAATGATAACAATACCATTTTCTATGTTAGACAAGATGAAACTACATTGCGTGCAGATAAAGTTTTTAAACATAAACTAAATACAGATTCTAAAGAAGATGTTTTGGTTTATAATGAAACAGACGATACTTTTAATGTTTCGATAAGTAAAGAAAAATCTAGAAAATACATAGTAATTGGCTCAGGAAGTACTTTAACAACCGAATATAGAATTTTGAATTCTGATAATCCAGACGGTGAGTTTGAGGTTTTTCAGCCTCGTGTACGCGGATTAGAGTATAGCATTTCTCACTACGAGGATTCGTTTTATATTTTGACCAATAAAGACAAAGCGACCAATTTTAAATTAATGAAAACGCCTGAAAACAAAACAGGAAAGAAAAACTGGGTAGATCTTATTCCGCACAGAGAAGATGTTTTGTTGGAGGATATAGAGATCTTCAAAAACTTTTTAGTGGTAGAAGAACGCTCAAACGGCTTAAATCATATCCGTATTATGCCGTGGAATGGTGAACCGGATTATTATCTTCCGTTTGGCAGTGAAACTTATAATGCTTACACTACAACCAATGTTGATTTTGATACCGATATCCTTCGTTACAGTTACCAATCTCTTGCAACGCCTTCGTCTGTAATTGATTTTAATATGAAGACCAAAACCAAGGAAATCTTAAAAGAACAGCAGGTTTTGGGCGGAAAATTCGATAAAGAAAACTATGTTGAAGAACGAGTTTGGGCAACTGCCAGAGATGGTGTAAAAGTGCCTATCTCGATGGTATACAAAAAAGGATTGCAAAAAAACGGTAAAAACCCGTTGCTGCTTTATGCATATGGTTCTTACGGAATCACAATGGATACTTATTTTTCATCTACAAGATTGTCACTTCTAGATCGCGGTTTTGTTTATGCTATTGCGCATATTAGAGGAGGAGAAGACTTAGGAAGACAATGGTATGAAGACGGAAAACTGTTAAAAAAGAAAAATACCTTTACAGATTTCATTGATTGCTCTAAATTTGTAATTGATCAAAAGTATACCTCTGCTGAACATTTGTATGCTGAGGGAGGATCTGCTGGAGGTCTTTTAATGGGAGTTATCGTAAACGAAGCTCCAGAATTATATAATGGAGTCATTGCTCAGGTACCTTTTGTAGACGTAATTACCACGATGCTGGATGACAGTATTCCGCTTACAACTGGAGAGTATGACGAATGGGGAAACCCAAACAATAAAAAATATTACGATTATATGTTGTCGTATTCACCTTACGATAATGTAAAAGCACAAAAATATCCTAACATGTATGTATCTACCGGATTACATGATTCGCAGGTACAGTATTGGGAACCAGCAAAGTGGGTTGCAAAATTGAGGGATTTAAAAACAAATGACAAACTTTTGTTTTTGGATACTAATATGGATGCTGGCCACGGCGGGGCTTCGGGACGTTTTGAAGCTTTGAAAGACTTAGCAAAAGAATTTAGTTTTTTATTAGATTTAGAAAAAATTAAAAGCTAATTAGAAATTTTTTGTTAAATTTGCAACCTATCAAGGTTAATTTGAAAAGACCTTTGATTAACTATTTTTTTATGAAAGAAGAAATAACCGCTTATAATAATGTTTTAGAGTTAATAGGTAACACCCCCCTTATTAAACTAAATAAAATCACCGAAGAGTTAGAAGGAAATTTCTACGCAAAGGTAGAAGCTTTCAACCCAGGTCATTCCTCAAAAGATAGAATCGCATTATATATTATTGAAGAAGCCGAGAAAAAAGGAATTCTATCTCCCGGAGACACCATTATAGAAACAACATCTGGGAATACAGGATTTAGTTTAGCAATGGTAAGCATTATTAAAGGTTACAATTGTATTTTGGCAGTAAGTTCAAAATCATCTAAAGACAAAATTGACATGCTGAGAAGTTTAGGCGCCAAAGTCTATGTCTGCCCAGCTCACGTTTCTGCAGATGACGAAAGATCCTATTACAATGTTGCCAAACGTTTACACGAAGAAACAAAAGGGTCCGTTTACATCAATCAATATTTTAACCAATTAAATATTGATGCTCATTACAACTCTACAGGTCCTGAAATCTGGGAACAGACAAAAGGAAAAATCACGCACTTAATTGCTTGCAGCGGTACAGGAGGAACTATCTCTGGAACTGCAAAATTCTTAAAAGAAAAAAATCCAAATATTAGAATACTCGGAGTTGATGCTTTTGGTTCTGTATTGAAAAAATACCACGAAACAAAAGAATTTGACAGCAAAGAAATTTACCCGTACCGTATAGAAGGTCTAGGTAAAAACTTGATTCCGTCGGCAACAGATTTTGATATTATCGATAAATTCATGAAAGTAACCGACGAAGAAAGTGCCCACTCAGCAAGAGAAATCACTCGTAAAGAAGGTTTATTTGTGGGATACACTTCTGGAGCAGTAATGCAGGCCATTAAACAATACGCTGAAGAAGGAGAGTTTACTAAAGACAGTAATATCATTGCAATCTTCCCAGATCATGGTTCTCGTTATATGAGTAAAGTATTCAGCGATGATTGGATGAATGAACAAGGTTTCTTTGACAGCGTTAACGAAGAAGAAGCTCAAAAAATTGAATTCGTAAAGTAACATAAAATTACTTTTTAAAATAATAACTCCATTTGCATTTGTAAATGGAGTTTTTTTATGCAATAAAACCAAAAAAAGCACAGCTTTTTTTGGTAAAATCTATCCCGAGGCTTCGGGACTAAAATCTAAAATTCTTGCTTATACCGTATTTATACGTAAGAAATTATTAAGTTGTTTGAGTTTAATTTATAATTTTAATAAAATAAATAAAACTACTTCAAAATTGTTTTAAGTCTAAAATGATCAAAAAAGGTGATTTTAACGAGTATTTTGGTAAGTTGTCGGAAATATTTTTGCTCAAATGCATAATAATCTAGTTTAGCGGTGTTAAAATAACCCGATGTTGTTTAGCTCCTAAAATCTACTATTATGAAAAAATCACTGCTAACTTTACTGTTTGTAAGTTATTTGAATGTGAATGCACAAACACCGATTCAGGAATTTAATTTTGACGGTACTTTAAATAATGCTGCCAATACAATCTCATTTATGGGAACCGGCAATTTTGTTACCGATAGAGCAGGAACTCTAAAAGGAGCACAGCGATTAAACAATAAAGCTTTAGAAGCTGTAATCGATGATCTGCCGCAAGGTAAAGACGCCAGAACAATCAGTATTTGGGTTAAGTTTAATGATATTGCTGCTGCTAATTACATTTGGGGCTATGGAAGTGCTTATAATGCCCAATATTGCGGCTTATTACAGCAGGGAACCTCTTCTTCTAACTCTGATTTAAGTCTCGCAGCCTGGGGAGCTTCTAATGATGTTATTGTGCCAGTGCCTTTGGAGAAAAACGTATGGTATAATTATACGATTACTTATGAAGGCGTGACTTCTAAAATTTATCGCGACGGAAAATTATTAAAATACCTTGAGGGAATGAGCCGCGCTACAAAAGGTACCATCTTTAGACTAGGCGAAATTAATACTACAATCGGCATTAATGCTGATGTAGACGATCTCAAAATCTACGATGTTGCCTTGACAGCAGAGCAGGTGAGTACTCTTTATGAAAGTTCTAAACCTTTAGTTTCAATTGCAGCATCGCCTGCCACGGACACCAAAGCAGTAAAAGCGGAAGTTGTAAAAGGAAAAGCGGTTGCAAAACAAGCTTCGAATTCTATTATTGCAACTCATGATGTAAGCGGAACAAAAACGGTTGAGGTATATTCTCAAGGACAAAAAATAGTGGGCAGCAACTCAATGAGTATAATCGATTTGCCAGAAGGTACTTATCTTTTAAAAATCACGAATTCTCCCGCTAAAAAAATAACTTCGAAGTAAAAGAAATATAAAGATTTGGGTTTGTTTAAATGTTAGTTTTTTAAGTTGTTAGCAGTAATTAATTTTTTTGGAATAGTAAAGAAAACCTTCTGAGATTATATTTTGGGAGGTTTTTTTGTTTTTTACCATGGATTTTCTGTTAATAAAGGATTGATTGGAGGATTGTATAAAAGTTCTTCATCTTTTGCAAACATCCATTTCATATTATGTTCATTGAAAATACCAAAACGGCCGAGTCCAAATATTATTATTGATAGAGCATCAAAAGTATTATTTGAGACCCAGATGAGTTGCGGTATAAAATCTATAATATAAAAATTACCATTTTCATCCATTAATAATGTATTATGTTCTATTAGTCTTCCAATAGGATATAAATGTGTGCCAACTAATGTCGAATAATAATAGAGGTCTTCACTTTTTGATAAATCGATCTCATCTTGTATTTTATAAATAAGAGAAGAATGATAATCGAATACTTTTTGATCGTTAAAATGAGTTGTATTAATAATCATTGTTTCTATTTTATTTTCAGCATGAATTGTCAGATCTCCAAATTCACAATAAAACTCTTGAACTTTCTTTGGAAGTATTTGATAAACAAGAGTATTTTCAATTTTACTTTTTAGACTTCTTCCTTCGTACCATCCGGCCACTTTTAGAACACTTTTAATGTCTTGTTCTTTTTTGCTCATACTGCTTTAATTTTGTTATGAAATTCATTTCTTGTACAAAATGTACATTTTATACATTAGAAATCCAGCAATAGCTGCTTGCACTAAAATGACCAGCCAAATTCCAAAAATATCCCAAAATTTATTGACAGGATTTATTTGAAGGTTTTTCCATTCTAATATTTTAGCCTCTTTATCATTTACTATTTTTATTGTAACGGTATCATTCTTTTTTATTTCTTCGATAAGTCGTATTTCTTCAGCAGAAAGTACAAATGATTGATCGGCGTTCTGGATTTCGAATGTATAATTTTGTGTTCCTGTTTTAATATTGCAATAAAATAAACTTGTAGGCGGGCTGTCTCCAGAGCTTTCAAAATAAGTATTGTTGACGATACCTTTGCTAATTTGTCCGTATTTAAAATACTCATTATACTCCGATTTAACTAAATGAAAAGAGATAAAAAGTAACAGAATAATAAGGATAAATAAAAAAGGACCAAGAAATATCTTTTTTAACTGCTTTATTTGAGTTTGGTGGTTTGTACCCATTTTAAATGATATGCTTTAAAGATTTTTTTAGAACCTTTAATTATTTACGAATGATCTGGCTTAATGAGGTAATTTCTCCAATCTCGAATAAATTCATAGATTTCTTGTGTTGAAATTTCTGCAATACATTTCCAATGGTTGTAGGTATCGATTATAAATGAAATTTCATTTTTACATTCAATAGTATAAACTTCATATCCAAATTCGTAGTGTTGTAATTCTCCCGATAAAATTTGCTCTAGAGAGTTGACTATTTCATCTAAATATTCAAGATTTAGATTTGTAATCTCTGTAGAAAAGTACGCTCCATATTGCTCTTCATTTTCAATTAAAATTATTGAAGTTGATTTATTACTATTATCCCTTTCGTCGTAATACTGATATTTTTCAAATTTGTATTGCATTTATATTTATCTTTTCAATCCATTTATTTAGTCTTATTGATTGGATCCAATTTAAATTGTGTCATCAAGAGCATTTTTAGCTTCATCTATATTATCCAATATTCGCTTGTAATATTTATAGCTTGTATATTTTTTAGCGGCATTTTCAATTCTAATTATAAAACCTTTACTTTGAAAAACACCGCTCAATCTACCAAAATAACCTGATACATCTTCAAAGTCATCTTCGTTGTCTAATTGTTCGATAAACTCAATTGTTTTAATTTCATTTATCATTAGTAACGTCTCAATAATATTAAAATATAATACATGAGCATAATCATTTGGATGCAGCTTTTGATTATTGTGAATTAAGAATAACAATTCGGCATTTCGAAAAGGGAAAATGCAATTTTTTGAGTTAGTGTCAAATTTCATTTTTAAAATTTAGAGTTAGAAATTATTAATATGGAAATTGAAAATAGACGACAAACAGGTTTAATAGTTTTGAAAATAAGAAATTTAAGAATCTATTTTTAATAAATATTTTTCTAAATCAAAATTCGGATTAGGATTTTCCTCATATTCTCTTTTTATCACTTCTGGTGAAAGAAAAATAGTGTAGCCATTTTGAAAACTTCCTCTTTCGTGAACCTCTTTGACTAATAAATAGTCATTTTCCCAACCAAGACTGTCAGCGATATTTTTGAGAACAGAAACTATTCGATGATGATTGCGATTGTATTTTTCTAAATTCCATACAAACGAATACGTGCTCTCATCAAAAGACATTGGCAGCCAGATATCAGACTTTGTTGATAAAGTAAAATTTTGTTGAAACGTTCGGAAACTATCCAGATTAAAAATATCAGAATAGATTTCTTCGCCATGTTCTGTGTAGATAACCGAATCTCCTGTAAAGCCAAATTCTAAACAATTACTGAGATCATCATCTTGATTAATTAGTGCTATTAAATCTTCAACGTTGTTGTATATCAGTTTTTTATCACCTAAAAATTTTGGAAGAAACATTTTTGATTTGATCAGTATGTTGAGTACTGTTTTTAGGTCCTATACTATTTCATTATACGGCACTTTTTCGTAATCATACCCATATTTAACACTGCTAAAATGCCAGCTTCCTCTTAATTTATTTGGTGTGTAAAGTTTCATTTTTTTTAGACTAATAAGTAGGAAGATTTTAATTTTCTTTTAAAACACCAATTTATAATTATTTAACCACGATCGCGTGGATTTGCAATCCGTACCCGAAGCGATGACCACAAACATAATAAAATATACGGGTTTAAGAATTGATTAGGTACTGTTGTGTTAGTTTATTTAAATTATTTGTTATCCTGCGCTTCCCATCTGCCGTACTTTTTCCTTTTTTCAATTTGATGTAAAGCTAATTTTCGTATTTCTTCATCTTCTGATTGTGAAATTTTTTCTAATGCTTCAATATTATAAGGTTCTGGCTGTGCGCCAATTGCATAAATGACTTTTCGAATAAAAGGATATTTAAGGTCATCGTCATGTTTGTGAAAATCAGGTAATTCTGAGATTATTTGGATTAAATAGTTTATACTATTTTCATCATTATTGTAATATTGTTGTAACGATGTAATAATTTGTTCATGATCATGATGCCAGTATTCTAATAAAAAAAAATGCAATAGTTTTATAAAATCACTTTCCGACATAGAAATTGGAAATCTCCACAATATTGCGTTAAATCTTCTGTTGAAAACAGAATCATTTTTTGACTCTAATAGCAATTGTTTAAGCTCTTTAAAATTTGCTTTATAAGGAAATATAGGCAATAATTCCTCTCTACTAATTCGAAAATTTTTATGAAAAATCTCCCAATCTTTTTCTGATACTTTTATCATTTTTTTTTGCTCTTAGTATTACTTCAAAAAAACAAAATATTTTTATTAAATACTGTCAATGCATCGGCTTTTCCTAATGAAATATTTACTTAAGATATTTCTTTTGAACTATTTATGTGATCAAGATCCTGCAGATCGCAATCCGTTCCGCAACGATGACCACAAACATAATAAAATATGCGGGTTTAAGAATTGATTGGGTACTGTTGTGTTAGTTTATTTTTGATAATTGATATGCTTTGTGGGCACGGATTGCAAATCCGCGCTATGGGATTTTGTACTTTAAAGATTTCATATATTTTTTGTGAGGGAAGTTGTTAAAATCTAAATTGACTGCAATCATCCTTAAAACCTGTTGGGCATATTCCGTTCATATTTTCAGATTCGAAATCAAGTGGTTCTGCAATTCCAAAATCGTTACAGATCTGCTTGAGTAATTCAGTTAAAGCATTTCTATTAAATGCAGCACAGTCTCTGCCTAATAAAAGTTTGTTAGGCTGATTTAGTTCTTCATTAAATCCTGCCCATATATATTCTGAAAAAATATTAATGTTCATTCCTACATATAAATATAATTGTAACGTCGGATATTGGCTCGTAGTCAGTAGTATGTCACCGCCTAGAATAGAGTGTTTTTTTTGGCCTATAACATCGATATTGAATTTATAATTGATTAATTCACCACTTATATTTTCTTCATCAATTGTTAATTCATCAATCCATTCCTCTATAGGTTTTTCATTATTCCATCCGTCAATCTGATTTTTGGTAATGCTATCATTTAACATTGTATGAAGTAGGTCAATTGGAGGTCCCGTAATAGCGAGTATTTTATAAAGAAGGGCAACGATATTATGTTGATTTAGCTCAAATTTGATAAAACTTCCGCTCCAACTGCCTACAGTTCTTCCATACGGACTTAATTTTTCAATGTTATCCTCTACTTCTTGAGATATTTTAAAAGTTGGCTTATACGAGTTTGAATTCACTTTTTTAAAACACCAATTTTTATCAAGTGGTTTTTTGCTGAGCTGGTGCAGTTCTTCCAAAGAAAAAAGATAATCCCATTCAAACCAGAAAAACTCATCCGGATTCAATTTTAAATATTCGTATGCAAATCTAAAAATAAGTTCAGTGTTATCGTCTCTGACCTTTTCTATATAGGCAAGAGAACAAAGATTGCCGTCCGGAATAAAATTGTCAAATTCCTGATCCAGTCCCAGATTAATATCCTCCATATTCACGCCCTGAATATTAAAAATAAAACCAATATCTTCAGTACTAACAGTCTTAGTATTGTCTAGTATCCCGATGCTGGTATGTCTAAAAGTGCCGTCTTCAAAAAAAGATTTTGCATTACCATAATCAAACATGGTATTTATTCTGAATGCAACTGTAGAAGCATCTGCAAACACCCTTTCGGGATCATGATTTTTCCAGCTTTTTAATATATGTGCGTAAGTTCCCATTTTTTACATATTCTAATTTATGATTGTCTCGATCATTGCAGAGTTTTGAAATAATTAATCATCGAAATAAAAATTCGGGATCAAAGGCCAATATTTCGTTCCAGTATTTTCCTTCCTGCACTAATTCTGCCATTCTTAAAAGTAAATAAGGCAGATGGCTGTGTATTCTAAAACTAAATCTTGTGCATTTTCAACAGCCAGTAAAAAGATGATTAAGAGCGCTGAATATTTTTTCATTTTGATTTTATTATTAAAATTATTAAGATTAGGATCAGTGGAACAATAGATATAAGAAAATAAGAACTTCCAAAAGCATTGTCTTTTGCAGGAACTAAATAGCTTTTGTCTCCTAAAAACGCCACGCCGTTAATACTATTTTTCAATACTTTTATTGTTTTTTTATTTTTATAATCTTTATGATCTAAGACGGTTTGAACCACGTAGTGGCAAATCATTTCCTGTTTAATTTTAGAATGTAATAAATTACCTTTAATTATTGTGTAATCCTTGAAAGTTGGAGAAGATGTCATATTTGACCTAGTCTGAACTTCAATATAAGCAGTATCAACTATAAAGAAATCCTCTTTTAAATATTTTTCAGGATTAGATAGCGCGATGTAATTTTGGTAATTTTTTATAAAGTGTATTGTTATATTTCCCTCGTTGAATCCATGTATTGCAAGTGAAATGGTAACAAAAAGTGAAAATATAAGATGTGCTATGACTATAATTTTAATTATTTTATATTTTTTAAAAAAAGGAATGTTTTCCATTTACTTCAATTTATAGTGCTTATCTGTTTCTTTTAATGACATCAAATTAATTCTTAAAAAAGAAGTCAATTTTAAACGCCCTAAAATAGAGTATTTTCAATAACTATCGCATAAAAAATAAAAAATGAGAAAAAATTAGATAGGGAAGAAGCTGAAGAAATCGTCAGCCGTTAATTGATTTTAATAACCTTTTGATAAATAATTGATATTTCTATTTTTGAGATGTTAATATTATGAATTTATGTGAGAATAATATATTTTTTTGTAGGAAGTGTTTGGTTGTGTTGAATTAAAATTATAGTTTTAACAAATTTTCAGAAAATAGTAGTAAAATATAACCTCGCCATTGAAGCATATCGGCTCTACAAGGTTTTTATTTCTATTTTGATTGTAACTAACACTATTTGCCGATTTAAAATTTCTATATATGAAGAAACTATTACTCACTTTAATGTTTGTAAACTGTTTAAATATTTATGCTCAGAATCCCGTTCAGGAATTTAATTTCAACGGAAATTTGAATAGTGCCGACAATACCATTTCGTTTTTGGGAACTGCGGCATTTGTAAACGACAGAATGGGGGCAGCCAAAGGAGCTCTTAGACTTACAAATAAAGCTTTTCAAGCTGTAGTGGGTGATCTTCCCCAAGGTAATAAACCTCGAACGATATCGGTATGGGTAAAATTTAATGCGGTTACAGCACCTCATCATATCTGGGGTTACGGTACAGCTGTAAGTTCTCAATATTTTGGATTATCTCAGCAGGCTTCGGCTGGAAGTAATTCAGATTTAAGTCTTATTGGCTGGGAAACGGCGAATAATGCAACCATTTCGGTACCGCTTGCTAAAGAGGTTTGGTATCATTACAGTGTAACGTACGACGGAAATATATCAAAAATATATCGTAACGGCGAGTTGTTAAAAACGGTAGAAGGAATTCCGCGTCTTACGAAAGGGTATATTTTGACAATCGGTAAAATGAATACTACAACGTCTATAAATGCCGATATTGATGATCTAAAGTTATACAGTGTTGCCATGACAGACGAACAGGTTTTGGAGTCTTATAATAGCTCTAAACCGTCGAATATGCCTAAAACAGCACCAGCACCAGCTCCTAGTAACGAAAAAACGGTTACTGCAGCACTAGTAAAAACAGCTGCTCCGGCAAAAGCTCCGGCTCCTGTTACAACAGCGATAACAGCAACGCCGGATACAAATAATTATACTAAAAATGTTGAGGTTTTCTCGCAGGGTAAACAAATTATGGGGGCAAACGCCTCTAATATTGACGATTTACCAGAAGGCACTTATTTGTTGAAAATAACAAAAAAGGCAGCAAAAAAGTAAATTGATTTCTAAAAAAAAAACAAAAGCCTTCTGAATTCAGAAGGCTTTTTGTTTTTAGCTCAATACGCTGATCACTACAAATAAAACAACGAGTAATATAACGGCGTATCTTGTGATTTTTGAGGTTTGCATTTTTTTGTATTTAAATGTTCTTTTTTCAAAGATATAGAATTGATTGTTTTATCAAAACTTAATTTTCTCTATTTGTTGTATTCCGTTTAAGGAAATCAGAAATTCCAGGGATTTTTTAACAGTTTTTTATTTAAAGGGAGGGGATCTGCAGGCAATTCTTTTCCTAAACTAGGAATCCATTCTAAAGTTGTTTCTTGTAAAATTACAGCGTCATTGGGGCCAAAAAATATTTTTTGAAAAGTATCAAAAGCATTATCAGCAATAAAGAAAAAGTCAGGAATAAAAGTATGAATATAAAATCTGCCGTCTCCATCCATAAAGAGACTGCAGTTTTCTCTTAATTGACCAACAAAATAAATCTGCGTTCCGAGTAATACAGAAAAATAATATTCATCGTCTTCATTTGTAACGTCGATATCTTTTGAAGCATTAAAAATATTTGTTTTATAAAAATCTGCTATTATAGTATTTTCAAGATAATCGACACCCATTACATCAATCTGTTCAATTGATGGAGTTCGGCTTATTTGCAGACCTCCAAAGACTGTAATAAACTCAATTATTTTTTTCGGAAACAATTTGTAAAGCGGCGCATGTTGGATTTGCGAAGTTATATCACGGTTTTTACTCCATCCGGCTTTTATTAATATTTCCTCTACTTTAGTGTAATCACCAGAAATTTTCTTTTTTTTGTTTTGCATTATTTAGTACAATTTTTAAGATTTAGAAAAACAATTAATTTCTTCGTTTTTAACTTCTTTATTATTCTAATGTTATTAAGTAGTTTTTATAAGATTCAAGTTTTTCCAACATTTCCCTTGATGCATTTGTTTTAGAATGATTATTAAATTCAATACAACTTTCAGGAACATTATTATCAAAATGCGAATCAACCATAAAGAGACTTTTTCTAAACTCCATTGTAATAGAATATTGAGTATTGTTTTTTTATTTCATTGAAAAATAGATGGATAGCTATTCTGTCATTAATAGATTGGTATAATGTTCTTTCTTCTCCATCAACATCAATAGAATAATTACAGAATATATCTGTAGAATCTTCAATGTCTGGAAAATGGGTAGTATCAATTTCAAAATTGTATGCTAATATTTTTTCTTTCCAAAGTGAATAATCTTCACCATTTTTAAGAAATTGAAGATTGTTTTCTGTCAATTTTTCGCTCCATATTAATCTTATGTAATCAATCTTAATGAAATGATAAGAAGAAATAAAAGCTTCTATAATTTTAAAAACAGTTTCATAATTGAATTGATTGCCTGGAAATTCACCATTAAAAACTGCTGTAAATAATTCTCTATTATCAATAGTGGTAATATATTCTATATTTTTTTCATGAAATTGATCTAGCCATTCTTTTGTTACTTTTAATGTGTTAGTTGACATAGATTTTGTTTAGATAATTTGAATTTTAAAATGGTGTGAAAAATATAAATTTGATATAATAAATCAATGCGTAAATTTTAAATTTTCAGCCTACAATTCCAGACTCTATATCTTCTATCAATGATCCCCAAAAATAGCCGAGATCATTTTTCAGTAAATCAGGATCTATATCTAAAAGTTTGGTTTCTAATACAGCTGCATATTTTTTATGATTGTGATTTTCTCGATAATCACCAAGTTTTTGCTGCGGAATATCTATTTTCCATAAAGTATCAAGAACATAAAGCTGGCAGACAAAATTTTTAAGTGACTGCGCAAGAAAAAAATCAGAACCTCTGAAAATTTTTCTGGATTCTAAATTTAGAATTACAGGATCATTGTAAGCTGTATTTCCGATCAAAAGTTCTGATGTTGTCAGCAGAACGAGCGAATTTGTAAACTCAAAATCCTGACAGTTATTGGGCAGTCCGATCTTTGAAAGCAGGTAAATTTCTTCTTCTGTAAGTATTTGCATTAAACTTGTATCAATTTCTCTTTTTACTAAACAAGAACCAAAGTGCTCGATTATTTTATTTTCTAATACCATTTGCTTTTCTTCTTTTTGATCTAAAATCTTCCTTACTTTGGCTTTGATTTGCTGCTTGTTTTTTGAAAATTATTTCAAGAAAAAATACAACAGCCCATTTAGTAAAAATAGAAGTTTAAAGTTAATCTCTCATGGAAAAAAATGTTTTCATCTTTGGAAACGGTAATTTAAGTTTTAATGATTTTTTGAGTCATTACGAAAAACCTTTGACAGCATTATTTAAAGAAGAAAACACAAAATTTATATTGTGTGATTTTAAAGGTGTAGACACTCTTGCAATGGAAGTCCTTAAATGTGTTTCGCCAAATGTTACGCTGCTGCACATAGGTGAAAAGCCGCGTTATATGCCCGACAAATACAAAACACAAGTAAGTCAGTGGAAAATAATAGGCGGTTTTGAATCGGATCAAGAAAGGGATTTTGAAGCTGTAAATTTGTGTACACATTTTTTGGCTTTTGATTTCAATTCAGATGAAAAAAGAAAAAGCGGTACGCAAAAAAGTATCGAAAAATGTTTAGAGCAAGGAAAAATTAGAATAAATGCGCTTTAAATATATTTTATTCCACATCATTTTTAGAAAACCAATTATTGGGCGGTTTGCGATACAAAACAATTTCTAACGCATTGCAATGCGTACATTTTATGTAACGCTCGCCGCCTTTGTCGCTATTTTCGATTTCAAAAGCAACATCAATCGTAAACAAAGTGCCTGTTTTACAAGTCGGGCAGTTAATTTTAGAATCAATATCATTTCTAAAAAATTCTACAGCGTCTAGCCAAAGTTTTCTTTCTTCCATTTGGGATTCCAATAATAATTTCTATCAAAACGGGTTTTCAGAAAATCTGTAAATTCTAATGTTTCCAGATCCAAAATTTGAGATTCAGTAATTTCGTTATTATAGTTAATATCAAATATATCGAGTTCACTATTTTGGTTTGAAATGTATCTGCTGTATTTTTCAAATGATAATTTTGGCTGCTCTAAAAACTCTTTAAGAAGAAGGTTTTTTACATTTTCTTTTTCGATTATTTCATGAACAAAATCAGATTTAAATTTGGGCAGTTCTAAAATTTTATGAACACTTCCATCCAAATTAAAAAGAACCCCATTATTTGGAGACGAATATAAATTACTGTTTTTAAAAATCGCAGCGACATATTGTAAGTTAGAAAGCGGAAAACCTTCTACACTTCCGTCCTTATCAAAAATATGTACTTCGTTTCCGTTATATTCCCAAGAAATGCCAAACTTTTTTCCTTTCAAGAAAGCATTCTGTACTTCTTTATCGATTTTATCAAAATTAAAAAGATGCGGATTTAGAATATCAACAGCTATAGAAACACCTTTTTCATTATTTTTTTTCCAATTTTTTATCATAAAGCGCTGGGTGGTTTTTCAAGAGTTTTTATATGCCGCATAACACAAATTCCCGGCTCTTTTCGCTATCATTACATCAAGATAATCTTTTTCACTGTAATGCTCATTGTATTTTTCCCAAGGCCTTTGTATGTCCTTGTTTTTTTCAAAATAAAAGTCAATTAAATCCAATATTGCTTTTCGGTCAAATGCTTCCTCCTGATAATTTTCCAGCAATTCATGTTCTTCATAATTGTTAATAATGTTGTGAAGCATCGTTAACTGTTCTTTAAAGTTGTTCTCGCCAAAGAGTACAATAGAACTTTCTAAATTATTTGTACTCAATGGTTCTGGAAAACGAAATAGGGGAGTTCGAATTATATAATATTCGGTAAATGGCGTCTGATCTTCTTCAATTTTACAGTGCGGTAATGTTTCAGTATCGATATGCATTATTATTGAAGTGTTTTTGTGTTTTTAATTTTTGCAAGTATCCCATCTGTCAACAAAGGATTTTCCCATATGCCGTTTATAAAAGTTGTGTCCTCGCCCAAACTATCTTCACCGGCACTTCTTGGCTGTGATTCCAGTTTCCAGCGCGAAAACTCAATCCATAAATATTGTCTCTTTTCTTCTTCAACCAAAACGATAGTTCCAGAGGCAGTGTATAGCGAATTATTAGTCAACAGACTAGTAAAATAACCTTTATGAACATCGTGTTCTTTTATTTCAAAATCGTAAGTATGCGCTAAAAACTGCAGTTCGTTGAGATCAAAATATTCGTTAGATGCTGCATACGGATTTACAACAAGTTTTTTTCTATACGCTTTTCTTTCTGCCGATCGAATGCTTCCGTCGGCATTTAAAAATTGAATAGAAGGTCTGGTTAATTCCGTTTTGATCCAAACAACACCGCTCCAAATATTTTCGGAGCCATTACCAAAAACTTCGGTTTGAATGCAGTAGAAGTTTTCTATTAATTTCATTTGAAAGATTTGGTTATCATTGGTTTTATAAACAAATATAATTTTTTATTCGAAGTAAGCAGAAGTTCATCAAAACAAAAAAGCCCTAGAAAATCCAGAGCTTTTTGATGATATAAAGAGAAAGAAAATTATTCTTCTTTCATTGTATGATAAACGTTCATAACGTCATCATCTTCTTCAATTTTTTCGATCAATTTTTCAACGTCAGCAATTTGAGCTTCGGTTAATTCTTTTGTGATCTGCGGAATACGTTCAAAACCAGAAGATAAAATTTCAAGACCTCTGTGTTCAAGTTCTTTTTGCAAAGCACCAAAACTTCCAAAAGGAGCATAGATTAAGATTCCGTCTTCGTCTTCAAAAACTTCCTCAGCACCAAAATCAATTAATTCTAATTCCAGTTCCTCAGCATCAAGTCCGTTGTTTGCAATTCTAAAGTTACAAGTATGGTCAAACATAAACTCTACAGAACCCTGAGTTCCCATAGTTCCGTTGCATTTATTAAAATAACTTCTAATATTTGCCACCGTTCTATTATTATTATCAGAAGCAGTTTCGATCAAGATTGCAATACCGTGAGGCGCATATCCTTCAAAAAGAATTTCTTTATAGTTAGCAGTATCTTTGTTGCTGGCATTTTTAATCGCGCGCTCCACATTGTCTTTAGGCATGTTGGCCGCTTTCGCATTTTGTATAACAGCTCTTAATCTAGAATTGGCATCTGGGTTTGGCCCGCCTTCTTTAACAGCCATTACAATATCTTTACCAATTCTAGTAAAGGTTTTGGCCATTGCAGACCAGCGTTTCATTTTTCTTCCTTTTCTAAATTCGAATGCTCTTCCCATTTCTAATTTTAAGTTTTGTGATGCAAAAATACGGTTATTCCTTATTTTTCCAAAAACAAAACAACTCTTTTTTATGGAATGTTTTGGTGTTGAAGTTTCCAGTTTCAGGTTTCACGGTTCAAGTCCTGCTTCTGGTGTTGAATTTAACCACAAGGTTCGCAAAGATTATACATAGCCTTGCGACCTCTTTTTATTGTAAAATTATTGTAAAAAAATCTTTGTGTACTTTGCGTAAATCTTTGCGCACTTTGCGGTTAAACTTGAAACATGAAACCTGAAACCATAAACCATAAACCATAAACCATAAACCATAAACCCGAAACAAAACTACTTACTCCCTCCATTAAATTCATTAATAATATTTACCGCTTCATTTAAGTACGGATTAGTTCGAAGGTTTTCCATTTGATATTGATTAATGGTCTTGTCTGTCGGATAAGTTCCCAGTAAAAACTGATTTACAGAAGAATTGTAAACATCCAGCGGATTATTTTCATCGTTAAAAGTGTTGATCTCTGTCCACAGTGCCGTTAATGATTTATTTTGATTAAAAATCGCTTCTAAAGTCATCGGAATCTCTGCTTTTGGAGTATTTACAATCTGATCAATTTTTTGATTGATTTTTTTTATGTTGTTAAAAAAGTAATTATCAGAAAGTCGTGCCGAACTGTTTTTGGCAATTTTATCAATAATGCTTCTTTTTACATACGTTCTATATTTTAAGAAAGGAGTAAGGCTGTCATTTTTTACCGCTGTTGGGAAATCGCTTTCTTTTTGGTAAATATCCTCATAAAATTCAGGTAAAACTACGTCTGGTCTAACGCCGACATATTGATGGCTTTTACCCGTAACACGATAAAATTTGTTGATCGTAATTTTAAGGAAATCAGTATTTTTTTCCTCGTCAAGCGAAAGAATAGTCTGCATCGTCGCTTTACCCAATGTAGTACTTCCTAATAACAGAGCGCGGTTGTAATCCTGCATGATCGAAGCAAAAAACTCACTTGCCGAAGCCGTATTGCTATTCACCAAAACCACAATCGGACCTCGATAAATAACACCTTTAAACGGATCATTGATCACCGATTTTTCCTGTTTGTTATCAACCACGATCGAGATAGGGCCGTAATCTACAAACATTCCAGCCATTTTAATGGCTTCCTCCATCGATCCGCCTCCATTGTCAACCAAATCAATAACCAAACCGTTGATATTATCACGCTCTAGTTTGATCACTTCGCGGGCAACATCATCTGCACAGCCTTTACGACTGTTACCATCCAGATCGGCATAAAAACTCGGAATCTTGATATAGCCTATTTTAGTATCCTTACCGATGATAAAACTGAAAACCGAATTTTCTTCGTCTTTCATCACTTGTTTTTCGATAAAAACGTCAAAGCTCTTGCCTGAATTTCGCTTTAGCGTAAGCGTAATATGTTTATTCGTTTCAGACAAAATCATGCTCGAAATAGATTCTAATGAAGCACAGGAAACCTGCAAAGTTTCTTTTTGATTTGAGATCGAAAGAATCTGATCGCCTTTTTTGATTTGTCCGGTCTGATATGCCGGGCCATTCGGATCTACCTCATCAATAATAATTTCATTTTTATCATTCAAATTCACAGTCATTCCAAGCGACAAATGTTCTTTTGACAAAGAAGCTACAAAGCTTGTTTTAGAATCATCGCTAAAATAAGCCGTGTGCGGATCAAAATACGTGCAAAAGAAGTTGTAAAGTTTCTCTTCCAGCTTAGATTTGCTCTCTAATAAAGTGCTGATCCTGCATATTTCGTTAGAAACAATAGTTTTTTTAACAGGCAGTTCGATTGATTTAAAATTAACTTTTAAAGAATCCAGATTATTACTCGTATCGGCCACTTCGTCCAAAACCTGATAACGAAGTTTTTTGAGCCAGACTCTTTCCAGATCTTCTTTTTTGAGATAAAAAGCAAACGACTTTTTGTAAAACCGAATCGTATCTTTTTGAGTATAATCAAACGGCTGCGTCTGGATTTTCTCCAAAACGGCTTTTGTTCGCATCAGACCATTGCGGTATTTTTCTTTGATATCAGTCAAAAAACTACAGTCATTTTCCAGGATTAAATCATCCAATTTGAAACGGTATTTTTTAGCCATTTCATCATATTCTGTTTTAAAAAATATATTGCGGGACGGATCCAATTCATTGATGAGATTATCAAATACAAAGACAGACAAACTATCGTCGACAGGTTTCGGTCTAAGATGTTCGCTTTGGATGAGCGCATTTATTTTGTTCAAAATCTCACAAGTTGCTGCGCTGCTTTGACCAAAAGAAACGGTATAACATAGCAAAAAAAGGAGTAGTGAAATCTTTTTCATAGGTGGAAAATCAACGTTCATATTAAAGTTACACTAATTTTTTTACAAAAAACACGAATCCCTTTAAAATATCGACAGCCTAAAGATTTTTTAATATTCTTTTTGCAACGAATTTCACGAATTAGCGCGAATTTTATTTTTACTCTGTGCAATCTGCGACAAAAAAATAGTGTAATTAGTGAAATTCGCGGCCATAAAAAAATGCGTTACAACTTTCGTCGCAACGCATTTTAATTATAATTCAAAAAGAATTTATTTCTTGTAAAACGGTAATTTTACCACTTTAGCAGCAACATCATTTTTTCTAATTCTGATAAAAATATCACTGTCTACAGCACTGTTAGCAACCGTAACATACCCTAAACCGATACCTTTATTCATAGAAGGCGACATCGTTCCAGAAGTCACAATTCCGATCACATTTCCATCCGCATCAACAATTTCATAATCATGTCTTGGCACTGCACGTTCCTGCATTTCAAAAGCAACCAATTTTTTAGTAACACCCGCTTCTTTTTGTTTTTTAAGAGCTTCAGAATTGGTAAAATCTTTAGTAAATTTTGTGATCCATCCCAATCCAGCTTCAAGCGGCGAAGTAGTATCGTTAATATCATTACCGTACAAACAGAAACCCATTTCAAGACGTAATGTATCTCTTGCAGCAAGACCAATTGGTTTAATTCCGTAGGCAGCACCCGCTTCAAAAACTTTATTCCAAACCTGTTCTGCTTCGTTATTTTTGCAGTAAATTTCAAATCCTCCAGAACCAGTATAACCAGTAGCAGAAATAATTACATGTTCGATTCCTGCAAAATCACCCACTTCAAAATGGTAGTAAGCAATAGCAGACAAATCAACAGAAGTAAGCGCCTGCATAGCCTCAACCGCTTTAGGTCCCTGAATTGCTAATAAAGAATAATCCTCAGAAAGATTCTTCATTTCAACACCCAAATCATTGTGAGACGAAATCCAGTTCCAGTCTTTATCGATATTAGAAGCATTTACAACCAGTAAATACTGCTCTTCTTTCATTTTATAAATAATCAAATCATCTACAATGCCGCCTTCGTTATTAGGAAGACAAGAATATTGCGCTCTTCCAATTGTCAAAGTAGACGCATCATTCGAAGTCACTTTCTGAATCAAAGCCAAAGCATTTGGACCCGTCAGCAAAAATTCACCCATATGCGAAACATCAAAAACTCCCACACCATTACGAACCGTTTCATGTTCAGCATTAACCCCTTCATAAGTAATCGGCATGTTATAACCAGCAAAAGGAAGCATTTTAGCCCCTAAACCTTCATGTATGTGCGTAAGCGCAGTATTTTTCATTGTGTTGTTTTATAAAATTGTTTTGCAAATCTATTCAAAAAATATCTAATTTGAATGCCTTAAATTATAAATTTCGCAATGATTAGGAGCTATTTCCTGCTATCCGCTATATCTTTTTGTTTTTAAAGGAAAAACAAAAAGGATACCGCTCCTATCAGGGCTAGGAATTTACGTTCAAAAGAAACATTCGTGCATTCAAATTTTATGTAACTTAATAACCTGATTTTATATCCGTATTCATTTAAAGTAAAAAGTGCAGAAACAGCAAATTAAAAAATCCGTTTTTTATCCGCTTTTTTACGAAGTAAATCCGTTTAATCCGCGTCATAAAAAAACATCAAATTGATCCAAAATAAGCCCAAATGAAAGATCCATTTTTAATCACCAAAGAAGAAATTCTAAAACTATACAAACCTGTAGATTCCAAAGCACACAAAGGAACCCAAGGCCATGCTGTGATTATTGCCGGAAGTTACGGCAAAGTAGGAGCGGCCGTTCTGGCGTCAAAATCCTGTTTAAAATCAGGATGTGGACTCGTAACAACCTTTATTCCAAAATGCGGTTATCAAATCCTGCAAATCTCCATTCCCGAAGTAATGACCGTTACCGATGAAAATACAAATTTTATCACGCATATTCACTTACCATTAATTCCCCAAGCCATAGGAATCGGACCCGGAATAGGAAAGGAGCTTGGCACACAAAAAGCATTATTTGAGTTTTTAAGAATTAATAAAGCGCCTTTAGTCCTCGATGCAGATGCTTTAAATAATATTTCTGAAAATTTATCTTGGTTAGAATTAGTTCCAGAAGACACCATTCTAACACCTCATCCAAAAGAATTAGAGCGTTTAATCGGCAAATGGAATTCGGAATCCGAAAAATTTCAAAAAACAATTGCTTTTTCAGAAAAGTACAAAGTCATTGTCATCATGAAAGGCGCGCCGACATTTATTATAAACAGAACTTCGGTCTACGAAAACACCACCGGAAACGCAGCCCTCGCCACCGCAGGAAGCGGCGACGTCTTAACCGGAATCCTGACCAGTCTGCTGACACAAGGTTACGAACCCAAATACGCCTCAAAACTAGGCGTTTTCCTCCACGGTTTAACAGCAGATTTAGCTTTGCCCAAAACAGGTTACGAGTCTTTTACCGCTTCGACCATTATTAAGTATTTAGGAAAGGCTTTTTTAGAATTAGAAAATGCGGCAATTTGATAATTAGATAATTTTATTGAACGTTTGTCACCCTGAGCGAAGTCGAAGAGGCACGAGAAGCTATGTAAAGTAACCATAAAGAATTACACCAATCTTTGTCGAGCCACTTGCGCTCCTTCGACTTCGCTCAGGATGACACAAAATAAGAAAAAATCTAAAATCCACCTTCTCAATCTAAAATCAAAAAAAACGTAAGTTTGTAATGTCAAAGATTAGAAACTTAGCAACTCAGTTCCTTAGCATCTTTGAATCTTTAAAAAAATGAAAAACAACTTCGATCTCAGAACGGTAAACGTTACTCGTTATATAACCCCATTACGCGAAGGCGGTTCTCTGCCGGCTTTAGCAGAAGCCGACGACGATTTTAAATACGTTTTAAAATTTAGAGGTGCCGGACACGGTGTAAAAGCCTTAATTGCGGAATTAGTAGGCGGACAAATCGCGAAAGCCTTAAAACTGCAATTACCAGAATTAGTATTCGCAAACCTAGACGAAGCTTTCGGAAGAACCGAAGCCGATGAAGAAATTCAGGATTTGCTGCAAGGAAGTCAGGGATTAAATCTGGCACTGCATTTTTTATCAGGAGCCATCACTTTTGATCCTGTTGTAACCACTGTAGATGCCAAATTAGCCTCACAAATTGTTTGGTTAGATGCATACATCACCAATGTAGACCGAACGTTTAAAAATACCAATATGCTCATTTGGCATAAAGAATTGTGGCTTATCGATCACGGAGCTTGTTTGTATTTTCATCATTCCTGGAACAATTGGGAACAGCACGCCAAAAGTCCGTTTGCGTTGATTAAAGACCATGTCTTACTGCCTCAGGCCTCACTTTTAAAAGAAGTTGATACAGAGTTTAAAGCGATTTTGACGCCGGAAATTTTGGAGGAAATTGTAAATACCATTCCGTTAGACTGGCTGCAGTGGGAAGACGCAGACGAAACCCCAGAAGGGCTTCGAAATGTGTACCTGCAGTTTTTAAAGACACGATTAGAGAATTCAGAAATCTTTGTAAATCAGGCTCAAAATGCAAGATAGTCACTTATACGAGTATGCTGTGATTCGTGTTGTGCCAAGGGTAGAGCGCGAAGAATTCCTGAATATCGGAATCATTTTGTTTTGTAAAAAAGCCAAATTCATAAAGGTTCTTTTTCATCTAAATAAAGAAAGAATACAAAATCTTTCTGCCGATTTTGATATCGAGCAGCTAGAATGCAATTTAACTTCATTAGAAAAAATTACGAATGGAGCCAAAGACGGCGGCCCGATTGCCGAATTTGAAATTCCAGAACGTTTTAGATGGTTAACAGCCATTAGAAGTTCGGCAATACAAACCTCAAGACCGCATCCAGGTTTGTGTCAGGATTTAGAAAAGACAATCCAGAGGCTGTTTGAAGAGTTGGTTCTTTAGGGAGGTTCAGAGGGGCAGAGGTTCAAAGTAACAAAGGTTTTTCTGTAGAGGCGCACTGCAGTGCGTCTAACCTTATATTTGAAAATTTCACGCAGATTGTGCAGATTCAGGCAGATTTAATTTTATAATAATTATTTTAAATCTGCTTAGATCTTTTTAAATCTGCGTGAAAAATCTTTTCATTTTCGCTGCCAATAGTTATCGGTGTTATGGATAAAAGAACTTAATGCCTTAGCGCCTTCATGAAAAAAAAACTAAAAAAAAACACGAAGGAGAGAGGTTTTTATGTAGAGAAGCACTGCAGTGCGTCCAAACTAATATTTGAAAATTTCACGCAGATTATGCAGATTCAGGCAGATTTAATTTAGTAATAATTATTTTAAATCTGCTTAGATCTTTTTAAATCTGCGTGAAAAATCTTTTCATTTTTCACTGCCAATAGCTCTCGGGAATGCGAGAAAAAAAACTTAATGCCTTAGCGCCTTCGTGGCAAAAAAAAACAAAAAAAATAAAGCCACACATTATACAAAATAATGCATGGCTTTAAAAACTAAAACTAACTAACTCAGTTTTTTATTGTAGTCTTATTAAAAAGAACCACAAACATTTCCGCCTAAAGTTGCTCCTGCATTTGCAGAGATATCAGCTTTAACAGCAGTTTTATTCAATTTTACAATAGAATATGGCGGTGTAAATGCAGTACCGCTTCCTGCTTGATTTCCTGTTGTATTAGTAAAAACGTTGTCTGTTGCTGTTACGGCAGTAAAACCAGTCATTAAATCGATTGGAGTTTTTACACCTTCAAAAACATTGCTTTCTACGCGAATACTAGCTTCAAAACCTGCTGCAACACATTTGTTGCTTACAGTACTGTTAAAGAAATTGTTTACCAAATGTACTTTTCCAAAACGAACTCTTGGCATTCTTTCTTTACAGCCTGGAGCCCACCAGCATCTAGCAAAAGTGATTCTAAGTTTGCCGCGGTCGCCTGTAGCACCGTCGCTAGAACCAATTAAATTAGAATATCTGTGGTCGTCTGATCCTCCTGAACCTCCTGCTTTTGGTGGTTTTAAGTAATGGAATTTAGAATACGTAACCGAAATATAATCTGATTTGTTTTTGATATCAAAGTTTCCGTCAACACCATCTCTAAATTCGCAATGGTCAACCCAAACATTTGTACACTCGTCTAGAATTGCGTTATCCCATCCATCAGTATCGTAAGCACCTGGACCTTCAAAAATTAAGTTTCTAATAATGATGTTTTTACATCTTTTGATGTTGATAATTCCAGAAGCATCTTTAGTTTGGTTTGTAGAAACCAGTTTAGCACCATTTGCTCCGTAAATTGTTTTTCCAGTTTGATCCTGAAATGATAATCTCGTTGTAACTGTGATGGTTCCAGAAACTTTGATCACTTTTACAGCACTGTTCTCGATAGCCGATTTTAGCTGTGCATAAGTGGTAACAGTAGTTTCTGCAGCAGAACCTCCTCCAGTAGTACCTCCGTTTTGAGAAGCCCAGCCCGGAACCTCGGCACAATTTCCAATTTTAGCAGTACTGCCGCTAGATGGAGTTGTCTCAGTTTCGGTAACTGTACTTTGAGCATTTTGTTCAGAAGCAAATTCTTCGGTATTACATGACGTAAAGCCCAAAGTTAGTGCCATTAGGCACATTGCGATTTTTGTGTTTAAGTTCATTACTAATAAGTTTGGTTATTTATAAATGTTTAACGGCACAAAACTCTTGATAATTTGTAGGAAAAAAATTGAACAAGTTCAAACTTTTGCAAATATTTCTACGGGAAACAATATTTTTAACACTTGTTAGTTTACAAAAAAAAGATAAATACCGTACTTTTACGTAATCGATTACATAATGTATGCCCCTACAAACAGTGTAACGATAAAAAGTATTCCACAAACAAAAACCACAATTATGTACAACCTACTACGTAAGAACATCGAAAGGAAAATTCCGCTCAGCGATGAAGAATGGAATGTTATTGTCTCAAAAGCAGAACGCGTTAAACTCAAAAAGAATGAGTTTCTGCAGATTCAGGATTCCAACAACAGTTATGAGGGATTTATTTTGAAAGGCTCGTTTAAAACCTACATCTTAAACGAAAACGGCACCGAAACCGTAATTTTTTTTTCGTTTGAAAACGAATGGATGTGTGATCTTGAAAGTTTTTACCATCAAAAACCCACAACTTACAACATCAAAGCGATTGAAGACAGCGAAATTTTAGTCATCAACAAAATTAAAAAAGCGCAGTTATTTGCAGAAGTTCCCAAGCTGATGCAGTTTCATGTCTTGATGATCGAAAGCGCCAATGTCGCCATACAGCAAAGACTTCTGGACGTTCTCAACAAAACTTCCAAACAACGTTATTTAGAATTTAAAGAACGCTATCCGCAAAAGATGAGTTCGATAAACAACAAAAATTTATCATCGTACCTCGGCGTCTCGCATGAGTTTTTGTCGAAGATTAAACGAAGGGTTTCTTAGTTTTTTTTAAGCGGCAAAGCTGTTGCAGAGTTGCAGAGTTGCAAAGTGACAAAGGTTTCTGAAAAGGCGCACAATTGTGCGTCTTTTGTTTTTTTATACAAGGATGACAAACGGTATGGAAACTATGAAGGAACTGTCTAAAAAAAACTTTGCGCCGCGAGGCTTCGGGATTGCGAAACCTTAGCGCACTTTGCGGTTTGAAAAAAATTAAAGCTTTTTCTCTAAATATATAAATTCCAAAGGTTCATCAGAAACCGTTACATGAATTTCGCTTTGAGGAAAGGCTTCACGTTTGCCCGTATCTGCATACCCATGACGTTTGTACCAGGCGACAAGTTCTTCACGAACCGAGATAACAGTCATAATAATCGAAGACAATCCTAAAGATTTTGCATGATTTTCGGCTGCTGCCAAAAGTTTTTTGCCGATACCGCCATTTTGAAGTTCAGGAGAAACCGTCAACATTCCGAGATACAATTGATTTTCTTTTTCGGACAATAAAACCGAACCGATTATTTTTTCATTTTCGGTAAATTTTAGAAATGTATTTTTCGGATCCGAGAAAATTTCCGTCAGTTCCTCTTCATTTGTTCTTTTTCCTTCGAGTAAATGTGCTTCGGTTGTCCAGCCTTTTTTAGAAGTTTCGCCTCTGTAAGCCGAGTTTATTAAAATAACTAATGCAGGAATATCTTCTATTGAGGTTTTTGTAATCATGTATTTATAAAAGAATTTTGAAATTATTTTCCTTTAAAAGTGCAGTAAATGTATGAATTTACTCTAACTTTATCTGGAAAACAAAATTACAATATTGAAATGGCTTTATCCGAATCTTTAGAATATTTTGACATAATCAACTATTAGATCGAAATACTTGTCTATAACCAAATTTCAATTCATTCTAATTTTATTTTAATCAAAAACTAAAGAAAAATATTGTAATTTGTTCAACCCAAATTAAAAAAATAATGAGCAGAATACATTTATTCGAGTTTGAAGACCAGCAATGGCTTCCCAAATTTATTAGAAATTACATGACCGACTTTTTGCAGTTTCTATCGAATAAAACTCCTATGTACAAAGGAATACTACCGGTTTTAGAAAAAGGTTTAAAAGAAACAAACACCAATCAGATAATCGATTTAGGTTCTGGCGGCGGCGGCGGCTTAATCTGGATCAATAAAGAATTGAGAAAAAAAATTCCAGACCTTAAAATTCTCCTGACCGACTATTTCCCTAACATTCCTGCGTTCGAACATACCCAAAAGCAAATTGATAATTTTGATTTTATAAGAACACCAATAGATGCCCGAAACGTTCCCGAAAACCTAAACGGACTCCGGACACAATTTTTGTCCCTGCATCATTTTAAACCCCAAGACGCACAGCAAATCCTGCAGAATGCGGTTGACAGTAACAGTTCGATTGCAATTTTTGAAGGACAGGAAAGAACCTTGCAAAGTATTATGGCGATGATCTTTTCGCCGATTACTGTTTTACTCACAACTCCGTTTATCAGACCGTTTCATATTGGCAGAATTATCTTTACGTATCTTATTCCGATTGTGCCGATTTTGATTTTGTGGGATGGCGTAGTTTCGTCTTTAAGAACCTATTCTGTTGACGAAATGAATGCCTTGGTTTCTAATTTAAATAATAAAGAAAATTTTAATTGGGAAATTGGAAAAGTAAAATCGGGACCAACTAAGATTTTGTATTTGCTGGGAACTAAGAAATAAAGATTATGATTATAGTAATGATCTGAATTGCCTCCTGCTTTAGCTGGAGGAAAAAATAAGAATATGATAAATGGCTTTAGCCGAAATTAATTTGGCTAAAGCCGATTGACTTTGCTTTAAGTGACCTCCAGCTAAAGCAGGAGGCAATTAATAGCATAAACTATGTTATTACAGACTAATAAAATAATTTTTCTAATATTTTAAATGGATTACAGCGCTTAAAAGCAGTAAACCAGCCAAAGAAGCCAGAAACAAGATCAACTCTTTTTGTATGTTGTGAATTATTTCCTGATTCTTTACTTTATATAAAATTGAAATTACAATCAAGGTCAAAGCATTGACCAATAATATAAAAAGAGATAAAAAGACGACACAATAATTAATGCCATAACTTGCAAATCCGGTGGTGAGCAAAGTAATAATGACAGCAAAAAACAATATTAAAATTAAAAACCAAGAAGAAATTCTTATTAGATTTTTGACAACTTCTAGTTTTTCAAAAGAGTATGCTTTATTCATGTTTTTTACTGTTTTAAACTTTAATTTTAAATGTTGTTTTTAGTTTCTTAGTATTTGTGATAGTTACTTTTAGTGTGTGCTTTTATTGAAGTAATCCTCTTCCTGTACTTTTGTATAAGAGATGTAAAATGAGATAAACTATTACAGAGGCAATTACAATTGATAAAATTAGTTTTATAAAGATATTGACTTTCCAATACTGAAAAAGTTTTACAGTTATTAAAGCTGGTAAAATGGTAAGCAGTAAAAAAAGAAAAAATACAACTAAGAGAGCAGAGTCATTCATAGGCATGAAATCACGTATTGTGCTTAAAATTTTTATAGAAAATAAAAGTACTTATTTTAATGATTTGCTAACGTAATTGTTCCTTCTTTTTGACCTCCTGACACGACTTTTTTCTGTTCTTGAGTTTAGAGCCTTGCTAGAGACGAAATAATTTTTAGATTTATGGGACACAAAGATTGGGAAACAGCTCTTTGGGTACGATTTGCAAATTGTATCTTACAAAAACAGGTTTGTTTTTTACCGAAATTTATTTTCGTTTAAGAATTTTAAATATCTTTGAATTATGAGTACAGCAATAAAACCAAAACATATCGGCAGAAATATAAGCCGTATCAGAGAGCTTAAAGATATGAAACAGGAAGCACTGGCACAGGCTTTGGGCACAAACCAGCAGGCAATTTCTCTTATTGAAAACAGCGAAACGGTAGACGAACAAAAACTAATTGAAATAGCAAAAGCTCTAGGGGTTTCTGTTGAGGCAATTAAAAACTTTTCAGAAGAAGCGGTTTTAAATATCATTGGTAATACTTATCACGATAATGGTATTGTTAACGCAGGATTTAATTACAATTGTACTTTTAATCCTTTAGATAAAGTTGTTGAACTTTACGAACGTTTGGTACAGGCTGAAAAAGATAAAGTTGAGTATTTGGAGAAATTATTGAACGGGAAATAAATGTTTTTTAAGATATATTAAATTGAAAAAGAGACCTTTGATGAGGTCTCTTTTTTGTTATTTGACTTTCTGTTGCTAGCGCGAGCGTCTCGCTCGTGCACGTTCCAATTGGTTTTTGATATTCTTTACGTTCACGAGCGGGACGCTCGCGCTAGCGGGGGAATATTTAGAGAAATTATTAAACGGGAAATAATCTTTTTGAAGATATATTAAATTAAGAAGAGACCTTTTGTGAAAGGTCTCTTTTTTGTTATTTGACTTTTTGTTGCTAGCGCGAGCGTCTCGCTCGTGCACGTTCCAATTGGTTTTTGATATTCTTTACGTTCACGAGCGGGACGCTCGCGCTAGCGGGGGATCTTAGTAAGGTCTCTTTTTTTGTGTTAACGAGAAGTACGCTCGGATTTATTTTTTAATTAAAGTTCCTTCACTTTCGGTTTGTTGTAATTGGTTTACATACGTTTTTCGAAATGATAGTATTTTTTCTTTTAAAGTTATTTCAAAAATTGTCGATCCTAGATTTTTATATCCATCAAACACCCCTACAACAATCGAATCACCAGTTTTATTCATTTCTTTAATATCACCACTATTTTTTTTCCAAATTATATCGTTGCAAACAATTAAAATTTTTTCGGAGCTTAACACGAAAGTTTTGAATTTTCCTTTTCCAATTGTTCCACTGACCATTTTCTTAGAATAGCTATGACTTTTCATATCAAATGTATATATACTTTCATTTACGGAATCGGTTTGGTATTTTCTACCAGTCAAGATTGATTCGGATTTGCAACTAATCAAGATTGAAAGTAGTGGAATTAAAATATATTTATTCATTAATTGAGAATTTGTTTCTGTTTATTCTATTTTTTGGCTAGAAGCTAATTCCTCTTTGCTAGCGCGAGTATCTCGCTCGTGCCAGTTTCAATTGGTTTTGATGTTCTTTGTGTTCACGAGCGGGACGCTCGCGCTAGCATGGGGATTATTTTTCACAAATATATTTTGCTCTCTGATATAATTCGTCGAATGTTAGAATTTCAATATTTTTTAAATTTTTTCTAAACATTTCAAATGACGAGTATTTTATTTGATTTATTCTGCCTTCAGTAATAAATTCATTTTGATTACCTATCAATATAAATCCTTTTGGATTGTATAAATAAAGTTCTTCTCCTGTCAAATCACCTTGCTTATCTACAATTTCAATTTTAGTTTTCATGTCAAAAATTGCCTTTTGAATTGTTCTTTGAACTTGAGCAATTGCACCAGATAAAGAATCTGAAATTTGCCAAGATTCTGGACGATAAGAATTCTTAACTTGTTTTAAAAGACTATGTGAACTAAGCTTTAATTCACAAAAGCAAAGGGAATTTATTGCACCTTGAGATTTTAATAAACCGTCAATTCGTTTTCCGCTTTCATTAAAATTAGCACCACTAGTTATTTGTTCTAATTTTTTATCATCTAATTCGGTATTAAAGAGATATTCTAAGCCATAACCTAAAATCCAAGTGTTTTTTTCGAAAAATGATTGCCATAAATCTTCGTCTTTAGCTTTTGATGATAGTTCTCCCTCGATAATTAAGGCTTGTTTATGATTATTGAAAAAGCCGTCTTCATAGAGCAATTTTTTAAATATTTCGAGTTGAGCTTTCCTATAACCATAGTTAATAATGTCTCTCGTAGTTATATTATTCTTAAGTGCTTCTTGTAATTGAGGAAGATTTTCTAAAATCAATTTTTTTGCTTGCTTATCATCCAAAAGCATTTTACGTAAATCATCATCCTTTATATTATAGGTTTGATTGTTTGGAAATTCGACTTCTTTAATGCTTTTCAGAAATAAATATAGTCTTTCTATTTCATCTTCAGTGAACGATGCTTGTTTAGACAAATTTTTTACAGGTAACTGAACTGCGTCGAATTGTTGAAGAAAAAGTTTTTTTATATTTCTACTATCTTCGTAAAATAATGCTTTTAATGCTCTTTTCCCGAGAAAAGAAGTGCCTATTATAGCTTCTTTTCGTAGAATAAATTCAGTTTGATTATCGTCTAAAATTTTGAATGCAAATCTCTCAGTTTGCCCTGTGAATTTATCTTCAAATGATCTAGCAAAATATGTTTTGTCAACACTTCCCGTATTCATATAATTCAAATCTATTTCATTATTTTCCATATATTTATTGTTTTGCAGAATATTGATTTATTGCTGTTAGCTCATTTATAGAAACAAATCTTCAGATATGCATATAAATTCGGGTAGATAAGCAAAGCTTTATTTCGTTTTCTTGTTTTTCAAATATATGTATTTTTTCTTGCCAATTTTTACAGATTTCCGTACTTGATATCTTTATTTATTAATTCAAAATAATTAATTGTAATGCAATAAAAAAGCGAGCAAAAATATTTTTACTCGCTTTTCTCATTTAATTATATGTTTTTTACCCTAAAAAATCCTTCAACTCCTCATAAGTTCCAATCTTTACACTAACTTTCTCTTCATTAATAACACTTTCAATTTGAGCAGGAATCGGAAGCGTAATTCCTAGCGCCGGTTCAACCACATCTAAGAATTTAATTGGGTGAGCCGTTTCTAAGAAAATACCAATGGCATTCGGGTATTTTTCAAGTTCTTTTTTCAAACCTAAATAACCAACAGCACCGTGCGGTTCGGCGATATAGCCGTCTGTTTTGTAAATTTTCTTTAGAGCTTCAAGTGTTTCTTCGTCGGTATAACTATAAGAAGAGAAATCTTTTTCGAAAGCTTTTAAATCATTATTGTACAATTCTTGAATTCTAATAAAGTTACTTGGGTTTCCAACGTCCATGGCGTTAGAGATTGTCGCTTTAGAAGGTTTAGGATCGTATTTTCCGTTTTCTAAGAATCTTGGCACCGTATCGTTTACGTTTGTAGAAGCAACAAAATGTTCAATTGGCAATCCTAATTTCTTTGCCATAATTCCGGCGCAGATATTTCCGAAGTTACCACTTGGGCAAGAGAAAACCAATGGTTTGTTTTGGCTTTTCAATGCTTTGTAAGCAAAGAAAAAATAAAACATCTGCGGTAACCAGCGCGCAATATTTATAGAATTAGCCGAAGTCAGGTTTTTATGCGCTAAAGTCTCGTCTAAAAACGCTTTTTTTACCATATCCTGGCAATCATCAAAAACACCATCCACTTCAAGTGCTTTAATGTTTTGTCCTAAAGTCGTCAATTGTTTTTCCTGAATATCGCTCACTTTCCCAGACGGATATAAAATGACAACATCTACGCCGTCAACGCCCAGAAATCCGCTGGCAACGGCTCCGCCTGTATCGCCCGAAGTCGCTACTAAAACGGTGTTTTTAGCATCTTTTTTGTCTTTATTAAAATAACCCAGACAACGTGACATAAAACGTGCTCCAACGTCTTTAAACGCCATTGTCGGTCCGTGGAATAATTCTAACGAATAAATTCCGTCTTCGACTTTCACAACCGGAAAATCAAAAACCAAAGTTTCAGCAATGATTTCTTTTAATTTTTCTGCTGGGATTTCATCGCCCACAAATTGTTTGATCGCTTCATAAGCAATATGTTCGTGGCTTAAACTTTCGATTTCATCAAAAAACGAAGGATCAAGAGGGGTAATATTTTCTGGAAAATACAATCCTTTGTCACTCGCTAATCCTTGTATTACAGCTTCTTGGAAAGAAACTTTTGGGGCATTATGGTTTAAACTGTAGTATTTCATTTTTTATTTTAGATTTTAGATTTTAGATTTTAGAAATGGAAACAAATTCCAAATTTTTAAAATTCCAAATTCCAATAATTATGTTTTCAATTATGTATTGCTTTTGTCAGGCTGAGCGGAGTCGAAGCCCCGCAACGTATAGACATAAAGTAAATCCACATAGTTTTGTCATTTCTCTCCCGAAGCCTCGGGATCGCTCAGCCTGACAAAAGTTGTCCTAATACTTAAATCTTTTTACTTAATACATTTCACATTTCACATCACACATTTTACAAAATACGAACTCCATCCGGATTGATTTTTGAAACGTGAATCTCATAAGGTAAATTCATTTTTTCGTAAACCTCGCTCATGGCTTTTGCGATTTGGTCGGCGGTATTTTTTCCTCTGCTTAAAGCAAAAATCGACGGACCAGAACCTGAAATTCCAGAACCCAAAGCACCGTTTTCAAGAGCCGTTTGTTTGATTTGATCGAAACCTGGAATTAAAACACTTCGTAAAGGTTCAACGATTTCGTCGTGAAGTGATCTTCCAATCAAATCGTAATCTTTTGTGTATAAACCTGCGATTAATCCGCCCACATTTCCCCATTGCATAATGGCGCTTTTCAGCGAAACGTTTTGTTTTAAAACCGAACGCGCATCAGATGTTTTTAATTCAATTTGCGGATGAACTACTGTTGCGTATAGTTCTTCGGGACTGTCAATTCTGATAATATCAAGCGGCGCATAACTTCTTACCAAAGTAAAACCGCCTAAAAGGGCAGGAGCAACGTTGTCGGCATGCGCGTTGCCGCTGGCTAATTTCTCGCCCTGCATGGCAAACTGAACCAGATCTTTACGAGAATACGGTCTTCCGAGTAATTCATTAATTCCGAAAACCGCTCCTGCAGAACTTGCAGCGCTGGATCCGATACCGCTTCCGGCTTTAATATTTTTATAAATTTCGATTTCAAATCCAAAATCCAATTCGTCCAAAGTTTCAAGCATTGCCAAAGCCGCAACCCCCGAAACATTTTTCTCAGTTTCAAGCGGTAAATCGGCACCCGCAATTTTTGTGATTCGAACTCCTTTTTGATCGACTTTTCGAACAATCATTTCATCACCCGCATTGTCTAAGCAAAGTCCCAATACGTCAAATCCGCACGAGAGGTTTGCGATAGTTGCTGGGCAAAATAGTTTTATTTCTTTCATTTTTGGTTGGTTTTGCCACGAAGGCACAAAGTCACAAAGTTTTTATTTTTTTTTGCCACGAAGGCAATAAGGCGCTAAGTTTTATTATTAAGAATTTAAGTTTCTGAGCTTGAAAAACTTAAAGACTTAGCGCCTTTGCGTCTTAGCAGCTAATAAATATTACACATTCCCGATACGGATTACGTCAGCAAAAATTCCTGATGCTGTAACCGCTGCTCCGGCTCCGGCGCCTTTGATCAATAAAGGCTGATCTACATAACGATCGGTGTAGAAAAGCACGATATTGTCTTTTCCTTCCAGATTGTAGAACGGATGATCTTTCGGGATGAATTGCAGGCCGACACTTGCTTTTCCGTTTTCGAATTGCGCTACATATTTCAATCTGGAATCTTTGGCTAAAGCTTCTTTGTAGATGTTTTCGAAATGCGGTGCGTGTTTCAGCAGCGAAGCAAAAAAGTCTTCGTTGTTTGTTGTTTCCAGACATTCTGCAGGCAGGAACGATTCGTTTGCAATCGCGTCAATATCCATTTCGTAACCGCTTTCGCGAATTAAAATCAGGATTTTACGCGCTACGTCGATACCGCTGAGGTCGATTTTTGGATCTGGTTCTGTAAAACCTTGAACTCCGGCTTCTTTTACCACATCGTGGAAAGAATTATTCTCATCAAAATTGTTGAAAATAAAGTTCAGACTTCCCGATAAAACCGCCTGGATTTTATGCACTTTGTCTCCAGAGGCGATAAGGTTTTTTACAGTGTCAATAATCGGTAATCCCGCACCCACGTTCGTTTCAAACAAAAACGGCGCATTGTATTGGCGTGATAAGTTTTTTAGTTTTTTATAATTGTCGTAAGCAGACGAACACGCAATTTTGTTGCAGGTTACAACGGCAATACTTTCTTTTAAGAATTTCTCGTACATTTCAGAAACGCTTGCATTGGCCGTAATATCTACGAAAATACTGTTACGTAAGTTCAGTTCTTTGGCACGTGCAATAAATTCTAAAGCAATGGCTTCTTCACCTTTATCTAAAGACGACTGCCAGTCTTTTAATGAAATTCCGTCTTCGTCAAAAAGCATTTTTCTTGAATTCGATAATGCAATGACGCGAACATTAATCTTTAAAACATCTTTTAAGAATTTCTTTTGGCTGTGAATTTGTTCGATGAATTTTTCGCCCACATTTCCAACGCCCATTACAAATAAATTGAGCTGTTTGGTATTTTCTTCAAAGAAGTTTTCGTGTAACGTATTCAAGGCTTTTTTAACATCTCTTTCGTTAATTACAGTCGAAATATTTCTTTCAGATGCACCTTGCGCAATTGCACGTATGTTTACGTTGTTTTTTCCTAAAGTACTGAACATTCTTCCGCTCAAACCTTGGTGGTTTTTCATGTTTTCGCCGACTAATGCAATAATGCAAAGGTCTTTTTCTACATAACAAGGATCGATTTTATTCTGCGAAATTTCGATTTCAAACGCTCTGTTAATTGCAGCTTCGGCATTATCAGCGTCAGAATTCAGGATTCCGATACAAATAGAATGCTCAGAAGAGGCCTGAGTAATAAAAATAACGTTGATTTTTTCCTGAGATAAAACCTCGAACAAACGTCTGGAAGAACCCGCAACTCCAATCATTCCTGGACCTTCAAGCGTTAAGAGCGAAATATGATCGATATGGCTGATTCCTTTTACAACCGTATCTTTTGATGATGGCTGGCTCGAAATTAAAGTTCCTTCTGCCTCAGGTTCAAAAGTATTTTTGATTAAAATAGGAATGTTTTTTCTTAAAACCGGCTGAATCGTTGGCGGATACAATACTTTGGCACCAAAATGCGATAATTCCATTGCTTCTTGGTACGATATAGTGGCGATAGGCTGTGCTTGTTTTACAATTTTTGGGTTGGCAGTAAACATTCCGTTTACATCTGTCCAGATTTCCAATTGTGCAGCGTCAAGTGCGCCGGCGATAATTGCTGCGGTATAATCAGAACCTCCGCGCCCCAGAGTTGTAGTGATTCCGTCAAGAGTCTGTGTAATAAATCCAGGAAGAATAGTAATTTGAGCTCCATTTTGAGTAAAATATTCCTGAATTAAACCATTGGAAACTTCAAGGTTTACAACTGCTTTTCCGTAGTTGTGATCTGTTTTTATTAATTCGCGACTGTCTTTATACGCCGCATTGTTATCGATTTGCTGATACGCCTGCGCAATAATGTAAGACGATAACAATTCGCCAAAACTTAAAATTGTATCTGCAGTTCTTGGAGATAATTCGCCTAGTAAGAAACAACCGTCCAATAAAGTTTCTAAGTGGTTGATGATTCTTTTAACATGGCTTAAAAGGCTGCTTTGTTCGCTTACAGGAATCAGTTCTTTTAAAGTGTCAAGATGTTTTTTCTCTATTTCGGCTACAATTTCTCTAAAGCTTTCATCGTTAGAAGCTGCTTTTGCTGCTGCAGCCTGTAATAAATCGGTTACTTTGCTTAAGGCAGAAACTACTACAGCGATTTTATCCTGCTGCGATTTTTGTTTGACAATTTCGAGAACGAGTTTTATATTTTGAGCATTGGCTACGGAAGTTCCGCCAAATTTTAATACTTTCATTTTTGATATTTTTTAATAAGGTGCAGCGATTTTGAGTAACAAAGGTTCAACGTTTATTAACTGTGAACTGAAACTGAAAACTGCGGCTTTTTTTCTTTTTTTGTAAATGTTTTCATGTATCCAATGCCTTTCTTCTTTTAAGAAAAAAGTATAGATAATCTGGATTATATGTAAAAATGTATACCCCTAAGGGGTAGTAGTTGTTGTAGTAGAAATAATCGTAGCAGCAATTGCAACTCTAGTTGGAGCTGTCATTGTAGATTGATATTTTGCGCTGTTACTTTTCATTTGATTTTTCAAAAATACAGTTTTTTATAAGAGTTAAAAACCTAAATGTCCTTTTTACGAATATTTTAATATTTCATTTTTCACCAAATTCAAATTGAGTTTTTGGCAGGATTCAAGATCTTAATTTGCTGTTTTCGTATATTTTTTAACATTTTTAGTTCATCTCAAAAGGCTTTGAGTCAATTTTAATGATGAATTTCTAACGAAAAAACGGCATTAGTCTATAGAATCAGTAGGAATTTGTGAAAAAATTGTACACGGATAAAACGGATTTGCTATCGCAAAGACGCTGATGAAAAACAGATTTTTTATTGCTTAATATCTTAAATATAAAAAAATCCGTAAAATGCGAGTCTTCACGAAGTGAATCCGTTTGATTCGTGTTCTATGCAGCAAGCTAATTGACTATTTGTGTGATCAATTTAGATTATCAAATAATTAAAAGTCTAATTTCTGATGCAATCAAATTTTAATTATTAGGAACAAATGTTGCTTTTTAATATTGATTTGCTGAATTTTGATGCCTTAAATTAAAAATGTTATGAGAGACATCCATTATATAAGTATTGAAACATTAGGTTTAGAAACAATTCAAGAGATTATTGTAAATCAAAAAATGCTCGAATTGTCTGAGGAGGCAAAAGTAAATGTGCAGAAATGCCGTGATTATCTGGATAAAAAAATGGCTTCACACTCTGAACCAATCTATGGAATTAATACTGGTTTCGGATCACTTTGTAATGTGAAAATTTCAAACGAGAATTTATCTAAGCTTCAGGAAAATCTAGTAAAATCTCACGCCTGCGGAACAGGAGAGGAAGTTCCGTCGGAAATTGTGAAAATGATGCTTTTGCTTAAAATCCAATCTTTGAGTTACGGACATTCTGGAGTTCAGTTAAAAACTCTGGAGCGTCTTGTTGATTTCTATAATAATGATATTCTGCCAATTATTTATACACAAGGGTCTCTAGGCGCATCTGGCGATTTGGCACCTTTGGCTCATTTGTCTTTACCATTATTAGGTGAAGGTGAAGTTATGTTTGAAGGAAAAAAAGTGCATTCAAAAGAAGTTTTAAATCATTTTAATTGGGAGCCGATTGTTTTGCAGTCTAAAGAAGGACTGGCATTATTAAACGGAACGCAGTTTATGAGTGCTTACGGAGCTCATATTTTAATAAAAGCGTATAAATATTCTTATCTGGCAGATTTAATTGGAACAATTTCTTTGGAAGGTTTTGACGGAAGAAGTGAGCCTTTTAATGAATTGATACATTATATACGTCCGCACAAAGGACAAATTGTGACGGCACAGCGAATAAATGAGTTTTTAGAAGGAAGCGAAATCATTGAGCAGGAAAAGAAACATGTTCAGGATCCTTATTCTTTCCGTTGTATGCCTCAGGTTCATGGAGCTTCCAAAGATGCGATTGATTATGTTCGAAAGGTTTTTAAAACAGAAATCAATTCGGTTACTGATAATCCTAATATATTTATCGAAGCCGATCAGATTATTTCCGGCGGTAATTTTCACGGTCAGCCTTTAGCGCTAGCTCTTGATTTTATGGCAATTGCTTTGGCAGAATTAGGAAGTATTTCTGAAAGAAGAACCTATCAGTTAATTTCTGGTCTTCGAAATCTTCCGGCGTTTTTGGTAGATAATCCGGGGTTAAATTCAGGATTTATGATTCCGCAATACACTGCAGCGAGTATCGCCAGCCAGAACAAACAATTGGCAACGCCTGCCAGTGTTGACAGTATTGTGTCTAGCAACGGACAGGAAGACCACGTGAGCATGGGAGCAAACGCAGCTACAAAAGCGTTGCGCGTTATGGATAATCTGGAACGTATTCTGGCAATCGAATTATTAAATGCCTCACAGGCAATTGCTTACAGAGAGCCTTTGAAGTCAAGTGATTTTATCGAAATGTTTTTAAGCAGTTATAGAGAAGTAGTTCCTTTGGTTAAAGAAGATAGAATCTTACATTATGATATTGAACATACCGTTTCGTTCTTGTCTAGTTTTCAAATAGAAAACGATTTGTTAACAATGGCTTAACATTGTAAAATATTAATGAAGTAATTTTGCCGTATCAAAAATAAACAAATGTCAATAAACAGTATTTTCCAATTTTTAGTGCCGAAAGACAAAAAATTCTTTCCACTTTTTGAAGAAGCTTCAAGCAATTTAATTGAATTAGCTTCTAACTTACACGAAGCTGTAAATTTACCATTAAAAGAAAGAGAAGTTCTTTTTCAAAAAATTGACGAATTAGAACAAAAAGGTGAAGATATCACACGCCAGACCAATTTAGAGTTGAGCAGAAACTTCATTACTCCATTTGATAGAGAAGATATCCATACTTTAATTACTTCAATTGATAACGTTGCAGATTATCTGCACGGTGCAGCAAGCCGTATGAGACTTTACCAAGTTGACAAGATTACAAAGTCTATCAGAAAAATGACAGAAATCAACCTTGAAGCTTGTCAAAATATTGACAGTGCTGTAAAAGAGTTGAGTAACTTGAAAAACATGAATGTTATTAAAGATGCTTGTGCAAGAATTAACAAGCTTGAAAATAAATCTGATAACGTTTACAATAAAGCTGTTTTCGAAATCTTTGAAAACGAAACAGATGCTAAAAATATTATTAAGTATAAAGAAGTATTGTCTGTTTTAGAATCTGCTACAGACAAATGTAAGAGTGTAGCTAATATATTAGAATCAATTTCTGTAAAACACTCTTAATTTAATTCATTTCATTCTGAAGTTATAATTTATGACGATACTTATAATTATTATAGTATTAGCTTTAATTTTTGATTACATCAATGGTTTTCATGATGCTGCAAATGCTATCGCTACAGTTGTGGCTACAAAGGTTTTAACGCCGTTTCAGGCGGTTCTTTGGGCTGCATTTTTTAACTTTCTGGCGTATTGGGTTTTCGGATTTGGTGTTGCAGATACCGTTGCCAAAACAGCAGATACAATGCAGATTGATCTTGTTGTGATTCTTGCGGGGGTTATCGCTGCAATCTGCTGGAATTTATTGACTTGGTGGCTGGGAATTCCTTCTAGTTCTTCACACACCTTAATTGGTGGTTTTGCAGGAGCGGCCGTTGCGCATGCAATAGCGGTTCACGGCTTTTCAGGATATGTTGGGCCAGACGGAGCGACACATCATTGGTATGATATCGTAAGCTGGTACAAAGCAGGTAAAGATGGCGGAATGCCTTCGGGGGTTCTTATAATTATTGCTTTTATTGTCTTGGCACCATTATTGGGAGCTTTAGCTTCTTATTTGATTTCGATTTGGCTTTTAAATGCTTCGCGCAAAAGTATTGGTCCAAAAATATTTACCGTTGCTTTGATGATTGCGACTATTTGGTTTGTTTACACTCAAATGATTCCTTATGAAGAAATCATAAAAGGCGGCCATAAAGCTCGTTTTCCATCTTCAGAATTTTGGAGTGTGGCATTAGAACCGCATAATATTAAGTGGTTTTTAGTAGCATTTATTGTTTTAACTGTAAGTATTTTTTGTTTGATATTTAGCAGCTTAAATCTTCATCAGGCTGATGCGGCTTTGAAAAAAATGCAATTATTATCTTCTGCAGCTTTTAGTTTAGGTCACGGAGGAAATGATTCTCAAAAAGTAATGGGAATTATTGCAGCAGCAGTTGTTGTGTATATCAATTCAAATCCAGGTGTTCATATGTCCTCTTGGTTAGATGTGGCACTTCCTTCTGAAGACGGTGCTTTTAAAATGCCTGCTTGGATTCCGTTAGCTTGTTACTCTGCCATTGCTGCAGGTACATTAAGCGGTGGATGGAAGATTGTAAAAACAATGGGTTCTAAAATTACAAAAGTAAGTTCGTTTGAAGGTGTGGCTGCAGAAACTGCCGGGGCTTTGACACTTTACTTTACAGAACACTTAAAAATTCCAGTAAGTACAACACACACAATTACAGGTTCTATTATTGGAGTTGGATTAACAAAACGTGTGTCTGCAGTTCGCTGGGGAGTTACAGTAAGTTTAATCTGGGCTTGGATTTTGACTATTCCAATTTCGGCTATATTAGCAGGTTTTGTTTACTTTATTTTAAGCGTGTTTATTTAATAAATGATCATTGCAAAATGTGAGATGTAAATCACATTTATCAAAATATTTTTAAAGCCGATTTCAATTTTGAAATCGGCTTTTTTATTGGATTAAAATTAATTAAATAATGTCTCAAAATAACATTTTTTTAATTTTTAGCGGCTCTTGTTGGTATTCAATAGATTGATATTTGTGCAATTAATTTTGGTGTGTTTTCATGAAAAAAAATATTGAAACCACTCTAAACAGCAGCAAATTTCAAAAGAAATGTTTAATTTCAAAAGTATTATAAGTTCAAGATTCTATTGCTTAATTATTGTTTTTCTAGTGTCTTCTTGCAAAGAATATGATGTTAGAAGAATTCGTTTAAAAGTAGATCAAAAGAAAGTAACGAGCAGTCCCAATGAAGAATCAGATTTAATTTCATGTTTCCTTAAAGAATCGGTCAGCAGGTCTTTAAAAGGTATCGATATGAGTAAGCTGAAATATCATTCAGTAGAAAGAAATGATACAATCTTGGTGATTGTTAAAGTTACTGATATCATAGGAATTGAAAAGGCTTCACGGCGAAAATTGCTATTTGCAATTAATGATTGTTTTTTTACTTCTGAAAGGTATAATATGAAAAAGATTTACATTGATGTAGAAGGAAATTTCAGTACTCTATTGGTCAAAACACCTTTGCAATATGATCTGGATGGAAGGTTTGCAAATGAAGATTTACTCTTGTTGTTTTATGGAAAATCAAAAGGTTCGTCTAATATCAAAGGATAATTTTTTTTGCTGGCTCTAAAACTTTTGCAGATTTTTCCGATTATGCTTTCGTTTATAATGGGTCTGCTTCAGGTTTTCTTTATCTTGAGAGATGATGCTTATGGTTCCGTCTATTTCCAGCATGGCCAATTTTACGTTTTTAAAAAATTCAATTCCGTGTTCTCTCATAGCTTCCTTGAGTTCTTCGTCAGAAATATCCAATCGGCTTAAAGTTTTAAAGTCGAGTCTGCCGTCGTGAATAAGGATTTCGGGCTTATCTACCAGTAATTTGCTAAGTGTCTTGTACCTGCGGATTAATTTTTTAATTATAAAATTTATTATAAAGAGAACCAGTGCGGCTACTAATCCGCCGATTAAGCTTGTGTCTGGCCCAACCATGGCATTTTGAACAGAATTGCTAATGAGTAGAATCAGGATAATATCGGCTGTGTTTAATTGGGAAAGTTCTTTTTTACCAAAAACTCTTAAAGCAATTGTCATGAAAAAATAAACGGCAATACTTCGTATAATAATATCAGAATAGGGAAAAAGCATGTTTTTTACTTTAAAGTTAAATAAAAAAGCTTTGCCAAAGTTTTAAACTTTGACAAAGCTTCTAAATTAATTATGGGATATTAAGTTAAATGAATTTAAAAACGAATGTTTAAATCAATTTAAAGTTTTTTTCAATAGCTTTAATCATTTCTCCGGCAACATCTTTATTGGTTGCGCCTTCAATTCCTTCAAGACCTGGGGAAGAGTTTACCTCAAGCAATAACGGACCTTTAGAAGAACGAATGATATCAACGCCGGCTACTTTTAAATCCATAGCTTTTGCTGCTTTTATAGCGATTTTTTTCTCCTCAGCAGTTACTTTAATTACAGAAGCTGTTCCGCCAAGATGAATGTTAGCTCTAAACTCGCCCGGCATCGCTTCGCGCTGTATTGCGGCTACGACTTTTCCGTCAATCACAAAACAACGAATGTCTTTACCATTTGCTTCTTTAATAAATTCCTGAACTAAAATATTAGCATTTAGACTTTTAAAGGCATTGATAACACTTTCTGCAGCTTTTTTGGTTTCGGCCAAAACGACCCCTTTTCCTTGCGTTCCTTCTAATAATTTTACTATTAAAGGTGAACCGCCCACCATTTTAATTAAATTGTCTGTATCTAGCGGAGAATTGGCAAAACCCGTTGTTGGAATATCGATACCGCTGTTTAATAATAATTGCAGTGAATATAATTTATCACGGGATTGTGTTATGGCTGTAGCTGAATTTAAAACAAATACTTTTAAAGCTTCAAACTGACGTGTCAAAGCACAGCCGTAAAAGGTAATGCTTGGGCGTATTCTTGGAATAATCGCATCAAATTGATTTAAGATTTTTCCGCCTCTATAATGAATTTCTGGAGTCTTAGCGTCCAATTTCATATAACATTCCTTGATGTTTAAGAAATGCATTTCATGGCCGCGCATTTCGCCCGCTTCCATGATTCTTTTATTGCTGTATAATTCCGGATTACTGGCTAAAAGCCCGATGCGTAAACCCGAACTTGCTTTTTCGGAGTTTTGGTACAATTCTTTTAATGCTTCGGTTGTCGGCTGTCCTAAAAGATATTTTTCTTCCGGATCTACTAAAACGCGTCCGCTCATTGCTTCGCGGCCTAACAGCATTCTAAAACCCATCGAGTCACGATTGGTAAGCGTCATTTCTATAGGCCATTTGGCATCGCCGATTTTTAAGCTGGTTTGAATAACGTAACGATGCTCTCTAAAACCGCTCGAACTTTTTACAATTCGTTTGTCTACAAGCGGCGCTTCGCAGTGAATTATCGTTTTAATGTTATTCTGAATTGGGTTAATGTCAAATTTCACCCAGTTCGCATCATTTTTGATAAAAGGAGCTATGTTTATAGCGTGCATTGCCGAAGTTTTGGCACCAGAATCTACACGAGCTTTAATCGTCGGGATTCCAAGTTCTGGAAATGAGCACCATTCTTCGCTTCCTAAAATGACCTTGTTTTGAAGCATACTGTGATTATTATTATGTAATTTAAATTCAAAAATAGCTATTTGCTTTTACTAAAGATAGTAAATTATGCAAAAAAAATACCCGTTATGTTATGAAAACGTAACGGGTAAATTATTTTTGTTATAAAAATTAACTAATTTATTGATTAGTCGGCTCTTCGGCTTTGTGTATTTCTACAGAAAGTTCTTGAGAATCATCTTTCAGATCCATTAAGATTTCGTCACCAGAATGAATTTTTGAAGTTATGATTTCTTCAGCCAGTAAATCTTCTACATATTTCTGAATCGCTCTTTTTAGCGGTCTCGCACCAAACTGTTTGTCAAAGCCTTTTTCTGCGATAAATGCTTTTGCTTTGTCAGTTAAGCTTAAGTTGTATCCTAATTCAGCAATACGAGAATATAGTTTTTTCAATTCAATTTCGATAATCAAATCGATGTCTGCTTTTTCTAGTGCATTAAATACAATTACGTCATCAATTCTGTTTAAGAATTCTGGAGCAAAAGTTTTCTTCAATGCATTTTCGATAATGCTTTTTGAGTTTTCATCAGCTTGAGCTGTTCTTGCAGCTGTTCCGAATCCAACACCTTGTCCGAAATCTTTTAATTGACGTGCACCAACGTTAGAAGTCATAATAATGATCGTGTTTTTGAAGTCGATTTTGCGACCTAAACTATCTGTCAAATAACCATCATCTAACACTTGAAGCATCATATTGAATACATCTGGATGCGCTTTTTCGATCTCGTCTAAAAGTACCACACAATATGGTTTTCTACGAACTTTTTCAGTCAATTGACCTCCTTCTTCGTAACCCACATATCCCGGAGGCGCTCCAACTAAACGAGAGATCGCAAATTTCTCCATGTATTCACTCATGTCGATACGAACTAAAGCATCTTCAGAGTCAAACAATTCTTTAGCTAAAACTTTAGCCAATTGTGTTTTACCAACTCCTGTCTGGCCTAAGAAAATAAACGAACCAATTGGTTTGTTCGGATCTTTAAGACCAGCTCTGTTACGTTGGATAGAACGTGCGATTTTAAGAACTGCTTCGTTTTGACCAATTACTTTGTTCTGAATTAATTCAGGTAATTTTGCCAGTTTGTTGCTTTCTGTTTGTGCAATTCTGTTTACAGGGATTCCGGTCATCATAGAAACAACATCGGCTACATTATCTTCTGTAACCTCAATACGGTTGTTTTTAGAATCTTCTTCCCATTGTTCCTGAGCAACGGCTAAATCTTTTTCGATACGTTTTTCGTCATCACGAAGTTTAGCGGCTTCTTCATATTTTTGTTTTTTAACAACCATATTTTTAAGCTCACGAACTTCTTCTAATTGACGTTCTAAATCCAAAATTTGTTTTGGAACATCAATATTAGTAATGTGTACGCGTGATCCAGCTTCATCCATTGCATCGATCGCTTTGTCTGGTAAGAAACGCTCAGACATGTATCTGTTTGTTAGTTTAACGCAGGCTTCAATAGCTTCTGGAGTATAGGTCACGTTGTGGTGATCTTCGTATTTGTCTTTTACATTGTTCAAAATCGCAATTGTTTCTTCAACAGAAGTTGGTTCTACAATTACTTTTTGGAAACGTCTTTCAAGAGCTCCGTCTTTCTCGATATATTGTCTGTACTCGTCAAGAGTAGTAGCACCAATACATTGGATTTCGCCTCTTGCTAAAGCAGGTTTGAACATATTGGAAGCGTCAAGCGAACCAGTTGCGCCGCCAGCACCTACAATAGTGTGAATTTCATCAATAAAAAGAATAATGTCATCATTCTTTTCAAGTTCGTTCATAACCGCTTTCATTCTTTCTTCAAACTGTCCTCTGTATTTTGTTCCGGCCACTAAGCTGGCAAGATCAAGAGTTACGACACGTTTGTTGAATAAAATACGAGAGACTTTCTTTTGAATAATTCTGAGAGCAAGTCCTTCTGCAATAGCAGATTTACCAACTCCAGGTTCTCCAATAAGAAGCGGGTTGTTCTTTTTTCTGCGGCTTAAGATTTGTGACACACGCTCAATTTCTTTTTCGCGTCCTACCACAGGATCTAGTTTACCTTCCTCAGCCATTTCTGTTAAATCTCTCCCAAAATTATCCAAAACCGGCGTTTTAGATTTTTTGTTTGACTTATTGGCGGGATTATTAAAACTGCTCTCTTTTAAACTGTCATCTTGTCCTGAATCGTCATTGTACGATTCGTTTCTTGGCAAGTTTTCTAAGAATTCTTCTTCGTTTGGAGTCATATTTAAATACTGTTCTTTAGCTATGTCATAATCTATTTTAAGTTTATTCAACAGCTTGGTTGTTGGATCGTTTTCGTTTCGCAAAATGCATAAAAGCAAGTGCGCAGTGCTAATTGATGAGCTTTGAAATACTTTAGCTTCAAGAAAAGTGGTCTTCAGGGCTCTTTCGGCCTGTCGGGTAAGATGAAGATTCTTCTTTTCGGCATTTACTTCAACACCCAAATTAGCAGGGCTCAGTACTTCTACCTTTCTGCGTAAATGGTCTAAATCGACTGCCAGGTTATTAAGTATATGAATAGCTTTTCCGTTACCATCTCTTAAAATGCCCAGCATTAGATGTTCAGTACCAATAAAATCGTGGCCTAAACGTAAGGCTTCCTCTTTACTGTAGGTAATAACATCTTTTACTCTTGGTGAAAAATTATCATCCATAATATATAATTGGTATTGTAAATTTAATGAATTACAGTTTCAAAAACAAAAACCGTACCCTTCAAGATCTCCTGACAGCTAATAGACAAAAAAAATAACAATAAAAGCGTTAAAAAACGCTTAATTTATTAACTAAAACCGCAATAAAAGTTGTTAATAAATCATTGAAATTAGTATTGGGAAACAGCGGAAAAATCTTCAAAAAAACGTATCTTGGCACGCTTTGAAACTAATATAATTATTTAATATAACAACTTATGTCTGAAGGAGAAAAGTTAATTCCCATTAACATAGAGGATGAAATGAAATCTGCTTACATCGATTATTCGATGTCAGTAATTGTATCGAGAGCACTTCCTGATGTTAGAGATGGCTTGAAACCGGTACATCGAAGAGTGCTGTACGGAATGTATGATTTAGGTGTAACTTCAAGATCTGCCCATAAAAAATCTGCGAGAATCGTTGGAGAGGTTCTGGGTAAGTATCACCCGCACGGTGATACATCTGTTTATGACGCAATGGTGCGTATGGCTCAAGAGTGGAGTATGCGTTATTTATTAGTTGATGGTCAAGGTAACTTTGGTTCTGTAGACGGCGACAGCCCTGCAGCAATGCGTTATACTGAGGCTAGAATGCGTAAAATTTCTGAAGATATTATGGCAGATATCGAAAAAGAAACAGTTGATTTCCAGCTGAACTTTGACGATACATTATATGAACCAAAAGTAATGCCTACAAGAGTTCCGACCTTATTGGTAAACGGAGCGACAGGTATTGCGGTAGGTATGGCGACCAATATGCCGCCGCACAACTTAACTGAGGTTATCAGTGGTACATTAGCATATCTTGATAATAATGATATTGAGGTTGATGAATTAATGACACATATTAAAGCACCTGATTTTCCAACGGGTGGTGTAATATATGGGTACGAAGGAGTTCGTGAAGCTTTTAAAACGGGTAGAGGACGTATTGTCATGCGTGCAAAAGTTGGTTTTGAAGAAGTTGACGGCAGAGAATGTATTATAGTTACCGAAATTCCATATCAGGTTAACAAAGCTGAGATGATCAAGCGTACAGCTGATTTGGTTAACGAGAAAAAAATTGAAGGTATTGCCAATATTCGTGACGAGTCGGATAGAACGGGAATGCGTATCGTTTACATCTTAAAACGTGATGCTACGCCAAACGTAGTTTTAAATACCTTATATAAATACACACAATTACAATCTTCTTTTAGTGTAAACAATATTGCATTGGTAAAAGGCCGTCCGCAAATGTTGAATCTAAAAGATATGATTCATTATTTTGTAGAGCACCGTCATGATGTTGTCGTAAGAAGAACTCAGTTCGAATTGCGTAAAGCAGAAGAAAGAGCGCACATTTTAGAAGGATTGATTATTGCTTCTGATAATATTGACGAAGTTATCGCAATCATTAGAGGTTCTAAAAATACAGAGGAAGCCCGCGAAAAATTAATCGAAAGATTTAAATTATCAGATATTCAGGCGCGTGCGATTGTTGAGATGCGTCTGCGTCAGCTGACAGGTCTGGAGCAGGATAAATTAAGAGCTGAGTTTGAAGAATTAATGAAGTTAATTGAGCATTTAAAAGCTTTATTAGCAGATGTTAATTTGAGAACTGCATTAATTAAGGAAGAATTAGAAGAAATTCGTGAGAAATACGGTGATGAGCGTCGTTCTCAAATTGAATATGCTGGTGGAGACGTAAGTATTGAAGATTTAATTGCAGACGAAAATGTGGTTATTACCATTTCTCATGCAGGTTACATCAAACGTACAAATCTTACTGAATATAAAACTCAGAACAGAGGCGGGGTTGGACAGAAAAGTGCCGGAACAAGAGATCAGGATTTCTTAGAGCATATGTTCGTGGCTACAAACCACCAATATATGATGTTTTTTACCCAAAAAGGAAAATGTTTCTGGATGCGTGTTTACGAAATTCCAGAAGGAAGTAAAACCGCAAAAGGAAGAGCAATTCAGAACTTAGTGAATATTGAAAGTGATGATAAAGTAAAAGCTTTCATTTGTACACAAGACTTAAAAGACAAAGATTATATCAATACGCATAATCTTGTAATGGTTACCAAACAAGGCCAGGTGAAGAAAACTTCTTTAGAGAAATATTCTAAACCAAGGGTTAATGGTGTTGCTGCAATTACAATTAAAGAAGGTGATGAGTTAATCGGGGCACAGTTAACTAATGGTGAAAGCCAAATTATCTTAGCTGTTAAATCTGGTAAATTGGTTCGTTTTGAAGAAACAAAAACCCGTCCGATGGGAAGAACAGCTTCTGGTGTACGAGGCATCACTTTGAAAGACGATACCGATGAAGTAATTGGAATGGTTACTGTTGATAAAAATGATATTAACGATTCGCAAATCTTAGTTGTAACTGAAAATGGATACGGAAAACGTACTAAATTGGTTGATGAAGACGGAGAAGACGTTTATAGAATTACTAACCGTGGAGGTAAAGGGGTTAAGACACTTAATATTACTGAGAAAACGGGTAAATTGATTTCTATTAACGCAGTAACCGATGCGGATGATTTAATGATTATCAATAAATCTGGATTGACGATCAGAATGGCAATTGAAGATTTACGTGTAATGGGGCGTGCAACGCAAGGTGTTAGATTGATTAACTTAAAAGGAAAAGATTCTATTGCTGCTGTTACAAAGGTAATGAAAGACGATGCGGAAGAAGTTATTGTTGATGAAGATGGAAACGTTGTAGAATCGGTTATCGAAAGAGTGAAACCTGATCTGGAGGTTCTTGAGGATGATGGAACTGTAGAAGATGATGACGACGATTCTGACGATGAAGTAGTTGACGATGATGACGTTGATGCAGAGGAAGAGGAATCAGAAGAATAAAAAAAAAGAAAAATTTTAATACAAATAAATCACTATGAAAAGTAAATATGTAATACTTGCTTCAGCATTAATGATCTCACTAGCTGCTTTTGCTCAAAAAGATCAAATCAAAAGTGCTGAAAAAGCTTTAAAAGGAGGCGATGCTCAAGGTGCAATCACAATCTTGAACGACGCTGAAAATATGGTAGCAAATGCAAAAGATGTTGAGCAGGCTCAATTTTATTTTGTTAAAGGAAATGCTTATTTAGATCTTGCAAACAAAAAAGTAGAAGAAAGCAAAAATTTGTCTTTGGCTGCAGCCAGCTACAAAAAATTAATTGATGTTGAAAAAGCATCTGGAAAACAAAAGTATTCTACTCAAGCTGCAACTTCAATTACTGATATTAAAGGTAAATTGATCAACTCTGCAATTGCTGATTCTAAAGTAAATAAGAGCTCTGAAGGTGCAAAAAAATTATACGACGCTTATTTATTAGATAAAAATGATACGATCAATTTATACTACGCAGCTTCTACAGCAGTAAATGGACAAGATTTTGATCTTGCCTTGAATATGTACGAAGAATTGAAAAAGATAAATTATTCTGGTAAAGGTACTTCTTACACAGCTTTTGAAAAAGGTACTGATAACGAAGTTGGATTTGCTAATGCTAAAGAAAGAGATTTGGCTGTTAAATTAGGAACTCACGAAAAGCCTAAAACAGAAAGCATTCCTTCTAAAAGAGGTGAAATCTACAAAAACTTAGCATTAATCTTAGTTCAAAAAGGACGTACGGAAGAAGCTAAAAAAGCGATTTCTGATGCTAGAAAAGCAAATCCAGAAGATACTTCTTTATTGTTAACAGAGGCTAACTTATATCTTGAAACAAAAGATTATGAAACTTACAAAAAATTAGTAGGTGAGGCTCTTCAAAAAGATCCGAACAATGCTGATTTAGTATTTAACTTAGGAGTTATTAGTGCAGGTGCTAAAAACAATGCTGATGCTGAAAAATACTATGCAAGAGCGATTGAAATCAACCCTAACTATGCAAATGCTTACATCAACTTAGCAGTTATCAAATTAGAAGCTGAAAAACCAATCATTGACGAAATGAATAAATTGGGTACTTCTGCAAAAGATATGAAACGTTATGATGAATTGAAAGTGAAGAGAGAAAACGTATTTAAAAGCGTAATTCCTTACCTTAAAAAAGCAAACGAATTAGATCCTAAAAACGAAGACATTGCAAAAACTTTAATCGGTGTTTACAATGCTCTTGAAATGACTGCTGAAGCTAAAGCTGTAAAAGCAAAAATGTAATTTTAGAGATTAAATTTCTATAAAAAAAACCAAGGCTGATAACCTTGGTTTTTTTATGTCTTAACTTTTTTAGATTACAGCAGTTCAGCTGATAAAGTAATAGTTGTGTTTAACAGCTTAGAAATAGGACAGATTTCTTTTGCCTTAGCAGCTGTAGCAGCAAATTCTTCTGCCGAAATAGAAGGAACTTTTCCTTTTAAATCTAAATGGATAAGCGTAATGGTACCGTCTTCAAATGTTACTGTCGCTTCGGTTGTCAGGTCATCTGCTGTAAAACCGCCTTCATTAAGTAAAAAACTTAACTGCATCGTAAAACAGCCAGAATGTGCTGCTGCAACAAGTTCTTCGGGATTTGTACCAACACCATCCGCAAATCTTGTTTTAAACGAAAGCTGTGCATTGTCTAAAGTTGTACTTTGTGTGCTGATTGTTCCTGTGCCTTCCATACCTGTTCCTTTCCAGTTGGCGTGTGCTTTTCTTGTAAATTTCATTTTTGTAGTTATTAAAATTAATAATTGAATTTGTATTTTAATTCTTTGATTTTGTTAATCGTAACTCAAATATAGCCAATATTTTACATTTTTGTTTTATCAATTTGTTACTCAAAAGTAAATTCACAAAAAAAAGGTGCAATGAATAGTCATTACACCTTTTTTAAAATTTGGAATTTTATATTTATTCCTGATTTAAGTTTCTTAGTTGTTTTAATTTATCTTTCCAGACTTCAAGAGTCTCTTTATGAATCGCAATGTTTTTACGTACTTCAAGAACTATAGAATTTTCTTTTTTCGCATTTTTGGTATTAGCAAAGAACTGAATGTTGTTTTCTAACTGGAAGATTTCGTTTTGAACTTCTTCAATTTTACGCATTATAAAGATCTTTTCATTGTCCAGTTTACGCGTATCATTGCTGTCAGATAAAGAATCTATGCGATTAGAAAAACGCATCATTTCGGTTTCTTTTTTGCTTAAACTCAGTTTTTCAAAAAGGGCATCTAGAATTTTATTGAATTTACCTTCAATATGACGTCTGGCGAATGGAACTTTTCCGTAGCCTTTCCATATTTCTATATGCGCTTTGATGGCATCTAAATCGGTTTTATGATCTCCAGTTAACTGAAAAGCTCTAATCACGTCCAAATACGCTTTTTTGTTGTCAAACGCTGCAACTTCTTCGCTGTTTTCTTCTGATTTGTGCTCCTTTAATTTATCAAAATAATGATTGCAGGCATCTTTAAATTCCTTCCAGATTTTGTCTGAATATTTTTTAGGAACATGACCAATTTGTTTCCACTCCTCCTGAATTTGTTTCATTATCGGAGTAGTAGTAGAGAAGTCAACACTTTCTTGTAATTCTTTTGCTTTTGCAACAAGAGCCAGTTTTTTGTTGAGATTATCGTTTTGGTCTTTTTTAATGTCTTTATAAAACGAATTTTTAAAGGCGTTAAAATTTCTTACCGCAGTTTTAAAGGCCGCCCAGGTTTCTTCGTTTACATCAGCAGGAACTTTACCGGCAGCAAAAAACTCATTACGCAAAGCTTCTACTTTTTCAATTTGCAAAAGCCATTGAGAGTGAGAGTTTACTTTTTCTGTTCCTAAAACCTCAATTTTGCCAATAATTTCTTTTTTGGTTTCAAGATTTTGTTGCTCACCTGCTCTTTGGTTTTCAAAAAGCACTTCACGTTTATCGTGGATTTTTTTAGTTAATTCACTGAATTTATTCCAGATTTCATCGCGGTGGTCTTTAGAAACAGGACCAATATCTTCTTTCCAGATTCTATGTAAATCTTGTAATTCGCGGAAAGATTTGTTGATATCTGTTTCTTCTGCTAATTGCTCTACCCTTGAAATGATCTTTAGCTTTTGCTCAAGATTGTGTTTAAAATCTAAATCTCTGGCTTCGCGGTCCAAATGCAGGTAATCGTAGAAATTTTCTACATGAAAGTGGTAATTATTCCAAACGTGATTGTATTTGTCTTTTGGTATTGCTCCCGCATTTTTCCATCTTTCTCTTAAATCATTAAAATGTTTAAGCGTGTCTTTGATGTTTTCCTGCGGATTGATCAGCTCTTTTAATTCTTCTACTATAGCAAGACGCTCTTCTAAATTTGATTTTAAATTTGTCTGCAGATTTTTAAAATGAGCATTTCTTTTTTCTCTAAATACATTGTAGTATTCATCAAATTTAGATTTCAGAGGCGAATGATATTCAAACTCTTCGTTTGGATCTTGGTTTGCAGCATTAAATTCTTCTTTTTTCTCTTCAATTAAATGATGGTATTGCAGTAAAAAAGCTTTTTTAATTTCTTCAATATGATCTTTTACAGACATTACTTTATCTGTATCGATTAGTTTTTTTAATTCCGAAACAAGAGCATCCAGAGAAAAAGTGTTATAATCCTGCATCGGAATATCATGGCGCTCTTTCAGCGTTTCATCTTCACTTTCTTCAGCGTTCGAATTATTTATAGCATCTAATGCAGTCTGATGGTTGGCATCTGTATCAATTTCTTTTTCTTCTGCTGGTTCAACGGTATTTTCAGCCGCTGCAGAATTGTCAGATACTTCAATACTGTCATTTGATGTAGAATCTGTTATTTCGATTCCATTTTTTCCGTCTGCTTCTTGCAGGTTATCATTCTTTTCTTCTAACATCTTAAAATGTATAAGGTTTTTATTGTAAACAGAGCGAAAGATAGTAAAGGCAGCGTTAAATACAAAATAATTCGTTTGTTTATGCTGTAATTTATGATGAAATTCTTATTCTTTGGGTTTATTTAGAATTATGTTGCTTATTTTTTTATCGATTTGCTGCACTATATAAAAATTTTAAATTGCTGCTTTTTAGCAGATTCTTTAAAAGATGATTTTATTTAATAGCTGTTTTTTAGTTATTATATCAATTTAAAAGAGAACCAAAATACCCGCTTCTATACCAAAATTATATGTTTTCTGCCCTCCAAAAGCAACACTGGGGTGAATGTAAACTAAATTCACTGGAGTTATTTTTCGCCCAAATTCAACGAAAGCATTGTTCTGAAAGCCTTTTAAAATAACATTATATCGAAATGCTGCATCGGCTGCAATCCAGTTTTTACCAAAAAAATAGAAAAATACATTTTCAAAAACCGTAACGCTGATGTCGGTTCGTTCGTCTTGACCGGCAAAACTGCCTTGATATTCTAAAGTCGAAAGCCATAAAAATTTCTTGTCGAAAAGATATTTTCCGTAAATCGCGGCGGGCATAAAAACCCATTTTCCGGTTCCGAAGTTTGGATCTGCTGCCGAATTTGCATACACTCGTGCACGAAAAGCAATGCCGTTGCTATTCTGTAAAAAAGGAATATAACTAATTCCCATGCCAACATCTCCAATGGAGGTTTTATTGACAGAATTAGTATTGGCAGAAATTAAAGGGAGATCAAATCGTAAATTCCACGCTTTATTTCCGATCGGAAGCAAAACCCGGACTTGAGTGGTATTAAATGAGCCATTGTCAGTATCCAGATATTCATCAAAAAAGATAATTGTTTTGAGAAAATAATGATAACGTGCTTCTGAAAATGGACTTGATGTCGAGATAGTATCTTGAGCTGAAAGGGAGCTGTTAAATAAAAAAAATAAAATGCTAAGTAATTGTATTTCCTTCATAACTACTTAAAAATAAGTAAATTAAAAATACAAAAAATACTTTAACATTTTATTTTTTATGTTGTTTTTTATTTATTCCAGATCTTCCAGGCTTTTTCTGCTTGAAAAATAAGCATGTCATAACCGTTTTTGATAACGGCTCCTTTTTCTTTTGCCTTTTTTAGAAAAGTAGTTTCTTCTGGATTATAGATCAAATCGTAAGCGATATGTTTTTCGGTGAAAAATTCATAAGGCAGATTCGGACAAGCCTCTATATTGGGACTTGTGCCTACTGGAGTACAATTGATAATGATCTGAAAATTATCAAAAGTCGTGGCATTAATCAAATCGTAATCGATGATGTTTTCTTTTGCTTCTCGCGAAACAAAAGTATACGGGATATCGAGTTCGTCAAGCGCAAAAGCAACTCCTTTTGATGCACCGCCTGTTCCTAAAATCAAGGCTTTTTTATGATGCGGCTCTAACAAAGGTTTTAAAGATTTTTTAAATCCGTAATAATCCGTGTTATAGCCTTTTAATTTTTTTCCTTTGGTAAACTTAATAGTATTTACTGCTCCAATTAAAGAAGCTTTTTTTGATAGTTTATCTAAAAAAGGAATTACCTGCTCTTTGTACGGAATCGTAACATTTAAGCCTTTTAAATCAGGATTATTTTTAACTAATTCTGTAAAATAATTAATCTCTGGTATGTCAAAATTTTCGTAACTGTTTCCAGTAAAAACTTCGTGATTAAATTTTTCGGTAAAATATCCTTTAGAAAATGAATAACTAATATTGCGGCCTAATAAACCAAATCGTTTTTTAACTTCCTCCATTTGGTCTGTATGTCAATTCAAATAAAACTCTTACTTTTTTTCCGTTTAATTCAGCAGGAAGCCACGCCGGCATTAATTTTAAAACTCTAATCATCTCTGCCTCGGTGTTGAAGCCGGTATCTTTAGTGATTTTGATGTCAGACAAAGAACCGTCTTTTTCTACAACAAAAGTACTTGTAACAGCAGAAGTATTGTAAGTTTCGACCATTTGCTTTGGAACTGCAAAATTAGCTTTTATAAAATCTCTCATTTTTTCGGTTCCATCTTTAAATTCAGCTCGTACTTCGACTTTTTCAGAACTGTAAATTCTATTGTCTCCAGAATTTTCTGCTGATTTGTTTTGAGCATAGGTCAAAGAAAGAAATGTCAAGGATAAAATTGTAAGTAGGTTTTTCATATTTATTTGCGGTGTTTTTCGATATAATTTTTTACCATTTTTTTTGACCAGACTACGGGGAATAAATCTTCGATCAAAATATAATTTTCAAAATTTAAACGTAAGCCATTGCTTAAATGAAATTTTGCTTTTGTATTGTCTTGAATCATAAAATACAGTCCAGCCAGACGGTATTCGATTTCATTTTCTTCTGGAAAATATTCGGTAGCTTGAAGCAGGGTTTGAATTGCGCTTTCAAATTCGCCTAAAAACTGCAGGATATCTACCCAGTACAACCAAGTATCTAAACCGTAATCTCCAAATTCAACTGCTTTTCTGTATCCAAATTCAGCTTCTTCAAAAAAGTTCATCTGCTTATTGATCGTTGCATATCTTTTCCAATACAAACGATTTTGATTGTCTATTGCCAAAGCTTTATTTACAAAGAATAATGCTTTCTGATAGTTTTTCTGGCGAAGATGAAAATCGGTAATAGCAATCCAGCCTTTATCTAAAAGCGGATCTTCATGAACAGTTTGGTTATAGTATTGAATCGCTTTCGCTAAATTTCCAAGCTTTTCATAACATTTTCCAATTCGTAACAAAGCATAAGAAGTCGCATCGTCAAGTTCGATGGTTCTATTGTAGCTTTCGATTGCTTCCTCATATTTTTTTAGACGTTCGTACGCTTTTGCTTTTTCCATAAAAGCGCCTAAAAATTCGTCATCAATAAGTGTAGCATAATCAAAGGCGCGAATCGCTTCTTCATATTCTTTTACCCCGTAATGGAGACGTCCCAGCTGATGCCAGGCGATTTCACTATACGGATTTCTGTCAATGTATTGATTAAGATAAGCAATCGCATCATGATTTTGATCTAAAAACTCAAAACAATACACCACGTTATAAAGTGCAGATTGGTCTTCTAAATCTTCTTCAAGGCATTTTATAAAGTTCTCTTTTGCCATTTCAAGATTATCCATAAAGAGATACTCCATACCAATTAAGTTGTAAACATCGGCATAATCGTCTGTATACTGCAGTGCGATTTTCAGCAATTCTACAGCTTTTTCGTGCTGGTCTCTTTTAGAACAGATATTGGCTTTTTGAATGTAGATTTCCTCATTATTAGGTTCAATTGCATACAACTCGTTCAAAAGCTTTTCGGCGATGTCGAGTTTATCATCATAAACCAGCATTTCTACTTGTACTAATTTTAAGCCTGTAGATTTTGGATGTTGGTCTAGAGCCAATTTTAAGGCCTTCTTTGCTAAATTAGCCTTGCCTATATCCAGATAATGAAGAATGATTTCTTCGAATTCTTCAGAATCAAAAAAGAGCACTTTGTTAGTTTTTAACATAGACTCAAATTTGGATAGGGATAGGTTATAATCTTCTTCTTCGTTGCTTAATTGCATACTTCGTGTTTTTGAAATTAGCCTATTATAAAATTAGGCAACCATATAGTGCTGTAAGGAAAGAGAATTAATTGTTTTGAACAATTTAATTAACAATATATAGCGTTTTTTATTCTGTTTTGGGAAGAAATCTCTCTTATTTACAAGTGATTAACTTCTTTTTATTTTTTGTGTAAGCCAAAATGCAGTGACTTATTAAATTTTAATTTGAATTCCTTTTCATTATATCATCCATTACTTCCAAAATAATAGCGCAGCCTTCTTTTATTTCTTCTTCGGAAATAGTTAACGGAGGCGTAATTCTAATAGCGCATCCTTCAAATAAAAGCCAGAACAATATTAGCCCTTTATCTTGGCAGGTTAAGATTACTTCATTTGTAATTGCAGCCGATTCTGTCATGGCAGCCAGCATTAATCCCTTTCCTCTTACTTCTGTAATCAAAGGATGTACCAAAAGCGATCTAAAGAGCTTTTCCTTTTCGATTGCTTCTGTCATTAAATTTGTTTCAGTTAATTCTTGCAAAGTCGCCAGGCAGGCTGACGCAATGACAGGGTGGCCTCCAAAAGTGGTAATGTGACCCAGTTTTGGATTTTCGGTCAAAAGATCCATTTTCTCTGCAGCAGCTGTAAAAGCACCAACCGGCATACCGCCTCCCATTCCTTTTCCCATAACCACGATATCGGGAACAACATCATAATTCTGAAAACCAAATAGTTTTCCTGTTCTTCCAAATCCAGGCTGGATTTCGTCTACAATCATTAGGGCTCCAACTTCGTCGCAGCGTTTGCGTACTTTTTGAAGAAAGTTGTTTTCGGGCTGTATAAAACCTGCACCTCCCTGAATCGTTTCCAGAAGAATTGCAGCTGTTCGGGTGGTTATTTTCTGTAAATCTTCTTCGTTATTAAAAGTGATAAAATCAACATCAGGAAGTAAGGGTCTAAAAGCTTGTTTGCGTTCTTCAAATCCCATAACACTCATTGATCCCATGGTGTTGCCATGATAGGCGTTATGACAGGAAATAAGCTGGCTTCTTCCTGTAGTTCTCTTGGCGAGTTTAAGAGCGCCTTCTATGGCTTCTGTACCAGAATTTACCAAATACGTTTTATTCAAAGATTCGGGCAGGAGTGAAGCCATAAGTTTGCAATACTCAACAGCTGGACTCTGCGAATATTCTCCGTAAACCATTACGTGAGAATATTTGTCCAACTGATCTTTTATCGCCTGGTTTACTCTCGGATGCTGATGTCCCAGCGTACAAGCCGAAACTCCGGCTACAAAATCTAAATATTTTTTATCGTTTGTGTCGTAAATATAAGAGCCAATGGCGTGGGAAACTTCCATTCCTAATGGATAAGGAGAAGTTTGTGCCTGATATTTTATAAAATCTGGATTCATTTTTTTAAAGGTTCAAAGTGACAAAGGTACTAAGGTTCTATTTTTTTAGGTTCAAAGCAACTAAGGTTCTAAGATTTTTTGAGTTTTAAAAGTAAAAAAGGTGCTGAAATTCAAAGATAATCAGGTTCTGGATTTTTAATATTAGGCTTAAGTTAAATTCCTATTTATTGGACTGAACACTAAAACTAAAACCGAACACTATTTCTTGCTCTTAGGAGCAGGCGCCTTCTTGTCGTAATTCAAGGTTTCTTTCCTGACTTTCATCGGGGTATTTTCTTTTGCGGCTTCTTTTTTACCTTCTTCAATGAATTTATCGTTGAGCTCATTTTCTTCTTTTGTAAAAATATCATCCTTAGACATTATTCTTTCGTCACCACGCCATTTCATGCCTTTTAGTCTTCTTGCATTTTCGGGCAGTTCATCTTCAGGGAAAATATCTCCATCTACTTTATTATAAAAAGTAATGTCTTGCAATTGATTGTCTTCCAAAATCATTGTAATTTTACTGCTGACGTTTTTATTAATACCGATAAGTTCGTTGGCATCATTACGCATATAATAAATCACCTCGGTGTTTTTGACCACATCAACATCATGTAATTTTCCATCCCGGAATTTCCCAAAGAGATTAAGTCCTTTTACCTGATTAAAGCCGGTTCCCAGAGTATCTTTAGAGAGAAGAAAAGTATTGTTTATTACTTTGAGCGAATCTATTTTTCTAGTTTTATTATCGCCAATCAAATGCATTAAATCGCCGGTAATCTGGCTTTCTCCATTCCATAAAATCGGATTTCCGATCAATTTTGTCAGAGCCGATTTGGAGTTTGAGTGAATAGAATCGCATTTACCGCTCATGTCTGTTTTATAAAAACGAACATTTTTAAAAGCTCTTAAAATTCTTTCGCCTTCTTTTCCGGTAACCATTAATTTTTGTCCGTGAATGTAAACCGAATCGTTCTCAACCAGATTAATCGCCACAGCTCTTTTAGTTACAAACATCGAATCTTTAAGTTTGTAAAGCTCCGCATAATGTCCTTTTACCACACCGCGGTTAACAGAATCTGTAACTTTTACATTTCGCGTAGCCGATGCAAATTCGGTATTTCGATTGTAAAATAAACTGTCGCCTTCGATCCTTCGGTCATCGTATTTTATGTACGATTTCCTCAGAAAATGCGCTAGATTTTTCTTCGTATCATAAAAACCTTTTTCGGTATAAATATAATTGGCTTTGCTTGTAATAGTTGAAGGTCCAAACAAATAAGTATGACCCGAATTACTGTAATAATCCAAATGATTGGATTTTATAACATATTTCGGATTGGTGATCGTAACTTCGGTAAGAAATTGAAATTTTTTCTCATTTGCAAAATACCTTCCCGATTTACTTACTAAAGTATTGTCTTTATTGATGATCGTACCTTTGGTATTGTAAAAAGCCTGCTGGATATTTCGATCAAAATGGATCGTGTCAGTTTGCAGAGTAGCATCTGGAGAAGTCATTACAGCATCTCCGGTTGCAAAAGCTTGTTTTAAATTCCCACTGTATTCGGCATATTTACTATTTAAGAATAGAGTATCGCCTTGCACTAATTGTACATTTCCGAAAGCTTTTAAATAATTTTCTCCTTCAAAAACATAAGCCTTATTACAAGTCAAAACGACTCCGTCATGATCAATTTTTACATTTCCGCTCAAAAGAACCGCTCCAGGCACCAAAGGCTCGTTACGTTCAAAATTATCGGCATGTTCTATATGAATCTGTTTTGGAGCTGTTTTTTTTGCCTGCGCAGCAAGAAATTGAACGCTTAAAAAAAGCAGTAAAAAAGATATAAAAAAGAGTGATTTCTTCAAGTGATTAAATTTTTGTCAAATTTATGAAAAAGGATACAACTGTAAGGGATATTAGCATTAATTTATAATTCATAATTAACATTCGCTATGCGAGAAATCTTAAGCTTTTATTTTTCAACAAAATGCTTAACTCCCACGTTGTAGTTACGGTTTTCTTTCTTAAAAAAGGTTAAAACAAAAGCTTACCGCATGTCATTGTAAAAAATAGGTTAAATTTAGAAAATGATTTTACTGTTACTGAATGGTAAAATTAGAGTCAAAATAAGTTTATTAATTGATTTTATGATAAGTAAAAGATTTTTTACAGTTGGAATTGCTTCAATGCTATTATTTTCAGCGTGTAAAACAAAGGATTTAAAAATGAGTGAAAAGAGTCATTCTCAGGATAAAAAAGTAGTAGTTTATCAAGTTTTTACGCGGCTGTTTGGGAATAAAAACACCACAAACAAACCTTGGGGAACTATAGAAGAAAATGGTGTAGGTAAATTTAGTGACTTTACAGATAAGGCACTTTTTGAAATTAAAGATTTAGGAGTCAATTATATTTGGTATACTGGTGTGCCTCATCACGCATTGGTTCGAGATTACACCGCATTCGGAATTTCAAATGATGATCCAGAAGTAGTAAAAGGCCGTGCAGGTTCGCCGTATGCGGTAAAAGATTATTATAATGTAAATCCTGATCTGGCAGAAAATCCAGCAAATAGACTACAGGAATTTGAAGCATTGATCTCTCGAACACATAAAGCGGGTTTAAAAGTGATTATTGATATAGTTCCCAATCATATTGCACGAAAATACGAAGGGAAATCAAATCCGGCAGGAGTAAAAGATTTTGGAGCTTCTGATGATGTTACAGTTGAATATAAAAGAGACAACAATTTTTATTATATACCGAACCAGCATTTTGAAATTCCTGATGGAGATCTTCCATTAAATGGAGAAAAAAATCCATTGGTTGATGGTAAATTTGATGAAAATCCTGCGAAATGGACGGGAAATGGTTCGCGCAAAGCAAAACCAGATCAAAATGACTGGTACGAAACTGTAAAAGTAAATTATGGTATTCGCCCCGATGGATCAAAAGATTTTCCAGAGCTTCCGCCTGGTTTTGATCAAAAATCGACTCAAGAACACTTTGCCTTCTGGCAGGATAAAGATGTTCCTGATTCTTGGAAGAAATTTAGAGATATTGCCTTGTATTGGACTGCAAAAGGTGTGGACGGTTTTCGTTATGATATGGCAGAAATGGTTCCGTATGAATTTTGGAGTTTTATGAATTCTTCCATCAAAATGAAAAATCCAAATGCCTTTTTGCTTGCAGAAGTCTATAATCCTAATGAATACAGAAATTATATTCGTTTAGGAAAAATGGATTATTTGTATGATAAAGTAGAAACGTATGACAAACTGAAAGATATTATTCAAGGGAAATCTTTGCCTGATGAGTTAAATGCCATTCAAAACAGAATGACTGATATCGAACACCACATGCTTCATTTTTTGGACAATCATGACGAACAGCGTCTGGCTTCTGCTGCATTTGCAGGAACTCCAGAAAGAGGTAAACCCTTGATGGTGGTTTCGGCTACACTAAGCACTTCGCCAACAATGATTTATTTTGGACAAGAAGTAGGAGAGGCCGGAAATGAAGATGCTGGTTTTGGAAAACGTTCCAGAACTTCTATTTTTGATTATATCGGAGTTCCAAATCACCAGCGCTGGATGAATGACGGGAAATTTGACAGCGAAAAACTTTCTGAATCAGAAAGACAGCTTCGTGATTTCTATAAGCGTTTGTTAAATTTTACCATAAAAAGTGATGCTTTAATGGGAAGTTTTCAGGAAATCCAATCTGTTAACAGGCAAAATACTTCGGGTTATGATGGTTTAATTTATTCTTACGTCCGCTGGTCTGGAAAACAAAAATTAATTGTTGCTGTCAATTTTTCTTCTGATAAAACAAGTGAATTTGAATTAAAAATTCCTGCCGACGTTATTTCAAAGTGGAATTTAAAAGATGGGTCGTATGTTTTAGTAGATCAGATTTATTTAAAAAGTAAAACATATTTGTATGTAAAGAATGGAGAAGGAACGGCACAAGTTAAAATAGCTCCTTCTGAATCTTTTATTTATGAAGTGAATTAAATTATTCTACATTAAAATTTTAAAAAGAACTTGTTTAGAAAGAGTATTTTCCAAACAAGTTTTTTTATTGGATATCTTTAAAAAGGGAAAGTATCTCTTTGATAGAAAACGAAGCGCCGCAGACAAATTCATCAGAAGCTCCGTAATAAATGGTCAAAGTATCTCCGTCTGGTTCTATAATATGGCCATTTGTGAAAACAACATTTCCAAAAAAGCCGCTCAATTCGTAATCGGTTTTCGGGAACATAATCGGGTCTATTGTTCTCGAAATAACTTTTGAAGGATCATTAAGATCCATTAAAAAAGCGCCCAGACAATATTGATGTGCTTCATTTGCTCCATGATAAATTTCCAGCCAGCCTTTTTCAGTTTTAATCGGTGCTGCACCTGCGCCAACACGTTTGCTGTCCCAAAGATTTTTTCGGGTTTTGACGATACATTTATGATTTCCCCAATGAATACCGTCTGGAGATGAAGCGATCCAGATATAATTACCGCCTAGATCAACGCTGCTCGGACGATGCAGTGCATAAAACAAACCATTTACTTTTTCTTCAAAAATGGCACAATCTTTATTGTGAGCAGGAAATATCATTCCGTGCTTTTCAAAACTTTTCCAATCTGTCGTAGTTCTTAAACCGACACCAACACCGTTGTCAGATACTGAAGTAAAGGTGAGGTAATATTTTCCTTCAATTAACGAAACACGACAATCTTCAATTCCAAAAGATTCTAATATACCCTCTCCAACCAAATGCGGATAATCTTCTGGCTCATAAAAATGACGTCCGTCTTCACTGCATAATAATCTAATATGAGATAAAGTAGTTAAATAGTCAAGTCCTTGATAATTAATTACGCGGGCGTCTGTTGCAATGAGTTCTGGGTGGTTTTTTAGAATTTCGATAATTTGAATTGCGCCCGTTTCTGTTAAGACAGGAAATGAAATAATATTTTCAATTTGCTTAGGTCTCTCGGCAACCCTTACAGCCAGCCAGATTTTATCTTGAAATCGAAAAACACCAGGGTTTAATAAACAAGTGATTTCTAAACCTTCTCGGCTGGGGGGTAAATCGGCAGGTGATAAAAGTGGATTTTGTATAAAACGATTTGCTATGTCTTTCATATCTATATAATTATAAATACTTAAGGTATAAAAAAAAGCTGATACAGAATTCTATATCAGCTTTTTTGTTTTATACTTTTTTAACCTTTTTGAGCGCTTCGACGTAATATTCGTTTACTTTTTCCCAATTGATATGTTCATAAAAAGCGTCAATATAACTGCCTTTTCTGTTTTGATAGTCTAGGTAATAAGCATGTTCCCAAAGATCGATTCCCATGATTGGCGTTCCAGGAATCAACGCGTTTTTCATCAACGGATTGTCCTGATTTTCTGTTGTTGTGATCTGCAGTTTGCCGTATCGATCAACAACCAGCCAAACCCATCCCGAACCAAACTGTTTTTCTGCCTGAGCTTTAAACTGATTGGTAAGGTTATTAAAAGAACCGAATTCTTTATTAATCGATCCAGAAAGTGTGTCTTTTGGAGTCTGCTCTTTTGGTGTCAGAATATTAAAATAAAGAGTATGGTTGTAATAACCGCCTGCATTCTGGCGAAGTTTGGCATTGCTCAAATCTATTTTTTTCAAAATATTCTCTATCGGCATATTTTCAAACTCTGTAGACAGGATCTCTTTATTAAAATTATTGGTATACGATAAATAATGTTTAGAATAATGTGTTTCTAAAGTCAGTGATCGTATTGCAGGAGCAAGTGCATCATAGCCAAATGGTAATTTTGTAATTTCAAAAGAACCAGGATCGGCTTTAACATCATTGGGCGAACCAATAGTTATTTTTTCTTCCTTAGTTGGGAGCGGTACTTCTACAACTTCAATCAGCTTATCCTCTTTACAAGAAAATAATAGTAAAAATGAAGTTAAGATGCTAAAGAGAACAACGTATTTCTTCATAATGTTATTTATTTTGATGTTAATGAATTGATGATTTCAATATAGTTTTCTTTTGCCTCATCAATAGAAATATGACTAATCTGCATCCAAGCATTGGTTTTAAAAGCATCTCTTAAATCAAAATTTTCAGATTGATTGTATACAGCAGTACCAAAAGTTGCCTGTTTGTAAAATGCATAAAGTCTTAGCTGCACATCTTGCGGCAGTGAGGCTTGTGTCATTGTCAAAGCAGTTTCTACAGCCTCTGCAAAACGAATATCTAAATCTTTTTTAGTCATTTATGCTTTAGTAGCAATTATTGTTTTTCCGCCAATCGCTTTTTGATTTAATTCAACATTAATTGGTGTACCTAAAGGTAAAAATAAATCTACTCTTGATCCAAATTTAATAAAACCAGCATCAGTTCCCTGAACAACCTGCATTCCTTCTTTAGCGTAATTTACAATTCTACGCGCCAAAGCACCAGCAATTTGTCTGTATAAAACAGCACCAAAAGTTTCATTTTCGATAACTACTGTAGTTCTTTCATTTTCTTCGCTTGCTTTTGGATGCCAGGCAACCAAAAACTTTCCAGGATGGTATTTGCTGAATTTAATGATACCGTCCATAGCATAACGCGTTACGTGAACATTGATCGGTGACATAAAAATAGATACCTGTAAGCGCTTATCTTTAAAATATTCTCCTTCATAAACTTCTTCAATAACCACCACTTTTCCATCAACCGGCGCAAGGATATGATCATTGTTTCTTACCGCAATTCTTTTAGGGTTTCTAAAGAATTGTAAAATAATAATCAAAATTACAACTGCTGCAATTTGAATAAGCATTCTAAGCCAATAGATATCAATAAATCGATCAGCAATTAAGAGTACAGCTACTGTAAAACTTGTACCTAATAAAATGGACGGGCCTCCTTCTTTATGAAACATAGTATAAAATTTGATAAAATAAAAATATAATGGGTGCTACAAATATAACACTATCTAATCGATCTAAGATGCCTCCGTGGCCGGGCATTATCGAGCCGCTGTCTTTAACTCCGGCAATACGCTTAAATTTGGATTCTATTAAATCTCCAATTGTTCCAAAAATGCTCACAATTACAGCTATTGTAGTCCAGATTGTAATAGACATGCTGCTAAACTCTGGTTTGGGCTGAATGTAAAATTTTGAAATCAAAAATCCTGCAAAAGCTGCAAAAACAGCGCCGCCAACAAACCCTTCAATGGTTTTTTTAGGAGATACACGTTCAAATAATTTGTGTTTTCCTATAGATTTTCCAACTAAATAAGCAAAAGTATCATTGGTCCAGATCAAAATAAACAGGCCTAGAATAATTTTAGGGTTGTAATCATTGGTTCCAAAGGAAATTTTTACAATAAAAATGAAAGGAAGTGTAATGTATCCTAGTAAGTATAAGTATTTTGAAGAAGTACTGATTTTTTGAACAGAATCATAAAATAAAAACAAGATGCATTTAATAGAAACCACAATAGTGATAGCCAGCAGTATTAAGTCAAGCTGCTTAATATTGGTTTCTAAACTTATATCAGTTTGAAATGTCTCGTTTATAAATTTTGCCGTTTGTTTATTGTAATGGCTGACTAAGATTGTACTTGAATACACCAGTGTCCCAAAAAGGATAGAAAAAACTTTATTAAGGTTTACAATATTGCAAAATTCATAAATGGTAATGATTAAAAAAATACCAAAAAGAATAATGAAGCTTTCAGTAGAAAACAATATCGAAGTTAATAACAAAGCGATATAAACAGCACCAGAAATGGTTCTCTTCAGTGTTTCGTTCATCTTAAAGATCTTCTAAAAGCAACAAATATAGATTTTTGGCAACACTTCCGTATTGTGTAAAATCTTCTTCTTTTGCTTTTTCGAAATATTTTATTGTAGTGATATTGGTTGGATAGTCTCTTTCATATTTGCGTTTTATAGCGCTTAATCCGTCGCTTTTCATAGGCAGGATTTGGCTTGTGGTTGCTATAATTACAATATTTGCAGGCAGATCGTTTGGTTTGTTTTGTCTGATTTGTTTTGATGAAAATAAAATGGAACCTTCGTCAGCAATTAAGTTTTCACAGCTTGCCAATAAAAATTTAGGTCTGGTAGGCGCAATATAAAAAAGTTTGTTTTCTTCTAATAAATGAAACAATGCCGATTCGTAGCACAAAACTTCATTTTCGAACCAGTCATTTTCTTCCAGTATGTTTTCAAACTGTTCAGCTACTTCCTGAGTATTTTCACAATACAGAAATTTCCCTCCATTTTTTTTGAAATTAAAAATGAATTGTTCATCCAAAGATAAATGACTATTCTGACCAGAAGTTCCTGCATATTCGCTTTCATGTTCTTCGTCAGAAGCGGATTCGCTGGAACCAAATATTTTTTTGAAAAAATTCATTTTTTATATGAAATACTTTACATGTTAATTGAAACCGTTCAAAGATAAAAAAATCTTAATTCAAAAGGGTGTTTTGAATTAAGATTTTGAAAAATTATTACGTATTTCGTAATTTTTTATGAAACTACTTCTTCTAAATTTTTGTCAAAAGTGCGTTTTCCGAAAATGTTTTCTAAATCATCTTTGAATATTACTTCTTTTTCAATCAGAATATCAGCAAGTTGGTTTAGTTTATCTTTGTTTTCTTCTAAAATTTGAATCGCTCTTTGGTATTGACCCTCGATTAATTCTGAAATTTCGGCATCAATGATTTTTGCAGTTTCATCAGAATAAGGTTTAGAGAAGTTATATTCGCTTTGTCCTGTAGAATCGTAATACGTAACGTTACCAATTTTATCGTTCAATCCGTAGATCGTTACCATAGCACGAGCCTGACGTGTTACTTTTTCTAAGTCGCTTAATGCACCAGTAGAAATTCTGTCAAAAGTAACTTTCTCTGCAGCTCTTCCGCCCATAGTAGCACACATTTCGTCTAACATTTGATCTGTTCTTACGATTTGTCTTTCTTCTGGCAGATACCAAGCAGCTCCTAAACTTTGACCACGAGGAACAATAGTAACTTTAATAAGCGGTGCAGCATGTTCCAGCATCCAGCTTACCGTTGCGTGACCCGCTTCGTGTATTGCAATTGCTCTTTTTTCTTCTGGAGTTATAATTTTGTTTTTCTTTTCAAGACCGCCAATAATTCTGTCAACAGCATCTAAGAAATCCTGTCTGTCTACTGCTGGTTTATTGTTTCTGGCAGCAATCAAAGCAGCTTCGTTACAAACGTTAGCAATATCAGCACCAGAGAAACCTGGAGTTTGTTTTGCTAAGAAATCTAAATCAAGACCTTCTACTTTTTTAATTGGTTTAAGGTGAACTTGGAAAATTTCAGCACGTTCGCGAATATCTGGTAAGTCAACAAAAATTTGTCTGTCAAAACGTCCTGCACGCATTAAAGCTTTGTCTAATACATCAGCTCTGTTTGTTGCAGCTAACACAATTACATTTGAGTTTGTACCAAAACCATCCATTTCTGTTAGTAATTGGTTCAAAGTATTTTCTCTTTCGTCGTTTCCGCCAGACATATTGCTTTTTCCTCTTGCTCTACCAACAGCATCAATTTCATCGATAAATATGATAGCAGGAGATTTTTCTTTTGCTTGTTTAAATAAGTCACGTACACGAGACGCACCAACTCCAACAAACATCTCAACGAAATCTGAACCAGATAACGAGAAGAATGGTACCTGAGCTTCACCGGCAACAGCTTTTGCTAGTAAAGTTTTACCAGTTCCCGGAGGACCTACAAGTAAAGCACCTTTTGGGATTTTACCTCCAAGATTAGTGTATTTTTCTGGGTTTTTAAGGAATTCAACGATTTCCTGAATTTCTTCTTTAGCACCTTCTAAACCTGCAACATCTTTAAAAGTTGTTTTAATGTCTGTTTTTTCATCAAACAATTTAGCTTTAGATTTTCCGATATTAAAAATCTGTCCGCCTCCTCCAGCGCCTCCGCCAGACATTTTACGCATAATGAAAATCCATACACCAACAATAATGATGATAGGCAGTAAGCTGATTAAAATATCGCTCCAGTTGTTTTTTTGAAGAAAGTTAAAATCTTTTAATTTTCCTTCTGTAACTGCTTTTTCTAGTTTAGTCTGAAATATTTGATCATTACCAATTTCCAAAGTAAAATGAGGACCTTTGTTTGGCTGTTTAAAAATATCTTGAGCAACTTTTTTGTTTGCCGGATCTTTAAGAGCGGCAGCATTTAAATATACCTCAGCTTCTGCTTTGTTGTAAACAATAACTTTTTCAATTTGTCCCTTTTCTAAGAGGGTATTAAAATTTGACGAAGTTAATTGAGCAGGCTCGCTTAAGCTTGATCCTCCTGTAGCAAAACTTATAAATAAAAAAACTAAAAGTATTGCGGTGTAGATTAACCAAGGACTTATTTTAAATTTATTCGGATTTGGATTATTATCTTTAGCCATTTAATGAATGTTTCTTTAGTATTTGTTCTCGATTGTAGTTATTTTGGCATCTCCCCAAAGGCTTTCGATGTTGTAATATTCGCGAATGTGTTTCTGGAAAACATGTACTACAATGTGTACGTAATCCATTAAAACCCACTCTGCGTTATCAGTTCCTTCTACATGCCAAGGCTTATCTTTTAAGTCTTTTGATACTGTTTTTTGAATTGAGTTTACGATGGCGTTAACTTGGGTGTTTGAGCTACCGTTGCAGATTACGAAATAATCGCACACTGCAGTATCAATTTCTCTTAAGTCAAGAATATCGATATCATTTCCTTTTACTTCCTCAATCCCTTTTATTATGTTCGCCAGTAGAACATCATTATTAATAGTCTTTTTCGCCATGAATTATTTTATATGAATTTGTAAAGTTACCAAATTTTGTGATTATTTTTGAACCTTAACAAAATATTAAACTAAGATATTTAAATTATTGTAATGAAACTAATCAAACTCGATGCCATAGATTCTACAAATGATTTCTTAAAAGCATTGGCAAGCCAAGATGAACTGGATAATTTTACAGTCGTAACGGCTGAAAATCAGATCAAAGGAAAAGGGCAGATGGGGTCTAAGTGGGTGTCTGAGTCGGGTAAAAACTTAATTATGAGTGTTTTGGTAAAAGATTTTTTGTTTGATACCGAACATGTTTTTAATCTTAGTGTTGTAGTCTCTTTAAGCGTAATAGAGGTATTGAAATCTTTAAATATTCCTGAATTGTCTATTAAGTGGCCAAACGACATTATGTCATATAATAAAAAAATAGGTGGCATACTGATAGAAAATACGCTCAAAAGCGATGGCAGAATCGTGTCAGTTGTCGGAATCGGTTTGAACGTTAACCAAACCAATTTTGATGCATTTCCTACAGCTTCTTCTTTGGCAGCAATAACAGGGAAAGTTTTTGATAAAACAGATCTTACTATTTCAGTTGCTGCAAAACTCCAGCAAAATACAGAAGCTTGGAATAATGATTCTCAAACTCTATGGGATGCATATTTTGCTTTGTTATTTAAAAAAGGAGTTCCCATGCCTTTTCAAAATAAAAAAAATCAAAATTTTATGGGAATCATTAAAGGGGTTTCTCCGCAGGGAAAAATACAAATTTTACTAGAGGATGATACTGTTTCAGAGTTTGAGATTAAAGAAGTTAAGATGCTTTATTAAAAAGCTCTTAGGTTTTGAAAAGATGTTTTTTGATTTATTCCAACTAAAAAAAACTTTTAAACTTCTATAAATTTACTTTTCCCGCCTTTACACTTTCGAAAGAAAAGCTTATTGTCTTACTATCAATTATGCTGGAGTTTGAAGCGTTTTTTTCGGCTCAATTTTTCTGTTCCAATACAGAATATAAATAGTTCCGATAATCGATGGTGTAATCCAGGCAATTAAATTTCCGATTCCTAAGCCTGCAACAATATAAGCTGTAATTGAAGCAATTAATGCTCCCATCATTTTTCCAATATGTTTTGAAAGCCATTTTTTATTGGTTTCAGCAAGATTTTTGAAGAATATAAAATCCTTAACTGTCATGTACAATCCGAAACCGCCGAAGAATGTAAACAAAATTCCATTTGTAATACCGCTGAATTGGCAGTACAATCCAAGTAAAATCATGACTATCGAAAAGAAAAGCATTGTTCCAGAAATCAGTTTGTCTGTTAAATCGGCTTTGGTTTTATACTTGAAACTCAAAAATCGGTTTCCAGAAATTACTAGATAAACGGTAAAAAGAGCGATAAGAAATAAAAATACATTCTGATGGTTGGGCATCCAGCAGATCGGTATAGAGATTAGTGAACTAGTTAACATTCCGACAGAAAATAATTTCCCCATTTGTTTATGTAATTTACTGCCTTTTTTAACGACAATACTTCCAATTCCAGTAATTAATCCGATACCGCCAAAAAATGCGTGAATGTAAATTAAGATTTTGATAGCTGCTTCCATTTTGGTTTAGTTTGTTTGGGTTGATGAGGCAAACTTCCTTCAAAATTTTCGATCAAAATAAATTATTCGACTGAATTGTTATTTTTTACGGATGAACTGTTTTTAAAGTTTCAAAGTTGCAGACAAGCAGCGGTTTTGCCAAGAAGACACAAAGGTTCTAAACTTTTTTGCCAAAGATTAAAAGCATTAAAATGATTTGCAAATGGTTTCTTTTTGAATTAATTAAACCAAAGAAAGTAATCCTTAAATCTTTGTAATCTGTGGAAAAAAAAAATGCCCAGCAAAAGCCAGGCATCTTATTTATAATTCACAATTTATAATTTATCAATATTAAAGCTTGTGCATATTATTGGCTAAAGTTTCGATAAACTTGCTGATTGGTCCTTTGATCATCATGCCCATCATGGCATTAAATTCACCATCAAAAACTAATTGAACAGCACTTTCAGAATCAGAGATACTGTCAATGTTTGAAACTAGTGTAAAAGGCAGTTTATCACTTGCAGCGCCTAAAACAATTTTGTTTGGAGCCACTTTATCTTTCATTTTTAATTTGATTTCCGGCATGCCTTTCAATCCAAAAATAAAAGAGTCTTCGCCAGTCACTTCAAATTTAGCGATATTATCCGGCATTAATTTTTCAAAATTCTTTACATCAGTCAGTTGATCAAATAAATCCTGTGCTGATTTCTGAACAGTAACTTTTGGACTTTCTAAGTTCATATTTTTTTTATTTTTTTATTTTTACTGCAAAATGCGCTAAATTTTTTTAATATACAAGGTTCAAAAAGCTAAAACTTTAATAAAATTACAAATTTTTATCTCGATGCTTCGGAACCAAATTCCAAAAAGAGCGCAGCGATTTTTAAAAATCTAAAATCTAAAATTATTCCTGCCCCCAGGTTGACGGACTTTCGTTCCATTCAAGAAGGGTAGACTGCTGGTCTTCTGTGATGTATTGTTTTTGAACGGCTAAGTCTAATAAATTTTCGTAGTTGCTTAAAGTAAATAAATTAATATTTGCATTTTTAAAATTTTCCTCAGCAACACCAAAACCATAAGTAAAAATAGCAGCCATACCTTTTATATTAGCACCTTCATTACGAAGTGCTTCAACAGCCATTAAGCTGCTGTTTCCAGTACTGATCAAATCTTCTACAACCACAACATTTTGTCCTTTTTGTAAAAAACCTTCCACTTGGTTTTGTCTTCCGTGTTTTTTTGGCTCCGGACGCACGTATACGAATGGAAGACCCAAACTTTCGGCAACCAAAATTCCTACTCCAATTGCTCCAGTAGCAACACCGGCAATAACATCAGGCTTTCCAAATTGTTTTTCGATATTTTTAGCAAATTCATCACGAACATAATTTCTGATGCTCGGAAATGAAAGAATTAACCTATTATCACAATAAATAGGAGATTTCCAACCAGAAGCCCATGTAAAAGGATTTTCGGGATTCAATTTAATTGCATTTATTTGCAAAAGCAATTCGGCTGTTTTTTCGGCAGTATCTTTATTAAAAATCATAGTACAAATGTATAAAGTTTTTGTAAACGACAAACCACTTTTTTTGACAAATGAAATCTCGAAAGAAACAGATTTTCAATTGTTCTTGTTAGAAAGTATTGATATAGAGCATCTTATTATAAAAATGTTTCAGAATAAAATTCAAAAAGCCATTCTATATCATCCTGACGAAAGTGAAATGATGAAGACCCTAAAAGCCAAAATTCCTGTAAACAAAGCGGGTGGAGGCTTAGTGTATAATAAGAATGGCGAAGTTTTGTTTATTTTTAGAAACGGCAAATGGGATCTTCCTAAAGGCGGTATAGAGAAAGGTGAAGAAATTGAAGACACCGCTATGCGCGAAGTGGAAGAGGAGACAGGTGTCGGGCAGCTTAGGATAGGTAACAAACTCGAAAAAACCTACCATATTTTTAAACGCAACGGAAAATACAAACTCAAAATCACGCATTGGTTCGAAATGTTCTCTGATTTTGAAGGAACACCGCACGGGCAAATAGAGGAAGGAATCGAAAAAGTGGCTTGGCTAAACCCAGAACAAATCAAAGAAGCACTGACAAATTCTTATGAGAATATAAAGCTGCTTTTTGAAGAAAAGAAAATTCAATATTAGGAAAATCAGATTCCAATAAAAATTCCAAATTCCAACTTTAAAATCAAGCTTACAAAGTTGGAATTTGGAATTTTTTATTTGGAACTTGAAATTTAAGTTGGAATTTGGAATTTATTTTTTTGAATTTAATCCACTATGTTGAAAAGCAATTCCAGCTGAAAATTGCTTTCCAATTATTGGATTGACTATCGCGTTCGTAAACGTAAATACATTGATCAGAACACATGAAGCCACAGAAAAACTGCTGTGTAACAAGAGCATATTTTTTGTCAAGCGAAAAAAGCGGCATCGAAAAAGAATACGAATAGTAGGAACCCATTCTTTGGGCTTTTTTACTGTGTTCAACGATTTTCTTTTCTTCTGCTGGACCTGTTATGTTGAGTTTTTTAAAATCGTTTTTCTGCCAGACCGAATCTTTTTGACTTAAAAATTGTTTTTCAATAAATTTTAAATCTTCTGGTTTAAAGTAATTTTGCAGCGTTTTATATCTTAAAATACCGCTTATAAACGAACCTATTTCTACTTTAAGATTCTGTTCTCCATAAATATCATAATCGGTCCATAAAATAATTTTACGATCAATTTTTTTAATTTCTTTTCCAGAAACGTCTATGCTTTCCAGAAATTGGACCATTTCTTTATTGGTTGGAATATTTTCATTGGTTTGCGAAAAGCTGTAAATTGAAAATAAAACGGAAAAATAGGTAAAAACTCTTTTCATTATTAATTAAATCTGTTTGGTTTTTCTATTTCGCTTTTTATTGCTTGAAGAGTTATTGGCTGAAAAGCCAGATTTTTTTCGGCTATTGCAGCTGTTGTTGTTTCCTTATTTTCTTTAGTATCATTTTTAAAGGCAATAAAAATCAAAATAAAAACAAAAGAAAGCAGTTGTTTTGGCATCATTTGAGGTTTTTGAATTTGGGTCAGTGATATTTCAAATATAAATTATTTCTGATCAAAATTCAAAATTAAAATTCCAGTATTAATGTCAATGTTAATATCAATGTCAATGTCAATGTCAGTGTGAATTTCAATATCAATTTCAATATCAATGTCAATTAAAATGTCAATATCAATGTCAATGTCAATTTTAATAAATTAAATATTGTTGTTTTACGTTTGTCAGGCTGAGCGTCCCGTAGCTTCGGGAGAAGCCCTGCAAAGTAATTCCATAATCAAAAAAATAATTACTTTATGTCTCAAAAATCGTACTTTTGTTGAGCAATTCGAAAACAGCAAACGCCGCATAAAACAAATTATTTTGATTGTATCGTACCTTGCACAATGCGTTTTTTACCTATTGCTTTTTATTACACTTACCATTATCTTTGAATTATGAGCACACTAACAAGATCAAACCATATCGGGCGAAAAATAAGCCGCATTCGTGAACTTAGAGACATGAAACAAGAAGCTTTAGCACAAGCTTTGGGCACAAGCCAGCAGACCATTTCTGCATTAGAAAATAGTGAAACGATTGATGATGAAAAGCTTGCGCCAATTGCAAAAGCGTTGGGAGTAAGTCTTGAAGCTTTAAAGAATTTTTCGGACGAAGCTGCGATAAACTTTTTTAATAATTTCTACGATAATAGTGGAAGTCATGGGACTAATTTCGGAACCAATAATACCTGTAATTTTAATCCACTCGACAAATTAGTCGAAGCTTACGAAGAAAATAAAAAACTTTACGAACGTTTGGTTCAGGCAGAAAAAGAAAAAGTGGAGTTTTTAGAAAAGATATTGAAGGATAAATAGTCTTTATAAAATTAAATAAAAGCCCCAATAAAACGATTTGTTTTATTGGGGCTTTTTATTGATTTATCGTTATCGCTGGCGCGAGCGTCCCGCTCGTGCCTTATTTGCTTGCACGAGCGGGACGCTCGCGTTAGCAGGGAACAGGTGTCCTTACAGGACACAATACAAAACGATATTAATTTTATGCTACCGATGAGATATTCCTACGGAATATTTACTCTTGTGTTACACACTTCTCTCTCGTTACTATTTTGAATCATCTTATATTTGATTAGAGTTTCAACTAATCTTTGCGGATGCGGATTGCAAATCCACACTATGGACAAAGCTATTGTTAAATTCATTCCGTAGGAATGTCTCATTGGTAGAAAAAAAATAAATTACGGTTTATACGTTCCATAGGAACGTTTGAGTGATTATCAGATATGTTATTTCGTGAGAGCAGGTGTCCTTACAGGACACAATGCAAACGATGAGATATTCCTACGGAATATTTACTCTGCTGTTACAAACTTCTCACTCAAGACTATTTTGAATTATCTTATTTGATTAGAGTTTCAACCAATCTGTGCGGATGCGGATTGCAAATCCACACTATTGACAAAGCTATTATTTAATTCATTCCGTAGGAATGTCTCATTGGTAGAAAAAAAATAAATTACGATTTATACGTTCCATAGGAACGTTTGATTAACGGAGTAATTATGTCCGTAAACAGGTGTCCTTACAGGACACAATGCAAACGATATTAATTTTATGCTACCGATGAGATATTCCTACGGAATATTTACTCTTCATATTGCAAACTTCTCGCTCGAGACTATTTTGAATCATCTTAATTTGATTATAGTTTCAACTAATCTTTGCGGGCGCGGATTGCAAATCCACACTATTGACAAAGCTATTATTTAATTCATTCCGTAGGAATGTCTCATTGGTAGAAAAAAAAAATAAATTACGATTTATACGTTCCATAGGAACGTTTGATTAACGGAGTAATTATGTCCGTAAACAGATGTCCTTACAGGACACAATGCAAACGATATTAATTTTATGCTACCGATGAGATATTCCTACGGAATATTTACTCTTCTGTTACACTTCTCGCCTGATACTATTTTTAATCATCTTAATTTGATTTTTAACCTTTCAAATGTTTAATATAATTATCAAGTAAACCCTGAATCTGCTTGCTCGCAACAGGATTTGCAGAATGAACATTGAATTTTAAATCTCTTAAATCTATCCCAGAATCGTAAACCAGCCATTTGGCGCATGCATAACCGTCTTCGGCGATTTGTCCGTTTTCATCCAAACCCAAATCATTGTCAAAACTTATTAATTCCGGAAGACCTTTTTCTAGAATTACTTTTTTGAAATCGTGAAAATTTCGAACAATAACAAAATCTTCGTCATTCAGGTTTTTATAAACCATTGGAACGTCTCGTAAATCGTCTAGAAAAAGTTTGTATGACATAATTTGTTGATTATTAGAATGTTTAAAATCTTGTTCAACTTTGTCAAAGTTTAAAATTTTGACAAAGTTCTACGCGTAAAGCTTTGCGATCTTAACGTTTTTTCAACTCAATCAAAAGCAAAAAAAACTTAGCGCTCTTTGTGGTTAAAAAAATCTACAAAACTCGATAAACAGGATATTGCATATGTGCCTTTTCATAATGGATAGAATTCTTATAAATCCAGTTTAATTGTGCTTCGGCGTTTTTTGCAAACTCGCGGTCATTTTGTTTTTTGGTTTCAAACTCAGCTTTTAGAGTTGGATTTTCTTTAAGGATTTTTGCAGCAGAATCTTCAAAAACATAATCCGAATAATGTTCTTTTTGCTGTAAAATAGGATCGAAGAAATTCCAATTAAAGAAGGAATCAACACCTTCTGGTTCAAAAGCTTCCAGCAGATATTTTACGCCCTTTTGAGTGGTTGGAACATAATAATCTCCTTTCGCGAAAGCGGTTTTAACTATCTTAGAAGTTATCGTGGTGTTTCGATGCAGATAATGTCCTTCGTAAGCAGAGGAAACGGTTTTAAAATCGGCAATTTTATAGCTTTCAACTTCTATAATTGTATCGTTTTTAAATTGTCTAAATGAGATATTGTTATTCTTTAAAAGATCAATAATATTCCAATAACCACGCGGAATGATATAAGCGGACGGAATAACAACTTCTTTCTGCGATTTGAATTCTTTAATATACGGAACTTCTTTTTTGTACGGTTTACTGCGGTCATAATACAAGCGGTTGCCTGTTGTAGCGTCGCTTTTTTTGTAACCCGCTTCGTAACCTAGAAAGGTAAATTTGGCGGCTTTTGTGCTGTCCATTTCCCATTGCAAAGTATATTTTTTCTTTGGCTGATATTGTTCCAGATTTTTTAGGCGAAGCTCTTTTATTTTTAGATAATTGGCATCGGTAAAATCCAAAGTCGATTTCATGTATTCGTACGTAACCTTTACCCTTTCTGCATATTTTTTCAGCATGTGTGTTTCGACCACAAAACCAATTGTATTAAACAAAGAAGTATAACCCGTAGTATATCGCGGACTGTCTACAAATTGTCCGAAACCTTTGTCTGGCGTGTCTTTAAAAGAATCTACATAAGGCGTTGTTTCGATTTTTTTGTTTTGCAGATCTTTTACCAAAGCGGGCATCATAACATCGTTCATGTAATTACCCAAAACTGTTCCTAGTTTATTATGCTGCGTCATAATGTAGGTAAGTTTGTATTGATAATCGGAGCCGTTGCTTACGTGATTATCAATAAAAACGTCGGCATTTATTTTTTGAAAAATTTCTACAAAACTTTTGGTATTTCGGGTATCTGATTTTATTAAGTCACGGTTCAAATCGTAGTTTCTGGCATTTCCTCGAAAGCCGTAAACTTCTGGTCCATCCTGATTGGCGCGTGTTGTCGAATTTCTGTTCAACGCGCCTCCAATATTATAAACCGGAATGCAAACCAAAACGGTGTTTTTGGGTGCTTTCATTTTTCCTGTTGCCAAATCTCTGTAAAACTGCATCGAGGCGTCTATTCCGTCAGGTTCTCCGGCGTGGATCCCGTTATTGACAAAAAGAACCGCTTTGGTTTTCTGAATTTTATCAAAATTAAATTCCCCATCAGGATTATAGGTAACCATATGTAAAGGTTCGCCAGAATCTGTTAATCCCATTTCTTTGATCTGAATCGTCTTGAAATCATTTGCCAAAAGCTTAAAATAGCGAATGGCTTCGTAATAATCTGCCGCTTGATTTCCGTTCCCTTTTTCGAAAAACGTATCGTATTTTTTGTTGTCCTGAGCGAAAATTGTGGTGGTGAAAAGTAAAATGATGAATGTGAAAAATTTCATGGTTTTTGGTTTAATAGAAAGGTCAAATATAAAGTTTTATTGTTTTATTTGTTTCAGGTTTCAAGTTTCAGGTTGATATACTTTCTGTGTTTTTACCGCAAAGAGCGCAAAAGTTTACGCAAAGTTCGCAAAGCTTTTTAAAAGGTTTTATTAAACATAGAGTTCACGAAGCTTTCCGAACTTTGTGTTTGTCAAAATAATCTATATTAAAAATAACTTTGCGCTCCCTGCTTTAAAATGACAAAGTTGCTCTATTCTCATTTCAACTTGAAACCTGAAACAAACAAAAACCTGAAACAAATTGTATACTTTTGCAAAATGAATAAAAAACACCATTCTAACAATATACTTTCGAATTTAGGCATTGAGAGTCTAAACGAAATGCAGGAAATGGCACAAGATGCTATTTTGAACGACAGCAATGTTTTGCTGCTTTCTCCTACCGGTTCAGGAAAAACATTGGCATTTTTGCTTCCAATATTAGAATTATTACAGCCAGAAATCCTTTCTGTACAATGTTTAATTTTGGTTCCTTCACGTGAACTAGGACTGCAGATCGAGCAGGTTTGGAAAAAAATGGGAACGCAGTATAAAGTAAATATCTGTTATGGCGGGCATTCTATAGATACCGAAATTAAAAATCTAAGCAATCCGCCAGCGGTTTTGATTGGAACGCCAGGAAGAATTGCAGATCATATTGACAGAGAAACTTTTAGAACAGATAAGATTCAGACGCTGGTTTTAGACGAGTTTGACAAATCGCTGCAATTGGGTTTTCATGAGCAGATGTCTTTTATTATCGGTCGATTACAAAAAGTAAACAAAAGAGTTTTGGTTTCGGCAACTTCAGATATTGAAATTCCGAAATACACAAGAGTTATCAATCCGACTGTTTTAGATTTTATTCCAGAAGAAGACGAAAAAACAAATCTTTCGATGAAAATGGTGGTTTCTCCATCAAAAGATAAATTAGGAAGTTTGTTTAATCTTATTTGTTCCTTAAAATCAGAATCGGCGATTATTTTCTGTAACCATCGTGATGCAGCAGAGAGAATCAGTGATACTTTAAACGAAAAAGGGATTTATTCGGTTTATTACCACGGCGGAATGGATCAGGAAGAGCGGGAGCGTGCCTTGATTCAGTTTAGAAACGGAAGTGTGAGTTATTTGGTCACAACCGATCTGGCTGCGCGTGGACTTGATATTCCGGAAATGAAACACGTTATCCATTATCATCTGCCGTTAAAAGAAGACGAGTTTACGCATCGTAATGGTCGTACAGCACGTATGCAGGCAACAGGAACGGCCTATATTATCATTCACGAAAGTGAAAAAGAATTGGATTATATTGATTATGAAATGGAAGTTTTGAATGTTGACGGAATCGTTTCGTTACCAAAACCGCCGCAATTTCAAACTATTTACATTAGCGGCGGAAAGAAAACCAAGCTTAATAAATTTGATATCGTGGGCTTCTTTTCTCAAAAAGGAAAATTAGAAAAAGAAGATTTGGGGCTAATTGAAGTAAAAGATTTTGTTTCGTTTGCGGCTGTAAAACACAATAAGGTAAAAGAACTGCTAAAAAACATTAAAGACGAAAAAATGAAAGGCAAGAAGTTCAAAATCGAGATCGCCCGTAACGTAATCAAAAAGGAAGAAGACAATAAAAAAGAGAGATATTAGAACTTGTAAGACAAATTTTAAACTTGATTTTTTGGTTATTTGTCTGAATTTCAATTATTTGGAATTGGATAACTAAGTTTAACAAATTTATGTTAAAAAAATAATCAATTGATAGCTGTTTTTTCAATATTTCTGTGTTTTTTTGTGATCGTAAAATTGTAAACCCCAAATACCATATGAAAAAGATTATTACTCTTGCTGCATTGTTTTTTAGTTTTGTTTCGTTTGCACAGGTTAAGGTTCTAGAAACTGTTCCTGTTGAAAAATTAGGAAAAGTAAATAACAATTACATTCAGAAAATTGGAGACGAATACACAGTGTATTACACAATTATTCAAAGTGATGATGATTCGACTTTGAGAAAATTTTCGTTCAAGAACATCGATAATGCTTATAACTCTTTGTACAGCATTATTATGGGCGGATTTACAGCTTCTCCGTTGTACGATATCAAATTAGAGTTACCTAACAACTACATTTGGTTGCACTACACTGGAAATGTTGTTCCAGACAAAGCTACAGTTCAGTTTATGGTTTCTGGTAAAGAAAGAGATGCTGCAACAAACAACGTTTCTGAGCCATTCGTAAAAGATCAAATCAATAAATTATTCCAGAAATAATTTTACGGAAAATATAAATTTAAAAAGGCTGTTCAGATTTTGAACAGCCTTTTTTTTGTTTTAAGTTTTTGAGGTTTTTCGTGTTTTAGAAACTTTAAACTTTGTCTTTAGTTTAAACGCAAAGCACGCTAAGTTTTTACTTTGTAAGGTTTTAATAAAAGCGCAAAGTCCGCAAAGCTTTGTCTAAAAAACTTTGCGGACTTAGCGTAAATCTTAGCGCTCTTTGCGGTTAAACAGTTTTAAGAAATTAAAAATAAAGTCCGCAAAGCTTTGTCTAAAAACTTCGCGGACTTTGCGTAAATCTTAGCGCTCTTTGCGGTTAAACAGTTTTAGAAATTAAAAATAAAGTCCGCAAAGCTTTGTCTAAAAAACTTTGCGGACTTCGCGTAAATCTTAGCGCTCTTTGCGGTTAAACAGTTTTAAGAATTAAAAATAAAGTCCGCAAAGCTTTATCTAAAAAACTTTGTGGACTTAGCTTAAATCTTTGTGCTCTTTGCGGTTAAACTATTTAGAATTCAAAGTAAAAAACTTAGAACCTTAGCAGCTCAGAACCTTATATCTTCTTCACATACTGCGTAATAATCACAATCTGTTGTCCGTCTACTTTTCCTTCAATATATTCGGCGTTCTCATGATCTAAACGGATGTTTCTAACAGCAGTTCCTTGTTTTGCTACCATACTAGATCCTTTTACTTTCAAATCTTTGATTAAAACAACAGAATCACCGTGTTGTAAAACAACGCCGTTACTGTCTCTGTGAACCAACTTATTTTCATCATCATCACCTTCTCCGGTTGCTTGTGCCCACGCCAAAGTATCTTCGTCCAAATACATCATATCCAGCAATTCTTGCGGCCAGCCAGCAGCACGCATACGACTTAACATTCTCCATGCAACAACCTGCACAGGAACATTTTCGTTCCACATGCTATCGTTAAGACATCTCCAGTGATTTAAATCTACTTTTTCTGGATTCTCAATTTGGTCAATACACGTATTACAGGCTAATATAGCTTCATCAATACCGCCTTTTTTTGTAGGCAGGACTTGATAAACTTTTAAATTTTCTTCAGCGCCGCAAAGCTCACATTTAGATTCGCTTCGTTTGCTTAATTCTCTTTCGATGCTCATTATTTATGGGTTATTTTGAAAATGCGAAATTACTTATAATTTATTTCGCGGGCAAGTTTATGGTAAAGATTGTAAACTCTTTAAAACAATAGAATTTTGTACTGTTTTTTGAAGCACATATCTCCGTTTTTCAAGACCTTTTGTCCCGCTATCCGCTTGTATTCCAGATTACCAAAACTACGGCTGAAAGCCTCGTTTTGTCAATCTGGAGATACCGCTTCTATCGGGGCTAGATTAGAAATTATTGTTTTCACAAGATCTCTAAAACTCAATTTCTCACTTTTTTACTCGTACCGCGTCCGGAACCAGCATTTCGTATTCGCCTCCATGGCGCAATACATCGCGTACAATGCTTGAACTAATAAATGAGGTACTTGCTGCAGTCAATAAGAATACAGTTTCTATTTTAGAAAGTTTTCTGTTAGTGTGTGCAATCGCTTTTTCGAACTCAAAATCGGCAGGATTTCTTAAACCTCTTAAAATGAAATTAGCTTTTAGTCTTTTTGCTAAATCAATTGTCAGTCCTTCATAAGTGATTACAGAAACTTTTGGTTCGTCTTTGAAGGTTTCTTCGATAAAACGTTTTCTTTCTTCTAGCGAAAACATGTATTTTTTCTCGGCATTAACACCAATTGCAATTATAATTTCATCAAATAAAGGAATTCCTCTTTTGATAATATCTTCGTGTCCTAATGTAATTGGATCAAATGATCCTGGAAATATGGCTTTTCGCATTTTTTTGTTTTTTTTTGGGTTCAAAGCTGCAAAGGCGCAAAGGCGCAAAGGCTTTTTTTGGGTTATAAGTTTTTTTTAAATGTTCAGAGCCACAAAGGCACAAAGGCGCAAAGTTTTTGAATTATGAGTTTTCTATCGCTGTCGAATTCATAATTTATAACTCATAATTTATAATTTCAAATCTAAGTAATTCTCTTCGTATTAATAGATTCTACCCATTCTTCTTTTCTACAGACTTTGCACGTTGCTGTTCCCGCTTTTTGTTCTTGGGTATGGCCGCAGAAAGTGCAGGAATAAATCCCGTCTTTTGGAATGAATTTATTTTTGGCATAGAATAAAGAAGGCAGGATAGGGAGGCCGTATCCTACTTTTTCGTCTTCATAAAAATAGACACTGATTTCACCGCTGGTTTCTATAAAAGCATGTTTAACCTGACCTAAATGCTCAATAGATCTTATTCTTAATTCTGCAAAAAATTCATCTTGTGCCAAACTCTCTTTTTTGAAAGTCGAAACCGAAAATTTTCCATCGTTGATTAAGCATTCCGTTTTACCTTCGATAAATTCTTCAAATCTTTTGCTTTTTCCTGTCAGCCAGGTTACCGATCGGTATAAAATAATGATTACCGTAAAAACGATTGCTGCCGGAACAATTCCGACATCTTCATAAAACATTGGATCGCCGGCTGCAGAGCCTAATGCGATGATGATTACGGTTTCGAAAATTGATAATTGTTTTACTCCGCGTTTTCCTGCCAGTTTTAATGTCAACAGTAATATGATAAACATGACGGTTGAACGAAATATTACTTCAAGAACAAAGCTCTCAGGCAGATTGTTAAATAGAAGTCTTTCCCACTCGAATATTTGTTTCATTTTTTAAGTTGCTAGGGTTCTAAGTAACTAAGGTACTAAGTTTTGCTGTTCGAAATCTATCTTAATTCCTATGTTGGAAAGGAATATTATCTGTTAATTATGAAAACTTTTTTAGCGGAGGGATTCTAATGCAAATTGAAAAAAGGTGCTAAAATCTTAGGATCTTAGCACCTTAGTATGTTAACGGCTATTGTAAAGCCAGCTCAATTGCATTTGTAAATAAATCTTCAAGCGAAATTCCGGCTGCTTTTGCTTGCTGCGGAATCAAACTTTCTGTGGTTAATCCCGGAATGGTGTTCATTTCGAGCATGTATGGTTCGTTGTCTACGATAATAAATTCGCTTCTCGAGAAACCTTTCATTTTTAAAACCTCGTAAGCACGTTTTGCCGTTTCTCCTACTTTTTGAGTCAGTTCGTCTGATATTCTGGCAGGTGTAATTTCTTGTGATTTTCCTTCGTATTTGGCTTCATAATCAAAGAAATCATTGTCTGAAACTATCTCTGTTATTGGAAGCACGATAATATCGCCTTTGTAATTAATTACGCCGACAGAAACTTCCGTTCCGTCTAAGAAACTTTCAATAATGATTTCGTTGTCTTCTTTGTAAGCTACTTCAATTGCGATTGGAAGTTCGGCTTCGGTTTTTACTTTTGAAATTCCGAAACTAGAACCTGCTTTGTTTGGTTTTACAAAACATGGCAGTCCCACTTTTTTAACGATTTCTTCGGTATTGATAACATCACCTTTATTCAAATAATAAGAAATAGCCGTTTTGATTCCGTATGGTTTTAAAACCGACAATAAATCTCTTTTGTTGAATGTAAGAGCCGATTGGTAATAATCGCAGGAAGATTGCGGTAATCCGATTAATTCAAAATAAGCCTGCATTAAGCCGTCTTCTCCCGGAGTTCCGTGAATGGCATTGAAAACGCAGTCAAAAGTAATTTTTTGTCCGTTTACAGTAACTGAAAAATCATTTCTGTCGATTGGGAATTCGGCATCATTTTCGTCTACATAAACCCATTTTTCTTTAAAAATATGAATTCTAAATCCGTTAAATTTTGTTTTGTCCAGATATTGGTAAACGACGTTTCCGCTGATTAATGAGATTTTGTACTCGCTGGAATAACCGCCCATGATGATGGCAATGTTTTTCATTTTTATATGTTTAGTTTTTTTATTATTTTGTTTGTTTCAGGTTTCAAGTTTTTTTGCCGCTGATTGCACAGATTAAAAGGATTTCTCTTTCGTCGAAATGATAAATATTACGTTGCTGCTTTGACTTAAATCATGTAGACAAATTGTACTATTTTTTATTAAAGAACGTTCTTATAAAACCAAGCGGCCTAGCCCTGATGGGAGCGGCATCCTTTTGCTTTTTTCTTTAAAAAGCAAAAGATACAGCGGACAGCAGGAATTAGCTCCTGAAAATTGAAATAATGAATTCCAATTTCCAATTTCAAACCTTGTGTAAACTTTGCTCAGGATGACAATTGGAAAGCATTCATGTTTAAAACAAAATTATCATTTTTTTTGAAACGAAATACTTTATCTTTGTCGCTACTAAAAATAAATTTATGAGTTTACGTCAGTATTTAACAAGCCGAGTTTTTTTCTTACAGTTGCTTGCTTCGGCAGCTATTATAGCTGTTATTGGTTATTTATTTATGCATTGGTTGACTTTTACAACTGATCACGGACATGAAATTGAAGTTCCGAATTTGTCTAAATTAACTGAAGAACAGGTAGAAGCAAAACTGGATGATCTGGATTTAGATTATGTGCTTTTGGATAGTGTAGATTATAGAAGTGAATTTCCTAAATTTAGTGTGGTTGAGCAAGATCCGCTTCCTGGAACTAAGGTAAAAGTGGGTAGAAAAATTTACATTAAAATTAATGCTTCTGGTTTTTCGTCTGTAAAAATTCCTGATTTGATCGAGAAAACGTATCGTGAAGCGGTTCCTACTTTAAAAGCTTTAGGACTTGAGCCGGGAACGATTACTTATATTCCGAATCTTGGAAAAGATATGGTTCTAGAAATGCGTTTGAAAGGCAGAAACTTGAAAGTAGGAGACCGAGTGCTAAAAGCATCTAAAATTGATCTAGTTTTAGGAGACGGAAAAGCAAGTTATGTAGATGATAGTCAGGCAGACAGTACTGCAGTGCCTGTAGAAACCCCACAAGATGAACAATAATATTGAAGAAAATTTAGATCTGGAAGACGAGTTATTCGAGCATTTTAGATTTGAAGTCCCTAAAGGTCAAGCGTTTTTGCGTATTGACAAATATTTAATGAATTTGATTCAGAATGCCACGAGAAATAAAATTCAGAACGCGGCAAATGACGGAAACATTTTTGTAAATGAGATTCCGGTAAAATCAAATTACAAGGTTAAACCTTTTGATGTGATCACGGTTATGTTATCGCATCCTCCATATGAAAATCATATTCTTCCTGAAGATATTCCGTTGAATATTGTTTATGAAGATGATGCTCTTTTATTGATTAACAAAGAGCCGGGTATGGTAGTGCATCCAGGTCACGGAAATTACACCGGAACTTTGGTAAATGCTTTGGCACATCATTTTGATAATCTGCCAATGAACAGCAGCGAACGTCCTGGTTTGGTACACCGAATTGATAAAGATACTTCTGGACTTCTGGTTGTGGCTAAAACTGAAGCGGCAATGACGCATCTGGCTAAACAATTTGAAGCTAAAACTACAGAGCGCGAATATATTGCCCTTGTTTGGGGAAATGTGACAGAAGAAAGCGGTACAATTGAAGGAAATCTGGCAAGACATTTAAAAGATCGTATGCAGATGGCGGTTTTTGCTGATCCGGAAATTGGTAAACCTGCTATTACGCATTATAAGGTTTTGGAGCGTTTTGGTTATGTTACTTTAATTTCTTGTAAACTAGAAACGGGTAGGACGCACCAGATTCGTGCGCATATGAAACATATCGGACATCCGTTGTTTAATGATGAACGTTATGGCGGTCATTTGATTTTAAAAGGAACGACTTTTACAAAATACAAACAGTTTATCGAGAATTGTTTTAAAGCGCTGCCTCGTCAGGCGCTGCATGCAAAAACGCTTGGATTTGTTCATCCAAATACGGGAGAATTAATGCGTTTTAATACAGAATTACCAGATGATTTTAAGGAATGTATCGAGAAATGGCGTAATTATGTGAAATCGCATAACACGGATGAGGAAGAGTAATTAGATAATTTGTCAATTAGAAAATTAGATAATTTTTTCTAACCATTAAAAGATTTTGAGGCATTAAGTTTTATGCTTAATTTGCTTTTTTACCATTAAGAGATTAAGTTAGTTTGAGCTTAATTTTCTTAATCTCTTAATGGTTAAATAAAAAACTTTATAGTGTTTTTATAATTAAATTCTTGAATTGTACTTTTCCGTTAGTTAAAAATCCGATTTTTCCTTTTTGGCTGAGACTGTATTTTTCCAGAGAACAATCTAAACTTGTGCTGTCGTCTACAATAAACTGTAATTGCTTGTTCTGCATTTTAATTTTTACACGGTGCCAGACATTCGAAGAGAAATCAAAAGGCTTTTTTAAAATAGTAGGACCGCCTCGTTTGCCATATTCGTCGCTGTTTTTATCATAATTTCCTTTACCAATTACAATGTTTTGGTCGATATTGTACAAGTAAGTTCTAATGTAATTTTGATTTTCAAAATTCAGCATAACTTCAAATAAATTGCCGCTTATTAAATTGATTTCAAATGTGATCTCATAGTTTTCAGGTAAATCTTTTTTTGAAGTTATAGCGGCCCAATGTTCTGGTGAGCCATTTCCGTTAAAAGTTTGGTTTTCTAATGTCCATTCTTTGGTGTTAAATTTCCATGCGGTTTTTAATTTTGATTTTTCTGTAATTTGATATTGCTTTTTAGATGTAGTAATAGTTGGAGAACATGATAGGAATGTTAATCCAATCAAAAGTCCGAGAATATAATTTATTTTCATTTTAATTCAATGGTGCTGTTAAATGATGCTGTTTTCTGCTGACAGGGATTTGAGGCTTATTTTTTTAATTCTTAATGGTGAATATTTTCTAATTCAATTCAGAATGGTATTTGATTTTGCCAATTGAGCCAGTCTCTGCTGTTAAAAGTTCAAAAACAGAAGTAGGAGCAAGGCCTTCTTCAATTCGGTGCGAAACGTAAATAATACTTACGTTGGTTTCTTGCTTGATTGTATTGATAAGCTGAATTACCAAATCTACATTTTCGTCGTCTAGGCCTTCTACAGGTTCGTCTAAGATTAATAACGGCGGATGTTTTAAAACGGCGCGTACAATTAAAGCAACTCTCTGCTGGCCGATAGAAAGATCTATAAAGCGTTTTTTGCGCAAATGACTCATCTCAATTACTTCCAGCCATTGCGTTACCACTTGTTTTTGATGTGTTGTAGGCTCCGTATACAATCCGATTGAATCAAAGAAACCCGACAAGATCATTTGTTCTAGTGTATGGCTTTTTTGAAATAGATCGGTCATAGAAGTGGCGAAGATTCCGATTTGTTTTTTGATGTCCCAGACACTTTCACCGGTTCCTTTTTTTCTTCCAAACAAAAATAAATTTTGTCCGAAACCTTTCGGGTTATCACCTGTTATTAGGGATAAAATAGTGCTTTTCCCAGATCCATTCGGACCGATTAACTGCCAGAATTCGCCTTGTTTGATAGTCCAGGATATTTTATCAAGTATTTTGCGCTCTTCATAACTTACAGAAACATTTTCTAATTTAATTAATTCACTTTCGTGAAAGGAATGTGGTTCTGGAGCTTTGGGAATTGATGCTGTATTTAAAGTTTTAAAATGGCTTTCGGTTTTTGAAATTGGATGCAGTTCAAATGTATTGTCTTTGATCTGCGCTTTGTTCGGAACAAAACTCAAGACGTCTGTTATTCGATTAACCAATTGAATAATCGCAATATCTTCGGTTAAATCTTTTAGAGATTCGGCTAAAATAACTCTTGATGCTTGGTCTAAATGATCAAAAGGATTGTCGAATATGATAAAATCTGGTTTCTGATTGATGCAGTATTTTAAAAACTCTTTTTTTCTTTCGCCAGACGAAAAAGTTCTTAATTGTCTGTGTGTGTCTGGAGAAGCTTCTACGCTGTCGTACTGAAACTCTTTTTCTATAAATTTCTCAATCGCGATATCAGAGAAAAGAATTCCTTTCTGCTCATTAAAAACTGCCAATTCGCCTTTGGCTTCTCCGTTTAGTAGAATATCAATGAAAGCTTTTTTATTTACTTGATTTGATAAGAGTATATCCCAATGCTGCATTATTGTATTTTTATAGTATTTATGGTAAGTTGTAGATTATTTTTAAGACATCGGGACATGGGCTTTTTGCTGCTTTAAATTAGGCATTTCACTTATTTTAAATTGATACCGATAGTTGTCTTGGTGTGTTAATTTTTCTTTTGTATTATAACCCATAATTATTATAAGGTTATCTTACGTTTTGTGTCGCCATTTCGCGGTCATTTCTTGACCATTCGCTCCATGAACCTGGGTATAATTTTGGAATCGGAAGTCCGGCGTAATCCATTGCTAGAAGTGTATGGCAGGCTGTAACGCCAGAACCGCAGTGTACGATTATATTTTCTGCTTTTTTATCTCCAATTATCGAATGGTATTTTTCAGCTAAAACTTCAGAAGGTTTAAAAAATCCGTTTTGATCGAGATTTTCTGTTAAAGGAACATTTATCGCTCCTGGAATATGCCCGGCAATTAAATCTAAAGGTTCTGTGAGTCCCTTAAATCTATTTTGATCCCGAACGTCGATCACAATATTTTGGTCACTTTTACGAGCTGTTTCGACTTCATCAATACCTGCCAATGGTAATTGCCAGTTTTGAGTTGGATATTCTGTTTTTTCAAAAGTTTCATTTCCTGTAGTTACAGGGAAATTTAATTGAACAGCAGCCTGATAACCGCCATTGAGAACCTGAATTTTTTCGTGCCCCACAGCACGCAGCATCCACCAGAATCTTGCAGCAAAGTTTGAACCGTTTTTGTCATCATAAACCACGATAGAATCTTCTGTAGAAATCCCCAGTGAAGAAAGTGTTTTGGCAAACTGCTCTGGAGCTGGCAAAGGATGTCTTCCGCCATTTGCTGGATTTTCGGGAATGGCAGCCAAATCGCGATTCAAATCTACAAAACGAGCGCCTTTTAAATGTTCTTTTTGATAATTCTCAAAAGCATTTGCACCCGCTCTGGCATCAATTAAGATAATTTGCGAAGCGTTATTGAGTAATTCTGCAGCAGTAATTATGGGTGAAAATTTTGTTGACATTCGTTGTGTATTATTTTAATGTAGAAGATTCTATTTTAAATATGATTCCATATAAATAATAGAAAACTAAAACAAAACGGGAACTCTTTTTTATGATTTAATAGTATTCGGAGTTACTTTTTTATAAATTCATTTAAGGAAATCAGCTTGGTATTTTTTCTATTAAAATTTCATTCTCTGCTTTATCAAAATAGGTGCAGGTCATTTCGATAATATCAACACGCCACTTTGCGATACCGCATTGCGCGCAGTGATTGCAGAAGGTCATATAATCTGTTTCGCCGTGCTGGTGTTTTACCAGAAATTCGATAAAAAGTTCCTTGTTAGGAAAATCAGCTACTTTTATTTCGGGATATTTTTCCTCGGCTTCGGCTGTATAATTGTTTAATCCATAATAGACAACGCTTCCGTCGTGCACATACGTGTCGTATCCTTTTACGCCTAAAATGATTAAATCTTGTATATAATTTGGAAAATCTGCTCCGGTTTTTACTTTAGAATGTGCTTCTTTGATTTGTTCGATTGTAAACATATAATTTAAAATTTTAGATTGTAGATTTTAGATTTTTTTTTCGCAAATTCACGAATTTCTTTAGTAATAGTGTGGATAAATAATTAGTGAATTTGATTCGATAAGAAATATTATTTCAAAAATACGATTAATGGTTTTATAAATTGATCAAAAGATTCGATATGCGGTAAATGTCCCGTATTTGGAATTTCGACCAACTTAGAATTCGGAATCGCTTTTTGTGTTTTTTTTCCTAATTCGGCATAATTTCCCATTGTTTTCTGAACTTCTGCACTAACTAGTGGTTTGCCTAAAGCAGTTTTATCTCTGGTTCCGATTAATAAAAGGGTAGGACTTTTGATATTTTTAAATTCATACAAAACGGGTTGTGTAAAAATCATATCGTACAAAAGAGCCGAGTTCCAAGCCACGCGATCGTAATTTGGAGCTGTTGTCCAGCCGGCGCCAAGTTCTGCCCATTTTTGGTAATCGGCGTTCCATTTTCCATCGTAATAATTCGCCATTTGATATTTTTTTATGGCTTCATAATTTTGTTTCAACTCCGATTCGTACCACCAATCTACAGGCTTATATGGAACTACCAACTTCCAGTCTTCCAAACCAATTGGGTTTTCTAGAACCAGTTTTTCTGTCGTTTCTGGATACAGCAATGCAAAACGCGTTGCAAGCATGCCGCCCATAGAATGTCCTAAAACGGTTGTTTTCTCGATTCCTAAATGATCTAAAAGTCTTTTGGTATTTGCTGCTAACTGCTGAAAAGTGTATTGAAAATTATCTGGTTTGGTAGATTTTCCAAAGCCAATCTGATCGGGAACAATTACACGAAAACCTTCTTTGGTCAGCGCTTTTATAGTGGTTTCCCAATAAGCACCGTTAAAATTTTTTCCGTGAAGAAGAACAATGTTTTTATTATTATAATTATTCGGTTTGATATCCATATACGCCATTTTAAGCTCCTGACGCTGATTGCTCAATTCTATGAATTGAACAGGGAATGGATATTCATAATTCGTTAAATTGATATCGAGAGATTTTATTTTCGTTTCCTGCGCAATACTTATTATTGGAAGTAAAAGGAATAATAGTCTGATAATTTTCATTTCTTAGTGTTTTTTATGACTTATAAAGTTAAACCGAAGCATTTTTAAAACAAAGCTTTAAATCTTAAAATTATCAGAAAATTAGATGACAGGTTTAAGCCATCACAGCAATAATTTCTAAAGCGACTTTTCCAATTTCTTTATTTCCTATTATTTCTGCTTTTTCTAAAGCGTCAGAAGGTGCCATTCCTTTTGAGAATAAAAGCCATGCATCTTGGGGAGCTATTTTTAAAATGGAATCGGGTTCTTGTTGAAATGAATCTGTGAATTTCCAATTGTTTTGTTCTCTTATAATGCTCCAGCTGCCACCAATATCACTAGTTACAATCAAAGTTACAACAGTGTTTTCGGGTGCTTCTGTATTTCTGTAAGTATAGGGTAAAGCCTGAATAAAAGTTTCTATAAAAGGACCGAATAATTCACGGGTAAAAAGAGTCTGTTTGTTTACAGCATCTCGTATTTGCTGCTGATGGAGGAATTTCTCGGTATATTCTCTTGCAATGTGAAACCAGTTTAATGAAGTTTCTTCTCCTGCCCAGGCAACTGAAAAAACAGCATTTTCTTTAGGATTTAAAGTTTGCAAGTGTTCATAATATTCTTTTCCGGTTGTTTCAAGCAGGTTAATCAACAGGTTTGGACTAAGTCTTTTTGCTGCATTTGTCCAACTCATATTCAACTGATTTAAAAAATCAACCAGATCATTGTAAGAATTGATGTTTTGTGGTTTTTCTCCAAAATAACGATCTCTTGAAATAGATAATCCGCGTAAATTTCCGTCTAATAAATGAGATGCGATATCTTTAACAGACCATTTTTTTGCCACAGTCGCTGCGTGCCACTCTTCCTCAGTTAAAGATTTTAAAAGTTCTATCAGCAATTTATCTAAAATGGGAAAAAGATGTATCGTCTGGATTACTGCAGCTGTTTTCATGTTTCTTGTCTTTATTAAATATTTTGATCTATAGTCTTTCTTTAATAAAAAAATCCAAAAAACAATCAATGCTACTTTTTGGATTTTATAAGTGATACTATTTTTATGTTCTTTTACAGTCCAACAAAATCATCGCTTTTTGGGAAAATGCTCAAAGCTTGAATTGCAATTTCTGGAGTCGGAGAGGCTAGTTTTCTTAATTTAGTATCCATCCATGCGCCATCTACGGTAATGGTTGCGCAAAGGGTGTCGTCTTCTCTTCTAAATTCGTGAATGATTGACCAGCGCGAAGCATCAGCTTTCATTTTTGAAGTTTTAGTATGAATGAATATTTTGTCTGAAAGTTTTAATTCTTTTCTAAAAACACATTCTTCTCTAAATAAAACCGGACCAAAACCCTGTGTCTGCATTACTTTTAGAGTCAATCCCAGTTCTTCTAGGATTTCGATACGATGCTGTGCACCAAAATCATAATAAGCACTGTGACGAACGTGAAAATTAGGGTCAAGATCTGACCAGCGAAAAGAAATTTCTTTTATAAATGATGCCATTTTGTAATTGTAAATTTAATTAGGATTCGAAATTACGAATAAAAAAGGAAACAGTTTGGTAGAATATTCAAAGTCATATTTGACTATAATTCTGTAGGTAAATTTTAAATTATTTCTAAATTTTAGATAGTAAAACAAGATTTAAAAAAAAACAGTTGCAAGAATTTGCAACTGTTTCTAAATGTCCTCATTTATGAGAATTATAAAAAGATATTTTTTGATTATAAAGATTCTAGTTTATTAAAATTTTATTACTTTCCTCTTTACCATTATTGTTTATTTTTAAAATGTATACTCCTTTTTTTAATCCTTCAACATTTAAAGAGTTATCTTGATTATCAATCTTAATTTCTCGTTTTTGTGTACCATTTAGGTCATATAATCTAGCGTAAATTTGAGAGTTTAATTTTGTTTTTGAATTAGTGTCCTTCAATTTTATATGTACAATGCTATTTGAAGGATTAGGATATATATCAAATTTTGGATTTTCTATTTCATTTTCATTAATGTTTTGTTGCAGAGGTCCAGCAACTCTACTTATTTCTTCATCTTCATTATTTAGTGCTTGAGTAAAATAGATCTCGTCACTTCCGCAAGAATTTGTTGCAGTTAGTTTAAATGTTGCTGAAAAAGGAGGGTAAGCTGTTAAAATTCCAAGGCCGCCGCTTGCACTAAAAAAATCTACATAACCTGAACTGGCCACAAGTTGCCAAGTGTAGGTTGAAAAGTCATTATACATATCCTGACCGCGATAATTAAAGACATATCTTTCTACTCTTTCTGCTGTAAAGTTTGCTACTGGAGAACCCACAATTGCTACATTTTTTGTTAGAGCAAATGTTTGTCCGCATGGGTTTCTTAATAAAGCTGTTAGAGTAAAAGTTCCTTTTGAAACAGGAACTATTACAGCTTGATTTCCAGAATTTGTTACAGTTGCAATTGCATTGTTTGAGGAACTCCAAGTTACAGTCAGGTTATTGTGTAAATTTGGGATTGTGTATATCGATGATGCTGTTTGATAACAAATTGCAGGACCCCCGTCAATTGACAAAAGTGTTGGACTAAAACCGCTTCTTGCAACTGTACAAGTTTTTGAAGGTTGATCTACTCCATTTAATACAGGAACTACTGTTACTTCTGATGGGATAACTGTAAAATCTGTAGGGCTTAAAGCTATACTGTTTGTAGTTGTAGTTACTACAGTGTTTCCTGGAACTGAAGAACCGTTAATGCTCCATCCATATCCAAGATACCATTTATAAGATAAAGTTCCTGGAGATCCGTAAACATTTGTAACAGAGAAGTTGTAGGTGCGTTGTTCGCAATATATAGGCTGTGATTTAGGACTGATTTCGAATGTAGGAGATGGATTTTTTGTTAATTTATATATGCAGGTTTTAGCAGGAGAGTTGGTAGAAGAATGACTATATTCTCCATAAAAATTACTTCCAGTAACATCAATACTAGATGCTGCAATTGTTGTACTAAATGTTCCTTCCCATGTTGATGTTCCTCCAAAAAATGAATTATTAACAATTATTCCATTGATTTGAACAGCAGGGTCGGTGCTATTTTTTTTTAAGAAAATTTTAAATTGCGCTGCAGGTCCAACGTCTGTTGATGGTGATGGTTTGGTAACTCTAAGGGTAAAAGTAACATTAACAGAACTGTTGTTTCCTAGAGCAATTGTACTACAATTTTCAATGGATGAATTGTTAACACGCACATCAAACATCCCTGCGGTTATTTGCGCGTTAACAAAATTTGTGAAAATAAAAAAGATTAAAAGAATCTGTAAAGTAGTTTTTTTCATAAGTTATTTGTTAAATTAGTACTATTTGTTTTGTAAAAATAACTTATTTATATGAAAATACTTTCTTTTTTTTAAATTAAAATTAATAATTTGTATTTAAAAATAGAATTAAACATCAAAGATTATTGTGAATTAAAGTTGCATTTTTGCCAGTTCCACTTCCAATTTATCAAAGTTCTCTTCGTTTTTATCGACAACGTAGGGTTTTAATTTCTGGCATTCTTCAACAGTTTCAAAAAGCATTTTAAAAACAACTTTGGTTTCGTTTTCGGAAATGGCTTCAAAAGTGGTCAGAATTTGAAATAAAGGTTTAGAATGCCGTTTCCACGCGATAAGACTGGGTTCGTCAATTTTAATAAATTCGACATCATTTTCGTAGTTTCCTTTATCGGGACCGTGCATCGTGAAAGTCCATTTGCCGCCTTCGCGAAAATCAAACTGATGAAAAGTATTGGTAAAGCCTTTTGGCCCCCACCAATTTTTTAAATGTTCTGGCTGGCTCCATGCTTTGAAAACAAGTTCTTGAGGAAACTTAAAAATCCTGGAAGTGACAATTTCGGAATCTGGTGTTGTTGAAAGAATCTTTGAAATCATTTTTAATAACAGATTAAGTTAGACGAATCTTTAATAATAAATTTACGCTTATTTCTGATACCTGATTCTTTGATTTGTTTAAATCGTCTCAAGATTATCCCATTCATATTCAATTTTATTAATTTTCATGAAATAGGGGATAAGCAAGATAATCTCCAATCTTAAAGAAAAATGTCCGTTTGCTGTAGTAAACGGAAGTATAAACATAGATGCAATACAAATTGCAATACCTACAATAGCATCTATTTTTGCAATCATAATGGCATTTGGTCTTTCAAACCAAAGCGAATACGCAGCAAAACCTTTTAAAATCATTATAGCAATTATAAAAATTCCAATTCCAGAATAAGCAGTGTTGGTATAAAATCCGTAAATGGATAGATTTACATTTTCGACAAAAAGATTTGTTATAAGAGCGCCTACGGCAAATACACTTAAAATCATGAAAATCCAGCAGAAAACTTTTATCCACCACGGTAATAATTTTCGTCTTATAATTTCTGGTTTGTCAAATTCATCAAATTTACTTTCTAATTCTTGGTTCATTGGTTGTTTTAGGTTTTAATTGGATAACGAATGTAGTTAATTATTCTCTTTTTGTTCTTGATTGATTTCTTCTTTTGCATTCAATTTTTTAACAATCCAAGGAAGCGTTAATCCTTGGCCGATTAATGTTAAGAGTACAACTGCGACTGAAATAAATATTACAGCATTTCGATGCGGAAACGGGGTTCCGTCTTCAAGAAATTTAGGAAGTCCGATTGCGATTGCCAGCGAGACGATACCGCGCATTCCGGACCAGCTTAGAATGATACTGTTGTTAAAATCAAGTAAAGCATGTTCGCTCACTTTTCGTTTTCTTCGATTGTCCAGAAAGGCTTTCTGAAGATTTATTTTTTGGATAAAGACCCTTGCCATTCTGATAAGCAGGGCTACAATTGTAATGATAAACGCATAACCTATGTAAGGCAGAATCATTTCATTGTCTATATCTTTTAGAATGTATCTGAAATTGAGTCCGATTAAGATAAAGATTAATCCATTCAATAAAAAAATAATCACATCCCAAAGACCTTTAGATTGGTTTTTTAGACTTTCTGGGAATATCTTTTTGCTGAATCGTGAAATGGCCAGTCCTAAAATTACAACAGCAATTACACCAGAAACATGCAGATGTTCTGCAATTAAATACGTTACAAACGGCATTAAAAGCATAAAACTAATCGTGACTTCTGGTTTTTTCTTTACTCGCGTTAATATAAAAGCAAGGATTTTTGACATTACAAATCCAACCAGAAATCCGCCTCCAAGTAAAATAACGAATTCTAAAGCGGCTTTCCAGATTATAAAAGCACTGCCTAACACCGCAGCAACAGCAAATCTGTAGGCAACCAATGCTGAGGCATCGTTGATAAGACTTTCGCCTTCGAGTATCGTAATGGTTTTATGCGATATTTTAAGCCCTTTGGTAATACTGATTGCAGCTACTGCATCTGTAGCAGATAGAATTGATCCCAGTACAAAGGCTAGAGGCCAGGTCATTTCTGGAATGAGATAATATGCTGTTACTGCAATGGCAACGGTGGTAAGAAAAACCAGCCAAATGGCTAATGTCGTTATGGTATGAATATTGGTTTTAAAATCTTTCGGAGAAATATTAAAAGAGGCATCGTACAATAATGGCGGCAGAAAGAGTAAGAAAATAATATCCGGATTAATTTCTATTTCTGCCATGGTCGGAATAAAACCAATTTCGACTCCAACGATAACCAATAGAATAGGGTAGGGAATTTTTAATTTATCAGCGAAGGCCGAAAGACCTATTACAATCGCGAGAATAAAAATTATTATGCTGTAGTTTTCCATTTATCAGGCTTTTAGAAAATAAATAATTTGTGCTTGATTAAAGTTTTGTAATTTTTGCAAGGGTGAATTTATTTAAGTTTGGCTCTAACTCTCGATTTTTTTATTGATTTAAGATTTAAAAAGTAACTTATTCTTCCGATAAGAAAGAGTAGAAATAACCCCGAAAAAAAGCTGATAATGGCATAGAGAAAGTAATCATTTGTTGAATAATGTAAGCTTTTTAATAAATTGAGTATACCTAAAGTGAAAAAGAAGAGACCGAAAATTAATATAAGATATTTCATTAAAAAGTCTTTTTTGGGTAAATAATACTCTTCTCCAGGATTTTTAGGATTGTAATATACAGGCGTTATTTCTCCAATTTTAGCAGAAGAATTCGTTTTACCTTTGACTCTGTAACTTTTAGTGCCATATTCATTTTTATGAGAAAATGTAAAAACAGGTACTTTTACAGAAGGCGAGTCATCGCCACTGTTTTCAATAGAAATATCGATCATTTTTGCTTCAGTAAGGAGTCCATTTTTCTTTAGCTTTGACTGTTCTTTATGAACAGAATACGAAATATAAATGGCTATGGAGCTAATTAAAATCAGAAAAGCATTCCAAAAATAGGTTCCGATAAATTCTAACATAGTTATCTTGATAATTGTAATTTAATTGTATTTAATCGAAATCAAACCATCTCGGAAGCTCTTCATTTTCATCAAGATGAGCGTACTCTTCAGGAAACATTTTGCTGAGTCTATAAATCATTTCTACTTTTACAACTGGATCTTCTGAGTTTTCGGCTAAATTTCTAATAGCAGCTATTGCTTCTTCGGTTCCAATGCTGCGTAATGCATGTCCACATTGATTGATAAATTGTCCAGTGCCAGTACTGTAAGATTCTAAGTAATCAAATTTCTGCTGCATTGCAATTTTGATAAAAGAAACGCTGGATGGATGCTGTCTCCATTGCAAATCTTTAATAATAGCGTGATATTTTTCATGCCAGGGTTCTAATAACATTTCGTGAAGCAAATCTATACAGTCGTCATCTTCGTCTATTACCCAGTGAAATAACAGACAAAAGTCCATATCAGCACTATTTTTAGAAGTTATGATGTCTTTAATGATTTTCCTGCCTATTTCGTATTTAGATTCTATCGAGAAAGGAAGTTGTGCTTCTATTTCGGGTTTTGAGTAGCGGCCACTTTTATTTTCGTTAAAGATCTGTTTTATTTTTTCTATCATTGGTTGTTGCTGTAGAATTTCTCTGTAGTTATTTTTTACGAATGTAATTATTTTTACTATTGTTTGCAGAGATTATTATTCAGGATGGCTAATCTTCTTGTTACTCTATTTGTTATAAAGTACGATTGTATTTGTCGTATAGTAATTTTTCTCGATCATAATTGGTGTTCGGTTTCGAATATTGCTCCGTTTTTGTATAGTTACCTATGTAGTTCTTTTTCCCATATAATTTTATTATGCAATTTTTATTTCATTGACAGCTAAAGAGAAACGAATTGTATTTAATTTTTTAAGGCGGTCCATCAATTGTTGGGTTGGGATTTACTTTAAATTTTCTTTTTACAGGCAAATACTTAACAGTCAGATAACCGCCCATTCTGCCAACATTATTCCATATAATAAAATCTTTAGATTTTGAGTTTCCAGTTTCGACATTTTGATAAATGATTGTTATTACATTTCCTGTTTCGGTCTCTATATTTGAAAAATCTAAAATTTGAAAAATAGAATTATCGTTTTTTCTGATAATTTTCAGATGATCCATTTGTGCACTATCTTGATCATTTTGTTTAGAATAAACACCAACAAAATAGTAATCGGCTAATGAATTTAACTGTAGGATTTCGATATCATGAAATGCATTGTTTTTTGCAGTGTCGATGAGTTTGGAAGTGAAGTTTAAACTTAAAGACAATACCTTTTTGGTATTAAGGTCTGTCCATGTTCCGTTGCATTCTTTCTCTGAAAAGTTAAATTCGAAGACAGCAGCATTTTTATTATTCTGAATTTCATAAATGTAGGCGCGATTGGTTTTAAAATTTATTTTTCCTTCAAGCTTTATAGGGTTGTTGTGTTTGTCGTATTTATATACTCCATTGATATTAAAATCTTTCTTTTGCTTTTCGCCAAAATAGCCATCGGTAATTTGAATGGAAAATGAGATTGGATACTTATCAATAGTACCTTTATAATTATAGCATTTGTACCATCCGGCATAAGTGTTGGTAAAACTGAAAATAATGATTAAATTCAATAATATGTTTTTCATAGTTCTAAAGGGCTTTTAAGTTGCAGTATGTAAAGGCTTTATTAATTTTATTTAAGGCTTGTAATTCTTTCATTTTGGTACTGAATTGTGGTGGGAATTTTATTATTTGCGATATGTTTTTATTATTTGTCCTTTTTTGTTTAGCAAATGATGGGTTTTATCTTTTGTCCATGCTTCTCTTTTGTTATTTTTTAGTTCGGTTACAATTTCAAATTCTTGACCATATTTATTTAAGTAGCCGCTTTCTATAATATTTCCACCCTAAGTCCAATGGTTATCGATCAAACCTTCATATCCATTTTCTTTAATGATTTGCTTTCTAGTTTTTTTTCCATTTTCATAAATTTCTTCTCCAATTTAAAGTTATAGGACAATAGAAAAAAACTTTTTAAAGCTGGAAATCCTCTGATTTTAGTATCGAAACAGAATTACCTTTGTTTATATACAATTCTATTCTGGCTTTTATTCTACTGCTTCTCCATACCAAAAGATTTTATCACGTAAAAATGGAAAATCCCAATTTTCTGCATATATGTTTTGAAGTTCTGCTGACCAACCATCTACAGAATCAGTTTTTTCATTACTTTTTCGTGTGGCTATATATTTTCCTGTAATAAAATTGAAAGACTTTTTAATAAATTTGGAGTTTTTATTATAGGTTAATTCATATCCTATAACTTGAATTTTCTGGTTTTGATTATTAAATCGTAGTTTTATTTTTTCAATCAAATCTTTCTTTTCTCCCGATATATTTGGGACAGATTCTTGGTCATTATAGCCGATTCTTATAATGCATACTTTTTTTTCTGTTATTGTGAAAGATGTAGAGTAGTAGGATTCTATATTATTATAGAGAACGCTATTATTAATTAAATTAAATTTAATTTTTTTGTTTTGTGAAGACAGAAATACCGAAAGAAAACTTTGTACTAATTCATCTTCATTTTTTTCGATATTAAAATCATCATCTAGATTATCGTTATCAAATTTTGCATATAAACTTCCTGCAACTTCTCTGTCTTTTTCTTTAGTCCATTCTTCTTCTTTTTCATTCTTTTGATAAGAATCATCACTATTTTTAGATTTGTTTTCACAAGATTGGAGTGAAAGAATAAATAGAAACAACGTAAATAACTTATTCATTAAATTTTGATTTAATTTCAATTTTTACCGCAAATGTAATCGAATTCCTTATAAAACTGTAGAAAGATTAAAATTGTTTAAAATTGGTAAACTGCAGATTATTCAATTAGCATGTGTAGTTTTAATTTTTTTTTTTGAAAAAGACTGCCCTAGCCCTGATGGAAGCGGCATCCTTTTTACTGCTTCTTTAGCAGGGAAAAGATAGAGCGGACAGCAGGTTTATGCTTCTAAAATGACAGCTAAAGCACTGATATGCCATAGTTGTCAGGTGTTGAAAATGTCATGTTGGCAGATTTTTTTTGGCATGCCAAGGGCAAACTGACAAATTATATTGGTTTTTTATATTGGCACAAAGATTGACTTATGCCACCTGAGTTATAAAATTAAATCAAAAATTAAATATATAAAAAATGGGTAAAATAATCGGAATTGACTTAGGTACGACGAACTCTTGTGTTTCTGTAATGGAAGGTAACGAAGCAGTTGTTATCCCTAATGCAGAAGGAAAAAGAACTACTCCTTCTATTATCGCTTTTGTTGAAGGTGGAGAAATTAAAGTAGGGGATCCTGCAAAAAGACAAGCAGTAACGAATCCTACAAAAACGATTGCTTCTATTAAACGTTTTATGGGACACACTTTTGCTGAAACTCAAGATGAGGCAAAAAGAGTTCCTTACAGTGTTGTAAAAGGTGACAACAATACACCTCGTGTGGATATTGATGGTCGTTTATACACTGCTCAAGAATTGTCTGCTATGACACTTCAAAAAATGAAAAAAACTGCTGAAGACTATTTAGGTCAAACTGTAACTGAAGCGGTTATTACTGTTCCTGCTTACTTTAACGATGCACAACGTCAAGCTACTAAAGAAGCTGGTGAAATTGCTGGTCTTAAAGTGATGCGTATCATCAACGAGCCAACTGCAGCTGCACTTGCTTACGGATTAGATAAAAAAGGAACTGATCAAAAAATTGCTGTTTACGATTTAGGTGGAGGTACTTTTGATATCTCTGTTCTTGAATTAGGAGATGGTGTATTTGAAGTATTATCTACAAATGGTGATACTCACTTAGGTGGTGATGATTTTGACCAAGTTATTATTGATTGGTTAGCTGACGAATTCAAATCTGAAGAAGGTATTGACTTACGTTTAGACCCAATGTCATTACAGCGTTTGAAAGAAGCTGCTGAGAAAGCTAAGATTGAATTATCTTCTTCTGCAGAAACTGAAATCAACTTACCATACGTAACTGCTACTGCTTCTGGACCAAAACACTTAGTGAAAAAATTATCTAGAGCTAAATTTGAGCAATTATCTGATACTTTAGTAAAACGTTCTATGGAGCCAGTTGCTAAAGCATTAAAAGATGCAGGTTTATCTACATCTGATATCGACGAAGTAATCCTTGTAGGAGGTTCTACTCGTATGCCAAGAATCGCTGACGAAGTGGAGAAATTCTTCGGTAAAAAAGCATCTAAAGGTGTTAACCCTGATGAGGTTGTTGCTATTGGAGCTGCTATTCAAGGTGGAGTTTTATCTGGAGACGTAAAAGATGTATTGTTACTTGACGTAACGCCTCTTTCTTTAGGTATCGAAACTATGGGTGGTGTGTTGACTAAATTAATCGAGTCTAACACAACTATCCCAACCAAAAAATCTCAAGTATTCTCTACTGCTGCTGATTCTCAACCATCTGTTGAAATCCACGTATTACAAGGAGAAAGAGCAATGGCTGCTGATAACAAAACTATCGGTCGTTTCCACTTAGACGGTATCCCACCAGCACCAAGAGGAGTTCCTCAAATCGAAGTAACTTTCGATATCGATGCTAACGGTATTATCAAAGTTTCTGCAACTGATAAAGGAACTGGAAAATCTCACGATATCCGTATCGAAGCTTCTTCTGGTTTAACAGCTGAAGAAATCGAAAAAATGAAAAAAGATGCTGAAGCTAACGCTGACGCAGATAGAATCGCTAAAGAAAGAGCTGAGAAATTGAACGAAGCTGACAGTACTATTTTCCAAACTGAATCTCAATTGAAAGAGTTAGGAGATAAATTGACAGACGATCAAAAAACAGCTATCGAATACGCTTTAACTGAATTGAGAATGGCTCACCAATCTCAAGATCTTGACGCAATCCAAAAAGGATTAGACAATGTAAATGCAGCTTGGAAAACAGCTACAGAAGCAATGTACGCTCAAGGCGGTGAAGGACAACAAGCTGCTCCACAACAAGAGCAGTCTTCTGGAGACAATGTTGAAGACGTTGAATTCGAAGAAGTTAAATAATTTACTCGTAAAGACGCACTGCAGTGCGTCTTTACCATTTGAATATGAAAACCGAGTCAGAAATGACTCGGTTTTTTGTTTTTAATTTTTATGAAAAAGGCGGTATAAAAAGCTTCTTTTTGTTATTACATAAGCACCGCCAAGAGTATAAGTCTCACACTTACTTTCTTGAAATAATTCTATAGAAGCAAATTTAGATAACTTATATGCGAAGGTATTATAAGGCTCAAAACCTGTTTTAGTAAATAGAAGTGAATCCTTTTTATTTGCAGTAAAACAAAATTTACCATCAGTAGAAGGATGAACTATTTTATTCTTGCTGACAACGAGAATTTCAACATCTTCAAAATTTGGATTATTATCATCAATGATAATTTGTCCGTTAATTTCTATTTCTTCATTGTCACAATCTACAGGAAGATTTTTTTCAGTTGTTTTTTGGTCCGTTTGTACTATTGTAGGTTTTCCTTGTGCTATTGCAGTATGATTTCCGAGACCTAAAAATGCAATTAAAGATGCAGTTGCAATTACCCATATTGAGTTTTTTTCTTTTGGAATATTTATTTCCCTTTCCAATTGTGAAGTTTTAAATCTTCCACATAAATTTTCATCTTCTTTATAAGCTAAAAAAATCTCCCTGTCAGATGATTTCGTAAAGTCATTTACGTTTTTTTGGCAGCTTGCGCAAAATCTCCCTTTTTTAGATGGAGACATTTTAGACCAGTTTTCATGACAAGGTTCTGGAATCTAGATAGTTATTTTTTGAGCCATTTTTAGTCTGATATAATAAATTTTGCAAAATTTAATATTAAATAAAAGTAATTATTATTTTGAATTATAAAACATAACTTTCTCATCAAACTGACAATTGTCATTTCTTGTTCGAATTCTTTTTCGTAATATTACTATTGTAAATTTTCATGAATGAGAAAGATCAAGTACAAGAAAGGGCGTAAGCTGCAACACATTACATTAGAGTATACTGGCTCGCATAAAGAGCTGAAAACAGAGATGCAGCTTTTTGTATATGATGATGCTGATGTTGTAGAATACGAAAAGTTTACCGTTCAGGCTCTCAATTCTTGCTTTGATTACACTAAAAATAATTGGCTGAATGTTCATGGTTTAAATGATATCAATCTCATTAAAACAATCGGTACGCATTTTAAACTAGATGATTTTCTGCTTGCAGATATCTTAAATACGACTAAAAGAACCAAATTAGAAGAACAGAAAGATGTTTTATTTTTTAATATAAAATCGTTGCTGCCTTCTGAATATTCAGACAACATCAGTGTAGAACAAATCAGTTTTATCTTAAAAGATGGAATTTTGATCTCATTTCAGGAAAAGCGAAGTGATTTCTTTACGCATATCAGAGAGCGTCTTCGCACGCATGCAGGAATTGTTCGAACCAAAAAAGTAGATTATCTTTTGTACCTGCTTTTAGACGCGGTTATGGAAAACTTTTATATTACACTAGAAGATGAAGAGGATAAAGTAGAAGAATTGATCAATTTGACTAAAAAAGATGCTAAACCAGTCATTTTAGAAAAAATTGAAAACCACCGTGATAACTTGAATTTTTTAAAACGTTCTATTGTGCCGTTGAGAGATTCGTTATACTATCTAAAAACCAAGAAAGATGACGACGATAAAAATGATTTAATTCAGAAAGACACATTCAATTTTTTTATCAGACTGCATCAAAAAAGTTTAGAACTTTTAGAGCAGATAGAATCTGATATGAGTTCTTTAGAAAGTGCTTCTAACTTTTATTTTTCGGAACAAAGCCGCAAAATGAATGAGATTATGAAAACCCTGACGATTATTTCAGCCATATTTATTCCGCTTACATTTATAGTTGGAGTGTATGGAATGAATTTTGAAAACATGCCCGAACTGAAAATGGAAAATGGTTATTATATCGTAATGATCAGCATGTTTTTTCTGGTAATCGCATTGATTATTTATTTCAAGAAAAGACGCTGGTTTTAACGTTTGTTTCTGTTGAAAAAGAAAATGATTTCTATAAATTTGTTATTTAGAATAAATATAAATAATTATGAGTAAAGCAATATATATAGCCACAAGCGATCATAACAGCGGAAAGTCGATTATTACCCTCGGCCTAATGAGTATCTTGATTGGTAAAACGGCTAAAGTAGGTTATTTTAGACCTATAATTGAAGATTTTGTCGATGGGGTAGATAATCATATTGAGACAGTTTTGTCTCATTACAACCTCGATATTAAAATTGAGGATGCTTATGCTATTACAAAAAGCAAACTCATTAAAAAGAAGAATAAAGGCAAGATAGGAGAGGTTCTAGACTTGATTATTGAAAAATATAAAAAGCTGGAAGAACGTTATGATTTTGTTTTGGTAGAAGGTACAAGCTTCACCGGCGAAGGAACTTCAATTGAATTAGACACGAATGTTTTAATCGCGAAAAACCTCGGAATTCCGACTATAATCATTGGTTCTGGAGTTGGTAAGACCTTAGACGAATTGGTAGACAGCCTTTCTTTAGTTTATAATTCATTTAAAATAAAAGAGGTCGAAGTATTATCTGTTTTTGCGAATAAAGTACAGCCAGAAAATATAGAATTAGTTCGAAAAGGACTTGAAAAAAGCTTACCGCAAGACGTTTTAATCAATGTCATTCCGTTGATTTCAAGTTTGAATAATCCAACAATGCAGGAAATTGTCAATCAATTACATGCAAAAGTATTATTTGGCGATGCTTACTTAAATAATGAGATTGGACATTTCAGCGTGGGAGCCATGCAATTGCACAATTATTTAGTGCATTTAGATAACAATGCATTGGTAATTACGCCGGGCGACCGCTCTGATATTATTTTAGGAGCCTTGCAAGCCAACGAATCGGCTAATTATCCGACTATATCCGGAATTATCTTAACAGGGAACATTATTCCAGAAGAAAGTATTTTAAAGCTTATAGAAGGACTTTCTGCTATTGTGCCTATCATTGCAGTTGATGGCGGAACTTATCATATTACAAACAAAATTGGGGCTATCAAATCTGAAATTTATGCTAATAACACGCATAAAATTGAAACCTCAATTACGACATTTGAAAAATATGTCGATGTCGAACCATTGTCTGAGCGTTTAATCACGTTTGTACCAGAAGGTATGACGCCAAAAATGTTCCAGTACAACATGGTGCAGAGAGCCAAACAGCATCGCAAACATATTGTACTTCCAGAAGGAAATGACGATCGAATTATCATTGCCGCGTCTCGATTATTAGATATGGATGTAGTCGACATTTCGATTATTGGAGATAAAAAACAAATCGAGAATAAAGTAGCAGAACTAGGTTTGACTTTCGATTTTTCTAAAATTAACATCATTATACCAAGTGAGTCTAAGATGTACGAAGATTATGCAAATACCTATTATGAGCTTCGTAAAAATAAAAATGTGAGTATTACAATGGCACGCGATTTAATGGAGGACGTTTCTTATTTCGGGACCATGATGGTTTACAAAGGTCATGCAGACGGAATGGTTTCTGGTGCAGCTCACACAACACAGCACACTATTTTACCAGCGTTGCAATTTATTAAAACCAAACCAAATTCATCTGTGGTTTCTTCGGTGTTTTTTATGTGTTTAGAAGACAGAGTTTCCGTTTTTGGAGATTGTGCTATTAATCCAAACCCAACGGCTGAACAATTGGCAGAAATAGCGATTTCATCTGCAGAATCCAGCTCTGCTTTCGGAATTGAACCAAAAATTGCCATGCTTTCCTATTCTTCTGGATCTTCTGGAAAAGGGGATGAAGTAGACAAAGTAAGAACAGCTACTGAAATAGTAAAACAAAAGCGTCCAGATTTAAAAATTGAAGGGCCGATACAATACGACGCCGCTGTAGATCGTGCAGTGGGAAAAAGCAAAATGCCCGATTCTGAAGTTGCAGGACAAGCAAGCGTCTTAATATTCCCAGATTTAAATACCGGAAACAACACTTATAAAGCCGTACAAAGAGAAACCGGAGCGCTAGCCATCGGACCAATGTTACAAGGTTTAAATAAGCCTGTAAACGATTTAAGCCGAGGCTGTACAGTAGATGATATCATAAATACTGTTGTAATTACAGCAATCCAAGCGCAAGGGCTGTAAATCAATTAAAAAGTTAGAATTAAAAAATAAAAATATTGCGCCTAATCTTGTAAGAACCTCAGGAGCTTAGAACCTTAGTCGCTTAGTAACTTAAAATATCCAATGAAAATATTAATTATAAACTCAGGAAGTTCATCAATAAAATATCAATTAATGGTCATGCCGGAAAATGAAGTAATTTGTTCCGGTATGATCGATAGAATTGGATTAGAAACGTCAAATGTGACCTTCAAGACAGCAACCAATTCTCATGAAGAGATCATTCCGATTCTGACACATAAAATTGGTTTGCAGAAAGTAGCCGATATGCTTTTACATCCAGAAAAAGGCGTAATAAAATCTACATCAGAAATTACGGCAGTTGGGCATCGTGTTGTTCACGGCGGCAGTTATTTTTCTGATACAACCATCATTACAAACGAAGTAAAAGAAAAAATAAAAGAACTTTCAGAACTAGCTCCGCTGCATAATCCGGCGCATTTAGTGGGAATCAATGTGGCCGAAGAAATTTTTGCATCTGCAAAACAAGTTGCTGTTTTTGATACCGCTTTTCATCAGACAATTCCCGTTGAAGCACATAAATATGCGATTCCAAATTTCCTTTTAACAGAACATAAAGTTCGTGTTTACGGTTTTCACGGAACAAGCCATAAATATGTTTCAGAAAAAGCGATTAGTCATTTAGAGAAGAATTCTAAGATAATAACCATTCACTTAGGAAATGGCTGCAGTATGTCGGCAGTAAAAGATGGAAAAAGTATTGATACGACAATGGGATTTTCACCTGCAAATGGTTTGATTATGGGAACCCGTGCCGGTGATATTGATCAGTCTGTAATTTTCTATATGATCAAAAGTCTTGGTTATACGCCAGATGAGGTAAATTCGATCTTATTAAAACAAAGCGGTATGCTGGGACTAACTGGTTACAGTGATTTGCGTGATATCGAGGCCAAAGCTCAGGAAGGAAACAAAGACTGCGAATTGGCTTTGTTAATGAATGCGTACCGAATTAGAAAAACAATTGGTGCTTATGCAGCAGCATTAAACGGATTGGACGCCATTGTATTTACAGCTGGAATAGGTGAAAATTCTTCATTTATGCGAAATTTAATCTGTACTGATATGAGTTATTTCGGAATTGAAATAGACAAAGAAAAAAATCAAATCCGTTCAAAAGAATTACGAGAAATCAATTCTTCAGAATCGATTGTTAAAATTTTGGTTGTACCAACAGACGAAGAATTTGAAATTGCAAATCAAGTTTATCACTTGCTTGAAAATTAATAGAAAAAAAGGCATTTTGTATCAAAAGCTTCTCAATTGAGAAGCTTTTTTTACGCCGTCAAATTAAATTTTTGTCAGTATCTTTGAATATAAATCCGAATATTGTGAAATCGATCCTTTATAAATTCATTTTCTTCTTTTTCATCACTTCTTTACAAATTCAGGCACAAGAATTACTCCCTTTCGTAGAAAATTACAGTAAGTCTGATTATCAAGGAGATAACCAAGTGTGGAATGTCGCTCAAGGTAATGACGATGCGATGTACTTTGCTAATAATCATTATTTACTGAGATACGACGGTGTAAAATGGGAAAAATACACGCTTCCTAATAAAACGATTATTCGCTCTATTTTGATCGAAGGTGATAAAATCTATTCTGGATCTTATAAAGAATTTGGTTATTGGTATCGAAAAGACGGGAAAATGCATTATTTTTCTATTACTAAAAATCTTAGATTATTTGACGAAAGAGACAATGAAGAAATCTGGAAAATTTTTAGATTCAACGGTTCATTGTATTTTCAGTCATTTAATGATGTTTTTATTTATAACGGAAAATCAATTCGAAAAATAAAATTTCCGTTTCTTATTTCCTATTGCTTTGCTGTAGATCAAAATCTTTACGTTGCATCTGTTCAGGATGGAATTTTTAAAATGAACGGTAAATATATTGCAAACCCAAAAGGATGGAATGTTTTAAAGCATACTGTTGTTCATGCTATAGAGAAGTACAAAGGCAAGACTTATATATTTACGCAGAAAAAAGGAGTTTTTGTTTTTGATGGTGTAAGTTTAAAAAACTGGGACAATCCGATAAATGAAGTTTTAAAATCGGCTACCATAAACGTTGCAAAATTTATTAAAGGTGAAAAACTTATAATAGGCACTGGAAATCGAGGTATTGTAATTTTAGATTTAAAAACAAATCAATACAAAAATATTGAACGCGATAATGTCCTAATGAATAACTCAATTCTAAGTTTAGGATTTGATAAAGAAAATGATTTATGGATTGGATTAGATAATGGATTAGCGCATGTAGAGGTCAATTCTCCAATTTCTTTTTTTTATGATAATTCAGGAATATTAGGATCGGTTTATTCTGTTGCAACTGTTGATAAAGGGTATCTAATCGCTTCTAATCACGGGATTTTTGAATATAGCGCTGGAAAATTTAATATGATCCCTAATACTCAAGGACAGGGATGGAATATTTCTTTGATAAACGGAAAATATATAATAGGACACAATGACGGTACATTTTCGTATGAAAATAATACGCTTAGTAAAATTAATGGCATAAGCGGGGGCTGGAATATGTCTAAAAGCAGTATTAATAATACCTATTTTCAATCAACTTACAGCGGTATTTTGGTTTACGATGATCCGTCAAATTTATCTCATTATAAAATTATAAAAGATCTTGCAAAACCAATCAAATATGTAGCCCAGAATAAAAAAAATGAAATTTGGGCAGCCGATAATTATCGAGGATTGTACAGGGTTTTGCTAGATGATAATTACAATACTTTAAAAGTTGAAAATGTCACGCAGCAGAGCAAAATACAAAACGATTTTGGAATCAAGATTTTTGAATTTAGAAAAGAGATACTTTTTCTAATCAACAATTCCTGGTACACCTATAATTCGATTTCGAATAAATTAGAAGAAAATGATTTATTCAATCAAAACTTCAAAAATGTTACCGACGTCATTTCTATTGACGAAGATCATTTTATGGTATTGCAAAATGGAATTCTATATCATATATATGCAGAAGGAAATAAATTTATCTGGAATATTATTCAGGAGAAGTATTATAAAGGAAAACTAATAAACGAAAATCTTAGAGTTTTTAAGAAAGACAAAGATTATCTTTTTAATCTCGACGATGGATTTATTTCTCTTAAGCTGGAATATGAAAACAGACAAAATTCTAAAGTTGAAATTGAAGCTTTTAGTGACAATCAACTAATACCAAACGATAGTAAAATAAAATTCAATACCGAATTGCGTATAAATGTAATTTCGGGAATCTATGGAGCCAGCAAACCTAATTTGTTTTATAAAATAAATAAAGAAAAAGATTTTATTCCGATCTCTGATGGATTAATTATTTTAAATAATTTAGGCAGTGGTTATCATTCCATAGAGATTTTTAAACATGATGGGGCTACGTATGATAAAGTTTCAGAATATAAATTTCGAGTAACCGAACCTTGGTATTTTTCATTCTGGATGGTCTCTCTTTATCTCCTTATTATAGGAGCTGTCTTGTTTTTTTATTACAAATGGAATAAGCTGCGATACATGCAAAAATTAAAACTACAGGCAGAAGAATTAAAGCATCAAAGAGAAATTCTGGAAATGGAATTGAAAAAAGAAAATGAACTTAACATTCAGGAATACGAAAAACACATTTTAGAATTAGAATTACAGACAAAATCCTCAGAGGTTGCCGGAAAATCGCTGTCCATAGCCAAGCAAAGTGAAATGATCGAAAAAATTCAAGGTATTTTGGAGAGTGAAAAAGATTTCAGCAGACTTAAAAGCGAAATTAAGAAAGCAATCAAAATAAATGAAGTAAATAAGCACGAATGGGAAACTTTTGAAACCAATTTGAATCAAATTCATAACGAGTTTATTATTAATCTCTCTAAAAAATATCCTCATCTTACGCCAAAAGATCTAAAATTGTGTGTTTATCTCAAAATGAACCTTTCTTCTAAAGAAATTGCACCTTTAATGAATATTTCATTTAGAGGTGTAGAATTACATCGATATCGTCTAAGAAAGAAATTAAATCTAACTCAAGAAGAAAACCTGTCCAAGTTTTTATTAACTCTGTAAGATTTGCATTTGTTTTTTAAATATTTAATATTTTTAGATGTCTAATTTTATATTATTCAAACACATCATTACTACATCATAATATACTGTTAATGAAATTTATTTAACATTTATTGTGTTGAAAATCAAATTCATACATATAAAATTTAACACAATGATGTAGCTATGCTGTAGTGGTAAATGATGTACTACAACGTTGTAATTGCTTAATTTGGCTGTACTAACTTAAACGATTACATACTGTATGAAAAATTTTATTTTTAGCTTTTTAGCGCTCTTGCTGCTGCCAGCTTATATGTCTGGGCAAGCAATCAAAGGAAAAGTAGTAGACAGTAGTGGAATGGGAGTTCCAGGTGCAATAGTTTCTGCACCAGAATCCAGGGCCACGGCTGATGCTGATTTCGACGGAAATTTTACAATCAATGCCAAAGTGGGCGAAATGATCAAAATCTCTATGTTAGGTTTTGACTCAGTTACAGTTCCTGCAACCGCTGCACCAATGACCATAACTTTAAAAGAATCAGAAGATACTGCTTTAAAAGAGGTAGTAGTTATTGGGTATGGTACCAGAAAGAAAATTGATAATACTTCGGCTGTAAGCTCAATCAAGTCGGAAGAAATTACTAAAATGAAGGTTGTAAATGCTTCTCAAGCCATTCAAGGTAAAGCGGCTGGTGTTCAAGTTGCTACATCTGATGCACCTGGCAGTACGCCTTCTATTGTAATTAGAGGGGTTGGTACCGCTTTAGGAGGTAGAAATCCTTTATATGTAGTTGACGGAATGCCAACTGATAACATTAATAATATCAATACAAATGATATTACATCATATGAAGTTTTAAAAGATGCCTCAGCACTTGCTATTTATGGTACTAGAGGAGCAAATGGTGTTATCATGATTACTACTAAAACAGGTAAAGGAAAACTTGTTGTTGATATTGATAGCTACGCTGGATTTAGATCGCCTTTAAAGAAAGTTAGAATGGCGAATGCTGATCAATATATTCAATATAATAATGCAGCATTTATTAGTCAATTTCCAGCTGGAAGATTTTCTGCAAACCAGCAATACAATACCAATTGGTTTGATGAAATAACAAGAACAGGAGTGTATACTCAAAATAATGTATCTCTTTCTGGATCGTCTGAAAATATTAAATATTTTTTTAGTGTAGGTAATTACGAAGAAGAAGGTATTTTGAAAGGTACAGAATATGGACGTACTACTTTTAGAAGTAATAACGAATATAAAATTTCAGACAAACTTAAAATTAGTCAAAATTTTAGTGTTAGTTCTATAAAAAATACACCGCAGCCAATGTCTGCATTCACATCAGCTTACAGACAATCTCCTTTAGTTTCTGTACGTTATCCTGACGGAAAATATGGTGTGCCGTTTATTGCAAATGGAGTTGTAGGTGAAACTGGTGACTCTTTTAACTCAGTTGGTAACCCTGTTGTTGCTTTAGATTATAATAATGAAGAGCAAAAAACGGTCATGATTCAAGGAGGATTAAGACTAGATTGGGATATCATGAAATCATTGAAATTTACTTCACAATTTAACGGAGAATATTTCACATACAAACAATACAATTTCGTTGATAATTTAGGTCTTTGGCTGGCTGCTGATCCAACTAGAGTAGAATCAGGCTATGATAAAAAGAGTTTGAATACAAATACATTGACTAGAAATACAGATGATTATTTCAACTGGAATTTATCTAACTACTTTACATATAATAAAGTTTTTGGAGAGATTCATGATGTTGAAGTTACTGCTGGTATTGAAGCTAACGTGATAGGTGTTAGATCAAAAACTACTGCAGATGTAAAGAATGTAAATCCAAATAGTAATTATTGGGCACTTGATGGAGTAGCTTATGCACAAAACGGAGGTGTAACCAATTACAAAGCTGTAAATGAAAACGAAGCTACATTAGCATCGTATTTTGCTCGTTTTCAATACAAATTAAAGGATAGATATTTAGTAACAGGAACTGTAAGACGTGACGGATCTTCGAACTATTCAAGCGATTACCGTTGGGGAACATTCCCATCATTTGGTATTGGATGGATTGTAACCAAAGAAAGTTTCTTATCAGATGTAAAAGGTTTAGATTTATTAAAACTTAGAGGTTCTTGGGGTAAATTAGGAAACCAAAAAGTACCACTAAACATTCAATCATTTACATCTGGAGTAGATTATAATGGTGGTTCAGGAACTACAATTAATTCTCAGATTGACCCAAGTTTATCATGGGAAATTGTAGAAGAAGCATCAGCAGGTTTAGATGTTGAGTTGTTTAACAGCAGATTAAAAGGATCATTTGATGTTTATAGCAAAAACACTAACAATGCAATTTTAAATGTTACACCTTACTCAACTTCAGGGATTACTTTAGAATCTCCAACACATGTAGGAGAAGTATCTAATAAAGGTTACGAAATTGCTTTACGTTGGGACGATAAAATTACAGATAACTTAAGTTACTGGGTTGGGGGGAACTTCTCTCATAACAAAAATGAATTAGCTAGTTTAAAAAATGTTAGACTTGCAACTATAAATGGAGGTTCATTAGGTAATGGCCAGGTTACAAAAATACTGGATAATACATCAGTAGGACAGCCTTTAGGTAGTTTCTATATGTATGAATATGCAGGTGTTGATCCAGCAAATGGACAGATGTTGTACTACACAGCAGACGGAAATAGAGTTGCTCAAGGTGCTTTAGATCAAACTAAAGATAGAAAATACGTAGGTTCGGTTTTACCAACTTCTACTTATGGAGTTACTTTAGGATTAAATTACAAGAACATTGACTTCTCTGTAGATGGATACGGCACAGGAGGAGCGAAAGTATATAATGGAAAAAAAGCACAGCGTTTTTATGGAGAAAATGTAGAAACTTCTTTATTAAATGATATGTGGACAACACCAGGCCAGGCAGCGTCAAACCCAGCACCATTTAATCAGGTTCCAGTAGCATCAACCTACTATTTAGAATCGGGAGATTTCTTCAGAATCAATAACATCACTTTAGGATATAAACTTCCTTTAAGAGAAGAAGGCTTTATTAACTATTGCAGAATTTATGTAAATGCTATGAACCCTTTCATTAGTCAAAAATTTTCAGGATTCTCACCTGAGGTTTTAGGAGATGGAGAATTAGTTAAAGGTACTCAAGGAGTTGAGTTAGATGCTTATCCAGCGTTAAAAACATTTGTAGTGGGTGCAAACTTAAAATTTTAATATTATGAAAAAGTTATATATATCACTTTTTGTACTTTCTGGATTGTTTGTGTCAGGATGTTCAGAGGATTTTTTAGAAGTAGATCAAACAAAAAACATACCGGCAGATCCTGCATTGGTTAATAGCGATGCAGGTGCAACCTCAATGGTTGATGCAATTTATAATATATTTTTATCTTGGGATATGTCTTCTTTTGCATGGAACGGAGTTACCAGTATTATGACTGACGATGCAGACAAAGGATCAGATCCAGGAGATACAGGTACAGATAAAGATGTTCTGGATGCTTTAACTTTTAATTCTTCTACGCCATCATTCAGCAGTATTTGGAATTATAATTATGCAGGAATCAATAGAGCAAATCAGGCTTTAGCAATGTTACCAAAGCTTGATCAAGTAAGTCCATCTTTAAAAACAAGATTAGAAGGAGAAGCAAAATTTTTAAGAGCTTTTATGTATTTTACTTTGTTGAAAGGATATGGAGGAGTTCCAATTGTAGATCATTTACCAATTCCTGGAAATCAAAATGACATAAACATGCAGTTGATCCGTAAAACTCCAGCGGAAGTTTATGCTTTTATCGAACAAGACTTAAATGACGCCGTGCAGGCATTACCATTAAAATCTTCATATAGTGGTTCTGATGTTGTACGTGCATCTCAAGGTTCAGCCTATGCTTTATTAGCGAAAGTTAATTTATACCAGAAAAAATGGCAAAACGTGATTGACAATTGTGATAAAGTAACGGGTTACTCTTTGGTTTCAGATTACTCTTTACAGTATAAAAAAGAAGGAGAATTTGGTCCAGAATCTATCTTTGAAATTAATGGAATTGGAGGAACTTCTTCTCCAGGATACGGAATCGGAAATTATACAGTTTCTCAAGCGCCTAGAGGTGCTGGAGGATGGGGCTGGGGTTTCAACACACCTAGTCAAGGTTTAGCAGATGCATACGAAGCAGGAGATGTTAGAAGAGCGGCTACTATTATTTTTAGAGGTTCTACTTTATATGACGGAACAGTTGTGGCAGCTACAGTTTCTAACCCAATGTACAATTATAAAGCGTATTCATCAGCTTTTTACAATCAAGAGTTTACAGATACAAACCTGAGATATTTGCGTTATGCTGAAGTATTATTAATGAAAGCGGAAGCGTTAAATGAATTAGGACAAACTGCCGCTGCGATTCCTTTGATCAATCAGATTAGACACAGAGCTAATCTTGGCGACACTCCAGCAGTATCTCAAACAGATGTTAGAAAAGCAATCTATAAAGAAAGAAGATTAGAAATGGCTTTTGAGCATGACAGATGGTTTGATCTTGTAAGAACTGGTCAGGCTGAAGCAGCTATGAAAGCAGATGTAAGTCCAACTTTCCCTAACGGAAAAACTTTTATAGTTGGTAAACATGAGTTATACCCAATTCCAGCTACAGTTGTGCAGCAATCAGGAGGGATAACAGCTCAGAACCCTGGTTATTAATTAAAATCTTTTAAAAAAATCACTTCCTTCAATCTGGAGGAAGTGATTTTAATTTCAATATAATAAAAACAAAGACATGATTAGATTTTCACTTTTAGTACTTTCATTTGCTTTTTTAAGCTGTGGTTCTAAGGAACAAAATCAAAATGAAGAGGATAATACAAAACCTTCTATAGAGAAATTAACAGATGAACAGCTTTTAGATGTTGTTCAAAAACAAACTTTCAAATATTTCTGGGATTATGCTGAACCTAATTCAGGATTGGCAAGAGAACGTTACCATCCAGACGGAAATTATCCTGAAAATGATGCCAATATTGTAACAACAGGAGGTTCAGGATTTGGACTTATGGCTTTAGTTGCAGGAATAGACAGAGGTTATGTTTCTAAGGAAGAAGGTGTAAAAAGATTGGATAAAATTGCAGATTTCCTTGCAAAAGCAGATCGCTTTCACGGAGCGTGGTCACACTGGATTGATGGAAATACCGGAAAGGTAAAACCTTTTGGGACTAAAGATAATGGAGGAGATTTAGTCGAAACATCATTTTTAGTTTCAGGATTTATTACGGTTCGAGAATATCTTAAAACAGGTAATGAAAATGAGAAAGCCGTAGCGGCAAAATACGATGCACTTTGGAAAGGTGTTGATTGGCAATGGTATACCAATAACAAAAATGTACTGTATTGGCACTGGTCTCCAAGTTATGCATGGCAGATGAATTTTCCTTTAGAAGGTTATAATGAATGTTTAATAACTTATGTCTTAGCAGCATCTTCGCCAACACATACAATTGATGCAAAAGCATATCACGAGGGATGGGCGAGAAGCGGTGCTATTGTTTCTTCAAAAACAAAATACAATTTACCTCTGATTTTAAAACATAATGGGGCTGAAGAATTTGGCGGGCCATTATTCTGGGCGCACTATTCTTATGTAGGTTTAGATCCAAATCAGTTGAGCGATAAATATGCTGACTATTGGAATTTAAATGTTAATCAGACGAAAATCAACTATCAGTATTGTGTAGAAAATCCAAAAAATGGTTACAGTGCCGATTATTGGGGCTTAACCGCATCTTATTCTAGAAATCCTGACGGATCGATCGGTTACAATGCACACATGCCGAGTAATGATCAGGGAGTGATGTCTCCAACGGCTGCAATAAGCTCGATTGTTTATACACCAAAAGAATCTATGGCTGTAATTCGCAATTTATATGATAATCACAAACAAGAAACGTGGGGTAACGCAGGTTTTTATGATGCTTTGAGTTTACAAAATAAATGGGTTGCAAAACGTTATTTAGCAATCGATCAGGGACCAGAAGTAGTGATGATTGAAAATTACCGTTCAGGCTTATTATGGAAATTGTTCATGAATGCTCCTGAAGTAAAAGAAGGTTTAACAAAACTTGGATTTAAATCGGGTAAATACGGAATCTAAATTTTAAAATGAAAAAGAAACTATTCTTCTTAATGTTGCTTTTTTCTGGTTTTGGTTTTGCTCAGACTGAGACAACAGGAAAAATAAAAACAGTTGTGATGAGCAATTTTGAATTAGGTTATGTCTTGCACAAACCTATGAATACAAAAGAAAAAAAGCCATTAATTGTTTTTATTTCTGGAGACGGAGAAAAAGGAACCGATTTAGAGAAAGTCAAAATTAACGGTCCTTTAAAATACTTAAAAACTCATGCATTAGACGCATATGTTTTGGCTCCTCAATGTAAAGAAGATGAAAATTGGGATATAGAATCGATTTATCAATTGATTTTAAAAATCCAAAAAGAAAATAAAATAGATGCTGACAGAATTTACGTTACAGGCTTAAGTTCTGGAGGCTGGGCAGCTTGGAATTTGGCTTTTTCACATCCTGATCTATTTGCCGCAAACGTACCTGTTGCTGGTTTTGTAGATTTAATTGAATTAGAAAAAACTTGTGAAATAGCCAATATTCCAACGCGAATTTTTCATGGACTGCTCGACGATGTAGTAAATGTTAAATATGCAATAACGATTTACAAAGAATTAAAAAAATGCAATGCCAAAGATGTGCAGTTAACCATTTTTGATGATGCAAATCATGACAGCTGGACGAGAGTGTATGACAACGCAGCAATCTATGACTGGATGTTACAGCAGAGAAAAACAAAAACAAATCAATAAATTATAATGAAATCGCTTTGATTCCAAATTAAAGTAAAATCAAGAAAAGCGATTCCTGTTACATTAAAACAAACACTAAAAACATGAAAAACAAATTAGTCTTACTTTTTTTAGGATGTGCTGTTTTGGGTTATGCTCAGAAGAAAACGACTAAAAATACAGTGAAAATTAAACCAAAGTCTGAATTTGTGGCGGAATTAATGTCAAAAATGACTTTAGACGAGAAATTGGGTCAGTTAAACCTGCCGACATCTGGTGATATTACCACAGGGCAGGCAAACAGCTCAAATGTGGCAAAAAATATTGCTGAAGGTAAAGTGGGAGGTTTGTTCAACATTAAATCTGTTCAAAAGATTAAGGAAGTACAAAAAATTGCAGTTGAACAAAGCCGATTAAAAATTCCATTACTGTTTGGTATGGACGTTATTCACGGTTACGAAACTACATTCCCAATTCCATTAGGATTATCTTGTACGTGGGACATGGGCTTAATTGAAAGAAGTGCGCAGATTGCAGCCCAGGAAGCAAGTGCAGACGGAATCAACTGGACTTTCTCTCCAATGGTTGATATCTCTCGTGATCCAAGATGGGGAAGAGTTTCTGAAGGTTCAGGTGAAGATCCTTATTTAGGAAGCCAGATTGCAAAAGCAATGGTTAATGGATACCAGCAGCGTGATCTTTCTAAAAACAATTCGATTTTAGCTTGTGTAAAACACTTTGCATTATACGGAGCACCAGAAGGCGGACGTGATTACAATACAGTTGATATGAGTCATATTAGAATGTTCAACGATTATTTTCCTCCTTACAAAGCAGCTGTTGATGCTGGTGTAGGTTCTGTAATGGCTTCGTTCAACGAAGTTGACGGAATTCCTGCAACAGGAAACAAATGGTTGATGACTGATGTTTTAAGAAAACAATGGGGCTTTAAAGGTTTTGTAGTAACCGATTTTACTGGAATTCCAGAAATGATCGAACACGGAATGGGTAATCTTCAAGATGTTTCGGCTTTAGCATTAAATGCAGGAGTTGAAATGGATATGGTTGGAGAAGGTTTCTTAGGTACTTTAAAAAAATCTTTGGATGAAAAAAGAGTAACTATGGCAACAATTGATAATGCTGTTAAACTTATTTTGGAAGCAAAATACGATTTAGGTTTATTTCAGGATCCATACAAATATTGCGACGAAAAAAGAGCGAAAACAGAAATCTTTACTGCAGCAAGCAGAAAAGAGGCACGTCAGATTGCAGCACAATCACTGGTTTTATTAAAAAATCAAAACCAGCTTTTACCTCTTAAAAAATCGGGTACAATTGCACTTATCGGACCATTAGCAGATGCTAAAGAAAACATGCCGGGAACTTGGTCTGTAGCGACTAAAATGGAAAATGCAGTTTCATTATTGGCTGGGATCAAAGAAGTTGCAGGAAAAGGAACTAAAGTTTTGTATGCAAAAGGAAGCAACTTAGATTATGATGAAACTTTTGAAACTAATGCAACCATGTTTGGTAAAACGTTACACCGTGATGCACGTTCAAAAGAAGAATTATTAGCAGAAGCTTTAAAAGTGGCGAATCAGTCTGATGTTATTGTGGCAGCTCTTGGAGAATCTGCAGAAATGAGCGGAGAATCTAGCAGCCGTACAAATCTTGAAATTCCACAAGCACAAAAAGATTTATTAAATGCTTTATTAAAAACAGGAAAACCTGTTGTTTTAGTATTGTTTGACGGACGTCCTTTGGTAATTACGGACGAAGAAAAAACAGTTCCTGCAATTTTAAATGCTTGGTTCGCTGGTACAGAAGCAGGTTACGCAATTGCTGATGTTTTATTTGGAGATGTAAACCCTTCTGGGAAATTAACATCAACTTTCCCAAGAAGCGTTGGTCAGCTGCCAATTTATTACGCACACAAAAATACAGGAAGACCACTTTCTAATACAGAAGGAAAATTCGAAAAATTCAGATCAAACTATATTGACGAAAGAAACGAGCCATTATTTCCATTCGGTTTTGGATTAAGTTACACAACTTTTGATTATTCAAACTTGAAAATTTCTGCTGATAAAATGAATTTCTCAGGAAAATTAAAAGTAACAGTTGATGTAACCAACACAGGAAATTTTGACGGAAAAGAAACCGTTCAATTATACATTAGAGACTTAGTTGGATCTGTAACAAGACCAGTTAGAGAATTAAAAGGTTTCCAAAAAATAACACTTAAAAAAGGTGAAAAACAAACCGTAAGTTTTGACATTACGGTTGAAGATTTAAAATTTTATAACTCTGACTTACAATTTATTGCAGAGCCTGGACAGTTTGATATTTTCGTTGGAGGAAATTCAGCTGCCGACAAGAAAGTTAGTTTTGAATTAACTAAATAGTTGGTTTATTGGTTAGTAATTAGCCCTTCGTTCTGGTTGACGAAGGGCTTTTTTACTAAAATTAAAACCGTAATATATTATTCTGCAATAATTATCAAACCAAATGTATTATGAATACTTTTAAAATAGTTCGTTTTGGCTCCTTTTTACTAACTGCAGTTTTGTTTTCATCTTGTTGTACACAAAATGGAATAGTAGCTCACAGAGGTGCGTGGAAAAAAAACAATCTTCCCGAAAATTCTATTGCAGCGCTTAGACATGCAATTGATTTAAAACTTCCAGGTTCAGAATTTGATGTTTGGCGTACCGCAGATGATTCTCTTGTAATCAATCATGACGCACATTATAACAAACTGCTGATTGAGCATACAAATTATGCAGATCTGATAAAGTTTAAACTATCGAATGGCGAAAAACTGCCTACTTTACACGAATACATCTCAGAAGGAATTAAAAATAACAAACATACTTTGTTGGTCTGCGAAATTAAGCCTTCGGAAGTCAGTAAAGAAAGAGGAAAAGAAACAGCCGTAAAAGCGGTTGCAGTTATTAAAAAACTGAAAGCCGATAAAAATACTTGTTACATTAGTTTTGATTATGACATCTTAAAACAAATTAGAGCTATAGACGCCAAAACTTCACTGCAATATCTAGAAGGAAATAAAACTCCAAAAGAAGTAAAAACAGATAATATTAATGGCGTTGACTATCATTATTCTGTCTTTAAAAAACATCCAGAATGGATTAAAGAAGCAAAAGAAAACAAAGTAATTCTAAATGCTTGGACAGTAAATGAAGCAGCAGATATGGATTGGATTATTGAACAGAAATTCAATTATATCACAACAAATGAACCTGAACTTTTAAAAGAACGATTACAGAAGAAATAATTCTTTTAAATCTTCCAAACAAAATCAAATCATGAAAAAAATATATACACATCTGACTGTTCCAGTTTTGTTATTGATCCTTTTCAGTAACTCTATTCTGGCTCAAAATGCAATTGGCAAAACAGAGTGGTTTGACCCCGGTAAACCAGCCAGAACTTATTGTAATCCGATTAATATCGGTTATAATTATACCACTCACAATCACAACAGAATTCCCGAATCTCGCCGTTCCAGCGCAGATCCTGTTATCATTACCTACAAAGGCGAATATTATTTGTTTGCAACCAATCAAGCAGGTTTCTTTTGGAGTAAAGACATGTCAGACTGGAACTTTGTTTACGGAAGTTTTCAGAGAGAACCTGGTGACGACGATCAATGTGCTCCAGCGGCTTGGGTTGTAAATGATACTTTGTTTTATGTGGGCTCAACTTGGAAGAGAGACCATCCTATCTGGAAAACAGCCGATCCAAAATCAGGAAGATGGACAAGACACGTAGACAAAGCAATGCTGCCAACTTGGGATCCTGCCATTTTTCAGGACGATGATAAAAAAGTTTACATGTACTACGGATCAAGCGGCAAATTACCGCTCGTTGGTGTTGAGGTAGATTACAATACATGGCTTCCAAAAGGAAATCAAGCTGATTATGCGCAATTGTACAGAGCCACAGAAGTTGAAGACATTCAGCGTCCGTACGGGCAGATTAAAGAAGTTGCTGTTTTAGAACCTTCAGAGCATGGCTGGGAACGTTTTGGACCAAATAATGATATGGAACCTGCGCCTTGGGGAAATTTTATCGAGGGAGCCTGGATGACCAAACACAACGGAAAATATTACATGCAGTATGGCGCGCCTGCGACCGAATTTAAAGGATATGCCAATGGTGTTCATGTAGGAGACAATCCGTTAGGGCCGTTTACCTACCAAAAACACAACCCAATGTCTTATAAACCGGGCGGATTTGTAATTGGAGCTGGGCACGGAAATACTTTTGCAGATAACTATGGTAATTATTGGAATACTGGAACTTGTAAAATATCTATTAAAGACCGTTTTGAGCGTCGTATCGATATGTTTCCGGCAGGATTTGACAAAGACGATGTTATGTATTCTATAACCTCTTATGGAGATTTCCCGATCGTATTGCCGACTGCAGCAAGAAATCAGGAAAATGGCGCTTCATCAGGATGGATGTTACTTTCTTATAAAAAAACAGTAACCGTTTCTTCTTCAGAAGAATGTATGGAAGTAGAAACCCATAGAATGGATAACGGAGGTAAAAAAGTATATGAGAAATTCTGTTATGGAGCCGAAAATTTGACAGATGAAAATATTCAAACCTATTGGTCAGCTAAAACTGCAAATCCGGGAGAATGGCTTCAAATGGATTTAGGACGAAAAATGCAGATTAATGCTTTACAGATTAATTATGCAGATCATAAAGCTACACAGTATAATAAAGCGATGGATATATATTATCAATATAAAATATTCATGTCTGACGATGCTGTAAATTGGAAATTGGTAGTAGATAAATCTCGAAACGATAAAGATGCTCCTCACGATTATGTGGAGCTTTCAAAACCAATTGAAGCCAGATACATCAAAATGGAAAACATTCACAATGCTTCGGGCTTATTTGCTATTTCAGATTTTAGAGTATTTGGAAATGGACTACAGGCAAAACCAAAAGCAGTTGCGGCTTTTAAAGTGGATCGCAGCAAAACAGATTCTCGTAACGCCATGATTTCTTGGAAGAAACAAACTGATGCTGTAGGTTATCATATTTATTACGGAATTGCGCCTGATAAATTATACAACAGTATTATGGTTTATGGAGACACTGCATACGATTTTAGAGGTTTGGATAAAGGAACAAAATACTTCTTTACCATTGAAGCTTTTAATGAAAATGGCATTGGAACAAAAAATAAGATTATTGAAGTAAAATAGTTTTATTTTAATGAAATCATAAAAACTCTAATTATAAACTAACAGGTTTGTAATTAGAGTTTTTTTTTGAGAAAGGATATGCAAAAACGCTGACAATTCTGTAGAATTTTTGTTTCTTTGTGAAATAAGCCAAGAAATTGGAAAAACCCAAAATGCTAAAAAAACTATGAAAAAAACGATTCTTTTAACTGCTTTAGTTTTAAACGGATTGACATCATCTTTTGCACAGTCAAACGATGAAAAAAACATTAAACTATTTTACAAAAAAGCTTTGACCGAAGCAAAATGTTACACTTGGCTGGAGTATTTATCTAATGATATCGGAAGCCGTTTATCGGGTTCTAAAGGAGCTGCAGAAGCTGTAGAATATACCAAAAGACAATTAGAAAGTCTAGGTTTAGACAAGGTATATCTGCAGGAAGTAATGGTGCCTCATTGGGTTAGAGGAGAAAAAGAAACTGCTTTTATTCTGGACGGAAAAGTTAAAACTGTTGTGCCAATCTGCGCTCTTGGCGGATCTGTTGCAACACCAAAAACGGGAATCACTGCAGAAGTAATAGAGGTTAAAGGTATTGACGAGTTAAAAGCATTAGGAGATAAAGTAAAGGGAAAAATTGTTTTTTATAACAGACCGATGAATCCTGAAAATATCGAAACCTTTACATCCTACGGAGCCTGCGTTGACCAAAGATATGCTGGTGCAAAAGAAGCGGCAAAATTAGGAGCTGTCGGAACAATTGTCCGTTCTATGAACTTACGTTTAGACGATTTTCCTCATACAGGAGCGCAAAGTTATGGTGATCTGCCAAAAGAACAATATATCCCAACTGCAGCGATTAGTACAAATGGAGCGGAATTGTTGAGTAAAACGTTAAAAGCAAATCCTGCTGTAAAATTTTACTTTAAACAATCGTGCGAAACCCTTCCAGATGCCTTGTCTTATAATGTAATTGGTGAATTAACAGGAACTGTAACACCTCAAAATATCATGATAGTAGGCGGTCACTTAGATTCTTGGGATTTAGCTGATGGTTCTCATGATGATGGAGCAGGAGTGGTACAGAGTATGGAAGTAATTCGTATTCTTAAAAACTTGAATTATAAACCGAAAAATACAATTCGTGTAGTCTTGTTTATGAATGAAGAAAATGGAGGAAAAGGCGGTGCGAAATACGAAGAAATTTCAAAACAAAATAAAGAAAACCACATTTTTGCTTTAGAAAGTGATTCAGGAGGATTTTCACCAAGAGGATTTTCAATTGAAGCTGATGATACGAATTTGAAAAAAATACAAGGATACAAAGATCTTTTTGAGCCTTATTTAGTGCACAGTTTTACAATCGGACACGCAGGTTCAGACATCAGTCATTTAACATCTCCAGCTATTGTAAAAGCAGGTTTAAAACCAGATTCTCAGCGTTATTTTGATTACCACCACGCAGCAAATGATAAATTTGATGCCATCAATAAACGTGAACTTGAACTTGGAGCTGCAACAATGACAACATTGATGTATTTACTTGATCAAAACGGAATCACGCTCCCAGCAGCGAATTAATTCCTTTTTTAATAATTACAAAACAGCCGTCTTAAAGTACATTTGAGACGGCTTTTTTTATGTATAGAGGTTGTAAAGTATAATAAAACTGTTTATTTTTTTACCGCAAATTTGTTAGTAGAACTTTGTGTAATCAGGCGTTTTTTTTCTTAGATTCCTAGTTGGTTTAGAAATTTAAAAGACAATTTCACTTTACTTAAATAAAATCCGTATTGAATTTTTATGCATTACTGCCAACGGATTATAATAATAATTGTTTAAAATAGTTTATGCTTTCTATACTGTACAAATCAAAAGGTACATGTCGTATTAATCCTATTCTTTTTGTTTAAATTTGAAACTTTACTTTTTAGTTTTACGTATGATGGCACGATTATTTTCTATAGTATCTCTTTTTCTATCCGTTACAATTCATTCTCAATCTTCTACAAAAGAAATGATCGATAGTTTAAATACGATTAGCGATCATGGAAAGAAAACAGAATTGTACCGCAAGATTGCATTAGATTTGCAAAAAACAGACTGGGACAGAGCTATAAAATACATCGAACTAGCCGAGACTGAAGCCAAAAATACAAAAGACTCTGAACTTACTTTGGCAGCTGTATATGTTACCGCGGGTAAAATGTATGCAGCAAAAGAAGTGTTCGATGTTGCTTTAAAATATTATTTTAAAGCCCATGACATTTACAAAAAGAAGCATAATAGTGAAGAAGTTTCTAAATTAGAAAACAATGTAGCAATCATCTATTCATTGGGCAAAAACAAAGAAAAAGCGCTGCAATTTTTCCTAAACGTATATCATTACCAAAAAACGAAAAACGATCCGGCAAAGCTGGTAAAAATCTTAAATAATATAGGAACCCTATATTTAGAAAAAAATGCAGATTCTTCCTTATTCTACTACCAAAAAGCGCATAAGATCAATGAGACAATAAAAGATGATGCTTTAAAAATTTACATCGCTACAAATTTAGCCCGAGCCTACACCTTAAAAAATGACCTTAAAAATGCAGATTATTATTTTGAGCAGGCTTTTTCTTTAACAGATAAACCTGTTGATAATCTGGTAAAAGCTTTTGTATACGAATCTTTCTCTCAATATCAGTTTAAACAGAAAAACGATGAGGCAGCAATTGTAAATGCAAAAAAAGCATTAGAACTGTTGAAAGAAAACAGCTTTAGCTTTTCGGGTTTAAACCTAAACAAAATGCTTTACGAAGTTTACATCCGAAAAGAAGATTATAAAAATGCAGTTTACTATTTTCAGCAGTATAACACTATCAATGACAGCATCCATGTAGAAGAAAAAGCAGTTAATCTCGAAAGAATAAAGCTGGAACAGGATTACAAAGTTCGAACCCAGATAAAAACACTGACAGAGCAAAAGAAACTTTTTAAATATTCTGTCGTAGGATTGATCTTAATTGTAGGCATCCTGATTTTGATAATTTTACTGATAAAATACAGAAACAGGAATATTAAAAATCAACTCGAAAAAGAGAAATTAAATACCAAAATGCAAGGTTTAAAAGAAAACCTGAAAGCAAAAAATATGGTTTTGGTAGGAAAAGCAATGTCAGAAATACATCGTACCGACAGCATTAATGAAATCCTCACAGATCTTAAACAAATTAAACTCAAAACAGTAAACAAAGAAATGCAGCAGGCTATAGACATAGTCTTAAAGCGTTTAGAAAAGAATTTGAATACCGATATCTGGAAAGAATTCGAAATAAGTTTTGAGCAGGTACATCAGACTTTTTTTGATAAACTCAAAAATGATTATCCTTCACTCACTCCAAAAGACCGCAGATTATGTGCCCTTTTATACCTCGATTTAACTACAAAAGAAATCTCTCAAATTACGGGACAATCCTTTAAAGCCATCGAAAATTCCAGAACAAGACTCCGCGCAAAGTTTGATTTAACTAACGAAAAAGTGAATCTCTCCACGTATCTCAATTCATTTTAAACTTTAAAAACACAAAAAAATAAACCAAACTAATCAATTGATTTAGTTTGGTTTATTTTTTTTTGAGTGTTTTTTGGGTACTGCTTTTTTACCTATGAGTGTTTTTGTAATAGTCTTTTTTTCTTCAAAATCTAGAGCACCATTCTACATTTACCCAGTCGATGTAAAATAATAAAAAATGACGGGGAGAAAAAAGAAACAGCCTCCTAAAAGTTTAGAAGAGCTTTTAGAAGAAGCAAAAACAAAAAAGAAAATACTCTTAAAGATTCTGCAAAAAATAACAAAAGAAGATCCCGAAAATCCAACACCAAATTGATTTTCACAGTCGGCTTTTATGACTTTGTCATGCAGTAGTACAGCTTAATAACCTAGAAAACCATAATAGTAATTTAAATTTTAAAAAGATGAACCAGATTTACTTCAAGATGAGGTATTTATTTGTTTTGTTAAGTTTCTTGGCCTGTTCCGGAGGAATGGCTCAGTCACCTTTTCCAAACGTAAAAAATACCGGCGCAAAAATGGCAATCAGTGCGCCCGATGCACCAAAAGAGCAAGTTTCAAAAAAAAATGATTCCAACTCGAATGCAGGAAACAATGCCGTCAATCTCTCTGTACAAGAAGAAAAACAACAAGAAGAGATAAAAGGCATAAAACTTTCAGAACAAGAAAGTCAAGCTATTAAAAAGCAAGCACAGGAAAGCCAAAAAATAGTAGTACAAAAAATAAGCGATGCTGAAAAAACAAGTGCGCAGGATTCTGTTAAAACCAATGTAAAGTCCTTTGCTAAATCGGCAAGTTTGACTGCAAAAAACATATTCGAAGTTAAAAAAGGAGATTTTGATTTATCAAAGTCAGATAAAATGCAGTTAAAATCAATTTCTGATAATCATGGCAGAACTCTCGCTACATATCAGCAAATGCATAACGCAGTTCCTATTGAAGGCGCAATCTACAAGATTAGAGAAAATAAAACCAAAATTGATGCTTTTGGTACTACAGCCAAAAAACTGCCTGAAAGCAGCAATTATAAAATAAGCGCTGCTGCAGGTTTAGAGATAGCTCTTAAAACCGTAAATGCAAAACAATATGTATGGGAAAGTAAAAAGTTAGGCACCGTGCTCAATAAAGAAATCAGCACAAAACCACAGGGGGAATTAGTATACGTGGGGCCTAACTTTTCTTCTCAGTTAACGGCTTACTATCTGACTTGGAAATATGATATCTACGCGATTAGTCCGCAATCAAGCCAGACCATTTATGTTGATGCAAACTCAGGAAAAGTAGTTCTTACTATTGATCTAAGCCACGATTCTGGTCTTGCAGCTCAAAGTTTAGGTAAAGGTAAATCGAGATATTCTGGAGAAGTTACCTTTAACACCACACAATATCCAGAAGGATTTAAACTAGAAGGTTCACAAGGAAAATACAATGTACCGATGTATACCTGGAACATGAATCATGCTGAAGAAGCTTCAGATGAGGTTATTACAGAATATATTGATCAGGATAATATCTGGAACGAATTACATAATAAAGATCACGATGAGGTAGCTCTTGATATTCATTGGGGAATGCAAAAAACGATTGAATATTATGGCGAAAAATTCAATAGAAACAGTATCGACAACAAAGGAATGACCATTATTGGTCTTGCACATTTAGGCACCAATGTAGAAAACGCTTCGTGGACAGGAGGCTGGGCGCAGTTTGGAGACGGAATCAATACGCCTTATACAGGTTTAGGAATCACAGCTCATGAATTAACACATGGTGTAACACGTTTTACAGCCGGATTAATTTATCAGGGAGAATCGGGTGCTTTAAACGAAGCATTTAGTGATATTTTTGGAGTTTCTGTTGAATTTTATGTAGGCAGAGAATCTAAAGATGCGATCTGGCTGCTTGGAGATGAATTGTACAGCTATGGAAGTATGCGAAATATGGGCAACCCAAAAGCACAGGGACAGCCAAGTACTTATGGAGGAGTAAACTGGATTGCGCCAACAAATTTGAGCTATGATAATGGCGGAGTTCACATAAACAGCGGGGTTGCTAATTACTGGTATTATTTGATAGCTGAAGGAGGTCAGGGTGTAAACGACCTTAATAATAGTTATGATGTTAAAGGAATTGGCTTGGCAAAAGCTGAGAAAATTGCTTACATCACACTTACAGAGTATTTGTCGCCTTCATCCAACTTCAGCGATATGCGTCAGGCAACTTTAATGGTTGCAGAAGATTTGTACGGGTTAGGTTCTGATGAATACAAACAAATTACAAATGCTTGGTATGCAGTAGGAGTAGGAGTAGCGTATGCCAATAAACAGATTTCTATTGTTTCGATCGAAAAACCAACTGCCGCTTGTGGAACTTTGAAAGGGAATGAACCTTTTTACATCAAAATAAAAAATACAGGTTCTAGTGTAATCAAGTCAGATGAAGGTCTTAATTACAAAATCAGATTAATGGTTCCAGGATTTGGCGGCAGATTATCAACGACGTATACTAACGATGCTGTTGTTAAACTTGCAAAAGACTTACAGTCAGGAGAAGAAACAGTAATAAAAATTCAGGAGCAGATTCCGTTTAGAATAGGTGCAACGGTCACCAATTATGTAGAAGTTAAATTTGATTTTAAACCTATTGCAGAATTTGGTGCCAAAGACGGAATTTCTTTTGTTTCGACTTTTGTGATTCCTCCTGGCGAAAAAGATTTTGATCTTAAAGTTACAGGCTTAAATCTGCCGGAATATACAGGACAGATTTTAACTGCAAACCATCCATTGGCTGTATCGCTCTATAATCTGGGCTGTCAGGATATACCAGCAGGGTCTGCGTTGAGAGTAGGGTATAGAAACAAATTGGACGGAAATGAAGTGATATGGAAAGACATCACATTGGAAACAGCTTTCAGTAAGAATTCAGAAATGTCGATTCCGTTAGGCAGCGTAGATTTATCTGCTGCAGGATTACATGCCTACGAAGTTTTTGTAGAATACAGTAATGACCCTGTAACAACCAATAATAGCGCTGTAAATGCGGTATATAATGGCATTGTAAACCAATTTCCGTATTTTCAGGATTTTGAAAATACACCAGGAGGCTGGTATTCAAAATCAATACTTACCAGCCAAAAATTTGTATGGCAGCAAACACCTCAGATTTCATTTAGAGACACCAATTCAAAATATTTATGGGGAACTGTAAAATATGGTAATAATGAAAAGATTCCTGCAAATGCTGATTTTACATTGCAATCCCCAATATTTGATTTTACTAATGTAGTTTCACCTTATGTGGAATTTGATATGGTTTACTTTTTTACCAGAGGAGCTGACGGATTAATTATTGAATATTCTGAGGACAATCAAAACTGGAAAAAAGTCGAAGATGTTAAATATAATGAAACGGTACATTATAATGATTTAGTTGAAGGACCTTGGTTTACTGCAGTGAATAATATTACCGATAAAAAACCTATGGGAATGTACTTGAACGACCTTGCAGGAAAAAAAGCCGCTATTCGTTTCCGCGTAGTGACTTCTGATGCTGTTAGTAGTTTTATGGGAGCCTTTATAGATAATGTTCGTGTAGACAATGCCACTTACGATCTAGAAGTTATAACAGCAAAAGGAGATGCTGGTTCCTGTGATATTAATAATGATAAATTGGCTATTAATACCACAATCGTTAATAATTTCTCCACCACAAGTGAGCAGGTTACTGTTGCGGTTAAAATTTTGGATAGTGCTCAAAATGAAGTTTTTTCAAAAACTGAAAAAGCCTCTTTAGTATTTACCAAATTTAAAGACACGATAAATTATTCTATACCAAACATTAATTTGAAAACCATAGGAAGACATACCATTGTAGTTTCTGTTTTTCCCGAAGATATGGCTCAGGATCAGAAGCCAGAAAACAACACGATCACATTTACCTATGACAATTGGAATAATGACGATATGAAAGTAACCACACTTCCATATACAATGGATTTTGAAGGCGAAAACAAATATAAAGGATGGAGAAGTTTTCAAAACAAAACCAGTGCAGGATGGATATACGGTACAAGCCAAGAGTTAGGCTCTCCGGGATGGTTCTTAGAAGGCCACGATCATTTTATGGCAAGTAATGACGATAAATGCAATTGTGATGCCTCAAACGATATGCTGCTCTCGCCGGTATTTGATTTAAGTAATTACAAAGAAGCTCATTTAACATTTGACGGTTTTGCAGATGGGCAGAGGTTTTCTGATGGATATGTAAAAGTAAGTACAGACGGAGGTAAAACATGGGAACAGGTGTTTAAAGCATCTTACATTACCAATTGGATAGAATATCGTGTAGACTTAACACCTTATGCAGGAAAACCTTGTGTTATCATAGCATTTGTACATGATGATAACGGATTGTTTGCGAATGGTTTTGCAATAGATAATATTAAAATCGAAGAAAAACAAGATTTTCTACAATTGTCTAATTTAAGTATTGCTGCAACTGTTTACGAAGATGCGCCTTCACACGAGTTTTATATCAGTGCAAAAAATTTAACATACAGCACAATTAATAAAATTATCGTAGAATATCAAATTTCTCAAAACGGTAACGCTATTGGTAAACCTGTTGTATTAGAAAGAAATACAGAGTTGTTTGAATATCAAACCAGTGCTTATAAAATAGACGGTATTCCACAGCTGCCGGCAGGAAATTACGAAATAGCTGTAAAAGTATATACAGACGGACAGCCAAAAGATAAAATAACAAGTCTTACAGGAAGATTTGAGGTAATGGCAAAAGCGCTGGTATTGAATACACAAACGTTTTCAGACGTGCCTCTGGGGGCATTATTGGGAACAAAAGGATTTGTATCCAGCCAGAGTGACCAAAATTATCCTTGGAGCGCAATAACTACGCCTGAGAATACAAACTTGGGAATTCCTAAAAAAGACCACACAGGAGATGGAGCTGCCACAATGCTTTACAACCCATTGGAATATTCTGCTGTTTATGGAGAATTAATTTCGCCAATGTATCATTTAGCTGAAAATGCCGGCGCTTTAGAGTTTTATTATGCAATGAATAGTAATTACAACAACGCTTTTATTGTCGATATTAAAACAGCGGGAAGCGATTGGAAAGAAGAATTTAGAAATTCAAGAAGCGGAGCCTATGCAGACAGTGAATGGCTGAAAGGAATAATAAACCTAAGCAAATATGCTGGAAAATCGGTAATGTTCAGATTTAGACATGCAAAAGCAGGCGGTTATTCGTATATGATTTTAGACGATTTAAAAATAACCACAGATCCTATTCAGGACGTATCTGTAACATTGCTTTCGCCAAAAGACATCTGCGGTACATCTGAAGTTAAGGTTAAGCTGACCAACGAAGGCAAAGTTGCAATTCAAAAAAATGCTATTGAATTAGTGGTAAACTATGCCAACACAAACGAAACTATTTCAGAAATTATTGAAACAGAAATTCCTGTTGGTCAAAGTGTAGAGTATGCTTTTAAAAAACAGCCAAAACTAAATGAAAAAGGAATATCGCACGTATTTAATATAAATGCAAAACTGGAAAACGATGCTGTTTTGCAAAACAATGAAATAAAAGAGTTTGTTTATCAGGAAACTGCCAGCGATTTTAAAATATTCGATAATCCGACAATTCATGGCTACACAGGCAAAACCCTGTATGTTGATGCGGCCACTAATTTTAGTTTTAATAAACTAGAAGTTGCTTCATACAAATGGAATACAGGAGAAAGTACTAATGATATTGAAATAAACAAAGCAGGAGATTATACCGTAACAGCCACATTGAAAAACGGCTGTATACTTACAGAAACTTTAAAAGTAACATTTGATACTTTTGAATCTGACTTAGTTAGTGGAGACGTTTGCGGTCCCGAAGTTGTTTTATCTCCTGGAGATTACCAAGCTTATGAATGGTTTGACGGCTCAACAGACGCCACTTATCCGGCAACAGAAAGCGGTACTTATTTTGTAACGGTTTACAATGAAAACGGACTGGGCCAGACATTCAGCACAACGATTTCAATACTTGAAAACAACGTAGTACCAGAAATTAGAGTGGCAGGCGATAAAAAACTGACCGCTTCAATTGATGCAGCTTCTTATCAATGGTACTTAAACGACAGACCTATACCAAATGCAACCGAAAAATCTATCGTTGCTTTCTGGGAAGGAAATTACAGTCTTCAGGTAACCAATAATAATGGCTGTAACAATATTTCGGCACCGTTTGATTCAAAAGGAATGCTTTTAGGAAAAATAACAAATGCCTTTAGAGTATTCCCAAATCCGGCCATTGATACCGTCAATATCTTTTTGGCAGACAAAGCAGAAGGCGAAACACAAATCAAAATTTATGCAGCAGATGGAAAAGAAGTGTGGAAAAAAAGCTATGCTGCTATGCCGTCAAGCATCAATGTAAGTGCATTAAATAGTGGAATGTATGTTTTAGACTGTCAGGTACAGGGTAAAAGATATACGGCAAAAATTATTAAAAACTAACAATTATATAAAGAAAGCAGCTCTCGGTTTGGAGAGCTGTAATTCTTAAAACAAATAATTACGATGAAAAAATATATAATTATTTTAGGCACACTGTTTTTGAGTGCTGCGGCAGCTGCCCAAACTGAAAAAGTGAAAATGGGTATCAAAGCAGGATTAAATCTTTCGACACTTACGTACGATGAAAACGAATTAAACTCCTCTGAAAAAACAGGATTTACAGCAGGAATTATGGTCGAAATTCCTGTAGTGAAAAACTTTTCGCTTCAGCCAGAATTATTATACAGCCAGCAGGGAACAAAAACTTCCTTTTCTGATCCTGATGTAACAAATTCAAATTATAATGGCACACTCAAACTGAACTATTTAAACATTCCGGTAATGCTGAAATATTATCTAATACAGGGTTTAAGTGTTCAGGCCGGTCCACAAATAGGAATACTTTTAAAAGCGAATAATAAATATCAGGATAATTTTTTAGGTTATGAAAATAAGGAAAGCCTCAATCTAAAAGAGTATTCAAGTGGCATAGATACCTCGGTAAATTTTGGTTTAGGGTATCAATTCAAAGAAAAGTTTTATGCAGATTTAAGATATAATATTTCCTATTCCAATGTTTTTAAAAAAGGAGATGTAAATCATTTTATCAGCAATGACATGAAAAACAGAGTTTTTCAAATAACTATTGGTTATTTTTTCAAATAATTAATAGCAGCCAACTTCCAAACCCAAAGAAGCAGTCTCTATTTGAGGCTGCTTCTTTTTTATGCTTTCATTATAATCGTATAATACAAAAACGTAATAGGAATATTAGACAATAAAAGCAAAATCTTAACCGCTATATCTTTTCGATATTCTGGAAGATGAATAAATCGATCAGTCAAATGAATGAACATAATTAAGTTAACAATAATGCACGCCAAAGCAAAAGGCCATGCAATAACCAAAACGATTGCATTTTCTTTTGATACAATGTACAGCATAAACAAAAGCGTGCAAATTGTAAAAGTGCCAATAGCCAGTTCAAGAGATTGTTTTTCTTCAAAGTGTTGCGGTATAGTTTTCATAGTTTTAAATTTTAAAAGTTTGTTGAATAGATTGAACAGGAATAAGCAGCATTTTTGAAAAATCCAAATAATGATACGGAAGTGCTTGTTTTCCTTTTTGAAATTGTTGCATAAAATACTTTATGCGTTTTGGGTAAAAAATAGTCCCCGTCAGCATTACCATAAAGAGATACAAGCTTCTTTTACCATTTCCAAAAAGGTAATACTGCATTCCGATTTCTTCATAAACAGAAATTCCTGTATTGGTCAAGACATGTATTATATCGTGATCTTCTAGTTTTTCCTGAATATCAAAATGATTTTTATGTAAAAAACTCCCCAAACCAAAACCCAGACTTTCTTTGGGATAATCCATTAATGAAGTTTTATCTATATTCCAAGGCTCATTTTTCTTAAAATATTTCTGATACGGTTTTTTAGAACATTCGTACAGTCTTTCTATTAAATAATCTCTCATAAAGTTAAATTTATAAAGTTCTTTGAATTTCAAAGTAAAACGATAAATAAAAAGCCGGATTGGGTATTACCGGCTTATTATAAAATTAATAAGTATCTGTAATTGTTTTAAGTAAGTTAGAATCAGCAAGGTCAGAAGGAGCAACCACTTTTTCGTCAAGCGGAATTTCGTTTCCATATCTCTCCTGTAAAATGGGTTGAATCCTCGGATCTGTCAAATTAAAATCTTTCAATAATTTCGTTTGGCACAATTCTATTCCAGCGCCATTTTTGTATACTTTCCAGATTAATTCAGAGCAATAAATACGATTGTCCGTCCATTCAAAATAAGCATCGTATTCTTTTCCTACAAGCGATTTTCCGTAATTTTTCATCTTCAGCAGTGCATCAGTAGTTAGTGCGCTCGTATCTTTAAGCCTTTTGATCACATATTTAGAATCTCTGCCGTGTTGAATCCATTGTTCCAGGGGAGTAGTTTTTACAGGCTGAACAGCTTCAAAAACCATCCAGCGGCCATTTTCTTTAAAGATAATACCACAATGCGAAAATTTAGAATTCGTAGCAATTCGTACCGCCTCACATTGTTTCGATTCTGAAGTTTGAAAGATCAGATCTCCCTCTTTGATATTAGACGCAGCATTTGCCTCTACCTTATTTCCGGTAAACGGATTATTAGGGAATACCTTTATGGCAACAAAAAGAGCACATCCAAAACTCAGGATAAACGTAGTAATTGGAAATAGATATTTAGTCTTCATTAATTATGTTTTTAAAGTACTTTGAAGTACAAAGTAAATAATAAAAAAAATAGCTGCCAAATAAAATGACAGCTATTTTTAAATATATTTTAAAGCCTGGATTAGATTCTAAAAATCCCTCCCACAGCAATAATTTTCTGAAAGAAAAAGAAATCCTGAGAAGCTTTATCATCACTGCTTAAAGTAGTTCTAATGTCCTGCATGTTGATGTAACCGCCTTTTAACTCTCCTTGAATGTAGAAGTGTTTAAAAAAAGTAACGTTTAAACCTGCTTTTGCAGAAACTCCGTAACCCGAGATATGAAAATCATCATGACGATCTTTACCCAAAAGCGTTGTATTTGTTTTAGGGTATAAAACTCCAGCGCCTAAACCTTCTGTTAAGTTAATCTGAACCTTATCAATATTTGGCAGACTAAACAATTTCGAAATATCGTCAAATCTAGAAACCTCTGTATTAATGTAATTCAAACCATCTGTATGCTCATAAATTAAAAAAGGAGTACCGCCTGTAGAAGAACCGCCGCCTTCCATAGCACCACCTTGAGACATGTCTACAGGTCTGTTATTATACACTCCATTGTAAATAGAACCAGCCTGATCTGCAGGTAAATTGATGTTTCCTGTAACATTTGCTGTCTGATTTTGTGTCATTACATATTTCATATGGTCCACACCAATTGTTACACTGTAATGATCGCTAAAGAAATAACCCAATCTCAAATTGGTCTGAGGAATGGTCATATTAGCCGGATTAATATAATCAACATGCCAGCCTTTTGGTTTGTCATGAGCTTTCATATTATCAACAGTAAAGTTGTAATCCTTACCTCTAAAATTCACATCAGAATCCGAGTAAGTTTCTCTATTCCCGCCCCACATTACAAAGAATTTACCTTTATTATGTGCAGCATATTTTTGTACTGGTATTTCTTCCTGAGCAAAAGTGTTTAATGAAACACAAGTCAGAAAGAAAAATAAAATTTTTGTTTTCAAAGAACTTAAGTATTATAAATTAAAAGGCGTTTACTGTTTTTCTAATAGCAACTAACTTATTCATTAAACCTTCAAAATAGTCTAAATGAAGCATATTAGCGCCATCACTTTTTGCATTAGCAGGATCAAAATGCGTTTCGATAAAAATACCGTCTACACCAACTGCAATCCCTGCTTTTGCAACTGTTTCGATCATATCTGGTCTACCGCCGGTTACACCCGCAGTTTGGTTTGGTTGTTGTAAAGAATGCGTTACGTCTAGTACTGTCGAAGCATATTGCTGCATAGTAGGAATTCCTCTAAAGTCAACAATCATATCTTGGTAGCCAAACATAGTACCGCGATCTGTAACCATAACATTCTCGTTATGACAGTCTAATACTTTTTGAACAGCATGTTTCATGCTTTCAGGACTCATAAATTGTCCTTTTTTCAAGTTTACTACTTTTCCAGTATTTGCAGCAGCAACAACCAAATCGGTCTGGCGTACTAAGAAAGCCGGAATTTGTAAAACATCAACATATTGCGCTGCCATGGCAACATCTTCGTTAGTATGAATATCCGTAACAGTCGGAACGTGAAAAGTTTCTGAAACTTTTCTTAAGATTTTTAATGCTTTTTCGTCACCAATTCCAGAAAAACTATCGATTCTAGAACGGTTCGCTTTTTTAAAAGATCCTTTAAAAACATAAGGAATCTGAAGATTGTCGGTAATACCAACTAATTTTTCAGCAATTCTAAGTGCCATTTCTTCTCCTTCGATAGCGCAAGGCCCCGCCAATAAAAAGAAATTTCCGCTTTCAGTATGCTTGATTTGTGGAATATTGTGTATGTTCATTGTATGAAATTTTGGTAGTGCAAAGGTAGTTATGATTTATGAATACCAGATGAAGATTTAAGAATTATTTATGAAGCTATTCCTGCTATTCGCTTCAATCTTTTTCTCTAAAACCCTTTTTTCTTGATCCTTGCAGGAGCTTCCGCTGGTCGCTCTGCAACGACCAGAAAAAACAGGTTTTCTCAAAAAAGGATTTCCGCTCCTATCAGGGCTAGGGCTGAGGTGGAATTAAGAAAAATTAAGTTAACTTTTTATAAAAAATAAGGAACCAGATAAAACCGCTAAAAAATAAAATATTAGCAGAAGAATTTATCCAAATTATAAGTTGAATTTGTTTTATAAAACTATCAGGAGCAGCAGAATGAAAGTTGAGCAGATTGTACAGATTTATTTTGCTTAATAAAACAGCCGGCAGTATAATAGAACAATGAATTACAAAATTTTTAAGCTCAATTTCTTTTTTAATTTTGGAAAGTTTCCAATAGCGAAAAGTAGTGATCGCTAAGAATAAAAACTTTAGAAGATCTAAAATTAGTTTTCCTCCTTCAAGGTCAGTGTGCCATCCAGGAACTATTGATGATAAAAAATCAGATTGTAAGTAAACAATATAATACGGGAATAGAAGCAGTAAAAATGCTGCAAATACAACCAGAATAGAATTTACTTTAATCATAATTTATTTTAACGCGGCTTTCTTATCGCGGTATCTTTTAATAAAAAACTGTACCGTAATAGTAATCAAAAGTAAAACTGCAAATAGAAAATTTAAAGCCACAATTCCTAACATTATTAAACCGCATTTGTTTCCATATTCTGAATTCGCATTTACATTCTCAGAAGCGATATAAACCGAAAGGATCGATAAAGGAATTTGTAAAATAATTGTAAGCAGGGAAACATATCCAAACTTTAAATTTGTAGTTTCTCTGATCGCTTTATTTCCCCAAATAATCTGAATCAAAAATGGAATTACAAGTAATACAAAAGGCGATGTTCCGTACATTTTTATTAGTTCTTTTATTGTAGTACTATTGTTTCAGTCTCAATCCCATCGGAACCATCAAAACTCCTTTTTCATAAACATTTAAATACAAGATAACCGGCTTTTTCTGACCTTCCCATTTTAGTTCGTACACATTAAGAAATCCGGCGCCCATATTGCTTCTTTTGGTCGGGAACGGACAGCAGGTTTCTAATCTTGTAAACGTAATTTTTTCGCCGTTTGGTCCTGCCAGAGCATTTAAGAAACGGGTTTCATTTAAAGCCTCGTTGTTTGTGTTTTGAAAAAATATATTAATCGGATAATCAGGATCGTAACCGTACTTTTTATCCTTAGAAAATTGTGTAATGGCAAAAGTGTTGTCTTTTTTTAATATTAAATCAGGTGCATTATCGTCCACATTTTTTAAAGTTGATTTGGTGCTGACACAAGAAGCTGCGGTTAATGCTAAAAAAAGAACTAAGATTATTTTTTTCATGATTTCTGGTTATTGGTATTCGACTACTTGCTGTATTTTTTTTGGATTCAGTTTTAAAATACCAACTACAATCAGATATTGTGCCAGAAGATACGTTGTCATAATAAAAAACGAGCTTTTTGGTATTGGAGTATGAAATTTATTCACCGCCAGAATACTATCTGAAATGACAAAAAATAAAGCACCCAAAAAGACCCATTTACTGCCCGGCCTTTCCCAAAGCAAGAATCCATTAAAAGCAAACAGAAGCATTATCGAAATAACGGTGGCATATACCGCAACTGGTATTTCAAGATTTCCTAAGTAAGGCATTAAAACAGTCACCATTCCGATTAAATAAACTGCAATTAAGATACTTCCGATAACAAAAAAAGTTTTATTTCTTTTTTTGCTAATGCGGTTTTGTCTGTTGAAAAGGATACAATAGATAAGATGTGCCGTTAAAAAAGAAATCAGACCTAAAATAAAGTAAATTTCTCCTAAATCTGTAAATAACAAAATAACATCTCCAATCCAAGAAAATAGAAGCGCCGCCAACAGCGTGTTTTGTGAGGGAAACTTTCTGTAAAAATAAGCTCCAAATCCAAGAACAGGAATCAGAATTGGTTTTAAAAACAAATCCAAATTCTCATCAGCTGTAAGCAGCACGATGAGATATACAATGCAGCAAACTGCATAAATTTTAAAAAAGGAAGAATTTCTCATAATAGGGGTTATGAAGTTATATATTGGGTTTGGTTGGTTTTAAAATCGATTGCAGCAAAATAAACTGCCGCTAAAAATGATAAGCAGGCATAAGCTAAAACAATATAATTGCTTAGAAAAAAAACTTTATTTAAGCCAAACCAATCACCATAAAAAATGATAATTGAAATAGCAGATACCAAACGAATTCCTTCCCATAGAACAGCAAACCTGCTTTTGTCCATTAACTCTGCACAGCTATATACAGTTGCAAAAATATAAAAACCGTAAATAAAAATAGCAGGAAGGCCGATTTTAGCAATATTGTCAAACAAATAACTCACAAACAGCAGTGTAATCAAGACCTGCAATACGGACCAATAAACTAATTTTGGAGAATTCTGAATGCCGTATTTTTCAAAATCGTAAACATTTTCGATTTTATGTACCGGATATTTCTCTTCAAAGTTCTCTGGACGCCAGCCAGTTGGTCTAAACCAAATAGTGAGTTTATCGCTCCATTTTGGTGCCCGCCAAGCATCTTTGATCAATAAACTTAAATGCTGAAAATTGATTTTTATCGGATTCCAGGTATGGGCAGGTCTCGTAATGCCAAAAACAGGCGGAACGGCATCTAATTCTTCCTGAAAAGTGCCGAAAAGTTTGTCCCAAAAAATAAAAATCTGCGAATGATTTTTGTCTAAATATTCGGGGTTAATAGCGTGATGCACACGATGGTGCGATGGAGTAACCAAAATATGCTCTACAAAACCCATTTTTTTAATATGCTTGGTATGGTACCAAAACTGTAAAAACAAATGAAGCGGAAGTGTTATTGCAATTACAGAAGCAGGAACGCCCAGCAAAGCAGCGGGAATTAATAAAAAGGTAAATAAATTAACCAAACTCGCGATAGGCTGACGTAGGGCACAGGCCAGATTAAACTCTTCGCTGCTGTGATGAATGGCATGTTTATTCCATAAAAAATTAATTTGATGTGCCAATCGATGGCTCCAATATCCGTAGAAATCAATTACAAAAAAGGCAATGAAATAGGAGAGCACACTTGGCTCTAGGTGCTGAAAAGCGATTTTAGAAACCAGCCATTCGTAGGAAATAAAAGTAATGCTCAGTCCCAAAACATCCTTAACAGAATTGGTAATCCCAGAACTGATACTGGAAACGCTGTCGATTAATGGTGCGGTATCATTCTTTTTATAGATGCCGTAAAGTTTCTCGATTATGATCAAAACCAGAAAAACAGGCATTGCGATAATTAATATTTTTCCATACTCTTCCATAAAAAAACATTCTATTTGATGTCAAATATAAAATAAAATAGAATGCCTCTTGAATTATTTGCAATTAAGCCGTTTAGAATATGTTATTTATATAAATTTAAAATTGGTAGAAATTAAAAAGCATTCAATTTCATTCCAATAAAGAATAAAATTGAATGCCTTTACATTATTTTCAATTAAACGATCTCTGCGCTAAGTCCAGCTTCTAAAAGTTGTGTACATTGAGGTTTTAATTTGTCAATCGGACCTGTTTTTACAGTGCATTTTCCGTTGTAGTGAACAATTAAAGAACATTGCTCAGCTTGTTCGGCTGTGTGGCTGCACACTCGCATAAGAGTATCAATTACATGATCAAAAGTATTTACATCATCATTGTAGACGATAATCTCGTTATTAAAAGCGACAGCTTCTTTCTCGCGAACTTTTTCTCTTACTTTTTCTTTAGTACTCATATCTTTATAAGTTTTTGTACTGAATAATCAGTATCTAATTTACGTATTTTAGTGATACCCAGTTATTTCTTTGAAGTTTTTTAACATAAGTTAATCCTTTTTCAACGCAGGAAGCGTCAATAAACGGAATATCTTCTTCATAAAAACCGCTAAAAAGAATAATCCCTTTTGGATTTAAAGAATCAACATAAGCCTGCATGTCATTCAATAAAATATTTCTGTTGATATTGGCAATAATCAAATCGTATTTTTTACCCGCTAATAAAGCTGCATCGCCCTCATAAACGCTGATTTGTTTGCAATTATTGCGTTCTGCATTTTCGATAGAGTTGAGGTAGCACCAATTGTCAATATCAATAGCATCAATAGGAGCAGCGCCTTTCATTTCGGCTAAAATAGCTAGAATAGCAGTACCGCAGCCCATGTCAAGAGTTTTTAAACCGTTAACATCCATTTCAAGCAAATGCTGAATCATCATATGTGTAGTTTCATGATGCCCTGTTCCAAAACTCATTTTCGGTTCGATTACAATATCAAACTCAGCGTCTGTTTTTGGATGAAAAGGAGCACGAACGTGACATTTTCCGTCCACATCAATCGGTTCAAAATTCTTTTCCCATTCCTCATTCCAATTAACTTGATCGATTTCTTCAATTGTATAGCTAATTTTAAACTCTTCAGATTGTAAAATATAAATATCGTCCAGAATATTTTCGTCCCATAAATCCTTCTTCACAAAAGCAGAAATTCCGTTCTCTGATTCTGTAAAACTTTCAAATGCTTTTTCGCCTAGTTCTGCAACTAAAATTTCAGAACCCAGATCTTTTGGTTCAATTGTAAAATGATATCCTAAATATATATTCGACATAAATAATTTTTTTGCAAAGGTATGAATAGAAAGTAAAAGTTTTTAATTTTTTAAACCATATAAGTGATATAAGTAAATATAAATTTGAGCAGCAGTAATTACTGTAATAATTGACAGCACATATAAAAAAAGACCATAAAAAAAGCGTTCAAAGAACGCTTTTTTTATGGTAAAATCTAAAATCTATCCCGTCCCGAGGTTTCGGGATCGGGACTAAAATCTAAAATTAGATAGCAGTTACAATTGCTAAGAAATCATCAGCTTTTAAAGCTGCACCTCCAATTAAACCTCCGTCTACGTCTGGTTTACCAAAAATTTCTTTAGCATTTTCTGGTTTTACAGAACCACCGTATAAGATAGAAACTTCGTCTGCGATTTCTGCTCCAAAAGCTTTACGAATTGTTTCTCTGATAAATTCGTGCATTTCCTGAGCTTGTTCCGGCGAAGCAGTTTCTCCAGTTCCAATAGCCCATACAGGTTCGTAAGCCAATACAATTTTTGACCAAGATTCTTTTGCAATATGGAAAACTCCGTCGCGCAATTGGTTTTCTACAATATTGAAATGGTTGTCAGATTGACGGTCTTTTAATTCTTCTCCAAAACAAAAGATAACAGTCATATCATGTTTTAAAGCAGTATCAACTTTGTTTGCGATTAAAGCATCTGTTTCGTGAAAAATAGCTCTGCGCTCAGAGTGACCTAGAATTACAGTGTTTACACCAATGCTTGTTAACATATCTGCAGAAATTTCTCCTGTAAAAGCACCGCCTTCAGCTTGGTGAACATTTTGAGCAGCAACACCAATTGTTGTGTTTTTTACTTTTGCAACAGCAGCTTGTAAGTTTACAAATGTTGGAGCCACAATAACTTGTGCATTTGTTTGAGCAGGTATTTTTGTAATTAATTCACTTAATAATTCTTCTGTCTGTGCAGCATTTTTATGCATTTTCCAGTTTCCTGCAACAATCTTTTTTCTCATTTTGGTAGTTTTTTATTTTTTATTTTTATTGAAGTAAAGTCAAAAATGAATTCTTTTTTGACATTGCTATTTTATCAAAAATTATTTTAAACCTTGTAAAGTTTCATTGATTTTATCAAAATCAGTTTCTATCGCACGGTATAAAACAATTTTTCCTGTTTTGTCTACAATAATGTATCTCGGAATCCAGTCTAAGTCAATTGCTTTTCCAAAAAGTCCTTTCATTCCGTCATTCATCATAAAATGATCGCCTTTTAATTCGTGTTTTTCGATTCCTGCTTTCCATTTATCAGCTGTTTTATCAGCCGAAATAAATAAGTAAGATACACTTGGATTGTTAGCCTGAAGTTCTTTTAATTTTGGCATTGCTTTTACACAATCCCCGCACCAAGAAGCCCAAACCTCGATTACCAAAGTTTTTCCCTTATATTTTTTTAAAATGTTTTTAAAAGTTGTCTGACTATCGTCAGTTCCTAAAAGTTTTTCAGACAAAGCTTCTTTAGAGAAAGTGGTTTTCTGAGCCTGAGAACATGAAAATGTAATAAATGCAATTACAATTAAAGCAATTTGTTTCATATAGTAAATTATAATAAGTTTTTGGTAAGTACCGAATTCACAAAGTTAAGCAAACAAATTGAATGCTAAATGGAGATTAACAAAATTTGAAGAGTCTTCTATTTTGTAACAAAACGAAGATTTTGGGTTAAAAAATGACGAATGAAATCGTAATAGTAGGTTGAAAATCCTTCGATTTTTAAAATGAATCTTTTTCAGAGGATAAAAAAAGGTCAAAATTTTAGTTTTTTGATATTTTTTTTGATGAAAAAAACGTCTGATGAAATGCTAATTCAGCTCAAATTTCCACTTGCCCATTTCTTACTTGGAGCAATCCAATTATCTGCGGATTAATTAAAAAAAACCGTGTTTTAAAACCGCATTTAATTCGATTTTATTGAAATGATTTATTTTGAGTTTTACTGGATTTGCTGATTAAATCGAAACAAACTGCGTAATGTAACCGTCTTTTAAAGTCCCGATTACGTTTAGTCTACAACCAATGGTTGCGGCTCATTGTTATAAAAGCTTAAAACTTCCTGCGCATCCTTTTTAGAAAGATATTGTAAATCGGAGTTTTTAATAGCTTCTTCAGAACTCATCATCGAACGGGATAAAATCAGTTTAAAAACTTCTTTCTTTTCTTCTAAGTTTATTTTGTTTTTTCTAAGATAACCTTTGTAAGCATTTGCCATCTGCATCCATATTTCAATTTCAACATCAGGATGCAAGTCTCTTTTAAAATTGGTTATAGTTTGTTCTAAAGTGCTTTTGTCCACTTCTTCAAAAGTTTTGTGAATCTTTTTTATTTTTTTAATTTGTTCCGAAGTCAGATCCGAAACAACTTCATTTATTCGGATATTATCAGGATCAATTTTATCAGTTTTCTGATTGCAGGATATAAATAGAAAAATAAATAGGATATAAGCGTAATATTTCTTTCCTGTAAGATGATTGAAAAGCATTATTATAAAAGGAAAGGATACAAAAGCCATCCAGATTAAAAATTGTTTGGGAACAATTTGGTAGTAATAATTTAAAAAGAAAATTGTGCCAATAAAGATAATACAAAATAAAGAATGCAATGGAGATACCTGCTGATCTGAATAGCGATAAATATGATCATCTTTGAGTTCTCTCACTTTTTTGAAATATTTTGAATTAAAAAATTTCCCCGGACGCGGTAAAAAGCGAAATAACATGATGAAGTTTTGTATAATATAAATACTTGAAATCCCTAATAGGAAATATTGCAGACCAAGGTAAAGTATTTGCAGTAAGTTTTCGATACTTTCAACTGGTTCAGCCTGATCAATAAAATGAAGATTATCCAAAGCAAAAAGGAACATAATTATAGAACTCCAGATGCTTAGAGTAAGCTTGTGGGTATCAGATAAATGAGTTTTGGTAAAGGCATGAAAAATCGAATATAACGAAAATAGTAAGCCAATTACCAATAATATCTGAATGAAAATATTGTCAGTACTAATAAGTCCAGAATCTACCACCCAATAAATTACAGCTATAGATTGAAGCAGCGTTATTCCTTCGGTTAATTTTGGGATTATTCTATACTTGTAAAATAGAAGCGAAAAAATGAAATATAGTACAAGAAAAATAGGAGGCCAAATTTGAATACTATAATTAAAAACGACAGTAATGCCTTGTCTGTTGTGTGTATCTGCATTATTCACAAAGTTTAAAAATGCAAAGGCAATAAAAAAAGACACAAAACCGATAATTACTACGAGAATCCATCTACTGGTAATTCTTTTACTTTCAAAAATTACTCCAGCCATCAGTGCTATAATGTTAACTGGAATTAAATGACTGCCAGAAGTTGCTTTGATATAAGTGTCATAAACGACGTAAGTAAGCAATGCAAATACAAATAAAAAGAGTAGTGGGTTTGAAAAAAATTGTCTGCTTAATGCTCTCGATATCTTTGAAATCATGGTTATAGCGTTTGCTTTGGATGTGGTATTTATTTTGCTGCTAAAAAAAGCGCCAATATATCTAAAAAAATTAGAAATATTGGCGCCCTATATTTAATCTCAATTATTTTTAAAGACCATAAGCAACATCAGACAATTTTAAATCGTCAGTATCGTTATAATGTACTTTTTGAACTACAGTTCCTTTATGCAGTACTACAATACTTGGATTTGCTCTTTCGATTGTTTTTAGAGTGGTAGCATCGCAGAAATAAAAATCAGCATCTAAGTTGTATTGTTTTTTTGCTTTTGCAATTTCATCTGCTCCAGATGCTGTCATTGCAATTACTTTGTAACCTTTTGCTTTAGCATCCTGACTTACTTTTGCTAATTTTTGCATTCCTTCTGGATTTGATTTAGTTAAATCATAAGTTACAAAAACAACTAATTTTGGTTCTTGAAGCAATTCTTCCTTATAATCAGAATCGTCTTTTGTCATGGTAAAATCGTGAATAGGAGGAACGTAACCTTCTGTGATCACTTTGTCTTTACGATCAACAAAAACAGCACCTTCTGGAATATTCATTAAGTCCTTTTCTGTAAATTCTTTATCCACTCCGTTTACTTTGTAGATAAAAATCATTTCTACAACCGATTTTGGTGCACCTTCTGGAATTTCCATTCCTTTTTCGATATTATTTCCAACTTTAAAAGGACGGAAATCTTTGATCGGATTATGGTTTAAAACCCAAACAGCCATAAAAACGCACAATGCAATGCTGATAAAAGTAATGATATTGGTTACCGCCTTTGAAAATAAAGGTTTAACTAACTTTTTATTAATAAATAAAATCAAAATAAAGAAGAGTAAAACAATATCTTTTGTAAATGACTGCCAAGGTGTTAAGTGTAAGGCATCTCCAAAGCATCCGCAATCTTTTACTACATCAAAATAAGCAGAGTAGAAGGTAAGGAATGTGAAGAAAACGATTAATAGTAATAAAGCCCATATTGTCAGTTTTGATTTGTAACCAACCAAAAGCATTACACCTAATACAACTTCTAAAATCACTAAAAAGATTGCTAAGCCCAAAGCCAAAGGCTCTAAGAACGGCATATTAAAAACAGGTTCGCTAAAATATTCAGCGAGTTTATAAGAGAAACCAACAGGATCATTCAGTTTAATTAATCCAGAAATGATAAAAAGTACACCGACAAATAATCGGGAAAATTGAGTAATGATGTTTTTCATGAGGAAATGTTTAAAATTAAATTCCTCCCGACAGCTATCGGGACCAAATTCCAAAGTTTAATATTGGAATTTGGAATTTATTTTTTGGAATTTCTATTTATTGATGGGGTTTAAAATTAAAGCAAAAACAGAATAATTAATCATATCCTGATAATTGGCATCAATGCCTTCAGAAACGATTGTTTTCCCTTTGTTGTCTTCAATTTGTTTGACGCGAAGGATTTTCTGAAGGATCAGATCAGTTAAAGAACTTACACGCATATCGCGCCAAGCCTCGCCATAATCATGGTTTTTAGCCTCCATTAATTCTTTCGTAAGTTTTACTTTAGCATCATACAATTCCGTTGCTTTTTCGACGTCAAGATCGGGTTGTTCTACCACTCCTAATTCTAACTGAATCAAAGCCATGATCGAATAATTGATAATTCCGATAAATTCTCCTTTTTCATCTTCATCAACCTTACGGATTTCATTTTCCTGTAAACTTCTGATTCTTTGTGCTTTTATGAAAATCTGATCTGTCAAAGAAGGCAGGCGTAAAATTCTCCATGCACTGCCGTAATCCGTCATTTTATTGATAAACAAGGTGCGGCAAACCGTAATTACATTATCAAATTCTAAGGAAGTATTCTTCATTTATATGCTGTATATTTGCTAAAATTTCTTCAAAAATAGGGATTATATTAAATAGTTTCAAGTTTAAGGTTTTCTTTGTTTCAAGTTTTTTCTAAACAAAGTGTTAACGGTGATTACCTGAAACTATCAAAAGGTTTCAAGTTTCAGGTTTTTTTAGTTTCAAGTTGAAGAGCTTGCGTAATCTGCATTAAACTAAAACTATTCAAAGGGTTTCAAGTTTCAGGTTATCATAGTTTCAAGTTGAAGAGCTGTTGTAAACTGCATTAACCTGAAATGATTAAATAAAAAGTTTCACGTTTCAAGTTATCTTAGTTTCAAGTTCAGGAGCTTGCGTAACGAATATTAACCTGAAACCTGAAACCTGAAACTTGAAACCTGAAAAAAAATAAAAATAAAAACATATGTTGATTAACTGCAAAGGCGAACTTATAGATTTATCGATTCCTAAAGTAATGGGAATTCTGAATGTTACTCCCAATTCTTTTTTTGACGGAGGAAAATATAAAAACGAATCAGAAATTATTTCTCAGGTTGATAAAATGCTTTCTGAAGGAGCTGCTTTTATTGATATCGGAGCTTATTCGAGTAAACCAAGTGCCGAATTCGTGTCTGAACAAGAAGAAATTGACCGAATTGTTCCTGCAATCGAATTGATTTTAAAACATTTTCCAGAAACTTTATTATCAATCGATACCTTTAGAGCTGAAGTGGCGAAAGCAAGCATTGAAAGCGGTGCCGCGATTATTAATGATATTGCTGCAGGAGAGTTAGACGACAAAATGTTTGAGGTTATTGCAAAATACAATGTACCGTACATTATGATGCACATGCGTGGTAATCCGCAGACGATGCAGAGTCTGACGCAGTATGAAGATATAGTAAAAGAAATGCTTTTTTATTTTTCTGAAAAAGTTAAAAAAGCAAGAGCTTTAGGAATTAACGATTTGATTCTAGATCCAGGTTTTGGATTCGCTAAAACAACTGAGCAAAATTTTGAAGTGATGCAGAAAATGGAACTTTTTAATGTTTTAGAATTACCTGTTTTGGTGGGGATTTCGAGAAAATCAATGATTTATAAAACATTAAATACTACGCCGCAAGAAGCTTTAAACGGAACAACATTTCTAAATACAATTGCGTTAACAAAAGGAGCAAAGATCCTTCGAGTTCACGATGTGAAAGAAGCGGTGGAATGTGTGGCTTTGTTTAATAAAATGAGTTTTACTAATTAACTATGAGAATGAAGAAAAAATACTATTTTTTAGCAGTCCTATATTTTTTATTTAATTTTAGTTTTGGACAAGTTCCGCCACCTCCGCCACCTAAAAAAATAAATAAATCAGATAAAATTTACGGAGATTATTCTCAAAAGAAAGACAAGAAGCAGAAAACTAAAAATACAGTTAGTAAAATTGAAATTGTAGAAGTTACTAATGATAATTTTAATGATGAGGTAACAAAAAAAAGTATTCCGGAATTTAAAATTTCCATAGACGAATCAACAGATATAAAATCAATTTATTACTTCAAAAATGTTGAATCATTATTAAGTAAATTAGATACGCTTGTGTCTGCTGAACAAATAATAAGTTTGACAAAATATAAAATACATTCTAAAACCATAAATCCAACGTATTTAGATAATTTGGCTAGTAAAGCATACAAGTTAAATGAAGCCAAAAAATATATTGAAGCCATCGATGTGTGTAAAGAGATTCTTAAACAAAGTCCGAATAACATAACCGGACATAAAGAAAGTGCATACGCATACAAGCGTCTTGAAAATATGGATATGGCTAACCAACATTTTTTAATGATGGTTAAAATAATACAATCAGTATTTAAATATGGAGATGGAAGCCGTAATAAACCTTTTATTTTGAATAATTTTTATGAAGGATTGTCGATTTATGAAGCAAAATTCGGCTGTTTTCCAAGTAAAACGAGATTAATTCTAACTTCAGAAAAAATGCTTTTAGGAGGTTATGACTGTTTTCATATAATGCGTTTTTCAAATTTGACACATTGGTTTCCAATGCTGAAAGATGGAGATTATAAAGTGGAATAGAATTTACTATAAAAATTGTTTTTATGAAATACTTAATTATACTTTTAACTCTTTTGTTTTTCTCCTGCGGAAAAAAAGAAGACGTTTTACTTCCAAAATCAAATGTTTCTATTGTAAAAGATGTACAGGATCTTTCGCCTATTTATATTTTCTTTAAAACCGAAGGAAAAGATACTATTGCCGATTTAAATCGAAAAAACAGCATAATATCAACCAATTGGATTTTGAATATTGACAAACGACTGCCCTTAAAATTGGTTATTCCAGAAGTGATTAAACTGCAGGAAAAGAAACGCGGAGACAGCGCTCATAAAAACGAAAATGCCGAAAATTACTATTCTTATGCAGATTCTGTTGGAAAGAATTTAGCTTTTGTTCCTTTCACGAAAGTGTATTATAAATTGGAAAGACCTGACAAAGGGAATTTCGTGGTTTATTTTGCGAAAGGAAAGCAGCAGGTTTTTATGGGGAATAAGGAAATTAAAATATCAGAAATACTAAAATATTTTTATAGTATAAAATTTGAAAAAGTACCAAATTTAGTATTTGTATTTGATAAAAACATGAGTTATGAAGAATACATTCAGTACAAAATTCTACTGCAAAAAGAGGTGACTTATAATCTAGACAGGCTTCCAGTAGAATTTATCTTGTAAACTTGAAACCTGAAACTTGAAACCTGAAACTTGAAACTTGAACTTTGAAACAAACAAAACCTGAAACAAAAGAAAAGACTATTGATGATGATAAGGTTCGTTTCGTAAAATCGTAAAACCGCGGTACAATTGTTCGATAAAAAACAAACGAACCATTTGGTGTGAAAACGTCATTAGCGAAAGCGAAACTTTTCCCTGTGCTTTTTTGTAAACCGTTTCAGAAAATCCGTAAGGACCGCCGATTACGAAAACCAAAGTTTTAACACCTGAATTCATTTTCTTTTGCAGTTCTTCTGAGAAACCGACGCTTGAGAAGTTTTTTCCGTTTTCGTCTAATAAAATTAATTGGTCTGTTGCAGAAAGTTTAGATAGGATGAGTTCGCCTTCTTTTTCCTTTTGCTGACTTTCAGATAAGTTTTTTACGTTTTTGATGTCTGGAATAATTTCCAAATCAAATTTGATGTAAAACGACAAACGTTTGGTATAATCGTCAATCAAAGTCTGCAATGACTTGTTATCTGTTTTGCCTATGGCGATGAGTTTGATATTCATTGGTTTAGTTTTTTTGCCACCAATTGCTCGAATTAGCACAAATTTATTTTAAATAATAGAGACATAGTTTCTCTTTGTCTTTAAAGGCGTTCGCTTATTGTAATACACATAGCTATGTTTTTAAAGCTTTATACCTGTGTTTCTATGTGTTTAATTGTTTATACAAAGAAATTTACTTTTTTTTATTTTCAAAAACCGTTTCAAAATGTTCTACAACAGGAAACGGTTCGTAATAATGATGTAAAATCTTTTTCCATTCCAAATAAGCTTCAGAAGTTCTAAAACCCACTGTGTGATCTTCCAACGTATTCCAATTAACCAATAAAAGATATTTGTTTTCGACTTCCAGACATTTTTCTAAACGATGTCCCAAATAACCTTCAATAGATGAAATGTACTGGCTTGCTTTTGCAAAATCAGCTTCAAATTGAGGAGCTGATTCTGGCTTTACGAAAAGAAATACTGCTTCTAGAATCATATTGTAAACGGTTTTTCGCGCAGATTTGGTAGATTTAAGCAGATTTGTTTTTGCTATTTCTAATGAAAATCTCTTTTAATCAGCTTAAATCTTTTTAAAATCTGCGTGAAATATTTCTTATAGATTATTTAATTTTTAGAAAACTTCGCTTCAAAGGTCTTAAATCTATTATCCAGATCTTTAATTAATTGTTTTTTAACTCCTGCATCTTGAATAAAACTATAATTTATACTGTTGTAAACGTATTGTTTTATAGTCGCATACGAAACATCAGGATATCTTTTGGCTAACAAAACATATTGTTCGGTCATATTGCTTCTTAAAATACCCGCGTCGTCTGTACTGATTACAATTGGAACATTAAATTCTTTATAAAGTGTAAACGGATGACGGTTTTCTTTTACCTTCAAAATGAATTCGTTACTCACTAAATTAATCTCAATCGGAATATTATTTTTAGCCATGTATTTTAATAAATCATAAGAATTAGCTTCGTAAGCAATATCTACTCCATGACCAATTCTGTTTGCGCCAGCGACATAAATGGCGTCATTAATGTGCCAGGTCAATTCTTCGGGCTGTACCAAACCTAATGTCAATTCGCCCGCGTGAAGCGTGTATTTTACATCAGGAAACTTAGAATGGCAGTATTTGAACATCACCATGTGAAGCCAGTAATCTTTCATCGAATTTTCGCCGTGTTCTGGAGAAACGATATTTACGCCCGCTGTCAGTTTACTTTCGCTTGACGAAATAAAAGCGATAGTCAAATTTTTAAATAAATCAACCGGCTCCATAAAACGAAGCACAAAGTTTTGATAACGCATGGTAAAACGTTCATCGTCTATTTTTAAGTCCTTGTGAAGTTTTGCTAAGAAATTGGTATTGAAATCTTCTGCATATTTTTTAGCGTCTTTTTTCTGAAGCGCTTTATACAATTCGTCTAATAATTTTAAAACCGTTTTTTCGTCTTTTTGAATAGAAGCCTGACGAAGTTTTGTGTTGAAATCATTCAAATCTGAAACACTCATATCGCATGGAATTGTTGATAATTGTGTTTCGATATACGATACATTTTCGGCAAGGGCACGTTTTTTTAATTCCAGCATTCCTTCTGCGAAATGACCTGCAATTGTAGATTCAAATTTCATAAAAGAATCAAAAAACAAATCATCAGAAGGGACAGAACCGTTATAATCTTTTGCAGACCAGGTTTGTATAATCTGCTGTTGGTAAAAATCTAATTTACCGTCTTTTTTTAGAGAAGAAAAAGTCTGCCAATTGCCATTTGCGGGTTTGGTTTTGGAGACTGCCATAGTTTCAATATTCAGATAAAAGTCTTGTGCAATTGCTCTTTCTAAAAGCGGTTCGGCATAAACAGATCCTGAAAAATGGTGGTGTAAATCGCCTCCTTTTGGCATTTGTTGAAAAAAAGCGGTTAAGAGAGCTTCATTATTTCTGATTTTTTCTAAATAACTTTCAGCCGATTGAGTAAAGCCGATTTGTGTTATTAAAAAACAGAAAATTGTAATTATTCTTGTCATACTCTAAGATTAAATTACGCGCAAATATACGAGTTTCTGCGGAAATTTGAAAATTTGTTTTTAAAGAGGCAGAGGTTCAAAGGAGCAAAGGGACAAAGTTTAATAGACGTGAATGAGATTGTAAAAAAGAAAAGACGAACAAAAGTCCGTCTCAGTATTATAAATTATAAGGTATTTCGAGAAACCTCTGAACCTTTGTAACTTTGTTTCTTTGCCTCTTATTAAGAAAGCACATCACGTATTTCCTCTACTTTATCAAAAACACTTTTTGCAAAAGGACAAAGCGGAATAATTTTTACATTGTTTTTTCGGGCAAATTCTACAGTGGCCATAAGTAATTTTTTGCCGACACCTTTTCCCGCAAAATCCTCGCTGACTTCAGTATGATCGATGATGAATTGAGAATCTCCTGCCCAGGTGTAGGTCATTTGTCCGGCTTGTTTTCCGTCTTCTACGGCTTCAAAATACCCTTTTTTAGTGTCGTTTATTTGTTGGATTTCCATTATGTTTTTTTTAGATTAAAGTGGTTTTAATTTCGATTGAATGGGTTAAGGTTTTGTGAATCGGACAGCTGTTTGCAATGGTTTCTAATCTTTGTCGCTGCGTCTCATCAACTTCGCCGATTACTTCAATTTTTCTGGTAAAAACGGATACATTTCGATCAGAATCCCTTTCAAAATCTATTTTTACATTTATTTCTGATACTTCCCATTGTTTTCGGTTAATGTACATGCGTAAAGTAATTACGGTACACGAAGCCAATGATGCTGCCAGAAGCTCTGTCGGATTTAAACCTAAATTTTTACCGCCTAATTCCTGCGGTTCATCAGAAATTAAGATATTTTCAGATGCTGATTGTATTTCGGTGCGATACAAACGGGTATCTATTTTTGCTGAAACGGTATCCATAATTATTTGATTCTTGGTTCTGGTAAAGGAACAAATTCAGTTTCGCCTGGAACTTTAGGAAAAGTCTGCGCGGTCCAGTCTTGTTTTGCTTTTTCGATTAATTCTTTGTCAGATGAAACAAAATTCCAAAAAATAAAATGCTCTTCAGGAAAAGGTTGTCCTCCAAAAATATAAACAGTAGAATTTGCTTCAATTTCAAATTCGCATAATGTACTGTCGTTTGTAATCAAGATTTGTTTAGGATCGTAAACATGTTCACCGCTTTTGATGCTTCCTTCTAAGATGTACAAACCGCTTTCGCCAAATAAATGGTTTCCAATATTGATTTTTTGCGTCGTCGGACTTTTAATTTCAATAAAATACAACGGACTATAAACGGGAACGGGAGATTTTTTTCCAAAAGCTTCTCCGGCAATCAACTTATATGAAACACCATTTTCTTCCCACTGCGGAATGTCCTGTGCTTCTACATGCGTAAAGTTCGGATCCATTTGTTCCAATTCTTTTGGCAATGCCACCCAAATCTGCAGACCGTGAAGCATTTTGTCTGAATGTCTTAAATATTCTGGCGTTCTTTCAGAATGAACGATTCCTTTTCCGGCTGTCATCCAGTTGACAGCGCCAGGTTTTATTTCTAATTCTGTTCCCAAACTATCGCGGTGCATGATGCTTCCTTCAAATAAAAAAGTCAAAGTCGAAAGTCCGATATGCGGGTGCGGCGGTACATCCATATTTTGATACTCATTTAAATGTGCAGGACCCATATGATCGATAAATACAAAGGGACCAACGGCTCTTTTTTCGCGGAAAGGCAATAAACGGCCTACCATAAAATTGCCAATGTTGGCAGCGCGTTCTTCGATAATTAAACTGATGTTTGACATGTGGTATTTTTTAGTTGAAACAAAATTATAGCAGTTGTGTTTTACTGTTGCTTAATTTAGATTAAGAAAGTTGTTTTTGGTATTATTTATAAAAGTAATGAAAATGTATGTTTTTTCAAATACACCTATTTTATTTAGAATTCTCCTCCTATTTTGTCATTTCGACGAAGGAGAAATCTTCGTGAGAAACTCGACAAAGATTGAAGATTTAGATTGAAGATTTAGATTGCGGAGCTGCTTGCGAAGATTTCTCCTTCGTCGAAATGACAAACAGGGTGATTGAATCATATGTATTATTAAAAATCATATATTTAATCAATCAATTCAAACTCTAAAACCTCACTTTCAGTTCCATTTATGATAATCGATAATTGATGCATTCCAGTATGAAAAACACGAGTGGTAATTAATTTAAAAGACTGGTTTCTTTCAATCTTTGTTAATTGATTTGGCTGGTATGTTTTTTCACTGATTTTAAATACTTTTTTTGCCAAATGCCCTTTTGCTTTTTTGTAATGAACAGCGTATTCTAGACGAATCGTTTTAGGCTCTTCGTTTTTGTTATTTAAATGAAAATGAAACTGCAGATAATCTCCAATCTTTACTTTTTGGGTTTTAATTTCGAATGAGGAAAGTTCAATATTGGTGCTTTCTAAACCATAATGACTTAAAATTTCCGGATGTCCTTGTTTTAATAAAGTGCGGCAGCCATGTTTGATAATTCCGTCCGTTTCTTTAGTACGACCTTTCCATCTTTTTGCAATTTCCAAAACAATTTCCGGATTGTCTTTGGAAATATCATTTAGATTATTGGCTACACTTCTGCGAACATATTCTGAAGGATCATTTTTTAGGTTTTCTAAAATCGGAAGTATAGAAGAGGGATCTTTTTTAAGAAACGGAATCGCCATTGCCCACGGTAGTCTCGGGCGCGAACCTTCGCTGGCTAAACGTCGGACATGATGATTTTCATGTAACGACCATTTGCTCATTTCGGAGATCATTTTTTCTTTGTATTTTAGAATAAAAGGACGAACCGCAAACTCACAGCTTATAAATTGTGTTATAGAAACAAAAGCTTTCGCCGAAGTTTCAAAATCGTCTAAACCGTAGACTTCAACATAATCAGCAAAGAAAATGAAAGCTAGATTGCTGTCTGCAAAATTGTTTTTTCTGAGGTTTTTAATGATTTTATCAATTAAAGCGGCGGCTTCGGGAAAATTTTGAGGCATAAATTGATGCAAAACCACCGTGGTGTGTTTCATTCGCTCTTTCCATTCTTTTTGAGCAAAATCGCCTTCGTAAATAGTTTCGATAAATTTTTGTTTGTCGAATGCTGGGTAAACTTCGGCGACAGCCTGACCAAATTTTTCGTAAAAGGAAACCGAATAAATATCTTTAATTAATCCCATGATTTTGTTTGAATGAACCTCAAAGATATTTAATGTTTTTATTTTTTTTAATCATTGAGGCATTAAGTTTAGTAAGATTTTGAGCTTGTTTTTTTTTGGATGGTCATTCTGGAAGTATATTGAGTTTACTAATAAAATGAAAGCCTGATTTTTCTTAATATCTTAATAGTAGAAAAAATAGTATTAACTGTTTTAAATGATTTTTCATGTTAATTGAATTTTCAAATCCCCAAAATATGTTCTAATTTAGCAATTCATAAAATTTATAAAGATGATAAGCGAAGCACAATTTCAAGCCGAATTACAACTGATGATTTCCAATGCTATACGCGAAGATGTGGGAGCAGGCGATTACAGTTCGCTGGCATGTATTCCAGATACAGCACACGGACAAGCAAAATTATTGGTAAAAGATCAGGGAATTATTGCAGGTGTTGCTTTGGCTCGTATGATTTTTGAATATGTTGATCCAAAACTAAAAGTGAAAACGTATATAGAAGATGGAACTCATGTAGAATATGGAGAAGTTGTTTTTGAAGTTTCTGGAAGTTCGCAGTCTATCTTAAAGGCAGAAAGAGTGGTTTTGAATACCATGCAGAGAATGTCTGCTATTGCAACAAAAACAAATCAATACACGGTTTTATTAGAAGGAACGGGGGCTAAAATATTGGATACTCGTAAAACAACCCCAAATTTTAGAGCTGCAGAAAAATGGGCCGTAAAAATTGGAGGCGGCGAGAATCATCGTTTTGCACTTTATGATATGGTGATGCTAAAGGATAATCATATTGATTTTGCAGGTGGTATTACTTTGGCAATTAAAAAAACAAAAGAGTTTTTAAAAGAAAATAATCTTGATTTGAAGATTATTGTAGAAGCCAGAAACTTAGACGAAATACGCGAAATTCTTTTAAGCGACGGGGTTCACAGAATTTTGATCGATAATTTTAATTACGAAGATACCAAAACGGCAGTTCAGTTAATCGGAACAAAATGCCAGACAGAATCTTCGGGTAATATCAACGAAAAAACCATTCGCGAATATGCTCTTTGCGGTGTAAATTATATTTCATCTGGCGCTTTGACTCATTCGGTATATAATATGGATTTGAGTTTGAAAGCCTTTTAGTGAAGTTAGGAGTTTTGAGTTATAAGCTATGAGTTAGGTTTACAATCTAAAATCTATCCCGATGACTATCGGGACAACAATCTAAAATCAAAAAATATGTCTAAAGAGATAGAAGATCGGATTGAAAAACTGCCTTTGGTTCGTTCTTTAGCCCGATTCTTTAAAAGCATAAAACTGCCTTGGCTCGAAGGTTTTTCGCTGTATGATTTGTTAGAAATGTATACTTTAGGAATTCTTGAAGGTGCTTTTTCGTATCATGCCAGCGCAGTTTCGTTTAGCTTTTTTATGGCATTATTCCCTTTTGCATTGTTTATTTTAAACTTAATTCCGTTTATTCCAATAGACAATTTCCAGGCTGATTTTCTGTTGTTTGTCCAGCAGAGTGTCCCGCCAAACACCTACGATGCGATTAGTAAAATTATCAGCGATATCTTGAATAATAGTCATTCTGGCTTGTTGTCCTCAGGGTTTTTGCTTTCTATTTTTTTGATGGCAAATGGTGTGAACGGAATTTTAAGCGGTTTTGAATCTTCAAAACACGTTTTTGATAAACGCGGCTTTTTCAGTCAGTATTTGGTAGCTCTTGCTATTTCTTTAGTAATGACCATTATACTGTTTGTAACCGTTGCGACAATTGTTGTCTTTGAGGTCTTTATTCAAAAAACAATTATTCAGGATGTTTTAAGCGATCGTATTCCGCTTATTATTTTAGGAAGATATCTGTTCGTTTTGTTGATGATTTTGGTAACGTCTTCCATATTATTACGTTACGGAACCAAGCAGTATAATAAAGTACCTTTTATAAGCATCGGATCGGTTTTTACGACCATCTTAATTGTTATATCTTCGTTCTTTTTTGGGATTTGGGTTATAAAATTCTCAAAATATAACGAACTTTATGGTTCTATTGGGACATTATTAATTCTAATGTTTTATATTTGGATAAACTGTATGATATTGCTTTTGGGGTTCGAACTGAATGCATCTATCAGAAAATTAAAACAAAAAAAAAATAAAGACGTATGAAAAATTGGATGCTGACTATCGGAGTGTTTTTCTTTGCGCTGACCATGCAAAGTCAAAGTCAAGGTGTAATTGGAAAATGGAAAACCATTGACGATGAAACTGGAGAAGCAAAATCTATTGTTGAAATTTATGAGAAATCTGGAAAAATTTACGGTAAAGTAGTAGATATACTTCGCGACAGCCATAAAAAAGATGTTTGTGCGAAATGTGAAGGAACAGAAAAAAATAAACCTATTTTAGGAATGGTTATTATTAATGGACTAAAAAAAGACGGTTCAGAATATAACGGAGGTACCATTTTAGACCCTACAAGCGGTAAAAAATACAAATGTTATATTACCTTAGATTCTGCAGATAAATTGAAATTACGCGGCTATGTTGGTGTTTCGATTATGGGAAGAACTCAATATTGGACCAGAGTAAAGAATTAACTTTTTAATTACTAATGCAAAAATTAGCATCGATAATTTTATTCTTAGCCGTACTATGCAATAGTTTCGGACAATCTAAGGGTTCGCCATTACAAATAAGTCATCTTACAGGTGACTTTTATGTTTATAAAACCTTTCATGATTATAAAGGAACTCTGATTGCTGCCAATGCTATGTATCTTGTTACAGATGATGGTGTTGTGCTGTTTGATGCTCCTTGGGATAAAACGCAGTTTCAGCCTTTATTAGACAGTATAAAAGCAAAACACAACAAAAATGTTATAATGCATTTTGCCACACATTCTCATGAAGACAGGGCAGGAGGTTTGGATTTTTACAGACAAAAAAAAATCAAAACGTATACTATAAAATTAACCGATGTTATTCTTCAGAAAAACAATGAAAAAAGGGCTCAATTTATAATTCCAAATGATACTGTATTTACAGTAGGACAGCATACTTTTGAGGTTTATTATCCAGGAAAAGGGCATGCTCCAGATAATGTTGTGGTTTGGTTTGATAAAGAAAAAGTACTTTACGGAGGTTGTTTTGTAAAAAGTACCGAGGCTGTTGATTTAGGATATTTAGGAGATGCTGCTGTCAAAGATTGGGAAAAATCGATTAAAAAAGTGCAGGCAAAATTTAAAAACCCTAATTATATTATTACCGGCCATGACGATTGGAAAGATCTGAATTCTTTGAGCCATACTTTAAAACTGGTTAAGGAATATAACGCAGTAAAAACCAAGTCCTCTGGTAAAATATAATCTCTCAATCTTATAAAATTATTACATGTTTTTTGTCGAAGTTGTTTTACCTCTTTCATTAGCCAAAACATTTACTTATCGTGTTTCTGAAGCCGAATTTCATTTTATTAAAAAAGGAATGCGTGTGGTGGTGCCTTTTGGTAAGAGTAAAATGTATACAGCTTTGGTTTTGGATCTGCATCAAAATGAGCCTAATTTGTATGAGGCAAAGGAAATTGATCAGATTTTGGACGAAAGGCCTATTGCAACCGAAATTCAGATCAAACACTGGCTTTGGATTGCGGATTATTATATGTGCAGTATCGGCGATGTTTATCGCGGTGCTTTTCCCAGCGGTTTATTGTTAGAAAGTGAAACCGTAATCTCCAATAAACCAGAAACAATAGTAAATGACTCAGAGCTTTCTGATGATGAATTTTTGGTTTATGAAGCACTGCATCATCAGAGCTCTTTGAGGGTTCAGGATATTACTTCGATTTTAAACAAGAAAAATATTTTTCCGGTTCTTCAAAAAATGATAGCAAAAGACATTATTGTTTTAGAAGAAGAAATTAAAGAAACTTATAAGCCAAAATTGATTCGTTATGTGAAACTGCATTCAAAATACGAATCGGATAATGGTTTAAACGAGCTTTTGGAAGAACTAAAAAGCGCCAAAAAACAGAAAGAGATTGTTTTGGCTTTTTTTCAATTAAAAGCTTCAGAAAAAAAGCCTGTAACGGTAAAAAAGCTCACAGAATTTTCTAATGTATCTGCGGCTGTTGTAAAAGCATTGGTTGAAAAAGAAATTTTTGAAGAATATTTGCTGCAGCAAGATCGCATTGTGTATTCTGGTGAGAAAACAGACAAACAACTTCAATTAAGTCAGCCTCAAGAAAAAGCTTTTTTGGAAATAAAAGAATGTTTTGCTGCAAAAGAAGTTTGTTTGCTGCATGGTGTAACTTCAAGTGGAAAAACGGAGATTTACATCAAATTAATTGAAGAATACTTAATCACAGGAAAGCAAGTTTTGTACCTGCTTCCAGAAATTGCTCTTACTACGCAATTGGTTTCCCGACTTCGTCTTCATTTTGGAGACAAAGTGGCTGTTTTTCATTCAAAATACAGTAATAATGAACGAGTAGAAGTCTGGAAACAGACGCTTGAAAATTCTTCAAAAGCACAAATTATAATTGGGGCTAGATCAGCATTGTTTCTTCCTTTTTCTAATTTAGGGCTTCTTATTGTAGACGAAGAACACGAACAGACTTTTAAACAGACAGATCCTGCACCTCGATATCATGCTCGAGATGCTGCGATTGTTTTAGCAAATTTTTATAAAGCAAAAGTACTGTTAGGATCTGCAACGCCAAGTATAGAAACCTACTATAATACACAAGCTGGAAAATACGGATTGGTTACACTTTCAGAACGTTATAATAATGTTCGAATGCCTGATATTGTTTTAGTCGATTTAAAAGACAAGCATTTTAGAAAACGAATGACGGGGCATTTCAGCGATGTTTTAATTGAAGAAATTACCGAAGCGTTGTCATTGGGAGAACAAGTTATTTTGTTTCAAAATAGAAGGGGTTATTCGCCTATTATAGAATGTTTGACCTGTGGTCATGTACCGCATTGCCAGCAGTGCGATGTGAGTCTGACTTTTCATAAACATAAAAACCAGCTGCGCTGTCATTACTGCGGCTATTCTATTGCAAAACCAACAAACTGCCATGCTTGTTCAAGCATCGATTTGACTACAAAAGGTTTTGGCACCGAGCAGATTGAGCAGGAATTAAGTTCTATTTTCCCGAATGCTAAAACCGCCAGAATGGATCAGGATACGACTCGCGGTAAGTTTGGTTTTGAAAAGATTATTGACACTTTTAAAAATAGAGAAGTAGATATTTTGGTGGGGACACAAATGCTCGCCAAAGGATTGGATTTTGATAATGTCAGCCTGGTCGGAATTATGAACGCAGATAATATGCTGCATCATCCCGATTTTAGGGCATTTGAAAGAAGTTATCAAATGATGACACAAGTGGCTGGAAGAGCAGGAAGGTCAGAAAAACAAGGAAAAGTAATCATTCAGACTTATAATCCGAATCATAATACCATTCAGCAGGTTACGACTCATAATTATACAGGTATGTACAAAGAACAGCTGTACGACCGCCAGATTTATAAATATCCTCCTTATTTCAGGATAATAAAGTTAACGCTTAAGCATCGGGATTTTGATAAATTGAAAGAAGGTTCAATGTGGCTGTATCAGGTTTTGAGCCAGAATCTGGGAATGCCGGTTTTAGGTCCAGAAGAGCCTGCAATCAGCAGAATCAGAAACGAATACATCAGATCGATTTTGATTAAAATTCCGCACAGCCAGCATCTGGGTAATACAAAAAAAACTATTCAGAAAATGCTAAATAGTTTTGAAGCTGTTGCGCAATACAGAGCTATAAAAGTTGTAATAAACGTAGATTTTTATTAGAAAAAAAATTAAGATGAGGTAGAAAGAGCTTTTACCAAATCTTCTTTTTTATTTCGGCTCAAAGGTATTTTTGTAATTCCGATTTCGGCAAATTTACTATTAAAGCGTTCTACCTTATCGATATTAATAATATAAGATTTGTGAACGCGTATAAATTTGTCTTTAGATAAATCGTTTTCAAAAGATTTCATTGTAGAAAGAACCAAATTACTGTCGTCTTCTGTAACTACTCTTACATAATCGCCAAAAGCTTCAATCCATTTGATTTTTGCGGTAAAAATTTTGAGTTTTTTTAAGTTACTTTTTATGAAAATATGTTCGCCTTCTTCTTCTTTGACTTCTTTTTTTAAGAGATGCATGTCAATTGCCCTTTTGACCGAGGCATTAAAACGATCTACTGCAATTGGTTTTTGCAGGTAATCTGTAGCGTCGTAATCAAAAGCCTTTAGAGCATATTCTGCTTTAGAGGTAATAAATATAATTTGTGGTTTTGTTTTTAAACCGTCAAGGAAATCAAAGCCATTAATAACGGGCATTTCGATATCAAGAAATATTAAGTCAATATTATTTAAAGAGATACAGCTTTTTGCTTCAATTGCATTAGAGAAGTCTCCGATTAAATGCAAGCCTGGGTGATTATTGACCAATTTGGCAATAATCGTCCTTTGTATAGAACTATCATCTACAACAACACAGTTTAGTTTCATAACATTTACATTTAGAATAAATTCAGGATAGCAGTAGTAAATGTATTGTTTTTTTGTAAAAAAAACTAAAATCAGCGAATATTTTTTACTTTACGACGAATAAAACCAGAAATCTGTTGTGTATTTAAATTAAATGATTACTTTTGCACCCAATTTTAACAAATAAATTTTTTATTTATGAATCATTATGAAACTGTTTTCATTTTAAATCCCGTTTTATCTGAGGTTCAGGTGAAGGAAACAGTAACGAAATTTGAAGAATTTCTTACTAGTAGAGGAGCTGAAATGGTATCGAAAGAGGATTGGGGGCTTAAAAAAATGGCTTACGAAATCCAAAACAAAAAAAGTGGTTTTTACCATTTATTCGAATTCAAAGTAGCTGGAGAAGTCCTAATTGCTTTTGAAACTGAATTCAGACGTGACGAAAGAGTTATGCGTTTCTTAACTGTAAGTTTAGACAAACATGCTATTTCATGGGCGGAGAGAAGAAGAGCAAAATTAAAATCTACTAAAGCGTAATTATTATGTCTACAATTGAGCAATCTGCAAAAGGAAAAAAAGACGGAGATATCAGATATTTAACGCCTTTAAACATTGAAACTAACAAAACTAAAAAGTATTGCCGTTTCAAAAAATCAGGAATCAAATATATCGATTATAAAGATGCTGATTTCTTATTGAAATTCGTTAACGAGCAAGGAAAAATTCTTCCACGTCGTTTAACTGGAACTTCATTAAAATACCAAAGAAAAGTTTCTGTAGCTGTAAAAAGAGCTCGTCACTTAGCTTTAATGCCATACGTGGCCGATTTATTAAAATAATTAAAAACTCTAGTCGCTGGTTTCTGTTAAAGCAGAACCTAACTTCTAATAATATAAGGACAACAACATGGAACTTATTTTAAAACAAGACGTACAAAACTTAGGATTTAAAGATGATGTAGTATCTGTAAAGCCAGGTTACGGACGTAACTTTTTGATTCCTCAAGGATTCGCTACTTTAGCTACTCCTTCTGCTAAAAAAGTTTTAGCTGAAAACTTAAAACAAAGAGCTCACAAAGAAGCTAAAGTTGTTGCTGATGCAAAAGCAACTGCAGAAGCTCTTAAAGCACTTGAAATTAAAATCACTGCTAAAGCTGGTGGAGAAAAACTTTTTGGTTCTGTTACTAATATCGATATTGCTGAGGCATTAGAGAAATCAGGTAACGCTATCGATAGAAAATTCATCACAAGCGGAATCGTTAAACGTACAGGAAAATACAATGCAAGCATCCGTTTACACAGAGATGTTATCGTTGAATTACCATACGAAATTGTTGCTGAAAAGTAATAATTCTCGAATCTAACTAAAATCCCGATGAAAATCGGGATTTTTTTGTTTAATGAAAGATTGATTAATTAGACTTATGCTGATGGCTAAAGCCTTTTGCTTATACCATACAGCGTAAAGCATACAGCTTATAATGAAATGAAATACGCAAGACTAACTAAAGAGCAGTTTGATGAACTGCATGCAGAGTTTGCAAGCTTTTTGGCAACGCAGACAATTGATAAAAAGGAATGGGATGAACTGAAGGTTAATAAACCTGAAGTTGCTGAGCAGGAACTTGATGTTTTCTCGGATTTAATCTGGGAAGGAGTTTTGTCTAGAGCAGAATTTCTGGAACATTTTTCGAAAAATCATATTTTCTTGTTCCGCTGTTTTGAAACCGATGTGCAATCTATCGTTTTGAAATCGCTAAATTCAGAAGTAGATTTCTTGACTAAAGAAGGTTTGCAATGGTTAAGTGATAATATGTTTACAGATAACATTGAAATGAAAACGGGTAAGAAGGTTTTTACTGAAGAAAGAAATGTTTCCATCTTTGAATTGATAAAACAAGGTGCATTTTTAAGCGATGGACAGCTTTTTACTCAAATTAATACTATTATTGAGTCGTAAACGACTTTTTAAATATTTTTAAAAGACAAACGATTGGTTTCTAATTGTTTGTCTTTTTTTTATGTTTTTAACATTTGTCTAATTATTTCAAAATTTCTATACCCGTATTTCTACGTTTTTTTTCGGAATGCTCTAATTTTTTCTGAATTGAATTTTATTGTAAGTTTTATTTTTCATTTGGTACGTATAGCGGATATTTTTTTTCGTGTTTTTTGTTAAAAAGTAGGTTTTTACTTTAATTTTTAATTTTTAACATAATTTCTATAAGTTTTGTTTAAGTTTAATTACGAGACTTAATTGTGTTAAAATGTGTAGGTTTTTCTGATGTTTACGTGATGTAGCGACCCCTGCTGAAATGTCAAAATAGAAAACATAAGAATTTTATAGTTGTTTTGTGTTTGTGTTTTTTCTAATTTTAGAATACAAAAGTTAAACAAAGTTTTTCTTTTGCAATTACCAAAAACATTTTAAGCTTATACTTTTAATTCTATTGTTAGAATTATTGACAAATTCACTTATTATGTTTTTGACATTTTTTAAAATTTATATTTTATAATAATAACTTAATAAGTCTGCGTATGGAATTGACAATTACTTTCTTCATCAAGTTTACTTTAGTTAGTTCTCTTATTTCGGCTTTATCTTTTATTCTTTTAAGTTTACTTCATTCAAAACGTAGATTGAAGTTTTTCTCTATATTAAATTTTACCCTTATATATTTCTATAATAAGATTCTGTTTTTTTCACCCGCGCCGAGGCCAGTTGATTAAATCGGGATGTTTTGTTGTTTTAAAAAAAATTAAAGTATTCAATCTCTCTTAAAAGTATTGTTTTATTGTAAGAGGCTTTATAAAAGGAGTAATCAACCTTCTATAAAATTTTGAATTCTTATATACATATTAAAATAGAATTTCCCCCCAATTCTGCTTTAACTAAAAATTTTCATTATGAAAATTAGACCTGCAGCAAATCACTCCTCTTGGAAAACAGATTTATGTCTTTTTTCCTTTCAAAAAATAGAACAGTTTCTTTCTCTTCGAGATCGTTTTTGTTCTTTGGTATATTTCGATATACCCGATTCAACATAATTTTTTATGAAATGTAAATTAAAAACTTAAGCGTTTTAAGTTTTTAATTTAAAAATTAACTATTTGATTTTTAACTGATTGTTTAATTGCGTAAGCTTTTTGCTTATTGCGAGAGGTGTTTTATTGTCCATTTTCTAATCTTCCAAATTATGAAAAAAAATTCTACTTTTTATGATCTCGCTGTTCACAAGAGATTATTAGGACTTTTATTTTTATTACTTATATGTAATAAAAGTTTTGCTCAGACTTTTTGTCGACCAGTATCCAATACAAACAGTATTTCTGGTTTGGCTTGTATTGGTGCTACTTTGACCAATCCAACGGGGGCTTATGACAATGATCCTAGTCTAACCACTTTTACTTCTTTAAATACGCTTGTCGGTGTATTGTGTACAGTAGAAGAGACTATGAGATTTGGTCAGACGGCACAAACGGGAGATCAGGTAGTTCTGTACGTTGGCAGCGGACCTGGATTACTTAGTTTATCTTTGTTGTCAACAGCAAGTCTACAGGCAAAACTTAATGGAGCCAATGTTGGTTCTAGTATAGCAGTCAATAGTCCGCTGCTGAATTTGTCATTGCTTCCCGGGAATACCGTGGGAGTTTTAAGATTGACGTTGCCTGGTCCGGCAAATGAGATTCAGTTTAATTTAGGCGGTGCGGTTACTGCACTAACTGAATTTAGAATTTATGATGTACGACTTGAGTTTGCAAAACCAACAGTAAATGGAGGTTTGACTCAGACTGTCTGCTCAGGAAGTACGGCAGCTTTAACAGCTGTGCCTGCTGCAGGAACATCTTTAGCGTGGTACAGTTCTCCGTCTTCTACAACTGCTTTGGTGACTGGAAATACCTTTACGACTCCAGCTTTAACTACAAATACAACTTATTATATAGGTGTAAGTCGTTCAGTAGGAGGATGCGAAAGTAATGAAAGAGTTCCAGTAGTATTAAATGTTTCCAATCCTGTGGCTCCAGCTGTAAGTAACGTTGGAACTGCTTTATGTTCGTCGACACCAACTCAGTCGACAACTTTGTCTTTGGTTAATCCTATACCTGGAACTACATATAATTGGTTTTCTGTTCCAAGCAGTGGAACATCTTTGGCAACAGGAACAACATACTCTCCAACAGTGCCTTTAGGAACGACAAGTTTTTATGTAGAAGCTTCAATTGGAGGTTGTATAAGTCCGACAAGAACACAGGTAAATGTTGTTTCGAATCCTGTTCCGGCAGCTCCGACTGTTTTAACACAGAGTGTTACGATTCAATCAGGTCAAAATGCAACTTTAAGCGCCTCTACTTCTGAAGCTGGAGCAACCATAAATTGGTATGAAACACTTACCGGAGGTACTGCCGTTGCCACTAATTCACCAACTTTTACGACACCAATATTAACGGCGTCTAAAACATATTACGTAGAGACTCAGAGTGCTTCTGGTGCCTGCGTAAGTACAGCTAGAATACCTGTCTTGGTAAATGTCATTACAACTTCGGTCGGGTGTCTTCAGGCGAGCAGTCAGCAGACATTGCTTAATGGGCTTTGTGTTTTGTGCAGCTCGACAAATCCGAACTTATCTGTTGATGGAGATATCAATACAGCAGCGAGATTAACGGTGCCAGTAGGGCTGATTAATGGCTGGGTACAGCAGACTTTACAGTTTAGTAATCCCGGAAAAGCGGGCGATATTGTAGATGTAGAATTGGAACTGCCTGCGGGTGTTTTAAACGTTTCGGCTTTAAGTTACATTAGCCTTGCTACTTATAATGGAGCGACTTTTAATAATGATAGAACGTCTATTAATAATTTACTAAATGTTCAATTATTAGGAGGAAATCGTTTTAGAGCAAGTGTGGTTGCGGGAGCAAATTTTGATCGTGTTGAAGTGCGATTGGGAGGTCTTGCTACTTTATTAACCAGTTTAGATATTTATCAAGCGGCTTATAGATATAAAGTTCCGGCAATTTCTGGAAACGATCCTATTTGCAGCGGCGCACAAGCTAATTTGACAGCAGCTCTTGCGGTAGGAGAAACAGCTGCGTGGTATGATGCAGCAACAGGAGGAAATCTTTTGTCAAGCACAGCTTCGTATACAACTCCTGCATTAACAGCTGGAGCTACTTATTATGTTGAGATTACAAGAAATGGTTGTGTAAACAGCGAAAGATCACCAGTTTCTGTTTCTGTAGTTGCACCTATTGCACCAGTGGTAACGGCTTCTTCTCTAGATCTTTGCAGCGGACAGACTTCTACACTTACTGTTCAAGCACCAGTTGCAGGAACAGATTACAATTGGTATGATGCTGCTTCGGGAGGAAATTTAGTATTTACAGGAACATCATTTACAACTCCGGTTTTAACGGCAAATACTAGTTATTTTGTTGAAGCTGCAATAGGAAGTTGTATAAATGCGACGCGTACTGCTGTAAATTTAAATGTAAGTCCATTACCAGCGACACCAACAGTTGCCTCTTCAACAGTTAGTATTCAATCGGGACAAACAGTTGTCTTGCAGGTTTCTAATCCTGTTGCAGGTATCATATACGATTGGTATGATGCACCAACAGGGGGGACATTATTGACTTCAAATTTAAATTATACTACACCAGCTCTCACCGCTAATACGACTTATTATATTGCTGCGAGAAATGCTGCTGGTTGTGTAAGTGCTGCTAGAGCATCTATCACAGTAGTTGTAAACAAGCCTATTACCACTTGTCTGCAGGCTAATAATCAGACTATATCAAATGACGGAGTATTGTGTTTGTTGTGTGGAGCTGTAGTTGGAACGGAGTCTCTTTCTGTAGACACTGATATAAATACAGCAACTAGACTTAGTATAGCTGCTGGGTTGGGAGGATTTGTACAACAAAAACTTGATTTTGCTTCTACAGGTCTTGCTGGAGATATTATCGAAGTTGAATTAGGGCTTCCTACAGGAGTTTTAGACATTAGTGCGCTATCCTATATTACGTTAGAAAGTTATAACGGGGGGACAAACAATCCTGATGAAGTTTCGATTAGTTCACTAGTAAATGTACAGCTTTTAGGCGGAGACCGTTTTAGAGCTAGTTTTGTAGCTGGTGCTGATTTTACCGGAGTTCGAGTAAGATTGGGAGGGCTATTGACAGCTTTGAGACAGTTAGATATCTATGGAGCATCATTTAGATTTAAAGATGCTGTAATTACAGGGAATGCGACACCAATTTGTGAAGGAACGGGAACTACTTTAACAGCTAGCTCTACTGTACCAGGAGAAACATTTGCATGGTATGATTTACCTAGCGGTGGTGCATTGCTGTCTTCTACAGCTTCGTTATCAACAGGGAACTTACCTGCTACTACTATTTATTATTTAGAAACAGCTAGAGGAACTTGTCAAAATAGTGCCCGCCAGCCTGTTGCGGTTACAGTAAATCCGTTGGCACTAAGTACAGATATCACAATTGCAAGCCCGATAGAGGCTGGATGTGACGGCACAGCAATTTTGGCACCTGCCTCTACGATAGCCGGGGCACAGTATAGATACTATACCCTTGCAGATAAATCTGTAGAGATTACAGGAAGTTCTGTTGCGGGGGTTCCTAATGCAGTCTTCTCAAAAAATCCTACTACTGGGGCATTGTCAATTTCAGGATTGGATGCGACTAATACTCCGTTTACATACTATATTTCTGTTTCGGGTACTGCAACATGCGAAAATGCAATCAATACACTAAAACCTGTAACAGTAACTCTTCCAACAGCAACGACTTTAAATGTAGATTCTGCATTAGCAGGCTGTGGAAGTGCCAATTTACGAGATGCTATTGTTAATTTTGACAGTACAGGAAACACAACGTATAGATTTTATAATTCAGCAAATACTGAAATTACTGGCGATCAGGCGTCTAATATAACGGCGAACGGTACTTATTCGATAGAAGCTCAAGGTAACGGTGTTACTTGTCCTTCTGTTCGACAATCGGTTACTGTTACAATTAATGCCTTACCAACATTAGTTATTACTAATCCATCAGAATCGGTAAACATAGGAACAAATGTAGCCTTGACTGCAGTTTCTAACGGAACAATTGTGTGGTATGATCCACAAGGAAATCAGTTGAATCCACCTACAACAGGAGTTTTAAATACACCTGGAGTTTACACTTATACAGTAGTTGCCACACTAGGAACTTGCAGTGTAACGGGAGTAAAAGTTATTAATGTGATTGACTTGACTAATTGTCAGTCTTTAACAGAGAGAGTATATGCTGACGGACAAACTGTTGGATCTATTATCACTGGAGGTGTTTCTGATGCTGCAAATGCAGCGGACGGAAATCCGCAAACATACTCTACTATAAATACAGGAATTGGACTTTTAGGAGTTGGTACCACATGGCAGAATTTAACTTGGCCGGGTAATATCGTAAAAGGAACTCCAGTAACTGTAAAATTAGGTTCAGAATACAGTTTATTGGCAGTTGGACAAAATTTATCAGTAATCGGAACTAAAGCGGGGGTTGATATCGGAACAATGCAGTCAGTATCTGGTTCATTATTAAATTTAATCTCAGGAGATAACACTTATGAGTTTACTTTTGTTCCTTCTAATGCCTCAGGTCCGCAAGATTACGATGGAATCAGAATTCAATCTGCATCTCTAGTAAGTGTGGGACAAAATGTAAAAGTTTTTGATGCTTATTACAAACAGCCAACTACCACTGTTAGTTGTATCGGAGGAGATATTCAAGATGTATTTTATGGAGCAACAGATATCGGTATCGGTGCGGCTACTGCTTTAGTAGGAGTAAGTGATGCATTTAATGTTGCAGATAATGATATTACAACTTTTGCTACAATGTACAGCGGTGCAGGGGTCTTAGCAGCAGCAGATTTAACGGTTCAATTTAAAACGCCTTCTGTAGTAAGTGATACGTTACGAATTGTGATTTCTAAACCAGCAACTCTTTTAGATGTTAATCTGCTTACAGGATTCACTATTCAACGTTACTTAGGAAATGTTGCGGTAGGAGCGCCTATTCAAAATACAAGTACTTTATTAAGCTTGAGATTATTGCCTGGAAATACGATGGCAGTGGCATTAGTTTCTTCTCCAACAGAAATTTACGACAGAGTAAGAATTCGTTTTGGAGGAGTTGCAGGTGTGCTGGAATTCTTAAGAGTTCACACTGTTGAAAGAAGTGCTAATACAACCGTTATAGGAGCAGATCCTGCGAACAAAATAGTAGTTTGTCCAGGAACCACAATTACACTTCAGATACCCGAGACCTCGTGTTCGACTTATATTTGGTACGATGCACCAACAGGAGGAACAGCAGTTTCAACAGGTATTAATTTTACGGTACCGGCAAACTTAACCGCCGGAATTTATAAATATTATGTACAGCCGGTACGTTACGGATGTGAAACGTTTGCAAGAGGAGAAGTAACTGTAGAAGTTAAAGCTTCTGCTCCAGTAAATGCTTTAACGGATATTACTTTAAATGGAGGAGCAGCAACTTCGATTTGTGCCCCTTCAGGAACAGTAACTTTGGCAACCTCATTAAGCGGATCGCCGGCTTTAACGAATCCGGTTTATTACTGGTATAGTTTTAACGGAACTACAAGCCAATTGATTGCAGGGGAAAACACTTCGCAATTAATTGTTAATGGATTGGCACCAGGAACATACACTTATTATGTTGGTGTTAGTTCTGATGAATTTTGTGAAACAGCAGCAGCAGATAGAAAACAAATTACGTTCACAATTTTACCAGCGTCAACAGTAAATGATATTTTGGTTGATGATTTGGTAAGCTGTCACAGCGTGCCGGCATCACTAACGCCAACAGCACCAACATTGAGTGCGGCAGTATTTACGTGGTATTTGGATGTAAATAAAACACAGCCAATCACAGATGGTGCTGTAATAAATGGTGTTACTTATGCAATTAGTCCAGCAGGTGTTTTAACAGCAGTTGGATTAACAAAAGCAATGAGTCCGATTACTTATTATGTAGCTGTTTCTAGCACTAATACCTGCGAAAACATCGCCGGAACTTTACAAGATGCGGTAATTATAATTAGTGATCCAGATACACCGACTTTGGTTACGCCAGGAACACAAAACTTCTGTGCGGCAAATGCGCCGACATTTGCAAGTATTCAAGTTAACGGAGCCAATATTGTTTGGTATACTGCTGCAACAGGCGGAACAGTAATTCCAGCAACGACAGCACTTACAAGTGGTGTTTATTACGCAGTATCTGGTGATTTGGCTACGGGCTGTGAAAGCTCGGTAAGACTAGAAGTTACCGTAATTGTAAGCGATCCAGGAACACCAACTTTGGTAACAGCAGGAACGCAAAACTTCTGTACAGTAAATGCACCAACATTTGCAAGCATTCAATTTAATCAAACTAATATTGTTTGGTATACAGCTTTAACAGGAGGTACATTGATTCCTTCATCAACAGCATTGACAACAGGTCAGTATTTTGCAGCAATTTTAGATCCGGCAACGGGTTGTGAGAGCGCAGTAAGATTAACAGTTGATGTTATTGTGAGCGATCCTGGAACACCAACATTGGTAACAGCAGGCACACAAAACTTCTGTTTAGAAGATGCACCTACTTTTGCTAATATTCAGACTAATGAAGCAAATATTGTTTGGTATACTGCTTTAACAGGCGGTACATTTATTCCATCAACAACAGCATTGACAACAGGTCAGTATTTTGCAGCAATTTTAGATCCGGCAACGGGTTGTGAGAGTGCAGTAAGATTAACCGTTGATGTTATTGTAAACGATCCGGGAACACCAACCTTGGTAACAGCAGGAACACAAAACTTTTGTACGGTAAACGCACCGACATTTGCAAGCGTTCAGTTCAATCAGACAAATATCGTTTGGTACACTGCTTTAACAGGAGGAACTGTTATAGCTCCAACAACAGCTTTAACGACAGGCACATACTACGCTGCATTAACAGATGGTGTAACAGGATGCGAAAGTGCTGCAAGATTAACAGTTGATGTTATTGTAAGCGATCCGGGAACACCAACTTTGGTTACAGCAGGAACACAAAACTTCTGTACGGTAAATGCACCAACGTTTGCAAGCATTCAATTTAATCAAACTAATATTGTTTGGTATACAGCTTTAACAGGCGGTACATTGATTCCTTCTACAACAGCTTTGACCACAGGTCAGTATTTTGCAGCAATTTTAGATCCTGCAACGGGTTGTGAAAGTGCAGTAAGATTAACAGTTGATGTAATTGTAAGCGATCCAGGAACACCAACCTTGGTAACAGCAGGAACACAAAACTTCTGTTTAGAAGACGCACCTACTTTTGCAAGTATTCAAACTAATGAAGCAAATATTGTTTGGTATACTGCTTTAACAGGCGGTACATTGATTCCTTCTACAACAGCATTGACAACAGGTCAGTATTTTGCAGCAATTTTAGATCCGGCAACAGGTTGTGAGAGTGCAGTAAGATTAACAGTTGATGTTATTGTAAACGATCCGGGAACACCAACTTTGGTTACAGCAGGAACACAAAACTTCTGTACGGTAAACGCACCGACATTTGCAAGCGTTCAGTTCAATCAGACTAATATCGTTTGGTACACTGCTTTAACGGGAGGAACTGTTATTGCTCCGACCACAACTTTAATAACAGGCACATACTATGCAGCATTAACAGATGGTGTAACAGGATGCGAAAGCGCTGCAAGGTTAACAGTTGATGTAATTGTAAGCGATCCGGGAACACCAACTTTGGTTACAGCAGGAACACAAAATTTCTGTACGGTGAATGCACCAACATTTGCAAGTATTCAGACTAACGAAACTAATATTGTTTGGTATACAGCTTTAACAGGAGGTACATTGATTCCATCAACAACAGTGTTGACAACAGGTCAGTATTTTGCAGCAATTTTAGATCCGGCAACGGGTTGTGAGAGCGCGGTGAGATTAACAGTTGATGTAATTGTAAGCGATCCGGGAACACCAACATTGGTAACAGCAGGAACACAAAACTTCTGTTTAGAAGATGCACCTACTTTTGCTAATATTCAGACTAATGAAGCAAATATTGTTTGGTACACAGCTTTAACAGGCGGCACATTTATTCCATCAACAACAGCATTGACAACAGGTCAGTATTTTGCAGCAATTTTAGATCCAGCAACGGGTTGTGAGAGTGCAGTAAGATTAACCGTTGATGTTATTGTAAACGATCCAGGAACACCAACCTTGGTAACAGCAGGAACACAAAACTTCTGTACGGTAAACGCACCGACATTTGCAAGCGTTCAGTTCAATCAGACAAATATCGTTTGGTATACTGCTTTAACGGGAGGAACTGTTATAGCTCCAACAACGGCTTTAACGACAGGCACATACTATGCAGCATTAACAGATGGTGTAACAGGATGCGAAAGCGCTGCAAGATTAACAGTTGATGTAATTGTAAGCGATCCGGGAACACCAACTTTGGTTTCAGCAGGAACACAAAACTTCTGTACGGTAAATGCACCAACATTTGCAAGTATTCAAACTACTCAGGCAAATATTGTTTGGTATACAGCTTTAACAGGCGGTACATTGATCCCTTCAACAACAGTGTTGACAACAGGTCAGTATTTTGCAGCAATTTTAGATCCGGCAACGGGTTGTGAAAGTGCAGTAAGATTAACAGTTGATGTAATTGTAAGCGATCCAGCTACACCAACAACAACTGCAGCAGCACAGACATTCTGTTCAGGAACCAATCCTACGGTTGCCAATATTCAAGTAAACGAAAGCAATGTAGTTTGGTATACTGCTCCAACAGGCGGAACAGCTTTAGCTGCAACAACAGTATTAACAACAGCAACTTACTATGGAGCCGTAACAGATCCAGCAACAGGCTGCGAAAGCAGTGTAAGATTGCAAGTTGCGGTTACAGTAGGAAATACAGTTAATCCAACTACCAATAATGCGGCGCAGACATTTTGTTCTACAAATGCACCAACGTTTGCCAATATTCAGGTAAATGAAGGAAATGTAACTTGGTATACTGCTGCCACAGGCGGTACAGCTATTCCAACCGCAACATTGTTAACTTCTGGAGTTTATTTCGGAAATGTAATTGATGCAGCAACAGGCTGCGAAAGTACAACACGTCTGCAGGTAACGGTAACAGTTGTTGATCCTGCGGGAACTCCAACTACCAATAATGCAACACAAAACTTCTGTACATTGAATAATCCGACAGTGGCAAATATTCAAGTAAACGAAGCCAATGTAATCTGGTATACTACAGCAACAGGAGGAACTGCATTGCCGCCAGCAACAGCATTAGCAACAGGCACTTATTACGGTGTAATTTCAAGTGCAGTTGGATGCGAAAACTCAGTTCGCTTGGCAGTGGCGGTAAATGTAAATGCACCAGCTGTAATTACAACACCAAGAACAGCGCAATCATTCTGTTTGAATGCTTTACCAACATTGGCCAATATTTTAGTTAACGAAGCGAATGTAGTTTGGTACACAAATGCAACAGGAGGAACACCATTAGCAGCGAACACGCCGCTTACAGCCACAACTTATTACGCAGGAGCACTGAGTAATACTACAAATGGTTGTGACAATGGTCCTAGATTAGCGATTACAGTTTCGTTTGAAAATGATGCAGCAGTACAAATTGCAACAACAGATGATACACCTTGTGTTTTTAAAGGAGTAACATACTCAATAGCAAACGGCAAATCAAGTTATCTATGGACAATTACCGGCGGTACGATTATTTCTGGAGGCGGTAATGCTGACGGTTCTGTAACAGTTTCTTGGTCAGATATTGGCCCAGGAAGAGTTGAGGTAGTTTATTTGAATAATTGTGATGAAAGAACGGTAAAATCACTTAATGTAAATGTGTCAAGCTGTTCAGACTTAACGATTACACATACAGTAGACAATCCAACTCCAAACTTTGGCGATAAAGTAACTTTTACCATAACGGTAAATAACGTTGGCGAAGGAGATTTTATTAACACTATAGTTAGTGATTTATTACCTAGCGGTTTACAATTAGTAAGTTCATCTGCATCTATAGGAACATATGACCCAGCTACACAACTTTGGACCATACCGACATTAAATGCTGGTCAAAGTGTAACACTGACTATTGTGGCAGAAGTTCTATCAAGCGGTAACTACACCAGTGTTGCAACTGTCGAAATTTCTACGCCTTTAGATGTTGATCCATCAAATAATTCGGCTTCGGTTACATTAGAACCAATTTGTTTGACGGTTTACAATGAGTTTACACCAAATAATGATGGAGCAAACGATCTGTTTAGAATTGATTGTATTGAATCTTATCCAAATAATGAGCTGAAAGTATTTAACAGATACGGAGCATTAGTGTACAGTAAAGTACATTATGAAAATGATTGGAACGGAACTGCAAATGTATCCGGAGTTGTTAATAGAGGAGATATGCTGCCAACAGGTACTTATTTTTATGTGATTACCATTGGAGATGGAACGGTTAAAAAAGGCTGGTTATCTATCATGAGATAAGCAGCTGCTATTAATCATCTAACTAATTAAACTAAATAAGTATCGTTATGAAACTATATATAAAATCATTAGAAACATATTTCATCTTAATATGTTCTTTTATCACGGTTTGTGCCACAGCACAACAGGATCCGGAGTACACTCAGTACATGTACAATACTATGGCGGTAAATCCAGCGTATGCTGGATCTACCGGAACCATAGAGGCAGCACTTTTATATCGTTCTCAATGGGTTGGAATTTCTGGAGCGCCAGAAACACAGTCTTTCTCTATACATTCGCCGCTGCGAAATGAAAAAGTGGGGTTAGGATTGAGCGTTGTAAACGATAAAATAGGTCCTTCCAACGAATTATATCTTGACGGAAACTTCTCTTACTCATTACCTCTTGGTTATGAAAAACGCTTGGCCTTTGGTCTAAAAGCGGGTATGAGAATGTTGAATATAGATTGGTCAAAAGGAAGATACTATGATAATAATGACGTTTTATTAAATCAGAATATTGATAATCAAATGAAATTGGCGGTAGGAGCCGGAATTTACTACTACACAGAAAAATGGTATGTAGGACTCTCTGTTCCAAGTTTTATTCAGAATGATTATTATGACGACGTTCAGGAATCTATAGATTATGATCGTATGCATTACTATTTAATGGGAGGTTATGTTTTTGATTTGAATCCAAATTTGAAATTTAAACCAGCATTTTTAGTAAAAGCCGTAAGCGGAGCACCAATTACAGCAGATGTATCGGCAAATTTTATGATTCAGGAAAAGTTTGTCATTGGGGGAGCGTATCGAACAGATGATTCTGTGAGTATTTTGGCAGGTTTTCAGATTTCGCCAAGTTTTTATCTCGGATATGCATTTGATTACACGGTAAGTCAATTGAACAAATACAATGATGGTTCTCATGAGATCATCTTGCGTTATCAATTTGTGAAAAACCAAAGCAAAATTAAATCCCCTCGATTCTTCTAAAAATAAAACCTATGAGAAAACTATATATCCTATGTTTAATTTTGAGCGTTACGTTTAGTTTCGCTCAAAAAACAAACTTAAAGAAAGCCGATGCTTTGTTTAGAAATTATGCCTATTTGGATGCTTCAAAAGCCTACGAAGAAATTTTGCAGAACATAAAAGATCCATCGGCTCAGACCTTAAAAAATGCAGCAGATTCCTATTATTTTATTTCGGATTCCAGAAATGCATTAAAATGGTATAGAAAACTTTACGAAGTTCAAGGAAACAATTTAACTGATATTTACTATCTGCGTTACATCCAATCCATGAAAGCCGTTATGGATTATGATCAAGCAGACAAAATCACCAAAGAATATCTGGATAAAAAAGGCGACAAAGCAGAAATCAATCGATATGTCTATCAAAAAAAATACATGGACAGTGTTGCAAAAGCAAAACCGCTTTACGTTATTAAAAATCTAGATATCAATACCAGTAAATCAGATTTTGGAGCTACTTTCTTTAAAGATAATATCGTCTTTACATCAGCACGTGATACCACAAAATTCAGTGAGAAATTGTATACTTGGAACAATCAGCCGTTTTTAAATCTGTATTTCGCAGAAAGAAATCCAGCAGACGGAAGTTTGTTTAATGAAACGGTTTTTCTGCCAAATGTAATGACCAAATATCACGAAGCAACAGCAAGTTTTGACAAAGAAGGGAAGACAATTTATTATTCAACCAATATTGTAAAGAAAAATAAACTGGTGGTTGACGAAGCAAAAGTCAATAATTTCCAAATTGTCAAAGGAGCAATTGTAGACAATAAACTGGAAAATCCGCAAAAAGTATTTTTTGACAGCGATGAATATTCTGTCGGGCATCCATCCTTAAGTGAAGATGGACAATGGCTTTTCTTTGCATCAGATATGCCGGGAGGTTACGGGGAAACCGATTTGTATGTTGTAAAAATTGCAGCCGACGGAACTATGAGTTCTCCGCAAAACTTAGGGCCAAAAATTAATACTATTGGTAATGAAGTCTTTCCGTTCTATCAAAACGGAGTATTGTACTTTTCTTCTGATGGACATTATGGCTGGGGAGATTTGGATATTTATGAAAGTAAATTCCTGTCAGACGGAAGTTTCTCAACTCCAAAAAATTTGGGAGCACCTGTTAACAGTAACAAAGACGACTTTTCTTTTATAATAGACAGAACAAACAATTACGGTTATTTTTCTTCTAACAGAGCAGGAGGTAAAGGAGATGATGATATTTACTCTTTCATAAAAGGAAAACCAGTCTGCAATCAGAGTATTTCTGGAATGGCATTGAATCATAAAAGCAAAAAACCTTTGACAGATGTGACCATTATGGCGTACAATTCTTTTAGTGAAGTTTTAGGTGAAACCAAAACCAACTTTGACGGAAAATATGCCATTGAGGTTCCTTGTAATAAAGTGGTTAAAATGATTGCTGCAAAAATAAATTACAGCAGCGATGACAAAACCGTTGAAACTACTGGGGAAAATGCTGGAGAAATCAAAGATGTCAATTTTGAATTGAGTAACTATGATGACTTAGTCGTTAAAAAACAAGGTGTTGAGAAAGTTGACGTAAATCCTATTTATTTTGATTATGATAAATTTGATATTACTCCAAAAGCAATCGAAGAATTGTCTAAAGTAGTTTTTATCATGCAGAAATTTCCGAATATCAGAATCAAAATTGAGTCGCATACCGATTCTCGCGGAAAAGATGCCTATAACTTAAAACTTTCAGATAATAGAGCCAAATCAACCAGAGATTATATTCTTTCTCAGGGAATTGATGCTTCTAGAATCGAAAGCGCGATAGGATATGGTGAAAGCCGTTTGATCAATAAGTGTAAAAATGGTGTAAAATGCACAGAAGAAGAGCATGTGCTAAATAGAAGGTCAGACTTTATCATTATTCAAAAATAGCTTTATATTTGTATTGTAATTATTTGATTATCAATGTAAAGTATAAAACGTCGAAACCATTTGGAAGTTGGTTTTTATTAATTCTTTTTTAAGAATAATGGACAAGGAGAAAATCAGACTGCATGAATTTGCAGTCTGATTTTTGATTTTATAAAACTTTCAATTTTAATGCTCTCGAACAAAAATAAATCCTAATTTTGATATTTAGTTATCCATTATTCCAATCTGCAATATTTTAATATTTTATGAGCATTCAAGAGACCATTCAAGCATTACGAGAAGAACTTAATAAACACAATTACAACTATTACGTACTAGACAATGCTACAATTTCTGACTATGATTTTGATATAAAGCTCAAAGAACTGCAAGATTTAGAAAACAAACACCCTGAATTTTTTGACGAAAATTCGCCTACACAGCGCGTAGGAGGTTCGGTGACAAAAAATTTTAAAACCATTGCGCACCAATACCGCATGTATTCTTTAGATAATTCCTATTCGAAAGAAGATCTTTTGGATTGGGAAAACCGTATCCAAAGAGTTTTAGGCAATGTAGAGCTTCAATATACCTGCGAATTAAAATACGATGGTGCTTCTATCAGTATTTCGTACGAAAACGGAAAACTAGTTCAGGCATTAACACGCGGCGACGGTTTTCAGGGAGATGAGGTAACTAATAACATTAAAACCATAAAATCAATTCCTTTACATTTAAAAGGAAATTATCCGGACAGATTTGATATTAGAGGAGAAATCATCCTGCCTTTTGCTGGTTTCGAAAAAATGAATCAGGAATTAATCGAAATTGGAGAAACACCGTATTCAAATCCAAGAAATACAGCGTCAGGAAGTTTAAAATTGCAAGACAGCGCTGAGGTTGCCAAACGTCCGCTTGAATGTTTATTATACTTCGTTACAGGAAATAATTTACCGTTTAAGTCGCAGTTTGAAGGTTTAGAATCTGCAAGAAATTGGGGATTCAAAGTTCCAAAAGAAGCCAAATTGGTAAAAAATATGCAAGAAGTCTTTGATTTTATTGATTATTGGGACATACACCGCCATACACTGCCTTATGAAACCGATGGTGTTGTTATAAAAGTAAACAGCATCCAGCATCAGGAAGAATTAGGTTACACAGCAAAATCACCGCGCTGGGCAATTGCCTATAAATTTAAATCAGAGCAGGTTTCTACAATATTAAAATCCATTTCTTATCAAGTGGGAAGAACGGGCGCCATAACCCCAGTTGCAAATTTAGAGCCGGTACAGCTTGCGGGAACCATAGTAAAAAGAGCTTCTCTGCACAATGCCGATCAAATCGAAAAACTAGATATTAGAATAAATGATACCGTTTTTGTAGAAAAAGGAGGCGAAATCATTCCGAAAATCATTGCTGTAGATTTAGAAAAACGTCCAGAAAATTCAGAAAAAACAACTTACATATCCTATTGTCCAGAATGCCATACCGAATTGGTTAGAAATGTGGGCGAAGCCAATCATTACTGTCCGAATTTCTACGGATGTCCGCCGCAGATTATTGGCAGAATTCAGCATTATATTTCTAGAAAAGCTATGGATATTGAAGGCTTGGGAGGAGAAACTGTTGCGCTGCTTTTTAAAAACGGATTAGTGCACAATTATGCAGATTTGTATCAATTGAAGGTAGATGATATTCTGCACTTGGAAAGAATGGCAAAGAAATCTGCTGAAAATTTGGTAAATGGTGTTGAGAAATCAAAAGAAATTCCGTTTGAAAGCGTTTTGTTTGCCCTTGGAATTCGTTTTGTCGGCGAAACTGTAGCTAAGAAATTAGCAAAACATTATAAAAATATTGACGCATTGAGCCAGGCTTCTTTAATGGATTTAATTTTAGTTGATGAAATTGGAGAAAGAATAGCTAAAAGCGTAATTGAATTCTTTGAAAACGAAGAAAATAAAACCATCATTGAGCGTTTAAAAAGTTACGGAATTCAATTTCAAATTGAAGAAAAAATCAATCCAAATGCAACAGAGAAATTTGTTGGAAAAACATTTGTAGTTTCTGGAGTTTTCAGTCAGTTTTCTAGAGACGAGCTCAAGAAGGCGATAGAAGATAACGGCGGAAAAGTAGGAAGTTCCATTTCTGCAAAAACAGATTTTGTTGTAGCTGGTGATAATATGGGACCAGCCAAATTAGAAAAAGCCACCAAATTAAATATCACAATATTGTCAGAAGAAGATTTTGTAACTAAATTGAATGAAAGCGAATAAGCCGTCTTTAATTTTATTTTTTTTGGCCTTGCTCTGCACCATCATTTTTGACTGGACAGAGCAGGAATTTCTTGCGACTTATGCAAAAACCATTGTACTGCCAGCGATATTTATTTACTATTTAATAAGTTCAGAATTTAAAATAAAAAAAACAGAAGGCTTTATATTTTTATTCTGTTTTGTGGGACAGGTTTATGATTTAATGGAAATAGAAACCTCTGAAATTGCTGGAGTTATCAGTTTTTTAGTGGTCTATATGTTATTGGTGAAAATTTTTATCAGAGAGCACGAAAGAATCCGCCTTACCAAACGAGACATTCTTCCAATTTCGATAGTTGTAGTTTTTATAGTGTACCTTTTGGTTTCGGTTTTAAGCCTGCAATTGGACAATATGAAAAAATTCAATTTTCTCTATACTTTTTACGGAATCGTTTTGAGTCTTTTAAGTTATTTTGCCTTTGTAAGCTACATCACAAAAGGAACACACATTACTTTGCTAATGTCACTTATGGCAATAAGTTATATCTTTTCGGATATCTTCTATATTTTTAATGAATATTTCTCGTATTCTGTAGTATTGGTTCTCATACGAGACATAACTCAAATTCTGGCTTATTTCTTTATGGTAGAATACTTTTTGGAAAAAGCCAGAATTCAAAAAAAAGTTACACAACAATAGTTCTGCCTTGATTGGTATGCGCTTTGTCTTTGTCAAAATAAAAATCGATACGGCCTAGATTTATTCCATAGCAGCCAACCTGATTTACCAGAACATTTTCTCCTGCTTTATTTTTAACAATAGTCGGTTTGTCAAGAAAAGTATGTGTATGTCCGCCAATAATCAAATCGATATCCTGCGTTTGTTCGGCAAATTTAAGATCAGAAATCTTATTTTCATCGTCTTTATATTTGTAACCTAAATGCGAAAGACAAATAACTAAATCGCATTTTTGTTCTTTCTTTAAAAACTGTGTCATATCCTGAGCAACTTCAACAGGATTATTATAAACAGTCTCCAAGTATAATTTTTTATCTACTAAACCTTGTAATTCAATTCCAACACCAAAAACACCAACCTTAATTCCGTTTTTATTAAAGATTTTGTACGGCTTAACATGTCCGTCCATAACCGTGTTTTTAAAATCATAATTCGAGTTGATAAAATCAAAACTAGCATGCGGCAGCTGCGCATATAACCCGTCAAGACCATTGTCAAAATCATGATTTCCGATAGTGGAAGCGTCATATTTCATCATACTCATCAGCTTAAATTCCAATTCACCTCCATAATAATTAAAATAAGGAGTTCCCTGAAAAATATCTCCAGCATCTAATAAAAGCACATTCGGATTTTCTCTACGAATGGTTTCTATCAAAGCAGCACGTCGCGACACGCCTCCTTTATTAGGATTACGCGGATCGTCTGCTGGAAAAGGATCAATGTGGCTGTGCACATCATTAGTATGTAGAATGGTTAGATGCTTAATTTCGTCGTAAGTTTCAAAACTGCTCAAAGACAATCCTAAACTTAATAGGGCAGTACTTGCTGCTGTTTTTTCGATAAACTCTCTTCTTTTCATTTTATATTTTATTTTGTGAAAGCGCTGGTATATTTTAAATTTTATTCTTCCGTAATTCTGATATTTTTTGGAGCAGTAACGGTGTCCACTTCTTTAAAATAATCAATTAACACATTTCTCAATTTGTAATTAAGATCAAATTTTTGAGTGTTTTTGGCAAAGAAAGTCATGCTGTCACCGCCATTTGCCAAATAATCATTTGTAGCAACATAATACGTTTTATTAAGATCAAGCGGTTTTCCTTGAATCAATATGTCTTTAGCCGCATTTTGTTTCGTAATCGTAAAAGTCATTCCAGACAAAGGCTGTGGTTTTTTCTCCTTAATAATGTAAGCTGCGATTTCTAGAATCTGTTCTCCTTTTAAGGCTAAAACAACCAGATTGTTTTCAAAAGGCATAATTTCAAAAGCCGTTCTTGTAGTGACATTTCCTTTAGGAAGAATAGCGCGGATACCGCCGTGATTTAATAAACATAAATCAATGCTCTTTTTTTCGCGTTTTTCAAAAACAAGGTTTCCTCTTTGCAGACAGACATCTGCTAATAGGCTTCCAATGCTCGTCTGCCATTTTCCAGTGCTTTTGTCAAGTGTTTCAGGAGCATAAGCCAAAACGTTGTCCAAATCTTTGTTAATGTGGTCGCGATAAGGTTTAATAAAGTTTTCAATCTCTGGAGTTTCTGCAGTCTTCTCAGTAACAGGAAGTTGTTTTCCTTCGATTTTGGTTAAATTATAGTTTTTCTGACTGCAGGAAACTATAAAAAAAAGTGTTAAGAATATAACAAAAAGTTTTAAAAATCCGTTATACTTTTTTAGTTTTACCATTTTAAATGCAACTTAAATAATTAATTTTGTAATCTGGTAAAAGTACTATGTTTTTGAATTATATAAAGGAATTTTTTGTAAAAAAATCATTAAAAAATAACTGGAGTAATCAAAAAAACGAAGTCTTTTCTAAGGATGTTCAAACGATTGGTTTGTTGGTAGATGAAAGTGAATTTCTCGAATCAAAAGCGCTGATACAAGAATTAACGCTTCACGGAATTGCTCCAGAAAACATTAAAATAGTCGCGTACAGAGATAAAATTGAAAAGAAAAAAACGTATTCTAGGCCTACTTTTGGTAAAAAACACATCGATTGGAAAGGGGAGATTACAGCAGATTTTTTGAACGATTTTATTCAAACAGAATTTGATATTCTGATTAGTTATTACGACATCGAAAAAGCAGTTTTAATGCTCGTAACCAAAAAGTCAAAAGCAAAATTTAAAATTGGTTTTTCTTCTGTAGATGCAGGTTTAAACCGTTGGATGATTAATACCGGCAGAGAGAATTACAAACTTTTCGTTTCCGAATTGTTTAAGTATTTAAAAAGTATAAAATAAATTAGTTAAAATATGCAATCATTAATAGGAACTGGTGTTGCCCTTGTAACTCCATTTAAAAAAGATTTTTCAGTAGATATCGAAGCTTTGCAGAGAATCGTAAACTTTTCTATAGACGGAGGAGTTGAATATCTTGTAGTAATGGGGACAACCGCAGAAAATGCCACCCTAACTGCTGACGAAAAAGAATTGGTTATCAATACAGTAATCGATGTAAATAAAGGAAGACTGCCTCTTGTTCTAGGAGTAGGAGGAAACAATACCATGCAGGTTGTAGAGGAGTTAAAAACCAGAGATTTTAGTGCTTTTGAAGCTATATTATCGGTTTCTCCTTATTATAATAAACCAACACAAGAAGGAATTTATCAGCATTTTAAAGCAATTGCAGAAGCTTCTCCAGTTCCTGTAATTTTATATAACGTTCCAGGAAGAACTTCAAGTAATATGCTTCCTGCAACGGTAGTGCGTTTGGCTAATGATTTTGAAAATGTTGTAGCCATAAAAGAAGCTGCAGGAGATATGGCGCAGGCTATGCAGATTATTAAAAATGCACCAAGTGATTTCTTAGTGATTTCTGGTGATGATATGCTGGCGCTGCCTATCGTTTTAGCAGGCGGAGCAGGGGTAATTTCTGTAATCGGGCAGGGATTTCCTAAAGAATTTTCAGAAATGATTCGTTTAGGACTCAATAAAAAAGCCGCTGACGCGTTTAAAACACATTATTTTCTTTCTGACAGTATCGATATGATTTTTGAGCAGGGAAATCCAGCCGGAATCAAACAAATATTCCAGGCATTAGGAATTGCAGACAATACGGTTCGTCTTCCGTTAGTAACTGTTGATGATTCGCTCGCGTCAAGATTAAATGAATTTGTGAAAAATAGTATAAAATAAACGTCACGTTTACGGTATTTTAATATACTAAAAAATATATTTTGTAGTAGCTAAATTAATAACTAAATTTGCCACCGAAACTTCGGTGTGATTTTGCTTTGGCATAATTGTCTCAGAGATCATAATAAAAGTAAGAAAATGAAAAAAATAGTTGCGCTTTTAATTGTTGCGGTTCTTATTTGCTCTTGCAGCGAATACCAAAAAGTGTTGAAGAATGATGATGTTGCGGCTAAGTTTGACCTTGCAACCAGAATGTACGAAGCTGGAAAATATAATAAAGCAATTCGCCTTTTTGAGCAGTTATCGGCTTCTTACAGAGGAAAACCCCAGGCAGAAAAACTTTTTTATATGTTTTCACAATCTTACTACAAAACTAAGCAATACTATTTGGCTGGTTATCAGTTTGAAAGTTTTGTTTCGGGGTATCCAAGAAGTGAAAAAGTACAGGAAGCAGCCTTTTTGGGAGCTTACAGTTATTCAAAATTAGCGCCTGTTTACAGTTTAGATCAGACAGATACAGTTAAGGCTTTGGATAAATTACAAGCTTTTATTGATAATTATCCTAATTCAGAATACATTCCTCAGGCAAATGCAACTGTTCAAGTGCTGAATGGTAAATTAGAGAAAAAAGCCTATGAAAATGCAAAAGGTTATAATACAATTTCGGATTATAAATCTGCATTAGTGGCTTTTGATAATTTTATTGCTGATTTTCCAGGAACACCTTTTAAAGAAGACGCTTTGTTTTATAAATACGATTCAGCATACCAATTGGCAGTAAACAGTATTCCTTCTAAAATGGAAGAACGTTTAAATGTTGCAAAAGCAGCTTACAACAATTTGATAAAATTTAAAAGCGACACAAAATATAAAAAACAAGCAGACGAAATGTATGCTAGAGTTGAAACAGATTTACAAAAATATACTAAATAAAAACAAGTCATGGATTTAAAAAAGACGAATGCTCCTGTAAATACAATAACTTACAACAAAACAGTTATTGAAGAGCCAACAGGAAATGTGTATGAAGCAATTACCATTATGGCTAAAAGAGCAAATCAAATTAATTCTGAAATTAAAAAAGAATTGACTGAGAAATTAGAAGAATTTGCTACTTACAATGACAGTCTTGAAGAAGTTTTTGAAAATAAAGAACAAATTGAAGTTTCTAAATTTTACGAAAAATTACCAAAACCACACGCTTTAGCTGTTCAAGAATGGTTAGACGGTAAAACTTACCACAGAAGTTCAAACAAATAATACAGTACAATGTCAGTTTTAAACGGGAAAAAGATTTTACTCGGAGTATCCGGTGGAATCGCAGCCTATAAAACAGCCTCATTAGTACGACTTTTTATAAAAGCAGGTGCACATGTCCAAGTGATCATGACACCTGCTTCTAAGGATTTTGTAACCCCGCTTACATTATCTACCTTATCAAAAAATCCAGTACATTCAAGTTTCTTTAACGAAGAAGATGCAGATGCAGTTTGGAATAATCACGTAGAATTGGGTCTTTGGGCCGATATCATGCTGGTTGCTCCTGCTACTGCCAATACATTGTCTAAAATGGCCACAGGAAACTGTGACAATCTGTTAATTGCAGTCTATTTATCGGCAAAATGCCCAGTGTATTTTGCGCCTGCAATGGATTTAGATATGTATAAACACCCATCAACATTGTCTAGTTTTGCTGCCTTAAAGCAGTTTGGAAACATCATGATTCCAGCTGAAAGTGGAGAATTGGCTAGTGGTTTGTCAGGAGAAGGTCGTATGGCTGAACCAGAAAATATTATTGCATTTCTAGAAGCCGATCTGGAAAGTAAACTGCCTTTGAAAGGAAAGAAAATACTCGTAACAGCAGGGCCAACCTATGAAGCGATCGATCCAGTACGTTTTATTGGAAACCATTCTTCTGGAAAAATGGGATTTGATATTGCTAATGAAGCTGCAAATCTAGGAGCAGAAGTCTTTTTGATAGCTGGACCTACACATTATAAAGCTAAAAATAGCTTAGTAAAAGTAATTAATGTCGTTTCTGCACAAGAAATGTACGATGCCTGTCATATTTATTTTGATGAAGTTGACGCTGCAATTGCAGCTGCGGCGGTAGCAGATTACAAACCTAAGTTCGTTGCAGATCAGAAGATTAAAAAAACGACAGCGGAGTTTTCTATAGAACTCGAAAAGACTAAGGATATATTATTTTCATTAGGAACTGTTAAAAAAAATCAGTTTTTAATTGGATTTGCGTTAGAAACACAAAATGAAATTGAAAATGCAAAGTTGAAAATTCAGAAAAAAAACTTAGATTTGATTGTTTTAAATTCCTTACAAGATGAAGGAGCTGGTTTTAAAAAAGAAACCAATAAAGTAACTTTTATTGATAAAAATTTTAAAATCGAACCAATGGAATTAAAATCAAAAGAATCGGTTGCATCTGATATTTTAAACAAAGTGATTTTGCATTTTTCAGAATCTTAATTTTAAATCTGTTTCTAAAACATAAATTTGAGATAATTTATGTTTGTAAATCAATATCTAAAATAACATGAATAGAATAGCTGCACTTTTAGTTTTTTTCAGTTTTGGCTTCTTGCAGGCTCAACAGCTAAATTGTATTGTAACTATTAATACAGAAAGACTTCCAAATCCGAATCAGCAGGTTTTTAAAACATTGCAGACTTCTCTTTCAGAATTTGTAAACAAAACAGATTGGACAGGTGCCGTTTTAAAACAAAATGAACGAATTAACTGTTCTATGTACATTACGTTATCATCAAACAGTTCCGATCAGTTTACAGGGACAATTCAGGTTCAGTCATCAAGATTGATTTTTAATTCGACTTATTCTTCGCCTGTTTTAAATTTTAATGATAAAGACTTTAATTTTAAATACACAGAATACGAGCCTCTATTATTTAACCCAAACGTTTACGAATCAAATTTGGTTTCTGTTATTTCTTTTTACAGCTATTTGATTTTAGGCATGGATGCCGACACTTTTCAGATGGGAGCAGGAAATCAATATCTTGAGACGGCTCAGAATATCGCAAACGTAGCACAGCAAGGCGGTTTTAAAGGCTGGACTCAATCAGACGGACTTCAGAATCGTTATTATTTAATCAATGATATGATTGCGCCTACTTATAGTGATCTTCGTCAAACCATGTTTTTATATCACACAGGTTTAGATGCTATGAGTCTTGATTTAAAAGCTTCTAAAGAGAAAATAAAAGGCTCACTAATGCTAATTGGAAAACTGGCATCTGTAAAGCCAAATGCTTTTATTACCAGAGTATTTTTTGATGCAAAATCAGACGAAATTGTCTCTATTTTTTCAGGTGGTCCCAGTATTCCAGTCACCGATCTGACCGATGTTTTGAATAAAGTTTCGCCATTGAATTCAACCAAATGGTCGCAAATTAAATTTTAGTATAAAACCCGTTTACAAATTTTCAATAGTTAACTATTATATTACATTTTTACCCCTATGATTACGTCCCTTTCTATTAAAAATTATGCTTTGATTGAAAAACTTGCGATAGATTTTTCAAAAGGTTTTTCTATAATTACAGGAGAAACAGGTGCGGGTAAATCGATTATTTTGGGAGCGATTGGCTTGGTTTTAGGAAAAAGAGCCGATTTGACTTCTCTTAAAAACAAAGAAGAAAAATGTGTAATAGAGGCACAGTTTGATATTTCTAAATATAATTTGAAAGAGTTTTTTGAAGCAAATGATCTTGATTATGAGGATGAAACCATTATAAGAAGAGAAATTCTTCCTTCTGGAAAATCACGAGCTTTTATAAATGATAGTCCTGTAAATTTACAAGAATTGCAAGATTTAAGTTTGTTTTTGATTGATATTCATTCGCAGCAGCAGACACAAGAGTTGTCAGATGAAAATGTGCAGTTTAAAATCATTGACGCTATAGCAGGAAATTTTGATACTATTGTAGAATATCAAAAAGAGTTAAAAGCATATAGATCAGATAAGTCTAAGTACAATGCTTTGGTTAAAAAGCAAAGCGACGCTGGAAAAGAGCAGGAGTACAATACCTTTTTGTTAAATGAATTGGTTGCTGCAAATCTTAAATCTGGCGAACAAGAAGAATTAGAGGCAGATTACGAAAAATTAAACAATGTAGAGATTATAAAAGAATCTCTAGATAAATCTTTAGCAATTGCAAATGAAGAACAATTTGGTGTTTTTCATAATTTAATTGAAATTAAAAATTCTATTCAAAAAATTGTATTGTTTTCACCAGAATACCAATTGCTTTTTGAGCGAATTTCAAGCCTGTCAATTGAATTTGATGATGTTTCTAAAGAGCTTCAAAACAACTCCGAAAAGTTGCTGAATGACCCTGCTCAGCTCGAGCTGACGAGTCAAAAATTACAATTGATTTACAATCTGCTCAAAAAACATCAAGCAAACACTGTTGATGATTTATTGCAGATTCAGGCTGATTTGGGTAATGCTTTATTAGCACTCGACAATATTGAAGAAGAGATTGCGGCACTTGCAGCTGAAATTGAAAAGAAAGCAGCAACATTAGATCGTATTGCAATGCTTATCCATGAAAACAGAATAAAAGCAATTCCGGTTTTATCAAGCCAGTTGATTTCAATTTTAGAAACATTAGGAATGCCTAATGTTCGATTTAATATGGAATTGATTTCTTCTGAAAATTATCTTCAAAACGGAAAAGAAGAATTACAGTTTTTATTTTCTGCTAATAAAGGAACCGATTTTGGATTGCTGAAAAAAGTAGCTTCAGGTGGAGAAATGTCTCGTATTATGCTGGCAGTAAAGGCAATTTTGGCTAAATATTCAAAACTGCCAACTTTAATTTTTGACGAAATTGATACAGGAGTTTCAGGAGAAATCGCCATTAGAATGGGTGAAATCATGAAGGAAATGAGTAATACCATGCAGATTTTTGCTATTACGCACTTACCTCAAATTGCAGCAAAAGGAGATTCACATTTTAGAGTTTCAAAATCAACTGTAGGAAATGATACGGTTTCAGAATTAAAGCTATTGACTCAGGATGAAAGAGTTATAGAAATTGCGCAAATGTTATCTGGAGCAAACATCTCAGATTCGGCATTAAATCATGCAAAAGAATTATTAAATTAAATATTTGATTTATATTTGTTGAGTTCAAACCTTGAATAGAAAACATTAAATCTATGCTCAAAAAAATTACTATTTTCTTTTTTTTAAGTTTTTTCGCTTGCACTATTCAAGCACAGGAAGTTGCGGAAAATAACAGTTCTACTTCTAAAGCTGTTGAAGGAAATGGTGTTTTTTTAGTTAAAGATTTTCCAGAAGGAGTGTATAAAACGTATGAAGATTTTTTGGAAAAAAAAGGAATCTACATGGGTGATGCTATAATACGAAAAAGCGTAGCGCGTTATAAGCCAATCGATAAATCTATTAGTGCGGATCAAGTTTATTTTGCTTGGACAAGAAATGATGTAAAACTCGACTTTTTTGCTGTTTCTTATAATGGAGTTCTATATATACAGCAAAAGTATTTTCGTAAATATTCAGTAAAAGAAGATAGAAATCAAGAAGGTGACAATGCACTATCTTATCATAGAGTTATTAATGATGGTAAGTTTTTGTATTTGGAGGGTTCTTTTGCTAATGGATGGTCGAAAGCATTTGCTTATGGCACCGGAGGGGCAGTTGGAGGAGCGATAGGTGCAAACTTAAATAGGTTAAAAGGTGTTGTGTTTGATGTCGAGAAAAAAGAATTTAACTATATAAGAGATTGTGAAGATTTGAATCTTTTAATAGAAAAATACGGCGGAACTAAAATAGAATGTAAAGATAAGGATGTTGATATTTTGACAGTACGTGAAAATATTCAAAAAATCATCCAATAATTCTAGTTGCTTTTACAAAAACAAATTAAAATAGAAATACAAAGAATATGATTATAGAACCTAGAATGAGAGGATTTATTTGCTTGACAGCCCATCCAGAGGGTTGCGCGCAAAATGTTAAAAATCAAATTGACTACGTAAAATCAAAAGGACAAATCGCCGGAGCTAAAAAAGTTTTAGTTATTGGTGCTTCAACAGGTTTTGGATTAGCTTCAAGAATTACCAGCGCCTTTGGTTCAGGTGCGGCAACAATTGGAGTATTTTTTGAAAAACCACCTGTAGAAGGTAAAACGGCTTCTCCAGGCTGGTATAATTCTGCAGCTTTTGAAGTTGAAGCGAACAAAGCAGGATTGTATGCAAAAAGTATCAACGGAGATGCTTTTTCTAACGAAATAAAAAGAGAAACGCTGGATTTAATCAAAGCAGACTTAGGACAAGTAGATCTTATTATTTATAGTTTAGCTTCACCAGTACGTACCAATCCAAATACAGGAGTAACACACCGTTCTGTTCTAAAACCAATTGGACAGACATTCACAAATAAAACAGTTGATTTTCATACAGGTAAAGTTTCAGATGTTTCAATTGCACCGGCAAATGAAGAAGACATCGAAAATACAGTTGCTGTAATGGGAGGTGAAGACTGGGCAATGTGGATCGATGCTTTAAAAAATGAAAATTTATTAGCGGAAGGAGCTACAACAGTTGCTTATTCTTATATCGGGCCGTCATTAACAGAGGCAGTTTACCGTAAAGGAACAATCGGACGCGCAAAAGATCATTTAGAAGCTACTGCATTTACAATTTCTGACAGCTTAGAATCTTTAGGAGGAAAAGCATACGTTTCTGTAAACAAAGCTTTAGTGACACAAGCAAGTTCTGCTATTCCTGTAATTCCGTTATATATCTCTCTTTTATATAAAATCATGAAAGAAGAAGGAATTCATGAAGGTTGTATCGAGCAGATTCAGCGTTTATTCGAAGATAGATTATACAATGGTTCTGAAGTTCCTGTTGATGAAAAAGGAAGAATTAGAATTGATGACTGGGAAATGCGCGAAGATGTTCAGGCAAAAGTAGCTAAGCTTTGGTTAGAGGCAACTACAGAAACGCTTCCAGAAATTGGTGATCTTGCAGGTTACAGAAGTGATTTCTTGAATCTTTTCGGATTTGAATTTGCAGGTGTTGATTACAATGCAGATACTAATGAAGTTGTTGAGATTGAAAGTATTAAATAAATAAAATATTCTGATTGCAGAAAGCAAAAACCATCAGCTAAAAGTTGATGGTTTTTTTATGAATATACGCTATCTTTGTTAAAATTTTTAGAATCTAAAAAATACACCTTAATACGCATATTCTGCTATGATTTTTTCTTTAATTATACCCGTGTATAATCGCCCGGATGAAGTAGATGAACTTTTGGAAAGTTTATCGAAGTCGGATTATAATGAAGCATTTGAAATTGTTCTTGTTGAAGACGGATCTTCTGTTCCCTGCCGGGATGTTGTAATGAATTACCAAGGAAAACTCAATATTTCGTATTATTTTAAAGAAAATTCGGGTCCTGGAGATTCAAGAAATTTCGGGATGCAGCGAGCGAGAGGTGATTATTTTATCATATTTGATTCAGATTGCATCATTCCTTCCAATTATCTCACAGAAGTAAGAAAGGCATTGGATGAAAAATATGTAGATTGTTTTGGAGGGCCTGACAAAGCTCTGGATAGTTTTTCTAATGTTCAAAAGGCTATAAATTTTGCAATGACCTCGTTTTTGACAACGGGAGGTATTAGAGGTGGTTCTGAAAAAATAAATAAGTTTCAGCCTCGCAGTTTTAATATGGGAATTTCTAAAAAGGCTTTTGAGGCTTCAAAAGGATTTGGAAATATACATCCAGGAGAAGATCCGGACTTATCTATACGTTTATGGAACCTTGGTTTTGAAACTCGTTTGTTTTCTAAAGCTTTTGTGTATCATAAAAGAAGAATTGACTGGGAAAAATTTTCTATTCAAGTCAATAAATTTGGGATCGCTCGTCCGATTTTAAATAGTTGGTACCCAGAACATAATAAGATTACTTTTTTCTTTCCGACCTTGTTTATCTTAGGTCTATTATTAGCTTTTTTATTGTTAATTTTAAATATTGATATTTTATTACAATTATATTTCGTATATTTCGTTATAATTTTTCTTACAGCGAGTATTCAGAATAAAAGTATTAAAATTGGATATCTCTCTTTGATAGCAGTTTGGAAACAATTCTATGGTTACGGAACGGGTTTTTTGATATCATATATAAAAATCATTTTGTTGAAGAAAAAACCACAAGAGGCTTTTCCTAAAATGTTTTTTAAAATATAGCATGACAAAAGTTATTGGTTTGACGGGCGGAATTGGAAGTGGTAAAACCACTATAGCATCCTATTTTAGAGAATTAGGCGTTCCGGTTTATATAGCAGACGATGGTGGAAAGAATGTGATGCAGACAGAGGAAGTTACCGATCAGATCAAAACAATTTTTGGTACCGGCATTTTTGATAATAATGTTCTAAATCGAGGAAAATTAGCGGACATTGTTTTTAATGACAAAGACGAACTTGAAAAGCTCAATGCTATTGTTCATCCCGCTGTTAAAAAAGATTTTGAAAAATGGCTGGAACAGCATAAAAACTTTGATTACGTCGTTTACGAAGCGGCAATTTTGTTTGAAAGCGGCCGTTATAAAGAATGTGATGTTGTGATTACAGTAACTGCGCCAGAAGAAGTAAGAATCGAAAGAGTAATGAAGCGTGACAGCAATACAAAAGAACAGGTTTTGAATCGAATGAAAATGCAGTGGAATGACGAAAAACGAATTTCTAAGAGCAATTTCGTGATTAATAACAATAATCTTAAAATTGCTAAAGAAGAAGTTGTTGAAATTCTTAAAATTTTGAATATAAAACAAAATCGGTCTTAAATGTTAATATTTGGTTAATGTATTATTTAGTATATTGTTAAAATATTAATTTTGTTTCGATGAATAAATTATTTTTTAGAATACTTGTTTTATTGATGAGTTTGTCCTTAATCGGGATTATTCTGGTTCAAGTATTTTGGTTCAATTCTTCATTTAAGAATAATGAAGAGCAATTTAAATACCACGTCACTCAAGTAATTGGGAATGTTGCAGATAAACTGGAGCAACAAGAAGAGTACAGTTTCTACGACAAATACAATCGCATTAAAGATAGTACAGGCAAAATTCCAAAGAAAGAAGATTTACTTCAAGTGTTTTACGTACAGCGAAATACAAAAACAAACAAGACAATTGTATATTCGAGCACTTTGACATCTGAGGATTATGACATCAGCGGTTCTCTTTTTAATAAAAAATTCAGCAGTGAACGTTTTAAAAACTTTAGTGCAAAAAGAGTAACTGAAGTTTACAATAACAGCGGCATTGATAATAATAACTTAGGACAAAGTATTATTCCGGATCTTACAATTGAAAAATCAGGGAGTTTAGATATCTTAAACAAAGTACAACAGCAGATACAGTATAAAGATATTGCTTCGTTAACACCGATTGAAGGCAGGGTAACAAAAGATAAACTTTATAAGCTGTTAAAAAAGGAACTTGAAGAATATGGCGTTAAGACAAAATTCGAGTTTGGAATTTACAGTAACCGCGTTCCGACAAAAATAAAATCGGACGGATTTCATTACGATAAAGAGGCGACATACAATATCCCGATTTATACCGATAATGAAGGAAACAGCAGATACGAGTTGTCTGTTACTTTTCCGCACAAAAAGAAATTTTTACTGTCAGAATTATTGAGCATTACGATTTTATCAATAGTTTTTACTTTAATTATAATTGTTGCATACACAAGTGCTTTAAATCAGTTACTGCGTCAAAAACATATTTCTGAAATCAAAACTGATTTTATAAATAATATGACGCATGAGTTTAAGACACCTATTGCAACCATAAATTTAGCGCTCGACGCTATTAGGAATCCAAGAATTATAGAAGATAAAGAAAAAGTATATCGTTATCTTCAAATGATTCGGGACGAGAATAAAAGAATGCATGCGCAGGTTGAAAACGTTTTGCGAATATCCAAACTTGAGAAAAGAGAATTGGATATTACTAAAGAACCAACTGTAATTCATGATATTATTGACGATGCGATCGAGCATGTTAATCTTATTTTAGAAGACAGAAAAGGTACTGTTGTAAAACATTACAATGCCACAAGAACAACCAGCTTAATAAACGAAGTTCATTTTACTAACGTTTTGGTTAATATTTTAGAAAATGCAATAAAATATTCTCCAGATACACCAGAAATTGAAATCTTTACAGAAAATGTAAAAGATATGATTTTAATTAAAGTTAGAGATCATGGATTGGGTATGAGTAAAATAGCTCAAAAAAGAGTTTTTGAGAAGTTTTACAGAGAACATACAGGTGATCTTCATAATGTAAAAGGTCATGGTTTAGGGCTTGCATATGTAAAGAGAATTGTAGAAGACCACAATGGTCAAGTATATGTAGAAAGCGAGAAAGGAAAGGGTAGCACCTTTATAATAAAAATACCATTAATAAATTAAAATATGGAAAATACTAACAAAAGAATACTTTTAGTAGAAGATGACCTGAATTTTGGGGCAGTTCTTAAAGATTATCTAATGTTAAATGACTTTGAAGTTACTTTAGCTAAAAACGGTATGGAAGGTTTTGAGAAATTCAAGAAAGATGTATATGACTTATGTATTCTTGATGTAATGATGCCTTATAAAGATGGTTATACTTTAGCCAAAGAGATTAGAGAGAAAAATAGCGAAGTGCCAATTATCTTTTTAACTGCAAAGTCGATGAAAGAAGATGTATTAAAAGGATATAAAGCAGGTGCTGATGATTATTTGAATAAGCCTTTTGATTCTGAAGTACTTTTGATGAAAATTAAAGCAATCATTCAAAGAAAATCTGCTGATACAAAAGCAGAACAAGTACAGTTTGAATTCAATATTGGAAAATTCCACTTAAATTCAAAATTAAGATTCTTGACTTTCCAAGATGAAGAACCAATCAAATTGTCTCCAAAAGAGAACGAATTGCTTAAAATGCTTATTCTTCATGAAAATGATTTAATGCCGAGAGAATTAGCTTTAACAAAAATCTGGAGAGACGACAATTACTTTACTTCAAGAAGTATGGACGTTTACATTGCTAAACTAAGAAAATACCTAAAATCTGATGAAGACGTAGAAATTCTAAATATTCACGGAGAAGGTTTCAGATTGGTTGTTAAAAGCAAAGTAACTGAATAAAGAAAACCACCTAGAAAAATACAAGCCCTGAGAAATCAGGGCTTTTTTTTATAATTAAATTTAACCGCAAAGCTTGATTTTTTTTTAGTGGGAAAAACACAGAGAAGGCAAAGAGAAGTTCAAAATTTTGTTGCTTTGTGACTTGTTGCATATAAATTTATCTAAAAAGAATCTCAAAATATTTTTGTTAAGTTTTTGATTTTTAATTGTATATGTTTTTTGTAATGATTTTTCTTAAAATAAATTTGGAAAATCAAAAAACAATTACGAATCTTTGCAAACGAAAAAATAATAATAACCCTTTAAAACGAAGAAAAAATGTTTGTACTTACATTGACATCTCAGAGCTTTACACCAAACGGATTTGGTGAGGCAATTCTTCGTGGCTTATTTCAATCTTAGAAATATATTTTTAGATATATAAAAAAGCCCGAAGACATTTAGTTTCGGGCTTTTTTTATTCTAGACACTTCAAAACTTTCCCGAAAATCGATTTTTAGTATTTATCCTTTTGGATAAAATGTTAAGCCTATTTGGCTTGTAATTTAATACGCGATAATTTTTTAATGAAAAATTATACGATAGACGAGTATGTGTTATGTACTCGTTTTAAAAGTAAAAGAAGAAAGAAAAGATTAGTAAAAAAAGATTTTGAAAAACAATTAATTCAGCTCGATAAGCTTGAAAAAAAGCTCTGGAAAGAACGTAATAATCTGCCGTGGATCCCACTTGAAGAGCCTTATCAAAAAGGCTGGCAGCGTAATTTTAAACTACGTGAGGACGTCGCAAGATCAAGTGAAGGCGAATTTTATAATACGCTGTTGGAAAAGATAAATACATGGCAGTTTTCTTCAGAAAAAACTTTTAAAAAGAAGAAGAGTAAAAGAAGGAAAAATGCTTCTTCTGAACAAATTCAGAGACTTAAAGAATTTACTGAGGGTGAGTGGAGCAGTCCAAAATTGGAATTGTCAGATAGAGAAAAGGTTCATTTTAGCAGACAGGAACGCTGGAGCAAAACTTTTCAGAGATATAGAATTCATTACGTGTTTAATGAGTCTTGGCGTTATGTACTTCACGTTAAACCGTACATGATTACGCATCAAAAAATGCTGGATTCTGATTTGGAAAGCCAAATTAAGCTGATCGAAAATTATATTTCAAATTATAATCTTCAAAATAAGATAAACAAATTAGTAAAGGGCCATTCTTATAATTGGAATTACTATCGTAAAGGAAATCCAAAAGAGACGAGCCCAATAAAAAATAAAAGTCTGCCAGTATTGTATGGGCAATATGTAGACGAAATGATATAAATCATGGGAAATAAATTATCTGGAAAAGACCTGATTAAATTGGGTTTTCCAAAAAACAATTCAATAAATATCGCCTTAGGGCAGATAAACAGATATAGAAAAAGAGAAAAAAAGGAATCTATTCTAACAGAAGCAAAAGATGTTTTGCTGAATCCTGAAAAGTATGAAGGAAATGGCACTTGGGGAAAAGTGGCCGAGGGTTTAATAAAACCGGTTCAGGTAAGAATGCATCAGCTCAATAATACAAGAGCGCCTTTTACCATTTTTGGTGAAAACGAAATTGACCAGCAGGCTAAGTTTCAATTGTATGATTCTTTAAAACTGCCGATTTCTGTTGCAGGAGCATTAATGCCAGACGCGCATTCTGGTTACGGACTGCCCATTGGTGGCGTATTAGCAACTGATAATGCGGTGATTCCGTATGGTGTCGGGGTTGATATTGGATGCCGAATGAGTCTTTCGATTTTTGATTTACCGGCTTCGCATTTTAAAGGAAGAGAGCATCAATTGGAGGCGATCTTGAGAGATAATACCAAATTTGGAATGAACGAAGTGCAGTCTTCAAGGGTGGATCATGAAGTTTTTCATAAAAGTGAATTTCAGGATATTCCGCTCTTAAAAAATCTTTTGCCAAAGGCTTACAAACAATTGGGAAGTTCTGGGGGAGGAAATCATTTTGTAGAATTTGGAATTGCCAAAATTGAGAATCCTGAGAACGAATGGAAATTAGGAAAAGGAGAATATTTTGCTGTTCTGTCTCACAGTGGTTCGCGCGGATTGGGCGCTAATATTGCAAAACATTATACTTATCTGGCGACAAAACAATGTCCGCTGCCAAAAAATGTGCAGCATTTGGCGTGGCTGGATCTGAATACACACGACGGTCAGGAATATTGGCTGGCTATGAATTTGGCAGGAGAATATGCAAAAGCTTGTCATGATGATATTCACAGAAGAATTGCTAAAGCAATTGGAAGCAGGGTAGTGGTAACGATTGAAAACCATCACAATTTTGCATGGAAAGAAATTGTAAATGGTCAGGAATGCATTGTGCACAGAAAAGGAGCAACGCCGGCTGGTGAAGGTCAGTTGGGAATTATTCCAGGTTCTATGACGGCCCCAGGTTTCATCGTGAAAGGAAAAGGTAATGCAGAAAGTTTAAACTCAGCCTCACATGGTGCAGGGCGCTTATTTTCGAGAGCCAAATGCAAAAGTACTTTTACGCAGAGTGAGATAAAAAAGGTGTTGAAAAAGCATGAGGTTACTTTGATTGGAGGGAATATTGACGAGGCTCCAATGGCTTACAAAGACATTACAAAGGTTATGAGTAACCAGACAGAGCTGGTTGAAGTGCTTGGGACTTTTACTCCGAAGATTGTTAGAATGGACCGCTAATTTTTAAAATTTTAAAAGATGGAAAGATTTCAAGATGAAAATAAATGGCTGGCAAGTTTTGGAGATGTAATCGATGTTAAATGTCCTAACTGCGGTCAAAAAGCGGTCGTGAAAAGAACTTTTGAAAGCACGTATTATTATCGTGATCAAAAGATTCTGGAATGTAAAAATTGTCATTATTCTAAAAAAGAAAATACTGTAAAATACATTGCACATGTTGATTCGTACTGCTGTAATAATGTAGATAAAGTGGAATACAAATCGCAGCTGCTCAATAAAAAACCAGACACGATTAAATTGAAATGCCCTGTTTGTAAGGAGATAAAAGCATTTAAACCTAAAATTGAAGAAATTCGATTCGAATTTAGTTCTGATGGTTTGAGTCAAACAGAATCTTGGTTTAATGCAGTTTTATGGTATCAGAAAGAGCTGGGAGGGAATCTTTTTTGGGCTTACAATCTGGATCATATTGATTATCTGCAAAGGTACATTCAGGCAGATTTAAGAGAACGTAACCCAAAAGTGAATGGCGGAGGTACTATGGCAGCACGTTTACCGCAATTTGTAAAAGCAGCAAAAAATAGAGAAAAGCTGTTGAAAATTTTAAAGAAATGGAAAGAATAATTCAGATAACAGCGGGTCGAGGACCTGCAGAATGCACTTGGGTAGTTGCCCAAGTGCTAAAAAAAATACTGGAAGAAGCACAAGAACAATCTTTGGAAACAGTTTTGCTGCAAAGAGAAGCTGGAGAAGAAAATGGAACTGTAGAAACGGCTTCGATTGCTATAAAAGGCAAAAATGCCAATGAGTTTGCAGATTCTTGGATTGGAACGATTCAATGGATTGGTCAGAGTCAGTTTAGGAAAATGCACAAACGCAAAAACTGGTTTATTGGAGTTTTTGAAATTGAACAGCAGAAAAACAGTTCATTTTCTGAAACGGATATTCAATATCAGGCTATGCGGAGTTCTGGTGCAGGCGGACAACACGTTAATAAAGTGAGTTCTGCAATTCGGGCAACACATATTCCAACAGGAATTGCGGTTGTTGCGATGGACAGCCGTTCGCAGCATCAAAACAAAAAACTGGCAACAGAGCGATTATTAAAAAAACTAGAAGACGAGAAATTACTGCAGCTTAAAAACCATGTTGGAAAACAATGGGAAAATCAATTGAATGTGGAACGCGGCAATCCGGTTCGGGTTTTTGCAGGAAGTGATTTTAAAAAGAACAAAGTAAGCAAAAGTTATAAAGGAACTCGTCAGAAATTAAAAAACGATTTACGAAATGAAAACAATTGATAAATACCTTTTTCAGGCTTTGGATAATTACCCTTACTCGCTTGAAGAAACTATAGAATCTTTGGATTATGCTTTTTCTTATGATTCTAAAAACAGTATGGTTTTGTGCTTATACGGAAGAATTCAGGCCGAACAGCTAGCTAATTATGAAGAAGCAAAAAACTATTTTCAGGAAGCTTTGGCAAACAACATTCATGCGCTTCAGGTGTATCCGCATTATTTGCAGGCCTTGATTTTGAATGAAGATTATGAAGAAGCGCTTAAATTGGCAGATTTTGCCTTAACTATAAAAGGAATTAATAAGGCTGAAATTTTTATTCGAAAAGCAATACTTTTAGAAGTGCAGCACCAATTTAAAGAAGCTTTAAAAGAGATTAAATCGGCTAAACTTTATTCTATCCAGCATGATTATGATTCTGGAATTGGTGAAGTAGAAAAAAGAGTTAAAGACAAAATAGATCTTTTAAAAGATAAAAAGAAGAAATCTCAGAAATCAAAAAAACAGTCAAAAAATAAGAAGTCAAAGAAAAATTGATTTTTTTGACACCAATTACATTAATTACTGCGTTTTTTCTATAAAGAACTACATTAATTAAGATCTTAAACTTTCCTGCAAGGTTTTTAAAACCTTGCAGGAATTAATTTTAAATTATTTCCATTGCAGCTCTAGTGCGAAGCATGTTTTTTCTTCTTTTGTAATACTGAATTTTGTTTTCTGCGGATCTTCAACCTCATTTTCGTGTATTATAACAGTATCTTTTAACGAAAGTTCTTTCATGAAATTCATTTCAAAACTTTGAAGTTCCTGTTTGATGATCTTTGATGGATTTACGTGATCCAGGCACCATTCTAAATATTTGACATTATTTACGTGATTTACAATGTCTAAATCGGATAAATACACTTTTTTTTCAGCTACAGCCTTCTTCTCGTGATTAATATTGATTTTAGAAAAACCTTGCTCGGTAGCTTTATTTTCGGGATACAGTTCAAAATGTTCAAATGGCAGCGCCAAAGGTTCAGAACGGCGTGTCTGTGTATTAAAAACGGCCCAATAGGTTTCGCAGCCGACGATTTTTTTGCCTCCTACATACATTTCTAGTGCTCGAAGGGAACGTGAATTTTCAAGATTATTGATCCAGGTTTTTACAGTCACAATATCCTGCCATTTTGGTAATGCAGTTACTTCTACACGCATTCTGCTTAAAACCCATGCTTGGTTGAATTCCTGCATATCGTAAAAACTGATTCCTCCCACTTCTGAATGTGCTGCTGCAGTTAATTGTAATATATTGCACAAATCGGTGTATCTTAAATAGCCCGTTGGCGTACATTGTGTAAAATTAATTTCCCAGTCTTTGCTTAAAACTGATGTGAAATTTGGAGAAATTGGCATGACGTTTTCATTTTATTTAAACTGCTGCAAAATTAGTGAATTTTTAGACCAATATTGAGCTGAATCAATTTTGCATTGTCATAAAACGAGACAAATTCAGGAGAAGTGTTAATATCAAGATTTGAGTGTAAATAGCAAAGCCCCAAAAATACGGATAATCTTTTAGCCAGTTGATAATCGGTGTTGAAACCAATTCGGATGTTATTTCCTGTTTGTTTTCCAAAGCTTTTGTCGCTGGAGCTAAATTTAAGCCTTACATCTCCAATACCGAAATAAGGCTCTATATTTAGTTTTTCGAGTATTTTTATTTCATACGAAATATTTCCGTAAGCAGTATGATAATGTGCTCCATCGATATTTCCGGCTTTTGTAATGTCTGTAGTTGAATAGGGGATATAATCATAACCAGCCCCGAGTTTAAAATTGTGAATTCTTAAGAAACTGAAATTGGTTCCGATTCCTAATTTGCCATCGTTGGCTTCTGCTAAAAAATTAGCACCAAAATTTGATGGAATTATGGCATTTACTCGAATATCGTGATTGAATTTGACTAGATTATTATTTTCAGTTTTTTGACCGTATGTTAATTGAAGAATGAATAAGAAAATAAAAACTTTAAATTTCATAATTAATAAGTTATGGTGTGGATTACTTTTTCAGAATTGATAGTGATAACGGCTTCGTGTTTTGTGCTCACAATATTGGCAGGATTAGAATGATCTCTAACCGTATAATTTAATTTTAGATTTGATTCTTTGCCACGTCAAAGTGGGTAGTGATATACTGGTTTTCATCTTCATTTTTGTCTAAATTGATGATGCTTTCGGCTAAATTACCTTCAACAAACACTTCGGTGATTTCTTTGTTATTTGTTGTACTGTTTAAAACTACTTCGAGCTGTGTAATCTCATCGTTTTTGTACAAAACTATTTTATTGAAATCTAATTTGTAATTAGAGAAATTTCTCTTTGAGGTCTTGATGTTTTTAGATTGATAATCAGATGTTAGATTCGAATTATAATCGATGTAGGAGCGGCCGTTGATTGTAGTTATAATATCGATGTCATCACTTTTTGGTGCTGGAAAAATCATCGTAAATTTTCCATCTGTATCAGTATTTGTGTAACTGATCAAATCAGAATCTCCGTAAGTTCCGTCAGAATAAGTGTTTATTTCAATCCTTTTATCAGCAATAGGATTGTTTTCTTTGTCAATAAGCTGGCCTTGAACAACAAATCGGGTTTCGCCGTCGTATTGAATCTCACAAGAAGAAAATGTAAAAACAGTAAGAAATAGAAGTAGATTTTTTTTCATTTAGACAAATTTTGATTGAGTCTAAATGTAAGTAATTAACTGATAAATTTATATTTTTAGATTTAAATTTATGTAATCAATTATATCTTGTCGATTTACTGCGTAATCGAACCATTTGGTATTTTCGTTACGTTTGAACCAGGTTAATTGTCTTTTTGAAAATCGTCTGGTATTTTTTTTGATTTCTTCGACAGCAAAATCAAGCGAAAAATCTCCATCGAAGTAACTGAATAGTTCTCGATAACCGACCGTTTGCAATGCATTTAATTCTTTGTTGGGATAAAGTGCTTTTGCTTCTTCTAGTAATCCTTGATTTATCATTATATCAACCCGCTGGTTTATTCTGCTGTAAATCATTTCTCTATCGGCATCTAATCCGATTAAAATGGGAGTGAAGTTTCTATTGTTTTTCTTTTGATTTAAGAAAGTAGAATATGGTTTTTGTGCGCCAATGCAGACTTCTACAAAACGCATCATTCGCTGCGGATTTTGTAAGGTCTGAGGATTTTCGGTTGTTATTTTTTGATAATAATCGGGATCTAGATTTTTCAGCTGTTGCTGGAGGTATTCGATTCCGAGTTTTTCGTAATTTGCATTTACTTCTTGTCGAACTTCTGTAGCAATTTCGGGAAATTCGTCAAAACCTTTTAAAATAGCGTCAACATATAAACCAGAACCTCCGATCAGGATTGCAAAATCGTTGGTTTGAAATAATTCATCTAGTTTTAAAAGTGCTTCTTTTTCGTAATCACCAACGGTATAATTTTCAAAAATTGATTTATTTTGAATGAAATGATGTTTTGCGGCATGTAATTCGTCCTGACTTGGAACTGCGGTTCCGATTGTCATTTCTTTGAAAAACTGACGGCTGTCGCAAGAGATGATTTCGCAATTAAAATGCTGTGCCAAAGCAATACTTAAGGCTGTTTTGCCTATGGCTGTTGGTCCGACAATGGTAATTAGGTATTTCATATTTTTTTAGCCCAGATAGAAACGAAAACCCCGGACTTATATTTGTTAGTTTTTTTGGAATAAAAAAGCGACCAGCGGAAGCTCTTTTTATGACTTAAAAAAACAACAAAGATAAGGAGGAGTTGAAGTGTATAGCTGGAATTGCTTCATAAAATTAATTAGTTGGTAAGGTTTTGCCGCATTGATAGCAATATTTTGCATTGTCAAAGTGCAATTGGGCATTGCATTGTGAGCATGTTTTTTTACCGCTTACAGAACTGTTTCTTAGACTGGCTTTTGCAAATTCAGCTGTTACAATTCCGGTTGGGACGGCAATAATTCCGTAACCCATAATCATGACAAGCGAGGCTAGAAACTGTCCTAGAGGTGTTATTGGTGAAATATCTCCATATCCAACGGTTGTTAATGTTACAATGGACCAATAAATGCTGACGGGAATGCTGGTAAAACCGCTTTCTTTTCCTTCTACAACGTACATTAAGGATCCGATGATGACGGCGCTTATTACGACGAAATAAATGAAGACTAAGATTTTTTCTTTACTGGCTTCTAATGCTTCTTTTAATTGGTAGGATTGATGTGAGATTTGCGGAATGTGCAGGATTTTGAATAATCTCAAGAAACGCAGGACTCTTACAATTGTTAATACGCTTGTGGCCGGAAAAAATATGGACAAATACATGGGTAAAATTGCCAATAGGTCTATAATTCCGTAGAAACTGATGGCGTATTTTCTTGGTTTTTGGATGGATATTATCCTTAAAATATATTCTATAGTAAAAAATATAGTTATGATCCATTCGCAGACTAACAGCTGTTGATGGTATTTACTACTGATTCCTTCTACAGTATCGAGCATTACCAAAAGGACACTGAGCAAAATAAGCCCAAGAAGAACCAAATCAAACATTCTGCCGGCTAAAGTGTTGGTTCCGTAAAGAATGATTTTTATTTTCTCTCTAAAAATCTCGTATTTTGATTTATGTTTTGCCATATCAGGAAGATAGGTAAGTGGTTTAAAAATGAAGAATTTTGAGCGATTTGGTTTTACGGATGTAATTTTGAATTATATTTTTTACATCGCGATTGTGCTGCATCGGAATTAAGATGTTTTTTAGGATTTCGATGTTGGTGATTTGATAATTTAGATCGTAATAGGCATACCCTTTGTAAGTTCCATTTTCTATTAAAACAGCGCTTCTTTCGTTAACGTTACGGCCTTTGTCTATCAAAATCATGCTTTTATTATCAAAACTGTTTTCTGAAATGAATTGTTTTACGCGTTCATTGTACATTTCGGGAGTTATGGCACCAATGCATGCGCCGTCACATTCTTTAATTTTGTATTGAAAGCATTCTGCTTTGCTTTGGTATAAACCGGTAAGTTTCTGGCAAAGATGGTATTTTGATGTAAACCTGAAAAGGGCATTTTTACCTTCTTGCAAAGAGGCATAGGAGGTAATTTCTTTTTTGCGCCCGTCTGCTTTTTCAAGTTTTAAATTAAGATATCCGTTTGCGTCTTTCTCTGCGTAAATTGCAAATGGAAATATAGTTTTGCGCTGCGAACGATTGTATCTCGGACGGTTTACTTTTATTTCTTCGCTTTCTTTTAAAAGAGCGATTAATTCACTTCCGGTTTCATCATACGTAATGGTAAAAACTTCGGCTTGAATTCTTTTACTTTTTTTATTTGTAGATGTAAAATGCTGATTGATTCTCTTTTTTATATTGCGGCTTTTACCAATATAAATTAAGGTGCCGCCTTCGTCATGTACATAATAAGTTCCGGTTTTAGATGACATTTGGGCAAGTAAATCCAATAATTTTGGAGCGATTCCTTTTTCTATTTCAAGTTTAATGAAATCTTTTACAATTGTTTTTTCTAAATCCTTTTCTAAAAGCATTTTGAAAAGTTTAACCGTGGCCATTGCGTCGCCGCTGGCACGATGACGGTCTGCCATCGGGATGCCCAGTGCACGAACCAGTTTTCCTAAGCTGTATGAGGTTTGTTCTGGAATTAATTTTTTGGCTAATTCTACTGTACAGAGTGTTTTGGCTTCAAAACTGTAGCCAAGACGTCTGAATTCGGTACGAAGGATTCGGTAATCAAAAGAGGCGTTGTGGGCAACTATAATACAATCTGAAGTGATTTCTATAATTCGTTTTGCTACTTCGTAAAACTTGGGTGCCGATTGCAGCATCGCATTGTTAATTCCAGTTAGTTTTACCACAAAAGGCTGAATCGGAATTTCAGGATTAACAAGGCTGATGAATTGATCAACTACTTCATGCCCGTCAAATTTATAGATGGCGATTTCGGTAATTCCCTCTTCATTAAATTGTCCTCCAGTGGTTTCTATGTCAAGTATTGCGTACATTTTCAATGTCAATGTCAAAAATCAATATCAAAAATCAATTTCAATGTCAATATCAAAAATCAAAGATTTAAAGTTGAAGTTTGTTATTGCTATTGCTATTGTCATTGCCATTGAAAAATTATTTTTTATTAAGTATCATTTTTGATGAAATAGCTATTAGTTGTTCTACTTCAATTAAAAGCTTATTTCTTTTTTCACTGTTGCCTTCTTTAATATAATCTAAAATTTTTAATGAATTTCTCGATTCTTTTAGTTCTTTTACAACTAATGAGACTTTGAAAATAAAATCTTTATCAGTTATTGTTCCTTGTGCTTCCCCAAAATTCAAAGATGCACTTCCGGATGATCTGATTAATTGATTTTTATAATATTCATTTTCAAAAAGTTTGCTTAATTCTCTTGTGAAAAAAATACTTTCTCCTGCAAAACGAACTAGGCGATCTTCAAAATTGAATATTTTTTCCATTTTTAATTATTATTTTAAAAATTGTAATTGATTTTTGATCTTGTAATTGATATTGAAAATTTATCTTCCTCCAAAGATGCTGCTTCCAATTCTTACCATCGTGCTGCCGCATTCAATTGCCAATTGATAATCTCCGGACATTCCCATAGAAATTGTTTTTAAATCAACAATGTCTAGTTTTTGAATGGAATCAAAAATAGATTTTAGATGTGTAAATTCTTTTTTTATCTGGTTTTGATCTTCTGTAAAGGTGGCCATTCCCATTAAACCTAAGATACGAATATTTTTTAACTCTTTAAACTCCGCAGAAGTTAAAAGTTGATTTAATTCTTTTTCGTCCAAGCCAAATTTAGATTCTTCTTCTGCAATATAGATTTGAAGCAGACAATCTATAACTCTATTATTTTTAAGTGCTTGTTTATTAATTTCCTGTAATAATTTTAAACTGTCAACACCATGAATCAAACTTACAAACGGCGCCATAAATTTAACTTTATTGGTTTGAACATGACCAATCATATGCCATTGGATATCTTTTGGCATTTGTTCCCATTTTTCGGTCATTTCCTGGATTTTGTTTTCTCCAAAAATGCGCTGGCCGGCTTCGTAAGCTTCTATTAAATCAGGCACAGGTTTGGTTTTAGAAACCGCAACTAAGGTTACATGTTCTGGTAGTGTAGATTTTATAGAATCAAGGTTTTGTTTTATTGTATTCATTTTTTCTTATAAATCTTAAGTATATCTTCGTTTTTCTTAAGAATCCAATATTTGAAATCAAATAGAAAGGTCGTTTTAAAAACCTTTGTTTCGTTTAATTCTGAAATACCAATGTTGAATTTTTCGGATTCTATTTCTTTTTTATCTTTACTTCTTACCACATTAACTTTTGCATAATTAAGTGTGTCGTTAGTGTAATAAAATTCTCCGTCAATAGTTTCAGAATAAGAATTACTATAGTATATAATTTCATGATATTTAGCCTTTATCAACTCGCTATTGGCATCAAAATTGTATTTTCTTTTTTCAATATTTGATAAACCAATATAATTTTCTTCATTAAAATGATTCAGATATAGACTGTATGAAAATGTACCTTTGGCAAGAGATTTTTTCGACTTGCTCTCAATTTCTTTGTTTATTTTTCCTTCTGAAGTAATACTTCTTCCGTTTTTTAAACAAATACTATCAATCTCCTTTAGAGTGAACTGTTTTTTAGAAATAATAGTGTTTTGCGAAAAACAAATAGTTAGTACAAAATGGCAGATCAACAAAAAAGATTTTCTCATATTTATTTTACAAAAACTGTTTGGAAACTTTCTCTGCTTTTTTACTTTCGCTGTAATCATAAAAACCTTCACCAGATTTTACTCCGAGTTTTCCAGCGCGAACCATATTTACAAGAAGCGGGCAAGGAGCATATTTAGGATTTTTGAATCCGTCGTACATCACGTTTAAGATAGCAAGACAAACATCAAGTCCAATAAAATCTGCCAATTGAAGTGGTCCCATTGGATGCCCCATTCCAAGTTTCATTACTGTATCAATTTCGTAAACGCCGCCAACTCCGTTATACAATGTTTCAATAGCTTCGTTAAGCATCGGCATCAAAATTCTGTTGGCCACAAAACCAGGATAATCGTTAACTTCAACAGGAACTTTGCCTAATTTCTCAGACAATTTCATAATGATTTCGGTTACTTCATCACTTGTGTTATAACCGCGAATGATCTCTACCAATTTCATAATCGGCACAGGATTCATAAAATGCATCCCAATAACGCGTTCCGGATGTGCAACTACAGCACCGATCTGTGTAATAGAAATCGAAGAAGTATTGGTTGCTAAAATGGTATTATGAGAACAAGCTTCATTTAATTGTTTGAAGATGTTTAATTTTAATTCAAGATTTTCTGTAGCGGCTTCTACTACCAAATCTACACTAGTTACACCATCTTTGATATCGGTATAGGTAATAATATTGGTAATTGTTTTAGCAACATCTTCTTGCGTGATTGTACCTTTAGACAGCATTCTTTCTAAATTGGCAGCAATAGTTGCCATCCCTTTATCTAAAGATTTTTCAGAAATGTCAATTAGTTTTACGGTAAAACCACTTTGTGCAAAAGTATGTGCAATTCCGTTGCCCATTGTTCCTGCACCAATTACAGCTATTGTTTTCATATTATATCTTGATATTGTATTTATGATTTAGCCACGAATTCATCAATTTTTTCATGAATTCGTGGCTAATTTATTTTTAAAAATTTCTTATTTCTCGAAACAGTCAATAATTTGGTAAGCTACTCTTAAAGCATCTGTAGCTTGTTCTAAGGTTACAACTGGAGTTGTATCTGTATTGATGGCGTTTGCAAAAGATTCTAATTCATCAAGAATTGCATTGTTTTGCTCCACATCTGGATTGGTAAAATAGATCTGCTTTTTTACACCTTCGGCATTCTGCAGAATCATATCAAAATCACCTGGAACTTCCGGAGCGTCTTTCATACGCACCACTTCGCATTTTTTTTCTAGAAAATCTACAGAAATATAAGCATCTTTCTGGAAGAAACGTGATTTGCGCATGTTTTTCATCGAAATTCTGCTGGCGGTTAAATTGGCAACACATCCATTTTCGAATTCAATTCTGGCGTTGGCAATATCGGGAGTTTCGCTGATTACAGAGACACCGCTTGCATTAATATTTTTAACCTTTGATTTTACTACACTAAGAATTGCATCGATATCATGAATCATCAAATCTAAGACCACAGGGACATCTGTACCGCGAGGATTAAATTCTGCCAAACGATGCGTTTCGATAAACATCGGGTTTTCGATCATGTTTTTGGTAGCTATAAACGCAGGGTTAAAGCGTTCTACGTGACCAACTTGCCCTTTTACGTTGTACTCCTTAGATAAAGCGATAATTTCTTCGGCTTCCTCAACCGTATTGGCGATTGGTTTTTCTATAAAAATATGTTTTCCTGATTTGATTGCTACTTTGGCACATTTGTAATGTGAAAGCGTTGGCGTAACGATATCAATAACATCCACAGCGTGGATAAGTTTTGCAATTGTACTGAAGTTTTTATAGCCAAACTCTTTTGAGATTCTTTCGGCATTTTCTTGATTTTCGTCGTAAAATCCAACTAATTCGTATTTGTCAGATTGTTGTAATAAGCGTAAATGTATTTTACCAAGATGACCAGCACCTAAAACTCCTACTTTTAACATGAGAATGTATTTTAAACAAAAATATAATTTATTTGTTGAAAGTGAAAGTGAATTTAGGTAATTGTTAGTTATGAGTTGAAGGTTATGTGTTAGGAGTTAGAAGTTATGGGCCCCAGCTCTAAATCATAAGTTAAGATTTTCGGTTTTTAAACATTTGCCCCTGACACATCGCTCTCAAAATGTAACTCTAAGTCCATAACCCATAATATCTAACTTTATATAATTTAATAATTAAAAATCAATATTTGAAATCCTATTTTGTTTCTTATTTTTGCGAAAATAAAACCTACCCATTTTGAAAGACACTGCCAAACATCAAGGACTTCGTAATCAATTAGTAACAACTTTAGAGCAAAAAGGAATTACAGATAGAGCGGTTCTGGAAGCGATTAAAAAAATTCCAAGACATCTTTTTTTGAATTCAAGTTTTGAAGATTTTGCTTATCAGGATAAAGCGTTCCCTATTGGAGCAGGGCAGACTATTTCACAGCCGTATACAGTAGCATTTCAATCGCAATTGCTTGAAATTAAGAAAGATCATAAAGTTTTAGAAATCGGAACTGGATCGGGATATCAGACTGCAGTTTTGTTTATGCTTGGTGCTAAAGTGTATACTGTAGAAAGACAAAATGAATTGTTTAAGACAACTTCAAATTTGTTTCCGAAATTAAATATTCGTCCAAAACATGTTTCTTTTGGAGACGGCTACAAGGGGCTTCCAAATTTTGCTCCGTTTGACAGTATTATTGTTACTGCCGGTGCGCCTTTTATTCCACAGCCATTAATGGCACAGTTAAAAGTGGGAGGGAGATTGGTAATTCCGCTTGGAGAAGATGTACAGATTATGACTTTGTTAATTCGTAAAAACGAAACTCAATTTGAAAAACACGAGTTTGGAGAATTTAGATTTGTTCCTTTATTAGAAGATAAAAATTAATAGAAAAGCCCGTTTAAACGGGCTTTTCTTATTTAGTAATCAATTGTATTGCGTTCATTAGATTTTCTTTTTCTATTTTTAGTATATAATTAATGAAAACAGATTTGTCGTTTCTGGTTTTAAATTGATCTAAAGCCGAAAAATATTCATTTGTATTATTTTTATCTGCTTGAGTTAACACATAAATATAATTATTTTGAAGTAAAATCCAGTTCATTACAATATTTGCCATTTGAAGATTTCCTTTTTCGAATGGATTTATATCGAGAATTTTTAGATATATTTCAGATGCCAGAATTATTGGGTGCAGATTGTTTTTATGATTTTCGTACCAATTAAAAAGTAAATTCATCTCACGTAAAATCAGCGGATCATTTTTATATTTTCCTGAGTTTTCAAATTGAATTCCCTTAAAGATTAAACTATGGATGAAAAGCACTTCTTTTTCATTTAAAGTTGTTTTCTTTTGACTCAAATCTTTTATATAACCGGCAATTTCTTGAAAATTCACTGCTTCAAGATGCTCTTGCATGCTTTTTCCAGAAATGGTAATTCCATCGTTAATAACAGATTTGGTTTCTTCTAAAGTTAAAGAATTTCCATTAGAGTGAATATTTTGAAAAACAAACTCTGATTCTAATGTTTTGGAAATTTGTCGGAGTTGAAAATGATTAAAAGATTGAAGTTGATTTTTTAATTTTTCTATTTCATCTAAAATAATTTGATTAGAAGATATTATTTCAGAATCAATTTCTTTTTTATTCTTTTGGATTTCTTGTTCGGCAAGCAGCAGCGCTTTTAAAGCAAATTCCTCATCACCAATTTCGTAAAGAATTTTTTCTTTAAGCCATGCAATCATCAAGGTTTCATAATCAATATCTAAAAGCTGAGAAAGTTTAGTAATTTGATCTTTGGTAGGTTTTCGTGCTCCTGATTCGAATTTACTAATCAACGCCTGATCAATATTAGCAAGCTGAGCTAATTCTCTGGTTTTAAAACCTTTTTGTTCTCTGGCATTTTTTAAAAGTGATTTCATTTTGATGAAAAATTTAGTCTTGACAAAATTAGTCATTTTAGAAGAAACAAAAAAAGCAACACTTTTCGTATTGCTTTTTCGTGTTTTTATTTTGGAGGCAAAGAGCCGTCTTTTCTCATTTCTTTTACAACAGCCTGCATAATAGCATCAACTGTTTGTCCTAAATCTGTGACATAGTCAGATTTTGTAGTTCCAGTCCAGATGAGTTTATTGTCTTTTAATGAAAAAATATTGGTTTCAACCATATACGAAGTCGTTTCCTGATAATATCCAGGATCATAAAAAGCGGGTGAATACATGCCGTACCAATTTCCAAAACCATAACCGTACATTCCAGAGTATAAACCATCAAAACCACCATAATACATTCCGGTGTAAGTTCCCGGTACATAGGTTGTTTCTTTATCTTTGCTTACTAAGCGCATAGTTACGACACCGTCAAAATTTTCATCTTGAAGAATTTTCAGCTTTTGTTCCTTCGAAAGCTGCTTCGTAGTTTCGTTCAAATATTGATAAGAAGTTTTGAAAATTACATTACTGGCCGCAATTCTGTTTTCTGCCACTCTTCGCGATGCCTCATCTTTAACCAAAACGACAACCAGAACTTTTTTAAACTGCTCTTGTGCGACGGTTATTTTTGGATCTCTCCAGCTGTTTACAATAGTAGTATTACTGCTGCAGCTAGAAAGTGCTGCAATTGCAATCAATAGAATTAAATGCTTTTTCATATTTTACAGTTATTGTTTGTAGTAAAAATAACTATAAAATATTAATAATCATTGGTTTAGATCGAATTAATCTGCTTTTAGTTGTAAGCTTTTTTAATACGGTCTAAGTCACGTTTGGTATCCTGCTCTTTTAAAGATTCGCGTTTATCGTAGTTTTTCTTCCCTTTACAAAGACCAATCTGCAGTTTTGCCAGCCCTTTTTCGTTTGTAAAAAGTTTCAGAGGAACAATCGTTAATCCTTTGGCCTGAACACTTTTGTGAAGTGTCTTTAATTCTTTTCTATTCAAAAGTAATTTTCTTTCACTTCTGGATTTATGATTGAATTGATTTCCAAACGAATATTCTTCGATATAGGTGTTGATGGCAAAAAGCTCCATACCGCTAAACTCGCAAAAACTTTCTGTGATATTGGCTTTTCCTAATCGAATTGATTTGATCTCTGTACCAGCCAAAACAATTCCGGCTGTATAAGTGTCGATTATTTCGTAATCAAAACGGGCTCTTTTATTTAAGATGTTGACTGATTTTAACATAGGTGCAAATGTAAGACAAATTTCAAAATTTCCTTACTGCCAAAGATAATTAAAGATTTATTTTAATCTATGATTTTCATCATCATTGTGAAAAAAGCTTGCCAGTAAGTTTGCGTAATAAATTTAAATACCACATCAAAATGAAAAAAATTGTAACACTATTAAGTATTGTATTAATTGGTTTTGCTGCAAAAGCTCAGGATTCAAATCAGGGTCTAAAAGGAACTTGGTTTGTAACTTCTCAATTTGGTTACCAACAGACTAAAACGGCAGATGTAAAAAATACAAGCATCTCTGTCCTGCCAATTGTTGGAACCTTTATAACACCTTCTGTTGCTGTTGGGGCTGCAGTAGGATATATAAATATAAAGGCTGATTCTGATAAAGGAACAGCGGCTAAAACAGATTTAATCGTTATACAGCCATTAGCAAGAAAGTACTGGAATGTTGCTGGTTCTCTTTATTTCTTCGGACAATTGGCGCTGCCAGTGATTACAGGTAAAGAAAAAGAATCTGAGTTAAAAGTAAATCAAGTGGGATTATCACTTTCAGGAGGTTTTGACTATTTTGTAACTAAAAATTTCTCTGTAGAGTTCTCTTATGATTTAGCCAATTTTACTTCGACAACGCTTGATCCTAAAACAGGAGAAAAAACGACAGTTACAAACTTTGGTCTGGCGCACGCAGCAAATGTTGATGGTTATTACAATACGGCCTTAGGAGGAAGTAATCCGAATTTGACTTCTCCAATTTCGGTTGGATTTAAATTCTTATTTTAAATATTTTATTTGATTAGCGTAAAGTTCAATTTAGTTGATTTTACAAAAAGAAAGACCGTACATTTGTACGGTCTTTTTTATATCAATTTAAAATTTTAAAATGCAAAATCAATCTAAAGATCCTTTACACGGAATTACACTTCAAAAAATCGTCGAAACTTTAGTCGATTATTACAGTTTTGATACTTTAGGAGAATTGATTCCGATTAAGTGTTTTAATTCTAATCCGAGTGTAAAATCGAGTCTTACTTTTTTAAGAAAAACAGATTGGGCTCGTAAGAAAGTAGAAGAACTGTATATTAAAACTCTTCCTAAATTAAATTTATAATTTGTAAGAGATCATTACACCGCCGCGATATGGAAGCCATTCACCGCTTTTGTTCCAGTTAACGGTTTTTTCATATCTTCCTGGAGTTCCGTCATTATAATAACCGTGATAGAAACCTTGATGCCAGCCTCCGCCTACAAATATGTCTAATAAAAACTTATCGTTTAGCTTAACGTTATAGCCTACTGTAGCGCCAATTCGGTAGCCAAAACCATCTTCATACATATTACTATTCCAATAGTTCCATTTTTGCAGTTCGTATTTGTCTGCGCCAATATGACCTCCAAAGTAAAAACCATTATATTTTTCTTTGAAATGATAACGTACTTCTGGAGTTAAAGTAGCAAATTTCATCGGATGTTGTCCACTAAAAGATTCCCAGAAAGAAGCCATTATATCGACACTAAAAGTGGTTTTTTGACCAATGCTGGTTTCGATTCCGACATTTGGAACGCCCACTAACGCTGTAAGACCATTAAATTTTACAAAAGTCTGGCTTTGTAATTGCAGACAAAACAAAAGAAGAATTAAGGCAGGTATTTTTTTCATAAAAAATGTTTTCAATTAAAAGCAGCTATTTTAGCTGATTTCGAGCGCAAATATAACGTATAATTAGACCGAAGTATTGTTAAGAAATTCTTTTTAACAAGAATAAATTACTACGATTCTAGTAATGAGTAGATTACCTTGTTAAGAAATTTTCCGTCATAAAAGTCTGATTCTTTAAAGTGGGCTTCCTTAACAAAACCACATTTCTGCAGTACTTTTTCTGAAGCTGTATTTTCTGGTGCAATTACCGCTTCGATCGAATGCAGTTTTAAATCTTTAAAGCCATATTCAACTAAACGCTTCACCGCTTCTGGAACAATTCCTCTACCATGGAAATCAGAATGAAGTATATAACCAATTTCTGAACGGTAATTTTCATGCTGCGTTCTATAAAAACCGATAATTCCTAAAAGTTTAGGATTTCCTTTAAGTCTGATTGCCCAATTTATACCAATGTTTTTATCGATGTTTTCATTAATGGTTTGTATATGCTTCAATGCGTCGTCGTGATTTTTAGCCAAAGGTCTTGGGATATATTTCATTATTTCTGGATCGGAGCGCATTTCAAAAACTTCTACAATGTCAGTTTCACTGAGCCTGTCCAAAATCAGACGCTCGGTTTCTATTACGGGAAACGGATTAAAATTAAATTCTAACATGTTAGTATATTATAATATTGAAATAGTAAATCTTGAAGTGAAAGATTTGTTCTCATCCAAAACCAAAATGCCTTCTTTTTGGTATAAATCTCCAGAGTTCTCTAAAGTATCAGAATATCCCAGCCAAGGTTCGATGCAAACAAATGGAGCATTTTCTTTTGTCCAAAGACCTAAACTCGGAAAATCCTCAAAATCAACTTTTACATAGGGTTTGTTGTTTTCTAGAATCGTCAAAGAATTGGATTCTAAAGTTTTGAAAATCAAAGCATCATTCTTGAAAAGCTCATAGTTTAAAGGAACTAGATTATTTTTTGTTTCAAGAATTTTAGTTTGATTAGAAATTAAATCATTTTCTAAAAGATAATATTCTAGGTTTTCTTCTTTTTCAAATTGAAAAGCATAATTCTCAAAATTCTCAGGAAGTGCAATCGCTGGATGCGCTCCAATCGAAAAAGGAATTTTTCCTTTTGATTTGTTGATCACATTGTAAGCAATTTCAAGAGCATTTTCATTCAGAGTATAAACAAGCTGCAGCTCAAATTCAAAAGGATACTTTTTCAAAGTTTCTTCAGACGATTGTAAAGAAAAAACAGCTTTATTTTCTGTTTTCTCAATCAGTTCAAACTCCATATCACGCGCAAAACCATGACGTGGTAATTGAAATTCCTTACTATTAATAGTATAGGTATTGTTTTTTAAAGTGCCGACAATAGGAAAAAGTACTGGAGAATGTTTGCCCCAAAAATCTGGATTTCCTTCCCAGATGTATTCTTTGTTCTGATTGTCTTTTATAGAAAATAATTCAGCTCCTGCATGATTTATCGAAGCTTTTAAAATTGAATTTGAGATTGTTGTGTTCAAAATATTGAGAGTAAAATGAATGTTCTATTATTAAGTGTAAATATATTTTATAAAATTTAGTTTTTTAAGAAAATCCTTTGATTTATTTTATTGATAAAATTTTGCTAAAATTCAATTTATGTTTTATTATTTCTCTGCAAATAGCTTTTTTTTTCATTAATTTGCTACACAAATAGCTAAAAAATATGAAAATACACGCTTTTAAAGCCTTTTTAACCATGGCTTTGTTTACAGGGATTTCTTCTGTCTGGGCGCAGACTCCTGCCGCCACATCAGGCGGTTCAGTTAACAATTATAATTACCATGATGCATTTGCACCAAACTTTTATTCAAAAAATGGTACTTCTACCCGTACCGCTAGTGGACAGCCAGGCGTAGATTATTGGCAGAATAGAGCAGATTATCAGATAAATGTAAAATTGAATAATACCACAAACGAACTTGTTGGTACAGACGAAATTACTTATACCAATAACAGCCCGGACAAATTGTCTTTTTTATGGCTGTATTTAGATCAAAATTTATTTAAACAAGATTCTAGAGGAAACGCAGTTGTGCCTTTAACAGGAAGTCGTAATGGAGCGCAAGGGCAGATTTTTGATGGAGGAAATAAAATAAAATCTGTAAAAGTAATTTCTGGAGGAAAAACTAAAACAGAGGTTGCTGCAAAGTATATTATTACAGATACAAGAATGCAGATTTTTCTGCCTCAGGAATTGGCAGCAAAAGGTGGTTCTGTAAAAGTTAAAATTGAGTTTTCATTCATCGCTCCGTTTGAAGGATCAGACAGAATGGGGGTTTTGGAAACTAGAAATGGTAAAATCTTCACTATTGCACAATGGTATCCAAGAATGTGTGTTTATGATGACGTAAAAGGCTGGAACACCGCTCCGTATTTAGGAGCTTCTGAGTTTTATTTGGAATACGGAAATTTTGATGTAAAAATTACCGCTCCGGCAAACCATTTTGTTGTAGGTTCTGGAGAACTTGTAAACGGAGCAGAAGTATTTTCTGCAGAACATTTGAAGCGTTACAAAGAAGCACAGCAAAGTGATAAAACAGTTGTAATTCGTTCTGCGGACGAAGTTGCGGCTACAGCCAATACCAATGCGAGTGCTGAGAAAACATGGCATTACAGAATTACTAATGCACGTGATTTTTCTTGGGCTTCTTCTCCGGCATTTATTTTGGATGGAGCAAAAATTAATCTTCCTAGCGGAAAAAAATCTCTGGCTTTGTCGGCTTACCCAGTTGAAAGTTCCGGAAATGCTGCTTGGGGGCGTTCTACAGAATATGTAAAAGCATCTATCGAAAATTACTCTAAAAGATGGTTTGAATATCCTTATCCTGCGGCAACAAATGTAGCGGGTAACGAGGGCGGAATGGAGTATCCTGGAATTGTTTTCTGCGGATGGGAATCTAAAGGGGATGACTTATGGGGAGTGACAGATCACGAATTTGGGCACATTTGGTTCCCGATGATTGTGGGGTCAAACGAACGTTATTTTGCTTGGATGGATGAAGGTTTTAATACTTTTATCAACTCAGTTAGTTCGGTTGATTTTAATAATGGTGAATACAAGCAGAAACCAGAAGATTTACACGAAAATGCAGAATATTATACAAGTCCAAAATTAGAAACGGTGTTAAGCTCTCCTGATAATATGAAAGAGCGTAATATAGGCGTTTTATGTTATGCAAAACCGAGTGCAGGATTAGTAATGTTACGTGAGCAGATTCTGGGTGAAGAGCGTTTTGATAAAGCACTTCGCACCTATGTCGAAAGATGGGCTTACAAACATCCGACGCCTGATGATTTCTTTAGAACAATAGAAAATGTTGCTGGAGAAGATTTAAGCTGGTTCTGGAGAAGCTGGTTTGTAAATAACTGGCGTTTTGACCAAGGAATTAATTCTATTAAGTATGTGAAAAACGATCCTGCAAAGGGAATTGTAATTACTGTTGAGAATTTTGATAAAATCCCGATGCCGATTATTTTAGACGTTAAAACAAAAAGCGGTAAAGTAACGAGAGTAAAATTGCCCGTAGAAATTTGGCAGAGAAACAATTCTTGGTCTTTCAAACATAATTCTACAGAAGAAATTGAAAGTATCACTTTAGATCCAGATCACGTTTTTCCAGATTATAATGAAAGCAATAATGTATGGAAAGCGGGAAACGGTAAAATTGAAAAAGATATTATTCTTGATGGATATTTAGGCAGCTACATTGCAACAAAATCGCCTCTTACGGTTGTTATGACTGAAAAAAATAGTGTTTTAACAGCTGAACTTCCAAACTATCCTAAATTTGCTTTGGATCCTGTTGCAAACGAAAAAGATACATTTGAATCGGGCAGAGCGGGATTAAAATTTAAATTTAATGAAGCAAAAACTGGTTTTGATATGATCATTATGGAGAATGGACAAGTAATTTCTTTTACGAAGAAATAATTTTAATAAACATAAAATATTAATAGCCCGATAGTTAGCGATAATTATCGGGCTTTGTTTTTTACTATATTCACAAAATGCAAAAAAAATGTTAGAATTTAAATTTTTTGTTTTGTAAAATAAAAAATAGTGTACATTTGCAGCGATGAATAAAATAAGTTTACATATAACTTCTTTGTCACGGACAAACTCACCGATTACTTCTCCCGAAGTACGGACACTATCTCTATAGTATCCACTGAGTTTTTCAACCGTATATTTATTCATATCCATTTTTCATTTTGAAATCACAAAATTTGTCCATTGGACAAACATATCCTAGAACTATATATAATTTTGTAAATTTTTCGAATCAAGTTTTTGATTTTGAGAATATTACTTCTTTTTTGTCTATTTTTATTGGATTCATTTCTGGATTTCAAACTAAACAATACGCTTTAATTTTTAACTCTAACTTCAATAATTGAAATGAAGATCTCTATTGTTGTAACTCAGGAAGAACACTTCAAATTCGCACAAGAAATCTGCGATACGATAGAATCATCTGCCTTGTTAAGAGGTACGGGGATTGCTAAAAGAACTCCTGAATACATTCAGAAAAAAATGGCAAACGGTGATGCAATGATTGCACTGGCTGACGGAAAGTTTGCAGGTTTTTGTTATATAGAAAGCTGGCAACACGGAAAATTTGTTGCGCACTCGGGATTAATTGTACATCCGGATTACAGAAGTCATGGTTTAGCTAAAAAGATAAAATCTAAAGTATTTGATTATTCTTTAAAAAGATTTCCAGACGCTAAAATCTTTGGAATTACAACTGGTTTAGCTGTTATGAAAATTAATTCAGAGTTAGGTTATAAACCCGTTCCTTTCTCAGAATTGACGACCGATCCGAGTTTTTGGGCAGGCTGTAAAACCTGTACCAATTTCCCAATTCTGCAAAGCAAAGAAAACAAAATGTGCCTATGCACAGGAATGTTATACGACCCAAAAGAAAAACAAAAAACACCGCCGAGACATCCTTTTAACGAAGCTGTTTTGAGCAGACTTAAAAAAATTAAACAAGCTTTATTTTTAAATAAAATAATTGCATTTTTTGTTTAACCATTAATTAGAAAAAATCTCAAACTGCTACATACGAAAGTATTAGCCTAAATTATAAAAAATGAAAAAAGTAGTATTAGCTTATAGCGGAGGATTAGATACCTCGTATTGTTTGAAATATTTAAAAAATGAAAAAGGATACGAAGTTCACACTGTTCTTGTAGATACAGGAGGATTTTCTGCAGAAGAATTAACAGCTATTGAAAAAAGAGCTTACGAATTAGGAAGTGCACAGCATGCCAACCTGACAATCATTGACAAATATTACGATAAAGCTATAAAATATTTGATTTTTGGAAACGTATTAAAAAACAATACTTATCCATTATCTGTAAGCGCAGAGCGTGTTTTTCAGGCAATTGAAGCCATTAAATATGCCAAAAAAGTAGGGGCAAGCGCAATCGCACACGGAAGTACGGGTGCAGGAAATGACCAAATTCGTTTCGATTTGATTTTCCAGACCATTGCTCCAGAAATCGAAATTATCACTCCAATTAGAGATTTAAAACTTTCAAGACAAGAAGAAGTTGATTATTTAGCAAAAAACGGCGTTCATTATTCTTGGGAAAAAGCACAATATTCAATCAATAAAGGACTTTGGGGAACCAGCGTTGGAGGAAAAGAAACTTTAACGTCAAGCCAGCCTTTGCCAAGTGAAGCTTATCCTTCGCAATTGCAAAAAGAAGGTGAAGAAAAAGTGACTCTGCATTTTGAACAAGGAGAATTGGTTGCCTTAAACGGTAAAAAAGATGTACCAGAAAATAATATTGTAAAACTCGAAAAACTGGCAAATGCTTACGCAATTGGTAGAGATATTCACGTAGGAGATACTATTATCGGAATTAAAGGAAGAGTAGGTTTTGAAGCTGCTGCTCCGTTAATTATCATCAAAGCGCACCATTTATTAGAGAAACATACTTTAGGAAAATGGCAGCAATACTGGAAAGAACAGTTAGGAAACTGGTACGGAATGTTATTTCATGAAGGTCAGTTTTTGGATCCTGTAATGCGTAACATCGAAACGTTTTTACAAGACACGCAAAAAACAGTGAACGGAACAGTAACGGTTTCATTAAAGCCTTACCATTTCTCACTTGACGGAATTGAATCTAGAAATGATTTAATGAATACAGGTTTTGGACAGTATGGAGAAATGAATAACGCATGGACATCTGACGATGCAAAAGGATTTATTAAAATTCTGGGAAATGCTCAAAACATCTTTTCGTCTGTAAATCAATTAGATCATGATTAATTTGAAAAAGAAGTAATGATTACTATTGTTTTAGTATTTATAACAATACTAATAATGTTAGGAATCGCACTATTTTTTAAAGATAACTTAGTAAAAGTATTTTTAACTAATAGAAGCTTCGTTGCAGGCAGCATATCTGTAGTAATAATAGCTGTAAGTTATGTGATTTTGATTTTTCCAAGTCCAATTGAAATAATAAACAAAATCTTTTCTGTATTTAATGCTATACCAAGTATGTTACTTTATTTTAAGGGAGAATTTATAGTTTTTTTAGCGTTTTTGATTGAAGCAATAATACTTTCTTTCATAATCAAAGCATTTCTTCCAAAGGAGAAAAAAGATCTTTACGAGAAATAGTTTTTTAATAAATTTAAAATTATGATTAATATCGGAATTATTGGTGGTTCGGGTTACACAGCCGGAGAACTTATCAGAATTTTAATGTATCATCCAACAGTAAACATCGATTTTGTTTACAGTACTACAAATGCTGGGAAACCGCTTTCTGTAGCGCACCACGATCTGATGGGCGATATCGAAATGAATTTTACTGATGAAATCAATCTAAATGTGAACGTTGTTTTCTTATGTTTAGGACACGGGAAATCAATTTCATTTTTGAAAGAAAATCAATTTGCAAGCCACACTAAAATCATCGATTTAGGAAATGATTTCAGATTGAACAAAGACGCTCATTTTGAGGGAAAAGATTTTGTTTATGGATTACCTGAAATAAATAAAGCTGCAATTAAAAAAGCAAACTATATTGCAAATCCAGGTTGTTTTGCAACCGCTATTCAATTGGCTTTACTGCCTTTAGCAAAACACGGATTATTGAATAACGATGTTCACATTAATGCAACAACTGGTTCTACAGGAGCGGGAGTAAGTCTTTCAGAAACATCTCATTTCAGCTGGAGAAATAACAACTTTTCTCATTATAAAGCTTTTGAACACCAGCATTTAGGAGAAATCACAGAAAGTCTGGTACAATTGCAGGACGATTTTGAAAGCGAATTGCTTTTTATTCCGAACAGAGGAGATTTCCCAAGAGGGATTTTTGCAACATTATATACGCTTTCTGATGATAGTTTGGAGCAATTGGTTGCTAAATACGAAGAGTTCTATAAAAATGAGCCTTTTGTAACGGTTACAACCACAAATATTAATATGAAACAAGTTGTTCAGACAAACAAATGTATCATTAGTTTATTGAAAAAAGGAAACCGGGTTCTCATAACATCAATAATAGATAACTTAACCAAAGGTGCTTCAGGACAAGCCATTCAAAACATGAATTTAATGTTCGGATTAGAAGAAACCACCGGTTTGCATTTGAAACCAAGCGGATTTTAGTAGAAGTAAGAAAGTTACAAGTTAGATGTTAAACGTTTTTACTTTAGCTTTTTACAAATACATTTATCTTTTTTCAAGGTTAGAAGTTATAAGTTGATGTAAATGTATTGCATTGAACTTCTAACTTTTAACAAATAACATTTAACTTTAAAGAAATGAACTTATTCAACGTTTACCCATTATACGATATTACTCCAGTAAAAGCAGTTGACTGCACAATTACAGATGACAAAGGAGTAGAATACTTAGATTTATACAGCGGACATGGAGTTATCTCCATCGGACATACACAGCCGGATTATGTGGCTAAATTGAAAAATCAATTAGACCATTTAGGATTTTATTCAAATGCAATTCAGAATCCTTTGCAGGTTGAATTGGCACAGAAATTAGGAAAACTTTCGGGTCTTGAAGATTACGAATTGTTTTTATGCAGTTCTGGAGCTGAGGCTAATGAAAATGCTTTAAAATTAGCTTCTTTCCATAACGGAAAATCAAGAGTAGTAGCTTTTGATAATTCATTTCACGGAAGAACTTCTGCTGCAGTTGCGGTTACAGACAATAAAAAAATTGTTGCGCCAATTAATGCACAGCAAGTTGTTACATTTTTACCTTTAAATCAAATTGAATTGGTTGAAGCTGAACTAGCAAAAGGAGATGTTACAGCAGTAATTATCGAAGGAATTCAGGGAGTTGGAGGTTTAGACCAAGGAACAACAGAATTTTTCCAAGCTTTAGAAAAAGCATGTAAAAAACATGATGTTGTTTTGATTTTAGATGAAGTACAATCAGGATACGTAAGAAGCGGGAAATTCTTCGCGTTCCAACATCACGGAATCAACGCTGATATTATTTCAGTTGCAAAAGGAATGGGTAACGGTTTTCCAGTTGGAGCCATTTTAATTTCTCCAAAATTTGAAGCAAGTTTCGGATTATTAGGAACTACTTTCGGCGGAAGCCATTTGTCTTGTGCAGCAGGAATCGCAGTTTTAGATGTAATTGAAAAATTGGATTTACAGAAAAATGTAAATGAAGTTTACGAATATTTCTTAGAAAAAATCAAAGAAGTTGAGGGGATCAAACAAGTAAAAGGAAAAGGATTAATGCTTGGAGTTGAGTTTGATTTTGATGTTGCTGCTTTGAGAAAGAAATTAATTATCGAAAAACACATTTTTACAGGAAGTGCAAACAACAAAAATCTGTTGAGAATTTTACCGCCGTTGACTGTGAAAAAAGCCGATATTGATACGTTTGTAAAAGCTTTGAAAGAAAGCTTAGAAGAGTTGAAAAACTAAATAAATGATAAAAAATATTTGGGCAGCCTTTTTAATAATGGCTGTTTTACTGCCGATGTTTCTTTTTCTAAACCCATTTGCATGGGGAATGAGAAGGGCGCCCGAATATGTTCCATCAGTAAGACTTGAAACAGTTTTAGAACAAATGAGGCTGGAGATCAGTCAGGAAGAGCAAATTCAAATAGATACCTATAATAATACAGCAAATTTGTGGTATCTGAGAGATTGCGAAAACAAAAAACTGGATTCTCTAGAAAATTTAAATATTGAATTGTCAGAAATTAAGAATGAAGCTTTTATTGAAGAAAAAATAAAAAAGTTTGAACCTTTAATACAGAAGGAAATAGAATGTAAATGTTATGATTCTTTAGTTTTTTCCTATAGTGTACACAAAGAAGCAAAGGCTGATACAAAAGATTCTGATACTTTAGAATACGATTTTCAAAAGGAAAGCGAACCTAGAAAGGTAGTTATTGGATTTAAAATTAGAAAACAATGAAAAACAGTTTTTTAATTTCTTATTCATTTCTTAGATTTCAATCAATGGCTTACTTGTTTGTTATTTTTTGGACAACTTTGATAGCGAATGTTCCAAGTATGTTTGTAATCTGGAAATATACGGAACTAATGAACGGAATTGTTTTTTTTATCTTTTTGTTTGTTGTCTTATTGTCTGTGATTGTTTTGATTATGCAAGTTTTAAAAATTTACTCTTCTCAAAACCAAGATAACAGTATAATAAAAAAAGTATGGATTGTTGTGAATATTGTATTGTATTATTTGGTTGTAGGTGCCGATTTATATATAGTATCACAATTTAGATTTTAAACCAACCAACTATAACTATGAAACCATTATCAATTGAAACTCGCAATGCAGTTTTGCAAACCATGGCAAAGCTGGTCGAACAGGAGCGGAATCAGATTATCTTAACCAATCAGGAAGATCTTGCGGATTACGACGGTTCAGATTTAGCGATGGAAGAACGCTTGAAAGTCGATGATAAAAAAGTTGATGAGATGATTTTATCCCTAAATCAACTGGCATCTCAGGAAGATCCCGTTGGAGTAGAGCGTTTTCATTTTACGCATGATAATGGAATCAAAGTCATTAATAAAACAGCCGCTTTTGGAACGATTTTAATTATTTACGAATCTCGTCCAGACGTTACAATCGAAGCGGGAGGAATTGCTTTCAAATCCGGAAATAAAATTTTATTAAAAGGAGGAAAAGAAGCTTTAAAATCCAATTTGAAAATTGTAAGTCTTTGGCATCAAGCATTAGAAGCAAATAAAGTTTCTAAAGACTGGGTTGAATATCTGAATTATAATAGAGCAGAAACTCAGGCTTTTTTAGAAAAACCAACACAAAAAGTAGATTTAATTGTTCCGAGAGGCGGAGAAAAATTAATCGAATTTGTAAAAGCACATGCCACATGTCCCGTAATTGTAAGCGGACGCGGTAATAATTTTGTTTACGTTCATAAAGATGCTGATACCGATTTGGCTTTAAAAGTAATATTGAATGCCAAAACATCTAAAATTTCTGCCTGTAATGCAGTAGATAAAGTTTTAATAGATCCAAAACTTCCCAATTTTGAAGGTTTTACAGCCATTTTAATTGAAACATTAAAAGAAAGTAATGTTGAAGTTATTGTCGATAAATCACTTGAAAATTTTGAAGATACAGAAACACTTCAGAACGAAGATATTTGGTACGAAGAATTTTTAGATTATAAAATAGTAATCGGAACCATTGATTCTGAGGAAAATGCAATTGATACAATTAATAAATACTGTGGAGGACATTCAGCTGTAATTATTACCAGAGACGACAGAGCCGCAAAAGAATTTATGGAAGCGATTGATGCAGCAGCTGTTTATCAAAACGCATCGTCAAGATTTACAGACGGAGGACAATTTGGTCTCGGCGGAGAATTAGCAATAAGTACTGATAAATTACATCAACGCGGTCCAATTGGATTGCAGCATCTCGTAACCAATAAATGGTACGTTTACGGAGAAGGACAAATAAGATAATTTTAGATTTTAGTCCCGAAGCGTCGGGATTAGATTTTAGATTGATGATTAGCGATTTTTAATTTTAGATTGATTGGAATTTTAAATTTGGATTTATTTAAAACCAAGGCTTTCCGTCCCGAAGCTTCGGGATGCGTTTATACAGACAAACAATATAAAAAAAACCTTGCGCTCTTTGCGTTAAAAATAACTTAGTGCCTTAGCGCCTTCGTGGCAAAAACAAAAGACATGGCAAAAAAACGGATTTTATTAAAAATAGGAAGTAACACCTTAACCAAGGAAACCAATCATATTTCGCGGGGAAAGATTGAAGACCTCGGAGTACAGATTGCGGCTTTAAACGAGGAATATGAATTTATCATAGTAAGTTCTGGAGCAATTGCGGCGGCAAAGCAGTTTGTAAAGCTGGATAATCAAGATAAAGATGTTTTTGTAAAGCAGGCTTTAGCTTCTATCGGACAGCCTCATTTAATGCGGATTTACAATGAAAATTTTAAGGATTTAGGATTAAATACTTCGCAGTGTTTACTTTCTTATTCTGATTTTGAAAAAGAGCAGACCAAAAAGAACATTGTAAATACAATTAATGTATTAGTCAAAAACAATTACATTCCGATTATCAATGAAAATGATACCGTTGCCACAGACGAGATTCGGTTTGGAGATAATGATAAATTGGCTGCATTAACGGCGGTACTGCTAAATGTTGATATCCTGATAATTGCTACCAATACGAACGGGATTTATACAAAAGAATCTATTCATAATGAAAATCCAGAGACGATTAAACTGGTAAGTGATTTGAAATCATTGGAGAAAGAAATCGGCGAATCAAAATCATCACACGGAACAGGAGGGATGCAGTCCAAAATCGAAGCTGCGGCAATAGCAAAAGCAGCCAGCATTGAAACCTGGATCGTTAATGGACTAAATGATAATTTTATTTTAAAGGCATTGAAGGACGAAATTCCTTTTACCAAGATTGTGTGATATTGAACGCGGATTTTACTGATTCACTTCGTGAAGACGCGGATTTACACAGATTTTTAAATGTTGAAAGATGATTTTAGTGCATGAAGAATTACTAGATGCTATCAAAATTCACTGTCTTCGCGATAGCGAATCCGTTTTATCCGTGTTTAATTTTAGAAAATACAAGCAAAAAAAGCAAAAAAAGCAAGAAAAAACAAAGAACAGAAAACAAAGAAAAACAAATGAACTACATATCAATAAAAGAAATCAACTCATTATCAAAATGGGTAAAAGGCGCATTAAAAATCAAAAAAAATCCGCTTAAAAATCAAAGTTTAGGAAAGAACAAAACTTTAGGAATGTTATTCTTCAATCCGAGTTTAAGAACGCGTTTGAGTACGCAAAAAGCTGCTTTAAACTTAGGAATGAACGTTATGGTAATGAATTTTACTAACGAAGGATGGACTTTAGAGTTTGAAGATGGAGCGGTTATGAATTCTGGTGCTTCAGAACATATAAAAGAAGCTGCAGAAGTAGTTTCTCAATACTGTGATATCATCGCGATTCGTGCTTTTGCAGGTTTAGAAGACAAAGAAAAAGATTATGCAGAAACGGTAATTTCTGGATTCTTAAAATATGCTACGGTGCCAATTGTAAATATGGAAAGTGCTGTGCGTCACCCGCTTCAATCTTTGGCAGATGCCATTACGATGGAAGAATTCAAAACCAAGCACAAACCAAAAGTAGTTTTGTCTTGGGCGCCTCATCCAAAAGCGTTGCCGCAGGCAGTTGCGAATTCTTTTGTAGAAATGATGCAGATGCAAAAAGATATGGATTTTGTAATCACACATCCAGAAGGTTACGAGTTAAGCCCCGAAATTACACAAGATTGTAAAATTGAATACGATCAAAATAAAGCTTTCGAAAACGCTGATTTTGTTTACGTTAAAAACTGGAGTAATTTCAATGATTACGGAAAAGTAACCAATTCAGATCCAAACTGGACCGTTACAGCCGAAAAAATGGCTTTAACCAACAACGGAAAATTCATGCACTGCCTTCCTGTTCGTCGTAACGTAATTGTAAGCGACGAAGTTTTAGACGGCGAAAATTCAATCGTAATCGAACAGGCGAATAACAGAACGTATTCGGCGCAGTTAGTTTTACAGAAAATTTTGAAGAAATTATAAATTAGGTACAAAGGTTCAAAGCAACAAAGGTTCAGAGGTTTTTTTTTTAAACCGTCCAAAAAACCTTTGTCCCCTTGAACCTTTGTCCCTTTGAACCTTAAAGATAATGAACGTATCAGTAATAAAAATCGGTGGAAACATCATCGATAATCCTGCAGAATTAGAACAATTCTTAACTGATTTTTCTAAAATTGAAGGATATAAAGTATTAGTTCACGGCGGTGGAAAATCGGCTACAAAAATGGCGCAGAGTATTGGTCTAGTACCGCAAATGATTGACGGACGCCGTATTACAAATGCTCCAATGCTTGATGTTGTGGTAATGATTTACGCTGGACAAATCAATAAACATATTGTGGCACAATTGCAGGCCAAAGACAATAACGCCATAGGTTTTTCTGGTGCTGACGGAAATTTAATTCAGTCGACAAAAAGAAACCATCCCACAATAGATTACGGATTTGTAGGCGATGTAAAACAGGTAAATACAAAATTGCTTGCAACATTACTTGAAGCTGGAGTTGTTCCTGTTTTCTGCGCAATTACACACGATAAAAACGGCCAATTGTTAAACACAAACGCTGATACGATAGCAAGTGAATTGTCAATTGCATTATCAGAAGTTTTTGATGTGACACTGACATATTGTTTTGAAAAACAAGGAGTTTTACAGGATTCAGAAGACGATTCGTCTGTAATTACCGAAATCAACGAAGCATTATACAACAAACTGAAAGAAGAAAAAGTAATCCATTCCGGAATGATTCCAAAGCTGGACAACTGTTTTAATAGTTTATCACGAGGTGTACAGAAAATCAAAATCGGGCATCACAAAATGCTTCAAAATCCAGATGTTCTACATACAACCATTACGTTATAAAATAAGTTGCCGCGAATTACACGAATTTTCACGAATCAAGATTTAAAAAAATTAGCTAAAATTTGTGCAATTCGCGGCAAAAAAAAGATAACTGCGCAAGGCATTTTAAATATTAATTTAAGAAATTTGCGCAAATTAAAAATGTCACAGTTTTAATTTAAAACTTTGTGACTTCGAGCCTTCGCGGCAAAGAAACCATACTATGAAAAATATAGAAACGCTTACCAAAGAAGCCCTACAGCTATTACGTAATCTAATTGAAACCCCTTCATTTTCAAGCGAAGAAGATCAAACAGCACTTTTAATAGAAAACTGGTTCAATCAAAACCAAATTCCGTTTCAGAGAGAAAATAACAATGTGTGGGCTTTCAATAAATATTTTGACGAAAATAAACCAACACTTTTACTAAATTCCCATCACGATACTGTAAGACCAAATCAAGCCTATACAAACGATCCGTTTAAAGCAATTGAAAAAGACGGAAAACTTTATGGATTAGGAAGCAATGATGCAGGAGGTTGTCTTGTTTCACTTCTAGCAACTTTTGTACATTTTTACGAAAACCAGAACTTATCACATAACATTGTGATTGTGGCTTCGGCAGAAGAAGAAAGCAGCGGAAAAAACGGTTTAAACAGTGTTTTAAAACATTTACCAGAATTAGACTGCGCGATTGTGGGCGAACCTACTTTAATGCAATTGGCTGTTGCTGAGAAAGGTCTTTTAGTTTTAGATGTAAAAGTAAAAGGAACCGCAAGCCATGCCGCACACCAAAACGATGACAATTCATTATACAAATCAATTCCGGTAATGGAATGGTTTAAAAACTATAAATTCGACAAAATCTCAGACGTTTTAGGTCCTGTAAAAATGACTGTAACGCAGATTAATGCCGGAAAACAACACAATGTGGTACCGTCAGAATGTGACTTGGTGGTAGATATCCGGGTAACAGACTGCTATACAAATGCTGAAATTCTAGAAGTCGTAAAAGCCAACGTAAATGCCGAAGTAACGCCGAGATCAATGCATTTAAACGCTTCTTCTATTCCTGTAGAACACGGTTTAGTACAAGCAGGAATCGCTTTAGGAAGAACAACTTACGGATCGCCGACGCTTTCAGATCAGTCGGTTTTAAGCTGTCAGTCGCTTAAATTAGGACCAGGAGAAACCCTGCGCTCACATTCAGCAGACGAATTTATTTTTGTAAATGAAATTGAAGAAGGAGTCGATCTTTATATTAAAATATTGACTGGTTTCTTTAAATTATAATATTTTTTAGGAGCTAATCCCGCTATCCGTTCCAATCTTTTATTTTTTAAAGAAAAAAATAAAAGGATTTCCACTGCTATCGGGGCTAGAATACTCTGGAACTTAGAAACATTAAGTGAAAAAGAAACTTTGTGAATCTCTGAGAACCTTTGAATATCTCTGTGAAACAAAAAAACATATCTTATGAAACTTTGGGAAAAAGGAATACCAACAGATAAACAAATCGAACAATTCACCGTTGGAAACGATCGTGAATTGGATTTAGTTTTAGCAAAATACGATGCTTTAGGTTCTATCGCACATGCCAAAATGCTGGGGCAGATTGGTTTATTAACTTCAGAGGAAACAACTTCTTTAGTTGATGCTTTAAACGAAATAATTGCTGATATCGTAGTAGGTAATTTCGAAATCGAAGACAGTTTTGAAGACGTACATTCTAAAATCGAATATTTGCTGACTGCAAAACTAGGCGATGCCGGAAAAAAAATCCACACCGCGCGTTCTCGTAACGATCAGGTTTTAGTAGACGTTCACTTGTATTTAAAAGACGAAGTAAAAGCTCTAAAAGAACAGGTAAAAACACTTTTTGATTTGTTGATGGAATCAGCAGAAAAACATCAAAATGTTTTATTGCCAGGGTACACACATTTACAAATTGCAATGCCTTCATCTTTCGGAATGTGGTTTTCTGCTTATGCGGAAAGTTTGATTGATGACATTACAATGCTGAATGCAGCAGGAAAAGTAGTCGACCAAAATCCGCTTGGTTCAGCTGCGGGTTACGGAAGTTCATTTCCAATCAACAGAACTTTTACTACTCAGGAATTAGGTTTTGAAACTTTAAAATACAATGCTGTTGCCGCACAAATGAGCCGCGGAAAAGCAGAAAAAACAGTTGCATTTGCAATGAGCAGTGTCGCTGCGACTTTATCAAAATTTGCAATGGATGTTTGTTTGTACATGAGCCAGAATTTTGATTTTATCGGACTTCCAGCACATCTTACCACTGGTTCAAGCATTATGCCCCACAAGAAAAATCCGGATGTTTTCGAATTAATCAGAGGAAAATGCAATAAGATTCAAGCTTTGCCTTACGAAATCACTTTAATTACAAATAATCTGCCTAGCGGTTATCATAGAGATTTGCAACTTCTAAAAGAAGGATTATTTCCAGCACTTCAAAATTTAAAAGCTTGTCTGGATATTGCCATATTTTCTATAAAAGATATTACCGTAAAAGATCATATTTTAGAAGATAAAAAATACGATTATTTGTTTACGGTAGACACCTTAAACGAAATGGTTGTTGCCGGAATGCCGTTTAGAGATGCTTATAAAGCCGTTGCAGAACAATTAGAAGCTGGAACATACCAATCTCCAAAAGAAACAAAACACACTCACGAAGGCAGTATCAATAATTTATGTTTAAATGAAATTAAGCAGAAAATGAAAGCTGCTTTTTAATAAACAAACACCATTAAAAAACCGATTTGAATTACTCAAATCGGTTTTTTTAATCTTTAGCTTTTAGTCGTGCTGCTAACCGTTAAAATACCATTCTCATTTACCTGCAGAGTTGCTCCCGCACCACAAGATTTACTGGTTATAAACTCTTCCAATTTTCCGATTGGTAAAGTCGTGTACGGATAATTCGGTTTATTTACTTTTGTACCAAAATCTGAAGGGCCTTTGCGGCAGTGGTCAAAAACAATCCCTACCGTTCCGCCGTCTGTACTGATGTACTCTTTAAACGCTTTTTCTACTTTTTCAAAATCAGTACCCTCAACATAACAAGTGGTGTTTTTTTGGCCGCCGCCTAATCCAATTGCCACAGAACCCGATTCAGAAGTTTTGTAATAACAGTTCAATACATGTATTTCTGCATTTCTGGCACGAGGCATTCTTTGCTTGCAGCCTTCAGCCCAATAGCAGTTTTTAAAAGTAATGCTGTAGTGGCCGTCAGCAGGGAAATCATTTTTTCCAGAACCAATTAAATTACTGAATCTGTGATCGTCAGCACCTCCGGTTCCACCAGACTTTGGAGTTTTAAGATAAGTAAATTTAGTCCAAGAAATAGTAATGTTATCAGCAGCACCTTTATTATCAAAATTGCCGTCCATTCCGTCTTGAAATTCACAATGATCGACCCAAAGATTTGTGGCTTCCGAGGTTAAATTATCATGTCCGTCAACATCATAAGAACCTGGGCCTTCAAAAATTAAATTTCGAATAATAATATTGTTAGAACCCTCTTTTAAATTCAAAATACCCGATCCCGAAGCGGTTTGCTCAAGATTAACCAATCGCGCGCCAGGGAGTCCGATTACTGTTTTGTCTTTTACTAAAAGGCTGGTATACGAGCAGTTTATTGTTCCAGAAACCAGAATTACCTGAGGTGTATTAGATTTTAATTTTGCAGTTAGGTCGGCATAATTAGAAACGGTCACAGGAGCAACGGTTCCGCCGCCCGTTGCAGAAGCTCCAAAGCCCTCCGGTTTGTTCATCAGATAATTTTGGGCAGTAAGAAGGCAGCCTGAGAATAACATTGCGAAAAGCAAAAAATAAGTCTTCATTTAGATGTCGGTTTAATTGGTTTAGATAGATAATGTAATCGATTACACAAATGTAGAATAATTAAGAGAATTTCAAATTAATTTATCAATTATTTAAGTTTTTAATGTTTTGATCTTAAGTTTATTAAGTGTGATTTTTACACTATAAAGATTGTAGAAAACAGGATTTAAAAATTTCATCATAAAATACTTATATTTGAAACATCAATTTATGCAAGCCAATGGAAAAATTTAAAGAGCAGGCCACTCAAGATCTTCTTGAAAGTGGTTTTATTACCCAAAATCAGTTTGACGAAATTAAAACGTACAGAAGTTTAAATATATTTTCTTTAAACGCAGAACTTAAATTCTTGTTATATCTCTCTGTGGTCTCTTTTACATCGGGAATAGGAGTTTTAATTTATGAAAACATCGATACAATTGGGCACATTGCTATTCTTGCAGTATTGTTGATCGTAATTGCAATTTGTTTTTATTATTGTTTTAAAAATTCAAAAGGCTTTCAGAAAACCGAAACTGTTTTTGAGCATCCCGTTTTAGAATATTTAGTATTGGCAGCCAATATTTTAACGTGTATTTTTATTGGTTACCTTCAGTTTCAGTACAAACCCTTTGGAGATAATTACGGATTAGCCACTTTAGTTCCTACACTGGTAAGCTTTTTCTGCGCTTACTATTTTGATAATAAAAGCGTTTTAACGATAGCCGTAACAGGTTTAGCAGCTTATATAGGCCTTTCCGTAACACCGCAGACCTTGTTAAGTAATAATGATTTTTATGCCAGCGAGAGTTTGAGTTATTCTGCCGTCATGCTTGGCATTTTATTAATACTATGGACTATTTACAGCCGCCGAATTGCACTAAAAACACATTTTGCATTAATCTTTTTAACTTTTGCGCTGCACATTATCAGTATTGCTTCCATAAGCAATATGGTGAGTTTTGATGTCTTTACATGGATACTTTTTACTGTTATTTTAGCAGTTTCGACTTTTTATTTCTACAAAATCAGTTACCAATACAAAGCCATTTCGCTTTATATTTTTATGATTATATATGCCTATGTTGGAGTGAATGTTTTTCTGTTCAAACTATTCGAAAATATTGATTTCTCAGAAATATGGGAATTATTTGTATTAATTCTTCCAATTTATTTCATCAGTTCGATTGTACTGTTTATTAAACTTATTAAAAACTTTCATAAAGAAATTACAGCATGATAATATACGATAAAAATATACTTGATAATGAAGCATTGGACGATCAGGCAGCAGCTTTATACTCAGGCGGTTTTATAAGTAAAGAACAAAGGAAATTAATTGAAAAAGAACTGCCTTCTTTTAAAAAACAAAACAACATTTTAGTTAGACTTGGTTTCTTTCTTTTAGGCAGTTTTCTATACTTGTCAATCTGTGGTGTAATATCTTTAATCGCATTGAGCGGTAATGATGACTTTTTAGATATATGTTGTTATCTTTTTGCAATAGTAGGATTTGTTGGTGCAGCATTACTTGCAAAAAGAAATTATCACAATCATGGTTTAGACGATGCTTTTATATTAGGAGGACTTTTAACTTTTGGGTGTGCAATTGCAATAACTACAGAGGGCTATGAAATGGTCATTGCTTTTTTCGTATCAGTTGCTGCATTGTATATGTTTTTACGCTATTTGCATGTGCTGTCAATGCTGGTTTTTTGTTTCGCAGTTACCACTTTATTGTTTTTTGGAATGTTTGAATTTGGCGAACTTGGTAAAGCTGTTTTACCCTTTACAGCAATGATTTTTGCCGCTGTTTTTTATTTTCTGACCAAAAGAGTAATCAAAAATCTAAACCAGCAATATTATTACAATGGACTTTTGTTAGCAAATAGTTTCTGCCTGATATTATTTTATCTTTCTTGCAATTATTTGGTTGTAAGAGAGCTTTCTGCAGAACTTTTAGGAACCGAAGTAAAGCCTGGAACAGATATTACGTTTGCCTTTTTCTTTTATGCTTTTACGATAGTAGTTCCGATTCTTTATTTAGTTCAGGCTTTAAGAACAAAAGACCGAATCATGCTTTGGATCAATTTTGCTGTAATCGCATTTACCATCTATACGATTCGTTATTATCATTCTGTGCTGCCCATAGAAATTGGTTTGACACTTGGCGGTATTGTTTTATTTACAATCGCTTATTTTTCAATAAAAAGATTAAAAGAAAAAGAAAGCGGACTGACTTTTAAACCTGATAGGATCAATCACTCAGATGGGTTTTTAAATGCAGAGGCATTAATTGTCGCTTCAACTTTTGGGATGAAACCTGAAGTTAAAACAGATTCTCCAATGGAGTTTGGAGATGGAGGTTTCAGCGGAGGAGGTTCAGGAGGAACTTTTTAGTTACAGTAATTAATGTTTACCATTAAGAGATTAAGAAATTTAAGGTTTTTACTTTATAATCTTAATCTCTTAATGGTGTTTTTTTAAACTTTACTTTTTAATGCTGCAGCATCAATATCACTGTGCGAAACATTATAAACTGCTTTTCCATTTTTAATTAAAATCAATTGAGGAGATTCGTGGTGGACACCAAATCGGCTGGCAATTTCATTCGAAATATCTCTGTGTGCAATCAAATCTAAAAAATAAGCATCAACAACACCTTCAAGATTATATTCTCTTTCAAATTGTTTTAAAGCCATTCTGCTGATACTGCATCTCGTGCTGTGTTTAAAAATTACAACAGGCTTTTCATTAGAAATCGCTTCGATTTCCATCAATTGAAGAATATCCGTTAATTCGGTCCAGTTTACATTACTTTTTGGAGCTTCTGAGTTCTCTGAACTTCGGAAGATTGAATTTAAAAAACTCATATTTGTCTTGTTTTATGACTTTTTGACGTGTAAAAATGCTTTTAATCAAAGTTTTTACGTCATTTTGTCTGTTTTCTTAGTATGGAATATAATTTGTTTATTCGAATACAAAGTTAAATTATTTGGGTCAAAAAACGTAACTCAATAAATCGTAACTTTAATCTCATAAAATTTAATACTAAAAATCAATCAAATCAAAAAAATATGAATATAAACAAGTTTACCATTAAGTCGCAGGAAGCCATTCAGTTGTCACAGCAATTAGCGCAGCGAAATGGTCAGCAGCAAATAGAAAACGAACACATTTTTAAGGCCATCTTTGAAGTTGACGAAAACGTGGCGCCTTTTATCTTGAAGAAGCTGAATGTAAATGTGCCGTTATTTTTACAAGTTTTAGATGCCACAATCCAGAGTTTTCCAAAAGTTTCTGGAGGCGATATTTTACTTTCAAGAGATGCCAATAAAGCATTGAACGAAGCCGAAATCATCGCGCAAAAAATGAACGACGAATACGTTTCGATCGAACATTTAATTTTAGCCATTTTTGATTCAAAAAGCAAAGTTTCGCAGATTTTAAAAGATCAAGGCGTTACTGGAAAAGGTCTTAAAGCGGCTATAGAAGAATTAAGAAAAGGAGAAAGAGTAACATCGGCTTCAGCTGAGGAAACTTATAATTCATTAAATAAATATGCTAAAAATCTAAACGAATTAGCAAGAACAGGAAAACTAGATCCGGTTATTGGCCGTGACGAAGAAATTCGCCGTGTGCTGCAGATCTTAACGCGCCGAACCAAAAACAATCCGATGCTGATAGGAGAGCCGGGAGTTGGTAAAACAGCTATTGCAGAAGGTTTGGCACACAGAATTGTAGACGGTGACGTTCCAGAAAACCTAAAAGATAAAATCGTTTTCTCATTAGATATGGGAGCTTTGATTGCAGGAGCAAAATTCAAAGGAGAATTTGAAGAACGTTTAAAATCAGTTGTAAAAGAAGTTACCGCTGCCGAAGGAGATATCGTATTGTTTATAGACGAGATTCATACACTTGTAGGAGCGGGCGGAGGAGAAGGCGCAATGGATGCAGCCAATATCTTAAAACCAGCTTTGGCACGTGGTGAGCTGAGAGCGATTGGAGCAACAACTTTAGACGAATATCAAAAATATTTTGAAAAAGATAAAGCGCTGGAAAGACGTTTTCAAAAGGTTTTAATTGATGAACCGGATACCGAAAGTGCTGTTTCAATCCTGCGTGGAATCAAAGAGAAATACGAAACGCATCATAAAGTTCAGATCAAAGACGAAGCGATTATCGCAGCTGTAGAACTTTCGCAAAGATACATTACCAATCGTTTCCTTCCAGATAAAGCGATCGATTTGATGGACGAAGCAGCTTCTAAACTGCGAATGGAAATCAACTCGAAACCAGAAGAGCTTGATGTTTTAGATCGTAAGATCATGCAGCTGGAGATTGAGATTGAAGCCATTAAACGTGAAAAAGAAGAAAGCAAATTGAAGATTCTGCACATGGAATTGGCTAATCTTAAAGAAGAGCGCAACGAAATCTACGCCAAATGGAAATCGGAGAAAGATATTGTTGACGGAATTCAGGCTGTAAAACATGAAATCGAGGATTTTAAATACGAAGCAGAACGTGCAGAACGTGATGGGGATTATGGAAAAGTAGCCGAAATACGTTACGGAAAAATAAAAGAAGCGCAGGAAAGACAAGAGAATTTGCAAAAACAACTGCAAGAATACCAACAAGGGAATTCTTTAATAAAAGAAGAAGTTACCCGTGAAGATATTGCAGAAGTTGTCGCAAAATGGACAGGAATTCCGGTAATGAAAATGCTTCAGACAGAAAGAGAAAAATTATTGCATCTTGAAGAAGAACTGCACAAACGTGTAGTAGGGCAGGAAGAAGCGATAGAAGCGGTAAGTGACGCCGTGAGAAGAAGCCGTGCTGGTTTGCAGGATATGAAAAAACCTGTTGGGACTTTCTTGTTCTTAGGAACAACCGGAGTTGGTAAAACGGAATTAGCAAAAGCGCTGGCAGAATATCTTTTTGATGACGAAAACGCCATGACGCGTATCGATATGAGCGAATACCAAGAACGCCACAGTGTGAGCCGTTTGGTTGGTGCGCCTCCAGGATATGTGGGTTATGATGAAGGTGGTCAATTGACAGAAGCCGTTCGTAGAAAACCGTATTCTGTAATTTTGTTAGACGAGATCGAAAAAGCACATCCTGATACCTTTAATATATTATTGCAGGTTCTAGACGAAGGCCGATTGACAGACAACAAAGGACGTTTGGCCGATTTTAAAAATACGATTATCATCATGACTTCTAATATGGGAAGCCAGATTATACAAGAAAAATTTGAGAACCTAAAAGGCGGCGTTGAAGCAGCAACAGAAGCAGCTAAAAACGAAGTTTTAGGATTGTTGAAACAAACTGTGCGTCCAGAGTTTATCAATCGTATTGACGAAATTGTCATGTTTACACCGCTTACGGTAGATAATATTTCAAGAATTGTAAGCCTGCAGTTAAAAAGCGTTACCAAAATGCTGGCACTTCAAGGGATTACTATGGATGCAACTCCAGAGGCAATTGCTTATTTATCAGACAAAGGATATGATCCTCAGTTTGGTGCAAGACCTGTAAAAAGAGTGGTTCAGAGAGAAGTTTTAAACCAATTGTCAAAAGAAATTCTGGCAGGAAAGATTACAACAGAAAGCATCATTTTATTAGATGCCTTCGACGGTAAACTGGTTTTTAGAAATCAGACAGCAAACTAATTTTTTAATGTTAATTCTTAAGAAAGCATCGGTTTACAGCCGGTGCTTTTTTTTAATCCGTAAATCCTGAAACTTTTTGGTAAATAGATATAACAAATTCTTTGGATTTATTGTGAATTTAGTATTTCAATTCAAGCAAAAATAAAAATTACTAATTCATTAAAAAACACAAAATTATGAACAATATATTTAGAGGATTAATTGCAGGGTACGGTGCCAAAAAATTAGGCGGAGGATGTTTCGGAACTATTTTAGTATTTATAATCATCTGGGTTCTTTTAGGGCAGTGCAGTTAAAAAATACATTTGAAGATCTGTAGATAAAAACGGAATAAAATCTCCAATTTTGATTGCAAATTTTAGGACAGATTTAAACAAAATGTAGTAGATTCGCATCACTAAAAATTAAATAAAAAAATGGCTTCAGGTTTTTTCGTTCTATTAGATGATATCGCAGCAATTATGGATGATGTTGCAGTAATGAGTAAAATTGCTGCAAAAAAAACAGCAGGAATTCTTGGCGATGATTTAGCCGTAAATGCAGAAAAAGCTTCTGGATTTGCGTCATCAAGAGAGCTTCCGGTTTTGTGGGCAATCAGTAAGGGTTCATTACTTAATAAAATTATTATTCTTCCAATTGCATTTTTGTTAAGCGCCTTCCTTCCTGTTGCAATCATCGTGATCTTAGTACTTGGAGGATTATTTTTAGCCTACGAAGGAGCGGAAAAAATCTACGAATTTATCTTTCCGCATGCTCACGAGGAATCAGAAGGAATTACAGACGAAGAATTGACCGAAGAGCAGATTTTGGCAGTAGAAAAAACAAAAATAAAATCTGCTATTATAACAGATTTTATACTTTCTGTAGAAATCGTAATCATCGCTTTAGGAACCGTAATAGAAGAACCTCTTACACAGCAAATAATCGTAACCTCTATTATTGCCGTAGTAGCAACTGTCGGGGTTTATGGTATAGTAGCGCTTATTGTAAGAATGGACGAGGCTGGATATAAACTTATTAAATACAGTAAAAGCGATAAAAGCATTTCTAACTTTATAGGCAATATATTGGTAAAAGCGCTTCCGCTTGTGATAAAAGGTTTGACAGTAATCGGTACTATTGCTTTAATTTTGGTTGCAGGCGGTATCTTTGTACACTACATTCCGTATTTCCATCATTTGGCAGAAGAGATCAAAATACCTTCCATTATAAAAGAATTTGTTGTAGGTCTGGTTTTAGGATTTGCCGTTTTGCTGGTTGTTAATCTGATCAAAAAAATCTTCAAAAAGAAAACAGTTTAAATAAACTAAAAATATATTTCTAAGAAACATCAGCGAAAGCTGGTGTTTTTTTTTTTTGTTCAGGAGCAGAAAAATACATTTTCAAAAGCACTTTTAGTCCCGTTATCCGCTGTATCTTTTCCCTGCTGGCAGCAGGAAAAAGGATGCCGCTTCTACCGGGGCTAAACCAGAACTTTTATTTTTCATAAGAAATAACGGTAAAACTTAATTTTTTTTCTGCAAATAAGTCTTTGATTTATAATTGTTTAATTTCCGAATCAAATCTTTTAACATTTTGCCCAAGCAACCTTTCCAAATATGCTCTGTCTTCATAGTAATTAACAATTAATTATTATTTTATATGAAAAATTTTAGATTAAAATCAGTTTTGGTAGTATTATTTTTATCAATTGCAGTAGTTTCATGCAATAATGACGACGACGAAAATACAGAAACTACAACTACAAAAGCTGCTTTAGTAACCGAAATCAAAGGACCGGCAACGGGAAAAGTAAACGATGAATTGAGTTATGATATCACCTACGTTGTAGACAATGCCTGCGGGGAATTTGATAAAATTTCTGAAGTGACTATTGCAAACGTAAAAGGATTACAAGTAATTGCAAAATATCCAACAGGAGTTTGCACGCAGCAAGTTCCAGAACCTAAAAAGACCGTTTACAAATACAAAGCCACTGCAAAAGGAACCGTTGAAATTAAATTCAAAAAATCTGAAACAGAATTTATAATTCAAAAGGTTGTTATTGAATAAGTAATTTAATTTTAAATTAAAAAATGCAAATACAAAGACATCAGCTTTTGGGCTGGTGTTTTTACTTTTTTAATTTTGCTCATTTACCAAAAGCCTGTTCGTTTATATTGTTAGAATATTTACTGCTAAACGTGATTTAATACAACAGCTATAAAGGGCTCTAAAGCTCTTTTTTTATAGGCATAACGTAATATAGATACGCTTTGTGATTCCTTTAAAATTTACTACTTTTGCAGACTAAATTTTATGTCATGGCGAAAAGAAAATATAAAATCTCGGTTATTCAGTTAAATCTGAATGATGTTGCCGAAAATAATCTTAAGAAATGTATCAGCTGGGTAAGAGATGCTGCCAGTCAAGGCGCAGAGGTGATCTTACTTCCAGAATTATATAGCAGTCATTATTTCTGCCAAAGTGAAGATGTAGATAATTTTGCATTAGCAGAACCATTATACAGTACTTCATTTATCGCTTTCAGCGAATTGGCAAAAGAACTTGGAGTAGTAATTATTGTTCCGTTCTTCGAAAAAAGAATGGCTGGAATTTATCACAATAGTGCCTACATCATTGATACAGACGGAACAGAAGCTGGTTTATACCGTAAAATGCACATTCCGGACGATCCGCATTTTTATGAAAAATTCTACTTTACTCCAGGTGATTTAGGTTTTCAGGCTATCGAAACTAAAAAAGGAACGGTAGGAACTTTAATCTGCTGGGATCAATGGTATCCAGAAGCTGCACGTATTACAGCACTTAAAGGAGCAGAAGTTTTATTCTACCCAACAGCGATTGGATGGCACCCGAAAGAAAAAGAGCAATACGGAGAGAACCAATACGGCGCTTGGATGAACGTTATGAAAGGTCACGCTGTTGCAAACGGAGTTTTCGTTGCAGCTGCGAACCGAATTGGTCTTGAAAAATATATTGAAGGAACTGAAGGAATTCAATTCTGGGGAGCTTCGTTTATTGCAGGACCGCAAGGCGAAATCTTAGCTCAGGCTTCTCATGATAAAGAAGAAATCTTAATCGCTGAGGTTGATTTAGATCTGCAGGAAAATGTCCGCCAGAACTGGCCGTTCTTTAGAGATAGAAGAATTGATGCTTTTGGAGACATTACAAAAAGAGCAATCGATAAATAATTAATTTATCGCATACTATAAAAGGACAAAATATACATTTTGTCCTTTTTTTATACCTTTTTTATAAAAAAAAGGCGGGCTCATTTTATGAACCCGTCTTTTAAATATATATAACAAGAATTTATTTTACTTGGAAAGTAACTCTTCTCACGATTTGACGTGCTTCTTTAGAATTTTTGTTCACAGAAGTATCTTCACCATTGGCAATTACATTCAATCTAGAAGCATCGATTCCAGCATTAACGGCTACTTTTTTCACAGCCTCAGCTCTTTTTCTTGATAATTCTGTATTGTAATCTGAGTTTCCAATTTCATCAGAATATCCAATAATATCAGCAGATTTTCCTGGGTTGTTTTTCAAGTATTTCACTAAGAAATCTACACCAGATAGAGAAGCATTTGTTGGTTTAGACGAATTGAAATCGAAGTAAACATTCACATAACCACCGTTGATTAATTCTTCAACAGTATTGTTTGTCGCTGTTCCAGCACCTTTCTTTTCGTATGTTTTATCCAAATAGCTTTCTAATTCATCCGGCACACCATTTTGATTGGTATCAATAGACTGTCCTTTTGTATTAACAGCAACTCCTGCAATTGAGTTTGGTTCTAAATCGTATAAATCTGCAACACCGTCTTTATCAGAGTCAATAAGCCCAGTTTCTATTGTTGAAACTCTTCCTTCTAATTCTTTGTAACGATCTTCTTCACCAACCCAGTCAGCATGTTTTTGATTTTTACCTAAGTAAACTGTCAAACCAACAGAAGCGTTCAATAAAACTCCATCAAATGATCCTGTTGTAGTATTGCCCATTCCGTCAAAGTTCCAGTTTTGTCTTCCATTAACAATTCCAGTAAGGTCACCCGTTAAGGCTACTCTGTTGCTCAATTTAATTTGTCCTGTTAAACCAGCAATTCCGTGTGCTACGTAGTCTTGTCCGCCAAAACCAGTTTCAGTACTGATTTGAGCCACACCAAAACCACCATGTGCCAAAAGTCCTAAAGTATTGGTCCAAGTTTCAAAATTTAAAGCACGTCCAACGTTTACTACACCTTGTAAACTTGCTCTAACATATCTGCTTTCAAAATCAGGAGTATTTTTTTTCTCTTTAAATTGATCGTAACCAACATCTAATTTCAAACCAAATTTAGGGTTAAACATATATCTTACACCTAAATCTCCGTGAAAGAAGTTTGCAGATTCTGTAGTGTAACCTGGCGTCATTGTTCTAGTAGGCTTGTTAACACCACCATTAAGTTCGATCGACCATTTATTGTATTCTTGATCTACACTTGGTTTTGCAGACGTGGTAGCCATATTTTGTGCGCCAGCGGCGAATGATAGTAATAATAATGAGACTGATACTAATTTCTTTTTCATGATATCAAAAATTTTATTGTTTTTATTTTAAACTCAGTAGCAAAATTATACCACGAGTTTTAGAATACGTTCTATATGCTATTACATAATTTCCATGTTTTGGCTTTTAATTATGTAAAATGCTTAAAGAAAGCACAATAAAAAGCAAAAAAAAGAACAAAATTTAATATTTTGTTCTTTCTTCATTTTTGATAAAATTTTGATTATTTCAAATCCGGCTGATAGATTTTTACTGTTCCGTCTCCTTCGCTGCTTACAACAAGTAAACTCCTCTTATTCGGGCTTTTAGATGCCGGAATAAATAAAATTCCCTCGGGTGCATCGCCCGTTTTGATAGTCTGTAAATACTGTGGAGCGGCGGGATTTGTAACATCATAAGTCATAAAAGCATCCGATCTTTCTAAGCCTACAAATAATATATTTTGATTGCCCATTTTGACCGCCACTACAGCTTCAGGTTCAGAACCTTTATCGTCGCTTCTTTTATCGTCGTAAGTACCTAATTCGTTGGTTTTTTTATCAACATCATTTTTACTGTCGTAAACAATTTTTCCAGTATTTCCATTCCAGATCGAGAATGATCTCGCTCCAAAACTTACCAATTCGTCTAGATCTCCATCACCGTCAGTATCTCCCATATCGGCAACAAGATTTAATCTTCCTAAATTTGCATCCAATTTTAAAGTTGCTGCATCTGGAAAAACGGTTGGATCCAGCTTCATGCTTTTCATTCTCTTGATATCCGTATTCGCGGTATATTCTCTTGCATCACCTTCGTTCGCTGTAACAAAATACGGAACATTATTTGCAGAAAAATGACTGATAGCATCCGGCATATACATTCCTTTTACCTTCCAAGGATTAAAAGCAATTTTATCATCACTATCACTCACATCAATTGCATTTTCTGCCGTGTTGTAATCTTTTAAACCCAAAGGATAAATATTTGTAATAGTTTTAGAAGTCAAATCTACTTTTGCAACACCATTATTTTCCTGTAAAGTTACCCAAGCCGTTTTTGAATCATCAGAAATAGTAATGTATTCTGGTTCAATATCCTGAGCAAAACTTTTAGCAGCTTTAGAAACTCTAAAACCGTCTTTGATCAACGCTGCCGCCTGACTGCTGAAAGAAGCAAAATCTAAAGTTGTTACAGCATAAGAACTAGTTTCTATAATAGAAATAGTTCCGTTTGGATCTTGAGAATAATCGGTGTTTGGTTCTCCTTCGTTAGCCGTCATGATATATTTTCCATCAGGAGAAAAAGTAATCATATCAGGTAAAGCACCCACAGTAACTTGTTTGATTAAGCTGTAGTCAGAAGTGTTAAAAACAGCTACTTTTCCATTTCCTTGTTTATTTGTGATCGATTCTAATGCAACCGCTAGTTTTCCGTCAAAAACAGAAACGCTGTTTGCTGCACCTTCGTAAGCAGCTAGATCAATCTTTCCTATTTTTGCTGGTTTTGAAGGATCGGTAATATCGATTACGTCGATTTGGTTTACACCGCTGTTATTTACTGTAAAAAGTCTTTTTGTTTTTTCGCAGTAAGCAGAGATTTCCGCTGCTGCTTCACCGCCGATTGTGATAGAACCAATTTCTTTAAAAGTTCCTGGATTTTCATTTACCACAACTTCTGGTTCATTGTTAGAATTTTCATCATTGTTACAGCTTGTCATAATCAAAAGAGCAGCTAGTAAAGTGATTGATACTTTTTTCATGTGTTAGTTTTTAGTTTTGCCAAAAATAACAACGAGAAATCGAGTGAATATTAAGAGTTTATTATTTAATCTTTAACTTAAATTTTATAAGATAATTTGCTTGAAAGGTTATTTTAAAAAGAAATTCATTAAAAAATCTTCTTATATATTCTAACGAGAAATTGAAAAAGCAATTGCCGACGAAAGGCCGTGTAAAAGACAATACATTCCAAAAATGATAAAGATAATTGGTAGGTATGATTTTCTCCAATTATTGTCACTTATGACTTCATAGTGATTCTCTTTTTTAAGGTAAAGGATATCAATCAAATCGTCAATCTTATTTGGAGTTGTGCTGGCATCGGGCATTTTTTGAGTTACAGAATCACCGTTCAAATCTGTAAATTCGATAATAGGATAATAATATTTGAGTTTTCGCGCTTCTCGTCTTATTCTGTGATGGTTATTCCATCTTTCAACGATGTGAAAATCGATTATTTTGGCTTTAGCAGAAATTCCATTTTTTTCCATGTTGTGAACGTGTTTTTTCATGCTAATTCCCGCGTAAATGCAGCCAATTTCGATTGCTGTAGAGAGAACAATTTCGGTTACCCTAAAACTAGAAAATACAAACAACAAGGCTGATAGTAAAAATATCAGTAAAGCTAAGTTTTGTTTGAAATTTTTGTTGCTTCTGTTTAAGGGTTTGCTTTTAAGGAAATTGATAAAAGTGGTTTGGAAAATTTTCAAAAAATCAGTTATTTTCATTAGCGGTATTAAAGCTGGATTTGAATTAGAAACAAATATAGATTTTTTTAAATCCGATAGGATTTTAAAATTACTGCCTAACGAAGATTTAGAATCCATTATTCGAGTTTTCATAATCCTTACGAATGATTATCTTTGTAAACTCTAAAAAATAGAATCAATTTATGTCAACAAATAATAGAAGATTTCCAGCAGAGTGGGAAAAACAACAAGGAATTGTATTGTGTTTTCCGCATAATGGTAACGACTGGCCGGGTAAATATGAGGCTGTTCAATGGGCTTTTGTAGAATTTATTAAAAAAGTCGCAGCATTTGAAACCGTATTTTTAGTCGTAGCTGATGAAAAGTTAAAAGAAAAAGTTGCCGAAATGCTTGAAAGAGCTCGTGTAAATATTGCGAATGTTTCTTTTATTGTTCATAAAACTAACAGAAGCTGGATGCGTGATTCGGGACCGATTATTGTAAAAAATGGTTCAAAAAGAGAAGCGTTGAATTTTAATTTCAACGGTTGGGCAAAATATAAAAACTTTCAATTAGATAAATTTGTTCCGGGCAAAGTTGCAGATTTTATTGATGTTCCTCTAACGCAGGTCGTGTACAAAGGAAAACCAGTTATTGTCGAAGGCGGTGCAATTGATGTAAACGGAAAAGGAACTTTATTAACCTCTGAAGAGTGTTTGATGCATCCTACAATTCAGGTTCGAAATCCAGGCTTTACCAAAGAAGATTACGAAGCTGTTTTTAAAGAATACCTTGGCGTAACAAATGTTATCTGGCTTGGAGACGGAATAGAAGGTGATGATACACACGGACATATAGATGATTTATGCCGATTTGTAAATGAAGATACCATTGTGACCATTGTGGAAACAGACAAAAATGATGCGAACTACAAACCGCTGCAAGACAATTTGAAACGTCTTCAAAATTCAAAATTAGAAAACGGAAAACCGCCTGTAATTGTTGCGTTGCCAATGCCAAAACGTGTTGACTTTGAAGATTTGCGTTTACCAGCAAGTTATGCGAATTTCTTGATTTTGAATAATTGTGTTTTGGTGCCGACATTCAACGACAGCAATGATCGTGTGGCTTTGAATATTTTAGCAGAATGTTTCCCAGACCGTGAAGTAATCGGAATAAGCTGTATTGATTTTATCTGGGGCTTTGGAACTTTGCATTGTTTGAGTCAGCAGATTCCGGTATAAATTTTTTCAGATAATGAAAAGAGTTTTTAGACCAATAAAAACCTTTTTGAAAATTATTTAAGCTGTCGCTTTTAGTGGCAGCTTTTTTTTGACATATACTTAACATAACAAATTGGCGAGCGTCTCAACAACCTTTCTTATATTCGTGCGTTCAACAATGCAGTAATGCAGATTTAATTATGATATGAATAAAATACTTTTCATCCTTTCTTTGCTTTCTTCCGGAGCAATTTTCTCACAGACTGATGCACAAAAAAAAACTGAAATTACATTTGCTACCTATAATGTAAGTATGGAATCTGATAATTATTCTCCAAAGGGAACAAAGGGAAACTCAGAGCAGATATTGATCAATGAACTTAGTTCAGGAAAAAATGCTCAAATCAAAAATATCGCGCAGATTATTCAGACCGTAAGGCCAGATGTTATGCTGCTAAACGAGTTTGATTATATAGAAAATCCTAAACTTGGCGTAAAGGCTTTTATTAAAAATTATTTAAAAGTGGGGCAGGGCGGAGCAGAAGCCATTGATTATCCTTACTATTATTACTCAACCGTAAATACCGGTCAGCCAAGTCCCTTTGATTTGAACAATGACGGAAAATTGGAAGATTTTGGAAATGATGCCTGGGGATTTGGTAAGTATCCAGGTCAATATGCGATGGTACTTTTGTCAAAATATCCTATAGATGTTAAAGCGGTTCGTACTTTTCAAAATTTCAAATGGAAAGATATGCCTGGAGCATTGCTTACTACAAAGGCGGATGGATCAGATTGGTATAGCAAAGTGGCCTGGGCGCAATTTCCATTATCATCCAAATCTCATTGGGATGTTCCTGTTCTAGTTGACGGTAAAACGGTTCATATCTTGGCCAGTCACCCAACACCTCCTACTTTTGATGGAGCCGAAGATCGCAATGGAAAAAGAAATCATGATGAAATCCGATTCTGGAGAGATTATATTTCGGACAATGCTGCTTCATATATTTATGATGATAAAGGGGGAAGCGGAGGTCTGCCTGCCAATTCTCAATTTGTTATAGTAGGTGATCAGAACGCTTCGCCAGTCGAAGGGAGCGCTATCAGGGAGGGTATAAAATCATTACTAGACCATCCGAAAGTCAATAGCGACTTTACACCTGCCAGTAAAGGTGGTGCTGCATACAGTCCTGAAAATCCTTTTGGAATTAATCATACTGCATTTTGGAGAATGCGCGCCGATTATGTACTGCCTTCCAAATTTGGTTTTAAGGTTGTTAACAGCGGTGTGTTCTGGCCGGCCAAAGGTGAGCCAATGGCAGAATTGGTAGAAAAACGCGAGTCAAGCTCAGATCATCGTTTGGTTTGGGTGAAGCTGGTTTTGGAGTAAAAAAGCTCGTTAGAAATAGTTCTTTCTTATTTTTTCTTATTTTTTGTCGGGCTGAGCGGAGTCGAAGCCCCGCAAAGTTTAACTTTATCAATTGTACCACGCAAAAATACTGAGATTTTCTTTCACGCAGATTTTACAGATTTAAGCAGATTTTTTTTGATTTTATGTTTAAATAATCTGCGATATCTGCTTAAATCTTTTTTAAATCTGCGTGAAATAAAACTTGAGATAATACTAAAATAAAAAGCTCGTTAGAAATAGTTCTTTCTTTTTTTTTTGTCAGTCTGAGCGGAGTCGAAGCCCCGCAAAGTTTAACTTTATCAATTGTACCTCGGAAAAATACCAAGATTTCTTTCACGCAGATTTTACAGATTTAAGCAGATTTTTTTTGATTTTATGTTTAAATAATCTGCGATATCTGCTTAAATCTTTTTTAAATCTGCGTGAAATAAAATTTGAGATAATACTAAAATAAAAAAGCTCGTTAGAAATAGTTCTTTCTTTTTTTTTTGTCAGTCTGAGCGGAGTCGAAGCCCCGAAAAGTTTAACATTATCAATTGTACCACGCAAAAAATACTGAGATTTTCTTTCACGCAGATTTTACAGTTTTAAGCAGATTTTTTTTGATTTTATGTTTAAATAATCTGCGATATCTGCTTAAACCTTTTTTAAATCTGCGTGAAATAAATTTGAGATAATACTAAAATAAAAAAGCTCGTTAGAAATAGTTCTTTCTTTTTTTTTGTCAGGCTGAGCGTAGTGGAAGCCCCGCAAAGTTTAACTTTATCAATTGTACCTCGCAAAAATATCAAGATTTTCTTTCACGCAGATTTTTTTTGATTTTATGTTTAAATAATCTGCGATATCTGCTTAAATCTTTTTTAAATCTGCGTGAAATAAAATTTGAGATAATACTAAAATAAAAAAGCTCGTTAGGAATAGTTCTTTCTTTTTTTTTGTCAGTCTGAGCGGAGTCGAAGCCCCGCAAAGTTTAACTTTATCAATTGTACCTCGCAAAAATACCAAGATTTTCTTTCACACAGATTTTACAGATTTAAGCAGATTTTTTTTGATTTTATGTTTAAATAATCTACGATATCTGCTTAAATCTTTTTTAAATCTGCGTGAAATAAAATTTGAGATAATACTAAAATAAAAAAGCTCGTTAGAAATAGTTCTTTCTTTTTTTTGTCAGTCTGAGCGGAGTCGAAGCCCCGCAAAGTTTAACTTTATCAATTGTACCTCGCAAAAATACCAAGATTTTCTTTCACGCAGATTTTACAGATTTAAGCAGATTTTTTTTGATTTTATGTTTAAATAATCTACGATATCTGCTTAAATCTTTTTTAAATCTGCGTGAAATAAAATTCGAGATAATACTAAAATAAAAAAGCTTGTTAGATCATCTAACAAGCTTTTTCTAAATATATATTACATTAAAATTAATGTATGACTATCTTCTCTTCATTATCGGATAAAAGGAGGTAATAATTGGCTCGAAACTTCCCCAAAACCAATTCTCACTTCATTGTTTTCACAGAAACCACGAATGATTACCGTATCGTTATCTTCAATAAACTTGCGTTCGCTTCCGTCTTTTAATTTTAATGGATTTTTTCCGCCCCAAGTCAATTCCAGCATTGATCCAAAACTATCTGGAGTCGGGCCGGAAATAGTTCCAGAACCCATCATGTCACCAGAGTTAACACGACATCCGTTTGAAGTATGATGTGCTAATTGCTGGCTCATTGACCAATATAAATATTTGAAATTAGATTTTGAAATAACCGTTTCTTCTTGATCTTCTGGTTTAAGAGAAACTTCTAAATGTATATCAAAAGCTTTTTTGCCTTTTATTTGAAGATATGGAAGAGGAGTAGGATCTTGTTTAGGGCCTTTTGTTCTAAAAGGTTCTAAAGCATCCATAGTCACAATCCACGGAGAAATAGAAGTTGCAAAGTTTTTGGCTAAGAATGGTCCAAGCGGCACATATTCCCATTTCTGAATATCGCGGGCACTCCAGTCATTCAATAAAACCATTCCGAAAATATAATCTTCTGCTTCATACGTTGGAATATTTTCTCCCATTACGTTTACATCAGTAGTAATAAAAGCAGTTTCTAATTCGAAATCTACCAAACGTGATGCGCCAAAAACAGGAGTGTCATGTCCGACTGGTAAAGTTTGTCCCATTGGACGGTGAACCGGAATTCCAGACGGAACGATCGTAGAACTTCTTCCATGATACCCAACCGGAATGTGTAACCAGTTTGGCAATAAAGCATTCTCAGGATCGCGGAACATTTTACCAACATTGGTTGCGTGTTCTTTGCTTGAATAAAAGTCGGTATAGTCACCAATTAAAACAGGTAACTGCATTTCGATATCGTCAATATTAAATATCACTATATCTCTATGTTTTGTGGAATCTCTTAGTTGTGGATTCTCTGCGTCAAAAATTTCTGCAATGCGGTTTCGGACCAAACGCCATGTTTTTTTCCCGTCAGAAATAAAATCATTCAGCGTGTCCTGCATAAACATATCATCGGTTAAATCTATTCCTTCAAAATAGTTTAATTGTTGTAAAGCCCCTAAATCTATAGCATAATCGCCAATTCTAGTTCCTACAGTAACGACATTTTCTTTAGTAAGAAATACACCGAAAGGAATATTTTGAATAGGGAAGTCGCTGTTTTCTGGCACTTCTAACCATGATTTTCTTTTGGTATCGTTGGCGGTTATCGGCATGTCTTGTGTTAATTATTTGTTGAAAAAATACATGTCAAATATATCATAATCTAGCAGTATGGCAAACGTTTTTTTGTATTTTTGCAGGAAATTAACGAAAAACGAAAAAATGCAACGCGACGAACAAATTTTTGATCTTATCCAAGAGGAAAAAGAAAGACAAATTCACGGACTAGAACTTATTGCTTCTGAGAATTTTGTAAGTGATGAAGTAATGGCAGCAGCAGGGTCTGTTTTAACTAATAAATATGCTGAAGGTTATCCTGGTAAAAGATACTATGGCGGCTGTGAAGTTGTTGATGTTATCGAGCAGATTGCTATTGACAGAGCTAAAGAATTATTTGGTGCTGAATATGCAAACGTACAGCCGCACTCAGGTTCGCAGGCAAACACTTCTGTTTACCATGCTTGTTTGAATCCTGGTGATACTATTTTAGGTTTTGACTTATCTCACGGAGGTCACTTGACTCACGGTTCTCCTGTAAACTTTTCAGGACGTTTATACCGCCCTGTTTTTTATGGTGTAGACGCAGAAACTGGTCGTTTAGATTATGATAAAATTCAAGAAATTGCTACAAAAGAGCAACCAAAATTAATCATCGCTGGAGCTTCTGCTTATTCTCGTGATATGGATTTTGCTCGTTTCAGACAAATTGCTGACAGCGTTGGAGCAATCTTATTTGCAGATATTTCGCACCCAGCGGGTCTTATCGCAAAAGGATTAATGAATGACCCAATTCCTCACTGTCATATCGTTTCTACAACAACTCACAAAACATTAAGAGGACCAAGAGGAGGTTTGATCTTAATGGGGAAAGATTTCCCAAATCCACAAGGATTAACAACTCCAAAAGGTGAAATCAGAATGATGTCTTCATTGTTAGATTTAGCTGTTTTCCCTGGAAATCAAGGCGGGCCTTTAATGCACATTATTGCAGCTAAAGCCGTTGCTTTTGGAGAAGCACTTAAAGATGAATTCTTTACATATGCAATGCAATTGCAGAAAAATGCAAACGCAATGGCAGATGCCTTCGTAAAAAGAGGTTACAAAATTATTTCTGGCGGAACAGATAACCACATGATGCTTATTGACTTAAGAAATAAAAATATTTCGGGTAAAGAAGCTGAAAATGCATTAGTAAAAGCAGAAATCACAGTAAATAAAAATATGGTTCCGTTTGACGATAAATCACCATTTATCACGTCTGGAATTCGTGTCGGAACAGCTGCAATCACAACTCGTGGATTAGTTGAAGCGGATATGGAAACTATCGTAGCTTTAATCGATAAAGTTCTTTCTGATCATACAAACGAAGATCTTATCGAAGAAGTGGCAAACGAAGTAAACGAAATGATGAGCGAAAGACCGATTTTTGCTTACTAAAAAATAGTTTCAAGTTTAAAGTTTCAAGTTTAAAGTTTTGGACTGTTCAAAAAACAGTGTAAGACTTTAAACTTTTTTCGTTTAGAAAAGAAAACCTGAAACCTGAAACCTGAAACCTGAAACCTGAAACCTGAAACCTGAAACTTGACACTTAAAACCTGAAACAAAACAAAAACTATGGGCGTACTAAGATTACAATTGCCAACCGACCCAAGATGGGTAAATATAGTTGAGAAAAATATAGAAGAAATCTTAACAGATCACGCTTGGTGCGAGCAAAAAGCGGCAACAAATGCCATTACAATTATTACCAATAATTCTGAGCATCAGGACTTAGTAAAAGATTTATTGGCTCTTGCCAAAGAAGAAATCGATCATTTTGAGCAGGTTCACAACATTATCATCAAGCGCGGCTTAAAATTAGGACGCGAGCGTAAAGATGATTACGTAAACGAATTGTATCAATACATGAAAAAAAGCGGCGACGGAAGCAGGGTTTCTGGTCTGGTAGAAAGATTGCTTTTCTCTGCCATGATCGAAGCCAGAAGCTGCGAACGTTTTAAAGTGTTGTCTGAAAATATTCAAGACGAAGAACTAGCTGTTTTCTACAGAGAATTAATGGAAAGTGAAGCAGGACATTATACGACTTTCATCACCTACGCTAGAAAATACGGAACTGGAATTGATGTAGAAAAACGCTGGAGAGAATGGCTGGCATTTGAAGAATCGATCATTACCAATTACGGAAAAGGAGAAACGATTCACGGATAGTTTTTTAGTATCAGTTTGCAGTGGTCAGTTTTTTTAGTGGTCAGTTTTGAGTATTAGTTTGCAGTGGTCAGGTTTTTTGAGTGTTCAGTTTTAGTATTAGTTTGCAGTGGTCATTTTTTTTAGTGGTCAGTTTCAGTTTTGAGTCTGGGCTGCAGTTTTTACGTTGGTCACGTGGAGCGAAGTCGAAACGCGCAGCAATTAAAACACTTTTATCACTGAGATAAAAAATCCGTTTTTTATCAGCGTTTTCGCTTTAGCGAATCAGTATCATCCGCGTTCGAAAATTAACTTCAAAGTTTTAACAATCTAAAATCAGTAATCTAAAATCTAAAATTCTTACATTTGGAAGTAACCAAAATCTTGTACAATGAGAATAGAAATGGATTTAAAATTAGGGTTTAAAGATGTGATGTTTAGACCAAAAAGATCAACGCTTAAAAGCAGGTCAGAAGTTTCATTAGAACAAAATTTTAAATTTCTGCACAGTACTGCAAATTGGACAGGAATCCCGATTATGGCCGCGAATATGGACACAGTCGGAACATTTAAAACTGCTAAAGTACTGGCAGAAGAAAAGCTATTTACTGCCATTCACAAACATTATACTTTAGAAGAGTGGAATAGTTTTCTAAAAAATGCATCATCAAGTTTTTACGATTATATAGCTGTAAGCACAGGAACAGGAAAGGAAGATTTTGAGAAAATTGGAAAAATTATTACTGCAAATCCGTTACTGAAATTTATTTGTATTGATGTAGCAAATGGTTATTCGGAGCACTTTGTTCAGTTTTTAAAACAAACTAGAAAACAATATCCAGACAAAATAATTATTGCCGGAAATGTGGTAACGGGTGAAATGACCGAAGAATTGCTTTTAGCTGGTGCAGACATTGTAAAAGTCGGAATCGGACCTGGCTCTGTATGCACGACGCGTGTAAAAACAGGTGTTGGTTATCCGCAATTGTCGGCTATTATAGAATGTGCCGATGCGGCTCACGGTTTGGGCGGCCACATCATAAGTGATGGCGGATGCACAACTCCAGGCGATGTTGCCAAAGCTTTTGGCGCTGGAGCCGATTTTGTGATGTTAGGCGGCATGCTCGCGGGCCATACCGAAAGTGGCGGTGAGCTGATCGAAATTAAAGGCGAAAAATTCAAACAATTTTACGGAATGAGTTCTAAAACCGCCATGGATAAACATGCGGGCGGTGTTGCAGAATATCGCGCAAGCGAGGGGAAAACAGTTCAGGTCCCGTTTAAAGGAGATGTAATTTATACGGTTTTAGATATTTTGGGCGGAATAAGAAGCACTTGCACCTATGTCGGGGCTTCAAGATTAAAAGAATTAACAAAAAGAACGACTTTCATCCGCGTAAGCGAACAAGAAAATCAAGTTTTTACCAAATAATATGATTACAATTACTGAAGCATCGATTGAAGATATTGCTAAAATTCAAGAGATTGCAAAAATAACATGGCCAATTACGTATGGCGAAATTTTAACTGTGGCACAATTAGACTATATGTTAGATCTGATTTATTCTACAGAAGCACTTTCAAAACAAATTCAGCATAAAGAGCAGTTATTCTATTTAATTTCAGATGCTGATTCGATAATAGGTTTTATCGGAATTGAACATCACTACAAAAACGAAGCGGTAACCAAAATCCACAAAATTTATCTTTTGCCAGAAACACAAGGAAAAGGTTATGGCAAAATTGTTTTTGAAGAAATTGCAAAAATGGCTTCAGAGAATAATTCAAAAGAACTTCTATTAAATGTAAACCGTTTTAATACCGCTTTAAATTTCTATAAAAAACTTGGCTTTGAAATCAAAGAAACTGTTGATATTGAAATTGGAAATGGATATTTAATGGAGGATTATGTGATGGGAAAGCAAATGTGATTTTTTGAAAAACTGCCAGATTTTGAACGCGGATAAAACGGATTTGCTATCGCAAAGACACGGATTTACACGGATTTTAAACTCTGGCTAATTCAATATATCAATTGCCTACAGCTTTAGCTGTGGGATATAATTAAAAATACAAAAAGGGCTTTAGCCAAAACTTACATTTGGCTAAAAGCCCTTCTAGTTTATTTGAAACACCTCCAGCTAAAGCTGGAGGCAATTGAAATTTTTAAAATCGGTTTAAATCCAAGTCTTTGCGATTGCAATCTGTTTTATCTGCTACGTCACAATCACATCATGCGTAAACAGTAAACCTTTTACTTCCTTCAAAGAAAAAACAGCTTTCTTCAATTTAGTTTTTGATGGATCAATGGTATAATTGAAGCTCGTTCTAAAATTAGCTTTGTTGGCAACGGCTTTAGAAAATTCTGCACGATACAAATCGCAATTGTCAAAAAGAACATCCGTCAAATCTGCTGCCATAAAGTCTACGGCGATGAGACTGCAGCTGTTAAAAGTAGTTCCTTTGAGTTTTAAAGTATAAAATTTAGAAAAGTCTAAAGTGCAATCGTAAAAGTGAACTTCAAAAATCAATTTGTCGCACATCGCAAAATTGACTTCTTTGATTTCGCAGCGATAAAAAGTTACGCTTCTAAAAGCAACGTAATTAATTTTGGTTTCGTTAAAAATACAGTCGTTAAAAATGCAGTCAATAAAAGTGACTGCGAGAAAAGTGCAGGCAGAAAAATTACAATTATTAAAAACACAGCATTCGAAGTCCTTAAAATTAAGGTCGTCTTTGCTGTAAATAATACTATTATACTCTTTATCAAGAAAATATTCGCTTTCTTTTTTCAACGCAATTCAATCATTATTTTGAGAGCGAAAAGGTACTACTTTAGAATAAAATAATCTTCCTAAATAGCAAATCATTTTAATTTGAATTCCTTTTTTAATACAGAAAATACTGTAGCTTTACACTTATTTTTTACGTTAAAATAGATTGATTTTTTAATATGGAAGCAACAAGAAAAGAGCATGATTTTTTAGGAGAATTAGAAATTCCCAATCATTTGTATTACGGTATCCAAACTTTTAGAGCAGTAGAAAACTTTAATATCACAGGAATTCCAATTTCAAAAGAACCTCTGTTTATTAAGGCTTTAGGATACGTCAAAAAAGCAGCGGCTCTGGCGAATAAAGACTGCGGTGCTTTAGATTCAAAACTAACAGAGGCAATCTGCTACGGGAGCGATCAGATAATTGCTGGAAAATTTGATCAGGAATTTGTGAGCGATTTAATTCAAGGCGGAGCGGGAACTTCTGTAAATATGAATGCTAATGAAGTTATTGCCAATATTGGTTTAGAATATTTAGGACATAAAAAAGGAGAATATCAATTTCTGCATCCTAATAATCATGTAAACTGTTCGCAGTCTACCAATGATGCTTATCCTTCGGCTTTTAGAATTGCTTTGTTTCTAAAAATGGAAAGTTTTATTAAAACGCTGGCTGGTCTAGAAATCGCTTTTGCTAAAAAAGGGGAAGAGTTTAAAGAAGTTTTAAAAATGGGAAGAACGCAGCTGCAAGATGCTGTTCCGATGACTTTAGGACAAGAATTTAAAGCGTATGCCACTACAATTGGCGAGGACATTCAGCGATTAAAAAATGCTCAGGAATTATTGTTAGAAATCAATATGGGAGCAACGGCGATCGGTACAAAAGTCAATGCGCCAGAAGGATATCCTGAAATTTGTGTTGCTTATTTGGCAAAAGAAGTCGGAATTCCGTTAACGCTTTCTCCCGATTTAATTGAGGCAACTGTAGATACAGGGGCTTATGTACAGATTATGGGAACATTAAAACGTTCGGCAGTAAAAATTTCTAAGATCTGTAACGATTTAAGATTATTAAGCTCTGGGCCAAGAACTGGTTTTAATGAAATCAATCTTCCAGCACGTCAGCCAGGATCGTCTATTATGCCCGGAAAAGTAAATCCCGTAATTCCAGAAGTGGTCAACCAGACTTGTTTTTATGTTATCGGTCAGGATTTAACGGTAACAATGGCAGCAGAAGCAGGGCAATTACAATTGAATGTGATGGAACCTGTTATCGCATTTGCAATGTTTACGTCATTAGATTATCTATCAAATGCCATTCAGACTTTAATCGATAAATGTATTGTCGGAATTACGGCAAATGTTGACCACTGTTACAATTTGGTTATGAACAGTATTGGAATTGTTACGCAGTTGAATCCGATTTTAGGTTATGAAGAAAGCGCAAGTATTGCCGGAGAAGCTTTAAAAACGGGCAAAAGTGTACACCAAATTACGGTTGCAGAAAGAAAGTTAATCACACAAGAAAAATGGGATGAAATCTATTCCTTAAACAATCTGATCCATCCAAAATTTATCACAAAATAAATCTTGTATAAATATTATAATAACAAACCGTCATGCTGAATGACGGTTTTTTTTTGTTTTTAAAATGTAAGATATTGAAAATAAGAGTTATATTTACGTAAGGACTGCCATTTTCTAATTATAAACTTTTGTTGATGATTACTCTTTTAAAAAATAATCTCCTTTTAAAAAAGCATATAATCTTAGGATTATTATTTTTCATTTCATTCAAAATTACAGCCCAGGACGAAACATCCAATCAAGAAATCTGTCCTCCCCAGACCATTTTAGAAATCTTCAAGAAAAAAGAAGATTTGTTAAAGGTTAAACCAACCAAAAACAATTTCTTTTTAGTAATTCCCGCAATAGGTTCCCAGCCGGCAACAGGATTCTTTTTTGGTGCTGTGGCGCAGTATACTTTTAAGGGAAAAGAAGAAAAAGCCAAATATTCTATTGCTAACGTAGGAATCACTTATACCGTAAAAGACCAATGGCTGGTGAATATCAAGAATAATATTTTATTAAAGAATAATAAAATTTTTCTTAGCGGTGACTACAGAATGTATCTTTTTTCACAGCCCAATTACGGACTAGGAACTGATATACTCCCCCGAAAGCGTGATCAGGAAAAAGGTTTTAGTATTGACTCTCTTGCTCAAGAAATGGATTATGATTATTTTAAATTTCATCAAACCGTTTCTTTTGAGTTTAAAGAGAATTTTTATATTGGAGGAGGTGTCAATATAGATTGGTATGCGAATATAAAAGACAAACAATTAGATGTTGAAAACGGCATTTATACCTACCATTATAATTACAGCCAGAAACACGGTTTTGATAATTTAGAATATTATTTAACAGGTCTTAGTTTTAATCTCGTGCATGATTCTCGAGACAATCAAGTAAATGCTTCTCGCGGCTGGTATGCTAATTTAAACTACAGATTCAATCCTGTTTTGTTTAAAAATCAGGATTACAGTAACGTTTTGTTTGCAGAGTACCGGCATTTTATTCCAGTTTCACACAAGAATCCGCGTTATATTTTAGCGATTTGGACTTATGGGCAGTTTGTAACCAGAGGAAAAGTTCCGTATCTAAATCTGCCCGCAATTGGCTGGGATCAGCGCAGCAGGAGCGGAGAAGGCTATACACAAGGCCTGTTTCGCGGAAATGGACTGCTTTATCTTTCTACAGAATTCCGTTTTCCAATTACCTGCAATCAGTTGTTGAGCGGCACCGTCTTTACCAATTTTGTTACCGCCAGCAATTCAGATAATAATGTTTCCCTTTTTAAATCGGTACAGCCCGCCGCAGGTTTAGGACTTCGTCTTTTGATTGATAAAGCCACCAAAACCAATTTGATTTTTGATTATGCGTGGGGAAATAATTCAAGAGCTTTTTACCTTAATGCAGGAGAAACTTTTTAATCTTTAAAATTGTAATGTATTGATTATGTAAAATTTGTATTTTTAAAAGTTGAAAATTTAGAAGAAAAAACTTAAATTTGACTACCATTTAACTTTCAAACACATAATTTATGAAACAGTACGGTTTATTATTAGCCGCGTTTCTGTCGGTGATAGGAATGCAGGCTCAGGACGCAAGGTCTTTTTCGCTTAATTTGTATGGTGGTTATAATTTTTCAGATGAGCTGGATTATGAAGGTTATCGTGCAACAATTGAAGATGGTTTTCAGTACGGAGCAGGATTTGAGTATTTTTTCGCGACAAACAATTCTGTTGAGATTAAGTATTTAAGACAAGACACCAAAATACCTTTTTATAATCCAGCAGGAGTTCAGATGAATGCGGGAAACGATAAAGGTGCCTTCAATTTTATTTTAGCAGATTTCACCCATTATTTTGATACAGGATCCAATTTACTTCCGTATTTAGGTGCCGGAGCAGGAGTTGGTATTGTAGAAACACCTCAGGGAGGCAGCGGTACATATTTTGCCTGGGATGTAAAAGGCGGGGTAAAGATCAAAACTGCTTCGATAGTATCTGTCAATATTAATGCCTATTTACAATCCATGTCGGCAGCAGTTGGAGAAAGTTATTATTGGACTTACTATTTCGGACCAGTTGCTTTTGAAGATTATGTGAGTACATTTCAATTTGGATTAGGCGCAGTAGTTAGTTTTAATTTTAAAAATTAAGAATTTTAGGCTTAAAAATAATTTAAACTAAAGCAGACTTACGGGTCTGCTTTTTTTATTTGTACAAATTGCGGATAATTTTTTAAGTTGTGCTGATTATGTTAAATTCAATTCTTATTTTTGTTGTATATACAAACTTCTGAAAATGAAATTACTTATAGTCGAAGACGAACCAAATCTATTATCGATACTGCGAAAAGGTTTTGCCGAAAACAACAATGAGGTGAGTGTGGCCATGGACGGGAAGACTGCTCTGGAGATGATACACAATTATACTTTTGATGTTGTAATCTTAGACGTAATGCTTCCGGATATTAACGGAATCGAAATTTGCAGAAGACTTAGAGCAGCAAAAAACTTTGTGCCTATTTTACTTTTAACGGCGCTGGGAACCTCCGAAAATATTGTAACAGGCCTTAACTCCGGTGCCGATGATTATTTGGTAAAACCCTTTAAATTTGGAGAATTAGACGCTAGAGTAAATGCTTTGTATAGAAGATCCAATCAAGACACAGAAAAAATTGATACGATTGTAATTGCAGATCTGGAAATTAATGCTCGTGCAAAATCGGTTAAAAGAGGTGGGACCAACATTATTTTAACCGCAAAAGAATTCAAACTTTTGTATTATCTGGCAAAAAATACAGATCGTATCGTTTCTCGAGATCAGATTCTAGACAATGTATGGGACATCAATTTTGATATGAATACCAATGTTGTCGATGTTTATATAACCTATTTGAGAAGAAAAATTGATAAGCCTTTTGGTACCAAACTCATTCACACCATGAAAGGGTTGGGTTACGTTATAAAACCATAAAATGGATATAAGAAAAAAAATTACATTTAATTATGTTGCCCTTTCTACCTTTAGCACTTCGCTGCTGTGTATTATTGTGTTTTTCTTATTTAGAGAAAACAATCGATACCACTTTTTAAAACGCCTGGACGACAGGGCAAAAATTGTAGCTTCCATTCATTTTCAGAAAGATCCTGAGAAAATCAGATATTATAAAAATCTAAAAAAGAACGGCCTCGAAGAATTAATCGAGGAAGAAGAATATGTATTAAAAATTAACAGTCAGAATAGTTTTGATTACAATACCAACCTAAATCTTCCGAATACATTTTATACCAATATATTAAGTACCGGAAGAGATTATTTTGAAAAAGACAATAAATATTATTTAGGACAGATTTTTCAGGAAAATGAGCAGAAATATATTGTAATTGTCGGAGCACGAGACCGAAAAGGAAAAGATACCATTGTTTATATTGTCAAAATCATGGTTTTTGGCGGTATTGGTTTTGTTATTCTGGCTTTTTTATTAGGACGATTTTTGGCCAAACGTGTCATTAATCCTGTTGCGCGTATTACCAAAGAAGTAAAAAGAATCAGTGCTTCTAATCTGCATAACCGACTTCCCGAGGTTCATAATTCTGACGAAATATCAGATTTGACCAATACTTTTAATAATATGCTCGATCGATTGGAAACCTCTTTTGAGATTCAGGCCAATTTTATCAATAACGCTTCACACGAATTAAAAACTCCAATTACCACCATTATTGCCGAATCTGAAATCATGCTTTTAAAAGAGCGTGAGAAAGAAGAATATGTAGAATCTTTGCAGAATATTTACAGTCAGGCTTCAAAATTAGGCAACTTAACAGAAAGTCTTTTAAAGCTGACCCAAACGGGCTACGACGGCAAAAAACAAGTTTCGGATATTGCGAGAATCGATGAGCTTTTGCTGGAAGTAAAATCGGATCTTGATAAAATTTATCCAGATAATAGGGTAAGCATCAGAATCAACATTGCTCCAAAAGATTGTAATCTCCTGCTGCTTCCGTGCAATAAACCATTGTTAGAACTGGCGATCAACAATATCATTACCAATGGCGTAAAATATTCTGATAACAATGAGGTCTTTGTGACACTTTCTGCCAATAACGAAATGATCAAAATTGCGATTAATGATATCGGAATCGGAATTCCACCAGAAGATATTCCGCATTTGTATGAACCTTTCTTTAGAGGTAAAATTGCAACAAAATACATCGGTTATGGTTTAGGACTGCCTCTCGCGTCTAAAATTATAAGAATGCACGATGGCGAAATGCAAGTACAGTCGGAGCAGAATAAAGGAACCATAGTAACAATTATCTTTAAAAAATCGAACATTAAAAAATCTAATGTTTAATCTTAGGAAATTCTAATTTTAGATTAATAAGTCTCTAAGACAGCAGTACTTATTTTGTATGTATAAACGAAACAGTTATACATATGAAAAATTTCCTAATACCTACGACTTTAAAAGATGATACGATTTGTGCGGTAAAATCTGCGGTTAATCAGGCAAAAAGCGCTGATTCAGAAATTATTTTAGTTCTAGTTTCAGAAGCACCAGATACTTTTTCATCTTCTAGTTTTTTACGAGAAATGAGAACAGGACTTACCAAAAGTCAAGAAGAAGTTCTCGAAACCTGCAGATACATTATAGAGCATACGCCCAATTGTAAATTAAAAGTACACAACCAGTACGGACTTTCTGCACCGCTCTTAAAACGTCTTATAGAAGCCTTTTCTGTAAAATTGGTTATCCTGACGCATTCCTATAAACAGGAAACCAAAAAAATCCATCAATACTTAGTGCAATTAGCAGGCAATCAAAAGTGCCCGATTCTGCACCTGAGCACTGAGGTTAATAAAGACGTTTTTACAAAAGCACTTTATATTGAAAATGCCAGCACGAATATTCATGTAAAAGACGTGCAGCAGTTTTTAAACGACAATTTTTCATTCGAGATTGTAAGCCAGACTTCTAATTTTGATGATAATTACGAAAACGCAGCGCCATTTTTATCAGAAGCCATTTCAAAACACAACATTGATATGCTGGTAGAAACCCGTAAAGGCGAGAAAATCAAATTCAAAAAAAGTAAAAAAGAAAATATAAATGAAAAACTCGGACTTCCGGTGCTTTCATTATATGAAGAAATGGTCTAATCCATTTTTTGTTTTCAGAGAAGTAAGAATTTAATTTAAAACCGATAATATGTTATTAAAGAAAAGAATACCAATGAAGTACGTTCTCGGGAAAATTAAAGTAGAAATTGCCCTTGTGATGGCGTACACAATAGTTTTTGAAATTTTTCATCATTATTTTGTCACTCTTCCTGTAGACATACCGATTGCAATTCCGACCATGATCGGAACCATTATATCGCTTTTGCTGGCTTTTAAATCCAATCAGGCTTATGACAGATGGTGGGAAGCCAGAATCGTCTGGGGAGCTATTGTAAACGATTCGAGAACTTTAATCCGTCAAGTACTGACGTTTTATGAAGATCCAGATTTTTCTGTGGAAGCCAGCGAATTCAAAGAAAATTTTGCTAAAAGACAAATTGCCTGGTGTTATAGTTTAGGACAATCGCTTAGAAATAGAGACGCCATAAAACCTTTAAAAGGTTTGGTAAGCGATGAAGAATTGCGCTTTATAAAAAATCATCAAAACGTGCCCAATGCAATTTTGATGCTCCACGCGAGAGATCTTAGAAATGCCAAAAATGATAAGCGCATCAACATGTATCAGCAGGTAGAAATAGACAATACTTTATCACGATTGTGCGATGAAATGGGGAAATGCGAGCGAATCAAAAACACCATTTTTCCAACAACATACAGTATGTACATTCGTCTTACCTTATGTTTATTTATTTTACTGCTTCCGTTTGGATTAACAAGTGTATTGAGCTGGTTTGCTATTCCGTTAATTACGGCCATTGCCGCCGCATTCTTTTTGATCGAGAGAATGGCAATTCATTTGCAGGATCCTTTCGAAAACAGACCTACAGATACGCCAGTAACAACGATTGCCAATACAATCGAAAAAAATATTAAACAAATGCTCAACGAATATCAAAGCGAATTTGATATCCTAAAAGAGTTTGAAGTAAAAGAAGAGCCTCAAAAAACAGAAAAAGAGGCGTATTACGTATTATAAGAATTTAATTTTGGTTTCTTTATTGTTAGCCGGGCAGTATTCCATTGTGCTGTCCGGCTTTTTTTGTTTTGTAAAGTAAGAAGGTTCTGTTATCTGAGCGAAGTCGAACAATCTTCGCAAGAAACTCGACACAATATGTCATTTCAACTATAATTTGCTTAATAAAGTTTTTCGGGAGCGGGATTAGCTCCTAAAAAAATAACAACATCATAGCAATTAAAACAAGAAATGTTACAACTGTTTCTCTGCCAGTTTGCCCAAAATCTGAATAGAAGCTCTCAATTCATTCGACCATGGAAGACCAAAACTCAGCCGCATGCAATTCGAAAATTGATTTTGGAAAGAAAAAATTCTCCCCGGCGCAATGCTGATATTATGTTTCAGAGCCAAGTGATAAAATGCAGTCGTATCAATTTTTTTATCTAATTCCACCCATAGAAAAAAACCGCCCTGCGGCTGGCTTACTTTTGTGCCCGATGGAAAAGATTCCAGAACCGTATTGATATAATTAGTACAGTTACGATTTAGAATCTGACGAATTTTACGAAGATGGTTTTCGTAACGGCCATTTTTCAAAAAATCACCCACTACCTCATGCGTAATCGTAGGCGAGGAGATCGTATGGTACAATTTGGTCCTTAGGATTTCTTTTTTAAATTTTCCCGGCGACACCCAGCCCACACGATATCCCGGAGCCAGCGTTTTAGAAACAGAACTGCAGCAAAGCACAATACCGCTTTCATCATACGTTTTGCAGTTTGTCGGACGGCTGGAACCAAAATACAAATCGCCGTGTATATCATCTTCAATTAGCGGAACATTATAAAATTCCATTAATCGGACAGCCTCTTTTTTATGTTCAACCGGCATTGAACTTCCCGAAGGATTACTGAAGTTGCTCATTAAAACACAAGCTTTTATCTTTTTTGCAGCGAGTACTTTTTTCAAAGCTTCCAATTCAATTCCGGTAGTCATGTTTGTCGGAAGTTCCATTACATACAACCCGAGTGATTTTGCCAATTGCAAAACCCCAAAATAAACAGGGCTTTCCGTAATTATAGTATCTCCTGGTTTGGTCAAAGTCATTAAACAGTCAGAAATAGCACTGATACAGCCTGGTGTTGTAATAATATCTTCTTCTGTAAGTGAACCGCCCCAGCTAAAAGACCAGCGCGCAATCTCCTTTCTCAGATTCGGATTTCCCTGAATATCCTCATAACTCGTACCGCTGTTGGGCAGTGATCTCATGGCCTGAACCATTCCTTTGTTTAATTTCGCAATTGGAAGCAGTTCATTTGACGGAAAACCCAGTGAAAGCATGGTGACTTCTTTTTTCATGTCACCGTATACCAAATCTATTAAATCTTCACTTTCAATGTTTTGCAGGCTCAAGGCTGGTTTACTAGACGAAGGTTCAGTAATTATTCTAGACGAAATATTACTTACATAATAACCCGATTGCGGTCTGGATTCGATCAGCGAACGGCTCTCTACTTCGTAATACGCTTTGCTTACCGTGCTCATGCTGTAACCCGTTTCGGCACAAACTTCGCGTATAGAAGGCAGTTTATCCCCCACGTTTAACACGCCCGATTTGATCTGTTTTTCGATTCGGTCTGCAAACTGTAAATACAAATAGCTGGAATTTTTCATACTAAAAAAAGAAACTGTTATGGTGCAATTTACAAAAACTGTATCTGTATTGCTGTTTTATTTTTTAGAAATTTGCTTCATCAAAAGAAATAAATTCAAAAAACAATTTTTGTGAAAACAACAAAGTATTACATAGCAGCAATTGCAGCCTTTATTACATGGGGGCTTTTCAGTTTGGTTTTAAAGCCAATCCATGATTATGCATCGTTAGATATTTTATTTTTTCGTGTTTTCAGCTGCGGAATTTTGATGCTTTTGATTGCTTTTTTATTCAAAAGAAAACAAATAAAAGAAACAATTGAAATATTCAAAGCTTTATCAAAATCAGAAAAAAGAAAATCGATCCTGCTGAATGTCGGCGGCAGCGTCTTTTTGATGGCCAATTGGTTTACATTTATTTATGTAGTAAATCATGTAAGTGTAAAAGCGGCATCTCTGGCTTATCTCGTTTGCCCCATTCTGACCACACTTCTGGCTTATTTTATACTCAGCGAGAAATTATTAAAAACACAGTGGCTTTCTGTTGGATTAAGTATTTCGGGTTGTTTATTACTTTCGTACAGCGATATCATGGATATGTTTTTTAGTATCGTTATCGGGCTTACGTATGCGGCATACTTAGTAAGTCAGCGTGCCAATAAGGGTTTTGATAAATTTATTGTTTTAACTTTTCATATTACAGTTGCAGCATTGTTTTTACTGCCGTTTTATCCAGCTTACGGCGGATCTGTTCCAACCGAATTTAAGTTTTATTTCTTTATAGAAACAATTGCAATCGTATTTACCATAATACCGCTTTTCTTGAACCTGTACGCACTTTCTGGAATCAATTCCTCAACAGTAGGAATGCTGCTGAATATTAATCCCATGATTGCTTTTGGATTAGCGGCCTTTGTTTTCAAAGAAAGAATAACGCCATTACAAATTACAGCTTACGGCATAATCTTTTTGGCCGTATTGTTTTTTAATTCACATCATCTTTTTGCAATTAAGCAAAAAATAACCGCAATATCCAGACATTCACAGCGGTAATTCTAGCGTTTTTTATTGGTTTAAAATGTAAAATTACCAGAATCTTAACAGGATATTTAAGCAGGAATGATTATTTTTCATTCCTGCTTTTTTTATGCATTAAATGAATAAAGCCACGGATTATAAAGATTTTTTTTAGCCGCGAATTCACGATTTTTTTAATTTAATTTTTTAATAATTCGTGAATTCGCGGCTAAGCTCAACGCAATTAAATCTGCGGCAGAATATAAAACAAACTGAATACTATTATATGAAAAATACCAAACTTCAAGCCTTTACTCCCTTATTTTATTTAGTATGGTCAGATGATTTACTGACACAAAAAGAATTTTCAACCTTACAGGATTTTATTAATTCGCTTACTGTTTTATCTGCTGAAGACAAAGAATACCTGCTCTCTAAAGTAGACATTTCGAATCCGCCTTCGCGAAATGAACTCGCGCAATGGAAATCGGATATCGAAAAAAGCATTCAGGATACTTCTTCAATAAAATCGATTTTTGATATTGCAAAAGCACTTTCAGAAAACGAATTAGACTTAACCCCAATAGAATCCGATTTTATTAAATTAGAAAACGATTTAGGGATTTTAGGCGAAGAAGCATTGCAGAACTTTAAAACCAAAGCAGGTTCATTTACTACAAATTTAGAAACCAATGCCAGTTTTGACATTCAGAAAATTACAGAACTTTTAGATGGAAAAGAAGCGGCAATAATCAAAAAAGTAAAAGAGGTTATTTCACGACCTGAATTTGCTTACGAAACGTCTACCGATATTAATGTTTTCAGACAGACCGTTTACAAATGGTGTAAAATCCTGGCTGACGAAAATCTCGGAAACATGGCATACCCAAAGCAATACGGCGGCGGTGAAAACATAGCCGATTATTTTGCGATTATGGAAACATTAAGTTACCACGATTTGAGTTTAGTAATCAAATTCGGCGTTCAGTTTGGGCTTTGGGGAATGAGCGTACAGTCATTAGGAACCGAAAAGCATTATGCTAAATATTTAAAGGATATTGGTTCATTAAAACTTCCAGGATGTTTTGCCATGACCGAAACCCATCACGGATCTAATGTAAAAGGTCTCGAAACTACAGCAACTTACAATCATAACGATCAGACGTTTACCATTCATACACCATATAAAAACGCGCAGAAAGAATATATCGGAAATGCGGCAGTTCATGGTCAGGCTGCAACCGTTTTTGCTAAATTAATTATTGACGGACACGATTATGGTGTAAATGCATTTGTGGTTCCTTTACGAAATTCAGAAGGAATTGTCGAAAAAGGCATCACGATCGGCGACTGCGGCCACAAAATGGGATTAAACGGCGTTGATAACGGAACAATTAGTTTTGACAATGTTGTAATTCCGAAAGATAATATGCTCGATCGTTTTGCTTCTGTAAATGAAAAAGGAGAATTCGAAAGCCCGATTCCGAGTGATAATCGTAGATTTTTCACCATGTTAGGAACGTTGGTCGGCGGGCGAATCGGGATTCCGCGTTCGGCATTGGCAGCAGCAAAATCTGGACTTACAATTGCCATTCGCTACAGCGATCAAAGAAGACAATTTGGACCAGAAGGCGGCTCAGAAGTTCCGATTTTAAATTACAGAATACATCAGAGAAGATTATTACCGCATTTAGCAAAAACTTATGCCGTTCATTTTGCTTTACAATATTTAACCAATCGATTTTTAAACAGAACCGAAGCCGAAATGCAGGAAATAGAAGCTTTGGCAGCAGGTTTAAAATCGTATTCGACATGGAGCACGAGAGATATTTTGCAGGAATGCCGTGAAGCTTGCGGCGGAAAAGGATATTTGTCTGAAAACAGAATAGATGCTTTAAAAAACGATACCGAAATTTACACCACGTTTGAAGGTGATAATACGGTTTTAATGCAGCTAGTAGCCAAAAACCGTCTGGCAGAATTTAGAAAATCGTTTGGAGAAATGGGATCGCTTGGGATCATTAATTACGTATACGAAAATGCAAAAACGGCCATCTCAGAAAAGAATCCGATTGCAACCAGAAAAACGGATGACGAGCATTTACTGGATGCAGAATTTCATCTTCAGGCATTTGTACATAGAGAAAAAACAATTTTAGCCTCTGCAGCCAGACGTATCAAAAAATTAATAGACGGAGGGTTAGAACCTTACGATGCCTTCAATGTGGTACAGCACCAGATGATCGATGTGGCTGAGGCGTATTTGGAAAGAATCGTTTTAGAACAATTTCAAATCGCGGTAAAAGCAGTGGAGGAAGAAAATTCTAAAGCTATTTTAACGAAATTAAGCCAGCTTTACGCGCTTTCGCAGATCGAAAAAAACAAAGCCTGGTATTTGGAAGACGGTTATATGGAAGCTGTAAAAACCAAAGCAGTGCGTAAAATGGTCAATCAGCTTTGCTGGGACATTCGTCCAGATGCAGTGGCTTTGGTCAATGCATTTGATATTCCAGAAAGCTGTTTAGCGGCACCGATTGCAGTGTAATTTTTAAACCATATAAGTGATTTAAGTAATTTGAGGGACTTTGTCAAAGTTTTTAAACATTGACAAAGTTTTTTCTTTTAATGAACTTAACGCATAGTTTTCTCATCTCGAGGAATTTAATGATGTAATAAAGTTATTTATATCAAATTCAATTAAATTAAATCATTTTACTATTGAAGTAACCGACTTTTTGAAAATCTTCTATATTCATGGAAATTGAAGAAACTTCAGGAAGAATGATTTTTAATTTACTTACAACAGCTTTTGATAAATTATTCTTTTGTTCATCATTTCTGCCTTCCATTATATATCCAAAAACGTGAATAAAATCATTTAAAGTGTTTCCGTTGTTATAATAAGAAAAAGGATGAATACGAACTTTTATCTCAGGAGCAGTAAAAAGACCTGTCGATAAGGCAGCATCAAAAACTTCCTGCATTATTTCAGCTGCAGCTTTTAATTGTAATACTTTTTCAGAGCAGTCAATAATAAAATTTGGCATTGGTTTAGTTTTTTGGTTAGCATTTATGGTAAACAAAATTAAAAAACATTCTTTGTTTGCAATTAATTTGTATGGTGCAAATAATTCATTTTTCTGTTTACACTTTATATTATATTTGTAACTCTTATTTTTTTATCAGTTGAAAAATCCAGTTTTGTTTCTTTTTATTGTTCTTCTAAACTTTCCGCTTTATGCTTCAGAAAGTACAGGTGATATTTTTAAAGAATTGAATGAAGCCTTAAAAAACAAACAGCATTACGTCAAACTCAAAGAAGAACGGATTTTAAATTTTAAAAAGATCAAATCCGAAAATTGGACTAAGGAACAGGAATACAACTACAATAAAACATTATATTTAGAATATCAGAAATTCAATTCTGATTCGGCTATTCATTACGTAAAAAAGAATCTTAAGCTAGGAGAAGAACTTCAAAATACAAAACTCTTTAATTTAGCACAATTACAGTTGGTTACGCTTTATTCTTCCTCAGGAAAATACCGCGAATCAGAAGCATTGTTAAAAAGCATTCGCAAACAAGATCTGGCTTCAGATTTATTGCCAAATTATTATATAGCGTATCGCGAATTTTTTGAACATTATGCTGCAAATAGTTTTAACGAAGAATACCGTCGTCAGATTATAAAATACAGAGATTCACTGCTTACGATTCTCAATCCTAAATCGCTGGACTATAAGATAAACAGCATTCAGCAGGATATTTTCCATAAAAAATTTAATAACACACAGAAACAGTTACAGGATTTATTAGAAGTTACTCCCGAAGATAATCCGCAGTATGCGATGATTACCTATCTGCTGGGGAAAATTTATGAAGCCACTAATAATCTGGAACTGCGAAAAAAATACTATGCTCTTTCTGCAACATCAGACCTGAAAAATGCCAATAAAGACAATGCTTCGCTGCAAGAGCTGGCATTGGTTTTTTATGAAATCGGTGATGTAGATATGGCCTACAAACTTACGCAGTCGGCAATTGAAGACGCCTTGTATTGCAATGTTCAGTTTCGAACCCTTTTAATGTCAGAAGTATATTCTATTATCAATACGGTTTATTTGGAACGAGAGGCACAGCGAAAAAGCGAATTACAGATTTATTTACTCTGTATCAGTCTGCTTTCTTTATTTTTAATTGTGGCCGTGATTTACGTTTACATTCAGATGAAAAAAGTTTCAAGAATTCGATCCGAGCTTTATGAAACCACTCAAAAACTTGCTGAATTAAATAAAGACATTACCGAAACCAATAAACAGCTGCAAGATAAGAACTCACAATTATCAGAGTCCAATCATGTAAAAGAAGAATATATTGCGCATTTTTTCAGCCTTTGTTCGGCTTACATCAATAAACTCGAAAATTATCGAATCATTCTGAACAAAAAAGCTACGGCAAAACAATTTGACGAAATCTATAAAATATTAAAATCAACAACTTTAGTCGACAACGAGCTGGAAGAATTGTACAAGAATTTTGATATTATCTTTCTCAATTTGTATCCCACTTTCGTGAAAGACTTTAATGCATTATTAATTCCCGAAGAACAAATTGTATTAAAACAAAACGAACTCTTAAATACAGAGCTTCGAATTTTTGCCCTCATCCGCCTCGGTATTACCGATAGTGTCAAAATTGCGGCTTTTCTTCGTTATTCTTTAAGTACGATTTACAACTACAGAACAAGAGCTCGAAATAAAGCGGCTGTTTCGCGAAATGATTTCGAAGAAATGGTCATGAAAATCGGTTCATTGGCATTGAAAATCTAAATATTTATTTCAAAACTACTACTTTTTTTGAATTTATTTTTTAATTAAATAATTGATTGTCAGTTTTTTAATTTTTTAAACTACTACTTTTTTACGTTTAAAATTCTAACGTGTACTATAACGTTTTAGTTTTACATTATGATTAAAGGTACTTTTGACCACTAGTACTTTTTTGGTAAATTATAATGCTTAATAAATACTGTTATGTTTAAAAACGTTAAAACAATTGTTGTTTTACTTTTACTGACTTCGTTGGGCGCAGGAGCTCAAAACAAAGTTCCAGTTTATCTAGATGATAAAAAGCCGATTAGTGAAAGAGTAGAAGATGCGCTTTCGCGAATGACGACCGAAGAGAAAATTGCCATGATCCATGCGCAGTCTAAATTTAGTTCTCCAGGTGTAAAACGTCTTGGGATTCCAGAAAACTGGATGACCGATGGGCCTCACGGAATTCGTACTGAAGTAAAATGGGACGAATGGGATCAGGCAGGATGGACAAACGATTCTTGTATTGCATTTCCGGCTCTTACAGCACTTTCTTCAACATGGAACAAAGAATTGGCTTCTTTATATGGTAAATCTATTGGAGAAGAAGCACGTTACCGTAACAAAAACGTATTATTAGGACCGGGAGTCAATATTTACAGAAGTCCGCTTAACGGACGTAACTTTGAATATATGGGAGAAGACCCTTTTTTGGCTTCAAAAATGGTGGTTCCTTATATTAAAGGTGTTCAGTCCAATGGTGTTGCTGCCTGCGTAAAACACTTTGCCTTAAATAATCAGGAAACCAATCGTAACTCAGTAAACGTGATTGTAGATGATCGTGCATTATACGAGATTTATCTTCCGGCTTTTAAAGCGGCAGTTCAAGAAGGTGATGTCTGGTCAATTATGGGATCTTACAACAAATATAAAGGACAGCAATGCTGCCACAACGAATATTTATTAAACGATATCCTTCGCGGTGAATGGGGCTTTAAAGGAGTTGTAGTTTCGGATTGGGGAGGCGTAAATGATACCAAACAAGCGATCCACAATGGTTTGGATATGGAGTTTGGTTCTTGGACCAACGGACTTTCTTGGGGGACCAGCAATGCTTACGATAACTACTATTTAGCAAAACCTTACGAAGCCATGATTAAAAGAGGCGAAGTAGGAACAAAAGAATTGGACGAAAAAGTGAGACGTATTCTGCGTTTGTCTTTTTTGACTACTATGGACAGAAACAGACCTTTTGGATCTTTTGGCACACAAGAACACGCAGACGCGGGCCGTAAAATTGCTGAAGAAGGAATTGTGTTACTTCAAAACACCAACAATATTCTGCCAATTAATCTTTCTAAGACTAAAAAGATTGCCGTAATTGGAGAAAATGCCATTAAAATGATGACCGTTGGCGGCGGAAGTTCTTCGCTTAAAGCAAGATATGAAATTACACCGCTTGAAGGTTTAAAGAAAAGAATCGGAAATCAAGCTGAAATTGTATACGCAAGAGGTTATGTTGGAGATCCGACAAGTAATTATAACGGAGTTGTTGCCAAAGTAAGTTTAGAAGAAAAACGTCCTCAGGCAGCACTAACTGCAGAAGCTTTAAAAATTGCTAAAGATGCGGATATCGTTCTTTTTATTGGAGGTTTGAACAAGAGTGAAAATCAGGATGATGAAGGACACGATCGTAAACATTTAGAATTGCCTTATGGTCAGGACAAATTAATAAGCGAATTGGCTAAAGTAAATAAAAACATCGTTTTTGTAAATATTTCTGGAAATGCAGTAGCAATGCCTTGGATCAAAGAAGTTCCGGGAATTGTACAAGGATGGTTTTTAGGAACAGAAGCGGGAAATGCTTTAGCAAATGTTTTGGTGGGAGATGTAAATCCTTCTGGGAAATTATCATTCACTTTCCCTGTTAAGTTAGCAGATAATGGGGCGCACGCTTTAGGCGAATTCCCAGGCGGCGATGAGGTAAAATATAACGAAGGAATTTTTGTCGGATACCGCTGGACAGACAAACAAAAAATCAAACCACTATTTTCTTTTGGTCACGGATTAAGCTACACCACCTTTGCTTACGGAAAAGTAACCGCTGATAAAAAACAAATGAACGCTGGAGACAAAATCACTTTTTCGGTAAGCGTTAAAAATACAGGAAGCAGAGAAGGATCAGAAGTTGTGCAATTGTATATTACAGATTTAAAATCTTCTTTACCTCGTCCGATTAAAGAATTAAAAGGATTTGAGAAAGTTTCGCTAAAAGCGGGAGAAGAAAAAACAGTAAGCATTACAATCGACAAAACTGCTTTAAGTTTCTTCGACGATAAAAAACACGACTGGGTTGCAGAACCTGGAGATTTTGAAGCTTTAATAGGAGCTTCGGCAGCAGATATAAAATCTAAAGTGAATTTTTCACTTAAATAGTTTTTATTATTTCTAAACTTGGTTGGTTGGTAAAGCTGCAATGGTAAAAGTTGCGGCTTTATTTTTAAGCTAAATTGACTTAATCTCTTAATGGTGAAAAATACAGCTAAAAGTTGTTTCAAAAAAAAATATTATAAAATATAAATCTTATGAAAAGAATTCTACTTGGTATTATGATGCTTTTTTTAGCACAAAATACTTCGGCGCAGAGCCTCAATAAAATGCAGTGGTTTAATGAACCTGAAAAATGGGAAATCAAAAACAATGCTTTAATAATGAATGTTACCGCCAATAGTGATTACTGGCGTATTTCGCACTATGGTTTTACAGTAGATGATGCGCCATTTTACTATGCCAATTATGGAGGCGAATTTGAAGCAAAAGTAAAATTGACCGGAAATTACATCGCTCGTTTTGACCAAATGGGATTAATGATCCGCATTGACGAGAAAAACTATATTAAAACAGGAGTTGAATTTGTAGACGGAAAATTTAATATCAGTACCGTAGTAACACACGATAAAAGCGATTGGAGTGTCACAACTCTAGAAAAAGCACCGCCTTTTATCTGGATTAAAGTCGTAAGAAGATTAGATGCGGTCGAAGTATTTTATTCTTTTGATGATAAAAACTACATCATGACCAGAAATGCCCCCTTGCAAGACAATGCGCCTGTAATGGTTGGGTTAATGGCCGCTTCGCCAGACGGAAAAGGTTTTGAAGCTAAATTTGAAAACTTCACGGTAAAACATTTACCAGATCAAAGAAGATCAGAATGGCTTAAAAATCATCAATAGCAAGTAGTAAATTAGATAATTAAATAATTAGCGAATTAGATTCGTAAATAATATGGTTTTTACTGAAAGCTTTGCGATCTTTGCGAAAAAACTTTACGTTTAAAATATCTTAACCAGAAAAAACTAACTTTTTATAATCAAAAATATTATGAGTTCGATAGCATCAGACATTAAACCCAAAAAACATTACGAAATTCTCGATGGTCTTCGCGGCGTTGCTGCTATTTTAGTGGTCGCTTTTCATATTTTTGAAGCCCACGGCGGCGGGAACCGCTTTGTGCAAATCATTAACCACGGATATCTTGCGGTTGATTTCTTTTTTCTTTTGTCTGGTTTTGTCGTGGCTTATGCCTACGACGACCGCTGGGGCAGAATGGGACAATGGGATTTTTACAAGCGAAGATTAATACGTTTACAGCCTATGGTAATCATGGGAATGATTATCGGAGCGATATTTTATTATCTTCAGGCTTCAGACATTTTGTTTCCGATGATTGCAGGAATGCCGGTTTGGAAAGTTATTCTCACGATGATTGTGGGTTTTACATTATTACCGATTCCGCCTTCGTTAGAAATTAGAGGCTGGGGCGAAATGCATCCGCTAAATGGCCCGGCTTGGTCGCTTTTCTTCGAATATATTGCCAATATACTTTATGCAGTGCTTTTTAGAAGATTCTCTAATAAAGTCATGACAGTCTTTGTTTTAATCTTTGCAGGATTATTAATTAATTATACAGTTTTTGGCCCAAAAGGAGATGTAATAGGAGGGTGGTCTTTAAATCTGGAACAAATGAACGTTGGTTTTACACGTCTTTTGTATCCGTTTTTTGCGGGAGTATTATTGTCTCGCTTAGGAAAATTAATTCACATCAAAGGCGCATTTTGGATTTGCAGTTTGTTGATTACGATTGTTTTAGCCATTCCGAGAATTGGAGACGAAAACAGCTTATGGATGAATGGTCTTTACGAATCTTTTGCCATTATTTTAGTTTTTCCTTTAATTGTTGCGATCGGAGCCGGAGGCGAAATCAAAAATGCGTTTTCATTAAAAGTATGTAAGCTTTTTGGAGATATTTCTTACCCAATTTACATCACACATTACCCGCTTATTTATTGGTATACTGCCTGGGTTGTCGATAATAAAGTTTCTTTGGCTGACGGTTACAAAACAGGACTGGGAGTTTTATTTGCCAGTATTGTTTTGGCATATTTATGTTTAAAATTGTATGATGAACCTGTACGCAATTGGCTTCAGAATAAATTTCAAAAGCAAAAACCAGCGTCGGCTTTATAATTTTTTTTAGAGTTTGTAATTTTTGTTAGTTGCAAATTGTTAAAAGGGATGAAATTTCTGTATTTCATCCCTTTTTTAATTTAAATTTATATTGTTTTAAAATATTACAAAATGTCTCCATTAGAAGAAATCCATAATATGCCTATTTATCAAAAGGCAGAACAAATTTTTCAGCTTACACAAGGACTTATACAGATTGTTCCGTTAGAAGATGAGTTTTTACAAGAAACCGTTGTAAAATTCATGGCAGAAAATGCTATGTTGATCCCAGTTAAAATTGCTGGCGCAGAAGGCGGTGATTTGTATGATCTTAGAATGGAAAACGCAGCCATAATCCGAAAGGCAGCAAGAGAATTATACGTACAAGCCGGAAGCCTTCGTTTTGCAGAGGGAATTCGCGACAAAGATTATATCGAGCTACTGCGCAATACCATTGAAGAATTTCGTCTCTTGTTTGTAGATTGGGTGGCAGGATTTGATCAATGGAATTACATTAAAGACAGCTGGGGATTGTTTAATCCGCCGGGAGTAAATGCCCACGACAAAGATCCAGACGAAGATATTCCGTTTAATCTCAACGAATTTTTAGAGTTTGGCGACGATGATGATAACGATGACGACGACGATTTTTAAACAGCAAAAAGGATGAAAGTATTTTTCATCCCTTTTTTAATGCATTACTGCAATTCGTAAAAATCTCTTTTTCCAATTTTGATTTTAGTATTGGCTTTAATTTCAACTGCTTCATTTGGATCTGCAATTTTTATCATGTTGATTTGAACTGCGCCGCTTTCGATCAATCTGCGGTTAGCCGATTTGCTGATTTCTTTTTTGATCTGCGTACACAATTCAATCAAAGTGATGGTATCAGTTTTTACCTCTAATGAACTGATTAAAACGGGTAAAAAAGATTTTGATGCCGCATTTTTACTCTGAAATTGATTTACAAAAAAAGCTTCTGCTTCTGTTGCTTTTTCAATAGAATGGTATTGTGTAATGATATTTTTTGCAATGAGTTTCTTAATATTCATTGGGTTTTCATTCTGTTCTAATCGTTCTTTTAGATTTTGTTTTTCATCTAAAGAAAAAGAAGCTGCCAATTCTAAAAACTCCAAAATCAGACTATCAGGAATCGACATTGTTTTACCAAACATTTCGTTAGGTTCATCTATAAGACCAATCGTATTATTTAAAGATTTACTCATCTTTTCTTTGCCGTCCAGACCTTTCAGCAATGGCATGCACATTACAATCTGTGGAGACATTTTAAAATTTTCCTGTAACTGCCTTCCCATTGTGCAGTTAAACAATTGGTCTGTACCGCCCATTTCGATATCTGCATTGATTTTAACCGAATCAAAACCCTGCAAAATTGGGTAAGCCAGCTCATGCATCCCTATTGGTGAATTCTCTGTAAAACGCTTATTAAAATCATTACGATGCATTAGCTGCGCAACAGTAACATTCGACATAATCTGAATTACTTCAGAAAAAGAAAGCGCATCCAGCCATTCAGAGTTGAAAACTATTTTAGCTTTTTCTACATCAATAATTTTGGATAACTGCGAAATGTACGTTGCCGCATTATGCTGCACTTCTTCAGCACTTAATGGTTTTCGGCTTTTGTTTTTTCCCGTCGGATCTCCGATTCTTGCTGTAAAACTTCCCACGACAATTACAATTTGATGTCCTAAATCCTGAAACTCTTTCAGTTTTTTCAATACCACAGCGTGTCCCAAATGTAAGTCTGGCGCCGTGGGATCAAAACCCAGTTTGATTACTAATTTTCTGTTTTCTTTTGCTGCCTGATTTAGTTTTTCTTCCAAACCATTTTCAGGAAGAAAGATTTCGACATTTTCTTTTAATCTTTGAATTGTTTCCATTTTGTTTAAATAAAAAAAGCCCGGACAAAATGCCCGGGCTTTAAGGTTATATAATTTTTATCTGTTATTTTACGAAAGTAAATACGTTGAATTATAAGCATAGCCAATCCGAGCAAATATTACTTTGTGATAATAAGTGCTGAAAAATGGAAGGCGTAATATGCTGTTCAAGAATTTCATAAGACTGCAAAGATAAAATTTTAATTAATTTATTGTATGCAATGGATAAAAATAATACGTACGAAATGTTTTGGTCTTATTCTAAAACCAATTCTGCTAAAGCTTCTTTACTAAAACCTTTTAATTGATCCGTTTTTCCAGCTTTGATTTTAGCCACCCAATTCGGATCAGATAAAAGAGGTCTTCCCACAGCAACTAAATCAAAATCGCCTCTGTCAAAACGTCTGTTTAATTCTTCAAGAGAAGTTGGCTCAGAGCTCTCTCCGGCAAAAGCACCAAAGAAATCGCCGGACAAACCAACAGAACCCACGGTAATTGTAGGCGCTCCCGTAACTTTTTTTGCCCATCCTGCAAAGTTCAGATCAGAACCTTCAAATTCTGGTTCCCAAAAACGGCGCTGCGAAGCGTGTATAATGTCAACACCAGCATCAACAAGAGGAGTAAGCCAAGCCTCTAATTCTGCAGGATTTTTAGCCAGTTTATAATTATAATCAGAAGGTTTAAATTGAGAAAAACGCATTATAACTGCAAAATCATTCCCTACTTGTTTTCTAATTTCTTTTATTACTTCTATTGCAAAACGATTGCGTTCCGGCAAAGTTTTTCCTCCGTAAATATCTTCACGCAAATTGGTTTGAGGATTAAAGAATTGGTCAATTAAATAACCGTGTGCCCCGTGAATTTCGATAGTATCAAAACCTAATCTTTTAGCATCGGCTGCGGCTTTACCAAAAGCAAGGATAGTATCTTCAATATCTTTTTCGGTCATCGAAACCCCATTTCTAAAATCAGGACGGTTTAATCCAGACGGTCCTTCAAACGGAACTGGCGGCACCCATCCCGAATGATGGTTGTCCATAATTCCCATATGCCAGATCTGCGGTCCCATTTGGCCGCCCGCGGCATGAACTTCATTTATTACTTTTTGCCATCCTTTTAAAGCTTCATCGCCATAAAAATGAGGTACATTAGCATCGTTTGATGATGAAGGTCTGTCGATAACAGTTCCTTCAGATAATATTAAACCAACTTCGCCTGCAGCTCTTTTTTGGTAGTAAGCGGCTACTGTATCCGTTGGATTTCCGTTTGGAGAAAATGAGCGCGTCATTGGCGCCATTACGATTCGGTTTTTCAGATTTAACGTCTTTAAGTTAAATGGAGAAAACAGGTTGTTTGTACTCATAGTAATTTACAAATTAGATTGAATTAAGTTACTGAGTGCTTCAAAGGCACCTTCGTTGCGTTTATAATAAGTCCATTGTCCAACACGTTTGGCTTCGATAAAGCCCGCGCGCTGTAAAATAGACAGGTATTCGGATACTGTAGATTGTGTTAAACCAGCCTTTGCCTGAATCTGCCCAACGCAGACACCATGCTCAAATCCGGCATGCTGCAATTGATCCGGAAAATTAATTTCGGGTTCTTTTAGCCATTCCAGCATTTGCAATCTCGATTTATTAGATAATGCTTTAAAAATTTCTATCGTTTCCATGCCGCAAATATATCGACTTTTCCCGATATACCAATTTCCCGATATGCTTTTGTGATAATTTTATGATTGGAGCAGGAGAAAGTTTTAATCGCACAGAGATTTAACTAAAGAAAAATTTATATTTGTTTTTAAATTTAATCTTGCGAAGGCGCAGAGACACAGAGGGAATTAAACCATATAAGTAATAGAAAATAATGTAAGCAGGTCTAAAATGAACTTCTATTACTTATAGGGTTAAGAAAAAAAAACTTTGCGCTTTTGCGGCTTTGCGAGATAGAAAAAAATGATCCCCAAACAAATAAACGTAATCAAACTATGAAAAAAATCTACCTAGTATTAACCTTCACATTCTTCAATTTATTACTAACCAACGCACAAGTTGTAGGAACAGACATTGGCGATATCGCACCAGAAATTGATCTTCCGGATACAAAAGGAGAAAATCAAGTGTTGTCGTCTTTAAGAGGATCATTGGTTTTGGTTGACTTTTGGGCTTCTTGGTGCGGACCCTGCATAAAAGAACAGCCTTTATTACTAAAACTTCACAATGCTTATCCTGACAAATTATCGATTTACAGCGTTTCTATGGATACTAAAAAAGCGCTTTGGACCGCTGCAATAGCAAAAGGAAAATTACCTTGGATCAATGTAAGTGACTTAAAATACTGGCAGTCACCGGTTGTAGGAGCTTATTTGCTGCAATCTGTTCCGTTAAACTTTTTAGTAGATAAAAACGGAATTATTGTGGCAAAAAATATTCACGGAAAAGCTCTAGAGGATAAGATAAAATCGTTGCTGGAGTCAAAATAAAAGCCCAATAAAAACCAACTAATAGATAATGGAAGAACAGTTTAAAAGTTACGAAAAAACAATTCAAAAAAAACATAGTTTCGGAATGCCAAAATACAAAGAACAGTTTCGTACTTCTTTGAGTAAAACACTTTTTATTGCGCTTGCAGAAAAGGCAGTTTTAAAATTGGGCTGGCATTTGACATATAAAAACGAAAATTCTATAGAAGCAAAAAGAAATGAAACTAGTTTTGGTATTGATAAATGGACAGAAGCCATAACGATTACTTTTGATCATGGAAATGTAGAGGTAAAAAGCGAATCTTTAGGAAACGAAATTTGGGATATAGGCCGCAATTCTAAAAGAGTAAAATTATTTATTTATGCGTTTAAAGAAACTGAAAAAGAGTTTGATAAAGAGGCTTTAAACGAATTAGAAGCTGAGATTGAAAAGAAAAATAATTGGGACGATTATAGTATTCCGGAACATCTGCCTGCGCCGACTTTAGTTAAAAAGAAACAATTTCCAATTTTGGTTTTAGGCGGTGCCCTTATTGCTTTGCTGCTGGGGCTTATAGTTGCAGAAGTTTCGATACATGTGATTTACATTATTGGAGTTTTTGAGGTATTGGCAGGATTAGCGATTGCCTATTCATTAAAATTTTTAATTCAGATTGCCAATTTTGTAGACTTAAAGAAAATTCAGTACGTCATAATAGCAATGGTTTTTATAGTTTACAGCTCGAATCAGTATTTTCAATATTTAATTGTCTTAAATGAAAATGATATAAGTGGTCTAAGTTTTTATGAATTTCTTCAAATTATATTTTCAGAAGGATTATTTATCAAAAAAATAAATACCGGATGGATTGGGCTGGTATTAAGCTGGGTAGTTCAATTGGTTTTAACTTATTATATTGCGGTGGCAAGAGTTTCTTCGATTGTAATGGCTTATCAAATTGAAAAAATTCCAGTTGAGGTCATTGATTTTTCTTTTTACCACATTGTAAAAGGAAAATCTGAAAATGAAGTAAGAAAAGAGCTGGCTGCAAAAGGCTGGACAGATAAGGAAAATCAAGATGAAGTTTTTGAAGCCATGGCAGCAATTGGCGGCGTGACAGAGTTACAGCGAATGAAATAGTCAAAGGAGAAATTCGAGATTCTTTATTCCGTTTTAAAATCAAAATAAATAGCGATCTCTATATCAATTGCCCTCAGTTAAAGTAGAGGGCAATTGATATAATCATCACGTTTTAATGCTTCTTGGCAAAAAAAAAATCCAATTGAAAACCATAGTTTCAATTGGATTTTGGATTTTTTTCTTTTGGATTTTTCTAAATTTAAGACTCCCTCGTAACTTTTTTAACACCCCCAAAACTTGTTTTCAACATTTCTCTAATCTGAAACTGAGTTTTGTTTCCCGATGCATTTTTCCAATCTTTAAGATCATAAATATGAATTTGATCTGCATACGGATTCGTTAAAAACGAAATCCTTGAAATCGTGTATTTATAGTATTTCAGTTCGTGAGACACATGTCGATTCGGAACAACAATAAGTATGTTTTCCCAGTTCAAAAAGTCTTTCGGAACATCTGTTCTTTCTAATAATCCTAAAGATTCAAAAAAAGCATAAATTTTCTGATCATTAAGTTTATTTATCTTATGATCAAGGGTTTTAAAAGTACTTTGGAGTCTATTTTCGTTCATAATAGTACTCATAAGGTAATTGCTTTTTAGAATTTAAGTATAAAATTACGTCAAAAGAAAATTATTTTAGAATGTTATGTCGTTAGATTCATTCTAAATTTAGAAAACCATTTTAAAAGTATTATTTTAAAGGGATTATCACATTTTGATAAAATACTATTACTGTAGCAAATGCAAAAACTCTAATTTTAGCATTCTTTGATTTTACTAACAACCACACGCTATGAAAACCACATTTAAGAAATTATTCTTTTGCATTCTCTTTTTAATTTGTATTACGGCTGGAGCCCAAAATAAATCAAACCGAGAACTGATTTCAATTGATAAAGACTGGCGGTTTTCATTCGGGCATTTATATGATACTAAAAAAGATTTCGGTCATGCCGAAGGTTATTTTTCTTATTTAACCAAAACAGGTTTTGGAGACGGACCTGCAGCAAAAGATTTTGACGACCGTGCTTGGCGAAAATTAGATTTGCCGCACGATTGGGCAGTCGAACAGCCTTTTAGCGAAAGCGCAAGTTTCAGCCACGGATTTAAAGCTGCAGGAAAAAACTATACGGAAAAAAGCATTGGCTGGTACCGAAAAAAAATAACGATTGATAATGAAGATCTTGGACGCATTATTTCACTAAAGTTTGATGGTATTTTTAGAAATTCAAAAGTATTTTTTAACGGATTTTATTTAGGAACGCACGAAAGCGGCTATAATGGGGTCGAATATGATGTTACAGCTTATGTAAATTATGGTGGAGAAAATACAATCGTCGTTCGTGTAGACGCTTCGATGGAAGAAGGCTGGTTTTATGAAGGCGCGGGAATTTACAGACATGTTTATCTGCAGAAAACAAATCCGATTCATGTTCAGACAAATGGGACTTACGTTACTTCTGAACTGAAAAACAATGACGCCGATGTCACGGCTGTGGTCACGATCGAGAATAAAGGAGATTTTAAAGGAGCTATAGCAATTATCCAAACTATTTTTGATGCTGATAATAAACAGGTTGCTTTTGGATCTGAAAATGTTTTGGCTCCGGAGTTTTATCAAAAATCAAATTACAGTTCCAAATTATATGTCAAAAAACCGCTTTTATGGGATCTTGATTCGCCGAATTTATATCGTTTGGTCACTCAAATACAACAAGATGGTAAAGTAATTGACCGTTATGAAACTTTTTTCGGAATTAGAACAATTGAGTTCAATGCCGAAAATGGTTTTTTCCTTAATGGAAAACCGGTAAAATTAAAAGGAACCAACAATCATCAGGATCACGCCGGAATTGGAACCGCATTGCCAGATGAATTGCAGTATTACAGAATTCAAAAACTCAAAGAAATGGGATCCAACGCTTACCGCTGTTCGCATCATCCGCCAACGCCAGAATTGCTGGATGCCTGCGATAAACTCGGAATGCTGGTTATTGACGAAACCCGTTTAATGGGAATTAACAAATATCATTTGAACGATTTACAGCAGATGATCGAACGTGACCGCAATCATCCGAGTATTTTCTGCTGGTCTGTGGGTAATGAAGAATGGCAGATTGAAGGCGGTATTACAGGAGAAAGAATTACGAATGTGATGCAGAAATTTGCGAAAAGCATAGACAATACAAGACCTGTTACAGTAGGAATCAGCAGCGGATTTAAAAGCGGGATTTCGTCTGTAGTAGAAATTATGGGATATAATTATCTCGGAAACGGCGATATCGATGCGCACAGAAATCAGTTTAAAAACCAGCCTGGAATGGGTACAGAAGAAGGTTCGACTTTTGCAACCAGAGGCATTTATTTTACAGATGATGCCAAACACTATCAAAGTGCTTATGATAAAAAACCGCGCCCAAGTTTTTACAGCATTGAAGAAGGCTGGAAATTCTACGCCGAAAGACCTTATTTGGCTGGAATGTTTATCTGGACAGGTTTTGATTACCGCGGTGAACCAACTCCCTACGGCTGGCCTTCTGTAACTTCCTATTTTGGTATGATGGATGTATGCGGTTTCCCGAAAGACAATGTTTTTTACCTGAAATCCTGGTGGGGAAAAGAACCCGTTTTACACTTGCTGCCGCATTGGAACTGGAGTGGAATGGAAGGCAAAGAAATAGAGGTCTGGGCGTATTCTAATTGTGAGGAAGTAGAACTTTTTCTAAACAAAAAAAGTTTGGGTAAAAAGAAAATGGAGCAAAACGGACATTTAGAATGGAAAGTAAAATACGAGGCTGGAACCTTGGAAGCAATTGGTTTTAAAAACGGTAAAAAAGTTTTAGTAGAGACGAAAAAAACAACTGGAAATCCTGAAAGCATAAAATTATCTTTGGATAAAGAAAATCAGCCCAATTCAAAAGTAAGTGTTATTACCGTGGAAGTTACCGATAAAAAAGGACTTCATGTTCCGACAGCAGACAATGAAATTACATTTGACATAAAAGGCGGTAAAATTCTAGGTGTTGGAAACGGAAATCCGACTTCTTTAGAAAATGATCAGTTTATTGATGATTTAGAATTGGTTTCGATTACCAATTTACAAGAGCAAAAAGGAAAAACAGCCGATCTTTCTTTACAATTAAATTACAATGAAAACGAATGGATTACAGCTTTTAAAGACCGTGATTATAAAAAACAAGCACCTTCTTATATTTACAAAGGAAATTTTCAATTAAAATCGGTTTCAGATCAAAATCAAGTGAATTTCTTTTATAAAAAAATAGGAGTCACAACCGAAGTTTATATTAATGGAAATAAAGTAAATCCAAGTTCAGAAGATGCTCAGAAATATATTTTAGAGGCTAAAATTTTAAAGCAGGGAGATAATTCCATTTATATCATTGCAACACCTCTTCAGAAAGTAAAAGATTGGGATGTCATGAACACAGATCCTGGAATCATTCAGGTAATTACACCAGCCGAATCGTGGAAACGAAAACTTTTTAATGGTTATGCGCAGATTATTATTCAAAAGGATGATAATGCAAAAGAAGTTGTTGTAACCGCTTCCGCGAAAGGAGTAAAGAATGCGGTAATTGTTGTGAAGTAGTTTTTAAAGTTCTAGTTTGTCATTTCTCCTTCGCCGAAATGACAAAAAAAGCAGAAAAACTTTGCGTCTTAGCGACTTTGCGACCCTATTTAACTTTAACAAAATAAAAAACCTTTGCGCACTTTGCGGTTAAATCCCAAAACTTGAAACTTGAAACTTCAAACCTGAAACCTGAAACTTCAAACCTGAAACAAAAAAACAACAATAAATTATTGTTTGATTTTCATAACTTTGCGAAATGAATAATCAAACAGAAACTCAGAATTGCGATTTTACTTCAGATTTAAAGTTCAAGGGCTTTAAAGTGTATCAGATAAATGGAGATCTAAGTAAAATACCCGTATACAGCCGCAGAGATTTTTACAAAATCTGTATCAACACCAGCAAAAGCATTATACAATATGCCGACCGTGGTATTGAAACCGATGGAACAATTCTGTTTTTTGGTAATCCGATTATCCCTTATTCTTGGGAAACCATTTCTGAAGATTATGAAGGCTATGCTTGTGTTTTTACAGAAGAGTTTTTGAGAACTAAAGACCGTTCTGAAACGCTTCACGAATCCCCATTGTTTAAAATAGGCGGAACTCCAATTTTTTCATTAACCGCTGATCAAAAGGTTTTTATAGATTCGCTGTTTCAAAAAATGATCCAAGAATACGAAACCGATTATGTTTTTAAAGATGATTTAATGCGCAGTTACATCAATCTCATCATTCATGAATCGATGAAAATGCAGCCGACAGATAACTTCTTTAAACACAAAAATGCTTCTTCCAGAATTACCTCTTTATTTTTAGAACTTCTCGAGAGACAATTTCCTATCGAAACAAAAGATCAGCCTTTGGTATTAAAAACACCGCAAGATTATGCACAGAGTCTTTCTGTACATGTGAATCATTTAAATCGTTCGGTAAAAGAAATAACAGGAAAGCCGACAACCGCTCATATCACAGAAAGAATTATCAGTGAAGCAAAAGCATTATTGCACCATACCGATTGGAGTATTTCGGATATTGGTTATTCACTTGGATTTGAATATCCGAGTTACTTTAACAACTACTTCAAAAGACTTACTGGAACGGTTCCGAAATCGCTTCGAATGTAAATTGTTTGAATTTCATAATTTTTTGTTTGATAATTGTTATTTCAGGATTATTGTATTGTGCTACATTTGCCCTGAAATAACAACGAATCTTTTTATCAGTTTTTTAAACAGCTAAATAATACTTCACGAAAGCAACTTCCAGCTTTGCAGTTTAGTTTTAAATTTTTGATAGCACAAAATAAATAAATTTTAAAGTATTAATTAGAATCAAAATCTCATTCTTAAAGAGATTCGACGCATTGATTATTTTACTGAAACAAAATAAATTATTAACCTAAAACAAACAAATTATGTCGACACGATTCACAGCCGTAACAGAAGAAGGTAAAGTTCCAAGTACTTATATGACAGGTGAAGTGTCATATAAAAAGCAAACCAGCGAAATTCATCCTGCAAATACCATTATTAAAGACGTCTCTTTTGAGCCTGGTGCAAGATCCAACTGGCACAGTAATGCCAGTCTGCAATTGATTATTGTAACAGAAGGCGTAGGCTATTATCAGGAAAGAGGCGGTACAATAAACCTAATTGAAAAAGGACAGGTTTTAACAATCCTTCCAGGGGTAGAACACTGGTACGGAGCAACTCCAAAAAGTCCGTACTCGCACATTACAATCGCAACAGAAATTGACAAAGGCTATGGAGTCTGGCTGGAAAGCGTAACTGACGAAGAGTATTTTTCTTTTAGCCGCTAAGATTCTGATTTGTTAAGCTAGATTTTTTACCGCCAAGTCTCAAAGATACAAAGTTTTTGTTAACTTTATAAAAGAGTAAATAATTGATAATCAATTTGGTATTGTCTAAATTGGTTTTCAACAGGAAAATCTATGCTAATCTGCTAAAGGTAATCAAGTAAAACCTGAAACAAAAAACCTGAAACCTGAAACAAAAAAACAACAAACTATAAAAAATGGAAACAAAAAGCATTAAAGCCTTTGGTACAGAAGCTGCCGAAGCACCATTAAAAACACTAGATATCAACCGTAGAGAAGTATTGGCACACGATGTAGAAATCGAAATTTTGTATTGCGGTATCTGCCATTCAGACTTACATACAGCCAGAAACGAATGGCACGGCACGATTTACCCAATTGTTCCAGGACACGAAATCGTAGGGCGTATTACAAAAGTAGGCGATCACGTAAAAGGTTTTAAAGTAGGCGATTTAGCTGGAGTGGGTTGTATGGTAGATTCTTGCAGAGAATGCGAACATTGTAAAAACGATTTAGAACAATTTTGCGACGAAGGAAATATTCAGACCTTCAATTCGCCGGACAAACATTTAGGCGGACAAACGTATGGGGGTTATTCTCAAAGTATTACAGTAGACGAAAGTTTTGTACTGCACATTTCAGATAAATTAAATCTTGCTGCAGTGGCGCCTTTATTGTGTGCCGGAATTACAACATATTCTCCATTAAAACACTGGAAAGTGGGCCCTGGCCAAAAAGTTGGAATCGTGGGTATCGGCGGTCTAGGACATATGGGAATCAAAATAGCTAAGGCCATGGGAGCTCATGTAGTGGTTTTTACAACTTCTTTATCCAAAACCGAAGATGCAAAACGTCTTGGAGCAGATGAGGTAGTTTTATCTACAGATGAAGCACAAATGGCACAACACGCCAGAAGTTTAAACTTTATTTTAGACTGTGTTTCTGCAGAACATAATATCGATTCTTACCTGAATTTATTAAAAGTAGACGGAACATTGACGCTTGTAGGCGCTCCGATGGATCCGCTTCCTGTAACTTCATTCAGTTTAATTTTAGGAAGAAGAAGTTTCTCAGGTTCCCTTATCGGAGGAATTGCAGAAACTCAGGAAATGCTTGATTTCTGTGCAGACCACAACATTACATCAGATGTAGAAGTAATTGGTATTAATGATGTAAATGACTCCTACGAAAGATTGTTAAAAGGAGATGTTAAATATCGATTTGTGATTGATATGGCGTCTTTAAAATAAGATTCTAAGATGCTAAGCTTTTTCTGAGCAGCCCAGTATTTTGGAAACTAATAAATAATATAATTAAAGCTTAGATATAAAAGGAAATAACTTAGAACCTTTGTATCAGCGTCTTAGCACCTTTGAAATGAAAACACGCAAACTAGGAAACAGCGGTCTTGAAGTCTCTTCATTGGGACTTGGCTGTATGGGAATGAGTTTCGGATACGGACCCGTTCACGATAAAAAAGAAATGATCAATCTGCTTCGTTCGGCGTATGAAAAAGGAATTACTTTTTTTGATACAGCAGAATGTTACGGACCATTTTTAAACGAAGAACTTTTAGGAGAGGCTTTAGCGCCTTTTCGCGATAAAGTCGTAATTGCCACTAAATTCGGTTTTTTGGAAGGTGATTCTAAAAAAGGATTAGACAGCCGTCCAGAATGGATTAGAAAAAGTATTGAAGGCTCTTTAAAAAGATTAAATACCGATGTTATTGATTTGTATTATCAGCATCGTGTTGATCCGAATGTGCCTATAGAAGACGTCGCAGGCGTTATAAAAGATTTGATTAAGGAAGGAAAAGTGAAGCATTTTGGACTTTCAGAAGCTGGGGCAGAAAGCATTCGCCGCGCTCATGCTGTGCAATCGGTTACGGCACTTCAAAGCGAATATTCTCTTTGGTGGAGAACTCCAGAAGAAGAAATTTTCCCTACGTTAGAAGAACTCGGAATCGGTTTTGTGCCTTTCAGTCCGTTGGGGAGAGGTTTTCTAACGGCAAAAATTGATGAAAACACCCAGTTTGACAGCACCGATTTTAGAAATACACTCCCTCGTTTCACCCCAGAAGCACGAAAAGCCAATCAAACCATTGTAGATTTAATTACTAAAATAGCCTCAGAAAAAGGAGTGACAAACGCACAGATTGCATTGGCTTGGATTTTGGCTCAAAAACCATGGATTGCGCCTATTCCAGGAACTACCAAATTACCTCGTCTGGAGGAAAATCTTGGTGCTGTTGATTTAGAACTTTCTATACAAGAAATAAAAGATCTTACCGAAGCAGCATCAAAAATTACAATAGAAGGCTCCAGATATCCACAGCACCTGCAGCAGACGGTTGGGAAGTAAGTTTATAAGCTTATAAGTTTCTGAGGTACTAAGGTTCTAAGTTGCTAAGCTTCTGGTCTTCTAAAAAAAAACTTAGAAGCTTAGAACCTTAGTACCTGAGAACCTTTTTTTGTACTTTTGAAACAAACAATCAAAAGCAAATTCTTTGAGCAAAGATTCAATTCCTGTTTTATCAGTTGGCAGTATACTTGGAGAAGAAACTTTAGGTATTACTTTGTTTCGCCATGATGTTAAAGGACGAAATGCATTTGAGCAGCCTCATAAACACGATTTTTTTCTCGTTTTTTTTGTCGAAAAAGGATCTGGAATTCATAATATCGATTTTACACAATACAGCGTACACGACAATCAGGTTTATTTTGTAAGACCGGATCAAGTTCATAACTGGCTGCTGAATGAGGAGACAAATGGTTTTCAGCTGATGCTTTCGCCAGAAATTGTTACAGTATTTTCGGGTTTAAGTCCTTTTTCATTTTTTGAACAAAATGTTCCGTCCTGCCTGACTTTAGACGAAAAAAGATTTCAGGAATTCCAAAAGCATCTTCACGAATTGGAGTTGATACTGCCAGAAAAAGAGCTGCTTGCAAAAGAAATTACACTGCTGCACCTGCATCTCATCTTAAAATTATTGCAGAAAGATTATAAGATTCAGTTTCCACAACACGATGCGGCTGCGAAGCCAGAAAAGATCGTTAAAAATTTTAATTTTCTTATTGATCGTCATTTTAACGAAGAATCTTCGGTGCATTTTTATGCCGATAAATTGAATATTACTCCCAATTACCTCAATATTCTTTCACAGCGTTATCTAAAAATGCCCGCGGGTGATGTTATAAAAGAACGAACCATTCTAGAAGCAAAACGCCTCCTTTCGAGTACTGACTTATCTATAAAAGAAATTGCCTATCAGCTGGGGTTTAATGATAATACTTATTTCAGTAAAGTCTTTAAAAAGTACGTCGGGAAAACACCTGGCGATTTTAAGGAAAGTTATAAATTCTACCATACTTCTCCGTAATATTACCGTTCTGTTTTCCGTTTGTAAACGATTTTTGCATCACAATCTCTTCATTATAAATTTGAAGCAGTATTGAAATGTAAAATTACGATATGGAAGAAAATTTAATAAGCAGAAAGAAATTTTTAGGGTTAGGAGCTGCCGCCACAGGCGCTGCATTGTTTTCTGGAATGGGAGCAAAGGCAGCTTCACAAATTTTGCCGGATCTGGAAGATGAAAAAACTTCGGATGAATACCTTTTAACCAATGTACGATTGGAAGACGGATTTGAATACAACGAAAAAAATGAAGTTGTCGCTACAAAAACGAATGTATACAGCCTGCACATTTCTAACGGAAAAATCAAAAATATAATCTCTGGAAAGTCTGATTTGAAAATTAAAAAAATAGACGCAAAAGGACTTTTAATGCTTCCAGGATTAAGAGACATGCACATTCATATTGATAAAACCTATTATGGCGGTACTTGGAATGCAGCGCCGAGAAAAGGTTTTACGGTAAAAGATATGATCACACTGGAGCAGAAACTAATTCCGCAGTTATTACCCGATTCACAGCGCAAAGCAGAAGAAGCAATCAAATTGATGCAAAGCAAGGGAACTTATTTTGCCAGATGCCAATGTAATATTGATCCGGTCAGCGGCTTAAAAAGTCTCGAACATCTGCTTGCAGCTTTAGAAAACAATAAAGATAGTTTTGGCTGGGAAATTGTGGCTTTTCCGCAGCACGGAATTTTATATTCACAATCGGAACCTTTGCTACGCGAGGCTGCTAAAATGGGAATTGATTTTATTGGAGGCCTTGATCCGACAAATGTCGATGGCAATATGGAAAAGTCATTAGACATAATGTTTCAAATTGCGCTCGATAACAAAAAAGGAATCGATATCCATTTACACGAATCGCCTCCATCTGGAAAAGCCGCGATCGAATATATGATAAAAAGAATTGACGAGAATAAAGAATTACAGGGTAAAAGCTATATTAGTCATGGTTTTGCTTTGGCAAGAATGGATCCAAAAGATATGGAAAAAATTGCCGAGCAGATGGGGGATTTAGGAATCGGGGTAATTTCAACGATTCCGATCGGGAAGACCATAATGCCGATTCCAACTTTAAAAAAATACGGTGTCAAACTCATGACAGGAACAGACAGCATAGTCGATCACTGGCAGCCGTTTGGAACTTGTGATATGCTTGAAAAAGCAAAATTATGCGCACAACTTTATGGATGGACAGACGAGTTTAGTTTAAGCCGTGCCTTACACATTGCCACAAAAGATGAGGTTTTACCGCTTAATGATGCCGGAACCAGAGTCTGGCCTGCAATAGGAAACGATGCCGATTTTATTTTGGTAAAAGCAAGCTGTTCTGCTGAGGCTGTGGCGCGTCTTCCAAAAAGAGAAAAAGTTTTCTTTAAAGGTTCTGAGGTGCTGAGCTTCTAAGTTTTTTAGGTTCAAAGGTTCAAAAGAGCAAAGAAACAAAGGGACAAAGGTTTTGAGCTTCCAAGCTTTTTTAGGTTCAAAGGAGCAAAGAAACAAAGGGACAAAGATTCTGAGCATCTAATTTTTTTTAGGTTCAAAGGAGCAAAGAAAAAGAGGGACAAAGGTTCTGAGCTTCTAAGTTTTTTTAGGTTCAAAGAAGCAAAGAAACAAGGGACAAAGCTTCTGAGCTTCTAAGTTTTTTTAGGTTCAAAGGAGCAAAGAAACAGAGAGACAAAGATTCTGAGCTTCTAAGTTTTTTAGGTTCAAAGAAGCAAAGAAACAAAGGGACAAAGGTTTTGAGCTTTTAAGTTTTTTTAGGTTCAAAGGAGCAAAGAAACAAAGGGACAAAGGTTTTGAGCTTCTAAGTTTTTTTTAGGTTCAAAGGAGCAAAGGTTTTGAGCTGCCAAGTTAGAGTGCTCAAAGTATTTTATGCATAAAGAATCTAAGTTTTCATAGAAGCTTAGAAAAAAATCTTAGCACTTCATAAAAGCGCAAACCCCTCAAGCAATTCAACTCTTGAGGGGTTTTAAAAAATAAATAATAACCAATTAAATTTATTTTACTTTTTATCCAATTTCTGTTTTAGCAGTTTGGCATGTTCTAAATGTGCTGTTAAACCAGCTATATTATTAGAAGCCCAAAGTTTTACATCTTCGTCAGTAGCATCCTTTGAAGCTTTTTGAAGTTTGTCGATCGCTTTTTCGTGACCGTCAATCATCATATCGGTGAATTTTTTGTCAAAATCTACACCTGATTTTTCATTTAATTTATTGTATTCTTCCTTACCTTCTTCTGTTAAAGAAGTTGGCAGTGTAAAGTTTTTTGCTTTTGCTAAAGCACTTACTTCAGAAGCCGATTTGGTGTGCTCGTCAACCAGCATTTTACCAAATTTTTGCACATCTGCATTAGTACTTTTTGTTTGTGCCAGTTTACCAATTTCGATTTCAGCCAGGTTAATTTCAGCTTGATCTACTAAAAATTCAGAATCATCTTCTTTACTATCTATAGAGTCAAATTTTGCTTCGTTAGCATCTTCTGCAACTTCTTTTGGATCTTCTTGTTTAGTCTCGTTTTTACAAGACTGAAGGAATATAATAATAAGTCCTGCTCCTAAAATGGCTTTACCGGCTAATAATAACTTTTTCATGATTTATATGGTTTAAATGTTATGATGTAAAATTACTTTCAATGTGTAAGAATAATTTACAGGATTTTAAGAGATTTTTATAGGATTTGGATGTAAGTTATTATATTCGCTTTCGCTTACATATTTACCTCAATATTACTGGCGCGAAAAAAATGTTTAATGAATCGCAAAAATGAATTGAAAAGAAATTTAAATCTGAAAAAATACAGCAATTAATCCTTAAAAGATTAGCTGAGTTTAAAGATTAATTAGGAAACTATTTTCTTTCTAAAATATAATTTATGAACATCCTAAAAAAGATTGCAGGAGCTATTCTATTTGTACTGGCCATAATTTTGTCAATAGGAACTTTACTAAACTTTATATCGGCAATTTTAATAAAAAGCGCCAAAGAATTTCAAAAAGCCCTTGCAATTGGGATTGGTTTTTTGTCTGCAACAATAGTTTTTACGTTTCTTTTGGTTTTATTAATTCGATTTATGTTTAAATTGTCTCTAAGATTATTAAGAAATAAGCAAGTAGATAATGATCCTTTAGAGGAAATTGGAAAACTTTAATTCAAATAATAATTCATGAAACAAAAAATTACTTTTCTCTTTTTGTTAGCAGCCACTTTTGTATCTGCTCAAATAACCTATAAAGGTTTCATTGATAAATACCCAATAGAATTACTTACTGATGTTGATGGAACGGAGAGAGCTGTATATGTTTATTCTAATTTTGATACACCAATTGTTTTAGAGGCTAAACTTGTTGGTAAAACTTTGGTATTGTCCGAAAAAGATAAAAATGATAAAAAGAATGCTTCCTTTTCTTTTAAAAATTACGATCCGAAAGCCGAACAATTAAGCGGAATTTGGAAAGACATCAAATCAGGTAAAGAATTGACAGTCAGTTTAACCAAAATATTTGATATTGACGACAAAAACAATACAGAATGGCGAGATAGAGAAATTCTCCAAACAACTTCGTTTAAAGACAAATATTTTAAACTAGTACTTTCCAAAGAAAAAGATAGTTATGAAGCAAGAGTTACCGGCGTAAAAATTTTCGAAAAAAAGACAGATAAGCTGCTGCAAAAGTTTGATGTACAATGTCAGCTTTTAGGGATAAGTAATATTGATATTGACGATTATAATTTTGATGGAATAGAGGATTTTTCTGTTTACGAAGGAGGAACGGCGGGACCAGATAGCACAAGACTCTATTTTTTATATAATCCCAAAACAGGAAAATATTTTGAAAGCAGTTTTAGTGGAAGTTCATTAGAATTTGACAGCAAAACAAAAATCATTTCAGAGCACAATCAATGCTGTGCCGGCAGAAATGTTATGACAGCAGAATACAAAGTTGTGAATAACAAAATGGTTTTATTAAAAAGAACCTGTGTTGAATTTGATGACAAAACACAGAATTATAAAAAAGTAAAATGCGATTAGTTTCAACTTTTCTTTTACAATACTATTTCTAAACAATGAAAAAAAAGCAAATCTGGTTCCTAATAAGTTTGATTGTTCTAATTCTAATCGATATTCCGATTGGGCATGTTTTAAGGACCAAATGGAATGAAACAGGAAACAAATCAGAAATTCCGAAAGGATATACCAATGATGCAAGTCAGCTTAATTTAACTAAAGTTGATACCATTATAAAAGTACCAAGTAGTAAAACTGATATTGTCAAACAACTTCAGGAGATTCTTAAATATGCCAGGGAAAAGAATCTGAAAATTTCTATTGCGGGCGCACAGCACAGTATGGGCGGGCATACGATTTATCCTGACGGAATTTTACTCAACATGCTTCCATACAATCATATGGAACTCGATAAAGCCAATAATATTCTAACAATTGGTTCTGGTGCTCTGTGGCAGGATGCTATCGAATATTTAGACAAAGGCGGAAAATCAATTAGTGTAATGCAGGCATTTAGTTCGTTTTCTGTTGGAGGTTCTATAAGTGTTAACGGGCATGGCTGGCAAAGTGATTCACCGCCCATTTCTTCTTCGGTGCTGTCTTTTACATTGCTAAATGCTGAAGGACAAATTGTAAACTGCAGCAGAACAGAAAATCCAGAGTTGTTTAAACTCGTTATGGGAGGTTACGGTCTTTTTGGGGTGATACTAGAAGTGAAGTTAAAAGTTGTGGATAACAAAGCTTTAAAATTTAAGTATTTCCGTCTAAGTCCAGAAAAATATGTTTCTTATTACAAAAAGTTAGTTTCAGATAATCCGAAAGTAAATTTAGTTTTCGGAAGATTAAAAATTGCAAATCAGGAATTTTTGGAAGAGGCTACCATTAACTTTTTTGAAGAAACAGACCAAAAACCACTTTCACTGCAAAAACAAAATCAAAAAAATCAAGAAATAAAACGATTGGTTTTTAGAAGTTCGGTAAGAAGTGAATATGGAAAAAGACTCCGCTGGGATTTAGAAACCGGAATGAATAAAGTAACACAGCATGCTGTTTTTTCTAGAAATGAATTGTTAAACGATCATGTTTCTTTGATAGAAAATAAAGACCCAAATGCAACAGATCTGCTTCAAGAGTACTTTATTCCAGAAAAAGATTTCAATCAGTACCTTAAAGATATAAAACCTATACTGTTGCAGTCCAAAATAGATTTATTGAATATTACGATTCGCGCAGTCAACAAAGACGAAGATACTTTTCTAAATTATGCCAGAGAAGATGTTTTTGGTTTTGTTTTTCTTTTTAATCAGAAAAAAACAGAAAAAGAAGAGAACGAAATGAAAGTCTTGACGAATCTATTGGTTGATGCTGCCATTAAAAACAATGGTACATTTTACCTGCCTTATCGTCTGCATATCGATAAAGAAAAAATGCGAAAAGTATATCCGCAGGCAGACCGCTTTTTTGAATTAAAAAAGAAATACGATTCAAAGGAACTATTTAGAAATCAGTTTTATGAACATTATAAATAATTAAAAAGAATATAATTCATGAAAATTAAAAGTACTGTATTACTGTTTCTTTTGACTTTATCTGCTACTGCACAAGGTTATTATCCTAGTTTTAGTGTTTTGTTTTTAAATGACGAAGATGAACTTTTTAGTCCTGAGCTAAGTTATTTTAAAAATGAATTGAAAGTAATAAGTCAAAAACTCTATTTAGGCGATATCCAGACTTCTGTTTCTAATGACAATTCTTCTGTCTTTTATGGTTTTAAAGTAGTGCCGAAAATTAAAGAATACAATTTTCTTAATGCTGCTGTATTTTTAAAAATCAATGTAGACCAAAATCAAAAACACGCATCATTTCCAGCCACTTTTGCAGAACTTATAGATAGAGAAGAAAAAACCGGATCGGGAATAATTCAATTAGAAATGTTTCCGGGTATTGCTTTAGCTTTTGATCAAAAGTTTATCAAAGTCTGGGCGTCAAATCTTTCTTCAATTAACAATGATAAAGCAGAATTCAGGATCAAAGAAATTGAATATAAAATTGACAAAACAAATTTAGAAATTAAGTTTCAAGGCGCTTTTGTAACCGACATTTTCATTAAAGGAAAAAAGATAAAAAAGACAGCGATTTCTAATCTCACATTAAATGCAGAAAAAATGAAATTTTCTATATCCTATTTTGATGATGCTGTCAAAAAAAATATACTAATAATGGAACAAAAGATTCTGTAGTGATTCTTCTTTTAAAAAAGACAATCCCAATTCGATAAGAGTTGGGATTTTTTTTTGAGCTAAGCCTTAAAACGCTGTAAGACTTACGTTTTGCGACATTTATTTAACGGCCTATTCAACTAAAAAAATATTTGTCTTATTCTGATAGTCCAATAACTTCTTGGGGACAATTTAGGTTTTTATATTCTATAATTTTATTCAATCCATTTTTTGTCCAATATCTATTAAATTTTATGGAAACAGAAAAAATAATCAGTGAACTAATTAAGCAGAACTACTACGACTTTATTGATGTATTTGGAGATTATACAAAAGATCAAAACGTCATCATAATTAACACTAAGAATAATGTTGTTTTTGAAATTATGAACGGTTCTTCTTGTCGATTTGAGGATGAGGACAATAATTTCTGGCTCACCATTCCAGAAACATTAATAATAAACGATCATAGGTATTACCCCAAACTTGGAAATATTTTTATCATTGACGAGGTGAAATATATATTTAATGCAATGGAAATGATAGTAGAAAGAGCGTACAATTACTTTAAAGAATTCAAAAATCCTATGTACGGAATCGAGAGCCTGATGACCTGCTTGTACTTATCTGAAATTACCGGTGACAGAAGGGATAAAAATGTGGTTGTTTATCAGCAGTTCAAACCCTGTGTGAGGGAAGGAATTGACACTTATATCTACAGTAATTAATTTAAAAATAATATAAAAATGAGTTTTTTAGCAAAATTAGAATTAGACAATGAAGTTTTTAATGTCTTAGAATTTGACGTCCTTTTTTCTCAAAACGTTGATACAAACGGAAAACCAGCCAATAAAACCAAAGGCGGCCAAATCAAGCTGGTGATCGAAAGTACACAAACCGATTTGTTCTCAGACTGGATGGTTTCTCAGACCAGTGTAAAAGACGGTAAAATTATTTTTTATCGAAGAGATGCTATGAGTGCGATGAAAAATGTAACCTTCAAAAAAGCCTATTGCATATCGTTTCATAAAAGTTTTAAAAGTGAAGGATCAGTCCCTATGGTCACCGAAATTTTAATTTCTTCAAACGAAGTCAAAATTGGAAATACACTTTTTGAAAACAATTGGAAACACTCATAGACCTTTAAACTATAACCAGCATGGCATTACAAACAATAACTACAATTAAAATAGGAGAAATCCGAATTACTAATTTCAACAAATTAGAAGTTTTTCAAACCATTCACGATCACCATACCTTTTCATTTGAAGTCAGACAGGATTTATTAGTAGAAGAGCTAAAAAGTGTGATGCCTTTTTCTCAGAAACTATACGGTAAAAAAATAAGCATCGAAATAAAACCCATAGACGGACTCGAAGATCTTATGATTGGCGCTGACCTTAAAGATTATACCATGCAGTTTTACGGGATAGTGACCGAAGTCAAACTGCAAAAATCCCGTATTAAAGATATAGAGGAAACCATCGTAATAAAAGGAAAAAGCTCGACAATTGTTCTCGAAAACGGACCTGAATGCAATTCGTTTACCAATATGTCATTGAATGATATTGTAACCCGGGTAAAGTCGGGAAGCGATTTGGACATGGATATAAGGCCTTTTTATTTAGACAATCTGCCTTATACGGTACAGTATAACGAAAGCAGTTTTAGTTTTCTAAATCGTCTGGCAAAAAGAAACGGGCACTGGCTGTATTATAACGGAAGAACAACCGTTTTTGGCAGTCCGGGCAGTGTAGGAGGAGAGCCCAAATTAATCTATGGCGTAAACATGCAGGATTTTGATTATACCATTAAACTCCTGCCGGCCATGTTTAAGGTAATAGAAAACGACAATCGTGAAGGCCAGTACCGAACAGATGAACCTTTAAAATACAGAAAAGAAGCCGACGGATTTCATCAAAACTTTTTGAACAGGTCTAATGAGGTTTTTAATAAAGAAACCGTAATACAGCTAAATCAGACTCCTGCCGGCGGATCGGGAAGACGATCTTCAGAGGAATATGCCAAAAACAAAATGCGTTCTGTTTTAAGCAGTTTGGTAGAAGTAAAAGCCTCCAGCGAAGTTCCTGGCATTACCATAGGAAACGAAGTCAGAGTAACCGGAGTCGATATGCAGTTAGAGAGTTCATATCGTGTCACCCAGATTATCCACAGGTGTGATGATGGCGGCGGTTATGAAAACCATTTTACAGCCGTAAATTTTAACGGTTCGGTTTTTTCTCCCGAGACAGATCCCGATTTGGTACCATTCTGTAAAAGTCAGACGGCCATTGTAACCGCTAATGCAGACCCAGACGGACTCAGTGCAGTACAGGTGCAGATGCCGTGGCAGGAAGCCAAAGGCCAAACCACTCCTTACATTCCTTTAATCCAAAATTATGGAGGCGATGCCAGAGGAACTCATGTAATCCCCGAAATAGGCGATACGGTTTTTGTAGATTTTCAAGGCAGCAATCCCGAACTTCCTATAGTAATAGGAACCATGACCAGCAGAAAAGAAAAAAGCGGTTACAGTACAGCAAATAATGATTTAAAAGTTTTTGAAACCCGAAGCGGCAACAGAATAATTTCTGACGATGCCAAAAGTGATATTACCATAGAGAGTAAAACAGGGCAGACTCTGGCAATACTTTATGGAGATGGCAATATTAAATTGAAAGCACCTAAGAGTATTGAATTTGAAGCTGGAGAAGATATTGTTATTTCTGCTGGAAGAGATATTACGGCAAACGCGGGACAGAACATTTCTGAAACTGCAATAGCTGATAAATCTACAAATGTTGGAATGATGCATAATATGAGTATTGGAGGAAATCATATGATGAATGTTACTGGAAACTTCTTTGAAAATATTGACGGTGATTTTCATAATGAAATCAAAAAAGATAAAAATTATAGCGTGGCAGGGAAAGCAATTACTCATAGTGAAAATGGTCATGAATTTCATTCAGATGCAGTTATAAAAAATAATAGTAAAGAAGATACAAGACAAAATTAATTTTATAAGCCTAAAATTTAAGTAATGACCAAAATAAGAAGGGTAGGTGGAAATGCAACTTACATTACAAGGGGAACTAGCAAGATTTTTGCAAAAGATATCGAAATTAACTCAAACGGGCGTATCGATTATTATGCGCCTAATTATACTTACGGCGAACCTGAACCAAGACCAGTCAAAGAAGAACCAGAAATTGCTTTCTCTGGCTGGTGGAGTCCAGATTATGAAGGAATGAGAAATTTGGAGCGTGACGAAAGAGGCTCTAAATCATACTTAGAAAAAACAGTATATTTTCAGTTAACAGTAAGTAAAACTATACCTGTGGGTACCGTTATTCACTTTAAACTTTGGGATTATGACACAGGACTATTTCTAGATTGGTTAAATCCAGATGATGATGAATTTTCAGGAAAAGAAGTTATTAAAACGGGGATAGTTAGAGATGTAGAAGGAAAGCATCGAATTACGATTGAATTATTTTTAAACCCTACTTGGAACAATGAAATTCGCAAAGATATAGGTCCATTTAAAGATGGGTGTATAGACTTATATTGGACTTGGAAATATAATAATCATGATTGGACCTCAAATACTAATTTACTTAGCGTATATCCTTCAAATGTAAAACTTAGAATTAAACCTGCATTTGATAGAAATACCTATAGTTTACCAGAAATATATTCACGAAAAGGATACATTATTGTTTTTGCAATTGACCAATTACCAAGTGGTGAAATTCAGAAATTTGTTTCTTTAAAAATCCGCTCTACTACTAAATTTCAATTTACAGCAGATATTCAAAAATTTAAGAAAGAAATTTATACTGAAACTATAAACATAAAAAAGAACAGGTTAGAATCTGTAAGTTATGAGGTCGAAGAAATAAGTCATTTTTTTTATGTAAAAGAAAACGTTACCAACATTTTTATAGATGAAAAAATAGTTGAAGTTCCTGTAGCTAGAAGCTCAACAATTGCCGTCTTTAATAAAATTAAAAAAGTTATAAATTTTGGGAAAATAGCGGCTGAAATTTTTACTTATCATCAGGTATTAGATGAACTTAGAAATATGATGCCTGAAATAAGCAATAATGGAAAATTTAATACACCATCAGTTTCTACAGCATTATCTTTTGTTCCAGGATATCAAATTGCGGCTTTTGGTATATTCATTTTTGAATGGATGGTACAGGATTTACTGGAACAAGCAGATCAAAATTTGGATGAATTAATGTGGATAGAATGGCAAAATGTTAAAACTAAAGGACTTGATGCTGTAATGTCTTTTATTGAAAATAATAGTTGGGCACAAAAGAATTTTTTTTATCCTATTCCTGTGAATTCTGAAATTATGAATGATTTGTTTACTGGAAAATTAAAAACACGACAACAAATAATAGATAAAAGATTTACAACAAAACAAGAGATGACTCATATACTTATAACTTACGGAGTGGAAGATTCGCAACTTGAAACTTATTTTGACGTGGTTGATTGTATAATTATGAAAGAAGAAATATGAAACGAATAATATTATTTATTGGCATAATATCTTACATATTGTGTTTCTCGAATTGTAAAGAAAAAACTTATTTTAAAGAAGTTATTTCTGAAAAAAATGTAAATATAGTGATGGCTGAATTTCCAAAAGACAAAGAAGATTTAGTCATAAACATTCCTGTAGAATTTGAATTGAATTTTAATAATTTTCCTAACATATGGTTTGTAAATATTTATTACAAAAAAAATAACCATTTACGCCTAATTGTTGATGATTATTTGATAATTGACAGCCAAACAAATAAACCGATTTTTTCGCTTGATAACTTTGAGAATTCTCAATTTCCAAACTATCCAAATAGTATATATTTAGTTGAGAGAAAAATGAAAATTTCAAAAGAAGAAGCTCAAAAATTTATTAACAAATATAATCCAAAAACTTCTGTTAAAGATATAAAAAGCACAACCGATACAATTTCACTGGTTTCATATAAAAAATTTAGGGAAGATAATCCAAAGTTTATTGAAGAACTGCGCAGAATTCCCGATTCTATAACATTTGTTATTCAAAAGAGAAAGGAAAAAAAGCCTATTCAGGTTAAGGCAAGAATAAATTGGTAGTATAACAGATGAAAAAGTTAATATGATAAACGGAGAAGAACTAGCTATATTAAAAAAGTCTATTGCTTTAATGCAGGATTTTAAGGAAAATATACATAGCATAAATTCTGGTCACGAATTTGTTACTATACATAATCGTAATATAGAAACAGTAAAAAAAATCGCATATGAGCGTAAGTCACAGTATTTATTAAAAAGAATTGAAGAATATCCAAAAATAACTGTTTCGGAAATTAATGAATATATTAAAATAAAGAAAAATGAAATCAGTTTGCTGGCTTTTGTAATGACTGTTTTATTTGGCTTTGTTATGGCTCTTTATTTTACTCTTTTTGAAAGATTTTTAAGAACCGGAAAGATTTCAAGAAAACAAATCAAGATCAAAATAATCAAGATTATAGAAATAAATAAATATATTCTTGAAGTGATTGAAAATCCCTATATGGAAAAGTTAAGGAGTTAAAAGAATTCTTAATCAAGGTATTTGGATAAAAAAGGTAATGTGGAAAGTAACTTATAATGTGTTTAAAGATGGCTTTTTTGATTATGTGGTGATAAGTAAACTAATGAATTAATTATGAATAAACTTGGATTATTTCTTAGAAAAAATCAAACACAATTATTATATAGTGAAGTGTTTGTTTTTTTATTTTTTATTTTTTTGACAATCATTTTTGATTTGTACAAAAACAGCCATAAATACTTCAATAATTCTGATTTTCCATTAAATTTTGATGGATTATTTGCTTATACAGTTACAATTTTATTTGGGTTATTTTTTTTTATAGTAATAATTTTTCCTTTTATATTCTTATTTCAGTTTCTTTTTATTTTAAAATTTAAAATGTTAGACAAGGAGAAAAAAGCTCTATTGTTTGCATTAATTCTTTTATACTTTGGGGTTGTAGTCTCAGTTTTTTCACTCTATTCAGTAAAGCAGCATCAAAATCTTAATGATAAAAAAGCGATTGCATTAATTGGAGAATATTATATCCTTAGTGACGGAAGCAGCCATTTTTTTCAATCTATGGAAAAGTACGACCATTTCTAAAGTTGATAAAAACAAATCAAAATGATTTTTTCAATTGTAATCTGAAATTTTAATGGTTATATTAAATTCAAATAAAAAAAAGAAAATTATTTTATTTAGCCTAGGGATAATATTTATATTATTAATTTCTCGTTTCCTTTATTTTAGAGCATATGATTCAATCAATGTCAATAAATGCGAAGAATCCAATAGTAATGTAATTATTCAATTCTCCGAATATCAGGTAAAAGATATAAAAAAACTTAAAATACTGGTAATTCAAAAAGGAAATTTCAAAAAGGAAATTTCAAAAAGGAAATAAAATATTATAAAATTAATTCATTATCAATAAATGAATTATCATACTACTTAGATGATGAAATTTTAAATACTGATACTTTATTAATTAAAATAAATGATCAAAAAGTTAAAATTTTTGATTTTAGAAATGAAGGCTGGAGACAAAAATATGGTAAAGATAGGGGGAAATTTAATTGCTATCATTATGTGAAAATTAATGGACAAGAGTATCGTTTAGAGTCAGATACTATTTATTTAACCCCTAAAGATTTATTGCCTGAAACATTATAATGCGAATAAAGCAGCCCTGCTAGTGCGAACGTCCCGCTCGGGAACACCAAGTTAAAGGATTAACTATTGAATCATTTTAAAGTAATTACCATGGCTACATTGAAGCTTACTAGGATTTTATTTAGAATGGATTTTTTATCCATAAAGCTAATATCTTTAATTGTTATTATTCTTTCACTTTCTTGTTGTCAAAGAGAGATTAATTGTGATCAAGATAATAATATTAGTAATTGTTTTTCTTTTGATAAAAAAAATAATTATGATGATAAAAATCAATATATAACTAAAAAGGGAAAGCTTTATTTTTTTAAAAAAGATTCAAAAAATAAACACTTTAAATCATTAGATCTGAGAGTGGCAAATATAATTAACCAGCAGCTTAATATTTTTTTTAAAAATCCGCCAGATCATTTAACTGCACAGTACAATTATCGAATGGTGTTAGACGATTCTTTAGTGTATGATATAACAAATATACAAATGAAAGTTGATACGGCTGGACGTACTATGGGAGGCTGGGCTATAGGTTGTAAAGTGATGTCTATTGAAGTAAATGGAAAAACGTATATTCCTGATCGTTATTTTGATTCTTTAAATTTTCCATTTGATTGTGCCCTGAAAATTCGATAAAATTAAATTTTACAATACCATTAGATGAAATTGGCTATAACAATCTTTTTGCTGGCATTAATTGCTATATCTGTACAGACCTATTTTTTAAATGGAGAACCACATTCTGAGGAGGCTGTTTGTTTTGGAGCTCTTATAACAATTGATATATTATTACTTCTTATTTATGTTTTTGATAACGAGAATATATTGTATCGAAGAGTAATAGGGGCTTTATTAGTTTGTTGTATAATTATTTCGAACATTTTTTATCTCTTGTTTTTGTACGTAATGGAATTGGGTAAAGCTTTTAGGAATTAAAATTATGAAGAAACAAGTACTATTTAATCGAACCAATAAATTGCTTACAATAATTTTGATAATAACAATAATTGCAAATGCTATTCAGTTTTTCAATTATAAATCATATGAAAGATTTGATTGGAAAGGAAGTGCTATAAGCAGTAAAGGAAATATGGTACAAGTTGCTGTCTGTAATTTTAATGGTAACGATTATTATCTTAATAAAGATAAGATACTAGATGATAGCTGGGACGAAATAAATGGTTGTAAAGACTATATGAAGAACACTTTCTTTCCTGATAGTTTATCCATAACATGGTTTTCTTATAATGAACAAAAATTTTATAGTGGGAACTTTGCTTTACCTACTGAAATTATTCGGACAAAAGCGGCACAAATGGGTGTGCTTCCAAGTATTAAAAACAATTATAATTTAGATCGCGTTCTTTATTTTATTGCAGAAGTTCAGCCAAAAGGCAAACTTGCAGTATGGATACAAAAGTTTAATGAGGATGACCAGATAAAATTTGAAGTTGCATCCTATCAAGCCAAAGAAATAAAAACAACATGGCATATTTTTGATGATTATTCAGAAATCGACAGGACATCAGACATAAGTATAAGTAAAAAAGTGGCTTTAGTAATGGAACAACATTCTTATAAACTAAAAATTAAATTACCGAGCGGTTTTACTTTAGATGTTTTTCAACTTGATTATTTTAATCAAAATAATTGGCGCCTAAATGAAGATAAATTACAAAATATTGTTTTTAATTCCATTCCTCAAGGTTTTTGGTTGAAATGGTGAAATGGAAAAAAACAATACACTGCACAATTTACTTTTGATGAAGATGAAGTTTTGGATTTTTTTAGAAAAGATAATATTCATAAAGATAATTTAGTACCAATTGTTCTAGAATTAATAGTAAATAACGAAAATAAAACTGTAAAAGCCATACTTAATAATGAGGTTGCAAATTTAAAAACTGAATTAAGAAACAAGTATGATCAGGGAGATAATGTTGATATCATTCAACTAAGCAATCGTTAAAATTAAGATGTGGCGAATATTTTTGGTCTTTGTTTTTGCTAGAGCCAGCAGGAGAACCCATCTAAATATTAATTTATCAAAAGCAATCAATTTCTTTAGAATCATTTAAGAGTAATTATTATGGGTATATTGAAGTATATTAGTTTGTTTTCCTTTTTTATTTTTTTAGGCTGTAAAAATATAACCTATACAAGTATAAATGATTCTTTTTATGGCATTTATTTGAAAGATTGGAATTCTTCCCTCTGTCCTAAAAAGGCTGTTTATCAACGATATGTTAAGGGAAGCAATTTTAAAGAAATGATAATAAGTAACTCGGATTTTGATATTGGAGATTGTGAGGATATTTATAAATCGACTAACCAAAGAATATTTACGCCAAAAAAGTCCTATAATGGAATAATAGATTATGATATTCGATTTATTATTAATGATAGCCTTGAGTATAAGATAACATCTATTGATAATAATATTGATACTATTTTTTCTGGGGGGCGCCCAGGTGATTTCATTATAATGAATAATATTAAATCATTTATTGTGAATGGTCATAAAGTTGATAATTCAGAAACACCATTAAATATTTTTATTCCTACAAAGTTTGGAAAAGTCCTAAACAAAAAGATGCCTTGATAATTTTTTTGTTGATTAAAACTCGTGAACACTAAGTTTATGTACCCGAAAGCCTCGGGGGCACGAGCAGGATACTCGAGCCAGCAGGAGATGTTTTTGAATATCTTTCCATATTTTTATACTTTTGTCTAGACCAGAAAACTGGAGAAATGAAAAAAGTAAAATGCAATTAAATTATTTTAAATAAAATGAAAAATGCTATCAAGCTAATTTTTGGATTGCTATTTATAGGAATGTTTTCTTTATATATAATTTATTTTTCTTCGTTTGTAATGCCTTGGGAAAGAAACGAAGCCATTCAAAGCGCTCTCGAATGGGGAAAATTAGATACACTTCCTCAAGATGCTGAAATTATTAGTTTAGAGAAAAGAGGTTCCATTTTTACACGCCAATTTATTATTGAATTTGAAAGTTCAGAAAGTGAAATTAAAAAATGGATGATGAGAAGTCAGGGATTCAAAAACAATACGCCAGAAATAAGAAATGAAAAAAAAATATATCATATACATATAAAGAAATCAAAAGCATATGGTGGAAAGGTCGAAATTACAGGAAATAAAGTTTTGATTAATATGAGTTGGAGTTAAATCCGCGCATTCCTTAAAAGTAAATTAAAACATATTATGGAAGTTAAATCAAAGTTCAGAAAGCTTTTTTGGGTTAGAACAGGAATTGGTTTTCTTGTTTTTATAATTATACTAAATATATGTTTAAGTAGTATTTCGCAATATTCGCAATTAAGTAAAAATCCTATCTTCATTGTATCATTTTTATTTTTACTATTTTGTCTTATTGCCGCATTGACTTTGCTTGAAACTTTTAAATTGATAATTACAGATCAAGGAATCATAAAAATATTTATTATATCTGGACGCAAAAAAGAGATTCCTTTCTCGTCAATCATTAATCTGAAAAATCAAAAAGTACGAATGCAGACAAGAGCTGGACATCTAACAGATGGATATACTTTGAGTATATTAACGTTGAACAATAATAGTGATTTAAAAATATCACCTGATATTTTTTCAAATTATAATGAAATTATGACTGCAATTAAAAGTAAATTGGAATAATTTATTTAAACGTCATTTATAGATCCCATTCGCTTGAATGGGATTTTTTTTTACGGCTATTTTATGTTTTGGTATTTTACAATTTTTCTTTCACAATTCCCATCCTACAAATTTGAAATTTCAAACCAAAATTCTATAACAGAGTCGTTTTACTTTTTGAGGAACTTTGACATAACAGATTTCGGAATAATAAACCTAAAATTTAAAGTCATGCCAGATCCTAGAATTAAAAACGAAGAACAGTACGAGGCACTTGTAAAAAAAGGGTACAGTAAAGAAAAATCTGGTCGTATTGCCAATACGCCTGATTCTGGAAAGAAAGGCGGAAAAGCAAAACCATATGAAGAATGGACAAAAGAAGAACTCCAGAAACAAGCCAGTAAAGTAGGTATCAAAGGACGTTCTTATATGAATAAAGAAAAACTGATTCATTCTTTAAGAAGCAATTGAATAATAAGACAATTAGCCAATTAGATAATTAGACAATTAGATAGTTGAAATAGAAAATTAGATAATTGTAGTATTTGAAAGAACGATAGACCAAAAACAATAAACAAAAAAACGCCATGAATGCCGCCGCCAGAAAAGAGAATTTAATGAACCAGTTGATTAAGACGCCGCATTTAGTGATTGACAAACTAGATTTGGAATACGTTAACGATAGTCAGCTTACGATTGTGCGCTGCCGTGAAGGCGAAAATTTTGTCTATAAAAAGAATGGGAGAGATGTAAAATCAAAATCAGAACTAGAACGCATTAACAGTCTGGTTTTGCCTCCTGCATGGGAAGACGTTAGAATAGCAGATTGCACAAACGGACATTTGCAGGCGGTTGGGATTGATGATAAAAAGAGAAAACAATATCGGTATCATCCGAAATGGAATTTACTTCGAAATCAAACTAAGTTTTACAAAATAGCCGAGTTTGGAGCCAAACTCCCTTCGATTAGAAAACAAGTCGATCAGGATTTAGAAAAAAAAGAATGGTGCAGGGATAAAGTTGTGGCTTTGGTGATTCGGTTAATGGAAGAGACGCATATTAGAATCGGAAACGAAAAATACGCTAAAGACAATAAATCGTACGGACTTTCGACTTTAAGAAAACGCCACATCAATATTAATAAAAATTCGCTTCGATTTGAATTTACAGGCAAAAAAGGAGTGCAGCATACGATTACAACTCGAAATAAACAATTGATGAAACTAGTAAGCCGCTGTGAAGAAATTCCGGGGTGGGAAGTTTTTAAATATTATGATAAAAATGGCGAAAAAAAGGTACTCGACAGCCATATGGTAAATGAATATCTGCATGCCATTTCTGGAGAATATTTCAGCGCAAAAGATTTTAGAACCTGGGCGGCATCGATTATATTTTTTGAAAGTTTAATGGAAATGGGAGTTACAGCAGACGAAAAACAAGCTAAAAAAAATGTGATCGCCGCCTTTGATATCACTGCTGAAGCTCTGGGAAATACCAGAAAAGTATGCAAAGATTATTACGTTCATCCTCTATTGATTTCGACTTACGAAGACGGATCGATTCAAAAGTATTTTGATTCTGTCAAAAAAAGCCGAAGCAATAAAAAATATTTCACAAGATCAGAAACCGCATTTTCAGAATTGATTCAGAATTACGAAATCAATCTCGATCAGGAATGCGCTTAAATAATAGAGTTAAGGCTCTCTAAAAAAGCCTCATACAGAATCATTATTAACTAAAAAACTATTATTATGTTACGTTGGACAGTCACATTTATTATTCTAGCCATAGTGGCGGGAATATTTGGTTTTGGTGGTATTGCCGCTGGAGCCGCTAGTATCGCTAAAGTTTTATTTTTTATATTCTTAGTATTATTTGTAATATCACTAATTAGCGGAAGAACAAGAGTTTAATCTCGAATCAGTAAATAAAACACAAACAAAAACGGCACATCTATCTGGATGTGTCGTTTGCAGTTTCAAGAAAAAATACTAACCATGGGTACACATAGCGGAGCTTATCAGGATGTTTATGTAAAAAGGGACAACGAAATGGTAAGCTTAAAAAATGATGTAACAGATTTTTGTGAAAAATACCTAAAACCTGTTCATCCAGAAAATTGGGATTGGTCCGTTCGAGACTTTGATAATCCCGAAAATGATCCAACGGTGCAAGAAGCGAGAGCTATTGCCGATGTAGTTTTTAGGGATCTAAATGATAAAAAACATACCGATGTAGATCTTTCTACGATGAATAATGTTCATGCTATAAAAGCGTATCTGGATCCGCAGAGCAAACATTCTGATTTTAATATGGAAGAATTTGCTTTTGCCTTAAAAGTTGAGCTTGAACATGGTAAAATAAAAGATGTAAATGTAACCAACAATCATCCGTTTTTAACCGCGATGATTGCCTTGGCGCACATGACCGAAAGTCTTACGTATTATAAAAGACTCAAAGTGATGGAGGCAGAGGGAGAGATTTACGAAATTCTAAGAAAATTGGAACATACTGCTGTTGAAAAAGAGAAATGGTACGAAGAATTGGCAAAAGCAGAACAAGAACTTAATGAAGCCAGAGCTGGTCTTGCAGAACGCCTGGAGAAAATGGACGATATTCCAGTATTGAAAATTATTGGCGATTAACTAGATTTTAAACTCAAAAAAGCCGTTAAGAATTAAAAACTTAACGGCTTTTTTATTTGTTTTAATGAGTTGAAAATTTAGAATTTTCTAGGATCATTTTCTGGATATTCTTCCTCATCATTATCTTCCTGAACATCGTCTTCGATATATTCGTCTTCTTCGTCAATATCTTCTTCGATGAATTCGTCTTCTTCGTCTTCATCATCGTCGTCATCGATATCTTCTAAAACATCTTCTGTTTCGTTAAAGTCAAAATTTAATTCGTCAGACGGATTGTCCAGTTCATCATTTTCTACTTCAAGATCGTCGTCTTGCAGTTCTCCGCTTTCAAGTTCGATTTCGTAAACATCGTCGTTATTATCTTCGAGATCTCTATCGTTATGAAAATCATCGTTTAAATCGTCTAAATCGTCGTCTGAGATATCTTCGTCTGGATTAGGATGATTGGGATTGTGGCCGTTTCGAACCATATAACCTCTTTCTGCAATTTCTCGGTTATCATTATCAGATTCTTTGACATCTTCTATATCCTCAAAATGATTGTTGATTTGACCGCTTCTGTTGTTATTGAAATCATTATACTTTGAATTTCGATCTCTTATAATGCTGTTTTTATTATCTGTAGTGCTCATGACGTGTATATTTAATTGTTACTATATTACAAAGCTAGAACCGATTGCAAGGAAATGCTTTATAGAATTTGTATTTTATAATTGTGTAATTAACAGATGTTTAGAATAGAAATTCTGACTGCGAATGTTATAACCTGATCGAAACTCAACGCTGTAATTTTGGGTTATTACAAATCTTAAAAATTATTATTATGAAAACTGCAGATAAGAAAAAAGAAACCACTCCAAGAGGGGTAACGAAACCCAAAAAAGATGCCGCATCAGGATTGACAGAATTGTTTGAAGATGGATTGAAAGATATTTACTGGGCAGAGAAAGCATTGACAAAAGCATTGCCGGTTATGGTTAAAAATGCAACGTCGCCAGAACTTAAACAAGCAATCGAAAGCCATTTGACCGAAACCGAAGAGCAGATTAACCGTCTTGAAAAAGTCTTTAAAATAATAGGACAAAAAGCAGCAGCTAAAAAATGCGATGCTATGGAAGGTTTAATTGAAGAAGCTAAAGGAATGCTGGAAGAAACCGAAATCGGCGTAGTACGCGATGCGGGAATTATCGCAGCAAGCCAGAAAATCGAACATTACGAAATCGCTACTTACGGAACTTTGAGACAGTTTGCAGAAACTCTTGGACTTCCAGAAGCTGCTTCTTTACTAGAACTAACGCTTGATGAAGAAAAAGGTGCAGATAAAACATTGACAGAAGTGGCTGTAAATGCTGTAAATCTTGAAGCGGCAGAAATCGAATAAAAACACAGATTCAATACCATTAAAAGTGCAGTCTTAAAAGCTGCACTTTTTTCTTAAAAGAAATATTATGCCAGAAGGTCCATCCATAGTAATTTTAAAAGAAGAAGTACAGCAATTTACGAATCAGAAAGTGATCACAGCTTCTGGTACAGCAAATATTGATATCGAAAGAATCAACAATAAAACGATTCGTGAGTTTAAAACGTGGGGAAAACATTTCTTGATTTGTTTTGATGATTTTACTGTAAAGATTCACCTCCTTATGTTTGGAACTTATAGAATTAATGATCAAAAAGAACTCCAGCCCAGATTAAGTATGGTTTTTAAAACTGGCGAACTCAATTTCTACACCTGTTCGGTTAAAATTCTCGAAGGCGATATCAATACGCACTACGATTGGAGTATTGATGTTATGAATGAAAATTGGAATCCTAAAAAAGCAAAAGAAAGTCTGGAAAAAATTCCAGAAACGATGATCTGTGATGCTGTTTTAGATCAGAATATATTTTCGGGAGTTGGTAACATCATTAAAAATGAAGTATTGTTTCGATGCTTTATTCATCCCGAATCGCTCACGGGTAAAATTCCGATTAATGATCTCAATGAATTAATCAGTGAATGCTCGATTTATAGTTTTGAATTTTTGTATTGGAAGAAAAAATTCGAACTCAAAAAGCATTGGCAGGCACATACCAAAAAGATCTGTCCGCGATGCAATATTCCCCTTCATAAAAAACAAACCGGAGACAAGAAAAGAAGAAGCTTTTTTTGTACCAACTGTCAAGTTTTATACTAATGAAAAATAAAATTCTAATAGGCTGTTCCAGTTTTTATAATAGTTTTTGGAAAGGCGTTTTCTATCCAGAAAACCTGCCCTCTAAACAATGGTTCGATTATTACTGCCAGCATTTTGATACATATGAATTCAACGGGAGCTTTTATAAATTTCCAACCATTAGAATATTTCAAAACTGGTACAATAAAACACCAAAAGACTTTATATTTTCGATCAAAGTTCCCAAAGAAATAACGCATCTTAAAAAACTAAATGACTGCGAAAATAGACTGCAGGAGTTTTATGAGGTCTGTCAGCTAGGATTAAAAGAAAAACTCGGTCCTATTTTATTGCAGCTCCCGCCAAGTTACGTTTTCACTAAAGAAAAACTCGAAACGATACTCCAGATACTGAATTATGATTTTCAGAATGTAGTAGAGTTCCGCCATGAAAGCTGGTGGAATGATGAGGTTTGGAATGCTTTTAAAGAAAAAGGCATCACGTTTTGCAGTGTCAGTCATCCCAATTTACCGCAGACTATTTTTAAAGATTTTCCGCTCGTTTACATCCGATTCCACGGAATTCCGAAAATGTTTTATTCCAGTTATTCTAAAGAAGAATTATTGTCTGTAAGCAGCCAAATAAAATCAAAACAAGGATTTGTTTATTTTAATAATACAGCCAGCGAAGCAGGAATTTTGAATGCTTTGGAACTCCAGAAGATTTCTGGAAAGCAGTAATTGTTAAACTTATTTGTCTTTTAGACCGAAGGGAGAAATTGCACTCGTAAAAGCAAAGAATATCAATCTTTGTCCCATTACTAGTGCAATTTCTCCCTTCGGTCGAAAATGACAACATTTTATTTTTACAAAACTTTGAATTTTAGCAAAACTACAATTTCAAAGTTCCTTCAATACCATCATCCATGGTTTTACCCGTTACCAAAGCAGCAGTCATTTTTGCAATTGCCACCATTTTTCCGTTTTTGTTATTCCAATAATATCCATCCTCCGGAACTACTTTTATAACGCTCAAATTCGGATCGTCAATACCTCCAGGCATCCATACTTTTACAATAGGGGTGTACAATTCTTCAATTTTATCGCGATCGTACAAAATAGTAGCAGTTCCGTGCAATGTTAAAAATTTATCATGCGGTTCAGAAAAAAACAGCTCTACCGTTGGGTTAAGCGTTATCTCTGCATTTTGGCTGCTGTTTCTGTCCGATAAGAACCAAAGTTGTCCGTAATCATCTATTTTTTGTACCGACATCGGACGTGACTGTAGTCTATCATCATTATAAGTACACAACATACACGTTTTTATATTCTCTGCAAGATCTTTTATTTTATCTACAGCAAATTCATTTTCTAGGTTTTTATGATCTCCCATGACTTTTTTTATTAGTAGTTAATAATTCTTTTTTTTTCTAAATCATTAGAAAGTAAAATTCCTTTTTTTTAAATAAAACGGCTTATATAATTAGAATTATAAATTATGAGATTTCAATCATTAATTATTTTGTAAGAATTTAAATATATATCGTTTCGCTTTATAAAATACATTATATTTGAAATATTAAAATTTCACTCGAAAAATACCATGAAAGATTTTACTATTTTTTACACCGACGACGATGACGACGACTTGAGTATTTTTGCTGATGCTGTAGAATCAGTTCCTCAAAAAGTCAGTCTTCAAACGTACACGGGAGGAGAAAAATTGCTGCAGGCAATTTTTAATCCGCCGCCAACACCTTATGTGGTGTTTTTAGATTTAAACATGCCAGGAAAGAATGGTTTCGAAGTACTGCAGGAAATCAGAGGCTCGGATAAGAAAAACATTCCGGTTATTATTTATTCTACCTCAAATGAACCCAGTATTATTGAAAGATGCCGGAACCTTGGAGCCAGCTGTTTTGTTACCAAACCCATTTTAATGAGCGACATTATCAAGTCGATTCAGCATGCATTAGAAGTAGACTGGGAAAAGTTTACGCCCACACATGCCAATTTTGTTTACAAATATTAAATGAAGCGCTTATTGTATTACATTACTCTAAATTTACACACATATCAAACAGATCCTTTTAGACAAAAACGCGGATAAAGACAGATTTTTAAGCTAGTATAATCTGTCTTTATCGGCGCTGTTTGGCAGCAAATCTGTTTAATCAGCGTGTTTCATAAAAGCTGTATTTTAAATACAATTGCAGAGCGGTTAGGATAAATCTGGAATGTAAACATTAAAGACAGAGCCTTTGCCTTTTTCGCTGGAAACCATAATAATCCCATTATGGTTTTCTACGATCTTTTTTACTATTGCCAATCCGATTCCAGTTCCAGAAAACTCGCTTTCCGTATTCAGACGCTGAAAAACTTCAAAAATCCGATCTTTATAAACTGGATCAAAACCAATTCCATTATCTGCAATTTGGAAATGATGGTACATTTTATTCGGAAATTCTACTGGAGCTTCTATTTCTTTTCCTTTTATTTTTTTCACAGTGATTTCAATTACCGGCGGTACTCCTTTTCGGGAAAACTTTAATGCGTTTCCAATCAGATTGTGCAGTAATTGTCTAAACTGAAACTGAATAACTGTCGCTTCGCCCAGCAGACTATAATAAATATGAGCTTTCTTCTCTTCGATACGATCAGAAAAATCACTGATGACTTCTTCTGCGATCTCATCTAAATTTACTTTAGTAAAAACTCTTTCTGCCGAATTGGTTCTGGAATAGGTAAGAAGGTCCTGAATCAAATTCTGCATTCTTCTGGCCGAAACTTCAATTTTGGCCAGATACGTTTTGGCATTTGGCGAGATATTCTGATCGTCCAGATCATTTAAACGGCTTGCAAAAGTCTGAATTTTACGAAGCGGTTCTTGTAAATCGTGACTCGAAATATAGGCAAAGGACTGGAGTTCAATATTCATATTTACCAAATCCCTGTTTTTGAGTTCCAATTGTGTGGTGCGTTCTATAATCTGGTTTTCCAGCTGGTTCGACAAGTTCTTTTGATCCTCAATATCCGTGCTCGTTCCTACCCACATCTGAATAATTCCTTGTTCGTCCCGCTGCGGAATTGCACGGCTGAGCTGCCAGCGGTATTCGCCGTCTTTTCGCAGAAAACGGTGTACCAGCAGAAAATCCTTTCCCGATTTTACCGATTTCATCCAGGTGTTTACATTTTCCTCACGGTCATCTGGATGTACAATCTGCAGCCATCCGTTTTGTTCTACTTCTTCTTTACTTAAACCTGCAAATTCATAGAGAGCATTGTTAAAATAATTGATATTTCCTAATGTATCACTGGTCCAGATAATCTGAGGCATAGAATCGGCCAGCAGTCTAAATTTTTGCTCACTTTTGGCCAAAACCTGTATCCTGTTTTTTTCAACAGTATTATCCATTACAGTTCCAATCATTTTAGATGGATCTCCAAATTCATCAAAAAATATTTTTCCGTGTACTTTTATCCAGCTTATCGAATGATCTAATTTAACAATTCGGGCTTCATATTTGTAAATACTCGTCTTTAAGGCCTGCTCAAAAGCAGCTTGTAAAATAGGCTCGTCTTCTGGAAGTATGCGGCTTCTCATATCCTGATGCAAGACTTTTGTTCCTTTTTCAAAACCAAAAATATCCAGAATGTTTTCGGTATAAATCAATTTTTTGTTTTCCAGATTTAGGTCCCAAGTAGCAATTTCAGCAATTTCGGCTGCCAGACGCGCTCTTTCTTCTGCCGTTTCCAGTTTTTTGCGGGCTTTAACTTTTGCCGTAACATCGTTTACAGTAACCATAATGCCAGAAACCTTTCCGTCTTTTTCAAAAAGCGGGGTATATTCATAATCCAGATAGAACTTTTTAAGTTTTCCCTGAATGTCTACATAAGCAATAGATTCATTTTCTCTTATGGCTTCACCCGTATTTAAAATATTATCCAGAATTTTAGGGTACTTTTGATTGATAAGCTCCGGAAATACCTCGAGTATCGATTTGCCGAGGGTGTCTTTTTCTTCGCGCTCCCAAATCGTTTTCATCATCGTAGTATTGGCCATTTCTATTTTTTGGTCACGACCTCTAAATATGGCCATTGCAATAGGAGATTCCATTACAATTTTCCTAAAAGCTTTTTCGCTTTCTGCCAAAAGATGTTTTGCCTTTATTTCTTCGGTTACCTCATAAGCAATGATTATAATTCCAGAAACTTTATTATCCGCTTCTCGTAACGGATGAAAAACTAAGTTAAAATAACAATGTTCTTCTTTTCCGTAACGGTTTAAAGTTACTTCCAGCTCATCTGTATAATAGGGAATCCCTTCATTAAAAACCTTAGAAAGCAGCGGATACACAATTTCTTCTGCTTCTGGCACGACATCAAAAATCGGTTTTCCGATGACTTTATTTTCGGTCTTATCTATAATCTGGAGATAAGTCGGATTTGCCATTTCTACAATTAAATTCGGACCTCGCAAAATTCCGATTCCAAGCGGCAGTTGCTTTATCGTATCTCTAAAACGTTTTTCGCTTTCTTCGATCGCATTTCTGGATAACACCTGCAATGTTACATCACTGGCGATGGCCGTTATTCCAGAAATTTTTCCATTAGGTTCCCGCAGCGCTTCATAAGTAACATTGATGTACGTATTGACTATTTTGCCGTTTCGGGTTAATTTTACAGGAAGTTCCTGCGCTGTAAATTTTTCACCCGTTTCATAAACCTGTTTCAAGAGATCTTCCAGTCCTTGTCCTGTAACTTCTGGCAATACTTCAAAAATAGGTTTATTCAAAACTTCACTTTCATTTCTTTCCCAGATTTCAAGCATTAACGTATTTACAATCTCGACTTTATAGGTCGGACCTCTAAAAACGCACATCGCATTGGGAGCCTGTAAAATCGTATTGCGATAACGCTCAATACTGTCTTCCAGTTTTTTATGAACATTTATCTTATCGGTAGTTTCGTTGCAGATTACTAGAACGCCGGCAGTTTTACCTTCCTCATTATTAACAGGGCTGTAGCTGAAAGTCCAATAAACATCTTCTAGTTTTCCGTTTCTGTAAATCGGCAGAAATTGATCTTCGTGCCAAGTCGCTTCATTTTGTGTTAAAACCTGATCAATCAAAGGTTTTATAAAACCCCAGATTTCGGGCCAGCAATCGGCACCTTTTCCTCCGAGTATAGAAGGATGTTTTCCGTCGTTGCCCAGACTTGGACGGTAAGCATCATTATAGAAACAAATATGATCGGGTCCCCAAAATAGAAACATGGGGAATTTAGAATTTAAAAGAATCCCTAAAGTGGTGCGCAGACTTTGCGGCCAGGAATCGGGTGTGCCAATTATAGTTTTACTCCAATCTTTTTGGCGGGTAAGCTGTCCCATTTCGCCGCCGTTGGCCAAGAAAGAATGATTGTTATTGCTCATTAAAATTAAAAATTTGTTTACTCAAAAAAAAACTTCTTTATGTGCTCAATAAAGATAGTAATTCTTACAATACATTTTAGAATACTAAAATTAGTAAAATATTCTTTTACCGTTTTTTAGGTTTTTTGAATGAGCTACAATTTAAATCTATTGAGTTAATTTTAATGGGTTTGAATGATGAAATTTGAATAACAAACAAATTAAAAAACAAAATATCATGAAAAGAGAATATTCAAAACATGAGACCGACTATATAAAGAAGTATCAAGACGAAGGGTATACAGACAATTATTTATTTGATGGAGGCTGTTTAATGGATACTGAAACAAAGTATAAATACCAGCCTGACGAAATCTATATTGTAGCCCAGCACCGGTACGAAGGAATGAGCGATCCAGATGATATGTCTATTTTGTACATTATCGAAACCAAAGATCAAAGAAAAGGAACGCATCTTTTAGGTTACGGCCCAACAGCAGATTTGGAAGAAGCAGAATTTTTTAAAGACATTCCGAAAGTAAATTATACCAAAAATTCGGATATTAACGAACTAACATAGAAGTAAAAATAGATTAGTATTTTTATTTTGCTGATGAGCAGTTGTTTCAATTTTATTGAGGCAGCTGCTTTTTCTTTTTAAGGTTCAGAGGAACAAAGGTTCAGAGGAACAAAGGTTCAAAGGTTCATAGGTTTAAAGGTTCATAGGTTTAAAGTTTCACAGGTTTAATGTTTCATAGGTTTAAAGGTTTAAAGTTTCATAGGTTTAAAGGTTTAAAGTTGCAGAGGTTTAAAGTTGCAGAGGTTTAGAGATTCAAGTTTCAAAGGATAGAGATTTAGAGATTCAAGTTTCTTTGTACCTATGTCCTTTTGTTCCCATGTCCCTTTGTCTCTATGTCCCTTTGTCTCTTTATACCTATGTCCCTCTGAACCTTAAAAAAAATAAGAAAATGGCTTAAATAAAAATTATGAAATATTGGTCTGAAATTGTATAAAGAAGTGAAAGGCATTATACACGAAATTTGTCTTATACAAAAAGAGATAATAAACCAAGTTTAGATTTTGTACGTAAATAATTACGATCAATTTAGCTAAAACCAAAACCAAAATGAAAAAACTTTACTTAAATAATGGCGGCTTTGAAGCTGTTTTTGATAATCTAAAAGAAAGCTTTGGAGGTGATCTTAAAATCTCATCCAACGAATATAATTTGAGAATAGAATCCAAATGGGCAAAAGGAACCATTACTGGAATCCGTTTTGAAAAAGAAATGACCTACCTCAATTTTGACATCGTATTTTATCAAGACGTAATGCTGAGTATCGAAGCAAATCCGTTTGCGCCAGTATTTTTTGCTTACTGCGAAAAAGGAACTCTTACGCATAGTTTTGGTGCCAATGGAGAGCTTAAAACGCTTAAAAAGCAGCAATCTGGCATCATGAGTAATTCAACTTCAATAAATAGTGTTTTATATTTTGAAAGCCACAAACAGATTCAGTTTTCGTTAATCGGAATACCGACTGCAGCTGCCAGAAGTACAGCTTTTGATTTTGCATCAGAAGTAAAGAAAAGATTCATCCATGAATCTGGAAATTATCTATACATAGGTTCCGAAAATCATAAAATAGGAGAGAAGTTTGAAGAACTTAAAACAATTCCGAAGCAGGGAACCATTCGTTATCTATTGATGAAAGATATTTTAAAAGAAGTATTAGAGTTGGAGATAGCGCAGCACAGTTATAATTATTTAAATTCTTTTGATCCGCTTGTCAATTTTGCTGTAAAACAAATCGGAGAGATTAAAAGAATTTCGAATTTAAACTTTTCAGGAATTATTGCGCCGGTATTGCATTTCAAGAAAAATCTTCAGACCCGCAGTTTAAAAGAAAAATATCATTTGGAACTAGAACCCTTCAATCAAAAATTAGCTAGCTAGTAAGCACTTTATATTCTTCATTTTTTTCCAAAAAAAAACAGCTTTTACGAGCTGTTTTTTTTATTGGAGAGATTTTGAGTATCAACAAACTAGTAGCTTAAACCGCTCAAGCTATTCTTTTTCAAAGTAAATAATAAAATATACCATTATTAAATTCAGGCATAAAGAAATACTGTTCGTTAGGATAATCGGGAGATCATTTTTTAGAATGCCGTAAACGATCCACACAGCGATTCCGAAAGTTAGAATGCTGAACATTTTAAGCGAAATTTCTTTTACTTTTTTGGTTTTCCAGACTTTTAAAATCTGTGGAATTGTAGAGATTGTGATACAAGTTCCCGCAAAAAGACCGATAATATCGATATAGTTCATAAGTTGTTTTTTTAAATGATTTTTTACCGCCAAGCCGCAATACACAAAGTTTTATTTCAAACCAATTTTAAAAGCGGATTCAAGTTTCATCTGCTCAATCTCCCAAATCTGCGAGAAAAAATTACGCTCTCAGATTTAGAAAATCCATCAGATTTCATTGATTTAAATTAATCTGCCCAATCTCCCAAATCTGCGAGAAAAAAAATACTTTCAGATTTAGAAAATCCACGATATTAGTGATTTAAATTAATCTGCTCAATCTCCCAAATCTGCGAGAAAAATTACGCTCCCAGATTTAGAAAATCCATCATATTTCATTTATTTAAATTAATCTGCTTAAATCTCCCAAATCTGCGAGAAAAATTACGCTCCCAAATTTAGAAAATCATCCAGATTTCAGTGATTTAAATTAATCTGCTCAATCTCCTAAATCTGCGAAAAAAAATTACGCTCCCAGATTTAGAAAATCCATCAGAGTTCATTGATTTAAATTAATCTGCTTAAATCTCCCAAATCTGCGTGAAATAAAATAAAATAAAAACTCTGCGTCTTAGTGGCAAAACATACAGCGTCTTTAACTGCCTATTAATTCGCCTCCGTTAATATGGATAAACTGGCCGGTAATATAACTGCTGTCTTCAGAAGCAAGAAATACATAAGCAGGAGCAACCTCAGACGGTTGTCCCGCTCTTCCCATTGGGTTGTCTTTTCCAAAATCAGAAAGTTTATCAAAACTTGCCACAATCAACGGCGTCCAGATTGGACCCGGTGCAACGCCATTGACGCGAATCTGCCTTTTGGCCAGCATAGACGACAGCGATCGTGTAAAGCTCACAATTGCGCCCTTTGTACTAGAATAGTCAGCAAGATGTTCACTGCCTCTGTAAGCCGTAACCGAGCTGGTATTGATTATAGTATCACCCTCTTGCAGAAACGGAAGTGCCGCTTTAGCAATATAGAAATACGGATAAATATTGGTCTCAAAAGTCTTTTGAAGCTGTGCGGCGGTTATTTTTTCCAGTTCTTTCTGAGGAAACTGCACTGCGGCATTATTAACTATAATATTAAGCTTCTTAAAAGTAGTATGGCATTTTTTGATAGCAGTTTTACAAAACTGTTCTTCTTTCAAATCACCGCTTATCAAGAGACATTGGCGTCCCTCTTTTTCGACTAAGGCTTTCGTTTGCTTTGCGTCTTTATCTTCTTTTAGATACACAATGGCAATGTCTGCGCCTTCTCTGGCAAAATGCACCGCAACACTGCGTCCGATTCCGCTGTCGCCGCCTGTGATAAAAGCCACCTTACCCAAGAGTTTACCGCTGCCAGTATAATTATCGCGGATAATTTCTGGTTCGGGATTCATTTGATGCTCGTTCCCAGGGAGATTTTGTTTTTGTTCCGGAAATGTTTTTATCTTTTTCATAGTAGTATTCAATTTGTAATTCTAAAAGTAACCAGAAACCTACATTTTAACTGCCTTGAATAAATTTATGATTGCCTCAATAAAACTGAAGACGTACTATATTGTATGAAAATACCTTAAAATCGAAGAAAAGTCAAATAAGAGGAAAAAACTTTTACTTTCAAAAAGATTTAAATATTACATAATTATACACTCCGACATGGGAATTTTGTAACTATTTTCGATTTGGATAAAAAAGCGACTGGATATTTTTTTTATACATTTGAGAATTTCCATGGATTTTTCTAGAAAAACTTATATTTTTCTGAAAACCAGGCCGATTTTACAATCATTTAAATAATAAAGTTTTGATTTACAACCGATTTAGCTTCCAAACCGCATGGTATTAATTGTAGACGATATAAGAGCAAATATTATTGCCTTAAAGAAAACATTAGAGCTGCATAATATCGATGTCGATTCTGCTGAATCGGGAGAAGAAGCTTTAAAGAAAATTTTAAAGACAGACTATTGTCTGATTATAATGGATGTTCAAATGCCGGGACTTGACGGGTTTGAAGTAGTTAAAATCCTATCTGGAAATAAACGCACCAAAGATATTCCTGTAATCTTTCTTTCGGCTCTTAATACCGAGAAAAAATACATCTTTAAAGGATATGAAACGGGTGCTGTAGAGTATATTACCAAACCTGTTGATTCTGATTTGCTGATTTTAAAGGTAAAAACCTTCCTCAAAATCTATGAACAGCAAAATGAATTGAAGGCAATCAAGGATCTGCTGTCTAAAGAAATTAAAATCAGGAAAGAAGCACAAGACAATCTTGAAATTAAGATCATCGAAAGAACCAAAGAACTGGTGCAGAAAAACGAAGAATTAGAACTTCGAAACCACGAGCTGCAGCAATTTTCATGGGTGGTTTCTCATGACTTAAACGAACCTATTCGTAAAATTCAAATCTTCATCAAAATTATAAAAGACCTTTACTTAAAAGCAGACGACAAAGCCGTTGATTATGTAGATAGAACTATTAAATCGGCAGAACGAATGCAGACTTTAATTACCGATTTATTAGCGTATTCGAGACTTTCGGCGCAGGTAAAACCCGAAAAAACAGATTTAAATGAAGTGCTTCAGGAAGTGCTGTCGGATTTTGATTATTTAATTGAAAACAAAAAAGCAGTAATCAGAACTGGAGAACTTCCAACTATAGACAGTATTCCGAGCCAAATGCGTCAGGTTTTTCAGAATTTGATCGGAAATGCTTTGAAATTTTCTGGTGCAAACGGAAATCCAATGATTGAGATTACGTCAGAGAATATAATTTCAAAGGAGTTTGAGAGTCCGGCTGCTGCAGACGGAAAATTCTGCAGAATTACGGTAAAAGATAACGGAATCGGCTTTGATGAGATTTATCTGGATAGAATATTCATTATTTTTCAGAGTTTAAACGACCGTCAAACCTATGAAGGAACCGGAATCGGACTGGCAATCGCTAAAAAAATTATCGATAAACACAACGGATTAATCACCGCCAAAAGTAAATTAGGCGAAGGCGCAAGTTTTATCATTATACTTCCATTAAGCTCAAAATAACTAGTAAACTTTACCAATGCAGAACAATTTTAAACGAAACCTCTTAATCAGTTCTTCTATTTCGCTGATTATTTTAATGATTAGCTCTACAGCCTCTTTTTTGAGCATAAAGAGCCTTCTAGACAGTAATGCCTGGGTCAATCATACTCAGGAAGTTATTTATAATTTAAACGCCGCATCGGCTACTATTACAGACGCTCAGACCAGCATGAGAGGCTATCTGATCTCTGGGGATACCGATTTTTTGGATGAATACAGTATTGCAGAAAAGGTTTCTTCTGAATATTTAGAAAAACTCGAAGAACTTACTATAGATAATGGCACACAGCAAAAGAGACTCGATGAGTTAAAACCGCTTCGTGTCAACTTTTTTAAATACCTGAACAATCTTACCGTAAAAAAGAAACTTCAAACTCAAAATGTAAATTTTGACTTGGGCGAAGGACGAAAAATGATGGACGAACTTCGAAGCAAGTTCAAAAGCATCGAAAACACCGAACAAAATTTACTGAAAGAGCGTATTCAAAACTCGGAACGTTTTGGAAACTACAGTTTTGTATTAATTATTATCGCTTTTATTATTGCCTTGATTATCACGGTAGTTTTCTTTGCCAGAATATTAAAAGACCACAATGATCGCCTTTTACTACAGCGCGAACTGGAACAAAAAGATATTGAAACAGCAGAAAGACTTGTCGTTATCGGAGGTTTGGCTGCGCAGATTTCAAAAGGAAATTATGATGTTGAGATCGATGACAAAAAATCGGATACCCTTGGAGCTCTTGGAAATTCACTGCATGAAATGAGGGATTCGCTTAAAACCTCTTTTGAACTGCTTTCGCAGAAAGAATGGCTGCAGGCTGGTATTGCGGCATTGAATGACAAAATGCTGGGCGAAAAAACCATTCAGAAATTATCCAAAGATGTTATTGAGTTTTTGTGCCAATACACCAACAGCAGCGCTGGAGTTCTGTATGTTTTGGATGGCGAAGAACTGGCCGTTTCTGGCGGTTACAGTTACATACCGAGTAAAAACAGAGAACGTATTAAGAAAGGCGAGGGCTTAATAGGGCAAGCCATTAGTTCTGGCAAAATGCTTGAATTAAAAACGTTAACTGCAGAAGATATTCAAATCAATTATGCTTTAGGACAGATCAAACCAACGCATATTGTGGCAGTCCCATTAATGGACTTTAAAGTAGAAGGTGCCGTAGAATTAGCGAGTATTTACGGATTTTCGGTTTTACAGCTGGAATTTTTAAACGCTGTTGCCAACAATATTGGAATTGCTATTAAGTCAACTCAAAATAGAAAAAAAGTAGTCGAGCTTTTAGAAGAAACCAAGACACAGGCAGAAGAACTGCAGATTCAGCACAGCGAATTAGAAGCTATAAACGCAGAACTAGAAGCACAGACAGAGAAGCTGCAGGCTTCTGAAGAAGAGCTTCGTGTACAGCAGGAAGAGTTGGAGCAAACCAACGAAGAATTGTCTGAAAGAAGCGTTTTATTAGAAGAAAAAAATACCGAGATTCAGAAAAAATCGGAAGCTTTGGAAGTTTCAACACGATATAAATCAGAGTTTTTGGCCAATATGTCGCACGAACTTAGAACACCATTAAATTCGATTTTATTATTAAGCCGTTTGTTATCTGAAAACAATAACGAAACGATGAATACAGAAGAAATTGAGTTTGCTAAGGTAATTCAGAGTTCAGGAAACAGCTTATTAGGGTTAATTGACGAAATTCTGGATTTGTCAAAAATCGAAGCGGGTAAAATGGATTTGGAATTCCTGGATATCTCGACAAAAGAAATTACAGACAGTCTTCATAATTTATTCTATTTAGTAGCAAAAGAAAAAGGAATTAATTTCGAAATTATTGCGAAAGATGCCCCAATCGTTATTAAGACAGACAAAATGCGTTTGGAACAAATTCTAAAAAACTTGATTTCAAATGCGATCAAATTTACAGAAAAAGGAACGGTAAGTCTTGAAATTAAAGTAAATACAGACGATGATAAAATCATCTGCTTTATTGTAAAAGATACCGGAATCGGAATTCCGTTAGAAAAACAACCTTTAATTTTTGAAGCCTTCCAACAGGCAGACGGCTCAACCAAACGCAAATACGGAGGTACTGGTTTAGGATTGTCCATCAGCCGTGAATTGGCAAAATTACTGCGCGGCGAAATTGTACTGCACAGTAAAGTAAACGAAGGAAGTACTTTTACGTTATGTCTTCCCGTTTTAGGATTTGCTGTTAGTAAAATTTCGGTAGATAAAATACCGCATGCAGAAGTGCTTACAGAAGAAGGAGAAGAGGAAGAAACAGCTGAAGATAAACCGAAATACATCAGCGAACTGATTCCAGACGAAATTGAAGACGATAGAAATAATATTTTAGAAGGAGATAAAGTAATTCTAATTGTAGAAGATGATATTAATTTTGCAAAATCACTTGTAGCGTTTACGCAGAAAAAAGGATATAAAGCAATCGTTGCCGTAAGAGGAGATTATGCTTTAAACTTTGCTTTAATTTATAAACCGGTTGGAATTTTATTGGATATTGAACTTCCGGTAAAAAGCGGCTGGCAGGTTTTGGAGGAATTAAAAAATAATCTCCATACCAAACACATTTCGGTGCATATTATGTCTTCGCATAAATTAAAACAAGAAAGTCTGCTCAAAGGAGCGGTGGATTTCTTGGACAAACCCGTTGCTTTTGACAGAATTCCAGAGGTTTTTACACGTATAGAACATATTATCAATAAAGAATCTCAAAAAGTTTTAATTATAGAAGACAATCCAAAACATGCCAAAGCATTAGCTTATTTCTTAGAAACCTATAATATTAACTCAGAAATAAAAAGCGAGGTTTCGGACGGATTATCTGCTCTTGGTAAAGAAGAAGTAGACTGCGTTATTCTGGATATGGGAATTCCGGACAAACAGGCTTACGAAATCTTAGACGGAGTAAAGAAAAACCCTGGATTGGAAAATCTTCCGGTGATTGTTTTTACTGGTAAAAGTTTGTCTATTAAAGAAGAATTAAAAATCAGAAAATATGCCGATTCTATTATTGTAAAAACGGCACATTCGTATCAAAGAATGCTGGACGAGGTTTCGCTTTTCCTTCATTTGGTAGAAGACAAGAAAGAATCAAACGGTAAAAAAGAAAGTGCCAAGAAGTTAAATTCATTGAATAATATTTTATTTGATAAAAAAGTACTGATAGTAGACGACGATGTACGTAATATATATTCGCTTTCTAAAGCGCTTGAAGCATTTAGAATGAATGTTATTACAGCATTTGACGGAAAAGAAGCCATCAAAATTTTAGAAGAACACCCGGATACAGACGTGGTATTACTAGACATGATGATGCCTAATATGGACGGTTATGAAACTGCCGAAAAAATTAGAAGTAACCCTAAATTCCTTAATTTAGCCGTTATCGCCGTAACAGCCAAAGCCATGACAGGCGATAGAGAAAAGTGTATCAGAGCAGGAGCTTCAGACTACATTACAAAACCTGTCGATGTTGACCAGTTGTTATCTTTACTTCGAGTGTGGTTGTACGATAAAATCTAATTTTTTAAAGTTTGTAAATGAGAAAGAAAAGAGTGTTGATTGTAGATGACGATTCGAGGAATATTTTTGCTTTGGTTAATACCCTTAAAGCAAAAAACTTTGAATGTCTGTCTTGTTTAAGTGCCGAAGAAGCTTTAAGATTATTAAAAGAAGATACAGAGATTGATGCCGTTTTAATGGATATGATGATGCCTGAAATGGACGGTTACGAAGCCATTCCGCTTATAAAACAGATTCCTTTACAGGAAAATACGTTTGTTGTCGCTGTAACAGCGCAGGCAATGACAGGGGATAGAGAAAAATGTTTAGAGGCTGGGGCAGATGCCTACATATCAAAGCCTGTGGATGTAGATAAATTGCTCCAAATCTTGGGGGAAATTTGAATGAAATTATGATTGAAGATATTGAGCTCGAAGCTCTTATAAATGATGTATACGAATATTACGGTTTTGATTTTGGAAGCTATTCCAGAGCGTCACTTAAAAGACGTGTGAGCAGAGTTTATGTCTTAGATGGATTTAAACATTTTCATGAGTTTCTTTCAAAAGTACGCACAGATCCAGAATATTATAAAAGAATGATCGATGAGATCACGGTTAATGTTACAGAAATGTTTCGTGATCCGTCTTTTTATCAAGTACTTAGAAAAGAAATTTTACCCTTATTAGGGACAAAACCATTTATAAGGATTTGGCACGCCGGCTGCTCTACGGGAGAAGAGGTGTATTCGATGGCTATTTTATTAAAAGAAGCCGGATTACTGCATAAATCTATTTTGTATGCCACAGATATTAATGCTGCGGTTTTAGAAACAGCCAAAAGCGGTATTTTTCCGTTGAGAATGATAAAAGATTACGCGGACAATTATCGGGATTCTGGAGGAGAAGAAGATTTTTCTAATTATTATATTGCCAATTACGGATTTGCAAAGTTTAACGAAGATCTGGCAGAAAAGATGGTTTTCTCGCAGCACAATCTGGTTTCAGACACTTCGTTCAATGAGTTTGACCTTATTTTGTGCCGTAATGTTTTAATTTATTTTGATAATAATCTGCAAAAAAGAGTCGTAAATCTATTTGATGACAGTCTGGCTGTTTTAGGATTTCTGGCGCTTGGAACAAAAGAAACTATAAAATATTCTATATCTCAAAGCAAATATAAACAGTTTGAGAAGGAGAAAATATGGAGAAAAATAAAATAATAGATTGTAAAGTAGTCATTATAGGAGGTTCGGCAGGAAGTTTACAGGCATTGTTACAGATTCTGCCTTTTATAGAACCGCCGACATCTTTTGCAATGGTAATTGTGGTACACCGAAAAAATTCGGATGAACAAACTTTAGAAGATCTTATTGCCCTTAAAGCAAAAATAAAATTACGAGAAGTAGAAGATAAAACCCCGTTGGAAAAAGGCTATATTTATATTGCACCTTCTAACTATCATTTATTATTTGAGAAAAACGAAACGCTTTCGCTTGATACTTCAGAAAAAGTAAATTACAGCAGACCCAGTATTGATGTTTCTTTTGAATCGGCTGCCGAAATTTACGGCAGTGCTCTTATAGGGATCTTACTTTCGGGTTCTAATACGGACGGTACAGCGGGTTTAAAAGCAATTCAAAAAGCCAGCGGTATGATTATAGTACAAAATCCGCTTTCTGCAGACATGCCTTTTATGCCCAAAAACGCTATGTTAAATACCAATCCCGATTTAGTTTTAACGCCTCAGGAAATTCTGGAGTTTTTAAAGGAAATCAATAAAGCCTGATTTTAGTAAAATCAGGACAAGGATTACTATGTTTTAGTTTTTGTCTTCTGGAAGTATAACTTTGTTAAGCTCAGCTTCTTTTGCAGCACGTCGTTGTGCCGCTTTTCCTTTTCCAATTGGGATTCCCGCTGTCAAATACAGCGATCTGTTATAAACATTCGGTCCGTCACCTTTCATAACCGGAACCAATCCGTAGTAGTACTGAATTGTAAAGTTTAAGCCGTTGCCCACATTCATATGATAACCAGTTCCAAAAGCAATTCCGGCATCAATAACCCGGATCTGGTCTCTGATTTTCTTTTTGTAGACCACATCATTGTCGTTGATTTCATTTTTAAACTGATCAAAAGCAGAAGCCAAAAGTCCCAGCTGAGGCCCTGTTTTAAGATAAATTCTATTTTTAAATTGATACTTAATTAAAATTGGGACATTAAAATAGCGAATCTCGCGGTCAACTGTTCCGCCTGCAAAGGTGTTGTCCAGATTAACATCATCAAGAGAATAAACCGGAATATGGCGCGCACCCATAGGCGATTTTACAATGACGCCCGTATTGATCATCCAGGCCGGATTTTGCTTTGATCTGATATCAAAATAAAAACCAAGATTAAAACCAGGATTGAGACCGTTGCTTTCCAGATCAGAAATGTCCGAAAGGTTAATACCGCCCTCAAGACCAAATTCTAAAAAAGGCGAGTTCAGTTTATCCCCAAAAATTAAGGAAATTAAAACTTGTGACCTTGCAGGAGCCATGCAGAAAAGCACGAAAAGTAATAACAAACCTTTTTTCATATTCTAAAATTAAAGTCCAAAACGGTATTGAAGACCTCCTAAAACCTGTGTGCGGCTTCCTAAAAATCCTGTTTCAAGTCTAAACATGATATGTTTATTGTATTGAAACTGAGTTCCTACAATAAAATTCCACATGTCTTTTGGAGATTTTTGAAGTGAATATTGAATTGTTGAAGATTCTGCCGTACTCAAAGCTCCGTCTAGGGTAGAAAGAAAAGTTCCTGCTCTTTCTAAAGCACGGTTGGCGGTATTGTGTTTGGCAGCATTTGCAGGATTTGCCTGTTGTGCCGGACTTAAACCATTCCACCAGCTGTCGACTTTTGCTTGGTTTTCATTAACTTTAGTAATTCCATCATCGACTTTTGTCTGAGCGGTACTAAGATCAAAAACATCTGACAAAGCTATATTTCCTTTTGTACCTCCTTCAATATGAACTCTAAAACCGCCAACCCATAGAGCGATATTTCTTTCGGCTTTACGAAGTTTAAAAGTTTTACCTAATCTGGGTCCGAAAATATACGAGAAAGCCGGCTTGTCCAGTGCGTCAACATCGCTCCAGGACATATTCATATCGAGAGCCAGCCAGCCCCCGCCAATACCAATCGTTGGCGTCATACCAATTCCGAAAGTAGTAGCGTCAAAATTTGCTTTTGTACTAAAACTTGCAATCTGCGACCAATTATTATCAGCGTCAGGAATCCAAATTCCAGCATTTATTTTAGTTGAGGGCTTTGCTTTACCAAAAATTCCATAGACATTTAAAAAGGGAAGCAGCCAGATATCAGGTCGGATTGTGATGGCACCAGCTTCTACAGAAGATTTATCAAAACGAACAATTTCATCTAAATTGTATAGAGGACCGTTATTAAAACCGACCTCCAGATTTTTTATAATAATTTCAGAATCCTGCCAAAAATAATTTACAGATAATCCGGCAGAATACGGAAGGTTATAGCCTTTTTGAGCCACTTTTTCGCCCCAGATAGGCAGTGCATACGGATATTCTACTATTTTGAGGCTGTCTTTTAATTGTTGATTTTTTTCTCCAACAATTTTATCGGTGTAAACTTGTGCAAAACTTTGCAAACTGCATAAAAATAAAACGGCTGATATTAGTTTAGTACATTTCATAGATTAAGTGCTAATAGTTAGTGAATGAATCTAATGTTAAAAAAATATGTGCGATTATATTGTAAAGAAGTAAGGGCTGTTACTACTCAAAGAAGAGCTTAGGCGTGTAGTTTATACGGTAATTATTGTTAAAGATAACTAAATTTTCTTTCAAAAATAACATCAACTGCTTATTTATGAGATAGGTATAGAATTTAAAGAGAGAATAAACTATTTTTAGTTTTTGTAATAAAATAAATATTATTTTTGTTTTGATGAAATGGATAACTACAATATTATCACTGTATTTAGTGCTGCTTTCCAGTCTGCCTTGTTCAGATATGGAAGAAACAAGTCCTATTCACCAGCGAACAGAATTTGCAGCAACAGACCATTCTCACGAAAAACAAAGTGATTTATGTTCTCCGTTTTGCATTTGCAATTGCTGCGGTGCGCATGTTTTAAGTTATCAATCGGCCAATGTTTTTGATTTTAAAATTCCTGCAGCAGTAATTTCAATTTCACTTCCAAGTTACAAATCAGTATTTAGTTCCAACTTCTACGGAAGCATTTGGCAGCCCCCTCAATTAGTATAATGATCCCCAGCCGATAATTCGGAATTTGGGGTAGAGAAGTGTGGATTTTCCACAAAATCAAAATAGACAAGAAATTGTCTCATTTCTCATTTCATTATATTCAAATGTTAGATAAAATCATACAATTTAGTATACGAAACAAATTCGTTATACTCTTATTTACCTTGGTATTAATTGCTTTTGGGAGTTATTCCCTTAAAAAATTACCCTTAGATGCGCTTCCAGATATTACCAACAATCAGGTGCAGATTATTACCACCGCTCCAACCCTGGCAAGTCAGGAAGTAGAACAGTTGATTACCTATCCGCTGGAACAAGCCGTAAAAACAGTTCCGGATATTATAGAACTTCGCAGTATTTCGCGTTTCGGATTATCTGTTGTCACCGTTGTTTTTGAAGATGATGTCGATATTTATTGGGCACGAGAACAAATTTTTCAGCGCTTAAAACAAGCCGAAGAAAACATTCCAGATTATGTAGGTTCGCCAGAACTAGCGCCCATTACAACAGGTCTGGGCGAAATTTACCAGTACGATGTTTATGCCAAAAAAGGATATGAAAACAAGTACAGTGCAATAGAATTAAGAACAATTCAGGATTGGATTATTATTCCGCAATTACAGGGAATAAAAGGTGTTGCCGATGTAAGTTCCTGGGGCGGAAAACTAAAACAATACGAAATCGCCGTAAACCCCAATACATTAAATAGTTTAGGCGTAACCATTACCGAAATTTTTGATGCTTTAGAAAAAAACAATCAAAATACTGGAGGTGCTTATATCGAAAAAGATCAATATGCCTATTTCATCCGCGGTGTCGGAATGGCAAAAGGTGTAAAAGACCTCGGAAATGTCGTTGTCAAAAACCGAAATGGTTCTCCCGTTCTCGTGCGCGACGTGGCACAGGTTCGGGAAGGCGTGGCACTGCGTTACGGTGCTTCTACAAAAGACGGAAAAGGCGAAATTGTTTCGGGTTTGGTTTTAATGCTGAAGGGAGAAAACTCAAGTGCAGTGGTAAACCGCATTCACGAAAAAATGATTCAGATTAATAAAAGCCTGCCAGAAGGCGTTGCAGCTGAGGCTTATATTGACAGAGGAAAATTGGTAGACAATGCCATCGGAACGGTTACCAAAAACCTTTTAGAAGGAGCTTTAATTGTGATTTTCGTACTGATTTTATTTCTAGGAAACCTCCGTGCCGGATTAATTGTAGCATCTGTAATTCCGCTCGCCATGTTGTTTGCCATTATTTTAATGAATGCCTTTGGAGTAAGCGGTAATTTAATGAGCCTTGGAGCGATAGATTTCGGAATCATTGTTGACGGAGCCGTCATTATTGTAGAAGCGACGATGCATCATCTGCAAAAGCTAAAGCTTAAAAAAGAATTAACACAGGAAGAAATGGACCTTGAAGTCTACAATTCGGCTTCGAAAATCAGGAACAGTGCAGCCTTTGGCGAGATCATCATTTTAATTGTATATCTGCCCATTCTTGCGTTAATAGGAACGGAAGGTAAAATGTTTAAACCAATGGCAATGACAGTTGGTTTTGCCATCGTCGGTGCCTTTATTCTTTCACTTACCTATGTGCCGATGATGAGTGCCTTATTTTTATCTAAAAACACAGAACACAAAGAAAATTTTAGTGACAGAATGATTCTATGGCTCGAGAAAAGGTACGCCCCCTTATTGAAAAAAGCCTTAGAGTTTAAACGTGCTGTTCTCATTACCGCCATCGGATTATTTGCGTTGAGCGTGCTTCTTTTTCAGAATATGGGAGGCGAATTTATTCCGACAATCGAAGAAGGCGATCTGGCCATTAATGTTACGATCATGACGGGAAGTTCGCTGACACAGATGGTAGAAACAACAACTAAACTGGAAAAAATATTAAAAGATAAATTTCCTGAAATTAAAACCATCGTCTCTAAAATCGGAAGCGGTGAAATTCCGACCGATCCGATGCCAATAGAAAGCGGAGATTTGATTATTGTACTGAAAGACAAGAAAGAATGGAAAGGCAAATATCGTAATTGGGAAGCTTTGGCAAATAAGATGAAAGAAGAAATGGAAGTAATTCCGGGTGCCAATATTGAGATTTCACAGCCGATTCAAATGCGTTTTAACGAACTAATGACTGGAAGCCGATCGGATATTGCAATCAAGATTTTTGGCGACGATTTAGAGATCTTAGATGCCAAAGCTGCCGAATTGATTTCGAAAATAAAAAATATTGAAGGCGTAGGCGACTTAAAAGCAGATAAAGTGAGCGGACTTCCGCAGATTACGATTAAATACGATTATAATAAAATTGCCCTTTACGGATTGAATATTTCAGACCTTAACCAAATTATCCGTTCTTCATTTGCAGGCGAAATCGCGGGTAAAATCTACGAAGAAAGTAAACGATTTGATGTGGTGGTTCGAATGAACGAAGACAATCGGGCCGATATTACAGATGTAAGTAATTTGTTTATTCCGCTCCCGAACGGACAGCAGGTGCCGCTTTCGCAAGTTGCTTCTGTAGAATACGAACAAGGTCCGGTGCAGGTCATTCGTGAAGACGGAAAAAGAAGAATTACGGTTGGCTTAAACGTACGCGGACGAGACATACAAAGTGTTGTAGAAGAAATTCAGCAGCGATTGGACCAAAACTATAAACTACCAGCGGGTTATTTTGTAACGTATGGCGGACAATTTGAGAATTTGATAGAAGCTTCTCAACGTCTTTTAGTCGCTCTGCCAGTGGCTTTGGGACTCATTTTGGTGCTTTTGTATTTTACTTTTAACAGTATAAAACAAGCTGTTTTAATTTTTACGGCGATTCCGCTTTCAGCAATGGGCGGTGTTTTTGCATTGCTGCTCCGCGGTATGCCGTTCAGTATTTCGGCAGGGATTGGGTTTATAGCGTTATTCGGAATCGCAGTTTTAAACGGAATTGTTTTGATTTCGTATTTCAATCAACTCAAAACAGAAGGAGTTACAGATCCGCTGCAGCGAATTTACATCGGAACAAAAACAAGATTAAGACCTGTTTTAATGACGGCTGCTGTGGCATCATTAGGATTTTTGCCAATGGCATTATCCACAAGCGGCGGAGCAGAAGTGCAGAAACCTTTGGCAACTGTAGTAATCGGCGGGTTATTTTCTGCGACATTACTGACTTTGATTGTACTGCCGATTTTGTATTTATTATTGGAGCGTGGGTTTAACCGTGGAGATTTTAACCGCAAAGAGCGCTAAGGTTTACGCAAAGCACACAAAGAAATTTTAAAAGAGAAAAAAAATGAATTCAATATATATAACACAGTATATAACCTTTGCGAACTTTGCGAATCTTCCTTTGCGAACTTTGCGGTTAATTACGCTCGCATTGATTAGCACATTTTCGCAAGCACAAGAAAAAATCAGTCTTGAAAAAGCACTGGAACTCGCCAAATCAAACAACATCGATTTAAAAATTGCCGATAAAGAAATCGAAAAACAAACGATTCTCATAAAGACCGCTTTTCAGCCTGATGCCTTACAGATACAATATCAGGGCGGTCAGTTTAACAGCGTCGATTTTGACCACAATGTTTCTATACAGCAGTTTTTTCCGCTGGGAAATGTAACCAAAGCCAATAGGCAATTACAGGAAGAACTCGCAAAACTGGCAGAAAAACGCAAAGCATTATCTGTTTATGAAGTCGAAAAGGCGGTTACTTTAGCGTATTATCAATATTTATACGGGGTTTCGGTTCAGAAATTGAATACAGAACTAAATGATGTATATACCAAATTCCTAAAAAATGCCGAACTGCGTTTTCAAACAGGAGAAAGCGGGAATATTGAAGTAATCAGTGCTAAAGCAAAAGTCAAAGAAATAGAAACCCAGAAAGCACAATTGGAATATGATTTGGCTGTCTATCAAAAACAATTGCAGTTTTTTATTCAAACCAATGAAAATATCATTCCGGACGAAAAAACGGCTTTGCAATACTCGTTTGTACAAAACACAGGAGATTCAAATGCAGCTGTACTGCTGACCAATTTTTACCAGCAGCAGATTTCAGTTTATCAGAAAGAAAACAACGCTTTTAAAGCACAGCGAACACCAAAATTAGGTTTAGGATATTTTGCACAAACAATCAACACAGAATCCCTTTTTCAGGGTTTTACCGCTGGATTGCAAATTCCGTTATTTGGAGCTGTTAATACGGCAAAAGCAAAAGCGGCAGCAATGAGTATTTCGCAGTCTCAACTGGCTTTGGATAAAAGTAAAATCACGCTGCAGCTGCAACAGGAAGAACTTCAAACTAACTTTTTGAAACAGCAAAAAGCATTAGAATATTTCCAGAAAGAAGGTTTGCAATACGCTGATCAGATTATCAATACGGCGCAGAAAAGTTATGCCAACGGCGATATGAGTTATTGGTCGTACATCAGTTTTTTAAATCAGGCCATTGATATTAAGAAACAATATGTAGAAGCGGTGCATAATTACAATCAAAGCGCTGTTGAAGTTCAATTTCCAACTTTAAAAAATTATTAAAAATGAAAAATATATCGAATTATTTAACCGCAAAGTTCGCAAAGGAGTTGTCGCAAAGAACGCCAAGTTTAATTTCGTTGCGTGCCTTGCGCTTTTTCCTTGCGGTTAAACTAAGCTGCAATGAAAAGAAAACGGATTTAACCACAAAGATCGCAAAGGAGTTTTCGCAAAGAACACCAAGTTTAATTTCGTTGCGTGCCTTGCGTTTTTTCCTTGCGGTTAAACTAAGCTGCAATGAAAAGATAACGTATTTAACCGCAGAGATCGCAAAGGAGTTTTCGCAAAGAACGCCAAGTTTAATTGCTTTGCGTACTTCGCGTTTTTTCCTTGCGTGCCTTGCGGTTACCTTAATCAGCTGTAATGAGAAAAAAGCAGCAGAAACCCACGAAGAAGAAAAATCTCAGACAGAAGTTGCTTTAACTGAATCTCAATACAAAACAATTGGCATTGAAACCGGCGTTGTTGAAGATCGAAATCTCAATAAAATCATTAAAGCAAACGGTTATACAACAGTTCCGCCTCAAAATTCTGCAGAAGTTTCGACTTTAATCGGCGGAACAGTTAAAGATATTTTTGTTTTAGAAGGCACTTTTGTGAATAAAGGAAAGGTTTTAGCAACCATTCAGAATCTGGAAGTAATAGAAATGCAGGAAGATTATCATTCGGCGACAGCCAATATCGAATACCTGCAATTAGAATACAACCGCCAGAAAACGCTGAGCGATGAAAATGTGAATCCGAGAAAGGTCTTTCAGGAAGTAAAAGCAAAACTGGCCGCCGAAAGAGCGCGTGCGCAGGCAGCAAAAAATAAGCTCGATGCATTGCACGTTTCTACAAAAGGAAGCACTTCTGTAGTTCCGATTGTAGCACCGATAAGCGGTTATGTTGGTAAAATTAGTATTGCCAAAGGCGCTTTTGCTAATACTGGAGTTTCACTTTTTGAAGTGGTAGACAACAGCCAGATGCACCTTGATTTAAACGTTTACGAGAAAGATCTGGGTTCGATTTCTGTAGGTCAAATAATTGATTTTGTATTGACCAATCAATCCAATAAATCGATTAAAGGAAAAATTTTCGGAATCAATAAATCTTTTTCTAACGAAAGTAAAACGGTTGCTGTTCACGCTAAAATTGATCCGCAGGATGCAAAAGGTCTAATTTCTGGAATGTATGTTTCGGCTAATATTAACATCACCAATGCGACCGTGCCAGCGCTTCCAAAAGATGCCGTCGTTCGTAATGCCGATAAATATTTTGTTTTTATGCAGGAGGAAGGGCATGCAGAAGAAGAACAGGATCATAAAGCTGCTGACAAAGAAGCAGCAGGCAAAGCAGAATCTCATGGAAACGAAATTCATTTTAAAGCCATTGAAGTAATTCCAGGCACAACAGATTTAGGCTTTACAGAAGTGAAGTTTGTAAATCAAATTCCAGAAAATGCCAAAATTGTAACCAAAGGTGCTTTTTACCTGCTTTCGGCTATGAAGGGCGGAGGAGAGCATGAGCATTGATTTTTTTTAAGGTGCTGAGATGCTGAGGTTCTGAGTTTTTTTCTTATTGTATGTTTATTTCTTCCTTCGATGGAAATGACAAATAGTGGTTAATTCTTATTAAACAAAAACTTAGTGCCTTAGCGCCTTTGCGGCCATAAACAAAATGCTTAAATTTAGAACATTATTAAAACAAGGTTTTGTGAACATAAAACTTGTCCCGATAGCTATCGGGATTAAACGTGAAGCTTCAAAATGATACATCAAGATAAAGAAGTTAAAAATATAAAAAGCAAACCCAAAACTACCTGCTGCTGTTCGCATGACGAACCCGTGCACGCAGATAATGACGGACATGACCATGAAGGACACGATCATGAGCACAATGCAGAAGGAAGCATTTTTAAAATGTTTCTTCCCTCTATTATATCGCTTATTTTACTGCTTATCGGAATCGGATTCGACAATTATTTTCCACAGCCATGGTTTACAGATTATGTTCGAATGGCGTGGTATGCGATTGCGTATCTTCCGGTTGGAATTCCGGTTCTGCGAGAAGCGTATGAAAGCATTCTAAAAGGAGATGTTTTCTCTGAATTTTTCCTAATGTGCATTGCCACGATTGGCGCATTTGCCATTGGTGAATATCCTGAAGGTGTTGCGGTTATGCTGTTTTACACGATTGGAGAAACTTTTCAGGGAATGGCGGTCAGTAAAGCAAAATCGAATATCAAAAGTTTATTAGACCAGCGTCCGGATGAGGTTACGATTCTGGAAAACAATATCGCCGTAAAAGTCAAAGCAAAAGATGTTCCCATTGGAGCGATTATTCAGCTTAAAGCAGGAGAAAAATTAGGACTGGACGGCGAATTGTTATCCGATTCCGCTTCTTTTAACACGGCAGCTTTAACGGGAGAAAGCAAACCCGATACGAAAAAGAAAGGCGAAACAGTTCTGGCAGGAATGATAAACGGAAATACAATTGCTGCTGTAAAAGTAACTACGGCTTACAACGACAGTAAATTGTCTAAAATTCTGGAAATGGTGCAGAATGCCACGGCAAAAAAAGCGCCGGCAGAATTGTTTATTAGAAAATTTGCCAAAATCTATACGCCAATTGTAGTGTATCTGGCGATTGCCATCTGTCTTTTGCCAATGCTTTTTGTCGACAATTATATTTTTAATGTATGGCTTTACAGAGCTTTGGTTTTTCTGGTTATTTCCTGCCCGTGCGCTTTGGTGATTAGCATTCCGTTAGGATATTTTGGCGGCATCGGGGCTGCGAGTAAAAACGGAATCCTGTTTAAAGGAAGTAATTTTCTGGACAGTATTTCGACCATTCAGAATGTCGTAGTAGACAAAACGGGAACCATGACCGAAGGTGTTTTTAAAGTTCAGGAAGTCATTATAAAACCTGAATTTGATAAAGACGAAATCCTAAAATTGGTCAATGCTTTAGAAAGCCGAAGCACGCATCCTGTGGCAACGGCAATTCATAATTATGCGGGAGCAATTGATCCTTCGGTAGAATTGAAAAATATCGAAGAAATTTCCGGACACGGGTTAAAGGCAATTTACAACGAAAAAGAACTGCACGTTGGGAATTTTAAACTTCTCGATAAATATTCCATTGCTTATGATATTGATCCGTCTGCTATAGTGTACACGACAATTGCCATTGCTTTTAATGGTAAATTTGCGGGCTACTTAACCATTGCGGATGAAATTAAAGCAGATGCGCAGGAAACGGTTTCTAAACTAAAATCTTTAGGCGTAAAACTAACCATGCTGAGCGGTGACAAAACTAATGTAGTACAATTTGTTGCCGATAAACTGGGAATCGCAAAAGCTTATGGAGACTTACTTCCAGAAGACAAAGTCAATAAAGTCAACGAAATCAAAGCCAAAAACGAAACCGTAGCTTTTGTCGGCGACGGTGTAAACGATGCGCCCGTAATTGCGTTAAGCACCGTTGGGATTGCGATGGGAGGCTTAGGAAGTGACGCTGCAATCGAAACCGCAGATGTTGTCATTCAGGACGATAAACCGAGCAAAATTGCAATGGCCATAAACATTGGTAAACAAACCAAAAAGATTGTCTGGCAGAATATTACTTTGGCTTTTGTTGTAAAAGCTTTTGTATTGATTCTGGGTGCCGGGGGACTGGCTACCATGTGGGAAGCCGTTTTTGCTGATGTTGGTGTTGCGCTGTTAGCGATTCTAAATGCGGTAAGAATCCAGAAGATGAAGTTTTAAAGTTTGATTTGCGAAAAACAATTATTCAGCTCCTTCTTCTTCTGGAATTTCATCTTTTACGTTCCGTAGGAATGTTTGATCATTTTGTGGTTATCAAAATAACGAATATCATATTTCACAGGAACATTATCAGGTTAAGCCATATCGATCAAACCTCTTTTTACAACATAATGGTCATCATTTTTGACCAGATAAAATTGTGCTGCAAATCCAGAAGGTTCGCCCATATAAGTTACGCTGACATCAAAATAGCGTGTATTTTCTCTTTCTTCTCCCCACATAAAATCATCTAAAATTCCTAGATTTCCCAGCCATTCTAAATTGTTCAAAAATTCTTTTCCTTCAAAAGATTCATCCTCGGCAATTTCATGAATAAGATAGTGATCACGCCAAATTACATGAATCGATTCTTCCCAGTCGTTATACAGATGGTCAACGCTGTTTTTGGCATTGTCGAGTTCTCCTTTTTTTAAATAATCAAAAAAATCTTCAACTGCTTTTTGGGCTTCAAGTTCGGTTGGTTTTTCTTTCCAGGTTTTAAATGCAGGCATAAATGGGTAGTTTAAATTAATGATTTTCGGAATTTTAAAAGGTTTTTCTTTCAATACAAATAAACTAATTTTCTATTTAATGGGAATGCGTTATACTTTAATTTGTAACTTTTTTTACTTAAATAAAAAGGAAATTAGTTTAAATAAAAAGACCGTTTTCAATAAGAAACAGGTGGAGGTTTAGGACACGATACGGCAATTGAACGGCAGTTATCGTCATTCAGTACGATAAACCGGCAAAATCGCATGGTTTAAATATTGGCAGACTAACCAAAAAATGTGCGGCAGAATATTACTTTGACTTTGGTTTCAAAACCTTTGAATTTATTGCAAAGATTCTATCAGGTCTTTCCATCTCTTTTCAGAATAAAAACTTCGGAATTCTTTATTCGACAACAAATCTTTTTTAATTAAGTCTCCTCTGAGATAATTTAAGCCTAAAAAATCCAGCGAAATGCTTCTGTATTGTTCTTCGGTAGTTTGATTGTAGATATTAGCAAAGAGTGTGGCCGCTTCAAAATTTTGAGCACTTGTCATGCCTCCCAAAATCATAGAGGCATTATTGTAATTGTCGTATACTTTTTTAAATTCCTTTGTTTGATAGTAATTTTTGGCTTCATTGATAAGATTAAATGTATTTTCTGTATCATTTTCAGCTCTTTTTAAAGCTTCAACAGCGGTTGGAAGAGTATACTCAAAACCATAATTCAAGGCATAAATAGCTAAAGGAAGAAGTTTGAGTGCCATTCTGCGTTTATCAACTTCATGTTCATTTACAATTCCCCTAAAACTCGAAGCTTTGCCGTTTTGAGTCCAGTTGACCTGAGTTCCGTAAAGTTGTTTGTAGTTAAGATTGCACTGCACGCGGTCATACAAAAAGGCGTAATTTTCCATATCCAGTTCGTTGGTGCCTTTTAGTTTTTCCATTTCATATAAGGCCGATTTTTGAAATAAAATATCCTGATCGGCATGCTGTACAATAAGCCAGAAATTATGGGCGCCGTCTTTTCCGATTTCTGATATTTTGGGCCAGCCGTTTGATTTTAGAATTTCTTTTGCTGTCGAAAGATTTTTAAAATCCAATTCGTTTATTTTCTGTTGTATTAAATTTAATTGTTCAGGATCAGAAGTTTGAATTTTTGAATATCTGATTTTTTGATCTTCAATTCCCATCGAATTGATTTTTTTTCTCAGTTCCGGAAGTTTTAATGTTTCTACATAGTGCTGCTCTTTTAAGCAGGCTTTGTTTTCAATTGCTTTCCATTCTTGAGAATAATTAGTACGAATAAAATCAAAATACGGATCGATTAGCAATTGATCTGCTTCTGTCCAGCCTTTATCCAATGACAAATCTAAATACTGAAATGCTTTTGTTTTATTTTCGTCAAGCGAATATATTCCAGCTGCTTTGTAAGCATTTAAAGCATCGGGATTTTCAATTAAAAATGCCTTTTCTAATTTCGGAACAGCATTTTTATAATCTTTTTGAAGATGTAATAAAGAAGCTTCAGCAATCAGCTTCTCATATGTGTAATTTGTTTGTGATTTTGAAGTAAAGCAGTTCAAAAACAGAAGCGTAATAAATATACATCGTTTCATTTGTATTGATTTTAACGGTATTATTTTGATATGCTTACCACGAAAATACAAATTTAAGATAAATCGAAAGTCAAATTCATTAATTTGAAAAAGACTTGATTTTAAGGCTGTTATTTCTTCAAATGTTTGGGTTCCTGAATTTCGCCATTGCCAAAAGACCAATTTTCGAGTCCGTTATTTTCTAGCAAAACAATGATTACATTATTAATTGTTATTTCTGTTGAAGCCGCAATTCCAGCTGCAATTTGGTGATACAATTTCTTTTTTTGTTCCAAAGTTCTTCCTTGCCCTGCCGTAATTTGGATGTAGACGATATCTTGAGAATGCGAAATTCCAAGGTAACTTTCGGGATATTTTATTTGATGAGGTTCTAATTCTTCAATAACATGAAAATAATCATCCTTCGGAATATGAAATGCCGCAATTAAAGATTCATGAATTGCTTTTGAAATAGTATCTTTTGTTTCTAATGAAAGTTTTTTGGGCAGACTGATTCGGACAAATGGCATTTTTAGAGTTTAAATTTTTTTATAAAAATAACGAATAATAAAGGATGATAAGGAGAAGAAGAACTAAAATTTCAACTCAATTTGATTTCCATTATTTTCAATGCGAATCTCCGTTTTATTGCTTTCAGACGGAGTTTGTGTCGGGTACCAGTTTCGATTTGGTTTAACCATAATCAATAAACCTTCGTCATCACCAATTGCGGCAAAAATTTCGCTGTTGGTATTTTTAGAAAAGAATTCCAGTCCGTGTTTTGCTGCTAATTGTTTCCCCAATTCTAACGGATTTTCATTTACAATCCCAATTTCACTGATATTTAATATTGATTTAGAACTAAATGCTGCCATTTGCGAGTTGTCAAGATCATGTCTGGCAATGAATTCTAGTAAATTTCCGTTATTATCGTAAAAATACGATGCGTTGGCATTCCAGTTTTCAAAATTGGCAATAAAGTTTTGATCTTCAATACTAATTAAATCTACTTTGTTTTTGCACCATTGAATGGCTTCGTCTAGTTTATTATTCGGAATATTGAAAGCCAAATGATAAATCGATTTAAACGCTGGATTTTGAACAAACTCTAAAATAGAATTTCCGGCTTTAATGGATAGTGATTCTGTATTTTTTTCTATAATGGAAAGCCCCAGAACGTCTTGATAGAATAATGTGGTTCTGCTGGATATTATTAGTCTGAATTTGGATGTGTTCTAATTCCATAATGGTATTTTTATTGAAGAAATAAAGCTTCTTCCGTTTCAAACAAATTTAAAGAATCACTCGTGTTTTCTGGCTCGGATGCTATTTTATGCTTTGATAGAAGGATAAGAAATTAGTATAGAAAGTTCTGCATTATAAATAAAAAAAGCCCATTTCCAAATAGAAAATGGGCTGAGTTAATTTGTAAATTTTGGGGCAATTACAAACTAACTAAATTATTTTGGCATTTCTGGAACCATAATTCTTCTGGTTGGCGTGCTTAACGTTTCTATAAATGCTAGTAAATCACTGATTTCTTCTTTGTTTAATTCTAATTTTCGAAGCATTGGATCCGATTTTGGAATTAAAGAATCTCGTGCTGTTCCCAGATATTTCTTTTGAACCGGAGACGGATTTCCTAAATTGTACAATTCCACTACGTCTAAAAGAGTTGGAAAATGTCCGTGATGCATCCATGGTTTTGTGTTTACCACTTCGCGTAAAGTAGGCGTTCTAAATTTGCCAATGTCTTTTACATCTTTGGTTACATTATAGCGTCCGAAATCTTCATTTTTAGTTCCAAATAAAGTCTGTCCGTCATTATGAAATTGATTATCACTAAAATAAGGCGTATTATGGCAGTTGATGCATTGCGCTTTGGTTCTGAATAAATGCAATCCTTTGACCTGAGAATCGGTATAAGCTTCAGATTTCCCGCTTACAAACTGGTCAAATTTACTTTTCGGGCTGTTGATTGATCTTTCGAACGTCGCAATCGCGTATTGAATTCGCTCCAGCGTTACTTTTTTATTTCCAAAAGCAGCTATAAATAATTCGTTATACCCTTTAATTTTCGCAATTTTATCAACGGCAATCGTCAGTTTTTCATTCATTTCTAACGGATCTGAAACAGGAAACTGCGCTTGATCTTCTAAACTAGAAGCACGTCCGTCCCAAAATAGAGAAGTGGCATAGGCCGAGTTTAAAATCGTCATCGAATTGCGTTTTCCGGTTTGGCGATCATGCCCGAAAGAACGCGTCAAATTATCAGTCCAGCCCAATTCCGGATTATGACAGGAAGCGCACGCAATCTGGCCGCTTCGTGATAACCTCGGATCAAAAAACAAGATCTTTCCCAGACTTTCCTTTTCCTTAGAATACGGATTATAGGCAGGATAAGGCACAGCAGGAAGCACACCGATATCCTGAAATTTAGACTTGTCAACATTTTCATGCAATGCCGCAGCAGGCCATTTAGAAGCATCACCGCTAGAATACAATTTTCTGAGTTCCTGAACATCAATATATTCAGGTTCGTCCAGACTTTTATAAGCCGTTAAGCTCAAAAGGAATAGGAGAGGGAAGATTAGCTTTTTCAATTCTTTTGTTTTTTTTGTTTTTGTTTTTGTTTTTTTGTTTTTGTTTTTTTGTTTCAGGTTTCAGGTTTCAAGTCTCAGTGTTCAGTGTTCAGTTTTTAGTGTTCAGTTTTATTGTTCAGTATCAGTTTTCAGTGTTTAGTTTCAGTATTCTTTAGACTCCAAAAGCTTTGTCAAAGTTTTAACTCTGACAAAGCTCAATAGGTACATTTTTTTGTTTCAGGTTCTATTGGCAACTTGAAACTTGAAACCTAAAACTTGAAACTTGAAACAAACTTAAAATTAAAGCGTAACCTCTTTAGGACATGGAATGCTTAAAGGGCTTGGCTTTGTGTATACTCTGTTGTTGTACATTCTGTATTGCGTAGAAACAGTTCCTCCAAAAAGTTTCTCGTTTGTCAGTTTTAGTTCAAATGAAATTTCGTATAGACCATTGCTGATTTCTTTGTAGGTTCCATCTCCCGAAATGGCGATAACATGCGTGTTTGTCGCGCTTGACCCGATGGTAATGTCCTGCGGAATTACAAGCACTGTTCCTTCCGTTTTGCTGTTTCCGTTTGCCGGAAAAAACTCTAAAGCTGAGGTAATATTAAATCCTGGCGATACTGCGGCTGAGTTGCTTTCGTTAGAAAACCATCTTTTTAAACCAAAAGAATTGACTGTATTAGTTCCGCTTGAAACATTAAATCCGATTTTGAATGCGTCGTGATACACATCGTCATTAGGATTTGCGGTGCCTTTGTCGCTGTAAAGTATGGCATTTTCGTTGTCTTTTGTAACAATAACTGGAAATGTCAAAGCATTAAACGTCTGCCAAGTACAGTTTCCGGCGTTATTAAACCAATGTTCTCCATAAGTGAGATAAAATGCATTTGTAGGATCTGTAAATTTCGATGCTGGATATGCTTGTACGTCTCTATTCGATTTTATAGGTTTTACAACAGTTAAATTAATATTACCCGTTGCGATATAATTAGGAGTATTTACTAAAGTAATTTTTGATTCGTAACGGGCGTCATCATTTTGAATATCTTCTAAAAGCGTTAAATGATAAGTAATAGAACTTCTGTTATCTCCAAAATCATCGTGCGTTAAAGAATATTCGAAACCGTTTTGAAATTTGAAAATAGGATTACTATCTATTTCAGATGGGATAAATCCGTTTGGAAAATTTACTTTAAAATCAACTTTTTCGCCCACTTCGCCTTTTACAACAAATTGATTTACTGGAAAAGTATAGTTGGTACTAATTTCACCTAACGTAATTGTAAAAGTATTATTTGGATACGTTGTATTTAAGTTTCCAATATGAATTGCTGGATCCGATGCACTTTCCAGTTTTAATGAAATTGTCTGTTTGTCAGTCCATCTTTTTTCAAATGAAACAAAAATGGTATCTGTCAGTTTATTTCCTTCAAACAATAACTCTGTTGCTGGTTCCAGACTAAAACTGTTGGGATCGCCAGAAGTTTGTGCACTAAAATTTACTTTAACAGCAGATTTCAGGCCTGTTGAAGTCAAAGCTACCGGCACTTTAAAGGCTTTAATAGACTTGTTTTCAAAAGTACTCACAGGCAAGCCGGAGGTGTTTTTTGCAGGATACTCTAATGGTATGTTACTTGTGCTTACCAAAAAGTTAAATCTAACAAAAGGATCTGCGCTGGTAGTATCTAATCTATAATCGTCTTTTGAACAGGAAACGAATAATGCAGCAATAATGCTTAATACAGCTATAATTTTAATACGATTCATTTTGCTTTAAATTATGGTTAAGGTTAAGATTGCTTTTTGGAATTGGCAGGACAAATTTTGGTGAGGGATAGGTAAGACTGCAGTTTTCAGATAGACAGCCGTCGTTTCTAGAAACATCTTTATGATTTCTAACGATGTCAAAAAATAAATGACCTTCAAAACAAAGTTCTTTTCTTCTTTCCAGAAACAGGGCATCCTGTAGATTTTCTGAATCATTTAATACTGTTGCATTTGCTCTTGCTCTTATAGTATTAATATCTTTTTTGGCTTGATCTGTATTGTTAAGTTTTAGAGCAGCTTCGGCACGAATTAAATATTGCTCGCTTAATCTAAATGCAACATAACCTGGGTTTCCTTGGAATTTTTTACTAAAATAATAGTTCAATTGTGCAGGCTGTAAATTCACTAAAGTTGTTAAGGGTTGTACAAGGAATAATTGTTTACGAATATCTGAAGCCTCGTATAAATCTATTAAATCTTGCGAAGCCACATATTTTTGAAAGGTTGTACTATTAGTATAACCAAAAAGTGCTGCTAAAGACGAACCCGTTATACCTTCTTCGTTTTTCGTTATCGTAAACTCCATTAATATTTCAGAAATAGGAAGATCCGGCTGCTCCCATTGTGCAACATAATTAGAAGATTCTACTAAACTTACACCAGAATTTGAAATCACATCATTAGCGGTGTCATAAGCTTTTTGCCAATCGTTTTTAGATAAATATACTCTTGATAATAAAGCTTTTGTATTGTTTTTATTGAAGTAACTATAAGCCGGTCCGTTTAAAAGCGCATTATCAGAATAAAAGCTTACAGCTGTTGTAAGATCTTCGATAATATGTGCATAGGTATTGGCAGCAGTTTCTCGGGACGCATATTGTAATCCATTTGTTATAGACTTGGTACTGTATACAATTCCTAAATGAGAGGCGTCTGCAGTATAGCTGTAGTTCTGGCTGTAAAATTCACTTAACAAAAAGTGCATATAAGCTCTGGCTGTCAAAGCTTCTGCTTTTATTTGTTTTTTCTCAGTTTCTGTAGCGTCCTTCAAACCGTCCACAAATTCTATAATTAAATTTGCTTCATTGATAATCTTGTAACCATTACTATAAAAACTACTTAAATCAGAATCAAGAGCTTGATCATTAAAAGAATAGAAAGGCTCAATGTCACCAGGAACGGTAATTATTCCGTTTCTGTTTGGGTCATCAGAATAAGTAGGAGAGAATTTAAGATTACCACCTTGTATGTCTGAATATACTGCAAAAGTCGGACTAGTGTGAATGGCTCTTAGATCGTAATAAACACCATTTAATGCTGTCAGAACTCCTTTTTTATCTGATAGTTGTTCCTTTATAGAAGTTTGTGTTCCTGGTTCCTGCTCCAAAAAGTCACTGCAGCTTTGTAATGAGCAAAGCAGTGCTAAAACAACTGGAAATTTTAATGCTTTTATATATTTAAAATATTTCATCTTTTTAAAATTTTGTATTAATGCCGCATGAAATAGTTCTGGCTTGTGGATATGTATAACTCAATTCTCGAATACCGTTCATCCCAGATGGACTCTTTTCCTTGTACCAATACAGTGCATTTGAAACATCTGCAAATACAGTTAAATTGTCCAGAAAAGTATTTTTTACAGGAACATTATAACTCAAGTTGATATTACTAATTTTAATATATGTTGCATCAAAAACATATTTACTCATATTTGCGATCAAAGTGTTATTGCTTGGAGCAGGCTGTGTCACAATATCTCCCGGATTTTTCCAATAGTCATAAGCATTTGTTGACATATTTCTGTTGGATGTAATTCTGTATTTCCCGATAATATCATCTGTAACCAATTTATCTCCGCCCCATTGAAAAGCACCCGTTATAGACAGTATGATATTATCATTTAATGAAAATCTGTTGCTGAAACCTCCAAATGCTTTAGGCTGTGTGTTTCCGATTGGTTCCCAGTCTGCATTTGTAAATAATTGGCTGTAAGTTGCAGCATCGTAAACTTGACCATTTTTTCTAATAAGATCTCTACCTGTGGCAGGATCAACACCAATCCAGTTAACTCCCCAGATTGTACTTGTGCTGTACCCGATTTTTTGTGCCAAAGCGATATTAGCCTGAGAATAATCGCTTCCTAGTCCTAATAAATCGGTTACTTTATTTTCTACAGTTGCTATATTAAAAGAGGTTGACCATTTAAATTTTCCTTTTTGAAACCATTTTATTCTGGTAGTAAATTCAAAACCTTTATTATACATGCTTGCAGCATTTAATTCTAAAGTGTTGTAACCATTTTCTACCGGAATATCTCGCGCAACAATTAAATCTGATAAATCATCATAGTAGTATTCTAATGATAATTCGATTCTGTTGAAGACATTAAAGTCGATACCAGCGTTAAATTTTGTGTTTTTTTCCCAGCTTAAACTTCCATTTGGTGCGTCGCCTACAGTGGCGTATTCTCCACCATTGTATCCGTTTTGTGAAATGTTGTATAAACCTTTCGAACGGTAAGATCCAATTCTTGAATTACCCGTAGAACCATAGCTCAGTTTTAGTTTTAAGAAATCAACCCAGGAATTTGATTTTAGAAAATCTTGATTACTGATTATCCATGCTAAACCTGTACCACTGTTTAGAGCGACATTGGTATCATCACCAAATACAGAACTTTCGTCACGTCTAATATTTCCTAAGAAAAAGTATTTCTTTTTATAATTGTAATTGATTTGAGAAAACAAAGAAACTCTAGATCCGTTGCTAATATCAGATCTGTAGGCTTGTTTTGCGTAGGTTTCATCTTCAACTGTAGTACGGTTATCATCTTGTAAGGCATCAGAAACAGAATTAATAACATTCGGATTAATAAAACCAGTAGCTGACGCATAATGAAACTTTCCTTTTTCTTCTGCAAGTTCAAAACCTAAAACACCATCTATTCCATGATTTTCAGTAATTTGCTTATCAAATAATGCTTGTCCCTGCCAGTTCCATTTAGTAGATTTACGTTCATTAATTGCTCTTCTTCCCCAATTAGGATAAGTCTGTTCATTAAAAATAAAAGTACCGCTGTTTCTGCCGCTTTCATTTTCTCCAGAGAAATAACGATCTTGTTCTTTGTCTTTATAATCAATTCCAAATAAAGTCTGGAACTTTATAGCCTTATTTAATTCATAACCTAAATTAATACTTCCTAATATTCCGTAAGTATTGGTTTCATTTTTATTCTGAGCAATAGCAGCCAGCGGATTTCCTCCTGTTAATCCAGTTACTCCAGATAATGCATAAGATCCATCTGCAGTGTAAGGTGACAAAGTTGGAATGTAAGCATAAGAATAGTAAGTATTAGGAGCCACCTTTTTGATGTAGCTTGGATTCAATGAAAGATTTACATTCCATTTAGATTGTCTGTAACCTAAGTTGATTCCGGCATTTAATTGTTTGGTTGTATTTCCTAATTGCGGTTCGTCAATATTTAAATACGAAACATTTGTTCTGTATGAGAATTTAGAATCAGCTCCAGAAACATTAAAGTTATACTTATTATAAATTCCGTCATTGTTTAAAAGATCAAACCAATCTGTATTTATTCCGTTATAAGTTAGCTGTGCAGTGTTTGGAGAAGTATTTCTTAAATATTGATTTCTCATTTCAGTATATTGTTCTCCATTTAAATACTTAATCTGATTGATAGCAGAGGAAACTCCCAACTGATTAGAGAAACCGAATTTAGCTTTACCAATTTTACCTTTTTTGGTCGTGATTAAGATAACACCATTGGCACCATCAGCACCATAAAGACCAACTGCTGCGGCATCTTTAAGAACGGTAAAAGTTTCAATATTTTCTGGAGCAATTTGAGCCAGAGGATTAGCTAAATCTTCAGAAAAAGCGCTTTGTCCATTAAAAAAAGAACTGTCAATGTAAGTTTCCTCAGTCATAATAATACCGTCAATGATAATAAGCGGCTGTGTAGAAGTCCCTACAATTGAATTTCCTAAAGGTTTTAAACTTCCTTGTCCGCGAATATTGATTTTTACCGGACCTCCAACTCCAGAGGTGTTTTCGATTAAAACACCAGCAATTTGACCTTCAAGCATTTTATCAACACTTTCAGAAGCCTGCTGTACTGGAATATCTTTAGAAGTCAAAGTAGAAATACTCCCAACAATTTCTTCTTTTAATTTTGTAGTTCCGTAAGAAGAAGTAATAATAACGGGATTTAATTCGTCTGCAGCTTCTTCAAGGAAAAAAGAAAAAAGTTTTTTAGTTCCTGCTTTTTGTGATTGCGGCTGCATGCCCAAAAATCCAACTTCGAGTACCAGATTCGGGATATCATTTCCAGTTAACTGATAAACAAATTTCCCGTTAAAGTCGGTGATAGCGCCCATACCGCCATTTCCCATTCCTTTTATGCGTACAGAAGCGCCCGGAAGCGGTAATTTACTTTTTGCATCATAAACAATTCCGCTGATAAAGCGTTCTTTTTCCTGCGGATCTGCTTCAGAATTATCAGCAACAGAACTAGTTAATAAAACCTGCTTTTTCTGAATGTAATAAGAAATGTTTTTGCCTTTTAACAACTGTTTTAAAACAGTTTCTAAAGTCGCATTATTAATATCTAGATCAGCCAATTGTTCGGCATCGATTTTTCTGGCGTTGTAAATGATTCTAAAATCACTTTGTTCTTCAATCGATTTTATAATAGAACTGATCGGTTTATTTTTAACATGTATCGTTATCAATTTATTTTGCGAAAAACCTTTAAAACCGGATATAAGGAGGGCTAAGAAAAACAGAGTTTTTCTTAAGTTGTTGGGTATCATTAATGTCATGTTTTATTTAGTTATGGAAAATTGGTGTAATCGTAATGGTTTTTTGTTCAATAGAATAATTAAAGGGTGTGTCACGTTTTAGAAGTTCCAAAATGTTTTCGACACTAGACTCACTGATTTTTATTGAGCCCGTAAAACTCTGTTTGGCCAAAACAGCATTTTCGTTGATGATTTCAACGTCGTACGTTCGCTCAATAATTTTAGTAATAGTAGAAAATGGGGTATTGTTAAAAGCAAGTTCGCCAAATGTCCAAGCTTCGTAAAAAGAAGTATCAACAGTTTTTGTTGTAATTTTCTTAGACTGGTTCTGCCAGACCGCCATTTGGTTGGGCTGCAGGAGAACACTGTTTGACAAATTATCTTTTTCAGACATTTTAATGCTTCCTTCTACCAAAACACTGCTCACAGTTTTGTCTTCAGGATAAGCACTTACGTTAAATTTTGTTCCGAGAACTTCAATTTCAGTTTCATCCGAATGCACAATAAACGGATGCTGTTTGTCTTTGGCAACTTCAAAAAATGCTTCACCGGTTAAATAAACATTTCTTTTACCGTTTATTCCAAATTGCTCCGGATAACGCAGCGTAGATCCAGAATTTAAACTCACAATTGTACCGTCTGAGAGTTTTAATTTGAATGTTTTTCCGTAAGGCACCTTAAGGCTATGATACAAAACGTTTTTATCAAGCGCTTTTCCAAAATACACAATCTGATTAGGAAACTTTCTGGCAACCAGTTCGCCTTTATCATTTACCAAAGCAGTTTGATTTTTTTCGGTAATATACTCTAAACTTCCATCGCCTAATTCCAGAACAATTTCTTTAGAAGCTGTTGTTCTGTCATTAAAATAGAAAGCCAGCCTTCCTAAACCCATTAAAACAGCAAGAATGGCCGCGTATTGTAAATACTGTCTTGTTCTGTTTTTTGGTTTTAAAGCAATAACAGGAACCTCACGTGAAATAGTTCCAGAAAGTGCTGTTAAGGCCCAAGTCTTTTTTAAAGTTATAAATTGCTTTTTGTTTTCTTCCGAAGCTTCAATCCAACCAAAAAGTTGTGCCGCTTCTTGTTCTGATGCTTCATTAGATAAGTATTTATAAATTAGTTCCGATGTCATAAATGCGTTTTTAATCTTCTCGCTTTAGTTAGTACACTTCAGAATTAAAATACCCTACCTTTTATTTTTAATTATTACAAATAAAGATAAAAATCAAGAATAAATAATCTGATAATTTTGTTCTTAAAATCTTTAAAGCCTTGGTCATGTGGGCTTCAACCGCTTTTAGAGTAACCTGCATTTCTTCGGCGATTTCTGAATTTTTTTTATTCTCGAATCGTTTTTTGATGAAAACTTCGCGGGTTTTGGCAGGTAAATCGTTAATTGATTCCTGAATGATGCGCTCTAATTCGGTTAATTCTAAAGTGTCGAATGAAATTGAATTTAAGACTTCAATATTAAGTTCGCGTTCTTTTTGATTGAGTAAGTCGTTTTTGAATTTGTCTTTAACCTTATTATGGCGAATTAGATTGAGACACTTTGATTTGGAGTAGGTGTAGAGAAAAGACTGGATTCCGTTGATCGATTCAATACCGTCGCGGTTTTGCCATAGATGCACAAAAGCTTCTTGTGCCAGATTTTCTGCCTCTTCATCATCATAAATAAACTGAATACAAAAGGATTGTATTCTTTTAAAGTATTTTTCGTAAAAATAACCGAAAGCCGTTTCGTTTCCTTCTTTGAAAGATTCGAAATTCTGGTTTTCTAAATTAGTGGTATTATTCATTTAACGAAATTACTTTGGGAGCAATATAAGTAATTTATTCTAAGGATTACTTAGTCGGATTTGCTCGGAAAGCGGCAAATATAAAAGTTTATTTATATTAGTTCTAAATAAAATAAAATTATTGAATGTTTTGAGAAATTTTATTCAGAATAAGCGCAAAAAAAGCCCAGACGGTTAAGTCTGAGCTTGTTTTTTTGAACCATATCAGTGATATAAGACCATTAAGATTTGTGCAAGAAGCGCACAGTTTTTTTCTGGAGTTGGATTTTAATTAAAGCTGGTAAAGCTTGTTTTCTGAGACAATAGCTAAGATCAATTGCCTCCAGCTTCAGCTGGAGGTGAATTGAATCATTATGAAAGGCTTTAGCCGAACTTTATAATTTGGCTAAAGCCTGAAACGATATCCTCCCAAATCCCCCAGCTAAAGCTGGGGGCAATTGATATTTTTGAAAATCTATGAATTATTGAAACGCAAATTTGGCAAAGCTTGTGTTGAGACAAGAATTAATTTGAATTGCCTCCAGCTTCAGCTGGAGGTCAAATGCAGTATTAACAATGGCTTTAGCCGAACTTTATAATTTGGCTAAAGCCTGAAACGATATCCTCCCAAATCCCCCAGCTAAAGCTGGGGGCAATTGATATTTTTGAAAATCTATGAATTGATTGAAACGCAAAGTTGGCAAAGCTTGTGTTGAGACAATAACTAATCTGAATTGCCTCCAACTTCAGCTGGAGGTGAAATGAATCATTATCAAAGGCTTTAGCCGAAATTTATCATTTTGCTAAAGCTGGAGGCAATTACTGTTTTTAAAAATTTATCAATTGATTAAAATGCAAAGTTCTCAAAGCTTTACCAATAAAAGCTTTGAGAACCTTAATTTAAAAAATCTAATTCAGTGAAAAAACCTGTACTTTCTTTGCGGTTATAAAACGTCCGGTTAAATTAGAGTTCTAAAATTCCTCCATCCAAAACCAATTAATACTAAATTGAAAAGCAATACAGGTAAAAATGCTTTTAAAAAGCCAGTCTCCGTAGAATCAGTAAAAGTTTTGACTTTAAATTTCTCCCAGTTTTCTTTGTCAACCGGTGCTTCTTCAAAAATTTTCGGATAAAAATACAATCTCATTTTTTCGTGAAAAAGCTTTGTTTCTTTCAAAAATAAAAGCTGGTTCCCAAGATCTGATTTCGCTGTTTCATTCAGCTGAATCTGCGTATGAAGCGTCGGAATAAACATTGCGATTGTCTGGCTGGCGTGGTTTCGCTGTTCCAATTTTGATTCTAATTCACGTGACTGCACAGCCGATTCGTCGTCGCCCATTTGCTGCATCGCATAATACCAAAGCCATTCAAATTCTTTTTTGTCATCCAATTTGTATTTTCTAAACTGCGGATAATGTTTGTAGAATTTCTCCATAGTTTCGTTTTTATCCATATCCCATTTTTCATGATAGGCATTTCGTTGTTTCAACGTTACTTCCAGAGCTTCAGGAACTTTGTATTTGTTTACGATGTACGTATTAATCGCTGCCGGAAGAATAATAATCAGGAAAAGCCAGATGGTCAATAAAATAACGGCATTAAAGTTTGAATGCTTTTGTAGCGAAACAATGAAAAAGCATACCGAAAACCAGAATAAAAGGTACAAAACACTAAGAACGTAAAAGGTAAAAAGGGATTGATCCAATGGAATTTTTAAGACAAACACTGCGATTAAAAGCAGTACTGTTAAAAGAACGATTAGACTTAAAATACGAACATAAAATAGTTTTAGAATATACAAAAACGTACTCTGACTCTGTGTAGCAACGATTTTCCAAGTGCCGCTTTCTTTTTCTTCTGAAATCACATTGTAGGACAAAGCGATTATGAGGAGTGGAAAAAGATAAATTAATACAAAGCTAAAATCAATATTTCCCGACAAAAGATTGTTCGGATTATTGAGTTCGGCATCGTATTTCTGTGCTTCTAAACCACGAATGGTAACACTTTGTATTGACGGATTAACATCGCGCTGTCCGATTGCTAAACTGTTTATTGGAAGTGTTTTATTGACCAATGAAAATTTGATGTAATACAGCAAAAGTCCAATTTCGTCTTTATGAAAAGCAGCATTTCTGGCAATATGTTCTTTTTGATAAACTACTGCTTCCTGAATGTTGTTTTGTTGTTTGTCCTGAAACTGTTTTCCGATCAAAAGACTGATAAAACCAATGCACAGCAGGAAAAGCAGACCAATTTTTGTTCCTTTCGATCGTATGAAATTTTTAAATAATAATGCTAACATAATTAAATGGCTTTAAGTTTTTTAGATGCAATTTTGACCAAGATAAAAAGCATCATCATCCAAAGAATAATAGAAATGATCGAGATGATTTCGTTTTCAAGAACCGTTGTAATGCCTTTTGGCTCGTAATGAAATTCTTCAACATCTGCCCAATGTTCTTTCCCGATAATTTTTGGCTTGTCCGATTTTGTATTACTGATGTATTTGATTTGTAAAGCATTCATTTTCTGAGCCATTTTGTAGCGATAATCTTCAGCCTGTTTCTGAAAATCAACATACGAATCATAATCGGTATTTGATAAGCCCATAGACAGATTCTTCATCGCTATATAGGGATTAAAGAAAGAGACTGTTTTGGAGAAACTGTTTTGCTTTTTATAAATTTTTAAAAGCGTTTCTAAATGTTCGTTGTAAATTCTGGAACTTATTTTCTCGCCTTCGGTCATAATATATCCAGAATAATTAAAAGGCAGTTTTTGAACAGAATCTACTTTGTAAGCTCTTAAAAGGGAGTCTTTTATTGCTTTGTAATGCAGATCGTTCGGATTATGACTGTCTCCTTGTTTTAGAATGTCTTTTTCAATATTGCTGTTAAACTGGATTTTAGAAGGCGCTTCGTAAATATAAGCTCCGATTGCCTGAGTAGTTCTCGGCAGAATGATGGTAAACAAAAGCCAGATTCCGATAAGCGAAACCAAAGCATTTTTGGAGGTTTTGCTGATCGCCGAAATCAAAACCGCAATCGTACAGAAGAATATTAAATAGATAAAATGAAAAAGAATAAACAATACCATTTTGACTGTTTCGTCTGCAGAAATAGCAAAATCCTGCAAAAACAGCCAAACAAGTACTAGAACCACTATTGTGGGAATAAACAAAAGCATAATTACGCTGGCAACGCCCAAGATTTTGCCTAATAAAAGCTGTTTCCAATTGATTCCCTGCGTTAAAAGAATTTTCAGAGTGCCGTTTTCGCGTTCGTATGCAATGGAATTAAATCCTAAAAAGAAAATCAAAAGAGGCAGTAAAACCTGCAAAACCATAGCGATACTGATCTCTCCAAAACGAAGCATGCTGTTAGAAAAACCAGCTTCAGAAAAATTGGCCGTGTTTTGTTTGTGTGCTTCTAAGAAAATAGCATTTCCAAAGAAAGGTTCCATCCCAAACTCGAAAACACTTAAAGAAGTACTTTTTCTAAAAGCAAAATTCCCATAATGTGCCATTCTATGCGGATTCTTATCTGGATTTTTTAACCAGTCTTCACGCGATTCGTGCTGGTATTTTTCGCTTGTTTCGTTTTGGCTCGTATAATTTTCCCAACCCGAAAAAGCAGCGTACAAAAGTAAAATTCCGATAAAAATCGTAATGATAAAAACGGCTTTATTTTTAAAAACAGAATCTCGCAATTGTTTAGCGATTAAAATTTCTGCGTGTAATAATTTCATACCAATTAAAATTTATAAGTTACGGTCAAGCTTGCATTTCTCGGACTTCCCGGAAACAATCTCAAATAGTTTTGAGCGCCCAGCCAATAGGTTTTATTCAATAAATTGCCTGCGTTTACGGCAATCTGCACTTGGCTGTTATTGGGTTTGTAATAAAGCGCAGCATCAAAAATGGTAAAATCAGGGAGCGTAAAATCTCTTGTAAACCAAGGTACTTTACTGCTTTGGTACTGCATTCCCAAACCAATTCCGAAACCTTTCAGTTCAGAATCTGAGGCAAAATTGTAGCGTGTCCAGAGATTGGCGCTGTTTTTTGGCGTGTTTTGTTTTCTTGCGCCGATCAAAGCGGTATTGGCATCGTTTGTAATTTCGGCATCAATATAACTGTAAGAAGCATTAATCTGCCAGTCTGCAGTAATATATCCCGCCAAATCGCATTCGAAACCACGGCTTCTTTCTGAGCCTCTCGTAATCAATAAATCTGGATTTACAGGATCATTGGCATTCATCAAAATATTACGCTGATTGATTTCGTAAATCGCAGCATTAAAGCTCATTGAATTGTTTAAGAATGTGGCTTTAAAACCGACTTCTTTCAAATCGCTTTCAAGAGGTTTGAACAAACTTCCCGCAGGCAAACTTCCTGTTTGAGGCATTAGGGTTGTCGTGTTTGACTGTGGCTGATAACCTTCAAGATAAGTTGTGTAAACATTTATTGAAGAATTTACAGCATACGTAATTCCAACACGAGGCAAAAGAGCCGATTTCTTAACCGTTAGTTCGTTATTGGTTTTGTAATTGGTAACATCTTCAAACCATTCGTTTCTTAAACCCAATAAAAAAGTAAATTTTTGAATCTGAATCTGATCTTGAATATAAATGGCATTAGTCGTTGTTAATGCCGACGGGAGCGCTGTACGAACGTTTAAAACATAATCTTCTGTATTTCTTAAAGCATAAGAAGGATTGTTTAAATCAAAGAAGTTGACGTTCGGTTTTGGCAGTACCGTGCCGTTTACCGTTACGGTTTGATAGTTAGAGGCATTTGCAGGTACAAAGGAGTTTGCGACCGTTCCGTCATTCAATAAAAAACCTCTTGCCGCATTTTGTCCGCCGCCTTTGTTTTTGTTCCAACTGCTCAAATCGTAACCTGTTAAAAGCTTGTGTTTTAAAGGTCCGGTTTTAAAATCAAAATTAAAATAAGCCGTCAAATTATCAATATCCCAATACTGCTGGCGCTGTACATATTGCATCATTGCCAGGCTTGTAACCGGCTGATTGTTTAGGTCAACAGCAAAAGCATTTGTGGTTCGGTGTTCCTGAAGATCTTCTGTCCAGGTCTGCTTCATGTACGAAGCATTAAATCCTATTTTTGAATTGAACTTGTGTGCAAAATTGGTGGTTAAAATCATTTCTTTCGACTTAAAATAATCTCCAGAAGCGCCTAGATTTAAGCTTATTGGTGTTTTATTTAAATTGGTAACGCCTGCGGACGCACCAAAAATAGGCTGTCCGCGATCGAGAACGCCTGTCATGTCACTCAAAATTAACTCGGTATTAAAAGCCGTTTTTTCATTCGGAATATAACTGAACGAAGGCGAGAACAAAAACGATTTGTTATTGACTAAGTCACGAAACGATTTTGCTTCCTGATACGCTCCGTTTACACGGTACAAAAGCGTTTTAGATTCGTTTAAAGGGCCTGTAAAATCAAGAGTTCCGCGTAAAGTGCTGAAACTTCCAACTGTAAAACTCACTTCTTTTCGGTCAATAGCCAAGGGTTTTTTAGTAACCATATTGATACTTCCGCCCGGATCTACAGACGAAAATGTCGCGCTCGATGGACCTTTGATTACTTCAACACGTTCGATATTACTTGTTAGCGGCTGTAAAAAATAATACTGGCGCGTTCGCATTCCGTTGATAATCTGTCCTTCTTCGTTCTGGCTGATCCCGCGAATGGTGTATTGATTGTAATAACTCGCCGGAATTACACCGCTGGCCATTTTTACAGCATCGGCAAGATAAATGGCGCCTTTGTCTGCAATTAATTCTTTGGTTATCGAAGAAATAGACTGCGGAATATCTTTGTTTAAAGCTGCTATTTTGGTGGCAGAAAAAGAATAATCGCTGTTGTATTTTTTGGTAGAACGCCCAATAATTTCGACAGTCTGGAGTTCATTACGCTTAGATGCGACAGAATCTTTGGCAATGCTGTCCTGCACTTTTCTGCCATTCTGAGCCTGCAAAATAAAGCCGCTGCTTACTAGAAAAAGTAAGACCAATAAATGTTTCATTTTTATGTAAATGGAAAGCTGTATTTCCTTTAAACTGTTTGTAAATAAAGATCTTCGAGTTCATTTGCCGAAATTTTAGAGGCTTCAATCACCGTGACCAAATTTCCCTGCTTCATAATTCCGATATGCGAAGCCACTTCTCTGGCTCTAAAAATATCGTGGGTGGCCATCAAAATAGCGGTTCCGTCTTCAGAAAGCTCTTTTAGAATCTGCGAAAATTCATTAGACGCTTTAGGATCTAAACCACTTGTAGGTTCGTCTAATAGAAGCACTTTTGCTTTTTTGGCAATTGCAATCGCAATTCCAACTTTCTGGCGCATACCTTTAGAAAAACCGCCCAGATTCTGATCGTGTGCACCGGCTTGTAAGCCCGCTTTATTTAAGAAATAAGTTAATTCTCCTTTAGAATATTTAAAGCCGGCAAGGGAAGAGAAAAATTTAAGATTCTCTAAACCAGTTAAATTTGGGTACAGCATGACCGTTTCTGGAATGTACGCCACAAACTCTTTTGTTGTAGGAGCATTTAAAGAAACAGGAATATTATTTATAGTTAAAGTTCCGTCTGAGGGTTCGATAAAACCAAGGAATAGATTGATTGTGGTCGTTTTTCCAGCGCCGTTTTGTCCTAAAAGAGCAAAAATTTCGCCTTCTTTAATAGTTAAGTTTAAAGCATTTAAAGCAGTATAATCACCATATTTTCTGGTGAGATTTTCAGCTGTAAGCATAATGGTATTTGGATTTAAGTTTTTGAAAAAATAAATAACATTCGCAGCAGAAACCTTTCGAGCATGCTGGAAGTTGTTAGATTTGAAATATTGATTTACAGGGATTTATTCGCGAAAGTGTCTTTTAAAAGAAGCTTATAAAAAGATGCTTCAAGTAAAAAACACAGCTGTATTCTTTCTTGTTAAAAGAAAAACAAACGACAAATAAATCGGTACAATTACAATAGAGCAGGAGGAGCTCTTAAAGAAAATAAACTGCCTTTAAAGAACGCAGTTGTTGATTTGGTATAAACGAATACCGATTTTGTTTCAATACCAATTACTTGAAAAGTAACGGTCTGAAAAAGATTGGGAATATAGGTGCTGAATGCAAAATGACAAATATGGCAATTGGTATCAACACTGTGACTGTGCGTTATTTCTTTTTGATTGGCACTAGTATGATGTTCGCAGGGCTTCTCTATTAACTGCTTGAAAACATGCTCGTAGGAGTGAATGGTCTGAAACAGCATTGCGGACAATACCATTAGAGACATCAGGAAATTTATAAAAATAATTTTCTTTTTCATTCCAAATAGACTGCTGTTTTTCAGCGGCTAAAAAAACGCAACAGTGTTGCAAATATAGAAATCTTATTTAAAAACCCATTTAAATAGCCGTTATTTTAATGAAATGACAACTATTTGCTGACTTTGTAAGTTAATGCAACTTAATTTCAATATTAAAAGTTACTGTATAATAACTGCAGCGTATGAAAATCTGTTGAACCTTCAAAGTACTTATCCAAGACTTGTTCGAAGATTGGCTCAGAGTTTTGAATGGTTGCAAACAAAGTCATGCAAGACTGTAATTTTTCGTTGTCTGGATTTCCAAAAATCTCTTCGGCAGTTTTTTCGTCGGTGTTGATTAATTCTGTGGTAATTTCTAACAGATGTTTTCCTAAGATCGGATGTTCTAAAAATGCAATTGCTTCGTCAACATTTTTGATTTCGTAATATTTTGAAGTATCACAGGAAGCCAGCCCTTTTATCTGCGGAAATATAAACCACATCCAAGGAGATTCTTTTTTTCCTTTTTTTATCTCAGAAAGAGCTGCTAGATATAATTTGTTTTGGGCGTCTAAAAAACGAACCAATTCTTTGTTATTGTAGGCCATTTTGTACTGATATTATTTTTGGGGATAATCAGGTCGTAAATCTACTGAAAATATATAAAGTTGTACTTTTCTAAAACATTTTTTAGGTATAATTTTTTTAATATATTAAGCACAAAATAGGTGTAGTATTTATCCGAATTTTTGAATTTAAAAAAATGCTGCAATCACTTCAAGGAAAAAAAGATTGGCAGCATTATTCCTGTTAAGAAGACAGTTTTTTGTTACATTTTGGTGTTTTTGTTCGATTTTATGTTATGATTTTCCTATTTTTACAAATACGGCAGTTTTACAACTGCTATATTTATTAAAATTTCAAATGGCATTTACCACTTATAATGCCTTATTCTTCTAACGAGCTTTTTCGCTCTTTAAAAAACAAATGCTTATGAAAATAGGATTAATCGGATTCGGAAAAACTGGAAAATCAGTAGCTTCAATATTATTAGATAACAAAAAATTTTGTTTAGAATGGGTTTTAAGACAAAGTACTGTCTTGGAGCACAGATCGGTTCCGGAATTTTTTGGAGTACAGTCAGACGAACCGGGTTTAATCTATTCAAGCTCAAAAACCTCTATAGATGAATTGTTAGAAAAACATCCTGTAGATGTCATTATTGACTTTTCTTCGGATAATGGTATTTACGAGTATGGTGAAGCTGCAGCGCAGAAAAACATCAAAATCATTTCGGCTATATCACATTATAAAGATAAAGAATTAGAGTTTTTGAAAAAACTGTCAAAGAAAACTACCGTATTCTGGTCTCCAAATATTACTCTGGGAGTGAACTATTTATTGTTTGCAGCTAAATTTCTAAAGAAAATTGCACCTTGGGTTGATATCGAAGTAAACGAGGAACACTTTAAAACCAAACAAGGCACTTCTGGAACGGCTGTAAAAATTGCTGAAGCCTTAGATGTTGATAAAGAAAGCATTAATTCGGTAAGGGCAGGAGGAATAGTAGGAAAACATGAAGTTATTTTTGGTTTTCCGTTTCAAACGGTACGTTTAATACACGAATCCATTTCGAGAGAAGCCTTTGGAAACGGGGTTATTTTTGTTGCCGAAAATCTTAAAGAGAAAGAAAAAGGGCTTTATAATTTTGAAGATATTTTGTCACCTTATTTCGCGGTCTAACTAGTTTTGCCACTGATTAAAAAGGATTTTATTTCACGCAGATTTTGGAGATTTAAGCAGATTAATTCGGATTTTTTACTTCAAAATCCCTTTAAAACCAGCTTAAATCCTTAAATCTGCGTAAAAAAAACTTAGTGCCTTAGTGCTTTCGCGTTGAATTTATTCTCTCGCAGATTTTGCAGATTAAGCAGATTAATTGCATCTGTGACATCAGCTTAAATCCTTAAAATCTGCGTGAAAAAAAAACTTAGCGCCTTAGTGCCTTCACAGCAAATTTATTCTCTCGCAGATTTTGCAGATCCAGCAGATTAATTTCATCTGTGACATCAGCTTAAATTTTAAAAATCTGCGTGAAAAAAACTCAGTGCCTTAAGTGCCTTCGCGACAAATTTATTCTCTCGCAGATTTTGCAGATCCAGCAGATTAATTTGCATCTGTGACATCAGCTTAAATCCATAAAATCTGCGTAAAATAAACTTAGCGCCTTCGCGTCTTCGCGGCAAATTTATTCTCTCGCAGATTTAGCCGATTCAGCAGATTAATTTCATCTGTGACATCAGCTTAAATCCTTAAATCTGCGTGAAATAAAAACTTAGCGCCTTAGTGTCTTCGCGGCAACTTAATTCTCTCGCAGATTTAGCAGATTAATTGCATCTGTAAAATCAGCTTAAATCCATAAAATCTGCGTGAAATAAACTTAGTGCCTTCGCGTCTTCGCAGCAAATTTATAGCAGCTAAAAAAACTATTGCTTACTCAGCAGCATTGCTTTACTGCTTAGGTTTGTTTTTAGAAAATAGATTCCCGAAGCCTGTTCAGAAATCGAAATTGTGTTTCCTGATCCTTCTTTTATTTTGCTTCCTAAAACAGAATAAATTGTCCATTCTGATTCTTTTGATAAATGAAATGTTCCTGTGGACGGATTTGGATATACAATGATTTTGGCAGATGCTTCATTCGGGTTTTCAACGCCAAGATTACAGTTGTGTACGTCGAAAGTAACCTTTTTGGTAGTACTTCCATTAGAGTTAGTGACGGTTAGGGAAACTTCTCTTTCTCCTTCAGTTGAAAAAATAACGGAATGCGGCCCAATTCCTGTTGCTGCTGCAGGTTGTGCATCTGCACCAAAATTCCAGGCATAAGCATCAACGGTTCCTACCGAAACAGATGTAAAATGGACTGGATTATTGATACAGCCCATCTGCGGACTATACTCGAAATCGGCAATAGGAGCGGTGGTGCTTCCTGACAATACAAACTCCATTTTGTTGATGTTGGTATCATTTTCATCAAAATACAAAGTAATAACATGTGTACCTTGAGTTAAAGGAATATTAGGAATAGCAACGGTCTGCCAAGCCTGAAATCCTCCTGTGTTCGGTATATTGACAACGCCTGTAACATTTACGCCGTCAACTTCCAGATGCAGTTTTCTGGTATTATAAGGCGTCGCCGCTCTTAAATTAATAGTATAATTTCCTGTTGTATTTACTTTGGCAGTATATTTCAGCCATTCGTCTTTTGCTACATAAGCAAGATTGAAACCACCTTCATTACAAACTTCTGTTCCTACACCGTCTCCGGCTCTGTAAGCAGTATCTCCGCCGCCATTTTTGTCTAGAAAAGCACTAGGGCCGATATCATAATTTTCGGCTTCTATAATTCCTGGAATTTGAGCGATAATTCCTTGATAAGGTGCATTTTGCAGTGTAACAGCATTGTAGAAAGCAGTGTAAGTAATAGTACCGCTTGCAGGTGCTTTAAAAGTCTGGTTTGCAGCACCGCCTTGTCCCCAATGATCAAAATCGTATCGAATGTTGCCAACATATTGTGGTGTTGGTGCATTTAAGGTTTGTAAAGCAGCATTTGCTACAACTTGTTTTGTTGAAGGTGCCACAACCGGTTTTTGATTGAATTCCAGATTTAGAGGAACAGGCGAACTTGCAGCCGTAACATCGACTAAATTGGGTTTAATGTCAACAAAAGCAGTACCTGTAAGTCCGTTACTATCGGTTACTTTTACTGTAAATCGATACCAGACGTTTGGCGTTTTTTCACCTTGATTAGACGCTGTAAAATCACCCGATTTTACACCTTGCGGACTGCCTCCTGGATGCGAATGTCCGGCTCCCGGAATGTCTTCGTGAAAAAGATCAATACTCCACGAATAAGCACTTGCAGGTAAAGCTCCGTCTTCAACATCTGTCGCTGCTGCTTCATAATGAACTAAATCATCGGCATTCCATTTTAAAGTCGGAAGCGGCGAAATTATTGTTACAGTTGGCGCATTACTAAATGGAGTCACGGTTAAAGTCGCTACATTGCTGGTAACATTTCCAGCAGTATTGGTAACAATTACCTTGTAAGCGCCAGCGTTTGCATTGGTTACATTCGGAATAGTATAACTCGCTGCAGTTGCGCCATTGATGTTCACATTATTAAACTGCCATTGGTACGTTAATCCAGTGCCGCTTGCAGAAACGGTAAAAGTTACGGGTTTAGTTTCCATTATACTTTGAGAAACAGGATGATTGACAATTGTTGGCGCTGCCGTTTCAATATAATCGAGTTTGATTAAAGAACCATTATTTCCATAAGCGCAATAATAGATGTAACCATCGTTTCCAAGCATCATTCCGAGAGCATATTGCTGCGCCTGAGGAACAGTAAAGAAAGTTGTAGAAACAGGATCGGCGATATTAGGATCAAAAGATCGTATTTCGGTTCTCACGTAATCTTTAATGATAAATTTTCCCTGAAGATTTGGGTATCTTGATACTGTCGGATTGTATAGAACACCATTGGTTAAAGCATTTCCGATACTTCCTGTCGCGTAAGTAAAAATTGGGTTGGTAAACAGACTGGTTTCGGTTTGTTTTCCGTCACCTCCCTGCGGATGTCCCCACCCATAATTGCGTATCACGGGATTGCTGATTTCGTTTATTTCTTCCCAGGAAGTTCCTACATCCAAAACAAAAAGTTTGTTGGCCGCGACATTGGGAACCAATCTCCACGGATTTCTAAAACCGTACACCCAGATGCTTTGTCTTTGTACCGAACCGCTTCCGTAGAACGGATTTCCAGGTGCGGGCTGTCCGTCTTCGGTAACTCTTAAAATTTTACCTTTATAAGTGTCTAAATCCTGTGCGTTGGTATTTAACTGGCTGTCTCCAACGGTTATATACAAAAATCCGTTAAAGAATTTTAAGTCGCCTCCGTTATGAAAACCGCCTCCTATTGGCTCTAAAAGCAGGATTTCCTGTCTGCTGACTACTTGATTATTGTTGTCAATTTTTACTCTTTCGATTCTGTGTCGAACCACATTAGCGTTAGTAATCGAATAAAATACGTAAATATATCCGTTTGCAGCAAAATCAGGGTGAAGTGTTAAGCCAAGCAATCCCTGCTCATTATCGGTTACAGTTGTTACTGTAAAAACGGTTGAGACTGCGTTGTTTTGAAATACTTTTACGATGCCGCCTCTTTCTGCAATAAAAATTCTTCCGTCAGAAGATTGTTCTAACGAAAGTCCTTCTTTAATGACTGCCGTCGGCGCTAGATTTTGAGTAATGTACTGACTGTACGATTTTGCTGAAAGGGATAAAATAAAAACCAGAATTAAGGCACTTCGTAGTTTTTGAAAAACAAATAGTAGATTTTTTCTCATAATTATTCAAGATTAAATTGATTTGGGTAATCTAATTTAGTCTTTTTCTGTATAATATGTTAAAATCTAATGTTATATTTTTTTAGATAAAGGTCTGATTTTATGTAAGCTAGGCAGACACTGAGCTAAGGATATTTTTGTAAAGTTTTTGTTGTGTTAGATATGCGCTGTTTTGATTTCGGTAAATCAATAAAATAGAAACTATTTGCCTATTATTTCTTTTCTATGCAGCGTTCCCCAGTCTTTTAAAGCCATAATAACATTGATTAATGACAAGCTGTGTTCTGTTCTGGAATATTCTACTTTGGGAGGAAAAGTATCATATACCTTTCTACTCACCAGTTTATTGATCTCTAAATCTTTAAGTTCTTTAGAAAGCATTTTGTCTGTAATGCCGTTAATATCTTTAGAAATCTCTTTGAATCGTTTTGGACGGTCTGACAAAGCAATTAAAATGGGCAGTTTCCATCTGCCGCTTAAAATTTCTAAAGCATCTCTCACAGGCAATAGTGCAGCCATACATTCTTGCGGCTCACATTCTTTTGGATTTATTTCTAGTGTTTTTTCTTCTGTTTCCATAGCTGTTACTTACTATCCTCAATGATAGCGCTATCCTCAAGGATAGTACTATAAAAGAGATAGTAAATGTAAATAAGTTTGTATTGTAAAACAAATATAAAAATCATGAGCCAAAAAATTCTACGCATAATTACCAGTACAAATGGAGAAAATTCCTTTAGTAACCAATTGTCCAACGCAGTAATAGAAAAATTAACGGCGGGAAATTCTAATACAGAAGTACAGACACTTGACCTTACACAAACACCATTGCCATATTTAACGAATTCTCATATTAGTGCAGTTTATACTCCGGCAGAAGCCCATACACCAGAACAGGAAGCAGTTCTAAAACATTCTGATGACGCTATAAAAACACTGTTAGAATCGGATATTATTGTAATTGGCGTGCCATTGTATAATTTCGGAATCCCAGCGGTTTTAAAAGGATGGATCGATCAGATCGCAAGAGCAGGAAAGACTTTTAGTTATGCCGATGGAAGTCCGAAAGGGTTAGTGACCAACAAAAAAGTATATCTTTCTATTGCTTCTGGCGCGATATTCTCTGAAGGCCCTTATAAAAGCTACGATTTCTCGGAGTCGTATTTAAGAACTGTGTTCGGATTTTTAGGAATGACCGACGTGACGACTTTTCGTGTTGAAGGAACTGCAATTCCAGATTTTGCAGCAAACGCTTTACCAAAAGCTTTGTCTTCGGTTGAAGAATTTGCTTTTTAATAAAAAAAATAAATCCCAGTTTTAACGAACTGGGATTATTATTTTAGAAGATCTTATCATGTTTCTTTATTTCTCAATTATCATCGTTACGCCTTGACCTCCTGCGGCACAAATCGAAATAAATCCTTTTCCAGAACCTTTTTGGTTTAACAATTTCGCCATGACACCAATAATTCTGCCGCCAGTAGCAGCAAACGGATGCGCAGCGGCAAGACTGCTTCCTTTTACATTTAATTTGGTTCGGTCAATTGCGCCCAAAGGTTTTTTCAAACCAATTTCTGCACTTAGTTCCGGGCTTTCCCAAATTTTTAAAGTCGCCAAAGTCTGAGCTGCAAAAGCTTCGTGGATTTCATAAAAATCAAAATCCTGAAGCGTAAGTGCTGCTTTTTCTAACATTCTAGAAGCAGCAAATACAGGAGCTAATAAAAGATTGTGCTGGTTTTTTACATATTCGATCGCAGCAATTTCAGCAAATGTAATATACGCCAGAATCGGAAGTCCTTGTTCTTTTGCCCATTCTTCGCTTGCTAAAAGTATGCACGAAGCACCGTCTGTAAGCGGAGTAGAATTTCCGGCTGTTAAAGTTCCGTTTACTCTATCAAAAGCTGGTTTTAGGCTTGCTAATTTTTCGATTGTTGAGTCACGTCTTAAATTGTTGTCTTTTTCTAAACCGTTAAAAGGGGTAATCATATCATCAAAAAAGCCTTCGTCATATGCTTTAGCCATGTTTAAATGACTTTTTAATGCAAATGCATCTTGGTCTTCTCTTGAGATTTTATAATATTTAGCTGTAATTTCGGTATGACCGCCCATAGAAAGTCCCGTTTGCGATTCTTCATTTTTAGGAACCAAAGGCGATAAATCTTTTGGACGAAGTTTTAGAAATGTTTTGATTTTGCCGCCTAATGATTTTGCTTGTCTTGCTTCTAAGAGAACTTTTCTCAGTTTTTCGCTCACTGCAATCGGCATATCGCTTATAGAATCTACACCTCCGGCAATTCCAGATTCTATTTGTCCCAAGGCAATTTTATTGGCGATGTAAATGGCACTTTCGATACCGGTATCGCAGGCCTGCTGCAGATCGCAGGCTGGAGTAGCTGGATCCAAACTGGTCTTCATCACACATTCTCGAATCAAATTATTGTCATAAGTATGTTTTATTACAGCACCGCCGGCAACTTCACCTAATAGCTTTCCTTTCAAATCATACTTGTTAATAAGCCCGTTAAGCGCTGCGGTCATCATTTCCTGATTTCCAACGGATGCATAAGCGGTATTGGCACGCGCAAACGGAATTCTATTATAACCTACAATGGCAACTTTTCTAATGGTATTTGATTTCATATCCAGAAATTATTAAGTGAATTTGTTTTGAATTTTGGAAGTATAAAGATAAAAATAGAATCGGTTAATCAACTTAATGTAGATTAATATTATAAAGAAATAACTTAAATAACACTGCTGTTTTAGAAATTTTAGGGGTTAATAGATTATAATTGTTAGATTTATTTAGAATGAATAAAAATAATTTGGAAAACCGAATATTTGAATTTACTTTTGCGCAGCAATTTAAAATCAAACCAAAATGAAAATAATTTTTAATAAGAGCGTTTACTTTTTTGCTCTTTTTTTGTGTTCTCTGAATATGATGGCACAGGAATTTGGAAAAGTAGCAGGAAAAATTTCTTTGAGCGGTAATACTGCTGCAGAAAATATTTCTGTAACTTTAAAAGGAACCAAATATTCGGATGTCACTACTGCTTCGGGACAATATGAAATTACAAGGGTAAAACCGGGTAATTATATTATTGTTGTTAGTGCGGTAGGTATTGCTCCAGTTGAAGCGAATATTGTAGTAACGGCAAAACAAACTACAACTAAAAACTTCTCATTAAACGAAAGTCAGGAAGATCTTCAAGAAGTTGTCATTACCAAAAATAAATACAAGCAGGATAAACCGTCAATGTCTTTACGTTTACAGACGCCAGTTCTTGAAATTCCACAGAACGTTCAAATTGTAAGCGGGCAGACTTTAAAAGATCAGCAGATTACGAGCATGAGCGACGGGGTTATTCGTAACGTGAGTGGAGCTGTACGTTTGGAGCACTGGGGAGATCTTTATACCAATATTACGATGAGAGGCTCACAGATTCAGGCTTTTAGAAATGGTTTCAACGTAGTTTCTTCTTTCTGGGGACCATTAACAGAAGATATGAGTTTTGTAGATCACATCGAATTTGTAAAAGGACCTGCAGGATTTATGCTTTCTAGCGGGGATCCAAGCGGATTGTACAATGTGGTGACTAAAAAACCGACAGGAGTTACCAAAGGCGAGGTGAGTGCTATGGTAGGAAGTTATGATTTCTACAGAGTGAGTTTGGATCTTGACGGGAAGTTAGATAAAAAAGGAAAATTATTATACCGTTTTAACGGAGCTGCACAAAAGAAAGGTTCATTCCGTCCTTATGAACATAACGACCGCTATGTAATTGCGCCAGTAATTTCATACCAATTTGATGACAAAACAAAATTGACATTTGAGTACAATTTTCAATATGCAAATATGACAGAGGTGGGTTCTTACTATGTTTTCGGACCAGAAGCTGGCGGATATGCAGCTTTGCCTCGTAACTTTACAATGACAGCACCTGGATTACCAGATACTAACATCCAGGATCACAGCGGTTATTTACAATTCGAACATAAATTTGATGACAATTGGAAATTAACAGCACAAACTTCTTATTTCAAATACATTCAGCAAGGATACAGCTCTTGGCCTGGTGTTGTTGGTCCTGGACCAGCTGACAGAAATTATGACGGGATTCCTGAAGGAAATCTTGCTTATGGTGAAATCATTAGAAACGTAGGTATTTGGGATGCAGATAGTAATATGTTTTTAGGACAGATTTTTGTGAATGGTAAATTCAATACAGGTCCTATTTCTCATAAAGTATTAGGGGGAGTAGATTTGGGAGATAAAGACTATAAGGCAGATTGGGGACAATCTCATGATTTGGATACGGTTGATAATCCGTTTAATGTTTACAATCCAAATTATGGTACTCCATCAAACGGATTCCCGCAGTTTGATCACGAAACGCCTTTAAGCCAAAGAGCAGGAGGAATTTATGGCTCACAGTATGCAGCTGGATATCTGCAGGATGAAATTGGTTTTTTTCAAAATAAATTAAGATTGACCCTTGCTGCAAGATATACATGGATTAGCCAGACTAGCGCTTATGATGTGCCTCAAGAAGACAGCCACATTACACCTCGAGCAGGCTTAAGTTTTTCTATTACTGATGATCTTGCCGTTTATGGGCTATATGATCAAGCCTTTACACCTCAATCTGGAATTACTCAAAATGGAGATCCTATAAAACCGCTTACAGGTAATAACATTGAATTTGGTATCAAAAAAGACTGGTTTGACGGCTCATGGAACACTACTTTGTCTGCTTACAGAATTATAAAGAAAAATGAGCTTACTGCCGATCCAACAAATGGACCGAATGATATCTATAAAGTTATCTTGGGAGAAAAAAGGGCAGAAGGTTTGGAGTTTGATGTTAGAGGAAAACTTTTTGACGGTCTTAATTTAATTGCCAACTATGCTTTTACAGAATCTATTGTAACAGAATCAAGATTAGCTACTATTGCTGTTGGAAGCACAGTTCCGGGATATGCTAAACATACTGCCAATGCATGGTTAAACTATACAGTTCAAGCTGGAAAAGTAAAAGGTTTGGGAGCTTCTATCGGAGGAACTTTCCTTGCAGGGCGCCAGACAGATACGTGGAGTGTTGGTCTTCAAAGACTTCCTGATTATTTCAGATTGGATGGAGGTTTGTCTTATGAAATCGGAAAAGTAAAAGTGACTGCAAACGTATTTAATATTTTAGATAAATATCTATACAGCGGTTCTTACTACTCTTGGCTTCAAGCTTACTACTGGCAGGCAGAAGCAGGTACAAACTTTAGAGTTGGTGTATCTTATAAATTCTAATCGGGTTTGTTTTAGTTGAAAAAATACAAATCACGCGAAAGGGCTAAGATTCTAAGGTTCTGAGATTCTAAGATTTTAGTTGTTGTTTTTATGAATTACCTCCAGTTTTAACTGGAGGTAAAAAATAAGATTAAAAAGGCTTTAGCCAAACGGAGAGTTTGACTAAAGCCTTTTCTGTTTTCTATTGTATTTTCAAATTATAGTTTTAAACTTTCAATTGATAAAACCATCTTTCTTTTACAAAGAAGGATCTGCTTAATCTGCTAAAATCACTTTAAATCTGTAAAATCTCTGGCAAAAAAAGCTATCCTTTCTTAATCAAAGGAATCAGTTTTGTTCCAATCAATTCGATAGCATTCATTAATTGTTTGTGAGTCAAACCTGCATTATCCATTTGAAACGTGAAACGGTCAACGCCTCCAAGAGCTTCACTGTGGCGAAGAATTTTTTCGGCTGCACGTTCTGGACTTCCGACAATCAAAACACCCAGATCATCAATCAAGCCGTCAAATTTACCTCGCGTTACAGGCGGCCATCCTCGTTCGTATCCTAATTTTGTCCATAATTCGGCATAACCCGGATAATAATCGGCAACAGCACTTTCGGTTGAAGTTCCGACATAGCCTGGAGAATGCAGTCCAACTTTTAATTCGTCAGGCGAAAAACCCGCTGCTTTTCCAGCTTCTCGGTACAAATCGATCAAAGGTTTAAAATGATGTGTTTGTCCGCCAATTACAGCGACCATTAAAGGTAAGCCAAGTCTTCCGGCCCTTACAAAAGATTCTGGAGTACCGCCGACACCAAGCCAAATCGGCATTTTTTCTTGTAAAGCTCTTGGATAAACAGGGAGATTGTCCAAAGCTGGGCGAAATTTCCCTTCCCAAGTTACAAATTCATTGTCACGAATCTGCAGGAGTAATTCTAATTTTTCGCTGAAAAGCTTATCGTAATCTCTAAGATCGTATCCAAAAAGGGGATATGCTTCAATGGCAGAACCACGTCCAGCTACAATTTCGGCTCTTCCTTTAGAAATCAAATCCAAAGTAGCAAAGCTTTGATAAACGCGCACAGGATCTGCCGCACTCAAAACCGAAACAGCACTCGCCAATCGTATATTTTTTGTTCTTGCCGCAGCCGCACTCAAAATGACAGCCGTAGCAGAATCCAGAAATTCTTTTTTATGATGCTCGCCAATCCCAAAAACATCAAGACCAGCCTGATCCGCAAATTCAATTCTTTGCAGTAACTGTTCCATTGCATCAACACTGCTCAAAGTATTATTATCGCCATACATCGCCGACGCAAAGCTGTCTATTCCTATTTCCATAAAATTTTCAATTTTTTAAATTCCAAATCCCAAATCCTAAATCCCAAATCCTAAATCCTAAATCCCAAATCCTAAATCCCAAATCCTAAATCCCAAATTCCAATCCTAAATCCCAAATTTCAAATTCCAAATTCCAAATCCCAATTTTCAATCTAAAATCTACATTCTAAAATCTACATTCTAAAATCTAAAATCTACATTCTAAAATCTAAAATCACTAATGCGAGAACCCAAAAGAAATACTCGTAATAATAATCATAATAACGATTAAGGTAATGCCCACGTAGAGATAATCTTTCTCTAATAAAAACGAAAACAGCGAAAGTATCACCCTTAAAACAGGCGTTAAGAACAAGAAAATAATTCCTGTAAAGATCAACGATTCACCGTTACCTTGAATGGCTCCGTGGTAAACCGCTGCAATAACTTCAAATATATTTCGGTCATTTTCTTTGAAGACAGAATAGTCTTCAATCTGGTTTCCGTTGTGCAGTAAATAAACGATGCCGCCGATAAAAGCTACGGATAACGAGATCCAAACGCCGTAACGCAATAAGTTTCCTATGATTGTTTGGAAATCTTTTTCTCCAAATTTTTCTCCTTGTACCATCTTAGATTTTTCCATTAAGTCCGTTATAAATCATGTTTACTGCCAAGACAAAAATCAGGCAGGCAAAAAAGATTCTTAATTTTTTCGGATTTGTTCTTACTAATATTTTAGCTCCTGCCATAGCCCCGAACAGCACGCCAATTACAACCGGCATACAAATTCCAGGTTCGATATATCCTTTTTGAATATAAATTACCGAACTCGCCATTGCGGTAACTCCCATCATAAAATTACTGGTTGTGGTAGAAACCTTAAACGGAACCCGCATAATGTTGTCCATTGCGATTACTTTAAAAGCACCAGAACCGATACCCAGAAGTCCCGACATCATTCCAGCAACGCCCATCATACTGAAACCGCCAATCACATTTTTGGTTCCGTAGCGAACCACTTCGCCGTCGTGAGTTGGATACGTTCCTTCTAATTTTAATTTTTTCGCAAGCGGACTCGATTCTAAAACAATATGTTCTTCTTTTTTTCGCAATGAATTAATAGCTGAAAAAATCAACGTTAAACCGAATAAAACGGCTATAAATGAAGTAGGAGCAACGGTAGAAAGCAGCGCACCGCAAACGGCTCCGATAGTAGTAGCGATTTCGAGAAAAATTCCCATTCTCATGTTCGTGATTCCTTCTTTTACATAAGCTGCCGCAGAGCCTGAAGAAGTCGCAATAACCGAAACCAAAGCGGCTCCAATTGCGTAATGAATATCGACACCAAGAATAATCGTTAAAAGCGGAATAATAATAATTCCACCGCCTAATCCTGATAATGAACCAATAAAACCCGCCAAAAAAGCGCCAAGAATCATGATCAGAGTAAATGTAAGTATTGTCATTAAGATATGTTTTTGTAATTGCTAATTTACGAATACATATCTGTTCTGAGAAAAATTAGGGGCTTAATAAAAGCTTAAAAATTTTTTAGTGGTCAAGTTTTTAGTGTTCAGTTTTCAGGGATTTAGTAATCAGTGTTTAGGGATTTAGTGTTCAGTGTTTAGGAATTTAGTGTTTTAGTTTTCAGTTTTTGTTCATACTTATATATTATAAAAAGTAATTACTGATCACTAATTGAATACAGCATATTAAAAAACTGACCACTAACAACTGCTCACTAAACTTTAAGTCTCAACTTAATAGGAGAGTACCCAAAAATCCTTTTAAAAGCGATACTAAAATTAGAAACGCTTTGATAGCCGGAAAGCTGGCTGATTTCTTGTATCGAAAGAGAAGTATCTGTTAGATAACGTTTGGCTTTGTTCATCCTGATTTCCTGCAGGTAACCGAAAACAGTGTCTCCAAAAATAATTTTAAATCCTTCTTTAAGTTTGGTTTGGTTGACACCGACTTTTCGGGCCAGCTCTACAATCGTATGCGGATTATCAATGTTTTCTCTAATCAGCTGTGCGGCAAATTTGATCTTTTCTATATCAGTGCGCGCGAGTCTTACAGCTTCTTTTTCATGATCCAAACTGTGATGGCTTAACGCAATCAGCTCATAGATCTTAGATTCTAAATAAATTTTTCGGGTCAGACCTTTATAAAAACAGTTTTTGATATCCTGGATAACGCCGTATATTTTGGCTCCAATTTTAATTTCGCCTTTGGCTAAAGTATTACTTGTATTTTTTTGAATATTATTTAGAAACTGATCCATTACCTTAGATTCGCCTTCGTATTTGCTTAAAATTTCCAGCGGCAGGTGCACATCAAAAGTATTATAGGTAATGTCTTTTTTGAAATCTATTTTCGCCCGATTGTCTTCAGCAGAAAGGAAAGTAATATTTCCAGACATGGGAGCTGCAAAATCTTTGATAGAACTCGGGTGAATGTAGCCTATTTTCTGATCTGAAAGGTTAAAATGCATTTCTAAAAGCGATGATTCTCCTTTGCCCGAAATGGCAACATCGTCGTGTAATTGGTAATTGCCCTGCAGAATGGACAAATCCTCTGTTATTGAATGCTCGTGAAATAAAATAGCGCCTTTTGGCGTAATGAATTTAATGTCTTTTTCGCCGTCTATTGCTATTGGCGGTAATCCGCTGCTTATGGTATTATCGGGTTCCAGGAAATCCGCAAAATCATCTGAGTCAATTTTAAATGCCATTTCTTAAACTTCTATATTCATAATTAAAACTTCCACTTTCATAAATGCATCCTTCAGTATTCAAATACTTTTGCACTTGCAAATATAATTTATAATAAGTTTAAATAAAAACAAAGTTGGTGCTTAAATTAAACCTTATTTTGATGTTTCTGGCTGGAATTTTTTTCTCTAATGCTTGTCCTGTTAAGATCAAAATTGATGATAATCTCAAAAATCCATTATCCAATATTACAATTTTGGCAGACGGTAAAAAAGCAGGAGTAAGCAATAATTTGGGAGTTTTAGAATTTTCTCTCGAATCTGGAATTCACAATATCGAGTTGGTAAATCCCGATGGAATAAAACAAAAACAGACTGTCTCAGTTGACTGCAATGCAGAGAATTATTTCGAATTTACTTTTGAAAATAATGCAAAAAATACCGCTGACTTAAAAGAAGTTTTGGTTCAGAATAAAACCCTTAAAACTCAAATCGAAGAATCTCCTTTTTCGGTTCAGGTAATCGATCTTAAAAAACAATATGATAAAGCGGGAGACGTTGGTGATTTTCTAAATCGTGCTTCGGGAGTCAAACTAAGAACAAATGGAAACGTAGGTTCTCAGGTTCAGATCAATCTGGGCGGACTTCAGGGGAAAGCCATTCGTATTTTTAAAGATGGTATTCCGATTGAATTGTTCGGGCACGGATTCAGCCTCGGAACGATTCCAGTAAACATGCTCGACAGGGTCGAAATATATAAAGGTGTAATGCCGGTCTATCTGGCTTCTGATGCTCTTGGCGGCGGGGTAAATTTAGTAACTCGAACTTCTAATAAAAAGTTTGCCGAGGTATCTTATGAGATCGCTTCTTTCAACACCCATCGTGCAACAGCGAATCTTTATCTTCAAAACAAAAATAATTTTTACGGCGGTTTTAATGGTTCTCTTAATTTTTCTGATAACGATTATAAGGTAACCGTGCCAATTCAGAACGCTACCAGCGAAGAGTTAAAAACGGTGAGACGTTTTCATGATATGGTACGATCTAATTATGCAGAGGCTTTTGTGGGTATCAAAGAAAAATCCTGGGCAGATGATCTTCGTTTGACCTTAATTTATTCTGATTTCTACAAACAGATTCAGAATGATGCGCAGATGGTAAATGTTTACGGACAGGCGTTCTCAAAAGAACAGAACTATACAGGAATGATTAATTACAAAAAGAAATTTTTTGATGATAAATTAAAGGTAAGTTTTTTAACCAACTACAGTCATTTTAATACCCGATTTGTAGATAAAGCAACTGTTCGTTACAATTGGAATGGTGATATTATTGCTAAAGGTTTACAGGCGGGCGAAATACGAGCGGGTAATTTTCAGAAACTCAGATACGATCTTGCTTCTTCGAGATTGAATATGGAATACCAATTGTCTGATCGTAATTTTTTAGAATTCAGTGAGCTTTTCCAATACCAGAGAAGAAAAGGAAGTGATCCTCTAGGGGCAATTTCTCCAATTGACGGTGTTGATGTCATGACAATTCCGGCAACGTACAGAAAAGACAATATGGCGCTGGCGTGGCGTTCTCTGTGGTTCGATACCAAATTAGAAAGCATTGTGGCAGGAAAATACTATCATTACAATACCGACGGATATACGACCGATAATTACGGAGCTGCTTGGAAATCATCAAAAGACGACAGCCAGTTTGGCTATTTGGCAGGATTAAAATGGGCAGAGCAAAACTATCTTGTTAAGTTTTCTTATGAGTATGCAACGCGTCTTCCCGATGAATCTGAGATTTTTGGCGATGCTGTTATGATCAGAGAAAATCTGGATCTTAAACCAGAAAAAAGCCAAAATTTAAACTTAAATGCTGAATATGCTATTGTTAAAGAAAACAGTAATCTGACCTTTTCGGGTGGTTTGTTTTACAGAAATGCAAAAGACGGAATTTTTCTGCAGTACGATATTCCATTCAGCAGATACATCAATTATGAGCAGACCGAAATAAAAGGTTTTGAGTTTGAAACCAATTATACGCCTGTAAAATGGCTGAATACCGGATTCAACGTGACGTATCAGGATATCAGAAGGGTAGGAATTCAAGAAGCGACTTTTAGATATTTAAATGATTCGAGAGTCCCTAATATTCCGTTTTTGTTTGGGAATTTCTGGGCCAACACCTATTTCAAAAATCTGTTTAAAGATGGTGATGCTCTAAACTTTACGTGGAATGCCAACTATACCCACAGATTTTTTCTGGTGGCAATTCCAAAAAATCAGGAACCATCTTTGTTTGGTCCTGTAAAAGATTTCCAGACCTCGCTGATTATTCCAAAAGACGGCAGAACAGGACAGTTTTCTAATGATATCGGGGTTTACTATCATTTTGCATCTCATAAAACCACCGTTTCTGCAGAATGCAGGAATATTGGAGATGTACAGTTGTATGACAACTTTAATGTACAGAGACCCAGAAGATCGTTTCACCTCAAAGTAGTATATAATTTTTTTTAAATCAAACCATAAATCAGATCAATTATGAAAAGAAGCAATTCACTTCGTTCGGTACTGGCAGGAATCGCTGCTAGTATGCTTTTATTCTCTTGCAGCAGCAATGACGATAATAACAGTCCGGAAAACGGAAACAACGACGATACACTTCCAAAAAATGAAACTTGGGTTATTTATAACGGAGCTGCCAACTGGAGTGGTGGTATTTATGCCTTAAAAGACAATAAATCTAGAGAAATCAATCTTTCTGGATTACCATTTCTTCAAGTAGCTTCTTCATTAGGAGGAAGGACTTTAGACAAAACGTTGTTTAAAGTAAACGATGTTTCGAACACAAAACAAGGAATTAATAAAATGGGAATTGATGCTACAGGTAAAATTGTAGATCAAGGATTTTTACCTTCTCTTTCTAATGCTTACGAAAGTAATTTTTTAGTGGCAAGTGCTACAGAAGGTTACTACTGGGATAAAGTAAGAGGCGGTCTAAAACTACAGACATTTAATCCTACTACAATGGAAAGAACTGGAGAAATTGATTTTTCTTCACTTTCAGAAGGACAGCCGTTAGAGTCTATCGGACAATTGATTATTGCAAAAAGAGACAACAAATTATACCTTGATTTATTATTAGGAAGCAAGGCTGCCGGAAACTGGCAGGTAACGCCGTCTACTAATGATGTTGCAATTGCGGTATACGATTTAACAACAAAAAAGATCGAAAACGTAACAAGAATGGCTGGTACAACTAATTTAGGTGTATTTATTGATCACGTTTTATGGAGTTTAGACGAGGTTACAGGCGATTTATATTTTGCATCTGTAAGCGATATGAAAGTTCAGTCTTCTGCACTTTCTTCAAAAATCCTTAGAATTAAAAAAGGAGAAGTAAATTTTGATACTACGTTTGCAATCGACATGAAAACGTACCAATTCCCAGCTGAGTTCAACAGACTTTTTGCTCACAATGGTAAAATTTACACTACGATTCCATCAAGAGCAGTTTCTTACTACGGAGGCGGACAGCACGGTGTAAAATACAGAGACGATGTTTGGTTTTGGAACGAAATTGACGCAGTTACTAAAAAAGCAACGCGTTTAAACATGCCGCCAGATAACTTCTACACGACACAAAATCCATTTTTCCACAACGGAGAAATCTATTTCTTATCAAACAGTACTTCAGACGGTTTCTCTGGAGTTAACCAATACAACCCATCTACAGGAGTTGTTAAACAAACATTCCGTTTAAAAGAAAGCGGCCGTATTATGGGATTCAATATTATCAAAGACTAATTAACTCTTAGATACTTCCCAAAATACTATTTTTTTGAAACATGAAAGCAGAAGTAATTTTTAATTACTTCTGCTTTTTTTATATCCTGTTGTCAACAGCAAAAGACGTTTTTCCGATGTTGGCCAGAAGCAGAGCCGCTGCAGCACTGGTTAAAACCGAGTAATCAAAAGGTGCTTTTATAGAAACAGAAATTGCCATTGCCAATGCAAAAAGCAGCATTAAAAACGAAGTTCCTAAAGCGGCAATACGCGTTTTAAATCCGAACAGTAATAACAGACTCAGCAGGATTTCAAAGAATGTAGCAATCCCGCCCAAAATCTCGGCTGTTGCCGTATTCGCAAACGGATTAAGGGTTTGGGTATAAGCGACAAAATTTTCCCAGTTTCCCCAAACAACGCCGTTGGTTCCAGGCGCTCCCCAAAGTCCAAAACGATCGGCGGCTGCCGAAAGCATGGTGATTCCTAAAACTATTCTCAAAATTAAACCTGCTTCTAATAGGGTTATGTTTTTCATTATAATAGACTAAATTTTATTTGAAGTTCTACTAGAACTTGATTGGGTTTGAAAGCTATTCTATTTTTATGAACGCATTTTTTTTTGAAAAATTGCGAAATTTTATTCACAAACTTACTTGCAATAAAAATCATTATTTATGATGATTTCGGCTCTAACTTGATCTTTTACATTTGCCTCGTTTACTAATTTGTTTAATCAAGCAAGCTTTAAAAGATAAAAAAAATGAAGAATTATCGTTCGTATCAAAGAATTGACCCCATTTATTTTAGCGGCGAAATTTTTTTCCCTGTCGGATTACTTTTTGCTGCTTCCATTATTTCTTATGGGCTGCTTTATATCCTGGGTTTGGGTACAGCCGTTTTTTTTAATGTTTGTATCGCCTGGTGCGGCTATTTTTACTTCTATTTTTACGGAAAGTCAAAAACAAAGATTACGATCAAATTCTTGATCGGTGTTTTCCTTATCACACTTCTTTTACTATTCGTAGATTATGGTGCCTATGCACTGGTACTATATCAGAAAACAGGAATATTTAAGGAGTTGTATTTTTTAGTTTGGCTCTCTATTTTAGTCGGTTTTCCAATTGTATATTACGTTCATTTATATGGAGCGCATTATTATGCAAAAAGGCGTCTGGCGTCTGTTTATTTCAAAACATCTTTAAGTGTTTATCATGACAGAGAGCTCTTAACCCATATTGATGGTATCGCCTTTATTAATTCTTCTAAAAAATATACTTCGGATATAAAAATAGAAAACGACTACTGTTTCTATTCAGACCAAGAATTGGCCGTCATGGATCTTTCTTCAAAATATTATCATCTTAAAAAATCGGTTTTTTCTAGTGTAATTCACGTTCCGTTTGATGCCGACCAATTCGAGATATCTTGGTATTCTATTGTAGAAGATCAGTATTATAAAGTGAATATCCCTTTTCCTTTTCACAAGCTCATTTTAGAAGAAGAAAAATATCCATTAAAGGAATCAAAAAGCATTAGGGGTGAAAAATCGAAACGGCTGTTTCTTCATATTTATCAAAACGGGGGTTTTAAATTGTACAATGAAGATATTATTTTATTGGATTATTATACTAATCCTACAGTCGCTATTGAAGATGAAATAAAACAAGTAAAATTGATAGCAAATCAAAACTGCCATCATTATTATAATAACACAGAACGTTTTTTTGATCTTTTAAAAGAGCTGAAAAAGTCTAATACGATTGAGAAAAGGCAGGAACTACAAGACAAATTGGTGGTTTGGAATCTTAAATTTTCAGGATTGGATCAAGGCCACTATATTGAAATTGCCGATGCGTATTTTAAAAATTATAAACTCGAAAAAGACGACGCGTTTTTGAGTGCTTTACGATATTTACCAACCGAAATTACTTTTGTCTACAGAGGTTCCTATTTGTTTCCGTGGATGACGCTGCATATTGATACTTTAAAGTTGAATGAATGTATCGATGCAGTCAAAACCGATGATTCAGAAGAGATATCGTTTTTGCTTCACTTTAAAAAAGGGGCAGAGGGTTTAGAATTTATAATTAAAGCTGATGAAGCAGAAAGACATTTTGATGCTTGGGAAATTGTAATTGATGAGCGTCGAAAAAAGGAGATGGACGAAGAACTGCATGAGAAACGAGAGGACCAGCAAAAAAGAGCGCTCTTAAAAGAAGCATGGGATTTGGTATTTGCAAAAAAATACAAAGAGGCTCAACAAAACTGCGATGCCTTATTGGCTCTGGATCCCGAATATGGATTTGCCTATTTTCTAGAAGCCAGACTTTTATGGTATACCAAAGGTTTTGAGGCCTGTTACAGCAAACGCGATTATTTTTTTGCAAAAACAAAACACGAGCCGGCTGCACTGGCGCACATTTACAATAGTTTTGGCTGTATTTTAGATTTAGAACTGCGGTACGAAGAGTCAATTCCGTATTTTGAAAAAGCAATCGAAATCAATCCTAAAGAGCCTATTTACAGCTGTAATCTGGGCGAAATGTATTATAAATTAAAAGATGCGGCAAATGCTTTAAAAGAAGTAAAAAAAGCCAAAAAAATGGGGTACGAATCAGATATTTTGACCGAAATCCTTGCTAATAAAGGCAAAATTGATTTGATTAATCATTAAGCAGTTTCGCATCAAAATCATTATAAATAGTGATGTCTGGTATAGCCTCCAATTCTAATTTTGGCTCTTATAAAACACTAATAAAAACCACTATGGGATTAGCAGAAAAACGTTTAGCAGCATCTATTAAAACAGAAAAACTTCCGGCTTTTGAAGCAAAATTAAAAGAAAGAGCGGGTTATGATATTAAGGTCGATATTGATTGGGATACTTTTACATCTTATGACGAATATCCGTTATCGCGTCTTGATATTGTGTTTGATGACGTAGAATCTTTTGTAAAGAAAATTTGCGTTGATGAGATGGGAAAAGAAGCTTTGAAGGATAAAATAGCAGCAATTCATTTAACCAATTCAGAAAATAACGATGATGTTAAAATGGAATTGAAAGACGAAACTTTATTTCTTACCGTACAGCTGGTACAATCTTCTTTTAACTCTCAAACCGATTCGCAGCTGGCCGCTTATGTAGAAGCACTTTTATAAAATCCTATTTCCTATTTTAAATATTTTGAGAAAAAAAACAGGGACAGTTTTGATGCTGTCCCTGTTTTTGATTGTAAAAGCTTTATTATTTCAAAGTTGTTTTAATCACAACTGCTGCCTGAAGTACCGCTGTCTGGATCGCCGGAACATTTGCAATCGGGTTCAAAAGTCCGTAATCGTGAATCAATCCGTTGTATCTTGTCAACGTTACAGGAACTCCAGCCTCGTTTAATTTTCTGGCATAAGCTTCACCTTCATCTCTTAAAACATCATTTTCAGCAGTTTGAACTAGTGCAGGAGGTAAGTCTTTTAATTCGGCTAAACTTGCTTGTAATGGAGACGCATATTTTTCGGTTCTTTTTGCAGTGTCTGGTAAGTAATTGTCCCAAAACCATTTCATCATATTTTTGGTCAAAAAGCGTCCGTTAGCATACAGATTATAAGATTCAGTTTCAAAATTAGCATCGGTTACCGGCCATAATAAAACCTGAAGTTTAATATGCGGTCCTTTTTTATCTTTTGCCATTAGTGTAATTGCAGCCGTCATGTTACCGCCGACGCTGTTTCCAACTACCGCAAGGTTTTTCCCGTCAACACCAATTTCTTTTCCGTTTTCAGAAACCCATTGCGTTGCAGCGTAGATTTCGTTGATCGCTACCGGATATTGTGCTTCTGGAGAAGGCGTATAATCTGGGAAAACCGCCACAGCACCGCTTTCTACAACCAAATCTCGAACCAATCTTCTGTGCGTTGGATAGTCGCCAAGAACCCAGCCGCCGCCGTGAATAAAGATGAATACTGGTGCATTGGCTTTAGTACCTTTTGGTTTTGTAATATGAATTTTGACTTTTAAACCATTTTGTGAAATTACTTTTTCAGATTCTTCAATTCCAGAATAATCTACTGTAACCGATTTTTGAGCGCCCACCAAAACATTTCTGGCATCTGCAACAGGTAATTGTTCCAAAGGTTTTCCGTCACCAGAGTTCAATGCGTTTAAGAAACCGCGTACTTCTGTAAATATTTCAGGGTCATTTTGTCCTTTATAAGGTCTTTCTTGTGCCATAATAACTGTATTTAAAGTTAGTAGTGCTGCTATAAATATACTTCTTTGTAATGATTTTATTGTTTTCATGATATTATATTTTTATTATAATGTTTTGATAATTAGTTATTAAGGTTTGCTTGTAATACGATTTCAAAAGAAAATGCCTGACTTACGGGACATGTTTTTTCTGCGCCCTGAGCAATTTTCAAAAATTCTTCCTCAGAGATTCCGGGAACTTTAGCATTTAAAACCAAAAGCGATTGTGTAATTTTTCCGTCGTTTAAAGTAATTGTAGATTGAGTAGACAATTCTTCTGCGGTATAGCCTGCTGTAGTCAAGTCTAAACTTAACTTCATTGTAAAACAGCCAGCGTGTGCGGCCGCTAGTAATTCTTCCGGATTCGTTCCGATTCCGTCAGCAAAACGGCTGTTAAAAGAGTAGGGAGTGTTTTGTAATACAGTACTATCTGTGGTAAGAGTTCCTTTTCCGGTTTTAATGTCACCGTTCCAAACGGCTTGTGCTTTACGTTTCATATCTTGTGTTTTATCAGTTATAATTTGATAGGACAAAGATATGGCGGTAATAAGGCTGTAAAAATAGATAAAAGTCTATACTAATTGTACATTTTTCCCTTGAAGGTATTTTTTCTTGAAATTAGACGGAGTGTCGCCGACTTTATTCGTAAAAAGGCGATTAAAGTAGGCAGGATCTTCGTAACCCAATTGATAAGCAATTTCTTTTACACTAAGTGAAGAATAGCCCAAAAGTCTTTTAGCTTCCAGAATTATACGATCCTTAATAATATCATTAGGCTGTGCAAGTTCTAATCTATTAAATTTATTCGAAAGGGTTTTGGGTGCAACGCCCAGAATATCCGCATAATCGGCAACAGTATGTTTGTTTCTGAAATGAATTTCGACCAATCGGCTGAAATCCCTGAAGAAATCAATTTCTTTTGAGGGCTCTTCGTTTAAAACGCCAAGCTGTTGTATTTTCCAAATGCGCGTTGCTTTTATAATGAGCTGTTTTAAATACGTTCGAATCATTTCTTCCTGCGAAGAATCGGGCAATATAAATTCTTGCTGCATTTGTTCGTAAATGCCTTCAATAAACGGCACCTCTTTTTCAGGTAAAACCGTCATCGGCATTTCAAAAATATTATTAAACAGCAATCCGTCGCAGGCCACTTCGGCGTCGTGAATCTGTACGCAGTAAAAATCACGGTTATAATACATAAAATACCCCTGTCTTTTTCCTTCTTTAGTAATCTGTAGATATTGACTGCTGTTGATAAAAAACAGAGAAGGACTCGAAGTTTGATATTGCTTAAAATCAATCGTTACCGAATAATTTTCCGGCAGATAAAGCACCTTAATATAGGCTTTGTATTCGTCGCTGTTAATTTCCTCCAGCGTTTCCTGATTTAAAATCAGAAATCCTAGTTTTTTATAATTCGATTCGAATACTTTATGATTCATTTACAGCGGATTTTTGATATAAAATTAAATTTTTTGGGCTAAAGCCGAGGACAATTTACAACTTAGGGCTTATTTGAAGATGTTCTAGCTTTTTTCCAACCAGCGTTTTTTCACCCACAACCTTAAACCCCAGTTTCAAATAAAGATTTTTGGCCAGCGGATTTTCTTCTTCAACCAATAATCCTAAAGTTTCGTTGTTTTTAGCAACATATTCCTCAATAAGAAACTGCAAAATTTTAGAGCCAATTCCTTTTCCCTGATAATTTGGATTTACACCTAAAGAATCAATATAATATTCCCCATCCTTTGATTCTAATTCGGGATCAAATTCTGGATTATAGTTTTTGCGCACATAATCGATTATCGGATTTCGAAGCGTTATCAAGTCAGATCCCTTGTAAACATTTACAGCTCCAATGATGCTATTGTTTTCTTCGGCGGCAAAACAATTTTGATACGAATATTGATTGTTTTCTCTTTCGACGAAATACTGCAGGAAATCTTTCGCAGCAGCGTAATCTTCTTTTTTTATAAACTTATATATAATGTCTTCCATCGCCAATAATAAAATAGGAGCAATAGATGGCGCGTCGGATCTCTGGGCTTTTCTGATGATCATTTGGAATGATTTTACTATTACAAATTTACTTTAAATAAATTTTTCAAGCAGATTTAAGTGCTATTATAATTTTAATCGCTGTAATCTCTTGCAGATAAATCTATTATTTAAAATCTGCTCCAATCCCTATCAGTCTGGGTGAAAACAAAAAATCTGCACAATCAGCCAAATCTGCGAGAGTAGACCAGTCTTTGCAGACTTTCTTAAGGTTTCTTCAAATATATAATCAACCAAAAATCCCTTTAATCAGCATAATCTTTGGCAGATAAATTATCTCATTAAAAATCAGCTCCAATCCCTATCAATCTGCGTGAAAACAAAAAATCTGCACAATCAGCCAAATCTGCGAGAGTAGACAAGCACAGTATTTATAGTAATTCACCAGTCTTTGCAGACTTTCTTAACGTTTCTTCAAATATATAATCAAACCAAAAATCCCTTTAATCAGCATAATCTGCGGCAGATAAATTATCTCATTAAAAATCTGCTCCAATCCCTATCAATCTGCGTGAAACAAAAAAATCTGCACAATCAGCCAAATCTGCGAGAGTAGACCAGTCTTTGCAGACTTTCTTAACGTTTCTTCAAATATAAAATCAAACCAAAAATCCCTTTAATCAGCATAATCTGCGGCAGCTAAATTATCTCATTAAAAATCTGCTCCAATCCCTATCAATCTGCGTGAAAACAAAAAATCTGCACAATCAGCCAAATCTGCGAGAGTAGACAAGCACAGGATTTATAGTAATTCGCCAGTCTTTGCAGACTTTCTGAAGGTTTCTTCAAATATATAATCAACCAAAAATCCCTTTAATCAGCATAATCTGCGGCAGCTAAATTATCTCATTTAAAATCTGCTCCAATCCCTATCAATCTGCGTGAAAACAAAAAATCCTTTTAATCAATATAATCAACAACAGATAAATTTTCTTAAATTCACAAACAATCTGCACGAAACAAAAAATTATACCGATTTAGTATTAAATTATACCATTTCTATAATCCAAACAGCTTATATCTTTGTTATTATAATTTTAAAAAAAGAAAACTCAATAATATGAAAGCAATAGGATTTAAAACATCATTACCGATTGAAAATCAAGATAGTTTTATAGCATTTGAAACCGAAAAGCCAATTCCAGGCGCTCACGATTTATTAGTAAAAATAGATGCCGTATCGATAAATCCAGTCGATTTTAAAATACGCCAGAGCGGTGCAAAAGATACCGTCTTAGAAACCCCAAAAATAATTGGCTGGGATGCTGTCGGAATTGTTCAGGGAGTTGGAGAAAAGGTTACCTTATTTGAAGTAGGCGATTGGGTTTATTATGCAGGTGACATCACCAAGCAAGGAAGCAATGCAGAGTATCAGATTATAGATGAAAGAATTGCAGGCAGAAAACCAAAGACATTAACTAATGCAGAAGCTGCAGCGATGCCCTTAACAACTTTAACCGCTTGGGAAATACTTTTTGACAGAATCAGAATCAATCCAGAGAAAGACAAAGGAAAAACAATTTTGATTATTGGCGGAGCAGGCGGCGTCGGATCAATCGCAATACAGCTGGCCAAAAAGATTGCAGGTTTAACGGTAATTGCAACAGCTTCTAGACCTGAATCTATAGCTTGGTGCAAAGAACAAGGAGCAGATTTTGTGGTAAATCATAAAAATTTAACCGAAGAAGTTCGAAACGCAGGATTTCAGTATGTAGATTTTATCTTAGATTTTGTAGATACCAATGCGTATTGGGATATTATGGCAGAACTTATTAAACCTCAAGGACATATTGCCTCAATTACAGGAAGCAGCGAACCTGTTTTGTTGAATAAACTAAAAACGAAAAGTGTATCGTTCTCTTGGGAATTTATGTACACACGCTCTATGTTTGAGACAGAAGATATAGTAGAGCAGCATAACATCCTGAATTTGACCGCAGATTTGTTAGACGACGGCGTTTTAAAACACACCTTAAAACAGACCTTGGAAGGATTTACTGTCGAAAACTTTAAAGAAGCGCACCAACAGTTAGAGTCAGGAACTACAATCGGGAAAATAGCGATTAAGTTTTAAGATTAAGAATAACGGTAAATCCCAATAATTTGTATTATTGGGATTTATTTTTTGAAAGTTTTTTCTTAAATATTTTTTAATTGGCTTTATAGTGCTACTTTTGCCGTTAATTTAAAAAGTAGTTCTTACTAGCTATGAAGCATTTGTTCTTATTTGGAGTGATGTTATTTTCTTATGCACTCCAAGCCCAAAACATTAAAGGTGTTGTAAATGACGAAAATGGAAAACCGCTGCAGGAGGTTTTAATTCGAAATTTAAATTCTAAAACACACGCCCATTCTGACAATTACGGAAAATTTATTGTCGAGAATTCCAACCTCAATGACAGTCTTGAAGTCTCTAAACAAGGTTTTGTTACACAAAGAGTCAAAGTAGATCACACAGATTCTTTTTCTATAACTCTAAATGAAAAACCATTTTTATTAGAAGAAGTTACGATTACCAATACCTTAAAATATCTGAATACCATTTCTAAAATTGATTTAGAGATTCAGCCCATTTCCAATTCACAGGATTTGATGCGAAAAGTGCCGGGACTTTTTATCGGACAGCATGCAGGAGGCGGGAAAGCTGAGCAGATTTTTTTAAGAGGTTTTGACTGTGACCACGGAACAGATATAAGCGTTTCTGTAGACGGAATGCCGGTAAATATGGTTTCGCATGCGCACGGTCAGGGCTATGCCGATCTTCATTTTGTGATTCCAGAAACTGTCGACAATATTGATTTTGACAAAGGCTCTTATTTTGCAGACAAAGGAGATTTTACAACTGCAGGATACATCGGTTTCAATACCAAAAAAGCATTAGATAAAAGTTCTGTCTCTTTTGAAATCGGACAGTTTGATACCTTTAGAACAGTGGCTTTGTTTAATTTATTGAATAAAGAAAACCAATCGGCTTATTTTGCGGGAGAGTACATGATGACAGACGGTTATTTTGATGCGCCTCAAAACTTTAACCGAATTAATTTGTTTGGAAAATACGCGGCAAAACTCAATAGCGGCGATAAATTGGCTATTTCGCTGTCGCATTTTACCAGCAAATGGGATGCGAGCGGACAAATTCCAGATCGTGCCGTAAACGATGGTTCGATTTCACACTTTGGAGCAATAGATTCTAACGAAGGCGGTAACACAAGCAGAACCAATCTGAACTTGCAGTATGATTCTAAAATTGATGAAGTTTCGCAGATAAAAAATACTGCTTTTATTAGTAAATACGACTTTGAGCTGTATTCTAACTTTACTTTTTATTTAAATGATCCTGTAAACGGCGATCAGATTAAGCAGAAGGACAACAGAACAATTGTGGGTTTTCAGTCTGAATACGACCGAAAGCTGAATGATAAATGGAATTTTAAATTAGGTGCCGGACTGCGAAACGATAACAATAAAGATGTTGAATTGTCGCATACTTTAAACCGCAGCACCGTATTGGAATATTTAAGTTTAGGAAATGTCAACCAAACCAATTTGTATTCTTATACAGGATTGGAATTTATTTCGGGTAAATGGCTGATCAATCCAGGACTTCGATTTGATTATTTAAAATTTAATTATGAAGATCAATTGGCGCCAGAACTGGGGAATCAGGCTCAGACCAAAGCTATTGTAAGTCCGAAACTAAACTTTTTGTATACTCAAAACAATACGCTGCAATATTTCTTAAAACTGGGGAAAGGATTTCACAGCAACGATGCGCGTGTTGTAATTGTGCAGAAAGCGCAGGAGATTCTTCCTGAAAGTTACGGAGCAGATTTAGGGATCAACTGGAAACCTTTTCCTAGAATGATTATCAATTCTGCAATCTGGTATTTGTATCTGGCGCAGGAATTTGTGTATGTAGGAGACGAAGCAGTTGTAGAACCAAGCGGTAAAACAGAACGCAAAGGTTTTGATTTTGGTTTTAGATATCAATTGACCAATTGGCTGTTTTGGAATACCGATTATACTTATACGCATGCAAGAGCAATTGACGAATCTAAAGGAAATGATTATCTGCCTCTGGCACCCGTTAATACTTTAACAAGCGGACTTTCTGTAAAAGACCTTAAAGGATTCTCAGGAAGTTTAAGAACAAGATTCTTGGGAGACAGACCTGCAAATGAAGACAATTCTGTAGTTGCAAAAGGATACTGTATCACTGATTTTTCAGTCAATTATCAAATTAAAAAAGTGTCTATCGGACTTAATATTGATAATATTTTTGATACGAAATGGAAAGAAACACAATTTTTAACCGAATCAAGATTGGCCAATGAAACCGATCCTGTAGAAGAAATTCACTTTACGGCAGGAACACCTTTTAATGCCAGATTGATTCTGAAATACAGCTGGTAAAAAGAAAGCGCTCCCATTTGGAGCGCTTTCTTTTTTTGAAGTACAATCAAATCTTTGAATAGTACCCAAAAAATTATTTTCCTTTCAATAAATTAATGCTTACTGTTGCGGTATCGCCGTCTGGAAATCGTTTGAAAATAGATTTGTCTGGAAATAATCCTGCTTCTGCAGCAATAGCGTTAAAAACATCAATTTCAATAATATACTGATCAGAAAAACCATGTGTGGCATCATAAGCAGTTGCGGGAGTTCTGCCTAAATGTGCAGCCGTAAGTGCCGGATTTATAGTATGCAGTTCGATCAGCAATAAACCAAATTTGTGCACATAAGGCGACCATTTTTGTAAATGTTCTAAAAGATTATCTTCAACCAGATTATTACTAATTCTTTGTCCTCTAAAAGCAAACGCCCCTGTAGATTTACTGACTCTATTGGCATTAATATGTTTCGGGTCCTGCCAGATTCGGTTATGATCTAAAAAAGTCCTTACATTCAGCAGGTCTTTCAGGTCAATATTATAATTCTCTTTCAGGTCGTCTGCCAAAGCTTCAGGTCTTCCGATATCGCCCCAGATTACTTTTGCCCAAATATCAGCTTTTATAAGATTGGCTCTGGTTACTTTTAAAGCGGTTTGATTGTAATCTGCACCAACTAAAAACAGCGGATATTCGTCGAGCATTTTTCCTCTTAAAGTTTGTCTGTCAATAACTTCAAAAATATGCTGTAAAAAAGCACCGTTACCGCAGCCCATATCCAAAATTCCTTTTGGCTGTTCTTCGATCGGCAGGTTAAAAAGTTTAATCAAAATTTCATCAACTACTTTAAAGTAAGTATCGTGAGCGCCGCCGCTTCCCCAAACGTTCATTTCGCGGTCAACGTGAATTTCACTTTCGCCTTCGGCAGTTCTTAAAGCATCAGGATTTCCAAAAATCAACTCTTCAATTCTGGCAAAAGTGGGCAGGTACGAAACCGTAACACCGTATGCGCTGGCTCTTTTGGCAAAAAACAAGCCCGCATCGGTAAATTGATAATTGCCGTTTTTCTCGATAAACCAGCCCAGATGCACAAAAAAGTCTAATATCTTTTTAAAATTTTCAGGTGATTTATGAAATTCCTCTGGCCTAAAAGAAGTTTCCATAAAATATTTGTGAAACATTCCGTTCATGGCAAGGCGCACTATAGTCGGTCCAATCAAATAGCCCTCAATATGTTTTAAAATATGATCCTGAATACTGTTGGTAAGCGGATCTTCAGAAGGTTCAATTCCGTATTTATTTTTATATTTTTCGAAAATAAGATTCAGTTTTTCAAACGGAACATCTTCAAACAAACGAGGATGAAACTGAATCGAAAGCTGCAGCAGCGACACAACATCTTCGTAAAGATGAAATAACGAAAAAGCTATTTTTGATTTTTCATTTACGGCAATTGTAATAATTTGTGTTTGATTGTCAACTTCATAATCTAAAAAACCTTGAGAAGCCAAAACTCTCAAAGCCACATTGAGATAACCTTCATTGGCATTAAAAACAGAAGTAAGCTCTGCTAATGTTGTTTTTTCTTTGTTTAAAATAAATTCTAAAACAGACTTGTTTTGAAGCGCTATTGCCGTCGGAGCGGTAACTAATCCGTCAAGATGCCTGAATATGAAACTTAAGAGTTGTGATTTATCGGTCATAATACAAAATTGAAGGTTAGTTTAAAAATAGTGATTTTTTGTTATTTAATCCTTTCATTATTAGTGTATTTTAGAAAACAGGTAAGTTGCAACAGTACAATTGCACAAAAGATCTCGAGTCGAATTGGAACAAAATGAGGTGTTTCTATTATCTATTCATTGCAATATAATCTGATGGCGACATCGAAAAATGTTTCTGAAAATTACGGCCAAAACTCGTCTGCGATTTATAACCGACCATTTCGGCGATTTCGTACATTTTAAGGTTTTCATTTAATAATAATTCGGCGGCACGTTTAAGACGGACAATGTTTATAAGCTCGTTCGGACTCAGATTGGTGATGTCTTTGATTTTTCGATACAAAGTAGAACGGCTCATATTCATGATTTCTGCCAAAGATTCAACGCTCAAATCTGGATCTGTGATGTTTTTAAGAATCTCATCGTCAAGTTTTTTCAGGAATTTTTCGTCTGTTTTATTGTGTGCAATGCTTTTAATGTGCGAAAGCGGCGAACTCGCATAATAATTCATAATCTGTCTGCGGTTTTCGATCAGATTGCTGGCTTGGACTTTTAAATAATCCATAGAGAACGGTTTGGCAATGTAGGCGTCTGCACCAACTTCGAGACCATCGATCTGAGATTGCAGCGAATTTTTAGCAGTCAATAAAATGACTGGAATATGACTCGTTTCTAAATTGGTTTTAATGGTTTTACACATTTCAATTCCGTCCATAATGGGCATCGAAACATCTGAAATTACGAGTTGAATATTTTCGTTGTGTATGATTTTTAAGGCTTCATCGCCATTTGACGCTTTTAGAATAGTATAGCTTGAAGCCAGTTCTGTCGTTATAAAACTCAAAAGATCTTCATTATCTTCTACCACTAAAAGCTGTGCTTTTTCATTTTTAATTGCTGCGGTTTCTTTTGGGGTTTCGCTTTCGATTGTTTCTTTTTCAGATTCCGAATACAGCATGAATTCTTCTTTTTGATGAAGTGGCAGCGTCAGTTCAAAAACATTAAAATCGGAATCAGAGAGCAGCTGTAAATTACCGTTGTGAAGCTGTGCCAGTGAATGCGCCAGCGAAAGCCCGATTCCGGTTCCGGAAGCTGTATTAGAGTCGTCTACTCTGAAAAAGGGTTCGAAAATTTTATCTTTTAAATGAATGGGAATAATACTGCCGTCATTTTTTACAATCAAAGTCAGTTTTTTATCATCTCTAAAAAGCGAAATTGAAACCGTATCTTTTGCATATTTTACCGCATTGCTCAGCAGATTGCTCAAAATCTTCTTAAATGCTTCTTTGTCTACAAAAGCATGAATGTCTTTTTCTCCCAATTCTAATTGAAAGTCTAAGCCGCGTTCTTCGATCAATTGGCTGAATCTCAAATGCAGGTTTCGAACCTGCGATGAAATATTCGCTTCGACGAAAGTCAATTTTAAGCCGCCGATTTCCGATTTTCTAAAATCCAATAATTCGTTTACCAATTTTAATAAACGCGAAGTGTTTTTTTTCATAATAGAAAGATGCTGCGGTACTTCTTCAGATTCGTATTGCAGTCCTAAAAGTTTTTCTAAAGGCCCCTTTATCAGCGTAAGCGGCGTTCTGATCTCGTGCGCAACATTGGTAAAGAAATCAATTTTGGCTTGATAGATTTCTTTTTCTTTTTCGTCATTCAAATGTTTGATTTTGCGGTTGTTCTTAATCTGGGTCAGGTTTTGAGAATACCGAATGATGTAGTAAAACCCTGTACAGATCAAAACGAAATAAAGCAGATAGGCGTAAATGCTGGCATAAAACGGCGGTAAAATTCTAATTTTAAGTTTGACCTCTTTACTCCAGACCCCAAAACTGTTGAGTGATTTTACTTTAAAAACATAATCGCCCGGCGCCAGTTCGGTAAAGAAAACTTTATTGTTTCGTTCCAGATAAACCCAGTCTTTGTTGACATTTTCAAGTTGGTACCAATATTCTGTAAGCTCTGCCGCGGTATAATTTAAAGACGCAAATTCGAGATTAAAAGACGATTGATTGTTGTTTAATTCTAATTCATCAATAAAAGAAATCGATTGTTTTATAGGCGAGTCCGTACCATTTGCTTCAATATCTTTATTATTGATCTGCAGATTGGTAATGTAGATAAACGGCGTGTATTTATTCTTCGTAAAATGCTTCGGATTAAAACTGATCATTCCGTTGAGGTTTCCAAAATACATGTCGCCATTGGTATCTTTAAAAGCCGAATTGTAATTGAACTGGTCGCTTAAAAGTCCGTTTGCCGTTGTAAAAATCTTGAGGGTCTTATGATCGGGACCAAATTTTACTAAACCTTTAGAAGTGGTCAGCCATAAATTGCCTTCATCATCTTCTAAAATAGAGTAGAAGACATTACTCGGCATTCCGTTTTTGGTTGTAAATTTGGTAAAAGTGTGTGTTTTTCGGTCAACGAGGTTTAAGCCGTTTTCCGTTGCAATCCACAAATTCTTAGAGCTGTCTTCAAAAATAGTATTAATCGTATTGTTGCTGATGCCTTGCGGATTTTTATAATCATAATTAAAAACCTCTTTTTTCTTAGTTTTCGGGTTGTAAAAAAGCAGTCCGTCGCGGTAACTTCCAGCCCATAGATTTCCGTCACTGTCTTCTTTAAAATTGGTATAATGATACGTTTCTGGGAAAAACTTCATGATTTCGAAGTGATCCGCCTGTTCATTATAGCGGTACAATCCAGAAGTCGTTACAATAACAAAGTCTTTATTTTTCATTTCATAAAAAGAAAAAATAAAGTTGCTGTGCAGACCGCTTCTGCCATCGCTCGCGCTGTAATGCTGGATAAGAGCACCCGAATTCCGATCTAAAACATCCAAACCATGTTCAAAGGTTCCGACCCAGATTTTGTCTTTTCGCGGCAGCAAAGCATGAATGTTGTAGTACGAAACGGGATAAGAGGTAAATTGCTGCGTTTTTGGGTTAAAACGATTTACGCCCGCATCTTCGGTGCCAATCCAGATATCGCCATGGTCGTCTTTGTGAATTTCCCTGACCGCGCTGCCGCTAATGGAGTTTTGCCCTTTCTGCGGAAAATACTTTTTAAACTGCGTATATTGCTTCTGGTGGTAATTGATACCGCCAAAATACGTTCCAACCCAGATTCCGTTTTCTTTGTCAATCGTAATCGAGTAGGCGGCATTGTCTGAAATCGCATACGGATCGTTGTAGTTTTTCTTGAGATTGACTGCCTTTTTGGTTTTCAGATTATAAACATAAACGCCCGATTCGCTGGCAATCCAGAGTTCGTCATTTCCTCTTTTTCTAAATTGGCGTACAAAAACAGGATCTTTGGTATCAAATTTTAATTCGGTGGTCGTTTTATTGTTTCTATTGTAAATAAGAACGCCGTGATCCTGAGTTCCGATTACGATATTTTCGGCATCAACAGCATAAATTACCGTGATTCTAAAGCCGGATTTGTTTGAAGGCGGATGCAGCGCCGCATTTTCAAACGAATGATTTTCCTCAGAATAATGATAGATTTTATTTAAGGAAGAAGCCCAGATTTCGCCTTGCGGATCTCTGGTAATCGAGGTAGTGACAAAATACTTATTAGGATTAAAAGTGGTCATTTCCTTTTTCTGCGTGGCATATTTATACAAAATGTTGCCAGAAATAAACCAAATGTTTCTTTTCTTGTCGTGATTAATATCATTGATACGATCGTTAATAGCTTCGTTTAAAATAGAAAAGCGATCTTGTTTTTTGTCATAGTGATACAAACCTTTATCTGTTCCGACCCAAATCGTTCCATTATGTTCGTGCAGTGACTGTATATAATTGCTTCCTAAACTGCGAATAGGATCACCGCTGCTTCTGTAGGTTTTAAAACGATAACCATCAAACCTGTTTAAACCGTCTTTGGTTCCAAACCACATAAAACCATCATTATCCTGGATAGAGGCCAGAACGGTATTGTTAGAAAGTCCTTCTTCGACCTGAAAATGTTTAAAATAATATTCTTGTGCATTCAAAAAAGGAATCGAAAATAACACTATAAATAATAAAAGAAAGAATTTACGCATAGTTGTGGTTTTTAGGCTTAAATAGTTATTTCTTCAAATCGTCTCAATATTCTACAAAATGTTGCAGCTGTATTAAAATGGGCTGTTTTTAATACTATTTGAATCATTTTAAAGAGATATTGACACAAATGAAGCATTTTATTTTGAATAAAAAGTACCTACTTTGAATTTTCAAATAAACCATATTGATAATTTTTTAAGGTTAAAAATACGCTATCAATAATATTATGTTTGAAAAAATAAACCATTACTAATTTTGAAACAAAATGAACAACTTATTACCAGACATTAGTTTTGATTCTTTCTTTGGACGCAGACCAGGAGATTGATTGAAGTCTAATCGTAAACCAAACCACAAAAGAAATAACTATCTAAAATGCAAAATCAATGAAAACAACGTTCACTCAAATTTTAACAAAGAGATATTACCTCTTGTTTTTCTTTAGTTTATTACTGCAGTCCTCATTTGCCCAGCAGCAGATTACAATAACGGGAACAGTGACCGGCTCAACGGGAGAACCCATTCCGTTTGCCAATGTTCTGATCAAGAATACTCAAAAAGGTGCAGCAACAGATCTTGACGGTAAATTTTCGATTACCGCCAATTCAAATGAAATTTTAGTTTTTAGTTCGCAAGGCTATAAAACAACAGAAATTGCTATTAATAATAGAACTTCCGTAAACGTTTCGTTAGCAGAAGATGCCATGAAACTCGAAGAGATAGTAGTAGTGGGTTACGGTTCGCAGCAGAAAAAAGACCTTACGGGAGCAGTTTCGCTAGTAAAAGCAGATGAAATCCAGAAAAGACAGGTGACAACGGTTGCAGACGGACTTCAAGGTCTTGTTACGGGAGTGAAAGTACGTGGAGGCGGACGCCCGGGACAGGAAGCGAATGTGGAGATTCGCGGACTTAAAAATCTTCAAAATACCAATCCGCTGTATGTGATAGACGGATTGATTACTTCTGCCAACAGAGATTTTAACCCGAATGATATCGAAAGTATTCAGGTTTTAAAAGATGCCTCTGCAGCAGCGATCTACGGATCGAGAGCGGCAAACGGGGTGATCATCATTACTACTAAAAAAGGTAAAAAAGGCCCGCTTCAGGTTGAAGTTTCGGCAAAAAGCAGTTTTACAGTAATGCCTCGTTATGATTTAGTGGGAACCGAAGAGTTTGCAAAATACAACAACATGGCCTATGATAATGCCGGATTTACAAGACAAAATCTAAATATGGCAGTGGATACAGACTGGCAGGATGCTGTTTTTAAAACAGGAATGATTCAGGATTATAATGCCAGCGTATCGGGAGGAAGTGAGAATTCGAGCTTTTTTATGTCGGGGAATTATTTTGGAAATGAAGGCACAGTGATCGGAACTGATTTTGACAGAATTTCGTTTAGAGTGAATTCAAGCGGTACAAAAGGAATTTTCAGTATCGGAGAAAACTTAGCCATAAGCAATTCTAAAACCGATGAAATGTCTGGTAATCCCATTATTGATGTTTACAGAATGACGCCTACGATTCCGCTTTATGATGCTTCTAATCCAGGCGGATACGGATACGGAAAACAAGGTGTTGCCGATACTTTTGGAACAAACCCTTTGGCACTGGCCGATTTTTCGAATACGACAAATGAAAACTTTAGAATTAGAGGAAATATATGGTCAGAATTAAAATTTGTTCCGTGGTTGAAATACCGCTTCAATTTTGGATATGAAACCAGCTTTGATTCGTACAAATACATGAGAAAAAAAGGAAGCTGGACCTTAAACCAGCCTCAGGACCCGTCTCAGACCGATCAAAATAAAGGCAGATCTGAAACGATGCTGTTTGAAAACACCTTGACTTTCAAAAAAGAATTTGGAAAACATGATCTGACAGTTTTAGTAGGCCAGACGTATCAAAAAGACAATTACAACCAAATTTACGGAACCAAAAGAAATCTTCCTATGAATTCTGGAACGGGGCAGTATTACGAGGTTTTAAACCAAGGAGATTCGCCGGTAGTAGGAGGATTTATAAACGAAGCGGCTCTCGCGTCTTATCTGGGAAGAATAGAATACAATTATGACAATCGCTATTTATTGAATGCTGTAATCAGACGCGACGGCTCATCAAAATTCAGTGATGGAAATAAATGGGGAAATTTCCCTTCGATTTCTGCAGGATGGAGAATAAGCAACGAATCGTTTTTTAAATCGGCATTTATTAAAGATTTAAAAGTGAGAGCAAGTTATGGAGAATTGGGTTCTGGAAATATTAGAGAATACGAATCTAAAAGCTTTGTCAATAATTTTGGTCAGATCGTACTGGGGAACGACCAAAATTTGTATCCGTCGGCCGCTCAGGTAAAATTATCGAATTCACAGCTGCGTTGGGAAAAGTTAAAACAAACCAATATCGGATTAGATTTAGGTGTTTTAAATAATGATCTGCGTCTAACGGCAGATTATTTCATCGCCCGTACAGAAGATGTATTATTTGGGTTTCCTATTTTATTAACTACCGGAAACGACGGCGGCAACCCGATTTCGAATGCGGCAACGGTAGAAAATAAAGGTTTTGAATTGGAATTGGCTTACAGCAAAAAAATCAATGAATTCTCTTTTAATGCGTCTGTAAACTTTACAAAAGTAAACAACAAGCTGGTTTCTCTGGGTAACGGACAAAACGAAAGTATTATCGGAAACACCATGACCCGCAGCGGCAGTCCGGTAGGAATGTGGTATGTATTGGAAACAGATGGATTATTTCAAAACCAGCAGGAAATTGACAACTACAAAAATGAAAACGGACAAGTGATTATGCCGAATGCAGTTCCTGGAGATATCCGCTTTAAAGATAATAACGGTGACGGACAAATTACCAATGCAGACAAAGCGATTGTAGGAAGCCCGTGGCCGGAATTTGAGATAGGATTAAACGCCGGTGCAGAATACAAAGGTTTTGATTTTTCTATGAACTGGATTGCTTCAAACGGAGCAACGGTTTATAACGGATTTAGAAGTGTTGTCGATCGTTTTGATGATAATAGTAATTACAGAACCGGAATTCAGCCTTGGACGCCGGAGAATCCAAACACCGATTTTCCTAGAATTACAAAAGGTTCCACTTTAAATTCAAGAGGAGACAGCGATCGTTTCTTAGAAAGCGGTGATTTTATCAGACTTAAATACATCGGATTTGGTTATAACCTGCCGGAAAGTGTTTTGAAAAACTCTGGTATTTCTAGAGCAAGATTAACCCTGTCGGCACAAAACATTTTAACAATCACTAAATACAAAGGTTTAGATCCAGAATTCAGCAATACTGGTGATAACAGGATTTTTGAACGAGGTGTTGATAATGGTTCTTTTCCGAATCTTCAGACGTATTCTTTTGGTGTAGAATTTAGCTTTTAATTAAACAAACAGCGTAATGAAAAAAATAATCATAATAACAGCAGTTTTTCTGGGTCTTGTTTTTACAGCTTGTGAAAATGAATTGGATCTGAACAGCCCAAATGATATCACAGTAGATCAATATTGGAAAACAGAAAGCGATGCACAAGCCGGTGTAAATTCTATTTATGCCATGTTTTATAAAGACGGATTATGGGCGAGATGGATGTATTTCCGTTTAGACTTAACTTCTGATGAGGGGTACAGTGTAAGTCCGTGGACTGAATTGGCAGACTGGACGAGATTTAATTACATTAATTATAATTTTTGGGAAGGAAATGCCGTAACGTGGAGAGACACCTACAAAGCTATTTTTAGATGCAATCAGGTTTTGGCTAATGTTCCGGGCATACCATTTGAAAATGAAGAAACTAAAAAGCAGGTTATCGCGCAGGCCAAATTTTTCCGAGCATTGCATTACTATTATGCAGCAGTAATCTGGGAAGATGTTCCTTTGGTTTTAGATCCGTCTACACCAGCAGATTTGCCGCAGCAAAAAAAGGTAACCGAAATCTGGGCTCAAATAGAGAAGGACCTGAACGAAGCCTTTGAAGACTTGCCAAGAGACTGGGCCGCTGACCAGACCGGAAGACCAGATAAAGGCGCAGCAAAAGCTTTTCTTGCAAAAACCTATATGCAGCAGCACAAATGGACAGAAGCAAAAGCGGCTTTGGAATTTTTAATCTCTGGAGCAGGAGCAAAGTACAGTCTGGTATCGAACTACAGAGATAATTTTACAGATGTAAATGAAAACAATGGAGAATCTGTTTTTGAAATTCAGTTTGGAGATCAAAGAAAGGGAGGAACCGACGAAGCTCAAAATGCAGCAGTTTCCAGCAACCGTGGGCAGTTTTTTGCACCAAGAGGAATAGGCTGGTCTGACGGACAGGCACGTTTCTGGCTGGTAAATGCTTTTAAGCAGGAAAAAAATAAAGACGGTAATCTCGATACGCGCTTAAGATGGACTTTGTATTATCCTGATTTATTGGCCGATTTTGGAGACAAAACCTACGACAGAAACTGGGAATGGAACAACGACGAAGCCTGGTTTAGAAAAGGAAGCCGCGACTATTACAGAAATAACGAAGATTATTACAGCCAGGTAAACTATAGACTGGTGCGTTATGCAGACATTTTACTGCGCTATGCCGAAGTTTTGAACGAAACAGGGAATACCGCTGCAGCGTATCAATATGTAGATTTGGTGAGAGCGCGTGTCAACATGAATACCTTAGCGGCAGCACATCCAGAAATTGGAAACGATCACGATAAATTCTTAGAACGCTTAAAAACAGAAAGAGTTTTAGAACTGGCAGGAGAAAGTGTTCGCTGGGAAGATTTAAAACGCTGGGGAGATTTAGATTCTCAAGCCTCTGTTGATAAAATTGCGCTTCGTGATTCGGATTTTAAAAATTTTAAAGTGGGAAAAAACCATAGAATGCCAATTCCGCAAGTTGATGTAGATAATAATCCAAATCTCGAGCAGAACTCTGGATATTAAAAAATATACTCAGCGTATCAAAACTATTCATAAAGGAATCGGAGAGCACCAAATTCCGATTCCTTTAATCACCAAAGAACATTCGTTCTAAATTAAGAAAACCTATAATGAGAAAAGTAAAATTGTATCTGACACTTGTGTTGGCAGGACTTGTATTGCAAAGCTGCAACAAAACGAAAAGCAATACAGATGAAACTAAAAATGAAACCGCAGTAATCGAAAAAAGAGAAATCTGGACCAAGGACCAAGCTAATGAATGGTACGGAAAACAGCCTTGGCTGGTAGGAGCCAATTATTACCCGAGTTCTGCTATTAACCAATTAGAAATGTGGCAGGAAGCTACTTTTGATCCCAAAAGAATCGATCAGGAATTGGGCTGGGCAGAAGATATCGGAATGAATGTAATGCGTGTTTATCTTCAGGATTTATTGCACCAGCAGGATGCCGAAGGGCTTTACAAACGCATGGACGAATTTTTGGCCCTTGCAGACAAACACCACATTAAAACACTTTTTGTTTTGTTTGATTCGTGTTGGGATCCGTTTCCGGTTTTAGGAAAACAAAGAGCGCCAAAACCCCATACACACAATTCTGGCTGGGTACAGAGCCCGGGGCAAAAAGCATTGCAGGACAAAACACAATATCCGCGTTTAGAAAAATATGTAAAAGAAACGGTTTCTCATTTTAAAGATGATCAAAGAATTTTAGGCTGGGACGTTTGGAACGAACCCGATAACATGACGGGACCGTCTTATGAAAAAGTAGAAATCAAAAACAAAGCAACTTTAGTGCTGCCCTTATTGAAACAAGTTTTTGCATGGGCAAGATCGAGCAATCCTTCTCAGCCTCTTACTTCAGGTGTATGGGTAGGAGACTGGAGTGATGAAGCTAAAATGCAACCGATGCATAAAATGCAGATTGCAGAATCTGATGTAATTTCTTTTCACAATTACAACACACCGCAGGACTTCGAAAAAGTAATCAAGCAATTACAGCGTTACGGAAAACCGCTTATTTGTACTGAATACATGGCAAGACCAAACGGAAGTACTTTTGAAGGTTTTCTGCCGATTGCAAGAAAATACAATATCGGTATGATAAATTGGGGATTTGTAGACGGAAAATCACAAACAAAGTACGCTTGGGACAGCTGGACGAAAACCTACACGGCTGAACCAAAAGTATGGTTTCATGATATTTTTCACACTGACGGAACGCCCTACATCAAAGCAGAAACGGATTTGATTACTAAAATGACGGCTGAGGCGAATAAGAAGAATTAGGGAATTAGATAATTAGATAATGTTTCAATTAGATAATGTGTCAATTGATAATTAGATGATTTTTTGCTGCAGATTAGAGGATTAAAAAGATTTTTGATCCTCTAATCCTTTAAATCTGTTGCAAAAAAAACTCAGTAAAAATTCGTGGAATTTATAGCCAAAAAAAACATCTTAACCTGTAAGCAGCATGAAAAAAAATAAAATAAAACAGCTCTTTCTGCTAGTCGCGATTGTGATCGGATTTTCTGCGAAAGCACAGCAGCCGGATACGCCGGGACAAGTTAATGGAAAAGAAAGACCTAAAAACGAAGCCTATCTTTTTGCGCACATGACGCATAACGATTATGGCAGATTGTATTATTCTGTTAGTTTGGACGGTCTGCATTGGAACAAGCTCAACGACGGGAAAAGGGTTTTTGAAGAATACAAAGGACATCCGGACATTTGTAAAGGTCCTGATGGCAGATATTACATTGCCGGAAATACTGGCGACGATGCCAAAGCAATCAATATCTGGGTTTCGAACGATTTGATCGCATGGAAAAAACATGCGGATTATACGCCCGATTTAAAAAGCACGCCCGATTATGCCAATGCTTTACAGCGAATAGGTGCTCCAAAATTATATTATGATGAGCCTTCGAAGAAATTCATCATGACGTGGCATACGCCGCATTTAGAAGGGACAAAAGAAGACGGCGAACGTTATTGGGCAAGCCAGCGTACTTTGTATGTTTTGTCTAAAGATTTAAAAACCTTTGAAGGAACTCCAAAACGTCTTTTCGATTGGGATATGGGAACCATTGATGTTTTTATTCGTAAAGTCGGTGATTCCTACTACGCCGTCATTAAAGACGAAACCTATCCCACATTGTATTGGACAACCGGAAAAACCATCCGAATTGCCAAATCAAAATCCCTTTTAGGACCTTACTCTTTGCCTCAGCAATCAATCAGTCCAAACTTTAGAGAAGCCCCAATGCTTATTCCTTCGCCAGACGATAAAATTTGGTACCTCTATTACGAACAATATCCTGGAGTTTCCTACGGATTGTCTATAGCCGATAACCTAAACGGACCTTGGTATCAAGCATCAGGTTACACTTTTTTCTCAGATTGGGACAAATACAGCCTTCCCGAAAAAGTGCGCCACGGATGCATGATTACAATCTCTAAAAACGAATACGACAAGCTGGTAAAGAAATTCGGCGTGACGAAAGAAAGTGAGAAAAGTAAAATGTGAAAAATGTGAAAAGTAAAATGTGAAAGGTAAAATGTGAAAGGTAAAATATGAAAAGTAAAATGTGAAAGGTAAAATGTGAAAAGTAAAATGTGAAAAGTAAAATGTGAAAAATTTGAGATGCGAAATAGAACTCTTGCCATTTCTTCATGCGCTTCCTACATCCCACATCTCACATCTCACATCTAACATCTCACATCTCACATCTAACATCTCACATTTCACATCTCACACTACATTGTTTTAATGCAATAATGTATAAATAATACATAATGAAAAGAAAAAATATACTTTATATAGCTTTTTTTACGGCATTCATGGCCAATGCGCAATGGAAACCGCAGGGCGAAAAGATTAAAACCAAATGGGCTGCTGAGGTTAATCCAGCGAAAGTATTGCCAGAATATCCGCGTCCGATTATGGAAAGAAGCGAATGGAAAAACCTAAACGGCTTATGGAAATACACCATTCAAGAAGCAGGAAAACAAGCTCCAGTCCAATACGACGGTGAGATTTTAGTTCCCTTTGCTGCAGAATCCAGTTTGTCGGGCGTGATGAAAGAAGTGGGATCGAAAAACGAACTTTGGTACGAAACCAATTTTACTGTGGATGTCAACTGGAACGGAAAAAATATACTCCTGCATTTTGGCGCAGTAGATTGGAAAACGGAAGTTTATGTGAATGATGTAAAAGTCGGTTCGCACACAGGAGGATATACGCCGTTTTCGTTTGATATTACACCTTTTGTTAAAAACGGTGCCAATCAAAAATTAGTGGTAAAAGTTTGGGATCCCTCAAACGACGGTCCGCAGCCGAGAGGCAAACAAGTTAAAAATCCAGAAGGAATCTGGTATACGCCCGTGACCGGAATCTGGCAGACAGTCTGGCTGGAACCTGTAAACGTTAAAAGCATTCACAGTTTGAGGTCAACGCCAAATGTCGATCATAATTCAATCCAGATAAAGAGCGATGTAGTTGGAGCAGCGGCAGGCGATTTTATCGAAGTGACGGTTTTGGAAGACGGGAAAGAAATAGCAAAACAAAAAGCAGTTGTCAGCGAAAGCGCCGATATCGTTTTGAACAATCCAAAGTTGTGGTCGCCGGAAAATCCATTTTTGTATCACACTAAAATTAGTTTGATAAGCGGCGGAAAAGTAGTAGATGAGGTTAAAAGTTACTTCGCTATGCGGAAAATTTCATCCAAAAGAGACCAGAACGGCATTGTCAGAATGCAGCTTAATAATAAAAGTTATTTCCAATTCGGCCCGCTGGATCAAGGCTGGTGGCCAGACGGATTGTATACCGCACCAACTGATGAAGCTCTAAAATACGATCTCATCAAAACCAAAGAACTGGGCTTTAATATGATTCGTAAACACGTAAAAATAGAACCGGAACGCTGGTACGCCTATTGCGATCAGCTTGGTATTTTGGTTTGGCAGGATATGCCGAGCGGCGACGAACAGCCTGTCTGGCAGCACAAAAAATATTTTGAAGGAACTGAATTAAAACGTTCGCAGCAATCCGAAGACATTTACCGCAAAGAATGGCAGGAAATCATGGATCATTTGTATTCGTATCCGAGCATTGTAGTATGGGTTCCGTTTAATGAGGCCTGGGGACAGTTTAAAACGATCGAAATCACAGAATGGACTAAGAGGTACGATCCGACCCGTTTGATCAATTCTGCGAGCGGAGGGAATCATTTTCAGACTGGCGATATTTTAGACCTGCACAATTACCCAGGGCCAGAATTGTATTTGTATGATGCCCAGCGCGTAACAGTTTTAGGAGAATACGGAGGAATCGGCCTGCCGCTCGAAGGACATTTGTGGAGAGCGAATGACAATTGGGGTTATATAAAATTTAAAAATGCCAATGAAGTAACTGCCGAATACATCAAATATGCCAATATATTGAAAGGTTTGGTAAAATCGGGTTTCTCAGCAGCCGTTTACACTCAGACAACAGACGTAGAAGGCGAAGTAAATGGTTTTATGACCTATGACCGCAAAATTGACAAAATGGACCTTAAAAAGGTTAATAAAGCGAATAAAGAGGTTATTGAGGCTTTGAATCAGAAATGAGTTTTAATACAAACAGCTTTTACAATTTTTAAGAGGTTTTCTTTTTCGCTATCGCTCGGGTAAAAACAGCCTTTAGAAAATAGTCCAGAGTTTTTAACTGTGGGAAAATTTCAAGCCAAAAAAACAATAAAATGAAAAAATACCTAATCCTTTTCCTGCTTACCACGATAAGTTTTGCACAGCAAAAAACATTCACAAATCCAATTCTGCCTTCGGGAGCAGATCCTTACAGCACGTATTACAACGGATATTATTATTACTCCAATACGCTGGGAAATAAATTGGTTTTATGGAAAACCAAAGATCTATCAGACATTAAAAATGCCGAAAGCAAGGTGATTTGGGAACCGCCGAAAGGAACCAATTATTCGGCAGAAATCTGGGCACCGGAGTTTCATATCATCAACGGAAAATGGTATTGTTACTTTGCAGCAGACAACGGAGATAATAATAATCACAGAATGTATGTACTTGAAAATAAATTATCTGACCCATTTAAAGGAAAGTGGAACTTTAAGGGTAAAATTGCAGCTAAAACAGATAAGTGGGCCATTGATGGAAATGTTTTTGAATACAAAAAACAGCTGTATATGATCTGGGCCGGATGGGAAGGAGACACTAACGGACAGCAGAATATTTACATTGCTAAAATGAAAAATCCGTTGGAGATCGAAGGCGACAGAGTATTGATTTCATCACCGGTTTATGATTGGGAAACACACGGCGCTTTGCACGATGAGGTAAATCCGCCTCAGGTCAATGTAAACGAAGGCCCGCAGTTTTTGGCAAACGGCGATAAAGTATTTATTGTTTTTTCGGCAAGCGGCTGCTGGACCGATTTCTATGCTTTGGGTTTGCTTGCTTTTAAAGGCGGTGATGATTTGTTAGAAGCGTCGGCTTGGGAAAAAGCTCCAGAGCCAATTTTCAAGCAGTCGGCAGAGAATAAGGTGTATGCACCTGGACATAATTCATTTTTTAAATCTCCAGACGGAAAAGAAGATTGGATCTTGTACCACGCCAATTCCAATCCGGGCGAAGGCTGCGGGAATAAAAGATCGCCGAGAATGCAGCAAATAAGCTGGGATTCAAATGGTTTTCCAGTATTAGGAACTCCTGTAACTGAGGGTATTCCACTTGCAATTCCTTCCAAATAAAAACGCAATTCTAAAAAAGATGAAAAGAAAAAAGATGAAAAGAAAAAAGATTCAAATTATCACAGCTGTATTGCTGGTTCTTTTACAATTAAGCTGTAAAGACGCTAAAAAGAAAGAGGTTACCTCAAAAGAAACTTCAGAAACCACAAAAGACACGCTGGCATCAGTTCTAAAAGCGCAAGATTTTGATACAATTATCGATGGTAAAAAAGCGGCTTTGTATTGGATTGAAAATAACGGAATAAAAGCTGCTTTTACCAATTATGGCGGTCGCCTGATTGGTTTGTGGGTTAAGAACAAAGACGGAAAACAAACCGATGTTGTAGTAGGTTTGAATAGTGTTAAAGGCTTTAAAAATGCTTCAGAACCGTATTTTGGCGCAACAATAGGAAGAGTCGGCAACAGAGTTGCATTAGGTAGGTTTACGCTGGAAGGAAAGCAGTATCAAATACCGCTGAATAATGGTAAAAATGCTTTGCACGGTGGTGTGAAAGGTTTTCAAGATGTGATTTGGGATGCTTCTAAAATTGACGAACATACTTTGGTTTTAACCTATGTTTCACCAGATGGCGATCAAGGATTTCCTGGCAGCTTAAAAGTCAAGGTGACGTATACGCTTACAGAAGATCAGGCTGTCAAAATGGAATATGAAGCGACAACGGATCAAACGACCGTTGTCAATTTAACCAATCATGCTTTTTTTAATTTGAACGGAGAGGGCAGCGGTACAATTCTGAATCACGAAGTGCAACTGTATGCCGATAAATTTACACCGGTTGACGAAGGTCTGATTCCGACGGGAGAATTAAGACCGGTAAAAAACACGCCTTTTGATTTTACCTCAAAACATGCCATCGGAGAACGAATTGAAACCCAAGACGAACAATTGAAATTTGGTAAGGGTTACGATCATAATTATGTGCTTTCTGGTGTAAAAAAGGATGGCTTTATGCATGCTGCAACGGTTAGAGGAGATGTGTCAGGTATTACTTTAGATGTTTATACAGAAGAGCCTGGTATACAATTTTATAGCGGAAATTTTATGCAGAGTAAAAACACGTTTAAATCAGGAGCTAAAGACGATTTTAGAACAGCTTTTGCATTAGAAACACAGCACTTTCCAGATGCGCCAAACCAGCCGAAATTCCCGTCAATTGTTTTGAAAAAAGGAGCAAAATATCATACTGTTTCATTGTATAAATTTTCGGCTGCAAAGTGACTTTTTTTTCTCAAATACCAGAATTTTCATAAAATTCCCCATAAAAGCAAGTCTAGAGACGAATAGCAGTGTGTCTTGAGCAAAGGATATTTATATTCAAAAAATATTTGAAGTTTTTACTGTGAGAAAGGTTACAAAGAGCACAAAAAAGAATCCTAAAGGCGCACTGCGGGGAGTTCAAAACAAAGCGTGATGTATCACAAATATTTTTATAGATACAATCGTAATTGAAATGGAAAAAAGCATCTAAAATGCTGAAAAAGCTACTATAGTTTTTTTCTATATTGAATTCGTAACTATTTAATTATTAAATATTAAAATAACTTTTGTTAAATATAAAGATTAACTATAAATGAAAAAATATTTAAGCCTCGTATTTTTGCTTTATTGCTTCATCTGCTGTTCTCAAGACAAAGAAAAAAGCAGTAAAACAAGCGCAGCAGCAGCATCTATTTTGCTGGCAGACCCAACAATTTTTTATGATAACGGAACGTATTATTTGTACGGAACCACAACGGCAGAAACGCCATTAAATGGAAATGGTTTTATGGTTTACACCTCTTCCGATTTGAAAAAATGGAAAGGTCCCGCTGGAGCACAAAATGGCTTGGTTCTTAAAAAAGGAGAAAGTTTTGGAACGCAGGGATTTTGGGCACCGCAGCTTTTTAAATACAATAACAGATTTCACATTATTTATACAGCCGATGAAAACATTGCCATTGCGAGCAGTGATAGTCCGTTGGGACCGTTTAAAAACGATTCCAAAGTACCAATGTTTGCATCAGGAAAGCAGATTGATCCTTTTGTTTTTATAGATGAAGACGGAAAAAAATACCTGTATCATGTTCGTTTAACGAATGGAAACCGGATTTTTGCAGCCGAATTAAAAGAAGATGTATCGGGAATAAAAGAAGAAACCCTCACAGAGTGCATTTCAGGCGTTTTGCCGTGGGAAAACACACAAAATGTAAGCTGGGCTGTCACCGAAGGTCCAACGGTCTTAAAACGCAACGGTTTGTATTTTATGATCTATTCGGCAAACGATTTTAGAAATCCAAATTATGCGGTGGGTTATGCCACAGCTAAGAGTCCGTTAGGGCCTTGGGAAAAAGCAGCAGAAAATCCAATAATCAGCAGAAAAGATATCGGCATAAATGGAGTCGGCCACGGTGATGTTTTTTATGATAAAAACGGAAAAATGAAATATGTGCTGCATACTCATTTTAGCAGCAGCGATGTTTCGCCAAGAAAAACCGGAATTATCGATCTTATTTTTGAAGGTGATAAAATCAAAGCAGACTTTAAATCTTTTGTTCTTTTGACAGAATAAGCGTTTATTTTAGAGTTAATAACGGGAAAGAGATGCAATACATCTCTTTTTTTATTATCGCGTTTGCATTCTGGTGTATGGATGATAATTGTCTAATTCAAATCAAATTTGTACATTGTTGAAAATTATAAGTATGACTCCAAAAATAGAAGATTTGATTCCGCATAGAGCCCCATTTTTATTTGTGGATGAAATTATTTCTGCTACGACTGAAACCATTATTGGCTTAAAAACTTTTACAGAAAAAGACGTTTGGCTGCAGGGAAGTTTTCCAGAACTTAATTTTGTTCCTGGAACAATTTTGATAGAAGCTATGGCGCAATGCGGCGGTGCCGGAGTAAAAATGCTGGGCATTGCCGATGGTGTTTTTGGCTTGGTAAGCTTGGATAAAGTAGAATTTTTTGCCGGTGTTGAGTTTAAAAAACTTGTCAAATTTGTGGTAAAAAATATCCGCTTAAGCGAAAAAATCATTAAACAATCCGGCGAAGCTTTTGCAGATGACCAATTAATATTAAAAGGCGAGTGGCTGTGCGTTAAACTGCAGTAATGTTTTATTGTTTAATGAAATAATGTTGCAATTGCTGAAAAGGCTGTTATTTATTTAAAGCAATTCTAAATTAAAGTCATTTTGAATAACTAAATTTTGTATTTTAGTTTCTTATAAAACCCAAAATAGATCTATATGAATTCAAAAACAGACTTAGGATTATTAGTATTGCGCATCAGTATTGGCGGTTTGATGCTTTTTCATGGTGTAGCAAAGATTCTGCATGGAATTTCGTTTTTAACCGAAAATATGGGAGCAATTGGTTATGCTGTTTACATTGGAGAAGTTGTGGCTCCATTGGCTATTTTAGCAGGATGGAGAACTAAAATTGCAGCGGTAATTTTTGCGGTTAATTGTATAGTAGCTATTGCAGTTGCTCACGCCAATGAAATTTTCTCAATCAGCGAACACGGAGGCTATGCGCTTGAACTGCTAATGCTTTACCTTTTAGGTGCTGTTGCTTTGGTATTTACAGGAGCAGGAAAATATGCAGTTTCGAGCTCTAATAAATGGGACTAAATTTTAAGATATAAGATTCAAAAAAGCTCTAAGCCACGACGGTTTAGAGCTTTTTTGCTTTGAGACTTTAAGTTTTGATGCTATCTTTAAAATAAAAAACTGGTGTTCTTTGTGTTTAAAATTCCGCTTTGTATTGATTTTAGAAAGCCTCTCCAATTCTAAAATAAATTCCCCAATCGCCCTTACCGACGGCACCGTCCAGGCCTACATTAAATTTTGATTTCTTAAACGGATTATAACGAAAACCGGCACCGGCACCAGGATATAATTTCCAGTCAAAACTTGGAGTGTCAGAACCGTACATTGTTGCAAGCCCTGCAAAACCAACCAATCCCGTTTTTGTGCCAAAATTGTATCGATATTCTCCCTGGATGTCCATTATACCTGCACCGCGATATTTTCCTTCAGAATATCCTCGAATATCCGTATTGCCAATCGTACTCTGCTGTTCAAACGCTACATTTCCTAAACCAAATTTTCCGTAAGCGCGTACTGCAATTACATCTTTGTTTCCTCTGGCGGGGATGTATTTGTTGGCTTGAACAGAAACGCGATTCGAAGCCAGTTCATTGTCCATAAATTTGGGATAAGTAGACCAGTCCAATCTGATTTTATAGCCTTCGGTCGGGTAATAAACGGCATTTCTGGTATCGTACAGCAAGTTGATCACCAAAGCATTACTGTACGAAACAGACGAAGGCGAAATATTATCTTCATAAGTGGTGTTGTAATGCGCAAAAGTGTAAGAGAGGCCGGCGTAAAATCTGCCGACAAGTTTTCGTTGAGCCCCTGCACTCGCCACAGTAGTTTTGGTTCCGTAATCATAAAAATCCGGTTCCTCGATATCGTCTACGTAAAACTGTGAATTCTGATTTCCGGTAAAAAAGAACAATTTCAGCCGCCATTGGTCTTGATTCAGGTACCATTTATTAAAAAATGCAACAAAATAGGATTTGTTTGTAGTGTAAATAGCAGACATTCCAGACATAGATTTGGGCGAAATCGTGTCTTTTTCATTTGCTTTGTACATCATCATCGGAATCACGCCCAGCATTGTTTCAAGATTTCGATTATAACTTAAATACGGCATTACTCTCAATTCTATTTTTTTCTCTTTTTTGAAAACAGAATCCTTAGTTTTTTGTCCAAAAGAAGAATAGGCGAAGATGATAAAAAAGAATAAAAGTAGAAAATGCCTCATAGTATAAATTTGTTTTAGTGAATTTATATTTTGCAGCGCAATGCATTCTGATACTTGTAAATTTAAATAAAATAACTGTAAGTGTTTGAAGTTTAATGTTTTAATTTGTGTTATTTTTCTTAAAAACAGCAGTCAATCGCTCCAAAGCATTTTCAGAAAAAAGATGTGCCGCATTTTCCAAAGTTTCTTTTACAGCTGCAGCGGCTCTTTTTGTCATTTGTTCTTCAAAGACTGCCACGGCTGTTTTAATATCAGAAAATTGATTTGAAGTTAGATTTTCAGCCAGATCCACAGCATCCAGCAGCGCCAGATTGGCGCCTTTTCCAGCAAACGGAGGCATTCGGTGTGCGGCATCGCCAAGCATGGTTAGGTTTTTCTGCGTTTTCCAAGATTGATTGAACGGAAAATAGTATTGCGGACGCAGTATAAAATGTAATTCTTTACTTGTAAAAAGCGCATCCCACTGCGGACTCCAATCTTTGTAGACCTCTTTAAACCATTTGTAAACTTGCTGATGATCGGTAAAATCTAAATTACTTTGCTCAATTTGATTTTCTGGGAGCTTACTGCTGGCTAAAAACATAAGCGAACCGTCTCCTTTTGTGCCGTACATAATAGCCTGCCTGCTGCCAAACGCGAGTACTTTACCGCCTTTAGAAAACTCGAAAAGCTGCGGTACATTTTCTTTAGCGTTGTAAATAGTGCCTTCCAACATTGTAATGCCAGAGTAAACGGGTTTTATGTCACTTAAATACGGGCGGATTTTAGAATGGGATCCGTCGGCGCCGACCACAAAATCAGCATAAAAATCGAAGTCATTTTTTAGATAAATCCTCCAGCCGGTATTTTCTTTTTTCATCGAAACAAACTGGCTGTCCCAAATTATAGTTTCGGGTTCAAGTGAATTCAGGAGTATGCTTCGCAGTTCAGACCGATCAATTTCTGGTCGTGGTTTCGAAATGTTTTGGATCGAATTGCCATGAATGCCTGATTCCTCATCTTTATGAGAATGTCGCGCTTCGTGCTCATCAAATCTCAATTCCAATTTTTGATCGACAATTCGGGCTTTGCTTGCATTGGAACGAACATTCTGGTAAAATTCTTCCAGTAAATTGGCTTCTTTCATGGCTTTTAAACCAGAATCCTCATGTAAGTCTAAAGGTGCGCCTTGAACCCGAACTTGGTCATTACGATCTCTTTCGTAAACCTTTACCGAAACATTTTTCATTTGTAAAAGCCGGGCAAGGAGTAAACCGCCCATTCCGCCGCCAATAACGGCGACTTGTTTATTTTGTAGCAGCATAGTTTTATTTTTTAAATCTATGCAGCAAAATTATTGTGATGAAAGAGCCGATAATAGTATAAATCGGTCGTTTTTGTTTTGAAATAATTCTTTTGGGAGCGCTCCCGAAATTTTCTTCATTTCTTTTATAAAGTGATTCTGATCTGTAAAATTCTCCTCTGGAAACAGTTTTCCCTTTGCAATGTGTTCCAGCGAAGCACGAAAACGAAGAATTGAGCAATATGTTTTTAAAGAAATGCCAAAATAGTTATTAAAATACCTGTTGATCTGACGGCTGCTCCAATTGGATTGTTCAGAAAGCTCTTGTACAGTCATAGAGCCGTTTGTTTTGTAAATCAGTTCAAACAGCTTTTGTTTGCGGGGATCGACTTGTTTTGTTAGTAAAGAATGAATTTTAGAAGAAGCTTTTTCACAGCACCATTCAAAGTTTTTCAAATCATTTTGGTTGAAATCCCAAAAATCAGGTGCTCCCATTTTTGCTGAGTCGAGAAAGGCTGCAATACTTTCGTGAAAAATATATTCTGCTGCCAAAAGCTTAAAGCTGATTACAAATGTCAGACTGTTGGCTGGAATCTGTCCTTTTTCATATTGCTGTGTTCCTAAACCTAAAAGTCTTACCTGAAAGGCATTTTCTTGGGTGTGTGTAAAAGACAAGTCGATTCTGCCGTCGGGAAGTCCTATTGTTTCTAGTGTTTGATCAGATTTGTAGTGCATGCACCAAAAACTATCGACAAAATCAGAAAGATCTGGATTTGGTTTTACAGCTCTGTATTCTAAATCGGGATGCATTTTAGTAAAATTTAAACGAAAGTATGCAAATTGTTATTCAGTTCTATGCAGTCAGGTCAGTTTTAAATCGGTTTTACAGGTGTTTCTATAGGACGAAATACCGCCTTGAAAAACTTAACATTGGGTAAGTGTTTGAAGGGTAGTTGTTTATGTTTGGTTTTTCTCGGCTATTAAAAACTTAACATTGGCGAATACCTTTTTCAATCTATCTTTGGTTATTATTTTTTGATGTTAATTTAATGATTTAATAACATTAAAAAATATAAATTATAAAAATTAATTTAACTGAATTCTTAAAATTAAGACAATAATGACAAAAGAAGTATTAACTAATGACTCTGAACCAGAAGTAGACGCGAATACAATTGTCTCTACCGACGCAATCGATCAGAACGAGGCTCAAAATACAGAGACGAATTCGACTGCATCTGAGGAAGCAGCTGAAAAACCTAAGGCAAAAAGAACTTCAAGAAAAACGGCAGAAACAGCTGCTGTTGTTTTAGAAGAGCAGACAGAACAAGAAGGGGAAGAAGTAACGGCTGCAACAGAAGAGGAATCGACTGGCGAGGAAAAAGATAAATCTAAAAACAAAAAACAAAGTAAAAAGATGAAAGAAAAAGATAAAAAACAGCTTGCTGAGAAAAAAGAAAAATTGAAAAAGAAAAAAGCGGCTGCTAAGAAAAAAGAAAAAGCAAAAGATCTAAAGAAAGAGAAGGCTAAAAAAGCCAAACTAAAAGCAAAAGCAAAAAAGAAAGACAAAGCTAAAAAAGCAAAAGATAAGGCAAAAGCTAAAAAGATTGCTAAGAAAAAAGCAAAAAGATCTAAAGCAAAAAAGAATAGCAAAAAGAAATAAATTAGAGAATTAGGCAATTAGACAATTAGACAATTAGACAATTAGACAATTTGATAATTAGATAATTAAACAATTTGATAATTAGATAATTAGATGATTAGTGTTTTTCTTGAAGTTGATTCGTTTGAATCTCAATTTTGCTCCGAATGACATTTTGGAATTTGAATTTTAAATAAAATATGCCGTACAAAGGATAGCTGTACGGCATATTTTATTTTAACCCAAATTATTTTACAACCGTAGCTTCTAATTCTACTGCCAAGGTTTCAAAAAGACTTTTGACTTCAAGAAGAGTAGTAGCCTGAGTAATGTTGTGTTTGGCAATCCAATCTTGGAATATATTAAAATGGGGCCAGAGATCGGCGGTAGAAGTGGTGTAGATGTTGAGTCTTACAATACCGCTGCAATCGTATCCGGCCTGGGTAATAACCTGTTCTAAGTTTTTGAGAGAAAGAATAAGCTGTGATTCCATATTCTCATTGCTTGAAATTCCGTCTGCGCTAATGGCACATTGGCCAGATACGTACAAAGTTCCTTCCGGATTTTTTACTTCAACTGCCTGCGCGTAACTGCGTTCGTTCTGCCACTGCCAAGGATTTATGATTCTTTTTTCCATTTGTTTTGCTTTAAAAATTAGTAAAGCAAAATTGGTTATAATGGGTGAAATCAGCTCTTGATCTTTCTCACAAATAATAAGTGATGTATATCACATCAGGAAGAAAGCCGGCTCAAAGTTTCGCGCGAAACCCCCAGATACGAGGCAATCAGGCTTTTTGGAACGCGTTGAAAAAGAGAAGGATATTGCTGGAGTAAATGTTCATAACGTTCTTTAGAGTTGGATGTGAGCCAGGAAATAATTCGGCGCTGTGATCCTAAGAAACCAAAAGTAGCTTTTTCCAGAAAAAAACGTTCCATTTTCTGCAGGCCGCTGCAAAGCTTTTTGTAATCGTCGAGCGTACAGCAAAGTACTTCGGTATCTTCAAGACATTCAAGAGACATTGTGGCATTGGTTTGGGTGTAAAAAGCATAAAAATCACTTTCCCACCAATCCTCCATCGCAAAAGAAACAATGTGCTGTTTGGCAGAACTGTCTGTGTAAACCAATTTTAAAAGACCTGAAATTACAAAATAGGAGTATTTTACAGGATCTCCTTCCTGAATAAGAAACTGATGTTTTTTGAATTTTTTAGTGCTGAAATGGGAGTTTACAAACGCAAACTCTTCATCTGTCAGCGGAATGATTTTTTGGATGTGTTCTTTTAAATCAGCCTTCATGAAAAGAGGAGTAGGGAATTAAAATTTAAAGTTGCGTCTTCTTGCTTTTCTTTTCCAAAGTTAGTTTATCTATTTTTTGAAGAAATTCGGGATCAAACTGAGAATAAGCACGTAAGCGGTATTTCTCGTCTCTTATGCGCATGACAAGCTTTATTTTCTGTACCATCAGCCAGATGGGTTCATAACGTTTATGTCCTAATAAATACTGGATTTTTAGAATAGACATTTTTTTATGCGTTAAAGTCATCAGCTCGATGCAGATCATCCAATAACGAACCGGCAGATTAGAATTTTCCATTACAGTTCCAGACCGAAGACTGATGCGGCTGCCGCATTTCTTGCATTGAAATTTTAAATCTGTTCTTCTAAAAGAGTGGGCATCATGGCCGCACTTTCTGCAGATTAAACCATTTTGCAGTCTTTTATCCTTTAATTCCTCTATGCAGGTTGCTTCATCGGGATATTTTTCAAAATAGGCTCTTAATTCCATTAATATGCTTCATAATTTATGTTAAATATAAATTATTTATGTGAAGTGCAAAACTGTAAAATAAAAAAAAAGAATATTCTGTAGAATATTCCTTTTAATGGCGGTAATCAAAAAAGCATTAAAGTTTAGCCGCAATTTCTTTTTTATATTTATTTAAGATAGATTTTGTCATTCCTAAATTTGCTTTGGTAGAATCTACCGCTAGGTAAATAAAATAATCTTGATTGTCAGAAACATCAACAATGTGAATCTGTGACGTCAAAGTAATCATAATATTATCAATTACCTGACCTTGTAAGTTTAAAGCTTTGATAGCGTTCATTTTTGCTTTTACCACTTCAAGGTTAAAAGCAGAAGCTAATTCTGGATCAAAATCAGCTAGGACAGATTGTGAGTAGTATGCCATACCTGTTGAGATTTCGGCAACAGAAACTGCGATAAAACCGGGTACGTTTTTCTTTAAGTCTTCTCCGAATTGGGTTAAAAAATCAGACATAGTTCTAAATTTAAGTATTTTTAAAAGGATATAAATTGTTTTGGACACCGCAAAATTAGGGATAGATTATCATTTAATTATCCGCTTTTGATACCTTTTTTGTCGAGTTTTTAAAAAAAATAAGGAGATTTGACTGGATTTGAAGGATTCGTTAGCACGAAGATGCCGAAAAATGTTAATGCACTAAAATAAAAATGCTTCTAAAAGAACTTTTTTAAGCAATTTTAGAAGCATTTATCAATAAAGCAAAAACGAAATCTCTTATTTAATTTCTGTAATGAATTCGTCTTGTGGTGTTCTTACTTTTTTAAGGTTTACAAGCCAGTCGTTTGCTTCATCTCTGTAGCCAAGCGGTAAAACTAAAACGCTTTTAAGACCCAGTTCGCTTAAGTTTAAAAGTTTGTCTACTTCTGCCGGAATAAAACCTTCCATAGGCGTTGCGTCTACTTTTTGTTCTGCGGCAGCGGCAATTGCCAAACCAAATGAAATATAAGCTTGTCTTGCAGCGTGATTTGCATGCCATTCCTGTCCTAGAGGCTCGTACATTCCCCAAAGTCTCGCTTTGTATTCGTCCATTGCATCTGCAGGAATGCCTCTTTCTGCAATTGTACGGTCAAAAACAGCCGAAATTTTTTCTAAACTGTAACCGTCCCAAGCAGCCCAAACCAAAACATGAGAAGCATCTGTAACTTGGCTTTGATCAAAACTAACTGCTCTAAGTTTCTCTTTTAAATCTGGGTTCGAAATAACAAAAACTTTATAAGGTTGTAAACCAGATGAAGACGGAGCAAGTTTTGCAGCTTCAAGAATATAATCTAGTTTTTCTTGCGGAACAGCTTGTCCGTTCATTTTTTTGGTAGCGTAACGCCATTTTAATGCTTCTATTAAGGCCATTTTTATAGTAATTTAAATTTCTATTCAAATGTAAAAACTTTAAGTGTATTTTTGTCATCCCATTACCAAAAGTAACTGTAACATCGAGGTAACTAACTAACATTGCTATGATAAAAGAATTAGAACACAATAAAACAAACTGCAATAAGAGAATAATGGCGGTACACGATGCCATGGATATTTTAAACGGAAGATGGAAAATTGCTATTATTGCCTCATTGTGTTTTAATACCCTGCGTTTTACCGATCTGCTTCGTGAAGTTGAAGGTATTTCGGGAAAAATGCTGAGCAGAGAACTAAAAAATCTGGAAGAAAACCAGCTCGTTACCCGAACCGTTCTCAAAACACAACCGATTACTGTAGAATATCAACTCACAGAATACGGACATACCTTAAAAGAAGTAATTGATTCTCTGGCCAAATGGGGAGCAATTCATAGAAAAAAAATCACTGGAAGGGAAGTTTAGAGTTTCAAGTTTCAGGGTTTCAAGTTTCAGGTTTTGGGGTTTCAGGTTTCAGGTTCAGAGTTTCAAGTTTTAGAGTTTCAAGTTTCAAGTTTCAGGTTTTAGAGTTTCAAGTTTCAAGTTTCAGGTTTCAGGGTTTCAAGTTTTAGGGTTTCAGGTTTCAGGTTTCAGGTTTCAGGTTTCAAGTTTCAGGGTTTCAGGTTTCACGGTTTCAAAATCTACAATCTATATTCTACAATCTATCTCGAGGCTTCGGGACTAAAATCTAAAATCAATATTCTACAATCTACAATCTAAAATCTAAAATCTAAAATCAATCTAAAATCAATCCAAAATAGCTCTCTGATAAAACCCTTGTTTTTCTAGATTTTGTTCTGTTTCTTCAATTGCTTTTAAAAGATTATTTTGGTTGTCGGTTATTTCTTGTAATGCTTTTTGCATAATGTTCCAGACCGGCTGCATTTGGGCAACCAATTCTTTTCCTTTAAGCGTTAAAACAATCAGTCTTTTGCGTTCGTCTAGTTTGTCTTTTTTAGAACTGATGATTTTCTGTTTTTCCAATTCCTTTAGTAAGCTGATGGTAGAAGGATGGCTGTAACCAATTTCGCTGGCAATTTCGACCACACTCAGCGTCTCTTTGATGTGCAGGGTATAAATTACGGGAAACCATTTGGGCTCAAAATCAATATTAAAAGATTTGTAAATCAATGCGCCGTCTTTACGCAATTGTTCGCTTAAGCGCTGCAATCGTGTGGATATGGCCAGTATGCCGATTTCGTCAATTATGTTCATCTTATTGTAGTTTTAAATGACAAAATACATTGTCTGGTTTCATTAACGGAAAATCTGTCGGAAGGGTTTCTTTTTCGATGGTTACAAAACCATTCTTTTCGTAAAAGCGCAAAGCGGCCTTTAAGATCGTCACGGTTCCCAAATACAGATTTTGGATTCCATTTTCTGTACTAAAATGAATCAATTGCTCTAATAACTTCTGGGCAATTCCAAATTCTTTTCCTCTAAATTCTTTTTTGACAAACATTTTCCTAATTGCACCGGCTTCTTGATTAAATTTCACCAAAGCAATAGTCCCTACCAGCTGCTCCTCGATAAAAGCACCAAGAAATATACCGCCCGGTTCAAAATAAAAATTCGTGATATTGAGTAAATCCGGCTGATCTTCTAACGTTACAGGTACATTAAATTCTTTTTGCTGAATGTTTAAAATCAAATCTATGATTTCGTTTTCATATTGGTTTTGTATAGGCTGAATCTTCATTTTCTAAGCAGATTATATTATATGTACAAAACTACGTAGTTAACTACATATATCCAAATAAAAAAACTGCTGAAAACAGCAGTTTTAAAATTCTTTTAGTACTATCCTTATTCCTTAAACAGAACAATTACTGCTTTGTAACCAGTTCCGACGTTCCATTCGCTTGACGAAATAACCGCTCCTTTATCATCATAAACCTTAAACTCGGCTGTATTTGGAGAAGCAAAACCTTCGTTCAAAGCTTCAATATCAATTTTGTTAATTCCAGGAACCAAAGTAATTTTTACGGTTTTAAATTCGCTGGTCAGCGAAACCTCAGGTTCTATAACTTTATCATTTAAATATACTTTTACTTTATCGCCGTCTACAAAAGCAGCGTCACGATACATTATGGTCGAAGTAACGGTTGTGGTGTTAAAGCTGCCTAAAAACTGATTTCTTCTGTAGAAAATTCCCTCTACATTAGCTTCTTGCTTGTAAATATTAGTGTTCTTAAAAAGCTGTTCCGGATCTACTTTTGGCGGTTCTGGCTTTTCTACCACCGCAGGCGGGTTTACATTGGGCGAAACTTCTTTGGGCGGAATCACTTCTTTTGGTGTAGGATTTTTAGAAGGAATAGCTTTGTATTTATTGTTTAATTCTTGTGCTGTTAATTGCAGCGAAAAAGTGGTTATTGCTAATAAAAAAAATATTTTTTTCATACTTTATACGTGTTAATCAATCCGTTTGATTCTTAAAAATTAAATGTGTTTTGTTCTATTTATAAACATTTAATGAATGAATTTATTGTTTAATTGTAACGGAATTATCAAAAATTTGGCATTTTTATCTTAAAAAAGGACTCTTGGTTTTCTGAATGAAAAATGAAATGAATTTTAAAATTAGTACTGGCAGCGGTACTGCTTTTTAATAAAATGAAGCCTAAAAAAAAAGCCCTTTAATAAGAACTAAAGGGCTTGTTTGTGGTCGATCAAATTGTCATTAAGAAAGTTTCTTTGTTGAGATTGGCGGTATGAAACTGCCAATTTACGGTGACAACTTTATGAAGCACTCTGACCAATTCTTTAAAATTGTTAGGCTTCGTGATGTAAATATTAGCTCCGAGTACAAAAGTATCGTGGATGTCTTCTGAATTGGAAGAGGTAGAATAAATCGCAACTGATAAATTTTTGAGATTTTGATTCTCCCTAATTTCTTTCAAACATTCAATTCCGTTCTTGCGCGGCATGTTTAAATCCAAAAAAACAATACTTGGTAAAACTGTTTCTGGTGCTTTTAAATAATTCATTAATTCTTCACCATCATTAAACATTTTTAAATTATATCGAAGCTGTGTGCTGTTAAATGCGTCTTCAAAAAAAGAACGATCATCTGCGTCATCATCAGCTAAAACAATATATATGGTATCTGCCATTTCTTTTCTATTTTTTTATTAAGTATTAATAAATTTGGTAATGTAAATATTCAAAATAATGTTGTGAAAAATTTACATGATTTAAGCCGATTCTTATACTATTATAAGGTTTGGGCCTTTTATACTATAAAACTGTAATTCTAATAAAGAATTGTATAACTGTTTAATGTGTTGTAATTAAGAACTTTGTGTCTTGAACTTAAAAAAACGATTATGGAAACTTCAATACGAGATACAAAATCAGGGTTGAAAGACACAAGCAAAATCCAAAGACAAAATAGTGCTTCGAGAGGAAAAACTAATAATCCAAAAGCAGCATATATCAGACGAGCAGGCCACTAAAAGCTTTTTTTTTTACAAACCTTTAAAACTGTTTTTTATGTCTTTAACTAAATACAATCAAAAGCGCAATTTTAAATCGACTAAAGAACCCGAAGGAAAAAAGGGAAATTCTAAAAACGAATTGATTTTTGTGATTCAAAAACACGCCGCATCCCATCTTCATTATGATTTTCGGTTAGAAGTGGACGGTGTCTTAAAAAGCTGGGCTGTTCCTAAAGGTCCGTCTTTGGATCCTGACATTAAAAGACTGGCGATGGAAGTAGAAGATCATCCTTATTCTTATAAAGATTTTGAAGGAAATATCCCGAAAGGTAATTACGGCGCCGGCAATGTAATTGTTTGGGATAACGGAACTTACGAACCGCTGGAAGTCGAGGCAGGAAAATCTCCCGAAAAGCAGCTTTTGTCGGATCTTAAAAAAGGGCATTTGAGATTTGTTTTGAAAGGAAAAAAACTTAGAGGCAGTTTTTCGCTTGTAAAATTGCACGGCAAACAAGAAAATGCCTGGCTTTTGCTCAAAAAGCAAGATAAATATGCTGCAAAAGAGGATATTTTGACCCAAGATAAATCGGTACTTTCTAAAATAAGTTTAGAGTCGATGATAAAAGAAGCTCAAAAACAGGAAGAAAAAGAAGAAAAAAAATCAGAAGAGCAACCAAAGACTTCGGCAAAAAAAAGAGCATTAAGTTTTAAGAAACCAATGCTTGCCAGTCTCACCGATAAACCTTTTGATGATGAAGAGTGGCTTTTTGAAAATAAATACGATGGTTACAGAGCCATTTCGGTTGTTACAGAAAAAGACACAGCACTATACAGCCGAAACGAAATTTCATTCACCAAAAATTTTCAGACGATCGCAGATGATTTGAAGAAATTAGAGCATGAAGCTATTTTGGATGGAGAAGTGGTAGTAGAACAGAAAGCGGGTGTTTCTGATTTTCAATTGCTGCAAAATTATTTGAAAACCGGAAAAGGTAAATTAAAATATTATGTCTTTGATATTTTGAATCTTGATGGAAATGATATAACACATTTGTCCTTATTGGAGCGAAAAGAACTTTTGAAAATTTTATTAGAAAAAGCAGCACTTGAGCATGTTTTTTATTCCGATCATGTAATCGGAAAGGGGATTGATTTTTTTAATAAATCCATTAAAAATAAAACAGAAGGAATCATTGCTAAAAAAGCGTCTGGTTCTTATACCATAAATAAACGGACCAAAGACTGGCTGAAAATTAAAAACACTCAGGCAGAAGAAGCCATTATAATTGGAATAACAACGCCGCAAAATTCGAGAAAATATTTTGGAGCGATTTTATTGGGTCAGTACGAGGGAAAAACATTAAAATATATTGGTAAATGCGGTACGGGATTCTCTCATGAAATTCTGAAAGAACTGTATGAGAAATTCAGTCCTCACTTTATAGAGAAAAGTCCGCTAGAAGAAAAGATTTCCGTTCGGGAAACCATTCAGTGGATCCAGCCAAAATTTGTGTGCCAGGTAAAATTTGCAGAATGGACACAAGATAATCATCTAAGGCAGCCCGTTTATCTCGGACTTCGTATCGATAAGAATGCAGAAGAAGTATCTTTTTCAGGAAAAAGCAGTGTGATTATTAAAAAAGAAAGTAAAATGGAGCCAAAAACAGCAAAACAAACCGAGAATGATTTTGATTTAAAATTGGGCAAAGTTACACTTCATCTTAGCAATCAAAACAAGATTTATTTTCCAGACGACAAAATTACAAAAGGAGAAATTATTCAATATTATAATGAAGTTTCAGATTTGATTTTACCTTATTTAAAAGACCGTCCGCAGTCTATGAACCGTTTTCCGAACGGCATTGAAGGCCCGAGCTTCTATCAGAAAGATGTAGACGAAGATAAAATCCCGTCCTGGATCAAGACCAAAAAGATATTCTCAGAATCTAACAATGCCAATATTGATTATTTAATCTGCAACGAGAAAGCAACGCTTTTATATATGGCAAATTTGGGCTGTATTGATATAAATCCGTGGAATTCGACCATTAAACGAATCGAAAATCCAGACTGGGTGGTAATCGATATTGATCCCGAAAAAGATGATTTTACCAAAGTGGTAGAAACAGCGCTGGCTGTAAAAGAGGTAATGGACGGTTTAGAAGCCGAATGTTATTGCAAAACTTCGGGTGCTTCTGGACTTCATGTATATATTCCGCTGGGCGGTAAATATGATTATGATACGGTGAAAATTTTTGCTGAGATTGTTGCGCACGAAGTGTATCAAAAAGTTCCCAAAATTACGAGTCTGGAACGTTCGATTAAGAAACGAGACCATAAAATTTATATTGATTATTTGCAGAACAGAAAAGGGCAGACGCTTGCTGCACCGTATTCTGTACGTCCAAAACCCGGCGCAACGGTTTCGACTCCATTAGAATGGAATGAAGTCAATGCAAAGCTTTCGCCAAAACAATTTACAATCAAAAATGTACTCAAACGATTTGAGCAAAAAGGCGATCTGTGGAAACCTGTTTTAGGAAAAGGAATTGATATTAAAGGGATATTAAAGAAAAATGGTTTGTAGTTTGTTGTTTAGGATTTATAAGCACAAACTACAAACAAAAACAGCTTAAGACGATTTCTTTTTTTCCAAACTAGCTTTCAGCATACTCATTAAATCATCGCTTTGTTTGTGTACCACTTTTAGTTTTGGTTTTGTTTGTTTTTTGCCTTTGGCTTTATCTTTAATAATTTTTAAAAGCTTGGCGGTATATTCGTCTTTATATTTCGAAATATCAAAAGGTTCTGTCAATTGTTCGACCAATTTATTTGCCATATCGATCTCTTTGATTTTGGTTTTAGAAACTGCTGGAAGTTTAAGATCGCTGGTGTCTCGAATTTCTTGTGCAAAACGAATTCGATTTAAAACAATTACATTTTTATACGGTTTTAAAATCGCCAATGCTTCTTTGTTTCGCAGTACAAAACTAGTAACGCCAACCTTTCCCGTAGATTGCATGGCGTCTCGAAGCAGGGCATAGGCATTTGCAGCGCCTTTGTCGGGTTCTAGATAATACGGTTGTTCGTAATACAAACTATCAATTTCTTTTTCTGAAGTAAAATTCTGAATATCAATTGTCTTGGTCTTTTCGGCATCTGCGGCTTCAAAATCTTCGTCTTCAAGGATCACATAATTGTCCTCGATTTTATAGCCTTTTACAATATCAGAAAACGCAACTTCTTTGCCTGTTTTCTCATTGACACGCTTAAATTTTATGTTAGAATGATCGCTTTTGTCGAGCATATCCATATCAAGCGTGCTTTCTTGTATTGCAGAAAATATTTTGATGGGAATGTTTATCAGCCCAAAACTTATTGAACCTGTCCAGATTGATCTCATGATTTCTAAAATTTAATTAAAGTACCATAAAAGTAATTCCAGACCAGAGCTTTATCCTTACAGCGGCTGTTTAAAATTTTATAAAATCTTAATGCTTATTAATGTTAGAAATCCAAATATCAAATATTAATTTTAAGTTTGATTATTCTTTTAATTTATCAATGATACCAAAATGTCTTACTAGTTTTTTTCCATCTGGTATTTCATTAGATATTCTATAAAAAACATATTTTTTGTCTTTGTTTATACCCGCAAAAAGGTTATTTACTTCGGTCTTAACTTTTTCATTTTCCACTTTTAAGGCTGTAGTATCTTGTACACTGATTTTTGAGATATACCAAACCATTGGCGAATATCCTTGATCTATTATCATTTGAGGCTGAATGCTGTACAACACAGGTTTTGTGTTTACGTTTTCCAGAGTGAGTGGAAATGTATATTTAGCATTAGCTTCGGCCATTAATTTATCATAGAGAGTATTAATATCATTTTCTTTTTGATACTTAAAAATTTCATCTCCCGGTCTCAAGCATTTTTTTGCCATACTGCTGTAATTTATGGCATCAATTAAATACGATTTTTTGTAGCTTTCCTGAGCTAATTTATGGAAGTCTGGTGCAGTTTTTTTAGAAAAGCTATACTGCCCGACATGAAAAATATTTATTTTCCATTCATCACCATATTTGCCATAGATAAGTGTAATCAATAATTCATTCTGATGCCCATTTGGGATTAATAACGACACATACATATCTTTATTTAGAGCTAAATAATTGATCACGTAATCGTTATCTTTAGAAATTCCAGATGGTATAGTATTGCCGACATTTGTGGTGGTATTCTCAACATTGTATTCATCAAGAATTCTGTAACTGTCTGCTTTATAGGTAGTGTAAATATCACCAATTAATTTGTCAATCTCATTTCCTCCTTTTTCAAGCAGTTTATCTGATAATAATGTTTTCACTTCTTTGACATTATTCGTCATTAAAGCTTTAAAAAATTGGTCATTTAAGGCTTTAATTTGGTCTCTTTTTTCATTTTCGATAGTATCGTTTTTCCATGTTCCAGATGTTCCAATATTACAGCTTTGCAAAAATAAAATGGCGAGAAAAATCGATAGGGTTTTACGAATCATATTGATGTTGGATTTGTTTTGCTTGGGTTTATTTGGTTAACATCTATAATTTGATTCTCTAGATTTCTAAAAGGATTATGATTTATTTTGATGATGGTAATTTAAAATCAAACAACTCACTTGGTGAAACCTCTAATGTTCTAGCAATTTTAAATATAGTACTAACAGTTGGATTTATTTTAACGGTTTCTATCCTTGCAATTTGTGATAAAGAAATTTCAGAACGATTAGCTAACTCCTGTTGCGACACACCTTTTTCGGAGCGTAGTTCTTTTAGTCGCTTTGCCAACAATTGTAAACCTTCTTGATCGAAGATCAATTTTCTAGATTTTGATTCTTTCTTTTCCACTTATCAAAAAAAGCACATAAATAGTAAATTAACTATAGCACTTGTGCTATATTTTTCTATATTTGTAAAAAAAATCTTGTTTGAGATTTTTAATATGATGTATAAAAAAATAGATAGAATTGATGAAAGACGAAACTATAAATTTAGATGTTATTAGAAAGTTAGCTAAACTCAATTTCGAGACTTTAAAGGCTGAAAAAGATGGTAATTACATGGCAGAAATCAAATTCTACAATTATTACGACATGATGTTTACTGCAGTCAATATGCTCAAATTATGTATGCTTGCGCTAGATCACGAAGTAAATGCTGTAATGCTGTAAACTGCATTACTTGCAGACAGTCTCCTCGGATGCTAAGGCTTTGTTGCTTTCGCCTCCCTCAAATAAAAATCTGTTTAAAGGTATTATGGATAAGTACAGAAGTAGTCTGAATCATTTTTAATTAAAAAAAAGCTTAATTTTATTGCGTTAATAAGGTATTGCCCAAGAACCAAAAAGAAGTATTAAAAAGCTACCTTTACTATTATTAATTCATAAAAATCATAAAATGCAGAAATTGGATCGTTATGTCCCTTTTTTTATATTTTTAGCAAATCTATATTTTCTGCCAGTAAGTATTTCTATACTAATGCATGATGGTGGTCCTCATAAGGTTTCGTATTACATTTTACCATTTTCGCTCATAATAAACCTTTTTATACTGCCTGCATTTATTGTAATGTTTAGTAAAAATAATTCTCAGAAAAAATATGTACAAATGAACAGAGCTGGTTTCTGGACTATTATAATTCTTGTTTCTTTAGGAGTAATTTCGGTTTATATCTAAAAAAGCGTTTTTAAATAGATAACTGCAAAAAAAACAGGCGCTGCCGCCAGATTTAGATGGAGGCAGCGGCTGTTTATTTCACGTAAACAATCAAATTCCGCCATATCGCAGCGTTGATCCCAAAACAAGCATGGCTACACCAATTGTTGTTACAGAAATAATCACAAAAGCCATGTTCTTAATGTTGTTTGGATTTAGTTTTGGGATAAAATACAATTGAGCGCAAAGGGCGAAAATAAAAGTTAGAAACAGTAAAAGCAGTTTTATTGAAATCACTTTTTCAAAACCTCCAGAAAAACTAAACCATGTTTGGTACGAAACCCCAAAATCATACGCCATCCAGATTCCGGAACAGATTAAAACGAAGAGAGACGACATTCCTAATTTTTCAAATTTCCTTTCAAAATGGAGAATAATCTGCGGGTCTTTTTTCTTTAAAGCTTCTGGCAGATAACAAATACTAAGAAGCAAATGACCGCCCACCCAAATGGTTGCTGCGATCAGATGAAAAATAAGTATAAGATGGTGTAGTGTCATAATTACCAATTGAAAATCAGTGTTTTAATCTCTAAAAATAACTTTTATTTTTGAAGTCGAATAGTTTTTAATTCTAATTTCTTTATGCGAACTTTCTAATTGACAAAGTGTTGGGACATTATTCACGAAAAATTGGACATAATATTTCCCTTCATAATTTTGCGATTCCAGAAATTCGATCATTTTAACAAATTGAGTTTCACTAATAAGTGAAGAGTGAAATGTAGTTCTAATTTCAAAGTCAATTTTAGAATGCATTAAAACCGAAAGACTCTGTTCGAATTTGGAAAAAAAACGAGATTGTGTAATTTGACTAAAAGTTTCAGGAAGGCTTTTAAAATCCAAGGCAATATAATCTACCAATCGATCAAAAATGAGGTCTTTTACTACCAGCGGATTGGAACCATTGGTATCAATTTTGACCAAAAAACCCATGCTTTTGATTTTCTTGATAAACGGAATTATATTTTTATGAATCGTACATTCGCCGCCACTCAATACCACGGCATCCAGAAGACCAATTCTGGATTCCAGAAACGAAATAGCAGTTTTAAAATCTATTGTTCCTTTTCCTAATACTATATCCGGATTGTAACAATACAAACACCTCATATTACAGCCTGCAAACCAAATGATGCAGGCTGTTTTCTTCGGGTAATCTAATAATGTAAATGGTGTAATGCTGTAAACTGCATTACTTGCAGACAGTCTCCTCGAAATGGGTACGCTGCTGGTGTTCTCCTTTTTTTCCAATATTAAAACTTTCTACGGGTCTGTGATACCCCATTACACGTGTATAAACCAAACATTTACTTCTTTTGGCTTGATTTTCTTCTAAAATTTTATGCGTTTCTGTTTTCATAAACTAAACTTTTGGGGTTATTTTCTTTGAGTATAATTTCGTCGCATTTCGGGCAGTATTCATGTTCTCCGTTAAGATAACCGTGAATAGGGCAGATGCTGAATATGGGCGTTACGGTAATATAAGGCAGTTTAAAATTGGTTAGAACAGTTTTGACAAAGTTCTTACACGCTTCTGGACTGCTTATTTTTTCTCTCATATAAAGGTGTAAAACTGTACCGCCGGTATATTTGCATTGCAATTCGTCTTGAACCAATAAAGCCTCAAACGGATCTTCGGTATAATCTACAGGAATTTGCGAACTGTTGGTATAATAAATATTATCATCCAGACCTGCTTGTATAATGTTAGGAAAACGCTTTTTATCTTCTTTCGCAAAACGATAGGTGGTACCTTCTGCAGGAGTGGCTTCAAGATTGTATAAGTTTCCTGTTTCTTCTTGAAATTCCTGCATTCTTAATCGAATATGATCCAGAATTTCGGTTGCAAAATGAATTCCGGATTTACTCGTTATGTTTTGATGGTCATCCGAGAAATTAAGCACCATTTCGTTCATGCCATTTACGCCGATTGTAGAAAAGTGATTTCTAAAATGACTTAAATAACGCTTCGTATACGGGTACAAGCCTCGGTCATAGAGCTGCTGTATAAAAGCTCTTTTTTTCTCCAAAGTCGATTTTGCGATTTGAAGCAATTCGTCCAGATGAGCATAAAAATTAATAATATTTCCTTTGTGTAGATAGCCCAAACGAGCCATATTTATTGTGACCACACCAATACTTCCGGTCATTTCGGCACTTCCAAAAAGGCCATTTCCTCGTTTTAATAATTCTCTTAAGTCTAGCTGTAAACGGCAGCACATACTTCTTACTGCATTTGGCTTATAAGCATTTGGATTTTCGACTCTATTTCCTTTTTCATTCAAAACATACTGACTTCCAATAAAATTCTGAAAATAAGAAGACCCTATTTTAGCCGTGTTTTCAAACAACAAATCGACGTTTTCTCCCTCCCAGTCAAAATCTTCTGTAATGTTTACAGTTGGAATCGGGAATGTAAACGGCTGTCCATTTGCATCACCCTCTGTCATGATGGTATAATATGCCTTATTGATCATGTTCATTTCCTTTTGAAAATGAACATATTTCAGATCAACCAATTTTTCTACACCCCGGTTTTGAGCTTCCTGAATCAGATTTTGATCTTCTATTCCAAAAAATAAATGACTGTTATTTCGAGTCGGAATCTGGTCTTTTAGATCCTCAGGGACATTCCAGTCCAGAGTTATATTGGTAAACGGCGATTGTCCCCATCGTGCAGGAACATTCAAATTATAAACAAAACTTCTTATAGTTTTGACAATATCATCATAAGAAAGCTGGTCTTTAAAGACATAGGGAGCCAGATACGTATCAAATGAGCTGAAAGCCTGCGCACCTGCCCATTCGCTCTGCAGGATTCCCAGAAAATTGGCCATTTGCCCTAAAGCTTCTCTAAAATGAGAAGGAGGTCTGCTCTCGACTCTGCCTCGAACGCCGTTGAAGCCTTCGTTTAGTAGCACACGAAGACTCCAGCCGGCGCAGTATCCGGTAAGACAGTCGAGATCGTGAATGTGTATGTCGCCATTCCGGTGTGCAGAACCTTCTTCTTTACTATAAATTTTATCCAGCCAGTAATTGGCAATAATTTTTCCAGCTGTATTACAGACTAAACCAGCATTGGAGTACGAAATATTGGCATTGGCATTAATACGCCAATCCGATTCGTTGATATATTCTTCAACCGTCTGGGTACTGTCTATATAAGTTGTATCATCATTGAGACCATTAATATGTTCCCGCTGTAATTTTCGGGTATGACGGTAAATAATAAACGAACGCATCACTTGAAAATAGCCTTTTTCAAACAAAACCCTTTCGATAATATCTTGAATTTCTTCAACCGGCCACGAAAATTTTACTTCAAGTGCCGTTAAGACAATTTTGAAGATTCGATTGTCTATTTCCTGGTTGACACTTTCAAAAGCTTTTTCAATGGCATCTTGAATTTTATAATTTTCAAAAGGCTTATAATCGCCGTTGCGTTTGATTACATATTTTTCCATATAGAGATATTTAGGATGCCTTTTCGAAAGATTTTTCTATTTCAAGTACTTTTGGAAACAGAATATTATTTTCTAAATGCATGTGTTTTCGTAAATCTTTTTCGAATTCCTGAAGCAGTACAAAAGCAGCTTTGTAAGTGGCGCAGGATTCGTTGGGAGGCGTATAATTGTTGGTTAAAGCTGCAATTCTTCTAAAACGTCCTCCTTCTGTTTCATGTTCTTGTTTTAAGATCGCAATCGGATTTTCAATGGATACGAATGGGGGAGTTTGTAAATAAGTTCCCTCTTTTTGCGATTTTATCATCTGCTGAATGAACGGAAAAACGACTAGTTCTTCTTTTTTCATATGAGCCGTTAAATCTAATACAGCTTTTGAAAAAATGGTATGTATTTCGTGAAGTTCAGGATGCACAGAACCATAAATACTGCATAGTTTATTTAAATACTGAATAATAACAGGCGCTTTTTCTGCAACATAACGATGATGTGTTTTGGTAATATAATCTGCAATAGCTTCAGACGGCCAAGTTTTGTAATCAAAAGACTGGTTGACAGAACTTTTTTTTGAGGCTTCAATGTGTTCTATCAGAATATTTTCTGCTATATCGCGGTTCCTGCAGACTTCTCCAATAGTTCGATATCCTTTGCAGCAAAAATCAATATGATATTTAGTGAAAATAGCAGCTGTTCGATAATCATCTGCGACGATTTCTCCGATGGTGGTTTTACTTGTAATTTTCATAATAGTTATATTTAATCAGTTAATTTTTGATTGGATCGCTTAGGGTATTTTGCTTTTTACATTGTTCGATAATGAGTAAAGCAGTCGCGGTCATATTTGAAAATTCTATAAACGGAATTGTAATTTCATGCGATTTAATTAAAGAAACCGCTTCTTCATGCAGTATTTCGATTTTTGCTTTGGTTAAAGCTGCATTACAATTTCCGCTCGTATAAAAAGCAGTGACCAAAATTTGAAGTTCTTTTTTCAGAATATCAAAGACATGATAATCATTAGATTGTTCTGCTTTTGGAAACTTTGGTATTACTATTTTTGATGAATAGGTAAAAGCTGCAATCGTTTTATCGATATCCTCCGAAGCCTGATGTGCAAACACCAAAGCTTCGAGAAGCGAGTTAGAAGCAAGACGGTTTTTTCCATGAAGTCCTGTTCTGGCACATTCTCCAATTGCATATAGATTTTTGACTCCAGTTCTTCCGTTTTGGTTTACTTTGATTCCACCGCATTGGTAGTGCGCAGCAGGAACAATCGGAATTAAATCTTTTTTCAAATTGATTCCATTTTCATTACAATGGCTCGTAATCATCGGAAAATGATAAGAAAAAGCGTCCTGATCCAGATGTCTGCAGTCTAAATACATATAATCTTGTGCGCTGTACTGTAATTCTTTAAAAATGGCTTGCGAGATAATGTCTCGTGTTGCCAGTTCGCCTCTTGCATCGTATTTAAAGAGAAATCTTTTTTGGTCTTCATTTACTATGTAAGCGCCAAAACCTCTCACGGCTTCAGAAATTAAAAAAAGTGGATTTTGACTTTTGGAATACAATGCAGTCGGATGAAACTGAATATACTCCATATCTTCTATTTGAGCTCCAGCGCGGGCTGCCATCGCAACACCATCACCGGTAGCAATTTTTGGATTGGTTGTATTTTCAAAAAGCTGACCGCATCCTCCTGTACACAAAACGATGGTTCTGGCTCGAATATATTTGATTCTATTGTGCTTTTTATCATAAAAGAAAGCACCGCTGCAAGTTGTTTTATCTTTTTTAGTGTCAGTATTCAAATCAATAACCTGATGATTTTCCCAAAGCTCAACATTAGGCAGCTGCTTGATGATTTTAAGTAATTTTTGCTCAATTTCAAGCCCCGAATTGTCTTTATGATGCAGAATTCTGTTTTGAGAATGTCCTCCTTCAAGACCCAGATCCCATTTTCCCTCTTCGTTTTTGTCAAAAGAAGTTCCTATTTCTAAAAGTTCTTTTAACCTTTCCGGCGCTTGGTGTACCACCATTTTCACAATCTCTTCATCACAATGACCGCCTCCAGCTTCTAATGTATCTTTAATGTGCTGCTCAAAACTATCAGCACTTAAATCGGTAACTACTGCAATACCACCTTGAGCAAGTCTAGTGTTGGTGTTTTTTGCCGTTTCCTTAGCCATGATAACAAGTGATAAATCGGGACGTTTTTTGGCAGTTTTCATTGCAAAAAATAATCCCGAAATACCAGAGCCAACAATTAATATATCTGTTTTGAGCATGTTATTTAGATTTAGATTAGGGTAATTTTTTAAGATAACTCGAGCATTCTTTCAATCGGTTTTAAAGCTTCTTTTCTAAGGGTTTCAGGAAGCACCATTTCTGGCGTTTCGTTTTTCAGGCACAGATACAATTTTTCTAATGTATTCACTTTCATAAAAGAACATTCGCTGCAGGCACAGGTATTGTCTTCTTTTGACGGAGCAGGAATAAGTGTTTTCTCTGGAACAGCTTTAGAAAGTTCGTGAAGAATTCCTGCTTCTGTTGCCACAATAAAAACAGCAGCGGGATCTGTTTTGACGAAATTCGTAATGCCAGAAGTTGATCCGATATAATGCGCCGTTTTTAGAATGTGACTTTCAGATTCTGGATGTGCAGCGATCTTTGCTGTTGGATTCTTTTTATAAATTTCAATTAATTTATCCAGCGAAAATGCTTCGTGAACCACACAGGAACCTTTCCATAAAACCATTTCGCGTTTGGTTTCTTTTTCAAGATATTTTCCTAAATTTTGATCTGGTGCAAAGATGATTTTCTTATCCTCAGGAATAGAATTGATGATTTTTTTAGCATTTGCCGAAGTGCAGACCAAATCGCTCATGGTTTTTATTTCGGCAGCACAATTGATGTAAGTCACTACAACATGATCTGGATGCTGTTGTTTGAACATTTTGAAATCTTCTGGATCACAGCCGTCGGCAAGAGAACAGCCGGCCTCCCAATCGGGAAAAAGTACTTTTTTGTCTGGGTTTAAAATTTTGGCCGTTTCTGCCATAAAAAGAACGCCCGCAAAAACAATAATATCGGCATCGGTATTTTGTGCTTTTTTAGCCAATTCCAGACTGTCGCCAATAAAATCTGCTATTTCCTGAATGTCTTCATTTTGGTAATAATGAGCGAGGATTACAGCATTTTTTTCGTGTTTTAAGCGAAGAATTTCTTGTACTAAAAATGTCTTATTCATTTCTTTGATTTTATTTTCTTCCAAAATTTTAGAAGAACCAGCCGTTATTTTTTATTCAGATTTGTTTTTCGACAGATCATTTTAACAGCGTAAAAATAGGCGCATCAATTTTTTGAAATCATGATCCAAATCATACTTTTTGATTTTTATTTGACTATATTCGAAATGTTTTTGCACTATTTTCAAAAGAGTTTTCGGATATTTTTGTATCAATAAACCATTGATAAATTGTTAATTCGCTATATTTTTTTTATAAATTTGCTAATAACGAGAATGCTGAGAATTCTCATAAAAAATAAATTTTAAATACATGAATGTTCCTAATGCTTCTCAAGTTTCTTCAGATTTTCTTTACGAATTAAAAAAAGAAACAGCAGATTCTCATAAAAAATTAGAAAGTCTCCCAGTTTCTGCTTCGATTCTTTCGCCAGACATGAAAATAGAAGATTACTGCCATTATTTAGGATTAATGCTGGATGTTCATCATCAAACCGAAACGGTTGTTTTTCCTTTATTGACGGGTATTATAGAAGATTTGGAAAAGAGAAAGAAAAAAAAGTTGTTAGAAAATGACCTTGAGTTTCTTAACTGTAAAAAAGAAACTTATAAATCTGTTTTTGAGAATACAGCAATGTCAGTTCCTTTTGCAATGGGTGTTTTTTATGTTATTGAGGGATCTACACTTGGAGGGAGATTTATTCTAAAAAATGTTACTGCAAACGAACAATTATTTGAAGGAAATGGAGTTTCTTATTTTAGCGGTTATGGAGATAAAACAGGAAGTTATTGGAAATCTTTTCTCAATGTTTTAGAAGAATATGAGCAGCGTTTTAATTGTGGAGATGAAATTATAAAAGGTGCAGTTTTTGCATTTGAAAGCATTTATAATCATTTTCTGAGTACAGAAGAATAATGAAGATTAAAGATATAGTCAACAGGGATATTGTTACATTAACCAATTGTGATCAAGAACCCATACACATTCCCGGTAAAATTCAGCCGCATGGTTTTCTGATCGGTCTTACACAAGACTGGAAAATCGATTTTTGCACCCAAAACATTTCGTCTTTTGTGAATGTGCTTCATACGCAGGCGCTTGGCAAAACCTTTGAAGCCGTTTTTGGCTCCAAAGCTCAAAAACAGATTTTTGATTATATCAACGAAGATAAAATTCAGGATGCTTTTCCGTTAGAAATTGATCTGAATGGAAAATTATTTCAAATCAGTATTCATAAAAGTTACGGGATTTATGTTCTCGAAGCTGAACCTCAGTTTGATAAAGAAAAACTAGCAGATGTGTACACACAGACTATTCAGTTTGTAACACAAATGAATAACACCAAATCACTTAAAGATTTGTGTGCCCTTGTTGCGCAGGGAACCCGAGAAATAACGGGTTACGACCGTGTAATGATCTATCGTTTTGATGAGCAGTACAATGGCGAAGTTTTTGCCGAGAATTGCCGAGAAGACTTAGAACCCTTTTTAGGACTGCATTATCCGCATACCGATATTCCGGTGCAGGCTAGAGAGTTGTACATTAAAAATCAGCTCCGTTTAATTGTTGATATTAATTACGAGCCGGTTCCAATTTTTACAGTTGATGATAAAGAAGGTAAAAACCTGGATTTAAGCCTTTCTATTTTAAGAAGTACATCGCCCATTCATGTTGAATATTTGAAGAATATGGGAGTAGGAGCAACGCTTACAATCTCTTTAATTCATCACGATCGTTTATGGGGATTAATTGCCTGTCATCATTATTCTGAAAAAAATATTTCTCCAGAAATCAGGCTTGCCGCAAAACTGCAGGGACAGTTTATAACTTCGCAGATTGATATTCGACAATCTAATGATGAATATATAAATGCCAGAAAAGCATTAGATGCTTTTGAGCATTTAACCGCATTAGAATTGCCGCTTGTTGAAGAATCTTTGGAAACGATTATCCAAATGCCGCAATTGCTCCAGATTTGTAACGCGGCAGGGGTTTCGATTGTATTTCGAGATAAAATATACAAAAGCGGTCTGGCTCCTTCAGACGAACAAATTACTGCGCTGATTGATAGTATTGACAAAGAAAAAATAAATCATTTAATTGCTACCAACAACATCACAGATCATTTTCCTTTAGAAAAATGTTCCAATTTTGCGGGTATTATTTATCATTCTCTCGGAAGCTCAGATTTTATTATCTGGTCGCGGCCAGAAACTATTTCTGAGATTAACTGGGGCGGCGATCCAGAAAAAAGTATTATCAAAGACAGTACGGGACTGCATCCTAGAAACTCATTTAATATCTGGAAACAGATTGTAAAAGGGCAGAGCAGCGACTGGAAACAGTTTGAAATTAATACCGCCGCGCAATATGCTCATGCACTTCACAATAATCTGATGATGATTATGTTGAGTGAAGAAGAAGAAAAATACCGCCATCAGAGCGAAGTTTTAAGAGAAACCAATCTGGAACTTGAAAACATCAATTGGATCAGTACACACGATTTGCAGGAGCCTCTTCGTAAAATCCAGATGATTACTTCAAAAATGATGTCTGATCTTAAAGAAGAACCCGATAATCCTTTTTCTGGTTCGTTAGAACGTGTTTCGAAATCAGCAAGCAGAATGAGAGGACTGCTGGAAGATATTCTAAAATACACTCGCATAAAAAATACCAAAGATTCCTTAGAAAAAACAGATTTAAATCTGATTCTTGATGCTACTTTAGATGAAATGAAAGAAGTTATTGCAGAAAGTAATGCTGTAATAGAATATGAAAAACTTCCAGAAGTTCATGCTATTGGTTTTTTAATGAGACAGTTGTTTTCGAATGTGATCCAGAATTCATTAAAATATGCATCGCCAGAAAGAAATCCGGTTATCAAAATTACAGCATCGCAAGAACCGGTAATTATAAAAGATCTTTTTCATGTCTATTGTCATTGGATTCGTTTTTCGGATAACGGAATCGGTTTTGAACAACAGTATGCAGAATCTATATTTAAAGTATTTACAAGGCTGCACACACAACAACAATACAGCGGATCTGGTGTTGGTCTGGCATTGTGTAAAAAAATTATGCAGGCCGTAGGCGGCACCATTCATGCAGAAGGAAAACTTGGCGAGGGAACTGCCATAACAATCTATTTTCCTTGTGATCCAGAAGATTCACTAGCATAAAAAAAGCTCTTTAAGATTGTAAACTTAAAGAGCTTTTTGTGTTAAATACTTATACCCATTCGCCGGCTGCACTATAACTGTTAGGCAGATACGTAAGATATTGTACAATTCTGGCCTTTTTTCCTCTATTGGGCGTAGCACAATGCGGCAGTCTGTTGTCCCAGATAATAAAATCGCCTGCATTGCCCGCTATGGCTTCTGGCTGTAGTGTTTCTAGAGCTTTTTTTCTCGGATTTTCGTCAGCAGGTAAGTTATTGAGCCAATCGCTTATTTTTTTATGAAACCCTGGTACACAATGAAAAGCGCCGTCTTCTGGGCCGCAGTCCGTAAGATAAAGCAATCCTTGAAGAGCGAATGGGATGGGCTGTTTTAAACTAGTGTCCCAATGCAGCGCACTTCCTAAAAAGTGAAAATATTCGGTTTCTGGAGGACTAAAACTAACTTTATCGATTGTTTTATATATTTTGTTCGAATTATAAAGCTGTTCGTATGCTTTTTTTATTTTTGGAGAAAACCGGTTTCTATTCAATGTTTCGTGATCCGAGAAATTAAGCATCAATCCTTTTTGGTCTTCATGTCTTACATACCACGTTTCTTTTTTATCCGGATTTATTTTTAAATATTCCCAAACGGCCTTTTCTGTTTCCTCGCATTCTTTTTTTGAAATGGCATTTTTTACAATGACATAGCCATTCTTGTCCCAAAAATCAAGATCTTCTTCTGATAAAACATTCTCGTTAAGGTCTTCAAAATTGAGAACTTTCTTTTTTTCTCTTTTAGTAATCCAACTTTTAAAAGTTTCAAAATCGGGTTTTTCAAAATACAGAAACTGCAGTGTATCCTCCATACTTATTCCAAGATCGTATAGCGTCTTAATTTCGTTGTCCCATGTCTGTACTGTATCTGCGTCTGCTGCAATGGCAGGATTCACAGCACGTTTCCATAGTTTTTCAAGAATAATCCAAGGCATAATTTTGATTTAAGGATTCAATGATATAATTAAAAACAATATATAAACTTACAAAAAAGAGTTCTTTGTTGTGTGTAAATTAATAAAAGTTGTTGATTATAAGGTGGTAAGCACTTATTGTTAGAGTTTTATTGTATTTTAATTTATCTTTGCAGCTCTTATTTCCAATCAATGCAGCACGACAATTTCCCCATTCCTGAAAACGAATTACAGCGTTTAGCAGCTTTAAGACGTTACAATATTCTTGACACTCTTCCGGATCACGCCTTTAACGATGCAACAAAATTGGTTTCTTACATCTGCGGTGTTCCCATTGCACACATCTCTTTTATTGATGAAAGCAGACAGTGGTTTAAGTCTGAAATAGGAATTGGATTGTCTGAAGTGCCCCGCGAAATTAGTTTCTGCCAGTATACTATAATGGAATCAGAATTGGTCGAAATAAATGATACTTTTTTGAACGAACGTTTTAAAGACGATCCCAATGTAACCGACGGTTTTAAAGTGAGATTTTATGCGGGTATTCCGCTTACAACTCCAGACGGCTACAACATCGGGACGCTCTGCGCTATAGATCACGTTTCTAAAACACTTAATGAAAATCAGCGAAACGCACTTTCGATCATAGCCAAACACGTTATTGTACAATTAGAACTGCAGACTAAAAATATTGAACTCGATAAACAGAAAAAAATAGCAGAAAAGGCGGTATTTGCAAAAGACAGTTTTCTGGCCAATATGAGCCATGAAATCAGAACGCCTCTAAATTCGATAATTGGTTTTACCGATCTTCTCGCACAAACCAATCTGGATGAAGTGCAGAGCGAATACATTAATAACGTACAGATTGCGGGAGAAAACCTGCTTTTGATCGTAAATGATATTTTGGATCTTTCTAAAATAGAATCTGGAAACCTGACCATAGACGCAGAACCTTTTAATCTTAAAAAGACGCTGAAACATGTTTACAATCTGCTGAAAGTAAAAGTGCAAAAGGATGTCGAATTTAATCTCTATCTGGATGCAGATCTGCCCGAAATGGTAGTGGGAGATCAAGGCAGATTGAATCAAATTTTGGTTAATCTTATTGGCAATGCCCTTAAATTTACCAAAGAAGGAGAAGTAACAGCCTCTGTAAAAAAGGTTGATGAAACAGAAAGCTCGTACTCGCTTAAGTTCTCTGTGAAAGATACCGGAATCGGAATCCAGAAAAGCAAACTGAAAACTGTTTTTGATCGATTTACGCAAGCCGAAGAAACTACAACAAGAACCTATGGTGGTACTGGACTTGGGCTTAATATTGTAAAACAATTGATTGAATTACAGCAGTCTGAAATTCATGTAAAAAGTGAGCTAAACCGCGGTTCTGAGTTTTTCTTTACTCTTACTTATAAAAAAGCCACCCAAAGCCAAAGCACATTAAAAATGCCCTCTAAGAATGATTTGGGACAACTTAAAATACTGTTGTGTGAAGACAATGTTTTGAATCAAAAACTCGTTAGAAGTGTAATGAATAATTTTGGTTTTGAATTGGATACAGCGGTGAATGGAGAAGAGGGGATAGAACTTTTGAAAGCAAATAAATACGATTTGGTTTTAATGGATCTTCAGATGCCGGTTAAAGACGGTTATCAGACGACGGAATTTATTCGAAATGAAATGAATCTTGATATTCCGATTATTGCCATGACGGCACATTCGCTTGTAGGAGAACAGGAACGCTGTTTTAAAGTAGGGATGGATGCTTACGTACCGAAACCGTTTAAACAGCCGGCACTTTTACAAGCGATTAAAACCGTAATGACAAAAGACACTGCAGCGGAAAAAAAGAGAATTTTGGATTTGTCTTTTTTGGATGAAATGGCCTGCGGTGATCCTGACTTTAGACAAGAAATGATCAATCTTTTTATAGAGAAGATTCCCCATGATATAGCACAGTTAGAAGAAGCTTTTAAAAATGAAAATGTTCTTGCCGTAAAAATGCTGGCGCATAATATGAAATCCAGTCTGGATATTTTTATGCTCGAAGACCTTAGTAATTGCGTTGCAATCATTGAGGAAGAAGCGTCTACAGGACAAATTTCTACCGAAATTTTTGATAAAATAAATATTTTGCACTGTGGAATCCATGAAACGGTAAAAATATTGAAAGAGCTATGATAAAAGAGAAATAAACTCTAGCTTTACCTTAGAATCTGATGTATAGAAGTATAAATGCCCCAAAATAGTAAAAGTAATGAGAATTATTTTAGCCGAAGATAATGACATCCTACGCAAATCATTATCATTTTTCTTAGAATCAAAAGGATTTATTGTAGACCAATTTTCTGATGGAAAAGATGCGCTTGATGCAATCGCAGTAAATAATTATGATTTAATTTTAACCGATATTAATATGCCTGGAAGCAGCGGAATGGAAATTACGCAGCATGTAAGGCAGTCTTTAAATTCAGATGTTCCTATAATAATATTGACCTCTTCGGGAGTAGAGCAAACCGAATTAGATTCTTTTGACATTGGTGCAAATGAGTTTATTGCAAAACCCGTAAGTCCCGCCGTGCTTTTAGTAAGGATTAATAAATTATTAAAATCGCATTTAAGATGAAGTTTATTTATTACACCCTTTTTTTATTTTTAGTTTCGATAACAGCTTTTGGTCAGGAAATTAATAGTGACGAAACGATGGCCAAAGTAAAAATTGAGGCAGAAAAAGAACATTACGATAAAGCATTAGCATTAATAGAGCCTCTTCGTGCAAAATATCCAGAGAACGAAGACATTCAAATTTATACCGGAAGAATTTACAGCTGGAAAAAAGATTATAATACGGCAGTTAAAATACTGTTGCCAATGTGCGACAGAGCAAATCCAAATATCGAAGCGCTGCAAGCATTGATTAATGTGTATTTCTGGTTAGAGCAATATGAAAAATGCATTGTTTACTGCGATAAATACTTAGTTATCGAACCCAATTCAGTGGATGTTTTAAAAACAAAAGTAACTTGTTTAGAAAAACTCAATCGTGATGAAGAAGCATTGGAAATTATAGAACGAGCATCGCTGGCCGATAACAGTACGCAGGCTTTTAGAGGAATACGCACGCTTATTGGGCGTAAAGCAAAAAATGCAGTATCCGTTTCTTATTTAAATATTTCTACTTCCAATCCGGGGCAGTCACCCTTACATTATGGTTATGCCGAATATTCGCATAAGTTTTCGAAGTCGGCTATTGTAGGAAGAGCCAATATCGGAAATGCAGACAATGAAACACAAATGTTATTTGAAACCGATTTTTACCAAACCTTCAAAAACAAAAGTTATTTGTACGCCAATGCTGGTATTTCTACAGGCGAAACCATTTTTCCGGTTGCAAAAGCAGGATTAGAATATTATTTCAAACCGCAGAAAAAATTTGATTTTTCACTCGGAGCCAGATTCATGCATTTTGAAAACGACGATGTGACTTTACTAACCGGACAATTGGCTTATAATACAGGTGTTTATACTATTGCTTACAGACCTTACTACGATACTTCTAACGAATTATTTTCGCATGTTTTAAGTCTGCAGCGAGTAAATGAAGAAAAAGAACGCATCATTCGATTAGAATTGCAGTATGGAAACGTTCCCTATCTGTATTTATACAATGGTTTGTCATCGCCATTAACGTCATACAGAGCAGGTTTGCAATACCAGCATCGTATTGGCAATTCTTTTTTTGTACGCCCTATATTTCTTTATGAGTATGAAGAATATATCCCGGGAGAATACAGAAACAGATTTAATGTACAGTTGATTCTAACAAAACGTTTTTAACTATGGAAAAACTCTGGGAACTGTATAAAAATGGGGATTGGGTCGTGCCCTTTCTAATTTTCTCGATTGGCTTTTTTATCACAGCTTCCGTGATTTTATATTTGTTGATTATCGAAAGCCGCAGCAAGAATATCCGAAGAGAAAGACTGAGAGCCGAATACAATAACGACATTGATAAAATAATGTCTTCTGTTATTTTTGAAGACGTTTCTTTTAATTCCATCAAAGAAGATAAAAATTTCATGGTCCTTTTTGATACTGTCTTTTTTAGAGCAGTGATTATGGAATCGGTGATTAATCTTCATAAAAACTATGAAGGAGCCTACGCAGCCAAACTAGAACAGTTTTACAAAGATTCGGGATTAATCCGAGATTCATTTAAAAAACTCAAAAATCTAAAATGGCAGGTAAAATGCAAGGGCATTACAGAACTGGCAGAATTTAATATCACCACTGCTTTTGATCGTATTTTGACTTTTTCTAAAGCTCGAAACAAGACTTTAAAAATTACAGCTTTAAACGCTTGTATAAAACTCGCGGGAACAAAAGGAATTGTACATCTCGCAGAACATACAGACCCGATTGATGACTGGACACAGCTCAACATCATCGGCGCTTTTAAAAAACACGATATCGGCGATGCGAAGGGGGTTGAACTTTTATTAGAATCACAAAATACTACTGTAATAGCATTGGGTTTAAAACTTATAAAAGAATTAAAACTCACTCAGAAAGTTCCGTATGTGACCCTATTGGCCTCACAGGCACCCAACAATACAATTAAATATGAAGCAGAAAGCGTGATCCAGGCGCTTACAGTTTAAATAGAACACAAATGACTTTTTTTAACAACGAAATAATGTGGTTTTTAGATTGGTATATCATTCTTATTTTAGGATATGCCATACTCATTATGTCTTCTTATTTAGTACTGGCTTATCTTTCTACAAAAGAATTAAGAAGCTATCTTAAAAAAAATAGCTTTGTAGATTATGAAGTACTGCTTACCAGCGAGTTTGCGCCAAAACTTTCGTTGATTGCTCCCGCCTATAATGAAGGTTTTACGATTGAAGAAAATGTAAAATCGTTACTTTCTTTAAATTACAATAATTATCAAGCCATTGTGGTAAATGACGGAAGTAAAGATAACTCAATGGAAATCTTGATCAAAACCTACGATTTGGTTTTGACAGAATTAGATATTCATTATAAAATTGAAACTAAAAACATAAAAGGAGTTTATACTTCTCGAAATGCTGCTTTCAAAAAACTAATTGTAGTTGACAAAGAAAACGGAGGAAAAGCAGATGCTCTAAATGCAGGATTAAACATTGCACAATATCCGTATGTGGTTTGTATAGATGTAGATTGTATTCTGGATAAAGATTCGCTTTTAAAGCTCGCAAAACCATTTTTAGAATCTCACGGTAAACGAATAATCGCTACAGGAGGCGTAGTAAGGATCGCGAATCAATGCATTATAAAAAACGGACGTTTGGTAGAAGTAAACGTTCCAGATGTGATGTTGTCTAGAATTCAGGTTTTAGAGTATTTAAGAGCTTTTCTTTTAGGGAGAATGGCTTGGGGACGCCTGGACGGATTATTGCTGATAAGCGGTGCTTTTGGGGCATTTGATAAAGAAATTGCTTTGCTGGCTGGAGGATATGATACCAAAACGGTGGGTGAAGACATGGAGCTTGTTGTACGAATGCGCCGTTACATGCTCGAAAATAAACTGCCTTATACGGTTTGCTATATTCCAGATCCGCTTTGCTGGACAGAAGCTCCAGAAGATTTTAAAATATTCAAAAAACAACGCAGCCGCTGGATGAGAGGAACAATTGAAACATTGAGTTTTCATAAAAAAATGTTTCTTAATCCAAAATACAAACTTTTAGGAATGCTGAGTGTGCCGTATTGGACGTTGTTCGAATTTCTAGCGCCGGGTATTGAGTTTATCGGACTTGTAGTAACAATCGTATTTGTTATTTTCGGACTGCTCAATTGGCATTTTTTCTTTTTACTGCTTTTATTTGTCTATACTTTTGCCGTTTTCTTTTCGGTTATTGCCTTATTGAGTGAGGAACGCACGTATCATAAATACCCCAAACAAAGAGACTTTTTTAAACTTTTGTTAGCGGCATTTATAGAACCTTTGTATTTTCATCCCATGACGGTTTATGCTGCATTAGTAGGGTATAAGGAAAAAATTATGGGAACCAAAGGCTGGGGCGAAATGACCAGAAAAGGGTTTACCAAAAAGTAATGGATTTAATTTAAATACAGCAAAGTTCGCAAAAGCGTTATCACGCAGTTTTGCGAACTTTATATTTTTTAAGATGCTGCAGATAAAACCTTTGCAGTTACATCCCATTAAAAATACGATACATAATGATCGATTTTTTCTTTTAATCGATTTGCCAGATAAGCGTTGCCTTCTTTTAAATGATCATAGATCAAAAGAGATTCAGCATGATATTGTTTTATCTTTTCTGGAGTCCAATAAAAAGGCGGAGAATAGAGATTACAGATTCTATCGGCCATTTTTACCGACCAGACTTCTCTAGGCTGTTCTTTTATTCTCGTTAGGCTGTCCATCATTTGATCTTCTTTTTTTAAGGCAGTCGTATTTTTTGTCAAAGCGCTCACACCATTTGCTACGGCTTCACCAAACAAATCTTTGACAGCTTCAAAAGTAAACGGGGTATCTTCTATAGCATCATGTAAAAGAGCGCAGCTGATTGCAAAATCACCATTCAGAGTTTCGTCCTGCTGTAAGGCCTGCAGAATTTCAAAAGTCACACTTGCGATATGGTTGATATATTCTATTTGAAGACCTTCTTCGTCACCGCCGTACTTTTGACCTTGATGCAGTTTCGAAATTAAATACCATGTTTTTTGCAAATGATCGATCGACCAATTTTTCATATTTTGAATTTAAATTAAAAAATATTTTTCTTGTACTATTAGCAATAGCTGCTATTTTATAAACCTAATTTTGTCCTTTTTATTTTGAGTTACCTCACCGTTTTCAGAAAATTTACCGCTTCTGAAAGGTCGATTTTATTTTTTGACGGAAGTGCTTTTTCTGAAATGGATTCAAGAAATTCCTGTGGCAATTCGATTGATTCCTGCTCAAAATAATACACCATATAACTCGGCCAGATCCAGTAACCGTCTGTAAAATAAGAAACACCGCCAATTATTTCTTTTTTTTCAGGAATTAAAGATTGGACCACCTGCATTGTAACCGCGAAGGAAATTCCATTTTGCAGATAATTCAGAATTTGATCCTTATTCTCGTAAGAACAATTTTTTCGATAATCAAAATAGCTTTCAGCGTTTTCTTGATTGTATTCTTTTAGTAAACCAATTATTTTCATTGTTGTGCAAATTAAGCCTAGAAAACCACTAACTAACTTTAAAATAAGTGGATACAAAAGCGTTGTCCTTTTTCTGCAGTAATTCCATTTCTATTTCATTAGAATTGTATTGCTGTCTGCGGTAAATCCATCTAAAAATATTGGGATAAAGCATTTCGTCAACAATACTTTTTTGGTAAATGATTTCTTTACTTTCAACGTTATAAATAAAACCTTTGTTCGAATAAGCTTCAATAATTTGAATTTGCGAAGGATTTTTAAAATAGGCCCATTCGATAGCCGCATCTGCAGGGAATTTTATTTTGTTTGTTTCTAAAGTAGCGAGATTCGTCAAAATCAAACTTCTTGAGTTGATTGTTAAGTGATAATCAGCATAAAAAAAACTCCCTTTCAATTGATCTGAATAATTAGTTCCATTTTCTCTAAATAACACTTTTAAAGGTATCTTAGTAAAATTGGAAGTGTCCAATAAAACAGGTTCTAAAGAGGGGATAAAAGCAAAATTTCGAGTGGGATGTTCAATTTGAATATTTTCATCCAAGCGGCATTCTAATCTATTAGTCGAAAATAAAGCTTCAGTTTGATCAATTCCGTTAATAAACAAAGCATAATAAAACAATTCAAAACCTCTATAAGGTTCTTCCCATCCGAGATATTTTAAATTGACTTTTTGATTTGGATTTTCAAACGAACTTAGTCTTTCAATTTTAGTTAATTGGATCATTCCTGTCTGCGGGCTTATTTGATAACTGAAAACATTGGTTTGTTTCAAATGTAAGCAATATATTAATGTTGCTGTGGGTAAACTTTGGATTATATTTGTTTAGGCGATTAAAAGAAATGGCAATTAAAGGAATGAAAGAACAACTCGAAAATATCATTAAAGAGGTTTATCAAAAGAAAAACAAAAATCTCTTTACATTTTTGACCGGCGCAGGAATTTCTGCCGACAGCGGTATTCCAACTTATAGAGGAACTGACGGAATTTGGGTAAAAGGCACTAAATTTCATAAACCGGAAGAGTTTGGTACCTTTCAATATTTTAAAGAAAATCCCGAAGAAGTCTGGCAGTATTCGCTTTTTAGAAAAAAAATGTTTGAAAGTGCTGTTCCTAATCAAAGCCATTTTGAATTGGTTGAAATTGAAAATCTTCTGCAAGACCGATTTCATTTAATTACTCAAAATATAGACCATTTGCACAGACGCGCGGGTACACAAAGGTTGTATGAAATTCACGGAAAACCGAGAGAAATCAAGTGTTCTAACGGCTGTAACGAAATAATAGATCTTCCTCTTGAAATAGCTGGAAAAAATCAAGAGGAAGATTTGACCCAAAAAGATATCGAACTTTTAAAATGCAAGGCATGCGGCAGCTGGATGCGTCCCAATATTTTGTGGTTTGATGAACGTTATGATGAGAAAACCAATAAAAAGTTCAGTTCCCTAAAAATGGCTAAAAATTCGGGGGTTTTATTTATTATCGGAACTTCTGGAGCAACAAACCTGCCGATGGCCATTGCCGAAACTACTTTAAAATATGGAGGAACAATTGTAGATATTAATACCGAAGACAACTTTTTTACTACTAGAATAAAAGACAAAAAGAATAAAATTATTATTAGAGAAAGCGCGTCAGAGGTTCTTAAAATGATAAAAGAGATTATTAAAGAAACGGTCAATTCGTAAAGGAATAATTTTGACAGCAGACACAAGATTAGCGGTAACTCTATGTTTTAAAGTAGATTATACAGATTTTTAATCCATTTGAATAAGTCATTTTGCGAAAGCAAATCGATAGTTTGTATTTTTAAATAATTACACCAACGGTTTATAATATTTGTCTTTATGGAATTGCCTAAGATACCTTTTTTTGCAAAATACAGCTTATTTTTTAAGGCGGTCTTACTTGGCGGTGCAATTGGTTTGTTTTATACCCTATTTACTGATGCGGGAAGAGAATACGAATCCTTAAAATTCCTTCCAGGAACTCTTATTGGAGTTTCGATTGGCTGCAGTGTCATCATTTTTGAGAAGTCGCTTTTCTGGCTCAATAAATATTCTTTTATTAGTTCTATAGTAATAAAAGCGCTCATTTACAGCATTTTTATTGTATTGTTTCTGGTTTTATCTGTGGTAATGTTCGCAGAAATTCTAGGGGATTTGTCCTATCAGGATGCATTAGCAAAATATATTAGCGAGCGTTTGATAAAAGATTTTGTGTTTTCACTCGGCGCTTCAATCTTTATGATTCTTTTTTTTGAAGTAAGCAGTCTTTTGAGCAGCCGTTTTTTCTACAATTATTTTGTGGGTAAATACCATCGTCCGACACAGGAAGAACGCATTTTTATGTTTGTCGATGTAAAATCGTCAACCTCAATGGCAGAACAGCTTGGCGATATTCTCTACAGCATCTTACTGCAGGATTTGTTTAATGATTTTACTGATGCAATTTTAGCGTCTAGAGCCGACGTTTATCAATATGCCGGAGACGAAATTATCCTGACTTGGAAAACCTCTGTTGGATTAAAAGACAATAGAAGTTTGTATTGTTTTTATATGCTCAAAGAGAGCATTCAAAACAGAGAAGATTATTATTTAGAAAAGTACAATCTGGTACCGAAGTTTAAGGCCGGAATGCATATCGGAAAAGCAGTAACTACATGGGTTGGAAAAGTAAAAAAAGAAATTGTTTATCACGGAGATTTACTCAATACAACTTCGCGGATTCAATGCAAATGCAACGATTTTAATCATGATTTTGTAATTTCAGAAGTGATGAAAAATGCTTTAAAATCGTCTTCGGTAACTTACAAACAGCAAGGTGAAATAATTTTGCGGGGAAAGGCGCAGCCCTTAAAATTATTTACAGTCGATTTTAAAAAGCAGCATTATTAGAAATTTGATTTTGGGTATAATCCAGTTTTCGATTATTTAATTCGAGCACTTTTATTAGATCACAATCTGTAAAATATTCGAGGTAAATAACATCGTCGACATTTACTCTTTTAAAATCGTCATTATCCATATAAATAAACTTGTCTTTATTTTCAAGTTCAGAAAAGATTCTCAAAACGTTGTGTCTCGTGGTATTAGATCTGTGTTGATTGGTGATTCGCTTCTCGAGAATTTTAAAAGAACCTTTTATTATCATTTGATTGGACAGATTCTTTTTGAATTTTGCTTGTGTTTTATAACCTTTTATTATTACACCAATTAAACATAATGAAATCAGAAGTTCCATTAAAAGTGCACTTTTAGAAATAGGTTCTGTATTTTTTTCTGAAGAATTAAAATAGTAAAATCCATAAAATATAAAAGCCGTAACGACAATACAGCCATAAAAAATTCTTTCGTAAGACCTTATTTTTTGTTTTAAATCGTCTAATTCTTCTTTAGTCAGTGCTGTTCTTTCCAAGTTAAGCTTTTTTGTGATGTTGTGGTTTAAATAAAAACTTTGCGATCTCTTCGTGGAATTACATTGCTTAAAGTCTCTACAGATAATTGCAATGATTATTATTGAGATGATTTTAAATTATCCTATAGGTTAAAAATAATTACTTCTTCAAACAACTTCCTCTCGGATGATCGGCTTCGTGAAGCACAATTTCAGAATGAAGAAAATCTGCCGCTGCTGCAGAATCTTTTACTTTGACAGCGCTTCTTTCCAGCATTTCAGATTCGAATTCGTTTAAAACGCTTTTTCTTAGTCCGTTTTGTTTCCAATAATCTGGAGATTTACAGCCTTTGTAGATTCCTCTCGCCAAGGTTAGTGCGTCCAAAAGAGCCTGATTAGCGCCTTGTCCTTTAAATGGACTCATGGGGTGCGCCGCATCGCCGATCAGTGTTATTGATCCGTTGTTTTCTAATAATTCTGGCTGCAATAATTCTCGATCGTAAACCGGATAACCAGATATTTGTTCTACTGCTGTTGCATTTACGATCTGTGGAATAGGAGAGTGCCACTGCGTTCTGCGGCAAGCTTCTTCCTTAAGCGCCTTTGTTCCCAGACTGCTTACTGTTTTGGCTTCTTCCTCGGGCATTGGAAAACTCAGCTGCCACATGACAGAATCTGCAGTAAAAGGCATGATATAGATGCGTTCGCTGCCATTGGCGGTTTGAAAAACAGTTTCCGAATCCAGCAGTTCATTTTCAATATTTTCTAGTGTGCTCAACGGGCAAATTCCTAAAATTACAATACAGCCCAAATAGCGCAGCGGAGTGTTTTCTTCGCCAATCAATAATTTTCTTACTGCGCTGCGAATTCCGTCGGCTCCAACTACTAAATCGGCTTTAGCATGCTTTATTTCACCATTTACCTGAAAATTCAGGTCAATGGTTTTATCGTCAGCTTCTTTAAAATCAATTAATTGATGTCCCCATTGTACCGCAGTGGCACCGCCGAGCTGTTCTAATAATGCTGACCGCAGCGATTGTCTTGCAATGTGTATGTTGCTGCGTTTTGGTGCCGTTCTTTCCTCCGAATGAATCCATTTTCGAACGCCCCATTCGCCAATGATTTTTCCTTCTGTATTGTGTACCAAATGACGGGTTGAAACGACGCCTTCAGTCAAAGAAAAAATTCCAAAACCCGCAATGGCTTTACTGGCTTGCTGTAAGGTAAGACCATATCCCTGTGAGCGTGCTTCAAAATGGTTGTCGCGTTCGTAAAGTGTAAAAGGTATACCGCGATGCAAACAAGCTGCGGCCAGAGCCACACCGCCGATACCGCCGCCAATAATGGCAACGTGCGGATAATCTGGATTTGGAATTGCAGCATTTACCGCAGGTCGCAATCCTGATCCAGAGCAGTTTAAACAACTGTAAAGCGGTGCTTTGGGCTGCAGAGGAGCAATGCCTTCACCATTTGTTTTTTCAAATTGATGCAAAGCATTTTGGTACGCAAGACGAACTTTCTTGGTCAATCTGCGGCTTTTTTTTCCGCGTCCCTGACATTCTTCACAAATAGTCCAATGGGCATCCTTATGTACGACTTCTTTCACGTTGTTTTCTTTCCTTTAGATCGGACTTCAGATTAAAAAAAATATTCTTTTTCTGCGGCAAAAATACTCAAATAAAATCGAATAAACAGCTCCCATTTTTACCGTATAAATCTCGCTTTTTTCTAAGATTTATTTGGGATTCTAAAGGTTTTCAGGAGCAGAATTATGCTTTAAAGGAACTGATCCAAAACTTAAAACAAGCTGTTTTTTGAAAATTTATCTTAAAGTTTTACAAAAAATCTTACAGCACTGAAAATGAGCTTTATTGGTTAACTATTTTGTTTTTAGTTGTTTATAAATCGAAGGTTATTTTAGTTAACATTTTTTTTGCAAAATGTTGGATTAAAATTTTGGGAGTGTTTTGTTTTAATTTACTTTTGTTCTATCAAATTAGTAGAATTTAAGAGTTTGTAAGGGACTAAACGAATTACATGTCAAAATGTAGTTCATTTTTAATCTGAAAAATAGACTTTGTGAGTGATAGTTTACTATTAAAATTCTTGATTTTTAAAGCATTATAAAATTTGAAAGACAATAGAGTAGTAATCCAAAATAAAAAGAAAAATGAAAAAACGAATGTGCTGCAAATAAAAAACCATTTCTGTTGCAGCAGAAATGGCGAAGCTTAAAAGAAATTGTACATCTCTCGAGGAAAGCGAAAATGGAATGAATCTTTTTTCGGCTCGCCTTTTTATTAAACTAAAACAAAGTAATGAAAAAAAAATTAAATAGCTGTCTATGGTTATGTATTTTATTGATTTCCATAGGAATTAAAGCCCAAGAAACCAAACCATTAATACAATCCAAACTAGAAGGAACCGTAATAGATGCGGCTACAAAAGAGCCTATTATCGGTGCTTCTATAAATATAAAAGGAACAACACACGGTGTTGTAACAGATTTTGATGGAAAATTCTTTTTCCAAACAGGACAAAAATTACCTTATACTTTAATTGTAACGTTTTTAGGATACAAAAGAGCAGAAGTTGTAGTAAATGAAAACCCGGTTACGATTAGTCTTACTGAAGAACAAAATCAATTATCAGAAGTTGTCGTTACGGCTTTAGGTATTTCAAAAGAAAAGAAATCTTTAGGATATAGTACTCAGGCTCTTAAAAATAAAGATCTTGCTGAAACGAAAGAAACGAACTTCTTAAACAGTTTAAGCGGAAAATTAGCTGGTGTGAGAATCACCAATTCACAAGGAGACATGGGATCTTCACGTATTATTATCCGTGGAGAAACTTCGATCGCAGGAAACAATCAGCCGTTATTTGTGGTAGATGGAGTTCCGGTAGACAACTCGCAGTTAAGCAGTGTTGCTGGTGGTCCTGCTTCACGCGACTTCAAAAATGCAATTTCGGATTTAAATCCTAATGATATCGAAACCTTAACAGTATTAAAAGGACCAAACGCAGCGGCACTTTACGGATCGCGTGCGGCACATGGTGTTGTTTTGATTACTACAAAATCAGGAAAAAGCCAAAAAGGATTAGGAATCACTTTAAATTCTGGTATAACAATTTCGCAAGTTGCAACTTTGCCTAGTTTTCAAAATTCGTATGGTCAAGGATCAAACGGAAGATTTAGTTTTGTAGACGGTAAAGGAGGCGGTGTAAATGATGGTGTTGACGAAAGCTGGGGACCAAGAATGGATGGACGTCTTATTCCTCAATTTTTCTCAAAAGGTGAAGCAGTGCCTTTTGTAGCGCATCCTAATAATGTAAAAGACTTCTTTAATACGGGTGTTACTTATGATAATAGTATTTCGGTAGCAAGATCAGATGAAAAATCAGATTTCCGTTTAGGTGTTAATAATCAAAAACAATTAGGAACGGTTCCTAACAGTGAAGTAAACAAAACGAACTTTACAATTAACAGCAATTACCAAATCTCAAAAAATATAAAAGTTGGGGTTACAGCTAATTACATTACAACCAATGCTCCAGCACTGCCGGGAGGTCCTTCTGGAAACCGTGCGGCAGGTGTAATGCTGCAGTTTCTTTGGTTCGGACGTCAGGTGGACATCAACGAGCTTCAAAATAACAGAGATGTTAACTGGAACAACAGCTACTACAGCAATCCGTACTGGAATGCGTATTACAACACTACAAGTCAGCAGCGTAATCGTATAATTGGAGATGTTCATTTGGATGCAAAATTGGCAGAAGGACTTAATTTTAAATTCCGTACAGGAGTTGATTATTATAACGATAGAAGAAAATACGAGATTAAGTACGGTACAAACGGAACTCCTTTCGGATCGTATGCTGAAGATGCTTATACGGTAAACGAGCAAAATACAGAAGGTATTTTTACTTATACTAAAAAATTAAACGACGATTTTAGTTTAGACGCTCTTGCCGGATTCAATATCCGTAATCACAGCGATGCCAATAATTACCAGAAAGCACCACGCCTAGCGGTACCAGATTTGTATACTTTAACAAACTCACGTGATCCGTTGACTTCTTCGAATTCATTATCGAGATTGAGAGTATATAGTGCTTATGCTTCTGCACAATTAGGATACAAAAATTATGCTTATTTGAACCTTACGGCACGTAACGACTGGTCGTCTACACTGCCTAGCAATAATCGTTCTTATTTCTATCCATCTGTTAATGGTAGTTTGATTTTATCTGAAGCATTGAACCTTAAAAGCAATACACTTGATTTCTTAAAAATACGTGGAGGCTGGTCTGAGGTAGGTAACGATGCAGATCCATATCAATTGGCTACGGTTTACAATTTCCAGACTGCATTTGACGGAAATCCAATTCAGACTTCATCACAAAGAAAACTTAATGAGAACCTGAAACCAGAAACAACACGTTGTACAGAAGTTGGTTTAGAAGCTACTTTCTGGAAAAACAGACTTCATTTTGATGTTGCTTATTACAACACCAATAGTTTCGATCAGATTTTGGAGATTAAAACCACGACATCAAGCGGTTACAATTCACAGTTAATCAATGCTGGTAAAATCAACAACAGCGGTATTGAAATTCAATTGGACGGAAGCCCGATTCAAACTGAAAATTTCAAATGGAGTATAGGAGCAAATTACTCTAAAAATACAAGTAAAGTTGAAATCTTGGATTATGCAAAACAAATTCAAAACTATACAATTGGTACTTCTGGAGGTGTAGACATATTGGCATCTGTAGGACAAGCGTATGGAGCACTTTACGGAACTGCTTATCTGCGTGATGCCAGCGGTAATATTGTAGTAGGAGCAAACGGACTGCCAAAAGCGGATCCAACGAAGAGAGTTCTAGGACATTATACACCAGATTATTTAGCAGGTGTTACCAATACATTGACGTACAAAAATCTTGAATTGTCTTTCCTTGTTGATGCAAGTGTAGGAGGCGAAATTTTCTCAGGAACTAATAGAACGGGTACTTATACTGGAGTATTGGCTTCGACTCTTCCAGGACGCGGGGCTGAAAACGGCGGTCTGAATTATTATTTGAACGGTACTACCAAAACGCTTGTAAACGGAACTGCCCCAGCGGGTGCAGCTGTATATGACGACGGTATGATTTTTAACGGAGTATACGAAAATGGAGCTCCAAATACTACGGTTCTTAGTGCACAAGAATATTATAAGGCATCTTACAATATCAGTGAAGCGTATATCTATAGCTCGACTTTTGTAAAAATGAGAGAAATAAAATTGGCGTACAATTTTTCAAAATCATTTGCTAGAAGACTTGGATTAGAAGGAGCAAGTATTACTGCTGTTGGCCGTAACCTGTTCTTTATCTATAAAGATGCACCAAATATTGATCCTGAAACCGCTTTCAACACTGGAAACGCACAAGGTTTGGAGAGTTTGTCTTTGCCTACAACCAGAAATTTCAGTCTTAATGTTAATTTAAAATTCTAAAAATACAGAATCATGCTAAAAAAAATAGCCTATATAACCCTCTTTGCATTAACGTTTACCTCTTGCAGCGACACGTTGGATGATATCAATAAAAATCCGAATGCAACTGAAACCCCATTGGCACCTTACCTGTTGACAGGAACATTAAAACAAGGAGCAGATTTATATTGGGGATCTACTAATAACTTTGACTCGTCTTTGTTATTTGTACAGCATTGGGCAAAAATCCAATACACAGAGCCGGACCGATATGATGTTTCAAATACTTCATTCACTTCTTTATGGAACACAGGTTATGCAACCTTAATTACAGATTTGAATACGATCATCAATTTCCCAGATGCACAAGCGAATTCTAATTATAAAGGAATTGCACTAACACTGCGTTCATGGACCTTTTTACTGTTGACAGATGCCTACGGAAATATTCCGTACAAAGAAGCGGGAAAAAGTATAACACCTGTATACGACACTCAAAAAGAAGTGTATACTGGATTGCTTGAAGATCTAAAGCAAGCGCAGTCATTATTGAATACAGCAAATGGTGCTGTAACAGGTGACTTAGTTTACAAAGGGGATATTGCAAAATGGAAAAGATTCGTAAACTCGCTTCGTCTGCGTATAGCTTTAAGAATTTCTGATAGAGAACCTGCTTTGGCAAAACAGGCAGCTATTGACGCAACGACGGATGCTGCAGGTGTTTTAAGCAGTAATAATGACACTTTTAAATTTACGTACATCAGTTCACCGCAGCAAAATCCAGCTTCGGCTTGGTTTGAAACTCGTGATGATTACCGTATTTCAAAAACAATGGTAGATAAATTAAAAGAATTTTCAGATCCTCGTTTACCAGTTTACGCGCAGCTGCCATCAGATGCAAGTGTTGGAACATACGTTGGAGGAGGAAATGGCTTGTCTAACAGTGATGCTAACAACCAAGGTTTTGCGAAAACATCAAAACCAGGAACTTACTTCCTGACTTCTACCTCGCCGGCAGTAATTTATTCGTATTCTGAAACCTTATTTAATCTTGCCGAAGCGGCAGCACGCGGCTATATAGGAGGAGATGCAGAACAGCTTTATAAAAATGCTATTACAGCTTCTTTTAACCAATTTGGAATTACAGATGCAACAGTTATTTCAAACTATCTTAACCAAGCAACTGTAAAATACGATGCTGCAAATTATGCGCAATCAATAGGAACACAAAAATGGATCGCGTTTTTTGGTCAGGGTCTTGATGCTTTTACCGAGTGGAGAAGATTGGATTATCCGGTTTTAAAAGCGGGTCCTGCGACAGTTTTGGACGGACAAATTCCTTCGCGTTTCTTTTATCCAGGTACAGAACAATCTTTGAACGGAAACAGCTATCAGGCTGCAATATCGGTGCAGGGAAAAGATCTGCTTACTACAAAACTTTGGTTTGACGTGAAATAAGAGGAATTTTAGAAAAGAAATTCACTTTAAATATTCAATAAAATGGCGCTGACTTTATGTTAGCGCTATTTTTTATTTCGAAAATTAACTAAGAAAAGACTTTTTAGAAATTAATTCAAATTAGTAATCACAATACTATTTAAAACGAATACTAAATTGATTCTGAGATCGATCCTTCTCAATTACTGCAAGATTCCTAATTTAAGCAGGATTTTTAGATTGAAAAATGTCTTAATTTATTATAAAAAAAACTTCAATTGGCTTGGTTTTGATTTTCTTTAAAAAAACGAATTTTTAATCATCGGGGATATTTTATATTCCTGTTTTAAATTTATTCTTGTTAAAATTGAGATTTATTAAACAATCTTCAATGTTTCAACGATTGCATTGTAGTTTTTAATGCAAAAAATGATTAATATTGCGGTTTTGATCCTTGCCTTTTATTGATTAATGTCTGTTTATAGCCAATATACTGATTCTGTTCTATTACATCTTCTTAAAAAAGACGATCAATCGGCGTATACAGAAATTTTCGAAAGATACTCCAGACTTTTGGTTAATCATGCTTATAAAATGCTGGGCAGTCAGGATGAAGCAAACGACGTTGTTCAGGAAGTATTTTTGGCGATCTGGAACAAACGTTATGAATTAACAGTTACCGGTTCTCTTTCTTCTTATTTATATAAAGCGGTAAAAAACAGAATACTCAATCATATCGCCCACGAAAAAGTGGTTTCGCGCTATGCTGATTCAATTTCGGACTTTATCGAAAATGACTATGTCTTCGCAGATTCTAATCTGAGAGCAAAAGAATTAGAAGCCATTATTGCAAAAGAAATTGCGCTGCTTCCAGAAAAAATGCGAGAAGTTTTTCTTTTAAGAAAGGTAGAAGAACTTTCGTATGATGAAATTGCAGATCAGTTAAATATAACCGATAAAACCGCCAAACAGCAAGTTTATAATTCAGTCAAAATCCTTAGAGAAAAACTAAAATCTTTAATGCATGTTTTGATTTGGTAAATTATTGTAATTCTTTTTGTTAAATTTTAAATTATTTTATTCCTGTAACTGCTTCATTTGTAAATAGAAAACATCATTTCTTTTGTTTTACTAACGATTTAATAATATTTTTTTAAACTTTTTTTGTTTTTGTCTATGACAAAAGCCCTTTATAACTGTCTTATTTAAAACGGGACAAAATTTCGTGTACAATTATGAACGAATCAGAAATCTTAGCGCTGCTGCAGAAACATCAGGAAGGTACTTTATCTAATGAAGATAAGGACAAACTAGATGCGTGGTATTTACACAAAGCTTCTAAAAGTAAATTGCAGCTTAATGAGTACGAGCTGGAAGAAAGTTATCAGCATCTCAAATCAAAATTACCGTTGCAGCAAGAACCAAAAGTGATCAGCATTTGGCCTCGTGTCGCAGTGGCTGCATCAATAACGTTATTGTTAGGAACCGGAGTATTTTACTTTTCAAAATCAGAAAAAGAACAAAATATTCAGGTGGCAGAAAAACCAGTAGAAATTGCTCCAGGTGGGAACAGAGGGATTTTAACCCTTTCTAACGGAAAACAGATCGTTTTGTCTGACATAACGGCAAAAGATACGATCGCTCAAGAAGGAGAGCAGGACGAAGTAACCATTAAAATGGATGCTAATGGCGTGATTACTTATGTAATTAATCCGAATGCTGCCGGTGCAAAAGAAGACGAAAACTCGTTCAATACACTTTCTACACCAACAGGCGGGCAGTACAATATTGTTTTGGCAGACGGAACCAAAGTTTTTCTTAATGCTGTTTCGTCTATTAAATATCCAACCCAGTTTAACGGAGATCAAAGAATCGTAGAGTTAGATGGAGAGGCTTATTTTGAAGTTGCCAAAAACAAAAGTAAACCCTTTATTGTAAAATCGGACCAACAGTCTATAGAAGTTTTAGGAACGCATTTTAATGTTCATGCGTATGATAATGAGTCTGTTGTAAAAACGACTTTGTTAGAAGGAAGCGTAGCGGTTAGTTCTAAAAATCAAAAGGCAGTTTTAAAGCCGGGACAGCAGGCCAATCTTTCGGACAACACTGCAAAGATTACTATCAAAGAAGTTGATACAGAAGCAGCGATTGCTTGGAAAAACGGCCGATTTAAATTTGATAATGCCGATTTAAAATCAGTAATGAAACAGCTGGAACGCTGGTACGGAATAAAAGTAGAGTATCGCGGCGATGTCTCGGATGTGAGATTTAACGGCGGTACCTTTAGAAATAAAAATTTGTCTGAAGTATTAAAAGTACTTGAGCTTAGTAATATAAAATTTAAGGTCGAAGGAAAAACGATTATTGTAGATCCCTGATTTTAAGTTTACCCGATTATATTGAGTCTATAAACTAAAAAACCAGAAGTAGTTGCGATACTCCTGGTTGTTATAAAAGTGTATAGCCAGTATAAGTTTGTCCACCTATTGTTTAACTATAACCAATGTAAATGTATGAAATTAAATTTACAACCAAAAAAACCTTACAAAAAAAAGATTTCGAAATTTAGTTTTTCGAATCCATTATGGCTGTTCAGCCTGTTATTGTTACTTTGCAGTTTTTCAGGCCAGGCACAAAGTATCACAATTAATTTTAAAAATGCCCCGCTTGAAACAGTTTTAAAAGAAGTTGCTAAACAAAGCAATCAGGAAGTTCTTTACACCCAAAAATTACTGAAAGATTCAAAACCTGTAACGATAAGTGTTAAGAACGCTTCTTTACAGGAAACACTGAATCAAATCTTTAAAAATCAAAATTTAAAGTACACGCTTACCAATCAGACCATTGTTGTTACGGCTTCAAAAACCGAGAGCTTGGGAAACGTATTAATAAACATTCGCGGAAAGGTATTAAATAACAAAAATGAACCTTTTCCGGGTGTAAATGTTTATGTTTCGGGTACAAATAAAAATGCAATAACCGATTTTGACGGTAGTTTTTCTTTTGATAATGTACCGCAGGATGCCATTATTGAATGTTCTGGATTAACGATCGAGAAAAAATCATTTGGTATTAACAGACGTACAGAATTAACGCTTATTGTGGAAGACAAAATTTCTACAATGAAAGAAGTGGTAATTACAGGATATCAAACTATTGCCAGAGAACATTTTACAGGTTCGATTTCCAAAATTGATGAGAAAACCTTAAATGAAAACATCAATGGTAATTTAATGACTGCACTTGAAGGACGTGTTGCAGGTTTGATGTATCAGAAAAATCCAACTGGAGCTTCGGCAGATACCCCGATTTTGCGTGGTATGGGAACTTTTTCTACGTCTACTGTTGGTTATAGTCCGCTTTTGGTAATTGATGGTCTGCCAACCGAATTGAGTTTAGATGAAATTAATCCGTATGATATTGAAAGTGTCAATGTTCTTAAAGATGCAGCAGCGGCTTCTATTTATGGTTCACGTGCAGCAAACGGAATTATTGTCTTAACGACCAAAAAAGGAAATGGAAGACTGAAAGTAAGCATAAACTCTGATTTTTTTATTGCTGAAAAACCTAGCCTGAGAGACATGAATCTTGCTTCTACAAGCGAAATGATCGATTTTGAACAAGCAGTTTACAATAGAGAAAGGGCGAGATATGCCAATACGGCTTCAATGTTCAACACTTACGGTGATATTGGTAACAGCAGTATGAAATATTACAGTCCGCTTTATCAGCTGAACCGAAATTTGGAAGAAGGTAAGATTACCAGTTCAGATTACGATGCTACTATCGGGCAATGGAGGAAGAATGACTATGTAAAAGATTACCGCGACAATGTATGGCAGAAAGAATTTAGACAGCGTTACAATGTTGCCTTTTCTGGAAGTACCAGCAAACAAAATACCTATGTATCGCTTAATTATGACCAGTCTCAAAATCGAATTGTAAATAATCAGAGTCGTAATTTTAATCTGTATGCCAAAAGCAGTTTCCAAGTAAACAACTGGTTGAACGCTACATTTGGAATAAACGGAACGTACAGCAATGATGATGTTACGGATGATAATTACAGCAAATACGATATTCAGAAAAGATACGAACGTATTATCGATGAAAACGGAAATCGTGTAATAGCTCCATTTGTGGGTATTAGTGATGGTTTTACTTCTGGAGCTATTATTAATCCTGCTGTAGCAGAGAAAATATCTGGATTAAGTGGTTTTAAATCAACTAGTTTTAATATTTTAAATGAACTTAATGAGGGGATTTTAAAGCAAAGCTCACTAAGTTTAAGAACATTTGCCAATATTCGTGCTAAGATCTGGAGAGGCTTAAGTCTGAATACACAATTTCAGTATGAAGTAAGGAAAAACGATAATGAACAGTACTACAGCGTAGACTCTTACAAAATGCGTATGGCAATCAATGCCTTAACCGGATATAACCCAACGACAAATGCTTATACATATGTAGACGGTTTTTCTGCAGGAGGACGTTACAAACAATGGAACACTCAGGGGAGTAATTATTCTTTTAGAAACCAGTTAGATTACAATGAAGATTTTGCGGACGGAAAGCATTCAATAAATGCACTTGCAGGTATGGAAATGCGCGAAACTTTTATTCCTAGAAATATAGAGCAGATCCGTTATGGTTATGATCCTGTAACCCTTACTTCTGCGACACTTAATACTCTTGCTCTAAGTCAGACAGGAGTGGCCAGTTATATTTATGGAAACAATAGAACATTGGCAGCGCCGTCAAGAACACAGTCAGAAATTTTACACCGTTATTTTTCAATATTCAGCAGTTTAGGATATACTTTCTTATCTAAGTATAATGTAACAGGAAGTTACAGAGTAGACAGAGCCGATTTGTTTGGAGTAGACCCTAAATATAAAAACCGCCCATTATGGTCTGCAGGTTTAGGATGGAACATCAGCAGCGAAGAATTCATGAAAGAAATAAAATGGGTGAATACGCTTAAACTGAGAGCTACTATTGGTGTAAACGGAAACGTAGATCAAAGTACAACGCCTTATGTAACAGCTACAAGAAGAAACGACAATTTGTATCAGTCGTTGCAATACATCAATATTACAGGACAGCCCAACCCAATGCTGCGATGGGAAAAAACACAAGGAACCAATGTGGGTGTAGACTTTAGTTTATTTGGAAATAAATTAAACGGAACTATTGATGTGTACAGAAAATACAGCAGCGACTTATTGGCTACAACAGATTTAGATCCAACTGTGGGGGCCTTGACCAGAAGAATTAACGCCGGAGCTTTACAAAATAAAGGTATCGAATTCAACTTCGGTTCTGAATGGTACAACAATGGCAGTTTTAAAATTGCTACAAATTTAATTACGGCATTCAACAAAACCACTGTAAAAAAAGTGACAAGAGCCCAATCCAGCGCATCGGTTTATGTAAGTTCTCCAGCAGATTATTTCGAGGAAAATGATATTTACAATAGTTTGTATGCCTATAAATATGGAGGAACGGTAAACGGATATCCTTATGTTTTGGATGAGAACGGAAATCCGTCAATTACTTTTGATGCAAACGGAAATCCTGTAGCAACTTCAATCAAAACGATTACAAATCCAGATGCTTTAGTAAACATGGGAAGTTTAACGCCGACTTATACAGGATCACTTTCACAACGTTTTTCATACAAACAATTTGACTTGAATTTCTTGTTTGTTTTCTCAGGCGGAAATGTAATGCGTAAAGAAACCATTGATATGAGTACTGATAATGTAACACTTTCTGGAATTGCAGATCGTTACACAGACTCAAACAGAAACGATAATACCCGTTTGTATGTAGATTTTGACGAAAGTGTCCGCAATTATGCAGGTACAATCAGCAGTCAATGGAGAAACTCTTCGGCAAATGTTGTAGACGGCGATTATATCAAACTGAGAAATGCTTCATTGGCTTACAATCTGTCAAAAAACTTTGCGAACAAAATTAAATTGACATCCGCAAAATTCACTTTTCAGGTAAATAATATTTGGTATTGGAGCGCTGCAGGAAATCGCATTGATCCAGAAGTTTATTCAGCAAACGCTGGTGTACGTAATTTACCATCGCCTACAACTTATTTATTAGGTTTTAATCTTACTCTTTAAAAAACATGAAACAGATATCTATAACACTGCTGTCGTTACTGTTCTTTACCGTAACATCTTGCGAAGATTACACAGAAATCACTCCAAAAGGATCTTTGGTTATCGAAACAGCTGCACAATTTTATGAAATGGTTTCCCTTCCAAACAGAGGTTACCCAATTAATAACTTTCAGTATTTATCAGACGATCAATGGATTAGAGAAGCCAACGTAATCGGAAGAACTCCAAACATTGATATTGTTAATTTTACTTTTGACGAAAGCGTAGATCGTGTTTCGTTATTAGGAACTTCTAGTTTTTATAACCAAGCCTATACGTATATCAACAGATGGAATACGATTATTTCATTAGTTGACAATAGTAAAGGCGACGAAAATGTAAAACAATTGGCAAAAGCCGAAGCTAAAATTTACAGAGCCTACGACCACTTTTTGTTAATTAACACCTATGCAAAAGGTTACAATCCGCAGACTGCTGCCACAGACGGAGGAATCTGTATTATGGATAAATTTGATTTAGAAGCACAGCCTTCAAAATCGACCGTGGCGCAGGTTTACGCATTTATTCAAAAAGATATTGAAGAAGCGCTGCCTTATCTTCAGGAAAAACCTTTAGATGTTTATCATCCTTCGTTGGCATTTGCCTATGCTTTTAAAGCTAAAGTGCATTTGTTTAAACGTGAAATTGCAAACGCACAGGCAGCAGCAGAAAAGTCTTTAAGTTATAACAATCAGATATTTGATTTGGTGGCTTACAACGCTCAAGGCGGACCAACAGCTTTGGCTGTACCTGCAGCAAATAATGTTGAAGTACTTAGTTATATGTACATGACGGGTTACAACGAAATGAATTTTGCGCAAAGCTATATCATAAGCCCAGAATTAAGAACGTTGTTTGGAACCAACGACGGCCGTTTTAATTTGTTCTTTAATTCGACCAGCACTACCAATCTCGATCAAGGTTCTAATACTGCTTATTGGGGAACACAGTACACGAGATTTTTTTATCCGACTGTAGGAATGAAAACCACAGAAGTGTATTTAACTCTGGCAGAATGTTATGCTAGAGAAAATAAATTGACAGAGGCAGTAGATGTTTTAAATACATTAAGAGCAAAACGTATCTTATCAGGCACGGTAAACTTAGCCGTTCCAGCAACAAGAAAAGAAACGATGGAACTTGTGATTAATGAGCGCAGAAAAGAACTGCTATTAGGCTTTAATCGATTTTTTGACCTTAAAAGATTAAATACAGAGTCTGAATATGCCAAAACGATCACAAGAGTATTTCCGATTGTAAACAAAACCGTTCCTCAAAAAACGTATACATTACAGCCGAATTCCAGATTATATGTTATTCCGTTTCCGTTAAGTGCTTTACAAAAAAATCCAAAACTTACATTAAACACAGACGAAAAAGTTCCGTTTTAATTTCGATGAAAAAACTATTTATTTTACTAATCATGCTGACTGCCGCGCAGCAGCATGGTTTTGCTCAAACTCCTGAAAAGAAAGCAGACAGTACTAGTACACAGCCAAAAGGCATGCAGCCGTATAATAAAATTATTACGGATAAAGCCAAAAGTAAAAAAGGTCTTTTTACTGTAAGTCAGGTGGATACTAAATTTTATTTTCAAATTCCAGATAGTTTATTTAACAGATACATGCTCGTTGTAACTCGTTATATTGCTACTCCAGAAGGTTTTGGAGATTTTGGCGGCGAGAAAGCCAATGAGCAGACTGTTTATTTTGAAAAAGGACCTAATAACAATGTGTTTTTAAGATCACTGCAATACAAACAAGATGTTCGTTCTTCGGATTCTGCGCTGGCAAAAGCAATGGCAGGAAGTAACGAAAATCCGATTGTGGCTGCTTTTCCGATCAAAACAACTAATCCGGATACTGGAAATATTGTTGTAGAGATCACCGATGTTTTTAAGAAAGACAATCCGGTGTTTTCTTTAGAAAGTAAACAGAAAACAGAAAAAAAACTGACTTCGCTTGCAGATGATAAATCGTTTATTGAAGGAATCGATTCTTATCCCATCAACATTGAAGTAAAAACGACTAAAACATATGCCAATACAGCAGCAAGCAGCGGCAGTATAACACTGCGGTTAAATACTTCGATTGTATTGCTTCCGAAAACACCGATGCGCAAACGTTTTGCAGACGAAAGAGTAGGGTATTTTGCCAATAAATATGTTTTGTTTGATGATGAAGAACAGCGTGCCCAAACCAAATATATCATTCAGCGTTATCGTTTGGAGCCAAAAGACAAAGACCTTAAGAAATATTTAAAAGGCGAATTGGTCGAACCTAAAAAACAAATCGTCTATTACATTGATCCTGCAACGCCAAAAAAATGGAGACCTTATTTAATTGCAGGAATCAACGATTGGAACAAAGCTTTTGAAGCGGCAGGTTTTAAAAATGCCATTATTGGTAAAGAATGGCCTGAAAATGACCCTTCTATGAGCTTAGAAGATGCCAGATATTCGGTAGTACGATATTATGCATCAGAAACGCCAAATGCCTACGGACCAAGAATAAGCGATCCTAGAAGCGGCGAGATTATAGAAAGTCATGTAGGATGGTATCATAATGTGATGAAATTGGTGCAGAGATGGTACATGATTCAGGCTGGACCTTTGGACGCGAGAGCCAGAAAAATGCATTTGGATGATGAATTGATGGGGCAGTTAATCCGTTTTGTTTCTTCTCATGAAATTGGACATACCATTGGACTGCGTCATAATATGGGAGCCAGCAGTGCTACACCAGTAGAAAAACTGAGAGATAAAAAATGGGTAGAAGCCAATGGACACACCGTTTCTATAATGGATTATGCACGTTTTAACTATGTAGCGCAGCCAGAAGATAATATTAGTCCAGAGGGAATTTACCCGCGTATTGGTGCCTACGACAAATGGGCTATAAAATGGGGTTACAGCTATTTTTCTAAAACAGATGATGAATTTGAAGAAGAAAAATTACTTCACAAAATGACGACAGACAGTCTGACTGCAAATCCAAAATTATGGTTTGGGGGCGAAGGCAAAGATGAAGATCCGCGCAGCCAGAAAGAAGATATTGGTGATGATGCCGTATTGGCGAGTGATTACGGAATCAAAAACTTAAAACGTGTCGTACCGAATCTTATAGAATGGACGTATCAGCCGAATGATCCTTATGATAATTTATCTGATATGCACAAAGCAGTTGTAAAGCAATACGGCCTGTATTTGTACCATGTACTGAAATATATTGGCAGTAATTACATCACCAAAAGAACAGTTGATGAAAAAGGTATTGTATACCAAGCAGTTCCAAAGGCAAAAGTAAAAGCGGCTATTGGATATGTAGGAAGACAGCTTTTCGAAGCACCTCTTTGGATGTATCCACAGGATATTGAGCAGCTTATTGGTTTAAAAACGACAGATCAGATTTCGGAGCAGCAGAACCAAGTCTTAAATATGCTTTTAAGTTCTGGAATGCTTTATAATATCAGCCTTAAAACCATGCAGTCAGAAGGAGCTTATACAGTTCCAGAGTTTTTAAACGATTTACAGCAGACAGTTTGGGTAAAGTTCAGCGGTAACGAAAAACAGGATTTTTATAGAAGAAGCTTGCAGCGCGGTTACATCGAGAAATTAGGATTACTGCTGCTTCCTAAAGAAACCGAACCAGGAAGAGCTTTAAATACTGCGCAAAGAAGCGATGTGAGATTATATGGCAAACAGCATCTTTTAAAATTAAAAACAGAGGTTGCCAAATCGATGAACGCATCAACTGGATTTAATAAAGATCATTACGAAAATATATTGTTAGAAATAGATAAAATCATTACAAAATTAGATAAACCTACATTATGAAAAGAGCATTCGTTATAACATTCATTTTCTTAAGCACGCTGGTTAATGCACAATTGACATCAAAAGAAGAAGTAGTTCCTGAATTGGTCGCAAAACGCGAAACAGAAAAAAAGGAAATTACTAAAAATTATCTGGCTCTAAAAAACAGTTTTTTAACTTCTGACAGCCTTGCAGTTGTTAAGAATGCAGAAGAATTGAAAAAATCGTTGAAAAATTTCAAATTCAAAAAGCTGACGCTTGAAAAGATGAATGAAGCAACAACAATAAGAAAAGAAATCATCGAATTGGCTTCGCAGCTTACAGCAACTAAAAACATCAACAAACAGCGTAAAATTTTTGAAACGCTTTCTGCGAAATATTGGGAACAGGCACCAAAATTTAAAGCAGAAGATGCCACCTTATACCTGCAGGTCTGTCCAATGACAGGCGCTGTTTGGACCAGTGACAGTAAGGACATCAAAAATCCTTATTATCCAAAAAATATGCTGACTTGCGGTGAAGTCAAAGGAAGTATATAAAAATTTATTTTGATTAGTTTGGTAAGTACGGTTTTCTGAATAAGAAGCCGTATTTATTTTTCTATCAAATGCATCAATTTAAATCCAGCCCACTCTTTTTTTCCACTCATAAATTTCAAGTTTTCGTACTTCAAGATCTTCTGGAACAGATTGATTTTCGTTTTTGGAACGAGTTCTGATACTTTCGGTCTGTTCTTCAAGTGAGTTCAAGCCGATTCTTTTTCTTCTTTGATTGACGCTTTCTAAATCATCAAAAGTATTCGGACTTAACAATCCATTTTCATCCCAGTCAAATTGAGTTCCGTAGAGCTGTGGTTTATTTTCAAAAACAGCTATTCGGTCCGTCAGATAAGCGAGATTAATTTCAGAAGCCTTATTTTCATGAACCGCATATGCCAACAATTTCAGGCATTTTTTCATAAATTCAGGTTGGCTGACAGCATGTTGAATTACAAGCCAAGCCGCTTCACTAGCTTCTTTCCCGACTTTATCGATTGTCGGATAACCCATTTGGTCGATTATTTCATTTAAGACTGCAGCATTTTGGTTGTGTAGTATTTCCATTTCTGCATTATAGCCATCGCCAAGTTTTTTAGCAGCGATCAGTGTTTCCCTAAATTCTAAATCTTTATTCTTAAGACTGATTATTGTCTCCGCAAATTTTTGATATTCCATTTTGATGAAAGTTAAGATTTAGAAAAATAGCTTCCTGAGACTGTTCTTGATGCGATAAAAATTGAATGTAGGCGATAATTTAAATAAAATAGAAAGCTTTTTTTATTTTAAGAACGCGGTTTAGCCAAATTTCTATCGTACATTATAATCGTTCCTGCAACCGCAACATTTAAACTTTTTACCGATTTAAATTTGACTAAATGATGGCATTTTTCCATCACTTTTTTTGATAAACCATGATCTTCTGCACCCAGTATATACACACAGCGTCTTGGATGTTCAAAGGTTTCTAAATCAGATGCTTTTTCATTTAATTCAACCCCCACTAATCGCGCTCCTTTTGGTAAATTTTCAAAAAAAGCTTCAAAAGTATCATAATGAAAATAAGGAATTGCTTTTATGGCGTCATGAGTATCACACGCTTGTTTGGCATATCGATTGCCGATAGTAAAGATAAAAGTAGCGCCTAAATTTTGAGCAGACCGCCACAAAACCCCTAAGTTTTCTGGCGTTTTACCATTTTGTATTCCTATGCCAAAATATTCATTTATAAAATTGTCATTCATAAAAACAAAAATACAAACTGTAAGCAGATAAATCAATTTTATCTCAGGAACTGATGATACTTTTAAAAATTAAATCGGATCGGCTGATCGATTTTACTTTACTCTGGGCTATAGCTAATGTTTATTTTTTGGAAAACTAATTTTTATACAATTCTACTTTTCTTCCGTCAGGATCAACAATAATCGTCATAAATCCAAAATCGGTTTCTTTTGGTTCTAAGACAAATGCAGTTCCATTTTCCTTTAACTTAAGAATAACGTCATCAAAATCATCAATTGCAAAACCCAGACGTAAATTAAGGTCCGGATTAGCCTGCTCTTTTGCCAGCGGATAAATTTCCAGAACCATCTGACCCATTTCGGCCGAATAATGAAAAGGAGAATTGCCGTGTTTGTGATAATCAAACTCAAGTCCGAATAGGCTGTAAAAAGAGGCCAGTTTTTTTAAATCGTCTGTTCGTAAAACTAAAAGTCGAAAATTCACCATACAATTTATTTTAAAAGTTGATCAGTTCAAAGATGAAATAGAGTTTAAAGATAACCCTTTGGGCGTAATTATTTTAAAATGATCTCTGTTTTTGTAGTGCTTCGGACATTTCGAATCATCGTGATTTTATCTTGGAAGGAGTCTCGATATTTCGACAGCAGTCTTATTTTTTCTTTTATTTCGAGGGTTTTTTACCTGCATTATCAGGAAACAGCTTGATATTCATAAGTTAGGCTTTTTGGTATGCGTTTTGGCTTGATTGACTTAAACAAACACCTTAAAGTTATTGATCATGGTTTATGAAAACAACACGCTTGAATTTTTAAAAGTTACAGAGCTAACCAAATCCAGTAAATCTGCAGCTTTTGATATAAGCTCGACCGATATGACTTTTGTTTGGAATAGAGGCAGTTCTACGAGTATTGTGGTAAATCAAATAGGATATAAGTTGTCCAAAAACGATATTATCATTCTTACCAATCATCATAAAATTGAAGACACAAGTTTTGAGTCGGCAAGATTAATAAAGTTCAATCTTCCTTTTATAAATCACATGGGCACAGAAGTCGAAAATAGTTTAAAAGGCGCCTTGTTTTTTAACGTAACCAGTGTTCCAATAGTATCAATTGAAGAAAATGAGCTTTTGGCTTTTGAAAATTCCTGGGATATCTTTTGTATTGAAATGAAATCGAAAGACAATCTGCAATACGAAATGCTCCAATCGATCTTAAAACAAATTATTATTCTGTGTGCCAGAAAATTAAACAAAGAAAATAAAACGATTTCTGGAGGGAGAGAAGCAGATATTTTGAGAGACTTTAGATTTTTGGTTGAAAACTATTTTGCAAAACATCACGATGTCGCTTTTTATGCCTCAAAGCTTAATAAATCTCCAAAGACATTATCCAATATATTTTCGTCATTATCAGACCGAACACCGATTGACATCATTCACGAGAGAATTATGGTCCACGCACGCAAGCAGATTTTTCATACCACAAAATCCATAAAAGAGATTGCTTACGATCTTGGTTATGAAGACATACAAACCTTTAGCCGGTTTTTTAAAAATAAGGAAGGTTTGTCTCCAATACAATACCGCGAAAGAAGCCGTTTTGCTTCCAATCAGCTGTAAATCTGTTTCTTAATAATTAATAATTTGAAATGAAGGAAAAATCGTTAAGTCATCGGGAAAATGTGTTTAAGATATTGATTATTAGGTGTCGCATATTTGTATTGTAACAAATACACTTTTAATTAATCATCAAATTAAACCTATGAAAACAACTTACCACACCAAGAAAATCAACGGAGTTGAAATTTTTTACAGAGAAGCAGGAGACAAGAAAAATCCAACTTTGTTATTACTGCACGGTTATCCAACTTCTTCTCACATGTTTAGAAATCTGATAACAGACCTGTCCGACAAATACCATTTAATCGCTCCCGATTATCCAGGTTACGGAAGAAGCGAACAGCCGCCAATAGCCGAATTCAAATATACGTTCGAAAATATAGCCGCTATCATGACACAGCTTTTAAAAGAATTGGACATTCAAAAATACAGTTTGTATCTAATGGATTATGGTGCTCCAATCGGATTTAGAATTGCGACTGTCAATCCAGAAAAAATAGACAGTTTAATCATCCAAAACGGCTGTGCTTATGAGGAAGGTCTTGAAGCATTCTGGGATCCGTTTAAAGCGTATTGGAAAGACATAAACAACAAAGAAGCGTCAAATACTCTGCAGGGTTTTCATAGCCTGGACGGTTTAAAATGGCAGTACACACACAATGTTCCCAATCCAGAACTTATTTCTCCAGATAATTGGGAAATTGACTTGAGACATTTAGAACGTCCAGAAAATAATGAAATCCAATTGGCGATGTTTTATGACTATCAAACCAATGTAGTATTGTATCCGCAGTTTCAGGAATATTTTAGAAAATACCAGCCAGAAACATTGATCGTTTACGGGAAAGACGATTATATATTTCCGGGCGTAGGAGCAGAAGCTTTCAAAAAAGACTTAAAAAATCTGGAATTTCATCTCTTTGAAACAGGACATTTTGCTTTAGAAAGTTATGGTGTTGAAATTGGCGAGCTGATTGAAGATTTCTTAGATAGAAAAGTGTCAAAATAAATCTAAAAAACAATCAAGATGGAACAAAAACATCCATTACCGCCATTTACTTTAGAAACGGCATTAGAAAAAATACAATTGGCAGAGGATGCCTGGAACAGCAGAGATCCAGAACGTGTTTCTAAAGCCTATACCGTAAATAGTGAATGGCGCAACCGATCCGAATTTATTAACGGACGGGAGCAAATCGTAGCTTTTTTGACAGGCAAATGGCACAAAGAACTGGACTATAAACTGAAAAAAGAATATTGGGCGCATACCGATAATCGAATTGCGGTTCGGTTTGTATACGAATATAAGAATCAGCAGGGAAAATGGTTTAGAGCTTACGGTAATGAGAACTGGGAATTTGATGAAAATGGTTTAATGGCAAGAAGATTTGCCAGCATAAACGATTTGGAAATCGAAGAAAAGGACAGACAATTGAAATAATTTTCAAACCATAACCAAACAACTTTAGATTGAAAATAATATGAATACCTATCTAGAACTTTTATTTCTATTTGTAATGGCCGTTATTGGCGGCGCTGTAAATGTCACCATTGGCGGCGGCTGGTTTATTATTTTTCCAAGTCTAATTTTTAGAGGAATACAACCTGTACCAGGAACGGCAACTACCACAATCGTTCTCTGGTCGGGTTTTCTTGCTTCATCCAAATCCGTACAAAAGACAGGAGAGATTTCCAAAACACATTTTAATTACATGCTTGCTGCCTGTACTTTAGGAGGAATTTTGGGAGCCGTTCTGCTCATTGCTTTTTCACCAAAAGTGTTCGAAACCATTGCACCATTTTTATTGTTATGCAGCTGGATTCTTTTTACGTTTTATAATCGTATATTTAACTTGTTTAATTCTGATAATCAGTTAATAAGAAAATTTACTTATACGCCTGTAAAACTAATTCCGCTTTTTATACTGGGTATTTACGGAGGTTATTTTGGCGCCGGAATGGGAATGCTGTTATTTCTTTTATTGCGCTTTTACGGAATCAAAAATAACGAGACTTTAGAGAGATTAAGTCTGGTCTTGATTGCCGTAAATAACGGAATTGCAATACTTATTTTTATTGAATCGGGACTTATTTTCTGGCCTTTTGCTCTTGTTATGATGGCGGGTTCTATTGCAGGAGGTTTTTTGGGAAATGCGTGGAAAGAAAGAATGAATACCGTACTGATAAAAAGAAATGCGATTGTTTATGGAGCCACGGTAACACTTTATTTTTTGGATATAATTTAAATCTATATTTTATGAAAAGAATTGCAATTAATGGTTTTGGACGAATTGGCCGCGCTGCTTTAAAAGTTATAACAGATACTCCAGAGCTGGAAGTAGTAGGTATTAACGATCTAATGAGTATCGAAAATGCCGTTTACCTGCTGCAGAGAGACAGCGTTTACGGTAAGTATGAAAAAGAAGTCAGCTTTAAAGATAATACTATCTTTGTGGATGGAAAGGCCATAGAATATACTGCGATCAAAGATCCTGCAGAACTCCCGTGGAAATCGCTTAATGTAGACGTCGTGATCGAAAGTACGGGCTTTTTTACCAATAAACCTGATGCCGAAAAACATTTGCATGCCGGAGCTAAATTTGTGGTGATTTCGGGTCCGACAAAAGATACGCCGACAATTGTTCATGGCGTAAATACAGAAGAAGGCAAAATAGCTGTTTTCTCTTGCGGAAGCTGTACGACCAATAATATCGGACCTATTATAGAAATTCTGGGACGACGTATCGGTATCAAAAAAGCGATTTTGAACACGACTCATGCATATACCGCTTCGCAGACTTTGGTTGATGCACCTTCAAAAAAAGAGCCAAGAATGGGGCGTGCCGCAGGGCTTAATTCTGCACCCGCTGCAACTGGTGCCGCTGTGGCAGTTACAAAAGCATTACCCGAATTTGTGGGCAAATTTGACGGTATTGCAGTAAGAGTTCCGGTGCCGATTGGTTCTATATCAGATATTACTTTTGTAACCGCAAGAGCCACAACCGTAGAAGAAATTAATGCCGTTTTAACGGAAGAAGCGCAAACGCCAAGATATCAGAAAGTTTTAGATGTCAGCAATGAACAATTGGTTTCTTCAGATATTATTAAAAATACTTTTGCCGCAACAGTCGATCTTGAAATGACCAGAGTTGTAGACGGCGATTTGGTAAAAGTAATGGCTTGGTACGATAATGAGTGGGGTTTTACCAACCAGATGATCAGACAGATTCAAGAGTTGTAATGGAACAAAATGAAAACTCTCAAATAAAAATAGAAGCAAGCCAATTTAACCGCAAAGCACGCAAAGATTTTAAAAATAGCTTTTTCGCAAAACACAAAGTTCGCAAAGTTATGTGTTGATGCCGCTTTGCGAACTTTGGGTTTATTAATATAATATGGAGTAAAAAATCATGGCGTGCCTTGCGGTTAAAATAAGCAATCAGAAAAACAAATATTAAAAGATCAAAATGAATTATCAAGAATTAGCTTTCAGCGATGCCATCAAAGAAATTCAGGAAAAAAAAGGAAGCCGAAGCAGTTATGCCCGAATGGAAAAAACATCTTATACAGATGGTTTAACAGAATCGGAAATGGGTTTTATAGAAAGTATGGACAGTTTTTATATGGCTACTTATGGAGAAAACGAATTTCCGTACATACAGCACAGGGGCGGACCAAAGGGATTTGTAAAAATCCTTGACAACAAAACCATTGGCATTGTTGATTTTACAGGAAACCGCCAATATATTTCCAGCGGGAATATCTCTAAAAATTCAAGGGTTGCGATTATTATGGTTTCTTATCCGCAGAGGGCAAGGTTAAAAATTTATGCAGAAGCATCAATTATTGATATCGAAAGTGACAGCGATTTGTACGAAAAGCTGCAGCCTGAGGATTATAAATTCAAACCCGAACAAATGATGGTTTTCAAGATTAAAGCCTACGACTGGAACTGTCCGCAGCACATAACGCCCCGCTTTACAGTTGCAGAAGTTAAAGAAGTTTTTGATCTTCAGAAAAAGCGCATAAGCGATCTGGAACAGCAGATTAAAGATTTAGAAGCGCTGCTTTCGAAAAAGTAGTGTCTATTTTTAGAAACATTGATAAAATAGATTTCTGGCGCAAGCGCGGATAAAAACGGATTGTATAATAAAATTAAAAATCCGTTTTTATCCGCGTTTTCATGATCACGAATACGTGGAAACTGCGTCAAAATATTACGATTCGTTGTAAATCATTTCAGAAACATCTAAAATATCTTTTTCAAAAGACAGCTGCAATACAGTTCCGTTATTGTTTTCTACAGAAAAAGCACCTTCCAGATCTTCACTTAAGCCTTGTATCAAACTCATTCCAAAAGAATTATTTTGATCTGCTGTAGTTGGAATCCCTATTCCGTTGTCCCGTATGGTCAGAAGATAATGATTCGTTTCGGTTGCAGCAAGCGAGATCGAAATTAATCCTTTCTGATCATCCGGAAAAGCATATTTTATGGCGTTGGTAACCGCTTCATTAATAATCAATCCAAGCGGAATGGCCTGTGTTACTTCTAATTCCAGTTCTTCAATTTCGACAGCAAAGCGAATACGCTGTTTTAAATTAAATGCATCTCTTAAATATTCGACCAATTCATGAATGTAAATCGGCATGTTTATAGAAGCAATATTCTCAGACATATACAACTTCTGGTGAATGAGCGACATGGCATGAATTCTGTGCTGACTGCTTTTTATGGTAGAAAGGGCCAGATCATCTTCTATAAATTCGGTCTGAGAGTTTAGTAAACTCATGACCGTCTGCAGATTGTTTTTGACTCTGTGATGAATCTCTTTCATCAGCCATTCTTTTTCTAACAGTAAATTTTGAAGATTTTTATTCTGCAGACTGATTTCTTTTTCTTTCAGTTCTAATTTTCTGTTGTTTTTTTGTTTTAACTGATAATGATTGTAGAATAACCCAATAATTACAAAAAGCAGCAGAATAATCCCCACAGAAAAATTGATTAAAAGCCTGGATTTATCCAATTTGCTCTGCTGCAATTTGCTTTGTCCTTCCAGTTTTTTAATGTTTTCTTCTTTGTTCAGTGTCTCGTATTCAACCTTTAATTCTTCAATTTTCTTGTTTTTAGAAATATCATACAACGAGTCTTTTATCCTGGAATAATTCTGATAATGAACGATTGAAGAATTGTAATCTCCATTTGTAGAATCGATTTTAAATAAAGATAATTCCAAATCTATAAATTCCGGTTTGTGGTTGGCCTGTTTACCTAACTCAAAAGCTTTGTCGGCGTACCTTTTTGCTTTGGCAACATTTCCTTTTTCTGCATAAAAAAGCGACATTCTAGAATATCCAAATAGTATTGGTAAAGCGGTTTGCTGCGAAAATAGATGCTGTGCCTTTTGATCCATTTGGATGAAAAATTTTTCTGCTTCGGCAGTATTACGCATTTCGCGAAAAGTAGAGGCTTTAGCAAAAGACAGAAAAAATTCATCCAGACTATTATTTGGAGGATAAGTATCGGTCAGCTTTATGTATTTCAGTGCTTCAGAATATCTTTTTTCCTCACAAAGTGCATCAATAATGAGGTACAAACTTTTATGCCAGCTCCCGCTGTTAATGCTTCGCTTTCGGTTATCAAAGCTCTTTTTGAATAATTTAAGCGCTTCATCATTATGTTCCATGTAGCCGTACGTATTTCCCAGATGCAGGTAGAAATTATCAGCACAAATGTAATCACGAGTTGTTTCGGCTGTTTTGACACTTTCGATAGCATAATAAAGAGCCTTTTTGGTATCGCTTCTTAAGGTGTAAATAAACGTAAGCGGCGCAGTAGTATAATGTGTATGTTTAAAACCTATTTTTTTCTGCATCTCATAAACTGCCAAAAGTTCTTTTTCTGCAAGATCAAGATCGCCGGACCAGAAATGTATTGTCAAAATCTTCATTAAGATTTCAATCTCCAATTCTTTTTCATTCAGTGATTTATAAAGTAATCGCGCTTCCGCTAAGTTTTTTTCTTTGTCCGGGTCATCAATTGCGAGATAAGATCCTTTAGCATGCAGCGCTTCCGCTAAAGCTTTTTTATCATTTGCTTTTCTATTTTCGTTAACCACAGTCGAAAAAATCTTTTTGCTTTCTACCAGATTTCCGGCTTTTGCATAATATTTTGCCAAAAGTATTCTGCTTTGATTTTGCCATTTTAAATCGCCAAGTAGCTTACTGGCTTCAAGAGCTTGCTTACTATACAAAAAGGCATTTTGAAGATCTTCTTTTTTCTCGCTGGGCAGAAACAAATAATGACTCCCCAAATACAATAATAACTTTATGCGTTCTGTTTTTTCCAGTTTAGAAAGTACTTTCAGCGCACCTGTTATATTATTTTGATCCACCATTTCGCTCCCCGGTACTGGTTTTCCATCATTAAATCCTTCGTCATAAGAAAATGAAACAGGAACTTTATTAGCGGCACAAGTCAAAACCATCGCGCTGTCGATATTTACAGCTCCCTGATTGACAGAAAATAAATACATTCCGGTTGTTTTAATGAGCAGTCTGTTTTTTTTGACATCATAGTTTTCAGTGCCATTTTTGGTTTGGCTATAGCTGTGAAACGTAAGAACCATAAAAAAACTCAAAAGATAAATTGTCTTCATTTTTGGATATAAATTGTCGTGGTAAGAAAGTGTTAAAATAGAACTTAAATCCGCATTTTCAAAATATCATTTTCACTTTTTTACTATTAAAGTTTTATGTGTAAATAACTGATAATCAATGTTGTTTTTGATTTGTTCTCAAAGATATTGGCTTAAAAATACTATACTGATAAAACAAGTCGATTTAAATGATTTTTTTCTTTCTTAATTAAATGTTTTATTAACATTTTTCTTAATTTTAATGTCGCAACCACCTTATTCCCGTTTAAAATATATAGTATGGAATTTCAAAATAATACCGAAAATAAAAAAATGAAAATACTTATTGTTGAAGATCAATTTATTGAAGCTAATGATTTACGATTTATTCTTCAAAAAGCAGATTATCAAGTAATGGGTGTTGCAAAATCCGTATCTCAAGCTTTAGAAGCGATCGCAATAGAAAAACCAGATTTAGTTTTTTTAGACATTCGATTAAAAGGAAAAGAAACCGGAATTGATCTGGCTAAAGAGTTAAATAAGAATCATATAGGGTTTATCTATTTGTCCGCTAATTCAAACAAATCCATATTAGAAGAAGCCAAGAAAACCCATCCTTATGGTTTTATAGTAAAACCTTTTAGACCAAAAGATGTTTTAATCACTTTAGAAATAGCTTGTTACCGTCATAAACATTCGATTGAGTCACATTCGCAGGAAGAAAATATAGTGAGAGAAGGTATAGAAGCCATTAGTCAATCTTCTGTAAAATGGGAAACTGCCTTATTGCAGCTCGCGCAGGTACTGCAGACTTATATTCCGTTTGATTACGTCCGCGCTGGATTTATTCAGGACGATCTTAATCCGATTGGACTGCTGCGGAAAAATTTTGACAATTACGAAATTATCGATGCAGCTAAATTTTCTAAAATTACAGGAAAGACCAAACAAGAATTATTTGATTTAAAAGAAAAATCTCCAAAACTAGAGTTTCCAAAGATTTATGAAGGAGATTCGTTCACAGAAATATTTCAAAATTCGCTTATTAAAAGAATGATTGTACAGTCTTTTGGCCTTAAATCATTTATAGCTTTCCCTGTTCGGATTGAAGATCAAGGCGTATTTAATTTTTTCTTTTTCTGTAGAAATTCAAATTGCTTTACAAATGAACATTTAGCGTTTTTAACAAAATTAGAGACCACATTTGCAGCCTTTGTTTCCGCAATGAATACGCATAAAAGAGCCGTAGTCAGCACCAATGCAATTGCCCCAAAGCAGGCTCCGGCTACGGTCAAAGAAAATGCCCCTGAATTTTGTTCGATGATTGGGAGCAGTAAAAAAATACTCACTGTTTTTGATCATATTCAAAAAGTAGCGCATTCTGAAACCTCTGTTTTAATATTGGGCGAAAGCGGTACGGGTAAAGAAAAAGTAGCGCAGAGCATTCATCAGCTGTCGCCGAGAAAAAACAAACCTTTAGTGGTGATCAATTGCGGTGCAGTTCCGGATAATCTGGCAGAATCACTTTTCTTTGGCCACGAAAAAGGTTCTTTTACAGGAGCATTAGAAAAACGAATCGGAAAATTTGAAGCGGCTGACGGCGGTACCATCTTTCTGGATGAAATTGGCGAAATGCCGATGCTCATGCAGATTAAATTACTGCGGGTTTTACAAGAAAAAGAAATCGAAAGAGTAGGAGGCACTCTGCCTATAAAAGTGAATGTCCGCATCATAGCGGCAACCAACCGAAATCTGGAAGAAGAAATTGCTGCCGGACGTTTTAGACTTGATTTGTATTACAGACTTCATGTATTCCCGATAACTGTACCGTCACTTAGAGAAAGAAGAGAAGATATTCCCGCATTGGTATCTCATTTTATAAATACATTCAGCGCGTCATTAGGCAAAAAAGCGGCGCAGATTTCGGATCATGCACTGCAGCAAATGGAAAATTATGAATGGCCTGGAAATATAAGAGAATTAGAACATATCGTGCAAAGGGCTATTTTGCTCAATGGAGATTCTATAATAAATGAAGTGCCATTGCCGGGTATTTCTAAAAATGAAGGAGAAGAAAAAACACAGGAATTTTTGATTCAGAGTATTCACGAAAACGAACGCGATTACATTACCTATATTCTAAAAAGATGTAAAGGAAAAATATCAGGTAAAGGCGGTGCTGCAGAGATTTTAAATATTCCGGCTTCTACTTTATATTCTAAAATGAAAAAGCTGGGCGTAAACAGTTTAAATCAATAAAGAAAAATAAAAAGTCAGTTTACTTTTTTATAAAAGAACACACTGATTAAACAGGTCTGCTATCGCAAAACGCGGATAAAAATGGATTTATGTATTAAAAAAATCCGTTTTTATCCGCGTCTTTTTTGAAAACGAATCCGTCTAATCCGCGTCAAAATAGAGTTAATACGTTATATCCAGCGGATAATTTTATTTATTTAAAAGATAATAATCCAAAGAAAATTTTCCGGGTCCGACAATCATGATATACAGAAAACAAACGCTGTACATAAACGGAACATCTTTTACAGCTATTGGATCCTGAAAATGTACGAGGAAATAACCCGTTAAGGTAACTGCCAAAATAGGCAGCGTCGCAATTTTTGTAAATAATCCCGCAGCTATAAACAACGGCATAATAATATTGGCGACTATAGCAAAAGCCTGGTTTAAAAATTCGGGTAATCCCAAAGGATTCGGCACGGTCTCAGCCATGGTGACCCCGATTCCGATTTTTTTTAAACCATGAGCAATCAACAGCTCAAACGAAATGGCCGCTCTAAAACAAAGCAAAGCAAAATGTCTCAAATTACGATTTGAGCACATATAGGAGAGAAAGTGTTCTTTCATACTTAATTTTTTTGATAGCCGCCATAATAATTTACAGGACTCCAATCGGGTAAAGCTTTAGGAATTACAGGCGCAAATTTCAAGAATTCGCCTGCGCCGTAAACTGCTTTTCCGTCCAGAATCGTTAAATGAGAAGAAATGTCTTTAATTTTTTCGGCTTCAATCGTCAGGTAATCATCAGAAAGTATGGCGAGATCTGCGAGATAACCGGCTTTAATGGTTCCTCTGTCTTTTTCCTGTCGAATTAAGGAAGCACTGCCTTGTGTATAAATCTTCAAAGCCGTGATTCTGTCCAATTGGTTTTCGGGTGCCGTAAATTCAATGCCGCCAAGAGATTTCCCAGTCACAAGCCAATACAAACCTACCCACGGATTGTAGCTGGCAACCCGCGTACCATCTGTGCCGCCGCCGACTTTTATTCCTAAATCAAGCATTTTGCGAATGGGCGGTGCATTTAAAGCCGCTTTTTTTCCGTAACGCGAAATAAAAGTTTCCGCCTGATACGCCATACGATGCTGAATAGCAATGCCGCCGCCCAATTTTTTTATTCGCATAACGCTTTCATCAGACACTGTTTCTGCATGATCAAAGAACCAAACCAAATCTTTTAACGGCGTTTCTTTATTGACTTCTTCAATTACATTCAAAAACCGGACAATACTTTCGTCATAAGTAGCATGCAGACGGAAAGGCCAGCGGTTTTGAATCAAAGTTCTGATTACGTTTTTCAATTGATTTTCCATTACAGGCAGTAATTCTGGACGCGGTTTGGTGAAATTCTCAAAATCTCCTCCAGAAGCCACGAGATTTTCACCGCCACCCTGAACATAATATTCTGTTGGTTTATCGTCATGAACATGTGCGTCAATATCGACCATCGAAATCCATTTGTTGTAGTCTTCCAATTCTTTTCCCGGCCGTTGTGCAAAAAGATAATAAGGCAGGCGAACCGTAAGCTGCTTTATTTTTGAAAGTGAATCTGTAATGGCATAATCGTCCGGGAAATTTTGAAAACCGCCTCCTGCATCCATAACACTGGTTACGCCTAATGAATTTAATTCGGACATAAATAATTGGGTCGAATTTACTTTTTCTAAAGCCGTTAATTCAGGAAGTTTCGCCAAAGTAGCATACAATATAAAGGCATTGGGTTCTGCGACCAAAAGTCCAGTCGGCTGACCAAAACGATCTTTTTGAATTAAGCCGCCAGTTGGGTTTGGTGTGTCTTCGTTAATCCCTAATTTTTTAATTCCTGCCTGGTTTAAATAGGCTTCTCCATAAAGGTTTAAAATAAATGCCGGCGTGTTTCCTGCCGCTTCGTTGATTTCGGCCAGCGTAGGTTTTCTTTTTTCTTCAAATTGATATTCAGTCCAGCCGCCCACAACGCGCACCCATTGACCTTGCGGTGTTCTTTGAGCTTGTTCTTTTAATAATTCTAATGCTCGGGCTAAAGTTTTTACACCGTCCCAGCGCAATTCAGTAGTATAAAAACGACCGCCACGAATGACGTGAAGATGCGAATCATATAAACCTGGGATAACCGTTTTTCCTTTTGCATCAATTGTAATTGTTTTGCTGGATTTATATTTTAAAACCTGATCATTTGTACCAACAGCAGTAATGATATCCTTACTTATGGCTATCGCCTCAGCTTGAGGCGCCACATCATTCAAAGTAATCACTTTAGCATTAATAATAATAAGAGAAGCTTTTTTCTGTGCCGCTGCAATAAAAGACGAGCCAACAAAACAAAACACAATGAGAAACTTAGTAAGTGTAGTCATATTTATAAAATTAAAACCAGAGACTTGCGCCTCTGGTTGGTATATTTGGTTTTAGTGTTTGATTACTGCTCGTGCGTATTGAATTCCAATTCCATACGCACCGCCGTATTTCACAATTAAGTCGGTTACAGATTTGTAGGTTTCGCTTCTGGCCCAGTCACGCTGTAATTCTAAAATATATTGAAGAGACGTGATAGGTCTTGCACCTGCCTGTACCATGCGGGTTACAGCCATTTCGTGTGCTTCTTTAGAGACATCACCGCTAGCATCTGTTAGTACATAAACCGTATAGCCTTCGTTTATAGCAGATAATACAGGGCCTACGATACAAACGCTTGTCCATAAACCGCCCATTACCAAAGTCTTTTTGCCTTTGGCTGCGATCGCTTTCTGAGCATTAGTATCTTCCCAGCAATTCATCGTTGTACGATCGATATAATTTGAAGATGCTTTTGGATAAAACTCCTGTACTTCTGGAAAAACCGGACCGCTAAAAGTGGTTTCTGCCACTGTAGTCACAACTGTAGGGACATTAAAAATTTTTGTTGTTCCGGCTACTAATCCCGCATTGTTTCGCAGTAATTCTGGATCAATATTTTTAGTTGCAAATGCCATTTGACTCTGATAATCAATCATAACCAAAGTATGATTGGTTGGATTCAATAAACTTGGACTTGGTTTTTGTGCCGATACACTTAATGAGATTAGGATTAAAACGGCAGTGAAGAGATTTTTTTTCATGATTTATTGTTTAATGATTAGTATTTATTTTGACGTTTCGGCGGCAGCACGAATGATAACTTCAGCTACAGCTTTTGCCTGAGAAACATATACGGCATGACTTGCTTTTATTTCGGTTATTTTAGCATTGGCTCTTTTTGCCATAAAACGCGCGCCTTCATTCGGTACTGTCTGATCGTCTGTTGCAACAATGTACCAGGATGGTTTTGTTTTCCATGCCGCTTTGCTCACGGTCGCACCAAAGGCAGATGCTGCGATTGGAACTTGTGAATCATAAAGAAAAGCTGCTTTTTCTTTGCTTAAATCAGCACAAAATCCAGAATGGAACTTTGCTTTTCCGTACCAGATAAAACCATCGGCAGACGGCGGTTCAATACCCGAGTTTGGAGTTGGCGGCCCCGATTGCACCAATTGCAATAATGTTTCTCCTGCATCGGGTACAAAGGCGGCAATGTAAACCAGACCTACTACTTTGTCAGAGTTGCCGGCTTCTGTAATGATGGCGCCTCCGTATGAATGGCCTACAAGCAGGATTGGCCCGTCCAGGCGGTCAATACTGCGTTTGGCTGCAGCTACATCTTCAGGAAACGATGTGTTCGGGTTAGCGGCAATACTTACATTAAAACCTTTCTTGGTTAAAATTTTATAAACCTCTTCCCATCCAGAACCATCAGCAAAGGCGCCGTGCACGAGTACAATATTTTTGACCTGCTTTTGGGCAGATAAAATAGTTACCGACATGATAATTAATAAGGACAGCAGTATTTTCTTTAATACTGTTCCTTGATTTCTTTTTAATTGAAATACTTCTTTCATCGATTTAAAATTTGAATTATTTTTCAGTTACGTTATTATCATAGGAAAGAGCCAATTATCAAGCCTTTTGTGCCAAGTATTGATTTTAAAGGGTTTTGTAGTTTTTTAGCTTCATTGTTTGACGAAATAAAAAGAGTTTGAAATCTATTTCGCCGATATACCGTAAAAACTTCATTTTGATGTTGTAATGAATTGATTTACAGTTTTTATAAGGCGATTGGTGAAATATTTAAGAAAGGAAAAATTGTTATTGATTCGGGAAAATAGGACTAACCAATGCCTTTCTTTTTAGCAGAAATTTGGCAGGTTATAAGAATCAGATTTTCAATTTTCAAATTCGAGGTTTGGTTTTATATAATGCCTTTTCAAAATAAAAACAGCATCCGTTAGATGCTATTAAAGTGTATTACTATGAAAAACGATGTTTATTACAAAACGTTAAAGATTAACGGCTTGGACATTTTTTACCGTCAGGCGGGGAGTCCAGAAAAACCAACACTATTATTACTGCACGGATTTCCTTCTTCATCGCACATGTTTAGGAATTTGATTGACTTGCTTTCGGATTCCTTTTATCTCATTGCACCGGATTATCCTGGATTTGGACAAAGCAGTGCGCCTAGGACAAACGAATTTGAATATACATTTCATAATTTGTCTGTCATTATAGAAGCTTTTATAGAGGAGCTGGGGCTTCAAAAGATTAATTTTTATATTCAGGATTACGGAGGTCCCATTGCATTTAGAATAGCATCACGCAGACCTGAGTGGGTAAATTCTTTTATAATTCAAAATGCAAACGCTTATCTGGAAGGACTTGGCGAAGCACTTGCGCCGCTGGCCGCTTATATCGAAAGTGACAGCGAAGAAGCAGAGCAGGGAGCCAGAACATTTTTACAATTAGAAGCCACGAAATGGACGTATCTTGACGGCGCTTCAGAGCCTGAAAAAATCAGTCCAGACAGTTATTCTTTAGACCAATTTTATTTAGACAGGCCGGGAAACGATTTAATTCAATTGGCATTATTTCGCGATTATGGCAGTAATATAGCATTGTATCCCGATTGGCAGCAGTATTTAAAGACGCAGCAGCCAAAAGCGGTGATTATCTGGGGCAGCAATGATAAAATGTTTGTTAAAGCTGGAGGACAGGCCTATAATAAAGATTTACCGAATGCCGTTATCCATCAGCTGGAAGGAGGGCATTTTCTTTTGGAAGAACACAGTAAAACCGCTGCCCAAATAATTAAAGAGTTTATTGAAAGATAAAAGTAGTATATTAGAATTGCAAAATAAATATAACCCAAACCGTATGATTACTTATAAAAAAACGTTATTAGCTGTTGCCTGCACGCTGTTTTTAGTTTCGTGTACCAATAAAAATACCAGCGAAAATAAAACCGAAGATCTTGCTGCGTATTTAAAAGACAGCACATCAGGAATAAAAACAGGTGGAGTAAAGGTAGTCCAGATCAGCACGCCGAAAGGAAAATTTAATGTCTGGACGAAAAGAATCGGAAATAATCCAAAAATCAAATTATTGCTGCTAAACGGCGGGCCAGGAGCAACGCACGAGTATTTTGAATGTATGGAAAGTTTCCTGCCTTCAGAAGGAATTGAATTTATTTATTATGATCAATTAGGATGCGGGAATTCGGATAATCCAAATGATCCTTCACTTTGGGATTTACCGCGTTTTGTAGAAGAAGTAGAGCAGGTGCGCCAGGCACTAAAACTAAATAAAGACAATTTTTATTTATTGGGGCATTCCTGGGGCGGTATTTTAGCATCGCAATACGCCCTTAAATACCAGCAAAATCTAAAAGGGCTGATCATTTCGAATATGATGATGAGTGCCATAGAATATGATAAATATGCAGACGAAGTGCTGGCCAAACAAATGGATCCGAAAGTTTTGGCCAGAATAAGAGAAATCGAAAAGAATAAAGATTTTGAAAATCCTGAATATATGGAGCTTCTGATCCCTAATTTTTATTCTAAACATATTTTGCGTCTGGATGCGAGTCAATGGCCGGAACCTGTTAACCGATCTTTTGCAAAAATCAATCAATCACTTTATGTTACCATGCAGGGACCAAGCGAATTTGGTCTTTCGGGCAAACTTGAAAAATGGGACATTACCAAAGAACTGTCCAAAATTACCGTTCCGACCTTATCAATTGGAGGTAAATACGACACTATGGATCCCGAACATATGAAGTGGATCGCGACGCAGGTTAAAAATGGAACTTATTTATACTGCGAAAAAGGCAGTCATATGAGTATGTATGATGATCAGGAAACTTATATGAAAGGCTTGATTAAGTTTCTAAAAGACACCTCAAAATAATAGAATTTCAACCAACAGGTTAGAATTAAAAACAGATTTACTGCCCCCAAAAAGTGAGATACGATTTGGGGGCATTTTTATAGAAAGTTTTCTTTTCTGGTGATTATTATTCAAAGTATGCCGCGGATATGGGAATTATGTAACTCGGAATTATGGCATATAAGTAAATTTGAGAGACTTTAATTGAGCAGTATGAGTTATAAAAACATTTTATTGGTAGATGATGATATTGATGATGCAGAAATTTTTAAAATGGCTGTAGAAAGTATCGATTCTAAAATCAAAATTGTGATTGAAGATAATGCTTTGAAGTCACTTAATAAGTTAAAAGCGGCAAGCAAACTTCCAGAAATTATATTTTTGGACTATTACATGCCTTATCTCGACGGAAGTGAATTTCTTAAACTGATTCGGGAGGTAAAAGGGCTTAAAAAAATTCCTGTAGTACTCTATTCAGGACAATCCGGAGCTAAGATAAAAGAGGTCATAAAAAAGTTCAAGGACGTGCAGTTTTTGGAAAAGAAAGCTAATTTCAGAGATATTGTCGATTCCTTAAAAGAGATTATTAATTCGTAATTTCTTTTTCATAAATCAATTTCTTTTAGAAAAATGCCTTATTTGACTGCAAGACAGCGATTTTTTTGAAGTCATGTTTTGCTTTTAAAACGCGCCATTACTCCGTTATGATCCGTATATTTGGAATAGTAAAAAAAATAAGCCATTTATGAAGAAAATAGGATTTTTATCATTTGGGCATTGGTCAAATAATCCATCATACAAAACTCGTACGGCAGCAGATACCCTGCTTCAATCCATCGATTTGGCTGTGGCTGCAGAAGAAATAGGCATCGACGGCGCTTATTTTCGCGTGCATCATTTTGCGCAGCAGCTGGCATCGCCATTTCCGCTGTTATCCGCAATTGGCGCGAAAACCAGTAAAATTGAGATCGGAACGGGCGTAATTGACATGAGGTACGAAAACCCTTTGTATATGGTAGAAGATGCCGGTGCCGCCGATTTGATATCGGAAGGACGGTTACAGCTGGGAATAAGCAGAGGATCACCGGAACAGGTTATTGATGGCTGGAATTACTTTGGTTATGCGCCTGATCAGGATGAAACCGATGCCGATATGGGACGCAAAAAAGCTTTGGATTTTTTGGAAGGACTGAAAGGCGAGGGGTTTGCAGAACCCAATCCGTATCCTATGTTTCCAAATCCGCCGGGATTGCTGCGCATAGAACCGCATTCTGAAGGATTAAGGGAAAGAATCTGGTGGGGAGCAGCCTCGAATGCAACGGCCGTCTGGGCAGCAGAAAATGGTATGCACCTGCAGAGTTCTACGCTTAAGTACGACGAAAACGGGAAACCATTTCATGTGCAGCAAGCTGAGCAGATCAGGTTGTACAAAGAGGCTTGGAAAAACGCTGGACATCAACGTGAAGCAAGAGTTTCGGTAAGTCGTTCTATTTTTGCCATTGTCAACGATCAGGATCGCTATTACTTTGGAGGCCAAGGAAAAGGAGCCGATAGTTTTGGTTATATTGAACAAGATAAAAGAGCAGTCTTTGGAAAAAGTTACGCTGCAGAACCAGATAAGCTGATCAAGGAACTGGCTGAGGACGAAGCGATTCAGGAAGCCGATACACTATTGCTGACCATTCCTAATACATTAGGAGTTGATTATAATATACATCTGTTATCTTCTATTTTAGAACACGTTGCTCCAGAATTGGGCTGGCGTTAAATTTTAAATTATCCTGTTGGATGTAATTATGTACCTTTTCCAGCAGTTTTAGAACCCAGATAAAGCAGATTGCTTTTACAATCATGATTGGTATAGACGGCGGATTTATACGGATTTAGGCGTAAGGTCAAAATCCGTGTAAACTGCGTCACAATATTTTTAGAATTTAAAAAGGCGGATAAGGTCGCTGATCTTTGTTTTAATACTTTGATTGTTAATTAAATATGTGTTAAAAATTTTCGTTCCTTTTACTATAAGTTAGAACTTTATGGAACTGTTTAATTTAAAGGAAGAGAATTATGGAAACGCAAATTATTGATCTGGAAAAAAAATATTGGCAGGGAATGGAACAACACGATTACGATACAGTAAAAAACCTCACTCGTTTTCCTTGTATCATAGCGGGTAAAAATGGAGTTCAAAGTGTAGAGGAAGACAGTTTCAAAAAAATGTTTGAATCGGGAGAAGGCGATAAAATAAAAGTTGTAAATATAGCTGCTGTTCAAACGGAATTACTAGCAGAAAACAGCGCTGTAATAGCGTACTCGATAGAATTGAAAGTACTGGACGATAAGCAAAATCCTCCCATGAAATGTGCCTGCACATCTACCTGGATCAAAGAAAATGATAAATGGCTTTGTGCACTGCATACCGAAGTCGAATTGCAATGAGGAAATAAATCATAAAAAAAGCCTGAAAAGTTTACTTCTCAGGCTTTTTTTGATACTTTTTACCAGCGTACAAAGTGTTGCTATTTTTTACCCATTAATAGTAAGGCAACTCCAAAACCCAATCCTGCAAATAATGCCAGACCTAGATTTTGTGTTGTTTTTGAGGGCGGATTTCCATAAACTCGCAGCGGCTCTTTAGAATTTGCCAAAACATTTCCAGCGTTATCCTCTTTATTATGATTAAGTTTCATTTTCATTCGGACAGCAGCTGATGCCGCATTAATAACCGTCTTCGGAAATAATCTGTAGGTATTTGTAAATGCCGATGCCTTGAAATCCGGAAAAAGGTCTTTCTGCGGACGTTTTGCCAGATCTACCATCTTAGCGGCCGTATTTCTGGGATCAGATGCAATAAAAGGAATTTTCATATCAAAACCAGAATATTTGGCTGAATGCAAATTACCTGTCGAATTTTGCAGCTGCGGGTATAAATCGCAAATGTGAATATGGCTTCGGTTAGAAATTTCGCCTTGAAGGCATTCCATCATGCCTCTTATCCCAAATTTGCTGGCAGAATATACTGCACTGTAAGGTGCAGGCATAAAGCCTCCAATAGAGATGTTATTGATTAAAATACCTTGATTTTGTTTTTTAAAGATTTTAATAGCATTGTAAGCTCCATGCATATACCCAAACAAATTGGTTTTAAGTACCTGATGATGAATTTCTAATGGAATTTCTTCGAATTTTCCGCTTGCCATTACGCCGGCATTATTTACCCAGATATCAATTTTTCCGAATATTGACAGCGCTTCTTCAGAGACTTTCTCAACTTCTTCAGCATTGGACATATCTGCATATAAACCCAGAGCCAGCACATCTAAGCTTCTACAAAAATCTACTACTTCATCAATACCTTGATGTCCGCGGGCAACAGCCACGACATTACATCCTTCAGCGGCAAAGGCTTCTGCAGCCGCTCTGCCGACCCCGCTGCTGGCGCCGGTTATAACAACAGTTTTTCCTTTAAGACTGCTGTTGCGTATTTTACTATTTTCCATTTGTTATCCTTTTTTGATTTATATATAATTGTTCAAACAGCATTTTATATTTGCTGTTAAACAGAGCTATTTATTCTCTTAATTAAAGATTCTAACTGCAATTTAAGGTTTAATGTACTATTGCGTGTTATAGCATAAGAGCTGATATTTATAGGATTAGGCTTTGTAATGTACTTTTGCAGAGGAATATTTTTGCGTAGAAATGACCACACAAAAAACAGCACTATCATAATGAAAGGATTTTATCATTTTGAAACGAATATTTTACTTGACAGTTTTAGAAACTGATTTGTAAACTGCAGACAAATAATTAGTTATAATAAAAAACAGCTTAAAACAGCCGTTGGGTATGTATTTTGAAAATTGGATTTCGTGTTTTACCCAGCTATTGTACGTATCAATAGTAGTAACTTGAAATACGGTTTGTTTATATGAAAACGAGATATATCGATCTATTCTTATCGAAAAAAGGTTTAGAAATAAGTACTTTATCTGAAAGTACAGCTTTCAATACAATTGAGCCTCCAATATTAGAATCCCATTCTGATTTTAATATCAAAATTGCCGCTCCAGACGATGTTTATCTCATAAAAGAGATCAGCGAAGAAACGGCTGCGGCAGCTGCTTTGCGAGGAACAGGCATTTCTGGACGACCGCCGGAATATTTAGCAGAAAAAATAAAAAATGGTGATGCAGTAATTGCATTAGCTGCAGACGGTTCTTGGGCAGGTTTTTCGTTTATTTCGTCTTGGGATCAAGATCGTTACGTTTCCAATTCAGGATTAATAGTAGCGGCGCGATTCAGGCATACAGGTCTGGCAAGAAAGATCAAAGAAAAAATTTTTGAGTTAAGCCGTCAAAAATATCCTGATGCGTACATTTTCAGTCTCACTTCTGGTCTGCCTGTAATGAAGATGAACCACGAACTTGGTTTTGAACCCGTCACTTATTCGGAACTCCCGTCTGATGAAAACTTTTGGAAAAGCTGTCAATCTTGTGTAAACTGTGCCGTTCTAGAGAGTAAAAACCGAAAAAACTGTTTGTGTACAGCAATGCGTTATGAACCTCAGAATATGAAATGATTGAAATAGAAAAGGCTTTAATTTCTATTCTAAAGAAACTTCTAAAATCCTTGTTTTTTAACCTTTTATGATGTTTACATTGACTTTATGTTACGTCATGTCCTGTCGTTGTTTGATCTGCCCGATATGGTGTTAAGTTTCTATTACCGATGAAAAAACGATTCTGAATTTGTATATGTTTGTTTTGTGAAGTACTATTTTAAACTTTAATAAGCAAAATAAATGGAAATCTTACGTTTTTTTAAAAAGAAACAGAAACAGCAGTTCGTCTCCGAAACTGATTTTACAGCCAATCAAGGCATACAATTTAGAACTGCAATAGAGGCACTTGTAACGCTTCGCGATGCAGGAGTAGAAGAGGAGGATGCGTTAAAGATAGAGTACTTTTTTTATACGAATACATTAGAAAAAGCACAAAAACTAGAACAGGAAATCCAGAAAATGAATTACACAGTTAATCATACTGCAGCGTCTCATGATAAACGGCTTTTTGTGATTTCAGGCAGTACTACAGCGATCAAAATGATGCATGAAACTTTGAGTAAATGGGTGGGAGAAATGTGCGAATTGGGATACGAACATGATTGCAGTTTTGAAAACTGGAAAATTGTTTCTCTTTCAAAATAAAAAAGCGGTCTTTTTTATCTAATAGTAATGATTGGTGTATCAAGTTTATAAAAAAGTAAAAACGAATGAAAACAATCCAGTTCAGGACCGATGACTTGGTACAATATACCGTTATCGTTTCGCACATTACCTGTCTTTTTCCAGCTGATGAATCTTTAGGAACGTGGATTTATCTTAGTTGCGGCACAAGACTAAAGGCGATGCTTGATTTTGAAACAGTATGGGAGATGATCGGTCTTTCGTAATAACGAAATTGGGATTAATTGTTTAGAAATAAAACCGTAAAAAGAAAGCTAAAACAAAAGTTTTAGCTTTCTTAGTAATAAAGATTTGCAACCATTTACAACCACTTTATAAATGATTAATTAATCTGTTGTTATAAATTTATTTATAATGAATGCTTAATTGTAATAGTTTTAAAAATAACAACAGTGTCAAATTAAAACATATTTTCCGTACTTACGAATACACCAAGTCCTTTTGTTAGCCTGGCATTTTAACTCGAAATAAGCGGAGTTATTACATCAAAGAGTCTGTAAATAAATGTTATAAAGCGTCCCAAGTGGCACTTGGGTAGTAAATAGAACTCGTTACAGGAGACGTCCAATAACTTTGACTGCCGCCGCGGAAAGTATGCAGGCTGACAGCATTGACATTTCGTTTAGCATCATTCGTTACCCAGCGAATTTTTTGGTTCAATATTTCCGTACCATTTACGTAATATTTCACATATCCATCGGTATTTGATCCCGTATTTAACTTAACAGATATTTGACAGTTATATGTAACACCTTCTTGAATGTAATATTTTTTTCCAAAATCATTGCCGTATTGTCCCGGCTGATCTTTGTAATAAACGTAAGGCTGCAGATACGCTCCGCTTCCTTTGGCAGTATTAGATCCATTAGGACAGTACCACATAAAGCGCGCACTGCCGCCGTTGCCGTCCCATCCTGGATCACCGCCCGTATTTTGATCGCCAATGAGTATACCGTAGCCGCATTTACCGCCTCTGCTCCAGTAAAAACCATTGTTAAATTTCATCGTAAACCAAACCGTATAAACACCCGTTGACCAAACGCCGTACGATGTACACAAACCGCCAGGGCAGGATAAGGTATTGGTTTGTAATGTAATTGTACGAGCTCCTGTGCTTCCTTTTGCCGTAGAGCTGTTGTCTAATGCTCCGCCGGCAGTAATGGTATCTTTGCCGGCAATTTGCTGTGTGTCTTTGTTAACAGCTTTTGACACGTCTAAATCTTGTTCCTTTTCGCAGGAATAAAACACTAATGCTAAAGTAAATAGCACACTGGTTAATTTTAAGAATTTTTTCATTTTTAAAATTTTGAGGTTAGTAAATAATTAATAGTTAGTAAAAAATAGATAGTGGTTACATCATTGAGTACTGAATCAGGAATTCTCATCAATACCATTTGAATATCTAGGTTCGTTACCCGATTAAAAGTAACCTTACAAAGTTGCCCAATAATAATTTACTAGAGGAGTGTAAAAGTCCGTTTTTACGTACGTAAAAATTCAGATTCTGTTTATTTCCAAAAAAACAAAACCCAAAAAACAAAACCCAAAAAACAAAAACCAAAACGGAAAACCCAAAATCCAAAAACCAAAATGCAAAATCCAAAAACCAACACCCAACACCCCCAAACTCAACACCTAACTCTTAACCCTTAACCCTTAAGTCCTAACTCCTAACTCCTAACTCCTAACTCTTAACTCTTAACCCCTAACCCTTAACTCTTAACCCTTAACTCTTAACCCTTAACTCTTAACCCCCAACAATACCAGAATATTCAAATTCTTCTAAAAACTGGACTATTCAGCAGTTCGTAATTCAAACTACCTTTGATAGGCTGATAGAATTACAAAATCGGCAGTAATTTTTAAAAAGTTTAACCAATAAATCCAATTTAAAAATGTCAAAATTTCATCTCAATATTCAGGAATTAGTTCAGGGCGAGTTTGTATTAAACAAGGTTAACATCGCGTTTGTATTTCAAGTTAACTGCCCAGGCTGTTTTATTTATGGGATTCCCATCATCAATAATCTTTACAAATCATTTAGCAAGAATGTTGGTTTTATTGGAGTAGCGACGGCTTTTGAAGACTTTGAATATAATAATGAAGCCAACCTGAAACTCTTACTGCATGACGGTACACTAGTTGGAGCGACCAAAAACTATTACAATACCAATTACGGACTGTCTGTTTATCCCGAAAAAATAATCTTTCCTGCCGCTTTTGATACCGTCGTATCTTCAGAACAATTTATAAATTCCAATAAAATAGCTCTTATAACCGATATCATAAAGAATATTCCAAACTCTTCTGAGCAGGAAAAAGAGGCTTTAGGCGAGAAAGTCAAAGCATATTACTCTGGAATGCCTCTAATAGCAGAAACGTTTACCCTTAATCAATTACAAGGCACCCCTTCATTTATTATTTTCGATGATCATTATTCGATTTTAGGACATCATTTTGGTCATATTAATGAAGAAGTCTTAAAAAATAAATTAGAACATCTTTTGAAGTAATTTTAATCTTTACGTTAAAATTAATTTCTTGAAAAGATAAAATGATACAGATATAAAAATGAATATATTATTTGTACATTCAAACTTTGTTTCACAAGTTTTTGATCTAATGCAGGAAAAATGAAAGATTTTGAAAAAGAAAAAATGCTCGCTGCTCAAGAAGCCGTAAAATTCATTGAGTCTGATATGATTGTCGGTTTAGGAACTGGTTCGACAGCTTTTTATGCCATTAATGAAATTGGGAAATTAGTCAAAAATGGATTCAAAATAAAAGCAGTTGCAACTTCTAATGAAAGCGCGGCTCTTGCAGCATCATTGAATATTGATGTAATAGATATAAATGCTGTAGATTCAATTGATATAACAATTGACGGTGCTGATGAATTTACTTCTGAATTTCTGATGATTAAAGGAGGAGGAGGGGCATTGTTTCGAGAAAAGGTTGTTGCTGCGATGACAAAGAAAGAAATTATTATTGCCGATTCTTCCAAAAAAGTAGCGGTACTCGGAAAATTTAAGGTTCCTGTTGAAGTAGTGCCATTTGCATACCAGTATGTTTTACGCCAGCTTGCGGTTATTAATGGAAAAGGGACGGTAAGAATGAAAAACGATACCCAGTACCTGACAGATCAGGGAAATTTTATTATTGATGCAGATTTTGGTTTAATCAGCGATCCAAAAGCTTTAGCCGCTAAATTAAATGAAATCGAAGGAGTGGCCGCACATGGATTGTTCATCGGACTCACCCATACAATCATAATGGGAGAGCGTGATACAACGATCATTTTTAAGAAATAAACGGAACAGTTATTTAGTTCTTAAGCTCCTTAATTTTTTTCAGCAGCATCAGATTCTGGAAATCTTTTCATTATTAATGTTTTTAGTTTTTCCTGATTTTGGTCGCCCCATTGGCCCAAAGTACCTATTACCGGAATTAAACTCTCACCAAATTCGGTTAAGCTGTATTCTACTTTTGGCGGTACTACAGGATATATTTTTCTAGTAACAAGTTCATGTTCCTCTAATTCATTGAGCTGTATGTTTAAGACTCTGCGCGAAGCATCTGGAATTTTGCGCTGCAGTTCACTCGGTCTTTTATGGCCTTCATTAATAAACCAAAGTAAGCGTATCTTCCATTTACCGTACAATACTTCGCCTATCAGGTCAAGTCCGCAGTTTAAGTTTGGTTTTGTTTTTCTTTCGTACATATTGTAAAAGTACTAGTATGTCCCGATTTATGCAATAGGGGAATAATTTATCCCTATATGAATCGTAAGTCCGTACTTGTGAGAAAGTTCCTTAGTCCTGAAATTTGTACAAAACAAATTATGATGGAACAACTATTAAATTATCAAAACGAGTTATCAGGAAAAATTGCCTTGGTAACAGGAGGAACAAAAGGAGCCGGTAAGGCCATAGCAGCACGTTTAAAAAACGCAGGAGCTACAGTGATCATTAGCGCGAGAAACGAGCCAGAGAACCCCGATGCAGCTTTGCATTTCATCCCCGCAGACTTAAGTAAACCCGAAGCGGCCGCGGAAGTTGCAGCAACAATACTGGAAAAATTTGGAAGGCTCGATATTCTGGTCAATAACCTTGGAAGCTCTGAAACTCCTGGCGGCGGTTTTGCTGTTTTAACCAATACCGACTGGGAAGCAACTATACAAGCAAATTTACTAGCTCCAGTTCGGCTTGATCGGGCGTTTCTGCCTCAAATGCTCGAGAATAAAAGCGGTGTTATCATTCATATTGCTTCTATTCAAGGAAAATTACCCTTGTATGATTCGACTCTTCCGTATGCCGCTGCAAAAGCAGGACTAATTAATTATAGTAAAGGTTTGTCTAAAGAGGTTTCTTCAAAAGGAGTACGTGTTTTGACGGTTTCTCCCGGATGGATTATGACTGAATCTTCTGTACGAATGATAAAACGCATTTCTGAAAGCAGTAATGTCTCTCTTGACGATGCAGAAAAAAGCGTCATGAATGCTTTAGGAGGAATACCATACGGAAGACCTGCACAACCTGAAGAAGTTGCAGAATTTGTCGGATTTCTGGTTTCGCCCAGAGCTGGCTATCTCACAGGAACTGAGTATGTAATTGACGGAGGCACTATTCCAACAATCTAACAGATAGCTTTTTCGCTTAAATAATTTCAAGAAGTAATAACAATAAATAGATCAATTATGAATTTACCAGAAGTAATACAAGATTTAATAAAAGCGCAGAATGATTTTGACAGCGCCAATTTTGCCAATTGTTTTTCAGAAACTGCAATAGTATTTGATGAAGGGAAAAACTATACGGGTAAAACCGAAATACAAAACTGGATAGAAAAAGCATCCAAGGAATACAATGCAACAATGAAACCGATCAGTTTTGCAGGTGATGCAAAAGAGGGGAGTTTAAAGGCAGAAGTATCAGGAACTTTTCCAGGAAGTCCTTTAGTTCTTACGTATCACTTTCAATTGGAAGCACAACATATTCAAACCTTGAAAATCGATTAAATTTTAAGGTCGTTTTGTTTCCCGCATATTCCGAATAGAAAGAATAATACAGCGCAATTCTGATGCTGTATTATTCTTTTTATTTTCTCCCAATAATTCCAGCCGTTTTTTCTAGGGTTACAACCATTTCTCTTCAATTTTATAGTGAAGAACGAGAATTTCGATAACAGCAGATCTCAGTTTAGTTATTTATTAAATTTTCCCGCAAAATAAACCGATAAAATAGTGCGGCGTACTACTATTATTTAATTTTGTGATTCATGAATAACCAGCTTCTTTATAATAAATTATGATTAATAGATTTTCTGACAACAGCCAAATTGGAATCGCATGTTCTTTCTCTGAACTTGTACAGACTGATTTTAAAGGGGAAATGAATGCGTTGTGCTGGCACAGAAATTTGGAAGGAGATTTTAATGAAATTGTATCTCAGTTGTCTTTAGAAGAAAACATAACAGAAGTTTATCCGGAAGATTTAATCGCGCTGGAACTTTCAGAAAAAGGCAATATCGCAAGACAAGTTATCTTAAATGATTTGCAGTTATTAGCTGATTTTGGAGCTTCGCCTTCTCTTAATTTATTGAAGTGTTACGAACGTGATGAGGAGTTCGATTTCATATCGACCGATGTATATTCGTTTCATGTTGATCGTTCTCCTATTGCAACCGATACTTTTTTATGTACCTACCACGGAGCAGCAAGCGATATTATTTCTAATTCGCAGGCAAAGCAAAAAATTCTCATTCCAGAAATCCGAGCAAAACTAGAAGAGCTGTATGATGGACCGCCTGACGAATTCGAAGATTTTTTAAAAGAAAATTATTTTGATTTGCATTATCAGGCAGATGCAGACGCACAACCTATTAATTTAGGGAAGGGACATCTTTGGCGGCTGGCTGTCGATCATCCCAAACAACAAGTACTGCCTTGTATACATAGGGCACCAGTAGAAAATGAAGGGGAATATCGGCTGCTGCTAATCTGCTGATCTCATTGTTGGATAATGGTATTTTTTTATGCAAACAACGAAGCAGAATTTGTATCTAAATCTAAGAACAAAAAAAAAAACTGCTCTAAGCATAAGCATAGAGCAGTTTTTTAATAATCTCATGGATTATCTATTTTTTATCTTCCGCTTGAAGCAGTAATTTTTCCTAATTGAAGTCTGTAATCAGGTCTTTTTGCATTATTTATATCTACAAAAGTTTCCTTGTTATCAGTATGAGAATAAAGATTAGAGAAGATACTATTTCCGTACCAGTTTTCTAAGTCTGCATTTTCAGTTTTGTTTTCTGTAAAGATATTACCGCTGCACTGATTGAAAAACATTTCTTCGAATTTAATCTTCTTAAGATTTGCACCATTCACTTCAGTCTGGCTGTCTAATAAAACTGCAGGATTAAAGCCTGAAATTACACTTCTTTTCAATTCTAATGAAGTATTGTCAGCAACATAAACTGCTTCTTTAATTAAACCTTTCTCCATATCAGCCTTAATGTTTTCACTGTCATTAAGCATGGTAATGTTTGAAGCGGTAATAGAAGTAGATTTTTTAGTAAAATCAGTTTCGTTTTTCTTTTCGTATGCTCTTACTTCCAGACATCTAGAACCATCTTTGTTACTTGATAAATAAGAAGATCTTACAGCTAATGAATTGTACAAACGACCTTGAGTACCTTGAGTAAATTTAAAATCGTCATTGATTGATTTGTATGAAACTAATTGAGAAGCAGTAACTTCTCCGCCATAGAAAGCAAATGAATCACCGCCTGAATAACTTACCATGATGTTTTCCAAGATCGTTTTACTTCCTACACCTGCGATAGTTAAACCGTTAAAAGTATTTGTAGTTCCTTTTACTTTTTTTCCAGCAAATTCAATTCTGACAAACTTTAATATTCCAGAGTTACTTGCAGCATTAGTACCGCCATATACAGTAAGAGCAGGTTCAAGGTCCATGTTGTAAGAACCAGCGCTTCCAAATTTATTTATAGGTGCATCACCAAGAACTACGATACCTCCCCAGTCACCCGCTTTTTTCATGCTTTGGTTTGAGGTAAATATAATAGGATCTGTCTCTTGTCCCTGCGCCATGATTTGAGCACCTTTTGTAATTACAAGTGTTCCTTTTGTGCTGGCATCTCCAATAATTACGGTACCAGGTTCAATAGTAAGAACAGCATTGTTAGTTACATAAACATTACCTTGCAAGATGTATACATTCCTTTTAAGAAGTTTCGTATTTTCAGTAATATTTCCAGCTAAAATTTGATTGGCATCTCTTTGCTCAGTTTTATGAGGCTTAAATTCCGTCCAATTGTCCAGCCAGTTGCTGTAACCGATAATTCCTTTTTCTTGTTGTGCGTTGGCGCCGGCACCAGCCAGCAACAAACAAAGTAGTAAAGTAATTTTTTTCATAGTCTTGGGGCCTAATGATTATAAAATTTTTTAAACTTCAGAATAGAAACGTTATGCAATAAAATGGTATTTGTTTTTACGAATCAATCTTCAGAATCTAAAAGTAACAAATTAGAATAAAATAACCTAATATTTTTCTAACTGCTTTTTACAAAAATAGGTAAATAGTTGAGAGTTTACCTCCTTTTTAATGACATTTAACATTTTTATTAAACTGAGCTAACACCGCTGTTTATAGGAAAAACAGCTGTTTTTGAATGAATTTGTATTGATTTACAGTAAATTACTAAAATAAAATCATCCTTTAGTTTGATGTTAATTTTTTGATCCGCATGAAGCATTTATGACAAATATTTTATTTTTATGTTAATAAAAGTAATTGATTCTGTCAGATTTTAGTTACTTGTAATCGATAATTTCAAACAGCAGTTCGTACCTTTCGCCTAGTTTTTTCTTTAAGCACTGTTTACTTTTCTTAATTGCATCGATTGTTACACCTAATAGATTAGCCATTTCATAATTGCTTAAGTCTAATTTTTGGAGCATTATTATTTTGAGGTTGGATTCTTTTAATTCCGGAAAATTTTCAATTACAGAATCATAAAATGGACCATAAAGTTTTATAAATTCTCTTTTAAAGGCATTCCAGTTTTCGTCTGTCATTAAATGAGAACTCAGGATTTCCCGAAGTTTTATTTTTTCTTCTTCTGATTGTGCAGAAGCTGCGTTTTTAATTTCTTCGAGTTCATTTTCTAAAATCGAAATCTGTTTGTTTTTATTTTTTAGATATTCGGCATAAGTATCTATATTAGAACTGGCATCATTTAGTTTTTGCTCAAAAAGAATTCTGTCGTTTTCGAGTTTTTTTCTTTTGGCTCTTAATTTTTTATTGAGATAGAAATAAGCAATCAGGCTTAGTGAAATAGTGAGGATTAAAATGACAATAACGATTTTCTTTGTTTTTCGGCTTATAAAATAGTTTATCGTAAGTTAATTAATTTTAAATATTTTGAAGTATTAAAAGCTGTAAAACTATTTATTAATTTTTATGAAGATGGTTTGATAGAAGAATGTCCGTGCAAAAAGGAATTTTTTTATAATATAACTGTACTTAAATAATTTTTACTCCGTGTCTTGTCCTAAAATAGGTTTACACAAAAGTGTAAAAAATATGTAAAGTTATTAGAAGGTAATAGTATAGGCATTAATATGACTGAAAATGGAGATCCGTTAGAAAATGCAATAGTAGAACGCGTTAATGGTATTATAAAAGAAGAATACCTAGATTATTATAAAGTCGTTGATAAACATGAAGCCAAAGAATTATTAGATGCCGTTATTAAACTATATAATAATGAAAGACCACATGTGAGCGTAGGCAACCTTACACCAAGTCAAGTACATCAATACAATGTAAAAAGAGAAAAATTATGGAAGAATTATTATGTAAAAAGTCCTATTATTGTAAAGCTATAATAGGACTAAAATATGGCTGTAAATTTATTTTAGGATTAAGTATAAATATGTAAACTTTTTTCAGTACGAGACAATCTTGCGGGCACGAGCGAGACGCTCTCGCTAGCGGTGTCTTATTCTGGAGACATAAATCTTAATTAAAGTAAAAATTGAAAAAATATATACTCATAATAGTAACAGGCGCTATTTTTTTATTTTCAGTCAATTATTATTGGCAAAATAGGTATGTTGAACTTCGTCCCGTAGTTCCAAGAGAGGATTTGCATAGACCCATTTTTTTCTCCGAGATATTTCACAATCAACTATTTAAAAACGCTAATTTAAATGAAGTTCCACGATATTATTATAAAAACATGAAGTATGTTTTAGATAGGGAATCTCAAGAATATATTCTAAAAAATGGAGTGATTTACATTAAATATAAATATATGAATGATATGGAAATGATATGGAATTACACTACCAAGACAAGTAATTTAGACTGGTTTAAATCGCAAAGAGATATGGATAGTATAAATGGGGATATAAAAAATAAAGAAGAATTAGATAGAATTATTAAAGGGTTTCAAAAGTAATAAACCTCGCACTCATTTATATTTATAAAAAAAAAAGAGACTCAAAAAAGTCTCTCAGTAAAATCGATATATCTTTATAAAAAAAATTATTTATTTAATAACTTCTCCAAAACCTTAATCTGTTCATCTTTAGCTTTTAAAAGTTCTAAATTCAATCTTTTAATTTCTTCTAAAGCTTCAATCCATTTTTCCATTGGATTTACATTGAAAGTCGGGTAATAGTTGTAGCCATTAGATTGGTCATTAAATGTATTAGAAATAATATTCACCGCTTGTTCTTCATCAAAATTCTGAAAAGCTTCAACAGGAATTCTCAATGAGTTTGAGATTTGTTTCAGTATATCATTTTCAATAACGTCTTTTTGCTCCAGCATCGAGATTTTCTTTTGGTTCCAGTCATCTCCCAGATCAAAAGCCAAAGCTTCTTGTTTAATGCCAAGCATTTCTCTAAAACGTTTTACGTTTCTTCCCTGATGTATTTTCTGTTCCATAATGAATGTCAATTTTTCTAAAAGCTCAAAGATAAAGCCATTTGGCTAAAAATCCTGATCTCAAAGATAAAAAAATATTCTTTTGAAATATTTCGTTTTGTAAGATTATTATATCTGTATTTAGAATAGTTTATCCTTTTTAAAAATTAGAATTTCACTTCAAAATTTTAAAGCACTTTGATTAAGAAAATGAATCATATTTATTCTGAAACGGAGTAAATTTTTACCGCAAAGTTCGCAAAAGTTTTTTTTTGCTATTCTTATCTTTTAGTCACGCAAAGTCGCAAAGACGTTAAGTTCTGTTTAGAAAAGCGAGTCTTTTTATAAACAAAAACGCCACAGATTAACACAGGTTAATCCGTGAAAATTTGTGGAATTCGTGTTTAAATATTTTGTAGGTTATCGTCTTTACGTAAATTTATTTTGTGCTCTTTGCAGAAAATCTACTTAGGATCCTATTTCTTTCAGAATATGCGGGTATTTGATTGAAGTATGTAAGATCATTTCACCAAAAAGGGTATTGGCCCATGCAAACCAGGAACGGGTAAATTTGTTGACATCATCTTTGTGAAACGATTCGTGCATAAAACCAGTTCCGGCATTGGTTTTAATTAAGTTACTGATGCAGGCTATAATTTCTTTTTCGTCAATACTGGTAATCGCTCTCAAAACAATACTCATAGGCCAGATGGTGTTTACGCCGGTGTGCGGGCCTCCAATTCCTTCTCCGGCAGTACCTTTATAAAAAAACGGATTATTGTCTGATAAAACGACTTTTCGGGTATTTAAATAAAGAGGATCGGCAGCAGAAATGGCGCCCAAGTACGGCAGTGAAAGCAAGGAAGGAACATTGGCATCATCCATCATATGAAAACTTCCGTATCCGTTTACTTCAAAAGCAATTATTTTTCCAAATTTTGGATGCTCTATGATTCCATTTTCATTTAAACCTTTTTGTACCTGTTGCTGCAGTTCGTTGGCTTCGGCAGCCAATGCATCATCTCTTAAAGCTTTGCTGGAAAAGAGCTCCACCATATAACCCAGAATTTCGATTGCAAACATGTTGCTTGGTATCAAATAACCAAACAAAGTCGAATCGTCGCTTGGTCTAAAAGTAGAGACAATCAGTCCGCAGGGTTTTACCGGATAACCATAACCGTTCAGCGGTACTCCGTCTGTAGCCCATGCGGTCTCGCGCATAAAGCTGTAAGGGCCGCCTTTTCCATCCATTCGCTGTTGTTCTTTAAAAGTTTTCAGAATCAGCTTCATGGCTTCTTTCCATTTATGGTCAAACATGCTGATATCGCCGGTTTCTTTCCAATATCCGTGGGCTAGTCGTACAGGATAACATAAGCTGTCAATTTCCCATTTTCTCTCATGAATTCCGGGTTTCATTGCCGTTATATCATTTTTCCATTCACTAACTTTAGTAAAATCTTTATAAAATGCATTAGCATAAGGATCCAGCAGTATGCATTTTGTCTGACGATTAATAACGCCTTTAATTAATTCTGCCAGTTTCGGATCTTTTTTTACAAGAGAGATGTAAGGCCAGATCTGTGCTGTACTGTCGCGCAGCCACATTGCATCTATATCGCCTGTAATTACGTAAGTGTCTGGCTTACCGTCTATAATTTCAAATTCTACAGTAGTATCAAGCGTATTTGGAAAACAGTTCTCAAAAAGCCATGCCAGCTCCGGGTTTGCGATCTGTTTTTTTACTTTTATAATTGTATCCTCAACCGCTTTACTCGTAAATTTTCTTTCTGTAATCGGAGGTCTTTTTGAAATGAAATCTTTTAAAGGAAACTCAAAAAGATTAGAATTAAATCCAAAAACATCATTTTGGACTGCTAATAATCCGGCGGAAAAAATGCCGGCATTTTTTAAAAATTTTCGACGAGTCACCATATTTTTTTTGTAAAAGTTTGAAATTAGACTGAAAAGTAGTTCAAAAACATAAATTAACGACTTTTTTTATTGGAGTTGATGAGTTTTAGATGAATAACAATTTTAAAACCATGAACAACATTTTACATCTGCTTAATGTCAAAATTTGTGCTGAAATACACTCGTTTTTACTGGGTTTTGTTAAAATATTTTAGAGTCTTAAAAATGTTAATTTATGCTTTTTTTATGAAAATTTTTCTTCTTCTTAAAATGAATTAATGTCAGTAATTATAAGGTTTAAGAGATAAATATTGAATTTTAAAGTTAAAAATGAATATTTTTTGTAGATGAAATTTTATTAAATCGTTTTTGTAAATCGATTTAATATATATATTTGTTTAACAAAATTTACTTGATTTTAATATAAAATTAACAATTTGTGAAAAGGATAACTATAAAGGATATCGCAAAAGCCGCAGATGTTTCTGTTACTACTGTTTCGTTTGTTCTTAACAAAAAAGGAGAGAGCAAAGGAATCAGCCGAGAAGTAATAGAAAAAGTTATTAAAGTAAGTGAAGAAATGAAGTTTAAGCCCAATATGATTGCCAGCAGTCTGCGTACCGGCAAAACAAGATCTATAGGGCTTATTGTTGAAGATATTTCGAATCCTTTTTTTTCAGATTTGGCAAGAATTATCGAAAGAGAGGCTGCAGCATTAAAATACAGAGTTTTTTATTGCAGTACCGAAGGTGACGACCAACGTGCAGAAGATCTTGTGCAAAGCTTACTGCAGGCTAATGTAGATGGATTTATTGTAACTCCTACCGAGAAGATGAGAGATGTAATAGATCATTTAGCAGCATTAAAATGCCCTGTCGTTCTGGCCGACAGTTATTTTGAAGATCAAGAAGTGAGTCACGTTGTTTTGGATAATTATGAAGGAGCTCAGGCAGCAGTGGAATACTTGTTAGAAAATGGATTTACCAAAATTGCTTTTATAACCAATTATTCGCAGTTAATTCAAATGAATTTAAGAAAGCAGGGGTATAGTAAAGCATTACAGACCGCTGGTTTTTATGATGAATCCAGAATTCTTGACATGGATTATCATTTAAGCGAAGCAAATCGTATTGAGACAATCAGTACATTTTTAATACATAAACCAGAAATCGAAGCGGTTCTCTTTGGAGCCAATTATTTACTGCTCGCCGGTCTGCAGTCTTTTAGGAATCTCGGGCTTAAAATTCCGACTGATAAGGCAGTAATCAGCTTTGATGATCACGATAGTTTTAGGCTTCATTCGCCTCCAATAACCGTTTTAGCGCAGCCCATAGAAGAGATTGGAAAAACGGCGGTTGGATTATTAATGGAACAGATGGTCAGCATTGATGACTTTAAGGCCGTCCGGGAAAAGAAGAAAGGACGCCTTATTATTAGAGAATCTGTTTAAATAAGTTTTTTTTAATGCAATTACTAAATCGATTTATTAAATCGATTTAGCACCCTTTTACATGCCAATTTTTAACGTATTAACCACCAATAAAAACAACTGCTTATGAAAAAAAATTAGAGAATTAGAGACACAGCATCAGATGATTACAATTTCTAATGGAGGAAAAGTAATTTGAAATTGCAGACTATTCTTCTGTGGAGCAGAAGAATTTCTAAAAGTTAATGACCAAACAACCAATTCCAATCAAACCAAATTAATATGAAAAAATTGTTATACGAAGTACTGTTAGTTTTTCTAGCGGTACTGTGCTTTCAAGAAACACATGCTCAAAACAATGCTATTTCGGGTGTAATTACAGATAATGCCGGTATTCCTGTGCCGTATGTGAATGTTAAAGAAAAAGGAACAAAGCAAGAAGTTACCACAGACGAAAATGGAGTTTTTAAAATAGCAGTACAACCCGGAGCGACCTTAATCATCAGCGCAATTGGTTTTAAGACTGTAGAATTAAAAGCGAAACAAGGAATCGAAATAAAATTAGGGACAGACACCAATGAGCTAGAAGGGCTTACGGTTACGGCATTAGGACAGACTAAAAAAAATAAATCGATTGGTTATGCCACAAGTATTATAAAATCGGATGCGATAACAAAAACAGCTTCACCGACAATTGCCAATTCTTTATATGGTAAAGCACCTGGTGTGCGTATTTCTTCGACTCCAGGAGGGGCAGGAGCAATTAATATTCAGATTCGTGGAATAAATTCGATTACTGGTAGAAACCAGCCGCTTATTATTCTAGATGGTGTGCCTATTCGTGATAATGAGATTAAAAACAATGATTATTGGAATGCACCTCGTGTAAAAAGTAATGGACTTGCTGATATTAATCCTGAAGATATTGAAAATATTTCGATTTTAAAAGGAGCTTCAGCCGCAGCATTATACGGCTCTGAAGCCGTAAATGGAGTAGTTTTGATTACTTCTAAATCGGGCAGAGGGAAAAAAGGATTAGGTGTTGACTTCAGTACGAGTTATTCGGGTAATCAAATCGCATATATGCCAAGATTTCAGTATGAAAGAGGTCCAGGCTGGACCAATGCCAATTATTCGACCGGATATTTAGCACCAGACGGTTTTGAACGTTATGATACAGATGGAGACGGAATACGTGAGACCAGAGGGGTTTCTGCGAGTACAAACAATTTTGGGCCATGGTTTGACGGACAGCCAGTGATGTCGTGGGATGGAGTAGTTCGTCCGTATAGTCCTCAAAGAGATGGATATAAAAATTTATTCCAAAATGCTTGGGATGCCACAACGAACATCGCGCTTACCAATAATACTGAAAACAGCAATATTCGTTTTTCTTATACACATATTGAATCTGAAGGATTAAGTATGGGCAACAATAACAAAAAGAATACTTTTAATTTGAATACCTCATTTAAAACGGGTAAATTAAAAACAGATGTTATTGTGAGTTACATGAATCAGAAAGTGCATAATCGCAGCTTAGCAATGGATCGTCTGGTAAATAACTTTACCGGAATGTTGAGTCCATTTGATAACGGGGACTGGTACAAAGAAAAATACAAAACTAGTTTAGGATATAAATTCGTTACAGGGCTGCAGGGAGTAAGCTTAACTCCAAATGAAAACATTATCCGTAATGGTTTCAAAACGGATATTGGTGATTATTTTTGGAACACCAATGCGAAACAACAGGATGAGATTACCAACCGTTTGATTGCAAGTGTTACAGAAACTCTTTCGATTACCAGCGATTTAGCCTTGCGAGGTCGTATTTCGACAGATTTAACTTCCGTTAATATAGAAAATAAAAATCCGGTAGAAATTCCTTTGGTTTACCAATTTGGCGGAGACGGAGATGTTTCGGGATCTTTTATGATGGAATCTAATGACTATAATATTTTGTATGGTGATTTATTATTGACTTACAATAAAAAAATAAATGATTCTTTTGGCGTTAATGCTGTTGTTGGTTATTCTGGTACACAGGAAACGGCTAATACTTTGACGCGTTCTACAAATCGAGGTTTAAGTGTTGAAGGATGGTACGATATGAAGTCGTCTATAGGTATTGCGACAAGTAATTCTACCAGATACAAAATGATTAAAGATGCTGTTTTTGGAACATTGAGCGGGAGCTTCAAAAACTATTTATTTATTGAAGGAACTATTAGAAGAGACCGTACTTCTACAATGAATCCAAACAATAATGCCTTTACTTACCCATCTGTAAATACAAGTTTTGTATTGTCTGATGCGGTGAAGCTGCCAGAGTTTATTAGTTATGCAAAAATGCGAGGTTCATGGGGTATCGTGGGGAATTATCCAGATCGTTACAGAGCTAACGTTGCATTTGTTCAAAATACTTTGGGAACTCAGGGAACATTAAGTCCAGTTTTAATTACAAATTCTCAAGATCAATATGGAAATGAGGGTATAAAACCTGAAATGAAAAATGAGTATGAACTTGGTTTTGAAACTAAATTTTTTAATAGAAGATTAGGATTAGATTTCTCTTATTACAATGCTAAAATTAAAGATCAAATTCTTGATTTAACTCTTGCACCAACTACGGGAGCAAGTAAAATATTAGCTAATGTTGGAGAGTTAAGCAATAAAGGATTTGAAGTGGCTTTGACAGGATCTCCTTTTAGAACAGAAACATTTTCATGGGACGTGACCTTAAATTGGGCTAAAAACGAAAACAAAGTTTTAAAATTAGCGAATGGTGCCACTGAATTATTACATCAAGATTATGATGGATCTGCGGCTCAATTAAAATCTGTTGTAGGGCAGCCAATGGGAGGAATTTATGCACACCCTGTTAAAACAGATGCAAATGGCAATAAATTGGTAGATTCTGACGGTTATTATATGATTGATGGCGATAAATGGGAAAAATACGGAACAGCTACACCAAAAGGTGTGGGAGGTTTAATAAACTCATTTACCTATAAAAGCGTAACATTAGATGTAAATATCGATTATTCTTATGGAGGTTATTTGATGCCTACTGGAGTTAGCTGGATGACATCAAGAGGATTAACGGAAGAGTCACTAAATTATAGTACTAATGATCGCGGCGGTTTAACCTATTATATGGATGGCGGTAAAGGAGTTCAGGTTCCTAACAGCGCTACAACAGGACCTGGCGGGCAGACATTATACCGCGATGGTATGCTGATGGATGGTTTAGCTCCAGACGGTACACCAAATACAAATGTGATCTCTCAGGCAGGATATTATAATATGACTTACAACTGGGGAGGCCCGCAATACAGCAGCTCACGTTACGAATTGTACATTCAAAAAAATAACTATGTTAAATTGAGAGAAGTTTCTCTTGCGTTTAATGTGCCGTCTTCATACGCTAGTAAAATTGGCGCAACTAAATTGACTTTTTCTGTTTTTGGGCGTAATTTATTTTATCTCTACAGAACAATTAAAGATATGGATTCTGAAGCAACTACATCGGGATCAAGATGGTCTGAAAACGTAAACAATGCTGGATTAGCGCCATCAACTAGAAGTTATGGTGTAATGCTGAGAGCATCTTTCTAATTTGATAAATTATAATTTAAAAATAGACAACATGAGAAAATTAATATATACATCATTAGCAGCAGCGGCTCTATTTTTGGGCTCTTGTTCAGAGGATGATTTTGCAGATGCCTATAGAGATCCAGAAACAGTAGTGACTACCAATATGCCTAAGCAGTTTGCTGGATTTATGAAGATTAATTTTGAAGACGTAATTCCGTCATATTGGAATTATTATACTGTAATAAGATCAACCTCTCTTAGTTATACGCAAGGCCATGGATTTGTCAATTCAACAGGGCGTTATATTCCGGGACCAGCAGTAAACGATAGATGGAATAGATATTATAAATTTATTACCCAATACAGAGAGTTAGAAAATGTAATGGCTGCTTTGTCTCCTGCAGATCAGACAGAAAACAGAATCTACATGCTTACTGCAACGATTTATTTATACGACCACACTTCAAAAATGATTGATAATTTTGGAGATATTCCTTTTTACGACGCAGGTAAAATTAGTTTGACAGGCGGTAATTATGCTGCAGCATCGGCTAAATACGACAAACAAACAGATCTTTATATAATGATGCTGGATCAATTAAAAGCTTTTTCTGCAGAGTTGAACACCATTACTTTATCTGCTAAATTAGACGTTGAATTCAAAAATCAGGATTTAATTAACAAAGGAGATTTAGTAAGCTGGAAAAACTATTGCAACTCGCTGCGATTGAAATTATTAAATAGAGTTTCTGCTGTTCCTGCTTTAGCCTCAAGAGCAAATTCTGAAATAGCAGAAATCATTGCAGAGGCAAAAATTGTAGATGAAAATGCAGAAAACATAGCATTTAGAGTTTACACATTGGATACGGATTTGGATACTGCTGGCTTTATTGATGCTTTAGAAGGTGCGAATAATAACATTGCTCCAAAACCAATGATTGATCATATGAATGCTAATAACGATCCGCGTAAAACATGGCTGTTTGAAAAAGGAGTCAGTTCAACAGATTTTGTAGGGCTTGATCCGTCGTTAACATCAGGAGCGCAGCAGCAATTGATCGCTGATGGAAAAATTGCGATCTACAACAGATCTGTAATCAGCAGAAATAAATGGCTTCCAGGAACATTGATAAATGCAGCAGAAGTAAACTTACTATTAGCAGAATATTATACCAGAAATGGGAATGCTGCTACAGCAAAAACGCATTTCGAAAAAGCAATCAGACAATCAGTTGAATATTATGTAAGATTGGGAGATAAAGCAGATGTATTAACTTGGAAACCAACAACAGAACCAACAGCAGCAGAGATTGAAGCTTATATTACGGCTATCAATTTTGCAGGAGCTACAACTGCAGCAGCTCAATTAGAATTAATTGCGTTTCAAAAATACATTCACTACAATGTTATGCAGGCAGATGAATCTTGGGCAGAGCAGAGAAGGCTTAAACTTCCGGTTTTATTCTTTATGGAAGACGAAACAAGCAGTATTAGAAAAACGCCTCCTACACGCTGGACTTATCCAAATTCAGAAAGTGTTTATAATCCTGATAATTACAATGCTGTAAAAGCAAATGATAATTTGAGTACCAAAATTTTCTGGGATGTAAAATAGTATTTTAGAGTTACTAACGTCCTATAAACCTTGATTGTATTTTCAATCAAGGTTTTTTTTTAGGAATATGTAGAGTTAATCTTTCTCCAATAAGAAAAATAGCATACCGTTTCAATACTATTAAACAGAATTTTCAATAACCATTCGTAGAGAAAATCATTTCTTTCACGACAAAATAAGGCGTGCTGGTCTAGTTTATTTTTCGGATTTTCAAAATATACATAGTATTGCAGTTACAATTGTATTAGTTTACTCTCTGTTTATTAATTAGTTATATTCTAAATGCAGAAGTACAGCTTTTCTAAATACCCAATAGTATGAAAACAAAAAGATATTTCTATTCCTGCCTGCTTTTAGGCATTGCGATTGTTTCGTGTTCAAAAGACAGTGATAGCGAGGACGAAACCATCGTTACAGCTGATTCGGTAACAATTAGCGCAGCGACAGCAAAGGGAACTGCCGAAGGATCGTCAGAGACTGGAGCGAATGCAGATGATATATTGGCCAATTCTACTTTTACTTCTACAGTTAAAATTACATTTAACGGTACCACTGCAACAGTCGAAAACGGAGTAACTGGAGTAACCGTTACCACTTCTGGCGCAGATGTTACAGTAACTTCTACTGCTGCCGAAATAGCTTACGAAATTACTGGTTCGACAACAGACGGAATGCTGAAAATCTACAGTGATAAAAAATACAAACTAACTCTAAATGGCGTATCAATTAGAAACAGCGATGGGCCGGCGATTAACATTCAGTCTGGTAAGCGTGCTTTTATTGTCTTGAACGGAACAAACACTTTAGAGGACGGAGTTACTTATACCACTTCTACAGAAGACCAAAAGGGAACTTTTTTTAGCGAAGGACAGCTTATTTTTTCAGGTACAGGCATTCTTAATATTACAGGGAACAATAAACATGCTATTGCTGCAGATGATTATGTGCGTGTACAAAGCGGTACGATTACGATCACCAAAGCTGCTTCAGACGGTATTCATACCAATGACGGAGTTTATATCGATGGCGGTACTCTGAACATCAATGCCTCGAGCGACGGGATCGAAGCTGAAGAAGGACCCATTGTGATCAACGCGGGAACCATTACAATTACTGCAGCAGATGACGGAATAACGGCTTCGTATGATACCGATACTACCATAGATCCGTATGTGGTAATCAATGGAGGAACGATTTCTATCACAACTACCGGTACAGGAGGAGAGGGAATAGAGAGTAAAAGCACCCTTACCATAAATGGCGGAACTATTAATATTAAGGCTGTTGATGATGGAATAAACGCTGGTAAAGCAATTTATATTAATGATGGAACCATTACCTCGTATAGTACCACAAATGACGGAATTGATTCTAATGGCACACTTACTGTAACGGGCGGTAAAATCTTTGCTATAGGAGCCAAAAGCCCAGAAGAAGGTTTTGATTGCGATAATAATACCTTTAAGATCACAGGCGGACTTTTAGTTGGTGCAGGAGGAGCAACCAGTTCACCAACTGCCAGCGTATCGACTCAGGCTTCTGCTATTTTGGGCAGTGGAAATGCGGGAATTATATACAGTGTATTAGATCCTGATAACTCAGAAGTAATGACCTTCAAATCTCCTGCAAGTTTTACAACTTTGCTATTATCAGGCAGTAAATTCAGCTCGGGTAAAACTTATAAACTGGTTACGGTTTCTAGTGTTGCCAATGCTTCAGAATTTAATGGATTATACTTAGGCGGAACCTTTAGTGATCCTGTACTATCTTCAAGTTTTACATTAACCTCTATGGTGACTAAAATAGGAGGAAGTACCGGCGGAGGAAGGTAATAAAATGGCAAACGCAATGCTGTAAATTAATTTTTGAATAAGTAAAAACAAGTCCATGCCTGCTCGGGTGTGGACTTGTTTTTTTGCAACGATATTGTCAATCCCAGAAAAGAAGCCGGCAGATTAACTTGTAAAACTTAAAATTTTATATTTGATTTTGACAGATACAATAAAACGAAGCTTTGTACGATTCCTTTTTTAACTTATCTTCGCTGTCTGTACATTTCCAAATACATTTAACTCCTAAAAAACTAATCTGTGGAAAAAAATCATGATACTGCAGCAGAAAATCAGCTTAAACGCGGGCTTACTAACCGACACATTCAGTTAATAGCCTTAGGCGGCTCTATAGGAACAGGTCTTTTCCTCGGCATTGGCCCGGCTGCCGTATTAGCAGGGCCGTCTGTTATTTTAGGATATGCCATTGCCGGAATTATCGCTTTCTTTATTATGAGACAGCTTGGCGAAATGGTTGTAGAAGAACCTGTATCGGGAAGTTTTAGCTATTTTGCTTATAAATATTGCGGTTCTTTTGCAGGTTTTGCATCAGGTTGGAATTATTGGATTTTATATATTCTAGTTAGTATGGCCGAACTTACAGCCATTGGAGTTTATGTACAGTTTTGGTGGCCCGAAATTCCGTTGTGGGCATCCAGTTTGTTTTTCTTTCTGGTTATTAATGCTTTGAATTTTGCCTCTGTAAAAGTGTACGGAGAAACAGAATTTTGGTTTTCAATTATAAAAGTGGTCGCGATTATTGCCATGATCCTTTTCGGAACTTATTTGCTGATAAGCGGTACAGGCGGAGCAAACGCCACGATTCATAATTTGTATAACGATGGAGGTTTCTTTCCAAAAGGTTTCTTCGAAAAAACGGCAAACGGTGATTTTCAGGGTTTATTAACCGCAATGGCGCTGATTATGTTCTCTTTTGGCGGTTTAGAACTTATTGGAATTACTGCTGCTGAGGCCGAAAATCCAGAGAAAAACATTCCAAAAGCAACCAATCAGGTTATTTATAGAATTCTTATATTTTATGTCGGTGCGTTGGTTATTTTATTTGCTTTGTCGCCTTGGAGACAGATTACGACAGACAGCAGTCCGTTTGTGATGGTTTTTCAAAATCTTAACGGAATGGAATTTGAGTTCTTTGGCAGCAAAATATTTTTTACAAGTCTTATCGCCAATGTATTGAATCTAATTGTATTAACCGCTGCTTTGTCAGTTTACAACAGCAGTGTTTACAGCAACTCACGAATGTTATTTGGTTTAGCAGATCAAGGCAGTGCGCCAAAGTTTTTAAAGAAACTCAACAAACATTCGGTACCCGTTAATGCTATTTTAATTTCTTCTTGTTTTGCTGCAATCTGTATTTTAATCAATAAAGTAATGCCAGAAGAAGCTTTTAGTATTTTAATGTCTTTAGTCGTTTCTTGTCTGGTGATTAACTGGGTCATGATTTCGTATACGCACCTTCAATTTAGACGTGCAAAAGACAGAGAAAACACCAAAACAAAGTTTGCTTCTATATTTTATCCTGTAAGCAATTATATCTGTTTCGCTTTTTTATTGGGCATTTTATCCATCATGTGGATGACGAATATGAAGGTATCCGTAGAATTGATTCCTATTTGGATCGGGATTCTTTTTGTGTTTTATAAAGTTTTTAAAGGGAAAGAGAAATAAGTTTTCCTAAATTATTAGTGTCCCAATTAAAACTTAATTAAATAAAAAAATGAAGCAAAGAAATATCTTTCTTATTGTATGTATAGCTGTACTTTTTAATTTTAGCTATTCGCAAAATCCTGAAAAGAAAAAACTAGGTGTAATTTTTAATATTAATGGTCCATACAGAATAACCAGACAAGTAATGTCTAATACGGTTGAAATATCAAACGTAGACAAAAAGGATATGTTTAATGGTGCTTATAAATTTTTAGAAACAGGAAAAGGAAACCCGACTGAAAGATTAATTAATGGCTATTTAAAAAATTTAGCTTCATTAAATGTTGAAATTATTCAAATAAAAGATACCATTAGTAAAGCAAATAACCCAATGTTCGTTTGGACAAAAAGAGAATTTGTAAACGATGATTTAAAAAAAACAAAAGAGAAATACAATTTGGACTATTTACTTATTGTTAATGGGTATTTTGGAATAGAATTTGAAAATGCGGGAGCTTTTAATGGAGATAAAAGAACAAATATATTTTTGAATAATGATTTAATAAATTTAGAAACGAATGAAGTAGTTTCAGATTTTAATGTTGGGAATATCAGCAATGTAAAAAAGAAAAATATACTTAGCCCTCCAAATTTTCCGAATTTTGATGAAAGCATGAATAATCTTTTAAATGATAAAGTTTTACCTGAAATAGAACGTAAAATTAAAAAAAGAATAGTTATACTTTAAAAGAGTCTAGATAGCGATTTCCTTTGTTTTTTATAAGGTTTTTTAAGAAGGACAACTAAAATAAACCCCGTTCCCCGCTGGCGCGAGCGTCTCGCTCGTGCGGTCAATGCAAAAAATTAATTTAAATTATTTCTATAGATAATTATCGTAAACGTATTTCTGAATTAAAACGTTCACGAGCGAGACGCTCGCGCCAGCGGGGGATCGGGGTTAGTAACTATCTTTTAGAAGTTATGAAAAATATGTTAACTATTATCTTAATAAGTTAATTTTTATTTTGTTAAAAAAAATCTCATAAATGTATATATTGCTATTAGCTTTATTGTGAAAAAATGAAGAGAAAATCAAAATATCACTAAATGAAAGATAAAACGACAAAGGTTTATAAACCTAAAATAAAAGACTACGAAAATTTTAATTTATCCTTTCCAGAAGTAGATCAATTACTTGACAAAATAGAGGTTATAAAAAGAAGAAAGATCAAAGATATAAATAATCAAATTAATTATATTGATCCTCTTAACCATGTCAAAACTCTTAAAAATCCAGTAAATCATCTAATTGTCGGTAGAAGAGGTTCTGGAAAAACTTCTCTATTGATTAAAGTGATTGAGGAAATTAGAAAAGCAAATGGATTAGTTACAGTTGTAGACATGCAGGGAAAACAACGGCAAGGATCTGATTTACCTTTAATTGAAGTTCTCACATATTTATTTAAGGATTTAAAAAAAACATTAGAGCTTGACAAAGACTGGGAACCATATTTGATTAGAAAAACAAAAGTAAAATATTACAGACTAAAATCTCTTTATTATGGTCTTATTAGTAAAGCGATTTGGAATAATAATATAGTTGAAAATGATAAACTTTATAATCAAATTTCTTCAATCATAAATCGTTTAAATATTATAAAAGAAACTCCAAATGAGGCAACTATTTTAATCAACAAATCCAACAAAAAGAAACTACAGAGCGACAAATCTTTTAAATCCTTAGTTTCTATTGGGGCAGATTCTAAATATCTCGATTTAATAAAGGCTGCTTCCTCAGTAGAAGCTTCTTTTTCAATTATAAGTCAAAATGAATCAAGTAGCGAAAATAATTTCGAATATAGTGGTAAATATTCTAAGATAGAAGCTTTGGATGAACTAAAACAAGATATTATAAATTGTCTTGAATCATTTTATAAAAAAGAAAAAAGACCTGTTTTTTTAATTCTTGATGATTTTTATCAAATTCCCATTGATAATCAACCATTCATATTTCAATATTTACATGATTTAAATAAAGAGACTAGTGACATGGCATTTTCGTATAAAGCCTGTTTAGTACCAAATAGATTTAAACTGAATGAAGACCATAATAAAATTTTATCCCATAAAGATGATTTTAGTACAATAAATCTTGATCGAGAATTTTGCGAATTAGAATCAAATAAAGATTTACTTTTTAAAATTTTATGCAGTATAGATCCAAAGCTTGATTTTACAACAATTCGAATTAATAAATTATTTAATGATACAGTTGTAATTAATGATTGCATTAGAGCTTCGGGAGCTTTACCGCGTTATTTTCTAGATGTCTTTAGTCATATGGTAAAGTATTCAAAAGCTGAGAATAAGAATAAAATACATAAGATGGTATTATCTCAAGTAATACGTGAGATTAAGAAAAGTAAAGATGGTCTTATTGCTGAAGAAGCATATTTACCAGATGATCAAATTAGAAAATTATATAGTATAATTGAAGAGGAGGTTGTTCATGGATTGCAAACAAATGTAATTTTATATCCTTATATTTCTTTTAAAGAAAATGAGGATATTCTTAATACTTTAATTAATCTTGGATATATCCATAGAATTAAGGAGAATGTGATGGTAAATAGAATTAATTATGTCCCTTTATTTATTGATATGATATTTACTCATACTAAATCAGAAAAAATGCCTAAAAATTTTAAGGATGTAAAATTTTGGGAAAAAGATGGAAAAATTCTTTTAAGTTGTAAAATTTGGGAATTTAACAAGGAGAAAATATTAGAATTACAGAACGATAGTGCTGCTTAATAGACAAAACCAATAACAGCTACTGCAACGGATTTGAGCAATTGGATTAATGAAAAGTTGGTTTTAGTATTTGCGATGATTTGACAAATACCAGAATAGGCATTAATTTAATTCCAAACTGTTTGTAACGCGAGAATGTTAGTATTGAGAGACCAAAAAAAAGAAAACATGAATAATAAACCTGTAAAATACTTAGATAATATTCTAAAAATTCTTGCTAAAGACTTTGGGAAATCCCTTTCCATTCAAGAAATTCAAAATCAACTGACCCCTCGCTGGCGCGAGCGTCTCGCTCGTGAACGCAATCTAAATATATTTGGGGATAAGATCTTTCATTAATATTTTATTAAATTTATGGAAATTCTATGCTTTGTGTTCACGAGCGAGACGCTCGCGCCAGCAGGTGCTATAAAGAAAAAGAGACTCAAAAGTCTCTTTTTATAATTTATAGATTAACTATTTATTAATCAATTTTTCAAGCTTTACCATCATTTCATCTTTCTCTTTCAACATCCTTTCATATAAAGCAATTTTCTCTTCGTGTAGTTTAATTAATTGATCAATGTGATTAACTGTTGAATTGTAAAATACAGATGCAGGTTGTTGACAATTATCAAAAGTATTCGAAATAATATTTATCGCCTGCTCTTCATCAAAATTCTGAAAAGCTTCCACAGGAATTTTCAATACCGCTGAAATTTGTTTCAGCAAATTTTCTTCAATTACATCTTTCTGCTCCAGCATAGAAATTTTCTTTTGGTTCCAGTCTTCGCCCAGATCATAAGCCAAAGCTTCCTGCTTGATGTTAAGCATTTCTCTAAAACGTTTTACGTTTCTTCCCTGATGTATTTTCTGTTCCATAATCAATAGCAATTTTCTAAAGGCTCAAAGATAAAGCCATTTCGGCTAATCCTGAGTTTCAAAGATAGAAAAATATCCCATAAAAGATTGTTCTTTTTGTCAGATATTATACCAATTCTATTTATGTTCTATTCCAATATTTTTCTGCTATAATGCCGATGTAATATGAAATAATACAGTGCAATTGGCCATTGAATATACCGTAGATATTATATCCGCTTTTCGAATAGATTAGTTTTTTAAAAGAGCGTAATTTCGTACAAGTTTTTAAATCTATTGACTATGAAAAAGAATAAAATATCCTTTGAAACCAGCTTTTGGGCAGGATATACGGCAGGAAATCCATTTAAGGCAATTAATGCTTTTTTTGACTTTGCACATCTGGATTATTATAAACAAAGTTTAAGCGGGGTGGCAATGTACTGCTATAAAAAAGAAGTCTACAAAAATGAGAATCCCTCTGATATTTTTATTTTGTATTCTGTTGTCAAATCTTTTCTTAAAGTCTGTTACTGCCTCAAAAAGAAAAGTAAAAAATGGAAGATAAAAAAGTCTTTGCGCTCTGAAAAGGTTTTTCATCTTTCTTCTCTGACGAAGGAGGAATACGATAATCCATTTATGGTATTTGAAAAAGCGTTTGAAGTAAAAACTCTTGAAGAATTTGAATTATTTCTCTATCAGATCCTGGAGCTGTCATTGTCTCCTTGTGTTGCAGATATTGACCTTGATTTGACAACGCCTTATGTTCATTTAGTCAAAATGCTCGATGCAGCAGAACTGATGAGAGAAAGGGGAGTGGAGAAAATCAAGAATCAGAATCAGACCGCTTGTGTTATAGAATAAAATATACACAACGATAACGCGGAAATTCTTTCCTTGCCCGTTCCTAATTAATAAAAAACGGATGAAAGTATATAGTAAAAAAATATACTTTGCGGGCACAGATTGCAAATCCGCGCGACCGCGCATAAAAAAAACGGATTACAGCTTATGCCATAATCCGTTTGTAAAAAAACTCTTTTGATTTATGAATTACCGTATAGGTTTGATTCTCCACCATCAATTGCAATGGTCTGCCCATTTACATACTGACATTCATCGCTAAGAAGGAAGGCTACAAGGTTGCCCACATCTTCAGGTTTACCTAATTTTCTTGTCGGATTTCTTTGTGCGTATGTTGTTTCGGCTGCTTTTGGGTCGGCAGGATTTAACTGTTTAAAAGCTTCTGCCACCATTGGCGTCAGGATAGCCCCTGGTGCGATTGCATTAGTGTATATTCCGTCTTTACCGTACTCAATTGCCGCATTTTTGGTCATACCCGAAACGGCATGTTTACTTGCCACATACGGCATCTGATTTATAACCCCTCTGATCCCGCCTACAGAAGCCACGTTTACAATTTTCCCTCCACCTTGTTGCTGCATTACAGGTATAACATATTTTAGACCATAGTACACTCCCATAAGGTTAATGTCTATTACTTTCTTAAATACATTGATGTCGTAATCTACTAATGGCGCCTGTTTTCCTTCGATACCAGCATTGTTGTAGAATCCGTCTATACGGCCAAATTCCTTTACTGTCTGGTCTACATAATTTTTGACTGCCTGCTCATCTGAAACATCAGCCACTATAGTGATGATTTTTGCATTTGGCGCAACCGACAGGATATCTGCTTTAGCTTTTTCTAGTGCTTCGGCATTGTAATCTACAATAGATAAGTTAGCTTCTTTTTGTGCTACAGCTTTACTTGCTGCAAGTCCAAGACCCATAGCGGCTCCGGTAATTATAATTGTTTTGTCTTTAAAAATGCTCATGATATTTAGTATTAAAATTCGTTAATTGAAAAATTATTCATTTAAAGTGGGATTGATCAGCTCATTCCTCTCCAGATCATATCAAAGTAATCATCAATGAGCTGTTGGTTTAATGGAAATAGTTTTTGAATGATGCCTGTAGAGCAGGAGCGTACTGCACCATCAAAAAAGCTGATGAGTATAATGGATTCTACTTCCTTTATGATTCCTTCCCGCTTTCCTTTTTCTAAAAGATCGTACAATGGTTTGTTCTGTTTTTCGTACTCTTCCAGTTGTTTAGAGAAATTTAGCTGTATGTAGGCAGACTGTTGATACTGGTCGATAAATACAGTTTCGTCGTAATTTTTTAGCCTGTAGTCCAGCATGTTGATGTAAATCTTCTTAAGTGACTGCTTTATAGGGATATTTATATCAAAGTCGCGGTACATTGCCTGTGTCATTTTATCCTCTACGGCGGCATAGGCCAATTGGACAACTTCTTCTTTGTTTTTAAAGTAGATATACAAGGTTCCGGTGGCAATTGCAGCCGTTTTACTTATGCCTGCAATCGTAACGCTTGCCAATCCCTGTCGGCCTGTAAGTATGTATACAGCATTTAGGATTTTGTCTCTTTTGAAAGGATCTAGTGGTCTCATATAGTAAAGTTAAATGAAAAAATATTCATTTAAGTAAGAAGAGACCAATTATAACTTTTTTTTAAGGAAAAATTTCCCTGCTCTCAGCAAGTTTGAGGAAACATTGATAATTAATAAAATGAAATACTAGTTTTTGTAGCGCTTCAAATTGACAGCATTAAATGAATACGAAACCATTAGATAACTCCAAAACGCAAATTTGTTTTCATCTTGTATTTTAGGAAGATATTGCATTGTGCTTGAAGACTGATAGAAAGAAAAAGCACAATTGATTTCTAATTCCTTTACGGGAACATATTTTAAGGAAAGATCATTTTCGAAGCCAAGGAATTTTTTCACTTCCTGACCTGAATTATTGAGTAAGTGATATTGTGTATAGAAGAGATGAAAATCGGAACGAAGCGATAATTTGGTATTCAATGGAATTGCCGCAAAGAGATAAGGGTTTATTAAACCTTTTCCGCCAACATCAGCAGGGAAGCGGGTAAATACATTCATATTTCCGTTAAATTTCCAGGTTACGCCATACAAAACGTCAAAATCTCCAGAGCTTGTTTGGGATAATTGAGAACTGCTCCCGCTGATTATTTCGGCACCTAAACGCCAGCTGGATTTTTGAAGAGACAATTTAATTTCCGGCTGAAAATAATAGGCAAACAACTTTTGACCTTTAGGATTATTGCCAAACTGTAAATAAGAGTTGAGCGTATAATACCATCGGTTTTTTTTAAATTCAATTCTTCCTCCAGAAGTTGCCCGTGTATGCATTTCCCCCGATTTTGCATCCTTTAAAAAATCAACAATATTCATAGCATTAAAAGAAAAGTTATTACCAGATGTATAACTGAAATAATTCATTAACAGGTATTTGTATCGATTGGATGCAACCGGTGAATAAGCCGCGTCAAACTCATTGCCATAATTTCGTGTAAATAAAAAGAAGAAATCATTGGAAAAGTGTTTGGAATATTTCATGATGCGTATTCCTTCATGCGCCCTTCCTTGCTGTGCCCATGGAGCATCAGAAAAAAGTCTACCGTTGTCGAGTAGGATACTTTGTCTTCCTAAACGGATATTTACTGCTTTGAATTTCGTCTCTAAAAATAATTGATAAAAATTAATACTTCCAATTTTGGATGCTTTGTTATCCTGATCCCAAAGATGGATTTCCTGCAAATCTGATTTTATAAGCCATTTTTCGCTTTCGTATTGAATAGAAATTCTGTTTCGCTGTGTAATATAAAAATAAGGATCAATGGAGTCGTTCGGCGGTAATATATAGTTGGAAGTAAATTCAGCTCTTGGTCTTAGTTCTACATTCACAAAGAAGTGTTTAGATAAGCTGTCGTTCTGTTGTGCCAATGATTGGTATAAAGAAACAAACAGTAACACAGAAGTGATAGATAATTTTCCTAGAACTTTTGCCGTCATAAGTTTTATATTCTACTAATTTAGTATACATTGCAATAATAATGAATTTATTTCAAGATTTGCATTGTAAAAAAATGCATAACAACATTACTGTTTATTGTTGTGTTTCTCTTAGCAGTAATTTGAGATGCAGCGGTTTACAATTAATCTTTATATTTGATAATTAAATGAATACAATGAGCGAAACAACGAAACCGTATGCTTTAATAACCGGTGCCAGCAAAGGCATTGGAAAATCTATTGCTTCTGAATTGGCCAAACAGAGGTATCCGCTATTGCTCGTTGCAAGAAGCGGGGAGGAGTTAAAAGTACTATCTGATGATCTTCAAATTAAATACGGAATCAGTACGGCTGTTTTACCCATTGATCTTTCGATTAACGGTGCATCGCAAAAAGTAACCGAATGGATAAAAGTGAATAACTATCCAGTGGGTATTTTGGTTAACAATGCCGGTTATGGCGTGTGGGGCGATTTTAGCCGGTCTTCTTTAAGCGATCAGCTTGGCATGATGCAGCTTAACATGAATGTTGTTGTAGAACTTTCACATTTATTAGTACCCCTACTTTCGCAAGAAAAACAAGCCTACATTTTAAATATATCGAGTACTGCAGCCTATCAGGCAGTACCCACGCTGGCCGTTTATTCAGCTACAAAGGCTTTTGTTTTGTCGTTTACGCGCGCGCTGCGTTTCGAACTTGCTCCAACTTCAATTTCTGTAACATGTTTTAGTCCCGGCCCAGTTGCTACTGGTTTTGCAGCAAGAGCGGGTTTAAGTGCTCTAAACAAAATGGCTGAAAAGTTTAATATGCAGCCAGATGAAGTGGCAAAAATGGCTGTAAAAGCCATGTTCAGCAAAAAATCTGAGGTTATTCCGGGATTTACCAATATCATTTCCGTTTACGCGAACCGTATATTACCAAAGGCTTTTATCGAAAAAACTGCGGCTGGAATCTATAAAATTTAATTTTTTTAAAAAAAAATGAAGAAAAAATTTTCTCAAATGAGAAATTATATTACATTTGTATAAATGTCTACTAATTCTATAGAGTATGTCTAATAAAAGAAGTAAGTTTAATTTTCGTAAAGATCGAATGCAGGCAAACATGCGAATGTGTTGTTGCTGTTGTTGTTGCTGCTGTTAATCTTTCAGATAAAATTATAACTCTATTATTTCATTTATTAAATCTATATTATCATGGTATCTTCTTATAAAACATTTACCCTTACTAATCAATTAACTGATGAGCAAATTGCCTTTTTTAATGAATTTGGCTTTATTCATTTCAAAAAATTCATAAACCCGGAAACTGTTTCCTCCATCATTGATGCTTCCAAACAAGTGGAGCAAAAATGGATAGACAATGATCTTCAAAAAGTAAATGGTGTTCCTATTAAATACGGAAAAGATTTAGACGGATCTCCAATTGTACAGCGTTTTGCTTTTATCAATCAACATCATCAAGCCTTAAGCGGTCTTTTATTGGATCCAAGATTTAATAGTTTATTACCATTGGCAGGAGATGGCTCAAGATTAGGCATTGAAGAAAAAGACGGAATGGTTTTCAATCATTATATCAATGGACCAGAAAGCAAGTTTACTAAAATGGGCTGGCATACAGATGGTTTAAGAGATATTTTTTATGGTGGAAAATTAAACCCAATGCTCAATGTAGGGATTCACTTAAGCACTTTGAAACCCGAAAACGGCGGTCTTAAAATCATTCCAGGTACTCACAAACAAAGCATTTATCAGATGCTTTTCCGTAAAAAATACTTTTTAGATAATAACCCTGATCCACAGGAAGTTTCTATCAATCCAGAAGCTGGAGATTTAACCGTTCACGACGGCCGTTTGTGGCACAGAGTTGCACAATCTTCTATCCGTGGCGAAGAAAGCAGAAGGAGAGTTATTTATATTCCAATTATAGCAGGAAAATATGCTCCTAAAAACGAGAACAGCCCAACAGTTTTCTATCAACGTTTTGCGGGTATTGTTAAGTAATATGCTGTTTGTTATTGCATTTAGTTATCTGGTTAGATCAGGTAAGCTAAAAAGAACCAGCGATTTTTTTAAAAATACGCAGCGAAGAATAAAATTAAAAATCATAAAACTAGAATTGGTATAGTATCTGGCTTGCAAATATTGGGCTACTAATGGAAAAAGAAACACAGGTTGAAGATTATACAGCAATTGCAGAAAGAACATTTTCAGACCGTAAGCGAACTAATATTTTAAAAAAAGCAGAACAGTTAACGATTGTATTTGTGCTTCCAAAGGTGCCTAAATTCATTTCGCCAAACTTACTCACTTTAATTGGTACACTGGGTTCGGGATTCGTTTTTTTAGCCTTTGTTTTAGGTGCTTATGTCGCAGACTGGTATTTGCTTTTGGGTATTATCGGACTGGCTGTAAATTGGTTAGGCGATTCTTTAGACGGAAGATTGGCCTATTATAGAAATATTCCACGCCGCTGGTATGGTTTTGCACTCGATATCATTGCCGATTGGATCGGTATTGTACTCATAGGCCTTGGCTACTACATTTATGCTGCAAACGGTACAGAAATAGTAGCCTTTGCTTTTGTCGCGCTATACGGCTGGTCTATCATTATCAGTCAGTTGCGCTACAAAATTACAAACGAATACAGTATAGATTCCGGCTTTGTCGGTCCAACCGAACTTCGATTTATTATTGCTTTAATTTTAATTATAGAAGTTTTATTTCATGGATCAATTGCCTATCTGGCTGGCTTAATTTCTTTTATATTGCTTATCATTAATATTATAGATAGTTTTTATCTTTTAAAGCTGGGCGATTTAAAAGATAAAAACCAAGTCTGATATGTTCAGGAAACAATCTGTTTTTACATTTCTGCAGGCACAAATAGCGGCATTTTTAGGCGGGATTACCGATTATTGCTTAATGATTTTGTTAACTGAAGTCTTTAAACTGCATTTTACCTTTTCTATTCTAATCTCCGGAACCGTTGGCGCCATTATCAATTTCAGCATCAACAGATTTTGGGTATTTAAAAATCAATCGGGCTACAGCAGTCCCATCAATAAGCAGCTTTTAAAATTCGCGTTGGTTGTATTAGGAAGCATCTCCTTAAAATCATTTGGTACGCTTGTTTTGCAAAGAGTATTTCAAATCGATTATAGAATCGGAAGATTAATCACGGATAGTTTTGTTTCCTACGGATTTAATTATCCACTGATTAAATATTGGGTTTTTAGGGCAAACGAAGAACAGAATGTAACCGAATCAAATTAGCGCATAAATATTTTGTTATGAATAAATTATCATTTAAATATTTTACAAAAACACTAATCGTTATAACGATCTTAGTAAATATGATTTCTGAAAATAATCTATTGGCACAATCCAAAAATCCATCGCCATTACATTTTCCAACGCCGAAAAACATAGATAATATGGTATTTTATATTCAGCGGGACCCCAATATAAACACCGCTATTTATGCCATAAACTACGAAGAAAATGGAAAAATAAACAAAAGCGACCCTATAAAAGCCTATTGGATTCGATATGCTGAGAAAGGAGAAAAAAAAGACTTTAGTTATGTGCAACGTAAATTTGCATACGGATTAGAAACTAAAACCTTAGATAATGAGGAATTTGAGCTTCTATTTGTATCGTATAAAAAGTTACCCTTAACCTTGAAAAAGATAGGTTCAGATCAAAAATATCGTGTTTTTGTGAATATAAACCAGAAAAAAATACAGGTAGAAAAAATATTTGTGCGCATCGAAGGAGGTTCTTTTTGGCTGCCAAATGTAAAATATGCTGAAGTTACCGGAATTGATACTTCCTCAAATAAAACAATTACAGAAAGAATGTTATTGTAACAAGATAACTATTTTCGTGTTGACCCGCACGATTCCACTATAGAAGTTGATCGCAAAGATATGCTATGCGCAACGATAGCACGCAACGATAGCGCAACGATAGCGCAACGATAGCGCAAAGATAGCGCAACGATAGCGCAACGATAGCGCAAAGATAGCGCAAAGATAGCGCAAAGATAGCGCAAAGATAGCGCGGATTTGTAATCCGTGCCCGTTCCTAATATATTAACCGCAACGATAGCACAAAGATAGCGCGGATTTGTAATCCGTGCCCGTTCCTAATATTAACCGCAACGATACAACGATAGCCCGGATTACAAATCTGCGAGATCGGGGGCACGGATTAGAAATCCGCGCTATCGAATCGGGTTTGCTAAAAAAACTCAAAATAGCAGCTGCTTACAGTCATCAAAAAGAATAGAGACTTTAACTTATTACAAAGTTTTTCAGAGTTATTACAAATTAGCATTAGTATCCTTTCATCTAGTTTTATTTTGTTATAAAATTGTACTGAATTTAGAACAATAACTGCGTTAATGTAGAACTTTTTTCGCTAAAATTAGTTGGGAATGAAATACAAAAATATATTACTAGTCAACGATATTAATGATGAGGCAGAGACTTTTGTATTAGTCCTGAATGCAATTAATAATAAAATTAGATCATCAGTAGAAAGCAGTGCACTTGAAGCTCTAAAGAAGCTTCAGGATTCAAAATTATCACCAGATATAATTTTCCTGGATTATAATATGCTGTATCTTGATGGAACCGGATTTCTCAAATTACTTCGAGATATTAAAGGTCTAAAAAGGATTCCCGTTGTGCTTTATTCTCGAAATTCTGGACTTGTACTAGAGGAAGTGATGAGTAAATTCAAGAGAGTGCAGTTTTTGAAGAAGCATACGAACTTTAGAAAACTTTTTAAATCTCTGCAAAAGATAATTCCTCCTGAATTGTCTGATCAAAAAGTATAATGAATTGAAATACCTTGTACGATTGTCACCCAAAATTAAGACTTGTAAATACCTTTAAAATCGTCTTAGCTTTTTATGGTAAAAAGGCATCAGCCAATTTTAAGTTTTGCCATTGTTTCTGCCATTCTTTTTCATTTACTCTTTTTTGAAAAGCAGTGATGTTGAAATTTGGAGTAGGTTTAACTATTAGGTTAAATAAATCATTTAAACCATAGGGTGCCAAAATTTCGATTTTATCATTTAAATTCAATCTCACTGCAACAGCTGTTGCAGTTTCTGGCCAGTAAGAAATTGCGTTTTCGGTACTGCTGTATTTTTGATGATGATTACGAAGATGCATTCTCGCCTGATTTTTAACAGACCATTGCAGTTGTGGATTTATTTCATTAAGTCTTTGCTCTATTTCTTTTTCTAACCTTTCTGAGATATTGCTTTCATCAAAAAACACTACATCAACATCATTAAGACTTATTGTTTTTTTATTATGTAATACATCCCAAACTTTATTTCTTATAAATCCAGCTCCGATCCAGCAGTCCTTTAATTTTAAATTTTTAACAATGGTCAGGGTTTCGATGATCATCTCATCGTTTATTATGATGTCCATTAATTCCTTTTTGTATTCCATTGTTTGATTTAAAAAAATGACGCAGGCACTTTACACAATAAAGTATTCCTGCATATTATAATTTGGATTGCAAATTAAATCATTTAAATAATGGTTGCTATGAATTAGTGCTAAAATTAGTATGATACAGTAATAATAGTATAACTTTGAAGAAAAAACTAACTTATGAAAACTTTCAAATATTTGATGATCGCTTGTATTTTTATCATTACAGGATGCAGTGTACATAGTACTTCGTCTAATTCTGGAAAAGTTCCTCCGGGACAGGCAAAGAAAATGTCAGGCAGTAAGAGTGCTAAAGCTTATGCGCCGGGCCAGAAGAAGAAAAAATGATATCAGTAGTAAGATATTAAAAACTCAGCCAATGACTTTCTTTGGATTGTCATTGGTATACTAATGGGAGTGTAATCGCTTTTCTTTTACTGCTGTAGAAAAGTTTTGATATGGGTTGGTAGTTTCGTTTTTACTTAAAAGCAAACAAGTTAAATAAAAAAAAACTCTTTTTTTTGTCTTTAAAATATACTTTTTAGTATATTTGTGCTCTAATTAAATCAGCAATGCTTACAAAAGCCGAAAAAACAAAACAATTTATACTAGAAACCGCGGTACCTCTTTATAATGAAAAAGGTATTTCAGGAGTCAATATTGATGATGTTTTGGAAGCTTCAAAACTCACAAAAGGATGTCTGTATGGTCATTTTGAAAGTAAAGAAGATTTATCTGAACAAGTGGTTGAGTTGGCACTTAAAATGATTACAGAGAAAATTAGGAATGCGGTTTACAGCGGCAAAACGATAAAAGCTAAAATATTTGCTTTTCTAGATTTTTATAAGAATCCTATTGAAACTTTCATTTCTGGCGGATGTCCGATATTTAATACTGCCGTAGAAGCAGATGATAATTATCCTGTTATAAAAGAAAAAGTGGCCAAAGTTTTTAAAAACGGTCAGCAGGAGTTAACAGCTTTGCTGCAGGAAGGAATTAATAACGGAGAGTTTTCTGCTAAGCTTGACCCAGCGGTTTTTGCCTTTAAATTGGTAGCTTCGGTTGAAGGAGGAATAGTAATGTGCAGAGTCATGAATACTGCAAAACCCATGCAGGGACTTATCAAAAGTCTGAAATCTGAATTAGAACAATACCTAATATAGTTTTTTTTTGATGTAAAATAGACTAAAAAGTATATTTTAAAATAGACTAAAAAGTCTAAAATAGAAAAATAAAATAAAAAATTTGTTGAAATAGAATAGTACCAAAAACATAAAATTTAATTTAAATAATTGATAAAATGAAAACAACAGGAAATACAGTATTTATAAGCGGCGGAAGTGCCGGAATAGGATTGGCAATTGCTAAAAAACTAAATGCCGCTGGCAATAAAATCATTATCAACGGCAGGAGCGAAGAACGTCTGCAAAATGCATTAAAACAATTAGATCATGCAATCGCCATACAAGGTGATTTATCTGTAGAAGCAGACAGAATTCGTATTGCAAAGCAATTAAAAGAGGATTACCCAGAGGTAAATGTTATTATCAATAATGCCGGAGCGGCTTATGCTTATCTTTTAAGCGAAACTTTAAATGCGCACGAAAAAGCGGCTATCGAAATGAATACAAACTATTTAAGTGTAATACATTTTACAGAGCTTTTATTACCTCATTTAATGCAAAAAACAGAAGCTGCTGTTGTAAACGTATCTTCGATTGCAGTTTTCGGCAGTCATAAATTTCTCCCGACTTATGGTGCGACAAAAGCGGCTTTACATAGTTATACAACAGCCTTACGCGCAACATACGAAGAAGAAAAAAATCTTCAGATATACGAAGTTTATCCTCCATTGGTGAACACAGAATTTTCGGCAGAAATTGGAGGAGCAAACGGAATTCCTCCAGAAGAAGTCGCTGATGAATTGTTTGCGGCTCTTGAAAAAAATCAGTTTGATGTTCCCGTAGGCGACACAAAACAATTCTTTAAATAAAAGAAAATGAATATCAAAGATAAAACGATATTGATTACAGGAGGAGCTTCTGGCATTGGTTTAGAATCGGCAAAACAGTTTTTAGCAGAAGGGGCCAAGGTTATCATCACTGGCAGGAATCAAACAAAACTAGAGGAAGCAAAAAGACTGCTCCCGTCAGTAATAGTTATTAAAAGTGATGTTGAAAATCAGGATGATGCCCTGTCTCTTTTTGATCAGGTAACTGCCTTAGGCGGCATCGATATCTTGTATAATAATGCAGGGGTCGGAAGTCCGTCACTTAATCTCGGAATTGCAAATGAACAGATTTTAAAGAATGCGGTGTATGAAATGAACATCAATTATTTTGGTGTTATAAGACTCAACAACATCTTTATGGATATGCTTAAATCAAGAAAAGAGGCGGCCATTATAAACACAACTTCGCTTTTGAGTATGGTGCCTGCCTTAGAAGAACCTACTTATGCGGCCACTAAAACCGCTTTGAGTTTTTATACCCGAACATTGAGAAAGAATCTGGAAATATTAGAGAGCAATGTAAAGGTTTTCGAACTGCTTCCTCCGCTTGTGGCAACCGAAATGACGGCTAGAAGAAACGACAAAAAAATAACAGCGGAAAAGTTAGTCAATACTCTTGTTTCTGGAATTAAAAAAGATCAATTTACTATTCGGGCAGGTGATTCTAAAGTAATATATATTGTCAACCGGTTTTTCCCAAAGCTGGCTTTCAATCTGGTAAATCCTAAAAAAATCTACGCTGACTTTAAGCAGTAATTAAACTTTAAAAGATCTGAAATGAAAGCATTTGTAATTAATAAGTACAGTAAAAAGCAAAGTCTGCAGCGCGTGGAACTTTCTTTGCCAGATGTAAAAGAAAATGATATTCTAGTCGAAATCCATGCGGCAGGCGTCAATGTTTTAGACTCTAAAATAAAAGCAGGAGAATTCAAACTCATTCTGCCCTATAAACTTCCGCTCATTTTAGGTCATGATGCTGCGGGAGTAGTTGTAAAAACAGGAAAGAATGTAACGAAGTTTAAAACTGGGGACCACATCTATGCGAGAGTTTCAGATTACCGAATAGGTACGTTTGCCCAATTTATCGCCATTGACGAAAAAGATGCTGCACTTAAACCTAAAAATCTTTCGATGGAAGAAGCGGCATCTATTCCGCTGGTGGGGCTCACAGCTTGGCAGGTTTTGGTTGAAAGAGCAAAAATCAAACCCGGACAAAAAGTATTTATTCAGGCAGGTTCTGGGGGTGTTGGGACTTTTGCGGTGCAGCTGGCCAAACATTTAGGTGCTGTAGTGGCTACTACGGCAGGTGCGCAAAGTACAGACTTACTAAAAAATCTTGGAGCTGATATCGTTATTGATTACAAAAACAGCGATTTCGAAAAAATGCTGAGTAGTTACGATGCAGTATTGAACAGCCAAGATAAGGAAACACTCGAAAAATCGCTTCGGATATTAAAATCTGGGGGAAAACTGATTTCTATTTCAGGTCCGCCGACACCTGTTTTTGCTTCAGAAATTAAAGCGCCTTGGTTTGTAAAAATCATTCTGTCAATACTAAGTTCTAGTATCCGAAAAAAGGCAAAACATAAAAATGTAGACTATTCTTTTTTGTTCATGAGAGCTGATGGGGAACAGTTAAGCGAAATTACCAAACTTATTGAATCAGGAATCATCAAACCTGTTGTGGATAAAGTTTTTTCTTTCGAAAAAACAAATGATGCTTTGTCTTATGTAGAAAGCGGCAGAGCAAAAGGAAAGGTAGTTATTAAAATAAAATAACAGTTTTACGGCAAGACAGTGCTTTAAGTGCATTTCTTTCTGATACAAATGCTGTTTTAATATTATAATCGGCACTTTTCGATTTGAAATTAGCACTTAATTCACCTGATAGTTATGAATGTGTTTTTCTTTTTCATCATTCATTGTGGCCCTGGCAGGTGATCAAATAAGGTTTAAATTTAGAAATGCTGTTTAACTGATTTGCAGCGCTAGAGAATGCTTTTTCGAATTGAAAGTGCCAGATTAATATTTTGTTGAGGCACAGACAAAAAATATAAGTAAACTCACTCATTAATTAGATATATAAAAAAAGGCGCCAATTATCTTCAATTGGCGCCTTTCGGCTGTGGTGATGTGTAGTATGATTAATCTACTTAAAAATACCGCTTCCGCTAAATAACAAATTCCAGATTGGTTTATATCATAAAACAACTTCTGATCAAAATTCGAATGAATACAAATAATCTTATACCTTTGAAATGTTAAATGCCACGAATGGAGAAACTGAGAAAACATATAGAAGAAATCATTCCGATTACTGATGAGGAGTTCGAATCAATCAAACCCTTTTTCACAATAAGAAGAGTATTAAAAAATCAATATCTAATTCAGCAAGGCGATGATGCAAAATATGAATACATCATTATGAGCGGCATTTTCAGAGTTTTTTATCTGGATGAAGACGGAAAAGAACACATTGTGCAATTCGCCACAGAAAATTGGTGGATGTCGGATTACATTTCATACTTCAATCAAAAGCCGGCCAATATGTATGTAGTTTGTATGGAACCGGGAGAAGTTTTATGCCTGACTCTTGAGGGCAGAGAACAATTATCGGTTACGCTTCATAAAATGGAACACTTTTTTAGAGTAAAATTAACCAAAGGTTATATCGCACTTCAGCAAAGAGTAATCTCATTACTTTCTAATAATCCGCAGCAGCGCTATAAAGAATTTGCAGAGCTGTATCCCAAACTCATGCAAAAAATTCCCAAGAAATACATTGCCGAATATCTCGGGGTAAGCCGTGAAACCCTAAGCAGGCTGTACTCTAACAATAAATAAGATACCGTTTAATTCTCAAAGTGTGATTCCCGTCACACTTTTTTTGTGACTTTGCTCCTCGTATTGAGGAGTAGAGCCGGCATAAATTTGCCCTATAAATAATTCATAATAACTAAAAAATTTATAGCCATGAAAAAATTAATGATGCTAATAGCGGCACTTGCCATTTTCTCTTCTTATGCACAAAACAAAAAAGAAAACACAACAGCAAAACAAACAACAACCCTTAAAAACGAAACAAAAATGAAAAAAGTTTTAATTATCGTATCGAATGCCAATGCAATTGGACCAAACAACAGAAGAACAGGAACATTTTTACCTGAAGTAGCGCATCCTTATGCCGAATTTGAAAAAGCAAATTACCAAATAGATTTTGCCAGCTTAACAGGAGATACGCCTTATTTAGATGCGCTTAGTTTAGCAAATGATCCTGATAACCTCGCATTTCTAACAGGAAAAGGATGGGAAGCTATGCAAAAAGCCGTTAAACTATCTACGGTTGATGTGAGTAAATACGATGCCGTTTTTGTACCAGGCGGATTAGCACCAATGGTCGATATGCCGGAAAACGAATTGCTGAAAAAAGTAATTAAAGAAACTTACGAACGCAATGCAGTGGTTGGAGCTGTCTGTCATGGTCCGGTTTCCTTATTAAATGTAAAACTAAGCAACGGAACTTATTTAGTAAACGGTAAAAACATCACCTCTTTTACAGATGAGGAAGAAAGAGGTTACGCTATTGCTGATGTTCCGTTCTTACTAGAAACTGCATTAACAAAACAAGGAGCAAAATTTCACGCAGCCGCAAATTGGTCAGCACACAGTATTGCCGATGGTAATCTGGTTACAGGACAAAATCCGGCTTCTGCAAAAGGAGTGGCTGAAAAGATGATTGTTATTTTAGAATCTAAAAAGTAATATGGTCTTAAACCAGTAGGCACAAATACACAAAGTATCCGCAATCTTGTCATCCCGAGGAACGCTGCAATCAAAATTGCTAAGATCTATCGAATTACCAACAGAGATTGCTTCGATGGTTCGCTGCCACTAGTGATGACAAGATGATACTGCTATTTCTCAAAAACAAAAAACATATTAAAATTAAAAACAAAATGAAAAATCAAAATCCAATTCATGTTTTTGCAACATGGAAAGTTATAGAAGGTCAGATTGAAAACGTTTTAAATCTATTAAAAACGGTACACGACGAAAGCGTCAAAGAAAATGGGAATTTATTTTATACCATTCATCAAAGTATTGCAGATCCAAATACATTGTTGTTATTTGAAGGATATACAAGTGAAGAAGCTGTTACAGAACATCGCAATTCAGCTTATTTTCAGGAGATAGTATTAGGGCAGATTGTTCCTTTATTACAAAACAGAGAGATTGTTTTAGCAACGCCTGTAGCTTATTTGTAAAACAAAAATATTGGAATACAAAGTTAAAAAGGATTGTTTTCATTGACAATTTGATTAAATTTAAGGAACAAACCGTGAAATACTAAAGCATGGTTTTTATAAGCAGCTATCTTAAAATAACATTTATGGAAAATACCACAAAAATAATCTTCCCCTACGACCAAAGTCTGGTAAAAGAATTACCGCTCATCAATAAAAATGAAGTTGAAAATATATTGAATACTGCTCAGCAGTTGTTCAATGATCAATCTAATTGGATTCCGGCTTTTAAAAGAATTGAAATATTAGAAAAAGCAGCTGCCATCATGATTGAAAGAAGCGAGGAATTGATACATTTGGCCATCAGCGAAGGCGGAAAACCTTATCAAGACTCAAAAGCAGAAATTTTGAGAGCCATAAAAGGTGTAAAATTAGCCGCAGAACATATCTCGCAAATAAAAGGCGAACAAATCCCAATGGGACTTACAGAAGCTTCTTTAAACAGAATTGCCTTTACTTCAAAAGAACCTATTGGTATTGTTGCAGCTGTTAGCGCGTTCAATCATCCGTTAAATTTAGCAGTGCATCAAATCGCTGCTGCCGTTGCTGCGGGTTGTCCTGTAATATTCAAACCTTCCAGTAATACACCTTTATCAGGTCTTGCCCTTGCAGATATTTTAAAAGAAGCCGGTTTACCCGAAGGCTGGCTGCAAGTAGTATTGTGTGATAATGAAACCGCAGAATTGTTAGTTACAGATTCAAGAGTTAATTTTTTCTCTTTTATTGGTTCTGCAAAAGTAGGCTGGTCTTTGAAAAGCAAATTGGCGCCTGGAACAAGATGTGCCTTAGAACACGGCGGTGCAGCACCCGTAATTGTAGAAAGCGATGCTGATTTTAGCGAAATGATTCCGGATTTGGTAAAAGGAGGATTTTACCATGCAGGTCAGGTTTGTGTTTCGGTACAGAAAGTCTATGTAAATCAGGAAATTTGTGACCGTTTTGTTGAACAATTTTCTGATGCGGCCAGTAAATTAATTGTCGGAAATCCATTTGATGAAAAAACAGACGTTGGTTCGCTTATTACACCAAAAGAAGTGAATCGGGTGGAAGAATGGGTAAATGAAGCAATTGCTGATGGAGCTAAATTAATAACAGGTGGAAAACGTATTTCGGATACTTGTTTTGAGCCGACAATTTTGTTTAATCCATCTGAAGATTCAAAAGTATCAACAAGCGAAATTTTTGGTCCCGTTGTGTGTATTTATCCTTTTACAGATAGGCAGGAAGCCATAAGAAAAGCAAATGCGCTTGATGTTCATTTTCAGGCCGCTGTTTTTACAAAAAATGTTGATATTGCTTTGGAAACAGCCCAAAAACTAAATGCTACTGCCGTTATGGTAAATGACAATACCGCTTTTAGAGTAGACTGGATGCCGTTTGGCGGAAGAGATGCTTCAGGTCTTGGAATGGGCGGAATCTCTTATACTATAAATGATATGACAAGAGAAAAATTGATGGTTTTTAAAAGTAAATCGATATAAATGGATGGAATTTTATCCATCCGATATTGTTTGATAAAACATAAGTAAAAAAACTAACCGTAAATAACTACGGATGATGGTTTAATACTCGAATATGAAGGATGGATAAATTCAAGAATGCCGGATTTTATCTTTAAAGAGAATGCATACATTCCTGCAGGCTACAATGTAGTTTACCATGATGGATTATTATGGTATGCTGTTTATGATTCTGGTGAGTCCTTTGTCATAGCAATTAACCCTTACGATGGTTATTACGAATGGATTCTTTGTCCACAGACTAATGAAAAAATAAAATCTATAAAGTTTAATCAAAACTGCATGTATATTCTAGATTATGGAAATGATCTGCATGTTTATGAGAAATTAAAATAAACTTTATTTAGAATAAAAAAATCCCCTTAACCTTTTGCTGTAAAAAAGGTATCAAGCCCAAATAAATGGATGTGTTAAGCTAGCACATCCATTTACTGTATTATACACCATTAGAACTTAAACTTCTCAGGCTTCATTCTGCTATTTTTTAGTGCTTCAAAGAATATGTCTATATTTTCGATTGATTAATCCATCTTGAAAAAAAACATTCTCCATAATTTTATTTTCTGTAGAAGATACAATTGTTTGTTTTGATTTTGTTAATAAATTTTTTGTTTGGTTTTATTTCAAAGGGAGATTAATGATCTATTTATTCTCCCTTATTTTTTGGACAAAGTCAGTTAGTATAATTTAATAAATATACCATTTATATGAAAAGAGAAAATTTTAGTATTAAAAGTGAAAGTACTTTAAAGAAGGTTAGACTAATTTTTTTGCTGTTGTTTTTTTTTGCTTTTAAAGGCTATTCCCAAAACAATCAAAATACAAAAAGTGCTTTCGGGGTAATAGAAAGACTAGTGGGTAATCGCGCGATCGATTTCCAGTTGAGCGTGGTTGAAAGTAAAAACAATCAAACAGATTGGTTTGAAATACAGACCTATAACAATCAGGTAAAAATTGAAGGATCGAACAACACGGCAATCTGCTATGCTGCGTACAATTTCCTGCGCGATATCGGAGCCGTTTTGGTCAGCTGGGAAGGAAATAGAATTAAGCTGCCCAAGTCATGGCCAAAATATTCTAAAAAAGGAAACACACCATTTCAATACAGAGAATATCTAAACGCTTGTACATTTGGCTACACCACTCCGTGGTGGGATTGGAAACGCTGGGAACAGGAAATTGATTGGATGGCAATGCACGGAATCAATCTCCCAACTGCAATGGAAGGTCAGGAAGCCGTGTGGCAGGAATTATGGAAAGAATACGGATTAACAAACAATCAGCTAGAAGCGCATTTTGCTGGACCGGCATTTTTGCCCTGGCAGCGTATGGGAAATATCAACAGCCTCGAAGGACCGTTGCCGCAAGAATGGTTTAGCAAAAAACAAGAACTTCAAAAAAAGATATTAGAAAGAATGCGAGCTTTGGATATGCATCCTGTTGTGCCGGCTTTTAGCGGTTATGTTCCAAAAGCTTTCGCCGAAAAACATCCGGAAGCCAAAATAACCGAATTGAATTCCTGGTCAGGAGGTGGTTTTGAAAGTACTTTTCTATTAGATTCAAAAGATCCTTTGTTTAAAAAAATTGGAAAACGTTTTATCGAAATCTACACCAAAATGTACGGAAAGTCTAATTTCTATCTGGCAGATTCTTTCAACGAAATTGAACCGCCGGTTTCTGAACATAATAAATATGAAGAACTTGCCAATTACGGAAGTGCTATTTATGAAACTATTGAGGAAGCAGCTCCCGAAGCAGTTTGGGTAATGCAGGGATGGCTTTTTGGAGACAACAAAAATTTCTGGACAAAAGAAGCTACCAGTGCATTTTTAAGCAAAGTGCCAAACGACCGATTAATGGTTCAGGATTATGCCAATGACCGCTATAAGGTATGGGAAAATCAGGAAGCATTTTATGGCAAACAATGGACTTACGGATACGTACATAATTATGGAGGATCTAATCCGGTATATGGAGATTTGAATTTCTACAAAAACGAATTGACAAGTCTGCTCAAAAATCCGCATAAAGGAAATGTGGTGGGTTACGGCGCCATGCCAGAAGGTTTGAACAACAATTCTATTGTTTATGAATTTATTTATGATCTTCCGTGGAACCAAGGCGAACAGTCTATTAAAGACTGGCTGACAAATTATTTGAATACGAGATACGAGCAAAAAACATCAAGTTCTGTTTTTAAGGCTTGGGAATTATTATTAGAATCGGTTTACAGCACCAAATATTGGGAAACCCGCTGGTGGAATGATAGGGCTGGAGCGTATTTACTATTTAAAAGACCAACGGCATCAATTACCGAGTTTAAAGGAAATCCAGGGGATAAGAACAAACTAAAAGAAGCTTTGGATATTTTAAAAGGAGAAGCTAAAAAATACGATAAAAAGAATTTCATTCAGTACGATTTAATCGATGCTTCAAGACATTATTATTCGCTTTGTATTGATGAGGATTTGATCGAATGTGTAAAAGCATATCAGCAGAAAGACATTGTAAAAGGCGATCAATTATTTAAAAAGATAGAGCAACAAGCTTTAGAAATTGATAAATTAATGGCTGGACAACCGCTAAACAGTCTTGATTATTGGGTTAAATCAGCTGCAGCATATGGAAGCACGCCTGAAGTTTCTAAATTATATGTAAAAAATGCCAAAACATTAATTACCCTTTGGGGCGGAGAAGGTCATTTGAATGATTATGCTTCAAGATCATGGCAGGGAATGTATAAAGGTTTTTACTGGCCGAGATGGAAAATGTTTTTAGAAGCTTTGAAAAAATCATCCGTAAACAACACGCCGTTTGATGAAACAAAAGAAAGAGCATTAATTAAAAACTGGGAAATTAAATGGACAGAAAATAAAGAAACTAAACATTTAGAATAATACGTATATCATTAAAACCTTAAAGACCAAACTCTAAACCATAAACTACGAAAAGATATGAAATGAAATTTTACGAAATCGATTAATTAATAAGTTTTTAACTATATAATTTTAGAAAAATAACTTTAGAAAGCCTTACTATCATTGACTTTATTGATTTTATCCATGTTTATGAATAACTTGTCCATTTGTTAACATTTCTTTAGCATTAATTTCGTCAATACTATTTAACCAATTAACCAAATATTAAAATGGAAAAACTTAAACTTTTATTATTAGCCTTCTTCTTTGGCTTCTCCATTAATACCTGGGCACAAAAAACAGATGTGTCTGGTGTAGTTTTAGATGACAAAGGACTTCCACTTCCAGCCGCTAACGTATTAGAAAAAGGTACAACTAATACCGCAACAACAGATTTTGATGGGAAATTTAAAATTTCGGTTTCAAACAAAAATGCAACTCTAATATTTTCTTTTATAGGATTTGACGATCAGCCTGTAAAATTAGACGGAACAAAAACGAATCTTTCAATAAAATTACTATCTGGTACTACAAATCTAGAGCAAGTGGTAGTTGTGGGTTATGGTAAAGGTTCTCGTAAAAACTTGACAACAGCAGTAACATCCATTAAAGCTGAGGAGCTGAATAGAGGTGCTATCAGCGATGTAGGACAGCTTTTGCAAGGTAAAGTTTCTGGTTTGAATATTTCTTCCAGCGGTGACCCTACAAAAACGGCTTCTGTAGTTTTGCGTGGAGCTTCGACATTAAATAGTTCACAAGGGCCATTTTATGTAATTGATGGAGTACCGGGAGTCGATATTTCGATTATTTCTCCAGATGATATTGCTACAATCGACGTTTTAAAAGATGCTGCCGCAACAGCCATTTACGGTAACCGTGCTGCAAATGGAGTTATTATGGTAACGACAAAAAAAGGAAGCAAAGACAGAACGCAGATTGCCTATAACGGTTATTATGGTTTTGAAGAAGTTTCGAACGAACTGGACATGATGAATTCAGATCAGCTTAGAGCTTTTACCACAAAAAACAACTTGAATTTTACGCCGGAAAATGATAAAGGAGCTAACACAGATTGGCAGAAAGAAATTTTAAGATCAAGACGTGCCGTTTCCAGCAGCCATAACGTATCGATGAGCGGTGGCGGCGAGCACGGAAATTATACGGCAAGTATTACTTCTATCCAAAAAGAAGGAGTTTTATTAAAAAGTGATTTCTCTCGTGTTATTGCCCGTTTATCTGTAGATCAATACGCTTTTAATGATAAACTTAAAATAGGTCTTAATGTTACCAATTCAAACAGTAAATACATCAATGTTCCACAACGTAATACTGTTCTTTTGCAAGCTATTAATCACCTTCCAGTTTCACCGGTAAGAAATGACGACGGAACTTTCTTTGAAAACTTTGTCAGTACAGGATATTTTAATCCAGTTGCTTTAATCGAGCACGGAACAGACGAAACCAAAACGAACAATCTTGTTGGAAACATTACAGCAGAATTAAAACTTCCTTGGGGTTTTACGTACAACTTAAATGTGGCGCACCAAAGATTATCGACATCTCACGGAGAATTTTACGATAGTTATTATTCCAGATACAATAGTGCGAATTTTTACAATAATCCAGATCCACCTCAAACAAAAACATTAATCAATTTTGGTGTAAATGGTTCTGCTTTAAGAAATTCGTACGAAAACACAAACAACATTATCGAGAGTTTCTTAAATTGGGATAAAGCGTTAGGCGGTCATAAAATAAAAGCCGTTTTAGGATACTCATGGCAGGAAAACACTTATGGTGACGGATTCCAAGCAACAGCAACTAATTTTCCTGTAGATAATGTTGGGTACAATAACCTTGCATTGAGCAACTATACATCTGTAAACGGATATGTAGTAAATTTTGGAGATAGTAAAGCGTATCAAAAAACACGTTTAATTGGAGAATTTGTTCGTTTAAACTATGGATTTAATGATAAATACCTTTTACAAGGAACTTTAAGAAGAGACGGAGGTTCTATGTTTGGAGCTAATAACCGCTGGGGATTTTTCCCTTCTGTGGGTGGAGCCTGGAGAGTTGACAAAGAAAACTTCATGAAAAATCAAAACCTTTTCACGGATTTAAAATTTAGAGGAAGTTATGGTATAACAGGAAATTCATCAGGATTTAATGCTTATACAGCGCAGTTTATCTCAGGAAGTGTTGGAACTTTTTATTATAACGGACAACAAATCGGAGCTTACGGACCAAATCAGGCAGCAAATCCAGATTTGAAATGGGAAAAAACAGCAACAGCAAACATTGGAGTTGACTTTTCTATCTTAAAAGGAAAAATTACTGGTTCTGTTGATGTGTACGACAAAAAAACAACCGATATGATTTTCAATTATGCAGTAAATCCAGTGCTTGTGCCGGTAGGGACAATTGTAGCCAACGGAGGAACCATGTCTAATAAAGGTATCGAGGTTAGTTTAGGAGCAACTCCAATTAAAACAGCAAATTTCAGCTGGTCTACAAACTTGAACTTGGCAAGCAACAAAAACAAAATTGTAAAATTGACCAATCCATTATTCATTGGTGGAGATTCTATCAGGAGAGTACAGCCTGACGGAGGCGGACAAACAGGAAGCACCTTACAGATTTTTAAAGAAGGAAGACCTCTTGGACAATTCTTTACACTTAAATATGCTGGAAAAGATGCAAATGGAGTTTCGCAATATTATGACAAAGACAATAATTTGACTACAACGCCTTTAAATGGAGTAGATTATCATTATGTTGGAGATGCACAGCCAAAGCTGTTATTAGGATGGGGAAATACTTTTACATACAAAAAGTTTGATTTAAGTGTTTTCTTCAGAGGAGTATTTGGAAACAAAATTTTCAATGCAACCCGTGCCGATTTATTCAGGCCGAGTACCGCAATGACCACAAATATTTTGGTTGACGCTCAAGACGAATCGCCAAATGATTTGAACTCTTATAAATACTCGTCACGATTTATAGAAGACGGAAGTTATTTAAGATTAGATAATATGACTTTAGGATACAATTTTGGTAAAGTCGGCAGATTTATACAAAGTGTACGTGTTTATGAAACCATAAACAACCTCTTTGTAATTACCAAATATTCAGGAATTGATCCAGAAGTTGAACAAGGAGGAACCGCTCCAGGTGTAGATTCGAACAACTTTTATCCTAAAACCAGAACTTTTATGTTTGGTTTAAACGTAATTTTCTAAAAAGTAAATTGAAATTATCATGAAAAATATATTAAAATATCTTGGACTCCCAGTACTTGCAGCTGGTTTGTTATGGTCGTGCGAAGATCTTGATGTGCCTATTACAACGCAGTTAACACCAGAAGTTTTTCCTCAAAATTCAACACAATATATTCAGACAACGGGGCCGGTTTATGCCGCATTTAGAGGTGAGTTTTCGTTTGCCTGGTGGTGGTCACAGTCTTTATCTACAGACGAATCGATCCTGCCGGCAAGAGGAGGAAACTGGTTTGATAACCGAAACTACATTGCAATGCATTATCACGATTGGAATGCTGATAACGGAATAGTAGGAAGCCTTTGGGACTGGACTTCAAAAGTGATTGGATTAAGCAATCAATCCATTTCAATTTTGAACCAGTCAATGCCGGAAGGATCAGACAAAGCCACTCTGATTTCAGAATTAAAAACCATGCGCGCCATTTCGTATTTTATGATGATGGACAGTTATGGAGATGTGCCGCTCGATACCGTTTACGGAGATTTTACAGCTCATGCTAAAACACCGAGAAAAGAGGTCTTTAATTTTATTGAAAGAGAATTAAAGAAAGCCATTCCGAATTTGAACCCAGCCTCTGGAGTTTCAACTTACGGAAGACCAAATAAACAAACAGCCAATGCAATGCTGGCAAAATTATATTTGAATGCTGGAGTCTACACAGGAACAGATCGTAACAACGATTGTATTGCAGCCTGCGACCAGGTAATCAATTCAGGATTATATGCAATTGAGCCAAGAGCGACTTACCTTCAAATGTTTTATCCGAACAACGGACCGCAGATGAAAGAGTTCATTTTTGCCATTCCTTACGATCCTGCAGCAGTTACAGTAGGTTTCAACGGACAAATGTATCACGCACGTTATGATGTTCCTCGTTCTGAAAGAGCAAAATTCGGCCTGCCTTTTACACCTAGTGCGCCTAGAAGCACCCTGCCAGAATTCTATGCTTATTTTAATGATGCAAATGACATTCGTAACAGACAATGGCTGACAGGTTTACAATACATGAATGATGGTGTGACACCAGTAATGGTTACAACCACTAAAAAAGGATACGATCAGTTTTATACAGGATCAGATGGAAGTGCCGCTTATACGTACCAAGTTAATTTGACCCCGAATATAGTACCGCGCCAGAGTGTTACGTTGTTTGATTTAGGGAATGACGAAATCGCTTGGAATATGGGTTACAGAAACATTAAATTCTATCCGGATAATACGTCAACAAGCCGTAATCAAAATAATGATGTGCCGTTTTTACGTTACTCAGACATTCTTTTAATGAAAGCAGAAGCCATTTTACGTGGAGGAGCAGTTACACTAGGACAAAGTTCAGATGCATTAGTAAATTTGGTTCGTTCTAACAGAACTACTTCTGCCGCATTGAACGGTGTAACGTTAGAGCAGCTGTATCAAGAAAGAAGCCGAGAGTTTGCACAAGAAGCCTGGCATAGAAATGATATGATTCGTTTTGGAAAATACGAAGGAACATGGGGATACAAAACAAATACAGATGTTTACCGTCGTGTTTTCCCAATCCCGACAAATGCAATGGTTTTAAATCCGGCTCTGACTCAGAACGACGGATATTAATATAAGATTTAGAATTTAGTTTAGTACGCGCCTTGTAAGCATTTTAATTTTAAAAGGAGAGGAGAGCAAAACTCTTCTCCTTTTTTACTACGAGAAAACTGATTTCTTAGTTGCTCATGAAAATCAGTTCGGTTTTATTTTTAGTTTTTTGAATGAACACAAAGCTTGATTGAATGCGTTTCGGAAAATCAAGGAAAGATCAAGTTTTGTAACATTCAATTTATTTAGGTTTTGAAACACTTCATAACCAACAGGGAATTCCTGTGCCTGTATTTTTCGATTTAGAACAAAATGATCTAAAAAAATCCTGCCCGATACTAGTGCCCCACCAATACAAAAAGAATAAATGGAATTAAAAAAAATCTATAAAATAGGACATATTGCAATTAGTATAACACTTATTTTTTTAGTGTCGTGCAACGCCCAGAAAACAGTTTCTTCAAAGAAACAAGTTTCAAATCTGGTTTATCCGTTGTTGGACACCGAAAACTCAAGATGGTTTTACTTTTCATCCGCAAGTCGTCCCTTTGGAATGGTCAACTTAAATCCCGATACCGAAATAAAAGGCGATTGGGGCGGCGGTTATAAGTATACTACAGATACAGTAAAAGGTTTCAGCCACGTTCACGAATGGCAGATGTCCGGCGTATCGGTAATGCCCGTAACAATTTCGAAAGAAAATAAAACGGTAGTTTTTAAAGATTTTTATTCAAAATTCAGTCATAAAACTGAAATGATAACCCCAGGATATCATTTACTAAAATTAGATCGATATCAGATTACGGCAGAATTAACCAGTACCAAAAGAGTTGGTTTTCATAAATATACATTTCCAGTTAAAACACAAAAAGCAGTTCTCTTCAATCTAAATACCATTTTAGGGCCTTGCGAAAACACCAGCGGTAAATTAGAAAAAAACAGCGATTATGAGCTTTCAGGATCTTTGGTTTTGAGTACCAATTTCAGACGTCCCAAACCTTTAACCGTATTTTTTAAAATTAAAACAAAAGAACCCGTTACATCGGTTGAAAGAGATAATACAACAGGAAATTTTCTAGTTCATTTTAGTGAAAAAACTCCAATAGTATTAATGAAAGTCGGAATCTCCTACACTTCAATCAAAAACGCTGATTACAATATCGAAACAGAATTACCGCATTGGAATTTCAACAAAACAGTTTCAGATTCCAAAAAAGAATGGAATGATTTATTAGGAAGAATACAAGTCGAAGGAGGAACAACAACCGATCAAAGAAGATTTTATACCGATTTATGGCATGGCCTGCAAGGGAGAAAAATAATCAGTGACGCCAACGGAGCCTATCCTGATAACTCGGGAGACAGATTCAAGATTGGGCAGCTGCCCTTAAATGCTGACGGGAAACCCAAATTCAATCACTATAATTCAGACGCTTTTTGGGGTGCGCAATGGACGATCAATAACCTTTGGGGATTGGTTTATCCTGAAATTATGGAAGAATTTGTGTATTCTTTAATGCAATATTACAAAGACAGCGGTATGATCCCGCGCGGACCTTCAGGCGGAAATGATACCTATGTAATGACGGGAGCTTCGGCTACGCCGTTTATCGTCAGTGCCATACAAAAAGGAATTGTAAAAGAAGATTTAGAAGAAATTTACATCGCTTTAAAGAAAAACCATATGCCGGGCGGTATTATGGAAAAAGCCGGATACGAACATAAAACCAATATTGGGGGCGGTCTAAAACATTATTTAGAAAAAGGATATGTGCCGTATCCGCTTCCCGAAGGTAATTTTGGAAGTCACGAAGACGGCGCGAGCCAGACTTTAGAATACGCTTATCAAGATTGGACTTTGGCTCAATTAGCAAAGAAATTAAACCATGAAAAAGATTATAATTACTTCATGAAAAGAGCTCAAAACTATCAAAATGTTTTTGATAAGTCAATTGGCTGGATGCGCCCGAAAAACGTAGAAGGAAAATGGCGCGAAAACTACGATCCGTATCAATATGAGAACGGATTTATAGAATCAAACGGAGCACAGTCAACTTGGTTTGTACCGCACGATATTGATGGATTAGCCAATTTAATGGGAGGAAAAGAAAAAGCAGTAGCAAAACTAAATGCACAATTCGAAACTGCTAAAAAGCAAAAATATACTTCTGGTACATCGCACGATGCAGAATTACATCCAGAGTTTAGCCGAATTCCGGTCAATTTCGGAAATCAGCCGTCAATGCAGACGTCGAATATCTTTACCATTTTAGGAAGACCCGATTTAACACAATTTTGGACAAGAAACGTTGTAAAAGAAACCTTCAGTGGCTTATCTCCTTCAACAGGTTATAACGGAGACGAAGATCAGGGATTAATGGGAAGTTTGAACGTTTTGCTCAAATTAGGATTGTTTCAAATGAATGGAGGAACAGATCAAGATGCCGTTTATCAGATCGGAAGCCCGATTTTTAATAAAATCACGATTCAGTTAAATCCGAAATATTATTCAGGAAAAGCATTTATCATAAAAGCAGAGAATAATAGTGCTGAAAATGTTTATATTAAAGACATAAAATACAACAACCAAACCGTAAAGGGTTTTACATTGACACACCAAGAAATTACAAACGGAGGAGAACTTATTCTGAAAATGTCGGACAAACTTTAAATTACATTAGTACCTAAATCTGGCAAAAAATAAAGAAATAAACAAGCAATGAAAATATACAGAAATATACTTTTAGGGATATCATTTTTGTTCACAATCACGAATTACGCCCAAAAAACCGTTCATCAATACGTTGATCCCATGATTGGATCAGAAGGAGTCGGGAGGGTTTTTATCGGGCCTTCGTGTCCGTACGGAATGGTAAAACCAAGTCCCGATTGCACGTCGAGTCCCAACAGCGGCTGGCTTCCGATTCCCAAAGAAGTAACCGGATTCAGTCAGGTGCACGTAAGCGGAACGGGAGGCGGCCCCAAATACGGGAACATCTCTATTATGCCCTTTTCGGGAACTTTAGATAAAATCGACCAGACTTCTTTTAGAGCTGAAGAAAACGTCAAACTCGGATATTACGAAACGGTTTTCAAAGAAAATCAAATCAAAACCGAAATTACAACCGGCGAAAAAGTTTCTTTTTACCGCATTACCTATCCTAAAAACAAATCCAAAGAATTAAAGATCGATCCCGGATTTTTCCTAGGGGAAGAAAAGATTCCAGATGCCAGGGAAGCCCAGCAGTTTGTGGGTTCTCAGATCGAAATTGTTTCGGATACCGAAGTAAGGGGCTACAGCAGAATCCGAGGCGGGTGGAACAACGGACGCGCTTATACGGTTTATTTCTGTGCCGTTTTCGATCAGCCGATTGCTAAATATGCCACTTTTAAAGACGGTAAATTTTATAATGAAAAAACGCAGTTTGATTCAGGGAAAAAAACAGCGGCACTTGTATCTTTCGGAAATTCAGGCAAAGAAGAAGTTAACGTGAAAATCGGAATTTCTTTTTTAAGTGAATTAAAAGCAAAAAACAATATCCAAGTCGAAATCCCGCATTGGGACTTTAATGCCGTTTTGAATTCATTAGAAAATAAATGGGAAAATTTACTGGGCAGAATCCAGCTTTCGCAGGATACATCAACTGAATACAAAAAAATGTTCTACACAGCTTTGTATCATACCATGATTATGCCAGTAGACCGAACAGGCGAAAATCCGTTATGGACAAACGACGAGCCGTATTACGATGATTTTTATACGATCTGGGATACTTTTAGAACCTCAAGTCCGTTGATCACCCTTATCGATTCCAAACGAAAAGTGGATATCATCAACGCCATGCTGAACATTTACAAACGTGAAGGTTTTTTACCCGAAGGAAGAAGCGGCAACGATAACGGAAGAACGCAGGGAGGCTCAAATGCTGAGGTGGTTCTGGCCGATGCTTTTGTAAAAAATCTAAAAGGCATCGATTACGAACTGGCACTGCAGGCCATGCTCAAAGACGCTGCCGTTCCGCCTGGAGGAAATGAAGAAAAAGAGGGAAGGGGCGGGCTTATGGATTACCTGAAATTAGGCTACGTTCCCTACGGTACAGACCGCGCCGGAAACCGTACAATCGATTATTCGTACAACGATTACAATATTGCTGTTGTAGCCAAAGGTTTAGGCAGAACAGAAATATACAATCAGTACATAAAACAAGCCGACAGCTGGCAGAACCTATGGCGTTCCGATTATGAAAATAACGGTGCAAAAGGTTTTATCATGCCAAAAGACAAAGACGGAAACTGGCTGGATGATGTGGTTTTCGGCGAATCAAAAATCCAGAAACCCACTTTTAAATATACGCCGGTTATCATCGAATCGCCTTGGTATGTGTGCCATTGGTGCGTGTTTTTCTACGAAGGCAATTCATGGGAATATTCACTGAGTATTCCGCATGATGTTCCAGAACTAATTAAAAAATCAGGAGGAGAAAAAGCATTTGAAAACAGATTGAATATTTTATTCGATTCAGAATTGTATAATGTGGCCAACGAACCTTCATTCTTAACGCCGTGTTTATATCACTGGATCGGGAAACCGTATTTGAGCAGTGAGAGGATCAGAACGATAATCCAGAAAAATTTCAATACTTCAAGGGAAGGACTTCCAGGTAACGACGATTCCGGCGCCATGTCTTCGTGGCTTGCTTTCCACATGATGGGATTGTATCCAAACGCCGGACAGCCGTATTATCTGATCAATTCGCCTTTGGTTGCTGCATCAGTTATGAAATTAGAAAACGGTAAAAGTTTTACAATCACAGCAAAAAAAAGGAGCGGCAAAAACAAGTATATTAAAACCGCTTTTTTAAACGGAAAAGCATATAACAAAGCCTGGATTTCGCACGATGATATTAACAACGGAGGAGAATTGATTTTAGAAATGGATTCGAAACCTTCCTCTTGGGGAACAACGATATTACCACCGTCAAAATAAAATTCAAAAGATGAAAAAAATATTTTTAGGCCTTCTATTCTGTACGGTTTCTCAAATTGGAATTGCGCAAAACAGCATTCCGACACTTAAAAACAATACCGAATTACACTTTGTCTGCAAACTGCACGGACAAACCAGAACGCTGTCCCTTAAAACCAATTTAGAAAATGACGGAGTTACTTTCAAATTAGAAACCAGAGGCGTAAAAAGCAGTATCGTGACCACAAAAGAAGGATTAAAAAACGGAACAGCCTTAAGTTACAATCAGGGTGAATATGCGCCGGTTTTAAACCTGAAACCAACCGAAACTTTCTTTATGATTTCGCAGTCCGCTTATCAGGAATTAATAAAAAATAAAAAGTTTGTGTACAACAATACGACTTATGATTTAATCGCAGAGGATTCACAGACAGCTGTATTTCTGGACGGTGAGCTGGTAGAAACCTTTCGCATAAAAGCCCAAATCGACGAAACCGAAATGTGGATTGTAAAAAATCCAGAGTTTCCGTTGATCTGTAAAATTGCTAAAAATCCTTTAGGAATCAACTGGACGCTGGTTAAAGTTGTAGATAAAAGTTAAATTAGCTTTCTTTAGTGTAATACTTTGAGTAAAGCTGGACCCGGAAGAAACCGATTTACTTCCTAAAGACGCTGAATTACAGGGATATTTTTATTTAGAAATCCGTGTAAATCCGCGTTTTCGTGATAACGAACGCGTTTTATCCGCGTTAAAATTAAAGTATTTTCAAAAAAGCAAACACCAAAAGAAAATTATACAGTCGGATGTGCAGCAATTGATGTCATAACTAATTAATTGTATTCAACCGAAAAATAAAAATCCGTTTTTTATCCGTGTCTTTACGAAGTAAATCCGTGTCATCCGCGTCAAAAACAGATTTTTCAAAACACAAAAATATGAACCGCTTCATTAAAATATCAAGTTTATTAGCCTTGCTTTTTGTGATAACAGCTTGTAAAACAGCACAAGCACAGAAAAGCAAACCCGTTAAGATTGCTTTTATAGCCGATGCTCATTTACAAGATATTTTTGCCAAATTCGAAGACAGCGATTACAAAGGAATTCCAAATCCGAAAACGGGAGCATATGCCAATATCAGGACGATGAATTCGCAGTTACATTCCACGAGAATTTTCAACGAAAACTATTTTGCTTTTTTAGAAGCCTTAAATGACATAGTAAAAAGAGGTATTAAACAAGTGGCGCTTCCCGGCGATTTTAGCGACGACGGACAGCCCGTTCATATACGTGGACTTCGAAAAATTCTAAACGAATATACTTCAAAATACGGACTGTCTTTTTTTGTCACAACTGGAAATCATGATGTGGTAAAGCCTTTTGCCCAAGATGCCGCTAAAACTGATTTTCTTGGAAAAGAAGGAAAAGAACAGATCATAAGCAGTTCAGCAGCTCATTTCAATAAAAATAAAACCGAGCTTGAACCCATCATCACAGCCGATATAAAAAACTGGGGCTATAAAGAAACGATTCAGGAAATGCGCGATTTTGGTTTTTTCCCCAATAAGAATTATTTGTATTGGGAAACACCATTTTCAGACTACCATTACGAAGATTATAATTTCGAAAAAGCACAAAAAGAATCCGCTTTAGAAAAAAGAACGTATCTAGTAAAAAATACCCATTTGTACCTGCCCGATGCGAGTTATTTGGTGGAGCCTGTTAAAGGAGTCTGGCTTTTAGCAATCGATGCCAATGCCTATGTGCCAAATGAAAAATTATCAGGACAGCCCGACAATCCGAATGATTTTTCTGGGGCAAATACAGGTTACAATAACGTTCTGATTTATAAAACGCATTTAGTAAACTGGGTTAAAAAAGTTGCGGCAGAAGCCCAAAAAAGAGGCAAAATACTGATTGCTTTCAGTCATTATCCGATGGTTGAATTTAACAACAATGCTTCGCCAGAGTTAAAACAGCTTTTTGGAGCCAATAAAATGCAGCTGCAAAGAGTTCCAGATGAAGAAGTAGCCCAGCAGTTTGCCGATGCCGGAATTCAGATTCATTTTGGCGGACACATGCATATTAACGATACAGGTATTCGAACAACGGCAAAAGGAAATACGTTGTTTAACATTCAAACGCCCTCGCTAGCGGCCTATATGCCAGCCTATAAAATTTTGACCATTCATTCTAAGGATGAAGTGGAGGTCGAAACGATTGTGGTTGGTAAAGTGAAGAATTTCAATAGTTTATTCCCTTTTTACGAACAGGAATATGCGCATTTAAAAGAAATCCAAAGTGCGAAGATTTGGGACAAAGAAATTCTAAAAGCAAAAGAGTATAAAGATTTTGTCAATTGGCATTTAAGAGAATTAGTGCGTTTACGCTTTCTTCCCGAAGATTTTTCGGCTGATTTTTTACAATCGATTGAAAAATTATCAGGCAGGGATTTATTAGAAATCAATAAAAATTCAGGAGAAACAGCTCAAGATTTGAAAGAGAATTCGCTGAAACTTTCTGATTTTGAGTCTTGGACAGGATTTGATATGATTTTCGATTTTTATCGTTTAAAAAATGCTGATGAACTGGCTTTTTCTGAAATTGGAAAAAACAGATTAAAACAATACGAATTGATCTGCAGACAGTTAAAAAAATCAAATAATCCCAAACTGGTTTTATGGGGCGAAATATTTTTGAAAACCAAGAATGGCAATCCTTCCAATCATTTTAAAATTGATTTAAAAAATAACATAATTGATAATTTATCTGTTAAATAAATTTGATATTTATTAAATCAAAAAGATTAAATTGCATTTATAATTTATTTTCATGAGCAAAAAATCCTTTTTATTATTCTTGTTGTCGGCCTTTTTTTTTCATTCTTACTCACAGAATATAAAATTTGCCCATTATAACGACAATAACGGATTGTCTCATAATTCGGTACGTCATATTGTACAGGATAAAAAAGGTTTTATGTGGTTCGGAACTTTCTCCGGATTAAATCGTTTTGACGGATATCAGTTCAAAAACTACATGAGTTCTACGCCTGGTAAAAACCGGCTTTATAACGACGATATTACGGCTTTAGAATTGGATGAAGCTTCAAATCATTTATGGATCGGCACGCGAAAAGGTTTGACGCTTTTCAAAATGGACACGCATGTTTTTACCACTTTTTTCAATAAAAAAAATGATCCCAACAGCCTTCCTGATGATGAAGTAAGATCGGTTTATGTCGATAAATTTAAAAGAGTCTGGGTTGGCACGAAAACAAAAGGAATGTATTTGTTCTTTTTGAATGAAAACCGATTTGAAAAAATCGACATCAAAGGTTTTGATTACGTAAAATCGATTTTTGAAGACAAAAAAGGCAATATCTGGGTCGGAAGTTATGAGAAAAGCGGTGTCGTAAAAATCACACTCGACGCAAAAGGTGCGATTGTCAGAATTAATAATTATACGCTTTCTGTGCCTAATTCGAACATTAAAAATCCGTATCTGAATTTTATATATGAAGATGCTAAATCGGATATTTTTGTGGGAACGCGCGAAGGTTTGTACAAACTGGATAAAGCTAAAAATCAGTTTGTTAATTTATACATTGAAAACAAACAGATTCGAGGTGCTTTAGGTCCGTATTTTTTATCGGTTGCGCGTGCTCCAGACGGAAAATACTGGGTTGGAACTCTGGGTGGATTATTGGTCTGCGATCAGTTAGAAGACATTCAGAAAGGCAATTACAAATGGTATTATTCGATACTTTCAGATGATACATCACTTATCGACAACTTAATTTCAGCGCTTTATTTTGATGCTTCGGGCGTATTGTGGATCGGTACAGAAGACGGTCTGGATAAGTACGATCCTTATGAAAATCAATTTACTTTAAACAAAGACATTTCACGATCGATAGGCAATCAGGCACCTAGAATTCGTGGTTTTGCCAAAACGTACGACCAAAAAATTATTGTAGCGACTTACCACAACGGACTTTATATTTCGAACACAAAAAATTCAACACCTTTACATAATATTGGAAAAGATATTGCCAGTATTTATTCAGAAGACGGGAAGATTTTTTACTGCGGTTTGTGGGACGGCAATATTCTGGTTTACAATTATCTCACCAATTCTTCGAGAGAAATAAATGCTGAATTCGAAAAATCGCCGGTTTTTGCTTTTAATAAAATTTCGGATGATGCTCTGATCGTCGGATCTTTTGGTGAAGGAGCCGTTATCCTGAATACAAAAACCTTGCAAATAGACAATTCTAAAGGAAAACTATTGCCTGGTTTTCAGATTAATGCAATTGAAAGAGATGCAAAAAGCAATATTTGGTTTGCAACTGAAACGGGCGTTGTAAAATACAACAGCAGCTCAGGAAAAATAGAAACCTTTTCCTCTTTATTTATCAAAGAAAAAGGAGTACCGCACGACGAAAATGTGAGTGATGTTTTGGTTGATGTAAAAGGAAAAATATGGGCTTCAACGCGTTTTGGATTGTGTTTGTTCAACCCGAAAAAGAATGAATTTGAACCTGTTAAGAATCTAAAAGAACTTTCAGGGAAATGGATTACCGATATTTTATCGGATGCCAACGGAAATCTTTGGCTGAATATCAACAATAATAATATTGCTTTTGTTAAATCAAATCTCAAAGAAATCAGTATTTATCACGTAAATAGTGGTAACAGACTGGATGTTTTTAGCGCAAGCGGTTTCTTTTATTTTAATAATTCGAATATTTTTTTAGGTGGAAAAAACGGAATTATTTCTTTTTCGCCTCCAGAAATGAAAAGAAATAAATGGTCGCCGGAACCCGTTATTTCAGAGTTTAAAATTCAGAACGAAGAAGTTTTTCCAGAAATGGAAATCAATGGCGAGATTCCGCTTTTGACTGATTTGAATTATGGAAAAGAGATTGAACTTAGCCATAAAAACCGCAACTTTTCGATTCAGTTTTCGGCTCCGTCTTTTGCAAACGAAAAGCTGAATAAGTTTCAATATATGCTCGAAGGTTTTGATAAACATTGGATTACAACCAACAGTTTGTCAAGAATTGTACAGTACACCAACCTTTATCCGGGCAATTATACGTTCAAAATTCGATCCAGCAACAGCGACGGATATTGGAGTAAAACCATTTCTTATAAAATAAAAATCCTGCCGCCGTTCTGGTTGACACCAACTTCGTTTTTACTGTTTTTAGCGATTTTATTCGGAGTATTTTATTTCATCAGAAGAGAAATCAAAAACCGAATTCGCTTAAAACAGGAACTGCTTACAGAGAAAGTAAACAGAGAACACGACGTTAAATTAAACAATGAGAAATTACGTTTCTTCACGAACATTTCGCACGAATTAAGAACGCCTTTAACGCTGATTTTAGGTCCTGCCAAACAGCTTTTGGACGAAAATACTCATGCAACAGATTATGAGAAAAGCCGTTACAATCTGATTTATCAAAATGCCAGCCGATTACTGAATCTGGTCAATCAGGTTTTGGATTTCAGAAAAGCGCAGTCGGGCGAACTAAAATTGAAAGTAACCAAAACAGATATTTTATCGTATTCAAAAAACATCTTTGATTCGTTTAAAGAAATGGCTTATAACAAAAAGATTAAGCTCAATTTTATTTCTGAAGACGACGCAATCGAAGGCTGGCTGGATAATGATAAGTACGATAAGATTCTTTACAATCTTTTGTCGAACGCTTTAAAGTTTACCAACAAAAACGGAAATGTCGATTTGTATGTCAGGCTGAAAGATACGGTTGAAGATATTTTGGTTATTGAAGTGACGGATGACGGAATTGGTATTGCACTGAAAAGTCAGGAGAAAATTTTCAAACGTTTTTATCAGGCAACCAACAGTAAAGCCAATAATACGGGTTCTGGTATCGGATTGTCGCTGGTGAAATCTTTGGTGGCAATTCATAAAGGAACTATTTCGGTTGAAAGCACACCGGGAAAAGGAAGTACGTTTAGAGTCGAACTTCCGATTGATCGCGATTCGTACGAGCATAAAGAAGTGTTTGAATACGCATTGAAAAATGATAATCTAAGTATGTTGATTCCTGAAAAAGCAGCGAAGAAAATTATTCAGAATACGGATTTAAAAGAAAAGATTCTGGTTATTGAAGACAACTCGGAACTTAGAAAATATTTGGTCGATTATTTATCGGATTACTACAAAGTTTACGATGCCGAAAATGGGGAAGAAGGCTTAAAAATCTGCCGGCAAATAAAACCTATTTTGTGCGTAACCGATGTTATGATGCCCGTTATGGACGGATTAGAATTCTGCCAGCAATTAAAAAATGACGAATTTATAAGCCATATTCCCGTTGTGATGCTGACGGCGTTGGGAGAAAATATGGATAAAGTAAAAGGTTATGACATTGGTGCCGATGGTTATTTGGTCAAACCTTTTGAGCCTTTATTGCTGAAAACGGTTATAGAAAATATGATCAAATCGAGGTTGGAATTGAAGCAGAAATTCTCTGGCGAAGTAGAAAGTAAAGTTAGCATGCTGACGCATTCTCCAATCGATGAGGAGTTTATGGAAAAAGTAACCAATTTAATCAATGATAATTTAAGCGATGTCGATCTTTCAACCGATTTTCTTTGTGATAAGCTAGGGGTTAGTTCTTCTAAATTATATCGAAAAATCAAAGAATTGACCGATCTAGCTCCAAACGAATTTATCAGAACGATTCGCTTAAAAAAATCAGCAGAATTACTCAAAACCAAAAAATACAATGTTTCTGAAGTAACAGATTTGGTGGGATTTAATGATCCGTTGTACTTCAGCCGTTGTTTTAAAAAGCAGTTTGGTTTTCCTCCTAGTAAATTGATTAATTAGTTTTTTTTTGCCACGGCTCGAGCGACAGCGAATAGGCGAAGCAATTCACGAATTTTTTTTGCTTATTGAATCGGATTTTTTTCTTCGAAATTGCACTAATTTCTATAAATTGAAATTTCCGCAATTTGCTCTGAAAAGATTTGAATGATTTTTTGCCACGACTCGAGCGACAGCGAATTGGCGAAGCAATTCACGAATTTTTTTTGCTTATTGGATCAGATTTTTTTCTTCGAAATGCACTGATTTCTATAAATTGAAATTTCCGCAATTTGCTCTAAAAAGATTTGAATGATTTTTCGCCACAAATTCACGAATTTTTTTTGCTTATTACAAAGGATTTGTTTTTTCTTCAAATTACACGAATTTATAAACTAATTGCTTTTTTGATTTTAGAAAGTAATCTCATTCTTTCTTCAATAATTATATTCATCTCAGTATTTGAAAAAATCAGTATAATTTCTAGTAAAAAAATTAGTCTGTATAAGCAAAAAAAATTCGTGAATTTGTGGCAAAAAAGCACAGTACTACAGCTTTTACGCGAATTTATAAACTAATTGCTTTTTTGATTTTAGAAAGTAATCTCATTGTTTCTTTAATAATTATATTCATCTCAGTATTTGAAAAAATTCGTATAATTTCTAGTAAAAAAATTAGTCTGCATAATCAAATTAAAATTCGTGAATTCGTGGCAAAAAAGCACAGTACTACAGCTTTTACACGAATTTATAAAATAATTGCTTTTTTGATTTTAGAAAGTAATCTCATTCTTTCTTCAATAATTAAAGAAGATAACTCAAGGTTTAAAATTTGAGTTTTTATGTATTTCGATTTGTTTGAATCATGAGAAATATCCATCTCAGTATTTGAAAAAATTCGTATAATTTTTAGTAAAAAAAATTAGTCTGCATAAGCAAATTAAAATTCGTGAATTTGTGGCATAAAAGCACAGTACTCCAGCTTTTTTGTTTGTTTTATAGGTAAAATTCCTACGGTAATCAATTTTATCCATGTTTTTGATGTATTAATCCATTTTGAAACGTGTATGTAATTCTATTTTTGTCTTCTAACTTTTAACTATTTAACATTATGAAAAAGCATATAGATACAGACAATCCGTTGAATAATTTAGATGAGTGGGAAGATGATTTGCTGATGCGATATCCAGATCCATCTGAAGAGCATGCAAAAGAAAAACAGAAAGAAGAATTCAGAAATTATGTCGATTCGGATAGAGTAGAAACCGTTAAGGAGTTTTACAGAATAAACCACACGTATCAGACTTATGATTTTGTATGCAGTAAAGAACAGGATTTTCTGCAGTTTAATAGAAAAGAAATGTCAATCTGGGAAGCTGTTGAGTTTTTAAACACGCTTGTAGACGACAGTGACCCAGATATTGACTTAGACCAGACGCAGCACCTTTTACAAACTTCAGAAGCCATTCGTGCAGACGGTCATCCGGATTGGTTTGTATTGACAGGATTTATTCACGATTTGGGTAAAGTTTTATGTTTGTTTGGAGAACCTCAGTGGGCCGTGGTAGGCGATACGTTTCCGGTTGGATGTGCGTATTCAGATAAAATCGTGTATCCAGAATTTTTTAAAGAAAACCCGGATTTTACAGACGAAAGATTCAATACCAAATTTGGTGTTTACACAGAAAACTGCGGACTGGATAATGTAAAAATGAGCTGGGGACACGACGAATATTTGTACCAGATTATGAAAGATTATTTACCAGATCCAGCTTTGTACATGATTCGTTATCATTCATTTTATTCGCAGCACAAAGAAAATGCGTATACTCATTTAATGAATGAAAAAGACATCGAAATGTTTGACTGGGTTCGAAAATTTAATCCGTACGATTTGTATACAAAAGCGCCCGTAAAACCAGATGTCCAGGCATTACTTCCTTATTACAAAGAATTAGTTGCGAAATATCTGCCGGAAAAATTGAAATTCTAGAAATATCAAAAATTTCGCCTGAAAGCTATCTAAAACCAAAATAATGCAGAAAACCACAACCAAAATATTTTTTATAAGCCTTTTACTGCTTGTTACGGCAGGAATTTCGGCTCAGGAAAAAGACCGCAACGATTGGGAAAATCCACTGGTATTTCAAATTAACAGAGAACCGGCCCGCGCTGCTTTTCTTCCTTATGCAGATGAAACTTCGGCTGTCATCGACCACTATGAAAATTCACCTTGGTATTTTTCTTTGAACGGAAAATGGAAATTTTCTTGGTCGCCAACTCCCGATCAGCGTCCAAAAGATTTTTATAAAACGGATTTCAGTACTTTGCATTGGAACGAACTTCAGGTTCCTTCGAATTGGGAACTGCACGGTTATGGCGTGCCGATTTACACCAATATCACGTATCCATTCGAAAAAAATCCGCCTTTTATCAATCATTGGGATAATCCTGTCGGGTCTTATAAAAGAGATTTTGTACTGCCGGAAAATTGGAAAAACCGCCATGTTTTTCTTCATTTTGAAGCAGGAACAGCTGCCATGTATATTTGGGTAAACGGACAAAAAGCTGGGTATACCGAAAACACTAAAAGTCCAGCTGAGTTTGATATTTCGAAATATTTAAAACCTGGAAAAAATGATGTAGCGATAGAAGTGTACAGATGGAGCGACGGTTCGTATCTGGAAGATCAGGATATGTGGAGACTTTCTGGAATTGACCGAAATGTGTATTTGTACAGCACAGACCATGTTCGTATTGCTGACTTTTTTGCGAAACCAGATTTAGATGCTCAATACAAAAACGGAAGTTTGAATGTAGAAGTAAGTTTAAAAAATCTGACTTCGACTGCCGTTAACAATCAAAAATTGACCGCAAAATTGGTCGATGCTTCTGGAAAAAATGTTTTTACTAAAGAATTGAATGTCAATTTTGAACCTTCAAAAATTCAGACTTTAAATTTTGCTCAAAATGTTTCCAGTCCGAAATTGTGGAGCAGTGAAAATCCGAATTTGTATACGTTGCTTTTGACTTTAAAAAATGCAAAAGGAGAACTTGTAGAAACGGTTGGAACCCAAATCGGATTTAGAAAAGTAGAATTAAAAGGCGGTCAGTTATTGGTAAACGGCGTCCGCTTGATGGTTCACGGTGTCAATATCCACGAACACAATCCTGAAACGGGGCATTATCAGGACGAAGCCACGATGATGAAAGACATCAAAATGATGAAGCAATTGAACATTAATTCAGTTCGCTGCAGTCATTATCCAAACAATATTTTATGGGTAAAACTTTGTAATAAATACGGTTTGTTTTTGGTGGACGAAGCCAATATCGAAAGCCATGGAATGGGAGTGGAAGGACAGCCTTTAATTTGGATGAATCCCAAAACGAATCCGGGTTTTCTTCCAGAATGGCGAGAAGCGCATTTGGATAGAATTTACAGTTTGGTAGAAAGAGACAAAAACATGCCGTCGGTCATTCTTTGGTCTTTAGGAAATGAAAGTGCCAACGGACCAGTTTTTCACGAAGCTTATAAATGGATTAAAAAAAGAGATAATTCTCGTTTGGTTCAGTTTGAACAGGCAAAAGAAAACGAAAACACCGATATCGTTTGTCCGATGTACCCAACGATCGAATACATGAAAGAATACGCTTCACGAAAAGAAGTCAGCCGTCCGTACATTATGTGTGAGTATTCACATGCGATGGGAAACAGCAGCGGTAATTTTCAGGAATACTGGGATATCATTCGCGGCAGTAAAAATATGCAGGGTGGCTTTATCTGGGATTGGGTTGATCAAGGTTATAAAAGAAAAGATGAAGCTGGCAGAGAATACTGGGCTTACGGAGGTGATATGGGAAGTCAGAATTATTTGAATGATGAAAATTTCTGCCATAACGGATTGGTTTACGCGGACAGAACACCGCATCCCGGCGCCTTTGAAGTGAAAAAAGTCTATCAGGATATTTTGTTTAAGGCAGTTGATATCAAAAACGGACTCATCGAAATTAATAATGATTTTGGTTTTACAAACCTGAATAAATACAATTTCAGATATGAAGTTCTGGAAAACGGAAAAGTAATCAAAGAAGGAACATTTGCTGTTGCTTTAGCTCCGAAAACAAAAAAGCAAGTGAAGGTTGATCTTCCAAAAATAGAATCAAAAGAAGGAAAAGAATATTTATTGAATGTTTTTGCTTACACGAAAACAGGTTCTGAATTACTGCCTCAAAACTTTGAAATTGCCAAAGAGCAGTTTGTAATTGAAGACGGTAACTATTTTTCAAAATCGGAAAATGCTGGAACTTCAAAAGTTCAGGACGAGAAAGATCAGTTTGTTTTGACTTCGGTTGATGTTACCGTTAAAATCAGTAAATCTACCGGATTGATTTCGTATTACAATATCAAAGGCGAAGAGTATTTTAAACAATATCCCGAACCTAATTTCTGGAGAGCGCCGACAGATAATGACATCGGAAACAAAATGCAGATTAGAACCAACGTTTGGAGAACCGCTGGGAAAAATACATCTTTAGAAAGCATTGAACAAATTGAAGAAAACGGAAAAAAATATATCGTTGCAAAATTAAAACTAAACGATGTTGCTTCTGATTATACCATCAAATATGCATTGGCAAATGATGGTGCTTTAGAAATTCAGGCTTCTTATAAAAAAGGAAATAATCCAGTGCCGGAATTACCGCGTTTCGGAATGATTTTCACTTTAAAAAACACATTAGAAAATCTGGATTATTACGGAAGAGGGCCTTTAGAAAATTATCCGGACAGAAAAACCTCTTCGTTCAAAGGAATTTATAACAGTAAAGTTGCAGACCAATATGTGCCTTATACACGCCCACAAGAAAATGGATACAAGACCGATATACGCTGGTTTAGATTGTCAGGCAGCAAAGCAAACGGCCTGGAGATAAAAGGTCTGCAACCTTTAGGAATGAGTACTTTGAATAATTATCCGAGTGATTTTGATGGAGGAATTTCGAAAAAGAATATTCATTCCAGCGACATCACCCCAAGAAATGAAGTTGTAGTCTGTGTTGACTTGACCCAGCGCGGACTTGGAGGCGATAACAGTTGGGGATTGCCGCCACATGAAGAATATCAATTAAAACGAAGCGAATACAGCTACGGATTTGTTATTAAACCAATTTTTTAAAGTGTTCAGTATATTATAGTGTCCAGTGTTCAGAATTTTAGTTTTCAGTACTGTTAGGTTTAAACTGAACACTAAAAAAATTGTACTCACCACTAAATAACACTGACCACTGATTACTAACTATCAACTGACCACTAAATGAGACTGACCACTAAATAAGACTGACCACTAAAAAACTGACCACTGATTACTAACTATCAACTGACCACAGAATACTAAAAAAAATGAGTAACAATACAACTGGAAGATTAATTTCTTTAGATGCCCTGCGCGGTTTTGTGATGTTTTGGATTATGAGCGGAGAGCACGTTATTCACGCTCTTGCCAAAGCAGCCCCGATTCCGGTTTTTATCTGGATGTCGTCGCAATTGCATCATGCCGAATGGAACGGAATCACATTTTATGATATGATTTTTCCGGTTTTTCTATTTGTAGCGGGAGTTTCAATGCCGTTTTCCTTAGAGAAGAAAATACATTTGGCAGGCGTAAAATCGGCAGAGGATTTACCTAAAGAAGAAAAGCGAAAGATCTATTTATCCATGCTCCGAAGAACCGCTGTCTTACTGATTTTAGGATTTGTAGTGAATGGATTATTGCGATTTGAAGGTTTAGATCATACCCGTTTGGCAAGTGTTCTGGGAAGGATCGGACTGGCTTGGTTTTTTGCTGGGATTATCTATTTGAATTTTGACTTTAAAAAACAATTAATCTGGTTTTTTGGAATCCTGATTGGATATTACGCCGCAACGAAATGGATTCCAGTTCCTGATTTTGGAGCAGGAGTTTTAACCAAAGAAGGTTCTTTAGAAGGATATATCGATCGTTTACTTTTACCGGGCAGACTGCACAGCACAGTTTACGATCCCGAAGGAATATTTTCGACGCTTCCTGCAGTTTCGACCGCTTTATTAGGTGTTTTTGTCGGCACTTTTTTAAAAGTAAAATGTTCTTTTTCAATAAAAATACGACTGTTATTAATGGCTTTAACAGCTGTTGTGCTGATTATCGCAGGTTTGATTTGGGATAGTAGTTTTCCAATCAACAAACATTTATGGACAAGTTCTTTTGTATGCTTTGTGGGAGGTTTCAGCATTTTGTTTTTTGTCTTTTTTTATGTGATTATTGATTTATTTGGTTTTCACAAATGGGCATTTCCGCTAGTATTGATTGGTTCCAATTCAATCCTAATTTACATCGCATCAGAAGGTTTAGTCGATTTTAAACATTCCGCAGATTATGTTTTTGGCGGACTTATACAATTTACACCATTGATCTGGCAGCCTTTTTTTGCTGCTTTATCGGTAACCGTTGTCCAGCTTTTACTGCTTTACTTTTTATATAAAAGAAAATGGTTTCTAAAAATTTGATGCATTAAATTTTAAAATACATTTTACTATCTAACCACAACTAACCACACCATTATGAATGTATTACAAACCGCAGATTACATTGTCTTCTTTATATACTTTGTCATAGTGACCGCCTATGGAATGTATATTTACAGAAGCAAAAAAACAGCTGCAACGAGTTCAAACGAATATTTTTTAGCAGAAGGCTCCCTGACCTGGTGGGCAATTGGCGCTTCTTTGATTGCTTCTAATATTTCAGCAGAGCATTTTATCGGAATGAGCGGTTCGGGTTTCGCGATCGGATTGGCGATTGCTTCTTACGAATGGATGTCTGCCGCTACTTTGATTATTGTAGCCATGTTTATCCTGCCGATTTATCTTAAAAACAGAATATTCACTATGCCTCAGTTCCTGGCAAAAAGATACAGCGGCACCGTGAGTACGATTATGGCCATTATTTGGCTGTTGATTTATGTTTTTGTTAATCTAACTTCTATTATTTATTTAGGCGCGTTGGCGATTTCGTCCATAGCTCCGATAAGCTTTCAGTTTTGCGTAATTGGTTTAAGTTTATTTTCGGTTATTGTGACTTTGGGCGGTATGAAAGTGATTGGTTATACCGATATGTTTCAAGTTATCGTTTTGATTTTGGGCGGATTAGTAACTACTTATTTGGCTTTAACATTACTTTCGGATCAGTTTGGTTTTGGAAAAGATATCCTAAAAGGACTTGCCGTTATTGCAGATCAGGCGCCAGATCATTTGCACATGATTTTAGACGAATCAAATCCGCATTATACAGAACTGCCGGGAATGTCGGTTTTGGTTGGAGGAATGCTGATTAACAATCTCGCTTATTGGGGATGCAATCAATATATTGTTCAGAGAGCTTTGGGAGCCGATTTAAAAACAGCCCGTAAAGGAATTTTATTTGCAGCGTTTCTAAAATTATTAGTGCCAATTATCGCCGTTCTACCCGGAATTGCCATGTTTGTAATGCATCAGAACGGAGCATTTCAACAGGAGATGGTCGATGCGGCAGGCGTTTTAAAACCAGATCATGCGTATCCAACTTTAATGAATTTACTTCCGGCGGGATTAAAAGGTGTGGCTTTGGCGGCATTGACAGCGGCAATTGTAGCCTCTTTAGCAGGAAAAGCCAATAGTATTTCAACCATTTTTTCTTTAGATATTTATAAAAAATACTTCAATTCGCAGGCATCAGAAAAAAAACTGGTTCGCACCGGAAGATGGTGTGTAGTAGTTTGTATGATTATTGCAGCTTTTGTGGCTCCGGCTTTAAAATCTCTGGATCAGGCATATCAGTTTATACAAGAATATGTTGGGTTTTTCTCTCCAGGCGTTTTAGCAATTTTCTTATTGGGAATGTTTTGGAAAAAAACAACTCCAACAGCTGGATTAGCTGGAGCATTATTGACAGTGCCGATTGCAGCGGTTTTAAAATTCCTGCCCATGTGGACAGAAGGCGCCTTTCCTGATTATCCTTTCTTAGACAGAATGACGATTGTTTTCTTCATTATTGTATTTCTTATGGTGGGAATCAGTCTGGCGAAACCAGTGTCGGAAGAAGAAGCCGAAAATCACGCGATAGAAGTTGATAATGCTATGTTTAAGGTATCACCAGAGTTTATAATTGGTTCGTTTATTATCTGTGGAATTTTGGTGGCGTTGTACACTGTTTTCTGGTAATATTTAGCAATTAGCCACAAAGCCAAGAAGGCACAAAGTTTTTGTTGTAAATAAGATTAAAAAGGTTTTTGTTTCACGCAGATTAGGCAAATTTTAGCTGATTTAATTTGATTTTTTATAAAATATCTGCAAGAGCAGCTTAAATCTTTTTTAAATCTGCGTGAAACAAAAAAACTTAGCGACTTTGCGAGATTAAAAAACATACACAAATGAAAAGAAATTTTATAATTACACTCCTTATCTTTTGCTTCTCGCTGACTGTTTCGGCGCAGAGGATATTTGATATTAAAAAATACGGTGCTGTAGGAGATGGAAAAACCTTGAATACAAAAGCAATCCAAAAAGCGATAGATGCTGCGAATAAAGGCAAAGGCGGAAAAATTGTATTTTCTAAGGGAACATTCCTTTCTGGAAGTATTGTTTTAAAAGATAATGTGGAATTGTTTTTTGAAGATGGAGCTGTTCTATTAGGAAGTTCCAATCCTGATGATTATCCGAAATACGAAGGAATCAGAGCTTTTATTATTGCATACAATTCAAAGAATATTGCGGTTAACGGAAAAGGAATTATAGACGGTCAGGGAAGAGAATTGGCTTTGGCCATTGACAGTCTGCATCATACAGGCGTGCGAATTGATCCAAAATACAATTACAGAAGAATGCGCCCCGAAGATGGAAGAGGAAAACTGGTTTCTTTTGTAAAATGTGATTCAATTACGATGACCCAGATTACTTTAAAGAATAGTCCGGGATGGACACAATGTTTTAGAGAATGCAAAAATATTGTCATTGATTTTATGAAAGTAGAAAGCAGAGCCTACTGGAATAATGACGGAATTGATATAGACGGCTGCGAAAATGTTCGAATTACGAATTGTAATGTAAATACAGCCGATGACGGAATCTGCTTAAAATCTGAAGTCCCTGGTTTGCACAATAGCAACATTTACATCGGCAATTGTACGATTCGATCAAGTGCCAATGCAGTGAAATTTGGTACAGGTTCTTACGGAAGTTTCAAAAATGTTACGATTGAAAATATCAAGGTTTTTGACACGTTCAGATCGGCGGTTGCGATTGAATCGGTTGACGGTGCTGAGATTGAAAACATTAAAGTTTCAGATATTACAGCTGTAAATACTGGAAATGCAATTCTAATTCGTTTAGGACATCGAAACGGAGAAAAAGCGGGATACATCAAAAATGTATCAATTAAAAATGTAAAAGTGCAAGTTCCGTTTGGGCGTCCAGATATTGATTACGATATGCGCGGACCAGAAGTAGATTATTTCCATAATCCGTTTCCGTCTTCGATTGCAGGAATTCCGGGGCATTCAATAGAAAATGTGACGTTAGAAAATATAGAAATCATTTATCCAGGAAAAGCATCAAAAGGCATGGCATATCATCCGTTAAGCCGATTGAAAGATGTTAAAGAAAACATCAACGGTTATCCAGAATTTACGATGTTTGGAGAACTGCCTTCGTGGGGGTTTTATGTACGCCACGTCAACGGAATTCAGATGAAAAACATCAAATTGGTTTTGGATAAAGAAGATTTTCGTCCGGCTTTTGTTTTTGATGATGTGAAAGATTTGACGATGGAGGAGATTGATGTTCCTTCGGATAAAATGAATCAGATTGTTTTTAAAGATGTTTCGGGAAGCAATCTTGACAATGAAGCTGCAAAAAGAAAAATCGAACCAGAACAGAATAAGTTTGAATTGCCTGCGCATTAAGAGTTGACCATAAAGACACGAAGTTTGTTTCACGCAGATTTTAAATGAAATCTGAAAAATCTGCGTGAAACAAAAAATAGCGATTCTACGACTTTGCGAGATTAAATAACAAATACTTAAAAAAAACTTAGTGCCTTAGCGTCTTTGCGGCATTAAAAAAACAAAATATAATGAAAAAGAAATCTATCATCGCACTCCTCATTTTCTGCCTTTCGTTCACCGTTTCGGCGCAAAAGATCTATGACGTTAAAAAATACGGAGCCAAAGGAGACGGAAAAACAAATGACGCAGCCGCGATTCAAAAAGCAATTGATGCCTGCAGTAAAACGGGAGGAAGGGTTTTAATTCCGGCGCCGTTTACTTTTTTGGCTGGACCGTTTGATGTAAAATCAAAAGTAGAGCTGCATATCGAAGCTGGTGCAAAATTACTGGCAAGTCCAGATGAAAAATTATATACCAAAAGCGCTTTCAGAAACAATCCGGGAGAAGGAACAATCTGGATTGGCGGCGAAAATGTCGAGGATTTTACGATTAGCGGCAGCGGCAAAATAGATGGAAACGGAATCTCGTTTATGGGCGAAGAACAGGAAGATGCTTATGTTCTGAAACCATTTAATGTCTTAGATCCAAGACCTCACGTTTTGACGATTATCGGCGGTAAAAACATAAGAATTCATGATGTCCATATCGGAAATTCAGCGTATTGGACGATTCATTTAGTGGGGTGTAACGATGTTGTAATCAGCGGTATTACGTTATTGAACAGCTTGAAAGTCCGTAATAGTGACGGAATCGATCTGGATCATTCTAAAAATGTCAGAATCAGTGATTGTTATATCGAAAGCGGTGACGATTGTATCTGTTTAAAAAACAGAAGGGAATTTGAAGAATTTGGTGCCTGCGAAAATATTACCGTAACAAATTGTACGATGACGAGCAGCAGCTGTGCGATTAAAATTGGTTCTGAAAATATGGATGCCATCAGACAAGTTGTTTTTAATAATTGTATCATTAAAAACAGCAATCGTGCTTTAGGAATCCAGAATCGTGATGAAGGAACCGTAAGCGATGTTATTTTTTCGAACATTATTGTAGAAAGTAAATTGAATACCGATACTTGGTGGGGAAAAGCAGAACCGATTTATGTAACGGCCTTCAGCAGAGCAAAAGGAAATCATAAAGATGCGAACTGGCGTTTTCCGAAAGGAGCGACAGAAGGAAAAGTGGGCGGAATCAAAAATATTTATTTCTCTAATATTCAGTGTACGGGAGAAAATGGGGTGTTTGTGAGCGGCGAATCAAAAGATAAAATTCAAAATATTGTTTTTGATGATGTGAGTGTTTTTATGACTAAAACAACTTCTTTTCCAGGAGGTTTGTACGACAGACGTCCGGCTAATGTGGAAGGTTTTGTCAAAGGAAGTACTTCGGGGTTTTATTTTGAAAATGCAGAACGTATCAAGGTTCAGAATTGTACCGTACAATGGGGTGAAAATAAACCGGATTATTTTAAATATGCTGTAGAAAGTAAAAATGTAGATTCTTTAATTATTACTAATTTAGACGGACAGGCTGCTTTTCCTGAAAAATTAGAAGCCGTAAAAAAATAAGCATCTGACTATTTCCAAAAAACTATGAAAAATAACCTCCTTTCTAAATCTATTTTAGGCTGTTTATTACTGAGCAGTCTTTATACAAATGCGCAAAAAACGGCTTTAGAAGTCGATGCTTCTAAAACAGTTGCCAAAATTCAGCCAACGATGTTTGGATTGTTTTTTGAAGATATCAATTTTGCTGCAGACGGCGGATTATATGCCGAAATGATTAAAAACCGCTCTTTTGAATTTGATAAACCAATGATGGGATGGGAACAGCCGAACACGAAAAGATCTTCTTTGAACAAAGAATCGGGCAGTGCTTTTCCGATTAATCTGTCGAAGGAAAAAAACAATTCTAATTTTTGCAGGGTTGAGATCAACAACGATAAAGGATATGCTTTAATCAACGAAGGATTTAGAGGAATAGGAGTAAAGAAAGATGCGCAATACAATCTTTCTTTAAAAGCGGCGAACCCTAAAGGCGCGATTAAAAAAATCATTTTTCAGTTAATAGATAAAGATCAAAAAGTGATTGGTGAAACGAGTATTGTTCCCAATTCTGAGCAGTGGAATACTTATACTTCACAGTTTACAGCGGTGCAAACCGAAGCAAAAGCAAAGTTGAAAATTACTTTTGAAGGAAACGGAACGATCGATCTGGATATGATTTCGCTCTTTCCAGAAGATACTTGGAAAGGTAGAAAAAACGGACTCCGTAAAGATCTTGTACAGCTTTTGTATGATGTAAAACCGGGATTTTTACGTTTTCCGGGCGGCTGCATTGTAGAAGGACGAACGTTGTCAGATCGTTATCAATGGAAAAAATCGATTGGAAATGCTGCGGAAAGAAAAACGATGATGAACCGTTGGAATGTCGAATTCAACCACAAACAGACTCCCGATTATTTTCAAAGTTTCGGATTGGGATTTTTTGAATATTTCCAGCTTTCTGAAGATATTGGAGCAGCACCGCTTCCGATTTTAAGCTGCGGTATGGCGTGTCAATATAATACAGGAGAATTAGCGCCAATGGACGAACTCGATCCCTATATTCAGGATGCTTTGGATTTAATTGAATTTGCAAATAGTGATGTCAGTACCAAATGGGGAAAACTTCGCGCGGATATGGGACATCCAAAACCATTCAATCTAAAATATATCGGAGTTGGAAATGAACAGTGGGGACCAGATTATATTGACCGTTACAAAGTTTTCGAAAAAGCTATAAAAGCAAAATATCCCAAAATCATAATTGTATCCGGAACGGGACCTTCTCCAGACGGCGAACATTTTGATTTCGCGATGACAGAACTTAAAAAACTCAATGCCGAATTGATTGACGAACATTATTACAAAAGTCCGCAATGGTTTAGAGAAAATGCAGGACGTTATGATAATTACGACAGAAAAGGACCAAAAATATTCGCAGGAGAATATGCGGCACAAAGTGTTTCAGGAGCTAACCCAAACAATAGGAACAATTGGGAATGTGCTTTTTCTGAAGCGGCTTTTATGACAGGATTAGAAAGAAATGCAGAAGTGGTTAACATGACCTCGTATGCGCCTTTGATGGCTCACGAAGATGCCTGGCAATGGACTCCGGACATGATTTGGTTTAATAATCTTCAATCGTATGGTTCTGCAAATTATTACGTACAGCAATTATTTTCAACGAACAAGGGGACAGATCTTTTGAGTATTACGCAAAATGGAAAAGCTTTAATCGGACAGAATAATTTGTATGCATCTGCGGTAAAAGATGTCAATACAAAAGAAATTATTGTAAAGCTGGTTAATACATCGACCTCCAATCAAGAGGTTTCGATTGATTTGAAAGGAGCAAAATTAGGTTCAAAAGGAAGTATGATTACCCTTGTAAGTCCGAATGTTCAGGATGAAAATACGTTTGCAGATCCGAAAAAAATAAGTCCGAAAACAAGCGAATATAAAATTACGAAAGGAAAACAAGAATTGAATCTTCCTGCGTATTCGGTAACGGTTTTGAAACTGAAAACGAACTAGTTAAATCTTTGGGACTCATTGTTTGTAAAAAAAAGAACACGGATTAGACGGATTTGCTGTCGCAAAGACACAGATTTACGCAGATTTTTTTATTTCTAAATATAAATCCGTTTTTGTCAGCGTCTTTGCGACAGCAAATCCGCTGTATCTGCGTCAAAATATAGAACTTTTGAATTACAGCCAACGCGTTTAGTTATTTAATTATTAATTAAAAATACATGATGTACAATCTTTTTAAAAAGAGTTTTTTGGTCTTTTTCATATTTGGATTTTCCAGTTATGCCCAGGATTTAAAACTGCAATACAATCAGCCTGCGGTTGAATGGACAGAAGCGCTTCCAATTGGAAACGGAACACTCGGTGCAATGGTTTTTGGCAGAGTAGATTCTGAATTGATTCAATTAAACGAAGCGACTTTATGGAGTGGCGGACCTGTACAGAAAAATGTAAATCCGGATGCTTTCGGGAATCTGGCTTTGATCAGAGAAGCGCTTAAAGCAGAAGATTTTGATAAAGCCTATCATCTGACCAAAAATATGCAGGGCGCTTACAGCGAAAGTTTTATGCCTTTGGGTGATCTTTTGTTAACACAGGATTTGGGCGGAAAAAAAACTGATTATTATAACAGAAGTCTCGATATCCAAACCGGATTGGCAGTAACCAATTTTACGGTCGACGGCGTAAAGTACAAGCGAGAAATCTTTGCGTCGGCACCTGCGCAATGCATTGTAATGAAACTTTCGGCAGAGCAACTCAAAAAACTTTCTGTTACAATTGATGTTTCCAGTCTTTTAAAAAATCAAAAAGAAATACAAAATCAGTCTTTGGTTTTAAAAGGAAAAGCACCTTCTCACGCCGATCCCAATTATATTGATTACAATAAAGAACCAATTCTCTATGATGATGCAGCAGGATGCCGAGGCATGCGTTTTGAATTGATCGTAAAACCAATTGTAAAAGACGGAACGGTAAGTTATGAAGGAAACAAAATTGTAATTAAAAATGCTTCTGAAATAGTACTTTTCGTTTCGGCGGCAACCAGTTTTAACGGATTTGATAAATGTCCGGACAGTCAGGGAAAAGACGAACATGCAGCTGCAGAAAATCCGATCAAAAAAACATCAATTAAAAAGTATGATCATTTAGTTAAAGAACATCTTCAGGATTTTCAAAAATTCTTCAATAGAGTTTCTTTACAATTAAATGAAAAAGAGACGAATAAGTCCAATCTTCCGACAGATATTCGTTTGGAACAATATGCCAAAGGAGAAAAAGATTCCGGACTAGAAGCCTTATTTTTTCAATACGGACGCTATTTATTAATTTCTTCATCGCGTACACACAACGCACCGGCAAATCTGCAGGGAATCTGGAACAACAAGCTTCGCGCACCGTGGAGCAGTAATTATACCACCAATATCAATTTGCAGATGAATTACTGGCCGGTTGAATCGGCAAGTTTATCAGAATTGTTTTTTCCGCTTAACGATTTCATCAAAAATGTTTCGGTAACGGGAGCAGAAACTGCCAAAAGTTATTATCATGCCAACGGCTGGGTTTTGCATCATAATTCTGATATCTGGGCAATGACAAATCCTGTCGGCGATTTTGGAAAAGGTGATCCAATGTGGGCCAATTGGTATATGGGAGCCAACTGGCTGAGCAGGCATTTATGGGAACATTATGAATATACAGGCGATACAGCATATCTTAAAAAAGTATATCCGATTATAAAAGGCGCCGCCGAATTTAGTTTAGAATGGCTTCAGTTAGACCAAAACGGTTATTGGGTTACCATGCCATCGACTTCGCCGGAAAACAAATATTATTATGACGGAAAAAAAGGAGGCGTAGTGACAACTGCTTCTACAATGGACATTGGCATTATAAAAGATTTGTTCGAAAATACGGTCGAAGCTTCAAAAATTCTAAATATTGATGCTGATTTTAGACAAAAGGTAAACACGGCATCTGACAAATTACTGCCTTTTCAGATTGGAGCTAAAGGGCAGCTGCAGGAATGGTACAAAGATTTTGAAGACGAAGACCCGCACCACAGACATACTTCGCATTTGTACGCTTTGCATCCGGCTAATTTAATTTCACCTTTGAAAACTCCAGATTTAGCAAATGCTGCCAAAAAGACTTTAGAGCTTCGTGGCGACGACGGAACGGGCTGGAGTTTGGCCTGGAAAGTAAATATGTGGGCGAGACTTTTGGACGGAAACCATGCTTATAAATTATTCAAGAATCAGTTGAGGCTGACAAAAGATAATGATCCTAAATACAAACGGCAAGGAGGCTGTTATCCGAATCTTTTTGATGCACATCCGCCTTTTCAGATTGATGGAAATTTTGCCGGAACAGCAGGGGTAATCGAAATGCTGATGCAGAGCCAGAACAATGAAATTCATGTGCTGCCTGCTTTACCAGACGATTGGAAAGAAGGTGAAATTAAGGGAATTACCGCAAAAGGAAATTTCACTGTAAACATAAAATGGAATGACGGTAAAATGAGTCAGACCAAAGTTGTTTCAAATACTGGAGGAACTTGTAAAATAAGAGCTTCGGAGCCATTTGTGATTGAAAAACTGAATATCAAAAGCGAGAAATCATCTATTGGATATACGGCTGTAGTAGAGACCAAAAAAGGAGCTTCCTATATCATAAGTCCTCTTGAATAAATTTTCATTTTATAAACTAAAAAAATACCATAGTGTTTAAAAATAAGATCTTACTGCCCGTACTTTTTCTTTCGTGTTTTTCAGCATTCGCTCAAATCTCATTTGGTGACGCAAAGAAAATAAATGACAACTGGAAATTTAACCTTCAGGATGTTTCTGATGCTAAAAACGTCACTTTTGACGACAGCAAATGGAAACAAGTAAACGTACCGCACGACTGGAGTGTAAAAGGACAGCTGAGTCCGACTTTGGCAAGCTGTACAGGATATCTGCCAGGAGGAATTGCTTGGTACAGAAAAGCAATAAATATTCCGCAGAGCAAAGCGGGCGAAAAAGTGTATTTGTATTTTGAAGGCGTTTACAACAGAAGCGAAGTCTTCATAAACGGACATTCATTAGGAAAACGTCCAAACGGCTATATTTCGTTTGCTTATGATGCTACGGAATTTGTGAAATTTGGAAGTGAAAATATCATTTCGGTTCGTGTCGATCATAGTCAGAGCGCCGATTCAAGATGGTACAGCGGTTCTGGAATTTATAGAAATGTGTGGCTCGTATACGCAAATCCGGTTCATATTGCGCAATGGGGCGTGTATGCCTATCCGGAAGTACAAAACGGAAACGGAATTTTGAATGTTGAAGTAGAAGTAGAAAATAATACGGCTTCAAAAACAGCTTTAACCGTTGTAAATGAATTGTTTTTTAAAGGAAAATCTATTGCAAAAGCTGCTTCAAAAGTGGCGGTTTCGGTGAATGCAAAAGTAAAAATTACTGCTAAGATCAACGTTAAAAACCCGAAGTTATGGGATTTAGAAAATCCGAATTTGTATCAGCTGCAAACTACGGTTGTACAAAACGGAAAAGAAATCGATAAAACCGAAACACAGACAGGTTTTAGAAGTTTTTCATTCGACCCAAATAATGGTTTTGCCCTTAATGGAAAAGGAATGAAGATGAAAGGCGTTTGTCTGCACCACGATGCCGGCGTTTTAGGATCGGCAGTTCCAAGAGAAGTTTGGAAAACCAGATTAAAAACATTGAAAGAAATTGGGGTAAATGCTGTTCGCACCAGCCATAATCCGCAGGCGCCGGATTTCTATGAACTTTGTGATGAATTGGGTTTATTGGTTTTGAATGAAGCTTATGACGAATGGGAGTTTCCAAAACGTAAATGGCTGCAAGGCTGGAATTACGGGACGCCCGGCTATGAAGGTTCTTTTGATATTTTTGCTGATTGGGCAGAAAAAGATTTAGAAGATTTTGTGCGACGCGACAGAAACCACCTTTCGGTTTTTGCATGGAGTATTGGCAACGAAGTAGATTATCCAAACGATCCGTATTCTCATCCTGTTTTAGACAAAGGAAAAGATGGTTTCGGGCAGGCAACGTATGGAGGCTACAAAAAAGAGGCTCCCGATGCCATGCGCTTGGGAACAATTGCAAAACGTCTGGTCGCAGCGGTAAAAAAATGCGATAAGTCACGTCCGACAACAGCAGGTTTAGCTGGAGTAGCCATGTCTAATGAAACAGAATATCCGGGCGCTTTGGATATTACCGGATATAATTATACCGAAAGCAAATACCAGTCGGATCACGAAAAATATCCAAACAGAGTGATTTACGGAAGTGAAAATACACACGATATGCAGCCTTGGCTCGCAGTTAAAAACAACAAACATATTTTCGGGCAGTTTCTCTGGACAGGAATTGATTATCTGGGAGAATCGGGAAGATGGCCGTCAAGAGGATTTTATTCTGGTTTGGTTGATTTTGCCGGTGTTATCAAACCGCGAGGGTATTTCCGTCAATCGTTATGGTCAGATAAACCCATGATTTATTTGGGAACGTATCCGTTAACAAATGAAAAAGATATTTCTAAAGATGCGTGGTCCATCTGGAATTACGAAGAAGGGCAAAAAATACGTGTGGTTTGTTATACCAACGCCTCAAAAGCCCGATTAGAGCTGAATGGAAAAACAGTAGGCGAAACAAAATTATACGATGAAAAAACCGGAATTATCTATTGGGATATTCCATACGCATCAGGAAAATTAGAAGCCGTTGGATTGGATCAAAACGATAAAGAAGTAAGTCGTTACACAGTCAATTCGACGCAGCAGCCTTTTGAATTAACGATTGCTGCTAAAAATAGTACCATCAGTAAAGACAAAGGTGTAGCCAAAATCATGGTTCAGGTAAAAGACCAAAACGGACTTTCGGTTATGCTTTCAGACAATGAAGTAACTTGTACGATTTCAGGTTCTGGAACTTTATTAGGTTTAGAAGCAGGAAACAATAGCGATATGACCGATTATACTGACAATGTTCAGCGCGTTTTTCACGGACACATTGCGGCATACATTCAGGCAAACGGCGATTTGACAGAACCAATTAAAGTGAAATTCACAAGTCCGTGGTTAAAACCTGTTGAAGTCATTATTAATGTCCAATAATTTGTGAAGATACCGTAAAGGTTTTTAAACCCCTGTAAAAATGTCCCATCGGGACATCTCATCGGTAGGCAGGACATATTTATAGACCCCCCGTAAAATGTCCCATCGGGACATCTCATCGGTAAAACAAATGTTTATAGAGAGAAGAACCCCAGCGGGGTAACATGCCGCTCCGCAGGAGCTTTTAATACAAATAGATAAAATCAGCTGTACGTATAACGCTCTTCCAGAGCTTAATGTCCATAGAGACAATTCATCGGAATCTTATGAAAAATAAAATCACACTGGCATTGGGAATCGTTTTGGTTTCGATTGCTTCTTATTCTCAGAATAAAACTTTTCAAAAAGAAGAATTTAAACAATGGGCACAAACACCGCCAATGGGCTGGAACAGCTGGGATTGTTACGGACCAACAGTCGAAGAACATGAGGTAAAAGCCAATGCCGATTATATGGCAAAGGAGCTTAAGAAATTTGGGTGGGAATATGTAGTGGTTGACATTCGATGGTTTGTCGAAAATGATAAAGCAGGAGGTTACAACCAAACCGATCCGCGATATGTAATGGATCAATATGGAAGATATCTTCCGGCTGTAAACCGTTTTCCCTCTGCGAAAGACGGACAGGGTTTTAAGCCTTTAGCCGATTATATTCATAAAAAAGGATTGAAATTTGGCATTCATATCATGCGTGGAATTCCGAAAAAAGCGGTTGAAAACAAAATGCCGATAAAAGGAACAAACGGAATTACCGCAGATCAAATCTATTCTACTGCTATGCAGTGTGAATGGCTGCGAGATAATTATACCGTTTTGGCCGACCAACCAGGCGCACAGGAATATTATGATTCTATTTTTGAATTGTATGCACAATGGGGTGTAGATTTCATTAAAATCGATGATTTATCGAGACCGTATCACGAAGGCGAAATCAATTTAATTCGAAACGCCATTGACAAATGCGGGCGTAAAATTGTCCTAAGTACTTCGCCGGGAGAAACGCCAATTTCGGCAGCTTCGCATGTAAGCACGCATGCTAATATGTGGCGTATGGTAGACGATGTCTGGGATACATGGCCGCACATCACGCATCTAATGGATGTAGCTCAAAAATGGTATCCGTATATCGCGCCGGGAACCTGGCCGGATTGTGATATGATTCCGTTAGGAAGAATTTCAATAAGAGGCGAACGCGGAAAAGACCGAATGACGCGTTTGACAAAAGACGAACAATATACTTTAATTACGTTTTTCAATATTTTTAAATCGCCCTTGTTTTTTGGCGGTGATATGCCTAGTAATGATGCTTTTACGCTTTCATTATTAACGAATAAAGAAGTGGTGAAAATGCATAACGAAAGCACACATGTAAAACAGCTTTTTCAGAAAGACGGGAAAATTGCAGTCACTTCAAAAGCAAAAGACGGAAGTGTCTACCTCGCATTATTTAATATTGCAGATAATGATTCTCAAAAGGTATCCGTAAATCTTTCAGATCTTGGAATTTCAGGTTCTGTTGACATTTTAAACATGTGGACAGGCGAAAAATCAAAAGTAACATCAACCGAAATTGGTGCTGATTTAAAACCGCACAGTACTGTTTTGTACCAATTAAAAAGTAAAAAATAATGAAAAGATTGTTTTACTATTTTCTGATAGTATCGACTATTTTTAGTCCGTTGAAAGCTCAAAATACAGCAGGTGGAATTCCGCCTGTTCTTGCTGAAAAAGATCTGACGGCTTATTTATTCGTTTATTTTATCGGAAATAAAGTTGAAGAAGAAGCGGTTAATTATGCCGTAAGTACAGATGGTTATCATTATTACAGTCTCAACAATAACAAACCCATTTTAGACAGTAAAGCAATCAGTTCAACGGGAGGCGTTCGCGATCCGCATATACTACGAGGCGAAGACGGCAGAACATTTTATATGGTTCTGACCGATATGACTTCATCAAAAGGCTGGGACAGTAATCGTGCAATGGTTTTGCTGAAAAGCACCGATTTGGTTAACTGGGAAAGCAGTGTCGTTAACATTCAAAAAACATTTTCGGGAAATGATGATTTGAAACGAGTTTGGGCGCCGCAGACTATTTACGATGTAAAAGCGGGTAAATACCTGATTTATTTTAGTATGAAACATGGCGATGAGCCGGATAAAATCTATTACGCTTATGCGAATGCAGATTTCACGGCTTTAGAAAGTGCCCCAAAACTGCTTTTTGTTCCAAAATCAAAAGGCGCTTGTATTGATGGCGATATTATTTGGAAAGACGGGGTTTATCATCTTTTTTATAAAACAGAATCGGAAACGGCAGGAATAAAAACAGCTGTAACAACCGATTTAACTTCTGGAAATTGGACTGAAAACGATCATTATCTACAGCAGACCAAAGAAAAAGTAGAAGGTTCGAGTATTTTTAAACTCAATAATTCGGATGAATATATTTTAATGTACGATTTGTATTCAAAAGGGAAATATCAATTTACGAAAACCAAGGATCTCGAAAACTTTACCGTTATAGACAATGCTGTTTCAATGGATTTTAAACCGCGCCACGGAACCATTCTCCCGATAACGCGTTCTGAATTAAAGAGAATTATGGCCAAATGGGGAACGCCTTCACAGCTTCCAAAAATAAATAATAATCCCGTTTTAGAAGGTTATTACGCTGATCCTGAAATTCTGTATTCAAACAAAACCAAAAAATATTATATCTATCCTACAACTGACGGATTTACCGATTGGTCGGGTTATTATTTCAAAACATTTTCATCTGATAATCTGGTAGATTGGAAGGATGAAGGCATCATTCTGGATCTTAAAAAAGATATTTCGTGGGCAAACCGAAACGCCTGGGCTCCTTGCATTGTAGAGAAAAAGATCAAAGGAAAATACCAATACTTCTATTATTTTACAGCCGCACAGAAAATTGGAGCTGCAGTTTCGGATCATCCAACCGGACCTTTTAAAGACAGCGGCAAAGCCATTGTTGCCGCAAGACCAGAAGGTATAAAAGACGGTCAGGAAATTGACCCCGATGTTTTTACAGATCCCAAAACGGGAAAAAGTTATTTGTATTGGGGAAATATGTACATGGCCGCCGCTGAATTAAATCCGGATATGGTTTCGCTAAAAGAAGGAAGTACAAAAATAATTGCCGTAGACAAAACTTTCCGCGAAGGCACTTATGTCATTTACAGAAACGGCAAATATTATTTCTTTTGGAGTGAAGACGATACGAGAAGTCCAAACTATAAAGTGAGATACGGGATTTCAGATTCACCGCTCGGGCCTCTTGAAATTCCTCAAAATAATATTGTTATTCAGGGAATTCCAAAACTGGGAATTTATGCAACGGGACATAATTCAGTTTTACAGATTCCTGGAAAAGACGAATGGTATATGGTGTATCACAGGTTTTCATATCCAACTGGAATTAAAATGGGACGTGCAGGCGGTTTTCATCGAGAGGTTTGTATTGATAAACTCGAGTTTGATGCAAATGGCAGTATAATAGAAACGATACCGACTTTTGAAGGTATCAAGACTTTGAAATAAAAGATTGGATTTATAATTAACCAATAAAACTCTTTTTTTGCCAATTGCATCAAAAGAGTTTTTATTTTTTAGCAGCTTTATTTCTAGAGGTGGAGTGATTTTTAGAATTCACCGCAGCATTTTGTGGCAGAAAGGGGATCAAGTCCAGATGATGAAATTAACGCGAGTTTTTTCCATTGGCGTTTTTTTTCTTAACCATAATCTGCTCATGATTCCCAATCGAGTATTATTTTACCAATATGGTTTCCGTTTTCCATAGATTTGTGAGCGCTCACGACATCTCGGTAAGAAAATGTTTTGTAGATAACAGGTCTGAATTTTTCATTTTCAATTAAAGGCCACACATTTTTAAATACCTCTTGTGCTAATCGTTTTTTGTAGTTGTAATCTCTTGCACGCAGCGTACTTCCCGAAATCGTGAGACGTTTTAGCATCAACTGCCAGATATCAAGTGTTACATTTTTACCATTTTCTGCATTAATGTGAATAAGTCTTCCATCTTCGTTTAAAATATTCAGATTCTTTTGAAAATAAGTTCCCGCAATCATATCCAGAATAACATCTACACCTTTGTCTTTTAAAATTTCTTCAAAGTCTTCTGCTTTATAATTAATGCAAAGAGCAGCGCCTAATTCATAGCAGTATTGTGCTTTTTCTTCTGAGCCAACAGTAGTTATAACTTTTGAACCAAAAGCATGGGCGATTTGTATGGCTGTAATTCCGATACCGCTGCTGCCTCCGTGAACCAGCAAAGTTTCGTCTGGTTTTAATTTTCCACGTTCAAAAATATTAGACCAGACTGTAAAAACCGTTTCGGGCAGACTGGTGGCTTCTATAAAATTTAATCCTTTGGGAATGGGTAAACACTGGCCTTCTTCTACAGTAACATACTCGGCATAACCTCCTCCGGGAAGCAGCGCACAAACGGCATCGCCTTTTTTCCATTGGGTAACTTCCGGACCGCATTCTACAATAATACCCGATACTTCAAGACCTGGGATTTCATTAGAAGTACTGTCTGGAGCAGCATATTTTCCTTCACGCTGTAAAATATCACTTCTGTTAAGACCAGAAGCTTTTACCTGAATCAATACTTCATTTTTGGAAGGAATTAAATCAGGAACTTCGGTTACCTGCAAAACTTCAGGTCCTCCAAATTTTGAGATTGTAATAGCTTTCATAATCTAATTTTTTAAAAAGGTAGATTATATTTTCCAAATAATGCTTTGTTCTCGATACTTTTTGCAAACAGCGGTGTTTCTTCATGGTTATGCGCATCAGAAGCATCTTGTCTTGCTTTTGCGGCATCGGCTAAAGAAATTCCGTGTTGTTTTATGAAATCTAAAAATTCAGAAGTGGCAGTGGCATGAATGGTATTGGTAAATTGGGTTGTTTTATCATCTATTTTATCTGCTTTCAATTCCCAAAGAACCTGAACCTTAGATCTTCCGCCTGCGGTAATGGTATCAGAAATGGAGAGCATTCGGCAATAATCAGCGCGATATTCGTCAAAAATATAATGCTGTACCACAAGCGCTGTTCCTACATATTCTACATTGATAGACATAGGAATACCTTCAAAATTAGAGGTTATTCCGGCGGCAATGTGGTTAACAGAGCAGCGTTGGTATTCTGCATCAGGCAAATTAAGCAGCCAGTCGGCGATATTAATTTTTTCAATTGGAGCATTCATGACTGCAGAGACAGTTGATGCTGATAATGCGTTTTCGGGTGTTTGTAAAATTTCCATCTTTTGTGTTTTTTAAATTAACTTATGTCAAAGTTCTGCAATATAAACCAATCGTGGAAATGATATTTTTAGATCAAATCAATCGAAATTTTCGATTTAGAATTGTACTTTTATAAAAAATTAAAGAAAATGGAACTTCGTCAATTAAAATACTTTGTCCGCGCGGCAGAACTTTTAAATTTCACTCAGGCTGCAGATGATTTATACATTACACAAAGTACATTATCCCATCAGGTAAAAGAATTAGAAAATTCACTGACTGTTCTTCTTTTTGACAGGGTAGGAAAGCGTGTCCAGCTTACAGAAGCGGGAGAAATTATGCTGGATTACGCCCGAAAAACAATTCGTCAGGCAGAAGAAGGAAAGCAGGTTTTAATGGATTTGAATAACTTAAAAACCGGGAAAATAACTATTGGATCGACTTACGGTCTGGTAAATTTACTGCTTCAAACCATTACGGAGTTTAACGAAGAATTTCCGGAGATTAAAATTCAGGTTGTTTTAGCTTCTACTTCGGACCTGATGCAAAAAATACGCTCGTATGAAATTGATTGTATGCTTTCATTTATGCCTTCGTCTGCCGATAATCAGCTTGATATAATGCCATTATTCTCTGCAAATCTTTCTTTGATTCTTCATCAATCGCATCCTTGGAGCAAGCTTAAAAAAATAGGACTTCAAAAAATAACCGAATTGAATTTAGTGCTGCCGTCTCCCAGTTACAGCATCAGAAATTTTCTGGACGAAACGCTTAAAACAAACAATATCAAACTTGACGCAAAAATAGAGATTAATGATATTCATAGTGTATTAGAACTGGTTAATACAAAGAAATGGCATACTATATTAATGAATTCTTCTTTGTTTGACTTTTCTGAACTTATTGCAGTGCCTATTGAAGGTAAAAATATGAGCCGTGAAGCAACCCTAATATTTCCTTCGGGTGTTTACCGTAAAGCTTCATTGGTTCTTTTTCATAATTTAATAAAGAAAAAAGCGGCCATGAAATTTCCTTAAGAGTATATTGTATAGTTGATCTTTTTGAGTTTCGTATGGGATCAAGACATGCGGCATCTGATCGGCAAAAAAAAAGCACCTGTCTCAGACAGGTGCTTTAGTTATAAACTAGTTCTATAGTATGTTATGCTACAATTACGTTTACTGCGTTTGGACCTCTTCGGCCTTCTTCGATGTCGTATCGAACTGAATCATTTTCACGGATATTCTCTGAGAGACCTGAAACATGAACAAAAACCTCGTTTCCACCATTATTAGGTGTTATAAATCCAAAACCTTTTTCTTCATTGAAGAATTTTACTGTACCTTCCTGCATGTTAAATATTTAATTTGCTCAAATGTAATCTATTAAATATTAGCAAACGTATAAATGAATTTTAATTATGGTTTCCTTAACGTTCGTCAGTAAGAACTATTTTTCATACAATAGCAGAAAGAGGAGCCGCAGGGCGGTATTTTTATCTGGACAGTTTCTACAAACAATTTTGCTGGAAAAACTGCTGGATAAAACCGATAGTGCGCTTAAAAATTACAAGAAAAAGTAGAGATGTCTCTGACTGCCAGCTTTTTTTCGGTAAGATTTCCTTTTTGCAGCTATTTATTTTAGCCCCTTTTTGTGATCGTTTTTTAATCGCGTATTATGGGAATTGTAAAACAATTATGAGCTTGCATGTAACATTCTGAACGCTGAGAATAGATAGATTCGTTGCTTAAAATAAACTGTCACCATGGAAGGAAATTTACAGCTTTTAAAAGATATTGTAGATCACACGCCTCTGCCTATTGGGGTATATACAGGCAGTGCGCTAAAGATAGAATTGGCCAATCCCGCCATGATCAAAACCTGGGGAAAGGGGGATCAGGTGATTGGAAAAACCTATCTTGAGGTGCTTCCAGAAATCCAAAAGCAGCTTATTTTTGATCAGGCACTACAGGTCTATAATACTGGTATTCCTTTTCATGCCAAAGACAAAAGAGTAGACCTTGTGGTGGAGGGTGAGGAAAAAACTTTTTATTTCAATTACAGTTTTATTCCTTTATTGGATTCAGAAGGGCATGTATATGGAGTCATGAACACAGGAATGGACATAACCGACCTGCATATGGCCAAAGAAAGGGTGCAGAGTTCTGAAGAGCAGCTTCGAATGTCTATAGAGGCTTCGGGTATGGGCACTTATGAAATAGATCTTGTGACCCAGAACATTCTGACTTCGGGTAATTTTAGTTCCATCTGGGACAAGGATGAGAATATAACCAAAGAAAAAATCATTTCAAGACTTCATCCTGATGACATCTCGGTGAGGGAGCAGGCGCACCGTGATGCGGAGAGAACGGGTTTGATCTCTTATCAGGCCAGAATAATCAATTCCGACCAGTCTTATCGCTGGATTAATATCAGCGGCAAAATCATAAAAGACGAGCAGGAGCAGCCTGTTAAGATCACGGGGATTATTGAAGATATCGGACACCGAAAAGCCTTGGAGGAACAGCTGCGACAAGAGGCTGCAGAGAGTACAGAGAAGCTCCGCCGTTCTAATGAGGAGCTGCAGCATTTTGCCAATCTTGTCAGCCATGACCTCAGGGAGCCTGTGCGTAAGGTCAAAACCTTTATCAGCAGAATGAGAAGTGAGGTGCAGTCGGAGTTCAGCGATCGTTTTGAATGGTACATCGGAAAAATAGAACACTCAGCCCAGAGGATGCAAAATGTTATCGAGGGCATATTGGCCTATTCGAGTGCCGATAAGAAAAAACAGCCTGTAGAACCTATTGATCTCAATGAAGTGCTGGAGGACATCAAGACCGACCTTGAGCTGGTGATAGAGGAAAAAAATGCGGTTTTCATCAGTTCGGAGCTGCCACAGATACAAGGTGCCAGAATACTGATCCAGCAGCTTTTTTATAACCTGGTGCACAACGCCCTGAAGTTTTCCAGAGCAGAGGTGCCGCCAAGGGTGATTATCGGCTGCAGTATTGTACAGGATCCGAAAGGGGACTGGGTGGAAGTGCGAATTGAGGATAATGGTATCGGGCTTGATAATGCGTACAGTGAAAGAATATTTACGGCCTTTGAGCGCCTGCATTCTAAGGACGAATATGAAGGCAGCGGGCTCGGGCTTTCGCTCTGCCGAAAGATCGTACAACGGCATGGCGGGACCATAAGGGCATCTGGTGATAAGGATAACGGCTCTACATTTACCGTACTGCTGCCTCTGCAACAGGAAAACAGCACTATTTAAGGTGCTGCTAAGATAAAAGCTTCATAGAAATTGGAGCTTTTTTTGTTTTACCTAATTATAAAAAGCAGGGAGATTTTATCAGATCTGAAGTTTCAGGAAAAAAAGTGTGAAATGTCAAATAGTAAACTATACAATCTAATTTTCTTATACAAGTTCCCATCTATCAGAGAGATTCTTTTTCAAGGCTGTTACTTAGTTATTGTTAAGCAGTGGTCAAAAATTTCTGACCTATTGCATGGTTTATGTTGATAGTATATTTTTGATTTTGATGACAGTACTTGCTAGACAAAATAAGAACAGTCTAATGTACTGCTGAATCGTAAATAAATAAAATTATGAAATCGAATAAACTTGAGAAAATGAGCTTTGAAGAGCTTACAAAAAAAAAAGATCAAATTAAAGGCATTGCCATAGCATGCGGGGTAGTTTATATTTTGTCAATTATTCTTTTACTGTACTTATCAATCACGAAGGGATTTGCTAAACTTCCCATTGCCGTATATATTCCGCTTTTCGGATTCCCAGGTTCTTTGATGCCTCTTATGGTCTATTTAATCTCTCTAAATAAGGAGATTAAGTCACGAGGATGAGCCTTTGCTGCATGTCTGGAAGTTATTAAAAAAGTACAGCAGGAATATCTGCTGTTGCACCGTTTGCATTGAAGGTGGAGGTCGCCCAAAAACTTTGGACTTTAAGCGAAGAATTGAGAAATATAAAGTTTATAATTTAATGTATAAAGAAATAAGGTCCAAATAATTGGGCCTTATTTCTTTTTTTACCTTTACATTAATATGCATTTTTTTCCGAGAAACAGACTGGCTGCTGAACAGAGCGGTCATGCAATAGAGTCAGGCACACCTCAGCAACAGACACCAATAGGCCAGCCATGTAATTAATTTTATTATGAAAACAGCATTATATATATTTTTGGCAGTACAGTTATTTTTAAGCTGCTCTGCAGTGAAGAGGGTCAATCCCCCTCTTAATGATTATATTTCAAGTTTAAATTTGAAAGATTCAGACACTGTTATGATTATTCAGGAAAAAATTAACAGCAATGCAGCTATTGCTATTTTTAAAGGCAGAACTGTTTATTATGAAGGTATTGACAAATATGTGAAAACAGAAGGAGTTGACGCTCCTTTATACGATGAGAAAAGCTGGGAGAAAATGAAACGGAAATATAAAAATAAAAATACTTCCGAACATTGGTTGAAAGACGATTACTGGAACTTAAATGATTTCAAACATCAAAATATTATTTTTATAAAACAGGCAGATTTTCCTAACCCGGGCAGATATGAAAAATTTGATTTTAAAGAACGTTACAGGGTTTTTTCGTTTTCTGATCTAATGTATTACAAAAATAATAAGTATGCTGTTTTTGCTGTAAAATCAACTACGACAGACTATAAAAATATTGATGAGACTTTTATATTAGTTATGGAAAAGAAGAACGGCAGATGGACCGTTATTCAAAAAGTAGGGGATGGCATATATAGGTAATCTACAGTTTTTTTGGTATTATTCTCTAAAGTAAATCTTGAAAAATTAGGCAGTGAATATCGTGTAAATATGTTACTATAAGATCACCTCTTTTTCTGGCAGTAATGAGTATCAGGTGGTTATTATGAAAAAAGAAAGAAAACTGAATTGTTAATTGGAGACTATATCTATTATTGAATTTTTTAATAAAATAAACGTCAAATAGAATATTTACTAGGTCGTGAAAAGAGACGCCAATTGAAGACAATTGGCGTCTTTTGGCTTTGAATGACTCAACAGGACAAATTTCAACTTTTTCATGGATGATTTTAAGATATTAAATTACTGGTATATAGAGAGTTATGTCTCGTAAAAAGTAATATTCTAAAAATATATTACAAAAATGAACAGTGTTCAAAAAAAATATATACATTTGCAATGAAAATTATACTTATGAGTGTAGCAGATAGAAAAGCGAGAGAAAAAGAAGCCTTGAAAGCCTTGATTTTAAAAGGAGCAAAAAAGCTTTTTTTAGAGAAAGGAATAGAGCAGACCACCATTAGAAATATCGCTGATGAAATAGATTATAGCGTTGGGACGGTTTATGTTTATTTCAAGGATAAAAATGATATTCTGCACAATTTGCATTCTATTGGATTTCAAGATCTTGGGAATTGTTTCCAAGAGTTATTCACAATTGAAGATCCAATGGAGAGATTAAGAAAAATGGGGATTGTATACATCAAGTTCGCAATCGAGAATCAGGAAATGTATGATTTGATGTTTAATCTTAAAGCACCTATGGAATTTCTTGAAAAATCTGACAGCGATTTTTGGGATGAAGGCATCGAAACTTTTGGCCTGGTTAAAAAAACCGTAGAAGAATGCATCAATAAAGGACATTTTGAAGGCCATGATGTAGAATCACTGTCATTTATGATTTGGAGTCTTGTACACGGAATGTGCTGTCTTGAAATCAGGCAGAGAACAAAAGGTGTCAAATTTGCCAGCCCTGATACTATCCTCTTTGACGGATACAATGCTTACTTGAAAATAATAGATAAATTATAATTTTTTTTTGGCCAAAAAAATGAACACTGTTCAAATAATAAACAATGTAATAAAATGAAAAAAACACTAATTCTAATTGCAATTTTACTTGGGTATCATGGATATTCCCAAAATAAATTAGACGGCTACATCGAGACCGGATTAAAAAATAATGAGATCATCAAGCAGCATAACTTTGACATTAACAAAAGTATGTATGCCTTGAAAGAAGCACATTCACTTTTCTATCCCAGCGTTTCCCTAAATGCCAACTACACGAAAGCTGACGGCGGAAGAACAATAGATATTCCTATCGGCGATATGCTGAATCCGGTGTACAGCACATTAAACCAGCTGACTAATTCTAATGCTTTTCCGGCTTTGCAAAATCAGTCAGTTCTCATAAATCCTGATAATTTTTATGATGCCAGAATTCACACTACAATGCCATTGCTGAATTTTGAAATCATTTACAACAAGAGAATTAAAAAACAGCAAAATTCCCTGCAGATAATTGAACTGGAGATTTACAAAAGAGAGCTGGTTAAGGAAATAAAAATTGCTTACTACAAATACCTCCAGTCAAAGGAGGGAATTAAAATTTATGAGGAAGCTTTAAAACTGGTTAAAGAAAATCAGAGAGTGAACCAATCCCTGTTTAAAAATGAAAAAATAAACCGCACTGCAGTTCTGCGCAGTGATAATGAGGTAATCCGCATAGAAGCAAATCTGGAAACTGCAAAACAGGCTAGCAATAATGCAAAGTCCTATTTCAATTTTCTGATCAATCAGAAATTGGATACCGAAATAGAAACTGATTATCAAAATGAGCTGCTGCCTACTACCATGGTCAGTGAGAATACCCATAATAGGGAAGAACTTGCAAAACTTGGTATAGTTAAAGAGCTTAACGGCAGTGTAAGCAAGCTGACAGAATCGTATTGGTTTCCAAAATTAAGTGCTTTTGCTGATTTTGGTTTTCAGGATTTTGATTTTGAAGTAAATAAGGACTCCCGCTATTATTTCGCAGGAGTGGGGTTAGAATGGAATATTTTTTCGGGCAACAAAAATAAATTCAAACTCAAACAGGTAGCAAAAGATACTCAAAAAATAAATTCCCAGATTGACAATGTAAAACAGCAGCTGCTGCTTCAGTTTCAAGTTACACAAAACAATTTGAAATCAGCTTTGGAACAATTTAATGCAGATAAAAACCAAAAAGAGTCAGCCAGGAAATATAATGAGGATATAACCAAATTATACAAAGAAGGGCAGGCCATCTATATTGAACTTCTGGATGCTCAGAATCAATGGGTAAATGCCCAGCTCAATACTAATATAGCACTTTATAATTCGTGGATAGCTTATGCAGAATTAGAAAGAGCCAACGCAACTTTTACCTTAAACCAATAAAAAATTAAGATCATGAACAAATCAATAATTATTTCCCTATTTGTATTACCTCTTTTCTACGCCTGCAAAGAAGAAAAAAAAGAACACACAGCTTTTGAAACTGCAGATGTGATTTCCATTAAAACTGCAGCAGCCGAATCTATGGCGCTTACTAAAAATATAAGCGCATCAGGATTGGTAACAACAGAAAATCAAGGCAATTACTCGTTTAAAATTGGCGGAGTGGTCACCCATATTTTTGTTGAAGAAGGACAGTTTTTCAAAAAAGGACAGCTTCTGGCCACTTTAGACGCAACCGAAATCGGTTCAGGCCTGAATCAATCCGAACTGAATGTTAAGAAATACGAACGTGATTATACAAGGGCTTTAAACCTTTATAAAGACAGCGTATATACTTTAGAACAGCTTCAAAACACAAAAACGGCTCTTGACATTGCCAAAAAACAGAAAGATGCTGTTGCTTTTAATGCCCGTTATTCAAAAATTTATGCCGCGGCCGATGGTTTTGTAACTTCAAAAATTGCTAATGCAGGTGAGGTTGTGGGGGCAGGATCTCCAATTCTGGCAATAAACGAAACCCGCCAAAACAGCAATTATCTGCTGAAAGTCGGTTTGACAGACCAAGAATGGGCAGCGGTAAAAATAGGTCAGAAGGCCGCTGTCACCCTTGACGGCTATCCTGACGAAAGCTTTGAGGCCTCTGTTTTTAGAAAGTCGCAGGCGGCAGATGCTGCATTGGGTTCGTTTCAGGTAGAACTAAAACTGAATATGAAAAACAGCAAACCAGCGGTAGGAATGTTTGGAAAGGCAGAGATTAAAGCCGATAAAGCCGAAGATTTTATCGTAATTCCGTATAACTCACTTATTGAAGCCGACGGTAACAAAGCTTTTGTATTTGTCGTAGAAAACAACAAGGTAAAACGCCAGCCTATTACGATTACTAAATTCGACAATGACAAGGTGTTAGTAAAGGACGGACTTCAAAAAACAGACCAGATAGTTATTTCCAACAGTGCTTATCTCAACGAACAATCAACTATCAAAATCATTAAATAATCTTATACCATGAAGATAACAAACTTTTCCGTTAAGAATTATCAGTTCACACTGATTCTAGCTCTATTAGTTGCTGTGGTAGGGGTTCTTACCTTATTGACAATGCCAAGATCGGAAGATCCTTCAACACATCCGCCGCAATATCTGATTACCGTTATTTATCCCGGTACGAGTCCAAAAGATATGGAAGAACAGGTCGTAAAACCTATTGAAAATAAGATTTACGGATTGGAAAATATCGAAAAAATACTAACAACGGTAGAAGATGGTGTAGCCGCTTTTCAGGTAAAATTCAAATACGGAGTGGATATTGATAATAAATATCAGGAAATATCTACCGAAATGAATGCCCTTAAAAACAGCGGACTTCCGAAAGATATTTATCAGATAAAAACCGAAAAAAATTCGTCTTCTGATGTGAAAATTCTTCAGGTAGCCTTGGTTTCCGAAAATGCATCCGACAAAAAAATGCGCGATGAAGCAGATAAACTAAAAGCAAAAATTGAAAAAATAACCAATCTTAAAGAAGTCAATTACTCGGGAATTCCAGAACAGGAAATCAGGGTGGATTTGAATTTGGAAAAATTGGCACAATTAAAAATTCCATTAAACGTAGTGATGGGAAGTCTGCAAAGTGAAGCTGCCGATATTCCCGGCGGAAGTATTGACTTGGGGACCAAAGTATTCAACGTAAAAACAAGCGGCAAATTCAAAAATGCAGCTGATGTTGCCAATACGGTGGTTTACAATGCCAACGGAAAAATCATCTACATGAAAGATGTAGCCGAAGTAAACTATAAATCTGAAGTTGTAAATCATATCACCAGAATTAACGGCCACCGATGCGTTTTGGTTACTGCCGGAATGAAAGACAATGTAAACATCAGCGATGTTCAAAAAGAATATTTGCCGCTAATAGAGGCATTTTCTAAAGAGCTTCCTGCTAACATCAAACTAATAAAAAACTTTGACCAAGCCGATATGGTATCAAGCCGTTTAGGCCATTTGGGTTTTGATTTTGGTTTAGCTATTCTTTTGGTTGTTATCACCTTGGTGCCGCTGGGAGGGAGAGCCTCTCTAATCGTAATGATATCCATCCCTTTATCATTGGCTTTAGGGTTAATTGCAATGAATGCTTTGGGATATTCTTTAAACCAATTAAGTATTGTGGGGCTGGTAGTTGCTTTAGGATTGCTCGTTGACGACAGTATTGTGGTGGTAGAAAATATTGAACGCTGGCTGCGTGAAGGACATTCTAAAATGGATGCCGTTTTAAAAGGAACAAAACAGATAGGTATTGCTGTTGTAGGTACTACCGCTACTTTGGTTATAGCCTTTATACCATTGGCTTTTCTTCCGGATATGGCAGGTGAGTTTCTCCGAAGTCTGCCTATGGCGGTTATCACCAGTGTATTGGCCTCTATGATTGTGGCGTTGACATTGGTTCCGTTTTTGGGAAGCCGCTTTTTAAAAACGCACGATCACGCTGAAGGAAACATCTTTCTTCAATATTTGCAAAAGTTCCTTACCCGAGCCTACAGGGATATTATGCCAAAAGCATTGAAATTTCCAAAAACGACTATTGCCATTTCTTTGTTTTTAAGTGTCATAGCGTTTGGATTGTTTTCGGCGGCCGGATTTAAATTGTTCCCAACTTCAGAAAAACCAATGTTTTTAATCAACATCAAAATGCCTCTTCAAGCTAATATTTCTGAAAGTGACAGGGTAACAAAACTGGTGGAAAAAGAATTGAAAAACCACAAAGAAATTGTGTATTTCACTTCAAATGTGGGACACGGAAACCCTCAGATTTACTACAACGTGCATCCTCAGGACAGAAAATCTGATTTTGCCCAGATTTTCGTGCAGTTGGACGATGAAGCAAAACCTTCGGCTAAGACTAGTCTTATTCAAGAATTACGCGAAAAATTTAAAACGATTCCTTATGCTAAAGTAGAGGTAAAAGATTTTGAACAAGGACCACCATTAGAAGCCAATATCGTAGTGCGATTATTCGGCGAAGACCAGGCGGTTTTACGCAAGTTATCTTCTCAGGTAGAAACTATCTTGAGAAATCAGGAAGGTACAGTTTACATCAATAACGAGTTGAATACCTATAAAACCGATATCAAAGTAAAGATTAATAAAGAAAAAGCGAGAACCTTAGGCGTACTGACCAGTGAGGTTGATAAAGTAATTCGACTAGCTGTTGCCGGTTTAACAGTTGGAGATTATATAGACGACCGTGGAGATGCAAGAAACGTAACCATTACTTTACCAAGGGATAAGTTTTCGAATCTTGATGCACTGAAAAATTTATATGTAAACAATGTTCAGGGAACACCGATTGCATTGAATCAAATTGCAGCGGTATCTTTTGAAACAGCACCAACGGCCATAAACCACTTTAATAAATCTCCCTTTTCAAAAGTCAGTGCCATGACAAAAGATGGTTATTTAGCAAATGACCTGCTGGTACATATTATACCAAAATTGGATAAACTTGAAATGCCAAAAGGGTATTATTACAAACTATCCGGAGAAAAAGAATCAGAAGGTGATGCTTTGGGAGGTAATTTTCTTTCTGTAATTATTTTAAGCACGTTCTTATTTATTGCTGTTTTACTGCTTCAGTTTAAAACATTTAAAGGGATTATTATTGTTATGTCCATCATTCCTTTAGGTATTTTGGGAGGCGTATTATTTTTAATAGCATCAGGAAATCCAATGTCATTGGTTTCTATTATTGGTTTTATTGGATTGTCGGGAATTCAGGTCAAAAACTCCCTTCTTCTGGTCGATTTTACAAATCAATTGCGACAAGAAGGAAAGTCTATTGACGAAGCGATTGCTATTGCAGGCGAAACCCGTTTTCTTCCGGTAGTCTTGACATCCGTTACCGCAATCTGTGGTTTGATTCCGCTGGCGGTGAATCCCAATCCCCAAATATCTCCATTGGCGATTGTATTAATTGGAGGACTTATAAGTTCAACAATTCTTGCCAGAATTGTAACACCGGTAATGTATAAATTGATTCCGCCAAGGATCGAAAGTAATTAATCATTGATCTTTTTTAAATTTTAATGAAATGAAAGATAACAGAAATTTTGACGTAATTATAGTTGGCGGAAGTTATGCAGGACTTTCGGCAGCAATGTCTTTGGGACGAGCATTAAGAAATGTCCTGATCATTGACAGTGGTCTGCCTTGTAATAGGCAGACTCCACATTCACATAACTTCTTGACGCAGGATGGAATAGCGCCAGCTGTTATCGCGGATAAAGCAAAGAAAGAAGTTTTGAAATACGACACTGTAAAATTCGTAACGGACCTTGCCGTTAGTGGAAGGAAAACCGATAAAGGATTTGAGATTTCAACACAATCCGGAAAAGTATTTGCTGCAAAAAAACTCATTTTTGCAGCAGGTTTAAAAGACAGCATGCTAAAAATTGAGGGATTCTCTGAATGCTGGGGAATCAGTGTACTTCATTGCCCGTATTGCCACGGCTATGAAGTAAAGAATCAAAAAACAGGGATTTTGGCAAATGGATATGGTGCATTTCATTTATCCCGGCTCATTCGCAACTGGACAAAGGATCTGACTCTGTTTACCAATGGAAAATCGGAATTGACACAAGAGCAGACCGATGAAATCAAAAGGCACAATATTTCAATAGTTGAAAAGGAAATCACCTCATTGAAACATAAAAACGGTGTTGTTGAAGAAATAATTTTTTCAGACCATTCAAGTTTTGAATTGGAAGCTATCTATTCAAGACCTCCTTTTGAACAGCACTGTAAAATTCCTGAATTATTAGGTTGTGAACTGACAGACCAGGGACTTATCAAAGTTGATGGATTTCAGCAGACTACTGTGGAAAATATATTCGCTTGTGGAGACAGTACCAATCCTATTCGTGCGGTATCATACGCTGTATCGACAGGGAATAATACAGGGGTATTCTTAAATAATGCAATGACAGAAGAAGATTTTTCAAAATAATAATTGTCGCGTGCTGGGTCTGGTATTATGGTTCTTACCCGGCGCGGCATCAGTAAAGTCCACCAATAATGGGCTTGGTTAACATAGGTTTCTGTAGGGACATTCAGAAATTTCTATAATAATGACTTTTATAGAAACTGCTTATTTACCGTTATATTTTCACCCCATTTAATATAGAATAAATATTTCGGTAAATAAACAGCCTAACATAAATCAGTTTAATATTTTTTCCAAATTACCACGGAAATACCTCACCAGATTGAGAAAAAGTTCCTGTTGGGCCATTATCCTCCAGCAAAGCTAATGCAACGCCTGTTTTTGCACCTTCTTCTGGTGTAAGCGGCGCCTGATCTGATCCAATAGATGTTTTAACCCATCCCGGACTTGCTGCGTTTACTTTAATATTGGTTGCCTTAAGTGCATTTGCAAGGAAAACCGTAAATTGGTTCAATGCAGTTTTAGAAGCACTGTACGCATAAGGTTTTAATTGATACAGCCAATGATTTTCATCAAGATGAACTCCAAATGAACCAGATAAACTGCTGATATTTACAATACGGCCTGCATCACTTTTTTTAATTAGCGGCAACATTGCCTGGGTCAGTTCGACTGTACCAAAGTAATTGATATCAAAGGTGTCACGAAGTGTTTTCATAGGTACCGATTCTACATTATTGCCGAACCACTCACCGTCAAGAAACACTGCGGCGTTATTGACCAAAATGTCCAATACACCATATTGGTTTTCAATATAGCTTGTAACGGCCGCGATATCTTCTGAATTACTGATGTCCAGTTTTACGTAGGTAACCTCTAACGACAAATCACGTAAAGCCGCTTCTGCCTTTTTTCCTTCGGTTTCATTTCTGGCTCCTAATAAAACTTTAATGTTCTTTTGTGCAAGTTGTTTTGCTGTTTCAAAACCAATGCCTTTATTGGCACCGGTCACTAATGCTATCTTTGTCATTTTTATTAATTAAAATTAGAAGACAAAGGTCGCGCTAATGGCATTTCGGAATATAACGTAATTAAAACCAATCCTTACCCAAATCAAACTTTTTAGTTTAAAAAGTGCAATAAGGGTTACTCTCTTTTTAATTTTCTATAATCTGTAGGAGCTGCTTTAGTATGCTTTTTGAAAAATGTATTAAAGTGGGAAGGCTCTTCAAAGCCTAATGAATTTGCAATCTCTGCAATATTCCAGTTGGTTAGTTTCAGTAGAATCTTTGCTTCCTGCTCAATCCGTGCATTAATGATATCGCTGACGGTTCTTCCTTTTGACAGCTTCACCTGACGGTTTAAATAATTGGGATGCAGCGATAAATGTTCTGCGAATTCACCGGCAGTTTTTAGTTTAATAACATCTTGCGGATTGTCGATAGGAAATTGTGATTCTAATAATCTTATAAAGGAACAGGCTATCTCTTCAGTGGTATTATTTTTCTTAATGTAGGACGCGGCAGGGTCAAGCTTTTGGGCATTAAAAATAAGTTCAAGAAGGTAGTTGCGCTGTAAACTTTCTTTATAGTGACCGTTATCGCGCTTTTCATCGAAAATCTTAGCATAAATGGCTGTAAAATTTTCGGCTTGTTCATCGGTCAGCGAATAAATATTTTGTCTGCCTGGTTTGTATATTGGAAATTCCAGCAAACGGTAACCACTATTATTTTTAGTTATAAACTCTTCTTTGAAAATACAGCTGATACCTTTATAAATTCCAGTTACGGTATCAATACCAAAAGGAATTTTGGAAGTTGTAAATAGCAGCGTATTGCCCGTTAACTCAATTTTTTCATCTTCAAATTCAATATGATAATCTCCTTGTAACAAGGTGGCTGTGTAGAATGTCTTTCGGGAATAATTGAAGGAAAAAAAGTGATTATTATCCAAATTACTTAAATCGAGAATTTCAAAATTATCGACAAAACTCATCACGTTTTCTGATGTACGATCCACAATGTTTTTAAGTTCCATAATTTAGTTTGCTTGTGCTAATTTAATAAAAATCTGTTTGCTGGGATCTTTGTGACAGCCCTTTTTCTGTTGTCAGCGATGTTAAGGTCAATTAAGTGACTGTCTAACATTGTATTTTTAAAATTCCTATGAAGCAATGTTTTGCTTGAAATTATTTTTACATTTTATTCCAACCTCTAAGCTTTGCAGTGTATTTTTGCAGGTTATGCACTTATTTCTTTTTTAACTAAAAAAACATATTTTAATTAATTAAAAAATAAAAAACTCAATATTAACAGTTTCCCATTTTAATAACGTTATATTTGATCCATTAAATACATTAAAATGCAAGAAGGTACAGTAAAATTTTTCAATGAAGAAAAGGGATTCGGATTCATAACTCCTAACAATGGAGGGGCCGAAATTTTTGTTCATGCTTCAGGTCTATCAGAAAACATCCGTCAAGATGATGCAGTTCGATATGACATCGAAGAAGGCCGCAAAGGTCCAAACGCAGTAAACGTAGTTATAGCATAAACATACTATCACAGTTAACTTATATAAAGGCACCTCTAATCAGGTGCCTTTATTTTTTGTTTTGGATATAAAATATAGATTTCTGTTTATTGAGAGTATCTAATCTTTTTGAACTTGCTCTAGTTGAAATGGGATTTTAATTTTTGCAGCAAGCTCGTTCTTGAAATAATAATTTAGATTATTATAGTTTAGTTGCAAATTCGTCAATTGGCAGACGAACTTTTGACATCGATGCCAGATAGTCGTTTGCAGCATCCCGATATCCAAGAGAAAGAATCACTGAAGCGTGAAGATTTTTTTCTGTCAAGCCTAAAATTTCATTAAATGTTTCCGGATCAAAACCTTCCATAGGAGTTGCATCTACTTTAAGTTCAGCAGCTGCAATTAAGGCAGTTCCTAAGCCAATATAAGCCTGTTTGCTCGACCAAATCGCGTTTTGTTCAGGAGTTTGGGTTGAAAAGTGCGAGAGCAGAACATCTCTGAAATCGTTAAGCGCTCCAATTTCCAAATTGCGTTGTTTTTCCATCATTGCAACATATTCTGTAATGTATTCGTTTGTTATCTTGTTAAAGGCAGCAAAAACGAGTAAGTGAGAAGAAGCTTTGATTTGCGAATTGAAAGAACCTTCGGCCAGTTTTTCTCTTATTTCCGGATTCGTTACCACAATCAGGCGATAAGGCTGTATCCCGCAAGAAGATGCTGTAAGGTTGATGGCTTCGATAATTTGGTCAATCTTATTTTCACTGATCAACTCTTCTGAATACTTTTTAACAGCGTAGCGCCATTTTAAATTATTGATTAATTCCATTTTTATAATTTTTACTGCAAAGCTATAGTAATGATGTGTACATTTGTAACCAAGTGACAAAAAGTTATAGTGACAAATGAGTAACCACGTTTTAGAGATGAAAGAAAATTACAATCCAATAAAAAGTTGCAGCCATAAAATATTGGCTATTAGTGATACAATGGACATTTTAAATGGAAAATGGAAAATGTCGATAATTGCGTGTCTGTGTTATAAGCCGATGCGCTACTCTGAATTGCTGAGGGAAGTAAAGGGTATTTCCGGAAAAGTGCTTAGCCGCGAATTGAAGGATTTGGAAATGAATGAATTAATTGAGCGTATAGTGTTAAACACTGCACCTGTCGCCGTAGAATACCGGATTACAGATTATGGTAATTCGCTCAAAGACCTTACCAATACTATTGCAGAGTGGGGATTCACTCATAGAGAACGTATCATTTCTACAATGAAAAAGGAATGAGCTGGATTTTTACTTTTAACATTAAAACTAAGCTTGAAACCAGCGTATTACGTTCGTTTTTTTTTAAACTAAATTGAAACTCTATCAGATCCAATTTATCATAAAAGAAATAGCGGTCTTTTACAACCGCCATTTTAAAAAATTTAGCCTGATTATTTAGGAAGTTTGGAAAGAAATAACACTATTTCAGCTCCAATTTCTTTATAATGAGTTTCAAGGGCTAAATGACCAGTTCTATAAAATTTTACAGAAGCATTTGGGTTATCGCGTTTATAGGCTTCTGCTCCCGCGGGAAGAAAATAAGAACCCGAACGATCAAACCATTTAGCAGCTGATAATGAATTTATTTTAGAGCATAATTGATGTAGCCTCCATCCACTAACAACTCCGTTCCAGTAATAAAACTTGCATCATCTGAAGCAAGAAATAATACTGTTTTCGCAATTTCTGCTGGGTCGCCTAATCGCTGCATAGCGGTAGCCGCCGCCAGAAATTCTTTAGCTTCTTCTGGTACAACTTTATGAAGACCTGGTGTAGAAACCGGACCCGGACTCACAATATTGACCCTAATCTTTCTTCCAGCCAATTCGTTTGCTGCGATTTGAGCAATTTTATTTAGTGCTCCTTTTGTAGCCGAATAAATACTGGTTCCTAAATTTGCCGCTGTAGCAACAGTTGACGAAGTAAAAATTACTGATGAACCTTCTGCCAGATGAGGAAGCAGTTTCTGAAGTGTAAAGAAATGACCTTTGACATTGGTATTAAACTGCGCATCAAAATCAGCTTCCGTTACTTCTTCTATTGAAGTAAATGTTGCTATTCCTGCATTTAAAAAAAGAACATCCAATTTACTTCCACTTGCTGCAAAAGCTTTTTCCAATAGTGAAAGATCAGATAAATTTGCAGTATCAGCCACAATAGTTTTTAAATTAGGATTCTTAATTTCGTCGGCTGCATTTTTAAGATTTTCACTGTTTCTTCCAGTGATCCAAACGTTAGCGCCTGATTTTATGAATTCTTTTGCTGCTGCTAATCCAATTCCTGTAGTTCCGCCTGTTATGAGAACATTTTTATTCGTGAAATTCATTTTTCTAATATTTTAAATTTATATGAGCAAAGTTACTTTAGTTAAGTTTATTTTTGTTACTTTGTAACTAAAAGTAACAGTAACGTTTGAGTAACAAAGTAACTTATGAGTAACGAATGTCAGGTTGAGCACAGAAAAGAGATAATGGCTGTACATGATACAATGGATATATTGAATGGAAAATGGAAAATTTCTATAATATCATCGATCTGTTATCATAATAAGAGAAGATTTACAGATATTTTAAATGACGTAAACGGGATTTCCAATAAAATGCTGAGCAAGGAATTGAGGGATTTGGAAATAAATAAATTGATTAAACGCACAGTTCTCGATACGCAGCCTGTCACAATCCATTATCAGCTGACGGAGTATGGATTGACATTAAAAACGATTATAAATGATCTTGCAGAATGGGGAATAAAACACCGAAAAGTCATTATTGACGGTTAACGGACATGCGTATTTTTTACCCTGAAACTGGTATCTTTTGTGGTAAGCAGCAGCTTATCCAAACAACAAGAAATTACTTTGTTGTTTTTGCAAAAACGGTTTGTATGTATTGCAAAGGTTAGTGTTAATTAAGCTGATTTTTCTTTAAAAATTCATTTAAACCAATAGCGTCTTTTCTAATCTCAGACTGCCATGTTTTTTTATATTTCTTTTTTAAATATTTAAAAGTGAGTTTGTTGTAAGTTGTTGCATATTCAATGTTACGATCCTGAATTGGAGAATAACTTATTTTGTATTTGATTTGAAAGTCATAATCTATTTTTTTTAAGTTGTAGTCGGAAACAAAAATTAATGGATTGTTGTTATAATCGTTCTTAAAATTGTGCTTGGGATTATTGGCATTTTTTAAATCTTTAGGAGCTATAGTTGTAATCGCATTACGAAATTTTGTTTTTTTTACAGGCAGGGGTGGTATACAGCCGTAAATGCGTTCATTATTTATCTGGAGAATCACCTCAATATCACTTTTAGAGGCAATGACTTTTTTAGCAAAATATCCCATATAAGTAAATACTAATAGTTGATCTGAATTTGCTTTAATAGAAAAACAGCCGTCAAAATCGGTTTGCGTATTGTTTTTTGTTCCCTCAACTAAAATATTTGCTCCTGGAATAGGAAGTCCGATGCTATCACTGACTATCCCGTAAACTATTCTATTTTGAGCCAAAGCTAATTGTGAAAATAAAATAAGAATAAAGAGTATTTTGAAGTTTTTCATATTTAAAATTTTAATGAATCTCATCAACTGTCCAATGGAAAAGAGGCTGTAATAGCGGAAGTTTTTTCCAAGGCAATACTTTTGTATAGATAACAATACCCATTTCTGGTAAAAGAATTTGCAGCGTTTTTGAAGTCTGTGAGTAGTTGTATTGTAATTTTATTTTTGTGCCGTCATAATTTATTAAAGTGAATTGATTTCTGGTTTCGTCAATTTTCAAGTAAAAATCTTCCATTGTATCATCGGTATACTGAAAAATAAGATAATTGTTTTTATGAATAAAGATGCGTTTTATTTGGAGATTAATTGCGTTTTGATGCGTTTCATCATTTTTTATTTTTACAACTTCATAGGCACCGTGAAACGGAATCAGGGAAATAGTGTCATCATTAAAATTATGCTGTTGAAAGCTGGGAAATAATACTTCTATAAATATGAAAAAAATAACAATTCCCTTTACACTAAATCGTACTGACTTTGAAACAATTAAATCAGATCCTGAAAGTTGAGATAATGCTGTTGGATTATTTGATGCAAAAAACTGAATGATCTTTTTTAAATTTGGAAAAAGCAATACAAAGCAAATCAGTAGTAGAAATAAAGAATATAATTTTACCGAAATATCAAATCCGAAATTGACGAAAACTACATTTGTCAAAACGCCAAAAAGAATAAACAAACCCAAAGTTCTGGTTTTGCTGTAAAAAAGCATTAAGGCTGGAATCACTTCCATTAACCCCATAAAAACATTATAAGAAAAGGAGGTTCCCATTGTGCTCCAAAACAAAATATCTTTATCTAACATTCCTAATGGAGTATACAGCGTATTGGGTTCTGGAAGATAAAACTGGACTTTAAAGATTTTGTCAAAACCATATTTGAGCATTACGCAGGCCAAATAATAGGATAAAACGATTTGAAATACCTTATTAATTTGATTTCTATGGATTTTCCAAAAATTAAAAAGTGGAAATATTATTGTTAAAAGGAAGGACAGAATAAGTAAAATAAATAACAGACCATAAAAAGTTGTTGAATCTGATGTGATTTCAGGGTTTGAAATCATAATATTGCCCATTTTTTCGACAGTATTAGTGATCAAATCCTGAAATAACAGTTTGGTTATTACAGATTGAATACTAGAATATTGGAAAGAGAAGGGGATAAATACAATTCCTAAAAAAGCAAACAATAATGCTCCCTGATAAACGAAATCTTCAATTCTTTTCATTAAAAGGGTTTTTTAAAACCTATAAAAACTACACTTCGTATAGGATTCACAAAATAGAGTGGGTATCTGTATGGAGGTGCAAGTTTTATATAATCGACTGAGTTCTTTTTGTTAAATAAACTATCACTTATTATTTTGGTTTTATATCTAAAGTCTGAGTCACGTAAATCTTTATAATTATCTAAATTCTCATACTTACTTTTTTGGTGTTCTGTATACTCATTAATTGAAACCCTCATTTTTAATATGCAATGAGATTTATCAATAGCAATAACAGTATCTAAAATAACAATGTGATGTGTACTCAATCCAAAATTAGAATTTCTAATATCGAACAAATTTTTCTTGTACGCTTTTGAAAACGTACTTTTAGAACCACTGTGGCTTTTGTGGGCTATTACCTTTGTCTGCGCAAAGGAGATTGTAGTGATAAAAAATAAAATAAGTAAGATTGTTTTTCTCATGATATAATTTTGGTTTTATAGGTCTGAAGTAATGTACTGCCAAAAACGATAGTTAAAAGTATAAAAATAAAAAATGACTTTCTTAAATGTCATATCCGAAAGTATTAATCTTTCTTTTTATTATAGATGTCGATTTGGTTTAAAAGGTTGGGACGTATGAGCAAAAAATGAACTATAAACAAATCTAAAATGAAATGATCATTCTGTACTTTTGTAATTTTAGTTGTTATCAGTAACAGGAATAAAAATGGCTATAATTTATTGAGCTTATTTACCAGATAACTTATCATTTGTGCAATACTTTCAGCAGGAATAGAGAAATCATTTTCGATCCAGTTTTTGATGACAGCAATACTTCCTTTTTCGCCAAATTGGTAGGCCATTTCAACAAAAGGCTTCGCTTCTTCAGTAAGTTCTATTTGATTTTCAACTGGAAAATTATTCCGGACACTTGTCAGGATTCGCGATAGAATTCCGCTTCCATCCGCTTTGGTAAACACAATTTTACTCATCTGCTTGTCGCTTTCCAGTAACTGGCAGCTGAGCAGTATCACATCATCCATATTGGTGCTTTTACGCAAAACCACTGAGAGTTTTTCAAAAACATCTTCTTCTATTTCAAGCAGTATATCCAGCGGAATAGTATAATGCCGATAAAATGTATTGCGGTTGACATCGGCTGTTTTACACAGTTCGGTTATGGTTATTTCGCTCAATTCTCTCTCGTTCAGTAAAATAAATAATGCCTCACGCAATATTTTTTTAGTATACTGAACCCTTCTGTCTTTTCTTAAATCCATCATAAATTATTTTACATACGCTACAAAAGCAGTAGTCTTTGTTCGCTAATGAACAGCAGCAACCTTTTTTGAAACAGTAGATACATTCTTCTTTAATAGTTTTACGTAGTGATCAAAAAAGAACACAACGTTAAATACTGAACATATTGTATAACAAATATAGCTTTTTAATCAAAATTTAAGCGGATTGAAAAGACTAATGTTAAATTTTAAAAAAAATGGAAAATAAGATATTACGAAAAAAAATACTGCTGACGGGTGCCTCTGGAACTGTAGGAATTGAAACATTGCAGCATCTGGTTGAGCATATGGATTATGAAATAACGGTTTTTGATCTAAAAACCCAAAATTCGGTAAAAAAACTGGCTCCCTTTCGATCTCATGTAGAGATTATTTATGGAGACATCAGCAATAGAGAAGAAGTGCTGAAAGTTACCCAAAATAAAGATGCAGCGATCCATTTAGCAGCGGTTATTCCACCTCTTGCAGATATAAATCCGGAGATGGCTTACAGTGTCAATGTGAGAGGGACCGAAAATCTTATTTACGCTTTAGAGCAGAATTCACCGGATTGTTATTTGATTTTTAGTTCCAGTATTTCAGTTTATGGTGATCGGATGAAGAATCCTGAGATCAGTATCAATGATGTTTTACAGCCCAGTCCCGGTGATCAGTATGGCGAAACAAAGGTGTTGTGTGAGTCGTTGATTGCAAAATCCAAATTATCATGGAGTATTTTTCGTCTCGCTGCAATTATGGGGAACCATAAGATATCCAAATTGATGTTTCACATGCCGCTGGATACGCCAATGGAAATCTGCACGCCAAAAGATACGGGCAGAGCTTTTGCTAAAGCAGTTGAAAACCAAAAAAGACTAGAGAAGCAAATATTCAACTTGGGAGGGGGAGAGGATTGTGTTATTACTTATGGATCTTTTCTGGACAAAATGTTTGCTGAATTTGGCTTAGGCGAAGCTGATTTTCCACAAAAGGCGTTTGCAGAGAAAAATTTTCACTGCGGGATTTTAAAAGATGGTGAAGATTTAGATAATATTCTAGGTTTTCGACAGCAAAATTTGAACGATTATTTCGAGATGGTCCGCCAGAAAATTCATCCTCTCCAAAAAGGAATCACCTTCATTTTTAAAAGTATGATAAAAAAATGGCTGCTCTCACAATCAGAACCCTATCAGGCCTTTAAAAAAGGGAATGTAAAAAAAATGAATCACTTTTTTAACCCATTAGAGAAAGAGGAGCTGGAAAAGGTTCTATTGTAAATCGTAAATAATATTACTTATGAAAATTAAAATGATAAGCTTGATAGTACTTGTAACAGTTAATTCAGCACTTTTTGCCCAACATAATTTCAGCGTTGAAGTAACGGGCGTGGAACCCGGCAAAGGATCTGTTTTTTTTGGATTGTACGATAAAGAGAAAGGCTTTCTTGATAATGAGTCACAGATTGCCACCGCAAAAGTAAAAGCGGCAGAAAATAAAGTGGTCTACACGTTCAAAAACCTGCCGGATGGCGATTATGCTATTGCGGTTTATCAAGACCTGAATAATAACGGAAAATGTGATAGAAATATGATTGGTTATCCAACAGAAGGATTTGGATTTTCTAAAAATTACAAACCCAAACTCTCAGCACCTGATTTTGATGAGGTGAAAATTGCAGTTAACCAGTATGCTAAAACCAGTATTGCATTGATTGTTAAATAGGAAAGGGTGAGCCCCGCAGCATAAACGTAAGTTTTTAGTTATCTGATTAGGTATAAAAAAGGCGCCAATTGTCTTCAATTGGCGCCTTTTGGCTTTGTAAGGTCTAGTTTATAATTTACAAATCATTTTATGAATGATTTAAAGAAATTTTTTGAAAAAGGTATTACCAGAATTTCACATATAAAGCTACAATAATCAATAATGTAATTACGATTAAAACGGTAGTTTGTGGTTTTACTTTAAACATTTCAGAGTCTATTTCAAACGCTTTTGGATTCACTTTTGGTCCGGCGAAACTGATTAGAATCATGGCCAGCATGGTAAAGAAAAATGATAATCCCATACAAATGTGGAACGGAATTTCGAATGCGCCTTTTCCGTTAGGATAAGCTGTGTATAATAAAGTTTCGTTTCCGAATAACATTGGAGCATATTCGTTAAACAATACAGACAATACAAATCCAAGAATTACACCCACAATTGCCGCAGTTCCGGTTGTTCTTTTCCAGAACATTCCAAGGAAGAACATAGCAAAAACTCCAGGGCTGATGAATCCTGTATATTTTTGAATATAAGTGAAACCACCAACACCGCCGATTCCTAAGATATCATTCCATGTAAATAATACTGCTAAAAGCATTGCTGCAAAAACCGCAAGACGGCCAATATTTACCTGTTGTTTTTCTCCCGCTTCTTTCTGGATGTATTTTTTATGAATATCTAAGGTGTAGATTGTAGAGATACTGTTTACTTTTCCAGCCAAAGAAGCTACGATAGCAGCTGTTAAAGCCGCTACAGAAAGTCCTTTTAATCCTGTTGGCAAGAAAGTCAATACAGCAGAATAAGCGCCGTCTTTTCCGCCCACTAACTGAGGTAAATGTCCGTCTTTGTATAAAACGTAAGCCGCAATTCCGGGAAGCATTACAATTAACGGCATTAATAACTTCAGCATACCTGCAAATAAAATTCCGGTACGAGCCGTTTGTAAATCGGCACCAAGGGCTCTTTGCGTAATGTATTGGTTACAGCCCCAATAGTTTAAGTTGATAATCCAGATACCGGCAAGATAAGACATCAAACCAGGGAAAGTTAAATATTTGTCGATTTCCAATTGAGAAGAATTCGCAGTTGGTTTTGGAATAATCATTTTGAAATGTTCTGGAGCTTCTCTCATTAAAACTTTAAAACCGGCAATCGCATTTTCGCCTACGCCAAAATATTGTCCTACTGTTGTAAGGGCAATATAAGAAGTTACAAGCCCTCCAATAATTAATACCGCAACCTGAATAACGTCTGTATACGCTACAACCTTCATTCCTCCAAGAGAAATAAACAGCGCAAAAACTGCCAATCCAACCATGATTACATGGAGGTATTCACCGCCCGCAAGTCCGTTAATAGCGACTGCTCCTAAATAAAGAATTGAAGTTAAGTTTACAAAAACATACAAGAACAACCAAAAAACCGCCATAATCAAAGCAGTCGATTCGTTGTAACGTGTTTTTAAAAATTGAGGCATCGTGTAAATCTTGTTTTTAAGATAAACCGGAATAAACCAAACGGCCACAATAATAAGAGCAACGGCAGCAAGCCATTCGTAGGCAGCTACTGCAATTCCTAAAAAGAAACCTTCACCGCTCATTCCGATGAATTGTTCTGCTGAAATATTGGAGGCGATTAAAGATGCACCAATAGCCCACCAGGTTAAATTTCCTTCGGCCAAAAAATAAGCTTTAGCATCTTGTTCGTCTTGTTTACGTTTGCGGTAAACGGTATAACCGTAGACAGAAACTACGATGAAATAAATAATAAAAACCGCATAATCTGCGACAGCAAGGTTTTGGTTCATTTTTATAAAAATTAGGTTAGTAAAGTTGTAGATTAGGAAAAAACTATTTGTCCATTAAAATTGTTTTTCCTGTAATATTGATTCGGCCCGTTTGAATATCGGCTGAACCGTCTGGCTGTTTGCCGCCAATTGAAACGGTAAACCATCCCGGTTCTACAACAAGCTGGTTTTTGTCGTTGATCATCGATAACTGTCTTGGTGTAATGGTAAAACTAACCGTTTTTGTTTCGCCCTTTTTTAAACTGATACGTTCAAAACCTTCTAATTGCCAGATTGGTCGGGGAGTAGAGGCTTTTTCATCTTTCAAATACAATTCTGCTACTTCGTCGCCGTCGCGGCCGCCAATGTTTGTTACGTCTACCGTTATTTTAAAATCATTTTCGGCAGTAGTGTTGGCAGGAATTTGTAAGTTGCTGTATTTGAATTTGGTGTAACTCAAACCAAATCCGAATGGATAGAGCGGTTTTTTATCAAAATAACGATAAGTACGTCCTTTCATGGCATAATTTTCAAACTCAGGAAGCTGTTTTACCGATTTGTAATACGTAACCGGAAGTCTTCCCGCCGGATTATAATCTCCAAATACCACATCGGCAATAGCGTTTCCGCCCTGCTGGCCTGGATATCCGGCCGTTAAAATAGCCGGAATGTTATCATTTGCCCAGTTTATAGAAAGTGCGCTTCCGTTTATTAAAACTAATACAACAGGTTTTCCAGTGGCTTTCATCGCTTTCATCAATTCTTCCTGATTAGCCGGAAGATCAAGATTGGTGCGGTCTCCGCCGTTAAAACCAGCTGCTTCAACTTTCATTTCTTCGCCTTCTAATCGTTCATTTAGTCCTAATACTAAAATTACGGCATCTGCCTGTTTCGCGGTTTCAACTGCTTTTTCCAGCAGATTTTCTTCGGGTTCAGCCCATAAAAGCTGTGCAATCGCATCACCATAAAAGTTTTGGTATTTTACTTCTATTTTATATTTTTTTCCTGCTTCTAAAGTTAATTTTTGCGATCGAATTCGGGGATGATGATTATTTTTTCCTCCTGATGTTTTTCCTGTTTCGATTTCAACCGTCATAAAAGGTTTTGCCCATTCAGAAATGCTGTAAACTCCCGTTTTTGGTGCTGTAATATAACCCGTCCATCTTACGCTGTAATTGCCTATTTTCATGCGCGGATCTGGCGTGTCGATATCCCAGTGAAAGTCGATATTCTGATCTGTACGCGTAAAAAGAGGTTTTCCTTCCCATTTACTATTGTCAAAATATTCTCCTGTTAAGCCCTGAATTCCCTCAGCATTCTGAAAATAAGCAGACGGAATAACTTTCATTGCCGGAATTCCTTTCGCAAGCTGTGTTCCCTGCGCGTATAGAACTTTTGAATCTGGCTCCAGCTTGTTTTGAATTCCTTTCAGAACCGTTACCGGATTAGACGGAATTCCGTTATAATTTCCCCATAAAGATTGAATGTCATCGGCATTTGGCCCAATAACAGCAACGGTTTTGATTTTTTTTGAAAGCGGTAATATTTGATTTTGGTTCTTTAAAAGCACAATACTTTTTTGAGATGCAGTACGGGCCAATAAACTATGGGCTTCATTATTATTTACAGAAAACGGAATCTGGGCATAAGGCACAATTTCGTCAGGATCAAACATTCCTAATTTAAAACGGGCGGTAAACAATCGTTTTATGGTAAGATCAATATCGGCTTCGGTAATTAGTTTTCGGTCCAGCGCTTCTTTTAGCGATTTGTAATTGCTGCCGCATTCTAAATCCAGACCTTCTTTTACTGCCAAAGCTGATGCTGAGGCAGCATCGGGTGTTATTTTGTGGTATTTCCAAATGTCTGTAACAGCGCCGCAATCTGATACGATGTAGCCGTTAAATCCCCAGTCATTTCGAAGAATATTAAACAAAAATGGACTCGCACTGCAGGATTCTCCGCGAAAGCGGTTGTAAGCGCCCATAACCGAATATACATTTCCTTCTTGTACCAAAGCACGAAAAGCAGGCAGATACGTTTCATAAAGATCAATGTCACTGGTTTCTGCATTAAACTGATGTCTGGAGGGTTCAGGGCCCGAGTGCACAGCAAAATGTTTGGCCGTAGCAATTACTTTCAGATATTTTGGATCTGTGCCCTGAAGGCCTTTTACATATTTAAGTCCCAATTGACTGGTTAGATAAGGATCTTCGCCATAGGTTTCGTGGCCGCGGCCCCAGCGAGGATCACGAAAAATATTGATGTTTGGAGACCAAAATGTTAATCCCTGATACATACCATGCTGCCCGCGTCTTAAATACTCGTGGTGTTTGGCGCGCGCTTCATCCGAAATAACATTGGCCACATCATAAATTAACTGACGGTCCCAGGATGAGGCAATTGAAATAGACTGCGGAAAAACAGTCGCATATCCTGCACGCGCAACGCCATGCAAGGATTCGTTCCACCAATTGTACTCGGGAATTCCGAGACGTTCGATCGCAGGCGAAGAATCCATCAGCTGACTGATTTTTTCATCAATAGTCATTCTTGATACAAGATCATCAACACGCTGTTCAATAGGCAGATTTGGATTTTTAAAAGCGGGGTTTTCCTGTGCAAAAGTGTTTATTGCTAATAAATTTAGCACAAACATAAATTTGTATACTTTTTTCATTTAATTATCTGGTAATTTTGGTTTAATAGTTAGTAGATTTTTCTGAAATGTTGAATTGGTGACAATTACAAATCAGCAATACAAAATTATAGGTTTCTCTATTTCACTTTAGGATTAATTGCTATTTAAAGGGTGTTGTAAAGCTTAAGGGTATTTTTTGTTCATTTTGCAAAAATTAATAAAGGATGACAAATCACTATTTAATATAGGCTGTTTGGCTAAATCTGGATACGTTTTTAGGTTAGGAACGTAATTTTGATATTTTTGTCATTTCCGTTAAAAACAAATAAAGTATGTTGAAGCATAAGATAATCGTTGTTTTATTTAGTTTGATGTGCACCATTTCTACAGGGCAGCCAAAAGGTATTCTTACCCATTTTTCTAATGATGGTAAGCTGAGCCAGTCGCGCGTTTTGGGCATTCAGCAAGATAAAAAAGGATTTATCTGGCTGGCATCTTTCAACGGATTAATTCGGTACGACGGAAATACTTTTAGTAAATTTAAAGTAAAACAAGATCTTTCGCTCAACATACAATCAAATCGTGTCTCTAAATTTAAGTTTGATAATCAGGGCCGAATCTGGATTCAGTCTGAAAAAAATGATATTTATTATTTTGATACCAATGAGCTCAATTTTCACAATCCGATAGAAGGAAAATCGCCCGCTGTAACTTTTGATCATTTTAAGATTATGCCTTCCGGCAGAACATGGCTTTTTCCCACAGATAAAAACTTTATGATTGTTTTTGAACCGAATAAGCAAACCAAACGCATTACTTTTGATTCGGCCAGACAATTCGGAAAAATTACAGATGTTTTTGAAGACAAATCTGGAACAACCTGGTTTTTAACCGATGCCGGAATCTGCAGGTTAAATAAGTCGAGCAAAGTTCCTGAATATTTCTTTTCGAATATGACGGGACAGTACGGAAAATCTTCGTTTAATATCGCTGATGAAACAAAAGAGGATCTTTGGTTTGGAGGAGATCGCGGCAAGTTTACCCGATACAACAAAAAATCAAGTACTTTTTTTGATTTGGATTTAGGAATCAAAGATGATATTCTGCTTGTAAATACAGTGGCAGACAATACCGTTTTGATTATAACGAAAGGCAGCGGTTTTTGCCTTTATGATATAAAAACCGGAAAATTTGAGCACTACAACAAAAAAACACTTCCGGGTTTAGTAAACGAAAGCATTAATTTTCTGGGTTTAACCAGTTCAAGACTATTTTGGTTTGACAGTCCGTCTGGCGTATTTCAGTTTGATCTGCTTACGCGAAAACTAAAACAGCTGCAGGTAGATGCAAGCGAGTCTGTTACAACCGCTGGTAAACAAAAGAGTTTTCTGCTTACAGCTCCAAACGGAACAGTCTGGATCCAGTCTACAAAAGGAGCGTTTTGTTATTGGGATGAAAAACAGAACAAATTATCATCTGTAATGCGTTGTATCAAGGAATCAAAAGAAACGGTTTCGGATGTTATGCATACCGCCATGTTTGATAAATTAGGCAATCTTTGGTTTTGTTCTTTTAAACAGGGCTTAGATTTGATCACCTTTAACAACAGTAACTTCCTAACTCTAGACTTGCATACATCGGGCAGTAAAAAACACAATGTTCGAAGTCTGATGACTGATAATAAAGGCAATCTCTGGGCGGCCAGCCGTGATGAAAAAATCGAAATTTTTGATTCTCAAAAACGAAAAATCGGCTTTTTAGGATCAGACGGTATTTTATCTGAAAGCGGTTCGGACTGGGGAGCGGATATTTACAGCATGATGCAGGATTCGCAAAACAGAGTTTGGATTGGAACCAGAGGAAACGGTGTTTTTTGTTTAACACCAAAATCACAGTCCTATAATTTTAAAGTAGATCACTATCAATACGATAAGGATGATAAATACAGTATTAGTTCTGATGATGTTTACAAAATTTTTCAGGCTTCAAATGGTCAGATTTACTTTGGAACTTGGGGAGGCGGAATTGATTTAATTCGCGAATCGGGCGATAAAATCAGTTTTATCAGTTATAGAAACGAACTGAAAAATTATCCAATCGGAAGCGCAGATAAAGTTCGCTCAATTGTAGAAACAAAAGATCATAGAATCTTTTTTATTTCGTCTTATAAATTGTTTTCTTTTTCTTCTACCAATAAACCGGCAGACAAAATACAGTTTAAAGAACATTTTCATGCATCCGGAAACGATATTTTAGATATTATAGTTACTGCAGATAACCGTCTGGCCTTGGCAACTAACGGAAAAGGATTGATTTTGGTTCGTGTAGACAAACAGGATCACGTAGACGTTAAAACTTTTTGGAGTGAAAATTTTGGGTTTCCATTAGAAGGAGTTGTGGGCATGCAGGAGGATCAATTTGGTAAAATCTGGCTTATGGGCGACAGCCAGATTGTAAGGTTCGATCCAAAAAATAACAGCTGCGAAACTTTTCCGGAACTGAAGTCGATTATTGGGACAGAAATCTTCTCAGAAGCCACAAGATGCAGACTCGTAAATGGAGAAATCGTTTTGGGATATTCAGACGGGGTATTGTATTTTAAACCCGAAGCCATTAAACCTTCAACGTTTAAACCCTATTTGGCGATTTCAGGGTTTTTAGTAAACAATAAAGAATTATTCGAAATTAATCCCGAAACTCCCAAAAATACCGATTTACTCAAAGAAGTTACGCTGCAGCACGATCAGAATTTTTTCAGGGTTCAGTTTTCTGCTTTAGATTTTATTAAAAATGAAAATATTGTCTACCGTTACAAACTGGAAGGTATTGATAAAGAATGGAATTATCTTAAAGGAGGCCAGTCCATAAATTATACCAATCTGGGCAGAGGAAGTTACACCTTGATCGTATCTTCTACAAACGGCCACAATTTATGGCTGGACAACGAGAGACAGATTAAAATTACAATTCGGCCTTCTGTCTGGGGAACTTATTTTGCCTATTTCTGTTACTTTTTACTGGGAGTTGGTTTGTTTTTGCTCATTCGAAGAGGAATTTTGACCATTTTGAAACTGCGAAATGATGTACGGGTTCAAAAAGAAGTGAGTGAGTTGAAATTAAATTTCTTTACCGATATATCGCATGAAATTCGTACGCCGCTTACCATGATTACGGCGCCGTTGGAAGTTATGCTTTCAGATCATGAGATAAACGATTCGGTAAAATCGCAGCTTCGTGTTATTGAAAAGTACAGTAATAAATTACTCAACCTGGTCAATCAGATTTTAGATTTGAGAAGAATGCAGGACAGAAAACTCGAAGTGCGCGAAATAGATTTAGGCGGATTTGCCACAGAGGTTTGCGAAAATTTTAAAGAAACCAGCTTGCAGCGCAATATACAATTGAAAGTAATTACCGCGGATACCAAACCGCATATCTGGGCTGATGTTGATAATCTGGATAAAATACTGGTAAACCTGCTTTCTAATGCATTTAAATATTGCAAAAAAGGAAGTGTAATTGAGGTTCGGGTTGAAGAATCTGATAAAAATGTGTATTTAAAAGTAAGCGATAACGGACCCGGAATTAGCGCTGTGGTTCAGAAAAAATTGTTTGTACGCTTTTCAAATTACAACGAAAATCCTTTTAATCCCAGTACGGGAATTGGTCTTTCTATTGTAAAAGATTCAGTTGATAAACACGGTGCAGAAATTATTGTAGAAACTAAAGTGGGTAAAGGAAGCAGTTTTACAATCAGCTTTTTAAAAGGATACAGCCATTTTGCGGATGATACAGAAATAATATTCGATAAAACAAAAGAGCATTTAATTGATAATCAAACTCATGAAGAATTAATAGAAGATGAAATAATAGAAGAAACCGTTAGAGAAAAGCCTGTTGGATTAATAGTCGAAGATGATCCGGAATTAAGAGGTTTTATTGTTTCTATTTTAAAGGATGATTACAGCGTTTATACCGCCGAAAATGGAATTGAAGGTCATTTAAAAGCCGCAGAGCTGACTCCTGATTTTATAATAAGTGATATTATGATGCCTGAACTTGATGGTATCGAAATGCTTAAAATTATTCGAAATAACTTTTCAATAAGCCATGTTCCCATTATTTTACTGAGTGCCAAAACCGCAATTGAAAGTAAGTTAGAAGGAATGGAATATGGGGCAGATGATTATATCACAAAACCTTTTAACGTTAGTTTTTTAAAGGCAAGAGTCAAAAATGTTTTAGAACAGCGTATTCGTTTACAGCGCTTGTATTCTACCGGAAGTGTCGCCGAAATTGCCGAAGAAAATCCGCTGCAGATTTCCCAAAAAGACAATAAATTTATGCTTCAGGTGATCGAACTGGTAAAAGAAAACATTTCTAAATCAGACTTTTCTGTTGATGAATTAGGAAAATTAATGTGCATGTCGCGCGCCAGTTTTTTTAATAAGCTTAAAAATATTACCGGAGTTTCGCCCGTCGTATTCATTCGGGATATGCGTTTAAGCGAGGCTGCCGAACTTCTTAAAAACGAAGATTTATTGATCAAGGAAGTTTGTTTTGAAGTAGGTTTTAATGATCTCAAATACTTCGGAAAATGTTTCAGGGCCAAATACAATTATACTCCGGCAGAATATCGCAGGCAGTTTCGTTATGCAGCATCGAAATAACATTAGCATTAAAAAGAGAAGAACCTCATTACAAAATAGTAATGAGGTTTTTTTATGAAATAATAGCTGCAGAACGTTAAGGTCTTGTTTTCTTCTGTTTATGATTTGTTCTTTTATTTAGGAGTATTTTTTTGCATCATATAAAAAAATAAAGGAATAATTGGTAAATAGTCAATTTTATAGTGATAAATAGCGATTTAACCCTTTTCGAAAAGCAATATTTACCCCATTTTGAGGATAGCTATACATAGTTTTGCTTCATAATCTTAACTTAATTAACTAACTATCTAAAACCAAAATTATGAACCAAACCAAAAACCTTACCCAATTAACAATACCCATAGCGAAACTATTTTTAAGCCGCGGCAGATTTGAAAAGTTGAATTCTTCATTTTTAAAATAAATACGATATGAAGAAAATTAACAGCATACTCCTCGCATTGGGGGCAGTACTTTTTGTATTGGCTTCCTGTTCTAATGATGATCTTAAATACGACAGTTACACCGTAAAATCATTAGATTATCAATTAAATGGCACGCCTTGGAACCTGAACGTCGGAATTTCGACAAGACCGCTTTTTATCTATAAAGACGATGGAAATTACTTTGCAAACTACAGTTCGCTGTATCCTTTTTCTTTAGAGAGCGGCAAATACAAATTAGTAGCAAGTGATGTTCCGGAGCAGATGATTCCTATGCCAGTCAATTTAAACGAACTGATTGTTCCTCAGCCGGCATTGGCAAACCAGCATGTAAACTTATCAGATGCCATGCCGTATGCATCTCCGTTTGAAGAACCGCTTACGCTGAATATTATCACGAGGACAGGAACGCTGCGTTTGAAGTCGTCAGATCTTACAGCAGACAAAAGTTATACCACCATTAAAACAACAGTTTCTGTAAAAAGAAGCGGTTACAAGGTTTCTGACGGAACGTATGTAAAAGAAGACATGTTTGTTACCAGAAGCAAAGCAACAGCAAACGGGGGAATTAATTATACAGATGATTTTGTTCTGTTTCAAACCGGTGAAGAGGCTAATAACGTTCGGGTTAAAATAGAATGTTTAGACCAGAATATGCAGGTTGTAAAAACTAAAGAATTAGAAGGAACTTTTCCAATAGAAGGCAGTAAAGTAACTGATGTAAGTTTCTTTTTAAACGCGCTTTAGTACCTCTTTTACAAAAAAAACTCAGACAATTAACAAAATATCTTAGCAGTCATTTATGGATTTGTAAACTCTTACAAATGAAGTAATCATGATGAATATCGTCATTGAAAACTTTTACAGTAAGTATTAAATCCAAAGCCGTGACTGGTTACATAAAAAAATATTCTAGTTATGATGATAAAAAAATACATCTGGAGCATTTTAGCCGTCTTGTTTTTGACCTATAGTGCTAATGCTCAGAAACGTGTAACCGTAACAGGTTCCGTTAGGGATAATATGGGGCTCATTCCCGGAGCGACAATTTTGGTTAAGAATGAAAACACAAATACCGTAACCGATTTTGATGGTAAATTCAGCATTTCGGTAACTGATCCCGAAACCGCAGTATTGATAATTAAATTTATTGGTCTGAATGATGAGACCGTAGCCTTAAAAGGCCGTACATCGGGAATTACCGTTCAAATGAAAGAATCGAACAGCGAACTAAACGAAGTCGTGATTATTGGTTACGGTACCCAAAAACGTAAAAACTTAACCGGAGCAATTGCGAGTATAAAAGGAACAGAACTGGCAAAAGTACCAACCGCAAATGTGGCCGAAGCTTTAACAGGAAGGCTTCCGGGAGTTCAGGTTACTACTGTAGATGGTTCTCCGGGATCAGAAGTAAAGATTAGAATTCGTGGAGGTGGTTCTATTACCGAGGATAATTCACCTTTGATTTTAGTTGATGGTTTTGAGGTCGCAAACCTAAATGATATCCCGCCGACAGATATCGAATCTGTAGAAGTTTTAAAAGACGCAGCTTCAACAGCTGTTTACGGTGCCAGAGGTGCTAACGGAGTAATTATCGTTACTACAAAAGTGCCAAAAGCAGGAAAAGTTTCAGTAAACATTCACAATTATACACAGATTAAAACGCTTGCCAATCACTTAGATGTAATGGATCCTTATGAATATGTAATGCTGCAGTACGAAAATGCGCGTAAGAGCAGTTCTAATCCAACGGCATTTTATAATACATACGGTAAATCCAGCGAATTATACATTTATAAAGGAAATAAAGGTACAGATTGGCAGGATGAAATTTTTGGAAGTAACCCAATTGCAAGATATACAGATATTAACGTAAATGGCGGAAGTGAAAAAACGAAATTCAAATTCACCTTTGTAAATCAGGATCAGCCGGGAGCATTGGTGGGAACAGGATTACGCCAGAATTATGTTTACTTAATCCTGAATTCTAAGTTAACAGATAATCTTACGTTTGAGTACCAAACCCGTTTAACCAATCGTACGATAGATGGTTCGGGTACAGATGGTGTAAGTCTGCTTAGAGCCTTGCGTGAAGCACCAACTGCAGGTCTGGAAGACTATATGACATTACCAGTTGATAACACCTACTTTGATCCTGAAGATTATGAAGTTAAACCTCGTTTTAATCCAATTGAAGAAGCAGAAAAAAATTACCGTAAACGTACTACAAGAATTTTTAATACAACCGGAGCCTTAACTTGGACAATTAAAAAAGGATTAACACTGCGTTCCTCTTTTGGTTATGAATATAAATATGATGAAGACGGTCGTTTTTATGGAACAGATACTCGTGTCGCCACAGATAATAATAATCTGCCGGTAGTATACTGGTCAATGACACAGTCGCCTCGCTGGCAGTTGAATAACGTATTAAACTACGGATTCAAACTAAAAGAGCGTCACGATTTTCAGTTAATGATCGGGCAGGAAATAAAAGATCAGGAAAGTTCGGCTAAATTTTACCGCACCCGTTATTTTCCTGATGACATTTCAGGTTCAAAAGCTTTAGATAATCTGGCATTGGGAACTCCTTTTGATAACGGTTCACTGGCTGAATCTCCAAATAGAATAGCATCATTTTTTGGAAGAGCCAATTATGGTTATGATGATCGTTATCTGTTTACGTTTACCGTTCGTACAGACGGTTCTACAAAATTTGGCCCAGACAACAGATGGGGTGTTTTTCCTGCGGGGGCTTTTGCTTGGAGAGTTTCTAATGAAAGTTTCTTAAAAGATAATGAAACAGTTTCTAATCTAAAACTTCGTTTGAGTTATGGAGCCTCTGGTAATGATAGAATAAAAGCAGATTTATATGCAAAATACTACGGTGTTTCCAGAGATCGTTCTGTAGGATGGGGAGAAGAAAATCAGTATTACTATAATTTTTACAACAGCCAGTATCTTAATAATCCAAATGTAAAATGGGAAACAACTTATACGGCAAATGCCGGTATTGACTTTGGTTTCTTTAAAGAAAGATTAACCGGAACTCTTGATTTCTATTATAATAAAGTAAAAGATTTATTAGTGCCTTCTGATATTGCTTCGGTTTCCGGTTTTACAAAAATGATGACCAATGTTGGACAAACTTCTAACAAGGGGGTCGAATTGGCACTTAACGGAAGTATTATTAAGAAAAAAGATTTTCAGGTTGATTTGACTTTTAATATCGGTTACAATAAAAACAAAATTGACAAACTGTCCAGCGGTGAGCAGGAATGGATTTTGAGTTCGGGCTGGGCAGGAACACAATTATTAAATGACGATGATTACCGTGCTTATGTAGGCGGAACAAAAGGTTTGATTTATGGTTTTGTAAACGATGGGTTTTATACCATGGATGATTTTGAATCGTTTGATGCCGTAACCAGAGCCTGGAAACTAAAAGAAGGCGTAGCCAACTCCAAAAATCTTTCAGGCGAACCCGTTCCGGGAAATGCTAAGTTCAAAAAACTGACTCCTGTTGACTCTTCTGACCCAAACAGCTATGTAGTGGGTGATAAGGACAGAAAAGTTATTGGAGATACAAATCCTGATTTTTCTGGAGGGTTTGGTATAAATGCGGTTTGGAAAAATTTTGATTTAACAGCCTTTTTCAACTTTATGTATGGTTTTGATGTGTACAATGCCAATAAGATCATGATGACTTCTTTCTACCAAAACAATCAAAACAATTTTGGTATGGAAGTAGGACTGGATAAACGCTGGAGAAATTATGATGATATGGGGAACGATCTTCGTTATTCGCCGGATCTGCTGGCCAAACAAAACGAAAATGCGACCATGTGGAATCCTGTAAGTATTGGCCGTCCTATAGCAATGTCGTATGCAGTTGAAGATGGTTCTTTCTTAAGATTAAATACATTGAGTATTGGTTACACAATTCCAAAACAACAAAGTAAAGCAATAGGATTAAGCAGAGTAAGATTATACGCTACAGGAAGCAATTTATTTGTTTGGACCAATTATTCAGGATACGATCCGGATGTAAATCTGGAAACCGGACTTACACCTAATATTGATTACAATGCTTATCCAAGAACACGTAATTACGCTTTTGGTGTACAGCTTTCATTTTAATTAAACGAATTAAATCACATAGAGATGAATAAAAAGATATTATTTAGTTTTCTGCTAATTTTTGCGCTGTCTTTTACAGCCTGCGAAGAATATCTGGATGTACAGCCTGGATCAGGCTTTACCGAAGCAGAAGTTTTTAGAACAGAAAAAGACATACAATCTGCAGTGGCAGGTGTGTATACGCTTATGCTTGCCGAAGATGCCTATTCTAACAGAGTTGCTTTTGTTTTCAATATGAATACAGACGTAGAAATGTCTGGTGTTGCGACAAGTACGGTAAACGGAAACGGATCTGACATTGCTTGTTATGACCCTAAACCATACTGGACAACCTTAAATTCTACCTGGAACGCCATGTACAAAATCATTAATGCGGCAAATGATGTAATCGAAGGAATTGAAGGCTCAGATTTATACAAAGCAGACAGCAAGTCAGGCCCATCTAATATAATGCAGCTGTATGGTGAAGTTAAAACACTTCGTGCGATGGTGTATTTAGATATAATTCGTATTTGGGGCGATGTGGTTTTTAGAACAAAATCTTCAACCGGAGACGAAAATTTTGCTGTAGGATTAACCGATAGAAATAAAATTCTTGAATTTTTAATTGATGACTTAAAAACAGTTGAGCCTTTCATGAAAAATGCAAGCGAACTGGATTATGGAGTAGAACGCGCTTCAAGAAGTTTTAACCAAAGTTTGATTGGTTTACTGGCTTTAACACGCGGAGGCTGGACACTGCGTCCTGACGAAGGAAATCCGGCAAGCATCGGCCACATGGAAAGAGGCACAAATCATGAACAGTATTATGATATCGCTATTCAATACCTGGATAAAGTAATTCAGGGAAGGCAGCACGATTTAAAACTGAGCTTCAGCGAGTTTTGGGTAAAACAAAACAACTGGGAAACTCCTGTAAATGACGATGTGATTTTTTCAATTCCAATGTTAAAGAACTCATCTGGAGAATATGGCTATTTTGTTGGAATTCCAATTCTTGAAGGAACGCATCCATACGGAGGCGCATCCGGAACTTTAAGCTTATGCGGCGAATATCTTTATTCATTTGATAATAAAGATTTGCGACGAGATATTACATGCGCACCGCTTTCCTACGATCAAAACTTAAATCAGTTAATTCGTTTGGATTTAGCTCGTTTAGCAGTTGGAAAATGGTCAAAATTATCCATGAAAGATCCATTAGGAAGCACCAGTGCCAAAGGAACCGGTGTAAATTATTCCTGGATGCGATTTGCAGATGTATTATTAATGTATGCCGAAGCAGTAAACGAACGTTTTGGCCCGCGCGAAGATGCTCAGGAATGTTTAAGACGCGTGCGCCGAAGAGCTTTTGCGCAGTCAGAATGGGCGGTTAAAGTAGATAACTATGTAATGTCGAAATCGTCGCCTGATGCGTTTTTTAAAGCCATTATGGACGAACGCAAATGGGAATTTGGGGGAGAAAGCAAGCGTAAATTCGATTTGGCAAGATGGAACAAATTCAGCGAAGTAATCTACAATCAGTATTATAAATTACTCAACTGGGGCCGTGTTGCAAACGGTGCTTATGTACCGGGCATAGATCTGGTTCCGGGAAGCATTTACTATAAAAATATTCCGGATCCGGCTAATTCAGGCAGAACAATTCTAGACATAAAAGGTATCGACGAAATCCTTCAGGCGCGTCCGGCTGGTTATACAGAACTGCCTTTTGCCGTAAGCTGGTATGCATTAAACAATGAAACTTTAAGTTACGAACCAAGAAACGACATCAAATGGAGCTTTAGAGGATTTATAAACTACAATAATGCGTCGTCAGTATCTCCAACAGATCCATTGCGTTATTTATGTCCTTATCCGTCAAAAGTAATCACAGATCATCGAGGAGCCATTCAAAATCATTATGGTTTTTAATTTTAAATCAAGTACAGTATGAAAAATTTTAAAATACTAGTTTCTATTTTATCCTTTATAGGCTTAATTGTCTGTGGTGAAATGTTAATATCTTGTGAGTCAGACGAATTTAAATACAAAGCTGAGCAAGATTTATTTCAGCCCAAATTTGTGCTTCAGGCTCCATTGGTAAAAAGTAATTCTATCGCTGTTGTCTGGTACAAAGTAAACGATGCCGTTTCCTACACCGTAGAACTGCATTTAGACAACTATTACAAAAGTTTGTACAAGAGTTATACTACGACAGATACACAGCTTTTAATGGATGATATCCCGTATAAAACACAGTTTTACATACGATTACGATCAAACAGCAGTTCAAGCGGACATAATTCACAATGGGCGTATACAAACGCTTTAACAGAAGACCGACCTGCATTTGACGCTATATTACAGCCTATAGAAAAAGTAAATATTACCGAAACAGATGTAACGGTAAAATGGACTGTTTCTTCAAAAAATCCGGTTGACAGTATTTCTATTGAACCGGCGCAGTCTGCTGAAATCGCAGCTATTGGCCGTAAATTAACTCCTGAAGAAATGAGTCAGGGAGAAGCCAAGGTCGAAGGATTAGAAAAAAACACCTTGTACAATGTCAATATTTTCGATAATAATAAACCAAGACGATATGACAAGCCGTACAATCAGGTTTCTTTCCGTTCTGCCGGGCCATCAGCAGCTACTATTATTGTAACCAAAGGAATGGATTTAGATGCCTTGCTTCGCAACAATAACGACGATCCAACCGTGCCCGAAGGAACAGAATATTTCCTGGAAGCAGGTTCATTATTTAAAATTACACCATTTACGATTTCAAAAGGATTTAAACTCACGGGAGGAACGCAGGGAGAACGTCCTCAAATCGAAATGAACGGAAACTGGAATATTTCAGAAGGATCGTACCTTTCTTCTCTGGCTTTCGAAAATATCCGATTCTACCAGACTATAGATGCCGGCTATTTCTTTAACAGCGGTACTGCATGGCGTATAGAAAAAATTACTTTCTATAACTGTGTTTTCAATTATTTCAAACGTGGTTTCTGGAGACATCAGGGTAACGGAAAATATAAAGAAATAGGAGAATTGGATATGAGCTATTGTACGTTTGATCAGGTAGGAGGACACACAGGGCCTTACGGAACATTTGCCTTTGGTTCTGCCGGAGCAGATAATGTAAAAAGAGCCGTTTTCTCGAATTGTACTTTTATGAGAGATTACTATCAAACCACAGATAAAAATAGAAACTTTAAAAACTTATTCGATTACGGCACATCGGCTTATCCTATTTATTTAGAGTATCAAAACATTACGATTTACGATTATGCGTACAACAGATCGCTTATAAATATCCCTGCCGCAGTAGGATCTACTTTAGTCTTTAAAAATGTATTATTAGCATCTGCGACAGGAAAAGTGATTCAGGCAATAGCCGCAAATACGCCAACGACCTACGGCAATAATTACACCACGACAGATTATCTGCTGGGAGCCGCAGGCATTCAGGGAGTTGAATTAGGCATCAGCGCACAAAATTTATTTGTTGATCCTGCAAACGGAAATTTGATGATTAAAAATTCAAATTCTCCAATTGTTACAAATAGAGTGGGAGACACCAGATGGCTTCCATAAGAATTGGTTAATTGTTTAAGTTCAGTACAGAAGTATCCTTGTGGTTGGGATACTTCAATGTACTGTTATTAAAATCCTCAAAATTAAAATGAACTAAACTTTAAAATACCACAGAATTCAAAGCTGTGGTATTTTATATATGAATATTAAAATCAATTAAAAAATGAAATTCAAACAATTACTGCTTTCGCTAAGCTTGCTATGGTACTCCGGAGCAGAAGCCCAAGGCTGGAATGCTGATTTAGGAAACGGAAAATATAAGAACCCTATTTTACATGTAGATTATTCAGATCCTGATGTATGTGCAGGTAAAGAGGGGTATTATATGACTGCTTCCAGTTTTAATAGTATTCCCGGGCTTCCTATTCTTCATTCAAAAGACCTGGTAAATTGGGAATTGGTTGGATATGCATTACAAAATCAATTTCCTGTAGAACATTATCGCACCGTTCGTCACGGCGATGGTGTCTGGGCGCCGTCTATTCGATATCATAACGGGGAATATTTTATTTACTGGGGCGATCCTGATTTCGGAATTTATATGGTTAAAACCAAAGATCCTGCGGGAACTTGGGAAAATCCCGTATTGGTAAAAGAAGCCAAAGGAATTATAGATACCTGTCCGTTTTGGGATGAAGACGGAAAAGCGTATTTGTCGTATGCTTTTGCAGGAAGCCGTGCCAATGTAAAAACGGTTCTAATGTTATCTGAACTTGCACCAGATGGTACTAAACTAATAGGAAATCCCGCATTGGTTTTTGACGGACACAATGGTCACACAACCGTTGAAGGCTCTAAAATGTACAAACGCGACGGTTTTTACTGGATTATGGCTCCTGCCGGAGGTGTAAAACCGGGATGGCAGTTAGCAATGCGTTCCAAAAATGTCTGGGGACCTTATGAATCTAAAGTGGTGCTGCATCAGGGAAATACACCAATGAACGGTCCTCATCAGGGCGGTTACATCGAAACGCCTAATGGCGACGGATGGTTCATACATTTTCAGGACCGCTGGGCATACGGACGTGTGGTGAACCTGCAGCCGGTTACGTGGAAAGACAACTGGCCAATTATGGGCGTAGATCCTGATAAAGACGGAATTGGAGAACCTGTACTGGAGTGGACAAAACCCAACGTAGGAAAAACGTATCCCGCAACTCCTTTGATTTCTTCGGATGAATTTAACACGCACCAATTGGGGCTGCAATGGCAGTGGCAGGCCAATCAGGATCCCGGTAAACATTGGGGCTGGTCATCGGCAAATTTGGGTTTTATGCGTTTAAACTGCGTTCCGCGCGATGAAAATTCAAAAACCATGTGGATGATGCCCAATCTTTTACTGCAAAAATTTCCAGGTGCCAATTTTACAGCAACAGCAAAACTTACGTTCGAAAAAAATCCTGATGCCGGAGTCAGCAGCTCAGGTTTGATTGTATTTGGCGAAGACTATGCCTATATCGCAATTGAACAGGATAAAACCGGAAACCTGATCCTGGTGCAGCGATTACTGAAAAATGCCCGAACATCTAAAGAAGGCGAAAAAGAAATCGCAACGGTCTCAATTAATAAAAAAGAAGTACAGCTTCGCGCCAAAGTAGAAATGATCCAGAAGAAAGAACCATTTGATGCCCGGGTAACTTTTTACTACAGCATTGACGGAAAAACGTTTAAAAAATTAGGTGACTCATTCAAGCCGGCTGCAGGAAGATGGGTTGGGGCCAAAATTGGTCTTTTTGCTTCGGGAACTAAAGCTGTAAATGACAGCAGTTACGCCGATTATGATTGGTTTAGGGTAGAAGAAAATTAAGAAATTATGACTCATAAAATAACATATTGCGCACTTGTTTTATTGGCTTGTTTTGTTTCGTTTGGACAATCCAAATTAGATCTAACACCAATCGAATGGGCAGAAAAAATGGCTGATTCAGATCAAAAACGGGTTCCGAATCCGGTGTTTCTGGATGGAGTGAAATTCCCAAAATGGAATTATACCAACGGTTTAGTAACGCTGGCCAATCAAAAATTATACGATTATACCAAAGAACAAAAATATTACGATTACGGACTTTCATACGCAGAACAGCTTATTGATAAAGAAGGAAAAATTGGCGGCGGTTACGAACTCGAAAAGTACAGTCTCGATTTAGTCAATTCAGGTAAAATTCTTTTTGAGATTTACAGAAAAACGGGCGATATGAGATATAAAACCGCCATAGACATGCTGCACAAACAATTAGAAACACATCCCAGAAATTCTGACGGCGGTTACTGGCACAAAAAAAGTTATCCGTGGCAGATGTGGCTCGATGGCGTTTATATGGCTGATCCTTTTTCTGCCCAATACGGATTTGTTTTTAATGATTCAAAAGCAATTGACGATGCCATTTTGCAGGCAGAACTTATTCAAAAACACACGTACGACCCTAAAACCGGCCTTAATTTTCATGGTTATGATGAAAAACGAGCGCAATTCTGGGCCAATAAAAATACCGGAACTTCTGCGCATGTATGGGGGCGTGCGCAGGGCTGGTACTGCATGGCATTGGTAGATATTCTGGATTATATTCCTGAAAATCATCCAAAGAGAAAAGATTTGATAAAGATCCTTCAAAAGGTTTATCAGGCTGTTCTAAAAGCACAGGATTCTAAAACAGGAGTATGGCAGCAGGTAATGGATCAGCCGGCACGAAAAGGCAATTATTTAGAATCTACCTGTTCCACCATGTTTGTGTATTCGTTTGCCAAAGCCTATAACAAAGGTTATGTAGATAAAAAATTTCTTAAATCGGCAGAAATTGGTTTTAAAGGAATTCAGAAACAATTCATAAAAGAAAATCCCGATGGAACCATTTCGATAACCAAATGCTGCGCCGTGGCTGGATTAGGGGGGAAAAATCCTCAGGATCGCGACGGTTCATTTGAATACTATATTTCAGAACCCATTAGAGAAGATGATGCAAAAGCCGTTGGTCCTTTTATTATGGCAGGAATCGAACTGCAGCTGGTTTTAGACAAAAAATAACGTATCAAATTACAATTGATTATGATAAAAATTAAAACAACCATTCTTATTGCGGCAACTGTATTTACAGCAATTTCCTGCAGTAACAATAAAGGAATTGCGGCTAAAAACGGATCTTCACAAAAAAGAAATGTTTCCCAAATGGAACTTCCGTTTAAAATGCCCGAAATACAAATTCCGAAGTTCAAAACAGATACGCTGAACATTGTTGATTTTGGCGCAGTTCCAAATACCGAAGAACTTTGCACAACAGCCATAAATACAGCTATCAGCAAATGTTCTGAGTCGGGCGGTGGCGTTGTTGTTATTCCTCAGGGTTTGTGGACAACAGGCCCTATAAAAATGAAAAGCAATGTTAATCTGCATACGCAAAACGGCGCTTACATTTCGTTTACGGCCGATTTAAAACAATACCAGCTTATAGAATCTTATTTTGAAGGAAATAAAGTAATTCGCTGCGAATCTCCTATTATGGGCGTTGATCTGGAAAATATTGCCATTACAGGTCAGGGAATTTTTGACGGAAACGGCTCGAACTGGAGACCCGTTAAAATTGGAAAAATGACCGCTAATCAATGGAACGAACTGGTTAATTCCGGAGGTGTTTTGTCTAAAGACCGCAAAATCTGGTATCCGTCGCAAGGCGCTTACACAGGCAATGAAGAACGCGAAAAACTGCCTAAAATACCCACTACTGCAAATATGGAACCGTACAAACAGGCACTTCGTCCGGTAATGGTGAGTTTTGTTAATTGCAAAAAACTGCTTTTAGACGGCGTTACTTTCCAAAATTCTCCGGCGTGGAATGTCAATCCGTTAATGTGTGAACATCTTACCCTGCGTAACTTAACCATTCGCAATCCGTGGTATTCTCAAAACGGCGACGGTCTGGATCTGGAATCCTGCCGAATCGGACAGGTAACCAACTGTCGTTTTGATGTAGGAGACGATGCTATTTGTATCAAATCCGGAAAAGACAAAGAAGGCAGAGACCGCGGCAAACCAACCGAATTGTTTGTCATTACAGATTGCGTGGTCTATCATGCGCATGGCGGTTTTGTTATTGGCAGTGAAATGTCTGGCGGCGTACGCAATATATTCGTTAAAAACCTCACATTTAACGGTACAGACTGTGGTCTTCGGTTTAAATCGGTTCGGGGAAGAGGAGGCGTAGTTGAGAATATTTGGATGGAAGACATTCGCATGAACAATATTCCGACAGATGCGATCAATTTCAACTTGTATTATTTTGGAAAATCACTTTCTGAAGATAAACTGACAGGCGAGGTAACCGTTGCAAAAGAGATAGTTTCAGAGTCCACTCCGGTATTCAAAAATATGTACTTCAAAAACATTTACGTAAACGGAGCTTCACAAGCCTTAAAAATCATGGGAATTCCCGAAATGCCGGTTGAAAACATTCAATTTCAAAATATGATTATCCGCTCAGATGTGGGAATCCAGATGAATTACGCCAGCAAAATCGATTTTAAAAACCTTGATTTAAGACTGGACAAACCCGGAATCGCAGTTAGTTTTTCGAACAGTCAAAATGTAACTATTGAGAACGTTACAGCTGTTGGCGAAAACCAGATGTTTTGGGTAGGAGGCGCCTCAACAAAAGATATTTCATTGAAAACCAATGGTAAAAAAATGACTTTTGATAAAGACATTAAGGTCTTAGAATCCATTAAAGATGAGGTTAAATTAATAGAATAACAATCTTTAAAAGTTTCAGGTTTCATGTGTCATGTTTCAGGTTTCATGTTTCAAGTTATAAAAATTAAAAGTATGATTTTCAATTTTTTAATAGCGTCTGTTTTTTGTATAAACTGCTCCTTTGGTTCTGTTTCAAAAGAAATTCAAGATAAAAAATCCGCCAGAAATGATTATGATATTGTGGTAGATGCAAACGGTACAGGCAATTACACCACAGTTCAGGCTGCGCTAAATTCAGTTGCCTTATCCAAAACAATCGAAACTAAAATTTTCATTAAAAACGGTGTTTACAAAGAAAAACTAGAAGTAGTTTTAAATCAAAACAATATCACGTTAATAGGAGAAAGCAAAGAAAAAGTACGGCTTACGTACGATGATTATGCGTCAAAATCAAATGGGGCAGGCGGTACGATAGGAACTTCGGGATCTGCCAGTTTTATTATTACCGGAAATGATTTTAAAGCTCGAAATATCACTTTCGAAAATTCATCTGGCCCGGTTGGTCAGGCGGTAGCAGTGAGAATTGACGGAGATAAAGTTGTTTTTGAGAATTGCAGTTTCTTAGGTTTTCAGGATACACTTTATCCGAGAGCCGACACCAGCAGGCAATACTATAAAAATTGTTATATCGAAGGAACAACCGATTTTATTTTTGGAGGCTCCACAGCTGTTTTTGATCAATGTGAAATATTTGCGAAGAAAGGCGGCTCGTACATAACCGCTGCCAATACGCCTCAGTCTAACGCTTATGGATTTGTTTTTCTGAACTGCAAATTGATTGCAAATTCTGGTGACAGCAGTTATTATTTAGGAAGGCCGTGGCGCAATTATGCCCGAACCGTTTTTTTAAAATGCGAAATGGGACCGCACATAAAAGCCGCAGGATGGCACAATTGGGGCAAACCCGAAGCCGAAAGCACTACTTTTTATGCCGAATATTTATCAACAGGAATTGGAGGTAATAGCAGCGCGCGCGTAAAGTGGTCGCATCAATTATCATCGGAACAATTTAAAAAAGACTACGCAGTTAAGACCGTTTTGAGAGGCTGGAAACCGACTTTAAAATGATCCGTTTTTAAATCATATAAATCATAATAAGTTAAAGATAAGTACAATGAAATTTCAAAACAAAAATCTTAGCGCAGCAATTATGGGGATTTGTATGATTTTCTTCCAAAACATAAATGCCCAGTATTTAAAAGGCATTACAAATGTCAGGGACACTTCGTTTACCAATGCGAGTGCTTTCAGGAAAACGCTCAAATATTTTCCTAATTGCGCTTTAGTTCCCAAAATGCATTTCGAAAATGTAACGCAGAAAAACGACATTACTTATTGCAGTTATGGCAGACGAAAAATGAAACTCGACGTTTTTTACGATAAAAATGCCCAAAAGAAACAAACAGCGATTATCATTATTCATGGTGGCGGCTGGCGTTCCGGCAGTAAAGAACAACATCATCAAATGGCGCAGAAACTGGCAAGTCTGGGATATGTGTGTTTTACGCCAGAATACCGACTTTCAACCGAAGCCCTTTTTCCCGCCGCGATTTATGATCTCAAAGCATGCATTCGCTGGGTGAGACAAAATGCTGCCAAATACAATATCAATCCGGATCAGATAACCGCTCTCGGATTTTCGGCAGGAGGAGAATTGGCCGCTTTTATGGGCACGACAGCAAATATGCCGCTTTTTGAAGGCGCTGTTACCCATTCAGATTCAAAATCTCAGGTCAATGCCGTAATTGATATCGACGGGACGCTCTCATTTGTGCATCCCGAAAGCAGTGAAGGCAACGACAGCAAAAATATTTCGGCAGGAACGTATTGGTTTGGATATTCAAAAAATGAAAATCCTAAACTTTGGGAAACCGCTTCTCCTCTCAGCTACGTTAATGCCTCAACGCCGCCCACATTATTCATTAATAGTTCTATTGCCAGAATGCATGCCGGACGCGACGATTACAGAAAGATTTTAACTGAAAACGGAATCTATTCTGAAGTTCATGAGTTTGAAAATTCACCTCATACTTTTTGCCTTTTTAATCCCTGGTTTGAGACCACAATTCAATACATAGACAATTTCGTAACTAAAATATACCATAAATAATATGAAAACAAAATTTGTAATTCCACTGCTTAGTATAACTCTGGCTGTTTTGATTATGGCTTTTACCAGATCAAAATCGGTAACTACCATTTATTTAATTGGTGATTCGACCGTGGCTGATTATGCCAATAATTATGAAGAAGGAAAAGATTATATGAAAACCAGATATCCCGTTACGGGCTGGGGACAAGTGTTTCAACAGTTTTTAGTTAAAGACAGCCTGAAAAAAATCAATAAAATAATTAAAACAGACAGTGCTTTTGTAGATGACAGAGCAAGGGGAGGCCGAAGCACCAGAACTTTTTTTCAGGAAGGCAGATGGCGCTCTGTATACGAAAACCTTAAAAAAGGAGATTTGGTCTTCATGCAGTTTGGTCATAACGATGCCGCCGAAGACAAACCGGAACGTTACGTAAATCTGGAAGGATACAAAGAGTTTTTAAGGCTTTTTATTGAACAGACAAGAGCAAAAGGAGCCAAGCCAATTCTCTTAACTCCGGTAGCCAGAAACTTTCCGTGGAAAGACGATAAACTGCAGAATATTCACGGTTTGTATCCTGATGCTGTAAAAGAAATTGCAAAAGAAATGAATGTAATGCTGATTGATTTAAACCAGAAATCAATTGACTTTTTTACGAAAAAAGGAAAGCCATATGTTTCTGAAAACTACTTCATGAATTTAGGTCCGGGTATATATGAAGCCTATCCGAATGGTCAAAAAGACAATACGCATTTTCAAACCAAAGGTGCCGTAGAAGTCGCAAGGCTTGTTTTTGAAGGAATGAAAGAATTAAATTAAAATTTTGATACGCAGCAAAAGGGTTTGATAAGAAAAACCCTTTTGAACTTTACTAACTAAAACCAAAAACCAAATGAAAAAACAATTTATTCACCTTTTCCTCATACTGTTTACAGTAATGGGGTTCTCTCAGACAATTGAGAGAATTGAAGCAGAAACTTTTAATCAGGCTTCGGGCGCGAGGGCAGAAACAAATGCCGCACTGTCCGGAACCGGAAATGTGGGTTACATTAAAAACGGAACCTGGATTAAATTTAATGCTGTCAATTTTACCGAATTTGTAACCCGTTTTGATATTGCAGCGGCAGGTGCAGCAGGCGGTACTATCGAATTCAGGTTAGGAACTTCAACGGGAACTTTAATAGGAACCGCCGTTGTATCTGGAAGCACGGGATTTAGCAATTACAAGACTTTTTCTGCGGCCGTTACGCCCACAATAGGCACATACGATTTGTACCTCGTTTTTACAGGATTAGGAACAGGTTATTTGTTTAACGTAGATTATTTTGAAAAAATAACCGAAAATCCCAATGCTGTTACTTATAACCTGACGGCAAATGTAAATCCGTCCTCATCAGGAACGGTTACGCTTAATCCCGCAGGAACTAAATTTGCACAGGGAACCGAAATAAAATTAACTGCCAATAAAAATTTCGGATATAATTTTAAACAATGGACAGATGATAAAGGAGCAGTGGTTTCAACAGCAAATCCGCTTACTTATACCGTTACTTCAGATGCCGTTCTTACAGCAGAATTTGAATCTGTGCCTGTTTATACGCTTAATGTTACTGCCAGCGGAGCGTTTAGTTTAGGCGATTATGCAATTGCTCCGGCCGGAAAGGACGGCGCATTTTCTGTTTATGAAAGCGGAACCAACGTTACCATAACAGCCGTTGAAAATGATATTATCAAATTCAGTAATTGGTCTGATGGTTCGACAGCTTTAAGCACTTCTGTAATAATGAATCAAAACCAAAATATTACAGGAACTTATGCCAATCAGAATTTTATTGCGGGATGGACATTTAAAAACGATCAGTATGCAAATCCAAGAGTGGCAGAACTGTATTCTAAAATAGAAAACAAACCGCAGTTATTTGCTTACAATGCAGCCGACAATGTTCTTGCTCCAAACATAAGACTTCAAAACAGAGCCGGAAAAAACGGTTTTTGTGTATGGAATACAGATAGAGGTAATTTCTATTATTTTATGACAACGCTTTCGACAGTGGGTTATAAAAACATCAATGTTGCTTCAGGTTTGCTGGGGTATTATTATGGCTGCGATCAATGGACATTTCAATATTCGCTAGACGGTGTAAATTTTATAAATGTTTCTGATCTAACGACAATTAATACAAATACGATTACCTCTATTGGCGGCATTCTTCCTGCAGAGGCCGAAGGAAAAGAAAAAATATATTTGAGATGGTTTCCTAATACCAACGGACCAAAACACGGAGATGCTGCAGATGTAACGGCTACAATTTTGTCAAATGTAATGATTAAGGCCGATGAAGTTTTGGTTGCAGATACCAATGCGCCTGTTTTGGAATCTTCTTTTCCGGCCACAGCGGCGAACTCTGTCGGGGCAAACGGCAATATCATTCTCAATTACAATGAGCAAGTTCAGTTTGGTACCGGACAAGCACTTCTTAATGGTAAAAATTTAAGCGTAGAGTTTATCAACAAAACCGTTAAGTTTAGTTACTTAGGGTTAGAATATAACAAACAATATACTTTTACGCTTCCAGCGGGATTTGTAAAAGATCTATCGGGAAATAATGGCGAAGCAATTAGTTTGTCGTTTAAAACAATGGAAAAACCAATTCCGGTTAAACGCAAATTTGATTTAATTGTAGATGCAGATGCCACTGCAGATCAGCTTGCTACAGGAAAATATGTAAAAACCATAGCCGAAGCATTTGCTGCCGCGCCTAACAATGCCGCATCGAGATTTTTGGTTTTAATTACCAACGGAACGTATAATTTAGGCGGAGACGGTACAAATCCGCAGGATATTGTTTTAAAACTTCCATCAGGAAAAAACAATGTTTCGCTGATTGCACAATCAAAAGACAAAGTGATTTTGCAGGGAAATCCCGGTCAGGGCATTAAAAACGCGGTTCTGTCAATTGAAGCCAATGATTTGTATGTGGAAAACGTTACCATCGAACACAAAGACGGAATCGTAAATTCTGGCCAGAAACCAGCACTAAATCCTGCCGGAGACCGAAATGTTTATAACGGAATTAGATTAAGAAGCAAGCAGGACACGCAGGTTACAGGAGGAAACAGAAGTTTTTACTATAAATCTACAATAGAAGGTGATGTCGATTTTATCTGCGGAGGCGGCACACATTGGTTTGAAGAATGCAGATTAGTTTCTGTTGCGCCGGGCTATATTGTGGCGCCAAATCACGATGCAGCGACAAAATACGGTTATATTTTCAACAATAATACCATTACCGCAACTACGAGTTATTATTTAGGGCGTCCGTGGCAAAATTCACCACGAGCCGTTTATCTGAATACCAAAATGATAAATGAGCCCAATACACTCGGCTGGGCAAATATGGGTACTTATCCGGCTCTTTTTGCAGAATACAACAGTGTAAACGGAAATGGAATTGCCGTAAATACCAATAACAGAACCAATACCTTTACCGTAAACGGCATTTCGCAGACAGGAAATTACAATCCTGTACTAACAAAAGCGCAGGCCGACGAATTTACCATAGAAAATGTGCTGAGCGGTACAGACAAATGGGATCCGCGCCGAGTGGTAGAACAAGTCTCAAAACCTTCTAATCTTATAGCAGAAGCCAATACTTTAAAATGGGATCAAAACCCGTATGCCATTTGTTATGTTATTAGTAAAGATGGTAAAATTACAGCCATTACTACCGATGCAGTTTTTGAAGATAAGGCAGCTCTGGCGGGAACTTACACCTACACCGTACAAGCGGCAAACGAATACGGCGGTTTAAGTGACATAAGCAGTATTACTATGACCGTAAACGGAGGAACAGTAAAATCTGCTGTAGCGTACTTCAATTCAATTGACGGTAAAGCTTTATCAGGTTTAAGTCCGATTGAATATACAGAAGGAACAGCATTGACACTTCCGTTGCCGACTTTGCAGGGTTATACATTTTTTGGATGGTCGGCTTCAGCTTCCGTTCCAAATTCAATTAAAGAAATTTCTGCCGATGCCAAAGGAAATCAAACATTATATGCATTTTGGGGAGCGGCTGGAAACAATAAACCAGACGAAACAACACCGCCGTCTAACTTTGATTATGAGTTTACGGCAGCGGTAAATAAAAGCTGGGACAATTCGGCAAACTTTAATCCGGCAGAAATGCCTGCTGCAGGAAAAACAGTTTCGTGCAAGAAAGAAATAGAAACAACTGCGACAGTTTTTCCAGCCGATATTACTTTTGCAGAGGCAGGAGTGCTTCGTTTAAGAGGAGCACATAAAGCCACAGGAAACCTGATTTTTAAAGAAGGAACCCGTGTGTACTACAATACAGGCGGCGCAGGGATGACTTTAGAAGCCCCAATTATCATTTCAGGAAATGTAAAATTCGAAATGATCTCCGGAATTGCCAATCAAACCACGATGACTTTGAACGGCCCCGTTTCTGGAAACGGAACTGTACTGGCAATGAATACCGGACAAGGAACAAATGCCAATACGGGAATTTTGCTTTTAAAAGGAGACAACAGTGAATTCATAGGAACTTGGGATCTAACGCAAAAAAGCACAAAATTCCCAGCTTTAAATTATCCAACGGTAATTGAAGGAGCTGCCGCCAATGCTTTTGGTTCAGGAACAATAAAAATTGGACAAGATAACTATGTAATATTCAGTCATGAGCGCGCTGCAGGTTCTAGTTTAAATTTAAGTATTACAGAGAACGGAAAAGCGTCCTTAAATACGGTTTTAAACGTACAGAAACTGACCATAAACGGTGTAGATTTTAAAGAAGGTAGTTATGATAAAAGTACTAATCCGGAATTTTTTCTAGGAGAAGGAAAAATCGAAGTTAAAAAAGAAGCTTCAGGCGGAGGTAATGAAAATGTACCTGCATTTCCGGGAGCCGAAGGTTATGGTAAATACGTAACAGGAGGCCGCGGCGGAAAAGTTATTTACGTAACAAATTTAGAAGATTCAGGAAAAGGTTCGCTTCGTGATGCGATAAATCAGTCCGGTCCCAGAATTGTGGTTTTTAAAGTATCCGGAAATATTAAATTAAAAAGCGAATTGAATATTACAGATAATATCACCATTGCAGGGCAAACCGCTCCGGGCGGTGGTATTACCCTGAGAGATTACAATGTTAAAGTAAGGGGAAATAATGTTATCCTTCGTTATTTGCGTTTTAGAATGGGCGATACCCATGATGTAGAAAATGATGCCTTAGGCGGACGTTTTCAAAAGAATATCATAGTAGATCACTGTTCAATGAGCTGGTCTACAGATGAATGTGTTTCTTTTTATCAAAACGAAAACTTCACACTTCAATGGTGTATTATTTCAGAAAGCCTTAGAAATTCGGTTCATGCAAAAGGAGGACACGGCTATGGTGGAGTATGGGGAGGTAAAAATGCCTCTTTTCATCACAATTTATTAGCGCATCATGACAGCCGTAACCCGAGATTAGGCGAATATGCCAATGATATTTTTGCCAAAACCGATTTGGTTGATATTCGCAACAACGTAATCTACAATTGGGGCGGCAACAGCTGTTATGGCGGCGATGCGATGAATGTGAATATAGTAAATAATTACTGGAAACCAGGACCCGGAACTTCTAATTCTACTAAAGAACGTATTTTATCAACAGGCAGAAGTCTGGACACCACTTCTCCGTTATACGGAATTTGGGGAAAATATTATGTAGACGGGAATTATGTAGTTGGATCGCCAAGAACTACTCAGGACAACTGGACGTATGGTGTTTACAGTCAGTTTCACAGCAGTCAGCTCCCGGTAAGTGATGCTGATAAAGAAGAAGTTAAAATTGAAGCCCCGCATCCTTTTGGCGAAATTACAACGCACAGTGCGACAAAAGCTTACGAACTTGTTTTAGAAAATGCAGGTGCTAATTTATTTAGAGACTCAGTAGATAAACGAGCGGTAGACGATACGCGTTCTGGTACAGCCAGTGTTATGAATGGCGGTAACGGAAGTACAAACGGTTATATCGATACGCCTTCGGCTGCGGGCGGATGGCCTGAACTTCCGGCTGGAGAAGCACCGGAAGACACAGACGGAGACGGAATGCCTGATAAATGGGAAACAGAGAAAGGATTAAATCCTGCTAATGCTGCCGATGGTAATTTAAAAACCGTTGACGGCGTTTATACGAACATTGAAGTTTACATTAACAGCATCGTAAACCATCTTACAGCAAGTCAAAACGGAAGTTTAGAGGTGTATGTAAATCCGCAGAACTTTGTTGAAAAATACAATGCGGCCGAAGATGGAAGCAAGTTTATCATGGCAGGCGGCACTTATACTGCAACTGCTGCGCTTGCGGTTAAAAATCATAAATACACTTTTGTTCCCGATGAAGGCGCAAAACCAGTTTTTACTGCATCCTTTTTCTCAGACAAGCCAGAGATTTTTTCAGGAAGTTTAAGTTTTTCAGGTGTTGATTTTGATCTGACAAATGGCAGTCCAAATGTGATACAGCTGCAAAAAGGAGCAGGTTTGGCAGGTTTAGAGATTAAAAATGCTCTTGTAAAAGGAATCAAACAAAGTTTATTGGTAACAGAAGGAAATAGTGAACATGCTGTCTCAAAAATTGTTTTGGACAATTGTATTATCGACGGAAGTGCAGCCGAAGGCTCGAGCTTTATACAGCCTGATTCTCGTATTGTCAATTCGGTTTCGATTAAAAACTCGACTATTTTCAATTATAAAAAAGGAAATAATTTTTTAATTCTTCAGAAAAAAGATGCCGTAAATGAGGCGGTGAACATAACGATTGAAAACAATACCATTCATAATACCGCTTTAAACGCTTTTGTATTGGTCGACAATCAGTACAGCAATGCTTCGACTTATACATTCAGAAACACTATTATGCAGGATGAACGCGAAAATGCCAAGCCTATTTATGTGTTTAATGCTAATCATGCTAGCGGAGCCGGAACAGTTGTTTTAGACAATAATCTTTTTATTGGTGTTTCTTCTCAACTGGTAAAAGGTGCAGTTTCTGTTACCGAAACCAATGTGAAAACGCTTGCAGGTTTGGGAATGACGGCACTTTCGTACCCAAATGCAGCTTTAGGAAATTTCAGTTTCTCTAAAAATTCACCTTTGGCGAAAGCCTCATCAACAGGAGGAGCTTTAGGAGATCCAAGATGGTTAAAAGCAGATGCCAGATTTTCTCAAATTAATTACCTGAATTCTATTGACGGAAAAGCCATTACACTTTCTCCGGCAGAATATATGGAAGGTGTTTTGACAAATTTACCACTGCCAAAATTAGAAGGTTATACCTTTTTTGGATGGTCGGCTTCTGCCACAATTCCGGGTTTGCTTAAAAGTATTCCGGAAACGGCAACAGGAAATCAGATTTTTTATGCTTTTTGGGGAGAAGGCGGGAACAATAAACCCGATGTTGCGGTAAAATCGGCAATAGCTTATCTTAATTCAATCGATGGCAAAGCTTTGGCAGGTTTAACGCCTGCAGAATATTCAGAAGGAACGGCACTGACATTACCCATTCCGATTTTAAAAGGTTATACCTTTTTTGGATGGTCGGTTTCTGCCACGACTCCAAATTCAATTAAAGAAATTGCAGTCAGCGCAACAGGAAACCAGACTTTTTATGCTTTTTGGGGAGCAGGCGGTAATAATAAAGCCGATGAAGTTGTACCGCCGTCTTTTTTCAAAGTTTCGTATTTAAATCTTCCGGCAGGAACCGTAAATCCTAATAAAACCAGTATGCAGACTGGAACTGCTTATACATTAGAAGAAGCTTCGTGCATAGGTTACCGATTTTTAGGATGGTACACGGATAGTTCGTATGCAAGGGAAATAATTAGTTTTGATAAAAATCAAACAGCAGATTTTACGTTGTACGGAAGATGGAAAAAGTTAGGAGAATTTTATGCGTTTCCTACGATTGCAGCGGGAAAAGTGACTTTAAAGACTTCTGTTTTTAATGACAAGGTTACGATATTCGGCATGAACGGCATAGCGGTAAAACATCTCGATATCAATGGTTTTGAAACAGAAATTCCTATTGCTGATTTGGCAGCTGGAAGTTATTTTATAAAAAGCCTGAAAACCGGAGAAGTTACCAGGATTATAGTGAAATAGTATCAAAAATAAAATCATACGCAATATGAATCATAGTATCAAATTAGTACTGTTGCTTTTCATCACATTATTTTCATCTTGTGCTGACGATGAAGACAATGCAAACGCTGCAGGAAATAATAAGGGATTTTTAAAAATAGGCAGTCAAAGTGTCGAATTATCGCAGGGATATCTCGAAAATTACGGCACACGAGGCAATGCCTACAACATTGATTTTTCGTTACGATCTAAATCGGTTTCCGGAGAAGGGGACGGCGCGGTGGTTTATTTCGAATTGTTTTCTTCACTTCAAAATAATTTAGCCAAAGGTGATTATAGTTTTGGAGGATATTCAGAAGCCACAGCCTATACTTTTACCAAATGGGCGCAGTCGTTACTGGGTAAGAATATCAATGCAGAAAAAGGCGGTATGTCGGTTACAAACGGTATCAGTATCAGGCCTTCGGGCGGTACTTTTAAAGTAATCGAAAACGGACCGGCATATAAAGTTAGTTTTACCGGAAAAGGAACTGCCAGTTATTATAAAGACGGCGTGCTGGCCTCAACCCAGAACGATGTTAGTCTTATAATGCAGTACGAGGGAGATGTAAAACGATCTGAAGGGAAAAACTTTACAGCCAAAAAGACAAACTCAAATGAGCGTTTAGAGAAAGACTATGCTGTTATTTGGAATGTTCCAGATTAGATATTTTTACAAAATAACAGCGTAACGAACTGAAAAATAATATATTGTTATTAAATATAAAAAGAGACGACTGGCTAGTCGTCTCTTCTATTTTTGGACTTGTAAAAGCCTTTAAATGCTTTTGTCGGTTCTGCCTCCTCTGGAAATAACTTTTTTTAAACTCATCGAAAAATGAATACGAATGGTTTACTAAAAGTTATTTAATATTATTCGCCTTAGCTTTTGATAAACAAAGATTTATCACGAAGAAAACCACATATCCAAATTAAAATTAAAGGAACAGCAGGATTAAACATTGACTGACCGCGATATAGCTCCGTTGCCATTGCCCCTGCAAAATAACAGTTAAGGAGAATAAAGCCAATCTTCATTGTTTTCGGAAAAGCAAAGAGAACTATAAACGTCATTTCCATCAATCCCAAAATACTAGGATTATGTCTTTCCAAGCCTATCATTGACCAGGGAAGGTGTATAAACTTCATAAGCCCACTTAGAAAAACTACGCTGACAGTCAAAGTTGAAAGTATAGATGTAATGATTTTTTTTGATTTCATACTTCTGCAGACTAATTATTAATTGGCCTAACTTCGGTCATAACAAAGTAACCGATACGTTCCTGTATCAGCCATTTTCCATTTTGGAAGGCGTAGTTATCAAGATATTTAACGCTGTAATCAGAAAGAACATCTTTTCCTTCTGTTTCCCTTATCATTTTGATTTGAGAATATGATACTCCTGTTGCAGTATCTCCGTTTATTTGAACGGTATGCTGGCCATTTAGCGTAAAATATGTTTTGACCTCTGAAGCGTGCCCGTTAAAGTCTTTTTTCATATTTTCTCTTCCTGAAAGATTTGCAGCTAAGAAATCTCCAATATAAACTTTATAAACAAGGTCTTCGGTAAATAAAGCAACTACCTCCGAAATTTTTTTTTCATCACTTAAATATGCGTAGGCGTCAATCAAGTTCCTTAATTCTTCTTTTGTTTTTAAACTTTCAATTGTCATAATTTTTTGTTTTTAATATTTATTCAAAACTATATTATATTTGCTTACAAATTATTAGTTGTTACTTAAAGGTTAGTAACTTATAAAAACGTAGTTATGAAAAAATCGAATGAGAATAATGGAGACAGCAAAGCTTTTACTGACGAATGCAGCACTATACTCATGGCTGTTTCTGATGCACTTTATGCAATAGGGGGGAAATGGAAATTGATGATAATAATCTCAATGGCCAGGGGAAATAAAAGATTTACAGAGATTCAGCGACAGGTTAATGGTATCTCTGCAAGAGTACTATCGAGCGAACTTAAGGAATTAGAACTAAATGGTTTTATTATTAAAAAAGTCGCTGTCGGTTATCCGGTCACTATTGAATATGAACTGCTTCCATATAGTCAAACATTAGAGGAAGTTGTAGGCGCAATGACTAAATGGGGAATGCAGCATCGTGAAAAAATTAAATCTGAAAGACAGTAAGTTTAGTTTAATCAACATTTAATTTTCCATTAACCAATAATAGCAATAGAACATTTTTTTTCATCAGTTGAGTAAAAGGTTGTAATCGTAAAATGGGAACGGATGATTAGATGATAAAACAATTGTAAATAGGATAGTAGTATCAGATTTTGAATAGCAGTTGAAAACAATTTAAGTGAATTAAAAACTTGATTTCGGATATATTATTGGTTCTAGAATGCTGTTAAGTTACTGACCGATAAACTAAATCAAAATAGATGAAGTGGGAAGTACTTCATCAAAACTAAATCAATTTATGTTTGATTTGTTTATATTTTGAACGTCCTACAGGCAATAGTTCTCCATTTTTAAGTAATATATTGTATTTTCCACCAGTTGCTACAATAAGTTTGTCTGTTTCCCGCCAGCAAAGAATATAAGATTTATGAATTCTCTCGAATTCTGCAGGAAGTAATTTTTCTAATGATTCCATAGACTTATCATGAAGCTCTATGCGGCCATCGAATAAATGTAGTTCAGTATAAATTCCTGCGCCTTTTATATATCTGATATCTTTAACAGGAATGAGTTTAATGGTTTTTGTTTTCTTTACAGCTAAAAACTGTGTATCCTGTTCGCTTTTTCTCGCTGGTGTAATATATCGAGTAAAGGCCTGAGCAAGTCTGTTTGCATCAAATGGTTTAGGAACAAAATCCAAAACACCATAATTAAACGCCATAATCGCTTTATCTGTATAAGCAGAAATAATAATGGTTTGAAAAGATTTTGCGACAACCATTTGCAAAACTTCAAATCCGTCCTCGCCATTTAAATTCAAATCGAGAAGCAGTAAATCGATGGATTGTTTTTCGATTGTATTTAATGCATTTTCAACAGAATCACTAAGTAAAATCTGAACCTCCTTATCAAAAAAATCACGGGTCATTCTTTCGATTCGTTTGGCAATTCGGGCTTCGTCTTCAATAATTAGAATTTTCATTTTTTATCAAAAATTTTAATTGTGGTACACCATCCTTCTTCTACAGCAAAAGAATCAAATTCCCAATTGCTGCCGTAACTTTCATTTAATCTGGCTTTGATGTATTTAAAACCTGTTCCGCTGCTGTTTTCTTTCTTTTTATTTCGGTTTTTTGCCACGGTTAACAATGTATATTGTTTGTATTGTTTTTCTCGGGTAAAACTTAAACAGAAAGTAATACCGCCTTGTTTTGGAGGTAAACTGTGTGTAATTCCATTTTCGATAATAGTATGAATAACTGCCGGCGGAATTTCTTCACTGGGATCAATATTTTTTTCCTCCCAGTTATAGCGTACTTCTTTTCGAAAAGACATTACTTCCAGATGTTTTTGGCATAATTTGATTTCCTGCTGAATAGGAATTAAGGTATCCTCGGCGATTGAGTTCATAATATCAAATTCATCTGCCAGCGCCCGAATAAATACAACGCCCTGCTGCGGAGATTCTTCGATCCAGTCTATCAATGAAGTCAGTGTATTACGAAGAAAATGAGGCTGAATATTTTTCTTAACGAGTTCTAATTGTAATCTGGATGAAAGCAATAACGATGCATTATGAGCTTCTTCGAGAGCTTTTGCGCGAATAGTATGCAGATAAAGCATTGAAAGGACAATAATCGTAAAGGCGATAAATAACCCAAAATCATAAAACATATATTTATTTACAATGACACTGGCCAGTAAACCCATCACTACTATTAGACCGCCTTTAATTTTTCGGATTGCCGCATCGATGGCAATAATTAATGAGGCAGCACACATGGCATAGCTAAAATAGATAGCCGTATAATCGTAATGACCGTAATAAGTAACATAAATTGTGAGAAGGCTTAGAACCAGAAGAAATAAAAACAATCGCTTTCTTTTAAAACCAAACTGCAGCATAAAATACCAGGGAACGAGTATTGAAATTATAAACGTGAGTAAACCAATAATTTGTAATCGGGTATAAAAGTGGGTATACGGAATATCGATATAAAATTTCACGTATTCGATAATAAGCAGACAGAAAAAAAGCAGACAGATTATTCCAAAAAGTAAAACAGCCGCTTCTTTACGGGTACTGTTTATGTAGAGAAAAAAATAATAAATAAAAGCAATAAGAAAAGCCCCTGCCATAAGATTCATAAAAGACATAACAATAAGCGGGGCACGATGAAGCCTTAAAAAGCTCTCTAATTTTAAGCCGATGCTGCGATTTGCCTCCCGAATTTTAGATTGTGTTCCAATTACAGTGACTATGTGTTTGCCTGTATGAGCCAATTTTTCGGGTATTTGATAATAAGTCAGTTCAGTTCCCGGAATTTCAGGCTGACCTGATTTCGCCATTTTACCGTTGCTTCCCACAAAAACACCATCCCAATAAACATCAAAAGAACCAAAAGCACTTATCTGTAAACCTAACGGGGTAGATTTATTTTCACGTTTAAGGATTTCGATTTCTATTGGAACTTTAAAAACAGAGTTCTCGGATTTGCCCAAATAACCATGAGGACGATTTTCATCATCAACATAATACGTTACATCAGATTTCACGAACTCCGTGTATTGTCTGCAGGATGAAAACAACAGCAGTAATAAAACGATAAAAAAGGGTGATCGATACATGAGATAAAGATAAAATAAATATCGAATACCGAAATGCATTTCAAAAGCTTCTGGAGCCGTTTGCATGTTTTAAAAGGTAAGATTTTATTTTATAAAGTAATCTTGTACCAATCAAAACCAATAAACATGAAAACCCTAATAACTAGTATTTTAATTTTATTTTTTCCAATGCTTAGCTTTGCGCAGAAAGCAGCTGTTTCTGGTAAAGTCCAAGATAATGCAACTAAAGAAGCAATTCCGTATGTGACAGTTTCCATACAAGACAATACCTCAAAAACAATTGCAGTCGGCGTAACAGACGATCAAGGATTTTTTAATCTCGAAGAACTGCCAAGCGGTAAGATGACCATTTCTTTTAGTTATGTAGGTTATCAAAATTATACCCGGACATTGGAAATCATTTCGGAGAAACCAAAAACAGAATTAGGAACTATTCTTTTAAATGCCGATGCTGTACAATTGAATGCAGTGGAAGTTACCGGACAAAAATCCAGCGTGAGTTTAAAACTCGATAAAAAAGTTTTTGAAGTGGGTAAAGATGTACTTTCGCAGAATGGCTCTGCTCACGATGTTTTAAACGGAGTTCCTTCGGTCACAGTTAGTCCAACGGGAGGAATAAGCCTTCGCGGAAACAGCAGTGTGTTGGTATTAATTAACGGACGTCAGTCAGGTTTAACACAAAGTAATTCTCTCGATCAAATTGCAGCCGATCAAATTGAACGTGTAGAAGTAATAACAAATCCTTCGTCCCGATATGATGCTTCCGGTTCGGCAGGAATTATCAATATTATATTAAAGAAAAACAAAAAGAGCGGTTTCAGCGGTCAGGTTCGATTAGTTGCCGGATCTCCAAATGACAGCCGCCTTAATCCAAGCATCAATTTTAAATCAGATAAAATCAATATTTTTTCCAATTTTGGAATACGTTCTTCGGATTACGTTGGCTTATATACTACCAATCAGTCGACTATGAACAATGGTGCTCCAAACTACCTTAATCACGTGCAGAACGAAGACCGCCACGACGATGGAAAATTGATTTATCTGGGTGCTGATTATTATATTGATGAACACCGCACCATTACTGCTGCTTTTTTAAAAAATGCCACGAAAGATGATGACAAAACCCGTTTGTTATATGATTACAGTAATGCGAATCATACACGAGACAGTCTTTTAACAAGAGAAGGAAAATCACTGGAAAAAAGAGATTACAATCAATTTGAGTTTAATTATACCCAGACTTTTAAAAAACCGTCAAAAAAATGGACTATTGATGTGCAGTACGACTGGTGGAACAGCGACAAAAAGTGGAATCTTTCAACACAGCTTATTTATCCGCAAACGCTGGTTTATCCAGGTATTAGAACCAATTCAATAGGAAGCAGTAAAGATTTGCTTGTGCAGAGTGATTTTGTTCTGCCAATTGATTCTGTTTCTGTGTTTGAAATGGGTGTTAAATCAGAAATTCGTAAAGTTTCCAGTCAGTTTTTGGCAGAGCAGCAAGAGGGAAATATTTGGACAATTTATCAAAATATTGACAATGACCTCAATTATACCGAAACCATTTCAAGTGCTTACGCGCAATACAGCAGCAAGTTGAAGAGATTTAGCTACATGCTGGGGCTTCGTACAGAATTCACCAAAATTGCTATTACAGATATTAAAAACACTTATAACGACGATAAAAAATACAACAGATTATTTCCCACCGTTAATTTAAGTTACAAGTTCGAAGGATCTACTTTACAGTTAAATTACAGCAAGCGAATTAACCGCCCGCTCTTATATGCTTTGTATCCTTTTAACGAACTAACCGATTTGAATGCGCAATATATTGGGAATCCAGATCTAAATCCTTCTTATTCTGATGTCTTTGAATTGGCTTTGCTTAAAACATGGAAAAAATTCACACTGAATCCTTCTGTTTATTATCAATGGGAGAGTGGCTATATTCAGGATTTTACGTATCGAGAAAATGATATATTTTTTACAACGCCTATCAACATTCAGCATGAAATACGAAGCGGTATAGAACTTTCTACATTATATAATCCGTTAAAATGGCTTCAGGTAAATTTAGAAATGAATTTTTATCATTTTACGCAAAAAGGAAATTATAAGGAAGAAAACCTTGATTATAGCGGAAAAACGTTTACCGGACGTTTAAGCACTCAGGTTAAACTGCCTTCAAAATTCAGTTTTCAGGGGCGTTACAACTTTCGAGGTGCGCAAGAAAATGCACAAACAAGAAATAATGCCTTGCAGTCACTTGATTTTGGTTTAAGCAAAATTTTATTAAAAGATAAAGCTACCCTTGTATTTGATGTTTCAAATGCTTTTGACTTACGACAAAATAAAAGCAGCACAACCGGCACAGATTACAATATCACCGAAAATAGTATCCCAAATGCAGCCCGCTACCGACTTAGTTTTGTTTATCGTTTTAATTTAACAGATCCAAAAGCAATCAGACAGGCCAGTAGTGCTAATCGTAATTAACAGTAGAGGATGAAGCTTGGAGGATTAAAAAAGAGACAAAAGATAATTTTTATCTTTTGTCTCTTATAGTGATCTATATGTCCATAAAAAACAGTAAGACCACACAAATTTACCCCATGTTAGTACGAAAAGTATTAAACAAATAAAAAGTCAGTTTGATGATTTATGAAATAAAAATCCTATTTTTGAAAGTAAATAATACTGACAATTGTCAAACATAGCGACCCAATTAGGGTAGATAAGTTAGACTTAGTCAGACATACTTTAAGTTGTACGTTATTATACTCCTTTGAAACACCAAAATAAAAAAGAAAATACAAAATGAAAAAAATAATATTCTTACTCCTTACATTATTCCTTACAAATTTTAACTATGCTCAAAACATATTACTTGACAGTTTGGTTCAAAAGAATGGTTTTCCTTTCCAAAATGATAAAAACAGTTCCTTTCAGGGAAAAGGATGGGATATTTTGCTGGATGAAATAAAACAATCTAATTCTGTTTTGTTGGGAGAAGTTCATTTTACAAACGAAATTCCTTATTTCACAAATGCTATTATTAATGAGGTTGATTTTGATAACTATTTTCTTGAGGTGGATCCTTACTCTGTAGATTTAATCGAAACAAAAATTAAATCCCTATCTACTGAACAACTTAATTCTTTTGTTAAAGAATATTATATAAGCTTTTCTTTTTTACAGTATGAACCCGAATTTACTTTGTTTAATAATTTAATTAAACGTAATACCAAAATATATGGTGTCGAACAAATGAGTGTTTCTGCAGATCAAATGATAATTTCAAATTTAAAAGAAACTTCGAAAAATAAAAAAGTGATTGAGATATATGACCAAATGCTTCATAATTCGAAACTAGTTGCATCTAAAGAGGGTTTGGAAAAATACTACATGCTTTCTGAAGATTGTCTTCAAAAATTAGATTTGTTGTTGAAGTTAAAACTTTCTGTCAAAGAACGAAAACAAATTGAAGCATTCAAGTTAAGTAGAGAAATTTATACTAAAAGAAGTCATCCTTTAAGGATTCAATTGATGAAAAACATTTTGCTAACCCAAATGCCAGATTGGAATAACAAAAAAAATCTTTTCAAATTTGGTGCGAATCATATGCCAAAAGGTGAAACCATATTAACGAAAACCGATTTATATGATATAGGCAGCTTAATTTCTAATATTGAAGAGGCTAATTTCAGGAAATCGCTACATATAATGGTTGTAGGAAAAGGAGAAGACGAAGATGACAACAATAGTTTTAAATCTTTTCTAAATATGGTAAATAATGAACAATGGTACTGTTTTGATTTAAAGCCTTTAAAGAAATCTATTTTGCAAAACAAGCTCAAAGTAGATGATGTTTATTTATCGAGGGTTATAAAGGGGTATGACTATCTTATTTATATTCCTAAAGTAACTAAAAGTAGAGATATCTTGATAAAATAACAACGCACAACCGCCGTTTTAATTTTTCATAGTGCAATACGCGATGATTCTGTCACAAAACTTATTCAGGATGAAAACTGTATAATTTGCCTGAGTTTTTTGTGGCAGAAAAAGTATCAAGGTTGAAAATATACTTTATCGCAATAACTAATCTAATAACATTAATAAACTTTAGTTATCATTTCATCTATAGGCAGACGAACTTTTTTCGCAGCTGCCATATAGTCTTTCTCCGAATCCCGATATCCTAGAGCGAGGATAACTGTAGAGTGCAGCCCTTTTTCTTTCAAACCCAAAACGGCATCGATAGTGGCGGCATTAAATCCTTCGATAGGAGTGGCGTCCACTTTCAATTCTGCCGCGGCAATAAGGGCAGTTCCTAGGGCAATATACGCTTGTTTGGCCGCCCAAGTGGCTTTTTGTTCTGCGTTAATAGCGCTGAAATAGGAATGAAGTCCATTTTTAAATCCTGATAAGGTACCAGCATCAAGACCCCTTTGTTTTTCTGTCATTGCTATGTAATCGTCAATGTAACTTGAAGTCATGTCAGTGAATGCAGCAAAAACCAACAAATGAGAGCAAGAGCTGATTTGTCCATTATACGAATCGGCACCTAATTTCTTTTGGATTTCTGGATTGCTTACAACAAAAACACGGTAAGATTGGAGACCACAGGAAGATGCTGAAAGATTTATAGCCTCTAAGATCTGATCGATCTTTTCTTCTGTTACTTTAATGTTACTGTAAGCTTTTGCGGCGTAGCGCCATTTTAAATTTTCTATCAAATTCATTGCTATGTCTATCTTAAATTTTGGCAAATATAAATGTTATTGTTTTCTTTTTCGAGTTTTTGAAGCGCTCTAGGAAACTCCAAATCGATGACCTTAGTTCACTAAAGAATAATTATCTGTTTTCTTTCATTATTTGATTTGTTTACAGATTAATAATCTTTAAAAATGTATGTAAAAAGATTAATTATCTGATTTTAAGCATAAATAAAAATATTTAATCTTTTATCTTCAAATTTGCAGGGTAAAAAAACTAAATAATATCATCAGATGAAAGCGAACATACAAGAAGATAGGGGAATAAACGAAAAGCAGGATAGTGAAAACACCCAGAATACAATCAAGAATGATTTTGCATTCACATTAAAGAGCACTTGTTTAGATGAAAACTATCACCCCTCAAGTCAAACGCGTCTGACAACCAATTTTGCAAACTTGGCTAGAGGAGCCAGCCGCCAGCAAAACTTACGTAATGCCTTAAATATGATCAACAATCGATTCAATGCATTGGCTTATCTGGATAATCCAAAAGGGGATCGTTACCGTGTAGAACTTGAAATCATCACAGTAACGATGAGTATTGATAATAAGAATGGTAGCAATGATCTACCGATGATTGAAGTTTTAAAAACGAATATTATCGATCGTAAGACTGGCCAGCAAATTGAAGGAGTTGCCGGAAATAATTTTTCTTCTTATGTTCGTGATTATGATTTCAGTATTTTATTGATCGAGCACAATAAAAATAAATCTACTTTTTCTATTCCTGAAAATTTTGGTGATTTGCACGGAAAACTTTATAAGTGCTTTGTAAATTCAGCTACTTATAAAGAGCACTTTAAGATGCCACCGATCATTTGTCTCAGTGTATCGAGTAACAAAACGTATACTCGCACGGAGTATCAGCATCCGGTTCTGGGTTTTGAGTATCTGCAGGATCAGTACTCTATCACTGATGAATATTTCTCTAAAATGGGTCTAAAAGTTCGTTTTTTCATGCCTGCTAATAGTGTGGCCCCGATGGCTTTTTATCATTCCGGAGACCTGCTTGCTGATTATACTGATCTGGGATTAATCAGCTCAATCAGCACGATGGAGACTTTCCAGAAGATTTACCGCCCTGAAATTTACAATGCAAATTCAGTGGCTGGAAAAATCTATCAACCTAACCTTAAACACGAAGATTATTCACTGACCCGCGTGGTTTATGACCGCGAAGAGCGCAGCCGACTGGCTTTTGAACAGGGTAAATATGCCGAAGAGCATTTCATTAAGCCTTGCAAAAGTCTCCTGGAACAATGGTCTGCTAATTTTACCCTTTAATTGATTACAACGCATTAATATTATACTATTATGAAAAAATTATTATTACCCACCTCTATTGTTGGAAGTCTGCCTAAACCTGCCTGGCTTGCACCACCCGAAAAACTTTGGTCACCATGGAAATTAGAAGGCGATCAGCTGCTGGAAGGGAAACAAGATGCGCTGCGCATTTCTCTGCAGGAACAACAATTGGCAGATCTAGATATCATTTGCGATGGCGAGCAGACACGCCAGCATTTTGTAACGACTTTTATCGAACATTTAAGCGGTGTAGATTTTGAGAATCGTAAAACAGTAAAAATTCGTAACCGTTATGACGCTAGTGTTCCAGTGGTTGCAGGTGAGGTTGCACGTCAAAAAGCAGTTTTTGTTGAAGATGCTAAATTCTTACGTAAACAGACTAATAAGCCTATAAAATGGGCATTGCCAGGCCCGCTGACAATGGTAGATACTTTGTACGACGACCATTATAAAAGCAGGGAAAAATTGGCGTGGGAATTTGCGAAAGCACTTAATGAAGAAGCAATAGAACTTCAAGACGCAGGGGTAGATATCATCCAGTTTGATGAACCTGCATTTAATGTGTTCTTTGATGAAGTAAACGATTGGGGAATGGCAGCATTAGAAAGAGCCATTGAAGGTTTACACTGTCAAACTGCAGTTCATATTTGCTATGGTTATGGAATACAGGCAAATACTGATTGGAAAAAGACATTAGGTTCTGAGTGGCGACAATACGAAGAAATTTTCCCGAAAATTCAGAAATCTAAAATTGATGTGGTGTCTTTAGAATGTCACAACTCCAATGTGCCTTTAAATTTAATGGAACTTGTTCGCGGTAAAAAAGTAATGGTCGGTGCCATTGATGTGGCCACCAACACTATCGAAACACCAGAAGAAGTTGCTGCTACCCTGCGTAAAGCTCTTGAGTTTGTAGATGCCGAAAATCTTTACCCTTCTACAAACTGCGGTATGGCCCCGCTATCTCGAAACGTAGCCAGAGGCAAGTTAAGTGCTTTAAGTGCAGGAGCAGAAATTATACGCAAAGAACTTGGGATTTAGTCTCAATGTATTAATTAGAATATGGTTTCCTTGGTTGAAGCCTGCTGTCTGTAGAATTCAACAAAGCGATTCTGCAGACAGACTAATGAATCTGGAGAATCTACGTTTATCCGCGTAAGATATTTTTGTAATCTTGGCTCTACGGAGAAATAATATTTAAAACACATTGAAGAAATTATTAGAAGTATTAAAAAAAGCAGGTTTCGACGGTTTCCTGTTAATGATAGCCGCCATGATTCTGATGGCTTATTTTTTGCCAAAGCCAGGCATGGTCAAAGAACCTGTTTCGCTGGAGGAGATTGCTAATGCCGGCGTTTCCTTGATTTTCTTGTTTTATGGCATGCGACTGAGTGTTGAGAAACTAAAAGCCGGACTTTCTAACTGGAAAATGCACATTGTCGTCCAGTTGACAACCTTTTTATTTTTTCCGCTCATAGTTTTGGCATTTCGCCCGTTGTTTGTCAATAACGGCTATGAGCTGCTTTGGCTGGGTGTATTTTTTCTGGCAGCACTACCGTCTACAGTATCCTCTTCCGTGGTCATGGTTTCTATCGCCAAGGGAAACATTCCCGCAGCCATTTTCAATGCGAGTATTTCCAGTTTGATCGGAGTAGTGGTTACGCCGCTCTGGGTTGGGCTGTTTATAGCTGCTGCAACAGGCGATTTTGATGTAACTCAAATCGTCATAAAGTTGATTCTTCAAGTCCTGCTGCCTGTCATCATCGGCATAAGCCTCAATTCCCGTTTCGGCGCCATCGCCGAAAAATACAAGAAACAGCTCAAATATTTCGATCAGGCAGTTATTCTAACCATTATTTACACGTCGTTTTGCAAGTCATTTTCCGAACATCTTTTTGAAGGCTTTACCGCCCTTGAACTTGCTGGACTCGCTGCAGGGATGATGGCGTTGTTTTTTGCCGTATTCTTTTGTGTCGGACTACTCAGTCGCCTGCTTGGTTTTTCAGATGAAGACCGTATTACTGTCTTATTCTGTGGCTCTAAAAAGTCATTGGTACACGGCACCGTTATGTCAAAAGTACTTTTTCAGGACAGTACGATCACCGGAATCGTATTGCTGCCGCTAATGCTTTACCATGCTTTGCAGTTGATTGCCGCAAGCATCATTGCTCAGGGTATGGCTCGAAGAAAAGAAGTATAATTTTATTGATGACGTAACCCTTTATCTTTTTTCGATAAAGGTTATCAAGGATAACGATCCCTGCTATAAAATAATGCCTTTTAGATTTTTATACTGTGAAGATAAATGCTGTAGTATGTTATCTTTTTAAATTGTTTAAAATAAGATTTTTGTATTGTTTTTAGTTATATTTGAAGAATTTTATTCTGTTTTAAAAAAAATCAAACCTGTTTAAAGTACTATTCTATGGAACAAATAGACGCCATTGATCTTCAGTTATTAAATATACTACACGATAATTCTAAATACACTGTAAAAGAGCTTGCTAAAATGGTAAATCTTTCGGCATCGCCTGTTTTTGAGCGGATTAAAAGATTGGAAAACACTGGATATATTAAAAAATATATTGCCCTGCTGGATGCAGAAAAATTAAATAGAGGTTTCATTGTTTTTTGTAATATCAAACTTAAGCAGCACGATCGTAATATCGGGAATCAGTTTGTTAGTGATATTATGAAAATAGAAGAAGTTGTGGAATGTTATAATATCTCAGGTGATTACGATTTTTTAATGAAAGTTTCTGCTAAAGACATGAAGCATTATCAGGATTTTGTGTTTAATAAATTGGGATCAGTTGAAAGTATAGGGAGTACCCAAAGTACCTTTGTTATGTCGGAAATAAAAAATATGTATGGATAGTTCCGTGATAGCTTATTTAGTTGAATAACGGGTTTCAAACTTTTAGTATTATTTATTGTTTTGATAATTCAAGAACATATCTAAAATTTGATTTTTTATCGGATGGAGGGGGAGTATATTTCACTTCACCATCAATTCGCATATCAAGTTCATATTTTCCAAGAAAAGTGTTTTCATATTCAAAATATCTATCCATCAATAAAACACGAGTCGGATCGCTGCCATATTTGCTGAAAAACTGGTAATTCATTATTCTGTCATCATATTTGGCTAAATTTTTACAATTTAATTTTAGGGGATAATCATCATCAATTCTAAATTTATAATACAGCATAAGATCAATCTGCAAATTTTTGTTTTTTTCGGAGATTTCATTTAGCAGCAAATCATAATCGCCTCTAAAGGCGCTTTTATCCTTTTTTCGATACAATAATTGGTAATAAAACTCACTTAGAAGTCTGGGATCTTGATTGACCACATCAAAATAATTTCTGGAGAAAATATAATCAGGATCGAGTAATAAGTTAATCAATGGTTCATTTTTTTTCAGTTCCTCTGATAAAAATGATTGTTCTATTTTTTTGTCAAAAGTAAAGGTGTTAATATGAACAAAAACCATATTAGGAACCAGATCGTCAATATACTCTAATCCGTAAGGGGCAACTAATGAATCAATTTTTCTCTTTACTTCATTATAAGAGAGTTTATAAGAGTTTTTTATTGAAATCTTAACTTTGTAATTATCCCGAACTCTCACAACCCCAGTAGTAAGAGTATCGATTTTTATAGTATCGCGACTAATTCCATTTTCGTTTGTTATCCATTGTTTTTCTTTTTGAATATCGCTATCTATAATATTTCCTTTGCAGTTTAGCAATAAGTTTATACGTTTAGGAAAACTGTCTATTTTCTGAAAACCATCAATTTCAAAACTAGGATGATTTACAAAAATTGTGTTATATCCTTCAGGCGTATCTTCAAAATAATAGCATTTTTGTTTCTTGTTATACTGCGCTGCAATTGGCTTTTTTTGATAAGATTCCAGAGTTACAACCGCATTAGTTATATTTTTTTTCTCGCAAGCATCTTTAAGATATATTTTTACAAAAGTTGAATCATTTTGTGCAGTACAATAAAAACAGCTTAAGAGAAATAAAAAAATCACTGTTTGGGGTGTTTTAAAAGTCAAGTTAATTATCATATTTGTCTTTTTCTTTAGTAGTTACTTTATGCATTAATTGTCCCTGCCAATTTAGTCTGGGCAAATGTAATTATCGTTAGTAAAAAAAATAAAACTATTACTTTCATAAACTTAAAAATTTTGGTCTAAATATTCTTTTCCATCTAGAGAAAGCCAGCCTTTCTGGCCATTTGGTAATTCGAAACGAGCGTAGTTTCCTTTAAAATTGTCTAATTTTTTATATTTAATTTCTTTCATCATTGGATAATAAGTAAAGAGACCATTTTTTTCAATGCGATAGTTTTGTTGATCTAATACGGTAATATTATCGCAGTTTTTTGGAAGTTGATTATTATAATTTTCTATTTCTATACTGGGATTTTCTGCTATTAAATAATCAAGCGTATTCAAATTAAATTTCCCGTTTTTTAGTTTTGTATAAAAACAAACTGGATAACTCATCGTGGTTCCCATCATTTCAGAATAAGATGTAATTGTATAAAGACCTTCATTTGCATATTGAATTGTTTCAAATTGTTCTCTATTGTAGAGTTTATGTTTTCTTCTCGAATCCCCAAAATTTAGAACAAGAGAGCTAATTTCACCAGTAATATAAAATTCATCGTTTTCTGCGGTAATTTCAAAACCAGTTCCCATATCCGGAAAATACTGTGCGCCATCTGTGCTGTAAGACGCATCTTCTTTTTTATAATTTTCGCCAATAAGGTTTATTCGTCTTAAACTGTCACCTTCAATAATTTGCATATTTGGATAAAACCTTGCAAAATTAAATGCCCGAATATTTTTTAAATTAAACTTCTTAAAAGTATAATTATAGATCTCAGTTTTTCCTTTTCTATAGCCAATTATAAAATAGTCATTACTGACAATAGAATCAAAAGATTTATTTATAACTGTTTCATTGTAAGGGTTTTTAATCTGTAATTTTTTGTTTTTTAAAGTGTCAATTGTATAAAAATGACTATTTAGTTTTAATTCATTTTGCTCAACCTGAATGTCTATTGCATTAAGATTTTTATATACTGATACGTCATAATTTTTAAAAGAGTCATTCAAATTACTTCTATCAAATAAAAATTGAGTTTTTTCTTTTGTCGGAACAATAAAACCTTTTGAATGATACATAATCTTTTTATTGCCTCCAAAATTTAAAATGCAATATGGTATTAAATATTCATTTCTTTGATGCTGAATTGAATCTTCTAAAACACTAACAACAAAGAAGTTTTTGTTGTATTTATAGAATCGGTAATTATCATCTTCATTGATATCATTTTTTGTTGTAAACCTTTGATTATCTAATTTTTTAAAATCAAATGAGATAATTTTAGAAGCAATAATTGTTGAGGAATCTTTTTGTACTTGTTCAAATTCTTTTTCTGTTACTTTTTCCAATTCATATTTAAGCGGTTTAGTTAATCCTTCAAAATGATCAATATCCTCTAATTTTAAATGATATAAAGAGTTCGATTTTTTTACAAAAACTCCTTTTTCAGGATGAATAAATTGCAATTCACCTTCTTTTATTTTAAAAACTTTTTGACCGAAAGAAACTTGGGTTATTAGAAGCAAGCTGAATAGTATTTTTTTTAAATCTTTCAATTTGATATGTTTTTTGTTTTTTTTCTTATCGTTGCTGATTATGGTTTCAATTTCTTTTTTGTCTAATTCATAAGAAATATGAGGCCCAATTACAACGTACTTACTTTTTTCCAATTTTCAATATGTAATTTAGTAGTCTCTAGTTCCAGCAGAATAATTGATAATTATAGGAAGCTATATTTATTCATGTTCTGGTTTTTTATAGGTTCTCTTACTTAAACAGATGTGTTTTAATCTAAAAAGGTTGGGAGAGGAGCAAAACTTTTTACATTTTGTCTTTTATCATTATCTGCAGCATAAATTTCAAATCTTTGATTTGTTTCTTTTAATTTATCAGATGCTACAAAACCTTAAAAATTAATTTTTGGAAGTGAAACTAATATTTTTTTCTAACAAATTAAATTCTAGGCTTGTAGATTATGGCGAAAATTTATGTTAAGTTAGAATTTTAAAGAGTTAATAAATAAGTTTTACATTTTAACTTATTAATTTTTACCAATGGAGCTATCGCACTTTAACTAACTATAATGTTTGGTGCTCAATTTGAGTAATTCAGGATTGCCTTGGTTTCATCCTCAGTAAATCCTTCATATTATTTGGCATATTATACATTTCAATGTTGTTCAAGTTTGATGCTAAACCCTCAAATGCTATGGCGCCCAAATAATAATCCGCAAGATCAAAAGTATATACCTGCCAGTTTTGGCTGTTTTTTATTAAGTTGAAATCGACATAATGCTGTCCGTCTGAGCAAGGTATATATTTAAAATCTTCGTCAATTCCTTTCCCTAGTGCTTTAACAAATGCTTCTTTGCGTGTCCATAACATATAAAATGTTTTTTTTTTATCGTTGGAATTTTGAATTATAACTCTTTCACTATCATCAAAAACATCTGGCAGAAGACTTGAATATTTAAAGTCCTCAGATAGATATTCAATATCAATACCCACCTTTTTGCGTGAAATGGCAATAGAGGCAAAGTTTTCAGAATGTGAGATATTGAAATGCAGCCAAGGATGAGAAGCTAAATAAGGTTTTTTATTAAAATCATAATCAAGGTAAATATTTTTAACATCTAATCTAGTATAAGCGCCTAAAAGAAGTTTTAAAATTGCTCTGTAAATGATAAACCTGTTTCTATCTATTTCTTTGTAGAACCGCTGTGCTTTTTTAATTTCAATAGAATTGAGAAATGGATATAAATAAGATTGCAAATTGAGAAAATCAGGCAAATAGATATTGTAAATGATGATATTATTTGCATTTAAATGATATTCGTTATCAGGAGATAACGGAATACTTTTGATAGTTAAAAAAGAAACAAATAGTTTAGATTTTTTCATGTTTTTGATCTAGAATTTCTTGAAGTAATCTGGCCAATTCCTTGTCATTTGGCGGCGCTAAAATATCATAATGATTACCGGAGATATTATGAATTGCGACTCCTTTTAAGGCAGCCTTTTTCCATCCCAGATTATTTGGGTCAACTTTATGGTCGATGTCATCTTTTGATCGAAATAAATCCACTTTAAAATGCTGTGGTTTAAGTTGATATTTGTCGATAATTTTTTTTATCATGCCATCAGCCTCGATAAGCTGCTCAATTGTCAAAACTTTTTGCTCCATCGTCTTGTTGTTTTTACCAAAAAAACTTTTTAAGATGTATTTGTTTTCATTAATACGAATCTTAAAAGCCCTCCAGCTAAAAATCATTTCTTTGTATCGGACTATTTTCTTTTGCCAATAAGTTCTATAATAAAAAGAAGAATCAATAGATGAATCAAGTAATGCCGTCAAGCTAACCTCTTTGCCTAGTTCATGCAATTGGCGGGTCATTTCAAAGGCAATAATACCGCCAAAAGAATAACCTGCTAAAGCGTAAGGTCCGTTAGGATTTTTTTTAATGATTGCATCTACATAATGTGCGGCCATATCCTCAATTGATTCGTACCAGTCATTGTACTCTCTTGCAGTACCTTGAATACCATAAACAGGCTGATCATCATCGAAGTATTTACTCAGGTTGACAAAATTTAAGACATTGAGTCCTGCACCATGCACAATAAAAAGAGGAATTTTATTGCCGCTAGATTTTATTGCGACTAAGCAATCAGAATAAATTTCTTTAGCAGCTATTAATTTTGCAAACTTCTCTATTGTCGAATGTTCAAATAGAGTAGAAAGGGGTAATTTTTTTCCCATTTTTTCTTCAATTTGGCTCATGACCCTTACCGCAACTAGAGAATGACCACCCATCTCGAAGAAATTGCTGAAAATATCAACATTCTCCAAATTCAAGCTCTCTTTCCAGATAGCTGCTACTATTTCTTCTTCTTCTGTCCGAGGCTGTGTATAGCCAATGTTTGTATTAGTTTTATATTCCAAAAGGGATTTACGGTCTATTTTTCCATTTAGAGTTGTTGGGAATTTTTCTAATAGATTAAAATCATGAGGAACTAAATGGGATGGTAGTTGAGAAGACAATTTTTCGCGCCATAAAGGAATTTGCTGTACAGCATTTTCAATAGATCCTTCTGGGACAATATGGGCAATAAGAAAATTTTGATCAGCTAGTACTACAGCATATTTTATGCCTTCAAGTTCTATCAAAGTTTGTTCAACTTCGCCTGGTTCAATGCGATGGCCCCTAATCTTGACTTGCTGGTCTAAGCGTCCTAAGCAAACAATTTCGTTGTTAGGTAAAAGTTTGCCCAAATCTCCAGTGCGATATACGACACTTATTTTTGAATTTGAAAACTCATTGATTATAAATTTTTCATCTGTAAGTTCCGGCCTCTTCCAGTATCCTGATGCTAATCCATCTCCACCAATAACAATTTCTCCAATTTTTCCGGGCGGCAAAAGTTTGCCATGCTCGTTTATTATATAAAGCTGCGTATTTGCAATAGGTTTGCCAATTGTAATTAACGAATCGGCACTAGTTATTTGTTTTACAGAGGACCAAATTGTGGTTTCTGTCGGGCCATACACGTTCCAAATGGTATCACATTTTTGTATAAGTTCTTTCGCAAGATCGGCAGACATGGCTTCTCCGCCGCAAAGCGCCTTTATTGGCAGTGGTGCTGACCAGCCAGAATCTAATAGCATTGACCAAGTTGTTGGAGTCGCCTGTAAAAAACTGATTTTTTCTTTTTTAAGCACTTCTAGTAATAATCTGCCGTCTTTAGCAGTTTCATTATTAGCCAATATTACTGCAGCTCCTTTAATAAGTGGCAAATACAATTCTAAACCAGCAATATCAAAAGAAATAGTAGTGATAGACAGCAACCTGTCATTTGGATTGATACCCGGTTCCTTAGCCATACTGAAAAGAAAGTTAACTAAGTTTTTATGGGTAATCGGTACTCCTTTTGGTTTACCCGTAGAACCAGAAGTGTAGAGTAAATAAGCTGTATCTTCAAAATTAACTTTTCTTTCTAATTTGGTTTTTGGAAACTGGCTCAATACTGCCATGGCATCTTCTATTAAAATAATATCAGGGAGTTCTAATAATGATTGGGATACCTCTTTACTTGTTAGTAAAAATTTAGCTTCAGAATCATCTATCATGAATTGTAATCTAGAAATAGGATATTCAGGATCTAAAGGAAGATAAGCGGCACCGCACTGCATAATGGCTAATAATGAAATTACCAGTTCAGAACAACGAGGCATTGAGACAGCAATAAAATCGCCGGGTAGAATGCCTTTATCTTTTAAATAATGGGCCATTTGATTGGCTTGAGCTTGCAGGTCTTTATATAAAATAACAGTATCGAGAAATTCTAATGCTGTATTTTCTGGTGTTTGTTTTGCTTGTAAATCAATTAAATCATGAAGCGCGCTTTCAGGATAGCTGGCATTAGTTGCATTTATTTCGTTGTATTCGCTTATAAAATCCTGATTGGTAATTTGTTCTAAAGTTTTTGTTGGATCATCGGTAACTTTTTCTATTATTTTTTCTAGAGAAGTCATCATTTTTTTAATGGTCTCTGGCAGGAAAAGCGCCGTATTGAAAGACCATTCAAAAACGAGATTTTTTTCGGTACCGCTTGCATTAAGAAAAATTTCGAAAGTTTCGAAAGCCCTGGGGTTGCTCGTTAATTTATAGGTTAAATTTCTAAAATGAACACCATCAGTCATGCCCATATCTATGTTGAATGTAATAGGCACTAAAGGAATTCGTGAAGGATCGCGGGGAATATTTATTGTTTGTAAGAGCTGTCCAAAACTAAGTTGTGAATACTCATAACAATCAAAAAGTTCTGATTTTCGTTGTTTTAAGTAATCGTTAAAATTTTTATTTAAGTCTGGTCTGCTTCTTAATGGGAGTAAATTAACGCAGTGTCCTACTAAATGATTCATTCCTGTTGTAGCTTGACCAGCAGAAGGCAAGCCAACTACGATATCATCCTGTCCTGTTATTTGATATAAAAATAACTCAAAACTAACCAAAAGGGTAGTTACTAAACTTGAACCAGCATTTAAACCCGTTTGTTTTAGCTTTGATAATAAATTTGTATCGAAAGGAAAATCCAAACGTTGACTTTTGTAAGTTCGAAGTGGTGGTCTTGGATTGTCTGTTGGCAAATTTATAATCGGTACCGATTTTTCATAAATTTTATTCCAAAACTGTTCTCCTTTTTTGTTTTTTTCACTTTGCAAAAATAATTGTTCTTCATCTGCATAAGCGCTAAAGGGAATCGGTTCTGGCAAATCAGGTATTTTACCTTCAACATAAGCAGAGTAAAGTGCTCCCAGATCTTGAAGAATAATTCCAAGTGACCATCCATCACAAATTATATGGTGTACCGTAAGGATTAATCTATGATTCATTTCAGAAAATTTCAATAAACCTGCTTTGATTAATGGTCCGTTAATCAGATCAAAAAGAAAATGAGCGTCTTCATGAAGATATTCCTGTAAGATAGTATTCTGGGAATCTGGATCGAGATGAGACAGGTTGAGTTGGGTAATGTTTATCGCAAGTTGCTTATAGATAGACATATAAATACCGTTTGTGCTAAATGCAGCGCGCAATGCCTCATGACGGTCTATCAATTTTTGAATAGCTCGATCCATAACACCAGTGTCTAATGGGCCGTTAAATTCTACTGTTAGCGACTCGTTATAGGCACTAGCGGCATCGTCGCCTCCAAAATAACAACCTGTCCAAATTTCAGATTGTGCTTTTGTAGTTGGTATGACTTTTTCTAACTCTGGTCCAGAAAATGGATTAAAAGCTGCATTTTTTTTTAAAACTTCCACTTTAGTTTTTCTATTAATATTGTACAATCAATTTTTTTAGGAATAAATTATTAGAAGCTATTTTATCCTTTAAAATTTTTCTTAATTCCAAAGAAATCTAATACCCTTATTGTTGATATCATGGTAGATAAATAAACTTTTGCTAATTCAGTTTTAATGCTTTTCTTCTTCTTTAAATTAATAAAAACCTCTTTTTTGAACTTGCTTAGATTAGAGGTATTCAAACAATCCTGCGCAATTGAAATTGTTTCGGTTAAAGAATGTGCCGTATGCCACCAACCACAAGGAATAAACAATGTTTCTCCTGGTCCTACAGTAAAAGTAATTGGCGTTAAATTTGTTGAAAGCGGATATTTTTCAAAATCGATATTTTTTAAATCGGGTATTTCTGAAACCCATAAATTATCTTTTTTTTGATATATATAGGGAGTTTGACTAGGAGGAATAACGGTGAATTCTTTTACTCCGTGCAATTGCGTTATAAAAGCATGAAGACATAAATAATCGTAATGAACATAAGGAAATACACCGCCTGGACTGCCAAAAAATATTTCTAATGTTTGAGCAGTACCTGTAAATCTTTTCGATATTAATTTGCTGTGAGTCCAGTCTGGCAAAGAATATTTAAATCGCGGCGACACATCCGGTATTAGTTCTGGATAGTCGGTGTCCATTTGAAGCTTGCAAGGATAAGGTGCAGGATTTTCAACTGTTGAAGTTTCCATCAAGTCGATGTAATCTTTCAGTTTGAATTTTTGCCCTTCTACGCTAACTTCTCTATCTCCATAAGTAGATCTGAAGAATTCTAACGAAAATTTTTCCTTTGCATTCCAGCCTTCGCAAGCATCGCCAATTACTACAGGATAATTAGCAAATAAATGATTTTTAGAAAATTCATTATATGTCATACCGTGTTTTTTTTCAACAACATAATCTCCTACACGAATTAATTCAATTGTTTTAACAGTCATAATTTAGTATTAGGGGTTTATAAATCTAGTTTAACATATTCGCCTTTTTTATTCGAATCTGCGATAAACCAAGCCGGATTACCATCTTTGTCTCTTCCTAGTTTTGCTCCGTTTACTGGTGGTTTATTGATTACAACTGAATTGTTTGATGTTTTCGATGGAATAGATTCTGCTGTATTAGCAGCGAAGAATCCAGCTGCAACCATTTTATTAAGGCATTTTTTGAAAGTTTGGATTATTTGGTCAATGTCTTCTTCTTTATAAGCTTCAGTCAAAAAGCAAGGGAAACCATCCCAGATATGAATTCCGTTTTCACGAAGTAAAGTGAATAGCAATTCGCCATAAAGTACATCGTCATTAAACTTAAGCCGCCATAGAGAACCAAAATGATTAATTGTCATTGGCAGTTCTTGTGTCTTGACTTCGGTATTTAATGCGGCTGCTAAGCGACTAGTCATGTTATTTAGTCTTTCTTGTAAATCTGGCCCTTGCTTTTTAAGATAAGTAAGAACTGCTTTTGATGCAGCAAGTGCCAAAGGATGCCTTACAAAAGTACCTGCGAAGTATGTAACGCCAATTTCTGGAATAGAATCATCACCATATTGCCAATGACCGCCATCAAGTGCATCCATATATTTTCGTTTTCCGGCAATAGCACCAATTGAAAGTCCGCCGCCAATTACTTTTCCATAAGTTGCGATATCGGCCTGAATATTAAAAAGGGCCTGAATGCCGCCTGGATGCATACGGAATCCTGTAATAACCTCATCAAAAATTAGCGGTACATCAGTTTCGGCAGTGAGTTCTCGCAGCTTATTTAAAAATGCTATTGGTTGAAATTCTGGTCTTCTGCTTTGAACCGGTTCCACTAAAACAGCAGCCAGTTCATCTGCTCGCTCTCTTATAATACGAAGACTTTCCTCAGTTCCATATTCTAAAATGAGTATGTTTTGAACAGATTCAGGCATAATTCCAGGAGCGGCAGGAAAAGAAATTAATTTTTTTGAGCCACGAACTAAAACTTCATCTATTATACCATGATAAGAGCCAGAAAATGCCGCTATCAATGAGCGTCCAGTAACAGTTCGGGCTATTCGAATTGCACCTAAAACAGCTTCAGAACCGGTATTACAAAGTGCAGCACGATCTTGTTTTGTAAACTCACACAGCAATTCACAAACTTCTCCAGCCAATGGGTGCTGCGGTCCTACTTCAAATCCGTCTTCGACTTGCTGATGAAGTACTTCTTTAATAAAATCGGGCTGATAACCAAAAAAGCAAGATCCAAATCCATTAAGCGTGTCAATGTAGACGTTTCCATCTAAGTCCCATAAACGATTTCCTTTGGATTTTTCAATGACAATCGGATAAACTATTTCTTTTGTTAATGGTTTAAATCCAGAAACAACTCTTGGATCTGCCATAAAACTTCTATTTTTTTGAGCATAGGATTTACTTTTTCCGGTTTTTGCAGTGTAAGCAGCTATCAATTTATTTAGAAATTCCTTTTGAGAAGTACTCATTTCCTTTGTTTGTTTCTCAATTCTAGGAGATGCTCCAAAAGGTTTTTGATGTTCAGAAATTTCTTCAGGCGTTCTTACTTCTTCAACTGTATTTCCAATTTTGGTATCAATCAAAGATTTCTGAAATGTTTCCTGATGTATTTCGTTAGACGCTGCTGTTGTATTACCCTGTAGAAGTTCCATTTGTTTTCCTAAAAGCTGCAGTTGCTGTGCAATCAACCCTAAGGCCGTATTGTTCTGATTGTTGACTGCGGCAGAAGCGAGACTGGCAGTTGCTGCTGGGACAGCAATTACGTTTGAAACTATTTTTGCTGGTTCGATGCTTTTGTACTCCTCTTGTGGAAGATTAAGATCAAGATAATCTGCTAAAAGAGAGGGTGAACTAAATTCTTCATTGAGCTGTCGAAAGGTTATGGCAATTTTAAAATCTTTTTTTAACCTTATGGCAAGCTGCGTAAGTGTTAATGAATCCAGTCCAAGGTCAAGAAAACTTTGAGAAGATGCATCATGTGGGTAATCGATACCAGATGTTTGACTTACAATTGAAGAAATGTTATTAAGTATAGTAGTTTTTCTCATAGGTTTGTTTCCATTTAGTTTACTAATCGGATTTTGTAGTATGTCTGTATTTTTTGTATTTGCAGCAGCAGAAACCGGTGTTGAATTTTGTATTGGTACTGCAGGAGGGTCAATCCAGCAGAGTTTCCGGTCGAACACGTAGCTTGGTAATTCAACTTTTTGCCTGTCTTGCCCGCTGTAAAAAGCATTCCAATCTGGATCAATTCCTCTCAGCCATAGTTCACCTAAGGTCTGTAAAACAGAATTGTATTCATTCATCTTATTTTTAGGAGTTGCTAAACTTGTAAATGCAGGAATTATTTTTCCTGCTGCCTGCTGCTTTGTCAAAGTAGTTAATGTGTGTCCTGGTCCAATTTCGATAAAAATAGGATCTTCTAATTTTAGCAAAGTATCTGCTGCAGGCCCAAATCTCACTGTACTGCGCAAATGGTCTGACCAGTATTTTGAACTGACAGCTTCTTCATCTTTAAGCCAAGATCCTGTAACAGTAGAAACAATGGGCATAGCAGGCTTATTAAGGAATGTCTTTTTTACCTCATTTTCAAAGGTTTCCAATGCTGGATCCATCATTGCTGAATGAAATGCATGACTGGTGAAAAGCAAGTTATTAGCAATTTCTAATGCATCTAATGATTTGGCAAAATCTTTTATTTCACTATCTTTTCCAGCAACGACACATAAAAAATCAGAATTAACAGCCGCTAGAGAAAGTGTTTTTGGAAGAAGCTCTTTTAATTTGTCTTCATGAAGTCTTACAGAAAGCATGCTTCCTGCTGGAAGTTCATTGACTAGACGTCCTCTAACTGCAATTAAATGCAGTGCATCTTCTAGGCTGAAAATGCCTGCCAAATGAGCCGCTACAAATTCTCCAATACTATGGCCGCAGTATACGGTTGGCTTTATTCCCCAGCTTAGCCAGAGCTGCGATAAAGCATACTCTGTTACAAACAAGGCAGGTTGTGTGAAACGGGTTTCTTTCAATCTTGTCTCCGTCTCTGGTGTTACGATTTCTGGATATAGAATTTCGCGAATGTCTAATGACAATTTATCCAATAAGATTGCTGCACATTTGTCAATTGCTTCTTTATAAACAGGCTCATTTTTATAAAGATTAATTCCCATTTGAGAAAATTGAGAGCCTTGACCAGGGAAAAGAAAAACAAGTTCTCCTGGGGCAATCTTTAAGACCGCATTTTTGATATTGTTTTTTTGATCCGAAAGGAGCTCCAGACTCGCATCTCTATTGCTCTCGGAAAGAAGAAAACTTCTGTATGCAAAAGTCTCTCTAGTTTTATTTAGTGAATAAGCAACATCTGCCAATGATAAATCAGGTTTTGATTGAAGAAAATGGCCTAATTCCGTTTCATAACCTTTTGCACTTTTTTCTGATTTGGCAGACCACATCAAGAGCTGCAACGGACGACTCGGGCCCGATTTTTTCTGTTCAATAGGATATTCTTCTACAACAATATGGACATTAGTGCCGCCAACTCCAAAGGAACTCACACCAGCTCGTAAGGGTTCGTCTGAATTCCAATTACGTAATGATGCATTTACAAAAAACGGACTACCTTCAAAATTAATTGCTGGATTGGGTTTGTTGAATCCTAAGGAAGGCGGAATAACCTTGTTGTTCATTGCTAGAATTGTTTTTATTAATCCAGCAACACCAGCCGCCGCAGTAAGATGTCCCATATTACTTTTTATTGACCCTAAGGCACAAAAGTTATTTATGTCCTGTTCCCCAAAAGCCATTTTAAGTCCTTCGATTTCTATAGGATCACCTATTGGCGTTGCAGTTCCGTGAGTTTCAACATAAGTGATAGAATTGGGTGAAACTCGTGCATCTTGAATTGCTTTCGTTATAGCCAAAGCTTGTCCTTCAACGCTTGGAGCCGTAAAACTTCCTTTACCGCCGCCATCATTTGTAACTCCGATGCCTTTTATAATACCGTATATTTTGTCGCCATCTTTTTGGGCTGCATCTAAATTTTTTAAAAGTACAACTCCAGCTCCGTCGCTAAATACAGTTCCTTTTCCCGAAGCATCAAAAGAACGACAATGTCCGTCAGGACTCAGCATAGAGCCTTCCTGATAAAGATGTCCGCTAAAAATAGGAGCGGTAATACTTGAGCCTCCGGCAAGTGCGATGTCGCATTGACCATTTCGGATAGCTTCTACAGCTTCGGTAATAGCAAGTAAGGAGGTTGAGCAAGCAGAATGAACACTAACCGCTGGACCTTTTAAGTTCAAGTGGTAAGCTGTTCTTGTAGAAATATAATCTTTTTCGTTAACAGTTTCTGCTTGAAGGTATCCAATTTGATCTATTACTTCAGTATTAGGTAATATATTTTTTTTATAATAGGTGTTGGCGCCAGTACCTGCATAAACCCCTATGGTACCTTTGTAATGTTTTGGCAAGTAACCAGTTTGCTCAAGACATTCCCACGCAATTTCCAAGAATAGGCGCTGCTGTGGATCCATTACTTCAGCTAGTTTTGAATTTATTTCAAAAAAAGCAGCATCAAAAGTCTTTGAATGGGGTAAAATGCCACGCGCACTTACATAAAGCGGATCATTGCGTAATGATTCTGGAATACTAGGATCAAGTTCTTCAGGTTTGAAAAAAGAAATAGTTTCTTTGCCCTCTTTTAAGACTTCCCACAATTGGTCTATAGTATTTGCTCCTGGAAATCTTCCGGCCATACCAATAATGGCCACATCACCAGAACCATTCGATTTAGTATCTTTTTTAATGTTGTTTTTAGCCTCTGTATTCTTTTTAGGTTCTAGATAGTCAGCTATTTGAGAAATTGTAGGAAATTGATATAGTTTTGTTACAGGTAATTTATAGTTGTATTCCTTTAATAAAACAGCTGCTAATTTTTGAGCTAGCAAAGATGTTCCTCCCATTTCAAAAAAATTATCATCAATTCCAATTTTGGGTATATGAAATAAATCAAACCAAGCTTTAGTAATGTTTTTTTGAATTTCAGTAGTTGCTTTTTTATATAAAGGTGCATTGCTTGGTCTATTGTATTCGGGTGCTGGGAGCATTTTCTTATCAATTTTCCCACTAGAGGTCCTAGGAAAATCCTGAACCAAGATAAAGTAGGATGGAATCATATAATCGGGCAATATGGCGGCTGTTTTTTCACGAATAGCAGCGATATCAATATTTTCTTGATTGGTTTGAATGTAGGCGGCCAATTGAGTTTGCCCTAAAAGATTTGACGCTAATACAACTGTTTGCTGTATGCCAATTAAAGAATTAATTGCCAATTCAACTTCGGCCAGTTCTATTCGATGTCCACTAATTTTAACTTGATCATCTTGACGGCCAAGAAATTCAATATTTCCATCCGGCAAATATTTAGCTATATCTCCGGAGCGGTAGATGCGAATATTTTTACCATCAGGTGCTTTCCAATCAAGAAACTTTTCATTGGTTAACTGCTCGTTGTTCAAATAGCCCTCTGCCAGGCATTCTCCGGCAATATAGAGTTCTCCAATTTCACCATTGTTTACAATTTCAAGATTTTGATTAAGAATAAGTATAGAAGTGTTGTAAATAGGTTTGCCAATTGAGGGTAATGTTGGCCAATTAGCAGGATCACCGTCCAATTTTAATTCAGTAACAACGTGGCACTCCGTTGGCCCATATTGATTATAAAGAACACAAGTATTCAACTTTGTGAAAAATGCCTCTACTACAGGCGTGATTTTAAGTTGTTCACCAGCTGTCATTATTTCTTTGAGTGAATCAGGAAATAAGCCTGTACTAAAAGCGGCTTCGGCTAAAGCCTGTAATGCTACAAAAGGTAAAAAAAGTCTATTAATCTGCTGCTTTTCTATGAAGTTTATAAGAGCAGCCATATCGAGTCTTAAATATTCTTCAATCAAAACAAGAGTACCTCCTGTACTCAAGGTGGCCATAATTTCTTGAAAAGAAACATCGAAAGTTAAAGGAGCAAATTGCAAAGTACGCGTTCCATTTGTACTTGTTGATTTTTTGTTTTGCCAATTGATAAGATTTACAAGTGCTCCCTGTCCCATGCATACCCCTTTTGGTTCACCAGTAGAACCAGAAGTATACAAAACATATCCCGCATTTTGACACATTGCATCTTGATTGCAGTCGGTTTGATTTTGAATGTTGTTGTTTTTCAATGATTTAAGTCCCAGGGATAACACAGCAGCTTCATCTGCATCATTTGATAAACAGAAGGTTAGATTGGAATTTTTTATGATATTTAGTATACGGTTTTTGGGGTATCCAAAATCGATTGGGAGATAAGCTTTACCTGCTTTTAAAATTGCCAGCATAAATACAACTTGCTCTATACCTCGGGTTGTAGAGAGACCGATTATATTTTCGTTTTTTGCTTGTTTTAAAAGAGAACGATGAACTTTTGAAACAGCTTGCTCTAATTCACTGTAAGTTACTTGTTTTTTGTCAAAGTCAAGAGCAATAGAATTAGGATGCATTTCTACTTGGCTGGCAAACAGTTCGTATAATGTTTGTGTGAGATGAGAGTTTTTGGGATCCGGCATCTTATTTTCAGTATTATTATTGTCAGGTCTTATCATCGTAATTTCTTTAAAAAAATTAAAAACTTATAAAATACTATTGATAAAAAATAAAGCAAGGAAAACGCAAAAGAATAATAAAAGGTTTGAAAATAAACAGTTTATTAACTTATTTGTTGCATTGTTTTCACTGTTTTGATAAATATTATTCAATTTTTTAATCAAATCAAGGAAAATTATTTCATTAAAACGTGTAATTTCTGTATAAAGCTGTTATAATCGATTAAAAGCATGTTTTGGGCTATACGAAGCAAATTTTTATATGGTAATAACACGATTTATTACAAGAGCTTTGTTTTTCAAATTTGTTATATTTTTAAATTATTATTTAAGCTACTATATTGATTTTCAAGTTTTAAATATGCAGCAATTTTCTTTTTAAGATTCTTAACATTAATGATTTTTTTTGCTTTCTATTTCTCTATTGATAAAAGCTCTAGTATGTTTCCTTTTTTTTAAAAACTAAATAAGGCGTACAGTTTAAAAACAACACATGCGAAAGAGAAAGTAACTCTAATTAAAAAACTTTTAATTATAGTCGGCGTGTAACTTGTTGTTTTTTAAATGTTTATGGATAAATTAATTGCTAAATTCGGATTTTAACGTACAGTAACTATCAATTTAAAAAAAATGTGCAGTGTAATTTACAAATTAGGCAAAAAGTATGTCCTTATATAATTATCAAAAGAGATTAGCGTTAGTTATAGATACCCCAAGATGTTTTCCAAATGAAAGTATTTAATTTATCAAATGATTCCGAAAGTGATAGGGTTTATAATTTTAATTAAAACCGCAAAAAAATATAAAATTGGCTTTTTTGATGTAAGTAAATAGTCATTAAAATACTACATTTTGTGTGCTTTGTCGGAAATAAGTTTTATTTTATCGATTTAATTTTGAAATTAAATATTTTTGCAGTATTAAAATATAAAGAATTAATAAACTGTGAAGTATCTAAGCTTTTGTTACCTTATAATTATCATATTACTGTTCTCTTTTAAAGGGATTAGTCAAAATACACAAGGGAGAGATACTGATATAATGGAAACTATTATTCCATCAGGCAATACTGCTACCGGCTCTTCTGGAACAGTATCATACTCTATTGGGCAAATATTTTATATGTATATCGGGGAATCCGAATACAATGTAGCTCAAGGTGTACAACAACAAGAAAAAGACAAAACATTGGACACGCCTGATAGTGAAGTGCCAGCTGCAGAATTATTTGTTTTTCCAAATCCTACAAGAGACTATGTAAACTTAAGTTTGAAAGGATTGGAATTAGAAAATGGAATACGACATTATAAGCTTTATGACATTCAAGGGAGATTGCTGCAACAGAGTATAATTAAAGAAACTGAAACCCAAATTAGTTTAAGTAATCTTAGTTCCTCTTTATATATATTGACAGTATATATAGATAACCAAGTTTTGAAAACATTTAAGATATTAAAAAATTAAAAGAATGAAAATTTCGCTTACAATTGTATTACTATTTGCAGCTTTTACTTCTAAAGTATTGGCACAGTCACCAGAAAAAATGAGCTATCAGGCAATTATTCGCGGTCAAAATAATAGCTTGGTGGTTAATTCAAAAATAAGTCTTAAAGTAATTGTGCATCAAGGTACGGCAACGGGAACTGCTGTTTATCAGGAAACACATTCGCCTTCTACAAATAACAATGGTCTTGTATCTTTAGAAATTGGAAATGGAACTGTTGTAACAGGTAATTTCAGTCAGATAGCTTGGGAAAAAGGACCTTACTTTATAGAAACACAGGTAGATGCAGCTGGCGGCAGCAATTATAACATTATTGGTGTTACACAGCTTCTGAGTGTACCTTATGCCTTGCATGCCAAAACAGCTGACAGATTAATAGGAGGGGCTGTAACGACTCCTGCTGCGAGAGCTGCAGTCATTTCATTTACTTCTTCAAGAAGCATTGCTTCCAATGATATCAATAATACAATTGAATGTACGGCATCAGCTACATTAACTTTAACCGCTAATTTTTCGAGTATGTTGGTTGGGGATACAATTAATTTAGAAGCTCATAATGGCGCTATATTGGCTATACAAGCCTCGTCAGGTGTAACAATAAATTATAATGCAAACGGTAGTGCAAATTTTACAAGCGCGGCTGGGAATGTAAGGTTTGGTTTTCTTAGAAAGACAGGTACAAATTCCTATATTATATCAGGACAATGAAGCATTTAATTTATTTTTTACTCTTTTCAACAGCAGTTTTTTCGCAAAATTACCAGTATTCACTTGAACAAGCTCCTGTAAAAACTCCTGAGCCTCCTGCTGGGGTAAATAATCAGTTAGAAGAAATTGATTACTTTAAAGCTTATTTATTGCCAATTGCTCAAAAAGCTACGCTGCAGGCAGCTTTAAACAAATATGGATCTGTTCGATTAGAAAAAGGTGATTATTCTGGTGTCGACATTGTAATGACTACTGATCAAAGACTGTACGGACATCCATCTTTAACAAAAGTTTCAAATATAACAATTGCAGCAGGAAGTAAGAATGTACGTTTAGAGAACCTGCTTCCTTCTGATAAAATTATAAAGTTTGAAACTGGTGCTGAAATTTCGGGATGTATTTTTAAAAGCATTAAATGGGCTACTTTACAAGGTACTAATGTCGCACTTAGAGATAATTCGTTTATAGACTTTGGCGGACCAATCAGAATAGATTGCAGTGTATCAGGATATATTAGAAATACTAAAATAATCAAACATCAAGCAGGGACAGTTTCCAATCTTCTTATAATGAAAGGAAACAGTATTGATCCTAGCTATGGTAATGTACATCTCCATACTAATTTTTTAACACCTCACGGTGATACTACGGAACTTGACGGATTACAGTCAGCTACTTTTGTAGGTTTAGATGCTGAAGGCTGGAATCTTTTAAATCAAGGTACAAAAGCTATGTTTTCGGCAAAAAACATGGGAAATCTTAAGATAACTGATTTTGGCGGAGGTAGTTACGAGTCGAATTCAACTCCGTCTTATGATATTGATGCTGATAATCTATCCTTTTACAATAAGTTTCTGCGAACTTCTAATGATGTATTGTCAACAAAAACGAATATGTTTTTAGTATTTGGATTAGGAAATTATTTAAGAAAATCTGGAACCGTTACAGGATTTGATCTTTTGGCCAATCTGGATGGAAAAAATGCTGTACTTTATAATGGAGTTGAGCAAACGGCAGCAATAACAAATACTTCAGTTTTTAATACACTTTCAAATACGATACAAGGGCCTCAATACAAAGCTTGGGCCAGAGCGAATTGGGAAACACTGCCAGACCCATTAGGGCCTAATTGGAAAACAGAAAGAGCAGGTAAGCCTGATCAAACGAACTATATTCAAAATTTAATTAATACGAACGGTATTGCAGAATTACCGGAAGGAATCTTTTATATAGCGTCTACCTTAAAACTTCCAATTGATTCGAATCACGGTATAATTGGTCAGGGTACTGGTAAAACGGTAATTGTGGGTTTAACAGATGATTTTCCTTTAATATCCCTTACTGGCGGACAGGACACTAATTTTATATTAGCAAATCTAACCCTGCAGGGCGGAAGTGAAGGAATCTATTCTTCACAGGATTATGGAACACAGCATATGGCGCTGCAAAAAATGAAATTTGTAGTATTTCGAAATCAAAACTATGGCATACATCTCAAAAAAATAAAAGGATTTGACAATAATTTTCTTGAAAATCTGGGCTTTGTTGATTGTAATATTGGATTTTTTCAAGACCCTCTTATGCCATGGGCAAATGATAGTGATACTTCTAGTTTTGTTGACAAAACCATGTTCTATAAAAATCAATTTATAAATTGTGGAATAGCAGTTTCAATGAGAGCTACCAGGGCAGATAATTTAAATGCTTGGGTAGATTGCAAATTTGACAATAATAAAACAGCTTTAAATACGTCAGGACAAAATTTTGCCATTGCTGCCAACTGTGATTTTACGAATAATAAAGGATCAGCTGTCACTGGTACTGTGGGTGATTATACTTATAAAGAAAATGCAGTTATTAATGGTGATTTAAGTTATTACTCCTGTAACTTTAGTAATAACAGCGCGGCTTTTCTAATCAATTCTAAAAGCACAACAATGGAAGGCTGTAATTTGCTTGATACTATTACCGTATTTGCTAATACTATTTATTATGAAGAAAATCACAATATTATAAATTCAACTGTTAACGGACGTTTTGGCGGGGCAGCAACAAAAACTCATGGTGTTTTTATCAACAGCAGTTTTGCAGCCCATCCTGAATACAGCAAAGTATTAGTGAACTTAAAGGAAAATGTGCCGACAACTGTAATAGACAAAAAAACAACTCCATATCCTCAATTGCTAGTAACGCAATAAAAGTGATAGTGATTGCTTAATAATTGTAGATAAGTAAAACATTTTTTTTTTTAAAGAGCAATTTAGATCCTAATAAATCTAAATTGCTTTTTGTTTTTATTTCTTATTTGGTGTTTGTTTTTTTGTCGCCTATACACTTTATGTAACCTTACGGCTGAATAATTCTATAATCTGATTTTTTTGCCTCCTATTTAAAATTATAAAGAGTTTACTATTTTTTTGTACTCTAGTTCATACTGCAGTTAGTTTTTTATCGATTCTCCCACATTTAGTATTTCCTTTCCTAATAGTTTTTATTACTTCAATGAGATTTTGCAAATAGTCTTAGAAAGGCATTCACTTATTCCGATATCCAATTGATCTTCAAATTGTATCCAGATATTATTTTGTTTACTTTTTTTTTAAAATAAATAAAATAGGGTTTATTGGAGTCAAAAAATGCAACAATTTGTCGTTAATCGGATTTAAAAATCCTTTGAACAGATTTATTATTTAAAACTAGGAACTATATATATATTTAGGCAGAATTTGTAAAGTTTGTTAATTAAATTCAATGATTTGGCTTTTTTTTGAATTTTTTGATAATATTTTTTTATTATGAAATTGCCTTTTTTAACGATAATTGAATTTAAAACAACAATTATTATTGATTAGTAAAAGATAAAAAGCATAAAGTTAACCCAAAACCAAATTTTTTGTTCTATGAAATATGCAGTATATGAGAATATTAGAAAAATTAGAGAATTAAAAAATTTCACTAGAGAACATATGGCAGCTGAATTGAGTATGAGTGCCAGCGGATATGGAAAAATTGAAAGAGGAGATGTAGACTTGACTGTTTCAAAATTAATTGAGATTTCAAAAGTTTTAGAGGTTTCAATAGAGTTCATATTTAAGTTCGACGTTTCAATTTTTTTTAGTGAAATTAAATAGAGATAACTAATTTTAAATCAAGTAAATCAAACTATCATGGAAAATAATTACCACTTAAGAATTAAAGAATTTCGATTACAAAAAAATTTAACTTCTGAATATGTAGCTATTCAAATGGAGATCAGTGTAAAAAAGTATGAAAATATAGAAATAGGGATTGTAGACCTTAAATTGTCTAAACTTGATCGCTTGGTCAAGATCTTGGGAATCAAAAAAAGTGAAATCTTTAGTTTACCAAACTAAATTTTTAAGACTGCAATATTGGATTCTCTCAAGGATAAGCTTTAAAAGGTAAGAGTGAGCATTCCTTAAAAAGCTTATATCTTCTTTATTCTTTATGTTTCACTTTCAAAATATATCCTAAAGATTCTAAAATTAAAACATAATGCGTTTTGGTTATATCCTTAACGACAGCATTTTGATCACAAAATGGACCTGAATTTAAATGTATCTTGTCTCCAATCTGGTATTGAAGAACCGAAATCTCTTTTGAAGTTTCTTCAGTACTTAACCATTCCTTAATGGTTTCAATTTCATGATCTTTTACAATGGCATGTTTTCCAAGCCAAAATAGATATCTCACAACTCCAGGAGAATTAAAAACCAAATTCCTATCTTTTTCAAGCAGCTGTACAAATATATAATGACTAAATAAAGGTACTTCTACTTTTATTTTTCTGTCTGACCTTTGCTGCGTCTTTTTAATTACAGGACAATAACAATTGATATTAAACTTTGTTAATTGCTCGGCAGCTCTTTTTTCCCATTTCGGTTTTGTGTATACTACATACCATTTCATAATTCTTCAGTTTATTGTTTTAAAATAATTATACTTTAAATTGACTGATTGGTTTCTTAATTTTCTTATTAGTAAATAACACTTTAAAAAGTCAATAATGGCACTTCTAATTTTTTTTCAAAAAATAATTAATCAATCTAAACGCGGATTTCGCGGCTTTTTTATTAAGATTTATAAAAGCTGTTTTTTACTAGAAATGAAGTTGTAATTTAACTTTTACTACAAGAGCGGTTCTGTATTTTTTATGTTAATTTTTCCTAAATCAGGATATTAAAGAACAAAAAATCAATTTGCACCTATCTTATTATTGTAATTTTAACAAAATTATTATTGTCATAAAAATGGCAGAATCAGTTTTGTTTTTGAGCTGAATTTTAAAATTTTCATACCAATGTAAAGGCAGTAATTTTTTTATTTTTTACATCATTCACTTTTTACTTTTTGAGTAGCTAAAATGCAGCTATTTACGGGGAACCCTTTTTCAATTCTCAAAAAAACATCAAAAAAGCCAGTAAAATGGCAAATTGTTTTTTACCTATAAAATCACATTAACAACTTATTTTTAATTTAATACTTGGACAGATGAAAATTGGAATAACATTTAGTGCATTTGATTTATTACATGCAGGGCACGTTAAAATGCTTGAAGAAGCAAAATTAAATTGTGATTATTTAATTGTTGGTTTACAGACTGACCCGACATTAGATCGACCAACAAAAAACAAACCAACACAGACAGTTGTAGAACGTTACATACAATTAAAAGCCTGTAAGTTTGTGGACGAAATTGTTCCTTACGCTACTGAGCAGGATTTAGAAGATATTTTGAAATCCTTTACTATAGATGTGCGTATTGTGGGAGATGAATATAAAGAAAGGGATTTTACCGGTAGAAGCTACTGTGAAGAAAAGGGAATCTATTTATATTTTAATACTAGAGATCACCGGTTTTCGAGCTCTAGTCTGCGTCATGAAGTTTACCAGAAAGAAGTTTTATCGAACTCCCATGGCAATTAGTGGTATTACTCATGTAATCTTAACAGGAGGAGTCGGCAGCAGGTTGTGGCCTCTTTCGAGAAAAAATTTGCCAAAGCAATATTTGGAACTTTTTGATGGCGAGTCGCTTTTTGAAAAAACAGTAGTCCGAAATGAAAAGTTTTCCAATAAAACGATAGTAGTAGGAAATATCGAAAATTATCAATTAAGTGATAAGAGTATGAGTAAATTCAATAAATCGTATCTCCATATTGTAGAAGCTGTTCCTCGTAATACGGCTGCCGCAATTGCTTTTGCTGCCTTTGCATCAGAACCGGAGGATATTTTATTGATTACTCCGTCAGATCATGTAATTGAAGGGGCTGAACTGTATCAGACTGCTTTGCGTGAAGCTATTTTACTTGCTGAAAAAGATTATTTGGTAACTTTTGGTATAAAACCCACAAAACCAGAAACGGGCTACGGCTATATAGAGTTTGAAAATGAGGATGTAATCGCATTTCATGAAAAACCTGATTTAAAAACTGCAGCAGGTTATTTGAAAGAAGGAAATTATTTCTGGAATAGCGGCCTTTTTTGTTTTAAAGCTAGGAAGTTTTTAACGGAACTCAAGAAACAGGAACCCGAGGTATATTGGAAATCAAAAAAAACATGGGAATCAAATAAAGGCGGCCTTTTAGATTTTGAATTGTCTTTAAGCATTCCTTCGATAAGCATAGATTATGCAGTAATGGAACGAAGCAAAGACATTAAAGTGGTTCCAACCTATTTTGATTGGTCTGATCTGGGCTCTTTTGAGTCGGTTTATGATTATTTGGTTCAGAAAGATCATCCCATTGATGAAAATAAAAATATTGTGATAGGAACGTCAACGCATACTACTTTTATAGGTGTCAAAAATTGCATTTTGATCTATACTTCGGACGCATTGATGGTGTTGCAAAAAGAAAATTCACAAGAGGTAAAAAAAGTTTACCAACAATTGGAAGCTATTGCTTCACCGCTCCTTTAAAATTCGATTTTGCTTATTTATTAAAATAAATGCTGCCTCATGATTAATAAAAATTCTACAATATATATTGCTGGACATAATGGAATGGTTGGAAGTGCTATTTGGCGAGTCCTTAGTGCAAAAGGTTACATTAATCTTATTGGCGCTTCAAGCAAAGAATTGGATTTGCGAAAACAAAAAGCGGTTCGGGATTACATCCGAAAAACAAAACCAGATGTTATTATAGACGCCGCCGCAAAAGTGGGAGGAATCTTAGCCAATAATAATTTTCCATATGAATTCTTGATGGAAAACATGCAGATTCAAAATAACCTTATCAATGAAGCGCATCGTTTAGGCATAGATAAATTCATTTTTTTAGGCAGTTCGTGTATTTATCCAAAATTAGCTCCACAGCCTTTAAAAGAAGAATATTTGCTTACTGCTCCTCTAGAACCCACAAATGAATGGTATGCTCTGGCAAAAATCACAGGAGTAAAATTATGTGAAGCCATTCGCAATGAATACGAAAAGGATTTTGTGAGTTTGATGCCTACAAATTTATACGGGACAGGTGATAATTTTGATTTGCATAGTTCTCATGTATTGCCAGCCATGATTCGAAAATTTCATGAAGCAAAGGAAAACAACAATTCTGTGGTGACTCTCTGGGGATCTGGCCGACCAATGCGAGAGTTTCTATTTGTAGACGACATGGCAGAGGCAGTGGTTTTTGCCTTAGAAAATGAGCTTCCTGAGCATTTGTACAATATTGGCACGGGAGAGGATTTAACTATTAGAGATTTGGCCAACTTAGTGCAAAAAATCGTCGGCCATACCGGAGCTGTAATTTGGGACGATACCAAACCTGACGGAACACCTAGAAAATTAATGGATGTTTCTAAAATGCATAACATAGGATGGAAACATCAAGTGAAATTAGAAGATGGAATACAAAAAACCTACAATTGGTTTTTACAAAACATTGAAAACTTTAAGCAAAAGGCTTTTTAATAGTTTGTGCTTTTAAAATTTACTCCCCTTCAAAATAGTTAAGATTTTACAAATTTGCGACTTTGCAACACAATGCTTCGTGCTTTATAGTTACATTATGAATCAAATTAAAAAAATTGCCCTTATTACAGGAGTCACGGGCCAAGACGGAGCCTATTTAAGTGAATTTTTATTAGAAAAAGGCTATGTAGTGCATGGAGTAAAAAGACGTACGTCTTTATTCAATACAGATCGAATTGACCATTTGTATCAGGATCCTTATGTAGAAAACAGGAATTTCATTTTGCATTACGGAGATATGACGGACAGTACTAATTTGACTCGTTTGATTCAAGAAATCCAGCCTGATGAAATATATAATTTAGCAGCTATGAGTCATGTAGCAGTTTCATTTGAAACTCCAGAATATACTGGAAATGCAGATGGATTGGGAACCTTAAGGGTCTTGGATGCAGTTCGCTTATTAGGATTGGAAAAAAAGACCCGTATTTATCAGGCATCTACTTCAGAATTGTTTGGTAAAGTGCAGGAAGTTCCGCAAACAGAAAAAACACCGTTTTATCCGAGATCGCCTTACGCAGTGGCTAAAATGTATGCTTTCTGGATTACCGTTAATTATAGAGAAGCTTATGGAATGTATGCCTGCAACGGAATTTTGTTTAATCATGAATCACCTATTCGAGGAGAAACTTTTGTAACACGCAAAATTACAAGAGCAACTGCTAGAATTGCTCTCGGACTGCAAGATAAATTATACTTAGGAAATCTAGACGCACAACGCGATTGGGGACATGCCAAAGATTATGTTAGAATGATGTGGATGATTTTGCAGGCAGATGAACCAGAAGACTGGGTAATCGCTACAGGAATTACTACTCCAGTACGTGAGTTTGTGCGTATGAGTTTTGCCGAAGTAGGAATTGAACTAGAGTTTAGAGGCGAAGGTATTGAAGAGAAAGGTTATGTGAAATATTGTACCAATCCTGATTATCAACTTTTTATTGGTAAAGAAGTATTAGCAGTAGATGCAAATTATTTTAGACCGACAGAAGTAGAATTATTGATTGGCGACGCAACAAAAGCAAAGACGAAGTTAGGCTGGAAATGTCAATATGATTTGGCTGCATTAGTTAAAGAAATGATGCAGTCTGATTTAAGGCTAATGGAAAAAGAACAACATTTAAAAGAATGTGGTTATAAGATCTTGAATTATTTCGAATAACTGATTGAGTTAATCAAAAACAAACCATTTTTTGTTTCAAAAAAAAAAAGCAGTAAATGAAAATTAAAAATATTTGTTGCTTAGGCGCTGGATATGTAGGGGGGCCGACAATGTCTGTTATAGCATTGAAATGTCCCGAAATAAAAGTAACTGTTGTCGATTTAAATGAAAACAGAATCGCAGCCTGGAATAATGAAGATTTAGAAAAACTGCCCGTTTACGAACCCGGACTTGCCGAAGTAGTGAGGGAAGCAAGAAATCGTAATTTGTTTTTTTCTACTGATGCAGATAGTGCAATTGAAGCTGCAGATATGATTTTCATAGCCGTAAACACGCCGACAAAAACGTATGGAGAAGGCAAGGGAATGGCTGCTGATTTAAAATTTGTAGAGTTGTGTGCCAGACAGATTGCTAAAGTGGCCAAAAGTGATAAGATTATAGTCGAAAAATCAACACTTCCGGTAAGAACTGCCGAAACGCTGCAGACTATTTTAGACCGTACTGGTAATGGTTTCAAATTTGAAGTTCTTTCCAATCCTGAATTTTTGGCCGAAGGAACCGCTGTCAATGATTTACTGAATGCTGATCGTGTTCTAATTGGTGGAAAACAAACAGAAAACGGCCAAAGAGCGATTCAATCACTGGTTGATATTTATGCACATTGGCTTTCACCAAAACAAATTTTAACTACAAATGTATGGTCTTCGGAGTTATCAAAATTAACGGCTAATGCATTTTTGGCCCAAAGAATTTCTTCAATTAATGCTTTATCTGCCTTATGTGAAGTTACTGAGGCTGATGTTGATGAAGTAGCCAATGCTATTGGAACGGATAGCAGAATTGGTTCTAAGTTTCTAAAAGCCTCTGTTGGGTTTGGAGGATCTTGCTTTCAAAAAGACATCTTGAATTTAGTCTATTTGTGCCGTTATTTTAACCTGCCTGAAGTGGCTGATTATTGGGAACAGGTAATTGTGTTAAACGATTATCAAAAATATCGTTTTGCAAAAAAAATAATTAGCTCACTGTTTAATACGGTAAGTGATAAGAAAATTACTTTTTTAGGATGGGCATTTAAAAAAGATACCAATGATACCCGCGAGTCTGCAGCGATTTACGTAGCAGAGCATCTTATTGAAGATGGCGCTGCAATTCATGTATTTGATCCTAAAGTTTCTGAAGTAAAAATTAAAGCTGACATGAAGTATTTATGGGAATTGAAAGGACTTTCAGATCATAAAATAGAATTAAAACTAAAGCAGATTTTTGTATACAATACTCCTGCTGAGGCAATGGATCAAGCACATGCCGTTGCGGTATTAACAGAATGGGACGAATTTAAAGGCTACGATTGGGAAAAAATTTACAGTAATATGTATAAGCCCGCTTTCGTATTTGATGGACGTAATATTCTGGATGTTAAAAAATTAACTGCTATAGGATTTGAAGTGAAAGGAATAGGCAAAGGATGATTCATTATTATTGAAATTAAAGATACAGCAAAACTCAAAATGCCAAAAAAATAGTCACATCAATTAGCTGGAGACTGCAATTCTTTTTTGATACGGCAGATGAAATAAATAACATTAAAATATGATTAAACCAGGTTTAGTTCGTTTCATTTTAGCAAGTTTAGTTGTCTTTTTTCATGTTACCAAATTTGTTTTTATCGGGCATTTGGCTGTTTACTGCTTTTTTATATTAAGCGGCTATTGGGTAACTTTAATGTATGAAACAAAATATAGCAAAGCAAAGCAGCCCTTGCTGGTATTTTATTGCAGCAGAATTTTTCGTTTGCTTCCGGTTTATTACCTGATCAGTATTTTAACTTTTATCATGCTTTTTATATTTGATTCTCAGTTGATAGCAAGACTTCAGTTTGCATCGCTCAGCGGTCTTAGTTTTGGACTCGCAAATTTATTGATGTTAGGTTATAATCAGCTTAGTTTTCAACCCTTAGTGCCAGCTTGGTCTCTGGATATTGAGCTTCAGTTTTATTTGTTTTTGCCAGTAATTTTGATTTTTCTGAAACAAAAAAAAGTAAGGTACTCAATTTTAGGCATCGCTTTTCTTCTTGCGCTGGCTTTATCTTTTTTATGGACAGATTTATTCATTAGCAAAACGATCCTTAAATATTTAGTTTATTTTCTTGTTGGGATAGAAATTTATAAATCCAAGATAGAATTCAATTCCAAGCTGGAAAGAATTTTCAACAGTTTGTTTGTAGGGATATTAGTGATACATTATGTAATTCCCAAATTATTTGCTTTGGTTAAGCTGGCTGACAGCAGTTACAATGAGCTTTTCAATATTTTAAGTTCTTTTCTTTTAATACCGCTGCTTTCAAATAGTGTACTAAGGAAAAGTGATTCTAGAGACATCCTGCTTGGTGGTATGTCCTATGTTTTATATTTAAGTCATTGGATGTTTATAATTCCATATAACCATTATATAAATGAACTTTCAAAGATAGATCGGATACCTTACCTGTTGGGCTATTTATTTATCACTTATCTATTTTCGTTATTGATCTATCAATATTATGATATGCCGTTAGATAAATTAAGAAAAAAATGGGTTTCAAGAAGAATGTAATAAGTATAAAGTATCTGCACAATTAATTTATTTTAAATCGAAGTAATGCTAAATCGAATAAAGGGACATCCGCATTATTACAAAGCGCTTCATTGGGGAAAGTTAATAAGTATTACAGGTTCTGCACAGATTATTATTCAAGTGGTAGGCTTTGCAAGCGGTCTTTTGATTATACACTTATTATCTGTAAATGAGTATGCGCTTTATACTTTGTCTAACACTATGCTTGGAACCATGACGCTGTTAGCTGACGGAGGTATCGGAACTGGAGTATTTTCGCAAGGAGGACAGCATTGGCAGGATAAGGAAAAACTAGGTGTTATCTTGGCAACAGGACTTAGTATGCGCCGCAAATTTGCCATTGGAAGTCTTATTTTTGCAGTGCCATTATTGATGTATCTATTGTTGCGTAATGGTGCAAACTGGTTAATTACGATATTAATTGTAGCTTCTTTGATTCCTGCTTTTTTTGCAGCGCTATCAGATTCGCTGCTGGAAATTTTTCCTAAACTTCATCAGGATATACTTCCATTACAAAAGAACCAGGTATCAGTAGGAATTTGGCGTTTGATTTTGACGGGCTTAACAATTTTTATTTTCCCTTATTCGTTTATAGCCATTTTAGCAAGCGGAATTCCGCGAATTTATGGAAATATAAAGCTTCGTAAAATTGCTGAAACTTTTGTAGATAATAAGCAGACCACTGATCCTGTTGTTGAAAAAGAGATTATGTCTATCGTTAAGCGAGTACTGCCAGGTGCAATTTACTATTGCTTATCAGGTCAAATTACTATTTGGCTGATTTCCATTGCAGGAAATACCGCATCAGTTGCACAAATTGGTGCATTGGGCCGAGTATCTGTTTTACTAGGAGTATTAGCGTCCTTATTTTCTACTTTATTGGTTCCTCGTTTTGCCAGACAAAAGAGTGACTTCAAAGTATTGCTGAACCAATTTTTATTAAATGTTTTCCTTTTAATAATTGTATGTATAATACTCGTTACTTGTGTTTTTCTGTTCTCAAATCAATTTCTATGGATATTGGGCGGAAATTATAGAGGCTTGAACACAGCGCTGGTTTTAAATGTAACAGGAAGCTGTTTGGGATTAATAACCGGATTCCTATTTTCGCTTAGTTCCAGCAGAGGGTGGCTTATTAATCCTTACTTGTATATTGCCAGTAATTTACTATCTATCGTAATTGGTATTTTCTTATTTGATATTTCATCTTTAATGGGGGTTTTGTATTTCAATATATTCATTTCAGTTGTTCAGGCTGTAATATACTCCTCATACACGTTTGTTAAAATTTATAAATTGAGATCAGTTTAGTTTAATCATTTTGAATATTTATTATATGAATAATCGATTAGTATCTGTTTGCATACCGGTTTATAATGCGGCAAAATACATCGAAGAGACAGTAAATTGTTTCCTATTGCAAACGTATGACAATATAGAAATAATTATACAAGATGATTTTTCGACAGATGGAACATGGGAAATTCTAAATGATTTATTTGGCAGAAACCTCAAAGTAAGTTTGTTTAGAAATGAAAAAAATCTTGGAATTGGTCCCAACTGGAATAATGCTTATGACAGGGCCACAGGCGAATATGTTGTTATTGCAAATGCAGATGATATTCACAACAATACCTTCATAGAAAAAGCTGTAGAAAAACTGACAGATCCACAAATAGATTTCGTGTCATTTAAATATAAAATGTATTTCGAAAAAACAGGTTTAAAGAAATTTACATCAAAAAATGAATTTATGAAATCTGGTTATGTTGAAAATGCATTCGAAAAAATTGCATTTGAGAATCCTTTTCACATCATTTTCACGGTCTTTAGAAAGAAAAAACTAGAAGAAATCAAGTTGAATGGCCAGCTCTTCTTAAACACTCAGGTTTGTGATGCTGAGTTGATGCTGCGATACGCAGAAAATAGAAAATTATACTATTGTGACGAAGTAATAGGGTATTACAGAATTCACGAAACCAATAATTCAACTATTCCGTTAGGCGAATTGAAAAGTTATTATAATGATGTTCTTCCTATTTGGCATTCTACGCTCTCTAAGAAGTTTGGGTATAAATTTAGAAAAGGGATCATTATGGGAACGCTGTTCTATATTAAGGCAATGGTAAAAGGCAAAAGTCCATGGAATTACAAACTATTTTCTAACATGCTTTGGTTTTCAATAAGTTGACTTTATAAAAATGAGAAAAATTATATCAGAGTTTAGATTGTACCTCTGCAATCATTTAATATCACATATTCCAAGTCATTCTATACGGTTGTTTTATTATCGCAAGATTATGAATTTTAAGATTGGCAAAGGAAGTACAATTTGTATGAATTGCAAGTTTGATGCTGCAAAAGGATTAGAGATTGGTCTTGATTCTGTAATTAATAGCGGATGCAGAATTGATACCAGAGGCAATTTAAAAATAGGAAATAATGTTTCCATTTCTGAGGAAGTAATTATTCTAACTGCTGATCATGATGAGTTATTCGACCATGCTCAAGCACGCAATAAAGAAGTTGTAATAGAAGATTACGTATGGATAGGAACAAGAGCTATGGTTTTGCCAGGTTTACATATCAAATATGGTGCAGTCATAGCGGCTTCGGCAACAATAACTAAAGATGTTGAATCTTGTAATGTAGTGGCTGGAATTCCCGCAAAGTTCATCAAAATGAGAACCAATAATTTTAATTACAGCGCCAGATATAGAAGATTATTTCAATAAATTATGAATAACGATTTTTGCATTATTTCAAATAATTGTTGGGGAGCGGAGATCTATATAGAGCGTCAGATCGAATATAATTCGCCCTTTGTAGGATTATTTATTCCGCCGCTTCAGTTTGTTAAAATGGCAAACAACTTGCCCGAATACCTTAGACAGGAATTAGTATTTAAGCAGGAAACTCAGTTTAAAGAATATGAAGAACTTTATCTGAAAGAGAAATATCCACTTGCATTGCTAGGTGATATTGAAATTCACTTTTTGCATTATAAAGATGAGAAGGAAGCTTTATCAAAATGGAAAAGAAGATTGAAAAGAATGCCAGAAGATGCATCCAATTGGTTTGTTAAAGCATGTGACAGAGAAATAAATGAATGGCCCAAATTTATTACACTATGGAATTCTATTCGCTATAAAAAAGTTTTCTTTTCGGCCAAAAAAAGAACCGGAATCAATTATTTAATTTCAATTACAGAGTCATACGATAATTATGTAACCGACGGAAAATCATTGTATCTCTTGTCAAAAGATTATTTTGATGTTGATAACTGGATCGATTCAAAAGGCTCTTCCTGGAGGGTAAAAAATATTTCGTACAAACGCAGTTTGCAATTTCTATTTACCAAACTAAAATATAAAATCAAGAAACCATGAACGGTATAAGTGTAATAGTTTGCTGCTACAACAGTGTTAGTAGATTGAAACCAACAATTGAACACTTGCAAAATCAAATCAATATAGCAGTAGGTCAGTGGGAAATACTGATCATTGATAATGCTTCTACAGATGCTACTTTTGAATTTGCCAATAATTTGTGGCAAAACAGCAAAACAGCAGACAGTCCCAACTTTAGAGTAATCAAAGAGGCAACACCTGGATTAACTGCAGCCCGAATGTGCGGTATAAAGAATTCTAGTTTTGACTTTTTATTATTTTGTGATGATGATAACTGGTTGTCAAATAATTATTTAAGTGATGCATTGGGTATCATCAACAATAATCCGAATGTGGGTATTATTGGAGGATATGGTTTGCCAGTATTTGAAGGGAAGGAGCCTCCTTTATTTTGGGAAAACCAATATCATACTTTGGCAGTCGGTTCGCAATATTTACAAGAGGGCAATATAACCAATACCCGAAAAGTGGTATATGGAGCAGGAATGATTGTAAATAAAAAGGCTTTTGCAGAATTGGTAGATGAGTATGAATTTGAGTTTCAAACCACAGGTAGAATTGGGACCTCATTGGTAAGTAGTGAAGATCATGAGTTATGTTTGGCCGTGGGTATGATTGGTTATGAAGTCTTATGGTACAAAAAGTTACAGTTTTATCATTACATTCCAAAAAGCAGAACTGAAATTAAGTATTATAAAAAATTATTTTTAGGCTTCGGACTTTCCAGCCCAATGTTGATAGGATATTATCTTGATAGAATAAACCCCATAAACTTAAAAAATGATTATAGATACATTGCTTCCAGAAATATTAAAAAGATGATATCCATTTACATAAAAATTTTCTATCAACGAATTATTCTTCAAAAAAGCGAATATCAGATATTACATCTTTTGCAGCAATTGTATTCAAATTTAGGAAGTTTCAAAACCACAATTAAAGTCAAAAATAGGATTAGAGACAGTTTTTTAAAAACAAGATTGTATAAATTAAACTAGCAACTATAGACATTCAAATTAAAAATGGAGATTGTTACAACACTTTTTGAAGGGCATTATGAAAAAGGCGTGGGAGCTTTAGTGAATTCTTTGGCTCGGTCTTCTTTTAAGGGAATAATTTATGTTGGATACAGGGGAGACCTTCCTGTATGGATCAATCAACTACAAAAATCAGATCAGACTTTCAAGATTGGAAATGATGTTCAGTTGGTTTTTGAATTATTGGATGTTGAGATGCACTTCGGCTATTATAAACCTTCTTTTATGAAAAAGGTAGCTGAAGCAAATGCAGATCTGACCAATATCTATTATTTTGATCCTGATATTGTGGTCAATGCGCCTTGGTCATTTATATCAAACTGGACAAATAATGGAGTATCAGTTTGCCTTGATAATTGTTTTCCCTTTGTACATCATACGCATCCATGGAGGAAAGAATGGCAAAAACTTGCCAATAATAAATCAACCTGCGAATTGAATTATTATGCAAATAGTGGTTTTATAGGCATACATAAAGATAGTTTGGCATTATTGGATCGATGGGTTTCATTAACTGAAAAGTATAAAGACATTGATGGAGATTTGTCCAGATTTGAAAAAGACGGTTATCGCGCCTTCAAAGGTGATCAGGATTTGTTGAATGCGGCAATGACGATATCTCAAGATATTTCTTTTAGCGTCATTGGAAGTGAGGGAATGGGATTTACAGATCCGGCTTACTTGATGGCCCATGCAGTTGAAACAGTAAAACCTTGGAAAAATAACTTCATCAAACAACTCGTATCGAAAGGTTTTAAACCCAGTACTGCGGCAAAAATGTTTTTCAACTACTGTCAATATCCAATCGAAATTTATTCTAAATCGCAATTGAAAATAAAAAAAATGGATATTAAGCTCGCTTCTATAATGGGCAGAATGCTGGGCTGATAAAGTGCCAGTAATAAATTGAATAATGATTGAGCTGCTTACATGAAAAATAACATAAATGAAAATACTTTTTTTATGTGGTTCTTTAGAGCCTGGTTCTGATGGTGTTGGTGATTATACCCGCCGTTTGGCAGGAGAACTTGTCAGGAACGGACATCAGGTGATAATTGTGGCTTTAAGTGATAATCATGTAAGGGAAGTTAGTGCTGAAATGCAGCAATGTGAAGGAAGCATTATCTCTGTATTGCGTATACCACATTTTGTGCCATCAAAACTACGCTACAATAAAACGGCGCAATACATAAAAGACTTTAGCCCCGATTGGATAAGCTTGCAATTTGTTCCCTACAGTTTTAACTCAAAAGGATTGCCTTTTTTGCTGCCAGCGTTCCTAAAGAAATTCAAAGGAAAGCACAAATGGCATATCATGTTTCATGAATTATGGCTGGGAATAGACAAGGAAGCTCCATTTAAGCATAAATGCATCGGGAGATTACAGCAAGTTATAATTAAAAACATAATTCGTACGACCAGACCCAATAGCGTTCATACGCAAAATAAATTGTATCAATTTTTTCTGAAGAAACACAACATTGATGCGCAGGTTTTACCTATTTGCGGTAATATACCGTTAGCAGCTGAAAAAAGGGAAAGTGCTGACTTTACTCAATTTGTGTTATTTGGCAGTATTCATTTTGGAGCGCCTTTTAAGGATTTTGTAGATGATTTAATGCGCAATTCAAAACTATTTATCAAACCAATAAAATTTATTTTTATTGGAAAAAATGGAGAAGAGCTGGAAGCTTATAAAACTACACTTGAAAATTATGCTATTTCTTATAAAGTATTGGGCATTCAATCTGAAAATGTTATCTCGCAAGTGCTTGCTGAAAGCGATTTTGGAATATCTACAACGCCTTATTTTCAGACAGAAAAAAGCGGGGTTTATGCAGCTTACAGAGAACACCGATTAAGTACAATTTGTGTTGCTCGAAAATGGACACCAATTAATGGGAAATACGAAATACCGCAAATTATTAAATATGAAAAAGATAATTTAAATCTCATTTATAAAAAAAATGAAGTATTTGATTTGCAAGTTATGACAAGTCAATTTGTTAATTCAATTTCCATATTATGAAATTACTAGTATCTCATCCGACTTTAAATGCAAATTCAAAAAATTTGGTTACTGGATTATTAAATAATAAACTGCTTTATAAATTATTTACTTCAGTAGCAATATTTCCAGATCAGTTATTATACAAATTAGGCAGTAATTCAAAGTTAAAAGATTTAAGAAGAAGAAATTTAGACAAGGCATGGCAGCCCTATACCTGTTCAAAATCTTTTTTTGAGTTTGGACGTTTACTAGCATCAAAACTGCAGTTGAGGTATTTGACTAGACACGAAAAAGGTTTTTTTTGTATAGATAAGGTTTATGAGAATCACGAAAAATGGGTTGCAAATAATTTGGCTAAAGCAAAAAAAGATGGTTTGTCAGCGGTGTACGGATATGAAGATGGTGCATTGGCCACTTTTACAAAAGCAAAGCAATTAGGTCTGTATTGTGTTTATGATTTGCCTATTGGTTACTGGAAAAGTGCGCGGCGGCTATTAGAAAAAGAGCTCGACATCAATCCAGAATGGTCAAGTACATTAACAGGATTTAATGATTCTGTAGATAAGTTAAATAGAAAAGATCAAGAATTGGCGCTTGCAGATGTAATTTTTGTAGCAAGTAGTTTTACCAAAAAAACGCTGCAAGAATATTCAGGAAATTTGCCGGAAATAAAAATTATACCGTACGGCTTTCCAGAAGCAAATGAAAAAAAAGTATATCAACCCCTGGTAAATCGTAAACTCAAAGTTTTGTTTGTGGGAGGGCTTTCTCAAAGAAAAGGAATTTCGTATTTATTTGAAGCAGTCGAAGGATTAAAAGATAAAGTTGAATTAACTGTTGTTGGGCATAAAGCAGTTACTGATTGTAAGGCACTGAATCAAGCTTTAGAGCAGCATCAATGGATTCCAACATTATCTCATACTCAAGTTTTGAATTGTATGCGAGAGCATGATGTCCTTGTTTTTCCTTCTCTTTTTGAAGGTTTTGGGCTGGTAATTACGGAGGCAATGTCACAAGGAGTACCGGTTATCACGACCGAGCGAACGGCAGGTCCAGATATCATAATACATGACACAGACGGATGGATTGTTCCAGCAGGATCTTCAATAGCAATTAATCAAGTTTTTACTAAAATTTTTGAAAAACCAGAGATATTGGAGCAGTTTGGGCTAGCGGCTCAAAGTAAAGCTCAAAGCAGGCCGTGGTCCGTTTATGGACAAGAAATGGCAGAAGCACTTTCTTCGTTAAAGATCTTATAAACAATTTGAATAAATGGATATAGCTAAAGAACAGCTTTTGGAACCAAAAACATATCATTCTTTAAAAATAGCTATTTGGCTGTATTTTTTACTTTGGATTTTTGAAGGTGCTTTACGCAAATGGATTTTACCTAGTTTGGCGACACCTTTATTAGTTGTTCGTGATCCAATTGCGGTATATATTATTCTAAGAGCTCTTAATTTAAAGGTCAATTTTATAACTCCATACATAGTTTTAGGTTATATTTTTACTCTATTAAGCCTTGCAATTGCTTTATGTTTTGGTCATGGTAATCTTTTTGTAGGCCTTTATGGGGCAAGGATTATGTTAGTTCATTTTCCTCTGATTTTTATCATCGGAAAAGTTTTTACAAAAGAGGATGTGCTCAAAATGGGACGATTTTTATTAGTGATGAATATTGTCATGACCATCATTGTATACTTCCAATTTAGTAGTCCGCAGACAGCTTTGATTAATGTTGGAATTGGAGGTGAAGGAAGTGCAGGATTTTCTGGAGCAATGGGATATAGCAGACCGCCTGGAACCTTTTCGTTTATATCGGGTTTGGCTAGTTTTTATACTGCGGTGTCCGTTTTTATTTTTTATTTCTGGTTGTCTAAAGAGCGTTGCTCCAAGATTTTACTCATAATAAGTACCGTTACTTTGATAATTGCTTTGCCGCTGACTATAAGTCGCGGTGCCGTAATGGCTGTTCTCATAGTGGCCTTGTTTGCTGTAATAGCATCAGTGACTTCCAGTAAAATGATTGCTAAATTAATTGTCAGCACAATTGTTTTTGGTTTAGTGATATATGCTTTGCAAGAGTACTCTACAACATTTAAGCTGGGTATAGAGGTATTTATGGATCGAGTTGATTCTGCCAATAAATCAACTGCCGGCGGTGGTTTAAAGGATTCCATTTTTTTAAGAATTTTCAATGACTTAACAGAACCAATTAGTGATTTATTCATTCAGCCCGTGTTTGCAGGTAATCTCGGAATGGGTACAAATGCCGGTGCACAAATGCTGAATGGAAAAATTACTTTTCTGATTTCCGAGACCGAGTTTGGTCGTTTAGGTGGTGAGCAGGGTATTCTTTTTGGCGGGGGACTGATTATTTTACGATTAGTTTTAGCACTAAGTATGGCCGTTCAATCATTTAGATTGCCACGGGAAGAAAAATTGCTTCCCTTCATTCTTTGCGGAGCGGCAGTTGTTACGATAATTCAGGGACAATGGGCTCAACCCAGTATTCTGGGATATGCTACAATTATGGCAGGTTTAGTTCTGGCTATTTTGATGAAAGCTGACACTCCTTTACAAAAAACGAATTTATGATTTCAAAGCTGATTTTGATTGGTAATTATAAGCCTGATAAGCAATTTAGTATGCTGATTTTCGAAGGATTAATGGCTGATGGATATAAAAAGGCCAAACTTCAGGTTAATGTTATTCGTCCTCGAGAAATATGCAGGAAGTTAGGTTTTAATAAACCCATTTTGATAAAATGGCTGGCCTATAGTGATAAATTTCTCTTATTTCCCATAGAACTATTTTTGATAAGAAGCTTGCATTTTGTTTTACTTAAAAAAGTCAATTATCATATATGTGATCATTCAAATGCTTTTTATCTCAACTTTTTGCCTAAAAATAAAACGATCATAACATGTCATGATGTTTTGGCAATAAGAGCAGGTTTGGGATTTGCAGGCACATATTGCTCAGCAACAAAATCGGGTAAAATTTTGCAGAAAATAATTTTAAAAGCACTTTCAGGAGCAAATAAATTAGTGGCGGTATCTGAATTTACATTAAACCAATTGATCGAAATTGACACAAAACCCAACATCAACAAAAAATGGATCTGTATTCATAATGCTTTGTCTGAAAAATTTGTGCCGCTATCTGCAGATCAAATTAAAGAGGAGCTTACTAATTTTCAACAATTAAAAAATAAAGCCATCATTTTGCATGTAGGTTCTGATTTGGAACGCAAAAACAGAAAATTGCTAATCCACATGATTCATGAACTGCAAAACGATTGGGACGGATTATTGGTGCTGGCTGGAGAAGCTTTAGGAGCAGAGCTTCTTGAATTAATTCAAAAATTAAATGTTTCTGATCGAATTGTACACATTAACAGCCCTAGTAACAAAGAAATTATAGCACTTTATTCGATGTGTGAGGCCATGATTTTTCCGTCTTATTCAGAAGGTTTTGGCTGGCCTATAATTGAGGCACAAGCTTGTGGTGCACCTGTTATAACAAGCAACAAAGCACCTATGATGAGCGAAGTAGGCGGCAAAGCAGCCTTATATGCAGATCCAGACAATGCAGCAGCTTTTGCAAATCAATTTTTAAAAATTAAAAATAAAGCGTTTAGAAATCAGATTATAAAATTTGGCTATGAAAACGCAAAACGGTTTGATTTTGACACTACTGTCCATAAGTACATTGAATTAATAAATAATTAAACATGGTGGTGCTCAAATTAATCATTGTTTTATTGCCTTGGCGATTGAAACGTTTTGTGTTGGTTCAATTTTTTAAATATGAAATTCATCCCTCGGCTAGAATTGGGCTTTCCTGGATTTATCCTAAAAAATTGATCATGAGTTCTCATTCCAATATAGGGCATTTTAATGTAGCCGTAAATTTAGGTTTAATAAAAATTGAACAATACTCTAGTATAGCAAGAGGTAACTGGATTACAGGATTTCCGGATGACAGTAATTCTCAACATTTTTCACATCAGCCAGATCGCAAATCACATTTAATAATGGGACAGCATTCTGCCATCACTAAAAATCACCATATCGACTGCACCAATACCATTCAAATTGGGAATTTTGTTACCATTGCAGGTTATGCCAGTCAATTTTTGAGTCATTCTATTAATATTGAATTGAATATTCAGGACAGTCAGCCCATAACGATAGGCGATTATTGTTTTTTAGGAACTGCATCAACTGTTTTGGGTGGAGCAAATTTACCTTCTTACAGTGTTCTTGGTGCAAACTCTTTACTAAACAAAACTTTTACAACTCCATATCATTTATACGGTGGAAATCCAGCCAAGGAAATCAAAGAATTGCCAAAAGATCTTAAATATTTTACCAGAGAAGTTGGCTTTGTTATATAATAAATAACCGTCACAAAATAATCAACCAATGAAAGTAATCCACTACATAGCCAGCATAGATAAAAGTGGTGGAGGAACTACAGAATATATGCGTTTGTTAAGTAAAGCATTAAAGGAGGACACTTCACTTACTATTGCGACAGGAATTTCTAAGGATCCCATAACTATTGATGGGGTATCCATAAGCTTTTTTGATAATAATATTTTAAGATGGTTTTCTTTGATTAGAGAGTTTCGTGTTTTCCTTAAAAATGAAAAACCTGATATTGTCCATATTAACGGAATTTGGAGCCCTCAAAACTGGGGTTTTCAAAAAGTCGCACAAGAGTTAAAAATAAAAGTGCTTTTGTCGCCGCACGGTATGTTAGAGTCATGGATTCTGGAGCACAACCCTTTTAAAAAAAAACTAGCGCTCCTGTTATTTCAAAATAAAGCCATAAGAAAAGTGGATCATATTCATGCAACAGCTCAAATGGAAAAAGACAGTATTAGAAAATTGGATTTCAAAAATGAAATTACAATTGTACCAAACGGTATAGATTTGACTGAATGCAAAAGTTTTAAAGTGGTTTATGGAAGCAAAAAGGTAGTTTTCCTTTCGCGAATTCACCCTAAAAAAGGCATTGAAATTTTGTTAGAAGCTTGGCGTAATTGCAATACTAAAGGCTGGACTCTGGAAATTGCCGGCAGCGGAGACGAGGCTTATACAGCAAATCTAATTCAGAGTTGTCAGGATTTGCAAAATGTATATTTTGTTGGTGCTTTCTATCAGGAAGCCAAATGGAATTTTCTGCGCTCAGCAGATGTTATGGTGCTGCCTACTTATAGTGAAAATTTTGGCATTGTCGTCGCAGAAGCTCTGGCAGCTGGAATTCCAGTGATCACAACAACAGGAACACCATGGCAAGATTTGGATAGTTACAACTGCGGCTGGTGGATTGATTTATCAGTTGAAAATTTACAGTCGACTTTAGTAAAGGTTTTTAATACGCCAGTAAACCAATTGCAAGAAATGGGAATTGAAGGTAAAAAGCTTGTCAAAGAAAAGTATGATATACAGGTAGTAGGAAAAAAAATGGTTGAATTATATAATACTATTTAAAACATGAAAATAACAATAGTTCAAGGCGCTTTTTATCCAGTTCCGCCAATATTGGGCGGAGCTGTAGAAAAAATATACTTCAAATTAGGACAGGAGTTTGCAGATTTAGGACACGAGGTAACACACATTAGCAAAACTCATCCATCTTTTGTAAATAAAGAAACCATAAACGGAGTATCACATATTCGGGTTAAAGGTTTTTCAACTCCAAAAAGCTTACTAATTTTAAAATTTTATGATTTAGTATATACTTTAAGAACATTGAAACATATTGATAGTGATATCGTAGTTTCGAATACTTTTTGGCTGCCAATTTTTTTTAGAAATAAAACAAAAGGTAAAATTTATGTCAGTGTAGAGAGAAGACCAAAATGGCAGATGAAATTTTACACGAATGTTTGGAAATTCAGAGCTTGTTCTCCAATGATTTTTGATTTAGTTAAAGAAAGACTTAAGCCCAAATATCATAACAAAGTTTCATACATCCCTAATCCTGTTCCATTTCAAATAAAAGATTTTAAAACAGATAAGACCAACAGTATTTTATTTGTAGGTCGTCTCGACAAGGAAAAAGGAGTGCATATTTTAATAGATGCTTTTAATTCGATTCCAGATCCTATTTCCAAAAATTGGACATTGGACATTGTAGGCCCTTGGGAGTTAGCAGAAGGAGGGGGAGGAGAAGCTTACTATGAAAGTTTAAAAAGCAAGAACGGAAATGTAAATTTTGCAGGTCCTATTTACGATCAAGATGCCTTATCTAAATTTTATTTCGAATCTAAAATTTTTTGTTACCCAATACAAGACGGAACTGGAGATGCCGGTCCTGTAGCTCCTCGGGAAGCAATGTCTTACGGATGTGCCACCGTTCTCTCTAATCACGATTGTTTTAATGAATATGCCCGTGACGAAATAAACTGTTTGAGATTCAATCAAAGCAGTGAAAAACAGACAGAGCAGCTTTCGGAACAATTAATAAGGCTGATGACTGATTTACAGCTTCGCGAAAAAATTTCTTTAAACGGAAGAAAAATTTTTGATGACTTTTCTACTGCTAAAATTGCAAAAATGTTTATTGACGACTTTCAAACAGTATTAAATGAATAGCGCCACTATAGAACACAGTCAAAATTCGCCTTATGACTCACCTTGGACATTATCGTATCGATTAAAAATGCTGCTTTGGGAATATGCCTGGTTACTGTTTTGCAGCTGGACACCAAAACCAGCTAATTCATGGAGATTGTTCTGGCTTAAATTATTTGGCTGCACGATTTATGGAAAACCCTTTGTACATCAAAGAGCCAGAATTCAAATTCCGTGGAATCTTACAATGCACGATCATTCTTGTCTGGGAGACAGAGCCAATGCTTATACATTGGGAAAAATAGAAATTTTTGAACATGCTACAATAGCACAAGAAGCTTATCTATGCACAGGAACTCATGCTTTTGATAAAGCTTCCTTAAATCTGATTACCAGTAAAATTACCATAGAAAAAAATGTCTTTGTAGGTGCCAGAGCTTTTATAATGCCAGGAATAACAGTAAGAGAAAATGCTGTTATTGGATCAGGAAGTCTTGTAACTAAAGATATTGAGAGAAATGCTATAGTGGGAGGAAATCCTGCAAAATTTATTAAATATAGAGTTATTGCATAATTTCTATTTAAAGACTATTCCTCTTAGTTGTTTTTTATTATCTAAAAATTGTTGATGGCAATTCGATCGTCACAATGTATTCTGTAAAAATTTAAATCTAGAAGTTTTGAGTAAAATTCCAATTTCTGTAATCGTATCAGTCAAAAATGAAGCGCTGAATTTACCATCTTGCTTGGCTAAATTAAAGCGGTTTGACCAAATAATTGTAGTAGATTCTGGAAGCACAGATGATACCACAATTATAGCTGCCGCTCTGGGAGCCGAAGTATTGCAATTTCAATGGAACGGCAAGTTTCCTAAAAAACGCAATTGGGCAATCCAGAACGCAGACATCCGCCACGAATGGATTTTGTTTTTGGATGCCGATGAATTTGTTACTGATGAATTTGTCAGCGAAATAGCAATTAAAACCCAAGACCCTTCCTATAATGGTTTTACCATACGATTTGAAAACTATTTTATGGGTAGAAAACTAAGATACGGTTATGGGTTTCAAAAATCAGCACTCTTTAGGAAATCCAAAGGCGCTTACGAAAAAATAGAAGAAGATTTGTGGAGTCATCTGGATATGGAAGTACATGAACATCCTATTATCGAAGGCAAAGTTGGAGTCATAAAAGCAAAAGTAGCTCACAAAGATTTTAAAAATTTAGAACACTATATAGCAAAACACAATGCTTATTCTACTTGGGAGGCACAACGATATTTACAGCTTAAAGAAACCAAGAACGTTCTTTTGTCTATCAATCAAAAAATTAAATATAGCCTTCTTAGTACAGGACTGCTTCCAGCTGTTTATTTCTTGGGGGCGTACTTTTTAAAATTAGGATTTTTAGACGGGAAAGAAGGATTTTATCTGGCACGTTTTAAGTCACATTACTTTTTTCAAATTCAAACTAAAATTGATTCAATAAAAAATAATATCGAATTAAAATGAAAAGAATATTGATAACAGGCGGGGCTGGATTTGTAGGTTCGCATTTATGCAAAAGATTATTAAATGAAGGAAATGAAGTAATTTGCCTGGACAATTATTTTACTGGAGCAAAATCCAATATTATTGAACTCATCGATAATCCCTACTTTGAAATAGTTAGACACGACATAACGGAGTCTTATTATGCTGAGGTAGATGAAATTTATAATTTGGCGTGTCCAGCATCTCCTGTGCATTATCAGTACAATCCAATAAAAACAATAAAAACTTCTGTAATGGGAGCTATTAATGTACTGGGGCTGGCAAAACGTGTTAATGCTAAAGTTTTGCAGGCCAGTACCAGCGAAGTCTACGGAGATCCTCTTGTGCATCCGCAGACAGAAAGCTATTGGGGGCATGTAAACCCAATTGGAATTCGTTCTTGTTATGATGAAGGCAAGCGTTGTGCAGAAACGTTGTTTATGGATTATCACAATCAGAATAAGGTTGCCATAAAAATCATCCGAATTTTCAATACTTATGGACCTAATATGAATCCGGTTGATGGAAGAGTGGTTTCTAACTTTATCGTACAAGCCTTGCAAGGAAAAGATATAACCATTTTTGGAGATGGTTTACAAACCCGTTCATTTCAATACATTGATGATTTGATTGAAGGCATGACAAGGATGATGGCTTCAAGTCTGGAGTTTCTCGGTCCTGTGAATTTAGGAAACCCAAACGAATTTACGATGCTTGAACTGGCAGAGGCAATTATTGAACTTATTGGTTCTAAATCAAAAATCATTCATCTGGATCTGCCGCAAGACGATCCGAAACAAAGAAAGCCAGATATTTCCCTGGCAAATAATAAACTGGACGGATGGCAGCCTAAAATCCAGCTTCGCGAAGGCTTGGTCACAACCATCAATTACTTTGATAAGCTATTACTTAATTCCTAAACCTTTTTTAGCAAAAACAAACAATTTACTATCGCTGTTTAACCAAAAAAAATACTATATGAGAGTAACTGTTATTACGGTATGTTTTAACCGAAAAGAGACCATCGAAAAGACCATAAAAAGTGTTTTGAATCAGCAATATAATGATATTGAATACATTATTATTGATGGCAATTCTACAGATGGAACCAAAGATATTATTGAGTCTTACAGCGATAAAATAAGTCAATATGTTTCAGAACCTGATAAAGGTATGTACGATGCAATAAACAAAGGGCTTCAACTAGCAACAGGAGAAATTGTTGGACTAATGCATTCTGATGATGAATTTTATGATAACAGAGTTATTAGCAGAATTGTAAATCAATTTGATTTTGATGAAGATATCGATGGCGTTTATGGCGATGGTGTTTATGTATCAAATGACCTGCAGGAAAAAATGATTCGAAATAGAATAGGAGGAGCTTTCAATCGTCAAAAAATCAAAATGGGCTGGCTGCCTTTACATCCTACAGTTTATTTAAAAAAGTCAGTAATTGATAAAAATGGCGCTTACAACTTGGACTTTAAAATCGCTTCTGATACTGACTTTCTGCTGCGTTATTTGTACAAAAACCATATTAAGCTGGGTTACATAAACAACTATATCGTTAAAATGAGAATGGGAGGCATGAGCACAAGTCTTAGATCTGCTTTTGAAGTTTTATATGAAGATTATAAAGTTTATAAATCACACGGTCTCTCTGCCATTTTTACTGTGTTTCTTAAAAAAACCAGTGCTTTAAGACAGTATATGCTTCATTACTAATAATTAAAAAGAATTTCCGACCACACAAAAAAAATCATCAAAAGAAACAAGTTTTAAGAGCCTTCAAATGCTGTTTGGTAATGCAATTTTAAACAACAATTGAGTAACGTTTAAGTATTCAAATAGCAGCTTAATACATTTTTTAAACCATTACATTACTACTAAATATTACAATTAACATGAAAAAAAATCTATTACTGATCATTTTGCTGCCTTTAGTGATATTGCAGTCTTGTACGACAAGAAAAGAAATGCTGTATTTGCAAGATGTTGATAAATATGCCAATACAAATTTAAATTACGTATCCACCAAAATACAGACCAATGATATCTTAAAAATAGAAGTTGGCGATCTTAATCCTGTGGTAGCAGCACCTTTCAATATTAGTTCAGGATCAGCCAGCGCACAATCTTCAGTAGAAATGATGAAATTATCTGGTTATTTAGTAACACCAAAAGGTTTTGTCATGATGCCAATTTTAAATGAAATTAAAGTAGGCGGTTTAACACCAACAGAAGCAGAAGTCGTGATCAAAAATCGTCTGATAAATGAGGGTTATTTAGTAAATCCAACTGTGCAGGTTCGAGTATTAAATAACAAATTTACCATTTTAGGCGAGGTAAATGCTCCAGGGGTAATTCCTTTTACTGAGGAGTCCATCAGTGTACTGGATGCAATAGGATTAGCAAAAGATTTAACCTATTCAGCAATAAGAAAAGACATACAGCTTATAAGAGAACAAGATGGGAAACGCTTAGTCTATCATATCGATTTGACTACTGCTCACTGGATGTCTAATCCCAATTTTAGGATAAGGCAAAATGATGTTATAGTAGTAACGCCTAATAAGCTAAAAGCAAACAGCGGCGGCTTAATAAAAGATCCATTGCAGGTTCTAGGAATTGCGGCCTCTCTTTTAGCAATTATCTTACTTATAGCTAAATAGTAAGATCTGACAAACTACTTAAGTAGTTGAGTATTTGACCCAAATTATATGTTATTAATGCCATTATTTCTAAATTAAATTATTATGGATTTTAAAAAAGAGTTTTTAAAGTATTTTCATTACTGGCCGTGGTTTTTGCTAAGCTTAACTGTATTTGTGGGAGCCGCTTTTATTTTTATAAAAATTGTGCCGCCAACATATGAATCATCTGCTTTAATCTTTATTGATAAAAAACAAGAAGATAAATCACCAATAATTACTATTAATGCAAGTCAAAAAAGTGATGAAGATGATTTGGAAGAAGAAATCAGACTGGTGACATCCAATGAGTTTTTGATTAATGTAGTAAGAAAGATGAACTTAAGTTTTAGTTATTTTGAAAAAGAATATTCAATTCAAAATAACGTAGTACATGAAGTTCCTTTTGTCCTGATACCTACAGTTTCAAATGACCTTTTACCTGTGGTTTCTTATGAAATTAAAGTAGATAAAGGCGGATTTATTATTACTGAGCCAGAATCTAAAACCGTTTACACAATTAAAGGTTATGATGGAAAACAAGTTATAAACGATTTGCCATTTAGAATTCGATTATCATCTAAAGCAGCGAAAAATCCCGCTGATTATTTTGAGAGTGAGTACAAAGTAAGTTTAGAACCTACGAGCGTAGCTTTAAAAAATTTAAAGGCGGCACTTGTCGTTCTGCCTGATGAAAATTCGAAAGGAACCTTACAATTAAGTCATACAGGAGTGAGTCCTGATCGTTCCCGAAAAATATTGACAGAAATTATCTTTTTACTGGATAAAAGCCTTATTCAAAATAAACAAAAAGTATACAACAATACCGTTACGTATTTAAAGGAAAGGATAAAAAACTTCGCAAAAGAAAAAGATTCGATTGAAAGTATAAAAGAGCAATACATGCAAAATAATGATATTGCTGAATTGCAAACATATGTTGTAGAGGAAACTGCTGACAGAAGCCAGAAAAAAGTAAATTCTATGCTGAATGAAAAGCAGATCGTGCTTGCCAGCTATGCAATTAGTGATGTAAAGAAATCGGGTCCGACAGAATCATTGGGGGCGGATTATAATATAGAGGCACCAGGAATAAAGCAGATGCTTCTGAATTATAACACAAAACTCATGGACAGTCAATTGATACTAGAAAGAGCACAAAAAAATAATCCTACTTATATCGCGGTAGTATCACAGATGAAGATTCAGAAGCAAGAAATTCTTAACGCTTTAGAAGGATATTTAAGTTTTTTGAATCAAGCAAACAAGGTTAATAAAACCGAACAAAGCATTGCCGATTCAAAAGTGAGAAGTATTCCAACCAAAGACAAAGTGTTAGGGAATATCAACAGCCATCTTAGTATGAAAGAAGAGACTTATGTTGCTTTATTACAGAAAAAAGAAGAAGCTGATATGAGTGGTGCAATTGTCGAATCCAACTTAAAAACGTTAAACTTGCCTGAAACGAATTATTCGGCAATTTACCCAAAACCAAAATCATTTATGTTAGGCAGTTTCATGTTTGGAATGCTGCTTCCTTTTGGCATTATATACGGACGTTTTTTCTTAGATACTAAAATCCATAGTGAAGAAGATATTCATAAAATAATAGGCGATATTCCTATTCTGGGACATATTCCTAAAATAAATAATAATGAAAAGCTAGACAACTCGGCAACCTCACGATCTTATATAGCAGAGGCAACAAGAGTTTTGGCTTCAAACATATCCTATTTGCTGCCCAAAAAAGAAGAAAGCAGGGGGAGCGTAATATTATTTACTTCTTCTATTCAGGGAGAAGGAAAATCATTTTGTGCCTTTCATAGTGCAATAACAGCGAGTACGATGAATAAAAAAGTGCTTTTGATTGGTATCGATTTAAGAAATCCCCAGCTGCATGATTATTTTGGAGTCGATAGAAATGAGTTAGGCCTTACGGCTTATTTGGCGAATAAAAGTGACGACTGGAAAGGATTCGTGTACAAAGACATTAAATTTTCTAAAAATCTCGATGTTCTTTTTGCCGGACTGCCGCCTCCAAATCCTTCTCAATTGCTTACAAATTCTAATTTCGAAACATTAATTGAAGAGGCAAAAAAGGAGTATGATTTTATAGTACTGGATACAGCTCCTGTACAAGTGGTATCTGATACGCTCAATTTTAGTCATTTGGCCGATGTGACAATATTTGTTGCAAAATATGATTATACCGATAAAAACAACCTATTTGGTTTAAATAATTTTATTAAAAAAAAGCAATTAAAAAATGTAGGTATTATTATTAATGGAGTAAACATGAAAACCGCTTACGGCTATGGTATGAACTACGGTTATAAATACCAAGAAGCAAAAGTAAAAAAACGTTGGTATCAAAGAAGTACTAGTTAATATCAATTTTAAGCAAATTCATTTTAGTTAATAAAAGAGGTTTTTGCTGCAATCAAATATTAAAAAATGTTTCATAAAATAGTTCGATTGGCATTGATTTTAGTTATCGGTATCGTTTTTTATTTTTCATGGCTGCCAGATCCTAGTCTTCATAGTGAAAGTTATCTGCCTAGATGGATTTTGAACTGGAGCAGCCAAAATTATAATTTGCGTACTGCCGTTCCTTTCGTAGTGGTAGGTTTTCTTTTAGAAGCCTATACTAGCGGCAGGAACTCAAATGAGCCACATGAGAATAGAAATCTGAATTTTATGCAGCTTATTGTAATCACTGCAATCATTGCGTGTACAGCCGAAGGAGGTCAATTTTTTATTAATCGAAGAAGTCCAGATTTTATGGATGTTTTTTATGGAATTGCAGGAAGTATATTAGGAATATTGAGTTACCGTTTATTGAAAAAAAATAAAAAATGCGAAACAGACATAAATTCACCTTTATAATTTGCTGTGCTATTACAGATATGATCGCTATGATAATTGGTACTGTGTTGTTTTTGAATTTTGCAAATCAAGAGAATACAGGTTGGAATGGATTATTTTTAGATAAAATGATTCCCATTACAATTTTAAGCTGGTTGTTTTCGGTTTCCTATTTTCAATTGTATAAAATTGATGTTCTTTTCAATCTAGAGCATTTTTTTCGAAACAGCTGGCGCGCCTTTTTCACACAAAGAGTGCTGTGGCACATCTATATTTTCATATTTCAGGACAATGTGCTTTACTTCTTTGGAAGTAAGGCCAATTTGTTTCAATTGAGTTTTTTGCTGTCCTATTTTCTGATGTCCAGAATTTTGTTTACTCTCGTGATTGGACAAATAAAAGGATGGGTTTTTAAACGTTACACTGTTGCAATATGGGGGTTTAACAAAACCAGTATTGAACTCGCGTCACATCTAGAAGCCAATTCCTTTTTCATCCATTTTGTAGGTATTCTAAATGAAAATTCCCCAGAAGAATATACCAGTAATGAAGATTTTAGTTTGGCACTTTATCAATCCATTCATAATGCATCCAAAGAAAATATAAATGAACTATACATTGTATCCAAGCCTGATTTTATTTCAGATTTGAATTATTTTTTCGAGCTTGGAGACAAATATTGCATGCGTTTAAAGTTTATTCCTGATTTTTCATCCATTTCAAAAAAGCATTTTAACTCAAGCCATTTAAATAATTTTCATGTTATAAAACCACGTTTTGAACCACTTCAGAACGCCTATAATCGATTGGTAAAGCGAATTTTTGATCTTGCTTTTAGCAGTTTGGTCATTGTATTTGTTTTATCGTGGCTCTATCCATTATTAGCGATTTTGATAAAGAGACAAAGCAAAGGTCCAGTGTTGTTCAAACAAATGCGGACAGGTAAGAAAAATGAACCATTTTGGTGCTATAAATTTCGCAGCATGTATACAAATGTTGGAGATGAAAGCGAGCAGGCAAAAAAAGAAGATTCCCGTGTAACACCTATTGGAAAATTCCTTCGAAGGACGAGTTTGGATGAGATGCCTCAATTTTTTAATGTCTTGATGGGAAAAATGAGTATTGTTGGACCTCGGCCTCACATGCTTAAACATACCACAGATTATAATGGTCATATCAACAATTTTATGGTTCGTCATTTTGTCAAACCCGGAATTACAGGTCTAGCTCAGGTTTCGGGACTTCGTGGAGAAACAAAAAGAGTTGTGGATATGAAACGACGCGTAACTACAGATATACAATATGTACAAAACTGGAGTTTGATTACCGATATTAAAATTTGTTTTTTAACGGTTTTAGTAACCTTAAAAGGAGATAAAAATGCTTTTTAAACTTAAAAAATAGAAACTATGGATTTTACAAATTATTTGATAGGTTTGCTTACAGGAGTTTCCGTGACGACCTTTTTTCTTGGAAAAGAATGTTATAAATATTATACCAAATACACGATCCAACAAAAACAATTGGACAGAGTTTTGAAACTGAATGACAAAATCAAAAAAATAAAAACCATGAATTCCAATGAAACTTCAAATCTGAATGTTGGTATTTAAGCATCGTTTGTTATTTAAATACTATTAAAAAGGAATCCAATATTTGATTTTCCTTTATTTTTCCAAAATGCATACTTCACCAGTACCACCCATGTAAACTACACCCCTAAGTTTAAAAGAATTTAAATTTTAATGAGCTCAATAGAGTATTGAGCTCATTTCTTTTTCTACCTGCTTTTGTCTGATTACTTTTTCAGAGTGATATAATATAATTTGTTTTAAAGACTTTTTAGCCAATTCACTAGTAAGATTAAAAAGAGAGTCTTTCCATTACTTCATGTTGATTTCTCCAGTAAACAATTATTAATAGAGGGAGGTTATGTCTTATGTCGAGATACCAATTCACCACTATTAGAGATCCATCTTTTGGGCTTCATCGTCCTCAAGTCGGCTTAACATAGCGTGGATATACTTCTCTATGGTAATTACTAATTCTTAAGAGATGATAAAAAAAACAATTTTAGTTCGAGACAATAAGGGAACTTTTCTAAAAATGTTTAAGAGAAAGTTTAAAGATGAATTTGAATTTTACGAAGATTCTTTTTTATTGAAAAATAAAACCGTAAATGCTAATTTTGATTACTCTGTATTTGTGGTATATGACTATTCAGAAGTGATAGATCTGTTTGAATTAGAAAGTATTAGTGCGAATTTTATGATTTGCTTATTTAGCAAGAATCTTTACAATAGTTTATCCCTTATAGAAGAAATAAAAGATTTAATTTTAATAGATGCTTCAAAAAATAAAGGAGAACTTTTTGAAGATTTAAAATTGTATTTTAAAAAATCTTCAAATTTGCTTCCAAAATTAAAAGGAAAGAAAATTGCAAAATCAAAAATTTCCAAAAAACAACTGGATATAATTCAAAAAGCGCTGTTTTATTTGACATAAATTATTTTGGACTTGCTGATTTTAATCAGTCTGCTGGCAAAACCTCTCCGTAAAATTTTAGTATTTTTTTAAATTATTTGAAGCTGCTAGTCCAAGTAATCAGGTGCATAAGTTCTCTGGCCGTATTTAATGTCTATTTCTTTTAAAAATTCTCTGCGTTTCTCTGTCATTTCAGGAACGGGCAGGAATTCACCAGCTTTTACTGGTGTGCCGATTTCCTGAAATAATTTCTCCAGTCCTGCAGGCACCACTGTGCATAAAAGACGTGCAAATCCTTGTGAAGTATTCTTAAAGCAGTGCACCGCTCCGCCCAAAGGGATATTTATAAAACCGTCCTGAGTTACGATTTGTTTACCGGCTTCAGTTTTAAATTCGAGTTCTCCTTCCAGTACATGAAACATTTCCTGAGTTTCGGGATGCGCATGCGGAGGTGGTCCACCTCCAGGTGGTACTATCATTTCAATAACCGCATAGCTGCCATTGGTCTGTTCGCCGGAAATAATAATTCTATAATTTCCTCCCGCAATTGCTAGTCGCTCTCCTTCATTTTTATTGATAATCTTGATAGTCTTGTCCATAATTACATTTGATTGCCGCTGTACATGCCGCCTTTAAAAATTTCTCCTTGTTCATCTGTAAAGAATAAAACCAGTTCAGCATCTTCAGAAGCTTGTATAGAAATAGTTTCATCTTTAAAGATAATGCATTCTTTTTTCTTCAAATCAATACTGCTGTTTATCTTTACAGATCCCTGAAAAACATACAAAAGGGCAGTAAGGTTTTTATTTGGCAGTTCAGGAATTTCATAGTTATTACCGCTAAGCAGTTTCATATCGTAAATCCAAGTCTGGCTGCTGAATTGAAATTCAGTTTCAGGATTTGGAGATCCAATTAAACGCCAGCTGTTTTCACTGTGCAGATTGTCAAGTTCCAAGAATACAACTTCGGGCTCTAAATCTTTTTTTCCCGGACGAATAAAAATCTGAAGTCCTTCCATTGTTTCTTGCTGTCCCATTATTTTTTCTTCATGAAAGAATGATCTTCCGGCTTTCATCAGCATGAGTGTTTTTCCACCTATTACTTTTACAAAACCTTCGGAATCGCTGTGTTCAGCTTCTCCCGTCCTGAAATAAGAAAGTATCTCATCATTAATGTGGGGATGCATTTTAATGACTGTATTGCTTTTGATCTCAGGATGGTCTATTCTTCCGATGCTTCCAATTCCGGTATCTGTGCTTGAGACTGCCGATCCCGGATACAATATTTTTATCGGACCATGCCCAAGAAATTGGGAACTGTTTATTTTCTGTATCATCGCTATATTTTTAAAGAAGCCGGATATTTTAATATCCAGCTTTGATTTATGAATTTAGAAATTATGCAAACTGTCCGACTTTAGACATTACTTCTTCAAAAAGAATTGGAAGCACTTTCTGTCCGTCTTCTGTTGCCCAGTTGTGAACCATTTCAGATATAATCTGGTTGATTGTTGTGGTTCTAACTCCTTGGCTTTCCCAGGTCTGCTGTGCGATATCATCTGCAATTTGTGAAGGAGATCCGCCTGCATCAAGAACTACCTGAACGTTAAATCCTTCTTCCTGCATTGAAATTGACGGCCAAACGATACAAACATCATTGGTAAGTCCTGCCATGATGACATTTTTTCTTCCCGCAGCTGCTTTTAGAACAGCATTTTTAAAATTCTCGTCATCCCATGCATTGGTAATTCCTTCTCTTTTTACTCTGTCTTCAAATTCTTGAGGAAGCAATTCCTGCAAATCTGTGATAAGCGGTCCCTGCGCATGGTCTTCCTGGCTGCTGGTAAGAACAACCGGAATGTTTAAAGCTTTTGCAAATTTAGCCAGTGCTCTTGTTCTGCTGATAATCATTTCATGAGGTCTATTGGCTGCAAAATTAAGTGTCCCTGTCTGATGATCTATTAATAGCATAACGGTATCATCTTTTGTAAACTGTTTCATTTTTCTAATGTTTTAAATGTCATATAAATTTTTTAAAATCTGATTACTGATTTATAGGACAAAGTTATTGCAGCTCTGAAACTGAAAACGTTGACATTTGTCAATAAAGAACATTAGAAAGGTTAGGGCAGAACAGGATATAATTTTATTTATGGACCAATTTATTTCTCACCCTGCTGAGGGTTTCTTTAGTGATTCCAAGGTAAGAGGCAATAATATGCTGTGGAAAACGCTGTATGAAATCGGGGTAGGTCTTGAGCAGTTCTTCATATCTTTCCATTGCAGGAAGAGCTATAGAATTACTTAATCTTTTTTGGGAAGCGATGAAACTGCTCTGGTTCATCTTCCAGAACATTTCCTTAATAGTGGGTATTTCCAGCAGTTGCTGCAGATCGGCAGCTTCCAGTACCAATAATTCTGTGTCTTCCCAAGCATCAATATTGTACACCGACGGGGTTTTCATCAAATAGCTTTCACGATCCACCATCCACCAGTTTTCTAAGGCCAGCTGGATAATATGCTCATTTCCGGAGCTGTCAACGCTGTACTGTCTCATAGCCCCTTTAAGTATAAAACCAGTAAACTGGCAGATATTTCCCTGTTCCAAGAAAAGTTCTTTCTTTTTTAATCTCGCAGGTTTAAATACTGATTTTATTAATTCTTCATCTTTTGTTGTAAGAGGAGATTCGCTGTATCGGGCAATATAGCTTAAAAGCTGGTCGTACATGTAAAATATTTTTTAATTAAATGTACAAAATATTTAATTTAGGAAAGAGAACCCAATTGTAATTCATAGCTATAAAAGTTATTTAATGAGCTAAATTGTGTTTAATATAGTCGAACCTAAAACTCTTAGTCGTTGATTAAGATTTCTGTTGCTCATACATGTAACATTTATCCGTTCATTGTAAAGTATTTTTGTGCCTTCTTGGGGGTGATTTTTCCTTACGCTTTTCTTCTATGAATTCCACAAACTAAAATTTGTTTAAATTAAACTTAGTGATTTTCTTAATATTAATGTTTTCAGTGTGTTAGGATGGTTTGTGTTTGTAGAGTTAACTCTACAGATTTACAAATCGATTTTTTTAGAAGTAAAGTAGGGTTAGATTGTGCCAATTAGACCAAAAAAAAAGCTAAAACGAAAGTTTTAGCTTTTTTTTTAGTGACCCTTACTGAACAATTTACAAACCATTTTATGAACGATTTAAAGAAATTAGCCTATTTTTAAGTAGATTTGTAAGATAATTACTTTTTATTTTTATTCAGAAGCGGTTTGTATGTATCGTAAAGGTTAAACGTTAAAAAATCCTAAAGAATGTGATTTCACTAATTTGTTATTGGATCAATTTCAAGTATTAAATTAGGATAGTAACTCAATATTTAAATTAAGATTTAATTGAGTTATTTGCAAAATTAAATATTTGTTTTAAGATTATTCAGGTCAAAATTTGATGATTAATGTTTACTACTTTGGATGAAAATAAAAAATGAGAGTGTCTGCTTATTTATTGTTCTTCCACTGAAACTAAAAATTGATTTATTTCCTTTTTTTATAAACAGTAATGTTCCGAAGGGAATATTGTCATTTTAGCCTGTTCTTTCAAAAAAATCAGATACAGACACTCATCCTACAATTCATCAGGTTATGAAAATTGTCCTCACCGATGAAAATTATCAGCCTACTGCCTATTACACATTGGATTTTGATGTGATTGGCAAGATTGAAATTTACAGGAATGCAAAATAAAAAAGATGTATTTATGAAGATGTCTAATATTATTTTATCAGACAGATTGCTGTTATTTGTAAAATTCCTCTAACGGAGGAAGTTGTAAATTTCAATTGCTACAGCGTATCGGTTTTTTGTTTTAAAGGAAGGGTCACCGTAAATTCGGCGCCATTGTCCTTTTCCCCGGCGGCAGTTATTTTGCCATTATGCCTTTCGGCAATCTTTCTGCACAGGGCAAGGCCCAAGCCATTTCCCTCGTACTGGTCTTTAGAATGCAGTCTTTCAAATGCCGTAAAAATCTTTTCTGCAAATTTAGGATCAATTCCAATACCATTATCCTTTATTTTTATCTGTAGAAAATCCTGGCCGTCACTATTGATGATGCTGCTTGTTATGATAACTCTGGGAGGCTCGTCCGCTTTGGAAAATTTCAGGGCATTTTGGATCAGGTTATAGAAAAGCTGGTTAATTAAAATCGGCGCTCCCTGAATCTGCGGAAGATCAGAAGTAACTAAAATAGCACCTTTTTCTCTTATTATGAGCTCGAGGTCTATTTTTATGTCTTCGATAACCTCATTAAGAGTAATTGTTTCTATAACCTGTGAAGTTTTGTCAAGGGTGGAATAGGTCAAAATTCCCTCTATAATATTTTCCATTCTCTGGGCAGACTGGCTTACTTTATGAAGGTATTTTTTAGATTTTTCATTAACATTGTCTTCTATGTCATCTCGTAAAAGGGTATTGAAAAATTTAATTTTTCGCAGCGGCTCTCGAAGATCGTGGCTTACTACGCTGGCAAAATGCATCAGATCGCTATTAGAACGCGTGAGCTCATTTGTGCGGCTTGCGACCTGCTTTTTTAGTTCCTCCTGAAATTCCTTATGCTCGTGTATATCCTGAACAATCCCAATGATGGTCTTTGCAGACCCGTCCTTGTCATTGATAATCTTTCCATTGATTTTAGCCCAGCGGTAGGAGCCGTTATCATTTAAAATTCTTGCCTCATAACATATTTTTCCCGTTGCCTCAGCCTGCTGGTGTGCTTTTTCGCGCGCCGGGAGGTCCTCTTGATGAAGTTTTGAAATTAAATCGTCATTTGTTGTTTCGCTTCCAATGGAACAGATCGTATTGAAATTTGCTGAAGTCTTGATTTTTTTTGTCTCAAGGTCTATTTCATAACTTCCTATCCCGGAGCTTTCTATGGCTATGGTTAATTTTTCATTCGCTTTCAGGGTTTCTTCTTTTGCTTTGTGCAGATCCGTGATGTCAGCGCCGGTGTTAAGCACGCCATAGACTTTTCCATGCTCGTCAAAGAGCGGAATAAAACTATAATTAAAGTAATGTTCGGTCATAATTCCCTGCATGACCAGATCTACTTTTCTGCCCACAGCATGAAAGGCTGTTCCGTTTTTGAGAACGCCAAGGGCCTCATCGAGAATCTGCTGGTTTTCAATTTCAGGAACAACACTGAGATAGGTTTTTCCAAGTACATCATTTCCTTTGCCCCATGTTTTGATCATGGCATCATTGGCCAGTGCAATTTCTAAATTATCTCCCACATACACTCCGACGGGAAGAGGGATAGCATCAATTATATTTTGTAGAAGCCCTGGATTACGATACATAGCGTTAGATTTGATTGGTATAGTTTTAATGGCGAAGCTATTGGCTTTTAAATGTTTATGGTTATATGAATTCTGCATTTTGTATCATAATTCCAATAATACAACTGATTGTTTCTATTGTTTCTGCTTCGATTTTTTGTTATTGGAAATGGCCCGCTGCTCGCTGCATCTAAAGCGTTTAATTGCGTCACTGCGTTTCCGCATATGCTTTGTTTGACAGTTTTCTACCCTTTTGCGCCAAAGTTTATAGCTGCCGAGTTTGAGTTCCTTCTTCATTAAAATTTTTACATCAGCTTCCTGAAGCTCAAACTGATATGCAATGGCCTCAAAAGGGGTTCTGTCTTCCCATGCCATTTCAATAATTCGATCCAGTTCACGATCGGTAAATTGCCGTTTTACTTTTTTCATAATTCTATTTTTTTGAGGGATTCCCAATAGGGAATTAAGGAGAGCATAGCGAAGTTAAATAAAATAGTTTTTATTTTGTTTAATATTTATTAAAAATAGTTAAACAATTATTATCTTTAACATTAAGATATCATCTTATATGAAATACCCCTTTGGTCTTTTTTATATTTAATAAATAATATCTTATTTTCTTGAAATCATAGCAGAAACAATCAGAACGGTTCTTTTAATTCTAATCTTAAAAAAAATGAAAACTATTGTAATTGTTGGCGGCAGTAAAGGAATCGGTAATGGTATTTTAGTGCAGCAGCTTGAAAATTATAAGGTAATCAATATCAGCAGGACAGCTCCCGATATTACCCAATCAAATTTAATTCATTTTTCAGTTGATGTACTCCGTGATGCTTTACCTGAATTTGAAAGTATAGATGCCTTGGTGTATTGTCCGGGGTCCATAAACCTCAAACCCATTCTGGGCTTAAGCCTGGATGATTTCAGAAAAGATTTTGAAATTAACGTGATGGGTGCCGTCAAAGTGATTCAGCATTATCTGCCTGCGTTAAAGAAAGGAGAAAACCCTTCTATTGTTTTATTCAGTACCGTTGCGGCAAAGCTCGGAATGCCTTTTCACTCCAGTATTGCGGCCTCTAAGGCCGCAGTAGAGGGTCTGGTTAAATCGCTCGGTGCCGAACTTGCCCCGTTAATTCGTATCAATGGTATTGCCCCGACTATTACAGAGACTTCTTTGTCGGGATCTATTTTAAGAAACGACCGTATGAAAGAAAATATGATCGAGCGCCACCCCTTGAAAAATTACCTCAAGCCCGCAGAGGTGGCTCGTATGGCAGGGTATCTTATTTCTGAAGATGCAGCATCAATTTCAGGCCAGATTTTCGCGATGGATTATGGTTTGGTAAGCTTTAAATTGTAAAACAGCTCAGAGATGAAAATTCTATTAACAGGTGCTACAGGTTATATCGGCAAGAGGCTGCTGCCCTTGCTCCTGGATCACGGAAATGAGGTGGTCTGCTGCGTGCGGGATAAAAACAGGTTTTATTTTCCTGAACAGTTTAAAAATAAAATACAGGTCATTGAAGCTGATTTTCTGGATCTGGAAAGTCTTAAAAATATCCCTGATGATATAGATGCAGCTTATTACCTGATCCATTCCATGTCCGGCGCTTCCAATTATGATGAATTGGAAAGCATTTCGGCACATTATTTCATTGAAAAAATAAACCAGACAAATGCAAAACAGATTATTTACCTCAGCGGAATTGTAAATGATAAATCACTATCCAAACATTTATCATCAAGAAAGGCGGTGGAAGATATTTTAAAGACCGCAGCAGTGCCGTTAACTGTACTTCGGGCGGGAATAATAGTAGGATCAGGAAGCGCCTCTTTTGAAATAATACGCGATCTGGTGGATAAACTGCCCATTATGGTTACCCCTAAATGGCTCAATACAAAATGCCAGCCGATTGCCATCAGCGATGTTTTGGAATTTTTAATCCGCTCGCTGTTAAACCCGGCAGTTTATAATGAAAGTTTTGATATCGGGGGACCTGATATTTTGACCTACAAGGAAATGCTGCTGGAGTTTGCCAGAGTAAAAAAACTCCAAAGATACATTTACACCGTACCGGTGATGACCCCGAAATTATCGTCTTACTGGCTGTATTTTGTGACTTCAACTTCCTTTAAGCTGGCCTCGGCGCTGGTCAGCAGCATGAAAGTTGAAGTCATCTGCAGCGATAACAGAATTAATAATTTACTGGGAGTTACACCGATCTCTTACCGGCAGGCATTAGAAAGGGCTTTGAAAAAGATTAGTGATGATGATATTATTTCGAGCTGGAAAGATTCACAAGTAAGCGGGCAATTTAGAGGAAATGTTTCTCAATATTTAAAGGTTCCAAAAAGAGGCTGTTATATTGACAGAAGAAAAAGAACAATTATAAACAGGGAATATACCATCGCACGGATCTGGTCCATAGGCGGGGACACAGGATGGTATTATGCCGATTGGCTCTGGGAGCTGCGCGGGTTCATCGATAAGGTTTTTGGCGGTGTGGGGACCAGAAGGGGAAGAACACATAAAAATGAAATACATTCAGGAGATGCACTCGATTTTTGGAGGGTTGTATACGCCGATAAGAAGCAAGGCAAACTGGTTTTATATGCCGAGATGAAACTTCCGGGCGAAGCCTGGCTGGAATTTAAAATAATCAACAATACCTTATATCAGGCGGCCACTTTTAAACCGTGCGGGATTATGGGCAGGCTGTACTGGTATGCTGTCCTGCCATTCCATGGTTTTATATTTGAGGGAATGCTTAAAAAACTAATTTAAGGATGTGACGGACAACATGGGATGACACGGGACTATTTTACAGCAGGGTTATTGTACTGGTATAGCCTTATTTTTTAATATTCTTCAATTTAAAAGGATTTGTAAAATGAGATCATGGGAGCATTAATTTTGCAGCATATAATTTCATTTGGGCATTTTTAGTACATTTGGAAATTATAAAACCGCTTGATATGATAAGTGCTGAGAATCCGGATGCTGAAAGGCCAAAAGAAAAAAAGCCGGTAAAAATTCTGCTGGCCGAGGATGATACCGAAGACCAGGAATTATTCATCGATGCCCTGGATGAAGCGCAGATTGCTTCTGAGGTAACGACCGTTGAAAATGGGCAGGAGCTCCTCGATACGCTCAGGGATGAATCCCAGAGCGATCCCGATATTATTTTTATAGATGTCAATATGCCCGTTAAAGGAGGCAAAAAGGCGCTGGAAGAAATAAAGAAAGACGATGATCTTCGTGGCATTCCCACCGTTATGCTCTCCACCTGGGATCATCCTGCCGATATTGAAGATGCCTTTGCTAAAGGGGCAGACCTTTATGTGCAGAAACCAAATTCTTTTAACGCTTTTGTGCTGCTGCTGAAAAAAGTCTTTCTTCTGCACTGGGCAAAAGCCTTATTGGGGCCGGTGAGAAATTTATTTTTTGTTTCGGAAAAGAATGTCGGAAAGGGTTAAAGGATTGCTTTTTAGTCTGCGTGTTTGATCTTGCGCGCTCATATAATTGATTTGGCTAATTTAGTTTCAGGCAGTTTAGGGAACTTTATAAAACTTCGGGCTGTCTAAAACCCGGTCTATAGTATCCCGGGTCAATTTTATATGATATTATTTTTTTGGAGCTCTTTCCGCTATACGTTCCACCCGAGCGCAGCGAACTGGCGAAGCAATCTTTTGCACCGAACACCAGCACAAAAGGATTTTCACTGCTATCGGGGCTAATAGGGAAAGGGCGTATCTATTTTTTCGGAAATTTATCTAATATTGTATATTGTTTATTTAGTATCGAAAATTACGATAAATCAAGAAGAAAAAAAATCCTATATCCTTAACGGGACTTCGAACCATCGTTCAGCTTCGATTAATTCTCTAATAGCGCCACTTTAAAACTGTTTATTTCAAACAGACTAAGAATTTCTTGTGAAAAAATTGAACCTTAAAATATTAGGACGTAAAGGCTTGAAAAATCTACATATTTGTGTATAAAAAAAGAGACAACTATTTACTAGTTGTCTCCTTAAGTGAGGGACAGGACAAATTACAAAATCATTTTTGGATGATTTGAAGAAATTGGCTTTCTATATGTAGTGTCTGTCTTCCATTGGCTATGTAAATTTGGTTTAGATGTCTTGTTGGGGATTGATGCAAAAATTATAAAAACTCAAGTGATTCAGTGCATTAAACTGATATCTAAATTTACAAAATTTATGGAGGATTTTAAAAGAATGTTTTACGTAAGGCAGTATTGTCTTTCTTTGGCTCTATGAATTAAATTATTCCCTGGTTGCTGAATCGTACTCTTCATCAGTAACTGGAGTAAGCCAAGTAACTTGAGTATCTTCTTTAAAATTTGTGATCGCAACATGAACCATTTTAGTTTCTGAACTGGCACCATGCCAATGTTCTACACTTTCGGGAATATTCACAACGTCACCTTTTTGAATTATCTGAGCAGGTTTGCCCCTTTCTTGATAAAGTCCTTTGCCTTCAATGACCAATAAAACCTGACCTTTTGGATGTGTATGCCAGTTTGTTCTCGCGCCAGGTTCGAAAGTTACGCTGCCTGCTGAGAATTCGTTGTTTTTATCTCTCGCAATTAAAGGCTTTAAAAAAGCATTGCCTATAAACCAATCTTTAGGTAGCGGTTCTCCTTTTGGAAATATTTCTGTTGAACTCATACTATTTTTTTAGAATTACATGCAGTTAAAAGTACTGTGAATATAATGATTAATTTTTTCATTTATTTTCTCTTTTACTATAACTTACTGATTTTGTTTGATTAAAGAGTTTTAATAGTCTTTGCAGGTATCCCACCAACGATGGTATTATCAGAAACATTTTTTGTAACGACTGCACCGGAAGCTACAATAGAATTTTTTCCAATTGTAACACCTGGAAGAATGGTTGCATTTGCTCCAATCCATGCATTTTTCTTGATGTGAACAAGGCCGGGTAGAAGTGACTGTCTATTTTCAGGTTCTAAAGGATGTGCTTCTGACAGCAGACTTACGTTTGGCGCTATTAAAACATTGTCTTCAATAATGATTCCTCCCAAATCCAAAAGAGTACAATTGAAATTGATAAAAACGTTTTTTCCTATTTTGATGTTTTTTCCGTAATTAATGTAAGAAGGCGTAAAAACAGAAGTGCTTTCGTGAATAATACTTCCTGTAATCTCACTTAATATAGCTCTGATTTCAGAAGGATCACTAGAGTTGTTCATCTTCACCAGCAGCTGTTTTGTCGCATAAGAAGATTCCTGAAGACGTTGAGCTTGCGGATCTTTTGGCGTTATTGTTTCGCCTTTTAGAAGTCGCTCAAAAATATCTTCTGTAATTTCGTTTGAATTCATGAATCAAAAATTATTTTAAATTATCTAGAAAGAAAGACTGCAGTTTTTCAAACGGAATTTTATCCAATTTGTCGTATAAATCGACATGTACGGCATTTGGTATAATCTTTAATTCTTTAGGTTCGGCTGCTGCTTTAAAAGCGTCCTCGCTAAAATATCTCGAATGTGCATTTTCTCCCGCGATAATCATTATAGGTCTTGGGCTGATTTCTTTAATGTTAGACAGAATGGGCATATTCATAAAAGAAATAGGCATAGTTGCTGTCCAAGATGCATTAGAATTGATTGAGCGAACATGAAAACCTCTTGGTGTTTTATAATAATCAAAATACTCTTTCACAAATTGAGGTTCGCTGCCAGTTAGTTTTTGAGGAAGATTATTTGCAGATGGAGCATAAGTGCCGTTTTGTGCATCTTTCCAACGCTGTTGTCCTAATTGTTCTAAGTTTTTTGAGCGCTGTTCGGCAGTTACGATATCATTATAACCTTTAGACATTACTCTAGTCATATCGTACATACTTGTTGTTGCAACGGCTTTAATGCGTTTGTCAGCTGCAGAAGCATTTAAAGCAAAACCTCCAAATCCGCAGATGCCTATAATTCCAATATTTTCTCTGTTGATGTTTTTTTGAAGACCTAAAAAGTCAACTGCAGCGCTAAAATCTTCTGTATTTATATCGGGAGAAGCTACATTACGAGGTTCACCACTGCTTTCTCCAGTGTAAGACGGATCAAAAGCCAATGCAGCAAATCCGCGTTCTGCCATTTGATTGGCATATAAACCAGATGATTGTTCTTTAACTGCCCCAAAAGGACCGCTAATTGCTATTGCAGCAAGCAATGTTTGGTCTGAGTTTTTTGGAAGATAAAGATCGCCTGAAAGAGTAATTCCGTAACGATTCTTAAAAGTTACTTTTTGTCGGGTTACTTTATCGCTTAATTTAAATGTATAATGTTCTTCTGTCGTATTCATTTTCTTTTTATTTTGAATTGATTCTTTGTTTTGTGAAAAAGCTTGTCCGATAACTAAAAGAGACATAGCTGCTAATGCTGTTATTTTCATCTGTTTGAAGTGTTTTAGATTACAGCTACAAAATTAAAACGGCATCATCAGGCGCCGTTAAAGAATATCAAACCAAAAAATAAGAATATCAAACCTCGATTTTTCTATGTGATTTTGGATTAGTTCCTGTATGTTTTTTAAAAAAGTTGTTAAAATAGGTTGGGTACTCAAACCCGAGTGCATATGCAATTTCTGCAATATTCCAGTCTGTATGCTGCAAAAGTGCTTTTGCTTCTGTCGCAATTCTTTCTGTTATGTGTGACGTGGTTGATTTGCCAGTGATTTCTTTAACCGCTCGGTTTAAATAGTTCACATGAATGTTTAAGTTTTGTGCATAATCTTTCGCTGTTGTCATACGAAGCGGACTGTCAGCACTTTCTATAGGGAATTGTCTTTCTAAAAGTTCAAGAAATACAGAAGCAATTCTTGATGTCCCGTTTCTGCCTTCATTATTATTTTCAGAAGGTTGCAATTTCAAAGATTCATGGATGATTAAATGTATGTAACTGCGTATGAGTTCATCTTTATAGGTATAATCGCTTTTTTGTTCTTCAATCATTTTTTGAAAAAGAGTATTAAGAAACAATCTCTGTTCTTCTGAAATGCGGAGAACAGGTGTTCCTCCAATTTTAAAAAAAGGCGATTGATGAAGACTTTCGGAACGTTCGGACTGTTTTAAAAATTCCTCAGAAAATAAAATCGTGTAACCGGTGTATGTTGTAGAAATTGTTTCCCATGAATAGGGTATATGCGGATTCCCAAAAAACAATATAGTTCCCTGCTGATCAAAACTTTTGTCAGCATAATGAATTTTACTGTGTCCCGTAGTCAGACATATTTTAAAGAAATCTTTTCTGCTGTAAATACGGGTCGCATTACTGTCATCTTCTATTTGAAAAGCTTTGAAACCTTTTAGCTTAAGCTCATTATTAAACTCAGAAACACTGCGAACTGTTTTTTCTTCCATGATGCAAAGTTAATAAAATCAAATCTAATTGATAGAAATATGGTATCAATGTAGTGGGAATTATATCTGTTCCTAATATTTGGAAAACTCCTTGCAAATATTAAATGTGAAATTAATTTATTTGTCTGTTTTAAAGCGATTTGTATGCATCGTAGGTGTTTAATATTAGAAAATGTTAAATTTTGTAGATTTTTTATTACAATATCTTATGATATATAATTTGATATTTAAATGAAGAATGCAAATCAGCTTTTAGTAAAATTAAATTATGCTTATGAGACTATTGACGTTAAAATTAGATGATCAAATTAGCTAATTTGCAATCCGTCCAAAAATATTTAAGCATATTAGATACCTAACTCGAGTTGATTTTTTACTAAATTAAAATAATCTGCTTTTTTATTTACTAATTCTTTGTGAGTGCCTATTTCTATAATTTTACCGTTTTTTAAAACAATAATTTGATCTGCATTTTTAACGGTACTCAATCTATGTGCTACAATTAAAACAGTTTTATCCTCAAAAAAAACATTTAAATTTTCCATTATTATTCTTTCATTCTCGGCATCCAAACTGCTTGTGGCTTCATCAAAAAATAAATATTTTGGATTTCTATAAACAGCTCTAGCAATCAGAATTCTTTGTTTTTGACCTCCGGAAATCCCACTTCCTGAAGAACCTATTTTAGTTTTTAATCCCAGAGGAAGACTATTGATAAAGTCGGACAGATTTGCTATTTTGATGGCATTTTCTAACTTTTCACTATCAATTTCTACATCAGAGGTAGCAATATTCCTTTCTATAGTTTCTGAAAAAATGAATCCGTCTTGCATAACAACTCCGTATTCATTTCTCCATTCTTCAAGTTTAGTGTCTTTCAAATTTTTTCCATTTACAAAAATCTCTCCCTCCGTTACATCATAATGCTTCAATAAAATTTTTAAAAGAGTTGTTTTACCACTTCCGCTTGAACCAACGATTGCAGTAATTTTATTTGCTGGAATAAAATGGTTAATCTTTTGCAATACATATTCAGATTTTGGGCCTTCATACTGAAAACTAATATCATTAAGTAAAATTCCATCTATTTTATCATTGATCATGTATTTTTTAGTAGACAAATATGGTATTTGATTTTCATTAACTTTGAAATTATGAATTTCGTTTAATCTTGAAAAACTCAATTTAGCGTCTTGCAGTGAACGAAAAAAAGTTATCAATTGATTTATTGGAGAATTCATTTCACCAATAATATAAGATACACTTAGCATGCTGCCTAAAGTAAGATTGTTATCAATTACATTTTGAGCAACTATAAATGTGACAACAATATTTTTTAAACTGTTTAAAAAATCATATCCGGAAAGTTGAAATTGGTCTAAATTAAGAACTTTGACGTTAATCTTTAAAAGCTTTTCCTGTAATTCTTTCCATTGATTTTTTTTGTATTCTTCAAAGTTATTCAGTTTTATCTCCTGCATTCCCGTTACAAGTTCATAAGTGGTACTTTGATTATCTGCTAGTAAGTCAAACCTGTTATAATCAAGTATTTTTCTTTGTCTTTGAAAATATAAAACCCATAAAATAGACAAGAGTGTTATACACGTGTATACTAACAATAATGACCACTTATAATATGCAAGAACTGCAAAAAAAACAGAAAAATTTATTAAAGAAAAAAGAATCTGAACACTTTGGGAAGTTAAAAAATTTTCGATTCTTTTATGATCTTGGATCCTTTGCGTCAAATCACCAATTCTTTTAGCATCGAAATATTTTAAAGGCATGCTCATTAATTTCCCAAAAAAATCAGCAATGATGTTTATATTGATTTTTGATCCAACATAAAGCAGAATTCTATTTCTTATAATCTCTACTATTGTTTGCCCAAAGAAAAGAAAAAGCTGAGCTAAAAGAATTAATGTAACAAGATTTATATTTTTAGCTTTTATGCCTTTATCAACCAAATTTTCAGTTAAAAAAGGGAAGGCCAGAGTCAGCAAACTTCCTAAAAATAGAGTTGCAAAAATTTTTGTCATTTGCCATTTAAATGGCTTTATGTAATTTAAGAGATAAGAAAAATTATTCTGTTCTTTTATTTCTTTCTGTTTAAAAAAAGAATTACCGGGAGTTAAATATAAAGCAATGCCCTTCATTGAGCTAGCAATCCATCCCTTGCAGAAATCTTCTTCATCTATTTTAATGAAACCATGGGCTGGGTCTGCTAAGTAATAATATGTTTTTTTAAGCAATCTACTCTTTTTAATTTTGTATAAGACTAAAAAGTGTGCTTGATTCCAGTGAAGTATGCAAGGCAGTTCGACTTCTTTTTCCTTAAGTTTATCAAGTGTTAATTTCGCAGATATTGTCTCAAAGCCTATCGTTTGGGCGGCCTGCGAAATCCCCAAAAGACTTACGCCATTTTTGGTTATAAAAGAACTTTCTCTAAAAAAAGACAGGCTAAATTCTTTTCCGTAATATTTAGCAATCATAACCAAACAAGATGGACCACAATCCATCTCGTCTAATTGATATGTCATTTTAATTTTTTGCAATTTCTTCTTTTTTTTGTCTGATATAATAATCCAAAAGCAGTTTGTCTTTAAAATTTGATTTAAAAGGCGGACAGGCGGGAGTTCCTTCATGCCAAGATTTTGGGCAACCACCTCCACAGACTGGCAAATGCAAACACGATTTGCACCAAGTTGTTCCTGAGTCTACCACAGTACTCCAATCCCGGAGCGTTGCATTCATATTATAAGTTTCTTTGGATTCAAAAAGATTTCCAATCAAACTATCTCCTTTGCCATAAGTTTCAGAATAAGGGAACTCCCAACAGGCATATATGTTTCCAAAAGCATCCCAAACTTCACTATCTTTCTGTTCAACCATACAAACCGAGTAGCTTCTTTTAGGCAAAATATTGACTCTTATATTATGCTCATAACATCTGAATAGCCATTCGATTTCTTTTTGTGCAAAAAAATCTTTTGTTAAACTTTCTTTTCCTGCATCATTACCTCCGAAATCAACAATTGTTGCAAAATACATCGAAACTTTATCCTGCAAATTCATTTCTTTAATGTAATCTATTAGAGGCTCCACATATTGGTAATTTGTCTTGTCGATATTTACTCGTATAGATATATTGCATCCATAATCTTTGTAAGTTGCTGTTTGAGTAACATCTGCAATATTTTTCATTATAATATCGAATGTTGGGTCTCCGGCCTTAGTAATTCTTCGTGTATCATGACTCTCTGCAGTTCCATCAATAGTTATCTGATAGTCAGTAATTCCACACTCTTTAACTAGTTCTTCAAATAATTTAGGCTTTAAACTTAAACCATTAGTAATCATATCTGAAATATATGTAAAGCCTTTTTCTTTACACAAAGCAATCATTCTTTTTGATGCTTTTTTTATTGATGAATAGCCCGTTAGAGGTTCACCGCCATACCAAGTAATGGCTAGTCCATTGTAAATATCCTTTCCATTTAATAAAAACTCGATTCTTTCAAGATATTTGTCGATAACATCTTCCTTTGCATAGTCTTTAGTATGAGTCTGACCACAATAGTGACAGCCCAATTGGCAGTTAGCAGATGGCTGAATAGTCATTGCTAAGAAGTTTACAGTATCTCTTACTTCTGCGTTTTTGGACATAATGTACTGGTATTCATCTTCTTCAGTATTGACAATAAACTCTTTTTCGACTAACGTTTTGTATATTTCGTTATCAACTTTATCAAATTCGTTGTTAATAGCAAATTGATATATATTCTCTTCAATTAAAATAGAAGTGGCAGTCCGAGTTGAGAAAATAATTCGTTTATTAGGCATGTCTACTTCACTCAATTCATCAGTAGACAAATGGTATTTTGAAAATTTCATACTTTAGTTTTGTTAAGTTTTCGGTTAATTATATCCTGATAAGTCTAGTCTATTGTAGGATAGAATGAACCGCAATCCCCAATAGTTAGCTGATCACAGTTTCCTTTAAAAACACCACAACTTGATAGTTTACCACATCCTCCAATTAATTTTGAAGCCTGTTTTTCAGATACAATCTCGAAGCTAGTTACACTGTTTTTGCTTTTAGCAAATTCAATAAATTTTTTCTTGAACATATTATAATTGTATATTAAGTACAGTAAAACCAATATTTTGGTTTTACTGTCTGTTAATTTTTTTTAAAATATTATGAATCCACCTCAACCTCGGTGAATCTAGAACAGGTTCTTAGTTCTCCACATGTTCCACTGAATGCACCACATGAACTTAATGATCTGCATCCGCCTGTAAGTTTAGATGTCTCTGTATCATTCAAAACTTCAAAAGAAGTTGAAGAAAGTTCTATATTTTGAACTAACGCTTTAAATTTATTTTTAAACATTGTTATAAAAAATTAAGAATTAAAAAATGCAGCATATAAAACACCGTGCTGACTCGGTGTGGTTGCAACCCTATTTAGTATTTCTTTCTTTCGAACTGCGCAATACGAAATACTCAAAATGATAAATCAAAATCTAGTTTCCTGCTGCTCTGGCTCTTTCTTCGCCATTACCTGCTTTATTTTCTTTGATTTTCAATTTGTTATTACCAAATTTATAAGAGACTGAAATAGAAAAACGGCGTGCATCTTCATAATTTGTATTGTATGAATTTATATCGTTGATTTTTTGTGACCATTTTTGCATATTACTTTTAAAAACATCTGACACAAGAAAATTCATAACCAATTGCTTTTTCAGCAATAAATACTTGAAGCCAAAATCAGTATTAAAAACACTTTGATTTCTTGTATTTAAAGAAGTACTGGGAAAAGAATACATTATGTCCAAATTCATTAAAATGGTTTTGGATTTGTTTAGTATAAACGAGTTATTACTCGATATACTGCTTCCCAGACCTTCTGTCGGACTTTCCACACTAACATGATCAGATTTTGTTTTGCTGTAGTATAGAAATAAAGAGTTAAAGCTTTCCCAGAACTTAAACTCATTAAAAACATAACTTTCATTTATTCCGATATTTTGAGAATCGAAATAATTTAAGTTTGTTGTAATTTGATTTATATTTCCATTTTCTATAAAAGTTATTAAAGAAAAGCCATTTTTTTCCAAGGAGTAATATAGAGATGAACTAAAATTGTTTTTTAAAATATAGCCAAAACTGACATTATGGGTTATACTAGGTTGTAAAAAGGGATTGCCTTCAATATAGGAATATGCATTATTATATTCCCGAAATGGATTCAGCATGGAGTATCTAGGCCTATTAATTCTTTTTCCATAATTAACTGAAAATGAATGGTTATCATTTGGAGTGAATGTTATGTACGATGTTGGAAAAAGTTTTGAATATTTTTGGTCGGTTTCTTTATTCAGAGTACTGGAGTAACCGTTAGTTTGGGTCATTTCATATCTTAGCCCAATCTGAATTTCCCATTTATTATTTCCGATTTTTTTAGCTCCTGAAAAGTATACGGACTGATTATTTTCTTTGTATTGAAATAAATTGCTTATTAAATTTTTAGGTATATTTTGCTCTAGATTAAGGTCATAATAATCAAGGTCGCTATTATTCTGGACAAATGATATTTTAGCTCCATAGTCAATCTTAGCCCAAGTTGACGGATTTATCACATCTACTTTTGCAGAAAAATTTTTTAAGTCTTGGTCCCCTAAATTTCTCTTCGAGACAATTACATTTGAATCATTAATCAAATCATAATCATCAGTGATGAATGCTAAATCATTTTTTTTATTATAATCAAAATAATCTATGTCTAACGATAATAAGTGTCCATCGGGATTAATTTTATATTTTGCATAAAAATTTAACGTGTTATAATTATTGTCTTTTTTTTCAAATAGTTTTGTTTGAATGTTTTGATTTGTGATTTCTGTCTCAGAATCAGAAAGGGTTGCTAAATTGTTTTGCTTCACAGTTGGATTGCTGATTCCTCCAGTATACTGAAATCCAATAGAAAAATTCTCATTTATTTTGTAATCAATTGAAAATTTACCTCCAAAAATCTTGTTGTAACTACGTAATTTATCAGTACTATTCCAATTCTCTGTTACGTAATCAATTCTTTGAGTTTCTAATATCCGATTAGAACCGTTTGAATAATTTAGATTAGAATTAAGTGCTATATTATTTTTTTGATAAGCAAATGAACCTCCTATGGAACCTGATGAATAAGTGGATTGGATATATGTCGACCGAAAACTTGCATTCCAGGAGTCCGATTTAACTTTTTTTAATTTTATATTTATAATTCCGCTATTTCCTTCAGCATCATATTTTGAAGGCGGATTTGTAATTACTTCAATAGACTTAATTTCCTCTGATTTTATTGTTCGCAAATAATTAGTTAGATCCTCTCCGGAAAGCTGTACAAATCGATCATCAATCATTATCGATAGACTGCTTTTGCCAATCATACTTATTTTATCATTTTGAATATTTATCCCAGGAGCAGCTTTTAAAGCATTAATTGCATCTCCACCTGTTGAAGCAGAAATACTATTCTCAACATTAAAAACTAAACGATCAACTTTTCTTTCTATAAGTTTCTTTTTTGAGTTAACCACCACCTCTTTAAGTTGCTTCGAGTTATCTATTTCAATTATTCCCAAATCCTGATTATCTTGAAATTCAAAACTTTTTTGATATAAAATAGTCCCAATTTGTTTAATTAATAATTGGTACTTGCCACTCTCTGTTATTATTGAAAATTTTCCCTCGGCATCAGTTAATGCACTTTGCACGACTGTAGAGTCTTTGTTTGTTAGCTGTATTTCTAAAAAATTTAGGTTTTTCTCAATTTGCCTAACCTGCCCCTTTATTTCTATTTGTGAAAATAATTTATTAGGTAATGAAAGAAGTAAAAAAAAGGATATAAAATAGGTTCTCAACATTCTTGGAGCTGTTTTATGATTTCTATTTGAATTGATTTATTTCGAATTTTATAATTTTGTTCTCAATTTGTACTTTCTGATTATTTGTAATTAATTTGTTAAAAGTTAATTATCTGTAAACACTGTACTTTCTAATGTTTTAAATCTTTAAGATAAAATAAACCATAATTATGAATAATTAATTTCACAAATTCCTTTAAAAATCTCAGTACTTGATAATTTTCCAAAACTACCAATTAGCCTCAATGTATTTTTTTTTGATATAACCTCGAAGTTTAATGCAGTATTTTTGCTTTTTACAAACGTTATATTTTTTTCTTGAGCATATTTTAATTTGTTGTTCAGTACAGCAAAATTATTTTACTGTACTGAAAATTTATTTTAGGATTATATTAAGAATCCATTTCAACTTCATCAAAACGTTGACATGTTCTTAGCTCACCACAGGTTCCGCTAAAAACTCCGCAACCTGTTAACGATCTGCAGCCTCCAGTTAATTTTGATGTTTCTTTGTCATTCAAAACCTCAAATGCATTGGAAGAAAAATCCTTATTTTGGACTAACATCTTAAATTTGTTCTTAAACATTATTTTAACAATTAAAAGTTAATAAAAGCAGCATAAAGGTACCGTGCTGACTCGGCTTGGTTGCAACCCATATTTAGATTTCTTTCTTTCGCACTGCGCACTGCGAAATACTCAAAAAAATAAATCTGCACTCTTTTCTTATAAATTCCTTATTCTTTCAAATTCTATTTTGATTTTATCCGCTTTTGGCCTTGCCATTAATGTATTCAGTAAAATTGAAAAGACATTCCAAAAATTATCAAATTTTGCTTTGCTATTGCTTCAAATTAAGAATCTTAGTCGTAGCTTATTAATGATCCTAATGTTTAAGGCTGTCGAACAAAACAAATAATTGATGGAGTGAAAAATATTTGGTGTCAAAGTATGCAGTTTTCACACTGCCAAAACTAGGAGGACTTTATTTATACTGCAAATACAATGTATCGGAATTCAGGAATTTAGATAAGAAATTCAGGAATTTTAGAATCTATTCTTCGTTAAGTTCTGATTTTTAACGCGTTATCGCGGAGCGATTTTTTGGGAATTTTAGTCTTAATTTTTTAAAAGAAATTTTATTTTTGTCAGAAATTAATATAAAATATGCCCCATTTTAAATTTTTTAGACAAGTAGTTTTAATTTTGTTTTCTTGCTTTTTATCTGCCCAGGCTCATAAGATTGAAACTGGAGAGATGTCATTCGAGAAATTAAAAGCACTTTATAATAATAATTGGAAGAATGAACGAGCTCAGCTGATTTATGCGAATGCTTATTTGGCGAAAGCAAATAAGGAAAATATTCCACTAGAGAAGGCAAGAGGCTGGTATTTGCTTTCGCTGCTTTCAAATGGAGAAAAGGCGATTCGTTATCTAGATAGCACAATTCATTATTCTAAAGACCTAAATGATATAAAGTACCCGGCATACGCTTTTTCTAGAAAAGCGTATGAACTGATATATCAGTCGAAGTATAAGGAAGCAATAGATAATTTCTTGCTTGCAGAAAGGACTGCAAAGAAAAATAATATTGATTTTTATTATGACGTTAAATATTCGATAGCAGTTTTGCGATCTGAACAATTGGGAGAGGTAAACGAAGCACTGAAATTATACAGAGAATGTTTTAATTATTACAAAGAAAAGGACGTGAGAAGTTCTAAATATTCCTATGCCTACCAGGATGTTTTGTTTGGACTAGCAGATGCATATAAGACATTAAAACAATTGGATTCGGCGACATACTTTAATAAGTTGGGATATAAGGAATCAAAATCAACTAAAGATTACAGATATAATGCACTTTTTGTATTGAATGAAGGGGCGAATTTGGTAGAAAAAAAAATATATTATACTGCAATAGACAGTATAAATAAAGCATTGCCTAGAATAATTTCAGATAAGGATTCTGCGAATACTTTAGCTTCATATTATTATTTAGGTAAAGCATATGATGGGTTGGAAAAAAAGAATTTGGCTGTTGAAAATTTTATGAAAGTAGATTCGATTTATATTAAAACAAAAAAAATTACTCCTGAGTTTACTAGTGGATACTTGTTTTTGATTTCCTATTTTAAAAATAAAAATGATAAAGAAAATCAGCTAAAATATTTAACTAGATATATGTTTATTGATAGCGTTTTGCAAACTGACTACAAAAATCTTAGCAAAAAACTTCAAAAGGAATATGATATGCCTAATTTGCTTTTAGAAAAGGAAAACTTGATAAAAGTTCTTAAAAATGATAAAACAACATCATATTGGGAAATTGGCTTATTGGTTGCATTAGTTGTTTTCTCGACAAGTTTTGGTTTTTATCAGCGACAAATAAAAAAGAAACAATATTCCCAGTTTGAAAAAATTATGCATAATAAATCAGCTACTGATAAAAAGATAGTTGGTGATGAAAGTACTAAACCTTCTAAAGATGAAAAAGCTGGAATAGACAATTTAGGCATAAATGCGGAGTTAGTTAAACAAATTTTAGAAAAACTAGATCATTTTGAAACTACTAAAGGTTACTTGTCTTCAAATATTACGATCCAGTCTTTATCGGCTAATTTTGAAACTAACAGTAAATATATCTCTAAAGTAGTAAACGCTTATAAGGAAAAATCGTTTATACAATATATTAATGATCTGAGAATCGAATATGCACTAGGATCTTTAAAAAATGATAACAAATTGCGGAAATATACTATTCAGGCATTAGCAAGCGAATTTGGTTTTAACAATGCAGAATCATTTTCCAATGCATTTTATAAAAAATCAGGTATTAAGCCGGCGTATTTTATAAAAGAATTAGATAAATTTCCTAATCTATAAAGTGTTGTAATTCAGTTTTTATTCTTTTTTTGAATGCCGAAATTCAGGAATTTCGAGAAATAGCAAGCGGTGTAAGATATTATGGTATGGAACAAAATCTATATTTGCACTTCACCTAAAAAAACATTATGAAAATCAAGAAAACAAAAAAAACGGAAAAGGAAACTAAAAAATTCGATTTAGAAAAAATGACTTTTGCAGAATTAAATAATATGCGTTTGATTGTTGGTGGAGGAGGGAATGATGATCCTTCCACGGGTACAGCAACAAGTAGTAATTGTAACGCTAAAAGCGCTGCTTGCGGCGGTGTTGATAATCAATAATATATAATGAAAAAAAAATATCTGATTTGTTTTGGTTTTCTTGTTTTTTGTAGTTGTAAATCTTCAAAAGAATTTATTAATCCTGAAACAGGAGATCCAAAACTGTCATGGTATCAGAAAGATTTCGAAAGAAACAGGATACCAGGTATTTCTTTAGAGAGGTGGTATAGCCAAAATAGAACGAAAGCTAAGCAAGATGTCATTGTCGCAGTAATTGATACTCAAATTGACAAAAATCATGAAGATCTTCACGATAAAATTTGGACAAACTCAAAAGAGATTGCTGATAATAATATTGATGATGATCAAAATGGGTACATTGACGATATCCATGGTTGGAATTTTACAGCAAAAAAAGACAGCTATGTTGTTTGGGGTAATTTTGAATATGTAAGATTAGTAAGGGAATTCCACGGCAAGTTTGAGAATAAAAAGGATATTCAGATTACCGAAGATGAGTCATCAGATTGTAAAGAGTATTTGAGAGCAAGAGCAAAACTAGACGAAAGCAAAAAATATTATGAAAACAAACTCAAATCTCTTAAATACAGTGTTGCAGTTTTTCCTATAGCCAAAGACAGTTTAAAACCTTATTTCCCTAAAGAAGATTATACCTACGAACAATTAGACAGCATGTATAAAATTCACAAGATCAATGACAAAACTTTTCGTCAACGAAGAGAAGATGGTGATAGAGACCTAGGTGCTATGATTGGTTTCATGATGCTTAGGCTTGATCTTAATGAGAAAAGACTTGCTGATGTCATCGAATCTGAAATACAAGTAGATTCAATTGTGAATAAAAACTTGAATATAAATTTTGATGAGAGAAAATTTATTGGAGATAATCCCAATATTCTAGAAAAAGGATATGGTAGTAAATACATAAGCATTTCTAAGGAAGGACATAGATCTTTTCAAGATCACAGTACAAAAGTATCTGGAATCATTAGCGCCGAAAGAAATAATAATATTGGAATTCAAGGAATTGCTGAAAATGTCAAAATAATGCCACTCACGATTTCTTATTCTGGCGATGAACATGATAAAGATATTGCTATGGCTATATATTATGCGGTTGATAACGGTGCTAAAGTAATAAATATGTCTTTTGCCAAGGAATTTTCCTTAAAGCAGAATTGGGTCTCTGAAGCCTTTAAATATGCTGAAAAACACAATGTGTTACTTGTGCACGCGGCCGGAAATGAAGGCGTTAATATTGATGAGAATCCTATTTATCCTAGTGACGTCAATTTCAAAGAAACTAAAGAGATTTGTAATAATTTTATTAATGTAGGGTCAATATCAACACGATATGACAAAACTTTTGTTTCTCGTTTTTCTAATTTTGGAAAAGAGAATGTAGATCTATTTGCTCCTGGAGAAGAGATTTATACTACTGCCGCCGGTAATATTTATAAATTTGATTCAGGAACTTCGTTAGCGGCTCCTATGGTATCAGGAACAGCAGCACTTATCTGGTCATTTTATCCCAGATTTACTGCCTCTATGGTAAAAAAAATTATTATGGACTCAGGAACTGCCTATGATATTGAAGTTGTGATTCCAGGCTCAAAAGACAAAACAGCGCCTTTTTCTCAACTGTCAAAATCTGGAAAAGTCTTAAATCTTTACAATGCGATGAAATTAGCAGAAAAAATGTATAAGAAAATATAATGGCTAAAAATTTTAAGCTCATCTCTTTTGATGCTTACGTGTTGAGAACTCCATTGTTTCCTTTGTCTTTGTATTTAGACACCGTTGAGAATTATTCTTTAGAAAAAGCTAAAAAACTTTATCAAGATCCTTTAATTAGAGAGGCCATTTATTTGGCTTCTCCTATATTGGTAAAAGAATTAGATAAATGGGCTAAGGCTTCTATAGAGACAATATCTGAAAAAAATCAAAGATTAGAATTCTCATTTTTGAAATACTTGGCTAGAATGTCTTCTCGATGTACACCTTTTGGTCTTTTTTCAGGTTGTTCAGTTGGATACATAAGAAGCGATACAAGTATTGTTATTGAAAATCCTGATAAATTTAAAAGATATACACAATTCGATATGCAATTTTGGATAAAATTACTGCAACAAATATCGGATAAAAAAGAAATCATGCCATATTTGCAATACTACCCTAATAATAGTATTTATAAAATTGGAGATTTTTATCGTTATATAGAATACAAAAATATCGAGAAAAAAAGAGAACACAGCATCGCAGCATTACGGAAATCTGAGACATTGACGGATCTTCTGAATTTTGCCAAAGGAGGAATAACAATTGATGATTTGTCGAAGATGCTTGCATGTAATGAAGGTGAGAAGTTTGAAGCAAAAAAATTTGTTTTAAAACTTATAGAGTTTCAATTTCTGGTCAGTGAACTCGATGCGACCGTGACTGGAAATAATGATTGGGAAAGAATTTTGTCTGTTGTAAAAAAGAGCCCATTCTGTAAAATAGAATATCAAATCTTGAATAAAATTCAGAAAAAGGTTTCACTATTAGATAAAACACTGGCTCAATCAGAAAAAAAATATCTTAAAATCAAAAATGATATCGACACTTTGGGGATTGGATTTGATGAAAAGTATCTTTTCCAAACAGATTTGTATTCAAGTACGCTTGTGAATACTTTAAGCAAAAATGTTGTCAACAAGGTAACCCAAGCAATTTCCTTTCTTAATAGTATTCAGCCCAAAGAGAAGTCTCAAAATCTTGAGAATTTTAAGAAGGCTTTTATAGGGCGTTATGAATATGAAAGTATGCCATTAGCTGCGGTTTTGGATACTGAGATAGGCATTGGTTATATTCAAAAGCATGATATGAACGATAGCCATGAAATCCTCAATTTCCTTTCTTTAGACAAGCTCAAAGCAAAAGAAGAAAATCAAATTTGGACCTCTTATGATTACGTGTTGCAAAGAAAACTGCAAAAATCTATTTTAGAGGGCAATATGGAAATTGTGCTTGAAGAGAAAGATTTTGATAGCTTCAATAATGATTTGAGTTGGGCTCCACCTACTTGTTCTGTACTAATAGAAGTTTTAGCAAATGATAAGATTGTAATTGAATCTTCTGGAAATATTAGTGCTGCGAAATTATTAGGAAGATTTTGCAATGGAAGTCCGAGCATACATAATTTAACCAAAGAAATAATTCAAAAAGAAGAAGGTCATTACCAAGACAAGATAATGGCTGAGATTACGCATATTCCTGAATCAAGAACTGGAAATATACTTAGAAGACCTGTTTTGAGAAATTATGAAATAAGTTATTTGGCAAAGTCTGGTGTGGAGGAATACAAAAACATAGATTTAACAGACCTGTATGTTTCCATCGAAAATGATAGCGTAAAACTGACTTCGAAAAAATACAATAAGGAAGTGATTCCTTGTTTGTCAAATGCTCATGTTTTTTCCAAAAATTCACTCCCTATTTATCATTTTCTTTGCGATCTGCAAGGGCAACATTTAAAGCCAATCTATTCGTTTGACTGGGGAATTTTAAAACATCACTACTTTTTTTTTCCACGAGTATTATATAAAGAAATTATTTTGTCAAAGGCCAGATGGACGGTAGAAAAACATGAATTATCAGCCTTGTTCAAAATAAAGGATAAAAATCTTCATCAAGATTTTTTGAAATGGAGGCATCAAAGAAATGTGCCTAGATACGTAAATTGGGTTAATTTTGATAATACGCTTTTATTCGATTTAGATTCTAGAACAGGAATAGAAATGTTCTTAAGATCAGCTCAAACTAATGATATATTAATTTTGGAAGAGTTTTTATTTGTAAAAAATACAGTTGTGCAAAATCAAAACAATAATGATTTCTCCAACCAAATCATCGTATCATTTCATAAAGAAGAAAAATAAATGCAAAGAAATTTTTGTCTTGGCAGTGAATGGCTATATTATAAAATTTACACTGGTGTTAAAACAGCAGATCATATTTTATTAGAAAGACTTTCCCCCATTATAATATCTTTAGAAAAAAAGAAAAAAATACAAAAATGGTTTTTTGTGAGATACAAAGATACTGAGGATCATATAAGACTACGCTTCTTACTTGATGATGTTAACGATTTATCTGTAATTATTAATGCTTTTCATTCCGTTTTTAAAGAACTTATGGACGAGCATCTAATTTGGAAAATACAGACGGATACATACCAAAGGGAAATTGAAAGATATGGTTTAGAAAGTATGGGGTTTTCAGAATTTCTTTTTTGGAAAGATAGTTCGATGATATTAAGTTACCTTGGTGTTAAAAACTCTTTTGATAAAAAAGAAATGCCTCTTTTTTTTAGCTTTTTGGCTATTGATTCTTTTCTGAATGACTTTAATCTTTCTGTTACTGATAAGCTGGCCTTAATGAATAATCTCCAAGCAGCATTTAAAAAAGAGTTTGAAATCGGTAAAAAACAAAAAAAAGAAATGGATGTAAATTATCGATTGTTTTATGCTGAATTCGAATCTTTTTTGAGAATATCAGATCACAAAATATTTCAAGAGCTTTTTTACATCGTTAATCAAAAATCGGATCAAGTCAAGGAAATCTCTTTAAAAATAATTGACAAAACTGAGGTTCCTTTAAGCGTATTTTTATCAAATCATGTACATATGATGATCAATAGGCAATATTCTTCAAAACAAAGGATTTATGAGCTTATTATTTATGATCATTTGTATAGATATTATAAGACCTTGGTTTACAAAAAAGAAAGGAATTAAATTTAAGAATAGTAAGTCCTGAATTAAACAAAATATAAAAAATAGTTTTTCAAATCGTATTTTCTTTTATAGTGGCAATGATAGAAAAAAAACAATTTGAACTTTCCATTGAGTAATAATCAATAATACAGATATTTTTGGGGAAGATTTAAGGAATGATGAAATGATGTATCATTTTCTAATTTTCTTCTTTTTCATTTTACAACTTCTTTAATACTACTTTTGCCATGAATTTTAAAAAGCTTAAAATTTCTTAGCTTCTTCCAATCTAAGATTTATTCCTTCATCATTAAGCATTTTTGTGCCTTTTGAGGGTCTAAGTTCTCTTATCTAATTTTCTTCTTCAGATTCCATAGACTTAAATTATTGTTAATATAAAGGTAAGAAATTTATGCAAGTATAGTATTTACAGGCTTTTGAAGTGGTTTGAATCAAGTAGGGGCAACTCAACGATACATACAAACCGTATAAAATTAGAGGTAATAACCCGTTAAATATTCGAGAAAAGCCAAAAAAAAAGCTAAAACTTTCGTTTTAACTTTTTTTAAGAGTGACCTCGACGGGACAAATTTCAACATTTTTTATGGATGATTTGAAGAAATTGGCTTATTATATGTAGTTGTCTGTCTTCCAGTGGCTTTGTGAATTTGGTTTAGATGTCCTGTTGGGGATTGATATAAAAGTTTTAAAAACTAAAATGTTTAACGGCAGTAAGCTAATATACAATTCCACAAATATTATGGAGGATTTGAAAAGATTGTTATAGTTAAGGTAGAATTGTCTTTCTTTGGCTCTATGAATTAGTGTCTGGGATTTTAAAATAAATCTATTTGATTTTCGGAACTTTTTAACAAAATGATAATTTATTTGGTTAAATAAGTCTTCTTTAAATTTTGCAGCAAAAATTTCATAAATAAACAGCAAAAAAATTTCAGCATTTGTCTTAGCTTTTTGGGTGAAAAAGTATTAAGTCCATATTTATTGATTGTTGTTCGACCGGAGTTAAAAATTGGTTTATTTCTCTATTAAGCTTCTTGATTTTAAATTTTTATTTTTTATCGTTAACAAGATTTCAAAATGGTTCCGATATTTATATTTCGCGTATCATCCGTGAAAATCTGGATCATAAAGAAATTGTAGACATTACTCAGGCTTACAGAAAAATGCAGGAGGTATTCATGGGAGAAAGCGCAATTCAGGCAATCAATGCTAAAATAAAAAACTCGTCAAAAATTTCAAAAAAGGACGTAAAGCTGTCTGTTGACCTTTCTTCAAAAAATGCATGGGAAACAAGCCTAATGACTTATCTTGATGAGATTCCGTTCCACTACATAGGCAAGGGAGAGCAATGCATGGTAAAAACACAGCTTGCATTGGAACACAAAAAGTCAAAAGAAGCAAATATTATTCTGCTTGAAGAACCAGAGAATCATCTATCACATAGTAAATTAAATGAATTGATTTCCTGCATAAAAGAGAGCGCAGGTAAAAAACAAATCTTAATTTCAACCCACAGCAGTTTTGTGGCTAATAAAATTGGCTTGGACAGTCTGATTCTTTTGAACCAGTGTGCCACACTTAAATTGAAAGATCTGAAACCAGATGCAAAGCTTTTTTTTGATCATCTGGCAGGTTATGATACTCTGCGCCTAATACTATGTAAAAAAGCCATTCTAGTGGAGGGCGATTCTGATGAACTAGTGGTTCAAAAAGCATATATGGTAAAAAATGATGGCAGATTGCCAATTCAAGATGGAATCGATGTAATTTCTGTTGGTACAGCATTCCTAAGATTTTTACAGATTGCTGAAAAATTGCAGAAACCTGTTGCGGTCTTGACCGATAGCGATGGTGATATTGAAGCAATCAAAAGTAAATATGACGAATATTTAGGCACAAATGCAAAATCGTATATAGCAATTTGTTATGACTCTATAATTGATGCTGGCACACTGGTAATAGGAAAGGCAAAAAAGCCTTTCAATTATAATACTTTGGAACCGAAACTTTTAAAGGAAAATAAAAAGGAGAAAATAAATAAAATTTTAGGGACGTCGTATACCGAAGATGACGAATTGCATAAATATATGAAAGCCCATAAGACAGAAGTGGCGCTCAAAATATTTGAAACGAAGGAAGAACTGAAATTTCCCGAGTATATCCTTAAAGCCATTTCATAAATGAAAAAAGACAAGCTTATTATCGCCGCAGCCGGTGCAGGTAAAACTACCTTTTTAGTAAATGAGTCACTTAAGATTAAGGATGAAAGAGTTCTAATTACAACTTTTACACAGGCTAGTGAAAAGGAGATCAGAAAAAAAATCATTGAAATTAATCAATGCATACCGCCGAATGTAACAATTCAAACTTGGTTTTCCTTTTTGCTTCAGCATGGCGTGCGGCCATTTCAGGGAGCATTGTATGATGGCAGCGTTACAGGACTTATTTTGATTAGTGGGCGTTCAGGAATGAAGGGTACGACAAAATTAGGCATACCATATTACTTTAGCGAAGAAACTGAATTTGAAAGACATTATTTTTCAAAGGATGGGAAAATTTTTTCAGACAAAATTGCAAAATTTGTACTTAGGGCGAATGACAGATCATCTGGCGCTGTCCTTGACAGATTATCCAAGATATATCCACATATATTTATAGATGAAGTCCAAGATCTTGCAGGTTTTGACCTGGAGCTGTTAAAGCTCCTTTTTGCATCTGCTTCAGAAATACTTATGGTAGGCGATCCACGGCAGGCAACCCTTTCAACCAATAATGGTGCAAAGAACAATAAATTCAAAAAGTCGGCGATAGTCAATTTTTTTGAAGACGATTCCATTAATGTCGAAACAGATACAAGCAAGCTTACTGTAAATTACCGCTGCAATAATAAGATTTGCGGAATATCAAACAAATTGTTTCCCGATCTTCCACAGATAACCTCTGGCAATACAGTATCTACGGATCATGATGGCGTTTTTCTAGTAAAGCCTTCTGAAGCAGAAAAATATTTAAGGTTATATGATGCAATGCAGCTGCGTGACAGTATCAAAGCAAAAACAAATGAGAAGTATGCAGCTATGAACTTTGGAGAATCGAAAGGCCTTTCCTTTGACAGGATTTTGATTTATCCAACAGATCCTATTCTTAAATGGCTAAAAGATGAAAACTCTGAATTAGCACCAATAAGTCGCTGCAAATTATATGTAGCCTTAACCCGCGCACGCTATAGTATTGGAATTGTCTGTGATTATAGGAACGGCAAAGGTTTTGAGCATATGGAGCAGTGGAGCCTCCAATCGAGCACATAGAATAATGATATGGAAAAGATAAACTATTTTTATATTGATGAAACGGGAAGCATAAGTAATAATGCCTCTTTTTTTATGCATGGATGTATACAGACCGATAGTCCGAATGTAATTTCTGATAGCATCAAAAAACTTAGACAGAATATAACAGAATCTTTGTATTTTGAAGATCTTCGGGAATCGCTGCTGAAAAAGGGCTTTCATGCCACTGCAAACAGTATGGATCTGCGGGCGGAATTTTATAAGATGTTGCCACTTCTCAATTATCGGGCGTACTTTGCTGTTACCAGAAAAGACAGCCTGTTTTTTAAAAAAGCGATGAAGGATGGAGACGAATCTGATTTTTTTGAAATTTCATTAAAAAAACTTCTTCATGACAGGATCATTTCAAATAAGGAAGCGAAGAATATATTTTTTTTTGAAACCATCCAGCTTTCGAAAAGATCACTCAAAACTGTGCTTGAGTCTTTTTTTAAGGATTATCAGGCTTACGATATAGAATATAAGATTGTGGGAAAAGAGGAGGAAAACCTGGCAGTAGTCGACTATCTGAACTTTATTTTCGATCATATTTTCACACCCGATAAAATGTATCCGACCATGGAAGGGAATTTTAAAAGGGTTTCAGCAAAAATAGGAATTGTAAAGATGTTGCATAATAATGTATATTTATCAAGAAATAAACCGTCGAATTTACAGATTACATCAAAGAATTTAATAGATAATTATTAGTCGGGTGCCAGATAAACTTTTGAATATGATTTCGTATTCGATTATAATGCATTGGTATCTGTCTTATCCTGGCATCCACTTTTAAATATGAAACATTCTGATTTAAGGACTATAAATGATTTGGCAAATTACCTACGCTGCGATGTTGCTTTCCTTGAGCGCGCTACCAGCAATGAGTTTGATGTTTTGGATCTTGCGAATGGTGACAAGCTAAAGTTAAGTCCCTCGGGAGTTACTGTTACTATTGCCAGAATCAAGAAAAAAGGAAAGAAAACAGGCTTTAGAAAAGTTCATAAGATATGGACCGATGAATTCAAAAACAGTCTGAAGATATTGAACAATTATCTGAGAGAGATTTATATTCCTAAGGACTGCGTGCAAGGGTTCATCAAAAACCGCAGTATAAAAACAAACGCAAATCTGCATTTAGGAAAGCGGCTTGTGCTTTCAGTCGATATTAAGAATTTTTTCGAGTCGATAAAAATAAAAATGATTGTGTCTGGTCTGACGGAATTAGGGTTTCAAAAAAGCATAGCAGAATTCATTTCTGAATTTGTTACAATAGAAGGCTCTTTGGTTCAAGGGTTCAGCACAAGTCCGGTCCTGGCAAATATTGTTTCCTCAAAATTAGATTTAGAGCTCATTAAATTCTGCGGTAATTCTCTTATCTATTCACGATATGCAGATGATCTCTATTTTTCAACTGATGATAATGAAATAGAATTGGACGCTATTGAGAAGATAATTTCTTCACATGGATTTTCTTTGAATCATGACAAAACAAAACTGATGAAACGAGGCCAACTGCAGTATGTTACGGGATTAACCGTTTTTGATAGCGATAGAGCCAGAATCTCCAAACAAATCAAGCGTAATCTAAGACTTGAAATCTATTATATTACTAAGTTTGGCTATAGAAGACATATCCGAGTAAAGCTTAAAAAGGAAGGTTTTGACAGCTCATTAGAACACTTTAGATTGTTTGTAAATGAAGAAATTGAAGCAACAATAAGCAGGATTTTCGGCTGGCTGAATTTTATACACTCCGTTGAGCCTGATTTTACCGCAAAATATTACAAAACCCTTATAAAGATTAAACCAAACTATTATCGTAAACTAAATTGAATTAAAAAAATGCAATATTCTACAAAATAACTTTTTTCTCGTTAAGAAAATTATACATATTAGTTTATCCATTTGTCTTTTTTAATCAATTTGAATAAATTTAACTTTGTAATATTGGTTAATGGTTTGTATTCAATTTCAATCTTTTCTATGTTGGTCATCTTTAATTTTTTTTAAATTGGTTTAATAGTGTAGACTTTGTAGGTGTATGCCTTGTATTTTATATTTTTTCTATAGTGATCTTGGACCGTATGTAGTTTAACTGCGCAACATTTTGAGATAAAATTCATCTTCTGAAGAGAGAGTTTAATATTCAAGTCCGATACTCCCATTTCAATCATTTGAGCTTTAAGGTTATCTATACCTTTCGGAACTTTTATTTCATGCACATTGATAAAATCATCATTGGCTTTTTTATACTTTTTCGATTTTTCTTGAAGAGTTCTGATATAATGCTCAGAAGCTTTGTGATTGAAATTAACAGTAGACTCGGAATTGAGAAATTGCAAGAGATTAAGCTGGTCAATACTCTTTTTATCATCTATCAATACTATATGCTCTTTTTTATTTCCGAGTTTATAGATATCGGAATCATATACAGCTAACATATACGAATCATTTAGCGGCAAGAATAGTTGCAGTCCTTTTAATCCAAAATCTCTCTGGCTACCAAATTTCCAATTTCTTTTTTCTAAAAACTGATTATACATGACAAGCGGATTATCCGAAATAATAAAAGGATTTGAGGTTTTATTTTTAATGAGCTTATATTTCAGGTTTAAAAGATCGGATACAAGAAGTTCGGCAGATTTTAGTGAATTCAGTTTTCCCTTATCGGATTGTTGTTCTTGTAATCCAGGAATCATATAGGTAGAGACATTACCTTCGCTGATTTTAGACTTAGTATTTGGAAGTCTTTGCTCAAATTTTTTTAGAATTTTGAAATGAATAGGGTTTCGAAGATCCAAAATAATAAGGAAGTGCAGCATTTTAGAATGATTAGGACTTTGTGGAATAGGCAGTTTTTCTCCTTCCCACATTTCTCTAAAGATTGGCGCAGAATCTGATTCGAGCTTTGCAAGCCACTCTTCAAGCTCGCCATCACGTCCATAAAAATGTTTTCTGCCTAGATGCGAGGATATTTTTACATGACTTTTAAAAACATTCCTATTAGTCTCGAACATGCCGATGGTTTTTCCATTATTCTCAAAGCAGAAGAAACGCTGGAAAAATTGTGGTACGAAGTGCTGTATTTTCGGAATTTGTTTTTTTTGTGCCATTTTGCATTCTCTTTATAAAACAGAATAACTATTGTTATGCTTTGCTTAAATTTAGTAATTAAAAGCTGTGAATACAATATCATTTTTTTAAAAAAAAAGCTATTGAATTTTAATGGGTTGTATATATTTTTATTATGTATAGCGTTTTTACTAGAACAACATGATAACTTTTTTATTAATAAGTTAATGTATAAAAATATTAAGTAGTAAATCTAACCAATATATTATTATATGAAGTTAGCCTATTTATACGTTCGTGTAAGTACGGACGAACAAAAAAGAAAAGGTTACTCCTTGCCAGAACAGGAGGACAGACTATTGAAGTATTGTAAATATTACGATATCGAAGTCAAAGGAATTTATCGAGAAGATTTCTCCGCGAAGAGTTTCAATAGACCAGAATGGAATCAATTATTTTCAGAAATTAAAAAGAAATCATCAGGAGAAGATAAAAATATACTATTTATCAAATGGGATCGATTCAGTCGTAATATTGAATATGCGTACGAAATGATTGGAAAGCTTCGAAGATATAAAACAACAGTAAAGGCTATTGATCAGCCAATTGATTTCTCTGTGCCGGAAAGTACAGTTATGCTGGCTGTATATTTAGCTGTCCCGGAAGCAGAAAATACCCGGAGAGCTCAAAACACTGCAAACGGCATTCGTCGAGCTAAGTTGATGGGCAGATATCCTAGTAAGGCACCATTAGGATTTATCAATTTGACATCTATGGATGGTAAAAAAGGTATCGCTCCTAAAGAGCCTGAAGCCGAAATTATAAAATGGACTTTTTATCAAGTTGCAAAGAATGATCATAAAATAACTGAAATCATGAAAATAGCTAATGATAAAGGTTTAATATGTTCAAGATCCCACTTTTTCAGGATTTTGCACAATCCAGTTTATTGCGGGCTTATACCAGTCAAACTTGACTCTAGTGAAGAGCAGATGGTAAAAGGATTACACGAACCTTTGATAGCAGAGTCTTTATTTAATCAGGTTCAGTCTGTTATTAATACAAAGAGAAGAACTACTGCTAAAAGAAATGATTTACAATCATTATTTTTTCTTAGAGGTTTTTTAACATGTCCTGTTTGTGATCGAAAACTTAGTGGAAGTGTTTCAAAAGGAAGATCAAAAAACTATCCATATTATCATTGTCATAATGGATGTAGAACAAGAATAGATGCGGTCTTTCTTAATGATTGTTATCAAAATAAACTTCAACAATTAATACTCTCAAATAATACAATTGAGTTGTTTAAAAACATTTTAGAAGACCAGAATATAAAGACACAGAAAGCAAGTTATTTATACGCTCAAAAATTATTAGAGAGGAAAATAAAAGAGGTGGGAGTAACCCTTTCTCGAGGCAGAAAATTATTTATAGCCGGAGTATTAAAAATTGATGACTACAATGAATTAAGAAAAGAGAATCAAGTCAACACAAAAAATCTTAAAAAGGAAGCACGTAATATTGTCGTTAAATTAAAAGCTATTGATAAAAAAAATCAAGTAGAAGAGAAAGCGTTAGTCGAAATCTTTCAAAGATTTTCTGAATTTGAAACCTCAGATAAAAGACATCTTGTAAATCTTATTCCACCGACGGACATTGATTTTAAAACAGGAGATCTATCTTTATGTTTAAATCAAGCATTTTTAAAAATATTTTCAAAAAAGAGAAACCGAAAAACCAATAGAAAAAATGAATTTCATTGAGAAGAATGTTTCAGTAGAAAAAGCCATTATTATTCTTTCCAAGAATTGTATTCAGGTAGATTAGAAGGAAGCCAAAATTATTTTGGAATTACTATCAAAAAATTACGATAAACTAAAAGAGAAAAAAAATCTATATCCTTAACGGGACTTCGAATCATCGTTCACCTTCGATTAAATCTCAAATAAAGCCACTTTTAGACTGTTTATTTCAAACAGACTAAAGATTTCTTGTGAAAAATCCGAACCATAAAATGATAGGCTGTAAAGGTTTGAAAAATCTAGAAATTTGTGTATAAAAAAAGAGACAACTATTTGCTAGTTGTCTCCTTAAGTGACCTCGACTGGATTCAAACCAGTAACCTTCTGAGCCGTAATCAGATGCGCTATTCAGTTGCGCCACGAGGCCTTTTTGTTATCAATTAGCTATTTTTTTGTAGCTTTGTTGATTGCTTATTGCGGGTGCAAAGATAGGCATAAATGTGAGATATACAAGCAAAAAATAACATAAAAATAAAAAAAAATGAAGATTGAAAATTATGTGCGTGATATTCAGGGATTTCCAAAAGAAGGAATTTTATTTAAAGATATCACTCCGCTGCTAAATAACCCTGAAGCAAGGAAAAAATGCTTGTCTATTTTGGTAAAATCTTTAAATGGACAAAAAATTGATAAGGTTGTGGGAGCTGAATCTCGCGGCTTTTTTTTCGGAATGTTATTGGCACAGGAATTAAATGCTGGTTTTGTTCCCGTACGTAAGCCTAAAAAACTGCCTCATGAAACAATTTCGGCTTCTTATGAATTAGAATATGGCACAGATACTTTAGAAATGCATAAAGATGCAATACAAAAAGGGAATCGTGTCTTAATTCATGACGACGTATTGGCAACGGGCGGCACAGCCAAGGCAGTTTGCGATCTTGTTACAGAATTGGGCGGTGAGATTGTGCAGTGTAATTTTTTAATGGAACTTTCTTTTCTTAATGGAAGAGAAAAAATAAAGGATAATCCTATATTTGTGGCTATAACCTATTAGCCTTTTCGTAAATGAAATTATTTTACTCTCTAGTATCGCTTGTTTTATTATCTTCTTGTAATAGTAAAGAAGAAACCAAAAAATTACCGCTTAAAACTCCGTCAAAAGGTAAAATAATTGAAAATACTGCTGGTAAGACTTCAAATACAAAATTCAAAAGTACTTTAAGACCCAATCAGGATTTAGAATTGCATAAAGTATATACGGATACCGTTCAGTTTATGGAATACAATACCGATTTTGATTATTATTTTATCGAAGTAAAAAAAGGAAATGATATCGCTGGCTTGAATACCAACAGCGACAACATAAATTTTAATCGAGGCGATATACTAGAAGTACAATGGAAGATAGATAGTATATTTATTGCTGGAGATGGTGAAACTCTAGATTTTTCGGAGTGGCTTGTAAATGCAAAGAAAATCAAAGATGGGAATTTAAGTTTGTTTAAAAAGAAGTATAAGAAAACAATAAAATTTTATACCGACAAAGAGAATATGTCTGATTGGTATAAAGATTTATTGTATAAAAACGTGGAATATTATCTGGCAAATTCTAAAAAAGAACTTGTAAAATTACACATCCAAAATGCTTCGCCAGAAGAGCAGTTGAGTTATTCTATAGAAGATCGGGAACGTGACGGAAAATCGTACACGGTATTGGGATTAGCAAACGAATTTGAACATCGTACAAGTATAATTCAATGGTTATATTTTGATCAGGAAAGCAAAAAACTTTATGAGTATGATCTGGCAAATGACAAACTAATTGAATTTCCTTAAAGTTAGTCTGCTGATTATACAAAAACGATTTTGTGTTTAATGGCATAAAGCACCAATCCGATTCGGGTTTTTATTTCGAGTTTGTCAAATAGTGATTCTCTGTAACCGTCAATGGTTTTAGGGCTTAAACACATTTGCGATGCAATTTCTTTGTAAGTCATTTCGGTACAGGCGTGTTTGATGAAAACAATTTCTTTTTCCTTAAGGCCAATTTTTTTATTATCGCCGCCTACTTTGTTAATGAGCATTCCAGAAACCAATTCGGTAAAATAAAAACCTTTTTCGATAACGCATTCTATGGCATCCTTAAATATTTCTGGCGAAGTATCTTTTAATAAATAACCTTTGGCACCGTTGGTAATCATTTTTATAATAATTTCTTCATCATCATTAACAGATAAGGCAATGACTTTTAGATCGGATCTATTGTCTTTGAGCCACTGCATAGTGCTTAAACCGTCCAGAACAGGCATATTGACATCTAGCAAAATAAGGTCTACTGCTGCAGAAGGATTTTCTTCGAGATAATCAATAAAGACTTTACCGTTTTCAAAACGCTGTATAACTTCATAATCACCAAAACTTTTAATGAGCAGTTCGAGCGATTGCGAAAAAAGCAAATGATCATCAACAATTATTATTTTACTTTTCGGATTAGTTTTCATTGCATTGTGTTAAAGGGTATTCAATAGTTACATTTGTTCCCGTTTGGTCTGAGTTCATAATTAATTTGGCACCAATTAGTTTGGCTCTTAACTTCATGTTATTTAATCCTAGTCCCGAACTGGAATTTTTTTGATCATATCCGATTCCGAAATCTTTTAATTTTAAAATAAAAACATTTGGAGTGGCTTCAATATGAACATCAAATAAATCACTTCTCGAATGTTTCAAACTGTTATGAAATGCTTCTTGAAAAATTCTGTAAATAATGAGTTCATGTTCTTCGTGAATGGCTGGAATAATTCCGATTTGATTAAAATGATATTTAATTTTTTTGAGCTTTTTTATTCTTTCTAAATCCTGCTGAATGGCTTCTACAAAATTATTTTGGAGTAGATTGTCTTTGTTTATAATCCGGGAGAGAATTCGCAGTTCGTCCAATGATTTAGCCAATACGTCTTTGAGGTCTTTAAGTTCTTTAATCTGAATCGTTTTGTTGTTTATCGAAATGTTAAGCTGCATAATGGCAACCGAAATAATCTGGCCAATATTATCATGTAATTCCTTACTAATTTCAGACAAGGTTTGGTCTTTTATTTCAATTCGTGTCTTGATTAATTCGGATTGAAAATAGAGTTCGTATTCCATTTTATCTACTAAATACCGATTTTTCTTTTTTAGAAAGTAAAAAAATAAAATCAATAGCGTGACCAGTAAAGTAAAAAAAACGATACCTAATGAAATGACTAATAATTGTATTTCTTTTCGCTCCATAAAAATCCGATAATGTAGCAGGCATGTGCCAGTAAATTTAAGATGAACAAAACAAGGCTGAAAATAGATTCATCTTGTTTGATTAAGAACCAGTCAATGGCAAGCATAAAAGGAGTAAAGGGTACATGAAAAACCAATATTCCTAAAACATACCAGAAAAAAACAGATCGTTTAAAATTTAAAATTTTGTCTGAATTAAAAATCTCAATTAAATACAAACAGGATAAAATTACGACCAATACCACGCCGATTGCAAAGCTGTAAGTAAAGGATCGATTGGTGTTTTCTTTAAAATAAATCATATTTAAAAAGAAAGCGATGATAAACAAAAGCAGGCAGAAAAATGCAGCGGTTCGGTAATTTATTTTTTGTAACAAACTGCGAATAAGAAAGATATAGGCTATAAACGATACAAACATATAAAAATTATAGACATAATAATTTAATAAGCCTGTCCAATATGTAAAATAATAGCCAATAATCTCTATTAGAATCGAAAACCAAATAAACAGCACTAAAAATTTGGCTTTAAAACCAGGAAGTTTTGGTAATGATAACAAACCAACGATTCCTGATAATAAAGCCAAATAAAGGATATAAGATCTTAAAAATTCAAACATAATTTTTTAATATGATAAGCTGGGAGGTCTTCCGATGTTTCCGTAATTCATTGGTTCTAAACTTTGAATATCCGCAGATGATTCTTGTACTGCTGCAAAACCTTGAATTTTTGCAGTATCATTTTGTGCTTTCTTTCCTGTAGGAACCAAAAACAAAGTCGTCAGACCTGCTTTTTCGCCATGTTTTTCATCATCTGGATACACTCCAAAGTAAAAACGAATTCCGTCTACATTGTAACCGTCTTTTGCGCCGTTAGTTTTTACATAATGAATATAATTTTCTAATTCTTCTAGAGAATACCAGATTGCGTTGGCATCTTCTTTCTGTCCTTTTGCAGTTGCAAGAGAAGCTCTTTTGTTGTTGTAATTTACATTGAGCTGTCTTGCAAACTCTTTTGTGATTAATTGATTTGGTTTTGAGGGAGGATTTTTCATGGTTGTTTAGTGATTAATTGGTTATGAATTATTAGTTAACTGTATTTTTTGATTGATGTGAGACAAAATTATTTGAATCCCCAAATCCGAACAAGGGGAAATATACCCTTTTTTATAGCGGTAAAATTATTAATTAAATCGGGTTAAAATACTGTTATATAGTATTTTATGTTTTTATAGATTTGTATGTCGGTTTATAAATAAAAAAAATCATGAGAACAATCAAGCTAGGAGTGAAGTCGCCGGAAGTTTATTATTTGAATGAACTTCTTTCAAAATTGAAGTATAATGTATTGGTTTCAGATTATTTTGGAACCGCAACTGATAAAGCAGTTAAGGATTTTCAATTAAAAAATAACCTTGTTGTAGATGGTGTTGTAGGTCTAAAAAGCTGGTCTTTACTTCTGGAAAAAAGCAAAAACGGTTTTTCTGTTGCTGCTAAGTTACTTTCAGAACAAGATTTGATTGATTTTGCAAAACAGTTTAATATAGAACTGGCAGTTGTAAAAGCAGTTAACGAAGTAGAAAGTAACGGAAAAGGTTTTTTGATTGACGGCCGTCCAAAGATTTTGTTTGAAGGACATATTTTTTGGAAAGAATTAGAAAAAAGAAGTATTAATCCAAAAACGTATGTCAATTCGAATACACAAGATATATTGTTCGAAAAATATACCAAGAAATATTATGTTGGTGGTACTGCAGAATATACGCGGTTAGATAAAGCGCGAAATCTTGCTCAGGACAAAAGATTTGTTGATGCAGCAAATAGTTCAGCTTCTTGGGGACTTTTTCAAATTATGGGCTTTAATGCAGTTGCTATAGGTTACAAAACAGTGGAAGAGTTTGTAGAGAAAATGAATTTAAACGAAGGCGAACAGCTGAAAGCTTTTGGACTATTTCTTCAAAAGAATAATTTGATTCCGCTTTTGAAAAATAAAAACTGGGCTTCGTTTGCCTTAAAATATAACGGACCTGCTTATAAAACCAATAAATACGACGAAAAATTAGCAAAAGCTTATGCGAAATATGCCAAGCAGTAATCTCAAATTCCACTCTAATTAGATTTGAAGCTAAGTTTTGTACTTTGAGTATATTTTTTAACCGCAAGGGCACAAAGATTTTTCCGCAAGGTTCGCAAAGGGTTTTGCTAAGAATTTTGAATCTCGCAAAGTCGCAAATATAGGAATTGCGTCCAGTTTTAGCTGGATGGAAAAATGTAGAAGGACAGCAAATGGCTTTAGCCAAACTATGTAAGTTAGGCTAAAGCCATTTATTGTAAATTTTAAAGATCCCCCAGCTAAAGCTGGAGGCAATTCATATTGAAAATAATCTTTGCGTTTTAGCGACTTTGCGAGATTAAAAAAAAACTTAGCATCTTCTGATAAACTCTGCGTTAAAATACACTCAAAACATAAAAAAACAAAACCCGACAATATCATAAATACTGTCGGGTTCTTTTATATATAAGATTGATTATCTCAAACTTGCACCAAGTTCTGTTTCAAACGTCTGTTGCAATTTAGACATGATTTTATCAATTTGAGAATCTGTCAGCGTTTTAGTATTATCTTGAATGGTAAAACTCAAAGCATAAGACTTTTTGCCTTTCGGAAGTTTGTCTCCCTGATACACATCAAATAAATTAACGTCCTTTAAAAATGCTTTTTCAGTTTGTTTTGCCAAATTGAAAATGCTTTCATAAGTTGTGGTTTCGTCAATTAATAATGCCAAATCTCTGCGAACTTCAGGGTATTTAGGAATTTCTGAGTATTTGATTTTTCCGGTAATGATTTTTAAAACCAAATCCCAGTTAAAATCAGCATAATAAACATCTTGTTTGATTCCGAAATGTTTAAGAATAGGCTTTTTAACAACACCTATTTCAACTAAAATATCATTGTTATAAGTAATTGCAGTTCCTTCAGAGAAAATATCAGAATGAACAGGAGTATTAGAAATCTTTTCAATTCCTAGTCGTCCTAAAATAGCTTTTACGTATCCTTTTAATAAAAAGAAATCTGTTGATTTTTGAGTGTTTGTCCAGGTTTCTTTATTTCTGTTTCCAGAAATGGTTAAAGAAAGGTGTTTGTGCTCCTCGTATCCGTTTAGATATTTGTGATATGTTTTTCCAAATTCAAATAATTTCAAATCCGAATTTTTTCTGTTGATATTGTAAGATACCGCTTCTAAAGCAGAGAACAATAAAGACTGACGAAGCGTTGCTAAATCACTGCTCAGCGGATTCAGCATTGATACATTATGTTCTTCTTTTAATGAAGCTGATAATTTAGCATAAGCTGCAGTAGTCAGCGAATTGGCCATCATTTCATGAAAACCCTGAGAATTCAATTGTGAAGCAATTACGTTTTGTACTTTATAGTCTTCTGTTCTTGGCGAATTGGCAACAGTAGCGTTAAATTTCTTAGAGAAATTGATATTGTTGTAGCCATAAACCCTTAAGATCTCTTCGATTACATCAATTTCGCGCTGTACGTCTACACGATAAGCCGGAATTGTTAAACCTAAACCAGAATCTGATACGCTGTTTACTTTGATATCTAGAGAAACTAAAATCTTTTTGATTGTATCTTTTGAAATTTCCTGCCCAATAATTTTAGAAACATGGCTGAAATTCAATAAAACAGAAAAATCTTCTATCTTTTTAGGATACACTTCCACAACATCAGAAGTGATTTTACCGCCTGCCACTTCTTGAATCAAAAGAGCGGCACGTTTTAAAGCATATTCCGTAATTGTCGGGTCAATACCTCTTTCAAATCTAAAAGACGCATCGGTGCTTAATTGGTGTCTTTTTGCTGTTTTACGAATACTTACCGGATCAAAATAAGCACTTTCTAAGAAAATAGTCGTTGTTCCATCCGTAACACCCGATTTTTTACCGCCAAAAACTCCCGCAATACAAAGCGGTCCTTTCTCGTCGCAGATCATTAAATCTTCTTTGCTTAAAGTTCTTTCAACATCATCCAAAGTCACAAATTTTGTTCCTTCTTCTACTGTTTTCACAATTACTTTTCCGTTGATTTTTGCAGCGTCAAAAGCATGTAAAGGCTGTCCTAATTCGTGTAAAACATAATTGGTAACGTCTACAATATTATTTTTTGGAGTTAATCCAATAGCTTTTAAACGGTCTTGTAACCAGCTTGGAGATTCATGAACAGAAATTCCAGAAATCGTTACCCCGCAATATCGTGGAGCCAAATGAGAATCCTCAACATTTACGTCGATTTTAAGCGTACGCATGTCCACTCTAAAGTTACTTACAGAAGGTGTGATTAATTCTACGTTAACGCCACGTTGCAGCATTCCAGCTCTTAAATCACGAGCAGTTCCAAAATGACTCATTGCATCGGCACGGTTTGGAGTTAATCCGATTTCAAAAACTTCGTCATTTGCAATTTGAAAAACTTCTGCAGCTGGAGTTCCAGGAACAAGATCTTCTGCCAGAACCATAATTCCGTCATGACTGCTTCCTAAACCTAATTCATCTTCTGCACAGATCATTCCGTGACTTTCCTGTCCGCGGATTTTTCCTTTTTTAATGGCAAATTCTCCGCCATCTTTATCATATAATATCGTACCAATTGTAGCTACCGGCACTTTTTGTCCTGCCGCAACATTTGCAGCACCGCATACAATTTGTATAGGAGCTTCTAGACCAATATTAACAGTCGTAACTTTCAGTCTATCAGCATCCGGATGTTTTTCGCATGTCAATACATGTCCTACAACAACGCCTTCTAAGCCTCCTTTTATCGATTGGTATTTTTCGACAACTTCAACTTCAAGACCTAAATCTGTTAGTAATTCTGAAGTCTGCTCAGATGTCCAATCTGTTTTAATAAATTGTTTTAACCAGTTGTAAGATATTTTCATTGTAACTTTTTTATTCTTGAATAAGGATACAAATATAAGGATTGCACATTGCAGAAAGAAAAATTTATTTGGTTTTTTCGTACTGATTTTTATTTGTAAAAAAAATCCCTATTAGTGATTTTATAGTAATTTATAAGCTGTTATTTTATCAATAAAATAGTATAATAAGCTTAAAGAAACAAAAACGTAAATTTTCTGCTGCAAGATGAATTTAAAGTGCTATTCTGTTTGTTTTTATGAAGTGCGTCAAGCCTGTAAAAGGACCATATTTGATGTACTTTCTCCAATAGACAGAAAAGTGTTTGTAACCATAAAAAAACGGCTAAAGCCGCCTTTACTGATTAACGTTTCATTATATCAGTTCTTCTACGTGTTTCTTGATGTTTTCTGAGATTTTTTTGGTCGGAAGATCATTTTCATCATCTCCAAAGGGATCTTCGATTTCTTCAGCGATGAGCTCCAAACTGGCCAAAACATAAAAAATAAAAACCACAACAGGTACCACCAGATAGCCCAAACTAACAGAATAACCAAACGGAAGGGTCATGGTATAAAAGAAGATAAACTTTTTTATAAAAGCACTGTAAGAGTAGGGAATAGGTGTGTTTTTGATGCGCTCGCAAGCACCGCAGATATCTGTAAAAGCAACCAACTCGTCATTTAAAGTAATTAATTGATTGCCGGTGATTTTTCCAGTATCATACAAATCATTGATTTTATGATACATTATCCTTTTTAACTGATTGGGTTTGTGTTTGTGATGGTCAATTTCTAAATCAACATCTTCAAAAAGCTGTTTGCTGGTTTCATCATCTTTTAAATGTTTATAAAGAATATCGGCATACATGGGAATGTATTTTCTAAAAAACTTTCGGTCGTTTTCGTCTTTTAATATTGCAGAAAGTTTGATCGCCATATTACGGCTGTTATTAACCAGACTGCCCCAAAGCTTGCGTCCTTCCCACCAGCGGTCATAGGCCGTATTGGTTCTAAAAACAAGTAAAAGCGAAATCACAAAACCAAGCATTCCGTGCATAATGGGAATGTTGTGTACGTAATCGCTTTTGGTAACTTTAAAATAATGAAGCTCTAAATAGCCTACAAGACCAGAATAAATTCCTATTGCAATCATAATAGGAAACAATTTTCGAACGGTATCCGATTTATGAAAATGAAAAATAAAAGTAAACCAGTCTTTGGTATTATACGAGATCATTTGTCTTTGTTTTGAGACAAATTTAGATTAAAAATTAATATTTCCCGCTAATTCTTTTAAAGCAATTTCAGATAATTTTGCTTCATATTGTGCATTGCTGTAGCGTACTTTTGCGTTGACATAATTGAGCTGAGCGGTTCTAAAATCTAGGGTTGTAATAGTTCCGATTCTGAATTTGTCCAGCGTAATATCTAAATTTTGTTTCGCAATAGCTTCGTTATCTTCTTCTAAATCAATTAATTCTAAATTGGTTAAATAAGTCTGATAAGCGGTGCTTAATTGTGTATTCAAAATCAAGTTTTGCTGCTCAATAGCGATTTGCGTATTTTGAATCTGCAATTTGGCAACCTTTTCGTTACGATGCTGATTAAAACCGTCAAAAATATTCATAGAAGCATTAAAACCATAGTTTAAACCTTTATTAGAGGTTTCACTTGTAAAACCCAAACTAGATTGGCTTTCAGAAAAATTATAACCCGTTGTCAAACGCAAAACGGGATAACGATCTGCTCGTACTTGTTTTAATTGTAATTCGGCAATACGCTTATTAATTACTTGGGCTTCAAGTGCTGGATTTTGTTTTTGAGCCAGCGCCATTAAATCAACCAAAACTAATTTATTATCAACTGTAACTTCATCTGTAACTTTAAAATCGATTTTAGGATCACGAGCTAGATGCTGATTCAATAAAATTTTAGCGTTGGCATACGATTCTTTCTGTCTTAATAAAGCTACCTGATCCGAATTTAAATCAACCTGAGCATTCAATACTTCTAGTTTGGAAGCTTTTCCGATGCTGAAACGGTTTTGTGCCAAAGTAAGACGTTGTTTCGAAATTACGATTGTAGTGTCTAAAGCTGACAATTGCTGCTGCTGTTGTACGAGATCGTAATAAGCCGAATTTACCTGACCGATTTTGACTAAAATAGTTCTTTTAAGTTCGGCGTCTCCAAGTTTTTGAAGTTCTTTTAATTGGTCTAATCGGGCGAACATTTTCATTCCGTCAAAAACCGTCCATCCTAAACTTACACCGTAGGTTAAACTATTGTTTTTTGCGTTGTCCAATTTAGTAGTTGTCCCGTCCTGACGTGTCTGAGACGAGTTCATGATACTATTGTTATCCGTAACATTTGCGGTTGCAGTCGGCAGCATTCCCGCATTACCAATTGTGACATTGGTTTCGTTGATTACGGTGTTGTTTTTGGCGATTTTAATCTCAAAATTATTTTCCAAAGCTATTTTCATAGCATCTTCAATAGTCAGAATTTCTTGTGCGGCCAAATTGGATGCAGAGAAGAAGCTCATTAGTAAACTAAAGAATAAAAATTTAGTATTCATATATTTTTCTTTTACCTTAAAATGCAATAGATTAATAATAATCAAACGAATTTAAGGTTTATAAATTATTTACTTTCTCTTTCGTATTCGTCAATTTTGTCAAATTCCGGATAGTGTTTTCTGGCTTTTGACCACATAAAATAAATTGCCGGAATTACGAATAGGGTTAAGGCTAATGAAAAAATGGTTCCTCCCACAATAACAACTCCCATACCAATTCTACTGGTTGACGCAGCTCCTAGTGACATTGCGATAGGAAGTGCTCCTAAAGCAATCGCTAAACTGGTCATCAAAATTGGACGCAAACGCGCTTCTGAAGCCTCTAAAATTGCTTCCATTTTTGGTTTTCCCTGTTCTCTAAGCTGATTGGCAAATTCTACAATCAAAATACCATTTTTGGTTACCAGACCAATTAACATAACGGTTCCGATCTGACTGAAAATATTCCAGGTTTGATTGAACAGCCATAAAGAGAATAATGCTCCTGCAACTGCCATTGGGACAGTCAGGATGATAATAAGCGGATCGATAAAACTTTCAAATTGCGCTGCTAAAATCAAGAAAATCAACAACAACGCTAATCCGAATGCGAAAGAAGTATTAGAAGAACTTTCTACGAAATCACGAGATTCACCGCTCAAATCGGTTGTAAATGTTTCATCCAAAACTTTTGCTTTAATTCGATCCATTTCTTCGATACCATCGCTGATACTTTTTCCTGGTGCTAGACCTGCAGAAACCGTTGCAGACATATAACGATTGTTATGATACAATTGCGGCGGATTACTTTGTTCTTCTACGTTTACTACATTATCCATCTGGATTAAATCGCCGTTTTTGTTTTTTACAAACATCGAAGTTAAATCTAATGGTTTAGAACGGTCTTTTTGATCAAACTGACCAATTACCTGATATTGTTTTCCGTTTTTAATGAAATATCCAAAACGCTGTCCGCTTAAAGAAAGCTGTAACGTTTGGGCAATATCAATAATCGAAATTCCAAGACTTTCTGCTTTTTCGCGGTCAATACTTACATTGATTTCCGGTTTATTAAACTTTAAATTGACATCGGTTGTCGAAAAAACATCGCTTTTGCCGACTTGATCCATGAATACCGGAATTTTTTCTCTTAGTTTTTCAAAAGTAGGAGCCTGAATAATGTATTGAATCGGCAGACCTCCACGTCTGTTTACTGCAATTGTAGGCTGTTGAATAACAGATGTTTTGGCATCAGGATATTTTTTAGTCCATTTTGATAATTTATCGGCAATATCTTTTTGAGATTTTTCTCTTTCGTCAGGCTGTTTTAAAGAAAGTCTGATAAAACCAGAATTGGTGGCAGAACCTCCAGAACCTCCGGCTGTAATGACCAAACTTACTTTTTTCTCCGGAATAGAATCATCTACCAAATTTGATATTTCCTGCATAAAACGGTTGGTGTATTCATAAGAAGAACCTTCTGGAGTTGTCATACGCATGGTAACAGAACTTCGGTCATCATAAGGTGCTGTTTCTTTTGGCAGAATGGTAAAGAATAAGTAAATGAGTCCAAAACACGCAATCAAAATAGGAAAACTAATCCATTTTTTGTTCATAAAACGAGCTAAAGCATCTGCATAACCGCTGTTTAATTTTTCAAAGAAAGGTTCTGTTTTTACGTAGAATTTGGATTTTTTCTGCTCGCCGCCTTTCATTAAATAAGCATTTAGCATTGGTGTTAAAGTCAAGGATACAAAAGCAGAAATCAATACAGCAGATCCAATAACGACACCAAATTCCCTAAAGAGTCGCCCGACGAAACCTTCTAAGAAAATTACAGGTAAAAATACAGCTGCCAATGTTACAGAGATCGAGATTACAGCATAAAAAATTTCGTTAGAACCTTTAATTGCTGCTTCAATCGGCGACATGCCTTCTTCAACTTTTTTGAAGATATTTTCTGTAACTACAATTCCGTCGTCTACCACCAAACCAGTTGCCAGAACAATCGCTAAAAGTGTTAACACGTTTATAGAGAACCCTAAAAGCCACATAACAAAAAATGTAGCAATTAATGATACCGGAATATCAATTAAGGGTCTGAAGGCAATGGCCCAGTCTCTAAAAAATAAGTAGATAATAATGATTACGAGTACAATAGAAATCCCTAAAGTTTCGGCAACTTCCAATACAGATTTTTTTACGAATTGTGTATTATCCAGCGCGATATTCAACTTGATATCTTTTGGCAGATCTTTTTGTAAAGCTTCGTATTTTTTGTAAAATTCAGACGAAATATCCAAATAATTGGCTCCAGGCATTGGTACAATTGCCAAACCAATCATCGGAAGTCCAGAGGACATTAAAGAAGTTTCAATATTTTCGGGACCCAATTCTGCGCCTCCAACATCGCTTAAACGAACAATTTTATCTCCGTCTGTACGAATGATAATATTATTAAACTCTTCTGGTTTAGAAAGGTTTCCTATTGTTTTTACGGTCAATTCGGTATTGTTTCCGGTAAGTTTACCAGATGGTAATTCGACGTTCTGAGCGTTTAGCGCATTTCGAACATCGGCTACAGTACATTTGTAAGCATTTAGTTTTACAGGATCAATCCACAAACGCATTGCGTATCGTTTTTGCCCCCAGATTTGCACAGCACTAACGCCGGGAATTGTTTCTAAACGCTGTGAAATAACGTTTTCGGCATAGTCACTCAATTCTAAAGAACTTCTGGTGTCGCTTTGAACCGTCATCGAAATGATCGATTCACTATCGGCATCGGCTTTAGAAACAACAGGCGGTGCATCTATATCCTGAGGTAGATTTCTAACGGCTTGAGAAACCTTGTCACGAACATCGTTTGCGGCTTCTTCAAGATTTTTATCAAGATTAAACTCAATAGTAATATTACTGCTTCCCTGGTTGCTAGAGGAAGTGATATTTCGAATTCCGTCAATAGCATTTACTGCTTTTTCCAGAGGTTCTGTAATTTGAGATTCGATAATGTCGGAGTTGGCACCGGTATAATTGGTACGAATAGAAACCTGTGCAGGGTCTATAGAAGGGAATTCTCGAACACCTAAAAAAGTATAACCAATAAAACCGAATAAAATAATCAAAAGATTCAGTACAATGGTTAAGACAGGTCTTCTTATGCTGGTAGTAGATAAACTCATATGTGATTTTGGATTTTAGATCTAAGGTTTTAGATTGTAGATTGCATTTGGAATCTAAAATCTAAAATCTGCAATCTGAAATTACTTAACTTTAACTTTAATTGGGGCGTCGTTTTTTAAAGTCATGACACCGCTTGTAATTAAAGTGTCTCCTGCTTTTAATCCAGATAATACAAGAATGGAAGCATCTGTTCTTGTCGTTGCTTCTACCATTACTTCTTTGGCTTTCCCCATGTTGGCAATATATACTTTTTTACCGCTTTGTACCGGAATAATAGCTTCTGTAGGAACTACAATAGCATCTTTGATAATATTTAAAGGCAGTTTTACATCGGCAAAAGTTCCAGGAAAAAGTTTACCGTCTACATTATCCGCAATTGCGCGAATCTGTAAAGTTCTTGTTTCTACTGCAACTTCTGGCTCTATTGCATAGATTTTGGCGTTGTATACTTTTTGAGATCCAGAAACGGTAAAATCTATTGTCGAACCATTTTGTACTTGTGCAGCATATTTTTCTGGGATAGAAAAAGTGATTTTTAATTTTGAGGTATTCACTAATTTTGCCACCAAAACGGTTGGTGTAATATAAGTTCCAGGAGAAATAGAACGAAGTCCGATTTTTCCAGAAAAAGGTGCTTTTACAGCTGTTTTTGCAATTTGTGCTCTGATTAATTGACTTTGAGCTTGTGCAGAAGCATGATCTGCGCGTGCAATATCATATTCTTCCTGACTGATCGCTTCTTTTTGTAAAAGTAACTTTGCTCTTCTTTCGTTTTCGGCTGTCAGACCTTCTCTGGTCACCGTTTGTCTAAGCTGTGCTTTAAGCTCAATATCATTTACTTTAAATAGAACCTGTCCTTTGCTTACGTTAGTTCCTTCTGTAAAAAAGATACCTTCAACAATTCCAGAAACCTCACTATGAATTTCGACTTGTTCGTTTGCTTCTATAGAACCAGAAAGTGATAAATTGTTATCAAAAGTAGAAGTCTTTACTATAATACCATTTACAGTAGTTGGCATGTCTTTATCGTTAAACTTTTTTGAATCGGCATTTTTGCTTTTGTTCGAAACGATTCTGTAAGCGATGAAACTTCCTATTCCAACTATTAATAGGGTGTAAATGAGGTGTTTTACTTTCATAAAATTGAGGTAAAATGAGGTTTTAGTTTTTTTTTGGTAAGCTTGCAAATTTAACTTTTTGGGGCGAAATCGAAAGAGCTTAGCGTTTATTTAACATTTGTAAGTCCAAAGGTTTTTATTAGACTGTTTAAAGAAGAAAAGGTTTAATTTAAAATTATCTTTTTTTAAACTTTTTATCCTCAAAAATAATTACTCCACCTTATTTTGCTTGTAATCAGGAGGTATCGTAATCTAGAATAAAAAAAAATTAAGTGATTTGTCTGATTTTTTTTGCACTTTATCGATTTTATTTGTAACATTGAAATGTTAAACAAAATTTAAATTTTTTCAGTAATATTTAGCTTTTTAAGTATTTTTATTGTTAAAAAATAATGTTTGAAGTTGTTTTTTAAGATTTTTTACAGGTAGTAATTATTAATTACGTTAACAATTGTTTATCTTTTTCTGTTTTTTCACTGAATAAAAATGAGTTTTTTATGAGAAAAAAAATACTTCTGACATTATGGTTTTTTGGACTAGTGCTGGCAGTCGGTTGTTTGTTCTGGAAAAATGAATTCAGATACAGTCTGCCAACTCCAATACCGCAGCACTACAAAAGCATTGCAATGGGGTCTAAGATAAATCTAGATCAATGCTGTGCCTACGATAATAAACCGATTTTCATTCATTTTTTCAATCCAGACTGTCCGTGTTCAAGGTTTAATGTGCCTCATGTTAGCAGTTTAATTAAAAAATACGGCGATAAAATCAATTTCAAAATTGTGGTTTTAAACAAAGAAAGAAACTTTACAATTCAAGAAATACAAGAAAAGTTTGATGCTCAGATTCCAGTTTATTTTGAAGAATCTATTGCCGAAAAATGTGGTGTTTTTTCTACACCTCAGGCAGTTTTAATGGACGCATCGCATCATTTATATTACAGAGGCAATTATAACAAAACCCGATATTGCACCGATTCTCAGAGTAATTATGCCCAGATGGCGATTGATTCTCTTTTAAGCAAAAATACAGCCCCGTTATTTAACGTCCTTGCACTTAGAGCATACGGATGTTCTTTACCAAAATGCACTAAATAAATCTATCAACTAACCTAAATCTATTAACCTATGAAAAGAAAAGCTAGTTTGAACGAACAAGATTATCTGCACAGTTTTATGGCGACCATGACGCAGAAATCAGATTCTATTATTAATTATGTTTTGATCGCGTATTTCCTGTTAGGCATCGGACTTTCTTTTAAGTACGACACTTTTGAAATTGGAGTCGGGGTCGGAACATTAAATCTTTTAGCGTATTATTCGGCTAAATTTTTTGTAAAAAATTCCAAGTTTTATCAGTACGTTTTGTCTGTGGTTCTGGCGGTTTTTATGGCGCAGTATATTTATCAAATGCACGGCATGTTCGAAATGCACTTTACCGTATTTATTGCCAGCACTATTTTAATCATTTACCAAAACTGGAAACTCCAGATTCCGCTTACCTTATTGGTGGTGGTGCATCACGCTGGTCTGGCGTATCTTCAGAACTTTGTTTACAGCGATGCAAATGGACTTCAGGTTTATTTTTCGCAGGTAAATTTTGATATCGAAACCTTGATTATACACGTAGTTTTAGCGGCCGTTGTATTTTTTATGAATGGCTATTGGGCTTACTATTTTAAAGAACACAGCGAAAATCATATTTCTAAAATTTCAGATGAATACGAAATTGAAAACATGAAATTGGCGTCAGCAAAGTTCAGCTCTATGTCGGCTACAAAAGATTATAACGATTTTATACATAGAACAACATTAGACTTAAAAATGCCTGTTAATTCTGTTTTAAAATTGATTGATGTATCAAAAGGACATACGGATAACGATAAACTGTTGGCTTATCTTGAAATGATGCGTGAAAGTGCCAAAAAAATTGATGATTTGGTGAATGATATTCATGTAAAGTCAACAAATAATAGAAATTAGATTTTAAAAACCAACTTCCCAATCCACAACCTGTTATGTTAAAGTATGATTTACCTGCCGCAGTGCCTACGCTGCATAATTTAAAGAAAACATTGGATGCTTTTGTATCTGATAGTATTACATTAAATTCTATCGAAAAAATTGATGCGGCAGCTGAATTTGCACAAGAAGCGGCAGAGATTTTAAGAAGGTACAGAAATTATTCGCAAGTGCACAATTTAGAATATCAATATCACAAATTGATTCGTATTGCAAGTGATATTCAACATCTGAATTTGACAGACAATAATGAGCTTCTAGAGTGGCTTCAAGACGAATTGGAAACTGTTTTTAATAAAATAAAAAATACGCTGTTTATTCTAGAGATCCAGCTCAATTGAAATTAGAATCATTCATTTAAGAAACGAATTGTATAATTAATTTAATACAACTATTTATGGACGCCAGAATTACTCGCCCAACACCTTCTGAAAGGGAAGTAGATTGGAATAAGAATAAAGTGCTGCTAAGTAAAACAGATAAAAAAGGCACTATTTTGTATGCCAATGAAGACTTTATAGATGTTTCTGGTTATGATGAATTTGAACTTGTCGGCCAGCCTCATAACATTGTACGTCATCCGGATATGCCAAAGGTGATTTTTAAATTTTTGTGGGATAGTATTAAATCGAGTGAAAATATTCATGTAATCATTAAAAACATGGCTAAAACCGGCCATTATTATTGGGTGGTAACCGATTTTAAAATTATTTCTGATACCGATGGCGAAATAATCGGATTTTTTGGAACCAGAAAATCGGTTCCGAATGAGATTATTGTAAAGTTTATAGAACCGTTGTACAAAAAGTTATTGCAGATAGAAGAAACCAGCGGTATACAAGCTTCAGAAGAATATTTGGTTGGTTTTCTAGAAGAACGCAAGAAAACGTATATGGAATACATCGACCATCTTATTGCGACGGGAAAAGATGATAAAAATAAAATAAGCAAAGGTTTCTTCGGCGGTCTTTTTGATAAAAAAGACAGTTCGAAAAAATAATGGTATATGCTTCATTGCATCAGCGGAGATACTTAAAAAAAATTAAATTTGTCCCCCAACAAATCTAATCTCATCGAGTTAATAACATAAGTATTTGGTGCAATGAAGGATATTTTTTTTGTTTCAGATTTCAGGTTTCAAGTTTCGGGTTTCAGGTTTGAAGTTTCAGGTTTGAAGTTTCAGGTTTGAAGTTTCAGGTTTGAAGTTTCAGGTTTCAAGTTTGAAGTTTCAGGTTTGAAGTTTCAGGTTTCAGGTTTCAAGTTTCAGGTTTGAAGTTTCAGGTTTCAAGTTTGAAGTTTCAGGTTTAATTTTCAACCTCAAAATCTTAGCGCCTCAGACTCTTAGACCCTTAGTACCTCAGTACCTTAGAACCTTAGTCCCTCAAACCTAACTAATATAATTCCAAATATTTTTCTTTTTGGTCAATTCAATAAAAACAGCTTTTAAGACCGCATGTTCTGGTTTTTGCATGGCCGAATCTTCTTTGAGCAGTTTCATGGCATAATTTCGGGCTAATGATAAAATTTCTTTGTCTCTTACAATATCAGCAATCTGCAGGTTTAAAACACCGCTTTGCTGTGTTCCCATCAAATCTCCGGGACCGCGGAGTTTAAGGTCAACTTCTGCTAGTTCAAAACCGTCGTTTGTGCGCACCATTGTTTCCATTCTGGTTTTGCTGTCGGCACTTAATTTATGACCTGTCATTAAAATACAATAACTCTGTTCGGCGCCTCGACCCACACGGCCGCGCAGCTGATGCAATTGCGAGAGGCCAAATCGTTCTGCGCTTTCAATAATCATCACACTCGCATTCGGGACATTAACCCCAACTTCAATAACCGTTGTAGCGACCATAATATTTGTTTTGCCCTCAGAGAAACGCTTCATTTCGGCATCTTTATCAGCAGGTTTCATTTTGCCATGCAATATGGAAATCGAATATTGCGGCAGTGGAAAATCGCGCGAAATACTCTCGTAACCGTCCATTAAATCTTTATAATCCATTTTTTCAGATTCCTGAATCAGCGGATATACAATATAAATCTGTCTGCCTTTAGCAATTTCGTTACGAAGAAATTTCCAGACTTTTAAACGATTGGTATCAAAACGATGTACTGTTTGTATGGGTTTTCTGCCAGGCGGTAATTCATCAATAACAGAAATATCCAAATCACCGTATAAACTCATCGCTAAAGTTCTCGGAATAGGAGTAGCAGTCATGACTAAAACGTGGGGCGGAATCTCATTTTTTTTCCATAATTTAGAACGCTGTTCTACGCCAAATCGATGCTGTTCATCAATTACGGCCAAACCAAGATTCTGAAATTTAACTTTATCTTCCAGCAAAGCATGCGTACCGATTAAAATCTGTAAACTGCCGTTTTCGAGTTCTTCGTGAATGATTTTTCGAGCCGCAGTTTTGGTAGACCCCGTTAAGATTTTGATATTAAGATTTAAAGTCTGCGCCAGTTCTGATAAACCCAAAAAATGCTGGTTGGCTAAAATCTCTGTAGGAGCCATTAAACAGGCCTGAAAACCATTGTCAATCGCCAAAAGAATGCTCATAAAAGCAACTATTGTTTTTCCAGATCCAACGTCACCCTGCAAAAGACGGTTCATTTGGGCGTTGCTTCCCATATCTGTTCGAATCTCTTTTATGACCCTTTTTTGAGCATTCGTTAAAGCAAAAGGCAGGTGGTTTTGGTAAAAATCATTAAAAAGTTCGCCGACTTTGGTAAACGGATGTCCTTTTATTTTGTGTTTGCGAATTAAGTTTTTAGTAATTAGCTGCAGTTGAATAAAAAACAATTCTTCAAATTTTAATCGGAATTGTGCTTTCGCTAAAATTTCGGTGCTTTTTGGGAAATGAATATTGAATAAAGCGGCTCTTTTTGGAATCAGTTTTAACTCTTCAATTAAATACGCCGGAAAAGTTTCGGTAAACAAAGCTTGAGTTTCCAAAAAAAGCTGTTCCATTAATTTGTTAATGGTGCGGTTAGAAATTCCTTTGTTAGCCAGTGCTTCTGTCGACGGATAAACCGGCTGCATGGCTGAGCGGAGGCTTTTTTCGTGCTCGCTCAATAACTCAATTTCTGGATGCGCCATGCTGAACTGACTGCCGTACAAAGAACATTTTCCAAAAATTACTAAAGGTTCATTTAGTTTTAAACTCTCGCGAATCCATTTGTGGCCTTGAAACCAATTGAGATCCATCTGTCCGGTTTCGTCAACAAAAACAGCTACAAGACGTTTTTTATTCTTTGCAAATTCAACTGTTTTAATGTTGATTATTTTTCCAATAATCTGTACTTCGCTACCCGTATTCTGCAGTTCGTTAATCTTATAATATCTGGTTCTGTCGATATATCGATTCGGAAAAAAATTGACTAAATCTCCATATTTATGAATACCCAACTCCTTTCGAAGCAACTGGCCGCGACTCGGACCAACACCTTTTAAGTATTCGATAGGGGTTTCTAGGAGATTATTAGACATTTTTTTTTTAATTGTAGATTTTAGTCCCGAAGCCTCGGGATAGATTTTTTGAGTTTTTGGATTTTGGAATTTAAATTTTGAAATATGAAAGTTTTTTTGGAGAAGCGAATATAAACCTTAATTGGCAATTTTGAAAATCAAAGAATACCATTTTAATAAAAGTTATTTTTCTTTTTATTTAAACTGATTTTTTATATTTGATCAGAAAATGAACCCCAAGATACCGTACCTAAAGCAATAACCAAGTGATGGAAAAAGAAAAAAATATTTTTGAAAAAATCAAATTTAACGGCGTAGAATTCATAGTAATAAGCAGAGAAAACGCTCATGAAATTATTGGCGATCTCAGTGATTTTGAAAATGAAAAAATCTATGATGTTTTTGAGGATACCTGGCGTTTTCCTGATGATGAAGATAACGCACTATTTTTACTGGCTGAAAATGATGTCGAAATGGATGTTTTTGAGATGGATTATGCAACCGAAGAACGTCCGGATATTTTTATTTTAGGGTTTATTTTTAAAGGAAACTTAACTGTCAAAAAATGCATCAGCTCTTTTGATACCGATAATTCGCCGGCATTGATCGTTCTTGGAAAAACCACAGCTCCAAATATTATTTTATTTGGAAACCTGCATTATCTGGGTAATGGTTTAGAATGTGAAACGATTATCGGCGAATACAACCACGGCGAACTTATAGTAAAAGGCGAAACTACAACGAAGCTTATTTACAGCGACGATATGCGAATGCGTTTTGAGAATTTTACATCTGTGCAGTCAATTGTTAATTTAAATCGCCCCGATGTATCGATCTGCAGCAGGTTGAGTGATGGCGAAGGATCGATTGTGATTTTAGAAAATTATTTTCCTTCCACTCATAAATTATCAGACATTGCTGCAGATTCTTATGTAGAATATTCGGATTCTTACGACCAGGAAACTTTTACTGCTGATTATTATGAAAAGGTTTTCAAACAAGGACTTTCCTTGATCGACGAGAATAAAGCGGAACGTTATTTATATCAAAATTTCCGTCAAAAATTTCTAAACATGATTACCGAATTGTCTAATAAAGATTATGCGGCAAGCGACGGAAGTTTGTATTATGAAGATGATTACGCAAAGTACAGCTTTGTGCATTTTGTATACGAAGATAAAAATTACACCCAAATTTCGACTACCATTCTCAACGGATTTAATATTAGAATGAGAGCTTTTTTATGTGTAGATACCAATGAAATAGCCCTTTTATTAGAATATTTATACGATGATGAAAGTACAAAATGCCAATGGATGGATAATGAGGATGCACTTGGAATTGAATATTTTGCAGTAAAAAATGCTGTTTTTGAAGCTTTTGAAATCTTAAACGATGAAAAATCTTTTGAAGAGACTGATGATGAAGAGGATTATGATGAAGAGGAGGAGGACGAAGAAGATGAACTCACGTTAGAAGATCTTGAACTGCAGTTTGATAATCGCACTTTGCCAGATGATTTGGTGAAATTATTTGAATTTGAAAAGGAATTTGGTGCTGAAACTTTTTCAGAATGCTTTCGTTTGTACATAATGGATAAAACAGGAATAAAAACCTGGTCTGAAGAAGAAGAATTTTACACTAGTTTTATTGAATTTGCTACCGCCAACGGATCGGGAAGTTCGTATGCTTATTGGTTGACAGATACGGATTTAAATAACTGTCCAATTGTTGTTTTTGGTGATGAAGGGGGGATTCATGTTGTGGCAGCGAACACAAGAGATTTTATACAGCTTTTGAGTTATGATACCGAAATTTCTGTGGATCATGAAAATGCTTATTTCTATAAAGATGAAGATTATTATGAAGAAAGTGAAAACAAAGAAGCCTACGCCGACTGGATCAAAAACACTTATGGATTTGAAGCTTTGGAAAATGATGAAGAGGCAGATCGTATTCTGAATACTGCAAAAGAAAAATATAAAAAGAAACTCAATGCTTTTTTAGAAAAGTTTGATATTGAGACTTTTGATTAACGAAAAAACTAATAAGAAGTTTATTGCGTATATAGTTCAAGAAGGTGATTAGATTAAGTTAATGTTAAGTTATTACTTTGAGACGCAACTGTTTTGGCTGCTGATAATCTTAGTAGTATTAACCTTAAACTTAAATAAAATGAAAAAAGTTGGATTATTGTTTGTTTTAGTATTCTCTTTAGTTTCTTGTTCAAACGACGACGTAAAAATGGAAGGTTTTCCGTCTTTGGAAAGCGGAAGATGGGAGCTTGCCGAAAACATTTCGCTTGTTCCGTATTATAATTCTATAAGTACGCCTCAATACAAAGAAACGTATGTATTTGATAAAGGAAAGTTTTCTAAAACAAGAATTAAAGACAATAAAACAACGACAGTTTCTGGAACGTATACCACAGTAACTACAGCTACTCAAATGAATTTGGAGCTTACTTATACAGCAGCAAATGATTTAATTGAAAGCTGTACCGTTTTAAAAGAAAGTTTATACATTAACAAGGAAGGAAAATTAAATAATAATTTAAAAGATTGTGATCCAACTTTACTTGTTTACACTAAACTTAAATAAAAGATCATTTATTTAAAAAAAAAAATGATTTAAAATATAATAATATTTGATTTTCTGCGTTGGTATACCAATGCTGGTCTTTGAATATAGAAATTAGCACGCTTAACAAAGCAAACCAAACCGATCAAAACCACCTAAATGAAAAGAATAGTAAGTTTATTTATTCTATTTTTAACGCTTGTTTCCTGCTCCAGTGATGAAGCAATAGCAACAGGCGATGTGGATTTTTTTGGAAATTGGAATCTGACAAAAATGTCCTCTGCTTTTACACCGGCGATAAGTTTTTCTGACGGATTGGAGTGGGAAGAGTCATATGATTTTAATGAAAACGGAACTTTTACGAAAACAAGATTAAGAGACAATAAATCCATAACGGTTTCTGGAACTTATAAAGTAACTACAACGCAGAATGAGGTTCAGTTTGAATTAACCTATGAAAAAGACAATGATATAATTGGCACCTGCTCTAAAGATTCTAAAGAGATCTTGTATATCAATTCATCACGAAAATTATACAGCACCTGGCAAAATTGTGACGGACCTGAGCTGGTATATGAAAAAGAGAAATAAAATTTATATAAATTTGTAAAACAAAAAGAGCATTCAATCTGGATGCTCTTTTGTTTTTTAAAACCTTATACAAATGACAACACACTTAGCTTTGTTACGCGGCATCAACGTTTCGGGACACAATATGATAAAAATGGAAGCCTTAAAAGCAATGCTTGAAAATTTAGGGTTTCAGAACATTAGAACCTATCTTCAATCGGGTAATGTTTTTGTGGATACAGACGAAGAAAGTGCAGCCAAAGTTGGTTTTATGATTAAACAGGAAATTTTTAAAGTTTTTGGACATGAAGTTCCTGTGATTGTGATCAATCAGGAAGATCTTGAATTGTGTTTTAAAAACAATCCTTATTTAAAAGAAGATGTTGATACGAAGCAGTTATACGTTTCTTTTGTTTCAATTCCGTTAAAAAAAGAAAGCATTAATGATTTGAAAATAAGTCAGTTTAAACCAGATGAAGCGAGTATTGATGCCAACAGGATTTTTATAAAATATGCCGTAAGTGCCGGAAAAACGAGATTTGATCAAAAGTATATCGAAAAAAAGTTAAATGTAACCGCAACAATGCGAAACTGGAATACCGTGACGAACCTGCTTAAAATGTATACTGAATAAAATAAGCTTTTTTTTGAGGGAATTAATCTCTCAACCATTTTTGCATAACAGGAAATGCTTCTTTGTTCTCTTTAACTGCCTTTTCTTTCCCGAATGTAAGACCAATCCATTCCAGAAAAGGCAAGCCAATATAATTTTCATCATTAAAATTTGAAATCAGCCATTTCGAATCATTTTTATAACCGTTAGGATGAAAAACAAATTCAAGAGGAAAATCAAGATGTTTTGCTGCCGCAAATGACCATAGAATAGCGGCAATTTCTTCACCTGCACTCGGCCATTCTTTAGACATGTTAGCTGTGCCGGCTGCGTTTCTCTCATGAGATGTTGTTACCGCCAAATGTCCGGCTTCATGCAGTATATCACCCGGATAAAGTAATTTTTCGAAATCAATATAAATACAGTTGGGGCCTAAATCTAAACCAGGTAAAAAGGTATCATCTAGTTTTTTTTCAAAGACTTGAATCCCAATTTCATTCAGAAACGCCAGTATTTTTTGAATTTCTAGAGTATGATTTTTATCGGCTGTCATTACACTTTAAATTTAAAGATTATTTAAAATTATTTAGGAATCAAATCGCAATACCAAAAGCCAAAATCAAAAGCAGTAGAATCGGTTGTATCGCAAGCCTTGTTGGAAGATTCTTCAGTTTTTGGTTGCTCGTATTTTCGATATACAATTTCTCCAATTTCAAAATCAATAGGTTTAGAAAAAAGAGGTCCGTCAAAAGTAAAAGTATGAAATTCACCATTTTCACCGCAGACATCTACGTTTTGAGGTAGATCCTCAATAAAATCCTGATCGATAATTCTGCCCACAAAACTCTTATCCATATATTTTTCGTTTACACAGACTACAATAGTTTTGAATCCCAGCGAAATAAATTCTTGAATCAAATCTCGAGTCGGAATTTTCCAAATCGGGAAAACTCCTGTAAAACCAATTCTGGACAATTGCTCTTCACGGTATTTTCGCAAATCTTCCAGAAAAATATCACCAAATACAGAATGCGTAATTCCTTGATTTTTTAATTCAGAAAGTGTTTCCAGCATTACCGATTCATAAATTTCCATTGAAGGCATTTCTGGAATCTGCATGATTTTTAAAGGCAGGTTTAAACTTTCTGCCTGCGCTTTCAGCAATTCGACACGAACGCCGTGCATCGAAATACGCTGGTATTTTTCGTTAACGCTGGTCACCAAAGTTTCGATTTTAAAATCGGAATTTTGTAGTATTTTGTATAATGCAAGAGCAGAATCTTTTCCGCTGCTCCAGTTAAATATGGCTTTGTGAGGTGTAGACACGTTTTTTGATTTTTATGGTAAACATACAAACAATGTTAACAACAAAAAACATTTAAAATCAATACACAGAAATTTTCCGCCCAATACATCGTAGAGACGCACCGCAGTGCGTCTACGCAAAGTATATCGACAACGAAAAACAATTTAATGCGACAAATATTAAACGGAATATCTTTGAAGAATTACACACCTGAGACTCACTGCTGTGCGCCTCTACGATATTGCATGTCGATAAAACGGTTGTCACAAAACATATTATTAAAATATTTATAAATGAAAAATCAACACAAAAAATTCACCTCCATTATATCGTAGAGACGCACCGCAGTGCGTCTACGCAAAGTATATCGACAACGAAAAACAATTTAATGCGACAAAATATTAAACGGAATATCTTTGAAGAATTACACACGTAAGACGCACTGCTGTGCGCCTCTACAATATTGCATGTCGATAAAACGGTTGTCACAAAACATATTATTAAAAATATTTATAAATGAAAATTCAACACAAAGAAAATCACCTCCAGCATATCGTAGAGACGCACCGCAGTGCGTCTACGCAAAGTATATTGACAACGAAAAACAATTAATGCGACAAAATAGTAAACGAAATATCTTTGTGGAATTACACACGTAAGACGCACTGCTGTGCGCTTCTACGATATTGCATGTCGATAAAACGGTTGTCACAAAACATATTATTAAAAATATTTATAAATGAAAAATCAAAACACAGATATTTTCCGACCAATACATCGTAGAGACGCACCGCAGTGCGTCTACGCAAAGTATATCGACAACGAAAAACAATTTAATGCGACAAAATATTAAACGGAATATCATTGTGGAATTACACACCTGAGACGCACTGCTGTGCGCCTCTACGATATTGCATGTCGATAAAACGGTTGTCACAAAACATATCATTAAAAATATTTATAAATGAAAAAATCAATACACAGAAATTTTCCGCCCAATATATCGTAGAGACGCACCGCAGTGCGTCTACGCAAAGTATATCGACAACGAAAAACAATTTGATGCGACAAAATATTAAACGGAATATCATTGTGGAATTACACACGTTAGACGCACTGCTGTGCGTCTCTACGATATTGCATTTCGATAAAACGGTTGTCACAAAACATATTATTAAAAAAATTTATAAATGAAAATTCAACACAAGAAAATCACCTCCAGCATATTGTAGAGACGCACCGCAGTGCGTCTACGCAAAGTATATCGACAACGAATAAGACAATATAAACGGAATATCATTGTGGAATTATACACGTAAGACGCACTGCTGTGCGCCTCTACGATATTGCATTTCGATAAAACGGTTGTCACAAAACATATTATTAAAATATTTATAAATGAAAAATCAACACAAAAAATTCACCTCCAGCATATCGTAGAAATACACCGCAGTGCGTCTACGCATAGTATATCGACAACGAAAAACAATTTAATACGACAATATAAACGGAATATCTTTGTGGAATTACACACGTAAGACGCACTGCTGTGCGCTCTACGATATTTTATGTCGATAAAACGGTTGTCACAAAAACATATTATTAAAAATATTTATAAATGAAAAATCAACAGAAAGAAAATCACCTCCAGTATATCGTAGAGACGCACCGCAGTGCGTCTACGCAAAGTATATCGACAACGAAAAACAATTTAATGCGACAGTATAAACAGAATATCATTGTGGAATTACACACGTGAGACGCACTGCTGTGCGCCTCTACAATATTGCATGTCGATAAAACGGTTGTCACAAAACATATTATTAAAAATAATTATAAATGAAAAATCAACACAAAGAAAATCACCTCCCAGCATACCGTAGAGACGCACCGCAGTGCGTCTACGCAATGTATATCGACAACTAAAAACAATTTAATGCGACAAATATTAAACGGAATATCTTTGTGGAATTACACACCTGAGACGCACTGCTGTGAGCCTCTACGATATTGCATTTCGATAAAACGGTTGTCACAAAACATCTTATTAAAAGTATTTATAAATGAAAAATCAACGCAAAGAAAATCACCTCGAGCATATCGTAGAGAGGCACCGCAGTGCGTCTACGCAAAGTATCTCGACAACGAAAAACAATTTAATGCGACAATATAAACGGAACATCTTTGTGGGATTACACACGTAAGACGCACTGCTGTCCGCCTCTATGATATTGCATGTCGATAAAACGGTTGTCACAAAACATCTTATTAAAAGTATTTATAAATGAAAAATCAACACAAAGAAAATCACCTCCAGTATATCGTAGAGACGCACTGCAGTGCGTCTACGCAAAGTATATCGATAACGAAAAACAATTTAATGCGACAATATAAACGGAATAGCATTGTGGAATTACTCACCTGAGAACCGCTTCGGTGCGCCTCTGCGATATTACATGTCGACAATCGGAATTAAATTATGAAATAAAAGTAGTACATAAACTCAATTTTGTTTCATCATTATTAATAACTTTGAAATCTTACACGCCGAAAATGTCATTATATAAAGAAAAATTTAAAACAGATTCCCATAGACTCAAAAATTGGGATTATTCAAATGAAGCCGTTTATTTTATTACGATTGTAACTCAAGATCGGAAATGTATTTTTGGATCTATTGTAGAAGATAAAATGGTTTTAAATGAAAATGGAAAGATTGTTGAAACAGAATTATTAAAATCAATTAAAATCCGTAAAAATTGGTTTTTTCATAATTGGGTAATAATGCCCAATCACATTCATTTATTAATTGAAATTCAAGATAAAGAAAATCACAGCCATGATAGTGTAGAGACGCACAGCAGTGCGACTAAACAAAGTTTATCGACAACAGAAAATACAATTTCAAGTGAAGCAAAATTTTCAAGAAAAACTAAATCCATTTCTTCATTTGTTGCTATATTTAAATCGGTAACAACAAAACAAATTGGCAGACAGCAGAAAATATGGCAAGCGAATTACCACGATCATATTGTTCGCAATTATAAAAGATTTGAGATTATTTACAATTATATCAAAACAAATCCGCAGCGTTGGGAAACCGATTCTATAAATTTAAAATTTTAATGAAATACATACTTCTTTTTTTTACAGGATTTCTATTCGCACAACAAACTCAATACGTTGATTTTAAATCGGTTTCTGGACAATTGTCTTTAAATGCAAAAGAAAAAACTATTTCTGGTGCGGTCAGTTATCAGTTTGAAGTTTTAAAGCCATGTGATACTCTTTCGCTTGACGCTAAAAACATGGAATTTTCAAATGTGAAAATCAACGATCAGGAAGTAATTTTCATCAATACCACCAAGCAGTTAAAAGTTGTTTTTCCTTTTGCAAAAGGAGAAAATCACTTGGCGTTTACTTATACTGCAAAACCCAAACAAGCATTGTATTTTGTTGCTGTTGAAAATGATGAAGTTCAAATCTGGACACAGGGGCAGGGAAGATACACCAGCAATTGGTTTCCGAGTTTTGATGATGTAAATGAAAAATTGATTTTTAATCTCGGTATTTCTTATGATAAAGACTATCAGGTAATTTCAAACGGAATTTTAAAAGAAAAAATAGTAAACGGCGACAAAATACATTGGCAGTACCAGATGGAAAAACCAATGAGTTCTTATTTGCTGATGCTCGCGATCGGAAAATATGATAAACGAAATTTTAAATCCAAATCAAAAATTCCGTTAGAATATTATTATGAATCTAAAGATGCAGATCGTTTTGAGCCGACTTATCGTTATTCTAAAGTTATTTTCGATTTTCTTGAAAAAGAAATTGGTGCAAAATATCCATGGCAGATTAACAAACAAATTCCGGTTCGTGATTTTCTGTATGCTGGAATGGAGAATACTACAGCAACTTTATTTACAACACGTTATGTGGTAGATTCAATCGGATTTATAGATCGAAACTACACCAATGTCGATGCACACGAATTGGCACACCATTGGTTTGGAGATTTAATCACAGCAGAAAGCAGTACTCATCATTGGCTTCAGGAAGGTTTTGCAACTTATTATGCGTTACTTGCCGAAAGAGCAATTTATGGCGACGATTATTTTTATTCTAAATTATACGATACGGCGCAACAGATCAAATTTGCTTCTAGAAGCGATACTATTCCGGTTTTAAATGCCAAAGCGAGTTCGCTTACTTTTTATGAAAAAGGGGCTTGGACGCTCTTTGTACTTCATGAATCTATTGGAGACAAAGCGTTTAAAAAAGCAGTCAAAACCTATCTTAACAAATATGCTTATCAAACTGTAAACACACAGAATTTCTTTGACGAAATTAAAAAAGTGTCTGATTTTGATTTAGAAAAATTTCAAAAAACATGGCTTGAATCAACCCTTTTTGATACGCCTACAGCCAATGCTTTGCTGAGTAAAAATAAAACCATACAAAAACGTCTGGAGATTGATAAGTTGAAGAAAACGCCATTGGCAGAAAAGAAGGAAATTCTTAACGAGACTTTAAATTCGAATGTTCATTTTTCTGTAAAAAAAGCAGTTGTAGAACAGCTTGAAAACGAAAAATACGAAGCAAAAAAAGAACTTTTATTCTTGGCGTTAGAAAGTAAAAATCTTCAAGTTCGCCAGAGCGTGGCAGAAACAATGACCAATATTCCAGAAGATTTCAGGTTAAGTTATGAAACTTTGTTAGACGACAAATCGTATCAGACACAAGAAATTGCATTGTATTGGCTGTGGAGAAATTTTCCTGATCATAGAAAAGAATATCTGGACAAATCGCAAAACTGGATTGGTTTTAACGATTATAATCTTCGCACATTATGGCTGTCGCTTGCTTTATCAACTCCAAATTATGCACAACAGCGAGAACCTTTGATTGCCGAACTCATTTCTTTTTCGTCAACAAAATATGAAGCCACAACGAGACAAAACGCATTAGAAAAGCTGATTGCTTTTAAAATTATTAACGATCAGGTTTTGAGTAATTTAGTTGCTTCTACCACGCATCATATGTGGCAGTTTTCAAAGTTTGGAAGAGATACTATTCGACTTTTATTAAAAAATTCTGAAATGCGTGCTTCATTTGAGAGAATTTTAACTAATTTGACCCCCGATGAACAGTTTCAGCTGAATCGACTTTTAAAAGAATAATTTAGAATTAAGATTTTAGAATTTAGATTTTAGATTTTAGAATTTAGATTTTAGAATTTAGATTTTAGAATATAGAATATAGAATACGGACTATAGATTTTTAAGGAATCTAAAATCTACATTCTAAAATCTAAAATAAAGATAAGAATATAGATTTTTAAGGAATCTAAAATCTATAGTCTACAATCTAAAATAAAGATAAGAATATGGATTTTGCAATTAATCTAAAATCTAAAATAAAGATAAGACTATAGATTTTTAAGGAATCTAAAATCTACATTCTAAAATCTAAAATAAAAATAATACCACATTAACATTTTATGAGAGCATTAGTTATTTCTGGTGGCGGCAGTAAAGGCGCATTTGCCGGCGGTGTAGCCCAGTATTTAATAGAAGAAAAAAGACATGAATACGATCTTTATTTAGGAACATCTACAGGAAGTCTTTTGATTCCGCATTTAGCTCTCGGACATATTAAAAAAATACATTCTGTATATACTAATGTCACCATGAGCAGTATTTTTAATATCTGCCCGTTTGTGGTCAAAAATAAAAATGGTGTTGACATCGTTACCATTAATCACTTTAATGTAATCCGACAATTTTTTAAAGGAAAAAGAACTTTTGGCGAAAGCAAAGGTTTAAAAAAATACATTCAGAATAATTTTTCGCTTTCTGATTTCAATAAGCTTAAAAAATTAAAAACAGATGTTGTTGTTACGGTAACCAATTTTACCAAAAACGAATCAGAATACAAATCGGTAAAAGATTGTACCTACGAGGAGTTTTGCGAATGGTCTTGGATCTCGAGTAACTATGTGCCATTTATGAGTCTGGTCGAAAAGAATAATTCTGAATACGGTGACGGAGGTTTCTCCAGCTTAGTGCCAATACGAGAAGCGATCAATCGTGGCGCTACTGAAATTGATGTAATTGTTTTGGAAACCGAAGTCAATACCACTAAAACAGTTATTGGTAAAAATCCTTTTTCTTTGATGATTGATTTGTTTCGAATAGCTTTAGATCAGGTTGAAAAACATGATATTGCTATAGGAAAACTTATGGCAAATAATAAAGATGTAAAGCTTAACTTATATTACACTCCGATAAAACTTACCGATAATGCCCTCATTTTTAATAAAGATGTAATGAAGGAATGGTGGGAACAAGGTTATGAATATGCGCAGAATAAGTCTGAGGTTATGAGCGATAATAGAAAAATGTAGAAACAAATTTTAATAATGAAACAATATTACGCCATTATCTTTTCGGTTATCTATGCACTGTTTTTTAGGGTTTTAGCAGATTTTAATATAATAGAAATTAACTCATTTGATTATTTTCTTGTCGTTCCGGTTGTCTTAGGATATATTCCTTTTCTGTTTGACCCGGAGACGTTTGTCAACAGCATTTATAAAATCATCTTCTTTTCCTGGATTAGTTCTTTTTTGTTTTTATTAATTGCATTTATTTTTCATTTAGAAGATATCGGGTGTCTGTTAATTTTAATTCCCACATACTTTATAGTTTCTCCTTTAATTGGGCTTATTATTCGTTCCATTTTGAAATATTCAAAGAAAGGCAGCATTGGAAATTTGAAGACCAATGTATTTTTTTTAATCCTTATTCCAATTATTATAGGGAATATTGAGAAACATATCGAAAAAGAAGAAACCCATTTTGTAGTCGAAAAATCGGTACTAATAGATACTTCAAGTAAGGTTATCTGGGGCAATTTATTTGCTGTTCCAGTTTTAACCAATCATATGAATAGATCAGTATATAATTTTTTAGGGTTTCCAAACCCTGTAAGATCTGATTATAATCCTAAAACGAATGTAAGATTGGGATATTTTGACAACGGAGTTATTCTTCACGAAAAAGTAATTGATCTGGAAGAATATAAAAAACTGTCTTTTGCAATTAATGTTCAACAATCAAAACTTGATAACAGTCAGACATTTATGCATGTTATAAAAAAGGAGAGCATGATTTTTAATTCGATTACTTATAAATTACAAAGTATCAATGAATCAAAAACCAGATTAACACTTTTGTGTGATTATAAAGTTAGAACAAACATTCCCCTATATGGAGAATTTTGTTCTAAAAATATAGTCCTTGATTTTGAGAGTAAACTCTTAAATGCTTTAAAGAGTAAAATTGAAGATTAGTACCAAAGGTCGGCAACTTCACTTTTAATAAAACTTAAAGCTGCATTACTTGGTGATTGTTTTTCTAATAAATCATTCAGAATAACTTCGCGTAATTTGTCAGCGGTGTCTACTTTGTCGCTCATTGCAGCTTTACGAATCAGTTGTATTGTTGCATTTTTTGCTGTAGTAATAATGGTCCAGCATTCTTCAGAAACGTAAATCTGCTGCGTTAAATTATGTTCAAATTCGTGTTCGATCTGGTCGATTAAGAAATTTTCGTAATCGTTTTTTAAAGGTGAGATAGGAGCAACTCTAATTAAAAGTTTGGTCAGATTAATACGCTCTAAGAATAAAGTCATACGCTCATAAGCCTGTAAACGAATCGGAAGTGATTCTGAATGAGCCTGTTTGTTTAATAAAAAAGCACGTTTTTTGTCGTTGTTTTTAATATGCAGTTCAAAAAAACGGTAAGCCACAATTCCAGTTACCAAAGCGGGTAAAGTATAGCTGGCAAGTTCAATTATTTTGTTAAAATCCATTTTATAAATTTTTCAACAAAAATATACTTTTTGAGGAGAATTCCACTTTAAATTTATGCGAATAAACAAAAAGGAAGCTGTACTTTTGCAGCTGGTCATTTATTTTGGTTAAATCAATTTTATAATGGATTCCTATATCATATTTTTTCTTTGTTTAGCGGCTTTTGCAGCCGGATTTATTGATGCCATTGTAGGTGGTGGCGGCTTGATACAGACTCCGATGGGATTAATTTTACTTCCAAATCTTCCGGTTTCGACAGTAATCGGGACTTTAAAGATTCCGGCTTTTTCAGGAACTGCTTTTGCTGCTTTTCAATATTTAAAAAAGGTAGTTATTCAATGGAAATTATTGATTATCATGATGTGTCTCGCGGTTCCGTCAGCATTTTTAGGATCAACAATTTTAACACTTGTCAGTAATGATTTTATGAAACCGCTCTTGCTGGTGGTTCTGTCTTTGTTGTTTGTGTATACGTACGCGAAAAAGAATTTTGGACAGCATGCTGCAAAAGATCATTCAGAATTAACGCAGATTATCTATGCGGTTGTCATCAGTATTATTGTGGGTTTCTATGACGGATTCATTGGTCCTGGAACGGGAAGTTTTTTTGTTGTGGCTTTTATAGCGCTTTTGGGTTTCGATTTTCTTCACGCTTCTGCGAATGCCAAAATGGTCAATCTGGCGACCAATTTTGGTTCAATTTGTTTGTTCATGATCAAAGGAAAAATCATCTGGGCAATTGCCATTCCGATGGCAGTAAGCAACGGACTCGGCGGTTGGCTGGGCGCAAAACTGGCCATTAATAAAGGAAATGGTTTTATTCGAATTTTCTTTTTGGTTGTTGTTGTTGGGACTTTGATTAGGTTTGCATACGACGTTTTCTATAACTAAAATATTGAAAACCATATAAGTCATATAAGAAATTGTAAGTTTTCTTTATTAAAAGTTAAACCATATGAGTCATATAAGAAATTATAAGCTCTGTCTTAAATTAAAATTTAGCGTTATCTAAGATCATTATTTATGAAATATAATTAAATGAACTTGTATAACTTATATGGTTCAAAATCTTCAAAAAAGACCAATTGTTTTAATCTAGCCCCGATTGAGGCGGTATCCTCGCAGCGGAGCGAAGAGATAAAGCCGAAAGCGGGAAACCATGTCAAATAAAATGCCTACTGCCGGGCTTCAAAAAAACTTAGTCCCTTAGCTCTTCAGTATCTTAGGAACTTTCTCTTTAAATTCTTATTTTTGCATAAAAGGAGAAAATTTCATGCAAAATTATATTGACCAGCTCAACGAAGCACAGAGAGCGCCTGTTTTAAAGAAAGATGGGCCAATGATTATTATTGCTGGTGCAGGTTCTGGAAAGACGAGGGTTTTAACTATTAGAATTGCTTATTTAATGCATCAGGGAGTAGATGCTTTTAATATTTTGTCGCTGACTTTTACCAATAAAGCAGCACGTGAAATGAAACACAGGATTTCGGATATTGTGGGGGCATCTGAGGCTAAAAACCTTTGGATGGGGACATTTCACTCTATATTTGCGCGTATTCTTCGTGCAGAATCGGATCATTTAGGATATCCTTCTAATTTTACTATTTATGATTCGCAGGATTCTGCAAGATTGATTTCTTCAATTATCAAAGAAATGCAGCTGGATCGTGATATTTACAAACCAAAACAGATTCTGGGCCGTATATCTAGTTATAAAAATAGTTTGATTACGGTAAAAGCGTACTTTAATAATCCTGAACTGGTGGAAGCCGATGCGATGGCTAAAAGACCGAGATTAGGAGAAATTTATCAGCAGTATGTAGAGCGCTGTTTTAAAGCCGGTGCAATGGATTTTGATGATTTATTATTGAAAACCAATGAGTTGTTGACCAGATTTCCTGAGGTTTTGGCAAAATATCAAAACCGTTTCCGTTATATTCTGGTTGATGAGTACCAAGATACGAATCATTCGCAGTATTTAATTGTAAGAGCTTTATCGGATAAGTTTCAGAATATATGTGTGGTTGGAGATGATGCGCAGAGTATTTATGCTTTTCGTGGTGCGAATATCAATAATATTTTGAATTTCCAAAAAGATTATGAAGGCGTAATCATGTTTAGATTGGAGCAGAATTATCGTTCGACCCGCAACATTGTGGAAGCGGCGAATACGGTGATGGAACATAATAAAACCAAACTGGATAAAGTGGTTTGGACAGCCAACGATTTTGGTGCAAGAATTAAAGTGCACAGAAGTTTGACTGATGCCGAAGAAGGACGTTTTGTTGCCAGTACTATTTTTGAGCAGAAAATGCAGCAGCAGCTTCATAACGGATCTTTTGCTATTTTGTACCGAACCAATGCGCAGTCGCGTGCAATGGAGGATGCTTTGAGAAAGCGTGATATTCCGTACAGGATTTATGGAGGTCTATCTTTTTATCAGCGTAAAGAAATTAAAGACGTGCTGTGTTACCTGCGTTTGGTTTTGAACCCAAAAGACGAAGAAGCTTTGATTCGTGTGATTAATTATCCGGCTCGTGGAATTGGTGATACTACGGTTGAAAAGCTGACTATTGCGGCAAATCATTACAAGAGGTCGATTTGGGAAGTAATGGTGAATATTGATAAAATTGACTTAAAACTGAATGCTGGTACAAAGAATAAATTGAAAGATTTTGTGACCATGATTCAGAGTTTTCAAGTTATTGATCAAAATCATGATGCTTTTTATATAACAGATCACGTTGCCAAGAAAACGGGTCTGGTTCAGGAATTAAAGAAAGATGCTACGCCGGAAGGAATGGCGAAAATTCAGAATATAGAAGAGCTCTTAAACGGTCTTAAAGATTTTACCGAAGGGCAAAAAGAAATTGACGGGGCCAGAGGTGCTCTTTCTGAATTTATGGAAGATGTAGCGCTGGCAACCGATTTGGATAAAGATACAAATGATGAAGATCGTGTGGCACTGATGACCATTCACCTGGCAAAAGGTTTGGAATTTCCGCATGTTTTTGTAGTCGGTATGGAGGAAGATTTGTTTCCGTCTGCTATGAGTATGAGTACCAGAAGCGAGCTGGAAGAAGAACGCCGTCTTTTTTATGTTGCTTTAACAAGGGCAGAGCATCAGGCATATTTGACTTATGCGCAGTCGCGTTACCGCTGGGGCAAATTGACCGACAGCGAACCTTCTCGTTTTATTGAAGAAATTGATGGGCAGTATTTAGATTATTTAACGCCATCTGAAACAAGTTACCGCTATAAATCGCCAATTGATGGTGATATTTTTGGAGATGTTGATAAGTCGAAATTAAGATTGAACAAACCAGTAGGAGGAACGCCGCCTGCTCATATTACTAGTAATGAACCAAAACCAGATTTAAATATTCGAAAACTAAAACCTGTTTCTGGAAATGCACCAAGCAGCGGGAATTCAAATTTATTTGACAGTAAATTAACTGTTGGAAATATTGTAATGCACGAACGATTTGGAAAAGGTGAAGTGATTAATCTTGAAGGTGCCGGCCCAGATAAAAAAGCCGAAATCAAATTTGAAGTAGGAGGAATTAAAAAACTCTTACTAAGATTTGCTAAATTAGATGTGGTTGGATAAAATTTTTGTTTCAGGTTTCAGGTTTCAAGTTTCATGTTTGTCTAGCAACGTGAAACCTGAAACTTGAAACTTGAAACAAGTAAAACTAAAAAAACAAATGGCAGAATTTATAAAAATATATCCGGATAAACCTAGTGAAGCGGCAATTGCAAAGGTTGTAAAAGTGCTTCAGAATGGTGGTTTGGTAATTTATCCAACAGATACCGTTTATGGTTTAGGTTGTGATATTACCAACTCGAGAGCATTGGAAAAAATTGCTAAAATTAAAGGAGTCAAATTAGAGAAAGCGAATTTTTCTTTTATCTGTCACGATTTGAGTAATCTCTCAGATTATGTGCGCCAGATTGATACTTCTACATTTAAAATTCTTAAAAGAGCACTTCCAGGACCTTATACTTTTATTCTTCCGGGTAATAATAATTTACCAAAAGAGTTTAAAAAGAAAACAACTGTTGGTATTCGTGTGCCTGATAATAATATTATTCTAGAAATTGTTCGTCAGTTAGGAAATCCTGTGGTTTCTACTTCTATTCGTGACGAAGATGATGTAATCGAATATACTACTGATCCTGAATTGATCTTTGAGAAATGGCAGAATCTAGTTGATTTGGTAATTGATGGAGGATATGGGGACAATGTGGGTTCGACTATTATAGATCTTTCAGATCATGAGCCGGTTATTGTGAGAGAAGGAAAAGGGGATATTGGAATTTTGTAAATAAATACTTTAATTGTATAATTTGTTAAATTATTTACCTAACTTTATTATAGTTAAAATTTAGTTAGTTAATTTACGATAATGCTATTCTTGATTTATATTTAATTGGTTATTAAAAGAATTAAGGATACATAAAAGCAGGTCATTAGACCTGCTTTTTCTGTATTTATAAGTATGTAAAACAAGGATTATTTCGCTTGTTTTTTCATTTCTTTTTCAATCATATCATAGAATTGATCGATTTTTGGCATAACCACAATACGAGTTCTTCTGTTACGAGCTTTGTTGTCTGGAGTATCATTTGCTACTAATGGTACATAAGAGCTTCTACCAGCCGCGATTAATTTTGCAGGATTAACTCCTAACTCATTAGATAATACACGAACAATTGATGTAGAACGTTTAACACTTAAATCCCAGTTGTCTAATAAAACACCATTGCTTCTGTAAGGTACGTCATCTGTGTGACCTTCAACCATACATTCGAAATCTGGTTTGTCGTTTACTACTTTAGCAACTTTAGCCAAAACAGATTTAGCTTTGTCGCTTACGTCGTAGCTGCCGCTTTTAAATAACAATTTATCAGCGATAGAGATAAATACAACTCCTTTTTCAACATTCACTTCGATGTCTGGATCGTTGATTCCAACTGCTCCTTTTAAACTTGTAACTAATGCTAAAGTAACACTGTCTTTTTTAGTTAATGCATCTTGAAGTCTAGAGATTTTTAAATCTTTTTCTTTTAAGCTTTCAAGAGATTTTTCAAGATTTTCAGCACCTTTAGTTGTCAAGATCGTCATATCTTTAGACGTATTGATCAAATCTTGATTATGTTGTTTGTAGCTTTCTGCAGTTGCAGCTAATCCAGCTTTTTCTTCTAAGCACGTATTTAATTTTACAGTACAAGAGTTTAACAAATCTTGGATTTCTTTGTTTTTAGCTTCTAATGCAGCATATTCTTTTTTAGAAACACACGACGTTAAAGCCATTAATACTGATAGTGCGATAACTATTTTTCTCATAATTTAATTTTAATTAGACGTTGATTACAAATTTAGTTTTTAATATTTTGAATACTGTTAAAGATTTCTTTAAATAGCATCATTTTCTTGATATAATAAAGGAAAACGATACTTTTTACAGTATAGTATTGCTGTATCTGAAAATCTTTTCGTTTTTTTAGATAGGGTAAAGATAAACAGTAAAAAGAAAAATGTGCCTTTAGAATTGCAAAAGTATGCCCAAATTTTCCTTGTGTAAGAAAACGGATACCTGCAATTCCGTCCAAAACCATTCTGAAGAAAATGACAAAAAACAAACCTCTTTTGGGTAAGTTTTTGACCATCATTAGCAGCGAATTTCTAAAATTTAAAAAAGTTTTTTTTGGATTTCCCTGCTGCAGAGTTGCTCCGCCAACATGATAAACCTTAGAAGCCGAGTTGTATTTTATAATGTGTCCTTCGTTTGCGGCACGCCAGCATAAATCTATTTCTTCCTGGTGCGCAAAAAAGCTTTCGTCAAAACCGCCTAATTCATGAAAAACATTTTTTCTGATGAAGAAACAAGCACCTGATGCCCAAAACAATTCGCAGTTATCATCGTATTGACCGTTGTCTTTTTCAATAGTGTCAAAAATACGGCCTCGACAAAATGGGAAACCAAATTTATCAATAAAACCGCCGGCAGCACCAGCGTACTCAAAGTATTCTTTATTTTTAAAATCCAGAATCTTCGGTTGAATTATTGCGGTTTGTTTCTCTTTATCAAAAGTTTCAATGATTGGCTGCAGCCAGTTTTCGGTAACCTCAATATCGGAATTTACTAATGCGTAAATTTCGGCATCAATATGTTTTAAAGCATCATTATAGCCTTTTGCAAAACCATGATTTCCAGTATTTTTTACAATTTTAACGGTAGGGAAATTTGCCTGCACAAAGGCAATAGAATTATCCGTAGAATCATTATCTGCAACATATATTGTTGCGCTTTCTGAAAACTGAATAACAGAGGGTAAAAACTGCTCCAGCAATTTTACTCCGTTCCAATTTAAAATGACAACAGCTATCTTATCCAAAGGTATTTTATTTTTAATGGTTTTGTTTATAATCAGGCAGGCTTCTTAAAAACTCATATTTTTCGTTTTCAAAATCCATCTGACAATAAAAATGGTTTAGTCCGTTTGTGACATTCAAAAACCGTGCCTGCATTGTCATATTGTAACGGGCAATTTGATCAAAAACAGCCTGTGATATCTTAACTTCTGGCGCTTTGCATTCTACTAATATATGTATAGTGCCATCCGGATTAAAGACTACAACATCATATCTTTTTCGCAATCCGTTGACAGTTAAAACTTTCTCAACGTTTATTAATGATTTTGGGTATTTTTTTTCATTAATTAAGTAGTGCACGACATGTTGGCGCACCCATTCTTCGGGAGTAAGAATTATGAATTTTTTCCTGATTTCATCAAAAATAGACACTTTATTTTCGCTATTTTTGAATCGAAAAGTATAGGAAGGAAAATTTAGCTTTAACATAAAGCAAAAATATAAAATAGTTTGAGGTTTCTCCCGAAGTCTCAGGATAAAGTTTCAATTAATACATCCTGAAACCTGAAATTTCAAACTTGAAACAAAAATATTGAATGGACGAAGTAATAAAAATTGTAAACGATATAAAAGCAGGAAATATAAAACCGATTTATTTTTTAATGGGGGAGGAACCTTATTATATAGATAAATTATCGGAGTATATTGAAGAAAATGTATTAGCCGAAGAAGAAAAAGGTTTTAACCAGACCGTTTTGTATGGAAGGGATGTTTCTGTTGATGATATTGTTTCAACGGCCAAGCGCTATCCGATGATGGCTGATCGTCAGGTTGTTATAGTGAAAGAAGCACAGGATTTGTCACGAACAATTGATAAAATAGAATCGTATGTCGATAATCCGATGGAAACTACTGTATTGGTTTTTTGTTACAAATACAAAACGCTGGATAAACGTAAAAAAGTGACCAAACTTCTGGCTCAAAAAGGAGTTGTTTTTGAAAGTAAAAAATTATACGAAAACCAAGTCGGAGATTGGATTAAACGCATTCTGGCTGGAAAAAAATATACGATCGATCCTAAAGCAAATGCAATGCTGGTAGAGTTTTTAGGAACAGACTTGAGTAAAATCAATAACGAACTTGAAAAATTGCAGATCATCCTTCCAAAAGGAACAATGATTACACCGCAGCATATTGAGGAAAATATTGGTTTTAGTAAAGATTATAATGTTTTTGAGCTGCGAAAAGCGATTGGAGAACGCAATCAATTAAAGGCTTACAAGATTGCAGAGAATTTTGCTCACAATCCAAAAGAATATCCATTAGTGATGACTACAGGATTGGTATTCGGTTTTTTTGTGCAGCTTCTTAAATACCACGGACTTAAAGATAAAAATCCTAAAAATGTCGCAGCGGCAATTGGTGTGAATCCTTATTTTTTGAAAGAATATGATTTAGCTTTAAAAAATTATCCAATGAGAAAAGTGAGTCAGATCGTGGGGACTTTAAGAGATGTCGATGTTAAAAGTAAAGGTGTAGGTGCCAATGGATTACCTCAAGCTGATCTGTTGAAAGAAATGCTCTATAAAATATTTAATTAAATCACTGAAAATTCACGATATTTGCATTTCGAAAAAATGGAACTACTAAAAATATTAAGCAATTATGGGAATGAATAAAAATACTGTTTTAGGATGGGCTACTTTAATAATGGTCCTTATGGGATTGTTACTTATAGGTCTTGGTGCTTTTAGATACAGTGAAGTTTCGGGATGGGGATTTGCAGCGGCAGGAGTTGGTTTTTTGGCTAATGCCTGGGTTTTTAACGCTTTGAAAGGAAGGGTTTAATTGCAATAACCATAATTGAAAAAAAAACAATTTCAGTTTAATTATATAGAAAATAATCAAAATTTAAAATAAATAAAATGTCAGACGATAAGAAAGTAATTTTCTCAATGCAGAAATTGAGTAAAACCTATCAGGGAGCAGACAAACCGGTACTTAAGAATATTTATTTGAGTTTCTTTTACGGAGCTAAAATTGGTATTTTAGGTCTTAACGGTTCTGGAAAATCTTCTCTTTTAAAAATTATTGCCGGTGTAGACAAAAACTATCAAGGAGATGTTGTTTTTCAACCGGGTTATACTGTAGGATATTTAGAGCAGGAACCAATTCTTGACGACTCTAAAACGGTTATCGAAATTGTTCGTGAAGGAGCTGCAGAAACGATGGCAGTTTTAGAAGAATACAATCAGATAAACGATTTATTCGGTCTTGAAGAGAACTATTCAGATCCTGATAAAATGGATAAATTGATGGATCGTCAAGCTGCTTTACAAGATAAAATTGATGCTCTTGGTGCTTGGGAAATCGATACCAAATTAGAAATTGCAATGGATGCTTTGCGTACGCCTGAAGGTGATACGCCTATCAAAAACCTTTCTGGAGGTGAGCGTCGTCGTGTAGCTTTATGTCGTTTGTTATTGCAGCAGCCTGATGTATTGCTTCTGGATGAGCCTACCAACCACCTTGATGCTGAATCTGTACTTTGGTTAGAGCAGCACTTAGCGCAGTATGCGGGAACTGTTATCGCGGTAACGCACGATAGATATTTCCTTGATAATGTGGCTGGTTGGATTTTAGAGCTGGATAGAGGAGAAGGTATTCCGTGGAAAGGAAACTATTCTTCTTGGTTAGATCAAAAATCAAACCGTATGGCGCAGGAAGAAAAAGTAGCTTCTAAACGCAGAAAAACTTTGGAACGTGAGTTGGAGTGGGTTCGTCAGGGTGCAAAGGGACGTCAGACCAAACAGAAAGCGCGTTTACAGAACTACGATAAGTTATTAAACGAAGATCAAAAACAACTGGATGAAAATCTAGAAATCTATATCCCGAACGGTCCGCGTTTAGGGACCAATGTTATCGAAGCAAAAAGTGTTGCCAAAGCTTTTGGTGATAAATTATTGTACGATAATCTGAATTTTACTTTGCCTCAAGCTGGTATCGTTGGAATTATCGGACCAAATGGTGCTGGTAAATCTACTATTTTCAAAATGATTATGGGAGAACAAGCTACTGACAGCGGAGAATTTTCGGTTGGAGAAACGGTAAAAATCGCTTATGTAGATCAGTCTCACTCTAATATTGATCCTAATAAATCGATCTGGGAAAATTTTGCAGATGGTCAGGAATTAATTATGATGGGCGGAAAGCAGGTAAACTCTAGAGCTTACTTATCTCGTTTCAATTTTGGAGGCGGGGAGCAGAATAAAAAAGTTTCGATGTTGTCTGGTGGAGAACGTAACAGACTTCACTTGGCAATGACTTTGAAAGAAGAAGGAAATGTACTTTTACTGGATGAGCCTACGAATGACCTTGATGTCAATACGCTTCGTGCACTAGAAGAAGGTTTAGAGAATTTTGCAGGTTGTGCCGTAATTATTTCGCACGACAGATGGTTCTTAGATAGAATTTGTACGCACATTCTAGCTTTTGAAGGAGATTCTGAGGTTTATTTCTTCGAAGGAAGTTTCTCTGATTATGAAGAAAACAAAAAGAAACGTCTTGGGGGGGATTTAACTCCTAAGCGCTTGAAATATAGAAAGTTAATTAGGTAATAAGTTCTGATAAATTTCAAATAAAAAATCCCAAATTCCAATTGATGTGAATTTGGGATTTTTTTTATTAAATATGTTTTTGCCGTTCTTAAGTTTAGTTTGTCATTTTGAAGTAAGAAGAAATCTCACTTCCAAAATGCTAATCTTTGTAGAGTTTCTCGCGAAGATTTCACCTTACGGCGAAATGACAAGATTACAGTAAAATTGAATTTTCTACAAAAATTTCGCTTTCAATTCCGGAGTAGGAATCATGCAGCTTTCTTTTTTGCCGTACCAATTGTATCTGTTTTTGGCTACGTAATCATAAATACGATCGCTTATAAAAATGGGAATAATTCTAAAAACAAAAAGCATTTTCCAAAAACCTCCAAAATCTCTTGCGATTTCAATTGCGGCAGAAGATTTATAAAAATAGGCAACTCCAGGATTGAATAAAATAATACTGTCCATTTTAGAAAAACTGATTCCCAGATGTTTGCAAATTGAAATGCCCAATTCAGATTGAAGTGCAACAAATCTAAAAACATCCTTTTTGTCATGTTTTATGATAAATTGCACGGCAGTATCACAAAGATTACAAACTCCGTCAAAAAGGATGATTTTTTTATTTTTAGGAAGATTTTCCATTTTGTATTTTAAGTTTGAACTTTGTCACGGTTTTAAACTTTTTTGACAAAGCTTTATGTGATTTAAAAAATTGATGTTTTTATATAAATTGTTGCAATACCTAATAAGGCAATAAATATAAAAGATATAAAAGTTAATTTAATTAATTCCTTGCATAAAATATACTTTTCGTATAGATTAACTCTTTTTAAATCTTCTAAATCTTTGTTATTATTAAATTGATAAATATCTATTACTAGTCCTTTGTTATAATTACTAAAGCTTCCAGAATCAGATACATGTTTAGTAAATAATTCAGAGTTTTTTATTTTGAGTATACGGCTAAACTCCATTAATTTATCAAAGAAGTTAAATACAAATACTGGAAATGTTGGTATGGCAAAAATAATTGGTGCAAAATTTTTTAAAGGTTTTGGAAAAATTAAAAGCCAAACAATGCTAGCAACAAGAATACTATAAAAATAGAGCTGCAGTTTTGATTTACTCATGATATTTCAATTGATCTTAACTGTTTAAAACAAAAGTTGTGCAAAAACAAGGTATCAGTTTTTTTTATTGAATTTTTATTTTATATAATATTTGTAAATCAAAAACGGCTCTCATAAATTGTTTTTAAGCGATTTTCTAAACTTACAAATCTTCTTGATTGTATTTTTGAAGATAACTCCTTAAATCGCTTTATTTTAATTTTTTCATTTTTTGCCTGTTTTTAATGACCAAAAAACTGAAGATTCATCTTCAAATTATTTTTTAACAGCTTCAACCAGCTCCAATTCGTCTAAACTTACTTTCGATGTAAAAATTCCGTAATTAACTGTTGCTTTATTTTTTTCGATCGAATCGATACTTCCCACAGATCTTCCGTCTTGCATTCTTACTCGGTCACCAACTTTTAAAATTGGTTTTGGTTTCTCTACAACAGGTTTAAGTTTTTTCTCTTTTTTCTCTTTTCGAATTTCTTCAACTTTTACAGTAACTTCAGCAATAATTTCTTTTTGCTTTTCAACTTTGGCTTTAGTTTCTTTTGGAGTTGCTTTTTTTCGTTTTGAATTTTCAATTTCAACAATTTTTAAAAACTCACCAATAAGTTCTTTTTTATTTTTGTTGTTGAAATATTTCTCAGCAATATCATCAATTTTTTGTCCTATATATATAATCTTTTGATTGCTGTCGTATAGTTCCTGATAGCTTTCTAATTTTTGCTGAATTCTCGTATTGATGTTTTCCATCTTTTTACTTTCCTCACGAGCCCGGGTTTCTTCTTCTTTTAAATTCAGAGAAGTTTTTTCAAGCTTTGATCTCTCTTTTTGAAGCGTTGCAATGGTCTTGTCAAAACGAACTTTTCCAACTTCTATTTTCTTTTTCGCACGATTGATCAATCCAAACGGAATTCCATTTTTCTGTGCTACTTCAAAAGTAAACGAACTTCCCGCCTGACCTAAAGCCAGTTTGTACATTGGTTCGAGAGATTTTTCGTCAAACATCATATTCGCATTTGTTGCGTATGGAAGTTCATTTGCTAAAATCTTCAAATTAGAATAATGCGTTGTAATAATTCCGAAAGCTTCACGGTGGTAAAATTCTTCGAGGAAAATTTCAGCCAAAGCGCCACCCAGTTCAGGATCAGATCCTGTCCCAAATTCATCAATTAAAAACATGGTTTTACTGTTACATTTCTTTAAAAAGTAATTCATGTTTTTTAGACGATAGGAATATGTACTTAAATGATTTTCAATAGATTGATTGTCTCCAATATCAGTTAAGATTCTATCAAATAAGAAAGTTTCACTCCTTTCATGTACTGGAATTAAGATTCCGGATTGCAGCATTAATTGTAACAAACCAACGGTTTTTAACGAAATAGTTTTTCCACCTGCGTTTGGTCCAGAAATTACAATAATTCTGTTTTCTTGTTTTAATTCAATAGTCTGCGGATGCGTAACTTCTTTTTTCTGTTTGTTATTTAAATATAAGATAGGATGATAAGCTTCTCTAAAAAACAATCGTCTTTCGTCTGTAATAGTTGGTAAGATTCCGTTAATGCGATTGGCGTATTTTGCTTTACCGGCAACAACATCAATATCACTTAAAAAATCTTGGTATTCAATTAATAACGGAAGATAAGGTCGAATGACATTCGATAAATTTTTTAAAATTCTAGTAATTTCTTCTTTCTCCTCATATTCCAGATTTGCTAATTCTCTCGAATATTTAAGAGTAGCTTCTGGTTCAATGTAAGCGATACTTCCTGTTTTAGAACTTCCTAAAATAGAGCCTTTTACCTTACGACGGTACATTGCCAAAACGGCTAAAACCCTGCGGTTTTGTACAAAGCTTTCTTTGATATCGTCCAAATATCCTAAGCCGTTGTATTGTGTTAAAGCAACTCCAAAACTTTGATTTACTTTGCCGCGAACCAAATTCATGTTTTGTCGGATTCCTGCTAAAGTCGGAGATGCATTGTCTTTTATTTCTCCATATTTGTCTACAATTGCGTCAATGGCAGTTATAATATCTTTGGTCAGTTCTACACGAGAAGCTCTTGTATTTAAGTTTGGATAATAATCGTCAAATTTTTTCAAGAAATTCAACAACACATTTGTAGTCGAAGAAAGATTGGCAATTTTTCTAAAACTTCCTACTTCAAGAAAGCTGTCTTCAATTGCTAAAAACTTAATTTCGTGCGTAATGGCATCAAACCCGTGATTTGGAATTGCGTTATTATTTTGAAAAGAAGACACATATTCTGATGTCTGCATCAGCGATTGCATTAATTCTTCTCTGTCTCTAAATGGTTTTATTTCTAAAGCCTTTTCTTTTCCGATGTCGGTATTACATCCATCTGAAATGGTTTGTAATACGGTTGGAAATTGTAGGTCTTGTAATGTTTTTTCTGTAATACTGATCATTTATTTTCTTTATGAAAGCAAAAGCAAAAGTACGAAAACATTATGATTGAAATCTACAACTGATTCTAAATTTATACTGTTAAGAATATGATTTTAAGTAATTATTTCTGAAATTCGCAAAAAAAAAGATATGGACGTAAAAATGCATGATTCCTGGAAACCAGTTTTGAATGAGGAATTTGAAAAATCCTATTTTAAAGAATTAATTGACTTTGTAAAATCAGAATATACTACTAAGGTTTGTTATCCAAAAGGAGCTCAAATTTTTGCTGCTTTTGACCATTGCCACTTTGATCAGGTAAAGGTTGTTATTATTGGACAGGATCCTTATCATGGTCCAAATCAAGCAAATGGATTGTGTTTTTCTGTAAATGATGGAATTCCGTTTCCGCCGTCCTTAAACAATATTTTTAGAGAAATCGAAACAGATTTAAATAAACCTTTGCCTAAAACCGGAAATTTGGAACGCTGGGCAGATCAAGGCGTTTTTCTTTTAAATGCCACTTTAACCGTAAGACAGTCTGAAGCTGGAAGTCACCAAGGAAAAGGCTGGGAAAAATTTACGGATGCAGTAATCAAGAAAATTTCTGAAGAAACAGAAAATGTAGTTTTTTTACTTTGGGGCGGATTTGCACAAAAAAAAGCAGCATTGATTGATGCTAAAAAACATCATATTTTAAAATCCGGACATCCTTCGCCTTTAAGCGCAAACAGAGGTTTTTGGTTTGGAAATAAACATTTCAGCCAGACCAATGATTTTTTGAAATCTAAAGGTTTGAAAGAAATTGAGTGGTAATTTTTTTATAAGTAACAAAGTTGCAGAGCGACAAAGGTGCAAAGGCAGAGCTTTGCTTCTTTGTGACTCTATTGAAAAAAAATAATTAAAAAATCTTTTGTTTCTTGCTCCCGATAGCTATCGGGAGCAAGAAACAAAAGATTTAATTTGTATTACTTTTTAATAATTTCTTCTAAAACAGCTTTCTTTTCGTAGTTTACTACTTTTAGGATAATTTCTTGATTTTTAGCTGTCTTTCCTTCAATAATATATGTTTTTCCTCCATTAAAAGGAACATTACTTTGGTCAAAATCGACATCTCCATAAGTTAACGTACTTTTGATATCAGCAGTATCAACCCATTTTTGATTTAATGTTTGTATTGCTTTCTCAGAATATTGAAAAGGTTTTGTTCTAAGATTATTTAAAACTCTGGCGTTTGGAAAATAGTTGCAGCGGGTATCTTTTCCACTAAAAACAAGTGCTACGAAAAAACAGCCCATAACAAGGCCAATCAAATAATAAGCAAAACGGTGTACGAACTTCATGAAATAATTTTTTTGCAAAGGTACATTAAAGTTGCCTTAAAATACAAGTAAATTAATATCGTTATCTGGAAGATCAAACCAATCTCCAATTGCTTTATTGGTAAGGATTCCGTGGTATAAGTAAATTCCGTTTTTAAGTCCTTTATTGCATCTTATAGCACTTTCGATACCGCCATCTTCTGCAATTTGATGCAGATAGGGTGTTAAAATGTTACTAATCGAAAGGGAAGCAGTTTTAGAATATCGCGAAGGAATATTAGGTACGCAATAATGCAGAACATTGCTTTTTATAAAAGTTGGTTTTTCGTGAGTTGTAACTTCCGAAGTTTCAAAACAGCCTCCAGTGTCAATGCTAACATCCACAATTACAGCTCCTTTTTTCATGTGTTCTACCATTGTTTCTGTTACGATAATTGGGCAGCGTTCTTTACCGCGCATGGCGCCAATAGCAACATCACAGCGGCGCAAAGCTTTTAGCAGTCCTTTTTGCTGCACCGTAGAAGTAAAAATTCTTTGGCTTAAATTGTTCTGTAAACGACGTAATTTTGTAATAGAGTTGTCAAAAACTTTTACGTTTGCGCCAAGACCAATTGCAGTTTTTGCGGCAAATTCTCCGACTGTTCCAGCTCCAAGAATAACCACTTCGGTAGGAGGTACGCCTGTAATATTTCCAAACAAAAGTCCTTTTCCGAATTCGTTTGTAATCATTAATTCGGCAGCAATTAATATAGAAGCCGTTCCGGCAATTTCACTTAACGATTTTACAGCAGGATACGATCCGTCTTCGTCTTTGATGTATTCAAAGGCAAGAGCGGTTATTTTTTTCTGGGCCAAAGCCTCAAAATAAGATTTCTTTTTAGTTTTAAGCTGGATTGCAGAAATGATAACTGTTTCCGGATTTATCATTTCGATTTCTGCCAGTGTCGGCGGTTCGACTTTTAAAAGAAACGGACAGCCAAAAACTCTTTTGGTGTCTTTTGTAATTTCTGCGCCCGCATCACTGTACTCCTTATCTGTGTAGCTCGAACTTTCGCCCGCTCCAGATTCTATCATTACGCGGTGTCCTGCATATGTTAATGAATTTACAGCGTCTGGCGTTAGGCAAATACGACGTTCTTGGTAACTTGTTTCTTTCGGAATCCCAATGAAAAGTTCGCTTTTAAAACGGCCAACTTCAAGTTTTTCTTCTTGTGGCAGCAATTGCTGTTTTGTAAATGGAGTTAAAGTAATTGACATGGGATGCTTAAAAAATTAAGAATACAAATTACGTAAAAAGTTTTAAAATTAGTGCAAATTTTCTGCTAATACTAGAACAATATTATGTTATTATTTTCTCCATTTTTATATCGGCTCTTTCGTAAACTCCTTCCTCTAAAGGAATTTCATTAAAACCAAATTTTGTATATAAATGTATAGCAGGAAGTAATTTGGTATTTGAATATAAAAATAGTCTTTTGATTTTGTGTTCTTTAGCAAATTCAATGCAATGGGTCAAAAATTTGTTTCCGATTCCAAGTCCTTGTGCTTTATCCGAAACGGCCATTTTGCTTAATTCAAAAGTTTCATTGTCAGATTTTAAAAGCGAAAAAGTTCCTAAAATTTCATCATTGTATTTTGCGTAAAAAATAAATCCTCCCTTATCAATAATTTCTTCTTTTGGATTTGAAAGTGTCAATTCGTCTTTTTCTTCTACTTTAAAGTATTTTTCCAGCCACTCTTTGTTTAGAATTTTGATGTGTTCTTTTAAATCTTCCGAAAATGCGATTATTTCTAAGGTACTTTTGGTATCCATACTAGTTATGTTATTTTTTGTGCCTCTTTGTGAGATTCTTTGCGAAACTTTGTGAAATTATTTCGCCAAGATTCTCAAAGGTTTCAACGGAGATTCTCAAAGATTTTATTGAAGTTTCAATTCTCTTTTTCCGTCTTCCAATAATTCGATAGAAATAGTGGAATGTTCTTCAGGGATTAAACTTTCAATTTTTTCTGACCATTCTATAAAACACCAATTTCCAGAATACAAGTAATCGTCAACACCCATATCCAGGGCTTCGGTTTCTTGTTTTATACGGTAAAAATCAAAGTGATAGACTTTTTTACCATTTGGAATTTGATATTCATTTACTAAAGAAAAAGTCGGACTGCTGGTAGCGTCAGTGATTCCAAGACTTTTACATAACTGTTTGATTAAAGTAGTTTTGCCAACACCCATTTCACCATTAAAGAGAATGATTTTGCTAGGATTTTGAGCCAGGATCTGCTCGGCAGTTTCTTGAATTTGATCTAAAGTAAAAGTGATCGTCATTTTGTGGTGTTTTTTATGCTACGAATTTCACAAATTCTAATGAATTAATCTAGAATAATTTGTAGAAATTTGTGCAATTCGCAGTAAATAAATATCCTTCTTAATTGTTTTTTCGCGTAAGCGTAATATATTTTTAGCCACAGATTCAAGCATTAAAATGATTTTTTGAATCAGTTTTAATCTTTGAAATCTGCGGCATTTTTTATCTGAATCAATCTGCGAAAATTCGAGAATTCGCGGCTAATAAAATTATTTAGGATTAAAAACCAAAAATGGGATAATCATTTCTTCCAAAGAAATTCCACCGTGCTGGTAGGTGTTTTTGTAATAACTAACATAATGGTTGTAATTGTTTACATAGGCTAAAAAGAAATCATTTTTAGCAAAAATAAACGAGCTGCTCATGTTAATAGCGGGTAAACCAATAGTTTTAGGTTCTTTTACTACGTAAACATCTTTTTGTTCGTACGTTAAGCTTCTTCCGGTTTTGTAACGCAGATTTAGACTTGTATTTTTGTCTCCAACCACTTTTGACGGGTTTTTCACATTGATGGTTCCATGATCCGTTGTTAGGATTAGTTTGAAACCTAAAAGCTGTGCTTGTTGAATAATTTCCAGCAAGGGGGAATTTTTAAACCAGCTCAAGGTTAACGAACGATAAGCTTTGTCATCAGAAGCCAGTTCTTTTACCACTTCCATCTCTGTTTTAGCATGCGAAAGCATGTCTACAAAATTATAAACTACGGTAACTAAATCATTTCCTTTTAATGCTTTAAAGTTTTCAGCCAGTTTTTTTCCACCTGCATAATTGGTGATTTTAAAGTAATCTTCTTTAATATTTAATCCCAAACGTTTTAATTGAGCCGATAAAAATTCTGCTTCATAAAGATTTTTTCCGCCGTCCTCTACATCATTTTTCCAATATTCAGGGTGCTTTTTTTCCATTTCCAAAGGCATTAATCCAGAGAAAATAGAGTTTCTGGCATATTGCGTAGCAGTTGGCAGAATAGAGTAGTACGGAACTTCTTTTTCTAGTTTGTAGTAATTTGAAATTACAGTTTCAAAAGATTTCCATTGGTCATAACGCAGGTTGTCAATTACAACAAAAAGAATTGGTTTGTCTTTCTTTTTTATCTCCGGAACAACTAATTCTTTAAATAAAGTATTGGACATTACAGGCTTTTCAGCTTTTGGTTCAAACCAGTCTTCGTAATTTCTCTCAATAAATTTTCCGAATTGTGAATTGGCTTCCACTTTTTGAGATTCCAAAATTTCAATCATTGCCGTATCGTTAATGTCTTCTAATTTTAGTTCCCAAAAAATTAATTTTTTATAAAGTTCCACCCAGTCTTCATAAGAATTCACCATGGCTAATTCCATAGAAATTTTTCTAAATTCTTTCTGATAATCTAAGGTTGTTTTTTCTGTAATTAACCTCGAATCGTCTAAGTTTTTCTTTAAACTCAACAAAATCTGATTCGGATTTACTGGTTTAATTAAGTAATCGGCTATTTTAGAGCCAATTGCTTCTTCCATTATATATTCTTCCTCACTTTTGGTAATCATAATCATCGGAATGGCTGATTTTTTTTCTTTCATTTCAGAAAGTGTTTCCAAACCGCTCATTCCAGGCATATTTTCATCCAAAAAAACAATGTCAAAATTATCTTCTTCAAATAAAGTTATAGCATCAAGACCGTTGTTACAAGTAGTTACGGCGTAGTTTTTCTTTTCTAAAAATAATATATGAGGCTTTAAAAGATCGATCTCGTCATCGACCCAAAGTATTTTAATCTTATCCATAAACAAATTTAATTTTACTGCAATTTAAAGCTATAGAACTTAAAAAGTATTAAAAATAGTATAAAATTATAAAAGATAAATGATGATTTTATTTAAGTTTTTTTATGCTTAAAATACAGTTTGTTGATTATCAAACTACTTTACAGATTGATTTTTAAATTAAAAAGACCAAACTCTTTATGGTTATTTACTTATATTTGTTGACCTAAAAAATAACCATAGAGTGACTCAGATCAATAAATTAAAAATATTCAATGATCCTATATACGGCTTTATTACGATTCCAAACGAGCTGATTTATGATTTAATTCAACATCCTTATTTTCAGCGTTTACGACGTATTTCGCAGATGGGTTTGTCGTATTTGGTGTATCCGGGTGCAAATCATACGCGTTTTCATCATGCTTTGGGCTGTATGCATTTGATGCAGAAAACCATTAATACACTTCGTTTTAAAGAGGTTGCCATTTCTCAAGACGAAGAAAATGCGTTGTTAATTGCTATTTTACTCCACGACATTGGTCATGGACCTTTTTCTCATGCAATGGAAAGAAGTATTGTAGAAGATGTGCATCATGAGGCTATTTCTTTATTGTTTATGAATCAGCTTAATGAAGAATTTGAAGGCCGATTAAGTCTGGCAATTCAGGTTTTTAAAGGAGAATACCACAGAAAATTCATGCTGCAGCTGATTTCAAGCCAGTTAGATATGGATCGAATGGATTATCTTAAACGAGATAGTTTTTACACTGGTGTTGCAGAGGGTAATGTGAATTCTGAACGTTTGATTCAGATGATGAATGTTGTAAATGATGTTTTGGTTATAGAAGAAAAAGGAATTTATTCTGTAGAAAAATTTCTTTTATCCAGACGATTGATGTATTGGCAGGCTTACCTTCATAAGACAAGTTTGGTAGCCGAATTGATTTTGATGAAAGTTTTAAAGAGAGCTAAAGAGTTGGTTTTAAAAGGAATTAATCTTCCTTGCAGCGAACCTCTTTCGTACTTTATGCATAATAAAATTTCTTTAGAAGATTTTGATGCTCAAAATTTAGATTTGTTTTCGCAATTAGATGATTTTGATATTATCAGCGCGCTCAAGACATGGCAGAGACAAGACGATTTTGTTTTAAGCACATTGAGTAAAATGATCATTAACAGAGATTTGCTTAAAATTAAAATGAGTGCAGAAAAAGTTTCTGCAGAAGAATCTCAAGCGTTAAAGGAGGAGTTTGCAGAAGAGCATAAAATTTCGCAATTAGAAGCAGGATATTTTATTTTTAGAGGAAAAATCAAGAATCAGGCGTATAGTAAAGAGGCAGAACCCATACGAATTTTGAAAAAAGATAAAACAATTGAGGATGTTGTAGAAGCATCTGACCAGCTGAACCTGAAATCTTTATCCAAATTGGTTACAAAATATTATATCTGTTTTCCAAAACAACTTATCTAAAATTAACATTTAAAACCTATTTTTTATATTTTTGTCGCGATGAAATTTACAGCAGAACAAATAGCAGGAATTTTAGAAGGAGAAGTTGTTGGAAATCCCAATGCAGAAGTTTCTCGACTTTCTAAGATCGAAGAAGGAGAGGAAGGGTCTCTGACTTTTTTGGCAAATCCAAAATATATAAATCATATATATACCACAAAAGCTACCGTAACTATTGTTAATGACAGCTTTGTTCCAGAAGCAGCAATCACTACTACTTTGATAAAAGTAGAGGATGCTTATAAATCTTTTTCTAAACTTTTAGAGTTTTACAATCAGGTAAAATTAAACAAAAACGGAATTGAAGCTAATTCTTTTATTTCTGAAGGGACTAAGTATGGAGAAAATCTATATTTAGGAAGTTTTAGTTATATCGGACAGAATGTAGTTTTGGGTAATAATGTAAAAATATATCCAAACAGTTTTATTGGAGACAATGTTGTTATTGGAGATAATGTTTTTGTATTTGCAGGAGCAAAAATCTATTCTGAAACAATAATTGGAAATAACTGTACGATCCATTCGGGTACTATTATAGGTGCAGACGGTTTTGGTTTTGCGCCAAATGAAGATGGAGAATATAACAAAGTACCGCAGATTGGTAATGTTATAATAGAAGATAATGTTGATATTGGTGCTAATACAACGGTAGACAGAGCAACACTAGGTTCTACAATTATTAGAAAAGGTGTCAAATTAGACAATCAAATTCAGATTGCTCATAATGTAGAAGTGGGAAAAAATACTGTAATTGCTGCGCAGACAGGAGTAGCAGGTTCTACAAAAATTGGAGAAAACTGTATGATTGGAGGGCAGGTTGGTATTGCAGGCCACTTAACAATAGGTAACAATGTACGTGTTCAAGCACAGTCGGGAATTGCCAGAAACATTAAAGATGATGAAGTGTTGCAGGGCAGTCCTACATTTGGTTTGAGCGATTTTAGCAAATCATATGTTCATTTTAAGAATTTGCCAAAAATTGTTGCGGAGCTAGAAGAATTAAAAAAACAAATAATAAACCCAAAAAATGGAAATAATGGTTAAACAGAAGACCATCAAAAATGAAATTTCACTAACAGGAGTTGGATTGCATACTGGAAAAGAAGTTACTATGACTTTTAAACCTGCTCCAATTAATAATGGTTTCACTTTTGTCAGAGTAGATTTGCAAGGTCAGCCGGTCATTGAGGCTGATGCTAATTATGTTGTAAATACTCAAAGAGGTACTAATCTTGAGAAACTAGGTGTAAAAATTCAAACACCAGAACACGTTTTGGCTGCAGTAGTTGGCTGCGATTTGGATAATATTATTATTGAATTGAATGCTTCTGAGCTTCCTATTATGGATGGTTCATCAAAATATTTTGTTGAAGCAATTGAAAATGCTGGTATAGAAGAACAAGACGCAAGTCGTAATGTTTATGTAGTAAAAGAAGTAATTTCTTTTACTGATGAAGCTACAGGAAGTGAAATTTTGGTAATGCCAAGCGATGAGTATCAGGTGACTACAATGGTAGATTTTGGTACAAAAGTTTTAGGAACCCAAAATGCAACTCTTAAAAGTTTAGCCGATTTTAAAGATGAAATTGCAAGTTCAAGAACTTTTAGTTTCTTACACGAATTAGAATCATTATTAGAGCACGGACTTATTAAAGGAGGTGACTTAAATAATGCTATTGTATATGTAGATAAAGAAATTTCAGAATCTACAATGGAGAATTTGAAGAAAGCTTTTGGTAAAGACGAGATTTCGGTTAAACCAAATGGTGTTTTAGATAATTTGACTTTACACTATCCAAACGAAGCTGCAAGACACAAATTGCTTGACGTAATTGGAGATTTATCTCTTATTGGAGTTCGTATTCAAGGAAAAATTATAGCAAATAAACCGGGTCATTTTGTAAATACTCAGTTTGCAAAAAAATTAGCAAAAATCATTAAAATTGAGCAGAGAAATCATGTTCCAACTTATGATTTAAATCAGGAGCCATTGATGGATATTCACAAGATCATGGCAATGCTTCCTCACAGACCTCCATTTTTGTTGATCGATAGAATTATTGAGATGTCAGATCGTCATGTGGTTGGTTTAAAGAATGTTACTATGAATGAGAATTTCTTTGTAGGACACTTTCCAGAAGCACCAGTAATGCCGGGAGTTTTGATTGTTGAAGCAATGGCACAGACAGGAGGAATTTTGGTTTTAAGCACAGTGCCAGATCCAGAAAATTATTTGACTTACTTTATGAAAATTGATAATGTAAAATTCAAACATAAAGTATTGCCGGGAGATACCTTAATTTTTAAATGTGAATTGATTTCTCCTATCAGAAGAGGAATCTGTCATATGCAGGCAAATGCTTATGCAAACGGAAAATTGGTTACCGAGGCAGAATTAATGGCACAAATTGCAAGAAAACAATAATAAATAATCAAAATTATTGTTTAGGTTTGTTCCCCAAAACCAGACTATTTTAATTTAAAATATAAAATACACAGATGAATCAACCATTAGCATATGTTCATCCAGGCGCTAAAATCGCTAAAAATGTTGTAATCGAGCCATTTACGACAATTCACAATAATGTTGTTATTGGTGACGGTACTTGGATTGGTTCAAACGTAACCATCATGGAAGGTGCTCGAATTGGTAAAAATTGTAATATTTTTCCAGGAGCAGTAATTTCTGCAGTACCACAAGATTTAAAATTTGGAGGTGAAGATTCTCTTGCTATTATTGGAGACAATTGTACTATTAGAGAGTGTGTTACAATAAATAGAGGTACAGTAGCTTCTGGCCAGACCACTATCGGTAACAATTGTTTAGTAATGGCTTATGCTCATATTGCGCACGATTGCGAAATTGGGAACAATGCTATTATTGTAAACGGTGTGGCACTTGCTGGTCACGTCGTAGTAGGAAATCATGCGGTAATTGGAGGTTTGGCAGCGATTCATCAGTTTATCCATATTGGTGATCATGCAATGATCTCTGGTGGATCTTTGGTAAGAAAAGATGTTCCTCCGTATACAAAAGCGGCTAAAGAACCTTTATCTTATGTTGGTATCAACTCTGTTGGTCTTAGAAGAAGAGGTTTTAGTACTGAAAAAATTAGAGAAATTCAGGAAATTTACAGAATCCTTTACCAAAAGAATTACAATACAACACAAGCTTTGAGTATTATTGAGGCTGAAATGGAGGCGACTCCAGAAAGAGACGAAATTCTGGATTTTATCAGAAATTCATCTCGTGGAATTATGAAAGGTTATTCAGGAAACTATTAATTTTAGTCCCGATAGCTATCGGGATAGATTTCTGATTTTAGATTTCTAAACCGTACATTAAAATTGAAAACAGAATTATTACAAATAAATGAATGGAGAATTTATTCTTGATGAGAATCTAAAATCTACATTCTAAAATCTAAAATAAAAACAAATGGCGTCTACATCAGATATTAGAAACGGATTGTGTATTAAATTTAATCACGATATCTATAAAATTATTGAATTTCTTCACGTAAAACCTGGAAAAGGTCCAGCTTTCGTAAGAACAAAATTAAAAAGTTTAACTTCAGGAAAAGTATTGGATAATACATTTTCTGCAGGTCATAAAATTGATGTAATTCGAGTAGAAACGCATACATTTCAGTATTTATATCCAGAAGGTGATGAATTTCACTTTATGAATGCAGAGACTTTTGAGCAGATTTCTTTAAACAAAAACATTCTGGATGCTCCAGATTTGTTGAAAGAAGGAACAAATGTAATGGTTCAGATCAATACAGAAACAGATTTGCCATTATCTGTAGATATGCCGGCATCTGTAATTCTTGAAGTTACTTATGCAGAACCAGGTGTAAAAGGAAATACAGCTACAAATGCTACAAAATCGGCTACAGTAGAAACTGGAGCGTCTGTAAACGTGCCTTTGTTTATTAACGAAGGAGATAAAATTAAAATCGATACTGCTTCTGGTTCTTACATGGAGCGTGTAAAGGAGTAATTCTTAATTGAGATAATTTGACAATGAGTCAATTAGATAATTTGTGAATCGACATAATTTTGTATATTCACATTCTAATTGACTCATTTTCTAATTGACAAATTTTCTAATTATACTATATGAAATTTCAAAAGAGTCATTCTTTACAAGAAATTGCAGATTTGCTTCAGTGCGAATTTATTGGTGACAAAGACTTTCAGGTTTTAGGCATGAACGAAATACATGTCGTTGAGCCTGGAGATATTGTTTTTGTTGATCATCCAAAATATTATGACAAAGCCTTACAATCAGCTGCTACCATTGTTTTAATAAATAAAGAAGTAGAATGCCCGGAAGGTAAAGCGCTTTTAATCTCTGATGATCCTTTTAGAGACTTTAATGTCTTAACAAGACACTTCAAACCATTTCAATTTGCAAATGTAGCAATAGCACCTTCTGCAGAAATAGGAGAAGGGACTGTTATTCAGCCTAATACCTTTGTTGGTAATCATGTTAAAATTGGAAAAAATTGTTTAATTCATTCGAATGTCTCAATTTATGATCATACTGTTATTGGAGACAATGTAATCATACATGCTGGGACTATCCTAGGAGCCGATGCTTTCTATTATAAAAAACGCCCAGAAGGTTTTGATCAGCTTATTTCTGGCGGAAGAGTTGTGATTGAAGATAATGTGGGCATTGGAGCCCTTTGTACTATTGATAAAGGGGTTACAGGAGACACAACGATTGGAGCTGGTACAAAGCTTGATAATCAGGTACATGTCGGACACGATACTGTAATCGGTAAAAAATGTTTAATAGCTTCTCAGACAGGTATTGCAGGCTGTGTAGTTATTGAAGATGAAGTAACCATGTGGGGACAAGTAGGAACTACAAGTGGTATTACAATTGGTACAAAAGCTGTGGTTATGGGACAAACTGGTGTTACTAAATCAGTTGAAGGCGGAAAGTCCTATTTTGGAACTCCAATTGAAGAGTCTAGAGAAAAGTTAAAACAATTGGCCAATATCAAGAAGATTCCGGAGATTTTAAGTAAATTGAAGTAATATGTCTATAAAAGAATTTGTTCAGAAATTTTATAAGTCAGATGCCTTAATTGATAGCGAAATTTTAAAAACGTATCTGCATCCTGAGGTTTTGCTGGATTGGAACAGCAGCAAAGGTTTTATCCAGATGGATTATCATGCGATATTAGAAATGGCTAATGAATTGAGCCGTGCTTATGTGCGTTCTAAAGTTAGAATCAGTCATATTATTTCTGAAGAAGACTTAGTATCAGTTCGTTATTCTCATTTTGTAAAAACAATCGAGAACCCTAGAGAAGAGATGCTGCTGGCGCATTTTGCAACTATTTGGCAGATAAAAGACGATAAACTCTACAGAGGTTATCAGATGAGTCAATTTTCTTAATATTTTTTTGACAATAAAAGAGGCAAAATACATTACAAAACCTTATTTTTGCAACACAAATTTAAAAACTACATAAAATATATATCATGAGTGTTTTAGTTAATAAAGATTCCAAAATAATTGTTCAGGGATTTACAGGAAGCGAAGGGACTTTCCACGCTTCTCAAATGATTGAGTACGGTACTAATGTTGTTGGAGGTGTAACTCCAGGAAAAGGTGGTACCAGCCACTTAGACCGCCCAGTTTTTAATACAGTAAAAGACGCTGTTGACCAAGCTGGAGCTGATACTTCTATCATTTTTGTACCACCTGCTTTTGCTGCTGATGCAATTATGGAAGCTGCTGATGCTGGAATTAAAGTAATTATTGCTATTACAGAAGGAATTCCTGTAGCAGATATGATTAAAGCAAATAATTATGTTAAAGAAAGAAATTCAAGATTAATTGGACCTAACTGCCCTGGAATTATTACTCCTGGAGAAGCTAAAGTTGGTATTATGCCAGGTTTTGTTTTCAAAAAAGGAACAGTTGGTATCGTTTCAAAATCTGGAACTTTAACTTACGAAGCTGCTGACCAAGTTGTAAAACAAGGTTTAGGAATTACTACAGCTATTGGTATTGGTGGAGATCCAATTATTGGAACTACTACTAAAGAAGCTGTTGAATTATTAATGAACGATCCTGAAACTGAAATTATCATCATGATTGGTGAAATTGGAGGTCAATTAGAAGCTGATGCTGCTAAATGGGTTAAAGCTGATGGTAACCGTAAACCGGTTGTTGGTTTTATTGCTGGAGAAACTGCTCCTGCTGGTAGAACAATGGGGCACGCAGGTGCTATTGTTGGTGGTTCTGATGATACTGCTGCTGCTAAAAAACAAATTATGAGAGACAACGGAATTCACGTTGTTGATTCGCCAGCTGAAATTGGTAAAAAAGTAAAAGAAGTACTTGGATAATCTTCAAGTTTCTAAATAACAAATTCAAAAAAGTCTCAATATTTGTTGAGACTTTTTTCCATTTTAAAATACTAAGGTATAATAAAAACAACGCAGCATCTGAGATCCTTAGTCTCTTGGAAGCTTAAAAAAGAAATATGTACAAAGAATTAGAAAAGTTTAAAGTAACCAGCAGTTTTACTTTTACGGTAGAAGATAGTTTAGAACAAGCTTGCAATGCTCCAGAGTCTGGTGCAGGAATTTTTGTTGTTTTTGCTGTTGAAGGTGATGCTAAAGAATTAATAATGGTTGGTTCTACAGGAACTGTTCAAAATGACGGAACTTTAAAAAGCAAAAATGGTGGTTTATACGATAAAATTGTAAACGGACATCAGTTTGCTAAAACAGGAAGAAAATATTCTTGGCCTGCACAAATGAAATTAGAAAGTATTACAGCCCTTGAAGTGGTTTGGTATGAAACTTTTAACGCTGATGTAAAAGGAATTCCGACTACTGTAGAAGGACAAGTTTTACAGAATTTCTTAGATGAAAATGGTAAATTACCAAGATGGAATGTAGCTTTCTAAGCGATTTTCTATAAAATATTATTTTAAGCCTTACTATAACTTAGTAGGGCTTTTTTTTATATAAATTAAAATCAGTTGCAACTCCATATTTGATTTAGAGAAACAAAAAATAACCATTGTAAAATTAAGATTAATAAAAAAAACGAAGCGGATACTGTTAAATTTAAAAATCTGATGGCTTTTTCGGTATTTAATTGGGTTATGAGCTAAAGCTTTTATATATTTATCGCACAAAAACAAAAAATAATGTTAAAATTACACTGTTTTTGTCAAAATGACTATTTGGTCTTCAATGTAAATTTAGAGTTATCAAATAGTTTTTCGATATAAAGATCAACTTATATATAAGACGTATTAAAAGTTTTTGAGACTTATTATCCCAAAGTTATAAATTATGAGCCATATTATAAAAAATAAACTTATTGATGATGCTGCACTTTGGAGTAATTTGAAGGCAGGTGATGAAAAGTCTTTTTCGGTGCTGTTTGAAAAATATTACAGCGATTTAATAAGTTATGGTAATTCGCTTTCGCCTTATTCAGAGAAAGTTCAGGATTGTGTACAAGATGTTTTTGCAGACATCTGGCTGTACAGAAACTCACTTCAGGAATATGTTGTTGTAAAAGCGTATTTATTATCAAGTGTTCGAAAAAGGATTGCTCGTTTGTTTGAGCGCGACCATATTTTTAGAAAAGCAGCGTCTACAGAAAGCATTGAGTTTTTGTTTGATTTTTCTATCGAAAATGATTTGGTAGAAGACGAACTTACTGCTGAAAGGGTTTTGTATCTTAATAAACTTCTTAACGAACTTCCAGCACGTCAGAAAGAAGCTTTGTACCTGCGTTACCATCAAGGTTTAAATGTAGAACAAATTGCAGAAATGCTGGATGTTAATTACCAGTCGGCAAACAATTTACTTTATCGCGGTCTGCTCAGTTTACGTAAAGATTGGAAAGGCAGTATTCCCCTTATTTTACTGCTGTCTACAAGCGTTTTATGATTTTTTTTTAGAAAATATCAAAAAAAAATCATAATTAAGTGAGTATATAATTAAAAAACTGTCCTCTATGTTTTTGTAACCTTAACTAATAAGATGCAAAAACGTAATAATTATACCGAAATAGAAGACTTCTTAGCTGATGAATCATTTCAGAAATGGATTTTACTAAAAATTGATGAAGAAGGCTGGGAAGAGTGGACTCTAGAGAATCGTCAAAGAGCCAAACTTGTAGAAGATGCAAGACTTTTACTTCTGGGCATGAAAGTTTCTAAAAATCAATTGAGTAAAGCCGAGTTGAGTGACGCTTTGAGCGCAACTTGGAAAAAAATTGCAGAAAGAGAAGCTAATTTCCAAAAAAGTGTCCTATCCTTTAAACGCGGTATTTCTAGAAATTGGCTTTTTGGTGCCGCAGCTGCACTATTAATTTGTTTTTTCTCTGTTTGGTTTTATCAAAAAGATAGTTTTTCTACTGATGCTATTGTCAGCTACAAAGAATTAATTGAAGAAAACAATGAAGGTTTGGTAGAACAAACCAATAATACCGAAAAATCTCAGATTATAACCTTATCGGATGGAAGTTCGGTTCTTTTACAACCCAATAGTAAATTAAGTTATCCTAAAATCTTTACCGGAAACGAAAGAAAGGTTTATTTATCCGGCGAAGGTTTCTTTGAAATTAGTAAAAATCCTAAAAAACCATTTTTTGTTTATGCAAACGAAATTGTGACGAGGGTGGTGGGGACTAGTTTTAGGATTAAGGCTTATCCAAACCAGCAAGACGTTGAAGTTTTGGTTCGCACCGGTAAAGTAAGGGTAATGCCTAACGATCTGCTTAAAGAGATAAAGAATGAAGAAGTAGTATTATTACCTAATCAAGCGCTTCGTTTTACTCGTAAAGAATTAACATTCAATAAAATTCTGAATATTACCGAAGATCCGATTTTAACCAGCAGCACTCGTAATATCGAACAGCTTAGTTTTGAGTTTACAGATATTCCGGTAGACCAGATTTTAAAAACCATCGAGCAGGCTTATCAAGTAGAAATAGATTTTCCGAAAGAGAAACTGCAAGAATGTCGATTAACAACCTCCTTAAGCGATCAGCCGTTGCCAGAAAAGCTTAAAATTATCTGTAAAAGTATTGGCAATGAAACGAATTATGAAATGAACGGCAATCAAATCGTGATAACATCTTTAGGTTGTAACTAATAAAAAATCCAAAACAAAAAAATAATTGTTCAAAGCTAGAAAATGTAAAATGCCTATGTAAAAAAGACCATTGCAAAAAAAAGTGCCGAAAATGCTGTAACATTCTCGACACTTAAAAGTAGTAAATCACTCTCTGTAAAGGGTAATTTACGATGTTTCTTAAAATACACTCGAATAGTATTAATCAAAACAAACCAAAATTATGAAAAAACCAGTTGTCAAGCAACGATTACTCCACCAAATCATGAAAATAACGCTATTTCAGTTTGTCTTAGCACTTGTATTTTCAAGTGTTACGATGGCAAATAATGTGAATGGGCAAAAAAAGTTAGATACTAAAGTTACAATTACAGTTGAAAATTTAACTTTAGACAATGCTTTGTCTAAAATCGAAAAATCTGCCCATGTAAAATTTTCTTACAACTCAAGACTGCCGCAATTAGCGCAAAAAGTCAGCATAGAGGCCAATCAGGAAACTTTAGCAAGCATACTAAGCAGAATTTTAGTTCCATTTAATATTACTTTTTCTGAAGTAAGCAATCAAATTGTGCTTCAAAAAAGTGCTGCAGATCCTTTTTCAAATATGAATAATCATGATTCAGTATTTGAAGTTTTAACTGCCGGACCAATTATCAAAGGAAAAGTTACAGACCAGACAGGAAGTCCGCTTCCGGGTGCTACTGTTGCCGTTAAAGGAACAAAAACAGCCGTATTAACTGATTTTGACGGGAATTTTGTTTTAGAAATGCCTTCAAATGCAGACCGTATTGTGATTTCTTATGTTGGTATGGAAACTAAAGAAATAGGAATCGATAACCTTACGCCGACTGTTGTTTTAACAGAAGCAGGTCAAAATCTTAAAGAAGTTGTGGTAACTACAGGTTACGAAAAAACTTCTAAAAGAACTTTTACAGGTGCTATTAGTAAAATCTCTGGTACCGAATTAAAGATTGACGGGGTTGTAGATGTAAGCCGTATGATTGAAGGAAAAGCGGCGGGTGTTACCGTGCAAAACGTAACTGGAACATTTGGTACTGCACCAAAAATTACTGTTCGTGGATCTTCATCTATTTTTGGAGATACAAAACCTTTATGGGTTATTGATGGAGTAGTTCAGGAAGATATTATCAATATGTCTTTTGCAGATTTAGCTTCAGGAAATTCAGAAACATTATTGAGTTCTTCTGTTGCCGGCTTAAATGCAAATGATATTCAAAGCATTGAAATCTTGAAAGATGCATCTGCAACTTCTATTTACGGATCAAGATCTTTAAACGGAGTTGTAGTGGTAACAACAAAGCAAGGTCGTAGAGATTCTCCATTAAAAATTACTTATGGTTTAGAGCAGACTGTAAGATCTGTGCCAAATTATACTCAATATGATATTTTGAATTCTCAGGAAACAATGAGTATTCTGAAAGAGATGGAATCTAAAGGATATTTGGATCTTCCATCAACTGTAAACGGAAGATACGGCGGTGTTTACAACATCATGGGGAGAGCTATTAACACATACAATCCAGAAACAGGAACGTATTTGCTTAACAATGATCCAGTGAGCAGAAATAACTTTTTGAAAAAGTATGAACTAGGAAATACAGATTGGTTCAAAGTTTTGTTTAGACCTTCAATTACTCAAAATCACTCTTTAAGTTTTTCTGGTGGTGGAAAAAACAATACGTTTTATGCTTCATTAGGATATTATACAGATCCGGGATGGACAATTGCTGATGATGTAAAACAAATTTCGTCTAACATTAAAGGAACTTTTTATGTTAATGACAGATTAAATATTACACTTTCTACACTAGCATCTGTTCGTGATCAAGGTGCGCCTGGAACTTACGAAAGTGAAAAAGACGTTGTATTTGGTAAGGTTACCCGTGATTTTGATATCAACCCATTTAACTATGTTTTAAATACCAGCAGAACGTTAAGACCTTATGACGAAAATGGAAATTTAGAATATTACAGAAATAACTGGGCTAAGATGAATATCATCAACGAATTAGAAAATAACTACATGGAAATTGAAGTTAAGGATATTCGTTTTCAATTGGATTTAGATTATAAAATCAGTAAAAACTGGAATTATAATTTAACAGGTTCTGCCCGTTATGCCAATACAAGTCGTCAGCACAAAATTCTAGAAGGATCAAATGTTGCAGCAGCCTATAGAGCAGGAACACCAGAAGGAGATGATGGTGTAAATACAATAGTAAGAGATCAAAATATCTTTTTATACCAAGATCCAAATGATTTAACAGCGCCAAAAATTTCGGTATTACCAAATGGTGGTTTTTTAAGAAAGTTTACAAACGATATGACTTCTTATAATGTTAGGAATAGTGTAACTTATAGAAATACATTTAGTGATAAACATGAATTAGAAGGATTGTTCGGAACTGAATTAAGAGTTGTAGACAGAAATAGTGATAACTTTACAGCAGCTGGTTTACAGTATGATAGAGGATTGACTGCTTTTACAGATCCTAGATTAATTGAAAAAATTATTAATGGAGGAGATTCTTACTACGGGTTTAATGTAGAAAAAGAAAGAACAGTTGGTTTCTTTGGAAAAGTAGGATATACTTATGATCGTCGTTATACAGCTTCTGTAACAGGACGTTATGATGGTTCTAACAGACAAGGAAACAGCGATTCTTCGAGATGGCTTCCTACATATACTTTTAGTGGGAAATGGAACGTTGCTGAAGAAAAATTCATGAAAAATGTAGAATCTGTAAATACATTAGCACTTAGAGCTTCTTATGGTTTAACAGCTACAGCGGGACCAGCAACGAACTCTTTAGCGATTTACAAAAGTTATATTACCGATCGTTTTAATTTAGATGATAGAGAGTCTGGAATTAATATTGAAGAATTGCAGAATGGTGATCTTACTTGGGAAAAGCAGTTTGAAACCAATATTGGGCTTGACTTAGGAATGTTCAATAACAGAGTTCAATTTACAACAGATGTTTACAGACGTAAAGCTTTTGATTTAGTAGATTATGTAATTACTTCAGGAATTGGAGGACAAAGAATCAGACAAGGAAACAATGCAGACATGGAAACCAAAGGTATTGAGGTTGGTTTTACAACTAAAAATATTGAAAGTAAAGACTTTAAATGGTCTACTACATTGAATTTCTCTGTTTACGATCAGAAAATTACAAAACTGCAAAATACACCGACAGCTTTTGATTTGATCGATGCAAACGGAGGAAATACAGTTGGACATCCTCGTAATTCATTATATTCTTATCAGTTTACAGGATTAAACTATCAAGGACTTCCAACTTTTGTTATGCAAGAAGGAGCAGATAGTAATATTACTGGAGCAGATTTTCAAGACAATATTGATGTTACAAAATATTTAAAGTATGAAGGATCAATTGAGCCAAACAAATCAATAGGTTTAGCCAATACATTTACGTATAAAAACTGGTCATTGTATGTATTTATCGTGGGTTCTGGCGGAAACAAAGTACGTTTAAATCCTGTTTATGATAGTGAATATGACGATTTAACGGTTTTCACAAAAGATTTTACTAATCGTTGGATTAATCCAGGTGACGAACAATATACAAATGTTCCGGTTATTGCAGACAAACGTCTTAATGCTAATTATGGCGGCCCGCGTACATTAGAAAGAGCTTACAATACCTATAACTATTCTGATGCTCGTATTGCTGACGGTGATTTTGTGAGATTGAAAAACATTTCTTTAAGCTGGGAATTTCCTAAAGATTTTAAGAGAAAATTAGGACTTAGCACATTTACCTTAAAAGGTTCTGCTGTAAACCCTTGGTTAATTTATTCTGACAAAAGATTAAACGGCCAAGATCCTGAGTTCCGTAATTCTGGAGGTGTTGCAATGCCAGTTACGTCTCAATATACCTTTACTTTAAATGTTTCATTATAATATTTAAAAAACATGAAAAAACTTAAAATAGCTTTATCCCTTTTGATACTTATAAGTATCGCAAGCTGCGATGAATTTCTTTCTGAAAAACCAGACAACAGAACCGAAATAGATACTCCCGAAAAAATTTCTGAAATATTAGTAAGTGCTTATCCTCAAATGAGTTACTTTGATATTGCTGAAACAATGTCGGATAATGTTTTTGACAGTCAAATGCCAACAACAGTATTGATGAATGAGCAGAATTATAACTGGTTAATACAAACCGAAACCTCAAAAATAGACACGCAGGCTTATTATTGGGATGCTTGTTACAGAGCTATAGCCCATGCAAACAAAGCCTTAGAAGCTATCGAAGAATTAGGCAGCCCGGCTAGTTTAAATCCTCAAAAAGGAGAAGCTTTGATGGCAAGAGCATATTCGCATTTTATGCTGGTATCATTGTGGTCACAGCGCTACAATCCTGCGACTGCACCATCAGATCTTGGAATTCCGTATGTAACAAAACCAGAGACAGATTTAGTTGCAAAGTATAAAAGAAACACAGTAGCCGAAGTTTTCGAATTACTTGAAAAAGACATTCAAGAAGGATTAAAATATGTAACTAACGATTATAAAGAACCAAAATTTCATTTTAATAAAGATGCTGCTAAAGCTTTTGCCAGCCGTTTTTATTTAATTAAAGGAGATTGGGACAAAGTAATTTCGCTGTCAGATGATTTGGGAAGCAGACCAGCAGGGAAATTAAGAGATTATGCTTCATACAAGCTTTTAAGCCCAGAAGACCAAATGATTAGTTACGCAAATGCAGATGTACAAACCAATTTATTAGTAGTTTCAGCTAATACAATTGTTCAAAGATCGGCTTACTTAAACAGATATTATTTATCGGGAGTTAGACAGCCTGAATTGTTTTCATCTGCAACTAGTCTTTTTAACAAAACATGGTTGTATACTTTTTATTCTTATAATACTAGTATCACATTATTCTGTCCAAAATTCTACGAGTATTTTAAATATACTAACGTAACAGCTGGGATTGGAGAACCATATGTGGCTGAAGTTTTGTTAAGTAATGATGAGTTTTTCTTGAATAGAATTGAGGCTCATGTAATGAAAGGAGATATTGCAACTGCTAATAGTGAATTGGAATACTTCTTATCAACAAGAACTACAAACTATAACGCAACAACAGATAAGTTGACAGAAGCAAAAGTTGTAGCAAAATATCCAGTTATTGCGGACGAATTTACACCATATTACACGATGACACCAGTACAGACTTCTTATGTAAAAGCAATTGCAGAAACAAGACGCAGAGACTTTATACATGAAGGTATGAGATGGTTTGATGTAAAACGTTTTAATATTGTAGTAAACCATGAATCGTATAATAAACCAGTAAATGTTTTAGCAAAAGATGATAAACGCCGTGCTTTGCAGATTCCGCTTCATGCATCTGCAACAGGCGTAGAGTTAAATCCTAGATAATCTTTTTAAATCAATTCTTATGAAACTTTTAAAATATAATAAAATAGCTGTTCTGGCATTGGTTTCTGCATTTTCTTTTTCATGTGCACATGAGGATCAGCCTACCGATAGTCAGTTAGATTTTACACAGCCGACAAAAACCGCTTTAGATAATTGGATTGATGCTAATTATTTTAGCCCTTATAATATTAATGTACAATACAAATGGAATCAAAATACGGTAGACAACAGCCGATTTTTATTTCCTCCAACAGTAGAGAAAGTGCAGCCAGCCCTAGAAATTGTGCAGACTATATGGTTGAAAAGTTACGCAACCATTGGTGGTGCCGATTTTGTAAAAAAAATTGCTCCAAGAGAAATCGTCTTAGTTGGCGGGGTAAACTTAAACAGTGTTGGAACCAGAACACTTGGTTTAGCCGAAGGTGGTCAGCGTGTGACTTTGTTTGAAACAGATTACATCAACAAAAGCAATCGTGCCAATGTGACTGAGTTTATTCATACAATTCAGCACGAATACATTCACATTTTAAACCAGCATAAACCTTTTGATGAAAAATCATGGAAAGCGATTACTCCAGCAGGTTATACAGCAGACTGGTATAATTATGATATTCCAGAATCTAACGAATTAGGGTTTATTACGAGTTATGCGAGATCAAACATAAATGAAGATTTTGCCGAAACAGCAGCAATGATTTTGATTTATTCTAAGGCAGAATATGCTGCTTTTTTAGCTAATATTAAAAGCGCAACTGCTTTGGCGGCATTAAAAGCTAAAGAAGCCTTAGTAGTGAAGTATTTTAAAGATGCATACGATATGGATTTTTATGCGTTGCGTGACGAAGCGGAGAAAAATACAACTTCAGTAGTAAACAACTAAAAACAGTATTATGAAAGTAAAAAATATAATAAAATACGTATTTGCAGCTTTTTTAATGCTGCAGTTAAGCAGCTGTAATAGTAATACAGATGCAGAACAATTATTTGATAAAACTCCGACTGAACGTTTAGAGGTACAGAAATCAGAATTAAATGATGCTCTTTTGGCTTCAGAATTTGGCTGGAAAGCAGTTTATTTTACTGATAATACAGTCTTAGGAGGATATACTCATTTGTTTAGGTTTACAGAAAACGGAAACGTAGAAATGGCGTCTGATTTTGATGATGATACTGCCGTTTATAAAAGTGAATATGCAATCCAGTTAGGAAGTACTGTGAGTTTGGTTTTTACAACCAAAAATAGAATTCATCTTTTGTCTGAATCAGATAATTACCCAATTCCAGCTTTAAGAGCAAAAGGATATTTAGGAGATTTTCAGTTTTTGTATTATGGTCAAGAAAACGGACAGATCATTTTTAAAGCGAATAGAAATAATACAGAAATTCGTTTTGTAAAAGCTACAGCACAGGATTGGATAGACCTGCCTAAGAATTTAGTAACGGAACAAAATGTAATTGGAGGAGACTCAAGACCATTGTTCAGATTGCTGGAGACTAACGACGGTACAACAAAACATCAGTTTGATTTTACTTTTTCTCCAGTAACTCGTTTTGCAGAAGCCAATTCTATAGAAACTGGTTTTTCATTTAGCTATGAAATGGGAGTAGGATACACTCCGACAGGAATTATCGTAAGCCCGGCTGTAGAAGTTGGCGGTCAAAAATTAACCGATTTTGTTTACAATAGTACTGACGGAAGTTTTACAGCTACAGGAACCGGCGGTGTGAGTGCTGTAATAAAATACACAGACAAACCGCTAGTGTTAACAGACGATTATAAAATTTTATTAGCAGGACAAGCAACTGCAGCATTTGGTTTTTATCCGGATGATTATACAATGGACGCTACAACTAATTCTGCATTATTTTATACTGAGTTAGAGCGAATAAATGCATCATTACCAGCAGGTCAAGAAATTTCTTCGGTGCAGTTGTATTTCAATCACTCTCTTGGAAATTTCATCTACTATACATTTGTGGGACGAAGCGCTTTATTCCATTATGTAGATGTCGTTGCCGATAACACAGGAAAAAAGATAATCTTAAAACACAAATCTTGGAACGGAAACACTACTGTTGCTACACCAGCTTTCCTTGCAAATTTTGACAAATATTTAATGGATCCAAATGGATTATATGTGAAAAAAGAAAGCTTTAGATTAGTATATACTAACACAGTGTACACATTCGCAAGCTCAACAAGTCCATTTAGAATAACCACGTGGAAACTTTAATTAGTATTTTTTAATTATTTTGAAGAAAAACAGCTCATTTTTTTTGAGCTGTTTTTCAATAAAAAAAATATAAAAAAACTTTATAATAGTAAGATTTTGATTTTGTTTAGGGCTTAGTACTGATTTTCTTGTGAAATTTTTGCTTGGAATAAGTTAGATGTTTTCTTCGCACTTCTTATCGATTATTGTCTCATAATGATTGTTGGTAATATAAAACAGTAAAAACAAGACCAATTAAATACTACCAAGATAGTTTAGTCTTCAATTTACAGTGTGTTGATTATCAAAATGGTATTGCTTGCTATGTTTTTGCAGCGAAACAAAATCACATTTAAAAATTTTAGTTTTATTTTTTTATTTTGGAGAAGGCGGTTCAATTTTGAATCGCTTTTCTTGTTTTTGTAAAGTATTTAGATGTTAAAATTTTTTAATGACTAATTTTATTACAAGATCAAATACTCTATATTTGTATTTCAAAAATAAAAACGAATACCTTAATATGAAATTACTAGAAGGAAAAGTAGCAATTATTACTGGCGCTAGTCGCGGAATCGGGAAAGGAATTGCTGAAGTTTTTGCTAAACATGGAGCAAACGTTGCATTTACATACAGTTCATCTGCAGCTTCTGCAGAAGCACTAGAAGCAGAATTGAATGCTTTGGGTGTAAAAGCAAAAGGATACCAATCAAATGCAGCTGATTTTAACGAAGCACAAACTTTTGTAGATGCTGTTTTAGCAGATTTCGGAACTGTTGACATCTTGATCAACAATGCTGGAATTACAAAAGATAATTTGTTAATGCGCATGTCAGAAGCAGATTTCGATCAAGTAATTGATGTTAACTTGAAATCAGTATTTAATATGACAAAAGCAATTCAGAAAACGTTCTTAAAACAAAGAGCAGGTTCAATCATCAACATCAGTTCTGTGGTTGGAGTTTCTGGAAATGCAGGTCAGACCAACTATGCAGCTTCTAAAGCCGGTGCAATCGGATTTACAAAATCTGTAGCATTAGAATTAGGTTCTCGTAACATTCGCTGCAACGCAATCGCTCCTGGTTTTATCGAAACTGAGATGACTGCAAAACTATCAGAAGATGTAGTAAAAGGATGGAGAGAAGGTATTCCGTTAAAACGCGGCGGAAGCCCAGAAGATGTAGCAAATGCTTGTCTTTTCTTAGCCTCAGACCTAAGCGGTTACATTACAGGGCAAGTTCTTAATGTTTGCGGAGGAATGCTTACGTAATAGTTTTCAATGTTCAGTTTTTAGTATTCAGTTTTTCTCTGACTCTAGAATAATCACTGAACACTTTAATAGTCGTAATTACGACTTCTTAAATCTGATCACTAAAAACTGATTACTGAATATTAAATAAATTATGACTACAAACACGATTCTTTTATTATTGCTTTCTTTAGTAATTGCTGGTGGTTTGTCGTATTTTCAATATTTTTATAAAGCCAAAAGTAAATCCAATGTGATGATACTTTTGGCTTTTTTACGTTTTCTCGCCATTTTCGGATTGTTGGTTTTATTGATAAATCCGATAATTACAAAGAATTCACTCGAAATTACCAAAACACCATTGGCGGTTGTGGTAGACAATTCGAGTTCTATAACGGCTTTAAATTCAGATAAAAAAGTTGTAGAATTATATCAAAAAATAATTTCAAATCCAGCTTTAAAAGAAAAATTTGAAATTCAGTCGTATCAATTTGATGCCGATTTTAAACCTTCTGATAAATTTGATTTCAAAGGAAATCAAACCAATCTGGACGAAGCGGCAAAAAATCTAAAAAGTATCAACAAAAACCTGATTTTTCCGACCGTAATAATTACAGACGGAAATCAGACTACAGGAAACGATTATGTATATCGTTTTGATCCTGTCAATAAAGTTTATCCTTTGGTTGTGGGAGATACAACCACGTTTTTTGATTTAAAAATCAATCAGCTCAACGTCAATAAATACGCTTTTCATAAAAATAAATTTCCTGTAGAAGTTTTTCTGCAATATGCAGGAACAAAATCAACAAACGCAGAATTTACCATTTCGCAGGGAAGTACTATAGTTGCAAAAGAAAAACTTTCATTTTCGCCTTCCAAAAAAACAGCTTCTTTAAATATACTTTTGCCAGCCGATAAAGTAGGACTGCAGCTTTATAAAGCCAGTATTTCTTCCAACGCAAAAGAAAAAAACAGCTACAACAATATCAAGAATTTTGCTGTAGAAGTAATCGATCAAAAATCTACCATTGCGATTGTTTCAGCCATAAACCATCCTGATATTGCCGCTTTAAAACGTGCTGTTGAAGTTAATGCACAACGTAAAGTGATTTTGGTTAAACCAAATCAGATTAACGAGTTACAAGAAGCTTCTGTCTTGGTTTTATACCAGCCGACAACCGCTTTTAAAGCGATTTTTGACAACAACAAAGCAGCCGGAAGAAATACCTTTATCATCACGGGAAACAATACCGATTTTAATTTTCTAAACCAGCAGCAAAACAATTTAGTTTTTAAAATGAGCGGACAGCGAGAAGATTTTCTTACCGAATTTCAATCAGACTTTAATCTTTTTGCGATCGATAATATTGGTTTCGAAAACTTTCCGCCCCTGCAAAATCCTTTTGGAACAATTACTGCAAACGGAAATGTATCTGTTTTACTTTCGTCAAAAATTAGAAACGTTTCTACCAATGCGCCTTTATTGGCTTTCGCCGAAAATCAAGGAAAAAGAACTGCATTTCTGTTAGGAGAAAACAGCTGGAAATGGCGTCTGCAAAGTCATGTCGATAATCAATCATTTGAAAAATACGATGTTTTCGTTGATAAAATAATTCAATATCTGGCCTCTGCAGCTTCAAAAAAATCTTTGGTCGTAAAACACGAAAGTTTTTATAATTCTGGAGAAGAAATTATCATCAATGCACAATACTTTAATAAAAATTATGAGTTTGACGAAAAAGCCAGATTGACAATCAGTGTTGTGAATGCCGCTACTAAGCAGACTAAAAACTATGATTTATTAAAAGGAAGTAATTCTTTCTCAGCTAATTTGGAAGGACTTCCAGCAGGAAAATATAACTTTACAGTAAAAGAATTAAACTCAAACACTTCATACACAAGTCATTTTGAAATTTTAGATTTTGATATCGAAAAACAATTTGTAAATCCAGATGTTTTGAAACTGCAGCAATTGGCACAGCAGACAAACGGAAAAGCTTTTTTCGAAAATCAAGCTGATCAATTAATCAACACACTTTTAGAAAGTAAAGAATACAAATCAATCGAAAAAAACATTTCAAGCAAAACGCCAATTATTGATTGGGTTTGGTTATTGATTTTGATTGCTTCTTTATTGACTGCTGAATGGTTCATTAGGAAATATAATGGGTTGTTGTGATGAAATAAAATTGAATCCTTCCAGCATTTTGTAATCTTGTAGTTATAAATTAAAAGTCTAAAATTATGAAAGTTAAATTCTTTTTTATTGCAGCAATTTTTATGGTAATTTTTTGTTTTTTTTCATTTTCAAAGACAAATAAAACCAACAAAAGTAATCCTTTAGGAAACACAATTCAGCAGCGTTTTCAGCCACCACAAGGATTTGTGAGAGAAGAGGAATCTAAAACTTCGTTTGATTTTTTTTTGCGCAATCTTCCATTAAAACCCTTAGGGGCAAATGTTTTGTATTTTGATGGAACTATAAAACCAAATCGAAACGTTTATGAAGCGGTTGTGGATTTATCCATTGGAAAAAAGGATTTGCACCAATGTGCTGATGCCGTGATGCGTTTACGAGCGGATTATTTTTATAGCCAAAAACAGTACAATAAAATACATTTTAATTTTACAAATGGTTTTCGAGCTGATTTTAGTAAATGGGCCGAAGGTTACAGAATTGCAATTAAAGGCAACAAAACTAGTTGGGTTAAAACTGCAAAACCATCTGACAGTTATGAAACTTATTGGAAATATTTAGAAACGGTTTTTAGCTATGCAGGAACGGCTTCGTTAGAAAAAGAGCTGAAACCAATTAATGCTTCAGACATAAAAATAGGGGATGTTTTTATAAAAGGAGGCTTTCCAGGTCATGCTGTTATTGTAGTTGATCTAGCTGTGAATCCAAAAAACAATCAGAAAATTATGCTGCTAGCACAAAGTTATATGCCGGCACAGGAAATTCAAATATTGAAAAATCCAAATGATAGTTCGTTGAGTCCTTGGTACGCTGTCGATTTTGGAACTTCTCTGAAAACCCCCGAATGGACTTTCAGTTCCTCGCAATTAAAACGTTTTTAAATGAAAAGATTCTTTTTTTTAGTCCTTATATTTCAAAATGCTTTTTCTCAAGAAATCCCATTGAACGTTCAAAAATTAATTAAAGCATATCCAGATCAAATAGTTGGTTATAAGGATAATAAAATCATTTTTAGGGATAAATCAAATTTAATTTATGATGATTTTAAAAATAAAACGAATCAAGAATTATTAGATAATCCTGATATTGAGGATCAATTTAAGTTTGTTTATACTAAAGCAGCTAAGAATTTAATTCCAAAGGAAGATGCAGGAAGAATTCGTAATGAAGTTTTTTTTAAGAAAATTTACGGAAATTCAAAATCAGAAGTTGAATCAAAAATGACGGAAATTATTTGGTGTCCGAAATTAGTCAATCAGAGGATAAGAGTAACAACTGTAAATGGAATTGATAAAATAGTAAAAAAACTCTCAGCAGAATTAGATAATAATCCAGAATTTAAAAAATACATTACTAATATTGGAGGTACGTTTAGCTGGAGGAAAATTTCAGGAACAAACCGATTGAGTATGCATAGTTATGGAATGACAATAGATATTAATGTCAAAAATTCTAATTATTGGCAATGGGATTGTAAATGTAAGAATGAAGAAGTTACTCTTTCGTATAGAAATCAAATTCCCCTCAAGCTAGTTTCAATTTTTGAAAAATATGGCTTTATTTGGGGAGGAAATTGGAAACATTATGATACAATGCATTTTGAATATCGACCGGAACTTTTGTTATAAAATTTAAAGATTATTTTATTGCAAAAAGTACGGAGGAAAGTGTATTAAGAATTAAAACTTATGATTATGGATTTCAGGCTAAAAGTATTTTACACGGTAGCGCTCCGCCTTAATTTTACTAAAGCGGCTACGGAATTATACATCTCACAGCCAGCCGTTTCCAAACATATTCAAGAACTAGAAGAAACCTATAAAACCAAGCTTTTTGAAAGAAACGGTTCTAAAATCGCTTTAACTCCAGCAGGAAAGTTACTTCTTAAATATACCAAAAATATATTCGAAATATACCGTCAGATAGACTTTGACATGAGCGCTTTTAGCAGCGAACGTCAGGGTTTCTTGCGATTAGGGTCAAGCACCACCATTTCTCAATACATTATATCTCCCATTTTAGCGCGTTTTCATCAAAAGCAAAAAGACATAAAAGTTAATTTGTTAAACGGAAATACCGAACAAATCGAAAGCGCTTTAATCAATAAAGAAATAGAAATCGGAATTGTAGAAGGACAATCTAAAAATCAGTCCATTAAATACATTCCGTTTTTAAAAGACGAATTGGTTTTGGTATGCCGAAGCGAAAATCCTTTAGCAAAGCAAAATGAAATTTCGTTAAACGATTTGAAAACAATCAAATTCATAACCCGCGAGCGAGGATCGGGAACACTTGAAGTTATCGAATTTGCACTTAAAAAAGCTGGCCTAAAATTTTCTGATCTTCAAATAGAAATGCAGTTAGGAAGCACAGAAAGCATCAAATCGTATCTTTTAAATTCTGATTGTTTTGCCTTTATGTCAATTCACGCCGTAAGCAAAGAATTACTCAATAAAGAATTAATTGTTTTAGACGTCGAAAAATTGGCGGTCGAGAGGTATTTCTACATCATTACTTTATTAGGAAAATCAGATCCGTTGTCAGAAATGTTTATTCAAAATATCTCCGATTATTATAACTTGAAGTTATAGTCGATTGCTATTTACGATTAGCAAAATTTGCAGAAAGAACAGAACTTTGCAGGGTAAATAATAAATAATCCCTGTTTTGAAAACCAAACAACACGAAGCATCACAATTAGTCGAAATTAATCACTACTTACAACAGGCCATTTTTATTGCTGTAATCGTTCTATGTTTATTTTCGGTAATCACACCGCCAATGGCATTGCTAATTGGAGTTGTTTTAGTGAACGTTTTCGGAAACCCATTTATAGCCTTTAATCACAAAGCAATTACATTTTTACTGCAATTCTCGGTTGTTGGTTTAGGATTTGGTATGAATGCATCGACTGCCGTAACAGCAGGAAAAGAAGGTTTTTTACTTACTGTATTTTCTATATTTACAACTTTAGGATTGGGATATTTTCTGGGAAAATGGTTTAGAATAGATAAGAAAACTGCTTATTTGATCTCTTCGGGAACTGCAATCTGCGGCGGAAGTGCCATTGCAGCGATTTCTCCTGTAATCAAATCAAACGAAAATCAGACCTCAATTGCTTTGGGTGTTATTTTTCTGCTCAATTCTATTGCCTTATTTGTGTTTCCGTTTATCGGGCATCAACTGGATTTATCGCAAAAAGATTTCGGGCTTTGGTGTGCAATTGCCATTCATGATACCAGTTCGGTAGTTGGAGCTGCCAATAAGTACGGTGCAGAAGCTTTGCAGATTGCCACAACGGTAAAATTAGCAAGAGCCTTATGGATTATTCCGATTTCGCTACTGACAGTATTTCTTTTCAAAACACAATCAGAAAAAAAACAAACAAAAATCAAAATCCCTTATTTTATCGGATTGTTTATCGCTGCAATGTTATTGAATTCTTATGTTCCTCAAACCGTTGCATTTTCTCCGTATATCGTAAATATTGCTAAAATAGGTCTTACGATTACTTTATTTTTAATCGGAGCAACATTAAATAGAAACACTTTAAAATCAGTAGGCTTGAAGCCTTTGCTTCAAGGGCTTTTACTTTGGATTTTTATTGCAGGTCTCAGTTTAACAGTAATATTTTATTTGGGCTGATTGCTTATTTTACTTTCGAAAACGTAACAACAGCTTTACCTGTGGGATTGTATTTTTTTCCTTTAAAAGAATAACGTTTTTCAATTACAAAATCAAACTCTTTTTTAGTCTTTGCCATTGCTGCAATTTCTTCAGGAAGATCAACTTCATAATCATCCTCAGTGTTTTTTGATTTTTTATAAGAACCGGTAGTTGTAATAACTAAATCGCGAAAAAACTTTTTACCATTGTCTGTCATTACTTTATACGAACTTGACCAATCTGAACTAACAGAATTAGAAAGGGAATAATAGTCTACTTTCATTAATTCCTGATACTTTCCATCAAAACCAGCAATGAGATATAAAAATCCATAATAAGGTGCGCCTGGTCCGCCATTAGAATGTCTTATCGTAAAGGCATATTGATCTTCTCCAATTTGCACTATTTTGGGTTTTGGAGATTGAGAAAACGAACCAAAAGCAGTAATAGCAGGCTGAAAAGATTTCATTTCCCAAGAATTTCCATTTTTGACAAATTTAGCCAATCCTAATAAGCCGCCTGTAAAACGGCTTACCTGCAAACCATCTTCATCACCTTGCGAGTGATTAAAAAATAGTAGTTTAAATTGATTTCCTTTTGAATCAGAATAATCAATATTTTCAAGCAGTCTGGTAGCAACACCTTCAGCATAAGGAAATAATTGATCCCCATCCATTTCATTAGCATCGGGATAAATTTCTGGTTTACAGGTTTTACAAATCCAGTTGATAAAAGTATTTTTATCTGGATAATGAAACAATTTACCCGGAAACAATTGATGCATCGTTTTCTCAGCATTTAACGGATCCTGAACTTTTAACGTTCTCGAAGTATTTAATATCGTATCGCTGACTTTTTTGAGGTAAGTTTCTTGATTTTGTGAACATACAGAAGCTGAAAATCCAAGAATAAAAACAAAAGAATAAATAAATCGCATTGGCGTAGATTAAAGTAAAAGTAGTACAAAAGTAGGGATTTGTTTTGAAGTTCAGTTTGGAAATACCTCAATAAAATGAACTGAAGCTGTTAATATTGAAATTATCATAATATTTGTTCCCATATTTTTGAATTATGTTTAAATAAGGTAAATTTGCCCCCTCAAATAAAAACAAATGAAAAACTTTAGAATGAAACCAAGACTAATCAGTTTATTAGTATTAGCAGTTGGTTTTTTAACCTTATCGTGGGGAATTGTTGGCCACGAGCGTATTAACAAAGCTGCAGTAATGGCTTTACCAAAACAAATGCAGTTATTTTTTTACAACCACATTGATTTTATTACACAAGAAGCATCGGTTCCAGATATTCGTAAGTATGCTTTAAATTATAAAGAAGAAGGTCCGAGACATTATTTTGATATGGAAAACTTCGGTGCTGCCGATACTTATCCAAAAACATTAGAAGAAGCAAAACAAAAATACGAGCCTAAATTTTTAAGTGATAATGGTATTTTGCCTTGGTATATCGAAGACATGATGGCAAAATTAACTAAAGCTTTTAAAGAAAAAAACAGAGCTGAAATCTTATTTCTTGCTGCAGATTTAGGGCATTATATTGGTGATGCACACATGCCATTGCATACTTCTGCAAATCATGACGGGCAATTAACTGATCAAAAAGGAATTCATTCACTTTGGGAAAGCAGATTGCCGGAATTGTATATTAAAAATTACAAATTAAATGTTCCTGAAGCTCAGTATTATGCAGATGTTCATAAAGCAATCTGGGATATGATTAATGATACGCACAGTCTGGCACAGCCTTTATTGGATATTGATAAAAAGCTGAGAACGGCAACGCCTCAGGATAAAGTATTTAAATTGGATGCAGAAGGAAAAGTGTTGAAAACGAAATACAACACAGCTGTTTTTTCTGACGACTATGCTAAAACACTGCACGAACAATTAAACGGAATGGTGGAGAGCCAGATGAGAAAAGCCATTACTGCAACAGCAAGTTTTTGGTATACTGCTTGGGTAAATGCAGGAAAACCAGATTTGAGTGATTTGGATGCACCGTCTGTTACACAAAGAAATTATCAATCTTTACAGGATGATTTAAAATTATACCAAAAAGGAGATTTATTCGGAATGAAAAATCAGAATGATTAATTTTATTTTCAAGTTTAAAAAAGCCTCAAATTCTAAATGAATTTGAGGCTTTTCTGTTTTTGGTATTTAGTGCGCTTTGGCATAAAGCTTAGTGTTTTTTCCAGTTAAATCTTTGAATTGGTATTCTTTTTCTTTTAATAAATAAGACGCAGCTTGATAATAAGAAATGGTTTCGTCAACAAGCATTTTGTTTTCAGTTTTCAAAGGAATCTCATCGTAATGTATCTGAAATTCGGATGCAATTCCGGGCTGCTCATTTCGTTTTAGTGCAAACTGTTTGATTTGCTGTTTCGGAGAAATAATCGTTAGTACATTGTCTTTTATTAATCCTAAATCCTGATAAGTAGCAATTAAAGCTCGCGGTTTATAATCGGGTTTTAAAACATCTTGACCAAAAAACTTGCTTTCATAATCAAAATGCAGTAATCCAAAAAGAGTCGGCATTAGATCAATCTGAGACATTAATTTAGCACACTTTTCAGGCTTATTTCCAGGAGTGTAAATAAGCGCGGGAATTCGATACTTATCCAATGGCAGTTCGGTTTTTCCTGCACTAGAAGCGCAGTGATCGGCCACAATTACAAATACCGTATTTTTAAACCACGGCTGTTTTGCCGCTTTTTTAAAGAATTGGCTCAAGGCATAATCGGTATATTTTACACCGCCGTCGCGGGATTTAATATCGCCTGGAATGTCAATTTTATTATTCGGATATGTAAACGGACGATGGTTGCTTACCGTCATGATATGATTAAAAAACGGCTTGTTTTGTTTTGCTTCCAGATTCATAATCTTGACAGCCTTACGGTACATATCTTCGTCACAGACCCCCCAGACATTAGAAAATGTAATTTCGTTTGCTGCAAAGTTGGATTTGTCAACAATCTGATAACCATTTCCAGTATAGAAATCCTGCATATTGTCAAAAAAAGCATCACCGCCGTACATGAATTTTACTTGATAGCCTTTCTTTAAAAATACAGATCCGGTCGAAAATTTATTCTTATTATCTTCTCGCTTTACAACACTTTCTCCAGCAGTAGCAGGCAGGCATAATGTTACCGCTTCTAGACCGCGCACCGTACGGTTTCCGGCGGCATAAGTATTGGTAAACAAAAGACTTTTTTGAGCAAGACTGTCTAGAAATGGTGTAATATGCTGCTTGTTTCCGTAGATTTCCATAAAATCGGCGCTAAGACTTTCTATCGTAATCAAAACCACATTTTTGTGTTTTTCGATGGAATCATTAGTGACATTTCGCAGCGTATTTTTTCCCGAAATAGTGGGCATTTGTTCCTTTAAAATAGCAAAAGCTTCTTGATTCGGAAGGGTTTTATAGAATTTGTAATAATCCAGTTTGTTATTTTGAAAAGCCAAATAAAACTTGTACAATCCGTTAGACTGCAATTCGTTAACAAAAATATTTTTAGAATTCTCGGTCTTCGATAAATTCGGAACCGCAAAAAGGGACAGAATAAACAACGAAACATACAAACCGCTGATTTTGAATTTTTCTTCTAAAGTTGGAATTTCCTCAATGTAGTTTTTTGATTTTTTTACAATAAAAAAAGTGATAAGAGAAGTGATCAGAAACAATCCAGAAAATAACGGAATTACGGGATAAGACTGCATGATGTTGCCAATTACTTCGTTTGTGTAAATCAGGTAATTAACAGCTATGAAATTGTATTTAACGCCAAATTCATTCCAGAAGAAAAACTCGCTTAATCCATTTTGCAGTATTACTAAAACATATAAAAAGATCACAAAAGCAAAAAGCCAAAATCTGATTTTTGCTCGGTATTTTTGGGCGAAAAGAAAGAGTGCAAACAAGATTGTTTTGATCAAAATAAATAACGAAACAATTCGGGGTAAAGCACCGCCGTATTCGTCAAAAATACTTTTTCCTGAAGCAGTATAAATTAATAATAAAGTAAAAAATCCAAGAATGATATATCCTGTAGGCTTATTGTATTTAGAATCAGATATAAAAATGAGATACAGCCAGAGAAAAAAAGAAGCCAAAACAAAAACAAAAAAGTCTGATAATAAACCTAAAGTATAGATTTTGAGAGACTCGGTTAAAGTAAAGCTGCTTTGTGTTATAGGATGAAAGAATAATACCGTTCTCAATAGAAAACTTACCGTAAAATACAGTACAGAAAGGTAGAAAAAAGGCGAAAGTTTTTTATAAAAATCCATTCAGTTTATTTTTTTACAAAATTAATTCCGAATGATTAACAGCAGATTAAGTTCCACTTTTACCTTGCTTAACGTTGGCTTAAAGTTTGCTTAAGATTCGGATTTTCTTTTGTACTTTAGTTTTTTAGATGTCTTTAGGAGATCCAAAACAGTTATCTTTGAAGCGTAAAATAATCACGAACCTTAATCTACTGCGATACATGCATATTTTAATAGTTGAAGACGAGTTGGGTATTGTACAGTTTTTAAAACAAGGCTTAGAAGAAGAAGGTTATCTGGTCTCTACTGCAAACGATGGCTCTAAGGGGTTTGAAATGACTCAAAACCAGAAATTTGACCTGATTCTATTAGATTGGATGATTCCAAAAATCAACGGATTGGATTTGTGCAAAGCCATTAGAGTCAAAGACCAAACCACTCCGATTATATTTTTGACCGCAAAAGATACTGTTCAGGAAACCATACAAGGCTTAAAAGCTGGTGCAAACGATTATATCAAAAAGCCTTTTAGTTTTGAAGAATTGGTCGAACGCATCAAAATTCATTTTAGAAGTAAAAAACAAACCGAAACCTTAACGCTGGGAACCATTACAATGGATCTCTCTAAACATGTTGTTTTAAAAGGCGGAGAAGAAATCGCATTGACACAACGTGAATTTGAGTTATTGGCCTATCTGATTCAGAATAAAGCAAAAGTCTGTACGCGAAATCAAATTTTAAGGGACGTTTGGGAAATTAACTTTGAATACGATACAGGCGTGATTGATGTTTTTATGAATGCCATTCGTAAAAAGCTGAACCTTAAGATTGAAGAAGATTATATAAAAACGATTCGCGGCGTCGGATACATAGCCAATGACTAGCGTATGATTTCACTTTCTTTTAAAAACAGAATTGCTTTAAATTATATCATAACGACAGGATTGCTGATTCTGGTCGTTTTTTGGGGAATATATTTTATTGTAAAATTGACGGTTTACAGCCATATTGATGAAAATTTAAGGATCGAAATTGAAGATCACTTAAAAGAAATTAAAATGGAAAATAATGTCGTAATCCTAATGGATGCCGAAGAATGGGAGGAACGCGAGCATAATTCTGTAGACGTAAATCCTGTTTTTGTGCAATTTTTGGATTTGAATAAAAAAATCATTGAGAAATCGCCAAACCTGAAAAACGAAAAATTAATTTTTCACGAAAACAAAGAACATTTTCAGCTTTTTGACACCAAATTATTGGGGAATAAAATCAGGCAGATCCAAGTGCCGCTTCATTTTAATACCAAAAAAATAGGATATTTGATTATTGCCATGTCCCTTTCTGATTCTTCAAAAGTGCTGGAAAATTTGTTTGATACTTTAGTAATCGCCTTTCCGATCATTCTTTTACTCTTGTTTTTTATCGCTCGTTTTTTTGCCGGAAGAAGTATAAAACCAATAAACGATATTATTTATACCTCTGGAATAATTACAAAAGACAATCTTAAAACACGCATTCCGCTGCCAAAAACGAGAGACGAATTGTTTATACTTTCTAAAACCATAAACAATTTATTAAATAGAATTGAAGACGTGATAGAACGCGAAAAACAATTTACTTCTGACGCTTCTCACGAACTCAGAACGCCGCTTACGGTTATTAAAGGAACACTTGAAGTGCTAATTCGTAAACCCAGAGATAACAAGGAATACGAAGAAAAAATAAATTATTGCATTAATGAAGTAGACCATCTGAATTCACTTGTTGACCAGCTCCTTTTAATGGCACGGTTTGAAAATGAAAAACAGAATATTAATAAAGAAAATGTCTATTTAAACGCAGCAATTTTGGATGTTCTGACTTTAAATTCAGAAAAAATAAAAGCCGGAAATCTAAAGGTAGTTTTAAATGCCAAAGAAGAATTTTCGATCTATTCGGATAATTATTTGGTTGTAACCATACTTCGAAATATTATTTCCAATGCAGTAAAATATTCCAATAAAGAAGGAGAAATAGTAATTTCTATTTTTAGAGAAGAAAACAAAATTAACTGCACGATTTCAGATCAGGGAATTGGCATTGCGAAAGAAGATTTAGAATCTATTTTAAATCCATTTTTCAGATCAGACTCATTAAATCATTCCGAAATTAAAGGTACAGGTTTAGGCTTGTTTATTGTTAAAAGAATGACCGATCTGCTGCAGATCAAATTTAAAATTGAAAGCGAAATCGGAAAAGGAACCAAGGCTTCATTGGTTTTTGATGAATTTACGAATACGTTAAAGTGATTTAAAAATTAATAGGGATCAAGCAGTTCAATATGTTTTTTAACAATAAACTATCGTTAAGTTAAATTAAAAATTGTTTTTTAATTAAATTATCTATTATATTTGCAAACGAATCAAAGAAGTAAAAAACAAAACAAATCATGATTTCAATTCAATTACATCATCATCATCTACATTATTGCTCTCAAGCGATGTGTTAATGGTATGCATGTAAATCATCATATTTTAAAACCCGTTTGAGTACATCAAACGGGTTTTTTAATTCTACACCTCTTTGTACTCAAACTATTAATCTAGCAAACAACTAAAAAATGAGTACTTTAAAAATTGCAATTCAAAAATCAGGACGATTAAACGAAGAAAGCATTCAAATCTTAAAAGACTGCGGTATTTCGATCAACAACGGAATCGATCAGTTAAAAGCCGAAGCATCTAATTTCCCTCTAGAAGTTTTATACCTTAGAAATTCGGATATTCCGCAATATCTTATAGACGGTGTAGTAGATTTGGCCATTGTTGGCGACAATCTTTTGGTAGAAAAAGGGAAAGGAATCGAAGTAGTTCAGAAATTAGGTTTTTCAAAATGCAAAGTTTCTGTTGCAGTGCCAAAGACTTTAGAATACAATTCTATCAATGATTTAGCGGGTTTAAGAATAGCCACTTCGTATCCGAATACGGTAAACGAATATTTTAATTCTTTTGGATTATCAGTTGATATTCACCAGATTTCAGGTTCTGTAGAAATTGCACCCAATATTGGACTAGCCGATGCTATTGTTGATATTGTATCTAGCGGCAGCACCTTATTCAAAAACAACTTAAAAGAAGTTGAAGTTATTTTAAAAAGTGAAGCCGTTCTAGCCGTTTCACCAAAAGTTTCTCCAGAAATTCAAAAACATATCGATACGTTAAAATTTAGAATTCAAGCAGTTTTAAGAGCCAGAAATTCTAAATATATTTTAATGAATGTTCCAAACGACAAAATCGACGCCGTTGGAAAAATCCTTCCGGTTTTAAGAAGCTTAACTGTTCTGCCTTTAGCACAGGAAGGCTGGAGCAGTGTTCATTCTGTAATTGACAAAGATACTTTCTGGGACGTAATCGACCAATTGAAAGAAGTAGGAGCAGAGGGAATTTTAGTCTGCCCAATTGAGAAAATGGTACTATAAAAAGAAATTCCAATTTTTTAAATTGCTTCGCCTGTTCGCTATCGCTCGGGTCCAAATTCCAACAGAATAAAATTTCAATATTTAAAAACCAAATTCCAAAAATCGAAAATTAAATATAAAAATTTCAAATTAGCTAACAACCTTGCAGACTTTGCAGTTAAAGATTAAGCATAGAGCATTGGAATTTGAGATTTAAAAAATTGGAATTTAATATAAAATATTATGAATAAAATATACAATCCAAAACAAGATACTTGGTCTGAAATATTAAGAAGACCAACCAAAACAATTGACGATATTGAAGTTACGGTAAAAGAGATCTTCAAAGAAGTTCAGAAAAAAGGAGATGAAGCCGTTGCAAAATACACTTCTATTTTTGACGGAATCGCTCTTGATAATTACGAGGTTTCTAAGGAAGAAATTCAAGAAGCTGTTGATTTGATTTCAAGTGAATTAAAGGAGGCTATTCAATTAGCTAAAAATAATATTTATAAATTTCACGCTGCTCAAAAAACAGAAAGAGTGTCGGTTGATACTATTGAGGGTGTAAACTGCTGGCAGGAAAAAAGACCAATTCAAAAAATTGGATTGTATATCCCAGGCGGAACTGCACCTTTGTTTTCGACGGTTTTAATGCTTGCTGTTCCGGCTGAAATTGCAGGCTGTAAAGAAATTGTATTGTGTTCTCCGCCAGACAAAAAAGGAAAAATAAATCCAGCGATTTTATACGCCGCCAATTTATGCGGTGTAACTAAAATCCTGAAAGTAGGCGGAATTCAAGCCATTGCAGGAATGACTTTTGGAACAAAATCGATTCCGCAGGTTTATAAAATTTTCGGGCCGGGAAATCAGTTTGTAACCGTGGCAAAACAATTGGCAACACAGTTTGGAGTAGCGATAGATATGCCGGCCGGACCTTCAGAATTATTGATTGTAGCCGATGACACAGCTGTACCGGCTTTTGTAGCATCCGATTTATTATCTCAAGCAGAACACGGCACAGACAGTCAGGTAATTTTGGTTTCGACTTCAAAAAAGTTAATTGATGATGTAGAGAAGGAAGTGCAAAAACAAATTGAAGAACTGCCAAGAAAAGAAATTGCTAAGAAAGCAATTGAAAATTCGAAGTTGATATTTGTTGAAAATGACCAGACTGCTTTAGATTTAATCAACGATTACGGGCCAGAGCACTTTATTATTAATTCGCAGTTTGACGATTTTTACTGTAACGGAATTGTAAATGCAGGTTCTATTTTTATCGGAAATTATACGCCAGAAAGTGCGGGTGATTATGCATCTGGAACCAATCATACCTTACCGACAAACGGTTACGCTAAAAATTACAGCGGCGTAAATCTGGATAGTTTCACCAAATCGATGACTTTTCAGAAAATCAGTCAAAAAGGGATTCAGAATATTGGTAAAGCAATTGAATTAATGGCTGAAGCCGAAGGATTGCAGGCACATAAAAATGCGGTAACTTTAAGATTGAAGAGTTTAGAGTAAAGAATATAGAACAGAGAATATAGAAAATAGAATATAAAATCATTGATCAGATAGGAAGTCTATTCTCTATATTCTAAAAATTAAGATAATGAAATTCGATATAAATACAATAACACGTGAAAACGTAAAGTCTTTAAAACCATATTCTTCAGCAAGAGATGAGTTTGAAGATTTTGACACCGCCGAAATGATTTTTTTGGATGCTAACGAAAACCCGTATCAAAATGGAGTAAACCGTTATCCAGATCCACAGCAGGTTTCGGTAAAAGCGATTTTGGCTAAAAACAATTTTGTAAAACAAAACCAGATTTTATTAGGAAACGGAAGTGATGAAGTTTTGGATTTGCTTTTTAGAGCTTTTTGTGAACCGAAAACCGATAATATTATCTCGCTGCCGCCAACCTACGGAATGTACAGCGTTTTGGCAAACATCAATAATGTAGAAAATAGAGAAGTTCTGCTTACTCAAGATTTTCAGCCGCAAGTAGATAAAATTCTGGAGGCGGTTGATGAAAACACTAAAATTATCTTTTTGTGTTCGCCAAATAACCCGACTGGAAATTCTTTTTCTGATGAAAGTGTGGTGCAGCTGCTTCAAAATTTCAAAGGTTTAGTGGTAATTGATGAAGCTTATATTGACTTTTCGGACAAAGAAAGCTGGTTGACAGAAATCGATGAATATCCTAATCTGGTGATTACACAAACTCTTTCTAAAGCCTATGGTTTGGCTGGAATTCGTTTGGGAGTTTGTTATGCGTCAGAAGCAGTAATTTCGATTTTGAATAAAATCAAACCGCCTTATAATGTCAATGAATTGACACAGCAAAAAGCCATTGAACGTCTAAAGGATTCTGAAAAAATAAAACAAGAAATTACTTCTATAATAACACAAAGAGAAGAATTACTTAAAGTTTTGGTTGAAGTGAGTTTTGTAGAAAAAGTATATCCAACAGAAGCCAATTTTGTTCTGGTAAAAGTAGATGATGCTAATAAAAGATACGATCAATTAATTGCAAAAGGTATCGTAATTCGCAATAGAACATCGCAGCCTTTGTGCGAAAACTGCCTTCGTTTTACCATTGGAACAGAAGAAGAAAATGCTGTTTTGATTAAAGAATTGAAGTTGTTAAGCTAAAGTTTAATCGCAAAGTTTGCAAAGAATTACGCGAAGAACACAAAGTTTTTTTGCCACAGATAAAATGATTTTTTCACGCAGATTTTGCTGATAAAAGCAGATTTAATTTTGATTTTTTTAATAAATGATAAATCTGTATGAATCTGCTTAAATCTTTAAAATCTGCGGGAAACAAAAATTAGTAAAAATTTGTGTCATTCGTGGCAAAAAAAATATTTAGAAAACCGATTTACAACAGTTAAATGATTTTTTCACGCAGATTTTGCTGATAAAAGCAGATTTAATTTTGATTTTTAATAATGAATAAATGGGTGTGAATCTGCTCAAATCTTTAAAATCTGCGGTAAACAAAAATTAGTGGAAATTTTGTGTCATTCGTGGCAAAAAAATATTTAGAAAACCGATTTACAACAGTTAAATGATTTTTTCACGCAGATTTTGCTGATAAAAGCAGATTTAATTTTGATTTATAATAATGAATAAATGGGTGTGAATCTGCTTAAATCTTTAAAATCTGCGGGAAATAAAAATTAGTGGAAATTTGTGTCATTCGTGGCAAAAAAATATTTAGAAAACCGATTTACAACAGATGTAATGATTTTTTCACGCAGATTTTGCTGATAAAAGCAGATTTGATTTTGATTTTTAATAATAATTAATCTGCTCAAATCTTTAAAATCTGCGGGAAACAAAAATTAGTTGAAATTTTTGTCATTCGTGGCAAAAAAAATATTTAGAAAACCGATTTACAATATTTAAATGATTTTTTCACGCAGATTTTGCTGATAAAAGCAGATTTAAGTTTAATTTTTAATAATGACTAAATGGGTGTGAATCTGCTCAAATCTTTAAAATCTGCGGGAAATAAAATTAGTGGAAATTTGTGTCATTCGTGGCAAAAAAAATATCTCGACCCGGAGGGACACGTCCAAAACATAAATAAATTATGAAAAAAGTACTTTTTATCGATCGTGACGGAACGATTGTTTTAGAACCTGAAAATTACCAATTAGACAGCTTAGATAAATTAGAATTTTATCCAAAAGCCTTTCAATACCTGTCAAAAATAGCCGCTGAATTGGATTACGAATTGGCAATGGTAACCAATCAGGACGGATTAGGAACGGATAGTTTTCCGGAAGATACGTTTTGGCCGACACAAAATTTTATTTTAAAAGCCTTTGAAAATGAAGGTGTTAAATTTGATGAAATTTTTGTAGATCGTTCATTTCCCGAGGATAATGCGCCAACACGCAAGCCAAGAACCGGAATGCTGACGAAATATTTGAACAATCCAGAATACGATTTAGAAAATTCTTTTGTTTTGGGAGATCGTTTGACCGATGTTGAATTGGCGAAAAATCTTGGGGCAAAAGCTATTTTTATGAATAGCACGGACGGAATTGGAAGTAATGAAATTTCGTCAAAGCGTGAAGAATTAAACAAGACAATTGTTTTACAGACAATGGATTGGAAGACGATTTATGAGTTTTTGAAACTAGAAGCGCGTTCGGCATCGATTACCAGAAAAACAAATGAAACAGATATTTATATCAATCTGAATCTGGACGGAACCGGAAAAAGCAAAATTGAAACCGGAATTGCCTTTTTCGATCATATGTTAGACCAAATTGCGCGTCACGGTCAAATGGATTTGGAAATTCTGGTAAAGGGCGATCTTGAAGTTGATGAACACCACACGATTGAAGATACGGCAATTGCTCTTGGAGAAGTTTTTGCGAAAGCGCTGGGAAATAAATTAGGGATTGAGCGTTACGGTTTCTGTCTGCCGATGGACGATTGTCTGGCTCAGGCTGCAATTGATTTTGGCGGTAGAAACTGGCTGGTTTGGGAAACCGAATTTAAACGCGAAATGGTGGGTAAAATGCCGACTGAAATGTTTTATCACTTCTTTAAATCGTTTACAGACGGCGCAAAAGCCAATTTAAACATCAAAGCAGAAGGAACAAACGAACATCATAAAATCGAAGCCATTTTTAAAGCTTTCGCGAAAGCCATAAAAGTGGCGGTAAAAAGAGATACTGAGAAAATGATTCTGCCTTCGACGAAAGGTATGTTATAAAAATTTGTTTCAGGTTTAAAGTTTCAGGTTTCATGTGCTGTAGGGAAACTTTAAACTTGAAATCTGAAATCTGAAACTGAACTTAGTATGGAAAATTTATATGAAAAAACTATTGCAATTTGGTCACAAACAGATCTAAAATTAAATGAAGGGATATCTTTGGATTTAATATCTCAAATGGAATCCAAGTTAGATTTTAAATTTCCTGAAGACTTTAAAGCTTTTTATCAAAAAGTTAATGGCTTTGTGGATTTTGAGTGGAATAAAGATATGTTTTCGTTGTGGTCTTTAGAGAGAATATATGAAGAATGTAAATCTGATCAGAATAGTAATTACATTCCTTTTTGCGATTATTTAATAAATTCTCATGCTATTGGTTATATGCGAAACGCGGATGGAATCTTCATAAATACTATAAATGAGAAAATATGCGAAACATTTGATGAATTTATTGGTTTGTTAAGCATAAATTCAGAGAAATTATATTAAGCAGCATTAATAATTTTGTTTCAATTTTCATGCTTTGTGAGTAACCTGAAACTTGAAACCTGAAACAAAATAAACAAAAACTAAATGAAAATAGTAATCATAAATTACGGCGCAGGAAATATTCAAAGCATTATGTTTGCGATTGAAAGACTTGGTTTTACAGCTGTTTTAAGCAATAATCCCGAAGAAATTCAATCGGCTGATAAAGTGATTTTTCCAGGAGTGGGCGAGGCGAGTTCTGCGATGGAAAAGCTGATTGAAAGTGGTTTAGACCGCTTGATTCCGACTTTGAAGCAGCCTGTTTTAGGAATCTGCCTTGGAATGCAGCTGATGTGTAATTCAAGCGAAGAAGGAAATACAAAAGGTTTGGGAATTTTTGATGTTGATGTAATTAAATTTACCTCAAAAGTGAAAGTGCCTCAAATGGGATGGAATCAGATTTACGATTTAAAATCGGATTTGTTTAAGGATGTTTCCGAAAATGAGTTCATGTATTTGGTGCACAGTTTTTACGCGCCCAATTGCGATGAAGCCATTGCTACAACCAATTATGATGTAGAATATGCGTCGGCTTTGCAGAAAGATAATTTTTACGGAACGCAGTTTCACCCAGAAAAAAGCGGGAATGTCGGGGAGAAAATTTTGGAAAACTTTCTTAAATTAAATTCCAAAGAATAAATTCCAAATTCCAATTTCAAAAATCAATATCAATCAAAATATCAATTTTAGAATCTAAAATCTAAAATCTAAAATCTAAAATTAAAAATGAGAATAATACCAGCCATAGATATCATTGACGGAAAATGCGTTCGTTTGTCCAAAGGTGATTACGATACGAAGATAATTTACAATGAGAATCCGCTTGAAGTTGCCAAATCGTTTGAGGCACACGGAATAGAATATCTGCATTTAGTAGACTTAGACGGCGCAAAATCGAGTAAAATTGTCAATTATAAGATATTAGAACAAATTGCCTCACAAACCAGCTTAAAAATTGATTTTGGCGGCGGTTTAAAATCAGATGACGATTTGCGAATTGCTTTTGAAAGCGGCGCAAACCAGATAACCGGCGGTAGTATTGCGGTAAAAAACAGAACAATTTTCGAAAAATGGATTTCTGAATACGGCTCTGAAAAAATTATTTTGGGTGCTGATGCAAAAGACGAAAAAATAGCGGTTTCGGGCTGGTTAGAAGATTCAAATGAAGATTTGATTCCGTTTATTCAGGATTATCAATCAAAAGGAATTCAGTATGTTATTTGTACCGATATTGCAAAAGATGGGATGCTTCAAGGTCCGAGTTTTGATTTGTATGGAAAAATTCTAGAAGAAGCAAAAGGTATAAAATTAATTGCTTCAGGCGGTATTTCAACTTTTGATGAATTACCAAAATTAGCTGCATTACGCTGTGAAGGAACAATTATCGGAAAAGCGATTTACGAAGGCAGAATTACGTTGAAACAGTTAGAGGATTTTATAATTAGAAAATGAGAAAATTTGATAATTAGATAATTTTTCAATTAGTCAATTAGAAAATTAGTTAATTAGAGAATTCTTAGCGTTGCGTTTAAAATTATTATAGAATAATTACTAAGCTTTGTGAGCAATTATCAAATTATCTCATTGACTAATTATCTCATTAATTAACACATTAAAAATATGATAACATGTCATTTAAAATACGTTATAGATCCTTATCAGTTAGAGGCATTTGAAGATTATGGCAAGAGATGGATTAAAATTGTAAATCGTTTGGGAGGACAGCATCACGGTTATTTTATGCCTTCGGAAGGGGCTAATAATATTGCTTATGCATTGTTTTCTTTTCCAAGTTTAACGGCTTATGAAAATTACCGAAAACAAATGTTTTCAAAGGACGATCAGGAGTGTGTAGATGCTTTTAAAATTGCAGAAGACACCAGATGTATCATCAGTTACGAAAGAACGTTTTTGAGTCCTGTATTTGAATAAATTAGATAATTAGATAATTAGTCAATTAGATAATGAGATAATTAGATAATTTTTTACGTTGCGTTTAAAATTATCTAATTATCAAACTTTCTAATTAATAAATTAAGAAAAAATGTTAGCAAAAAGAATCATACCCTGTTTGGATATAAAAAACGGTAGAACCGTAAAAGGCGTTAATTTTGTGGACTTGCGCGATGCGGGTGATCCGGTTGAACTGGCAGAAATTTATTCGGCTGAAGGTGCTGACGAATTGGTTTTTCTGGATATTTCGGCAACCGAAGAGCGACGTAAGACACTCGTAAACATGGTGCGAAGCGTGGCAGAAAAAATCAATATTCCGTTTACGGTTGGCGGCGGCATTTCGTCTATAGAAGATGTTGAAGTTCTGCTGAATAACGGTGCTGATAAAGTTTCGATCAATTCATCGGCTGTAAAAAATCCGCAATTGATTAATGATTTAGCGCAGAAATTTGGAAGCCAATGTGTGGTAGTTGCAATAGATGCCAAGCAAATTGACGGACAATGGATCGTGCATTTGGTAGGCGGAAAAGTTCCAACAGAACTCAATCTCTTCGATTGGGCTGTTGAAGTTGCAGAACGCGGAGCCGGCGAAATTTTATTCACTTCGATGGACAATGACGGAACCAAAAACGGTTTTGCAAACGAAGCTTTGGCTAAATTATCGACTTTAATTAACATTCCAATTATCGCTTCGGGCGGTGCGGGAAATATGCGGCATTTTGTAGATTCGTTTAAAGAAGGAAAAGCAGATGCGGCTTTGGCTGCGAGTGTTTTTCATTTTAAAGAAATCGAAATCAAAACTTTAAAAGAAGAATTAAGGAATAATGGGGTTGAAGTTCGAATTTAGAAAGTAGAATAAAAAAAATAGTATAAAGAGGATAGAGTTAGAAAAAGATTTAAGAATCTAAAATCTGAACTCTAAAATCTAAAATAATAAAAAATCTAAAATTAAAATGAACGTAGATATAAAAAGCGCACACGGATTGATTCCAGCAATTATTCAGGATTCAGAAACTAAAAATGTTCTGATGCTGGGTTATATGAACGAAGAATCGCTTCAAAAAACAATAGAAACACAAAAAGTAACTTTTTTCAGCCGTTCCAAACAAAGACTTTGGACAAAAGGCGAGGAGAGTGGTAACTTTTTGAATTTAGTAAGCATAAAAAATGACTGTGACGGCGATACGCTGTTGATTCAGGCAAAACCAGTTGGGCCAACATGCCATACTGGGGCAGATACATGCTGGCAGGAACCCAATGCAGAAAACTATGGCTTTATTTCTCAATTAGAAGAAACAATCAAAACCCGTAGAGAAAATGCCGATTCGGAGAAAAGTTACGTTGCTTCTCTATTCGAAAAAGGAATCAACAAAATTGCTCAAAAAGTAGGCGAAGAAGCTGTAGAAGTAGTTATTGAAGCCAAAGACGATAACGACGATTTATTCCTTAGCGAAAGCGCCGATTTATTATTTCACTACTTGATTTTGTTGCAGGCAAAAGGCTTTCAATTAAATGATGTTGTGGAAGTGCTGAAAGGGCGTCAGAAGTAAAGTTTTGTTTCAAGTTTCAGGTTTCAAGTTTCGGGCTAACATGCGTAACCTGAAACCTAAAACCTAAAACCTGAAACTTGAAACTTGAAACAAATAAAACTATTTACTCCACAAACTCAAAAACAGCAAATTCTTCTGGCTGGTGAAAACTAAATTTATTACTCTTATAAGGCTGTAAAGCAAGGTATTCGATTGTATTACCGTAATCGATTCTAAAAGTGTTTCCTTTCCATTTGGTTCCCGTTTTGGGTTTGTAAAAATTACCATTTTGAATTTTTTCGAGACTCAAAAAAGGAATTTTTATCTCCGTATTATAACCTTCAGATGTAATTTTACTTGCAGTTTCGATTCCTGTAATATCAAAATTCATTTCCATATTCCAGCCTCCGCATTTAGGCAAAATGCATTTTAATAGTACATCGTAATAGGTTGAGAAAGCATTTACGCCAATTTCTACATAATTTTGGCCGTCTCCATCTGGATCAAGAAAAATTTCGACCAGATCATCGGTGTTAAAAATCTCAGAATCTTTGCTTTGTGGTTTTCCAATTATTTTAGAATCAATGCTTTTGTACGCTATATAGAGATTTTCATCATTCCACGAAAGTGAAACCAATGTCTGCTGCGACGCTTTGTCTCTAGTATTATGAATTACAAATGGTCCCAGAAAGGGTTTGTTCCATTCAGATAAATTTCCGTCAATTGCTATTGTCTCTTTTGTCTTGTAAATAGGAAACGTTTGTGCCTGGCTTTTAAAAATACAAATCAGCAATAAGAAAGAAGATAGGAGTTTACAATTCATAAGAAACAGTTGATTTTAAAAACTGCTAAAATAGAGAACTTTAGGAACTTTAACATTAAAACCGTTAAATCACAAATGTTAATTTCTTAAAAAACTATCAGGAATGTTTACTTTTGCTCTGTTTTAATACTTTAAAAATAGATCTTTCTTAAAAAAAATAGATGATGAAAAAATATTTTGCCAGTGCTTTAATTGCTCTTTTAACTGGTCTGAATGCTAATGCGCAGGGACTTTTAAACAAATCAGAAACAGTCTTTACACATCAAGATTCTTTACGAGGAAGCATTACTAAGGAAAGAGCTTGGTGGGATTTAAAATACTATCATTTGGATATAAAAGTAAATCCAGCTGAAAAAACGATTACAGGTTTTAATACCGTTCGTTATACGGTATTGACAGAAAACAACAAAATGCAGATTGATCTGCAGGAACCAATGAATATTACCAAAGTAACTCAAAATGGTAAAGATTTGAAGTTTGAAAGAGATGGAAATGCTTTCTTTATTACTTTAAATGAAAAACAGAAAGTTGGTGATACTAAAGAAATTGTGATTTCTTTTGGCGGAAAACCTAAAGAAGCGGTGAGAGCTCCTTGGGACGGCGGTCTTTCGTGGAAAAAAGATAAGAACGGTAAAGATTTTATCGCTACATCTTGTCAGGGTTTAGGGGCAAGCGTATGGTGGCCTTGCAAAGATCATATGTACGATGAAGTCGAAAATATGCTGATTAGTGTAAATGTTCCTGGAGATTTGACAGATGTTTCTAACGGAAGACTGCAAAGCGTTAAAAAAGAAAAAGACGGAACTAAAACTTTTAATTGGTATGTTTCGAATCCTATTAATAATTACGGCGTTAATATCAATATTGGGGATTATGTGAATTTCTCTGAAGTGTTTAAAGGAGAAAAAGGAGATTTAGATTGTAATTATTATGTTTTGAAAGACAATCTGGCTTTGGCTAAAGAACATTTTAAAGATGCTCCAAAAATGCTGAAAGCTTTTGAAGATTGGTTTGGTCCTTATCCTTTTTACGAAGACAGCTATAAATTGGTAGAAGTGCCGTATTTAGGTATGGAACATCAAAGTTCTGTAACCTATGGTAATCAATATAAAAAAGGATATTTAGGACGTGATTTGAGCGGTACAGGCTGGGGATTGAAGTTTGATTTTATCATTATTCACGAATCGGGACACGAATGGTTTGCAAACAATATTACGTATAAAGATATTGCCGATATGTGGATTCATGAGAGTTTTACCAATTATTCTGAAAGTCTTTTTATAGAGTATTATTACGGAAAAGAAGCTGGAGCTGAATATGTGAGAGGCTGCAGAAAAAACATTCAAAATGATAAACCAATTATTGGTCATTACGATGTAAATAATGAAGGTTCTGGAGACATGTATCCGAAAGGAGCCAATATGCTTCACACAATTCGTCAGGTTATTAATGATGATGCCAAATGGAAATCAATTTTGAGAGGTTTAAATGAAACTTTTTATCATCAAACCGTAACTTCAAAACAGATTGAAGATTATATCAATAATCACTCTGGAGTTAATTTTAATAGAGTTTACGCGCAATATTTAACTACAACTCAAATTCCGGTTCTAGAATACATGTTTAAAAATGGAACTTTAGGATATCATTGGACCAATTGTGTTTCTAAGTTTGATATGCCTGTAAAAGTTAAAATTAATGGAGAAGAAACTTGGCTGATCCCTACTACAGAATGGCAGTCGATAAAAACCGCCAACGAAGACAGAAAGCTTGAAGTTGATAAGGATTTTTATGTTACGAGTTCTAATATTGTAGAATAGAGTTTTTGAAAACCCCAATAAAAAAATCCCAAATTCCAATTAACTGGAGTTTGGGATTTTTTTATATAAAGTTTGAGATGATTTTTGAGTATAAACCTTCGTCCAAGTTTTAAACTTGTGCAAAGGTTGCTGTTAAGTGGTTCTTTTTCTTAATGTTAATTTTAATTATTGTACGAATAGTATGATTTTATTTCTTTAATTTAGATTGTGATTTATTATAAATATTTTATAATCAATTAATTAAAGCGTAATCCGAAAAGCTTAAGAGTAGGAAAAATTCAAACTATTTCAACAATGAAAAACTTAAAAAACCTAAAGAACACTCAAACATTAAGCAAAGAAGCTCAAAAAAACATTTTTGGAGGCGGACTTCCATATGTAAATCCAACGATTGGTTTATGCGATCGATTATGCGGAGAAGCGGGAGGCGTACTATCAAACACTCCAGGAAGAGGGGATGTTTGTCTCGCAGGAACATCAACTTGCTGCTATTGCAGATAAGATTTAGTTATAATAATCAAACCCGACAGATTTTTAAAACCTGTCGGGTTTGTTGTTCTTTACTATGTTCAACTTTGACAAAGTTTTTTTAGTATTCTATAAAAATTGGAATTTGGACCCGAGCGATAGCGAACAGGCGAAGCAATTTAAAAAATTGAAACTTAAAATATTACCTGCTGTTCAACTTCGCTTTTTCTCGGATAATTTCGCCAATAGTGCGATTTTCGATTTTGCTTTCAAGCCACGAAATTATATCTAAATAAAGAAAAGCTCTTTTTTCGTAAGTGCTTTTTTCCAGCTCCACAAAACGGGCATGCATTTTTTTGAATTCCTTTTTAATATCGGCAGGATAAAAATTATTCAGGTTTCTTAAAAACTTGATGATCTCTTTTTGAACTTCGTGCAAATCGTTCATTTTTATCAAGAACTTATACGTGCTTTTAAGGTGATTTTCTAAATAATAATCTTTACCAATTTCATAATGCGCAATCAAAGACAAAAGTCTGGCAAAGCACATTAAGTCTTCACGCATGGTTAAGTTTTTGTTATTGATGATTTTATCCAAATACAAAATGCATTCGTTGTACTTTTCGTTTCCAAAATAAATAGAAGCGATTTTATAGAAAAACAACATTTCGTGGTGTTCATCAAGATGATCGCTGTGCAGTTTTAATTTTTCTAATATTTCAGGAATTAAGTATTCGCTTTCTGCAAAAGTTCCTTTTAATATATGAAGGTTCAGTTTGTTGTTATACACATATAGAAATGATAACGACGCAATGTTGTCATTTACAGGAAATTTTGGATCGGCAATTGTTTCCTCTAGTAAACTCAGATATTTTTTAAAATTCGATTTATATTTCAGCATATAAAGGGATTCTAAAAAATAATGATTTCCTTTTAAGAAAAACACCGGATTCAAGTAAATCATATTGGGATTGTCGTAGAACAACTGAACCCATTTGTACGCAAATTTATAACTGGCTAAGAAATCCTGAACCAGAAAACTGCGCCAAAGACTGGCATTGTAAAACCAATACTTTTCGCGGAAACCAAATTTGCTTTCGTCAAGCTTAGCCACATGCCTGTTAAAGTAATCGTCAATGTATTTGTATTCTTCATCACTTTTTACGTAACCTGTTTTCAGCATGATTCCGTACAGCTGCAGTGAGAGATTTGATAATTTGCTTGAAATGGTATTTCGATAATTCAATTCCTTGGCCTGAACCACCAATTCGTCAGCGCGTCCTTGAATACTGCGGGTTATATACTGCGATTCGATTAGTTTTTCAAATTCTACAATCTCATACGCCATATATTTTTCGTCATTTTCCAAAGCCTGCTGTTTGGTCTTGTCAAGAATTTTTAAACTTTGCTTGTACAATCCTTTATTATAAAGAATAACAGCAAAATCCATCTGTTCCCGTAATTGATAGCGTATGTTCTGACTCGGAATGTTTAAACGAATACTTACCAGAATTTGTTTGTACAGATATGATTTTAAGTTAGATAGCTGTACTTTTTGTATAACACCGCTTTTTAGAATAAGCTTCTCATCATAGTTTTCAGATTTATCCAAAATATTAAACAATTCAATAAATTTTGTGTTAGAACTCGTCTCTAAACGACTTGCAAAAATTTTAAATTGACGTTTTTCTGATTTTGAAAGTGACTTTATTAGAACAAATAAGAAATCTTTTTGATGGTTAGCCATTGTAAAAAATAATAATGTAACTTATTGATAATTAATTTGTTATGGTGGTATAAATTGTGTTATGAACAGTATAATTTCATTAAAATGAATTTCGTACTGTGGTAGTACAATATATATTTGTTATCAAGATGTGAAATTACATTAAATAAATGAATATGAATAGAGAGAAAGTTCAAATTTTTGACACCACTTTGCGCGATGGTGAACAAGTTCCAGGATGTAAGTTAGATACTAAACAAAAATTAGTGATCGCAGAACGACTAGATCAGATGGGAGTTGACATTATCGAAGCAGGATTTCCTGTGTCAAGTCCAGGCGATTTTTTATCGGTCTCTGAGATTTGTAAAATTGTAGAGAATGCAACCGTCTGCGGATTAACAAGAGCCGTAAAAAATGACATTGATGTTGCTGCGGCAGCTTTAAAGCATGCTAAAAAACCTAGAATCCACACTGGAATCGGAACTTCAGAATCTCACATACTCCACAAATTACAAACAACGCCAGAGGACATTATTGCACGAGCAAAATATGCTGTTGCACATGCAAAATCGTATGTAGAAGATGTTGAGTTTTATGCAGAAGATGCTGGTAGAACAGATAATGCTTTCTTAGCAAAAGTATGCGAAGAAGTGATTAAATCGGGGGCTACCGTATTAAATATCCCAGATACAACAGGATATTGTCTTCCTGAAGAATATGGAGCAAAAATTAAATACTTAAAAGAAAACGTAAAAGGAATCGAAAACGTAATCCTTTCTTGTCACTGTCACAATGATTTAGGTATGGCAACTGCAAACTCTATTGCCGGTGCTATAAATGGAGCAAGACAAATAGAATGTACTATAAATGGTATTGGAGAAAGAGCTGGAAATACAGCACTTGAAGAGGTTGTAATGATCTTTAAACAACATCCATACTTAAACCTAGATACTAGTATCAACACAAAAGAATTAAACGCTATGAGTCGTTTAGTTTCTGAAAGTATGGGAATGATTGTGCAGCCAAACAAAGCAATTGTTGGCGCTAACGCATTTGCACACAGTTCAGGAATTCACCAAGATGGTGTTATTAAAAACAGAGCAACTTACGAAATCATGGATCCGCTTGATGTGGGAGTAAATGAATCGTCTATTATATTAACTGCCAGAAGCGGAAGAGCGGCATTGGCTTACCGTGCTAAAAAAGTAGGTTACGAACTAACAAAAGTACAATTGGATATTGTATATGTGGAGTTCTTAAAATTTGCGGATATCAAAAAAGAAGTTGTAGACTCTGATATCCATCAAATTATAGAAGCTTCTAAAATCGAAGGAGATTTGATTAGAAGTTAATTAAAGAGAAAAAAAATAATACCACAAGAATAAAGAATAAAGAGCAAAGAAAAAAAGGGATTTAAATACATAAAGAACGAGACGTTATGAATTTGAAAATTGCAGTTTTGCCAGGAGATGGAATTGGACCTGAGGTTATTTTACAAGCAAAAAAAGCTTTATACGCTATTGCGGAAGTTTACAATCATGAATTTGTTTTTGAAGACGCACTTATGGGAGCTGTTGCGATTGATAAAACCGGAACTCCCTTACCGGAGCAAACCTTAAACCTGTGTCTGAACACAGATGCTGTTTTGCTTGGTGCGATCGGAGATCCAAAATATGATAACAATCCAAATGCAAAAGTTCGTCCGGAGCAGGGATTGTTAAAACTTCGTAAAGAACTTGGTCTGTTTGCTAACATTCGTCCTATTAAACCTTACAAAGCTTTAATTGAATCTTCTCCTTTAAAAAGAGAAATTATTGAAGGAGCCGATTTTACAATTTTCAGAGAACTAACAGGCGGTGCTTATTTCGGAACTAAAACTTTGAATGAAGAAGGAACACACGCATCAGATTTATGTGAGTATACAGAAGAAGAAATCACAAGAATTGCACATCTGGCTTTTAAATCGGCACAAAATCGCCGTAAAAAGTTAACATTGGTTGACAAAGCTAATGTTTTGGAAACTTCAAGATTGTGGAGAAAAGTAGTTCAGAAAGTGAGTGAAAACTATCCAGATGTTGTGCTTGATTTCTTATTCGTAGACAATGCAGCAATGCAGTTAATCTTAAATCCAAAGCAATTTGATGTGATTTTGACAGAGAATTTATTTGGAGATATTTTATCTGACGAAGCCAGCGTAATTACAGGATCAATTGGTTTGCTGCCATCAGCATCTTTAGGAGAAAAGAATGCTTTGTTTGAGCCGATTCACGGTTCTTACCCACAGGCAAAAGGAAAAAATATTGCCAATCCGATTGCTTCGATTTTAGCAGCAGGGATGTTGTTGGAGCATTTTGGATTAACTAAAGAAGCAAACGTAGTTTTTGCAGCAGTTAAAAAAGCAATTGAATACAAAGTGGTTACAATTGACTTAAAACCAGATTCTAAATTTGGTACCAATGAAGTAGGGGAGTTCGTTTCTAATTTCATTTTTAGTAAAGACGATCTGCTATATTTTAATAATGACAATGTAAGTATTGGACAATCTACAATTGTTTAATATTTTTTGTTAAAAGATGAAGATAATGACAAGAATAGTTGAAAATGTTGATATTTTATTTTTTTAGTTGCTCAAGTTTCCATACTTTTGTAACACTAAAAAAATAGAAAGATGCAAATCTCAATTATTATTATTTCTGTCGTTGTTGTCAATGTGTTTAACACATCTGCATCGGGAATGGTATAAATATAATTGAAAAACTATATTACAAACCTTCCAAATACTTGGAAGGTTTTTTTTTGAACAAAAATTAAAAAAAATAATACAATAATGGAATTAAATAAGTACAGTAAGACCATCACTCAAGATCAAACACAGCCTGCGGCACAAGCAATGTTGTACGGAATTGGTTTAACTGAAGAAGATTTGAAAAAAGCACAAGTTGGTATTGTGAGCATGGGTTACGATGGTAATACTTGCAACATGCACTTGAACGATTTAGCAAAAGATGTTAAAAAAGGTGTTTGGGATGTAGATCTGGTCGGACTTATTTTTAATACCATTGGTGTCAGTGACGGTATTTCTAACGGAACTGAGGGAATGCGTTATTCATTGGTTTCTCGTGATGTTATTGCAGATTCTATCGAGACTGTTGTGGGTGCACAATGGTACGATGGTGTAATTGCAATTCCAGGCTGTGATAAAAATATGCCGGGAGCTTTGATTGCAATGGGAAGATTAAACCGTCCATCAATGATGGTTTACGGAGGATCTATCCATTCTGGAAAATGGAAAGGAGAATCATTGAATATTGTTTCCGCTTTTGAAGCTTTAGGTAAAAAAGTGAGAAACGAAATTACTCCAGAAGATTTTAAAGGTGTGATTCAAAATTCCTGCCCTGGGCCTGGTGCTTGCGGCGGAATGTATACTGCCAATACCATGTCTTCTGCAATTGAAGCATTAGGAATGAGTCTGCCTTACAGTTCGTCAAATCCTGCTTTGAGTCAGGAAAAAAGAGACGAATGTGCAGCTGCCGGTGCGGCGATAAAAATTTTATTAGAAAAAGACATTAAGCCAAGAGATATTATGACTCGCAAAGCTTTTGAAAATGCTATTACCATTGTAGCAGTTTTAGGAGGTTCTACAAATGCGGTTATGCACTTAATTGCAATGGCACACTCTGTTGGCATCACAATCACTTTAGATGATTTTCAGGCAATTAATGACAGAACTCCGGTTTTGGCAGACATGAAACCGAGCGGTAAATACATGATGGAGGATATTCATGCAGTGGGAGGAATTCCGTCGGTAATGAAATATTTACTAAAAGTAGGACTTATTCATGGAGATTGTTTGACAGTAACAGGAAAAACAGTAGCAGAAAATTTAGCTTCAACTCCAGATTTACAAGACGGTCAAGAAGTAATTCACGAAATACAAAAAGCATTAAAACCAACAGGAAACATTCAGGTTTTATACGGAAACCTTGCTTCTGAAGGTGCTGTAGCGAAAATCAGCGGTAAAGAAGGAGAATATTTTGAAGGTCCTGCAGTAGTTTTTGAAGGAGAATTTGAAGTAATTCCAGGTCTTCAAGCCGGAAAAATTAAACCAGGCAGTGTAGTCGTCATCAGATATTGCGGACCAAAAGGTGGTCCAGGGATGCCTGAAATGCTAAAACCTACCTCGGCAATTATTGGTGCAGGTTTAGGAAGCAGCTGTGCTCTTATAACAGACGGAAGGTTCTCTGGAGGTTCGCATGGATTCGTGGTAGGACACGTAACACCAGAGGCTTATGATGGTGGTGGAATTGCATTGGTTCAAGATGGCGATATTATTGCTATTGACGCGGTGAAAAACACTATTGATCTTAAAATATCTGACGAAGAATTCGCAGCCCGTAAAGCAAGCTGGATTCAACCTCCTTTAAAAGTAGACAGAGGAGTTTTACTTAAATATGCTAGAGCCGTATCAAGCGCTTCAACAGGATGCGTTACCGATAATTAATAAAATAACAATATCAAAAATCAATAGCAATGACAATAACAATATCAAAAATCAAATAGCAAAAAAAAACAAAAAATCAATTTACAATGTATCATTGAATTTGATTTTTGAGACTGCCATTGAATTTTGATATTGAAATTGAACTTTGATATTGATAAAACAAAATATACTATGAAAATATCAGGGGCAGAAGCCGTTATAAGATGTTTATTAGCAGAAGGAGTAGATTTAATTTATGGTTATCCGGGAGGAGCTATAATGCCGGTTTACGACGAATTATATAAATTTCAAGATCAATTACACCACGTTTTAGTTCGTCACGAACAAGGCGCTACACACGCAGCTCAGGGATATGCGAGAGCAACAGGCAAGGTAGGAGTAGCGATTGCAACTTCTGGTCCTGGAGCAACAAACTTAGTTACCGGAATTGCCGATGCTCAAATCGATTCCACTCCAATGGTTTGTATTACCGGACAGGTTGGAAGACATTTATTAGGTTCTGATGCGTTTCAGGAAACAGATATTATCGGAATTTCAACTCCGGTTACCAAATGGAATTTTCAGGTTACAGAGGCTTCTCAAATACCAGAAATAATAGCAAAAGCATTTTATATTGCTCGTTCTGGACGTCCAGGTCCGGTTTTGGTTGACATTACTAAAAATGCTCAGTTTGACGAATTTGATTTCAGTTACGAAAAATGTACAGGAATCAGAAGTTATGTGCCAGTTCCAAAATTAAAATTAGATAAAGTTGCCGAAGCTGCAGCATTGATTAACAGTGCCAAAAAACCTTTAATCGTTTTTGGACAGGGAATTATCTTGGGACAAGCAGAAGCTGAATTTAAAGCATTTGTAGAAAAATCAGGAATTCCTGCTGCATGGACTATTTTAGGACTTTCAGCATTGCCGACTGATCATCCGTTAAATGTTGGAATGCTTGGAATGCACGGAAATTATGCACCCAACTTAAAAACAAACGAATGTGATGTTTTAATTGCATTGGGAATGCGTTTTGACGATCGTGTTACGGGTAATTTAAAAACCTATGCAAAACAAGCAAAAGTAATTCACTTCGAAATTGATCCGGCAGAAGTGGATAAAAATGTTAAAACAGAGGTTGCCGTTTTAGGTGATGTAAAAGAATCTCTAGCAGCGCTTTTACCATTATTAGATCAAAAATCACATGATTCTTGGCACAACGAATTTAAAGAATTGCATCAAATTGAATTTGATACCGTAATAAAAGAAGAATTAAACCCAACTGGTGATAAAGGAATTTCGATGGGAGAAACTATCGAGATGATCAACAAACATTCAAAAGGTGATGCGATTATTGTAAGCGATGTAGGCCAGCACCAGATGTTTGCCTGCCGATATGCAAAATTTAATTCTTCAAAAAGTAATATTACTTCTGGCGGTTTAGGAACTATGGGGTTTGCACTGCCGGCAGCAATTGGAGCAAAAATGGGTAAACCAGAACGCGAAGTTGTTGCTATTATTGGAGATGGAGGTTTCCAGATGACAATTCAGGAATTGGGAACTATTTTCCAAACAAAAGTACCGGTGAAAATTGTGATTCTAAACAATGAATTCCTTGGAATGGTGCGTCAATGGCAGGAATTGTTCTTTGATAACAGATATGCTTCAACAAGAATGATCAATCCAAATTTTGTTGCTATTGCAGAAGGATATCATATAAAATCTAAAAAAGTAACACAAAGAGAAGATCTCGATGCTGCCGTGGCAGAAATGCTGGCTTCAAAAGATTCTTATTTCTTAGAAGTTATGATTGAAAAAGAAAACAACGTTTTCCCAATGATTCCAACGGGAGCTTGTGTTTCTGAAATTAGATTAAGCTAAATTAAAGTTTCATGTTTCAAGTTTTTTGAGTTTCAAGTTGTAGAACGTGAAACCTGAAACTTGAAACAAAAAAAACTAAAAACAAATGGAAGATAAAACATTCACCATATCGGTATATTCAGAAAATAATGTGGGATTATTAAATAGGATATCAGGAATATTCTTAAAGCGACACATTAATATATTAAGTCTAAATGTTTCAGAATCAGAAATAGAAAACGTTTCAAGATTCATCATTGTAGTAAATACTACAGAAAAATGGGTTCAGAATATTGTCGGGCAGATCGAAAAACAAATTGACGTTATCAAAGCTTTTTATCACACAGACGAAGAGACTATTTTTCTTGAAAATGCTTTGTTCAAGATAGCTTCGAATTTATTATTTGACGAAAAACAAATTCAGAACATCATCAAAGAAAGCCAGTCAACAATTGTTACAGTTTCAAGAGATTTCTTTGTGATTTCTAAATCTGGAAGACGCTCTGAAATTGAAGAATTGTATGAAAAGATCAAACCATACGGAATCATGCAGTTTGTACGTTCTGGGAGAATTTCGGTTTCAAAACAAAAAATGGAGATTTCAGCATTGTTAGAAACCTTCAAATAATCAATAAAAATGTGATATAACAGTTTCACAATCATTTATATATAAATTAATTATTAAATTTCATTTCATTAAATATTTTAAAACAAAATGGCAAATTATTTCAACACACTACCACTTAGATTACAATTAGAGCAGCTAGGAGTTTGCGAGTTTATGGATCAGTCAGAATTTGCAGACGGAATTGCAGCATTAGCAGGAAAAAAAGTTGTAATTGTAGGCTGTGGAGCACAAGGTTTGAATCAAGGATTAAATATGAGAGATTCTGGTTTGGATATTTCTTATGCATTACGTGCAGATGCAATAGCTGAAAAAAGAGCTTCATTTAAAAACGCTTCAGAAAACGGTTTTACTGTTGGTACTTATGAAGAATTGATTCCAACTGCAGATTTAGTTTGTAACCTTACACCAGACAAACAACATACTGCTGTGGTAAATGCAATTATGCCATTAATGAAAAAAGATGCCACTCTAGCATATTCTCACGGTTTCAATATTGTTGAAGAAGGAATGCAGATTCGTAAAGACTTAACAGTAATTATGTGTGCGCCTAAATGTCCTGGTTCTGAGGTTCGTGAAGAATATAAAAGAGGTTTTGGTGTGCCGACACTTATTGCGGTTCACCCAGAAAATGATCCAAACGGATTTGGTTTAGACCAGGCAAAAGCTTACGCTGTAGCAACTGGAGGACACAGAGCAGGAGTTTTAAGATCATCTTTTGTAGCAGAGGTAAAATCAGATTTAATGGGTGAGCAGACAATCCTTTGCGGATTGCTTCAAACAGGATCTATTTTATGTTTTGATAAAATGGTAGAAAAAGGAATCGATGCTGCTTACGCTTCAAAATTAATTCAATACGGATGGGAAACTATCACAGAAGCTTTGAAACACGGTGGTATCACAAATATGATGGATCGTTTAAACAATCCTTCAAAAATTGAAGCTTATGAATTAGCAGAAGAATTAAAAGATATCATGCGTCCGTTATTCCAAAAACACCAAGACGATATTATTTCTGGAGAATTCTCAAGAACTATGATGGCGGACTGGGCTAACGACGATGTGAATTTATTAAAATGGAGAGCGGCAACAGGAGAAACTAACTTCGAAAAAACAGCACCGCAGGAAGCTCCAATTTCTGAGCAGGAATATTTTGATAATGGAGTATTGATGATTGCCATGGTTAAAGCGGGTGTAGAATTGGCTTTTGAAACAATGACAGAAGCTGGAATTATTGAAGAATCTGCATACTATGAGTCATTACACGAATTGCCTTTGATCGCTAATACAATTGCTAGAAAGAAATTATTCGAAATGAACCGTGTAATTTCTGACACAGCTGAGTACGGTTGTTATTTATTTGACCATGCTTGTAAGCCTTTGTTAACTGAATTCATGAAAAAAGTAGAAACTAATATTATTGGTAAACCATTTTCAACTTCAAACGGTGTTGACAATGCAGTACTTATCGCAGTAAACAAAGAAATCCGTCAGCATCCTATCGAAGAAGTAGGAGCTTGGTTGAGAGAGTCTATGACTGCAATGAAAAAAATTGGATAATAAATTTAGGGAATTTCCGCTTTCTTCGAGAAAGCGGGATTTGCACTGTATCAATATTTTGTAATATTTTGAATTAGTAAGCACTTATTAAAAAAATAGGATATAGATGCATATTGCATTCACTTAACTTTTATGAGTTAAGTGAAGCTGATCCCTTTACCGGGGTATATTTTAGTTGAAATATACTTGCTGAAATTTCTCTTTTTATTAATAACACTGCTGCTTTTTCAAAATAGGAAAAATACAGCACGGTCTAAAAAAAATTAATTGTTATTGAAATTTGTTAAATTTAAAAAGGCATAATATCTATTTATTATGCCTTTTTTGTCCTTACATTTGGTTTGAAAAAGAAAGTTTTAAGATAAATGCATACAATTATCATATTTTATTAAATAAATGTTTTCTTTTAATAAAATTTATGAATTAAATTATTTTTCGAATACAATCAGATTTAATACTTTTATAAAAAAATCAACAAACGATGAGCTATTACAAAATTGAAAATTTAGAACAATATTTCAAACACTACAATAAGTCAATAAGAGAACCTAGAAAGTTTTGGGGAAAAATAGCTGAAGAGAATTTTACATGGTACCAGCAATGGGACAAAGTTGTTGATTTTAATATGGCTGACGCAGAAGTAAAGTGGTTTACTGAAGCTAAAGTTAACATCACCAAAAACTGTATTGATAGACATTTAAGCAAAAGAGGAGAAAAAACGGCAATTATTTTTGAGCCGAATGATCCTTCTGAAGAAGCTTTGCATATAACGTATAATGAATTATACGAAAGAGTATCAAAAATGGCAAACGTCCTGCGCGAACAAGGTGTTCGTAAAGGCGACAGAGTTTGTATTTATTTGCCAATGATTCCAGAATTGGCGGTTTCTGTTTTGGCTTGTGCTAGGATAGGGGCGATACATTCTGTAATTTTTGCTGGATTTTCTGCTTCTGCAGTATCTGCGAGAATTAATGACTGCGAATGTAAAATGGTTATTACTTCTGATGGCGGTTACAGAGGAAACAAAACAATTGACTTAAAAGGAATTGTTGACGAAGCCTTAGAAACCTGTCCATCTGTTACAAAAGTTTTGGTAGCGAAAAGAACTAATACAGAAGTTAAAATGAAAGACGGCCGCGACGAGTGGCTGCAGCCATTATTAGATGTTGCTCTGGATAACAGCGTAGCAGAAATTATGGATGCAGAAGATCCGTTGTTTATTTTGTATACTTCTGGATCTACAGGTAAACCAAAAGGAATGGTGCATACTACAGCGGGTTATATGGTTTACACCGCTTATACTTTTAAGAATGTCTTCAGCTACGAAGAAAATGATATTTTCTGGTGTACAGCAGATATCGGCTGGATCACAGGTCACTCGTATATATTATATGGTCCGTTATTGAACGGGGCAACAACTGTAATTTTTGAAGGAGTTCCGTCTTATCCAGATTTCAGCCGTTTTTGGGACATTATCGAAAAACATAAAATCACACAATTCTATACTGCACCAACAGCAATACGTTCGCTGGCAAAAGAAAGTTTAGATTATATTCAGAAATATCCTTTAAAATCGCTTAAAGTTATTGGATCTGTTGGAGAACCAATTAACGAAGAAGCTTGGCACTGGTTTAACGACCACGTTGGAGATAAGAGATGTCCTGTTGTAGATACATGGTGGCAGACAGAAACGGGCGGAATATTAATTTCTCCGATTGCATTTGTAACCCCTACAAAACCTACTTACGCAACTTTGCCGTTACCAGGAATTCAGCCTGTTTTAATGGATGAAAAACGTAACGAAATTGAAGGCAATCAGGTAGTGGGAAGTTTGTGTATTAAGTTTCCGTGGCCGGGAATTGCCAGAACAATCTGGGGGAACCACGAACGTTATAAAGAAACGTATTTCTCTGCTTTTCCAGGAAAATATTTTACAGGAGACGGTGCATTAAGAGACGAAGTTGGTTATTATAGAATTACTGGTAGAGTTGATGATGTTGTAATTGTTTCGGGTCATAATCTTGGAACTGCTCCTATTGAAGATGCTATTAACGAACACCCAGCGGTTGCAGAATCTGCTATTGTTGGTGTACCGCACGAAATAAAAGGAAATGCCTTATATGGCTATGTAATTCTTAAAGAAACTGGTGAAGTTAGAAATAGAGAGAATTTATCAAAAGAGATCAATCAATATATTGCTGACCACATCGGGCCAATTGCAAAATTAGATAAAATACAATTCGTGTCTGGTTTGCCAAAAACACGTTCAGGAAAAATTATGCGTAGAATTTTACGTAAAATAGCCGAAGGAGATTTCTCTAATTTTGGAGATACTTCAACATTATTAAATCCTGAAGTGGTAGAGCAGATTATGAAAGAAAGAATTTCTTAAGAATTAGAATTTCGAACTTGATAGAAATCGAAGTAAATTCAAATTACTATAAAAAATGCCTCTTAAATTTAAGAGGCATTTTTTTGTTTACAAAGTGTCATAATTCCGGACGAATGAAATTTTTATAGAATTAATGAAACACGTCTCATTTTTTGCAATAGCATTATTTTTTTCTATAAACGTTCCGTTGGGACTTGTGAGAGTATTATAATATTTATAAAGTTTTGGAATTTCAAAAATTGGAATTTTACAAAACTTTATTTAATTCCCAATCTTGATTTTAGTTTTAAAAACAAAAGTCCAATTCTATAAGCGTCTTCTGAGGAAGAACTTCTGTCGCTTTTTTGAATTTTATAAATTTCGCATAAATCGTCCAGCGAAAATTGTTTATCATTTATATCGGTCAGTTTTCTATACATTACATCAACATCAAGCGCTTCATTTTTAAGTCGGCCGCAGTCTAATCTTTCCAAGGCAGCATTGAGCATTTCGATGTCAAAATTAATATGATGTCCTACCAAAATTGAATTTCCGATAAAATTAACCAAAGCTTCAAGCGCCTGTGGTTCCGGCATTTTTACCATCTTGCTTTCGATGATAAATTCATTCGAAAGTCCATTGTCCTGCAAGTATTTATATTGTAATAAAACAGTTTCAAAATTTTCTTTAATTACAATACTGTCGTCTATAACCGAAAAAGCTCCAAGAGAAAGAATAACGTCCTTATTCGGATTCAAACCAGAAGTTTCTGTTGATAAAACAACAAATCTATTGGGCTTGGTTTCGAATTTAGTTAAGTATTCTTTCCAGAATTCCGGATAATCTTTATTGATATTTTTTAGCCAGTCTAACATATTTTTATGAGAATTGTGTCAATTGAAATTTACTCTTAATCAGTTCCTCGAGGTCTTTCATTGGGGTCAAAGCATTTTTTAATTTTTCTTTGTCACTTTTAGACATTTCTCTTAAATTAATATATTGGCCAGAGTCGTCATTTTTTAATCCTTCAACAGTTCTAAATTTAGAAAGAGTTAAAAAAGCTTCTGCACAGCTTAAGTAAATTTCGGCATTTTTAGAATCTGTAATGGCTAATTGTTTGAATCTTAAATACGTATTTTGAATTCCTTTGATATTGGCATTCAATATCAATAAACGCGCACCATCGATCAAAGGCATCAGGGCGCGGGTTTTAATATCAAATTTTCCTTTATGCGGTCCTTCTTCTTCGATAATAAATTTTTTGAAGAAACTTAAAGGAGAATTTCTTTTTAAAGCATCATTTCCTAAAAAGTCAAAAAACAAGGTATTGTTTACAGCATTTTTGAAAATAACATTTTCTATTGCTTCTTCAATCTTTGGCTCACCAAAAACAATTTCATAATCAAAGAAAATACTGCTTAGATCATTGCTGTTTTCACCTGGAGTATTCATCCAATTGTTGTATTGTTTTGTCCAGTCACTCAGGGATTTACACCAAAGCATATTGCTTCCCATATGTCCGTTAGGGCAATATTCGTAACCAACTTTTTCCAGAATAGCAGTTGTTCTTTTGGCCAATCTTAAGAAATAATCTTTTACTTCGCGATATTTCTCTGGAGTAACATCTTCAAAAATTAAAATACTATCTTGGTCTGTAAGCAGTAATTGCTCTTTACGCCCCTGACTTCCAATGCTTAACCATGCAAAACGTGCAGGAGGGGAGCCCAAATCTAAAATAGACAGCTCTACTGCTCTTTTTATAATAGCCAAGTTAATCTCGCTTGCAATATTGCTGACATGCGAAATTGGAATATTTTTCTGAATCGAATTCTGGATCAAGTCTGACAGACGATCGCGAATTTGTTTTAAATCTTTTGGAAGCTGCGAACGTTTAATTTCTTTGATTAAAACGCCAGGGTTACTGGCTTGAGCCACAATAAGATCGTGTTCTGATATAATTCCTTTTACCGCAGATTTGCTTGTACCGTCTTTGGTAACACACAAATGGGTAACATTATATTTTAGCATTAACAATTGTGCTTCTGCCAGAGATACATTTTCGATAACGGTAACCACCGGCGAAGACATGATTTTGTCAATAGTTTCGGTAATCGGATAGCGGCCTGTTGCAATTTTGGATGATAAATCGGCATTGGTAACAATTCCGATTGGATGGTTTTTTTCGCCGCAGATTACAATATTATCCACCATAGAATCTGTCATCAGGATAGCAACATCCTTAATGATATGATTTGCCTGAGTGGTCAGTGGTGAATTATTGTAGTTAAGTGACTGAATATATTGCATTTCTGTCTGCTGATCTAAAAAATCAGTATCCGTAATTAACTTGCCGTTTGAGCTTACGCTGTCTTTGGTATGTCTTGAATTTACGGCAAAACTCTCTAATAAAAAGTTTAAAACGTCTGAATTATTAGCGACAAAAGGTCTAAAAACAGCAATTGGAATAGCATAAATAATACTTTCTTCACGCGCTTTTGCCGTCATCATATAGTTGTTTTTGGCAAAAAACGGACGCAGACCAAAAATATCGCCTTCATGGCATTTGTTTATAATGGTTTCTTCGGCATCTGCAATTGTAGTAAGATTGATTACACCAGAAGCCACAACATAAAAACTTTCATGAAGTGGATCGTTATTTTGAAATAAAACAGCGTGTTTTTCTAAATTTATGACACGAATATTCGTGGCAATGTCAGATAATTCCTGAAAAGTTAGATTATCAAACGGTTTGTATTCCTTCAAAAAATCTGCAATATGCTCAGCAACTGTATTCATATGTTTGATAAATTTTTTAAAATATCGAATGTAAAAATACTAAAATAAACTCTTAGAATGAAACCATCTTGATGAGAATATAATTATTTTAAAGAAATGTTAAGATTTACTGATAATAAGGCTTTAAAAAGTTTTTTTAAAATTGAAAATACATAATTATTCAATAATTGGATTTATAGAAATGTTTTAAATGAGATTTTAAAAATCAGTTTTTCAGCGATTTAAAATTCAAATAAATTAGCTGAAGGATTTTTTTATTTTTTGAATGAAAATATAAGCAGCATCATAATATTCAAAAATTGGATTTTCTGAAATGTTTTAAAGGAAATTTTAAAAATCAATTTTTGATCGATTCAAAATTCTAATAAATCAGTTAAAAGATTTTTTTATTTTTTTGAATGAAAATATGAGAAGCATACCAAGTGTGAGAGAATTAAAATCAAACATAGATTCTGTGGAATATTTTAAATTTCAAGCGTACAGCACATTGAGCAGGAGATTTCTAAAATATCCTATTTTACATAATATAAATTATAGTTCAAAAGTATCTATATGGAAATGGAGGCGTATCCGTTTGCAAACGTTTAATCACGTTCTTATTCTGTTCTACTGTATGCTTCATGCTTTGCATATTTGAAAAAATAATTTTTGTATTTTCAAATAATAAATTTTCACCCTATTGATATAAATGATTTCAAAAATTAGATTCAATATACTAAGCTTGATATTTCCCGTATTTCAGAAATAAAATTTATTTTTTCCAAATATCGGATTTTCGATAATTGATCCAGTATTCGTATTTTTAACGAAAAACGATTCTGATAAGATATTATTAAAACTAATGACGAATATTCGAAGTCTGATATTTCTCGTATTTGAAAAATAAAATTTATTTTTTCCAAATATTGAATTTTCGATCCTTGATCTAGTATTTGTATTTTGAACAAAAACTATTCTGATATCAGATACTATTAAAATTAACTACAAATATTCAAAGCTTCATAATTCGCGTATTTCAAAAAAAATAATTTCTTTTTTCAAATATCGATTTTTTGCGTATTGATCTAAGATGAGATTTTTGATTGGGAAATTATCGCCGATACTTGATGTTTTCAATTTCTCATACTTGAAAAATTATTTTATTTTTCTCGACAATTGCAATGATTGTATAATAAATTAAGCCTTTAATTATTTACAACAGCTTTTTATAATGTTATATTTAATTGATTTACAAAGTAGCTTTTCCAGAAATCTACAACTTTCTTTATTTCATCTTCAAAATATAGTTTAGTACCATCTTCTAAAATTATTTCAAGCCTGCTAACATTAAAATCTTCTTTACACCAGTCGGATGTGTGAAAATCGCCTATATGCAATCTTGCTTCTTGCATGCCTCCCTTTGGGTTGTCAACCTTACTATGTTTGCTTGAATTTGCTATATCGTGCATAATTTTTAAAGAATTACATAAAGGGTAGAGAGTTTCGCGAAAAACACCTATACTGTGTCTGTTTTGTAAATCTAAATTATGAATTGTTGAAAAATGATTAAATACCCAATCAATTAAGTGCCATGATTTTTCAGCAAGATTTTTTGCTTTTGTAGATGAAGCATAATCGTTTAAAAAATCATCATATTGAGCAATTAATTCTTTTAGCGTTTTTTCAGGTGTATCTTGATCAAAATTGTAGCTAGGCATATTTTTAATTTTAACTTTACAATACTACAAATTATTTTAGGTATAATTATTTATTCTTTTATAGCAATTGAGAAAGTGAAATTAAAATTATTAACTCCATCCTATAATATTTTAGAAATAACTATTTCTCAACATCTCTCCATTATTTTAAGTAAAAATCCTATATTTGGCATTTATGATACATACCGATATGTCAGACAAGAAAATACATCAAGGTCGAAATATAAAGCGTTTCCGTGAAATGTTAGGCATTAAACAGGAAGTACTTGCCTATGAATTAGGTGAAAACTGGAATCAAAAAAAGATTTCTCTTTTGGAGCAAAGAGAATTGATTGAAAAAGATATTTTAGAACAGGTTGCTAAAATCCTAAAAGTGCCTGCGGAATCCATTGAAAACTTTGATGAAGAACAAGCAATAAACATTATTTCAAATAATGCCTCTTTTGAGAATTGTCAACAACCAGCTTTTTTTAATAATCAACCTACTTTCAATCCTCTTGATAAAATGGTCGAGCTTTACGAACGTATGCTGGAACAACAAAAAGAAATGATTGAGAAATTGGAAAAAATAATTCAAGGAAAGTAAATTATACAAATACTGTATTCGCTCCTAAAAAAAATGATTAACTGTTATTCGTATAATTTATTCAAAATCAACTCACTAGGAACCAAATCTGCACCACCGCGTTTTGAAAACTGCAAAACGCCGTCATAAAACAATAAAACGGCACTAGATCCAACTCCATTTTTATCTTTTAGTTTAATCTGTGCTTTGTCGCCCATCGGAAATACGTGTCCTGTAACTTCTAAAATTCCGGAGTTTAATTCTTTATGATCACTTGTAATTTCTGCTGTGCCATAAATAGCATAATTTGACTGCGCAATGGTAATCGTAAAAACGAATTCTTTTTTGCAATCTTTACATTTTTCATTTCCCCAAGTTCCTGAGAATCGATTGTTTTGAGAAAAAGATTTTGAAGCAAGAATCAAGAACAGCAAAAGAAATTTTTTCATTGTAGCATTATTGTTTTAGTTGATCCAAATATAAAACGAAAAAGCATCATAATTATGATATGATGCTTTTATAAAATGAAATTTTAAATTTTTACAGCTTTTTTAGATACACCGATTTTCCGTTTAATGAAACTTCAATCTGATTTGTTTTTTCGCTAAAAGTTGTTCTCAATGCATTTCCGTTAAAAATCGTAACGTCGCCGTACACATGTCCGGCTTCTGTAGATACATAATCAAAAACTACTTTTTTGCTGCCTGGTTCAATCCCTATTTTATAGCTTGAAAATTTTGTGCCTCTTAAATCAAAATCCTGCTGCGTATCAATAATATTTCCGTCTGCGTAAAAATTAGTAACCGATTTGCTTAAGGTAATGTCTGGATAATATTGATTTACTTTTTTCAGTAATTCATATTGCTCTACGCTTGCATCTTCTTTTTTTGATGTTACAGTTTGAGCAAACGTAATGGTGGTAAACAAAATGGCCAATAATAGGATGTACTTTTTCATGTTTTTTAAATTAAATATTAGTGATTCGTTACGGCTGAAAGTTGTTGCGTAACATTAATTTATTCTTATATTCTATATAAGTTATACTACAAGGTATGAAATCTTTACCTTTGCAAAAAATTAAACGCCGTATTTTATTAAAATGACAACAAAAAAATATATTCAGCTTATCCTTATTTTGGGTTCTTTGACTGCTCTCGGGCCTTTCTCAATCGATATGTACCTTCCTGGATTTTCGGGAATTGCAAAAGATTTAAATACCACAGTTGCCAAAGTTTCTATGAGTTTGTCAAGTTATTTTATCGGAATTTCGGCTGGACAATTATTATATGGGCCTTTATTGGATCGTTTTGGACGAAAAAAACCTTTGTTTGTCGGGCTTTTGGTTTATATTTTAGCTTCTTTAGGCTGTGTTTATGTAGCTGATATTGATTCGTTTATATTGCTGCGCTTTGTTCAGGCTATCGGAAGTTGTGCTGCTACAGTGGCTTCAGTTGCGATGGTTCGCGATTTATTTCCGGTAAAAGATATACCAAAAGTATTTTCTCTTTTAATGCTGGTTCTTGGGCTTTCGCCAATGCTGGCGCCAACCATTGGCGGTTATGTAACCGCGTATTATGGCTGGCATACGGTTTTCTTTATTTTAATGTGTATGGGAATCGCTATTTTGATTGCGGCGCAAGTTGGTCTGCCAAATAGTTACAAACCCGATACTTCTATTTCATTAAAACCAAAACCGATTATCGCTAATTTTTTAAAAGTAATCAAAGAGCCTCAGTTTTTTACTTATGCCTTTACAGGATCGATTTCTTTTTCGGGTTTGTTTACTTATGTAGCGGCCTCTCCCATCATTTTTATGGATATTTATCATGTAGACGCCAAAACCTACGGATGGATTTTTGCTTTTATGTCGGTTAGTTTTATTGGTTCAAGTCAACTGAATTCTGTTTTATTAAAGAAATTTTCAAGCCAGCAGATGATTTTTGGCGCATTAATTACCCAGTCGGTAATTGCAATTGTTTTTCTGCTACTTTCTCTAAATAATTTATTAGGATTGTATGAAACGATCGCAATGCTTTTTCTGTTTTTAGGATGTTTAGGAATTTCAAATCCAAATACGGCCGGACTTACTATGGCGCCTTTTGCTAAAAATGCCGGAAGTGCCTCGGCTTTAATGGGTGCAATTCAGCTGGGTTTAGGGGCTTTGGCTTCGTTTGCTGTTGGAGTTTTTGTAAAGGATTCTGTTGCGCCAATGGTTTTTATTATGACCACGACCACTATTATTGCCTTTATCGTTCTGAATATTGGAAAACGTTTTATTAAAAATAAGGTTGAAGTTTCGGCAGATGATGATATGATAGTTGGACATTAGTTTTTTAACCGCAAAGAGCGCAAAGGTTTATGATTTAGCTTTGCGGTTAAATCTTTACAGGTTTTTTAACCGCAAAGAACGCAAAGGTTTACGCAAAGAACGCAAAGGTTAGATTAAGTAAATTTGTGTTTATATATAAAGAAAAGTTCGCCAAGCTTTATGATCTAGCTTTGCGAACTTGTTTTTATTAAAGACTATGGTAAAAAAACTTGCGAACTTTGCGGTTAAATCTTTACAGGTTTTTTAACCGCAAAGAGCGCAAAGGTTTACGCAAAGGGCGCAAAGTTTAGATTTAATAAATTTGTGCTTATATAAAAAGAAAAGTTCGCCAAGCTTTATGATTTAGTTTTGCGAACTTTATTTTTTCATTAAACACTATGATAAAAAACTTGCGGACTTTACGGTTAAATCTTTACAGCAATTCGCCGTTTTGATTTTTTTTATAAATTTTTACTGCTCTTGTCAGGTCTAATGATCATTCTAAGAGATTGATCTCTGGCGAAATAAGCAACCATCCAGTTCCAAAAAGTATTTAATCTGTTTCTGTATGTGATTAAAGATATTAAGTGGATGAATAACCATATAACCCAGGCAAAAAATCCTTTAAAATGCCATTTCGGACTTGGTAAATCGACTACGGCTTTTGCTTTTCCGATAATAGCCATTGATCCTTTGTCGTTGTAAGTAAATGGTTTAAGCGGTTTGTTTGCTACCATTGCTTTAAAGTTTTTAGCTAAGTTCAATCCTTGTTGAATTGCAACTTGAGCTACCTGCGGATGTCCTTCTGGGAAGTTTTTATCTCCAGTTAAAATGGCAGTGTCACCAATCGCATAAATATTGTCAACAGCATCTACTTTATTGTAAACATCTGTAGCCATTCGTCGGCCGCGTCCGTAACTTTCTTTTGGCATTCCTTCAAAAATCTTTGCAGAAACTCCGGCTGCCCAGATTAAGTTTTTGGTTTTGATGGTTTCTCCGTTTTCAAAATGAACTGTATCATCAATATAATCTACTACGCGAGTGTGTAATTTTACAACAACTCCGAGTTTTGTTAAAGCTTCTAATGTATCTTCTTGTGATTTTTTGCTCATTGGAGCCAAAAGGGCATCACCGCCGTCGACCAAATAAACATTACTCGCCGAAGTATCTAATTCTGGATATTCTTTCAAGAGAATATTTTTTCGCATTTCGGCAAACATTCCAGAAACCTCCACTCCTGTCGGTCCTCCTCCAGCAACAACAATTGTCAAAAGTTTTCTGCGCTTGCGCATATCTTTGCAGATTGCGGCTTTCTCTAAGTTTTTAAGCAAAGTATTGCGCATTTCGATGGCATCGTTTAAGGTCTTCATCGGAATGGCGTTTTTCATCACGTTTTCCATACCAAAATAACTAGTTTCGGCTCCGGTGGCAAAAACCAATTGATCGTATGTCAATTCACCATTGTTTAATATGATTTTTTTCTCTGATGGAACAACAGATAATAATTCGCCTAAACGGAACTGCAGATTTTTTTTACCTGCAAAGAATTTTCTAAACGGATAACTAATACTCGAAGGCTCTAAAAATGCCGTAGCAACCTGATATATAAGTGGCGGAAAAAAGTTGTAATTGTTTTTGTCTACAAGGGTAACTTGTATATGAGGATGATTTACAAGCTCTTTCGCTAGATTGATTCCTGCAAATCCGCCTCCTATAATGACTATCTTCATATAGCTGTAATTAGGTAGGTTTTTGAATAAAATACCTTATAAATATACAACTTTAATATGCAATGACAATAATCATATTTATTACTTTTTATTTTTTTTAACAGGTTTTTCAACTATATCGTTTTTGTTCTGCAGCACATAATTGGCCATTAATTTCTCAATTAACTCTTCTTTGGTTAAATGATGAAAAACGGTTTTTATTCTGGTTTTTTGTTCAGCAGAAAGATCGTGATTTGGTTTCGTTTTGAAAATCTGTTTGGCCCACAAAAGCATGTTGTTTTCTTCTAGACTTGCTGCAGACGGCTTTTTAAATTCAGAAAACTTAATGCCCAGTTCACGTTCAAAATCAGCGATTTCAAAAACTTCTTCTTGCTGTAAAACCGTCAAAGAAAGTCCATTAGCCCCTGCCCTCGCCGTTCTTCCGCTTCGGTGAACGTAGTTTTCGTAAGTATCCGGTAAATGATAATTGACCACATACGAAATTTCCTTTACGTCAATTCCTCTCGCAGCCAAATCGGTAGCAACCAAAATATTGATATGTCCTTCGCGAAACTGCTCCATAATCCTGTCACGAATTCCCTGTGTCAAACTTCCGTGCAATGCTCCAGACGAAAACTTATTAATTGCTAAGTTTTTGGCTAGTTTGTTAACTGCAGCTTTGGTTTTACAGAAAATAATACCGCGTTCTCCATCATGAGAATTTAAGAAATGCATTAGGACCTCCAGCTTTTCGATAGGATCTACCACAATATATTCGTGATCAATTCCTTCGTTGCCGACAGTTTCCATATTGGCACTAATTTGAACTACATTTTTGTTTAAGTAATTCTGAACTAATTGTTTAATAGCTCCCGGTAAAGTGGCTGAGAATAATAATGTACGGCGTTTTTTAGGCAGTTCGGCTACAATTTCATCTAATCCTTCTTTAAGAATGGCGATCATTTCGTCGGCTTCGTCTAGAACTAAATATTCCGTCTGTTTTAAATCAATTGCTTTACGCTGAATCAAATCGATCAAACGTCCTGGAGTGGCCACAACAATCTGTGCACCTTCTTTTAATCTTTCGATTTGTGGTTTTATTGGAGTTCCTCCGCAAACTGAGGCGATAGATATATTCTCAATATATTTTGAAAAAGATTCTAAGTTTCTAAAAATCTGCTGTCCAAGTTCTCTCGTAGGAACCAATATTACAGCCTGAACATGAGCAGCATCTGTCTTAACCAATTGCAATAACGGAAGTCCAAATGCAGCGGTTTTTCCTGTTCCGGTTTTGGCCAGACCAACAATATCATGATTTTCGGTTAAAAACAACGGAATTGTTTTTTGCTGAATTTCTGTTGGCGTGCTGATATTTAAATCGTTTAAAGCTTTTGCTATGGGCGCTTTGATTCCTAATTCTGAAAATGCTTTAGACATATTTTGTTTTTTATTTGTTTCAAGTTTCAGGTTCAAGTTACACAGAAACTTATTAAGTTTGAAAGGAGAAATCATATTCATTTTAAAATATGATTTCTCCTTTTATAATACTATTAGAAGTTTAGATTTCAATAACTTGAACCATGAAACCTGAAACTTTTAAACTTGCAAAAATATCAATCTGGCTCGTTCATGATTTTCTCACGATATTTTTTACCAATTAATAAAGTTAATCTTTGTTTGTAATCGTCTACAAGCCACTCACGGTAGTTTTTACTGCATTGGCTCAAACATTTTGAGTAACGCTTAATTCTGTCCTCAATATCGTCTTCCAGCTCTCTGGCAAGCATTTTTGCTTCTTGCAGCGTTTCTGTGTTGTCAACACACATTCCGGCATGCTGATCCAGAGATTTGTCCAAAACTACTTTTGAACGAAGGTTTTGTTTGATAATTAATTTATGTTCTTCGTCAACATCAAAAGAGACATCGGCTGTTTTACTGAATTTTGCACGCAATTCTGGCGGCATGCTGTATTTAAAGTACAATTCGATTTCGTGATCGTCGCGCAGATTTTCAAGATAAAATTCCGGCGATTTAAAAATATGCTGCCAGTTTACAGGATCGCTCCATAAACCAAAACGCGCGGCATTGTTTCCTAAATCGATAACTGTAAATTCATCTTTTCCAGGCAGTTTTCGAGAACCACGTCCGATCATCTGGAAATATAACGTCAACGATTTAGTCGCTCTGTTTAAGATAATGGTTTCTACAGTCGGCTCATCAAAACCAGTAGTTAAAATTCCGACAGAAGTCAAAATAGCATCTGGAGTTTTCTTAAACCATTGCAAAATATCTTTTCTCTCTTCAGAACTGCTGGTATTGTCAAGGTGGCGAATTTCGTAACCTGCTTCTCTAAAAGTCTCGTACACATACAATGATGTGTGAATACCGTTATTAAAAATCAACGTTTTTTTACCCAGTGAACGTTCTGTATAAGCATGTAAAAGCTTTTCCTGCATCAAAGTATTGGTATACAAATCATCTGAAGATTTAACTGTATAATCTCCGTTGATACCTACTTTTAATGATGTCAAACCTACATCATAGCTGTAAGTTGTTGCTTTAGCCAAAAATCCTTTGTCAATCAATGAGCCAATCGTGTCTCCCACAATAAGTTCGTTATAACTTTGGTGCATTGGCAATTTTATATTAGAACTCAAAGGTGTTGCTGTTACTCCAAGAATAAAAGCATTTTTGAATGAGTTTAATAATTTTCTAAATGAATTGTAATGCGCCTCGTCAATAATCACCAAACCAATATTGTCCAGATGCAGTTTTTCATCATTAATACGGTTTTTTAAAGTTTCAACCATCGCCACAAAACAAGAAAATTCGTTTTGATCCGGAAGCTCTTTTACTTTACTGTTGATTATTTTATTTGTTACACCAAAACCAGTTAACATTTTTGATGTTTGTTTACAAAGTTCGATACGGTGTGTTAAAACCACCACTTTTTTGTCGTTGTTTGACAAATAGCGGCGAACGATTTCTGAAAAGATTACAGTTTTTCCTCCACCTGTAGGCAATTGGTACAGTAAGTGGTGTTTTGGAGGTGCATTGTCTAAACGGTCAAAAATGGCGTCAATGTCGCCTTTTTGGTATGCATAAAGTTCTTTTTTCTCTTCTCTTTGTATTTCTAATGTGTTTTGAGACATTGTTTATTTTTGGATTTTTGCAAAAATACGTCGAAAAAACAGTTATTCATCTTATTTTAATCGAAAATAAATGTTTTTTTTAAACTAAGATTTTTTATGAGAAGTGTATTTTTTAGTCAATTTTATCGAAAATTGTCTCAAAATCGTACCTATTCTTCCATTTTTGCTGCATCGTTTCATTCAAAACTCCCTCAATTCTTAATTTAAAATCAGTTAAAATTCCATTTGAGATAACAAAATTTATGACTTGCTCAAAAGAATTAAAAATACTTTTGTAAAACAATTCCTGCTTAATGAAATTTTGAGAAGAATAAGTTTGAGCAATTTCGATATTGTACAGCATAACATCTGCAATAATGTACGGATCAACTCCAAGCATCAAAAAATGTTTGATTATTTTTTGAGCAACAGACCGTCTCATTTTGGCTTTTGGACGCCATTTTGCATTGGGTTTCTTAATCGGAAAATATTCGTGCGAAATTTTCACTTTGGCTTCTTGCAGCAGTTTGTCTTCTTTCGGGTTAAAGACAAAGTCGTAATACGTTTTTACAGGAACAAATTTCTCGTACAATTCGATAAGCTGTTCTTCCAGCTGTTCTTTTGTCAATTGTCCCAAATATTTTTTTAGATCTCTTTTGCTCATACATTAAAGGTAAAATTCCATTTTCTAAATTCCAAATTAGATATTTAAAGTCCAATAATTTGAAGTTTGTCAGGCTGAGCGGAGTCGAAGCCCACACAATCTAAAGCGTCAATCTTCGCAGAATTACTTTCCACTAGCTTCGACTCCGCTTAGTCTGACAAACTATACTTTACTTTATGTGATTCTTTGCGTTGTTGAACCTTTCAGCTTTACGATTCCTGTTTCATTTCAATTTTCGCGATCTTGTCATTTTCGAAGGAGAAATCGCAGCAAGCAGCTCCGTAAAGATTAATTGACAGTATAGTGATTAAAACATCAAATTTGATATACTATTTCAAATTAAAAAAGCATTTTAATTTTCATTTTTTAAATCTCGAAATCAATCCAGAATCCTTAATTTTGCCGGCATAAACTTAAAAAAATACATACATGCTCAAGATTTTCAAAGTTACTGCAATTTTAGAAGGAATCTCTTATTTAGTTTTGTTTGCTAATATGCTGTTAATCAAAAATAACAATCCAGAACTTTATCATACACTATTACGTCCGCTTGGAATGACACATGGAGTTTTGTTTATCGGATACATCATTTTGGCTTTCTTATTAAAGAAAACAATGAATTGGGATTTAAAAACTTTTGCAATCATTTTAATTGCCTCTTTAATACCTTTTGGAACTTTTTATATAGAGAAAAAATATCTGGAGAATGCATAAATTTTTGGATAAAATCTTTAATTTTTTATATCCGATTTTTAGAGAATGGGGAATGAGCCGCAATTTTGCGTCTTATATCAGTCTGATCTTTAATATCATTATTTTAATCGCTTTAGCGTACATTATTTATTATGCTGCCAAATTTGTTCTGGTCACGATTACTGCAATTTTTGCACAGAAGACCAAAACAAAATTTGACGATTATTTAATCCAGAATAAAACCACGCGTTATACGGCGTATTTAATTCCGTTTTTCTTTATTTATAAAGCCGTTCCTGTTATTCTGGATAAATACGAATATTGGGAATTGATTTTCGGGAAAATAGTTGGCGTTTACATTGTACTGCTTGGTTTATGGATCGTTCGAACGGTTTTTAACTCGTTACGAGATTATTTAAAACAAAAACCAGAATACAGCGACAAACCAATTGACAGTTTTGTACAGGTCATCATGATTGTGCTCTGGATTTTGGGAGTTGCCTTGATTATTTCGACTTTATTCGGAATCAAAAAAGGTGAATTATTAGCCATTTTAGGAACACTTTCGGCAATTATTATCTTGATTTTCAGAGATACTATTCTCGGTTTTGTGTCAAGCGTTCAGGTCGCGATTAACGATATGGTTCGTATTGGCGACTGGATTACGATGGATAAATTTGGTGCAGACGGTGATGTTATCGAGATCAATCTGACCACTGTAAAAGTGCGAAATTTTGATAATACGATTACCACGATTCCGACTTACGCTTTAAGTTCAGATTCGTTTCAGAACTGGCGCGGCATGCAGAAATCTGACGGAAGAAGGATCAAAAGACATGTTTTAATCAAAAGCAGCAGCATTCGTTTTCTTAATGAGCACGATTTAAATCACATGAAAAAAGTACAGCTCATTACTTCGTATATTGATACCAGACAAGCTGAAATTGAAAAGTATAATGATTTACGTGGTATTGATAAATCATTGGCTATAAACGGTAGAAACATGACAAATTTGGGATTGTTCCGAAAATACATCATGCAGTATCTGCAGGATCATCCCGGCCTCAATAAAGACATGCATATCATGTGCAGACAATTACAGTCTACAGCGCATGGAGTTCCGTTAGAAATTTATGTTTTTTCGAGCGACAAACGATGGGCAAATTACGAATATATCATGGCCGATATTTTTGATCATGTTATGGCGTCTGTCATTTATTTTGATCTTGAAATATTTGAACTGCCTTCTCAGATCGGGCGATTTGATTAGTTTTTTAGTTTCGGGTTTCAGGTTTCAGGTTTCAAGTTTCAGGTTCTTAACCGCTAAAAACACTAGCTTACAAAAAGTTCGCAAAGCTTTATCAATATAGCTTTGCGAACTTTATTTTTATAAAAACGCGCTTAAATAAACCTTGCGGACTTTGCGGTTAAAAAAACAAGCAAAGAACCAACCTGAAACCTGAAACCTGAAAGCTGAAACATGAAACTTGAAACCTGAAACTTGAAACCTGAAACCTGAAACAAATCATTTAACTTCATCAAATACAAAAGCAGGATCTTTGTACGAAAGCGTTCCGTTGATAAAACACGGCATGTTCATGTAGGTACCGATAACCCCTGTTCCTTGAATAAGCTTGTTTTCTTTTTTAAGAAGAGCCAGCGGTACTCTCTTCCATTGTCCGCCATTTGAGATGTAATGATAATCACCTTTTAGCGTATCACCTTTTACAGTGCCGCGAACATCTCCAGAATCTTTACCAAATTTGGGATAAATTATTTCGTAACGGCCAAAAAAGCGTTTTTCGCTCATTTTTAAAGCCAGAATCGCAGTATCGTTTCCGTTTACAGACTTATAATAAACATCTTTATAGACATCTTCTTTTTTAGTACAAGAAACTATTAAAATCAATAAGAGGGAAATAGCGATAGCTTTCATTTAATTTTTTATTTTTTGAGGTCTAAATCGTACAAAATTTAAGCGTAAAAAAGCTTGAATTTATTATAGGACTTATATGGATTGATTTAACAAAATGGTTTATAATTATTTTACAATTTAAACAAAAATAAACTTTTAGTATTTTATTTTTCACTAAATTTAAATAAAAACCACATGAAAGATAGAGATACTTTTTTAAAAGAATTCAGAGGCGAAACTTTAGGAACTGTAAGTACTCAATCTTCTCCAGATGAGATCTTTCAAAACCAAACGATCCGGCCTATTTTAAAACTTCAGAACGATTTGTTCCTAGCAGTTTTTATGAATTACATCAACAAAAACAAACGAGATTTTTATTCGTATTCTACAGAAAAGAAACTCCAGGCTATTGAAAACTCCATTCAAAAAGATATAAAATTCAGAAACTCCTTAAAAGGAATTGTAATGGCTTTGTTTACTATTGACGAATACGATACGTATATTCAGAACTCCTCCAATTTAAACAAGCGCATGATGAATTTGGTTATTGAGCGATTGAAAAATCAGGTGCAGTTGTTTGAAGTAGCATCTGATTTGAAATAATTTTATATTGAAAACACTAATGAAAATTATTTGTTTTTTCATTTTTATTTTTCTAAGTTCTTGCAGTATACGCGATAAGGAAAAATGGGATGATGAAAAAGAATATTGGTCGCCGCTTATGCATGCCGTTTACAATAATGACAGCGAAGAATTGATTGAATTAATTAATCGGAATGCAGATGTGAATTTTATTGCAAAAGGCGAAAATACTGGTTGGGAATTAACGGTATTAGATGTTGCTTTGTTTATGAATAACAATTTAGCTGCAGAAAAAATTTTGTCGACAGGCAAAGTGAAAAATATTAATGATTATATGATTCGAGCAGCAAGTGAAGACAATGAAAAAACGATTCAATTGCTAATTGATCACGGAGCAGATCCAAATGCATCTTTAGAGAATGGTTATACAGCCTTAATGAGTGCTTCTAGTTTTGGATCAATTGAAGTTTTAAATTGTCTTTTGAAAAACAAAGCAAATCCGAATTTAAAGAGAAGAATTGATCAAATGACTGCTTTAGAATTGGCAGAAACGAATGGAGATGCAGCAAAAGTAAAATTGCTTCTAAAGTATGGAGCAGTAAAATAATAGTTGAAATGTTTGATAAATTTCGAAATAATTTTCCTTTAACAGATGAAAAATGGAACGAATACATTGGTTGTTTTAATCGAATTGAAGTTCCTGCCAAAACAACTCTTTTAGAAGAAGGAGAAATTTCAAAAAAGCTTTTTGTTATCGAAAAAGGCTGTATTCGTGTTTGGTTTAATCACAATGGAAAAGATTTGACTTCCCAGTTTTTTTTCGAAAATCAAAGCGTTTCTTCTATCGAAAGTTTTATAAAAAAATTTCCGAGTCCGGTTTTTATAGAAACAATCGAACCTTCTATTTTATGGTGGATTCACAAAGAAGATGTAGATACTATACTCGAAGAAGTAAAGGAAATACCAGAATTAAGAGATCGATTGATCGATATGCTTTTCCAAAGGACATTTGATTATATGAAACATTTTTTCTCTTTTATAAAAGACACACCTGCCCAGCGTTACCAAAGCTTGATTGAAGAAAAGCCTCAAATTGTTCAGAGAGTGCCGCAGCATTATATCGCTTCTTATCTTGGTGTAACCACCGTTCATTTAAGCCGTATTAAAAGCAAATTATTACAGAAATAAATACTTATAAACTTTAGTATAAGTCGTAAAAAATCTCGTTTATTTCATTTAATAACAAATGTTATCGCCTGCCCATAAACGCGTCTTTAATTTTGCTTCATAAAATTTAATAATTATGAAAGCAGCAGTAGTTTATAAAAAAGGCGAATTGCCAAAATATGCAGATTTTGCAGCACCAAGCGTATCCAACGAGAACGAAGTTTTAATTTCTGTAAAAGCCGTGGCAATTACCAACCTGGACAAAGGAATTGCCAGCGGAGCACATTATTCTTCAGAAAATGACAATCAAAACGGAACAATAATTGGCAGTGACGCTGTTGGAGTTTTAGAAAACGGAATCAGAGTTTATGCGCGCGGTATTTCTGGAACCATTGCAGAAAAAGCTTTGGTCGAGAAAAACAGAATGGTGTTATTGCCAGAGGGAATTGATGATGCCGTCGCCGCGACAATGCCCAATGCAGTTGCCGGATCTGCAATGGCACTTCGTTTTAGAGCCGGTATAAAAGAGGGAGAAACTGTTTTGATAAATGGAGCAACTGGTTTTACGGGTCAGATGGCGATTCAGATTGCTAAACATTACGGAGCCAAAAGAATAATTGTCACAGGAAGAAACGAAAAAACGCTTCAAAGCCTTTTAGAATTGGGCGCTGATGAAATTGTTCCTTTAAAACAAAGTGATGAAGATTTTATTTTGCAGCTGAAAGAAATCCATAAAAATACCCCAATCGATATTGTTTTAGATTATTTGTGGGGACATTCGGCCGAGCTTATTCTTTCTGTTTTAAAGGGAAATGGAAATTTTACTCCTAAAACCCGATACGTTTCTGTAGGTTCTATGTCGGGAGATACCATCCAATTGTCAGCACAAATTTTGAGAAGTGTTGATCTTCAATTGTCGGGATCAGGTTTAGGCAGCTGGACAAAAGAAGAAGTAAAATTATTATTTTCAGAAATACTGCCCGAAATGTTTCTTTTGGCTTCTCAAAACAGATTAAAAATAAATATTGAGAAAGTGAATTTGCCGGATATTGAAAAAATTTGGAACGCCGAAGTTTCGGATGGGAAAAGACTGGTTGTAATGATATAAAAAAAAAGAAGGTTTGATTTTTTAAGTCAAACCTTCTTTTTTATTTAAAAATCCAGAAACTACTCTTGGTTCAACATCAATTCCTTGATATACTTAACCGGAGCGCTTCCAAAACTTAAGAATTTCTCGTGAAATTGTTTTAAATTGAATTTATCGCCTTGTTTCTTTTTAAGTTCTTCTCTCAAATTGTAAATTTCGGTATAACCTGTAAAATAAGAACATAACTGCACTTGAGATAAAGTAGCGCGTTTCCATTTTCCGTCTGCTTCTGCTTGCTGCTGAAAAGCTTCTTTAGTCAAAAGACTAATAGCATCTTCTTTAGACATGTTTTTGGTATGAACGCTGATGTCTAAGATAGTGTTGCAAGTAGTTCTTAAATTCCATTTATAATACATCAGCCACATTTCGTCAGAGTTTTTATAACCGCTTTCCAGCATCATTTTTTCTGCATAAACTGCCCAGCCTTCAATCATAGCGCCGTTTCCTAAAATAGATTTGATAATACTTGGCGATTGATTGCTGTATACTAACTGTGTATAATGTCCCGGAATTGCTTCGTGAATATTTAAAATCTGCAGAATATAATCATTGTATTCTCTTAGATAACTTTCGGCATTTTCTTTTGTCCAGCCCGACATGCTTCCAACATTATAATACGTGTTCGCATTTTTATCATAAGGCCCTGGCGCAGAAATAGACGCACCTGCAACTCCCGCCATATAAGCCGGTTCTTTGCGCACAACCAAAGGTTTTGAAGGATCGATGTACAATAAATCTTTTGCTTTTACATAGGCTGTCAATTCTGGGATTTGTTTTTCAATTTCAGATTGAAATTTATCAGGAGTAGTATGTTTTAACGAAATTACATCAATAACTTGTTTGATCAATTCTAATTTATCTGTTGGTTTTACTGCGTTTCCTTTGTATTTTGTCCAAAGTTTATCTGCTAAAACAAACATTTTATCGTGCAGGTCTTTCTTGTGATCAACCGCAATTTTGTAAATTTCGTCTGCAGAATAACCTGATTGAATGTCGCAGTCGAATTTTTTAGCATACAATGCGTTTCCTAATCTAAAAGAACGCGGCGTTTTGTTTTCTAATTTTTTAAGCCAGTCTGCATAATCCGTAATTGCTTTTACAGAAACCGCTGCTTTGCTTAAAATAGCTTCTTTTTCGGTTTTGCTTAATTTACTTTTTTCTAAAGCAATTTTTAAATCATCCTGAAAAACAGTAGAACCGCCAAGATTTTGCGCTATAGCCAATTCTGTATGCTCTACAGTAGGATTTTTAATATTTTGTTTAGCGGCTTCATAATAAGCAGGAATATTGTTCATTTTGGCATCAAAAGCTTTTAAACGAACTTCTAAGCTGTCATAATTTCCGTTTAATAGTTCTGCAAATGCACCGCATACATTATATTCGGCAGGATTCCATTGAGAAGATTTTAATTCTTTAATGCTGAAAATAATTCCGTCAAGTTGATTTTTGATCATATAATAATCAGTCTTGTTTTTATTCGACAAATTATCAATGCTGTATGCTTTTAAAGAATCTAATTGAGCGTTAGCAAAATCAAGCTGTTTTTGATCTTCTTCGCTGTTTGGAACCAGAAGAATACTGTCGTATTTGTGAAATCCAACTCCAGAAGCCCAGCCTGGATAGGTTTTCCATAAAGAATTTACAAATTGGTCTTTGTAGCCGTCAAACTTTTTGTTTAAGTCAAGATCTTCAGCAGATTTAGCGTTTTTATTGCAAGAAACCAAAAGGAAAATCGCAAAAAACGGAACGCAGAGTTTTTTCATAATTAAGTTTTTAATGTATAGTTTTTTTGATTAGAATAATATTAAAGTTTTGCTTATTAATTCTATAAAAATATATTGTTGAGACGGATTAAGCGGATTCGTTATACAAAAACGCAGCTAAACGGATTTCATTTTCAGCGTATAATTTTGTTTTGAAATATTAAAAAATACAACCGAACTTCTTTCACAAAAGAGCGGATTAATATATTTTAAATACAGAATTCAAAAAAATCTGTGTAAATCCGCATTTTCTTGATAACGAATCCGTATAATCCACGTTAAATTTTATCCAGCTCTTAAATTAATATTCTAATAATTCTTTTAATGCAACTTCAAATCGGTCTCTTGGTAAAAATTGGTCCTCCAGCACTTTTGTAAACGGAATCGGAGAATCTAAACTCGCAACTCTTTTTACAGGAGCATCCAGATATTCAAAACAATTTTCCATAATCAAAGCCGAAATATCGCTGGCAATACCACCAAACAAAGTATCTTCCTGATAAATAATCGCTTTTCCTGTTTTCTTAACCGAAGCAAAAATAGTCTCTGTATCTAAAGGCTGCAGCGTTCTTAAATCAATTAAGTCAGCGTCAATTTCTGGATTTTGCGCCAGAGTTTCTAATGCCCAATGTACAGGAGCACCAAATGAAATAATGGTAACAGATTTTCCTTCTTTTATTAAAGCCGCTTTTCCTAAAGGAATAGTATAATAATCTGTTGGAACATCTTGATAGATACTTCTGTATAATAATTTATGTTCGAAGAATAAAACCGGATTCGGATCTAATATCGAAGTATTTAAAAGTCCTTTTGCATCGTAAGGAAATGCCGGATAAACGACTTTTAAACCTGGAGTTTTGGTAAACCAAGCTTCATTGGTCTGCGAGTGAAAAGGTCCGGCTTGTGTACCGCCTCCGCAAGGCATTCTTACTACAACATCGGCATTTTCGCCCCAGCGGTAATGCGATTTTGCCAAAAGATTCACAATCGGATTAAAACCTGTAGAAACAAAATCGGCAAACTGCATTTCTACAATTGCTTTATACTTGTTTATCGATAATCCCATTGCGGTAGACACTACAGCGCTCTCGCAGATAGGCGTATTACGAACGCGGTCTTTTCCAAAAGCATCCACAAAACCTTCTGTTATTTTAAAAGCACCGCCGTACTCAGCAATATCCTGCCCCATAATAACTAAGTTTTTATGGCGCCACATAGACTGTTCTAAACCATTTCTGATGGCATCGATAAAGCGGCAATTTTTAACTTCTTCGCCATGAGTATATTCTTCATATTCAAAAGGTTTATATACATCATTTAGTTCTCCGCTGTAAGTCGGAACAATCTCTGGTTCTTCATTAGCAATGGCTAAATTTTCATCAATTTCTCTCTTGATTTCTTCTTTCCACTGCTGATCCTGTTCCTCCGTGAGAATTTTATTTTCAATCAAATAATCTTTGTAATTATTTACAGGATCTCTCAATGCCCACTGCTTCATTAATTCATCCGGCACATACTTTGTACCGCTCGCCTCTTCGTGTCCGCGCATCCTGAAAGTTTTAAATTCTAATAAAACCGGATGCGGGTTCTCCTGCATTTCCTCTTTTAATTTCTGTATCTTATTATATACTTCTAATATATTATTTCCGTCAAGAATATAGCTCTCAATTCCGTAACCTATTCCTTTGTCGGCAAGATTTTCGCAGTAATATTGCTCGTTAGTAGGAGTCGAAAGTCCGTAGCCGTTATTTTCGATTACAAACATAACGGGAAGCTGCCAGACTGCCGCAATATTAAGTGCTTCATGAAAATCACCTTCACTTGTGGCGCCTTCGCCTGTAAAAACAGCCGTAACCTTTTTATTTTGCTTGAGTTTATCAGCCAATGCAATTCCGTCAGCAATTCCTAACTGCGGTCCCAGATGCGAAATCATTCCTATTATATTATAGTCCTGAGTTCCGAAATGAAAACTGCGGTCTCTTCCTTTAGTAAAACCGCTTGCTTTTCCCTGCCATTGCGAAAATAAGCGGTGCAGCGGAATGTCTCTGGTTGTAAAAACTCCCAGATTACGATGCATTGGCAAGATGTATTCTGATTGGTTAAGCGCGGTTGTAATTCCCACCGAAATAGCCTCCTGTCCTATTCCAGAAAACCATTTAGAAACTTTTCCTTGTCGAATCAGGATGAGCATCTTTTCTTCGATCAAACGCGGTTTCAGCAGTTTTTTATATAAATCTAATAATTGATTATCGGTTAGGTTTTGTCTGTAAAAAATCATTTATTTTTATTATTTTAGTGTTTCAAATATAACAAATTAGAATAATCTTAAAGATTCTTGCCGCATATAATTTTATTTTTTGTAATTATTAATGCCGGATATTAAATAAAATTTTATAAAATATTCTCTACCTTTGTTAACGAAAGGCTTTTATGACGCCTTTCTTCTTTAAATAAAAATGTAAAGTATGCAAAACATTCCTAGTGTAGACTTACGTGATTTCCTTTCGGACAACCCGGAACGTAAACAAAAATTTGTAAATGAAATCGGCAGTGCATTTGAAAACATTGGCTTCGTAGCCTTAAAAGGTCATTTTCTTGATGATCAATTGGTAAACGAACTTTATGGTGAAATAAGAAACTTTTTCGCCTTGCCAATAGAAACCAAGCATAAATATGAAATTCCTGGAATTGGCGGCCAAAGAGGCTATGTTTCTTTTGGAAAAGAACATGCTAAAGGACGTAAAGAAGGAGATTTAAAGGAATTTTGGCACTTTGGTCAATATGTTGACAAAGATTCAAAATGGGCTTCTCAGTATCCAGACAACGTAGAAGTTACCGAATTACCTCGTTTTAATGCAGTAGGTAAAGATGCGTATCAAAAATTAGAAAAAACCGGGGTTTATGTGTTAAGAGCTTTGGCTTTGCACTTAGGTCTTGATGAATTTTATTTTGATGAATATGCAAAAGAAGGAAACTCTATTTTAAGACCAATCCACTACCCTCCGATTACTTCTGAGCCAGAAAACGCTATCCGCGCAGCAGCTCACGGAGACATCAATTTAATTACTTTATTGATGGGGGCTCAAGGTAAAGGATTACAAGTTCAAAATCATGACGGCGAATGGATTGATGCTATTGCTGCAGATGATGAATTGGTAATCAATGTTGGGGATATGTTATCAAGACATACCAACAACAAATTGAAATCGACGATTCACCAAGTAGTAAATCCGCCGAGAGAATTATGGGGAACATCTCGTTATTCAATTCCGTTTTTCATGCATCCTGTAAGCGATATGCGTTTGGATTGTCTTGAAAACTGTATAGACGAAGAAAACCCTAAGAAATATGAAGACATTTCTGCTGGAGAGTTTTTACACGAACGTTTAGTAGAATTGGGTTTAATTAAAAAATAAAACTTAAATAAATTCCAGAATTAAAATTCCAAATTCCAAGCTTTTATTGGAGTTTGGAATTTAATTTTTAAATACTTTTATGGTTGGAATTTTTTTTAGCATAAAAACACTATGGACTTTAAAGATCAATTAAAGAATTTATTTCCAGATCACGTAGAATCAAATGAGCCTGAAGAAGTTCAGGAACAAGAACATGTACTCTATGTTCAAAAAGAGCCGATGATCTGCAAATTTGAAAAACGAAAAGGAAAAGCAACCACTATTATTGAAGGTTACGAAGGATCTGATGAAGATTTTAAAATCCTTGCCAAAGAAATTAAAACCAAATTAAGTGTCGGCGGTACTTTTAAAGATGATTCCATTATCATTCAAGGTGATTACCGAGACAAAATTATGGCGATTTTAAAAGAAAAAGGATTTAAAACCAAACGTGTAGGAGGTTGAGAATTTTAGATTTTAGAATTTAGATTTTAGATTTTAGTCCTGATCCCGAAACCTCGGGACGAGATAGAATATAGATTAAAAATGCAAAAAATAATTGCAAAGTCCGCTAAGATTTTAAAAAATGAAGTTGAGTAAAAACAAAAAGTCTGCAAATCTTTATCTGGATTTAAGCAGTTTTTATGAAACCTCAGAACCTTAGTATCTTTGCCTCTTTGAACCTTTAAAAGAAAGAAATGATCCAATCATCAGAATTAATACTTAACCCAGACGGAAGCGTTTACCACTTAAACCTGCGTCCAGAACATATTGCACACGATATTATATTTGTCGGTGATCAAAACAGAGTAGAAAAAATCACTCAGTTTTTTGATTCGATTGAATATTCTACTCAAAAAAGAGAATTTAAAACACAAACGGGAATTTACAAAGGAAAAAGAATTTCTGTAATGTCAACCGGAATTGGTCCTGATAATATTGATATTGTAATCAACGAATTAGATGCTTTGGTAAATATTGACTTAGAAACCCGTCAGCCCAAAGAAGAATTAACTTCATTAAACATTATCAGAATCGGGACTTCTGGATCTTTGCAGGAGAATATCCCCGTTGATAGTTTTGTTTTGTCTAAATTCGGTTTAGGATTGGATAATATGCTTCGCTCCTATTTGATCGATAACGTATCGATTACAGAAATGGAAGATGCTTTTGTACAACACACCAATTGGGATCCTAAAAAAGGAAAACCTTACGTAACGGCATGTTCTGAAAAGCTAGAAAAGCTAATTGAGTCTGATAGAATTCATAAAGGAATTACCGCTACAGCTGGGGGATTTTATGGACCTCAAGGGCGTGTATTGCGTTTAAACATTCAAGACGAAGAATTAAACAATAAAATGGATAATTTTAGTTTTAATGACACAAAAATCACTAATTTAGAGATGGAAACGGCAGCAATTTATGGGCTTTCGGCACTTTTAGGGCATAATGCTTTGTCGCTGAATGCTATAATCGCAAATCGTGCTTCTGGAACTTTCAGCTCAGATCCGTACAAAGCGGTTGACGAATTGATTGCTTATACACTGGATAAATTGGCGGCTAGATAATTGGGGAATTATAATTAGATAATTAGACAATTAGATAATTAGGGAATTTGATAATTGGAATTTGATAATTATAAATTAGAAAATGAGATAATTTAAAATCTTAAACTATGTTTTTAAGAGTCGCAAGACATACTAATGATTTGAAAAAAATTGAAGATTTTTATGTCAATGTTCTTGGTTTTGAAAAGCTGGGAGGTTTTGAAAAACACGATAATTACGACGGAATTTTTATTGGAAAATCGGGTTTAGACTGGAATTTTGAGTTTACAAAATCGAAAGTAAAAGCGGCTCATAAATTTGATGAAGATGATATTATAGTGCTTTATCCTAAAACAATTTTAGATTATAATTATTTGATAGATAAAATCATAGATAGTAATATTTCAATAATAACTGCAATTAACCCTTACTGGAACGAAAACGGAAAAATGATTCAGGATCCAGATGGGTATCGCATTGTAATATCGCCTTTAAAGGCAGCAAAATTAAATTAGATAATGGAGCAGGAAACTCATAAAAAAATACTCTTTAAATACTTCAGCGATTATCTTGACGAGGTAGTTTCTGAAACCATGTGGGCAGAAATAATAGATTTAGAAAAAGGACTTTTTAAATTGGATAACATTCCTTTTTTCGGACCTTTGATTGCAACGGATGATATTTTTTATGCCGAATATGATGAAACTGAGGGGAAATTCATGCATAAAAAAACAATTCAGAATTCTGGAAATTCGATCGTACAGATTGCGGTTTTAGAAAAGGATTTTGATATAGAAATTATAAGAGAACAATTAAAAGAAATTAATTGTGTTTCTGAAGCCTTGAATACAACCTTTTTTGCTGCAGAAATTGTAAAAGATGTTGATTATTCGCAGGTAAGAAGTCTTCTAAGCGAGTACGAAGCACAAGAAATCATTGAGTTTGCCGAGCCGTGTCTTTCAGAAAAACACAGGGCAGATTTATTAAAAAATTAAAAACAAATAAGAATACGCATACCAAACAACTTAACTTAAACAACAACTTAATGAAAACTGTAAAAATTGCGGGTGTTCCGGAACACTTCAACCTGCCATGGCATTTATGCCTTGAAAATGGTGAATTTAAAGCCGAAAACATCGATTTGCAATGGAAAGATATTCCTGAAGGAACTGGAAAAATGTGTCAGATGCTTCGCGATGGAGAAACCGATTTAGCCGTTATTTTAACCGAAGGAATTCTAAAAGATATTGCAGCCGGAAACTCTAGCAAAATTGTGCAGATTTATGTGCAGTCTCCTTTGATTTGGGGAATTCATGTAGACGCAAAATCAGATTATCAAACTTTAAAAGATCTTAAAAATAAAAAAGCAGCTATTTCGAGAATTGGTTCAGGCTCGCAATTAATGGCTTATGTAAATGCGAATGAACAAGGCTGGGAAACGGATGATCTGGAATTTGAAATTGTGAACACTATTGATGGAGCAGTAGAAGCTTTGACGGCAAAAAAAGCCGACTATTTTATGTGGGAGCGTTTTATGACCAAACCATTGGTTGATCGCGGTATTTTTAGACGTATTGGCGACTGCCCTACTCCTTGGCCGTCATTTGTGATCGCTGTTCGTGAAGATTTTTTAAAGAAAAACGCCAAAACGGTAGAAAAAATATTGGAAATCATCAATAAAACAACTGTAGATTTTAAAGAAATTCCAGAAATTGATAAGACATTAGCCGAACTTTTTAATCAAAAAGCCGAAGATATTCAGGAATGGCTGCAGCTGACACAATGGTCACAAAAAAATCTTACAGAAAAAGCTTTTGATAAAATACAAAATCAATTATTTGATCTCGGAATTATTGATAAAAAAAGTATTTTTGTAGAAACCGTAAAAGCAGTATAATCCTGCTTTTTGACTTGTATGATGAAATTCCCTAAAATTGACTTTCCCCGCTTAAAATCCAAACTACAGGTTAAATCGCCTTGGGACAGGATTATTATTATGCTGTTGAGTCTTTTAGTTACCATTCCGATATTCATTATACTGCATCAAAATTTAATAGACCTCGAATGGCCGTTTAATTTAGACCGCATCTTTATTTTTATTTTCGTATTTGCGGCCATCTTCTTTTTGTTAATGTATCTCAGAACGATCATTATACTTTGTATTGCGGTATATATTTTGGTTTTGTTTTACGGAAGTGTTATCGGAAATTATGGTTTCAGCGAAATTTCGGAAGACTATAATTCCATGATTTATACCATGTCGGATAATCCTTTTCCGCAGGATATTGTAGTCGCCAAACTGCTTCCATTTCCAAATAAATCAAAAATTATAAATGCCATAGAATACCAGAACCCTAGAGTTCGAAATTTTGCCATTATGGCTACTACAAAGCATTTTAAAGGCATTAGAGGCTATTCTGATTATAGAACCATCATTCAGTGCTTTGCGGTCTTTAAAGAGATTAACGGACGTTGGAATTACGTAAACGATCCCAAAGACGGCGATTACATTGCTACTGCCAGCGAGTCTTTAGATTATTTCTCTGGCGACTGCGACGACCATTCTATTTTAATGGCTGCCGCCATTCGTTCTATTGGCGGTACTCCGAGACTTATCCATACCAAAGGCCATATTTATCCAGAAATTTTAATTGGTTCGATGATTGATCTTGAAAAAGTTAATTACCTGATTAAGAATGTACTTTTTGTAAAAGAAAGTTCGGGTAAAAAAATACACTACCACATAGACGAACGCGGTCAGGTCTGGATGAACCTGGATTACACTGCCACATATCCCGGAGGCCCTTTTATGTACGAAGAGATTTTAGGAGCCTTAACGCTTAACTAGTTTTTTTTAGATTTTAGATTTTAGAATGTAGATTGTAGATTTTAGATTGTAGAATTTAAAGAATAAAATCTGTAATGTAAGATCCTAATGTAAAATCGATATTCAACAATCCAAAATCTATTCCCTCCCGAGGTTTCGGGATCGGGACTAAAATCTACAATCTACATTCTAAAATCTAAAATCCAGAACCCAGAATCTACAATTATTTGATTACTAATAATTTAATATTGATTTTTTTTGTATCTTTTCCTAGTTTAACTTTTAATCACAAAATCATGAGAAACTCTAAATTATTTACTTTCGTAATTGCAATTGCTGTCGTATTTATGATTTCATGTCATAATAAAAGAAACAAACTGGTGAATTCATGGAAAGTAAGCGCTGTAGAAGCCAAAATACCACTTACAGATTCTGCAAAAAATGTAATTCTAACCAACGGGATGCTTACTTTTACTGAAGACGGACATGTTACTGGTTTTTTACTGCGTGAAATAACAGATGGTACTTATGCGCTGACAAAAGGAGGCAAAAGTCTGGTTATTAAAGATGAAACTGGTACGCCTTACCCTTGTGAAAGTACCATATCTTCAGACAAACTAGTTTTAGATACCAAAGAAGTTAAGTTAACCCTAGATAAAATCTAAAAAAATAATACAAACAATTGAACCTATCAAAATATATACAAGCCATTCTTTGTAGAAACAGAGAATGGTTTTTTTATTTGCAAACAAAATAAGTATCTTTGCAGCACTTCAAAACACAATAAGAGTATGTGAAAAATAATTTCTTTCGGACATTTTAGCGAGTAACTGCAAATTGGCGGGACTCCATTTATTTATCTCAAAAGAAAGAAATTATGCTTATTCTTCAAAATACCTCATACCTGCATGAGAATAAAAACATGTTGTTTAAAAACATCAGTTTTACTATAAATAAACAAGATAAAACGGCATTGGTAGGAAACAATGGAGTTGGAAAATCAACTTTGCTTAAAATTATTGCTGGTGAACTAAAACCTTTTTCAGGACAGCTTATTCAAAACTCGAAAGCCTATTTTGTGCCTCAGTTATATGGTCAGTTTAATGAATTTACAATTGCCGAAGCCTTACAAATAAAAGAAAAACTAAACGCACTTCAAGAAATACTTGAAGGTATTGTTACGGAAGAAAATCTTGAAATCTTAAATGATGATTGGTCTATTGAAGACCGATGCCGCGAAGCTCTTTTGCATTGGCAGCTCGCAGATTTAGATTGGAACCAAAAAATGAATACGTTAAGCGGAGGCCAGAAAACAAAAGTTTTTCTGGCCGGAATTATGATTCATCAGCCAGACTTGGTGCTGCTTGACGAACCGAGTAATCATTTAGACTTTGCGGGACGGGAATTATTGTATGATTTTATTCAAAATACGTCGAGTACAGTATTGCTGGTCAGCCACGACAGAACTTTGTTAAATTGCTTAAATAAAGTTTTAGAAATGACCCAGAATGGGATTGCTGCTTATGGCGGTAATTATGATTTTTACAGCGAACAGAAAAAAATAGAAAACAATGCTTTGGAAAACGATTTGCAAAGCAAAGAAAAAGCATTGCGAAAAGCCAAAGAAAAAGAGCGTGAAACTATAGAACGCCAGCAAAAACTGGACGCCAGAGGTAAAAAGAAACAAGAGAAATCGGGTGTTGCCAGAATTATGATGAACACAATGCGAAATAAGGCCGAAAATAGCACTTCGAAAGTAAAAGACGTGCACGCAGAAAAAATCAGCGGAATCACAGATGATTTGCGCGAGTTACGTTCTTCAATCTCTTCTTTTGATCAGATGAAATTTGGTTTTAATAACAGTAGTTTTCATAAAGGAAAAGTAATTTTTAAAGCGGCAAACATCAATTATAAGTATAATCATCATTCGATTTGGAAAGAGAATCTTAGTTTTGAGATTGTCAGCGGTGATCGTTTGGTTATTAAAGGTTTAAATGGTTCTGGAAAAACGACTTTGATTACTATAATCCTTCAAAAATTACATCCTACAGAAGGAAATGTACACTCAGCGATCAAAAAAACAATTTATATTGATCAAGATTATTCTTTGCTGGACAATCGTCTCAAAATTTATGAACAGGCAGAAAGCTTTAATGATACTGGTTTAGAAGAACATGAGATTAAAATGAGGCTCAGCCGGTTTCTGTTTTCACAAAAAGACTGGGACAAACCCTGTAACGCATTAAGCGGCGGCGAAAGAATGCGCCTGATGTTGTGCTGCTTAACGATTAGTAACGAGGCTCCTGAAGTAATTATTCTGGATGAACCCACAAACAATCTGGATATTCAGAATATCGAAATTCTTACGGCAGCCATTAACGAATATGAAGGTACGTTGATTGTTGTTTCTCATGATATGAATTTTCTGGACAGCATTCACATCAATAAAAATATATTGCTTTAAGAAGAAATTCTAATTTTTTTTATTGAATTTTAGTTTAAAACTTTGCGCAGTCAAATGACTTCATTATATTTGCAGTCAAATAACTGCATAATGGAAATTAGAAGAGATGTTTTTCAGGCTATAGCCGACCCTACTCGTCGTGCTATATTAAGTTTAGTGGCCGTTCAGTCGATGACGCCGGGGGCTATTGCAGAAAATTTTGAGTCATCAAGGCAGACCATTTCAAAACACATACAGATCTTAAGTGAATGTGAATTATTAAGCCAGACTCAAAACGGACGTGAAATTTATTACCATTTAAATCCACAAAAGATGAAAGAAATCGACAATTTTATAGAGCCTTTCAGAAAAATGTGGGACGATCGTTTCAACAAATTAGAATCGATTATGAAAAACTATAAAAAGTAAAATAATATGGAAAGAAAGACAAAAATCATTGCAGAAGAAGGTAAGCAGGATCTTGTAATTACCAGAGAATTTGATCTTCCGCTAGAATTACTTTTTAAAGCTTATGAAGATCCAGAAATTGTTTCGCAGTGGATGGGAACAAAAGTTTTGAAACTTGAAAATAAAAAACACGGCAGCTGGGCATTTGAAACCAGCGATCCAAACGGAAATGTAGTTTTTAAAGCAAGTGGTGTTATTCATGATTTTGTACCAAACGAAAAAATAGTACGCACTTTTGAAATGGAAAATATTCTTTTTGCACCACAGTTAGAGTTTCTGGAATTCGAAAAATTAACTGAAGACACCAGCAAATTGACCATGCAGATTATTTATAAATCTATCGAACATAGATTAACACAGTTAAAACTGCCGTTTGCTCAAGGTTTAAATATGGCGCACAACCGACTAGAAGAAATTGTAAAAAAACTAAAATAAGTAATCATGACAAAACGAAACAAAATTATTTATTGGATTGCTACGCTTTGGCTGGCATTAGGGATGACTGCTACTGGAATTGTACAAATTCTGCAGATCAAAGAAGAGGTTGATATGATGAATCATTTAAGATATCCGCTTTACTTTCTGCCACTTTTAGGAATTTGGAAAATTTTGGGTGTTATCGCAATATTGATTCCTAAATTTGGGTTATTAAAAGAATGGGCTTATGCTGGTTTTTTCTTTGCAATGTCTGGCGCAGTGGTTTCGCATTTGGCTTCTGGAGACGATGCAAAAGCGCTTTTTGGCCCTGCTCTATTAATTGTACTTACTATTGTTTCCTGGTATTTTAGACCAGAAAGCAGAAAAGTTATTTCTGTTAATTAAAAAAATTGGAAAATGAAAAAAGAATTGACAATAGAACAACAGGAAGAATTACTAAAAATCTTAGAAATTCGTTTTGAGAAAAATATGTCTCGTCACAAAGACATAAAATGGGATAAAGTTGAAGAAAAGCTTAAAGCAAATACTTCAAAATTAAGATCGCTTGACGAAATGGAAAGAACTGAAGGCGAACCCGACGTGATTGGCTATGATAAAAATAAAAATGAATATCTGTTCGTTGATTGTGCCGCAGAAAGCCCAAAAGGACGCAGAAGTATTTGTTACGATCATGAAGCGCTGGAAAAAAGAAAAGAAAACAAACCTGCCAACAGTGCCATTAATATGGCGGAAGAAATGGGAATTGAAATTCTGGACGAAACCCAATACCGAGAATTGCAGAAACTAGGAAAGTTTGATGCTAAAACCTCCAGCTGGATCAAAACGCCGTCTGAAATTAGAAAACTGGGCGGTGCTGTTTTTTCAGATTTTCGTTATAATACTGTTTTTGTGTATCATAACGGTGCAGATTCTTATTATGCCGCGAGAGGTTTTAGAGGAATATTGAGAGTTTAATTTAAAGTTTCAGCGGGACGAAATATTTATAGAGATAATTAGTTTCATTGTAAAGAGCTCCAGCGGAGCGGCATATATAATAAAATATGCCGCTCCGCTGGAGCTCTTAGGGTGTTGTGTAATTAAAGCTATAAATATTTAATTCCTCTGGAATTTTAATTGTGCTGTCATTACATGCAATTTCGTCTGTAAAAAGATTATAACGAATTGCTTCGCCTATTCACTCTTTCAGGCTCGGGTGCGGGAATAGCTCCTTGAAAATAACAAAACAATAAAACTTCGTCATTTTGGCTCATAGATCTTCCAAAATGACTAATTCGCTCCTCTCCTTTCTGCACAACTTTGCATTATAATTTTAAAACAATAAAAAATGCAAAAGACAATCTTTATTACAGGAGCATCTACAGGTTTAGGAAAAGCTACAGCTAAATTATTTCACAGCAAAGGCTGGCAGGTAATAGCTACCATGCGAAACCCAGAAAAAGAAACCGAATTAAATCTATTAGAAAACATCGTTTTACTTAAACTGGACGTCACAAATGCAGACCAAATTATCGAAACGATCCAAAACGTTACGGCTGATTATTCGGTAGATGTGGTTTTAAACAACGCCGGTTATGGTTTAATCGGCGCGTTAGAATCTTTGACAGACGAGCAGATTTTCCGTCAGATCGAAACCAATTTGCTGGGCGTTATCCGAGTGTCTAAAGCTTTTACACCTCACTTTCGTGACAAGAAAAACGGATTATTTTTAAACATCACTTCTACTTTCGGCTTTATGGGTTTTCCGACTTGTTCTGTTTACAGCGCCACAAAATTTGCCGTAGATGGTTTTTCTGAAAGTCTGGCTTCAGAATTAGTTCAGTTTGGAGTTCAGGTAAAAGTTATTGCGCCGGGCGGTATGCAGACCGATTTTGCCGTTCGTTCTATGGAAGTCGGCCAGCATGAAGCTTATGCCAAATTAACCGCAGAAGTGAGCAAAGGTTACAGTGCAGAACAATTGGCGAATTATACAAAAGTCGAAGATGTTGCGCAGATTGTCTATGAAGCAGCAACAGATGGTAAAAAACAATTACGATATATCGCCGGAAATGATGCCAATGCGTTGTATAAGGAGCGTATTAGCACTGGAGCCGAAGCGCAAGTTGAGAACATAAAAGCAATGTTTACTTTTTAATTTTAATCCAAATGAAAAATCAAGCTATAGAACTTACTACATTTAAGTTAAAAGGATTTACAACGCAGCAGTTTATCGATGCTAATGGCGAAATTGATGTTTTTTTGAAACGTCAGAAAGGTTTTCGCAGCAGGACAATTTTCGAATTAAAGCGCGGCGTTGTTTACGATATGCTTTTGTGGGACAGCGTAGAAGAAGGAACAGCTGCCATGCATTTACTCATGAGCGAGCTCAGCGATTCGGTTGTTCACGATATGATTGATCAAAGTACCGTAAGCTGGAATATTGCGCCAATAGAACATTTCGTAAGTTTGTAAAGCTATAAATGAATTAAAATGAAAAATCAGCCTCAAGTATTTCATACCCTTTCTGAACTGCACAAAGCGATGGGACAGCCCAAACCAATGCATCCGCTCATTAGTATCATCAATTATGGTGAAGCTGTTTTTGATCCGAAGGATTTTGAGAACGGAATTATTCTGGATTTCTATAAAATTTCTTTTAAAACTGCTTTTAACGGAAAAATAAAATACGGCCACGGTTTTTATGATTTTGAAGAAGGCGGTATGTCTTTTGTCGCTCCCGGACAGGTTTTAAAAATGCAGGAAGAAGAGGCCGATTACAGCGGTATGTCACTGCACATTCATCCCGATTTTATTCGTCCTTATGCTTTAAATACTACTATAAAACAATACGGATTTTTTGGCTATACGGCTTCTGAGGGTTTGTATTTGTCTGAAAAGGAAAAAGAAACCATTTTGGACGTTTATAAAAACATTCAAAATGAATTGAATGAACGTATTGATAATTTCAGCCAAGACGTAATGATTGCGCAGATTGAACTCCTGCTGAATTACAGCAATCGTTTCTATAATCGCCAGTTCATTACCAGAAAAGCAGTTAACAACGATGTTTTGGCAAAGCTGGAAAATCTTTTAAATAATTATTTTAATGATGAAAAAGCGCTTTTAAACGGTATTCCAACCGTGGCTTTTGCTGCAGAAGAATTAAATCTTTCGCCAAGATATTTAAGCGATTTGCTGCGGAATGTAAGCGGACAAAATACACAGCAGTTCATTCATGATAAATTGATTGAAAAAGCGAAAGAATACCTTGCAAAAGGTACTTTTTCAATTTCTGAAATTGCTTATAAATTAGGTTTTGAACATCCGCAGTCTTTTAATAAATTATTCAAGAAAAAGACTCATTCAACGCCTGTAGAATTTCAGCAGGCGTTTCATAAAAATTAAAATATTTTGGTATAGTAAGTTAAGGTTTGCGTTTTTTTGTCATTTTGATTGCTATTATAAAACCAAATCTTTTTTCAGGAGCTAATCCTGCACCCGAGCCTGAAAGAGTGAATAGGCGAAGCAATCCGTTACAATCTTTTTTATTTTAAAGAAAAAACAAAAAAGAATTTCCACTTCTATCGGGGCTAGGGCTAACATTTTCATAAGAATGTTTTCGTTTTTTGTCTGACAACATAAACAAGAAACCCACCAGATTTCTAAAATCTGTCGCGTTTAATTAAAATTAGCAAAAGCCCCAGCGGGGCACAATATTTATAGAAATTCAATAACCAAGGTAGAAAAGCCCCAGCGGGGTGAAATATTTGTAAAAACAATATAATTTCGCTCCGCTGGAGCTTGATTCTCAAATTGATTTTTTGCTATAAATATACAGCTCCTCCGGAGCTTACTATAGATAAAAAAAAACAAAACCTCCAAAATCATTTGACTTTGGAGGTTTGCTTTTAAATATAAATTTTGATTACCACGGACTTTCTTCGCTTTCGTTCTCAATATCAGGACTAAAGAATTTTCCAGTTGGTCCGTTTTCATCTGTATCAGTATGTTTAACGATAAAACTTGCTGCGCTTTCTACGCTTTGAGGGCCGCTGTGATGGTTGAAATCGGTTGCGGTGTAACCTGGGTCAATCGAATTTACTTTAAAAGGTAAATCTCTCAATTCGTAAGCCAATGTGATGGTAAAAGCATTTAAAGCTGCTTTTGAAGAAACATACGAAATAGCCTTGATACTGTGATATTTCCATGTCGGATCACTGTGCAAAGTAAGCGAACCCAAACCAGATGTAATATTGCTGATTCTTGGGCTTTCTGATTTTTTAAGCAAATCGATAAAAGCCTGTGTAACGTTGATTACGCCAAAGAAATTGGTGTCAAATGTTTCTCTGATTCCGTCAATATTGGCAATTGAAGCTTCTTGTGGCAAAGCGCCCAAAATGCCCGCATTATTGATTAAAACATCTAATTTTCCTTGTTCTTTTTCTACGATATTTTTGGCTGCCAGAATACTTTCTGGATTCGTAACATCAATCTGAATGGCTTGGATATTTTCAAATCCGTCTTTTGACAATTGATTTACCACGTCTTCACCTTTAGCAAGATCACGCGTTCCCAGATAAACAAAAAATCCTTTTTTAGAAAGTTGTTTTGCCGTTTCTAAACCTATACTTCTATTTGCCCCTGTTATTAATGCTGTTTTCATTTTGTATCTTATTTAAATTTTATACTGCAAAGTTGCAGCGATAAAAAATGAAAACATTTGCCATTTGGCAAAAAGCGATTTTAGCGGATATTTTTTCTAATACGGCTTAAAGAAGATTGGGTGATTCCTAAATAAGAAGCCAAATAAGAAAGCGGAATTCGATTGAGGATTTTCGGGTATTTCTCCATAAAAGATAAATAACGTGTTGTAGCGTCTTCTGAAACCAGCGGACTTCTTCTTTCTATTTTCTGCATCAAAGCTCTTGCAATGATTTTATGTACGATAGCATCCCAGCCTACAATTGTATTGAGAAGTTCTTCCCAATCGTGTTTCGAAAAAACTAAAAGTTTACAATCTGTAACCGCCTGAACATATGCAGAAGAACAGATACTGTTTTGAAAACTTTCTAAATCAACGACAAGATTTTTTTCATCAATAAAATATTTGGTGATTTCTTCGCCTTTATTGTCGTAATAACAAACGCGCATAACGCCGTCTAAAACAAAACCAACTTGCGTAGAAATTTTTCCTGCTTCAGAGAAATATTCGTCTTTAGGAAGCTCCAATTCTGAGGCTTTGCTTGTAATTAAATCAATTTGCTGCTGATTTAAATTGCCGTATTGCAATATAAAATTTACTAGTTCTTTCATGCGGGAAAGTTAGGGATAAGTTTTTATCGAAAATTTGTCATTTGGCAAAAAAGATATAGAGAGCAAAACAATTATGCTGTTTTAATCTTGTATTTAATTTCTTTAGAATTTGCGTATTCTCCTTCAATATACCAAGTAAGTAAATCTTTGAATGTCATGTCTGTAACTTTTCTTTCAGGGCTTGAAAATGAAGGTTTATTGATTTTTATATTATTAAAACTCAACAATTCAATTGTTTTAAGCGGTATCCAAACTGATAATTTCAAAAGATTGATAAGGATAAATGCTGGATTTGCAACTTCTGCCTCTGAATGAAAATGTTCGTCATACTTAAAATTAGAATAATCCAATTCGAATTTTTCTACAAATCTGATCAGCAGATCGTAATTATCATCCCCATAGAAACTTAAATCTTCTGCAATCTTAACTTTTAAGCTGTCTATATCTTCTCTTGCTTCCTTCTCTAGAAATTTTTTTACTGTACTGTAAGCAAATCTTAACTTTGCAAATTCAATCTCTTTTTCTTGCTTCATCTATATTTAATTTTAAAAAAAAAATTAAACTCTCAAAATCTTCTCCATTTTCTTGCCTTTTGCCAGTTCATCAATCAATTTATCCAGATAACGAATTTTCTGCATCAGTGGATCTTCGATTTCTTCTACGCGATAGCCGCAGATTACGCCCGTGATTTTTGACGCATTCGGATTTAGTTTTGGAGCTTCTTCAAAGAAGGTTTCAAAAGTTACTTTCTTTTCAATTTGCGCTTTAAGCTGTTCTGCATTGTAACCTGTAAGCCAAAAGATTACTTCGTCTAATTCTGCTGTCGTTCGTTCCTTTTTTTCTACCTTCTGAATGTATAACGGATACACACTCGAAAACAAAAGTTTGTATACTCTTTCATTGTTCATCATATTGAATATTTTTTAGAATCAGTTAAATTTCTATTCTTCTAATGGATTATAATTACTAAATCGAATCATCTCATCGCTAGATCCCGTGTATGCTCCAGAATATATTTTTGTTTCTTTATTATTTTTAATTACAAAACTTTCAACCTGCCCGTCCATAATATCGACTCTGGCAAATTCAGTAAGCGTATTTTTGCTGAGTTTTAAAAATGTAGTTGTAGAACCTGCGTAAACGCTTAAAGCATCAATACAATTTAATTTTTCGTTGTATGCAAGATTGGGATAATTGTCTGAATTTTTTATTTCTATAAATTGATTCTCTTTTTTAGAAAAAATAAACAATTTTCGAATATCATTTGCTCCTCGGGCTGCAGCATCATAATGAATTGTAAAATCATTTAAACCGTCATTATTAAAATCTTTAATTTCTGTAAGCAGCGGAATCTCACTTTCTTTTCTCAAAGCATCATTTTGAATAAGCTTCCATTTATTGTCTGCTTTCTGAAAAAGTTTGAAATAAACCGTTATCAGCGTATCAACTTCCGTTTGTGTAATTTCTATTTTATATTTTCCTGGAAAAGCAATTTTGGTACTGTCTGCAAAAGTTTCTGTATAGGAATGTATTTCTTTTGATTCGGTTATTTTTTGCTTATTTTCCTGTTCTGAAGGCTTTTTAGTCACATCGGTTTTGACAATTTCAGAGTTTTTGATTTCTGCTTTTTTATCGATGCAGCTTATCATCGAAAGAAAAATAATAAGGAATAGACCGTTTCTCATTTATATATTTTAATTTGGTTTAAAATTATAAAATAATTCAACACCGAAAATGATATTAGAATGTTATAATTTACTAAAAGCGATAGAAAAACGTCCTGCTATGTTTATTGGTGAGGCAACACTTAAAAATATAAAAATTTTTATTTCGGGTTATCATGTTGCTTTGGTCGAAAATAAAATAGCAACCGAATCTCAAGTCGAACCTTTTTTTGATTGGACTGCGCGTAAATTGGGTTATTACGAATCTACTGCGGGCTGGGCCAATATGATTTTAGCTTCTAGTCTGGGGATTAATCCTGAAACTGTAATTTGGGAGCATGTTTTTGCATTGCAAATTACCCAGGAACAACATTTGGATTCGATCAATTTATTTTATGAATTGCTGGAGGAATATAAAAATGAAATTCTACAAGAAAATAATTTACCTTAGTTGCAGTAAATCAATTATTTAAATTTGAAATAATATGTCAGATCTAACCAATAACAATTCCGATAATAATACGCCAAAAGTAACGGGAATCGGCGGTATTTTCTTTTTTACAAATGATCCTAAAGAAACCAGAGATTGGTACGCTAAAAATTTAGGACTTGAAACCAACGATTGGGGTTCGACTTTTGAATCGAGAAAACTCGATAATCCCGATGAAATAGAATCACTGCAATGGAGTCCGTTCAAGAAAGACGATCAATACTTCTCGCCTTCAAAAAAAGAATTCATGATTAATTACCGTGTGCAAAATATTGAAGGTCTTGTAGAACAGTTAAAACAAAATGGCGTAACGGTTCTAGATGCTGTCGAAACGTACGACTACGGCAAATTCGTTCATATTTTGGACAATGACGGTAATAAAATTGAACTTTGGGAACCAATGTGAGGTTTTGGGTTATGAGTTATGGGTTAAGGGTTAAGAGTTATGGGTTAAGAGTTAAGAGTTAAGGGTTAAGGGTTAAGAGTTAAGAGTTAAGAGTTAAGAGTTATGGGTTATGGGTTAAGCAGGCCGTTTAACTTATAACTTCTACCTCCTAACTTTTAACTCCTAACTCCTAACTCCTAACTCCTAACTTCTAACTTCTAACCTTTAACTTCCAACTTTTCCCTAATTCCAGATTCCGTTCATTTCGGTCAAAATAATAGGCTTGCCTTCTGTAACCACAATCGTATGTTCGTGCTGCGCCATAAAGCCGCCTTTATTTCCAACCATTGTCCAGCCGTCTTGCAAAGTTTCTGCGTACGTAGAAGTTGTCGAAATAAACGTTTCTATAGCAACCACAGAATTTTTCTTAAATCGGGTTTGGTTAAATCGGTCTCTGTAGTTCGCGATTTCGTGCGGTGCTTCGTGCAGGCTTCTCCCTACTCCATGTCCCGTAAGATTTTTAATGACTTTGTAACCTCTTTTTTTAGCTTCGGTTTCCATTATAAAACCAATGTCCGAAATACGTACGCCGCCTTTTATGTTGTGAATCGCTTTATGCAGTATTTCTTTAGAAGCTTCAACTAGTTTTTGATGTTCGTTTACATCTTCTCCAATTACGAACGAACCGCCGTTATCAGACCAAAATCCGTTTAATTCTGCCGAAACATCGATATTGATCAAATCCCCTTCTTTAAGAATTCTCTTTTCAGACGGAATTCCGTGGCAAAATTCATTATCAACGCTAATGCAGGTCCATCCCGGAAAACCGTAGGTAAGATAGGGCGCCGATTTAGCTCCAAGATCATTCAGTATCTCCCCTCCGTAATCGTCTAGTTGTTTGGTTGAAATGCCTGGCTGCGCAAATTTTCTCATTTCTTTTAACGTAAAAGCTACGGCTTGACTTATTTCCTGCATTCCGATTAATTCGGATTCTGTTGTAATTGACATGATTTTTTATTTTTAAGCTAGTTGTAATTTTTTATTTTTTGGATATTAGATTCAATATCATGTGCTAAATTAATTGTTCTATCTTTTTTATCTGTTTTCATACTAAAATCTTTTTTTATAAGCTCCCAATCTTTTTCTGATATTTCTTTAATCATTGGTGTTATTTGGTAATATTTAGTTTGCTTATCTAATACATCCTCAAATGATATTTCAATAAAACATCTTACTTGAATAAAACAGTAATTTTCTAGTTCTTTTTGAATAATTTTTTCATTTTGAGAATAATATCCATTATCATATTCAGCTATAAGACCTTCATTCTGCCCAGAAAAATTACCGATTCCATTAATATATTCCATCAATGGAATCTCTTTTTCTTGTGTCTCATCTCTTTTTCTTATACTTAAGAATGAAAATTGCTGTTCCAATTCAAAATTTGAAATTTTACTGTTATGATTAAATATTTGCCACTTAGTTGTTACAGAGTCCTTTTGTGATATTGTGGTTCTAATTTCAATCTTCGGAGTATTTTCTAACTTCATAATTTCTGTTTGAATATTAGATATATTATTCGCTTGAACAGAAACATAAATACTAGCTAAGATTAAAACAGTTGCTGCGAAAGTTTCAAAGAAAATTTTATTTCGTTCTAATTTAGAACGTAGTTTTACAATTTTGTTTTTCATTTTTATTTATCTGCTAAATTTCTCTTCCAAAAAACTCAAATTATTGTCTGCTAAAGCTTTTAGAATTTCAGTTGTTTGGTTTTCATTTTGGTTCCAAAGTTCAGACATATAATTATGATCTAATTTTGAGCTTAATCCGAACCAGGTTTTCTTTGTTTTGGGTCTTTTGTAAAAAATATAAAACTCGTATTTGTCTGGTTTTCCGATGGCAGAAACCGTTATTCCATTTTTATTGGATAAATTTTCAAATTGAATAGAAGGAGAAAAATAAACCTCTTTTAAGCGTTCTGTTTCCTCTAGGTATTGTTTCCAAGGAAAAGTATCGAATATTGTCACTATTGCAGCGGCGTCAATTTTCCCTTGTTCGATAATTTTTGGGTTGGCGGGTTCGCAGATACTGTATCTAAAATTGCTCATTTTATATTTTTTTCTAATAGCTAAAATAACTTTTTTTTGACAGCGATCTAAAAAATACAAATTAAAATCAGAAAATCTTTGAGTAATAAAGCTTTTGATTTCTCAATTTTACTTATTTTTCAACCTCCAAAACAAAACAAATGGATTTAGAAAAAGTAAAGCAGATTATTGATGAGAAGCTAGGATCCGAATATGTTGTCTTTGAAACTGAAGACAGTGAAAAGTATACTTTTGCGTATTACAAACACCGAGATTATGGTCTTGAGGATGACAGAGGCAGACTGGTTGGCACTGGTCCGGTAGTTTTTGTAAAAGAGACCGGCGAGCATAAATTACTTAGTTCTGGAGATTGTATTTATGGCGATTATTTTGATTTTAGAGAAGAAGTCGAGGAAGAGCCATTTGTACTTCCTAGTTTAGAACAAATTAAAGAAAGCATTCTAAGACGTAATTTTGTTAATTCTGAAGATTTGTTTTTTCTGGAAGAAAATTGGAAACAACAATTTGAAGATCCTTCTATGGCATTGACAGGAAAGAAAGATATGGATTTTACAAATTTCTTGCTTGTAAAATCTAAGAATAGTTCTTTCTTAGATTTTATTAAAGAATATTGGCTTGGTTTAGATTTAGATTTTGAAATGCTTGACGACGAGCAGCTAATGCTGCGTCGAGTAAATCCGAAGCTTGAAGAGAACAATAATTAATCTTAGATTTTATTAATCAGCAATATAAACATCAAAATGTCAGAAACAAATCAATTTCAAGAAACGATTAAAAAAGCGTATAAAGCTTTTAACGAAAGAAACATCGACAACGCACTTTCGACTATGCAGGAAGACGTACAATGGTCTAAAGCTTGGGAAGGCGGTTATATTGTAGGTCACGAAGAAATTAGATCGTATTGGACGCGACAGTGGAGTGAAATAAATCCTAAAGTTGAGCCGGTTGGTTTTGATGAAAGAGAAAATGGAAGTCTGGAAGTAAAAGTCCACCAAAATGTAAAAGATCTGCAAGACGGTTTAATTTTTGACGGATTGGTAAAACATGTTTACACTTTTCAGGACGGTCTTATTAAAACGATGGATATTGAGTTGGTAGAAAACAATAATTAATTGTATAACAATGCATTATTTAGAATTACTAAAAGCTTTTAATAAAGATTACAGAATAAACTTTATTCAGATTTTAAAAGACAAAACGCTTTTAAATGTTTCTGAATTATCTCATGCATTTGATCTTTTATTAGACTCCAAAAAAGTAATTATAACCTTTAAAGATTATGATTTTGAAACTTTAAATGGAATAGTTGAAGAGCTTTTAAAATTAGAAATATCGTTTGGAGAATGCTCATTTCATGAAGAATTTGGTATTGAGCATGACGTTTCTTAAATCAGAATTTTAATTATTATAAAATGGAACCTAATTTAACAGAGCAGTACATAGCAGCTTTTAAATCAAGACTGGATATTTTAGATGAGTTTATGAATACAGGCGCTGCTGCGCATAAAATTCTTGAACTAGAAAATTTTATAGGCGCCAAACTGCCTGATTCGCACAGAGAGTTGCTGCAGCAATACGATGGTGAAAAACGCAGCATTGGTTTTATGGGCGGATTTGGTTTCTTAGGAATTGAAGAAATCAACAGTAACTGGACTTTTTTTAGAGATGCTCCGGAAATAGAAGCCGAAGGAATTAATCAGCCGGAAAAGATCACCAATACACTCTACTCTATCAATCGAATTCCGTTTGCGCATGATGGTTCGGGAAATTTTTTGAGTATTGATTTAATTCCCAATTCAGAAGGAACTTTAGGACAGATTTTGTATCTGCCTACAGGTGATCCTGAACCAATTGCGGTTATAGCGGATAGTTTTGATGATTTTTTAGTTTTAATAATAGAAAAATTGAAATCTGAAAAGCTAATATTAATAGACGAAAGAGACGATTGGGATGAGGAAGATTGGTTTAAGGCCGAAATTTATTTTGAAAAAAACTGGGCAAACGATTGGAGCGATATTGCAGCCGAGTAGAAAGGGAATTATACTCAACAGCAGTACTCCGCAGTATAAAAAATGTGTTCCATAGAAAGTAAAATTCTATAAAAATCAATGTTAAAAGCTGGTTTATACTAAAAGCAGCAGTGAAATTATCATTTTCTCATTTGCTAATAAACTGAAAAATAGTATTCTAAATTTTATACTAAAAAAATATTGCATTTTTTTCTAGAAAATGCTTGTAAATATAAAATCTAGCTGTATATTTGCACTCGCAACAACAAACGATAGCAACCTAGTAAAATAGGGCGATTAGCTCAGCTGGTTCAGAGCACCTCGTTTACACCGAGGGGGTCGGGGGTTCGAACCCCTCATCGCCCACCAAATTATAAAACTCCAAAGTCATTTGATTTTGGAGTTTTTTTTATTCAATAGTAAATAAAATTGGCTCAGCTGGTGCAGAGCATTCCGATTAGCATCGGAAGTGGTATGGGGTTCGAATCTTCCGAGGAACCGGAACAAGCTATCATCGCCCACCAATTTTTAACAAACCTTCAAAGTCATTGATTTTGAAGTTTTTTTTATTCAATAATAAATAAAGATTGGCTCAGCTGGTGCAGAGCATTCCGATTAGCATCGGAAGTGGTCTGGGGTTCGAACCTTCCGATGAATCGGAACAAGCTATCATCGCCCACCAAATTCTAAAAACTCCAAAGTCATTTGATTTTGGAGTTTTTTTTATTTATTCAATACTATAAAGATTGGCTCAGCTAGTACAGAGCATTCCGATTAGCATCGGAAGTGGTCGGGGGTTCGAACCTTCCGATGAACCGGAACAAGCTATTATCACCCACCAAATTATAAAACTCCAAAGTCATTTGATTTTGGAGTTTTTTTTATTCAATAGTAAATAAAAATTGGCTCAGCTGGTTCAGCGCATTCCGATTAGCATCGGAAGTGGTCTGGGGTTCGAACCTTCCGATGAATCGGAACAAGCTATCATCGCCCACCAAATTATAAAACTCTAAAGTCATTTGATTTTGGAGTTTTTTTTGCTTTATTCAATACTATAAAGATTGGAATCAATACGAAAACCTGTGGAGCAGCAAAAATTAAGCATAGATATTGGATCAACCACAAAACCTAAAGAATCAGGTAAAAAGATCAAATAATCTGAATAAAAAGAAATCTATCTTTCTTACTCCCCTGAATTTATTAAAATATGCTAAAATTATGAACTTCTTTAATTTGCGTTTTTATATTCATTTGGTGTCATTCCAGTTTTTTGTTTAAAGAGACGAGTAAAGTGTTGTTGGTATTTAAATCCCAGTTCATCTGCAATTTTACTTATTGATTTAAAAGGATCAAATATTTTAACCTTTGCTTCATCTATAAGTTTTGACTGAATATAGTCTAATGCAGTATTGCCGGTTTCTTTTTTTATTAAATCGCCAAAATAATTGGGCGATAAATGCAACTGTTCTGCGCACCATGTTACACTGGGTAATCCTATTTTTTTTGGTAAATCGGAATTAAAATAATCATTAAGCAAATCTTCAAAGCGAACTAAAATATTTCTGTTTGCATTGCTGCGGGTAATAAACTGGCGGTCATAATAGCGCATGCAATAATTTAGAAAAAGTTCAATATTTGAAACAATTAATGTTTTACTATGTTTGTCTATATTCAAATCAATTTCAGCAGCAATCTTCTCCAAACAATCATTTACTGTTGCTCTTTCTTTTTTTGATAAGTGAAGCGCTTCATTAACCTCATAAGAGAAAAAAGAGTATTCTTTTATATGTCTTCCAAGTGAAGTACCCGCAATTAAATCGGGATGAAATACAAGTGCTCTTCCGGCAGGTTTAATAATTTTTCCTGTGTTTTTAATTCCGTAAACTTGTCCAGGTGCAATAAAAATTAAGGTTCCATCTTCATAATCATATGGCTGGCATCCGTAACGCATATCCCCGCAGTTTATATATTTTAGAAAAACAGCATAAACGCCCATATATCTTCTGAAATATTGATAAGTTGACAGCTCATCAAAATTAACAACACTTACTAAAGGATGTAACGTATCAACTCCAACAGAGTCGTTGTATTGTTTAACAGTATCTATTCTTTCAACTTCTTCCATAATTAAAAAATTACTATACAAATTTAAAGAAACCAAATTACCTGACTCCACCTTATAAGTAAATCAGTAAAAGTGGTAAATAAATCCGTATTCTGTCTACACTTAAAGAGAAGTATACTGACGAAATTTGCATTATAGTTTATTGCAATCTGGTTAGAATATTTAAAAATACAAAAGTGAAATTTATGATAAAAGGAATACTGAAAAGACTAACTTTAATATCAATAATGATACTGACATCGTGTAACAACAAAATAATTCAACAAAAAATGAGTATAGAAAACACTTCATCGCTTTTTTCTAAAGGCGAAAAACTAACAAACGGATATTTTACAGGAGACGCATATTTACAATTATTACTAGCTAAGGATAAAAACAACAACTTCGTAATAGGAAGCGTAACATTTGAATCAGGAGCGAGAACAAATTGGCATACACACCCTAAAGGACAGGTTTTAATAGTTACTGAAGGATTGGGTTTGTATCAGGAAAGAGGAAAACCGGCACAATCAATCCAAAAAGGAGACCTAATCAATATACCAGAGAATGTAGAACATTGGCATGGTGCTTCCGCAACTTCAAAAATGGTTCATATTGCTATTACAAATTACGAAGGAGAAATAAATGCCGTTTGGTTAAGTCCAGTAACAGATTTAGAATATGCTGAGGCAAATTAATAATTCTCAAAAAAAGAGAGAAGCAAATAATTTCGGAAAACTTTTGCTTGTTATTCTTTTATTAAATATAAATATAATGATCGCACAAGATAAAAATACAAACAGCAACAATTTGAATGCCCATCAGCAAAGCATGGCTGGTATCGCCGCATTCTCTGCCGTAGGGAATATGCAGCAACTCAAAACAGAATTAAATACTGGTCTTGATTCTGGACTTACTATTAATGAGATTAAGGAAGCGTTAGTACAGCTTTATGCTTATTGCGGTTTTCCAAGAAGTCTTAATGCAATCAATGCTTTTATGGAAGTTTTGGAAAAGAGAAAAGCCGATGGAATTACCGATTTACAAGGCAGAGAAGCATCTCCCATAAAAGCCGTAAATGACCAATATCGTGTAGGAAAAGAAACGCTTCAAAAATTAACGGGACGAGAGGAAAAAGAGCCAAAAACAGGAGCTAATGCTTTTGCACCCGTAATCGATGTTTTTTTGAAAGAGCATTTATTTGCTGCTATTTTTAGTCGCGATGTGCTTAATTATCGTCAGCGTGAGTTTGTTACTATTTCCATATTAGCAGCCATGTCAGGTGTAGAACCTCAATTGCAGGCTCATATTTCAATGGGACTAAATACAGGAATTACAGAGAACCAAATTATTGAATTGAGCACTATTATTGAAAAGAAAATTGGAAAAGAGCAGGCAGAAATAGTTAAAAGTCTCCTGAAGAAAGTAATCCAAAACAATAAAAACAATTAATTAATTGACCTGATAAATGAAAAAGTCAATCCATAATTTTCACAGCATTTTTCCAAATAGTTTATTCCTGTATATAATATTAGGAACAATGTTTTTAACTCACAGCAATATGGCTGCTCAAAAAAAAGATATGCTGGTTCGTCTTTCGGAAATTGAAATTTATCCGGAATATTTATCTGAATATTTAGCAATATTAAAAGAAGAATCTTCAGCTTCAGTAAAATTAGAACCGGGTGTATTGGCAATATTTCCTATGTATCAAAAAAGTGAATCAACTCAAGTACGAATAATCGAAATATACAACGACCAAAATGCTTATCAATCGCATTTAAAAACACCTCATTTCCAAAAATATAAAACAACGACGATTAAAATGGTCAAATCATTAAAGCTGGTTGACATGAACGCAATAGATCCAGAATCAATGAAAATGTTGTTTAAGAAAATGATAGAATAAAAAATAATTTAGAAATACCGCCATTTACAGATGAGATAGCAGCTGTAGATACTGACAGCAATTACTTATTTTCCTTTATTTGAATAATTTCCTTTTTGATAGAATCATTCTGTTGTAGTGTGTCTCTTTCTTTATTAATAATTTCATTATCCTTAATAGTATCATTATCAATTGCAGCTGGTTCTTGATATGCGACTGCTTTTCCCATGCAGCTTGTTAAAGTAAAAAGAAAGCTTAATGAAAACAATGCAGCTTTTTTAATTGGTTTAATCCTAATTTTGCTGATTCGATCTCTTAAATTAGAATACTTGGCATTGTTTTGATTTTCTATTTGATTGATTTTAAAATGGCCGCAAATACTTTCTTTACCTGAATTCTTAATTAGATAATCGTGAATTTCAAGATTCTTCATTTTTGTAAAATCGATTACCGTTTTACTGCAAGAATCACAAAATCTGCCATTTTTATTTGGTGTCATTGAATTCCAATTTTGATTGCACGGTTCAGGTATCGTTATTTTATTTTCCATCTTATTCTAATTTTAATTTTATGAGGTTTGGTTTTCTTGGAGCGGATATTACAAATACAATACCAGTATAGATCAAACTTTTCAAATTACGAAAAAATTAATGTCCGTTATTGAATAGGATTTTTGAATTTTAATACGTCCGCATTTTCCTTGAAAAAATAATATACTGTTTTTAAAAAACTTACTCAATGTATTGCTATTTTTATGTACTATTGCTAAAGATTACAGCACGTTTAGCCGTTATAAAGATTTATAAACAGATTGCTACGCGCAGCTGTTTTTAAACACGAATCAAACAAAACGTTAAATAAAAAATAGAATTGCTTTGATAACTACTAAAATTAAAATACAAAATATTCTACCCGATAAAGATTTTACTTGTTTTGTAATCCCTGCTTTATTTAGTAAATCAGAATGTGAGCAATTATTAGATACCGAAATTAAAAACTCATTTCAAAAAGCAATTTCTAATTACCCTACGTATTACAGAAATAATGACAGGTTTGTAGTGGATAGCGATGTTTTGGCGACGCAGCTTTTTGACAAAGTAAAACCGTATCTGCCGGAAATCATCGAAATAAACTCAACTATTCAATCTGAAAATGGGGTTTGGCATTTGAAGGAGCTGAACAATAGAATTAGATTTTGCAAATATTCAGCTCATCAATATTTTCACAGACATCTTGATGGAATTCATTATCGTGACAACACGACTCAATCAAAGTTGACATTTATGATTTATTTGAATAATGCATCAGAATTTAAAGGTGGACGAACTTTGTTTTACAAAACAAAAGAAACAGAAGAAATCTGGGCTTCCTATGTTCCAAAACAAGGTGACCTAATAGTTTTTGACCATAATGTCTGGCACGAAGGAGAGGTTTTGACACAAGGCGAAAAGTTTGTTTTAAGAAGTGATATTCTCTATTCAAAAAAAGAAACAGAAAGCCGTAAAGAGCCATTTGATGGTCATTTGGGCTATATTTGGTCGCTGCTCAAAATTGACGACAATACAATTTTAAGCGGCGGCAGGGACAAAGAAATAAAGGCTTGGACAATTTCTGGAGAAGAAAAGCGATCTTTGAAAGGACATGATAATTCTATTTTGTGCCTTGAGAAAATAAGCGATGCCATTTTTATTTCGGGTTCAAGAGATCAGCAGCTAATAGTTTGGAAAGACTACAAAATTTTAAATAAAATAAAAATTCATTCGGCAATTGTGCTTTCAATATGCCGAATTGACGCCAATACATTTGCTTCAAGCAGTGGAGACAATACTATCAAAATATCTACTTTAGATGGAACTGTTTTAAAAACTTTTAAAGAGCATACCAATTGGGTTTGGAAAGTCATAAAACTGGAGGATACGATTATCGCATCCGGTTCAGAAGACGGCTCTATAAAAATTTGGGATTGTCAAACTGAAATATCCATCAATACATTTGACACAAATTACCCAGTTATCAGCCTTGCTTATAACAATGAAAAAAGACAATTAATCAGCGGGAATTTAAATGGTGAAATTTCTATCCGCACTTTGACAGCAGATTATCAACAGCAAAAAATACATACATTCAAGGCGCATGCTGCAATAATTAGAACCATTAAGTTAATAGACAACAGCTATATTATAACGGGCGGCGAAGATAACAAAGTGAAAATTTGGAGTTTAGATGGGCAATTGATTTCAGAGCTAGAACACCAAAACTTTGTGCAATCCATTGAAATCTTAGACAGCAAAACGATATTAAGTGCATCGTATGATGGAACAATTAAAACTTGGACAATTGGATAATTGAGCAAAAAACATTATCGTATACAAGGTTTTCTAAAATTTTCGTACCAATTCATAAGTTGCTTTTGAGATCTTCCCTGTTTGGACCTCTACAAAAAAATGATTTCCTTTTCCGCTTTTGTTTATAGCATCCCATTTGGTAAACTCCCAAAATAAGCTCCCCTCCTTTTTTACCAGATCAACTTCTAGATTTGGCATTTCGCAGTTATAAGTCTTAGCAATTTCTAAAGCTTTGAAATAAGTTACTTTCAGTTTTTATCATTATCATGAGATTTATTTAAAAAACGCATCAAAAGATTCTTTTTTTGATTTTTGATACTTTTCGATATACACGTCTAAGAAACCGCTTTCTTTTAAGAACTGCATTGGATCTTGTATATGGAGAATCTCTTCGATTGCTTTTTGCTTGTCTTTTTGTTTATTAAAAAAAGATTCAATTATTTTATAACCAATCCAATATCCCAAATCATTGGGCCTGTCATCTTTCTTTGAAGTTCCGTATAACCAATCTTGATAGTCCGGATTTTTTAATCTCGTTACAAATTCTGGACACAATTGCTCTTTGTTTTGCTCGCCGTATTGATACGAAAACTGATTTATTGATTCGCCCGAAACAAGTTCGCCTATAAAATCTGCACCACCTTCCAACAAACACCATTTTAAGAGCATGTCTTTTCCTAAAATATTTTGCTGGTAATGAATGAGTTCATGTGCAATTAATGGCGCAACGCCGTCCAGATTTTTAAGCATTTCGATTCCAATAATAATGCCGTCAGGAGAAGTTGTTCCTCCAGAATTAAATCTTCCGTAAACAAAATAAACAGGAGGAAATTTAGCCTTAGGATACCAATATTTCAAGGCGCTGTAAATTGCTCTTACCCTTTTTTCTTTAGACGAAATGCCGTCTAAAACATGCTTTGATGCTTCATAATCGGCCTTTCTTTTCTTAACTACAGCAAAAAGAGAATCAGCATTAATTATTCTGTTTTCGGTAAAGCCTTTAACGCCTGGAGAACCATTTTGCATGTATTCAACAAACGGATTTTGTTTTGATTTGTCCATTTTAGCAAATGCTTCCCAGAAATTTTTAGAATCTTTTGTTTCAAAAACCGCATTTGAGGGATTGTCCGAGAAATTATTTTGTGCAAAAAGAAAATTAGAAAAAATGATAAAAAGGGCTGTTGCAAGACTTAACTTCATAAGGACATTTTTTTTGATTGCGGCAGTTCTTAAAGCGAATATAAGAAATATTATTACTACAATTCTGGTTCATTTTACAGTACATATCTTCGTAAATTAACTAACCAAAATGCATTTATTATTTTCATTAATCGCAAGCACTTCCAATTTTGATATTTTTATGGTTGTTGGTCATGTTTTTATCTAAAATGTAGACTCTTTTGAATTTGCTAGAGCCGGATAACTGAACAAGCTTGTTATCGAAAATTTCAAATTTTGCTTTAATTTTTACAGTGCTGGCGGTAGCAAAATCATTCCATTTTCTCTTTGGCATTTTATGATAACAGCTTATTTCAATTTTACTGTCATCTATTATTTTATAAGTATACAGACTTTCACTATTAAGCCATGTAGTTATGTTTTCATTATTCATTTTGTCCTCCCCTTCCAGATAAGAATATTTCATAAAAGAAACCTGCACCGTATTATTTTCGTTTAGTTTTAGCAAATCTACAGTAATTTCATTTTTGTATCTTTTGTCTAAAGAAAAAAGGGTATCTCGGGAAATGTAAATTCCAGCAGTATTTATTTTATTTTTTTCTAATCCATACTTTTTATTTTTTGGATTATCAACAGAATTAAAAGCACTGCTCAAACTGAGAATAAGTAATAAACACGAAGAGAAAACTAGAATTTTTAGTTTTTTAATTTTAATAAATGGCACCATTATAACTTAATCGCATTATTTTACGTTCTACGAATATAACAAATATCCTTAACTATAAAATCTTGTAATGGGTTTTAAATGGTATCTCGGGAAATTAGTTTTAAACCTAATTTAAAATTTAATGAACTTATAAGGTTTAAGGGCTAAAATAATATTTTACTATATTTGGCCTGGATATTGTTAGGCTTTAAAATTCAAAATACAGAATCGTTTTATCTTGACTAATGTTTACTAAATCGTTTAATTTAAAGGATTGTATTCTAAATAATTGCAATTGTTTCAAATTATCAAACCCAATCTAAGAAATGAAAAAAAAACTGATACCCTTTTTATTTGTATTTACTTTTATAAATATGTTTGGGCAGACGCCGGACGCTTCAAAACCTACTAAAGCGAATACTTCTAATAAAGCCCTGCCGCCTAGTGAAATGGTTACTAATAAAGCGGTTAGTTCGCTAACAAAAGTGCCATTAGACAAAGAATCGATGCTGATTTACGATTATGACGGAACTCTTTTTTCATTTGATTTGGATGCAGAAAAGATCAATTGGACAGTAAAACCTTCAGACGCCACTACCGAAATGTGCGCCAATAAAGTAACATTACTTGATGGTGTTGTATACATTCCTTTTGTTAATGGTGAAATTTTTGCAGTAGACAATCAAAGCGGTGATATTTTTTGGAAAGCAAGATTAGGAAACACTACAGATCAAATTATTTTAAAAGATCAAACTCCGGTTATACATAACGGAAAGCTTTACATAACGGCTCAAAATCAAAACCAAAGCAGTAATTTGTATGCTCTTGATGTAAAAAACGGAAGTCTGGTTTGGAATTACAAATTCGATACTGCTGCCAACGACATTTCTCCTCTCTTTTTTGACAACAAAATTTTTACTCAAAGCGGCTCAACGATGTATAGTTTTGATGCTAATACCGGAACGGTTCTAAACCAAAAAAGTTTTGATACTGTGATGTCTGGAAAACCAGTGACAGATGGTGAAAGTATTTTTGTGGCGAATGAAAAAGAGGTTCTATTTGCCTTAAGCCCTGATAAATTGGATATTTTATGGCAGTTTAAATTAGATGAAAACCAATATAATGTAAAGGAGCGTATCTTTTGCAAAGACAAAAAAGTATATTTTGCTGCCCAAGGCTCTGAGGTTTCGTCTGTATACGCTCTTGATTCTAAAACCGGAATTAAATTGTGGAAAACAGATATTAAAGGAGATAATATCGAATACATCCAGCAAGAAGGAGAAAACCTTTGGAGTTATACTCGTAACGCAAAAATGTTTGAATTGGACTTATCCAATGGTGAAATTGCATTTGAACTAAAATTAACTACTTTGCCGGTTTCAAATATTGAGTTTCCTGATAATGATAACTTACTTTATTATTATTGCGATGCCGGATTGATTGAATTTGATCTCACAGAAAAAGACGAAAACGTATACTATATGAGAACTTCTTTAAAAGACAATATTTATAGTGCGTATCTTAAAATAATTCGATAATAAAAAAGCTGTCTTAATTAGACAGCTTTTTTTATATTTTTAATTTAAAGAATTAATCTGTGGTATTCTAAAAACTATTATCCATTTCAATAAAAGAACTAGAACCTTTGTAATATTTTGAGACTTCAACAAGATCTAACAGTTTTGATAATCTTTCTATTTTCTTATCATTAAAGAATATCTTTTTGATTACAAAGTCATGCCCTAAAATTGTTATTTCTTTTTTATCTTTTAATGCTATTTTTTGTGAAGATTTTCGGTCGTAATTATAAAGCTCTATTTCGTCGGTTTCATTATCAATGGTATCATAAGTATCCACTTTATAATTTTCGTTATCAGCTGCAAATCGGTGCATTGTAGCACTCCTATTTTCATATTCTAAAGTGTAAAAATAGCTTTTGTCGGCAGAGTTTTCATAATAATAAATCAGTTTATTACAAAAATCAATTATCGTTTCTAACAACAGACTAACTTTTGGAAATAGCCGAAGCAGCGAATCATCACAATTTAATTTTAATGTTTGAAAAGTATAAATTGTTGTTTTGTCTAAGTCTATTTCTTCTAAGTTTTCATAGAAATCGTCGATTATATTACCTCGAACTAGCTGTTCTAAATCAACAGAAAATTTATAATATCCATCTTGTTCATTAAAATAATAATCTTCATCCTCTTTAAGATTAGAAAATCTTGAAAAGGGTTCTTTATCTTGTAAATCTGATTTATAAATAAGGGTCGAAAAATTCATATTGGTATATTAAAGTAAGGCAGCATTTAATTTTAGTTATTTTGAGTTGGATATTTCCCTAAAGCAGAAACTCCTGTTTCTGAAAACTTCAAAATTTCTGTCGTTACCGGATAACCCGAATTTAGATACTCCTCTACAACAACTTTCCCTATTCTGGCTGCGAAAAAGTCAAAATCGTTTTCAGAAAAAATATAACAAAAATCACGCACAGGGATTACCGCATGAAAAGGAAAACCAAAATCAGATTCTAACTTTTGCTTCATTTTTGGAGCAAATAAAAGAGCTGCTTTTAAAGATGTTCGATCAACTTCAATCATTCCTAATTTTCTATTTTCTATAAAATCAAAACTTACTTTTGTTTTGTCTAATAATAGATCCGCATTCAAGTTGGCTTGTTTTATCAAATCCTGTTCGGTAATTCCCCAGGTTTTTAAATCGTCTTTAGAAATCCATGACAATCTTTCGTTTTCGCTTACAACATAAACTTTAGAAAATTCAGGCGTAACTTCTTCATAAATGAAATTTTCGAAATCAAAATCATTAGGAAACAATTCGATATAAACATTGTCTTTTGCATTTTCCCAATCTGGGAGATCATAAGAATATGAAATGATCGTTTTAACTAAATCTGTAATATGACTTTCATCAGAATCTCGTTCGTAATTTAGTCTGACATTATCTAAACTTATTTTTAAATCATTTCCATCAATATTTATATGAATAAAGTCTTCTGAATCTATATAATTGATTTCAATATTGTTCTTTTCAAGTTCAATTTTGAATTTTTCAAATACAAAATCATTGTTTCCATTATCTTTAGAATTTTGCGGCATAAAGTAAATTTACTGTTAGTGTTGTTTTTTAGACTTTCGTTTTTCTAGCGGTGATTTAGAACAAATTTTGGACACTGCTATTTATTGTCCTGAATAATTTCGTTTAAAATTCTGTATTTTTTTAGAAGAAATAGCCAGCGAATAAGAGTACAATTACAATCAGGATTCTTTTTTCATATAGAAAATATTAAGAGTGAGATTAAAGATTATGAAAAATAAGTTAAAGCTAATTTAGAAAAAATAAGAAAAGAAACATAAAATCTATTGGTTATGTAATGCCTTTTTAAAAAAATATTTTATAAAATTTAGTTAAAAATCAATTTTCCAAAAACCTAATCCTAAATATTCCTTTGTAGTAACTCTGCATAGTCATACATTTGCATACCTTAATTTAAATACACCAATGGCACGATTTAAAGAAAATGATTTACCAAAATCAAAAATAACTGCTACTTCTCTTAATAAAGCAAAAATAATATTCAAATACGCCGGACAGCACCAATGGAAATTTTTTGTTGGTTTATTTTTTCTGCTTCTAACAGGCGCCACTGCCCTCGCATTTCCTAAATTAATGGGAATGCTTGTAGACTGCGTTAAAAACAAAGACAATGGCGAAGCCAATCAAATTGCGTTAGGATTAATTGTAATTCTGTTTTTACAATCTTTCTTTTCCTTTTTCAGACTTTCATTATTTGTCAATTTTACCGAAAATACATTGGCCAATCTTCGATTGTCTTTGTACACCAATCTGGTAAAACTGCCAATGACATTCTTTTCGCAAAAAAGAGTCGGCGAACTAAACAGCAGAATCAGCGCCGATATTACGCAGATTCAGGATACTTTAACCAGTACAATTGCAGAATTTTTACGTCAGTTTATTTTAATCATTGGCGGAATTATTCTTTTGGCAACCGAAAGTTTTAAGTTGACTTTGTTAATGCTTGCTGTTGTACCGCTTGTAGCTGTTGCAGCAGTAATTTTTGGAAGATTCATTAGAAAATATTCCAAACAAGTTCAGGATCAGGTTGCCGAAAGTCAGGTAATTGTTGAGGAAACCATGCAGGGAATCAGCATTGTAAAAGCATTTGCCAACGAATGGTACGAGATTGCCCGCTACAAAGGAAAAATCAGCGAAGTAGTAAAATTGGCAATTAAAGGCGGAAAATACCGTGGTTACTTTGCTTCTTTTATTATTTTCTGTTTATTTGGGGCTATTGTTGCCGTTGTTTGGTACGGTGTTCGTTTAAGTATTGCTGGTGAAATGAGTGTTGGACAATTAATTTCGTTCGTATTGTATTCAACATTTGTTGGGGCTTCTTTTGGAGGTATTGCCGAATTGTACGCACAAATTCAGAAAGCTATCGGGGCAACCGAAAGAGTTTTTGAGCTTTTAGACGAAAGTCCTGAGAAAATAAATGAAGAAACAAAAGGTGCTCACGAAAAAATAAAAGGAAATGTGACGTTTAAAAATGTTGCGTTCAGTTATCCAACACGTCAGGAAGTTCAGGTTTTAAAAGATGTCAACTTCACAGCAGAATTTGGACAAAAGATTGCGATTGTTGGGCCAAGCGGTGCCGGAAAATCGACAATTTCTTCGTTACTCCTTCGTTTTTACGATATCAATTCTGGTGAAATTACTGTTGACGGAAAAAATATTTACGATTATAACCTAGAAAATCTTCGCGGTAATATGAGTATTGTGCCTCAGGATGTCATCTTATTTGGAGGAACCATCAAAGAAAACATTGCTTACGGAAAACCAGACGCTTCTGACGAAGAGATTATTCTGGCTGCGAAACAGGCCAACGCTTTTAATTTTGTAGACGGATTTCCAGAGAAATTTGAAACTGTAGTTGGAGAACGCGGGGTAAAATTATCTGGCGGACAGCGCCAGCGTATCGCGATTGCGAGAGCTTTACTGAAAAACCCAAGCATTTTGATTCTGGATGAAGCAACATCATCTTTAGACAGTGAAAGCGAAAAACTGGTTCAAGAAGCCTTAGAAGTATTAATGGAAGGAAGAACAAGCATCATTATCGCTCATAGACTTTCAACGATTAGAAATGCCGATAAAATCCTGGTTTTAGACAACGGAAAAATCACAGAAGAAGGCACGCATCAGGAATTGATTAATTTAGAAAACGGAATTTATAAAAATCTAAGCAATTTACAGTTTAGTAACTCTTAGTAAATTCCATTTTTTTAATTGCTTCGCCTGTTCGCTATCGCTCGGGTCCAAATTCCAATAAAAAAGTCCAATTGCAAAGCAATTGGACTTTTTTATATACAAAATCTAAAATCTTATTTTCCTTTTCTTCTTTTGCGTTCTGCTTTAATCATCGATAACTCACGGCTTGTCTGCCCCGCAACCGAAGTATTCTCTTCTGCACGACGAATCAAGTAAGGCATAACATCTTTTACCGGTCCAAACGGAAGATATTTTGCTACGTTATATCCATTTTCTGCTAAGTTGTAACTAATATTATCGCTCATTCCGTACAATTGCCCAAACCAGATTCTAGAATCATTTTTAGCGATTCCTTTGGCAGCCATCATTTCCATCAATTTATAAGAGCTCAATTCATTATGAGTTCCGGCAAAAATGGCCATTTTCTCAATATGATCTACCATATAATGTACAGCACTATCATAGTTTTCGTCTGTAGCCTCTTTAGAAACACAGATTGGCGAAACATGTCCTTTTTCTTCAGCACGTTTGTTCTCTTTCTCCATGTACGCACCGCGAACCAATTTCATTCCGATGTAAAAACCTTCGTTTTTAGCCGTTTCATGAAGTTTTTTTAGATAGTCCAGACGATCCCAGCGGTACATTTGTAATGTATTAAAAACAATCGCTTTTTCCTTATTGTATTTGCGCATCATTTCTGTTACCAAATCATCTGCTGCATCCTGCATCCAGCTTTCTTCAGCATCAATTAATAAAGCCACATCTTTATTATGTGCTTCGCTGCAGATTTTGTCAAAACGACTCACAATGCGGTCCCATTCTGCTTGTTCTGCAGGAGTCAAAATTTGTTTTTCTCCTAATTTCTCGTATAATTCTAAACGACCTAATCCAGTTGGTTTAAAAACTGCAAACGGAATTGCCAAACGCTCTTTAGCAAAATTAACTGTTCTTAAAGTCATTTCAAGAGCAGCATCAAACTGTTCTTCTTCTTCTTTTCCTTCAACAGAATAATCTAATACAGAAGAAACACCTTTTGTAAACATTTTATCAACCACCGTAAGACAGTCATTTTCGTTTACACCGCCGCAGAAATGATCAAAAACAGTGGCACGAATCAGCCCTTCAACCGGCAGGTGCGCCTTAATAGCAAAGTTAGTTACAGCCGTTCCAATTCTTACAAGAGGCTCGCTGTCAATCATTTTAAAAAGAAAGTATGCTCTATCCAGTTCTGTATCACTCTTCAGCGAAAATGCTACCTGAGTATTATCAAATATTTTTTCCATTAAGTCTAAATTTTTATGCAAAGATATAGAGTGTTTTGAATATTATTCACTAAAATATATCCTATTTTTTAATATCTTTAATAAGAATATGAAAAATGTCAAATTATCCAGTAAATAGTTAGTGTTTGGTTTTTCAATTCAAAAACAATATAAACTATGCTTTTTAAACAAATTAGAAGTAAAGTTTGAATATTAATTAGCCAAAATTGCTTTATTTTTGCGGTTTTAATTAACAAAAGAACTATGCAGTCAATTCAAGCCAATAATTATCTCGTACATTTTAACCACAATGCTTACGAAGCTTTAAATAAACATTTAAAAGAAAATAAGTACTCTAACTTATTTATAATTGTTGATGACCAGACCAATGAATATTGCCTTCCAAAATTCCTGCCGCTTCTAGAAACCGATTTAACAATTGAAATTATTGAGTTTGAAGCTGGTGAAATCAATAAAAATATTGAAACCTGTATCGAAATCTGGAATGTTTTGACCGAACTGGGTGCCGATAGAAAATCGCTTGTGATTAACCTTGGCGGCGGTGTCGTAACCGATTTGGGCGGATTTGTTGCTTCTACCTTTAAAAGAGGTGTAAATTTCATCAATATCCCTACTACCTTACTATCTATGGTTGATGCCTCTGTGGGCGGGAAAACGGGTGTAGATTTGGGTAATCTTAAAAACCAGATTGGTGTGATCAACGTACCTGAAATGGTCTTAATTGACACCAATTACCTGGAAACTTTACCGCAAAGTGAAATGCGTTCTGGTCTTGCCGAAATGCTGAAACACGGTTTAATATACGATGCCCCTTATTGGAGACAATTTTCTGACCTAAAATCGATCATTTTTGATGATTTAGATCAATTAATTTATCGCTCTGTTGAAATTAAGAATGAAATCGTTATACAAGATCCTACTGAAAAGAATATTCGTAAGGCATTAAACTTTGGACATACTCTAGGACATGCGATTGAGGGATACTTTTTGGAAAGTGAAACCAAAAAAACACTGCTTCATGGTGAAGCCATTGCAGTCGGAATGATTTTGGAAAGTTATATTTCGTGGAAGAAAAATCTAATTTCTCAAGAAGAATACAATGAAATCAAAATAGTGATACAAGGCATTTACGATCAGATAAATTTTGAAGAAGAAGATATTGATCCGATCTTAGAATTGCTTGTTCACGACAAAAAAAATGAATACGGTTTAATTCAATTTGCATTAATTGAAGCAATCGGAAAGATAAAAATTAACCAATCCGTTGAAAATAAATTGATTCTAGACGCGTTTCAAGATTATAAATCTTAAACTTTTTTTAATCAAAAGCATTGCATTAGGTATATTTTATTTTTTACATTTGCCACCATGAAAACAAACAGTAAACAAAGACATTTCAGCTCTTATAGAAACCGCCTCAATAGTTCTCTTCTCAGAATATTGAACCGTTTTTACAATAGTAAAAGCCCGCTTTGTTTTGATGTTTTCTTGTGTTCAAAAGCAGAGCATGAAAAACTGCCTATTATATTTGCCAATATTAGAGTTTGAATTTAAGATTAGAACCCCAGTCGTAACTAAATTATATTCGCAAACTCTAAACATTGACACTTAAATGAATACAAAATATTCGGACCTAATAAACCAGACATACTATTTTCCACAAGAGGAATTTAAATTAAACAAAGACAACTTATTGTTTCACAATATCGATTTGATGAAATTGGTAGAACAATACGGTACTCCTTTAAAGTTTACTTATCTGCCTCAGATTTCTGAAAACATCAACAAAGCAAAAGCTTGGTTCAGAAAATCAATGGAGAAAAATAAATACGACGCAAAATATTACTATTGTTATTGCACAAAAAGCTCTCATTTTGAATACATTATGAATGAGGCATTCAAGAATAACATTCATATCGAAACTTCATCTGCTTTTGATGTTAATATTGTTGAAAATTTATTAGAAAACGGTAAAATCAATAAGAGCACGTATGTTATTTGTAACGGCTTTAAAAGAGACGAATACATTACAAATATTGGAAGGTTAATTAATAACGGACATAAAAATACTATTCCGATTATTGATAACTACGAGGAATTGGATTTACTGCAGGCAGAAATTAAAGGAAAATTCAAAATTGGAATCCGTATTGCTGCCGAAGAAGAACCTAAATTTGAGTTTTACACTTCAAGATTAGGAATTGGATATAAAAACATTGTTTCGTTTTATAAAAAACAAATTCAGGAAAATGACAGATTAGAGCTTAAAATGCTCCACTTCTTCATCAATACCGGAATTAACGATACTTCGTATTATTGGAATGAATTAGTTAAATGTATCAAAGTATATATTGCGCTTAAAAAAGAATGCCCTACCCTTGACGGTTTAAATATCGGAGGCGGTTTTCCAATTAAAAATTCATTGGCATTTGAATACGATTATCAATACATGATTGATGAAATTATCAATCAGATTAAAATTGCTTGTGACGAAGCTGAAGTGGATGTTCCGAATATCTTTACAGAGTTTGGATCATTTACAGTTGGCGAAAGCGGTGGCGCTATCTATCAGATTTTGTATCAAAAACAACAAAATGATAGAGAAAAATGGAATATGATTGATTCTTCATTCATTACCACTTTACCAGATACTTGGGCTATAAATAAGCGTTTTATTATGCTTGCGGTAAACCGCTGGAATGATACTTACGAACGGGTTCTGTTAGGCGGATTAACTTGTGATAGTGACGACTATTACAATTCTGAACAAAACATGAACGCGATTTATCTGCCTAAATACAGTAAAGAAAAGCCATTGTATATTGGTTTCTTTAATACAGGTGCGTATCAAGAAACCATTGGTGGATATGGAGGACTTCACCACTGTTTAATTCCGCAGCCTAAACACATTTTAATTGATCGTGACGAAAACGGGATTCTGGCGACAGAAGTTTTCTCAGAACAACAAACTTCTGACGATGTTTTGAAAATTTTAGGCTACAAAAAAAAGTTATAAAAAACGGCAGATTAAATAATAGAAATAGTTAAAAATTTCTTAATTTGCATTAACATCCAAAAAGGTTACACTTTTTAATTCAAAAAAAAACAAAAAAAAATGAAAGGACCAATCAGTCAATTTATTGAAAAACATTATTTGCATTTTAATTCTGCTTCTTTAGTAGATGCTGCAAAAGCATATGAAGAGCAGTTAGCTAATGGTGCAAAAATGCTTGTAAGTATGGCTGGCGCAATGAGTACAGCAGAAATTGGTAAAATTTTTGCAGAAGTAATTAGACAAGACAAAGTACAAATCATTTCATGTACCGGAGCCAATCTAGAAGAAGACATCATGAATTTAGTGGCACATTCTCACTATGAAAGAGTGCCTAACTATCGTGATTTAACACCAGAAGACGAATGGGCATTGCTGGAAAGAGGTTTAAACCGTGTTACAGACACTTGTATCCCTGAGCATGAAGCATTCCGTCGTTTACAAAAACACATTTACAAAATCTGGAAAGATGCAGATGATAAAGGAGAACGTTATTTTCCGCATGAATTCATGTATAAAATGTTGTTATCTGGCGTTTTAGAAGAATATTACGAAATTGATTTAAAAGATAGCTGGATGTATGCGGCTGCAGAGAAAAATTTACCGATTATCGTACCAGGATGGGAAGATAGTACAATGGGAAATATCTTTGCTTCATACGTAATTAAAGGAGAATTAAAAGCTTCTACTATGAAATCTGGAATTGAATACATGACTTTCCTAGCGGATTGGTATTCTAAAAACAGTTCTAACGGAATTGGATTTTTCCAAATTGGTGGTGGTATTGCGGGTGATTTCCCAATTTGTGTGGTGCCAATGTTGTATCAAGATATGGAAATGCACGATGTGCCGTTTTGGAGTTATTTCTGCCAAATTTCAGATTCTACAACTAGTTATGGTTCGTATTCTGGAGCAGTTCCAAACGAAAAAATCACTTGGGGTAAATTAGATATCAAAACCCCTAAATTTATTATTGAGTCGGATGCTACGATCGTTGCTCCGTTAATTTTTGCATATTTATTAGATTTATAAAATAATTTATGAAAAGAGTTATAGTAGACTACGCTAAACTTACCAATGAAATTTTAAACCTTTTGGTAGAAAAATTTCCTGATGGTTATGATGATTCGGATGTAATCCGTTTTAGAAATGCTAAAAACGAATTGGTTGAAGCTGTTGAAGTTCGTACAGAAGACACTATTTACTTAGTAAAAATCAGTACTAAATTGGCTGACAGAATTGAAAACTACGATGAAGATGATGATATCGATCTTGATGTTGATACAATCGAACCAGTAAAAGGAATAGATCTGGACGATGAAGCAGATGATGATGATGACGACGATAACCTAGACAAACCTGATTCTGACGGCGGCGATGGAGATGATGATGACGATGATGACGACAAAGCAGATACTGATTATGATGAAGAAGACGAAGAAGATGAGGATTAATTCATCTCTTTAATAAAATAAGAAGGAACTCTATTGGAGTTCCTTTTTTTATGTATTTAGGTAAAATTGAAAACCTAAATTTTAAATTTGTAAGATTATTTTTAAATTAATATTTTTAAGGATTTTTCTACTTAAAAATAAGTACCTATATGACTTCAGAAATATTACATGCCACGCTTAAGGAAAATTTTGGTTTTGAAAAATTCAGACCCAATCAGGAAACGATAATCAAGACTATTTTATCCGGTCAAGATACTTTAGCCATTATGCCGACTGGAGGCGGAAAATCGATCTGTTTTCAGCTGCCAGCATTAATTTTGCCAGGAATTACGATCGTAATCTCACCGCTGATCGCTTTGATGAAAGATCAAGTGGACAGCTTAAAAACCAACGGAATAAATGCCTGTTATATCAACAGTACACAATCTGCACAAGAACAGCAATATTATATAGACAATTTAAAATCAAATATTTTTAAGCTCGTTTATATTGCGCCAGAAAGTCTTTCTTATTTAGATGTTGCTTTTAACGAATTGACAATCAGTTTGATTGCCATAGACGAAGCGCACTGTATCTCATCGTGGGGACATGACTTTAGGCCGGCTTACACCAATTTAGGATATTTAAAAAACCGCTTCCCTTCTACTCCTGTTTTAGCACTGACAGCAACAGCAGATAAAGCAACCCGTACCGACATTACTAAACAGCTGCAATTAAAAAATCCAAAAACTTTTATTGCTTCATTTGATCGAAAAAATCTAAGTTTAGAAGTGCGCCCTGCTTTAGATCGTGTCAAACAAATTATTGATTTTATTGAAGACAAACCAAACGAATCTGGAATCATTTATTGTTTGAGCCGAAAAACCACAGAAGAACTTGCCGAGAAATTAAAAAAGCACGGAATTACTGCTAGGGCTTATCATGCAGGTTTAGAAAATACAATCCGCGCTAAGACACAGGATGAATTTATAAACGATGACTGCCAGGTAGTCTGCGCTACAGTTGCCTTTGGAATGGGAATTGATAAATCTAATGTTCGCTGGGTGATCCATTACAACCTGCCCAAAAACATAGAAGGTTATTATCAGGAAATCGGACGTGCCGGTCGTGACGGTCTTCCGGCAGAAACAGTACTTTTCGAAAGTTATGCAGATGTAATTCAGTTGCAGAAATTTGCTTCTGACGGATTAAACGCTGATGTGCAGCTGGCAAAATTAGAGCGTATGAAACAATATGCAGATGCTTTAAGCTGCCGTAGAAAAATTCTACTTTCTTATTTTGGTGAATTGGTTACAGAGAATTGCGGTAACTGTGATATTTGCAAAAATCCGCCAACATTTTTTGATGGAACGATTCTGGCGCAGAAAGCCTTATCTGCAATCACTCGCTTGAAAGAATCGGAACCGCTGGCTGTAATTGTAGATTTTTTAAGAGGCTCAAAAAACGCATATATCTATGAAAAAAATTATCAGGAGCTAAAAACGTACGGAATTGGACATGACATTTCGTGGTACGACTGGAATCAATATTTAATTCAGCTGATTAATTTAGGTTACTTAGAAATTGCTTTTCATCAGCATAATAAAATTTTATTGACTCCTTTTGCAAAGAAAGTTTTATTTGAAAACGAAAAAGTCAAATTAACAACTGTTGTTAAGAAAGTAATCGATAAAAACGAAATTAAAGAAACCAAAGCAAAACCAGCTAAAAATTCTCTTTTTGAAATACTTAGAAAATTGCGCTATGAAATTGCCAAAGACGAAGAAGTTCCTGCTTATGTAATATTTAGTGATGCTGCTCTGAGACAAATGGAAATAGTAAGACCAATGAGTGAAGAAGAATTTCTTACCATTGAAGGGGTCGGAAAAGCAAAACTTGAAAAATATGGTTCTGAATTTATTGATGCCATAACTTATTACGAAAAAGTAAAGAAAGAAAATTCGAAGAAGAAAAAAGAAGGCAACACCTATAAAACAACTTTAGAATTATATCAAAATGGGGTTTCGGTACAAGAAATCGCTGAGCAGAGAAAATTGGGACTGACAACTATTATCTCGCATTTAGCCAAGTTATATGTCGATGGAAATGATATTGATTTAAGTCAGTTTGTTTCTGATGAGGAAGTTAAACTTCTCCATAAAGCACAAATCGAATTAGAATATCCTACAGCGTTAAAACCTTATTTCGATCATTTTGAAGAAAAATTATCTTATGATAAAATTCGCTTAGGTCTTGCTATAGTTGAAAGGAATAAATAATAGTGGTTTTGAAAAAAAAAAGTTTTTATTTCATTTGAATTGAATAATACAAAAAGAAAAATCCTGTAAAATAAAAATTTTACAGGATTTTCTATTTCATTTGATTGATTACAAATACCTTTCTTCAAAAACTTTTTGATGATGTTTTTGATGTCCGATTATTACAAAACCTAAAGCACGAACTGAAATTTTATTATTAGAAGCTGTTCCAATACGTTTAAGTTGTTCTTCAGATAAGCTTTTGTAAAACAATAAATTTGAATGTCTTAAGGCAGAAAGTTCTGTTAGCAATTCCTGAATACTTCTTTTGTTTGAATCGGTGTTGTTTGCGTAATCATCTTCTTCAAAACTTGACAAAGGCGTTTGGTCATTTCTAGAAAAACGCAGCGCTCTATAAGCAAAAATTCTTTCAGAATCCATAAGGTGCTGGATAATATCTTTAATTGTCCATTTGCCTGGAGCATAACGATAATCAAATTTATCCATTGGAATGTTTTGAACAAATCGGATAAATTCATGAAGCGATATTTCTAATTCTTCGATCAAATCTCCTGATCCAGCCTGATTGATATACGTGCCAAAGTGGCCGGCATATTCATTCTCTAATAATTCAGAACTTTTCATAATATATTTTTTAAGCAGAATTTCTACTTGCGTTAGTATTTCCAAAAAGTGATCTTGTTACAATTTTCTCGTATACTTTGATCAGTTCTTCGTTTACGTTTTCTTCTTTATTCAATTCATTGATTCTCAATAAAGCATATTGCTGAATAGTCAACAATGGCAAAACAATTCGCTCTCTGATTTGAATAGAAGCAATACCGTCAGGGTAATTTTCCATTAACGTTTTGTGATCTGCAATTTTAAGAAGCAAACGTTTAGTTTCTTGAAATTCAGTATTGATAATCTGCCAAAATTCTCCAAATTCCGGATCTTTCTGCATATAAGCCGTCAATGGCAGGAATGATTTTGCCAAAGACATCATACTGTTTTCTAACAAAGTCTTAAAGAACAATGAATTATGATACAAATTACTTACTTTGTCCCATTGACCAGATTCTTCAAAATGTTTTAAAGCAGATCCTACACCAAAAAATCCAGGAACGTTTTGCTTCAACTGACTCCAAGAACCTACAAACGGAATCGCTCTAAGATCAGCAAAATCTAACGATTCTGATTTACTTCTTTTAGAAGGACGGCTTCCAATGTTGGTTTTTGAGTAATATTTCAGCGTACTCATTTTTTCCAGGTAAGGAATAAATTTTGGATGGTTTTTTAAATTAAGGTATTTGTTATAACCTAAATCTGCTAATTCAGTCAAAATCTGAGTTTCCTCAACAGTCAGCTCATTTTTTTCTTTACTAAAAACCTGATTCGTAACTCCTGCACTTAAAAGGTTTTCAATGTTATAACGACAAGAATCTAACGTTCCAAAATTAGAGCTTATGGTCTGTCCTTGAACGGTAATTTGAATTTCGTTATTTTCTATTTTTGGCCCTAATGAAGCGTAAAATTTATGTGTTTTTCCACCGCCGCGTGCTGGCGGGCCGCCACGTCCATCAAAGAATATTGCTTTTACGCCATATTTTCTAGAAATTTCAGTCAGGGCAATTTTAGCTTGATAGATACTCCAGTTCGCCATTAAATAACCACCATCTTTGGTACCATCAGAAAAACCAAGCATTATAGTCTGTTTGTTTCCTCTAGATTTAAGATGTTTAGAATATTCAGGATTGGTATACAGCTGTTCCATCACATCGTGCGCATTTTGTAAATCGTCAACCGATTCAAAAAGCGGAATAATATCTACTGTTGGATGATCCCAATTATTCAAACGAATCATGGCAAAAGTTTCCATTACATTCAATGCACTTTCATTATTACTAATGATATAGCGGTTTGCTCCTTCTTCTCCGTTATTTTCCTGAATGGTTTTAATTGCTTGAACAGACTCTAAAGTCGATCTTGTAATTTCATTTTCAAAATCAGCCGGATTTAAGTTTCCTTTTACTTTAGATAAAACAACTATTTTTTCATCTTCAGTTAAATCGAAATAATTTGCAGGAAAAATATCCGATCCAGAATTCAAATAATAATTTACTACATCTTGGAAAACGGCATTGTGAATTTTACTGTTTTGACGAATATCTAAAGTGGCAAAGTGAAAACCAAATAAATTGATTTTTACTAAAAACGCTTCTAATTCATCTAAATATAACGATTGGTGTTTTTCAATAATTATCGCTCTAATTTTATTGAGCTGCGTTAATAATTCTTCTAAAGTGATAAAAATTTCTCCTTTAGAATAAAAAACAGAACGGTAAAGTTTATGTTCAAGATCGGACACCAAAGTATCTACATCAGAGAAAGTTAGCTTACGTTTTAGATTACGCATTTCAACATAATAGCACTTAAGAATCGAAGTTCTAAGACGCTCTGCAACCTTCAAAGTAATTTCTGTAGTTACAAAAGGATTTCCGTCCCTGTCACCTCCCGGCCAGAAACCAAGTTTGATTAATTGGTTTTGAATGGCATTTCCATTTAATATGTTTTTTTGAAGATAATGAACAATTTCTCCAGAAGTAGCATAAAAAACATTCTCTAAATACCAGATCAAACTCACCGCCTCGTCATACGGATTTGGTTTTTCTTTTTGGATAAAAGGTGTTTTTCCCAGCTGTGCCAATAACTGTTTGATTTTAAGCAAATCGTTAGAGCGTATTGCTTCTGTTAAATCATTGATGATTCCTAAAACAGGTCCTGGATAAAATTGCGTTGGGTGTGCAGTTAAAACCGTACGAACATTGAAATTTTCTAAAAATTCAATTAATTCGTCGTCTTTTTCTTTAGCATCCGATTTTTCTTTAATGTCTCTAAGAGAGCCTCGCCCTTCCATATTGTTTACATTCGGAAAAGCGGCATCTTCAATAGCATCAAACAGTACGATTTGACGTTCGATATATTGAATAAATCGAAACATCAATTCAATTTTCTCTTCTTCTGATGCGTCATTTAGAAATTTATTAGAGAAAAAATCAAATATTTCTTTTGGTGTTTCTTCTTTTTTAAATCCAGTTTCGCAAGTTTCTGTAAACAAAGGCAGTAAAACCCCTGTATTATCTATAGAATCAAAAGGTAATGTTATAAAAACACTATTATAAATGTGGTATTTCGAGAGAACGTCTTGATTAAAACGTTCAATTTTTGGCAACGTATACATAATTGTGTTGTAGTTGGTTGGTTAATTAGTCATAAAAAAACCCCAAGAATAAACTTGAGGTTATATTTTTGATATAGCATTCAAGAAAAGTTCTTACATATTTTTGAAAATAGTATGCATCAAACGCTTCTTATCGTTTATACTTTCCTCTAATGAGATCATTGTTTCTGTTCTGTAAACACCCTCGATATCATCAATCATGAAGATAACTTCTTTTGCGTGTTTTGTATCTTTTGCTCTAATTTTGCAAAAAATGTTAAATTTACCAGTAGTTACAGAAGCTACAGTAACGAATGGAATTTGGTTAATTCGCTCTAATACAAATTTTGTCTGAGACGTATTATTCAGAAATACTCCCACGTAAGCAATAAATGAATACCCTAATTTATCGTAATCCAAGGCTAAAGAAGACCCCATTATTATACCTGCGTCTTCCATCTTTTTTACTCTAACATGTACTGTTCCAGCAGATATCAATAATTTCTTTGCAATGTCAGTAAACGGAACTCTCGTATTGTCTATTAACATATCTAAAATCTGGTGATCTACTTCATCTAAACGAAATTTACTCATAATTCTTTAATTAATATTACTAATTGCTATTACAAAGTATAAAATTATATATAAAAAACAACAAATTCACATAAAAATTAACTTTTTATTAATCCGTTAACAAATTTAACATTTTTATTTAAATAAAAATTTGCTTTTTGACCCACTTTCAGAATATTTCCAGTATCATCAGAATATTCTGCTCCTTTTGCATCGTATACGTAATGTCCGAAATAATTTTCCAACTCGCCTACTTCACTAATATAAGCATTAAAATGAATCTTATTTTCGATTAATTCTTCTTTGTATTGTGCGACAAAATTCGTAATAATTTCGATACCATCATAATTTATTTTGACATTTTTATACATAAAATCATAAAAAACCACATTATTTTGTGAAATATTCAAATATTCACCAAAACGATTCTTAACTAAATCGTTTTCGGAAATGAGTTTAAAGCTTAAAATTAACGAGAAAAAGATGAATTTTCGGGTAATTTCTCTTTCATAGTCCCCAGGATAGTGCCCAGCCTCAAATAAGATCGTAGGAACGCCTAAAAATTGAAAAGTGTCTCCAATACAATTAATATTAAAAGAATCGTCAAATCTTCCTACTTGTCCCGGAATATATTGCTGTAATGTTTCGTTAATTCCAGCTATAATATTGATGGCTTTTAATCTGTTTTCGTTTACATCACGCTCTTCATTATAAGATGGTGCCAAAAATGACACCGTAGCTGGTTTTCCTGTCGTACCCGCACCAAAAATAGTACGCTGATCGTGAAGGTTAAAACAGTAGTGAGGTTTAAAATCTTCAAAAACGGCTCTTAATACATTACTTTCCGGCTGGGTTAAGTCTTGCGAATCACGATTTAAGTCAACCTCATTTGCATTGGCTCGCGTATACAATCTTGCTCCATCTGGATTTAAAATAGGGATACTATAAAAGGTAAAAGTAGTAAGCATGGTATTCGCTAGATCGGATCCTCCATTAAGAAAATTGATAAAATCAAATAATGCTTTCGTGGTCGTACTTTCGTTTCCGTGCATTTGCGACCAAAGATAAATTCGTGTGCTGCCTGTACCAATTTGATAACTATAAATTGGTTCTCCCAAAACAGACTTGCCAATTACTTTAACTTGATTGTTAGCATTTAGTTTATCTAATAGAGGTTGAATATGGTCTAAGGTCAAGTAACGACCAGAAATGGTTTCTTCTTTGTACTGCGTGAAAAGTGCTTCTAAATTCATTGTGTTTTGATTAGTTTACAAAAGTAAACATCTTTATTTTTACAATTGTAAACAATTAAAAAGTTTCACAATTTAGTTTTGTAAACACATTTTTAAACGTATTTGTTTAGAGTTGTGAATCGACGCGCTTACTAAAGAAACGATTAGTATAAAAGATCTTATAATATTGAAAAACAATGATTTAATTAGTATTATTTAAATATAAAATTGAACACAAAAAGGACTTTATGTATTATATAACAGTTTATAATTTGTTAGTTGATTTCATTTTGTTACATTTGTAAATAGTCAAACAAATTAAAGTAATTTACAATGGTAAACATAGATGATTTTGTAAAAAGACTCGAAAATATATTGGAATATTACGCACTAAATGCTTCTACATTTGCCGATAAAATTGGCGTGCAGCGATCTAGTATGTCTCATTTATTATCGGGACGAAATAAGCCCAGCTTAGATTTTGTAATGAAAATTATAGAAGTTTTTCCTGAAGTTGATATTTACTGGCTGCTAAACGGTACCGGAAATTTCCCAAAAAATAATGAAGTTCCAACAGAAGTAAAAAAGAGCCCCGCTCCTATTTCATACGAAATTTCAAATTCGCCAGATCTATTTTCCACTTTTGAAAAAACAGAAAAAATGGAATCAGCACCAAAAGACATAGCGCCGCAAAAAATAAATTTAGCAGCGGATCAGGAGGAAATCGAAAAAATCGTCTTTTTTTATAAAAACGGAACCTTTAAGGTCTATAATTCTTAATTTAAAAATTAGCGCATATTCGGAGATTGGTCCAGAAAATTTTCAAATACGCGATTCTCACGCGTTAGAAAAAAAACAAATTTTTAGAATTGAAAACCATTTTTTGGAATCTTGCCTGCAACCCCGCGATAAAACTCTTTAAATATTTTTATGTCTTCCTCATAATTGCCCGTCGGAAAAAATGGTTTCCCAAATTTGACTTCTTTTTTGCCCCAGTCAAAAGCAACAGGAACAATAGGAACATTTGCTTTAAGTGCGATATAATAAAATCCTGTTTTTATTTCAGTTATTCCTTTTCGTGTTCCCTCAGGAGCAACAGCAAGTCTAAATACTTCTTTTCTGTCAAAAATAGCGGCAATAGAATCTACTTTATTCAATCCGCCCGTGCGGTCCAGCGGTTCACCGCCAACATTTCTAAAGTAATATCCAAAAGGAAATTTAAACAATTCTTTCTTCCCTACCCAATTCATTTCCAGCCCCGATATCCCTCTAGTAAAGAGTCCGATATAAAAATCATGATTGCTCGTATGAGGCATTACCATTAATACACATTTTTTTACTGCTGCATTTTCCATTCCCACTATCTTCCAGCCCATTAGCTTAAAAAAGATGAATTTGTATAATAGTTTTTTCATTAAAGATTTATTATTTAGTGCAAAATAAAAGATTTAATGGTAAATTTGAGTAAAACCAGTCTTAAAATGATTCAAAAACTTTTCAGCTATTTAATTCCCATTAAAATCTATAAAAAGAAATCGGCCAGAAGCAAAACCATAGAAGTTACCTGGGCAAATGGAGAATTAGTTTTGGATTCTGAAAACACTAATTACTCTTACGGAAGTCTGCAGCGCATATTACGATACGGACTCCGAAATATTGGCTACGATCAAGTTCTCGAAATGGATCATATTTTGGTACTGGGAGTTGCCGGCGGAAGTGTCATAAAAACATTAGTTGATGAAATTCAATACAAACATAAAATTACAGGAGTCGAGATCGATTCAGAAATGATCCAGATTGCAAATCAATATTTTGAACTTGACAAAATCAAACAGTTAAATCTTGTAATTGACGATGCTTTTGAATTTGTTCTTAAAACTAAAGATCAATATGACCTCATTATTATTGATGTTTTTGAAGATACTAATATGCCGAATTTTCTTTTTGAGAAATTCTTTTCGGATAGAATCTGCACACTTTTAAGAAGCAATGGATATATTTTGTTCAATACCATGATTTTAGACGAAGTACATAATGTTCGAAACCGAAAATACATCTCTGAAATAGATTCTAAATTATTTACTTCTAAAATGCTGCCCCGTATTGAGGTGCACAATGAATTGATAATTATTAAAAAAAATGATTAAATGCTATGAAACCTTTATCTTCTATTTTAAACGCATTACCTCCTACTAAAGTTATTGATGCCGCTATAAATCTTTCTCAGTATGTTCGGTTGGATTTATCGGTTACCAATCGCGAATTTGCCGACACAAGACCCGAAACGGCAGAAGATTTTGAAAATTATATTTCAAATTATCTTAAAAAGAATAATGCTAAAGTCGCGTTTGGCGGTTACATCGAGGGACGTTTTTTATATAAAAGAAGCAGCATTTTTAAAGATGATTCTAAGCCGGAACGAAATATTCATATTGGTTTAGACCTTTGGGCAGAAGAAGGTACAAGTGTTTTGGCAGCTTTAGACGGAAAAGTTCACAGTTTTAAAAACAATGTGGGTTTAGGGGATTACGGACCTACCATAATATTGGAACATGAAGTTCAAAAGAAAATATTTTATACTTTATACGGACATTTATCGTTAGAAAGTATAGAAAACTTAACAGTCGGAGACAATTTTAAAAAAGGAGATAAAATTGCAACGCTCGGAAATGCCTCTGTAAATGGAGATTACGCACCTCATGTGCATTTTCAAATTATTCATAATATCGAAGATTATTGGGGAGATTATCCAGGGGTCTGCAATACAAATGATTTGAATTTTTATATAGAAAACTGTCCCGATCCTAACTTATTATTAAAAATAACTTAAATGATTATGAAGAAAGCAGGATTGATTATATGTTTGTTATTGCTAATTGGATGTAAGTCAAAAACGGTTAGCAGAAATACGGAAGACTTAAAAATTAAAAAAGTTTCGGGAGCCGAAATAAATGCCGGTCAGCAGCAAAAAGCGTACGAATTAGGAAAACGAGTTTTAGAAACTTGCAATACCTCTAAATTTAAACCTTTTAACGAAACCGAAGTGACAGCGTCGGTAAGGGAAAACACTACAGAAGAGCGTTTAACCAAAACCTGCCAGAGATTTAGACAATATTACGGAAGTTTTATTGATCTTAAATTAGACGGTGTTTACAAAACTAAGAACGAAGTAATTTACCGCTACCATGCTTTGTATACTAAAAAAGTAGCGAATAAAGAATTGAGAGTTTTTGTAAACGATGACAACCTTGTTTCTGCCATAAAATCAATGGATTGGGACGAGAAATTTGATGCTAAACTAGCCGAACAATAAATATATAAAATATGAATTTAAAATTATCGCTGCTCTTATTACTATTCGTTTCAACTTTTGCCCAAGCACAGCAGACTATTAGTGTAAAAGGATCTGCGCCATTTCCGGCAACTCCTGATTATACTTTTATCTGCGAAAAATATGCTTTTACTGGCGAAGTAAATATTCAAATAGCAAAAACAGACAAAGGCGGTATTTTAAAAATAACCCTTGTAACGGCAAACGACAAAGCTAGAATTGCGGGCGGTCTGTATGTAGATCTTACTAATGCAGATGTTATTGCGTGCACAGATAAAAACGTAAAAGAATCTTCGGACGGTAAAACCACTTCTTATTACTATTTTACTCCTGCAGAATGGCAGAAGTTAAAAAAATCAGATATTTATGCTGTACGATTTATAATTGCCGGCGGTCCAAATACTTTTGGCAGTCAAACCGGTTATTTTACAGCTTATAATAAGATGAATTATTTCTCTACAGCTTTTGATAAGTCCAAAAAAACATACGATACCGCTAAAGAAATAAGTATCTTATAAATAAGATTTTAAATATCAAAATCTTATATTTATAGTTAAAACTCTCTATATGAACGCAAACGAAGCCTTAATTACAAAGTTCTATACTGCTTTCGCCAACGCAGATGCTAAAACAATGAGTGAATGCTATCATCCCAAAATTCATTTTATTGATCCGGCATTTGGTTTGCTAAAAGAAGGCCAGGTTTCTAAAATGTGGGAAATGCTGCTTCTGAAAAGCAAAGGGAACTTAAAAATAGAATTTTCAAACATAAAAGCAGATGATTCTAACGGTTCTGCCCATTGGACAGCTGCTTATAATTTTAGTAAAACAAACCGTAAAGTAATCAATAGAATCGCAGCCGAATTTGTTTTTCAAGACGGTTTAATCATCAAGCATACAGACAGTTTTGATGTTTGGAAATGGTCAAAGCAGGCCTTCGGGGCGACGGGATATTTATTAGGATGGACGGGATTCTTCCAGAAAAAAGTTCAGAAACAAGCTTTATTATCCCTACAAAAGTTTCAAGAAACGAAATAAAAAACGAATAAATATTTTAAGAAGCAGTTGTTTCGCTTTTAAAACACCTTCAGTCCCGCTATCCGTTACAATCTTTTATGTCACGTTAAAAAAAAAGCCATAAAAGGATTTTCACTTCTATCGGGGCTAAACGAGACCTCTTTGTTTCATAAGAAATAAAAAACCCGACGGTTCAAAAAACTGTCGGGTTTGCTATTTTAAGAACTTTGCAGTTACTAAGAAGTCTATGACTTGAACCAGCTTTCAACCAATTCATCTTCAAAAGAAGTGGCATTTTTATGAACAAACTCGTTTGTTTCTTTATTATAAGAATAGTCCAAAGCCCAAGATTCGTGATTTGCAGCCAATTCTTTTATACTCTTGCACACATAAGCAATCTCTTCGTCGGTAGTCGTTGGGTGAATAGACATACGAATCCATCCCGGTTTTTTGATCAAATCTCCAATCGTAATTTCGTTTACCAATTTATTAGAAGTTTCCTGATCTACGTGTAATAAATAATGTCCGTAAGTTCCTGCACAGCTGCATCCTCCTCTAGTTTGAATTCCAAAACGATCATTTAAAATTTTTACACCCAGATTAAAATGAAGGTTTTCAATAAAAAAAGAAACCACGCCTAAACGTTCTTTGTGCTGGCCAGCCAAAATTTTAATGTTAGAAACAGCTCCCAACTCACTAAAGACAAAATCAACAATTTCATGTTCACGCTCCATGATGTTTTCAATTCCCATTTCTTCTTTCAGCTCAATTGCCAAAGCCGTTTTTATAACCTGAAGAAAACCTGGAGTACCGCCATCCTCACGATCTTCGATATTATCAATATATTTATGTTCTCCCCAAGGATTTGTCCAGCTTACTGTACCGCCGCCAGGACAATCCGGAATCATATTATTATATAGTTTTTTATTAAAAATCAAAACACCAGAAGTTCCCGGGCCTCCTAAGAATTTGTGCGGAGACAAAAATACAGCATCCAGATAAGCTTCTGGATCTGCAGGATGCATATCGATTTCAACATACGGTCCAGAACAGGCAAAGTCGACAAAACAAACTCCGTTATATTGGTGCATCAATTTTGCAGCTTCATGAAATGGAGTTCTCAAGCCAGTAACATTGGAACAAGCCGTAATCGAAGCAATTTTTATAGTTCTATCATTGTATTTTTGTAATAATACTTCTAAGTTTTCTAGATTAAAAAGTCCCTTTTCGCAAGAGGGAATAATCTCCACATCAGCAATAGTCTCCAGCCAAGAAGTTTGATTAGAGTGATGCTCCATGTGCGAAATAAAAACGATCGGTTTTTTTTCTGCTGGAATATTTGTAAAACTTTTTAAATTTTCAGGAATCTTTAAGCCAAGAATACGCTGAAACTTATTAATAACACCTGTCATTCCGGTTCCGTCTGTAATCAAAACATCATCGCTGTTTGCATTGGTATGACGCTTAATGATCATTCTGGCATGATGGTATGCTTTGGTCATAGCAGTACCAGATACAGTAGTTTCTGTATGGGTATTTGCCACAAACGGCCCAAACTGATTTAGTAACTTTTCTTCAATCGGACGATATAATCTGCCACTGGCAGTCCAATCTGTATAAACAATTGATTTTCTGCCATAAGGCGAGTCAAATTCTTGATTTACACCAACAATATTCTGTCTAAATTGCTGAAAGTACGTTTCTAAGGTGATGGTATTATTTTTGCTGTTCATTAGTTGTGCCTTATGTTTGACTGCAAATATATCGCTTTTTTACAATATTGCGAATTTATCAATAGTAAACTTCAAACATTACAATACCGATTAATATCTTTAGTCAAAAGAACTTTTTTTTAATAAATTATCACAATATTCTATCGGATTAATAGGCATTAACTTAAAACAAAATATCATTTATGGAAAATTTATCTGCGGCCACATTTGGTGGTGGATGTTTTTGGTGCATAGAAGCTGTAATACAGCGTTTGAAAGGAATAGAATCGATAAGATCTGGTTTTGCCGGCGGATTTATTAAAAATCCTCCCTATCGAGAAGTGTGTACAGGAAGAACGGGTCATGCCGAAGTTGTTCAGGTTACTTTTAATCCTGACATAATTTCATATCATGACTTAATTTTTATTTTCATGACAAGTCATGACCCAACAACTTTAAATCGTCAGGGCGGCGACAACGGAACGCAGTACCGTTCTATTGTTTTGTATCATGATGAAGAACAAAAAGAAATTGCCGAGCAAGTTTTTAATGAAGTACAGCCGGCTTATGCAGATCCTATCGTTACGCAGTTAAAACCTTTTGAAGTGTTTTACCAAGCCGAGGAACAGCATCAAAATTATTACAATGAAAATCAGGACGCGGGTTATTGCCAAGTGGTAATTGATCCGAAAATTCAAAAACTAAAAAAAATGTACGCTGACCATTTGATCGAGTAAATTTTTCAGCCGCAGATTACACAGATTAAACGGATTTTTAAAAATCTTCTAAATCTGTTTAATTTGTGTAAAAAAGGTCTCGCAGATTTTGCAGATAACACAGATAATTTTTTCAACCATAGATTACACAAATAAATAGATTTTAAAAATCTCTTAATTCTGCCGAATCTGCGAGAGAAAATAGAAATTATTTATAATCATTAAAATCTGCGGCGAAAAAAAAAATAAAAAAACAATATGAAAAATCTAAAAATAAACAATCGATTTACTGCCGAAATGCCCGCGGATCCAGATTTGACAAATGAAATTCGTCAAGTCAAAAACACCGTATTTTCATATGTAGATCCAACCAAACCTTCGGCTCCTAAACTCATTCATGCCTCAGAAGAGGTTGCAGCAATGGTCGGAATTTCAAAAGATGAAATACAGTCAGAAGCATTTTTAAATGTTTTTTCAGGAAATGAAATTCTTCCTGAAACACGTCCGTTTGCGATGTGCTACGCCGGACATCAATTCGGAAACTGGGCTGGACAGTTAGGAGACGGCCGCGCGATCAATTTTACCGAGGTTGAACACGACAATGCGTTTTTTATGCTGCAGTTAAAAGGTGCTGGAAAAACTCCCTATTCGAGAACGGCAGACGGTTTGGCTGTTTTACGATCTTCTATAAGAGAATATCTATGTGCAGAAGCAATGCATTATTTGGGTGTTCCCACTACCCGATCACTTTCTTTAATGCTGTCTGGCGATCAGGTTTTACGCGATGTTTTGTATAACGGAAATCCTGCATACGAAAAAGGCGCTATTGTTTGCCGTGTAGCTCCTTCTTTCATTCGTTTTGGAAGTTTTGAAATGCTGAGCGCCAGAAATGAGTTGAGAAACTTAAAAAATCTGGTTGAATTCACGATCCAAAACTATTATCCTGAGATTAAAGGAGATCCAAAAGAACAATACATTCAGTTCTTCAAAGCAGTAGCCGATAAAACACGCGAAATGATTTTACACTGGCAGCGTGTTGGTTTTGTTCATGGTGTAATGAATACAGATAATATGTCTATTCACGGCATCACCATCGATTACGGCCCTTATGGCTGGCTGGAAAATTATGATCCGGACTGGACACCGAATACAACAGACAATCAAAATAAAAGATACCGTTTTGGGAATCAGCCTCAAGTTGCCCAGTGGAATTTATACCAATTGGCCAATGCGCTTTATCCTTTAATTAATGAAGCTGAACCTTTAGAAAAAATCTTAGAATCCTTTATAAATGATTTTGAAGAAAATTATAAAAATATGTTTTTAAGTAAATTAGGGATTTTTACTTCAAGTGAAATTGATGGTAAAATTATTCAAGGAATTGAAGAAATTTTACAGTTATCAGAAACTGACATGACAATATTCTTTAGAAATTTAAGCCAGATTAAAAAGGATGATTCAGTTGAAATGGCTTTCGAAAAGATTGAATATTCGTTTTATAAACCAGAAGAAATTAAAGAAAACACCTTGTCAGCTTGGCAAAAGTGGTTTTCGGTTTATTTAAAAAGACTGCAGTCTGAAACACTTTCTGATGAAGAGCGAGCAGCTAAAATGAATCAGGTTAATCCAAAATATGTTTTACGCAATTATATGGCGCAATTATCGATTGATGCTGCTGATAAAGGCGATTATTCTATAATTGAGGAATTATTCGAGCTGTTGAAGAAACCATACGACGAACAGCCTGAATCTGAAAAATGGTTTGCAAAACGTCCCGATTGGGCGAGAACCAAAGTGGGTTGTTCTATGCTTTCTTGCAGTTCTTAATTTTCAGCCAAGAAATTTTATTTTTTTGCCGCGAATTACACAAATAGACACGAATTTATTATAAAAAGAATTAGTGAAAATTGGTGAAATTCGCGGCAAACTCTTATTTAGAAGAAATGTGATCTATAATATTATTAGCATGAATTCTAGAATTTTCTATAAACCATTTATGCGTCTGCATGCCGCCACAGACAACACCTGCAAGAAATAAGCCTTCTACATTGGTTTCCATCGTTTCCGGATTGTAAACAGGAATTTTTAATTCGTCTGGAGAAAGTTTGATTCCTGCTTTTTCTAAAAATGCCAAATCGGGTTTATAACCTGTTAGAGCCAAAACAAAGTCATTTTGTATTGTTATTTTTCCGTTTGGCGTTTCAATTTCTACCTCATTTTCTCTAATTGCTGTAATATTAGATTCAAAATAAGCAGTGATACTTCCTTCTGCAATACGGTTTTCAATATCGGGTTTTACCCAATATTTTACACGACTGTTGATTTCGTTTTTGCGAATAACCATAGTCACCTCCGCTCCTTTTCGCCAGCATTCTAAAGCTGCATCTACAGAAGAATTATTGGCTCCCACAACTAGAATTTTTCTGAAGGCATATTCATGTGCTTCTTTATAATAGTGACGAACTTTAGGCAGTTCTTCACCTGAAATATTCATTTCAATCGGAATATCATAAAAACCCGTTGCAATGATAACATTTACCGCTTCGTATTGTGTTTTGTCGGTTGTGATTTTAAAAGATTTTGAAGTAACTTTTTGTATATCAATTACTTTTTCAAACAAATTAATGTTGAATTTAAAATAACGATGAATGTTTCTATAGTACTCCAAAGCTTCCTGACGCCCGGGTTTCGGGGCCAAACAATTAAAGGGAATATCACCGATTTCTAATCTTTCTGCTGTTGAGAAAAACGTCATGTACAAAGGATAATTGAAAATCGAATTTACAATTGCTCCTTTTTCTATAATCAAATATTTAAGACTCTTTTTTTTTGCTTCTATTGCGCAGGCAAGACCAATTGGGCCTCCTCCTACGATTACAAGATCGTATTGGGATACAGTCATTTTATTATTTTTACCAGTCTTTATAAGGTTTTTTGCTCAGGTAAGCATTGTAGAATCTTTCATCATTTGTTACTTCCTCTCCCAGCCAATCTGGTTTTTCAAATGCTTCACTTTCAGAATTCAATTCGATTTCTGCCATTGTCAAACCTTCATTTTCGCCGTAGAATTCATCTACTTCATAAACATGATTTCCAGCTTTAATTTCATAACGTGTTTTTTCAATTTTTCCTTTTTCACAAAGTTTCAAAAGTTCCACAGCCTCGTCAAGCGGAATTTCATTTTCCCATTCAAAACGCGACATACCGCTCTGCTGGCTTATTCCTTTTATGGTTATAAACCCTCTTTCTCCCTTAATGCGAACTCTTACAGTACGTTCGGGAACAGAACTGAGGTAACCTTGGGCAATTTTATTATGAGTAAAAGCCTGTTCTTTAAAATCATTCGATTTTACCAGAAACTTTCTTTCTATTTCGATCATTTTGATGCAGTTTTTTTAAGATGCAAGTTACTTAATTTAATGCTCTCATAAAAAGTTCATTAGATAAAATATAAAAAAAAGCAGCAGCTCCTCATTCAAATACAAAACATTAAATTATCTGATTATTAACAGGTTACGTATTATTTTTTTCGTTAAATTTGATAGAATCTTAATTTCATCATCTATGTCTAAAAAAGCACTTTATCTATTAGGCATTGCGGTAACCATAATTTTAGGTACTTTTTTGTATGCGAAATTTTGCTGTGATTGCTGTAGTAAAATACCAGCGGATGATACTCCAAATACGGCCGAAGCGACCGTTGAAGAGCCCAATTTTGTTCCGTTTGTGTTAAATGGTCCAGGAATTGAATATCAAACTAATGACAATCTCAAGTTCCTTAAAAACAGTGCAAGGCTCATTATGCCCGTAAGTGATTCTTTAACAATTGGAATCGAAAAACTAAAAGCATTTTTGACAGCCGATCTTAAACAGAAAGTAACCATTACGGGTTATGCCACATCTGACGAAACCAATTCGACCAGTTTTGAAAACCTTGCTTTAGCAAGGGCAAATGACATTAGAAATTTCTTTGTTTCCAGCGGATTATCTGAAAATCAATTTGATATAAAAGGAGAAATTGTTACTAATTGGAAGAGTCATGCTGATACACTCCTTGGCCCTGCAGCGTATGCTTTTGCTGATGCAGCTGCGTCACCGTCTGCTGACGAATGGACTTCTTTAAAAGAAAAAATAAATGGAGATCCCCTCATTCTTCATTTTGGTACAAACAAATCAAGTGAAACGTTGAGTGACTTAGAAAAACAAAAAGTCAGCGACATTGCAAAATATACAGAGCATGTAAAAGAAGCGGTTGTGTTGATAGTTGGCTATTCTGATAATGTCGGAAATCGGGATGCTAATATTGTTTTAGGGCAAAAGAGAGCTGAATTTTCAAAAAACTATCTCACTAAAAAAGGCATAGATCCAGCACGAATTGAAACGCAGTCAAAAGGTCCTGATGAACCAATCGGAGATAATAATACGGCTGATGGAAAAGCTTCAAACAGACGAACTGTAATTACAATTAAATAAAAAATATATCATGAATATACCTTGTATCATAATACCTGTAATAGTAGGGCTAATATGCGGCATATTGGGCTACTTACTTGGAAAAATGAATTCTAAAACAGACCATTCCCTTGCGGCATCTCTTCAGGCCGATCTTGATGCTTGCAAAGCACATACTAAAAACTTAAATACCAGAATAGCAACTCTTGAAGCTGATCTGGCTGCAAAACCTAAAGAAACCCCACAATCTTTTGCGGCAACAGCGCCTTTGATTCTGTTTGACAGTGAGTTGGCTCAAAATGCTTTGGGTAAAAAAATTAAAGAAAACGATCTTAAAATTGTGGAAGGAATCGGACCAAAAATTGAAGCGTTGTTAAACAGTGACGGAATCACGAGCTGGCGGGCGCTTTCTGAGGCTTCAACAGAAAAATTACAATCAATTTTGGATGCTGGCGGTGAAAATTATGCTATTCATAATCCGAGTACTTGGGCAAAACAAGCTTTATTTGCCTATCAAGGAAAATGGCAGGAATTGAAAGACTGGCAGGAAAATCTTCTGGGAGGGAAAGAGTGATTTTTTAAGGTGCTGAGGCTCTAAGGTTCTGAGATTCTAAGCTTTTGAGGTTCTTAGGTTCTGAGGCTTTACGTTTCTGAAGTAAAAAGGTGCAAAGAAAAATGATAATTGTTTCTTGTTTTTTTGCACCTTATTATCTTAGCAGCTCTAAATCTCTGCTCTTTTGTTTCTATAAAACTTTATCCCACTTTTTAGAAGTATTGTACCAAAGCTGGCCGTTATGAACTTCTAAAGGGCAATCTATATTATTGGTATAAAGTGCACCTGTTCCTAATCCTTGGGGCATTTTTGAATTTTGAAGAAACGTCCATTGCGCAATTGCATTGAGTCCGATGTTGCTTTCTAATGCCGAGGTAATCCACCAGCCAATATTGTATTTTTCTGCTAAAGAAATCCATTCTTGTGTTCCTCTAAAACCACCGACGAAACTAGGCTTTAAAATAATATACTGCGGTTTGATTTCTTTTAATAATTGCTCTTTATCTGCAAACGAAAAAACGCCAATTAGCTCTTCGTCCAAAGCAATAGAAAAAGGAGTGTTTTTGCATAAAGCTGCCATTTCTGTAAGCTGTCCTTTTTTGATTGGCTGTTCGATGCTATGAAGCTCAAATTGATGTAACTGCTGTAGTTTATCTAAAGCTTCTGATGAAGAAAAAGCGCCATTGGCATCTACACGAATTTCGATCTGACTGGCACTAAAATGACTTCTGATAAAACGAAGTAATTCCATCTCTTTCTCAAAATCGATTGCTCCAATTTTAAGCTTGATACAATTAAATCCAGAGGCTAATTTTTCTTCGATCTGCTCTTTCATAAACGAAGATTCGCCCATCCAAACTAACCCGTTTATGGTAATAGATTTTAAATTTTGAGTGAAATCTGAAGGAAATAAAATATGAGGATCATCACTTTTTAAAGATAAAAATGCCATTTCGATGCCGAACTGAATTGAAGGAAATTCTAATAATTCCTCCCAAAGTTTTTCTTCTCCCAAATGGATGTTGTCACAAGCCCACTGTAGTTTTTGCTCGTAATCATCACGGTCGTCGGCGCTTAAACCACGCAGAATACCGCATTCTCCGATACCTTTTTTGCCATTTTCTTCAAGGACAATAAACCAGGTTTCTTTTTCGGTCATTACGCCGCGAGAAGTTCCTGATGGACGTTTGAAATCCAGAAGATATTTATAATAAGAAGCTTTCACTATTCTTTTTTTTTTAAAGGAAACCATATAAGTGAATTTAAGTCAGATCTAAACTTACACAATTGATATGGTTATTTTTTATTAATTACTATAAGTCGTATTAATCGATTCAGTTCAGCTAAAATGACTTTATATAACTTATATGGTTAAATCTTTTTTAATTGAAGAGCTTTACTATTTTTTCAAAGTCTTTTGATGGCAGTCCTGCTTTCTTGAATGTCTCAAAATCGGCTTTTGTTTTTTCAGTCCAACTTAAACTGTCTGTAACGTTTTGATTTTGATACTTTTTGTATAATGTTTTAGCGGTACTGTAATCATCGGTTATTAAATAAGTATGTGCTAAATTAAGTTTAATCAGTAATTCTGTGTCGTCCAATTTTTCGCCGTCTTGCAGTGCTTTTAAAGCCTTTCCAAATTGCTTAGTCAAAATGTAACAATATCCCAGCGAACTGTAGTCTAAGGCTGTTGCTTTTCCTTCGTTTACAATGGTGTTTAGTTTCGGAATGGCTTCGTTATATTTTTGGAGATTGATTAAAGTAGCCGCTTGAGTTCTTAAATCATTGAATACATTCTTAGAAATATCACTGTCTTTGTAACATTCATTTCCGAAGTCTTTGTAAACTTTTGTTTTTTCTACCGCAAGCAGTTTTTGAAATTCATCATAGCGATACTGTTTGATGATTTTGTTTAAAATACAAACGCAAAAATCGTCAGAATTGGCCATTTTTTGGGCCATTGTAGAAGTTTTACACAAACTGATAATCTCGTTTTTATTATCTTGATTCCAGCCGCGGTTCAGCTTTATATCAACCCAGGGAACTACTTCTAAAACTACTTTCTGGCTTAAAAACCAATTTTTACTTTCAAAACCAAACCAGATGGTCGCAGTATCGGGTTTTAAACAAGAAGATTTATCCAGTGACAATCTTTTTGCGTCTTTGCTGACAGGTTCTGACTGCGAATAACAAGCATTGTCAATTTTTCCGTCGGCGACATATTTTTTAGCATTCTCGTTTGAAGTAAATATAGAATAAGTGCATTTGTCGTCACCTGAAATTTTAGACATTAAAAACACGGCTCCTGCAGATCCTTTTCCAATTCCGTAAGGATCTGGAATTGCTTTTAATACAGATACCAAACTGTTGGTCATTTCTTGATTTTTGTCTAATAAGGTAATTCTATAGACAATTTCTGTTGTTCCTACAGGAAGATCTTCTGTTGAAACTGAAATACGGTCTCCTGCCGGTACCATAATTTCTTTGGTTGTTGCACGCTCTTTATCCCAATATCCGTCTTTTTGAGCAAAGGAATTAAAGGAGACTAACGATAATAAGAATAAGATATTTAATTTATAAATGCCGTATCTTGATATTTTATTGACCACTGATGAAACAGATTAAAATGAATGAGTTCGTTCTTTTAAAAATTATAAATTCTGCTAACACAGATTATGCCAAAGAATCTTCTTATGAAAATGTCTGTTTTAGCCCCGATAGAAGCGGCATCCTTTTGTGTTCTCGTTTTTTCTACGAGAACACAAAAGATACAGCGGATAGCGGGATTAGCTCCTTATATCCAGTATTTTGAAGATATTATAACTCAATAGATTCGCCAATTTCTAAAAGCATTAAATCTTTTCCTTTATCGAAAAATTTACGAATAGAATCTGCGTGATCGATTTTAATATAACCAAACGTATCGAAATGATAGCCTAGAATTTTATCGCATTCAACAAAATCAGAAGCAATAATAGCATCTTCAACATCCATTGTAAAATTATTTCCGATTGGAAGAATTGCTAAGTCCAATTTGGTACGAAGCGGAATCAATTTCATGTCGTAAGTCAATGCGGTATCTCCTGCAATATAAATATTTTTATGTTCTCCCTCAATTACAAAACCTCCAGGATTTCCGCCGTATGCGCCGTCAGGAAAACAGCTGGAATGAATTGCGTTGACATATTTTACTTTTCCGAAATCAAAGTTCCAGCTGCCGCCGTGGTTCATAGGGTGAGCCTCCAGACCTAATTTTGCATAATAGCTTGCAATTTCTGCATTGGATACTATCGTTGCATTGGTGCGTTTTGCAATAGCCTCTGCGTCTAAAACGTGGTCGCCATGTGCGTGTGTCAGTAAAATATAATCGGCTTTTAAAGTCGTAATGTCTATAGCTGCTGCTTGCGGGTTTCCTGTGATGAATGGGTCAACAAGTATGTGTTTTCCTCCAACTTCGATACCTAGAGAAGCGTGTCCGTAAAATGTGATTTTCATTTTTATTAAATTTTAGGTTGAACCTGGTTTATCTGCCTCCTAAAAAGAGGTTTACAATGATGTCTGAAATCAACGAAATCATACATACTGTAAGTAATATTGAAAGTAAAAAGGTGCTTAGTGCCAGCTTTTTTAATTCTGGATCTAACAGCTTTGGGTCTTGGTTTTTATAAACCGTAATTAAATGTTTGGTTAAAGGTATGTAAGCCAATAAAAACAAGTATTGATCAAAATTGTAGCCGCTTAACACTGCGAAGACAATTACGGCTATCATGGCTGTAACGATTAATGTAGAATGGTAAATTTTAGCTTTTTGAGCCCCAATCTGTACAACAATGGTATTTTTTCCTGCTTTTTTATCAGATTCCTGATCGCGCATATTGTTAAGATTTAAAACCCCTACACTCAATAAACCAATTGAAACTGCAGGAAGTATTAAAAGCGGATCAACTTCTTTGGCGTACAAAAAGTTTACGCCCAATGTACTTACAAGACCGAAGAAAATGAAAACAAAGATATCTCCAAAACCTCTATATCCGTATGCACTATTACCTACTGTATATCGAATAGCAGAAGCAATTGCTGCGATTCCCAGCAGTAAGAAAAAGATTGAATAACCAAAATTATCTTTGCCAAAGGCGAAATAAATTAAGATTATAGACGACAAAAGTGTTAAAAGCGACGTTATAATAATTGCTTTTTTCATGGCTTGCGGTGTTATGACACCACTTTGAATAGCGCGCTTCGGCCCTATTCGATCACTGTTGTCTGTGCCTTTTACCCCATCTCCATAATCATTTGCAAAGTTTGATAAAACCTGTAATCCTAAAGTGGTTAAAAGCGCGAAACCAAAAACTTTCCAGCTGAATACTTCTGTTGGCGTATTGATGGTTTCTGTTGGATTTGATAAGGCATATATACTGCCGACAATGATTCCAGAAACTGATAAAGGTAATGTGCGCAGTCTTGCGGCTTCTATCCAATGTTTCATATTATTATTTTAAATTTTAGAATGTAGATTTTAGATTATTATCTCTGATTAAAAAATAGACTGAAAAATCTAAAATCTAAAATCAGAAATCTACAATTATTTAAGGCAGCCATTTATTCTCGCCGAAGTTTGGTTTTCTTTTTTCTAAGAAAGCATTTCTTCCTTCTTTTGCTTCTTCTGTCATGTACGCTAAACGGGTTGCTTCTCCAGCAAAAACCTGTTGTCCAACCATTCCGTCGTCGGTCAGGTTCATGGCAAATTTCAGCATTTTTATAGAAGTCGGCGATTTTTGAAGAATTTCCTGTGCCCATTCATAAGCTGTAGCTTCTAATTCGTCGTGCGGAATTACGGCGTTTACCATTCCCATTTCAAACGCTTCCTGAGCAGAATAATTACGACCTAAAAAGAAGATTTCGCGCGCTTTTTTCTGACCAACCATTTTGGCTAAATAAGCAGATCCGTAACCGCCGTCAAAGCTTGTTACATCGGCATCTGTCTGCTTAAAAATTGCGTGTTCTTTACTTGCAAGCGTCATGTCGCAAACCACATGCAAACTGTGTCCGCCGCCAACAGCCCAGCCTGGAACCACTGCAATGACAACTTTAGGCATAAATCGAATTAAACGCTGTACTTCTAGTATATTTAAACGGTGCTGGCCGTCCTCGCCAACATACCCTTGATGACCACGGGCGTTTTGATCGCCTCCGCTGCAAAAAGAATATACTCCGTCTTTTGTTGAAGGACCTTCTGCAGAAAGCAATACTACTCCGATTGAAGTATCTTCTTGTGCGTCATAAAAGGCCTGATACAATTCTGAAGTTGTTTTAGGACGAAACGCATTTCTAACATTTGGTCTGTTAAAAGCAATGCGGGCAACTCCATTACATTTTTTATACGTTATATCTTCAAATTCTCTGGCTGTAATCCAATCCATTTTAATTTTTTGTTTTATTAAATTTAAGCGTAAAAATAAGGCATTTTTACAATTTTACCTACTTAAATTATGCGAAGTCTTTCTGAAAAAATCTTTGTATGTTAACAATTGGTATTTACCTACAAAAAATAACATTTTTTAACATTCGTTTTAAAATATAATGAGTAATTTTACAACCTAGAAATCAATGAGATACATTTTGTTTCATCGATTTAAGATTGATTTTCTTTCACTGATTTATTAACCTAAAAAACGATTTTTTTGAGAAAATTTAAAAAATTTGTCGCTCATATTTTTTCGGTTTTGTTTAATAAACCACAAAACAATGGGCAAATGATTTATGTATTTGTCAAGACTTCAAGAAAGAAATAGTAACACCTAAGGTTAAATGTTAGAATAGTATTTTTAATTAGTATCAAGTTGATTGCGAAAAGGAATATACTAATTCACACTTTCTAAAAGTTATTTTTACAACCAATGGAGCAGCCGTGAAATTACTTTTTTGCTTTTGAGAGGAATGCATCAAATTGTTTAAAAGACATACCTGCTTTAGAATGATTTCTAAAATTCATAAGGCTATCATTCTGAGAAGGATTCGAAATTATTTTATTTCTGTTTTTTTTTAATTACAATTTTTTTTAAAACTAGAATAAAAACCGAAAGGCTGCTTGTAATGAGCAGCCTTTCGTGTTATTATAAGTTTGAATTATTGATTGCTAGAGTAATAATTATCTAATTGTCTTTAACCAAATAAATTCCATCCTCCTTAATTTCAATCAGTTTCTCTTTGTATAATGCTCCGATCGCTTTCTTAAATGATTTTTTACTCATTTTTAAGACTGTTTTAATGTCTTCTGGATGTGAATCATCATTTAGACGTAAAAATCCTCTGCTTGCTCTCAGCTCGCTTAAAATTTTATCTGCATTAGGCTCAATACTATTAACCCCTTGCTCTTGCAATGCCACATCTATCTTATTATCAGGACGTATGCTTTTTATAAAGCCGCGCATTCTATCTCCGGTACGAATCGAGTCGTCATAAACTTCGTCTTTATACAAAAGACCTTTATGTCTTTCGTTTATAATTACGTTGATTCCCATATCTGTGATATGAGAAACGATCAAATCAACTTCTTCTCCCTTTTCAACCGTCAGCGAGTCGTTACTCAAAAACTGATTGGTTTTGCTAGACGCCACTAATCGATTCGTTTTTTCATCCATGTATAAATACACCAGATAACGTTTCCCTTTTTCCATCGGACGGGCCTGTTCCTTAAACGGAACCAGAATGTCTTTTTCCATTCCCCAATCCATAAAAGCCCCAACATTATTGATGTAATTGACACGTAAAAGTGCAAATTCATTCAAGAATATATACGGTTCAAGAGTTGTCGCAACGGGTCTTTGTTCGTGATCTAAATAAACAAAAACGATAAGTTCCTCGCCAATTTCAAATTCGTTTGGCACATATTTATTCGGCAGTAAAACATCGTGAGTCCCTTCTGGATCTTTCTCAGGGTTTCCTAAAAACAAACCAACTTTGGTATCACGTAATATCTTTAGTGTATTGTATTTTCCTATTTCAAGCATATTCTTTAGTTTCTAAGATGCACAGCATCTAAGTTTTTCAGCAGCAAAGGTACGAAGTTTGAAAATGAGATCGTAAAAAAATATTTTGGATCAAAAACTGTTTATGGACTGTTTATTTTTTGTTTACATTTGAGAATCTATAATTAATTCCAGATTCATGAAAAAGACCCTGTTTTATACCGTTATTTTGTGTTTATTTTTTAATCAGTTTTCGATTTCCCAAGTTTCAGAAGATCCTGAAATACGAAAAATGATCGGCGAAATCAAAACAGAAAACCTTGAAGCAACAATACATAAACTAGTTTCTTTTGGAACAAGACATACTTTAAGCGATACTAAAAGCAAAACTAAAGGAATTGGAGCAGCACAGCAATGGGTAAAATCGGAGTTTGATAAAGCGGCTTTAGAATCTGGAGGAAGATTAACAGCTGCTATAGATTATTTTACAATTAAAGCCGATGGCAAAAGAATTCCTGTGGACAGCCAGCTCGGGAATGTTATGGCAACTTTAAAAGGCACAGACCCTGCAGATAACCGTGTACTGATTATCAGCGGACATTTGGACTCCAGAGTTTCTGATGTAATGAATGTAAAATCTACAGCACCTGGGGCAAATGACGATGGTTCTGGAGTGGCTGCTGTAATAGAATTGGCAAAGGTTATGAGTAAAAGATCTTTTCCGGCAACGATTATTTTTGTAGCGGTTGTGGGCGAAGAACAAGGATTATACGGCGCTCGTCATTTGGCTGAATTGGCAAAAGCATCTAACTGGAATATCGTTGCCATGCTAAACAATGACATGATTGGAAACAGTTTGTCCAGCGGCACCAATCTACGTGATAACACACAACTGCGTGTGTTTAGTGAAACCATTCCGTTTTTAGAAACCGAAGAAGAGGCTAAAATGCGTAAATCAATCAATAGAGATAACGACAGTCCGTCTAGGTTATTGGCACGTTACATCAAAACGGTGACAGAGCAGTATGTAGACCAGCTTACTGTAAAATTGGTTTATAGAAACGATCGCTTTTTGCGCGGCGGCGATCATACTCCTTTTAGTCAAAACGGCTTTACAGCAGTTCGTTTGTGTGAAATGAATGAAAACTTTGATCATCAGCATCAGGATTTACGAACCGAAAACAATGTTGTCTACGGCGATCTTCCTGAATTTATGGATTTTGAATACTTAAGAAAAAATACATGCGCCAATTTAGCAGCATTAGCCAACTTAGCTTGGTCGCCAAAAGCACCTGTAAATGTGGGGATTGAAGTAAAGAAGCTTTCTAACTCTTCAACGTTAATCTGGTCTGCTCCTGAAGGAAATCAGCCACTTGGATATCAGGTTTTAATGCGCGAAACAGCTTCTTCACATTGGGAAAAAACTTTTTTCACAAAAGATGCTCAGATTGAAATTCCGTATTCTAAAGACAATTACTTTTTTGCAGTACAATCAGTTGATGCCTTAGGACATACAAGTTTACCCGTTTTTCCAATTCCGATTCGATAATAGAATTAACTCCAAATAGAAAAGCGCCTTAACGGCGCTTTTCTTCTTTTACAAAATCTTATTATTTATAAATACTTTCTTTTTTAAAGTGTACTGTCAATAGATAATATACAACTGCTCTGTACTTGTGCTTATTCGATTTTCCGTATTTTTCCATTACGGCTTCAATTCCTTGGTCTAATTCTGGTCCGTCTTTTAAGCCTAATTTTTTAATTAGAAAATTATTTTTTACGGTATCCAATTCAGACTGTTGTGAAGAAGCTACAGTTGAAGCATCCGCATTATAAATAGCTGGCCCGCATCCAATTGTTACTTTTGTCAATAAATCCATGTCTGGTGTTACACCGCATTTGTCTTTTAAATCTGCTTCATACTTTTTAATTAACTCTTCTCTTGTGCTCATAATAAGTTTAAATATTGGTTACTAAATTTATTTGAGTCAAAAATAAAGAATTATCTTATATTAAATTTGTATTTTTAAAATTTAACAAGTTTTTATTTAGATAAACAGCATTATTGATTATTTTTCCATTCTTCATAATCATCTAAATCCGATTTGACCTGTTTAAAAACTAATCCCAAAACAGCAATATCGTCTAGAAAACCAACTACAGGAATGAAATCAGGTATCAAATCAATCGGACTTAAAAAATAAACTAAAGAACCCATTATTGCAATAATTGAACCTTTTGGAATCTCTTTATAACTCCCGTTTAGATAATCTTTTGAAATTGAAAAGAAAAGCTGTAGATAGTTCCAAACTTCTTCTAATTTTCCTTTATTTTTATTTGCTTTTTCAAAGGCATCCTCTAGTTTCTTTTTTGCTTTTTTCTTATCATTAAGAAGCTTTTCTGCTTCATCTTTTGAATTTTTAAAATTCTCTTCTTCAAATTCTTTGTTATCTATCATTTTAATGATTTAAGGTTATAAATTTCAATATATTACAGTGCAATATTTCTACAAAAAATACATACTTACTAAAATTCCAATAATGATTGTTGATCTTAGAAAACCTATAGTACCTCTTTTTGGATGAAAATAGTATGACGAATTAAAGCGTCCTAAAAAGCCGGAAACTTTTGTATCTATGTTATCAGATGCTACATCCATCATACCATTTAAAAATGCTCCGAATATTCCATCACCTGATTTTTCATTAACTTTGTTTCTAATACCATCTTTTAGATGATTTACTCCACTATTTATTGAATTTTTTCCTTGTTGGATAAATTCTCTATCTCCATTTTCTTCTTTCTCTTCAAATCTTATCCATGCAAACCAAATCAATAAAAATGCAGTAGCACCAGTAATAATTTGACTTATACGGTCTTCATGAGCGCTGTAAATAGTAGACAAGTAAAACCAAAAAGAGACATTTGCAATAATTAAATTCCAAACGGGAGAATTAGTAGTATCTTTAAGAGGGCTGCCAATTGCAAAAATCCAGCACACAATTACTACGACAATTGCACCATAATGAGTTATTGTATCTATCATATATTTATGTTTTAATTCTACAAAGCTGGTGCATGTTTCCCTTTATTTGATCCCTCTGGATGTCTGGAGCAGGAACTACCCGTTAAACTCGATAAAGACGACGAGGATGTACCGCAGTACTTGCAATTGTATTTAGATTTTTCACTTCCTTCATAAAGTTTGTGTTTTCCTCTGTTTCCACCCAGCGGGTGACGGCTGCAAGAGCTTGCCGTTAAACTTGATATACTAGAACTTTTTGTTCCGCAGTATTCGCAATAAAAATTTGGCATAATTTGGTCTGATTTAATTTGTAATTGGAAATTTTTATCCAAAATAGAAATAGTACTGCTCTCAAATTTTTTTATTTGATTTGATGCCTATTTTATCAAATGAAACCACCTTTCTGAGTTATAAAAAAAACTCTTACCTGTATTTGGGTAAGAGTTTTTTAAAAGGCTAAACCATTAATAAAATGGTAATCGTGGTTCCTTCGTTTTTTGTCTGCTTGATAATAATTGGATCAGCGATGGTTTCCTGCAGTAAAGCTAAACGCTCGCGGGCTAACTGAATCCCTTTGGATTGATGCGTTTTCTGCGCATTTCCAGTCGTAAAACCTTTACCGTTATCTATAATTCTGCACTCTAAAATATGCTCTTCACTAATCTGAAAAGAAATAATTAATGTCGGATTAGGATGCGATTCATCAAAAGCATGCATAAATACATTTTCGACAAAAGGCTGGAGCAGCATGGTCGGAATTTCATAAAAGCTGAGATCCACTTCGGGAGCAATGTCTAATTTGAAATCAATGCGGTCTTCAAAACGCATGTTTTCTATCGAAATGTAGAGTCTCAAATATTCTAATTCTTCTTCGATTGTAATGGTTTGTTTAGAGGAATTCTCTAATGTTTTTCGCATCAGTTTTGCAAAATTGCTAATGTAAAGCAGCGAATTGTCAACATCATTACTAATCACAAAATGCTGAATGGCATTCATGGCATTAAACGTAAAATGCGGATTCATCTGACTTAACAGCGCTTCTAGTTTTGTTTCTGCAATACGCTTTTGCGCAAGCGCTTTTTCTTTGGCTTTCTTTTTATTCTGAGCAATAAAATAATATGCCAGAATCATTAGTAATAAAATGCTCAACGTAATAAACCACCAAGTGAGCCAGAATGGCGGCGCAATGTTTATATATACTAACTTGAAAAGAGTAGATTTTCCTGCATTAGAGTCGTACACTTCAATTTCTAAAAGGTATTTTCCGGATGGCAGATAAGACAAAAACAAATTATTTTTGTCGCTGTAAGGGCTCCATCTGTCGGTTGTATTTAAACGATATCTAAATTTCAGCTTATTAGGAAAGGGATGTCCTTTCGGAATAAAATTGATCGAAAAAGAATTATGCTTGTAATCAGAATTAATGCTTTTGGAGTTGTATTCGAATCCTTTATAATTTGATTTATCAATACTGATTCCATTAATTTCGATCTTACTGATTTTAAGAGACGAAACAGTAATTTGATCTTTTAGGATTTTTTCGAGATCAATTTTATAAAAACCTTTTTTTGTTCCGAGCCACAATTGGTTTCCGAAAATTTGAGACGTTGTAACTGCGGCATCTTTGAGTCCTTGCTCTTTATCTATCAATCTAATTTTTCCATTTTGATAAATATTGATTCCCATTTCTGTACCAATAAAAATATAATCTTGATAAGCTTCCAGAAACAAAATCGTATTTCCTGCCAATTCGTTTTTAGAAATGGTCTTTAGGATTTTAAATTTTTTAGTATCATCAACAATAAAAACATTTCCAAATTCTGCGGCCAGAATAAGCTGTCCTTTATTATTAGTAGTAATGTGTTTAAATTTCTTTTCTTTCCAGATTCCGTCTGCCAAATACGATTGAAATTCGTTGTTATAATAAACATACAAGCCGTTAAAAACAGAAAGAAGATATGTTTTGTCTCTGTTATTTAGTATTTTGACAATGTATTGGGGTGTATTTTTCTTGAATTTAGAATAATGTTTCGATTTCAAATTATACAAATCATCATAAACTCTGGTACCGGCATAGGTAATGGTTTCAATAAATTTGCCATCTGTGGTAAATCCTATTTTTAAGCTGTGTTTTGGAATGTAGGCAATGATCCTGCCTTCGATGTTTACTTCAAATATGCCGATATTACTTCCAATCCAAAAAGATTTTTTATGTTTTACAACTTCATAAAACTCAATTTCGTCGGCTGGAATATTAAAATTCAATTCAAAATCTCTGGATTCAATTCCTTGTTTAGACGAAATATTTGTTTTTTTTCTAATATACGCTTCCTCAACATTTTTAAAGTCTTCGCAGGAAAGTGTTTTTAAAACATTATTTTCTTTGTTTAAAATAGTAAATCCCTTATTGTGAAGAATGTATTTTTGAGAACCAAAACTTTCAAAATCAATAATAGCTTTGTTGTCAAACAAATTAAAATCGATCATTTTATCCAGACGTATTTGGTAAATCCCTTTGTCGTTGGAACCTACATACAAAATGTCTTTCGACTTATCATAAACAACATTCAGTAAAACTTTAGAGTCGATACCGTAGAAAGCCGAAATATCGATCATTTTGTCATTCAGAATCTGGTACAAACCTCCATCTGGCGTGTAAACTCCCCAGGCTGCCGCAAAAACAGTATTTCGTTTATCTTTTGCAAACTCCCACACCATTGATTTTCCAAAAACAGTCGTAGAAACTTTATTTTTTAAAAGATCTGCAATGTCGTATTTATTAATAAACCCTTCATTAGCACTATACAAAGTAGTTCCAAAAAGCCCTAAAGCATAATTTTTTGTATGAAGTAAAACAGGGACAATAACAGGTTTTTCTTTTGATTCGTCGATTTTAAATAATCCTTCAAAAATGGTAGAAAAATATACTTCTCCTTTATATTCAATAAATGATCTGGATATAAAATCTTCTTTATGATCGGGAACTTTTGGTGTAAAAACTTTGTTTGTATTAATGTCAATTATAGAAACGCCCTGTTCTGTACCCACATACATTTTATTTTTGTACGGAAATACTCTTCTGGTTTTGTCTGCCAATAAACCGTCTCTGGTTGTAAAAACAGTAATTTTTTTTCCGTCAAATTTACTAACGCCTCCGCCATAACTTGCAAACCACATATTGCCATTGCTGTCTTGAGAAATATCCCAGCAGCTGTTATGTCCCAAACCGTCAGATTCGCTTATATTAAAAAAAGAGCCATTCTCCATTCTGGAAACCCCGTTTTCTGTTCCAATCCATAAAACATTCTTAGAATCTAGAAATAAAGAGCGAACTGCATTATTGGGCAGTCCGTCTGTGGTTGAATAGTTTTTTGAGGGAAAATATTGTGCCGTGACACTGTTTGCAAACCAAAAAAAGAGCCAAAACTTAATTAGTAATCGCATCTATTAATTTTTTCTTGGTAAAAAATTTATCCGAAACAGGCACTTCTGTTCCATTGGTCATCAATAAAACATAGTCTTCCGATTTAAAACCTTTAATGTAATTTCGATTGACCAAAAAACTTTTATGAACTCTGATAAACTGCGGGAGTACCAAAATATCAGAAGTCTCTTTTAAACTTTTGGTAATCAGATGTTCGTTTTCTATCGTAAAAATACTGGTGTAAGAACCATCCGATTTACAATAGATAATACTATTGGCCTGAATAACTTCAAAACCGTTTTTGGTCGGAAAAACGATTCTTTGTTTATCAATAAACTGATTATTAATATTTTCGGTCAATAATTTAAAACGGTCAATGTCAATTTTAGAATGTTTTTTTGTTTCAAAACGAGAAAGTGCCACTTTAAAATCTTCAGCATTAATCGGTTTTACTAAATAATCCAAAGCGCTGTTTCTAATTGCCTGAATGGCAAATTCTTTATGAGCGGTTGTAAAAATTATTTCAAAATTTACGGTATCAAAATACTGCAGCAATTCGAATCCGTTTTGATCCGGCATCTGAATGTCTAAAAAAACCAAATCGGGCTGATTGATTTTTATAGATCGAACCGCTGCTGCAACCGAATTGCATTCGTCGAGTACTTCTATGGTTTCTTTATAATAACGTTCGCAAAATTTCCTTAAAAAACTGCGGGCATGTAGTTCATCATCAACAATAATAACCTTTATCTTCATGTAAAATGTAAAAAATTTGATAAACTACTAAACTACAATATTTAGACACTGCCCATTTAAAAATAATATAAAAAGGCACTAAAAATGAATGTAAGGATGTTTTTGTCTAATAAAACTTTTAAGTCCTAAACCAGTTCTTTAAAATACTGCTTCAAAATTTTATCATTTTCTGCCGTTGGCGTAAAAATTTCTAAAATAGACGGAAATTCATTCTGGCTGTACATTTCATTCAAATTCTCATTCAAACTCTTTTCGTCAAAAGCTTTATAATAATTAAAATGATACATTTTGGCCAAGTGCTCTGCCGTTAATTGATGCGAGGTTTCAAAATAAGTATTGAAAACAGGTTTTTCTTCATGACCCGGAAGAATTCTAAAGATCCCTCCTCCTCCATTATTTACCAAAACAATTTTAAAATTCTTTGGAATATAAGAATTCCACAACGCATTGCTGTCGTATAAGAAACTGATGTCTCCTGTAATAAAAACAGTTTGTTTGTTGCCGCCGACAGCCGCTCCGACCGCTGTAGATGTACTGCCGTCGATACCGCTTGTGCCTCTGTTGCAAAATACCTCTATCGTTGGGTCAATATCAATTAATTGTGCATAACGAATTGCAGAGCTGTTACTGATCTGCAATAAGCTGTTTTTGGGAAGCGATTCGATTACTTTTTCGAAAACTTTAAAATCAGAAAATTCAATTCTGTTTAAATAGTTTTTTTTCTTCGTTTTTCGTTCGCTGTAAACAGATTCTATATTTTTAAAATAAGTGCTGGCAGTAAAATTTGTTTTTGAAAACAAGTCCGTAAAGAAATCATTTGGCTCCATCACAATATGTTGGGTCAAAGCGCCAAAAGTATCGTAGGCTCTCAAAGTATCTATATGCCAGTGTTGTTTTGGTTTGTATTTTCGTAAAAAACCTTTGATTCTTTTTGAAACTACCATACCGCCAAAAGTCACCAAAATTTCTGGGTTAAACTCCTTAAAAGCAGCATCATCAAATGGTGTAATTAAAGTATCAATGCTGCTGATAAAATTGGGATGATGCAGGTTTGAAGTGGTTTCTGTCAGCACAACAATTGAAGGATCTGCTGCCAAAGAATCAATTATACTCTGATCCAGAATATGCGTATCGTTTACCCCTACTAAAACCAGTTTGCGTTTTGCTTTGTTCCAAATTGCAGCAAATTCATCACTGTTTTCGATTGTTTTTGGAAACAACGTTTTCTCAAAATGCGTAATTTTTGGCTGTACCGAAAGTTCTTCTGTGGTTTCGTACAAAGGTTCTTCAAAAGGGGCATTGATGTGAACCGGTCCTTTTTGAAGAATGGCTGTCTCGATTGCCTGATTAATTTTTAAATCATTTTCTTCTGATGCATCCTCTGTTAGATTAGCATTAAAAACAGAATGATTTAAGAATACATTTTCTTGTCGAATGGTTTGTCCGTCGCCAATATCTATTTTGCTCTGCGGACGATCTGCAGAAATCACGATCATCGGAATCTGGCTGTAAAATGCTTCTGCCAAAGCCGGATAATAGTTTAATAATGCCGAACCAGAAGTACATACAACTGCCGTTGGCTGTTTGGTCTGCTGTGCAATTCCTAAAGCAAAAAAAGCAGCGCAGCGTTCGTCTGCAATACTATAACATTTAAAATTCGGATTTTGTGCAAAGCCAATGGTCAAAGGAGCATTTCTAGACCCTGGAGAAATAATAATATTGGTAATGCCTTTGGCTGATAAAATTTCGATAATGCTTTGTGCAAGCGCTATTTTGGGGTAAATCATTCTGATCTTGTATTACTTTTTGTGAAGAAAATCTTTGTTTAGATTTTTCTTAATCTTAAGATACAAAGTTACAAACTTAGCACTTCATTTAAATTATAATTAGGAATTTATTAAGTCTCTTTCTCGAAAAAGGAGCTATTTTTGTAAAATCGAATTATTAATAAAAGCCATAATAAAAATGCGATTCTTACTTATTCTTCTCTTTTCTATAACTCTTCAAACGGTATCGTCTCAAAATCAGTTTATTCCTGTTGATATTCCGTATAAAGCGGCTTTAGAAACTGCAAAAAAAGAAGGAAAACCTGTATTTGTGATGCTGTATGCAGATTGGTGCCCACATTGTAATTTAATGAAAAGTGAAGTTTTGAGCGATCCCGCTGTTATTGATTTTTTGAATAAAAATTACATCTCTACTTATAAAAATATTGAGAAAGAAGAGGGAATTGCTTTAAAGAATAAATTCAATACCAAATCGCTGCCTACTTTTTTATTTCTGGACAGTAATGAAACGCTTTTGTATGCCTTAAAAGGCGAAATGAAAAAAGGGGATTTTTTGAATGAATTAAAATACGCACTGAATCCGAAAATGCAGCTGCCTGCGTTAGAAAAAGAGTTTTTGGCAGATCCGAGCAATTCTGATAACTATTTTACTTATTTAAATACTTTGAAAAAAGGAAAAGACCGAACAGAATTATCGCCGGCAACTCATACTTATCTAAATACACAATCGGACGCACAATTGGTAAGTGAAACCAATTGGCGTGTTATTGCCAATGGTGTTACAGACATTAAATCGAGAGAATTTCAATACGTTTTAAATCATCAAAAAGAATTTGCTGCTGTGGCTTCTCAAAACAGAATTAACAGAAAGATTGAAAGCATAGTAACCGAATTACTTCGTCCGCTGGTTGATAATCTGGACACGGTAAATTATTATAAACAAAGAGAAGTTGCGAAATCGATACGTTTACAGAAAACAGATTCTTTGGTTTTTAAATTTGATCTTACCTTAGCCGAAAGAACAGAAAAATGGGATTTTTACAAAAAAGTGACTCTGGAAGACACTGAAAAATTGGTTTGGAATGATCCTGGTTTTTTAAAAGACATTGGAAATACTTATTTCAAACACATTAAAGATACTGAGAGTTTAAAGAAAGCTATTTTCTGGGTTAATCATTCCTTAGAATTAAATGATTCCTATGACGGAAATTTACTGGAAGCCAAACTTTATAACAAAATAAAAGACCGAAAGAAGGCTTTAGAATATGCCAAAAAAGCCAAAGCGATTGCCAAAGAAATGGATTGGAATTCTAAAGATGTAGACTTACTTTTGTCTGAACTAAATACAAAATAACGCATAACATATCATGGACATATTATTACGACCAGCAACTGAGAATGATTTAGAAGCAATTTTATCAATTGTAAATCATTCCATTCTTCATACAACGGCAAATTATAATTATGAAGTCCAGACTTTGGAGGTGCAAAAAAAATGGTTCGATGATAAAACAGCAAAAAAACTTCCAATTGTTGTAGCTGATTTAGACGGCGAAGTGGTTGGTTTTGGTAGTTACGGTCAGTTTCGCGAAAAGATTGGCTACCAATATACTGTAGAGCATTCTGTCTATGTAGTGGATAATGTAACCGGAAAAGGAATTGGTTCTAAATTATTAGTCGAATTAATTCGCTTGGCAAAAGAACAGGGATATCATGTGATGATTGGCGCTATTGACGCCGATAATGCTGGAAGTATTGCTTTTCACGAAAGATTTGGTTTTGTTACTGCTGGAACCGTACGAGAAGTGGGCTACAAATTTGATCATTGGCTTGATCTGGTTTTTATGCAGCTGATATTGGTTTAACCGCAAAGTAAAATCCGTCAATTGATTGTTGTCGAATCCCTTGTGAGATTTCTCGTTTACCGAAAGGACAAAAAAAATGCAGATAAGAAAACTTATCTGCATTTTATATTTTTACTATATACTTTTACAATTAACTCTTAATCCAGTTAATAATTTCTGGCTCTGTTACCAATGTTCTTGGTTTGGTTACTTTTACCAATTCTCCTTGTTCGTTGATTAAGTATTTTTGAAAATTCCATTCAACCTCAGAATCTTGCAGTCCGTTTTTAGATTTTTGAGTTAAAAATTTATACACCTCGCACATATCATTTCCTTTCACAGAAACTTTATTCATCATCGGGAAAGTTACACCGTAATTCTGCTGGCAGAAAGTTTCGATTTCTTTAGCAGTTCCAGGTTCTTGTGAAGCAAAATTGTTAGCTGGAAAACCAATAATTACAAATCCTTTGTCTTTATATTCTTTGTAAACAGCTTCTAAATCTTTGTATTGAGGCGTCAATCCGCATTTTGATGCCGTATTTACAATCATCACTTTTTTTCCTTTAAGAGAAGCAAAATCAAAAGTATCTCCTGATAAATCTTCTACTTTAAACTGATAAATGGTTTCTTTTGTCATGGTTTTATCTGTTTTAACTGATTTCGTTTTGCTCGTTTGAGCATTGGCTTGAGTGCTTAACAAAGCTGCTCCAAATAGTATAAAAAGTATTTTTTTCATCTTGTAATTTTTTATAAAATTAGCTAAAAATCATTTCACATAAATTTAAATTTTGCTAATCAAAAGTTAAATAAAAAAATGAAGCCTAACGTTAATCAGACGTTAGGCTTCCCCCCATACAAACAAATCAAACCATGAATTAATTATTATGCAATCTTTCCTTTTATTATTAAAGTAAACCCAGATGGTATAACGCACCTTGAATCCTATATTTAAATTATAGTTGATGTCTCGGTTGTAATGAAATTTTTCTGCTATCTCTTAGTGTCAAACTAACTCTCAAAATATTTCTTAATGGCTTGTAATGGTATAAACTTTAGTTTGTATATTTTCTTGACACTTGAAAAATTCATCGGCTTGGAAGTCCGAGAACATCAACTATTTCTATTTCAAAAATTTAAAGAACTATTCTATTTTGTCAACTCTTATAGATTATTATAAATAATACTGCAAAAACAAGCAAAACAAATATTTTTAAATAATTCATATCTACACCGTTTAGAGTTTACTTATCGTTTTTAATTTCATGGTTATCAGTCAGTTCGCCTCTAAAATAACCTTTACTATTAATCGTTAAAGCTAAAACCGCTGTGAGCCCAACAATCAAAATTGTAATAATGTTTTGTTTTCTTCGCATTATTTTCATTTTAAGCTGCATACTCTGATTTTCATTTTGCTCTTATAAAAACATTTACGTAATTGGATTTATTTTGGTTTTAAAAAAATGTAAAAAAAAACATCTTTTTTTGAAACCCCTTGATTTTCCTAGGGTTCGGACTACAAAAAAAAATAAAAAAAATCACAAAAAAATAATTTACCTTTATAACTGATACCAATTTATGTCTAACATTTTTGTTTAAACTTTAAAAATCCAAATCTATGAGTCAAGAAGAACTGCTTGTTTTAATTTATAAAAAAGACGAAAAGGCTTTTACACATTTGTACGATATGTACTCTAAAAGTTTGTTTTCAGTCATTCATGTTTTAATCAAAAATCGAGAAGAAGCTGAAGATGTTTTGCAAGATGTTTTTGTCAAAATCTGGAAAAACATTGATTCTTATAATGAGAGTAAGGGAAGATTTTACACCTGGATTCTTAATATAGCCCGTAATACCTCAATTGATAAGCTTAGATCTAAGGATTTTAATAACAGCCAAAAAAACCTTTCTTCAGATAATTTCGTAAATCTGTTAGATGACAGTAATAAATTAAGCAATAAACTTGATGCGATTGGAATTCAGGAGTTCGTAAAGAAACTTAAACCAAAGTGTATCGAAATTATTAATTTGTTATTCTTTAAAGGATATACCCAGCAAGAAGCTTCAGAAGAATTGGCACTGCCACTGGGAACTATTAAGACACAAAATAGAAACTGTATTAACGATTTACGTAATTATTTAAAAATATAATGGAAGCACAAGAATATATAGAATCAGGAATTCTAGAGTTGTACGTTTACGGCTTATTAAGCGAAAAAGAAAACCTAGAAATAGCTGAACTTGCCAAAAATAACCCAGAGGTAGATCAGGAAATCATTTCGATCGAAAAAGCGATTATTGCTTTATCATCAAGCTTCTCTCCTTTTCACTCTGTGGCAAATTTTGAGAAGATTAAAGCTCGTTTAGAACTTAAACACAGTAAAGTAGTCGACATAAAACCTGCATCAAACTGGTCACAATATGTGGGCTGGGCTGCAGCTGTCTTATTATTACTAGGTTTGGGGTATCAGACATTAGAATTAACAAAAACCAAAGAGGCAATCTCTACAGTTGGAAATGAAAAAAATAAAATCCAGCGTGACTATGCTTATTTAGAGCAGCAAAATAAAGAAACTGAGAAAAACCTGACTATTGTAAGAGATATTAAAAATACTGGCGTAACTCTTGGCGGACAGGCTGTTTCTCCAACTTCTTTTGCAAAAGTATATTGGAACAAAGATACCAAAACAACTTATATTGATGCTGCTGGTCTGCCAACGCCTCCAAAAGGAATGGTATATCAGGTTTGGTCTTTAAAGCTGAGCCCGGTGCTTACACCGACAAGTATTGGTTTATTGGATAATTTTGAAGGAAATTCACAAAAAATCTTTGCTGTAAGTCAAACCGATTCTGCAGAAGCATTTGGAATTACTCTTGAGCCTGCCGGCGGAAGTCCGACTCCGACAATGGAACAACTTTATACTTTAGGAAAAGTTTAAAAATCAATACAATAGAATATCTAAAACGCATATCGAAATATTTTGATATGCGTTTTTTTAGTATTTTTATTTAAATAAAAGCAAATAAATATGAATGGGAATTTACTATTAAGGATTGCAGTCGCTATCATACTTCTGACCCATTCTGTTTTTGGGATCTTTAATAACGGAATAAATGATTTTGGCAATTTGTATCTCAATCAAGTTGGTTTTGCTCCATTTGGGCTTTATTTAGCTTGGCTCATTAAAATATCGCACATCATTGCCGCTATTCTTTTACTTGTAAACAAGTATATTAAACTGGCTGGATTTGTAACTATTTTTATCTTGATAATGGGAATTATAATGGTTCATTTTCCAGAAGGCTGGTTTGTTGTGGGCGGCGGGAGAAATGGCTGTGAATACAACTTTTTGCTGATTTGTGTGCTCTTGGCAATTATGTATCCAAATGGTTTTAAATCGAAAGTCTAATTCTTAATCAGTATATATGGAAATCATCTGTAAAAACTGCCAGCATTCTTTTCACGGAAACTTTTGCAATAACTGCGGTCAAACTGCCGAAACTCACAAAATAAACTGGCATTTCTTGTGGCATGATATCCAGCATAGCTTATTACATTTTGACGCTGGAATTCCTTATTCTATAAAGCAACTATTTACGCGCCCAGGACATTCTATCCGAGAGTTTATAGAAGGAAAACGTGTAAATCATTTTAAACCTTTATCATTGGTTATGGTTTTGGGTGCGCTCTACGGTTTCCTGTGGCACTATTTTAACATCAATTTATTTGTAAATACTAATGATGACAATATCGATTGGGGGAAATTTAATGAATGGGCTTCTACTCATTTTGCCTGGGTTACAATTGCGACTATCCCTCTTTTTACATTAGGAACTGCTGTCTGCTTTAGAAAACAAGGCTACAATTTTGTAGAATATTTTGTTCTCAATACTTTCAAAGCTTCTCAAAAACTTTTCCTTTCTATACTTTTATTTCCGCTGCTTTATTATTTCTACGGAACTTCTAAGATTTCAACCGTTATCAATTCGATATATCTATTTGATATTGTTTTAATTTTCTGGACCAACATTCAATTCTTTAATAAAATACCCAAAGCAAAAGTTTTTTGGCTGTCCGTTTTGAGTCATATTATATTTTTAACGTCTTTTATTTTTATTGTAACTCTGATTATTTATTTAAAGGGGGGCGGTAAATAAAAAAAGGTCCAGCAAAAAATGCTGAACCTTAAATATGAATCAATAATTAAAAATCTATAATTATTTTTTAACCTTTTTTGTTTTATAATATTTATGGTACTTTGGATATGTTACTATACCTATAATTGAAATTACTGCAAAACAATAGTAAACCCAGTCTAATGATTGTGCTTCTCCACTTGCATAAGAGTGCAGACCAACTAAATGGAAGTTTACCCCATAATAAGTAAATAAGATCGAAATAAAGGCATACATACTCATTAAATTGAAGAACCATTTTCCTCTTAATGCAGGAACAAATCTGGCGTGAATTACAAAAGCGTAAATCATAATCGAAATTAAAGCCCAAGTCTCTTTTGGATCCCATCCCCAGTAACGTCCCCAGCTTTCATTGGCCCATTGCCCTCCAAGGAAGTTTCCAATCGTGAGCATAATAAGACCAATCGTTAAAGCCATTTCGTTTATATAACTGATCTCTTTAATATGTAAATCCATCTTTGCTTTGTTTTTCTCATTTGTAAAGAAAATCAATACTAAAGCAACAAAACCTAGAATCATTCCTAATGCAGTCGGGCCGTAACTTCCAACAATTACTGCAACGTGAATCATTAACCAATACGAATTAAGAACCGGCTGTAAGTTTGCAATTTCTGGGTCGATCCAGTTCATGTAAGCTGCCATTAAAATCATCGCTGTTACGAAAGCTGATGAAGCAACAGTTAATTTTGATTTTCTATCAAAAGCCAATCCAAAGAACATCGTTGACCATGCTACATAAACAATAGCCTCATAAGCATTACTCCAAGGAGCGTGACCCGAAATATACCAACGTGCAATTAATCCTAGAGTATGAATGACAAATAATAAACCAACAATGATGTGAAAACCGTTTATAGTAATACGAAGCCATTTTTTCTCAAAAAAGATATTGACAATAACAAACATCAGCATTAATATTGAAGCTGTTATGTACCAATAAGGCAATACTTTGAAAACATCATATTTATTGTATGCAATTTCAGCATCAATTTTTTGCTCGCTCGGTCTTACTTTACTTCCAAATTTCTTTTGAAAACCATTGATGCTTTCAACTAAATTATCTGCCGAACTAAAGTTTTTTTCAATAGAACCATTGTTTAATGCACTAAAGTACAACGGAAGGATTGAATTCACGTAAGTAGAATCCATTCCTTTAAAACCTGCACTTTCGCGCTCTAAATAAGAAACCCATTTGTTTCCGGGATCATTAGGAACTGGAAATATTTTTAAAATACGACCGCTCAAAGCAGATTCCATTAAGTTTACTTTTTTATCTGTTTCTACAAAATCCTTCTCAAAATTGTTAGGATTTGCAGCTTTGTAAGCATTATCTAAATAAGGAGATAATTTATAATTTCCCTGTTCGTCAAAGAATTTAACAAAAGGAGCGTATTTATCTTTTGAATCAATTCCGATTATTTTACGAATACTGTCGTTTCCAGATTTAATATAGATCAGCGGCACTTGAATCCAAACCTGAGCATATTGCGTCATCGATAAGAAAACCTGATCAGAATTCATTCCGTTATAAGTATCATTATGACTCACTTTTCGAAGTAATTCAGACGAAAACGTATTGATCGGTTTCATTCTACCGCCGGCATCCTGAATAATCAAGCGTCCAAATTTTGCTGCGTGAGATTCCGGCGCTTTATAAATATTCAATAAAGAATCTAATTGCTTTTTGCTTGGCGGTGCAGTAACATGATTTGCATGATCGTGCGGGTCTGTAGAATGTGCGTGATCATGATCGTGAGAATGAACATGAGGAGTTTGCTGCGCAAAACCACTCAAGCTTATCATCAAAATAAAAATCGTAATCAGCGTTTCTTTTTTCTTTTGAATTTTTTCTAATTTACTCTTCAAATCTCCAAAACGAGAATGCTTCGTAAACATGATTGCCATTAGACCTATGTATAATAAAAAGTAACCAAAATACGTGATATTGGTTCCCCAAAAATCATGATTTACCGATAACACAGTTCCTTTTTCATCTGGATCAAATGAAGACTGAAAGAAACGATATCCTTTATAATCTAAAACGTGATTCATAAAGATATCTGCATCAAAAGTCTCTGTAGAATCCTGAACGGTTACTTTACTTTTAAAAGCCGAATAGCTTTTTTCTGTCCCTGGATATTTATCGGCAATAAAATCATTTAATCTTACTTTAAAAGGTAAAACATAAGCTTTACTTCCGTAGAATAATGAATATTCCAGATTACCAATTTTTACCGTTTTTGCTTCGCCAATCTGACCTTTAGATCCCATCAGCATCACTTCTTTCTCCTGTCCTTCTGCTTTTACTTTTACTACTAAAGCATCTAAATGAGATTTTGCTTTAAAATCATTATTAGATTCATAAGTAATGCTTCCTTTCATGGCAGGATCCGGAAAAACGATACGAATATCGCCAATGCTGTATAACGAACGCATGACAAGAGGCTGTACAATATCTTTTACTACAGGACCTTTCATTTTATCTGCCATTCGCATGTATTCTCCTTCAAATGGTGTCTGGATAGTATATTGATCTCCTTTTGTATTGATATTAATTGCTCCGTCCGTCGGTTTATTCAAAGCAAATAAAACATTGTGAATGTTCTGAACTTCACCTTCTTTTAGGTAATGTTCTTCTCTTCCGCCCGAACCAGCTTCTACCATTTTCAAGTAAATTGTTCCGTTTGGATTTTCTTTAACCACTTCTTTTGCTCCCATGATATAATTCGAATAGGTAACTTCAAAAGGAGTCTCGTCAAATTTTCCTGGAATTGTAAAATTATTGTTGGTTATCGGCGATAACAGAAGATTTTTTTCAAAAACCCTTCTTCTCGGCTGTCCTTTATATTCCCCATCAACAAAAATGGTTAAAAATGTTTTGTCTGAATAAATTTGATTTTCTGCCGCGCCTTCGCGAATCGGCATCATTCCTTCATAGCTGATGTATCTTGTAATAAAAGCTCCTAAAAGGATAAAAACAAAAGATAAGTGAAGTAAAAGGGTTGCCCATTTTTCTTTTTTTAATAATTGGTAGCGCTTAATGTTTCCAAAGAAATTGATCATAAAAATGAACATTATCGCCTCAAACCACCAGGTATTATAAATTAAAATTCTGGCTGTATCGGTATTGTATTTACTTTCGATAAAAGTTCCAACACCCATTGCAATTGCGAATGTTAAAAAAAGAACGGCCATTAATCGTGTAGAAAACAAAAAAGAGAATATTTTTTTATCCATTTCTTAGGGATTACATTGTATAAAGTGGCACAAAAGTACTTAAAAAATGTTGATTAGCAGTTGCAGACTTTTGTTAATAAAAACCAAAAAGAAGCACTCATTTTTAAACGAATTGATAACGATAGAAGTTTAAACTTACAAATTACAGAAAGTAATAAGCCGATTTTTAACCGCAGATTAAAAGAGTTAGAATGTATTATCAATTTTGATTTCTAAAATCTTAACAAAATCTATTTTAATCGACATCATTCTAAACCTTACTATCTAAGGCTAAACTTTTACTGCTTTCATTTTCCTTAAAAAAAATATGCTAATTTTGCTTTCATGATTCAGATAACAATAATTGGTTCCGGAAATGTCGCACAGCATTTGATAAAAGCTTTTAAGAAAAGTGAAGCTGTCGAAATTGTTCAGGTTTTTTCTAGAAAAAAAGAAAATCTAAGTGCGGTAATTGAATTTGATAAAATTATAGATGATTTTGCCGATTTAAAAGAGTCCGATTTATATATTATTGCTGTCACAGACAACGCAATTGCAGAAGTTTCGGCACAATTGCCTTTTAACAATCAACTTGTGGCTCATACTTCGGGAACGGCTTCAATTGAAACTTTGGATGACAAAAATCGCAGAGGTGTTTTTTATCCGCTGCAAACTTTTTCTAAAAATAAAGAGATTGATTTTTCAGTGATTCCAATCTGTGTGGAGGCTGAAAATACATTTGATTTTAGAGTTTTGGAAACCGCTGCTAAAAGCATTTCAAACTCCGTTTTCGCTATAAATTCAGAACAGCGAAAAGCTCTTCACGTGGCAGCGGTTTTTGTGAATAATTTCACGAATCATTTGTATCAGATCGGGCAGGAAATCTGTGAGGATCATCAAGTTCCATTTGATATTTTAAAACCTTTGATCGAAGAAACAGCCGATAAAATCAAAACTTTAGACCCGGTCGATGCACAGACAGGCCCAGCCAAACGTCACGATTCTATCACTACAGACGCACATTTGGCTTTTATACAAAATGAAAATCAAAAAAATATTTATAAAATTCTAACACAATCTATTCAAGATAATGGCAAAAAGTTATAAGGAAATAATGAACGAGATCAACACCTTTATTTTTGATGTTGACGGCGTACTTACAGACAGTTCTGTTTTTGTAACCAATGAAGGCGAAATGCTGAGAACGATGAATATTCGTGACGGTTATGCACTTAAAGCAGCAGTAGAAAGCGGTTACAATGTATGTATTATTTCTGGCGGAAGTAATGAAGGTGTTCGTATTCGTCTTAGTAATCTAGGCGTAAAAGACATACATTTAGGGACTCATGACAAGGTAAAAACCTTTAAAGAATATACTGAACTTTACAATATTAATCCCGAAAGTGTTTTATACATGGGTGACGATATTCCCGATTTTCATGTTATGAAATTAGTGGGGCTGCCTGCCTGTCCGCAGGATGCTAGTCCAGAGATTAAAAATATCTGTCGTTACATTTCGCACGTAAAAGGCGGACGCGGTACGGTAAGAGACGTTATCGAACAAGTGATGAAAGTACAAGGAAAATGGATGGAATATTTTGATGCTAAATACGATTAAGTTTTACAGCTGATTGTTTTGGGTTTGTTTAGAGACGTAAATTTCGTCCAGCTTTGATAAAACTCAAAACAAAACCAAAAAACTCAGAATCTTAGAACCTTAGCAGCTCACAACCTAAAAAAAACCTTAGTCCCTCTGCCCTTCTGACCCTTTGAACCTAAAAAAAATGAAATACCTTAAACTAATACGTTACCAAAATCTATTAATGCTGGCTTTTATGCAGCTTCTTTTTCGTTATGCTTTTTTAAAACAGCAGAACGTTCCTTTGGCGCTGGCCGATTGGCAGTATGGTTTATTGGTTTTAAGCACCGTTTTACTGGCTGCTGCGGGTTATGTCATTAACAATATCTATGATGTTGCAACAGACAGTATTAACAAGCCCAACGATGTTGTAGTCGGAAAAGGCATCAGCGAAACTGCTGCTTACAATATCTACATTGGTTTAAATATTTCTGGTGTTGCCATTGGTTTTCTTTTGGCGAATATCATTCAGAGACCAATGTTTGCTTCGTTATTTATTCTAATTGCTTCATTGTTGTATTTCTATACAACAACCTTAAAGCAAATTATGATTTTGGGAAATTTTGTAATCGCACTTTTATTAGCGGTAAGCGTAATTATAATTGGTGTTTTTGACTTATTTCCTGCCACAACTCCAGATAATCAAGCACAAATGGCAAGTTTATTTTCGATTTTGATCGATTATGCTTTGTTTGCTTTTATGATTAATTTTATACGTGAAATCGTTAAAGATATAGAAGATGTAAACGGCGATTATAATCAAGGAATAAACACACTGCCAATTGCAATTGGAATCAGCAGGACGGCAAAAATTGTTTTAGTTTTTTCTATAATTCCTCTTATTTTATTATCCCTTTATATCAATAAGTATTTCGTACAAAATAAATTGTTTATTGTAACACTTTATGCATTTGTTTTTGTTCTGGCACCGCTGCTCTATTTTATTGTAAAAATATTCAGTGCCAAATCGCAAAAAGATTTCAAGCATTTGAGCACTATTTTAAAACTTATTATTTTTTTCGGAATATTATCGATCTTGATAATCGCCTTAAATATCAAATACAATGCTTAAAGAAAAATTAAAAAAATACAAAATCATTTTAGCGTCAGGTTCACCGCGCAGACAGCAGTTTTTTAAAGATCTGGATCTTGATTTTGAGATTCGTTTAAAAGATGTGGAAGAAATTTATCCGCCAGAATTAAAAGCTGCAGCCATAACGGATTTCCTGGCAGAACTGAAAGCAAATGCATTTGAAGGTGAATTGAAAGAAAACGAAATACTCGTAACCAGCGATACTATTGTCTGGCATGAAGGCAGGGCGTTAGGAAAACCGAAAAATGCGGACGAAGCTTTTGCTATGATCAAATCAATGTCGAATACTACGCACGAAGTTTTTACATCGGTTTGTTTTAAAACCAGCTCCTCTTCTACCCTTATCAATGATGTAACCCAAGTTACTTTTAATGATTTATCAGACGAAGCAATTTGGTATTATATAGAAAACTACAAACCTTATGATAAAGCTGGTGCTTACGGAATTCAGGAATGGTTTGGTTTTATGGCAGTTGCAAAAGTAGAAGGCTCTTATACCAATGTTATGGGGCTTCCGACAGCTAAAGTTTATAAATATTTGAGTACTTTAGTGTAAAAAAAATTATTATGTTTTCTTTTAAAGAGTATAGCCGCGAGATTTTTGCAACCATCATTCTTCTGGGAGTATTGTTTATACTTCGAATGGTAATTGCCAAACTAGTCAGGCGTTTTGCAGCCACAAGTCATTTGTTTGAAAACCGTACCAACCTAGTAATCAAATACATTAATATTTTGATGAATATCTTGGTCACCACCACTTTGATCGTAATCTGGGGGGTAGAAACACAAGATATTTTTATTACCATTTCTTCTATCGCAACAGTTATTGGGGTCGCCATGTTTGCACAGTGGTCAATTTTAAGCAACGTTACTTCGGGAATGATTTTATTTTTTTCTTTTCCGTTTCGAATTGGAGACACTATCAAAATTCACGATAAAGATTTTCCGATCGAAGCCGAAATTGAAGACATCAATACCTTTCACGTAAGTTTAAAAACAAAAGAAGGCGAAAAGATTATCTTTCCTAACAATTTACTACTTCAAAAAGGGATTTCTATTATCCCTACTAAATACGAAGAAAAAGAGTTTTTTGATTAAAGCATAATGGGAATTTTATAACGTATTGAAGAAAAGCTAAAACAGAAAAGCACAATAAATGTGTAATATTTGTTTTATAAAATCAGCTTTAAACTTCAATATATGACTCGATCCATTACGCTGCCTCTTTACGCAAAAATTTGTTTTATTCTGGTAACATTACTCTGTTTCGGATTCATTTTTTGTATCGGAAAAGACATCATTACTCCAGTCCTTATGGCATTTCTTTTTGCCGTTTTACTGCTTCCGGTTTTTACGCTATTAAATGTAAAACTTAGAATTCCCCGTCACATCGCTGCGGGAATGTGTGTACTTCTTTTTGCTGCTTTTGTAATTGGTATTTTGGTTTTCATTTCGTACCAGGTCAAAGAATTTACGAATGATTTTGATACGGTTAAAAAGAATATTAACGCCTTTATAGTTGAAATACACAAATTTGTAAATGAAAATTTTCATATCAGCATCGGCGAACAAAAAAAGTATCTGGATAATGTGACCAAAGATTCTGTTAAAAACAGCAATGCTTCTATTGGTTCTGTAATTATCTCCATTTCAGATCTTTTGTTAGACTTGACCATTATTCCTATTTATACCTTTTTATTTTTAATTTATAAAGATCATTTTGTACTCTTTCTAGCCAAATTAGTTCATAAAGAAAATCACCACCGATTAAAAAATATTTTATCCCAAATCAAGGTTTCCATCAACAATTACATTGTCAGCCTTCTTTTTGAAATGATTATCGTTTCTGTACTTACAGGATTAGGATTGTATATCGTTGGTGTCAAATATTTTATACTTCTCGGGCTTATCACTGGAATATTAAATTTGATTCCTTATATCGGAATTGCCATTGCGGGCGTTATCACACTTTTTGCTTCTTTGACGGGCACAGGAGAAAGTTCTATTATATTAAGTATATTTTTAGTTAATCTTGTCGTACAGCTTATTGATAACAATATACTTGTCCCGTTGATCATTAATTCTAAAGTAGAAATCAATGCTTTTGTTTCTATTATCGGAATCATTGTCGGAGGTGCTGCTGCCGGAATTTCTGGAATGTTTTTAGCCATTCCGCTTTTGGCCATCTTAAAAATTATTTTTGAAAGAATAGAATCTCTTGAACCGTGGGGCTACTTGATGGGCAATCATGTACCGCGAAAATTTACCTGGAGAATGCGCAGAGTCAAAACTCAAAGTTAATTTTTTCAAAGCTTACTATTAATTCCTTAAATTCATACATTAAATTATTAGCACTTCATGTCTGTAAACAAAAAAATATTGTTTTTCATTCTTTTAACCTTTTGTTTACAAGGTATATATGCACAGGTTGATCCCAAGGCAAAAGAACCTAAAACAAAAAAAGACAGTGTTGAAATTTATAATAAAATTAAAAATTACTCTAAGAAAAATAAATTTACGCAGGTAATGCACAAATTACTTTTTAGATCTAAAAAACCTAAAAAGAAACAAGAACTTCTGGTACCGCTGGATTCTACGCATTACGACGGAAAAATCATTAGAAATATTAATATTATAACCTTAGACCCGTTTGGCCATTCTGTAGCCGACACAACACAAGCGCCTAAAAATTGGGGAGAAAGAACCGGAAACAAACTTCACTTAAAGACCAAGAGAATCGCGATTCTTAATCTGTTGCTTTTTAAGAAAAATACACCGTATGACACTTATAAAATATTAGAGTCTGAACGTTTGATTCGTGCACAGCGTTATGTAACGGCGGTCCGAATTTCAAATAAAACCGTTGGCACCGCCCGTGATTCGGTTGACGTTACAATTCGTGTTTTAGATTCCTGGAGTACCATTCCGAGATTTTCGATTTCCAGCAGTCAGATTTCACTGGGTTTTAAAGAGAAAGACTTTTTCGGTTCTGGACAGCAGCTCGAATATCGTTTTACAAATCGTTTTGATGACGGCCGAAATGGTAATGAAGCTACCTATACAATTCCGAATATAAAAAACACTTACATCAGCACAGTTCTTCATTATAGAAATGATATTGACAACAATTATATCAAAAGTGTCGATATCGAAAGAGATTTTTACTCTCCTCTTACCAAATGGGCAGGCGGTTTTTATATTGACGAAAGTTTTAGAAGAGATTCCCTTCAAGCCCCTGCGCCTGATACAACTTATTCCAAACAGCCTTTCAAATATACTTCGCAGGATGTTTGGGCGGGCCGCTCTTTTAAGATGTTTGTAGATGAAAATAATGCAAGGACAAATCTAATTGTAACAGGACGATTCCTGAATGTAAATTACAGCGAAACGCCTAGTGAACTATACGATCCGAACCATTTTTATTCAAGCGAAAAATTGATTTTGAGCGGTATCGGACTTAATACCCGAAAATTCGTTAAAGACAGTTATATTTTTAGAATCGGACAAACGGAAGACGTACCCATCGGAAGAATCTACGGAATTACATTTGGTTATCAATACAAAAATACTTTTTGGAGACCGTATGTTGGTGCACAGTTTTCTTTTGGAAACTACTATAAATTTGGTTTTCTGAGTATGAATTTTGAAGCGGGTACTTTCTTCCATCAATCTAAATCCTATGATACGGCATTTCTGTTAGAATCTAATTATTTTACCAAACTGTTTACGATTGGGAATTGGAAACTTAGACAATTCGTAAATCCGAAGTTGGTTCTGGGAATGAACCGAGAAAATATTATTGGAGATCAATTGAATATTAATGAACAAAATGGTATTGCCGGTTTTAACACTGCTATTTACGGAACCAGTAAAGCGGTTTTATCGCTGCAGACGCAAACCTATTCTCCGCACGCGCTATGGGGGTTCCGTCTCAATCCGTTTTTTAATTATTCTATTGCCGTTTTAGGAAGTTCAAATGTGGCTATGACCAAAAGCAAACCGTATTCTAAAGTTACTTTGGGTTTACTAGTTAGTAATGACTACTTGGTTTTCAGTTCCTTTCAGCTTTCTTTATCCTATTATCCTAGTATTCCATATCAAGGAGACAATGTTTTTAAAACCAATACATTCGAAACAACCGATTACGGACTTCAAAGTTTTGAGCTGGCAAAACCGAGAGTTGTCGATTATAGATAAAATTTTGAACTCATGGCTGCCACTATTTTAAAATTCGAACTGCAAAAATTCGAACACTGCTAAAACAGTTTTGCTTTTACAAAAACACGAATTTGTACGTTTTTTTCTCGTTTTAAATCATAAATAATTATAAATCAAAATTTTAATATTAAAAAAACTATTCAATCCATTTTAAAATATTTTTTTTTTGAGTCAAGCCAAGCAAATAGACCTCGTATTATTCTCCAAAAAAAAATAAAATTTTATTCTTTTTTTTAGAATTTCAAAAACACTTCTAAATCAAATTATTACGCAGAAAACAAAGGCTTAAACGCTCGTCAAAATACTTTTTTATCCGACCAAAAACACTTGTTTTTATTTTTTGGCACAGTATATGAATATCCCTAAACAAGATTAACATTAAAAAAATAAAAAAAGATGAAAACGATAAAATTAGCAATCGCCGGATTATTTCTAATGGTTGCAAATGCCACGCAAGCCCAAGTATCGGTAAACGTTAATATAGGTGCTCCACCAGCTTGGGGTCCTGCAGGATACAGTGAAATGGAATATTATTATCTTCCAGATATTGAAGCTTATTATGATGTTCGTGCTTCACAGTTTATTTATTATGGAAGAGGAAAATGGGTTAGAACAACTTATTTACCAAGACAATACAGAAATTATGATTTGTACGGAGGTTACAAAGTAGTATTAACAGATTACCACGGTAGAACTCCTTATACCTATTTTGATCGTCATAAAGTAAAATATTACAGAGGATATCACGGTGCGCCGCAAAGACCTTATAAACCAAGACCTGTATATGGTTACAATGATCGTCATGACCGCAGAGATCACAAACATCATGATAAAAAACATCATGACAGACACGATAGAGACGATAGACATGACAGAGATGATCATCATGGCCACGGAGGCAGAAGATAAATATTGCTAAATCATTAGCATTCAACACAAAAGAGCATCTATTTTTAGATGCTCTTTTTGTTTTAACATGTTTTTTGTTATAAACAGTTGTTAAATCTTTATATTTTTCGAATAAATCACTGTTTAGCAGCAAGTTTCATTAAAAAAATGCCTTATTTTAGTATAATTATAACTTATATTTGCAGCGAATTTTAAAAAACCATTATCTACTATTTATGAAAAAGTATGCTTATTTACTATCGTTATTAACTGTCTCGCTTTTAATAAGCTGTGACGACAACAATGATTCAAATGACGGTCAGTCATTAAATAACATTACGATTACTTCAGACCAAACTGCCTTAAATCAGCGTCTTGATTTGACAAATGCTGGGGTAATTTCATTAGAAAACAGTTCTGCAACAGGAAAATTTGCAGCTGATGCAGGTTCAACTACTTTTCCATTAGTACAAATTGCAGAAGTAAAACCACCTGTTGACGCTAACGGAAAAACATTACAAGCAAGTCATGTAACAGTAAACGGAAACTACGCGTATGTATCGTACATCATGAGAGGCGAGACATATTCTGGAGCTATCGACGTTATTGATGTTTCTGATCCTTACAAACCAAAATTAGTTACATCGGCATTAATTGCTAATACAGATATTACATCACTTACCTATTCTAACGGAAACTTAATCATTGGAGCTGCTAAAGATGTAGATAAAGATGCGTCATTAAAAAATCCAGCAATTTTAATTAACATGCCGTTGAGTTCAGGTATGCTTACAGATAAAATAACAGTTAACGCATTAGAAAGCAGAGTAACAACGGATGTTGCTGCCAATGCTTCTTCTTATTTTGCTGTAACGGGCGATGCTGGAAGTTTGTTTAAAATAAGCAGCTCTACTAAAGCAATTGAAAACAAAGCTACTGTAGCAGATTTACGCTCAATCGCTTTAAGTGCAGATAAAGTAGTTACTTTAAGCGGTACAAAAGGAGTAAACGTTTACAATCCTTCTACCCTTGCACTGCAAAAAAGTTTTACCACTTCTACTGACATCAGCGGAGCTAAAAGAACAATGGATTTTGACGGAACTAAACTTTTAGTGTCTGAAGGTGCTAATGGTCTTGGTGTTTACGACATTAACAACGGCACAAAATTGCAGACTCTTGCTATTAGTACTGCTGGAGAAGATAATGTAACTAATGCCGTTTCTGTAAACGACGGTTATGCTTTTATTGCCAATGGTGCTTTAGGTTTAAATGTATACCAATCTGGGACTCAATACAGTTTGTTAGGGGCATTAGGAATTGCAGGTTCTACGAACTATGTAAAATCAAGCGGTAATTACATCTATGTTGCAAGCGGAACTGGAGGTTTGAAAATTATTAAAATGGAAAAACCTAATACTACTTTTGCAAGCTGCTCTTCTTACGGTTTATACAATCAAGGTAAAGATCTGATTTTAAATTCTAATGAAGTGAAATCTTACCAAGGTGCTACAGCAATTAACTCTGCGATCGTAAACTCTAAAGCTGTTTTAACACATTGCGGTTCTATTGCAGTTCTTAGCAATTTAACATTAAACAGCGAAGGTACATTTAATATGAGAGGAAGTTTGTCTCAAGGTAAATACCTGCAGTCTAATCCAACAGAATTAATCATCAACACTAATGCAGTATTAAATATTGAAGGTTCGGTTGTAATCTGGGGAGACTTAAGATTAAACAGCGGTGCTAAAATCAATTTCATCGGTAGTAGCGATTCTTCTATTACAATCTACGGTAAAGTAACCAAAGGCAGCAATGTAACGATTACCGGAACTTACAAAGACACAGAAAACAAATTGAAATAATTAGTCAATTTATAAGTCCTTATATATCAAGGAGAATATCAATTCGGTATTCTCCTTTTTTTTATGCGTTGCATTTTTTTGAGAAATTTTTTTCATCATTTGTCTTATTTTAATATAAATTTGTCTTACATTTGCACAGAAATATTCTTACAATGCTATTTTGAGAATTTAATACTAGAAAAACACGGGATCTGATTCCTTAAAAATATAAAACGCACAGAAAACAAAGAATTCTGTAATCCTAAGAATACCACACTTAAAAAAAACTGCCTGATTTATTTCAGGCAGTTTTTTTATGTTTGAACTTCATTAAAGAACATTAACATTTCATTTAAATAATCTTCAAAGATATAATTAGTATTTTTGAGGCACTTTCAAAAAATTGTAATTAAACCTATGCGAAAAATTCCAGTAAAAATTCTTCTTTTATTTTTAATGAGTGTTTCTGTTTCATTTGCACAGCAGCCACAAAAACCGAACTCTGTTGAAATTTATAATCAAATCAAAAAACTAAATTTCTTAGGCTCTGTTTTATACCTTGCCGCTCATCCTGACGATGAAAATACACGCTTAATTTCGTATTTAGCAAATGAAATGAATGCTAGAACTGGATATTTATCATTAACACGTGGTGACGGCGGCCAGAACTTAATTGGCCCCCAGCTTCGCGAACTGCTTGGTGTAATTAGGACTCAGGAATTAATTGAAGCCAGAAAAATAGACGGCGGTGAACAATTCTTTTCGCGTGCCAACGATTTTGGTTTTTCTAAAAATCCCGATGAAACTCTTGAGATCTGGGACAAAGATAAAGTTCTTGCAGATGTGGTTTGGACCATTCGTAATTTTCAACCAGACATCATTATCAATCGTTTTGATCACCGCTCGCCGGGTACTACGCACGGACATCATACGTCTTCGGCAATGTTGAGTGTAGAAAGTTTCAATCTGACCAACAATCCTAAAATTTATCCTGAACAATTAAAATATGTAAAACCGTGGCAGGTAAAAAGACAGTTTTTTAATCCGTCCTGGTGGTTTTATGGAAGTCAGGAGAAATTTGATGCCGCTAATAAATCAAAATTTGTTAAACTGGAAACGGGAGTTTATTATACCGGAATCGGAAAATCAAATCAGGAAATTGCAGCTTTAAGCCGAAGCCGACACCAATCGCAGGGATTTGGAAGCACGGGAGTCCGCGGTTTAGAAACAGAATATTTGGAACTAATTAATGGCGAAAATCCAAAAGATCGTGATCAGTTATTTGACGGAATTGATACTTCTTGGAATCGTGTTAAAAACGGGAAACCGATCGGTGATTTAGTTTCAAAAATTATCGAAAAATACAATTTCAACAATCCTTCTGCCAGTATTCCCGATTTGATCAAAGTCTACACTATGATTGAAAATCTAGAAGACGATCATTGGAAAAAAATAAAATCGGAAGCAGTTAAAAATATCATTGCATCTGCATCTGGATTGTATCTTGAAGCTGTTGCAAATGAGCAGGAAGCAGTTCCTGGAAGCACTTTAAAACTGAGTCTTGAAGCTATTAACAGATGTAGTGTAGAAATGCAGTTAACAAGCATTACGACGCTTCCGGATCAAAAAACAACTGTTCAAAACAGTACTCTCAAAAACAATAGTGATGAGAAAATAAATCTGGAAATTAAACTTCCTGAAAATTTAGAATATACGCAGCCCTATTGGTTGAAAGAAAAAGCGGCTGTTGGAATGTATACCGTTTCAAACCAGCAGCAGATCGGAATTGCAGATATTATTAGACAGGTAAAAGTTGTTTTTAATGTAAAGATTAACGGCGTAGAGCTTCCGTTTGAGCGTACTGTGGTTTACAAATACAATGATGGCGTAAAAGGCGAAATGTATAATTTCTTAGATATCGTTCCAGAAGTCACCACTTCAGTTTTAGAAAGAGTATTAATTTTTAGAGATACCAAAAGCAAAATGGTTCCTGTAAAAGTTCGTGCCGGAAAAGACAATGTGAGCGGTAATCTTCAGCTAGAATTGCCAAATAACTGGATTATTTCTCCTAAACAAATTCCGTTTGCATTAAGCAAAAAAGGAAATGAGCAGACTTTTTATTTTGAAGTTACACCGCCTGTAAATCCAGAAGAATCTACATTAAAAAGTATTGCTGTTGTAGATGAAAAACGTTTTGATAAAGACGAAACGGTTATTGATTTTAACCATATTACCAAACAAATGGTTTTAAAAGCAGCCGAATCAAAAGCAATTCGTATTGATTTAAAAACAAACGGAGATGCCGTAGCGTATATTATGGGTGCAGGTGACGAAGTTCCAGAAAGTCTTGCACAAATGGGGTATAAAGTTACCATTTTGAAACCCGAAGAAATTACTCCCGAAAAACTAGATTCTTTTAATGTTGTTATTACAGGAGTTCGTGCTTATAATACCGTAAACGCTTTGGCAAACAAACAGAACATTCTTTTCAATTTTGTGAAAAGCGGTAAAAATATGATCGTACAGTACAATACTTATGGAAAAACGGTTACCAGCCAGCTGGCGCCTTATCCATTAAAAATCTCTAATGATCGTGTGACAGAAGAAAATGCAAAAGTTACTTTTTTAGCGCCAAATCATCCTGTTTTAAATACTCCAAACAAAATTTCAGCAAAAGATTTTGAAGGCTGGAAACAAGAGCAGGGATTGTATTATCCTAACGAATACGACGATGCCTTTACTCCTATTCTATCTTCTCACGATAAGGGAGAATCGGCTAAAAAAGGAGCTTTATTGGTAGCTCCATACGGCAAAGGATATTACATTTATACGGGTTTAAGCTTCTTTAGAGAATTACCAGAAGGTGTTTCGGGAGCTTATAGACTGTTATCAAACATGATTTCGTTGAAACAGCCAATCGAGGCTAAACAAGATTTAAAGCAATAAAAATGGAAAACAAAAAACAAAAAAAATGGAAAAAAAGCTACACCTATGTTTTGGTAGCTAATGCTGTCTATATTGTTATTTTCTTCTTAATCATGCAATTATACTCCTAAATTATGCAGTTATTTGATTGGATCGTACTTATCGTTACTCTTTTATTTATTGTTGGATATGGTTCCTGGAAAACGCGAGGCAGTAAAAATGTAGAAGATTTTATTTTAGGAAACAATGAAACTCCTTGGTATACCGTCGGGCTTTCTGTAATGGCAACACAGGCCAGCGCTATTACATTTTTGTCAACTCCTGGACAGGCGTATCACGACGGAATGGGATTTGTGCAATTCTATTTTGGTCTGCCAATTGCCATGATTGTGATCTGTGTAACCTTTATTCCGCTGTATCATAAAAGCAAAGTTTATACGGCTTACGAATTTTTAGAAAGGCGTTTTGATATTAAAACTCGTTCTCTTGCCGCTATTTTGTTTTTGGTGCAGCGAGGTTTAGGGACTGGGTTGACTATTTATGCTCCCGCTATTATTTTGTCTGCTTTATTAGGATGGAATTTAACTATAATGAACATCATCATCGGTGTCATGGTGATTATTTATACTTTTTCGGGCGGAACAAAAGCGGTAAACGTAACCCAAAAACAACAGATGTTTGTCATTATGTCGGGGATGTTTATTACTTTTTTCCTGATTCTGCACTATCTGCCAAACGATATGACTTTTAACAGCGCACTGCATATTGCCGGTGCCAATGATAAAATGAATATTGTCGATTTCTCTTTTAATCCAGAAGAAAAGTATACTTTTTGGAGCGGTATAACGGGTGGTTTTTTCTTAGCCCTCGCCTATTTTGGTACCGATCAATCGCAGGTGGGGCGTTATCTGTCTGGAAAATCGGTAAAAGAAAGTCAGATGGGATTGATTATGAACGGACTTTTAAAAGTGCCGATGCAGTTTTTTATTCTATTAACCGGAGTAATGGTTTTTGTGTTTTTTCAGTTTAATCCGGTTCCCTTAAATTTTAACCCGAACAATAAAATTATAATCGAAAAATCGGTTTACAAAGAAGAATATAAAGCTTTAGAAACAAAACTGACCAAACTTTCTGAAGATAAAAAAGTAATTAATCTGCTGTACATTGATCAGTTAAATCAAGATTATGACAACCCGATTTTGCGAAAAGAATTGGTCGCTTTATCAAATAAAGAAAAAGACCTGCGCGAAAAAGCAAAAGAAATCATATCAAAAGCAGACAGTAATACCGAAACCAACGATAAAGATTATGTCTTTTTTCATTTTATCCTGCATTATCTGCCCAAAGGTTTGATCGGACTTTTATTGGCCGTTATCCTTTCTGCAGCCATGTCGTCTACAGCTTCGGGGCTTACCGCGCTTGCTTCTACAACGGCTATCGATATTTATAAGCGAAATTTGAAAACCGAAAAATCAGAGAAGCATTATTTGAACGCTACTAAATTTTTTACGCTTTTCTGGGGAATTATAGCGATACTTTTTGCCTGCATTGGTACTTTGTTTGAAAATTTGATTCAGCTGGTTAATATAATTGGTTCTATTTTTTACGGAACTGTTTTAGGAATTTTCCTTGTTGGATTTTATCTTAAACGTGTGCGTGCTAAATCTATGTTTATAAGTGCAATTATTAGTCAGCTTACCATTTTTGTAATCTTTTATTTTATGATTTATACTCAGGAAAAACTAGGTTATTTATGGCTGAATTTTATCGGCGCCATTTTGACAATCGTTTTAGCGTTGTTGATCCAGATTTTATTTTTTAGGGGAAAACCTAATGATGAAAGCGAAATTGTTCTGGAATGATTTTAAACGGATTATTTAAATTCTAAAACTTAAATACATCTTTGTCAAAATTTGAAACTTTGACAAAGATTCTTATTAATGGTAAATACATGAAATTAAAAAATTTAATTTTCTTCTATTCTTCATTTACACAAAAATCCGGGCGACCCGAGTTTGCGTTTTATGTAATTTTTAATATCACAGCCTATTATTTTGCTCTTAATTTATATCGTACTTTAAATTTGGAGAATGAAAAAATTTTAAATTTATTTTATACTTGCCTAATTATTTTATTTACGTTTGTGCCAATGCAAGCTGTAATTTCTAGACGTTTACGAGATTTAAAAGCAAATCCTAATTTTATGCTTTTTTGTTTCATTCCAATTTTGAACTTTGCGTTTCTGGTATTTCTATTATTAGCAAAAAGTAAAAATGACTAAAATAATTATTTTCTCCATCTTACTTATTTCCACTTTTCAAATCAGGAGCCAGGAAGTTTCAGATACAGAAGAATTTGTAGATAATTCTATTTCTGCTCAGTTACAAACAAAGTGTTTTGAAAATCTAAATCAAGGAAATGAAATCCTCGAAAAATATCCTGCTTTAAAAAGTGTAAGATTTTGTTCTCTGTTAGAATGTATGTTTTTAATGGCTTACAAAGAAGAAGATATTCAAATTGCTGCCGAAAAAAGGTTAATAGGAATTGCGACGCAGTTATACCGAGAAGGAAATCCGGTGTATTTGTTTAGCGGAATGGATAGTTATCGCACTCAACAAGAGGAAAATTTAGATCTGACAGATGATAATCACCTAGTGTACATCAGTTACGGCGATTGTGTTTCACCCAATTTTTTTCACAAGTCGGCAGAAATTGTAAATAAACAAACCCGTTTATTGATAAATCAAAATGCGGCTAAATAATCCTGATGCCCTAGCCCTGATGGAAGCGGCATCCTTTTGTTTTTTTCTTTAAAAAACAAAAGATACAGCGGACAGCAGGATAAGCTTCCAAAAAATTAAAAAACTTATTTTTTCAATAAAAATTCTTTTAATTATTGTAGGTAAAAACACTATTTTAGTATTTCAGAAACCGATTATTTAAAACGACTGCTCTAATGGCAGATTTGTTTTAATACTGATCCTTAACCAAATAGTAAATGAAACTTCCTGCAGACATCGAAAAATTACTGCCTTTAGGCTACCTCTATCTTGTTGTATTGGGAATCTTAAAAGAGAGCTTTCATTATTATCAGTTAGGAATTAATATTTTGAATTATTCTTCGATAATGGATATTCTGATCAGCCCGATAGCGTATATCACTTCAAGTCCAATTATCTTAATTACCATTATTGCAATGTTTGTTTTTCATTATTACCTTCCGGGTATTTTGCTCAAACATAAAATGAATAAATTTCTTCAAAAAATGCTGGAGCTAAAATCTACTGACGGTTTTACAATCGAGCAAGCTCAGACCTATTACAACGAAGTTGCGGTAAAAACATTGGCTATGACGCTACTGTCTTTTTTTATCGGTACAGGAATTGCGGGCGGTTATTTTACTCGTGAAAAAATTGAAGCCAATACTTTAAAATACGAGCACACCCTTGTCTTTAATGACGAAAAGTCAAAAAAAGTCAATATTCTCGGCACAAACAGTATGTATTATTTTTACATTTCAAAAGGGCAGAAAAATATCGAAATAGCTCCAATTGGTTCGATTAAAAATCTAGAAGTTGCCTGCAAATTAAAATATTTCACCAAGTAACGCGGCCTGTACTATCATGGGGATCAAATTTTAAAAATAGGGCTTTTTTATTTTTTAAAATTTCAAACTCAAAATCTCTATCTTTGATTAAGTTACTTTAAAATAAAGCTTTATGAAAGATCAAAAAAGATACAGCAATAAAACCAAAGCGGCTTTTATATTATTGATCGTAATGCTCATTATTTTACTTGGTAACTTTAATACGCTGCAGAATTCTAAAAATGTAAACGAAAATATCAATGCGATTTACAAAGACAGATTGGTCGTGGCACATTATATCTTTCAGTATTCTAAACAGCTGCATTTTATTAAATCGGAAGCTGAAAAACTAGATCTGAGCGACAACATCAAAAAAAATGAAATTGTGCACACACTTGATATCATTCACGATATCGATAATTTGTATGCTCAAACGGTACTCACAAATACAGAAAAGCAATATTTTGATACGTTTCTACTTTCCTGCAAAGAAATCAATACGCAAGTCGCCAATAAAAACTGGAACAAAATTGCATTTTCGAGCGGACAGGCTTTAAAAACTTTAGAATCATTATCGGAGATTCAGATTAAAGAAGGAAAATCTAAACTTGCTGCCGCCAATGCGATGTATAACAGAAATAATAGTATTGGCCAGCTGCAAATCGCTTTACTGATTATTTTAGGAGGCATTGTTTTTTATCTGCTGATTGTCAAGAAAATAAAAAAGACAGTCAAAATTCCTGAGCCGCCGAGTATGAATTAATAAATCTAAATTTCAAGAGGAAATTTCAATAAATAAAATCCAAATTCCGATTTGCAGCGCTTCGACTTCTTTCAAAATAGGATAAATGAGAAAATCCTTTGAAGATTTTGTTTGACAAACAAAATCAAAAAAAAAAATCCAAAACCCGAAGGTTTTGGAATTTGTAATTTTTATTTTGGAATTTAATAATTCGAAAGATTATCTACTCCATTCAGCAATGCTGTCCTTGTTTAATTTTACGTAATCTGCGTTGTTTGCTGCTTCTGCCGATGCCAAAGAAGCTTTTGCTGTTTCAAGAGCTCCTTTTTTATCACCTTGTTTGGCTTGGATCAACGATTTTAATCTTGTTACGTAGTATGGTTTGTCTGTACTCATATCTAGCGCTTTGTCTACGTAAACTCTTGCTGTTTCTATGTTTCCGTTTGATTGAAATAAATATTGAGAAGCAGCATAATAATCGTTCCAGCTTGGTCCTGCCAATGTTTTTTCGATACTTGCAGTAGCCGTTTTTGCAGTTGGAACTTCAAATTTTAAAGCCACATGAGAGTTTTCCCAAGCCATTTCTAAATAACCGAAATTCGGATCTAAAGTATTGATTCCGATTGTAAAAGTTTCAACTGGCGTTGGCAATGCGTCTTCTTTTACAGTTGTTTTTAACACTACATAAGACTCGTTCCAGTTTTCTGGCAATCCCCAATTATCTGTAGAAAGGTAAAAAATCACATCCCAGCTTTCAATTCTCGGCACTGTGTAAATTGCATATTTTCCTTTCTTTAATGTTTTTCCGTCGATAACTACATCATCGCTAAAATTGATGATTGTATTTTCGTTTGCTCCTGTTCTCCATAATTTTCCAAACGGAACTAAATTTCCGAAAACAGCTCTTCCTCTGGCTCCTGGTCTAGAATAGGTTACTTCTACATCAGTTAAACCAACGGTTTGTTTTATATATCCTTTTGGACTAGACTGTGGTGTTTTTACTTGTGCATCTGCTGCTAATGGCGCTATAATCAATGCTAACGCAATAAGTAGTTTTTTCATTCTTCGTTTTTTTTGTTTGTTCAAATTTACAAATTCAATTAGGGAACAAATGTTAAATATTACATAATTCAAGCAGGCAGCTGTGATATTTTTTCGGCATTTAACTCATTAAAATGCTCTATAACCAAATCTGCCAAACTTAAGTCTTGTAAATTGGAATGCTCGCTTCTATAGCCTACACAGTAAATTCCTGCTGCTTTTGCCGCTTTTACCCCATTTGTACTGTCTTCGATTACGATACAGTTTTCTTTTGGCGCAATCGATAATGAGGCGGCGTGAAGAAAAATAGCAGGATTTGGCTTGGATTGCGGAAAATCTTCGCCGCTTACAATATGAGAAAAATACTGATGGAGGTTGAATCGAGTAAAAACACGTTCTATAGTCACTTTTGAGGCCGATGAAGCTAAGATCATCTGTATCTTATTATCATACAAGTCTTTAATCAAGTCTTCTACACCGTCCAAAAGATACAAATCTTCTTTGGTGTCAAATGCATCATTAAAAATATTTCGCTTTCTCTGGATCAAGTCTTCTACTTCCTGTTCGATAGAAGGAAAATTACTTTTTAATGTCTGAAAGGTATTTCGGGTCGAAAATCCTGTAAAAGAAGTATACATTTCTTCTGGGACTTCGATGTTTAATTCTGAAAATTGTAAATAATAAGCATAACGATGAACAGGTTCTGTATCTACAATAACACCATCCATGTCAAAAATTACTGTTTTTATCATTTTTTTTATAAGTTTCTAAGGTTCCGAGGTACTGAGAGGGTAAGTTTTAGGTTTCAAGTTTCAGGTTTCAGGTTTCAGGTTTATACGTTGCGAAACATGAAACTTGAAACCTGAAACAAAAAAAAGAACCTTAGTATCTTAGCCCCTTTATTTACTCTTTTTTAAGCAGGTATCGAATCACCGTTTCTGCGGCGTGTAAACCGAATAATCCCGGCATATAACTATTTGTACCGTAAAATGATTTTTTATAGTTTTTCCCGTCGGTTAATTTCAAGCTTTTTTCGTCTTGAATTTCAGAAGAAAAAACCACTTTTAATTTATTGATTTTAAACTCTTTCAAACGTTTACGAATTGCTTTAGAAAAATAGCAGTTTATGGTTTTAGAAATATCAGCTACTTTTACTTTAGAAGCCAGCATTTTACCTCCGGCGCCCATACTGCTTATGATTTTTACTCTTTTGCGTTTTGCAGCAATAATTAAATTTAATTTGGGAGTAATGCTGTCAATACAATCTAAAACATAATCAAATTCTGGAGAAACAATTTCGAAAGCTCTTTCTGGCGAAAGAAACTCCTGTACTCGCGTCAGATTCAATTCTGGGTTGATATCCATTAAACGATCGCCGACAATTTTGATTTTTGGCTGTCCGACTGTTGAGTGAAGCGCTGGTAATTGTCTGTTAATATTGGTAATATCTACAACGTCTCCGTCTACAATTGTCATGTTTCCCACTCCTGCTCTTGCTAAAAATTCTGCAGCAAAAGAGCCGACACCGCCTAATCCGACAACTAATACATTCGATTTTTGTAATTGTTCTAATCCTTCTTTAGTAAATAAAAGCTCAGCTCTTTCTGTCCACTCTGCCATTTTCTATATTTTGTTTTTTATGTTTTTGTTTTTTTGTTTCAGGTTTAAAGTTCAGGTTTTGTTCAATTGGAGTGCCGCTTTGAGCTCTCTTTTAAATAAAAACATTACATTTTCAGCTGTTCAAAAATATTTCGATAATTAATTGAGATAAGGTCTTGTAATTCTTTTATATTGAAACCTTTGTATTCTGAAGCCAATTCATAAACTTCTTTAATACTTTCTTCTATTGTATCAGTTTCGAGAAAGAAACGATCGTTTGGAACATTTTGAAAAACAGTTTTCAAATCTGGATTTTTCAATAAATATTTGCCAAACGAAAGATAAAATCCAGCTGTAAGTAACTGTTCTGCTACTTGCCAGTTTTTTGAAAAACCATGAATAATCATCGGAACCGAGATTTTCTTATTTTTCTTAATTGCAATCACTTCCTGAAAAGCCGCTACGCAATGTATGACAACGGGTTTTTTATATTTTTCTGCTAAAACTAACTGTTGTTCAAAAACTGAAATCTGTAAATCTAACGGCATTTCAATTCTTTTGTCCAAGCCGCACTCCCCAATTGCAAGGCAGTTTTGCGTCTGCAATTTCTCTTCCATAATTTTCAAATCTTCGTCAAGACGATTTTCATCAATATACCAAGGATGAATGCCGATGGAATAAAACGGAATGGTTTCATCAAAATCTTTTGGATATTGATTGACCAACTCTAAAACATCAGGCTGATTGGTAAATTGATGGGTATGAAAATTAAAGTATTTCATTAATGAAAAGTCTTAACTCCTGCTTTAATTGCAACTTTAAGATCGTTTTCTAACGGAACAAGCGGACAAGAATATTTGTGATTATAAGCACAATATGGATTATATGCCTGATTAAAATCGACTGCAATAGTATTGCCTTTCGGAATTTCTAAATCAATATAACGGCCTCCAATATAACTTTCTTTACCACTGGTTAAATCAGAAAACGGCAGGAATAAATGATTTTTATATTTTTCTTGTTTAGAAAGTTCAATATTTCTATAAACATTTAATTGTAAATCTTTACCGTCAATTTTAAAATACAATGTTCCGTATTTAATGTATTGGGGAGTTCTGGTTCCCGTGGTTTTCATTTCAAATACTTTTTCGTTTTTTGCTTTTACCAATTTAGCATTCACAAAAAAAGTTTTATTTATTGGATAAAATTCTAAACTTTTAAAAGTTTTCAAATCCTCTTCCATCAACGGACTTGTCTTAGGATCAGCATATTCAGAATTAATTGTTTTCTGAAATTTTTCGGCATCGGCTTTACTAAATTGTTTTTGCGCAAAACCAAAATTAACAGTCAGTAATAAAACTATGGCGTTTAGAGTTTTCATCTTAGAAATTTTATGCAAAAATAGTTCAAAAGTAACAAAACAACAACCGCTTAGCAGTACAAAGTTTGCTAACTTTGTGCCGATAACCTATCACACAAAATGCTTAAAACCGCTTTTACCCATTACATTAACAACTTTCGTGGATTTTCTAGAGAAATTTGGATTCTTGCCATTGTAACCTTTATCAATCGTGCCGGTACTATGGTGCTTCCTTTTTTATCCAAATATTTAAAGGAAGATCTTAGTTTTACTTACAATCAAGTCGGATGGATTATGGTTGCATTTGGTCTTGGGTCTATGTTAGGTTCCTGGCTTGGCGGTAAGCTATCCGATAAAATAGGTTTTTATAAAATAATGATTTTCAGCCTCTTTACCAGTGGCGTTTCCTTGTTCTTTATACAATACATTACCAGTTTTGGGGCATTGTGTATTGCTATGTTTTTGTTAATGGTAATTGCAGACATGTTTAGGCCGGCAATGTTCGTTTCTTTGGGCGCTTACGCAAAACCAGAAAACAGAACCCGTGCATTAACTTTGGTTCGTCTTGCCGTAAATTTAGGATTTGCAGCCGGGCCTGCACTTGGCGGTTTAATTATTATGGGAATTGGTTATCCTGGTTTATTCTGGGTAGATGGAGCTTCTTGCATTGTATCGATCTCTATTTTTGCTTTTTTAGTAAAAGAAAAGAAAAAAGCGCCCCTAGATGACAAAATTGAAAGTGCTCCAGAAGTAAAATCAGTTTTTCAGGACAAGATTTTCTGGGTATTCTTATTTGTAAGTTTTGTAACGGCCATGATTTTCTTTCAGCTTTTTACCACTTTGCCTTTGTATCATAATGAAAAATTTGGACTCAGCGAATTTCAAACCGGTTTATTGATGACGCTTAACGGACTTTTAATTTTTGCACTCGAAATGCCAACCGTAGGCTTTATGGAACGAAAGGGATTTGCTAAAATCAGAGTTATTATTTTAGGTTCCTTTATTATGGCATTAAGTTTCTTTTTACTGCTGATCAATTTCTGGGCTGGAATATTGATTGTCAGTATGGTTTGCATTTCTATTGGCGAAATCCTAACCTTCCCTTTTTCTAATGCTTTTGCTTTGAGCCGTGCACCGCACGGACAAGAAGGCCGCTACATGGCGCTTTATACCATGAGTTTTAGTTTAGCACACATCATCAGCTCTAAAGTTGGATTCGAAATTATTACCCGATTAGGCTACCAGGTCAACTGGTTCTTTATGGCTGTTATTGGTGTCATTGCTACCGGATGTTGTTTCTGGATTAAAAATGCTTTGGTTACAGAAAGAATACAATAAACACTTTTGCATCTTAAATTACGCGTATTAAAAAATACATTTTGCTCTAAAAGATAAAGATCAATTGCCTCCAGATTTATCTGGAGGTTAAAATACAGAATACTTAAAGGCTTTAGCTGAATAAATTTATGACTTTGGGAAATTGGGCTAAAGCCATTTCGATTATTCTTCCCTATAACCATCATCTAAAGATGCTGGCAATGGATCTTTCTCTTTTTGTAAATGGGATTATTTACAAAAAATAATTTTCCATTTTCTTTTACTTATCATATATTCCATACTTAAACACTTATAATTCAATTTATTAACATTAAATTTGAATGACTTTTGAGTGTCTGAATTTTAAATGTCAACTTAATTTTTAGTTAAATAACTATTTTTATAGTTGTGTAACTAAAAAAATAGTTGTAGGTTTGAATTAAAATTAAAGGAAATGCAAAAGTTAACCAACAAAGAAGAAGAAATCATGCAGATTTTATGGAAGCTTAAAAAAGCTTTTGTAAAAGAGATTCAGGCAGAAATTACTGAGGAGCAGCCCCACTATAATACGTTATCTACTATCGTTCGTAATCTTGAGGAAAAAGGATACGTAAGTCATAATGCATTTGGAAACACGCATCAATATTTTCCTATTGTAAAAATTGAAGATTACAGAAAAGGATTTATGAAAACGGCGATTGACAATTATTTTAATAGTTCTTATAAAAGTATGGTTTCGTTTTTTGCAAAAGAAGAAAAAATCTCTGCTGCCGAATTACGCGAAATCTTAGATGCAATCGAAAATCCAAAAGAAGAAAAATAACCCATAAAAAAGAATTGTTATGGAAGCACTTTTTATTTTTATCCTAAAATCATCCGCTTTATTAATCTTGTTCTACACAGCGTATTACTTCCTGCTTAGAAAAGAAACTTTTTTTAATGCCAATCGATGGTTCTTATTAATAGGATTAGGAATAGCTGTTTTGCTTCCGTTTCTGGTTTATACAAAAACGGTTTGGATTGATCCGGATCCAGTTTCCGATTTAAATTTTCAGGAACTATATAACACAGAGACTACTCAACAAGAAAATCCCGTACAATGGAATTATATATTGTTATTTCTTTACGGAATGGGTCTTTTAACGCTTCTTGTAAAGTTTGCTTTAGATTTTTATAAATTAAATTCTATAATCAAAGGTAAAAAGGTACAGCAGCAAGCCGATTTTAAGTTTATCGATTTAAACGAAAATATTGCTCCTTTCTCCTATTTTGAATACATCGTATACAACTCATCACTGTATAGTTCAGCAGAATTAGAGAATATTTTAGAACACGAAAAAGTTCACAGCGATCAAAATCATACTGTCGATGTTTTAATTTCAAGGGTTTTCTGTATTCTTTTCTGGTTTAACCCAATAATCTGGTTATACAAAAAAGCAATTACGCAGAATCTTGAGTTTATTGCCGACAGTGAGGCTTTCAAAAAAATAGAAGACAAAAAAGCGTACCAATACACGCTTTTAAAAATCACAACACACCAAAATTGTGTTGCAATCACAAATCATTTTTATCAATCATTAATCAAAAAACGAATCGTCATGTTAAACAAAAATCAATCAAAGAAGAAGAGTATTTGGAAACATTTTGTTATTGTACCAGCTTTAGGCGCTTTTGTACTATTATTTCAAGTAGAAGTAGTTGCAAAAGAAAGACAAAAAATTACAAAAGAAAGTAATGGAGAAATTAAATCAGTAGATGTTTACAAAATAAAGAAAAACACCACAGATTTAGAATTAAAGAAAATCAAAGAAAATTTAAAATCATTGCATAATATTGATTTCGAAGCTTCTGAAATTAAACGCAACACTTCAAATGATTTAACGTCTCTAAAAATTGATGTTAAATACGGCAGTCAAACAGCGCAGTCTATTCAGACAAGACAAAATACAGCTATTCAAGACTTTGCTGTTGTGGTGACTACTGATAAAAACGACAGTAAAAAAGTGGGAATTCAAACTTTTGATAAAGAAATTACAGTAAACAGCGAGCCAAAAGTAGGCAAGAGCAAAAAACTAAACTCAAAATCTCAAACCAATGTCAGCACTAATTCTAATATTATTACAAAAACTGATCATAATAGTAATACAAATTTTAGCACTACTGTAATTACTACTAATGATAATAGTACTAAACTAACTCTTTCAAAAACAGGTTCAAAAATTGCGATCTCAGATGGTACAAAAGCAAATGGAAAAAAAGAACCTATGCTTGTTATTGTTAACGGAGAAGAGATGCCAGCTGGTTTTGACTATAACGACATAAACGCCAAAGATATCGAGACCGTAAACGTTCTTAAAGGCGAAACAGCAGTAAGTAAATATGGCGAAAAAGGAAAAGATGGTGTTCTGATTATTCAAACTCGCAACTAATCTTGTTTCTAAATTTAAAAATCGTAAAATGCAAAAACTAACCAATAAAGAAGAAGAAATCATGCATATTTTATGGAAGCTTGAAAAGGCTTTTGTAAAAGAAATTCAGGCAGAGATTTTAGAAGACCAGCCGCACTACAATACACTTTCGACTATTGTCCGCAATCTGGAAGAGAAAGGTTATGTTGCTCATAAAGCATTTGGGAACACGCATCAATATTATCCAAATGTAAGTATCGAAGATTACAGAAAAAGATTTATGAGTTCTGCAATAGACAATTATTTTAATAGTTCTTATAAAAGTATGGTTTCGTTTTTTGCTAAGGAAGAAAAAATTTCTGCCGACGAATTACGCGAAATCTTAGCAATGATCGAAAAACCAACAGAAGAAAATTAATCACTTAACCATGGAAGCACTTTTCATTTTTATTTTAAAGTCAAGCGGATTATTAGCAACGTTCTATTTTGCTTACTTTTTTTTACTTCGCAAAGAGACATTTTTTAACAGCAGCCGCTTTTTTCTATTGGCGGGGTTAGTCACTTCTGTAGTTTTACCTTTTATTGTGTATACCAAAATAATCTGGATTGAACCCGCTCCTGCACAGGTTCAGGTTCAGGCTCCTGCTGCAGTTCCGACAGAATTTAATACTGCAGATGCCGTTGCAAATTATCATTATAATCAGACCGATTCGCCGCAGATCGCAGCCGTAGAAGAAAATTTTGAAATCAACTGGAATTTAGTTTCAATGGTTGTTTACGGAATCGGTTTTGCTGCTTTTATGATCAAATTTGGTTTGGATTTCTATAGTTTGAATTCGGTATTAAAAGGAAAAGATATACAACAGCAGGAAGACTTTAAATTTATTGATGTCAACGAAAACATTGCTCCTTTTTCTTATTTCGACTACATTGTATATAACTCATCACTATATACCGCTGCAGAATTAGAAAATATACTGGAGCATGAAAAAGTGCACAGCGACCAAAAACATACTATAGATGTTTTGATTACCAGAATCTTCTGCATTTTGTTTTGGTTTAACCCAATCATCTGGCTTTACAAAAAAGCAATTCTTCAAAATCTTGAATTTATTGCCGACAGCGAAGCCGCAAAAAAAATCACAGATAAAAAAGCGTACCAATACACGCTTTTAAAAATCACAACGCACGAAACCTGCGTTGCCATTACCAATCATTTTTATCAATCATTAATCAAAAAACGAATTGTTATGTTAAACAAAAATCAGTCAAAAAAGAGAAATTACTGGAAATACTACGCGGTAATCCCGGCCTTAGGCGCTTTTGTACTGTTGTTTCAAATAGAAACTATTGCACAGGAAAAAAAACAAAATAACGCTGTTGTTCAAAGAGATACTATCAAAGAAACTAAAGAACTTATTACTATTACAAAAAATACAACAGATAAGGAATTAGATGATTTGAAAGGAAAACTGAAAACCAAGCACAATGTTGATTTTCAAGCTACTGATGTAAAAAGAAATGCTGAAAAAGAATTGACAGCCATACAAATTCAATTGCAATCAGAATCAGGTAAAAAACAGACTGTTTCAATGAATGGCAGTAAAGCGATTAAAGACATTACTTTAGCCGTTGGAACCGATACTAATGGTGCTGCAACCATAAGTGTTGAAGGGCTGAGAGCACCAACACCGCCAAATGCACCAGTTGCGGTAAATTCTGAAAGAGTTGTTATTCGTAATTACAGCAGTTCTAACGGAGATACTCCAACCCCGCCGACGCCTCCTGTTGCGCCAGTTTTTCCGCAAGGACCAATTCCGCAGGCACCTGCAATGGATATGACTAAAATGCCAAAACCGCCAAAAGCACCAAAAGATACTAATGATAAAGCGGCGATGTCTAAATTTGAAAGTGAAATGGCCGATTTTGAGAAAAAAATGGCTGCTTTTGAACCAGACATGAGAGCTTTTGAAAAAGAAATGGAAGAAACAATGGGGAAACGCTCTGCTATTTTTGAAAAAGAAATGGAGAAGTACCAAATTGCGATGGAAAAATATGGTGCCGAAATGGAGAAATACCAACTGAATCTGAATCCAAATTTCAATTATAATTTTGATATGAAGTTTCAAGAACGAGATATCAAACTTCAGGAAAAAGAGATAAGACTTCAAGAAAGAGACATAAGACTTCAGGAAAGAGACATAAAACTTCAAGCTGCAGAAATGAAAAAGCAAGCTGCAGAAATGAAAAAACAGGCCAAAGAGATGAAAAAGCAAGCTGAGGAAATGAAAAGAGAAGAGAAAAAATACAGTACTAAATCTTAATTCATTCGTTTTACTTTTTAATAACCAGTGTGATATGCACTGGTTTTTTTATCTCTACAAATACTCATTTCTAAATTTTATACATGAAAAAATCAGTCTATCTCTTTATCATACTTTTTCTTGTCTTAAATTTTTCATTCGGACAAAATAACAGTCAGAAAACAGAACAAAAAATTGACCATTATTTAAAAGAAATAATCGCAGCAAACGAAATTCCAGGCGCAGCAGCTGCCGTAATAAAAGACGGCAAAGTTATTTACGAAAAATATTTTGGAAAGGCCTCTTTGGAAGAAAACACCTTTGTAAATCAAAATACTGCTTTCAAAATTTTCTCGACTACAAAACTGATCACAAATGTTGGGATTTTTCAGCTAATAGAGAACGGGAAATTATCTTTACAAGACGAAATTTCAAAATACTTAGACAATCTGCCAAAAGAATGGCAGGCTATAAAAGTCGAAAATTTAATTACTCACTCCTCTGGTTTGCCAGATATTGTAAGGTTTGCCGATATCCCGATCACACTGTCTTATACGGAGAGAATAAAATTATTAGCCCAAAAAACAATGGATTTTTCGACTGGAGATCAATACCGTTATAATCAGACAAATTATTTGTTTTTAGCAAAAATTATTGAAAAAATAACAGGTCTCACATTTGATCAATACATAATTCAAAATCAATTTTCAGATGTAAAATGGGGAGTGTACTTTTCTTCTAACTTTGGAGAAGCCGTAAACAATAGTGCTTTTAGGTACAATTTTAGCACACAAACCAATACTTATGTAAAAAGCACTACTGACAGCGGAAAAGATTCTCATTCGGCAAACGGAATGAATATTTCGCTTCCTGAATTTATTCGATGGAATCAAAATCTGGATCACAATCTATATCTAAAAAGCGAAACAAAAACAGCTATGTGGAAGCCGTTTCAATTTAAAAAACAATATGATTTTGGATATGGATGGGGAATTTATCCTGTAAATGATATTCTTAGCTATGGATTTAGCGGCGGTAATGAAACTGCTTTCAGAAAATTTCCGGAGCAAAATTTAACGATCATCTTTTTATCAAACGGACATCGATATTCTGGCGTTCAGGATCAGGTAGTTAATCATATTGCCGGAATTGTAGATCAAAAGCTGTATAATGAATATGCCGTTACCGATGAAAAAATAACCTTTGCTTTTTTAAAACTGGACCTTAATAAAGCGATAGAAAACTATGCTCTGATTAAAAAGAAACATCCAGAATGGAATTTTGAAGAAAGATTAAACACGATTGGTTATACCTTAATGAGTAATAAAAGAATCGATGGTGCAATAAAAGTTTTTGAACTGAATACTAAGGAAAATCCACAATCTGGAAACGCCTATGATAGTCTTGCGGAAGGTTATTTTAATAATAATCAATTCGATATTTCAAAAATTACTTATAAAAAATCTTTAGAACTTTTGCCAGAAAATAAGAATGCAAAAGAAATGCTTGAAAAAATTGACAAACTCCAAGCAGAAAAGAAAACATAAAGTATCATCAAATAATTAAAGCATAACAACATGAAAGAAAAAATATTCCTCTTATTTCTTTGCTTGAGTTTTTCATGCTGGGCACAAAAAAGCATTTCAGAAAAAGAAGTTTACACCATAATGGATAAAACGGCTTCTAAACTAATTGAAAAATCAAAAGCAAATTCGGTTTCTATTGGCGTTGTAAAAAATGGTAAAACTTACACAAGACATTACGGTGAAATTGATAAAGGAAAATACAATACAGCCAGTAACAACACTGTTTTTGAAGTCGCTTCGATCACTAAATTGTTTACAGGACTTCTTATGGCTCAAGCTGTTACAGAAGGAAAAATAAGTCCTGATGATGATATTAGAAAATACATTACAGGATCGTATCCTAATTTAGAATATCAGGGAACTCCAATAAAAGTTAAAGATTTAGTTTCTTTTCGTTCTGGTTTTGAAAAAGACCTGCCTGATAATTCAGAATTGCGAAAAAATAGAAACGATACCAGTTATTTAGCCTTTAAAAAAATGGACGAGGATTATAGTCGTGAAAAGTTTTTTGAAGATTTAAAGCAGATGAAACTGGATACGCTTCCGGGAACTAAATTTAAATATTGCAACGGAAGTCTAAATCTAGCAGCGCACATGTTAGAGAATATTTATCATAAAAGTTACGAAACGCTCTTAAAAGAAAATATTCTCTCTAAAATCGGCATGAACAACAGCGGGATTACGCTGAATAAAGATGCTGTAATTGCAAATGGTTATAACAAAAAAGGAGCTGTGATGCCGAACCTATCTGATAATTTATGGATGGCTGCGGGAGGTTTAAAAGCTACTTTAGGTGATTTGGTCAAATTCATTAGTTATGAGTTGAATACCAAAAATAAAATTGTAAAAGAATCACAGCGTAATGTATTAAACAGCTCAACAAGCTGGAACGGCTATTTTTGGGATTATATTCAGATTGATGATAACGGACAAAACTGCTGGAAACATGGAGGTGCATTTGGAACTCAAAATATGCTGATCGTATATCCAGAACGTAACTTTGGACTTTCAGTTATAGTGAACATCAGCGATGATGATACAGGAAATGCTTTAGGAGAAGCAATTGCCAATCTTACAAATGATTTACTTAAAGAAAAGCAGACAAAAACTGGTATTTACGGTTATCAGTTGAGCGGAGAAGATGTTGTTTTTACTTATGAGCATGACAAAACTTTAAATCCAGATTTAGTTAAAACTGTTTCTATTGCAGGTTCATTTGATAATTGGAGTCCTGAGGATAAAAATTTTCAAATGACAAGAAAAATCAAAAATACCTTTGAATTAAAAGTTCCGAAGTCGAAATTTGAAAAAAATAAAACCTACATGTTCAAATTTGTAATCAATAAAACGGGCTGGGTTAAAGGTCCTAAAAACGCCATAAACATAGAAAATGGCGCCGATAAAAATCTCATTTTGATTCTTTAATAATTGAGATCAAAAATGCATCCAAAAGACTTTGCCAAAACGCAAAGTCTTTTTTTTATATCTTTGGAAAAACAAATCTGCTATGTATAAAATTTTAGCCAAACTAAACAAAATCCTTCTTCCAAGTTTTACTAAACAAGGTTTAGATATTTCTAAAGCTAAAAAATGGCAGATGGCAATTATCGGATACCGTGCTTATGTCACAAAACGTGCTTTGGATTAGTATTTTTTAGACTTTAATCATTCTTCTTAATTCCCCTATCCTATTTAGAATGCTTTTGTAGTATTTCTAATGCTATCGCAATACTTTCATGAAAAATAAAAAAATCAATATACCCGCTATCCCGGCGGTTCTTTTGGCTATTATCAGTGTTCAATGTGGTGCTGCGATTGCCAAAACTTTGTTTCCGGCGCTAGGCGCTGCGGCAACAGCTTCTATGCGGATTGGAATTTCGGCTGTAATTTTACTGCTAGCCTATCGTCCTAATCTAAAACAGATTACAGCGGATCAATGGAAAATTGTTATCCCATACGGATTATCGCTTGGTGCAATGAATCTGGTATTTTACTTCGCTATAGAAAGAATCCCAATCGGACTTGCTGTAACGCTTGAATTTATTGGACCTTTGTTAGTTGCAATTTTCGGCTCTAAAAGACTGGTAGATTACTGCTGGGTACTATTGGCTGCTCTAGGAATTGTATTAATAGCCCCCTGGAACAATACAAAAGTTGATTCGCTTGGCGTTTTATTTGCACTTGCAGCTGGAGGATTCTGGGCCGCTTATATTATTTTGGGCGGTAAAATTTCTAAAATAATGGAGGATGGCAAAGCCGTTTCTACAGGAATGTTGTTTGCCGGAATTCTTATTCTTCCTTTTGGTTTTCTCAGCAGCGGATTTTCTAATCTTACGCCGACATTTTTCGGTATGGGAGTTGCTTTAGCATTATTATCCAGTGCGATTCCGTTTACTTTAGAAATGAAAGCTTTAGGACAGCTTCCGCCAAGAACATTTAGTATTTTAATGAGTTTAGAACCTGCAGCAGCTTCCATTTGCGCTTTTATATTTCTGCAGGAAAAATTAAGTTTATACGAAATATTAGCGGTGATTTGTGTAATAATTGCTTCTGCTGGAAGTACTTTAACTGCTAAAAAATAAGTAACAAATGAAGGATTATTGGCAATACTGTAAAGTAGTAAACGGGCTTTTTGGCATTTCTTTAATTATCTGGTTCATTTGTAATTCTTTCCCTTTCGACAAAATGGATGCAATAAGTGCGGTTATAAGCTCATTATTTCTATTTGGATCGTTATTTCTAGTTTTTCTTTCAAGTCTTATCTTTTATCTTTTAACGAAGAATATTTTAACGATATATGAACAAGTTAGATATTCGCTGGTAAGCTTAATTGCAATTCTTAATTTCTTTTTTATTGTAGTGACGAAAGCAGATAAAAGCTATATTGTTTTGCCTCTTTTCTTTACGATCGCTTCTTTGATTTATATTATAATGAATCGTAAAATAGAAAAAAGCCCTGAATAATACAGGACTTTCAGCTGGATAATTGTTTTTGGTGCTTATTTTTTAGGCAATAATACCGCATTCACCACATGAATCACACCATTTGATTGATTAACGTCTGCAATGGTTACTTTTGCTTTGTTACCGTTTTCATCAGAAATGTATAAATCTTTACCATCCATCCACGCAGTTAGAGTACCGCCGCTTACTGTTTTAATAGTTGCTTTTCCTTTACCCGCTTTAATTGCTTTGGCAATATCAGCTGCATTCCATTTTCCTGCAACCACATGATAGGTCAAGATCGTTTGCAGCATTTTTTTGTTTTCTGGTTTCAAAAGATTTTCTACCGTTCCTTTTGGTAATTTATCAAATGCCGCATTTGTTGGAGCAAAAACAGTAAACGGTCCTTTACCTTTTAAAGTCTCTACCAAATCTGCTGCTTTTACAGCTGCAACCAATGTTGTGTGGTCTTTTGAGTTGACAGCATTCTCAATAATATTTTTATTTGGGTACATGGCTGCGCCACCAACCATTACAGTTTTTTGTGCGTGAGATGTAAATGCAATTCCTAATGCTAAAAATGCTGCTGCTAAAAATTTTTTAGTTTTCATAATAAAGTTTTTAAGTTATAAGCTCATTTACGCTGGAATAATTGTTTTGGTTTTATTAGAATACTAAAAAAAATAAAAAATTATTGAAAAGTTCCTAAAAGCAGCTTAAAAACAAAGCATTAACCTTAAAAAATATTTTCAAAAATTTTCAAATCCATATCTCTATCGTATTGTTTTTTTATTAACTTTAGTAACCAAAAACCTATTTCTATGGCAAATTTTCCTCAAAAAGTGAGAAGCAGAAAGTTAAATTCAAAAGTCGATTTAACTGCAATGGTCAGCGTATCTTTTTTGTTGATCATATTTTTTATGGTGGTTGGAGAATTGTCCAAACCGAAAATACTGAGTTTAGATTCTCCTGATCACGGATGCTGTGATTGTCCTCCCCGCCATTATGGAGAAAATAGATCCTTAACTGTAATGTTAGATAATAATAACAAAATCGTATACTACATGGGTATTTTAAGCTCCCCTATAATTTCTCCAAAAGAAATTAAATATGGGAAAGAAGGAATTCGTCAGGAATTACTAAAAAACAATAAGAGCTATCTGGAATATTCAGAAGCCTTAGGGAAACCAGGAAGAGGAATTACAGTGATCATTAAACCAACTAAAAAATCAAACTATGGTAATTTGGTTGATATTTTAGATGAAATGAAAATAACAGGTATTACATCTTACGCTATAGTACCTGAGTTTACTCCAGAAGAAACTAAATTATTGGCTTCCAATTAAAAACATTCTTAAAAATATATTTTTATGAAAAACCTACCTCAAAAAGTGAGAAGCAGAAAATTAAGCTCTAGAGTTGATCTAACAGCTATGGTCAGCGTGTCTTTTTTATTGATTATATTTTTTATGGTAGTTGGAGAATTGTCAAAACCGAAAGTTATGGAATATGATCTTGGATATCGTCGCAGTTGTGGGCCGGAACAAGAATGTAATAAACCGGATGAAAATCGTACTTTAACCATTTTATTAGATGATCACGACAAAATGATTACCTATAGAGGATTGCTTTTCTCTCCTATTCAAATGCCAAAAGAAGTACAATACGGAAAAGACGGAATAAGAAGAGAATTAATAAATATCAACGAAATTGTGCATCAATATTCAGCTGCACTGGGAAGAAATCAGGGAGTTACAGTAATTATTAAACCTAGTAAAAAATCAAACTATGGTAATTTGGTTGACATACTTGATGAAATAAATATTACAGGAATTAATTCTTATGCTATTGTAGATTATTACACTCCAGAAGAAACTAAATTATTGGCTTCCAATTAAAAACATTCTTAAAAATATATTTTTATGAAAAACCTACCTCAAAAAGTCAGAAGCAGAAAATTAAGCTCTAGAGTTGATCTAACAGCTATGGTCAGCGTGTCTTTTTTATTGATTATATTTTTTATGGTGGTTGGAGAATTAGCAAAACCGAAAATTATGGATTTGAGCATGCCAGAAAGACATTGTGATGATGGAGTTATAAGCTGTTTTGGAACTGCAAGTGAAAGAACCCTAACAGTTCTATTGGATAAAAACAACGAAATAATAACTTATGAAAATCTATTTTTTCCCTCATTAGAAAAACCGAAGAAACTTGCATATGGTAAAAATGGTATTCGAAAAGAGCTTGAAATTCAAAAGAAAAAAATATTAGATTATTATGGTGATAGCCGAAAAAGTCTTTTTGTAATTATAAAACCAAGCACTGCATCTAATTTTAAAAATTTAGTAGACATTTTGGATGAAATGGCAATTGCAGGAATTGGCACTTATGCGATTGTAAATGAATTTAGTCCAGAAGAAACTAAATTATTAGCTGCGAAATAAAAATAAATTTCTTTTGAAAATACTGCCTAGCCCTGATAGAAGTGAAAATCCTTTTACTTTTTTCTTTAAAAAGTAAAAGATTGTAGCGGATAGCGGGAAATAGCTTCTAAACAACAAATGCTATTTTAAAATTGCAAGATCCAATAGAAATGCGCTTCGACTTCGCTCAGCGTGACAACCTGAAACTTGACCACGTGAAACTTGAAACTTGAAACCTGAAACCTGAAACAAAAAAAGTCCCACATTGCTGTGGGACTTTCTATTTAGAGGAAACTAAGAATTATTTTTTCTCAGTTTTTTCCATTTTAGCTTTTAAAGCAGCTAATACATCATTGTTGTCTCCTAAAGTTGCAGCTGGTGCATTAGTAGAAGCAGATGAAGTATTTTCAGTTGCAGCTTTCACATTTTTCTCTTCTTCTTCACGGAAGATAGCAGTGTGAGAAGCAACTACTCTTTTGAATTCTTTGTTGAATTCAATTACTTTGAAATCAGCAGTATCACCTTTTTTCAATTTCTTTCCGTCTTCTTTTTCAAGGTGACGAGTTGGAATGAAAGCAACGATATCATCTCCGAATTCTACAGTAGCTCCTTTGTCAACGATTTCAGAAATTTCACCATTGTGGATAGTTCCTACAGCGAAAGAATCTTCGTATTGATCCCAAGGATTAGCAGTAGTTTGTTTGTGACCTAAAGATAATTTACGTCCTTCAACATCTAATTCTAATACAACTACATCAAGTTTTTCACCAACGTTTACAAACTCAGATGGGTGTTTAATTTTCTTAGTCCAAGATAAGTCAGAGATGTAGATTAATCCATCAATTCCTTCTTCTAATTCTACGAAAATACCAAAGTTTGTAAAGTTTCTAACGATACCTGTATGTTTAGAACCTACTGGGTATTTAGAAGTAATGTCAGTCCATGGATCTTGAGATAATTGTTTGATACCTAATGACATCTTACGGTCATCTCTATCTAAAGTTAAGATAACAGCCTCAACAACATCTCCAACTTTTACGAAATCTTGTGCAGAACGTAAGTGAGTCGACCATGACATTTCTGAAACGTGGATTAAACCTTCAACACCTTCAGCAACTTCGATAAATGCACCGTAATCAGCGATTACAACTACTTTACCTTTTACTTTATCACCAACAGTTAAGTTAGCATCTAAAGCGTCCCATGGGTGAGCGTTTAATTGTTTCAATCCTAATTGAATTCTTGTTTTCTCATCATCGAAATCAAGGATTACAACGTTTAATTTTTGGTCTAATTCAAGAACTTCACTTGGGTGGTTGATTCTGCTCCAAGAAAGGTCAGTAATGTGAATTAATCCGTCAACACCACCTAAGTCAATGAACACACCATAAGAAGTAATGTTTTTAACAACACCTTCTAATACTTGTCCTTTTTGTAATTGACCGATGATTTCTTTTTTCTGTACTTCAATATCAGCCTCGATAAGAGCTTTGTGAGATACAACAACGTTTTTGAATTCGTGGTTAATTTTTACCACTTTGAATTCCATCATTTTGTTTACATATACATCGTAGTCTCTAATTGGCTTAACGTCAATTTGAGATCCTGGTAAGAACGCTTCGATACCGAATACGTCAACGATCATACCTCCTTTAGTTCTACATTTAACAAAACCGTTAACGATTTCTCCAGTTTCATTAGCTGCAATAACTCTATCCCAAGATTTGATAGTACGTGCTTTTCTGTGAGATAATACTAATTGACCTGTTTTGTCCTCACGGATGTCGATTAATACTTCTACTTTGTCACCTACTTTTAAGTTTGGGTTGTAACGGAATTCGTTTAAAGAAATAACACCTTCAGATTTAGCATTGATATCAACGATAACGTCTCTATCTGTAATTCTAACAACAACTCCTTCAACTACTTCTTCTTGATCTGTAGCGATGAAAGTTTTTGATACTAGTTCTTCAAACTCTTGTAAGTTTTTCTCATCTACTGCATCAATTCCTTCTTGGAAGTTGTGCCAGTTAAAATTTGCTAAAAACTCTTCTTGTGATTTTAATTGTTCAGACATGCTGATAAAAAAATTTGTATTCTGCTTTTCTCGAGTTTCTTAATGCGATAGAAAATACAGAAGTTGTTTTACATAAATAGTTGATTCCTAATGGAAACTCTTCTCTGCCAAAAGGTCTGCAAAATTACTACAAATATTTTGATTTACAAAACAAATCGCAATGATTATCAGCCAATTGTTCAGGAGCAGGAAGTTTTCGGTTTTTTCAAGACCTTCTCTCCCGCTTTCGCTCTTATCTTTTCTGTCTCGTTAAAGAAACAAGACAGAAAAGGATAACCGCTCTATCGGGGCTAGATTAGAACTTTTTAGGTATTCAAAACCATATTTGTCAGGCTGAGCGAAGTCGAGGCCCTATCCTGTTATTAAGCCCTTCAACTTCACACAGGTTGACAATCGTTTAAAAAGTTTATGATGCGTAAATCTTTGTCAAAATTCTCAACTTTGAGAAACTTTTTCAACAAAAATCAATAAACGATTCGCATATATCTTTGCTCGTTCTTTGATTTCATCTTCTGTAAAACCATCAACCGCAGATGTTCCGTGAAAAAGCATCGGATCTAAAAAGTTCATTTGAGCAAAATAGGCCGTTTGTTCTATATTTTTAAAAAATTCGGCTATTCTGAAATTGTGCTTTCCAAATGGTTTGTACTCCTTTTCCAGCGAACCAACGGTAACACTTGCTAAAAGTTTTTTACCTTTCAGTTTATCGCCTTTTGAACCGTAAGCAAACTGATGCGTAAAAACAACATCAAACCATTGTTTTAAAATAGCCGGCATATTATACCAGTACAATGGATACTGCAAAATTACAATTTCATGCAGCAACAGGCAATTTTGTTCTTCTGACGCATTAATTTTAAAATCGGGATACAATTCGGCAAGGTTTCTAATTTCTATGTCTGAATTTTTTCTCTGGATTTCTTCAATAATTGCCTTATTTGCAATTGAATCGTTTATGTTCGGGTGTCCTAAAATCAGTAAAGCCATATTATCTTTTATACTATAATTATTATAGTTACAAAATTATTTATAGTTTTACTTACCCGCAATAACTATCCAATTGGATAGGATAAAAGAAATTATGAAAAATATAGAATGTCAATCAGATTTAATAAAAATTGAAAACAAAACATATCCATGCACAGTAAGTCTTGTAATGGATTTAATTGGCGGAAAGTGGAAAGCTGTTATCCTCTATCATCTAAAAGAAAATCCTAAAAGATATAACGAACTCAGAAAAGAAATGCCGACAGTTACAGAACGAACTTTGAGCTTACAACTCAAACAATTGGAAGAAGACAAAATTATATTTAGAAAAGTAGAAGGCCAAAAACCTCCAATTAAAGTTACCTACGGCTTAACCGAATTTGGAAAATCTTTTTCAGAAGTTTTAGAATCGATTACAACATTAGGCAATTCAATAGCTTCTCAAAAAGGAATTTTAATAAATAAGTGATTTAAAAAAACAACAAACCCGACTGGTTTTTAAAAACTGTCGGGTTTACTATATAAAAACTTTTTATTTCTTAATGTTTTAAGCCTTCTAAATCCTTAGGATCATGTTTGTGCTTAAATAAAACGGCAAACGCAATCGCAATTACCAAGGCGTAAATTGCAAATGACAACCAGATGGTATGCCAGTCTTTCATCAAAATCGGATTTGAAAAAATGCCATCTGCAGCAACTGAATTTCCCTGACTTTTAACAAATTCTAACATTTTAGGATTTGTGGTTTCAGTTTGCAAAAATCCAGCTAGTTCTGTTGTGCTGTTAAAAGATTTAGTAAAGAAACGATCAATAGCCCATCCAGAAGTTAAACTTCCTAAGACAGCTCCTACTCCATTGGTCATCATCATAAACAAACCTTGTGCAGAAGAACGTATTTTAGAATCGGTATTACTTTCTACGAATAAGGATCCTGAAATATTGAAGAAATCAAATGCCATTCCGTATACGATACAAGAAAGAATAATCATCCATAATCCGCCAACAGGATCACCAAAAGCAAATAATCCGAAACGTAAAACCCAAGCCAGCATACTGATCAGCATTACTTGTTTGATTCCGAAACGCTTTAAGAAAAACGGAATTGCTAATATAAACAAGGTCTCAGAAACCTGAGAAATAGACATAATAATTGTAGAATACTGTATTACAAAAGAATCTGCATACTTAGGAAAATGTTTGAATTCATCTAAGAAAACATCTCCATAAGCATTGGTCAATTGCAATGCCCCACCTAAAAACATAGAAAAAACAAAAAACAACGCCATTTTGTAGTTTCCAAATAATTTAAAAGATTCTAAGCCTAGAGTTTCAGTCCAAGTAGCATTTTCTTTTATCAAACGCTGCGGTTCACATTTTGGAAGTGTAAACGCATAGAATCCTAGAATCAAAGCTCCGATTCCTGCAATATAAAATTGATATTCTGTTGCTTTACTGCCGCTTAAATTCGTAATCCACATGGCAACAATAAAACCTATAGTTCCCCAAACCCGAATTGGCGGAAAATCTTTTACAATATCATTATTATTCAATTTTAATGAAGTGTACGAAATAGAATTACTTAATGCTATAGTTGGCATATAACAGCACATTGCAACCAACATCACTACAATAAAAGTATCCGGCGTTGCAACTTGAGCTATTGCAAACAAAACGACTGCATACAGAATATGAAGAACTCCGTAAAGCTTTTCAGCATTTACCCATCTGTCGGCAATGATACCGGTGAGAGTCGGCATAAAAAGAGAAGCAATTCCCATGGTTCCAAAAACAAGCCCAAATTGGGTTCCTTCCCAATTTTTAGTACCAAACCAATAATTTCCTATTGTAATAAGCCACGCTCCCCAAACAAAAAATTGAAGAAAGCTCATTATGATCAATCTGTTTTTAATCCCCATAAAATGAATTTGTCTTTTTTAATAAAAATGAAGTGGTAAAACTAACATTAAAAATATTATCTACAAAAAATTACTCCGTTTTAACAACATCTTGCACTAACTCCAAAACAGCTTGAAATTGTTCTTCTTTATTTAAGTAAGAATTATCTATTTCAATTGCATCAGCTGCAATTACCAAAGGAGAATCTTCACGATGCGTATCCAGGTAATCTCTCTCTACCACATTCTTCAAAACAGCTTCATAAGAGACATTATCGCCTTTTTGCTGTAATTCGTCAAAACGTCTTTGTGCGCGGGTTTCGGCACTTGCAGTCATAAATATTTTCAATTCAGCATTCGGGAAAACTACAGTTCCGATATCACGGCCATCCATTACGATAGCTTTATTAGTACCCATTTCCTGTTGCTGCTCTACTAATTTTGAACGAACTTCTGAAACTTCGGCAACTTTGCTTACAAAACTTGAAACTTCAATCGTTCTAATTGGTCTTTCGACGTTTTCACCGTTCAAATACATTTCGGCAAACCCTAGATCTGCATTAAATTTAAATTCTAACTGAATCTTCGGCAGTGCCTCAATCAATGATTTTTTATCAAAAAAATCTGCGCCGATAAATTGATGCTGCATCGCAAAATAAGCCACAGCACGATACATAGCACCTGTGTCCACATAAACATATTCTAATTCTTTTGCGAGTTGTTTTGCTAAAGTACTTTTTCCGGTTGATGAAAAACCATCGATAGCAATAGTAATTTTTTTCAATTTTTTATTTTTAAGTTTCTTAATCTTTTAAAACTGAGTTTTAATAATAAATACTCAGTAAAATATTGGTCGGAGAAGCATCAATTATTTTTGAAGTCCTTTCAAAATATTTCTTGTTTACCATCGGACAGCCGTAGCTGTTGCAAATGTAACCATCTTTCTCTTTATATGGAACATCATAATAGTAATGAAAAACAATATCTCGTTTAAAGGCATTATTATTTGTTTCGTCCAGTCCGTATAGCTTGTAAGCTTTTCCAAACTTTCCGTAATAATATTTCCCGACATAATACGTGCCTAATGAAGTGCTTAAAGAATTTGGTTTGTTACTGAATTTTAATTTCCCTTTAATAGTAGTTTCAGATCCTGATCCATGTGCGACCAAACCTTTGTCAATAATTTTATTTTGTTTTAAATCGTAAACAAAAAAACGTTTTTTTCCTGACGGTATTCTCATATCAATCAAGAAAGCGATATCCTTATTGTACTTGTTATTAGAACAAATTAATTTCTTAAGTTCTTTTGAATGATTTTTAATTCGTTTGGTTTCTTCTTTTGAGTTTTTTGATTCTCTGTTAAATGTTTTGTACAATGCAAATATTGCAATTACAACCAATAATAGTATTAGTATCTTTTTCATAACAAAAAAAACTTTTCGTTATCAAAAGATTTAAATTTCTCTTGACAACAAAAAGCTTGTTTAATTTTCAGCTGTTTTTCTTAGTAATAAATATCCATTAGAATATTCGACTTAGAACTATCAATTATCTTTTCAATTCTTTTAAAGAACTGTTCGTTTACCATTGGACAGCCATGACTGTTGCTGATGTAGTAATCTTGTTCTTCATAAGGAACTGCAGAATAATGATGCAGTACTATCGCTCTTTTTAAGGCGTTATTATTACTATCTTCTAATCCCGTCAGTTTATATGCTTTGCCAAACATTCCTTTATACGTTTTTCCAATAGAATATCTTCCTAAAGCCGTACAATTTGAATTGGGTAAATTACTAAATTTAAGCATGCCTTTGATTCCTGTTTCAGATCCGGAACCGTGAGCTACAAGACCTTGATCTATCACTTCATTTTTCTCTAAATCATAAACAAAAAAGCGATTTTTTCCAGAAGGAACTTTCATGTCTATTAAAAAAGCAATTTTCGGATTGTATTTATGATCCACGTTGATCATATTTTTGATATCCAGAATCCTAGTATTGATTCTTTCCATCTCTATAACAGAAATGGCATTTTCTTCTTCAAAATAGAGTTTCGAACCCGTTAAAAACCCTACAGTTACAAACAAAAACAAAGAAAATATCTTCATATTAATTACTGAAAATTTAAAATTAGACCAAAAAGACTTGTATTAGCTGCCAATGTATATCTAGAATACGAATAGTTAAACTTTAACTTATTCATTTTTAAACCAAAACCTAGTGAGACTCCTGAAAAATTACGTTGTTCTTCCACTCTTAATTCTTCTCCTCTTCTAAAATTATATCCAAATCGAAAATTAAATGCTTTTTTAGGAAAAAGTTCTACACCAAAGGCAACGTGCCGTAATGCGTTATTGACAAAAGAAACTTTCTCTTCACTTTTTGATCCATCGATGTTGATTTCTCCACGAACAGGGTTCGAAAAGGAAATATTCCATTGCTGTAAATTTTCCAGCGAAAGATGCCAGCGAATAGGTACGTGCTCCAATTCTTGTGAAACACCAGCAACGATTTCAAATGGTAAATTCTCTTTAATCCCAGAGTATGTAGTAAATTGAGTACCTATATTACGAATTACCAGCGCTAAATTTATATCATTCTTTTCGTTTACATATAATAGACCTAAATCTACTGCGCCGCCAATCGAATTATAATTTTCTAAAGTAGAAGTAATCAGCTTTGCACTCGCTCCAATAAAAAGATCTGTATAAGGAACGTTGTAAGCATAACCAACAGATAATGCGCCTTCGCTGCCTGTAAAACTAGATGTTGCCTGGCCGTTTTCGTCATATCCTTCAAATGCGCCATAATTTACGTAATTAATACCGGCATAAAGTGTCTGCACATGCCTGTCATACGTATAAGCATATGAAGCTGTTCCATAAGACGCTTCTCCGTAATAATTTCCGTAATTAATGGCTAAATGATTGTCCATATCTGCATTTATAAGTGCTGGATTAGACATAGCCTGATTAACATCTTCATCATAAATTGTAATTATATCTCCGCCTAACGCTGCCTGCCTTGGTGAAGTAGTCAAATTTAAAAACTGATAGGTGTAACGTCCACCAACCTGCCCAAACGCAGTTGAATAAATTAGGATGGTAAAAAATAAAACAAGGTGTTTTAGCATTCGTTTTTGGGGCGTTCCTATATGGGAATAACGCAAATACAAATATAAAATTATATAACTTAAAAAATAATTTTTATAACTAGTTGTATTCCAATAATTACACTGTATTTTTTCAATTAAAATCCTATCTAAAATGTGAAGAAAATTCAAATTCCAAACCGTATTACTTGAGAGTTTTTAATTTTTGATTCAAACAAAAAAATCCCAATTCCAATAATAAAATTGGAATTGGGATTTGAATTTTGAAATTTTAAAAGTTACTCTTTCTTACTTACTAACGTCTTAGCATTTTTAACAGCCTGATCTGTTAATGCTATAGCCAAAACGTCACTCATCTCTTTTACGTAGTGAAAAGTTAAACCTTCTAAGTATTCTTGTTTTATTTCATCAATATCACTTTTATTATCGTGACACAAAATGATTTCTTTAATATTGGCTCTTTTTGCAGCCAGTATTTTCTCTTTTATTCCGCCAACAGGAAGAACTTTACCACGCAGCGTAATTTCTCCAGTCATTGCAACGCTTTTCTTTACTTTCTTTTGTGTTAATAGAGAAACTAAAGACGTTAACATCGCAATACCAGCACTTGGCCCGTCTTTTGGAGTTGCGCCTTCTGGCACGTGCAAGTGAATATTGTATTTTTGAAAAATTTCGGTGCTTAGACCTAATTTCTTAGCATTCGCTTTAATATACTCTAAAGCAATTGTTGCCGATTCTTTCATTACAGTTCCAAGATTTCCCGTAATTGTCAAAGCTCCTTTTCCTTCTGAGATCAATGATTCTATAAACAAAATATCACCGCCGACACTTGTCCAGGCCAAACCTGTAACTACACCAGCAACATCGTTATTTTCGTATTTATCTCTTTCCAATCTAGGAACTCCCAAAATAGCTACAATATCTTCGTCAGTAACTTTTTTATTGTACTCCTCCTCCATTGCTACAGATTTTGCAGCATTTCTGATTACTTGAGCAATTTTAGTTTCTAGATTACGCACACCAGATTCACGTGTATAACCTTCTACGATTTTCTCCAATTGTTTTTTACCAATTGTCAAATCTTTAGACGTTAAACCATGAGCTTCTAATTGTTTTGGAAATAGATGCCTTTTGGCAATTTCTACTTTTTCTTCGATAGTATAACCAGACATTTTGATTACTTCCATTCTATCGCGAAGAGCGGGCTGAATAGCTCCCATGTTATTTGAAGTTGCAATAAACATCACTTTAGACAAATCATAACCCATTTCTAGGAAATTATCATAAAAAGCATTGTTTTGTTCTGGATCCAGAACTTCTAACAAAGCTGACGATGGATCGCCGCTGTTACTGCTTGACAATTTGTCTATTTCGTCTAAAATAAAAACAGGGTTTGATGTTCCAGCTTTTTTCAAACTCTGGATAATTCTTCCCGGCATTGCACCAATATAAGTTTTTCTATGACCGCGAATCTCGGCTTCGTCACGTAAACCGCCAAGAGAAATACGAACATACTCACGCCCTAAAGCTTCTGCAACAGAACGTCCGATAGAAGTTTTACCAACTCCTGGAGGCCCTGTTAAACAAATAATTGGTGATTTCATATCATTTCGCAATTTTAAAACTGCCAAATGTTCAATCATTCTTTTCTTAACTTCTTCAAGTCCGAAATGATCTTTGTCTAATATTTTTTGAGCCAGTTTTAAATCGAATTTATCTTTAGAATATTCGCCCCAAGGCAATTCTAAAAACAATTCTAAATAATTTCTTTGGATTCCGAAATCTGGCGACTGCGGATTCATACGACGCATTTTAGACAATTCTTTTTCAAAGTGTTTCTGCGTTTTTTCGTCCCATTTTTTGGTTTTAGCTTTCAGCCCCATTTCGTCCATTTCCTCTTCCTGCGAAACGCCTCCCAATTCTTCCTGAATGGTTTTCATTTGCTGATGAAGGAAATATTCTCGCTGCTGCTGATCTAAATCAAAACGAACTTTTGACTGAATATCATTCTTCAATTCTAATTTTTGAAGTTCAACATTCATATAACGCAACGTTTCTAAAGCTCTTTCTTTTAAACCATTTATAGATAAAAGACCTTGTTTTTCTTTTACCGATAAATTCATATTAGAAGAAACAAAATTGATTAAAAACGATTGGCTTTCAATATTTTTAATCGCAAAAGTGGCTTCAGAAGGAATATTTGGACTTTCTTTAATAATCTGAATAGCTAATTCTTTTACAGAATCTAAAATTGCAGTGAATTCTGTATCATTTTCTTCCGGACGTTCTTCAGAAACTTCTTTGATAGTTGCTGTCATATAAGGCTCTTCAGAAACTACTTCGTCAATTTCGAAGCGTTTTTTTCCTTGAAGAATTACTGTAACATTTCCATCAGGCATCTTTAAAACACGCAGGATTCTGGCAACAGTTCCTATTTTATGAATATCCTCTTTTGACGGATCTTCGTCTTCTTCATTAATTTGAGAAACTACACCAATAATTTTCCCGCCAGCGTTGGCATCATTAATAAGTTTGATGGACTTGTCTCTTCCGGCAGAAATTGGAATTACAACTCCTGGAAATAAAACAGTATTTCGCAAAGGTAAAATTGGAAGCGAAACAGGAAGTTCTTCATTATTCATTTCCTCCTCGTCTTCTGGAGTTAATAGTGGAATTAATTCTGCCTCTGAATCAAATTCCTGAAGTGACAGATTGTCAATAGTAAGTATTTTATGATTTGACATAATTGTATATAAGTCGTTTTGTCATTAAAAGTGTGAAACTATCTGCAAATATTTGTCTGAATGCCTAAATATCGATTAAGTATTCTATTTACAAGATAGGCCGTAAAAATAGACAATCATTATGCCAAAACCAAAAATAGTCTGCTTTGAAATTTTCAATTGACATTAATATTAGGATAGAAAAGCAAAAGCATAAAAAAAGCCGAAACTAATTTCGGCTTTAAAAACAAAAAAATGGTTATTCTAGTTTAGTTTAATTTATATGAAACTAATTCTGAAGATGTACCAGTGTATGAAAACTTGATAATACCAACACCTTTAGCCATCCAGTACTCCGCTTCTGTTGTACCAGCAGATACTCCTTGCGCAGAAGTTTCTAGTTTGAATTTAAACTTGATAACATCTTTATAGGTAACACCTTTTATAGTAGCTGTTGCTCCTTTTTCTGTAATAGTACCAGTATATTTTGTTGTTGTTTTAATTGCAGTTATTCCTGCGTAACTAGTTTCTTGTGAATAGCTTCCTGTCCAAGTTTTGTTTACATCTAAATTATCTTTGAAAAATATAAAGTCATACCCAGTGATTTTGCCTGATACACCATTAACGTTAATATTAATATCGCTTAATTTGATAAGATATTCTCCATCAGTTTTTTTCAAAGATGCTGTAGCTGAACCTCCTATGTCAAGCCCGTCAGTTGGAGCTGCAAAGAATTTATCGAATTTATAATAAGTACTTTGACCGATTTTTTCTGTACCGATAATTTTCATCGTAGTTTCTGTACCGCCTTGGTTCAAAACCCATTGGTTACCAACTGCAGCCGGCCAATAATCTCCTTGAGAAGCTTCTGGAGTTTCGTTATCGCTTTCAGAATCATCACTAGAACATGATGTAAATAATGTTGTTGACACAAATAATGCAAGCAGCGCAAGACTCTTAATTTTTTTCATAGTTTTATTTTTTTTTAAATGGTGATGGTAAATAATTTTTGGTAAAAGTATACGAATCATTTCGTGCTTCCTTACGGCATTACGTAAAAGCTAAAAAAAAATTAAAATTATTTTTATAAAACTGTAACATATCAAAATTTATCAAGTCCTTAATAAAAAACCAAAACATTACTTGAGCATAACCAATCAAAATATCGAAGAACTAATTGCGCTTTGTAAAGATAATAATCAAAAAGCGCAGTTTGAAATATACAATCGCTATAGCAGGGCGATGTATAATGTTGCGTATCGTATTGTAAAAGACGAACATTTTGCACAGGACGTCATGCAGGAAGGATTCTTGAAAGCTTTTACAAAAATTAACGATTATAAACAGGAAGTAGCTTTTGGAGCTTGGCTGAAAAAGATCATTGTGAATTACAGCATTGATTTTTATAAAAAAAACAATTCATTTCTGGTTGAAGATCTAAGCAAATCGCTTTATAAAATTGAAGAAGATGACAGCTTTTTTTCTGAGAAAATCGATTTGAATTCGCTCAAAGTAAAACAGGTTTTGGATACCATTTTAGGCCTTAAAGATAATTATCGAATGGTATTGACGCTTTTTTTTATTGAAGGTTACGATCAGGAAGAAATCTGCGAAATTTTAAAAATCAGCTACGCCAACTGCCGTACCACATTAAGCAGAGCAAGAGAAAGTTTAAGAAAAAAATTAGAGGAAATATGAAAAAGGAGAATGACAATTTAGAGCAATTATTCGAAAAATTTGAAAATCAATGGGACCTACAGGAATTAAATCCTGACCATCAAATGGATTTTCTGCAAAAATTAAATAAAAAACAGCCTAAGAAAAAATATTGGTTTGTAACTGCCATTGCAGCATCAATTGTTCTGATGCTCGGAGTTTCTATCTTTTATAAAATTGACAAACCAAAAGAATTCAAATTTGCTTCTAAAGAAACCAAAAGAACCGATTCGATTTTCAATATTTTGATCGATAATGAACTTGTTAAGCTAAAAGAAAAAAGCTCTCCAGAAAATGAACAGATCATTAATGATGCCTTAAAACAAATGAAAGTTTTTGATGCGGATTATCAAAAAATCATTAATGAACTGCAAAAAAACGGAGAAAACAAACAAATTATTTATGCAATGATCAGCAATCTTCAGACCCGTATTTCATTTTTACAAACGGTTTTGAAGCGAATTGAAGAAAACGAAAATTTTAAAAACAACAGCGATGAAAAAACATTATAATCTTCTTATTTTATTCCTACTAATTCCTTTTTTAGGATTAGCAAATGATGACAATTACATTTCTAAACAAAAAAATATTAAAAAAACCTATATCGTAAATTCTAATGCGGGAATTGACATTGACAACCGTTACGGCAATATCACGGTCACTACTTGGGACGAAGATAAAATTGATCTTGATATCACGATAAAAGTGACAGGACCAAATGAAAATTGGGTAAACGAAAAACTAAACAGTATTGAGGTAGATATTACCGCCTTAAAAAGTATGGTTACTGCGGTTACTACTATTGGAAGTTCTTATCTAAAAAGTAAAGGCAGTAATAACAGCTTTGAAATTAATTATGTCATTAAAATTCCGAAAAACGGCGGCGCAAAACTTTTCAATAAATATGGAAACATTACGACTCAAAATCTGGAAGCTCCAATTAATTTAAGCTGCAAATACGGAAAGATCAATTTAGGAAGATTAAACGGCGCTAATAATCAAATCGAAATCGCTTATTGTCAAAATTCTGCTATTGATTATATCAAAAGCGGCAATGTGCACGCACGTTATTCTGGGCTTAAAATCAATGAGTCGGGAAACTTAAATTTAGATACCAATTATACCGATTTGAATCTTAACGAAGGAGGAAATATCAGATATGAATGCAATTATGGAAATTTTAAATATCAAAAAATAAATTCACTTTCGGGATCAGGAAATTATATTACGGTTGCTGTCGAAAATGTTTCAGATAATATTAATGTAGATACTAATTATAGTAAAATAAGCGTGGCAAATCTGTCGCAAAAGGCTGGAAATGTAAGTATAAACTCTGGTTACACTGATGTTTATCTTGGGTATGATGCCAATTATGCTTTTGATTTTGATATTTCGGTTAAATATTCTGGAATAAAGCACGACAATTCACTTGATATTTCTACTTCTGAAACCAAAAATACTTCAAAGAAAATCAGCGGTTTTTACAAGAAAAAAGGTAAAAATAAAGTCAATATTACTGCTACTTACGGCAATGTCACATTGGCAAAAAAATAAGCAAATCATCTATAACAATCAAAAAATCAAACAATGAAAAAATCAATCTTACTGTTAGTCATAAGCGTATTTTCTATCACCAGCTCTATAAATGCGCAGGAAAAAAACAAATTAAATGGAAACGGAAACGTTGTATCAGAAACCCGGACAACTTCGGATTATGACGGAATTAAAATCGCAGGTTCTTTTGATGTGGATTTGGTTTCTGGAAAAGAAGGGAAAATTATCCTTAAAGGAGAAGAAAATTTATTAAGTGCTATTAAAGTGGAAGTTGAAGATAATTCGCTGAAAATTTACGTTACCAACAACACCCAAATTCGACCAAGCAGCGGGAAGAAAATTCAAATCACAGTTCCTTTCCAAAAAATATCTTCAATAGCCTTAGCAGGATCTGGAAATATTGAATCCAAAGATGTTATTAAAACAGATAACTTTTCGGTAAAACTGGCGAGTTCAGGAAGTTTTTCACTGCCTGTTGATACTAAAAGTTTAGAATTAAATGTCAGCGGTTCTGGAAACATCCATTTAAAAGGAAAAACAGATCATTTTACAACAAACCTTTCAGGTTCTGGAGATATTGACGCTTCTGATTTAAAATCAAAAATTGTTGAAGCAAGAGTGGCCGGTTCTGGAAATAGTAAAGTTAATTGTAACGAAAGTTTAACAGCCAGAGTTTCTGGTTCTGGAAATATTAAATATGCAGGAAATCCAGAGAAAAAAGATGTAAAAGTTTCTGGATCGGGAACAATCTCTAAAGTTTAATTATTGAAAATAAAAATCACGAATTACATAAAACTATCATCAATCAAATAATTTCTTGCAATTCGTGATTTGGTTATTAATAAAGACGTTTCGTCAATTCGGAACGTCTTTTTTATGTACTCTTCTCAAAAGAAATATCGCAGTAATAAAAAATATTCCTAAAATTACAATCGCTGCACGCGGGCTTCCGGTAATTTGATCAATAATTCCGTAAACACACATTCCGATCACAATTCCAACTTTTTCTGCAACGTCATAAAAACTAAAGAATGACGCCGTATCTTCTGTTTCTGGCAATAATTTTGAATAAGTAGATCTTGATAATGCCTGAATTCCTCCCATAACAAAACCTGCGACAGTTGCCATGACATAAAAATGAATTGGAAGGGTGATAAAAAAAGCTAAGGCACAAAATACCGCCCATATACCATTTATAAAAATTAATGTGGGCACATTTCCAAATTTCTCAGAAGCTCTGGATGTTAAAACAGCTCCAACAACTGCTACTAGTTGAATTATTAAAATACAAATAATAAGTCCAATTGTACTTTCTTCTTTTGAAGACCACTGGATTTCCTGCGCTCCAAAATACGTTGCGACTAACATAACTGTTTGTACTGCCATGCTCGAAACAAAAAATCCTCCTAAATAACGTTTTAACGGCACAATATTCTGCAATGTCGCCCAAACTTTCTTAAGTTCTTTAAAACCGTTAAACACAACGTTTTTGGTTAACTTCTGCCCTGTTTCTTTGCTTCCTTTTGGAAGATAATAATACGTGTATTGACTAAATAAAATCCACCAGACGCCGACCATTACAAAAGAATAACGCATGGCTTTCATTGCTGCTTCTCCCTCGGTACCAGAAATTCCAAAAATTTTCGGCTTCATTATCATCGCTAAATTGATGATCAATAAAATTACGCTTCCGATATATCCTAACGAATATCCTTTGGCACTAATTCTATCTTGTTGCTCTTCAAAAGCAATATCGGGAAGATAAGAGTTATAGAATACCAAACTGCCCCAATACCCAAGCAATCCTAAAAAATATAAAAATAAACCAACATAAATATTTTCAAGATTGAACCAATATAATCCCATACAGGATAAAGCTCCAACGTAACAGAAAAATTTCATGAACGATTTTTTATTCCCAACGTAATCGGCAATTCCAGATAATAATGGAGAAATAAAAGAAACAACCATAAAAGCAAAAGCAGTAATAAAACTAATTAATGCAGAATTTTTAAGATGCAGTCCAAAAACATCAATATAATGATCACGGTCAGAAAATAAAGCCTCGTAAAAAATTGGAAAAACTGCCGAAGCAATCGTAAGAGTATAAACTGAATTGGCCCAATCGTAAAATGCCCAGGCATTCAGAAGTTTTTTATCTCCTTTTTGTAGGTGTTTCATATTCTATTTTAGTTAAGAAGCTACGAATGTATTTATTTTTTTGGATAATTAAATTACTTTTAGATAAATCGTTTATTAAAAAATCTTAAATAATATCTAAAGCCAGCCTATAAAAAAAGCTATTCAGGTAAGAATAGCTTTTGTATTTTTAAGTTTCTGTTTTATTTGATAACGCCAACTTTTAAAGCGGTTGCTTTTGCTTCTGGAATTAAAGCTTTTAAGTTTGCAATCCTTGTGGCATCAGAAGGGTGTGTACTCATAAACTCTGGGGTACTAGAGCCTCCTGATTTTGCAGCCATTCTGCTCCAAAAAGAAATAGCTTCATCTGTATTGTAGCCTGCAATTGCCATTAAAGTTAAGCCGATTTTATCTGCTTCACTTTCATTACTTCTGCTAAACGGCAGCATCACTCCTACTTCTGTTCCCATTCCGTATGCTTGAGAAAATATAGCTTGTGTTGTTGCAGATTTACTGCTGGTTGCAGCATCTAATACGGCTCCTCCAATTTGTTGCAGCTGTGCAGCACTCATTCTTTGTGCTCCATGATTTGCCAACGCGTGAGAAACCTCATGTCCCATAACTGTTGCTAAGCCGGCTTCGTCTTGAGTAATTGGCAAAATTCCAGAGTAAACTACAATTTTTCCACCAGGAAGACACCAAGCATTCACTTCTTTATTATCAACTAATTTATATTCCCAGCGATAATCTTTTAAATATTGAGACTGACCCAAAAAAGTTAAGTATTTTTCTGCCGCCGCCTTTATCTTTAAACCGACCTGTTCTACTCTTTTTGCATCTGCAGTTCCTGTAATAACTTTGTTTTCAGACAAAAATGTACTGTATTGCTGAAAAGAGGTTGGAAATAATTCACTGTTTGAAACAAAATTCAAGTTCTGTTTTCCTGTAATTGGATTCGTTGCACAGGCTAAAACAAGACTACTGAAAATCCCTAAAAACAAATATTTTTTCATAATTAAGCTGTTTTATAAAAACAAAAATACAATTATAAATGAATTTTCAACTTATACAATTTGTCAAAAAAGTATCAGAATTAGACTATTCTCCTACCAAATGAAGTTCATTAAACTCTTTATCAACTAGTAAGAATTTATTTGCATCAAAATTAATTTTGTCAAATGCTATCTTTTCGTTATCAATTTCTATTTCTGTCACTTGAAAAGGAAGTCCGATCAGGTTTATTTTGTATTTTGAATAAGGAGTATCGTATTTACCTTCTTTATGCAGCTGAATAATCAGTTCTTTTTCTTTTCCTATAGTTCTTAGAGACAAATGGCTGTAACGTCCTTTTTTATAATCGTAACCATCCTGAGCATCCTCATAAACTGCTGATTGCTCTTTACCATTTTTATAATAAACATCAAGTGTTAGTTCATCAAATTCTAATTCGCCCACATACTGCTGTACTGGATATTTTGGAATAATAGCTCCAGCTTTTACAAAAACAGGAATTTCGTCAAATTTGGTATCTATCCAGATCTCCCTTCCGCCAACAAAAAGCTCGTTGGTCCAATAGTTATACCACTCACCTCTTGGAATATACATGCGTCTGCCTACAGCATTAGGTTCAAGTATTGGACAGACTAATATTTGATTTCCAAAGATAAATTCATCATTTCTGTAATGCGTTTGTGTATCGTCCTGATCGTAATAAACAAGTGGTTTTAACATCGGGATTCCTTCTTCGATATACTGCCAAAACATGGTATATAAATACGGCAGTAATTGGTAGCGAAGGCTGACGAATTTTCGAGTGATATTAATTACTTCTTCGTCAAAAGCCCAAGGTTCTTGATTTCCATGATCTCCAGACGAGTGTGTTCTGCAAAATGGGTGAAAAACACCTAACTGAATCCATCTGGCATACAATTCTCCTGTTGGCTGTTCTGCAAAACCTCCTATGTCTGAGCCTGTAAATCCCATTCCAGAAATAGACAAACGCTGTACTTGGATATTAGCAATCCATAAATGTTCCCAAGTGGCTACATTGTCGCCTGTCCATGATGATGTGTAGCGCTGTGCACCAGCATAAGCCGATCTGGTAATTACAAACGGACGTTTTGGATAAACAAAACGTTTTACACCATGATAAGTGGCTCTTGCCATTTGAGTTCCGTAAATATTATGCGCTTTTCTATGAGAGCAAGGATTTCCGTCATAAACATGGCGCACATCCATTGGGAATGTTTTATTGGGCACCTCCATTACGGCAGGTTCGTTCATATCGTTCCAAACTCCTTTGACTCCTATATCTGAAATTAATTCTTTAAATAAACCTGCCCACCACTCTCTAACTACGGGGTTTGTATAATCAGGAAAATTACATTCTCCAGGCCATACTTTTCCTTTCATATAAGGTCCATCAGCTCTTTTACAGAAATAATCTTTTTCTAGTCCTTCTTTATAAACCCAATAATCTTTGTCAATTTTAATTCCTGGATCGATAATCACAACCGTTTTAAAGCCATCTTCTGCCAATTCTGCCACCATTTTTTTTGGATCAGGAAAAAAGTCTTTATTCCATGTAAAACAACGAAATCCATCCATATAATCGATATCGAGGTAAATCGCATCACAAGGAATTTTAAGTTCTCTGAATTTTGACGTGATTTCTTTGACTTTACTTTCCGGATAATAACTCCATTTACATTGGTGATATCCTAAGACCCAAAGCGGCGGTAATTCTGGTTTACCTGTTAAATCCGTATAAGTGGTTACAACATCCTGCATTTGAGGACCGTACACAAAATAATAGTTCATTTCTCCTCCTTCTGCCCAAAAACTGGTAACATTTCGTCTCTCTTGGCAAAAGTCAAAAAAAGTTCTAAAAGTATTGTCGAAAAATATTCCGTAAGATTGTTTATTATGAAGACCAATATAAAAAGGAACAACTTTGTACAATGGCTCTTGATCTTTTTGATAAGCATATTGATCTGTAGCAAAATTTTCGACCCTTTTTCCTTTCAGGTTCATTTGAGTTGCTTTATCTCCAAGGCCGTAATAACACTCGCCGTCTTTAGAAAATTTGCTCATTTTTACAATGTTTCCACCGTATTCATAGCTTTCTTCCCAATGAAACCCTAATTCATCTTCTAGAATCAAAAAATCATTTAGATCATAAATCGATAAACGCAGATCAGCTTTCTGAATTTTACATTTTACCTTGCTGGTTCTGATCAAAAAATAAGTTTCTTCTTCGGTAAGTTCTAAAAAATTATATCCGTGAAGCTGCGTTTTATCAATTGCATAGGAAAAGTCATTACTAAAATACCCTTTTGTAGTAAACCTGAAACGAATTAGACTGTCTCTTAGGATGGTAACTTTTAAAATTACTTTGTTTGTAGTGTTAAAAAAAATAGAATCACCTTCATGCTCATAAGAAGCAATTTTTGATGGATATAAATCGCCTTTATATTCTAATGATGTATTTGTAATCATATCACTTCTGAATTAATTTATAGAACTTTTTTCTATTTCAAACATACAAAAAAACTAGATAAACCCCTATGAATAAAAGGTTTATTAACGAAAACGTTTTTTCTGAATGTCTGTCAAATTTGATAATCAAAAAACAGGAATTCAATAATTTTAAAACCATAAATTGACAAAACAATAGTGTTCAGAATATGATTTAAATTTTAGGCAAAAGAAAAAACAATTACACCTAACGGCGGTAAAATTAATGATGCAGAATAATCCCTTCCATCATAAGGTACAGCTTCTATCGTAATAGTTGCTTCGTTCTGGACATCACTTCCTCCATAAGCAGCAGCATTGGTATTAAATAGTTCTTTTAGCTTTCCTTTCTTAGGAATTCCGATTCTGTAATTTTCCCGAAGAACCGGGGTGAAATTGCAAACTACAACTAGATTTTCATCTTCATTATTTCCTTTTCGAATGTAAGACAGCACCGCATTTTGATGGTCAGAATAATTGATCCATTCAAAACCTTCTCCTGAAAATTGTTTTTCATATAAAGCAGGCTGTGATTTATACAATTGATTCAAATCTGTAATCAGTTTTTTAATTCCTGAATGATAGTCGTATTCAAGTAAGTGCCAATCTAAGCTGTTCTCAAAATTCCATTCGTTGGTTTGTCCAAATTCTGCCCCCATAAATAGCAGCTTCGTACCAGGGTGTGTAAACATGTAACCATAAAGTAATCTCAAGTTAGCAAAACGCTGCCATTCGTCTCCTGGCATTTTATAGATCAAAGACTTTTTTCCGTACACTACTTCATCATGTGAAAAGGGCAGCATAAAATTTTCGGTAAAGACATAAGTCATAGCAAAACTCAATTCATTTTGATGGTATTTGCGATAGACCGTTTCTCTCTGAAAATATTGTAAAGTATCGTGCATCCATCCCATCATCCATTTCATTCCAAAACCTAAACCGCCAAAAGAAGTAGGTCGAGAAACCATCGAAAAAGAAGTACTTTCTTCTGCAATTGTTTGTACATCTGAGTAATTAGAATAAATTACCTCATTAAATTCTTTAAGAAAACTTATGGTATCCAGATTTTCATTTCCGCCAAAGATGTTGGCCTCCCATTCACCATCTTTTCTAGAATAATCCAGATATAACATAGAAGCTACTGCATCTACTCTTAAACCGTCAACATGATAATGCTGCAGCCAAAAAAGCGCGTTACTGATTAGAAAAGCTCGAACTTCATTTCTTCCATAATTAAATACCAAACTTTTCCAATCTGGATGATACCCTTTTCTTCGATCGGGATGTTCGTATAAATGCGAACCATCAAAAAAACCGAGACCGTGAGCATCTTCTGGAAAATGAGACGGCACCCAATCTAAAATAACTCCAATTCCGGCTTGATGTAATTTATCGACCAAAACCATAAAATCCTGCGGTTTACCAAAACGTGAAGTTGGTGCAAAATAACCTGTGAGCTGGTACCCCCAAGAAGGATCATACGGATACTCCATTACCGGCATAAATTCGACATGAGTAAAACCAGTATCTTTTACATAAGCAACCAAATCATCGGCAAGTTCCAAATAGCTCAAAAAGCGATTATGATCGGCTCGTTTCCATGATCCTAAATGTACTTCATAAACTGAATAAGGTTTATCTAAAGCATTATAATCCTTTCGATTAACCATCCAATTTTCATCTTTCCAAGTGTAATCTAAATCCCAGACTACTGATGCAGTGTGCGGCGGTTTTTCACAATATAAAGCAAACGGATCTGCTTTTTCTGTTACTACACCATTAATCTTAGATTCAATTTTATATTTATAAAGTGCGCCTTTATCTAAATTCGGAATAAATCCTTCCCAAATTCCAGAAGAATCCCAGCGAACCTGCAGTTGATGTTCGCCTTGAACCCAATAATTAAAATCTCCTACAACCGATACCGCATTAGATGTAGGAGCCCATACAGCAAAATAAACACCTTTTACTCCATCAACTTCAATTAAATGCGCGCCCAATTTTTCATATAATCTATAATGTTTTCCGGCTTTAAAAAGAGCAATATCAAAATCGGTAAAAAGAGAATGGGTAATAACTTTATTCATAGCAGTATTTTAAGCAATATTGGAATTTTAGTGTTGAAATTGTATGAGATTATTCTATTCTGAAATTATCTAAAAGTACAACCCCTTTTTTAATAACCACAATTCCGTCCTTAATACTATACAGTTCATTGGTAAAATTATCCAAATGTTTACCGCCGTTAATGTGAACATTATTTCCAATTCTAACATTTTTGTCTAGTAAAGCATTTTTGATAAAACAATTTTCACCAATACCTACATGAATTTTATTAATACTGCTTTCATGATTTAGTTCATCCAGGTCTTGATAAAAATCATTTCCCATTACATAGCAGTTTTCCAAAATTGTTCCTACTCCAACTCTAGAGCGAATTCCTATTACAGAACTTTTTATTTCTTTGGCATTAATAATACAGCCTTCAGAAATTAAGGATTGATTGATAATAGAATTTCTAAATTTTGAAGGAGGCAGTAAACGAGGACGTGTAAAAATTTTATTATCATTATCAAACAAATTGAACTCTGGAATATCTGCTGTTAAGCCAATATTTGCCTCAAAAAAGGATTCAATATTTCCAATATCCGTCCAATATCCTTCATATTGATAACTTAAAATCTTATGTTTTCCAACGGCTTGCGGAATAATTTCTTTTCCAAAATCTTTTGTGTCAGGATCGGCCATTAACTCTTCAAGTAAAGACTTATTGAAGATATAAATTCCCATTGAAGCAAGGTATTTTTTACCTTTTGCATACATTTCTTCACTCACATCAGATTCCCATTCAGGTAAAAGTGAGGCATTTGGTTTTTCGATGAATGCTTCTATACAGCTTTCATGGTTGGTTTTCAAAATTCCAAATTCTGGTGCGTCTTTAGCATTTACGGGTAAAGTGGCTATAGAAATGGCCGCATTGTTAGCAATATGAGCTTCAAGCATTTCGTTAAAATCCATTTGATACAATTGATCTCCTGAAAGTATCAATGCATGGTCAAAATCATGTTTTAAGAAATGAGACATACACTGGCGGACAGCATCTGCAGTACCCTGAAACCATGTTGGATTGTCTGGGGTTTGTTCTGCAGCCAAAATATCAACAAATGACTGGCTAAAAATGCTAAAATTAAAGGTGTTCTTAATATGTGCATTTAGCGACGCCGAATTAAACTGAGTCAAAACAAATATTTTAAAAATATCTGAATTAATACAATTTGAAATCGGAATATCGACCAAACGATATTTTCCACCAATGGGTACAGCTGGTTTTGATCTTGTTTCTGTTAATGGAAACAAACGAGATCCCTGTCCTCCTCCTAAAATAATAGCGACAACATTTTTCTTTTTAAATTTCATTTTGCTGAATTTATTAAGTTGTATATTTTGATGTATTCCTCACATACTTTTTCCCAGGAATGATCTGTTGTCATTCCTCTTAAAATTATTTTATTAAAACTTTCTTTATCAGCAAATAACCCTATTGCACGATTAATAGAGTAACAAATATCGCCGACAGATGCCTGGTCGTGGCAGATTCCGTTTCCGTCGTCTCCAAAATCTATTACAGTATCACGCAATCCGCCAGTTCTTCTAACGATAGGAACTGTGCCATAACGCAATGCATACATTTGATTCAGTCCGCATGGCTCTACTCGAGAAGGCATTAGAATAAAATCCGAACCTGCGTAAATTAAATGTGCCAAATCTTCATTATATCCTATAAAAACATTGTAATTTCCAGTATAATCATTTCTCAGCTGCTGCAGTTGATCTTCTATTACAGCATTGCCAGAACCTAATATGAGTATGTTTATATTTTCAAAATTCTCAGACAAAGCTAATGCTGCAGCCTGAGGAAGCAGGTCACCGCCTTTTTCTTCAAATAATCTCCCAATAAAACTAAATAATGGTTTTGACGGATCTAATTCAAACTGTTCACAAAGTTTTTCTTTGTTTTTTTGTTTCCCTAACTCAAATGTTTCAGATGAATAATTAAAAGCAATCATTTGATCTTTGAATGGATTCCAAATTTCAGTATCGATTCCATTTAAGATCCCTTTCGATTTATTGCTGACAGATTTAAACAAATCCTCTAAACCGTTTGCAGCATAATTAATTTCATTCAAATAACTCGGCGAGACTGTTGTTACTGCATTTGCACATTTAACTCCCACCGCCAATGAATTAATTGAATTATTCCACTCTAAAAATCCAACATGTTTCAAATCAAATTCTGGCAGATAATATAATTTATCAAACCCAAACCATCCTTGGTACAAACCATTATGAATTGTTAAAACCGTTTTAACATCTTTAAGGTCTTCATACTTATAAGCAAATTGCAGTAAAAACGGAATTAAACCGGTATGATGATCATGGCAATTAATAACGTCCGGAACTTTACTTCTTGCAATAATCCAGTCTAATGCCGCAATCTGAAAAGACAAAAATCTTTCGATATCATCTTCATATCCATAAACATTCGGACGGTTAAACAATTCATTAATTTCTATTAGATACAATTCATAACCAAGTTTATCTGTAGTCTCTTTTAAAACACTAAAAGGAAAATTGAAATTTCCTAATTTAACTGTTCCCCAATGAACACATTCAAAGTCATTTTCATTTCTAAACTTTGTATCATAACCAGGAATTACCACTCTAACATTATGTCCCGCAGCTTTTTGATATTTAGGCAATGCTCCAACTACATCTGCTAAGCCGCCGACCTTCGCAACAGGGTAACATTCTGCACTAATATGAAATATTTCCATCTAGAAATTAATTTGTGATTATTTTTAAAGAAGCAATAATTATATGCTATTTTTATGTTCTTTAAATTTAGGAAAAAATAAGCAAACTACTGCTTCAAAATAAATTTTATCGAAATGGCAAAAAAGGCAATTAATCCTACTAAATCATTAAAAATTCCTGCAATAATTATAATATCTGCGAAAATCTGCGCATTATTATCTACAAAACTTTTAACAAAATTTACTGCAAGAATATTTACAACCCCTATAAAACATAAAGTTCCTAAAAGGGAACTGCATATGGATACTAAGAGTATTCAAAAACGCATTAACGTTCCATCAGTAGGTAAAAATATTGTTACTTATCATTATGGGCAGAATGATCGTAAAATTTTGCTTGTACACGGCTGGTCGGGACGCGGCACCCAATTGTTCAAAATTGCTGAGGAACTTTTACAAAATGGTTATTCAATCGTAAGTTTTGATGCTCCTGCACATGGAAAATCCGAAGGAAAAACTACAATAATGTCGGAATTCATTGCTTCTATCCTTGAAATTGAAAAACAATATGGCCCTTTCGAAATTGCAATCGGCCATTCATTGGGTGGAATGTCGGTATTGAATGCCATTAAAGATGGTCTCAAAGTAAAAAAAGCAGTCATAATTGGAAGTGGCGATATTGTACAGGATATTTTGGATGAATTCATATTCAAATTGAAATTGAAAAAACAAAACGGAAATCTTTTAAGAGACTTTTTCGAAAAAAAGTATCAACTAAAAATGGATGATTTTTCAGCATATCGTGCAGCACAAAAAATTAATACTCCCGTTTTAGTAATCCATGATAACGATGATCCTGAAGTTCCTGTTAAGGCTGGAATACATATTCATCAGAACCTAAAAAATGGATCATTATTTTTGACTGATGGATTGGGGCATCGGAAAATACTTGGAAATCAAAATGTTATAAAAAAAATACTAGAATTCATTAAAATCGATTAACTTTATATATAACTCTTTGTATAGCAGCATTAAAAAAAACAAAATGGATTTATTTGGAGAAACTTTGAACTGGGAAACTAAATTAAAACCCATTTTAAAAAAATATAAAGGCAAAAAACATCCTTTAGATTATCAAAATACGTATCAATTATTGGTTATGGTTGTCTTATCTGCTCAGGATTCTGATGCTAATATTAACTCAATTGCAACAGTTTTATTTGAAAAATATCCAACACTTAAAAGTTTATCACAAACAGATTTAGATACATTTCTGCCTTATATAAGCAAAGTTCGAAATCATGGAACTAAAGCACAATGGCTTTTAGAAATAGCGAAAACAATTAAAAATGACAATGATATTCCTTTAACAATGTCAGGATTAACGGCATTAAAAGGCATCGGAGGAAAATCTGCTAATGTTATTTTAAGAGAAACAAATAAACCTGCTGAAGGGATTATAGCTGATTTACATGTGATAAGAGTGGCTCCTAGAATTGGAATAATAAAAGAATCTAAAGACGGTAATAAAGTGGAGAAAGATTTGATGGAAGCCTTACCCAAAAAGATTTGGTCTGAAATTGGAATGGCAATCTCATTTTTGGGTCGTGAAATTTGCAGACCTAAACCAAAATGCCCTGAATGTCTTCTGACAGATATTTGTTTATATTATAATACTGAAATACTTAAGAACTAGCTATTTTCTTCTCGTATCAATTAAATAAATTATTTTCCAAGAATCTTTTTCTTTAAATAACGTAAAAGTATTAACGCCTGAATGACTCAATTTATCATTTAAATAAAATTCATACGGCGCCCATACATGAGCCATTGACCCGTCAATTTGAATATTATAACTCAATATTTTTTCAATGAATTTTGTATTGGAAGGAATTGATGCAATTGATTTATAAAATTCTGCCGCACTTTCGGTACTCAGCTTATTTCCTTTTACAGAATTTTCTATGATTGACTGCAAGATAATTTTATCAGAACAAACCAATTTTATTTTAGCTGAATCTTTTTGATGAAATCCTTCAAAAAAAATTTCAATACATTTCTGAACTTCCTGTTTTTGTGCCTGCGTTGTTAATACAAAAAACAAACAAAATGAAATAAAATAGATTTTCATATAATAGTGTTTTTAATTAAACTCAAAATTATAAAAAAAGGATTAAAATTCAGCAAACATAGATTTAGGTCTTGATTTGGTATTTTAGAAAAAGTAAAATTATAAAATTAAGAGGCTAAGGTTAATTTTATTCCAAAAAAAAAACTTCAATTAGCAGAAGCCAATTGAAGTTTTAGTACTCAGAGCGGGACTTGAACCCGCACGAACATTGCTGTTCACTGGATTTTAAGTCCAGCGTGTCTACCAATTTCACCATCCGAGCATTATGTGGTACCTCCAGGGATCGAACCAGGGACACATGGATTTTCAGTCCATTGCTCTACCATCTGAGCTAAGGTACCTTAAAAAACTTATAAATAAGTAATTTAGAATAAAAAACCCCGTCTATATAAAACAGGGTTTTAAAAAGAAAGGCGACGACATACTCTCCCACATAACTGCAGTACCATCTGCGCAGGCGGGCTTAACTTCTCTGTTCGGGATGGGAAGAGGTGAGCCCCGCCGCAATAACCACCTTAAGAAGTTATAATTGCTTTGGGCAATCTGTTTTAATTAACAATTGATAATTGACAATTCATAATTAAAACCAATATCTTAACATACTGAGATAAAGAAATACAATAAATTTGGTTAGAAAGTTTCCTCCCGGGTCTTTGGACCCGGGAAAAGGGTGTACATAAGCTTACGGATTATTAGTACTACTCGACTATGACATTACTGCCTTTACATCTATAGCCTATCAACGTGGTCATCTTCCACGATCCTTAAAAGAAATCTCATCTTGTGGTGGGTTTCGCGCTTATATGCTTTCAGCGCTTATCCCTTCCCAACGTAGCTACTCTGCGGTGCCCCTGGCGGGACAACAGATACACCAGCGGTTAGTCCAATTCGGTCCTCTCGTACTAGAATCAGATCCACTCAAATTTCTAACGCCCGCAGTAGATAGAGACCGAACTGTCTCACGACGTTCTGAACCCAGCTCGCGTGCCACTTTAATGGGCGAACAGCCCAACCCTTGGGACCTTCTCCAGCCCCAGGATGTGACGAGCCGACATCGAGGTGCCAAACCCCCCCGTCGATATGAGCTCTTGGGGGAGATCAGCCTGTTATCCCCGGCGTACCTTTTATCCTTTGAGCGATGGCCCTTCCATGCGGAACCACCGGATCACTATGCTCTACTTTCGTACCTGATCGACCTGTATGTCTCTCAGTCAAGCTCCCTTATGCCATTGCACTCTACGCACGGTTACCAAGCGTACTGAGGGAACCTTTAGAAGCCTCCGTTACTCTTTTGGAGGCGACCACCCCAGTCAAACTACCCACCAAGCAATGTCCCCCACAATATGGGGTTAGGCCTCAGATAAACAAAGGGTTGTATTTCAACAATGACTCCACAACGCCTGGCGACGCCGCTTCATAGTCTCCAACCTATCCTACACATCATTTATCCAAGGTCAATACTAAGCTATAGTAAAGGTGCACAGGGTCTTTTCGTCCCACTGCGGGTAAACGGCATCTTCACCGTTACTACAATTTCACCGAGCTCATGGCTGAGACAGTGTCCAGATCGTTACACCATTCGTGCAGGTCGGAACTTACCCGACAAGGAATTTCGCTACCTTAGGACCGTTATAGTTACGGCCGCCGTTTACTGGGGCTTCAATTCAATGCTTCTCCGAAGATAACATCTCCTCTTAACCTTCCAGCACCGGGCAGGTGTCAGGCCCTATACTTCATCTTACGATTTTGCAGAGCCCTGTGTTTTTGATAAACAGTCGCCTGGACCTCTTCACTGCGGCCCCGATTGCTCGGGGCGACCTTTCTCCCGAAGTTACAGGTCTATTTTGCCTAATTCCTTAGCCATGAATCTCTCGAGCACCTTAGGATTCTCTCCTCAACTACCTGTGTCGGTTTACGGTACTGGTGCTTATTACCTGAAGTTTAGAGGTTTTTCTTGGAAGCCCTTAGGCGCACTATCTCTTTGTCCGAAGACTCCGAGTACTATCGTATTTCACCAAGCTCTACGGATTTGCCTGTAGAGCCTATAGTTAGGTACTTTAACGAACTATTCCGTCAGTTCGCGGCGCTTTCATCACTCCGTCACCCCATCACAGTAATAAGCAGTACGGGAATATTAACCCGTTGGCCATCGACTGTCCCTTTCGGGTTCGCCTTAGGTCCAGACTAACCCACAGCTGATTAGCATAGCTGTGGAAACCTTAGTTTTTCGGTGTGCGGGTTTCTCGCCCGCATTATCGTTACTTATGCCTACATTTTCTTTTCTGACCAGTCCAGCATCCCTTACGGAACACCTTCAGCCCTGTCAGAATGCTCCCCTACCACTTACAGTAAACTGTAAATCCATAGCTTCGGTAATATGTTTATGCCCGATTATTATCCATGCTCGTCCGCTCGACTAGTGAGCTGTTACGCACTCTTTAAATGAATGGCTGCTTCCAAGCCAACATCCTAGCTGTCTGGGCAGACAAACCTCGTTCTTTCAACTTAACATATATTTGGGGACCTTAGCTGATGGTCTGGGTTCTTTCCCTCTCGGACTTGGACCTTAGCACCCAAGCCCTCACTGTTATCAATCATTATACAGCATTCGGAGTTTGTCAGGAATTGGTAGGCGGTGAAGCCCCCGCATCCAATCAGTAGCTCTACCTCTGTATAACTAAAATAACGCTGCACCTAAATGCATTTCGGGGAGTACGAGCTATTTCCGAGTTTGATTGGCCTTTCACCCCTACCCACAGGTCATCCGAAGACTTTTCAACGTCAACCGGTTCGGTCCTCCACTGTGTGTTACCACAGCTTCAACCTGCCCATGGGTAGATCACACGGTTTCGCGTCTAACACTACTGACTAAAGCGCCCTATTCAGACTCGCTTTCGCTGCGGATCCATACCTGAAGTACTTATCCTTGCCAGCAGCGTTAACTCGTAGGCTCATTATGCAAAAGGCACGCCGTCACCCCACGAAAGGGCTCCGACCGCTTGTAAGCGTATGGTTTCAGGATCTATTTCACTCCGTTATTCACGGTTCTTTTCACCTTTCCCTCACGGTACTGGTTCACTATCGGTCTCTCAGGAGTATTTAGCCTTAGCGGATGGTCCCGCCAAATTCAGACAGGGTTTCACGTGCCCCGCCCTACTCAGGATACCACTATCTATTACACTTGTTGCCCATACGGGGCTTTCACCCTCTGCGGCGTCACTTTCCAGCAACTTCCGGTTCCTTGTGCATAAAATATCGTGGTCCTACAACCCCAGTCAGGCCGTAACAAGACTGGTTTGGGCTGTTCCGCGTTCGCTCGCCACTACTTACGGAATCACTTTTGTTTTCTTCTCCTCCGCCTACTTAGATGTTTCAGTTCAGCGGGTTTGCCCACCTATCGGTGTGTTATGTCTTCAACATAACGGGTTGCCCCATTCAGGTATCTGCGGATCAATCGGTGTGTGCCCGTCCCCGCAGCTTTTCGCAGCTTATCACGCCTTTCATCGCCTCTGAGAGCCTAGGCATCCCCCATACGCCCTTATTTTGCTTATTGTACCCAGTCATAAAATTAATTACGACCGTTTTTTTTTGTTCTTTACAATAAAATTGTAAAAAACGCTTTCTACTTTTATTATTTTCTTATCTCAATATGTCAATGAACTTTTATTTACTATGCTTATAGTAAACCAGTGGAGAATAACGGAGTCGAACCGTTGACCTCCTGCGTGCAAGGCAGGCGCTCTAGCCAGCTGAGCTAATCCCCCATTTTTAAATCTTAGATTTTAGAATTCAGATTTTAGATTACTGATTCTGATCTAATTTCCTTTGGTGAATCCCAGCTTCCAGAATTTCCTTTAAATCAAGCTTTTCAGTCTATTGTTTTAAATCTAAAATCTGAGATCTTAAATCTAAAGTCAAATAGTAGTCCCGGGCAGACTCGAACTGCCGACCCCTACATTATCAGTGTAGTACTCTAACCAGCTGAGCTACGAGACTCTGTTTTACTTAATTTTCATTTTTTTTCAAATTAACAGCAAGAGTAATACAGTCTTGGAATTCCAAAACATCAAATATCCATCTTATTTCCAAGGCGTGTCCGAAGACTAACACCAAGGCTCTAGAAAGGAGGTGTTCCAGCCGCACCTTCCGGTACGGCTACCTTGTTACGACTTAGCCCTAGTTACCAGTTTTACCCTAGGCAGC
>NZ_PRDM01000010.1 GCF_015182285.1 Flavobacterium hungaricum
ATTTCTGAAACTTTCACACAGGTGATTACGATTCAGGATACCACTGCACCAATCTGGACAACCCAAGCCGGTTCTTTAAACCAAACAATAGAATGCAGTAACCAGGAAGCTTTGACTTCGGCGCAGGCCTTATTCCCTATTGCTTCTGATGCTTGTGATACAAATGTGAGCAACATTACTAAAGTAAGCGGTCAGTTTACAGCTTCTGAAGGATGCGGAAATGCCGGAACTTATACCAATACCTGGACAGTTAAAGATGACTGTGGCAATATTTCTGAAACTTTCACACAGGTGATTACGATTCAGGATACCACTGCACCAATCTGGACAACCCAAGCCGGTTCTTTAAACCAAACAATAGAATGCAGTAACCAGGAAGCTTTGACTTCGGCGCAGGACTTATTCCCTATTGCTTCAGATGCTTGCGATACTAATGTTAGTAACATTACAAAAGTAAGCGGTCAGTTTACAGCTTCTGAAGGATGCGGAAATGCCGGAACTTATACCAATACCTGGACAGTTAAAGACGACTGCGGTAATACTTCTGAAACTTTCACGCAGGTGATTACGATTCAAGATACCACTGCACCAATCTGGACAACCCAAGCCGGTTCTTTAAACCAAACAATAGAATGCAGTAACCAGGAAGCTTTAACTTCGGCGCAGGCCTTATTCCC
>NZ_PRDM01000011.1 GCF_015182285.1 Flavobacterium hungaricum
GCTGCCTAGGGTAAAACTGGTAACTAGGGCTAAGTCGTAACAAGGTAGCCGTACCGGAAGGTGCGGCTGGAACACCTCCTTTCTAGAGCCTTGGTGTTAGTCTTCGGACACGCCTTGGAAATAAGATAGATATTTGATGTTTTGGAATTCCAAGACTGTATTACTCTTGCTGTTAATTTAAAAAAAAATGAAAATTAAGTAAAACAGAGTCTCGTAGCTCAGCTGGTTAGAGTACTACACTGATAATGTAGGGGTCGGCAGTTCGAGTCTGCCCGGGACTACTTTTTTAAAGGTTATAAGCTGTAAGTTACAGGTTATGCGTTAAAAAAGACTGAAGAGCTTGATTTAAAGGAAATTTTAGAGGTTGAGACCTTATGAGCAGTAATTCATAACTCATAACTAATAACTCATCACTAAGAAAATGGGGGATTAGCTCAGCTGGCTAGAGCGCCTGCCTTGCACGCAGGAGGTCAACGGTTCGACTCCGTTATTCTCCACTGGTTTACTATAAGCATAGTAAATAAAAGTTCATTGACATATTGAGA
>NZ_PRDM01000012.1 GCF_015182285.1 Flavobacterium hungaricum
GAAGCAATAGGGAATAAGGCCTGCGCCGAAGTTAAAGCTTCCTGGTTACTGCATTCAATTGTTTGGTTTAAAGAACCCGCTTGAGTTGTCCAGATTGGTGCAGTAGTATCCTCAATGGTAATCACTTGTGTGAAAGTGTCAGAAGTATTACCACAGTCGTCTTTAACTGTCCAGGTATTAGTATAAGTTCCGGCATTTCTGCATCCTTCTGATGCCACAAACTGTCCGCTTACTTTTGTAATATTACTAACGTTTGTATCACAAGCATCGGAAGCAATAGGGAATAAGGCCTGCGCCGAAGTTAAAGCTTCCTGGTTACTGCATTCTATTGTTTGGTTTAAAGAACCGGCTTGGGTTGTCCAGATTGGTGCAGTGGTATCTTGAATCGTAATCACCTGCGTGAAAG
>NZ_PRDM01000002.1 GCF_015182285.1 Flavobacterium hungaricum
CTTTCAAAGCAGAACTTTCAAAGCAGAACTTTCAAAGCAGAACTTTCAAGCAGAACTTTCAAGCAGAACTTTCAAGCAGAACTTTCAAGCAGAACTTTCAAAGCAGAACTTTCAAAACAGAACTTTCAAAGCAGAACTTTCAAAGCAGAACTTTCAAAGCAGAACTTTCAAAGCAGAACTTTCAAAACAGAACTTTCAAAAGACAACGATAAATCTATACGTTCCACGTGAAACATTCCCATTCACTTCCACAATAAATCCTCAATTCAGAACTCTCAATTCAGAACTCTCAATTCAGAACTCTCAATTCAGAACTCTCAATTCAGAACTCTCAACACATAACATTTAAATCTAAACATTCCACGTGAAACACTTCTCTATAATTTCGTAGTAAAAATTTAATCTAAATCTTTAAATTCTAAACTCTTTAAACTATATGTTTCACGTGAAACATCTTTAATTCGTCTACGTAAAACTTTATAATTCCATGACGTACGTTCCACGTGAAACACATTATCATACCATACTCTTTTAAATAAACTAACCGTTCCACGTGGAACGGTTTATAACAACAAGTATGTTTCACGTGGAACAAATATTAACTAAAAGTAATTTAACTACTGTTCCACGTGAAACATCTTCATCTTTTCTTCTTCTTTCGATCTCATTATTTGAGCCTCAGAATCTGTCTTATCTTTATATCCGCAGTAATGAAGTATACCGTGAGAAAGAACTCTTTTAAGTTCTTCTGTAAACGAAACATTAAAGTCTTTTGCATTATCAGCAACACGTTCTACTGATATGAAAATATCTCCATTTAGTTCGTTACCAACAGTATAATCAAAACTAATGATATCTGTAAGTGTATCATGATCTAAATATTCTACATTGATTTTATGCAGGTATTCATCATCACAAAATATGTAATTGATTTCTCCTTCGTTTTTATTTTCAGAAACTATAACAGCACTAAGCCAGTCAGTAAAAGCCTGCTCGTCTCCTAAAGTAAAATCTGTTTCGTAATTAAAGTTTATCATTTTGTATTAAAGTATTCTTGAACTTTTTGATTAAAATTCGAGCGCAAAGGTAGTGATTGTCTGTTTAATATTTCTACACTGTTTAGATATTCCAAAAGTGAACTTGGTAAAGCATTAGAACGATTCGTAAAATCTGCCTTATTAGATTCAGATTGTCTTTGTGTATCCTGTCCTTGCTGTTGAATTGCATTATTTAATTTCCATAACTCTTGTTGGATATTTAATATACGCTGTAAGTTTTCGTTCTTAAAACCTTTATTTAAAATCTGCTTTTCAGATTGTTTCATTTGATCGATAACCGATCTTCCCTGAGCATCTAAACCTTTTTTAGCAAGTTCTTTTTGAAGAGCTTCACGAAGTTTGACCTGCTCTTTGTATATCTCCATAATGGCTTCTGCATCTCCCTCACCATCTTCACCGTCTTTTCCGTTCTGTTCTCCTTTACCATTTTTTCCGTCTTTACCAGAAGAACCTTTATCACCTCCTTTACCTTGTCCTTCTTTACCCTGACCACCTTGTGCCTGACCTGGTTTTCCATCTTTACCTTCTCCAGGTTTATTTCCCGGTTTCTGACCAGACTGCATTCCGTCTTTCATCTTATCAGCAAGGCCTTTTTGTTTCTGTATAATATCTGGTAACTGCATCCCTTGGCCATCTCCTGGTTTTGGTTTACCCGCACCTGGTTTAGACATTGACATCTGCATATTGTTTAATAAGTCACTTAAGAAATCTGCTAATTTATTGGCTGATGAAACCGCATATTGCTGGTGTGAAACTCCTCTTGGAATTTGAACATCGGTCAGCGTTTCAATTGCTTTATCCATATTGTATTGAACGTTTCCAATTTCTTTAGTAACATCTTCTGCTACCTTAGGATTACGAAGTGAAAGTGCAAACAAACTGTCGTCAACATGTCTGAACTGCTGCTTTAAATTCTGTTGAATTTTAATATTTTTTGTGAATGTAGAAGAACCCAATTTCATTGCTTTAAACTGTTTCATCACATCTTCCTGTGATAAAGAATATGCTAAAAGGTTATCTAAAATTTGACGAAGCATAGCAACGTCTTCTTCCATTTGTTCCTGCTCGCCACCTTCCATTTCGCTCTGCATACCTTGAGCCATATCTTTCATTTTCTTGGCCGCACTTTTCTGTTTTGGCTTAGCTGAAGAAGTATTCTTTTTACCTAATTCTTCTGAAGCTTTTTGAAGATCATTATCTACATCTTTCTCTTTTGAAGCATCAGATGGAATATCCAAAGGTTTCTTTAAAGTCTTATTTTCTTCTTTAAGATCTTTTAAATCTTCCTGAATTTTATCAAAAGACTTATTGATTTCATCTTGCTTTTCTTTAGTATTTTCTTTCTCTTTATTAGAAAGCTGTTCTTGCTGGTCTGCCAATTTATTTAGTTTCTCTGCGACTTGTTCTGCTTTCTTAGAAACATAAAAACGTTTGGTTAACTCTACCAATTGTTCTAAATTACGAGATTGGTTTTTACTAATTTGTTTGAACTTTTCCATCTTATCAAACAGTTCTTCGCTGTTTAATTTATCGTTTAAGTTCTTCAATTCGTCTAATAATTTTTGATTCTTTTCTAAATCTTTCTCAGCATTATCCAAACGCTTTTGGAGATCTTCGGCTGTTTTATCTTTTTTGTCTTCTTTGAATTTATCCAAATTCTTGTTCATCTTCTCAGAAAATTGTTTCATCATTTCATCTTGTTGTTTCTGACGTTTGATAAAATCATTGATCTTCTGTTGATCTTTAAACTCTAAATTATCTTTTTCTTTTCCGGTATTTTGAAGTTTATCCATTTCAGAAATCTGCTTGGTTTGATTCTTCAAAGACTTAGATAAACTATTGATATTACTATTCTGCTGTTGTAATTCTTGGTCTTGAATTTCATCTACTGTTGCTACTCTATCTGAAAACGTTGAAGACTTTGTACTCTTAAATCCGTGTGGTGCATCATTATCAAAAACTTCAAAATAGTATTCATAAGATACTCCTTCTTCTACAGGAAGGTTACTTGGAAAATTAAAAACAAACTGATCAAATACTCCAGACTTTACCGGAATGTTTCCACGTTTTGCAGACTGCGGTTTATTGCGTTCGTAGTACACAATTTGCAATCTTGAAAGTCCATAATCATCTCCCAATCTACCTAAAATATAATTCTTATCCAGCTTCAAACTGTCTGGCGCAGGACCCACATTAATGGTTGGAAACTGATCTTTAATGACAGAAAGCTGATAATCGAGCTTTTCGTAGTTTTTAACCTTATTATTTGATGTAAGTATTTGATATTCGGTATTTTGACTTATATTTTTAGCTAATTTGAACTCGTTTTCAAGTTTATTGAACTTGATCAATTCTTGATCTCTTTTCCATACAATTTCTTGTGTAGATTTGGTGTTCATTTTCCAGGTAACAGTCGTTCCCTCAGGTACAATTGCATTTCCAGTTCCTTGAATAGTCTCTGATTTTTTCTTTAGATAAGAAGGAAAATTTAAAACCATTTCGAAGTTTGCAATCGACGGAACTGTGATCACTTTCAATTCAAATTCTTCTGAAACTACATTATTTCCTTCAAAAGAAAATTGAATATTATCCATTGGTTTCTCTACTTTGAATTCGAATTTTCCTGTTTGTGAAGATTCCATAAAATAGCTTTCATCACCAATATGAATCATCACATTTTCTGGAACAACGTTTCCAACAGATTCCATTTTGATCACAAAATCTTTGTTTTGCTCTGCTTGAAGATTCGAATTTAAAACCACAAATTTAAATGGAGCTGGTGGTAAAAATGCCGAATTAAAATGCACTACTCTATTCAAACTCTGCGAAATGACACTGCTATTTCCAGAAATGTAAAACACCGCAAAAAGCAAAATCGGAACTAAAGCTAACGGTAAATATTTTTTATTTGCTTTAAAATTAATTGCATTTCCAAATGGAATTGGCTGAAGCGAATTGGCTTTTTGCTCGATGGAAGCCATCACTAATTCTGAACTTTCATTAGAATTTTCAGCAGAAGATAATTGTAAAAAATTGGTAAGCTTATCACTTACTTCTGTAAAATGATTACCAATAATTTTAGAAGCTTCTGTATAATCTATTCCCTTTTGAAGTTTGAATAACTTGAATAATGGAAAAACAATTAACCGAACCAAAAGAAAAATTTCTACTGCGATAAACAGCCAGAATAAAAACGTTCTCCCTAATGGTTTTAACCAAAGAAAGTATTCTATAAAAAGCGTAAACAAGAAATATAAAAGTCCGAATCCTGTAAAAAGAAGTATCCCTTTTATCAATTCGTTAGTATAATATTTTTTAATGAACGCTTCTAGCTTTTGATATATCGCAGATGTTGTTTTCAAAATAAATCTCTTTTAATTATAACCTATAAAAGTAGTAATTATAATAATATCTTTTTAAGATTCTAAGTTACTAAGACGCTAAGGTTGTAAGCTTAGAAAATCTAAAATCAACATTCTGAAATCTAAAATCATAAAACGTATCTTTGCAACAAAATTTATACAAAATGTCAAAGCAAGTTCGTGTGCGTTTTGCACCAAGTCCAACAGGGGCCTTACACATTGGTGGTGTTCGTACTGCCCTATTCAATTATTTGTTTGCCAAAAAACACAATGGCGTTTTTTATCTGAGAATTGAAGATACAGATCAGACGCGTTTTGTTCCTGGAGCCGAAGCTTATATTATGGAAGCATTGGAATGGTTAGGAATTTCTCCTGAAGAAACAGTTGGAAAAAATGAAAAATTTGGTCCGTACAGACAAAGCGAACGAAAAGAATTATATAAAAATTATGCTGCTCAATTGATTAATTCGGGATGGGCATATTATGCTTTTGATACTCCGGAAGCACTTGATGCTCTAAGAAAAGAGTGTGAAGCAGAAAAGAAAACCTTTATTTACAATCATACGAATCGTGAAAAATTAGATACTTCTTTAGTTATTTCTGCTGACGAAGTTTCTAAGAGAATTGCAAATGGCGAACATTACGTGATCCGTTTTAAAACTCCGGTTAACGAAACTTTGCATCTAAAAGATATCATTCGCGGGGATGTTAATTTCGAAACTAATTTATTAGATGATAAAGTTTTGTTTAAAAGTGACGGAATGCCCACTTACCATTTGGCGAATATCGTTGATGATCATTTGATGGAAACTTCTCATGTAATTCGTGGTGAAGAATGGTTGCCGTCTATGCCTCTTCATGTTTTATTGTACAGAGCTTTTGGTTGGGACGCTCCAGAATTTGCACATTTACCTTTGATTTTAAAACCAAGCGGAAAAGGAAAATTATCAAAACGTGATGGAGAAGTCGGCGGATTTCCTGTTTTTCCTTTAGACTGGAAAGGCTTGAAAGGATTTAAAGGGGAAGGATATTTACCAGAAGCATTAGTAAATTTTCTATCTATGATTGGTTGGAACGATGGAACTGAAAAAGAATATTTTACTTTAGAAGAATTATGCCAATCATTTGATTTAAACAGAGTTCATAAAGCAGGCGCAAGATTTGATATTGACAAAGCAAAATCTGTTAATCATCATTACTTATCAAACAAAAGTGATTCATTTTTAGCGGAGGCTTTTCAACCAGTTTTAGAAGAAAAGCAAATTAAAGTTTCTAATGATGTCATCGAAAAAATAATGTCACTGATAAAAGATCGTCTGGTTTTAACAAATGATATTTGGGATCTAACTGATTTCTTTTTTCAGGCTCCAACATCTTATGATGAAAAAGCAAGCAAAAACTGGAAAGAAGAAACACCGGCATTAATGCAGGAATTGATTTCTACTCTTGAATATATCGAAGGTTTTGACTCAGCAAATATTGAAGCAATTGTAAAAGATTGGTTAACCAAAAACGAAATCGGAATGGGTAAAGTTATGCAGCCTTTCCGTTTAAGTTTAGTTGGAGCTTTAAAAGGTCCTCACCTATTTGATATTGTTGAGATCATTGGAAAAGAAGAAACTATTTCAAGAATTCAGAAAGCAATTGCAACTTTATAAAAAATTTACCATTAAGATATTAAGTTGATTAAGCCTTACTTAAAGTAAAAAAACTTAAATATTTTAAAGATTCAAAAAAACGCTGGGAACATTTACAAAATGTTTCCAGCGTTTTTTTAATGTCTAAAAATTTTATTTTAGGAGAATTTTCGTAATTTACCAAAATCATAAACATAAATTAAATTAACCATGGGTACAGCATTTATTATCTTATTAGTATTCGCATTCTTCATTTTGATGTCTTCCTTTTTCACTGTCAAACAACAATCTTCTGTTGTAATAGAAAGGTTTGGAAAATTTCTGAGTGTTAGAAATTCAGGATTACAATTAAAAATTCCGATTGTAGATCGAATTGCAGGACGTGTAAATCTTAAAATTCAACAGCTTGATGTTATCATCGAAACCAAAACCAAAGACAACGTTTTTATCAAAATGAAAGTTTCAGTTCAGTTCAAAGTGATACAGGAAAAAGTATACGAAGCATTTTATAAACTAGAATATCCACACGATCAGATTACATCTTATGTATTTGATGTCGTTCGTGCAGAAGTTCCGAAACTAAAATTGGATGACGTTTTTGAAAGAAAAGATGATATTGCAGTTGCAGTAAAACGTGAATTAAACGAAGCAATGTCTACTTATGGATACGATATCATCAATACTTTGGTTACTGATATTGACCCGGACATTCAGGTAAAAAATGCGATGAACAGAATCAACGCTGCCGATAGAGAAAAAACAGCTGCAGAATTTGAAGCAGAAAGTTCAAGAATTAGAATTGTTGCCAAAGCAAAAGCTGAAGCAGAAAGTAAACGTTTACAAGGTCAAGGTATTGCAGATCAGCGTCGCGAAATTGCAAGAGGTCTTGTAGAAAGTGTTGAAGTTTTGAACAATGTCGGCATTAATTCTCAAGAAGCTTCTGCCCTAATTGTAGTAACACAACATTACGATACTTTACAATCTATCGGATCAGATTCTAATTCAAACTTAATTCTTCTTCCAAATTCGCCGCAAGCCGGAAGTGATATGCTGAATAATATGGTAGCTTCATTCTCTGCATCGAACCAAGTGGGTGAAATGATGAAAAAGAACAATACTAAAAAAGTAGAAAAACCAAACAGACCAGCTCCACCTCAATCTGGTTACGAAGATGATACAGTTCCAGAAAATTAAATAAATATCAAAAATGAAAAAGAGGCTTAACTGCCTCTTTTTTTATTGATAAACCAACCAAATATATACGGAAGAATTGATTGCAGAATGCTTACATAAGAATTTGTAAAGTAATCTTTATACGAAGATAAAAATCCGTTTACGATATATTGAGGTGTAATGCTTTCTTTGGTTTTCTGAAAACTCAAAACCAATTTATGATAATTGATCTCTTTTTCTAATTTTAAAATTTCGAGATCTTTTTCGATTGCGGCATACGAAGAGTATTTTTTTCTTTCCATAAATTAATCATTAAAAAAGATTTCTGAAAATTTTTCTAGAATTGGTCCTTCGACAATCTTATCTTTTACAAAGAAAAGTAAAACAGTAACAAAAAGATAGATCCCTCCTACTGCCAAAAATCCGAGTGCATTACTTTTAAATAAATCACCAAAAGCATACGCTGCTGCAAAAGATCCAAAAATTAGAACCATACTAAAACAAAGCAAAATCAATGTAAACTTTAAAATTAAAGTAGTTGATTTCATTGCTACTTTAAAACCCCAAAGTTTATAATACGCAAGCTGGCTGTCTAAATATGCTTTAGCCTGATCTTGAATATTATCGGTGTTTTCTTTTAAATCTTCAAAAGCCATAATTATTATAATTGAAAAAGCACAAAACTAACTTATAGAATAAGTCAGCTCTGTGCCTTTATAAAACATTTTTTTATTTTTGAAATTTTGCGTTTTGAGCTTTTAAGTCAGCAAGTTTCGTTTCTAAGAAAGTAATTACCTCCTCTGTTTTATGACTTACATTTGAAAGTAAATCATTTAAAGTTCCGTCAAGATTCTGAGTTGCACTTGTGAATTTTTCACGAAGAACTTCAGAACCAGCTCCAATAGAATCTTTCAAATTATTAGTAGTATCATCAATACCTTCTTTTAATTTTGCTCTTGTTTTAGATCCTTTATCTGGAGCAAATAAGATTCCGATTGCTGCTCCTGCAGCTGCAGCTGCTAAAATTGCTGCTGCTGTATTTAAGTTTTTAGACATGATAATTACAATTTAAATTTAGTAATAAAGATAACCTTTTTTAAATGTATAAAATTCTCAATAATTGTAATTTACAAAAAATTAACAATCTATTTAATACACATAGGTTACAGCTTCATATTTTCCATCTTTTTCTACAAAGCTTACAAACGGAGAACCATTGGTAGCGGACTTAGTTTTGATTCTCATAGCAGTTTGTTTCTGGTTAGCAATAGGCGGTTCCCCTTTTGTCCTAGTCGAAACTCCTGTAAAAGTACCCGTCTGTTTCAGTCCTATAGTCTTTTCTTGAGGCAGAACAGTTACCATTTTGTAATCGTCTTTTGAATCTACTATTACTTTATCAGAAATTTTCTGAGTTTGTTTTGATTGTTTGTTTGTAATAGATGAAACGGCATGTTTACTAATTTTAATTTCTTCAGAGCTTCCAACTGTTGAATAGTAAATTAAACCATTTTCATTTTTAATGAAATTAACATCTAGAGTTTCACCATTGTGTTTTGTGATTTGGTGTGTTTGAGAAATTGCAATATTTGCAAATAATAACGATAGCGTAAAATATAAAATTTTCATGATAATTAAGATTTAAATTAAAAAATGGCCAGACTCGAAATTTAAAACTAAACTTTACACCAATTCAACATTATGGAATTTTGTACATTATGATACAATTTGAAAAATACCTTTTACGCGAAATATTATCAAAATTATATCATAATAAAAATGAGAACATAAAATTGTCTTTTCAAGAAATCAATTTTGAAATTATATTGAAATAAAAATTATCAGTTTTTAATTTCAGTACAAATTCGGTTTAGATTCTTTAACGGTAAATTTTAATTTTATAAAAATCATCACTGACTTTTTGGTATGGAGTTAAAAATAGCATCTTTATAAACAATTGTGTGTTAACAACCCGTTAAACTGATAAAAATAACAACTAAAACTAAAATAAAGAGCTTATTTAAACAATAATTCAAAAAACGAGTTATGAGTCATTATCTTTAAAAATCACTCTTAAAATCCATCTATTTAAGTCATTTTTAATAAATAATATTTATATAAAATAATATTTAAATATAAATTCTAAATAATAGATAGAATTTTATAAATCTAATTTTAAAATAACTTTTATCAATATTAAAAAATTTCCTTTTTGATCCCAAAAATTGAAAATGAAATGAAAAAGAAAAATTTAATCACTCAAAATTTTAAAAAAGGAGCTAAAATCGGCAAAAATCAAAATAAAGCTTTTTAATAAATGATTTTTAAAATTATGAAAAGGAAGTCGGAAGAATTTTAAACTGGCTGCAAAATCAATCTATGTTAATCGTTTTTAATTTAAAAAATTTATAAAAATTAGTATTTCAATCAATAAAATAAATAATTAATAAAATATATAAAATTTAAAAATTAATAAATTTAAACTATAAAATAATTTTTTTCTATGATGATTGACTAAAAATCAAAAAATATCAATTATTCCCTCAAAAATTATTTTAAAAACAACAAAACCTCAAATAAAGCTTTCTATTGAATTATTTTTTAAATTACGAAATGGAAGCAGGAAGATTTAAAAAAATAGCTTAAAATTAATTTATGAAAGCTAATTTTAATTTATAAAAATTATTAAATTTACTTTTTCAATAGTTATTTTATATAATAAAAAAAAGCGCTTATAAAAGCGCTTTTAATAAATTTAGTTGATATTACTTCTTTACCATTTCAGAAAGAATTTCAATTTCTCTTTCTGAAGCATTTTTTGGCGGATTAGAAAATAATATTAAAATTTGATCCGAAAATTGGTTTCTCAGATTTTCGTTTTCAATATCTCTCAAATTCAAAAGTGCTTTTGATCTCACATAAGTAGATTCACTTTTTAAAGACATTCCGTATAGTTTAAGAATATCTTCTTCTTCAACATCAGCCGATTTCAATCTTGAATATTTCAAAATAAACTGAGCAAAAAGCAATGAACTCTTATTATTGTTGATATTTTTCTTTAAAGAATTCTGTAACAAAGAGAAACTAGAAACATTTTTGATGCTCTCCCCTATTGCACTTTCAATTGCAATACGTTCTGGCTTAGTCTCAACTTTAAAATATTTATTGATATCTTTTAAAGAATTATTAATACTGTTTTCTTCTTTTTTTCCTTTTTCTTCCCAAGCATCTTTTAGTCCAACAGTTTTGTTAAATACTAATTTTGAAGTAGTTGAGTCTTTATCAACAGTAAAATAACCTAAACGTTGAAACTGAAATTTATCTTCATTTTGAGCTGTTGCTAAACTTGGTTCAACATATCCAGTAACGATTTCTAACGAATTTGGATTAACAAAATCTAAGAAATTTTTGTCTTTATAACTGTCCGGTGCTTCATCTGTAAACAAACGATCGTATAAACGAACTTCTGCTTCTAATGCATGCTGAATTGAAACCCAATGCAACGTTCCAGATACTTTTCTCTGACTAGCTTCTGTCCCGCTTCCGCTTAAAGAATCGGTATCATAAGTTACATGAATTTCTGTAATATTTCCTTCGGCATCTTTTACAACAGATTCACCTTTAATGATATACGCATTTTTAAGACGTACCTCTTTTCCTAAAGTTAAACGGAAAAATTTAGCAGGAGCTTCTTCTAAAAAGTCTTCTCTCTCAATGTACAATTCACGAGAAAAAGGTACTTTTCTAAAACCAGCATTTTCATCTTCTTGGTTATTTTCAGCTTCCAGCCACTCCTCTTTTCCTTCTGGATAATTGGTAATTACCAGTTTTACAGGATCTAAAACAGCCATTACACGTGGTGCAATTTTGTTCAAATCTTCACGAATACAGAATTCTAAAACCGATACATTGATCAAATTATCACGTTTTGCAATACCAATTGTATTGGCAAAATTACGTAAAGAAGCTGCAGTATAACCACGTCTTCTTAACCCAGAAATTGTTGACATTCTTGGATCATCCCAACCGTTAACATGCTTTTCTTTAACTAGTTGCTGTAATTTTCTTTTACTAACAACCGTATGCGATAAGTTACGTCTTGCAAATTCTCTCTGCTTTGGACGCAGTTTATTTTCGTCTAAAATCTGATCTAAAAACCAATCGTATAATTCACGGTGAGGCAAGAATTCAAGTGTACAAAATGAATGTGAAATGGCTTCTAAATAATCACTTTGTCCGTGTGCCCAGTCGTACATTGGATAGATTTTCCAACTGTCACCCGTTCTATGGTGATGCTTGTGTAAAATCCTGTACATGATAGGATCACGCATCAACATATTGGTTGATTTCATGTCTATTTTTGCACGAAGAATATGTGTACCAGCCTCAAATTCACCGTTTTTCATTCTCTCGAACAAATCTAAATTTTCTTCAACAGAACGATTTCTGTACGGACTATCAGTTCCTACAGTCGATGGCGTTCCTTTTTGAATTGCCATATCTTCAGAAGATTGGCTGTCAACATAAGCTTTATCTTTTTTAATTAATAAAACTGCCCAATCGTACAATTGCTGAAAATAATCTGATGCATAACGCTCTTCTGCCCAGGTATAACCCAGCCATTCAACGTCTTTTTTAATGGCGTCAACAAATTCCTGTTCTTCTTTCTCTGGATTTGTATCGTCAAAACGTAAATTCACAGGAGATTGATAATCAATTCCTAAACCAAAATTTAAAGCAATAGAACTAGCGTGTCCAATGTGTAAATAACCGTTTGGTTCTGGTGGAAAACGAAAATGAAGTTTAGTTTGTGAAAGACCTGATTTTAAATCTTCCTCTATGATTTGTTCAATAAAATTGAGTGATTTCTCTTCTGATGCCATTATTTTATAGTAATTTTAGCAAAGATAAAAAAAAGGTTTCAGGTTTCAGGTTTAAAGTTACTTAACTGGAGTTAAACCTGAAACTTTAAACTTGAAACTAAATTTATTGGTATTTTTGTATAAATATTGAAGTTATGAGACAATTAACCGTTACAATTCCAGACGATTTTTACGAAACTTTTATTAGTTTTTTTAAGCATATGCCTGATGTTTCTATAAATGAAACTCAAGAGAATGAAATTCCGCTTTGGCAGCAAGAAATGGTTTTAGATCGTATTAAAAATGCTAAGCCAGAAGATTATATAAGCTGGGAAGAATCAAAAAAAAGACTCAACGCTAAATGGAATAAATAAAAAATAATGTTTGAAATAATTATTCTATTACGCGCTGATTTAGAAGTAGATGAAATTGCCGAATAATATGAATCTCTATCAGATGGTTTAGGAACAAAATTCTTTAATGAGTATCAGAAATATGTAGATACTTTAAATACATTTCCATTTTTTGAGGAAAAATATAATATTGTCCGCACATTACCACTAAAGAAATTCCCTTACACTATTCATTTTACAGTTGATGAAATTAACAAAATAGTTGCTATTCATGCTGTAACTTCTAATTACCAAGATCCAAACACTACAAGAATAAAATTATAAAAATGGGAATCATTAAACTTAAAAATATCCGTACTTTTTCTTACCATGGATGTTTAATTGAAGAAGGAAAAATAGGATCTGATTACACTGTAGATCTAAAAATAAAAACCAATTTACAGAAATCTGCTCAAACAGATCATCTTTTGGATACTGTTGATTACGTTCATTTGAACAAAATTGTGACCGAAGAAATGGCAATTCGTTCGCATTTATTAGAACATGTGGCTAAAAGAATCAATATTCGTGTATTGGCAGAGATAGAAACTGTAGAAAAAACAACAGTTTGGGTTTCTAAAATAAATCCTCCTATTGGTGGTGATGTTGAGTCAGTTACTATAAAAATGACAGAAATTAGAAAGTAATTATTTTATTTAAAATCGTATTTTTTCAAAATAGTTCATTCGAAACTTTTGAAATTTAAAGATTTTAGTTACTTTTGCCATCCGTTCAAGTAATGGCGTCGTGGCCGAGCGGCTAGGCTGGGCTCTGCAAAAGCTCCTACTCCGGTTCGAATCCGGACGATGCCTCTAAAACCTTCAAGGAAACTTGGAGGTTTTTTTTATGATTAATTTTTAGAAAAAATTAGATAAAGATTTACGTTCGAATCCGGACGATGCCTCAAGAAGATATACAGAAATGTGTCTCTTTTTTTTATGCCTAATTTTTCCGCAGTCTTGTCATTTCGACGAAGGAGAAATCCTCGCAAGAAGCTCCACAAAGATTGAATATTCATTTAGGAGTTACTCGTGGAGGATACAGAAATGTGTCTCTTTTTTATACCTAATTTTTCCGCAATCTTGTCATTTCGATGTAAGGAGAAATCTTTGCAAGAAGCTCCACAAAGATTGAATATTCACTTCGGAGTTACTCGTGGAGGATACAGAAATGTGTCTCTTTTTTTTATGCCTAATTTTTCCGCAATCTTGTCATTTCGACGTAAGGAGAAATCTTAACAAGAAGCTCCACAAAGATTAAATATTCATTTCGGAGTTACTCATGGAGGATACAGAAATGTGTCTCTTTTTTTATGCCTAATTTTTCCGCAATCTTGTCATTTCGACGAAGGAGAAATCTTCGCAAGAGGCTCCACAAAGATTGAATATTCATTTAGGAGTTACTCGTGGAGGATACAGAAATGTGTCTCTTTTTTTATACCTAATTTTTCCGCAATCTTGTCATTTCGACAAAGGAGAAATCTTCGCAAGAAGCTCCACAAAGATTGAATATTTATTTCGGAGTTATTCGTGGAGATTTCTCCTTCTTCTGAATAACAAACCAGACTAAAATAACAATCAACTTTGTTAAATTTTAAAAACCTTGACAAAGGTCTAATAAACAATAATAAACACAAAAAAACCTCTGAAATTCAGAGGTTTTATTTTATAATTTTGAGTTATTAACAACTATTTCTTTTCAATTCTTTCAAAAGCATTTTTTACCATTTCTTTCTCTTTTGGGAACCATCCCTGAGTGATTAAAGCCACTCCAAAAACCATCAAAACAATACTAATTATTTTCTTTATTTTTAGAATATTGTTTGGTGTCATTTTAGACTTTAACTGTTTAGCTAATAGAATTTTAAAACAATCAACTAATAAATAAGTAATAATAACTGATGCAAAAAAGGTAATCATTCTTGAATTCTGCATTTCTAATTTTGGCCCTACAGAAATAATTACTGCCAGCCAAAAACCAAGAACACCAATGTTAATAACGTTAAGTAAAAAACCTTTTATGAATAAACTTCCGTAGTTTCTCTTGATGATATCACGATCAATTTCTTCATCATCCATCTTTTCGTTATTTTTTAATCTAACAAAAGAAATTATACCGTAGGCCAGCATTATAATTCCGCCAAAAATAAAAAGAGCTGGTTTATCTTTTAAGCTCGAAATCAATCTATAACTTCCTAAATAGGCAATTGCTATAAAAAAAATATCACCTAAGACTACACCAAAATCAAAAACAATTGCCGCTCTAAATCCCTTTGTAATACTGGTTTCTAATAGTATAAAAAATACTGGTCCGACCATAAAGCTTAAAAAAAGTCCCCACGGAAGACCAGACACAATATCATTTATCATTCAAAAAAAATTAGTTTATTTTACCTGTTCTATTTTACCTCCAAAAACTTTTTTCTCATTAATTTGTTTTGGATTTCCATAAATGTAAATAGAGCCTCCTGCGTTAACTTTTGCGTCCACAAGGGTCGAAGCATTCACATCTGCTTTTCCGCCCGCAGAAACGCTTACTTTCGTCTGAGAGGTTGCTAATTTACTTGCCAGAAGATATCCTCCCGCTCCTAAACCAGCATCTAGATTATCTGCTTTACCGGTTAAAGTGATTTCACCTCCAGAAACAGAACTCACATTCAGCTTATCAACGTTCAAATCTACATTAATTTTTCCGCCTTCCTGTGCACTAACTTTAAAAGAAGTTGCTTTAATTGTTTCCTTGCCTATAACTTCGGCACCTTCGTTAACATCAATCAATTCTATGTGTTTGTAATACACGGTAATATCTAAATCGTTACCAGATAAAAGTTTTGGAAAAGGCATTCTTAATTTTAATAAGCCTTTCTTGTTAACAACTTCTACTTCTGATTCTCTAGCGCCTTTTATTACAATCTTATTTTCTGAAGACTGTACTAATTTTACACTCAGTTTATCGAAAACCTTAACTGAATCAAAATCTCCTAACTCCTTTGTTACTTGTCCAAAAGACAGTTGCGCAACTAATATTGCGGCTCCTATAATTAACTTTCTCATCTTTAAATTTTTAAATTATTAAATCAACTTTATTCTGCTCTTCGTAAAAAATGAAAATCAAGTTGTTTTTTAACTAAATCGGCATTTTTTACTTTAACGTAAATTTCATCTCCCAATTGTAAAATACTGTTTGAAGTCGCACCAACCAAGGCATACTGTTTTTCATCAAAAGTATAATAGTCGTCTTTTATCTCACGGATTCTAACCATTCCTTCGCATTTGTTAGAAACAATTTCAACATAAATTCCCCATTCGGTAACACCAGAAATAACACCAAGGAATTCTTCATCCTGATGATCCTGCATGTATTTGACCTGCATGTATTTAATACTGTCACGCTCAGCATTTGTAGCCAGACTTTCCATATTAGAACAATGCAGTGATTTTGTTTCATACGTTTCTTCGTCTACAGAGGCACCTCCATCCAGATAATACTGCAATAAACGATGTACCATAACGTCTGGATAACGACGAATAGGCGAAGTAAAATGGCTGTAATAATCAAAGGCTAAACCATAATGGCCAATATTATCTGTAGAATATTTGGCTTTACTCATACTTCTAATAGCAAGAGTATCAATAAGGTTTTGTTCTTTTTTACCATTTACTTCTTCCATCAAAGCATTCAATGATTTTGAAATATCTCCTTTGTTTCTGAAGTCAATTTTATAACCAAACTTTGCAATTACTTGCTGCATGGCAATCAATTTATCTTCATTTGGTTCATCGTGGATACGATATACAAAGGTTTTCTTTTGTTTTCCGATATATTCGGCAACCTTTCTATTGGCTAAAAGCATGAATTCTTCAATAAGATGATTGGCATCTTTAGAAACTTTAAAATAAACGCCTTCTGGTTCTCCTTCTGCATCCAGATTAAATTTTACTTCTACTTTATCAAAAGAAATAGCACCATTCTGCATTCTTTTCTTTCTTAAAATCTTCGCTAATTCATCCAGTTTCAAAGTTGCTTCTACAATTTCATCAGCAACCACATACGATTCTCCAGTGATAGAAATATCTACAGGAATTGTATTGTCTTTTGTTTCAATAATATACTGAGCCTCTTCATAAGCAAAACGCTGATCAGAATAAATGACCGTTCTGCCAAACCATTGGTTAATAACTTGCGCAGTTGGAGAAACTTCAAAAACGGCAGAGAACGTATATTTCTCTTCATGCGGACGAAGCGAACAAGCAAAATTGGATAAAACTTCTGGAAGCATTGGTACTACCCTATCTACCAGATAAACTGAAGTTGCACGCTGATAGGCTTCATCATCTAGAATAGTTCCCTCTTCCAAATAATAAGAAACATCGGCAATATGAATTCCGATTTCAAAGTTTCCATTCTCTAACTTTTTGAAAGACAATGCATCATCAAAATCTTTAGCATCTTTTGGATCTATCGTATACGTCAATGTATCTCGCATATCACGACGTTTGGCAATCTCAGATTCCTGAATTGAAGTATCCAGCTTTTGTGCAAAAACCTCTACTTCTACCGGAAAATCTGACGGCAGACCGTATTCTGCTAAAATAGCATGAATTTCGGTGTTGTGTTCTCCAGGTTTTCCCAGTACACGAATTACAGATCCAAACGGACTATCGGCTCTTTTTGGCCAGTCTTCTATTTTAACCAATACAACATCACCATTTTCTGCCTCTCCAATTTTGTCTTTTGGAATAAAAATATCCGTGTACATTTTCGGGTTTGCAGTAGAAACAAAAGCAAAATTGGCTTGGATGTCAATAACTCCAACAAATTCTGTTTTGTCTCTTTCTATAACTTCAATTACTTCACCTTCAGGTCTTTTTCCTTTTCTTCTGTTGTAAACATAAACTTTAACCTTGTCTTTGTCTAAAGCACGGTTTAAGTTATTTGTCGGAATAAAAACATCTTCGGTAAAATCAGGACAAATAAAATATGCCGTTTTTCTGCTCGTCATATCTATCGTTCCTTCATAATAATCCTGGCTAACTGCTTTTACTAAATATTTACCAGGTTCAGATTCTACTATTTTGTTAGACGAAGCCAGAATTTTTAAATCTTTTATAATCTGGTTTCTGCTTTTTGTATCGTCAAGTTCAAGTTTTGCTGCTATCTGTTTGTAATTAAATCCTTTATTAGGACTTTGCGATAAAATCTTCAGTATTTTTCCTGAGAAATCCTTGTCATTTTTTATCGGCTTTCTAATTTTCTTACTCATATATCTTTTCTTATAAAGTTTAAAATTACAAATAAGATATCAGATTACAGATTTTAACAAATAGAATTATTAAAATTATAACTTTCAGATACTGATTTTCATCATTTTAAACAATCAAATTGATTCACTTATTTTAGTTATTGCTTTTTCAACTTAAATGCTACTCATTTCGTATCTTTATAAAAATCCCTTTTATGGAAAGCTTTAAAACGATCGCCATATTCAATTACGACCACGAAACAGTTATTCTCAAACACTTATTAGAGCAGGAAGAGATTCCGTATTTTTTTGAAAACGAAATCACTTTATCGGTCGTTCCAATGTATTCTGCGGCCTTGGGCGGGATCAAACTCAAAGTTCACCCCAGCGATTTCGAACAAGTCCAGGAAATTCTCGACAATCTTAACAATCCGCTTAAAATCGTTTGACACAATTCTAAAAAATTCAAATCAGACTAAAATTCAATTCAAAAAATAAAATTTTTCATTTTCAACTTTTTTAGTTTTCAACATATATTAAATACAACAAAAAAGATTTTTAAAAATTTAAAAAAATTTGTTGGTTATTATAGTGTGTTAATATGTCGAATAAATTTATTTTTAAAAGTATTGAAATGAAGTTTCTCTTAGTTATCTTGAGTTATCAACATAGTTATTTTGAGTTAAAAGTTTAATTTTGAAGCCTTTTTCAATTTTAATTAACAACGGTTGACAACCAAAAATAGATTCATTTTGTAAATAAGTTGATAGGTTGATTTGTGTTGAAAATAGCATTTTTGATATTGATAACTTTTCCAAAAATTCCTGAAACTTTTCTTGCATTTTAAGTTTACGTTTTGGATTAAGCATTTTTATGAAATAACCAAAAAATAGTTCTAATTTTCTTTTCGAACTTATTAACATTTTCTGTTAATTTAAAGTTAACTGAATATCAACGAATTACGAACTCCTATTAACACCTCAAAATTTTAACAAATAATCTGATTATTATTAATTGAATATCAGACTATTATGTAGTTATCAAAATTGTTAATAACTGATAAGGGTTTGAAATAAAGACAGTTGTATTTTGTACCAATTGATGAATGCAGAACTCATAATTACTATTGATTTAAAAGAATGTTTAAAACCTTAGATTAAAAAAGAAATTAGTGAAAATTAGTGTAATTCGTGGCAGTCATTTATAATTTAAGTAAATTTGCAAGACACAACTAAATAGTATTTAAAATGAAAATTTCGATAGGAAACGATCACGCTGGACCAGAATATAAAAAAGCAATCGTTGCAATGCTTGAAGCTAAAGGATATGAAGTAACCAATTACGGAACAGATTCTGTAGATTCTGTAGATTATCCAGATTTTGGCCACCCAGTTGCTAATGATGTTTCTGAAGGAAAAGCAGATTTTGGTATCGTAATCTGTGGCAGCGGCAACGGAATTGCCATGACTGTTAATAAACACCCCAAAGTAAGAGCTGGTCTTTGCTGGACCAAAGAAATCGCGTATTTAACACGTTTACATAACGATGCAAATATTGTGAGTATTCCGGCGAGATTCACATCGATTCCACAAGCGGTAGAAATTGTTGAAACTTTCTTAGAAACTGCATTTGAAGGAGGAAGACACCAAAATAGAGTGAATAAAATCGCCTGTTCGTAAAAAGTCAAAAAAAAAATCGGTGCTTCGCACCATATAAATAATAATAAACCGGGCGGATTTTTGAAATCTTTCCGGTTTTTATTTTTTAATATGTTAAAAATCAATTAATTGTATAGATATTTCATAGTTATTAACAATGTTGATATCTATATTTTATTATTTATTTTAAAATAAATAATGACAATCTGAATCAAAATAATTCCAGTAAATTTTACAATAAAAGAAGTTTTAGCCGTTTTATGTCTAAAGAATAACATTGCCAATAATAATCCAATCGTTCCGCCAATGAATGCGAGGAAAAACAGCGTGTTTTCTGGGATCCTGCGTTTTTGTTTACGAGCTAAAAATTTGTCGTAACCCGCAATTATAAATTCAAGAACATTTATAATTAAAAAATAGAGTAATAAAACTTTCATGTGTTGTTGATTAAAAGCAAAGATATTCTTTAGTTTTTTGAAATGAAAAAGTGATCTACAAGCTTGAATGATAGTAAAATTTTGGATTCAGTCTTATAAATAAATTTATTATTGATTGTTTTGGCTAAAAGTATATTTTTGTTCGAAATTAACACGTCTATTATTATAGAATAAGATTTGCATGAAGAAAATTTTTTATATTACATTTTTGTCATTTCATTTTTTAACCGCTCAAGAAAAATCCAAAATTCTATATAGAAATGAGGTAGTTTCTATTACCAGCAAAACAAAATTAGAAATAGAGTCTTTTATTGAAGAGCGAAGGGAAATTGCAAAAAGTAAAAATGTAGATGAATATTCTATTAATATTCCCTACGACAATTTTAGCGAAATTTCTAATATAAAAGGAATGGCTATTAATCCTGTTACCAACAAAAAGACTAAAATTTATCAATACGATATTAGTACAAACGAACTAAAACGCAGGGATATTTTTTACAGTGATAATAAATACAAACATTTTGATTTTAACTCCGTAGTTGATAAATCAAAAGTGGAGTATTCTTATAAAGTAAAACAAAATGAACCACGATTACTTTCTTATTTTACTTTTCAGCACGAACTTCAAACCGTTTCTTCAAAATTCGAAATAAAAGCCGATCCGTCTATAGAAATTGGTTATAAACTCTTTGGAGACCATCAGGATAAAATCATTTTTTCTAAAACTAAAGAAGGAGCTCTAGATGTTTACAGCTGGACTGTAAGCGATATGCCCGCGTACGAAGAAGAAAATAGATCTCCAAATTTTACTTATTTTCTGCCACATGTGGTCTATTACATTAAAAGCTACACTAAAGAGAATCAGAAAGAAAATCTATTTCCCGATGTAAAGCATCTTTATAAATGGTATTATTCTTTGGTGAAAGATGTAAACAAATTAGATCAATCAGCTTTAAAAGAAAAAACAGAAGAGCTTATAAAGAACAAAAAAACAAATAAAGAAAAAGCAAAAGAAGTATATAACTGGGTACAGCAAAATATACGTTATGTAGCTTTTGAATACGAAATGGGAGGGTTCATTCCACGAGATGCAGTTTCTGTTTTTGATAAAAAATATGGCGATTGTAAAGATGTTTCAAACCTTTTGAACGAAATGTTTAAATATGCAGGTTTAGAATCTAATTTAGTTTGGATAGGAACCAGAGATAAACCCTATAGTTTTGAAGATGTACCAACTCCATTGGTAAGTAATCACATGATAACGGCATTAAAAATAGACAATCAAAGATATTTTATAGATGGTACAGATCCTTTCTGCGAATTTGGTTTTCCTTCAGCAATGACCCAAGGGAAACAAGCTTTGATAGGATTATCCGAAGAGGAATTTGTTATTGAAAAAGTCCCTGTTCAAGATATAAAGGATAATAAAATTAAAATGGAGCTGGCACTTAAGATCACTGAGCATGGTGTTTCGGGAACTTCAAAAATGTTCTTATCAGGATATCAGAAAAGTGATTTTTTAAATATTTTATCCGGAAATAAACAAAAAGAAGAAGAGATATTAAAAAGTGGTTTAACGAGATACAATGATAAAATAGAAATTCAAAACGTAGAGGTAAATAAAAACGAATATGAAAATAAGGATGCTGTGTTTTCTTATAATTTCAAACTCGACGGATGGATTAAAAAAATAGGAGAGAAGATGGTTGTAAAACCTATTTTAATGGCTCCTTTTAAAGAATATATAATTGATTTGAAAGAAAGAAAATTTTCAATCGAGAATGATTCAAAATTTACAGACGAATTTACATATGTGTACGAAATACCAGAAAATTATCAGTTAGAATTTATTCCAGAAAACAGCAAAAAAGAGAATGAAGCATTAAGTTTTGAAATAGAATATAAAAAAGGAAAGCAGAATTTAATCGTATCACAAAAAATAGCTTTAAAAAAATTATTAATAACAGTCAAAGATTTTGAAAGCTGGAATAACGTAGTAAGCGAATTGACCCAACAATACAACCAATCTATAATCTTAACCAAAAAATAAATGAAAAAAATAATACTAATTTTTCTACTTTCTTTTTTAGTAAAAATACAGGCACAAGAAATAAAAAGTTATACTTGGGATGCCGTTCCTAATTTTGAAAAAATTCCAGAAGAATACAAAAAACTACCAGCAGTTATCTTGTTTGATAAAAGATGGGTTCATACCAGAATTAATACAAATATGTATGGTTTTGCAAAATTTAAAATGGAACATTTTGCTGTTAAAATAAACGAAGCATCAGAAATTACTAAGTATAACAAAGTTACTGCAGACGACAATAATACGATTCGCGACACTAAAGATTTTCATGCCAGAGTTATTAAACCTAATGGAGATGTAAAAGTTTTGGCAGAAAGCCAGATTGTTAACTCGGATATAAAAAATGTCAAATCAATAGCTTTTGAAGGTGTTGAAAAAGGAGATATTTTAGAATATTATTTTATTGTAAAAGAAAATCCAACCTCTAACGGAATGGAAATTTATCAGAAAGACGCACCAGTCCTTCATGCTGAATTTACACTGACAGATTCAGGATCTGCAGCTTCAAAAGTTTTTGCTTCAGACAATTTTAAAGATAACCATATTAAAAACAAAAATTTTTTTACAGCTGATAATATTACGCCATTAGTAAACGAAAAAAACTCAAAGAAATTCAAAAATTTGGTTAAAGTTCTTTATTTAATAACAGGTACTCCACAAGCAATGGTTACCAAACAATGGAGTTCATTTTTTAAAGATTATATTAAATTTAAGCCTTATGCTTTTAACAACAACGAGGTAAAAAAACTTATTTCAAATCTGGATTTAAAAGATAAATCTACGGACGAAAAAATAACTATTCTGGATGAGTATATAAAGTCGCATTTTGATACGTATTCTAAAGGCGAATCGCTTCAGCCTGATGTAAAAATTTTAGACGGAAAAGGAAAATTAAGGTACCAGGATTATATGTATTTGTATAAATATGCTTTAGAAACACTTAAAATTCCTCATGAAATTATTGCAAACGAAGATCGTTTTATCGGAGAATTAGACGATGAAATGATGACATTTTATGAGTTTATAGATTTTAATTATTATATTAGAGAAACAAATAAATATATTTTTCCAGGGAAACCCTACAGTCCATACGGAAATCCAGCTTACGAATTTCAAGATACCAAATCAAAAGGTTATAATTCAGCGAAGAAAGAGAATACCACTATTTTTGTTCCGATAATTTCATCAGATTTTACAAAAAATGATACAGAATCTATTGTAACTTTGGCTGATGATTTATCAAAAGCAACAATCGAGAAAAAGATATCTAATACAGGTTATACAGGACAGTTATTGAGATATACTTATAATGATCTAGCAAATAATGAAGAGAAAAAAGAGTTGACAGATATGGTTAAAAGTCTATCGATGGATGATATTGATGTTAAACTTTTAGATCATACAGTTGAAAATTTAGAATTTAAGAATAATTACACCAATGTACCGTTTGTAATTAATTCTAAAGTAGAAACCGTACAATCATTTACTGAAAAAGCAGGTAATTTGTTAATGGTTAATCTTGGAAAAGTAATTGGTAATCAAAGTAATCTATATCAAGAAAATACTAGAAAAACAGATATCGATTTAAAATATGCTAGAGAATTTCATAGTAAAATCGTCTTTAATATACCAAAAGGATATCAAGTAGATCATTACGAAGATTTGGTTATTGATAAAGTAATGAAATATGATGAAAATAAAAATTGTGAATTTAAATCGACAGTACAAATTATTGATAATCAAGTAATCATTACTATTGATGAAAAATACAAAGCGATAAATTATCCAAAAGAGGTTTATCAAGAATATAGAAAAGTTTTTAATGCATCTGCAGATTTTAGCAAAGCAAGTATTGTATTAAAACCAAAAAATAAAAAATAAAAATGACTAATATTCAATTCATTGCCAAGTCAGTCCAGGCGCCGGCGGTTAGTATTCAAAACACAGTTAAATTATTAGAAGAAGATTGTACGATTCCGTTTATTTCACGTTATCGAAAAGACGCGACCGGAAATCTTGATGAAGTTGTAATCGAGCAGATTGCAAAATTTCAGAAAGAATATGATACACTTATAAAACGTAAAGATGCCATTCTAAAGTCTATTGAAGAGCAAAAAGCGCTTACGCCGGAATTGAAGAAAAAGATTGAAGATAGTTTTGATTTACAGGAAATAGAAGATTTCTATCTTCCATACAAAAAGAAGAAAAAAACAAAAGCCGATGTGGCCCGCGAATTTGGGTTAGAACCTTTGGCTAAATTGATATTGTCTGAAAGTGATGTTGATTTTGATTTCATTTCGACTCAGTATCTGAACGAAAATGTAATTAATGAAGAAGCTGCAATTCAAGGTGCAAGAGATATCGTTGCGGAATGGATTAACGAAAATATCTACGTGCGTAAACAACTTAGAAGATTGTATCAGCGAAAAGCAACGATCGGTACAAAAGTGGTTAAAAAGAAAGCCGAAGAAGAAGGAGCACAGAAATTTAGCCAATATTTTGATTGGGAAGAACCTTTGACAAAAACACCTTCACATCGATTATTAGCAATGCTTCGCGCAGAAAATGAAGGTTTTGTGAAGATGAAAATTGATGTTGATATCGATGATGCTTACGATGTTATTGATGAAATCATCATTAAAAAACAAAACAATTCAACAGCGCATTTACAATTAGCCATCGAAGACAGTTTTAAACGTTTATTGAATCCAGCGATTGGAAATGAGACTTTGCAGGAAGCTAAAGCCAAAGCCGATGCCAATTCTATTCAGGTTTTTGCTAACAATTTAGGGCAGCTTTTATTAGCGCCGCCTTTAGGAGAAAAACGCATTCTGGCAATCGATCCGGGATTTAGAAGCGGCTGTAAAGTAGTTTGTCTGGACGAAAAAGGCGATTTATTGTACAATGAGACTATTTATCCGCATGCACCTCAAAATGAGGAAACAATGGCAATTAAGAAAATCCGTTCTATGGTAAATGCGTATCAAATTGATGCCATTTCTATCGGAAACGGAACGGCTTCGCGTGAGACCGAATTTTTCATCAAAAAAATAGCGTTCGATAAGCCGGTGCAGGTTTTTATTGTTTCTGAAGCAGGAGCGTCGGTATATTCGGCGTCAAAAATTGCGAGAGAAGAATTTCCAAATTATGATGTAACGGTTCGTGGTTCGGTTTCTATCGGAAGACGACTTTCAGATCCGTTAGCCGAATTGGTAAAAATTGATCCAAAAGCAATTGGAGTAGGACAGTATCAGCATGATGTGGACCAAACGAAATTAAAAGAAGAATTAGATAATACGGTTATTCGCTGCGTAAACTCGGTTGGAATTAATATTAATACAGCGAGTAAGCATTTATTAAGTTATGTGAGCGGCATCGGGGAGAAGCTGGCTGAAAATATCGTTCAGTATCGTTCTGAAAATGGTCCGTTTGAAGATAGAAAACAGCTGAAAAAAGTGCCTCGTTTAGGCGATAAAGCGTATCAGCAGGGAGCCGCGTTTATTAGAATTACCAATGCTAAAAATCCGTTGGATAATTCGGCAGTGCATCCCGAGGCTTATCCAGTTGTTGAGAAAATGGCAAAAGATTTGAAATTATCTGTAAACGACTTAATTGCAAACAAAGAGAAAACAGCGCTTATTAAGGCCGAAAACTATATTACTCCTGAAATAGGTTTGCTTACGCTAAAAGACATTATAAAAGAGCTTGAAAAGCCTGGATTAGACCCGAGGAAATCAGCTAAAGTTTTTGAATTTGATGCCAACGTAAAATCAATTAAAGATTTGAAAACCGGAATGATTTTACCGGGAATTGTGAATAACATTACCAACTTTGGCTGTTTTGTTGACATCGGAATCAAAGAAAGCGGATTGGTTCACATTTCGCAGCTAAAAGCCGGATTTGTAAGCGACGTAAACGAAGTAGTGAAATTACACCAGCATGTTGATGTAAAAGTTACTGAGGTTGATGAGGATAGAAAAAGAATTCAGCTGACGATGGTACTGTAAAATTCCAAATTTATCAAAATCCAAGAAATGGAATTAATAGATAAAAAAACTCCCAAATTACGATCGTAGTTTGGGAGTTTCTATTTTTAGATTATTTCAAAATCACTTTTTTGGTAACACTTTTAAATTCGTCGTTAGAAATCTTTACAAGATAAATACCGCTGGAATTGTTGGCCAGATTGATTTCGGTGCTTTCAGAAGTTGTTTTTTGCTGATGAACAATACTTCCAGAAGGAGAAATTATCGAAATAGTTGATTGCTGAGGTGCGTTAACTGTGATTCGATCTGCGCTCGGATTTGGAAAAAGCGTAACAGTAGATTTTTCAATATCAAAAGTATCATTGGATAAAGTGGCATTTAGCGGCAAATAAAAATTACCTGTTAACAAAAAGGAGTATAAAGTTTTTAATGTTTGATGAAAGTAGTTGTTAGGATCGTTAAGGCTCTTAAGATCATTGTACGAATCATCTAAATGCTTTTGGTTTTCACCAGCCATCGCTGCGCAGGCAAAAGAACCAACAAATGTAGCATTGTGCCATTGCCCGCTTTGACTTAGTGTTCCGTTTTGATTATAACCATCTTTGATATTTGTTGTGCCGCCCAGAGTAACTCGGACAAAATCAGAAGATTTTTTAGAATATGTTTTAGCATCAGTAGTTCCATACCAAACATAATCTACAGCAATTCTCCAAGGTGTTCGGGCAGCATCGTAACCATAGTTTCTTCCTCCTGCAATATAATATCCAGCTTGAGGGTCAGTTGAATAAGCACCAGAAGCTGCACACCAGTCAGAAACCAAACCTCCTGCTGCATTATTTACAGTAAGATTGTTGTTGATAACTGTATAAGCTTTTGCAGCAACCTGATTCCAAAAAGCAGCATCATTTGTAAATGCTCCAAAAGCTCTGTAATAAGCAGGAGAAAAATAAGAAGGATTAGTAAGCTGGCTGCCGCCAAACTGGTCTCCAGGTTTCAAAACATAGGTATTCGCTTCAATTTCGTGGCTTTTAATTGCAGCAATCAATGCTTTAGCATCATTTTTATAATTGATATTTCCAGCGCTTGGCCATTGATAATCGGCAACAATAAGTGCCATTGCAGCATCAAGTTCTGCATCAGTTGCTCCGTTGAAACCGTTGGTTCCTGAGCAGCCATTTATCTTCCAATTCATAACGCCGTTGGCGTTTACATTGTCTTTGTAATACAGCCAAAGTCCGTCAAAAAGGGTTTTGTCTCCTCTGTAAGCCGAGAGCAGCATTCCGTAGGCAATTCCTTCAGAAACGGTTTGACTGCGATCATCAAATTTCACGCGGTATCTGTCATTAGAACAGGCTTCTACAAAATTGGTTTTCCAAGTTTCATAATTTGTTAAGGCATCCTGACTGTTTTTGGTCGCTGCCATCAGTCCATTTCCGTGCACTTTATTGGCGGGAAAGGGCAGTGTCTGCGATTGACCTTCTGCGGCAAACAGAAAAGCCATCACGAAAAGTAGGTTTTTCATAATTTCATAATTTAGGGTGCCTAAAAGTAAGATTTTTTGTGTAAATAAAAAACCCCGAAATACATTTGTATTTCGGGGTTCAGTAATAAGTAATAAAAACTTATTTTGTCTCTTCTTCTTTTTTAGGAGCAGCAGGTTGATCGTCTTTAGCAGCGTTTTTAAATTCTTTAATACCGCTTCCTAAACCTTTCATTAATTCTGGAATTTTTTTACCTCCAAAAAGTAAAATCACAATAGCTACTATAACAAGTATTTCTGTAAGACCTAATCTTCCCATGATTGTATATTTAATGCCGAAGCAAATTGTTTTTCTTAATTATTCCGCAAAGGTATATAGAAATATACGAACTAAAAGCGTTTTTGGATTAAAATGTTTATTTTAAGCTGCGTTAAATATTTTATAAAATTAAAAAATTAGTAAATTCATAAATTGTCCGCCCGCCGTTACAATACTATTAATTATTATATTTGCTTGAATAAAGAAGTTATGGCAAGAAAAAAAATAGGTTTTAGAAAAAAATTATTCACCAAAAACCGACTCGTAATTCTGAATGAAGATACTTTTGAAGAACTGTTTTCTTTTAAACTTAATTTAATGAATGTCTTTGTTACGTTTACGCTGGGAGGCATTTTCTTAATTCTAATTACCACCTTTATTATTGCTTTTACACCACTACGCGAATTTATTCCAGGTTATTCTTCGACTGAGTTAAAAAGAAATGCAACCAGACTGGCTATAAAATCCGATTCTCTTGAAAAGGCTTTACGACAGAATGAAGCTTATATAAAAGGAGTGCAGAAAGTTTTGAAAGGCGAACTCGATTACGCAAAATTCAACAAAGATTCTATTTTATCTGAAAGCAGCAACGAGAAACCAGATGCAAACATGAAAACTACGGAAGCTGAAATTAAACTAAGAGAAGAAGTTTCTGAAACCGAAAAAGAAATCAAGGAAAAATCACTGAAGAAAAAGAAAAGTGACAAAAAATAATACCATACAAAATGTCAATTAAAGCGGTAGCGGCAAAAATATTTGCAAAAAATATATATCATAAAACACAAAAGTGGGCTCAAAAACCGGTAGAAACGCAGCAAAATGTTTTTACAAGTTTAATCAAAAATGCAAAGAATACCCATTTTGGAAAAGACCATGATTTTACCAAAATAAAGTCATTTGAAGATTTTCAAAAACATGTTCCTGTTAGAGATTACGAAGATTTAAAACCTTATATAGAAAGAGTTGTAAAAGGCGAAGAAGATATTCTTTGGAAAGGAAAACCGCTTTATTTTGCTAAAACTTCTGGAACAACTTCTGGCGCAAAATTTATTCCGCTTACCAAAGAATCCATGCCATTTCATATCGAAGCAGCGCGTAATGCCATTCTGCATTACATTCACGAAAGTGGAAAAGCAGATTTTGTTGACGGAAAAATGATTTTTTTGCAGGGAAGTCCGATCTTGACTGAAAAATACGGGATTAAATTTGGACGACTTTCTGGAATTGTAGCGCACTTTGTTCCGAAATACCTGCAGCGAAACCGAATGCCGTCTTGGGAAACCAATTGTATTGAAGACTGGGAAACCAAAGTAGATGCGATTGTTGATGAAACGATAAAAGAAGATATGTCTATAATTTCGGGAATTCCGTCTTGGGTTCAGATGTATTTTGAGCGTTTACAGCAAAAAAGCAACGGACAGAAAATAGGCGATATTTTTAAGAATTTCAATCTCTTTATTTACGGCGGCGTAAATTATGAGCCCTATAGAGCAAAATTCGAAAATATGATCGGCAGAAAAGTAGACAGTATCGAATTGTTTCCAGCTTCTGAAGGTTTTTTTGCCTATCAGGATTCGCAAAAAGAAAAGGGAATGCTCTTATTATTGAATTCGGGTATTTTCTATGAATTTATAAAAGCAGAGGAATTTTTTACCGAAAACTCAAAAGTATACACCATTGGCGAAGTAGAAATAGGTGTTAATTATGTTTTGATTATTTCTACAAATGCAGGACTTTGGCGTTATAATATTGGAGATACGGTTCAGTTTACCTCGTTAAAACCGTATCGTGTTATAGTTTCTGGACGTATCAAACATTATATTTCGGCTTTTGGTGAACACGTTATTGCCAACGAAGTCGAAAACGCGATGAAAGAAGCAGTTGCTGAAACGAATATTGTAATTAACGAGTTTACTGTTGCGCCACAGATTAATCCTTCAAGCGGATTACCTTATCACGAATGGCTGATCGAATTTGAAAAGGAACCAGAAAATATGCAGGCTTTCGCCGAAGTCATAGACGATTCGATGCGAAAGCAAAACATTTATTACGATGATTTAATTACCGGAAACGTTTTAAGAAAAGTAGTGATTACAAAAGTCTCCAAGAACGGTTTTCAGGAATACATGAAATCGCAAGGAAAACTAGGCGGACAAAATAAAATTCCGAGATTATCTAATGATAGAAAGATTGCGGATAATTTGATAAAAATCGGATAATATTTAAAAACATTAAAAGATTATACAAATAGGGTATAGAGGTCATTTAAATTAATGAGTCAAGGAAAGTTTCAAAATAAATATCGTATTTCTTCAATAAGAGCGCAATGGTGGGATTATGGTTGGAACGGGGCTTATTTTGTAACTATTTGTACACAAGACAGAGAACATTATTTTGGAGAAATTCAAAATGATAAAATGGTTTTATCGGAGGTTGGTATTATTGCCGATTTATTATGGTACCAAATTCCCATACATCATAAAAACGTTGAATTGGGTGATTTTGTCGTCATGCCCAATCATATTCATGGAATTTTGATTATTAATAAACCATTGAATGATATTGATAACGTGAAAAATGTCGTCGTAGAGGCAGGGCATGCCCTGCCTCTGCCACCGCAATCGTCATCATCCACATCGACCGCCGAATTTAAAAAACCAGGTTCGCAGCGTTTTCAAAACATCGGAAAAAATACCATCTCGTCTATTATTGGATCTTATAAATCTGCAGTAACAAAACACGCCAATAGATTAGGATATCCACATCAATGGCAAAAATTATTTTATGATAATATCATTAGAGACAATAATCAGTATCAAAGAATTTCTGATTATATTGTTTCAAATCCAGAGAATTGGGTAAAAGACAAATTTAAAACAGAAGATAAAACAAAATAAAAATGATGTTGTATTTACAAGGTATGCCCTGTATTTGCTTACATTTGAGTTATAAATAAAATAGAATGAAAGAAACCAAACATATATCAAGATCAAGAGCGCAGGAATCTTCTGCTGCTATAGAAAAAATGTACATTACAATGCGCCATTTATTCAACCGTGGTTTTTACAAACCAATGGGGGTTTCGGGTGATAGTTTAAGAGAATCATTATTGGCACTGCGTCCAGAAATTTACGGAAATATAGCCGAAGAAAAAGTAGAGCTTAACGGACTTTTGTACGTTATAGAACGTCTTCCAATCGGAATTGAACAATGCCGTTTTATCAATTTAACTTCAGATGAAGGGTATTCTAAATCGCATTTTCAGCCGATTGTTCCTCCAAAAAGAAGAAGAAACTGCTACAGAATCGACGAAGAGCAAATGAATGTGGAAATCACCCGCGGACGTTCGGATATTTATGATATCCTGACGCATTTGACTTTTATTTTCATTGAATCACACAAGATCAAAAATAGAATTTTAATTGATGATGCTGGAGAAGTGTCCCGCGATTGGCAGAAATTGGAACAAGCCATTATGCAGACCAAAAAATTGTCGCAGATTGAGAAAGAAAAAGCTATTTCGCACGTAGCCAATATCCTTGCGAGAACATTTGAAGAGGTTTTGGATATCTACGATGCTTTTGGATCTGAAACAGCTCCAGATCGTTTCTTACACGTTATTTATTGGTTAGGAAAATTAGCTATTGAAGAAATTGTAGACAATAATAAACGTACCATCACTTTCAGTCCTGTTTTACGCGAACGTTTGGGACACCATATTCACGGTGAAATCTGGGCAACAAATATTAAAGAAGTTTTAAAAGCGAATAAATTACTGCAAAGACCTATTCACATCATTAGTGCCAATATGCATAGTGTTATGAACTCGATTTTTGCAACACCTTTATTAACATCAAAATACAAAGGTAAAAGCGATTTCTTTATTTATGAAGAATTAAGCAGTTCTGGATCAAAAGAAATCAGATCTCAGGTAGAGGAACTGGCAATTAAAAACGGAATGATTTCGCTTCCAGATTGCTCAGGAACCAACATTGACGTGCAGATTTTTGATACAGCCAAAATTGACTGGTCAAAAACCGCTTTTTCGTATGCCAATATAGACGAAGAAAAACCAGTAATAATTGTGATGGATTATGCCTTTGGAGAACAGGCTTACGAAACCATTGACGAGCTTTTGAAACCTTACAAAAAAGAAACGCTGCTTAACGTAAAATCGGTTTCGATTATGGGAAAAGCCGGAATTCTAGAAGGAGGAAAGGGCGACATCATGATTCCGTCGGCACATATCAATGAGGGAACGGCTGATAATTATTTCTTCGAAAATGAATTAACAGGCGCCATGTTCGAAGGAAATGATATTGCTATTTACGAAGGTGCAATGGTAACTGTTTTGGGTACATCATTGCAAAACAGAGATTTATTGAAATTTTTTCACGAATCTACTTGGGGTGTAATTGGTTTGGAGATGGAAGGATCGTATTATCAAAAGGCGATTCAGTCGGCATCAAAAATCAGAAAAAGCGTGCCGCAGGACATTAAAGTTCGTTATGCGTACTACGCTTCAGATAATCCATTAGAAACGGGAAGTACCCTTGCTTCTGGCGGATTGGGAACGACAGGTGTAAAACCAACTTATTTAATTACAATTAAGATTTTAGAGCAGATTTTCAACATAAAAGAAGCAGTATAAATGAGCACAAAAATACCCCAGACCGAAGATCATCAAGAGATTGATATTTTTCAGCTTTCAAAAAGTATTAACAGTTTTTTTGATAGACTGGCAACAGGTATTTTCAGGATAATTCAGTTTTTTGTAAAAAGCTGGATTATCGTGTTGGTTTTGGTAATTCTTGGTTTTGGTTTGGGATGGTATTTGGATTCGAACAAGAAAACGTACGATAACAAGATCATTGTAACTCCAAATTTTGGAAGCGTAGATTATCTTTATTCTAAAATCGATTTGATACAATCTAAAATTGTTTCGGGAGATACAGCTTTTTTGAAAAACGAGGTAGGAATTTCTAATCCAAAGTCAATTAAGCGAATCGAAATAAAACCTATTGCTGATGTTTATAAATTTATCGAAGACAAAGAACAAAATTTTGAACTGATTAAATTAATGGCTGAGGTTGGTGAAGTCAAAAAGGTGCTGGAAGATAATGTAACAAGTAAAAATTATACTTTTCATTCGATTTCTTTCGTATCAAACAGAATTACAGCAGATAAAGATATTGTAATCCCCCTATTAAAATATTTAAACGGCTCGGAATATTTTAATGAGCTTCAAAAAATTGGATATAAAAACTTAGAACAGCAGATTATTCAAAACGATACCATCATTGCACAAATCAATAATGTTCTGAATAATTTTTCGAGTACAGCAAAAAACGGATCTAGAAACGATAAACTGGTCTATTATAACGAAAATACCCAGCTCAACGACATCATAAAAACAAAACAATACTTGATCACAGATCAAGGTAAAAACAGATTAAGACTAGTTAATTATGATAAAGCTATAAAGGAAATCAATTCTGTTCTGAACATCAATAATACAAAAATAACCAGCGGTAATTTTAAATTCTTACTTCCAGTATTTTTGATTTTGGTTTTTGTTTTTGTTTCTTTATTCCAGAAGTTTTATCGCAGAGAGCTTTTAAAAGCTGAGATTAAATAATAAGCGGTTGAAAACAAATAAAATTTTTGAAAGAGTTTCCAAAAATCCATTCTTAAAGCAAAGTCTAAGTACTTTATTTTTAAGAATTACTGGGGTCTTTCTGTTATTTGGTTTCACCGTGTTTTTAACCAAAACCTATAGTCCGAAATTAGTAGGGCAGTACGATTTTGTTCGGTCTTTTCTTTTAGCTGTTGGGAGTGTCTGCCTTTTGGGTTTTGATCAGTCTATTCTATATTTTAGGGGACGATTAGCCAGCCAGAATGCACTTGAACAACTAAAAAAAGTGTACCTCAAAATGATTGCAATGCTGTTTGTAACTTCGGTTTTGGTATTGCTTATTGTACTGCTTTTGAACGAGCAGTTTGTAAATAATTATTTTTCGGATAACGAGGTTTATTCCATGCTGTTAAAAGGAGCAGCGGTTTTGTTTTTTCATGGTCTGTCTCTTTTAAATGTTGAGGTTTTAAGAGCTCAAGATAAGTTGTATGTCGCCGAATTATTTCGAAACATTATCAAATATATTCCCTTAATAGTTGGCGCCGTTGTTTTATTTTATTGGCATAAAGAAAACTATTTGGTGGATGTTTTTGTAATTGGATTTGTTTTTTTGTCGATGTTTTCTTCAGTTTTTGTTTTCTATTATTTTAATAAAATAGTTCCAATAGCATCAAAAGAGATTGTTACAAAAAAAGAAGTTTTTACAAAATCATATCCAATTGCGATCAGCGGTATGGCGATGTTTTTATTAATGTCTTTTGATATTATGTTCCTTAAAAAATATTGGAACGACGAAACCGTAGCTTTTTATTCTGTGGGCGTCAAAATAATGACAATTGTTTCGGTTATAATTTTGACGATAAATATTACCGTTTCGGCAAAAATCGCAGAGTATTTTTCAAGCCATAAAATGGAAGAATTGACTAAAACAGTTCGAAATAGTTCCCGTATGATTTTTGCGATTACCTTTCCCGTAATTGGGATAATTAGTATTTTTTCTCAGCATGTATTATCCTTTTTTGGGCATCAATATATTGTGGGACAGCAAGCTTTTTTGATTTTAATTATCGGTCAAGGAATCTGTTCGGCATTTGGTTCTGCACCAGTTTATTTAAATATGACGGGCAGACAGCATATTTTTAAGATTATTTTGATTTTGGCTGTTGTTATAAATTTTACTTTAAATCGATTTTTGATTCCGATTTACGGAATGACAGGCGCCGCAATTGCATACGCCGTAAGTTCTGTTTTTTGGAATTTTATTTCGGCAGTTGTAATTTATAAGAAAGATAAAATCAAGATTTTTATAAACTAGAAGACAGTAAAATGAAAAAAACAATTCAAAAAAAGACTGCAGCATTTTTGCTAATTGCATTGGCAAATCTGGTTGTTGCATTTTTGTCTTTTTTTGTACTTCCTCCTAAATTTTTCTACGATGCTGCCATCATCGCTTACGACAAAGGAAATGAAATAGGTTATTTTGGCAGTTATCCGTTGACTATTTTATTGTACAAAATTTCAGGATTTCGTTATCTTCCTTTCCCAGTTATTGCTCTTATTCAGTTTCCGATCTTAATTTATATTCTATACAAAATTGGTGTTCCAGATCATTTTGAAAAAGTAAATGTGAAGAATGTTCTCGTGTATTTAGCAATATTCATGATGGCGATTTTTATGTCAATGCCATCAAAAGAGTTTATTACTTTTTTGTATGTTTCGCCGATTGTTTTTATGTGTCTTAACAATCAGATTTCGTTAAAAAGAACTGTATTTTTTACTGTTTTGCTGCTTGTAATTTTCGGAGCCTTTTACCGTCCATATTATGCATTGATTCCGATAATTGGCGTCGGAATGTATGTCGTTAGTAGAATTACGTTTAAAAATAAAACCATAACGGCTGTTTTTTACGGATTACTGATTGCTGTTTTTCTGTCATTCAGTCATGGAATAATAAAAGGAAAATACCTTTCAGAAATCAGTCGTGAAGTGGTAAACAGTGACCGTGTTGGCTCTGCAGACGCCAATTCGATTATCATTTCTCCTGTCAAAACAGATACTTGGTACGGAGAAACGATTGGAATTTTTTATGGATTCTTCACTGTAAATGTACCGATAAATGGACTTAAACATATATTTTCACCACAGATAATCGTTTTTATTGTCTGGCAGCTTTTATTATTTTATATTCTGCTCGTTCGGTTTTCGAAATGTTTAAAAGATCGGAAAAACTATCCCAAGGAACTTTTGGTTTTACTGATTATTTTTTCTTTTTTTATTGTACAAGGCGTTTTTGAACCCGATTTAGGGACTGCAGTACGTCATAAAATTGGTATTTTTCCTTTAATCTATTTTGCGTTGTATTATGAAAATTTCCGAAAAAAACTTCAGTAGAATATTTCATGTTTTTTTATGCGCGATTGCGGTATCGATTATTTTCAGGAAACCCTGCTCTATTTTGATTATTATCTTTGGTGTTTTTAATTTACTTTTTGCCAAAAGACTAAAATTCAATCAGAAAGCATTGATTTTAGTATTTTGTATTGCTTCACCAATTTTATTGGAAGTTATAATGTTTTGGAATAACGATTCGTTTTCAAAAGGGCTTAAAGCTTTAGAAAAAAGTATTTCACTGGTTTTGTTTCCTATTTTTATAATTGGAAATTATGAGCGAATTCAATTTTTAAAACTCGTCAAAATTTACAGCACGATAATAACCATTTTAATGCTGTTTTTTTTCATCCGATTTAATATTGTCTATCCTGAATTGTTAATTAAATATCTTAATGGTATTGATCTTTGGGAAATGGGATATCAGTTTTCAAATAGTATCGGGATTCACGCACCAGCGCTTAATATGCATCTGGCCTTTGTTTCTATTTGCAGTCTTTATTTTGTTTTTTCGAGTTTTAAGAATCATGAAAAGGCAGTAATTAAGGCAATTCAGATTTTACTTTTTTTAATGTCTTTTTTCTTTGTATTGTTTGTGAATACCAGAATGGCTTTGTTTAATGTATTGGCAGGTTTTATAATTGTTTTCTTTTTTGAAATCAATTCGAATTTTAATATCAAAAAAATCATAATTGCGGGAATTACAACAGCAGTAATGCTTTCGGGAATTTTGTATTTATTCGTTCAAAAAAATCCTTATATGAAAGAAAAATATTCTTCAATAACTTTTGCGTATATGGATAAGGTTGGAAAATTGGATGAAATAGATCATCCTGAAATTAAGGTTTTTAATTCGTTTGTTACACGGCTTTCGATTTGGAAATCGGCTTGGGAATTGTCTGTGAAAAATCTGCCTTTTGGAGTTGGAGCTTCCGACGGAAAACCAGAACTATTTAAGTATTATAAAGAAACCAATCAGCAGTTTTTAGCAAAATATGAATTTCCGACGCACAATCAGTTTTTAGATTTTTTACTAAAATTTGGATTTCTAGGGCCTTTAGTAGTTATACTTTATATTGGTACGATCGGCTACCTAGGTTTCGATTTAAAAAATGCCATTATCGTTTCGTTTTTCTTCTTGTTTTTTACTTCAAATTTAACCGATGATTTTCTGCTTCGCTTTGATGGAATTGTTTTTAGTGGCTTTTGGACCTCTGTTTTTGCTGGTTTTTGGCTCCAGCAAAATGCTATTCGTAATAAAGATCCAGAAGTTGCTTAAAATTTTTATTTGTATCGAAAAATTTTAGAGTTCTTTCAAATCCATTTTTACCGAGTTCTATCCTTTTTTGTTCGTCTTTTAAGATTTCAAAATAAGAATCGAGTTCTTCAATAGCATCAAACAAAAATCCTGTTTTATGAGAAACTACGGCATCTTTATTGCCAATTATATTGGTTGCAATTACAGGTTTTTCAAGTGTCATTGCTTCTAAAACAGCAATAGGTAAACCCTCCCAAAGAGAAGTCTGCAGATAAACATCAATAGAATTTAAAGCTGAAAAAACGTTTTGTTTATCAAGAATCCAACCCGTGATCTTAATATTTGGAGCAGTTAAAAAATGAGCTTTTTCACCGCCTCCAATCCATATAAATTGAAAGTCAGGAAAACGAAGTGCAATTTTGTTAAACAATTCTGGGTTTCTGGCAGCAGTTACTCTTCCTAAAATTCCTATCGTTAGTTTTGTATTTTGATGAGGTAGAAAATATTGGCGGATATTGGGAATGTCTACACCATTTCGAATCAGTTTTACTGGACCAATTTTTTTAGCAATCTCAAATTCAGTATCGCCACAGGCAACTATGGTACCGCCAAAGATATGTTGAAAGCTTTTCTCAATTAGGGTATATATTTTTTGAGAGCGGTGTGAGATATCTGTTCGTAAAAAAGCATAACCATGGGGGCTGTAAAAAAGCTTCTTTTTCCTGAATAATAAAAAACAAGAAATTCGGCCCAAAACACCCGCTTTTGAAGAGTGAAGATGAATTATATCAGGATTTATTTTACGAAGTGCCTGTGTTAATTTGAATATGGATTTTAAGTCGTGAAATGGAGCAATTTCTCTAACCATACCTATATGAATCAGATTTACTGAGGATGAAAATTCTGCATTCACCTTCATTTGGTCAACACCATTTCTATGACCGCTGTAAATAATAGTTGTTTCTGTTTTTTGTCTTATCTCTTCGTTTCCAAAAAAATCAGACAAATCTTTAAAATAACTATAAACACCTCCCTCTAATGCTTCAACAATGTGTACAACTTTCAAAACAGATAAAATTAGTTTTCGTAAAAGTAAAATAAACCAATTAATTAAAGAGTTAAAAAAACATTCTCTCTTGAGCTAATATTTTAGTAAATTTAAAAGGGGAAATATTTTATTAAATTTGTGCATATTTGCAGAGATTATCAAAAAACGAATATCACAAAGTCATTATGAAAAGAATACTTATTACCGGAGCAGCTGGTTTTTTAGGATCGCACTTATGTGATCGATTTATTAAAGAAGGATATTTTGTGATCGGAATGGATAATCTTATTACAGGAGATCTTAAAAACATTGAACACTTGTTCAAGTTAGAAAACTTCGAATTTTACCATCATGATATCACCAAATTCGTTCACGTTCCGGGCGAATTAGATTATATACTGCATTTTGCTTCACCGGCAAGTCCGATTGATTATTTAAAAATTCCGATTCAGACACTTAAAGTAGGATCTTTAGGAACACATAATTTATTAGGTTTAGCTCGCGTCAAAAAAGCCAGAATCTTAATTGCTTCGACTTCCGAGGTGTACGGAGATCCGCTGGTACATCCGCAGACAGAAGAGTATTACGGAAACGTAAATACAATTGGACCGCGCGGGGTGTATGACGAAGCCAAACGTTTTCAGGAATCCATTACAATGGCATATCATACTTTTCATGGTGTAGAAACCAGAATTGTTCGTATTTTTAATACGTACGGTCCAAGAATGCGATTAAACGACGGCCGTGTAATTCCGGCTTTTATCGGACAAGCATTACGAGGAGAAGATTTGACCATTTTTGGAGACGGTATGCAGACACGTTCTTTCTGCTATGTAGACGATCAGGTAGAAGGTATTTTTAGATTATTGCATTCAGATTATGTGTATCCTGTAAATATTGGAAATCCAGACGAAATTACGATTAAGGATTTTGCAGAAGAAATTATAAAACTTACTGCAACAAACCAGAAAGTGGTTTATCATCCGCTGCCGATAAACGATCCTTTACAGCGTCAGCCAGATACCACAAAGGCCAAAGAAATCTTAGGATGGGAAGCAAAAGTGAATCGTGCAGAAGGAATGAAAATTACCTATGATTATTTTAGATCGCTTTCTAAAGAAGAACTTTCTAAAGAAGAACACAAAGACTTTTCAAGCTATATAAAATAAAAAATGCTATTTAAAATTTAATAGTCTGCAACGCAATTATGACCGTGTTTCATACAGGAAGATACTCAAAGTTTATCAGGCCAATTAGTATCTTAATTGACTTGACGGCTATTTTATTTTCAAGCATTTTTTTGTTTAAAGACTTGGTTTCTAATATGCCTATTTTAATCTTTTACCAATTTATAAGCTGGGGGTTAATTGCATATACGATAAAGTTTTATGACGTATACCGATTTACGGCGCCAATTGAAATTGCTTCAAAAGTTATAAAACAAGGAGTATTATTTCTTCTTATTACAATTGCTTTTTTTCCATTTTCTAAAGAAGCTGTTTTTAGCGAAAAATCAATTTTAATTTTTACAGCTCTTACCATGATCTTGGTAATGATATTCAAATTTTCGTTGTTTTTTTATTTGAAAGAATACCGAATCATTACCGGAAGCAATTATAGAACGGCCGTAATTATTGGTTTTACTCCAGAAGCAATTCGATTGAAAAATCTCTTTGAAACCAGAAAAGATTACGGATACCGTTTTTTTGGTTTTTTTTCGGACAAAAAATCAAACCAGAACATTACAGGAAAACTCACGGATTTAAAGCCTTTTATTATTGAAAATAAAATAGACGAGATTTATTGTTCGTTGAATGAAGTTTCTAATAATTATCTAAAAGATCTGATCGATTTTGCGGACGAAAACAATAAAACGATAAAATTTATTCCTGATACAAAAGAAATTTTTTCGAAGAATTTGAAGATAGATTATTACGATTTTTTTCCGGTACTTTCGTTAAAGCAAACGATGCTGAACGAGCCTGAAGTCAAATCTTTTAAAAGGTTTTTTGATATTGTTTTTGCTTTTTCTATTCTTATTTTTGTCTTATCATGGATTACGCCCTTGTTGGCCATTTTGATTAAATTAGAATCAAAAGGACCAGTTTTTTTTAGACAAGGAAGACCAGGAATTGATGAGAACGAATTTATATGCTACAAATTCCGTTCTATGCGAATGAATAAAACCACAGAAAAGGAAGCTTCAAAAGACGATCCGCGGGTAACAGCAATAGGCAGATTTATGCGAAAAACGAGTATTGACGAACTGCCTCAGTTTGTTAACGTTCTGCTGGGAGACATGTCTGTCGTGGGGCCAAGACCGCATCTTTGGTCTCAAAATAAAGAATACGGAAATAAAGTTAAAAAATACATGATCCGTCATTGTGTCAAACCAGGAATTACTGGTTTAGCGCAAATCAGCGGTTCAAGAGGTGAAATTACCAGCGACAGAGACATGATCAACAGAATCAGATTTGATGTTTTTTATATCGAAAACTGGTCGTTGTTTTTAGACCTAAAAATAATTCTTCAAACCATTATTAATATCTTTAAAGGAGATAAAAAAGCATATTGATGAGCGATTTAGTATCTATTTTGACCCCAACTTACAATGCTGAAAAGTTCATTCGCGCAACCATAGCTTCTGTTCAAAATCAGACGTATCAAAACTGGGAAATGATTTTGGTTGACGATGGTTCTACAGATCAGACAGTTTCTATCATCGAAGAATTTGCTCAAAAAGACGACAGATTAAAACTGCATCAATTAGAAAAAAATTCTGGAAATGGTTTTGCTAGAAATACAGCCTTAGGAAAAGCCAGAGGCAGATATATTGCCTATCTTGACGCAGATGATTTGTGGTTTCCAGAAAAATTAGACAAACAAATTGATTTTTTAGAATCTACTAAAACCTATTTTACATTCAGTTTTTATGATTGTATAGATGAAGAAGGGAACGATTTAAAAAGAAGAGTCGAAGCACCAGTGCCGTTAACCTACAAACAATTGTTTTTTTGCAATTATGTGGGCAATTTAACTGCTGTTTATGATGCAGATTATTTTGGAAAAATCTCTTTGCCAGCGTCTCAAAAAAGGCAGGACTGGCGTTTGTGGCTTACTATTTTGAAACAGCTAAAAACCGTCGATGCGGTTCCAGAAGCCTTAGCTTTTTACAGAATAAGAAAAGATTCTATTTCGGCATCAAAATTCAAATTGATCAAACACAATTTTGGAGTTTACAGAGAATTTCATGGCTATAATTTAGTGTTTGCCGTTTTATTAATGATACGTTTTTTGTTTACACAATTGATTATTAAACGTCGATATATAAAATCAAAGTAATAGATTCTTCAAGGCCGCAATTTGCGGCCTTGAAGAATAATATTCATTTTCAGTGAGTTGGAACATAAAATCGGATGGAAATCTTGATAAGTTCCTTTTAACTTGCTCATTTAATCTTTTGGTTTCTACGTCATAAAGTGAAGCTAAATCACGATCTAACATGACCTTTTGACCGCGAATAAAATATATTTTATATAAATGATTTAAATTGTTTTAGTTTTCCTCGATTAGTTCTTTCTAAAACCGCTTTTCTTGTAAAAGTGAAATTCAAATTGGGTTCTAAATACAACGCAATAGCTGCTTCAATTTTTTCAATTTGACTATTATCTAGTTCTTTTTCAGAAACATATTCAATCTCAAAACAATCTATTTTAGTTTGTTTGATAATAAACTCTTTGACATTTCCATCGTCTTCAATAATACTTTTGGTAACATAATAAAACGTCAAACCTGGAGATTTTTTACCGCTTGGCAAGACGGCAACATCGTTTGTTCTTCCAACAAGTTTTTTAAGAATCGGTTTTTGAGGCGTGCTTTTTTCGTCCAAGATCCCGATGTCACCGATTTCATATCTGATAAACGGATTTGCTTTATTAAATAACGACGTAATCACAATTTTGCCTTCAGTTCCGTTTGGGACAGGATTATTATTTTCGTCTAAAATCTCCACAAAAAGCGTTTCAGCATTTACCTGCCATTCTCCTTTTGGGTTTTCAAAAGCAATCAAATCCAATTCAGAAGCCCCGTATTCATTAATAATCGGAATTCCGAATTGTTTTTCTAAGAGTTTTTTATCCGATTCAAAAAGCATTTCTGAAGTAACAAAACAGGCTTTTAAAGTTGGGCATACTTCTTTGAGGATGATGTTTTTTTGCTCCAAATACTTAGCCAACAAAACAATAGAACTTGTATAACCGTTGAGGTAATCAAATTTTTTGGTTTTGAATTTCTGCAGGAATTTATCCAGAACATCATTCGATAAATCAAACACTGGGAATCGAAAACGGCTGCTCAAAAAATCCTTCAAACGTTCTTTTCGATAGCCCATAAAATCCATCGGAATTCCGTAAAAACGCGCCTGATACGATTTATTAAAATCGATGCCGAACCAGCCAAAACGCATAATATTGGATGCCCAGGTTAAGGCATGAGCATATTTATCTTTAGCAAAGACAAACGGAGTACCGCTTGATCCAGAGGTTTTGTTGAGGTAAACGTTTTTAATAGAATAGCCTGTTGAAAGCCTTTCTGAAAGTGGTTTTTGTAGATTTTGTTTGTTTAGAATCGGAAGATCTTCCCATTTTTCAACAATTTTACCGTTGATCAATTCGCTGTAAAAAGCATTATTTTTGAGATGAAAATCGACAATTTCATTCTTTTTATTTTCAAGAAAAACAGCATATTCTTCTTCAGATAAATTTATGATTTCAGTCAATTCAGCTTTTGCTTTGTTGATCGGGAAACCATTTAAACGGAGTGTAATATCAAAGAGAGAAATCATCTGAGGCTAAATTTTAGTCAAAAATAATATTATCCCGTTACTAACGAAGAAGAATGCATAACTTTTTAAGATTAAATTATTTTTTACGTTCAAAAGCAATTATTTTTGCACCACAACTAAATACAACAACACCATGACAATTTTATTATTGGGTTCGGGCGGTAGAGAGCATGCATTTGCATGGAAAATGACTCAGAGTCCGCTTTGCGAAAAACTTTTTGTAGTACCTGGAAATGCAGGAACTGCTGCAATCGCTGAAAACGTTGCCATTTCTGCTACTGATTTTGAAGCAGTAAAATCATTAGTACTTAAAGAAAACATAAGTTTAGTAGTCGTAGGGCCTGAAGATCCATTAGTTAAAGGTATTTATGATTATTTTAAAAATGACGAAAGTTTAAAAAATATTCCAGTAATTGGACCATCAAAATTAGGAGCACAATTAGAAGGAAGTAAAGAATTTGCCAAAGAATTCTTGATGAAACATAATATTCCGACTGCAGCTTATGATAGTTTTACTGCCGAGACGGTAGAAAAAGGATGCGAGTTTTTAGAAACTTTACAACCTCCTTACGTTTTAAAAGCAGACGGATTAGCAGCAGGAAAAGGAGTTTTGATTATTCAGGATCTTGAAGAAGCAAAAACAGAATTACGCAACATGCTGGTTCATGCAAAATTTGGTACAGCAAGTTCAAAAGTGGTAATTGAAGAATTTTTGGACGGAATCGAATTAAGCTGTTTTGTTCTTACTGATGGGAAAAACTACAAAATTCTTCCAACGGCAAAAGATTACAAACGAATTGGAGAAGGAGATACAGGATTAAACACAGGCGGAATGGGAGCGGTTTCTCCAGTTCCTTATGTTGATGCTGTTTTGATGGAAAAAATTGAAACGCGTATTGTTAAGCCAACAATAGAAGGTTTTCAAAAAGACGGAATCGAATACAAAGGTTTTGTATTCATCGGTTTAATCAATGTTAAAAATGAACCAATCGTTATTGAGTACAACGTAAGAATGGGAGATCCAGAAACGGAAGTTGTGGTTCCGAGATTAAAATCTGATTTGGTTGAATTATTTTTGTCTGTTGCAGACCAAAAATTAGGAGACTTTAATTTAGAAGTCGATCCAAGAAGTGCTACAACGGTAATGGTAGTCTCTGGGGGCTATCCTGAAGATTTTGAAAAAGGAAAAGTGATTTCTGGTTTAGAAAATGTTACAGATTCAATAGTTTTTCATGCAGGAACAAAATTAGATAACGAAAATGTCGTTACTAATGGAGGACGTGTAATTGCAGTAACTTCGTATGGAGATAATTTCCAAGAGGCCATAAAAAAATCTTATCAAAACATAGATAAACTAAGCTTTGATAAGATGTATTTTAGAAAAGATATTGGTTTCGATCTAATTTAAAAATAAAAAGACCAGCCCTTTATTAAGGGTTTGGTTTTTATTTTAAAAATGAATGAGCCGTTGTATCTTGGTTTTCTGTTCCAGCATCATCAAAAATGCGTAATTGCTTAATCCAATAAACGATCGCGCATGAGCAGATGATCATAAAAATCCAGTTAATCGTGTTCGCACCAAACCAGCTAACTAGTTCAAAACGACGTAAAAGGTCAAGCGGCGCGAATAAAATGTTAACAAATAAGTATTGTATTCCTTCAAAAAAAGCTGTCATAATTTTAAAAATTATATGTTATTTATTGTTGTGTAACGCATTGAAGACAAATTCAAATTAAGAATCTTTTTTCAACTTGTTGGGTTTTTCCTTTTAAACAAGTATTATATTTACAATCACAAAAGTATAAAATATCCTTATGATAACAAGTGTTTTTAAAAAATCTACGCCATTAAATTATTCTTTGGTTGTAATTTTAATACTGGTTTTCTTTTTTATGTTCCAAATTAAAGACCCGGTTTGGGCAACTTCTTATTTTTTGGCTTTCCAAAAAGTGAGTCTGCTGTGCTTTATTTTGGCGTCTTTTTTTATGATCAATTTTATAGTAAAAAAGAACGGACTTAGTAAAGACAATGGTTACGCGATATTTTTTTACCTTTTGTTTCTTTTATTTTTCCCCACGATTTTTAATAACGCGAATGTTATTTATGCCAACTTTTTTATTTTATTAGCGCTTAGAAGATTGCTCTCGCTGCAATCCTTAAAAGCATCTAAGGAAAAAATATTCGATGCCTCATTTTGGATTTTTGTAGCTTCTTTATTTCAATTTTGGTGCATTCTTTTTTTAATATTGGTTTTTATCTCTATTATTTTTCATGTTTCGAGAGATTATAGAAACTGGGTTTTGCCTTTTGTAGCGCTTTTGGCAGTAGCGATAATTTTTTATATGATTTCGTTAATGTTTCATATCGATTTTATAGCCTTTTTTCAAGAAAGAGCTTTAATCGATTTTAACATTGATTATTTTAAGAATAATTACGAAAACGGAGCACTTTCTATATATACCGCAGTGGCCTTATTTTTTGTGACTTCTATGTTAATGACATTATCAAACAGACCGCAGATTGTGCATACATCGTACAAAAAAATGGTTGCCTGTTTTTTTATAGCGGCTTTTGTTTATATTATTTCACCAAATAAAAGTAACGACTTATTATTGTTTAGTATTGCACCTTTGACTATTATGGCCACAAGCCACGTAGAATATATGCAGCAAAAATTAAATAACGAAATTGTATTCTATATCCTGATTGCCTGCAGTTTATTTACTTTTTTCTCTCAATTATAATTTATTGCCGTAAGCAAGATCGCCGGCGTCGCCAAGTCCTGGAACAATATAATTTTTCTCATTTAGTTTTTCGTCTAAAGAAGCTACCCATAAATGACAGTTTTCGGGAAGATTTTTTTCTAGATGAGCAATTCCTTCAGGAGCAGCTATAACAACAACAATATGAAATTCTGACGGAGCTGCATTTTCAAGCAGTTTTTTATGTACAGCAACGATCGACTGGCCAGTTGCCAGCATCGGGTCAAGGAGCAAAACAGTTTTGTGGTTTAAGTCCGAAATCGCTTGATACTCAACTAAAATCTCAAATTCGTCATCGTTATTAGGATGGTGTCTGCATGCAGAAACAAAACTGTTTTCGGCATGATCAAAATAATTTAAAAAACCATTATGCAGCGGCAGTCCGGCTCTTAAAATTGGGCATAAAACCAGATTTGTTTCAATTTCTGTTGTTTTTTTGATTCCAAGCGGTGTCTGAATTTCTACGTCTTTATAAGGCAGTGTTTTGCTCAATTCGTAAGCCATAATTTCTCCAATACGCTCGATATTTCTTCTAAAACGCATACTATCGTTTTGTACGTTTACGTTTCGAAGCTGTCCCAAAAAATGATTTAATACACTGTTATTCTCAGAGATATAATGAATTTTCATAAAATTTATTTAGAAGATCAATTCTTTTTTATGAAGAATTGAAAAATTACTGTTTTTTTTGAAACTATAAAAGTATAAAAAGTATCTTTGTTTAGTAAAAAAAATAAAAACATGTTTTCAAAATTAGCATATTCAGTTTTTGAGCAAAGTATCAAAGATTATCATCAATTTGATAATGTTGATCAGCCAATAAATAATCCTTATCCAAAAGATCAATTTGAGCATTTGTTATATCTAAAAAATTGGATTGACACTGTACAATGGCATTTTGAAGATATTATTCGTGATCCGCAGATTGATCCCGTTGCAGCATTGACTTTAAAAAGAAGAATCGACGCTTCAAATCAGGAACGTACAGATATGGTAGAGTATATTGACAGCTACTTTTTACAAAAATACAGCGATGTAAAAGTAAAAGACGGCGCAAAAATCAACTCAGAAAGTCCAGCTTGGGCATTTGACAGATTGTCTATTCTGGCATTAAAAATTTATCACATGAACGAAGAAGCAACTCGTGCAGAAGCTTCTCAAGAACATAGAGATAAATGTCAGGAGAAATTAAACATTCTTTTAGAGCAAAGAACAGATTTGTCTACAGCAATCGAAGAATTATTGACGGATATCGAAAATGGGGATAAATTCATGAAAGTGTACAAACAAATGAAAATGTACAACGATGACGAATTGAATCCAGTTCTATATCAAAACAAAAAATAAATTTGGCAGACTTGTCGAACAAAATTAAGCATATAGCCGTCATGAGACTATCCGCAATGGGAGATGTCGCCATGACGGTTCCTGTTTTACGCGCTTTTGTAAAACAATATCCTGAGGTAAAATTGACGGTTATTTCCCGTCCTTTTTTTAAACCTTTTTTTGAAGGAATTCCGAATCTTGAATTTTTTGCTTTTGATGAAAAAGAAAAACACAAAGGATTTTTGGGGCTTTTAAAGCTGTATTCGGATGTAAAAAAACTAAAGATCGATGCTTTTGCAGATCTTCATAATGTATTGAGATCTAAAGTAGTGAGTTTACTTTTCGCTTTAAGCGGCAAAAAAAGAGCTACTGTTGACAAAGGCAGAGAAGGCAAAAAAGAATTAACTCGTGCTGAAAACAAAATTTTTAAGCAATTGCCAACCATGTTTGAGAGACACGCAAAAGTGTTTGAAGAACTTGGTTTTCCTTTAGATTTATCCAATCCAGCTTTTCCTGAAAAAGCGCCTTTAAGCGGCGAAATTTTAGAAATTATCGGACATCAAAACCAAAAACTAATCGGAATTGCACCTTTTGCACAATACGATTCTAAGGTTTATCCTTTAGATTTAATAAAAGAAGTTGTAGCAAAATTGGCTGAAAATCCAATGTATAAAATAGTACTTTTTGGCGGCGGGAAAAAAGAAATTGAAATTTTACAGTCAATTTCAACTCCATTTGAAAATGTGATTAATATGGCTGGAAAAATTAAATTGCAGCAGGAATTACAACTCATAAGCAATCTTGACGTAATGCTTTCTATGGATTCTGGAAATGCACATATTGCGGCAATGTTTGGCGTAAAAGTAGTTACACTTTGGGGCGCAACGCATCCGTACGCTGGATTTTTACCATTCAATCAAAGTCCGGAAAACGCATTGACATCAGACCGAAATCAATATCCAAAACTGCCGACTTCGGTTTATGGCAATAAAATTGTGGAAGGTTATGAAGAGGCTATGAGGAGTATTTCTCCAGATGAAGTTGTGAAAAAAATTCAGGGATTAGTTTAAAAAATCCCAATATAAAAAATTCCAAATCCCAGTTGAAAGTTTGGAATTTGGAATTTTTTATATTGGAATTTAGATATTAAACGTCGTCATAATCTACATAAATAGTATCAGATGTTGGATGCGCCTGACAAGTTAAAATTAAACCTTCGGCAATTTCTCCGTCTGTTAAAATAGAGTTTTTGGTCATTTCTGCAGATCCAGAAGTTACGCGTCCTAAGCAGCTGCTGCAAATACCGCCTTGACAAGAGTAAGGAGCGTCAACACCTTGTTTTAGAGCAGCATCAAGAATAGTCTGCTTTTTAGACATTTCAAAAGTAGTTTCTTCATCATCTACTAAAATCGTAATTTTGGTATGTCCCTCCTGAGAACCCTGAATTACATTTTCTTCAGACGAAGAGGTAAAAAGTTCAAACTTAATCGCAGACTCTTTTACATTTTTCTCTTTCAAAACATCAGAAACCGTATTGATCATTTCTTCTGGTCCGCAAAGGAAAAACTTGTCAAACTCTAATTCTTTGTGTTTGTTATTCAACACAAAATTTACTGCCGATTTTTCGATTCTGCCAAATAGAGCATTTTCTGCTTTTGCCTGACTAAATACATAATGCACAAAAAATCTGCCTACATATTGTAGTTGTAAATCGTGTAATTCTTGATGAAAGATAGTATTTTCTGGAGTCTTGTTTCCGTAAACCAATACAAATGAACTTTTTGGCTCATTTTTTAGAACTGATTTTATAATAGAAAGCACTGGAGTAATACCGCTTCCAGCAACAAATGCCGCATAATTTTTTTGTCTTTCAGCATCTGGTTCAAAAGTAAATTTACCTTCTGGCTGACCAACCTCCAGCACATCTCCGGCTTTTAATTTAGTATTTGCAAATTGAGAAAAAAGACCATTTTTTACAGCTTTTACGGCAATTCTCAATTCGCCGCTGTCTGGAGCTGAACATATAGAATAAGCTCTTCTAATTTCTTGATTGTCAAGAGTTAGTTTTAGATTAATATATTGACCTGCTATAAATTTATAGTCTGGTTTTAGTTCTTCAGGAACATTAAAAAGTACCGAAACAGCATCAGAAGTTTCGCGTTTAACCTCTTTAATTATAAGTTTTAAAAATGAAGGCATGATAGAATTTTTATGCAAAAGTAGCAAACCACTATTAAATGTTTAGTACTAAATTATTTTTTTTAACTTTTTTTGTAACGTTTTCCTACATTTGATCTCTTACTACTAAAAGTAAAACCAAAATAACCATGATTAGAAAGTTTATTTATCTCGAATGGAAATCGTTTTTGCGGTCGGCATCGTTTGGAACCAATCTGGCAATGAAGATCTTAATCGGTTTTTTAATGATTTATTTTTCCTTGATTTTTATCGGAATGGGAGTTGGCGCATTTTATGTGCTTAAAAAAATGAATTTAGAGCCTTTAGTAACAATTAATAAATTTTTGATTTATTATTTTTCTTTTGATTTGATTGTTAGGTTGTTAGTTCAGAAAATCCCAGTTTTAAACATCAAGCCCCTATTAGTTCTTCCTTTTAAGAAACCGACTATTGTACATTTCTCTTTAGGAAAAACAGCGCTTTCATTCTTCAATTGGGTTCATGCACTTTTCTTTGTTCCCTTTTCAGTGGTTTTATTTTTAAAGGGTTACGATACTGTTGGAATTCTTCTTTGGTTAATAGCAGCTTTTTGTTTTGTGTATATCAACAATTTTCTGAATATAATTTTAAGTAATATCGACAAATTATTTGTGGTTTTTCTTGGAATTACAGCGCTTCTCGGAGTCGCTCAATATTACGATTTATTCAACATTACGATTTATACAACGCCTGTTTTTCAAGGTTTTTATGAAAGCAGATGGATGGCACTAATTCCGGTTTTAGGACTCATCGGATTGTATATTTTTACTTTCAAGTACTTTAAAAATAATCTTTATCTGGATGCCGGGCTTTCTAAAAAAGAAGATGTTGCCACTACCGAAAACCTTTCTTGGCTGAATAAATTTGGTACTCTTGGAACCTTTCTTAAAAATGATATTAAATTGATTAAGAGAAACAAAAGATCTAAAACTACCATTTTTATGAGTGTTATCTTTTTGTTCTACGGGCTGCTTTTTTTCTCCGGAGGTATAGAAACTTATGATAAACCGGTGATGCACATTTTTGCAGGGATATTTGTTTCGGGCGGATTTCTATTTGTTTTTGGTCAATTTGTACCAAGCTGGGACAGTTCGTATTATCAATTAATGATGACGCAAAATATTCCGTATCGTGGTTACATTACCTCAAAATGGTGGCTTATTGTTATTGCAACTTTCGTTTCAACTATTCTGGCGTCTTTTTATCTCTTTTTTGGATGGGAAGTTTATTTAACGATTGTGGTCGGCGCGGTTTATAATATTGGTGTCAATTCGCATTTGGTTCTTTTGGGCGGTGCTTTTACCAAAACTCCGATCGACTTAAGTTCGGCAGGCGGTGCATTTGGAGACAAAAAAGCTTTTAATCTGAATGCCATGCTTCTAAGTCTTCCAAAAATTTTACTGCCAATGGGACTTTACGCTTTAGGATTTTATTATGGAAATAAAATGATCGGTTTAGCACTGGTTGCCGGTGCTGGTGTTTTAGGATTTGTGTTTAAAGAAAAAGTATTTTCATTAATTGAAAAAAGATACAAAATAGAAAAATACAATACTATAAGTGCGTATAAGCAAAAGAGTTAATTAGAGAATTAGAAAAGGAGTCAATTAGAGAATTAATCTAAAATCAACAATCTAAAATTATCATGATACAAGTAAATCAGCTTTCAAAAAATTATAACGGGACTACAGTTTTAAATATAGAAAATCTTGAAATCCCAAAAGGACAAAGTTTTGGACTCGTTGGGAATAACGGAGCAGGAAAAACAACTTTTTTCAGTCTGCTTTTAGATTTGATCCAGCCGTCAACAGGAAGTATTAAGTCTAATGATGTTCAGGTCAATACAAGCGAAAATTGGAAATCTTTTACAGGATCTTTTTTAGATGAGAGTTTCTTAATAGGATATTTAACCCCAGAAGAATATTTTTATTTTATCGGAGATCTGCGTAATCAGAACAAAGCTGATATTGATGCATTGTTAGCGCAGCACGAAGAGTTTTTTAATGGAGAAATTTTAAACAACAAAAAATACCTTAGAGATTTGTCTAAGGGAAACCAGAAAAAAGTTGGGATAATTGGAACATTAATTGGAAATCCAGAAGTTGTTATTTTAGACGAACCTTTTGCCAATTTAGACCCCACTACAGTAAGCCGATTAAAAAAAATAATTAAAGATCTTGCCGATAACCCAAATGTAACTGTTTTAGTTTCAAGCCATGACTTACAGCATACAGTAGAGGTCTGCGATCGAATTGTAGCGTTGAATAAAGGCGAAATCGTAAAAGATATTCAAACCTCAAAAGAAACCTTACAAGAACTAGAATCGTTTTTTGCAGTTTAAGTATTTTATATTAAAAAAAGAAGCGTATTTTTACAAGTCATTATACTAAAATTGCTTTTTAGAAGTTATCTGTTTTAAAATCGTTTCTATTGAAAAAGAATACTCTTAAATATAGTTTTACTTTCCTTTTTTTATTCTTTTTGATAGCCTGTTCTACCAAAAAAAATACTTTTTTGTCTAGAAATTCTCATGCACTGAGTACAAAATATAATATTTTATATAATGGAGGCATAGGTTTAGACAAAGGAATGACTGCTATTCAGGCAAATAATCAAGATAATTTCTGGAAATTACTGCCAATAGAAAAAATGCAGTTTGAGGAAAATTTTTCTGAAGAAGAAAAGGCTAAAAACCCTGATTTTGAAAAAGCAGAAACAAAAGCTACAAAAGCCATTCAGAAACACTCCATGAATATTGGAGGAAGAGAACGAAATTATCAAATAGACGAAGCTTACTTAATGCTTGGAAAAGCGCGCTATTATGATCAGCGTTTTATTCCAGCATTAGAAGCATTTAACTACATTTTATACAAATATCCTAACAGCGACAACATCAATATTGCAAAAATCTGGCGCGAAAAAACCAATATGCGTTTAGGAAATGATGCAATTGTTCTTAAAAATATTAAGTTGTTACTTAAAAAGACAGATTTAGACAAGCAGACCTATGCAGATGCGCACGCGCTTTTGGCAGAGGCTTTTTTGAATTTGGAAGAAAAAGACAGTGCGGTTGCTAAGCTTAGAGTTGCCGAAGAATTTACCAGAAAAAATGAAGAAAGAGCAAGATACCGTTTTATTCTGGGCCAAATGTATCAGGCAGAAGACAAAAAGGATAGTGCTGTTTATTTTTACGATCAAGTAATTGACTTAAACCGAAAAGCAGATCGAAAATACATGATGCAGGCTTATGCCAAAAAAGCACAGATGTATGATTATGAAAATGGGAATGATACCCTCTTTTTAAAAATCTATAACAAATTGGTTGCCGATAGAGAAAACAGACCTTACTATGATGTTTTCTTTTATGAAATGGGAAATTTTTATGATACAAGAAAAGATAAAGAAAATGCTTTAAAATTTTACAATAAGTCTCTGGCCAGAAAATCAAAAGATTCTTATTTGATGGCTTCAGCATACCGAAACATTGGTAATATGTATTTCAAAAATACCGATTATACAATGGCGGCTAAATATTATGACAGTACTTTGGTAAAATTGGATCCTAAAACCAGAGAGTATGCTTTTATAGAAAAAAACAGAAAAAATCTTGATAATGTTATTAAATACGAAGCAATTGCAAAACGTAATGACAGTATTATTAAGGTGTATAACCTGCCGGCTGCAGAGAGAAAGATTTATTTTGAAGACTATATTGCGCAGTTAAAAAAGAAAGACGAAACCAAACGTATTCTGGAAGAAAAAGAAAAAGAGAGATTAACAAATATTGACAGAAATTCTCAAGCACAAATGCCTGGCAATGGAGCTGTAAATCCTCAGGACTTAGGCAAACCAACAGCACCAGTAGAAAACGCTATAATGCCTCCAACCAGTAATGACGCTGTTAGTACTTTTTATTTTTATAACCCGACAACAGTTGCTTACGGAAAACTGCAGTTTAAAAAAATGTGGGGCAATAGAACAATTGGCGGTAACTGGAGACTTTCTTCTATAAAATCGGCAAATAATGCCGCAATGAATGATACCATTGCAGATCAAAATACAGCCAATGCCTTAAAAGACACAGTAGTTGTAGAAAAATATACCGTTGCTTATTATGTAAAACAGATACCTACTTCGGAGCCAGTAATGGACAGTATTGGTAAAGAGCGAAATTTTGCCTATTATCAATTAGGTCTTATATATAAGGAGAAGTTTAAAGAATATAAACTGGCTAGTGATAAATTAGAGCAGCTGCTTAAAAATAATCCAGAAGATAAATTAGTCCTTCCGGCGATGTACAATTTGTATAAAATTTATCAAATCACAAATCCAGAAAAAGCCATCGCTATAAAATCTGAAATCACAACAAAATACCCATCTTCTAGGTATGCACAAATATTAAATAATACCAATCCAGATACCGTTTCGAGTCCAGACAAAGAATACCAAAAATGGTATAAACTTTTTGAAGAAGAAAAATTTGACGAAGTATTGGCCAATATCGATAATTTAATCAATCAATATTCTGGCGAAGATATTGTTTCCAAATATGAATTGTTAAAAGCCAATACCTTAGGGAAAGTTGACGGTTTAGCAGCTTATAAAAAAGGTTTAGAAAACGTAGCGGATAATTATCCGAACAGTGAAGAAGGTAAAAATGCCCGCGAAATTCTAGAAAAACAAATCCCAAGTTTAGAAAAACTTGATTTTACAGCTGTCGATGGTAAAAGCTGGAAAATCGTGTATGCGATTCCTAAAAACGATACCAAAACAGTTAAACAAATTGAAGAAGCCATCAGAGTATTTTTGTTAGTCGAAAATTTTGAAAGATTAACAACCTCTTTTGACAGATACAATAGAACAGAAAATTTTGTCGTTATACATGGTTTAAAGTCCGAAGCATACGCAAGAGACGTTGCAGGAGTTTTTAAAGACGACAAAAAATATAAAATTGCACATCCTGCTATTATCATTTCTAGTGATAATTATACGATAGTTCAGATGAAGAAAAACTTAGATATATATTTGACGCCCAAAACCCCATAACCGCCATGTTTGACAAAGTAAAAAAAAACGGAACAGAACAATTAGGAAAAACAAATCGAATTGTTGAAGGAACATCAATTGTTGGAGATATTGTCTCCAAAGCCGATTTCAGGCTTGATGGTGAATTAATCGGAAATTTTACTTCCCAAGGTAAACTTGTGATAGGTGCAATGGGAGTTGTCAAAGGCGAAATTATCTGCAACAATGCAGATATTGAGGGAGAATTTCACGGTAAAATAAAAGTCTTAGAAATCTTAAATATCAAATCTACCGCAAAAATACACGGTGAGGTTTTGGTCGGAAAACTTTCGATCGAACCAGGCGCAGATTTTACAGCAACATGTACTATGCTGGCACATTCTAATCAGGTAATAATGTTAGAAGATGGAAAAACAGCCGAATAAGAATCAGAGAAATAAATGGATAGCACTCATTAATATTCCGATACAAATGGGTGTTATTATTTTTCTATTTGCTTATTTAGGAAGCTGGCTCGATGAAAACCATCCGAGCGAAAAAGTATACTATAATAAGATATTAGTTATGGTTGGTGTTGCGATTGCTTTGTACAACGTAATCCGACAGGTAAACGAAATCAATAAAATAAAGTAATTTAAGTTTCCAAAAACACTAAAATAAATACCGCATCTTTGCAGAAAAAAATAGTTAAGATGTTTTTAAAAAATTACAAACTCCTGCTTCATCTCTATATTCTTGCTGCAGCTGCCTTTGTTATACATAAAGGAGTTTTTTTACTTTTAAAGGTAAACGATGAAAATTTTCATTACAGTTTAGAATTATTGTATGTGATCTTCTTGATTTTTTCTACCTTAATATTAGCAGTTATATTAAAATTTAGAAAAGACAAATTCGACAGTATTGGAATGATTTTTATGGCAGGAACTTTTTTGAAAATATTTATGCTCTATGCATTTCTAAAGCCGATTTTATCAGATAAGATTTATAACGTGTCTATTGAAAAAAACAATTTTTTTATAACATTTATTTTGTTTTTGTTATTTGAGACGGTTTTAACTGCCCGATTACTAAATGAAAAGCGTTAAAATTGCGATATTGTAAAACAACGTTCAAAAATAATTTTTCATATCCTTTTGAATATTAATAAAAAATGTACCTTTGCACCAAATTTTAGAAACGTAAAAAATAAGATTTTCCACGATATGGTGATTTCAAACAAACCACTCAGATTTATTCTTGCAGCTTTAGTAGCTTGTCTTCCACTAATGAGTTTTTCTAATACAGAAAAAGACTCAGCGCATGTTCAAACTGAAACAGCTCATGAAGTTGCTGCAGAAGGTCATCATGCAGAACCGACAGATGTTAAATCTAAGATCAAAGCATTTATTGGTCACCACGTTTTAGATTCTCATGATTTTACTTTATTTCAAGATGATGAAACAGGTAAACATTATGGTTTTCCATTACCAGTAATTATTTGGGATAATGGTCTTCATGTTTTTTCTTCTTCAAAATTTCACCACGGTCATGAAGCGGCAGAATCAAATGGGAACTATTATGCGATCAGTCATCATGATGGTAAAATTTACAGAACAGACGCTTCTGGAAAAATTGATGAAGATGAAGCTACAGGTCACCCTTCAAATGTTCGTCCTTTAGACTTTTCAATTACAAAAACAGTAGTTTCTATTTTTGCAGCAGCCTTATTAATGTTCTGGTTGTTTTCAAGCTTAGCAAAATCATACGCTAAAAATGGAGGAATTGCTTCTGGAGTTGGAAGAATCTTCGAGCCATTAGTAGTTTACATTCGTGATGAAGTTGCTATTCCTAATATTGGAGAGAAACACTATAAAAAATACATGAGCTACTTATTGACAATATTTTTCTTTGTATTGTTTTTAAATATTTTCGGATTAACACCGCTAGGGATAAATGCCACAGGTAACTTAACAATTACTTTTTCATTGGCAATTATTACCTTCTTAATTACAAACTTATCAGCAAACAAAAATTACTGGGGTCACATTTTCTGGATGCCGGGAGTTCCAAAACCAATGAGAATTATTTTGGCGCCGATTGAGTTGTTAGGAGTTTTTATTAAACCATTCTCATTAATGATTCGTTTGTACGCAAATATTTTTGCAGGTCACATCGTATTAATGAGTATCATTGGATTGATGTTTATTTTTAAAAGCTGGATTGGAAGTACATTATCTTTCGGATTATCATTTGTACTTTCTATACTAGAAATTTTAGTTGCCTTTTTACAAGCCTATATTTTTACAATGCTGTCTGCACTTTATTTTGGTTCAGCAGTAGAAGAGCACCACCACGAAGAGGACGCTCACCATTAAAATCTAGATTTCAGAATGTAGATTTTAAATTGTTTTCAATCTAAAATCTAAGATCTCAAATCTAAAATCAAATTTGAATGTTTAATTTTTAATATATTTTATTATGGTAATTCCAAATATCGTTGGAGCAGGATTAATTGTAATCGGAGCAGCATTAGGAATTGGTAGAATTGGTGGTTCAGCAATGGACGCTATCGCTCGCCAACCAGAAGCTTCTGGAAAAATCCAAACAGCTATGCTTATTGCAGCTGCACTTATTGAAGGTATTGGTTTCGCTGCGTTATTCGCTGCTTAATTAAAACACAAAAACAATAGTTGCAACGGTTGGTTGTAACTATTGTTTTAAAATTAAAACATTACAAATTGCATTTGAAAAGCAATTTAAAAAAGACATACATTAAAATTTATAATCATATATAATGGATAAGTTAATATATCAGTTTGAGTTCGGTTTGTTCTTTTGGCAAGTATTAATATTTGTTGGATTGATCCTTTTGTTGAAAAAATTTGCTTGGAAACCTATTCTTGACGCAGTAAATACTAGAGAACAAGGTATTAAAGATGCATTACTTTCTGCTGAAAACGCAAGAAAAGAAATGGAAAATCTTCAGGCAGATAATCAAAGAATTTTAAACGAAGCTCGCGCAGAACGTGATGCTATGTTGAAAGAAGCTCGCGAAATGAGAGAGAAAATGATTACTGATTCTAAAAACGAAGCTCAAGAAGCTGGTCAAAAAATGATCGAGCAGGCTAAAGCAGCTATTGAAAGTGAAAAAAATGCAGCTATGGCTGAATTGAAATCTCAGGTTTCAAATTTATCTTTAAGCATCGCTGAAAAAATATTAAAAGAAGAACTATCTAACAAAGAATCTCAAACTAAATTAGTTGAGAAAATGTTGGGTGACGTAAAGTTAAACTAAGACTATGGCAAGTACAAGAGCAGCAATTCGTTATGCAAAAGCAATTTTGGACTTAGCAAACTCTAAAGGTGTTGCCGAAGCTGTAAATAACGATATGAAATCAATTGCTTCTGCAATTGAAACCAATGAAGAATTGAGTACATTTATCGAAAACCCAACAACAACGGTTGAAGTTAAACAAAGTGCTCTTTTAGAAGTTTTCGCAGATGCAAATGGAGTAACTAAAGGATTATTTCGTTTATTATTTGAAAATAAAAGATTTGAAATTTTAGCAGCAATTGCATCAGAGTATACTAAAGTATATGATGAAAGTAATGGAGTTGAAACAGCAAAAGTTACAACAGCTATTCCAATGGATGCAGCTTTAGAAGCTAAGGTTTTGGCTAAAGTTGCGACCTTATCGGATAAAAAAATTACGATTGAAAATGTAGTAGATCCTTCAATTATTGGCGGATTTATTTTAAGAATAGGTGACAAGCAGTACAATGCTTCTGTTGCAAACAGATTACAAGTATTAAAAAGAGAGTTAAGTAATTAGTTTTTATAACACAAAAAGTGTCTAAATTATAAATTAAGATGGCGGAAATCAAACCTGCTGAAATTTCAGCAATATTAAGAAAGCAAGTAGAAGGTTTTGAATCTGGTGCTACGCTAGAGGAAGTAGGAACAGTACTTCAAGTTGGAGACGGTATTGCTCGTGTTTACGGGCTGTCTAATGTACAATATGGTGAGTTAGTAGAATTTGATAACGGTATGGAAGGTATCGTATTGAATCTTGAAGAAGATAATGTTGGGGTTGTACTTTTAGGACCATCAACAGGACTTAAAGAAGGATCTACTGCAAAAAGAACTCAGCGTATTGCTTCTCTTAAAGTAGGTGAACAAATGGTAGGACGTGTTGTTAACACTCTTGGTTTTCCAATTGATGGAAAAGGACCAATCGGTGGAGACTTATACGAAATGCCGTTAGAAAGAAAAGCTCCTGGAGTTATCTTCCGTCAGCCGGTTACTGAGCCATTACAAACTGGAGTAAAAGCAGTTGATGCGATGATCCCGGTTGGACGTGGACAGCGTGAGCTTGTAATTGGTGACCGTCAAACAGGTAAATCAACTGTTTGTATCGATACTATCTTAAATCAAAAAGAATTTTACGATGCAGGAAAACCTGTATTCTGTATATATGTTGCAATTGGGCAAAAAGCTTCAACTGTAGCAGGAATCGCTAAAATGTTAGAAGAAAAAGGCGCTATGGCTTATACAGTTATTGTTGCTGCAAATGCTTCTGATCCAGCTCCAATGCAAGTTTATGCTCCATTCGCTGGTGCTGCAATTGGAGAGTACTTTAGAGATTCTGGTCGTCCAGCTCTTATCGTTTATGATGATTTATCTAAACAAGCTGTTGCTTACCGTGAGGTTTCTCTTTTGTTAAGAAGACCACCGGGACGTGAGGCTTACCCTGGAGACGTTTTCTACTTACACTCTCGTTTATTAGAGCGTGCTTGTAAAGTAATCGCTGATGATGGTATCGCTAAAAACATGAACGATTTGCCAGATTCTATTAAATCTATCGTAAAAGGTGGTGGTTCATTAACTGCTTTACCAATTATCGAAACTCAAGCTGGTGACGTTTCTGCATATATCCCAACAAACGTAATCTCTATTACAGATGGTCAGATTTTCCTTGATGGAGATTTGTTCAACTCTGGGGTTCGTCCTGCAATCAACGTAGGTATCTCTGTATCTCGTGTTGGAGGTAATGCTCAAATTAAATCTATGAAAAAAGTTTCTGGAACTTTAAAATTAGACCAAGCTCAATTCCGTGAATTAGAAGCTTTCGCTAAATTTGGTTCTGATCTTGATTCTGTTACTTTAAACGTAATTGAAAAAGGAAAAAGAAACGTTGAGATCTTGAAACAAGGTTTAAATGATCCTTATACAGTAGAAAATCAAGTAGCTATTATCTACGCTGGTTCTAAAAACTTATTAAGAAACGTACCAGTAGAAAAAGTAAAAGAATTTGAAGCAGATTTCTTAGCTTACTTAAACAGTAAACATAAAGATACGCTTAACGCGTTGAAAGCTGGTAAATTGGATGACGCTATTACAGATGTTATCGAAAAAGCAGCAAAAGAAATTTCAGCAAAATATAACTAATTAGATAATTGGTAAATTAGATAATTAGAAAATGGTTTTACATTATTCTAATTATCTAATTTTCAAATTGTCACATTTTCTAATTAATAGATGGCAAATTTAAAAGAAATCCGTAATAGAATTACTTCCGTTTCATCGACGATGCAGATTACATCGGCTATGAAAATGGTTTCTGCTGCAAAGCTTAAGAAAGCACAAGATGCAATCACTGCAATGCGCCCTTATGCCGAAAAATTAACAGAATTATTGCAAAATCTTTCTGCATCACTAGAAGGTGAAGTAGGAGGAGATTATACAACACAACGCGAAGTAAAAAAAGTTTTGCTTGTAGCAATTACTTCTAACAGAGGTTTGTGTGGTGCTTTTAATTCTAACGTGATTAAAGAAATTAAGAACCGTACAGCATTTTATGCAGGAAAGCAGGTTGATGTTTTTGCTATTGGTAAAAAAGGAAACGATGCTTTAAGCAAAACGCATAAAGTACACGGACATCATAATGCAATTTTTGATCATTTAACTTTCGAAAATGTTGCTGGAATTGCGGATAACTTAACTGAGAAATTCTTATCTGGAGAATACGACAGAATCGAATTGATTTACAATCAGTTTAAAAATGCTGCAACTCAAATCGTTCAAACAGAACAATTTTTACCTTTAGCTCCAATTAAATCTAATGAAACAGCAGCGTCTGGAGATTATATTTATGAGCCTTCAAAAGAAGAAATTGTGTTGACATTGATTCCTAAATCTTTAAAAACGCAATTGTACAAAGGTATTCGTGATTCTTTTGCTTCTGAGCATGGAGCGCGTATGACAGCAATGCACAAAGCAACTGATAATGCTACAGAATTAAGAAACCAATTAAAATTAACTTATAATAAAGCGCGTCAAGCTGCCATTACAAGTGAGATTTTAGAAATTGTTGGTGGAGCAGAAGCTTTAAATGGATAGACAAATTCCAAAATAATATAAAAAGAGAAAAGCCAGCAAATTGCTGGCTTTTTCTTTATCCGAAGTTTTTAAGATTTCTTTAGATATTTATAAAATGGTGATTCTCAAGTTTATTCAAAAATTGAGAATCACTACCATTTTATAAAAAATTGACAGATAACTCTGCTTGCTTTGTCTTTTTTGGGAACAAACTAGCTTTATTAGTCCCACGGCTCTGTTTTTTTAAGGGTTACATTTCAGCAGAATCAATCCCTGTGCTTTGTCTTTTCTGGGAACAAACTAGCTTTATTAGTCCCACGGCTCTGTTTTTTTAGGGTTACAATACAGCAGAATCAATCCCTTATGCTTTGTCTTTTTTGGGAACAAACAAGCTTTATTAGTCCCATTGCTTCCTTTTTTATAAGGGTTGTATTTAGCTTTCTCAATCCCTGTGAGACAAATTTAAGAAAGGTTTAAGAAAAAAATCTTACATAATTCCCATGTCAGATTTATATATTTCACATGTGTGAGAAAATTATTATGCAGTAAAATGTCAAAAACAAGAAGAAATATTTACTCGAAGAATTAAAAGCTTAACATTATAACGACAAAAACATAATATTATTGTAATATTTATAAAAATGATTTTCACATTGAAATGGAATTTATCAAGTACAACTATGTTTTAGTTGAGAATTTCGGGCTTACTTTTTTTGATTAATTTTGAGTCTTATTTCGAGATCATATGGATTATACACTTAAAGAACTCACTACTATTCCGGAAATGTTGGATCAAATAGATACCATTAGATTTTTGTATCCCAATATTAGTGTAGAAAAATATTCATCATTTCTTAGTGAAATGGTGCCGCACAATTATACCCAAATTGCAGTTTTTGAAGATAAAACCTGTATCGGAATAACCGGCTGCTGGTCGGCTACAAAATTATGGACGGGAAAATATCTCGAGATTGATAATTTTGTGGTAAATCCACAATATCGCTCAAAAGGAATCGGAAAATTGCTTACCGATTTTGTTGAGAAAAAGGCAATAGAATTGGGTTGCAGCAGTATTGTTCTCGATGCCTTTACTGGAAATTTTGGCGCACATCGATTCTACTACAATCAAGGATATGCTCCAAAAGGATTTCATTTTGTGAAAATTTTGGACGAAAATAAAATGACCGTGTAAAAAATAGAATCTCCATTTTTTTATTACATCAACAAAAACGCCATTAAACAAAAGAAATGGTTATTTTTGTTCTACAAACATTATTAGAATTATATTTTGGGATTATATAAAAATCTATTCAAGCAAACTGCAATTTACGGCCTGGCAACAGTTTTACCGCGAATGCTGAGTTTTTTATTAGTGAGATTATATACAGGAATTTTGCCAACAGCAGAATACGGTGAAGTTTCGATTGTATTGTCTTGGATGGTTTTCTTTAACGTCGTACTTTCATACGGAATGGAAACGGCCTTTTTTAGATTTTACAGTGCCGAAGAAGATAAAAAGAATGTCATTGCAACTTCGACAATTTCGATATTTTGGACTTCTATTATTTTTCTTTTTGTCGCGCTTATATTCAGAAATACACTTGCAAATCTTGCAGAAGTAGATGTGCAATACATTACCTATACAGTTTGGATTTTAGTATTAGATGCCTTGGTTTTGATCCCTTTTTCAAAATTGAGAGCCAATCAAAGACCTATGGTTTATGCGGCAATTAAGATTGGAAATGTTATCATTAACCTGTTGTTGAATATATTCTTTTTAATATATCTTCCAAAATTAGCAGATTCAAATCCAAATTCTGTTTGGGATAATTTATATGTTGAAAACTTCCAAATCGCTTATATTTTCATTGCGAATCTCTTAGCAAGTTTGGCCACATTCATTGTATTATCTCCAAATTATCTTTCGCTTGGACGAAAATTCGATCCTGTATTGTGGAAAAAAATGATGAAATACGGACTTCCTATTTTGGTTGCCGGTCTTGCATTTGCAGTAAACGAACATTTTGATAAAATCCTTTTAGGATATCTGCTTCCAGAAAATTTAGCAAAATCTGAAGTTGGAGCCTATTCTGCCTGTTACAAACTAGGATTATTTATGGTTCTTTTTGCAACGGCTTTTAGATTAGGAATTGAACCTTTCTTTTTCAGCCATGCCAAAAACGAAAATGCACCGCAGACTTATGCTGTAATCACCAAATATTTTGTAATTCTGGGCTCACTAATTTTACTGGGAGTTATTGTTTTTGCAGATGTTTTAAAATTTTTATTACTTGATAATAAAACCTATTGGGAAGCCATGAAAGTAGTGCCTTTGATTATTCTGGCTAATTTCTTCTTAGGTATTTACAACAACTTATCGGTTTGGTACAAGCTGACAGATCAAACTAAGATTGGAGCTTACATTTCTATTATTGGAGCGATTGTAACTTTGATTTTAAATTATCTTTTAATTCCAAAATATAGTTATTACGGATCTGCAATTGCAACCATTTCGGCTTACGGAAGTATGATGTTGATTTCGTACGTTCTAGGAAATAAATATTATCCTATACCTTATGATATGAATAAAATTGGAGCTTATTTAGGAGTTTCGATTTTGTTTTCAATAATTTCATTTTACGGATTTAGAGAGAATTATTTCGTTGGAATTCCGTTACTAATAGCCTTTATGTATTTGGTTTATCATTATGAAAAAGATACAATTAAGGGTATAATGAAAAGAAAATAAGCGCGTTTAAAATAGTATATTAAAAATGAAAATACAGATTATCAATAAATCACAACACGATTTACCAAACTACGAAACAATTGCTTCTGCAGGAATGGATCTTCGTGCGAATTTAACAGAATCAATTACCCTTAAACCATTAGAAAGAACCATTGTTAAGACAGGACTTTTTATAGAATTACCAATTGGTTATGAAGCTCAGGTAAGACCAAGAAGCGGATTGGCGGCTAAAAAAGGAGTAACGGTTTTAAATTCTCCTGGAACTGTTGATGCAGATTACAGAGGAGAAATCGGCGTAATTTTAGTAAATTTATCAAATGATGATTTCGTTGTTGAAAATGGCGAAAGAATCGCACAGTTGATTATTGCTAAACACGAAAGAGCTGAATGGATTGAAGTAGAAACGCTTTCTGAAACCTCTAGAGGAGAAGGCGGTTTTGGAAGTACGGGCGTGAAATAATTTTCGATCGTAGTTTTTCAGATATAAAATAATGACCAAACCCAATGAAGATTAAAATCTTCTCATAAAATCAGATAGAAAATGAAAATAATTGTGCCAATGGCAGGTCGAGGATCGAGACTTAGGCCGCATACACTAACTGTTCCAAAACCGCTTATTCCGGTTGCAGGAAAATCAATCGTACATCGTTTAGTTGAAGATATAGCTAAAATATTAAAAGAACCAATTGAAGAAGTTGCTTTTATTTTAGGAGATGAGGCTTTCTTTGGAGCAGATGTTGTAGAAAGTTTAGAAAACTTAGCAAAAGGATTAGGAGCAAAAGCATCAATTTACCGTCAAGACCAGCCGCTGGGAACGGGTCACGCGATTATGTGTGCAAAAGAATCTTTGTCTGGACCAGCTGTAATTGCATATGCGGATACGCTGATTAGAGCAGATTTTGAATTAGACCCTTCTGCCGATGCTGTTATTTGGGTAAAACAAGTAGAGCAGCCAGAAGCTTTTGGTGTTGTAAAATTGAATCAGAATAACGAAATCATCGAATTGGTAGAAAAACCAAAAGAGTTTGTAAGCGACTTAGCCGTTATCGGAATTTACTATTTTAAAGAAGTTGGAGTTTTAAGAAACGAGCTTCAAAGTGTTTTGGATAATAATATTCAAAACGGCGGCGAATACCAGATTAATGACGGAATCAAAGCCATGATGGCCAACGGAAAAGTTTTTAAAACCGGAAGTGTTGACGAATGGATGGACTGCGGCAACAAAGACGTTACAGTTGAAACGAATACCAGAATGTTAGGCTTTTTACATAATGACGGCGAACATTTGGTAGACTACAGTGTAACATTAGAAAACGCAACTATTGTTCCGCCATGTTATATTGGAGAAAATGTGGTGATCAAAAATGCTACTGTTGGACCAAATGTTTCTCTAGGAAAAGGATGTCATGTAACCGACAGTACAATTAAAAACAGTTTGATTCAGACTAATTCTCAAATAAAAAATGCTAACTTAGATAATGCAATGATTGGAAATCATGTTAGTTATGATGGAAAATTTACAAGTATAAGTATTGGAGATTACGCAGTTTTAGAATAAAATAAAAACTAAAAAAGTTTCGTTTTGTTTAAAGAGTAATTTTATAATGATGAAAAAGAAAGTCTTAACCATTTTATTGTTCGCTTTGTTCGGAAGTTCGTTTTCGGTTTTTGCTCAGACAGAACCCGAAGACATTGCTATGGCAACAGACGAATATCAAGACTCTTTTTACGAATCATTAAAACAAAAAGGAATTGAAAATTATGATAAAGCAATTGTATCATTGGAGAAATGTATTAAACTAAAACCCAATGATGCAGTCGCTTATTTTGAATTAGGAAAAAATTACCTGTCGCTTAAACAATATCAAAATGCACAAATAGCTTTTGAAAAAGCGACACAATTGGATCCTAAAAACAAATGGTTTTGGCTGGGGATTTATGATGTAAGTTTTGAAACCAAAAACTATCCGCTGGCGATAGAAACGATTCAAAAAATTATTGTTTTTGATGAAGAGTACAAAGACGATCTTATTTCGCTGTACATGATTACCAATCAATACGATAAAGCATTGACAGCAATTAACGAAATGAATGATAAATTTGGAAAATCATCAGATCGTGAAATTTACAAAGCCCAAATTTTATCACAAGGAAAATATCAAAATTCAGAAATAGACAATCTGGTACAGCAGATCAAAAAGGATCCAAAAGAAGAATCTAATTATCTCAATCTGATTATTTTATATTCTAAGAATAATGAGAACGAAAAATCGCTGGAAGTTGCCAGACAATTAGCAAAAGAAATTCCAAATTCAGAATGGGGTCAAGTAAGTTTATTTAAAACCTATCTGGATGCCAATCAAGCCGATAAGGCTATCAAATCAATGAATGTGATTTTAGCAAGTTCTAAAATCGATTCAAAAATAAAACACCGTACACTGAACGAATTTTTAATTTATGTAAATAAAAATCCGCAGTACGCACCAGATTTAGAAAAAGCAATTTCGTATTTCGATAATGACCCAAATGTTGATGTGGCCAAAGAAATAGGGAAATTTTATCATAGTAAAGGACAATTTGAAAATGCAATTAAATATTATGAAAAAGATTTAAGCGCCAATTCAGATACAGATCGCGAAACCAACTTGTTATTGCTGGAAGCGTATTCGAAGGCAAAGCAATTTGAACCATTGACCAAGAGAGCGATGACAATGATCGAAGTATATCCGAGTCAGCCTCAATTTTATTATTATGCAGGTTTAGGCAATAATCAGATAAAACAATTCAAAAATGCAAAAACCGTTCTAGAAATGGGACTGGATTATGTTGTAGATGATGCAAAACTTGAAGCGGATTTTAATATTCAATTAGGAGATGCATATAATGGATTGGGCGATGCTAAGAAAAAAGAGGAATACTTTTTGAAGGCAAATGAATTATTAAAAAAGAAAAAATAAAGGAGACAATTCAAATGAAAAAATATATAGCAGTACTAGTGCTTTCGGTTGCAGTAATTTCATGTAAATCTAAAGCAGTTGCAGTACAAAACAATACAAACGAAACAGTTGTTGCACCAAAAGAAGACAAGAAAGTAATTGAAAAGCATTACAACAACAAACTAGACTTTTCGACTCTTTATATAAAAGCCGGTGCAAGATATGTTGACGAAAAACAAAGCCAGAATGTTACGGCAGAAATTAAAATCGAAAAAGACAAACAGATTTTGATAAGCGTTCGTTTCTTAGGAATTACAATGGCAAAAGCTTTAATAACTCCATCGAAAGTTAGTTATTACGAAAAAATAAACAGCACTTATTACGATGGTGATTTTACAAGTTTGAGCAAATGGCTGGGAACAGAATTAGATTATTCTAAAGTCCAGAATCTTTTGGTAGGTGAAGCCTTTGACGATTTAAGAAAAGGAAAATATACCCAGACTATTGTAGAGAATCTTTTTAGGTTGGATGATGAAAAAGATGCTAAAGTAAAAAAGACCTTTTTCTTGGACGCCGAAAAATATTTAATTCAAAAAGAAGAAATTTCACAGCCGTCAGAAAATATAAATTTACAAATAGCCTATTCAGACAGTAAAGTTTTTGATCAGGGAACACTTCCGACAAGTATCGAAATCAATGCCGTGCAGCCAAAAGGAAAAACCAATATCAATTTGAATTACAATACAATTACATTTAACGAAGAACTTACTTTTCCGTACAGTGTTCCAAGCGGATACAAACAAGTTTTAATTAAGTAAATTTGCAAAAAGAAAACATAAACATGCCAAAATTTCTCCTAAGCCTAATTTTAATATGTGCCAGTACTTTTGTATGGGCGCAGGATTCACAGCAAGAAAAACTGGAGCAGCGAAAAGCGCAGATACAGCAGGAAATCAGAGACAACGAAAAGATGCTTCAATCTGTTCGTAAAAAAGAAAAATCTGCTGTAAATGAATATTTAATTCAGGCAAACAAAATAAAACTAAAAGAGAAATTAATCAATACGACAGCAAAACAGGAAAAACTGATTAGTAATGACATGTATATTAATCAGGTTCAGGTTAATAAACTTAAAAAAGAACTAAAAGTTTTAAAAGAAGATTATTCGGAAATGATTTTAAAATCATACAAAAGCCGATCTGAACAAAGTCGTGCGATGTTTATTCTATCTTCAGAAAGTTTTTTACAGGCTTATAAAAGAGCACAGTACTTAAAACAATATACCGCTTTTAGAAAAAACCAAGGTTTAGAAATCCAGTCAAAAACTGCTCAGTTAGTAGATTTTAATGCAAAATTAGATGGCCAGCGACAAGTAAAAAAGAAAATTATAGCTGAAAATCAAAAAGAAAAAGTGACGCTCGAAGTAGAGAAAAAAGAGCAGCAAAAATTAGTAAACTCACTTAAAAAGGATAAAAATAAAATTGCTGCTGATATTAAATCAAAACAAAGCGAATCAAAAAGAATTGACAGACAAATTGACCGTTTAATTCGTGAAGCGATTGCTGAAGCAAATAGAAAAGCGGCGGCAGAAAGAGCGAAAGCAAATCCTGGATCAAGCGAAACAAAAGCTCCAGTTTCTTCGTCAAAAATTGCTTTGACTCCAGAAGATAAAGTTTTGGCTGCAGACTTTAAAGCAAACAGAGGAAGACTGCCTTGGCCGGTAGAAAAAGGATTTATTTCTCTTGGATTTGGAGACCAGCCGCACCCGCTGCACCCATCAATTACAGTACATAATTCGGGTGTTGAGATTACGACCGAAGACGGTGCAAGCGCAAGGGCAGTATTTGCCGGAGAGGTTTCTAAAGTAATTGTTTTATCACCAGTAAATAAAGCAGTTGTAATTCAGCACGGAGATTACTTTACAGTTTATCAAAACTTAAGTTCCGTTTCGGTTAGTCAAGGTGATAAGGTAACAATCAAACAAAGTATCGGAAGAGTAAGAACAAGCGGTGATACAGGTAAAACGATTATCAAATTCTTGATTCTTCAAAACACTTCAAATAACAATCCAGAAGGATGGCTGCAAAGCAGGTAAAAAATATAAGGGAGCATTTAGCTCCCTTTTTTTATATTTAATTGGTTGGATGTAATGATTTTAAAAATGCAGATTCGACAAATTAAAATGCAAATTCACAAAGAGATATAGCAGCAAAAAAATCTGTGTAAATCCCGGTATTAATTATCCGTCAAATCTGCATCATTTTTTTTTAAAATTAAATCCAGGATATTAATAATTTTGTTCTAAAAAATACTTTAATACATCGGTTGTCGTAACAATCCCTTTTAATTCGCCTTTTTCAACAACCGGAGCGGCGTGAAATTCCTCCTTCACAAAAATTTCTGCCAGATCTCTAATGATAAGTTCAGGAGAAACTGTTTTAGGCTTAGAAGTCATGACTTGCGAAATGGTCAGCATTTCTAGAACAGCTTCATCTGCACCATCTTGTCCTTCAAACAAGGCTCCAAAAGTAAGACGGTTAATATCTGTGCGGCTTATAATTCCCACAACTTCTTTACCGCTGACAACAGGAAGATGTCGAATAGAATTGGATTTTAATTTTTCTACAACAGATTTTAATTCATCATTTTGATTTACAGTTATCACACTTTTGGTCATAATGTGGCTTAGTGGTTCTCTTTTTTTCATAATTTGATGTGTTAGATTTAAGTCAAAATTGATTAAAAATTGAAACTAAAAAGCTGACTTTTGTCACCAGACATCATAGAAAAAAGAAGTATTTTAAATTTTTATTTTTTTTAAAAGAAGCATGTTAAGAGTTGTAATTTTGACTTTAAAAGAACAAAAATGTAAATTAGTATTGAAGTTGATTTGAAATTGCGGCGATTGAATTTAAAAATAGTATTTTTGCACTATGGAAACAAATAGACAGAAAAAAATAGGCGGCGTAATCCAGAAAGATCTGGTTGATATTCTGCAGGGTGAAGTGAGAAAGAATGGAGTTACAAACTTGGTAATTTCAGTATCCAAAGTAAGTGTAACTACAGATTTGTCAGTGGCAACCGTTTATTTAAGTATTTTTCCTCAGGAAAAAGCCAAAGAAACATTAGAAGGAATTAAATCAAATACTACATTAATCAAGCATGACTTGGCGCAGCGAGTACGTTTACAGCTGCGTAGAGTTCCAAATTTAGTTTTCTTTATTGATGATTCTTTAGATTATATAGAGAAAATTGACAATGCACTTGCAGGAAAAGAAAACCCAATAGAAAACCGTGATCTTTTAGAAAAAAGAAGAAAGTCATAATTTGAATTTCCCGTTATACATAGCCAAGCGTTATATTTTTAGCAGTAGTAAAAACAATGCGATAAATATAATAAACCGAATTGCCAGCATGGGAATCATTGTTGGTACAATGGCTTTGTTTGTGGTTTTATCCGTTTTTAGCGGCTTAAAGGTTTTTAGTCTTTCATTTACAAATGAAATTGATCCCGATTTAAAATTGACCAGTACTTACGGAAAATCATTTTTGATAACGCCGGAGCAGCAAAGACAGATCAAAAAAACAGAAGGCATTGCGTCTTACACCAAAATTATAGAAGAACGTGTTTTGTTTTTGTTTAAAGACAAACAGCAGGTTACTTATCTAAAAGGCGTTGACAGTATGTATCCTGTTGTAAACGATATTAAGAAGAAACTCTTTAACGGAAATTGGTTAAAAACAGACAGCTATCAGGTAGTTATTGGATACGGAATGACGCAGGATTTCTCGATGGGAATTCTTGATTTCGAAAATCCGCTTCAGGTTTTTGCTCCAAAACCAGGAAAGGGAGCCATCGAAAATCCCGAAGAAGCTTTTAATAAAACAGATGTTTTGCCGGTTGGAATTTACTCTGTAAGCGAAGAATTAGATTCTAAATATGTTTTTGCAGATTTAGGTTTAGCACAAGAATTATTGATGTATAAACCTAATCAGATCTCGGGAATTGAATTTAAATTGAAACCGAATGCTGACGAAAATGCCATAAGAAAAGAACTCAATATAATTTTTAAAAATACAATTACTTTAAAAAACCGAGCACAGTTAAATGAGTCTTTATATAAAATGCTCAACACCGAAAACATTGCGGTTTATCTGATTTTTACTTTGGTAATTATTGTAGCGCTTTTTAATTTGGTCGGTGCTTTAATCATGATGATTTTGGAGAAAAAAGGAAATCTCAAAACCCTTTTTAACCTCGGTACAGAAATTGGTAATCTGCGAAAAATATTTTTACTCCAAGGAACTTTACTTAGCGTTTTCGGAGGATTAATAGGTCTTTTGTTAGGAATTATTTTAGTAGTCCTGCAGCAACAATACGAATTGATTATGATCACGCCGACTTTGGCTTATCCTGTAGTTTTTACTCTAGAAAATGTTCTAATCGTAATGAGTACAATTGTTTCACTCGGCTTTGTAGCTTCTTTAATAGCGAGCAGTCGTGTAAGCAAAAAGTTATTGGATTAATTTCTTCTTTAAAAATATTACTTATATTTACCGACTTATAAATCTACAGCATATGATTGTTTCTGCTTAATCCTATTTTATTTTTTAGAATAATTAGGATACTTACGTTTTGTTTTTCAGTTCAGATGCAAAGACATTTGGACCAATCTTATCATTTATCCTAACTTATCATGACAGAAACAACTCTAAAGAAAAGTCTTTTTTCTAAAATTTATACCACTTTAAAACAAGCCTTAAAAGGCGACGAATCATTCGATTATACTTCAGGAAGCATAAAAAAAGCCGTAATTCTATTAGCCATTCCTATGGTTTTGGAAATGATGATGGAATCTGTTTTTGCTTTAGTCGATTTATATTTCGTTGGACATTTAAAACACAGCAGTTTTGCCATTCAAACTGTAGGTTTGACAGAATCGGTTTTGACTATTATATATTCTCTCGCAATCGGAATGAGTATGGCAGCAACGGCCGTTGTAGCAAGACGAATTGGCGAAAAAGATCCTGTAGCCGCCGCAAAAGCGGGAATGCAGTCTATCATTATTGCGTTTGCCGTCAATAGCGTTTTAAGTATTTTCGGAATTATCTACGCAAAAGATATTTTGATTCTGATGGGTTCGTCCATAGAATCAGCAGAACACGGTTTTCGTTTTACCCAAATTATGATTGGTTCTAGTTTATGTATTATGCTTTTGTTCTTAATAAACGGAATTTTCCGAGGAGCGGGAAATGCAGCAATCGCCATGAAAAGTCTTTGGATTGCCAATATCTGCAACATTATTTTATGCCCGATTTTAATTAATGGTCTCGGGCCAATTCCTGCTTTCGGGTTGATTGGCGCGGCATTGGCAACCTCGATCGGAAGAACTATTGGGGTTTTATATCAAGTATATCATTTGTTTTTTGGAAATGGAATCTTAAAAATCAAAATCCCTTATTTTGCTCCAGATTTTAAACAAATCAAAGCATTGATAAAGATCGCTGCACCTGGAATTCTGCAATTTGTAATTGCCTCTTGCAGCTGGATTTTTCTGGCACAATTAGTAGCCACAACAGGAGGAGATCACGGTTCTGCGGGCTATCAGACTGCTTTAAGAATTATGATGTTTTTTATTCTTCCGGCTTGGGGATTAAGCAATGCTGCTGCAACTTTGGTTGGACAGAATTTAGGTGCCAAACAAATCGACCGCGCCGAAAAATCGGTTTATACTACAGCACGATATAATGTTATTTTCATGGCTTCGATCATGATTGTTACTTTGGTTTTTGGACATTATATTATTTCCTTTTTTACCAATGACGAACAAGTCAAAGTCGTTGCAGTTGAAGCGTTGCAAATTATGAGCATCGGATTTATTTTCTACGGAATCGGAATGGTTTTAATCAATACTTTTAATGGAGCGGGAGATACTTGGACGCCTACGGGAATCAATTTCTTTGGTTTTTGGCTGTTCCAGATTCCGCTTGCTTATGTGTTAGCGAAACATTTTAATATGGGACCCACCGGAGTTTTCATAGCCATTCCAGTTGCTGAAACCGCCATTACTCTTGCCGGAATATTTTTCTATAAAAGAGGAAAGTGGAAACGAGTTCAAGTGTAATTATAACAAAAATGCCTTCAATATTGAAGGCATTTTTTATGTTGAGTTCTTTATTAAAGTTCAAGATAATAATTTTAAACAAACTCATACCCCGCATAAACCTGTTCAATTTCTTTCATAATCGCGAACAAATCTTCAGGTGCGTCAGTTGTAACTAATTTTTGTTTGAATTCTTTAAACGAATGGATTCCTTTAAAATAATTTGTGTAATGACGACGCATTTCTACAATTCCCAAGCGTTCGCCTTTCCATTCCATCGACCACTTTAAATGGTTTCTAGCCGCTTCTACACGATCAATAACCGTTGGAGCAGGTAAGTGCTCGCCCGTTTTAAAATAATGTTTGATTTCATTAAAAATCCACGGATAACCAATAGCAGCACGGCCAATCATGATACCGTCAATCCCGTATTCATTTTTATATTTTAGTGCTTTTTCCGGGCTGTCGATATCGCCGTTTCCGAAAATAGGCATTGTAATTCTTGGGTTGTTTTTTACACGTGCAATATGCGACCAGTCAGAATGGCCTTTGTACATTTGCGCGCGGGTTCTGGCATGAATCGTTAAGGCTTGAACGCCAATGTCCTGAAGTCTTTCAGCCACTTCATCAATATTAATAGAACTTTCGTCCCAGCCCAAACGGGTTTTTACTGTAACAGGCAAATCAGTTCCTTTAATAACCGCTTGTGTCAGACGTACCATCAAATCAACATCTTTCAAAACTCCCGCTCCAGCACCTTTGCAGACTACTTTTTTAACTGGACATCCAAAATTAATATCCACTAAATCTGGTTTTACAGTCGAAACAATTTTAGAAGACATTTCCATTGCTTCTTCATCGCCTCCAAAAATTTGAATTCCAACCGGGCGTTCGTAATCAAAAATATCCAGCTTCATACGGCTTTTTATCGCATCGCGAATCAATCCTTCAGACGAAATAAACTCAGAGTACATCATGTCAGCACCGTGCGTTTTGCATAATCTGCGAAACGGCGGATCACTCACATCTTCCATCGGAGCAAGTAGTAAAGGAAATTCGGGTAGTTCTATATTGCCAATCTTAACCATATTCATAATTTTTTGCAAAATTACAACATTTAGTTTAATTTGTAGCCATTAGAAGGTTCAAAGGTTCAGAGTAGCAAAGGTTCAGAGGTTTTCTATAATGCTGATAAAGAGGCTTTGTCCCTCTGAACCTTTGCATCTTTGCACCTATTTTAAGACCTATAATCAAAAAATCGAATCGGTTTTCTACTCATTGGGTTAAAAACCAGTGGATTTAAAACTTCTTTTGAAGCAAATTCAATCTTTGGAGTTACTCTTAGTTTTGCTCTAAAGTGGTCTTTTATTTCTTGAAGAAATTCTGGAGTTTGATTTTTGGCTGCAATTTTAATCACGATTTCATCGGTTCCTAAATCGTTGGTTGAAATTTCGATCAAGTGATTTTCGATATTATCAAAACTGCTCAAAACATCATTCATCGCTGGCGGATAAAGTGTTGTACCTTTATATTTGATCATCTGCTTTTTGCGCCCAACAACTGGACCAACACGCAAAGTATTTCTGCCGCAGGCACAAGGTTCGTCGTGCGCTTGTACAATATCACCAGTTTTAAAACGCAATAAGGGCATCGCTTCTATACCCAAAGTAGTAAAAGTCAGTTCGCCGATTTCGCCATTTTTTACAGGCATATTATTTTCGTCAAGAACTTCAATAATAATTAATTCTGGATGATGATGGCCTCCTTTTCCGTGTTCGCATTCAGTAAAAGCCGTGCTCATTTCAGTTGAAGCATAAGTAGAATACAACTTAATATTCCATTTATCAGTGATTTTTTTAGATAAAATATTCATAGAAAAATCCTGTTCTCTCAGAGATTCTCCGATACAAACAGCTCCTTTTATGCTCGAATTATTATAATCAATTCCGTGTATTTCAGCGTATTCAATTAACTTTAATAGAAAAGAGGGAACAGTAATCAAGTAACTCGGATTGTATTTTAAAATAGAATCCCACTGCATTTCTGGAATTCCGGCCCCGACACGTATTACACCTACTTTTAGTTTTCTTAAACCTAAAAAATAAGCCAAACCTGCCATAAATTTTCGGTCAATTGTAGTCATCAACTGCACTACATCTCCTTCTGCAATTCCGGCGCAGGCAAACGAAATGGCTTCGTTATAAGCCAGTCTGTCCAAATCAGAATCGGTTAAACCAAAAGTTACGGGATCTCCCAAAGTGCCAGATGTTGTGGCATAATCTATAATTTTATTTTGTGGTACACACAAAAAATCATCGTTATATTGTTGTAAGTCTTCTTTAGTGGTTACAGGAAGATGCTGTAAATCTTCGAGAGTTTTTACTTTTGAAATATCTATATTTTGTCCTGCAAAAAGTCTTTTATAAAATGGAGAGTGTTCGCCGATATAGTTCAAAAGCTCGACTAATTTTTGCTCTTGTAAATTTTTAATTTGGGCTAAAGAATCTTTTTCTATATCTGGAATCATTTTAATTTTCTTTTGATTTTTTCTAGGTATTTCTCAATTGCTTCTTTTTCAGGAGCTGTGGTAATTTCTTTTGTTAATGCTTTTTCAAAATTTACTTTTGCTGCAGCAAAATCTTTTTGCTGATAAAAGTACAATCCTGTTTTGTAATACACAACCCAATAATCAGGGTTTAGTGATTGATATTGTAAAAGCTTTTCGGGAGCAATTTTTTCTTTTTTATCTAAAGAATCGTCAATCTGCTGATTTTCAATTTTAAATTTTTGAAAATTTTTAAACATTTCAGTATTTAAAAAAGGATCTTTCGGAATGTTTAAGTTTTCAATTTCAAGAGAGCTTGTCTGAGCTTCTGTTCTTTCCTTAAAAACAGCATTTAAATTATAGCATACGAATTCTCCCAATTGATACGGATTTGCCGAAACCCAAACCAGTTTTTCTTTAGGTTTAAAAATAATTCCGTGGTGAGCCAAAAGCTGATTTAGAGCTTTTTCGTTTCCGTAACCCAAAGCAATATTCTGTAATCCCTCTTTATTTCTAAGAATTTCCGAAGCTGTTTTGGGGCTTACTTTTGGATTTTCTTTTAATAATTCCTGCATTCTTTCATAACGATATTGAGAATGACTATTCACAATTTGTTCCTGATTTCGTTTATCATCTTTAAAAGCTTCCCCTTGAAAATGATTGGAACAAATTAATTCGCTGCTGTTTGGAGCTTCGTAAACATCCATTTTTTCTGGAGAAACTTCAATCAAAATTGCTTTGTTGTCGTGAGCGCTTCCGACCATAATAGATTCAGAAACAAAAACATCCCTTTTTTTGGCGATCGCAATTGCTTCGTCAAGATTTTTGGCATGCTGTAAAATTTCTCGGGTAAGGATAGAAATCGGCGTTTTTGCGGTAAGCGGAATCTGCGATTTTGAGGCGTTAATGGTGACCGTTAAACCTTCAAGATTCATTCCAGAAACGGTGCCAATCATTCCGGGCCAAGAAACCGTCATAAATGGAAATCCTTCTTTTGGATTTATAAAGGCTACAATTTTATTTTCTGCGAATTCGTCATTTACATAAAAGTCCAAATTACGGCCGAGAAGTAAATTTCCATCTTCTGTTTTTTCATTCCATACTGCAAAAGAAGAACAGCCCACCAAAGCCAGATCCTGCATAGCGTGGCCAATATCATGAGCTCCATGCAGGTATAAACTGCGTTGAAATTGCGGTGCAATATTGTCAAATTCATGCCCGGTATATTGTGAAACGCCGTAAATTTCTGCCTGATATTCGTTTGGAACATTTAAATACAATTTGCGATTGTACCAGATTAAAAACTTACGAAGTATTTTTTGCTGAAATTTAGAAGGAATAAAATCGGTTATTTTAGAGAAAAAAATACGCTGTTGTTTTAGTAAAAGCGAATCGGTTAATGCTCCCGTAGTAAGACCAATTTGCAGCGGATCGCCTTCTGCATATAATTCCCAAAGTCCCTGTTTGTTTTTAAAAAAGGAATTTTTTCCTGAAACAAAAACGGTATCTGAAATTTTTTTTACAATAGGCAACGCGGCGTTATAAGAACTAAGATCGGGTTTGTGATTTTTTGATTTTGAAGTGCCGCAGGAACTCAGCAATGCTAAAAAAGTAATGAAAAGAAAGGATAGAATACGGCTTTTCATAAATGATTTATTCAGTTGTTTGATTGATTTTTTCTAATAGATATTCTTTTCCGACAATTTCAGAACAGGTAATAACAGCGCCGATCGTTACTCCGAGAACACCGTGCATATTAACACTTTGTCCGGTAAGATAAAGATTTTCGAGTTTAGTTTTGGACGGAATCAAAGTTTTCATCGGATTATTAGAATCTTTTACATAACCGTACATATTACCAGCATCGCCGCCAATATAATCCCGATAAGAAAGCGGTGTAGAGGTATGAATAGATTTGATGCAGTCTTTAATTCCAGGAAATTTTTTTTCGATCTCTTCTAAAAATTTAGAAGCTTTTTTACTTTTAAACGCTTCATAACTTTCTCCCCGGTCATTTTCGGCAAAAGTGGTGTTAAAAGTATTTTCCCATGCTTTAACATCATCGTATTTCATATACGTCAAAAACGTCATTCCGTCTGCCCATTCTTCGTCTTTTGCAGAAACGTTCATAGAAGCCATATAGGTTTTCGGCCAGGAATTATCGTCGTATTCATGAGACGTCCAGACTTCGTTACTATTTTTAAAATGATAAAAATTATGATTGATGTATTTAAAAGTTTTAGGTTTAAAAACAATATAAAGACTAAAAGCAGACAGCACTCCTTCTAGATTTTGGATTCTGTTGAAAAATGGTTTTCTAAAATTTTCCTGCCCAGCCATTTTTAAAGTTGTTTTGGGCTCAATATTAGAAATAAAAATACCGCCGGAAACTTTGGTTCCGTCTTTCATAACGGCCAAATTTACTTTTTGATTTTCAACTGTAAACTGCGTAACTTCTTTATGTTTATAGAATTCTCCTCCGTATTTTTTGAGCTGTTTCAAAAGCTGCTTCGTAATTTGGCTGCCTCCATTTACACAACGCCAGGAACTTTCGATATAAGAGTTTACTACAAGTGCATGAACGTAAAAAGGCGATTTGCTGGCAATACCCGCATACAGAAAATTAGATCCGGCCAAAACTGCTTTTAGTTTCTCATTTTGGGTAAAAGAATCAATCGTTTCTTTCGCGTTAAGCGTTACAATTTCATCATCATAACGACCTTCAGATTCCAGATTGTAAAGCGGAAAAGCTTTGCAGACGTCTTGTATTTTTTGACAATAGTTCTCAATATTTTCTTTTTCTTCGGGAAAATAATTCGTCAACTGCGCTGCAAAATTAGCAAAACCCTGAGCATGTGGATAGGTTGTCGCATCATCATCAAAAGAAATCACATCAAAACCATTTTCGTCTAATTTTTTTAGATTTAAATGATCCATTATTCCAATATATTGAAAATAACGATGCAGATTTTGACCTTCACTCAGACCGCCGATATAATGGATACCGGTATCAAAAATGGTTTTGTCCCTTACAAAAGTCTGAAGATTACCGCCATATTGATTGTTTTTTTCGAGCATACAAACGCTGTAACCTTCTTTTGCCAGAATTACAGCCGAAACAAGTCCGCCCAAACCGCTGCCAATAATCACTACATCGTAATGCTCTTTCATCTTATTTTTTATTAAAAATACCTATTGCATTTTCATCCAAAACACATTCAAAACCAAAATTAAGAAGTGTGTTTTTTAAAGCCGAATTCTGAATTAAAATAATCTGTGAAGATTTTGAAACTATTTTTTCTAAATCAATTTCTAAATTTTCTTCAGAAATTAGAACCGTTTCAAAAGATAGTGCTGCTATTTCTTCTTGTTTTTCTAAGTAAGTAATTTTTCGTTTTCGGGCAATATAATTGGTTTTTGCGACAGCACGTTTTTCTTCATCAAAAAGAAACGAAAAGATTTTTCGCTGTGGTTCTTGCAGCGCCAATAAAACATCTAGTTCTCCGTGATCATTTCCTAAACGTAAAATTTTTGCTTTGGCTGAAAAACATTTATTGAGAGCAAAATAAGTTTCTAGGTTGGTTTTGACATTGCTTTTTACATCGCGCACCACTTCATTTTCTTTGTAGGCATAACTCTGAATAAGCATTTTTTTGAAATAATCTGCACCTTCAAATTTTTGGCGCATTTTCTGAAACTCAGATTTAAAATAAGTGCTGATGAGTTTGGTTCTTTCGGCATAATTTTTTCCGAATGCAAGATTGTCTGGTGTAATTCTTTCTAAAATAGAAAGTGTTAAACTACTGTGATGAATCACAAAATCTCCTTTCGGAATGGCTTCTGAAGCGCCGTGTATTAAGATAGGCAGGATATCCAGATTAAACTCTTCTGCCAGTAAAAAAGCACCTTTATGAAAACGGTTAATTTGATTGCTCTCTGAACGCGTTCCTTCTGGAAAAATGATTAACGAATATCCTTCTTTTACTTTTTGGCGAAGTGGTTCTATACCGCTTTCTAAGCCTTCAGATACAGGATAAAAGCCTAATTTTCTAACTGCTCCTCCAAAAATAGGAGATTTATAAACCCAGTCATTTACCAGGAAAATAATTTTTGGGCTCAATTGTCCTATCGCTAAAATATCAACAAAAGAGGAATGATTGGCTATAATTATGGCTGGTTTGTCAAAAGTTTCGCCGTTTGGATTTAAAACTTTTTTGGATATGAATGGATTGGAATACAATACCGATTTCATGAATTTTGAAGTCACGTAACGAAGACCTTTTATTTTCTTTTCTTCTTTGATTGGAAGAATCGGCATGATAGCCAAACTAAAGAGAGACACTACAATACCGCCAAAACCGTAATAGAAAAAAGAAATAATTCCGTGAATCAACGTACGAATATCGATAGGAGAATTTCCTTTTTTCGGGCGATTCGAAATAAACATTTTAAAAAGAATCGGGTAGAAGATAAACGTAATAATAAGCGCCGCAAAAACCCCTATTAACGAAACAGACGAAATAGAAGTAAGTGCAGGATGTTTTGCAAATATCATGGCACCGATTCCGAGAATGGTTGTAATTACAGCCAAAATAATAGAGGTTCTGTAAATGGCAATTTCGTTTACACCCGATGTATATTCTTTTTGAAGGGCACTCGTCATAAAAATACTAAAATCGACACCATGACCGAAAATTAGGGTACAGACAATCATGCTGAAAATATTCATCTGAATGCCAAAGATTCCCATTATTCCAGCGGTTACGATTCCTGTTAATGCAATCGGAATACAGCTGACCAAAACCAATTCTACTCTTCTGAAAAAGAAAAACAGAATTAAAATTACCGCTATAAACGAATAATTTACAAGAGAATTAAAATCAGTTTTTAACGTGCTGAAGAATGTTTCATTCATCTGCTGACGGTCAATTGCGATGACATTTTGTTTTTTTTCAACCGATTTCACAAAAGCATCACGTTGTTCGGGCGCCAGTTTTATTAAGGTTGATATGGTGTAAAAACCATTTTTTTCGCTGACAAATTCCTGCAGCTGCAACGCTTGAATTTTTAAATATTCTTGTGCAGAAATCGGTTTAAAATTTTGATTGAGCTGTTCGTAAAAAGCATCATATGTAGTAGGTTTAAAACCAAGTTTAGCACCTTGTACAATTAATTCTGATTTTAAAAATGTTTTTTTATTAGTATCCCAGAAAGAATTCCATTTGGCAATTTTCTGTTCTTGTGCAGCCTGCGAAATCATAATGCCGCCAACAGAACTAAAATTTAAAATTTTATGCTGTTGTTTTTCTTTTGTTAAATCAGTAAAAAGCTGGCTGTTATGCTCTAGTGCTTCTTCCATGCTTTTGCCGTATGAAGCGGCATAAATAGTTTTTGAAGTTAAACTGCTGCTTTCTTCCAATTCTTTTTCGGCTGTTTTAAGGTCTTTCGGGATAAAATTTAACTGCGATAAATCATTATTAAAACCAACATCATTATACGTAAAACAACAAATGATTGTAATGATCACACAAAAACCAATTAAGATTTTGTTGTTATGAAAAGAAAAATGAGCCAGCTTATCAATAACATTTTTTTTATTTTCCGATTGATTTTCTTTCGGCTTGTACAAATGCGGTACAATTAGTAAAGAAAAAAATGCAGAAGCCATTACAATCACAGCAGCAAAAATTCCCAGATCGTTAAGCGCTGTAGATTTTACAAAAAGCAGGCATAAAAAAGCAACGGCAGTGGTAGAACTGCTCATGATTACCGGCATGGTAATGTCTTTGTACAATGTTTTTACATCGCTGTTGTGTTTGTAATGTGTGAGAATATGAATAGAATAATCAATCGTGATACCGAGCAGAATAGAACCTATACCAAGAGAAATTGCCGAAATCTGCTGTCTTGTAAAATATAAAAATGCCACAGCAAATAAACCGCCAAACAGTGTTGGCAGAAAAATGATTAACGGAATTAAAATTTTGCGGTAAAACAAAATCAAAATCAGCATTAAAGTAAACATTGCAATTGAGGTTGATAAAACAATATCACTCTTAATTTGTTTAGCGTTTGCAACAGCAATTAATGCCGAACCAAAATAACTAATGCTCGTTTTACCTTCAAATTTCTGATTTAAATGCTCTTGTATAGAAGCCAGTTTATTGGCGAGAATTGTGTTTTTTTCTGTTTCGCTGGACGGAATATTGGAGGTAATAAACAGCAGTAATTTCTTTTTATCTTTCGTCATGACAAATCCATTGTCAAGCGTAAAATCATCACCAATATTTAATTGCTGTAATTTTTTTAAGGCTATAAATGAAATTCCGAACGGATCGCGAAGAATAAAATCTTTGGTAACAAATCCTGAAGGAGAAATAATGGATTTGTAATTTCCATCTACGGTTCCTGCAATACTATCTTTTTGAAGCTTTTGCTGAATGTTTTCATAATCTTTATCATCCAAAAAAAGCGGCAGGTTGTGGTATACAAAATCTATGGTTTCCTGAATATTTTCTTCGTTAATTTTTCCTTGAATTCCTGTTACATAAGGTTTACAAGAAATAGAAACGCTGTCAGAAAACGCAGCAGCCATTTCTTTTAAATCATCGGCTGTGCCTTTTTCGTCAAGTTTAAAAATGACAGTGGTTTTATCTGCAAAATTAAGCTGTTTTAAAACTTTGGCCGTGATATCAGTTTTGTCATTGGTAGGAATCAGTTTGGTGATGTCTTCTTCGAATTTAAGCCTTGATGCAAAAAAGCCAAAAATAAGAAGCATCCCCAATGCCAATAAAATGGACAAAGATTTTCTTCGATTTACGAATAAATGAATGGAGTAAAAATAGTGGTGCATCGTTTAATTATAATTGTTTTTGGCCATAAATTTTGTTGTCACGAATTAATAATCAATGAATAAAAAATTCGTGAATTCGTGGCAAATTTACTCTAAATGTTTTCTACTGAAAGCAGTTAAAAGTAAATAACTTATCAAACCAGCAGACAATGCAGAAACGGCTGCTAAAATAAGACTTCCGATGATATATTGTGCAGCATTTTTTTGAATATCGTCTAACGTTATCGAACTATCCAAATGTAAAGGAGCATCGGCTGCAACAAAAATACTTCCGATCTTTAAAGAAGCATAAATGATAAACGGAATAAAAGGCGGGAAACTGACATTAGAAAATAAAAAAGCAATCACTTTATTCAACCTCAATAATGCTGCTAATGTAAACAACAGCAAGGTTTGAAAGCCCCAAAAAGGAGAGAGCCCTATAAAGATTCCTAATGCAATAGCGGCTGATTTTTTAAAATTAGAATCGTCGCTTTCTAAAACATCTTCTAAGAAAAACTTTTTAAGACCTTTTTTTTTTGCGCGTCTAAAAAAGTCGCGCGGTTTAATGTATAAAAGAGCATTGGTTACCAAAACCGTATTCAAAATACTGATTCTGGTAAAATCTTGAAACGGACGAAAATGCGAAACTCGTTCTGCGGGATCATATAAAACTTGAATCGGAATGTTCTTTACCACAATTCCTTTCCAGGCAGCACGCACAATTACTTCGATTTCAAATTCAAATTTATTTGTATAAAATTGTTTTGGAAGCAGTTTTAAGGGATATAATCTAAAACCAGACTGGGTATCTTCTAGCTTAATTCCAGTTTCAAACTTAAACCAGAAATTAGAAAATTTGTTCCCAAAACTGCTTTTTTTGGGAACATTTTCTTGTGTCATATTACGGCCTCCGATCAATAGCGCATTGGGCTGCTTCTGAATTTCGGCTAAAAAGCACGGAATATCAGAAGCAAAATGCTGACCATCAGAATCGATCGTAATTGCATATTCAAAATTCAATTCGATCGCTTTTCTAAAGCCGTTTCTAAGAGCACGTCCTTTTCCTAAATTTTTAGGATGATGAATTTGAACGAGCTGCGAATATTCTTTTAAAATCTCATTGGTTGAATCTGTTGCCCCGTCATTGACAATAATAATATTCGAGGAATATTTTAAAATGGAGTCTAATACTCTTTTTAGCGTTTTTTGATTATTGTAGGTTGGTACAATAACGCAAAAGTTAATCGAATTTAGTAATTCCTGCTGGGGCAAAATAGAGTTCATGAGTTTTTATTTGAAGCCTTACTTCACAAATTGTTTCTCTTTTGCAGAGAAACTGTCAGATTGTAAAACAAAGTCTTTAATATATTCTTTCAAAGTACCTGTCAATGTCGGATAGTGTACTGTTAGGAATTTTTTGTCTTCTTTAATATTTTTTTTGTAACCCGTAATTCCAGGAACATTTTCCTGAATGCTTAAACGAATCATTCTCATTTCGATATTATTCGGTTCAGAGGCAATTACGGCTTCCAGCATTTTTGCACCTTCTTTAAAGCGCTCGATTTTCTCGGTTAATTTTTTTTCGAATTTAGAATCTACTAAAATAGAAGCCGCTTTGTAAGCCACCAAAATTTTATCATCGTTGGAGTTTACGCCAGCCATTTTTTCTGTAAATTCTTTTGCGTTTGTTTCTGATTTTGCGACATCAGAATACATTTTTCGGATCGAAGCTAAATCTGGCGTAGCAGCCGAAAAGCCGATCAATAGTAAAATTGAAAATAGTAGTTTCATAGTTAAATTTTTTTATACACTGTACTGAGTTTTAAAGCAGTTGTGCTGTTAAAGAAAGTGGTGTTTTTAACTTTAATCAAATTATCTTCTGTATGCGTAATATCTAGTTCTAAGCGTAATTCTGGTGTAGCTTCAGGATTAATCAAAGCCATAAATTTGACATTTGTTAACGTCTGAATCAACAAAGAACTCTGCGTAAATTTTTCTGTAAGCTCTTTTATAATCTGGATCATGCACACGCCCGGCATGATTGGGTTTCCTGGAAAATGGCCTTTGAAAACATCGTGTTTTTCATTAACCAAAATGGTAACATTGTATTTTGTATCGGATACTTTTTCCTCCGACAGGACTTTGTAAAAATCTTTTAAAACCATAATTTTTTTATTTTCCAAATGAATAGGAAACGCCTAATTGAAAATTGATATTTGTGTTGTAATCGCCAAACAGATAATCATTATTACTATCATTTTGATAATAATCGCTGCTCAGAATATCCAGAAAACCTTTTTTAAATCGTGCTTCAAAGGTAAAACCAGAAGGCGATTCATAAGCTACTCCTAAAACGAGACCCAAATCATTTTGTGTTTTTTTTACTACAAGATTGTCGTTTAGCAGTATGTCTAAAGTTGGTCCGACTTGTAATTGGATTCCCTGAGCAAATTTGATTTTGTTGATCATAGCCAAAGACAAATAATTCAAATTCAAATCTAAATATTCAACCTTTGTTGTTTGTGAACTTTCGTCATAGTAATTTCGAGCAACATCATCAGAACCTTGTCTGCTGTACGTTATTTCCGGTTGAAGCGCATAATGCTTCGTCAAATTTAATTCGGTAAAACCCCCAACATAAAAATCAGTTCTGTAATTAGCATGCATTTCAGAAATTGTCGAAAAACTAACTCCAGCTCTTAAACCAGGTTTGGCAACCATTTGGGCTTGTAAATGAATAACTGTAAAGAATACAGCTAGAATAAAAAATAATTTTTTTATCATAGTTTTTATTTCATTTTAAAGGTATAACTAATACCGATCTGAAACACCTGATTCAGGATCAAATTATCGTCATAATATTCTCCGTCATCATAGTAATTGTCATAACCGTAAATATCAACCAAACCTTGTTTTATTCTTGCCTCAAATGTAAGTCCGTTTGGTAACGTGTAACCCACACCGCCTACAATTGCAAAGTCAAAATCAACTGGATTAAAACCATAACGACCAAAATTATCATCAATTTTAAAATCAGCCGATGGCCCAGCCAAAATATGAAAACCACTTCCTTTAATATTCAGCTTTGCAACTGCACCTAAAGTTAGATAATTTAATTCATATTTTGTTTCATAATAATTGTCATACATATCATAATATCGACCTTCTGATCCTTGTCTGGAATAATTGACTTCGGGCTGCAGCGAAAAATATTTATTAAACTTAATATCTACGAGACCTCCAATATAAAAATCAGCTGTAGTGTTATTGTTATCAATGTTTGTTAATCTCGAAAGATTTAAACCTCCTCTAAGTCCAGGGCTTACGCGTACTTGCGCCTGTGACAAATTATAAATACATAAAACAAAAGCAATTACAATAATTTTTCTCATTTTTAATTGATTTAAAGTTTATAATTAGTTTAAATTCTACTCCGATTTTAAATACTGCAATACAATCTGCAGTTTAATATTTTGATGAATAATCTGAATCTTATCAGCAAAAATATTGTTTTCTGAATTAAAAAGAAGGGTTATTTTTTCTTTTGTTTTAGAAGCACGAATGATCTTTTCTAATTTATTGCTTGTTTGGGAAACAAATAAGTAATTGTCCCGATTTTGATCCTTTGATTTGTAAATGTCAAAACCGTCTTTTTCAAATGCTGCTGTAATCCTATGCTCTTTTTGCAGCAGTAAACGAAAATCTTCTTTTAAGGTATTGATCAGGATTTTGCGATCAAGCTCAGAAACAATCGAATTGACTTTAAACGATTTATCTGAAATTTCGAAATCTAAAAGTTTGTTTCCAAATTCTGTTGTAAAAACAACACGATGAATACTGTCGTTTATTTTTTTAGCAATAAAAATTCCAGAGATATCATTTCCATAAACCGTAATGTTGGTTTTATAAACATAATCGATTTTTGGATCGGAGAAATAAGGAACTTCAAAAGTTGTTTTTTCTAATTTTTTGGGTGTAAAATTTTCTGCGACAGAACCGCATGAAACCAAAATTAAAAGTAAAAAACAATTAATTAGTAAAAACTGAATCGTCGATTTTTGCATTAATTACTTTGTTTTTAAGTACAATTCGGGTGTAGTCTTCAGAAGATTCTAAAAGTTTTACCTGAACGACGGTTGCTTCTTCTTTATCAAAAGTGAGTTCAATCTGTTTGATGTATTTTTTCAGGTCCGCATCTTTCGGAAGAAATTTTGCGATGTTCTGCCCTTTTGATTTAAAGTACGAAATGTTAAATTCTTTATCATCAAACATATTACCGCTCACACTTCCAATAATTAATTTGTTGATACGGCCAAAAATTTTACTGTTGCCAATGTCAACCGCACTTTTCTTTCCTTCGTCATTAATCAGGATCTTGCCATTTTTAAAAACAATACTGTAGTTGTATGGTTTTTTGTATTGCCATTGCAGCATTGACGGTTCTTTAAAATACATTTTTCCAGAAGTTTCGATGTCTTTAGACAAAAAATCCAAATGCTTGTATTGTACAAAATCAGTGCTTAAACTTTTAATTTTTTTAGAAACCACATTCACATCTTCTTTAAAAGCAGTTATTTCTGCTGCTGTCATTTTCTGTTCCTGTGCGGTCAAAAAGAAGGCATTTAGAAAAAAGAGAAAAGTATATAATTTAATTTTCATTTGTATTTAGTTTTGATTGATTTCGTACGCCGAAAGATTCAAAAGATCTTCTGTAGAAACCACGGTATAATTATTTTGCTGTAAAAAACGCAAAAACTGTTCCAATACCAAAACAGAATGCGGCGCTGTATCATGCAAAAGTACAATTCCGCCGGGAGAAATACGCTTTATTATTCTATCGAAAATTAATTTCTCATTTTTTGTGCCTCCGTCAAGCGAACGAATATTCCAGCCGATTACTTGATGACCGGTTTTTTTTAGAGCTCGTCTTATAGAGGGAGTGGTAACGCCATAAGGAGGTCTGAAAAAGTTTATTTTTCCTGATGTAAATTTTTCCAGAAGACGATCTGTTTTTTGAAGTTCTTCGGTTATTTTATCAGCATTGTACAAATCAAAAAATTTAGAATGACTGTACGAATGGTTTCCAATCAAATGACCTTCGGCTACAATCTGTTTTACAATTTCAGGGTACAATTCAATATTTTTACCAATACAAAAAAAGGTTGCTTTGGCATTATACTTTTTCAATAATGCTAATACTTCCAAAGTGTACGGACTTGGCCCGTCGTCAAAAGTAAGCGCAATTTTTTTTTCTGTTTCTAACGGATTATTGCAATACGCTTTTACATGATAATTAGACGATATTCTAGAAGATCCAAACGCATTTATTCCAATCCAGATGAGAACGATTCCTAAAAACCAAAGAAAATTTACCGTCGTGTAAAAATTCACAATATTAAGGACAACAATCAAAAAGATAAAAAAGATTGATATGTTTTTGTGCGTTATCATTTTGACAGCAATGTGAAACTATGATTTTTCCCGTTTAACTGATTGTATAATAAAATAGTATTGTAAGCAGGTTTAGTAACCGAGTTTACTCTTGTAATTTCAGGAACATCTTGCGTCTTAATGATTTTTGACGCCATCCACAAACCAAAAGCAGACGCAGTATCAAATTCGCCGCAAAGGTGTTTGTAATAAAGCTGCGTTGTAGCTGCAAAAGCATTTTGTGCAAGCTCCGAATAATATTTTTCAAAAGCAGCATTTCCGTCAAAACCTAAAACAATGGCATCAACATCCGAAATTTCTAAGTTATTCGCTTTTAGAAAAGAGATTATTTTATTTTCTACCTCATTAACTTCCAGTGTATTGATCATTTCAATATCCAAGACCTGAGCGTAAGTAGTTTCTTTTTTTTCATTTTCTAAAACAAAAAAACTGGCACCTTCTCCATAAACAGCTCCGTTTGTAGTTGCGTTTAAAAGATGATAAGGCTCTTGGTTGTCTTGTTTAATACGTCCTGATAATTTAAAAAGCGCTGTAGTATAAGCTCCATTTTCGTCAACACCACCAATTAAGATAGAGTTGGCTTCGTTATCTTCGATCTGCATTTTTGCATCTAAAAGAGCAGATTCAAAAGAAACCGCACCATTTACATACGTAAAATTATACCCTTTGCACTGCATTGTAAGAGCGATTTGTGCTGCAACAGTATTATGTGTAGATTGAATAAAAGAAGTCGGAGTCAAAAACTCTTCATTATTATCTAGAATAGCGGTAAGGAATTTTTCAGAATCTTCGATACATCCTAAACCTGTTCCGGTAATAATAGCGTCAACATTTTCTACACCAGCGTCTTTTACAGCAAGAGCAGCGGCTACAATTCCGTTCTTAACTCCTTTTGCCATGCGTCGGCTTGCAGCAGGAGCGATGTAATCTTTGTAAGCAGGTGAAACGATTTTTAAAACATTTTCGTTTTCATTTACAACGGCTTCTTCTAAAAAAACAGTATCAAATGTTTTTTGAGTCGAAATACAGCCTACTCCATTTATATATGTTTTTTTTGTCATTAGCTTTTTGAGAATATAAGGGTAGAACAATTTCCTCCAAATCCGAAAGAATTAGACAAAACGTGTTCTATAGTTTTATTTTTTAAAGAAGTTTGAGGTTGAAGATCAAACTCTTCCATTGGTTGTTCAAAATTTAAATTAGGGTAAACAACACCATTCTGAATTGCCAAGACACTAAAAACGGCTTCAATTGCAGCAGCAGCAGCCAAAGTATGGCCTGTAAATGGTTTCGTAGAACTAAAGTCAGGCACTTTTTCATCCTGAAAAATGCGAAGTAAAGCGCGCCCTTCAGACAAATCGTTGTTTGGAGTTGCAGTTCCGTGAACATTGATGTAATCAATATCCGAAGGTTTTAAGCCCGAAACTTCAAATGCTTTTTTCATCGCCAGATAAGCACCGTCCCCATTTTCTGAAGAAGCAGTCTGGTGATAAGCATCATTTGCATTTCCGTAACCAGAGACTCTTGCCAGCACTTTTTTGTTTTGTTTTGCTACCAGTTCATCCGATTCTAAAACCAAAAATGCGGCAGCTTCACCAAGATTTAAACCTTTTCGGGTATTGTCAAACGGTTTGTTGTAATTGTCAGAAAGAATCATCAAAGTTTTAAATCCGTTGATGGTAAATTTTGCCAAAGCATCAGTACCTCCCACAATCACGCGGTCTAATTTTCCAGACTTTATCAATCGTGCACCAAGCATAATAGAATTGGCAGCCGAAGAACAAGCTGTGCTGATCGTAGTTACCATTCCTTTTAAGCCTAATTCTTCTGCAATTTTATCTGCAACATCGCCGCCATCGTGACAGGTAATATATTTTACCAGTTCCGGATGTTCAAAGTAGTCGTAATAATGTTTTTCGGTCATATCCATACCTCCAACACTGGTTGCAGAAATAAGTCCCGTTCTGAATTCGTTTATCGAAGTAATACCAGCATTTTTTACAGCCTGTTTTGCTGCCAAAGCACCAATCATTGCCGTTCTGGAGAAATTATTAGTTTCGTCCAAATGCAGTTCTTCTATAAGTTCTTCGTTTGTTTTTTTGATTTCACCAACCTTAATTACATTGGCATGAATGGTCGAAATATTCTGAATTTCAGAAACTCCGATTTTATTTTCGATTAACGAAATATAGCTTTCTTCAACTGAGTTTCCAATTGAAGATATAATCCCCATTCCAGTTATGGCAACACCTCTTGTCATTTTAGATTTTAAATTTTAGATTTTAGATTTGGAGACTATTATTTTAGGTTTACAAAATTTTGAAAACCAATTGAATTAGATTTTAAGTATTTCTGCCTGAAATCTAAAATCTAAAGTCTGAAATCTAAAATTTATTTAGTTCTATTTGCTTCAATATAAGCAGCCATAGTTTCTATCGACTGAAAAATAGATTTACCCTCTTTTGGATCAACCAATTTGATTCCGTAGTCTTTATCTAAAATTACGATTAATTCTAAAGCATCAATCGAGTCTAAACCTAAACCATCTCCAAACAATGGGTCGTTATCTGCAATATCTTCAATTGCGATATCTTCAAGGTTTAGAGTAGTAACGATTTTTTCTTTTAATTCTTGTTTTAATGCTTCCATGATTATTTATTGTATAATGTATTGATAGTTTCGTTTGTGATTTTTAAATTTTCATTTGTTCCGATGGTGCAAAGAAAAGCTTTATAATTGTTATTAAAAAGTTCTACCCAGCCGCACAGGACAGTTTCTGCCTTATTAGAATTTAGAAGAATGTTGGAATAATTCGACATAAACTCTGTATTAAAGGTGTCAAATATAAAAAAAGAATTTTCACTTTTCAGCTGATGACGAATACTTATTTCGCCCAAACAGATATTTGGGAGCGTGTAAACAAAAACAGCAGGACTCGGAAAGTAGTTTCCCTTGTCCGAAATTGATTCCTGATGTTTTACATCCGTATCCAAACTAGCCGAATTATTAGCCAAAACCAAAGCGATATTATTCTCTTTTTCGTCCGAAACAATTGGACTCAAAAGCAGGTCGGCTCCTAAAAAAGCCAGTTTGCTCAAAGCATCCATTTTGAAAAACTTCGGATATTGTATTTCAAAATGACGATAAGCTTGTTTCGAAAAATCAGCAAAATCGGTTTGTTCTATTTTGAATACAGATTCTCCGTTGAGAACAATTTCGTTGTTTTCAATTTGGATATAAGATTGTATGTATGTTTTTTGAGTCATTTTTTAAATTGAACACGAATTTCACAAATTAACACAGATTCATTATCAACAATAAATTACACTAATTAATTCGTGAAAATTAGTGCAATTTGTGTTTAATTTTTTCAAACACCACAGCCGTATTACAACCTCCAAATCCAGAAGCTGTTTTTAGGAAGTATTCAATATTTTTATTTTCGTTTTTCTCAATTACATTAATAGTTTCACTCACACCGATTTCATCAAAACCTTTTGATTCAAAAAGTGTATTTGAATTGGCCGATTCAATCGCAATTACTGTTTCTAATAATCCAGACGCACCAAGCGTGTGACCGTAAAAACCTTTTAAACTATTTACAGGAACACTCTGGAGATTTAATCTTCCAAAAGCGATCGCTTCCATTTCGTCGTTAAACGGAGTGGCCGTTCCGTGTGCTGAAATATAATCTAATTTCTGAGCTTCAATTTGTGCTTCTTTCAAAGCATTTTGAATACTCAAAAACAAACCTTCGCCCGTTCTTGAAGGCCCTGAAATGTGATTGGCATCGTTGATCGAACTGTCGCCGATTACTTTTATTTTGGCAGCTGCCGGATTCGCCGAAACTAAAACCGCAGCCGTCGCTTCACCCAGACTTACACCAGTTCTGTTTTTAGAATAGGGTTTGCAAGGCAGATCGCTCATAGCCTGAAATGCATTAAAACCAGACAAAACAAATTCTGAAACTTCGTCGCCAGCTACTACAAAAACATTATCGTACAATTCTGACTGAATCATTCTTTTAGCAATAGAAACGGCTAAAATTCCAGAAACGCAGGCATTTGATACAGTAATTGGCTGTGTTTGAAATTGGAAGAAATCGGCAACATTTTTTGCCAGGGCGTCTAAATGAGCGCTTTTAAAACTTTCTTCAGATTGATCTTTTAAAGCCGTAACATTTCCTTTGGTTGTAGAAAGTAAAAAAGCGGTTTTTGAATTTAATTCAACACCAGCATTTTTGATAATCGGCTCTAAAGCCAAAATCATCATTTTTTCTAAACGGGAATATTTGGTTTCCGCGCTGATTTCCGCGAAAGCGTTATTTATTTTTTCGTCATTAATAATGGATGCGTAAAATGAATTCGGCATCAAAGAAATATCATTGTGAATTTGAATTCCCGTATCGCCGCGAAGAATCGATTCGATGTTCGATTCAACATCAAAACCTAACGGCGTAATACAATTTGTTTCTGTAATGTATATTTCTCTTAACATTTTATAATTTTCAATATTGCGTGTTTTACGCAGATTTTAGAGATTGAAGCTGATTTAAACAGATTTTGATTTTTAAAATTTATGAAAATCTCTGAAATTCGTTTTTTACTTCAAAAGCCCGACTTTTCGTTTCCATTCCTCATAAAAAGGAGGATTGGTCAACATTAAATTTCCGTCTTTATCCAAAAAAACCTGAGTTGTTTCTCCCGTGCAGGCAACTTCACCTTTTTCATCAATAATTTTAAAACGATAAATCATTTTGGCAGCGGGCGTATCAACAACCGTAGTTTCTATGGTTACGACATCGCCGTAACGCAGTGACAATTTATGCTCGCATGTCGATTTTACAATCGGTGTTGTATAACCCGTTTTGGCAATATCCAAATAAGTTAATCCATGTTCACGTCCAAAGGCTTCTCTTCCATCTTCAAAATAAGTAATATAATTGCCGTGCCAAACGATTCCTAACGGATCAGTTTCATTAAAACGAATTCGAATTTCATGCGAAACAGTTAGGGCAGAGGCTTCGTTATACTGTTCTTTTCTTTTTATCATAGAATAAAGCAATGGAAGTGGTGATTATAAAAAACAAAAATAACAATGCTATTTTTGGGATAATTTCTACAAAAGAAACGCTTCTTAATAATACATCATAAAACGCTTCTAGTCCCCAATTCATCGGAGACGATTTGGCAATGTACTGCATGATGGTAGGCATGGCAAAAACCGGAACCCAAACACCGCCAATAGCAGCCAGAATAATAACGCTTGTGGCACCAAAGGGAGCAGATTGTTCTTGAGTGCTGGCAACGGTTCCTAATAAAATTCCGAAACCAATTGCTGCGAATCCTGAAAATAAAGCAACGATGCTCATTAAAACCCAATGCCCTTCTATATTAAGCGGCGGTAATCCGATACTTGGAAACAAGAATATTGCTACGGCAACCATCATGTAAAACTGAATCATGCAGATGATTAGATACGTAATTGTTTTTCCAATCATGACAATCAAGTTGGAAACAGGATTGGTTAACAAACGGACAAAAGTTCCCTGAGATTTTTCTTTTACAATGTTGATCGATAAGGGAATTACAATAAAAAAGATTGCAAAAAGTGTCCAAGCCGGAACGTTATGCTGTACCGAATTTGGACGCACTTCTTTGTTATTGATTTTCGGGATCATTTCTTTGAAAGTAATAAAACTTTTTTGCTCAAATTGTGTAGTTCCCTCTCCCAATTGATTTTGAAAAGTGGTATAAATTGATTTGGTTTCGATCTGAGAAATCATTTTATCGATCGAACTCATCACGGCATTTTTGAAGCTCATCTGTACCGCTGGATCAAAGTATAAGTTTACTTGTTTTTCTTTTATAATTCTTTGCGGTTCTTTTACAGCAGTCGTGTCGGTCAAGCCCATGCTGCTGACAATTTTGGCAACATTTTGGTCGATTTTTTCCTGTAGATCAGAACTTAGATTTTGAGGAATAACAATCGCTAATTGAAATTTTCCTTTGTAAACAGCTTCTTTAGCCATTTCTTCGGTAATTTCTTTATTGTCGATTTGCGTTACAACGCTGAATAAATTGCTTTTTTCTAAATTATCAAAAACCGTTTTAGAAACAGATCCTTTGTCATTATCAACCAAAAGAATCTGAATTTTAGAATCGCTTACGGTTTTAAAAGTACTGTCCTGAATTAAAGTTACGGTGATTACCAAAACCAAAGGCATGACAAATAAAATAATCAAACCTCCCAAATCTCTTTTAAGTAAAAGGAATTCTTTTACTACCGACATCCAAATTTTATATACCATCTCTAAAGTCTTTACCGGTTAATGAAATAAAAACATCTTCGAGATTTCGAGCATCTGTTGTAGAAGCAATCAAACTTTTTGGAGTTCCCTGCGCAAAAATGCGTCCGCGGTCCAAAATAGCGATTTTGGTACAGAAATCTTCGGCTTCGCCCAAGTGATGCGAAGTATAAATAATAGTAGTTCCGTTTTGGTTGAGCACTTTTAAATAATCAATTATGGCATTTCTAGATTGTACATCGACCCCAACGGTCGGCTCGTCTAAAAATAAAACTTTTGGGTTGTGCAGAATTCCAGCGATCAGGTTTATTCTTCGTTTCATTCCGCCTGAGAAAGTCTCGATTGGTTTGTCTGCGAATTTTAATAAACCTAAAAGATCCATAGTTTCGACTACTTTGTCTTTTAAATACGATCCTTTTAATCCGTACATACTTCCAAAATAAAGAAGATTTTCGCGTGCGGTCAAAGTAGGGTATAAGGCATATTCTTGAGGAACAACGCCAATAATCTTTTTTATTTTTCTGGAATGTTGTCTGTAATTCAGTTCATCAATTGTAAAATGACCTGAAGTAGGTTTGATCAAACCGCAGAGCATCGAGATCAAAGTGGTTTTTCCAGCGCCGTTCGGGCCTAATAATCCAAAAATTTCTCCTTGATTTATTTCAAGCGAAACATTGTTCAAAGAATACATTTCTGCATTTTTGTATTGTTTAGAAAGGGATTCTATTTTTATTATAGACTGCAAAATATTTTTTTAGCTGATTGCTTTTTTTAATTTTTTGAAAAAGATTTCTTCTCTATTAGCAATGTCCAAAAGTTCATCGGCAATAGTGTTATAAGCGTCTTCTTTGGCGCTTCTGTTTTTATAAATACGAGAAGCTTCAACTGCAAAATCACGCCATGAATCGCCGATTTTTGTCATTTCTTTAGAAAGCGTTTTCAATTCTTCGTTACCCAAAATAACCGAAGCTTCCTGCAAAAATGCAGCATAAATAAAACGGAAACCACCGCCTCCTGTTCCAATCTCTTCCTGCATACGAACCATCTGTGCCAGGTAATGATTGGCTTTTTTTGTTCCGTATTTTGCAGGCCATTTTCTAATTCGCTTAGAAACATATTTTATCCCGCCTACTCCCACAAGAGGAAACGGTGCCAGCATATCGCGGCAGGTATTTTTAATTCCCTTAAGAATAGCACTTTTTAAATCTACATTCGCTGGAATTTGTATCGGATAATACATTTGTCCGCGAGGAGCAAAAGCACCTTTGGCAAAACGAACTTTGTTCATTTCGTCGTGTGTCAAAGTGGTTACAGTTTCCATTACAGGATCACTCACTAAATAATCTGTTTCGGTTTTTCCGTAAACAATTAAATTGTGTGCGTTGAAATGAAAACGGTATTCATCAGGAAAATAACTTAGATGATAAACCCCAACTTGTAAACCAGTCAGAATGTTATTTTTTAAATTTTCGTCTAAAGCTTTAGAAGCGGTACTTACAGAAGAAAATTTTTGTCTTTTTATTTTTAAATTTAATCGAGCAGCTACTTTATTAAAAATCTGTCCCGGCAGCGTTCTATAACTAATGGCCGGCGCGTGATTGACTTTTAAGAAAGGAAGATATACAAAGAAAAGACCAGAACCAATCCCGAAAACCATCGGTTCGCTGATGTTCAGTCCGTTGCTTTTAAGCAGATTCGAAGCGACTCCATTTTCGCAGTGCGCAGATTGGTGGTGTGTAAAATTTAACTCCATTATTTGGTAATGCTGTTTTTTAATTCTTCTATAGAAATCTCAAACGCAGCAGCGTATTTTTTTAAAGTATTATCATTTAATTTAGCAAAGACATTAGGTTTAAAATGTCTTTTTACGCGCCATTTCCATAAACCTACGTAACTGGATAAAATCGTTACATCCATTTTATTAAGTTCCATAAAGTAGAGAATAGGACTTGCTTCTCCGTTTTCAACCTGACTTTTGGCATCTGCAATTCGTTCGTTTATTTCATCGATAGAATTTGAAAGTGCAATTGCTTTAGGTTCCCATCCTGTACTTAGAGTAGTCGTATATTCGCCATTTTCGTCTGTTGCATACAATAGCTCTTTAACATTGTTCTTTGTCAAATTGCTTATATCCTGTGGTACATTTTCTTTTTCCATGACGGTTTTTTATATAGAAATAAATAAAATTAAGTAAGACTATTCAAAAAAACAGCATTAATATTCTACTGGAGAAATTGTCTTTTGAATAAACAAATTGATTTCGCATTCTAAAAGAAGCTGGTCTTCCAGCATACTGCTGCAGCTCATAGTACACAAAGTGTAATCGTCTGTAACAAATTTTGAAACCAAATCGGCTTTGGTTACAATAGTATCGCCTACTTTTGGCAGAGCATGTATTTTTACACTTTTTAAAGCGCTGATAAACCCGATCACATTAACGTTGTCGTTTTCTATTCCGTTGTCGTCAACGAAATATTTTTTTCCCACAATAGAAGAACACGTCTGTGCTGTATTTTCGATTAATCCTGCTTCTATAAAAACATCATTATCAACAAAAACATTGTCTTTTTGGATGAGAAAAGTGGTTTCAACAGAATTAGCATCTATATTCAAAATTAAATCTACCATTAACAGCGGTGCGCGATGTGGTAAATAATTTTGTATGTCAATAGCAGAGAGTTCCATCATTTTGTGTATTATTTTGCAAGAACTGTTTTCATTTGTCCTCGGGCAATTTCCTGATTGTTTAAGGTGGTAACAATATCTACCAATGTGATACCGCCAAATTCTTGTAAAATAGTTACTTCAGATTGAATATGATCCGCTAATAATGGCAGCTTTTTGATTTGGATTTCTTTAATAGAACCAATATACCCCGTTGGCGCATCTTCATTTCTTAAAAAGAACTGATAGCCGGTATGAAGCGCCACAGATTGTGCCATGTGTTCTACTAAACCTGCTTCTAGAAAGGTATTGTTCTCAACAAAAATATTTTCGCTTTGAATTGTCAATCCAGAAACCAATGACGTTTCTGTATAAGAATGCATGCTGTCTACCATTACAAAAGGAAATTTTTGCGGTATCAGGTTTTCTACAATTTCTTTTTCTAAAAGAACAAGTGTTTCCATTTAGCAGACTGTTAAATAAGCATAAGCAAAAGAAAATCTTCCACTTTCTGGAACAGATAATAAAATATGCTGTCCTTTTTTTAGATTTCCAGAATTCATTAATTCTTCAAGAGCCAGGTAAATAGATGCAGAACCAACATTTCCTACTCTAGAAAGATTCATAAACCATTTCTCGTCACTCATTCCGATTCCTTTTTCGTGTAAGCCTTTTTTTAAGCCTTCCACAAAAAAGTTAGAAGAAACGTGCGGAATAAAATAATCAATATCATCAGATACGATTTTATTCTTATCCATTGCCTCTTTCATACTATCGGCACCTTTTGTAAGGATAAATTCGTCTAATAATTTTACATCTTGTTTGATCGCAAAAACAGACTCGTTCAATAATTGTTCCGGTTCGTATTCGCTCCAAGGTTTGATGTCGCCATTTTCTAATTTATCACCTCCTGCATACATGCAAGTTTCCAATTCGAAAGCATAAGAATACGCTTCCATCCATTCGATTTTAAGAGAAATTTCTCCTTTAGGTTTGTTTTCTAACAACAAAGCTCCTGCACCATCAGATAACATCCATCTTAAAAAGTCTTTTTTGAAAGCAATAATTGGCTGTTCTTCTAGGTTTTTTAAGTTGTCAACTTCGTTTTTATATTTTTGAGCAATAAGCCAAGTCGAAACTTTTTCAGATCCTGTACAAATTGCATTATTTGAATTTCCTGAACGTACAGAAAGAAATCCGAATTTTAAAGAGTTCATTCCGGCACAGCATACACCTGTAGACGAATTTAATTCTACCGATTTATTCTTCAATAATCCGTGTACCATTGCTGCATGCGATGGCAGGAAAATATCTGGAGTCGAGGTTCCGCAAGAAAGTACTTCTACATCTTGAGGAGTAAACTCTTCATCAAAAAGCTGTACAATTGCATTTCGTGTTAACTCAGCATTATTATGCGTACTTTTTCCAGTTTTATCAACAGCGTAATAACGGCTTGCAATTTTATTATTTCGCAAAATAATACGTCTGGCTTTTGAGGCAGTATCGTTGATAAGACCTAAATAACTTTCCATTTCGTCGTTAGAGATGGCTTCATTTGGCAAATACTTTGCGGCTTTTGTAATGTAAACTTCAAACATAATTTAAATTTCGTCTTCTAAACTCCTTGATAATACAGAGTTTCTTTTTTTATGGTTTTTAACTTAAGCGGATAGGTAATGAGGTGCAATATATATACTATTGGTGAAATTAACCATATTGCAAGGAATAAATAAACATTAAATACTTTTAATAACGTTTTTCGCTTTTTTTGATTTTTATAAATGATATTTGACCACTTATTAAAAATTTTATTGGCGGTTTTGTCAACAGTTACTAAATAAGAACTAATTTTTACGGCACCTGCACTGACTAATTTTGGCTGTAAATCGGGCAATTTATTCTGATGAACGGCATCGAGTATGATTTCTCCAAATTGGTCTGACTCTTTTATATCTTTTTCTGAAACTCCGGGAAGAGGAAAAATACCCAGGTATTTCTTTTTAACTCCCGAAAACATCCATTCTACAATTGTAATTACGCTGATTAAATTTCCTACGCGGTCTACCAAAGCTATATTTCCGACCAAATTGGCATTGGCTTCTTTCAATAAAGCTTTGATTTTTTCCTGAGCCATGATCCACATATTTCTGGAACCGCTTATGGTGATTACAGGAGTATTATTCAGGATTTTTTTGGCATCATTGCTTTTTAGAAATGAATTAATAGGGATCGAAGGCGATAAGTACCAAACCTGATAATGAAATAAAATTAAATCAAACGATGTGTTTAAAATCTCTTCTGGAACAGGTTTCAAATCTGTCGGAATCTGTAAAAAAGATTCTGGGAAAGCATCAAAAAAAGAAGCTTTGTTCCAAGGAAAAGGAAACGGTTTTTCTAGTTGGATTTCGTAAAACGTTAAATTTATATCGTCTGACTGTAGAAAAGGCTTTGCAATGTTTCTTGCAATCGATTCCAATTGTCCAGATTGTGAATAATAAATTACGAGAACATTTTTCATTTAGGATTTTTTGCTTGGTGGTAGGCAAAAATAGGTAAATTTATTTAAACGAATTTTCTTATTCTTGCCAATAAGGTCTATTTTTGATTTTTTTTATTATTTTATAGGAAAAAAACCCTATGCCTTACAATTTTTTTTAAAATAGTCCATTATTTTTTGAACTGATTCCAGAAATCAAAATAGTTAAACCATTGTAACGGGTATCTTTGAAGTATATTTTCGACACTTTTAATATATTCTTTCAAAAGTGCTTTCTCATCTCTATGTTTTACCTCGGCTTCTCTAGCGTACAAATGATAATGTAAATTTGGCTCTTTCATAACATAAACAAAAACTACCGGAACTTTTAACCTTGAGGCAATTAAGAAAGGTCCTGCTGGAAAATCGGCTTCTTTTTCAAGAAGTTTTTCAGACAGCGATTTTGTGCCTTCAAAATAACGATCTCCTGTAAAACAAACCAATTCATTATTGGCCAAAGCCGCATTAATTTCAAAAATATGAGATAAATCTTCTTTGATGATAATGAACTTTACCGTTGGTTTTTGTGTAATGGTTTCCAGGTAATTTTTAATTGCAGAATGTTCCAGATCTGTTGTAACCAGATTTATTTGAAAATCAAGGTCTATTTCTCCAAAAAAATGCTCTGCAATTTCAAAGTTCCCAACATGCGCGCTTATTAAAACACCTCCTTTTTTTTCGGCCAGAAGTTTCTTCAATACTTCTATTCCATCAAACTCATAAGTAAACTTGTTTCGCATTCCTGCAGAAATCGAAATTTTATCAATAAGAGTCTGCCCAAAAGTGTAATAACTTTTGAAGACCATAACTTTGGATTTGAAATAGGAGTATTGCAGTCTTTCTCTAAAATAGTAAGAAATGGCTTTGTTGCTTTTTCTTAAAAACAAAAAGTAATAAGAAGCTACAAAATACAATAAAACGTACGCTGCTTTGACACCCGCTTTTTGAATTAAAAAAACGAATATTTTATAACCTAAAACTGTTCCTTTTGATTTGCCGTCCCATTGACTCATTAAACAGCTTTAGCTTTTAGTTTGGCTTCGATAAGGTCATAGAAATTCTGGAAAGTTGCAATTCCGACAAAATCAGCTTCAACTAGTTTAACACCAAAATTAGACTCGATAGAAACGACTAAATCGACATAATCTAAACTGTCTAACCCAAGTGTGTCTTTTAAATTAGCATCTGGTTCAATATCGTCATTATCTACTTCAAATTCATCAACCAAAAAAACATTAATCTTTGCTATAATCTCTTCTTTATTCATTGTCTAATTTAAACTTTTTAACCACCAACGCAGAGTTGGTTCCTCCGAACCCGAAAGAATTGGACAAAAATATGTCAAATTTTTTATTTAACGTAGTTTTAACTAAATTTAATTTCGATGCATCTTCGTCAGGATTTTCCAAATTGATATTTGGAGCAATAAAATCATGCTGCATCATTAATATAGAGTAGATTATCTCACTTGCGCCTGCCATCCAGCATTCATGCCCTGTCATTGATTTGGTGGAGCTTACGTAAGGATTTTTCTCACCAAAAACTTCAAAGATCGCTTTGGCTTCGTTAGCATCTCCAACAGGAGTTGATGTTGCATGGGCATTTATGTATTCGATATCGGTCGCTTTTAACTGCGCATCGTCTAGTGCACGCTTCATGGCTGTAGCTGGTCCTTCGACATTTGGAGTCGAAATGTGTCCGCCGTTTGACGAAAATCCGTACCCGCCGATTTCTGCAATAATGTTGGCTCCTCTGGCAATTGCAGATTCGTAACTTTCGAGAATTAAGGTTGCACCTCCACCACTCGGAATCAATCCGTCGCGATTAGCATCAAAAGGTCTTGAAGCTTTTTCGGGATCGCTTTCGCGGTTAGAAAAAACGCCTAAACCATCAAAACTGCTCATGGCATATTTGTTGATTTCCTGAGCACCTCCGCAAATTACAATGTCTTGAAAACCGCTTTTGATTAAAAAATAGGCCAGACCAATAGAATGCGAACCGCTGGCACATGCAGCACTTACAGTAAGATTTATGCCTCGAAGTTTGAAAATCGTCGAAAGGTTCATCGTTACAGTCGAATTCATCGATTTAAAAATAGCGCCTGAACCAATAAGGGCAGTGTCTTTTTTTTCTCGAACAATATCTGTTGCCTCAATGACTGCTCTAGAAACGCTGTCATTTCCGTACATAATTCCAACCTCGCGTTCATCAAAAAAAGCATCATCAATATTGGCATTTTTTAATGCTTCAATCGTAGCCATATAAGCATATTCGGTTTCTTCACCGATGCTCATGCGCTGTCTGCGTGTCAAAAGATTTTTCAAATCTGCTTTAGGAACTATTCCAGTTAAAGCAGATTGAAAGCCAAAATCTTTTCTTTCAGAATCAAACTGAATACCAGATTTTCCATTGTATAGGGATTCCTTTACTTCATCTAAAGAAGTTCCGATACAAGAATAAATTCCCATTCCAGTAATTACAACTCTTCTATTCATCGTCTTTCTAAGTAATTTTTTATCCTATTGTGTAATTTTTTAATACACAGACCTTTATTCTATTTATTCAATCGGTTACCGAGATACTTGAAGCTATATATTGGGATCTATGCGGGAGCAATGTATTTCTTTTTTTTGATCTTTCGCACATAAAAAAATAGTTTTCTATGCACGCCTATAAATTAAGAATATATTCCTCCGTTGATGTTAATAATTTCTCCTGTTATATAGCTTGCTTTTTTAGAAATCAAAAAGCTTACCAAATCTGCAACTTCTTCGGCTTCTCCAAAACGATTTACTGGAATCATTCTTAAAAGTTCTTTTTCGTCCAAATCGCTGGTCATATCTGTTCTGATAAAACCTGGTGCAACAGCATTTACAGTAATGTTTCTTTTTGCAACTTCTTGTGCCAAAGCTTTTGTAGCCGCAACGATGGCTCCTTTTGCAGCAGAATAATTGGTTTGTCCTGCTGTTCCTTTTACACCAGAAACCGAAACGATGTTTACAATACGGCCGTATTTGTTGCGAAGCATTTTTTGAATAAAAAACTGTGTAACATTAAAGAAACCGTTTGTGCTGGTATTCATAACACTGCTCCAGTCTTGTGGTGTCATCCACATAAAAAGACCATCTTTGGTTATTCCTGCATTGTTTACAATTGCTTCAACTATGGCGTCAGGATTTGCTTCCTGCCATTTGGTTAATACATCTTGTACGTTTTGAAAATCAGCAACATCAAAACCTAGAATTTCTCCTGTTGCGCCTAATTTTTGTATTTCTTGTAATGTTTCTTCAGCGGCCGTTTTATTCGAATGGTAATTTATTAGAATATGATAATTAGCTTCTACTGCCAATTTTTTACAAATAGCACTTCCAATTCCTCTTGAACCGCCTGTTACTAATACACATTTCATTATATAGGTAAATTTTATTTTTTGTTGGAAATATTATTATTTCTTTTTCTTGCTTACTGGTTTCGTCTGCTTTGTTTCCTGTTTTGGTTTTTCTGCAGGAGTTTCTGCTGACTGTGTTTTTTCTGATGTTTTAGAATTAGAAAAAAGTTCGGCATTTTCAAACCATTGGTTACTTAAGACAGTTCCGTCTGGTTTAAGAAATCCCCATTTCCCTTCATTTTTAACTCTGGCAAGACCATTAATAAAACCCTTGTCCTGCTGCGTAAACAACGAAACGATAAAACCGTTGGATGTAATATTGTACTGTGTCGGAATAATTATTTTTCCAGACTCATTAATAAACCCCCAATTGTTTTCTTTTACGGGAGCCAAACCATTTGAACTAAAAACTTCTGCATCATTATAAGTAGGTTCGATTACAAAATCTCCCTTTAAGTTGATATATCCCCATTTTTTTCCAACCAAGACCGGAGCCAAATTTTTAGAAAAGGCTTTTCCTTTATCATATAATGGAAGAATAACCCAGTTTCCTTTTAGGTCAATATAACCTATTTTTCCATTTTTTCTAGCATAGGTCAAATCTTGGGTTTCAAAATCGTATATCTTTTCGGCACCATCAATAGGAATAAATTTCCCGCCACTTACAAGGCCAAAAGTTTTATCTTTTCTGGCCCAGGCAGTGTTTTTAAAATAATTACCGATTTCAGAATACGCAGGTTCTATTAATTCTTTTCCAGCAGTATTAATAATTCCCCAGTTTTTATTGAGTTCAACTCTTGCAAAACCATTTTCAAAAGGTTTGATCATATTGTATTTTGGCTCTAACACAACAGCCATTTTAGAATTGATCAACCCGATTTTGTCTCCTTGTTTTATAAAAGCAACGCCATCATTAAAATCAAATAATTTTTCTGAAGCCGGTGCTTTTAAGATTTCTCCTTTTGTATTAATATAAACCCACTCTTTATCTTTTTGAACGATGGCAATACCGCTGTTAAAATCTTTTGCATTAGCAAAGTCTGCCGGAATTACCCACGCACCTTTTGTATCTATGTACCCCCATTTTCCGCCGTTTTCGACAGCGGCCAAACCTTCAGAAAAACTTTTTGCCGATTTGTACTGAGGTTCAATTTTAAAAGAACCGTCTTTGGTAATATAACCGATTTTTGAATTCTTTTTGACTAATGCTAATTCTTGACTATTAACAAATTGAATACCTGCCAGCAATAAAAAAATAAGTGTTTTTTTCATGATTTTAAAATTCAATATTAATACTAAAAAAAAGTTGATCTTAACTATTGATCAAATAATCTTTTACTTTTTGAACAAACGGATACATTACCTGATCTTCTTTGAATGTTGGAATTATGTTACGAACATCATCATACCATTTTTTGGTAACAGATGAAATTTTTCCTTTTTGATCTAAATAATCAATTGCTTGTACGATTGTAATCAATTCGATTGCTAAAACTTCAAAAGAGTTTTCGATTACTTTTGATGTAATTACTGCCGAGTTGGTTCCCATACTTACAATGTCTTGATTGTCATTGTTGTTCGGAATACTGTGAACGTACATTGGGTTTGATAGCATTTGGCTTTCTGCCGTTGTTGAAGTCGCTACGAATTGAACTCCCTGCATTCCGAAATTGAATCCTAATGTTCCTAGGTTTACAAATGGAGGCAGAAGCTCGTTGATTTTTGAATTCAATAAATAATTCAACTGACGTTCTGCAAGCATCGTTAATTTGGTAATAACGATTTTCAATTTATCCATTTCCAAAGAAATATAATCTCCGTGGAAATTTCCTCCGTGATAAACGTGTTGATTTTTTACATCGATAATAGGATTGTCGTTTGCAGAATTAAATTCATCTTCTAATATAGAAGCAACATTATTTATAGTTTCTAAAACAGGTCCTAAAATTTGAGGCACACATCTTAAAGAATAATACTCTTGAACTTTTTCTTTGAAAATTTCTTCTGTATTTTCTCCAGAGTATAAATGGTCTTCTCTTTTACGGATTAGAGTACTGTCAGAAAGATTTTTTCTCATTCTTTCAGCTACTTCCTGCTGTCCTTTGTGACGTTTAGTCTGGTTTAACTCTTCAGAGAAATGATCGTCATATGCCTGAACCAATTCGTTGATAGCACAAGAAGCTTTTAATGACCAATCTAATAATTTGTTAGCATAGTGAACGTTTACAACACCAATTCCTGTCATTACAGAAGTTCCGTTGATTAAAGCCAGACCTTCTCTGATTTCTACTTGAATAGGTTTTAATCCTTCAATTTCGAAAACTTCAGCAGTTGGTCTTCTATCTCCTTTATAAAAAACTTCGCCTTCGCCAATTAAAACTAAAGCAAGATGTGATAGCTGTACTAAGTCACCACTCGCACCTACACCACCGTGTTCAAAAATTAATGGCGTAATATCTCTATTAATTAATTCTGCCATTAAGTGAATTACAGAAGGATGAACACCAGAATTTCCTAAAGAAAGTGTGTTCAAACGAGCCAGGATAGCTGCTTTTGCACATTCAGCATTTAGAGGTTTTCCTGTTCCAGAAGAGTGGCTTCTAATAAGGTTGTACTGAAGTTGAATCTGATCTGATTCTTTAATTCTGTATTGAGCCATTGGCCCAAAACCTGTATTTACACCGTAAATAACCTTATTTCCTGAAAATTCTTTCAAGAAATTAAAACTGTCATTAACGCGATTTAGAACCACGTCACTTACCGCAACTTTGTTTTTTCCAAAGATAATAGCTTCAAATTCAGCTAAACTTAAATATTCATTAATTGTATTCATTAAATCGTTTTTGATTGTGCTAATTTAATTTTATTTATCAAAATAAATGTAGTTTATTTGACGATGGCAAATGTAGGCTAATTAATGATAATATTTCTAATATGACAAAGGAGTTTGTTGATGTTTTAGTTATTGGTGCAGGACCATCCGGATGTGTCTCAGCATCATATCTTTACAAAAATAATGTTAAGGTAAAAGTAGTCGAGAAAACAAAATTTCCTCGACTTGTAGTAGGCGAAAGTCTAATTCCGAGAGTAATGGATCATTTCGCTGAGGCTGAACTTTTTGAAAGTCTCGATGCAATGAATTTCGAAAAGAAGCTCGGAGCACGTTTTATTCGAGGCGAAGAAATCTGTGTTTTTGATTTCAGTAAGAAATTTGGAGAAGGATGGGATTGGACCTGGCAGGTTCCAAGAGCTGATTTTGACAACACAATGGCACAAGAAGTTGTTCGAAAAGGAATTGATTTAGAATTTGAATCTGAAGTTCTGGAAGTTTCTTTTGAAGGCAAAAATTCTAAGACCATTGTAAAGGACAAAGATGGTAATTTAAAAGAGATTCATGCTAAATTTATTATTGACTCAAGCGGCTACGGTCGTGTGCTGCCAAGACTTTTAGATTTGGACACGCCTTCTAAATTAGATCCGCATTCTTCTATTTTCACGCATGTTAAAGACATTAACAGACCAGAAGGTGAAGAAGGAACACTAATTTCTTTTGATATTCTGGAAACAGAAGTTTGGTTATGGGTAATTCCGTTCTCTAACGGAAATACAAGTTTAGGAGTAGTAGGTCCGACAGATTTTATTAATTCGCTTTCTGCTAATAAAGACAATGCAGAGGCTTTAAAAAATGCTATTCAGAAATCAGACTACTATATTAAAAGATTTGCTGGAACAGAATTTTTGTTTGAACCGGTAAAATTAGAGAATTATTCTAGAGCAGTTAAAAGAATGTACGGAGATGGTTTTGCGCTGACAGGAAACAGTTCAGAATTTTTAGATCCTGTTTTTTCTTCTGGAGTAGCTTTTGCAACTGAATCTGGAATGCTTGCAGCTAAATTGTATCTAAAAGAATCGCAAGGAATTGCTGTAGACTGGGAAACAGAATTTAGCGGTTACATGAAGCGAGGAATTGCTGTTTTTACCACTTACGTGAAAGAATGGTACACAGGAAACTTACAGACGTTATTTTTCCACCAGCCTGAAAACCCAGATGTAAAAGAGAAAATTTGTGCAGTTCTGGCAGGTTATGTTTGGAATGAAGAAAATCCATTCGTTAAAAAACATGACAATGTAGTTAAGAATATGGCATATGTTATTGATATGGAAAAAGAAAAAGAAAATAAATAAAAAAAAGAAACCCTAGCATTTGCTAGGGTTTTTTGATTTTAAAAACTATATCTTATTTATAAGCTTTTTTCAAAAGAAGTTTTGCAAAAGATTTACCAGTTTTTGCATAGCCTTCACCAATTCTAGATTCGTTGCTAAATTGGCTTCCGTATTGATCACCAGGAGCTTCTTCGCTTGAAATTTCTAATAAGACATGTGATTTATTAGCCGTTTCAACAAATTTTAAATTTGTAGTAACTTTTGCAGCTTGTTTCATCATTGCGATATCCCAGCCTGGATAAATCCAAACTGTTTGTACAATCAAAGTATAAGGAGTTGTAAGACCTTCTTGAAAACTAACGTCTTTCTTTTCTTTATTTAAAACAACATTTACTAGTTCTAAGAATTTAGGATTCCAGATCGATTCTTTAGCAGTGCTCCATTTTTTGCTCCAGATTGTTCCATTTCCTTTTGATTTTTCGTTTAACTCTGCAGTTCTTTCTTCAACATACTGCGCTTCTGTTTTTTTGTCTTTCATCATAGTAAAACCGCTGTAGTCAAATTCTACATTGATTTCTTTTTGATCTTTTAAGAAAGCAAAATCCCCAGATTTAATTTCAATGTCCTGTGCAAAAGCAGCGCCAGAAACAAATAATAATGTAAGTACTAATTTTTTCATGATTTTGGTTATGGTTTTAAATTTGGGATAAATATATTTAAAATAAATTGACAATTAATTTCTCACAACATTATTTTCTTGTTATGATTAAAAGTAAAAAAGCAAAATAAATATAGGGTGCTGAATAACATGTTTTTACAAGAAAAAGGATACTTTAAATTTCGATCCGAATTTTTCTTCCTGCATTTTTTTAAGTTTGAAATGCTTTGATAAGCGGATAAAAATATTCAAAATTACCTTGCCATAACACAAAACGAGGACACCATTTCTGATGTCCCCGCTTTTTTACAAAAAAAATATAATTAAAAATTACACTCTTTTACAAGAAAATGTATGTTTTCCTAAATTAAAGATGGAATATTTTTTCCATCAAAACCCATTTTTGGCCTGGCTTTGCCCACGGTAAAGCTTGTTGGAATTTCCACATTAAAGTTTCCCATTCCTGCACTTTTTCGTTTGCAGCTTCGGCCGCGTCTTTTTTCTCGAAAGAAAAATTTTCATCGCCTTCAATTATCATAAATAATCTATTTCCGGTGCAATAAATATCCAGAACTTCGATACCCGAATCTTGAATGCTTTTTTTAATTTCCGGCCAGATATTTTGGTGCAGTTCTTTATATTCTGCGATCAAATTTTGGTCGTCTTTTAAATCTAAGGCCAAACAGAATTTTTGTGTTGCCATATTTTTATTATTTATGAATATGCTACAGCAGTTTGTTTACTAGTGCCTAAACCTTCAATTCCTAATTCGATTACGTCGCCCGCTTTAATGTAGATTGGATCTGGTTTAATTCCTAATCCAACTCCCGGAGGCGTTCCTGTACTGATAACGTCGCCAGGAAGTAATGTCATGAACTGGCTTAAATAATGCACTAAAAACGGGATTTTAAAAATCAAGTTTGAAGTGTTACTGTTTTGGAATGTTTTTCCGTTTACAGTCAGCCACATTTTAAGATTGTTTACATCTCCAGCTTCGTCTGGTGTAACCATTGTCGGCCCAAGAGGAGCAAAAGTGTCGCTTCCTTTTCCTTTTGCCCATTGTCCGCCGCGTTCTATTTGAAAGGCTCTTTCGCTGTAATCATTCAGCAAACAATATCCAGCGATGTAGTTTGGAGCATCTTCTTCAGAAACGTAACTTGCTTTTTTTCCTACTACAAAAGCCAATTCTACTTCCCAATCTGTTTTTTCACTGTTTTTTGGAATGATCAAATTGTCGTTTGGTCCGCACAAAGAAGTTGTTGATTTAAAAAAGATAATTGGTTCTGCTGGAATAGCCGCTCCAGTTTCTTCGCAGTGATCTACATAGTTAAGACCAATACAAATAATTTTTGAAGGTCTTGCAACAGGAGAACCTAAACGTACTGAATCGCTTACTTCTGGTAATGATGGATTGCTTTTTAAAGCTTCTTCTAATTTCTTTAATCCGTCATTTTCAAAAAAAGCTTCGTTGTAATCTGTCGTTACGATAGACGAAACGTCGTATCTTTTATCATTTAGAAGAATTCCTGGTTTTTCTTTTCCTTCTTCTCCGAATCTAATAAGTTTCATATTCTTTTCTTTTTTAGTTTTTTTTCTGCCACGAATTATGATTTATTTAAATCTTTATTGTAGCCTTATTTTTTTTTCGCCACGAATTCACGAATTTTTATTTTTATAACTCGTGAGATCTGTGTGAAATAAATTAACCCCGAATTTCACCAATTATAATTTGTAAAAATTCGTGAATTCGTGGCTATTCTTTTGTTAGTTATTCAATTTAATAAATCCGCCGTCAATTGGATAGTCAGAACCGGTGATAAAAGACGATTCGTCACTGCAAAGAAATAACGCTAAAGTAGCGATTTCTTCTGGTTTGCCCATTCTTCCGATTGGCTGCGACTGTGACAGTTTTTCGAAGATTTCTTCCTCTTTTCCTGGATAGTTTTTAGAAATAAACCCGTCTACAAACGGAGTGTGCACTCTTGCAGGAGAAATAGAATTACATCTGATTTTATCATTTAGATAATCTTTTGCAACAGACAAAGTCATTGCCATAACCGCACCTTTTGCTGTAGAATAAGCAAAACGATCTGGAATTCCAACCCAGCATGCAATCGAAGCTAAGTTTAAAATTACGCCGCCTCCTGCACCTTTCAATGCTGGAATAGAAGCATGAAGACAGTTGTAAACTCCTTTTACGTTTACATTCATAATACGGTCAAAATCAGATTCAGATGTTGTATCAACTTTTCCAACATGAGCAATTCCGGCATTGTTTACTAGAATATTAATGTTTCCGATATTTGCAAAAGTTGTTTTTACCTGTTCGTGATTCGAAACGTCGCAAGCGTGAGCAAAAACATTGCCACCAGCAGATTTTATTTCTTCAACCGTTTCTTTTGCAGATTCTTCTGTTAATTCTAAAATATGAACTTCTGCGCCTTGTTTAGCAAAAAGAACTGAAATTGCTCTTCCAATCCCGCTTCCGCCGCCTGTAATAATGGCTTTTTTATTTTGTAATGAAAACATATTATGTGTGTTTAGTAAGTTATTTTTAATTTGAAATTAGACTATAAAGATACGCCGCGTTTCCAAGGAATAAAATCGTCTTGGTTTAATTGTACCGCTTTTGGAATAATCTCGCCGCTCGCCGCTTTGATGCAGTATTCTAAAATTTCCTCGCCCATTTCTTCAATAGATTTTTCTCCGCTAATGATCGGACCGCAGTCAATATCGATAATGTCTTTCATTCGCGTTGCCAAAACAGAATTGGTCGCCACTTTAATTACAGGACAAACCGGGTTTCCTGTTGGAGTTCCTAATCCTGTTGTAAACAAAATTAAAGTTGCTCCAGAAGCCGCTTTTCCGGTTGTTGCTTCAACATCATTTCCAGGCGTACAAACTAAATTTAAACCTGGTTTTGTCACCAATTCGGTATAATCCAAAACATCAATTACAGGAGAAGTACCGCCTTTTTTGGCAGCTCCAGCGCTTTTAATAGCATCAGTAATCAATCCGTCTTTGATATTTCCCGGCGACGGATTCATATGAAAACCTGAACCTACTTTATGTGCTAGTTCATCGTAAGATTCCATTAAATCAATAAATTTTCTCGCTTTATCTTCTGTAACACAACGGTCAATTAAATTTTGTTCTGCACCGCATAATTCTGGAAATTCTGCCAAAAGAATTTTACCGCCTAAAGCTACAACTAAATCAGAAGTGTAACCCACAGCAGGATTTGCAGACACACCGCTGAAGCCATCGCTCCCGCCGCATTTTACACCAATGCATAAATCACTCAAAGGCGCATCAGTTCTTTCAAATTTATTGATTTCGATTAAACCTTCAAACGTTTTTTTGATCGCATTAGTAATCAAAACCTCTTCACTTTCGGTTTGCTGTTGTTCAAAAATAAACAAAGGTTTATCAAACTCTGGGTTCTGTCTTTTTACATCATTCACAAAATCCTGAACCTGTAAATGCTGGCATCCTAAACTCAAAAGAGTGATTCCTCCAACGTTTGGGTGATTGGCGTAAGATGCCAATAAAGCACTCAAAGTAGCAGCATCTTGACGCGTTCCGCCACAACCGCCTTGATGGTTTAAGAATTTAATTCCGTCCACATTTTCAAAAACACGTTTGTTTTTTGGCGTAGGATTCAATTCAATATTGATGTCGTTGATATCATTTCCTTTCAAATAACCTTCTAGCAATTCATGTGTAAACTGATTGTATTTATCAGTTACAGCATACCCCAATTGCTTGTGTAAAGCTTCTTTTATGACGTCAAGATTTCTGTTTTCACAAAAAACAGTTGGTACAAAAAGCCAGTAATTGGCTGTTCCAACGCGTCCGTCTTTTCTTTTATATCCTTTAAAAGTTCGGTTTTCAAATTTAGAAACATCTGGTGCAGTCCATTCGTAAGAAGCATTTCTATAAGCGTAAGGATCTGCTGCATGTTTCAGGTTTTCAGTGGTCATTAAGCTTCCTTGTGCTACATCACACTGTACTTTTCCAACCAAAACACCATACATATTAACCTCTTCTCCCTGCTTCATATCCTGCATGTAGAATTTATGTTTGGCTTTGATGAGGTCTTGCAAAATGTAATTTTCATTTTCAAAATGAATGGTGTCCCCTTTTTGAAGATCGGTCAGGGCAACCAAAACATTATCGTCTGGATGTAGTTTTACAACCAGTTTTTTAGTAGTATTATCAAGCATTGTTTTGTTGTTTTTTCTTTTTTGTGTCGTTACTTTTTCAATTTCAAAATCAATTTAACTTCTTGATTCCCTATAAAATTCAGGCGGTAAACGAAAAATAAAAGTAGTTTTTTTATGAATTGATTGTTAGTCTGATATTATCCTTCTATAATCTTTAATTATCTTTGCGATATGAAATTGGAACAAACTAAAATAACGCCCTATCTCAACACCAAAGTTTCGGTGCTGAATCGGATTGAGCCGTTTTTTCAAGCGCCTTTTCATTCGCATCCCGAATTAGAATTAGTGTATGTAAAAGAGAGTTTTGGAAAACGCATTATCGGGAATTCGGTAATGCCTTTTGAGCCTGGCGATATGGTTTTTCTTGGTTCTGATATTCCCCACGTCTGGTTGAATGACGAGAAATATTATCAGGGAATTGAAGAGCTGAAAGCCAATTCTATTGTTGTTTATTTCAACAAAGATATTTTTGGATCTGCTTTTTATGAATTACAGGAAACCCAAAAAATAAACGAGCTTTTTGTTCAGGCAGGAAAAGGGATTTCGATTATTGGCAAAACGAATAAACAAATTGCTAAAAAACTGGAAAAACTGGTTGCCAAAAAAGACTTCGAAGTCATTGTCGGACTTTTTGAGATTTTGTCGATGCTCTCGGATAGTCAGGATAAGATTTATATTAATGACGAAATTTATTCGTTAATGCAAAAAGATTCTAAAACCGATCGTATTTCGGAGGTTTTTCAATATGTGAATAAAAATTTTAAACGAAATATTTCCTTAGAAGAAATTGCCGCTGTAGCGAATATGACGCCAACGTCTTTCTGCAGAATGTTTAAACTGAAAACCAAAAAGAATTTCATGGATTACCTGCATGAAATCAGGATTTCGAATGCTTGTAAATTGCTATTAGAAACGGACAAAAGCATGTCTGAAATCGCGTATGAATGCGGTTATAAAACAGCTTCTAATTTTAATAAACTTTTTAAAAAGTGCAAAGCAATAACTCCGACTGAGTTTAAGAATAATGCGAAAAATTAAATTAATTCGAATGCGAGAAATTATATTTGACATATTTAAATTATGTGTATTTTTGAGTTTTTTCTTAATAATAATCTGTACTGCACTAAAGAATTAATGAAATGATCAAAAGGGTAATAAATGTCGAGGGAAAAAAGATTTCTATTATAAAAGTGGGAAATGAAGATTATATTTCTTTGACAGAAATGATAAAAAATGAGCAGGGAAGTGACCACATAAGGAATTGGATGAGGAATAGAAATACTATCGAGTATTTAGGTACGTGGGAAAGTATTTATAACCAAAATTTTAAAGGTGTCGAATTCGACACCTTTAAAAAAGAAGCAGGATTGAATACATTTAATATGACTCCTAAAAAGTGGGTGGAAGCTACGAGTGCCAAAGGAATTATTTCTAAAGCTGGTTCTGGCGGTGGTACATATGCACATAAAGACATTGCTTTTCATTTTGGTATGTGGATCAGTCCCGTATTTCAACTTTATATTGTAAGGGAATACCAAAGACTAAAAGATATCGAATCCAATACTTACAATTTAGAATGGGATGTTAGAAGGTTAATGGCAAAAGTTAATTATGTGCTTCAAACAGACGCTGTTCAAAAACATATTATACCAAAAAGCAGTCTGCCATTTGATAAACAAGGTATCGAATATGCAAACGAAGCAGATTTGCTTAATGTGGCATTGTATGGCTACACAGCAAAAGAATGGAAGGAAGCCAATTCTAATTGTGAATTAGGAGAAAAAAACATGCGTGATTTTTCCAGTATTACAGATTTATTGATAATGTCAAATCTGGAAACTTTAAATTCGGAAATGATAAAGCTAGGCACTCCAAAAGATAAAAGATTTGAATTGTTAAGAAATATTGCAATTGAGCAACGTGAAAAATTCGAAAAAGTAGATATAATTAAATCCATTAAAAAATTAGATTCAACCACTTATATTAATGCTGAAAATCTAACTGCGAATGAAATTGAAGCAGAATCTAAAAAAGATATATTAGAAGCAAATAAAAATAACTTAACCAAGTTTAAAAAGAATTTAAAAAAAGAGTAAGTTCAAATTTGCAACATCTGCGTGAAATAAAAAATATAGCCACAAATTACAATTCTCAAGATTTAATTTTTTAAATAAAAATTCGAGTTGATTAGTGTAATTCGTGGCAAAAAACTTTTTAAATAGAACGATCCAAATGCGTATAACCACCGTCAACATAAATAATCTGTCCAGTCGTATGGCTTGATTTTTCAGACAATAAGAAAACAACCATATTCGCAATTTCCTCAACGGTTGTCATTCTGTTTTCTAACGGGATATTTTTTGTAATTGCGGCTAGTTTTTCTTCTTTATTTTCAAAAGTATTAATCCATGTTTCGTAAAGCGGAGTGTAACATTCTGCTACAATAACAGCGTTTACACGAATGCTGTATTTCAGTAATTCTACCGCCCATTCTCTTGTTAAGGCATTTCTTCCTCCGTTTGAAGCAGCGTAAGCCGAAGTGCCGCCTTGACCTGTTTCAGCAGTTTTAGAACCAATGTTTACAATCGCACCTTTTGATTCTTTTAAGTACGGAAGTGCATGCTGCGCCATCAAATAATAATGCACTAAATTTTTGTGCAGGGAAGCAGCGAAATCCTCATAATTTCCGTTTTCTAATCCAACGCCGTCATTAACTCCGGCATTGTTTACAAGTCCGTCAATTCTGCCAAACTTTGCGATTACGGCTTCAACAGCTTTTTTGCAGTCTTCGGGTTTGGTAAGATCGGCAGCAACTTGATGCGCTTCTTTTCCAATGGCTTTTAATTCTTCTACGGCTTTGATGTTGTCATTTTCGTTACGTCCTACGATAAACGGAATAGCATTTTCTTCGGCAAGAACTTTAACGATTCCTAAACCGATTCCTTTTGCGCCTCCAGTAACAATAATGATTTTTTGGGTTAATGATAACTGCATGATTTGTATTTTATTATGATTTGAAATTCTGTTTAGGTTGTAAACTTAATTTTTTTGCCACAGATTAAAGTATTAAAATGATTTAAAAAAATCTGTGAGAGTAAATATGTTGGTACGAATTTCACCAATTTATTTTTTATAAGTATTTTGAAATTTGAGTAATTCGTGAAATTCGCGGCAAAAAAATCTCAACAATTACTCTTTAAAAATTTACAGCTGTTGTTCATGACAAACAACAGCTGTAAAAATAGAGAGAATTAGAACTGATATTTATTACCAGAACTTAACATAAAGCGCAATAATGATCAGCATCGTGATTACGATTAAGACCGTTGTCTGCGGTTTAACTTTAAACATTCCAGGCTCAGTCTCGAATGCTTTAGGGTTTACTTTTGGTCCAGCAAAACTCATCAAGATCATCACAAGCATTGTGAAGAAGAATGATAATCCCATACAGATGTGGAACGGAATTTCGTAAGCTCCTTTTCCGTTAGGGTATGCTGTGTATAAAAGTGTATCAGGTCCAAATAAAGCAGGTGCGTATTCGTTGAATAAAACAGATAATACAAATCCTAAAATTACCCCTACGATAGCTGCAGATCCGGTAGTTCTTTTCCAGAACATACCTAAGAAGAACATAGCAAAAACTCCTGGGCTGATGAAACCTGTGTATTTCTGAATATAAGTAAATCCACCAACACCACCGATTCCTAAAATGTCATTCCATGTAAATAAAACCGCTAAAAGCATTGCAGCAAAAACGGCAAGACGGCCAATATTTACCTGTTGTTTTTCGCCAGCATCTTTCTGGATGTATTTTTTATGAATATCTAAGGTGTAGATTGTAGAGATACTGTTTACTTTTCCAGCCAAAGAAGCTACGATAGCAGCCGTTAAAGCCGCAACAGAAAGTCCTTTTAATCCTGTTGGCAAGAAAGTCAATACAGCAGAATAAGCGCCATCTTTTCCTCCAACTAGTTGAGGTAAATCTCCGTTTGTGTATAAAACATAAGCAGCAATTCCAGGAAGCATTACGATAAGCGGCATTAATAATTTCAGCATACCAGCAAATAAAATTCCTGTACGAGCTGTTTGTAAATCTGCTCCAAGTGCTCTTTGTGTAATGTATTGGTTACATCCCCAATAATTTAAGTTGATGATCCAGATACCAGCAAGGTACGACATCAAACCAGGGAAAGTCAAATATTTGTCGATTTCTAATTGAGAAGAAGTAGCAGTTGGCTTTGGAATAATCATTTTGAAATGTTCCGGTGCTTCTCTCATTAAAACTTTAAATCCTGCAATTGCATTTTGACCAACGCCAAAAGATTCCGCAACTGTTGTTAAGGCAATATAAGAAGTTACCAAACCTCCGATAATTAAAACCGCAACCTGAATAACGTCTGTGTAAGCCACAACTTTCATTCCTCCAAGAGAAATAAACAATGCAAAAACTGCCAATCCAACCATGATTACGTGCAGATATTCTCCGCCAGCAAGACCATTAATGGCAACAGCTCCTAAATATAAGATCGAAGTTAAGTTTACAAAAACATACAAGAACAACCAGAAAACCGCCATAATCAAAGCAGTAGATTCGTTGTAACGTGTTTTTAAGAATTGAGGCATGGTGTAGATCTTGTTTTTAAGATATACAGGTATAAACCATACAGCCACAATAATCAAGGCAACGGCAGCAAGCCACTCGTAAGCAGCAACAGCGATTCCTAAAAAGAAACCTTCACCGCTCATTCCGATGAATTGTTCTGCAGAGATATTAGAAGCAATTAAAGAAGCTCCAATTGCCCACCAAGTTAAATTTCCTTCAGCCAAAAAGTAAGCTTTAGCATCTTGTTCGTCTTGTTTACGTTTACGATAAACGGTGTAACCGTAGACCGAGACTACGATAAAATAGATAATAAAAACCGCATAATCTGCGAAAGCGAGGTTTTGGTTCATTGTTAGTAGTATTTTAATTTATATAAGGGTAATTTGTTTATTTGGTTTTAAGCTTGTCGTTATATTATTTTGTATCGATTAAAAATAGGATATGTGTTTTATTTTTGTTGTTTTTTTATGAAAAATGAATAAAAGCCAAATGTAAAATAAAAAATTATAAATAGGTTACTCACAAATGTGTTTTTTACATTTATAGACAGCTTATTGTGTTAAATTTTACTTTTTTTCATTCAAAGATTATTTATGACAATCTCACTTCGTCTTTATAATGGGTTTCTGGCAGCTCTCTTAAAACCTCAGCACTTTTCTCTGGTGTAATATCTCTTTGCGACTCACCAAGCATTTCATATCCTACCATAAATTTCTTTACTGTTGCAGAACGCAGCAATGGCGGATAAAAATGCATATGAAAATGCCATTCCGGATGTTCTAAACCGTCGGTTGGAGATTGATGAATTCCTGACGAATAAGGAAATGAGGTGCTGAATAAATTATCGTATTTAATAGTTAACTGCTTTAAGATTTTAGCATAAGCATTAACCTCTTCAGCGGTAAAATCAGTGATTTTATTTACAGCTCTTTTGCTTATAATCATCGTTTCATATGGCCAGATTGCCCAAAACGGAACCAATGCTGCAAAATGATTATTTTCGATTACAATACGGCTTCCTACTTTTAATTCTGCTTTTAGATAATCTTCCAGCAGTGTTGTTTTATTTTTATCGTAATACGATTTCAGGCTGTTTTGGGTTTTTTCTACTTGGGTAGGAAGAGAAGACTGTGCCCAAATCTGTCCGTGCGGATGCGGATTACTGCAACCCATTACACTTCCTTTATTTTCAAAAATCTGAACGTGGTTAATATATTTTATGCTTCCAAGCTCTGTATATTCTTTCTGCCAAGTTTTAATTATAGTTTCAATCGCCTCAATATCCATTTCTGGTAAGGTAAGATCGTGTCTTGGAGAAAAACAAACCACTCTCGAAATTCCTCTTTCTGGTTCAGCTTTAAAAAAAGTATGTTTAATTTCTTCTTCAAACATGATTTCTTCCTGTTTCATTGCAGCAAAATCATTTTCGAAAACAAAACTATTTTTATAGTCAGGATTGTTTACACCATTGGCACGCACATTTCCGGGACATAAATAACAGGTAGGGTCGTATTTTGGTAAATCTTCAGTAGATAAGACTTCTTTTTGTCCCTGCCAAGGGCGTTTGGATCGGTGCGGAGAAACTAAAACCCATTCGTTAATTAAGGGATTAAAGCGTCTGTGCGGATCTTCATTAATGTTAAAATTTTTCATTGTATTGTTGCGGTATTAAAGTAAAGTTGTTCCATTCGAGATTTTTACATCGTAGAATTTTAATTCAATTCCAAATGTATCTAAATAAAGTTTCGAAAACTTACTTTTTACCTCATTTTCATGTCCTTTTTTTACTAAATTAATGGTACAGCCGCCAAAACCGCCTCCCATTAAGCGAGAACCTATAATATTCTCATCTGTTTTTGAAGTGTCTACAAGCATATCCAGCTCTTCGCAGCTTACTTCATATTCTTGCGATAAGCCATAATGAGTTTCAAAAAGCAGCTCGCCCAAAAGTTCAATATTACCATTGTCCAGCGCTGCGCAGGCCTTGGTGACACGATTAATTTCTTTTACCACAAAATGTACTCTGCTAAAAACCTTTGGAGACATTTTATCTTTAAGATTCAAAACCTGTTCTTCTGAAGCATCTCTAAAAGTCTTTATCTCAGGGAAATGATTCTTTAATATAGAAAGACCTTCTTCACATTCAATTCTTCTCGTATTATATTCAGAAGTAAAAAGAGAATGTTTCACATTAGAATCAAATAAAATCAGAGAATAATTTTTGAAATCAGCATTATGATATTCAAAATCCAGTGTATTGCAATCCAGTTTGATTACTTTATTCTCTAATCCGTGAACGCTAGAAAACTGGTCCATAATGCCGCAGTTAATTCCAACCCAGTGCTCTGCTTTTTGTCCTAATAAAGAAATGTCCTTTTTTTCTATTTTTAAATCAAAGAGCGAAGCGATTCCAAAAATCATCCCGCATTCTAAAGCTGCGGACGAAGATAATCCAGAACCTACTGGTATGTTGCTGCTGAAAACACAATTGAAACCTTCAAACGAAAAACCATTGTCCTGCAGTTGTTTAATTACACCTCGAATATAATTGGTCCAAACAACATCACTTAATTTTACTTCCTGTGTCAAATCGATTTCAAATTCTTCATTTAAATCAATTGCAATTATTTTAGAAGTTTTAGAGTTGCTTTTTTCAAAAGCAAAACAAATTACTTTGTCAATAGCAGCTGGTAAAACGTAACCGTCATTGTAATCAATATGTTCCCCGATAATGTTGATTCTTCCCGGAGAAAGGACTGTTTTTTCTGGAGCAGAACCAAAAGATTTCTCAAAAAAAGCAGTGGTATTTTGTATTAAAATGTCATTCATTATAAAGTTCTTGAGGTGGTGGTTTTTTAGAATCTAGTTAGTTAAGGTTTTCAAATCTATAAAGCGTTTTTTGCGTATAAGTTTCGCCTTTTTTCAAAACAGAATTAGGAAAATGCGGCTGATTTGGCGCATCTGGAAAATTTTGAGTCTCAAAACAAATACCGCTTTGTGCATGATAATCAATGTTTTCTTTTGCTTTTAATTGTCCGAAACAATTCCCGCCTACATAAATATGCACGCTTGGCTGATCGGTGTATACATTCATACGCAGTTTGTTTTTTGTACTGATTAACTGCGCCACAATTTCGGTTTTAGAATTCACAACAAAAGAATTGTCAATAGGGAATGGACAATTTTTTGGCGTTCTAAAATCAAAATCATGATTCGTTAAATCGGTATAATTTCCTGTCGGAATATTATTTGAATCAGTCTCCAGCATTTTTGCCGATTTGATAAAAATTTGCTGGTCTAAAACATCAGAATCATGTCCGTTGAGGTTAAAATAACTATGATGAGTCAGATTTATAATCGTATCTTCAGTAGAAACGGCTTTATATTCTAATTTTAATTCATTTTCTTCTGTAAGCGTATATTTCAAATCAACCTGCATTTCGCCCGGAAAATTTTCATCCAAATCTTCACTCAAAAGACTAAAAGTTATGGATGGATTCTCTTCGACAGCAGCATTACTCACACTCCAGACTTTTCTTCCAAATCCCATCGGACCGCCGTGCAGCGTGTTTCCGTTATTATTTCCGTCAAGTTCAAATTTTTTGCCATTCAAAGTAAAAGTCCCATTATGTATACGTCCTGCATAACGTCCAATTGTAGTTCCAAAATAAGGAGCACTAGGTAAACTATACGAATCTAAATACGCTTGTAGATTATCAAAACCCAAAACAACATCTGCCTGTTTTCCGTCTGTCAACGGTACCTGGATTGCAGTAACAGTCGCTCCATAATTGATAAGCTGTACTTTCATTCCTTTTTTATTGATTAATTCAAATGAAAATATCTCTTGATTGTCGGGCATTAAACCAAACAATTTGCAATTATGTACGTCCTTTAAATGCGATATGTGTTTTATTTCCATGATATTTTTACCAAAAATGAAATCCAAAAATAGAAACAATTCTTATTTTTGCATACCAGTACCTACCAGTTTTTAAAATTAATGGTCAAATTGACTTTATTATGAATATTATTTCCATTCAAAATAACATCGGGCTTCCAAAATATAAGCAGATTATTCTCTCAATAGAAAAAGCTATTGAAGACGGAAAATTGGAAAAAGGCGACCGTCTTCCTTCTGTAAATAAAGTGTGTCTGGCATTTACTTTATCGCGTGATACGGTTTTACTGGCGTATGATGAATTGAAGAAAAGAGGAATAATTTATGCCATTCCCGGAAAGGGCTATTACGTTAAAAGTACTGAAACCACTATAACTCAGAAGATTTTTTTACTTTTTGATGAATTGAATATTTTTAAGGAGGATATTTATAATTCGTTTTTAAAACACATCGGAAAAAATGTTCAGGTCGATATTTTCTTTCATCATTTTAATGTTCCCGTTTTTAAAAAATTATTAAACGACAGCCACGGAAATTATACCAAATATATAATTATGCCGACGAACTTAAACGATATCGTTGATTCTATAAAAACCCTACCAGTAAATGATGTAATTATTCTGGATCAAACCAATTCGGACTTAAAAATGTTTCCGGCAATTTATCAAAATCATCAGAAAGATATTTATGAAGGACTTTTGAAAGTGAAAAAGCGATTAGCAAAATACAAAAAACTGATTTTGATTTTCTCGGGTTTTAGAGAACCGCTCGGAATGAAATTGGGTTTTGAGACGTTCTGTAAAGATTATAATTTTGATTGCGAAATTCTGACTGATTTTAGCAGTCAATCCATCACCTTGGGTAATTTATACATTATACCAAATGATCGAGATTTGTTATTGGTGATTGAAAACGGAATAAACAGGAACTTACAACTAGGTGAAGATTTCGGGATTTTGTCTTATAATGAAACGGCGCTGAAAAAAATTGCAGCAAACGGAATTACGACTATTTCTACCAATTTTGAATTGATGGGAAAAATATTGGCCGATATGGTTTTGAAGGGAATAAAAGAACAGATTGAAAACAAATCGGCTCTTATATTAAGGAATTCGCTGTAAATTTTTGCCGCGAATTACACGAATACTGATTGTATAATTTTTCAAAATTCGTGTAATTCACGGCAAAAAGCTATGATTCTATGTGTTGAAAAAATTATAAATTAAGCACAAAATTATTCAATAATTTTTCTTCGTATTTCTCTTTATTAAAAGTGTATAAATAAGAACCTTTTCGAGAAGACTGCATGTCTTTTTCTTCTAATTTGATTAAGATTTCTAACGAGTTTATTTTACTAATAAAGTTTCGTTTGTCCAATTCTTTGCTCAAAATCGCTTCGTACAATTCTAAAAGCTGACGCATTGTAAATTTTTCCGGAAGCAGTTCAAAACCAATTGGTTTAACAGAAGTTTTATATCGAAGTCTCTTAATGGCGTTTTGTACCATTTCGTTGTGGTCAAATATTAAGTTGGGCGCATCATTAATAGGAAACCATTCTGCGTGGTAATTTTTGATTAATTCAGCATTATGATTTTCGATATTAATTAATGCAAAATAAGAAACAGAAATAGTTCTTTCTACCGGGTCACGATCAATTTCACTGTACGCATACAGCTGTTCCATATAGATATCATTAAGACCAGTATAGGTATTTAAGATTCTAGTTGCTGCGGCATCTAGAACTTCATCGCGTTTTAGAAAACCTCCAATCAAAGACCATTTTCCTTTTTCAGGTTCAAAATCTCTTTGAATTAAAAGTATTTTCAGTCCTTCATTATCAAATCCGAAAATGATGCAGTCAACAGCCAGTAAAACCTTATCAGCAGAGCTATAACTATTTAGCATATAAAATATTTTGTTGGTAAATATATAAACTTCCTAAATTGTTTCATAATTTATTAATGTAGGATTTACACTTAATTACCTTTTGTTGTGAAATAAGTATTTTTTGTATGTAATTATTGGAGTGCGGATAAAATTTTGTTTGGCTTAAAAGTGCCCAAATTTACTGCAAAGTTTTTTTATTTATACAGATTTTCTAAATAATGCTTTCTAATTATTTTAAAGACATTCTTGAGAAATATGTTTTTAATTATGGTTAAATTGACTATTAGTAAATTTTTTAACTACTTTTACAAATGTCTAAACCACACTTAAACATTTTTTTGGCGCACTTTCAGATCGATTTAAGCAACTTATACACGCTGCATATCTTTTTAAATCTTCACCAAAGAAAGACAAACTACTAAACAATAAACCACTATGAAAAAACCACTTTTCTTAGCACTTGTTTTTGCATTCTCCAGTCAATTTGGATTTGCCCAAAACCAAGTCACATCAGTTGCAATCAAAAATAGCAATGATGCACCAACCATCAGCAAACACATTTACGGGCATTTTGCCGAACATTTAGGACACTGTATTTACGGCGGATTTTTTGTTGGAGATACCTCAAAAATCCCCAATACAAACGGTGTTAGAAATGATATTGTTAAAGCTTTAAAAGAATTGAAAATTCCGAACCTACGATGGCCGGGCGGTTGTTTTGCCGATACCTATCATTGGAAAGATGGAATTGGACCAAAAGAAAATCGTCCGACAATTGTAAATCAATGGTGGGGCGGCGTTACAGAGGATAATAGTTTTGGAACGCATGATTTTCTAAACATGTGCGAACTCCTTGGTGCAGAACCGTATTTGTCTGGAAATGTAGGCAGCGGAACAGTTCAGGAATTAGCCGACTGGATGCAGTATACCAATTTTGGAGGAAAAAGTCCGATGAGTGATCTGCGCAGGAAAAACGGCAGAACAGAACCTTGGAAAGTAAAATATTGGGGAATCGGTAATGAAGCCTGGGGATGCGGCGGTAACATGACAGCCGATTATTATGCTAATGAATACCGCAAATTTGCCACCTTTATGTCAGATTGGAACAATACCGGCGGTTTAATAAAAATTGCTTCTGGCGCCAATAGCTCTGATTATAATTGGACCGAAACGTTAATGAAAAATATTCCGCTAAATATGCTTGGCGGGGTTGGCGTGCATCATTATGCTGTTATTGATTGGAATAAAAAAGGAGCTGATGTTGCTTTTACAGAAAAAGAATATTTCCTGACGATGCAATCGGCGTTAAAAATGGAAGAATTAGTTACAAAACATGCAGCGGTTATGGACAAATACGATCCCGAGAAAAAAGTGGCCATGATTGTTGACGAATGGGGCGCCTGGTACGACGTTCAGAAAGGAACAAATCCAGGGTTTTTATACCAGCAGAATACGATGAGAGATGCGGTTTTGGCTGGAGCAACACTGAATATTTTTAACAATCATGCAGACAGGGTTAAAATGGCCAATCTGGCACAATGTGTAAATGTTCTGCAGGCAGTAATTTTAACAGACAAAGCCAAAATGATTACAACGCCAACCTATCATGTCATGAAAATGTACAGCGTTCATCAGGATGCAAAATTGATTCCGATTGAATTTACATCACCATTGTATATTTTTAACGGACAAACAATTCCGGCAGTTTCAATGTCCGTATCTAAAGACCAAAAAGGATTGATTCATATTTCCTTAGTAAATATTGATGCAGTAAATAAAAACAAAATAGAAATTGATACCGCATCACTTGGTGCTCAAAAGTATACTGCAAGTATAATTACTGCGTCAAAACTTCAGGAGTATAATTCTTTCGAAAATCCAGATAAAATTGTTCCTGTTGCTTTTAAAGGTTTTGAAAACAAGAAAGGAAAGTTAGAAATTACGATACCGCCTTTTTCTGTTTTAGTTTTAGAAGGAAAATAAATCGCTGCGGTGCAAATAATAAAGTTCTGCCGCTGTCGGGAGCGGCAGAAAAAAGACTGAAGTTTAAGTTTCCATGAAATAATCGCAGCATTATAAATGTATCAATAACATTTATTTTTTGATTGAAAGCTAAAATGCTGTTTTGATGCATTTTTAGTAAAAATGAATTATGCAATTTCAATTAAGTGTTTTTTGTACACTTATAAAATTATAATCTTTATATTTGTCAAATATTTAACCAATGAATTTAGAAATGAAAAATTACGTAATAGGATTGGACTACGGAACAGATTCTGTTCGCGCGGTGCTTATAGATGCTGAGAATGGACAGGAGCTGGCATCGAATGTTTCTCATTACAAAAGATGGAAAAACAAGCAATATTGTGATGCTGCTATAAATCAGTTTCGCCAGCATCCTTTGGATCATATCGAAGGATTGGAAATTACGATTCAAAATGTTGTAAAAGAAAGTAAAGTAGATCCTTCATTAATAAAAGGAATTTGCATTGATACAACAGGATCATCTCCAGTTCCAGTTACCAAAGACGGTACGCCATTGGCTTTGACAAAAGGTTTTGAAGAAAATCCAAATGCAATGATGGTTTTGTGGAAAGATCATACAGCAATAAATGAAGCAAACGAAATCAACGAACTGGCAGTAAGCTGGGGCGGAGAAGACGTTACCAAATACGTAGGAGGAATTTATTCATCAGAATGGTTTTGGGCAAAAATCCTGCACATCGCCAGAGAAGATGAAGCCGTAAGAAATGCAGCGCACAGTTGGATGGAACACTGCGATTTGATGACCTATCTATTAATTGAAGATAAAGATTTAAAAACTTTCAAAAGAAGCCGTTGCGCAGCGGGACACAAAGCCATGTGGCACGCAGACTGGAACGGACTTCCTCCAGTAGAATTTTTAGAAAAATTACATCCGTATTTAGCTTCGCTTCGCGGTAATTTATATGATGAAACCTATACATCAGATTTAGCTGCAGGAAATTTAAGTAAAGAATGGGCAGATCGTTTAGGACTTTCTACAGAAACAGTTGTGGCTGTTGGAACTTTCGACGCACATTCTGGAGCTGTTGGAGCTAAGATCGAAGAGAATACTTTAGTTCGCGTTATGGGAACTTCAACCTGTGATATTCTGGTTGGTTCTTATGATGAAGTGGGAACAAAAACCGTTCGCGGTATCTGCGGACAAGTTGATGGTTCTGTAATTCCGGGTTTTATTGGTCTTGAAGCCGGACAATCTGCTTTTGGAGATTTGTTGGCTTGGTACAAAGAATTATTGATGTGGCCGACAGAACATTTATTAGATTCTTCATCTCTTTTAAATGATGCTCAAAAAGAACAATTAAGAGAAGAATTCAGCGATAAATTAATTGTGGAATTAACTAAAGAAGCCGAGAAAATCCCAGTTTCAGAAAGTCTTCCAATTGCTTTAGACTGGATCAACGGAAGAAGAACTCCAGATGCGAATCAGGAATTAAAAAGCGCGATTTCAAATCTTTCTTTAGGAACAAAAGCACCTCATATTTTTAAAGCTTTAGTAAACGCAATTTGTTTTGGAGCGAAGAAAATCGTAGACCGCTTTGAAGAAGAAGGGGTAAAAATTGACAGCGTAATCGGAATTGGCGGCGTTGCCCGAAAATCTCCTTTTATCATGCAGACTTTGGCTAACGTATTGAACAAGCCAATTAAAATCGCAGCTTCAGACCAAACTCCAGCTTTAGGAGCGGCAATTTATGCAGCTGTAGCAGCCGGAATTTATCCAAACGTAATCGAAGCAAGTCAGAAAATAGGAAGCGATTTTGACGGAGAATATTTCCCGCAAACAGATAAAGTAGAAGCGTATCATAAACTGCTTTTAGCTTATGAACAATTAAGTGCTTTTGCAGATCCAAATCTTAAAATTTCGCAGCATGAGTTCTCAATATAAAGATTTAAAACAAGAATGTTACGAAGCCAATATGCAGTTAAACGCATTGAATCTGGTGGTTTATACATTTGGAAATGTAAGCGCTGTTGACAGAGAAAATGGTGTTTTTGCCATTAAACCAAGCGGCGTTCCTTACGAAGATTTAAAACCGGAAGATATTGTAATTGTAGATTTTGATAATAACATTATTGAAGGAACTATGCGTCCGTCATCAGACACCAAAACACATGCATATTTGTATAAAAACTGGCCCAATATTGGAGGAGTGGCACATACACACGCAACATATTCGGTGGCTTGGGCACAATCGCAACAGGATATTCCGATTTTTGGAACTACACATGCCGATCATTTAACGGCAGATATTCCTTGTGCACCGCCAATGGCAGATCACTTAATCGAAGGAAATTACGAGCACAATACCGGAATTCAGATTTTGGATTGTTTCAAAGAAAAAAATCTTTCCTACGAAGAAGTAGAAATGGTTTTAATTGGAAATCACGGTCCGTTTGCGTGGGGAAAAAACGCAGCAAAAGCGGTTTACAACAGTAAAGTTTTAGAAGTTGTTGCCGAAATGGCATACCTGACTTTGCAAATAAATCCAAACGCACCAAGATTAAAAGATTCACTAATAAAGAAACATTACAACCGTAAACACGGAAAAGATTCGTACTACGGACAGTGATAGTTTTGTTTCAGGTTTTCTTTGTTTCAGGTTTCAAGTTGTTGGAACGTGAAACTTGGAACGCGAAACAAACAAAACAAAATAAAAATAATAACGTAACAATAAGATTTTCCGCATTTCAGAACCTGAAACCTGAAACAAAGAAAACTTGAAACAAAATAACAAAATGATAGACATTTCTCAAAAAGAAGTATGGTTTGTAGTAGGAAGCCAGGAATTATACGGTGAAGAAACACTAAGAAAAGTAGCAGAGCATTCTCAGATAATTGCAAAAGGATTAGACGCTTCGTCTAGTATTCCTGTAAAAGTGGTTTACAAAGATGTGGTAAAATCTCCTTCTCAAATATTAGATGTTTGTTTGGCTGCCAATTCGGCTAAAAACTGTATCGGAATTATTGCCTGGATGCATACTTTCTCTCCGGCAAAAATGTGGATTGGCGGTTTGAGTATTTTAAAGAAACCATTATGCCATTTGCATACACAATACAATGCTGAAATTCCGTGGGGAAGCATCGATATGGATTTCATGAACTTAAACCAATCTGCTCACGGAGATCGTGAATTTGGTTTTATCATGTCAAGAATGCGTAAAAAACGTAAAGTAGTGGTAGGACACTGGGAAGACGAAAGAGTTCAGAAAAAATTAGGAATCTGGTCTAGAGTGGTTCTTGGATGGGACGAACTTCAAAACCTAAAAGTAGCTCGTATTGGAGACAATATGCGTGAAGTTGCCGTTACAGAAGGAGATAAAGTAGAAGCGCAGATTCGTTTTGGAGTTTCGGTAAACGGATACGATTCTTCAGATGTAACCAAACATATTGAGAAAGTAACAGAAAAAGAACTAAACGATTTATTAGCCGTTTACGAACAATCCTATACTTTAACCGATTCTTTAAAAGAAGGCGGTGCACAACGAAGTTCTTTGGTTGAAGCAGCAAAAATTGAATTAGGTTTAAGAGCTTTCCTTGAAGAAGGTGGTTTCGGAGCCTTTACAGATACATTTGAAAACCTTGGAGCTTGGAAACAATTACCAGGAATCGCAACACAAAGATTAATGGCCGATGGCTATGGTTTTGGAGGAGAAGGCGACTGGAAAACCGCTGCAATGGTTAGAGCTTTAAAAGTAATGAATATTGGACTTGAAGGCGGAACATCTTTTATGGAAGATTATACGTACCACTTCACACCGCAAAAATCGTATGTTTTAGGTTCTCACATGTTAGAAATTTGTCCATCTATTGCAGACGGAAAACCTTCTTGTGAAGTACATCCGTTAGGAATTGGCGGCAAAGAAGATCCTGCACGTTTGGTATTTAATTCGCCTGCAGGAGATGCAATCAATGTTTCTTTGGTAGATATGGGAACTCGTTTCCGCTTAATTGTAAACGAAGTGGAAGCTATTAAACCGATGGCAGAATTGCCAAAATTACCGGTTGCAAGAGTTTTATGGGATTGTAAACCAAACCTTGATATCGCAGCAACGGCTTGGATTTTGGCAGGCGGGGCGCACCACACGGTTTACAGCCAATCACTTACAACAGAATACATGGAAGATTTCGCAGACATTGCCGGAATTGAATTGTTGGTTATTGACGAAAAAACAACTGTAAGAGACTTTAAAGATAAAATTAATGCAAATGAGGCATACTATCATTTGTTTCAACACGGCCTGTAAAGGCAGTAAAATGTAATTTGTAAGATGTAAAATGTGAAAAAACTTAAAAAGGTAATCTTTACATTTTTAAAATGATTAAATTTCACATCTAACATTTCACATCTAACATTTAACTTTTTACAAACCAAAAATTATCATTTATGAATGTATTAAAACGTTGCGTTTTCGGTTTAAGTCTTTTGAGTCTGGCTGCAGTTTCTGTTCAATGTAAAAGCGATAAGAAAGCAGAAACAGAAAAGGTTGCTGCTGATGAAAAAGCGGTAGTTACAATCGAAAAATCAGAATATGGAACAACTGCTAAAGGCGAAAAAGTAGACAGTTATAAACTGAAAAACCAAAAAGGGATGGAAGTTGACATCATCACTTTTGGCGGCAGAATTACAGATTTGAAAGTGCCTAATAAAGAAGGAGTTTCTGAAAATGTTGTTATCGGATTTAATTCTTTGGCTCAATATGAAAAAGAAAATCCTTTCTTCGGAGCTTTAATCGGAAGATACGGAAACCGAATTGCAAAAGGAAAATTCACTTTAGATGAAAAAGAATATCAATTGGCGATAAACAATGCGCCAAATGCTTTGCACGGTGGACCGCAAGGATTTTTTAATGTGGTTTGGAAAGCCGATGAGGTAAAATCTGGTGAAACGGCTTCTTTAAAATTATCATATTTAAGTAAAGATAAAGAAGAAGGTTATCCTGGAAATCTGAAAGTTTTTGTGACCTACACATTAACAAACGATAATCAGTTAGAAGTTTTGTATGAAGCAACAACAGACAAGAAAACGGTGGTTAACTTAACGCAGCATTCGTATTTTAATTTATCTGGAGATTTTACCAAAACAATCTTAGATCATGAATTGACTTTAAATGCAGATAAAATTGTTCCGGTTGATGCCACTTTAATTCCGACAGGGAAATTAGACGATGTTGTCAATACGCCTTTTGATTTCAGAAAATCAAAATTAATTGGAAAAGACATCGAAGCGAAAAACGAACAATTAGAAAGAGGAAAAGGTTACGATCACTGCTGGGTGTTGAACAACCCTGAAAAAGGAAAAACCATCATTGCAAAAGTCTATCACGCCGCAAGCGGAAGAGTTTTGGAAATGACAACAGACGAGCCTGGAATTCAGTTTTATTCGGGTAATTTCCTTGACGGGACATTGCCAACACGCGACGGAAAAACCTACGCTCACAGAACGGGACTTTGTCTGGAAACAGAACATTATCCGGATTCTCCAAACCAGAAAAATTTCCCAACAACGGTTTTAAACCCGGGAGAAAATTATAAAACGAAAACTACTTTTAAGTTTTCAGTTCAAAAATAAATTATGTTAGAATGTTTAGTTAGTTCTAATTCTCTGAAAAACCTCGAAAGTGAATGCTTTCGAGGTTTTTTTATGATTGAAAGTTTCGCCCCGAATTACATGAATTTATTCGTTTTTTGTCATTTCGACGAAGGAGAAATCTCCATGAGAAACTCGACAAAGGTTGAATTATTGTTGCGGAGTTACTTGTGAAGATTTCTCCTTCGTCGAAATGACAAGGTTGTATCAAACTTTGCGCCCCTGCGACTTTGCGAGATTAAATAATTACAACTTATAAAACTTACCTTAGCAAGAGCAAAAAAAATAAAATGAAACATCTATTCAAAGCAGCACTAAATTGGGCTTCAAACAAAAATCAAAAAGAAACAGCTTCAAGATTTACTAAAAACCATCAAATTAAAATTGAAGGAAAACCAATATTAGAAGTCTCGGCAGCAAAAGCTTTTAAAGGCGATCCATCATTATTTAATCCCGAAGATTTGTTGTTGAGTAGTTTGGTTTCCTGTCACATGATGTCATATTTATACGTCTGTTCTCAAAACGGAATTGAAGTTCTCGAATATTCAGATAATGCCGAAGCGACGTTGGAAGTAAATGCAGACGGAAGTGGCTGTTTTACAGAAGTTCGTTTAAAACCAAAAGTTATAATTGCAAATTCAGACCAAATAGAATTAGCATTAGAGCTGCATGCAAAAGCAAATCAATTATGTTTTATTGCCAATTCGTGCAATTTTCCCGTTTTGCATGAGGCGAGTTGTGAGAGTGCTTAATGTTTTTACCATATAAGTTATATGAGTAAATATAACGTTGGGTAAAAAGGCATCAACTATTAAATGAACTTATATCACTTATATGGTGAAAGATACCGTATAAAACCAAAAAAACCTCTTCCGTTAAGAAGAGGTTTTTGTACCCGGAGCCGGAGTCGAACCGGCACGGTTTCCCACAGGTGTTTGAGACCAGCGCGTCTACCAATTCCGCCATCCGGGCTTAGCAGACGAAAAAGTAATGATAAATCAAATACTTTAACGCAATAGAATGAGTTCATTTCTGTGCTCATTCCTTTAACACGGTGCAAATGTAAAAAATAAAATTAAAAATTCTAATAAAAATACTTAAAATTTTCCTTTCAGTGTTCAATAAATTTTATAAATTTGCAGCTCGTTAAAACGACGCACACACAACTAACTACAAAACAACAAATTATAATGTCGCACCTAGAACCAGAAGCTAAAATTTTTGCGTGTTCACAAAGTGTTTATCTTGCAGAAAAAATTGCAAAAGACTACGGGATTCCGTTAGGAAAAGTAACGATGTCAACGTATAGTGATGGAGAATTTCAGCCGTCATACGAAGAATCAATAAGAGGTTTGCGCGTTTTTATCGTGTGCTCTACTTTTCCAAGTGCAGATAATCTAATGGAATTGTTGTTGATGATTGATGCCGCAAAACGTGCATCAGCAAGACACATTACAGCTGTAATGCCTTATTTTGGCTGGGCAAGACAGGATAGAAAAGACAAGCCAAGAGTTCCGATTGGAGCTAAGTTGGTAGCTAATTTACTAACTGCTGCCGGAGCAACAAGAATTATGACAATGGATCTGCATGCAGACCAAATTCAAGGATTCTTTGAAAAACCAGTAGATCATTTATTTGCATCTACAATCTTTTTACCATACGTAGAAAGTTTAAAATTAGAAAACCTGACAATTGCATCTCCAGATATGGGAGGTTCAAAAAGAGCATACGCTTATTCTAAGTTTTTACAATCAGATGTAGTAATCTGTTACAAACAAAGAAAAGCAGCCAACGTTATCGATACTATGGAGCTGATTGGTGAAGTAAAAGGCCGTAACGTAATCTTAGTAGACGACATGATCGATACGGGAGGAACTTTAGCGAAAGCTGCAGACCTAATGATCGAAAAAGGAGCACTAAGCGTAAGAGCAATTTGTACACACGCCATATTATCTGGAGGTGCGTACGAGAAAATTGAAAATTCTAAATTAACAGAATTAATCGTAACAGATTCTATTCCGTTAAAGAAAGAATCAAAGAAAATAAGAGTGGTAAGCTGTGCGCCTCTATTTGCTGAGGTTATGCAGATGGTTCACCACAACAATTCCATTAGTGGAAAATTCATTATGTAAGGCATAAGCATTGCTTTACATTTTGAAAAGCCTAGAGCTTATTGCTTAAAGCTTAAACAAACAAGAATATTTATTTAATAACTATATTTTTTTACAATGAAATCGATTACAATTAAAGGATCAGAAAGAGAAAGCGTGGGCAAAGTGTCAACTAAAGCCTTACGTAATGCTGGAGCGGTTCCTTGCGTGTTATACGGAGGAAATCAAGCAGTACACTTCTCAGCAGACGCTGCAGCGTTCAAAAACTTGGTTTACACTCCAAACGCACACACAGTTGTGATTGAGCTTGGAAAAGGAAAATCATTCAATGCAATTTTGCAAGATATCCAAGTTCACCCAGTATCAGACAAAATTTTACACATTGATTTCTTCCAATTATTTGATGACAAAGAAATCACTATGGAAGTTCCTGTAAAAGTTGTTGGTACATCTAAAGGTGTTCTTGCAGGTGGTGTTTTACGTTTAAACACTCGTAAATTAAAAGTTAAAGCTTTACCTAAAGATCTTCCTGATTTTGTTGAAGCTGACATTACACCACTTGAAATGGGTAACAAATTATATGTTACTAAAGTTGGTAAACCAGAATACAAAATTATGCACCCAGAGAACACAGTTGTTGCTCAGGTAAGAATCTCTCGTGCTGCTATGAAAGCTGCTCAAGAAGCTGCAAAAGCTGCAAAAGCTCCTGCAAAAGGAAAGAAAAAATAATTTTTTTCAACTCAATACAAAAAGCATCAATCGAAAGGTTGGTGCTTTTTTTTTGTTTAAAAGTTTCAAAGGAACAAAGGAACAAAGGAACAAAGGAACAAAGGAACAAAGGAACAAAGGTTCAAAGAAGGGTAGAGTATGTCAGGCTGAGCGAAGTCGAAGCCTTATAGCAATTGAATGATTGGAAATTTAGGAAGCAGCAATATATAGTTTTTTCAAGACGTGACGTTCCTGCCATCCGCTATATCTTTTTCCTGCTAAAGGAGCAGGAAAAAGGATGTCGCTTCTGTCAGGGCTATCGAGAAATTTAGTTTTTATTAGAAAAAAGTTTAAAAGCTCAAAGTTTCAAAGAATGGTAAGTATAAAATATGTCATGCTGAGTGAACTCGAAGCCTTGGTACGAAGCTCCACAATTTACACAGAAACATTTTGCAGGACTTCAACTCCGCTCAGTCTGACAAAAAGGTGAATAAAAAATGTGTTGGTCAATAAAACCCCGTATAAATCTATTTAGATCCGCGTCATCCGCATGCCATTCTTTGCGGTTAAAACAAATTATCTAATTTACCAATTGCCACATTCTCTAATTAATCTTACTTTTGCAAGCATGATAAAATGGATCACAAAACTGTTTTCATCAACAGCAAAAGAAGAGAACATAGACAATATGAAAAAATATTTAATCGTCGGATTAGGAAATATAGGAGCCGAATACGTAAACACCAGGCATAATATCGGATTTAAAATTTTGGATTTTTTGGCCAAAAAAGAAGGTTTGTCTTTTGAGACCGTAAAATTGGGATCTCTTGCAGAATATAAATTTAAAGGAAGAACCTTTTTTCTTTTAAAACCAAACACTTATATGAATCTAAGTGGTAAAGCAGTAAAATATTGGATGGATAAAGAGAATATTCCATTAGAAAATATTTTGGTTATCACAGATGATTTGAATCTTTCATTTGGAACTATTAGGATCAAACCAAAAGGAAGCGACGGCGGTCATAACGGATTAAAAAATATTAATCTGGTTTTAAATACACAAAATTATACCCGTTATAGATTCGGAATCAGTGATCAATTCAAAAAAGGCCAGCAAGTAGATTATGTCTTAGGAGAATGGAACGCCGAAGAAGAAGCAAAACTGCCGGAACGTTTCGAAATTTCTGCAGAAATTATCAGAACTTTTGGAACAGCGGGATTAGAAAATACCATGACAACTTTTAACGGAAAATAAAGATTTCTAAGTATTTAGGCTTAAAAAAATTGATTTATCAAGTATTTAAATCGAATTATAAGCAAATAGTATTTTCTATTCCAAAGTTAAATGTCTAAATTTGGAATAAATTATTATAAACCATAAAAATTTAATACCATGGCTTTTGAATTACCACAGTTACCATATGCATATGATGCACTAGAACCACATATTGATGCGCGTACAATGGAAATCCATCATACAAAACATCATAATGCATACACAACAAATCTAAATGCTGCAATTGCAGGAACAGATTTAGAAGGAAAAACGATCGAAAATATCTTAATCAACTTAGATAAATCTAACGCGGCAGTTCGTAACAATGGTGGAGGTTTTTACAACCACAACTTATTCTGGACAGTAATGGCTCCAAACGGAGGCGGGTTGCCAACAGGAGATTTATTAGCTGCAATTGAATCTTCTTTTGGTTCATTTGAAGAATTTAAAGCAAAATTCGCTAAAGCTGGTGCAACACAATTTGGTTCAGGATGGGCTTGGTTGACAGTGCAAAAAGGTGGAAAATTAGAAGTTGTAGGTACTCCAAATCAAGACAATCCATTAATGCCGGAAGTTGCTGGTAACGGTGGAACTCCAATCTTAGGAATGGATGTTTGGGAGCACGCTTACTACTTAAACTACCAAAACAGAAGACCAGATTATATTGAGGCTTTCTTTAGTGTAATTAACTGGACAGAAGTAGCTAGAAGATTTGCTTTAGACAAGTAAGAAGAAAATAGAATAAAGAGTATAGAAAAAAGACGAGTGCCTAAAGTGCTCGTCTTTTTTTTATGTCTTTGATTTTGTCTATACTCTTCATTCTGTAACCTATTTTCTTTTTCCTTAAAAATAGAAAATAAAAAAGGCGGAATTTCTTCCGCCTTTTTTGCCCCAAATCTACCATAAACTTAACCTACTAATGTTATGGTTTAGTAAATGTATGGCAGTTAAGTGGATATCGAAAATTTTTTAGATAAAAGGTAAGTATATCCGATAAATGGATTGTAGCGTGCTGTATTGCAAGAATTAGAAGATATAAAAATAAAGCAGTAAATTTTTTTGTTTGTAGTTCAATTTTCTAAAGGGGCAACCTAAAAATAGAAAATAAAAAAGGCGGAATTTCTTCCGCCTTTTTTGCCCCAAATCTACCATAAACTTAACCTACTAATGTTATGGTTTAGTAAAAGTATAGCAGTTAGGTGTATATTTAAAAAAAATTGGATGAAAGGTAAGTATATCCGACAAATGGAATTTTAAGAGGCTGTTTTAGAAATACTTGAGTTTATTCCAATAAAAAAGGTGGAATTTCTTCCACCCTTTTTGCCCCAAATCTACCATAAACTTAACCTACTAATGTTATGGTTTCTCAAAAGTATTACAGCATTTCAATTTTACCAAACAAACAGGATGAACGGCAAAAAAAACCGATGAAATGCACAAATTAACCTTTTGTTAATACTTTTTTAATAAGCTCGGGCATCTTTTCCTTCGTAGAAATTCATAAATGCGCGATTTACGACACGATTTCCGCCTGGAGTAGGGTAGTCTCCAGTAAAGTACCAATCGCCTAAATTTTTAGGGCAGGCTACGTGTAAATCTTCTACTGTTTGGAAAATGATTTTTACCTCTGCTTTTATTTCTGGAGAGCTTAACATCTCTGCAATTTTGTCTGAAACTTCTTCTTGTGTAAATTGATCGTAAATAGCCGTTACATAGTTTACAACATCTTTGTCTGCAAAATTTTCTTGTGCTTTACATTTTGCATAAACTTCATCTACAATATGATACAAGTTTCTTTCTTTTAATAAAGTCAAAGCAGCTCTAAAAGCTACAAGGCCTTCAAGTTTTGCCATGTCGATTCCGTAACAATCTGGGTAACGAATCTGTGGTGCAGAAGAAACAATAACAATACGTTTTGGATTCAAGCGGTCCATCATTTTGATGATGCTCATTTTTAACGTTGTACCGCGAACAATACTATCGTCAATAATAACCAAATTGTCTTCTGGTTTTATTACGCCATAGGTAACATCGTAGACGTGGGCAACTAAGTCGTCACGGCTGCTGTCTTCTGTGATGAAAGTTCTAAGTTTAGCATCTTTAATAGCTACTTTTTCAGTACGGATCTTGACCGATAATAATTCTTGTAAAGAATCAGTTGTCAATGTGTTACGATTTTCTAAAATGTAATTGTTTTTTCGCTGATTCAGGAAATCCTGAGCCGCTTCAACCAAACCATAAAAAGAAGTTTCGGCTGTATTCGGGATATAAGAGAAAACAGTGTTGTCTGTATCGCTGTCAATTGCTTTAAGAACAGCAGGAAGGATTAGTTTTCCTAAATCTTTACGTTCTTGATAGATTTCGGCATCACTTCCTCTAGAGAAATAAATTCTTTCAAAAGAACACGCTTTTTTAACGGTTGGTTCCAGGATTTGATCCATGGTTACTTTTCCGTTTTTCTTGATAATCAATGCATTTCCAGGTTCAATTTCTTGAACACTTTCAAAAGGAACATTAAATACAGTTTGAATAACAGGTCTCTCAGAAGCAACAACTACTACTTCGTCATCTTGATAGAAATAAGCTGGACGAATTCCGGCAGGATCTCTAAAAACAAAAGCGTCTCCATGACCTAATAATCCGGCCATTGCATAACCTCCGTCCAGATTTTTAGCCGAACGTCCTAAGATTTTAGCAATATCCAAGCGCTCTGCAATCACCGGCGAAGCTTCTCTTTTAGAATAGCCTTCTGCTTTACAGTCTTGGTACAATTGCATTACTTCTTTATCTAAAAAGTGACCGATTTTTTCCATTACCGTTACAGTATCCGCCATTTCTTTTGGATGCTGTCCAAGTTCAACTAAGTTTTCAAAAAGTTCTTTAACATTGGTCATGTTAAAGTTTCCAGCCAAAATTAAGTTACGATGCATCCAGTTACTTTGACGTAAAAACGGATGAACACTTTCGATGCTGTTTTTTCCAAAAGTTCCGTAACGAACGTGGCCTAAAAATAATTCTCCAACATATGGAATATTCGCTTTCAGCTCTTTCATGTTGTCACCCAGTTCAGGATGCGCTTTTAGTTCTTCACTTACGCGTTCATTGATTTGTTTAAAAACATCCTGTATAGGCTGTGAATGATTTGAACGAACCCTGCTGATGTAACGCTGTCCTGGTTCTACATCAAGTTTAATACTTGCAAAACCAGCACCGTCTTGTCCACGGTTGTGTTGTTTTTCCATCATCAGGTACATTTTCTGAATTCCGTAAAACGCTGTTCCGTATTTTTCTTTATAATATTCAAGCGGTTTTAGTAGTCTCACTAAGGCTATACCACATTCGTGTTTTAAAGCGTCGCTCATTGTTTTTGTTTTTTGTGTGTTGTGTAAGTTGTGTGTATTAACGTAATAAAAAAGCCCCGTTTTATCGAGGCTTTTGCGCATTATATTTCTATGTCAAACTGAGTTAACGACTTAAATTGCTGTAATCGAATCGCTACTTCTGCTTTGCTTAATGTTTCCATCCTTTCGGTTCCAAATTTCTCTACGCAGAACGACGCTAAATTTGAACCGTAAATAATTGCATTTTTCATATTGCCAAACGAGATGTTTTCGCTTTGTGCAATAAATCCAGAAAATCCTCCTGCAAAAGTGTCTCCTGCTCCAGTTGGATCAAAAACATCTTCTAAAGGTAACGCTGGTGCAAAAAATACTTCTCTGTTGTGGAATAAAAGTGCGCCGTGTTCTCCTTTTTTGATCACCACATATTTTGGTCCCAATTCCTGGATTTTGGAAGCAGCTTTTACTAATGAATATTCACCTGATAATTGTCTTGCTTCTTCATCATTGATTGTAATAACGTCTACACGTTTGATAACATCTAATAATTCAGGAAGAGCGCAGTCCATCCAAAAGTTCATAGTATCAAGAACTACTAATTTTGGTTTTTTCTCCATTTGATCTAAAACACTGCTTTGTACTAATGGGTGTAAGTTTCCTAACATTACAACATCAGCATCTTTGTAGTTTTGAGGAACTTTTGGCTGAAAATCAGCTAAAACGTTCAATTCAGTTACAAGAGTGTCTCTAGAATTTAAATCGTTGTGATATAAACCGCTCCAGAAAAAGGTTTTTCCTCCTTTTACAATTTCGATACCCGAGATATCAATATTTTTTGAAGTTAAAAGATCTAAATGTTCTTGAGGAAAATCGTCGCCAACTACTGAAACAATGGCCGATTGCAAGTTAAAAAATGATGCAGATAAACCAATATACGTTGCAGCACCACCTAATATTTTATCTGTTTTTCCGAAAGGAGTTTCAATCGCGTCGAAAGCTACTGTTCCAACAATCAATAGTTTATTCATTTTATGAATTTCGAATTAGGGTGCAAAGATACTCTATAAGTTACAATATTGCAACGGTTTAGGTTCTCAAAATTTTCTTAAAAAAATAATATCGATTGCGGGGCTAAAAGTATTGTAAATGAGTAAATTATATTTGATTGATTGGAGTGCTTAAAATATGTTTTTTGGATTTAAATCGCAAGTTTTATTTTTGGAAAATCAGTATTTTTATATAAGCTTTCTGAATGAAGAAGTTTTTCTTTTTCCACTTAAAACACCAAGAATCGTAATATGGTTATTTTTAACTTTAAAAATGATCAACCAGGTTTTATAAGTGGCTTCCCTATAGATTTTAGTTTTAGTTGGCAAGTTTTCACATTGAGAATAAATCAAAGGATTTTGAATTATTTTATTCATTGCTTTGTTTATTCCGTTACCAATTTTAATAGCGTTTAAAGGTTGTTTTTTTTCGAAAGCAATATAATCAACAATTTCTTCTAATGTTTGAAAATAATTTTCAGATATATTTATCGTATATTGTTTTGTATTTTCAGCTTTTTCTCTTCCCATTTTTCATTAAACTTTTCTAGAGACATTGTTGGAGATTTTTCAGCATTTGTTATCCATTTAAGCAAATCTTCTTCTGATAAATTGCTCTCAATTTGGTCATTCTCATCTTCAAAATCAATTGAGACTTTTAATGCTTTTCCAACATAATTCTTTGGAATCTCAAAAGAAAGATTCACAATTTTATCTTTGGGAGTGATGGTTTTCTGTATCATTTTTTTAGATTTAATGAACTCTGTAAAAATACGACAAATAAACAGATCAATGGTAAACTAAATTTTTTTAACAATTTTACAATTCATACTTCTTATCAAAATAATTCTTCAAAACTCCAATCTGAATCAAAATCATAAAAGGAACAATTAAAACAGCATACATTATATTTTTAGAGAAATGAATTCCCGAAAACGCAGTTGTAATTTTGTCTGTATAAGCTTTTCCAATTTCTAAATTGTTTTCTGAAACGGAAAAGAATGATAAATAAATTACCAAAGCAAATAACGCAGTTCCGATGAAAATCCAGACTGGTTTAGAAATTAAAGGTTTGTATGTTTTAAGTTTTTTCTCTTCTAATAATAGAACTTCAGCCATTATTTTTGAAGTAAAATCTATTGATGGAGACTGCAGTTTTTCTTCAGCCATCATTTTGTCAATAAGATGTTCTATGTTTTTATCGCTCTCGTTCATAACTTTCTATTATTTCTGGTTCTAACTGCTGTCTCAAAATTACGGCTAATTTTTGTCTGCTTCTAAATAATTTTACTTTGGCATTATTTGCCGATATATTCATGATTTTTCCGATTTCTTCTAAATTCTGATCATCAAAATAAAATAAAGTCAAAAGGAAATTTTCGTCACTTGGTAATGCATTTAAACATTTTTGAATGGTCTCCTTTCGTTCTTTTTCTTCTAAAGCGCTCAAAGCAGTGTCCATTGTTTTTATTAAATGAGAAGAAAATTCATCTATCGAAATGTTTAAATCTTCTTTTTTGCTTTTCTTTAAGCGGTCGAGACAAGTATTATAAGCGATTTTATAAATCCAAGTCGAAAATTTAGAATCGCCCTTAAATTTAGAAAGCGAACTGTAGATCTTGATGAAAGTATCTTGCGCAACTTCTTCTGCCTCTTCCCGGTTCTTAACCATTTTGAGCGCTAAACTAAAGATCATGTCTTTATAACGATCAACAAGTGTTGCAAACGCATTTGTGTCGCCTTGCAAAACTTTATCGATATAATGTTGATCATTTATTGTACTCATATTATATAGGACGATAGTTTGTTTGTTTAGGTTACAAGTTGCAGCAAAAAAATCAAATTTTTAAAATTCTAAATTCCAAATTCCAACTTTCTAGTGCTCCTTCATCGCGATAACAAAAATGGGAATAATAACTTTAGATTTTTAAAACTTGATAAAGATCGAGTTTCTAAAAGAACTACCAAGTTTAAAATTAACTGATTATCAGTTGTTTTTGGTTGCGATGCCTCAAAATGAATTTAAAAATTAAAATTTTTTACAAAAACTTGTAACCTGAATTTGAGAACCCTCGTCATATGGGTATATCAATCAATTAAAAACGTAAAACATCATGGACGAAAAAATTTTAATTCCAATCAGCTTTTTTTTAATGATCTTCGGGATCGTTTATTTAATTTATTCAACTAGAAACAGAGAGCGTTTGGCGCTTATCGAAAAAGGTGTCGATGCCAGTATCTTTATGCAGGGAAAAGGAAAGGGAGTACCGGCATGGAAAATCTTTGTGGTAAATCTGGCATTCTTATTAATAGGAAGCGGTGTGGGGATTTTTATTGCCTTATTGATTACAACCTATACTTCTCTGAATGACGGAGCGGTTTATCCTTCAATAATTTTTATAATGGCCGGTATCGGACTTTTGACAGGATTTAAAACTGCCAAAGATTTAGATAAAGAATAAACAGTTGAGTAAAATTTAAGTTAGTACAAAAAACGCATCAAATTTGATGCGTTTTTTTATTCTTTAGATCCAATGGTTTCGTAGTAAACATCAACCGAAAGTTTGGGCTGCAAAGATGCCATTACAGCCAATTGATCACAGCGCTCGTTTTGCGGATGATTGTTGTGGCCTTTTATCCATTTAAAATTGACTTGATGTTTTCGGTAAACAATTAAAAAGCGTTTCCATAGATCGGGATTTTTTTTGCCGGTATATCCTTTTTTCTCCCAGCCAAAGACCCATTTTTTTTCGACAGAATCAACAACATATTTAGAATCCGAGATAACCAGCACTTTCATGTTTGGATTTTTTAGTTTTTCAAGACCTACAATTACAGCAAGAAGTTCCATTCTGTTATTTGTAGTAAGACGAAAACCTTCGTAAAATTCTTTTTTATGCGGCGTACCCACCAGCTCCATTACAACGCCATAACCGCCGTTACCGGGATTTCCTTTTGCAGCGCCGTCTGTATATATATGTACTTCGTGATTCATTTAATTTTAGATTTCAGATTTTAGATTTCAGAGTGATCTAAAATTGATTTTTGTAATTGTAATTGATTTTTGAATTTGATTTTATTCTTCCAATATTTTATGAATGATTTCCGGAAAGTGTTTTTGTTCTAATTCGTGAATTTTCTCTGCAACCGTTTCTGGAGTATCTTCATCCGTCAAAGCTACATTTGCCTGAAAGATAATAGCCCCTTCATCATAATGTTCGTTTACATAATGAATAGAGATTCCGGTTTCTTTCTCTTTATTATTTACGATTGCCCTGTGGATATGCATTCCGTACATTCCTTTACCTCCATAATTAGGTAAAAGAGCTGGATGAATATTAATTATTTTGTGTGGATATTTCTCAATGATGTTTTCTGGGAATTTCAGCAAGAAGCCAGCCAAAATTATCAAATCCGGGTCGATTTCTACTACTTTATGTAGTACGTTTCTCTCTAAAAGATCGTTTTTTGAGAAGATTTCGACAGGAATTTGATGATTTTTTGCTCTTTCGATCACTTTTGCAGAAGCATTATTTGTAAAAACAGAAACGACTTTTGCGATTTCTGTTTTCGAAAAATATTTTATAATGTTTTCTGCATTACTTCCTGATCCTGAAGCAAAAACGATAATTTTTTTCATAAAGTTGTGTGTTTTGAGAGTGCAAAAAACGGAATAAAATTCGAAAATAAATAGCTTTAAAAGACCTTTCTTGAAATTAATTTTATAAATTAGTATCACATTTATAAACTAAATCATGGTTTTAAAATAAAGTTTTTTATTTTTGCCAACAAATTAAATTCTAAAATTAAAGATTATGTCAGACATTGCATCAAGAGTAAAAGCGATTATCGTAGACAAATTAGGTGTTGACGAAAACGAAGTTGTAACAGAAGCAAGCTTCACTAATGATTTGGGAGCTGACTCATTAGACACTGTTGAGCTTATTATGGAATTCGAAAAAGAATTTGACATTCAAATTCCAGACGATCAAGCAGAAAACATTGCTACTGTAGGTCAAGCTATTTCTTATATCGAGGAAGCTAAAAAATAATAATACCACACCCGATTTTCGTAGTAACGAAATCGGGTGTTATTATTTTTTTAAAATTTAAATTTCGATTGATTTTCAATCAAAAAAGATATATTTATATTGTAATGCCCATGGCTCTTAAGTAACAATAAATTAAGAAAGCATGGGTTTTATTTGTTTAAAGATACAAAATACAAATTTATGGCATTAAGGCGAGTTGTGGTAACAGGATTAGGTGCACTTACTCCTATTGGGAATAATATCCAAGAATATTGGGATGCACTTGTGAATGGGGTTAGCGGAGCCGCTCCGATCACATATTACGATACAGAAAAGCATAAAACGAAATTTGCCTGCGAAGTAAAAAACTTCAATATTGAAGATTACATGGATCGCAAGGAATCTCGTAGATTAGATAAATTCGCTCAATATGCTATTGCTGCTAGTGATGAGGCAATTAAAGATGCCGGAATTACAAATGATAACGTAAACAAACAAAGAGTTGGTGTTATCTGGGGAGCTGGAATTGGAGGTTTAGAAACTTTTCAAGATGAAGTAATGTATTATGCGAAGGGAGACGGAACACCAAAATTCAATCCGTTTTTTATTCCTAAAATGATTGCCGACATTGCACCAGCACACATTTCGATGCGTAATGGTTACATGGGGCCAAATTATACTACTGTTTCTGCATGTGCTTCTTCTGCAAATGCATTAATCGATGCTTTCAACTATATCCGTTTAGGAATGTGTGATGTCATTGTATCAGGTGGTTCTGAAGCAGCAGTTACGATTGCAGGTATGGGAGGTTTTAGCTCAATGCACGCTTTATCTACAAGAAACGAAAGTCCAGAAACGGCTTCAAGACCTTTTGATGCTACCAGAGATGGTTTTGTATTAGGAGAGGGAGCAGGAGCATTGGTTTTGGAGGATTACGAACATGCTAAAGCAAGAGGTGCAAAAATTTACTGTGAAGTTGGCGGAGGCGGAATGTCTTCTGATGCTTATCACTTAACAGCACCGCATCCAGAAGGTATTGGTGTTATTGCTGTAATGCAAAATACACTAAGAGATGCTGGAATGAACCCAGAAGATATTGATCACATCAATACTCACGGAACTTCGACTCCTCTTGGAGACGTTGCAGAACTTAAAGCAATCAGTGCTGTATTTGGAGAGCATGCTAAAAATTTAAACATTAACTCTACAAAATCAATGACAGGTCACTTACTTGGTGCAGCTGGAGCTATTGAAGCAATTGCTTCTATTTTAGCAATGAAGCACGGTATTGTTCCTCCAACGATTAACCATAGTGTAGTTGATGAAAACATTGATCCATCTCTTAATCTGACTTTGAATAAAGCACAGAAAAGAGAAGTAAATGTAGCAATGAGTAACACTTTTGGTTTTGGTGGACATAATGCGTGTGTATTATTTAAAAAATTAGCTGATTAATTCGTGCGTATGAATTTTATCAAAAAAATATTTTCTAAATCCCGTTCTCTAGAAGACGGGATTTTTTTTGGCACTATTCAGAAAATTCTTGGTTTTCAGCCGGTTAATATAGATTTTTACAGGAAAGCATTCACGCATAGATCTTCCAATAAAATTGACGAAGCAGGGCATCCAATCAATTATGAGCGTTTAGAGTTTTTAGGAGATGCGATGTTAAGTGCCGTTATTGCTGCACATTTGTTTAACAAAGCACCTAATGGCGATGAAGGTTATTTGACCAAAATGCGTTCTAAAATTGTGAGCCGTGAACATTTAAATGAATTGGGCAAAGATTTAAATCTCGTTCAGTTTGTAGAGAGCAAAGTGCCGATTCAGCATTTTGGAGAAAATATTCATGGGAATATTTTTGAATCATTAGTAGGCGCAATTTATCTGGATAAAGGATATGCCTTCTGTGAGAGATTTATTCAAAAAAGAGTAATAACACCTTATGTCGACATCGCACGTCTGGAAGGAAAAGTTATTAGTTATAAAAGTCTGGTTATCGAATGGTGTCAGAAAGAAAAAAGAGTTTTTCATTACGATATTTTTGAAGATAACGGGATTGACGGGCAGCGATTATTTGGTGTTAAATTAAGTATTGATGACAAAGTGGTTGCAAGAGCAAGAGCAACTTCAAAAAAGAAAGCCGAAGAAAAAGCTTCGCAAAGAGCTTATTTTGCATTTCAAGAAAAAATTGACAAGAAATAGCTGCAAAAATGTTGTAAGTATCACAAGGCTATATCGTTTTCGTTTATAATTTAACAAAAACAACTCCGTCTTAACTATTTAAGCTCCGTTAGAAATAGTATATTTACAACTTGATTTTTCATGACATGGCTATTCATAGATTGGATTTAGACGAATTTGACGAAATTGATTATTATTTAATGGCAATCCATACTTCATTAGAAGATTATAGACTGGCCTATTTTATCAATAAAAACCTTCCGATAAACTTAAGTAAGAGCAAACACGAGATTCATGCTCAGACTAAGGAAGGCGAAGCAAATTTTTCGAGATTTTATTATTATGATTCTGAAAAAGCTGTTTCATGGAATTTAATTCAGAATAAAAATGAAATCATTTCTGTGAGTACAAATGATTTCCAGAATTTGTTTTCTAACGAAACAAGTGAGGTTTCTACAACAATTCATTTACTTCCTGAATTTAAAAAAGTCGATTTTTTCCTGAAAATAGACAATAGCGAAGAGGCGCTAAATTTTTCAGAAATTCAACAACAATTAAATACCATAGAAAGTATTGCGGCTATTTATACCGTTGATACAGACAAAATAAAATCAAAAAACAATCTAATTTTTTAAAAAAAATGCTAACAAACAAGAAAACCAAAATTGTTGCTACACTTGGTCCCGCATGTAGTACAAGAGAGATTATCAAAGATATGATCGATGCAGGGGTTAATGTGTTTAGAATCAATTTTTCGCATGCAGATTACGAAGGAGTAAAAGAAAAGATAGACATTATTAGAGGTCTAAATGAAGAGTTTGGTTACACTACAGCAATTTTAGGAGATTTGCAAGGACCAAAACTTAGAGTTGGTGTAATGGAAGAAGGTACTGTTGTACACGATGGAGACGAAATTACTTTTACTACTGCAGAAGATATTATCGGGAATGCTCAAAAAGTATTCATGAAGTATCAAAATTTCCCAAATGATGTAAATCCAGGAGAGCGTATTTTGCTTGACGATGGGAAATTAATTTTTGAAATTGTTTCTACGGATAAAAAAACAGAAGTTGTTGCAAAAGTTATTCAAGGCGGTGAATTAAAATCTAAAAAAGGAGTTAATTTACCAAACACCAAAATCTCTTTGCCTGCTTTAACTGAAAAAGATATTGCTGATGCAATTTTTGCTGTGGAGCAAAAAGTAGACTGGATCGCACTTTCTTTTGTTAAAACACCACGTGATTTACAAGATTTACAAGAATTAATCGCGAAGCATTCTGACGTTAAAATTCCAATTATTGCTAAAATTGAAATGCCTGAAGCTCTTGAGAACATGGATAAAATTGTAGCTTATTGCGATGGTTTAATGGTTGCTCGTGGAGATCTTGGAGTTGAACTTCCTGCTCACGAAGTGCCGTTGGTTCAAAAAGACTTGATCCGCAGAGCAAAAACAGCTAGAATTCCAGTTATCGTTGCTACACAAATGATGGAAACAATGATCACAAGTTTAACTCCAACTAGAGCTGAAGTAAACGACGTTGCAAACTCTGTAATGGATGGTGCTGATGCTGTAATGTTATCTGGAGAAACTGCTACAGGAAATTATCCAGTACAAGTAATTCAGAGAATGGCGCAAATCTGTGAAGCTGTAGAAAATTCTCCGCTTATTCAGGTGCCTCAAAATACACCACAGATTAAAACAAAACGTTTTGTAACTAAAACAGTTTGTCACCAAGCCGCTTTATTGGCTAATGAAATCGAAGCAAAAGCAATTTGTACTTTAACAAACAGCGGTTATACAGCTTTTCAAATTTCTGCTTGGAGACCATCATCGGCACATATTTTAGTATTTACTTCAAACAGAAGAATTTTAACACAGCTTAATTTACTTTGGGGAGTTAAATCTTTCTATTATGATAATGACGAAAGTACAGACGATACTGTAACAGATGTAAACAAAATTGCAATTGAAAAAGGGTATGCTACAAAAGGAGATTATTTAATCAATCTTGCAGCAATGCCAATTAAAGATAAAGGAATGGTAAACACTATGAGAGTTTCTGAAATCGAATAGTCTATTATTACCCAAAATCTTAAAGCCATTTACAATCTGTAAATGGCTTTTTTGTTATCTAAAACCAAAATTTTAAAATGCATCTGCCATTTTTTGTAAGCGTAATCTACAGAAAAGTTTTGCATTAAATCCTTTCCTACAGTTTTTTACTATTTTTTGCGTCATTTTTTTAATCGAAAAACTATTTCGCTGTTCCATTTTCGAAGCTTTTGGAAGAGAAGTGTGTTCATTTTCCTGTTTTCAAAATTTATTACTGCTATTTGATTCAGGGTTAATTTCTGTAATATATTCATTTTCAGTATTTTTTAAGTGTTTCATTTTGCAAGATGAAACACTTTGGTGCAAATTCTCCATTTTTCTTGTTTCATTTTATAAAATGAAACAATGTCATCCCTGATAAATACGATTGTTCGCTCAATAATTAGTTAATTTTGAGAAGCTTAATAAAAAGTTAAAAAAAAATTGTTGCAGATTTTCAAGATTAAATGAATTTGAAACGGCTGTTAAATTGCAACAAATAAGTTGAATCCAATTGCATATTACCCTGCTTTTTATTTGAATACTTCACTCATACAAGACAAGAAATTATTAACGAATTTTTTTATCATGAAACAAATTAAATTAAAGCGAAAGTTTATTAATGCAGTTCCTTTATTTGCATTAATGTGTTTTACAGTATTTACTACGTCAGCACAAGGCAAAAAACCTAACATTCTTATTATTTGGGGAGATGATATAGGTATTAGTAATATTAGTTCTTACAGTAATGGTTTAATGGGGTATCAAACTCCTAATATTGACCGTATAGGTAATGAGGGAATAAAGTTTTTACATTATTATGGAGAACAAAGCTGTACTGCTGGACGTGCTGCATTTTTAACAGGACAGCAGGGTATTCGAACTGGTTTAACCAAAGTAGGATTTCCAGGTGCACCTATGGGAATGAATCAGTTGGATCCTTCTATTGGCGGTATCATGAAAAATCTCGGCTATGCTACAGGACAATTTGGTAAAAACCACGTGGGTGACCGTAATGAAAACCTGCCGACAGTAAACGGTTTTGACGAATATTTTGGAAGTTTATACCACTTAAATGCTTCAGAAGAACCAGAACTGGCAGATTATCCTAAAGATCCAGCTTTCTTTAACAAATTTGGACCAAGAGGAGTTTTAAAATGTACTGCCACAAGTACAGATGATGGTACTGTTGATCCTCGTTTTGGAAAAATTGGAAAACAAAGAATTGAAGATACAGGTCCTCTTACCAAAAAAAGAATGGAAACTATCGACGACGAAACATCTGCAGCAGCAATTGATTATATCAAAAGACAAAATGCTGCCGGAAAACCTTTCTTTGTATGGTACAACGCAACCCGTATGCACTTGCGTACACATGTTAGAGCAGAACACAGAGGTAAATTTAAACATGGCGACAGCGAGTATATTGACGGTATGATCGAACATGATATGACGGTTGGAGAACTATTAAAAGCATTAGACGATTTAGGAATTGCTGATAATACAATCGTGGTCTATTCTTCTGATAACGGACCTCACATGAACAGCTGGCCAGATGCGGCAATGACGCCATTCCGTTCTGAAAAAGATACTAACTGGGAAGGAGCTTTCCGTGTACCATGTCTTGTACGCTGGCCGGGGCACATTAAACCAGGACAAATTAGTGATCAAATAGTAGCTCACAATGACTGGATGCCGACCTTAGCATCAATTGCAGGAGAACCAGATTTGACAAAAAAACTGCTTACAGGATATAAAGCAAATGGAATTAACTATAAAGTACACTTGGACGGATTTGATCAGTCTGCCTATTTAACAGGAGCAAGTCCAAACAGTGCCAGAGATAAATTCTTTTATTCGGATGATGATGGTTTGCTTGTAGCAATGCGAAAAGGAGATTATAAATCAGTTTTTGCTGAGCAGCGTTCTCCGGGAACATTGGCACTTTGGGGAGAACCATTTACTAAACTGCGTCTGCAAAAAATGTATAATCTGTACCAGGATCCATATGAAAGAGCAGACTTTACTTCAAACACCTATTGGGATTGGATTTTGAACCATGTGTATTATGGATATGAGTTTATTGCGGAAGTAGCAACATTTGCCGAAACTTTCAAAGAATATCCACCAAGATCTATACCGCCAAGTTTCTCTCCTCTTACTATTATGGAAGAAACATTAGATGGAATAAAACTGCAAAAAACAATAAAAGGAGATATGCAAGCTTCAAAGAAAAAATAAAAAATAAAATTAGGAAAGATAAAGCCTGAGTCATCATGTGACTCAGGCTTTCAATAACTTAAAAATCAAGATTATGTATAAAAAGATATATATATTGCCTTTATTTTTATTGTTACTGGTTTCATGCAAAAAGTCTGATACCGTAACTACTGCGGATCCTAATGATACTACTGCGACAGTTGCAGCAAGCGGAGATCCGCTGCCAAGCTGGAATGATACTCCGTTGAAAAAAGAAATTGTTGATTATGTTACTAAGGTTACCAAAAAAGGAAGCCCCGATTTTATACCTGTAGAGGATAGAATTGCCACTTTTGACAACGATGGAACTTTGTGGGCAGAAAAACCCTATGTTCAGGAACTATTTGCTTTTTACCGAGTTAAAAAAATGGTAGAAGCAAATCCCGCATTGGCACAGAAACAGCCTTTTAAAGCCGTTGTAGAAAAAGACAAATCCTTCTTTGAAAAAGGCGGTGATAAAGCACTTATCGAATTAGTTGCTGCAACGCATACCGGCATGACCGAAGCCGATTTTGAAGCATCGGCCAAAGAGTTTTTTGCAGGAGCCAAATATCCAGGTAAAAATGTTCCAATTAAACAAATACGGTATCAGCCTCAGTTAGAATTACTGAATTACCTTCGTGCGAATGGTTTTAAAACGTTTATTGTAACGGGAGGAACTGTAGAGTTAGTACGATCTATTTCTCAAGATTTCTACGGAATTCCAAAATATCAGGTTGTAGGGACTTCTTTCAAATATAAATTTGATGATGCCTCCAATAACATAGTGAGAGAACCTGCCTTAGATCTTTTGGATGATAAAATAGGTAAACCAGTCGGGATCCAATTACATATAGGACAAAGACCTGTTTTTGCCTGCGGAAATGAAGGCGGCGCTGGAGATCTTGCCATGCTGCGATATTCTCAAGGAAGTAAATACCCTTCTTTTCAAATGATTGTTAATCACAATGATTCTATTAGAGAGTATAATTATCAGGAAAAAGACAATTTATCACTAAGTACTGCTGCTAAATATAAGTATCACGTAATAAGTATGAAAGACGACTGGAAAAAGATATTTCCAGACCAATAATTTGAATTAGTGAGAAGTAAAATGAAACAGCTTTTAAGGTTGAAAGCTGTTTCATTTTGATTTTCTGAGAACGATTACAAAATCCTTTAAAGTCTCCGATTATGAAATATGTATTAGCAAACAGTACCAAATTATTCTTGACGGCAGTATTTACTCTTGTAAATTTCGTTGTATTTGCACAAGAAGAACCTGCAAAAGCCGGCTCAAGTGCTCAGGAATTAGCAGATAAATTAGCCAATCCGGTAGCGAGTTTAATAAGCGTACCGCTGCAAAATAATCTTAGTTATGGCATTGGACCTTTTAACGGATCAAAATATACTTTAAACATACAGCCTGTAATTCCATTTAAATTAAGTGATAATTTAAACTTAATTACGCGTTACATTTTACCAGTGGTTGATCAACAAGATATTACTGGTGAGAACACACACGAATTTGGTTTAAGCGATGCAACCGTTACGGCCTTTTTTGCGCCTAAAACAAAAGGAATTATTTTCGGATTTGGGCCTGCATTTTTGGTTCCCACAGCCACAGAGAAATTCTTAGGAACAGAAAAATTTGGTGTAGGTCCAAGCGTATTGGTAATGCACCAAGGCAAAGGACTTTCCGTTGGTTTTATAGCCAATCAAATTTGGTCTGTTGCAGGAAATGAAGATCGGGCCGATTTTAATAGTTTTTATACACAAATCTTTCTTTCGCACAGTTACAAAAGCGGCGCAAGTTTAGGCGTTAATGCTGAAATTACTCAAAACTGGGAAGCCAATACAACCTTAATTTCCTTAAATCCATCAATTGGAGCCGTAACCAAATTAGGAGATCAGGTAGTGCAGTTTGCTGTTATGCCGTTAATTCCGATTGTCGGGCATCATGAAATAAGACCCGATTGGGGATTAAGAGCCGTGGTGGCATTTGTATTTCCAGGTTCGTAAGTTATTTCCAAATTTTAAAATCAATTTCATGAAAAAATCACTTCTTATAGTAGTGGTAATATTTCTGTTTATTAGTTGTAAAAAAGAAACATCAACTACAGATGCTGCCACTTCCAATACTGAAAATAATGCAACCCCAACAGATCAGGATATTGTGGATGCCTATATTTATTTGTATGCAAGATATTTGGTAATCCAGCAGGAAAATCATGATATCAATGTAGAAAAAGTAGGCTATAACAAAATCAAATACAATCCGCTGGGATCAGCACAATTTGTAAATCCAAATTTAGACGTGGCTTACCTTGAAGCCTGGATTGCCGTTGATGCTGCTCATGCTGTTATTTTGAATGTTCCTAAAATTGAAGGACGTTATTATACTGCACAATTATTAGACGGTTGGGGAGAAGTAATCGTGAATATCAACGAACGTAATTTTCCTAAAACACCTTACGGAAAATTTGCTTTGGTATTAAAAGGATCAAATCCTACAATTCCTGCGGGCGCAGTAAAAATCGAATTACCATCAGAAAAAGTAAAAATGCTGGCTCGTGTAGAATTAAAAGGAACTTCGGCTGTTGCCAAAAAACTTCAGGAACAATTTACTTTTAATGTACCGGACGGAATTAAAATTGCAGCTCCAATTGCCATTCCTGAATTTACTCCGAAAGCACCAATTGGTGGTGAAATATTTGACAAAGTCGAAGATGTATTGAATTCTTATCCGGATGCAATGCCTAAAGCAAAAGAATATCAGGAAAAAGCAAAAGCAATTAGCGAATATGCTAAAACAAATGATAAGGCAAAAGCTCACATTGATGAAGTAGTTAAAACCAAAGCAATTCCGGCATTCTTAGCCGGAGCGAAAGGTTTTGGAACTCAAAAAGGCGGATGGTCAGTATCGTATGCGGCAGGAAATTTTGGTGATGATATATTGGCCCGGGACATTATCAATTACGGAGGTTTGTGGGCAAACAGAGTAGAAGAAGCCATTTATTTTGTTGGACTAACAGACAGTAATAAACAATTATTGAATGGAGATAAAGTTTATGAAATCAAGTTTCCTAAAGAGGCACTTCCGGATTCTGTAGTCAATGCATTTTGGTCTGTGACCTTATATAGCGTTCCGGATTACAGAGTAGTCGACAATAAATTAAAAAGATATAATCTTAATAATGTTTCGGGTTTAAAGAAAAACCCTGACGGATCATTGAGCATTTGGCTGGCTTCTTCGTTGCCTAAAGAGGCAATAGAAAGTAATTGGCTGCCAACTCCTGCAGGAAAAGGTTTTGCGTTAACCTTCAGGATGTATGTTTCTAAAAAACCAGTTCTTGACGGACAATGGTTTCCGGCTCCAATTGAAGAAAAGAAATAATTACCATACCAACTTCAAAAACAAATCTCATGAAAAATAAATGCCTTGTAATTTTAGCAGTTTCTTCGTTGATTTTAAGTGTCGGATGCGAAAAAAAGACCACCATAAATGAAACCTTACCTTCAGACAGCACAACAGTTGTAGCTTCTGAATTTGGAACTTCAATTAAAATGGATGGCGAACTGCCTTCAAAAGAATCGATTCCGGCATTATTTGACGAAATGGATTTCCAGCAGGCAACGCAATGTTATTTATGGGGATTGCCAATTGTGGCTTTCGCCGAATGGCAGCAAATTCATTACAAAACATTTAATGCAACCAGTAATGATCTTGTTTTTTATAATACATATAATGATCGTTTAGGAATTCTGACCGGAAATGCTACAACGCCTTATATCATGTCTTTTATTGATCTTGCTGCAAACGGACCAACTGTTATTGAAATGCCTGCCGGACATACTGCCGGGGGATTGGGCGATTTCTGGCAGCGTGAGCAGGCAGTTATTGGAGAAATGGGACCCGATAAAGGAAAAGGAGGAAAATATATTTTGGTTCCGCCAACAATGAAAGATTTTAAACCAGCAGGATATTTTATAGTTCCGTGTACAACCGTAAATATGTTTTTCGGATTCAGGGCTTTAGATCCAGACCCAAAAGCAACGGAAATTTTAGTAAAACAAGTAAAAATTTATCCGTACGATAAACGAGCGAACCCAACACCAACAAAAGTCGTTAGTCCGCCAGCAGGAAAAAAATGGTACGGAATTCAGCCAACAGGAATTGCCTATTGGGAACGTCTTCATGCTATTTTACAAAATGAACCAGTAGAAGAGCGTGATCGTTTTTTTATGGCATGGCTTAGAAATCTGGGTATCGAAAAAGGAAAACCTTTTGCTCCGGACGAACGCCAGAAGAAAATTTTAATTTCCGCTGCTGCAAAAGGACAGCAAATGGCCATGGCAAATTCTTTCAACAAACGTTTTGCAGATGTAAAACACTGGCCGGATAAAAAATGGGATTATGTCATGATTATCAAAGATCCGTCGCAACATGCTGATAACTACGATGAATTCTTCGAAAGAACTTCTTATTTCTACGAAGCCGTTACATACTCAAAAGCCATGATTACCAAAATACCAAATGTAGGTCAGGCGTACTTAGGATCTTACTATGACAGCGAAGGAAACTGGCTGGACGGCGGTAAAAATTATACGTTGAATGTTCCTGCAAATCCTCCGGCAGTAAACTTCTGGTCGATTACGATTTATGATACAGCAACACGTTGTCTGATCGATAATCCGCAGAAAAATGCTGATTTATCTTCCCGTAAGGATCTTATAAAAAATGCGGATGGTTCTGTCGATTTGTATTTTGGACCAAAAGCTCCAGCAGGAAAAGAGAAAAACTGGGTGCAGACTTTACCGGGAAAACACTGGTTTACGTACATGCGTTTTTACGGACCAACTGCAGCTTACTTTGACAAGAGTTGGAAAATGGATGATATCAAGGAAGTGAAATAATATTTGTTTGATGGCTAAAGAATTCGAAAATAGCAGCGACACTTCATTTGATCCCGTTTCTTCAAAAGCAGAACGCTTTATAAAAGGAACGGAGATTAGAAAAGTAACGCCGCGTTCTGCTCATCAGGAATGGTCACCATCAGAAAACCGGATAGATCCGGTTCGTATTTTGATCGAAAGCAGTGCAGGGAGAATAGAAACTTTATTGCCAATACGATATGCAAGAATGATGGAATCGCCTTTTGCCTTTTTTAGAGGCGCAGCCGCCATTATGGCCGCCGATTTGGCAGAAACACCAGATTCGGGCATTCATTTACAGCTTTGCGGTGATTGTCATTTAATGAATTTTGGAGGTTTTGCAACACCAGAACGCAAGCTGGTTTTTGATATCAATGATTTTGACGAAACTTATCCTGGGCCTTGGGAATGGGATTTGAAAAGGCTCGCTGCAAGTTTTGCCATTGCAGGAAGATGGAGAAAATTTTCGGATAAGAATTGTAAAGAATTTGCCTGGCACGCTGCAGATAGTTATAAAAGACATATGTCCGATTACAGCCAGTTATCGGCATTGCAGATCTGGTATGCCGATATTGATCTGGCAGCGTTGATTGAAATGGGAGAAGACGAAGAAATTAAAAAATTTCATCAGAAAAGAATAAAAAAAGCATCTGAACATACCGCTCACGAAAAAGAGTTTGCCAAGATGACGTATCAAGAAGGACCGCGTGCGAGAATAAAAGAGGATCCGCCATTGATCTATCATCCAACACTAAGAGAAGAAAAAATGGTTTTGAAAGCAGCAGAAAAAGCCCATAGGCAGTATATGGAATCCCTGCCAGATGATAAAAAAGTACTCTTGAGCCGATACAAACTTCATGATGTTGCGATCAAGGTGGTGGGCGTAGGAAGTGTAGGAACAATGTGCGGTATTAGTCTGTTGATGTCGGCAACCGGCGAACCTATTTTTCTGCAGTTTAAAGAAGCACGAAAAAGTGTTTTAGAAGCTCATTTGAAGAATAAATCAAAATATTTCCATCAGGGAGAACGAATTGTAATTGGTCAAAAATTAATGCAGTCGGCCTCGGATATGTTTTTAGGATGGGCGAATGACGACGATAATCGGTTTTTTTACATCAGACAGCTGCGGGACGTAAAAGTAAAACCTGTTCTTGAGATCATGAAAGCTGAAAACATGATTGATTATGCAAAAGCCTGCGGATGGGCGCTGGCAAGAGCTCATGCGCGCTCAGGAGATCCGTCGTTACTGTCGGGCTATATCGGAAAAGGAAATGAATTAGCAAATGCTATTGCCAAGTTTTCAATACTGTATGCCGATCAAAATGAAGCCGATTATAATCAAATGCTGGAAGCCATTAAAGAAGGTAGACTTCCTATTGCTCCTGAAATGTGATTTCATTAATAGATAATTCTAAAAGGTAAATAAGGGTTAGAAAAAAGGCCAAAGTTACATTAGGCTGCATTGTTTTTATTTTAAGTAAGAATTTTACGTATAGTGTTGTGTTAATTAAATAAAATAAATTATCTTTATTATATCCTAAGCATTTGTTATACAGATATTTGCAAAATGTTAACAAGCTGTTATACGCCTTTACTCCTTCCTACAAGATTTTTACGTTTTTAATACATTCGAGTTTAAACCGATTTAATCATTAATTTAAATATAACAACATGAATATTAAAAGAACAAATCTTCGCATCTTTTCAATGTTAGTATTAACATTGGTTTACAGCTGTTCTCCAACTGTAAAAGTAACTACCGATTATGATCACGGCGCCAATTTCAGCGAATATAAAACTTTTGCTGTTTATGATTTAAGAGCGCAGGAAGGTCAAGTAAATCAATTAAATGCTGATCGGGTGACCAAGGCAATTCGAAACGAAATGCTTGCAAAAGGCTTTACAGAATCTGCTAATCCAGATCTCAAAGTAAATGCCGTTTCTATTTTAAAAAACAAAACCTCTTTAAGCGCTAATACCGATTTTTATGGTTACGGCGGGATGTATCGTCCTTACGGATATTGGGGCGGCGGCGGCATGATGGGCGGTGCCAATACTACATTTAATACATACGATTATGTAGACGGCTCTCTGGTTATTGATATCGTTTCGACCAAAACTCAAAAATTGGTTTGGCAGGGTATAGGAAATGCAGAAATAGACAGCAAACCAGATAATCCAGAGGAATTTATCAATTCTTCTATCAAAAAAATATTGGAAGGATTTCCTCCAGGTTTAGTCAAAAAATAACATTTTGTTATTATAAATAAAGACGTACCTGTTTTCGGGCAGGTACTCTCTTCCATAAAATGAAAGTCCCCCGTTTCATTTTCTCTTGTAAGCAAATCCAAACAAATCAATCTTAAAAAATGATCGATATCCTACTCTCGCTTTTCTTTTTTATAGCCACAATTGCGGGTCTTGCTACTTCTTTTATGGTTCTTTTTTCTAAAAAATACTATTCTAAGAGTTTCTTTTTGGGGATGTTTTTATTGAGCCTTGCTGTAGTAAGCATCTATAATTTTTACTTATCGGCTACTATTTTTAAAGATTTTCCAGATCTTTTTACAATTACAAAATCGTTTATCTTTTTAGCAGCTCCCTGCTCTTTTCTTTATGTGAGAAATATTTTGGCACCGAGCAGAAAATTTAGAAAATACGACTGGCTGCACTTTGTTCCTTTTACTATTTACTTTGTTCTGACATTGTTTGTATATATCGGGAGTTTTGTCAATTTGCCAATTGTAGATTATGTAGGTTCTAAAATCAAAAATCCATTTTCTATTTTAACGCTGACGATCTGGCTGTTTTATGTATTTTTTCAAACCATGTTGATTTTAAACTATGATCTGAAAAAATTCAAAGGAAACCAATTTCACCGCCTTAAAGTAATCAACTGGATAAGAGTTTACAATCTAATGATCTTGTTCTTGTTTTCGGCTCTTTTTGTGCACCACTTTCTGCTCAGAAAAATAGACGTCGTAGATCTTTCGTGCTACTTTTTAATTTCATCAGTTTTATTTTTTACTGTCGGATGGCTGTATTTCAAACCGCAGATTTTTCATGACGAAGAAGAAACATTTGAATTTGTAAGTGATGCAACACTATTAGTTAAAACAAAAGAAGTTAAAAACATAATTCCTGTTGTACACGAACTAACAGTAGAAAAAAAGGAAGACTATCTCATCAAGCTGGATTATGTTTTTAATTCTAAGAAACTCTTCCTTAAAAAAGATTTTGTCATTCGAGATCTTTCAGACGAAACCGGAATATCGGTGCATCATCTTTCTAATTTGATCAATTCAGAATTTGGACTGCACTTTCAGGATTATGTCAACTTAAAGAGAATAGAATACTTTAAAGACAAAATAAACGATCCCGAATGGAAAGATTTATCGCTAGAAGGAATGGCGTGGGGTTCTGGTTTTAAATCTCGTACAACCTGTTTTAGAGCCTTTATCAAACACACTGGGAAATCGCCTTCAGAATATTTTAAAACCATCAGGATAAATCCAGATCATACCGGCGCCTATTATTTTAAATAAACAAGCGATTGTAAAGTCTTATTAATTTTAAAACATTACAGCATGAAAACAAAATTTAATAAAGCAGGAAAAATAGTAAAGTCAATTGCTATAACACTCTTATTTCTGATTTCTTTTTATGGTAATGCACAGCTAAAGGGCGGTCACATCTTGGGCGCTATGGGACTGCAGTCTGGTACACAGGCTCCAGAAAATACTTTAAGTCTTTATGTTCCGGGATATATTTATACAGCATCGACACTTCGAAATCCTGATGGAGACAAAATAGGAAATCCAGATCTGACCATGTTTATTACTGGAGTCGGAGCCAATTTTGTGAGCAATTTCAAAATTTTAGGAGCCAATTACGGAGCCACAATTTTGCTGGCAGGAGCATCCAATACCATTCAGGGAAGTTTCGTTGACTCCAAAAGTAGTTTTGCATTTACAGATATGTATCTGCAGCCGCTTCAATTAGGCTGGCACCAGAAAAGAGCCGATTTTGTATTTAGTTATCAATTGTATCTGCCAACAGGAAAATTCGAATTTGGCGGCAGTAACAACAGCGGTTTAGGAATGCTGATGAATGAGTTTTCTGCGGGAACCACTTTGTATTTTAATGATAAAAAAACATTGCATTTTGCAGCATTAGCGTCCTACGAAATCAACGGAAAGAAAAAAGATACCGACATTAAAACCGGAGATATTTTAAGCGTTGAAGGCGGTTTCGGAAAAACATTTTATTGTATGAATGCCGAAAAAACTGCCCCAAAAGGTATCCTGAACGCGGGATTAATTTATTACCTGCAATATAAGGTTTCAGACGATAAAATTCCAATAGGAACTTTTGTTCTCGAACCCGACAAAGATCATGTTGCTGCTATAGGAGCAGAGATCAATTACCTCCATATCAGCAGTACGACTTCGGCAGGCTTTAGATGGCTTGGAGAAATTGATGCATGCAATAGATTTCAGGGAAACACTTTTTTCATTACGCTGGCACACATTTTCAGCCTTAAGAAAAAAACAGAATAAGATTTTGAGATTATTGTGACGATAAATTTTAATACAAACGATTAAGATCTTTATATGAAAAACGTAAAACCATCACCAATAATCGTCCTCTTCTGCTTTTGGCTCTTCTTGTCGTTTACTACCGCAAACGCACAAAAAAAGTATCATATAAGCGTCAAAGACTCTCTAGACGGCGCATTTGATTTAAGCGATTATCTCATTTATGCCCACGGATTTATTGTTGTTCCCACCATTATTACAGAGCCGGCACTTGGCGGATTTGGAGGGGCAATCGTCCCGATTTTCTTAAAAAAACACGCACCAGTAATAGATGAAAACGGCAAAAAGCGCTTTATAAACCCAGATATAACAGGCGCACTCGGAATGTATACCGAAAACAAAAGCTGGATGACAGGAGCTTTTCGTTCGGCAACACTTATAAAACCCAGAATTCTATATCGTGTAATGGCGGGCTACGGCGATGTCAATTTATCGTTTTACGCCAACAACAGACCGAATCTGGCCGATGAAGAATTTAAACTCAATTTTAGATCTACTATTTTCTATACCCAATGGCTCAAACAATTCAATAACGCAAAGTGGAGCGCGGGAGTGCAGTATCTGTTCTTAAATTCTAAAATAAACCTGCCCGATTTTAATCTGCCGCCTCCTTTTGTAGATCCTAAAGATATTAAGAGCACCGTAAGCCAGTTTGGAGGAGCACTTCAGTTTGATAACCGGGACAATATTTTTACACCCGATCGAGGAATCAGGATTCAGTCTGACTTTTTTTGGTCTGATAAAGTATTAGGAAGTGATTATAGTGCCTGGCGGATCAATTTGTCGGCGATTGGTTATTATCCTATAAGCAAAAAATTAATTGGAGGATTAAGAATCGAAGGAGAACAAGCATTAGGAAGTCCGCCTTTTTATCTAAAACCAGGAATTAATTTAAGAGGAATTCCAGCCGCAAGATATATGGGAAATACCAGTATTGTAACCGAAGGCGAATTGCGCTGGGATTTTTACAGACGCTGGAGTATTATGGGATATGGCGGTTTGGCAAGCGCTTTTAACGATTGGGATCAGGCATTTGCAAAACCAGTTGTTTACAGCTACGGAACAGGTTTTAGATATCTGCTGGCGCGAAAATTCAAACTCAGAATGGGCGTAGACGTTGCAAGAGGTCCAGAAGACTGGGCGTATTATATCGTATTTGGCAGTAACTGGCTTAGATGATACAATTTAGTTTTTTATCTAAACCCCGGCAGTTTAAGCTGTCGGGGTTTTTGTTTTTACTATTTTGACCAATACGGTTTAATGATTTTATTCTGTCTTTTGCAATATGAGCATTGGCATGAGAATGCCATCCTTCAAAAACCTTACTCTGGTACTCTGTCTCAACAACAGCAATTCCTTGCTTATTATTGAATATATTTTTGGTATTACCTAAATATTTCTCTTTTTCCAGTTCGTACATTTCAGTTTTTGCTTCAATTTTCAGATACCAAAATACTACTAAACCCGCAACTACAAAAGAGTTTCATTTTAATTAGAAAAAAGACATTTCACTTTTGCATAATTTGTACTATTATACACCTTAATAAAAAGATTGTGAAAAAATTAACCGCATAATAGCAACAAATTACATAAAATTTAATTGTTTTGTAACAAATTAGAAACACGAAAGACTAATTTATCAAACTTAAACATATACTATGAATACATTTTCATTCAAATCAATGTTTGCAGCTTCAGTATTTTTGGCTGGAACGGCAGGCTGTTTTGCGCAGGACGTATTAGTAAATTCACTAAAATTAAATGCGAGCGACAAGAGTAAAGAGAATTTTAAATTTACAGAAGTAATCAACTTAGGAACAACCTCTGTAAAAACTCAGGGATCTTCTGGAACTTGCTGGAGTTATTCTACCAACTCATTCTTAGAATCAGAAATGATTCGTTTAGGAAAACAGCCCGTAGAATTATCACAAATTTATTCTGCACGAAATGTATATGTTGACAAAGGAGAAAACTACGTACGCATGCATGGAGCGATTACACTTGGAGACGGAGGCGCTTTGCACGACGTAATTAATATGTACAAAAAATACGGAACTGTACCAAGAGAAGTTTACACAGGATTGAACTACGGAACCGATAAAAATAAATTTGCCGAAATGGCAGCTTTAATCGAAGGCGTTCTGGCAGCAGTAGTAAAAAACCCGAACGGAGAATTGACACCAAACTGGAAAAAAGCGTACGCAGCCGTAATCGATTCTTATTTAGGAAAAGCGCCGGATAACTTTACCTACAAAGGAAAAAACTATACACCACAGTCTTTTGCAAAAGAAGTAGTAGGGATTAACCCAGACGAGTATGTAGAATTGTCTTCGTTTACAACTTCTCCGTACTACCAAAAAACTACGATGATGGTGCCAGACAACTGGTCATTAGATCAGGTTTACAATGTAAAAGTAAACGATATGACAGATGTTATCGACAATGCATTGAAAAAAGGATATACTGTAGCTTGGGCAACAGACGTGAGCGAGAAATCTTTCAGCTGGAAAAACGGAGTGGCTTATGTATCTCAAAAGAAATTCGAAGACATGACAACTGAAGAAAAAGCAGACATGTTTAACGGACCAAAAGCGGAGCCAGAAATTACTCCAGAAATGCGTCAGGCTGCGTTTGATAACTACGCTACAACAGACGACCACGGAATGCACATTATCGGTCTTGCAAAAGACCAAACGGGTAAAGAATATTACATCGTAAAAAATTCTTGGGGAGAAACCAACGACTACAAAGGTTTCTTATTTGTAACTAAGAATTTCGTAAAATACAAAACAACAGCTCTTCTAGTAAACAAAGGCGGAATTCCTGCTGAAATCGCTAAGAAATTAGGGGTTTAATTACTCGTAAAGTTTTAATAAAATAGAAAAGCGCCGCAATGTAGATTGCGGCGCTTTTTTGTTATTATAATATTTTTTTTATTCGTCTTTTAACTGAAGGAGAATTTTTAAAGCATTCGATAACAGAATTAAGTTCGTTTTTATCTAGTACACCTTTAATTTCGTAATGAAAATCCAGAATAGGATAAGTTTGAAAGAATAATGTTTTATCAATTTCTTTTAACCAGCATCCATGTAGATAAGTATTTTTTGGAAATGAAAAACCAGTTATCGAATCCAAAATGAAGTCTGCCTTGAAACAATAAGTTGTTTGCTGAGCGTTGACTAAATCAATACAGCCATGGTTAATTTCTGTTCCTTCAGGAAAATACTCAATGCTTGATGGTAAAGAAACAATTAGTTGTGTGCCATTTACTTCTTTTAGCAGTAAAAAGAATTTGTTTTTAGAATCGCCATTTTCAAAAACATAATTTGGAATATGTAATAAAGTTCCATCTGTCATGATTAATTAACTCTGAATCCGTTTAAACTTGATTCAAGTTTTTTATGATGATTGTAAATAGAAAGCTTTAAAGGATCATTTTGAAGAATCTCTTCAAAGTTTAATTCTACATTAGAACTATTTCTTATTCCTAGTTCAAATTTTTCTAAAAGATTATGACGAGAAGCTGTATTATACCACAATGAATCTTTTTTGTGTGTAAAATTAACTAAAACATAAGCAGGTTCATTTTTTACCGCTTCAGTCAATTTTTCTAAAAGATTTAATTCGTTATCGGAGAATTCATCATCATTAAATTCTTTTTTCGATTTGATATATCTTTTATTGTCAATGCTTTTTACTTCGATATAATCTTTAAAAACAATAGGATCATCAGATAAGTCAACAAAAACTTCTTGTGATACAGGACCTAATTGCCAAACTTCATATTTGAGATTTAAAAAAGGCAGTCCAAATTCTTTTATAGAAAACTCGTCGAGTAGGTAAAGAATTTTTAAAAGTTTAGTTTTCGATAGATCTTCAATTCTGTCTGCTAAAAAAATGATAGTATTCCCAATTTTTTCTATGTCGTTTTTAAAATGCATATTTTGGGTGTAAGAAAATAATTATTGCAAAGTTATGACTTTTATTTAATAAATTCAATTTAAGTGAATTATAGAGATGATCCAACTGAATTTTAAATGTCTTTTATGTTTGTGATTTCAAAAGAATTTACTTCCCTTTCAACAACCTCTCCAAATACTCCACCTTCTCTTTCTCAGCCAAAACCAAACGCTCATAAAGTTCCACAACTTTATCTAGAGGATTGAAAGTGCATTGATGATTTTGACTAAAAGCACCTTGACTATTACTGAAGTCAGTATCATTAAATGTGTTGAAATAATTGATGACACCTTCCTCAGAAAAACTTTTAATTGCTTCTACTGTAACGCCAAGAGCTTTTGCAACCGCAATTAACTTTTCATCATCAATAGTTTCGCTGTTTTCTAATACAGAAACTGCCTGCTGGTTTGTTCCCATAGCCTGCGCAAGTGCTTCTTGTTTCATATCTCTAAGCTCTCTAATTCGGCTGATGTTTCGGCCTATATGTTTTGGTTTTGCTGTTGTAGTCATACTTCAAAGATATTTAAAATTCTTAACATTAAATACGCCGTAAAAAACATAAAATAATCCGTGTTATACGGTTTTTGAGTTTCTGCAAAAAAACGATTTATGGTTTAATTTCGGCACGAGTCAAAAATACAAATTTTCTCACAAATTATTTTAAACCAAAATTATAAATCGAAACGCCATGAAAACAGAAAACCCAGCAACAGAAACAACAGAAAAACTAACAGCGTCTCTTTTGAGATTTGCATCAGAGATTTGTTTCCAGGGAGAATTTAGAAATCATCCTGAATACTTAACAGAAATTTTCGAATATATCCTCGAAACCGAAATGGGCAACGATCTCCAATTGCGAACCAAAATGCTGAGTTGTATCAAAACCAGCAGAATGCTCGTCAAAGCGCTAGAACCATTTTCAGACGAAGAAATACAAAACAGCTCTAATTTTGTTTTAAGTCATTGATAAAGAATGGTGTAGTTAAACGGTTTTAAGTGTTTTTTGCAGCGTTTCTAAAAATCGGGATATTAGAATTAGTAACTTTATATAGGTTTTTTACTGAGGCATTAATCTAATAGCCGTTACTATGAAAAAGTATGAAGCATTTTTTGGCACTATGGCATTCGTTTTTTCTCTCAGCTGTTTTGCACAGCAAACCGAAAAAGCCGCTGTCGAAACAGGATCTGCAAACACGATCTTGTTAACAGACAATCTTTCTAACGACGATTACGTAATAAAATCCTATTATGTAGAAGAAAGAATCAACAAGCTTTTTGGAGGTAGAATTACAACCTACGAAGTGACCAAATTAGATATGGTATACACCAACGATTTGGGACCCAATAATACCCGAACCGTGATTCCGCGTTACGTAAAACGAAAAACAAAAGCGGTTGAGGTTACCATGCATACCCAAGCTCCTGCCGAAGTTTTATCGGCTCCTGTAGAAGCTGTAAAAGTCGACGTTTTAACCCCCGCCGAAACACCAAAATACATAAACGTTGATGTGGTAGGAACTTATGCGAAAGTGCTTGAAAAAGGCTATAAATCGCCCGAAATGCTCAGAAAAGTAGCCGACCGATTGTACTTTGAAGGAAATCTTACTGCAGCGGTTGCATATTACTCTCAATTATTCGATTTAGTGAAAGATCTCGATGTAATCTACTACTATCGTTATGCGCAATCTTTAAAAGCCATAAACGAAACCGAAAAGGCCGATATTTTGATGAAAAGGTTTAAAAGCGAAACGTTGACGATGAAGTGAGGACTTTTTTTTGGGAAGTGACAAAGGGGCAAAGTGATAAAGGAGCAAAGGATTTGCAAATCTTCGATTCTATGATCAAACATAGCCGACGGTTTTAACCGTTGGTAAGTAATGTATGGGGCTATGTTTGATAGACAAAAACAATATAAACAAAAAAAGACGATCAAATGATCGTCTTTTTTTAAGCTCCCCCTCTTGGGCTCGAACCAACCCCGAAAGCTTTCGGGGCTCTGATTAATAGTCAGATTTGTATCTTAATAGAAGTTTGTCAATTATTTCAGGATATTCAGCCAAATTTTCTATATACTTTTTACTTTTCATTTTTTTTATGTGTGCCTCTATTGAAAGTGCTTGAATTTTATTAGTGCATGTAAAATTTAAAAACAAAGTCCAGTCATTTGCATTTGCAGTATATTTATTAGGAGGTGCGTTTTTGTGAAACTCTAATCTTAAATCGAAATTGCTTGTATACCCAATATAATAACGATTGAGTTTTTTAGAATGTAAAATATATACAATATGGCTCATGGATTTACATAAAAAAAATACCACTTACAAATCGTAAGTGGTATTTAATAAGCTCCCCCTCTTGGGCTCGAACCAAGGACCCTCTGATTAACAGTCAGATGCTCTAACCAACTGAGCTAAGGAGGAATCACCTTAAAGGTAAATATGTTTGCTAAAAAGTTGCTCCCCCTCTTGGGCTCGAACCAAGGACCCTCTGATTAACAGTCAGATGCTCTAACCAACTGAGCTAAGGAGGAAGTTGCTGTTCTTTTTAGCGAGTGCAAATATAATCGAATTTTTAGTTTCTCAAAAATATTTTAACTCTTTTTATTAATTTTTTTTTCTACTTCATAATTGCCTTGTAGATATCGTTTCCGTTGGCGAATAGTAATAGTGTAATAAGTAATACAAAACCAACCATTTGTGCGTTCTCTAGGAATTTATCACTAGGTTTTTTACCGCTGATGATTTCATACAATAAAAACATCACATGACCTCCGTCAAGAGCCGGAATTGGCAATAAATTCATTACTCCAAGCATAATTGACAATAAAGCTGTGATATTCCAGAAAACTTCCCAGCTCCAAGAACTTGGAAAAATGTTGTAAATCGCCGCAAAACCACCCACTTGTTTATAAGCTTTGGTTTCTGGATTAAAAATCATTTTTAATTGTTTTCCATAACCTATTAACTGATCTTTTCCTTTTTCAAGTCCAACCGGAATAGATTCAAAGAAACCATATTCTTTTGTACTTATTTTATAGTAGCCTAGTTTCTCTAAAGATTTCATGTCTAAACTCCCCAAAGCGACACCAAGTTTAGCATCTTTACTAACTTTTAAAGTAATAGGAGTTTCTTTTAAATCACGTAGAACAACAGCAGGTATTGTTTTTTCTTTATTGACTTCTAAGATTGCTTTAGCTTCGTCAAAATATTTAATCTTTTGTCCGTTAAGAGAAAGAATCAAATCTTTTGGTTTTAAATTTTGATTCGGAGAATCCTCAGTAACTTTTCCGATTGCATAAGGGTAACGAATACCAATAAGTAGTCCTTTTTCTGTTTTAGACAATTGATCTACAAAATCTTTAGGCATTTTGATTGTTTGCTGTTGTCCGTTTCTTTCTATCAAAACTTCTTTAGCCATGATCACGTTCATGTTCATGTCGCTGTCAAAATTTTCTACCTTTTTGTTGTCAATAGAAATGATTTTATCACCCGTTTTAAAGCCTGCTTTAATCATAGCAGGATTATCAATCGCTACACCATCTTTCAAATCAGAATTTGCGATATACGTATCACCGTAAGCAAACGCCATTCCGATATAAATAATAAATGCCAATATAAAGTTTACGGTAACCCCGCCAAGCATAATAATCAAACGCTGCCAAGCTGGTTTCGTACGGAATTCCCAAGGCTGTGGATCCTGAGCCATCTGCTCTTTGTCCATACTTTCGTCAATCATTCCAGAAATTTTCACATAACCTCCCAGCGGAAGCCATCCGATACCGTATTCTGTTTCGCCAATTTTCTTTTTAAAAAGGGAATATTTAACATCAAAAAACAAGTAAAATTTTTCGACTCTGGTTTTAAACAATTTTGCAGGGATAAAATGCCCTAATTCATGAAGAATAATAAGTAAAGATAAACTCAATAGAAATTGAGAGAGTTTGATAACTATATCCATTTTAAATTTTTAGTTCGTATTTAACGCACAAAAGTAGCGTTTTCTATTTTAATATAAGTCGCAAGATAGTATTTAAGGTTTTAAATGTTTGTTAATAATTAAATTAAAATAACGGTCGCTTTTACTTCTTATTCTGTATAGTCTTCAAATTTCTTGCCATGTTAGAAGTGTCTTATGTTAATACAATTTAGACTTATGCTGGGCGCTTGTTTTTAAAAGAGATGTCTAACTTCATTTTTTTGATCTTCGAGTTTTTTGAGGGTTTTAGGGGGTGTTTTTTTAATCTCTTAAATAAGTAAGTATTAATTATAAAATTAACATAATTATGAATTTTATTAAGCAAATTGAAAGAATTAAAATGATTCATAAATTAATTTGTGGAGAAAAGACAGGAACACCTTTGTTGTTTGCTAAGAAACTTAGTTTGAGCAGAAGCCAATTGTATAATGAGTTGGAAGTAATAAAAGAGTTTGATGCTCCACTAAAGTACTGCAAAAAACGAGAGACCTTTTATTATGAAACTCCTTTTGAGTTAATATTAATTTTTTCGCTAAAGACAATAAAAAATGATGAATCTAGAGAAATTTTTGGAGGTTTTAACTTCCGTCCAATTTTATTAGACGGAACTCTGATAAGTTTGCCATAACAAAAAAGTTCTCGAGAAAATGATTTTGTTGAAATTATTAATTAACATTTAAAATTTAACATTATGGAATTAGAAGTAATGAACTTAGAAAGTTTGAATTTGGTAGAGCTAAATGCTCAGGAAGTGCAGGAAACTATTGGAGGGCATGAAGGTTGTTTTTGGGCAGGAGTAGGTGCTGTTGCCTTTCCATGGGCAGCAGGAATCGCGTTCGCATACGTTATGATGCAAGATTAACTAAAAAACAGAAATTATGAAACTAGAAAATTTTGAATTAGTAGAATTGACCGAAGCTGAATTAAGTTTAATAGAAGGAGGATCTCACTTCAAAGATTTTTTTGAAGGTGTTGTATGCGGCCTTGGAATTGTTGCCTTTTTAGCGACAGTTGTTTAAATTTTCAGAAGAGAATATTTTAAGTATTCTCTTCTGAATTAGTTATAATAAAGTTTGAATTAAAATTATGAAAAAAATCTATCTATCATTAGCAGCTTTAGTGTATTTCACTATCATCATAATCTTAAGAAAATATTCTGAGAATCATATATGTTCATTTTTGTCAGGTGTTTTTGGAAGCTTAGGAGTTGTCTTTTTTATTTTTATGATAAATATCGAAAAGGCGAATTTTAAAAAACATTTTTGAATTTGAATCCTATTCCTATAAAATTTTTAATCATGACGATACCTTTAATTGCAATATAAAAACAATTTGTAGTGCTGATTTTAAGCATACAGCTTATAGTGATTATTTTAATTTTAACATGAGGAATCAATTAATGGAAGTCTTTTCATTGGCTAAGAATGAAATTTTGGCTTATAATAAGACTGAAATAGATTTTAATTATGTGAAGCAAATTGTTGAGACAGAGTTAATGTCTATTGAAAAAATTGAAATTTCACAAGAATTATTAGAAATTGAAAAGTATAAAAGAAAATGAAAGAAATATCTATTGATTCTAAAAAAGTACAGTTTTTAGGAATAATAATAAGTGTTCCTATTGTCTTGTTTTTTCTATTAATGCTGCATTTTAGATGGAACGAATTTTTTACACAAAATTTGAAAGATATAAAAGCTTCATTGCAAGTTTTTGATAACAAAACAGCTAATACGTTTTTAATTTTATTAATGCCCAATCTACTTGTTTGCATTGGTATAATTGTTCATGAATTTATACATGGCTTTTTTATGGCTTTATTTTCAAAAAGAGGATGGAAAGCTGTTAGGTTTGGTTTTCTCAAAAAGTATTTAATGCCATTTGCTAATTGTAAAGAACCATTGACATCTAAAAAAATGTTAGTGGTGTCGCTTGCTCCTTTTTTAATTCTTGGATTTTTTCCCTCAATTTATGGATTTCTATATGAGAATCTGACTTTTTTATTTATTGGCTTTTCTATGACTTTGGGAGCTGTTGGTGATTTTATTTATTCTTATTTGATATTTAAAGCTGGCTTGAATCACAAACTACTGGATCACAAAAGCAAAGTTGGATTTATTATTATAAACTAAAAGTATTTAAAATGAAAAATAGTTTATTTCACACAATTTTCTTAGGAACAAAAGATAAAAAGTTTCTGACTCTGGTTTATGTTATTTTAATTTCTGTTTTGATATTATATTTTTTGGGATTTTTTTTGGGTAAGGCATTGTTTTATTTGACTCATTAGTTGAGAAAAACATAATAAAAATTGGCAATTATAATTCGGTCTATACGATTTATAGATTATTGATAAGTGTCTCAAAATAAGCAGTATGAATTTCACTTCAGATCCAATAAATACTCTCGAAAACTTAATAGCAAAAAACAAAACAAAAAGTTTCTCAATCTACTTTATTGTTCTTTTTGCAATTATAATTTTCTTAGTATTACTACCCATTATTAAAGTCGACATTAGTAGCCAAAGTCGTGGAATAATTCGCAGTAAAACAGATAATGTTCCTGTTGCAACAATTGTAAGCGGCAGGATAAATTGGATAGTTTTAAATAATAATAGTTTTGTGAAAAAAGGAGATACACTTTTAAAAATCTCCAAAGAGAATCTTGAAAGCGATAAAAGAACTCAGGACACCTTATCTATTTCTGTTGCGGCATTTTTAAACGATATTACAAATCTTTTAAAAAATAAAACAGACCACTTGTTAACTTCGACCGCAAGAGAAGATTTTTCTAAATTTCAAGCCGGAAAAAATGAACTTTACAGCAAAATTGAGCAAGCAAAAATAAATTATGATCGAAATAAGATTTTATACGATAAAGATATTATTGCTAAGGCAGATTTTGAAAAACTCGAATATGAATTGCGCTTAACGAAACAAACATTACAAAGTTTTGTAAGCCAGCAAAAAACTACTTGGGAAAATCAGAAAAGGGATTTGGAAGAGCGTTTGAAAAATTTAAACGGAACTGTTGCAAAAATTAAGGTGGAATCAAATAACTATGTTGTTTTAGCACCAATTTCCGGCACAATAGAAAACTTTTCAGGAATTCAGAAAGGCTCATTTATTAATGCATCACAAACCATTGCTACAATTTCTTCGGCAGATAATCTTATTGTTGAAAATAATGTTTCTCCAAATGATATTGGTTTGATAAAGAAGGGTCAAAAAGTAAAATTTCAGTTAGATGCTTTCAATTATAATCAATGGGGTTTGCTAGAAGGAAAAGTTATCGATATTGATCATAATATAACAATACAGGGCGATCAGGCTTTTTTTAAAATTCGCTGTACTTTAGATTCGCAGAACTTACAACTAAAATCAGGTTACAAAACCTGTATTTCAAAAGGAATGACATTAACTACGAGATGTATAATTACCCGCCGAAGCTTATTCGATTTACTATTTGATAAAATAGACAATTGGTTAAACCCAAAACAACTATCATCTTAAAATTAAATGGCTTCAATAAAAATAAAACAACATGATATTCAGGATTGTGGCGCAGCTTGTCTGGCTTCTATTGGAAACCATTTCAAAGTTAATCTGCCTATAGCCAGAATACGGCAATATGCCAATACTGATAAACGAGGAACCAATGTTCTTGGAATAATTGAAGCTGCCGAGAAAATGGGCTTTACGGCAAAAGGGGTGAAAGGAGGTTTAGATTCTTTAGATAAAATTCCGCTTCCTGCAATTGCACATATTGTTACAAAAGAGCAATTGCAGCATTATGTTGTAGTTTATAAGGTGGATAAATCTAAAATCACGGTTATGGATCCGGGGTTTGGTAAAATGGAAACATATAGTTTTGAAGATTTTCAAAAAATATGGTCAGGAGTACTAATTCTTTTTGCGCCGAATGATGATTTTAAAACATTAAACGAAAAAACTTCTCCTATAAAAAGATTTTGGAATTTAATTCAGCCACATAAAATCATTTTAGTTCAGGCATTAATTGGTGCCATAGTTTTTACTGTTTTGGGATTGTCAATGTCTGTTTACATACAAAAAATTACAGACTATGTTTTGGTCGATGGCAATAGAAACCTGCTTAATTTATTGAGTATCTCGATGATTGCTATTATAGTGCTTCAGGCCTATATAGGTTCAAAAAAAAGCATATTGGTCATGAAAACAGGGCAACTAATTGATGCGAAATTAATTTTGGGCTACTATAAACACTTACTGCATTTGCCACAGCGTTTTTTTGATACCATGCAAATAGGTGAAATAACCTCCAGAATAAACGATGCAGTAAAAATTCGCTCCTTTATAAACGAAGTTGCCATAGAAATGATTGTCAACATTTTTATTGTAATTTTTTCATTTGCTTTAATGTTTAGTTATTATTGGAAACTTGCTTTGGTCATTTTACTTGCGATTCCATTTTACAGCTTGATATATTTTGTTTTAAATAAATTCAACAAGAAAGTAGAACGAAATATTATGGAGAATGCAGCTGAGTTACAGACGCAATTAGTAGAAAGTATTACACATGTCAGGACGGTAAAAGAGTTTGGAATTGAAGAGTTCTCGAATTTAAAAACAGAAAATAAATTTGTAAAACTTTTGTTTACAACTTATAAATCTGGTTTAAACGGAATTTTTGCAGGTACCTCTACGCAATTTCTAGCTTCAGGATTTACTGTTATTTTAATGTGGATTGGATCCGGTTACGTGATTGACAGATCTATTACTCCAGGAGAATTATTTTCTTTTTATGCTTTGATTGGTTATTTTACATCGCCCGTAGCCTCTTTAATAGGAATGAACAAAACTGCGCAGAATGCATTAATTGCGGCTGACAGGCTTTTTGATATAATGGACTTGGAACGAGAACAAACAGAAAATAAAGTTGAACTGCAAAGAGGAAATGTGGGAGATATAAAATTCGAAAATGTTTCTTTCCGTTACGGATCACGAATCGAAGTATTTAAAAATTTTAATGCTGTATTCAAGAAAAATCAAACTACAGCAATTGTAGGAGAGAGCGGAAGCGGGAAGACAACTTTAATATCACTTCTTCAAAATCTTTATCCAATAAAAGAAGGTAAAATTTGCATAGGTGATTTAGATATGAAGTTTGTTCATTATAAAAGTTTGAGGGAAATTGTTGGTGTTATTCCACAGGAGCTTAATTTGTTTTCTGGAAATATTATAGAAAACATTGCTTTAGGAGAATCATTTCCCAACATTCAAAAAATTTTAGAACTAACAAAGCAATTAGGTATTTTAGAATTTGTCGAAAAATTGCCAAATGGATTTGAAACGCAAGTTGGTGAAAATGGAGCTATGCTAGCAGGAGGACAAAAACAGCGTATTGCTATTGCCAGAGCATTATATAAAAATCCTGAGATTTTATTACTAGACGAAGCAACATCTTCTTTGGATACAAATTCAGAAAAAATAGTAAAAGATGTACTTGATAATTTTAAAAGTCAAGGAAAAACAATAATTGTGATTGCACATCGATTGAGTACCATAGCAAATGCAGACAATATATTGGTTATGAAAAATGGAACAATTGTAGAGTCAGGAAATCATTTTGATTTATTAGAGCAAAAAACGGAATACTATAATTTATGGAATAAGCAGAATTTGATTTAAATGTTTGTTAATTAATAAAAATAAGATTACTCCTTTTTCGATTGTTGCTTAACTTTACTTTTTAAACGCTATCCTGTTTAATTGGTAGTTTAAAATCATAAAAAGTTACAAATATGTCTTCACAATTATTTTCTCCATTAACTATAAAAAAAATCACTTTAAAAAATAGAATCGTTATCTCGCCCATGTGTCAATATTCATCAATTGACGGATTTGCAAACGATTGGCATCTGGTTCATTTAGGAAGCCGTGCAAGCGGGGGTGCAGGATTAATTATTCAGGAAGCCACAGCGGTTTCTCCAGAAGCCCGAATTTCGCCTTCTGATTTGGGAATCTGGAAAGACGAACACATCGAAAAACTAAAGCAAATCAACCAATTTATTGTATTGCAAAATTCTGTTCCGGGAATTCAGCTTGCACATGCGGGACGAAAAGCCAGTGTTTCGGCACCTTGGGAAGGCAATAAAAAGTTAGATTTCGCTCAAGGCGGCTGGCAGACTGTTGCGCCAAGTGCGATTCCGTATCACGAAAACGAACTTTTTCTTCCGCAAGCTTTGGACAAAAACGGAATTCAAAAAGTGATTTCAGATTTTAAAGCAGCAACAAGAAGAGTAGTAGAAGCGGGATATCAGGTTCTGGAAATTCATGCCGCACACGGTTATTTACTGCATCAGTTTTTATCGCCTTTAACAAATGACAGAACAGACGAGTATGGAGGAAGTTTTGAAAACAGAATTCGTTTTACACTAGAAATTGTTGACGCGGTGCAGCAAGAGTGGCCGTCGGATCTTCCGTTATTGGTTAGGATTTCGGCAACAGACTGGGCAGAAAATGGCTGGAATCCAGAAGAATCGGCGCAGCTTTCAAAAATATTAAAAGAAAAAGGAGTAGATTTAATCGATGTTTCTTCAGGCGGATTGGTTTCGCATCAAAAAATAACATTAGGGCCAGGTTATCAGGTTCCTTTTGCCGAAAAAGTAAAACAAGAAGCGGCAATTTTAACGGGTGCTGTTGGTTTAATTACCGAAGCTCAACAAGCCGAAGAAATACTAAATAAAGGTCAGGCCGATTTGATTTTATTCGCCAGAGAATCTCTTAGAAACCCGAATTTACCTTTAGATTTTGCTAAAGAATTAGACAGCGAAATTCAATGGCCAAAACAATACGAACGAGCTAAAATTTAAATTTTTTTTCCGCCACCAATTCACGAATTATTTTTTCCAATTCGTGAATTCGTGGCGAATAAACTAAAACAAATCAAATGCAAAAAATTAAAACAGCATTATTATCATACGGAATGTCGGGAAAAGTTTTTCACGCTCCGTTTTTAGATCTTCATCAAGGTTTTGAATTATTAGGGGCTTGGGAACGCAGCAAAAAACTCATTCAAGAAGATTATCCATACGTAAAAAGTTATGCTTCGCTTGACGATTTATTAGCAGACGATGTCGATTTGGTAGTTGTAAATACTCCAGTCGGAACACATTACGAATATGCTAAAAAAGTACTATTGGCAGGAAAACATGCCATTGTCGAAAAAGCATTTACTACAACTGCTGCCGAAGCAAAAGAACTAGCGGCTATTGCAAAAGAAAAAGGTTTAAAATTGGCTGTTTTTCAAAATAGAAGATGGGACAGCGATTTTAAAACCATTAAAAAAATCATTGATGACGGAGTTTTAGGAGATTTGGTAGAAGCCGAATTTCATTTTGACAGATACAATCCAATTCTGAGCCCAAAAGCTCATAAAGAAACAGCAAACGATGGAGCTGGAGTACTGAAAGATCTGGGGCCGCACATAATTGATCAGGCTGTTAGTTTGTTTGGATGCCCGAAAGCTGTTTTTGGAGATATCCGCGTAACGAGAGAAAACTCTGTGGTAGATGACTGGATCGATTTGACGTTGTTTTATTCTAATTTTAGAGTGCGCTTAAAAGCTGGTTTTTTTGTGAGAGAAGCTAATCCGGCCTATACTATTCACGGAAAAAAAGGTTCGTTTTTGAAACCTCGAGGTGATGTTCAGGAAGACGATTTAAAAGTGGGTAAAAAACCAAATTTAGATGCTTGGGGAACAGAAGATGAAAATCTGCAGGGACTTTTGCATACCGAAATTGATGGTAAAGTGATCCGAGAAAAAGTGCCGACACTTCATGGGAAGTATTTCAGTTTCTTTGATGGTGTTTACGAAGCAATTACAAATGATAAAAAAGAACCTGTAACCGCAGAAGACGGCGTAAAAGTTATGCAGGTAATAGAAGCTGCAATTGCAAGTAATGCACAGCAAAAATTAATTAGCATATAAATACATTCCGTAGGAATGTTTCATCGGTAGAAAAAAAATTCAGCCGCATTTACAGTGCGTAAGAACGTTTGTGAGGTTATTAAAAATGATGTAAAAATCAAACGTTCCTACGGAACGTAAAAAAGCGATGCCATATAATTGTAGTACCGATGAAATGTTCTTATGTAACAAAATATAAATAAAAAGGGGTTTTCTCGAAAATTGAGATTGCTCCTTTTTTTTGTTTTAATTAAAAAATGAAGCAGATTATAATTCTACTAAACCCGAAAAGTTGTAATTTTAATAGGAAGATTTCAATTGATATCTATTGAATTTATAAACAATAACGTTGTATATTGTGCATAACCTTAGGTTTGATGCACTTTGACAAGTGTTTTTAGTATTTTTGAAAATTACACCAATCTAAAATTCAGTATGCTGATAAATTTTAATCCGTTAGCGCTTTTTCAAACCAAAGGAAAAATCAAGAAAGTATTTAGAGAAGCAAAAGCATCTTACTTGAATCGAATTCGTTTTGCCGTTGGAATGTTTTATTTTGGAATGGGTTTAAGTTTTGCAACCTGGGCAAGCCGAATTCCGGATATTAAAACGGCACTGCATTTAACCGAAGGTGATCTTGGTTCTATTCTTTTTGCACTTCCAGTAGGCCAATTAATTATTATGCCTTTTTCGGGTAAAATGGTTACTAAATTTGGAAGTCATCGCATCTTGATTTTCTCCTTAATAATGTATGTTTTATGCCTCATTAATCTTGGTCTGGCAACAACAGCAATGCAGTTATCAGTCGGTTTATTTTTGTTTGGATTGTTCGGAAATCTAGCCAATATCGCCGTAAATACACAAGGAGTTTACACCGAAGTTCTGTTTAGAAAAACCATTATGTCGGCATTTCACGGAATGTGGAGTTTTGCTGGATTTACAGGAGCTTTAGTCGGTCTGGGAATGTTGTCATTAGATTTGAGTCCGCTGCATCACTTTTTAATCGTGGGCGGCATTGTGTTATTAATGGTTGCTTTTAATTTTAAATTTTTGGTAAGAGCCAAAGAAAAAGTAAAGGCAAAAAAAGAAGGTAAAAAATTATTTGTAAAACCCGACACGGCCTTAATCTGGCTTGGAGTAATCGGTTTTTGCAGTATGGCGAGCGAAGGAGTAATGTTTGACTGGAGCGGTGTTTATTTTAAAGATATAGTAAAAGCCCCTGGTCCGTTAGTCGTGTTAGGTTATACTTCTTTTATGATTATGATGGCCGGAGGCAGATTTTTGGGCGATGGATTAATCAATAAATTTGGGCGCGAACGTGTTATGCAGATCAGCGGTGTCATGATTTCTGCCGGACTTTTTACAGCCGTTTTTCTTCCTTATATCGTTCCGTGCACCATAGCATTTATGTTTGTTGGTTTGGGTGTGGCTACTATAGTGCCAACCGTTTACAGCATTGCAGGAAAAAACCCGACCGTACCTGCGGGAGAAGCCTTAACCATTGTATCGAGTGTTAGTTTCTTAGGTTTCTTAATGGGGCCACCTGTAATTGGCCATATTGCACAGAATTTTGGACTTCAATTTTCTTTTGCCTTTATCGGAATATTTGGTGTTCTGATCGCTTTTATGGTTTATAAAATTAGACCTAAAGCATAAAGAACAACAGTTTAAGACTCTGAAAAAACAATAGAAATTAATCAATTTTAAAAACAATTAAACAAAATAGTAAGTAATTATTTACTTTTAATAAAAAATAACTATTTTTGATTCAGGTTTAATTTTTGAAATATAAAATTTTCCTCAAAACAAATTTCATCTTTTGAATAAAGGATCATGCATCCTCAAAATTATTGTTCAAAAAATTGAAGTTTTTTTAATGGAAAAAAATTACCTGGTTCTTTTTATAGTTTTGTTTTTTCAAATTGCTTTCGCACAAGACGAAACCATTTTTACGGGAATTGTAGTAGATTCTAAAACAGAAAATCCGCTGGAAAATGTTGTACTAACGATCCAGAACTCCAATATCACCCAGCTCACAAAGTTTAACGGAAAATTCGAATTACACTCTTCCATAACAGGAACGCAATTATTATTGGTGCATTGCCAAGGTTACAAAGAGCTGCTTTTAAAAATAGAGTCTCAACCTGGAAAAAAAATCTATCTCGGGATTCTGCAGCTAGAAAGCACTTTTACAGATGAAATTCCCGCAGCACTAATAACTTTATTAGACAGTGATTTTTCTGATGACAATAGTTCTTCAGAAACCACTTCTGGACTTTTACAATCTTCCAAAGATGCTTTTATGCAGGCATCGGCATTTAATTGGGGACAAGCCCGATTTCGGGTCCGCGGTTTAGACAGCGAAAACGGAACCATGATGCTCAACGGAATGACGATGAACAAAATCTATGATGGCAGACCGCAATGGAACAATTGGGGAGGCTTGAATAATGTACTTCGTAATCAGGAATTTTCGATTGGTACAGCTGTTTCCAATTATACTTTTGGAGGTGTTTTAGGAACACAGCAAATTTTTACCCAGGCTTCTATCTATCGTAAAGGGACTTCATTGATTTTTTCTGGCAGTAATACCACCTATTCGTGGCGTGCAATTGGCACGTATGCTTCTGGAATGAATGCGTCAGGCTGGGCATATGTTGTTTCTGCAGGAAAACGCTGGGCAGACGAAGGTTATTTTGAAGGCACAAATTTTAATGCAGATTCTTTTTTTCTTAGTGTCGAAAAGAAATTAAATGCAAAGCATTCTTTAAATTTTACGGGATTTTATACGCCAAATTCACGTGGTAAAAATGCGGCCAATACAAATGAAGTTGTTCAGTTAAAGGATGAAAAATACAATCCGTATTGGGGATTTCAGAACGGAGAAAAGAGGAATGCCCGAGTAAAAAATGTCGAAGAACCGTTGTTGATGCTCAATCATTATTTTAAAATTGATGAGCAGACAAAACTCAATTCGGGCGTAATGTATCAGTTTGGTAAAGTAGGAAACAGTACTATCGACTACCAAAATGCCGACAGTCCAGATCCGGTTTATTATAGAAAAATGCCAAGCTATTTTAGTTCGCTTTACGCGAAAGACAATGGCGAATTTTCGGGTGAGTTTACTCCCGACTATGATAACGCAGCAAAAAACAAATTGGCATTTTTGGCCAATTCGCAGATCGACTGGAATCAAATGTATTTTGCAAATCAAAAACAGGGAACAAATGGATTTGAACCCTCAAAAAGTCATTATGTACTTTATGAAGACCGAACAGACGACAGAACTTTTGCTGTAAATTCAAACCTCAATACACAAATTACTCCCAATATTTCTTTTGATGGAGGGTTTACTTTTAAAAATATACGATCGCATAATTTTCAATATTTATTAGATCTGCTTGGTGGTGCCTATTTTGAAGATATTGATCCGTTTTACAAAGGAAATCTTTCGCAGTCTGATCTGCAAAACCCAAATAGACAAGTCAAAAAAGGCGACACATACGGTTACAATTATAATTTTCTGGCCAATACCATAGATGTTTTTACGCAGTTTAAATTTACATACAACAAGACAGAATTCTTTTTGGCGCAGTCTTACGCCGCATCAAATTATCAAAGAGAAGGTTTGTACCAAAACGGACTTTATCCCGAAACTTCTTTAGGAAAAAGCGAGAAAGTCAATTTTGAAAACTTTGGTTTCAAAGGCGGGTTCATGTATAAAATTTCGGGAAAACAGCTGTTGTTTTTTAGCGGATCACATCTTACCAGAGCACCTTCACTTCGAAATACTTTTTCTAATTCCCGTTTGAATAATGCTGTTGTTGACGGAATTGAAAGCGAAACTGTAAGCAGTGCCGAGGCCAATTATGTGTATCGTTCTCCCAAACTAAAACTACGCTTAACGGCCTATTATACTGCAATCAAAAACGCTTCAAAGACATCTTTTTTCTACGCTGAAGGGATTTTTGATAATGGAGCAGGTTACGATGCAACAGATGCTTTTGTGAGTCAGACTTTGACAAAATTAGACAAGAAAAATACCGGAGTAGAATTCGGTTTGGATTATCAGATTTCATCGACATTTAAAACTACATTTTCGGCTGCTTTAGGGAATTATGTTATTGCAAGTAATCCAAACGTAATGATTACAAATGATGCCAATAGAGTAAAAGAGGATGCTAAAACAACCTTTGATTTTGGACCGGCTTATCTTAAAAACTACAAACAATCTGGAACACCGCAGCAGGCCTATTCATTTGGATTAGAATATCGTGACCCTAAATTTTGGTGGTGCGGCGCCAATATTAACTATTTGGCCGAGAGCTATATTGATGTCTCGCCAATTTCGAGAACTTCTCAGTTTTACAGCAATCCAGCAAATGGTTTTCCGTTTCCCGAAGCTACTTTTGAACGTGGAAATGAATTGTTAAAACAAGAGAAATTTGACCCTGTCATGCTGCTTAATATTAATGGCGGTAAATCATGGCGTATTCGTAAAAAATATATAGGTCTCTTTGCGAGCGTAAATAATGCATTAAATCTAATCTATAAGTCGGGTGGTTTTGAGCAGGCAAGAAATGCCAATTTTAGGGCACTGAATCAAGATGTTTCCAGCGGAACACCTTCTTTTGGCTCTAAATATTATTACGGTTACGGACGAACTTATTTTCTAAATCTTACACTTGGTTTATAAACTGAAAAAATTCTCTCTTATGAAAAAATTAATTTTACTTTTTATCTCAATAACAATTTGTAGTTGTAATCCCGAAGCTGAATCTCCAAAATTAGCCTGTACACAACCTGATTTTATGGTAAACAAAACGGTCAATAAAATATATGAGCTTTCTGGTACTACTGCAAAGCAATATTTATACGATGACATTATTGAGGCATATGTTGTTTCTAGTGATGAAGGAGGAAATTTTTTCAAATCGATATCATTTCAAACGCTCGCGTCTGACCATATTCCAGCAATTGGCTTTAGTGTTCCCATAGACGTTTCTAACACTTATATTGATTACAGGGTAGGAAATAAAGTGTATGTAAAGCTTAAAAATCAGTTTACAGATTTATATTATGGAGGTCTGCGAATTGGGAGTCTCTATGTGAGTAATGCTGGTGATCCCACAATAGGCAGAATTTCGCAAAACGACTTTAGAAATGTTTTAAATGCTTCTTGTACTACAATTGACGAAAACAAACTTGTTGAATCTCTTTCGATCGAAGAGGCACTTTCTGATTCGAAATTGAATACTTTAATAGAATTGCAAGATGTTGAATTTACAGAAGCAGCGTTAGGACGTCATTATTTTGAAGAATCGAACAATGTTGGAGGATCAACAAACTGGAACTTACGAGATAAAACAGGAAATCAAATTATTTTTAGAACCAGCGCTTACGCTAAATTTGCAGATCATTTTGTGCCAGAAGGAAGTGGAAAAGTAAGGGGGATTCTAACAAAATTTGGATCGGATTATCAATTTATGGTTCGTTCTGAAAGTGATATTGTGATGAACGGAAAAAGAAACGTTCCATTTTTTGCAGAAGATTTTCAGTCGGTAAAAAACAATGTCAATTTTGTGCTTCCAGGCTGGAGTAATATTGTAGAAAAAGCGTCAAAAATATGGAAGAGCATGGTGTATTCAGGAAATGGTTATGCGGAGTTTAATACCACCAGCACAACTGCAGCAGAGAACATTGCGTGGCTGGTTTCTCCAAAAATAAATTTATCAGATTATAAAAATGCAGTATTGTCTTTTAGAAGCGCACAGCATGATCTAAAAGTTGATTCGCCTCTAAATACATTAGAAGTTTACATTTCGACCAATTTTGACGGCTCTAGTATTACAAAGGCAAAATGGACGAGAGTAGAAGCAAAAGTTCCCTCTCTCGCTACACCCTCACGACAATTTATAAGCTCTGGCGGCATCGATTTATCTTCTTATTCAGGAAATATTAATATCGCATTTAGATATGTCGGATCTGGAAAAGACAAGACATTAAACGGTGCTTTTATGGTAGATGATGTTAAGATTTTTGGAGAAAAATAAGATGCTATTAATAAAATGTAAATTAAACGTTTGATTTTTAGTGTTTTGTTGAAAAGTTTGTAGTTTTTAGATTTCAAAACCTAGAAATATAATTGATTTTTGTACTTTGGTCGTCCCAAATCAATACAAATATCACATGAAGACCTACTTTATCGCCATCCTGATGATGGTATTTCCATGTCTATTGCACAGTCAGGACAATGTAAAACTTAAGCAGATTAATATTGTAAAAACAAATTACCAAAACTCTAAAGACGGAGAGATTGTTAACAAAACAATGGTTTTTAAAGATGGTAAACTAGAGACAATTACAACTTCAGATGTAATACAGCACTTTTTTTATAACAAAAGCGGTTTGCTGGATATGACGGTAAAAGATAAAGTTGGAAGCGACTGGAAAGAGGTAGTAAACTATACTTATGACGCGGATAACAGAATCACGAAATTTGTAAAAAAATATCAGGAAGGTCCAAATTATATTACTAAAGTGGTGTCTTTTGGATATGAAGGCGCAAGAGTAAAAGTGACTACAAAGAAAAGTACCAATCACCAGAATCTGGTGGACGATATTGAATATATCGTAGAAAACGGAATCATTGTAAGACGTACTTCCCGCGATAGAAACAAACAGATTATTGGTAAAATAGAGTATGTTTATGTAAACGATAATGTATCTAAACATAAAGGATTAGTAGGAGATAAAATTTCTAAATCTTACACTTATGATGATAAAAAATCAGTTGACCAGTTAATTGTTCAAAATCTTTTTGGGGATAACTATAAAATTATTGTTCCGATGATTTCTTACCATGAAGAAGAATTTGAATTTGAATCTATTTCATACAATAACGAAATGAATTTTAGCCCATCGTCTGCAGTTTTAGTGGCGATCAGCAGAAAATACAAATACAATAAATTAAACTATCCAATTTCGTGCTCGCAGATTGAAGAGAACGGAATTGTAAAAACAGAAAAAACGTTTATTTACGAATAAAGGTTTAGAACTTAGACCATTTGCAAATGGAATTTTGTCGAGTTTATCTTGATGGAGTTCCATTTTTTTATGAAGAAACACATCGGATATAAATTTAAAAACGAAATTGTATAAGCAATTGTAGCGTACAAATGTTTAAATTTGCACCTTATTCAAGACTATGTTAGAAAAAGAAGTTATAAATTTTGAGAGAACGGTAATTGTTGGAATCGTTACTCAAAATCAAAGTGAAGAAAAATTAAACGAATATTTGGACGAATTGGAGTTTTTGACGTTTACCGCTGGCGGTGAAGTAATAAAACGCTTTTCGCAAAAAATGGAACGCCCAAACCCGAAAACTTTTGTAGGGACGGGAAAAATAGACGAAATCAATCTTTTTGTTGTAGAAAACAAAATCTCGACTGTCATTTTTGATGACGAGTTAACACCGTCACAGCAAAAGAACATCTCGAGAATTATTGATTGTAAAATTCTGGACAGAACCAACTTGATTCTGGATATTTTTGCGCAAAGAGCAGAAACTTCGTATGCTAGAACGCAGGTAGAATTGGCACAATGCCAATATTTACTGCCAAGGCTTTCTGGTTTATGGACGCACCTTGAGCGTCAAAAAGGAGGTATCGGTATGCGTGGTCCTGGAGAAACAGAGATTGAAACAGACAGACGTATTGTTCGTGATCGAATTTCGTTATTGAAAGATAAAATCAAAACGATTGACAAACAAATGGGGGTTCAGCGCAGCAACCGCGGTGCGATGGTACGTGTGGCTTTGGTGGGTTATACCAACGTTGGAAAATCGACTTTAATGAATGCTGTTGGTAAAAGTGATGTTTTTGTTGAGAATAAATTATTCGCAACTTTAGATACAACAGTGCGAAAAGTGGTGATTAAAAATCTGCCGTTTTTGCTTTCTGACACGGTAGGATTTATTAGAAAACTGCCAACGCAATTGGTTGATTCCTTTAAAAGTACTCTGGATGAGGTTCGCGAAGCCGATTTATTACTGCATGTTGTAGATATTTCGCATCCTGAATTTGAAGATCATATCGAATCTGTAAATAAGACTTTACTGGAAATTAAAAGCAATGATAAACCAACCATTATGGTTTTCAATAAAATCGATGCTTATAAACACCTTACCATCGACGAAGATGATTTGATTACCGAAAGAACACGTAAACATTATTCACTTAACGAATGGAAACAGACTTGGATGAGTAATGTTGGTGAAGATAATGCGTTGTTTATTTCGGCTAGAAATAAAGAAAACTTCGAAGAGTTTAGAGAAGTAGTGTATGAGGCTGTTCGTCAGATTCATATAACCAGATTCCCATACAATAAGTTTTTGTATCCTGATTATAAAGATGCAATCGAAAAGGAAGAGGAGCAGGAATAAGTAATTTACGGCAAAGAGCGCTAAGATTTTTATATCCTAGGGTTTTATTAAACACAAAGTTCGCAAAAGCTAAATATTACAGCCTTGCGAACTTTGTGTTTTTAAGATGTATTAAATATAATTTAGTGGTTTTTGCGGTAAAATTAAGTGGTTTCCAATTTCAAATTAAAACCCAAAATTAACTCCTAAACCAAATACTTGTCTTGTTTGAAGACCTCTGAAGGCATTGTCATCATATATAGCCTGAAAAGAAAAGTTTGCAGACAGAAATTTGTTAATTTTCATAATGATGTTCAGGGAGTAATTGATATCGACATTTTGAGGATCTTCTAAATAATTAGAATATAAATTCAGCGTGTTTTCTGCTGTTACATTGGTCATTATGGCTAATTTATAATAAACAGAAGCATAAAAACCGAGTTCGTAGCGCATGGTTTTGCCTTCGTCAACTCCAAAATAGTCGCCGTCTACATATGGCAAATCTGTAAATCTGTCAATTCCGCTTGTATAAGCATTGTCTACAAAAGTAAATTTTGAAGTCAGAGGAGCAAAGTTTATTTTAAGATTGTCATCTTTTGTCCAATAAATACCAGGCCCCGTGGTTAGGTATCCAGGAGACATGAATTTGGTTTGTTCTGTTCTAATTTCTTTTCCGTTTTCATCCTGCCCGTAAATATAACCCGTTGTAAATTGGGTTCTGAAATTTAGGAAATAGGAGTAATACCATTCACCAAAAGCTCTTTTTCCAACAATTGAATTGAACTCTAGACGGTCATCTGTTTTTTTTCCGAAGTCGGTATTTTTAGTTTGTAAAAGTCCGTAAGAAGCAAGAATTTTATTGTCCCAAGTAAGATCGTCTTTTTTATAATTGAAGTCGTAATTTATGCCTAAAGTTCCAGAAAAACTATCTTCACCACCAGCGATCCAGTTGTTAAAGCTGGATTGGTTCAATAAGAGCGATACGGTTCCTTTTGCTTTCCAGCCTTCGCCTTCAATTGTATCGTTGATTTTTTTTACTGCTTTTTCGGTATTCTGAATTAATTCTTTTTCTGAATTTTGTGCCTGAACAATAGCAAAGTTCGCTAAAATGCATAGTATTAACGCCAGCTTTCTCATGGTAATTTCATTTAAGTATATTAACAAATATAGTAAAAACGAATTGAAGGTTTAGCGTTAACGGCTTGAAATTGCAGGTTATTTCTTAGATTCTTTGTATAAAGGTACTGCAGAGCATGCTTCGCCATACATAATGCTTCGGGCAAATGGCTGCAGGTAAGTAGTTGCCAGAATATAGGCTCTCATTGGAACTGGTTTTCTAGAACATCCTTTTACAATAACGGGTTTACTTTTGTAAACAGAATAATCGATTTGGCTTAAGATTTCTTCATATAAGCTGGAATCAAGGTCTTCAATTGTTCCGTTAACGACTTTTTTAGCAAAAGGTGCCAGATGAACACTTACCAGAATTAATGCCCAAGCGGGAATAATGGCGTCTGTGCTGCAATATACGGCCACGTATTGGTCTTGGTATTGTGACCAGTCATGATTTTTAAGATGCTCTCTAAAGTCTTTTTCTTTTAATAAAAAACCTTCTAAGAGCCATTGCGAAATGTCAATCTGCACGCGTATTCCTTTCGGATAATAATCCTCAAGATCAAATACTTCTAATGCGCTGTTGGCGACTTTGTTAACGATTTCTTCCATAATTTTCTAGTAAACAGTGATCAGTTTTTAGTGATCAGCTTTTAACTGAACACTAAAAAACTAAATACTGAACACTTTTTTTAAAGCATTCCTAATTCTAATTTTGCTTCTTCGCTCATTAAATCTTTACTCCAAGGCGGATCAAAAGTAATTTCGACTTCTACATCTTTTATGTGTTCGATGGTTTTTACTTTTTCTTCTACTTCTCTCGGAAGACTTTCTGCAACCGGGCAGTTTGGCGAAGTTAGAGTCATTAAGATCTTTACTTCGTAATCGGTGTTTACCATTACGTCATAAATTAATCCTAATTCGTAAATATCTACAGGAATCTCAGGATCGTAAATGCCTTTTAAAATTCTTACGATTGATTCTCCTAATTCATTTGTGTCTATTTCTTGTTCCATTTTTTTGTTTGTTATTTTTTTCGCCACTAATTTCACTAATTTCCCGAATTAAGCAGTTTGCCTATTAAAATTCGTGCTAATTCGTGAAATTCGTGGCCGAAGAAATTTAATTTTTGTTTTTAGCATCAAAAGCCAAAGCGTACATTTTGATGTTTTTTATCATCGAAACCAAGCCGTTTGCGCGTGTCGCTGATAAGTGTTCTTTTAGGCCGATTTCATCAATAAATTCGGTATCAGCATTGATAATGTCTGATGCTTTTTGGTTAGAGAAAGCTCTAATCAAAATTGCAATAATTCCTTTTGTCAAGATGGCATCACTATCTGCTGTAAAGACAATTTTATCATCCTTTTGCTCTCCTTGCAGCCAAACTTTAGACTGACAGCCTTTGATTAAATTCTCGTCGGTTTTGTATTCTTCTTTAATTAACGGAAGACTTTTTCCTAATTCGATGATGTATTCATAACGCTGCATCCAGTCATCAAACATGGAGAATTCGTCTATTATTTCGTTTTGAATTTCTTTTATTGTCATAACTATTCTTTAGCGAAATCAACTAATAAATTTACCAGTTTTTCAATTTCTTTTGGCGGAAAACCATTGTCGAAACCTGCTGTTTCATAGGTTTTTCCGTCTTTTGTTATTTTTAAATTTCCAATAGCGGCCCCGTCATATGCACGTTTATCGGTTGGTGCTTTGAGAGAAGAAAGGCTTTCTAAATTTATTTTTGAAAATGCAGTTGTAATCTCATTCCATTTTGCATCATCAATAGTGCTTTTTACAGTTGCCGCATTTCGTTCTTTAGTAACCGAAACGGATTTGTTCTCTACTACAATGCTTTTAAAGTAGCCTCTAGAATGTGCAGAATATTCAATTTGAGTAGCTGTCATGTCTGCCTTTTTTTGACTGCAGCATCCGCTTGCGATGAAAACAGTTAAGAGTACCATTGATAGTATTCGCATATATTTATTTTTTAACTTAACATTGTTTGTGCTTGTTTTACAGCATCAACCATTAAATCAATTTCTTCTTTGGTATTGTAAAAAGAAAAAGAAGCACGAATAGTTCCCGGAATACAGAAAAAGTTCATGATTGGCTGAGCGCAATGGTGTCCGGTTCTAACGGCAATTCCTAACTTATCTATAATAGAACCAATATCATAAGGGTGAATTCCGTCGATATTAAACGAAACTACCGAAGCTTTATTTTTGGTGTTTCCGTAAATTCTGATTCCTTCAATTTCAGAAAGACGTTTTGTAGCATGTTCCAGCAATTCATTTTCGTATTCATGAATTTTATCAAAACCAATATTGTTTAAATAATCAATAGCAGTTCCCAGGACAATTCCACCTGCAATATTTGGCGTTCCAGCCTCAAATTTATGCGGAAGATCTGCGTAAGTTGTTTTTTCGAAAGTAACCTCTTTGATCATTTCGCCCCCACCCTGATAAGGAGGAAGTTTATTGAGCCATTCTTCTTTTCCGTATAAAATTCCAGTTCCTGTCGGACCGCACATTTTATGACCAGAAAAAGCATAAAAATCGCAGTCTAATTCCTGAACATCTGGTTTTAAATGCGGCACAGCCTGAGCGCCGTCAATTAAAACTGCAGCGCCAACAGCATGTGCTTTCTCAATAATATATTTAATCGGATTGATTACTCCCAATGCATTCGAAATATGATTAACAGTAACAATTTTTGTTTTGTCAGAAAGTAAAGCGTCAAATTCTGAAATAATCAATTCTCCGTTTTGATCAATCGGAATTACTTTTAAAACCGCTCCAGTTCTTTCGCACAACATCTGCCAAGGCACAATATTACTGTGGTGTTCCAATGAAGAAACAATCACTTCGTCGCCTGATTTTAAAATAGAGGCAAAACCATTTGAAACTAAATTGATTCCGTGTGTGGTTCCCGAAGTAAAAAGAACTTCATGCGGGTGTTTTGCGTTTATATGATTTTGTACTTTACCACGAGAAACCTCGTAAGCATCTGTAGCTAATTGACTTAAAGTATGAACGCCGCGGTGAATATTGGCATTGATTTCCTGATAATATTTTACTTCGGCATCAATCACAACTTGTGGTTTCTGCGAAGTAGCTCCGTTGTCGAAATATACTAAAGGTTTTCCGTTTACAGTTTGTGAAAGTATCGGAAAATCAGCTCTTATTTTTTGAATATCTAGCATGTCTTATTTAGAAAAAATCTATTTACAAAAGTACTAAAACTAAATTTGTTTATACAGCAATTCTATAATTTCCTTTTATGACGCTATTGTCTGCTGTTGTAAATGCTGATTCCATAAAAATCAATTCGGTTTTGTGAATTATTCGAAACAGAATTATAATTTGAGTTCTAAAAACGTGAACATAAATTATTTATATTGCAATAAAAATAACGTCAATCATTATGAAAAAATTTCTCAAAGTACTTTTACTTGTTCTGATTCTTGCTTTTTTGTATTTCGGATTTACTACTTATCCAAAGCTTGATTTAATTTCTGGTTTCTCTGCCAAAAGTGTTGCTTCGGGACATTTTATGGATAATCGCTCTTTAGATTTAATCGAAAAGACAGACAATGATATCGATCTGATTAACCAGGCAAAAAACTCGATTGATGAAGCAGGGAAATTTGCAACAGCATCTGTTTATGGTTTTAAAGAGAGAAAAGCAATTTATCGCGAAGGTTTGGGAGCGATTTTGATTAATGATGATTTTGATGTTTCAAAACCTTATTTGGTACCAAGTAGAAGAGCGTATAAATCTAAAATGCTGCCATTTCCTTATGGGAATGCAGATCCAACTGATACGGTTTTTGCTAATATTGATTATTCAAAACTAAAAAATGCAGTTGAAAATGCTTTTGATAAAGAGGGCAGAAAAGAGAAAAGAACACGCGCAATTGTGGTTTTGTATAAAGACAAATTGATTGCTGAAAAATACGATACAGGATTCAATAAAGACAGTAAAATTTTAGGCTGGTCGATGACAAAAAGCATCACAAACTCGGCTTTTGGAGTTTTGGCAAAACAAGGAAAGCTTGATATCTACAAACCCGCACCTGTTGCAGAATGGCAAAATGATGAACGCAAAAACATTACTATTAATGATTTACTGCACATGAATTCTGGGTTGGAATGGGAAGAAAACTACACCAAAATCTGCGATGCAACAGTAATGCTTTTTCAGGCAGCAGATATGGGAAAAGTACAATTGGACAAACCAGCAGAATTTAAACCAAACACCCATTGGAATTACTCTTCTGGAACAACCAATTTATTGTGCAGGATATTGAGAAGCCAATTTAAAACACAGCAAGAATATTTAGATTTTTGGTACAGTGCAGTAATCGACAAAATCGGAATGAATTCGATGATTGTAGAACAAGATATGTCGGGGACTTTTGTAGGTTCATCCTACGGATGGGCAACCGCACGGGACTGGTCTAAATTTGGATTATTATATCTTAAGAAAGGAAACTGGAACGGAGAACAAATCCTTGACGAAAGCTGGGTAAAATATACGGCAGAACCAACCAACACTTCTGAAGGGAAATATGGAGCACAGTTTTGGTTAAACGCGGGAGGGAAGTTCCCAGACGTTCCTCGTGATATGTATTATTGCAGCGGTTATCAAGGTCAAATGGTGGCGATTATTCCGTCTAAAGATATGGTAATTGTGAGAATGGGGGTAAGAGAAGGTGATAAAAGGTTTGACTTTAATGGGTTTTTGAAGGAGGTGATTGCAGCTGTTGGGAAATAAAATTTAACTGCAAAGAACGCAAGGTAAAAAGCGCAAAGTTCGCAAAGCTTATATAAAAACCTTGCGAACTTTGCGTAAAACTTAGCGAACCTTGCGGTTAATCTATTACAAATCAAATCCTAAATTCACGCCCAATTTCGTGGCAATGATTTTAGTAATTCTTTGTTTTAATTCTGGTATTTTGATGCTTTCGATAACAGCATTTGAGAATGCGTACATCAATAAGGCTTTAGCTTCTTTTTGAGGGATACCACGTGATTGCATGTAGAACATAGCAGTTTCATCCAACTGTCCAACCGTACATCCGTGAGAACATTTTACATCATCTGCAAAAATCTCTAATTGTGGTTTTGCGTTGATAGTAGCTTTGTCACTCAATAAAATATTGTTGCTTTTTTGGAAAGCATTTGTTTTTTGAGCTTCTTTTTCTACCAAAACTTTTCCGTTGAAAACTCCAGTTGAGCGATCCGAATAAATTCCTTTATAATCCTGAAAACTTTCGCAGTTTGGCTGTGCATGGTTTACCAGAGTATAATGATCAACGTGCTGTTTATCATTCAAAATAGAAATTCCGTTTAGCGTACTTGTCAATCTTTCACCAAAATGATAAAAGTTTAAGTTGTTACGAGTCAAATTTCCTCCAAATGAGAAAGTATGAACATATGCATGACTTTCTTGTTGCTGCGAAACATAAGTGTTGTCAACTAAGTTAGCTTCGCTATTATCATTTTGAATTTTGTAATAATCAACAATAGCACGTTTTTGAGCAAAAATCTCGGTAACAGAGTTTGTTAAAACTGGATTTTCGTTTAAACTTTGGTGACGCTCTATAATTTGAACATGTGAATTTTCACCCACAATAACCAAATTTCTTGGCTGAACCATTAATGCAGCTTCATTTCCTGTTGAGAAAAACATAATCTCAATAGGTTTGTCTGCCACTTTTTTCTTTGGAATATTGATAAAAGCACCTTCCATTGCAAATGCAGTATTCAATGACGTCAAGCTGTCGTCTTTACTTGCAATTTGATTGAAGTAGGTATCAATAATCATTTTATATTTTGGTTTGGTCAATGCCGAAGACATTAAGCAAACATCGATTCCGTCGTGTGTTGTAGAAGACAAATGCGAACTGAAAACACCATCGATAAAAACTAATTTATAAGTGTCAATTTCGTGTAAAAAGTATTTTTTTACCTGATTGAATTCGATTGCATTTTCCTGCTTAGGAAAAACCGTAAAGTCATTTTTTAAGATGGCGTTTAGCGATGTGTATTTCCAAGCTTCTTCTTTTTTGGTTGGGAAACCTTTATTTTCGAAGTTTTTTATAGCAGTTGTACGTATGTCATGCAAATCTGAATGCACATCGACACGCTCTTCAAAAGCCATAAAAGACGATACTAATTTTTCTTTTAAATCCATTGTTCTTTTGTTTCCTTCGGTGTTTCAGGTTTCAAGTTTCAGGTTGCTTATTGAAACTTATTCCCCTTGAAATCTTTTTTATTTAGGTAAGTGATAAAGTTTTTTATTTTACCGCTTAAATTTTCATAATCCTTTTTTAAAGCTTCGAATTTTTCTTCTGAAATATATTCAAAATCAAAAACCCGATATAACTGAGATCTTGTTTCTCCTGCAGAGCCTTTTGCGATAGATAAAAATTGTCTAAATTCTAAATTTCCATCTCTTTCAAAACCTTCAGCAATATTATCCATCACTGATCCAGAAGAATCTTTTATTTGATTTTTGAATCTAAGATCTGATCTTAATTCTGTATGAATTGCAATAAGGTGAATTTCTTTTGCAAGTCGGCGAGCTTCTTTCCAAATTTCTAAATCCTCAAATCGATTAATTGTTGCCATAATTTCTGTTTTAATTAATTTAAGTTTAAACTTACAAAAACAAGTTTAACCTGAAACTAAAAAAACATGAAACCTGAAACAAAATTAGTTTTCTGCTTTAATCCAGTCGTATCCTTTTTCTTCCAATTCGTAAGCCAATTCTTTTCCTCCAGATTTTACGATTTTTCCGTTGTAAAGAACGTGAACGAAATCTGGAACGATATAGTCTAACAGACGTTGGTAGTGCGTGATTACGATAATTGCGTTTTTGTCGCTTTTTAATTTGTTAACTCCATTAGCCACAATTCTTAAAGCATCGATATCAAGACCAGAATCGGTTTCGTCAAGAATAGCCAATTTTGGCTCTAACATTGCCATTTGGAAAATCTCGTTTCTTTTTTTCTCTCCTCCAGAAAACCCTTCGTTTAATGAACGTGATAAAAATTTACGATCGATTTCTAATAATTCAGATTTCTCACGAATTACTTTCAGCATTTCGTTTGCCGGCATTTCTTCCTGACCGTTTGCTTTACGTGTTTCGTTGATAGCTGTTTTCATGAAGTTAGTAACACTAACTCCTGGAATTTCTACAGGATATTGAAAAGAAAGGAAAACACCTTTGTGCGCTCTTTCTTCTGGCGCAAGATCAGCAAGATCTTCTCCGTCAAGAATAACTTCTCCGTCTGTAACTTCGTAGTTTTCGTTTCCTGCAATAACAGCAGAAAGTGTACTTTTTCCAGAACCGTTTGGTCCCATGATAGCGTGAACTTCTCCAGCTTTAACTTCTATATTAATTCCTTTAAGGATTTCTTTATCACCAATTGAGGCGTGAAGGTTTTTTATTGATAACATTGTTTTTATTTTATATAAATGTCAATTCTATTTTTGTTGATTGGTTTAGGATGTTTGCATTAAAATGCTTGTTTCCTAAATATTCCATGCCCAGATAATCGGCTGATTTTTGAAACGGAATGTAAAAACTTTCGTCAGTTTCATTATCGTGAGAATTTGATATCACTCCGATTTTTTTTCCTCTTAGTTTTCGTCCGGTCTCTTTTTCAATTCGGATTAAATCTGAAATCCTGTCAAAAAAGACCTTCATAATTCCGCTCATATTATACCAATAAATAGGCGTTGCAAAAATTAAAGTATCATACTTTTCGATAATTCCTCTTATAAGAGGTAAAAAATCATCGTTTATATTTTTGCTTTCATAATCATAATATGAAATACTATAATCACTTAAATTAACGACATCAATGTTGTGTTCTTTTGAAAGCGCATCTACAATTTTTGTTGTATTTCCGTTTTTTCTTGAAGAACCTAAAATGATGACTTTTTTATTTTGCATCTTCAAATTATCCTACAGAACCTTCTAAAGAAATCTCTAATAGTTTTTGAGCTTCTACAGCAAATTCCATTGGTAGTTTATTCAATACGTCTTTACTGAAACCGTTTACAATTAAGGCAATCGCTTTTTCTGTCGGGATACCTCTTTGGTTGCAATAAAAGACCTGATCTTCTCCAATTTTACTTGTAGTTGCTTCGTGCTCTATTTTTGCCGATGGATTTTTACTTTCGATGTAAGGGAAAGTATGTGCTCCGCAATTATTACCCATTAAAAGAGAATCACATTGCGAAAAGTTTCTTGCATTCTCAGCTCTTGGAGAAATCTGCACCAATCCACGGTAACTGTTTTGTGATTTACCAGCCGAAATACCTTTAGAAATAATAGTCGATTTAGTATTTTTTCCTAAATGGATCATTTTAGTTCCAGTATCTGCTTGTTGGTAATTATTGGTAACGGCAATTGAATAAAATTCTCCAACCGAATTGTCTCCTTTAAGTACACAAGAAGGATATTTCCAAGTTACTGCAGAACCAGTTTCAACCTGAGTCCATGAAATTTTAGCGTTTGTTTCGCATAAACCTCTTTTGGTTACGAAGTTGTAAACCCCGCCTTTTCCTTCTTTGTTTCCAGGGAACCAGTTTTGAACGGTAGAATATTTAATTTCTGCATCATCCAAAGCAATAAGTTCAACTACAGCGGCGTGCAATTGGTTTTCGTCACGGCTTGGAGCTGTACAGCCTTCAAGGTAAGAAACGTAACTTCCTGCATCTGCAATCACAAGAGTTCTTTCGAATTGTCCTGTTCCTGCCTGATTGATTCTAAAATAAGTTGAAAGTTCCATTGGGCAGCGAACGCCTTTTGGAATATAACAGAAACTTCCGTCAGAGAAAACCGCTGAGTTTAATGCTGCATAGAAGTTGTCTTTTTGAGGTACAACGGTTCCTAAATATTTTTTTACTAATTCAGGATGTTCTTTAATAGCTTCTGAAATTGGACAAAAAATAATGCCTTTTTCAGCCAAAGTTTTCTTGAAAGTTGTTGCTACAGAAACAGAATCGACCACAATATCCATAGCGACATTGTTCATCATTTTTTGTTCATCAACAGAAATTCCCAGTTTTTTGTACATCTCTAAAAGTTCTGGATCTACATCATCCAGTGTTTTGTCCGGATCTACTTGTTTTGGAGCTGAATAATAAGAAATTGCCTGAAAATCTGGTTTTTCGTAATTTACGTTTGCCCATTCTGGTTCAATCATTTCTTTCCATGCACGAAAAGCCTCGATGCGCCATTCGGTCATCCATTCAGGTTCTTCTTTTTTCAGCGAAATAGCTCTTACAATTTCTTCGTTTAAGCCAATAGGGAAAGTCTCAGATTCTATATTGGTATAAAATCCGTATTCATATTCTTTGGTTTCCAGTTCGATTTTTAAATCGTCTTCGGTGTATTTGCTCATTGTTGATTTAAAGATTTAAAGATTCAATTCAGAATAAGAATTAACCTTTATTAGTCTTGGTATTCTATTTTATTATAGTGAAAATGATTCACCGCATCCGCAAGTTCTGCTTGCGTTTGGATTATTGAAAACAAATCCTTTCCCGTTTAATCCTCCAGAAAACTCTAAAATTGTTCCGGCTAAATATAGGAATGATTTTTTTTCAACTGCAATTTGTATATCATTATCCACGAATATTTTATCATCATCGCCTTTGGTTTTGTCAAACTTTAAATCATAAGACAAACCAGAGCAACCACCGCTTTTTACACCTACTCTAACATAGTCGTGTGCAGCATCAAAACCATCATCCGTCATCAAGTCGATGATTTTCTTTTTGGCAGTATCTGAAACTTTTATCATTGTTATTTGGTATTTGTTTTTAAGCGCATAATTAATCTAAAAATAATTCGTCATTAAATTATTAAAGATTTAAAATGCTAATTTTCAATGTTAAATCAAAATTGTCTGCAAAGATACGACTTAAAAACCTTTTTCCATAACGGTTCACATTATTATAACAAATGTTAAAATAGATAATAGTTATTTTTATAAAATTGATCCATATAAATAACTCTTTCGGTCAAGTAAAAATCGCTTTTTGAGGATGTTTTATTAGAAATTTATTTTTTAGTGTTAAAAACAAGTATTTCTACTTATTGAAATGAATTATTTATAGATAATTTTGCACGAAATTGGGAATAATTATGAATAATCAATACAAAAATAATTGGTTTAAGACTTTTTTTGCACTTTTACTTGGTTTTGGATTAGGTGCTACAGTCTTTATTTTCAGCAATGAATTACACGGAGGCAAGCGTAAAATAAAAGCAGCTCGTTCCATAAACAATCTATCAATTACAGACGACGGTTTTTTGGAACAGCAAAGCATTTTAGATTCGCTAAGTACTTTAAAAGCTGCTTATGATGTGATAATATTAGAAAATGCGGTTTTATCTGATGAATTGGAATTGGAAAAAAGAAATATTGAAAATTTAATGGAAATTATTCAGGCATCTCATAACCCTTCTATACAGCAGATAAAAATATATCGAAACCAGCTTGTAGTTTTAAAAGTTTCGCTTGACGCTAAAATGGCAGAAATAAAAAAACTAAAATCTCAAAATAAAAATTTGCTGACCGAAATTGAAAGCCAGAATCTTGTCATGTACAAACAGAAAGTAGAAAATGACACTCTGGTTTTAAAGCAGAAGAAGCTGGAAACGACCTTAAAAGATGCTGCAAAATTGTCATTGAGTAATTTTAAAGTTATAGCGCTTAAAGAAAAGAGTTCTGGAAAAGAACTGGAAACTGAAAAAGCAAAGAATGCTAAAAAAATAAAAGTAAGTTTTACTGTAAACGGAAATTCGGCTGCAAAAACAGGAAAACACCTCTTTTATATTCAGGTTTTAGATCAAAAAAATGCTGTTTTGGGCGAAAATAAATTAATTGAATTTGAGAATGATAAAGCTTTGGTTTATAGTTTTATTGTCGCTACAGATTTTCAAGGTAAATCTGCAAATGTTTATGGAGTTTTAAATGCCGACGAAGGTGCGTTTAAAAAGGGAACTTACTTTATTAATTTTTTTGATAAGCAGGAAATTATGGGAAGTACGTCGGTAACTTTAGAATAATATTGAGAAGTTTTTAAGTTTTAATTTTAGTAAAAGGATTTAGGATTCCATAGCTTTGTTGTTTTAGAAATTAAGCTTATGAAACTTTATCCCATAGAATCTGGAAACTTTAAATTAGATGGCGGCGCTATGTTTGGAGTCGTCCCAAAAACGATCTGGAACAAAACCAATCCTGCCGATTCTAATAATCTAATTGATATTGCAGCACGCTGTCTGCTTATTGAAGAGGGAAATCGATTAATTCTGATTGATACCGGAATGGGTAATAAACAGTCAGAAAAATTCTTTGGCTATTACTCGCTCTGGGGATCTCATTCTATAGATCAATCTTTGGCAAAATATGGTTTTCACCGAAATGACATTACAGATGTTTTTATGACGCACCTGCATTTTGATCATTGCGGCGGAAGCATACAGTGGAACTCTGATAAAACGGGTTATGAACCTGCTTTTAAAAACGCAAAATTCTGGACCAACGAAAATCACTGGCAATGGGCAGTGAATCCTAATGCGCGTGAAAAAGCTTCATTTTTGTCTGAAAATCTTCTTCCGATGCAGGAAAGCGGCAAATTGAATTTTATAAAAAGACCAGAAAGCGATTTTGGCTTTTCTGAAGAACTAAATTTTGGAATTTATTATGTAGACGGCCATACCGAAAAACAGATGATTCCGCATATTCAATACCAGGATAAAACAATCGTTTTTTGCGCTGATCTTTTGGCTACTGCCGGACATGTTCCGCTGCCGTATGTTATGGGGTATGATACCAGGCCGCTTTTAACGTTAGATGAAAAAGCAAAATTCTTAAATGCGGCAGCTGATAAAAATTATTATTTGTTTTTAGAACACGACGCACACAATCAAATTATCACAGTCGAAAATACAGAAAAAGGAGTAAGGCTTAAAGAGGTTTTTACTTGCGAAGAGATTCTTTGAGACTAAATTTTATTATAAAAAAATCCCATTTTCAAAATGGGATTTTTAATTTTAAACAAAGGGAATATTATTCGACGATTACTTTTTTAGCAGAAGCAGCGTCCTGACTGATTAAGTAAACATAATAAACTCCTTTTGGCAGTTCGGACAAATTAATTGTATGAACGGTATTATCAGAATTTAGTTTAAATGATTTTACCAGCTGTCCTAGTACATTATAAATATTTACTTTTTCTAGATTTGCGTTTTGAATATTTAATACGTCTTTTGTTGGGTTTGGGTAGATAACCACTTTTTCAAAAATTGATTCTTCTAAGCCAAGCGTACAAGTTTCAGAATAGGTCGTTGTACTTTCTTTAATTTTCGACCAATTTGCATTAGAATAAGCAACATTATCAACTTTAATACACTTTAATTTTGAGTTATTTAAAAAACTTGTTGCTGTGCCGGAAGCAGTAGTTTTTCCTGTAACTGAAGGCAAAATAAAGTTCTTGTTATTGCCATTTTGAACATTCAATGCTGTCAGCGGATTGAATTCAATAAAAATGAGCTCTAAAAGTGGGTTTTTACTTAAATCAACTTCAGTTAATTCGTTATTGCTGATGTTTAAACGTTTTAAAAGAGGGTTGTTGCTCAAATCTATTGTTGTCAATTTTGCATTATTAAAATACAAATTTTCTAGTTTAGGATTTGATCTGACATTTAATGTAGAAATGTTGGTATAAGTACAATTAAGGTCTTTTAAATTGGGTAAATTAGAAACATCTATTGTGCTTAAATTAGTGTTGCCGCAATAAATGGATTCTAATTTAATGTTTTCAGAAAAATCTATCTCTGTAAGTTTATTTTCATCAATTGTGACAAAGAGAAGATTTTTATTTTGTGACAAATCAATTGATTTAATCTGATTTTTTGAACACATTAAATTAACTAGCTGCGTGTTTTTCGTAACATCTAAACTGGTTACATTATTGTCATGAAGTGCTAATTTAGTAAGTAATATATTTTTACTTACATCAATAGCGGTTACTTTATTGTAGTTAAGGTCTAAATAAGTTAATGAAACAAAATCCTCAATTCCTGTCATGTCGGCAATATTAGAACTTGTAACGTCCAAATAAGTTATTGATTTAACACTTGATGTAGCTACTTTTCCATTTTTTCCGTCTTTGTCGATTTCTAAAGCAATTAGTTTATCTTCAAAATTAGAATCAGGAATCAAAGTGTATGGTGTACAATCTACATTGTAATTTGCGGTTATGTCTTTAAGAGCCGTCCAATTATCTGCAGCATAAGTTTCGTCATCAACCTGAATACATTTTAGATCAGGATTGCTTTTAAAATTTGAGTTAAGATCAAAATAGGAATTATTACCATTTTTTAAATTTAAATTCGATAAACTATTTTGACTGCAATTAACTAAAGTTAAGTTTTTGTTTTGAGATAAATCTAAAGCAGAAAGTTTGTTATTAGAAGTATCCAAATAGTTCAAAGCGGTAAATCCCTGTATTCCTGTTAAGTCTTTAATTAAACTTGAAGAAACATCTAGAGAAGTTATGTTGGCTATACTGCTGTTTAGAACAGAACCGTTTTTACCATCTGTGTCGATGTTTAGGGCGATTAATTTATCCTCAAAGACTGAATCAGGTATTGGCGTCACTTGAGAACAATCAACAGTAGAATAAGATGCAGAAGGATCTTTAAAGCTTTGCCACTTTTCATTAGAAAAAAGCGCGTCATCAACTAAAATGCAAGTAAGTGCCGGATTATTTTTAAAATCAATGTTATTTAAATTTAATAATATTCTGCTGTTGTTTCCATTTCTTAAATTTACTCTGGTTAACACTTTGTTTTCAGAACATTGTATAGACGTTAATGCAGTATTTTTAGAAACATCTAAATTTATTAACTCATTCAAAGGACACCAAAGTGTGGATAGCTTTTTATTGTTTGAAACATCAATATTGGTTAATTTGTTTGATTTACAGGATAAAAGGAGTAAATTAAGATTTTGAGAAAGATCAAGGCTTGTTATTTCATTATAAAAAAGCGATAAATATTGTAAAGCAGTATTTTTTGAAGTATTTATCGTGGTTAACTTATTGTAGGCTACATTTAAATAAGTTAAATCTAAGTTTTGTGAGATGTCTATAGTCGTTAATTTATTTGACATAACGCTTAAAGATTTCAATGCTTTAAAATCTTGTATACCTGTCAAATCGCTAATATTGCTAAAATAAAGATCAATTTCTGTAATTGTATTGATTTTTGATGTCAAAACTTTTCCGTCAGGAACTCCAGAATCAATTCCTAATGCGATTAATTTATTCTCAAAATTTATGTCTGGCAGGATTGTGTATTGAGGATTTATCTCTGCTATATCAACGACAGAAATATTATCAATCAAAATTTGAGAATTGATTGATCCGGTTATCCAAACACTAATTTCGGCATTTTGACTTATTGTAGAGACATAATCAAATTCGATTTTTCTCCATTCAGAAGTTACAGAATTAGCATCTGCTATTTTTTGAATTGTTGTTTTAAAAGCGTCTGTTTTTGTTAAGTTTAATTCAATGGAAGAAAAAGTTCCAGAAACCAGCTTTTGGTAAAGAGTAATGCGATAAGTTTTGCCAGGCTGTAGAGAAAAAGATTCACTATTTATGTAATTAAAATTACCGCTGGTTATCTCCATCTTTGTACTCGAATTACCTTTTTGAGCATCAAGACTTTGATAAATAAGCCCGTTAAAATTGCGAAACCAATTGTCTGGCTGTGATGAAGATGTCCAATTTTCAAAATCGCCATTTGTAACTAAATTGGTTTGTGCATAAGTAGAAAAATTTGCTAAAAATAGCAGTAAAAGTAGTTTTGCTCTCATAGACTATTATGTTTTGAAAGCGCAATGATACAATAATCATTTTAGATTTTATTACGGGAACCCGTATTAAAATAACAGTGAATGGGTAATAAATATCCTATCAGAAAAAAATTAATTTTGAAAAAATTAAACCCTAATTTCATAACGCATTGTTAACAGTTAGTTTTTTGTAACAAAAAAGCATAATTTAGACCCAACTTTTAACTTTTCACATTAAATTAAACATAGATGAATCATATAAAACCTCTTAAATTATCTGCCTTTGCTTTATTAGTTTTAGCAGGATGCAGTGCTTCTGTGCAAGCTCAGGTTTCAGCTTCAAAAGAATTTATAAAAGCACCTTTAGAAATTGTAAAAAAAGCACCCGTTACAGAAAATGAATTAAAAAGATGGAGTCATCTGGATTTAATCAAAGATTCTATTCCGGGAATGAGTGTTGATAAAGCTTACGCTGAATTACTTCAAGGTAAAAATGGAGTAAAAGTAATCGTTGGAATTGTAGATTCTGGTGTAGATATCGAACACGAAGATCTTAAAGGAATGATCTGGACGAATCCAAAAGAAATTCCAGGAAACGGAATCGATGACGATAAAAACGGTTATATTGATGATGTAAACGGATGGAATTTCCTTGGAAATGCAGTTCACGAAAATCTAGAAATGACCCGTATCGTTAAAAAAGGCGATGATGGTTCTGCACAATATAAAGAAGCTTTGGCTCAATATACGGAGAAGTCTGAGAAAGCACTGAAAGACAAAGAACAGGTAGATTTCTTATTGGATGTTCACGGAACCCTTAAAAAAGCGTTGAATAAAACAACTTACAAAGCAGAGGATTTAAATACAATCACTTCTACAGATCCAAAAGTATCAAGAAGTAAGATCATCATGACGCAGATCTTTACCAATGCTGGTCCTACGTTTGATCCAGAAGCTGAACTTGAAGAATACAGAGAACAGGTTTATGATCAGTTAAATTATAACCTTAATAAAGAATACGACGGAAGAAAAGTAGTCGGCGATAATCCTGATGATATCAAAAATAATCGTTACGGAAACAATGTCGTTTTTGGTCCAGATAAAGAAAAAGCACTTCACGGAACTCACGTTGCTGGAATTATAGCCCAGATTCGCGGTAATAATTTAGGTGGAGACGGAGTTGCAGCAAATGTTGAAATTTTGACTGTTAGAGCGGTGCCAGATGGAGACGAATATGATAAAGATATTGCTTTGGCAATTCGTTATGCAGTTGACAATGGCGCAAAAGTAATCAACGGAAGTTTCGGAAAAAGTTTTTCTCCGCACAAAGACTGGGTTTATGATGCCATTAAATATGCAGCAAAGAAAGACGTTCTAATTGTTCATGCAGCCGGAAATGATGGTTATAATATTGACGAAACCAAAAACATTAATTATCCAAACGATTCAAAAGATAATATCAAAGAGTTTTCAGATAATGTGATTACAATTGGTGCAATCAATAAAGAATATGGAAAAAATGTGGTGGCTGGATTTTCTAACTTTGGAAAAATCAACGTAGACGTTTTTGCTCCAGGTGAAGAAATCTATGCTACAGTACCAAACAACAAATATAAATATCTGCAGGGAACCTCTATGGCGTCTCCAAATGCGGCAGGAGTTGCAACATTAATTCGTTCGTATTATCCTAAATTAAAAGCGGCACAGGTAAAACAGATTTTAATGGAATCTGGTGTGGCACTTCCATCACAGGTTGTTTTAGGAGAAAATCCAAACCCGGATCAGGAGCCGGTTGCAGTTTCGTCTGCAGAATCATCAAAAACGGCTAAGATGGTAAATGCTTATAACGCTTTATTACTGGCAGAAAAGATGTCTAAAAAATAAAAAAAATACACTATTAATCCAATGGAAGGGCTTTTGCTCTTCCATTTCATTATTATTTATAAATCATGCGAAAAATTATTTTACTTTCATTCTTAAGCTTGGGTTTAAGCCCTGCATTTGCTCAAAATGCACCCTATTGGCAGCAGCATGCTGATTACAAAATGGAGGTTTCTATGGATGTTAAAAATTATCAGTACAAAGGAAAACAAGAATTGGTTTACACCAATAATTCTCCAGATACACTGAAAAAAGTATTTTATCATTTATATCCAAATGCATTTCAGCCGGGAAGTGAAATGGATGCTCGTCTTCATTTTATCAAAGATCCAGACGGAAGAATGGTAACAAAAGTAAAAGGAGCTGATGGAAAAGAAACGAAACAAAGCCGTATCGAATCTTTAAAACCAAATGAAATTGGATTTTTAAAAATCACCAACTTTAAACAAGACGGTGTAACAGCGCAGACAAGATTATCCTCTACAATTTTAGAAGTGACTTTGGCTAAACCGATTTTACCAAACTCTAAATCGACCTTTACTTTAGATTTTGACGGACAAGTTCCTGTTCAGATTCGTCGTTCTGGAAGAAACAATTCTGAAGGAGTTGAACTTTCTATGTCACAATGGTACCCAAAATTAGCCGAATTTGATTTTGAAGGCTGGCATGCAGATCCATACATTGCTAGAGAATTTCACGGTGTTTGGGGTAATTTTGATGTAAAAATCACGATCGATAAAGAGTATACAATTGGAGGTTCTGGTTATCTTCAAGACAAAAATTCAATTGGTCATGGTTACGAAGATGCTGGTGTAACAGTTACCTATCCTAAAAAAGCAAAAACGTTGACATGGCATTTTATTGCACCAAACGTTCATGATTTTGCGTGGGCGGCAGACAAAGAATATACACATGATATTGTAAAAGGACCAAACGATGTTGACCTGCATTTCTTCTACAAAAACAATCCAAAAACTACGGCAAACTGGAAACAGTTAGAACCTTTAATGGTTAAAGTAATGGATTATTACAACAATAGAGTGGGTGCTTATCCGTACAAACAGTACTCTTTTATTCAAGGCGGTGACGGCGGAATGGAGTACGCAATGTGTACGTTAATGTTAGGAAACGGAACTCTTGAAGGAATTACGGGTACTGCAACACACGAATTAGGGCACTCTTGGTTCCAGCATATTTTGGCTTCAAACGAGTCTAAACACCCTTGGATGGACGAAGGTTTTACAACTTATATTGAAGACAGCGCTTTGAACGAATTAAAAGGAGATAAAAAAGAAGCAAATCCGTTTAAAGGAAATTATGCAGCTTATTACAACTTGGTAAATTCTGGAAAAGAACAGCCTCAGACTACACACGGAGATCGTTATGATGAAAACCGTCCGTATAGTATTTCATCTTACATCAAAGGAAGTCTTTTCCTTTCGCAATTAGATTATGTAATTGGTAAAGAAAATGTCGATGCGACTTTGAAGAGATATTATAATGATTTCAAATTCAAACACCCAAATCCAAACGATATCAAAAGAACTGCCGAAAGAGTTTCTGGTGCAGAATTAGACTGGTATCTTATAGATTGGACACAAACAACAAATACAATTGATTACGGAATCAAAGATGTCGCTGACAATGCAGGAAAAACAACCGTAACTTTAGAAAGAATTGGAAGAATGCCAATGCCAATTGATTTGAAAGTTGATTATACAGACGGAACTTCAGAAACATTTTATATTCCGTTAAGAATGATAAATTACATCAAACCAAATCCAAACCCGAACGAAAAAAGAACAGTTCTGGAAGATTGGGCGTGGGCACAGCAAAACTATAGTTTTACAATTGATAAAAACAAAACAGCAATCAAAAAAATCACCATCGATCCAAGCGGATTAATGGCAGATGTTAAAGCAGCCAATAATGTTTTTGAAGTAAAATAAAAATTCATTTATTTTTTTAATAAAGCCAAAGCTAGATTTATTCTGGCTTTGGCTTTATTGTTTTAAAAAAGGATTAAAATAGCAGTTCATTTTAATTACCAAGGCTTTGCCTTGAAGACTAGAGATTTAAATCAATAGACTTTTATTGGCACATAATTTGAAATGCAAACACTTTAGTTGGGATATATTAGTCACGATCTGAAAAACTTTAAATTAAAGGAGAAAATGCTAATGAGTTGTTATAAAAAATAATAGAAAACTTTAAGAAAAAAAATACATATAATGTCCAATACCATGATATGCGGCTACTTGTTTTAACAATTAAATTACTACCTTCGGGCCGTCAAAATAGCGGCTGATAATTTTTTGAATTGACAGCCAAAAATGAATTAACAACCAAAAATAAATTAATAAAACTTACCTATTTACAAATGAAAATTAGAAAAATCGGACCCAACAATGATTTGCAAGATATCAGCAGTAAAAAAAGAAAACCTTATAAAATTATCATATTTGCTGTAGCCCTTCTTTCAACAGCAGCTTTTTTTGGCTTTAAATATTTAAAAAAACCGCCTGCTGCTATTTGTTTAGATTCAGATACAAAAGTTTATGACCAATATAAAGATGCAGTTGTACTGATAAAACACAGCTATGGTTATTTTGCAAAAATTAAAGGAACTGAAATTCCGATTTCTGTTGAAGATGCAAGAGAGGAAACGGTTTTTGGAACAGGTTTTTTTGTAGATAGAGACGGAAAAATAGTAACCAACAGCCATGTTTTGCAGCCATGGAACTCATCAAATGAACAACAGGAAAAAGTAAATGCTACTATAAGAAATGTTAGATTAAAAATTGCTTCAATTCTTACTACTGATGTTACAGAAGATCAATATCAAAGTTTTATTGAAAGAAACTGGCGAATTGCATCTGCTTATGATGAAGGTGAAGGAGAAGGCGATTATGAAGGAGAAGGTGAAGAAACAACTGAAGAGTCGGCCGGAGAAGAATTTGTGAGTTCAAATGAGCAAGAAGCAGAGACAGACAGTGCGACAACAGATATTGCGGCTGCTATTCCTGTAAAAGAATATGTGTCGAAAGATGATATTGAGGTCTATGTAAAAACGATAGAGATTGCGGTTGCACTTCATGATTCGAATGACGAATGGCTTAACTGTGAGATCGAAAAAGTTTCAGAAGATGCTAATATTGATTTAGGAACTTTAAGCTTACAAAATCATTCAACCCCTGCAAGTGTTGTAAACATTATCAATCTGGACAATGCTGTTAAAGACGACGCCTCTTTAAGTCCTGGACAAAAAGCAATAATGGTTGGTTACCCTTTGGGAATGGATTTGGCAAAGACAGATTCAGGTATAAAAGTACAGCTTTACGATGGTAAAATAAGTAAAGAATCAGACGGTAACAAAATTCAGTATAGTATCACGTCTACGCATGGCGCCAGCGGTGCACCAATCTTTAATGAATGCGGTGAGTTGATCGCAGTCAATTTCAGCGGAATAGATGAGGTACAGGGCTTTAATTTTGGAATTGTAGCCAAACATATTAGCTCTTTCTAATTAAATCTCGCTAGTATTTGTTGTTTTTTTCTTTTGTAATTAATTAAAAAATCGATTTTTTAATATGAATAAACTTTTTACTATATGTGCATTAATGGTATTTAGTGCAGTTTTTTCTCAAATGCCAAGTCTGGACGTTGAAAATCAAAAAAAACATCCAGTCACGCTGCAAGAAGCAAAAATTGAGACCAAGATTTTGGGTAATCTTGCCACAACAACAGCCACTTATACATTTTACAATTCTGGCAGCAGAATTTTAGAAGGAAAACTTACTCTTCCGTTACCTGAAGGAGTGAGTGTTAGCGGTTATGCTTTGGATATCAACGGAAAATTAAGAGATGCAGTTCCTGTTCCTAAAGAACGAGCTAAAGAAGTATTTGAAAGTCTTGAAAAAAGAAATATAGATCCCGGAATTATTGAAAAAGTAGATGGAAATAATTTCCGAACACGAATTTATCCGATTCCAGCTCAGGGCAGCAGAACTATTAAAATTACTTATCATCAGGAACTAAAAGATTTTGCTTCGGACTATCAATATCTATTAACATTTGCTAATGGAACTGTTAGTATTCCAAAATTTAATCTTAAGGTATTAATTAATGAAAGTCTGACTGCTCCAAAAATTACTGAAAATCCAGATGGAAGTTTTGCTTTTGAGAAAATTGGAAATCAATGGTTTGCTGAAATTAGCAAAGAAAATTTCACACCAAATGAAAACCTTAAAATAATAATACCAAAAGTAAATCTGTCTTCAAAAGTTTTGCTGCAGAAAACTTCTGATGATAAATTTTATTTTGCGGCAAGTGTTGCCGTGGATTTCCCTGTCAAGGAAAAAACAAAATCTCAGAAGATTGCAATAATTTGGGATAATTCATTTAGCGGATCAAAAAGAAATCGTCAAAAAGAGCTTGACTTTCTTGATGCCTTTTTTGCAAGTAACAAAGATATTTCAGTGTCTTTTGTCCTTTTAAATAATGTTCTAGAAAAGACAGAAGAATTTACTGTTTCTGGCGGCAACTGGAGTGCATTAAAAAATAGAATCGTTGACTTGAAATATGACGGCGGTACAGATTTTGGGGCATTAAAAGAAGTTTCAGGTATAGAAGAGTATCTTTTATTTTCTGACGGAATTTCAAATTTTGGTGATTTGACAATAAAATTCAAAAAACCTTTGAATAGCATCGTAAGTACGCCTACTTCTGATTTTAATCTTCTAAAACTTTTAGCGTCGCAATCGGGAGGAAATTTCATCAATCTTAATGAATTAAACACTCAGTCTGCTTTAAAAGCATACAATAAACAGCCTGTTACATTTTTAGGATTTAAAGAAAATGCTAAGATTGAGGAGTTATTTCCAAATGTTGGAACGGTAGTAAACGAACCGGTTAACATATTTGGAATTGCAGCGCCAAATTTAGGCAAACTAACAGCTCTTTTTGCTGTAGGAACTAAAAAATACGAAGTTCCTGTAGATTTCACTACCGCTGTAAAAGTAGATAACTGGCCAATTGCACAATTTTGGGCACAAAGAAAAATCAATGATCTGGAACTCAATTCAACTCAAAATCGTGATGAAATCAGAAATCTAAGCGAACAATTTGGAGTAGTAAGTAAAAACACCAGCCTTATTGTATTAGATGATGTCAATGATTATGTGCGTTACGGAATTACACCACCTCAGGAATTATTAGCTGAATACAACAAAATCGTTTCAAGAAACAAAAAAGAAATTTTAGAAAAAAGAAAAAACCTTTTATCTAAATCTTTTAATATAACCCGTGAATTGGTAACTTGGTGGAACAGCGAGTATAAACCTGCCGAGAAAAAGCAGTATCCTAAGATTTCTAATCAGTCATTAGGATCAAATAAAGATCAAGTACAAGATGATGCTGTTTACAATACAGAGAATGAAAGATCAGCACGATCAGAAGGTAAAATAACTTTGATAGAGGTAGAAAGTACTGAAGAGTATATGAAAGATTTTCAGAACCTGCAGTCCTCTGAATTGATCTACCAGAAATATCTTGAAAATCGTTCTAAATATGAAAAGCAGGTAACGTATTATTTTGACATCTCTAAATTGCTTTTCAGAAAAGGAGATAAAGTACTTTCTTTAAAAGTTTTAAGCACATTAGCAGAGCTCGATCTAGAAAATGAAGAGCTGTACAAGACGATTTCTTATCTGCTGAAACAAAGAGGCAACTATGAAAAAGAATTATGGATCACCCAGAAAATTCTGGAATGGAGACCGTTTGATTCTCAAAGCCACAGAGATTATGCCTTGGCCTTGATTGATAATAAAAGACCGCAGGAAGCTCTTGATGTTTACAAATCAATGCTTTATCAGGAGTATAGCGATGAGGTTTCAATTAGAGACAACGGAATAGAGGAAATTTTGATTATGGAAATCAATAATATTCTGAGTCAAAATAAAAATGTAGATGCGAGCAAAATAGATGATCGTCTAAAAGCAAATCTACCAGTAGACATTCGCGTTGTAATTAACTGGAATAAAGACAATACAGATATAGACCTTTGGGTTACAGATCCGAGAGGAGAAGATTGTTCTTATTCTCATAAATCTACAGAAATTGGAGGAAGATTAAGTAATGATTTTACTCAGGGTTTTGGTCCTGAACAGTTTTTACTTAAAAAAGCCATAAAAGGCAAATATAAAATTAAAACCAATTTTTTTGGAGAGAGACAAAACATGCTTTCCGGGCCAACAACAATAATGGCCGAAGTGTATTTGTACTATTCTGATGGCAGACAAGAACGTAAAATTGCTGTTTTCCAAAGTCAGAAAGTAAATAAACGCGAAAGCGACAGCAAAATTCTGATTGGAGAATTTGAATTTTAGAAAAGCAAAAAAAAATACCGAAGATGAATGTCTTCGGTATTTTTTTGTTTAAAATTTTCTGCTCTGCAAAAAGTTCTTTAAGCTTTTGCATTTAATGAATTTACCCTAAATGCTCCAGCATATCTTTTGTCATAGACGCAAGATCAAAAGTATGTTTCCAGTTCCAGTCTTCTCTTGCAGAACTATCGTCAATACTTGCCGGCCAGCTGTCTGCAATTTTCTGACGGAAATCTGGATTATACGTAATCTCAAATTCTGGAATATGTTTTTTGATTTCGGCAGCAATTTCTGTTGGAGTAAAACTCATTGCGGCTAAGTTGTAAGAAGAATGAATTTTGATTTCCTCAGCCGGAGCCTTCATAATATTGATGGTAGCTTCAATCGCATCATCCATATACATCATGGGCATTTTGGTTTCTGAAGATAAAAAGCACTCGTATTTTTTATCGGCAATTGCTTTGTAGAAAATATCAACCGCATAATCGGTAGTACCCCCGCCCGGAGGTGTCGACCAGCTGATAAGACCTGGATAACGAATACTGCGCACATCAACACCATAAATATTATGATAATATTCGCACCATCTTTCTCCCGCTTGTTTGCTGATTCCGTAAACCGTAGAAGGTTCCATAACGGTATATTGTGGTGTGTTTTCTTTTGGAGTAGTAGGACCAAAAACAGCAATACTTGACGGCCAGAATATCTTTTGAATTTTTTTTGCTTTCGCTAAATTTAAAACATGAAAAAGAGAATTCATATTGAGATCCCAGGCAAAAGCAGGATTCTTTTCGGCTGTAGCAGACAAAAGAGCCGCCATCAAATAAACATCGGTGATTTTATGAACTTCTACCAAATGCTCAATTTGATTAAAATCTAAAGCATTGACCACTTCAAACGGACCTGAATTAACAACATCAGTATTTAATTTTCGGATATCAGAAGCAATCACATTTTCTGTTCCGTACAATTTACGAAGCTTTTGCGTCAGTTCGGTTCCAATTTGGCCGCAAGCTCCAATGATCAATATTTTTGGATTCATTTTTAGATGATTTTAGAAAAGACAAATATAACGTTTTCGCAATTACGTATGCTTTTTAGAATCATAAATTATAAATTCTTTAATAAAAAAGTTCGTTCGTTGGATTATTCCTCATTGGTTAATTGTTTTTACCGCAAAGAACACAAATGTTTTTTTATATACAATAGGTTTAAAAATGTAAAGTTCGCAAAGCTAGATATAGAAATAGCTTTGCGAACTTTGCGTAAACCTTTGCGCTCTTTGCGGTTAATTTTTTGACAAAAAAGCAACTTTTTATTAGCAAAAAACAGAATTCGTAATTGTAAAATTACTTCGTAACTTTGTAGCTTAATGTTTTACAAATGAAATATAAAATATCTCTTTTACTGCTTTTGCTTTTTATCTTGAATTCTTGTCAAAACGAAGATCAAAAACGACTTGCTGAAAATGCAAAAGAAGCCAAAAAGAAGGAAGCTATTTTTAATAATATAAATAAAGGCTGGACTTTTATTGACGAACCTATTAATGAAATTTCAGAAAGCAAACTAAATTCTTGGACAGAATGGCGCGATTTTATGAAAGAAATCGGAGATAAACCAAGAAAAACAATTGGTGCCTTTCAAAAAAAATCGACTGCCATTTCTAAAAAAGCAGTGGCTTTAAACAATAATATTCCAACAGAGTTTAATCTGCCGCAGATTAAAGCCCGTATTTCTATTTTAATTACCAAAATCAAAATGCTGGATTTGTTTATTCACCTGAGTAAAATTCCAGACGATAAAGTGGTTTTCCTGGTGCAGGAAATTAATAAAGAATTGATTTCGTTAGAAAGACAAATGGATAAAATTGTGGAGAGAGCCAAAATTCCAAAAGAACAAGGAGAAGAAGATTTCTTAAGAATGTTAGATACTACACGAGCCATTAAGAATACTGCGCCGCCTTTAGATAAAAATTTACAAGTTGAGTAAAAACGCCTTATATACAACATACGATAATCTGCCAAAAGCAGAGCAGATTGCAGCAAGCTTACTAGAAGGAAATCAGATAAAAATGAACCTTAGCGGACTTCTTGGATCTGCTGTTTCCTTTATTATTCGTTCTGTTTTTAAGAAAACCGAACTGCCTTTTTTAATTGTTTTAGACAACAAAGAAGAAGCGGCTTATTATTTGAATGATCTGGAACAAATGATCGGCGAGCAGGATGTTTTGTTTTATCCCGCATCATTTCGCCGTCCGTATCAGGTTGATGAAACTGATAATGCCAATGTTTTACTTCGTGCTGAGGTTTTAAACAGAATTAATTCCAGAAAAAAACCAGCTGTAATTGTTACCTATCCTGAAGCACTTTTTGAAAAAGTGGTTACGAGAAGAGAACTCGATAAAAATACTTTAAAAGTAGCTTTAAACGATAAAATTTCGATCGATTTTATCAACGAAGTTTTGTTTGAGTACGAGTTTAAAAGAGTCGATTTTATTACAGAACCCGGCGAATTTTCAGTTCGCGGAGGAATTGTCGATGTATTCTCTTTTTCAAACGATCATCCGTACCGAATCGAGTTTTTCGGTAACGAAGTAGACAGCATTAGAACTTTTGATGTAGAAACGCAGCTGTCGGTAGAAACGCACAAGAAAATCACGATTATCCCGAACGTTGAGAACAAGCTTTTTCAGGAAAACCGCGAAAGTTTCTTAGATTATATTGCGGAGAAAACCGTCATTTTTATTCAAAATACCGATGGGCTTTTTAGTCAGTTAGACAAACAATTTGCAAGGGCAGAAGAAGCTTTTTCAAAACTTTCGGGAGAAATAAAACATGCTGCTCCAGAGCAGTTATTTTTAAATCAAAGCTCATTTATTAAACGCGCTTTAGATTTTTCGGTTGTAGAATTGGCGTCAAAACCCATTTTCAAAACCACAAAAAAATTTGAATTTCATATTCAGCCCCAGCCTTCTTTCAACAAACAATTTGATTTATTGCTGAATAATCTGAGCGACAATCATTTTAACGGATACAAAAATTATTTGTTCTGTTCGAATGAAACGCAGGCGAAACGTTTTCATGATATTTTTGAAAGTTTGGACGAAGCCAATTCAGAGAATATCCGCAAACAATACCATACCATTGTACTGCCTTTATACCAAGGTTTTATTGACGAAGAAAATCAGATAACGGCATATACCGATCACCAGATTTTTGAACGTTATCATAAATTCAATATTAAAAACGGTTATTCGAAAAAGCAGAATATTACGCTTAAGGAATTAACGGCGCTTTCGGTTGGTGATTATGTTACGCACATCGATCACGGAATCGGAAAGTTTGGCGGCTTGCAGAAAATTCAGGTTGAAGGCAAAACGCAGGAAGCCATAAAATTGGTTTATGCAGATAATGATATCGTGTATGTAAGCATTCACTCGCTTCATAAAATTTCGAAATACAACGGAAAAGACGGAACTCCGCCGAAAATCTACAAATTAGGATCGAACGCATGGAAAGTTTTAAAACAAAAAACCAAAGCGCGTGTCAAACATATTGCATTCAATTTGATTCAGTTGTATGCAAAACGAAGATTAGAAAAAGGATTCCAATTTGCACCAGACAGTTATCTGCAGAACGAATTAGAAAGTTCGTTTATTTATGAAGATACACCGGATCAAACCAAATCTACACAAGAAGTAAAAGCCGATATGGAAAGCGACCGCCCGATGGATCGTTTGGTTTGCGGTGATGTTGGTTTCGGGAAAACAGAGGTTGCCATTCGTGCTGCTTTTAAAGCGGTTGACAATAGCAAACAAGTTGCCGTTTTAGTGCCTACGACTATTTTGGCGTATCAGCATTATAGAACTTTCTCAGAACGATTAAAAGATATGCCGGTTACAATTGGGTATTTAAACCGATTTAGAACGGCAAAACAAAAAACACAAACCCTAAAAGATTTAGCGGAAGGAAAACTCGATATTGTAATTGGAACACACCAATTGGTTAATAAAAATGTAGTTTTTAAAGACTTAGGATTGTTGATTGTCGATGAGGAACAAAAATTTGGAGTTAACGTAAAAGATAAACTCAAAACCATTGCTGCAAATGTCGATACGCTGACATTAACAGCAACACCAATCCCGAGAACACTTCAGTTTTCGCTAATGGCTGCGCGAGATTTATCGGTAATTACAACGCCTCCGCCAAACCGTTATCCGATAGAAACGAATGTGGTTGGTTTTAATGAAGAGGTTATTCGTGATGCGATTTCGTATGAAATTCAAAGAAATGGACAAGTTTTCTTCATTAATAATAGAATTGAAAATATAAAAGAAGTGGCCGGAATGATCCAGCGTTTGGTTCCAAATGCCAGAGTAGGAATCGGCCATGGACAAATGGACGGCGCAAAACTCGAAGAATTGATGTTAGGTTTCATGAACGGAGATTTTGATGTTTTGGTAGCCACTACCATCATCGAAAGCGGATTGGACGTTCCGAATGCCAACACGATTTTCATCAACAATGCCAACAATTTCGGATTATCCGACTTGCATCAAATGCGCGGCCGCGTTGGGCGAAGCAACAAAAAAGCATTTTGTTATTTCATCTGCCCGCCGTATTCATCCATGACAGAAGATGCGAGAAAACGTATTCAGGCCTTGGAACAATTCAGTGAACTGGGAAGCGGTTTCAATATTGCCATGAAAGATCTTGAAATTCGTGGAGCAGGAGATTTATTAGGAGGAGAACAAAGTGGTTTCATCAATGAAATTGGTTTTGATACTTACCAAAAAATCATGAACGAAGCCATCGAAGAATTAAAAGAAAACGAATTCAAGGATTTATATCCGGAAGAAAATGATATTGATACGAAAGAATACGTAAAAGACATTCAAATCGATGCCGATTTTGAGCTTTTATTCCCAGATGAATATATCAATAACGTTTCAGAACGTTTGGTTTTATACAACGAATTAGGAGCGATAAAAGACGAAGCCGGATTACAGGAGTTTGAGAAGAAACTAATCGACCGTTTCGGACCGCTGCCAAAACAAGCCGTTTCGTTATTAAACAGCATCAGAATCAAATGGATTGCTACGAAAGTGGGAATCGAGAAATTGGTCTTGAAACAAGGTAAAATGATCGGTTATTTCGTTTCAGACCAGCAATCCGATTATTACCAGTCTGTGAAGTTTAGAAATGTTTTAAACTTTGTTCAGAAGCACAGCAATCTCTGTAAAATGAAAGAAAAACAAACCGTAAACGGATTACGTTTGTTATTGACTTTTGAAAACGTAAAGTCGATAAAACGAGCTTTAGAGTTAATGGAGTTGTTTGAGGACTAGTATTAGAGATTACATCACAGTCAAAACTGTAATTATTACACACATTTACTATCAAGAAGACACAGATTTATTAAAAAAATCTGTGTCTTTTTGTGTTTTTGCGATAGCGAATCAGTTCAATCTGCTTCTATTGTAAATTCTGTTTAATGATTTAATCTGTTCCTCTTACTATTGATGTAATAGGTATTATTTCTAAATAATAAGTATTATCTTATTTTTAATTCCATTTAAAATAAATTTGTCTTACATTTATAGGTCACAAATTGCTTAAATTGATCTCCAAGAAAAGCATCCTAAACTTGGATTATGACAGATATATTTAAAGATTTTATTACGCAGCTAGCAGAAGTTAATAAGCAGGATATGAATAGAATAATGTCTTGTATTACTACTCATGAAATAAAAAAAAATACCATTATTTTATCGCAGGGCGAAGTTTGTACCCGATTTTATTTTTTAGAAAAAGGCTGTATGCGAACTTATTATATTACTAAAGAAGGTCAGGAAAAAACCAGATTAGTTTCATTTGACAATTCTCCCGTTACAGCACTCACCAGTTTTATTACTCAAAAACCTTCTGTTGAATATATCGATGCCTTAGAAGATTCAGAATTACTTTCTATTTCGTATGATGACTTTTTTATTCTTTTAAATGAAATTCCAAGTTGGGCATTATTCTACAGAAAAATGCTAGAATTAGCTTTTGCCTTTCAAAATCGCAGAATTGAGGATTTGGTTACTTTATCTGCTAAAGAACGCTACGAAAAACTTTTAAAAGAACAGCCTCATTATATCCAGCGCCTTTCTAATAGAGTTGTGGCCACCTACTTGGGAATTTCTCAGGAGACCTTAAGCAGACTCAAATCCAAATAACCCTTTTTGACTTTTGTCAATGCACAGGTTTTTCTATCAGCCTAATTTTGTCCTATAAATCATCAGAAAATAAACTGATATTATTTAGAACTAAAATTAAAAGGTTTGATTATGAAAACACTATTAAGAAAACCATCTGCTAATACTGCTGAAAATGTAATCGATAAATTCAATATCAAAGAATTAATTGAGTTCGAACGTTTTTGCAGAGACAATGCACAATGGGAAGAAATGAAGAAATGTTTTGCAGAAAATTCAACTGTAATAATTTCCTGGTTTAAAGGCTCCGGACATGAATTTGTTGATGCGTCACGTAGCATGGAAACCTATGCGCCTCATAAATTATTCGACACTTTGGTTTGGTTAAATAAAGATAAAGCTGTTGCGGTTACAATGGCAACGATTCAGATCAGAATGGAAATCGAAGGACATTTATTAGAACTACAATCAGACGTAAAGCTTTTATATAAAACTCAAAAAATAAACAACGTCTGGGCTATTATTTCAATGGAAGGAATTTACGAGAAAGATTCCCTGTTACCAGTTTCACCAGCTGATGGCATCACAATTCCGAAAGAAGAAATTGCAAAATTCAGACCAAGTTATGCGAATATGTCTTATGCTTTAAGCAAAAGCGGTTATCCTATAGATGTTAATTTACCGGGAATTGACAAACCAGAAACCGTATCAAAATTGTATCAGGAATCTGAAGATTGGTTAAATTCTTAAAATTAGAAAAAATGAAAATTATCACGATAGAAGAACATTTTAGCTCACCAAAAATAAGTGAGAAAATGAAACAGTTTCAGCCAAAAAATGCAGATGCTGAAAAAGATAAAGACGTAAAAGCATTAATAAAACATTATTTGCCGACAAATGAAGACATTGAAGATGTTGGCGCGCGCAGACTTAAATTTATGGATGAAAGCGGTATCGACATGCAAGTCATTTCATACGGCAGCGGGAGTCCGCAGGGAATTGCTGATCCTAAAATGGCAATTGAACTTTGTGCAGAAGCCAATGAGGAATTAGCCTGTTTAATCAAACAAAATCCAACTCGTTTTGCCGGTTTTACCACTTTGCCCGTGGTTTATCCTGTTGCAGCTGCGGCTGAATTAGAACGTGCTGTAAAAGATCTGGGGTTTAAAGGTGCTTTATTAGCCGGAACTTTTCAGGGTAAATTTTTTGATGATCCTATGTTTTTTCCAATTTTTGAAAAAGCAGCTCACTTGAATGTGCCCATTTATTTGCATCCCGGGATTATTGATAAGAAAGTTGCAGATTATTATTTTAAAAACGAAAACTGGCCCAATTTGGTCAACGGAATTTTCCCAACATCGGGTTTTGGATGGCATATGGATAGTGGTATTCATGTTTTAAGAATGATTCTTTCGGGCATTTTTGACAAACTGCCTAATCTTAAACTGATTTCAGGACATTGGGGCGAATTCGTACCTTTTTTTCTGGAAAGAATGGATGAAGAATTAGGTGCGGTGGCGAGCCATTTGAAATGCAAAATTTCACAATATTATAAAGAAAATGTCTATATCACACCAAGTGGAATTTTCTCTGAAACTCAACTACAATTTGCCATTGCGCAAGTGGGTGCTGATCACATTATTTACTCAGGAGATTATCCTTATTTAATGAAAAAAGAAACCGGGGATTTTCTTAAAAATGCTTCGATTTCTGAAGAAGATAAAGCGAAGATAGGACACTTAAATGTGGAAAAATTATTGAACTTATAAATTTAAAATTAAAAAGAAATGGAAAATAACACACAACCAATCATAGAAGTAACAACAGGAATATTAAAAGTTCCAGGAGCCGAATTGTATTATGAAACAAAAGGAAACGGACCGGTTTTATTAATGATTCCGGGAGCAAATGGAGATCATTTTATCTTTACGCCTATTCGCGAAATATTGTCTAAAACATTTACCGTTGTGACTTACGACCGCCGGGGATTTTCAGGTTCAAAACTGGTGGGAGAACAAGATTACAGCCACAGAATAAATACTGATGCCAATGACGCCGCAAGTTTAATCAAACATCTAACCAATGAACCGGCCTTTGTATTTGCAAGCAGTTCAGGAGCTTTGGTTTCACTTCAGTTGATGATACTTCACCCTGAGATTATTAAAGCACTCGTTCCGCATGAGCCAACCGCTTTAAAATATCTTCCGGATGTAGACAAATGGAAAGCGACGGTTCAGGAAATCTATGATATTTATACAAAGGAAGGAGAAGGTCCTGCAAAAGATAAATTTGTAAATGAATTGATTCCGGGTACGCAGGATGGTGAATTGATGAGAGGCGGAAAAGGACCGGAAACACCCAACACAACGTATTGGTTTCAGCATGAGATGAGACAATATCCGTCGACTGATTTTGATACCGATAAATTGGAAGAGAATAAAGATAAAATTCTTTTTTGCGTAGGCCGAGATTCGGTTAATACCATGCCAGCCTGGCCGGTTACCAATCTGGCCAAACAATTTGGAACCCAAGTTTTATCAGTTCCTGGAGGACATTTAGGCTACGCGCTTCATCCTGCTGATTTTGCAAAAGATCTATTGGCAGGTTTGCAAAAGAGAGGTAAACTTTAAGAATACAATCTATAAAAGTGCGTAGAACTATTTGAAGCATAATTATAATCTGAAGGCAGCAACGGATTTACGAAATATTTGAAAAACTTCATTTTAAATTGATTTGTGAATTCGTAGCTGCTAATTAAAAAATTAAGTTTTATTTATACTTTATTTAAGAAAAATCTCAGAACAAAAAAGTTTTCTTTGACCCAAAATTTTCAAAGCCACTTTTATGTCTTATAGACTTCTTTTTGCATTTTTATTATTTGGAATAACCACACTATCAGCCCAGAAAACAAAAGAAATAATTGCCACTGATTCTTTAAAACCTGTCGAAATTGACCCGCTTCGTCCTGCAAAAGCGGCTTTTTATTCTGCTATTTTCCCTGGGATGGGACAAATTTACAATAAGAAATATTGGAAAGTGCCTCTGGTTTACGGTGCAATCGGCACAAGTACTTATTTGTATTTTGACAATCAAAAAAAATATAATTTGTATCGAGATGAATATAAAAGCAGGCTTGAAGGTAAAAATACCAACGCAAGTTTAACACGTTTAACAGACAGCCAATTGATTAGTATTCAAAAAGGATTTCAAAGAAACCGAGATCTTTCGGCGTTGTTTATCGCAGGTTTTTATGTTTTAAATATTATTGATGCGAATGTTGATGCAGCTTTATCACAGTTTAACGTTGACGAAAGATTATCTTTTAAACCAGCAATAATAAAAAATGAAATCTCATCATCAAATGATTTTGGTTTTGCTTTGAATTATTCTTTTTAAAAACATGTCCAAATTCAAGAATTATTTTTTTTTTAGTACCTAGAAAATTCGTGAATTCGTGGCAAAAAAAATGGCGTATGAGTTTTTCATACGCCATTTAATTTTAAACTAAAATCCGATTACTTCACAATCAGTTTTTTAGTTACATTAAAATCTTTAGAAGCAATATTTACAATATAAATTCCTTCTCCCAAATCGTGATTGATTTGTCCTGAAGAGGAAAGATTTTCGGTTAAAACCGTTCTTCCATTTAAATCAGAAACCGTAATTACTGCTGTATTTCCATTAGGCATTTCAGGCAGTAAAAAGTGAAGTTCATTATTTGTTGAAGGATTTGGATAAATACCAATTGATTTTTCTGCAGCAGATGTTTCTTCGATATTTAACGCCATTTTAGAAGTTCCAACTGTTGTAGGTTCCAATTGCCATTGTGCACTGAACCAGCCGTCTTGCGAATTTCCGTATTGAGCAGAACCGGTTTGGTTTTCAACATGAATAATATTTCCAGACTGCCATCTGTTTCTTAAACGAACCCAGGTTCCATCAATATAATCACTAGACCATTGTGCGCTCCAGAAAGTGGTGTCAGTAATATTACATTGAACAGATCCGGTTTGTCCTTCAATATTAATTAATTCACCGGTTGCTGCATTTTTCAAAACAAAATAAGTGGCATCGATTGCGATTTTCTGCCATTTGTAATTGTTGCCAGAAACGGTTGCTCCGTAACCAACATTAGTGCCGGCATCAGATAAATAAGCGCCTGTCCATCTGTTTTTGATAGTGAAATATGTTCCTCCTCCAGAAGATGTAGAAACGGTAACAATGCAAGTACTTGTTTTGTTTCCATCAACAGTTGCGACTGTAATTACAGCTGTTCCGTTTGAGATGGCAGTAATTAATCCAGAACTGCTTACCGTTGCCACGGCTGTATTATTTGAACTATAAGTTACGGCTTTGTTTGTCGCTGTAGATGGCAAAACCGTTGGCGTTAATTGCTGTGTTCCGCCAACATTTAAAGATGCCGTAGACGGACTTAAACTTACGCTTGTAACTGCAACTCCGGTTCCCGGATTAGAATCGTACCAAGCGCCATTCATGTACCAGCCTGTTTTGTTTCTGCTTAAATCTGTAGTTTGGCTGGTTCCGTCGTTAAAAATTAAGTTGGTTGAATTTACATTTGTAAACGTATAACTATACCAGCCGTTTCCTGCATTGGTCATGTTTACGCCTGGCCAGGCTGCATCTGCTAAAACTCCAGCTGGTAAGGCACTCCAATAATAAATTTTAATTCCGGTTCCCCAATTGGATGGTTTGTAGAAATAAACCGTAAAATTAGTATTTGGGTTTACGGTAATAGTGGTCGAAGCGGTTTTGTTTCCGTCTTGTGTTGTTGCTGTAATGGTAGCTGTTCCAGCCGAAACTGCGGTAACCAATCCAGCCGAATTTACGGTTGCAACTGCTGTATTGTTAGAACTCCATGTTACGTTTTTGTTTGTTGCATTTGCAGGAGCAATTGTAACTGAAAGCTGCTGTGTATTTCCTGCATATAAACTTGCCGTAGTTGGTGAAACACTTACAGAGGCAACAGGAATTGCAGCAACCATTATGGTTGAGGTTGCTGTTTTATTTCCATCAACTGTTTTTACTGTGATAGTTGTGGTTCCTGCAGTAACCGCTGTAACCAAACCAGAAGAGTTTACGGTTGCTACAGCCGTATTGCTCGATGTCCATGTTACGTTTTGATTTGTTGCATTTGCAGGAGCAATAGTTGAGTTTAATTGCTGCGTAGAGCCTAAACCAACGGTTGCAGTTGTTGGGCTAACCAAAACTCCTGTAACTGCTGTAACGGGAGCATTTGTATTGGTTAAAACCAAATATTCGTACGCTGCAAATGTTCTTGTTGCGCCCGTAGTTAAAGTGACCGATGCATTGTTGTTATACGGATTTACATAAGTTCCTGCTAATGCTGCCGGAATTACATACGATTTTGAAGCATTTCTCAAATTAGACATTACGATAACTTTTTCGGTACCTAATGTTTTGGTAAAAATACTGATATCATCATTCGCATACGTCGTTAAATCACCGCGTCGTATTGCTGCGCTTGCAGTTCTGAAATTTAAAATTTTAGCAAAATCGGCAGCAGCAGTTGGGTTTTGCGACCAGTTGAATTTGAAACCAGTCCAAGGCCAGTCGGTTTTGGGTTCGTAGTCGATTTCTTGTCCGCTCATTAAGAAAGGAACTCCTCTCATATAAGCCGAAACTAAGAAATTAGCAACGACTCCGTTATGATTTTTAAAGGGTACGAATGGTCTTCTTACGCCGTCATCATTGGTGTAAGTGTCATGATTACCCGTATATCTAACGATTTGCTGATTTCCCGTCGCTTTAGCATATTCATAAGTAGTCTGATCTTGGAGTCTTTGAGAAACGGGACCGCCATTTGCAATATCATACAAACCGCTGTGAAACCATCTGTCCCCGTAATTCATATCAAAACCAACTTGAAAATTCTCCTGTCTGTCACCTTCGGCTAACATTAATAAATTATGTGAAGATATACTTCTAAGATTTGAATTGACTTCGGACCAAAAATCTAAAGGAGGATTATTGGCATAATCGCAGCGGTATCCGTCAATATTGGCGGCAAAAATCCAATAACGCATCGCGTCTTTTATGGCATTTCGAGTAGCCGAATTATTGAGATCCAATGCTGCAATATCTGAGAAGTTTCCTAGTTGCTGAATCGTTGTGCCGCTTCGTTTGTAATATTCGGGATGTGAAACGGTCCATCCGTGATCCCAAGAAGTTCCGTTGATGGCAATATCCAAAATAACAGCCATACCGCGGCTGTGAGCACCATCAACCAGGGTTCTTAAATCGGCAAGTGAACCATATTCTGATCCAACGGCTTTAAAATCTTTGATGCAATAGGGCGAAGCCGAGCTTCGGGAATCTGTTCCGTGGGGGAAAATCGGCATTAAATAAATCACATTGGTGCCGAGTGCTTTTATGTTGTCTAAACGGGCGGTTACTCCGGCTAGATTTCCGTTGGCACTAAACGGTCGTATGTGCACCTGATACATATTGATGTCTCGTGTATCGGGAACGCCGGTAAATGGAGTCCCATACTGAGCAGGATCTTGGGCATAAAGAGAACTTGCAAATAATAATAGAAAACAAAATAGTGTTTTCTTAAAATGAAATAACTTAGAGGTACTGTTGATTTTCATAATAATAGTTTTTGCATGCTTGTCGGCATTTCTAACTAAAATTCATTTTCACTCGCATTGTTTTTTAAATTCGACAAACATTTTGTGGTTAATAGTTTTCAATAGTAAAGTCTTAATTTTTTGCTCAAAATTGGGCAATAGTTTTTCTGCCACGAATTACACGAATTGCACTAATTTGTATTCTGTTTGAATACGAAACAATTGAAATTCGAGGAATTTGTGTAATTCGCGGCTAAAAAACTTGGTAATCGTTAATCTATAATTTTTTCAATCCTTTTAAATCAGAAGCAGTTCCTTCTTTGATGCTGATGGCAGCACCGCCGCCCGGAGCTAAGTATTGCTTCAATTTGCTTTTGGAGTTTACAACAACTTTAGTAACCGTATAGCGCTGTGGATTTTGCTTCCAATCAGCGTCTTTAGCATCGGCATAAATGGTCGCAATGAAGTTTTTTCCAGCGGGTAAATAATCAAATGAAATAGTGGCTGTTCTGGTATTTTCATCTGTAATTGAACCAATAAACCATTCGTTTTTACCTTTTGCTTTTCTTGCAATTGTAATGTAATCGCCAGGTTCAGCCTCCATAATATAACTGTTATCCCAATCAACCGCTACATCTTTAATGAATTGAAAAGCATCTGGAAAACGCTCATAATTCCCTGGAATATCTGCAGCCATTTGCAGCGGACTGTACATCGTTACATAGTAAGCCAATTGTTTTACCAAAGTCGTGTTTACTCGTTGTGAACTTCCTGTTCCGTAGTACGAAAGGTCAGTTTGGAAAATTCCCGGTGTATAATCCATCGGGCCTCCCATTAAACGGGTAAAAGGTAAAATGGTTGTATGATCCGGAGCTAATCCTCCCATAGATTCGAACTCGGTACCGCGCGCTGATTCCTGAGCAATCCAGTTTGGAAAAGTTCGGTGTAATCCTGTTGGGCGAACGGCTTCATGGCTGTTTACCATAATTTTATAATCGGCAGCACGTTTGGCAACATTAATGTAATGATTCACCATCCATTGTCCGTCGTGATGTTCGCCGCGCGGAATAATCTGTCCTACGTAACCTGTTTTTACGGCATCATAACCGTTATCATTCATAAATTGAAAAGCACGATCCAGACGACGTTCGTAATTGGTAGCCGATCCTGAGGTTTCGTGGTGCATGATAATTTTTACACCTTTTGAAGCAGCATAAGCGTGAACTGCTTTTACATCAAAATCAGGATATGCGGTTACGTAATCAAAAACATCTTCTTTCCAGTTGCCGATCCAGTCTTCCCAGCCAATGTTCCAGCCTTCGATCAAAATCGCATCAAAACCATTTTTAGAAGCAAAATCAATGTATTCTTTAGCGCGTTCTGTCGTTGCTCCATGTTTTCCATTTGGAGTAAGTTTTGTAAAATCATCCGTCATTTTAACGTTGTTTTCTTTTCCAAAAGCCCACGTACTTCTTCCAGCTACAAAATATTCCCACCAAATTCCGATGTATTTCACTGGTTTAATCCAGGAAACATCTTTGTATGAAGTTGGGTCATTTAAATTCAAAATAAGTTTAGAAGCCAAAATATCAGTTGCTTTGTCACTTACAACAATAGTTCTCCAAGGAGTCTGCGTATCAGTCTGCATATAACCTTTGTTTCCAACTGCGTCTGGCGCCAGATGACTTACCATTTTGTTGGTTTTAGCATCAACTTCTAAATACATTGCCGGATAATTGATTAACCCTGCTTCGTGAATATTAATGTACAAACCATCATCAGATTTCATCATAGACGGAGTCTGAACAGATAATTCTTTGATTGGCTGCTGTGCATTGATTTCGATCGTTGCTTTTTTCATCAGCGAAGGAATTTCTGAAATCTTTGAAGTTGTGTACGCATATTCGTTGGTATCATAATCTCCCGGAATCCAGAAAATTTTATGATTTCCGGCCAAATTAAATTGTGTACGTTCTTCTTTAATTACAAAATAATTCAGGTCATTTTGTTTTGGAAATTCATATCTAAATCCCAATCCGTCGTTGAATAAACGAAAACGAAGACGGATAAATCTATTGTTATTTTTCGCTTGCGCTAAAGTGACAACCAATTCGTTGTAATGATTACGAATTGTTTTTTCCTCCCCTAAAATAGGATTCCAATTTTCATCAACAGCAGTTTGTGCGGTGTTTGTAATGGTAAAACCATCCATAAACGAAGCATTGTTCTGAAGCTCCAGACCCAAAGAACTTGGTTGGATAACCGGTTTCTGTTTATACGATAATTGGTAAGACGGAATACCGCCTTCTTTTAATTCAAATTTTAAAGAAAGATTTTTGTTCGGTGAGCTTATTTCTTGTGCTTTAAGCCAAAAAGTACTTAGGAATACAAAAAATAAAAGCGCCATTTTTTTGCTCAAACGCATTTGGAGCAATGATTTTTGGGATTGAAAATTCATGTTTATTTAGTTTTGTGCAAATTTAGGTTTTAAAGTTGCTTTAGGTATTAATTTTTCAACACTAAATATTGAAAAGGCTGTAAGGTTACATCTGATCCAAGCGTTACTGAAGCTCCAGTGTAAGCGTCTTTCCAATTTCCTTTCAATGTTGGCGGAACAAGCTGTTTTACAGTTGCGTCAGTAAGATTAGAAAGGACAAATACTTTTTCGGTATCTTTTATCATAGTAAATGCACTTACAGCGTCGCTGCTGTAACCTGTAAATTCACCTGTTTTAAGAGCATTGCTCGAGTTTCTAAAAGCAATGATTTTTTTGTACTCAGCCAGCATTTCAGTATCTGCTGTTGACCAGTCGATAGGCGTTTTAGCAAAATAATTCAATCTTTTGTTGTAACCAATTTCCTGTCCGTTGTAAATCATCGGAATTGATCTTAAATATGCAGCAACAACAAAAGTGGCGATAGAACCTTTTTTTCCTCCAAAAAGCTCCAATGGCGTTCCGTCAGAAAGGTTGACGTCGTGGTTGCTGGTGTATCGAACCACTTTGTTTGATGGATCGTAAACGTTTGCATATTCTACAGCATTAGAATTCTGAATCGTTGCAGCCGATTTGTTTTCTTTGAATAATTGTTCTATCGTATAAAAGAAATTGAAACCAAAAATATAATCAAAACCAGATGCAAAATGATTGTATTTTGAACCTTCAGCCAACATTAAAATCTCTTGATTCTTTTTGATTTTTCTCAATTTAGAAATTGCATCAGCCCAGAAATTATTTGGAACAAAATCAGCATAATCACATCTGAATCCATCAATATTGGCATTGTAAACCCAATAAGACATAGCATCAATCATCGCATCTTTCATTTCTTGATTGTTGAAGTTTAACTGCGCCACATCATTGTAATTGGTTCCCGGCGGAATAATAATATTCCCGCTTGCATCCTGCTGATACCAATTTTTATGCTGCGTAATCCATGCATTATCCCAAGCGGTATGATTGGCAACCCAGTCTAAAACTACTGCCATGTTTTTTTTGTGTGCTTCTTCAACCAAGGTCTGAAGGTCTTGTAAAGTTCCGAAATCTGGATTTACCGCTTTATAATCTTTTATAGCGTAAGGAGACCCCAGTTCGCCGGTTGCTCTTTCTTTCCCGACAGGGTAAATCGGCATTAGGTAAATTACATTGGCACCCAATTCTTGGATCTGTGTTAATCTTTCTTGAACTCCTTTTAGAGTTCCCGCCTGACTAAAAGCACGAATGTTTACCTGATAAATTACGGCATCTTCTTTCTTAGGCATTTTATCAAAAGAAGCTCCATATTGTGTGTACGGAGATTCTGGAGTTTTGTTATCGTCATCAGAAGAACTGCACGAAACAAATGCTAATGCTAGCAAGAAACCGTAAATGATTTTTATATTAAATTTCATAGTGTCTATATTTTTAAATGGTTGAGAAGTAACCTGCCTTTCGAAGTAAAAAGACAGGTAAACTCAAACCAAACTAAACTTAATTTTTATTTTTTAGTGATCGTATAAGTTAACGTTGGAGGGTATCCAAGACTTGCTGGATCTACATCATTAATTTTCATTGTGATTTCGTACGTACCGCCTTCTCCAACATAATGAGCACCAGAATCGTCCAGATAAGCAATTCCGTCTGTTGCATTTTTAGATCCATAATTGATAGTCCAATTGTTATTCAATCTGAATTTTACATTTCCAGGAACTAAAGTTGCCGTTACTTTCCAGGTTTTAGTCTGATAGTCGTAGTTCATCGGTGTACTGTTGTCCCATCCTCCGGCAGTTCCGTCGCCGACAATTCCCCAAGAATAAGGCGCAGCAGTCCATTTTAAAGTATTTAAATTTACTTTGATCTGGAAAGATCCTTCACCCGGAAGCGCAAAATCTTTGGTACTCATATTGACCATATCTGAGTTTGCAGCGCCAGCTCCATAAAATTGTGCCCAGTTTCTTTCGGTATTCAATTTAAATACCGGTCCATAACCCGGCAGTACGGTAACATAGCCTTGATACACGCCTTTTGCGATAGCAGGCAAAGAATTGGCAGTGTCAACATTCCATTCTCCCTGATAAGCTCCCGGCATATAAATTTCGCCGAAAACAACACTTTTTTCATAAGGAGTGACAGTCAAAGTAATTGGGTTTGAAAACACTTTACGATCCATTGCTGCTTCTACACGAACAACTAATTTACCTTCAACATCTATTGGGAGTCCTAAATCGACAGCAATTTTGTTTAGTTCCTGACCTATTAAGGTTTTGCTTAAAACGTCTGTTCCTACTTCAATTCGTTTGGCTTTCAACCAAGCATTGGCACCGCTGGTATCTCCAACCAAATCAAATTGCAATGCATACGTTACAGGAGCTTCGACAGGAAATGCAACTTCTGGCCAGGAAACCAATAAGACCTGATCGTCTGCGGTGTCTTCTGTTAAAACTATTTTGGTAGTCGAAACACTTATTTCAGAAGGAAAACTAACAGCTTTTAATGTCGTTAATTCGGCGTCGTTTTCGCAGGATGAACCCAAGAAAAGCAAACTGCCCAGTATGAATAATTTATTAATATATTTTTTCATGATTGTTTTAGTTTTTAGTAACCTGGGTTTTGTTTTAATCCACGATTGGCATCTAAAGCAGCCGTTGGAATTGGGAACAACTTTCTAAAAGCAGGAGATGCTGGTCTGAATTCGTTAGCCAATAAAAATTTATCAAAACGAATCATGTCTTGTCTTCTGTGTCCTTCCCAGTTTAATTCGAAACCTCTTTCGTTGTAAATTTCATCAAGTGTAGGGTTGTGGTCTAAAGCATTTAAACCAGCACGAACTCTAATTTGATCTATAAAAGGTTTAGCAGCACCTGCGTTCCCTAAACGAGCGTTACACTCAGCCATCATTAAAATAACATCGGCATATCTGAAAATAGGAAAGTCGTTAGAAGCTCCTCCGCCTGTTCTTGGCGCAACAGGATAGAACTTCACGTTACGAACTCCCGCCTGAGGATCTGCTCCCGGATTGTCTAATGAAGCAACATTAAGCGTATAATTGACACCACCCGGCTGTTCTCCAACTAAAAATTGTTTTCTGCGAATGTCATTTGCATCATATTTCAAGAAAAATTCTTTAGGGACAATAGTACCGTTCCAGCCGCTAAAACCAAATAAAGTCTGAGCGTGCGAACCGTATAAACTTCGAACAGCATAAATATTACGGGAAACAACATCTAACGTTGCATAAATTGGCAGGATCGTTTCATCATCTGGAAGTACATCTCCAAATAATTCATAATATTTACTTCCCAGCGGATTTGCTGCGTCTACTGCTCCAGAATGCAAAGTAAAACCTCCCTCGACAACTTTATTACAAGCGGCTAAGGCTTCATTCCATTTTGGAGTTCCAGTATAAACTCCAGCGTTCAAATATACTTTTGCTAACAAAGTGTAACCCGCCCATTTATTGAATCTTCCATAATAATTACCGCCTCTTGTTCCCGATAACAAATCAACATTTTCGGTTAATTCTTTTACAATAAAATCAAAAACTTCTTTGCGGCTTGACTGCGGAATTTTATCAACGGTAATATTATTGTCTGTAAAGAAAGGAACATCACCATAATCATCAATCAATAAATAATAAAAGAAAGCTCTTAATGTTTTGGCTTCGGCAATTTTTGAAGGGTCAGCATTTGATTTTTCTAATAAACTAACCGCTAAATTGGCATTGAAAATAGATTTGTAAAGCCAGTTCCAAGTATTGCCAATAATAAAATCAGTCGGCAGCCATTCGTGTTTGTGCAGGCGTGCAAAATCCTGCTGCCAGTCTCCCGTATTTCTGTGCGGAATAACCTGTTCGTCTGATGACATACAGTTCATGTCGTACCAGCCATTATCTGCACCGGCATACCCGACACCAGAAGCATTATCTCTTAAAAATTCTCCCGGAACCTGTGCATATACACTTGCCAAAGCAATATCTGCGCCTTGCGGTGTTCCGTAAAATTCATCTGCAGGATATTTATCGTACACATTTTCGTCTATATCTGTACAACTAAAAAGAGTCAGGAAACACACGCTTCCTGTTATCAATATATTTTTAATTTTCATGTCTTTTACTATTTAAATTTTACAGTCAAACCAAACGCCACACTTCTGGTACGAGGGTAAATTCCTCGGTCACCTCCAAAGTTATCTTCAGTCCTGCCGCTGCCGCTAACATTCAATTCTGGGTCAATACCCGAATAGTCTGTTATCAGGAATAAGTTGCTTCCTGTAAGCGAAAGACGAATAGTATCAATGTATTTATCTGTAAAACGGAAACTGTATCCCATAGTAAGATTTTCTAAACGAATGAAGGAACCGTCTTCTAACCATAAATCTGATCCGTATGGCGAAGTATAAATTCCTTGCTCTACAGCACTTTCTAAAACATTCGATTTACCAATATTTTCCATTCTGCTTAAGTTAGAACGCAGACCGTTGTAGATTTTGTTTCCTCCAGAACCTCTTACTAACATAGATGCATCGAAGTTTTTATATCGGTAAGAAGGGTTAAATGCAAAAGTATAAGTTGGCAGAGCCGAGCCTGCATAATAGCGGTCTGGACTTTTTGCTCCCTGATCAATTATACCATTCCCGTCGCGATCTAAAACAGTTTCTACATTATTCTCATTTTTTCCGGTGTGTTCCAGAATGTAAAAAGCGCCAATTGGTTTTCCTTTTACTAAATAAGAGTTTGCTGCACCCCATCCTACATAATCTGTATTTAACGGAACTCCGTTAATGCTTCCGTTTAAATTAAGCACCTCATTTTTCATAAAAGCAAGGTTTCCTGCTATAGTCAGTGTACTGTTTTCTGATTTTATCACATCATAAGCAAGCGAAACTTCAAGACCTTTATTCGAAATACTTCCAACATTTGCTTTGATAGTTGGATACGGATATGGAGGCTGCGGTACTGTATAATCAAATAATAAATCTTCTGTTTTTGAAGTATAAACATCTACAGTACCTCTTAATCTATTGTTTAAGAGTGCAAAATCAAGACCTAAGTTGGTTTGTTTTTTGGTTTCCCATTTCAAATCGGCATTGGCATTTTGAGTGATGATATAATTGGTAATTGGAGCACCTCCAAAATAAGTTGTACCGCTGCTGCCCACCAATGAGATTGAATTTTGCGGATAAAGTCCCTGCTGATTGCCGGTTTCTCCATAACCCACACGAAGTTTTAGTTCGTCAAACCACTCTTGTTTTTGCATAAAAGGTTCTTTGTTAATCTGCCAAGCCACAGATGCAGATGGAAAATTCCCCCATTTGTTGTTAACCCCAAATACAGATGAACCATCACGACGAATACTAGCGGTAACTAAATAACGGTCTAGTAACGAATAATTTAATCTTCCTAAAAACGAAACCAATGTTCTGTCGTTTTTATAAGACTCTATGTCTCCCGGACGAATTTTTGTTAAATCGCCTAACTGAAGTGCGTTGTAAGCAGCGTCATCGTTAATAAAACCTCTTACTTGTGCAAAATTACCCTGATACATTTGATTCTGCCATTCGTATAAACCTAAAACGTTGATGTTATGAATGCCAAATGTTCTTTTATAATTAAGACTGAAGTTGGTTAGTTTCTCATTCTGGCGGCGGTTTCTAACATTTCCATAACCATTTTGATCTATTGCATACGCACTTGTAGAGGCAACAGGAAGATAATAACCTTCTGTAGTATTTGTTTTTCTCCAGCTTCCGAACCAGTTTGCGGTTAAGCCCCTTGCCAAATCCAAATCGGCTTTTAAACTTGCAAACAAGTTATCGTTTTCTGCATTGTTAGAAACGGTTTGTGCAGTAGCGTATGGATTTAAATATTGAAATACATTTGGATCTGTAAAGTAACTTCCATCAGTATTAAAAACAGGATCTGTAGGTCGTAGTAAATACGCATTTGTAATTAAGTTTGAAGTATACGCTGCTGTCCCGATATTTTGAATAATGCTGGTGGTATTATTGATACCTGTATTTAAATTAAAAGTCAATTTTAACTTGTCATTAAGCGCCATCTGACTTGCCTGCATACGGCCGATGTATTTTTTATTGCTGGAGTTAATCACAACCCCATCCTGCATAATGGCAGTTAAAGAAGCTCTGTAATTGAATTTATCAGTTCCGCCTCCAAAAGATAAAGTGTGTGTATTTGTAAATCCAGTTTGAGTTAAAAGACCGTACCAATCGGTATCAGAACCGTGATTAGCAGATGCAGGAACACCAACACTCTGCGCGGCAGCCCACCATTGATCAGCATTTAGCATGTGTAATTTTTTAGGAATAAAATCGATTGAACTTGATCCAATATATTCCATTGTAGTTTTACCCGCTTTATTCTTTTTAGTGGTAATAATAAGCACACCAGCCGCACCGCGGGAGCCATAAATTGCAGTTGCAGATGCATCTTTTAAAATGTCATAACTTTCAATTTCAGTTGGAGGCACTTGATTTAACAAGTCCATATTTCCCTGAATTCCATCAACAACAACCAAAGGATCACTTCCTCCAATCAAAGAAGAAATACCGCGAATACGAACACTTGGTCCAGAACCAGGTTCACTTCCTAATTGTGTGATGTTTACACCAGCTGCTTTTCCGGCAATCAATTGTAACGGATTTACAATTGCACCCTGATTCATATCTTTAGCCGCAATAGAAGAAACGGCTCCTGTTACATCTTTTTTTGCAGCAGTACCATAACCAACCACTACAATTTCTTGTAAATCGGTAGCATCTGGAAGCAGCTGAATATTGATTACAGTTTGATTTGCAGTTACTTTTTTCTCTTTGTAACCCACAAAAGAAACCACAATTACAGACTGACTGCTTTCTACGGTAAGTTTGTATTTACCGTCAAAATCCGTTACCATTCCGTTTTTAGTTCCTTCTTCCACAACAGAAGCTCCTGGCAAAGGCAGACCGTTTTCATCTGTAATTACACCAGAAACGGTTTGTTTTTGATATTCGATTACTTGGGTCTTTAGTTCTGGTTTTTTGAGAATAATCTGGGTGTCGCGAATTTTAAATTCGGTTGGAGTTCCTTTAAAAATTTTATCTAAAACCACATATATAGATTGGTCTTTTACAGAAATTGAAACCGTTCGATCTAAGTCAATATCGTTCAATTTGTAAATGAATCTGAAGTCAGTTTTTTGTTCAATGGTCTCAATAACCTTTTCGATTGTTGAATTGTTTAATTCCAAAGTAACTTTTGTCTTTTGGGCATAAGTATTCCCTCGGATATTAAACATGGCGACCAAAATAAGGAGTGTAGTTAATTTCAATTTTAGGTCATTTTGGAACAATGAGTATAGAAACCCATTATTCTTAGATTTTTTTTTCATAATTTTGTTAATTGATTGTAGTTAATTCGTTATATTCAATCACTTAGTAAATCGGAAATTGTTCGCAGCTCTTTCCGATTTTTTTATTCTAGTACTTTTTTTCCATCATAAATTTTCATTGGTTTAGTGGTTATTTAATTAGTATTTGATTGTTTTTTATAGTGTAATTAATGCCGTGAATGTCATTAAAATAACTCATGACATTTTCTATAGATTCTTCTTTAAAACTTGCGTTGAATTTCTCGTTTGCCAGTTTTTCATTTTTATTTACAATTGTAACATTATAGCGTCTTTCAAGCTTGGTAATAATATTTTTAAAAGCCATATTTCTAAAAGTTAAACCGCCGTTTATCCAAGAAGTATAGATATCGGTAATAACTGCTTTGGTCGAAATTTTTGCATTTTCTTTGTTGAAACTTCCTTTAAAACCAGGTTTCAAAATGGTGTTTTTTAAAGCGTCAAACTCCTCTTTTGATTCGTACATTCCGACAGAACCTTCGACTAAAACAACATCGGTTGCAGGATCTTCAGGATAATTAGAAACATTAAAATGTGTTCCGAGAACGCGCACATTCAATTCGTCGACGTTTACGATAAACGGATGTTTTTTGTCTTTGGCAACATCAAAAAAAGCTTCTCCATCGAGAAATACCTGTCTGTTTTCGCCGGTAATAAATTTTACAGGATATTTTAAAGTGGTTCCAGAATTTAGGTGTACAAAAGTTCCGTCAGACAATTGCAGACGGAATTTTTTACCGTATGGAATTTTAATTGTGTTGTAAACCAATTTTTCAGGATCAGAACTGTTTTCATACACCAATTTATCTCCGTTTTGATTTCCAACAATATTTCCCTCTGCATCTTTAACCTGAGAGGAATTTTGCTCAGAAATAATTTGAGTTTCTCCATTTTCTAATTGTAAAACAATCTCAGAGCTTTTAAAATCAAATTTTTGTTCAACCGGCTGGTCTGCTAAATTTTGTTTGTAGAAAAAACCAATTCCGAGCAGCACAACAATAGATGCCGCAATAGAAATGTATTTTCTGTAGCTTGTTTTTCTAGAAGGCATTTCGATTACAGTTTCTTCTTCTTTTGCACTGGTTAAAATGGTATTGAAAATAGAATCTGCAGTTTGTTTGTCCATTTTTGGCATTTCATCCAAAAGATTTTGAACATCTTCAACCGTCGGAAAATCATCCGTAAGAGTATTATTTCGGTAATAGGCAATTACTTGCTCGGTTTCTTCAGCAGTGCATTGATTTAAAACAAACTTTTGTAAAAGCGTTTTTATTTCAGAATTAGAATTCATTAAGAATGTTTTTAGGTTCTGTGTTTAGATAATACAGTTGAGGAGAATGCGAGTACTACTCAAACGTTGTAAATTTTTAAAATTTAACATTTGAAAGGTTGTTGTGGGTTGTAAGTTTTTGATTTTTAGAATATTAAAAACAAATATTTTTTTTAGAATGGAATAAAAATCTTTGTCAAAGTTTTAAACTTGACAAAGATGAACCGCAATATTGTAGAACATGGCCTACGGTTTCAACCTTGGCTATGTTTTGAAATAGATGATTTTTGCAGCAAATACGACGTGTTTGTCATTTCGATCGAAGGGAGAAATCTCCGTAAGGAGCGTCGCAAAGTTTGATTCAGTTTGTAGAGTTACTCGCGGAGATTTCTCCTTCGTCGAAATGACAGCAGAGGGAGATATAATTAAAATCAAAAAAAAAAAATCACTCCAAAGAGTGATTTTTAGGGCATTATTGTGGTTTTGGTTAGATAATTTCATCGTGAAGTTGAAAAAAGCCGCGCATCGATTCGAGCGCTTTACTCATTTGGTTCCGGACCGTATTTATAGAGATTCCGAGTTCCTGACTTATTTCTTCGTAGCTCATTCCTTTTTTCCGAGACATTTTAAAAATCTGCCGTCGTTTAGGAGGGAGCTGTTTTATAGCTTGTTTTCGGAGTTTTTTACAATCGGCTTCGCGAACTGCATAATCTCCGTATTCATGTGATTTCTGACTTTCGTAAAAAACAGCTTCTTTTAAGATCTCCTCATTTGCTGCTTTATTTAAAACATTAAAAGCCTGATTTCTCGCTATGGTAAAAATATAAGCTTTAAAAGATTGTTCTATATTTAAACTTTCGCGGTTGAGCCAAACCTTCATAAAAACATCCTGTACATTCTCTTCTGCCGCCTCTTTCGATTTTAGAAGACTGATGCTGTAACCATAAATAGCTTGGTGGTATAAATCAAAAAGTTGGCGAAAAGCTTTTTCGTTTCCATTTTTGAGTTCACTTACCAATAATTTTTCACTATGGTCGCTCGCTTCTAACAATTTAATTCGCTTTTATTTAAAATCTAATGGTATTAAACTATCGAAATAGGAATTTGCATTTGACTTCGTGACAAATATATAAAAATATTATTCGCAACAAATCATATCTAAAAAAACTTAATTCGGATTTTTTGTTAGTTTTTTGTAGTGATGAGGTAAAAAACCTTGTAAAGTGGCTTTTATACAAGTAAGTGTCAAATTGACGCTTTTGAGAAATAAATTTGAATTATAGATTTCACTTTTGAGAATATTCTTATCTGCGAAAAATTGAATTTGGAAGTTAATCTTGTTTTACAAAAAAATCCTTTTAACTCTTTTCAATTAAAAAGAGATAAAAGGATTCTGTTTATAATGATTTTTAAAACTATTTTGTTTTAGTTTTTCAAGTCTTTAATTACTTTAAAAGCAACATCAACTTGATCTTCTCCTACAAGAATTGTAAATTCGTTTGAAGTCGAAATCACTTCGTTAATAATAATTCCTTCCCAAGCCAAACGCTGGAAGATGAAATAGTAAATACCCGGAACTACGATGTTTTCTTTCGGTAGTTTAACGGTGATAGAAGCTAAATTGTCTAATTTCTGAATTAGTTTTTCTCTCATAAAGTGTTTTTCAACTAAATGATTTACACTGCTGCTCACTACAATATTAGTCTCATTTACGCCACGGGATGAAGTATAAAAAATATCCGATAAAGCATTGATATCCGAAATTAAATCAGCTTGTTTGTTTAAGACAGTTTCTGATGCCGCAAAAGTGTAATCGGTAAGTTCAGAACGGACCGTAATTTCTCCAATGTTTTTAATTACTTTATTGATTTTGTGATTCAATTTAAAGTCCAATTCTTCTGTTAGCCTTTTTAAAGACATTACAACAGCGCCTTGTTTTACTTCTTTTCCAAATTCACTTTCCAATTCCGTCATAATGTTTCGAGAAAGCGAAGTCAGGTTGATAATTCCCAGCGACAATGCATTTAAGAGAAATGGTTTTGTTTTGATGTAATTTTCTACAATTGAAGAAACAGTTTTCATAATCTTTTTTTTTTTTGTAATCTAGTTGGTTGGTTAATTTAACATTTTGATGTTATAAATCTCTGCAAATATAAATAAAAAAACAAATTGTTACAATTATAACATTGAAAAATTATGTTAAAAATGATAAAATGCATCAGTAAGATGTTCAATTGCAAACAATTCCCCGTTTTTATGGACGGCAACAATGTCAAAACGGATTTCTAAATCTTCTCCAAAATCCTTTTCCCTATCGTTTATGTAGGCATTTACTGCTTTAATGAGTAATTGAATTTTTTTTGGCTTCACAAAATCTTGTGGCGCGCCAAAATCGAGACTCGATCTGGTCTTTACTTCGACAATGGCCAAAACAGATTCTTTTTGTGCAATAATATCTATTTCGGCTTTCTGAAAAACGTAGTTTCTGACTAGAATTTTATATCCATTTTCTTTTAAATGAGCGGCCGCAAGTTCTTCTCCTTTTTTTCCAAGTTCATTATGTTCTGCCATTTTTTTTTGTTTTAAGTTTCAGGTTTCAGGTTTCAGGTTTCAGGTTTCGAGTTTCAAGTTTCGAGTTTCAAGTTTCGAGTTTCAAGTTTCAGGTTTCGAGTTTCAGGTTTCAGGTTTCAGGTTTCAGGTTTCAAGTTTCGAGTTTCAGGTTTCAAGTTTCAGGTTTTTGAACCTTACTAATGAGCACGCAAAGACGCTAAGTTGCAAAGTGATTAAATTAAAAACTTTGCGACTTAGCGTCTGCGGGATAATAAGTATTGTGGTATTTATTTCTTTATAATAAAGAAATGGAAATTGGTATTATTTTTTAAAAGTAACGATGCTTCCTGTTGCAGTAACTTCGATAGAAACGGTATTTCCCATTATTAAAGCTCTGTTGTCTCTAATATGACCAGCTGGGAAATTAAAAATAACTGGAATATTGTATTTTTTAGTGACATCATCAATAATTTCTAAAGCATTTTTACCCCATGGCACTTCGTTATCTTTCATGCTTGTCATGCCTCCAATGATAATTCCTTTTAGGTTTTCGATGCATCCGTTACGTTTCAAATTCATCATCATTCTATCGATATGATAAAGATATTCATCTAGATCTTCAATAAATAAAATTTTAGCGCGGCAGTCAATTGCAGAAGGCGAACCTAATAAACTATATAAAATAGATAAATTACCGCCGACCAATTCGCCTGTTGCACTTCCAAAACGATTCATAGGAGCTGGGCTGATAGTATAGGAAACAGGCTCGCCAAACAGACTTGCTTTTAACGAACTTACAGCGTCTGGAGTTGCTCTAGGAACGGTAACCGGCATAATAGCATGGAGTGATTTGTAACCCATGGTATTCAAATGATTGTGCAAAACTGTTACATCACTAAACCCAATAACCCATTTTGGATGTTGTTTGAATTTTGTAAAATCTAACAAATCCAGCATTCGCACAGTTCCGTAACCGCCTCGAACGCACCAAATTGCTTTAATGTTTGGATTGTCTAACTGCTTTTGAAAATCGGCAGCTCTTTGCTCATCAGTTCCTGCCAATTGGTGATAATCTAATCCGATCGTAGAACCTACAACGGCTTCTAGTCCCCAGCTGTGAAGTAAATCGATAGTAGGTTTTAAGTTATCGTCTATATTTTTTCTTGCTGTTGCTAAAAGTGCTACAGTATCTCCTTTTTGTAAATAAGGTGGTGTTATCATGGTTTGTTGAGAATAACAGGTGAATGATTGTAAGGCAAAAGTAAAGAATAGGATTTTACAAAATGTAAAATGTTTCTTTAAGTATCGAAGTATGTTTGTCATAATATCTTTTACTTAAAATTATAAATTATTTTTTAGATTAAAATTTAACCGCCGTATTGTTTTTGTAATTTTTCAAGAAGCAGCATTAATCCTTTGTCTGCCTCCTCAGATTGTACATTGCAAAAAATAATAAAAGCTTTGTTGACAGCTTTACAAATATACACTTTGGTCAAAAAAGTTCCAGGATTTCCGTAATGAAATGAATATTGTAAATCTGAATTTTTATTTGTTTCTGAATACCAGCCATATGAAAATTCAAATAGGCCATGGTGCATCAAATTAAATTCTTCTTTTGAAAGTACCTTTGATTTCCCTAATAAACCTTGCAATTGCATTTGAGTAAATTTGCAATAATCAGGCAGGCTGCTATTTATATTTCCCGCAGATGAGAGCCAGTTTAATTTATAATTTAATGCAGGCTTTTCTGGGATTAAGTTTTCATCATGTCCCCAAGGCTGATTTTGATTTAATAAATTGGGTTGTCCAAAACCAAAATTGATACTTAATTCATCGCCCAATTCTTTTACCAACTTCTCATAGCTTTTCCCTGCCGCTTTTTCCAGCATGAGACCGGCAGCAACATAACTCATATTGGAATAATATACATCTTGCTTCTCTGAAAGCACTTTATTTTGTTTAAAAAACCAAGCAATAAATTCATAACGCTGCTGTTGGTCATTGCCTTTAATTTCTTTTTCTGCTAGTGTCGTATTTCCGTAAGACCAAGTTGGAATATTGGCTCTAAAAGTGATGAAATCTCTTAGAGTGAAGTCGTAGTATCTTGGATTACTTTGCGCTTTTAGTTCTGGATATAAATCGAAAAAATTGGTGTCCCATTTCAGTTTTCCCTGCTTTACCAAAATGGCAGCAATATAACTGGTAACAGTTTTTGTTAACGAACCTAATCGAAATTTATCATCAATATCTGCTTTTGCCGCTGCATTAATACGTTGATAACCTAAAGCTTGAATTTCGAGTATCGAATCGGAAGAAACAACAGCATAAGACAATTCAGGAATGTTGTGTTTAATTCTAATACTGTCAGCAAAAGCACTATTTTTTTGACCATAGAAAGTCCATAAAAAACTAAAGAAAAAAAGAAAAACAAGATTTTTTTGCATTTAAATGTGGTAAGATTTTGATGGCAAGTTACAAAGAGATTTTGCGAATTACGAAGATAAAAACAAAAAACAAACAATATAAAATTCTTACAAAAAAAAACAAATTCACTAAATTGCAGCATTTTTTAAAACATAAAATAGATGTCATTTGTTAGATTTTATTTCTTAGTTCTTCTTTTCACGATTCCGATTCAATCGCAGTCCAAAAAATATACAATTCATACCGTTGCCTTTTATAATTTCGAAAACTTCTACGACAGCGTTGACGATCCTATTATCAATGACGACGAATGGACACCCAATGGCGCACAGCATTGGACAGAAGAAAAGTATCAGCAAAAAGTAAAAAACCTGGCAAGGGTTATATCTGAAATCGGTACGCCAGAAAATCCGAACGCACCAACAATCATTGGGGGCGGTGAAATCGAAAACAGGGGAGTTTTAGAAGATTTGATTAAAGATTCAAAATTGCAGTCTTATGATTTCGGGATTGTTCATTTCGATTCACCCGACCGCCGAGGTATTGATGTAGCATTATTGTATCAAAAAAAGTATTTCCGTCCCACTTCATTTTCAAGTATACCGCTGATTATTTATAAAAAAGCTTTTGAAAAGAAAGAAGAACAAAATGATGTTTTGAATGATAGTATTGAAACAAAGACGATTAATAAAAACCGTGTTTTTACTCGAGACCAGCTTTTAGTTTCGGGTTTTCTCGAAGGAGAAGAAATTCATATCATTGTCAATCACTGGCCGTCGCGATCGGGAGGAGAAAAAGCCAGCAGTCCGTTTCGGGAAGCAGCGGCACAATTGAATAGAAAAATTATCGATTCACTGCAAAATATAAATCCAAAAGCCAAAGTCATTACGATGGGCGATTTTAATGACGGGCCACTAAATAAAAGTGTGAAAAACATTTTAGAAGCAAAAGCAAAGAAATCGGAAGTTTCAGAATTTGGCGTTTTCAATCCTTTTGAAGAAATGGCAGATAAAGGAATGGGAACAATTGCGTATCGTGATTCTTGGAATGTTTTTGACCAGATTATAATGACAGAGCCTTTTATAAACCCAGAGTCTTCGACTTATAAATTTTGGAAAGCCGGCATTTTCAATCGCGCATATCTCATTCAGACAACAGGACGATATAAAGGATATCCGTTACGGCACAGCCAGAAAGAAGTAGGTTTTAGCGATCATTTTCCAGTATATATTTATTTGGTAAAAGAAGTTAGGTGAGGGGGTCAGTATTTTTAATATTCAAGATGAGACCGAACACTAAAAATACTCAACACTGAATACTTTTTAGTAACTTAGCTTTTATAATTAGTACTAAAAAAAATGGGAATTGCAAAACCTTTCAATCTTACCAAGTGGATTGACGAAAATCGACACTTACTAAAACCACCAGTTGGGAATAAAAACCTTTACGTAGATTCTGGCGATTATATCGTGATGATCGTAGCGGGGCCAAATGCCCGAAAAGACTATCATTATAACGAAACCGAAGAACTTTTTTACCAGCTTGAAGGAAGTATAAAAGTAGTAATCCAAGAAGACGGCGAGCGCAAAGAAATGGAACTAAATGCCGGCGATATGTACCTGCATCCTGCAAAAGTGCCGCATTCTCCTGTTCGTTCAGAAGGTTCAATTGGTTTGGTAATCGAGCGTAAACGCGCGGGCAAAGGCTATACAGATGGTTTGCTTTGGCACTGTGACAATTGCAATCATAAATTGTACGAAGTCTATTTTGAACTTCATAATATCGAAAAAGACTTCCTGCCTCATTTCGAACATTTCTACAATTCAGAAGAATTAAGAACCTGCGATAATTGCGGTACTGTTATGGAAAGTGATCCTAGATTTGTGGCGAAGAAATAATATTTTATAACATATTCGTTATATTTGCATCATTGATGAAGTGAAAAAATATCAAAAATGATACAGGAAATTATCACATATAAGAGGATTGTAAGTAATCTAGAAAATTTAATGAATGAATCACCATTCAAAAAGAACTATATTATTGAAAAAACGGGTATTCCAAGTCCTACATTTTATCGCAAACTAAAGGCACAATCTTTTACTCCAGATGAAATACTTCAGATAGCAAAAATTATTTCGCCAGAAGAAAATTATATGTTAGAATTGAAAGCAGATATTGAACAGGGAAAACGGGATATAAAAAATGGAGATTTTATAACCCATGAAGAAGTGCTGGCAGAATTAAAAAGAAAAAATTTTATTTAAATCATAAATTGGTTAAATCTATAGGTTTTTGCCGGCTGTTATAAAAAGTGATTAATTCGATATAGTGATGTGTTAGTTCATAGTACAAAGTAATATTTTTTGAAATTACGATACTTCTACATTTTAATTTTGGATTGTATTTTCCAAGCAAAGGATTATTTTCTAATAAAACAAGAACGTTTAAGACATCATTGACGAATTTTTGAGTTACAAATGGAGACCAAGATTGTTCCAAATAATTTTGAATCTGATCAAAGTTGTATTTCGCTTTTTTAGACCAAATAATTTTCATTAATAGAATTTGATTATTCGGCAAATATAAAAAATAACCTACAAATTGTAGTTTTACAATTCGAACTTTTTGCCCTGTTCAGGATAAATAATCTGTACTCCCAAATCATTTTGGTTTTTAAGCTGTTCTTTAATTTTTGCAATATTTTTTGCTGGTGGTTTCAAATGTGTAATGATAATTTTTAAACCTTTTAGAGAACCTTTTCCGGCTAAATCTTCTAAAACATGAAGTTCTTTCATTAAATAATTTGGAGTTAAATGACCAAATAAGAATTTATCCGGCTGTTCATTCGGGAAAGAAACTTCGATTAAAATTCCTTTCAGTTTTTTCTCTTGAATTAAAGGTGCAGCCACTGTCCATAAATTTTTAAGAGCGTCACTTTTTTCAACTTCATCAGGTCCTGTGTCGCCAAGATATAAGGCATATGAATCCTTATTTTTAACTAAAAAAGCAGTACTCTCAAAGGGATTTACGTGACTTAATGGAAAAGCTTTTACCGTCATAGAAGTATTTGCAAGAGCAGTTTCTTCATTACTATTTAAAGTTTGAAAATGGTATTTTTTTAATGGAAAACCTAGCCCGGCATCTCCAAAATTGGCCCAAGTCTGATCATTAAAATAATGGTTTTCCATCATTTCCATGCATTTGTTAGTGGCATAAACAGTTTTAGAAGAATCAGCAGGCGAATTGATAATCAAGCCAGAAACATGGTCTAAATGCGCATGAGAGATAAGATATCCTTTTATGTATTTGCGTAAAACTTCGCTTGTCGAAACTTTAAATGTTTTCTTTTCAATTGCTTTTTCGATTCCTGCATTTAGAGTTCCCGCATCCAGACAAATAAAATCTTTGGAATCGGTTGGCGCTAATAAATAGGCAGAAAGATTTTTTTCGTCAATACCGCCTTTTACGCCAAGTGGAATAACTTGAAAAGATGATTTTACGTTATTTTGAGCAATTGCAGTTATTGAAATAAAAAATGTACAAAGTAAGATGCGATTTAAAAAAGTCATGTTTTCCTAATTTTTAATGCAAAGGTCAATATTTCTCAGTAATAAAGTGTAATCTAGTTTTTAAATTGATGTAAAATAGCTCTAAATTTACTTTAAATTTATTTTGGAATTACGCTGTAAGAATGTTTTAATTCACTTCGAAATAATATCTTTACAATAAAATATAACAATTTTAACCACAAAAGTTACAATGACAACAATAGCATCACAATTTGGAATGGATGAAGCTCTAGAAAAATTGGGCATCAAAAAGATAAATGAAGGAACATCAACCGGATCTAATAATTTTGCGTCTGGAGAAATCCTAGACAGTTATTCGCCAGTTGACGGAAAATTGATTGCTTCAGTAAAAACATCAACTGTTGCAGATTACGAAAAAGTAATGCAGTCGGCAACCGAGGCTTTTAAATCTTTTAGAGTAATGCCAGCACCTCAAAGAGGTGAAATCGTTCGTCAGTTTGGAGAAAAATTGAGACAAAATAAAGAAGCTTTAGGAAAACTCGTTTCTTATGAAATGGGAAAATCATTGCAGGAAGGTTACGGAGAAGTTCAGGAAATGATCGATATCTGTGATTTTGCGGTCGGACTTTCGCGTCAGCTTCACGGACTTACAATGCATTCAGAAAGACCTGGACACAGAATGTACGAGCAATATCATTCGCTGGGAGTTGTCGGAATTATTTCGGCTTTTAATTTCCCGGTTGCAGTTTGGTCTTGGAACACGGCTTTGGCTTGGATTTCTGGTGATGTATGCGTTTGGAAACCTTCAGAAAAAACACCTTTGTGCGGTATTGCCTGCCAGAATATTATTGCTCAGGTTTTAAAAGAAAACAATCTTCCTGAAGGAATTTCCTGCTTAGTAAACGGAGATTATACAATAGGTGAGCTGTTGACGAAAGATACCCGTATTCCGCTTATTTCAGCAACTGGATCAACGAGAATGGGTAAAATTGTGGCAAAAGAAGTTGCGGGTCGTTTAGGTAAATCGTTGTTAGAATTGGGCGGCAACAACGCCATAATTGTAACGCCGGATGCAGATATCAAAATGACAGTAATAGGCGCAGTTTTTGGAGCTGTAGGAACGGCAGGACAGCGTTGTACATCAACTCGAAGATTAATCATTCACGAAAGTATCTACGATAAAGTAAAAGAAGCATTAGTTGCTGCGTATAAACAATTAAGAATCGGAAATCCGCTTGACGAAAACAATCATGTCGGACCGCTTATTGACGTTCATGCGGTTGAAATGTATGCCAATGCTTTAAATAAAGTTACAGCTGAAGGCGGTACTATTTTGGTTGAAGGCGGTGTGCTTTCTGGAGAAGGTTATGAAAGCGGTTGTTATGTAAAACCAGCAATTGCAGAAGCTAAAAATTCTTTTGAAATTGTACAGCATGAGACTTTTGCCCCAGTGTTGTATTTAATAAAATATTCTGGAGAGGTTGATAATGCGATAGAATTGCAAAACGGTGTAGCTCAAGGTTTATCATCTGCAATCATGACAAACAATCTTCGAGAAGCTGAAAGATTTTTATCGGTTGTAGGTTCAGACTGTGGTATTGCGAATGTCAATATCGGAACGTCGGGTGCGGAAATCGGAGGTGCTTTTGGCGGTGAAAAAGAGACTGGCGGCGGACGCGAATCTGGGTCTGACGCTTGGAAAATTTACATGCGCCGTCAAACCAATACTATTAATTATACAACAAATCTTCCTTTAGCACAAGGAATAAAGTTTGATTTGTAACGATTCTAATAAATTTTTTGAGGCCGTTTTTTTTCATTTCTTTTGAAAATAACGGCCTTTTTTATGCATGATATTGTAGTAAATTACATAAGTTTGGTAAAACTTGGAGTTGATGAGATACAAAACAATTTTTTTGGCAGCAGTACTCTGTGCACTAAGCTGTACTAAAAAACCAGAAGCAAAAATTAAAGCCGCTGCAGTAAATAAAGACACTTTGAATCAGGAAGTTTATGAAGGAGAATATGAAGGTTATGAAAGTGAAGAAATAAACCTGAAACAGCTCGATTTTCCAAAATCAGGAAAAAATGCAGAAGCTTTTGTGTTAGAACCCTGCGAAATAAAAATGAAAGCAGAAGGTTTTTTAAATGACGATACACTCAAAGATATTGTAATTGTACTGCAGAATAAATACAATAATACAGATGATCGAGCAGTATTGGTGCTTTTGCAGCAAAGATCAGGAGAATATAAATTGCAAGATATTTCATGGGAAGCATTACGTGATGGTGATTTTAATGATTCTGAAGAAATTTCTATAGATAATGAGAAAAAACTTCATATTATGCTTCAGAACGTGGGGCCTGCTGGTTCAAGAGAAACAGTGTATAAATATGTAAACAACGAGTTGGTTCTTGTTAAAATTGAAACTTTTTATGCTGGTGCTGGTTCTCATTTGTCAAGCCAATATGATCTTGTTTCTGGAAAAGTTGATCATGAAGTAACCAATACGCTGCATGACAGCATGCCGAGTGAACATCAAATTAAAAGTTTCAAATTAAAAACAGCACCGCTTTTTGTTCGTGATAATCCTGAAGAGATTTTAGAAAAGCTGCCTTATGCAGAGTGGTAAATAGAAAAATTAAAAATGGCATTACTTTTTTTGGCAGGACTTACACCTTTTGGATATGCATTTATCGCATTAATCTTTTTATCATTCCTTATCGCCTACTTTTGGCTTAAATCTTCAAAAAAACAAAATAAGCCGGGGTGTTTGTCTATAGGACTTACCGCATTTCTTATATGGTTTGTATTAATGTTTCCGACTGCTTTTACTTTTACGATCATTGAAAGCGGTAATACATACGCACAAATGGGTGCAGCCGTTTTCTGGTGTATCATTTTGTTATTTATTCTGTATTTTGTTTTTGTAAAAGATACATCGAAAGGGAAGCGTTTTATTTTTTCGATTTTCAAATATCTTTTGTACCTAATATTTGCAGGTTTGTTTTTAGTATTGTTTGGCGGATTAGCTTATTACGCTTACATGAGATTGTTTACCACCGAGAAAAATGATGATCCGATATGGGTGGCTTTTTTGTGTATCTTTTTTGTAGCCTCTCTTATTATTGCTGCATTTGGACTTTTTATCCGAAATAAAGAATCTGAAAAGAAAGAAAAAACAACTTTTGACAATCTTGAAAAAGCAAAATTACAGCCAGAATTAGTTATAGAATTGAACTTATCAAATACCAATTTAAAGATGCTTCCAGAAGAGATTTTGAAGTTTCGACACCTAAAATTTCTTGTTTTGTCTCATAATGAGATTACTGAGCTTCCAAACGAAATTAACAAATTACAGCAGTTGATAGGCATTGATTTAAGTAACAACCCAATTTCTGATACAGAACGGGCAAAAATAAGAAGGTTGCTTTCTAAAAATGTTGAAATTGTATTTTAAAATGCCTGAGATTTAATTACTAAATTTATATGAATGATTTTTTTGATTTTTTAGTCCAAAACAAAGCAGAAGCTCCCGAAGTTATTTTTCTGATGCTTTTTAGTTGCGGCATTGCATTATTTCATACCGTTATATTTGCAGGGCTTTTTGATTTAAAGTTTCCGGGGTGGCTTTTCTTTGTTTTCGACCCGCTTTTTGTTGGTGTCAGTTATTTGGCTGACGATCATTATCCGCTTGCCGTGGTACTTCTTTTGTTTATTTCGGTTTTTATATTTGCCTTTATTGGAATGATTTATACGGGCATTAGAGGGCGTAAAGAAGATCGGTTAGAGCGGGAAAAATTCAATAGACAACATAATATTCCTAAGACCACATTCGGTCAAAAAGTATTGGGATTACTTATTCTAGTTTCAATTGGAGGAACTTTTTATTATTTAGCGATAAGCGAAAATTTAAAGCTTTTATTCTTAATTATTCCAGGTTTCCTTATCATAAAAAACATATTTTTTCCCAGCACTAAAAGTAAATTTTTCAGAATGCAGGCGGTATTGCCAACTTCTAAAATTGGCTCGGCAGCTATGGGATTAGTTGAGGTTGAAGGAGATCTGGAGCAAATAGAACCCATCATTTCGCCTTATTTTAAAAAGCCCTGTATCGGATATTCTTATAAGATAGAAAAAGAGAGTCCGCCGGATGATGATGGAAAAACAAGCTACAGTACTATTTTTAGCGAAGTTAAAACGGGTAAATTTAAAATAAAAGACGAAACAGGTTCTGTTGTGGTACATGGGGAAGGACTGGAATATTTTTTTGATCGTATAGATAATCAATTTGGAGGAAAAACCAGATATACAGAAACCTATCTGCATGACAATGATTATATGTTTTTAATAGGATATGCAGGCTCTGATAAGGGAAATGTTATGATACAGAAAGGAAATGAAGACAGCATTTTTGGCATTGCAGAACCGCGCAGTATTTCTTTTAGAAATAAATTCAAACCATTATTAGATTCCTTTTTAATTACCATATTCTTTATTTCACTTATACTTATCTATATCATTTTAAACTAATAAACATGACTATTCAAAATATTGCATTAATCATCGGAGTATTATTACTTATTGTATTTTTAAACTTTTTTATTAGAATTTACAACAAGCTTGTAATGCTTAAAAACAATTACGAAAAAGCCTTTCGAAACATTGACGTTATTCTGATGCAGAGAGCCGACGAAGTTCCCGAACTGGTAAAGATTGCTTCTAAATTTATGGAACATGAAACCGCAATTTTAACAAGTCTTACCAAATTAAGAACCGATTTTTTGAATTCTAAGAGCGTGGCAGATAAAGTTGAAAACGCTAATGAATTTTCGAAGACATTGAAGAATCTGTTTTCTGTTTCAGAGAATTATCCAACCCTTTCTTCTAATACCAATTTCTTAGAACTTCAAAAGAGAGTTTCTCAAATGGAAGATAAAATAGCCGACAGAAGAGAGTTTTTTAATGACAGCGTAAATTTGTATAATATAGGAATCGAGGAGTTTCCAAATTTTATTTTAGCCAAAGCAGCCGGTTATAAAGCTCAAGCTTTGTTTGATGTTACACCAGATCAGAAAAAATACGATGGAGTTCAATTTTAATACTTTTTTTGGATACGAGAAAGAAATTAATACTATGCAGGATCAGGTATTGATTTATGGGTTCGCAATTATTATTTTCAGTATTGTTGGATTGTTGTTCTTAGCTGCCATTTTGAGAAAAATAGGTTTGACTTCGTTTATTAGTTTTATTATTAACCCCTTGTTATTGTCTTTGGGATTAACGTTAATCATTGCAATTCTTCCAACGATAGTTTTTTATACCTCAAATTCAGAGGTTTCAAGTGTAAAAATAATCTACAGCTGGCTTACTATTTTTATTGGTATGTTATGGTTTGTGTTTTTTAATCTGGAAACTATAAAAGGATGTTTTAGAGAGTTTGATAAAATGAGTCAGCAGAAAGCGTTTAGGCACAGAAATAAATAGAATATTTAAAAAAGGCTTCCAACATTGGAAGCCTTTTTAGGTAGTTTTATTTTTTTATTAGAGTTTGGTTGAATGATCCATCCGAAGTGTAAATTTTGGCCAAATACGTTCCAGAAATTAAACCGCTCAAATCGATACTTTCAGATTTTCCAGATGTAATTACTAAATTTCCAGACATATTGTAAATCAAAACTTTTTCGACTTTCTGATTTGAATCTGACAAATATAAAGTACTTGAAACAGGATTTGGATACAATATGATTTTTGAATTTTCTTCAAAAGTTGTCGATTCTGCTGCATTTGCGGTTTTTAAAGTACCGCCATAAACCGTGCTGATGTAGAACAAGTTAGCAACAGAACCTTTTGTAATAGTATGTGATCCTGCAGGAATAGAGGCAGTAACGATTCCAGCAGAAGCGGTGTAAGAAACATTATCCACTTTTATTGTCCCTGTAAAACTTGCGTCAAAAACTAAAGTCAGTGTAGAAGCACTAGTTGTGGTATAAGTAATTGAAGTGCTTGACTCAATTTTTAAACGCTCTGTTAGTGTTAGTCCGTTGTAAGTTACAGATCCTGGTGTCGAATTGATATTTCCTGTGATAGAGTAAAATGAGCTGGTTTTTCCAGAAGTTGTAAAGTTATGAAGCTCGCTTCCGCCGCCCGAACCCGTTGTAACCGTTATTGTTCCAGAAGCTGTTATTGGTGTTCCAGCAGTTCCAGAAGTGGCAATAGAGTACGATACATTTGCTGTAGGCGTCCCGCTGATCGTGATTGTTTTTGCCGTTGTGTTTTTAACAAAAGTTAACCCAGAAGCTGGTAAACCTGTAACTGAAGCATCTGTGGCATTACCTCCCCAAGTAAAAACGATATTCGCAATAGCAGTTCCTGAAGAAACTGTCTGGCTGTTATTTCCTGTAGAAGTTAAGGTTTGCGTTCCTGCAGGTGTTACGGTTATGGTTCCAGATCCCGTTGCAGGCGAACCGCTGGTTCCGGTTGTTGCAATTGAATATGAAACAGTTGCAGTTGGTGTTCCTGTAATAGTAATAGTTTTAGCCGTTGTGTTTTTAACAAAACTTAAACCAGAAGCTGGTAAACCTGTAACAGTTGCGTCGGTTGCATCGCTGCCCCATGTAAATACGATAGAAGCAATTGCAGTTCCTGCCACAACAGTTTGATTGTTATTTGCTGTAGAAGTTAAAGTCTGACTTCCAGCAGGCGGATTTCCTTCTCCTTGTACCGCAACTAAAGTTCCTGTATAATTGGTAAGTGCCGATTTTAGGGCTGTAATTACTAATGATGAAGTATCATCTGTTGCATTGTTAAAAGTCCATTGCAAATCTCCTCCCGAAACACGTCCAGCATATTGAGTTGTTTTGGTTTTAGCAGCAGCTGGCGAGTCTACCACTAAGTTTTTAACATACAAAGCAGCATCAGTATCAAAATTATTATAAGTGTTTGCCCCAGATTTTGATTTTACAGAACTGCTCACTACTTCTCCTCTCGTTGAAGCAACATAAGCGTCAAAGTCTGTGGTAGAACTAATTTTTCCTGAGATATTGTACAAAGGATTCGGGTCATTATAAGCTACAAATCGCATATTGTTGGTACCGTTTGAGGCATCAAAAGTATTATTGAATGCTTTGATGCTGCCGCCAGCTTCACCAGAGAAAGTTCCCATTGTTCCGGCGTTATTTACTTGGTTGGCTTCGTCCCAAATGTCTGTTCCTTGTAATGATGTCAGCATTGGGTGTTTACTATTTCTAAAGTAGTTCCCTTCAACAAATAGGGAAGACCCCAGTGTTGAACCCGAACCATATTTAGCAACACCATCAAAATAGTTGTTGTAAATGTGAGCTGAGTAGTAACGTACTCTTGGATGGCGGGAATCAGAGTGGTCAAACCAATTGTGATGATAGGTTATATAAAGCCCAGAAGTGGTTCCTTCACTTAAACCTAAAAGACTTGCTTTTCCATTGTCCCAAAAATGATTGTAAGATAGGGTAATGTAAGTTGAAGTTTTATTGTCTAATGCTCCGTCACCCTTTATTTGGTCCGCGTCGCTTCCTGCATTTCCGTAAAACAAATCACAATTGTGCACCCAAACGTGATCATTGTCCTGCTGCATTCCGACGTTATCGCCCGCAGTACTGTTGCAGTTCATAAATCCGAGATTGCTTACTTCAATATTCGAAGCCGATTTAAGGCGAACGCCCCAACCATTAGCAACAGCATCATTACCAATACCTTCAAGTGTAACATAACTCGCAGCATTGTTATTGTTTTCTATTACAACATCGCCGCCTTCCATCACGGTCATGTCAGTAATATTTCCGATTAAACGAATGATAAACGGACGTGTGTCTTTTCCTTTTTTTATTGCGTACAAAATATTCTGTAATCCAATGCACGGGTTAGAACTAGCACCCGTAATATTCATCGAAATGGTGTTCTTGGTATTTTGGGTAATATAAAGAATTACAGCATTGTCTTTTGGAGTTCCGTCAGCTTTATAACCTCCGGGAACTCTGCCCCCTTCAAAAGCAAATCCGTTTCTGTCTTGTGCAGCAACGGTCAAATTTCCAGTAGTTGCACCACTTCCTTCTATGCCAGAAACTACAGGTTTTACTTTTACGGTATAAGTACCGGCTTTAAGACCTGGAATATCTGCACGAAAATAAGTGCCGTAACTTCTAATAAGCTGATCGTCAATTTTTTTGTCTGTAAATCCGTTTCCAGTGTAATAAACATTGTAGGTTTGGGCGCCGCTCACAGGCTGCCATTTCACAAATACAGATTCAAGCCAGCCAGAAGCTTCATTGATTGTAACAGATTGTGCCCATAGTTGAGCCGTCATGAGAAAGACGGCTACGAAAAGTAGGTTTTTTTTCATAATTGTTTGGTTTAAGATAGTTAATAAATAAGCAAGTGGTTTTGCTGTCGGTACAAGTGGTTTAATTGTAATCGATTACACAAATGTATTTATTAATTCTTAATTATGTAATTTTTTTAGCTTAAAAAAGAGGATTATAATTGTTAAGTCTAATTATAATGATAAAAATGTAATAAATTGCATGAATTGTAATTTATTACACATTTTGTTTTTGTTGAAATATATTGCAAACATTGATGTTTACGAATTCTGTAAAATGAAGTAAAGATTATTGAGTAATTTCTAAAAAATTTGATTACAAAAAAGTTACACAATTTATTTTGTAAGAAATAATTTAGTTTTTTATTTTAAAAAGAATCATTTTCTTTTTTTGTTGAAGATAACTTAAACAAAAAAATAGTGTAGAGAAATAAAAAAGCCCTTTTGATTTTACTCAAAAGGGCTTAGAATTATGTTTAAAAGATTTTAGTCTTTGCTCGCAATTTTTGATAAAAGTCTTAAGAACTCAATATACAACCAAACTAGTGTAATCATAAGTCCCATTGCACCAAACCATTCCATAAATTTTGGCATTCTTTCCTGAACACCTCTTTCAATTTGATCAAAGTCTAAGAACAAGTTTAGAGCAGCTATAATAATAACAAAAACGCTGATACCAATGCTCATCATTCCGTTTCCGTAATGAACAGGTGTGAAGTTAAAAATTAACGAAGCCAGCCAAGAAATTAGATAGTAAGTAGCAATAGCCAATGTTGCAGCAATTACAACAGATTTAAATTGCTCTGTTACTTTAACAATCTTGAATTTGTATAATCCAAGGCAAACTAAAAAAGTTACTAGTGTTGCCCCAACTGCATTAAGAACAATTCCCGGGAATCTTAATTCGAAAATAGCAGATATACCACCGATAAATAAACCTTCAAATAGAGCATAACCTGGCGCTAAATAAGGTGAAAGATGAGGTTTAAAAGCAGCAACCAATACCAAAATAAAACCAACAATAGCTCCTCCAATAGATGGAATAATCGGATTCATTCCGTTAAAAGCCATCCACCAAGTAACCATTGCACCAGCACATAAAATTAAAAACAAAATCGCTGTTTTATTTATGGTTCCAGACAAAGTCATTTCCTGATTGTAATCAATAATCTGCGATCCGTTTGCTTCCGCTTTAGAAACTGCATTTGATGAAAAACGCTTATCGCTTAAAAATGGATTTTTAGAATTAAAGTTCATAGTTTTAATAGGTTTAATTAAAGCCAAATATATGGAGTTTTTTTGAAGTGGAATTATAGGAGAGAAATTTTTAACATGAATTTCTCTTTGAAAAACAATCTTAAAATAAAAAATCCATCAAAAATTACTCTGATGGATTTTTGATATTGTATTTAGTATATTTTATTTCAAAAGATCTAAAACTAATGAAGGGAATAAACCTAGAGCAATGTTTAATGCAATAGAAATAACTGCTGCTGCATAAATAAGAAATGGTTTTCCTGTTCTTTCTTGGTTTGGTTCTTTCGAATACATAGCAAGAATTAGTTTGAAATAGTAACCTACACTTATAATAGAGTTGATAACAGCAACAATAACTAATCCGATATATCCTGCTTGAATTGTTTGGTTGAATAAGAATAACTTAGCAAAGAATCCAGAGAAAATCGGAATACCTGCCATAGATAATAAAGAAGCTGTTAAGATTGCAGCCAACAATGGATTTGTTTTTCCTAAACCATGAAAATTTGTAATGTCTTCATTGTCATGATCTCTGCAAACATATAATATAACGCTAAAAGCAGCAATTCCGGCTAAAGCATAAGCAGCAGTATAATATAATAAAACCCCGGCAGATGCAGAAACGGTCAATAAAGTCATTAACATGAAACCTGCATGAGAAATCCCTGAGAATGCAAGCATACGTTTTACGTTTACTTGTCGCAATGCCATAATATTTCCAACAGACATAGAAGCAATTGAGAGGACCACAACGATTATCTCAAATGTGTGCAATAAATCTTGATTTTCTAATGAAGAAATCAAGTTCAAACCAGAAACTAATTTAAATAGAGTCGCTATAGCTACAACTTTTGCAAGAGTACTCATTAATGCAGTTGTTAATGCTGGTGAACCTTCGTATACGTCTGGAGCCCAGAAGTGAAAAGGAACGGCAGCCACTTTAAACAACATGCCAACAATCACTAAAATCATTCCGATTGGAAACCAGATTGGTAATTCTGCAGATAAAGAGCTTTCGCTTATTTCTAAGACATCAAAGCTTCCCATCGCACCATAAATCAAACAGATTCCGAATAAGATAATTCCAGAGGCAAAAGATCCCATTAAGAAATATTTCATACCCGCTTCGTTACTTTTTATGTTTAGACGATCACTCGCTGCTAAAACATAAAGCGCAATAGATAAGATCTCGATTCCTAAAAAGAACATGGCTAAGTTTCCAAAAGAAACCATTGCAACAGCTCCAGCTAATAAGAAAATTTTGATCGCAACAAAATCAGAGATTTTAGTTGGATGATTATGGTAAAAATTATGACTTAATGCTACTAGGAAAATAGTCAAAATAATAAACAAAGATGAAAAAGCGGTAGAGAACTTACTCACCGTTATCATGTTGTTGTAATAACTTTGTTCCATTCCGAATTCGCAGAAATTTAGTGCCAGTACACCCAATAAACCTAAAATGGTAAAAGGAATGATGGCTTTTCTTAAATTAAGAATTTCAAACAATAGGCAGAAAATACCCAATCCTGTTATAGCTATTAATGTATTCATTTTTGTCTTTTTGAGTTAGGAGTCCGGTTGAAAACCAATCCTAATTTATTTTGTTTAAAATATTAATTCTTATTGATTACCTGTAAAATGGTTTCTAAGCTTGGCGTAATCAAATCTGTAATTGGTTTTGGATAAAATCCGAAAAACAATAAAACAGCTATAATTACAGCAAAAGAAATTCCTTCGTTAAGAGAAACATCAGCAAAAGTTTTTGAATTTGTTTCGCCCAACATTACATGCTGGAACATTCTTAACATATAATAAGCTCCTAAAATAATAGTTGTTCCTCCTAGAACTGCAAACCAAATATTGATTTGAGACAAGCTGTACAATACGGTAAATTCTCCAACAAAGTTAAATGTACTTGGCAAAGCAACAGATGCTAATACCAGGATTAAAAACATAGAAGTAAATTTTGGAGACTGGGTGCGAATACCGCCCATTTCTGCGATTTCTCTAGTTTCAAATCTTCTAAAAATTACTTCAGCAGCAAAGAACAACCCAACCACTACAAAACCGTGAGCGATCATTTGTAAAACCGCACCTCTTAGACCGTCAAGAGTCAAAGTATAGGATCCGGCAGCAATTAAACCAACGTGAGCAAGAGAAGAGTAAGCTAATAATTTTTTTAGATCATTTTGTCTTAAAGCTACAATCGAACCGTAAATTACACCAGCGATTCCTAGAGCAATAAATACATACATATATTCTTTTGCTGCTATTGGCGCCAGCGGCAATTGCCATCTGATAACGCTGTACAATCCCATTTTCAACATGATACCAGATAAAAGCATTGTTCCAACAGTTGGAGCTTTTTGATATACATTTGCCTGCCAAGTATGGAAAGGAATAAGTGGAATTTTAATAGCATACGCTAAGAAGAAAGCCAAGAAAATCCAGAATTGCTCGCAAGCAGATAAATTCAATTTATACAAATCTTCGATTAAGAAACTTCCGTTTGCTTTTTGAGATAAATAAATAAAAGCAGTTAACATAAACAAAGAACCAGCAAGTGTATAAATAAAGAATTTAACAACTGCTTTTCTGCGTTCTTCAGCATCGCCGTTACCCCAGATCAAAGCAATAAAGTAGATTGGAACAAGAGCTAACTCCCAGAAAATATAATATAAAAGACCATCAGAAGCCAAGAAAGTTCCTGTCATGGCAAAAGCCATAAATAAAATTAATCCGTAGAAAGCTTTTGCATTTTTATATTCATTTCCAAAAGAAGAGAATATAATAATAGGGGTCAAAGCAGCAGTTAATAAAACCATTGCCATTGCTAATCCATCTGCGTTTAAAGCAAAAGAAATTTTAGGCTGATTAATCCAGCTGGTAATCAAACTGATATTCTCACCAGCATTATAATTATTCAATAATAGAATTGAACATCCTAAAGCAGCTAAGCTAAAAAGCAAAGCGACTTTTGAAGATAGTTTGTCACCAGAAAAATAAGTGGCAAAGGCACCAATTAAAAGTATAATTAATATAGTAGAAACGTTCATAGTTATAGTATTATTGAGCTAAAAATATATAGGAAATAATGGCACACATTCCTAAAACAAAAACAAATAGATATAATCCGATACTTCCCGATTGTAATTTTTTTCCTTGAAAAGCAATTTCATTCGTTACTTTACCCAATCCGAAAACAAGAGCAGATAAACCAGTTTCGATATAATCTCTAAAGAATTTAGACAAAGAATTGATTGGCTGTACAAACACTGCATCGTAAGCTTCGTCTACATAATATTTGTTGTACAAAACTTTGCTTAAACCAGTAATGTTTTCGTCAGATTCTGGAACATTATCTTGTTTAAAGTATTTAATGTAAGCAATTAAAATCCCTAATATTCCTCCAAGAACAGCAACACCCATTAGTGTGTATTCAGTTGTTCCTAAATGATGTTCTTCACCAGCTGCTTTTGAAAAAAGAGGAGCGAGATATTCATTTAACCAACTGTTTCCAGGTAAGCTGATTAATCCGCCAAATGTTGCTAGAATTGCTAAGATGATCAATGGAATAGTGATTAAAGAACCACTTTCGTGTAAATGATGTTTTTGTTCTTCGGTTCCTCTAAATTCTTTAAAGAAAGTTAAGAACATTAATCTGAACATATAGAAAGCTGTCATGATAGACGCAATAGATCCAACAACGTATAATGAAATATTGTGGTGGAAAGCGGTCATTAAAATTTCGTCTTTAGAAAAGAATCCTGAGAAAAATGGCACACCGGAAATCGCTAATGAAGAAATCAACATCGTCCAGAAAGTAATTGGCATCGCTTTACGTAATCCTCCCATTTTTCGCATATCCTGTTCACCGTGTAAGCCGTGAATAACAGAACCTGAGCCTAAGAATAAACAAGCTTTAAAGAAAGCATGCGTGATTACGTGGAAAACAGCTACTTCGTAAGCTCCAAAGCCTAATGCTAGAAACATTAATCCTAATTGCGAAACAGTAGAATAAGCCAATACTTTTTTGATATCAGTCTGCACTAAACCAATTGTTGCGGCAACCAATGAAGTTATACCCCCAATAATTGCAATAACATTTTGAACATCGTGAGCGGCGTCAAATACAAAATTTAATCTTGTTACCATAAAGATACCAGCAGTAACCATCGTTGCTGCGTGAATCAATGCAGAAACAGGAGTTGGTCCCGCCATTGCATCTGGTAACCAAGTGTACAACGGAATTTGAGCAGATTTACCACAAGCCCCAATGAACAAACATAAAGCAGCTAAAGAAAGTAAAGGTGAATTTAAGTCCGATGCTCCAGCAACCGCTGTTTGTAAAGTTGCATAATCCAAAGTAGAGAACATTGAACCTATTATGAACATTCCGATCAAAAGGCCCAAATCTCCAATTCTGTTCATGATAAAAGCTTTTTTAGCAGCATCATTGTAATTTTGGTTTTTATGCCAGAATCCAATTAACAGATAAGAACAAAGTCCAACACCTTCCCAACCGATAAATAATACTAATAAGTTACTTCCAATTACAAGCGTAATCATAAAGAAAATAAACAGATTTAAATAGGCAAAAAACTTATGCATATTCTCATCATCGTGCATGTAACTGATAGAGTATAAGTGAATCAATGATCCAATTCCTGTTACAAAAAGCAACCAAAGAACCGATAATTGATCTAATAAAAAGCCAAGATTGATTTTTAAATTACTGATTTGAATCCAGTCAAATAAAGTAACTTGAATTCCTTTTCCAGTAGAAGTAATTTGATTAAAAAGTAAAAGAGAAACAACAAAAGAAATTGCAACAGCAATAGTTCCGATTGCACCAGAAACTGTTTTTCCTAAGCTTTTTCCAAAAAAGACATTTACCAGAAAACCTAGTAAAGGAGTTAAAACTAAAATTAAAGCTAAATTGGTATCCATTTCTAATTATCCTTTTAAATTTTTTAAACTATCGATACTAATTGAACCTAGATTTCTAAATATTGAAACTAAAATGGCCAATCCTACCGCAACTTCTGCCGCAGCAACTGCCATCGAGAAGAACACAAAAACCTGCCCTTGTGCATCTTGATGATAAGTTGAAAAAGCAACAAATAAAAGGTTAACTGCATTCAACATAATTTCGATAGACATGAAAACGATAATTGCATTTCGTCTGTACAATACACCAAAAATACCAATACAGAAAAGTACAACACTCAAAAAGATGTAATTTTCAATACCTATTTGATTTAATATATTACCCATTATTTATTATTTAGTTTTTCTTTTTTAGACAATAGAACAGTTCCAATCATGGCAACCAAAAGTAAGATCGAAGCAAACTCAAACGGAACCATGTATTCGTTCAATAATATTTTACCTAAAACCTGAATAGATTGGAAATCTTCTCCTGTAGAATCATAACCTCCAACAATTGGTTTAGAGTTGATAAATATTGTGATCAATACAATTACGATTAAACAGAAAGAAACGATAGCTCCAAGACGTGTAATTCTAGGTCGGTGAACTTCTCGCTGTTCGTTTAAGTTCATCAGCATTATTGTAAACAGGAAGAGAATCATAATCGCTCCCGAATAGACTATAATGTGTACAACGGCCAAAAATTGTGAATTCAATAATAAATAATGACCAGCAATTGAGAAGAAACAAATTACCAAATATATGGCACTGTGAATTGGGTTTCTGCTGAAAATTGTTAAGAAAGCAGTAATAACAGTAATAAATGCTAAAAAGCAAAAGATAACTTGAACAGTTGTTGCGTGTGCAAAATCAGGAATATGTATCATTTAGTTAGCATTTTTAAGTTGAGCATTTTTCAAAGCCATTTCTAAAGGCATTACTAATTTATCTTTCCCGAAAATGAAATCTTCTCTTTCGTAACTAGCAGGAACCAAAACTTTAGAAGTGGTCAAATAGATAGCATCTTTTGGACAAGCTTCTTCACAAAGACCGCAGAAAATACAACGAAGCATGTTGATCTCATAGATTTCAGCATATTTCTCTTCTCTATACAAATGTTTTTCGTCAGATTTACGCTCAGCAGCTTTCATTGTGATAGCTTCTGCAGGGCAAGATAAAGCACATAGTCCGCATGCAGTACAGTTTTCGCGTCCTTGCTCATCACGTTTCAACATATGTTGTCCGCGGTAAACGGGACTCATCGTACGAACTTGCTCCGGATAATGAATTGTAACTTTTTTTCTAAAAAGGTGTTTCAAAGTAATAATCAGACCTTTTACAATCGCCACAAGATACAATCGTTCAATAAAAGTCATGTCCTTATTAGAGACAACTTTTTTTCTACCCGATAATGAAATAGTTTCTATTGACATTTTTACTATTATAGTTTATGATTTACAATTTGAGATCAATCAAATTTAAAATCTATTTTATTTTTTACTTGAATCCCGATCCTATCAGGACTTTATCCGCTGTATTTTTATTTTTTAATGAAAAAAATAAAAAGATGTCGCTTCTACGGGGCTATTGCTCTACGATTCTTAAAATCCTAAAGCTGCTGCGATATCGTGTCTTAAAATAACAGCTCCCGTAATCATGATATTAACAATCGAAAGTGGAATTAAAATTCTCCATCCTAAGTTCATTAATTGGTCATATCTAAATCTTGGAATCGTCCAACGTACCCACATATAGAAAAATATGAAGAAACATATTTTTACAAACAATACCGCAATTCCTAATAAGTTAGCTGTATTTACACCAACATTTTCTACCATCCATTGCATTCCTGGATAATTGTATCCTCCAAAGAACAGCACAGAAATAATAGTTGCAGAAGTAAACATACTCGCGTATTCAGCAAATAAATAGAATCCCATTTTCATTGATGAATATTCGGTATGATAACCTCCAATTAACTCACTCTCACATTCTGCTAAATCAAAAGGAGTTCTGTTTGTTTCTGCAAATGAACAGATTAAGAAAATTAAAAAAGATAAAGGCTGATAGAAAACATTCCAATTCATCCCTTGCTGCTGTAATGACATTTCTTTTAAGCTCATTGTTCCAGTCATCATCAATAAAGCAATCATTGATAATCCCATTGCAACTTCGTAAGAAACCATTTGAGAAGCTGCACGAATAGCTCCCATTAAAGAGAATTTATTGTTAGAAGCCCAGCCACCAATCATGATGCCGTAAACTCCAACAGAAAGTACTCCGAAAATGTATAATAAAGCAATATTTACATCAGTTGCCTGAAGAATAATATCTCTTCCAAAAAGGTGTAGTCTATCTCCCCACGGAATTACAGCACTTGTCATTAAAGCTGTACTCATTGCAATTGCGGGACCTACAACAAATAAAAATCTATTTGGTGTATTTGGGAAAAATTCTTCTTTCGAGAATAATTTCATACCGTCTGCAAGCGGCTGTAATAAACCTCCCCATCCAGCACGGTTTGGACCAACACGATCCTGAAGGAAAGCAGCAACTTTACGTTCTGCCCAAGTAGAATACATGGCCATAATCATGGTTATCGCAAAAACGACAACAATAACAACACTCTTTTCTATAATAAATGCACTTTCCATTTCTTATTTTTTATCGTTTGTAGTTAATGGAATTGATGCCATACTGATTTTTTTACGGTCAATATCTCTACCCAAAAGAATGTTCTTCTCGGTATCGATTTCAACTTTCTCTAATTTTTGAGTATAATTATTTTGGTTGATTACAGAATCTTTTTCAAATTCTCTTGGTCCCTCAATAACCCAATCCTTAACATCTTTGTGATCAAAACGACAGCTGTTGCAGATAAATTCTTCAACTTCGTGATACTCATCTTTGCGACCTGTAACACGTTGAATTTCTCCACCAAACATCCAAACGGTAGTTTTACCGCAACATCCTGGAGTTGTACATTCTCTGTGCGCGTTGTAAGGTTTGTTAAACCAAACTCTTGATTTAAAACGGAAAGTTTTATCTGTTAAAGCTCCTACTGGACAAACATCGATCATGTTTCCAGAGAACTCATTTGTAATGGCTTTAGAAATACAAGTCGAAATATTAGCGTGGTCTCCACGATCTAATACTCCGTGAACTCTATTGTCTGTTAATTGATCTGCAACCTGTACACACCTTTGGCAAAGAATACAACGGTTCATGTGCAGTTGTATATTTGGCCCAATATCTTCTGGTTCAAATGTTCTTTTTTCTTCAATGTAACGTGACTTCGGATTTCCGTGTTCGAAACTTAAATTCTGCAAATCACACTCACCAGCCTGATCACAAATAGGGCAGTCTAATGGATGGTTGATTAATAAAAATTCTGTTACAGATTTACGAGCTTCCGTTACTCTTGCAGACGATTTGCTGTTCACTTCCATACCGTCCATACATCCTGTTACACAAGATGCCATTAATTTCGGCATTGGTCTCGGGTCAGCTTCACTACCTTTAGAAACTTCAACTAAACAACAACGACATTTACCGCCGCTGCCTTTTAATTTTGAGTAATAGCACATGGCTGGCGGAACAAGATCTCCTCCAATCATACGTGCAGCCTGCAGGATCGTTGTTCCTGGTTCTACGTCTATACTTTGACCGTCTATGGTTACTTTCATCTCTTTATTTTGTTTTTTTAGTTTCAGGTTTAAAGTTTCAGGTTGAACTTGAAACTAAAAAAACTTGAAACTTGAAACTATTATATAATTACTTTGCCGCCAACCAAATGTTTTACCTGAGAAAAAGGCTCAGCTACAAAGTGATCTCTATTTTTTATTTTTTCTGGGAAACGAACATGATATTCAAATTCATCTCTAAAGTGGCGAATCGCAGCTGCTACCGGCCAAGAAGCGGCGTCACCAAGCGGACAAATTGTGTTTCCTTCAATTTTACTTTGAATGCTCCACAATAATTCGATATCTTCTTCACGGCCTTGACCGTTTTCGATTCTCCATAATATTTTTTCCAACCAGCCTGTTCCTTCACGACAAGGTGTACATTGTCCACAAGATTCGTGGTGGTAGAAACGAGCAAAATTCCAAGTGTTTCTTACAACACAAGCAGTATCATTATATACGATAAATCCTCCTGAACCTAGCATAGATCCAGTAGCAAAACCACCATCACTCAAAGATTCGTAAGTCATTAATCTGTCTTCTCCGTTTGCTGTTTTAAAAATTAATTCAGCTGGTAAAATTGGCACAGAAGAACCTCCAGGTACAAATGCTTTAAGGGGTCTGCTAGAAGACATTCCTCCTAAATATTCATCAGAGTTCATGAATTCGTCAACACTTAAGCCTAATTCAATTTCGTAAACCCCAGGATTTTTGATGTGTCCAGAAGCAGAAATTAATTTAGTTCCTGTAGAACGTCCAATTCCAATTTTTGCATAATCTTCACCAGAATTGTTGATGATCCAAGGCACCGTCGCAATAGTTTCCACATTGTTTACTACTGTTGGATTTGCCCAAAGGCCAGAAACCGCTGGGAAAGGTGGTTTAATACGAGGGTTTCCTCTTTTACCTTCCAAAGATTCGATTAATGCAGTTTCTTCTCCACAGATATATGCTCCAGCTCCACAGTGTACGTGAAGTTCCAAATCATAACCTGTTCCTAATATATTTTTTCCTAACCAGCCGGCAGCTTTAGCTTCGGCGATTGCTCTTTCTAATATTTTGAAAACCCACATATATTCTCCACGGATGTAGATATACGAAAGGTTTGCGCCTAGAGCGTAACTTGAAGTAATCATTCCTTCGATCAATAAGTGAGGAATATATTCCATCAAAAAACGATCTTTGAAAGTACCCGGCTCAGACTCGTCGGCATTACAAACTAAATGTCTTGGTTTACCTGATTTTTTATCAATAAAACTCCATTTCATACCAGCAGGGAAACCTGCACCACCACGTCCGCGAAGACCTGATGTTTTTACTTCTTCAGTAACTTCGTCTGGAGTAAGGGTTTTTAAAGCTTTTTCTACAGAAGCATAACCACCATTTTGGCGATAAACTTCGTAGGTTTTAATTCCAGGAATATTGATTTTATCTAATAATATTTTTTGTGACATCTTATTTATCGTGTAATATTATTTTATCATCTCTACAATCAGCAATGATCTGATCGATTTTTTCTTCTGTCAATTTCTCTTTGTAGAAATCTCCCAACTGCATCATCGGAGCATAGCCGCAAGCACCTAAACATTCTACACCAGCAATGGTAAACATTCCGTCTGGAGTGGTTTCACCTACTTTAATGCCTAATTTTTCAGAAGTATAATCCATTAAATTTTCGGCACCATTTAAACAACAACAAGAAGTCTGGCAGAATTCAAACATGTATTTTCCAATTGGCTTTTGGTTGTACATCGTGTAAAAAGTTACCACTTCATAAACCTCGATTGGTTTGATCTGAAGGATCTCGGCAACTTTATCCTGTAATTCGATACTTAACCAGTTGTCATGCGCATCCTGCACTTCATGCAGAACAGGCAGTAAAGCCGATTTTTGTTTGCCTTCCGGATAATGACTAATCAATTCATTGATGCGGTTCATTAATGCCTCAGTCATGTTTATTTCTTGTTTGTAATGTTTACGTTCCATTTTTATTTTAGATTTTAGATTTTAGTCCCGATAGCTATCGGGATAGATTTTTTCAAATCTTACTCCAATCCGTATTCTGCAATCTTTGTTTAAGTTTTAGATTCTTCAATCTTTATATAATGTTAGATTTATAAATCTAAATTCTAAAATCTGCAAAGCAATCTAAAATCTAAATTCTAAAATCTAAAATTTTTTTACGCGTCTAATTCTCCAGCGATTACGTTAAGACTTGATAAAATAACAATCGCATCAGATAATAAAGAACCTTTAATCATTTCTGGATAGGCTTGATAATAAATAAAGCAAGGTCTTCTGAAATGTAATCTATATGGGGTTCTGCTTCCGTCTGTGACTAAGTAAAATCCTAATTCTCCATTTCCTCCTTCAACCGCATGGTAAATTTCTGCAACTGGTACAGGAACTTCTCCCATGACGATCTTAAAGTGATAAATTAAAGATTCCATAGAATTATAAACATCTTCTTTTGGAGGAAGGTAGTAATCTGGAACTTCTGCATGATATTCGTTTCCAGCCGGCATTTTATCCAAAGCCTGACGAATAATGCTTAAACTTTCCCAAACTTCTGCATTACGAACACAGAAACGATCGTAAGTATCTCCTGATTTTCCAACAGGAACAATGAAATCGAAATCTTCGTAAGAAGAGTAAGGCTGCGCTACACGAACATCATAATCAACTCCTGCTGCACGTAAGTTTGGACCTGTAAATCCGTAAGCCATTGCTTGCTCAGCAGAGATCGCTCCAACATTTACAGTTCTGTCAAGGAAAATTCTATTTCTCTCGAACAAGTTTTCGAATTCTTTCCAAGCAACTGGAAAGTCTTCCAGAAAAGTATTGATTTTTTTGAATGCTTCTGGAGACCAGTCTCTTTCAAATCCACCAATTCTTCCCATATTGGTTGTCAAACGAGCGCCACAAATTTCTTCGTAAATCTCGTAAACTTTTTCTCTAAATTGAAAAACGTATAAGAAACCAGTATACGCACCAGTATCTACACCTAGAATCGAGTTACAGATTAAGTGATCTGTAATACGCGCCAGCTCCATTACGATTACTCTTAGATATTGTACTCTTTTTGGAACTTCAATACCTAGTAATTTTTCTAGAGTCATCCACCATCCCATATTGTTGATAGGAGACGAACAATAGTTCATACGATCTGTAAGGGGCGTGATTTGATAAAACGGACGATTTTCGGCAATTTTTTCGAAAGCTCTGTGAATGTAACCAATAGTTGGTTCAGCCTCAAGAATTCTCTCACCATCCATCAATAAGATATTTTGGAAAATACCGTGTGTTGCAGGGTGTGTAGGACCTAAATTTAGTACAGAAAGTTCGCTTCCGTCTTCATTTAAACGATCCTTAATTATTTTAGCATATCGATGCTCTGGTGGTAATAATAGTTCTGACATTTTATAATGTTGAATTATTTTTTAGCAATTTGATGGTGTTCTTCCGAAGAATCTGTCATCTTTATCTGTTCTTCCGCTGTCTTCCATTGGAAATTCTTTTCGCATTGGGAAAGACTGCATTTCGTCCATATTTAGAATACGTTTCAATTGAGGGTGTCCAATAAAGTTTATCCCATAGAAATCGTACGTTTCTCTTTCCATCCAGTTTGTACTCAAGAAGATATTTGAAATAGATTTAATTTCTGGTTTTTCTCCATTTAGAAAAACTTTGATTCTCAATCTTTTGTTTTCGTACCAATTGTGTAAGTGATATACAACTGCAAACTGACGCTCTGTTTCATTATCTGGGTAATGAATACCGCATAAATCGGTTATGAAATGAAAACGCAGTTCTGGATCGTTTTTAAGGAAAAGAATCAATGGTTTGATAGTATCTGCCGAAGCTTCTAAAGAAAAAATATCTCTTTCTTGCTGGAAGTTAAAAACATCGTTATTAAATGTCTCTATCAGTTTGTCTTGAATCTGGGTATTTTCTAAAGCCATTTTATGAGATATTATAGGAAGCTAATAATTCTTGGTATTCTGGAGAGCTTCTTCTTCTCACAGACTCACTTTTTACCAGTTCTTGAAGTCTCATTACTCCATCTACAATTTGTTCTGGTCTTGGCGGGCATCCTGGTACATAAACATCTACCGGGATTACTTTGTCAATTCCCTGAAGTACAGAGTAAGTGTCAAAAACACCTCCAGAAGAAGCGCATGCTCCAACAGCAATTACCCAGCGAGGCTCAGACATCTGCTCGTATACTTGTCTTAAAATAGGCGCCATTTTTTTTGAAATAGTTCCCATTACCAATAACATATCTGCTTGACGAGGAGAGAAACTCACACGCTCGGAACCAAATCGTGCTAAATCGTAATGAGATGCCATTGTTGCCATGAATTCGATACCACAGCATGAAGTTGCGAAAGGAAGAGGCCATAATGAGTTTGCTCTTGCCAAACCAACAACATCATTAAGTTTTGTTGCGAAGAAACCTTCACCAACAACTCCTTCTGGCGGCGCTACCATATTTACTTTTGAATCGCTCATTTTTATTTTAGATTTCTGATTTTAGATTTTAGATTTGTGATCGTAAAAAATAAAATCAATATTTTAAATCAGTTTTGTTGAGGATCAAATCTTAAATTTTAATTCTAAATCTTTTTAAATCTAAAATCAGAAATCTAAAATCTAAAATCTCTAAATTATTCCCACTCTAATGCTTTCTTTTTGATGATGTAGAAAAAACCAACTAAAAGCAAAGCCATGAAAACAATCATTTTTAACATTCCTTCAATTCCTAAATCTTTGAAGTTTACTGCCCAAGGATAAAGGAAAATAACCTCTACGTCGAACAATACAAATAAAATAGCAACAAGGAAATATTTTACTGAGAAAGGAATACGGGCATTACCAACAGATTCGATACCGCATTCGAAGTTTTTGTCTTTTACTTCAGAGGTTCTTTTTGGACCTAATTTTCCAGAAATAATGATTGTTCCTACGACAAAACCAACAGCTAAAATTAACTGCATTAAAATAGGAATGTAACTGTATTGATCGGATTGCATAAGCTTAGGTTTTATACTTAAAAAATGAGCCACAAAGATAACTTGGAACTCTGTAAAACACAAGCTAAAAAAGGATTTAAGTACTGTAGTAAACCGCGTTTATAGGTAATTTTTATTCATTATAAATAAGAAAGAGTTTTTTTAATATTTTTTTAAGATTTAAGCAAAAAAAAACGTCTCGAAATTAATCGAAACGTTTTTCTTAGACCATTCAGGCAAAAAAAAATAAATTGCTATATTTTTCTTAGATCACCGCTACTTTTGCAGCAACTTTCCCTTTTCTTCCTTCTTCTTCTTCATAGCTTACACGGTCACCTTCGCGTAATTCTTCCGCGTTAATTCCTGAAGCGTGAACGAAGATATCTTTTCCTGTTTCTTCGTCTGTAATGAATCCATAACCTTTAGATTCATTGAAAAATTTTACTGTACCTGTACGCATTGTAATTGTAATAATAATTTATAATAAAACAAATGTAAGATTAAAATTCATACAAAAGACATGAAGGTGTTAATTTTTTGTAAAAATTATTGATTTACAGTGTTTTTAGTGTATATATTGCGTCTCTATTGAAAGGTTATCGGTTTAAATGAGAATCATTAAAAATACTTCAAAAAGTAAGAACTTCTTTACGGGATTTTTTGTTTGTTTCGTCGGTTTTTTTTGCTTTTTATCGATTGTTTTCGCAAAAAATACAAACGAGAATAATTTTCAAAAAAAATACTGCAGCTTAAAAAGTACTGCAGTATTAATTTTGTTTGTAAAGGATTTAAACTAAATCGACTTTGATATGTAATTCTTTCAATTGGTTGTCATCAATTGCAGCTGGAGCGTCGATCATCACGTCTCGTCCAGAATTGTTTTTTGGAAAAGCAATAAAGTCTCTAATCGTTTCCTGTCCGCCTAATATTGCTACCAAACGATCTAATCCAAATGCAAGTCCTCCGTGAGGCGGTGCTCCAAATTGGAAAGCGTCCATCAAGAATCCGAATTGTGCTTTTGCTTCTTCTTCGGTGAATCCTAAATATTTGAACATTAATTGCTGCGTTGCTTTGTCGTGAATACGAATCGATCCTCCGCCAATTTCATTTCCGTTTAAAACCATATCATAGGCGTTAGCACGAACTTTTCCTGGTTCTGTTTCCAACAATGCCATATCTTCTGGTTTTGGAGAAGTAAATGGGTGGTGCATCGCATGGTAACGGCCGCTTTCTTCGTCTAATTCTAATAATGGGAAATCTACAACCCATAATGGAGCAAAAACTTCTGGATTACGTAATCCTAAACGAGTTGCTAATTCCATTCTAAGTGCAGATAATTGCGCACGTGTTTTGTTTGCTGGGCCAGAAAGTACAAAAATCATATCTCCGGCTTTAGCGCCAGTAGTTTTTGCCCAATTGGTTAAATCTTCCTGATCGTAGAATTTATCTACAGAAGATTTAAAAGTTCCGTCTTCGTTACATTTTACGTAAACCATTCCAGAAGCTCCAACCTGAGGACGTTTTACCCAGTCAATCAAAGCATCGATTTCTTTACGGGTGTAATTTCCAGCGCCTGGAACTGCAATACCAACCACTAATTCTGCAGCATTGAATACTGGAAAATCTTTGTGTTGTGCAAATTCGTTTAACTCACCAAACTCCATTCCGAAACGAATGTCTGGTTTGTCATTTCCGTATGTTTTCATAGCATAATCGTAGGTAATTCTTGGGAATTTCTCTACTTCAATGCCTTTAATTTCTTTTAATAAATGTCTTGTCAATCCTTCAAAAACATTTAAAATATCTTCTTGTTCCACAAAAGCCATTTCGCAGTCAATCTGTGTAAACTCAGGCTGACGGTCTGCACGTAAATCTTCGTCACGGAAACATTTCACGATTTGGAAATATTTATCCATTCCACCCACCATCAATAATTGTTTGAAAGTCTGTGGAGATTGCGGCAAAGCATAAAACTGACCTTCGTTCATACGGCTTGGTACAACGAAATCTCTCGCTCCTTCTGGAGTAGATTTAATAAGGTATGGAGTTTCAACTTCGCAGAAATCTAAATCAGAAAGATATTTACGAACTTCCATTGCCACTTTGTGACGGAATAACAAACTGTTTTTTACAGGATTTCTTCTGATATCCAAGTAACGGTATTTCATTCTGATGTCTTCACCGCCATCTGTTTTATCTTCAATAGTAAACGGAGGCGTTATAGCCGCATTCAATATATTTAATTCAGTTACTAAAATTTCGATATCTCCAGTAGGAATGTTTTTGTTTTTAGCTTCACGCTCAATAACGGTTCCTTTAACTTGAATTACAAATTCTCTACCTAAAGTTTTAGCAAGTTCAAAGATTTTTTCGTCTGAACGGCTCTTGTCAAATAATAATTGAGTAATTCCATAGCGATCTCGTAAATTAACCCAATTTATAAATCCTTTATCGTTAGAGTTTTGAACCCATCCAGCCAGAGTAACTTCTGTATTAATATTTGAGGCATTTAATTCGCCGCAATTATGACTTCTATACATAATCTAAAATTTTAGACTGCAAAAGTAAATACAAAATTCAAGATAATATAGTAAAGTGATAAACTTGATGTCTATAATTTTAAATATTTTATCAAATGTTAAAATTTGAATTGTTATTTCTTTAGATTTGGATTTTTGAAAACCAGAATTAATAGTTTATGAATAAGTATTTTATTATCGTTTTAGTGATTTTTAATTTTTTGTTGAGCTGTAGTCGAAACGAGGGTGAAGTAAAATTCACAACAAATATTTCTAATAATATCAGTGATAGTTTAGTTATAACTGGAGCAGATAATTTTAGAAAGGTTATTTCACTTGATAAAAAGGGAAATTGTAATGTTAAATTTAATGTGACGAAAGGGTTTTATGACTTATTGTATGCAAATAAATATGTGCATTTATACTTAAAACCAAATGCTGAAATAAATTTAGCATTTGATGCCAATGATATTTCAAATACTATTATATATGAAGGGAAAGGTATAGATGAAAGTAAATGTATGGCAAAATATCTTTTGAAGAATGAAAAAATTAAAGAAAGGGCTTTAAAAACAGAATCTTCAAATTTCACGTTATTTATAGAAGATGAAAAAAAAGTAGCTTTAGAATATATTAATAAAGGTGACTATGATTCGGATTTTAAAGATGCAATGATAAAATCTTTAGAAGCATTTTATGCTGAAGTATTAAGAGATTATGAAGAAGGAGCAGAATTACGAGAAGTTAATAATAAATCGCCAAAGGAATTTGAATATGAGAATTACAAAGGCGGAAAAACAAAACTGTCAGATTTTAAAGGAAAATATGTCTATATAACTTTTTGGACATTATGGAATGATAAATATTTGGAAGAATTCAAATATATAAGAGCTATAACAGATAAATATAAAGACAAGAATGTTGTTTTTGTAAATATTTCAATAGAAGAGCAACACGAACGTGATTCATGGAGAAAATATATAGAGGAGAAAAAATTGGATGGTATCCAGCTTATTTCGGATCGTGGATTTAAATCTGATTTTATTACAAAGTGTAATATAAAAGATGTTCCAGTACATATATTAATAGACCCAAAAGGTTATATTCTATCAATTGATGCATGGGATCCTTCATCACTATCACTTCAATCACAATTTGAAACTTTATTAAAATAGTGAATCTATTTATTAAGCCATAATTTCAAATAAATTGTTAATTCTAAAATTTGAAGCTTTAATTTCTTTAGTTTTGATTCACTAAAAAACTAATTTAAATACCTATGAAAAAACTTTTTGTTGCGGGTTTAGTAATTATAAATACTTTAACGGTAGTTGGGCAGACCAAAAATCAAATAAAATTTTCGGCTAAAATCGAAAATCGAAACAGTGATACTTTAGTAATTAAAGGAAGAAATAATTTTAAGCAGGTAATTCCGATTGACAAAAAAGGAGTTTTTGCAGCTTCTTTTGAGGCACCAAAGGGATTTTATATGTTTTCTGACGGAACTGAATCTTCGAATTTATATCTAAAACCAAATTCTGAAGTTAACCTAACAATGAATGCCAAACAATTTGATGAGACTATTATATATAAAGGTAAAGGTGTAAACGAAAGTAATTTTCTGGCACAACAAGCTTTAAAAGATGAACAGTTTCAGGAAGCAGCATTTAAGTTAGAGCAACCTGCATTTGTTTCTTCGCTTGACGAAAAATTGAAAAAAGATACAGAAAGTCTTGAAAAAGGTGATTTTGATCCTGAATTTAAAACTGCTTTGAAACAAAGTTTTGAAAGTTTTCACCAATATGCTTCTGAAGAATACGACAGAGTATCAAAAGCAAATAAATTGGTTGGAAAACCTTCTCCAGAATTTGACTATGAAAACCATAAAGGCGGTAAAACAAAACTGGCCGACTTAAAAGGTAAATATGTATATATAGATCTTTGGGCAACATGGTGCGCGCCTTGTAGAGCAGAAATTCCGTATTTGCAAAAAATCGAAGAAAAGTATCACGGTAAAAACATCGAGTTTGTAAGTATTTCGATTGATAAATTGAAAGATAACGAGAAATGGAAAAAATTTGTAACCGATAAAAAATTGGGCGGTGTACAGCTTTTTGCAGATAAGGATTGGGAATCTGAGTTTGTTACTCAATATGGTGTAACAGGAATTCCGAGATTTATTTTAATTGATCCAAAAGGAAATGTTGTGAATGCAGATGCCACAAGACCATCAGATCCGAAGCTTGAAAATCAGTTAAATAGCTTATTGAACTAAAATATTTACGAAATTTACATCGTTATCGTTAAGATCTAAATTTTATTAAATACCAGTAAAACCAGTGCTTCGGCGCTGGTTTTTTCTTTTTTAGACATTTTCCAATGTTAAGTTTTTAGTCAATGTTACCAAATTGTTAAGCAAAAGTTTTTTTAATGTAAACATTTAATTATATTTGATAACGATTTGATAACATTAAATACCTAAAGATATGAAAAAGTGTGTGATTTTAGCGGCTGTATTGTTCTCTGGAATTTTAACAGCACAAGAAGGTAAGCCTGAACTAGAAGCTGTTGGAAATAGAGTGAAAGCAATCTATTATTATGAGAATGGAAATGTACAGCAAGAAGGTTATTATAAAGATGGTAAATTAGACGGTGTTTGGGTATCTTATGATGTAAAAGGAAATAAAACGGTTGAGGGAGAATACACAGAAGGTCTAAAAACTGGAAAATGGATGTTTTATAACGAAAAAAATCTTTCTGAAGTTGCTTACGTAAACAGTAAAATAAGTTCTGTAAAGAATTTACAAAAAAATGCTGTAGCAAATAGAAACTAAAAGATTTCGTTTATTGTTTTTTAAAACCGCCTCGTCAAGGTGGTTTTTTTATGTTTTTTTCTTTTTAAAATTTCTGCCGTACCAAATTACAAATCCCGTTATTGGCAATGCTGCCACAAATAAGCTGACTATAAAAGCGATGATTTTTCCAGGCAGATCCAGAATCTGTCCGGTATGAATTCCGTAGTTCATTTCTACAACTTGCAGTCCAAGACTTTTATCTTCAAAGAGCTGTTTCTGAATTAGTTTTCCGTTTTTGGGATGAAAATAATAATTACTTTGATTGTCATAGCTCAGCATATGCGGATATGCTCCTGTACTGACGATGTCGCCTTTTTGCTGCGGTATCATCACAAACAGCATTTCGGAGTCTGGTTTAAGTTTCATTGTCTGAGCAAAAGCGCGATCGATTGCAGTAATTGAATTCACCTTAAATTTTGTTGTATCAATTGATGGGAGTTTTGTTTCTAATGCCTTGTCACCGCCGAAATTAAATGTTTTGTAAATTCCATCGCCCATCCATTCGTAGGTAAACGTTAGGCCCGTTATGGCTAGAATCAATGCAATCAGCGAGATATAAAAACCCGAAGTATTGTGCCAGTCATAATTGACGCGACGCCACTTGGCAGACCATTTTATAGTGAAACTTCTTTTAATGTCAGATTTTTTCTTGGGCCACCATTGTATAATTCCAGAAATTAATAAAAGAATAAAAATAATGGTTGCACCGCCGATAATGTGTTTGCCAATATAATCGGGAAGGAGCAAATACAAATGAATGTATTCGACAATAATAAAAAAGTCTGTTTCCGGATTTTCAGACTTTAGAAACGTTCCATTGTAAGGATTAAAATATAAGTATTGATTTTTCTCTCCAGAAAAAGTATATACAATTGCCGAACGATTTTTCCCGTAATACGCGACCATGCTGGCTTTAAAATCTGGAGCAATTTTTTTAGCATTTCGCTCTAGAACAGAGGGCGGTAAAAAAGCTTTGTTTTCTGGTTCAACCAATCGCCATTCTTTTCGGGTAATGTCTTTTATTTCGTCATGAAAACAAAAAATACAGCCCGTAATACTGATAATAAAAACAATAAGCCCAGAAATTAATCCGAGCCATTTATGAAGAAAACGTATTTGCGTTTTGAATCCCATTTTGTAAATAAAAACGTAAATGTAGAGTCAAAATTTATAAGTGACAAATTATTGTAATTATTTTGTTTTGGGCTCGATAAGAATTTAGTTTTATCGCAAAGTTTTTTAGTCTCAGATTAAAAGGATTTTTGAAAAAAGTTTAGTGTCTTCGCGATTAAAAAACTTAAAATTACGAAACGGTTTCTTTAGGTTTTAAATGATAAGCCACATATAATGAAATGGATGCTAGAGCAATCCAAAATACATCAATAAAGAAAATCTGAATTTTGTTATGCGTGAACGATGTCCAGAACCAATCTCCAGAAACGATTCCGTTTGTAATTGGAATCAAGAATCCTAAAATACTTCCCGAAATCAAACAAAATTTATTTGTAAAACCATCATTCTTTTTAATAATAAAGAATATTGCAAGCAGTAACCAGCCTCCAAAATAAAGTGCAAACAAGTTAGACTTACTTAAAGGATAAAAAATCTTACTGCCAATAAAAGCCAAAGCAGTGATTGGATACATACTCAAACAAATTGCCAAATAAATGCGTACAACTGCTGCATTGAAACGTCTTTTCTTTTCAGGCATATTGTTTTTCTGTCTTGCAACTAACCAAATCATAACTCCCGAAATGATGACAAAACAGGTTATAATTCCTAAAACGAAACTTATTATTTTTAGAGCGTAACCTCCATAATCGCCAAAATGAATACGATATAAAACTGTTTTTACGGCGTCAAGATAGTTATTCTGCGAAATAGGATCTTTTTTAGCAATTTCTTTTCCGTCAGATACACGATAAACGACTTTTCCAACGCCTACAAATTTTTTATGAGATAATAATTCGCCCTCTACTAAAACATGCATGTTAACATCTCCGTAATTTTGAACAATTACTCGGGTAATTTCAAAATCTTTCCAATTGTTTTTTGCTTTTGAAACTAATTCATTAATATTAAACGGACTTGCTAATTTTTTGTATTCATAAGCATAATCTGGGTCGTTGTATTCTAGCTCTTGGTATAATTTCTTATCATCGCCATTATAAAGTGCCATAACAGCAGGGGCAACGATTAAAAGTTTAATCATAAAGAAAGCTCCTGTCACGGCATACACAAATTGAAAAGGAAGTCCGATCATTCCTAATGCGGTGTGGGCATCTGTCCAAAGTGTTTTTAATTTTTCTTTTGGACGGAAAATATAAAAGTTCGAAACAATTTTTTTCCAATGCAATAATAATCCGGTTACAATGGCAAATAAGAAAAACAAAGCAGTAAATCCAGAAAGATAATACCCAACCGGATACGGAATCTGCGCCAAAAAGTGCAGACGATATAAAAGCTCTCCCAAAGAATAAGATTCTTCGTAAGTATAAGATTTAAAATTTTTGGTGTCAAGATAGAAAAAGGAACCTTCTTTTTGTTTGGCTGGAGCCAAAGTATCTTTGGTTCCTTCCATGTAAATGGCAACTCTTTCTTCAATAGATGGTTTAGAAATCGTAATATTTCTTCCATGCAGAATGTGCTTTTTGTCAAGATCTTTTAATGCGCTGTTATAGTCTAATTGAATTTCTTTTGTAATTGCAGTGGATTCACTTCTTTCCCAATTGATGATTTCATCTCTAAAAAAAGAAAAAGACCCAGCAAAGAAAATCACAAAAAGAACTACGCTGATCACGATACCGCTGACAGTATGCGTATGGAAATAAATATTATAATGACGGTTATTCATAAATTATTTTGCCGTTGGATGGTAAGTTTGACCTAAATAAATAAAAAGACAGAAAAGGAGAGTAAGGAGTATGTAGATTCCCCAAATTTTCCAAGCACTTTTGGCTAAAAAAGCAATGACCATTAAAGCAACCCAAAGTATAAAGCCGCTATACGCCATAGTCATTAAAACATTGGCACGATTAAACCAAGCAGCAAGTGCAAGGTGAAACGTAACGGCAACGAAATAACCGCCTAAAATAGCAGCGGTAATCTTTAAAAAACGCGGCAAAAAAGCGGGTGTTAAATATTTTGAATTTGCGGGCATTGTTAAATGGATTTAAGCGTAATAAAATTCTAAAATTGAAACGATAATTAAAAGTGCTAAAAGTACTTTGTAGTTTACTTTTTTCAGAGGGGTTAAAATGATGATTAAACTTCCAATAGTCATTAACTGAATGAAGAACATCAAAGTGCCGCAACACAATGACTGGGTATAAAGCCATGATGCATAAGCAATCAAGAGCAGTCCTAAACCAGTAAATTTAGTTTGCTTTGGATTGTTTTTCATCCATTTTTCAAAACCAAAATCATACGATAAAACAGCTCTTTTGGAGGTGTAATAAAGGGTATAAAAAGCTAAAAAAACGATAAGGCTGGCAATTGTTATCATAATTTTAAAATTTAAAAAAGCACCTTTCTTTAATTTAGAAAGGTGCTTTTATGTAATTATTTATTAAAATCTATAAGAGAAGTTTGCAGATACGCTTCTCATGTTTTTTGGATGAATTGTTGACCATCCGTCATAGGTGTCAACATTTGCGATATTGTCAAGTTTCAATGTTAATGTAAATTTTTCTGTTCCGTAGAATACAGATGAATTTAATACAGTATAAGAAGGAATTGTAAACTGACCCACAACATTTCTGTTCATGATTAAGTTTTTGTCAGCATAGTTTCCACCAAAACCTAAACCAAAACCTTGTAAGCCTCCTTGTGGGAATTTGTAGCTTGCCCAAAAGTTTGCTGTGTTTCTTGGTCCTGAACTTTCTGGTCTGTTTCCTACAAACGAAGGATCTCCTGCAGTTAATATTGCATCAACATAGCTGTAACCTGCAACAATGTTTAAACCTGAAACTGGACTTGCAACAATTTCTGCTTCAAAACCTTTGTTTCTTTGTGCACCATCTTGGAAAGAAGTTTGAGTAGGTATAGGTCCGCTATAGTCATAAACAGTATAAACCTGATCGGTCACTTTGATGTCGTAGTAGCTAAGTGTTGCGTAAATTTTATCTTTAAGAACATTTAATTTTGTACCAATTTCAAATTGGTTAGCGTGTTCTGGTTTGAAAGTTCTTGGAAGAGAACTTCCGTCTGTCAAAATATCATTAGTCGGAGCTGAGTTAGCGAAACCATCCATGTAGTTGGCAAAAATAGAAACTTTGTCAATGATTGGCTGATAAACTAAACCAAATTTTGGAGAAAAAGAGGTTTGGTTATAATCATCGGCATTTGTAGTAACGTCACCTGCAGTCATAAAACGATCTACACGTAAACTAGCCATTGCAGATAATCCAGGAGTAATGTTGATTACATCTGATGCATAAGCACTAATAACTTCTTGTTTTGTTTTGTTATTGTTTGCATTAGTTTCTGCTAAAAGTTTATCAGAACCGGCTTTTGTTAAATTACCGCTGTCACCATTTGTAATATAATTTGCAGGATCTGTGATACCGAATACATATTGGTTTACTGTTGCTAAATCCAAGTTTCCAATATAAACTCTTCCGTTTGAAACGTATCCAGAACCATTATCAATCTGTCCTCTATTAAAGTAGTCTAAACCAACAACGATTCTATTTCTTAAGCTTCCTAATTTAAAGTCACCAATAAAGTTTTGTTGAATATCAGTTGTTAAAGTTGTTGTGTTTTGGTAATTCATTGAACGCCCTAAAACAATACCTTCACTTACCTGCGCAGGAAAAAATTGTGTTCCCTCATATAAATAAGTATAATACCCTTCAGATTTAGATGATCCTCTAGATAGAACCGTTTGAGAAGTCCATTGATCCGAGATTTTGTAATTCATTTGTCCTTGAAGAGAGTAAGAAGGAGTTTCTATTGCCAATTCGTTACTTGTGTAAGAACGTTTGTTGTCATATCCTAATTCATCCATATTATGAACTCTTAACGGCGCACCTCTGTCTAAGAATAACATAGTAGGGTTGGTCTGTTTGTTGTTCATGAATTCTGTATTAATGAAGAACGAAAGTCTGTCGCTAGCTTGGTAAGATAATGAAGGAGCAAAGAAAAATGATTTTCTAAATCCAGCATCTTGAAAGCTGTTTTCTGTGTGGTAAGCAGTATTAACTCTAAAATTAATTTTGTGCTCATCGTCAACAGGAGTATTCACATCAGCAGTAACACGATTTAAACCATAGCTTCCCGCTGTATAACTTACCTCTCCGCCAAAATGATCGTAAGGCTTTTTTGTAGTTAAGTTGATTAAACCTCCGTAAGAAATCAAGCTGCTTCCGAATAAAGTTCCAGAAGGTCCTTTGATAACTTCGATTTTGTCAATATTTGCAGGATCAATGCTTCCAGTATTCAAAGCAGGTAATCCGTTTGTCATTGTTGGCTGTACTGCAAAACCTCTAAGAGAGAAATATCCAGCACCATCACCTCCACGTCCGGTAGAAGCCCAAAGAGGAGATAAACCTGGAGCATTTTTAAGTGCATCATCAATGTTAGTTACCACTTGTTCTTTTAACAATTCGCTTGTTATTGTAGTATATACTTGTGGGTTTTCAAGATTTTTAAGAGGTAATCTTGATACTTGTTGTGTTTCTTTACGAGCTAATGGATTTTTTCGATTACCATTTACTACAATTTCATTTAATTGCTCAGAATTTTCACTGATTTTGAAATCTTCAATAATCGAATCACCGCTATTTAGCGTAATACTTTTTTCTTTAGAAGAATAACCAATTCCAGAAACTTTAATTACGTAGTTACCTGGTTTGATATTTTTAATTTCGTAGAAACCACTTTCATCTGTTGTAGTTCCTATTTTTGTTCCTTTTAATACTACATAAACATTATCTGCAGCTTCCCCATTTGTTAAGCTAATTTGACCTTTTATTGTTGCTTTTTCTTGAGCTAAAACAGATACGCTGGTTAATAAAGCAAGACAAAGACTCAAAAAAGAAATTGTAAATTTGAACTTCATTTTATTTAGAATTGATTTTAATAGCGCAAATGTAAGCCATGATTGCTTATCAAGCAAACTTTATTTTTATTTATTCCAAATTAAATACCTTGCTATTTGGTTAAAATTGACTTAACTAAGAATTGGACTAAAAAAAGAAACCCCGCTCAGATAAGAGCGGGGTTTTTGTATAATGAAAAATGTTTTAGATTATAGTTCTAAAGCACGTTTAGCATCGCCATTCATTAATAATTCAACTGGATTTTCTAAAGCTTCTTTTACAGCAACTAAGAAACCAACAGACTCACGTCCGTCAATGATTCTGTGGTCATAAGAAAGTGCCACGTACATCATTGGGTGAATTTCAACTTTTCCGTTTACTGCAATCGGACGCTCAATAATATTGTGCATTCCTAAGATTCCAGATTGAGGAGGGTTGATAATTGGAGTACTTAACATACTTCCAAAAACACCACCGTTAGTAATTGTAAAAGTTCCTCCAGTCATATCGTCAACTGTAATTTGACCATCACGAGCTCTTAAAGCCAATCTTTTGATCTCAGCTTCGATACCACGGAAAGTTAATAATTCAGCATTACGAACAACAGGAACCATTAAACCTTTTGGTCCAGAAACTGCGATTGAGATGTCAGCAAAATCATAAGCGATTTTGTAATCACCATCCATCATTGAGTTAACATCTGGATACAATTGTAAAGCTCTTGTAACTGCTTTTGTAAAGAATGACATAAAACCTAAACCTAATCCGCCATGTTTCGCTTTGAAAGCATCTTTGTATTCGTTACGAATTTGGTTGATTGGCGTCATGTTTACTTCGTTGAAAGTAGTAAGCATAGCCGTTTCGTTTTTAGCCGAAACTAATCTTTCAGCTACTTTACGACGTAACATTGATAATTTTGTACGCTCAGTTCCACGGCTTCCTCCAGTTGGAGTTCCCATAGAAGGTACTGCGTTTACAGCATCATCTTTAGTGATTCTTCCTCCTTTACCAGTTCCTGAAACTGATGCTGGAGCTATATTTTTTTCGTCTAATATTTTTCTTGCTGCCGGAGAAGGAGTTCCTGCCGCATAACTTGTTGCTGCTGGAGCTGCTTTTGGAGCCTCCGCTTTCGGTGCTTCTGCCTTTGGAGCCTCTGCTTTTGGTGCTTCTGCTTTTGGAGCTTCAGCTGCTGGAGCGTCGCCAGCTGGTTTTGCTGCATCTGTATCGATTAAACAAACTACAGCTCCTACTGCTACTGTATCACCTTCTTCTGCTTTAAGTGTGATAACACCACTCATTTCAGCAGGCAGTTCAAGAGTAGCTTTATCTGAATCAACTTCAGCAATCGCTTGATCTTTTTCTACATAATCTCCGTCTTTTACTAACCAAGTTGCAATTTCAACTTCTTTTATTGACTCCCCTGGTGATGGGACTTTCATTTCTAAAATCATCTTGTTTTTGTTTAAAGTTTTAGTTAGTCCCAAGTTTCAGTTTTTTACAAAACTTGAAACTTGAAACTTGAAACAATTTTTTTATTATCTAAATAAGTTTTTATCGAATACCATTCTAATTGCATCTGCATGACGACGTTTTGCACGTGTATAACTTCCAGATGCAGGCGCAGCATAAGCTTTTAATGAAGCAAGTCTCCACTTGATGAAGTCAAAGTTCATTAACATGAAGCTGTAAGCTCCCATGTTTTTAGGTTCTTCCTGAGCCCAAACATAATCATCAGCATTTGGATATTTTGCAATGATTTCTTTGATTTGCTCTGCTGGGAAAGGGAATAATTGTTCGATACGAACAACTGCAACATCATTTCTTCCGTTGTTTTCTCTTTCGGCAACAATATCATAGTAGAATTTACCAGTAACAAAAACTAATGTTTTTACTTTCTTTTTATCTACTGTATTATCGTCAATAGTTTCTTGAAAACTTCCAGATGCTAATTCCTCAACTGTTGAAACACATCTTGGGTCACGTAATAAACTTTTTGGAGAGAAAACTACCAAAGGTTTACGGAAGTTTGTTTTCATTTGTCTTCTCAACAAGTGGAAGAAATTGGCTGGCGTTGTACAATCTGCAACATACATATTTTGTCTTGCACAAAGTTGTAAATAACGCTCCATTCTTGCAGAAGAGTGCTCAGCTCCTTGACCTTCATATCCGTGAGGCAATAAAAGAACGATACCGTTTTGGTTGTTCCATTTATCTTCTCCACAAGAAATATACTGGTCAATCATAATTTGAGCTCCGTTAGAGAAATCTCCAAACTGTGCTTCCCAAATAGTCAATGCTTTTGGATTTGCCAAAGCATATCCGTAATCAAAACCAAGAACTCCATACTCAGATAAAAGAGAATTGAATACTCCGAATTTTCCTTTTTTGTTTTCGATTCCGTTTAATAAAATTACTTCTTCTTCAGAATCTTCTACTTTAACAACGGCATGACGGTGAGAGAATGTACCACGCTCGACGTCCTGACCAGAAATACGAACATCAAAACCTTCAGTTAAAAGAGAACCGTAAGCTAATGCCTCTGCAGTTCCCCAATCCAAAGTGTTATTGTCATAACCGGCTTTTCTGTCCGATACAATTTTAGTGATTTTACTGATGAATTTCTTATCAGCAGGTAAAGTAGAAATCGTGTTGATAATAGAATCTAATCCTTTTTTATCAAAAGTCGTATCTACTTTTTGAAGCATTTGCGTATCAGTAACCTGAACAAATCCTTCCCACTCATTTTTCATGAATGGAGTAATGATTGTTAAATCTTTTTTACGAGAAGCTTCTAAGTTTTCTTCAAGTGCAGATTTATATTGTTTTTCTAAAGCATTTACATAGGATGCATCAATTACGCCGTCAGTAAGTAATTTTTCAGCATAAATATCTCTTGGGTTCTTATGTTTTGCAATGATTTTGTATAAAACTGGTTGTGTAAAACGAGGTTCGTCACCTTCGTTATGACCGTATTTTCTATATCCTAAAAGATCAATAAATACGTCACGTCCAAATTGCATTCTGTAGTCTAATGCAAAAGATACAGCGTGTACAACAGCTTCAGCATCATCAGCATTTACGTGTAGTACTGGTGAAAGGGTTACTTTGGCAACGTCTGTACAATAAGTTGACGAACGCGCATCTAAGTAGTTTGTTGTAAAACCAACTTGGTTATTGATTACAATATGGATAGTCCCGCCTGTTTTGTAACCGTCAAGCTGTGCCATCTGAATGATTTCGTATAAGATACCTTGTCCTGCAATTGCAGCATCTCCGTGAACGGCGATAGGTAATACTTTTGAAAAATCTTCTGGGAAATATTTATCTTGTTTTGCTCTGGTAATACCTTCAATAACAGCTCCAACAGTTTCTAAGTGAGAAGGGTTTGGTGCTAAATTGATATTGATGCTTTTTCCAGTTCTTGTTTTTTTGTCAGCAGTAAGCCCTAAGTGGTATTTTACGTCACCATCAAAATATTCCTGATCGTAATCTTTACCGTCGAACTCACCAAAAATGTCCTGAGTCGATTTTCCGAAGATGTTTGCCAAAACGTTCAAACGGCCGCGGTGTGCCATTCCCATTACGAATTGTTCAACGCCTTTTTCGGCAGCCTGCTCGATTAAAGCATCAAGAGCCGGGATAATAGATTCACCACCTTCTAATGAGAAACGTTTTTGACCCACATATTTAGTATGAAGGAAGTTTTCAAAAGATACTGCTTCGTTAAGTTTATTTAGGATTGTTTTCTTTTCTTCTGTAGAAAAATTTGGCTGGTTGTTATCAACAGCTAATTTGTCCTGAATCCATTTTACAACGCCAGGATTTCTAATATACATGTACTCAATCCCGATATGCTGGCAGTAAATCGCTTTAAGACGGTTTACAATATCCTGCAATGAAGAAGGAGCCATTCCGATGGTTTGTGCAGCATCAAATACAGTAGAAAGATCTGCTGTAGATAATCCGAAATTTTCTATATCCAAAGTTGGAGAAGAAGTTCTACGGTCACGAACAGGGTTTGTTTTCGTGAATAAATGCCCGCGCGTACGGTATCCGTCAATTAATTTTAGAACGTTGAATTCTTTTTTTAGTTTTTCTGAAACCTGACTGTAATCTGTGTTGTCGCTAGTTACATACTCAACGATAGTTTGCACAGGATTCTCGTCGTTATAAGTAGTTTGTCCAAAGTCAAAACCTTGAAAGAAACTTCTCCAGCTAGGCTCAACGCTGTCTGGGTTTACTAAATATTGATCGTATAATTGTGCAAAAAACTCGGTATGCGCTGCGTTTAAAAATGAAAACCTATCCATAATATGAGTGAATATACTTTTTGTTATATAGAAAGGCAAAAGTACAACAATCACACTTATTTAAATCTTTTTTTTACGTACTTTTACGTAAAAATTTGTTAAAATAAACGTTAACTATGAATAAAATTCAATTTTCAATCGATTGCAAATATTTATTTGTGATTTTGACAGCCTTATTCTCTAGTTATTCTATTGCTCAACAAAAATATGTTATTGATAACAGTAATCATTTCTGGGAAAAAGTACAATTTGGCGGCGGGTTAGGTTTAGGAATTGGTTCTGGTTATACCGATATTTCTATAATGCCAAGCGCCATTTACAACGTAAACCAAATTGTTGCTGTTGGTGTTGGTTTACAATTTGGTTACTTAAACTCAAGAAATTACTATGAATCATATGTTTACGGAGGGAGTTTAATTACGCTTGTAAATCCGATTCCCGAACTTCAATTGTCTGCAGAGTTAGAGCAGGTAAGAGTGGATACGAGATATGACTCTAATATTAACAGACCTGCTTTTTCTGATAGTTATTGGAATACTGCATTATACCTTGGGGCAGGTTACAGGACTGGAAATGTAACTATCGGTGCACGTTACGATGTTTTGTATGATCCAGACAGAAGCCTTTACGGATCTGGATTTATGCCTTTTGTGAGGGTTTATTTTTAGAGTTGCTAAGGGGCTAAGATGCTGAAATTCTAAGTTTTTTAAATACAGAAATTTGAAAAGATATATTTTTATAATTATTTCAATTGTTGCTTTAAGCTGTAATAATTCGAATAAATCAAATATTGAAAATAAAAAGGTTGTAAAAAAGGAATTACGACCTTTTTTTGATTCTGATGAAATTGATCATTATTATTTGAATTTTTCTGAGGATGATTTTGCTAAAATCCTTATGAAAGATAATAATACTAAAAAGGAAAAGGAATTTTTTAAAATTTATGTAAGTACTTTTCCTGATACAATTCCGCAAGAAAATTTCGAGAAGATTCTATTAAATCATAACTACAAAAAATCTGATTTATCACTTAAACAGCAAAAAGGGATTGAAAATGTGTTTAGTGAAAAAGATTCATTACAAACTATTTTTGCTGGCTGTGCTGCAGAATACAGGGATATTTTTATTTTTAAAAAGAAAGAAAAAACAGTTGGTATAGCAAAAATTTGTTTTAAATGCGGTCGTACGCAAATTACAGGAAGTAAATTAGATGTTAGTGGATTTGGACTTTGGTCTGAATTTGCTAAGTTGAAAAGTATTATTAGACCTAACGAAAAACCTTAGTGCCTCAGAACCTTAGCATCTCAGTACCTTTTTTATCTATAATAATTCCGAAACCAAACTTTCTGCCATTCTCTTTTTAAAATCAAAAAAGCGACTTGCTCGGCAAGAATTACCAAATCGGAGCCGTCCAGGCTTTTGATTTCATTTTCTGGAACATCAATTATATAAAGAAGATTCAAGTACTCAGCAAATTTGTATTGAATCATTCGATATATTTTTTCGTGCAGCTGCATTTTTAATTCGTCTGGCGAAATACTTAACGGAAAATCAATTCCTTCATTAGCCAAATTAAAATCCTTGTTTATCTGCTCAATAAGATTTAGGTATAAAGTCTGTGCTTGAGCTTGCTCTAGTAAAGATTCTGTATTTATTGGCGCTACAAACATATTTATTTTAGATTTTAGATTGCTGATTATGATTGTAGATTTTTTTTACTCAAAACTGACATTTAAAACGGATTACTAAACCTTACGTCCCATTAAATTTTCGCCAAAAGTTCTTAAAACTTTTTTCTTCTCAGCGCTGATTTCCATTTTTTCTAAAGTTTCGAATGCTTTTAATGTATACATTTCGATAGCTTCCTGCGTTGCTTTTGAAGCGCCAGATTCGTTAAAAATTGTTTTTGCAGTTTCGATTTTAGTTGTATTATCCTCTAACTGTAACGTAAATAACTGCTCTAATGCCGATGCTTTTTCGCTTGACGAAAATTCTAATGCTTTTAGATATAAATAGGTTTTTTTGTTCTCAATAATGTCGCCTCCAACTTGTTTTCCAAAGGTTTCAGGATCTCCAAACGCATCTAAATAGTCATCTTGAAGCTGAAAAGCTAAGCCTAAATTAAGACCGAAATCGTAGATTAAATCAGCTTCATTTTCTGAAGTTTCGGCTACAATTGCCCCCATTTTCATCGCTGCAGCAACCAAAACGGCTGTTTTGTACTCGATCATTTTTAGGTATTCGGGAATCGTTACATCTTTTCGGGTTTCAAAATCAACGTCCCATTGCTGTCCTTCGCATACTTCAAGAGCGGTTTTGCTGAATAATTTTGCAAGATTTCTAAAAACATTTGGCTCGTATTGCTCAAAATACTGATAAGCCAGAATCAGCATCGCATCACCAGAAAGAATTCCGGTATTCAGATTCCATTTTTCGTGTACCGTAACTTGTCCTCTTCGCAAAGGAGCGTCGTCCATTATGTCGTCGTGTACCAAAGAAAAATTATGAAAAACCTCTACAGCCATCGCAGCCGGCAATGCTTTTGTATAGTCGGCATCAAAAACTTCAGCAGCCATTAATGTTAAGACTGGTCGAATGCGCTTTCCTCCAAGACCTAAAATATATTCTATCGGTTCGTAAAGATTAGAAGGTTCTTTGTGAATGTTTTGATTTTGTAAATATTGTATAAAAAAATCTTGGTACTGACTAATATCGTGCATAAAGTGAAAATCTGATTTACGAGGCTCAAAGATACAATTCAAATATGAATTATCTTATGATGAATGTATTAAAAACGTAATAACGCCTAAAGATCGAGGCTAACCTTTCTAATTTCTAATATGTTAATTTTTTTTTAGAAAAAACTCGGAAACTTTTTTGGTATTCTCAGTTTCCTGTTTATATTTGCATCGTCAAATGGAAACTAAGAACACTTTAAAAGTTTCCATGGAAAATTTGATGATTTGTAAAATCAATTAAATGAAGTATTTATGAAAACAAAATGGACCTTAGATTCTAGCCAGTCAGATGTTTTAATCAAGATGAGACATTCGATAATAGCCTATTTAGGAGGAACTACAAATAAATTTGGTGGTTATGTTAATATTGAAGATAACGAAATTGAAGATGCTTCGGTTGAGTTCTCTCTGGATATCAATAATAAAAATGACAGTTTCCAGCAAATTGATACACATTTGCAGCTTCATGATTTTTTTGATGTAAATGAGCATCCTGTCATCAGCTTTAAATCGACATCATTTCAAAAAATAAATAATAATATCAATTTTTTCAAAGGTGATTTGACCATTAAAGATGTAACCAAAGTTGTAGAATTGGATGCAGAATTTATTGGTGTTCACGATTACAATGGAGAAAAGAAAGTTGCTTTTGAAATAAAAGGAGATATTAAACGCCAAGATTTTGGATTAGATTATAATTCTTTTAATCATAGTGGAGGTTTGGCTCTTGGAAAAGATATTAAGCTTATTGCAAATCTGGAATTTAGCATATAAATCTTACCGAAAGAATAAATTAATGTAAAATTATTACAAATAAATCGGAAACTATTTTTTTGATTTTAGTTTCCAAAGTATATTTGTAATACAATTGGAGAATTTAACATGAAAGAGAAAATAATTTCAAAAGCAAGCGAGTTGTTTTTAAAGCTTGGTTTTAAGAGTGTTACAATGGATGATATTGCAGGTGAAATGTGTATATCCAAAAAAACGATTTACAAATATTTCTGTAATAAAGAAGTTTTGATTGAAGAAAGTACTTCAATGGTTCATAAGCAAGTTCACGAAATTATGGATACTATAGTTGCTAAAAATTATAATGCCATTCATGAGAATTTCGAAATTAGAGAGATGTTTCGAGATATGTTTAAAAACAATACTGATACTTCTCCAATTTATCAATTAAAGAAACATTATCCAGAAATCTATCAAAATATTTTGTCATACGAAATTGATCAGTGTACACAATGTTTTAAAGAAAATATAGAAAAAGGTATTCGAGAAGGGTTATATCGTCCAGAATTAGATGTAGACATTTATGTAAAGTTTTATTACACGCTGATTTTTCATATTAATGAAAATACAGTTTCTGAAAGTGAAGCTCAAAAAATAGAATTAGAAGCATTAGAATATCATACTCGTGCAATGGCCACGGAGGCAGGAGTACAGGAATTAGAAAAACAGCTAAAAAGAATTATCAATTAATCATCAATCCAAAATTAATCGTCATTCGTTTACGTGGAGTAATGGCGAACTATCTCAAAATTTAAAATAAATATTTAACTACTTATGAAAAGAATCTTTCTTATATGTTTGTTTACAATAGGCTTATCGGCCGGTGCGCAGACAACTTTAACCTTGAAAGACGCAGTTACATATGCGCTTCAAAATAAAGCTGATGCAAAAAAGGCAAAGCTTGAGGTTGAAAACAGCGAGTATAAAATTCAGGAAGTGCGCTCTAGAGCATTACCTCAAATTTCTGCCAACGGAAATCTAACCTATAATCCAATTATCCAGACTACAGTTATTGACGGAGCAGGATTCGGTCAGCCGGGAACAACGATTCAGGCAGCATTTGGTCAAAAATGGACCTCAACTGCAGGACTTTCTTTAACGCAGGCAATCTTTGACCAATCTGTTTTTACGGGATTAAGAGCGGCAAGATCTACTCGTGAGTTTTATCAGATAAACGATCAATTAACAGAAGAACAAGTTATTGAAAGAGTTGCAAATAACTATTATTCTGTTTATGTACAACAAGAAAGATTGGCTTTGTTGGACAGTAACTATGTTAATACAACAAAAGTTCGTGACATCGTTAAAGGACAGTTTGATAATGGTTTGGCCAAAAAAATCGACTTAGATCGTATTGTGGTAAAAATGTCCAATATTGATACAGAACGCCAGCAGATTAAAAATCAAATTGCTCTGCAGGAAAATGCTTTGAAGTTTTATATGGGAATGCCTATTGAAACTCAAATCGTATTACCAAAAGAAGAATTTGAGGTTGTCCCAGCTGCATTGACAGAAGAACCAAATATCGAAAACAGAACAGAATATCTGCTTTTAAAGAAACAAGAAGAGCTTTTAGTTTTCAATAAAAAAGCAGTTCAGGCAGGATATTATCCAACACTTTCTTTAACTGCAGGTTACAATTACATTGGGCAGGGACCGGAATTTCCTTGGTTTGCAAAACCAGACAAAGGTGTTTATTGGTCAGATTTCTCTTCTATCGGATTAAATCTACATGTACCAATCTTTACAGGGTTCGGAACTCGTGCTAAAGTGAGACAGGCAGATGTACAAATTAGATCGCTTCAAGAAGACATCAAAGACACAAAACTGTCTCTTGATCTGGATTACAGAAACGCTATAACTCAGATCAACAATAATCTTGTAACGATCGAGAATCAAAAAGAAAACATGCGTTTGGCAACTGAAATTCTAAGCAATACCAAAAACAATTATCTTCAAGGATTAGCTTCTCTAACCGATTTGCTTGACGCTGAAAATGCATCACTTGAAGCTCAAAATAACTATACCAGAGCAGTCTTAAATTATAAAATTGCCGAAATATCTCTAATTAAATCAAAAGGCGAACTAAAATCTCTTACTAAATAACTTATTACAATGAAGAAAATAATTATAACACTCGTAATCATAATCGCAGCTTTTTTCGGGATCAGCTACCTCTTAAATAAAAATAAAGCAGAAAATGAAGCGAAAACAGCTGTTGTAGCAGAAAAAAATGCTGCAGTTTCGGTAAAAGTAGCGACTGTAAAAACAGAAGATGTAAACTTAGGCTTTACTGCAAACGGAAACTTTGCACCAATTCAGGAATTAACTTTTTCTGCTGAAAAATCTGGAAAAGTAATAAGCGTTTTAGTAAAAGAAGGTGATTACGTTAGAGTAGGACAAACTCTTTTAACTGTAAGAGGCGACGTTATCAATGTAAGCGCACAGCAAGCTCAGGCAGTTTATCAAAATGCAAAATCTGATTATGAGAGATATGAAAATGCTTTTAAAACTGGCGGTGTTACAAAACAACAATTAGATCAGGCAAAATTAGCTTTGACAAATGCTCAGTCTAACTTAACACAAGCAAATATTAATGTAGGTGATACTAAAGTTAAAGCTCCGATTAACGGATACATTAACAAAAAATATGTGGAACCAGGTTCTATTTTAGCTGGAATGCCTGCAACTGCTTTATTTGATATTGTAAATGTTTCTAAGTTAAAATTGACTGCTACAGTAAACGAAACTCAAGTAGCAAGTTTAAAATTAGGAAGCCAGGTAAACATTACAGCAAGCGTTTATCCTGATAAAAATTTCTCTGGAAAAATTACTTTCATTGCTTCAAAAGCAGATGCTTCTTTAAATTTCCCTGTTGAAATCGAAATTACAAATAATGCTAATAACGACTTAAAAGCAGGTATGTACGGAACAGCAAACTTTGGTTCTAACAACCAAAAACAAAACTTAAAAATTGTTCCAAGAAATGCTTTTGTTGGAAGTGTAAGCAGTAACGAAATCTTTGTTGTAGAGAATAATGTTGCTAAATTGAAAAAAGTTGTTGCTGGTAGAATTTTAGGTGATAAAGTTGAAATCATCAATGGTTTGAATGATGGAGAAGTTGTGATTGTTACAGGTCAAATCAACCTACAAGACGGAAATACAGTAGAAATTATTAAGTAATTTAAAGCATTACGCTGTCAGCTGTAAGCCATAAGCTTATTGCCTAAAGCCTGTTGCCTAAAGCAAAAAATATGAAATTAGCCGAAATATCCATAAAACGTCCGTCGTTAGTAATTGTATTGTTTACAATTCTGATTCTAGGTGGATTGTTCAGTTACAGCCAATTAGGCTATGAGCTGATCCCAAAATTTGAAACCAACGTTATTACGGTTTCTACTGTTTATCCAGGAGCTTCTCCTAGTGAGGTTGAAAATACCGTAACAAAAAAGATTGAAGATGCGATTGCATCATTGGAAAATATTAAAAAGATTGACTCGAAATCTTATGAGAGTCTTTCGGTAGTATCAATTACATTGTTATCTACTGCGAATGTAGATATTTCGATGAATGATGCACAGCGTAAAATCAATGCGATTTTGAGTGATCTGCCAGATGATGCCGATCCGCCGTCTTTGACTAAATTCTCTTTGAGCGATTTACCAATTATGACCCTTGGTGCGAATGGTAAAATGGACGAGGCTGCTTTTTACGATTTGATCGATAAAAAGATTGCACCTGTTTTATCTCGTGTACAAGGTGTGGCGCAGGTAAATATTATTGGTGGTCAGGAACGTGAGATTCAGGTAAATCTTGATGCTGTTAAAATGCAGGGCTACGGACTTTCTGTTCCTCAGGTACAACAGACAATTTTGACTTCAAATTTGGATTTCCCAACAGGAAATATCCAGACTCGTAACCAAAAAATCTTAATCCGTTTAGCGGGTAAATATAAAAATGTTGAGGAATTAAGAAACTTAGTGGTTTCTTCTCAAGATGGTATCCAGGTTCGTTTAGGAGATATCGCTGACGTTCAGGATACACAAAAACTTGCTGAGAAAATTGCGCGTGTAGATCAAAAAAGTGCGATTGTACTTCAAATTGTAAAACAATCAGATGCCAATGCTGTTGCGGTAAGTGAGCAGTTGATTAAAACAATCAAAACATTAGAGAGCGATTACAAATCGGCTCAATTAAAATTAGAAGTGGCAAAAGACAGTACAGTCTTTACACTTGAAGCAGCAGATTCTGTGGTACACGATTTATTAATCGCGGTTATTCTGGTAGCATTTGTAATGTTGTTCTTCTTGCACAGTATTAGAAACTCATTGATCGTAATGGTATCTATTCCGGCTTCTTTGATTGCGACATTTATCGGTATTTATTTGTTAGGTTACACACTTAACTTGATGTCTTTACTAGGTTTATCTCTTGTTGTGGGTATTCTTGTGGATGATGCGATTGTGGTACTGGAGAATATTTACCGACATATGGAGATGGGTAAAAGCAAAATTCGTGCATCATATGACGGTACTGCAGAAATTGGTGGTACAGTAACTTCGATTACATTGGTAATTGTTGTGGTGTTCTTACCGATTGCAATGAGTACCGGTTTGGTATCTAACATTATTACACAATTCTGTGTTACGGTAATTATATCTACCATGTTCTCGTTATTGGCTTCATTTACAATTATTCCGTGGTTGTCTTCACGTTTTGGAAAATTGGAGCATATTGAAGGAAAAAATCTTTTCGGAAAAGTTATTCTTGGATTTGAAAGCTATTTAACCCGTTTTACAGATTGGATTTCTAATTTATTAAACTGGTGTTTAGATCACTATTTTAAAACTATTGGAATTGTATTGGTAATGTTCTTCGGATCGATCTTCTGGTTAATGGGAGGCGGTTACATCGGAGGAGAGTTCTTTGCTTCTTCTGATAGTGGAGAGTTCTTAGTACAAATTGAGATGCCAAAAGACGCTTCGTTGGAGCAGACTAACTTTATGACGCAAAAAGCAGAAGCTTTCTTAAAAGGAGAGAAATATGTTTTCAGTCAGATTACAACGGTAGGACAAACCAGTGAAGGTTTAGGAGCGGCGCAGGCAACTGCTTACAAAGCAGAGATCGATGTTAAAATGATCGAGCAAAAAGATCGTACAGATGATGCCAACGTTTATGCTGCTAAAACAAAACGTAAACTAGAGAAAATATTAGTTGGAGCAAAAGTAAAAACAGTTCCAGTAGGTATTTTGGGTACTGCTGAAGACGCTACTTTAGGTTTGATCGTAACAGGACCAAACGTAGAAAGCGCTATGAAATTTGCTAAAATGGCAGAGGCTGAATTACGCACAATTCCTGGAACAACTGAGATTAAATTAACAGTTGAGGACGGAAACCCAGAGATCAACGTTCAGGTTGACAGAGATAAAATGGCTGCTTTAGGTTTGACACTTCAAACAGTTGGTTTAACCATGCAGACAGCGTATAGCGGTAATACAGACGGTAAATTTAGAGCTGGTGAATACGAGTACGATATCAACATCAAATACAACGAATTTGATAGAAAAAATATTACTGATGTTAGTAATTTGATTTTCGTAAACAATGCAGGGCAGCAGATTAAATTAAACCAATTTGCTACAATTACAGAAGGTTCTGGACCAAGTAAACTAGAGCGTAGAGATAAAACAGCTTCTGTAACTGTACAAGGTCAGAACGTTGGGGTGCCGGCAGGAACAATTGTTACGCAATGGCAGGAAAAACTAGATAAATTGCAAAAACCAACCGGAGTAAATTACATCTGGGGTGGTGATCAAGAGAACCAATCTGAAGGTTTTGGTACTTTAGGAATTGCATTATTAGCGGCTATTATTTTGGTTTACCTTGTAATGGTGGGTCTTTATGACAGTTTTGTTCACCCGTTTGTTGTATTGTTTGCGATTCCGCTTTCGTTTATCGGAGTTTTATTTGCACTTGCTTTGACAAACAACACATTAAATATCTTTACAATTTTAGGGGTCATCATGTTGATTGGTCTGGTGTGTAAGAATGCGATCATGCTTGTCGACTATACCAACCAGCGAAGGGCGGCTGGAGAATCGATTAGAACGGCATTAATCCAGGCAAACCACGCTCGTTTACGTCCGATCTTGATGACAACAATTGCGATGGTATTTGGTATGTTCCCAATTGCATTGGCATCTGGAGCTGGAGCAGAATGGAAAAACGGATTGGCATGGGTAATTATCGGAGGTTTGATTTCATCATTATTCCTTACTTTGATCGTAGTGCCGGTAATCTATGATATTATGGAGAAAATTATTCGTAAGTTCTCTAAAGGAGAAAAAATCGATTACGAAGCTGAAATGGTTGCCGATTATGAGCATACAGAATTAAGCGAAGACGGTTTTAATCCGAAACATACACATTAATTTTTGATTTGATTTTCAATAGTGAAATTCCAATTTCAATTAGAATTTCACCAGACAAAAAATCCCAGATTCCTTTATTGGAATTTGGGATTTTTTATTGTTAATTTAAAAAGATGTTTATTTGCATCATCTTACCAAACTTACTATGCGACAAAAAGATAAATCGGCGGCGATTGGTTTTATATTCATAACCATGTTAATTGACATTACAGGATGGGGAATTATTATTCCGGTTATCCCAAAATTGATTGAAGAGCTGATTCAAGGCGATATCAGCGAAGCGGCAAAAATTGGCGGCTGGTTAACTTTCGCGTATGCGATAACCCAATTTGTTTTTGCTCCCTTAATTGGAAATTTGAGTGATAAATTTGGAAGGAGACCAATTATATTAATCTCTCTTTTCGGATTTTCATTAGATTATATCTTACTTGCCTTTGCGCCGACAATTACGTGGCTTTTTATTGGAAGAATTATCGCTGGAGTAACTGGAGCAAGTATTACTACAGCCTCGGCTTATATTGCAGATGTGAGTACTCCCGAAAATAGAGCAAAAAACTTCGGATTAATTGGAGCTGCTTTTGGATTAGGATTTATAATCGGTCCTGTAATTGGAGGTCTTTTAGGTCAATATGGTTCAAGAGTTCCGTTTTACGCAGCGGCTGTTTTGTGTATGGTAAACTTTCTGTACGGATTTTTCATCTTGCCAGAATCACTTAAAAAAGAAAACAGAAGAGAATTTGATTGGAAACGTGCCAATCCGATTGGAGCTATTTTAGGTTTAAAAAAACATCCTACTTTAATTGGATTAATTTCTGCCGTTTTTCTATTATATGTTGGAGGCCATGCAGTACAAAGCAATTGGAGTTTCTATACCATTTATCAATTTGGATGGGATGAAAAAATGATCGGAATCTCACTAGGAATAATTGGTTTGCTGATTGGCTTGGTACAAGGCGTTTTGATTCGCTGGATTAATCCAAAATTAGGAAATGAAAAAAGTATTTACACAGGTTTAGCATTGTACACAATCGGAATGTTTTTATTCGCTTTTGTTACAAAGGGCTGGTTCATCTTTATAATTTTAATTCCGTACTGTCTTGGCGGCATTGCAGGTCCTGCACTTCAATCTGTAATTTCGAGTAAAGTTTTGCCAAGTGAACAGGGAGAAATTCAGGGAACTTTAACCAGTTTAATGAGTGCTTCTGCGATTATTGGACCACCGATGATGGCCAACACTTTTTACTTTTTCACTCATGAAGACGCGCCTTTCAAATTTGCTGGAGCGCCATTTGTTCTGGGAGGCATTTTGATGTTATTAAGTACCTTTGTGGCTTATTTTTCATTGAAAAAACATACTGCTCCGAAAACAGAAATCTTAAAACAAGAAATAGAATAAACAGAAAAAAGCCTTCATATTGAAGGCTTTTTTATTGGAATTTCGATTTTTAAAATTTTTGGAATTTCCCTTTTATTTAAGGTACAAATAATGATTATAATAATCAATAATTGCTTTTCCCTCCAATAAAATATCTGCGCCAATAATACCATGAACAGGTTTTGCTTTGTAAGATTCTAAAGCTTCATTGACATGAGAAAGATCAAAAATAACAATGCTGAAATTTTTACTTTTCCATTTTCCGAGTTCCAGCTTATTTTGAGAAGAAATCTGGGTCTCCATTCCCGTACCTCCAGCGCCAGAAGCTTTAGTTTTAGAGTTTTTTGCCGATAATTCAAAGCGTTCGATACTCTCAAAACCCACACACGTATTTGATGCTCCGGTATCTAAGATAAAAGTTCCTTTAATGCCATTGATTTTGGCTTTTATCTCTAGGTGCTGTGTTTTGGTAATTTTAAATTTTATTTTTTTGTACTTCTCAATTTTGAGAATTTCGTGAAGATTTTCCATTTAGATATCGCTTGAAAACCAAAAATAAGCCAATTATTACCAAAAAGCTAATGATATATAGGATATAATTGGGTGATTTTTCAGGAGTTTCAATACTTCCGTAATACACAAAAGCACTCCAATAATAAGGGGATTTTTTTGCATTTGAAACGTTTTCATCTTTTAAAAAATCTCTTTTGGCATCGGATACCGCTTTTGAATAAGAAGAATTATGTTTGACATTTTTATAAAAATAATCCATAAAAACAGAGGTCGTATAATCGTTTACATTCCACAATGAGAATAAAAGATTCCGCGCGCCCGCAAACTGAAAACCTCTTGCCACGCTCATCGCACCTTCTGCTTTAAACAATTTTCCAATTCCCGTTTCGCAGGCACTTAAAACTACCAAATCGGGATTAAGCTGTAAGTTGTACAATTCAGAATACACGATTTCCTGATCGTAAAATTTGATGCTGGCCGGAGTTTCTAAATCGCCTGCCGACGCGTGCGTACTCAAATGAATAATCGATTTTCCAGCGGCATTATTTTTAAAATTTAAAAAAGTTGCACTTTCATTTTCAAAAAATTGTCCGTCAAAATTGTTTTTTATGGATTGCAATTCGTTCTTAGAAAAGCGAAGGGCATAATTGGTCTTTTCAAAAACAGGAAAGATCCCGACAACCGATTTTTTGTCATTCGAAAACGGGACAGCATTCAAATAAAAGTCGGCTGAATTAGTATACGCCAAATCAAAATCATTCAATACATAATGCATTTTAGCAAAGTTGGCTGTTTCAGATTCTTGGGTAATCAACGCCTCAAAAGGAAGAAAACCCAAAATACCATCGGGAATTATAATGAGGTTTTTATGATGATGAGGTTTCGGAATTTCAAGTTCTTTGTAAATTTTATTTCCTAAACGATTGTAATTTTTAGGATTATCAGCAATTGTTTTCGCGTCGTTAAAATAATTTATAAAACCGACTAAATCAGTCAGACCTCTATGCTCTAAAGAAATGGAATAGAGTTTTATTTTTTTATTTTGAATAGTGAAATTATAGATCACATTCGATCCAAAAAAATACTCCACCAAAACAGCATTATCTTTTTCTAATTTGTCAAACAATTTTGTCAGTTCAAACGCATTTTGAGATTTTGTGTTGGTTTTGGTGTCTTTAGATTTTAAAAGCAGCATCAATTCATTTTGCTTTTTGATCGCTTCATTGATTTTAGAAATATCCGCCAGCTCCAGTTTTTGCTGTTCTTTTAGAATTGTCGTATTCCAGTTTTGTAATTGCTGTAAAATCAGTTTTTGTTCTCTCGAAAGCGATGCCGCGTTCGAAAGATGACTTTTCAAAACGACCGATTTTGTCTGTTCCGAAAGCAAAAAAGCGCTTTCTAGATAACCCGGTTTTTTCTCTTTTTGATAAAGCAAATTATAGATTTCGATGCATTTTTCAGTACGGTTTCGGTTTCTTATCTGCGTAATGATTTTAGAATTTTCATAAATTAAAATCGTTTGCAGCAACTCTTCGATATAAAACGAAAGCATAAAACTCTTCAATGCATTTTGAGGTTTATTTTCGGCTGAATAAAGCGCAGCCTGTAAATCTAAAGCATCTAATAATACCGTTTCTGCATAAAGCGAATTTTGATTTGGAAGACTGTTTTTCGCATTATAATTCGGAATCAAAGTTTTAAAAACAGCTGAAATGTTTTGATTCGCCTCATTAATATTACCTTGTTTAAAATTCAGAAAAGCAGTTTCGTAATACAGCTGTGCTATTTTTCTCGGTTCTTTGCTGGTAATTTTTTGAAATTCGATATTCGCTTTCACCAAATATTCCGAAGCCATTTTCAGATCGTTTTGTTCGATTTTTAGTTTGGCTAAATTTCGATAGGCATTCGCTAAAGTTTCGGATTGTGATTTGTCTTTTTTTAATAATGAAATGGTTTTCAAAAAAGAACTTTCGGCATTTTTCAGAGCATTATTTTTTACAACAAAACCAACATTGGTCAATACATAATTAGCGCCGAGATTATTGTATAAAACACCTTTTTGCGTCGTCGAAAGTTTCTCAGTTTTAAGCGTTTTTTCGATTAAATCAATTGCTTTTTCAACATTTCCTGTGTTTTGGTACACATTGGATAAATTGACAATGGCCGCCACTTTCTGCGTTTCATTTTTTTCTTCGCTGGAAATAAAATAGTATTGTTTAATGATATTTTCGGCGTTCTCATAATCGCCCAAAATTGTGTATAAATTGCCTAAAGGTTTTAGACAATATTCAATTATATCATAGTTTTTGAGTTTTTTTTTCTGATAGAGCATCCAAGCCTTTTCATAGCTTTTTACCGCTTCTAAAGTCTGCCCAAACTGATTTTCAAAATAACCTTTGTTGCAGTTCAAAATAACAATAGCTAGTAATTCTTCGCTGCTTTTGGGTTTGGGATTTTTCCAAAAATCATTTTCAGTCTGCGCTAAATTCGATAACGCTTCCGCGGAAGGCTGAGCAGTGAAAACATCAATTGCATTATAAATTTTTTCTTCCTGATTCTGACTAAAAACATTCAGACTCAGTAAAAAAAAGAGTAAACCATATAAGCGATATAAGTTCATATTATGAGTAATTTATAGCTTAAGATTTCCGCCGCGAATTCACGAATTTTCAATAATAATTCGTGAATTCGCGGCGGAAATCCACAATAAAAATCAAAACTTCCAAATTCCATAAACCTGAAAGTAATTAAAATTCTGTTCAAAATTCATCACATAACGCGCACCCACACTCGGCCCGATTCTGGCAAAACCAGCCGTAAGGTCAAACAAAAGACCTGCCTTATAATCGGTAAAAGTATTTTTTGTTTTGTTTGAATTGGTTGTAGAACTAATCAAAAAGTTTTCCTTGTCACCTTCATAAGTATCGACTTGTATCGTTTGATGCTGCTCGGATGAAACATTGACATTCGCCTGAATTCCCGCACCGATTCCGATATAATTATTAATGTTGTATCGAATCAAAATCGGAATTTCCCAATTGATATTTTTGTTTTCTGTAAAAGTTGTAGTCCGTACCAGCTGCCGTGTTCCGTTGGCGTTTGTGTTAAAAGCATCAACTACATTTATAGCGCTGTTGTATTGGTTAAAGGCATTTTCCCATTCTACCTGCCAGTAAAAACGATAGGATTTAAAAGGCGAAAGCGTCGCACCCACAAAATAGCTTGTAGATTTTTCTAAATCAGGATAAATATTATAACCTGCTTTGGCCCCAATCGAAATTCCAGGAAGGAATCGGGTAGTGGCATAATTGGTAATTATAGGTTCGTTTTTATCAAAAATAATCGCCGTTCGGCTTTTGGTTTTTACTTTATGAAAATCTTCACCAAACTTCATCGAATATTTGACAAAACCTTTGGTAGAATCTTTTTCGTGTACATTTTTCTGCTCCGTTCCGGGAAGATAAATATTTTTGAAAGTAAAAATAATCTGTTTTTGTTTGATAATTGTATCGAGACAGCTCACGGTTGGTTCTTCTCCTTTTGGGCAGATCGGACATTCTGGATACATGCTTTCGATCTGAAAAGTCTTCTTGTCAAACATATCCGGAATATCGGTTTCTAAACGAATTTTTCTCGCGGGACCTTCACCGTTGTTCTGAAAACGGGTTTTAAAATTTACCCTTTTAAAACGCACCAATCTGTAATTCATAAAACTTCCGTTAGATCCCATTTTGTTAGGATCATGAGAGGTCACAATTTCCATTTCGAGTTTTTTGATTTTATGGTTTTTATAACTTCGATTTGGGACAAAAATACCACGCATAGTAACCGTTGCACTGGTATCTTTAATCATTTCTGGAGTAGTTTTAAAAGTGTAAAAAACATTTCGGGTTTCTCCAGGATTGGCATCATCAAATTCTAAAACAGAAACATTGTGATACGTTTTATGTGCGTCTAATAAAGAAGCAGCAAGATCTTCTTCGGTTGTTGTGTTTTTATATTTTGTTTTGAAATTCCCTTCTGCAGCAGCTAAATAATTATTTGAATCGTTGAGATCATCAACTGCAGCAACTAGTTTTTCTTGAACTTCTCGTTCGCCTGCGTAGGTTCTAAAATCGGATAATTCGAAGTTATTGTGTTTAAATTCTTTCTCATTGTAAAACAGATAAAGCTTGCCGCTCGAGACATAATTCTCTAGATTTTGATAACTCACTACGACTACCATTTCTTGATCTGGAATAGGATCGCAGTTCTTGATAATCGCAAATCCGTTTTGGTCTGCAATAGAAGCAATGTCTTTAAAATTATTGTCGGTAATGTCGTTTACAGCCACTTTTTTAGGGCGTGTTGCAGGCGGTTTTCCATTGTCATAATTATTGGTTACGGCAAGTCGTGTGGTATAAGTGCCTTTGTTTTTATAGACATGTTTGGGGGCTGCTTCTTTGCTGTAATGTCCGTCTCCGAGTTCCCACAGATACGAATAACTAGGTTTTGGCGCGCCCGCAATCGGAATCAAAGGCGGTGTTTCTGGTTTAAAATTGACCAGATTTCCATTTTGAGTAAAACCGATATTGGCTCTTCGGGTTATGGTGTCTTTAACTTTTGTCTGTCCATTTAAGAAAATAGAGAAAAGAATAAAGAAAATAGACGTTAGTGGTTTCATAACTACAAAAGGTGTTTTTAGCCCTGATGGGAGCGGCATCCTTTTGCTGCCTTCTTTAGGCAGGAAAAGATACAGCGGACAGCAGGATCAGCTTCTAAAAATCATTAAAAATGTTTTGAAAACTAGATTAAATGTAAAAAAAAGCGGTGAGCAAATCACCACTTTTTCTTAAAAAGTATTTTGTAAGTTACTGAATAGCATTGATTGCTGCTACCAGCTGTGCTTCTGTACCGACTGTTGTTTCGGACAGAGAAAAGGTGTAAACCGCATTGGCAGTTGTAGTCACGCCTTTTATTGCATAACGCCAGTTTCCGTTATCTTCTGTGGCAAAAATAATGTGGCATGCTAATCCAACCGGAATTTGACCGTAATGTTCGCTGAATAATCCTTGAGCGGTGTAAGTGTCTAATTTTGCAAGAGCATTGTTTCCTTCGCCGTCATAAGAAAGGTAAACGGCGCTGTTGGTATTGTCGTAACCGTCTGGTACATCAACCAAAATAGTGGTTTTTGGTCTTGGGTCGCTGTAGAAACGGTCCACATTTGTCCATCCAAAATTACCGAATGTTACATAATAATTGTTGCCTTCGCCTTGTACACCGCCTTTTCCGTCGGCACCTCTGGCATCTTTCCATGCCAATTCACCATCTTCATCAATAACTCCAGTCCATAAAGTCATTAAGTTGTCAAATCCGTCTGTTAAAGCCGTGGGAACAATCATGCTTAACGAGCAAGAAGTTTGTAATTCTACACCGCCCTGCGTTGCTTTAATAAAGAATTCACCGCCTGATATCAATAAATTTTTCTTTCCGTCCGCCGTAATTCCCATTGTTGGTTTGTTGGTTACGAGCATATTTCCTTTGTCAAACAGTTCGATGTATTCGATATTTACTTGTCCCGTAACTGGATTTCCGTTTTTGGTCAGACAATCTCCGTTAATGTACAATTTAACACCTTTTGCAGAGGTCAAAGTCACAACGCCGTTTCCAGCAGTCATAGTAAAGTTTTGCGTATTTCTTTTTACCCCTTTTTCGCTGATGCTTTTAAAAGCGGCCGCTGTTGGGGGCGAAAGTTTGATGTCGTCTCCGTCGCTGTTATCACAGCTTGCAAAAGAAACCAGTAAAAGAAGTGAAAGTCCGATTGTTTTAAAATTTGTTTTCATAATTTCTAGTTTTATAAATCTGGCTTGAGTAATCAAGTGGTTTTTCAGATTTTGGTTATTACTTTATTTGTAAATCAATTAGGGTTTAATTTTGTTACCCTGTTTTCAAAAATATTTTTCAAAAGGCTTTTATACAGTTAAATCAATTAGGCTTTTAAATTGTTACCCCATTTTTTCGATTTTTTTTTGAAATATTTTTAAATACACAGAAACATAGATTTTAAAGGCTTGTAAAAAAGGTGTTTCACTTTATGTTTCTGTGTGTTTAAAAAAATTAAACAGAAAGGCATTTATCTTCAAACAGATTTCCGTCTTCGTCAACGGCGAGTAAAATTTCTTTTTTAATGGAGAACTTTAGAAGAAGATAGACCCAGACAAGGAGCCATAAACCAAAAGTGATACAGCTTAAAAATAAATGCAGTGCATGGTTGATCGTCTTTTTTTCTTTAGATAAAACCACATACGGCAGTTTCTCATTGTGTTCTGTTACTACAAAACCATTCCGTTTTTTAGCGGCGATCATTTCATAAAATCGATCCAGATTCTTTTCGTTTGTAAAGGAGTGATTTTTCATTTCTTTTAATTTTTTAATGATTTTTAAAAGACTTTTATATTGTTAAATACAAATAATTGAATTTTTGTTACCCCTTGTTGTAAAATTTTCTGAGATTCTTTTTTTAAATTAGCAGTTAAAACCTTTTTTATGGATCAAAGTAAAATTCATCCTGACCAAAAATATATCGACGGACTTGCCGCAAATGATTCGGGAGTTATCGAAATGATATACAAAAAGTTTGCGCCCAAAGTATGTATGTTTATAACCAATAATTCGGGAGATAAAGATCAGGCTCAGGACGTGATTCAGGAAGTCCTGATTTTGCTTTTTAATCAGGCAAAAGCCAATAAACTTCAGTTAACTTGTCCATTTGATGCCTACTTTTTTCTTTTGTGTAAAAGACGCTGGCTCAACGAACTCAAAAAATCTGATAATAAAGGGGTAACAATTTTTGAGAATGTTTTATCTACTAGTGAATCTGCACGAGAATTGATCGAACAATCAGAAGAATTTGATGAAAGACAAAAACTTTTTGATACCATGTTTGAGAAACTGGGCGAAAAATGCCAAGAGGTTTTAAAACTCAGTTTTACGTTAAAATCAATGGAAGAAGTAGCTGCAAAACTTGATGTGACTTATGGCTATGTTCGAAAAAAGAAATCGTTGTGTGTGGGACAATTAACGCAGTGGATTCAGGAAGCGAAAAATTTTAACTCTTTAAAAAAACATTAATCATGAACGAAGAACGCTATATATTATTTGACCAATACCTCCAAGGCGAGCTGACCGTTGATGAAAAAGATACTTTTGAAAAGCAATTGGCAGAAAATCCGGAATTGGCTGAAGAGTTGGAAACTTTCAAAGAAATGCATTTGCAGCTTGAAAATAAATTTGGAAAAGAATCAGAACGACAAGCTTTTGAGCAAAATCTGACCCGAATTTCAGACAAATATTTCAAGAAAAAGAAAACAAAAGTCGTTTCTATACAGCCTTGGTACTATGCAACAGCGGCAGCTTCGATAATTATCATTTTTGGATTGTTTTTCTTTAGATACGATCAAAATCCTTCGTTTAAAGATTACAACAATCCCGAAAGCGCCTATTTTACAGAGAGAGGAGTTGCAGAAGAAACCTTGAAAAAAGCAGAAGATGATTTTAATGGCAAAAGATATGCAAAAGCAATTCCGCTTTTTGAAACTATTTTAAAAGAAAATCATTCGCCGGAAATTCAATATTTCTATGGAATTTCATTGGTAGAAGAAAGCCACTATAAAAAAGCCGAAGCCGTTTTGAACGAACTGATCTCAGGAAATTCTATTTTTAAAGAAAAAGCAAAATGGTATTTGGCATTATCCAAATTAAAACAAAGAGATTATAAAGCCTGTAAAGAGGTTTTATTGACCATTTCGGAGGATTTTGAAAACTACGAAGACGTAGAACAATTACTAGAAGAACTGAATTGAGTTTTTTTTAAGGTAAGATTTGAAATATAAGATAAGAAAGAAACCTTTGTCAAAGTTTAAACCTTTGACAAAGGTTTTTTTAATTTCAGCCAAAATAAATCCCCCTTTTAGCTGCATAATTTTCTCCGATTGTGGGAAATCGTAAAGATTATTAAGAATTATTTTATACTTTGGACGCAGTTTACAATTGTAAATTTCCCAAAACTGTTTTAACCTAACCACGAAGTATTGCATGAAAAAAATTACCCTATTTTTTCTAATTGTCTTTTCGCAAACCCTTTTAAGCCAAACTAAAATAACAGAAACAGAAAAACTTGCAGCAACCTGTAAAGTCTGGGGATTTCTTAAATATTATCACCCAAAAGTAGCCAATGGCGATTTTAACTGGGATCAGCAATTGTTAGATGTTTTACCTAAAATTGAAAAAGCCGAAACACAAAAAGACTTTTCTTTACTACTCGAAAATTGGATTGATAGTTTGGGAGAGGTAAAAAAAATTGCTCCAATTACAGCGTCAAAAGAGGTGGAGTATTTTGATAAAAACTTTGATTTATCTTGGATTAACAATAAATTATTTTCTAGAACACTTTCGAAGAAACTTAAATTTATTGAAGAAAACAGGTTTCAAGGCGAACAGTTTTATGTTTATGGTTTGGAGAGAGTTGGAAATGTTGCCTTGAAGAATGAAAGTGCTGCCAATCCTGATTTTACAGATAAGAATTCAAAACTTAGAATGGTTTTTATGCTGTGGAATCTGGTAGAATATTTTTTCCCGTATAAATATCAAACAGATGAAAATTGGAATATCACTTTAGAAAAAATAATTCCGCTTACCATTCAATCAAAAAATCAAGAGGAATTCTTTTTGGTCATAAGAAAATTATCTTCCAGAATAAATGACAGCCATACAGATGTTTATGTATATCGAAATTCAGACGCTCCCTCTGCAGCCAGATATTTTCCTGCTGACGGAAAAATAATTGATAATAAAGTGGTTGTAACAGAAATTTTGGCCGACAGTCTTGCGCAGGCAGATGATATTAAAGTGGGAGACGTAATTACAAAAGTCGATAATAAAACCATAAAAGAAATTATTGCTGAAAATAGGGATTTAATTTCGGCGTCTAACGAAGCTAAATTTTTAGATAAGCTGGTTAAGTCGGTATTGGTAAGCAAATCGGAGACTGTGCAAGTAGAGTTTTTGAAAAATGGTAAATATAGTACCAAAACAATGACATGGTATGATTATCATGATTCTCACAGAAATGAATTTAAAAAAGGAGCCAAGAAAAAGAAGCAAAAATTTAAAGTTCTAGAGAATAATATCGGATATGTTGATATGGGAATTTTAAAAGAGAAAGATGTTCCCAATATGATTGAAGCATTAAAAGGAACTAAAGCGATCGTTTTTGATGTTCGAAATTATCCAAAAGGAACTATTCATGAAATATCAAATTTTATAAATGCTCATGAAGAGAAATTTGCCATTTATACCATTCCGGATTTAAGTTACCCGGGAAGATTTAAATGGAGCAGCGGTACTTCCAGCGGTTCAGAAAATAAGAATAACTATAAAGGAAAAGTAATTGTTTTGGTTGACGAGAACACGCAGAGTCATGCAGAATGGACTGCGATGTCTTTTCGAGCTTCTGGAAACGCTACGATTATCGGAAGCCAGACCTCTGGTGCAGATGGCAATATTTCGGTATTTGGTTTCAACGGATTTCGCACCTTATTCTCTGGAATCGGCGTTTATTATCCAGACAAAAAAGAAACTCAAAGAGTCGGAATTGTTCCCGATATTGAAGTAAAGCCAACTATAAAGGGAATTCAGGAAGGACGCGATGAAGTTATGGAGCAGGCTTTACTTTTTATCGAAAAAGGAAATGTAAAAACAGACGAAAAAATTAAATCCAAAGTAGACCTCAAAAATCTGCAAAGCTTACGCAATTAAGCTTCTAAGTAATCCAAAACTACAGAAAACAACCAACATTATTCATGAAAAAAAACATTCTATTTATTTTACTTGTTTTTTCGCAGCTGCTTTTTAGTCAAAGTAAAGTAAGCGAAACCGAAAAACTGACTGCAGCCTGCAAAGTGTGGGGATTTCTTAAATATTATCACCCAAAAGTGGCAGCAGGAGAATTGAATTGGGATCAGCAGTTACTGGATATTTTACCAAAAGTTGAAAAGGCGCAGACCAGAAAAGAATTTTCGTTGATAATGTCAAACTGGATAGATTCTTTGGGAGAAGTCCCCTTAACTGCACCCATTGTTGAGCCCAAAGATGTAAAGTATTTTGATAAAAATTTTGATTTATCGTGGATAAGTACAAGCGATTTATTTTCTAGAAATCTTTCTGCGAAATTGAAATTTATAGAGAATAACAGATATCAGAGTACAGCAGAATTTGGACCAGATTTTGACGCTTTTAAAACGCTGAAAAATTACTACGATCTTGATTACAATGCCAAAAATAACAGAATCTTAATGCTGTTTGCCTATTGGAATGTCATTGAATATTATTTTCCATACAAATATGTAATGGATCAGAAATGGGATAAAACATTAATAGAAATACTGCCTGATGTGGTTGGGGCAAAAAACTCAGATGAGTTCAATAAAGCATTAAGAAAGATGTCTACAAGATTAAATGACGGGCATGTTATGTTTCATATCTATCCCACATCCTTAAAACACAATGTGTTTTTTCCTGCGGCTGGTAAAATAATTGACGAGAAAATTGTCATTACCGAGATTTTGGCAGACAGTCTTGCAGAGGCCGATAATATTAAAATAGGAACTGTAATTACTAAAATAAATGGTAAAAGTATAAAAGACCTTATCGAAGAGAAAAGGAATAAGTTTTCTGCATCAAACGAAGCTGCTTATCTTAATAAAGTTGTTACTGATATGCTGATAAGTGACTCTGAAAATGTTAAAGTAGAGTTTTTAGCAGACGGAAAGTATGAAACAAAAGCAATGACATGGTACAATTACCATGATTCTCATCGAAATGAGTTTAAAAAAGGGGCTCAAAAAAAGAAAGATAAGTTTAAACTTCTTGACAATAATATTGGCTATGTCAATATGGGAGTGATCAAACAGAGGAATATTCCTGATATGATTGAAGCTCTTAAGTCGACAAAAGCAATTGTTTTTGACATGAGAAATTACCCGAAGAATACTTGGAAGGAGATTTCAGATTTTTTAAATCCACAGGAAAAGAATTTTTGCGATTATACAATGCCTTACTTAAACTATCCTGGACGATTTGTTTGGACTGAAGGAAGAAAAGCTGGATTTGAAAATAAGGATCATTACAAAGGAAAAGTAATTGTACTGCTTAACGAAGATTCGCTGAGCCAGTCAGAATGGACAGCGATGTGTTTTCAAACAGCAGGAAATACAACCATTATAGGCAGCCAGACCGCTGGAACAGATGGAAATAATTTTGAATTTGATTTTAGAGGATTTCATACGGCTTTTACTGGCATTGGAGTGTATTATCCAGACGGGCGAGAAACCCAAAGAATCGGCATTGTACCAGACATAGAAGTAAAACCAACAATAAAAGGTATTCAGGAAGGCAGAGACGAAGTTTTGGAACGCGCTTTGGCTTTTATTGAAACAGGAAAATTAAATGAAGAGAATTTTAAAAATCCAAAAACAACTATCAAAAACCAGCAAAATCTTAAAAATTAATTATTTGTCTGTATTTTTTTCTCAGAATGAGGAAAACCGTAAGGTTACTACTAAATTAATTTTTAAATTCGGCTTGATTTAAAATTTTTGAGAAATCAAAAAAAATTGGTACAGTTCCTGATATTGAAAAATACAATAGATAAGAAATTCAAAAAGAACAAGATGAATTTCTGGGACACGCATTAAAAATCATAGAAATGGGGGTCTAGATTTTAATAGCAGTTTCAGATTTCTTTTTTTGATTAGACCTTTGTCAAAGTTTAAACTTGATAAAGGTCTTTTCGTTTTTTAATAAAAAAATAATTCTCTTCTTTATCCATCCTTTTCACGAAAACGAACCTGCTGATCAAAATTCTTATCTTTAGAAAATCTGCGGGAGCAAAAATCTTCAATTAAAATAAAAACCTTTAGAGGCGCTTTCGCGAAAGCAAATCGGTTAAATCCACGTCCCTAATAGCAAAGTTGGGAAAGTCTTTATTATTGTCGTAATTTTGGCCGCTATAAAAATTAAGACAATTGAAACCTGCTATAACAATTACCGATACCCACACGCATTTATATTCTGAAGAGTTCGATCAAGATCGTGACGAAATGATCCAACGCGCTATTGACGCCGGTGTGACACGTTTTTTTATTCCTGCAATCGACGCTGCAGCAACGCAGTCCATGTACGATTTAGAGAAAAATTATCCAGACAATATTTTCCTGATGATGGGTTTGCATCCCACTTACGTGAAAGACAATTACGAAGAAGAATTAAAACATGTTGAAACCGAATTAGCCAAGCGAAAATTCTATGCAGTTGGCGAAATAGGAATTGATTTGTATTGGGATAAAACACATTTAAAAGAACAGCAAATCGCTTTTAGAAGACAAATTCAATTGGCAAAACAATACAAACTGCCAATCGTAATTCACTGTCGTGAAGCATTCGATGAAATCTTCGAAATTTTGGAAGAAGAAAAATCTGAAGATTTATTTGGGATTTTTCATTGTTTTTCCGGAACTTTAATACAAGCACAGCAGGCAATTTCTTATAAAATGAAATTAGGAATCGGCGGCGTAGTAACATTTAAGAACGGAAAAATAGATCAGTTCTTGAATCAAATCGATTTAAAACATATTGTTTTGGAGACCGATTCACCTTATTTAGCGCCTATTCCATACAGAGGAAAACGAAATGAAAGCAGTTATCTAATCAATGTAATAAATAAACTGGCAGCTATTTATGAAGTTTCTGAAGAAGAAATCGCAGCAATAACAACACAAAATTCTAAAGACGTTTTTGGGATTTAACCTGTGCCTTACAAAACTTTAATTTTTTTTTTGTTCTTTTGCCCACTTAAAACTAATATAAATAATGCAGAGATTTGATGCCATTCGACCGTTTTATGATTCCGAAGTAAATGAAGCCCTTCATGATGTTGTAAATCACCCAATGATGAAAACCATGATGAATTTTACTTTTCCGGAAGTACAAGATGAGGTTTGGAAGGAACAACTTAAAAAAACACATTCAATTCGTGATTTTCAATGCAATTTTATTTATAACACAATTAAAAAAGTTCTCGAAAAAAGCTCTGAAGGTCTTACAACTTCGGGTTTTGAGAAATTAGAAAAAAATACTTCTTACTTATTTATCTCCAATCACAGAGATATTCTTTTAGATACTACTTTATTAAATGTGTGTTTGTTTGAACATGGTTTGGTAATGACGGCTTCGGCAATTGGAGACAATTTAGTGCAAAAAGCTTTCTTGGCAATTTTAGCAAAACTAAATCGAAACTTTTTGGTTTTAAGAGGTTTAACGCCCCGAGAAATGCTGCAAAGTTCTAAGTTATTGTCTGAATACATGGGGCAGTTACTGCTTCGCGAAAACCGCTCGGTTTGGATTGCACAGCGTGAAGGAAGGACAAAAGACGGAAATGATGAAACCAATCCAGGAGTTTTAAAAATGATCGGAATGGGATCTGATGAAGAAAATGTAATGGATTATTTTAAGAAATTAAAAATCGTTCCCGTTTCTATTTCGTACGAATACGACCCGACTGACGTGCTGAAAATGCCGCAATTAATGGCAGAAGCAAACAACGAAGTTTATGTAAAAGACAAAAACGAAGATTTCATGACCATTTTAAGCGGTATCATGGGAACTAAAAAAAGAATACATATTTCTGTTGGCGATGTTCTGGATACAGAAATTGATAAAATTGTTGCCGAAAATGATAATGCCAACAAACAAGTGCAGGCTTTGGCACAAAATATTGATGACGTTATTTTAAGAAATTATCAATTATGGCCTACTAACTTTATTGCTTACGATATTCTGAACGAAACAGATCGTTTTGCAGATAAGTACAAAGAGAGCGAAAAATCGCTTTTTGAGCGTCGTTTAGAAATGCGTATCGGAAGCGATAATCCTGTAACCAGACAAGGATTTTTGGCAATGTATGCAAATCCTGTTGTCAATAAATTAAAATACCAAGATGTCATCTAAATCTAAAATATTACTGATTTATACTGGAGGGACCATCGGTATGAGCAAGGATTTTGAAACCGGAGCGCTTAAAGCGTTCAATTTTGGTAAATTAATTCAGAAGATTCCCGAAATCAAACAATTGGATTGTGAAATAGAATCCATTTCTTTCGAACATCCTATTGATTCTTCTAATATGAATCCCGAAATGTGGACCAAAATTGCCACAATTATAGAGCAAAGTTACAGCGCTTTTGACGGATTTGTAGTGCTTCACGGTTCAGATACCATGTCGTATTCGGCTTCGGCATTGAGTTTTATGCTGGAGAATCTTTCTAAGCCAGTAGTATTTACAGGTTCGCAGCTGCCAATTGGTGATCTGCGTACCGATGCAAAAGAAAACCTTATTACAGCGATTCAGATTGCTTCGTTGCAAGAAAACGGAAAACCGGTAATTACAGAAGTATGTTTGTATTTTGAGTATAAATTATACCGAGGAAATCGAACTTCTAAAGTAAATGCAGAACATTTTAGGGCTTTTACCGCACCAAATTACCCAGAATTGGTAGAATCTGGCGTGCATTTAAAATTAAACAAACATTTATTTCTTCCTATCAATAAAGACGCTAAGCTGATCGTTCATAAAAACTTAGACAATCACGTAGCGATTATTAAAATGTTCCCTGGGATGAGTGAGATTGTTTTGGCGTCAATCCTTGCAACTTCTGGTTTGCGAGGTATCGTCTTAGAAACTTACGGATCAGGAAATGCTCCAACAGAAGATTGGTTTTTAAGCTTAATCGAAAAAGCCATCAAATCTGGAATGCACATTGTAAACGTAACCCAATGCTCTGGCGGAAGCGTAAACATGGGACAATACGAAACCAGTACTGCCTTAAAATCACTAGGAGTTATTTCTGGAAAAGACATTACAACAGAAGCCGCAATTACAAAACTAATGTATTTATTAGGGCATAATATTCCTCAAAACGAGTTTAAAGCTGTTTTTGAAACGGCTTTACGCGGTGAAATATCGTAAAGCTAAATTCCAATTTTTTTAAATCCCAAATTCCAAATTTCCTCGAAATGGCAAACTGTTCGAAAACAACCAGCTTAATTAAATGAACTTATATAACTTATATGGTTCAGACAAGTTGGAATTTGGAATTTATTTTTTGGAATTTCCGTAAGGAACTGGGCAAGTCTCCAATTCTTCTGTTTTGTGTTTTTTATAATACACATAAACCAAAACCGAAAGAATACAAATAATTCCCTGAATAGCAACCGTTGCACGTACGCCCAACGAATGTGAAACGTAACCGATAATCAAACTTCCCACAGGAATCATTCCCTGATACGCCATCATATAATAGCTGATACTTCGCGAACGCATATTAACGGTACTCTGCGTTTGAATGTAAATGTTTATAGACGAAGTTTGTCCCATCATTCCGATACCGCTCAAAGTCATGCAGATTAGGGCAATTGTGATGCTTTTTGAAAAAGATAAAATAATAATGCTGAAACCCAAAAGCAGACTGGCAGCAATCATGAGTTTGTTCATGTTTTCGGCCGATTTTAAATTAGCCAGATAAACAGCAGATAAAACAGAACCAATTCCGGCAGCACTTTCAAACCAGCTGAAAGTTTCAGCGTTTCCGCTAAAGATGTCTTTGGCAAAAACAGGCATTAAAGTATTAAAAGAAATCACAAACAAACTGCTGCAAGTAAGCATTAAGAGCATTCTCGCCATTTCAGTTTCTTTTTTGACGTAGTCTAAACCTTCAAAAAGATCGTCTAACATGTTGAGTTTGTTTTCGGCTTTAATGTGAGGTGTAATTTTCATCATAAACAACGAAATCAAAACCGGAACGTAACTCACAAAATTCCCTATAAAACAAATGTCTTCGCCATATTGGTGCAGAATAATTCCGGCAAGAGCAGGACCGGCGATTCGGGCAAAATTATTCATTGTAGAATTCAGCGCAACGGCATTTGGCAGATCTTCTTTTTTGTTCACAATATCAATCATCATGGTCTGGCGGCAGGTCATGTCAAAGGCATTGATAATTCCTTGTATTAAACTCAGAGCCAGAATAAAGTTGATGTTGTATATTTTTAGATAAATCAGTAAAGCCAAAGTTCCCGCCTGAAGCATTGCCAAAGACTGCAAAACCAGCATAGCACGGTGTTTGTCGTAGCGTCCGATAATGCTTCCTGCTAAAGGCGCAAGAAACAGAGACGGAATCATACTTAAAAAAGTCGCCAATCCTAATAAAAACACAGAACCTGTTATACTATAAACCATCCAGCTTACGGCCGTTTTCTGCATCCAGGTTCCGATAACAGAAACAGATTGCCCGTAAAAGAACAATTTGAAATTTTTAGATTTTAACGCTTTAAACATAACCTTATTTATTTAATACAAAGTTCGTGATTATGATTTCATTAGAAAAATTAATAATTTTACTGATAATAAGTATTTAAACTTATCAATATGGAAATTTATCAACTGCAATATTTTATTAAAACTGCTGAGGTTTTGCATTTTACCAAAGCAGCAGAATTGTGTTTTGTGACGCAGTCTGGGCTTTCGCAGCAAATAAAAAAACTCGAAGAAGAATTGGGAATGCCCTTATTTAAAAGAATCGGCAAGAAAGTACAATTGACCGAGGCTGGTTCTGTTTTTCTAATTCATGCCAAAAAAGTAATCGAAAATATAGAAAACGGAAAACAAGCAATTGTCGATTTGAACGAGATGATTGGCGGCGAACTCCGAATAGGCGTGACTTACATTTTCGGGCTTTTGATTCTGCCCATTGTCAACACTTTTGCCAAAAGATATCAGAACCTAAAAATTATCGTAGAATACGGAACGACAGAATCGCTGGAACAAAAACTAATCAATAATGATGTTGATGTGGTTTTGGTAATTCCGTCGCATGCAATAGAAAATCCAATTCAGAAAGTGCCTTTGTTTACTTCTAATATGGTAATGGCCGTTTCTAAAAATCATGCTTTGGCAGGTTTAGAAAAAATTGCGTTTAAGAAAATAGAAGAAATTCCGTTGATTCTTCCGGGAAAAGGTTCAAACTCCAGAGAATTTGTCGAAGAATTATTCCAGAAGTTTAATATGAAACCCAAGATTTCGATCGAACTGCATTCCATTCATGCCTTATTACAAATGGTAGAAAACAGCGACTGGTCTACTATTGTCGCCGAAAAAGCCCTCAAAGGCTGGGATCAATTAAAAGCGATACAAATTACAGGTGTTGCCACAAAACGAGAAGCCTTTATGCTCACGATTGGCGGTTATCAGAAAAAAGCAGTAAAACTTTTTATGGAAGAGTTTAAGAAAAGCATTTAAGTAATCTTGAATTTACTTTTGTAAACTCGATTTTTTTTGTGTTCTTTGCAGACCAAAATAGAAAGGTGTCCGAGTGGTTTAAGGAGCTAGCCTGGAAAGCTAGTATATGGGTAACTGTATCGAGGGTTCGAATCCCTTCCTTTCTGCTGAAAATTTAAAAAGGGTGTATATTTTAATTTAATATGCACCCTTTTTTTTATTCTAGTTTTTGATAATTTGATGTGTTTCTTTATTTGCCTTAGTCACTATTTGAATAAAATAGTGGCCTTTTTTAATATCTGACATATCTAATTCAGAGAGATTACCTGATTTTTTTTGAATTTTTAAAATTCCATTCTGATCATATAAATTAATCTCTAAAATATTATCACTAAACTTGTCTAAAGAATAGAGATTATCTGAACTGTTTTGAATTGTTATCGTAGAAGAAACAGGATTAGGGTATAATAAGAAACTTGATCCTCCGCCATCGTTACAATTCGGAATGATTGCAATATAATATTGTAACCAAGGTGAGAATCCGCAGCTATTTGATGCTCTTATTTGAAAAGCAAGATAATTAAAGGGAGCTTCAAACATTAAGGAAATCCAAGCCTCATTTCCCTGTAAAAGTAAATAATGATTATTTGTTATACTCTGTGCTTCCCATACCGTTGTTTGATCGCCGCCCTGTATTGTAGGAGTAAAAACATTATTCCCTACAGTATCTCCAGCTCTACACATTGAGAGATTATCATTAGGTTGATAATCGACGCGAGGAACTCCTACCCAAATATTAGTTGTTAATGTTTGATAAGGTAAAACAGCTTTAATGTAAGCAGCCTCATTTACACTTGTGTCTAATGGTTTAACAGTAATTGAAGTATTATTTGAAGATACAATTGTAAGATTTGGTGAAGTTTGCCATGAAACATAAATTCCACCATTTTCAAGAGTATAAGTAATCCCTCCAGAGTCACTGCACATTAAACTGGCTCCAGTAATTTTAGGAATAGAACAACTTGTACCTTTTAGACTTGATAATGTAGGATTGGTATTTAGTGCTACCCTCATTCTGAAAGCTTGTTCTGGAGTAAAATGATTTCTAAGAAAGTAATATGACATAATGTTTAGCATATCAGGATTATATCCTTGAGATGGCCCTACATCAGCATCAGCAGGCGTATCACATACAGAATCGCCACATGAACTGCAATTAGATCCATTTATAGCCTCAGCACAGCCATTTGTCCCACTTTTAGTACCTTGAAAGGTGTGTTTCAAATTAAAACAATGACCTACTTCATGAGAAGAAGTTTCTGAAAGTACTGCGTCTCGTCTTATAACTAATCTAGTAGAAGGTATATTTATCGAAGTTCCAGCAACGGTGCCTTCAGGTTCATTCCATAAAGTTTCTACGATATAATAATTTAAGGCGTTTGATACTGCATTTGTTTGAGAAAGACTTGAAGCTTCACCCGAGTTATCGATATTTTGATACGCTGTACTATTTATAAAATCGTATCCTGTATTTACAAAATGAATACTATGTGTATTAAATCTTCGATTTAAATTATTTATAATATTATCTAATTGATTTACAGAGATGCCGCCAGTACCTGCGTTAGTACGTAAAATATGAAAGTAAACATTCACGCAAATAGGGAATGGAGATTCGTCTATAACTCGTTGTGAAAAAGTTTCAGATACTTTTTCAACTGTTTTGCTATCTGGAGTACCGCAAGTTTCCTGACTAAAAAGTGGCCAATTACAACAGATAATAAATAATAGTAGTTTTTTTAATTTCATAAGCAAATAGGTTAAGTTAAATATTAAATTAAAATTAACATTTTTTTATTAAATAAAAGGTTACTATTTACCTTTTTTGTAACTTTCTAATTACTTTATTTTTAAAGTGTTGATTTTTGAAATTAATGTCAAGTGAAGGTTTTAGTATTAATCATGAAAGTCAATTGTTAGTTATAATTATATATCTACCTCGTAATGATTTATTACTTAACCTTATTTTTTTAGCAAATTTGTTTTTAATAATGATTTTATTTTTACCTTCAAATACATTAAAAATTTCATCTTTTAAATCTCTGCAAGATTTGTGAATAATATTTTTTGTGCTCAATTAGGGCTAACAGTAAATTATATATTTATTCTTATTCTTATTATAAATTTGATTATAGTAATCAAAAAAATATAAAATGAAAAAATCAATCTCACTTTTATTGTTGCTTTTTATAATTTCGGCTTGTGATAATTCTAAGAAAAATCAAGTCGAAAATGTTTCTAATGAAAATCTGGAAACTCCAAAAAAAGAATTAATTATTGATGTTTTAAGTATTGTAGGGAAAGACAAAACAACAGTTGAAAAAGTTTTGGGCAAACCTGAAAATATAGAAAAAGTAAAACCGTCAAATACACCTTGTGCAGACAAAGGCTGCGATAAATTAATTTATAAATCAGGTAAATACGAAGTTGTATTTATAAATGATAAAGCCGATTGGATTACCATTTATGATGTTTCAAATTTTGAAACGACAGTTGACGCAATTGAATTATTAGGTTTAAAGAGTGCTAATCCAGATTTTAACAGTCCAAATAATGTTATTAGATGGAAAAACATTAATAACATACTAGAGATTAATTTTTTTGATAATGGGTCGGGAAAGATTAATTACATTTATATTAAAGGTCAAACAGATTGATAATACTAATCAATTTTTTTTTAAAGTTTTTTTTCAGATTCACCTGCTAACGCGAGCGTCTCGCTCGTGCCCGTACAGGATTAATATTATAACCTATTTCCCATTCAACAACTTCTCCAAATATTCATTTTTATCCTTTTCAGCCTGTAGTAAACGTTCGTAAAGTTTTTCTTTTTCCTCATAAACTTCAATCAATTTATCTAATGGATTGAAAGTACATTGATTCGATTGAATAGCACCATTACTATGGCTAAAGTCATTATCGTAAATGTTATTGAAATAATTAAACACTGCTTCTTCAGAAAAATTTTTAATTGCTTCTACGGTTACTCCAAGTGCTTTTGCAACAGCTTCTAGTTTTTCTTCGTCGATAGTTTCACTGTTTTCAATAACAGACACTGCTTGTTGATTTGTTCCTAAAGCTTGTGCCAAAGCTTCTTGCTTCATGTCTTTCAGTTCACGAATGCGACTGATTTTGCGTCCTATGTGATATGGTTTTGCTGTAGTGCTCATGATTCAAAGATATTTAAAATTGTTGAGGTATAATGTGCTTTGGTAAAAAAACGAGATCAATTTTGTAAGATACGCTTTTCATTATTTAGAACAAAAATACGGTTTACATCTGATTATTTAAAAAGAATAATAAAGTCAGCTTTAAGTATAAAATTGTATTGATTCCGTAGAAATATTCACAAATACAATTATAAGAAAATATTTACTATTTTTGAAGCTTTATAATTATATCGAAAAAATGGAAACAACAGATCAGGTATTAGAGGCTATTAAAAAAGCAGCTGCGCCCGTAAATGCAGGAAAGGTAGTGGAATTAACAAAATTAGATCGCAAAGAAGTAGACAAAGCGATGAAAAAATTAAAAGAAGAAGGATTAATAGTTTCGCCAAAACGCTGTTTTTGGGAAGCCAGATAATTGAAGCTTTGAAATCCGGTGTTTGCCGGATTTTTTGTTTTTATAAAAGAGAGGTTTGGCAGCGGTTTTTAGGCTTAAAAAACCAAAAGATATTTTGAAATTGCATTGCTGCAACTTAAAAAAACTTAAAAAATACAAATGTGTAGTCCCAGTTCGTGAGTTCAAAAAAGTATATTCAAAATACATTTTCACATTATTTTATTAGAGAAATTATTATATATTTGGCACTGCTGTTATATAACTAATTTGATGGATTTACCCCCTTATTCGCCAGGACTGCATAAACTGGTAACCTTACATGTAGACGAAATATCAAAACTCACCAACAGTGCAGGTTTCGTTGCTGTAACACATTCCATTTTAGAAAAGTACGAATTGGAGAAGGTTGGGGCCGTAGTACACGATTTCGAAAACCAAAGTTTTACGATCTCATTCTGTCTTAAAGAATCCCATATTTGTATACACACCTGGCCAGAATACAATCAGCTTACATTAGACGTTTACTTGTGCAATTATCTTCAGGACAATTCGGACAAAGTACGTGCTGTAATGGCCGATTACGTGGCGTATTTTGAAGCTGTAATTATTAAAGATTTTGAAATTAACCGATAAGATATGAAGATTCCTTGTTACATCTGTAATACAGAAACCGAGTTAGAGGTTGGTTTTGAAGTAGTCAATTTTGCTTGTCCCAATTGTCACAGCGTTTATGAGGCTGATCAAAACGGAAAGTTCCTAAAGAAATCACAGTATAAAACAACAGGACAAAATTATCCGTTGCAAATAGGAGATGTAGGTTTCTTAAAAGGCAGTAACTATAAAGTAACGGGAATTTTAAGAAAAAATGTCCACCCAGATTATACCTGGACAGAGTTTATCCTGCAGAACGAGGCAAAAGAATTTTTGTACCTCTCTCTTTCCAGCGGACATTGGATGATGCTTACCCAGATGGAAGAGATTTTTGAGGTGCAGAAACATCCTTTGATTCTGGAACATAATAATGAAGATTATAATATTTTTGAATTTTCTGATGCCAAGATCATAAGCGCCGAGGGATTTTTTGATTTTGAGCTTTCTGAAAAATTCATTCATTTAGTAGAATACATAAAACCGCCTTATCTGATTTCGGTCGAAAGGGTGAAAGGGATCGAAACGGCTTTTTATGGTGAATATGTTAAGAAAGAGGTCATAAAAAAAGCATTTAAAAAGACCACAATTCCGTATCAGTTTGGGGTGAATATGATTCAGCCTTTTAGGTATAATGTTCGAAATACGGGCTTGATTTTCTGTTTTTTTGCCTTGTTTATCTTTACGGCCGATTGGCTGCTTTACAAAGATCAGACAGAACAAAAAGTTTTCTCGGATATAATTCGATTTACCGAATTTGATAATAAAGCAATCACAAGCGCGTCTTTTGTTTTAAATGGGGCTTCGGCGCCGCTTACAGTTGAAGTTTCGTCTAGCGTAGACAATTCCTGGGCTAATGTAAATATCGCTTTGATCAACGAAGATACGAGTGACGAAATCTACGCCAATAAAGATATCGAATATTATAGCGGCTACACTGACGGCGAATATTGGAATGAAGGCAGTAAACAAGAAAAATTTAATATCTGCGGTGTAAAAGGCGGCAAATACCACTTGGTAATAACGCCGATGAAAGCGCCTGAGGATCTGGCAAACAACGAAATGCAGATAAGTGCAACCTGGAACCAGCCTTCGAGTCGAAATGCCTGGTTTGTAACTATTTTTATGATTGTTGTTTTTGCCGTTATCTATTTCTTTAAATATAGTTTTGAAAAAAGCCGCTGGTCGGACAGTTCTTATTCTCCTTATTCTGAATAAAATACCATGAGTAAAATAACTGATTTTATAATTAATAATAAAGCTCCTCTCCTAATTGGATTTTTTTGTGTTGGAGTTTATTTTTATTTTGCTTTGGCAGGAAACCGAATTTGCGACTGCGAGACAACAGAAAAATACAGCACACCAAGAAGCCATAATTCAAGAATTTACAACTCAAGAAATCATTTTTATCATAAATAATAAAACGTATCACTATGGAACTAATACACGCACAGCCAATAGTTAATTCAATCATTTATTCTATTTTAGGAATAATTATTTTATTGATTGGTTACTTTATCATCGAAAAACTGACACCCGAAAACACTTGGAAAGAAGTGGTAGAAAAAAATAATGTTGCTGTTGCAATCGTTTTGGGAGCGTTTATCATTGGGATCTCCATGATTATTAGTGCCGCAATTCATGGGTAAAAAGTTTCTTAGGTTTGAATTTCTTTTACTGTTTGCGGTATTTATCATTGCTACCTGCGGCCTTATTTACGAATTGGTTGCGGGAACTCTGGCAAGTTATTTACTGGGCGATTCGGTAAAGCAATTTTCATTTATTATCGGCGTCTACCTGTTTTCTATGGGTATTGGCTCTTTTTTCTCCAAGTTTTTTCATAAAAACCTGCTGAACACTTTTGTAGAAATCGAAATTCTGGTGGGGCTCATTGGCGGTCTCAGTTCAGTCATTTTGTTTTTATTGTTTGAAAGTGTAGGTTCTTTTCAATTCATTTTATATTTATTTGTTTTTGTAACCGGTTTTTTGGTCGGACTCGAAATTCCGCTTTTAATGAATATTCTAAAAGACAGGGTTGAGTTCAAAGATTTGGTTTCCAATGTTTTTACGTTTGATTATATCGGCGCTTTATTGGCCTCGATTTTGTTTCCGCTCGTATTGGTTCCGAAATTAGGAATTATGGGAACCTCGCTGTTCTTCGGAATGATCAATGTAAGCATTGCAATTGCGCTTTGTTTTATATTAAAAACAGAATTAAAAAAAGCGTATATATTAAAAACAAAAGCCATTTTTTCTTTTCTATTACTGCTGGTTGTTTTTATTTTTTCGGATGCTATTCTGGCCTATTCAGAAGGAAAATTATACGGAGAAAATATCATCTATACCAATTCGACTCCGTATCAGCGTATCGTTTTAACGCATAATAAAAGCGATTACAGGCTTTATTTAAACAACAACCTCCAGTTTAGTTCTGCAGACGAATACCGCTATCACGAAGCTTTGGTGCATCCTGTTATGTCTATTTCAAAAAGCGTTAAAAATGTTTTGGTTCTGGGCGGCGGAGACGGTCTTGCTGTACGCGAAATATTAAAGTACAAAGACGTTGAGAAAGTAACTTTGGTCGATCTTGATGAAGGAATGACCAAGCTTTTTAAAACCAATAAGGTTTTAACCGATTTTAATAAAAATTCGCTCAACAATTCAAAAGTTATTGTAGTTAATACAGACGCGTATATTTGGGCAAAAAACTGTAAAGAACAATTTGATGCTGTAATAATCGATTTTCCGGATCCGTCCAATTACAGTTTAGGGAAATTGTATTCTCTAAATTTTTATCAAACCATAAAAACCATTTTAAAACCCGATGCGGCTTTGGTAATACAAACCACTTCGCCCTATTTTGCGCCAAAATCTTTTTGGTGTATCAATAAAACCGTAATGCAGGTTTTTCCGCAGGTAGACGCTTATCATGCTTATGTTCCGTCTTTTGGAGAATGGGGGTATACCATTGCCATAAACGGTTTTGGAACTACTTTTAACACCGTAAACAGAAAAGCCGAAAAACTGAGATTTTACAATTATCAGTTTGACAGATTCAATTATTTTACAAACGATATGATTTCAAACCAAATAGAAATCAATCGATTAGACAACCAGATTTTAGTACGCTATTTTGATGAAGAGTGGGGAAAACTGCAATAATTCCAGAAGGAGTTTTATAAAAATAGTCGGTGCAGCTTTGCTTACGGTTCCGTTTCTGCAGTTTTGTTCAGATAAAATTGCCGTGCTTATGATTCGGTTATCAGGAACCAAACATCTGCTCGGACATCGTTTGTGGATCAAAGATTTTCCAGAACCAAGTAAACAAATTGAAATCCCGTATTTAATTGTCGGGGGAGGAATTTCGGGTTTAAGCGCAGCGCGTCAGTTTCATAAAAAAGGAATTACGGATTTTTTGGTCATAGAATTAGAAAATCATTTGGGAGGAAATTCTTCAAACGGAGAAAACAAATATTCCAAATATCCTTTGGGAGCGCATTATCTGCCATTGCCCAATAAAAATGACAAAGAATTACTGCAATTTCTGGAAGAAGAAAAGATCATTTTAGAATACGACTCTCAAGGTTATCCTGTTTTTGATGAACTTCAATTGACTTTTGCACCAGACGAACGTTTGTTTTACCGCAATAACTGGCAGGAAGGCGTAGTGCCGAAAGAAGGAAATTCTACTTTAGACAATTTAGAATTTCAAAAATTCTTTCAGAAAATGGATGTTTTTAGAAAAGCAAAAGGAGCAGATGAAAAATATTTATTTGATATTCCGCTTTATCTTTCTTCGAGTGACGAAGAAACACGAGCCTTGGACAAAATTACCATGAAACAATGGTTTGAAGAGCATCATTTTTCGTCCGTGCCTTTATTTAATTATATCGATTATTGCTGTAAAGACGATTTCGGTTTGGGAATCGATTATGTTTCTGCTTGGGCCGGGATTCATTATTTTGCCGGAAGAAAACAAGATATTGCAGCAGAAAAAAATGACAGCGTTTTGACCTGGCCAGAAGGAAACGCAAAATTAGCACATCATTTACAAAAATATACAACAGATAAAACCTTGAAAAATCATTTGGTTTATGAGGTTAAAATTGAAAATGATAAAGTAATCGCAAAAGCTTTTGACGACGTTTCTAAAACTTCGGTAGAAATAATTGCCGATAAAGTAATTATGAGTTCACCGCAGTTTGTAAACCAATATCTGCTGAAAGACCGAAAAGGATTTACTAAAGAATTTCAATACACACCGTGGCTTTTGGCAACTTTAACGGTAAGTGATTTGGAGGATAATTACAGTTTTCCGCTTGCTTGGGACAATGTAATTTATGATGCCAAAGGTTTAGGTTATGTGTACGATCAGCATCAGACATTGCAGCAGGTTCAGGACAAAAAAGTCATTACCTATTATCATAGTTTCTCGTCTGGAGATCTCAAGAAAATACGAAAAGAAATTTATAAAAGAGACCAAGAGTACTGGAAACAATTTGTGTTGAATGACTTAAAAATCGCGCATCCGGATATCGAGGAAGTTACTGAAGAAATCGAAATATTTCTGTTAGGCCACGGAATGATTTCGCCCGCGCCAGGATTTATTTTTGGCGAAGCAAAACAAAAAGCAAAACAAAATATAGCGCAAAAAATATATTTTGCGCACAGCGATTTATCAGGAATTTCGATTTTTGAAGAAGCTTTTCATCAAGGAATTAATGCAGTAAACCAGATTTTAGATGGAACAACCTTGGATTCATAAAGCCAAAACAGATCTGGCATTTATTATCGGGCCATCTTTTTTGGTGCTGGCTTTGATTTTTCTTTTTCAGGATTACATTACTGAAATCGAAAATGAATACTCTTTTTATACCTGGCTTTTTTTAATTGTTTTTATTGATGTTGCGCACGTTTACGCGACTTTATTTAAAACTTATTTTGTTGCAGATGAATTTAAGAAACAAAAACAAAGATTGATTGTACTGCCTATTATTTGTTTCCTTATCGGAATTGTTCTTTTCTCTTTTGGCAGTCTGGTTTTTTGGTCATTTTTAGCTTATGTGGCTGTTTACCATTTCATCAGGCAGCAATATGGTTTCATGAGATTGTATGCCAGAAAAGAGCAAAAAACAACCCTTTCGGTCTGGATTGATAATCTTGCGATTTATGCCTCAACGGGATATCCAATGTTGTATTGGTTTTTTTCGTCTAAGCGAAAGTTTAACTGGTTTGTAGAAGATGAGTTTTTTAAATTTCAGAATAAATCGATTCTCGAGTTGCTCTTTTGGGTTTACGTCGGGATTATGGTTTTATATTTGATTTATACTGCATTTCAATCTATTAAAAACCGATTTTTTAATATTCCGAAAAACAGTATTATTCTGGGAACGGCGCTTTCGTGGTATTTCGGCATTGTTTATTTTAATGACGATCTGATTTTTACTTTATTGAATGTCGTTTCGCACGGAATTCCGTATATGGCTTTAGTTTACTTTAGAGAGATTGACGGAAAATCAGAAAAAGAATTGGGGAATTTATCGTATTTGAAACAATATCAAGGTATTTTAATTTACATCGGAATTCTGTTATTGATTGCCTTTTCGGAGGAATTTCTTTGGGAGTTTTTTGTTTGGAATGAAAATATCAGCGTAAGCAGTTTTGATTTTTCGGCTTGGCAGATTTTCTTGGTGCCGCTGTTAACTGTTCCTCAATTTACGCATTACCTGCTGGATGGTTTTATATGGAAATCGAAGAAATAAAGTGTACAGCTTAATCTCAAACAAACTAAAAAGAACCTTCTTTGTAGTGTTCCGGTAAGTCTTAAGAAGATGAAACGTTTAATTTATGTTTTTTGATCAGAGTTTAACCAAACGACATTTTGTTCAGAATGGTGATCTTGTCCAATAATATCCTTGTACAATTCTGGTCTTCTAGCTTTTATATAACGGTTTCCTCCTGCCTGAATGCATTTCTCGGGAGTAATTATGGCTGCTGCAAAAGAATCATCAAAAGTTCTGCATTCTGCCAATACATCTCCAAATGGATCAATAATCATAGAACAGCCATTTTTGAGCTGGTCATCATCCATACCAATCGGGTTTGAAAATACGGTATAAACAGCATTGTCATAAGCTCTTGCCGGAAGCCATTTCATGAGCCAGTCTCGGCCTTTCATACCATCAAATTCTAATCGTAACGAAGTGGGATCTGCTTCTCGGTTTTCCCAAAGCTGCGGAGCAACAAAACCAGCACCAGGCCGCGTAGAAGGCGTGCACATTGTTACGTGAGGCATAAAAATAATATCGGCTCCCAGAAGTTTGGTGGCGCGGACATTTTCTATAATATTATTGTCGTAACAAATTAAGATGCCGCATTTCCATCCTTCAATTTCAAAAATACAGTAACGATCTCCAGCGGTTAAATATGGATTTATAAAAGGATGTAATTTGCGGTATTTGGCCACTAAACCATTTTTGTCAACGCATACGTAGGCTTTGAATAAATCATCATTTTCATCTTTCTCAAAAAGTCCAGCCAATATTACGATGTTGTTATTTTGGGCAATTTCCGTCAATTTTAAAATGCTTTCCCCGCTCGGAATTAATTCTGCCAAGTCTAACATTTGTTCTTTTGATAGATTTCTCGCAAATGTATATCCCGTTATTGAGCATTCGTGAAACGAAATTACATCACAGCCTTCTTCAGAGGCCTTTTTCGAAAGCTTCTCAATTACAGACAAATTATAATTTTTATCGCCGCTTTTATTTTCAAATTGAGCTGCAGCTATTTTTAGATTTTTCATATTGTTCACTCTTAATTATGGGCAAAATTAGGGTGAGCAATACGTTATAAATTGTACAAAACCGACATTTTAGAATGTTGATGCAGGAAATCTTTTGATAAGATTATTGGTTAGTTTCCCTGTGGTATAGACATATTCTGTTGGAGTTATTCCAGTATGTTTTCTAAATTCTTTTATTAAATGCGACTGGTCTGAAAATCCTGCATCATAACAAATTGTGGTTAGATTGGTGTCGTCAGGTTTGTTTTTTAGTAATTTCAAGAAATGATGGAGTCGTATAATGTTCCCGAATTTTTTAGGATTTAGTCCAATGCATTCTTTGAATTTTCTTTCTAGATGCCTTTCGGTGTAACCGGTATATTCAACCAATTGTTTTATAGAAAAGAGCCCTTTATGAGCCATAATAAAATTTAAGGAACTGTCTATTAGGAACTGGTTTGAAGAAGGTTTTGCGGCCATTATTGACCTGAAAAAATGATTTAAAAGAGCCACACGAGCCTGATTATTTTGTTCTGATAATTTTTCTTGCAGTACAGCAATTTTTTGGTCAAAGACCTCTTCTACAGGAATAATAGCGTCGTGGAATTCATGGGCAGGAATTCCTAGTAATTGATGGATCCCGTTGGGTTGAAAAACGACAATTAGTAATGTTATTTCATTCTCAGAATAAAGATCTTTAAAACCGTTAAGCTGTCCATACAAAAAGGAAGCAGGTAAATAATCTTTTACTTCTCCGATTTTAGATATGAGCTTACTTTTTACAGAAAAGACAAGACCAGTATTACCATCAGAAAACAAACGAAACTTTTGGACAGCGGTTTCTGCATTATCTAAAAAAAGGTAATGTTTGATATAAGGTGATAATTCTTTTGATGGTGAAACCTGCATGACTATAATTGATTTTGAATGCAATTGAATGTCATTTGCAAATAATTATGAGTTTAGCAAAATTAGGGATATTTTCCTTGAAAAACTTTTAATTTCTAATCTAGCCCCGATAGAAACGATATCCTCTATTGGTCTCGTTTCTTTAACGAGACCAATAGAGATATAGTGTATAGCGGGAATAGAGGTGTTTTGAAAATGAATGCTCTGCTCCTAAAAATCAAAATATTACTCCTGTAAAGCGATTTTTACCTTTGGCATCATGCGATCAACAAACATTTTGTAAGCAAGCTGCGAAGGATGTAGTCCATCTGAAGCTACAAGATTTGGATTGCTTAAACCTTGTCGCGTAATGTCTGTAATGTTTACAAAAACAATATTATTGTTGTTGCAGTATTTCTCGGCAAAAGAATTGTATTGATCTATTTCGGTAGAAATCATAGCGCTTTGATCGCCAGCTACACTTTTTCCATATGGTGTGTAAGCATAATCTGGAATCGAAATAACCACAACATTTTTTGCGTCACCTTTAGCAAGCTTAATAGCCTTGTTTACCAATTCTGGAAATTCTTTTTCGTAAACAGAAAAATTTCGATGTTGATATTGATTGTTCACTCCGATTAAAAGCGTTACCAAATCGTAATTGGAGTCTGGATTTTGGGTGTTAATGGCCGAAAGTAAATTGGTTGTTGTCCAGCCTGTTGTAGCAATTATTTTTAGCGAAATGGTACTTGCATACATACTTACGAGACTTTGTTTAAGCTGCTCTGGAAAACGACAGGTTTCGCAGACACTCTGACCAATTGTATAACTGTCTCCCAAAGCTAAATAATTTATAGTGCTGGGAATGGGAAGATTCGGATTTGTAACCGGCGGATTTACAACTGGCGGTGGAGCAGCAGTAGGGGCGGATTCTTCGGATGAGCTGCAGCTCAGAAGAAATATAGAAAGTATAATGGTAACTATTTGTTTAAAATGTGGTTTCATAATTCGTTTAAATTAGATTGGGACTCTTTAAACAAATAGTTACGTTAAATATGATGTTTTGGATTTTTAAACCATTTCTGTTTTTAGAAGGATTTCTTCTTCGATGGCGTTCCAAAGTGCAATTCTTTTTTCAAGAGCCAAAATAGAAACTTCTTCTACTTCTTTCCATTTTAGAGCATCATTTTCACATAATTCGTCAATCATCTGCATCGCCATTGGTCCGTGTTCGTCGGCGTCGAGTTCTATGTGTCGTTCAAAATAATATAATAATTTGGCCAAGTCGGTTTCTGGCAGGTTTTTCTGGAAGTTTTTAAGGATTTCAGTAAACATGCTCGGAATCAAGTCTTCTCTTCCAAAGGTAAAAGCCGCTGCAATCTCGTGTGGTTTTCCTTCTTCTATTACTCTAAAAGTAAAGTCTAAAAAGGCTTTTACGTTTGGGTGTAATGAACTTTGCTTGATAGCCACAAATATATTTTGCAGTGAAGTTACTTCTGATAAGAATTTTAAAATTCCGGTGGTATCAGCACCGCAATCTTCCATTGCCTCCAAATACATCTCGTAATGGCTTTGTCTTCTTCCGTCAAGGGTCAAATCAGTTTCTTCTGCAAGTACAATTTCGTTGATTAAATATCGGGTTCCCGGATTTTTGGTAGCAAACCAAGGCGTTGTAGTACAGGTAAGTTTGGCTTGTAAGGCTTTTAAAAGTGACATAAAATCCCAAACGGCAAAAACGTGTGTTTCTAAGAAACAGTGTAAATCGTCTATGCTCTGAATTTTATTGTATAATGAATGATTTAAAAGCTGGTCTTTTTGAGTTTGGATACTTTTGTTTATCGTTTCGATATTCATTTTTGGAAATTTTGGTGCAAAGATAAAAAGCTTCTCGGTTAGAAGAAGCTTTTAGTATTGATTTTGTGTATATTTTAATAATTATTTGTTATTTAAATGCTGGAATTCCAGTTACATCCAAACCAGTTATCAATAAATGAATGTCATGAGTGCCTTCATAAGTAATCACACTTTCGAGGTTCATCATATGGCGCATAATAGAGTATTCGCCGGTGATTCCCATTCCGCCAAGCATTTGTCTAGCTTCACGCGCAATGTGTATGGCCATGTCTACATTGTTGCGTTTTGCCATAGAAATTTGTGCTGTAGTAGCTTTTCCTTCGTTTCTTAAAACACCTAAACGCCAAGTTAGCAATTGTGCTTTGGTAATTTCGGTGATCATTTCGGCTAATTTTTTCTGCTGCAATTGTGTTCCTCCAATTGGTTTTCCAAACTGAATTCTTTCTTTGGCATAACGCAAAGCAGTATCGTAGCAATCCATAGCTGCACCGATTGCACCCCAGGCAATTCCGTAGCGAGCAGAATCTAAGCATCCAAGCGGAGCTCCAAGTCCAGATTTGTTTGGCAGCAGGTTTTCTTTAGGCACTTTTACGTTATCAAAAATCAATTCGCCCGTTGCAGAGGCACGCAGCGACCATTTATTATGTGTTTCTGGAGTAGAAAAACCCTCCATACCGCGTTCTACAATTAAACCATGAATTCTGCCTTCTTCATTTTTTGCCCAAACGACAGCAATATCTGCAAAAGGCGCATTAGAAATCCACATTTTTGCACCATTTAAAAGATAATGATCGCCCATATCTTTAAAATTGGTAATCATGCTTCCAGGATCAGAACCGTGATCAGGCTCTGTTAAACCAAAACAACCGATAAATTCTCCTGTTGCCAGTTTTGGCAGGTATTTCATGCGTTGTTCTTCGTTTCCGTATTTCCAAATAGGGTACATTACCAAAGAAGATTGTACAGACGAAGTAGATCTTACACCAGAATCACCGCGTTCGATTTCCTGCATGATCAAACCATATGAGATTTGGTCTAAACCTGCACCGCCGTATTCTACCGGAATATAGGGACCGAAACCGCCAATTTCGCCTAATCCTTTTATTATTTGTTTTGGGAATTCGGCTTTTTGAGCATATTCTTCTATTATTGGAGAAACTTCTCTTTTGACCCACGCACGTGCAGATTCGCGAACCAATTTGTGTTCGTCTGTTAGCAAATCGTCTAAGTTATAGTAATCTGGCGATTGAAATAAGTCTGGTTTCATGTTTATAGTTTTTAAGAAAACAAATTTACTGAATAAAAATATAACAAATCAAAGCTTATTTGTTATATTTTTATATCGTAAAAATAAAATTATTAGGGAATTGGCAAATTATTTGTAGTTTATTGATAATTTATGAACTATTTTTGAATTCCAAAAACACACTAAATGAGGCTGATCATCTCTTTTACATTTTTACTATTGTTTTATACCACCGCTGCTCAACCCAAAAAAGAGTTTACAGAACAGGAGTTTATAGCAATACAAAGTAAAATTCGATTCAGTATTAACGGAGATTTTGACGAGGGACTCAAATATGTCCGTCAATTACAGCAGTCTAAAAATCCAGAACACCAGGCTTTTGCTTATGGTGCCGCCTCTTATTTGTATCAATTAAAAAACAATAAAGCCAAATCTGAAGAGTTGTACCCAATTGCATTGCAATATTGGGAAAAAATGCCAGAATCGGATCAAAAAATTAAACTAAGGTCTTATCTGTATAATTATCGGGGACTGGCAGAATGGAAAAGAAGAAATTTTAGTAAAGCCTTAACCAATTATCAGGAAGGAATTCGGTTGTCGACTAAGATTAACGATATCATTCAAATTGTAAAGTTTAAAAGCAACATTGCATTAGTCAATGAACAAGTTGGAAATTACGAGCTTTCGATCAAATACCTCAGACAGAACAATGATTTTCTGGATAAAAACGAAAATTTATACGACAGAGATCAGTTTCAAAACAGTAAGAGCAACATAAATAATAACTTAGGAAACTCTTACGAAGCTTATTATATGAAAAATCGAAAGCGGAGCGATTTGTTAGATTCTGCTGAATATTTTTACAAAAAATCAATTACCTATTCTCAAAATTTTATTGATAATAAAATGAATGCCAAGCTTAGTCTGGGCAATATTTATTTGGTTAAAAAAGATTTTGCAAATGCCGAAAAGATCTATTACGATATTGCAATTTATGCCAAGCAGACTAATAATGAAATTTATTTTCAGATAGCCAGTTATAATTTAGGAGACCTTTATTATGATCAAAAAAAATACGATAAAGCCCTTATTTTCTTAAAAAAGGTAGACTCTGTACTGGCTAAGAACAAAACAATTGATAACAGCTATTTTAGATCTAATTTTATTCAGGCTAAAATTTACAGCATTAAAAACGAACCTGAATTAGCCTATAAACATTCCAAGTTATACCTGGATTCTTATGAGAATTACGAAGGTGATCTTAGAGACGAAGCGCTTGAAGTTAATTATCAATTAGGAACTGCAAATCTTAGTGAAGAGATGATTAGCGTTCGGGAAAAATACAAATACGAAGTATTTTGGAATAAGGCGTTAAAGATATTTTATGTGATTCTTGTTATCGGAATTGTGTTTTTCTTGATCAAAAATATCAGGGACAAAAACAAAGCCCACAAGAAAATGAATGCTTTGATCGAAGAGTTTAAAGCCAACTTAGAGAAAAAAGAAATCGAAAAAGAACAAGTACAAATACCAGAAGAAATTATAGTTCCTGAACTCGAAGAAGTACAGCTTAAAAAGGAAAATGCTAATTTAAGTATTGACGAAGCTAAAGAAGATAAGATTGTAGAAAAATTACTGGCACTTGAAGAAAAATTAGAATACTTAAATGCCGATTTTACTTTACCGTACGCGGCAAAAAAAATCAAAACCAATACCACTTATTTATCTTATGTAGTTAACAAACGTTTTGGTAAATCTTTTGGTGAATATACCAATGAGTTGAAAATTAATTATGTAATTAATCAAATGATAACCAATCATTTGTATCGAAAATATTCTACTCAGGCTATTGCAGAAAGTGTTGGGTTTAAAAATGCGGTTTCATTTGCGAAATCATTTCGCAAAAGGACTGGAGTATCTCCAGCCCAGTTTGCGAGTAATATTTAAGTTTCAAGTTTTTGTATTAACCATTTCCACTGCCTCCGCCGCCGTTTTTAGGATCAACAGGAGGGGTTTCTCCATCACCGCCTCTTACAGCTTTTTGCTGTTCTTTCGTCATTTGCTGAGATTCGAAATCACTGAATTTAATATCTGAATTTTTCATTTTGTAGGTTTTTATATTTAGTAAATGTTTTTTATGAATTGAAAATTATTTTCCGTTTCCACTGCCTCCGCCGCCATTTTTAGGATCAACCGGAGGGGTTTCACCGTCACCGCCTCTTACTGTTTTTTGTTGTTCTTTTGTAAGCTGCTCTAATTGGAAATCGCTGAATTTTAAATTTGTATTTTTCATTTTGTAGGTTTTTTATATGTATTTAAATTTTATTATTCTTAAGACTTAAAGAGATTAACCATTTCCACTGCCTCCGCCTCCATTTTTAGGATCAACCGGAGGGGTTTCACCATCACCGCCTCTTACTGTTTTTTGCTGTTCTTTTGTAAGCTGCTCTAATTGAAAATCGCTGAATTTTAAATTTCTATTTTTCATTTGGTAGTTTTTAAATTGAGTTATTAGGTTTTATTCTTTTTATAAATTGAAATTATTTTCCATTACCACTTCCGCCGCCGCCGTTTTTAGGATCAACTGGAGGAGTTTCTCCATCACCGCCTCTTACTGCTTTTTGTTGTTCTTTTGTAATTTGCTCTAATTCGAAATCACTGCATCTTAAATTTGTGTTTTTCATTTTGATAGGATTTTATATTTATTGTGTTATTATTTTTTGACTATATAATTAACAGTGTTGCCGCTTCCGCCGCCGCCATTTTTAGGATCTGTATCGCCGTCACCGCCTCTTACTGCTTTTTGTTGTTCTTTTGTAAGCTGCTCTAGTTCGAAATCGTTGAATTTTAATTTTGTGCTTTTCATCTTTTTAATTTTTAATTGAGATTGGATGGTATTTTATAATCTTTCCGTCAAGAGTGATGTAATTTTTGAGCAGATTTTTCTGCTTTAACAAAAAACCTGCAATAAAAATTCTGCTTCTAGACGTGAAGTTTTTTTTGATTTTTGTATCGTTAAAATTTAGTTGTAAGACTAAATAATTAGTAGTCAAATAGACTTTGCAGGTTAGTTTTTCTATTTTTTGGGGTAGATAGAAAAAGGTAAAAGTTATTTTCTACGCGCTGAATATTCCTTTTTAAAAGGCGGGTAATTTTAAAAAACAGATGTTTTTACAGTTTAAAATTGTTCTTTTTTTTAATCTCAATCTGCATTTTTCAGGTGTTTTTTTAGAGTGTTTTTAGACTCTTTTTTTGAGCTTAAAAGTCACTTTTTAGAACTCATTTTTGGACTATTTTTTATATCAAAATCTTGTGTTTTGGAATGCCTCTTTTTCATGTTTTTTGATTTTACGATTATTACTTGTTCAAAACTAGATAAAAAGGAAAACCGTTAATCGAAATTACACTTTTACAGCTTTTTACCAAAAAATAATCAGTGCAATCCTTTGTAAATCAAAAGATTGTGTAGCTTACTATTGTAGGTATAATTTATAAATTGTATGTGGTATAATTAATAAAATGTATGTGTTCATGCATTTTTTATCAATAAAAACTCCAATATTTGCATTGTAATTATGATTTTAAAACGATCGAAAACGATGCTGAAACTTGTCCAAAAATTTCTTCAAATAAATAAGTACTCGGAGATAAAAAATGAGTTCAAGGATCTTTTTCTTTCTCATCCAAATTACCCAAGCTTATTTGCTATTACAGATTCATTCGATTTGCTTTCTGTAGAGAATGCTGCAGTTCGAGTTTCGAAAGAACAGATAGTGGATCTGCCGTCTAATTTTTTGGCTTATTTTAAAGAAGAGCTGATCTTGGTAGAAAAGGCTAAAAATTTTGTCCGCATTAATACTTCTAAAAAAGGAAATGTAAAAATGTCGTACGAAAAGTTTCTTTTGGATTGGAATGGAGTTATTGTCGCGATCGAACCTAATAATGTGGTTGCCCGTGACAATTTAAAAGCAGAATACAGCTGGCTGAAATATTTTCTGCCAATGGTTTTAGTAACCGGTTTGTCATTTTTCTATAATGATTATGATGCATTCGGAATTACATTTTTAGTAACATCAATAATCGGCTTAATAGTAAGCGTGTTTATTGTTCAAGAAAAATGGGGCGTAAAAAATACCGTAATATCTAAGTTTTGTAATTTAAGTTCTAACTCTTCTTGTCATTCTGTAATTAGTTTTAACGATGATGTTGAAAACAGATGGGTAAACTTTTCAGATTTACCGCTGCTTTTTTTTAGTGCCAGTATCATTGCAATTTTGATACAGCCCTTAAATTCTGCGGTATTTGTTGGATTTTTAAGTTTATTGTCGATCCCAATAATTGTATGTTCTATTTGGATTCAGAAATTCGAAATACAAAAATGGTGCGTAATGTGTCTTGTAGTTTCTTTTTTGATCTTAACACAAAGCATTATTTGGTTTTCGTCAGACATGTTTACACTAGACTTTAGTTTAAGAACCATATTTCCTTATGTATTCTCATTATTGCTTTTGATCCCGATTTGGGCAGTAGTAAAAGGAATGATTAAAAACATGCTGGATAACGAAAGTTCATTGAAAGAATTAAAGAAATTTAAAAGAAACTATTCCTTGTTAGACTTTTTATCAAAAAAAATAAGTCATGCAAAAGGATTAGACGACTTGAAAGGTTTGAGTTTTGGTAAAAAAAATGCAGTTGTTAAACTTTCTGTCGTATTAAGTCCAAGCTGTGGTCATTGTTACAAAACGTTTCAAGAAGCTTTTGAGCTGGTGCTGCGTTTTCCGGATAAAATATATTTAAATGTTTTATTTAATATAAACCCAGAGAATAACGATAATCCGTACAAAGCTGTTGTAGAAAGACTTTTAACAATAAATCGATCTACTCCCGGCAAAACGGTAGAAGCAATTTCTGATTGGTATATTAAAAAAATGGGATTAAAAAAATGGTTAAAAAAATGGCATGTTGACTCTGTTAGTATGTTGATAAGCCAGGAGATCCAGAAACAATACGAATGGTGTTCTAAGAATAATTTTAATTACACACCAGTTAAAATTGTTAATGAAAGACTGTTTCCTAATGAATATGAATTAAATGAGCTTAAATATTTCTTGAATGATTATGCTGAGGAAATTCATGTATTAGAGCAGACAGCTTAAAAGGCATAAACAGATGTTTTGACTGTTTGAAAAATAGAAACAAAACCCCAAAAACCTGCGATTATGTTAAAGAGTATTTTGAAATTGAAAGGAGCAGTAGAATTGACTGCAAATGAGAAAAAAACATTAATTGATGGAAGTTCGTCAGTTTGTGAAGAAGGATTTAAAACTAAAAGATGCACAGAATTTGGATCGGTTCCTGCTTATTGGAGCTGTATGCCAAATAACCACTTCGGAAGTTGTTAAATAAAGAAAACTAAGTTTCGAGTGCGGCCCGAGAAGTGTTTTTAATAATAAAAAAAATTATTAGACATGTTAGAAAAAATTCTTAGAGGTAAAGACACAATAAAGCTTACAAAAGCAGAGCAGAAAAATATAGTAGGAGGTGATTATCCAGAGTTTAATTGTGATAAAGCTGTAACTGATAAATATTATGCTTGTTAATTTAGATTATTAAAATAGTAAAAAGCGAAAATACGCCGCTGCTGTTTAAAAATAGGTGTTAAATATGTTGAAGAAAATCTTAAACCTGGAAAATGCTCAGAGCATCAGTAAAATGGAGCAGAAAACGATAAAAGGAGGCATTCCAGAATGTTGGATTTATGCGCTAGAAGCAGGATGCATTTTGATACCGCCAGGCGGAACTTGTCCGATAAATACTAGTCCGGGTATTTGTGATTCAGGTCGTCTTTGTTGTTAATTTTTAACTTTTTTTAAGTAATACGATATAGCCTTATTTAGAATTTAGTCATGTTTTTTTTGAATGTATAGGCGCTCGATCGTGGAACATTGAGCAAATTCTCAACATTGATGATTGGTGTTGGGATTCTTAGGAGTTGGCAGCTGTGTTAATTTTTATTTGGTTAGGATTAACCAGTGCCATGTCCTAAAGAAATTGTATTACTAGCAATATTGTTTTTAAATACTTGACAGAGAAGATTTATATCTTCTCTGTTTTTTTTAATGTTTTAACAAGACTTTTTATTCTTAAATTGCTCTAGAATAAATCAAAAAATCAATTGAAAAAATTCATTCATTATAAACAGGCTGATCATAAGGACTGCGGCCCTACTTGTTTAAAAATTGTTGCCAAGCATTACGGTAAAACGATCAATATACAGGATTTGAGAGACATTAGCGAAACTACTCGCGAAGGGAGTAATTTGCTTTTTCTGAGTAATGCGGCCGAAAAAATTGGTTTTAGAACACTGGGTGTAAAATTAAGTGTAGAAAGACTAAAAGAAGCACCACTACCATGTATATTGCATTGGAACAAAGATCACTATGTAGTTCTTTACCAAATCAAAAAAGATACTTTTTATATCTCTGATCCTGCTTTTGGATTGATTGAATATAATAAGAAGGAATTTATTAAATTTTGGATCGGAAACAATGCGGACGATTCAACTCAAGAAGGTATTGCACTTCTAATAGAAGCATCGCCAAAGTTTTTTCAATCCGATTTTGAGCGGGAAGAAAACAGCGGTATGGGATTCCGTTTTTTATCCCAGTATGTTCTGCGGTACAAATCGTTTCTTATTCAGCTTGGCATTAGTTTGTTTGCGTCGAGTTTGCTGCAGCTTATTTTTCCTTTTTTGACTCAAAGTATTGTCGATATTGGAATTCAGAATCAAAATTTAAATTTTATTTATCTTATACTTTTTGCAATGTTATTTGTCTTTGCAGGAAGAACGGGCTTAGAATTAATTAGAAGTTGGATTTTACTGCATCTTTCTACCCGAATCAATATATCGCTGATTTCAGATTTCTTTATTAAATTGATGAATCTTCCGATTTCGTTTTTTGATGTCCGCATGACGGGAGATATTATGCAGCGCATCAACGATCATCGCCGAATCGAAAAAATCCTTACAACTTCTTCTCTTAATGTCTTATTTTCTGTCATCAATGTTTTTGTGATGGGCGGTGTTCTGGCTTATTTTAACCTGCAGTTATTTTTGGTGTTTTTTGCCGGAAGTGTATTCTATTTTGGCTGGATTACATTATTTTTAAAAAGAAGGGAAGTTCTGGATTATAAGCGTTTTGCAGAGGTTTCGAATGAGCAGAGCAAGGTAATGGAGCTTATCAACGGAATGCAGGAAATAAAACTGCACAATGCAGAGAAACAAAAACGCTGGGGCTGGGAATACATTCAGGCACGATTATTTAGAGTTTCGATAAAAGGTTTAATTTTAGAACAGACGCAGACTATTGGTTCTTCTGTAATTAACGAATTAAAAAATATTTTCATCATTTTTCTGTCTGCCAAGCTTGTAATAGACGGTTCTATTTCGTTGGGTACCATGCTTGCGATTAGTTCGATTGTAGGGAGTTTAAATGGGCCTATTACCCAGCTTATTGAGTTTGTACGCGAATTACAGGATGCTAAAATTTCGTTAGCGCGATTATCAGAAATTCACGATAAAGAAGACGAAACACAGCAGGAATCCAATCAAACAAATGATATACCGCATGATTCAGATATTGAAATTAAAAATCTCTCTTATCGTTATTTAGGATCTGATATTCCGGTCTTAGAAGATTTAAGTCTAGTAATTCCAGCTAATAAAGTGACCGCTATTGTTGGGGTAAGCGGCAGCGGTAAAACGACTCTGATGAAGCTGCTGCTTAAGTTTTACGAGCCAGAAACAGGAGAAATTACAATTGGTAACGCACAGCTCAAAAACATTTCGCAGCGGGCTTGGCGTTCGACAATTGGGGCGGTTATGCAGGAAGGCTTTATTTTTAGCGACACTATTGCTAATAATATTGCTTTTGGAGCCGAAAAGATCGATAAAGAACGATTGGTTTATGCGTCAGATGTTGCCAATATAAAAGAATACATCAGCGGTCTTCCGTTGGGATTTAACACCAAAATCGGTGCAGAAGGTTTAGGGATGAGTACCGGGCAAAAACAGCGTTTATTAATCGCAAGAGCCATTTACAAAAATCCTGAAATTATATTTTTTGATGAAGCAACATCAGCATTAGATGCGAACAATGAAAAAGAAATTATGCAGAAACTGGATATTTTCTTTAAAAACAAAACCGTTGTTGTTATTGCGCATCGCTTAAGTACGGTCATGAACGCCGATCAGATTGTGGTTCTGGATAAAGGTAAAATTATTGAAATCGGGAATCACTCTGCTTTAGTGCAGCAAAAAGGAAATTATTTTGAACTGGTTAGAAATCAATTACAATTAGGAAATTAATAATGGAAGACGAAACATTCGAATTAAGAAGCGAAGAAGTACAAGATATTTTAACCAAAGTACCGCATTGGATGATACGATGGGGCACGGTTCTAATATTTGGTATTATTGTGATGCTGTTTTTTGTTTCTTGGTTTATAAAATACCCAGACGTAGTTAGAACCGAAATTGTAATTACAACGAATATTCCGCCAGAAAAAATTGTAGCGAAGACTTCAGGCCGTATTGAGGCTGTTTTGGTAAAAGACAAGACATTGGTTGGTAAAAACAGCGTATTGGCTGTTATAGAAAATACAGCAGACTTTAGAGATGTTTTTTTACTAAAAAGTATAATCGACAAATACAATATTAATGATACTAAAAAAGATTTTCCGTTTGCGCTGCTTAAAAACAAACAGTTGGGCGAAATAGAAAGTGCTTTTGCTGTTTTTCAAAAAGACTATCAGGCACAGGAATTAAATCAGGACCTGCATCCATATGAAATAGAGAGCAGAGCACAGAGTTTTGAAAAAGTGCAGCTAAAAGAAAGATTAGAAATTCTGCAGCAGCAAAAGATCTTAAATGAAAGCGAGCTTGAACTGCAAAAAAATGAAATTTCTCGTTTTGAAACTTTATTCAATAAAGGTATTATTTCTGCTCAGGAAATGGAAATCAAAAAGCTAGGCTATCTACAGGCTCAAAAGAGCTATAAAAACCTTTTAACATCGATTTCGCAATTAAAGTCCTCTTTAATCGATAATACAAAATCAAGTCAGAGTTCGCAGGTAAACAGTACCAAAGAAGAAGTAAATCTTGGCAGAAGCGTTGCACAATCTTTTTATCAGCTCAAAAAGGTAATAAAAGACTGGGAGCTGGCTTATGCACTTAAATCGTCTGTGAGCGGTGTAGTGACCTTTTTGCAGGTTTGGACAGAAAGCCAGACTATAAATGCAGGAGATAATGTTTTTTCGATCGTGCCAGATGCTAAAAACAGCTTTATTGGAAAAGTGAAGGCGCCAGCCCTGAATTCAGGAAAAATTAAAGTAGGACAGACCGTAAATATCCGATTGGCCAATTTTCCAGATAGAGAGTTTGGTGTATTAAAGGGAAAAATTAAAAATATTTCGCTTGTGCCGGATAAAGACGGAAATCTTCTTCTGGATGTTGCACTTCCGAACGGATTGGAAACGTCCTATCACAAACAAATTGTTTTTCAGCAGGAAATGAAAGGAAGTGCAGAAATCGTGACCGAAGATCTGCGTTTGCTGGAAAGAATTTTATACCAATTTAAAAGTCTTTTTGAGCAGGCTTAAAGAATTCAAATCCTGACAGAGATTTTTTTACATTTTCAAATAAAAATCTTTTGTCAGCTCAATATATTCGGGAGTATAAACATGCCTGTCTATTTCTACAGTTATTTCGTCTATTTCGATTTCACTGCTTTCATTTCGGCTAAAAGCTAGTAAACTACGCTTCACCGGTGTTGTTGGAGTTCCTTTTACACGTGTAATTTTTAACGGATACAATTCGGATTCTTTGGCTAAAGCAATAAATTTTTGTTCTTCTTTAAAAGGAATTATTAGAGCAAAAATTCCGTTTTCAGAAAGCAGTAAATCTGCGGCTTCCACCAATTCTTCAAAAGGCATTGCGTCTTGAAAACGTGCTAAATCTCGTTTTTCATTTTCAGTCTTATAATCTTCAGCATAAAAAGGCGGATTCGAAACAATCAAATCATATTCGTCTTCTGGTTCCTCTATAAATTCATCTAAACCAGCGTGGAAACAAAATAAACGATCTCCCCAAGGCGAATTTTCAAAATTTTCAACCGCTTGCTCGTATGCATCTTCATCAATTTCAAGCGCATCAATTTGTTCGGCTGCAGAACGCTGCGCGATCATTAAAGCAATAATTCCTGTTCCTGCGCCAATATCTAAAACACTATAAGGATTATGAGAAATAGGAGCCCAAGAACCGAGTAAAACGCCGTCGGTACCGACTTTCATAGCGGTTTTATCTTGTTTTACAGAAAATTGCTTGAATGAAAACATAATAAGAAATTTCAATTTTTTAAATTCCAAATTCCAATTCTGAAAAGGAAAAAATCAATAAAGAAATTCCAAATTCCAATTGCTAAAGGAAGTGAGTTTGTGTGATTTGAAATGCAAAAATAAGATTAAAATCTCAATTTATTATTTTGATGTTTTGGTAATTATTGCAGATAGAATTTTTCTTAATTCTTCTACTTCAAATAATAGAGAATCAGAAATTATTCTTTGCTCGGGGTTTAATTCATGTAATAGTGGCAGCCAGAACTTAGATTCTTTAGCTTCTTTTCGAGAGATTTTAAGCCTGAATAACAAATCTTTATCCCCAAGTTTTTCATTTGCTTCAATATAATTTGAAGCTCTAAACTTACAAATACATTTCAACCAGCCCTACCGGCAGATCCATAATGACCTTTTTGTTCTCACGATCAATTTTTACAAGGAAATGATCGATCATCGGAATTAAGATTTCAACTTCACCGTTCAAAACTTCAAAAAGAGGCTGTGCAGTTGAATCATTGATAGAAGTGATTTTTCCGAAAACACCCAAACGTTTGTCTTCAATTTCAAAACCAATAACTTCGTGAAAATAAAATTTGTTACCAGTAAGTTTTGGTAACATTGATAACGGAAGGTAAATTCCATTTCCAAGAATTGCATCTGCATCTTCTTCAGAATTTACATCTTCAAAACGTACTCTTAGAAAGTCGTTTTTGTGCATTGAACTTGATACAATAAAAAAAGGAACCAAGTGTTTGCTGCATTCAACAAACACTGATTCCAGATTTTCGTATAACTCAGGTTCATCTGTATCTAGGTAGATCAAGACTTCACCTTTGAAACTAAATTTTTTAGCGATTTTACCTAAATAAAAACATTCTTCTTTACGCATTCTCGCTAAGTAAAATTATTATGCTTCAGTTGTTTCGTTATTCTCTTCAGCAGCAGGAGCTTCTTCAGTTGCTTCAGCAACTTCCTCAGCAGCCTCTTCTGTTGCAGAAGCAGCAGCGATAGCGTCAGCTTCAGCTTGTGCAGCAGCAGCTAAACGTTTTGCATTAACTTCTTGTTCTGCTTTTAAAGCTTTCGCTTTAGCATCAGCTTGTGCTTTAGATAAACCATCTTTTTTAGCATCAACTTTTCCAGCTTTAGACTCTAACCAAGCTGCTAATTTAGCATCTGCCTGCTCTTGAGTTAAAGCTCCTTTGCGGATACCTCCATCAAGGTGGTGTTTCAATAAAGCACCTTTGTAAGAAAGGATAGCTCTTGCAGTATCAGTTGGCTGTGCACCATTGTGTAACCATTTAACTGCGCTGTCAAGGTTTAACTCAACAGTTGCTGGGTTAGTGTTTGGATTGTAAGTACCGATTTTCTCTAAGTATTTACCATCTCTTTTTGAGCGTGCATCTGCAGCTACTACCCAGTAAAAAGGTTTTCCTTTTTTACCGTGTCTTTGTAATCTAATTTTTACTGACATAATCGTATGATTAAATTTTGAGGTACTCGACCTCGATTAATTAAGGGCGCAAAGATATAATTTTTTTCTGAATTCTACATGCAAATTATTAATAATTGATTTCAGTTGTATTTTAGCTAAAGATAACATTATTAGTAAGTTAGTTTGTTTTTGTTTTTTGAAGGAGAAATACTTTATAGACATACTTCAAGATGGACAACTTAAAGACAAAAAATAGGAGCAGCGATCGGTTTTAATTTACACTTCTTAAGTGTTTAAATTACTAAAGCAAATGCCAATAAAAACATAAATAAACTTGTATATAGTAGATTAGAAAAAAATAAGACTACATTTGTCAAGTATTATAAATAAATATCTATGAATATTTTTGTTGGAAGCCTTCCATTCAGTATTGAGGAAGCAGATTTAAGAGAGTCTTTTGAGGCTTATGGAGCAGTTGACTCTGTTAAAATTATTACTGATAAATTTACTGGAAGAAGTAAAGGCTTTGGTTTTGTTGAAATGCCTAATGATAGTGAAGCTCAAAAAGCTATTGATGAATTGAACGGAGCAGTAGTTTCAGGACGTACAATTGTTGTAAACAAATCTGAGCCTAAACCAGAAGGCGAAAGAAGAAGTTTTAGCAACAACAACCGCGGCGGAAACAACAATCGTGGTGGTTACGGAAACAGCCGTGGCGGAGATCGCGGAAACAGAGGAGATTACTAAAAGTTTTTTTCTAAAATATAAAAGGGATCAATGTAAATTGATCCCTTTTTTTGTTTCAAGTTTCAAGCTTTAAGTTCCAAAAACCTGAAACCCGAAACAAAAATTAACTAATTATACATTCGCAGCCAGCCAGTCACCAACTTCTTTAGTGCCGTATGCTTTGCCTCCATCGGCTAGATCTTCAGTAACTACTCCAGCTTCTAAAGCCTTGTTTACAGCATCTCTCATTGCTTTTCCTTCTTCCATCAATCCGAAGTTTTCGAACATCATGGCAGCAGATAAAACAGTAGCCATTGGGTTAGCAATATTTAATCCAGTAGCTTGTGGGTAAGAACCGTGAATAGGTTCAAACAAAGACACTTCAGCTCCCATAGACGCAGAAGGCATTAATCCCATTGAGCCAGAAATTACAGAAGCTTCATCTGTTAAAATGTCTCCAAATAAGTTTTCAGTAATCAATACATCATAAGAGTTTGGCCATTGAACCAAACGCATAGCAACTGCATCAACAAATTCGTAACTTACTTCAACTTCTGGATAGTCTTTTTCCATTGCCTGAACAGTTTCTCTCCATAAACGTGAAGTTTCTAGAACATTTGCTTTGTCAACACAACATAATTTTTTAGAACGGGTCATCGCTAATTCGAAACCTTTTTTAGCCAAACGCTGTACTTCTGCTCTTGTATAAACGCAGTTGTCAAAAGCAGTATCTCCGTTGTCTTTTCTTCCTTTTTCACCAAAGTAAATTCCGCCCGTTAATTCTCGTAAGAAAACCAAATCAGTTCCTTCAATTCTTTCTCTTTTTAACGGAGATTTATCTAATAAAGAAGGGAATGTAAAAGTCGGTCTTACGTTTGCGAAAAGACCTAATGCTTTACGCATTTTTAACAAACCTTGTTCTGGTCTTACTGGTGCAGAAGGATCATTATCATATTTAGGGTGGCCGATCGCTCCAAAAAGAACGGCATCAGCATTTTTACAAACTTCGTGTGTTGCATCTGGATAAGGTTCGCCTACTGCATCAATTGCAGCAGCGCCAGTTAAAGCTGGTTTCCAAGTAATTTCATGTCCAAATTTTTGTGCAATAGCATCCGATACTTTTACTGCTTGTTCAATTACTTCAGGTCCGATTCCGTCACCGGCTAAAAGGGCTATGTTTAATTTCATTATTTATTTTTTAAAAGGTTCTAAGGTTCTGAGTTGCTAAGGTTCTAAGCTTTTCCTTAGCGTTTATTATTTTAAGGTTCAAAGTTTAAAGGAAGAGTGTAAAACTTTGTCCCTTTGTCTCTCTGAACCTTTGCAACTTATATTAAGTAACTATATTCAACATTTTCTGCGTTGCAATAATCGCTGCAACAGTTTGATCAGAATCTAAACCGCGGGTTTTAAATTCTTTTCCGTTATTTACCCAGGTAATAATCGTTTCGCATAAAGCGTCAGAACTACTTCCTGGCGGGATTCTTACTGCGTAATCAATTAATTTTGGCAGTGTTAATTTCTTTTGTTTGTAAATTTTAGACAAGGCATTCATGAAAGCATCAAATTGACCGTCTCCTTGTGCATTTTCTTCTATTATTTCTCCGTTTAAATTTAAAGACAAAGTGGTAGATGGACGCATTCCTTTAGAATGAACCAGCATATACGAATCTATTGTGATTTTGTCCTGATAGGTATGACTGTCCAAAACATCAGAAATGATATAAGGTAAATCTTCCTTAGTTACAGTTTCTTTTTTGTCTCCCAATTCGATGATTCTTTGGGTAACCAATTTCAAATCCTCATTGTTTAATTTTAAACCTAATTCCTGAAGATTTTTTTCGATATTGGCTTTGCCCGAAGTTTTTCCAAGCGCATATTTTCTTTTTCTTCCAAAACGTTCTGGAAGAAGGTCATTAAAATATAAATTGTTTTTGTTGTCACCGTCAGCGTGGATTCCGGCAGTTTGTGTAAAAACATTATCACCCACAATAGGCTTGTTGGCAGGAATTCGGTAACCCGTAAAAGTCTCAACCAATTTGCTTACAGAATACAAAGAAGTTTCTTTGATGTTGATTGTAAAGTCCGGCATAAAATCATTTATAACCGCAACGGTACTTTCAAGAGGTGCGTTTCCGGCACGTTCTCCCATTCCGTTTACCGTAACGTGAAGCCCGTTTATTCCGCCTTTTATGGCTTCCATAACATTGGCAACACTAAGATCGTAATCGTTGTGTGCGTGGAAATCAAAATGGGTATTAGGGTATTTGGCGGTAATTTTCGAAATAAATTCAAAAGCTTCAGACGGAATCAATACGCCCAATGTGTCTGGAAGTAATATTCGTTTGACAGGCTGCTGGGTCAGGAAATCTAAATATTGAAAAACATAATCAGGAGAATTTCGCATTCCGTTGCTCCAGTCTTCCAGGTAAACATTCGTTTCAATATTATTTTCTTTAGCAGATGCTATTGCCTGAGCAATTTCGGAAAAGTGCTGTTCTGGTGTTTTTTTTAATTGATGCGTCAGATGATTTAGAGAACCTTTGGTCAGTAGATTTTGAACTTTGGCACCCGATTTTTTCATCCATTCTATAGAAAGACCGCCGTCAACAAAAGTCAAAACTTCGATTCTGTTTGTATATCCTTTTTCTTCGGCCCAGGACATAATACCTTTTACGCCTTGAAATTCGCCTTCGCTTACACGGGCGGAAGCAATTTCGATTCTATCAATATTTAATTCCTCCAACAATAATTGCGCAATGGTTAGTTTTTCTGCAGCAGAAAATGATACTCCCGAGGTTTGTTCACCATCACGGAGCGTCGTATCCATTATTTCAATTTTTCTTTTTTCCATATTGATAATCTAATTTCTAATGGGCTGGATCGTATTGCTATCCATATTTTAATTTTGACGCTGATTTTACGGATTCTCTTTGCGAAGAAGCAGATTATTACGGATTTTACTTTAGTTAAAATAAAATCAGTTTTTATCCGCGTTCTGGCGACAGCAAATCTGTTTTATCAGCGTTCTGTGTTTTCTAATTTAATTTAGAAAGACCCGACTGGTTTTTGAAACCTGTCGGGTCTAAATAGATCGAACAAGATTTTTTTAGTAAGGAAGTTTATCGGCGAAAGCCTGAATATCTCCTTTAATATTTTGTAAATAATCAATATCATCAAAACCGTTGATCATATTGTTCTTTTTGTATCCATTAATAGCAAAAGATTCTTGCTGGCCGGTAGCCAATAAAGTAATCGTTTGGTTTGGAAGATTAATTTCTAATTCTGTTTTAGGATCAGCTTCAATAGCTTTGAAGATTGTTTCAGCAAATTCTGGGCTTACCTGAACTGGTAGAACACCAATATTCAAGCAGTTTCCTTTGAAGATGTCAGCAAAGAAACTTGAAACTACAGCGCGGAATCCGTAATCGTAAACTGCCCATGCAGCGTGTTCTCTAGAAGATCCTGATCCGAAGTTTTTTCCTCCAACAAGGATTTTTCCGCTGTAAGTTGGGTTGTTTAAAACAAAATCTGCTTTTGGAGTGTCGTCTCCATTATATCTCCAGTCTCTAAAAAGATTGTCTCCAAAACCTTCACGTTTTGTAGCTTTTAAGAAACGAGCTGGAATAATTTGATCGGTATCTACGTTCTCAATCGGCAATGGTACTGCACTGCTGGTAAGTATATTAAATTTATCGTATGCCATTTTTTGGAATTTTAGATTTTAGATTTTAGATTTTAGATTTTTTTGAAAAACCTTAAACTTTAGAATCTAAAATGTTTTGTTTTAAATAATGTAAAAAGAATTTTAATGGAATAATTTAGATGAAGATTGAGCTCAAAATGAGAAATCTAAAATCTAAAATCTCTCATCTAAAATAACTCTCTCGGATCTGTTAGTTTTCCTGTAACAGCCGCTGCAGCTGCCATAATCGGACTTGCAAGAAGCGTTCTTGAACCAGGACCCTGACGACCTTCAAAGTTTCTGTTTGAAGTACTTACTGCGTATTTTCCAGCAGGAACTTTATCATCGTTCATAGCTAAACAAGCAGAACATCCAGGCTGGCGCAATACAAAACCAGCTTCTGTCAAAATATCCAAAATTCCTTCTTCTTTAATCTGAGCTTCAACAACGTGAGAACCCGGAACTAACCAAGCGGTAACATTATCTGCTTTTTTTCTTCCTTTTACAATTTCAGCGAAAGCTCTAAAATCTTCAATACGTCCGTTTGTACAACTTCCTAAGAATACATAATCAATTGGTTTTCCAATCATCACATCGTCTTCATGAAAGCCCATATAAGCTAAAGATTTTTTATACGTTTCCTCACCGCCTTCTACTTGATCGGCGCTCGGAATATGTTTAGAGATACCAATTCCCATTCCAGGGTTAGTACCATAAGTAATCATTGGTTCGATATCGGCAGCGTTGATGTTCAATTCAGCATCAAAAACTGCATCTGGATCTGTTTTAAGAGTTTTCCAATATTCAACCGCTTTTGTCCAAGCTTCCCCTTTTGGAGCATATAATCTTCCTTCAAGGAAATCAAAAGTAGTCTGGTCAGGAGCGATCATTCCACCGCGCGCGCCCATTTCGATACTTAGGTTGCAAACCGTCATACGGCCTTCCATGGTCATGTTTTCAAAAACATCTCCTGCGTATTCCACAAAATATCCCGTTCCTCCAGAAGTAGTCAATTGTGCAATAATGTAAAGAGCAACGTCTTTTGGACCAACACCTTTACTTAATTGACCGTTTACGTTAATACGCATTTTCTTTGGTTTAGGCTGCATAATACATTGTGTAGAAAGCACCATTTCAACCTCAGATGTTCCGATACCAAAAGCAATTGCTCCAAAAGCACCGTGAGTAGAGGTATGCGAATCTCCGCAGACAATAGTAGCACCTGGCAAAGTAATTCCGTTTTCAGGACCCACTACGTGTACAATTCCATTTTTTTGATGTCCTAATCCCCAGTGCGAAATTCCGTATTCAGTCGCGTTATCTTCAAGCGCTTTAAGCTGATTTGCTGATAGAGCATCCTGAACTGGTAAATGTTGGTTTATAGTTGGTGTATTGTGGTCTGCAGTTGCAAAAGTACGCTCTGGATATAAAACCTTTACGCCTCTTTCTTTTAATCCTAAAAAAGCAACAGGACTCGTAACTTCATGAATGAAATGGCGGTCAATAAAAAACACATCTGGCCCATCTTCAATTTTACGCACAACATGTGAATCCCATACTTTGTCAAATAATGTCTTACTCATTTTTTATTTTTTTTAATTGTAATTTTATAACTACAGCCTTTCCTGTTGATTATAATAGGTAAGCAAAATTAAAAAAAGGTAAAAAACAGTCAATTTCAAAAATTCATTATATACGATACCCAAACTAAAATACAAATTGCGAATTGGCTTTTGCTGCTTCAATTTTGACAGAAAAATGATGGAGAAACTGATTTTGTTTTTCTTTTTCAGATTTAATTCTGCTTGATTGTTCTTTGTTTTAATAGTTTGCAAATTTATCTCAAAATCACTATAAAATAGTGTGTTTGGTTTGAAAAAATGTAACAAAATAGATAAAAATAGTAATAATTGACAGTTTTGAATTTTTGACAAATAGGCTCTTTTTGACTTTTTTTTGACGTAAAAAGCCTTTTTAGAATGATTCTATATCCTCAAAAAAAGACTAAAATACTACGACATCCAAGAAGTGAATTTTTATGAATTTTTATCTCTTTTAAGAGAAAAAACAGAGTTGAGAGGAATATGGTCTAAGAATAGTCCTGAAGTCTAATTCAATGAATTTTTAAACTCTAAAGGAGTCAGTTTAGTTTTCTTTTTGAAGAGTTTGCTAAACGATTGAGGATATTCAAAACCCAATTGATATGCAATTTCTGCTACCGAAAGATTGGTGGTAATCAGGAAATCTTTTGATTTTTCTATTAGTTTTGAATGAATGTGCTGCTGCGCATTTTGTCCCGTTAAATTTCGAAGCATATCGCTTAAATAGTGAGTAGAAACGTTAATTTGTGAAGCAAGAAAATCAACTGTGGGCAGGCCTCGTTTCAAAGTTTCTGCATTATTAAGATAATTGTCCAGCGTTTCTTCTACTCTGAGTAATAAATCATGGCTTATCGTTTTGCGTGTAATAAATTGGCGTTTGTAAAAACGATTACTATAATTAAGCAAAACGTCAATATAAGAAACAATTACATCCTGGCTCATTTCGTCAATTGCAGTATGAAGTTCGTTATCAATGCTGGTCAATAGTCCTATAATAATTGTTTTTTCGCTGTCAGAAAGATGCAGTGCTTCATTGGTATCGTAGGAAAAGAAACCGTATTTTTTGATGTTTTTGCCTAAAGGATAATTTCGAATAAAGTCCGGATGAAAAAGCAAAGTATAACCGCCATATTCGGCTCCTTCTTCATTATCAGTAAAAATCAATTGATTGGGAGAAGCAAACATTAATCCTCCTTCATTAAAATCATAATAACCCTGACCGTAACCCATTTTTCCGTGTGTAGAAAATTTATAGGATATTTTATAAAAATCGAGCAAAAAAGAATTGTTTGTTAAATCTCCATTTATAACAAGCTGTGTATTATCAACCAGACTTATCATAGGATGAAGAGGTTTAGGCAGCTTCAATAAAGAATGAAATTGTGATATAGAGGAAATTTTTGCAGGATTGTTATTTTTCTTTTCCATGATATAAATGTATAAAAATTAAAGGATTAATTAGATTTTTCGAAAGGTATTGAACAGCCTTCCTGATTTTGAAAGACCAGCTTCAGAGAATCTAAATATTTATAGAAATCGTATTTATTATGGAGAGAGAAGCTCCCGCGGAGCGAAATATTTATTGTAATACAAGTATATTTCGCTCCATTGGAGCTCTTTTGTATCTGGATTATTGAATTTCTTTAAATGTTCTGCTCCGCTGAAGCTTAATGCTTTTCGGGCATTATTCTTAATTAAGAGTTATTATGCGCCTAAAAATTGTTTGCCAAATGCAGCACGAAAAACTTCGTCTCCTTGTTCCTGTCTTTGTTTGTAAAGTGCTTTTGCATCTTCTCCTGCTACATATCTCAGTTGGTTTTTTCCGTCTGTAGCGGCTTCGTAAACAACAGCTGCAATTTGTTCCGCCGTTGATGCCATTTCAAACATTACATCTACATTTTCAAACATTTTGTCTGCCATTGCCTGGTATTCCGGTTTAACTCCGGTATCAAGTGAACCATGAAGGAATTCTGTTTTAATACCACCCGGAGAAACGGTTTTAATGTTTATTCCAAACGGATTTAATTCATACGCCATGCTTTCGCTCCAGCCTTCAAGTCCCCATTTTGTTGCGTGATATACAGATCCTAAAGGAAACGAAATCAAACCGCCAATAGAAGTTGTAGAGATAAATAACCCGCTTTTTCTTTCTCTGAAATACGGAATAAAAGCGTTGGTAACACGAATAACTCCAAGTAAATTAGTATTAAGCTGTTTGGTAATCTGATCATCAGAAAGGCTTTCAAGAGGCCCAATTAAACCATACCCGGCATTATTGAAAACAATATCAATATCGCTTAATTGAATGGCTTTTTGAACCGTGTTTTGTATTTGCTCATAATTGGTAACATCTAACGGTAATAGTGTTACATTTTTTAAATCAGAAAGTTCTGTTTCCTTTTCAGGATTTCTCATTGTTGCGATAACATTCCATCCTTTTTGCTGAAATAATTTTGCTGTAGCTTTTCCTAATCCTGAAGAAGCACCTGTAATAAAAATAGTTTTCATAATAATTGTTTTAAATTGATAAGGCAAAGTTCAGGATAGCATGCAGTTAAAAAGTGCTCATTTTGGTGCAATGAGTATCCAAAATGAATAATCGAATTTTTTAGGATTAAAGAATCCAAATTTTATCATTTTTATTGGTTTTTAACAGTTTCTAATAATGATTTTGATTAATGCTTTTTGTTTAATTCTTTATTTCCTGAAGCCAAAAAAAAGCGTAAATTTGAACTTCCTCCATTATTTACTTATAACTTTATTATCTTCCATGTAATCAAATATTTATATGGGATAAGTTTGGGATTTGGAGTTTAATTTTTGTATTTTAACTCTATGTATTTAATATTCGATACCGAAACAACCGGATTACCAAAACGCTGGGATGCCCCAATTACCGATTCTGATAACTGGCCCCGCTGTATACAAATCGCGTGGCAGCTTCACGACGAAATGGGACAGCTTATCGAACATCAGGATTATTTGGTAAAACCAGAAGGATTTAATATTCCGTATGATGCCGAACGTATTCACGGAATTTCCACTGAATTGGCTGAAGCCGACGGAATCACACTGGCTGAGGTTTTGGAGAAATTCAATATCGCTTTAAGCAAAACCAAATTTATCGTTGGTCAGAATTTAGGTTTTGACGTGAACATTATGGGCGCCGAATTCCATAGAATGGGAGTAGAGTCTCAGATGAGTTCAATGCCGGTTTTGGATACCTGTACCGAGGTTACAGCTTCTTTATTACAGCTTCCTGGAGGTCGTGGAGGAAAATTCAAACTTCCGACCTTGACCGAATTACACAGCTATCTTTTTGACAAACCTTTTGCAGAAGCGCACAACGCAACTGCCGACGTGGAGGCAACGACGCGTTGTTTCTTAGAATTGGTTAGAAGAGAGGTTTTTACCAAAGAAGAGCTTGATGTTCCTAAAGAATATTTTAAGGAATTTAAAGAAAGAAACCCGCAGGAATTTCCTTTAATTGGTTTAAAACACATCAACTTAAAAGCAGCTTCTGATAAAATCAGAGAGCAGATCAAAGCGTTGCAAGTTGATGAAACGCCGACTGTAGTTTCAGAATCTGATAAAGCCGATTTTAAAGCCGCAAAATTTGCGCATTTACACAATCATACGCAGTTTTCGGTTCTTCAATCTACAATCGGAATTGGAAATATTGTTGCTGCTACAGCCAAAAATGGAATGCCTGCCGTTGCGATGACTGATACCGGAAACATGATGGGAGCTTTCCATTTTGTGAGTGCCGTTATGAATCATAATAAAGGGGCTTCTGCCAAAAACAAAGCTTTGGTTGAAGCTGGTGAAGAACCAACAGAAACAGAGATTAAACCAATCGTTGGCTGTGAATTTAATATCTGCGAAAATCATTTAGATAAAAGTAAAAAAGACAACGGTTATCAGGTTGTTTTAATGGCCAAAAATAAAGCCGGTTACCACAATCTGGCAAAAATGGCTTCGATTGCTTATACAGACGGATTTTATTATGTACCGAGAATTGACCGCAAAATTGTGGAACAATATAAAGGTGACATCATGGTACTGTCTGGGAATTTATACGGAGAAATTCCGAGTAAAATTCTGAACATCGGTGAAAACCAAGCAGAAGAAGCTTTGATTTGGTGGAAAGAACAATTTGGCGAAGATTTCTATCTGGAAGTAATGCGCCACAATCAGGAAGATGAAAATCGTGTCAACAAAACCCTGATTGAGTTTTCTCAAAAGCATAATGTCAAATTAATTGCAACCAACAATACTTATTATTTAAATAAAGAAGATGCCAATGCGCACGACATTTTACTTTGTGTAAAAGATGGTGAAAAGCAGGCAACACCAATCGGCCGCGGTCGTGGTTATCGTTACGGACTTCCAAATCAGGAATACTATTTCAAGTCGGAAGAAGAGATGAAAAAACTCTTTGCCGATCTGCCAGAAGCGATTATCAATATTCAAGAAATTGTCGATAAGGTTGAAGGATATTCACTTTATCGTGATGTATTGCTTCCGAAATTTGATATTCCAGAAGAATTTGTAGTGGCAGAAGATGAAGCTGACGGCGGTGTAAGAGGAGAGAATAAATACCTGAGACACCTAACTATGGAAGGTGCCAAAAGGAGATATGGCGAAATTACAGAATCGATTCAGGAACGTTTGGATTTCGAATTATTAACGATTTCGAATTCAGGATATCCTGGTTACTTTTTGATTGTACAGGATTTCATTGCCGAAGCCAGAAAGATGGATGTATCTGTTGGGCCGGGACGTGGATCTGCAGCGGGTTCTGCCGTTGCGTACTGTCTGGGAATCACGAATATTGACCCGATTAAATACGATTTGCTTTTTGAGCGTTTCTTAAATCCTGACCGTGTATCGATGCCCGATATTGATATCGACTTTGATGACGAGGGTCGTGGACGTGTAATGGAATATGTAATCAACAAATACGGTCAGAAACAGGTAGCGCAGATTATTACTTATGGTAAAATGGCAACCAAATCGGCGATTCGTGATACGGCTCGTGTACTGGATTTACCATTATTTGAAGCCGATAGAATTGCCAAACTGATTCCGGGAATGATGCCGTCAAAATGGAATCTGGCGCGTTTTATTTCTGAAAGTGAAGAAGAAGTTAAAAAAGCGCTTCGTTCGGATGAATTTGATAATGTAAAAGAATTAATTGCGATTGCCAATGAAGATGATTTGGCAGGAGAGACGATCCAGCAGGCAAAAATTCTGGAAGGATCAATGCGTAATACAGGAATTCACGCCTGCGGGGTAATCATTACGCCGTCGGATATTACGAATTATGTTCCCGTTACAACCGCAAAAGATTCTGATTTATATGTAACGCAGTTTGACAACTCGGTTGCAGAAAGTGCCGGACTGCTAAAAATGGACTTCTTGGGTCTGAAGACCCTTACGCTGATAAAAGACACCGTTAAACTGGTAAAATATAGAACAGGAATAGATTTAGATCCTGATACTTTTCCGATTGATGATGAGGAAACGTATGCGCTTTTCCAAAGAGGTGAAACGGTTGGTATTTTCCAATACGAGTCGCCTGGAATGCAGAAATACATGAAAGACTTAAAACCGACGGTTTTCGGGGATTTAATTGCAATGAATGCACTTTACCGTCCGGGACCTTTGGAGTATATCCCGTCTTTCGTTCGAAGAAAAAATGGTGACGAAGAAATCAAATACGATTTAGATGCCTGTGCCGAATATTTGTCTGAAACCTATGGAATTACGGTTTACCAAGAGCAGGTAATGCTTTTGTCTCAGTCTTTGGCAGGATTTACAAAGGGTGAGGCCGACGTTTTGCGTAAAGCGATGGGTAAGAAACAAAAAGACGTACTGGATAAAATGAAGCCGAAGTTTGTGGAGCAAGCTGCCGCAAAAGGTCACGATGCCAAAGTTCTGGAGAAAATCTGGAAAGACTGGGAAGCCTTCGCGAGTTACGCCTTCAACAAATCGCACTCGACTTGTTATGCGTGGATTGCCTATCAAACAGCTTATTTAAAAGCACATTATCCTGCAGAATATATGGCGGCGGTACTTTCGAATAACATGAACGACATCAAACAGGTTTCGTTTTTTATGGAAGAATGCAAACGTATGGGCTTACAGGTTCTCGGGCCAGATGTTAACGAATCGTACTATAAATTTACTGTAAACGATGATTACGCGGTTCGTTTCGGAATGGGAGCGATCAAAGGAGTAGGTTCTGGAGCAGTAGAAACTATTGTAGAAAATAGAAAAGACGGAAGATATAAATCGATTTTTGATTTGGCGAAGCGAATTGATTTGCGCGCAGCGAATAAAAAAGCGATTGAAAATTTAGCACTTGCCGGAGGATTCGATTCTTTTGAAGGAACGACCAGAGCGCAGTACTTTCATGACGATGGTGACGGAATTACGTTCTATGAAAAAGCCATGCGTTATGGGTCGAAGTTTCAGGAAAATGAAAACTCTTCTCAGGTAAGTTTGTTTGGAGAAACCAGCGAAGTCCAGATTGCCGAACCAGTTGTGCCTCCATGTGAAGACTGGAGCACGATGGAAAAGCTGGCAAAAGAAAAAGAAGTGGTCGGGATTTACATTTCCGGACATCCGCTGGATGATTTTAGATTTGAAATGAAATACTTCTGCAACGCCCGATTAGAAGCGTTGAAAAGTATGAATGAATATGTGGGTAAAAATTTAAACTTTGCAGGAATCATTAATAACGTGCAGCATCGTGTAGCGAAAAACGGAAAAGGATGGGCAGTCTTTAATTTAGAAGGATATGACGAAAGTTATGAGTTTAAGATTTTTGGGGAAGAATATTTAAAATTCCGCCATTTCCTGATTCAGAATAATTTTGCTTTCCTGAAAATTTTAATAAAAGATGGCTGGGTCAATCACGATACAGGAAAAAAATCCGATCCGAGAATGCAGTTTGTCGAGATTCGACAGCTTCAGGATATTTTGGAAGCATTTGCCAAAAAGTTAATTGTTTTATTGAATATTAAAGATCTTCAGGCTGAATTTATTCATAAATTAAGTCATTTGTTTAACGAAAATAAAGGGGATAATACCGTGACTTTTGAAATCATGGAATTAGAAAAAATAAAGCGTTTGGTTGAGGTAGAAACACCAACCGATTTTGAAGCTGATGACGCTGTTTTTGAAGATGAAAGCGACAATGAAGACGAGGGAGTTGAGAACACAAAAATTCAGGAAGTAAATGAGGTTGAAGAGATAAAGGTTGTAACCAAACTGACTATGCCAAGCCGTCGTTTAAAAATTAAGATTTCAGCTGAATTGCTGCAGGAATTAGAAAAAATGCAAATTAACTTTAAATTGAACTAAAAAATTAACAGTTAAAATTTAAACAGATCTTGGATTTTTTAGTTAAAAATATGCATGCATAATAGTTTTTTAGTAATATTGCGCGAAATTATAACGATTTCGTGACACGTCTAACCATGCGGACTAGAACGATGTAGTTAAATGTTCTAAGTTTGTATAAATTAATTAAAACAGAATTATGAAAAAGAACCTATTTTTATTAGGATTATTAGTTTGCTCTATGGCCACAATGGCGCAAACAACAGACAAACCAGAAAGCTGGTATTTTAAATTAGGTGGGTCTTATTTCCTTCAGACTGCAGCTACCGAATTTCCAATTGTAAATGGTCAATTACCTAATACGGATGTTTACGGATCTAATGGTACTACTTTAATTTCGAGAAAAACAAATCATGGTTCTTTTGGAGAAGGTTTCCGTTCTGGATTAACTGTTGGTTACCGTTTTTCTACACGTTTAGGAGTTGAGATGGGGGTTAACTACTATTCTAGTGCAGATAAATTGATGGTTGAAACTCAAAATCGTCTAGTTGCTACTTCTCCAACAAATATTTTTGTAACTGGAGATGCTGTAGGAAAAATTAGAGCTTGGGATTTATCACCTTCATTAGTATTGTTCTTGGGAGAAGCTAAAGGTTTTGAACCATATACAAAAGTAGGGGTTATTGTTCCTATACATGGTGATTTAACAATTGAAACAAATCGCGAATATTCTACAGCAGCAGGAGTAATGGCAAAAACATACTCTGAAGACGTTGTAAAACCTAATCCAACAATTGGTTTTATGGCAGCAATTGGAAGTTCTTATAAATTAGGTAAACATATTGCTCTATTTGCTGAAGTTGAATATAGAAACTTTACAGTACATGGAAAAACTAAAGAAACTACCGTGTTTACTGAAAATGGAGTAGATAAATTACACACACCATCTACTTTTAGACAAGATGCTTCTTATTCTGCAATTCATACGAATTATGTAAGCCAATTAACTACTGGTTCAAACAGTAAAGTAACTAATGCAGCAGGTTTTGATGATACTAAAGCTACTGATGATATCAGTTCTTTTGTTGGTATTTCTGGTATTGGTTTAACTATTGGTTTAAAATACAGCCTATAATTTTATAGAAGTTTTTAGTTTTAAAAAAAAGAGGATATTCGTTAAGAATATCCTCTTTTTTTACGATGAATTGCCTCCTGCTTTAGCTGGAGGTTAAAAATGAATCAGAATAAAAGGCTTTAGCCAAACCTAAATTTCGCTAAAGCCCTATCAATTAATGAATTTATAAACCTCCAGCTAAAGCAGGAGGCAATTCAATTCTAAATAATATTATTTAGAAGAATTCCTAAACTCTTTCAAAACTTCATCAATTACCCAAGTTGTTCTTGCTCCAGAAATTCCTTTTGACGGCGAAGCACCTTCTTGTCCTAAAAGCTCAGCCATAACTGTTTCAATAAAAGGCTGCTGAATATGAAGTGGATTTTCTATTGTAATGCTCTCTTTTTCTCCGTCTGCATATTGAATATGTAAAGGATCGTTCCCAAAAGTAGAGAATGAAATTTTGCCTTTATCACCTACAATTTCAGTATTATCATAACGTTCAAAACTAGCAAAATTCCATATTCCAGAACCGTGAATTCCATTTTCAAATAAAAATGACATCGAAACACTATCTTCGGCTGGATAAGCCAATAATTGCGAAGTCGCGTGCCCTTTAACAGACTTTATCGGACCTAAAACAAAATCCAGGAAATCGAGCGTGTGACAAGCTAAATCGACAAAAATGCCGCCTCCAGAAATATGCGGTAAAACCGTCCACGGAAGATTGATTTCGTCGTCATAACGTTCCTCAAACGGATGATATAAAACACAGTTTACGTGTCTGATATTCCCCAGTTTTCCTTGGTCGATTATTTCTTTTATTTTTAAAAAACGGGGTAAAGCTCTTCTGTAATAGGCAACAAACAAAGGAACATTATTTTCTTTGCAAACGCTGATCATTTCATTGCATTCTTCAAAAGTCAGAGCCATTGGTTTTTCAACATAGACTGGTTTTCCGGCTTTGGCACATAAAATAGTATATTCTTTATGAGAGGATGGAGGAGTAGCAATATAAACCGCATCAACATCTGGATCATTTATTAAGTCGGCTGCATTTGAGTACCATTTTGGAACATTATGGCGTTTGGCATAGTCTTCAGCAAGCGCGGCATCTCTTCGCATCACAGCAACCAAAGCGGAGTTTGGGGCTTTCTGAAAAGCTGGTCCGCTTTTAACTTCGGTTACGTTTCCACAGCCAATTATTCCCCATTTTATAATTTTCATTTTTATGGTTTTTTAGTTTCTCAAATTTAAAAAAGGTTTGCAACCAATTGCATTAATTTTTACGAATAATTTTTTCACGCAGATTGAAATAGATTTAAGCAGAAGTATACAGATTTTATTTTACCGCAAAGCACGTAAAGTTTTTGTATCAGTCTGGTTTGTAAAAAAAACAAAGTTCGCAAAGCTGGTTCAATACAAAGCTTTGCGAAGTTTGCATCTTCTAAAGATACTTTTGTATAAAAAACTTTGCGTGCTTTGCGGTAAAATCAATTAGTCCTTGTCGAAAAAATGTGGCAAAAAATTAGCCGCGAACTCACAAAATAATTCGTGAATTCGTGGCTGAAAAAATTTAAGTTTTAAAGTCTTACTTTGAAGGCAAAGTTTTAAAGCCCATATTGTAAAGCGTAAATGCCTGAATGTCTACATTCTCTTGTATAGAAGCTGCAACAGATTTTCCTGCACCGTGACCTGCTTTAACATCAATTCGGATTAAAACTGGATTTTCTCCTGCTTGTTTTTCCTGTAATTCAGAAGCAAATTTAAAACTGTGTGCTGGAACTACACGATCATCGTGATCTCCTGTAGTCACCATTGTTGCAGGATAATTGGTTCCTTTTTTTACATTATGAACTGGAGAATAACCTTTTAAATATTCAAACATTTCTTTGTTGTCTTGCGCTGTTCCGTAATCAAAAGCCCATCCTGCACCTGCTGTAAAAGCGTTGTAGCGAAGCATATCCATAACACCAACCGCTGGTAAAGCAACTTTCATTAAATCAGGACGTTGCGTCATTGTTGCACCTACTAATAAACCTCCGTTAGATCCTCCGCGAATAGCCAGATAATCAGATGAGGTATATTTTTGCGCAATTAAATATTCTGCAGCAGCGATAAAATCGTCAAATACATTTTGTTTGTTAAGTTTTGTTCCTGCATTATGCCATTTTTTTCCGTATTCGCCGCCGCCTCTTAAGTTGGCAACTGCATATACGCCTCCATTTTCCATCCAAACGGCATTTGCAATACTAAAACTTGGAGTTAAACTAATATTGAAACCACCGTATCCATAAAGAATAGTTGGATTTTTACCGTCAAGTTTAGTTCCCTTTTTATAAGTAATAATCATCGGAACTTTTGTACCGTCTTTTGAAGTGTAAAAAACTTGTTTAGATTCGTAATCTTCACTCTTAAAATCAACTTTTGGTTTTTGATACACTTCAGATTTTCCAGATTTCGGATCAAAAGAGAAAATACTTCCTGGTGTGGTATAATTGGTAAAACTGTAATAAAGTGTTTTTTCTTCTTTTTTACCACCAAATCCAGAAGCTGTTCCAACCGCAGGAAGTTTGATTTCGCGAACTAATTTTCCGCTGTAATCGTATTGTAAGACTAACGAAACAGCATCTTTTGTGTAGTTAGCAAAGAAATAACCCCCGCCGGTAGATGGATTCAAGACATTCTCTGTTTCCTTAATAAAATCCTTCCAGTTTTCTGGTTTTGGATTATTAGCATCAACAGTTACAACACGTTTGTTGGGTGCGTTCAAATCGGTTTCAATAAACAATTTACTTCCTTCATTTTCGATAATAACACTGTCGCTGTTAAAGTTGTCAACAATAGTTACAATCGGACTGTTTGGTTTAGTTAAATCTTTAATATACAATTCGTTTCCATAAGTTGAATTAGCGGCTGTAATAATCAAATATTTGTCGTCTTCAGTAAGATAACCGCCGACATATCTTCTTTTTTGGTCTGCTCCAAAAATGACTTTATCCTCTTTTTGAGAAGTTCCTAATTTGTGAAAATACAATTTATGCTGATCTGTTTTGGCAGACAATTCACTTCCTTTAGGTTTATCATAACTTGAGTAGTAGAAACCTTCGTTTCCGCGCCATGAAACACCACTGAATTTTACATCGACCAAAGTATCTTCTAAAACTTTCTTAGAGACGGCATCAATAATGATAACTTTTCTCCAGTCGCTTCCTCCCTCAGAAATTGAATAAGCTGCTTTGCTCCCATCTTTAGAAAAATTTAATCCTCCAAGCGATGTAGTTCCGTCTTTAGAGAAAGTATTAGGATCTAAGAAAACTTCATCTTTTCCGTCTTTGCCTTTTCTGTATATAACAGATTGATTTTGCAAACCATTATTTTTAGAATAATACGTAAATTTTCCTTCAGTAAAAGGAGCTCCTATTTTTTCGAAGTTCCACAATTTTTCCATTCGTTTTTTAAGTTCCTCACGAAACGGAATCTGGTCTAAATAAGCATAGGTAACTTTGTTTTCGGCTTTTACCCAAGCTTCGGTTTCGGTAGATTTATCATCTTCTAACCAACGATAAGGATCGCTTACTTTACTGTCAAAATAAACATCAACAGTTTCTCCTTTTTTAGTTTGGGGATATTGAATTTTATGCTGTCCAAACGACGTGCCCGCGGTCATGATTGCCATTATAAAAATTGATTTTTTCATTAGTATAGTTTATATCGGTTTTAACAAAAATAGCACTTTTTGTGAGACTGGTAATGTTTAACCGTAAAGTACGCAAGGAAAAAAGCGCAAAGGACGCAAAGTTATTTGCTTTTGCGAACTTTGCGCTCATGTTAGCGTCTTAGCGGTTAAATAAAATCTTATAAGTTGAAATTAACTCCCAGAACGATATTTCTTCCAATGTTCGGAATTCCGTCTGTTTTTAATCGCGAAAGATGTGCAATATATTTTTTATCGAATAAATTGTTTCCGTTTAAGTTAATGTCAAAAGCCGTTTTTCCAAGTTTCACAGTACCTCCAAAACCTAAATTTACTAAAGTATAGCCTTTAGAAGCCGTTTCAAAGCCGCTAACATTATCTTGGTTAAAAGTCGAAGAAACATTCAAAGAAGCAAAACCTTCGCTCAACCAGTTTTTGATGTTAAACTCTGTTCTAAGTGTATTGTTCCAATTGTTTGCAGGAATCAGAGGCAGGTAATCATTGTTGTCTTTTTTGCCCGTTACGGTTTCAAAACTCGTTTCAAAGTGTAACCAATCTAATGGATGCGGGTGAAAGTGAAGCCCAACTTCACCGCCGTATAATTTTGCATTATCCTGAACATAAGCAAAAACATCATTATCTTCTAGAACGTCTCCGGTTGGCGAAGTGTAGATGTAGTTGTTTACATGATTGTAGAATCCGTTAACAAAGAATTCGAAATGTGAATTTTTATATTCTAAGTTAATATCAGTCTGAACGTTTTGTTCTGTTTTCAAATTTGCATTCCCAATTTCGTAGCGGTTTGTACCTTCGTGAACACCGTTTGAAGTTAATTCTGCTAAATTTGGCGCTCTAAATCCTGTTGCAACATTCGCACGAAGTGTAAGCGATGCTGCTAAATTTGTTTTGTATCCCAATGAAGCATTAAAACTGTCAAAAGATTTGTCTAAAGCCTGAAAATAACCCTCTTCACCTTCAGTCCCATGAGCAATTGAAGTAACATTTCGGTTGTCAAAACGAAGTCCTGCCTGAATTACGTTGGAATTCCATTCGTAATTAGCCGTTCCAAAAACACCAAAATCATTTGTTGTTGCGTCTGGAATTAAATATTCTTCACCAGAATTTTTATTGGTCTGATGCATTCCTTGAACACCAAAAATCGTTTCAAAATTCCCTAATTTAGGTAAATGGTATTTTGCATTATAATTAAAAGTATTCAATTTCATGTGCAGTGAAGCTTCATTGCTGTCTTCAAACTCACTTCGGTCATTAGAAATATAGCCTAAATCAACATCCAGTTTAGAATTTTCAAAGAAAATAACATTGTTTAAACTCAACAAATGATTGAAAATCCCTTGTCTCGGAAACTGCGTGTCTTTGCTCGAAGATTGTTCTGCGATTCCATCTTCTGGAATTCCGATATCCAATTTATTGTAATTGTAACGAAGAACGCTTGAAAAGCTGGAGTTGCTGTAACCAATCCCGGTTTTAAAATCGGTTTCGTTATAGCGGGAATTTGTTACACGGTCACCGTCTGAAATTTTGTAATCAGAATGTGTGTTATAGCTTCCGCGAGCCAGAAATTTCCAATTGTCTGTAGATGTTTTCAGTCCGATTGAAGAATTACTTCCCTGCGTATTCGTAAAATATTTTTGACTGAAGTTGGCTTTAAAATCACCAGCATCAGCAAATTTCTCAGGATTAAAATACAAAACACCTCCCAGAGCATCAGAGCCATATAATAAAGAAGCCGGGCCTTTTATCACTTCAACACTTTCGATTCCGGCATCGTTTAAGCCTAAGCCATGCTCGTCGCCAAACTGCTGATTTTCGATACGAACGCCTTGAGAATAAACCAAAACACGATTGCCGCTAAGACCTCGAATTACAGGTTTTCCGATTGAAGTTCCTGTCGAAATTTGAGAAACTCCTGGAATTGTTGCCAAACCTTCAATCAATGTCGAAGTCCCTTTTTGTTGTAATGTTTTGATGCTTTCATGTTCTACCTTCATTACGTTCTGCGATTGCAGCTTGTTAAAAGGAGTTGAGACAATTACTTCATCCATTTCTAGAATAGATTCTTCTAAGGTAATGTCTAAAACGTTTTGCTTTAATAATTTGGCAATAGTTTTATTTTGAGTGCTGTAGCCGACAAAGGCAAAAGAAAGACGCAGAGCTCCATTAGGAAGATTGTTAAATTCATATTTTCCATTAGCGTCTGTTGTGGTTCCTTTGTGAAGTTCTGGCGCATAAACAGAAACGCCTGGCATGGGCTGGTTTTGAGAATCGGTTACGGTTCCAGAAACAGAATTTTGAGCAGAAAGTATGCTCGAAAACCCTAAAATAAGGGCTATGATAAGTTTTTTCATTTGAAAATGATGCTATAGTTTTAATGATTGATTTTTTAAACTAAAAGCCAGACAAGCACACAATTTTGAATTATGCAAAATTGAAGCAAACGTAAGTTTAGAATAAAAAAAGATTGTTCGAATACATCGAAAATTTAAGAAACTACAGTGCTCGGAGGACCGCGTAAAAAGTAATAATCTCCAGAAAACGAAAGTATTTTTTCTGTGAAAGTAAAAAAATAGGGAGTTTCTTTTTGAAAAGAAAGAACCTGAAACGAAAAACTATCGGGAAGAATATAACTGCCAAAAGCAAAATTACAGACAAAACACAAGTCGTAATCATGGTGCTGATGCGTTATTTCGCCATTAGGATCATTATAGTCATGATGGCATTGTTTCTCTGAAAGCTGTTTTACAATATGCTCATAACTGTGTATCGACTGAAACAATATTGAAAACAATATCATTACAGCAGATGAGAAACTTATTATGAGCTGCTTTCTTTTCATGCCTTGCAAAGGTATAAAAGATAAAAATAAAAACGAATCAATTTTTTATTACGAAAACTGTATTTGTTGAAAAAAGTACAATAAAATGGTTTTATTCTTTATTAAAAAAGAATAATCAGCTCAGAATCGAATCCAAAGGCATCATTATATTATATTTGTATATGAAATAAATTGGGTTTGAAAACCGTTTGTTTTGAAAACCTCTAAAAATAAATCTTCAATATGCGAATTATATACAGCTGTTTCATTTTACTTTCTAGTTTTTACTCTCTTGCACAAGAAGTTAAACCCGAAGTAAAACCGTTGGTCAAAATTGACTCGCTGTATCGAGAAGATCAGTTTTATTTTTCGATTACCTATAATATGTTTACCGACATTCCGCAGCAGTTTAAGCAAAATAAATTTTCTCTCGGACTTTCGGGCGGTTTTCTTCGCGACATGCCTCTTAACAAAAACAGGAACATAGCTATTGCGACAGGTTTAGGATTAAGTTATCAAAACTATTTTCAAAATCTGACTATTTCTAAAGATGCTTCTGGAACAATTGCTTATGGCGTAAGCGACTACGGACAATTTGTGTCTAACCGCTACAGACAGTATACTGTAGAACTTCCGATAGAATTTAGATGGCGCAACTCTACTTTTGAGAGTTATAAATTCTGGCGTATTTATGGGGGGATGAAATTGAGTTATATTTTTTCTAATACTTCCATTTTAGATGACGGCATACAGACTTTCAGAATCAATAATAATAAAGACATCAATAAATTTCAGTACGGACCTTATATTTCTGCGGGTTATAATACTTGGAATCTTTATATTTATTATGGTTTAAGTCCGTTGTTTAAATCGGCTGCGACTGTAAACGGCGATAAGCTTAGTTTGAAAACCCTAAATGCAGGTTTGATTTTTTATATCCTATAACCACAAGTATAAAAAAAGCAGCTGCGGCATAATCCCGACAAACAATCCGATTAATATTTCTCTAGAAGTATGTGCGTTCATTTCTAAGCGTGACGAAGCCACAATTCCAGAAAGCAAAATAAGTAATGCAGTCCAATACGGATTGTGCATTTGAAGGTGAATATTGAGCCCGATAACAAAAATTGTAAAACCTCCTATCGCGGTCATGTGCAAACTTGCTTTTATTTTGAAAAGCGCACAAATCAAAGCCGTAATTGTACTGAATAAAGCGCCAAGAAAAAAGAAATGAAGCTCTGGATAACGAATAATTACAATACTTCTCTTAACCAATAAAATATACAAAAAACATTGTAAAACCAGCGGAATTGTACGTTCTGAGGTCTGGCTCAGCATAATAGATTTTACATGCCCGGTTGATTTTAGCAATAAATAAAACAAAACAGGAACAATTACATTGATCACCAATATTTGAAATAAAACAAAATATTTTTCCTGAGTACTAAACAGATCTCCTTTGTAAAACAAATAGAATAAAGTGGCGTAAAGCGATATAAAAATCGGATGCAGTATATAAGAGAAGATTGGGAGAAACTTTTTCAAAATACAAAAATTAGTGGTGTAAAAACAAATATACTTTTTTGCGAGATATTAGAGAATTATAAAAGATTGTTTTTTTTATTTTTTTACCGCGAATTCACAAATTTTAAAGCTATTCAAAAAGACAAAATCTGCGAAAATCATTTTAATCTGCCACAAAAAAAGCTGCGCAGCAAAAAAGAAAATTTAGTGCTAATTCGTGAATTCGTGGCAAATTAATTCTGAATACCGTAATTTTGAATAAAAGAAATTTCTAAATGAGCCTAAACTTAAAAAGCCTGATTTCAGTTCTTAATGCTGATTGGGCCGGTACCGATAAAGATGTTTTTATTGATCATATTTCAATTGACAGCCGTTCACTTCAAAACGGATCTCAAACTTTGTTTTTTGCTTTGGCAGGCGTTAATAACGATGCTCATTCATTTATTCCGGATCTGATAAAAAACGGAGTCCAGAATTTTGTTGTGCAGTATATTCCTGAAAATTATGCTGATAAAGCCAATTTTTTGGTGGTAGAAAATACATTACAGGCACTGCAGGAATTTGCGGCATATTATAGAAATCTTTTTCATTTTCCTATTATCGGATTAACGGGAAGCAACGGAAAAACCATTGTAAAAGAATGGCTTAATTTTTTACTGAGCCCAGATTTTAATATTATCAGAAGTCCTAAAAGCTATAATTCTCAAGTTGGAGTACCGCTTTCGGTAATTGCCATAAATGAAAAACATAATTTAGGAATTTTTGAAGCTGGAATTTCCACTGTAAACGAAATGGGTAAGCTTGAGAAAATCATCAGACCTACAATTGGTGTTCTTACCAATATTGGTTCTGCACATGATGAGGGTTTTAAAAATTTGGTGCAGAAGATTGATGAGAAATTACTTTTGTTTAAAGAATGTCCGGTAATTATTTATCAAAAAAACGAAATCGTTGATTCTTGTTTATCGCAGTTTGCTGCCGAATATATGATGCATCCTCGAAAACTTTTTTCATGGAGTTTTACAGATCAGAGTGCAGCAGTTTTTATTTCGAAAAAAGAAACCAAAAATGAAGACACAGTAATTCAATATCGCTATAAAAACGAAAATTTTACTTTAGAAATTCCGTTTAGTGATTCGGCTTCAGTAGAAAACGCCATTTCATGTCTTTTGGTTCTGCTTTATTTTAATTATGACCAGAACGCCATTCAAAGTCGAATTAAAATGCTTTATCCGGTGCGCATGCGTTTGGAAGTAAAAAACGGAATTAATAATTGCAGTATCATTGATGATAGTTATAGTTCTGATTTTCAGTCGCTGAAAATTGCGTTGGATTTTCTGGAAAGCCAGAAGAAAAAAGGCGCTTCTAAAACCGTTATTCTGTCGGATATTTTTCAAAGCGGTTTCACAAATGAAGAATTGTATTCTAAAGTTGCCCAGCTTATTTCAGACAATAAAATAAACCGTGTAATTGGTATCGGGCCAACAATTTCGTCTTTTAAAAATCAGTTTGAAAACAGTACCATGTTTCCAAACACAGCTGATTTTATAGCAGCAATTGAGCATCTAAATTTCAATAACGAAACCATTTTAGTTAAAGGAGCAAGATCATTTCAGTTTGAAGAAATTGTATCACTTCTCGAAGAAAAGACTCATGAAACAGTTCTGGAGATTAATCTCGACGCTATCAGCCAAAATTATAATTATTTTAAAGCTAAACTCGCTACTAATGTCAAAATGATGGCAATGGTAAAAGCATTTGGTTACGGGAACGGAGGTTTGGAAATTGCAAAATTATTAGAGCATCATAAAGTAGATTATTTGGGAGTGGCTTTTGCCGATGAAGGAATTTTGCTGAAAAACGGCGGCATAAAATTACCGATTATGGTTTTAAATCCAGAATCAACTAGTTTTCCTTCCATTATTCAATATCAATTAGAACCAGAAATTTACAGTATAAAAGGATTAAATGCGTTCTTGAAAATAGCGCGCGAAAAGAATTTAAAAGATTTTCCGATTCATATAAAAATCGATACCGGAATGCATCGTTTAGGATTTGAAGAGAATACGCTGGAAGACCTGATTCAAACCTTAAAAGGGAATTCGACGGTTCGTGTTCAAAGTGTGTTATCGCATTTGGCAACAAGTGACGATCCTAAACATTATGATTTTGTGAATAAACAAATTGCGTTGTTCGAGAAACTGTCTTCACGATTAATCAGCGAATTAAATATTAATCCGATTCGTCATATTTTAAATACCTCTGGAATCAGTAATTTTCCTAATGCACAGTACAATATGGTGCGTTTAGGAATTGGCTTATACGGAGTTTCAAACGATCCGGCTGAACAAAAGTATCTGGAAAATGTTGGAACCTTAAAATCCATTATTTCGCAGGTTCGTACCATTCCCGCAGGCGACAGCGTAGGTTACGGAAGAAGATTTATGGCCGAAAAAGAAACCAAAATTGCTACAATACCGATTGGTTACGCTGACGGAATTGCAAGATTGTGGGGTAACGAAGTTGGTTTTGTGGTCATAAAAAATCAAAAAGCCAAGATAGTCGGCAGTGTTTGTATGGATATGTTAATGGTAAACGTAACCGAAATTGACTGCAAAGAAGGCGATTCTGTAGTGATTTTCGGCGAAAGCCCAACTGTTATAGAAATGGCTGAGGCGCTAAAAACGATTCCGTACGAAATTATGACGAGTATTTCGCAGCGAGTAAAAAGGGTATTTTTCAGATAATTTTTAGAACTATCCAGAAAAATTGCGTATTTTCGATATTCATTATATTTAAAAACTAAACAAATCAGATATGGGATTTTTTTCTGAATTTAAGGCATTTGCAATGAAAGGCAATGTAGTTGACCTTGCTGTTGCAGTAATTATTGGAGCTGCTTTTGGTAAAATTGTAAGTTCATTTATTGAAGACGTAATTACACCATTAGTATTAAAACCGGCTCTGGATGCGGCTAATTTGTCTAAAATAGAGGATTTGGTAGCTTTTGGCGGGGTTAAGTACGGTATGTTTCTTTCGGCTGTAATTAACTTTATTATTGTGGCATTTGTTTTATTCCTGATTATTAAAGCAATAAACAGCCTTAAAAAGAAAGAAGAACCAGCACCAAATCAACCTGCAGCACCAACTCAGGAAGAATTGCTTACACAGATTAGAGATTTATTAAAAAATAAACAATAAGATATAATACCGCTACACTAAGTCTAACTTAACCGCTTCTTGATTGGAGCGGTTTTTTTTATATTTTGTTTGAATTATAACATTTTGTTATTTTTTGTGAAGCACATTGTTTTGTTTTTTATTATAGCTACTTTTGTAACTCAAATTAGATTAATTGATATTATAAAAATATAAAAATGAGAATAGCGGTTGTAGGCGCTACCGGAATGGTGGGCGAAGTAATGCTTAAAGTTTTAGCGGAAAGAAATTTTCCTGTTACAGAATTAATTCCTGTTGCATCTGAAAGATCAGTTGGAAAAGAAATCGAATATAAAGGTACAAAATATAAAGTGGTAGGTTTACAAACAGCAGTTGACATGAAAGCAGATATCGCTGTTTTCTCTGCTGGAGGAGATACATCTTTAGAATGGGCGCCAAAATTTGCTGCTGCAGGAACAACCGTTATCGATAACTCATCTGCTTGGAGAATGGATCCTACTAAAAAATTGGTAGTTCCAGAAATCAATGCTTCTGTTTTGACTAAAGAAGATAAAATCATTGCAAACCCAAACTGTTCTACAATTCAGATGGTTTTGGCTTTGGCTCCATTGCATCAAAAATACAACATCAGAAGAATCATTGTTTCTACTTACCAATCGATCACTGGAACGGGTGTAAAAGCGGTAAAACAATTAGAAAATGAGTATGCTGGAGTGCAGGGAGATATGGCATACAAATATCCAATTCACAGAAATGCGATTCCACACTGCGATAGTTTTGAAGAAAACGGATACACTAAAGAAGAAATGAAATTGGTTCGTGAGACTCAAAAAATCCTTGGTGACAATACTATCAGAGTTACGGCTACTGCAGTTCGTGTTCCGGTTGTAGGCGGACACAGTGAGGCGGTAAATGTGGAGTTTACTAATGATTTTGATGTAAATGAAGTTCGCGAAATCCTGCACCATACAGATGGGGTAACAGTTCAGGATAATTTAGATACCTTTACTTATCCGATGCCATTGTATGCAGAAGGTAAAAATGATGTTTTTGTTGGAAGAATCCGTCGTGACGAAAGCCAGGAAAATACTTTAAACATGTGGATTGTAGCTGATAATCTAAGAAAAGGCGCGGCGACAAACACGATTCAAATCGCTGAATATTTAATTCAAGCTGGTTTGGTATAAGCTGAGAGATTAAAGAAAATTGTTATATATTTGAGAAAACCGTGATTGCATTTGTGATTACGGTTTTTTTTTTGATTTAAAGAGATGATAACTTGTTTTGTCGGAATTACGGCTAAAGAATGGAGAGACAACAATATTGCTAAAAAAAATAAACTATGGCAACAGAAAGCAGTCATTTTTGGCTTGGGACTTTTAAAACTGAAAAAGAGTTTTTTGATTTTTTTGGAGAAGATCAAAATTATTATTCTGATAAAGAAGACGATAATGATGAAAAATACATTTCCGAATTTGCTAAATCTCAAGGAGAATACTCAGTCGATCATGACTTTATGGAATGCGGATTTGAAAATGACCAGATTTCTTTTGAAGAAAAATTTAGTAAATATTCTTATTCTAGTCAGTGGCTGGCAGAAGCTCAAAAAAGACTGCAGAATTTAGGCCTAAATCTGGAAGATATTAATGCGGCAGCCTTTATTACAAGCAATGAGATTAAGAAGCCGATATCAATAAAAAACACTAATTTCAACATAATCTATATTGGCGAAATTGAATATGAGATATAAGCCTGTCAGGTTTTAAAATGGATCAGAATATTTTTAAGAGCTAAGAAATTAAATGAATAATTAAAAACTAAATATGCCATTTCCAATTGATGAAAAATATATAATCGAGTCTGAGGAAGAATTAGGGCTTGAATTTCCGCTTTTATTTAAAGAAAAAATGATAGTAGAAAATGGAGGTGAAGTTGTAACAGAAGATGACAATTGGAATCTTTATCCATTTTTTGATAAAAGCGATCAAAAGAGGATAAGCCGAACTTGTAATCACCTTATTTTAGAAACCAAACAAGCAAAAGAATGGTCAAATTTTCCTCCTCATGCGGTGGCTGTTGCAGGAAATGGCTGTGGAGATTACTTATTGCTTCTTGCTGTAGAAAATACCAAGCAACTAGGTGAAAAAATTTATCTGTGGAGACATGAAACCGGCGATTTTGAACTAGTGGCCGAAAATCTAAAAGAGTTGACAGCAAGCTAACAAAAAAGCGAGAATTATAATTCTCGCTTTTTTTATATTTTAGTATTCAGGAGCCAATTCTAACTCTAAACCCTCTAATTCTGTAGTAATTGGAATCTGACAACCTAAACGGCTGTTAGATTTAACGTAAAAAGCTTCAGAAAGCATTGCTTCTTCTTCGTCTCCCATTTCTGGTAATGCAACATCGTTAAGAACATAGCATTGGCATGAGGCACACATGGCCATTCCGCCGCAAGTTCCTTCAACAGGAAGTTCGTACGCTTTGCATAACTCCATAATATTCATTGCCATATCAGTAGGAGCCTGTAATTCGTGAATAACTCCTTCTCGATCTTTAATCTTTATTAATACATCCATTTTAACTATTGGAATTTTATTGTAGGATTTGAAAACGTGTACAAATCCGTATAATTAATTTTAGCGTTTCGATTTCTGTTTTTGGCTTATTCTAATGCAATATCAAAGAAAAAATAGGATGCATTACTTTTTAGACACCTTAAATTATGTAAAAACATAAAGTCGAAAACAATCAAACTTGCTACATAATATTTACCACTGTTTCAATTTGTGGAGCATATTTTTTTATTGTTGTTTCAACACCCGCTTTTAGCGTCATTTGATTTACGCTACAGCTAATACAAGCTCCTTCCAAACGAACTTTTACATGTTTGTCGTCTTCGATAGAAATTAATGAAATATCTCCACCATCAGATTTTAAAAATGGTCTTATCTCGTCAAGAGCTAGTAATACATTGTTTGTTAATTCTTCTGTTGTCATACTTTTTTTTAATTAGAAAATTTGTCAATTAGATAATTAGATAATATCATTCATTGTCTAATAATCTCCTTTTCTTATTATTTTATTTTGGTTAGAAAATTTGTCAATTAAATAATTATCTGATTATCTAATTGTCACATTATCTCAATTAATTCTTTTTCACAGCAGAGCATCCCGCCATTGTTGTAATCTTGATAGCTTCAGTTGCTGGTAAGCTTTCGTTTCTGTTTACTGTTTCCTGTACAACATTTCTAGTAATTTCTTCGAATACTTTCTCAATTGGAGAACCTGTCTGCAATGCAGCCGGACGACCGTAATCTCCTGCTTCACGAATAGATTGTACAATTGGAACTTCTCCTAAAAATGGAACTTCTAAATCGGCAGCCAGGTTTTTTGCTCCTTCTTGTCCGAAAATATAATATTTGTTTTCAGGTAATTCTTGCGGCGTAAAATAAGCCATATTTTCAATAATTCCTAAAACAGGAACATTGATATTATCCTGCATAAACATTGCTACTCCTTTTTTAGCATCAGCAAGTGCTACAGCTTGCGGTGTACTTACCACAACAGCTCCAGTAATAGGAAGCGATTGCATGATAGATAAGTGAATATCTCCAGTTCCAGGAGGTAAATCAAGAAGCATAAAGTCTAATTCTCCCCAATCTGCATCAAAAATCATTTGGTTTAATGCTTTTGCAGCCATTGGGCCTCTCCAGATTACAGCTTGACTTGGAGCAGTAAAAAATCCGATAGAAAGCATTTTGATTTCGTAGCTTTCAATTGGTTTCATTTTAGATTTTCCATCAACAGTGATCGAAACCGGTTTTTCGTTTTCAACGTCAAACATAATCGGCATCGAAGGTCCGTAAATATCCGCATCCAAAACACCAACTTTAAAGCCCATTTTTGCAAGCGTTACCGCTAAATTTGCTGTTACAGTAGATTTTCCTACTCCTCCTTTTCCAGAAGCAACGGCAATTATATTTTTTATTCCAGGAATTGCACGGCCTTTAATTTCAGGTTTTTCCGGCGATTCTACTTTAATATTTACTTTAACTTTTGCATCAGGCGATATTAAGTCGTGTATTGTTTTTTTAATATCATCTTCGGCTCTTTTTTTAATATGCATTGCAGGTGTGTGCAATACTAAATCTACAACAGCTTCGTCTCCAAAAGTAATAACATTGGTTACAGCACCGCTTTCAACCATATTTTTTCCCTCTCCAGCTATAGTAATTGTTTCTAAGGCTTTAAGAATTTCTTTTCTATCTAATTTCATTGTAATGGGCTATTTGTATTGTACAAAATCAGAATATAAGATTATCTTTATTTAAACTGATTTCAGGGTGCAAAGATAACAGATTAAGTTCGGAATTAAACGTTTTTTGAATTGTAATTATTGATATTGAGATTATTCAAAATTATTCTTATTTAAGAGGCAGCATGCGAATGATTAAAAACAAAAGTTTCACCCTTCCTGTTAAACTCTATTTATAAGTTGTAACAATTGTTGTTTTTGTCTAAATTTTCTTCTTTTTTTAAATGGCGTTCTCGTAAAACTTCTTTATATTTGAGTACCCTAAATCGCTGATTCTAAAACAAAAAAAGTAGACAAAAACTTAATTTTATAAATCTTCTATTGAGTTTTAGATATTTTTTTAAAAGTTATAATTTCAACTTAAACTTTAAAAATATGCGAAATTTTATTTTTTCAGCGATGCTGATTACAATCAGCTTTTTTGCATTTTCATTCAAGTCGTTTCCAGATAAATTAGAAAATAGAACAAATGAGGTTCTATCAAGTTATGCTGTCATTACGATTGATGCCGCTTCTATGAATGCATTTTTTAAAAAATATCCAAAACTAAAAAAGTATCAGAAAGACGTTGAGGCTATTTATAAAGCCAAGCAATACCAATCCATTTGGTATGATGATAAAAACATTTCTGAATTTGGGGCATTATTATATCAGAAAGTAAATGTCCTTAAAGATCAAGGAATAAATAGTAAAATGCCCTATAAAGAAGTAATTGATCAAGCATTTAACGAAAGTGACAATATTGTGCCTCCGCAATTGGATACCGAATTACTGCTTACCAATATGTACGTTTTTTATGCCAGTAATGTGTATTCTGGTGTAGATCCGGCGACTTTAAAGAAAATTGGCTGGTATCTGCCTGCCAAAACCATTTCGTATGCCAAAATTTTAGATTCACTTATCGTAGATACCAATCGATTGAATGAAGATGATTATCTGCTGTTCAATCAATATTACAAACTTCAGGATGCTTTAAAGAAGTATCGAAAAATAGAAAAAGACAATCTTTGGCAGAAAATTACCATTGACAGCGCCAATTACAAAGATTTAAGACCCGATGATACTGCAATTGCAATCAAGCAGATTAGACAGCGCTTATTTGTAGTGGGAGATCTCAAGCAAGACAATAAAAGTGATGTTTATGATGAAGAATTAATGGCAGGCGTTTTAAATTATAAAAGAAGGTACAATCTAAAATTAAATTACGCGATAACGAGAGATCACATTACACAGCTGAACGAACCGATCAGCAAAAGAATCAAAACTATTATGCTGAATATGGAGCGCTGCCGCTGGATTCCGACCCAGTTAACAAGAGCAAATGAATATATTATGGTCAATATTCCGTCTTTTAGAATGTTTTATATCAAAGATGGAAAATATGCGCTGGTCTCTGATATTTTTGTTGGAAATCGCTTAAGCGAAACCGTGATCTTTAGCGGTACCATGGATCGCATTGTTTTTAGTCCCTATTGGTATGTTCCCAACAGCATTATCCAAAACGAATTAAAATTGCAGATAGCCCGAGATAAAAACTATCTGGCAGATCACGATATGGAGTGGAACGGAGGTAAAGTAAGACAGAAACCGGGGCCTAAAAATTCTCTTGGTCTGGTGAAATTTATGTTTCCAAATCCCAATGATATCTACATGCACGATACGCCGGCAAAAAGTTTGTTTGAATTTGAAAAACGAACTTTCAGTCATGGCTGTATTAATGTCAAAGAAGCAAAAGAACTGGCATTAACAATTTTAAAAGATGATCCCGACTGGCCCGCAGCTAAAATCGATAAGGCAATGAATGGGGAAAAAGAAACAACCTGCATGCTTAAAAATAAAATCCCTGTTTATATTGGTTATTTTACTGCTTGGGTGCAGGACAACGGCGAAATCAATTTTTTTCCAGATGTCTACGGAAGAGACGACAGCTTAGACAAACTGCTGTATTCTGATGATGTGACAATGAAGTAAAATAAAAGCCCTACGGATTTAACTGAAATCTGTCGGGCTTCTTAAAAAAATGGTCTACAAGTTTATTCGTATTTAAGATACTTCAATACATCTATTTTGGTTACCTGATACGCTTTTGTCAACACTATAAAAAGCGTTAGAAACACAAGAGAAATCAATGCAATACCAAAGGGAACGGGAGAAACTCCAATTCTGAAAGCGAAATCTTCGAGCCATTTTTGTAATAAAATATAAGCAGGAACAATTCCGATTCCAAATCCCATTAGACAGAAAAGAATATATTGTTTTGATAATTCTTTTAATAAAATATTGGTTTCTGCTCCCAACGTTTTTCTAATGGCGATTTCTTTCAGTCTTCTCTCCATCGAAAATGATGCCAAAGCGAACAATCCGAACACAGCAATTATAATAACAACCATATTTAAGATAAAAAACAGGTTTTTCTGCTTCACTTGTTCTTCATAAGTTTTGGCAAAACCTTTATTAACAAATTCATAATCAAAAGGATAGTCTGGGTTTACGTTTTTGTCCCAATATAATTTCAATTTTTCTAACGTTTCTGTTAAATTATTTGGAGAAACCTTTACAAACACATTATTAAAGTTATTCCATTTTAAAGTTTTAAGATTAATAAATACCATTGGCGGCACTTTGTTTTGCAGACCAGTAATGTTAAAATCTTTTACAACCCCAACGATTTTAAATTTCAAATTACCTTTTTCATCTCCCCATCCAGAGGTTACAACAGTATTGATTGGGTTTTTAAGGTTTAATGCTTTTACCAGCGTTTCATTCATCAGCATACTATTAATAGTGTCTGAGGCGAACTTTGGAGACAAATCACGTCCTTGAACAATTTTGATTTTCATCATATCCAGAAAACCAAAATCCATTTCGACATTTCTAGGCTGTACAAAAATACCATTGTGTTTAAAACCAGAACTAGAGTTGGTGCTTCCTCCAAAAGAACCCGCAAACGTAGAAACATCTACAACTCCAGGGATTTTTGCTATTTCTTGTTTGTCAACCAAATATTGTTCTGTTCTCTTTGATCGATCTGGTTTGTTGTACGGAATCGAAATTACTTGATCACCGCTGAAACCGAGATCTTTATTCATCATAAAATTTACCTGAGAATTGACAATCAAAGCGCCAATGATAAAAAACGCAGCGATCCCGAACTGAAAAATAAGCATCGAATTTCGAATCCAAATACCGCTTTTACTTCTCGAAAAATTACCTTTTAAGACTTTTAAAGTTTCAAAATTAGAGATGTACACAGCAGGAAATATACCGCCTAGAATAATAACTAATCCAAATATCACAATAAGCTGCAGGTAAAATTCGCTGCCGTTTATAGTCAGATTCTTTCCTAAAAAGTTGTTGTAAAAAGGTAATGAAAGCTCTACAATAGCAAGTGCAAAAACAATCGCAAGAAGCACCATTATAGCAGTTTCAAAAATAAACTGAGTAATAATCTGCTTTTTGGTTGCGCCTACAATTTTACGAACACCAACTTCTTTGGCACGTTTTATTGCCGATGCCGTTGCAAGATTAATATAGTTTACGAGTGATAAAACCAGAATTAAAAGAGATAACCCAGCCATGATGTAAAGCAGTTTTAAATTGCCGACACCTTCAGGAAAATTAGAGCCGGAAGCTTTGGTTCCATGCAGACGAGAAGTCTTTAACTGATCTAGAATAATTTTAATTTCGCCATTCTCTTTTACATATTGTTCTACCGTCTGGCCGCTTTCTTTGGCATCTTTTACAGTTCGGTTTACAAAGTTTACATTATGCATTTTCTTTAAAACCAAAGCAGGATCAATACCTTTTTTAATTTTAATCAAGAAACCGTAATTAAAATTCCCCCATCTATTTTCGTCTCCATCTCGTTTTACACCGCTAAAAACATAATTGGGCTCTATAGACGAAGGTCTGGTAATGCGATAAACCGATTTTACGGTATAATTTGAAGATCCGTAAAAAATAGACTTACCAATTGGATTCTCATCTTTAAAAAGTAATTTGGCTTGTTCCTCAGAAACGGCAACAGCGTTTTTTTCTTTAAGAATATTTGTTTTGGCTCCTTTTAAAATTTCGAAAGGGAAAAAATCAAAGAAATTATTATCACTGACCATTATTTTTTTAGTCAATAATTTTTGATCCCGATATTTGATGATATCCTGATCGTACCAAGTATTAAAAAAACAGATTCTTTCGATTTCAGGAATAGAAGCTTTGCAGGTTTCTCCAAACGGAATCGAGCTGGTAGCCCAAGTATCGCCCGTCGTTCCGATTTTGTTCAGTACCATGTACGTATCTTCTTTTCCGGGATTCCATTGATCGTACGAATGTTCATTATTCCAATACAAAATCGCGAAAATCACACCCGCAATCCCGATGCTTAATCCTAAAACATTTAAAAGCGAAAACAGTTTGCTTTGTTTTAAATGGTAGATAAATATTTTAAACCAGTTGAAAATCATTTTTCTTATAATTTTATAGTTGTTTTTGGCTGTTTTGTTCTAAATAAGAGTCAGTATTCTGCAGACAAATTCTATCAGAATCACGAATGCGGCAACAATAAATTTGATCATTTTTTAATTATTTAGCGTCCATAAAAACATCAACATTACGTTGATTTAATTTTTCAGAAAATATAACTCCGTCTTTCATATGAATGGTTCTTTGCGAAAAAGAAGCATCATAATCAGAGTGGGTAACCATCAGGATTGTAGCGCCTTTAGCGTGTAAATCGGTTAAAAGTTCCATTACTTCATTACCGTTTTTACTGTCTAAGTTTCCGGTAGGCTCATCGGCAAGGATAATTTTAGGGTCGTTTACCAAAGCTCTCGCTACCGCAACTCTTTGCTGTTGTCCTCCAGAAAGCTGCTGCGGAAAATGTTTTAATCGGTGCGAAATATTTAATTTTTCTGCAATGGCTTCAATTTTTTGTTTTCTTTCTGAAGCCTTTACATTGTTGTAAAGCAAAGGCAGTTCGATATTATCGTAAACAGAAAGCTCATCGATCAGGTTAAAGTTTTGGAAAATAAAACCAATGTTTTCTTTTCGCACTTTAGCTCGTCCTTTTTCTTTAAGACCAATCATTTCGTGGTCTAATAATTTGTAACTGCCGTCGTTTGCGCTGTCTAGAAGTCCGATAATATTTAGTAAAGTCGATTTACCGCATCCAGACGGTCCCATAATAGTTAAAAAATCCCCTTTTTTAATTTCTAAATTGATACCGCTCAAAGCAGCCGTTTCTATTTCTTCTGTTCTAAAAACTTTGGTTAAATTCTGAATCGTGATCATAATTTTTTAAGGTTTTGAAATGTTATTAAATACGTTTTTTGATTGATGATTGAAATGATTGTTTTTTTTGTTTTTTGTTGTTTCAAGTTTCATGTTTATGCGGCTCGTTACCTGAAACTTGAAACCTGAAACCTGAAACCTGAAACCTGAAACTTGAAACCTGAAACAAAAGAACCTATTCTAATGCGAGTTCTTCGATATCTTTATAATCTGAATAAGAAGACGTAATTACAGATTCTCCTTCTTTTACGCCTTCGAGAACTTCATAATACGACGGGTTTTCGCGTCCTAATTTGATGGTTCTTCTTTCGGCTTTGGTTCCTTTTACTACAAAAATCCATTTGCCGGCTGTTTCCTGATTAAAGCTTCCTTTCGGGATTACCAGAGTTTTATTTTTCTCCGATAAAATTAGTTTTACACCAAAACTAAGTCCGTCCTGCAAAGTGATGTTTTCTTTTGATGTGAAAGCCAATTCGACTGTAAAACGCCCGCCTTTAACTTCTGGAATTACTTTGGTTACCAAGACTTCCAGATTAGAACCTTTAAATTCTACTTGGCCCTTTAAACCTTCTCTGATTTTTTCCAGATAAAATTCATCTACTTCAGCCACAAGTTTATATCCTTTATTAGAATCAATTTTTCCGATGCTTGCGCCGGCTTGAAACGTCTTTCCTAAAACAGGTTCAAAAGAAGTTAATCTTCCTGTTTCGGGTGCTGTGATCAGGAAGTTTTTTTTGTTATTTCTAAGAATGTCCAAACTTTTTTCCATAGTCTGAATTGAACGATTGATCTGCGAAATCTGAACCTGATTGCTCTGTTTTTCTTTTTGAATGCTCTGCTGAATCGTTCTTTTGCGTTCTTCCTGAAAACGAAGACTTTCTTTAAAAGTATTCCAGTCATTTTTAGAAATTACATCCTTGTCATAAAGCTTAGAATTCATGTCGTACAATCTTTTCGCATCGTTATAATCATGTTCAATTAAAACAAAATCTTTAGTCAGGTTTAATTCTTGATTTCTAATATTTAATTTCCCTGTATTCAGATTGTTGATTTGCTCAATAATAGCCGTTTCCTGAGTCAGATAATTCAATTCTGTATTTGGATTGTACAAACGTGCCAGCGATTGTCCTTTGGTTACCATAGCTCCATTTTCTACAAAAATTTCTTTTACAGAACCGCCTTCGGTCACATTTACCAGCATTACATTCAAGGGTTCTACTTTTGCCTGAAAAACAACAAAATCTTCAAAAAATGCCATTTCTGCTTTTTGAATGGTCAATTCTTCGGTTTTTACATTTAAACTTCTTTTGGTATTAAACGAAAAAAACACGATGGCAGCCAAAGCGAAAAAAACAGCAATTGCTATTGTGACATATCTAAATTTTTTATTTTTACGAGGAATTATCTTGTCCATTTCTTTAATAATTTGCTGATAGTCAATAGGTAAATACTGTGCCATAAAAATTATTATTTGTAAAGCATTGATTTTAAAGAGCCTTTTAAAATGGATTGAAAAAAGCAGTGTTCGATAATGAACAGTTGACCGTTCGAAAGCGAACACAAAACAGAAATCATGCGAAAAAAACAGGCCCAAATATTAATCGTTGACGATCAGGAAGAAATTCTTTTTTCGGCAAAAATGATTCTTAAAAAACATTTTGAGACCATTTTTACAGCAAACAGCCCCAAAAAAATCATTTCCGTTTTAAATGAAAATGAAATAAATGTGGTTTTGCTGGATATGAATTACCGCATTGGTTTTGAAGACGGGCGCGAAGGAATTCATTGGCTCAAAGAAATTAAAACACTTTCTCCCAATACAATCGTAATCTTAATGACTGCCTTCGGTAAAATTGAAACTGCGGTTGAGGGCATTAAAATCGGCGCTTTTGATTATGTTTTAAAACCTTGGAACAACGAAAAACTGCTCGAAATAATTGATAAAGCAGTAACAGAAAGCAGAAAAAACAGTAAAAAAACGACCGCTGAAAAATCAGAACAGACCGAAAAAAGATATTTTGTCGGCAATTCTGCAAAAATAAAACAAGCCTATTCTATAGCAGAAAAAGTGGCCAGAACCGATGCTAACGTCCTTATTTTGGGTGAAAACGGAACTGGAAAATATGTTTTTGCTGCATTCATTCATCAAAATTCAGAAAGAAAAAACCAATCCTTTGTACATGTTGATTTGGGTTCTTTGAGTGATAATTTGTTTGAAAGTGAACTTTTTGGTTATGCCAAAGGTGCTTTTACAGATGCCAAAGCAGATACAGCAGGAAGATTTGAAACGGCTCAAAACGGAACTATATTTCTGGATGAAATCGGGAATATTCCGCTTCATCTTCAGGCTAAATTATTACACGTTCTGCAGACTAAAACCGTTACGCGTTTGGGCGAAAGCAAACCAAGACCGCTGAATGTTCGTGTCATTGCGGCAACCAACAGCGATATTAAAACCGACGTCAAGAATAAAACCTTCCGTGAAGATTTATTGTACAGAATCAATACGATGGAAATTAATCTGCCTGCTTTACGCGAAAGGAAAGAAGATATTGTACCAATGGCACATTTTATCTTAGATCAAATTGCCGAAAAATACAACCATGGTCCCGAAGTTTCGGGATGGCAGTTCGACGAAAATGCCGCGCCTTATCTCGAAAAATATCCGTGGAAAGGAAATGTCCGTGAAATGGAAAATAAGATAGAACGCGCTCTTATTTTGGCAGAAAACAATACCATTTCGGTTTTGGATTTGGATATTCTGGACTTTGAAGAAATTCAAGAAAACGATGAAAATCCGCTTTCTGAAATGGAAAAAGGGGCAATCGAAAAAGCTTTATTCAAACACAACGGAAACATTAGCAAAACCGCAGAAGAATTAGGTTTGTCACGCGCCGCTTTATACAGAAGAATCGAAAAATACGATTTGAAGAATTGAAGAAAATAAATAGCGTCCAGCTTTAGCTGGAAAAAATAAGTAAAGATTCGAGGCTTTAGCCAAATGAGTATGTTTGGCTAAAGCCCTGTTTCTGTAAATAATATTATACCTCCAGCTAAAGCTTGGAGGCAATTCAAACAAAAAAATGAAGAATTGGAAATTTTATAACGCTTTGTTTGTGAGAGTTTTGTTTTTAATGATACTCTTTCTCTGCAGCGCTTTTTTGTTTTACAAAGGATTCCGGTTCAATGCTATTTTAGTCGGGGTTTTTGGCGGGATATTTTTGTTTGAAATGTATTTCTTCATTAAAAATCAATCGCTGTTTTATGAGAAAACCATCAATTCTATTCTGCACAACGACTTTTCGACCAATTTTCCAGAGGAACATAAAAAGGCTAATTTTAATAGTCTGTATCAGTTGTACGATACTTTAAAAGTGCAAAAGCAAGAGCAAAGTTCAAAAGAGTTAATTTATCGTTCGATTTTAAACAGTATTGATACAGCAGCTTTAATCTTAGAAAAAGAAAACGACACCTGGTCTATTTTTATAATGAACGATTGTTTTTCCAGATTGTTCAAAGTGCCAAAAGTAAGTCATTGGAAATACCTTAAAAATTATCTTCCCGGACTGTGCAGTGAAATTGAAAATGTGGGTTTCAGCGAACTTAAAACGGCAATTTCTATTAAAATTGAAGATCAGGATCTGCAGACATTTATGCTTCAGACATCGCTTACACAGACCTACAACAAAGAATATTTTATTGTTTTATTGGATAGTATTCAACGTGTTATTGAGAAAAAAGAAAAAGAGGCTTGGATCAATTTGATGAAAATTATTTCACACGAATTAATGAATTCGCTGACGCCGATTCGAGCGCTTTCGCAAAACCTGCTTCATATTGTAGATCAGGAAGAATTGGAAGAAGATGATTTTGAAGACATTAAAAACAGTATTGCTACCATAATTAACAGAAGCGATCATTTGCAGGTTTTTGTCGAAAACTATAGAAAACTGGCGATGCTGCCAACGCCAAACAAACAAATGGTACAAATTAATGCTTTGTTTGGAGACTGCCTGCGAATTATGAATCCGATATTAAAAGCTGAGAATATCGAATTGATCAATGAAATCAATAGTTCGCGTTCTATCCTAATTGATAAAAACCAAATGGAACAGGTGCTTATTAATTTGATTACCAACAGCATTCACGCATTAAAAGAAAAGTCGGAAAAGAAATTAATTCTTTCCAGTTATACCGAAAACAACCGTTTTTTTATTGTCATTTCGGACAATGGGCGAGGAGTAGATCAAGAAATTCGGGACAAAGTTTTCCTGCCTTTTTTCACCACCAGAAAAGACGGCGCCGGAATCGGATTGACGCTTTCTAAAAATATTATAGAAGCACACGGCGGTTATTTAAGTTACCAAACCGATAAAGATAAAACCGACTTTGTGATTTGTTTGATTTAGTTTTTTTGTACCATAATTTTACCGCAAAGACGCAAAGTAATAAGCGCAAAGGTTCGCAAAGCTTGAATAAACTTTGCTAACCTTTGCGGTAAAATCTCGCTTATATTTCAATATCGGGTTTCCAAAAGTGTTTCTCAAAATCCACAATCTGATTATTGACTACTTTAATGCCTTCGTTTTCTAAAAGCTGCTGCATTAAATTAGTTCCGTCAAAGTGATGTTTTCCTGTCAAAAGTCCTTTTTGGTTTACAACCCGGTGTGCCGGAACATCGTCCATATTATGGCAGGCATTCATCGCCCAGCCCACCATTCTGGCAGAACGCGCGGTTCCTAAAGCTTTTGCAATGGCGCCATAAGAAGTTACTTTGCCAAACGGGATCTGTCGTGCAATTGCATATACTCTTTCAAAAAAGTTTTCCTCAGCCATAATTTATTTTACCACAGATTAAAAGATTATAGAGATTAAAAATAAAAAAAAACAATTAGCTAAATCTGCAGAATCTTCGAGAAAAATAAACCATCAGAAAAGAAGACTTTTTTAATCCTTTACTCTGGCGGCACAAAATATATTAACCGAAATAGTAATTCAGGATATTAAAAAGAGTAAGTAAAGCTACTAGTCCCGTAATGCTGCCAATTATCTTATTCATATTACGCATCAGATAATCGGTTTTCTTTTCGATTCTTCCAAAAAAAGCGATGTAACTGTAAAGTGCTGCAAAAGATCCTAAAACAGAACCAAAAACAAAAGTAAAGATCACATTGTTTTCAAAAGCAAAAAGGTGATACGAAGCCAAGGCAACGCTCACCACAACGTAATACGGAATTGGAAAAAAGTTTAATCCAGAAAGCAGCATTCCTAAAAAGAAACGACTTTTTTTACTGCTCTTCTTAATTTTAGATTTCTTCTTAGATTTTGGTTCTTTTGCTATAAAAAGAAAGTAAACTGTTAGAATTGAAAAAATCACAAATCCAACTTCGCGCAACAGGGTTACTACATCCGGTCGATTATCGATAACACGGGCAAATAAAACCGCGACCAAAACCTGAAAAAAGATAACCAAAACAGCGCCTATTGTAAACCATAAAGCATTCTTTTTCCCTTCTTTCAGGTTGATTTTTGCAGCTGTCATGTTGATTAAACCAGGAGGAATAATTCCGATGAAAGCGGCTATGAAACCTGAAAAAAGAGGAGTAAGTAATGCCATTCAAGTAAGGTAATAGGTTGTGATATTGTTTTGAAAATTAAGTTAGTCCTTAATTTTGAAACGAATATACGTAATTGCCTTGTTAATTTCTAAATATTGTTTTTCATAAAAAGTCTGAATCGCTGTAACCACTTCTGGACTTCCTTCGTTTTTGTACACATTATGGTTCGCGTACAAAACTTCGTGGCCTTCTCCATGTAATAATCCAAGCGTGTAGCCGTGCATAAATTCGCTGTCCGTTTTAAGGTTTACGACACCATCTTTTTTAAGGATTTTTTTGTACAATTTCAAGAACTCAGAATTGGTCATTCTGTGTTTGGTTCTTTTGTATTTGATCTGCGGATCTGGAAAAGTGATCCAGATTTCGTCTACTTCGCCTTCAGCAAAAATATGATTGATCAATTCGATCTGCGTGCGAACAAAAGCCACATTATGAAGTCCGTTTTCTACAGCGGTTTTGGCACCTCTCCAGAAACGAGCCCCTTTAATATCGATTCCGATAAAATTTTTGTCTGGGTATTTCTCTGCTAATCCAACAGAATATTCTCCTTTACCGCATCCTAATTCTAAAACTAATGGATTATCATTTTTAAAGAAATCAGAATTCCATTTTCCTTTTAAAGGCATTAAATCGCCTACAACTTCTTCACGCGTTGGCTGAAAAACGTTTTGAAATGTTTCGTTTTCTCTGAATCTTTTTAGTTTGTTTTTACTTCCCACTTTTACAAAAATTTTCGGCAAAATTAAGGAATATAAACGAATGAATGCTGTGTAATTGCGGTTTAAATTTTACAGCCACGAATTCACGAATTGTTTTTATTTGTTTTTGCCGCAGATTTTAGAGATTAAATGGATTTTCGAATCTGTGCGTTGAATTTTATAGCCACGAATTCACGAATTGTTTTTATTTTTTTGGGCGCAGATTTTAGAGATTAAAAGGATTTTCAAATCTGTGCGTTGAATTTTATAGGCACGAATTCACGAATTGTTTTTATTTGTTTTGTCGCAGATTTTAGGGATTAAATGGATTTTTGAATCTGTGCGTTGAATTTTACAGCCACGAATTCACGAATTGTTTTTATTTGTTTTGTCGCAGATTTTAGAGATTAAATGGATTTTCGAATCTGTGTGTTGAATTTTACAGCCACGAATTCACGAATTGTTTTTATTTTTTTTGCCGCAGATTTCACAGATTAAAAGGATTTTCGAATCTGTGCGTTGAGTTTTATAGCCACGAATTCACGAATTGTTTTTATTTTTTTTGCCGCAGATTTTAGAGATTAAATGGATTTTCGAATCTGTGTGTTGAATTTTATAGCCACGAATTCACGTATTTAAAGGAAAATAATTCGTGAATTCGTGGCTATCTTTTAAAGATAATTTTTAATGATATTCTGGTGTTTCAGGAACGGCTAACATTTTTGGATCAAGGGTTTCATCATGCTGCGATAAATCCAGTCCGATGTGTTCTGATTCTTCTGAAACTCTCAGCGGAATAATAAAGTTGGTTACTTTGAATAAGAAATAAGCTCCGAAGAACGTAAAAATAGAAACCAAAACAAGCGCCATCATATGGTGTCCGAAAACATTCCATCCGCCGTGAAGCAAGCTGGCATCTTCGCCATGAGCAAAAATTGCCGTAAGGATCATTCCCATAATACCGCCCACACCGTGACAGGCAAAAACATCAAGCGTATCATCAAAACGTTTAGAGAAACGGCAGTTTACAGCAGAGTTAGAAACCAAAGCCGTTACAAATCCGAAGAACATACTTTCTGGAACCGATACAAAACCCGCGGCAGGCGTAATCGCTACAAGTCCTACAACGGCACCAATACAAGCGCCAAGAGCAGAGACTTTTCTACCGTTCATTCGATCAAAGAAAATCCAGGTTAACATTGCTGCGGCCGATGAAGTTGTAGTCGTTGCAAAAGCCATAGCGGCCGTTCCGTTAGCGGCAAGCGCAGATCCGGCATTAAATCCGAACCAGCCAAACCAAAGCATTCCTGTTCCTAATAATACAAACGGAATATTGGTCGGAATATGCTGGCTGTTTTTTCTTTTTCCTAAAACAATAACTCCAGCCAAAGCTGCAAATCCAGAACTCATATGTACTACGGTTCCTCCTGCGAAATCTTTTACGCCAAAGTAACTTCCTAAAACTCCGGTTGGGTACCAAACGGCGTGACATAAAGGAGCATATATAAAAATGGTAAATAAGCTGATGAAAACTAAATAAGAGATAAATCGAACGCGTTCTGCAAACGAACCCGTGATAATTGCGGGACAGATAATGGCAAATTTCATCTGAAAAAGTGCAAAAAGCATAAACGGAATCGTATTTGCCAATTGTTTGTGAGGCAGAATACTCACGTAATCCATAAAAGCAAAAGTAAACGGATTTCCGAAGAAACTATAAAAATGATCTCCAGAACCAAAACCAATCGGTTCTCCAAAAGCTAAGCTGAAAGCCACCACAACCCATAAAAGCGTTACTACTCCCAAACAAATAAAACTTTGAAGCATGGTAGAAATAACATTCTTTTTACCTACCATTCCGCCATAAAAAAAAGACAATCCCGGAGTCATGATCAGAACCAGACAGCAAGAAGTAAGCATCCAGGCAACATCTGCGGTTACAATGTGATCGGTTGTTCCAAATTTTGATAGAACATAATTATTCTCTGTTACAGTTGGCCAAAATGCACCGATAATGCATACGACACTTATCATTATAAAGGAAATGATCCAGCGTTTTTCTATTTTCATTTTCAAATACTTTGTTTAACCCTATTTTTTTTGGGGTCAAAGTTAAAAAAAAATAAAGATTTAGATTTTAAGGGCTGTTAAATTAGAGGTGTTGGTTTTATTTTGGTTGATTTTGTAAAATTTAAGTGCTTTTTTTGAAACTATCTTATTTTGAACTTCAAAAAAAGCACTGTTTTTGCCGAATTTATTAAAATTAATTCGATAAACTATTTTATAAACTGCTATAAAAGTTATGTTTATAAAAACAATTAGTAAAAATGTTTATTTTTTTTGAAGCTTCGAAATTAAAACGTCTTCAACTGGCGATTTGATTTTGATTGCAGCGTTTACCTCATCATTCGGAATTGTCATTGACAACACATAATGTTGAATTTTCCATTCGTTACCCACTTTTACCAAAACCCCAGAACCGCGGCAGATTTTCATTTGAGTATCTAGTAATTCGTCAAACCAAGCAATTTTTCCCGATTTGTCAAAAAAGATATGACGCTCCAGAGCGGTAAAATTCCACGTGGTTCCTTTGTCAAAATAAGGCTTTGCCCAAGCTTTAAAAGCAGGTTTTGTCCAGTTTTCAGTAGCATCCGTTCCGATATAGACGGCATCGTCACTTAAAGCGCTGAAATAGGCTTCAAATTTTACGTCGGCAGCAGCTTCGTGCCAAGCGTCTAATGTTTTGTTGATTTTGTCTTTGTCGGTTTGCGCATTCGCGAAAGCAGCAATAAATAATAGGAGTAAAGTGATTTTTTTCATGAGAGATAAATTAAAAGTTTAAAGTTAAGAATGATTTTGAATGAAGAGAAGGGTTTCACGCAGATTTTACAGATTCAGGCAGATTTTAAATTAATCAATCTGCGTCGATCAGCTTAAATCTGCTCCATCTGCGTGAAACAAAAAAACAGTTTTCACAATATTTAAAATTCATTAACAAATGAACTTATATCACTTATGGTTTAAATTCAAAAAACAAGTATATTTGAGAGCTTTAAAAATACCCAGATCATGAATACAAAAATCTACATAAGTTCCGTTATAATTTCTTCGCTGCTTTTAGTTTCCTGCAAAAAAGAATTAGAACCGCAAGAAACTACCGCTACTTCTGAATTAATCAGACTTGGACTTGCAAAAGATACTACCACAGCGCCAGCAGCTGCAGGAACTGTACAAACCCAAATGGCAAATCCAAATACGGTTTTGAATGATACTAAAGGAATAAATCCTGCACACGGACAGCCAGGACATCGTTGTGATATTGCGGTTGGCGCGCCTTTAAATTCGGCTCCGTCACCACAAGGACAAGTTACGGCAGCACCGGCAGGGCAGACAATTCAGGTAAATCCGAACCAGACGCAGGTGGTAACAACCACTGCGGCACCAGTAAAAACAGCAAAAGGAATGAATCCGCCGCACGGACAGCCGGGGCACAGATGTGATATTCCGGTTGGAGCACCTTTAAATTCGCCTGCACCAAAAACTACTGCTGCGACCACAAATACAGCTCAAAGTGGTTCTGTTTCTCAAAATTTTACAGTTACGCCACAAGCAAATCCAGTTCCGGCATTGTTAAGTACAGAAGGAGAAACAAAAGTTGCCGACGGAATGAATCCCGCACACGGACAACCAGGACACCGTTGCGATGTCGCAGTTGGAGCGCCTCTTCCAAAATCTTAAGGAGGTAACAAAGGTTCAAAGTTACAAAGGTTCACAGTGACAAAGTTTCAGAGCGACAAAGTTACAAAGTTACAAAGGTTCACATTGACAAAAGTTCAAAGTAACAAATTTTCAAAGTAACAAATTTTCAAAGTAATAAAATAAAAAAGTGACAAAGGCTATAAGTTTTCTCTAAGCCTTTGTCACTTTGTTGCTTTGTCACTTTGCATCTATAATTAATTAATGTGCTTTTATTTTTTCGAAAGTTGTAGTCAACGATTTTTTAGCTTTTGCCAAAGCGCCGCTAAAAGCTTTTTCTAACGTATCTGCATGGTCGGTAACCGTGATTGGCTGTAATTTTACAGGACGAACTTCGATTACACATTTTTTGTCATGCAGACTGAATTTTTCGCCATTCTCATCTCCAAAGTGAATTTCGACACGAGTAATTTTATCTTGAAAACGATCTAAGCTTTTTTCTACTTCCGCAGCAAAATAAGATTCTAATCTAGCGCTTCCTTCAATGTTTTTGTCGGTGTTGATTTGTACTTTCATAATGGGTTATATTTAATGATTGTTTCTCAAACTTATTTATTTAAAAAGAAAAAGACAAGCGAGTTAAGGAAAGATTATGAAAATTTTAATTATTTATTTTTTCAATTTTGTAATTTCGACCTGAAAGAAATTCTGCTATTATAATTTTAGTTAAATAAAAGAAAAAACTTACAAAATAATTTTGTTTTTCATATGTTTGCAGTCCTAAAACTTCAAATAATGAACACAAACAAAAATCTTGCCCGTACGGCATGCTGGTGGTATTGGAAACAACCGCAACGCGTATTTGAAGGCGTAGGACAGCTAACCCGTATGGGTTTTTTATTCCTAAACTTCAAATTATGAGTACAAAAAACCTTTCACAAGAAACTCAATTAAGGTTGACTGAATTTTTCAACAATTCTATTGATTCTAAAAGTATGGCGAAAAGCATTCGACAAGTAAATTATGTTCTTGCGCTAAATGTAATGCACGAAAAAGAATTCCTGCAGCAAGAAAACATAAGCTTGGATGAAAACTTTTACTGGCTGAATAAACTAGCCGAAATTCTGGATCCTTATTTGGAGGTTGAATAGGATTTTTTATTAGAAATGAGAAAAGCCACTTGAAGGAGTGGCTTTTTTGTTCTTATAATATATGTTTATTGAAAATGGTATCTAAATGATATTCTAAAAAATCTTTTCTTGGTAAATATTTTTGAGCTTTAATTATTTCTTGATTCTCAATTGGAGCAAAATATTTTTGAAAATAGTCGCTATCTTTTTTCTTTTTTAATGTTTCGGAAAATATAATTTTATGATCGGTATTGATTCCAATTAATCCTTTGTCAAAAGCTTTATCATAAAGTGCAGAAAAACAAATTCCATTTTCAGGAGTTAAACGATGTTCTTCATTTATTGACCATGGAATTATATGACTGGCAAATAACAATTCTGGAATATCAATCCCAGTAATGGCACATTTGTAGGCATAATTTGTTAAAACTATTTTTCTGAAAACACATTGATTTACTCTTGTTTTTACTTCGCGAATTACAGTTTCTCCTTTTATGTCTTTTAAGTCGAGAAAAATATCTTTATATTTAGTTTCAATAGAAATATTTTCTTTCTCGGCTAATATCTTTTCACTTAGATATAATAATTCTTCTTTATTATTAAAAAAATCATTCCATATAGGTTCGACCTGTCTTTTTGCATTTCCTAAGCCTTTTACACCTCTTTGCTGATGATAAGGATCTACACTTGCAAAATTTCCTAATCTCATTGCGATTGAACTTGGAGTTCTATTAATAAGTTTACCTAATTTAATTACATCTGAATTTTGTTTGTGCATTTTTCCAAACTCAATTGTAAGATACAAGTTAAAAGCAACGATTAATTCTTCACGAGTCCAAAGTCTGTGATTTGGTTGAGGTTGTGGCATTGTCGGATAAATTTGTCTCCGATAAATATAAACAAAATATTTAAGTCTGATTTCTCGTTCCTGTAAATGACAAAAATGGGAAGTAATATCATTCCTTATCCCTCTTCCCCCACTTAATTTTCATTTTTCCCTCATTATCATAAGCAATCAAATGCAAGACAATGCCGCGTTCGCGAACGGCTTTGCGTTCTTCTTTTGTAGAAAGCTGGGCGTCGTTTTTAGAATTTCGGAGCGGGACGGTCAGGGCTAGATTGGTGCCGCGGCCGAAAGAGTAGATTCCGTCGATATCGAAGTTTAAGACGCTGGAACTGATGGTTAATTTATGAATGTCGATTTGTTCGCCGCGGAGCGTGAGATCGCCCGACAAATCGCTGAACGTGATATTCTCTACATCACGAAAGGGAAAAGCAAATTTGCCGACTTTCATAATCGGTTCAAAATTAAGAAGCGCGCCTTGGTTGACGTTAAAGTTCAATTTACCGCGCATCGAGTTTACGATGAGGTCGCCTTTACTGTTCATAAATCCGGTTACGTTGGCGTTGCTGCTGAGACGGCCGCGAATGTTTTTTGGACTGAAAGATTGGATTCCGAAATTGTTGAAAGATTTTAAAAAGCTCGCAATATCCACTCGATTTACCTGTGCTGTTGAGCTAAAAATATAATAATTTCCTTTGGGTTCAACAGCACCGTTAAAGGCAATTGTACCGCCAGAAGTTTGTACGTTTCCGTTTTTGAGCAGAATTTTAGAATCCAGCATTTGAAGCGTTGCTGTGGTATTTGTCGCGGTTAATGATCCGTAAGTGATCTTGTCGGCTTTGAGATTAATTACAGCCGTACATTTTTCAATTACAGATTTTAACTGATTGGTAAAATTCACGTTTCCTTTAGCGGTTCTTTTCTGTGCCATTCGTTTTTCGGCGGCACTTTTTTTGAGTACGCCCAGAAACTGTTTTACATCAATATTGGGGCAGTAAATATTCCAGTTTACCACCATTTTTTCGGGAGCGTCGTAATACAAGTTGAGGAAATTATCGATTCTTCCGTCAATGCGAATGATGTTCTTTTTGTGTTTGTAAGCAATTTTTTTAATGTAAAGCGCCTGTTCTGTAAACGAAAGTTTTACATCGGTTTTTTCGGCATGAATGTTTTTTGGAATATAATCAAAAGTCGTTTGGTCAATGTCTACATCGCCTGTAAAACGGGGTTTGTTGATGTATAAATCGACAATATCAAACTGAAATTTTAAATTGGCTTTGGCGTGGCCGCTTTCAAAATGAAGAATCTTTCCATTTGCCATTCCGTTAAGTTTTGAGACATCAAAATCAGAATTTACAAAACCGGTTGCAATGGGTTTTTCGAGATTGTTAATGACAGCCTGCGAAATCGTAAGCGGAATTTTCTCGTATTCGGCTTTAAAATGCGTGAGAACAATGGCCGAATTGGCATCGTTAAAACCGTTCTTTGGCTTAAAATTATTGGTAAAAATACCTTTAAAACTGCAATTGGTAAACAATCCGTCGGGAATGGTCAATTCATTATTTTTAATAATCGCCTGAACTACAATTTTGGGGTCGCCTTCTGCATTCAAATCGCCTTTAATATCACAATTGACTTCGATTGGTTTTTTCAAATCAAACTGATTGAGTTTTTTGCTGATATTTCCAGACAATAAATTAGATGCGCTTCGCCATAAAATATTGGTTTCGATGTTGATTCCAAAAAGCGAATTTCCCTTTCCGACATTAAAAAAAGCTACTATATCAAAAGCGTCGTCACCAATTTTCAGATTTTTGGTTCTAATGTCAATTTTCTCTTTGAGGTCATTATACGAAATATCAAAATGCCCTTCGAGTTCTTTTTCTTTGGCAAAACTTCCGTGAACGGTATTAAAAGCAAGACTGTTGATTTTGGTTTTCAAAAACAAATCGGTTGTCCAGTTATCATCGTCATAATTTACTTTTGATTTTAAACTCGTTACCGCAAAATCAAACAATTTATGCCCCAATTGATTATCAATAGAAACGTGAACATTGTCTAGAATTATTTCGTCTAAAGAGGTTTCTGGTTTTGCTGTGTTTGCTGTTTTTTTCTTTTTAGGTTTAAAGATATTGGTATTCGAATAGCCGTTTGGAGCTTTGTAAATATTTATTTGTGCATCATTAATCACAATTTTATGAATATTGATTTCCTTTTGTATCAAACTCCACATATTCAGCCGTGCCTCAATTTCTTTGGCTTTCAATAAAGTATGTTTGTGCGAATTCCATTGATTGTCTTTGAGTTCGACATCGTTTAAGGCTAAAGTAAAATTAGGGAAACCTGTTAGAAACTTATAATGAAAATCGGTTACATGGAATTTACCGTTAATATTTTCGTTGATTTTTTGATTGACTTTGGCAATAATTTCGGTTTTGTTCTGGTTGAAATAAATGGACAAAGCACCGCAGGCAAGAAGCAGTAAGACAAACAATCCTAAGACTAAAAATCCGAAACGTTTGGCGTATTTTTTAAAACGTTCGGATAGAAGAAACTCTTTAATTTGGCGTAAAGTTTTCTGCATTTGGATTTAATTTGTACCATTAAAGATACTATAAAAATTTAACTTTAATTTAATTTTTTGATATTCAAAATAGTACGAACTTTATAATTAGTACAAAATGTATGTTACAGTATATAATTAATGACAATACATTTATAATGAAAACTAATTTAGTAATGGTGTTTGATTTGTTTTAAATTTTTAAATTTGTACTGTAGTTTGAAAGTTTATAATTCAGACATAATTTAATCTTAATATATTATGGCATTAGCAATAACAGATGCTACTTTTGATGAAGTAGTTTTAAAATCAGATAAACCAGTAATGGTAGATTTTTGGGCAGCATGGTGTGGTCCTTGTAGAATGGTTGGTCCGATTATTGACCAATTAAGCGAGGAATACGCTGGTAAAGTAGTTGTTGGTAAAGTAGATGTAGACGCTAACCAAGAATTTGCTGCAAAATATGGTGTGCGTAACATACCAACGGTTTTGGTTTTTCAAAACGGTGAAGTAGTAGGAAAACAAGTAGGAGTAGCTCCTAAACAAGCCTACGCAGACAGCTTAGACGCTTTGTTGTAATCAACAGATTGCAATTTTATATAAAAGAGGTTTGACGAAAGTCAAGCCTTTTTTATTGGTGTTTTTTTGCTGCGAATTAGAAAGTTTTTTCGCCACGAATTTCACGAGGTGGCACAAATTTTATTTTGCTTTAATTTGAATTTCTCGAATTTTTACAAATGAATGTTGTAATTATTTTTCGCCACGACCCGAGCGATAGCGAATAGGCGAAGCAATTCACGAATTTTTTTATTTTGAACTAGAGTTTTCTTTTCGCCACGAATTACACGAATTGGCACTAATTTTATTTTGCTTTAATTTGAATTTCTCGAATTTTTACAAATGAATGTTGTAATTATTTTTCGCCATGACCCGAGCGATAGCGAATAGGCGAAGCAATTCACGAATTTTTTTATTTTGAACTCGAGTTTTTCTTTCCACGAATTACACGAATTGGCACTAATTTTTTTACTACAATTTGAATTTCTCGAATTTTTACAAATGAATGCTGTAATTATTTTTCGCCACGATCCGAGCGATAGCGGATAGGCGAAGCAATTCACGAATTATTTATTCTTATGTGTTTTATAAAAGTTTGCTACTTAAAATGATTTTCACCGATTATTTAAATTTTACTAATTAGCGCATCAGTAAAAAACGTGACTTTTATTTGAAAAAATTCGAGAAATTCAAATTACAGTAAAAAAATACTAATAATTCGTGAATTGCTTCGCCTATTCGCTATCGCTCGGGTCGTGGCGAAAAAAAAAATTAAAATATCAGGGTAAATGTAGCGCCTGCATTGGGTTTGGAGCAGACTTTAATTTTGCAGTTTATGGCGTTTGCCAAATCGCGAATTAAGTGTAAGCCCAAACCTGATTTGATTCCGATTACTTCAGATTCGTCGTATAAAGCTTTGAATTTTTCATGAGTGCCGCCTGGACCGTTATCAGTTATCGAAAGGAAATTTTGGCTGTTTTCCTGCCATGCCTTCCAGATAATTTGTGCATTTGGCGTTTTGTCCAAAGCTTTTATCGCGTTTCCGGTTAGGTTTCGGATAATGGTTTTGAGATAATTTTCATCGGTTTCTAAGATGATGTTTTCGGGATCTTCAAACAAAATTTGGATATTTTCTGAACTTGAAAAATGTTTTTGGGTTTCGTTGAAAACATCAGAAACAGCAATTTCTCTAAACTGCGGTTTAAAATTTTCCATCTGGCCTTTGCTCCAAAGCAGCATATCTTCCATAGAATCCAATAAATTTTCGGCGCCGGTTGTAATTTTGGTCTGCATTCTTAGAGCCGTTTCTTCATCCAGCAATTCTGGATTTTCTTTTTGAAGATGCAGGAAGTGAATTAAATTCGAAATCGGACTTCTTAAATCATGGTTTAAAATACTGAAAAAACGTGCTTTTATTTTATTGGCTTCATCCAGTTCCTGATTTAAAAGCTGTAATTTCTGATTGGTTTTCTTTCGGTTTCTGTTTTGATTGAACAACAATAATCCGATAATTCCAACCAATACCAATCCCGAAATTAAATAAATACGCTGTTTGTCGGCTTCTTTAATCTGAATGTTTTTAAGGGTGTTTTCGGTAGAAAGGTTTTTGATTTTTTGCTGTTTGGTTTTGTTTTGATAATGTGCTTCGGCATTCGCAATACTTTGTTTTGCTGATTCCTGCATCATTTCGTCATTGTACTTATTGTAAATTTCGTTATAATGATAGGCTTCCTTCCAAAGCTTGAGAGCAGCGTAACTTTGGGAGAGTTTTTTATTGATTTTTACAAACGACTCTTTATCAAAAGCTAAGGCGTTTTTTGAGGCTGTTTTTAAGATTTCAATAGCTTTTTTGTAATCTTTTTTTTCATACAAAACCCTTCCCATTACTGCATTGGCTTCCATTATCATGTCTTCATCATTCGATTTATCAGCTAGTCTAACGGCTTTTTTTGCATAATAAAAAGCGGTATTTATCTTTCCTTCATTGGCATAATATTCGGAAACACTTCGATTGGCGAAACTCAGATTTAGGAACAAAGAATCTTTTTTGGTTGGATAGCTATAAATGAGCTTATAATATTTTTGAATGCTGTCTATATTTTTCAACGGGACAAAACACTGCAAATAATAATTGCACGAAAAAGCACTGACATAATTAGATGTTTTTATATAAGGCTGTGCGTAATTTAAATATTCTATGGCTTTGTGATAGAGTTTCATTTTGGTATATGCCGCCGCAATTTGACTGTATGAAACCCCGATAACTTCATCATTCGGAATACTTTTATCAAGCTGTTTTTTATAATTAATTGCTTTTAGCTGATAGCTGATAAAAGTTTCGTAAGCCGCATTATCAAGGTAATATTCTCCAAGACTTCCGTATAATACTGATTTTGTATAAGTACTTTTTGTGGTGTCCAGAACCTGCTTAATGTATTTGATTAAATTTTTTCTTTTAGAAGTTTCGTTTAATGCATAATAGGCATAATTGAGGCGCATTAAAGCAGAAGTTTCATTTTTGAGATGTTTTGCTCTCTGCGCATACTGTAAGGCGAGTTCGTAATTAGCAGCAGCTTCCTTATTTTGATTATTATTGAACTCGTAGCCTTTTCCTTTTAAAAAATAAAACTTAGAAGTGTAAGCATTGTGGTTTCGGGAAAGTTCAATTCCTTTTTGCGCAACGATTACGAGTTTGGGATAATTTTCGGCATCAGAAACTTCGTTAGCATATTTAAGCCAGACTTTTAGTTTTTCGTTAGTAGATCTGAATTTTGCCAAATTTGGTTCTTGCTGCGAAAAAGCAGCCATCGAGAAAAGCAGCAAAAACAAAAAACCGGCTTTCTTCATCTAAATCAGGTTTAAGTTTTCTTTATAACTTCTCCCAACCGGAATTGTGACATTGTTATTTAAAAGGATTTCGGTTGAGTTCATCTTCTGGATAAACTGTTTCTGAACGGCATAACTTCTATGAATCCTGATAAAAGATTGAAAATGATCTTCTTTCAAAAGATTTCCAATACTCGATAAAACGCAGTGCCTTTTTTTATCCGTAATCACCAAAGTATAATCTTTCAAGGCTTCGAGATAAAGAATTTCGTGAAGTTTCACTTTCGTCTGTTCGTGGCCTTCCTTTATATAAATAGTGTCACCGCCAATACTGGCTTCAAAAAGAGAAGCTTTCAGTTTTATTTCCATAAACTCTTCAATACGGTTTATGGTTTGGGTAAAGCGTTCTAGTTTTAAGGGTTTTACAATAAAATCCAACGTTTCGATTTGGAAACTTTCTACTGCATGTTCAGGATGTGCAGTTATAAAAATGCATACAGGAATATCTAATGTCTGTTTTCTAAGTTCGATTCCGTTTAAGCCCGGCATATCGATATCTAGAAATAAGATATCAACTTTTTGTTTTTCTAAAAAAGGAACGGCTTCTTCTGCCGATTCAAAAACACCTAAAATATCCAAAACAGGAAACTTCTTGGCATAAGAAACTGCCGTAAGTCGGTCTATTTCGTCATCATCAACAATAATACAAGAGTATTTTTTCATCATCAAATTGGCTTTTATAACAAAAAATAAGTCGTCTGTCTATTTAAAATGTTGTTTGTCTATTAGTGGTTTTTTGACAGCATTTAATCCAGCAACTTTGTCCTGTAAATCAATCACAAGGAATAAAAAAGCCTTAATAGATTGTTACAAAAATAAAGCTATTGAATTAAAAAAGAACCATTTGACCATTTTTTTACAACTAAAATTATTATGAAAAATTTCAAAACCATTTTTACCATTTTATTACCAGCAATTACTGCAGTTTCATACAGCAGCAATCTTAAAAAACAACAACCAATTCAATTTAATAATAACTAATTAAAATTAAATATCATGAGAGCTTTTAAATCAATTATCGCACTTTTAATTGTTACACTTGCCGCTGCCTGCAGCAGTGATGACGACAAAGACAATACGCCAAAATTTAATACAGAAAACCCGTTGGCAGCTTACTACACCGCTACAGGTTTTACTACAGTATCCAATTTTATTAACTCAGGAGATTATGAGTTTGGACTCGTATTTACACCAACTGTAAAAGGAAAAATAAAGGCCATTACCTTAAAACTGCCCGCGGCAAACCCGGCGATTCGTGTCACGATCTGGGACTTTGCTACAAAAACGGTTTTGCGTTCTGAAACTGTAAACGCAGCTACTGCAGACGTACAGGTTTCAAAAGAAATCAGCGAATTGGCTTTGGACAAAGACAAAAAATACATGATTACCATGAATTCTAATGATTGGTATAAAAAGAACAAAGCAGACAACAGCAATGTTACTTATCCAATTGCGGCTGGCAATATTACAATTAATGAGTACAGATGGCTTTCTGGAACCGCACAGACTTTTCCGACAATGGTTTCCTCAAATTACAACGCAGGAGATTTGAGTTTTGATTTTCAACAAACAGAATAATTTTTTTTTAAATAGCTTTGAATTAGTAAAGAAAAAGGTTTGACAAACGTCAGGCCTTTTTTGTTTTGCAGTGTAATTGGATTATTTTTTAGATATTATAAATAAAAAGTTCGCAAAGCTTTTTTTATTAAAGCTTTGCGAACTTGTATTTAGCAATGTGTGATAAAACTAAATAAGGTTACTTAATTATCTAAATTAGTGGCTGTGGCTTTCGCTGTTTTCATATCCAATAATAGTAATCATATATGGCGTGCTTGAAACCTTTGTTTTTTTGATTGCTGACGAAGAAAGGTTTACCTGTAGTAATTCGCCTGTAGTTGGCGAAGTGATGTAAGCAAATCTATCTGTAACTGCCAGCTGCGGTTTTACTGTTGCATCTGTTGCTGTTGCAGCAGTTGCTTTTATCTCTTTTTCGACCTGCAGACTGTTTAGATCATACAATTTTAAATCTCCCGAATGCAATAAAACAGCTAGTTTTTTATGATCGTAACTCACTTTACATTGCATAATGGTTGTGTTTTGAATAATTGGTTTTACAGTATTCGCGGTAACATCAATTAAATAAGCGCCTTTTGCAGCCGTGTAACCAATAAATTTTCCAGCAGCAGCTGTTTCTAAAATACTCCCAAACCAAGCGGTTCCAAAATCTTCTGGATGATTGATTAGTTTTTGGTTTCCATTACTTTCTACCACTAAAATACCGCTTGCAGAACCAAAAACGGCGTAAACTCCGTCTGAGGCATTTCCGTGAATTCCTTTTGTTGCAATTTTAGCATCAAAAAGCGTTTTTCCAGTGTTGTCAATAATTTTTACTTTTTCAGGAAGCGTTCCTGTAACCGAATTGTCTTTTTCGGTAATCGCATAAGTTCCGTTTGTAAAAGCTGCCATGGCACCGTGATGCGCCAATAAACCTGCATTAATGTTTTTGAATACTGCACCAGCTTTATTTACATCAGCTTCTTTACCAACAGAAAGCGTTCCGTCTCCGTCGTTAAACGTCAGGATTTCTCCAATTTTACTTTTAAAATGAGTTGGTTTTTGAGAACTTCCAGCTAAAATGCCAAATTTAGGAACATCATCCACATCAATATGATCGCCGTGTAATTCTAAACCGCTGTCAAAAGTTTCTGTAAAATTGTTATCTCTGTGAATGATTCCGGCAAAACGTCCAGATTCTGTTGTGTATAAAGACGATTTAGGAAATTTTGCCGTAAAAGAACTCGTTTTGTCTTCATGCGGATCAAAAAGGGTTAACTCTGTTGTTTTTTCGTCAGAAAGTAAAATTCTAACATAAGTGTGTTCTTCTGAAGTTTCGTCATGATCGTGATCGTCGTGATTATCGTCGTCGTTGCTGCAAGAAACCGCAAAAAGCGACAAAGTGAATAAAAAAAGCAGTTTGTAAAAATTGTTTTTCATTGTAATAAAGGATTTAAAATTTGTAAATAGTTGAGTTTTGAATGGGCTTATCGCGAAAACGAAAACGGAATTTTCATAGAAACAATAATGTTTCTTCCCGCTTCTGGAAGTTCGATAAGCCGATAAAAGCTTGTATGGTTTAAATATTTTGTATTGAATAAATTTTGGATTTGAAAGCTGAAGCTGATGTCCTGTTTTCCCGATTTTATTTTTGTTCCAAATGCCAGATTAAAAACATGGCTCTCGGCTGTTTTTTTCTCAGGCGGCACAATCTGGTTTTGTGGTGCCGTAATACGATAGTCAACAGCGAAATATGATTCTTTTAAAAAGCGGATTTGCGGTTCATAATTAAGTCCGAACAAAACAGACGGTGGCGGCGAAAACGGAAGCGTATAGCCTTTCTTGCTTCCCGACTTTTGTTCAGAATACAAATATTCGGCTGCAATTGTTGCGCTTAGAGATTTCAGGAAATAATAACTGGTCTGTAATTCTGCTCCGTAACGAAAGACTTTACTCTGCTCGTATTCAAAAACCTGATTTCCTGCTCCGTAATAAATATCATGAGCAGCAGTAGGATTCAGATAAATAAAATTTGGAAAATAATTAAGAAACGGAGTCAATTGAAAAGACCAGTTTTGCTGCTGCCATTCCATTCCTAAATCCAATTGATACGAACGTTCGGCATCGAGATTCGGATTTCCTTTTTCGAATCTGAAATAATGATAGTTAACGCCGTTTGACGCCAGCTCTTTTGCAATTGGCATTCTAAAACTTGATCCTAAATTCGCTTTAAGCGAAAGATTTCCAGGATTATAATTCACCCCTGCCGACCATGTAAAACTTTTAAAAGTTTTAGTCAGATCCTGAGAGCGCTGCAAATATTCCAACTGCGTCTGATTGTTTTCAGAAACGGGACTTTCAAACCAATCGTAATACGATTTCATTTTGATTTTGCCATAATCATAACGTACAGCGCCATGCACAAACCATTTCTCGTTCAATTCTATTTTATCATAGACAAACAAACCAGCATTGATTTGTGTAAAAGCCGGAATCAAAAAACTCCATCCGCTGATTGCATTTTGTTGCGAAACAACATTGGTTCCAACAGTAATTTGATGACGTTTTACAGCAAATTCATCTTTAGCAGAAAACGACCAAACGTCTTTATCATATTGACGTTCTAGATCTTGTGGAGCATACATATCTTCAGGATAAATCGGAGGCATATAACCGTGATTCACATAATGACTCCATTCTCTTCTAAAGTTCTTTTGAAAACCAATCTGCGTTTCAAAAGCATGATTTTTTACTTGGAAAGAAGTCGTATTACTCACCTTTAAATGATTGACCTGCTGATACGGCATCAAAATATCACGGCTCGATTTATCGTGTAATTCGGCATCTACATTTCGAGGTTCGAGTCCGTGCGCATTTGCGAAAAACCCACTTTTGGTGTAAACATTGCTGAAATAAAAAACAGACTTCAGGTTTTCTCCAGAATATCCTGTACTCAAATGAAAATCGAGTTCACGCCCTGCTGTATTTCGCAAATGATTTTTGTACAACGGAACTGCATAACTGTAAACATGAACGGTATCTGTCGGGACGCGATAATCGCCGTAATCCATTGTTGTGACACGCGTGTCGAAAGACCAGTTTTCATTTCTTCCAAATAAATTGAAGGAACTCCCAAATTGTGCGTTATTACTTTTTCCGGTAAGATCAACATTGCCGCCAAAAGTGTTTTTGAACGGAAGTGGAAGCGGTTTAATATTTACCGCACCGCCAACAGCATCAGATCCGTAAATAAAAGACGACGGCCCTTTTATAATTTCTACACGGTTTACAGCATACTGATCGATTTCCAGACCGTGATCGGCTCCCCATTGCTGGCCTTCGTGTTTTAAGCCGTTCTCTACCACAATCACCTGATTAAAACTCAAACCACGAATAAGCGGTTTTGAACCTCCAGAACCAATTGATATTGTTTTAACGCCGGGTAATTTCTGCAAAGACTGCATCAAACTCCCGCCAAGATTGCGCTGAATAAAACTATTGTTGACTGTTTCTACATTCAGCGATTCTTCTTTTTTGCGTTTTTCAATAGAATTTCCGTTGATCAAAACTTCTTTAAGTTCTTTGATTTCAGGTTTTTTTTCTGAAGGCTGATTCTGAGAAATAACTTCGATAGAAAACACTAAACTGAAAAGTAAAAAGCAATATTTCCAAAAAAGGAATTGGGCATTCTTCATTAAATCCGATTTATAAAATTTTAATACTTAAACCTTTAAGCGTCTGCCAGCCTTCTTTATCCGTAAGTCTGATCATAAAGTGATAATCTCCTGGATCTACATCGGCAGGAATACTAATTTGTGCTGTTGCTTCGTAATTTTTTACACCATCTGGAATAGTATAATTGTTAATGAAAAGCATTGGTTTTACAGGTTTTTTTACAGCTTCCATTTCACAGCTCACAACTTCTGTGCTGTGTGTATGATGATCAAAATTGTGGTGAATATCCAGACTGTACGAACCCAGCGCGGCATTATCACTAAAAACGGCTTTAAAAGTGATCGTCTGTCCGCGCTCGATTGTACTGCACTGGATCGGAAAAGCATTGGAACCCGTTATATCAATTACAGGATATTCGGTATCAATTGCAGCATCATCGCTTGAGCATGATGAAATAAAAACAAGAGCAAAAAGCCCTAATAGAAACTTTATTTTATTCATTTTTTCTGATTTTAATTAAAGTGCAAATGGAAGCTCAAGTGATTGAGAAAAATTGATATTGTACGTTGTGTTTTTATACAAGACCAAGAAAGTATAACTGCCAGACGTCCAAGATTTATTGGCCGTTAAATCTTGCGGAACGGGAACATTATTGTCTTTTGCAGCACCAATGGTAAGTTTTGGAGTTTCTCTGGTAAAATTTGTACCGTCCCATGGAACATTTGAAAACTGACCTGCATCTGCCACATTTTTATGCTCAAAAACATCGTAAACAATTACTTTACTAAAATCAATCTGATCCACACTTTCAGGATTGTGTTTGTTGTTTTTATTAATCAAAAGCAAGTACATAATGCCATCGCCTTTTACGCCTTCGAGCGTTACCTGAGAACTGAAAATATCATTGTTTTTAAACTTTGCATCGGCATTAGAAAACTTGCCTTTTCGGTACAGAAAAGCGTCATTTATGAAAACCGTAAATACTGATGCGACAGGATTTACGGGAATGTTTTCTAGTTTGTAAATCGTTAGGTTTTTCTTTACCTCTAGTTTGCTTCCGTTTTTATCATTTACAATAATGATGAAGTCGTATTTACCTTCTGCAGCATCTTCTGGAATATCAAAATGTTTGTGTACCGTTGCGTTTTTTGCATCGGCATATTGTGTCCAAGTAATTTCATGAGACCAGACTTTTGAATACGTTTCAGTGCTTCTCTGAATAATTTTTACCTGTACATTTTCGATTTTGTCTGCTGCAGTCACTTCAGCATTAAAATGGAAATCCTGGCCAATCGTAGCCGCTTCGTTGTTGCCAAGTCCAAGTTCGATTTTGTCAATCGTAGGAACGGCAGCTTCTTGGTCTTGCTCTGAATCGTCATTACTGCAGCTTGTAAAAGCAATTGCAGCAAAAAGAGAAGCTAGAATGAGTTTTGTTGTTTTCATTTTTTCTGATTTGATTTTAATCATTTTATAAAGAGTATTTGGGTTACAAAGAGGTATTGTCTTTGCTTCTGGTTAATACCAGAAGGGCGACAGGATTGTAGAAATCGATAAAAAAGGGATAGGATTTTTGTACAGAAAAAGCAGATTCTCAACACCAAAAAAAGATTTTTGATGCAAAAATGTATTGTTGCTGCAAAGTAGAAACTGCTAAAAAGAATGAGAGATTGCGCTTCTCTTTTTTAAGATTTTAAATCATAAAAAGAGCCAAACAGTCAAATAACCAATAAATTGGGAGTACAAAAAATTAAAGTGTAAAAACGGGCGGGGCTCGGAGTGAGAATAATGACCCCTTAAAAAATGCTAAATGTTGCTGGTTGTAAAAACTAAGATGTTTTACAATAGAGACATTTTTGTAAAATTGAAAAACAGCAAATTCAAAAGTGCCGACAGCGCTGAATTTAAAATCGCAGATCGAACATTTATGAAACGAATGCAGTTTGGCTTTGAACTGTGGTTTCTCTGAAACAGAAAATTCTATTTTTTCTTTGGAACATTGGGTATCCAGAATATGTTCGTACGAATGCACAGCCGGAAATAGTATTGCGAACAATACAATTAAAGGCATTAGAAGATTTATAAATTTAAATTTCTTTTTCATTCGTGAAGAGTAACTTCTGGATGAGATATTTTTTTTGCGAATTAATGCAATGATGTTGCAAATATAGAAATCTTATTTTCAAATGCAATACTGTTGCAGTAATTGTTTGCGAAAAAGCAGTGTATTTGTTATTTTAGCAAATCTTATATTCCTAAAAATGAAAATTATTTACAGCTTTCTTTGTTTTTTGATGCTGCCGACAATTGGTTTTTCGCAAGTAAAGCCAGAAGAAAAATTTTTGGTAGAAAATGGTGTTTCGCAGCAATTGGCTAATTTTAGAAAGTATCAAATTTCTGAAGTATCGTATGAACTTTTGTTTGAAATTCCGAAGCAGAAAAATGAAAATATCAATGCCCAATTAAATTTAAATCTTACTATTAGTGATTTGCATTCAGGCTTAGTTTTAGATTTTAAAGAAAAATCAGAAAATGTAAAATCCATTCAAGTTAATGGCAAAAACGTCAAAATAAATCATGAATACGGCCATATTTTTATAGCAGGAGGAGACTTAAAGCAGGGTAAAAATGCAGTTTCAATTTCTTTTATCGCAGGCAATTTGTCTTTAAACAGAAACGACGATTTTCTATATACCTTATTAGTTCCAGACCGTGCCAGCACACTGTTTCCATGTTTTGACCAGCCGGATATCAAAGCGACTTATAAACTCAGTTTGACTGTCCCTAAAGATTGGCAGGTTTTGGCTGGAGCCGAAGTAAAAAACAAAATCGAAAAAGGAGATTTTACTGCTTATACTTTTGGCGAATCAGACAAAATGAGTACTTATTTGTTTTCTTTCGTAGCGGGAAAATTTAAAGAAACGGTTCAGAAACCTGGAAAATTCGAAATGAAAATGCTGTATCGCGAAAACAATCCGAAAAAGATTGAAATGAGCACCGATACCATTTTTGGACTTCACCAGCAGTCTTTGGATTTTCTGGAAAAATATACCAATTATGCGTTTCCGTTTCAAAAATTAGATTTTGCTGCGATTCCCGTTTTTCAATACGGCGGAATGGAACACGTTGGAGCTATTCAGTATCGAGAATCTACATTATTTTTGGACAACAGTTCGACTGATAACGAAAAATTAAACCGTGCCAAACTCATCGCACACGAAACGTCGCATATGTGGTTCGGCGATTTGGTTACCATGAAATGGTTTGACGATGTTTGGATGAAAGAAGTTTTTGCAAACTTTATGGCAGACAAAATCATGAACCCGATTTTTCCGAAAATCAATCACAATCTACAGTTTTTAAATACCCATTATCCAGGCGCTTATGGCGAAGATCGTTCGTTGGGGACACATCCAATCAAACAAAAACTGGCTAATTTAAAAGATGCGGGATCGCTTTACGGTGCTATTATTTATAACAAAGCGCCCATTATGATGCGCCAGCTTGAAGCCACAATGGGAAAAGAAGCTTTCCAGAAAGGAATTCAGAAATACATTAAAACCTACGCCAACGATAATGCCGACTGGAATAATCTGGTTACGATTTTGGATGCCGAAACTCCAATAGATTTGCAAAAATGGAGCGAAGTCTGGGTGAATAAATCGGGAAGAGCAATTTTTTCGGATCAAATAGAATTGGACAAGAAAAACAAAATTACAAAGTTCGAAATCAGCCAAAAAGCAGCAGACGGTTCCGACAACATCTGGCCTCAGACGTTTCAAATTGGTTTGGTTTATAAAGAGGACGTAAAGGTTTTGAATGTTCAGATTAAGGAACAAAAACTAGATTTAAAGGAAGCAGTCGGGCTTAAAAAACCGCTGGCGATTATTTATAATTATAATGGTTTTGGATACGGGGTTTTTCCGCTTGACGGGAATAACTTAAAAACAATTCCAACTTTAAAAGATGCCACGGCAAGAGCATCGGCTTATATTAATGTTTATGAAAATGCACTGAACGGAAATGCTGCGATAAATGACGCTTTTGATTGTTTTTTAAATGGAATTCAAACGGAAGAAAATGAATTGGTTTTAGGCATTTTAACCAATCAGACGAATGCTGTTTTCTGGAAGTTTCTAACCGAAAAACAACAGCAGAAAAGACAAGTTGAACTTGAGGAAATACTGTATGAGCGTTTAGAAAAAAAGCTGTCGAGTAATGTAAAAAAGACTTTGTTTAACTTGTTCAGCTCGATTGCGTATTCTGAATCTGGAAAAGAAAAATTGTATCAGATTTGGAGTAAAGAAATTTCGATTTTGGGTTTAAAGTTAAACGAAGACGATTACACCAATCTGGCGATGAATCTGGCGATTTACAAACATAAAAATGCCAATCAGATTTTAGCGAAAGCGAAAAATTCTTTAACGAATCCAGATAAAATTAAACGATTTGAATTCTTGCTTCCGTCTCTTTCTCAAGACGAAAAAGTTAGAAATGCCTTTGTAGAATCTTTAAAATCTGACGAAAACAGAGAAAAAGAATCTTGGGTTTCAGTTGGTTTGGCCAATTTTCATCATCCGTTACGACAAGAAAGCGCTCAAAAATACATTCGTTTTTCTTTAGATTTAATAGAAGAAATTCAGCAGACCGGCGATATTTTCTTTCCAAAAGACTGGCTGAATAACACAATCGGGAAATATTCTTCTAAATTTGCCTTTGATGAAGTACAGCGATTCTTGAAAGAAAATCCTAACTTTAGTCCGATTCTAAAACGAAAGTTACTGCAATCGACAGACGCTTTGTACCGCGCACAAAATATTAAAAAAGAAACCGAATGAAAATTGAATCAGAAATAGAAAAAGTTTCCAGTTTTCAGCATCTCGAAATGCTGGCAAACCAAGTAGTCGAAGGTTTTATTTCGGGAATGCACAAAAGTCCTTTTCATGGATTCTCTGCCGAATTTTCTGAACATAAAGTGTATAATGCCGGCGAGAGCACTAAACATATCGATTGGAAATTGTTTGCCAAAACAGATCGCTTGTACACCAAACGTTTTGAAGAAGAAACCAATATGCGCTGTCATATTATTGTAGACAATTCGTCTTCTATGCATTACCCTGAACTGAAATCGAGTCAGCCTTTTTACGAAAAGAAGATTGGTTTTGCGGTTTTGGCTTCGGCAGTTTTAATGAATATTTTAAAGAAACAGCGCGATGCCGTTGGTTTAAGCGTTTTCTCTGACAGCTACGAATATTACGCCCCCGAAAAAGGAAGCGATCGTCATCATAGAATGTTGTTGAATAAATTGGAACAATTATTAGAACAGCCAAAAGTCAAAAAATCAACAGACACCATTACGTATCTGCATCAGATTGCAGAAAAAATGCACCGTCGTTCGATGATTATTTTGTTTACGGATATGTTTCAGTCGGCAGACGATGAGAAGTTGTTTAATGCGTTGCAGCATTTAAAACATAACAAGCACAAAGTGGTTTTGTTTCATGTTGTAGACAGTAAAACAGAACTGCAATTTGATTTTGACAATACCCCTCGAAAGTTTATTGATTTAGAATCCGGGGATGAGGTTTCTATTTTTGCAGATAATGTAAAAGCGGAATACGAAAAAAGGGCAGAAGCCTACTTTAAAGAGCTGGCTTTAACCTGTGCTAAGAACCAGATTAAGTACGTATCGGTGAATGTTGGAGATAATTTTGAAAAAATATTGACGACTTATTTGGTTGAAAAACAAAACTTTGGATAATATTTTAAATAAAAATTAAATATTTTTTATAAAAATACTTGCAGAAACGAAATTCTGTTATATCTTTGCAACCGCAATAACGCAGAGGTTTGGTAGTTCAGTTGGTTAGAATACATGCCTGTCACGCATGGGGTCGCGGGTTCGAGTCCCGTCCAGACCGCAATATTGGGAAAAGCCTTTCTGTATAGAAAGGCTTTTTTGCCCAAAAACGGTATCTAAAATTAGTTGTGTTGTTTTGCTGAGAATTTGTAACTCTCAGCTCGGTTTAGTAGTTAGACCAATGAAAAGCTTTCCACTTTGTGGATGGCTTTTTTGATTTAAGACACTTTTGATTTTTTTAACCGATACGCAAAATCCGCAAAGTTTTTTAAGCTTTGCGGATTTTGTGTTTTTACTTGTGTGGTTTAATCGCAGAGATTTAAGAAAGGTTACGCAAAGTTTCAATCTAACACATGGTTTCAACCAAGGGTTTTGCTAAGGAGATTAAATATTCTGTACAAAAAATCTTGGTCGGATTTCTGTACTAAATGAGGCAGTGTTTTTAAGTTGGTCGTTCCTTTTTTGTTAAAAAGAAAGAAACTTCTTCTTTTTTGATAAAAAGCGCGAATTTTAAAATATTGGAATTTAACAGATTAAAAATTTATTGATTTTTATTCGCAAAAATGCTTGCAGAATCCAGTTTCTGTTGTATTTTTGCACTCACAATACAAGCAGGGTTTGGTAGTTCAGTTGGTTAGAATACATGCCTGTCACGCATGGGGTCGCGGGTTCGAGTCCCGTCCAGACCGCTTAGTTTTTTTAAAATGCCTTTCTTAACGGAAAGGCATTTTTTTTTGTTTGTAGCTAATCTAATTTTATGTTTTACGTTTATATAATTTATTCTAAAACTTTTGATGTCTATTATAAAGGCTTTAGTGAGAATGTGGATCAAAGATTAATATATCATAATGAGAATAGAAGTAGATATACAGCAAATAAAGGTCCTTGGGAATTGGTTTATTTGAAAGGTTTTGAAACTAAAAAGGAAGCTTTAGTTGAAGAATTGAGACTGAAAAAGTTAAACCGTGCATCGATTGAAGCTTTAATTCAAAATCATAAATAGAAAAGATAAAGCTGCTTAGAATACATGCTTGTCATCTCGTCTAGGGACGAGACGGGTTCGAGTCCTCTCGTTTAAGAACGAGACAAGTTTTTTAAAATGCCTTTCTTAACGGAAAGGCATTTTTTTGTTTGTAGACATTTGAGATTTAACCGCAAAGTTCGCAATCCCGAAGCCTCGGGATACGCAGGGTTCGCAAAGTTTTTTTGATTTGTACCAATTTGAGGTTTAACCGCAAAGTTCTCTGAGATTTACGCAGGGTTCGCAAAGTTTTTTTTGATTTATACCAATTTGAGGTTTAACCGCAAAGTTCGCAATCCCGAAGCCTCGGGATACGCAGGGTTCGCAAAGTTTTTTTGATTTGTACCAATTTGAGATTTAACCGCAAAGTTCGCAATCCCGAAGCTTCGGGATACGCAAAGTTCGCAAAGTTTTTTTACTCTCGCAGATTTGGCAGATCATGCAGATTATCTATTTAAAAATATCTGCTCAATCTGCCAAATCTGCGGGAGAAACATAAATTTATTTAATCCATATAATCTGTGGCCCAAAAAAAAGCTCTACGACTTCGCGACTTTGCGAGCATATTTAAACGGCTAATAAAGAATTTTAGCGAACTTTGCGTATCCCGAAGCTTCGGGATTGCGAACTTTGCGGTTAGAAAAAATGGAACATTCCGGTCAGAAACTAGATAAGTATTACATCAAAAAAGTAGATGCTGATAAAAAAAGCATTTACTGCCACCACGATTTGATGGGAGAATTGTTTGTGCCTCCGCATAGGCACCATAAAGCCCAAATGCTCTATGCCGAAGGCGATGTGGTTTTTGTAACGACCGAAACCAAAACCTATTTTTTGCCGGCAAGACATTTTATTTGGATTCCGAGTGGGGTTGAGCATAGCATTGAACCAAAATCTGAAAGTGTGACGATGCGGAATCTGTATTTTCCGGTTGAAAAAAATGAAGATGAATTTTATCAGGTTGAAGGTATTTATCCTGTCAATAATTTATTACTGCAAATGATGCTTTTTACCAATCGATGGAATGGCGATCTTAAAAAAGGAACGCCAAACTTTGCCATTGCCAAAGCGATAAAAGCGATTCTGCCGCAGATCTGCACTAACAATCTGCCGTTAGAATTACCGCAGCCAAAAGACAAACGGCTTAGTAAAATCCTTCGTTATATTGAAAATAATCTCGGAGAAACGATTCTGTTTGCTGATGTTGCCCATGAATTTGGTTACAGCGAACGCTCTTTATACCGCTTGTTTCAAAAAGATCTTAAAATGTCTTTTATTCAATATTATACCATTCGCAGAATCTTAAAAGCGATTGAACTTTTGTTAGAAAGAAAACTTTCTGTAAAAGAGGTGGCGCTAGAGGTGGGTTATAGCAGTGTCCCGACTTTCAGTAACACGTTTTTCAAGATTTTAGGACAAAGACCTTCGGACTACTTAAATGGGGAGGATATTCTGTAATTTTTTGTTTCACGCAGATTCAAAAAGATTTAAGCAGATTTTGCAGATTTTTTTCAATTTAAATTTTAAAAATGTTTCTCTCGAAGATCTGGCAGATTTTGCAGATTTTTTTAATTATCTTATTAATCTGCTCAATCTGCCAGATCTGCGAGAGGTTTTCAAAAAAAAATAAAAATCTGCTACATCTGTCAAAATCTTTTCAAATCTGCGTGAAATGCCATAAACCAAATTAATTTTGTAATAAATTGTTTTTCAATGTTTTAATATAACGTTTTCGAAAAACAAGATTTTAACGTTTGTCCGAAATGAATATGTTATTGACTTTTTAGAATTATCAGTCATCGTAAAAATGAAAGAACTTTGCAGCATAAAATATTTATGTATTCATGTTCCTTAAAACAACAAATTCTAAAGAAGATTGTTTTCTCAAAAAACTTGTGCTATTTCTAATTTTATTAGCATTCACTAGTTTGCAAGCTCAAGAAGTTCATTCGGTTTCGTTACAAGAAGCGTTGAAACTGGCGAAAGAAAACAACAAAAAAGTCCTCCAATCTCAACTAGAGATTACGCTCGCCGAGCAAAACATCAAAGAAAGAAAAGAACTCCGACTTCCGGATGTCGAATTAAACGGAATGTATTCCAGAATTACCAATATTACCGAATTTAAAGGGAATGGTTTTCTTAATGGTAAAGAAGTTACTAAAGCAATTCCGGAAATCTACGAGGTCAATTCGACTTTTAAAATGCCTATTTACGTAGGTAATAAGATCAATAATGCGATTAAAATTGCCAATCAGGAAAACGAAATTGCTAAAATAAAATCGGAAAAAACAGAAAATGACATCGAACTTGAAGTCGTTGCTAATTATCTGGCGATTTATAAAATGATGGAACTTCAAAAGATCTTTGAAGAAAACATTAAAGAAGAAAAAAGCCGATTAAAAGAAGTACAATCACTCCAAAAACATGGAACGGTGACTAAAAATGAAGTCATTCGTGCCGAATTACAACTCTCAGATCGCGAATTGAATGCGCTTACAAACTCCAAAAACATTAAAATCGCACTTCACGATCTGAAGACGTTGATTCAAATTCCGGAAAACGAAGAAATTGCAATCGACACAACGGCTAATCTTGATAAATTGAATGGTTTAGATCCGTATGATTTTTATATGGATAAAGCTTTGCAAAACGAAGAAATGCGTATTGCGAGCCAGGAATTAAACATCAAAAAAACAGAACTGCAATTGGTGAAAGGAAATTATCTGCCAACGGTAAACTTCTTCGGTAATTATGGTTTTTATTATCCTAACTACAAATTTTTTCCGCCAAATCCGTATTTGTACACTTTAGGACAAGTGGGCATTGAAGCGCGTTTTGATATTTCGGCTTTGTATAAAAACAAAACCAAAATAGAGCAGGCGAATAAAAAAATCGAATGGCAGCAAATGCAGTCTGAAATCATTAAAGATGAAATTCAGGACAAACTCTATAAAGAACATACGCAATATCAGGAAATCCTTGAAAAATTTGTGGTGGTCGACAAAGCCTTGGATTTAGCCAATGAAAACTACCGAATTGTAAAGCTGAAATACTTAAACCAATTGGTCTTAATAACCGAAATGGTTGATGCCGATAATGCTTTGCTTCAGGCAAAATACAATAAAATTTCAACTCATCTGGATGCTGTTTTAAAACATTACGAATTGCTGCATACGGCGGGAATTCTTACGCAGAGTTAGTGTTAGAAGTTAAATGTTAGAGGTTGAGAGTTAGAAAATAGAGAATAGAACATAGAGAATAGAAAAGAGATATGGTTAAGATTAAGAATGAAACTAGAAGAAACAGAACGTTTCATATACTAATAACAATTATTGCGAGTGCGCTTGTGGTAAGCGGGGTTATTTTGGGGATTTGGTTTTATGTATTTAACAGAAATCACGAAGAAACCAACGATGCTCAGGTGGAGCAATATGTAACGCCAATTATGTCCAGAATTACAGGTTATGTGCAGGAAGTTCGTTTTAACGAAAATCAGTTTGTGCATAAAGGCGATACTTTGGTGGTGATTGACAACAGAGAATACCAATCAAAATTGAATGTGGCTTTGGCCGATGTTCAAAATGCAAAACAAAACAGCGTTGTTGCAGAGAAAAATGCGATAAACACAGCCAGCGCGACAGCAATTAACGAATCGCAGTTAGACGCTGCCAAATCGAATCTTTGGAAAACAAAATTAGAATATGAGAGATATCAGGCTTTGGTAAAAGATGAAGCAGCAACGTCGCAGCAATTAGAAAAAGTTAGGGCTGATTATGAATCGGCGCAGGCTCATTTTCAGGAAATGAAAAACAGAATTCATTCGGCTGCTTTAAGTACTTCTGTTGCGGAAGCCAATGTTCCGACAACGCAGACCAATATTGCATCCAAACAAGCCGTTGCGGATAATGCGGCATTATTTCTTTCGTACACGATTATTACAGCGCCTTACGACGGCTGGGTTGGAAAAAGAACTTTACAGCCGGGACAGTTGGTAAAAGAAGGGCAGTCACTGCTTTCAATCGTAAGTAAAGAAAAATGGATTACCGCCAATTTTAAAGAAACGCAATTGCAATATTTAACCGTTGGACAGGAAGTTGAAATAAAAGCCGATGCTTTGAGCGATAAAACTTTCGTTGGTACAATTGCTTCTTTATCGCCTGCGAGCGGGGCAAGATTTTCGTTGCTTCCTCCCGATAATGCAACAGGAAACTTCGTTAAAATCGAACAAAGAATTCCAGTGCGAATTCAGTTAAAAGACACCGACAAACTAACCGATTTTTTAAGAGCGGGAATGAATATCACCGTGATCGCGGCACACTAAAATGGAAGATAAAAGTATTTTTAAATCCTGGGTTCCAAAATGGGCAATCATTATTATTTTGTTTGTCTGTCTTTTGCATTCCATGATTTTACTGGGAGTTTATACCTCAAACGTAACCTACGCAGCAAGTTTTCTGGATATCGAGCCAGAAGATCTGCAGTTTGCGATGTGCGTTACGTACGGAACTTTGCTTGCCACAATTTTAATCGAAAGTAGATTTTCGAGTTTTTTCCCTGCAAAAAATTACCTGATGGCGGTATATTCCTTAATCGGGATTACGATTGTTTCATCGGCGTATATCACTAATTTCTATGTTTTTCTATTGCTGAGAATTGCCGAAGGAATCTTAATGGCGCTTCCGGTAATTACCATCAGACAATTGTTAATTGAACAGTTTAATTCTAAAAATGCCATCATCATTGGTTTTTCGTTTTACTACGGTTCATTGTTATTGTCAACGCCATTTATTATGAATATTGCCGTTTGGTTTCTCGATCATTACGATTGGAAATACATGCTGTATGTTTCGGGCGGCTTGCAGGTTTTGAATGTCTTTTTAATCTTAGTTACTTTTCGCGGACACCGAATCACAAAGAAGATTCCGTTGTATCAAATCGACTGGATGAGTTATTTTTTGGTTTTAACAGCAATTCTTTGCGGTGCTTACTTTTTTGTTTATGCCGAAAAAAAATATTGGTTCGAATCTTCGCAGATGGTTTTAATGTTGATGATCGCTTTGATAACAGGCGGTTTATTTATTTTTAAGGAACTTTTGGTAAAAAGACCAAGTTTTAATTTTGAAGTCTTTAAATACGCCAATTTACGAATAGGATTTTTATTGTTTTTCCTTTTCTATATCAGTCGAGCCACATTGAGTTTGTGCCATTCTGCGATGTTTTCGATCTGGAATTGGGATCCGTCGCGTGTTGCGGGCGTGCAATACATTAACGGATTAGGAAATGTAATCGGACTTATTTTAGCGGCTTATTTCCTGATGAAATCTGTTTCTACCAAAATCATTTTTATGATTGGATTTTCGCTTATTGCGTTGTTTCATTTTTGGTTTACGTTTCTTTTTGTGCCCGATGTGGCTTTATCAGATATCATCGTTCCGTATATTTTGCAAGGAATCGGTGTTGGGTTTTTATTTGTTCCGCTCATCTTATTTACCACATCATCGGTTCCGGCAAATATGGCGGTTTCTTCGGGAATTGTCGGGGTTTCGGGGCGTTTTTGGGGAAGTACAATTGGTTTTTGTGTGATGCAGAATGCCGTTGTATTTTTAAACAAAAAACACTTTTTAAAACTAAGTCAATTCGTAACAGGCGAAAATACTGAAGCACAGCAAACCATAACTGCAACTGCGCAAAGTTTTATGGCAAAAGGATATTCTGCAGATAATGCGAATACTTTAGCACTGAAAAAAGTCTTCGGAACCATTACCAAACAAGCTACTTTATTGGCCGATATGGAGATTTATACGATTGTGGGTTATGGTTTGGTAGTTTTGATTATTCTAATAGCGTGTAATCAGCACTTAAGACAAACGATGACTTTGGTTAAAAGTAAGATTTGGATAGGGTAGTGAATTAATCTCGCAAAGTTTTGGTTGTCAATCTTTGTCGGGTTTAATCTCGCAAAGTCGCAGAGGCGCAAAGTTTTAATTTTTAAAGCTGCAGATTAATAAGAGTTGAAGGATTTTCTCTCGCAGATTTGGCAGATTGAGCAGATTACATTTTTAAGAAGAAAATAAATAATCCGCGTAATCTGCCAAATCTGCGAGAGAAAAAAATCTTTGCGCCTTCGCGACTTTGCGAGATTAAAAAACAAAATCTCTGCGAAATAACCCTATCTTGCAACCTTTAAAAAACAACAAAACAATTATGAGCCAAAAGTGTGTAATTTTCGATATGGACGGCGTAATCTGCCACACCAATCCGCATCATGTCGTAGCATTCGAAGAGTTTTTCAATAAATATAAAATTCCGTATACGAATGAAGAATTCGAAGAACATATGTACGGAAAACACAATAGTTATATCATGACGCATTTCTTCAAGCGCCCAATTGAGGGAGAAGAACTGCTGAAACTAGAAGATGAAAAAGAAGGAATGTTCCGTGAAATTTATAAAGACAAAGTAGAAACGATTCCGCATTATTTGGATTTTTTAAGCGAATTAAAATCCCGCGGTTTCAAAACGGCTGTTGCAACATCAGCTCCGCGCGCCAATTTAGATTTGATTGCCAATTTCCTGAGACTCGACCAAAAAATGGATTCGATGATGTCCAGCGAAGACGTAACTTTTCATAAACCAAATCCAGAAGTTTATTTAGAATCTGCAAAACGTGTCGGCGTTTCTCCGTCTGATTGTGTGGTTTTCGAAGATTCTTTTTCGGGTGTTACAGCAGGATTAAATGCCGGAATGAAAGTCGTTGGCGTTTTAAGCACGCATACCAAAGAACAATTGCCGCCATGTGATTTTTATATCAATGATTACAGCGAAGTGAATGTGGATAAGATCCTTGAGCTTTTAGATAAAAAGTAATTTGTAAAAAGTAAAAAGTAAACTTTGCGCCTCTGCGTCTTTGCGAGATTAATTTTAAAGTATTAAACTTATGAATCTCTCGCAAAGTCGAGAAGGCGCAAAGTTTTTTAATACTTCTCCTCCAAAAAAGCAATCCATCCTTTTTCAAATTCTTCTGGAGTTATTTTCAATGTTTTTTCAATATCGCCAAACGACGAAATCAATTGAGGAACACTGTCTTTTCCCCATTTTGAAGTGATGTATTCAATAATGGTATAACCAATATTATAAATCTGATTGCTTTTATTTAAATTTTCTAAAGTCAGGTTTTTGCTTTTGGCATATTTTACGCTTAAAGTATTTACTTCTTTTGCTTCAAAAATACTGATCGATTCCCAAAGCCAGCGCGGATATTCGGCTTTGAATTTTTTATCAAATTCTTTTTCAAAAGTTTTTGGGTCCTGCGTGATAATGGTTTCTTTAGCTTTATTGATTAAAATATTTAACTGAACGCAATGCGTAAATTCATGAAGCGCCGTTTTGAGCGGGTCGTCGGGAAAAATAGCACTAAACCAATTACTGTAGACAAAATGAAATTCGTTTGGGCCACGGCTTGTACCTTTTGTGTTTTCTTTTAAACCAGTAGCAGCATTAAATTTGTATTGCGAACCGTAAACAAAAACTTTTATGACATCGTGTTGTACATCTTTTAGATTTTCTCTGATCGGAGCATAATTGTCTTCTAGATGTCTGCTGACTTTTTCGGCTTCACTTTTGTAAATCCCGCTATAGGAAAGAATAAAATGTTCTGATTTTAAAGTTTGAGTTTCCTGTTTAACGGTAAAACTTCGAACCGTTCTTGCAAAGTAAAAAACAATAATAAGTCCTAAGAGGATGACTAATAATCTGTATTTTTTCATGTGTTCTAAATGATTTTAGAGTTTTAAAAATGAATAAAATAAGGAGAATTAGTGTTTTTGGTATTTTAAAAATAAGAATATTTAGGGATTAAAACATAAAATAATTAAAGAAATTTCTGAACAACCACAAGGTTTGTTACGAACGGAGCTGCTCGCGGAGATTCTTCGACTTCGCTCAGAATGACAAAACTAGATGAATTGCCTCCAGCTTTAGCTGGAGGTTGTTTTATGTTTGAAAGTGAAAGGCTTTAGCCGAAATTCATTTTTTAATTACTGTTTTCCAAATTTGATTTTTTTCATCAAAGATGTAAACTTCATTTGAATCTAAACTTATAAAATTCTTAAGTTTAATTTTTTCTGGGAAAATGATTTCTCCAAGAAGGCTTAGTTGTCCATCTTTTTGTTGAAGTATTTGGATTTTTTTTCTTTGATCTGTAGAAGGGTTATTATTGACAATAAATAAATTTGTCTTTTTACTTTAATTCCTCAAAAAAAGCTTTCTTATTATGTTCAGTCAAATACAAGCATTCATTACCTTTTTCATCCATCTTTTTCTTGATGTCAAAATTATAAGAGCCATTAGATTCTTGACGTATTTCGGTGCCGCACCAGCTCCAATGTAACATATTTAATTTTTTGTTATTTGAATTACCGCTGATTTCTTCGTAAGGGGTTGCACCATCAAATTCAAATTCTTTAAAATCAATATTTTTTGTTGATTCTCCATTTTTTAAATTTCCAATGAAAGTTCCTGCAATTACCAAAGAGTCAAGATTTTCTCCTGTTTTATTATAGAATTGGGCATGAAACCTTTTGAGGTTGAAAACAACAGCCATCAAAACAATAGTTACGGAAATCGAAATGAAAAATTGCGTTTTTTTACGTTTTGAAATCGTCATTTTTTGTGATTTTGAGTTTTATATTATATTTAAAATAATGTCATCATTAAACCCAAAACTAAAAGAAAAATAGAAGAACTCAGTAGAAGCCACAAAGTTTTTTGCTGCCATTTTGCTTTTAAATCCCGAAGCATTAAAATAGAATTAGCAAAAGAAAAAATAACAAGAAAGATGCATAAAAGTAAAGTACCAAAACTTCCGTATTCATAGATCCAGCGAAAATCGTTTGACATTCGAAATCTTTCTATAAAACGTTTTGTGAAACAACTTAGAAAAAATAATATCGGAATTACAATCGCAATTTTCTGAGTCAGATCTAATTTTTTGTTGTTCATATTCTAATCTTATTAAATGGATATAAACAGTTTTTTTATCTCATCCAACCCTCAATTTTATAATTTTTAGAAAATAATTTTCTTTCTTTAGCGCCATTATCTGGTTTAAGCCAAACTTCAAATCTTGCGGCATACGGATCTCCCCAATCGCCTTCATAAATTGTAAAGTGGTCGTGTGTACTGAATTTCTTTATGCTGTCGGTCGGATTGTAAATTTGAATAAAAGTTCTACTGGGTAAATCTTCAGCAGAAAGTGCTTGTTTTTGGGTAATTTCAAAAGCTTTCAGATAAATGGTGCCGCTTTCGATTTTTCCGACCCAAAAATCATATTCGTAAAGTCCAGGCTGAAAAGAATTATAAAGTTGAAAATCTATTTTTTCTACAACTCTGTTTGTTATGCTGTCAGGCCTTTTGCTGGTGTCAAACGATTCCAAATCAATAGGATTATCAATTGGAATATTTTTCGGAATTGTTAGGTTTTTTGCCCAAGTATCGGGTGTTTCGTCTGCTATAAAAAATGCTGCCATTGAAACAAGAATCAATATGAATATTGTTGCGCCAAATAACAATAAACTAATAAGACTTTTCAGCCATCTTTTTTCGGAAAGCTGATATAGAGCAGAGGCTAATAAACCTAATAAGGCTAGACCAAATAATCCGAAAATAATAGTTTGAATAAGCGAATTGTTTATAGAGCTGGAAAATAACAAAAGAAGTGTTGAAACAAACCAAAACCATATTGGTTTAAACCAATTTTCAAAAAAGCTTGAAAAGAATTTTGTCATATGATTTCAGGTAGTTTTTAGCCTAAATTACTTCTTCTTAATTTTCAAAAATATTTCATTTCTAAACCAGTTTTCATCTTCTACAGTTTCAAAAATTCGTTTAGGGAAATATACACTTTGTGTTTTTGATAGGTACAAAAGATAGACATCTTTTAATTCTAGGGTTTTGATAAAATTATCAATTCCGGCTCTGCCATCTGCAGAACCTAAATAAGTAATGATTTTATCTGAAGAGATTTGATATTGTCTTTCCTCAAAAAAACTCTTGTTTTCATTAGAGTTTGTAAATCTCCAATATTGCAATAGTATAATTAAAGGATAAAGAATGCTAAAACCAATCAAAAAAATATCAAAAGAATCTTTTTCGTCTTTTAAAAGAATAAAGATAGTAACCAGCCACATAAAAGCAAACCACCACCAGCGTTGTTTTATTAAAACTCTAACGATAATTGAAAAATATTCTTTTTTGGTGAGGTTAAATTTTTTGGTGGCGATCATTGGGGATTAATATGTTTTATTTGGAATGAAAATCGAGTAACTCTTTAGGTTCAATGCCCAAAGCATTAGCAATTTTAAAAAGGGTTTTTATTCCAGTATTTACTTTCGCAACTTCTAATCTTGCTATTTGAGATTTGTCAATATTGCAATCGTCAGCTAAACCTTGTTGGGATAAGCCTCTCTTTTCACGTAATTGCCTCACGTGAATACCAAGATTTACAAGAAAAGTTTCTTCTGAAATATTCATATTTCAAAAGTGGAAAAGATTTATTTCGTTCATGTAGGCTAATTCGCCCACAAATTATTATATTTGCCTCAAATAAAAAATAAGATAATGACTACAGAAATGCTTTCAAACGAAGTTGAAAATAGACTAAAAGCCTTTTTTACTGATGTTATCGATCCAAAAGACATGGCGAAAACAATACGAGAGGTAAATTATATTCTTTCGTTATGTTCCATGCGCGGATGCGAAACAGTAGAAACTGAATTCAACAATCTCGAAGATAATTTTTATTGGCTCAATAGATTGGCAGAAGTTCTGGATCCTTATTTGGATGTTGTTTAAGTAAAGAAATGGTGTTTTTAGGCACCGATCATTTCGACGAAAGGAGAAACCAAAACAGCAAAACTGACAAAAAATTCCAGATTGATTTGCGCAATTTTTTCATAGTTTGACAACCTGTTGGTGATGCTGGGGATCTTCTTTCGTCAAGGTGAATTATAATGCAGATTGCCAGATCGTTTGTCATTTCGACGTAAGGAGAAATCTCCACGAGAAGCTCCACAAAGATTGGATATTCGCAACGGAGCTACTTGCGAAGATTTCTCCTTACGTCGAAATGACAAGATTGTGCGAAATTGGTATTTTCCAAAAACAAAAAAGCTTCTGATTTCTCAGAAGCTTTTTTCAGTGCGGATAATAGGACTCGAACCTACACGCCTTGCGGCACCAGATCCTAAGTCTGGCATGTCTACCAATTTCACCATATCCGCGGAATTGTGGGTGCAAAGATAGGCATACTTTTGAATTATCAAAGCATTTTTTGAAAATTTTTTTTAATTCTCTTTTTCGTACTTTTGGTTTTCTATAAAAATAATTTAAATGGAAAACATTAAGTCGTACGTTCAACAACATAAAGATCGCTTTATCAATGAGTTGATCGAATTATTAAAAATTCCGTCGGTAAGTGCCGACACCGCATACTCGCAAGATGTTATCGATACCGCAGAAGCTGTTAAGGAAAGTTTAACAAAAGCAGGCTGCGATTTAGTCGAAATTTGCGATACTCCAGGTTACCCAATTATTTATGGAGAGAAAATAATCGACCCAAATCTTCCAACGGTTTTAGTTTACGGACACTATGATGTACAGCCGCCAGATCCGTTAGAATTATGGACTTCGCCACCATTCGAACCCGTTATCAAAACAACAGATATTCACCCAGAAGGCGCAATTTTTGCCCGCGGTGCTTGCGATGACAAGGGGCAGATGTACATGCACGTAAAAGCATTAGAATATATGGTGCAGACCAATAATCTGCCTTGCAACGTAAAATTCATGATCGAAGGCGAGGAAGAAGTAGGTTCTGCAAGTTTGGCTTGGTTTGTACAACGCAATCAGGAAAAACTTAAAAATGACGTGATCCTGATTTCAGACACCGGAATGATTTCGAACCAACAGCCGTCTATTACGACAGGTTTAAGAGGTTTGAGTTATGTTGAAGTAGAAGTTACAGGTCCGAACCGCGATTTGCATTCAGGATTGTACGGCGGGGCGGTAGCGAACCCAATTAATATTTTGGCAAAAATGATTGCTTCGCTTCACGACGAAGATAATCATATTACGATTCCAGGATTCTATGATAAAGTTCAGGAATTATCTGCAGAAGAAAGAGCCGAAATGGCAAAAGCGCCTTTCAGCTTAGAAAAATATAAAAATGCTTTAAACATTGCTGATGTTTACGGCGAAAAAGGATATGTAACCAACGAAAGAAACTCGATCCGTCCAACATTAGACGTAAACGGAATCTGGGGCGGTTACACGGGAGAAGGTGCTAAAACGGTTATTGCGAGCAAAGCTTTTGCTAAAATCTCAATGCGTTTGGTTCCAAATCAGGAATGGGAAGAAATTACAGAATTGTTCACAAAACACTTTACAAGCATTGCTCCTGCTGGAGTTACGGTAAAAGTAACGCCGCACCACGGAGGTCAAGGTTATGTTACGCCAATTGACAGTATCGGATATCAGGCGGCAAATAAAGCGTATACAGAAACATTTGGAGTTCCTGCAATTCCGGTTCGTTCTGGCGGAAGCATTCCGATTGTAGCTTTGTTTGAGAAAGAATTAAAAAGTAAAACCATCTTAATGGGCTTTGGTTTGGATTCTGATGCAATTCACTCGCCAAACGAGCATTTCGGAATTTTCAATTACTTAAAAGGTATTGAGACGATTCCGTTGTTTTACAAGTATTTTGTGGAATTGAGCAAGTAATATTTGCCGCGAAGACGCTAAGGCACAAAGTTTTTATATAGAATCCGTTCAGCAATGAGCGGATTTTTTTGTGGGCGTTCCCTTCGGTCGGGCTTTCGGCTATATCTTTTATTCCGCTCCGCTGCATAAAAGGATACCGCCTCAATCCCTAACGCAATCGGTAAATCAAGAAAAATTTGCCGCGAAGACGCTAAGGCACAAAGTTTTTATATAGAATCCGTTCAGCAATGAGCGGATTTTTTTATGGGCGTTCCCTTCGGTCGGGCTTTCGGCTATATCTTTTATTCCGCTCCGCTGCATAAAAGGATAACGCCTCAATCCCTAACGCAATCGGTAAATCAAGAAAATTTCAATTGTAAGAACTTTTAATTCTGAGGATATCAGAATCTAAAAAAAATATTTGCAAGTTTGAAAATTAATTCTACATTTGTAGAACAACATCTATAATTGTAGAAACAAACAAGGATATGAAAAACTTTTTTTTACTATTGTTTTGCGGCTTAATGCTTTTGAGTTGTAAAAGCAAACCGATTAATCAGAAGGTTGACAGGAAAAAAGAAGGTGTTTGGATTGAGAGCTATTCTCAAGACAGTATCACTTATAAGTCTGTTGAATATTACAAACACGATCAGCCGGTTAAAAAATGGAAATCCTACATTAATGGAAAAATTTATAAAACCGAGAAATACAAAAACGGAATCTGTATTGCAAAAACCTATTATGAAAATGGAAGATTAGAATCTAAAGGAAAAACAAAATTAGAATCAAATTCGGTTGAAACGCATTGGTTTTATTTTGGAGAATGGAAATTCTATTCTGATAAAGGAAAATTAGTTTCGATTAGAAAATATAATAAAGGCGAATTGATTTCGGAACACAAAATGAACTAACTTAAACCTTCATAAATGAAAAAACTAATTTCCCTGATTTTGATTGTTTGTTCTTTTTCTGCAAAAGCACAAACTTATAAAAAACTTGTGTCAAAAGCAGATTCCTGTTATCAGGCAAAAGATTATAAAATGTCTGTTGTGTATTATGAAAAAGCATTCAAAATAGAGCATAAAAATAAAACAAGTTTATACAATGCAGGCTGTTCGGCTGCTCAGGCAAATGAAAATAAAAAAGCCTTTAAATGGCTTAATCTTGCAATTGATAATGGTTATGAAGCAATGGCGTATCTCAAAATTGATGGCAATTTAAAAGCTTTGCATGATACAAAAGAATGGGAAAAACTTTTAGTAAAATTTCAGAAGAAATTAGATATTTTGGAGCGGGATTATGATAAACCGCTTCAAAAAGAACTTTTAGCTATATATACAGATGATCAGAGTATTCGAATTGATTTTATGAAAATTTATGAAGCTGATAATGCCAATAAAAAGGCCATCGACAGCGTGGGGCAAATAATGATTCGCAGAGATAGTATCAACTTGATAAAGATAATTAAGATTCTGGACGAAAGAGGCTGGGTTGGTAAAGATGTTGTGGGGTCGCTTGCCAATCAGACTTTGTATTTGGTAATTCAGCATGCTGATTTAAAATATCAGCAAAAGTACCTGCCTATGATGAGAGAGGCTGTTAAAAATGGCAATGCAAATGCACGAAATCTTGCGTACCTAGAAGATAGAATAGCCTTGAGAGAAGGAAGAAAACAAATTTATGGAAGTCAGTATTCAAAAAATAAAGCGACTAATAAATGGTACATATCGCCCTTAATAGATCCTGATAATATAGATAAAAGACGCGCTGAAGTTGGTCTTGGAACTATGGCGGAATCTGCTGCAAAAATGAATATAGAATGGGATGTTGAGGCTTATAAGAAAGAATTGCCTGAATTAGAAAGAATAATGCTTGCAGAGAATAAAAAGAATTAAGATAGAATTTAAAACCTTAGAATCTTAGTAGCTCAGAACCTTAGAACCGTAAAAATATGCAATTATCAAACTCAGAAGAACAATTAATGGAGCATCTTTGGAAGCTTGAAAAAGCTTTTATGAAAGATTTACTGGAAGCGTATCCAGAACCAAAGCCAGCGACAACAACTGTGGCAACGCTTTTGAAACGAATGATCGATAAAAAGTTTGTGGCTTATAACGAATTTGGAAATTCGAGAGAATATTATCCGTTAGTCAAAAAAACAGATTATTTCTCCAAACATGTAAAAGGTCTGATTAGTAATTTCTTTAATAATTCGGCTTCACAATTTGCTTCTTTTTTTACGACAGAGACCAACTTGTCGACTTCAGAATTAGAAGAACTTAAAAAGATTATTGATTCGCAAATTCAAAAAAAGAAAAAATGATAAACTATTTATTAAAATCGGGAATACTGCTTTTGGTTTTTTATGCAGTTTATAAATTGATGTTAGAAAACGAACGCATGTTCCGTTTCAACCGCGCTTATTTATTGGGGAGTTTAATTTTTAGTCTTGTTATTCCGTTGCAATTATTTTCGTTGCAATCTTTATTTTTAGATAAAATAAGCATAATTCAGCTCGACGGAATTGTTATTCGAACCAGTACAGCGGTTTCGGATTCAATAAATTTTAATCAGGTTTTTTGGTTTGGGGTAGTCTTGGTTTATGCAATTGTAGCGCTGATTTTGACGGTGCGATTTTTTAAAAATCTATATGCTATTCATAGGATTTCAAAAAACAATAAATCTCAAATTATTGAAAACAATAAAGTCGTTTTGGTGAAAAATATCATTTTGCCATTCTCTTTTTGGAATGCCATTTTTATTAATAAAGAAGACTTTGAAAACGGCAGAATTCCAAACGAATTAATTGCCCACGAAAAAGCACATTTAGTGCAGAGACATTCGCTGGATATTCTTTTTGTTGAGGTTTTGCAAATCATTTTCTGGTTCAATCCCCTCATTGTTTTTTTTGAAAAAGCTATAAAATTGAATCACGAATTTTTGGCAGACGAAGCAGTGAATAATCAGTTTAATGAAATTTCTAATTATCAAAACCTATTACTGCATTTTGCTTCTAATAAAGGCACTGTTGCTTTGGCAAGTAATATCAATTATTTAATAACTAAAAAACGTTTTCTTATGATGTCTAAAAAACAATCTCCGGTTAAAGTAGTAGCAAAAGTTTTTGGCGTAGGATTGATTTACGCTCTGTCCTTATTTATTTTTAGTACAGAAACAACAGCGCAATCCCTAAATAGTGCACCTAAAATGAAGAAAGGATTTTCGGTAACCTATGATACTGAAAGTGTAAATGAACCTCAATATCAAGGCGGGATCGAGGAGTTTTATAAATTCGTGGGACAGAACTTTAAAATTCCTGAAGAAGCTTCAAAAAATAAAATAAAAGGAAAAGTTGATATAGAATTTATGGTGGAAAAAGACGGAAGCTTGTCTGAAATTAAAATTGTTAAAGATTTGGGATACGGTTTAGGAAATGAAGCAGTAAGAATCTTGAAACTTTCTCCAAAATGGATTCCCGCTTCTCAAGATGGAAAACCAGTCAGAGTGTCTTATTCTCTTCCAATTACGATTCAGACACCAGAATAGGCTTTTTTAAGGGGCAAAGGTGCAAAATTACAAAGGGACAGAGTTTTTTTCACTTTGTCAAAGTTTTAGAATTTGTCAAAGTTTTAGAATTTGACAAAGAATTAAAACCTTTTTTGCTCTATAACTTTGCACTTTTGTCCCTTAAAAGAAAAAAAATCCGCTTCTAGCTCAGAGAAGCGGATAAAATTAAAAAAACTAATAAAAAAAAATTCTAAACTAAAAAGGGCTCCAGACTAAAACAAGTCAGGATTATATCCGAAATACGGAACGGTCTGTTCGTTAAAAACGACGCCGTATTCTTCTAATTCTTTCAATATGGGTTCATAAACTTCTTTTTTAATCGGAAGTTGTACGCCTGGTGTGGTAATTTTTCCGTTTAAGATTAATAAGGTAGCGATAGCGACCGGAAGCCCAACTGTTTTGGCCATTGCCGTATACGTCTGGTCATCGCCAATGCAGACCATTTTAGAGTCAATTTGTTTCTTTTCGCCATTTAGTTCATAACCAAATTTATGGTACATCACAATCATGTCTTTATCGTCTGGTTCTAAGCTCCAGCTGTCGGATAAAATCTTTTGAAGTATTTGTGCTGGCGTTGCATTCGGCAGGTTTACTTTTTTGTTCGGATTGAATAAATCAAGTTCCAAAAGTTTATCCCACATAATATCGTCCTGATCAATTTTTAAGATCAAACGCGTTTTAATTTCAACAGAATCTGTTGGGTGATACGGCAGAAAAGAATTCACAAACTGACGGTAACTCATGTTTTCAGAATCCTCCATAATGTAACTGTCATCAGTCATTCCGAGTTGTACAAACATATTCCATGCTCTCGAAAAACCAACTCTTCTTATGGTTCCTCTGTATAAAGTCAGGATATTATCTAAACCGTAAACCGATCTGTATTTTAAAGAATCGCGGTTAGAATAAGCCTCAAATTTTCCGTAGCCTTCTACTTCAAGAAATTCTGTTCTTCTAAATAGAGCGCTGTACGGAATGTACTTATAAGTTCCTTCCTGAATAAATTTGGCAGCCCCCCCTTGACCTGCTAGAACTACATTTCGTGGCGCCCAGGTAAATTTATAATTCCAAAGATTAGTATCAGATTCTGGAGCTACAAGTCCGCCGCAAAAGGACTCAAACAAAAGCATTTTACCGCCTTTGGCTCTAATTTCGTCAATCACTTTCATAGCGCTCATATGATCGATACCAGGATCAAGTCCGATTTCGTTCATAAAAATGAGATTGTTTTTTTGAGCCTCTTCATCCAAAGCCTGCATGGCATCACTAATATAAGAAGCTGTAACCAGATGTTTTTTGAAATGCAGACAATCTTTTGCGATTTCGATATGAAGATGGGCAGGAAGCATTGAGATTACAATAGACGCTTTAGAAACGGCATCTTTTCTTGCGGCGTCATTAAAAATATCTAAAGCAAGCGGTGCGGCATTAGGATGCTGCTGTGTCTTTTTTACAGCTAACTCTAAAGAAAGGTCTGCCACGGTTATGTGCAGGTTTTCTTCGTTGGATTTTGCTAGTAAATATCGAATCAAAGACGATGCAGATCTTCCTGCTCCAAGTATTAAAACGTTTCTCATGCTTTAAATATTTAACACAAATATATTTAAATGTTACATATATAACAATTTAATCTGAATAAAATTCAATTTATTTTTGATTTTGCTTTGAGAAATAATGTGTTTTTTAAGAGAAATTATTTGAAAACACAAAAGGTTTTTTGGTTCGTTTGGAGTATTTTTGCATGGAATTTCAAAAGAAATAAATTATGAAAAGAAGAATTGTTTTAACAGGAGCTTTTATCGGAATGATTGCTATTATTTTAGGTGCTTTTGGAGCACATTTACTAAAAAAATACCTGTCGGTTGAAGAACTAAATACTTTTGAAGTTGGAGTTCGTTATCAAATGTACCATGCAATGTTTCTTCTTTTTCTTTCTACTCGAAAAGAGATTGCCGAAAAGACCTTAAAAACAATCTATAGTTTAGTTGTTGCAGGAGTTTTACTTTTTAGCGGATCAATCTATTTATTGGCTACTAAAAGCCTTACTGTTTTTGATTTTAAAATTATCGTATTCGCAACACCTTTGGGCGGATTCTTGTTAATCTTTGCTTGGGCGCTATTATTTCTTACGATATTGAGGAGAAAATCATAAAATACCGAATAAAAAATTCTATCTAAAAATTAATCTTTAATTTTGTCGCATAAATAACATATAACTTTATTTATGTGAATTTTTTATGTTTTGTATTGAAAATCAAGAATAATATAACAAATTCATGTAAAGGGATGTAATAAAACAAATTAGAATCAATTATTTTTTTGTTTTTATAATTTTAAGAGCAAAATTTCTCTTTTTTGATATAAATTAAAGTGAAATTGGCTTTTTTGAAAGAAATAAAAATTAATCTGTAATTTTGTATTCTCTTAAAGTATCACACACAACTTAAAATTTATGGACACTAACACAGTTTTGTCGCAATCGATTTCGTTAAAAGAATTAGGAATTGAAAATGCAAAAGTTCGTTATCAATTAACTGCAGATGAATTACATGCGATTACTTTGCAGTCAGGGCAGGGTGTTGAGAATTCTACTGGAGCATTGGCAATTAATACAGGTGAATTTACAGGTCGTTCTCCACAGGATCGTTTTATTGTAAAAGATGCTATTACAAAAGACCAAGTTTGGTGGGGAAATGTTAATATTCCTTTTGAACCTTCGGCTTTTGAAAAGCTGTACAATAAAGTAACTGCGTTTTTATCTGACAAAGAAGTTTTTGTTCGTGATTCTTACGTATGTTCAGATCCAAATTACAGATTAAATGTTCGTGTAGTAACAGAAACGGCATGGTCTAATCTATTCTGTTACAATATGTTTCTTCGTCCAGAAGAATCAGAATTAGCTAATTTTACTCCAGAATGGACAGTGATTTGTGCACCAAGTTTTATGGCAGATCCTGCTGTAGACGGTACACGCCAGTCTAATTTTGCTATTTTGGATTTTACTAAAAAAATCGCTCTTATCGGCGGAACAGGTTATACAGGAGAAATGAAAAAAGGAATTTTTTCGGCCTTAAACTTTATTCTTCCAGTTTTCAAAAATACACTTCCAATGCATTGCAGTGCCAATGTTGGTGAAGATGGAGATACAGCAATCTTCTTCGGATTGTCTGGAACAGGAAAAACAACGTTGTCTGCAGATCCAGAACGTAAATTAATCGGAGACGATGAGCACGGCTGGACTAATGAGAATACTGTTTTCAACTTTGAAGGAGGCTGTTATGCTAAAGTTATTAATTTGACTGAAGAAAACGAGCCGGACATTTTTAGAGCAATCAAAAAAGGAGCGCTTTTAGAAAATGTGGTTTTCAAAGCTGGAACAAACGAAGTTGATTTTGATGACGTTTCGATCACTCAAAATACACGTGTAAGTTACCCAATAACACATATTGATAATGTACAGCCAGGTTTGGTGGGACATAATCCTAAAAATATATTTTTCTTAACGGCAGATTCTTTTGGAATTCTGCCTCCAATCTCAAAATTGACTCCAGGTCAGGCAGCGTACCATTTTATTTCTGGTTACACGGCAAAAGTGGCTGGAACAGAAGCGGGAGTTACAGAACCGCAGCCAAATTTCTCTGCTTGTTTTGGAGCGCCGTTTATGCCTTTGCATCCAACGCGTTATGCTGAAATGTTGAGTAAAAAAATGAAAGATTCAGGAGTGAAAGTTTGGTTAATCAATACAGGCTGGACTGGTGGTCCTTACGGAACAGGAAGCCGTATGAAACTAAAATATACTCGCGCCATGATTACCGCTGCTCTTAAAGGAGAATTGGATAATGTAGCGTATAAAAATCACGCGGTATTCGGAATTGCAAAACCACAATCGTGCCCGAATGTTCCAGAAGAAATTTTGAACCCTCGAAATACTTGGGAAGATCCTGCGTTATATGATAAAAAAGCAATCGAATTAGCACAGAAATTTAAAGCTAATTTTGCCAAATTTGAAGAATTTGCAAACGCTGAAATTTTGGCCGGAGCACCGATTACAGAATAATAAAAGGGGAATATTGATTCAAATAAAAAAGCTGTTCGTTTTGAACAGCTTTTTTTTATTGGTCAGTATTCAGTTTTTTTAGTGTTCAATTACGTAATGTCATCCTGAGCGGAGCAGAAGGGCGCTGCAATTGGGACGGGGGGCTTCGGCTCCGCTCAGCCTGACAATGCTTCGGCTCTGCTCAGCCTGACAATGCTTTGGCTCCGCTCAGTTTGATAATGCTTCGAATCGCTCAGCCTTATAGGACTTAAAAAGTTTACCGCAAAGAAACGCAAAGAAAAAAAACGCAAAGGTTCGCAAAGCTTTGTAAATAAAGCTTTGCGAACCTTTGCGGTAAAAATAATATTGAATCGCAGTTTTCAACTACAGTTTAAAGGAAAGGAGCCAAAGAACTGCGATTTCAAATCAACACTGAATCTTTATTTCTTAGCTTCGTCAATACGTTTTTGGATTAAATCCCACGTGTAATAATGGAAAGTCATTCCGTTGCTCATGGCAACAAAAAGGCCGTTTTTGTATTTTGGTCCTAAGTTTATACTGGTAACATCTGCACCGTCACATTCGATTGTAGATGTTGGAATTTCTGCTAATAAAGGATAGCTGTCTGGGTTTCCTTTTGCGCCTTCTCTTGGGTAAACCATAAAAGTATTGTACTGCTGGTTAGAAACTAAAATATATCCTGTAGAATCTGTTTTTTTGTAAATCGCGATTCCCTCATTGTCTGCTTTAAAATCCTTTTGGCCAAACAGCGCCAATTCTTTATTGTCGTTTAAAGCAGGATCAGCCTTGTATTTTCTAATTCCGAATTGTTCGTCACAATACAAAACAGTTCCTAATTCGTTATCAACTGCAATTGCTTCGATCTCTTTTTTACCGCTGTAAGCTCCAAATTTGCGAACTACTTTTGCAGCGGCAAATTTTCCGTTTCCAGAAAGTTCGTACTGCCATAAATAACTTCCAGAAGGACCTGTTTTTCTTCCCACGATAGCAAAAATCTTCTGGTCGCTTGGGCGTGTGTACAATGCAATTCCCATTGGGTCGCGCTGTGCTTCTCCCTCAAAAACAGGAATTCCGCCGTTGTCAATAGGTTCTAAATCCGGCAGGCTAAAAATTCTGATTTTATTTTCTTCGCGTTCTGTAGCAACAGCAACGTCAACTTTTTTTCCGTCAATAAGTAACCCATAAGCGATATCGACATTGTTTGGTCTTTTTAAAACAATCGATTTTTTAAGGATTTTTCCATTCAAATCAAAAGCATACAAACCGCCGTCTGTGTCTTTATCTGTTCCGATAATGATACTTTTTGAAGCATCAGTCGGGTTAATCCAGATTGCCGGATCATCTGTATCGTGCGGCAACGCTTCGGTTACTGCTGTCGGCTTGACAGCATTGGGCTGAACAGGCGCTAATTTATCGTCTTTACAAGCTGTAAATAAGATGCTTATCAGTAAAAGAGCAACTATAGAATTATTTTTCATTTTATTATCTATTTTAATGCAATTAGACAGAGCGGTAAAACTCTGTCTAATGTAAGAATTTTAAAAATTGAAGATTATAAGTCTAATTTCAATCCAAGATTGAATTTAGCTTGGTAATATTCTGCTTGTTTAGTATGACCGGCAACACCTTGGTAATAACGTAACGGCTGATTGGTTAAGTTATTTGCCTCTGCAAAAACACGAAGTTGTTTGGTGATTTTATAAGAAGCGTTTGCGTCTAAGAAAAACTGCTTATCATAAAAACTGTCTTTGTAAGACTCAGAACCCAATTCGTCTAAATAATCAGAAGTAAAGTTGGTAGAGATTCTAGCAGAGAAACGTTTGTTTTCCCAAGAAAGAGATCCGTTAAACATGTGCGGTGTCGTTCCCGGAAGGCTGATGTCGTTTCTTTCGTTTCCATCCTCATCGGCAATTCCTCTTGCTTTAGATTTTGTATATGTGTAGTTTAAATAAATACCGAAACCTTTTAAGAATTTACCTGGTAAGAAATCCAATTGACGCTGAAAAGCAACCTCAAATCCGTAAACATCTACCTTATCTCCATTTCTTGATTGTAAAAACGACCAGTTTTCTCCCGCTGGAATTGGATTTGTCTGGTTAGGAAAATCTGCAGCAAATTTTGTATCTGTATATTGATTATCGCTGTAGTTGTAGATGAAATCATTTAATCTTTTATAGAAAACACCTCCAGAAATCAAACCAACAGATTTGAAATAGTTTTCTGCCATAAAATCATAATTGTATGAGTAAGTAGCATCAAGATCTGGATTACCGGCTGTAATTTCTTTGTCGGCAGCAATGTTATTTACATAAGGAGCCAATGCATAATAGTTTGGTCTTGCTAAAGCTGTTGTAGCAGCAGCTCTTAAAATCAAATCTTTTGTAGCGTTGTATTGAAATGAAATACTCGGCAGTAAATTAGTGTAAGAGTTGGTATTATTGATTCTGCTTTCTAATTCTTCTTCATCCAATACACGGTTTCCGGTGTAGTCAATATGGGTATTCTCAACACGAAATCCTAACACCATAGAAAGTTTATCATTAAAATCCTGATCCCATCTTACATACGCAGCAGTGATTCTCTCTTTTGCATTGTAGTTTACGGCTAAATATTCTGCTGGATCTGTTTCTTTTTCAAACAAAGAAGCATTATTCAAATCTAATCCTCCTAAATAAGCCGCAGAAGCAAAAGTTCCCGGTACATATTTACTTCCTGGATTAAATCCTTGTCCGTCATAATAACTTGTCGGAACTTCAGATAATAAATCCATTCCGGCATTCAGTGGAGAATAAGAATAGAAATTATTGTTTCTTTCTTTTTCTTTCAAACGAAGTCTAAGACCTGTTCTTAATCTTCCTTTTTCTCCTGCAATTACAGAGAAAGGAAAACGGATATTTACTTTGGCTCCAAATTCGCTTTCGCTTGTTTCGTCTGTGTTTTCAGTAACCGAATCAAATTCGAATTGGTCTAGCGCTTCTCCAGCTGTAGTTACCAGAGGAAATCTAGAATCAGATAAATCTTCAAATACATCAAGACCTTTTTGACGGTATTCGATATAACGCTCACCTGGACGGTATTCTCTAGCTTTTGCGTAGTTTGCAGACCAATCTAGGTCTAAAGTAGAATTGATTAAGTGTTCTCCGCGAAGCGAATAGTTTTGAACTCTTTGATCTTCTAATCTTCTGTTTTTATTTCGGCTGTTGTCAAGACCACCTTTTGTCTGACGTTTGACACGACCTTCAAAACCAATAATTTCTTCACCATTATAAAGAGGCTCAATATCATCAATAGTGGTTCTAAAACGATTTTCTCTATCATCTCTCCAGTTGTAAATTGCATTGGCAAAAATGGTATTGTTATCGTTGAATTTATAATCTAAAGCTACAGAAGCGCTTCGGCGAATACGCTGTACATCGTATTTTCTAATTTCTGAAGCTTGAAGATATTCATTTCCAAAATCATCTTTTACCCATTCGTTTTCGATATTATCAGAACCGTAATCAACGTTGTTGTAAGAACCGCTGAATACTACTCCTAATTTATCGTTAGCAAATCGATTACCATAAACCAATCCAGCGGTATAAGAAGCATGATCACGAATTGGCAGATAGCCTCCGGCAAGTGTTGCTGAGATTCTTTCTCCGTTTGGAGTTGCTCTTGTAATTAAGTTTACAGAACCTCCGATTGCATCAGCATCCATGTCTGAAGTTAAGGTTTTGTTTACTTCGATTGTAGAAATCATATCAGACGGAATTAAATCCATTTGTACGTTTCTGTTGTCTCCTTCTGCAGACGGAATTCTGTCGCCATTTAAAGTTACAGAGTTTAAAGACGGAGCCAGACCTCTAATAATAATATTACGAGCTTCACCTTGATCGTTCTGCATTGTGATACCTGGAACACGCTTTAAGGCGTCTCCAACGTTGGCATCTGGAAAACGGCCCATTTGATCTGATGAAATTACGTTTCCGATATTTTTACTGTTTTTCTGTTGATTCAAAGCTTTTGCCTGACCTTTTAAGATATCTCCAACAATAACCTCTTTCAGTTCATTTTCAGAAGCTTTAAGCGCAAAATCAATAACGTTATTTTTTCCTTGCTCTACTTTTATTTCTTGAGTCAAAGTAGTGTATCCAATATATTTTACTTCAACTTTATAAGTTCCTTCATTAATATTCAATAATTCAAAACGTCCGTTGTAGTCAGACACCGTATATTTTTTTTCGCCCACAATTTGAACCATAGCTCCAGGAAGCGGCAGTTTGTCATCAGCATCTAATATCTTTCCAGATATAATTCCTTTCTGAGCAAAACCGGTAAAGGCGAATAAAAAGAATGCGGTTAATAAATAAAATTTTTTCATTGTGTGTGTAGTTTGATTTTCGTTTGCGAAGCTAAAACCCCAGTATTATTAAACCCTTGAAAAAAAATTAACATAGTGTTATGATTGACCGTAGCACTTCAGGTTTTATTAATCTTTAAATAACATACCGACATCAAATAATTGATTCACAACGAAAAACAAAATAATATTTTGACTCTAATTAAAAAATTGGCGTTAAATTTGCCGTATCATCATTAATCAAAAATCATCAATCATGTTAAAACAATTTTTTATCCTATGTTCGGGTGCAGACAAAGAGCTGCTCGAAGGATGTTCTGAAGGCGAGCAGACCAAATACGCAGGTATTGGCGCGACCGTTTTCTTTACGGCAGTTATGGCTTTCCTTGCCAGTGCATATGCACTTTTTACCGTTTTCGATTCTATTTATCCAGCTTTAGCTTTTGGATTTGTTTGGAGTTTACTCATCTTTAATTTAGATCGGTTTATCGTTTCTACTATAAAGAAAAGAGATCGTTTTATGGACGAATTCCTTCAGGCAACGCCGCGTATTATTCTGGCGATTATTATTGCAATCGTAATTTCGAAACCTTTAGAAATTAAAATTTTCGAAAAAGAAATCAATACCGTTTTGCTGAAAGAGAAAAACGAAATGGAATTGGCGAATAAAAAACAAGTTGGTAATTATTTCAAATCAGATCTGGATAAAAATAAAGCCGAAATAGCAGCTTTAAAGGCAGATATCGTTAAGAAGGAAAAAGAAGTGAATGCTTTGTATGCTACTTATATTACAGAAGCAGAAGGAACTGCCGGAACCAAGAGACTTGGAAAAGGCCCTGTTTACAAAGAAAAAAGAGAAAAACACGATGCGGCTCTTAAAGAATACGAAACATTAAAAACTGCAAATGAGGCTAAAATAGCCGAAAAAGAAAAAGCAGGTACACAATTGCAGGCTGATTTAGACAAAAAAGTTTCGCAGACACAGCCTATTATCGAAGGTTTTGACGGATTAATGGCGCGTATCAATGCGCTGAATAAACTGCCTTGGCTTCCTTCATTTTTTATAATGCTGTTGTTTCTGGCGATAGAAACGTCGCCGATCATTGCCAAATTATTAGCGCCAAAAGGCGAATACGACTTTAAGCAAGAAGAAGCCGAAACGGCAATGAAAGCCACTTTGGAACAGAATAAATACCAACGTGAATTATTAGTAAAAACAAGCGCTTCTATGCACGATAGAGTATATGCAGATATTGCAGAAGATAGAAGTCTTTACGATCTGCAGCGAAAGAACGCAAAAGAATTGCTGGAACTCCAGTCCAACAGTTTTGTCGAAAAACAAAAAGCGACACTTTAAGCGATCCTGAAATCAGTTTTTTTAGCCGCGAATCCATGAATTATTTTCCTTGTATTTGAAAAATAAAAATTCGTGAATTCGCGGCTAAATAATTTTTATCAATTCCTTGCGCCCTTTGCGTAAATCTTTGCGATCTTTGCGGTTAAAAGAAATCCAATGCTAAAAATAGCTCATCGAGGTGCCAAAGCCTACGAACCTGAGAATACTTTACAAGCTTTTCAAAAAGCCTTAGACTTAAATTCTGATGGAATCGAACTGGATGTTCATCTGAGCGTTGACGGACATATAATCGTAATGCACGATGAAACCATCGACAAAATGACAAATGGAACAGGGGAAATCAACACCTATACTTTAGCCGAATTAAAATCATTTTTGATTACAGAAAAACATCAAATTCCAACTCTGAATGAGGTTTTTGATTTGGTCGACAAAAAATGTTTTATTAATGTCGAATTAAAAAATGCCGATACTTCTAAGCAGGTTGTTTCTTTAATAGAAGAATATATTTCTCAAAAAGAATGGGATTATCAGCATTTTATCATTTCAAGTTTTGACTGGAGTGCTCTGGAAGAAGTTCACCATCTAAATCCAAAAATTTTAATTGGAGTTTTAACCGAAGAGGATCTTGATACAGCTTTGGCTTTCGCCGAAAGTATAAAGGCAAAAGCAATTCATCCCGATTATAATTTATTGAATAGTGAAAACGTTCAAAAAATTCAGGAAAAAGGATTTTTAGTTTTCCCTTGGACAGTCAACTCGGATGAAGATATTCAAAAAGTAAAAGGGTATAAAGTAGATGGAATTATCTCTGATAATCCAGATAAAATATAAAGTTTAAGTTTTAGCCACAGATTACACCAATTAAAAGGATTTTTTCGCCACGAATTACACAAATTTTCACGAATTAATTTTTTTCAAATTATTGAAATCTGTGTAAATCATTTTATCCCGATTGCTATCGGGAGTGACAAGAAAATAATTAGTGCCATTCGTGTAATTCGTGGCAAAAAAAAACATTCGTGGCAAATCAAAAAAATATGATTAAAAATTTCGACATAATCATCGTTGGCGGAGGCGCAGCAGGGTTTTTTACAGCGATTAATATTGCAGAGAAAAATCCGAAACTCAAAATTGCAATTTTAGAAAGAGGAAAAGAAGTTCTTTCTAAAGTCCGCATCTCTGGCGGAGGAAGATGCAATGTAACGCACGCTTGTTTTGAACCGAATGAATTAGTGAAGTTTTATCCGCGCGGTGAAAAAGAACTTCGCGGTCCTTTTCATCAATTTTGTTCTGGAGACACAATCGAATGGTTTGAAAAACATGGTGTTGAACTCAAAATAGAAGAAGACGGCAGAATGTTTCCTGTTTCCAATTCATCTCAAACTATAATTGATTGTTTTCTAAAAGCAACCGAAAAATTAGGCATAAAAATCCTTACGGGACAAAGTGTACAATCTATTTTCAAAAAAGAAAACCATTGGAAAATTGATACCCAAACTGATAATTACGCCGCCGAAAAATTAGTAATGGCAACAGGAAGCAATCCAAAAATATGGGAAATGCTTCAGGAACAAGGTCACGCTGTTGTGAGTCCTGTTCCTTCTTTATTTACTTTTAATATTAAAGATTCTCGTATCAAAGAATTACCCGGCGTTGCAGCACAAGTTACCGTAAACGTAAAAGATACCAAACTAGAATCAACAGGACCTTTGCTGATTACCCATTGGGGAATGAGCGGACCTGCCATCTTGAAGCTTTCGGCTTGGGGCGCCCGCATACTGCACGATAAAAATTATCAGTTTACCATTTTTGTGAATTGGCTGAATGATGTTGATACAGAAGATGCTGAAAAAATCCTGAAAGATTTAAAACAGGAACACGCTAAGAAAGCAGTTTCTAAGAAATCTCCTTTCGATTTTCCGAATCGTTTGTGGGAAAGTCTGGTTTTAGCTTCTGATATTAACGAGGAAACGAAATGGGCTGATTTATCTAAAATTCAATTGCAAAATTTAGCTTTGCAGCTTACAAAAGCCAAATTTCAAGTTAACGGAAAAAGTACTTTTAAGGAAGAATTTGTAACAGCTGGCGGTATCGATTTAAAAGAGATCAATTTCAAAACAATGCAAAGTAAACTTCATGAAAACCTTTATTTTGCTGGCGAAATTGTAAATATCGACGCGATTACAGGAGGTTTTAATTTTCAGAATGCCTGGACAAGCGGGTTTATTCTGGCTCAAAATATTTAAGATAGAATGAAATTTAAAGGAATTATTTTTGATTTAGACGGAACATTGGTAAATTCATTACACGACATTTCAGACGCGATGAATGTTGTTTTAACAGGTTTAAATCACCCAACACACACTTACGATACGTACCAATATTTTATAGGAAGCGGTCTGAGAAATTTGGTCAGCAAAGCGTTGCCTGCAGCTCATAGTAATGACGAACAAATCGAAATTTGTTTTGAGTGTATGATCAACGAATACCGTAAAAGCTGTACTTTAAAAACAAAACCTTATGACGGTATTTTAGAATTATTGAACAATCCGGCATTAGTAAATATTAAAATGGCTGTTTTTTCGAATAAAGCAGACGAATTGACTAAGAAAATTGTTTCGGAAATATTTCCAGGGCATTTTGATGATGCAATTGGTTTGAGTACCGAAGCGCTTAAAAAACCAAATCCGTTTGAGGCCGTAGCAATCAGTAAAAAATGGAATTTAAGTCCCGAAGAAATTCTTTTTGTCGGCGATTCTGATATTGATATGCAGACAGCTGTAAACGCAAACATGTTTCCTGTCGGGGTTTCTTGGGGCTACAGAACCGAAGAAGAATTGAAAGCAAGCGGTGCTAAAATTGTGATTAATAAAGCTTCCGAATTAATTGGGATCTTATAATTCAGAAGCTAAATAATTAACAAGAATTTACAGAATTAGTAAGTTTTCGTTAAGACCATTCTAATAATTTTACTTTCAACTAAATACGACTAGATGAAAGTAAAATTACTTACCACAATTTCTTTTTTCACTTACCAGTTAAGTATTTCTCAAACGGAGAAATTATTAAAAGGAAAAGTTGTTGATCAATCTTATTCTCTTAAAGATGTTGAAGTTATTAATAAAACCGCTTTCACAAGTACAAGAACAAATGAATTAGGAGAATTTTCAATTCTGGTAAATCCTCAAGACAGTCTTTTTTTCTTTCATAAAAATTACTTTTTCACACGTATTAGAATAACAGCAGAAAATATTCAGACTAATAATCTAGTGATTAAAATGATTTTAAAACCAGAAGAATTGGATGAGGTTCTGGTTTCCAGATCTGTTTTTACAAAAGGTGATATCCATAAAATTGTCAACGATCGAGAAGCTACAAATGAAATCATAGTTCGAAAACAATTTGATGATGTGACCTCAAAGGTTAATGTTTATGACGGAAAGATAAAAAATGCCGTCAATCTTAGTTATCCCATTTTTGATAAGCCTAAGAAAAAAATCGAAGTTGATAATCGCTTTAAAAAACTTGTAAAAGCTTCTTGTCCGCCAGATTTTTTTACTAACGATTTAAAAATAAAAGCCGACGAAAAAGAAATTTTCTTAAACTATTGTAACGATGATCCGAAATCTAAAACACTTTTAGAAAAATCAAATATTTTAGAATTAATGGATTTTCTGTATGCTAAAAATGAGGAGTTTAAGAAGCTGTAATAGCTTTTTTCAGCTTCTTAAATTTCAAGAAAACCGTAATTAAAGCAATCAACAATACGATACTTACTATAGATAAAATCAGGACACTTGTTTCAATCTGGTATAAGTAATCGGGATGAACTATATGCTTGCTTTCTCGTAAATCTTTTAATTGAGAACCGTAAGTTCCTGCTTTTATGCGATAATAATCAATTCCGCTTTGCGCACTATTAATCATTCTCGCTACGATTAAATCTCCATCGCAGCCATAAACTCGGGCAGTTCTGTAAATCTGAAGTGCATTTTCGTTTTCTCCTTTTAATTCAGTAAGATTTGCAAGTTCAAAAAGCAGGATCGAAATAACTTTGTCTTTTGGTTCTATAAATGACATTCGCTCATTTACTTGATAATAAATGGATTGAAGTAATTCGTCTATTTGAGTTTTAGACAATTTGGTTTGAGGTTCGCCTTTGTTTCCAAAATTCGTATTAATTAAAAACTGACCAGAAATATCTTTTAAATTCTTGATTTTAGCTTCTAATATTTTTAAATGCAGCCATTCAGAGCCATTGTGAGATTCAGGATTAATTTCAATAGATTTTTTAATCCACGTATAGGCTTTTTGATTTTCGCCCATCAATTCATAAAGTGTTCCCAGATTGGATGCCGTAGAATATCGATTAGGCTCCCTTTTTTCGATATTCAAATATAAATTTAAAGCTTCCTGATATTTTCCTAGGACTATTAAAAGATATCCTTTATCAGATAAGTAATCGAGATCATCTGTTTTTTTGTACAAACTATCAAGTTCTTTTATTATTCTCGGAAAATCTCCCTTAAAAAAATGATGTCCACGAGGTACAAACCCTCTATAATCAATGTAAGCATAAGCTCCATTTTTAAGAATTTTCGTTTCTCCATTCAAACAAGCGAACGTTTTAAAGGAAATTAAAACTAAAGCAATAACAAAAACCTTGAATCTATTCATAAAGTATTGATTAAACCTGGAATAAAGAAAAACCTAAAACCTGAAACTAAAAATCTACTTATTCAGCCACCAAATACTAGCATTCAAAATCAGTGCAAAACTGACCCAAGCCATATACGGAATTAATAAGTAACCAGCAGTTTTATTGATTTTGATAAATTTCAGATACGTTTCGTAAATCATTAAAAGCAAAAGAGCAATTTCAACTAAAGCCAATAGTGGATTTTTTAATCCGAAGAATAAATACGACCAGATCGCATTAAGCGTCAGCTGAATAATAAAAAATAAAAGCGCTTTTTTTACTTCTTCACTCTGCTCTTTTATTTTATCCCAAACCAATCCTGCGGCAACGGCCATCAAGATATAAAGCAAGGTCCACATTGGCATAAAAATCCAATTCGGCGGATTAAAAAAGGGTTTTATAAGCGTTGGATACCAGCTTTCTACGCTTGGTCTGGTCACAATACTTGCAGAATATCCTACGGATAGACAGATAACTAAAGCGATAATGATTTTTACAATCTTATTCATTTTATCAAATTTTGAATTCAAAAATAGTCAAAAGAAAATTTAAACCATATAAGTTATATAAGTTCATTTGAGTAAAGCCCGCTTATAATATCTTACATAACTTATATGGCGAAAAAATTATCTATTATGGTGAAAAAACTATCTTTGCCAAAATTTTATAATTCATGTTTACAGCAGCCGATTTTATTTCGCAAAAATATACTTCAATAATTGAAAGCGGAAGCTTTGAATGGAGCGCTCCCAGCAATATTGCATTAGTTAAATATTGGGGTAAAAAAGACAATCAGATTCCCGCAAATCCTTCAGTAAGTTTTACTTTAAATAATTGTAAAACGATTACTAAATTGGGATTTGAAAAACGAGATGCTTCGACTCTCACTGTGACAAATGGGTTTTCTTTTGATTTACTTTTTGAAGGAAAACCAAAAGAAGATTTCAAACCAAAGATTCAAAAATTTTTAGAAAGAGTTGAGGTTTATCTGCCGTTTTTAAAAGACTATCATTTTACAATAGATACGCAAAATACATTTCCTCACAGTTCTGGAATCGCTTCTTCGGCTTCTGGAATGGCGGCTTTGGCAATGAATTTTATGAGTTTAGAAAAGGCATTGAATCCAGAAATGTCAGATGATTATTTTTATCAAAAAGCATCGTTTTTAGCGCGTTTAGGTTCTGGAAGCGCTTGCAGAAGCGTAAAAGGAAATGTAGTCGTTTGGGGAAATCAGGCAAATATTGAGGGAAGCACCGATTTATTTGGAGTTGAATTTCCGTATACGATTCACGAAAATTTCAAGAATTATCAAGATACTATTTTATTGGTCGATAAAGGTGAGAAACAAGTTTCGAGTACAGTCGGACATGATTTAATGCACAATCATCCATATGCCGAAAGACGTTTTGCTCAGGCACACGAAAATTTAGATCAATTAATCAAGATTTTTGAAAACGGTAATTTAGAGGAGTTTATCAAAGTTGTAGAAAGTGAAGCTTTGACTTTACATGCTATGATGATGACATCCATGCCGTATTTTATTTTGATGAAACCAAATACATTGCAAATTATAAATGCAATTTGGAAATTTAGAAACGAAACCCAAATTCCAGTATGTTTTACCCTTGATGCAGGTGCCAATGTGCATGTGCTTTATCCCGAAAACGTTACCGAAAAAGTATTACAATTTATTCAGGAAGAATTAGTTGTATTTTGTCAGAATCGTCAGTACATTTGCGACAAAATTGGAGAAGGCGCGATTGCATTATAATTTTCCGTATCTTTAGTTAAATTTTGGTTATGGACATTCAATTAGAAAAATTAGAACTGATAAAGCTTTTAGCAGAAACAGAAAATCCTAATATCATAAAATCTATTCGGAAAATTTTTAAAAAAGAACAGAAAGATTGGTGGGATGATTTAAGTGACCAGCAAAAAGCAGAAATTGAAGAAGGAGAAAGACAAATTGAACGTGGAGAATTTGTTGAATATGAAGAAATGATGAAAAAATTTCGTTAATGAAAAGAACGATAATCTTTTCAAAAAATGCTGAAAAAAGTTTATTTGAATTATTTGAATATCTGGAAATTAAATGGTCAAAAAAGGTAAAAGATAAATTTATATCAAATCTCGACAAAGTAATTTATCTAATACAAATAGAACCTGAAATTTTTCCTAAGTCAGAACTAAATAAAAACTATCGCAAATGCGTGTTGTCAAAACAAACAACAATTTATTACAAATTCAACACAAAAAGAATTGAAATAATTGCATTTTTCGATACCAGACAAGACCAAAACAAAATAAAAAAAGACATAAAATAAATCATGAAAGGACCATTATTTTACTCAAAAATATTACTCTTTGGAGAATACGGAATTATCCGCGACTCTAAAGGACTTTCTATCCCTTATAATTTTTACAATGGTGCATTGAAGAAATCAGAAGAGCCTTCTGATGAGGCAATTGCATCAAACAAAAGTTTAAGAAGTTTTGCTTCTTATCTTGAAGTTCTTCATACACAACAGCCAGAATTGGTGACTTTTGATTTGGAAACTTTAAAAAGTGATGTTGAAAGCGGGATGTATTTCGATTCTAGTATTCCGCAAGGATATGGTGTTGGGAGCAGCGGCGCACTAGTAGCGGCTATTTATGATAAATATGCTACCAACAAAATCACGGTTTTAGAAAATCTTACCCGCGAAAAGTTATTACACTTAAAAAATGTATTTTCTCAAATGGAAAGCTTTTTTCATGGGAAAAGTTCTGGTTTAGACCCATTAAACAGTTATTTAAGTATTCCGATTTTAATTAATTCTAAAGATAATATTGAAGCAACTGGAATTCCGACTCAGAGTTTTGACGGAAAAGGTGCTGTCTTTTTGTTAGATTCTGGAATTGTAGGCGAAACCGCGCCGATGGTCAATATCTTTATGGAAAACCTAAAAGACAAAGGTTTCCGCGCGATGCTTAAAAACCATTTTGTAAAATATACCGATGCCTGCGTAGAAAACTTCTTGCAAGGCGACATGAAGTCTTTGTTTACCAATACCAAGAAACTTTCTAAAGTGGTTTTGAATAATTTCAAACCGATGATTCCAGAACAGTTTCACGGAATCTGGCAGCACGGAATTGATACAAATGACTATTACCTTAAACTTTGCGGTTCTGGCGGAGGCGGTTATATCTTAGGATTTACCGAAGATTTGGAGCGCGCCAAGGCTTCACTTAAGGACTATAAATTAGAAGTCGTTTATCAATTTTAAACTTTGTGTTTATAAGACATAGCTGCTAAATACTCTTCTTTACATTCATCTTTAAAAGATATAATTATGAAAAGTATTTTAAAAATCATCAAAGCAACATTTTTGGGAGGGATTTTATTTTTAGCTCCTTTAATTTTATTGCTTGTACTTTTAGAAAAAGGCTATGGTATAACACAAAAGGTAACCAATCCGATTGTAAATAATCTGCCTAGGGTCAAAATTATGGGATTGGCTCTGCAGGAAATTGCAGCCATAGTGATTATTATTGTTATCTGTTTGGCTGCCGGACTTATTTCTAGAACTGTCTTTGCCAAAAAACTTATCCAGAAACTAGAAGAGAGCATTTTGAGTTTTGTGCCTGGATATTCGTTTATGAAAAACATCAACGAAAGTATTATGGGAATCGAATCTAATGAGGATTTAAAAGTCATTTTGGTTCCAACAGATGCAGGACTGCAGTTTGCTTTTTTAATAGAGGAGATCAACGAAAATAAATTTGCTGTTTTTATTCCAGATGCACCAAATCCGTGGAGCGGATCGGTTGTTTTTGTTGAAAAGAAAGATATTACCGAAGTTGGAATATCTCAAAAAGAAGCCTTATCTTGTATTAGAAAATTGGGATTTGGTTCTAAAAATTTATTAAAAAATAAGCTTTAGTCGTTCTAAAAAAAATAATTGCCTTAAATTACCACTCTAAAAACTATAACCTCTAAGAAATGCTGAGCAGACAAAATAAAATTTTAATAATGAAAATTGTTAGTTTGTTCTCTGTGGTTCGTGGTTATAATATTCCGATCATTATACTGGCGCAATATTTATCGGCCATATTTATTCTGGCTCCAGAAATTAGAGCATTGGATATATTGCTGGATTTTCATTTGTTCTTAATTGTTTTTGCATCTGCCATTACAATTGCTTCAGGATATATTATCAATAATTTTTATGACAGCCAGAAAGACTTGATCAATCGTCCTAATAAATCGATGCTGGATCGTTTGGTGAGTCAGAAAACAAAATTAACAGTTTATTTTTCTTTGAATATATTGGCTGTTTTAATGGCATTTATTGTGTCATGGAGGGCTTTTTTGTTTTTTTCGGCTTATATTTTCCTGATTTGGTTTTATTCGCATAAGATAAAAAAGTATCTCATTATTGGGAATTTGATGTCTGCGCTGCTGGCAGTTATTCCATTTTTTGCGATTCTTCTTTATTTTTATAACAAGATTTCGTTTGAAGAAATAGAAAATCATAGAAGTCATTTTGTGGTAATATCGGCACACGCAGTTTTTTTGTTTTTACTGCTGTTAATTCGCGAAATGATTAAGGATTTAGAAAACTTAAAGGGTGATTTGGTCAGCGATTACCGCACGATTCCGGTTTTTTATGGAGAAAGAGTTTCTAAACAAGTCATTACTGCATTGACCTTTTTAACGATTTTACCAGTATATGTTTTGGTTAACATTTACGATGTAGGGTATATGGATATTTATTTTTATGTCTGTTTTGGGGTGCTGCTTTTTTTTCTTCTTTATTTATGGAAATCAAATTCTAAAGAGCAATATCTTAAACTTCATAATGTGCTTAAATTCTTGATCGTTGCGGGAGTCTGTTGTATTGTTTTGATTAACCCGAGTGTTTTATGGCATGGTAAGGCTTTGCTTTCCCGATTCTAATTTTTGATTTGTATCGCAGCATTAGCAATGATTGACTAAGGTTTTTTAAACTTTGTGCAGCTCTGTGAAATAACTAAATGTTTAAAAAAAGCTAATTGTTTGAAACTAGCCCCGATGAAAGGGAAAATCCTTTTATTTTTTTCTTTAAAAAATAAAAGATTGGAATGAACAGCGGGAATCCATGCTTAAAAAAAGGCCGATTGTGATGCTGCAAAACCATCAAAAAAATATTGCTATTAATCTAAGAACATTGAACTTAAGATTATTAGCAGGAAAAAACTATCTTTGCACAAATTAATGATTTTTATGAACAACAAGGAAGGCAATAATAAAAGAGGCGGTTCTAGACCAAATAGCTCTAGACCAAGTTCTAACAAGCCAAAACCTCCTATGGCGAAGCGCGCTCAGGGGCCGAAAAAAGTAAACCCTGCTGTTAAGGCTGCGGAAGAAGAAAAGGCGGCAAAATTTAAAAAACAGAATCAGGCTCCGAAAAGACAAAAAGCTTCGGATGAGATTCGTCTGAACAAATACATCTCTAATTCTGGTGTATGTTCTCGTCGTGACGCTGACATTTATATTCAGTCTGGAAACGTTAAAGTTAACGGTGTTCCAGTTACTGAAATGGGATATTTGGTTAAATTGAATGATGTAGTAAACTTTGACGGTGTTACTTTGACTCCAGAAAAAAAGGAATACATTTTATTGAACAAACCTAAAAACTTTACCACTGCGCTAGACGAAGGGCAGGAGTATCGTAATGTTTTAGAATTGGTTCGCGGCGCTACAAATGCAAAAATCGGCGCTGTTGGAAGAATGGATAAAAACACAACGGGTTTATTGTTGTTTACCAACGATACCGATATGATTCGCAAGTTTACACTGCCGAACCAAAAGTCGTCAAAAATTTATCAGGTTTCTTTGGATAAGAATCTGAAATTTGAGGATTTAGAAAAAATAAGCAAAGGTCTGGTTCTTGACGGACACCGCGTTTCTGTTGAAGAAGTAAGTTATATTGATAACGAACCTAAAAGTGAGGTTGGTTTAAAATTACGTACTGCAAATGTAAAAGTGGTACGCGCAATTTTTGAGTCTTTTGACTATAATGTTTTGCGTATTGACCGTGTATCATTTGCTGGTTTGACCAAAAAGAATCTTCCGAGAGGAAACTGGCGCTTTTTGACCGATCAAGAAATTATCAATTTGAAAAACGTGTAATCGTTTTTTCAAATTATAAAAATAATGTAAATCCTGTTTTCGCTGAAAATGGGATTTTTTTTATTCTAGAAACTAAAAAAGTTATGTCCGAAAAGGGTAAAAATAGATCTTCCGATAGATTGGTTTTTGTCTTCGACAGTTTCGTAAGATGAGAAACCAAGGATGATTTTGATTCCAGGAGGGATGCTGTTTAGTACTTCTCTTTTTTGGTCTTCTAAAAGAAGTTTTAGACTTTCTATTAGTTGGAGATTATATCTTAAATAAGAAATAACTAATAGTGCTGAAAAGTTTAATATTTCTCTGGCAGTTTCACTTTTGATGCCGACTTCGTTTGAAACCATTTCTGAAATCCTGCCTTTTTTGTTCGAGAACAGCTCTTTAAGTAAAGCGTTTCCTTCTAAGTGGTAACAGTCGTCGACGGATAAAATTCTACCGGCAGTAAAATCGACTTCCTGATAAAAAGTGGAGCTTTCTGGAACCATTGAAACAATTTCTGAGTAAAAATCTGATTCTTCGGCTTTGTTGTAGAGTCCCATTAAAATTGTACCGATTGAGACGTCAATTCCTTTAATTAAAAGGGCATCATTTTCAAAATAAAACTTGTTTAACTTGGAGACAACATTAGAAGAAATAAAACGTCTAAGTTCAATTTGTAGGTTTGGGGTCATACGCTTAACTTATTAAATAAACATTATTTAAACTCAATCAAAATAATCGATAAAGTGAGGCTTTTTATCGTTTATCAGGATAAAAATATAAAATAAATTAACATTTCCAAAAAATTAGTTAAAATTTTACTTGGGCGATTTTCAGTGTTTTAACACTTAAAAATGCAGAAACCAACAAACATAATGCTTAGATAGCTATAATATACAAAAAAAAATCTAAAAAAAATTAAGAGTTTTTTTTAAGATTTTAAAAAAATAAGAAAAAGCTTAAAATAAAATTAACATTTAAAACAATAAAATGCGATTCTGCCAAACAATAACCAGAAAAATGCCAAAGTAGATAATCGAAAAAAGGAAATTTACAAAACTAGAGGCTAAAAATCCTAAAAGTGAGCCAGTGGCAGCTTTGAAGGCACGTTTGTGATTGGCAGAATCATACAGAAGTTCGCCTATTAATGCTCCAACAAAAGGACCGATAATAACGCCGAATGGTATTGGCGCGAGAATGCCGACCAGGAGCCCGATGTTGGTTCCCCAGATTCCGTACGAACTGCCCCCAAATTTCTTGGTTCCTTTTGCCGGAATCACATAATCCAGAATCGTGATAATTACCATGAGCGTAAAAGTGATTCCGAGAATCCAATAATTATTTTCTACTGCTTTTGTTAAATACAACAGCAGTAACCCGACCCAAGAGCTCGAAAGGCCAGGCAGAATGGGAATAAAACTGCCAAAAATTCCAACAATCATACATATTAAGCCGAGTATTAATAGTAAAGTATCCATATAATTTGTAAATTTGTACTTACAATTTTGTTTTTTATGATGCGTGTTTTGCAATTAATAGCTTTTGTTGTTTTGTTTTTGACTGCAAGTCTTTCTTACGGGCAGTCAAAGAATCTCTATTGATGATCAATTGTTACAAGACAGCATTTATAAAAGTAATAAGAAAAAAGTTTTAAATTTTTCTATGAAAGAATTTGACACTCTTTTCTTTGAGTTTTTTAAACAGAAAAATGATCCAAATATTGTTTTAAGTAAAACAGAGTTTTATAGTTATACGGTGCAGATAGCAGTTTTTTCTGATCGATTGGCGCGATTATATCCTGATCAAAAGGAAGTTGCAGCGCAAAATAAAGAGAAATGGCTCTCAGAAAGCTATCAAGATTATCTGGATTACAAAGCATCTCAAAAAAAATAATTGTATTTTTACATTTCTATTTTTATTTCAATTCAATTCTAAAACTTTGAGGCAGTTTTTCCCTTTTTTTATTTGTATTCTTTTTAACTCTTGTCAATATTTTGAGAAGCAGGTTCCGTCTGAGAAAGAATTACTGCAAAAAGAGTTAAAATCGATCAATTGGAAAGAAGTTGACGAATATCCGTCTGTGCCAAACTGCGAAAAAATAACAGACAAAAAACTGCGCCAGCAATGTTTTTTTGAAGTAATGTCAAGTCTTATCGAGGAAAAATTAAATATTGATACTTTGTCTGTTTTATATCCTGAACTGGATACTATCGAGGTAAAAGTTACCGTTTTCCCGAATGCTACAATGAAATTTGAACCTCAGTTTCCTAAAGATTCTGTAGCGTACGATACTATAAAAATTGACAGTATCCTGCATGCACGCCTGGTTGATTTTCCTAAAATTAATCCTGCAATAAAACGCGGCGTTCCTGTAAAAACACAATTTATTTTACCAGTTATTTTAAAAGCCAAAGATAAAAAGTAGCTTTTTTATTTGAAGCTGATCCCATCAGGGCTAGGACTCGTGTTTTCAAAAGAAGTTATTTTTTAAAACTGCGATCTTTCCATTCATAAGAGCCAAACAAACTATATAACGCAACTGCAGAACTAAAAAAAGGATAAATTAAACTGCTCAATAAAAGGCTTTTAATTTTTGTTTTTGTTAAAAAACGATTGGTTTTAAAAAGTAAAACAAAGTCAATTAGAAACTTAGAAAAAAAGAATAAAACGAAAATCGGATACTGCAGGACATGAAAAGCCATCAAAAAAAAGCCGATCACAATACTCAAATTTCCAAAGAAAACGATTAATCCAAGTGATTTGCCAAAAACACTTTTGTAGGAACTTGTTTTGGCTGCCCAGCGTACTCTTTGGTAAAATAAGGATCTCCAGTCTTCGGTTGGTTTTGTAGTAACAATTGCTTCTGGAGCTTTTAAATAATGAACTTCTTCTGGGAATTTTTCAATAGCTTTTTGAAGTAAAAAAACATCATCTCCGCTTGCGATTTTGTCATTTCCTTCAAACCCATTTAAGGCTTCAAATAAGGACTTTCTGTAAGCAAAATTGGCCCCGTTGCACATAAAGCCTTTGTTTAAACCAAAACTGCCAATTGTTGCACCTTGCAGACTGGTTAAATCTAGTTGCTGAAAGTGATGCAGTAAAGAATTTTTGCATTGGTACGTTACCGCTCCCGCGAGCATCGAAACGTGATGCTCCTGTATGTAATTGTCAAATGTTAAGAGCCAATTTTGAGGCACAATACAATCGGCATCTGTAGTAATAACCCAGTCGGTTTTTACGTGTTTCATTGCAGTTGTAATAGCATCTTTTTTTGGAGAATTTGAAACACGGATATTCTCAATTATTGAAACTTGAAACCTGAAACCTGAAACCTGAAATTTTTCGTTTGATGCATCATCAACCAAAATGACTTCAAATAAGTCTGCGGGATAATTTAGTTTTGAAAGGCTTTCTAAAAGTATCGGCAGATTTTCTTTTTCATTGCGAAAAGGAACAATAATCGTAAAATTGGCCTGTGGCTCCAGCGTTGATTTTTGATAATTTTTTATTCTCTTAAAACCATAAACAAGCATTGCGATTGTGATGCAGTAAACGACAGCTATGAGAGACAAAACAACCATTTACTCTATTCTTTTTGTTTTAAAATTTAAGACATAAAATGCCCCGATTATTACAGGCAAAACTACATTTAAAAACCACATCAAAGTGCTGATAAAAACCACAATCCATTCGTTTACACCCAAAATTCCGAAGAAGTAAATAGCCACACTTCCTTTTACTGCAAAATCCAAAAACTGAAAAGTGGGCAGGGAAGAGGCTAAAAAATAAACCGATGTAATCGCAGCCATTAAAGTTAAGTAAGGCAGATCAACATCAAAAGCCAGAAACAAAAAATAATATTGATGAGAGAAAACTAAGTAACGGCAGATTCCTAAAAAAATATTCTTTTGGTGAACGGATTTAGGAATTTCGTTAATCTTATGAATCAGTTTTTCTATAGAATAGCCTTTTACTTTTATTTTTTTTATTGAAAACAAGAGAATTAAAAGCAATAGAAATCCGCCAAATAAAATCATTACAGTTTTTGTAGTAATGACATTAAATTGTGCGTTGAAATACAGTAAACCAAAAATCCCGAAAATGATCGTTAGAATCATCTGGATTCCGTTGCAGATTAAGTTTAAGAAAACCACTTTTTTGGCGTCTGATTTTGGATAATACAATGCCTTTCCTGCGTATTCCCCGACTCCGTTTGGCGTAAAAATTCCAGCTGTCAAAGCCGCTAAAACTTGCTTTGAAGCTTCTGAAACTGAAATGTTGTGAATTACCTGTGCCAGATTCTGCCATTTTAAAATCTCGAAATAACGATTCAAAACGCTCAAAAGTAAAATGAATCCAATTCCTAAAACAGATTGATTTTTTTGGAACAAGACAATAAACTTCTGCCAGTCCAATTTATCGTTATTGGCGAGTTGATTGTAAATAAAATAAAAAGCGCCGCCAACAATCAAAAGTTTGATTACGAGAACGAGGAATTGCTTAGCTTTGTGAGGAATTGAAATCATGCCGCAAAAGTAAAGCTATTTCACAAAGATTCGCTAAGCCCCACAGAGTTTCGCAAAGATTTTTATAAAATAGTAAAGTATTAAACTTTGTGAATCTTCGAGTTTCTTCGTGAATCTCTGTGTAATTACAAAAAATGACAAAAGAACGCATCATATTAGGTATTGACCCCGGAACCACAATTATGGGTTTTGGATTGATAAAAGTTATCAATAAAAAAATGGAATTTTTGCAGTTAAACGAATTGCAATTGTCCAAATACGACAATCATTATCAAAAACTAAAAATCATTTTTGAACGAACCATCGAATTAATCGAAACGCATTGTCCAGACGAAATCGCTATTGAAGCGCCTTTCTTTGGTAAAAACGTACAATCGATGTTAAAGCTTGGACGTGCGCAAGGTGTCGCCATGGCAGCGGGACTTTCAAGAGGTATTCCGATTACCGAATACGAACCTAAAAAAATAAAAATGGCGATTACCGGAAACGGAAATGCCAGTAAAGAACAAGTTGCTAAAATGCTCCAACAGCTTTTAGGCTTAAAAGAATTACCCAAAAACCTCGATTCAACCGATGGTTTGGCAGCAGCAGTTTGTCATTTCTTTAATTCAGGAAAAGTCGTAGCAGGAAAAAGTTATTCGGGCTGGGATGCTTTTGTGAAACAAAATGAGGATAAAATTAGAAAATAAGATAATTAGTCAATTAGATAATTTCTCAGCGTCTATTTTCATTATCTAATTATCAAATTGACACATTATCTAATTTAAAAAAATGAGGATAAAATTAGAAAATAAGATAATTAGCCAATTATATAATTTCTCAGAGTCTATTTTCATTATCTAATTATCAAATTGACACATTATCTAATTTAAAAAAAATGAGCGGCATCTACATTCACATACCATTCTGCAAGCAGGCTTGCCACTATTGCGACTTTCATTTTTCGACTTCGATGAAAAAGAAAGACGAAATGGTTTTGGCTTTGGCCAAAGAAATTGCGATGCGTAAAATTGAAAGTGACGACGAAATTGAAACCATCTATTTTGGTGGCGGAACTCCTTCCGTTTTATCAAATGATGAAATCAATTTTTTAATTTCAGAAGTTTATAAAAACTATAAAGTTATAGAAAATCAGGAGATTACATTGGAAGCCAATCCAGATGATTTGTCTGCCGAGCGAATTTTGGAATTATCTAAAAGTCCGATTAACCGCTTAAGTATCGGAATTCAGTCTTTTTATGAAGAAGATTTGAAAATGATGAATCGCGCTCATAATTCGGCGGAAGCCATAAAATGTTTGCAAGAAGCGACGAAGTATTTTGACAATATTTCGTTGGATTTGATTTACGGAATCCCGGGAATGAGTGACGAAATGTGGAAACAGAATATCGAAACGGCTTTAAGTTTTGGCATTCCGCATATTTCAAGTTATGCTTTGACGGTTGAACCGAGAACGGCTTTGAGCAAATTAATTCAAACTAGGAAAATTGCTGAACCACAAGACGAAGCAGCTTCGAACCATTTTAATATTTTGGTTGAAATGTTGCAGCAAAACGGTTTTATTCATTACGAATTATCCAATTTTGGAAAAGAAAACTATTTCTCCAAAAACAATTCGGCTTACTGGTTAGGGAAAAAATATATCGGAATCGGTCCTTCGGCGCATAGTTACGACGGCGAAAAACGAGGCTGGAATATTGCGAATAATTCGTTGTATTTAAAATCAATTCAGAATAACGAACTTCCTATAGAAACCGAAATCCTAACCATTTCTGACCGTTATAATGAATATGTTATGACAGGATTGCGAACGATTTGGGGTGTTTCTTTAGATAGAATTGAAAATGAATTTGGTTTGGAATATTTGGATTATCTGAAAAAACAATCTCAAAAATTTTTAAACGATGATTTGCTTTCAATAGAAAACAACATTCTAAAACCAACAACAAAAGGAAAATTTTTAACAGATGGAATTGCTTCAGATTTATTTTATCTAAATTTGGAAGAATAAAATTAGCCACGAAGGCACAAAGGCGCAAATTCATTAATCTTTGTGGCTTAGCGTCTTTGCGGCATAAAACCCAAATTTGTGCTAGCTAAAATCAACAACTTCGAAATCGACTTATCAAAACCCATCGATATCTCCATTCCGTTAACCAATACGGATGAAAACCCGATTGCCTGGTACATCGAAAAACCAGTTATTGAACCGGTAGTTTTTGGTGATTGGATTGGGAAAGTTTCGGAAGGAAAATCATCTACTAATTTTAATAATATTTTCTTCAATCCGCATGGACATGGAACGCATACGGAATGTTTGGGACATATAACAAATGATTTTTACAGCATAAATCAATCGCTTAAACAGTTTTTCTTTTTTGCAAAATTGATTACGATAGAACCTGAGAAAATTGGGGATGATTTTGTGATTACGAAAGAAAGCATTTCGACTTCGCTCAATGTGACAGTTCTAGAAAACGCTTCTCCCGAAGCTTTAATCATCAGAACACTTCCAAATCAAAAAGATAAAAAATCTCGAAAATATTCGAATACCAATCCGCCATATTTATCTGAAGAGGCTGCGATTTTCATCCGCGAAAGCGAAATCCAGCATTTACTGATCGATCTGCCCAGCGTTGATAAAGAGCACGACGAAGGAAAATTACTGGCGCACAAAGCATTTTGGAATATTAAAGACACCGTTAATCTAAATTCTGACGCCAGATTAAATGCAACAATCACCGAAATGATTTATGTTCCAAACGAAATTGAAGATGGAAATTATATACTAAATCTTCAAATTGCTTCGTTTGAAAATGATGCAAGTCCATCAAAACCGATTTTATATAAGATTTAAGGGTTTGCCACGAATTTCACTAATTTACACGAATTTATTTTTTGCCACGGATTAAAGTATTAAAATGATTAAATCTGTGTAAATCTTTTTAATCTGTGGCAAAAAATAAAAAAATAAATTAGCGAAAATTCGTGTAATTAGTGGCAAAAAAAAAATTCCAATGATAACAGTATCAACTGATAAAACCAAACTCGACGTTCCGTTTATACAAAACTTTTTAAAAGATATTTATTGGGCTGCGGGACGAACTCTTGAAGAAGTGCAGACTACAATTGATGCTTCAATTTGTTTCGGCATTTATTTAAATGACAAACAAATTGGCTTTGCCCGCGTCATAACTGATTATGTTGTTTTTGCCTATTTAATGGATGTTTTTATTACAGAAGAGCATCGAGGAAAAGGCTATTCCTCTATTTTAATCGAAACAATGATGAACGAACCCCAGCTTCAGGAAGTTAAAATCTGGAGGCTGGCGACAACTGATGCTCATTTTTTATATGAGAAATTCGGATTTACTAAATTAGCGCATCCAGAAAAAATGATGGAAAAAATTATTAAATGAAAACAGTTTTAAAACTCGAAGAAGCGGCGTTATTTGTATTGGGGATCTTTTTATTTAATAGCCTTAATTTTGAATGGTGGTGGTTTTTGGCTTTGATTTTGGCTCCAGATCTATCAATGCTGGGGTATGTTTTTGGAGACAAAAGCGGCGCATTCTCATACAATGTTTTTCATCATAAAGGCGTTGCAATTTTAATTTATATTTTGGGATTTTATTTTAATATTGAAGTGGTGCAATTAGCCGGAATTATTTTATTTTCACATTCGGCATTGGATCGTATTTTTGGTTATGGCCTCAAATATGAAAAGGGTTTTAAATACACGCATTTAGGTGAAATTGGTAAATAAAAAAATATGAATTTAGAAACATTTTACGAATATTGTCTTTCAAAAAAAGGTGTGAGCGAACATTTCCCTTTTGACGAAGATACTTTGGTTTTTAAAGTCGGCGGTAAAATGTTTGCTTTATCTTCTTTATCACAATGGGAAAAGAATGAACAGTCTGTCAATTTAAAATGCGATCCGGACCGCGCACAAGAACTGAGAGGGGAATACGATGAAATAAAACCGGGATATCATATGAGTAAAGTACATTGGAATACGATTGATTTAACTGGGAATTTACCCGATAAATTCATCAAGGATTTGATCGATCATTCGTATGAATTAGTTCTCAAAAGTTTAACGAAGAAAATTCAGAATGAAATTGCCGAATTAAAAAATTAGGCATTACATTTGCAACATCAGTAAAAAAACTCAGCAACTTAAAAGCTCAGCAACTTAGCAACTTAAAAAAATGAAAGAACAATTTAAAAAGTTTTTAAACGAAGAACAGGATCCAAAAGCGATTGAAAAAATTACTTCAAAATTAAGCGATTTATTAATGAGAGGTGAAGAAGTTGGATACATTGCAGTTCAAAAAAAACCAGCAATAACTGTTTTTCCTGAAAGTATTGTCTTAACCAATAAAAGAATCATCATCTGTAAACCTAAAAACTTAGGGCTTTCTATGGATTTTATAGATTATACTTGGGATGATATTGCAAGTACTTTTGTTAAGGAAAATATTTTGGGATCTGAGTTTTCATTTGGAACTAAAACTGATTTAGCTATTTCGATTGATTATATTCCAAAAATTCAGGCAAGAAAGATTTATACGTATGCTAAAGAACAATTGGATCTTTTAAAGAATCCTGTTGCTGCAACAGCTCCTATTGTTGAAGAAGTTCAAGAAGAGGAAGAAGAAGTACAAGACGAAATAGAAGAAGTAGAAACAGAAGAAGTAACAAGTTTTGCTGAAATCCTGCCTGCTGCGCCAGTGTACGAAACGTACGAGCAAATTCCGCCGCAACAAGCACCAGCACCTACATCAACTGGAGATCGTAAACTAAGCGAACTTTCTAAAGAAGAGCTTTTTGACAAATTACAGAATTATAAAAAACTTCTCGATAATGGTTTAATTATGCAGGGAGAATATGATGCCTACAAAAAAGAAATCTTAAGCTACATGTAGTTTAATTAATCCCGATTCGTCGGGATTTTTTTTGCCGCAAATTTCAACCAATTTAATCCTCTTAATTTGCGGCATAAAAGGCTTTGCAGTTAAATTTTTTCCAATAAAACGATTCCAAATTCACTGTCGATAATTACTTTTCCATTAATAACTTCTGTTTCTTGATCAGAGAAGCAGTCTCTTACTTTAGTGCCGTTTTCAAAAATAGAATGAACAGAAAGTTCCTTTTTACCTTCAGGTAAATCTAAACCAATGATTACTTTATCTGTAAATGGACCTTTAGAATAGACTCTTGAAAATACATAATGTCCGCTCTCAATTTTTGAATGCACTCCGGCACCAACCGCAGGATGGTTTCTTCTAAACTGACCCAATTTCTGCCAGTGCCAAAGCATTCTCTGCGTGTCTGGATTGTTTTGAATAGCGTCCCAATTCATGTTGGAACGTAAGGTAGCATCGCCCTCAGTTCCTTCAATAACCAACGAACGATTTGATTCGTCGCCATAATAAACCTGCGACATTCCTGGCGAAAGTAATAATTTGGTTCCAGCCTCGAAACCTTTTACACGATTGGCGTCAAAAGGCTGTCCATCATCATGAGAAGATACATAATTTAAAACCGAATAACCTTTTAAGTCATTATGCAGCGCATTCGAATATTTCGAGAATAAAGTTTCGTAATCGCTCTGAGCCGCATTCCATTTAAACTCAAAATTGATCATGCTGTTGAAACCATTCTCGAAATAATTGACTTTTCGGTCTCCAAAATCATAATCCTGACCACCGCTGATCCCGTAACCGTAAACTTCGGCAATAGTATAAAACGGATTCTGATCTAAAACCTGCAGCGGATGGTTCTGTTTCCAATTCGCGAAAGCAAAATCACATTCCTTTTTAAAATCGTCCCACACAGCTTCTTCGGTATGTTTTACAGTATCGGCACGGTAACCGTCAATTCCGAATTCTGTGATATAATCGGTAAGCCATTTTATGATATAATATTTTGGGCTTCTCGGATATCCGGTTCTTTTGAAGAATGCATCAAGCGAAGCAATTTCTTTTTCGTAACGGCCTTCTTTTTTCCATTTTTCAATCAAAAAAGGAGGAAGTTCAACATTTTGAGTGCTTTCGGTTTTTATGTCTGGAAGATTCTCCACCAAAGTACACATCGTTGTGTTTTCAAACGATTTGTAATCGCAGACAACTCCTGTTCTAACCCAGTCAGAAGGCCAAACGGGATCTTCTGGAGTTACAGGTCCAGTATGATTAATAACGCCGTCTAAAACAATTCTGATTCCGTGTTCGTGAGCTTTTTTTACCAAATTAGCCAAATCTTCTTTGGTTCCAAAATTAGGGTCTAATGCTGTCCAGTCTTTTGCCCAATAACCATGAAAACCATAACTCAAACCAGTTCCTTCGTCAACGCCATCGTGAATCTGCTCTACAATCGGCGTAAGCCAAATAGCGTTTATTCCCAGTTTGTCAAAGTAGCCTTCTTCGATTTTTTTGATAATTCCGATGATGTCGCCACCCTCAAATCCGCGTAATTTTCCCGGCGTTTTGGTTCGGTTGAAATTGATATCTTTAGACGGATTTCCATTGTAAAAACGATCGGTAAGTAAAAAATAAACATTTGCGCCTTCCCAAACGAAAGGTGTCTTTTGAGTATTGTCGTTATTCATTGAAATGATTATGAATCTTAAAGATAAAGAAAGAATAGCGTATAATAAAAAAATCCGCCACGAATTCACGAATTATTGTTTTATAAATTCGTGAATTTGTGGCGGAATAACTTTGCGTATACGCACAGCTGTGCGTCTCTACAATATATACTGTATGTTTAAAACTATTCTAATTCTAAAACTAAAGCTGATTTTGGTTCCAATGTAATTTCAGTCGCTAAATCGAATGTTTTTCCTGTAATAACATCTTTTCCAGATTTAAAGTTTTTGATGTTTTCTTTAAAACGATTTGTTTTTACAACCTGCTCTTTTGCATTGTTATTGAAAACTACCATTACCGTTTTACCATCAGTATATCTGAAATATACGTAAGTGTTATTTTCTGGAATATAATGTGTCATTTTTCCGAAATGAACCGCTTCATTTGATTTTCTCCAGTTGAATAATTTCGAAGTAAAATCAAAGTATTTTGCCTGTTCAGCTGTTCTTCCTGCTGCGGTTAAAGCATTGTTTTTATCGCCGGCCCATCCACCTGGGAAATCCTGACGAATATCGGCATCGCCTTTGCTTTTATCGCCGCCCATTCCAATTTCTGAACCGTAATACAATTGTGGAATTCCACGAACTGTAGCCAATAAAGTCATCGCCAGTTTGTATTTTGGAAGATCGTATTTGAACTTATCATTCATACGATCGGTATCATGATTTTCAGCAAAAACCAAAATGTTATTCGTATTTGGATACAAGTAATCCATTGCGAAATTGTTATAGAATTTAATCAACCCGTTGTCCCAGCTTGGTTCGTCTTCATTGAAAGCAGAAGTAACCTGACTTTGAAGCGTAAAATCCATTACACTTGGCAGATTCGAATTGTAATTTTCGATTGCTCCAATTTTACTGTCTTTCTGCCAATAGGCTAAATTTGCCTGATTGTGCATCCAGATTTCTCCAACAATATTAAAGTTTGGATATTCATTTGTAATCGATTTTGCCCAATTGGCCATCGCTGTCTGGTCAGAATAATTATAAGTATCTACTCTAAAACCGTCAAGATTAGCAAATTCTATCCACCAGATTGCGTTTTGAGTTAAGTATTTTGCAACTAAAGGATTTCTTAAATTCAAGTCTGGCATAGAAGGTACAAACCAGCCGTCAACACAAACTTCCTGATCTATTTTTGAAGCATGAATATCTGTAATTACCTCACGACGGTGGTGTGTTTGTGTGAAAGTCTCAAATTGATTGAACCATGTTTTAGTTGGAATATCTTTCATCATCCAATGTGTAATTCCCCAGTGATTCGTAACATAATCCATCACCAGTTTCATGTTCTTTTTGTGCATTTCTGCAGAAAGACGAGCGTAGTCATCATTCGTTCCGTAACGAGGATCGATTTTGTAAACATCAGACTGCCCGTAAGTATGATACGAATGCTGTTTGTCATTGTCTTCGCATAAAGGTGTGCTCCAGATTGTAGTTGCACCAAGAGACGAAATATAATCTAAGTTTTTAATGATTCCTTCGATATCACCGCCGTGACGTCCGCTTGGATCTTGGCGGTTTCCTTTTTCAGTTAAAGAAGCGTCGCTGTCGTTTTTAGTATTTCCATTAGCAAAACGATCCGGCATGATCAGATAAATCATGTCTGATGCGTCGTAACTTTTTCTGTCAGCAGAATTGGCTCTTCTTTCTTTAAGAGCATATTTCTGCGTAAAAGCGACTTTATTTTTGTTTTTGAAAGAGAAAACCAATTCAGAAGCTTTTAAGTTCTGCGTATCAATGGTTACGAAAAGGTAATTTGGGTTCTCTGTTTTTTCTACGTTTTTAATCGCCGCATTGTTTGAAACCGAAGCTTCGTATTGTGCAATATTTTTTCCGTAGAACATAATCTGCAGTTCCGGATTTTTCATTCCTGCGTACCAGAAAGGCGGTTCTACTTTTTGGATTTGCGCTTTCGCGGAAGCGGAAAACAACAGAGCCAATAGAATTAGTTTGTAGAATGTGTGGTTTATTTTTAGGCTGTTCATAGTGAGTAGAATTTAAACCATATAAGAAATGTAAGAACATTTAAGGCAAAAACTGGGGAGGTTTCTATTTAAATGGACTTACATTTCTTATATGGTTAATTAAATTATTTGGTTTCAATAATACTTATCGCATATCCTCCTCCAGGAGCAGAAAGTTGTGACAATTTTGATTTGTTGGTTACAGCAATTTTCTTGATCGTATAAGCCTGCGGATTTGTTTTATAATGCGCATCTTTTGCATCAGCATAAATTGTTGCGGTGTATTTTTTACCTTTTTCTAGGAAACTGAAATCGATGTTTGAGGTACGAGGAGTTTCTCCGTTTACGTTTCCAACGAACCAGTTATTTGTTCCTTTTGCTTTACGTGCAACGGTGATAAAATCTCCAGGCTCAGCCTCGATATATTTACTTTCTGACCAGTCTACAGCTACATCTTTAATGAATTGAAATGCATCCGGGAAACGGTTGTAGTTCTCTGGAGTATCAGCTGCCATTTGTAATGGGCTGTACATGGTAACATATAATGCCAATTGGTTTGCAATGGTACTGTTTACATGAGAGGTGTTTTCAGGATTCATTTTGCTGATATCCATTTCGAAGATTCCAGGCGTATAATCCATTGGACCTCCAATTAAACGTGTAAATGGTAAAACCGTAACGTGATTTGGTTTAGAACCTCCAAAAGCTTGGTATTCTGTTCCTCTTGCAGCTTCGTTTCCAATTAAGTTAGGATACGTTCTTGCAATTCCTGTTGGACGAACTGCTTCGTGAGCGTTCACCATAATTTTGTAATCCGCTGCTTTTTCGATTGCATATTGATAATGGTTTACAATCCATTGGTTGTAATGATTTTCACCGCGAGGCAAAATATCACCTACGTAACCGCTTTTTACAGCATCATATCCGTTATCGTTCATGAATTTATAAGCTGCATCCATGTGACGCTCGTAGTTACGAACAGAACCTGAAGTTTCATGGTGCATGATGATTTTTACACCTTTAGATTTTGCATAGGCGTGAAGTCCTTTTACATCAAAATCAGGATAAGGCGTTACAAAATCAAAAACATAATCTTTAGAGTGTCCAAACCAGTCTTCCCAGCCTTCGTTCCATCCTTCAACTAAAACAGCGTCGAAACCATTTGCCGCAGCAAAATCAATGTATTTTTTTACGTTAGCATTGTTTGCTCCGTGTGTTCCGTTTGGTTTTGCTTTTGCGAAATCAGTAACTCCCAATTGTACTGTCGGGTAATCGTTAGTGTAGGACCAAGAGCTTTTTCCTGTAATCATTTCCCACCAAACCCCAATATATTTTACAGGTTTGATCCAAGATGTATTCTCAATTTTTGAAGGATCATTTAAATTATAAGTCATTTTTGAAGCTAAAATTTCTGTAGCATTATCACTTACTATAATGGTTCTCCAAGGAGAGTGGCTTGGCGCCTGCATGTAGCCTTTGTCTCCTTTTGCATCTGGCGTTAACCAAGAAGTAAAAGTCATGTTTTTATCATCAAGATTCAAGTGCATGCAAGAATAGTTGATCAAAGCAGCTTCATGCAAATTGATGTAGATTCCATCATTAGTTTTTAACATCAAAGAAGTCTGAACTCCTGTTGGTGAGAACGATTTTTGAGAAACGTTTGCCGTATATGCTTTTTGAGACAAACCTCTAATTTCAGATAATTTCGATTTTGTATAATCGTATTCCTGAGTATCGTAATCTCCCGGAATCCAGAAAGCAGTATGATCTCCAGTCATGGCAAATTGAGATCTTTCTTCTTTAATAGTAAAGTAAGTAAGATTTTTTTGAGCTGGGAATTCATATCTAAATCCTAAACCGTCATCGAATAAACGGAAACGAATTATGATTTGTCTGTCTGTTCCTTTTTGATTTAAAGTTACAGCCAATTCATTGTAATGATTTCTGATGTGATCTACTTCTCCCCAAACAGGTTTCCAAGTTTCATCAAAAGTTGCAGTTTTAGTATCAACAACCGTAAAATCGTTTAACAAAGATTTTTTATCATCTTTAAGTTCAAGACCTAATTTACTGGTTTTTACAACTTCTTTATTTTTGTATTTTAAATTGTAAGTTGGAGTTCCGTCGTTTTGAAGAGAAAATTCCATTACGAACTTTCCTTCGGGTGATTTTAACTGCTGCGCTTTTGCAATGGAGCTAAACGCAAACAAAATTAAACTTGCGAAAAATAAGTTTTTCATGTTTTTAAGTTTTATGTAATTAATTTATTTGTACAAATTTACTTGCAATTATAGGATTTCCGTTAACCACAATTGTTAAATCTTGATCACCGTCTACAGTAAATGTTGTTTCGTTATGATTTACAGCTACTTTTAAAATTTGATTTCTGAAATTAATTTTAAAAGAATACCCTTTCCATTCTTTTGGAATTTTTGGAGAGAAATGCAATTGATCGTTTTTCACTCTCATTCCTCCAAAACCTTCTACAATACTCATCCATGTTCCGGCCATTGACGTGATGTGACAGCCTTCTTCCACTTCTTTATTGTAATCATCCAAATCCAGACGAGAAGTTCTTAAATAGAAAGTATAAGCCATATCCATTTTGTCTAAAACGGCAGCCTGAATTGAGTGTACACAAGGAGAAAGAGAACTTTCATGAACCGTAAATGATTCATAAAATTCGAAGTTTCTCTTTAATTCTTCTCTTGAAAAATGATCTTCGAAGAAATAGAAGCATTGTAAAACGTCGGCTTGTTTGATGTATGGCGAACGTAAAACGCGATCCCAAGACCATTTTTGGTTAATAGGACGCTGTGATTTATCCAAATCTTTTACCGGAACTAAATCTTTGTCTAAGAAACCATCTTGCTGCAAATAAATCCCTAATTCTTCAGAAGTTGGGAAATACATATCATCGGCCACTTTTTTCCATTCCTGAATTTCATTCGCCGAAAGGCTAACTTTTTCAAGAATTCGTTTGTGATCTGCCGGATATTCTGTACCCACTTTAGTAATTTGTTCTGCAGTAAAATCAATACACCATTTTGCGATATAATTGGTGTAGAAATTATTGTTGATGTTGTTTTCGTATTCGTTTGGTCCTGTAACTCCCAAAATCACATATTGATTTTTCTCTTTTGAGAAAGAAGCTCTCTGGTGCCAGAAACGCGCAATCCCAATTAAAACTTCTAAACCTTTTTCAGGAATATAAGAGTAATCTCCGGTATAACGGTAATAGTTGTAAATCGCAAAAGCAATCGCGCCGTTTCTATGGATTTCTTCGTGCGTGATTTCCCATTCGTTGTGACATTCTTCACCATTCATGGTTACCATTGGGTACAAGGCTGCACCGTTTTTAAAACCTAAATTATCTTTAGCATTTTCAATTGCTTTATCTAATTGATTGAAACGATATGTCAATAAGTTTCTGGTAACCTGCTGATCTTTTGTAGCCATGTAAAACGGAATACAATACGCCTCAGTGTCCCAATAAGTAGATCCGCCGTATTTTTCTCCGGTGAAACCTTTTGGACCGATATTCAAACGAGAATCTTTTCCTGAATAGGTTTGGTTTAATTGGAAAATATTGAAACGAATTCCCTGCTGTGCTTTTACATCGCCTTCGATTGTAATATCTGACATTTCCCAGATTTTTGCCCAAGCCTCAATTTGATTTTGAAGCAAAGCATCATATCCTGAATTTACAGCAGCTTTAATTACTTTTTCGGCTGCTGCCAAAGTGTTTTCGTGATTTAAAGAAACCGTATACCCTCCAATTTTCTGAATAGATGAGGTTTGTCCTTTTGCAATAATGGTTCCGTAAGTATATTGTACTTTATCTGTTGTTGAATCGATTGTTGAAGGTGAAATGTGAGCATCTTCACCATTTGCAAAAATCGTGTTGTGCATGAAAGTAGTAACTTTAAAATGCGTTTTAAAAGTCTGTGCCGTTACAAAAGCTTCATTTGTGCCTTTTTTAACTTCAAGCGGTTCCCAGAATTTTTCTTCCCAGTTTGCATCTTCATTCGTTACGCCAGCATCAATATAAGGTTTGTAAACAATTTTGGCATCTTTGTTTAAAGGCGTAATAGCGTATTTGATAATCCCTGCTTCGTCTAAATCCAGCGAAAGAAAACGACGCACATTTACAGCGATTTCGGTTCCGTTTTTCAAGACAGCTTCAAAAGAACGGTTGTACCATCCTTCTTTCATGTTTAATTCTCTGCGAAAGTTTCTAACTTCGGTACACGTATTCAAATCCAGATTTTCTTCATTGATTTTTACGTCAATTCCGATCCAGTTTGGTGCGTTTAATACTTTGGCAAAATACTTCGGGTAACCGTTTTTCCACCAGCCTACTTTTGTTTTGTCTGGATAATAAATCCCAGCAATGTAACTTCCTTGAAAAGTTTCGCCAGAATAGTTTTCTTCAAAATTAGCACGCTGTCCCATCGCACCATTCCCGATGCTGAAAAGACTTTCAGACGATTTTACTCTCTCGGTATCAAATCCTTCTTCTATAACCGACCAATTGTCTGGTTTTATATAATCTTGATTCATTTTTTCTTAATTTGATAATTCGTTAATTAGACAATTAGATAATGCATTTTGTAGAAATTATCTAATTATCAAATTGGCACATTTTCTAATTGATTAATTTTTCTATAAAGCTTGTTTCGATTTGGGTAAAATCTTTAAAAATATAGTCAGCTTCATGTAAAATTGTTTCCTCACCAATTCCAACACTTACCATTTCTGCAATATTTGCTGCCTGAATTCCGGCAACAGAATCTTCAAATACAATTGAATCTTTTGGATCAATGTTTAATAATTGAGCCGCTTTTAAGAAAACTTCCGGATCTGGTTTTGCATTGGTAACGTCGTTTCCATCAACAATGACATCGAAATACGAAATGATTCCTGTTTTTTCTAAAATTGGTCTTGCATTTTTACTGGCAGAACCCAATGCAATTCCCTGATTTTTATCTTTTAATAGTTTTAGAATTTTAGCAACTCCTGGAAGAATCTCACTTTCGTCCATGTCAACTAAATAGGATAAATAATCTTCGTTTTTTTGGATTAGCCATTTGTCTTTGTCTTCTTGTGAAGCCTCGACATTTCCTAATCCAAGTATAATATCTAAAGAACGAACACGGCTGACGCCTTTTAAAAGCTCGTTGTCTTCGTGTGTAAAATTGATGTTTAAAGACTGAGCGATTTTCTGCCAAGCCAAAAAGTGGTATTTTGCGGTGTCCACGATTACGCCGTCTAGGTCGAATATGAATGCTTTTTTCATTTATTTGGGAAATCTTGATATTATGATTTAACAGCTGTATCGTCTACGTCTTTTACTTTATAAACCAAAGCAGCAGCAATTAAAAAGCTGACACCGCTGGTAATTAAAGCATAAATGGCATCGCCATTATAAAGGTATTTTACAATTGGACCGCCAATAAGTGCGTTTACAATTTGAGGGATTACTACGAAGAAATTGAAGATTCCCATGTAAACACCCATCTTTTTAGGCGTTATAGAACCTGCAAGAATTGCGTAAGGCATTGCCAGAATACTTGCCCAAGCCACTCCAATTAAAATCATAGGAAGTACAACCCAGTCTTCATTAGGCATAAAATAAATAGAAATTAATCCGATTCCTCCAATGACTAAAGAGAGAGAATGTGTTGATTTTCGTCCGATTTTTTTAGCGATGTACGGCAGGAAAAATAGTGCGATTATTGCAGAAACTAGATTGTAAACACCAAACAGGATTCCGACCCAATCCCCAGCATCTTGATACTGCTGGCTGGACGTGTCGTCTAATGGCAGACCGTAAATGTGGTGCGCGATTGCAGGAGTTGTAAAAACCCACATGCCGAATAAACCGAACCAAGAGAAAAACTGCACCCAGCTTAACTGACGCATGGTGGTTGGCATTTTTGCAAAATCGGTAAAAATGTCTGTAAGTTTTGATTTTTCTTCTTCTTTGATTTCTTCCTCGTTTTGAGGATCTTCAAATCGTGCTAGTTCTTCTGGCGAATATTCTTTTGTCGAAAATAATGTCACCAAGATGGAACCAATTAAAACCGCGGCACCGATTATGAATGATAAAGTTAAGTTTAATGGAACACTTCCAGGAACAGAGCTGTTGGATACGCCAAAATATTTTGTTAGAATGTATGGTAACGCTGAACCGATTACGGCTCCAAAACCAATCAAGGAAGTTTGAATACTAAAACCAGCTGTACGCTGGTCTGTTCTTAAGTTATCGCCAACCAAAGCGCGGAAAGGCTCCATGGCAATATTAAACGAAGCATCCATGATCATTAACATTCCAGCTCCGACCCATAAAGCGGGTAAAACAGAAATGAAAATATTAGCTTGCGGCATTAAAATTAATCCGACAGAGGCTAAAATGGCTCCAACTAAAAAGAAGGGTTTTCGTCTCCCGAATCTTCCCCAGGTTTTATCGCTGTAATGACCAATGATTGGCTGTACTATTAACCCCATAAGTGGAGCAATAATCCAGAACCATGAAAGTTCATGTACGTCGGCACCAAAAATTTGAAGAATTCTGCTGGCATTTGCATTCTGAAGTGCGAATCCCATTTGTATTCCCAAGAATCCGAAACTCATGTTCCAAATTTCCCAGAAACTTAATTTACGCTTTTCCATTATCGTAATTTGAAAAATTATACGATAAGCGCTTTGCTTATCAAAACTTACTGTTTTTTCGAAGTAAAAGTAAAAGCCTTGACGGGCGTAAAAGTATAAATTATTTTTTTATTAATACTAATAAAAAAGCCATAAATGTTTTTTATGGCTTTGGAATAGGTTGATTTTAAGAAAATTAGTCAGTAGATTCTCTTTTTATAAGATGTGTTTCTATTACTTCTGTGGTGTAGTTTTCGTTTTCTTCTTCGTCATCGTCGTGTTCAGCTTCGAGCCTTTCAATCAGCATTTTGGCTGCTTTATTTCCCATCTTTTCGCCGCTCTGGCTTACGGTTGTAATACTTGGAGTGGAGTATTTTGAGATAATTCCGTCTGTAAAAGCAATTACAGCCAAATCTTCAGGAACTTTTAATCCCATTTTACTTGCCGTTTTGATAATCGTTACTGCAAAAAGCTCGTTTACAGCAAAAACGGCATCAAAAGCCCTGTCGTGTAAAAGCTGTGAAATAGTAATTTCGCAGGTATCTACATCTTCAATTTTGATGATTAAATCTTCGTTGAATGGAATTCCGTTGTCTAAAAGTGCTTTTTCATAGCCGTCGGTTCTTAATTTCCCGACACTTACATAATCTACGGTTGTTACCAAAGCGATCTTTTTCCGCCCATTATCAATTAAACTCTGAACGGCTTCATAAGCAGCAGCTTTATCATCAATAATCACTTTGTCGCATAAAATATCATTGGTTACACGGTCGAACATAACGACCGGCATCCCTTGATTAATAACTTCGGTAATATGGTGAAAATCACCTTTAAACTGCGTTTCTTTAGAAAGAGACATGATAAAACCATCGATACTTCCGTTGGCTAACATTTCCATATTTAGTACTTCTTTATCAAAAGAATCATCAGATAAACAGATGACAACACTATAGCCATTTTCGTTGGCGACCTGCTCAATTCCGTTGATTACAGTAGAGAAAAAATAATGTACAATTTCCGGAATAATAATGCCAATACTTTTGGTTTTTCGGTTTTTTAGACTAAGGGCAATATTGTTGGGTTTATAGTTGTAAAACTTTGCAAAAGCCTGAACTTTTAGACGTGTTTCTTCTCCTATTTCGAGACTGTTTCTGAGTGATTTTGAGACAGTTGAAATAGATACGTCAAGTTCCTTTGCAATCTGTTTTAAGGTTATTTTGCGTTTCATGCTTTTATTTGAAAAAAATCTAATTATTAATAAAGGTATCTAATATTTTTAGAATTGATAATTTTTGACTGAAAAGATTACAAAATATAGAAAGTTTTCAACACTACCACGTTTTCGTAACGCATAATAAAATGTCTCTGGTCGAGCACGTTAATAAATTCATAATTTTGAAATTCGAAGTAAAATTAAAAACTTAACTAACGTTCAAAAACTCAAAACTAATTTAAACAAAAAGTATGAAAACAATTTACAAAAAGTTGTTATTTTTATTCCTATTGTTGCCATTTACAGTGTTAGCTCAAAGCACTTTAAACGGGAATGTTGTCGATAAGGCAACAGGTCAGCCAATACCTGGGGTAAATGTAAATGTACAAGGTGCACCAAATGGCGCATCAACAGGATTTGATGGTAATTACCAACTGTCAAATGTTAAAAGCGGCAGTAAAATCGTTATTTCTTTTATTGGATACAAAACGCAAACGATTGATTTTACCGGACAAAAAACATTAAACGTTTCTTTAGAAGAAGATACCAACCAGCTTCAAGAAGTTGTGGTGCAAGTAGGTTACGGAACTGTTAAGAAAAAAGACGCAACAGGATCTGTATCTCAAATTTCTGCTAAAGAATTTAATAAAGGAATCAACGTTACTCCAGAAAGCTTAATCGGCGGACGTATCGCTGGTGTTAATGTTGTAGGTGGAGGAGCTCCAGGAGCAAAAGCAGATATTAGAATTCGTGGAGGATCTTCTTTAAGTGCTTCAAACGATCCATTAATTATCTTAGACGGGCTTCCGTTAAGTAATGCTGTCCCTAGTGGTGCTACAAGTATTCTATCTACTATTGATCCTAATGATATTGAGTCATTTACAGTTCTTAAAGATGCTTCTGCAGCTGCGATCTACGGTTCTCGTGCAGCAAATGGTGTAATCGTAATTACTACTAAAAAAGGAACAAAAGGTGGTGTAAAAGTAAACTTCAGCTCACAAGTTGGTGTTAATACTATTGCTAATACTGTAGATGTTTTAAGCGCAGATCAATTCCGTAATTTGGTAAACACATTAGGAAATGAAGAGCAAAAAGCAACAATGGGGACTGCAAGTACTAACTGGCAGAAAGAAATTTTCCATACTGCATTAACAACAAATAACAACATCTCTGTAAGCGGTGCATTATTCAATAAATTACCGGTACGTTTATCTGTCGGAAATGTAAGTAATCCTGGAATCCTAAGAAATACTTCTTTTGAAAGAACAACGACATCGATATCGTTAAACCCAGTGTTGTTTGACAACCACTTGAAAATTGATATTAGCGGAAATCTATCTTTCAGCAAAAATCAATTTCAGGATGAAAATGCTGTTATTGGTTCAGCAATTAGTTTTGATCCAACGCAGTCTCCTTATCAGGCGGGTTCTCGTTATGGAGGATATTTTGAATGGTTAGAACCAAACGGAAATATTGCATTATTACCAGCTAAAAATCCAGTTGCAAGATTGAACCAAGAGGATAAAAGATCTAAATCTACCAGAAAATGGGGTAACATCAGCTTAGATTATAAATTCCATTTCTTTGAAGATTTAAGATTTGTTGCCGAAGCTGGTATCGATAGATTTGACAGCAGCGGTTATAACAGACAAAGTACAGAAAGTATTCTAGGATTTCAACCAGTTCCTTTTACCGGAGTAGGTTATGTGAATTTAGGAAACTATGATACTTACACTGATGATCTTCAAAATAAAAACTTAAATACCTATTTTGTATATACTAAAAATTTAGGAAAACTTAAATTAGACGCTACAGCTGGATATAACTACCAATTGTTTCAAAAAGAAAAATACCAATCAGGAGCGCTTACACAGCCAGTTGAAACTAGAAATGAAGATGTTATCACTGATCCAGATATCAATTTACAGTCTTATTTTGGTCGTTTAAATTTAGGTTGGGATAGTAAATATTTATTGACTTTAAATTACAGAAGAGACGGAACATCTCGTTTTTCTGAAGAAAATAGATGGGGTAACTTTATGGGAGGTGCTTTTGCATGGAATGTTGCTGAAGAGGCTTTCTTAAAAGATAATGCTACGCTTTCTACTTTAAAATTAAGAGTTGGTTATGGTACAACAGGGCAGCAGGATATTTCTGCACAGTATGATTATTTAAGAAGGGTAACTCTAGGTACAGTTGGTACACAGTATGTATTTAACGGTGTTGTTTACAGAACAGCGAGACCTGAAGGGTATAACCAAAATATTAAATGGGAAGAATTGGCTGAGATGAACATCGGGGTTGATTTTGGATTTCTAAACGATAGAATTACGGGTTCGCTTAACTATTTTGACAAAAAATCAACTGACTTATTAGCAGACGTATTAGTGCCAGATGGTGCTAACTTAAGAAACCAAGGATTCAACAATATTGGTAACTTAAGAACAAAAGGTCTTGAATTCAGTCTTCAGTCAGATATTATCAAAAAAGATAATTTGACTTGGAATGTTGCTGTTAATGCTACTTATTTAGATCAGAAAATTGAAAGTTTAGGACAAACTGTTCCTGGTTTCCAAGGTTACGAAGTTGGTGATAACATTCAAGGAGGAAATGGAAACAAAATATTGATTAATACAGTTGGATATGATCCAAACTCATTCTTTGTGTATGAGCAATTGTATGATGCTAATAAAAAACCAATTGCTGGAGCTTATGTAGACAGAAATGCAGATGGTAAAATTGATGCATCTGATCGTTACAGATATAAAAAACCAACAGCAGATTATACATTTGGATTGTTCTCAACTTTAAACTACAAAAAGTTTGATTTTACAATGAACTGGAGAGCAAGTTTAGGAAATTACATCTTTGATAACGTAAATTCTAACTTAGGCTATTCAGATCAGGCTTTGAGAAGAGATCATGATTTATCTAATCTTAGCGCGGATTATTTGAACACAGGTTTTAAATTTGAAGATAATGGTACACAACGTTACTTGTCTAACTATTATATAAAAGATGCTTCTTTTATTAAATTGGATAATGTTACAATTGGCTATACTTTAGATAAAGCTTTATTAAAAGCAGCTTCATTGAGATTCTCTGCTGGTGTTCAAAATGTTTTTGTACTTACAAAATATGATGGGTTAGATCCGGAGAAATTCAACGGAATAGACGGTAATGTTTACCCAAGAGCGAGAACATTCTTGTTTGGAGTAAATGCAAGTTTCTAATAGTACATTGAAAAACAAATTTTAAAACATACAAAATGAAAATATCATTTAAATATATATCTTATTTTTTCCTATTCATTCTAGGAATAAGTATGACGTTGACTTCGTGTACTGACGATTTAAACGTGACCCCAAAGGATGATGATGAGTTTTTATCTGAAACCTTTTTCCAAGATCCGGCATCTTACAAGCAAGTATTAGCAAAATTATACGCTGGTTTATATGTAGGAGGTAATGATGGTGATGGAGCTGCTGATATATCTGGTTTAGGTGGGGATTTTAGCAGTTACTTACGTTTACTTTTTGTAACTCAAGAGCTTCCAACAGATGAGGCGGTTATTGCATGGGCAGATGGTACTTTACCAACATTAAATACGCAGACTTGGTCTCCTGTAAATGAGTTCTTATACGGAACTTACTCTAGAGCATCGTATCATATTAGTTTGGCAAATGAGTTTTTAAGACAAACTACGGATGAAAAATTAGAAGCAAGAGGTGTTGATGCAAGTCTAAAAGGGGAAATTGCAACCTTTAGAGCAGAAGCTCGTTTCTTAAGAGCATTTTCTTATGTTAATTTAATGGACTTATTTGGTAATGTGCCTATTACAACAGAAGCTGATCCAGTAGGGTTCTTTTATCCAGTGCAAAAAACAAGAGCAGAAGTTTTTGCTTTTGTAGAATCTGAATTGAAAGATTTAGATGGTAGTCTTCCAGCTGCAAGAGCAAATGAATATGGTAGAATTGATAAAGTTGCAGCTAAATTTTTATTAGCGCAAATTTATTTAAACTCTAAAGTATATACTGGAACAGAAAGAAATAATGAAGTAGCTACTTTGTGTAGTGAAATCATTAATTCAGGATATACATTTGCAAATGTTCCTTATGCTTATTTATTTTCAGCAGATAATGACAAAAATGGAGCTCAGAATGAATTTATATTCCCAATCATTAGTGATGGTGTTGCTATTAGAGCAACAGGTGGAGGTATGAGTTTTATTCTTCATGCTTCAATTGGAGGAAGTATGGATGCAGCTTCAAGAGGAATGGATGGTGGATGGCAGGGAACTAGAACTCGTAAAGAGTTTGTTGCACTTTTCCCTGATGTAACTGGTACTGGAGATAAAAGAGGTACATTCTATACAGATGGACAAGCTCTGGATATTACTAATATATCAACATTTACAGATGGTTATGCTGTAACAAAATATATTAATAAAAAAGCAGATGGTTCAGCTGCTCAAAGAGCTGATATTCCAGATACAGATTTCCCAATGTTTAGAGTTTCTGATGCTTATTTAATGTATGCAGAAGCAGTTGTAAGAGGCGCTAGTACTGGTAATATAGCAACTGCAGTAAACTATATTAACCAAATTAGAACTAGAGCGGGAGCAACACAAATATCGAGTACAGATTTAACCCTTGATTTTCTATTAGCAGAAAGAGGAAGAGAATTATTCTGGGAATGCCACAGAAGAACTGATTTAATTCGTTTTGGAAAATTTACTGGAGGTTCTAAAATCTGGCAATGGAAAGGTGGAGTAATGAACGGAACTGCTACAGATTCATACAGAGATTTAATGCCTATTCCTGCTAAAACAATTCAGGCAAATCCAACTTTGAAACAAAATCCTGGTTATTAATATTTATATAAAATAATAATATGAAAAATATATATAAAATTTTAATCGCGTTTATTGGTGTATTAGCGGTTTCATGTAATGCTGATGCTGTAGATGAAAGACCAGTTCTTGATTCTGTTACAATACCTGAGATTACTGCACCAGCAACAGGACAAACTTATGTTTTGGATGTTGAAAAAGCGCAAGAAGAAGCAGTTAAGATTACTTGGTCAGCTGCGGAATATTCAACAGATGTAGTAATAAAATATACTTTGTTGATTGACAAAAAAGGAGGCGACTTTACTGCTGCAAAAACGCTTGCAGCTACAACTAATGCTACTGAAGCTTCAATTTTAGCAAAAGATTTAAACCAAGCTGCAATTGATCTTGGCGGTAAACCAGAAGTGGCAGCGGCATATGATGTAAAAATCGCTTCAAATGTTTCTGGCGGATTTGTACAAACAGGAAAAGGTGTAATTACGATTACAGTAACTCCGTATGTAGGAAAAGTAAATTATAACTTTAATGACTGGTATTTAGTTGGAGACGCAACAGTTTCTGGCTGGGATAACAATAAAGGAAACCAAATCTTATTTAGAAGCGGCACAAATGCTAACGAATATACTTTTACAGGATATTTCAAAAAAGGATATTTTAAAGCGATTAAAAACCTAGGAAGCTGGGCTCCAATGTATGGAGGTTCTGGAGGTACACTAGCTTACAGAGGAACAGATGCTGACGCAGATCCTGCAAGTATAGAAATTCCTGCTGATGGATACTATAAATTTAAAATGGATGTTCAAAAGTTAACCTATGCTTTAGATCCATACGCAGCTGGAGCTGGTGCTGCAACTTATTCAACAGTTGGTATCATCGGAAGTGCTACGGCTAAAGGATGGGATGCTTCTACACCAATGGTAAAATCTACATTCAATGCGCACATTTGGACATTGGGCGTAACTTCACTAAATGATGGTGAAATGAAGTTTAGAGCAAATGATGCATGGGATGTTTCTTGGGGTGCAAAAACTCCTTTCTCTGGAGTAAACACAGGAGATAATATTCCGGTAGCAAAATCTAAATATGTAATTTATTTTAATGATTTAGACGGAAGTTATGTAATGATTCCAAATCAATAAAAACTTCAGTTAATAACTGAAAAAGGGCTATCTCCGGATAGCCCTTTTTTAATCAGACTATCTAACCAAATAACCACAATTATTATGAAAAAAACTTTACTATCAATATTTTTATTGATGGCGGTAACTGTTTTTGCTCAGGTACAGACAGTAACATACTCCATAAGTCCAACTGCATTTGAAGATACCACGCCTATTACGATTACCATTAACGGTAGTAGTGTTAACGAAACTTCATGGGGAATAGCTGCAACTCATGCATTATACCTTTGGTCTTGGTCTTTTGATGTAAACGACACCAATCAGTCCGACAGCCCATCAAACGGATCGTGGACAGCATCAAACGAAGCAGCTAAATTTACTTATAATGCAGGGACGGATACCTATACCAAAACATTTACGCCCTCTGTATATTTTGCGAGAAACGGAATTGGCCGAATAGGTTTTCTGGTTAAGGCAAAAGACGGAACAGGTGATAAAAAATCGCAGGATATAATAGTCGAAGTAGGATCTTTTCAGGCTTCATTAACTTCTCCGGCAGAAAACAGCACGACAATTATTGCTTCCGGAGCAAATTTCAATATTACCGCAACCAATACAAATGGAGCAGCAAGTTATATTTTGAAGTCAAACGGAGCAACAATAAATACCAATACAAGTACTTCGGGTTATTCTTATACGCATACAAACATTACCAATAATCAAAGCTACGAATTGATAATTACTCAAGGAGCAACAACAATTGTCAAGAAGTTTTCTGTTGTAGTAAATCCGAATACAGTTTCTCAGGCGATGCCGACTGGTTTGGTTGACGGAATTAACTATAATAGTTCAGATGCTACAAAAGCCACTTTGGTTTTAGATGCTCCACTTAAAGATTTTGTTTACGTTGCCGGAAGTTTTAATAATTGGCAGCCAACTTCGGCTTATGCCATGAAAAAAGATCCTGTATCGGGTAAATTTTGGCTGGAACTTACAGGACTGGTTTCTGGAGTAAACAATACGTATCAATATTGGGTAGTAGATGCAACACCGCTAGCTAATTCTCCAGCAATGGTAAAAACGGCTGATCCGTACTCTACTTTGGTTTTGTCTCCTTATGATGATGCTGGTATTCCGGCGTCAAAATACCCTAATATGCCAGCTTATCCTGGAGGACAAAATTTTGAAGTTACAGTTTTAAAAACGGGACAGAGTCCTTACAATTGGCAGGTAACCAATTTTGTAAAACCTGAAAAAGAAAAATTAGTAGTTTATGAAGTTTTGGTAAGAGATTTTGATGCAGCAAGAAATTATCAAAGCTTAATTGATAAGATCGATTATTTTAAAAATCTTAAAATAAATGCGATCGAATTGATGCCGGTAATGGAGTTTGAAGGCAATGAAAGCTGGGGGTACAATACCTCATTTCACATGGCTTTGGATAAATTTTACGGAACTTCAGATAAACTAAAAGAATTGATCGATGTATGCCATCAAAACGGAATTGCCGTTATTTTGGATGTTGCTTTAAATCATGCTTTCGGGAGAAATCCGATGGTAAGAATGTGGATGAACGATCCCGATGGAGATGGTTTTGGTTCGCCGACAGCAGAGAATCCGTATTTTAATACTGCTGCCACACATACTTACAGCGTTGGAGAGGATTTTAATCATCAATCGCTCAAAACTCAAAACTATGTAGAACGTGTTGTTAAACAATGGATTGAAGAATATAAAATAGACGGTTTCCGCTGGGATTTAACCAAGGGATTTACGCAGGCTTGTACGGCTTCAGACGAGAACTGTACCAATGCATATCAACAGGACAGGGTAGATATCTTGAAAAAATATGCTGATTATTCTTGGAGTCTTGATCCAACACATTATACCATTTTTGAACATTTAGGAACAGACGCCGAAGAAAAGGAATGGGCAGATTACAGAGTTACAGAAGCTCCAAGTAAAGGGATTATGATGTGGGGAAAAATGACGAACCCTTATAATCAATTATCGATGGGATATTCGTCAGACAGTAATATTTCGAGAATGACAAGCGCTAGCCGTGGTTTTACAGCAAACCGCTTAATGGGATATGCAGAAAGCCATGACGAAGAGCGTTTGATGTATAAAAATGTTCAGTACGGTGCAACAAACGGAACTTACAATGTAAAGACATTAAATACAGCTTTGTCTAGAATGTCTGCAATTGGAGCGGTTTCTTTATTGGTTCCAGGTCCAAAAATGATCTGGCATTTTGGAGAATTAGGAATGGATGATTCTATTTTTACCTGTAATAACGGAACTGTCAACGATGATTCGGGCACAATTTCCGGCGATTGTAAATTAGATACAAAACCACAGCCACAGTGGACAGAAAACTGGCTGGGCGATTCTAATCGAAATAAAATTTATAACGATTGGGCAAAAATGATCACCTTAAAAACAGTAGAACCTGTGTTTTTAGGGACGCCGACAATGATCAATGCTAATTCGCTTACAGTAAATATTAAAATTACCAACAGCAGTCTGGCCGCAACACAATTAAAAGACGTTGTGATATTGGCCAATTTTGAAATAACAGCACAGAATTTAGTACCGAATTTTCAGTATACTGGAACTTGGTACAATCTAATGGACAGTACCACTCTAAATGTTGCCGACGTAGCGGCTCCGATAAATCTGGCGCCGGGAGAATATAGAATTTACGGAAACAAACAAGCCAATCTGGCTATAGAAAATTTTGAAAAAGGAAACTTAATTAGTTTGTATCCAAATCCAGTTGCGGATTATTTTACTTTAAGTTTCGCAGCTTCAAAAGTAGAAATTTATGCAATTACAGGACAATTAGTAAAATCATTTAAAACAAGCAGCAATGTCGATTTTCAATTTCAAGTAAATGATTTAACTACAGGATTGTATCTCGTAAAAGCCTATAACGAAGAAAATAAAGTTCAGGTTGTAAAGTTTATTAAAAAATAATATATCGTCAGATTAAGATTTTGGTTTGGTTAGTAATGAAAAAGGGCTGTTCTATTGTAAAATAGACAGCCCTTTTGTTATGATTTTTAATTAAATCTTGGATATTTTTTTTCATTTGAATATAATAAAAGTGTTACTTCCTTTTATTGTTATATTCTCCAATTACTGCAAAATAACCAAAAGTACCTAGTCCCAACACAATCAGGGGAGTCAGGATAAAAAGAATAATAATTCCAAATACCAGATCATCTTGCTGATCTGATAATAATTTTGGTAAGCCAAATTCAAACACGCAAAAGTAAGCGGCTGCAACTGCTAAAATAACCCATAAAATGCCTAAAGCCTGTTTGATCGTATTCATGTTTTAATTATTAAAGGTGATTAATTTTATTTTTATTATCAATATAAACCATTCCGATTACAAAGCAGATCGAAGCAATAATAATAGGATACCAAAGGCCATCGAGATAAAAATCGCTCTTTCCGGCCGCCTTTGAATGTGTTACAAAGTAAGTTGAAATTGCTGGCAGCAAACCTCCAAAAATTCCATTTCCTACATGATAAGGAAGGGACATTGAAGTATATCTGATTTTAGTTGGAAACATTTCCACTAAAAATGCCGCAATTGGACCATACACCATTGTAACAAACAAAACCTGAATGAAAACCAGAAAAATTAAAGTCCATTCATCGGCAGAATTGATATTTATAGTAATACTGCTTTGAGATTTTTTCTTATCAGCAAAATCTGTTTTCTTTTCGATATACGAGGTTCCATCCGTATAGGTTTTTGAAAGGGTAGTAATTATGTCATTATTTTGGGTTCTTTCAACATTTTGAGAGGTTTGTTCTACAATTTCGGTCTTATAACTCACATCAGTTGTGTTATACATCATTTTGTATATCGGTCTGTAGAATAAAATAGCCAGCAGCATTCCGGACATCATAATGTATTTTCGGCCAACTTTGTCGCTCAGCCATCCAAAAACAATAAAAAAAGGAGTTCCTAGTAATAATGCAATTCCGAGCAAACTGTCTACTTGCGAAGAATCAATATTCATAACCGTTTTCATAAAACTCATCGCATAGAATTGTCCCGTGTACCAAACGACTCCTTGTCCCATTGTGGCTCCAAACAGAGCCAGTAACACAAATTTTAAATTGTAGCGATTTCCAAAACTTTCTTTTAACGGATTTGTACTTGTCGTTCCTTCTTTTTTAGCTTTTGCAAATACAGGCGATTCGTCCATATTTTTTCTAATTAAATACGAAACCCCAACCATTACAATAGAAACCCAAAAAGGGACGCGCCAGCCCCAGGAATCAAAAGCTTCGGCAGAAAGCACATTTTTTGTAGCCAGAATTACCATTAGAGAAATAAACAAACCCACAGTTGCGGTGGTCTGAATCCAGGATGTCCAATATCCTTTTTGGCCAACCGGAGCATGCTCTGCAACATAAGTCGCTGCGCCTCCATATTCACCGCCAAGCGCTAATCCCTGAAGCAGTCGTAAAATCAAAACTAATAAAGGAGCCATAAAACCAATTGTTTCATAACTCGGAATACAGCCTATTAAGAAAGTAGAACCGCCCATTAATAATAATGTAGCCATAAAAGTATATTTCCGGCCAATAATATCTCCAAGCCTTCCAAAGAACAAAGCGCCAAAAGGACGAACTACAAACCCTGCGGCAAAAGTGGCCAGAGTCGATAAGAATGCTGCAGTTGGATTGTCGCTAGGGAAAAATTTGGTTGAAATAACAACCGCCAGACTGCCAAAAATATAAAAATCATACCATTCAATCATGGTGCCCATAGAAGAGGCCGAAATCACTTTCCAAATGCCTTTAGTAGAAGTTTTGCTCATAAAACTGCTTTGTAACCTTGTTAGTAAAATAAAGATAAAAATATAGTTTTACGAATATATAAGATAATTTTTTATTCAGTTGATACTTTTTTAACAAAAAGCAATTATTTGTTGACTTTCTAATTTTTATATTTTTATAATCGTTTATATTTGATGAGTTTTCTGATTTTTAAATATGAAACAAATTGTGTTATTGTGTATCGGTTTAGTTTTTATAGGGTGTAAAACCCAAACTGTGCTGATTGAAAATGAATGTAAAATTACTGCAGTACCTTCTGAAGTTATTCAGGGGCAATATATTCATTTTATTGAAAAATCAGATTTTTATAAAAATGAATTTGCAAATTTTTCAAAAATAAAAAATGGAGTTTTATTGTATCGTTGGGAGGAAAATGTAGGAAGCAGTCGATTCATAATAATTGATCTTGACAAAGGATTTAATGCTCTACGAAAAAATGAGAAAAATAATGAAGAAATAGTTTTTTCTGTAGAAGAAAAAAAGAGACTAAAGTTTATTCAAGAAGTTTTAGAAAAAGGCAATTATTATCAAAGCTGTTCCAGAAATGACGGACATACGAATGTTTATGTAATGATTGTAAGGCATAACGATGAAATGAAGGTTCAATATTTTTCTCCATCGAATAATTTTTATAAAGTACAATCAGCGGATACCAATATTAATTTAACTAAGAAAATGTTTGAGATCATCAATACACATTTTTATAGATAAATTTCGTTGTAAAACGTAAAAAGAAAAAATGCAATTTTTCAGATATTTTGGAATTAAACAGACGTCAATTCTCCTAAACATTTCGTTTTTAGTTTTTAAAACCTATTAATTATTAGCTTTCTTTCTTAAAAAAGAAAACCCTAGTTTTGCAACTCAAAATTTAAATCAGAAAGTGGTTGTCATTATTGAATAAATATTGACATTAAAAGGGAATTTGGTGTAACTCCAAAACTGTCCCGCAGCTGTAAGCTCATGAACTGAAACCCTTTAATACGTCACTTTTCATTTTTGAAAGGGAAGGCTGGGTGTAGGGAGCAAGTCAGAAGACCTGCCATTTTTATAGTAATAATAGCTTTCGGGGATTGAAGCTAGAATTAAGAACAGTACTTTTCACTTTCTGTGAACCGGTATTTGTTTGGTTATTCTATTCTCGTAAGCTAAAATAAGTTTATGAGATTTTTTTTTCTGCAAATATGATATCGTAAAAACAATTCCTTTTGGAGTTTTCTCTTTTTCGATTTTTCTTTTTCTCTGCTAAAAAAATCATTTAAACGCATCGTCATGCAATTCGTTTGTAGCATTTTCTCTATGAACTAAAATCAGTAGTCGATTAAAGTCCAAGTGATAATTTTTTAAATATTTAATAATGAAAACCCAATTTTTTTTCAGGCATTTAATTGCAATTGCCTCTTTAGCAACTCTGATAATTTCATGTAATAATGATGATGATTTTACGGCACCTCCTGTAATAAGCGGCGAACAGCAGTTAAAAGATACTTTGACAATTGGTAAGACACTTCGGTTAAGCTCCAGAATAAAAGACAGAAGTAATCTATCTTTCCAATGGACTGTAGACGGAAAAGGGGTAAGTTCTGACTCTGTTTATACTTTTAAACCAGAAACAAGAGGCGATTTTAAAATTGAAATGACTGCTAAAAACAACGGTGGCGATGTAAAGCTGACGTATGATATTCATACATGGGGAGCTTACGAAAATGGTTTTTTTATGATTAATGAAGGCTGGTATGGACACGGAACAGGAACAGTCGGTTTCTACAGATACGATACAAAAGCCATTGAAGACAGTATTTTTGTAAAAGTAAATCCAGATAAAAACCTAAAACCAGAATCGTCTACATTAGAATTTGGGACCATCATTAACAAGAAGTTGTTTTTAGTTTCAAAAGCAGCCGGACCTGTAGTGGTAGCCGATGCTTACTCATTAAAAGAAGAAAAGAGAATTCCTGCTCAAGCCGGCAATGATTGGCGTGCAATAGTTGCAATAGACGAAAATCAAGCGCTGCTGACTTCTGGAAAAGGAATATTCAAACTAAATCTTAATGCGATGGAATTAAACGGACAGTTAGAAGGTGTTACAGGACAGGTTGGAGATATCGTGAAGGTAAATAACTATATTTTTGCATTGTCTGCTGCAAAAGGTGTTTTGGTGATCAATGCAGCAACGCTTGCGGTAGAAAAAACTATTTCAAGTATGGTTCTGGGTTTTGCTGTTACAGAGGATAAAAAAGTATGGGCAGCAGGCGGTACAAAATTGATAAATATAGATTCAAACACGCTAGAGGTAAAAGAAATTGCATTAGGTTTTCAAGCTTACGGAAGCTGGGGAGCATGGCACCCAGGATCGATCACTGCAGCTCAAAATGATGTTTTTATTGCTAGAAACGCAAGCTTCAGCGGCGGTAAAGAAATTTACAAGTATACCGGAGATGTCGCTTCGCTGGCGCGACCTTTTATTACTTTGACTGGAGTTAATATATTGTATGGCGCCGGAATTGGTTATGATAAAAAGAAAAATACCTTAGTTGTAAATACGGTTGATTCAGGATTTGGTGCCAATTTTGCAAACAATAATTTGTATTTATTCAATGCCGATTCTGGAGCTAAAACAGGAGGAGTAAGTTTTTCAGGATATTACTTTCCAGCGGTTTCGGTATTTCAGCAATAGTTTTTTTAACCGCAAAGAGCGCTGAGATTTACGCAATCTCGAAACCTCGGGACGCAAAGGTTTTTTAGCTTTTGTGAGTCTTTGTAAACGGTTTTTGTGTTATCAATGTTTTTTTTAACCGCAAAGAGCGCTAAGAGTTACGCAATCCCGAAACCTCGGGAGCAAAGGTCTTTTAGCTTTTGTGAGTCTTTGTAAACGGTTTTTGTGCTATCAATGTTTTTTTTAACCGCAAAGAGCGCTTAGGTTTACGCTAGGCTCGCAAAGGTCTTTTAGCTTTTGTGAGTCTTTGTAAACGGTTTTTGTACTATCAATGTTTTTATAAAACAACAAAGGACACAAAGAAAAAACGCAAAAGGTTCGCAAAGTTTAATTAGAACTTTGCGAACCTTTTGCGTAAATCTTAGCGAACTTTGCGTTTCAACTTAATGCTGTAAAAACAAAAAACCCGAATATTGCTATTCGGGTTTTGGTGGTACCTCCAGGGATCGAACCAGGGACACATGGATTTTCAGTCCATTGCTCTACCATCTGAGCTAAGGTACCGTTGTGCGGTTAATGCGGGTGCAAAGATAGAATCATTTTTCGTTTATCCAAAACATTTTTTTAAAAAAATCAATTCGTACCTTCGCATTAGTAAATAATAAAACATGATTTTAACGGTTGATGTTGGAAATACGCGAATTAAAGCTTCTGTCTTTGAGGATAATAATGCGCTGGAGAATTTTATTTTTGAGAAAAATGAACTCGAAAAAAAAATTAAAAATATTTTAGAAAAATATCCAAAATGCAGCGATTTGGTTGCGGCATCGGTCGGAAAAATCGAAAAAGAGTCTTTTTTCTTATTCGAAAAAGACCTGAAAATTCATTTTTTAACCCACGAAGATATTTTTCCGTTCGTCAATAAATATGCAACGCCAAAAACATTAGGGATTGATCGTATGGTTTTGGCTGCTGGAGCCACCTTGCAGTTTCCAAAACAAAATAGACTGGTAATAGATGCCGGAACTTGCATTACCTACGATTTCATCGACGAAAATGACAATTATTTAGGCGGTGCCATTTCTCCGGGACTTCGATTGCGATATGAATCTCTGCATAACTTCACGGCCAAACTGCCTTTGCTCACTTTAGAAGATCCCGAATCTTATATAGGAAACTCCACCGCACAAGCTATTCACTCTGGAGTTGTAAACGGTTTCGTCTATGAGATTGACGGTTTTATCGATGAATATCGCGCTCAATTTTCAAATTTTATCATAATTTTAACGGGAGGCGATGCAGATTTTTTGGCTAAACGATTAAAAAATACCATATTTGCCAATTCAAATTTCCTTCTAGAGAGTTTGAACCAAACATATCAATATAAAATCGACAATGATTAAAAAAATTATAATAAGCGCTTGTCTGCTTATATCGTTCGCTTCATTTGCTCAACAAGGTACAGCCTCGCCTTATTCTTTTTACGGAATTGGTGATTCGAGATTCAAAGGAACTCTTGAGTTTAGATCTATGGCTGGAGTGGCAGTAGAGCAGGACAGTATCCATTTAAATATTGATAACCCGGCAAGTTATGCGAGTTTGGGGCAGACTGCTTTTACAGTTGGGGGGACATTTGCAACTTCGACATTAAAAACCAATGAACAATCAGAAAAAGCACAGCGATCTACGTTTGATTATTTAGCTGTAGGAATTCCGATGGGTAAATTTGGAGCTTCTTTTGGTTTGATCCCAGTAAGTTCTGTAGGGTATAAAATCCTGAACGACAATACTGGTACAGAAGGGGCGACAAGCGCACAGCTTGAAGGAAAAGGCGGAGTAAACAAAGTGTATTTTGCTTTGGCTTACAAAATTAAACCAAATTGGAATGTGGGAGCAGATGTACAGTACAATTTTGGTAAAATTACAACGACAAGTATTGAGGCAGTATCGGGTGTACAGAATAGCACTGCCGAAGTAAATACCTCAGAATTGTCTGGTGCAAGCTTTAATTTAGGTACGATGTATCAAACTAAAATTTACAAAAAAGTAAGTTTGTTTACTAGTTTGAGTTACTCTTTGGACAGTAAATTAAACTCAGACAATACAAGAGTAATCACGGTAAGCGGTGATCCGGATCCTTATACTTATTCACCAGTTTCTCAAAAATTAACACTGCCAAGTAAGTTAACTATTGGGGCAGGAATCGGAGAAGCAAGAAAATGGCTTGTAGGAACAACAATGATTCTTCAAGGAGACGGACAATTGGCAAACTATTACAATGCAAGCTCAAACGTTCAATACGAAAAGTATAGTAAATTTGCAGTCGGAGGTTACTATATTCCTAATTATACTTCTTTTACAAGTTATTTAAGCAGAATTACCTATAGAGCAGGATTGAAATATGAAAAAATTGGTTTAATTGTAAATAATGAATCAATTAAAGATGTGGGAATGACTCTTGGAGCTGGTATTCCGATTACTGGAACTTTTTCTAACGTAAATATTGGTATTGAATTTGGAAAAAGAGGAACCGTATCATCTAATTTGGTTCAAGAGAATTATTTAAACTTCAGTGCCAGTTTCTCTTTCAACGACAAATGGTTCGTGAAGAGTAAATTCAACTAACATATAATTTATCTTTTTTAAGCTCAGTACAATTTACTACTTTTGACAGATGAATTTATCAAAAAGATATAGTATTCTACTTGTCACGGTTACAGCCGTGACACTGTTTTTTGGATGCGAAAGTAATTTTAAAGAAGTTCAAAAAATTAACTTCTCAGAATTTGTGCCTGCTAGCGATGCTGATACAGTCAATATTAAGTATACAGATTCTGGCCGGATTTCGGTTGTTTTGATAAGTCCAAAAATGCTTGATTATTCAAATTTGGATTTTCCTTTTACCGAATTTCCAAAGGGTATAGATGTTACTTTGTACGACAAGAAACAAAAGCGTACTTTTATAAAAGGAAACTACGCTGTCTCGTATAAAAACACAGGGATTATTGATTTGATCGGGAAGGTAAAAATTACCTCAGAGCAGGGTCAGGTTCTGGAGACAGAACAATTGTATTTTGACCAGAAGAATGAATGGTTTTACACCGAAAGAAAATTTAAATTGACAGATGCAAAAGGAGTTTCTTTTGGTCAGGGAATCGATTTTAGTAAAGATTTTAAAGTGATCAATTCACAGCGTATCAGCGGTGATATTGAATCAGAAGAATAAAAATATGGGATATTTAAAATATACACAATACATTTACATTGCTTTTGCGATCTACTTTATTTACGACGGTTTTACAAAGCTAAATGAACAGAATGATACTGCTGCCTTGAGTTTTTTAATAGCGGGTATGGCAGTATTTATGTTTTTCTTTAGAAGAAGATTTGTCAAGAAATTTGAAGATAAAAACAAAAAACAGTAAAAAATGGAAATTAGTATTATAATAATATGTTTAATACTAGCAGCCTTTTTTTCGGGAATGGAAATAGCTTTTGTTTCCTCCAATAAAATTTACCTCGGAATAGAAAAAAGACAAGATAATTTTTTGTCGCGAATTCTGGCAAAACTTACCGAGAATCCTTCTAAGTTTATTGCAGCGATGCTTATTGGTAATAATCTGGCATTGGTGGTTTACGGCTTCTTTATGGGCGATGTAATCCTACGGTGGATTACTAATCTGGGTTTTGTATTTTCAGACTGGATAAGCTTACTGGTGCAGACTTTGGTTGCGGCTTTTATTGTTTTATTGACAGCTGAATTTTTTCCAAAAGTCTTTTTTCAAATCTATGCCAATTCCTTAATCAAGATATTTGCCGTTCCGGCTTATCTGTTTTACAGATTCTTTTATTATATCTCGTCATTTTTTATCTGGATTGCCGATTTTGTTTTAAGGAAATTTTTTAAAACTGCCGGCGATCAGCTGCAGCTCTTTAGTAAGGTAGAGCTGGGAAATTATATCAGCGAACAGATGAGCGATGTAGAAGAACATGAAGAAGTAGATTCTGAAATTCAAATCTTTCAAAATGCATTAGAATTTTCGGGTGTAAAAGCACGCGATGTCATGACACCCCGTACAGAAATTGTTGACATTGATCTTTTTGACTCTGTTGCCGATCTAAAGGCGTTGTTTATAGAAACAGGATATTCTAAAATTATCATCAGTCAAAACTCTTTAGACGATATAGTTGGATATGTTCATTCATTTGATTTGTTTAAAAAACCAAGCACAATTAAATCGGTTTTAATGACAGTGGAAAATGTTCCAGAAACAATTCTGATCAAAGATGTGTTGAGTCTTTTGATAAAAAAAAGAAAAAATGTTGCAGTGGTGCTTGATGAATATGGCGGTACTTCTGGAATACTTACAATTGAAGATATTGTTGAAGAGCTTTTTGGCGAAATAGAAGACGAGCACGATTTGGACGAGGAATTAATCGAACAAGAATTGGGAGATGGCAAGTATTTGTTTTCTACGCGATTGGATGTGGAGTATTTGAATGAAACTTACAAATTGATGATTCCAGAAGAAGATGCCTACGGAACGTTAGGAGGTTTTATCGTATATCACACTAAAGAAATTCCGCAAAAAGGAGATAAAATTGTAATAGATAAATATCATTTTGTCATACAGGAAGCTTCAAATAAGAAGATAGAGCTGGTAAAAATGATAATTAAAGAATGATTTTTTAAATTAATGAAAAAAAAAGTCGAAAATAAAACGCTAGTTGTATTGTTATTAACTAGATAATTGTATTTTCGCAAACTGAATATAAAATTAATAACAATAAAATGGCAGTTTTAGCAAAAATTAGACAGCGTTCCGCTTTATTGATAGGAGTTATTGCACTTGCATTATTTGCATTTATAATTCAAGATCTTATCGGTAAAGGAACATTTAGTCAAAGTTCAAAAGATGTAGGAAGCATCGATGGAAAAGATATTTCATTTGAAGACTTTAGAGTTAAAGTTAGTAATGTTGAAAAAAGTGGGCAAGGAATTACTTCCACTGAAGCTGCAAACCGAGTTTGGGATCAAGAGGTTTCAATCGCATTGTTGTCAACACAGTTCGAGAAATTAGGATTGAGAGTAGGTGAAAAACACCTTATCGAAGTTTTAAAAGCGGATCCAAATATTGGTAAAAACCCTATGTTTTTAAATGCAGCGGGAATTTTTGACATTGTAAAATTCAAAGATTACTTTAAAGCAAATCCAGAAGCAGCGCAATTTATTGCTCAAAAGGAAAAAGATGCGGAGTTAAATGCAAAATTTCAAATTTATAATACTTTAATTAAAGCTGGACTTTATACTACAGCAAGCGAAGGAAAGTTGAAATATGAAATGGAGTCTAACAAAGTAAACTTTGCTTATGCTGCAGCATTATATTCTTCTATAAAAGACAGTGATGTAAAAATTTCTGATTCAGAAATTGTAGATTACATGAAGAAAAACGAGAAAAAATTCAAAGCAGATGAAACTCGTGAAATTCAGTACGTTTTAGTAGAAGACAAACCATCTGCACAAGATGAAGCTGAAATTAAAGCTAAATTGAATGCTTTATTAAATGCTAGACCAGAATATAACGAAAAAACAGGTAAAACAGATACGTTGCCAGGTTTTAGAAGCGCAACAAACATTGCTGAATTTGTAAACTCAAATTCTGATGTACCTTATGATTCTACTTATGTTCCTAAAAATGCTTTACCTGCAGTAGATGCTGATAAATTGTTCAGTCTTCCTGCTGGAGCTATTTACGGTCCTTATGTTTTCGGAAGATACTATGCAATTTCTAAATCTTTAGGATTTAAAGCTGGTGTTAACGCAAAAGCAAGTCATATCTTAATTGGTTACGAAGGATCTCAAACTCCAAATCCAAAAGAGAAAAGAACTAAAGAAGAAGCTAAAGCAAAAGCAGAAGAAGTTTTAGCACAAGTACAAGCTAATCCAGATAGTTTCATGATGCTTGCATTTACAAGCTCAGATGATTCATCTGCACAGCAAGGTGGAGATTTAGGATATTTTGGTCCTAACCAAATGGTAAAACCATTCAATGATTTTGTATTCAGCAACGGTATTGGTAAAGTTGGTTTAGTAGAAACTCCTTTTGGTTTCCATATTATTAAAATTACAGACAAACAAGACGGAATTCGTCTGGCTACAATCGCTCAGAAAATTGAGCCTTCTGAAGCTACATCAGATAAAGTATTTACATTGGCTACTAAATTTGAAATGGAAGCTGGTAAAAAAGATTTTAACGCTGCTGCAAAAGAGTTAGGTTTAAAACCTTCTGCTCCTGTAACTGCAAAAGCGATGGATGAAGCATTTGGACCTCTAGGAAACCAACGCAACATTATAAGATGGGCTTTTGATAAAGAAACAAATACAGGTGATGTTAAACGTTTTGAATTGGCTAATATCGGTCACGTTATAGCACAATACAAAGGAGAAAACAAATCTGGTTTGGTTTCTGTAACTATGGCAAGACCTTATGTAGAATCTATCTTGAAAAACAAGAAAAAAGCAGAAATATTAAAAGCTAAAATGACAGGTGCAACAATCGAAGCGGTTGCTAAAAGTGCTGGTGTTGCTGTACAACAAGCTGCTGACGTAACTTTAGACAATCCGGTTTTACCTGGAGGTGTTGGTCAAGAACCAAAAGTTGTAGGAAATGCATTTGCTTTAGCTGCTAATAAAGTTTCTGCTCCAATTGAAGGAAATACTGGAGTTTATGTGGTAAAAAACATCAGCACAGTAAAAGCACCTGCAATTGCAAATCACGCAGCTTATGTTGAAAAAGTAAAAGCACAAAGTGCATCTGATGTTAACAGAGTACTGCCTGCTTTGAAAAACAATGCTAAAATTGAAGACAATAGATTACAATTCAACTACTAAAATTTTTTAGTAAAGAAATAAAGAAACCCGAAGCAGCAATGTTTCGGGTTTTGTTTTTAATGCCATTTGTAAAATTGTATTTTGTAATAAAATTTGGTTAATTTTCTGATATTATATAGGTGTAATAGAAATTTAATTTAAAAAATTTGTGATATTCAAATTATTACAGTTAATTTGTCCGATTTTTCATTTAACATATTTTTTCGTTATAAAAAAAAAATCAATCCAAAAAAACTGAAAACGAATTACTTTAATAATCAAACATTTAATGTTTTTTACTTTTAAATTTTTTAAAAAGAAGCCTAGAGTATATACCAAAATTGAAAGTCATATTTATGGTATTATCATTGAGCTTTTAAAAGTGAGCAGTACCGACATCAATGTAGATGAATTGGGTGGGAAATATTATTTAAGCAACGAAGAACAGCATTTTAAGGTTACAATCTTAAGTAACGATTATGTTATCCGATTAACAAATACACGCGATTCTGTTGCTGAAAAATACGATAAAGTTTTTGTTGAAGATGTTTTGAGAGCTGTTAAAGAAGAAAAACACCGACGTATGGAATTGGTATACGATTCGATCACCAACAGTATCGAGAAAATGGCCGAACGTCTGCACAACAGACTTATAGAGTCTAATGAACAAGAAAGCCAAAATGTTCGTCGTTTGGAAACCAAACAAAATGTAAAGAATAAGAGAGTAAACTTTTAGTGATTTATATTAATACGATTTTTTTATAAAATCATTTCGTCATAAGTCAAAATCGTTTCATATCCTTTGGAAAGAAAGTAATCTTTCGGGTTGTCTTTAGAAACAACCATTACAAAATCACCTCCCCAAGCCCCAAGACTCTTTATTACACCGTTAAAATCTGGAAAAACAGCTTCTTTAATGGTCTGCATTTCTAGAATATTACTTAAGTGAATTTCATGTTTTTGAACCGCAGCGGCAAACTCTTTTAATGTTTTGGCATTGAGGATTTCGCTGGTGATTTTATTGTTTTTTAAAACGCTTTGTGATAAGTTATGATTCTTGTTATTGTTATAAGCGTATATCGCTGATTTGCTGTTTTGTTTCTTATTTAAATAAACAAAGTAGATGTGTTCTTTAAAATCAGGATTAAAATCGACTGCTTGTACAAAATTATCTTCTATGCGGTAAAGAACAGGCGTATTATTTTGAGCGCAGGCAATATCGTAGCCGCTTCCTCCAAAACTATTTTTTAGTAAGGTAAAAGCATTCACATCCGCCCATTGTGCGATATTGTTAATTAAGGTAGAAGAAGTGCCTAAACCCCAATTTCTAGGAAAAGACAAGTGTGTACTTACTTTAAAACCAGTCGCGTTATCAATAAATTTTGGATTTAAAACATATGCCTCGTGAAGAATATCAATTAAAGTTGATTTTACAGTCTCGACCTTTATTTCCGGGCGTTTTTTTATTTCATCAAATGAAATTGTTTCCTCAAACCATAAATGCTGATCATAATCGTAGCTTTTCCATTCGATTTGATTATCACCATTTTGTTCAATAATTAAATCTTGTCCAAATTTTGTCGGTAACGCAAAAGCATCTGCCCCATCTAATACTAAATATTCTCCGGCAATAAATAATTTTCCGTTACTGTAAAATGTTTTTTTCATGCTTGTATAAATTCCAATATTTGAAATTCCAAATTCCAAATAAATTCCAAATTCCGATTTTCGTTGGAATTTGGAATTTATTTGGAGACTAAATTTTTTTGGAATTCTATTTAGTTTGTTTTCTCAAATTTTCAATAAATTCTACTACCGCACTATGAGAAACGGCTGTTTTTTTGAAATGCGCTTTTATTAAATAGCGCTCTTCATCTGTAGCCTCAAATTGATTGATGATATTGTTAAGATGCATTTTCATGTGTCCTTCTTGGATTCCGGTTGTAGTTAAAGAACGTAACGCAGCAAAATTCTGCGCCAGACCTGCTACTGCAACAATCTCCATTAACTCTTTTGCCGAAGGATTTTCGAGTATTTCCAGACAGAATTTTACAAGAGGATGAAGTGACGTAAGGCCGCCAACAGTTCCTAGTGCAAGCGGAATTTCGAGCCAGAATGAGAAGATTCCGTTTTCTATTTTTGCATGCGATAAACTGGCATATTGACCATTTTTTGAGGCGTAGGCATGTACTCCAGCTTCTACAGCTCTAAAATCATTACCTGTAGCAAGAACTACGGCATCGACACCGTTCATAATTCCTTTATTGTGTGTAACCGCTCTAAAAGGTTCTATTTCTGCGATTTGAACAGCCTGTAGAAAACGTTCTGCAAATTCCTGCGGGTTTGTGATATGTTTTTCTGCTAATTCTTCTATCGGACAAGAAACTTCTGCGCGGACCAGGCAATTTGGGACGTAGTTTGATAAAATGCTCATGATCACCTCCAGTTTTTCGCCATCGGCCAGCAGTTTTTCATTCTGTGCCTCTTCCTTTAAAGTAGCGGCAAATTGTTCCAGACAAGAATTGATAAAATTAGCGCCCATGCTGTCTTTGGTTTCAAACGTTGCATGAAGCTGGTAATAGTGCTCAAGAAGACTTCTTTTGTCTTTAAGCTTTATATCTAAAATACCGCCGCCGCGCTGCTGCATGTTTTTGGTGATTGACTGCGTTTCTGAAAAGAATTTTGGTTTGATTCTATCAAAAAAAGCATGTAGTTTTTCAGAATCACCGCTGTATGTAAAGTGAACTTGCCCTATTTTTTCGGTATCTATGATCGTGGTTTTGAACCCGCCTCTTGAAGCCCAGTATTTTGCAGCTTTGGACGCTGCGGCAACAACAGAACTTTCTTCAATTGCCATCGGGATGGTTTTGTATTTTCCGTTGATTAAAAAATTGGGAGCAATACCAAGCGGAATATATAAATTGGTAATCGTATTTTCGATGAATTCATCGTGCAGCTGTTGGAGCTTTTCGTCTGAATTCCAGTAATTTCTTATAATCGTTAGCGCTTCTTCGGCATTTGAAAAATAGGTTTCTGCAATCCAGTTTATTTTTTCGGTTTTGGATAATTTCGAAAATCCAGCTACGGCGTTGTTCATTCTCAATATTTTAAATAATAATGTTGCGGCAAATATACCATTTTAAGAGTTTTGTTTGCAACGTATTTGTAAGATCAAAATACGCAATCGTTATTTTTTTTAACATTTAACACTTAAAATGTGTATTATGTTTATTTTTTTTACTAAAATTGGGCTCTTTTTATATTTAAAATAATTTATAATGAATACAAGTAAAATTACTCTAGTTCTTTTATTTTTGGTTACAGCCGTTTTTGGACAGCAAAAGATAACTGTCGAGAGCATTTTTGGCGGTGTTTTTCGTGCGGAAGGCATGGATGAACTGCAATCGTTAAAAAATACAGACCAATATACGGTGTTGAATGTAGATCAGGCGAGCAGAAGTATGCAGATTGGACTTTATGATTTTGCTACATTAAAAAAGGTTACCAATTTAATTGACACTAAGGAGTATAAAGAGCTTTCTGACGGAATCGACAGCTATACTTTTGATGCGACAGAAAAAAAGATTTTGATTGCTTGTAATACAAATCAAATTTTCCGCCACTCTTTTACTGCAGATTATTTTCTATATGATATTGCTTCAAAAAAGTTAACAAAATTGGTTGACTTTCAAATTCAAGAACCAACTTTTTCTCCAGACGGAACAAAAATCGCTTACGCAAGAGAAAACAATTTATATGTTTATGATGTTGCATCAAAAAAATCGACTGCAGTTACAACAGATGGAAAGAAAAACGCGGTTATAAATGGGATTACGGACTGGGTTTATGAGGAAGAATTTGCATTTGTTCGCGCTTTTGACTGGAGTAAAGACAGCAAAAAACTAGCTTATATCCGTTTTGACGAAAGTCAGGTTCCAGAATTTTCAATGTCTATTTTCCAAAAAGATTTATACCCTAAAATCGAGACATTTAAATATCCAAAAGCAGGAGAAAAAAACTCAGAGGTTTCTTTACATATTTATGACGTAGCAGCAAATGCTGCTAAAAAAGTAAATTTAGGAAATTATAATGATTTCTATATCGCAAGATTACAATGGACAAATGATGCGAATGTATTATCTGCTCAGGTTTTAAACCGACACCAGGATAATCTTGATATACTATTTGTAGACGGTACAACTGCCGCTGCAAAAGTAGTTTTGAATGAAAAAGACAAAGCTTACGTTGATGTAACAGATAATTTGACTTTCTTAAAAGACAACAGTTTTATCTGGACGAGCGAAAAAGACGGTTTTAATCATATTTATGTATATGATAAAACAGGAAAACTTAAAAATCAGGTTACTAAAGGAAACTGGGAAGTAACTTCATACTACGGTTTCGACGAAAAAACAAAAACTATTTTCTACCAATCTACAGAAAATGGTTCTATTATCAGAGATATCTACAGAATTGGTTTGGACGGAAAAAACAAACTGCGTTTAACTCAAAAAACGGGAACAAATAAGGCAACCTTCAGTCCTAATTTTCAATATTTCATCAATACATTCTCCAGTGCTTCACAGCCTACAATTTATACTTTAAACGAAGCTAAGGCTGGAAAAGAAGTTAAGGTAATTGAAGATAATAAAGGACTTGCAGATAAATTAAAAGCATATAACTTGCCGGCAAAAGAGTTTTTTGTTTTGAAAACAGCAAAAGGAAACGAATTGAACGCTTGGATTATGAAGCCAAAAGATTTTGATCCTTCAAAAAAGTATCCGGTATTTATGATTCAGTATTCTGGTCCAGGATCACAGCAAGTAGTGAACGGATGGGGAAGCTCTAATGAATATTGGTTCATGATGCTGACGCAGCAAGGTTATATTGTAGCTTGTGTTGATGGAAGAGGAACTGGTTATAAAGGGGCTGATTTTAAAAAAGTAACGCAATTACAATTAGGTAAATACGAAGTTGAAGATCAAATTGATGCTGCTAAAGTGATTGGAGCATATCCTTATGTTGATGCTTCTAGAATTGGAATCTGGGGCTGGAGTTATGGAGGTTTCATGGCTTCTAACTGTATCTTTCAAGGAAATGATGTTTTCAAAATGGCAATCGCTGTGGCACCGGTAACCAACTGGCGTTTTTATGACAGCGTTTATACAGAGAGATACATGCAGACACCACAGGAAAATCCAAGCGGTTATGATCAAAACTCCCCGATTAATCATGTTGAAAAATTGAAAGGTAAGTTTTTATTAATTCACGGAAGTGCAGACGATAACGTACATGTTCAGAATTCAATGCAGATGATGGAAGCTTTAATTCAGTCGAATAAACAATTTGATTCTCAAATTTATCCAGATAAAAACCACGGTATTTATGGTGGTGCAACCAGAATTCAGCTTTATAATAAAATGAGTAATTTTATTAAGGAAAATTTATAATCTAAAAACTTAATCTAAAATTAAATAACAACAAATATGGTAGAAACTCAAGTAAAATCAGGGCATCCAAAAGGACTTTGGGTATTGTTTGGAACGGAGATGTGGGAGAGGTTCAATTTTTATGGAATGCGGGCGCTATTGACTTTATTTTTAGTAAACTCTTTACTAATGAAAGAAGAAGAAGCTTCGTTGATTTATGGTGGTTTTCTTGGGCTTTGTTATTTAACTCCAATGTTGGGAGGTTTTGTTGCCGATCGTTTTTTAGGAAACAGAAATTGTATCTTATTAGGCGGATTATTAATGGCAATTGGACAAATGTTACTGTTTACTAGCGGCAGTATTTTTGAATCTAATCTAGAATTGGCAAAAATCATTATGTACTCTGCGTTAGGGGTAATCGTTTTTGGTAACGGATTTTTCAAACCAAACATTTCAAGTATGGTGGGAAGTTTGTATCCAAAACAAGAAAAAACGAAATTGGATACCGCTTTTACGATTTTCTACATGGGAATCAACATTGGGGCATTTTTAGGACAGTCTATTTGTCCGTTATTAGGTGACGTTAAAGATGCTGGCGGTATTAGAGATATTCATGCTTTTAGATGGGGATTCATGGCGGCTTCTGCGGCAATGCTTATAGGAACTGTTTTGTTTTATTTCCTTAAAAATAAATATGTAGTTTCTCCAGAAGGAAGACCATTAGGAGGTTTGCCATCTAAAAACGTTGCAGAAGATTTTGAAGAAGGCGAAGCACAAACGGCTAATTTTTCTAATAAATCTTTGATGATTGCAGGAATTGCATTTGTTGCGTTAGGATTCTTTTTTCATTACGCTGTAGGTCAGAATTTAATTTATACGTTGATTTATTCAAGCGGTATAGCACTTGCGGGATTAATTATCTCGGATACATCTTTAACTAAAATCGAAAGAGATAGAATTATTGTAATTTATATTGTTTCGTTCTTTATTATTTTCTTCTGGGCGGCGTTTGAGCAGGCAGGTTCTTCTTTGACTTTTATTGCCGATAACCAAACAGACAGGCATTTCTTCGGATGGTTAATGCCTCCATCGATGGTTCAAATTTTTAACGGACTTTTTGTTGTGGCTTTAGCGGTGCCTTTTAGCGTGCTTTGGGATACGTTAAGAGCAAAAGGAAAAGAGCCGATTTCACCAGTAAAATTAGCAGTTGGATTAGTAGTAATTTCTATTAGTTTCCTTATGATTGCAACTCAGGTTTCTTATATTGGAACTTCTGGATTGTTATTAGTAAAATGGCTTATCTTATTATATTTCTTAAATACCTGTGCTGAGTTATGTTTATCTCCAATTGGTTTGTCTCTGGTAGGTAAATTATCGCCAAAACGTTTCGCTTCATTATTATACGGAGTATTCTTTTTGTCTAACGCATCAGGATATGCTTTAGGAGGAACTTTAGGTTCTATCCTTCCGGCTACTGGAGATAAATTTGCAAAAGCAAAAGAATTAGGAATCGATCTTCAGGCGGTTTTAGATAAAGCAGTGACGCCTACAGCAGAACAGTTACTATTATTAGAAAAACATCAAATCAGCTCGCAAAATCCTGTTTTTGCAGGATTCGAAATTCATAACTTATACGAGTTCTTTATGGTATTTGTGGTTCTTACAGGTATCGCGGCGGTTTTATTGTTTGCATTAACACCTCTTTTGAAAAAAATGATGCACGGAGTTCGTTAAACCCTGCAGTTCTATATAATTACCTATTCAATTTATTTGGATAGGTAATTTTTTTAATTATAAGTATGTTTTTTATGTGGAAGAATCATCCAAAAGCACTGTCTTTTTTATTTTTATCAGAGATGTGGGAGCGTTTCGGTTATTATCTTATGATCGGAATCTTTACGCTTTACTTAAAAGATGTTGAGACAGGTTTTGCCATGACAGAGAAAGAAGCATCTGATTTGTATGGTACTTTTATTGCGCTTGTATTTTTTACGCCTTTTATTGGAGGTCTGGTTGCGGATCGATATTTAGGATATAAAAATTCAATCATTCTGGGCGGATTGATGATGGGGGCAGGTTATTTCCTGATGGGCGTTCACAACTTGACGGTATTGTATATCGCGATGACGCTGGTAATCATTGGTAACGGATTTTTTAAACCTAATATTTCGACACTTCTAGGGAATTTTTACGACGAAGAAAAGTATAGAGAAAAGAAAGATGAAGGATACAATATCTTTTACATGGGAATTAATGTTGGAGGTTTTATCTGTAATTTCTTTGGAGCTGCTTTACAAATTCTTTTAGGATGGCATTACGCATTTATGGCGGCCGGTATAGGAATGTTTATCGGTGTAATTGTGTTTCTTATGGGAACAAAACACTATGGTAATAAAACAGAAAAGAAAGGTATTAAGGAAGGCGATATGCCGTTTTCAAAAATAGTTTTGTATATCCTTGTCCCGTCTATTGTATTTGGAGTAATTGGGTGGTTGATAAAAGGAGTACAGTCTGAGGTAAACGTAGACAGTTCTATTTTTGGTTCTGACAGTACAGACGCTTTTATTTTTGCTTGTATTCCGGTAGTTTATTTTTACGGAAGTTTATACTTTAAAGCAAAAATTGAGGAAAAAAGACAAATAGGAGCACTTCTTTCTATTTTTGCAGTTGTTATTTTGTTTTGGGCAGTTTTTAAATTGAACGGTTCAGCCTTAACAACTTGGGCAGACCGATATACAGACAGAGAAATTACCGGAACAACACAAACGGTTTTTAGTAGTTTGAAGCTGGCAAAAGAAGTAGAATATAAAAAAGGCCCGACTGAATTGTACGATGATGCTTTTAGACTGCAAAAAAAGAATGGAGAAGTTTTAAAAACAGTTGATTATCCGGTTTATTTTAGAAATGTTGCCGATGATAAAAAACCTGAAACAGGTTCAAAAATTTCTATTTGGGCTACTAATTTAAGTCAGTCCATAAATCCGGGCTGGGTTATTATATTAACACCTTTGGTAGTGGCATTTTTTACTTTTTTGCGCAGCAGAAGAAAGGAGCCAAGTACACCAGTAAAAATTGCATTCGGACTTTTGATTTCGGCATTATCTGTGTTGATAATGATTGCAGCTGTTCATGTTGGAAATAATGGTTCTGAAAAAGTTTCTGTTTGGTGGCTCGTAGCTAATTATGGAGTAATAACAATCGGAGAGTTGTTTTTGAGCCCGATGGGATTGTCGATTGTGTCAAAATTATCACCTAAAAATATTACTGCATTAATGATGGGGGGCTGGTTCTTGTCTACATCAATAGGTAATAAATTAAGTGGCGTTCTGGCAAGTATGTGGGATCAATACGATCACAAAGCAAACTTTTTTTGGGTTAATTTTGCCTTGCTGCTTTTTGCGACAATATTAATGTTCGCTTTGTTGAAAAAATTAAATAAAGTGATGAAAGATCACGGTATCAATTAAAAATATGAAACAAGAAATCACTTTAGAAGAAATTCAAAATTTTGAAGGCAAGTACCCAAAACAATTGTGGTATTTGTTTTTTGTTGAAATGTGGGAGCGTTTCTGCTTTTACGGAATGCGCGGCGTGCTTACAATATTTATGGTAGATCAGCTTTTTTTGAAGGAAGATCATGCCAATTTACAGTACGGTGCTATTCAGGCTTTTGTTTATGCGTTTACCTTTATTGGGGGTATTTTTGCAGATAAAGTTTTAGGATTTAAAAAGTCTCTGTTTTTTGGGGCAATTGTAATGATTCTGGGGAATCTTTTAATTGCTATTGCGCCGCACGATTTGTTTTATTACGGAATTGCCTTTTCTATTATAGGAACGGGATTCTTTAAACCAAACGTTTCTTCAATGGTTGGCGAATTATACAAAGAAGAAGATGGAAGAAGAGATGCAGGTTACGGAATGTTTTATGCCGGGATTAATGTTGGAGGGCTTTTAGGGGGGGCTTTATGCGTTTATCTAGGGAAATACTATTCTTGGCAGTTGTGCTTTTTATCTGCAGCAGTGGTAATGTTTTTAGGTTTAATTACATTTTTGTTTACTAAGAAATATCTTGGACCGATTGGAGATTCTCCTTTATTAAATTTAGAAGCTGGAAAAAGAAAAATTCGCGAATTTGCAGTTTACGGATTGTCGCTTTTAAGCATTCCGTTGATTTACATAATGGTAAAAAACACCGATTTTACCGATTATTTCATGTATACAATTGGTATTGTTGCGGTACTTTATTTTGTTTATGAGTTGTATAAACTGGGAGACATTAAATTACAGAAAAAGCTTTTTGCTGCATTCTTGTTTGTGTTTTTCTATTTATTGTTTAATGCTATTTACGAACAGAGCGGTGGTTCTTTGTCTCTTTTTGCTAAAGATAATTTAGATGATAAATTGTTGTTTTTCAGTATTGATCCTAATATCATTAACAATAGTTCCAATACGTTCTTTGTCGTAGTTTTAAGTCCGCTTATTGGTTTATTATGGATTTGGATGGGGAAAAGAAAAATAGAACCCAACACATTAATTAAATTCGGAATCGGGTTTTTGTTTCTGGCAGCTTCATTTTATATCTTTTATCTGACTCGATTTTTTGCAGATTCAAAAGGAATAGCTTCTTTAAATGTTTTTACATTTGCGTATTTAATCACAACCATAGGGGAGCTTTGTTTAGGGCCGATCGGAATGTCAATTATAACGAAACTTTCTCCAAAAAGATTGTTTGGAATGATGATGGGATTGTGGTTTTTGGCTGCCGCTTTCGGACAGTTATTTGCAGGTAAGTTAGGGGCAGAAATCTCCAGATCAAATACAGGAGGTTCTTTGGTTTCTAAACTGCAGTCGTATACAGAAGGTTATTATGAATTGGCATTATATTCTTTGATAGCGGGAGTTATTTTAATTGCAATTTCACCACTTATTAAAAAATTAATGCAAGAAGTTAAATAATGTATTTGCAATCTGTTTTTGTTTAAATTTGTCGAAAATTACTTATTATGAAAAAAATAATACTTATTGCTTTATTTTTAATTAGCGCAGTTTCAACAGTAAAGGCGCAGGAATTAAAATGGTATACCGATGTTAGAGAAGCGATTACGGTGAGTAATAAAGAACAAAAACCAATGTTGATGTTTTTTACAGGCAGTGATTGGTGCGGCTGGTGTATTCGTTTGCAGAATGAAGTTTTGAAAACGGACGAATTTAAAAAATGGGCGGCCAGCAATGTAATTTTAGTTGAATTAGATTACCCGCGAGCTGTAGCGCAGTCTCCTGAAATAAAAAACCAGAACAACGAATTGCAGCAAGCTTTCGGTATTCAGGGTTTTCCAACCGTTTTCTTTACAAGTGCTGAGTCTAAAGACGGAAAAATAAATTTTAAAGGATTAGGAAAAACGGGTTACGTTGCCGGAGGTCCTACGGCTTGGCTGACAGTTGCCGAGGGAATAGTTCATCCAAAGAAATCGTAAAATAAAAAAATAAATATTTTTAATGTAGAAACTCCTTACTTATCGTAAGGAGTTTTTTTTGTTTGGTAAGAAAAGTCTTTTGTTTGTTTTTGATGTTTGATTATTTGATATTTTAATTACTGTAAAAAAACACATAATGTATTTTTTATGCCAATAAAAATTGGATAATTAAAATATAATGTTAATTTAGTCGTGCTAATCTAACCAAAACCAAATTTAGTATGACTAAAAAACTACTTATCCTACTGTTCTTTTTAGGTTCATTTTTTATGCAGGCACAAACCTTAGCTTGGAGAACCAATATGACTGATGCGATTGCTATAAGCAATGAAGAAAGAAAACCAATGTTGATTCTATTTACTGCCTCTGGAGTTTCAGACAATCTTCAGAATGAAATCTTTAAAACCCCTGATTTTGCTGTTTGGTCAAGAGATAATGTTGTTCTTGTAAAACTTGATTTATCTGATTCTTCTGCTTCGGAAGGAGACAGAGAACAAAATCTTAAACTCAAAAATGCTTTTGGTGTTCAAGAACTTCCAGAAGTATGTTTTGCAATGGCATCTGTTAGAAAAAACAAAACTACTTTTAGCGCGCTTGGAAAAATTGCCTATAAGCCTGGTGGAGCAAAAGCTTGGATCGCAGAATCAAATTTGATCCTGCATCCTGTTGAATAAATTGTAACACAGTATTGCTTACAAGACATTCTGAATCTCTTCTTAATATTTGAGAAGAGATTTCTTTGTTAATTAATGTTTTTTGTGTGCGAGAATATGATTTTTTAGGGCCAATATTTTTTTCATATTATTAAAAATTTAGCAAATTATTGAAGAATTCTATTTTTTGCAACGAATGTTAAATTTTTACTAATAAAATTTGTGATTTGATGATAATTTTGTGCTATTTTAGGCGAGTTAACTTAAATAAATCCAAATCGTATGACCCAAAAATTACTTATCCTACTGTTTTTTTTAAGTTCTTTTTTTACAAATGCACAAAATTTGGTTTGGAAAACTGATATGAATGATGCTATTGTGATGTGTATGGAACAAAAAAAACCACTATTAATCTATTTTACGGGTGCTGGCGCACCGCAGAAAATGCAGACCGAAATTTTTAACACTCCAGATTTTGCAGTTTGGTCTCGTGATAATGTTATTCTAGTGAAATTAGATTTATCAGATCCTAATGTTTCTAACAATGTAATGGAGCAAAATGTGAGTTTGAAAAATGCATTTGGCGTTGATGAACTTCCACAAGTTTGTTTTGCTTTGGCAAATGTTAGAAAAGGAAAAACTACCTTTAACAAGATTGGTTTGATGCCTTATAGACCTGGAGGCCCAAAAGGCTGGATTAAGGATTCTACATTGCTTTTAAACCCAGAATAATAATTCAAAACTTATAGTATCCCTTTTCGGCAGTGGCATGAAAGGGGATATTGTTTTTTAAACAGCTTTTTTTCCAGAGTGTTATAAAACTGTAAGAATTTGATGCGTCTGCTATTATCGTTTTAGGTTTTATTTCGTCTAATATCCTGTCAAGATTTAATTTTGGAGATTGCGTTAAAAGCAATATATCCGGCTGACATTTTGGAGGGATGATGCCTGAACTGTCTATTATTAAAATTTTGTTGTTATTGAAATAAAGTAAATTTTCTAGTTTTTTCCTTCTTTTTGAGGTAATATAATTTTCAATTAAATAAGAAGTCAGAATATATTGTTCTGTTTTCTGATTTGGCAGGGTGTCCCGACTGAAAAGAGTTATACTAGAGCCTTTGCGATCGCTTATAATCGTACTCTTTTTAGAATTATAAACGATCAATTCTTCTTCACTTTGTGTTTTTTCTTTTGTCAATATAAAAGCGGTTTGTGTAAAAATTATGCTGACGAGAATAAAAACGAATCTACTGTAACTTCTTTTTTTATAGTAAATTATGATTGCAAAAGTAAGCACATAAAAAGCGATGAGATAATAAAAGTTAAAACTGATATTTTTTATTACAAACGATTCCATTGAAGCGACGATGTGAATCGTGTAATTAAGGAGAAAAACACTTTTCTGAAATATTTGAATTATAAAATCTGGAGGAATTGCAAATACTGCTATTATCATGACGATTATCCCTGCAATCATGATGAAAGACAAAATAGGAAGAATGACAATATTGGTTACAAAAAAGAGACTTGGAAATTGATGAAAGTAATATAAGCAAAGCGGAAATGTGCCTATTTGGGCGGCAAATGAAACCGTTAAGGCATCCCAGATATAGGTAGAGATTTTGTGTTTTGGCGTCCATAATTTTTTTAAAAGAGGCTGAAGCCAAAGAATAAAAAAAAGTGCAATATAACTCAACTGAAACCCAACGTCAAATAAGAAATAGGGTTGAAAAAGTAATATTAATAAAATAGAAACCAAGAGTGTATGGTAAATGTTTCCGTTGCGTCTAAGATGGTTGCCGCAGGCTAAAAAGGAAAACATTACCACAGAACGTAATACGGAAGGGGATAGGCCTGAAATTACGGCAAACATGCCCAGTGAAACTAAAATTGCAGTCAATTTAAGTAAAGAACCTTTTCGATTATTGGGAATTGGTTTTAAAATAAAAGTAATGAAAAGCATAATAAAGCCGACATGAAGTCCAGAAACAGACAATACATGTGTTGCTCCAGAGTATTGATAATCTTGAATGATGTCGGCTGCTATTTCTTGTTGCTGCCCTAGAATTAAGGCTAGAGCAACAGTCATTTCATCTTTGCTGAAAGAGGCTTTTTCGAGATGTCTTACTATTCTGCTGTGTAGTTTTCCGGTATAAAACCAAATGTCTTTTTCTATTCTTGAATTTACGAGTATTTCTGATTTATGACAATGAATTTGAGCGTAAATCTGTTTGTCTGCCAGATATTGAGAATAGTCAAATTGATTGGGGTTTTTGTTTGGATTGTTGCGCTGTAAAATCGTTTTTAATTGAATGATGTTCCCTATGATTAGAGAAGTTTTAATGCTGTCTTTTTGAACATTTAGAATAATTCTTCCCGAAAATGACTTGTTATTAATAGTATTTACTAATGCAATGTAACGATCACTGTAATCATTGCTTTTTAATTTTTCACGTATCGTTAAGGTAACAGTTTTAGGACTTGTAAATACATTTTCTAGATGGGTGTAGTTTGTCTTATGAAGTTTTTCGGTATGAAATAATAGGGTTAGAATTCCGATAGAAAAAGAAATCAAATAAACAGAAACTCCAAAATAGACCGCAAGTTTTTTATTACCGCGGTTGAAAGTAAACAAGGTTATGAATAACAAACTGCTTAAACAGAATATTATAATGGCTGCGCTTGTAGAAAAATGCTGATAATATGATAAAATAATTCCAGTTACAAACCCGATTGTAACTTTAGCTAACGGAAAATCCAATACTTTCATGCGCTAAAAGTATGAATTATTTGTAAGAAAATAAATATATTTTAAAAGGAATTATTCTACTATCCGATTTATCTGTGTAAAAGAATTTGCGTAATAAGGTTCTTTTGTTGAAGAAATAATAACACCTTTTGAAGTTGAAGAATGTACAAACTTTATTTCATTAGAATAAACCTCTGTGATCAAGCCGACATGATTAATCTGTTTGCTCTTATTGGTTTTAAAAAAGATCAGATCGCCTTTTTGAGCATCTTTCAAAGAAATTACAGCACCAATTTTTGCCTGATCAAAAGAGCTTCTAGGAAGTATTATTTTTTCTGATTGAAAAGTTGTAAAAACTAGTCCCGAACAATCAAAACCATTTTTTGTAGTACCGCCGGCTTTGTATTTAACACCAATATTTTCTGTCGCCTTTTTGATCAAATTATTGACGACAGATTTACTTTCTTTTTTGGATTCTTTAGTGTTTACAGCAGTCGAAGTTGATTTGCAGGAAACAAATAGAATGGTTAAAAGGAGAAGTGTTATTGCTTTTTTCAAAATAAAATTAATTCAGTTTTAAATCTGCTGTAATAAGTTTTGCAGTTTTTTTGCTGGCACCGACACCACCTAATTTTTCTTCTAGAATATCATAGTTTTTTAGGAGTTCTGCGCGGTATTCGGGATTCAATAATTTTTGCAATTCTTCCTTGATTCGCTTAGTGTTGCAGTCTCCTTGAATTAACTCGGTAACCACTTCTTTATCCATGATGAGATTTACGAGCGAAATATATTTTAAGGTAATAATGCGTTTGGCAATTTGATACGAAATTGCACTTCCTTTATAACACACTACTTCTGGGACTTTAAAAAGTGCCGTTTCCAGAGTTGCCGTACCAGAGGTTACTAATGCTGCGGTTGAAGAGCGCAGTAAATCATACGTTTTGTTTGAAACAAACTTTATGTTTTTGTTACTGATAAATTGCTGATAAAATTCAAATTCCTGACTTGGAGCGCCTGCTATTACAAATTCATAATCTTTAAAATCTTCAACCACGCTAAGCATTACACTCAGCATCTTAGTGATTTCCTGCTTACGACTTCCGGGAAGAACAGCTATAATTGGTTTTTCTCCCAGTTTGTTTTCTTTTCTAAACAATTCTTCATCAAAAGCGGGTTGGTTTTGTATCGCATCAATAAGCGGATGCCCCACAAAATCTACAGGAAATTGATGTTTGTCTTCGTAGAAACTTTTTTCAAAAGGAAGGATCACAAACATCTTATCGACATCTTGCTTGATAGCTTTAATACGATTCTCTTTCCAAGCCCAAATTTGAGGAGAAATGTAGTAATGTGTTTTGTAATTAAGTGCTTTTGCCCATTTTGCAATTCGCATATTAAAACCTGGATAATCTATAAAAATGATAACATCGGGTTGGAACTGTAAAATGTCTTTTTTGCAGATTTTAATATTGTTAAGAATTGTTTTTAAATTAAAAATCACTTCAACAAACCCCATAAAGGCCAACTCACGGTAGTGTTTTACTAAAGTTCCTCCTGCTTTCTGCATTAAATCTCCTCCCCAAAATCTGATTTCTGCATGTGGATCTTCTTCGTATAAAGCTTTCATTAAGTTTGATCCGTGTAAATCTCCAGAGGCTTCGCCGGCAATTATGTAGTATTTCATAAAATTATTTGAAAGGCGCCAGTGATACTATTGGCGATAATTTGTGTTTACAAAGATAGAAATTAAAAAAACAAAGTTGAAATGGCTAAAACAATTACAGCCAAAACCACTCCTCTTGCCATCATTTCTTTATTTCTGTTCAAAAGAAGTAAAAAAACAGCAAGATCTAAAGTAGTGCCGATGGTAATAATTTTTCCTAAATAACCATGATCTTTAATGATTTTAATTCCAGAAGAAATATCAAATTTGGTAAAAAAAGTTATGAATAAATAACTTCCGAGCAGAGAGGTAAAAATTCCGATTAAGAATCCGGTAATAAAATCTTTATTATTCATTTAATTTCCAAGTATTAAGTTGCTGCATAGTGTGGTGGGCGGTTAAGTCAAATTGAACGGGAACTACGGAGATATAACCATTTTCTAAAGCCCATTCGTCTGTATCTTCGCCTTGATCTTCATTAACAAATTTTCCGGCAAGCCAGTAATAATCTTTCCCAAAAGGGGTTTGTCTTTTGTCAAATTTTTGCGCGTAGTAGGCTTTCGCTTGACGACAGACTTTAATTCCTTTTATTTCCTTTTCTTTTAATTTCGGGAAATTGACATTCAAAACCACTCCAGGTGGCAATTTGTTCGCGAGAGTTTCTAAAGCGATTTTTTTAACAAAAGACTTTATAGGTTCAAAATCAGCATTCCAGTCAAAATCTAAAAGCGAAAATCCGATTGCCTGAATTCCTTCGATTCCGGCTTCAACAGCAGCGCTCATAGTTCCAGAATAAATGACATTAATAGAAGAGTTTGACCCGTGATTAATTCCAGAAACGCACAAGTCCGGTTTACGTTTTAAGATTTCGTTTACTGCCAATTTTACGCAGTCTACAGGCGTTCCAGAACAGCTGTATTCTTCAATTGCATCATCTTCTTTTGATATTTTGTCCAAAAAGAGGGTATTGTTTATAGTAATGGCATGTCCCATGGCACTTTGGGGTTTATCAGGAGCAACAACAATGACATCTCCGATAGTTTCCATGACGCTGATAAGGGCTCGTATTCCAGGTGCCAAAATTCCATCATCGTTGGTTACTAATATTAGTGGTTTTTCAGCTTTCATTTTGTGGGCATTATGTGTAATTTTAACAATTGTAAGATTTTAAAAACAAATTTGAGGCATATTCATTAAGATATGTTACAAATATTATAAAATTTGTCAACTAAGGTAAAGAACTTTTTCACGAATTAAACATTTTTATATCTTTAACAAAAAATTATCGTGACGTTAGCTCTCGTGGCATAGTTTTTAGCGTAATTTAGATAAAAAATTTTGATGAATGCTATTATTAAGTTTATGAAAAGAAATTATAAGATACTTATAGCCGTATTGTGCTTATCGCTGACATTGTTTGCTTTTAAAATGAATGCAGATAAGACAATTGAACCGGATCCGAATAAAGATAAGACGCTTTTAGAATTGTTAGCATTTGTTATTGAAAAAGGACATTACAGCCCAGCTGAAATCAATGATGAATTTTCTAAAGGTATCTTTAAGGATTATATAGACGCATTAGATCCTTCAAAAAGATTTTTTCTGCAGTCTGATATAGATGAATTCAAACAGTATGAATTGATGCTGGATGACCAATTCCTAAATAAAGATATTACCTTTTTTAATCTTACTTATACCAGATTAATGAAGCGTATGGAAGAAAGTAAAAAGCGTTATAAAACAATTTTAGCACAGCCTTTTAATTATAATGTAGATGAGACTTTTAATTCTGATTATGAGCACATTCCGTATGCTAAAAATTTAGCTGAGATTAACGAAAGATGGAGAAAACAAATTAAACTGTCTACGCTTTCTTCTTTGGTGACAAAGCAAAAAATTGAAGAAGAAAAGAAGAAAAAAGATCCTTCATACAAAGAAAAATCTTTTGAGTCTTTGGAAAAAGAGACAAGAGAAAGTTCTTTAAAATCATTAGATGATAATTTTAGTGTCATTAAAGATTTGAATAGAGAATATTGGTTTTCTGTGTATTTGAATTCTATTATGACCCGTTTTGATCCTCATACAAGCTATTTTGCACCAGAAGAAAAAGATCGTTTTGATGTAAATATTAGTGGAAAATTAGAAGGAATTGGAGCTCGTCTAACAAAGAAAAATGACTTTACTGCAATTGATGAGTTGATTTCTGGTGGTCCAGCATGGAAAGGAAAACAATTAGAAGCAGGAGATTTAATCTTAAAAGTTGCTCAAGGAAATGAAGAGCCTGTTGATGTTGTTGGAATGCGTCTGGATGATGTTGTAAAGAAAATTAAAGGTCATAAAGGAACTGAAGTAAAACTTACGGTTAAAAAAGTGGATGGTTCTATTAAAGTAATTTCGATTATCAGAGATGTGGTTGAAATTGAAGAAACATACGCTAAGTCTAGTATTGTAGAGAAAAACGGTTTGAAATACGGAGTGATTTATCTTCCTAAATTTTATATCGATTTTGAAAATAAAGATGGACGTGATGCGGGTAAAGATATCGCTCGTGAAGTAGAAAGATTGAAAAAAGAAAATATCAACGGAATTGTTCTGGATGTTCGTGATGACGGCGGAGGATCACTTTCTACAGTTGTTGATATTGCAGGTTTATTTATTGAAGAAGGACCAATTGTTCAGGTTAAATCTGCTGGAAAAAAGAAAGAGGTTTTATACGATAAAGATAAAAAAATCGAATGGGACGGTCCGCTGGTAATTATGGTAAATAGTTTCTCTGCTTCGGCTTCTGAGATTTTGGCTGCTGCAATTCAGGATTACAAACGTGGTGTTATCATTGGAAGCAAACAGACTTATGGTAAAGGAACCGTGCAAAATGTATTAGACTTAAACCAATTTGTTCGTAATGTAAATTATGGAGATCTTGGAGCCTTAAAAATTACGGGACAAAAATTCTATAGAATTAACGGTGGTTCAACTCAGTTAGAAGGGGTTCACAGTGATGTTGTGATGCCGGATCGTTATGCTTACCTAAAAATGGGAGAGCGAGATATTGACAACGCAATGCCTTGGGATAAAATTGACCCAGCAGATTACAGCACTTGGAGTTCTAGTGAGAATTTTACTAAAGCAATTATGAATAGTAAAAATAGAATTGCTCAAAATGCTCAATTCAAACTAATTGACGACAATGCGAAATGGATTGATGTTAAGAACAAAGAAAACACATACAGCCTGAATATTCAGAGTTTTAAAGCAACACAAGAACAGGTTGAAAATGAAGGAAAAAAATATAAACCAATTTCGGATTATAAAAACTCTTTGATTTTTAAATCACTGCCTTATGAAGAAATAGAAATGAGTACCGATGCGACTCTAAAAGAAAAAAGAGAAGCATGGCACCAAGCATTATCTAAAGATGTTTATGTAGAAGAAGCATTAAATGTTTTAGATGATTTACAAACAAAAAGTTTAGTAAAAAGTAGTGTTTCTCCTAAAATGAAAAAGGATAAACTAGTGAGATCTTAAAATTCTAAGGAATTTAATTTGTTTAAAAACGCTCTGTAAATTTCGATTTACGGGGCGTTTTTTCGTATGTTTAATTCTTGTAAAATATAGTATTATGAAAAATTGTATAAAATTGATTGTCATTTGTTTAGTGTTGTTTTCTTGTAAAAAACAAGAAGACACACGGAATGAAAGAGTAAAGTCTTATAATGCAAGTTCTGATTTTGTTGAAAATACTACCATTGGAGATTCTTTGTATACGGTAACCTACCTTCCAACTTCAACAACCAAACAAATCGTGAAACATCAATATTATACACTATCGTACAACGAAAAGTTTGAACAAGCAGAATGGGTTGCTTACGAATTGAAAAAAGAATATCTTAAAAATAATAATTATAAAAGGCCTTATTTTATTGAAGATCCAAAGGTGACAACGGGTTCTGCAGATTGGCGAAACTATAAAAAATCGGGCTATGATAAAGGGCATCTTTGTCCTGCGGGTGATATGGAATTTAGCAAAGATGCTTATGATGATACTTTTTATACGTCGAATATTGCTCCTCAAAAACATGATTTTAATAGTGGAATCTGGAACAGAATCGAACAAAAAACACGCTATTGGGCAGAAAAATACAATGATATTTATGTCGTTACAGGCGGAATTTTAAGCGATTCGGATAAAAAAATAGGGACAGAAAATGTTTCTGTCCCTAAATATTTTTATAAAATTGTTTTGGCTAAAGAAGGTAAAGAACACAAAGCAATTGCATTTCTTGTTCCCAGCGAAAACAGTGATCAATCGATATATGATTTTGTTGTGCCAATTGAAACTCTGGAAAAAATGACTGGAATTGATTTCTTTCCGAATCTAAAAAACTTAAAAAGCAGCAAGGACTTTTAAGTCGGCAATTGTTTCTATTGGATTTTCGGCTTTAAAAACGAAACTTCCAGCAACTAAAACATCGGCGCCAGCTTCTACTAATTGTTTTGCATTTTTATTGGTTACACCGCCGTCAATTTCAATAAGAGTTGAAGCGTTTTTGCGTGTAATCAAAGCTTTTAGTTTTTTTACTTTATCATAAGTGTTTTCAATAAAAGACTGACCGCCAAATCCTGGGTTAACACTCATAATACATACTAAATCAATATCATTGATAACGTCTTCTAATAAATCAATATTGGTATGCGGGTTTATTGCTACTCCAGCTTTCATCCTTTCTGCTTTTATAGCTTGGAGTGTTCGGTGTAGGTGTGTACAAGCTTCGTAATGGACCGTCAGGCCATTTGCGCCTAAATCTGCAAAGGTTTTAATGTATCGGTCTGGATCAACAATCATTAAATGTACGTCGATATACTTTTTGGCGTGTTTGGTAATTGCTTCTAAAACGGGCATTCCAAAAGAGATATTTGGAACAAAAACTCCGTCCATAATATCAATATGAAACCAATCTGCCTGACTAGTATTAATCATCTCGATGTCACGTTGTAAATTGGCAAAATCAGCTGCAAGAACAGAAGGAGCAATAAGTGTATTTTTCATTTTGTTGTAGTGTGTTGTTTTTTTACAAAGATAAATTTTTTATGCTGAACGGGATAATTTAACCGCAGCGTACGCTAAGAATTTACGCAAAGTTCGCAAAGAAATTTATAAGTGAGATTATTAAGAGTTCAAGTTCTTGAAGCGTTGTGAACTTTGCTGTTTATTAAATGTGTACAAAACTTCGAGAACTTTACGGTTAAAAACCTTAAGCTAAATGCTAAAAATAAAAAACTCCGGTAATCAGCCGGAGTTTCAATCATCAATCAAAAAACGAACAGTCAATCAAACTGTTGTTTGCGTTAAAAAAGTTTCATGTTTAAAGTTTCAAGTTGCTTTAAGGAACCTGAAACTTTAAACTTGAAACAAATATATGTTATCCTAAATAAGTTTTAAGGATTTTACTTCTAGAAGTGTGTTTCAATCTGCGGATTGCTTTTTCTTTAATCTGACGAACACGCTCGCGAGTTAGGTCGAAAGTCTCACCAATTTCTTCAAGAGTCATTGGGTGCTGGTCGCCAAGACCAAAATACAAACGCACAACATCTGCCTCTCTTGGAGTTAATGTTTCTAAAGAACGTTCGATTTCTGTACGAAGAGATTCGTGAATTAATTCTCTATCTGGATTTGGTGATTCGCCAGAACGTAAAACGTCATAAAGGTTCGAATCTTCACCCTCAACAAGAGGTGCATCCATAGAAAGGTGACGTCCCGAGTTTTTCATAGACTCTTTTACGTCATTAACTGTCATGTCAAGTTCTTTTGCAATTTCCTCAGCAGAAGGCGGACGCTCGTTAGACTGCTCCAATAAAGCGTACATTTTGTTGATTTTATTGATAGAACCAATTTTATTTAATGGTAAACGTACAATACGTGATTGTTCAGCCAAAGCTTGAAGAATCGATTGACGAATCCACCATACCGCGTAAGAAATGAATTTGAAACCACGAGTTTCATCAAAACGCTGTGCTGCTTTAATTAAACCTAAGTTTCCTTCATTAATTAAATCTGGAAGAGTTAATCCTTGATTTTGATATTGTTTAGCCACCGATACAACGAAACGTAAGTTGGCTTTTGTAAGTTTTTCTAAAGCTCTTTGATCACCGGCCTTTATTCTTTGTGCTAATTCTACCTCTTCATCAGCGGTAATTAGGTCAACTTTTCCAATTTCTTGTAGATATTTATCTAACGATGCAGTTTCACGATTGGTTACCTGCTTGGTGATTTTAAGTTGTCTCATGTTGTTGTCTCCCTATTTTTAAAGTGTACAAATGGTTATACGTAAAGAGTGTCGAAAAAGTTACAATTTGGGACAAATTATTTTAAAAAAAATCCAATACTTTTTTGAGTATTGGATTTTATATGCTTCAATTTATTGGAAATCATTAATTTAAATTACTATCAGATACTTCAAAATAATCTCTAATAAATACAGGTTTACCACTTTCTGAAAATCCTTCTAATACTATTTCGAATTTTCCGGATACGTCAGAAGTATAAAAACTAAAATTGGAATTTTTTAAGTTTACTTCTGGTTTCCATAATAATTGATGTCTGTAATCGGGAATTCTATCATTCTTGTTTGCTGCGTAATCTGGCTGATAATACATTTTTTTGTTCTCAGGTCTCAGAATACTTGGCTTTGCTATAAAATTGCCTTTTGAAGTTGTTTCAAAGCTTCCATCTTTAGAAGTTAGTACGATAAGACCGCTAAATGATTTTGATCCATAGTAATACATGCCTCTCACAACATTTATCTTTTCAACTTTTCTAGGGTCGTAAGCAAATAATTCATTTAAATCTTCAATTACAAAACCATCTATTACAACCAAAACAGGAAGACTTGATTCATAATTTGGATCATAATCATAAATATGGATAGAATAACCGTCTTTTGTTTTAGAATGCTCTACACCTTTTAATATCTCTGTAAAAGTTTCGGACATTGTCTTGAATCTGGTATAATCATCTAAAATAAATTCTGTTGATAATGAACCATAGAAAGGAACACTGTCTTTAGGATTTAAAATACTGTCTTTTTTGATATTGTAATAAGCGTTTTCGATTTGGCTTGAAACCAATCTTTCGGTTATATTGTTTTTAAATTCTGGAGTAAACTGCGACGCTGCGAATTGCAGATTCGAAAAATCTATAGCAGCTGGTTTGTCCACTTCGATTGTAAAATCCTGTTTGTTTTCTTCTATAACCTGTATAATAATATTGGCACCCGAATTTGATTTTTCGAGATTAAACATAAATCGTCCGTTGTCATCTGTTTTGGTGAATTTTAACTCTGGATTCTTATCAATAATTGAAAAGGCAACTTTTTTATTTTTAACATCAGAAGCATGTGAGGTAATTTTTCCAGAGATTAATTCGCCTCGCACTTCAGGCATGTAGAAATTAGTGTTTTTAATTTCTGAATTTCCTTCTGTTTTAGGTTTGAAACCAGTTTTGTTTTGAGATAAAAAGCCGTCTGTTTTTCGAACGGAAATCATGTATTTTCCGTTAAAAATATCTTCAGACTGCTGTTTTACTCCCAAAGTTACCTGCTGTCTGGTTTGGTAGTGCTTCGTTTTTAAATCAAAAGAAATATTTGGATCTGCAGTAGTTTGATCTACAGTAAATTCTTTTTGAATCATTGGGTAATTTGGTGATTCTTTATAAGGATTTACAATATAGAGGTCTGCGCTAAAAAAAGATTCAATGCCTTTATTCAGCATCCAATTTGTGTATCCGATCAATTTATAGCTCCCAGTTTCTAATGTGGTAGGAAGAAAGAAGTCGCCATTTCCGACACCATTCTGCAGAAATATTTTATGGGTAAAAACACTTTTTTTATTGCTGTCTATTAGCTGTAGGTAAGCAACTTTGCTATTGGTTTTCGTACTGTTTGTTATTTTATCTATGCAGAATATTTTATACAGTATTGTTTCTCCAATTAAATACGAATTAGAATTGGTGCTCACATAAATTGACTCATTTAGTTTCTGGTCAATTTGGTTTAGTTCTCCTAATGAATTGCTTTTTTGTGCTATTGAAATTTGCCCAAAAATAATCATTAAAGCTATGGCAAGGGGTTTGATTAGTCTATCCAAAATGATGGTTTTATGTTAGATGCATAAGAGTTACAGTCGCCGCATTGAATGTCGTAAAGTATAAAACTTGGTCCATCTGTTGGATAATAAACTTTGGTTCCGGATTTTAATAATTCTATTGCGGCAGGTTGTGAAAAAGAGTAGAAAATAAACTGATCAGCCTGATCTTCTGGTACTGGAACAGGGCATTCATAAGGATATGGCGGGCTAGGTATTCTTGGAAATATATCTGTAAAGTTAAAGAATAAGCGCTTTTCAGAATAAGTGGAAACATTAAAAAATCCAATAACCTTCTCGTTAGGATTGTCTACAGCTGTTAAATTGCCATAGAAAAAACCTGGCTGGGTTTGGGAAAGAATACTTCCAGAATTTGATATTGACTGTAGTGTTTCATAATAAGTTTGTGCAGCCAGATTTTGAACATACTGTTTTACCAAAATACTATATCTGTTTCTTATTATGATATCATCGCTGTTTATAAATCTAACAGGGAAATTAGTTACTTTGTCTTCGCTTAATTTGCTGGTATTTGTAAGCAATAATTCGTTTGAAGATTGAGCTAGGTAACAAACTCTTGCTTCTTTTGTTCGGTCTACAAGCTGAATTTTATTATTAATAATAACGGCTTCTTTGTAATACCATAATGGCGCAATAACTTTGTAAGTTTCATCATATTCGTATCTGTAATATTTTGAAGAGTTAGTCGGGTCCGTGCTATTCACTGTAATTTCAACACCTAGATTGCCGTTTTTAGTAACAGCGTGCGCCTCCAAATTGTCAATTTGAGTTTCTTGAGGCATTTTTTCAGTTGTTGAAATATAAGTTTTGCCTTCTTTGGTTAAAATGTGCAGTTGATAATCTCTTCCTGTCACAGCCTGAAATTGACTAGTGGATAAGTATTGATTGTTGTCTTCTTTATAATCATATCGATTGCCTTGATTATCTGTTACATAGACAATAGCTCCTTTTTCAAATTTTGGTGTACTTTCTTCTAGAGTATAGGTTCTAGAAATTTTAATTGTTTGGTATTTGTATTGATTAGTTAACGTTGCTTCGACAACAATTAAGTCTTCAAATTCATTAGCTTGATATGAATATGGAGTGGTACATCCAAAAATAGATGTCAATAATAGCGTGAGAAGAACTCTAAAAAGCATGATTTTTTTCATAACTATTTAAAATTTAAAGTTGTATGTAATAGTTGGTATCGGCACGGCGAATATAGAAGTCTTATATGCTTTTATTTCGCCATTTTGGGTCACAAAAAAGATCGAATATGGATTGTTTCTTCCCAGTAAATTGTAAATTGAGATGTTCCAAAAACTGTGAGCGAGCTTTTTAATTTTGTGATTTCCTTCAATATTTAAACCAACATCAAGTCTGTAATAATCAGGTATTCTAAATTTATTACGATCACTGTAAAGTGTATATTCTGCCCCATTGTAATAATATTTTCCAATCGGGTAGGTAATGGGTCTTCCTGTCTGGTATACAAAGTTAGAAGAAAAACTGTAACGCTTTGTAAATTTGTAGTTTAGAACAATACTTACATCGTGAGGTTTGTCAAAATTAGTTGGAAAGTAATCTCCATTATTTACTTTTTCATCATTAAACTGACTGTCTAATTTTATAAATGAACGAGAGTAAGTATAACCAATCCAGCCATTTAATCTTCCATAAGATTTCTTTAAAAGAAATTCAATACCATAGGCTTTTCCATCGCCTTGCAATAATTCTGTTTCTAAATCTTGATTTAAGAGAATCTGAGATCCTACTTTGTAATCTAGAATGTTTTTTGAAGTTTTATAATATCCTTCAATACTGATTTCTAAATCTTTATAATCTAGTTTTTTAAATATGCCCAGCGAGTATTGAATACCGCTTTGAGGCTCCACATTAATATCCGATAATTTCCAAGTATCTGTTGGCGATTGCGTCGTATTGTTGGTTAATAAATGAATGTATTGGTAATTCTTATCAAACCCTGCTTTCACAAATAAACTTTCGTCAAAAATATAGCGTAAACCTACTCTAGGTTCAAATCCGCTATAAGTTTTAATTACTTCATTATTGTTATAATGCTTTTCTTCTACAACTGTTGACGGCGTTTTTGGAACTCCATCTTCATAGATTTTTTGATTGGATTCTCCTAATGCTGCATAGATTGAATATCTTGCCCCAACGTCTAATAAAAGTTTTTCGGTTATTTTATAATTTTCAGAGAAAAACGCTGCCGATTCTAATCCTTTCTCTTGTTCGATTTGAATAGGATCTACCAAAGAATTTGAACCTGGGGTTAGCTCTCCAGGATTTATTTTGTATAATTTACTTGTAATTCCGTATACAAATTTATGGTTTTGGCCTAATTGACTGTTGAATTTTAAGTGCCCCTGGGTTTCATTTATTCTATATTTCATAGTAAATGACTCCGGATTTACAGGACTGTAATTGATGCTGTATTTGTATTCACTATTAGTAAAATTAAGTTCGCTGTTGTTTTTTTCGTTAAAAGAATGTTTCCATTTTAAAGATATAAGGCGGTTGCTGTATGTAAAAAGAGAATCGGGAGTAATATTGTAATTGTCTTTACTGAAATATCCAGATCCTTCAATAGAATTGTTTTTATTGATTTTGTGGGTGTATTTTGCATACAAATCGTAAAATGAAGCTTTGCTGTTTTTCAAATTCTCATCATCAATAGCTTTTAAAATCCAATCTGAATAAGTTGCTCTTCCAGCAACCAATAGACTGGATTTTTCTTTTACAATAGGAATAGAGGCGGTAAGATTACTAGTAACCGGGCCAATACCTCCTTCTCCTGAAAATTTTTCAGTGTTTCCGTTTTTTGAAACAATATCGAACACAGACGAAAGTCTTCCTCCATATTCTGGCGGAATTCCTCCTTTGTAGATGTCAACTTTATTAATCGTGTATGGATTTATAGCTGAGAAAAAACCAAAAAGATGCGACGGATTGTAAATCGTTCCGTTGTCTAATAACATTAAGTTTTGATCTTCTTTTCCTCCTCGCACATTAAAGCCAGAAGAACCTTCTCCAGCAGTTTTTATTCCAGGAATTGTTAAAGCAACTTTCAAAATGTCTCGTTCGCCCAGAACCAGCGGAATGGTTTTTACTCCTTCAGCTTCAATTGTAGTCACTCCAGTAATTGCAGTTCTAACATTTTGACTGTTCTTGCCTTTTACTACAACTTCGTCCAATTGATTGATTTTTTCGATAATAGTAAAGTCCAAAGTACCATTACTATAAATCATAATTTTTCTAGACGCATTATTATAAAGAATTGATTCTACTTCGATAGTACTTAAACCTGTAGGAATTTTTAAACTATAGAATCCCTCAGCATTTGTTACAGCAGTTATGTCCGTATTTTTTACTTTAACACGTATATCTGCAAGAGGTTTTTGATTTTTTAGATCGGTGATATGCCCCGATAATGTATAAAAATCGATGTCTGAGTCCACAGCTTCTTTTCCGATAAGAGCTACAGATGGTAAACTGCCCGGCTGTTTTTTCTGCAATGAATCATATTGCTGAAAAAATACTGGAGCGTTAGAATTTTTTGTAGTCGAAACTTTATCGTAAATCACACTATTTTTAGTTAGGATGATTTTATTTTTATCGATAAAAAAATTAAGTTCTGTATCGGCAAACACTTTTGATAATACATCTTGAATATTTGTGTTTTCAAAATTGCCGCTTATTAGAATGTTCTTGTCGATCCATTCATCCTGAAAGTAAAATTTAAAACTTGATGCAGTTTCTATCTTTTTTAAAACTTCTATTCTATTGATATTGCTGTAATTGATCGTAATAGTGTTTTGTTGGTTTTGTGAATACATTAACTGATTAAAACCACAAAAAAGTAAAAGGAGTGTAAATATTCTCATTGCGTAATTCTTCCAGTTTTTAATTGTTAATATATTTGACAAGATTTTTTATAAACAAAGCCGGATTCTCTTTTTTCAGACTTTTATTCATAAAATAATAATCATTAATTTTTCTTTTACTTTCTGGAAATAATGCAATGATTTCTTTTTTTCCGTTGATCAAATAATATTTGCTGTCTTTTAAAAGAACAAACTCATATCTCGGAATGTACTGAATTAAATTACTTTCTTCTTTTTGATCTTTCTTTTTTTCTTTAAAATACTTTATATAAAGAGCAGATGTGCTGTTTATTAAAACCTCTTCGTAAAACCCTCCTTTAAAGAACGATGGATTTAAAACTTTCAGATTGATAAATTTCTCATTATTAATGCTGAAATTTTCCACATTATCTTTTATGAGATTGATTTTAGTAGTATTCGCTTCGTCATAAGGATTTAGAACAAGGTCATCTTTATAGATGTCGTATTTTAGCAAGACATCATAATAATTTTGATTATTATATCTGAGAGTACCTTTTCTGAAGTTTTCAGTAAAATAGTAGCGATTCTGATTTTCGACTGTATTGTCAAAATTAAGATGAGCTGCCCCATTTTTGATATCAAGGGATTCAATTCCTATATTTTTATCAAACCAATTGTAGATTTCGGCTTCTTTAGAAGTTTGACTTCGTAAGTGATAATTGTTTAAGAATAATCCAAAGATCAATAGGTAAATTGAATTTCTTTGTAGAGTTTTTAACACAATGGTGGATTTATTGATTAGTTTTGGTATGAGCCAAAAATATATAAAAAATGTTAAAAACAGCGTTTGCTAATGTTAAAATGTAATAAAATGTTTATGATTTGCTTAAATTTTTTTAAATCATTTAAAGAAACGTGATTGTTTTAAGATTTAAGCTTGAATATAACATGATAAAATAAATTATTTTATTGGATTAGATTAACAATTGGCCAATGCGGTTGTATTTTAGAATAATAAATCAACTTGAAAGTTTAGCTTTTCTTGATAATATTCAATTTTTCTAAGTGCCCTGTTAAAAAATAAATTTTGCTCTTTAATACCAGACTGACCCAATGGTTTAGAGTTGATAATCTGTTGTTTAAAAAACTGATGAACATTTTTACAGCTTTCTTTATTATCGGTCACAAAATAGCCTAACAAAGTATAAGGTACAAACATGGTTAGTTTTTCTTCTGTTTCGATAAGCATGTTGTTGTTTAGTAAAATTAGTTCATTGTAATAAATCGCAAAATTAGGATTAGGTTTACTGCTTTTTTCTTTAACTAAGTTTATAATTCTTTTTAAATCATTGCAGAGTGCATTTGCGCTTTGTACTGAAAGTAAGCCAGCTTCATGAAAATATAAAATTTGCTGTAAACTGCTGTTTATAGTTGTGTCATTCCAGACTTCATTGACAATGGTATTTTCGTAGGCTTTTTTAAGTTTTTGCATAGACTCCGAAAAAGATTCTTCGATTACAAAATTTTCAAAAGATACTTTTATTGTATCTGTTTTTAAGAGGTTAAGCCAGACAAAAGCTTTAAATTTTGAAAGAATTGTTCCATCCATAAAATAAAATAACGGAATGTCCTTGGCAGAATAAAACAAAATCGACTTTGGATTTTGTGTTAATAGTTCAATTTTTTCAGAAGATGATCTAAAATATTCGAGCATATCTCTCAACGATTCTATCTCGATTGTTTTTTCGATAATGAGTTTCTCATTAGACATAAATAGATTGTCTAGCGAAATATTGAAATGATTTGCTAGTTTGATTGTTTCGTCTATAGAAAATTTACTTTTTTGTGAAATTCTTCTATGCGATGCATCATAACTTATTTCTAAGATAGAAGCGATTTCATCAATTAAGGAGTCTGATTTAGAGATTTTACTCCTAATGACTTTTAAAAAAGATTCTTGATGTTTCATAATTTGCGATAATCGCAAATTTACAAAATATCTTTATTACTTTTTGCAAATTCAAATGTGAAAATTGCAATACGTTTGTCTTGTAATTTTAATTAAACATATTATGAAAGCTAAGTATTTTAATAAATCAGAAGAAGAAAAATTGTTTTTCGCTGTTTTAAAAAATAGGGTGCACAAAAAATTAGAGGGGAAAAATGTTTCACATGGAGATTTTAAATTTTGGTTTAAAGGCTTGTTTTGGACATTTGTATGTTACGGCTCTTATGCTCTTTTGTTTTTAGATTCAATAAGTAAATTAAATTTTTGGATCGTATATGTAATTTTTCAGCTCTCGGGATTATTAATAGGATTTAGTTTTGGTCATGATGCATCTCACAATACTGCATTCAAAAACAAAAAAGCAAATTCGATACTTCATTTTTTTAGTTTTCTTACCGTTGGTATAGATCCGTTATTGTGGGGGTTGAGGCATATTCGTTCCCATCATTTGTATGCCAATGTAGAAGGAAGTGATATTGATATCGATAAAAATCCTTTTTTAAGATTAAGTCCCACCCATGCGTGGAAACCCAAACATAAATATCAAGCCTATTATGCGCCATTTGTCTATATGTTCACTTTGCTGCACTCTGTTTTTATGAGTGATTGGATTTATCTTTTTTCAGAAGAATATGATTGGATGAAAAGAGGCGTTTCTAAAGCTGGATTGTATTTTAGGTTTTTTATATATAAAGTATTTTATTTTTCGCTCGTACTGGTTTTGCCGCTTCTGTATGTAGATTTTTCTTGGAGCTTTGTTGTGATAACATATTTTACAGCTAGTGCTTTTACCTCTTTGGTCTTTATTATAATGCTCGTTGGAACTCATTTTTTTGACGGAGCTGATTATCCGCAGCCCGAAGGAGAATTCCTAGAACATACTTGGGCAGTTCATCAATTGTATACCAGCTGCGATTGGAATGCAGACAAGGGCTGGGCCAGATTTCTAAGCGGCGGCTCTAACTGCCATGCTGCACATCATCTTTTTCCCAATATCTGTCATACCAATTACAGTGAAATAAATGAGATAATCGAAGAAACCACAAAAGAATACCAGCAGCCTTATCATCATAAAACTTTATTACAAATGATGTTTTCGCATTTTAGACATTTAAATAAAATGGGAAATTCAAATGCTTGATCTTTAAAAATCACAAACTGCCAAAGTTAATTTTAAATACAAATAATTATGAAAAAAATATTCTGTCTATTGTTGCTTATGGGTGCAGCTGCAATACAAGCACAAGAAATTATTTTAGATTCTATTCAAACACATACACAGATTTTTAGTCTTGCTCCCATTTCTAAAAAAGTTGATAAAGTAAACGGGATGGTTTTTGGTCTTGGACATATTGAGAGTAAAAACATAGAGCATCAGACTATTAACGGTATAAATGTAGAGGCAAACCCGGCGCCGGCAGCTGGAGCGTTATATGCTTTCATTGCAATTATGTATTTTGATAGAGTAGTCGGAAAAGACAAAATAAAAGTTATAAAAAAGAACGAAGAAGATTTTATCATCAAAAATACGGCTCCGGCTTTGATGTTGAATGGATTAAATATTAGTTCCGGATGTTTTTTTACGTCAACAAATATGAACGGATTGAATATTTCGGCGGGAAATAAATTCAATAATTTTAATGGTCTTTCGATTACGCCTTTAGGCACAATTGCTGGTCGTCAAAACGGACTTTCGGTTGGTATTTATAATGCTAATAATAATTTAACAGGATTAAATATAGGAGTTTACAATCAATCGTATCAGTTAAAAGGCTTGCATTTAGGAGTTTTTAATCAAGTAGGAATTAATAAAGGTTTGCAAATTGGGGTTTTAAATAAATCAAATTCTAAAGGATTTCAATTGGGACTCTGGAACATAAATGACAAAAGGAGTATGCCTTTTTTAAATTGGTAATATCATGAAGAAATTTGTTTTTATTTTAATTTTGATCGCTTCTCAAATTGGATCTGCACAAAATAGTATGTTTTCAGAAGACGATTATGCACGAGTGTATGTTGAAGCAGGTTTTGTACAGCCATTGGGAAAGCTTTCGGATAAATTTGAATTATCTCCGTCGTTTGGTTTTTGGTTCCGAAATAAAATTACACACGAAGAATTTGTCGATTTTGGCTTTAATTTCTTTATTCCTAAGAAACCGGTCGATGCCTCGTTTGTTTACCATGATTCGATTGCAAAGTATAAATCAAGTCATTTTGCGATAAATATTGGGACACGTTTTGCAAAAATTATCCCGTTATCGCAGCGAGTGGCTAATTTTAATGTAGAATGGAATTCTGGAATTGGATTGGCTTTGAACTTTTATAATGCTCCAAATGAACTCGAGTTCGATGAAGGTGAACATACAAAGGAGGTTTTGACTACATTTTATGTATCGCAGGGAATTAAGCTTAATTATAAAAATACAGGATTGCAATGCCATTATCAATGGTCGCCATACGGATTGTTTAACAATCGGCTGGAAAAAGATTTTGGCTCTCAAAGTTTAATGTTTGGAATAGTTTACCGACAATAACTTGAAATTGAAAAACCCCAATTCAACTGAATGAATTGGGGTTTTCTATGAATAAACCTTTAGTAAACTAAGATCTGATTACTCTTTTTTCTCCTCACGTGGAGGTCTTGGAACAAGTGCTTTTTTAGACACTTTTTCTTTTTTAGTTTTAGGATCAACCCCTAAGTATTTCACTTGAAACACATCTCCCATTTTTACTACATCAGCAACATTTTCGGTACGTTCCCAAGCCAGCTCAGATACGTGAAGCAATACTTCGTTTCCTGGTGCGGCAGTATATTCTACAACAGCTCCAAAATCAAGCATTTTAATTACTTTTACCTCATAAGCTTCACCCAATTGTGGTTTGAAAGTGATAGAAGCAATTTTTGCCAATACCGCTTCAATTCCAGCAGGATCTGTACCTAAAATTTCGATAACACCTTGCTCGTCCACTTCGTTAATAACGATTGTAGTTCCAGTAGCTTTTTGTAATTCTTGAATTACTTTTCCACCAGGTCCGATCAATGCTCCAATAAAGTTTCCAGGAATAGTTCTGGTGATAATTTTTGGTGCATGAGCTTTAACATCTCCTCTTGGAGCTGCAATAGTATCGGTTAATTTTCCTAAAATGTGTAAACGTCCGTCACGAGCTTGAGCTAAAGCTTGTTCCATAATATCATAACGTAATCCGTCAATTTTGATATCCATTTGGCAAGCCGTAATACCATCAGCAGTTCCAGTTACTTTAAAGTCCATGTCTCCTAAATGATCTTCATCACCTAAGATGTCAGACAATACCGCAAATTTCTCACCGTCAGTAATTAATCCCATAGCAATACCAGAAACTGGTTTTACCATTTGAACTCCAGCATCCATAAGAGCCATTGTTCCAGCACAAACTGTTGCCATAGATGAAGAACCATTAGATTCTAAAACCTCAGAAACAATACGAATTGTATAAGGACAATCTGCAGGAATCATGTTTTTTAAAGCTCTTTGAGCTAAGTTACCGTGACCAACTTCTCTTCTTGAAGTTCCTCTTAGTGGTTTTGCTTCACCAGTCGAGAAAGGAGGGAAGTTATAGTGTAAGTAGAATTTCTCTTCACCTTGTTCAGACGGAGAATCGATTTGGTTAGCTTCTCTAGAAGTTCCTAAAGTTACTGTAGCCAAAGCTTGAGTTTCTCCACGTGTAAATAACGAAGAACCGTGTACTCTTGGTAAATAGTCAGTTTCACACCAGATTGGTCTGATTTCTGTTGTTTTTCTACCATCCAAACGAACGCCTAATTCTAAAACAACATTACGAACAGCTTCTTTGTTTGTTTTGTAAAAATATTTAGAAACCAAATCACCGTCAGCAGCCAATTCTTCTTCTGTAAATAAAGCTTTTACTTCTTCTTTTACTTCAGCAAATGCAGCACCTCTTTCGTGTTTAGCCGAACCAACTTTCGCGATATTATAAATTTTATCGTATGCAGCTTCTTTTACTTTTTTGTAAATTTCTTCGTTTTCTTTCTCACCTTCGTAAGTACGGATTTCTTTTTTACCAAAAGCAGCTTGTAAACGGTATTGAGCTTCGATTTGAACTTTGATAGCTTCGTGAGCAAACTTAATTGCTTCGATCATTTCAGCTTCAGAGATTTCTTTCATCTCACCTTCAACCATGGCAACAGAATCCATAGAAGCACCAATCATCATGTCGATATCAGATTTTTCTAACTCTTCTCTGCTTGGGTTGATAACTAGTTTTCCGTCGATACGTGCAACACGTACTTCAGAAATTAAGTTGTAAAACGGAATGTCTGAAACAGCCAAAGCAGCCGATGCCGCTAAACCAGCTAATGCGTCTGGCATAACTTCTTCGTCATGAGACATTAACTGAATCATAACTTGTGTTTCTGCATGGTAATCGTCTGGGAAAAGCGGACGTAAAACACGGTCTACTAATCTCATTGTTAATACTTCACTGTCGCTTGGACGAGCTTCTCTCTTAAAGAAACCTCCTGGAAAACGACCAGCTGCTGCAAATTTTTCGCGATAATCTACCGTTAATGGTAAAAAGTCAACGCCTGGGTTTGAGGTACGTGCAGATACTGCAGTTGCTAGTATCATCGTATCTCCCATTCTTACTACTACAGAACCGTCTGCTTGTTTTGCTAAACGCCCTGTCTCGATTGTGATGCTTCTGCCATCACCTAAATCGATTTTTTCTACAAATAATTGTGGAATCATAATTTTTTCCTTTTTGATTATACAATGGGTTTTAGTTGTGTTGTAGTTGTTGTTGTGTGTAGTTGTTGTATTCTAAAACCCAATGAAAAACCAAACTTTTTTTCTTGTATAAAGTCCTGTCAGACTTTTATTTTGTAAAAACAAAAAGAGGCACTCTCGCACCTCTTTTCTATATTGATTATTTTCTGATATTCAATACTTTGATAATCTCACGATATCTGTTGATCTCTTTCTTTTTCAAGTAATCTAACAAAGCTCTTCTTTTACCTACTAATAGTACAAGAGAACGCTCAGTGTTGTAATCGTGACGATTTTTTTTCAAGTGTTCAGTTAAGTGAGAAATTCTGTAAGTGAACAATGCAATTTGACCTTCTGCGCTTCCAGTGTTTGTTGCACCACCGTGTTGTGCGAAAATCTCTTCTTTCTTTTCTTTAGTTAAATACATTCCAATATTATTTAATGATTTTTATGTATGTCATACAACTTTTGTAAGACGGGTGCAAAATTAGATTAAAAAAACAGAAAAATCAAAAAAAAATAGAAGAATCTAAAAATAAGGCTCTAAGAAATTCTTTTTTAATGATTTAGGTTCTTTTTTATTGCTTTAATTTATCTGCTTGTTATGGTTATCGGTAAAGAATAAAGTGCTGATCTTTTTATTCCTCTAAACTTTCCGGGAATCCAGTTTGCCGCTGTACTCAACACCCTCAAAGCCTCTTCGCCAGTTCCGTATCCTAAATCTTTTATAATTATAGGTTTAGTTATTTTTCCTGTTTCGTCAACAATAAAGGTAATGTAAATTTTTCCAGTTACTTTATTTATAAATGCTTGTTCTGGAGTTTTGTAGTTTAGTCCTATGTTTTTGTAAAATTGATCTATTCCTGTTGCTGGGGTTGGTTTTTCAGACAACTTTGAATAAGAATATTTTACATCGTTTTTGTCTGTGCTTATTCCAGAAATCAGGTTCCCGTGACTGTAATTTTCTGTAAACGTAATTTTATTTTTTAAATCGCTTCCCTGCCAGATGCCTTCTTTCAGTCCGTTTTTTATGGTTCCTTTTTCTTGAAAATCTTCATCCGCGTTATCACACTCTCCATTTCCATCAATTACAGTTAATTGATTTTCTTTATTCCAGAATTTTGAAAGCAGTGTTTTGGAAGTTTTTGCTTTTGGGTCTGATGTATTTTCTTTTTCAAATTTTGGATTTCCGTTATCATACCATTTATATTCTTTTCCAGTTTTCCAGCCTTCAGAATAAGTTATAACAGCTTCTTTAACGCCGTTTTCGTAAAAGTAAATAAAGGTGCCGTCATTTATAAGAACATCTTTGTTTAAAGTTGTTCCGATCATTTTTTTTGTACCAGATTTATAAAAGAGAACTACTTTATAGGCCTCTTTTTCTACATGATAATCTTCAATAACTCTTATATACTTATGTTCTTGTTCTGAAGTTTCACGATACAAAGAATCCAGGTATACAGCTCGTGACAAATCTTTCTGGGCTGAAATACTTAAGGAAATGAAAGTCAAAATAAAAAGAAATAAAATCTTCTTCATAAACTGCTGTTTTTTTGTAGTAAAAATAACAGTTATTTTGATTTGTGCAATATGTAATTGTTATTCTAACTTTTAAGCTTTTTCCCTGATTGCTTCTCGGCAAAGGTAGAATAAGAATAACTCACATTATTTTCATCTGTCTTAGTCCCAGAAATTAAGACTCCTTTTTCGTAGTTTTCTACAAAAGTAATTTTATTCAAACTATCGGTTCCCTCCCAAACGCCTTCTTTTAAACCGTTTTTTATGCTTCCTTTCTCAGTAACAAACTTGTCCGTATCTTCATATTCTCCATTTCCATCGGTTACAGTCTGTTCTTTATTTTCTTTCCAAAAATTAAGAACCAGCGTCTGGACAGTTTTTGTTTTCGGATTCCAGATATTCTGTTTCTCCGATTTTTTACTTTGATTTTCGTACCAATTGATCTCTTTGCCTTCTTTATGATCTTCTTTGTAATTTACAACAGACTCTTTTGCGCCATTTTTAAAATAAAAAATAAACTCTCCATCTTTTTTCAAGTTATCCCGATCAAGGGTAGAGCCGGTCATTTTCTTTCTTCCATTTTTATAGAAGTCGGTCACAACATAGCGCATGCTTTTTTGAGAATAATTGGTGATGACTCTGGTGTAAATTTGATTTTCAGGTTTGCATTCACGGTTTAAGGAGTCTAAAAATATTTTTTTAGAAACCATATTGATTTGCGCAGACAGACTAACTGAAATAAGCAGAAGCAATAAAAGGAATATGTTTCTTTTCATTCAGTTCTATTTTTTTCTATTAAAAATAGTTCTTCTAGAATAATTTAGCAACTTCTTGGTTTACAAATTCTAAAAATCTTTCGTCAGCTGCTGTAAACGGATCAATTACGTGGCTGTCAATATCAATCTGGCCAATATTTACTCCATTTACGAATAACGGAACTACAATTTCAGATTTAACCGTTAAGCTGCAAGCAATATAATTGTCTTGGGCTTTAACATCTGGAACTACAAAATTAGCATTACTTTCTGCAACTTGTCCGCAGATTCCTTTTCCGAACGGGATAACAGTATGATCTGTCTCTGCACCTACATAAGGGCCTAAATGTAAAGTTTTGGCCTCGTGATTGGCAAAATAAAACCCAACCCAGTTGTAATATTCTACATTTTCGTTTAAAAGCTGGCATACAGCTAATAATTTTTCGTCTCTATCTGTTTTAGTATCAGCTATGATAGCACTTATTTTTGGTTCTAATTCTTGAAATGTCATGATGTAAAAATTTTATGCAAAAGTATTTAAAGCTGAAGTCAAAAAATACATAAATTTGAAAAAAAATTCCCATTGAAAAAATATTTAATCCAGTTTAGACCTTTCTTGATCTTTGTAGGCACTTTTTTTCTGGCTTATATTCTACTGACTTTAATTTATGGAGCTTACTTAAACACCTATCAAACTAATGATTTGGATAAGATAACTGTTGTTGCCGGAAGAAATACAGAGCAGTTGATGAAGCTTTTAAATTACGATGTTATTATTCAAAAAAATAGTTCAAAACCTTGGTTGGATGTTGCTTTTAATGGGCAAGATGTAGTTAGAATCATTGAAGGCTGTAATGCGGTCAGCGTAATGATTTTATTTGCGGCTTTTGTGCTGGCTTTTTCTGGGAAATTTAAAACCACTTTGATTTTTATTTTGCTTGGGATTCTTTCTATTTACATCTTAAATGTGTGTAGAATAGCGTTGTTAACAGTGCTTCTGTATAAATATCCCAACCAAATCCATTTATTGCACGGAGTTCTTTTTCCGCTGATTATCTACGGATTTGTTTTTATGTTGTGGATAATATGGATTAATAGATTTTCGAAATATGCTAAATAAAATCAAAGAAAATAAATTTAAATTCCTGGCTGCATTCCTCGTTGTTATTTCATTCGCAATAATCAGAGCGTTTGAAAATCAATTATTTTACGATCCTTTTTTAGAATATTTTGAAAATGATTTTAAAAAAATGCCTTTTCCAGATGTTGACACTTTTAAATTATTTGGTGGACTCTTACTGCGTTATCTTTTAAATTCAGGATTGTCATTAGCGTTAATTTATGTTCTGTTTTCAGATGAAGATATTTTGAGTTTCAGCCTAGCTTTGTATAGTTTTTTTGGGATACTTCTTTTTGTATTGTTTTACATCATTCTTACTTTTTATCCAGAAGGCAATTGGCTTCTTTTTTATGTCAGAAGATTTCTAATTCAACCCATTTTTATTTTAATTTTTATTCCAGCATTTTACTATCAGCTTCAGAACTCTAAAAAATAACATTTTTTTTGGTCTTTTTTTAAGACTTTTTCAATAGTTTTGCATCATGAATCTAAAAAAATGCACAGGATTATTTCTAGCACTCCTATTGTTGGTTTCCAACATAGGCTTTGCTCTTGATGTGCATTATTGCGGCGGAAACATTGCTTCGATCTCGTTAAATACAACTGTAAAAGCCGAGCCTGAAAAAAAATGCTGCGGTGCAAAAGAAAAAAAGAATTCTTGCTGCAAAGACAAATTAGTTCATATCGAAAAGAAGTCTGATAATGCAACCTTAAAGATTTTCTTTTTCCAACTAGATTTTCCTGCTGTAATTCAAGATTACAAACCTTTAGTTTTTTCGGCAGTATCCAATTTTAAAAACAAACAGGTCATTTCGTATTATTCTGATGCGAATGCCCCCCCTTTATTTAAATTATACCATCAGTATATTTTTTATTCCTGATTTTGATGTTAAGAAACTGTGCAAGTCTTTCTAAGATTTTGCATCGGCATTTTGATTGTTTTCATTTTAATGAAACATCAAACATGTGTTCTATTTAACATTAAAATCATTTTTTTATGCAAAAAAATATACTGCTGTTAGCAGCCTTTTTGCTTTCTTTCTCTGTTTTCTCTCAAGAAGATTTAGAAGAAGTAAAAATTACCAAAAAGAAAAAAGGAATTACAAAATCCTATACCTTAACCTCAAACACTTCTGTAATAACGAGTAAAGAACTGCTTAAAGCGGCTTGTTGTAATCTTGCAGAAAGTTTTGAAACCAATCCATCAATCGATGTCAATTTTTCGGATGCCTTAACAGGAACCAAACAAATTAAAATGCTCGGGTTAACAAGTCCGTATTTAATGATTACGGAAGAAAATATCCCTTCAGTACGTGGTGCTTCGCAAGCATACGGGCTATCATTTACGCCGGGAACCTGGATCGAGAGTGTGCAGATAACAAAAGGAGCAGGAAGCGTTATTAATGGCTACGAAAGCATTTCGGGACAAATTAATACAGAACTTTTAAAACCATTAAACGATGTTCCCTTTTTTCTTAATGCGTATGGCTCAACCGATTCCAGATTTGAATTAAATACTCATTTTAATAAAAAGCTGTCAGATAAATGGGCTACAAGTTTATTTGTTCACGGAAACGCCCGTGTAGCAAAAAACGACATGAATGATGACGGTTTTCTTGACAATCCGCTGGGGAAACAAATCAATGTCTTAAATCGCTACCAATATTATGATCCCGAAAGCGGTTTGGTGAGTTTTATTAATTTTAGGTATATGAATGATAAAAAACAGACAGGAGAAGTTGATTTTGATAAAGATCGCGACCGTGGTACTACAAACTTTTGGGGATCAGAAATCAATACAGAACGTTTTGATGTTTCTACAAAAATAGGTTATGTTTTTAAAGACATGCCTTATCAAAGTATTGGTTTTCAAAATGCATTCAACAGCCATAAGCAAGATTCTTATTTTGGATTAAATCAATACGATATTAAACAAAACAGCTTTTATTCTAATCTGATTTTCAATTCGATAATCAGTAATACGATGCATAAGTTTACAACAGGTTTAAATTTTACGTACGATCAATATCAGGAGTTTGTAAATGTAAACGATTACAGCAGAATTGATAATTCGGTTGGAGCATTCTTTGAATATACTTATGATAATACCGATAATTTCAGTTTGATTTTGGGCGGAAGAGTAGATAATCATAATCGATTAGGATTTTTTGTAACGCCTAGATTACACATGAGGTACAATCCGTGGAAAAATGGTGTATTGCGTTTTTCTGCTGGAAGAGGAAAACGTTCTGCTAATATTTTTGCAGAAAACCAGCAGCTTTTCGCTAGTTCAAGAACGTTTTCAATTTTAGATTCAAGTGGAAAAGTATATGGTTTGAATCCTGAAATTGCATGGAATTACGGTGTGAGTTTTTCGCAGAAATTCAAAATTTTTAATAAAAATGCAGAAGCAGGATTTGATTTCTACAGAACCGATTTTCAGAATCAAGCCGTTGTAGATTTAATGCAAAGCCCGCAAGATGTTTTATTTTATAATTTGAAAGGAAGTTCTTTTGCCAATAGTTTGCAAGTGGAGTTTAATTACGAACTGATTCATAATTTAAATTTACGAACTGCTTACAAGTATTACGACATTCAAACAGATTATTTAAGAGGAACTTTCCAGCGTCCATTGCAGGCAAAACATCGTTTTTTAGGGAATTTAGAATACGAAACGACTTTAAAAAATGACAAACAATGGAAGTTTGATTTTACCTATAATTGGTCTGGAAAACAGCAATTACCTTACACAGCTTCCAATCCGGCGCAAGATCAATTTCCTGATTTCTCGCCAGCTTATGCTGTGATGAATGCACAAGTAACGCGTGTTTTTTCGCCTGTTTTCGAGGTATACATCGGAGGTGAAAATATCGGGAATTATAAACAAGAAAAAGCAATTCTAGGTGCTGAAGATCCTTTTGGACCAAATTTTGATGCTTCAATCGCGTACGCCCCAATATTTGGACAAATGTATTATGCAGGATTGCGATTTAAGATCAAATAAAAAATTACATTCAATTTTAAAAATCTATATCAAATACTATTTTACAAACTTTAAATATAAGCAAAATGAAAAAATTAGTTTTAATAGCAATAATTACTTTCTTCGGATTTTCAGCTCAGGCTCAGACTCAAGCTAAAAAAAATAAGAACCTAAAATATACAACAGAGGTAAATGGTAATTGCGAGCAATGTAAAAAACGTATCGAAAAAGCAGCTTTTAGCGTACCGGGAGTAAAAACGGCAAGCTGGGATATTAGTTCGCACGAGCTTTCGGTTATTTTAAATGAAGAGAAATCTTCAACGCAGGATTTAAATAAGGCAATTGCTAAAGTAGGTCATGATACTAAAGAAGTTAAGGCTACAGAGGCAGATTATGATAATTTGCACAGCTGCTGCAAGTATGTGAGAGAATAATTTCTGGAGCCCAAGCAATTCTGTTTGGGCTTTTTTTAATAGTTAATTTAAGTTTAAAATACCGCATTTTATTGCGGTTAAAGTAAATTATTGTTACTTTCACGAACTTATATATATAAACAAATTTTTATGAATAATTTTGATTGGACCCAGTTGATAAACCCCGAGTTTTATATTACATTAAGTGTTGGAGGTTTTCAAATAGGTCTTTTTATTGTTTTGTTTATAGTTTTTGCTGAGACAGGACTTTTTGCAGGTTTTTTTCTGCCAGGTGATAGTTTACTTTTTTTAGCAGGAATCTACAGCCGCGATTTGATTGAAAATGTTCTTTATATCCCAAATGATTTTTTAAATGTATTATTACTTTCTACTGCTGTTGCAGTTATGGGGGTTTTAGGTAATATGACAGGATATTGGTTTGGTGCCAAAAGCGGTTATTATTTGTTCAAAAAAGAAGATACTTTCTGGTTTAAAAAGAAATATTTACTACAGTCTAAAGATTTCTTTGAAAAATACGGTGGAAAAGCAATTATCTACGCTCGTTTCCTTCCAATTTTTAGAACATTCGCGCCAATTGTTGCCGGAATAGTTTCTATGGACAAAAAGAAATTTATGTTCTATAATGTTTTAAGTTCGTTTCTGTGGTCCTTTATTCTAATTTTCGCAGGACATTATTTATACGGTATCTTCTTAAAGCAGGGAATAGATTTAAAGAAACACATTGAATACATCATTATAATCATTGTAGTAATCTCAACATTTCCAGTTTTGGTGAAACTCTTAAAAAAGCGACCAACTGAAAAGATTTAATTAAAGATATAAAATAGAAAAGTCCGAAGTGTTTTAAGCTTCGGACTTTTTTTATGAAAATATATATTTTATTGTAAAACTTAAAATCGAAAAGCTGTTTAGCTTTGTACATCTTTGATCTTTTGAAGTTTTGATTCTTTGCAGCTAAAAAAATCTAAGAGTCTTAGCACCGCAGAATCTTAGTATCTTAGATTACCATTCATTAACTTTATTGGCATCCATTTTAAGGAAGATAAACAGCAATATCGTGAATCCCCAGAGTCCAGAACCTCCGTATGAAAAGAAGGGCAGAGGAACCCCAATTGTTGGGAAAATTCCAATAACCATTGCAATGTTTACAAAGAAATGGATAAAGAGAATTCCGGCGACACAGTAGCCATAAACCCGGCTGAATTTTGTTTTTTGCCTTTCGGCTAAATAGATAACCCTTAGTAATAAACCTGTAAAAAGTAAGATAACTACAAAGGAACCTGCAAAACCCCATTCTTCGCCTACAGTTGTAAAGATATAATCGGTATGTTGTTCTGGTACGAAACCTCCTTTGGTTTGTGTGCCTTCAAGAAAACCTTTTCCAATCCATCCGCCAGATCCAATCGCAATCTCAGATTGATTGGTATTGTATCCAATCCCCTTCATATCGACAGATTTACCTAACAAAATATTGAAACGGTCTCTGTGGTGCTGTTTAAAAACGTTATCAAAAACGTAATCAACAGATAAAACAAAACCAGAGATTAAAACTAATAAGATTGCGCTTAAAATAATATTACGATCAACAGCTCTTCCTTTAAAATGAATGATGGCCAAAACTACAAAAGCAATTATGATAACCACATACGGTTCTAAAATCAGCGTTAGCATGAATAAAACGATTGTAATAAAAGCAGTCCAAACATACCAGGATGGCAATCCTTCTCTGTACAAAACCAAAATAAAAGCGCTGTAAATTAAGGCACTTCCCGGATCGGGTTGTGGTAAAATCAACATTACGGGCAAGAGCATAATAGCAAGTGCCTGAATTTGTCTGTTGGTTTCTTTTAGATTAATTTGTGTATCGCTCAAGTATTTAGCCAGAGCTAACGAAGTAGCGGCTTTGGCAAACTCAGAAGGCTGTAGGGTAAAACTTCCAATGGCATACCAACAGCGTTGTCCGGCAATTGTTTTTCCAAAAAGGAACAATCCTGCAAGAGACAATAAAGAGACTCCAAATATAATACTGGCATATTTTTCGTAAAACTTACCATCAACAAAAAGAACGACAAATATCAATGGAATGGTACAGCAAATAAAAATCAGCTGTTTTTGATAAGTCCCATCTGTTGATAAAAGGGAAGACGAATAGATATTCAGCCATCCCAGCGTTACCAGCGCAATGTAGATAAAGACACTTATCCAATCGATATTGTTTTTTACACTTTGATTTCTCATTTGAAATAATCTTTCTTAGTTCTTTTTAGTGGTGTCTACTGCTGTTTTCTTTACTTCTGTTTTTGCTGCTGCAGCAGCGGCTGGTACTTTTGGCTTTACAATTTTGGCTTGTAAAACAGAATCTTTTGGTACAGATTCTATTTTAAGGGCGTCTGTCATACCGCCAAGTTTAGCATATTCTGCTGCTAAGCTTTTATTTAAAACTCTTACTTCTAAATCGGTTCTTGTGATTTTTTTTCTAAGATATTTTTCAATCATTAAACTGGCAATCGGTCCCGCAACAGTTGCACCAAATCCTCCGTTTTCAATCATTACTGCAATTGCAATCTTCGGATTGTCTTTTGGAGCAAAAGCAACAAATATAGAGTGGTCTTTAAGCTTTTCTCTTTTACCGTTTATTTTGGCGTAATTCTCTGCCGTTCCCGTTTTTCCGCAAATGTCTATTCCTTCTACACGAAGAGCATAAGCAGTACCTTTGTTGTAAACATCAAACAAACCGCTGATAACTGGCGGAAAATATTTTTGATCAATTGTAGTTACGTGTTTTGTTGTAAACTTCGGATCAATTTTTTCGCTTTCTATTTTTTTGATGATATGAGGAGTGTAGTAATAACCTTGATTAGCAACAGTCGCCATCATATTGGCCAGCTGTATAGGCGTCATCAAAACCTCTCCCTGTCCAATCGCGTTCGAAACAATCGTAGAACTTCTCCATCCGCCATTAGGATAAATTCTTTTATAGGTTTTAGAAGTCGGAATATTACCTCTTTTTCCAGTAGGCAGATCGTAACCCATGAATTGTCCTAAACCGAAACTTTTTACGTGATCGCTCCAGACGTCTACCGCTTTTCCAGGGTTATTGTATTTGTTAATAGTTAACATATAAGCCTGACCAAAATAGGTGTTACAAGAATTGTAGATTCCGTTATGCAATTGATGAGGTCCAAAACCGTGACACTTCATAAAACGGCCTCCTCCGTAACTAAATCCGTGATAACACATAAAAGTAGTCTGCTCATTAATAACGCCTTCTTGAAGTGCTATCAGACCAGTTAAAATTTTAAATGGAGAACCGGGAGGGTATTCTGCTAGGAGTCCTCTGTCGTATAAGGGTTTTGCTATAGAATCGTGATATAAAAGCGTGTAGTTTTTAGATCTCTGTCTTCCAACCAAAATTCCAGGATCATAAGATGGAGCAGTAACAAGAGCTAAAATTTCACCGCTTTTTGGTTCAATAGCGACAATACCGCCTCGTTTGTTAATCATTAACTCCTCACCATATTTTTGTAGTTCAGAATCAATAGTCAAATTGATATCTTCTCCAGCTACAGCAATTGTATCGTATTTCCCTTCTTTATAGGCGCCGATTTCTCGGTTGTATTTATCTTTCTGAATATATTTTACACCTTTTATTCCGCGTAAAATTTCTTCATAGCTTTCTTCAACACCTTGTTTTCCAATTAAATCACCGCTGTTATAATAAGGGTTTTTTGCAATTAATTTTTCATTAACCTGGGTGATAAATCCAAAAATGTTAGCGCCGTAATCTACTTCGTAATCGCGTAAAGATCTTTTTTGAAAATAGAAGCCCTCATATTTTCTGATTTTTTCCTGAAAAGCAGCAAACTCGTTTTTGTTTAATTGGGACAAGAAAACAGAAGGAAGTCTCGGACTGTAAACTGTGGCTTTTGCAATTCTTTTATTGTAATCTTCTACAGTAATATTTAAAAGCGCGCAAAATTCACCAACATTAAGGTCTTTCTTGATTTCTCTCGGAATAACCATAATATCGTAAGAAGCTTGATTGGCTACAAGCAATTTTCCGTATCTATCGTATATATAACCTCGTTCAGGATAATCGTAGACTTTTTTTATCGCATTATTTTCTGATTTTAATTTAAAAGAATCATCAATAATCTGCAGATAAAAGATCCTGATTACTAGCAAAGATGCTGCAATAATAATTATAGTGGGCAGCAGAACTTTTCTCATCGTTTATTGGGCTTAATAAGATAAATTATTATTATAGAAGTAATTATAGTAAATATTGAACTGAAAAGGGTTCGTAATAAAACATCCCAGAAAAATTTGAATTGAAATGCTTCTAGAACAAACAATACAATGTGATGCAGTAAAACCGAAACCAGAATAAAAGAAAAACGTTCTGGGGTTAAAGATTCGTTTAGTTTAATGGTTTGATATTCGTAACTCAGTCCAAAAGAAAATTTAAAAATATAAGGTCTGTAATAAGATAAAATAACGCAGGCAGCGGCATGAATACCACCAGAATTACAAAACATATCCATGGTTAATCCGAGCAGGAAACTAGAAAATATTAAACCCGCTTTGTTACTGTTTACAGGATACAATATGATATATAAAATATAAGGAAAAGGACTTATGTATCCTAGGAAATTCATATTATTAAAAATAACAATCTGAATTGCCAGCAACATGATAAATCGAAAAATATTTACTAACAGAGCGCTATTCATTTTTTTCTTTTCTTTTGTTTTCTAAATTGATCAGTTCTTCTCTGTCTTTACTTTTTATGATGTAAACATGGCCTAAGTTTGTCATGTCGTTAAATAGTTTAACTTTTATGACATAAAAACTCGTATTTTCTTTTTTGTAAACAATGTCAACGGTTCCAATATTAATTCCTTCTGGGAAAATTGAAGATTGTCCGCCCGTAACAATAGTATCGCCTTTTCTTATCGATGCTAATCTTGGCACGTCTTCTAACTGCACATAACCAGTGCTTTTTCCGTTCCAGGTCAAAGATCCAAAATGATTTGATTTTTTAATCTTGGCATTAATTCGAGATTTCATGTTTAGGATACTCACAACGGTAGAATATCTTGGAGAAGTATTGTCTATAACGCCAATAATACCCAAGCTGTTAATAACTCCCATATCAGGTTTTACCCCTTGACGTTCACCAGAATTTAATGTAATAAAGTTCTCATGAGTATTGTAAGAGTTGTGAATTACTTTAGAAACTATAATATCCGCAGGTTTTACTCCTTTGATACTGTCAGCTAAAGGTGCCTTTGTAGTGTCTTTTTGGTTGAACAAGAGGCTTTTCAGCCTTGCGTTTTCAAGTACAAGCTCGTCATTTTCGGCTCTAAGATTCAAATATTCGTTAACACGATTGATCTTTTCATAAACACCTCCGCTCAAGAAATTGGCAGAACTGATTATTTTGCTTCTGTGGTACGAATGCGATTGAATGGTGAGAGACAATGAAATACCTAAAAGCAGCAAAAACAGCAATCGATTGCTGTTTCGTATAATGAAATTAAAAATTTGCTGCATTTCTTGTTTGGTTATTTTGTTTCAGGATATGCTTTTAGTTTCAAATTTTATTAGAGTTAAATGATAAGAATTTAACTCTAATAAAAAAAATGATTTGTTATATCTGATCTTATTTAATTAAGATGCTTTTGAATTTTGCAATGTTTTTAAGTGCCATTCCAGTTCCGCGGACAACAGCTCTTAAAGGATCTTCTGCGATGTAAACCGGTAAATCTGTTTTTTGAGAAATACGTTTGTCAAGACCTCTCAGCATAGATCCACCACCAGCTAAATAGATACCAGTGTTGTAAATATCTGCCGCTAACTCAGGAGGAGTTTGAGACAGTGTTTCCATAACAGCATCTTCAATACGCTGAATAGATTTGTCTAATGCTTTTGCGATTTCACGGTAAGAAACATCAACTTGTTTTGGTTTACCAGTAAGTAAATCTCTACCTTGAACTGACATATCTTCTGGCGGTCCGTCTAAATCTTCGATGGCCGCTCCAATTTGAATTTTTATTTTTTCTGCTGTACTTTCTCCCACAAATAAGTTGTGTTGTGTACGCATGTAATACACGATGTCATTTGTAAAAACGTCACCTGCAATTTTTACAGATTTGTCACAAACAATTCCGCCTAATGCAATTACGGCGATTTCTGTTGTACCACCTCCGATATCAACGATCATGTTTCCTTTTGGCTGCATGATATCAATACCAATACCAATTGCCGCAGCCATAGGTTCGTGAATCAAGTAAACCTCTTTTCCGTTTACACGCTCACAAGATTCTTTTACAGCACGCATCTCAACCTCAGTAATTCCAGACGGAATACAAACTACCATTCTCAAAGCTGGAGTAAACATTCTTTTCTTTAATGCAGGAATACTTTTAATGAACATATTGATCATTTTTTCCGAAGCATCAAAATCGGCAATTACACCATCTTTCAAAGGCCTAATGGTCTTGATGTTTTCATGCGTTTTACCTTGCATCATGTTGGCTTCTTTACCAACAGCGATGATTTTGCCGGATACTCTATCACGTGCCACGATAGAGGGGCTGTCAATAACAACTTTATCATTATGAATGATCAAAGTGTTTGCGGTACCAAGGTCTATTGCAATATCCTCGGTCATGAAATCAAAAAATCCCATAAGTTTGTTAGGGGTTTAAAATGTTATAAATTATTTATCGAACAAAGTTAAACAAATTAATGTTTAAAATGACGTGTTCCCGTAAATACCATTGCAAGATTGTTTTCGTTGCAATAATTTATACTTAATTCGTCTTTAATAGAACCTCCTGGCTGAATAACTGCTGTAATTCCTGCTTTTTTGGCTAATTCTACACAGTCTGGAAATGGGAAAAAGGCATCGCTTGCCATAGAAGCTCCATTTAAATCAAATCCAAAAGCTTTTGCTTTGTCAACAGCTTGTATTAAAGCGTCAACTCTTGAAGTCTGACCCGTACCTGATGAAATTAACGTTCCGTTCTTTGCAAAAACAATAGTGTTTGATTTTGTATTCTTGCAGATTTTAGAAGCAAAGATCAAATCTTCGATCTCTTGTGCAGTAGGTTCTTTAGTTGTAACGGTTTTTAAATGCTCTTTATTATCCGTAATATTATTTCTGTCCTGAATTAACAAACCATTAAGACAAGTTCTTACTTGACGAACTGGTAATTCAACCTCATTTTGAACTAAAATGATTCTGTTTTTCTTTTCTTGTAAAACTTCGATTGCATCATTGTTGTACGCTGGAGCAATTACTACTTCGCAGAATAATTTGTTGATTTCCAGAGCGGTTTCTAAATCAATCGTAGTGTTCGAAATTAAAACTCCGCCAAAAGCAGAAGTAGGATCACAAGCCAAAGCTGCTAAATAAGCCTCGCTGATTGTTTTTCTTGAAGCCAATCCGCAGGCATTGTTATGTTTTAAGATGGCAAATGTTGGTCCGTCAGTTTTAAATTCATTTATTAAGTTTACAGCCGCATCTACATCTAATAAATTGTTGTATGATAATTCTTTTCCGTGAACTTTTTTGAACATAGCGTCAAAATCACCAAAGAAAAATCCTTTTTGATGAGGGTTTTCACCGTATCTTAAAACTTGGCCATCTGCAATGCTTTCTTTGTAGATAGTTTCGTCTGTATTGAAGTAATTAAAAATGGCTCCGTCATAATGAGAAGAAACATGAAATGCTTTTGTAGCAAACAATCTTCTGTTTTCAAGAGTTGTAGAACCGTTTTGCTCTGTAATTAAATCCAAAAGCAAACTGTATTCGTTTACAGAAGCCACAATTACAGTGTCTTTAAAGTTTTTTGCACCAGCACGGATCAATGAAATGCCGCCAATGTCAATTTTTTCAATAATATCTTGTTCGCTGGCACCAGAAGCAACCGTTTTTTCAAAAGGATACAAATCAACAATCACTAAATCGATCTGCGGAATATCAAATTCCTTCATTTGCTGCACATCACTTTCGTTATCTTGACGATTCAAGATTCCTCCAAAAATTTTTGGATGTAATGTTTTAACTCTGCCGCCAAGAATTTCTGGGAAAGAAGTAATGTCTTCAACAGGAACTACCGGAATACCAAGGTTTTTAATAAAATCTTCTGTTCCTCCAGTCGAATAAAGTGTTACATTTTGTTCGTGCAATTTTCTAACAATTGGCTCTAATCCATCTTTAGAAAAAACCGAAATTAATGCTGATTGTATTTTTTTTGTTGTGCTCATTGTGTAGTTATGTTTTTCAGTCTGCAAAAGTAGTTTTTTTATATATTATTTTAAAGTAATTATTGTAACAAAATGGTAAAAAAATCTACTGATGAGTAAGTTAACTTTTATTAGGTTTTTACTTTTAAATTATTGAATTTTACTCTATTGAAAAATACCAAAATATGATCGTTTATCTCAGATTATTAAAAGAAAGTCTAAGTTTTGCTATTAATGCACTTCGAAATAATAAATTAAGAACACTGCTGTCTTTATTGGGCGTAACTATTGGTATTTTTTCAATCATTGCCGTTTTAGCTGCAGTTGATTCTTTGGACAAAAAAATCACTAAAGATTTGAGTAGTTTAGATAAAAATACGATTTATTTAATGAAATTCAGTTTTGGGCCTTCAGAAATTCCACAATGGAAGAGAGAACAGTTTCCTAATGTAAAATATGATGAATATGTCGGGCTTAAAAACTCAATGAATAATACCGATCAAGTCGGATACCAGCTTTTTGTAAACAGAGAAAGTTTAAAGTATGATTCTAAAACAGTCAGCGACGTCAATATTATTCCGTCGTCAAGCGAAATGGTAAATATAGACGGATTGAGTTTTGATAAAGGAAGATTTTATAATGAATCGGAATCCAATTCAGGTTCGCCCGTTATTGTTTTGGGATATGATATCGCAAACGGACTTTTTGGAACAAGTGATCCCTTAGGAAAAAATATTCGTTTGTATGGACAGCGATTTACCGTAATCGGAGTAATGTCGAAACAAGGCGCAGGTTTTTTTGGAGACAGTAATGATACGTCTGTTTATCTTCCTGCCAATTTTTTACGCAGAATGTACGGAGACAGTGATGCCATGACGCCGGTTATTGTTTTAAAACCGCAAAAAGGCATTGATATGGATGCTTACAAAGCAGAAGTCGCACAAAAATTAAGGGCAATACGCGGCATGAAGGCAGGCGAAATGGATAATTTCTTTATCAATGTACTTTCTGGTTTTACTAATTTTATAGACGGAATTTTAGGCCAGATGAACTTTGTAGGATGGATAATCAGTGGTTTTTCTCTTTTAGTCGGCGGTTTCGGAATTGCGAATATTATGTTTGTTTCGGTTAAAGAAAGAACCAATCTTATTGGAATTCAAAAATCATTAGGGGCAAAAAATAAATTTATTCTCTTTCAGTTTTTATTCGAAGCTGTAATTCTTTCAGTAATCGGAGGGATTATTGGACTTTTAATGGTTTGGGGAATTGCATTTGCTTTAACCAAATTATTAGATTTTGAATTTGTCCTTAGCTTAGGAAATATCATTTTAGGAACTGGTTTAGCTGCATTTATAGGTCTGGTTTCTGGAATTTTACCTGCAATTTCAGCTGCAAAATTAGATCCGGTTGAAGCGATTAGAACCGGGATGTAGGCTTAAAAAAAGGTTCAAAGGTTCAGAGTTGCAAAGGGGCAAAGGTTTTTGGATTTGTGTAATTTACAGATGTACAATTTATGTTGTAGAGATGGAATTATTACGTTGAATGTGAAAATCGCTTATTTGAATAGCCCTCAGCTTTGGTTGGATATATAATTGATGTAATTAGGCTTAGCCAAATAATTAGTTGTGAAAGATTTCTATAAAAAAAACGAAGAATGTTTCTTTTGGACTTTTTATTTTTTAGTTGGAAACTTAATTTTAGTACGATTCCATTTAATAGAATCGGAGTCGTAGTAATCACCATTTCTTTTATATTTCAAGATCGTATCTTCTTCTTGTGTTGTTATTCTTATATAGTAAGTTTGTATCATATTGCTTTTTAAAAATTTCAAAAAGTAAGCATTTTTAATTGTATCGCTCTGTGAACCAATTATTAAAATTTGTCTTTTTTTCTCTTTTGTCAAAATATTTTCCGCAAGGAAATCATTTAAATCTTTTTGCGGAATTTTGATAATATCTTTAGGTTTTAAATTTAAAAAATGAGGAATTGTATCCTTTTCATAACCATAGTCACATAGGATTGGAATATGTTCTTTTTGGTAAAAATAAAAATTTCCTTTTTTGTCAATAATTAATTGGCTCTCTGCATAAAAACTTTTTCTTGGTGGAAGAGCTGCTCTATTGGTGCTTTTCTTTATAGAATCATAATAATTTTCAAGTTTTTTATCTTCATAAGATATAATATAAGGTTTGTTTTTCTCAACAATCTTTTCCTTTTTCTTAGTACAATTCAAAAGAAAAAAGCAAATTACAAAACCAACAAAAATTCTTTTCATAAGCGAAGATTTAAAATAAAGATATAAAAAAATCCCATCAGCCGAAGCGAATGGGATTTTGTATGTTTTAGAAGTTCAAAAACTATCTAATCATATTATTCTGAATCAAATCGATATATAAATTGATTTTATCTTTCAATTCTTTTCTAGGCGTGATAAAGTCAAGGAAGCCGTGCTCTAAAAGAAACTCAGCTGTTTGGAAACCTTCTGGCAAATCTTTACCAGTTGTGTCACGAACAACACGCGGACCAGCAAAACCAATCAAAGCACCAGGCTCAGAGATATTAATGTCTCCTAACATAGCATATGATGCAGTTGTTCCTCCGGTAGTTGGGTCTGTACAAAGAGAGATGTAAGGTAATTTTGCTTCAGCCAATTGAGCTAGTTTAACAGAAGTTTTTGCCAATTGCATTAAAGAATAAGCAGCTTCCATCATACGAGCGCCACCAGATTTAGAAATCATTACAAAAGGTAATTTGTTTTTGATTGCGTGATCAATACCTCTTGCGATTTTCTCTCCCACAACAGCTCCCATAGAACCGCCGATAAAGGCAAAATCCATACAGCAGATTACCAATTCTTTTCCTTTAGATTTTCCAACTCCAGTACGAACAGCGTCCTTTAGATGAGTTTTTTCCATTACATCTTTCAAACGCTCTGCATATTTTTTTGTATCCACAAAATGCAAAGGGTCTTTAGAAGTCATGTTTTTATCTAACTCAACAAATTCGTTGTTGTCGAATAAAATTTCAAAATAGGTTGCGCTTCCAATTCGAACATGAAAATCATCTTCAGGACTTACGAATAAGTTTCTCGCCAATTCGTCAGCATCAATAATTTTTCCAGTAGGAGATTTGTACCACAATCCTTTCGGAACGTCCATCTTATCTTCTGTCGCGGTCGTAATCCCTTTTTCTTGTCTTTTAAACCAAGCCATTTTTTTAGTATTCAGTGTTCAGTAATAAAAAATTTCAGTGTCCAGTGGTATTCAGTTTTAAGTATTCAGTCTCTGAATACCTAAAACTGTAAACTGAATACTTTTTTATAACGTGTTTACGTTGTTTAAGTCAGCAAAAGCTTGTTCAAGTCTTGCGTTGAATGTTACTTCACTTTCACGTACCCATCTTCTTGGGTCATAGTATTTTTTGTTTGGAGCATCTGCGCCTTCTGGATTACCAATTTGTGATTTTAAGTAGTCAAGGTTTTTAACCATATAATCACGGATTCCTTCAGTGTAAGCAAATTGTAAATCGGTATCGATATTCATTTTGATAACTCCGTAGCTGATTCCTTCTCTGATTTCTTCAAGTGTAGAACCTGAACCTCCATGGAAAACGAAATCTACAGGATTATGTCCAGTGTTGAATTTGTTTTGTACGAAATCCTGAGAGTTTTTTAAGATTTTTGGAGTCAATTTTACGTTTCCTGGTTTGTATACACCGTGAACGTTTCCAAAAGCAGCAGCGATAGTAAATTTAGGACTTACTTTAGATAATTCTTCATAAGCATAAGCTACTTCTTCTGGCTGAGTATATAATTTTGAGCTGTCAACATCAGAGTTGTCAACACCATCTTCTTCACCACCTGTAATACCAAGTTCGATTTCCAATGTCATGCCCATTTTGCTCATTCTAGCTAAATATTCTTTACAGATCTCAATATTTTCTTCGATTGGCTCCTCAGACAAATCGATCATGTGAGAACTGAATAATGGTTTTCCTGTTTCTGCAAAATGTTTTTCAGAAGCATCTAATAAACCATCAATCCAAGGCAAAAGTTTTTTTGCACAGTGGTCAGTATGTAGAATTACAGTTGCTCCGTAAGCTTCTGCTAATGTATGAATGTGTTTTGCTCCAGCGATTCCTCCAGCGATAGCCGCTTTTTCTCCTGCATTTGATAACCCTTTTCCAGCGTTAAATTGAGCTCCACCATTAGAGAATTGAATAATTACCGGTGCATTTAATTTTGCAGCAGTTTCAAGTACTCCATTTATTGTGCTTGATCCGGTTACGTTTACAGCAGGTAAAGCAAAACCTTTTTCTTTAGCATAATTAAAGATTTCTTGAACTTGATCTCCTGTAGCTACTCCCGGTTTAATGTTGTGTGCCATTTTAATTTTTTTTTAGTTGTTTTTAGTTTTTAGGTTGCAAAAATAAGAATTAATTAGCATTAGAACGGATAATTTATCCCAAAATTTAAAACCGAATGACCAAAATTGTATTCTTTAAACCAACGATCACCCTTGTCATGCGCCGGATTATAAGTCTTAAACCCTAAATCTAAACGAATAACAAAAAAGCTTAAATCGTATCGTAAACCAAATCCTGTACCCAAAGCAATTTCATCTAAATCGTTTAAGTTGTCAAATTTTGCTTTCTCATCTACAACATTATCGAGCACATTCCAGATATTTCCGGCGTCTGCGAAGATCGCTCCTTTAACATCTCCGAAAATTTTAAAACGGAATTCGCCGCTCAAAGCAATCTTCATATTGGCCTCGTTAAAGTCATTTACGGCATTTGTGCTTCCCGGTCCTAAAGCATAGGGCTGCCAAGCTCTATTATCGTTGGAACCTCCTGAATAATAACTTCGTGAAAACGGAATATAATTGGAGTTTCCGAACGGAATCGCAATTCCGAAGAAACTTCTAACAGCAAGGACTTTTTCTTTTCCAAAATCCCAGTGTTTAATGTAATCAAATTCGGTTTTAATGTATTCTGAATATTCTAAATTGAATATTTCGTAATTGCCTCTGGCGTTTTTCGGCAGATTTCCAATAGAAGAAACAGCAGACAATAATGTTCCGGCAGATTCAATTTTTGCTCTTATCTGATAAAAAGTATTGTCGGCAAGATCTTTTTTGGTTGTTTTTGTAAAAGTGTAATTTGTTGCCAGAATAAAGTCATTTTCGGTCAAACGAATTCTTCTTTCTTCGATGCTTTCAACTTCTTGGTATTGCGGGTCTGATGGTGTTAAGGCTGTTTGGCCTGTTAATACATCAGTAATAAATTGATTTGTTCCGGCAGGAATTGTTAAGTCTCCGTTATCTTCAACTGGCGCGTTCGTGTTGTAGGTTTTAGCAATATCATTCAAATCATCGTAAGAAGAAGTATATACATTGAAATAATTGCCCGGATTTAAATTGCGGACAAACTGTGCGTTTAATAATTCTAATTTTGCAGTGTTATAACGTTTAGGAGTCCAATTGTAAGCGATACCGCCGGTGAAATTTTCCTTATCTAAACCAATATTACGCTGCTTAGAAAAACCAGATGTAATCTGTGTAGAAGGAATCATACTCTTCGGAATAATTTTTTCTGTTCCAAAAGGCAGCAGGATTCTAGGAAAATTCAATTTTAGATCCAGGCCATATTCCGAAACATTAAAAAAGTTATTGTTCGGATTGGCCATATCTCTAGATGAACCAATGTTAAGACGGGCCGATATTTCTAAGGTCTCGGCACGATTAAAAACATTTCGAATCGTTTCAGAAACACTCGCTCCAATTCCAAAATCCTGAATATTTGAATGTGTGAAGTCAAGCGTTGCTCCAAAACTATATTTTTTTCTTGGAGTCAAATATACATTTGCGATTAAAGACTGCGCAGTAGAATCTCTTTTGTCTAATTCGTATTGAATTGAAGGATAATTAAAAATTCGAAGATTATTTAAGTAACGGGATGATAAAGTAGTTCTAAAATCAGCAAATGTGCTTCCTTTAGTTATAAAAATAGCATCAGTAATTGCTCTTGGTTTGTATTTAAGCTGTTTGTAACTGTAAAGGTTAAAATTATTGTAGGTTGTACTGTCTGTTGGTTTTTTCTTAGCATTGGCTGCAGAATAATCAGTATAAATATTAACGTCGCTTATTTTGTATAATTTAAAAGGTTCTGTGCGGCTCGAATCCCTTTCTTGTATATTATTGTTGTTGATAATCAAAGTAACATCAGCCTTGTTTTTTTTGCCGATAGTATCAATATCATAAGTTACATAAGTAGGCTGAAAATAATAAGCACCATGATTTCTAAAATAAGTCGTAATTCGGTTTTTTTCGTCCTCAAAATCGGTAGTTTTGTATTGTTTTCCAGATTTTATAAGAGATGGTTCTGGATTCGTTTTGTATAATGAATCTAATGCCGGTGTTTTTATATTGGTTCTAATAGTATCTAAAATATAACCGGGACCAGTTGTAATATTGTAGTTAACAACAGCCTTTTTTCGACCGATGCTGTCTATATCGTAATCTGTCTGAACGTTAAAAAAGCCATTATTAAAATAGTAATATTTTAAGCGCAGCAATGATTTTTTGGTCTTTGCAGTGTCTATTATAACAGGGGGTTCCCCAGTATTTTTTAAGAACTCGTGGATTCCTTTATAATAAAAAGACTGTCCCAGTCGATCTACTTGCTTTGCAGAATATATTTTGGACATTCGCTCGTATTTGCCAGGATTGTTTTTAAACTTTGCCTGATAAGTAGAGTCAGGATTTAAATTGGCTAAATTGTAAAGATTTAAACGTAAACGATAGCCAAGTAATGTTCCGTTAGGTTTTTGGTACATTTGATTGCTGGCAACTTCATCATTTGTTGGTTTGCCATTTACCAGAATATTATTTTTTACAAGAAGATTTTTTCCATCAGGAACTCTTTTTACAGCATTACAAGCGCAAATTAATATTGCAATTAGAAGAAATGCTATTATTTTTGTGGAATTGTTTTTCAAGTGTTTTTTAATATTTAATTCAAAAGTACATTATTTTATGGTTAGTAAAAACCAAATAAAGCTTATCTCTAATTTACATCAAAAAAAGTATCGTTTTGCCAATCAATTATTTTTTGCCGAAGGAGTAAAAGTAATTCAAGAATTGCTGCAATCCAATTTTGAATTAGAACATTTGTATACGACTTTAAATGATTTTGAGACAGTGCAGTCTTCAAAACGAACAGTAATCAATGATCAAGAGCTTAAGAAAATAAGTGCTTTGTCGACTCCAAATTCTTGTCTGGCGGTTTTTAAAATTCCAGCAGAAAAAACAATCATAGAATCAGATTTAATTTTGGCTTTGGACGATATAAGAGATCCAGGAAATTTAGGAACTATTCTTCGTCTTTGCGACTGGTTTGGGATTAAGCAAATCATTTGTTCCAAAGAAACAGTAGACATTTATAATCCGAAAGTTGTACAGGCAACAATGGGTTCGATTACTCGCGTAAATGTGAATTATGTTGACCTGAAAACGTATTTAAGCCAATCAAGCCTGCCGGTATTTGGAACTTTTATGAACGGCGATAATATTTATCAATCTAATCTGCCGCAAAATGGAATCATCATTATGGGTAATGAAGCCAACGGAATTTCAGAAGAAATTGAAAAAAAAGTTACCAGTCGTTTGACAATTCCAAGATTTGGAGAGCTGCAAAAAACCGAAAGTTTGAATGTAGCTACTGCAACAGCAATTATTCTTAGTGAATTTAAACGAAAGAGTTAAGAATTTGTTTTAATGAAAAGTAAAATTTATTAAAATCGCTCTAGATTTCATAGAATCAATATTATCAGTCCATGGGCTTGAGCCATTGGCAGGATTATCTCTAATTAATTCATCAGTAATACCAAACATGCCTCGCACAGAAGGAGAGAAAATAAAATATTCTGTAAAGATGTCGATTCCTAGTCCTAATTCATAAGCAGATGTCCATTGTTTTACTCTAAATTTCTGCTGGAAATTATCATCTTTAGATTTTGCATTACTAGACAAATTAAGCGTCGTAGACATTCCTCCAACTAAAAAAGGACGAATGTTTCCGGTTCTCAGGGCAGAGAATTTTAATAACAAAGGAAAATGAATATAAGTGCTGTTTACTTCTCTTAAATAATCTTTTTCCAAATTACCTATTTCTGGATAATATAAATCACGTTTTGTATAATACAACCCTGGTTCAAAACGCAGATTTATATATTCTTGCAGTCTTAAATCAGCTACCACACCTACGTTAAATCCGGTTGTTTTTTTTACCTGAATATCGCCTTTAGGAGGTGTTTTGTAATCAAATTTAAAGTCAAAACTATTGAAACCTAAGTAATAACCAAAATAAAGGCGTTGTTTCTGCCAGTTTTCAAGGTTAATAATAGGATCTTTGCTAAACATATTTTTAGCAAACTGCGAATATCCTTTTGTCGTTAAGACCAATAAAATTAAGATTACAGCTTTTTTCATACTATTTTTTAGATGCAGAATAAATCGTTGCAACGCCGAAAGTCTGCGGCATAGCTACAACATTTATAAACCCAGTTTTTCTCAAAATATTGTTTAAGGCTTCTCCATATGGAAAAGCAGCAGCAGATTCAGATAAATAACCGTAAGCATTATTATCTTTAGAAAACAATTTTCCAATTAACGGAAGTATGTTTTTGCTGTAAAATTGGTAACCTTGTTTGTATGGAAATTTGTCAGGAACTGAAGTTTCAAGTATTACAAAAATTCCGTTTGGTTTTAAAACACGTAAAATTTCTGCAAACCCTTTTTCTAGGTTTTCAAAGTTTCTAACTCCAAATCCTACAGTAATAGCATCAAAATAATCATCTTCAAAAGGCATGTTTTCAGAATCGCCGAGTACTAATTCAATTGTGTTAGATAGTTTTTTTTCGGCCACTTTCTTTTTACCAACCTCAAGCATTCCTGCAGAAATATCTAAACCAATTATCTTTTCAGCATTTGTTTGTGCTAATAAAATGGCTAAATCTCCCGTTCCTGTAGCAATATCTAAAATGACCTTTGGTTTTGTGTCCGAAACTAGTTTTAATACTTTTTTACGCCATTTAACATCAATTCCAAATGAAATGACACGGTTCAAATTATCGTAATTCCCAGAAATGTTATCAAACATTTGAGATACTTGTTCTTTTTTACCTAAGGTAGAATCTTTATACGGAGTTATTTTTTCAGACATTTTTTTTATTTAGGCAAATATAAACAATCTACGTTAACTGTAATTGAGTTTTTTAAATTGTAGATTAAATGTTTTGAGATGGGTTTACTATTAAAGCAGGTTAAAACAAATTACGGCATCCCTAAATCTAGGTATTTTGAAAATATCCCTAAATCACGGTATTGTGCAACGGACTAATTATACGCAACTTTGCTAAAGTAAAAATGATTAAAGTTTTAATGATTGATGATTGAAACTGCGACTCAATCAAATGGGTATTTTTTGCACTGGTAAGTCATTTGTTCTTGCAGATAGTTTTGAAGTATTGTTCTTGGGGGAAATACTAATTTAAAGTGCGAAATACGTTCTTAGGATTAAATTTGTTTTTGGAAATTTTAATTTTCTGCCTTTAATATCTTAGTGGTATTTGTTATTAAAGGCCTTTTGAGGCTCCGGTCTCAATTTACATTAAATGTTATTCAGTTATTTCAAATGGTTACACATTTGTGATTTTTTTTAACAAAACTATTTCTTGAACGAGTCAGGTCTAAAAAGTCAATCTTTTTTAAAAGCACCCTCCAAAAGAGGGTGTTTTTTTATTTACGAATGTAAGTTTCGTAAGTATAGTCATAAAGATGTTTATCGTCTTTAAAATTCTCTTCGGCTTCTACCAAAAGCCATTCTTCTTTGTTTATTTTAGGAAAAAAAGTATCAGCTTCAAAAGTATGGTGTACCTTAGTTAATTCTATAATGTCAGTAAAAGGCAGGGCAATATTGTAGATTTCGCCCCCTCCAATAATATAACTGTCATCATCTTCAGGGCAGATCGCGATAGCTTTTTCTATACTGTCAACGACAATGCATCCTTCAGGTTTGTAGTTTTCCTGACGCGTGATCACAACATGCGTTCTATTGGGTAAAGGTTTTGGAAAGCTTTCAAAAGTTTTTCTTCCCATAATAATGTGATGACCGGTTGTAAGTGATTTAAATCTTTTAAAATCGTTTGGCAGATGCCATACTAAATCATTATTTTTTCCAAGTTCATTGTTTTCGGCCGCGGCCACTATCATTATAATCATGGTAAGCTTAGTCTAAATTTTGGTTTCATTGTCTTCGTTGATAGAAGATTCAAGCTGGTTTATTCTTTTTTGTTGTAAAGCAACAAGTCTGTCAATTTGTTCTCTTTCCCATTTTTTGTTCATAAAACGATCGGTAATATAAACTTTTATAAAATGAAGGATAAAAATAAAAAGCCAGATTGTTATACCCCAAATGCACCAATTCTGATTTGTACTATTGCCAAAGCCAAAAAATCTATTAGCAATAAATAAAAATAAACTTCCTAGCAGAAAAAGTACAAAATGAAAATAAAGGATTTTTTTTTGTCTTAATCGTCGTCTAGCATACTCGTATTGTTCGTGCACTTCTTTTTCCATAAGATAAAAATGAGATTATAAAGTTAAAATTTATTTTTAAAAGACATCATTTTGTTATTGGAATATTTGTTTTAAAAACGACTCCATGTTTCAATTATAAAATTTAGTCCCTATTAAATTACAAATATCATTAAAAATATGTAAGATTTTTCAAATAATCGCAAATCGATTCTACCATTATCTATTTTTAATTGATTTTGTTTAATTTTAATTATATAAATCTAAAAACTAAATAGTTATGTCTTTAAAGAAACAATTTGTAAAAACGAAACCGGTATGTAAAGTTACTTTTACAATAGATGCAAAAGACGCCAATTCGGCTGCAGTTGTAGGAGATTTTAATAATTGGAATGCGGATGAAGGAACTTTAAGTAAATTAAAAAATGGAACTTTTAAGGCGACTTACGATTTAGTTAAAGATGCCATTTATGAATTTAAATATATAATCGACGGGGCGTATATAAACGATCCAGAAGCAGATTCTTATAAATGGAATGATTACGCGGGAAGTGAAAATAGTGTATTAGTTGTATAAAAAAATCCGCTTAATAGCGGATTTTGTTTTTATACAGCAACACTGCCTTTTATTGCAGGATGCGGATCGTAGTCTACTAAAGTGAAATCATTGTAATCAAAATCAAAGATGTTTTTAATCTCTGGATTTAGAATCATTTTTGGCAATGGTTTTGGCTCTCTCGAAAGCTGTAATTCTAATTGCTCAAAGTGATTGTTATAGATGTGCGCGTCTCCAAAAGTGTGAATAAAATCTCCAGGCTCCAAATCGCAAACCTGAGCAATCATCATTGTTAATAATGCATAAGATGCGATATTAAAAGGAACTCCTAGAAAAATATCGGCACTGCGCTGATACAATTGACAGGATAATTTTCCTTTTGTTTCTCCTTTTTCAGGATCCGGACTTGCAACATAAAACTGAAAAAAGGCATGACAAGGAGGCAATGCAGCTTTGTTGTTGGCAACATTTTCTTCAAAAGATTTTTTAGTATCTGGCAGAACAGAAGGGTTCCATGCAGAAACCAGCATTCTTCGGCTATTCGGATTGGTTTTTAATTCTTTAATTAATTCAGAAATCTGATCAATTTCTTCACTGTTCCAGTTTCTCCATTGATGTCCGTAAACAGGTCCTAAATCGCCGTTAGAATCAGCCCATTCGTCCCAGATTTTCACTCCGTTTTCTTGAAGGTATTGTATGTTAGTATCGCCTTTTAAAAACCAAAGCAATTCGTATATAATAGATTTTAAATGCAGTTTTTTGGTCGTAACCATCGGGAAACCTTCACTTAAATCAAAACGCATCTGGTAACCAAAAACACTTTTTGTTCCGGTTCCGGTTCTGTCGCCTTTTTGATTGCCGTTTTCTAAAACGTGTTTTACTAAATCTAAGTATTGTTTCATGTGGTAAAATCTAAAAATAATTAATCTGAAATCTAAAGTCTAAAATCTGCGATTCAGATTTTATCTCTTAGAAATTTCGTCTCTAATCTTGGCCGCTTTTTCGTAATCTTCCTGAGAAACCGCCTGATCCAAAAGCTCATTTAATTCTTGTAAAGAATGTTTTGCATAAACATCTCCAGATTGATTACTTTCTTCTTCGTGTCCAAAAGTTTCTGGGTTCGAAAGAACATCATCAATTTCCTGTGCGCCAGAATCTGTTTCGGCAGTATTTGATTTTAGATAAATTCCAGCCTTGTCTAAAATGTTTTTATAGGTGAAAATTGGAGCATTAAAACGCAGTGCCAAAGCAATGGCATCTGAAGTTCTAGCGTCAATGATTTCTTCGATTTTATCTCTTTCGCAGATCAAACTGGAATAAAAAACGCCGTCAACCAATTTGTGAATGATTACTTGTTTTACAACAATGTCAAATCTTTCAGCAAAATTTTTGAATAAATCGTGCGTTAATGGGCGAGGAGGTTTAATCTCTTTTTCTAATGCAATAGCAATAGACTGTGCTTCAAAAGCACCAATAACGATTGGAAGCTTTCTTTCGCCGTCAACCTCATTTAGAATTAAGGCATACGCGCCGTTTTGCGTTTGACTATATGATATTCCTTTTATAGATAGTTTTACTAGACTCATATATGTGAATAAAAAGGGCATTTACTGCCTCATTTTTGTACTTTTTTTGTTTGGAAAATAAAGGTGCAATTTTAGTCAAAAAATATGGAACAAAAAAGCTGCCTATAAACAAAGATACAATATCTTGTTTTTAGGCAGCAACATTTTTTGTGAGAATTCTTGAATTAAGAATGCTGTGTTTTAAAAGCTTTTAATTTCTCAATTAATTGTGGTACAATTTCGAAAGCATCACCAACAACGCCATAATCTGCCACTTTAAAGAAAGGAGCGTCTGCATCGTTATTGATCACCACTTTTACTTTAGAAGAGTTGATACCTGCAATATGCTGAATAGCACCAGAAATACCAACAGCAATATATAAGTTGGTTGCAACAGGTTTTCCTGTTTGTCCAACGTGCTCGCTGTGAGGTCTCCATCCTAAATCTGAAACAGGTTTAGAACAAGCAGTTGCTGCTCCTAAAACAGAAGCCAATTCTTCGATCATGCCCCAGTTTTCAGGACCTTTTAAGCCGCGTCCTCCAGAAACTACAATATCAGCATCGGCAATAGAAACTTTTCCTGTTACTTTTTCAACAGAATCAACTTTAATTCCGAAATCATTATCTCCAATTGCTGGGTTAAAATCTTCTACAGATCCAGCCCCTGCGTTTTCAAAGATTCCGTAAGAGTTTTTAGCCAAACCAAGAACTTTTACATCTGTACTGATTTCTGTGATATTGAAAGCTTTATTTGAAAAAGCATTTCTTTTTACTTGAAAAGGAGAAGTGCTTAATGGAAGTCCAACTACGTTTGAAGCAAAACCAGCTTCTAAAGCAACAGCTACAAGAGGCGAAAGATAAATGCTGTCTGTAGTTGAAGAAAGTAAAATTACTTTTGCTCCTTCTTTTTGAGCTGCTTGTTTAATTACATCAGCATATGCTTTTGCGTTAAAACCAGCTAGTTTGTCGTTGCTTACTTTTAATACCTTATCAACTCCGTATTTTGCTAATTCGCTTACATCACTGATGTTTACGGTAACTGCTGTTACAGTTGTTCCTAAAGCTTCGGCTACTTTTTTAGCATAAGAAGCTAACTCGAAAGCCACTTTTTTAAATTTTCCTTCTGCAGATTCTGCGTATATTAATAATGACATAATAATTTTAGATTTTAGATTTTAGAATTCAGATTCTTTAAAACTGAACACTTAAAACTGATTACTGAATACTAGATTACTTTTGCTTCGTTGTGTAATAAATTAATTAACTCATCTAAGTTATCTGGAGAAATTAATTTTACTGCCGATTTTGGAGCTGGTTTTTCGAATTTTACAGCTTTTGTATTTACTGCAGCATCAACTGGCTCAAGGATTGTAAGCGCTTTTGTTCTTGCAGTCATAATGCCTCTCATGTTCGGGATTCTCAAATCTTTTTCTTCAACAAGACCTTTTTGAGCTCCGATAATTAATGGAAGAGAAGTGCTTACAGTTTCTTTTCCGCCGTCAATCTCACGAACCGCTTTTACATTAGTTCCGTCAACAGTTAAGCTTGTGCAAGAATTTAAAAAGTTAGAACCTAAAATTCCAGCAATCATTCCAGGAACCATTCCGCCATTGTAATCCAAAGATTCTTTACCTGCAATTACTAAATCATAACCGCCGTTTTTGATTACTTCTGCCAATTGTTTTGCTACAAAAAATCCGTCAGTTGGGTTTGCGTTTACACGAATAGCTTCGTTTGCGCCAATTGCAAGCGCTTTACGAAGGGTTGGTTCAGTATCAGGACCGCCAACATTTACAACAGTAACATTGGCACCTTGTTGTTCTTGAAACCAGATTGCACGTGTAAGGCCAAATTCGTCGTTAGGATTAATCACATATTGTACGCCGGCTGTATCAAATTCTGAATCACCGTTTGTAAAGTTAATTTTTGAAGTAGTATCAGGCACGTGGCTGATGCAAACTAGTATTTTCATAAGTATATATTTTGAATTTATAATATGCTTTTACAAATTTAGAATTTAATTTGGAATAATTATACTATGCATGCATAATATTTTTTAAAACTATTACGATTTCGCAGATTATGTGATTTTGAATGATTTTCATCGGAATCTCAAAATAAAAAAGCACTCATTTTGCCTGATTATTAGGAATTTTGTAATAAGAGCGATTTGTTAAGGTTTAAAATTTTGTACGACAAATACTAAATTTGTAGTTTTTCCGTTTTAATACCAGAATTCCAAAGCAGCAAGAATTAAACAAATAAACCAAAGTTTGTCTAAAAAATAATTTAGATACATTTTAAGTGTGAATTTTACGCTATTATATCGATTTCGTAAATGATATAATAAACTCTGAAAAGCTAAAACCGAAAGACAGATTGAAGATAGTGCGATTTTAAATTCAATTTATGCTTTTAAGTTATTTAAAATATTTATTTTTGCTCTTCAGAAAATTCAACATACAATATAAATATGAGAACAATACAATTTAGAGAGGCCATTTGTGAAGCGATGAGCGAAGAAATGCGTCACGATGAATCCATATATTTAATGGGCGAAGAAGTTGCAGAATACAATGGAGCATACAAAGCTTCAAAAGGAATGCTTGCTGAGTTTGGTGAAAAAAGAGTAATTGATACTCCAATTGCCGAGCTTGGATTTACAGGAATTGCAGTAGGTTCTGCAATGAACGGAAACAGACCGATTGTAGAGTATATGACATTTAACTTTTGTCTTGTTGGTATTGATCAAATTATAAATAATGCTGCTAAAATGCGTCAAATGACAGGAGGACAATTTAATGTGCCTATCGTTTTCCGCGGACCAACAGCTTCTGCTGGTCAATTAGGAGCAACTCACTCTCAAGCTTTAGAAAACTGGTTTGCAAATACTCCAGGTCTTAAAGTTGTTGTGCCTTCGACTCCATACGATGCAAAAGGACTTTTGAAATCTGCTATTCGTGATAACGATCCTGTAATTTTCATGGAATCTGAGCAAATGTACGGTGATAAAGGAGAAGTGCCAGACGGAGAATATACAATTCCGTTGGGAGTTGCTGATATTAAACGTGAAGGAAAAGATGTAACAATCGTTTCTTTTGGAAAAATTATCAAAGAAGCTTTCATTGCTGCTGACGAATTAGCTAAAGAAGGGATCTCTTGTGAGATTATCGACTTAAGAACTGTACGTCCGATGGATAAAGATGCGATTTTAACTTCTGTTAAGAAAACAAATCGTTTAGTAATCTTAGAAGAAGCTTGGCCGTTTGCAAGTATTTCATCTGAAATCACTTATATCGTACAAGAACAAGCTTTTGATTTCTTAGATGCTCCAATTCAGCGTATTACAACTGCAGATACTCCTGCGCCTTATTCTCCAGTATTATTAAAAGACTGGCTGCCAAATGCAGGTGATGTAGTAAAAGCAGTTAAAAAAGTATTGTACAAATAACATACATTTAAAATACTCACAAAACTTCATCATTCATGGTTAATTGATGAAGTTTTTTTTTGCCCAGATGATGAAAAGAATAATTTTACTCAGCCTATTTTTTGTATTCGCATTTTCGATTATTGCTGCTGCACAAACGAAAGTGAGTGGAATTGTTTTAGATAAATCAAATCAGCCTGTGCCTTTTGCAAATGTAGTTTTTAAAGGTTCAAACATTGGAATTGTTTCTAATGAAGACGGACGTTTTTATCTTGAAGCTCCAGATACTTATACTGCATTATTGGTTACTTCGGCTGGATTTTCAGACAAAGAAGTTCCATTGGACAAGGCGGTAAATTACAACTTTAAAATAGTATTAGGCGAAGCCGAAGCACTGAGTGAGGTGGTAATTTTTACAGGAAAAACTTCTAAGAAAAATAATCCTGCTTTGGATATTTTGAGAAAAATCTGGGAAAGAAAACGTAAAAACGGATTGTATCAGTTCAATCAATATCAAATGCAGAAGTACGAAAAAGTCGAGTTTGATATGAACACGATTGATAGTGCTTTTATGAAAAACAAGCTCTTCAAAGGAATGGAGTTTGTTTTTAATCATGTTGATACTTCTGATGTAACAGGAAAAACCTATCTGCCGATTTTTATTAACGAATCTGTTTATGATGTTTACGGAGATAATAAATTAAAGAAGGTTAAAGAAAATATTACAGGAAATAAAATGTCTGGTTTTAACGGAAATCAGCAGATTTTATCTTTTGTAAAAGACCTTTATTCCGATTATAATATTTACGATAACCACCTTAAATTTTTTGATAAAAGTTTTACAAGCCCGCTTTCCAGAACCGGAATTGATGTTTATAATTATGTTTTAAAAGACAGTGCATTTGTAGATAAAAAATGGTGTTATAATATTGTTTTTTACCCAAGACGTAAAAACGAATTAACTTTTAAAGGAGATTTCTGGGTAAACGACACCACTTTTGCCATTAAAAAAATCAATATGGGCGTTACCAAAAGCGCCAATATTAACTGGGTAAAAGATATTTATATCGAACAGGAGTTTGAAGTAGAAAACGATTCAGTTTTCCTTTTGACACGTGATTACATGATGTCTGATTTTGCTTTAAACAAAAAAGAAAAATCAAAAGGGGTTTACGGAAAACGAACGACTTTATACCGCGGACATAAATTTAATATTCAGAAACCAGAGAAGTTTTATAAAGAAGAAGTCAATTTTATAGATAATGCTGTCTATGACCGCCCTCCTGAATTCTGGGAAGAAAATCGTTTTGAGAAATTAAACAAAGACGAAGCGGGTATTTATAAAATGCTTGATACGCTGCAAACAGTCAAGCGTTTTAAACAATTATACAGTCTCGTCTCTATTTTAGGAAGCGGTTATATAGAATTTAAAAACTTCGATTTTGGACCTATATTTTCGACTTTTGGATATAATGAGGTCGAAGGTTTACGATTGAGAGTAGGAGGAAGAACTTATTTTGGACCAAATGACCCTTGGCGTTTGCAAGCCTATACGGCTTATGGATTTGATGATAGTAAATTCAAATACGGAGTTTCAGGAAAATGGATGCTGGACAAGAAAAATCGTTTGATTATTTCTGGAGGAAACAGACGTGATATTGAACAGATTGGAGCTAGTTTAACAACGACAAACGATATCTTAGGACGAAGTTTCGCCTCGTCAGCATTGTTTACGACAGGAAGCAACGGAAAATTAACCAATATCAATCTAAGCAATGTTTCTATCGAAATGGAGCCTAAAAAGAATTTTATTGTTTCTGCAGGCTTTTCATACCGAACTTTAGAATCGGCTTCACCAACATTTAGTTTAGATTATTATACAACTTTGCCAACTGTTGCAAATCCTTTGGGAGTTATTAAAAGCGATGTAAAACAAACAGAAGCCAATATTCAGTTTGAGTATATGCCAAACCGTAAAACTATTGGTTATGGAGTTGAGAGAGATTTAGTAGACAGTCCGTTCAGTCATTTCTTTGTGAACTTTAGTTACGGACTTAAGGGAGTTTTGGACAGTGATTTTGCTTATGAAAAAATTCAGGTTTTCTACAAACAGCCTATCATAATTGGGCCTTTAGGACGCAGTAATATCATTGTAGAAACAGGAAAAACATTCGGAACAATTCCGTTAGGATTAATGAGTGTTATTCCAGGTAACCAGACTTACTTCACGATAGAAAATACCTTTAGTAACTTAAACTTCTACGAGTTTGTTACTGATCAATATACAACCCTGCAATGGAATCATGATTTTGGAGGAAGATTGTTTGCCAGAATTCCATTCATGAGAAAACTAAATTGGAGAGAATTTATTGGAGTTAGAGCAGTTCATGGAACAATTTCTGAAGCTAATCGCGCCATAAATGCATCGGGATTACCTTATAATGCACCAGAAAAAGTATATTGGGAATATAACGCGGGAATTGGAAATATCTTCAAAGTATTCCGCCTTGATTTCTCTTGGAGAGGAAATTATTTAGACATGCCAGATGCACATAAATTTGCTATAAAAGGATCTTTCGGGTTTTATTTCTAAATTATATAAGGTGCAAAGATTTAAAGTTACAAAGTCGCAAAGGTCAATCTTTGCGGCTTTTTTTATGCGTAATATTCTGTTTCCCGCAGATTTAAGCAGATAAGAGCATATTTTAATTTCTGTTTAAATCTGAAAAATCTGTGTGAAAAAACTTTATCCACTGCTAACTAAATTCTTTTTATTTAATTTTGAATAGATTTCAAAGTAAAAACCATGCAGGAAGCCATCGATTTTCTTTCATACAAAAATAGAATCTTCAAAGAAATTATTGAAAGATATGGATTGCCGCAGATTCCGAAGCGCCCGCAGGGTTTTGAAACTTTAGTTTTATTAATTCTGGAACAGCAGGTTTCTATAGATTCTGCGAAAGCCACTTTCATAAAAATAAAAGCGTATACTGTCTGCGATCCAGAAAACATGGCGGTTTTGTCTGACGAGGAATATCGAAATCTTGGCGTCAGCCGTCAGAAAACAAAATACATTAAAGTTTTAGCGGAAGCGGTTTTAAACAAAGAATTGGATATCGACGGTTTAGCTTCAAAATCGGCAAAGCAAGTTCGGGAAGAATTAATAAAATTAAAAGGCATCGGAAATTGGACGATTGACATCTATTTAATGTTCTGTCTTCAAGAGCCCGATTTGATTCCGCTAGGGGATATAGCAGTAGTGAATACAATAAAAGAATTGTTTGATATTCATGATAAAGTGGAGATGGAAAAGTTTGCTGACGAATGGAGTCCGTACCGATCTTATGCCACATATTTACTCTGGCACCATTACTTAACAAAGCGAAACAGGAAAATTACATATTAAGTGTCTGTTATATAAAAAGAAAAGTATATTAATTAATGAATAAAATACATAGATTAATGTACTTTTTTTATTGTAAAAAGGGATTCTTTAGTTATTTTTGCAACCGAAATTATAGAAACAATAAAAAACAAAAATGACCGCAGACAAATTAACGACTTTCGATGTATTAATCGAAATACCAAGAGGAAGCAGAAATAAATACGAGTACGATTTTGAAATTAAAAGAATGCGTTTCGACAGAATGTTATTCTCTTCAATGATGTACCCAGCAGATTACGGATTTATTCCAGAAACTTTAGCTCTTGACGGTGATCCTCTTGATGTATTGGTTTTAGTAAACGAACCAACTTTTCCTGGATGTGTTATGGAAGTTAAGCCAATTGGTGTTTTCCATATGGCAGATGATAAAGGACCAGATGAGAAAATTATCTGCGTACCAGTTTCAGATCCAATTTGGAATTCATTAAACGACCTTTCAGATATTAACCCTCACTTAGTAAAAGAAATTGAACACTTCTTCCAAGTATACAAAGATCTTGAAAATAAAAAAGTTGATGTAGAAGGATGGGGAGACGTTAACGAGGCTTATGCAATTATTGCCGAGTGTACAAAACGTTTTGATGATATTGAAAATAAACCAGAAGGATTATTTAGTATTAGATAATTTTTACCGTATTCTATTATAAAAAAAGCAATACTGCCGTCAGGAGTATTGCTTTTTTGTTTAAATTCGTTTTGTTAGTTTGTTGACTATTAATCAAAACCATTAAATTATTATGAATACATTTATGATTTACCTGCCTATTGTTATGGCAGTTTTGGGATTACTTTTCATGGGAATAAAAAGGACTTGGGTTTTAAAACAAGATGCTGGTGATGGCAAGATGAAAGAGATTTCAGATTACATCTACGAAGGAGCCTTAGCCTTTTTAAAAGCAGAATATAAATTATTAACCATATTTGTAATTATCGCCAGTTTAGCCTTGGCAGGAATTACTTTTATTCCAGGTGTAAAAACACATTTATTAATCGTAATTGCATTTATTTTTGGAGCATTATTTTCGGCTTATGCAGGAAATATAGGAATGAAAATAGCAACCAAAACAAACGTTAGAACTACTCAGGCAGCGCGTACAAGTCTGCCACAAGCCTTAAAAGTTTCTTTTGGAGGCGGAACCGTAATGGGTTTAGGAGTTGCTGGTTTAGCCGTTTTGGGTTTAACAGCTTTCTTTATCATTTTCTTTAATCTTTTTTCTGATGGAGTTTGGAAAGATACCGAAACAATGACAGTGGTTTTGGAAACATTAGCTGGATTTTCGCTTGGTGCGGAATCAATTGCATTGTTTGCCAGAGTTGGAGGTGGAATCTATACAAAAGCAGCCGATGTTGGTGCCGATTTAGTGGGTAAAGTAGAAGCTGGAATTCCAGAAGACGATCCTCGTAATCCGGCAACAATTGCTGATAACGTAGGAGATAACGTAGGAGACGTTGCGGGTATGGGAGCCGATTTGTTTGGGTCTTATGTAGCAACCGTTTTAGCTGCAATGGTATTAGGAAATTATGTGATTAAAGATATGGGAGGAAGTATCAATGATGCGTTTGGCGGAATTGGTCCAATTTTACTTCCAATGGCAATTGCCGGTTTCGGAATTATTTTCTCCATTATTGGGACACTTTTAGTAAAAATCTCAGATGACAATGCAAAAGAAGCACAAGTGCAGAAAGCATTAAATATAGGAAACTGGGTTTCGATTGTTTTAACTGCTGTTGCGTGTTTCTTTTTAGTACAATACATGCTGCCGGAGACAATGCAGATGAGTTTTTTTGGTGAAGGATCAAAAGCTATTTCTTCATTGCGAGTTTTCTATGCTACTTTGGTAGGATTAGTTGTTGGTGGTGCTATTTCGTCAGTAACAGAATATTATACAGGATTAGGGACAAAACCAGTATTGGCAATTGTTCAAAAATCATCAACGGGAGCAGGAACAAACGTAATTGCCGGTTTGGCAACCGGAATGATTTCGACTTTTCCAACGGTGTTATTGTTCGCTGGAGCAATCTGGATTTCGTATGCTTTGGCAGGGTTTTATGGAGTGGCTTTAGCGGCTTCAGCAATGATGGCAACTACGGCAATGCAATTAGCAATTGATGCTTTCGGGCCAATTTCTGATAATGCTGGAGGAATTGCAGAAATGAGCGAATTACCAAAAGAAGTGCGTACGAGAACCGATATTTTAGATTCTGTTGGAAACACAACCGCAGCAACAGGAAAAGGTTTTGCAATAGCTTCTGCAGCTCTAACTTCATTAGCATTATTTGCGGCTTATGTAACTTTTACAGGAATTGACGGAATTAATATTTTTAAAGCACCAGTTTTGGCGATGTTATTTGTCGGCGGCATGATTCCGGTGGTTTTTTCTGCTTTGGCGATGAATTCTGTTGGAAAAGCAGCGATGGATATGGTTTACGAAGTACGCCGCCAGTTCAAAGAAATTCCTGGAATTATGGAAGGAACTGGAAAACCAGAATATGGAAAATGTGTTGAGATTTCTACAAAAGCAGCTTTACGCGAAATGATGCTTCCAGGGATTTTGACAATTGGTTTTCCAATCGTAATTGTTTTGATAGGAAAATTAGTTTACGGAGATAACAATCAATTGATTGCAGAAATGTTAGGAGGCTATATGGCAGGAGTTACCGTTTCTGGTGTACTTTGGGCAGTTTTTCAGAACAATGCCGGCGGAGCATGGGATAATGCTAAAAAATCTTTTGAAGCAGGAGTAATGATCAACGGCGAAATGACCTATAAAGGTTCAGATGCGCATAAAGCTGCTGTTACAGGAGATACCGTTGGAGATCCGTTTAAGGATACTTCTGGGCCATCTATGAACATTTTAATTAAATTAACTTGCTTGATAGGATTGGTTATTGCGCCAATTTTAGGAGAAGGACATGGTGCTCCGTCAAACATTGCAAGCAAAGCTTCCTGCTGTTCTAAAACTGAAATGCATGCTGGAATTTCTAAATGCGGCGATATGTCGGGAATGACCAAAGAAGAGTGTATTAAAATGTGTAAAGAAAAAGGCTGTACCGAAGAAGAAACGGCTAAATGTCTGGCTCATTTTGATACAACAGGAAAATATCAAAAAACAGATTGTTTTGATACTTCAAAATACGAGAATAAATCAACTGTAAAAGTTGAGGTTAAAAACATAAACGGAAAAACGACCGGAACAGTGACTAAAACTGAAAATGGCAAAACAACGACGGAAGTTTTTGAAGGAACCGAAGCAGAAGTTTTAGCAAAAGTTGAAGCTGCGAAATAATAGCTTTGTCAAAGTATAAAACTAAAAATGTAAAGAACTTTGGTAAAACTGAAGTTTAAAGTTCTTTTCGCATTTTTCTCCTTCGTCGAAATGACAACGATTGTGGTTGTTTTGTTAAGTAAAGCTATTGCAGCTTTGGTCTTAAGTTTTGCCAAAGGCTTTTAAAAAAAATACCTCTAAATATTTATTTAGAGGTATTTTTTTATTTCGTGTAAATTCGTGAAATCGGTGTTTTAAAACAACCCATTCAATTCGGCGTCAATTCTACTGATGATATCGCCTAAATCTTCTGGATTATCAACAAAATTAATGTTATCGACATCAATAATCAATAATTTTCCTTTGGTGTAAGTCTGAATCCAAGCCTCGTATCTTTCGTTCAGTCGGCTTAAATAATCAATAGAGATAGAGTTTTCGTATTCTCGGCCGCGTTTGTGAATCTGGCCGACAAGATTAGGGATAGAACTTCTTAAATAAATTAATAAATCGGGTGGTTTTACCAACAATTCCATTAATTCAAACAAAGAAGTATAATTATCAAAATCGCGGCTTGTCATTAATCCCATAGAATACAAATTGGGAGCAAAGATGTAAGCATCTTCATAAATTGTTCTGTCCTGAATGATTTTTTTACCGCTTTCGCGAATTTGCTGCACTTGACGAAAACGGCTGTTCAAGAAATAAATCTGAAGGTTAAAAGACCAGCGCTCCATTTGGTGGTAAAAATCATCCAAATACGGATTATCAACTACATCTTCATAATGAGGTTCCCATTTAAAATGTTTGGCTAATAATTTGGTAAGAGTGGTTTTTCCTGCGCCTATATTTCCTGCTATTGCTATGTGCATTACGGTGTTACGATTTTATAATTTGAAATTTCTGCAGCTGTAAAAATAGATAAAATTTGTTCTTTGCAATCAAAATTATCAAAGGTTTTTTCTAAAATTTTAATTTCAGAAACAGCCGCTCCGCCAGATTTGTTAATCTCATTCATAAACAGCTTATTATCTTTGCTGAAAACGTATTTTGAGCTGTTGATGATCTGGATTTTGTCAAACGCCGGAACCTTGCCAAGCGAGCTTATTTTTCCAAAAATTGTGCACGAATACCAATTGTATTTTTTATCAATCCAATAAAAAGTATTGAAATCGGTTTGGTAGTATTTGATCTGTTCTGTCAGCGGAATAGACACTGTTTTGTATTCGTTTTTTAAATATTCAAAAAGACCAATTTGTTGATTTAAGGTATTATAAATCCAAAGTTGATTTTGGGTTGACATTCCGATAGCAGAAACCACAATTGGAGTGGGACTCTGAGAAAAATTGATTTCAGTAACCTTATTCAGCTGATTATCTAAAAGAACAACGCTATTAAAATCTTCATAAAACAAAACCATTTTTAAAGGATTTTGTAAATCGACTTTTGTGATTTTTCCCAACGAAACATTTTTGTATTCGAAGATCTCTTTTCCTTTAATTTTACTAAATACATTATTTTCTATCTGATAAGAATATCCAAAAGCATCATATCCTAAAAAAACGGCTGCATTGTTAGGCTGCTTCGAAATTAAAACGGGTTCCAGCGTTAAATTTTGTGCATGCCCGGCGATCGAGGTACTAAAGAAAAATAAGAATAGAAGTAACGTATTTTTACTCATTAGAGGCGGTTTTCAAGAGGACTAAATTACAAAAAACTGAGATTAAAATGATCTGTAGTATTTTTAAACCTTTTTTTAATGTAATAGTCTAATAAATAAGCAGTTTTGTCTATGCTCTAAAGGTATTGATATATTTAATTTTTCAGATTTTAAAAATAATAATACATTTGAGTGTAAGTTTCTCTAATTTACTCACTTTTAAAGAAAATAAAATGAAGAAAATATTTTTTTATATGATTTTGATGCTTGTTTGTACACAGCTGCAAGCTCAAAAAGACTTTCAAGGAATGGCTGTGTACGAGTCAAAAACACAGGCTCCAAAACTGGAAGGAATGCGCACAAACCGTGATATTACTCCAGAAATGCAAAAGAATATGGAAGAGCGTATGAAACAAATGCTGGAAAAAACATTCATTCTAAACTTCGATAAATCGGCTTCTATTTATAAAGAAGAAGAGAAATTAGATGCTCCAGGCCAGCAAGGCGGTATGCGTATTATGATGAACTCTTTTATGGGAGGCGGAGGCACTTTTTATAAAGATGTAAAATCCAAAACTTATACGGTAGATAAAGAGTTTATGGGAAAAGAATTCCTAGTTGTTGATTCACTGCCAAAATTAAATTGGAAATTAGAACAGGAAACCAAACAAATTGGCGGTTACACCTGCTATAAAGCCACGGCGGTAAAGGAAGCCAGCAAAACTGATTTTAGAAATTTAAGACCTAAAAATAACGACGATAAAAAAACAGATAACAAAAAAGAAGACGAAAAGAAAACTTCTGGAGAAACCAAAACTAATTTTCAGGATAACTTCGAATTGCCAAAAGAAATCGTCATAACAGCTTGGTATTCGCCAGAAATCCCAATCAATCAAGGTCCAGAAAATTATTGGGGACTGCCAGGCTTGATTTTGGAAGTAAATGATGGAAGAACGACCATTTTATGTTCTAAAATCGTTCTTAACTCCAAAGATAAAGTCGAAATCAAAGCGTCTAAAAAAGGAAAAGTTATTTCTCAGAAAGATTACGACGAAACGGTAATCAAAAAGATGGAAGAATTTAGAGAAATGAATAGAGGTCGTGAAGGTGGACCAGGCGGTGGGCCAGTAATGATTAGACGTTAATTTTTAGAATTTATCTTTTAGATTTTTCCCATGAAAAATATTTTTGTTTTTGTCATTTTATTAATGACCTCGATTTCTTTTGCTCAAAGTGTTCGTTTGGATGGTGTCATTCAGGACGAGCAAAAAAATCCGTTGGAAATGGCCAATATTATGGCAGTGAACAATGCAACAAAAGCAATGGATTCATACGGAATTACGAATGATAAAGGTAAATTTCAGCTCACTTTAAAACCAAATACTTCTTACACCATCAAGGTAAGTTATCTTGGAATGAAGTCTAAAGAAATGCAAGTGGCTACTCAATCTCAAAATATGGTTCAGAATATTGTTCTGGATGGTTTGGGAATTGAATTGGAAGGCGTAGAAATTGTACGCGAAATGCCAGTTTCTATAAAAGGCGATACTATAGTTTACAACGCAGATTCTTTTAAAACCGGAACAGAGAGAAAATTAGAAGATGTCTTAAAAAAACTGCCCGGAGTTGAGGTAAATGCTGATGGAGAAATAGAAGTAGAAGGAAAAAAGGTATCTAAATTAATGGTGGAAGGAAAAGATTTTTTTGACGGAGATACCAAACTCGGAGTCAAAAATATTCCCGCAGACGCTATTGATAAAGTTCAGGTACTGCGAAATTTTAATGAAATAAGCCAGCTAAAAGGCTTAGAAAATGATCAGGAAAATGTGGCAATGAACATTAAGCTGAAAGAAGGTAAAAAGAACTTTTGGTTTGGAGATGTAACCGCAGGAATTGGAGTTGCAGAATTAGACAGCCGTTATATCATTAACCCTAAATTGTTTTACTACAGCCCGAAATACAGCATTAACTTGATTACCAATTTTAATAATATTGGTGAACTCCCTTTAACGGCTCAGGATTATTTTAAGTTTACGGGCGGCTTTAAGAATATGATGAAAAAGGGCGGGAGCAACTTTAATGTTTCATCAAATGATCTTGGAATTTCTTTACTGAGAAACAATCGTGCGAAAGAGATTGAAACCAAATTTGGAGCAACAAATTTTTCGTATTCACCAACAAAAGCTTGGACTTTGAGCGGTTTCGGAATTCTTTCTTCGTCAAAAACCGATTTAGAAACTAAGTCGCAGACTACAATTCTAGACTCTGGAGATCAGCAGAAAAGAGACGAATTGACGCATCAAAAGAATAATTTAGGACTTTTTAAACTAAGTTCTACTTACAAGCCAAATGATAAATTTCAGTTTGATTATGATGTTTTGACCAAATTATCAAAACAAGACGAAGACTCTGATTTACTTAGAGAACAAGTGGTTCAAAACATTGCCAATTCGGAAACTATTTTTACAACTAAAAAACAAGATCCGACTTCTATCAATCAGAATCTGAATTTGTATTACACCAAAAACAGTAAAAATATTTTTGCTTTTGAAATGCAGCATTTGTATCAGGACGAAAATCCTTTTTACAATGCCAATTTAAGAACACTTCCTTTTAATTTGGCGGGTTATACCCTTGGTCAACAGCGAAATGATTTAAATCAAGACCGTTTTGTAAAAACCAATAAAGTCGATGCTAAATTGGACTATTATTATATGGTTACCCCAAAAAGTAATATCAACATCACGATAGGAAATACTTATTCGCATCAGAATTTTAATTCGCATATTTTCCAGATTTTGGATAACGGAGATCGAAATGATCTTAATGATCCTGAAAATAACAATGATGTAAATTATAATTTTAATGATGCTTTTTTAGGCTTTCATTATAAAATACTAACTGGAAAATTTACCTTGACTCCCGGAGTAAGTCTGCATACGTATCAAATGACAAATTCGCAGCTGGGAACGGATTATTCACAGAATTTTGTAAAAGTGCTTCCTGATTTTTTTGCTTTATATCAAATCAAAAAATCAGAAACTTTAACTTATAATTTCTCCCTAACAAACGATTTTACAGATATTAATCAATTGGCAGCAGGCAAAGTTTTGTCCGATTACAGCAGTTTATTCCACGGAAATCGATTTTTAGAAAATGCAACCTCACAAGTGCATACACTTCGTTATTTTAAATACAATATGTTCAATTTTGAGAACATTTTTGCCAATGCAACTTACACCAGAAAAGTAGATGCGGTAAAAACGAAAGCTGATTTTGACGGTATTAATCAAACTTCTGTTCCGTACAATTCTAATTTGGCAGACGAAAGTTTCATCGGAATGGGAACTTATGGTCGTTCTTTCTTAAAAAATTACAAAGCCTCAGTAAGTGCAAGTATTAATTGGTCAAAATTCAATAACATTCAGAACGAAGAACTGACAACAACAGAAAGTTTCGTTCAAAATTACACGATTAAAGCTTCTACAAATTACAAAAACCTTCCGAATATCGAGTTTGGTTATAATCTTTTGGTTAACAAATACAGCGGCTCTACTTTTTATACTGATAAGCCTTTTGCGCGTTTGGATTATTATTTTCTAAATAGTTTTTCATTCGTTTCAGAATATGAATTTTACCATTATTATAACGGAAACAAATCGGTTGATAACGAATACGACTTCTTGAGCGCTAGTTTAATCTATCAGAAAAAAGACAGTAAATGGGAATATAAAGTATCGGCAACCAATTTATTGAATACGAGATATCTTAATGACGACAACTTTACACAGTTCTCTACACGTGTTTCTCAATACACTGTACAGCCGAGATATATTATATTTTCGATGAAATATAACTTATAGTATTTTGATTACATTTATTGTTTTTGTTGGTGGTTTTTGATTCGAAAGAAATATCTTTACAGTCGTTATTAACCGCCAAAAAAATATAGTAATGCGCAATTATATATGGAGCTTTTCCATTTTTTTTAGTGTTGTTTTTTCTTCTTTTTCGCAAACAAAAAACATTGAAAAAGGATCTTATCTTTCAACTGCAAAAGGAGAACAGATTAAATTGAATCTGCTCGAAGACAATAAATTTGAATTGGTTTTTTATTCTGGAGAATATCAAATTAAAGGCGATTCGTTGTTGTTTGTAAATAAAAAAGAAACCGATAATGGTTTTGATCTGCAATTTAAACGCGAGAAAAATCCAAAGAAAATTAAAATTAAATATTTAAATCCGTCTTATTATTCGACCTACATCGGAACTCAAAAAGGTTCTGAGGCAGTTACGTATAAAAAATTGATGGATATTCAGAGTCAAGTAGATCCTAATTTTGAAAAGGAAACATTGGATTTTGAAATTGAGCGTACAGATTATTTGTATTTGGTAAACGAAGGTTATTATGATGTTAAAACTACGGTTGCTAAATATGAGATTCCAAAAGATGTAGGCGAAATAAGTATCAAATACGAACCGAATCTTATGAACGGACTTAATATCTCAGGATTTTTTGATAAAAACACAAACGAATTAAAAATAGCAGAAAGAGCTGGGAAAAATCCGTTGGTTTTTAAGAATGAAAAAGATATTCAGACAGAAATAGTATCTAAAACCAATACAAAAATTAAACCTCTTGAAACTCAAAATGTAACCAATTGGACTTATCCTGGTAAAGAAAATACTTTGTTGAGTGATGATTTTGGAAATGACGTAATTGTTGACAGTACTGCAGTTGCACCACCAGCAGATTATATAGTGGAAGCGCCAAATTATACTTCGTATGACTTTAAACTAAAAATTGAAAATAATTTAAAAAGTGCCTTGACAACGACAAAAGATTCTAAAAGTAAATATTTGGTTGTTTATACTGACAGCAAAAATACAGCTGCAAAAACAGAATTTGATGCTTTTGTAAAAGATCAGGAAAAAGAGGCGTCTTATAATATGTATGATAAATACAATCCTGTTTATGATATTTTTAATTATTATTTAACAGGGAAAGACGATAAAAAATGGCTCAAAAACAATAAAATAGAAAGTGAACCAAGTGTTATAGTTTTAAACGGAAATGGAGATGTTTTAGCAAAAGCAAAATCTAATCTTTCAGAGAAACAATATCAGTTTAGTTTTTATGGAGATTTGTATCGCAAGTTGCAGCGTACAAATGCTTTAGTTTTACTAGAGAAAACGATTCAAAGCAAAAAACCTGCAGATGCAGATTTAATCAAAGCTTTTAATCTTACGTCTGCATTAGAATTTTCGTATGATTATGATTCAGAAAGTAGTAATGAGGCAGACTTTGCAATAACAAAAGTTGCTTTGGATAAAAAAGAGGTTTCGCAAATTTGGAAAAAACTGATTGAAGCGCATCAAAAAGATTCGAAACCAGATATGTATTTGGTGGAAACTATCGTAAAAGAAATTAAAAATCAAGGATTTACAAAACAGCTTTTTAATGAAGAAAGAATTTTAAATGATACCGATTTCTTGGCGATAGATTATTTGTTGAAACATGCAGTAAGTATTGAAGAAAAGCGTCAAGAGTTTATTTCTAAAGAAGGCGAAATTCATTCTCTAGGAAATATCTACACAGAGATTTCTTCTGCCTTACAGCAAAATATGTATGTGCCTCAAGATGGAATTTCAGGAGAAATCAACAAAGATAAAGCGGTTGCAATTTATAAAAAGATAGTAAGCTCAGGAAATGGAAGTTTTGATGCTTATCGAAATTATTTTGCTTTTATTAGTCAGATTGAAGATAATGATGGTTCTAAAACTACTTTCTTAAAAGAATTTAGCCGTTATTTTGACAATCAGCTTGCTTCAGGAAAAGAAAGTCCAATCGAAAAATTGGATACGATTTTTTCTAATCTGGATTCTTCTTCAAGTTATTCTTACGATGGCTGGGCTGTATTCAAAGAATATCATTCTAATCTTTGCAATGATGCTGCTTGGAGTGTAGTATCAATTGCTGCCAATTCCAGCTTTATAAAAGATGCCATAAAATGGTCAGAATATAGTTTGATTATAACTAAAAACAATCCGTACTATTTGGATACTCTGGCACAATTGTATTATAAAGACGGTCAAAAAGAAAAGGCTTTGGAAACACAGACTTTGGCAGTGAAATATTTGACTACTATAGTAGATGAGTTAACTGCGGCTGATATTAGACAGACATTAGAAAAGATGAAAAACGGAACTTATTAAAAGTATAATACTTATTAAAAATGCAATGGCTGTCAATATTGGCAGCCATTTGTGCATAGAATCAATTGCATTTTAGAGTTTTTGCTATTAAAAATCAAAGTTTTTCTTTTTGAAATGATTAAGTTTGAATAATTAAATTTAAACTTATGAAAAACAAATTGATCCTTGGTTTGCTTGTTACAAGCAGCTTTGCTTTTGCGCAGGCAGTAAAAAAACCATTAGTTACGGCAATAACTGAAAAAGATCTTAGAACAGATATGTTCCAAATGGCGGCCGATCATTTTAACGGACGTGAAGCAGGAACATTAGACGAATTAAAAGTATCTATGTGGCTGGCAAACAAAGCCAAAGAAGCAGGAATGTCGCCTGCTGGTGATGACGGTACTTTCTTTCAGTTTTTTGATATGTACAGACATCAGGTTACTTCGAACACAAAATTCAAAATCGGACAAAAAGAATACAAACTTTGGAAAGAAGTTTTAGTTGCCGAAACAACCAATACAACAGTAAATGCTTCCTTACTTTATTTAGGAGCTGCAACAAAACAAGAAATTGAAAAAACAGATGTAAAAGGAAAAGCAGTGGTGCTTTTGGCTTCTAAAGAAGGAATTGCAGATGATATTTCACTTTTTGACAGACGTTACCCAGGTTTAGTCCGAAATAAATATTATGATTTATTGGTAAAAAAAGGAGCTGCTGCATTAATCATGGTTACAGATGAGCTGGCAGAACAAAGCTGGACTCAGGTAGAACCGCAGATGACCAGAGGAATTTACGGAATTGAAGGTTTTCGTGATAAATTAACAGAAACGATGCCGGTTTTCTGGCTGCACAACGATCAGTTGGATTTCCTTAAAAACACTAAAGAAACATTATCTACGCAGGTTTTTTCAGAAACCTATAAATATCCTTCGGTAAATGTGGTTGGAAAAATTGAAGGAACCGATGCTAAATTAAAGAATGAATATGTATTGTTCAGCGGACATCAGGATCATGATGGAGTTCGCCAAAAATACGGACAAGATTCTATTTACAATGGTGCAGATGATAATGCCAGTACCTGTGTGGCAATGTTGGCTATTGCCAGAGCTTATAAAAAACAACCAGGAAAAAGAACCGCTTTATTTGTTTTTCATGGCTCAGAAGAAAGAGGTTTATTAGGATCTAGATGGTACGCAGCGCACCCGACAGTTCCAGAAAAAGATATCATTGCAGTTTTAAACGGCGATATGATTGGAAGAAATAACGTAAATCAAGCGGCTTTATTAGGATCGAGTTCACCTCACGAAAACTCCTCAGATTTGGTTGCCATTGCAAAAAGAGCCAACGACGAAGGGCCGAAATTTGACTTAGATAAACTTTGGGACAGACCAGAACATCCAGAGTATTTCTATTTCCGTTCAGACCATTTACCTTATGCAAGAAGAGGAATTCCGTCTGTTTTTTACACAAGCGTATTACACAGTCAGTACCATACGCCAATGGATGAATCTGAAAACATCGACTACGTAAAACTCCATAAAATGACAGAGTGGATGTACCGCACAGGATGGATTTTGTCTAACGATCCAGGTCGTCCGAAGACATTGCCTAATGTTCAATTGGAACGATAATTAAAGGATCCGTTTACATCCGCGTTTTCGCGACAGCGAATCTGTTTAGTCAACGTTACAATTCAACGCAGATTAAACGGATTTACTTCTTAAAGACGCGGATTAAAATGGATTTCTATTTACCACATAAAAAAGGCTGTCTAAATGAATAGACAGCCTTTTATTTATTTGAGATAATTTAGTTAAAAGTCTAACAAATCTAAGTTAGTCTAATAATCTAAATTACAATCCGAAAGCAGTTTTTACTTGGTCAACAAAATCAAGTTTTTCCCATGTGAACAGTTCAACAGTAACCGTTTTTTCGTTTCCGCCAGGAGCAGAGAAAGTTTTAGTAACCGTTTCTGGTTTACGTCCCATGTGTCCGTAAGCAGCAGTTTCACTGTAAATAGGATTTCTTAATTTTAATCTTTGCTCAATAAAGTAAGGACGCATATCAAAGATAGCTTCTACTTTTTTAGCAATTTCACCGTTTGTTAAATTAACTTTAGAAGTACCGTAAGTTTCAATAAAAATTCCCATTGGCTCAGCAACTCCAATTGCATAAGAAACCTGAACTAAGATTTCGTCAGCAACACCAGCAGCTACTAAGTTTTTAGCGATATGACGCGTTGCATAAGCAGCACTTCTGTCAACTTTACTTGGGTCTTTTCCAGAGAATGCACCACCACCGTGAGCACCTTTACCTCCGTAAGTGTCAACAATAATTTTTCTTCCTGTTAAACCAGTATCTCCGTGAGGTCCTCCAATAACGAATTTTCCTGTTGGGTTAATATGGTAATTGATTTTATCGTTGAATAAATGAGCGTGAGCTGGATTTTTAGCGATAATTCTTGGAATCAAAATCTCAACAATATCTTTTTTGATTTTAGCAAGCATTGCAGCCTCTTCGTCAAAATCATCGTGTTGTGTAGAGATTACAATTGCATCAATACGAGTTGGTTTATTATCGTCGCTGTATTCTAAAGTTACCTGAGATTTAGCATCTGGACGTAAATAAGTGATTTCTTTGTTTTCGCGTCTTAAAATAGCTAACTCTTGTAATAATTTATGAGATAAATCTAATGCAAGAGGCATGTAGTTTTCGGTTTCGTTTGTAGCGTAGCCAAACATCATTCCTTGGTCACCAGCACCTTGCTCTTCTGGCTTAGCTCTGTCTACACCTTGGTTGATGTCTGCAGACTGCTCGTGAATTGCTGAAAGAATACCACAAGAATTTGCTTCAAACATATATTCACTTTTAGTATATCCAATTTTACGGATTACGTCACGTGCAATATTCTGTACATCTAGATATGTATTCGATTTTACTTCACCTGCTAAAATCACCTGACCAGTTGTAACGAGTGTTTCACAAGCTACTTTTGAATCAGCATCAAATGCCAAAAAGTTGTCAATTAATGCATCCGAAATTTGATCTGCAACTTTGTCTGGATGCCCTTCACTAACAGATTCTGACGTAAATAAATAAGCCATAATAATGTATTAAATTTGTATAAATTAAAATTAGCGAGGAAAAATAATTGCTAAAAAAGGCTAAAGGAGAGTTGGCTGCTTTAGCATTTTTTACTGCCGAAATTTATCTTCCGGCAATCATAATGAACCGTTTCATTATGAAGAGGTTGCAATCAGTTCAAATTTTTCCTCTGTATTCGGGTGCAAATGTATGAAACCATTTTGATTTGCAAATTAAAGTTCAACTTTTTTTCTTTTTTAATGCAGAAATTTAACAGAAGTATAGTATTTTGATAGGGTAATAGAAAATAATTCACTTTTTGTTTGGCGGATTGAAAAAAAGTTCTCACATTTGCCAAACAAAACAAGATAGAAATGAATTTAGTTATTAAAAATATGTGCTGTATGATGTCGGATTTATCCGCAGAGCGCGCTATTGTTTAGTAACTAAGTCTACAAGATAACAATAAAACCTCTGCCCAACAGCAGAGGTTTTTTTTATACAATTGAATAAAAATTTTAAACGATATAGGACTAGATTAGAAATCTTGATGTAAAAGAACCTATATCGCTTATGTGAAATAAAAAACAAAATAAAATGAAAAATTCAGCAGTAAATAAAATGATGATGTGTTGTAAGATGCCAATGTGTATCCCGCCTTGCTGCTGCCAAAAGTGAAAGATCGAATCTTTGTTATAGTTTCAACTATAAAGCCCTTTTGGTAAGCCATCCGAAAGGGCTTTTTTTATTCCATTACTTTAAAATTAAAAATCATGAAAACATTAGATATAAATACAATCGCATTTCAATACTTAATGAGAACAGATTCTCAAAAAAAACGAGACAGAAGAAGCAAAGATAGAATTAAATAAAGAGCAGTATTTACAAAGTCAAAATTCATTGTTGCTGCAGCTTTATAATCTTGAAGAAGAAGATTTATACGTTTAAAATCAATATCAAAAACCATTACATATACTATTATAATTAACAATATTCAAAAAAACTAAGAAATCATGAGCACACAAAAATTTGCAACCAATGCACTTCACGCAGGACACGATGTTACTAAAAATTCAGGAACAAGAGCAGTGCCTATTTATCAGACATCATCTTATGTATTTAATAACGCCGATCATGCCGCCAATTTATTTGGTCTTGCAGAAGCTGGTTTTATTTATACAAGATTGAATAACCCAACAAACGATGTTTTAGAACAGCGTCTTGCGGCACTAGAAGGAGGAATCGGTGCTGTAGTTACCGCTTCTGGAGCATCGGCAATTTCAACAACTTTATTAACGCTTTTAAAAGCTGGAGATCATATAGTGGCTTCGAATAGTTTGTACGGCGGTACTTATAATCTTTTAAAAGTAACCCTGCCTAGATTAGGAATCACTACAACATTTGTAGATCCTTCAAAACCAGAAAACTTCACCAAAGCAGCAAAAGAAAATACAAGAGCTTTCTTTGTAGAATCTCTTGGGAATCCAAAATTAGACGTATTAGACTTAAAAGCAATTTCGGCAGAAGCCAAAGCGTTCAAAGTGCCATTTATAGTAGACAATACAGTTGCGACACCCTATTTATTAAACCCAATTAAATATGGTGCCGATATTGTTATTCATTCCTTAACTAAATATATTTCTGGAAACGGTACCTCGTTAGGAGGTGTTGTCATTGATGCTGGAAACTTTGACTGGTCAAACGGAAAATTCCCAGAATTTACAGAACCATCTGCAGGATACCACGGATTAGTATATCATGAAGCTCTAGGAAATGCTGCTTTTATTGCAAAAGTAAGAATTGAAGGGCTGCGTGATTTTGGTGCCGCATTGAGTCCGTTTAATGCTTTTCAAATTATTCAAGGATTAGAAACACTTCCAATCAGAATTAAAAAACACAGCGAAAACGCTTTGGCATTGGCCGAATGGTTAGAAAAACAAGATGAGGTCGTGTGGGTAAATTATCCAGGTCTAAAATCAAGTAAATACTATGATTTGTCTAAAGAATACCTTGCAGAAGGACAAAGCGGTGTCTTAACTTTTGGACTAAAAGGAGGCTTTGATGCCGCCAAAAAAGTAGTTGACGAGACGAAGTTGTTTTCTTTATTAGCCAATATCGGCGATACAAAATCATTGATTATTCATCCTGCGAGTACTACACACCAGCAATTGACAGATGACGAACAATTAGAAACAGGAGTTTCAAAAGATTTGGTTCGCCTTTCTGTTGGAATCGAAGATATCGAAGATTTGATAGCAGATCTTCAGGCTGTTTTTGCAAGTGTTACCCAATCGCAATACAGCATCAATAAAAATTAGGTTTTTTTGTTTTTTGTTTGAAAGATTGCCTTTAGCCTCTGCGCTAAAGGTAATTTTTTATGAAAAGCATCATTATAAAATTTAAAACCACATAAGGGATATAAGTTCATTTGGTAGAGACACGCCACCAGTGCGTCTAATTGCAGCGATTCACTCCAGTATGTCTAACTGTAAAGATTTACCGCAACATTTTAATCAACAGTATTTAAATGCACCGATTTTAAATGAACTTATATCGTTTATATGGTTAAAACTAAAATAGTAGAAATCATGTCAAAGCTTAAAATAAACATTATCCTTTTTGGGATTGGAAATATCGGAAGTACTTTGATAAATCAGATTATCGAAAGTCAGGATTTTTTTCTGGAAAATAAAAATGTAGATTTTCATTTTCCTATTATAACCAATTCTACCGTGGCTTTTTTTGAAAAAGAAGGAGTAGGCTATTCCTGGGAAACCAATTTTAGGCAATTGGCTGTTCCTTTTAAAATAGAAGATGTCATCGCTTTTGCGAAAGAAAATGAGTTCGAAAATCTCATAGCTGTAGATGCAACCGCCAGTGATGAATTGGTTAAACACTATAATACATTGATCCAAAACGGATTTAATATCGTAGCGGTTAATAAAAAGGCAAACACACTTCCGATCGATTTATACAAAGAATTAAGGGCGAATGTAAAAAAATACGATAAAGAGTTTTTGTATGAAACTTCGGTAGATACAGGAATTCCCATTTTGCAGACTTTAAGAGATTTGTATTATTCGGGAGAAAAAATCACTAAAATCCGAGGTGTTTTCTCAGATAATTTGAGTTATGTCTTTAATCGATTTTCGTCAGAAGACGTTTCGTTTTCTGCTGTTTTAAAAGACGCAAGTCTGCTCGGTTTAATGCGTTCGACATTCAAAGAAGATTTGTCTGGAAAAGATACGGCAAGAAAACTGCTGATTTTGACGCGGGAAATCGGTAAGGATTTTGATTTTTCTGATATTCAAATTCAGCCATTTATCACAGAAGAGCATCTGGAGAAAAATGGTATATTGAATAGAGAAGCAGTAGATCAATCTTTTAAAATTGTCAAAATCACACAAGCAGAAAATCATGTTTTGCGCTATATTGGGGAATTTGACGTCGAGAAAAACAAAGCGGAAGTCAAATTGGTTTCAGAACCCGCAGATTCGCCAATTGGACAATTAAAAGGTTCGGATACTATTTTTGAAATTTATACCCAGTCTTACGCATCAGTTCCTATTGTTATTCAAAGCGCACCGGCTTGTAAGCAGGCTATTTCGAGAGGAATAATCGCAGATATTTTAAAAATTGCAGAAAAAATAAAAAATAAAGAAGCCGTCTGGCTTTAAAATGTGCAGATATTAGATAAAAGTTCTTTGAAAGAGTGATACAGAAAAGCTTTTGAAAACCGTGTTTTTGTAGGTTTTTTACTCGATAATCATTATTTTTTAATTTTGTAAGATGTTAATAGACGTTAAAAAAAGTTTATTAACGTTTTTTGTACTTAAATTCTTGAATTTCATTTGTATAATAAAAAAATTATTTGCATATTTGTGATACCCAAAAACTACTAGAATCAAATGAACTTAAAAGTCAATAAAATGTTTTGTGCCATTTCGGTTATAACCGAGGCTGGGTTGTCTATTGCTTAAAAATTGTAAGAAAACACAATATATAGTAAAAGCCTCCCGAAAAATATTTGGGAGGCTTTTTAATTTTTACACAAATGCTGAAATTTTTTAAAACACAACATAAGTCACAGATGAATAAATCCTTACAGATGAACAAGATGTTTAACGTCGCGCTTATTTGCGTATGCGTCTGTTGATACTAAAAGTATAATGAGTTTAAAAACTTAAACCCTTTTGGTATTTGAAATCCCAAAAGGGTTTTTTTATTCCGTGAAACAGCTTAACAAAAAAATAAAAGATAAATAAAGATTTAAAAACACAACTAAAATAAAACGTACTATCATGAGCACATTGAACTACTTAGCAGAAAAAATTTCTAATTTGAAAAACAGAAGAGCAAAAAGAAACAATCCGCCGCCAGCAAACGAATTAAATCATCCAAGATTCGGAATGGCAGAAGCTGATAAAAATGCTGAAAAAAAAGCACCAAATTCTTTATTGTTTTTGATGTATTCAAAAGAAAATGAAACACTTTTTATTTAAATTGAGAAGTGATATAAATTAGGTTAAAACCTGCTTAATTTTACTGGGCATTCCTGTTCGGTAATTTTTTGCGTATAATAGTTTTTGCTGCAGTATGTTTATGAAATTGAACAAACAATTTCGATAAAATTTGTTTGTTTGATAAATTAGTAGTTAATTTGCACCGTTAAGTTCAAACACGTATTGAAATGTTATAAAGAAAGGAGGAGGGATTAGACCCGATGAATCCTTAGCAACCCTTCGTTAATTCGAAGAAGGTGCTGCATTCTACCACGCCCAAACGTGGAAAGATAACAACAAGATTTTTTCTAGTAAGTATACTCTAGACTTTCTTTCTAATATTTCCACACACAAATCAAAATTTAAAGATTTGAAAATTGGAAAATAGACCTAATCCCATTATAATTCAAGATTTCATCACAGAAAGTGGTGCTTCTTATCATTCTATACCACTAAGCTTTACCTTGTCAGGACAGCCTCTTTTTAGTGCGCCTGTTATTTTGGTAAATCATGCCTTAACAGGAAATGCTGTTGTTACCGGAGAAAATGGCTGGTGGAATGATTTGATTGGTGAAGGCAAAACCATTGATACTGGAGTGTATACAATATTGGCTTTTGATATTCCTGGAAACGGAAGCAATGATTATATTGTAGAAAATCCTCATGATTTTACGGCTAGGGATATCGCCAGAATTTTTATTGAGGGTTTAAATGTCTTAAAAATTCAACAGCTTTTTGCCATTATCGGAGGTTCTGTAGGAGGCGGTATTGCATGGGAGATCTTAGCATTAGAACCCAATATCACAGAACATTTGATTCCGATTGCAAGCGATTGGAAATCCACAGACTGGCTGATTGCCAATTGTTTTCTTCAAGAACAAATCCTGAACAATTCATCAAGACCCATCGAAGATGCTCGAATTCATGCGATGCTGTGTTACAGATCTCCAGAGTCATTCAAAGAAAAATTTAAGAGAACCATTAATCAAGATCTTTTAATTTTTAATATAGAAAGCTGGCTGGCACATCACGGAAAAAAACTACAGCAGCGTTATCAATTGTCGTCTTATAAACTTATGAATCAATTGCTTAAAACAATCGATATCACAAGGAATTCAGAAAACTTTGAAAATTTATTATCAAAATCTAAGGCTTCAATTCATATCATCGGGATTAATTCAGATTTGTTTTTTACAGCCAAAGAAAACAAAGAAACCTTTGTAGAATTAAAGAAATTTAAAGACAATGTTTTTTACAGCGAAATTGATTCCATTCACGGACATGACGCTTTTTTAATCGAGTACAAACAATTAGACTATTTACTTGCCGACATTTTTAAGGCAGAAACAATAAAGAAATAAAATGAAAGTATTAAAATTTGGAGGTAAATCATTAGCAAACGGAGAAGGACTTAACAAAGTTGTTTCTATCATTTCGGATAAAGTAAATCAAGGAGAAAAAATTACAGTCGTAGTTTCTGCGCGCGGTAATGCAACAGACGAATTAGAATTTATTTTAAGCATTGCGGCAAAAAACGGCAGTTACAAAGAATTATTAGAGAATTTTAAAAAATATCAGATCTCAGATTATCCGCATGTAGATTTGTCTGAAGAATTTAATGTTTTGGACAAACTTTTTGAAGGGGTAAGTCTAATTGGTGATTACAGTAAAAAAATCAAAGATCAGATCTTGTCAAAAGGAGAATTACTTTCGGCCAGATTGCTGACTGCGATTTTGAAAGAAAAAGGAATTCCTGCCAACTTTGTAGATTCTAGAGAATTGCTGAAAACAGATTCTAAATTTGGCGATGCACAGCCTTTGGAACAGCTTTCTAAGAAAAATGTTGTCAATTATTTTAAAGAACATAACGGCGAAACGGTTAATATAGTTACAGGCTTCATTGGATCCAACAACAACAACGACACAACTACTCTAGGTAGAAACGGCAGTAACTATACCGCTTCGTTAATTGCAAATTATTTAAATGCAGAAGAACTTCAGAACTTTACGCATGTAGACGGAATCTATACTGCAAATCCTGATTTAGTTGCCGATGCTAAAAAAATTGAATATTTATCGTTTAATGAAGCAAATGAATTGGCCAATTTTGGAGCTACAATTCTGCATGCGAAAACGATAATTCCTTTGTTAGAAAAGAATATTCCACTTCGTATTTTAAATACGTTTAATCATGAAAATCGCGGCACATTAATCACTTCAGATTCTTCAAAGGAAGGAATTAAGACACTTTCAGTATTAGAAAATGTTTCTCTTGTAAATCTTGAAGGACGAGGATTACTTGGAAAAGCAGGTGTTGATGCCCGAATTTTTAAAGTAATGGGAGATCACAATATCAGTGTAAGCATCATTTCTCAAGGTTCATCAGAAAGAGGAATCGGATTGGTTGTAGCAACCGATAAAGCGACAACGGCGGTTGTAGAATTGGAAAAAGAATTTGAAAATGATTTTTATTCTAAAGATGTCAACCAAATCACAGTAACAGATAATGTATCGGTAATTTCGATAATTGGGCAGGATTTGAGCACTTTTCATAAACCGTATACCGCTTTGATCAAAAATAAAATTGTTCCGATTTTGTTTAACAATACTGTTACGGGGAAAAACGTGAGTTTGGTTGTTAAAAAAGAAGAATTAAATAAAGCTTTAAACGTAATTCACGGAGAAATTTTTGGAGTTTCTAAAAAGATCAATATTGCTGTTTTTGGTCACGGATTAGTGGGTGGCACTTTGATTAATCAAATCTTAGAATCAACAGCGGCAATCGAAAAACGCAAAGGAATTAAACTAAATGTTTTTGCAATTGCGAATTCTAAAAAACTGCTTTTGAATAAGTATGGGGTTACGCAAGACTGGAAAAACGAAATTGCAGCAAAAGGCGAACCTTATACCATAAATGATATTATTTCATTTGCAAACGAACATCATTTAGAAAACTTAATTGCAATCGATAATACGGCAAGTGCATCATTTGTAGAAAATTATATTTCTTTAATCGAAAGCAGTTTCGATTTGATTTCTTCAAATAAAGTAGCCAATACATTGAGTTATGGTTTTTACAAAGAAATTAGAAAAGCATTAGCAGAAAATCAAAAGAATTATCTTTATGAAACCAATGTTGGTGCAGGTCTGCCATTAATTGACACCATAAAATTGCTGCACCTTTCTGGTGAAAACATCACAAAAATCAAAGGAGTTTTTTCAGGGACATTGAGTTATTTATTCAATAATTTTTCTGCGAAAGATGTTCCGTTTAGTGAAGTTTTACAGGAAGCAATTGATAACGGATATACAGAACCAGATCCGCGTGAAGATTTATGCGGAAATGATGTTGGAAGAAAACTTTTAATCTTGGCAAGAGAATTGGATTTGCAAAATGAATTTGAAGAAATTTCAATTCAGAACCTGATTCCAGAACACTTACGTGAAGGAAGTGCTGCTGACTTTTTGACGAAATTAAAAGAATTTGATCCGATTTACGAAAAAGTAAAAGCCGATCAAGAACCAAATCACGTTTTAAGATATATCGGAGAATTATCTGGAGATCTTCAAAACGATAAAGGAATTTTGGAAGTAAAATTAGTTTCTGTTCCTTCAGATACTGCTCTAGGCGGATTAAAAGGTTCTGATTCTTTCTTTGAAATTTATACAGAATCTTACGGAGACAGACCAATTGTTATTCAGGGAGCTGGTGCAGGTTCTGCGGTAACAGCAAGAGGAGTATTTGGCGATATTTTGAGATTGTCTGAGAAAGAGTAATTTGATTGCAGATTGCAGGATTTTAGTACCGAAGTTTCGGTAGTAGATTTTAGATTTATTAATCTTGGTTTGGAGAAATTCTTTACGGAATTACTAGTGCAATTTACTTCGTATTCTCGCTATTTATCGAGTCTTGTTCAGCGAAATGAGAAGATTGCAGAAAATTGAATTAAAAAAAACAAAAAAATAACAACACAATGAAAGTAACCTTAAACAGAGTAAACGACGCATTTCATTTTAAAGTAAAAAATGAACGCGGGCACGTAGTTGACGTTGACAGCAGAGCCGAATTTGGCGGAAGCGATTTAGGTGCAAGTCCGATGGAGTTAGTATTAATGGGAGTTGCAGGATGCAGTGCTATTGATATGATTTCTATTTTGAAAAAACAACGTCAGGAAATCACTTCTTTTAACGCTGAGGTTGAAGGAACACGAGTTCAGATTGAAGAAGCAAAACCTTTTAAAGAAATCGATGTGGTTTTTTATTTAGAAGGAAAAATCAATCCGGAAAAAGCAAAAAAAGCAGCACAACTTTCTTTTGAGAAATACTGCTCAGTTGCCAAAACAGTAGAACCAACAGCAACGATTAAATATAAAGTTGTCTTGAACAACGAATCTTTGTAAGAATTAGAAAATTAGTCAATTAGAGAATTAGAAAATCTCTCTAAAAAGTTTGAATTTTAAGTTCAGAGATAACCTGAAACTTTAAACTTGAAACAAAAAAACAAAACAACAAAACAACACAATGAATACAGAAGAATTTGGTTTTGAGACACAAGCCATTAGAACACAATTAGAAAGATCGCAGTATCTAGAGCATTCGGTGCCATTATACTTATCGTCAAGTTTTGTATTTGAGGATGCAGAAGATATGCGCGCTTCTTTTACAGAAGAAAAAGAAAGAAATATTTACAGCCGTTTCAGCAATCCAAATACTACAGAGTTTGTAGATAAAATCTGCAAAATGGAAGGTGCAGAATCTGGTTATGCTTTTGCAACCGGAATGGCAGCGGTTTATTCTACGTTTGCCGCCTTATTAAATTCAGGAGATCACATCGTTTCGGCAAGCAGTGTTTTTGGTTCAACACATGCTTTGTTTATGACCTATTTTCCAAAATGGAATATCGAAACGTCTTATTTTGAGATCAGCAAACCAGAGACTATTGAGAGTTTTATTAAGCCAAATACTAAAATATTATACGCAGAATCACCAACAAATCCTGGTGTAGATGTAATCGACTTGCAATTGTTGGGAGATCTTGCTAAAAAACACAATTTGATTTTAATCATAGACAATTGTTTTGCAACACCCTATCTGCAGCAGCCAATAAAATTTGGAGCTCATTTAGTAATACATTCTGCAACAAAATTAATCGACGGACAAGGGCGTGTTTTAGGAGGAGTTACCGTTGGAAGCGAAGATTTAATCAGACAGATTTATTTATTTTCTAGAAATACAGGTCCGGCTTTATCGCCATTTAATGCTTGGGTTTTGTCTAAAAGTTTAGAAACTTTGGCCGTTCGTGTTGACAGACACTGCGAAAATGCTTTAAAAGTGGCTGAATTTTTAGAAAGTCACCCGAATGTAAATAGTGTAAAATATCCATTCTTAAAATCGCATCCGCAGTACGAAATTGCCAAAAAGCAAATGAAAGCCGGAGGGAATATTATTGCATTTGAAATTAAAGGCGGAATTGAAGCGGGAAGAAAATTTTTGAATTCAATTCAACTTTGTTCGCTTTCGGCAAATATCGGTGATACAAGAACAATTGTGACACATCCAGCTTCTACAACACACAGTAAATTATCTGAAGAGGATCAATTGGCAGTTGGAATCACGCAAGGTCTTGTTCGTGTTTCTGTTGGTTTGGAAACTGTTGAAGATGTAATTGCAGATTTGAAGCAAGCGCTTTCTTGATATTAGATTTTAGAATTCAGATTTTAGATTTAATCTGAAAATTATATAAAGACGATTTTTGATAGTAAAAGCCGCTATCAAAAATCGTCTTTTTTATGAGGTGTTTCCAGAAAAATATATTTTTACAAGATGATACAGATGATTTTAAATGTAATTTTTTTAGGGTTAAAACAACCTTTTTTTATGCTTGTTTAGGAAAAAGCTATATTTTTGTTTGGATCTAAAGGATCTAATTATTTTGAAACAAGTTGAAATATGACTGAATCTAATTATGTTTTGAATGAAAGAATAACAGCTTCAAGTGGTAAACGTTTTCTTAATTATGTTGTTGACTATGCAGCTACCTATATTTTGGCTTATTTATTTGGAATTGCAATGCCGTTTGTAATTAATATTCTGGATTCATTTGGTTTTACGGCTCCGGGATTTTGGTATTTTAATTTAAATAGTTTTTATGTATTTCTTATCGGCATAATGTTGACACTGCTCTATTACTTTGTGATTGAAGCTTTTTGCGGGAGATCTCTAGGTAAATTTGTTACGGGAACAATTGTTGTTGATGAAAATGGTTTAATGCCTAAACCTAAAAAGATTCTAATACGAACTTTATGCCGTCTTATTCCTTTTGAAGCTTTTACTTTTTTTAATTCATCAAGAGGATGGCATGATTCTATTTCTGACACCTATGTAGTTAATAAAAAGGAATTGGATGAAGAGGTAAAATTATTTGAGGATTTCAATTTAATCGGTCAAAAAGAAGTAGTTTGATAGATTTAGTAGAATTTAACTTTCTTCTTATGTGAAAGTTCAAACAAAAAGCATACTTTTGTTTTTTAATAAATTAGGTTGTTGAAAAAGGAAATCTAAAATCAGCAATTTAAAATCAAAAATTATAATTAGTGCTTTCAAAGAAAACAAAATACGGAATTAAAGCTTTGACTTATTTAGCAAGACGCGAAAATAATGATCCAGTTCAAATTGCCGAAATTGCCAAAAGTGAACATATTTCGATTAAATTCTTGGAAAGTATTTTATTGCTTTTGAGAAATTCAGGATTTCTTGGAGCCAAAAAAGGAAAAGGCGGCGGTTACTATCTTATCAAAGATCCGAAAGATATCAGTATGGCTAAGGTTTATCGTATTCTGGAAGGTCCGATAGCTCTTTTGCCTTGTGCGAGCCATAATTTCTACGAAAGATGTGACGACTGTGATGATGAAACTACCTGTGCAGCAAGACGTTTAATGACAGAAGTACGCGATAATACACTTAAAATATTAGAAAGTAATTCTTTGGCAGATATTGCATTTTAGAACTTTATTTTAGTATTTAATTGTCCTGCAAGGTTTTGAAACCTTGTAAAGGGGATGTTTATTCTAAAAAATTAACTTATATCCAGCTAAGAAAAGCATTACTGCGATAGCATTTCTCAGGAACTGATCTGGAACTTTTCCGCTAAGCATACTTCCGATATAAATTCCTGGAAGTGATCCCATTAATAATTGGCCTAACAATCCTAAATCTAAATTTCCCATAGAAGCGTGGCCAAGTCCTGCGACCAAAGTTAACGGAACTGCATGTGCGATTTCTGTCCCTACCAATTTTGCTGTTGGTAATAAAGGATAAAGAAAGAACAGAGTAACAGTTCCCAAAGCTCCTGCGCCAATCGACGTTAAAGTTACTGTTGCCCCAAGTAAAACTCCGATCCCGATAGTAAGCATGTTTTGAGTAGTGCTTTCGCTGTGGAATTTATCTCCAGCGTGTTTTTGCGAGTATTTTAATATTTTTTGTTTGAATATAATGGCAACTGAAGTAAATAACAGCGCCCAGCCTAAACTATGTTTGATTACTCGGTTTATAGTTTCGATGTCTGTTTTAATACTGTGTAAAATCCATAAAGTAAGCAAAGCAGCAGGTACACTTCCTAAAGTGAGCCAGCCTGTGATCTTCCAGTTGATATTGCCTTTTTTATTGTGTACAAATATTCCTCCGGCTTTTGTAAATGCAGCATAAAGTAAATCGGTTCCCACAGCGGTTGTAGGTGGAATATTAAAATATAATAAAATGGGAGTCATTAAAGAACCGCCTCCAACACCTGTTAACCCAACAATAAATCCAACAACTAAACCTGCAATTACAAGACCAATCTGAAAATCCATAAAAAAAATTTGCGTAAAAATACAACATTTTTATAATTATCCTATAGATCTGGTAGAGATTAAATACGTATTTTTGTAAATCACAAAATCCGATTGTCTTGTTACAATCTTACTATTGCTGTGTATTATTTGTTAAATTAATTACTAATCGTCTTTAGAATGTCTTACATCTTGGTTTAAAAGAGAATAACTCACGCAAAAAGTAAATTTATTTTTTTGATATTTCAAAATATATAGTACATTTGCAAAGTAATCTACTAAGCCGATAGGGTAATGGATTTTTTGAAAGACCAGAAAACAAATCCTAGAATATGGAAAATGAACTTAAATTAAACAATACCACTGTAAAGGCGAATGCTTTGTCAAAGGAAAACTTATGGGTTATAATACCTGTTGTTTTGTTATTAGGTTTAGTTGTTACGTTAATTTATAATCATCACGCTGAATTTTCTTGGAGTGGTTTAGCTCACGGAGTTGATGAAAACCTTTTGGCTTTTTTCTTAATTGGTGTTTTTGCCCAATTGGTAGACGGCGCGTTAGGAATGGGCTATGGAGCAACTTCTACGTCATTTTTATTGGCTTACGGAGTACCTCCGGTTGTGAGCAGTACCGCAGTTCACGTTTCAGAAATGTTTACAACGGGAGCATCTGCGTTATCGCATCATCGTTTTGGAAACATCAATAAAAAATTGGTAAAACATCTGTTGATTCCAGGAGTTTTAGGTTCAATCACCGGAGCTTATTTATTGTCTGATTTTATTGATGGTGATATTATTAAGCCTTTTATTGCGGTTTATATGATCATTTTGGCGGCTATTATTATTAAAAAAGCGCTGAAGAAAAACGTTGAAAAAAAGAAAACTAAAAAATTAGGCATTTTAGCTGTCTTTGGAGGTTTCATGGATTCAATAGGCGGCGGAGGCTGGGGTCCGATTGTAACTTCAACTTTGCTAGGAAGAGGAAGAAATCCGAAATACACCATTGGTTCTGTTAATGCTGCCGAGTTTGCGATATCCTTTGCAAGCGGTATTACGTTCATGCTTTTCGGCGGAATTCATGGCTGGCAGGTTATCATCGGATTGATTGCAGGGGGTGTAATTGCAGCGCCGATTGCGGCTTTTTTAGTAAATAAAATAAAAAGAAAACCAATGATGATTGCCGTTGGAATATTAATCATCTTGTTAAGTTTAAAAACATTATCTAAATTATTGTAAAGATATATTTAGAAAGGAAAGAGAATATGAGTGCGAAAGTTGTAGAATTATTATTAGAAGAAACAAAAGATTTTTCGTTAGAAGAAACTTTAAATTTTTTGGCAGAAAAATATCCAAATCAAGTTGTTTTTTCGACTTCATTTGGGCAGGAAGATCAGGTAATTACCGATTTTATCTTCAAAAATGACATCGATATTACGGTTTTTACTTTAGATACAGGAAGACTGTTTCAGGAAACGTATGATGTTTTTCACAGAACATTAAAAAAATACAAAAAACAGATTGAAGTGTATTTTCCAGAAGCTGCGGCGGTAGAAAATCTACTTCAGACAAAAGGACCGAACAGTTTTTATGATTCGGTTGAAAACAGAAAAGAATGCTGTTTTATTCGAAAAGTGGTTCCATTACGAAAAGCTTTAGCAGGAAACGTAGTCTGGATTACAGGTTTAAGAGCCGAACAATCTGAAAACAGACAAGATTTGAATTTGTTTGAATACGATGGAGGTTTTGAAATCATCAAATTCAATCCGTTATTAAAATGGACTTTAGAAGAAGTAGAAAATCATCTAAAAGAATTTAATGTGCCTCAGAATGCGTTGCACAAAGAAGGTTTCGTAAGTATCGGCTGCGCGCCTTGTACAAGAGCCATTTTTCCGGGAGAAGACATCAGAGCTGGAAGATGGTGGTGGGAATCAAGCCATAAAGAGTGTGGTTTGCACAGTGCTAAGAAAGAGTAGTAGAAGAAAGAAGCAAGAGACAAGACTTCTGCAGAGAATAGAGTAGAGATTATAGAATAAAGAGTGGAGATTTTAGATCAGGCGAAAAACTTGAAACTTTAAACCTGAAACAAAATTTTTCACAACAAAAATATCAAACAAAAAAACAAAATGAGTTCAGTATTAAAAACAAACGCTTTAGAGAGTGAAGCAATTTATATTTTCAGAGAAGTAATTTCACAGTTTGACAAACCAGTTTTACTTTTCTCGGGAGGAAAAGATTCTATTACATTAGTGCGTTTAGCACAAAAAGCATTTTTTCCTGCAAAGATTCCGTTTCCTCTTTTGCACGTTGATACGGGACATAATTTCCCTGAAACAATTGCTTTCAGAGATAAATTGGTAGAAGAATTAGGATTAGAATTAATCGTTCGTAACGTTCAGGATGCTATTGACGAAGGAAAAGTGGTTGAAGAAACGGGAAAATATTCTAGTAGAAACAGCCTGCAGACCACAACGCTTTTGGATGCAATTGAAGAATTTAAGTTTGATGCCTGTATTGGCGGAGCGCGTCGTGATGAAGAAAAAGCAAGAGCTAAAGAACGTATTTTCTCAGTTCGTGATGATTTCGGACAATGGGACGAAAAAAATCAAAGACCTGAATTGTTTGATATTTTAAATGGAAAAATTGAAAATGGTCAAAACGTTCGTGTTTTTCCAATTTCAAACTGGACAGAACTAGATGTTTGGAGTTATATCGAAAAAGAACAAATCGAGATTCCATCAATCTATTTTTCACATAAAAGAAAAGTTTTTTTGAGAGACGGTTTAATCTGGTCGCATTCTCCTTATGTGTATCAGGAAGAAGACGAACAAATCGAAGAACGAATTGTTCGTTTCAGAACCGTTGGAGATATGAGTTGTACAGCTGCAGTTGAATCTTATGCTGCAACAATCGAAGAAGTGGTAGGCGAAATCAGATCGTCAACCATTTCTGAAAGAGGAGCCAGAATCGACGACAAACGTTCTGAAGCTGCAATGGAAAAGAGAAAACAACAAGGGTACTTTTAATTTTTGGTTAGAAGTTAAAAGTTAACAACAGAAAGTAAAATTCAAAAAAACATACAGATTTAAGTTTCGAGAGAACATGAAACCTGAAACTTTAAACCTGAAACAAATATTAAGATGGACGTTTTAAAAATAGCAACAGCAGGAAGTGTAGATGACGGAAAAAGTACTTTGATCGGAAGATTGTTGTACGATACAAAATCATTGACTACAGATAAAATAGAAGCAATCGAAAAAAGCAGCAGACAAAAAGGCTACGATTATCTTGATTTTTCTTTGGCAACAGACGGATTGGTAGCAGAAAGAGAACAAGGAATCACAATTGACGTTGCGCATATTTATTTTTCGACTGCGAAGAAAAGTTACATTATTGCAGATACTCCAGGGCACGTAGAATATACCAGAAACATGGTTACAGGAGCGTCGACTTCTCAGGTTTCAATCATTTTAATTGATGCCAGAAAAGGCGTGATCGAGCAGACATACCGTCACTTTTTTATCAATAATTTATTGAGAGTAAAAGAAGTAATCGTAGCGATTAACAAAATGGATTTAGTGGATTATTCAGAAGAAGTTTTCAATAAAATCAAAGCCGATTTTCAGGCATTAAATGCAAAAAGTACTTTCAAGGAACAAAACGTAAGTTACATTCCGTTAAGCGCTATAAACGGCGGAAACGTGGTTGACAAATCAGAAAATATGCCTTGGTATGATGGACAGACAGTTTTAGAACATTTAGAAGGATTGCATTCTCATGATGTTTTTGAAACAGGAAAAGCACGTTTCCCAGTTCAAACTGTTATTCGTCCAAAAACAGAAGAATACCACGATTTTAGAGGATACGCAGGAAAATTATACGGAAACTCAATTAAGGTTGGAGATGCCGTAACGGTTCTTCCTTCATTAACAGAATCAAAAGTATCAAAAATTCACTTTTTCGATAAAACATTTGACGAAGCTGCAGCAGGATCTTCAATTACAATCGAATTAGAAAATGATATCAATGTAACGAGAGGTGACATGATTGTAAAATCATCTGAACTTCCAAAAATTGAAAAAGAAATCACCACAACCGTTTGCTGGATGGACAGTAAAAAACTGGTTGCAGGAACAAAATATATTGTACAGCACAACACAAACTCTGTTCTGGCAAAAGTAGAAAGTATCAAAAATACAATTTCAACAGATTATTCTGGAACAAAAGAGGCATCGCAATTGGCGATCAACGAAATTGGAGAAGTAAACATCAAATTAAGCAAGCCTTTATATTTTGATGCCTATAACGAAAATAAATCAAACGGAGCTTTTATCTTAATTGATACCGCAACCAATACCACCGCTGGAGTTGGATTTATTAGATAAAATGCAATAGACTTTAAGTCTTGAGCACAAATAAGAAAGTTAAAGTTAGCTATTAGCTAAGAGCCAAAAGCAAAAGAAAATGGAAAGTTTTAGAACAGAAATAGAAAATCCGATCGTTCAGAAAGAGATCATCGAATTAGAAAAAAAGATTCATTTATTCCGTGGAGGAAAAATTGATGATGAGCGTTTTCGCAGCTTACGTTTAGCGCGTGGTATTTACGGGCAGCGTCAGGAAGGCGTTCAGATGATTCGTATCAAACTGCCTTATGGTAAAGTTACCAGTGAGCAATTAGTACGTATCACGCAGGTTTCTGATGAATATTCTACAGGACGTTTACACATAACGACGCGTCAGGATATCCAGATTCACTATGTAAGTCTAGACAGAACACCGGAACTTTGGGCAGATTTGGCTAAAGACGATATTACACTTCGTGAAGCCTGCGGAAACACGGTTAGAAATATTACAGGAAGCGAATTGGCTGGTGTTGACGTAAACGAACCGTTTGACGTTTCACCTTATGCGCACGGGCTTTTTCAATATCTATTAAGAAACCCAATTTGTCAGGAAATGGGGCGTAAATTCAAAATTTCGTTCTCGTCTTCAGACGAAGATACTGCTTTGAGTTATTTACACGATTTAGGATTTATTCCGAAAATTAAAGACGGGCAAAAAGGTTTTAAAATCATGTTTGGCGGAGGTTTAGGATCTCAGCCGGCACATGCCGAATTGCTTACAGAATTTGTTCCGGTAAATGAAATCATTCCAACTGCAGAAGGAATCATCCGTATTTTCGACCGATATGGTGAGCGTGCCAAAAGAATGAAAGCACGTATGAAATTCTTAATCAAAGAAATGGGAAAAGATGTTTTTCTTGATTTGGTTGAAAAAGAGAAAAAAGCCATCGCTTTTGAAACATACGAAATAGATACAACAGCTTTTGAAGGACCAATTGCTGAACCATTATTGCAAGTTCCACAAGTTACAATCGAAGATACTGCAGCTTATGAAGCCTGGAAAAAATCGAATGTAATCAAACAGAAACAAGAAGGTTATTATGCCATTGGAATCAAAGTTTTATTAGGAGATTTTTATACGGATAAAGCCAGATTATTAGCAGATTTAATAAAAAATTACGCAGCAAACGAATTACGTTTTTCATTGCGTCAAAATATTGTAATACGTCACGTAAAAGAAGAGAATCTTCCTTTCTTTTATCAGGAATTAGCCAAACTGGACTTTGTTCATTTAGGTTATAATTCAACGGCAGATATTACAGCTTGTCCGGGTACAGATACTTGTAATTTGGGGATTGCAAGTAGTACCGGAATAGCTGAGGAATTAGAAAAAGTTTTAAATGCAGAATATCCTCAGTATTTAAACAACCGCGAAATTGAAATTAAAATCTCAGGTTGTATGAATGCCTGCGGACAGCATAATATGTCTGCAATTGGATTCCAAGGAATGTCTATAAACTCAGGAAAACTAGTTGCTCCGGCTTTGCAGGTTCTGTTAGGTGGAGGAAGATTAGGAAATGGAGCTGGACGTTTTGCAGACAAAGTAATTAAAATTCCGAGCCGTAGAGGACCAGATGCTTTGCGTACCATTTTAAATGATTTTGATGCCAATGCAAACGGAGAAAAATTCCTAAACTATTACGATGCAAAAGGAGAGAAATATTTCTATGAAATTTTAAAACCTTTCGCAGATGTAACCAATTTAACAGAAGCTGATTTTGTGGATTGGGGTAATGCGGATAATTATGTAAAAGCAGTAGGAGTTGGAGAATGTGCCGGAGTTGTGATCGATTTAGTAGCGACTTTATTATTAGAAGCAAAAGATAAATTAACATTCGCACAAGAATCTTTCGACGAAGGAAAATGGTCAGATGCAATCTATCACGCTTATGCTGGATTTGTAAACGGTGCCAAAGCATTATTACTTTCTGAAAACGAAAAAACAAACAATCACGCTGGAATTGTTGATTTATTTGATAAAGTTTTTGTAGAAAGCGCAAAAATTGGATTGCCGACAACCTTTAGAGAATTGGTATATCAAATCAATCAAAATGATCCAACCGAAGCATTTGCAAAACAATATATCGAGGAAGGAATCGCATTTTTTGCAATCATAGAAAAATACAGAGCACAAGAATTAGCAAATGCTTAATATAAAACCCAAAATAACTTTAGTTGGTGCAGGTCCTGGTGATCCGGATTTACTTACGCTCAAAGCTGTAAAAGCATTGGCTGAAGCGAATGTGGTTTTGTATGATGCATTGGCAAACGAAGAAATATTAGAACACGCACCAAAAAACGCCATCCGAATTTTTGTTGGAAAACGAAAAGGAAACCACAGTTACACACAAGAACAAATCAATCAGCTGATAGTTGATAATGCTTTGACGTATGGAAATGTAGTCCGATTAAAAGGCGGAGATCCGTTTATTTTTGGAAGAGGAAGCGAAGAAGTTGAATTTGCAGAAAGCTTCGGAATTGAAACCACTGTTGTTCCCGGAATTTCATCTGTAGTTGCCGTTCCTGCAAGTCAGGGAATTTCAATTACAAAAAGAGGCGTTTCAGAAAGCTTTTGGGCAATTACAGGCACAACATCAAACAGAGAATTATCTGCAGATGTAGCTTTGGCAGCTCAATCTTCTGCAACCGTAGTGATTTTAATGGGAATGCATAAATTGACAGAAATCGTTCATTTATTTCAAAAAGAAAATAAAGGGGATTTACCGGTTGCCATCATCCAAAACGGAACAACGGCAGAAGAAAAAGTAGGAGTAGGAACGGTAGATTCGATTGTTGAAGTGGTGAAAGAACAAAAATTGAGCTCGCCGGCAATTATTGTGTTAGGAGAAGTTGTCAGAGAAAGCAATAAATTAAAAGGGTTTTACGAAGAGTTTGTTTCAAAAGAAACCATTCATTAAAATTAGATGTTCCGTTAGGACATTTCATCGGTAGAAAAAAAAGAAATCATTGATCAAAATTAGATGTTCCATTAGGAACATTTCATCGGTAGACAAAGAAAGAAACCGTTCATTAAAATTAGATGTTCCGTTAGGAACAATTCATCGGTAGAAAAAAAAAATAAATGTTTTCAATAATAATGTTCCGTTAGGAACATCTGATTGACAATCTATTTTGCAGCGTCAGGTTTTAACCCGAAGTTTGCAGTATTAATTGTTCCTTTAGGAACAACATATTGGTAACATGGAACAAAACGAATTATATCCGATATTTCTAAAACTCCACAACTTAAATGTTTTAATTGTGGGCGGAGGGAACGTAGGTCTGGAAAAGCTTTCTTTCTTGCTAAAATCAAGTCCGAACGCCAATGTTGAGGTTGTAGCAAAAGATTTCCATTTAGAGATCAAAGTGCTCGCAGAACAACATCCTTCGATAACCTTAACAGAATCGAAGTTTAAGAAAAAAATGCTCAAAAAACGGCATATGGTAATTGCGTGTACTGACGATTTAGAAGTCAATAAAAAAGTATACGATTTAGCCCGAAAGCGTTATTTGATTTGCAATATTGCCGATACGCCAGATTTATGCGATTATTATTTGGGCGGAATTGTAACAAAAGGAAATGTAAAAATTGCCATTTCGACCAACGGAAAGTCGCCGACAACAGCCAAAAGACTGCGAGAGTTTTTTGAAGAAGTAATTCCGGAAGACATCAACCAAATGGTTGAAAATCTCAACGAATACCGAAAAACACTCAAAGGAAACTTTGAAGAAAAGGTTAAAAGAATGAATGAGATTACCTCTTCATTAAAAAATAGAGAGTAAAAAGAGCAAGGAAATCAATGATAAAAATCATTTGTCAATAGAATATATTATTCGTTTCTTTGTATTATTAAGAATGATTATAAACAACACCATAATGATTAAAACAGATATACTTATAATTGGAGCAGGACCAACAGGTTTATTTGCCGTTTTTGAGGCAGGATTGCTAAAATTAAAATGCCACATTCTAGATGCCTTGCCACAAGCGGGAGGACAACTATCAGAGTTATATCCAAAAAAACCAATTTATGATATTCCTGGATTTCCAGAAGTATTAGCAGGAGATTTAATCGATGGTTTGCAAGAGCAGATCAAACAGTTTGAACCTGGCTTTACTTTAGGCGAACGTGCAGAAACAATCGAAAAGCAAGAAGACGGAAGTTTTATCGTGACCTCCAACAAAGGAACTAAATTTCACGCACCTGTTATTGCAATCGCAGGAGGTTTAGGAAGCTTTGAGCCGCGTAAACCACTTATAGAAGATATCGAGTTTTATGAAGATAAAGGAGTAAAATACTTCATTAAAAATCCAGAGAAATTCAGAGACAAAAGAGTTGTAATTGCCGGAGGAGGAGATTCAGCATTAGACTGGTCAATTTTCTTAGCAAACGTAGCTTCAGAAGTAACTTTAATTCACCGCAGAAATGAATTTAGAGGTGCTTTAGATTCTGTAGAAAAAGTACAGGAATTAAAAACAGCTGGAAAAATCAAATTGATCACACCGGCAGAAGTAATCGGAATCAATGGTGCTGAGCATGTTGAATCATTAGACATCGAAGAAAACGGAGCACACCGTAAAATCGAGACAGATTATTTTATCCCGCTTTTCGGATTAACGCCAAAATTAGGTCCGATAGGCGACTGGGGATTAGAAATCGAGAAAAATGCTATTAAAGTAAACAATGCATTAGATTACCAAACTAACATTCCGGGAATCTTTGCTATTGGCGACGTAAACACTTATCCAGGAAAGTTAAAATTAATCCTTTGCGGATTCCACGAAGCAACCTTAATGTGTCAAGCTGCGTACGGAATCATCAATCCAGGTAAAAAATATGTATTAAAATATACAACAGTTTCTGGAGTAGACGGTTTCGATGGAACTCGTAAAGAAGCACCAAAAGCGGTTGTTAAGGCGATTGTTTAAGCTTCTAAATTAATAAAATTGAAATATAGTAAAGCCCAAACTTTTAAAGTCTGGGCTTTTTTTTACGGATAATCCTACGAGAATTCCAGAGAGATAAATGCCTGCAGCATTGAAATTATTGTGTCATAATTAGAACTCAAAAGAAGTGACATGTTAGAAATAGAATATAATGCCGCTCCTCTGGAGCCTTTTTTTTGGCTGGTTTAAATTTGTTTTTACAAACATTTTGCTTCCTTCAGGGCATGTCAAATAATCTAATAAACATAGGCCGTAGTTGAAACCACGGGCTGTATTTTTCTGAATTTTGTTTTTTCAGTTTAGTTGCTTAGTCCCGAATTTTCGGCATAGAATCTCGGCAGTTCAAATAATTTAATATTAACTTAAACTCAGTCCCTTTGTCTCGAAGCTGCGAGAGACTAACTTTGTAACATAAATAAAAAAATGATTTTAGTGTTTGTAAAACGAATATAAAATACTAACTTTAAGAATGTATTAAAAAAATTATCTATTATGAGCAATTGGGATGAAGAAACACTACTCGAAGAAAAGTCAAAGATTGACAATGAAATGAAAATGACAGATAATGAATTTACAGATCATAAAGAAGTCATGGATACATTTTTAAATTGGGACAGAAGTTTTTAGACAAACTTGCTGATCAAAAGAACAACACTCTCAAATTTATTGAGTGGACAACAAAAAATCAAACAAACGCTCAAACTTTTTTAAAAGTTTGAGCGTTTGTTTTTTTAAACTTTCCTCTTTACAGCTTACAACTTTAGCGCCTTTAAAAGAATCTTAGAAGCTCAGAACCTTAGCCATTTAGAAACTTTAAAAAACACTTGCAATTAACGGCTTTATGTCTTTACTTTGCACTGTTCATAATTTTATTGAAAGTTATCACGAAAGGCGGAGGGATAGACCCAATGAAACCTTAGCAACCCTTTACCATAAAGAAGGTGCTAAATTCTACTTTATACTGTAAAACAGTAATTAAGATAGATAACACAAATACAAACAGTATTTCTCAAAACTTTTCCTGACAACATTACAACAAAATTTCACTGAATTAATTAGTGAAAGGAGCGAAGCATTGGCGCATTTTTGCCGTCATGGGTTCCCGCTGTACACAATATCTTTTTATTCTGAACCCCAGAATAAAAGGATATTTGCTTCCATCGGGGCTAAAAAGCCATCAATTGTGAACTTTTGAAAACAAATTAAAAAAATGATTAGAGTTCAAACCTAACAGGTTTTTAAAACCTGTTAGGTTTAATTTGAAAAAATATAAAAAAGCTTAGTGTCTTAGCGCCTTCGTGGTAAAAGGCAAAAAAAATATGTCAACAATACAAGAAGCAATAAAAGAAAGAATCCTAATCCTCGACGGAGCAATGGGAACAATGTTACAGCGATACAATTTCTCAGAAGAAGATTTTCGAGGCGAACGTTTCAAAGATTTTCCGCATCCGCTAAAAGGAAACAACGATTTATTATCCTTAACACAACCGCAGGCGATTCGTGCTGTACATGCCGCGTATTACGAAGCGGGAGCCGATATTGTAGAAACAAACACCTTTTCTGGAACCACAATCGGTATGGCGGATTATTTTATGGAAGATCTGGTTTATGAACTCAACTACGAATCGGCAAAAATTGCCCGTGAAGTAGCCGACGAATTCACAGCCAAAAATCCAGCAAAACCGCGTTTCGTAGCCGGTTCAATCGGACCTACAAACCGTACAGCAAGTATGTCACCAGACGTAAACGACCCTGGATACAGAGCGGTAACATTTGATGATTTACGAATCGCTTACAAACAACAAGTTGAAGCTTTATTAGATGGTGGCTGCGATTTACTTTTAGTAGAAACCATTTTTGATACCCTAAACGCAAAAGCGGCACTTTTTGCTATTGAAGAAGTAAAAGACGAAAGAAACATTGATGTTCCAATCATGGTTTCAGGAACGATTACAGACGCTTCAGGAAGAACACTTTCTGGGCAGACAGTAGAAGCGTTTTTGATTTCAGTTTCGCATATTCCGTTATTGAGTGTTGGTTTCAATTGCGCTTTGGGAGCCGATTTGCTGAAACCGTATTTAAAAACATTAGCACAGCATACACAGTTTAACGTTTCAGCGCATCCAAATGCAGGATTGCCAAACGCATTCGGACAATACGATGAAACGCCAGAGCAAACTCAGGTTTTTATAAAAGAATATTTAGATGATAATTTAATCAATATCATCGGCGGATGCTGCGGAACAACACCAGATCATATCCGATTAATGGCTGAGGTTGCAAAGGATTATAAGCCGAGAGTGGCGCCGGTATTTGCGTAATATTTACGTTTCCTGTAAGGTTTCAAAATCTTGCAGGTACTTAGATTTTAAAGAAATTGATGAGAATAATATTAATAGTAATTGGTGTAATTGTTTTAGCAATCTTATTTTTTGCTATTTATAGATATATAGTTGTTAGTATACAAAACAAGAAATTAAATGAGATAAGACTTGGAAGAATTAAGCCAATCTATGAAAAATTAAGCAATGGATTAGAAGTTACTAAAGAAGATGTCTTTCCTTTTGCATCTGATTTATTGACAAGACAAATTACATTTCAGTTATTGAAAGAATATAAAAAATTAGAATTGTTTCCTGATGTTTTTAATACAATTGAAAAAGGAGCGGAAACAGATCTAGCAAATTGGCTTGAATTTCCAACGGAATTAGATGCTTGTCCAGATGAAATAGAATTGGAAGAAAAAGTTACAATTGATTTTGATGGCAATAATGTTTTTTATTATGTTTTTAAGTTTAAAACTTATGAACCGCATTGGGCATCGAAAAACGATTGGATGTTAGGAGTTGTTGGTCCATATTTTGACGATAGCACACCATATGATTTTACTACTGTATTTAGTAGACTATCCAGTAAATATGGAGAAATATCAGCACATGAAGAAGCAAAATGGGTTCATGAAAATATAGCGGGACCAAGATAATATTTTGAAACCGAGTTTGCGTGAGGGATAGAAGTGAAAAGCCCACAGCCTGACGAAGGAAGTGCGAGGACTTGCAACGGATAGCCCGGTTCGCCGCGGCGAATCACGCCCAAATTAATAAAATAGAATACCTACAAGGTTTTGAAAACCTTGCAGGAAAAGAAATTAAGAATAAAAACTTAGAACCTAAGCCTCTCAGAAGCTTAGCAACTTTAAAAGAAATGACTGAAAAAAGAAGAGACCTTGTATTATCAGGATTAGAACCATTAATTATTACGCCCGAAAGTGTTTTTGTAAACATTGGAGAGCGTACGAATGTAACAGGTTCACGAAAATTCCTTCGCTTAATCAAGGAAGAGAAATACGACGAAGCACTTGATATTGCAAGACAGCAGGTAGAAGGAGGAGCGCAGATTATCGACATTAATATGGATGAGGGAATGCTGGACGGAGTTCAGGCAATGACTAAATTCCTGAATTTGATAGCATCTGAGCCCGATATTTCGAGAGTGCCGATTATGATCGACAGTTCGAAATGGGATATTATCGAGGCTGGATTAAAAGTTGTACAAGGAAAAAGCGTTGTAAATTCTATTTCATTAAAAGAAGGAGAAGAAGCTTTTATTCATCATGCAAAATTGATCAAACGTTACGGTGCTGCGGCGATTATTATGGCTTTTGACGAAGTAGGTCAGGCTGATAATTACGACCGAAGAATAGAGATTTGCCAGCGTTCTTATGATATTTTGGTGAATCAGGTTGGGTTTCCTCCTCAGGATATTATTTTCGATTTGAATATTTTCCCAGTTGCAACCGGAATGGAAGAACACCGCTTAAATGCAATTGACTTTTTTAGAGGTACAAAATGGGTTCGTGAGAATCTGCCTCATGCACATATCAGCGGTGGTGTGAGTAACGTTTCGTTTTCTTTTAGAGGTAACGATCACGTTCGTGAAGCCATGCACTCGGTTTTCTTGTACCACGCGATTAAAAACGGAATGACAATGGGAATCGTTAACCCAGAGATGTTGACGATTTACGATGATATTGAGAAAGATTTATTAGAACACGTTGAAGATGTAATTCTAGACCGACGTGACGATGCTACAGAAAGACTTTTGGATTTTGCAGAAAATGTAAAAGGCGAAGTAAAAAGCGACGAAAAAGCGGTTCAGGAATGGCGTCTAGGAACGGTTCAGGAACGTATTACGCACTCACTTGTAAAAGGAGTTGATGCTTTTATTGAAGAAGATGTAGAAGAAGCACGTTTGGCAGCCACAAAACCAATTGAGGTAATCGAAATCAATTTGATGACAGGAATGAATGTCGTTGGAGATTTATTTGGAAGCGGCAAAATGTTCCTGCCCCAGGTAGTAAAATCGGCTCGTGTAATGAAAAAAGCCGTTGCTTATTTACTGCCGTTTATCGAAGCAAGTAAACAAGCGGGAGACAAATCTGGAAACGGAAAAATTCTGATGGCAACTGTAAAAGGTGATGTTCACGATATTGGTAAAAACATTGTTTCGGTGGTTTTGGCTTGTAACAATTACGAGATTGTGGATCTCGGTGTAATGGTGCCTCCAGAAAAAATTATTGCAGCAGCGATTGAACATAATGTTGATATTATCGGTTTAAGCGGATTGATTACACCTTCACTTGACGAAATGGTATATCTGGCCAAAGAACTAGACAAACAAGGAATAAAAATCCCGATTATGATTGGCGGAGCAACGACCTCTCGTGCACATACGGCTGTGAAAATCGCGCCGCAGTACAGAGAAACGGTTATTCACGTAAACGATGCTTCGAGAGCGGTAACGGTTGCAGGAAACCTGTTGGATCATAACCGAAAAATATACGCGGCAGATATTCGCGCAGAATATGATTCTTTTAGAGAAACTTTTCTGAATCGCTCGAGAGATAAAAACTTCTTGACAATTGAAGATGCCCGTAAAAATAAATTACAATTGGATTGGAGCGAGTATACGCCAGTTAAACCAAAAGTGATCGGCCCACAAATTGTTGATGTAGAATTGGATGTTTTAGTTCCATATATCGACTGGACACCATTTTTTCAGACTTGGGAATTGTATGGAAAATATCCAGCGATTTTAACCGATGAGGTTGTGGGAGAACAAGCGACTTCTGTTTTTGCAGATGCTCAGGCAATGTTGAAAATAATCTTAGAAGAGAAAAAACTAAAAGCAAAAGGAATCTATGGCATTTTTCCGTGTAATCAGGTTGACGATGACGATATCGAATTGCGTGATGAAAACGGAAAAGTATTAGAGAAATTTTTGACTTTGAGAGTCCAATCTCAAAAAACAAAAGGTGCCCCGAACATTGCTTTGGCCGATTTTATTCTGCCAAAAGAAAGCGGCATCGATGATTATATGGGGGCTTTCTGTGTAACAACCGGTTTTGGTGTAGACGAATGGGCTGCAGAATACGAGAAAAACCTCGACGATTATAATTCGATTATGGTAAAAGCACTTGCCGATCGTTTTGCTGAGGCTTTCGCCGAATATCTTCACGAAAGAGTTCGTAAAGATTTCTGGGGTTATGATAGAGAAGAGTCTTTAACAAACGAAGAATTGATTAAAGAAAATTATAAAGGGATCCGTCCTGCGCCGGGTTATCCAGCTTGTCCGGATCACTTAGAAAAACCAACGATTTGGAAGCTTTTGGATGTTGAAAAACAAATAGGAGTTAAATTGACAGAAAGTATGGCCATGTGGCCGGCATCATCGGTTTCTGGATATTATTTTGGAAATCCGAAAAGTAAATATTTCGGGCTTGGAAAAATAAAAGAAGATCAGGTTGCAGATTACGCTAAACGCCGAAATGTACCTTTAGAATACGCACAAAAATGGTTAAACCCTAATATTGCAGATTAACGAAAAAAGTTATTTAGTTTCAAGTTCAGGTTTCAAGTTCTCTATAGCAACTTGAAACGTGGAACATGAAACAGGAAACAAATAAAAAGATTGATTTAAGTTTTTGATTCAGATTTTACACAAACCCATTCAAAACACTTAACTCATAACCTAACTTTAAGAATGAAAGTAACAGAACATATAGAAAACGCTAAAGGAAAAACATTATTCTCATTTGAAATTATTCCGCCTCAAAAAGGGAAAAGTATTCAGGAATTATACGATAACATCGATCCTTTGATGGAGTTTAAACCGCCGTTTATTGATGTAACCACTTCGCGTGAAGAATACATATATATCGATAAAGGCAACGGACTTTTGGATAAAAAACTAACTCGTATGCGTCCGGGAACGCTTGGAATCTGCGCTTCTATAAAACATAAATACAATGTAGATACTGTGCCGCATTTGCTTTGCGGCGGTTTTACACAAGAAGAGACAGAATACATGCTGGTTGATTGTCAATATTTAGGAATCAACAATGTAATGGCGCTTCGTGGTGATGCAATGAAAGATGAGCAGTCATTTACGCCAAAAGTGGGAGGGAATAATTTTGCAATTGATTTAGTTCGTCAGATCAACGATTTAAATTGTGGAAAATATCTGCATGAAGTGATGGATATCGATAATAAAGCTAATTTTTGTATTGGTGTTGCGGGATATCCTGAGAAACATTTAGAATCACCGTCGTTACAATCTGATTTAAAAAGATTAAAAGAAAAAGTAGATGCAGGAGCTGATTATGTGGTAACACAGATGTTTTTTGATAATGCTAAATATTTTAATTTTGTGGAAAAGGCAAGAGAAATTGGCATCACAATTCCGATTATTCCAGGAATTAAGCCAATTGCTGTTCAAAGACACTTACAAATATTACCGCAGATTTTCAGAATTGATCTGCCGGAAGATTTAATCGATGCAGTAGATAAATGCAAAAACAATGCTGAAATCAAACAAGTTGGAATCGAATGGGCGATTCAGCAGTCATTAGAATTAAAAGCAGCCGGAGTTCCGTTTTTACACTATTATTCAATGGGAAAATCTGAGAATATTAGACAGATCGCAAGTCAGGTTTTTTAATCTCCTAATACTTAACACGACAGTTTTGTCATTTCGACGAAGGAGAAATCTTCGCTAGAAACTCGATAAAAATTGGATTCTCGTTGCGGAGCTGCTTACGAAGATTTCTCCTTCGTCGAAATGATAAAAAATGTGTGAAGTTGGAATTTGGATTTTTTTATTTAGATTTTCATTCAAGGATTTTGTTTAATTTAGAAGTTTAAAATTTTCATATCATGAAAGACGAAGAATTACAAGCCATTGCTTCTCAATTAAAAAAACCTTCTGGAGAAAAAGGAATTGAAATGGGAAATATGATGAACGAAACGAACATCAATATGACCCGACATTCGATTGAAAATCTAAATATTTCGGCATCAAATAAAATTCTGGAATTGGGTCACGGAAATGCCGGGCACGTTGAATTTTTATTTGAAAAAGCAAAAGACCTAAAATACTACGGACTAGAAATGTCAGATCTGATGTTTCAGGAAGCACGACAGATTAACCGAAATTTTGTTTCTCAAAAGCAGGCGTTTTTCTCTTTATATGATGGAAATAAAATTCCGTTTGAAGAGGAAACTTTTGATAAAATATTTACGGTGAATACCATTTATTTTTGGCAGAAGCCAGAAGAGCTGCTTTCGGAAATCTACAGAGTTCTAAAACCAAATGGTAATTTCTGTTTGACTTTTGCAGAAGAAAGTTTTATGAAACAGCTTCCGTTTACACAATTCGAATTTGAATTGTACAGTATAGAAAAAGCATTGCAATTAGTTGAAAAAACTTCATTTAAAATTATTTATAAAGAAACTTTAACTGAAAAAGTAAAAAGTAAAACCGGCGAATTGGTCGACAGAGCTTTTACAACTATTGTTCTGGAGAAATAATTTTTTTGCCGCAGATAGAAAAGATTCGCACAGATTAAAAATCATTTTAATCCTATAATCTGTGGAAAAAATGACTAATCAATTTTCGCAGTCTTTTTTTAAGTACTTTCATTCTTTTATTAATCATTCTGAATTATAATCGTTTACAATTATGGAAGTTAAGAAAATCAATTTTCTACAAAATTATAGCAGCATACTTTTGCTTCTTGGAGGCATTATAATTGGGAGCATTTTCGGATTGGTATTTGGAGAAAAAGTTTTGGTAATAAAACCGCTTGGAGATATTTTCTTGAATTTACTTTTTACAGCAATAATTCCTTTAATATTTTTTACAATTGGTTCGTCGATTGCTAATTTGGAGAAAACAGAAAAATTAGGAAAATTGTTTGTTATCATGATACTGGTTTTTTTGGCGACTATTCTTATTTCAGCCCTTGTCATGATCTTTGCCGTTTATCTTTTTCCAATTCATCAGGATATAGCTATTACGAAAGTTGCGTTTGAAAATGTTGATTCGGGATCAGCGGGCGATCAGATTGCAAAACTGCTTACGGCAAATGATTTCTTTGAATTGTTGTCACGCAAAAGTATGCTGGCATTGATTGTTTTCTCTTTTTTAATTGGATTTGCTACTTTGCAGTCTGGCGAAAAAGGAACTGCCTTTAAGAGTTTCCTCGATTCTGGAAACGAGGTTATGAAACAACTTTTGAATATCATAATGAAATTTGCACCCATTGGTTTGGGGGCATATTTTGCTTATCAGGTTGGTATTTTCGGGCCACAGCTGTTTGGTGTTTATGCAAAACCTATGGCAGTTTATTATACTGCCTGTATCTTTTACTTCTTCACATTCTTCAGTTTATATGCCATTATTGCCGGCGGCAAAAGAGCTTTCAACGTTTTCTGGAGCAATAACATTACGCCGTCTTTAACTGCAATCGGGACTTGCAGCAGTATTGCAACGATTCCGGCCAATTTGGATGCTGCGCAAAAAATGGGAATTCCGTCTCACGTTCGAAATTTAGTTATTCCGCTTGGAGCACCTTTACACAAAGACGGTTCGAGTATGTCCTCTATTTTAAAAATAACGTTTTTATTCGCGATGTTCGGAAAAGATTTCACAGAACCTTCAACCATACTTTTAGCTTTAGGAATCACGGTAATCGTTTCTATAGTCGAAGGCGGTATCCCGAACGGTGGTTATATCGGCGAAGTTCTGGCAATTACCGTTTATGGTTTTCCGATGGAGCAAGCACTGCCGGTTGCAATGATTTTAGGAACACTAGTAGATCCAATTGCAACTTTGTTAAACGCAAATGGAGATGTAATTTCTTCGATGCTTGTTTCGAGATTTTCGGAGAAAACCAAATGGTAGCTTCAAATAAAAAAAATAAATTCTAAAATTCAAATCTGCGTTGTGTGCTCCAGATAGCTGTCGGGACTGCGTGAAACCAATTTGCAGTTCATTCAAATAAAAATTATATGAATTCAATACTACATCAAGATCTTAATGATTTCGAAAACATCTTAGAAAAAGCAAAACAACAGGGAATAGATTTTCTAAATAATCTGGAAAACATTCCAACATCAACTACCTATAAAATAGATCCCAAAAGAAGTCTGAACGAAACAGGTTTGGGCTCTGTCGAAGCTCTAAAAGAATTTAATCAAAGATTAGCGCCTTTAATGGTATCTTCTCCCGGACCAAGATACTGGGGATTTGTAACGGGAGGATCAACTCCTGCTTCTATTGCCGGCGATTGGCTTGCTGCAGTTTACGATCAGAATCCGCAGGGTGTAAACGGGCAGGGCGGTACAGCAGCCTTAATAGAATTTGAAACGATTAACCTTTTGCTGCAGCTTTTAGATTTACCGGATACTTTTCTGGGCGGATTTGTAACGGGGGCAACCATGTCAAATTTTACTTCACTTGGTGTTGCCAGACAATGGTTTGGAGCACAGTTTGGAAAAGATTTTGCTAAAAACGGAATCTCTGAAAAGATCAATATTTTAACAGCAACACCGCATTCTTCTTCGGTAAAATCCCTTTCTATGCTTGGAATAGGGAGTCATAATTTTACTTTGGTCAAAACAATTGAAGGCAATCGTGAAGCTGTCGATATTCAAGATTTAGAAAAAAACATTCAAGCATTAAACGGAAAACCATTTATCTTAATTTCGAGTGCTGGAACTGTAAACACAGCCGATTTTGATGATTTTAATGCTATTTCAAAACTTAGAGAAAAATATAAATTCTGGTGGCATATAGATGGAGCTTTTGGAGGTTTTGCAGCAGTTTCAGAAAAATACAAGCATTTAATAGAAGGCTGGGAGGGAGCAGACAGTATTACAATTGATTGTCACAAATGGCTGAATGTTCCGTATGAAAGTGCTTTTTATTTGATTAATAAAGAGCATATTAATCTGCAGATTGAAACTTTTCAAAATTCAAATGCACCCTATCTCGGAAACGCATTAGAGAATTTTAATTATTTAAATTTTCTTCCTGAAAACTCCAGACGTCTGCGTGCACTTCCGGTTTGGTTTTCTCTAGTCGCGTATGGAAAAGAAGGATTTTGCGATCTTATCGAAAAAAGCACCTCATTGGCACTGCATTTTGGCAATGCCCTGATCGAGCAGGATTCGTTTGAGTTATTGGCGCCAATTCGATTAAATAATGTTTGTTTTACCCTAAAAGGAGATCACAATCAAGAGAAAGTGTCCTCATTTTTAACTGCTTTAAACGACCGAGGCAATGTGTTTATGACGCCAACCGTATATCAAAACCGAAAAGGGATCAGAGCATCTTTTGTAAATTGGAGAACTGCCGAAAATGATATTAAAATTGTAATCGAGGAGATGAAAGAAACACTTCTGGATTTAGAAATATAATTAAAACACAAGAGCCTGTTTGAAGGAACAGGCTCTTAACTAACACAAAAAAAAACAAAAAACAAGGTATTATAAAGAACGAATTTTAGATTCGATATGTAAAAGCAATGGTTGCAATTCGATTATCGAGCTCATATTTTTTATCCATACTGGTTTGCGCCACTACAGATTTGATATAGAAATTATTAGTATTGAAAATATCAGTAAAGTTTAATTTGATCGTTCCTTTCTTATCCAAAACTTGTTTGGAAACGCCCGCACTAAAATCAAAAAAAGCATCACGCTGATAAACTCCAAGATTTGATTTTGACTGAAAATTAGCATTCACTTCAGCTTTTAAAGTTTCGGTTATTGTAAATGAATTCTGGAGATTCAGGTTAACCGTCACGATTGGGTCAATTGTACTGCTGTTTAGTACATTCCCCATGAATTTATTTTCGAACACATTAAACAAAGTATTGACAGACCACCATTTACTAAGCTCAGAACTATTCGTGATGTTTACGCCGTAATTGTATGATTTGGCTACATTGATCTGCGTGGTGACAGTTGTGTTCGTGTCCGGATTATAGTTGTACACTTCTGTAAAAACATCTTTTGTGCTGTTAAAATAAACGGTTGCCATAAAAGCATTTTTCCAAGCATAACCCATTTCCGCAGCATGCGTAATTTCAGAAATCAGATTCGGATTTCCCTGTGAGTAATTAAAAGAATCATCATAAAAACGAAACGGGTTCAAATCAAACTGACTGGGTCTGTTAATTCTCTTACTGTAAGAAACATGAACGGCATGGTTACTCGTAAATTCATATTTTAGCGAAAGACTCGGAAACCATTTTAAATAATCGTCTTTGTGTTTTTCATTCAGCGTTTTCTGGTCAATGTCAATCATCGTGTATTCTGATCGTAAACCGCCTTGAATGTTCAGTTTTTCCAGCTGATATTTGTAATTGATATAACCTGCATAAATTTGTTCGTTATATTCAAAATGATTGGTCGAATTAGGATCGATCTGCCACTGATTGTCTTCGTAAAACTCATAAACAGACGGATTATCATTGTTTTTAATGCTTGTTTTAAAACCCCATTCGATAGATTGTTTTTCTTTGAATGGATTAACAAAATCAATTTTACCTGTAAAAACTTTTAACTGCGACGGAATAAAACCGCGTCTATCATTCACAACTGTGGCGTTTGCCGTATTAGCTGCACTTTGAAACTGATTCGATCTAAATTTTGAGGTTTCATATTCAAAATCAAAATTCATAGTACTTCCTTCGGTATTAAATTTATGAACGCCCGAAAAAGCATACGTATAATCATTCCATTTTTCTTTGCTGTCGTTATAAGTCAAAGCATTAAAAATAGGCAGATTTGTATTGTCTATAAGAGTATTAGTCCCATTTGCAAAGTTTTTTCATAACGCCCAATTTTGGCATCGACGTAAAATTCTAAATTGGTTTTTGGCGAAACTTCATATTGTGTTCCAACTTTAAAATTATTAGAAGTCAAAGGTTCATCGGTAATCGAAGTCTGATGATTTTTGGTTGCAATTTCCTGACGGGATACATCTGTAAACTGCATTTGATTGAATTCTTTATGTTCTTCTTCACCGCGGAAAGTATAACTGTAATTCCCAAAAACACCCCATTTGTCTTTATTATAATTTAAATTAAAGCCAGAATTGGTTCTATTTTTTCTGCCGCGTCCGTAGCTTGTAAATGCAGTTCCTTTTAAGCCAGACGCATTTGGCTTTTTCAGTATAATATTGATAATTCCAGCTTTTCCGGCAGCATCGTATTTTGAAGAAGGATTGGTAATAACTTCAATCTGTTTTATATTGGATGAGGTAGTTGATTTTAAATAATTAGCCAGTTCTTTTTGAGAAAGCTGGGTTAATTTACCATTGATCATCACGCTCACTCCCTGCTGTCCGCGAATAGATAAATTTCCGTCCTGCGAAACCACCACGCCAGGCGCACGAGACAAAACGTCGAGCGCCGTCCCGCCTTCAGAAACAATGCTGTTTTCTACATTAAAAACAAGGCGATCTGATTTTTGTGCATACAAAACTTTCTTTTTTGCGATTACAATTTCGTCCAGCAAATTGACAGAAGATTCAATTATGCTGTCCTTTTCTTTTTCAGTTTGTGAAAATCCATATGCTGAAAAAGCAAACATTATGGAGGTTATAATATTTTTCATGTTGTTTAAATTTGACAATACTTTAAATTTTATTTCGGAGAGATCATTATTGAAGAACAATTTGTTCTAATCTCTTTGAAACTCTTTTTTGAAGATTTAAAGCTTGAATTGAAACAGCTGAAATAATTTTTTTTATGGTGAAACGTATACGTAACATACTTGTGGCATTTAATTTTGATTTGCCAAAGATATAATTATTTATAATAAGTCTAAATAAAAATAGTTGTTAATTTTTGCTATTTATTTTTAAAGAATTGATTAGTAGGCGGAATGCGATTTTGATAAAAATAAAAAATCGGTTCGTTTTGAATCCAAACGAACCGATTTCCTTATAAAATCTTAATTGAGATTTGAAGAATTATTTGGTAATCTCTCTAAAAACGGCTTCCAGATTTTTATTTTTCTGATTCAATTGTAAAGTTTTTAAACCGTTTTCGTTTGCAAAGTCAAAAATTGCTGGGCGCATGTCTTTATCGGTAACAAATGTCAGTTCCCAGGTCATGTCATGCGTATTAACGTACGAAGAAATGTTTTGCAGTCTGGCCAAAAGCTGCTCTTCAACCTTGAAATCAAACTCTACCTCAATAACTTGCTCGTTATTGGTATTGACTAAATGATCCAATTTATTATCTGCAACAATCTGCCCTTTGTCAATTATTATGACACGATCGCAAATTGCTTCGACTTCCTGCATGATGTGTGTCGATAAAAAAACCGTTTTATCTTTTCCTGCATTTTTGATTACATTTCTAATTTCCATTAACTGGTTAGGATCCAGACCTGTAGTTGGTTCATCCAGAATTAAAACATCGGGATTGTGCAGCAAAGCATTCGCAAGTCCTACACGCTGGCGGTAACCTTTAGAGAGCTGGCCAATTTTTTTATGGCTTTCTGGTGTCAGTCCTGTCAGTTCGATAACTTCTTCAATTCTTGATTTTGGCACCGAATATACATCGGCATTAAAAGCCAAATACTCACGAACATACAAATCCAAATACAACGGATTATGCTCTGGTAAGTATCCAATTGACCGCTGTACTTCTTTGGTGTTTGTCATGACATCGTGACCATTTACAAGGGCTGTGCCATCATCTGCCAATAAATAAGTGGTCAAAATTTTCATTAAGGTAGATTTTCCAGCTCCGTTTGGACCTAAAAATCCAACAATTTCTCCTTTTTGAATCGAGAACGAAATTGAATTTAATGCTTTTTGTGTTCCGTAACTTTTTGATATGTTGTTTACTTCTATCGACATGGACTTTTTATTTACTGCAAAAGTAAACAGAAATAGTCTTGATTGCTACATTTTGTATTCTAAAGAATTTCTTAAAAAAATTAAGAGACCCGCAATTCACGGCATTGTTGTTGTTAAAGGAAACATAAATTTAATAAAAATCCCAAAATGAAAAAGATTTTAGTGATGGCTGCTTTAGCTATCTGCAGTTTTGCAAACGCACAAAAAGGAACAATTTTAGTTGGTGGAAACATCGGTTATACTTCTGAAACGACTGATTCTCGTTTTAGTGAAACAAAATCAAACGAATTTAGCTTTTCTCCAAAAGTAGGTTACCAATTTCATGATAACTGGACTGTTGGAGGTGAATTTACTGTTGCTTCTTCAAAAGATGATCAAGGAGCAAACGAATACAAAACAAATACTTCAAGATTTGGAGCATTTGTACGTTATACAATGCCATTAAGCCAAACTTTTGCTGTATTTGCTGATTTAGGAGCTGGTTTTCAAAACCGTACTGAAAAAGATTATATTGGAGCAAACTACTCAAAATATAAAGCAGACGGAATGTACATTGGTGTAGTTCCTGCTCTTTTCATCAACATGCAAAAAGGTTTCGGTTTAAACTTCAGCATTGGAGGTTTAGGATATGATACATTAAGCTATGATAATAATGGTCCAGACGTTAAAAGATTTAACTTTAACTTCGGTCAAACATTTAACATTGGAATTTCTAAAAACTTCTAATCTTAGTTTTTATATTCAATTTCAGAAAGCACTCCAATTGGAGTGCTTTTTTTATGATAACAATTTGTTTTCATTTTTTTAATTTACGCTCTCTCAAAGAAGGATTGTTTTTAATTAATTGTTACTAAAAACACTATCTGTTGATCTTGGTATTTTTGTTGCTCATTGTATGTGAAATCTTAATAAATATCACAAATGAAAAAAATGCTACTAATTCTTGCATTGTCAGTATTTGGCTTTGCAAATGCCCAAAAAGGAACAATTTTAGTGGGAGGAAACATTGGTTACAATTCTCAAAATGTTGATTACGGTGTAGTTGACATAAAAACAAATTCGTTTGAATTCTCTCCAAAGGTCGGGTATCAATTGCACGATAACTGGACAGTGGGAGGAGAATTTGGACTTGAATCTTCTAAACAAAACAACGGAGGTAGCGAATCAAAATTTAATAGTTTCAAGGCTGGGGCATTTGTACGTTATACAGTTCCTTTGACCGAGACATTTTCTGTTTTTGCAGATTTAGGTGCCGGTTTTCACAATCAAAAAGTAAAAAATTATGATGATGAAGGAGACCTTCTTTCAACAACAAAAGCTGATGGACTGTATGCAGGTGTAACTCCAGCTCTTTTCATTAATATGAAAAAAGGTTTTGGTCTTAACTTTAGCATCGGAGGTTTAGGGTACGAAACATTAAGCTTCGATAATAACGGACCCGATGTAAAATCATTCTATTTTAATTTTGGAAAAACGATTAACATAGGTGTTTCTAAAAACTTCTAATCTTTAGATTTCAATAATCATTAAAAGCACTCCAATTTGGAGTGCTTTTTTTGTATAGCTTGATTTCGTTAAGCATTTGATAGCGGTAGTGAGTCCATAAAAAATGCACCCTATTGAGTTTTTATAATACTTCAAAATAAATTTTCAAGAGGACAGGACAGCCTCCAAAAAAGATAGATTCTATTTGGGGGCATTTTTATGTAGAGAAAAATAGAATACAATTAGCTTAAATTTTATATAAGAAATATTTGTAAAAAATACCAAGATCCCGGTATTGTTTTGTAGTTAAATCCTGCTTATAATTGCTAATTGTGAGTTTTTTACTAAATAAATATTCTTAATATAAATTGATATGAAGAAAATCTACTATTGCATGCTCTTTTTTTACACCTCACTTATGTATTCTCAAGATATTCTTTGGGAGAAAACTTATGGAGGGATACATGCAGATTATATGTTTGATGCGCAGCCAACTGCAGACTACGGTTTTATTTTAGCGGGCAGTTCCTTATCTGATAAAACGGGAAATAAAACAGATAGTAATTTGGGGGACCTTGATTATTGGCTTTGGAAGATGAATGAAAATGGAGATCTCGATTGGCAAAAAAATATAGGAGGCAGTGGCTTCGACTTACTTCAAAGCATAAAAATTACCAGAGATGGCGGTTATATTCTTGCTGGAACATCCAATTCTCCTAATGATTTCCAGAAAAAAGATCCTTGTAAAGGAGGTACAGACTTTTGGGTAATTAAGCTCAATGCCCGAGGTGAAGAACAATGGCAGCGAACAATAGGCGGTACCGGTCAGGATGAATTGTTGTGTGCTTTTCAGACTACAGACGGTTATATATTAGGAGGCTCCTCTTCTTCCAGTCCCAAAATAATCGAGACTACTGTATCAGAGGTTTCGTCTTCTTTTGCTGTTGAAGATCTATATGCAAAATCAGAAAAAAGTTATGGCAACATGGATTATTGGATCGTTAAGCTGGACAAGCTGGGTGTTGTAGAATGGCAAAAAACCTATGGAGGCAGCTATGCCGATGTATTAAGAAGCATGGAGCAGACCAAAGATGGCGGCTACATTTTGGGCGGCTATTCCAACTCCCCGCAATCTGGAAATAAAACAGAAGCCGGTAAGGGAATTGGAGATTACTGGATTATAAAAATTAATGGAACAGGCAGTATCGAATGGCAGAGAACTTATGGCGGTAATGGAGACAACCAGTTATATGTAATTCACCAGACAGAAGACGACGGTTATATTGTAGGAGGAAATTCCAACAGTACTGGTCCGCTTACCTCATTAGGTGGTATGGTGGGGCGCGGTACAGATTATTGGGTTTTAAAACTTGATGCCGACGGGGATGTAATCTGGAGCAAAACGTTTGATTTTGGAGAAACAGACATACTCACATCCTTATTAGAAAATAAGGATCACACGTATCTTATTGGCGGCTACAGCCAGACTGAAGATTCACACACGGGAGAAGGAATTGCGGGTAAAGCAGCAGGAATTGTCAATAAAAATAAAGGGGGCTACATCGCTTTAAAAATAAATGAAGAAGGAGAGGAAATCTGGAGAAAAAAAATAGGAAGTAATGGTGAGGACGTATTACAAAAACTTTTCGAAATACGAGACGGTGGTTATTTGATGGCAGGAACATCAAAATCCAGCACCTCAAAAGAAAAGAAATCCAGTATTGGCGGCAACGATTTTTGGGTCGTTAAATTAAAAGACAAATTAAAACCAGATAAAATTAAAAGAAAAAGTCTGGAAGCGATTCCGAATCCTGTAGTTGATTTTACCAATATAATTGTAGGGTACGAATATGAAAGAGGAACTGCAACAGTAGTAGATATGGCAGGTCGTGTACTGCAGCAATTTAGTATTACAGGCAGAACGATTCCTGTTGATTTAAGTCGTTACGCCGAAGGGATTTATATCATAAATATAAAAACTAACGTACAGAGTGATGGAGTAAAAGTAATCAGAAAAGGTAAAAATTAAATGCTTTGCTTTTATATCATTTCTAACCGAATAAAAACCAGTTAATACAACTATAATGAAAATTAAATTTACAATACTGATTATATTATTATCTGTTAATTTATACAGTCAAAAATCTAATGAATACGATTACGGCATTCCGTTGCCGCCAGAAACTTATCAGTTTAAGAAAAGATTAATCAATAATGTTTCTTTATATACAGGTCAGCCTTCCATAAATATTCCTTTATATTCGATTAACCTTGATGGAATGGAAATCCCTATTTCCATTTCTTACAATACAGGAGGTATAAAAGTAGAAGAAGATGCAACATCTGTAGGTTTAGGATGGAGCCTGAATATTGGCGGACAAATTACAAGAAATAATCATGGTGTATTAGATGAACGTTATTTTATGCATCAGGATTATGGTAACAAAAATACTTATGGCATAGGAAGATTAAAAACTTCGATAGATCCTCATGAAAGTACGCCATTTGATTGCAGAGGTCCAGGAGATGAATACAGGTATAGAGCTCAATTTTACTCAAAAGCATTTTTAGCAGGAAATGATAAAAGAAATGTTTACGGAAATGAAGATTCCCGCCCAGATGAGTTTTATTATAGTTTTTTTGGACACAGCGGTAAGTTTATGTATAGTCAGGAATTAAGAAAATTCATCACTTTTCCATTAGACGATATCGATGTTGGCTATGAATTAAAGACAGTCTCTGATACTAAGTTTTTTGATCATTTTAATGTTAAATTACCTAATGGATATAATTTAATTTTAGGAAAAGAGGGAACATCCTCTATAAGTCAGTATGGGCTTACTCCATTTGATCAGTCGTGGCAATTAAAAAAGATTATTTCTCCAAAAAACAAAGAAGTTGTTTATAATTATATTTCAGCTGATTACTATTTGTTTACCAATTTATCCAGCGAAACAATTAAAACCGCAACAGCTTCTAAAGGGTCTGAAGAACAGGTAATTGCTGCTACTCCTGAATGGAATGTTACTAGTACGAAAGAAAAATTGATTTCGGAAATTATTTTTCCCCAAGGAAAGATAATTTTTGTTTACGGAGACAGATTAGATTTATTACAAGGGGCTAAAAAGCTGCAGGAAATTAAAATTTATGATCAATCAAATAATTTAATTAGAAAGATTGGATTTGAACAAAGTTACTTTAATGCCAATATCCATCTTTTTCACAAAGAAGAAGTGAACAAACGATTAAGGCTTGATGCAGTTAAATTTTACGATTCAAAAAATACTGCAATCGAGAATTATCAATTTGATTATCATTTATACGATAAAATACCCTCTAAATCATCAAAAGCCCAGGATCATTGGGGCTATTTCAATGGTAAAGAAAGTAACTATTCTCTTTTTCCTAAACATATCCTGCCCTTTCAGAATGTCGAGAGCAGTTATGGTTTTAATCGAGATCTGGATACTTTGTACACTAAGACATTCTCACTCAAAAGTATTAAGTTTCCAGAAGGAGGAGTTAAACACTATAATTATGAAAATCATAAATGTTTAACCGGAGCTACAACGGCAAATTATTTTGATGCAATCTCAAATGAAAGATATGCTGTAAAATCTCCTTCATTTAGTGTTTCAGGATATAGTTTAGATTATTTTTATCCTACTCCTAGCGAATCAAATCCGTTAAGAAAAATATTTTACAGCGACCCTTTTGAAACAAGCATTTTTAGTACTTCTTTAAATGCCAATCAGGTAAGTATACTAATCAATTCAAATTTTCCATTTCAAGCTCCTGATTATAAAAATATAAATGCAGAGTTTAATAAGGTGGAGTTTTGGCTGCAGCAAAAGCAAACTGATGGAACTTTTAAGGATATCAAATACCATGGTACGATTTCTAAAGATGAAAATACATCAGGAAATATAAAAAGCTATTTTGAAGTTGGAGGTAAAGGTACTTATAGAATGAAAATTGTAATCGTTCAAACGTATTATTTATCAAGTACTAATTACAATTATCATAACAGCAGTTTTACCATTAACTATAGAGATAAAGTGCGTGATGATGTTAGAGTTGGAGGGCTGCGTATCAAAGATATCAAGACTTATACAGATGAAAATTTAAATGATCCAAATTATACAACATACTTTAAGTACTTGGATGATGATAATATTACATCAGGAAGAATGATGAATGTACCTTCATATATTGAAAATATTTCAATTTATACTCCGTCGCGATCTTATGATAAACCTTCTAGAGTTGATTTAGGAATAAGAATGTCATCCTCTTCGGTTTTATCACTTTATAAAACGTCGGGTTCAAATGTTGGGTACACAAAAGTGAGTCAAATTGAACATGATAATATCACTAAAAAAGAAATTAAAGAAGATCATTATTTCAGCTTTAAAGAACCGTTATTTTCAGAAATAACTTTGTTTGACGACAGAAGAGAAGATGAGCCCCAAGAATGGCACAGAGGGAAACTCTTAAAAAAAGCTTCTTACAATGATGATAAAATAGTAAAAGAAGAAATATATGATTATTACGGAAAAGAAGTAGAAAAAAGCAGAGGATATGTAGATGAAATTAATTACGAGTTGTTAGATCAAAATGAACTTTGCAGTGTTACTGAAGAAAATGTGTCAAAGCATATATATCCTTCAATTAGTTTGATTGATGTTGCAGCATTTCCATCAGATCTAAAAATTTTTCTTAACGGATTAGAACGGTATCCTGTCAACAAGTATTCAATAGAAAATTACATTCCTGCCGGTTTAAAAATCCCGTATTTTAAAATTTATACGGGTTTTGATAAACTAAAATCAAAAACGACCAAAAGTTATTTTAAAGAAGGTATAGTCGAAGAAAGTGAAAATTATTTTTACGATAAGACTCCAACAAATCTGCAATTAACTTCACAAACCAGAACAAATTCAAAAGGAGAAGTAATAGAAACCCAATACTTCTACCCGCAGGATCCTGAAATGGCAAGTGAGCCGTTTGTAAAAGATTTGATTGCTCAAAATAGGGTGGGAATCCCTTTAAACACTCAAACCTTTAGAGGAGGAACTAAATTGTCTGAACAAAAAACAGTTTACGATAAAAGTGTTGCAACAAGCAATTTGCTATTGCCTTCGTATATCCTTGAAAATAAAGGTACAGCAGGTTTAAATCCTGTAAAAGATAAGAAAGTTTCTTATGATCTTTATGATGATAAAGGAAATGTCCTGCAATACACTAAAGACGGAAGTGTCCCAGTAGCACTTGTTTGGGGATATAATAAAACTTTGCCTGTAGCTAAAATTGAAAACATAGCCTACAAAAGTATTGCTCCAAATTTGATAAACGAAGTTCAGACCGCTTCGTCAGGTACGGGATCAGAAGAAAACATGTTGAATGCGATAAAAAAAATCTCATACAAAACTTCCGGGTTAGGCAATACCATGATTTCAACCTATATGTATAACCCCCTGATAGGAGTAAGTATGATCAAAAATGCAATGGATGTATTTACCTACTTTACTTATGACAGTTTTGGAAGATTGCAATTTGTAAAAGATGCACAAGGCAATTTAGTTTCTGAAAACCAGTATAATTATAAAGAATAGTACCATGAAAAAAAATATATCTCAGTATACAGCCATTTTATTTTTTTTAATAACAGCTCTATTGCAAGCACAATCCCGCAATGAAAATTATATAATAAACCGTATTTTCAAATCTCCAATGACTGAGGTTAGCGGGGTTAAAAGCAGCAGTGATGTACAGGAGAATATTACTTATTATGATGGTTTGGGACGTCCCGTACAAACCATCGCTATCAGGCAGGGCGGAGATGATTCTAATATTATTACTCCTATTGAATACGATGGTTTTGGCAGACAGGAAAAAGAGTATTTACCATTTACTGCTGCAAACAATAATTACAATAAAATAGATTCTCAAGCAGCTTTAAATGCTGTGCAATCCTACTACCAAACAGATTCGTATGAAAATACAATTTATCCATATTCACAAAAAAAGTTTGAAACTTCGCCATTAAACCGTGTTTTAAAACAAGCAGCTCCGGGTAACGATTGGGCAATGGATAGCGGACATGAAATAAAAATAGAATACCAGACCAATACTGCAGACGAGGTAAGATTGTTTGAAGTAATTACCACATGGAATGAAGCATCAGGAGTGTACGAGATTTCTTTTTGGGACAATGGAAATTATGACAAAAATGAATTGTACAAAACAATTACTTATGACGAAAATACAGTCGCCAATCCGCTTGAAGAAGACGGAAGCACAGTAGAATTTAAAAATAAAGAAGGGCAGGTTGTTTTAAAAAGAACCTATGAGTCTCGTAAAAAATACGATACGTACTATGTATACGACGAATACGGTAATTTAACCTATGTGATTCCACCAAAAGCGGAAGGAGCTATTACAGAAGACATGCTAAACAATTTATGTTACCAATACCAATACGATTATCGCAATCGAATGGTGGAGAAAAAACTTCCCGGTAAGCAATGGGAGTTTATCGTTTACAACAAACAAAATCAGGTTGTAGCGACGGGACCTGTTAATTCTCCTTTTCAGAATGAGACTGCATCGGGCTGGTTCATTACCAAATACGATGCTTTTGGCAGATCCATATATACAGGCTGGGTTAGCGCATTAGTCAATACACAGTCGAGACATAGTTTACAGCAAGAACAAAATACTTTTATTCCGGTAGTAGAGACTAAACCCGGTTCTGTTATAATAGAAGGAATTACTGTAAAAGGAAATGCTGCACAGCCAAAATCAGGTCTTAAGATTCTAACAGCAAATTATTATGATGATTATGAGTACGCAAAAATAAATTATAGGCCATACTTTATTGGTGGACAGCAAGTTGATTACGATAATTACCATTTGACAACCGGTATATGGACAAGAGTACTAACAACTGCAGCTGCACTGTCGGGAGAAACAACCTATCTATTTTATGATACAAAAAAGAGAAAAATAGAAAATCTTATAAACAATTATTTAGGCGGTTTTACCCGAATAGATCATATGCTCGATTTTACTGGCAAAACGCTTACTAAATTTACAGCGCATAGATTGGATACCTCAAAACTTATTACTGAAATATTAGAAAAATTTACTTTTTCGGAACAGGACCGTTTGCTGACCCATACCCATAAAATAAATGCTGAAGCAGCACAACTCCTGTCTAACAACCATTATGATGCAATAGGCAGACTCGAGCAAAAAGATGTAGGCAATACTGTGACAGACCCACTGCAAAAAATACTATATGCTTACAACATCAGAGGCTGGCTTACTCATATAAACGATGTTCGGACAGAGCCGGGAACCAGCATTGGCCCCGATATATTTGCCATGAGATTAACGTATAATAGTTTGTATATGGCAAAAGACAACGCTAAACCTTTGTATAACGGAAACATATCTGGAATTCAATGGAGAACAATTACCGACGGCGGCGTGCGACGATCTTACGATTACCACTACGACCAGTTAAACCGCTTAATCGAAGCAGTCTATCATACACCAAGACTTACAGACAATAAAAATTATTTTGGAGAAAGCTTAGGATACGATAAAAACGGAAACATCCTAAAACTCCAGCGCAAGTTTATGGCAGGTGTTTCGAGCAACCCCTATGCAGACAATATGGATGATCTGGATTATTTTTATAAACCCGAATCCAACCAGCTCACAAAAGTAACCGACAAGTCTAACAACCCTCAGGGATTTAAAGACGACAGCGACGGCTACAACGACACCGAAGACGATTACCAATATGATGATAACGGAAATCTCATAAAAGACCAAAACAAAAACATTACCCAAATAACCTATAACCATCTTAATCTGCCCAAGAAAATAACATTTGCAACAGGCAGCACGATTGATTATATTTACAATGCAACAGGCGAAAAAGTAGAGAAAATTGTCACGGATAATGGGGTTGTAACCAAGACGAATTATTTAACAGGTTTTCAGTATAAAAATGGTGTTTTACAGTTTTTTCCAACGCCAGAAGGCTATGTGCGAAATACCAGCACAACCCCAGGAACGTATACCTTTGGGTACGTGTTTAACTACACCGACCATTTGGGCAATGTACGCCTCAGTTATTTTAAAAACCCAAAAACAAACAAACTGGAGGTTCTAGAAGAAAACAATTACTATCCTTTTGGCTTAAAGCATCAAGGGTATAATACAGATAATTTACAGCCAAATTACAAATATAAGTACAATGGCAAGGAACTCCAAGACGAGCTGGGACTTGCGATGTATGACTATGGAGCACGCAATTATGACCCTGCTCTTGGACGTTGGATGAATATTGACCCATTGGCAGAGAAATCTCGTAGATTTAATCCATATACATATGCTTTAAATAATCCTATTTATTTTATTGATCCTGATGGAATGATGGCAGAGCCGCCCGTTGGGTTTGATGCGGAACAAGGGCAAATTCATAAAGATAAGGATGGAAGCTGGATATATAATAAAGAAACCACTACTTGGGTTGGACAAGATGGAGCAGCAGATATAGGTAATACTATAGAGTTGAACAATGTGAGCATTAAAGGTTATAAGAGTAATTATGTTTCTTCAGGTGAATATGGGCCAGACAAAGATTTTGTACACGCAATAGCTTTTGCTGGTATAGTTACCGCACCTATATTAGGAGCTGCAGGTGGAGGTGCGTATCTATTATCAGAGACAACAGCAGCACTTTCGCAAATAACTTTTGGCTCTGCAGCAACAAATATGTTTTCAAATGCAACGGCTCAATTTCTTGCAAATGGAGGGAATTTGGGAGAAATAAATATGGTTTCCACTATTAGCTCTGTAGTACCAGGGGTAGGTCCTGCTATTTTTGGAGAAACTATTACTTGGACACCTAATCGTTTAATAGATGGTAAAAGTCCTACTACCCCTGACTCATTTAATAAATGGACAGTTCAAGCTGGTTCTGCTGTTCTGGCTAATCGTTTTGGAAAAGCAACCGATAATTATCTATCGGGTTCAAGTTTTGGAGAAGCGATGGTTAGAGAGTATTTTAAAGGAATTGCAACAGTTGGAGCTAATTCAGCACCAAGCTTAATAAAAAAATAATTATGAAAGTAAAAATAAAAGCGCTATTAATTCTAGGTCTTATGTTATCTTTTTTTTTGTTTGCATATATAAGAACTTATATGTACGAGAGAAAGTTAAAAAAAGAAGGTGAAATCACAATTGGTAGAATTGATAGTATTAATCGATTGCCAAAATGGTCAATTATATATGTTTCATATTATATACAAAATAAAAATTACAATTATCATCAGGATGATTTACATACAGGAATAACGAAAAAAGATATAGGAAAGTTTTATGAAGTTAAATATTTATTAAGTTCTCCTGAGATAATCAGAGTGAATTATTACAAACAAATCAAAGATACTATAGCGATTTTAAAAGCTGGATTTCCAAGAGAAGAAATAGTAAGTCCGCCAAAGTAAAACACTACCGAATTTAAAATTTAAGTACAATGGCAAGGAACTTCAAGATGGAGTTAGGGCTTAATATATGAATATTGACCCAGCTATTTTTGGAGAAACACTTACTTGGACTCCTAATAATGTTATGGCTGGTGATGGCATTCAAACACCAGATTCATTTAATAAATGGGTTGCTCAAGCGGGTTCAGTAGCTCTTAGTAATCGTTTTGGAAAAGCAACGGATAATTATCTGTCGGGTTCAAGTTTTGGAGAAGCAATGGTTAGAGAATATTTTAAAGGAATTATAGCAATAGGAGCAAATTCTGTTCCACAAGAAGTAAAATAATTATGAAAATTAAAACAAAAGGTATATTAATTTTTGGACTTATGCTTTCTATTTTTTTAGTTGCATATATAAGAAGTTATTGGGCTGACGAAGAATTAAGAAAAGAAAGTGAAATGAAAATTGCCAGAATTGATTCAATTTTTGTGCCTCCCAAGTGGTCTCCAACCATATACATATCATATTATATTGGTAAAAAAAAATATACTTCTTCTAAAAGTGATGTACAATATAAAAGTTCTAAAAAAGACATTAAAAAATTCTATGAATTTAAATATTTACCAAACCATCCTAAAATAATTAGACTAAATTTTTCAAAACAAATCACAGACACAACTGCTATCTTAAAAGCGGGTTTTTCAAGGGAAGAAATTGAAGGTAAGTAAATAGTAATTTTAAGATATTCTATTCGTGGGAGCTAATTCAGTCCCACAAGAAGTAAAATAGTTATGAAAAAAAGGTGTAAAATCAATATTAGTACTCAGTCCTTTGGCCTTTATTTTTGCTTTTTTATATATAATTAGTCATAGGACAGATACTAAATTACAAGAAAAAGATAAAATAACAACAGGCAAGTTTGATAGTATAAAGGAATATCCTAAACGTTTATATTTCGTTTTGTCTTATTATATTGGAAATTAAAAGTATACTTCTTTTGAAAGTGTTTTACATAAAAGAATTTCTAAAAAAGATATTGATAAATTTTATAAAATGGTATATCTGACTGATTCTCTTGAAATTATTAGCGGAATTTACTCCAAAGAAATTATAGATACGGTAGATATCTTAAAAGCTGGATTTCCATGGGAAGAAATACTAAATTCGTCAAGATAAAGGGTAGTGTTCCAAAGTTAGTGATATGAGGTTTTAGACTTCTACTCCTGACTCATTTAATAAATGGACAGTTCAAGCTGGTTCTGCTGTTCTGGCTAATCGTTTTGGAAAAGCAACGGATAATTATCTTTCAGGAAGTGGTTTTGGAGAGGCAATGGGAATAGAAGTATTTTAAAGAATAATAGTTGTAGGAGCTAATTCAGTTCCACAAGAAGTAAAATGATATGAAAAAAAATATAAAATTAATATTAGTGCTGAGCCCCTTGGCTTTTATTTTTGTTTTTGCATATATAATTAGCCATAGAACGGATAATAAACTACAAGAAAAAGGTAAAATAACAATAGGTAAATTTGATAGTATACAAGAATATCCTAAACGATCATACCTAGGTTTGTCTTATTATATTGCAAATAAGAGATATACTTCCTTTGAAAGTAGTTTGCATAAAGGGATTTCTAAAAATGATATGGGTAAATTCTATAAGATATTATATTTACCTGATTCTCCTGAAATTATCAGAGGAATTTACTCAAAAGAAATTATAGACACTGTAATTATTCTAAAAGCTGGATTTTCAAGAAGTGAGATAGGAAATTTGCCAAAACAGAAAACTGTTAAATAAAAAATATAAGTACAAAGGTAAAGAATTGCAAGACGAGCAGGGACTTGCGATGTATGACTATAGAGCACGTAATTACGACCCTGCTCTTGGACGTTTGATGAATATTGCCCAGCGATTTAATCAAATGGCAGATTCATTTTATGATAAAACTAGTGATGTTTCTTTATAATTTTTCATCTATTCCTGGTCTTATAGCTGGACAAAAGAGGCTGCGAATATGCTCATTTAATTAATTCGGTTTCGGTTTGGGCTACAGGAAGTGTTAATTCTTCTAACCTTTTAGGAAACTCTAAAGGCTTTATGAATTCTGTTAATAGTCTATCGCAAGGCGAGAACCTATTATACAATGGAATTTCAACATATGGAACATATGGGACAATCAATAATGGAATTTCAGCTTATAATAATCTAAAAAAACAATAACAATGATATTTAAAAGGAATAACCAATATTTACTATATAGAATCTTATTATCTCATATTTTGATTTTATTTATTGCTATAGGTGGAAATTTAACTTATACTAATTTTTTACCGATATGGATTTTATTTGTAATGCTTCCTAACTTAATGCTTTCTTTTTTTAAAAATTTGAAGACTATAGAAACTAATCATGAAGAGATAAAGCTGGTATTTAATATTTATTTTTTTAAAAGAGTTAGCGAATCTTATCTATATACTGATATTAGATTTACATATAAAGACGAATATGAAGGATCAAATTCAAGAGGAATGAAGTTTAGGATTTATGGAAAGGATAGTAATAAAAGTATTATTAGTTTAGGTGGTCTTATTGATGGATGGTCTGAAGAAAAAATAACTGAAATAATAATGGAACTACAAAAAAAAGGAATAGAAGTGCTATAAAATGGAAAAGAATAAAAAAATAAAAATTTTGGCTTTTAGTTTAGGCTTAAGCATATTTTGGTCAATTTATTTGCTGTATAAAAGAAGAGGTGAATATTTCACAAATAATGATTATTCAACAATAAGTTTAATATGCATTTTTGTAATTGGATTGTTTTTCTATTTTATAAAAAAATGGAATAATAAAGAATAGCTGTGCCAGCAATGTGCTACCCGATGGAAGTCAATCTTTATTCTAGTGTCAGCAATATAGGCTGAAAGTGGTATAAAAGTCTTCCTGGATTAAATGTTTCAGGTGGTTGGAAAACCACTCTAGTGCAGATATGTATAGTTCACTCTGTTTTGGACAAACTGCAGGTAATGCAAAATAAAATTCAATAAATTATGCTTAAGAGGATCGTACAAAAAATTAATTATATATCTAAAAAAAAATCTTATTGGAATTTATGGATTGTTATTGTACCATTTCTAGGAGTTTTAATATATAATGAAATTAAATTAAATCCCTTAGAAAAGGGTAATTATACTATAGGTTTAGTAACTAAGAAGTATTGGCCCATATTATCTCATAAAAAAATAATTTATACTTATACGGTAAATGGAGTGGATTATAAAAATGGGCAAGTATATTTAAGTGCAGAAGAAGGAAAACGTTATTTAATTCAATATTCATTAGAAGATAATAGTATATCAGATATGTTTCAAAATATTCCTGTTCCAGATAGTATCAAAGAAGCACCTAATGGAGGCTGGAAAGAATTACCAATATGGGCAGAAAAGAAATGAAAAAATGCTTAGAGAAATATTCCACTCTCTGAAAAGTTCCAGTAAAAACCCTGCTCTTGGACGTTGGATGAATATTGACCCATTGGCTGAAAAATCTCGTAGATTTAATCATATACATATGCTCTAAACAATCCAATTTATTTTATTGATCCTGATGGAATGATGGCAGAGCCACCTGTTGGGTTTGATGCGGAACAAGGGCAAATTCATATAGATGGTTTTGGATAAGCTGTAGTGAAAGATATTTTAAAGGAATAATAGCAGTAGGAGCTAATTCAACTCAAAACTTAGTAAAAAAATAAAGTTATAAATCATGGAAAAAAAAATAAAGTTAAATTGGGGGCATTTCATACTATTAATTTCGTTTAGTTCAATAATTTGTTTTGCTATGAGAGATACTTTTATAAAAAACGAAATAGAAAAAAATGGAAAAGAAATTATTGTAAAATTTACATTAAAAGATAAACAACCTAAAATAACAAGCTTTTATTTTGCTTATTTTATAAATGGAAAAAAAATTAGTAGCGCAAATTCTGGGATAAATTATTCGATTTCAAATTCGGAAACAGAAACAAGAAGCATAGATAACTTAAAAATCAATGCTTTTTATTTAGCTAAATCTATATCTAAATATCCTACAATTATAATTGTTAATCCATTAAAACAAGTTACTGACACTATAGCGATTTTAAAAGCTGGATTTTCAAGAGAAGAAATAATAAGGTTGAAGTTCAGTAGGATGAATTAAATGTTAGAGAAAGAGAAAATAAAATTAAAGATGAGCAGGGAGTGAATGCTAGAATAAAACCGAAAGTAGTTAATTAAAAATACAAAATCATGAAGTTGAAATTAATAAACTTTTTTGTATTTTTTTCTGTTATCTTGTTCTGAACAAAAGAAAATTATAACAAGTAAATTTAATAGTAGAATTGCTATTGTTAATAGTTCTGAATATATAAAATCGATTACGAGGAAAAATTATGATCCATGGAACCCTAATAAATTAGAGTTAAACATAATTGATGCTGTGTTAGAAAAAGCGGAGCAGCATTTTCTGACGGAGGAAACAATCGAAACCCAAGTTCGTTACATAAAGGAGGTAGAGATGTATCTTGGATAGATTTTGGAGGTTCGGTAAGCGCTGACTACTAGAAATAATCACCAAGGGTTACCAGTCATCACAAACTCTCCAACTTCAACTGACGTTAATGTATCCAAAACTGTACATTTTAATCAGAACATGGCTAATCAAGGAATATTTTGCACCCCTTTTTTTCTAAAATACATAAAGAAATAAACAACCTAACATATGAAAAGCATATTTTTAATAATTATTATATTTTCAGTCTTAAATTGTAATGTGAAAAATGAAACTTTAAAATCTGATAATCAATATTTAGAGTTTTTTTACTTCAAAGGAAATAAACTTTTTCCTTTTAGACTTAATTGTAAATCTATACGAAGCGAAATGTTTAGAGATGACGTAAAATATAAAAAAATAGAAGATGAAAAATACATTGAAAGATTCATAAAAGAATATGAAAAACTAAAAATTGAAGAAAAGCAAAGTGAAATAGATGTGCGTATGCAAATAATTTTTCATAATGGAAAAATCACAGATACTATTTGCATGGGAAGTCATTTCGGTATCAAGATTAATGGAGTAAGGAAAAATGATTCCAAATCTTTTTTATATTTAATTCAAGAAAAAATGTATGAATCTGAAAAATAGATAAAGGATTCAGGGTGTAGCTCTTTTGATCTTATTGTTCATTTAGATGAAAAGCTTACACAAAATCAATTCAATGTCGTACTTGATTTATAAGGGCTTTGCATAATGAAATAAAAAATATCAAGGTAAAATAGCGATAAATTTTAAACTTGATTATAAGTATGACGGTAAAGAACTGCAGGACGAACTCACAGGCAGATTCTCAAAATGCTAGTAGTCCATATAGAAATAAACACACAGCACCGCATTAATTTTTTTAAATTGGTTTTTTTTACAACGATTTCGTGAATTTATTTACGACTTTTTACTAAAACACGATAAAAATCACATTTTTTGTAACCAATGCCTAATATTTTTATAAGATGTAAATGTAACTTTTCATCTTATGATACAAATAAACAAGTGGATAATTGCGATAGCGGGAATGCTTCTACAATTGTCAATAGGTTCTATATATGCGTATAGTGTATGGATCAACCCAATTCACACTTTAAACGGATGGGATAGTAACCAGTTAAAGCTTTCTTTTAGTCTGGCAATTTGTTTTTTGGGGCTTACCGCAGCATTTATGCAGCAATTTACCCGCCGGATAGGACCTAAAAATGCTGGATTGCTTGCCGCCTTATTTTTTGGACTCGGACTAGCGGGCAGCGGTTTTGCAATAGCAGAAAAATCACTTTTTTTATTTTATATCTTTTATGGAGTAATTAGCGGGATCGGTCTTGGATTCGGATACATTACTCCGGTTTCAATTGTTGTAAAATGGTTTCCAGAAAAACCCGGCTTTGCTGGAGGCTTGGTCATAATGTCTTTTGCTTTGGGATCTATAATTGCCTCAGCAGCAATATTGCCGTTAGTGCATCTTTTTGGGGTCTCGTGCGCATTTTATGTGCTGGGAGCTTTTTATTTTTTGCTAATGACAATGGGATCGTTGTGTTTGTCGGTACCCGCTTCTTCTGATGCCGTAAAAAGCATAAAACAAACTTCAATTCCATTAAAGGATTTATTAAAAGACAATCGGTTTTATAGTCTTTGGCTGATGCTTTTTTTAAATTCGACCTGCGGCATTGCGTTAATTTCAATTGCTGTGCCAATGGCAAAAGAAATAATTCATATCGATGATCGGCAAGCGGTTCAGTTTGTTGCTTTAATTGGTTTTTTTAACGGATTTGGAAGATTGTTTTGGTCCAGTATGTCGGATAAAATTGGACGCTGGAACGTATTTTTCCTCTTCTTTGCTTTAGGTGCCGTTTGTTTTATAATATTAAGTCAGGTAACGGCAGTACTTGTATTTCAAATTTTGGTTTTTATTATCATAAGCACCTACGGCGGCGCTTTTGCAACAATGCCCGCTTTTGTCAAGGATATTTATGGAGCCGATAAAATGAGCACGCCATTTGGTTTTATACTTATCGCTTGGTCTGCCGCTGCTTTTGCAGGCCCTTTTCTCATTTCTTTTCTTAAGGACTATACGCTGATTTTTTACTTTTTTGGAGGAATATTAGCTGCAACATCGGTATTTTGTGTATTAATAAAATCGAAAGTATTTCGTCGATAACGATTGCGTTTTATTTTTAAAAAACCCTGATTTACTGATTATTATCATATTATTTTGGCGTAATATTCATGAAATTTGTGTAAGATAAATCTATTAAACTAATTGAATTATGAATGCAAGTATCGAAAAAACCGTATTTACATTTGGCAGATGGAAAACGTCATTAAATGTTCAGGATTTTGTAATAAAAAACAGCACCTCTTATCTTGGAGATGCATCTTTTTTAACCGGACCTTCGGTAAAGACAACAAAGTTGTGGGATATCTGTAAAGAAACTTTATTAAAAGAAAGAGCCAATAACGGATGTCTGGCAATCGATGTTGAAACGATATCTTCTATAAATGCTTTTAAACCAGGATATATTAATAAAGAAAATGAAGTTATTGTAGGATTACAAACCGATCAGCTTCTTAAAAGAGCCATGAAACCTTTTGGAGGTATTAAATTGGTAGAGTCTGCCGTAAAAGAAAGAGGATTACAAGTTTCTGACCGTGTTATTGATATTTTTAAATATGCTAAAAATCATAATGAGAAAGTCTTTGATGCTTATGATAAAGAAATTAGAGAGTATCGTTCTAAGCATATCCTGACCGGTTTACCAGATAACTACGCACGCGGCCGTATAATTGGCGATTTCAGACGTGTTGCATTGTATGGAGTAAACCAGCTTATTGAATTTAAAAAAGAAGATTACAATAAAGTTTCGGGTTCAATGACCGAACATAAAGTGCGACTGCGCGAAGAAATCTCAAGTCAAATCAGTGCGTTAAAAGACATGCTGCAAATGGCAGAAGCTTACGGCTTTGATATTTCGCTTCCTGCAGAAAATGCCAGAGAAGCAGTGCAATGGGTTTATTTTGCCTATTTAGCTGCAGTTAAAGAACAGGATGGAGCCGCAATGTCATTGGGCAACGTGTCGTCTTTTCTTGATATTTATATAGAAAGAGATTTAGCAGAGGGTCTAATTACAGAATCTGAGGCACAAGAATTGGTCGATCAATTTGTGATGAAGCTTCGAATGGTTCGTCATTTAAGACCAGGAGCTTATGATGAAATATTTGGAGGCGATCCTACTTGGGTTACAGAATGTATCGGCGGTATGTTTAATAACGGAAAAACAAAAGTGACCAAAACATCATTTAGATTTCTTCAAACCTTGTACAATCTGGGAGCATCTCCAGAACCCAATCTAACGGTTTTATGGTCTGAAAAACTGCCGGAAGGATTTAAAAAATTCTGTGCACAAGTTTCTATAGATACATCTTCAATTCAATATGAAAACGATGATCTAATGAGAACCGAAAGAGGTTCTGATGATTATGGTATTGCCTGCTGTGTATCCCACCAGGAAATAGGGAAATCGATTCAGCATTTTGGAGCTAGAGCCAATTTGCCAAAAGCCCTTCTGATTGCCTTAAATGGCGGAAAAGAAGAAAGAGGCGGTGCATTGATAATGAATGATATCCCGAAAATTACCGATGAGGTATTAGATTACAATGTGGTAAGTAATGTTTTTAAACGCACTTTAAAAGAATTAGCTCGAGTATATGCTAAATCAATGTATATTATTCATTATATGCATGATAAATACTATTACGAAAGAGCACAAATGGCACTTATAGACTCAGATCCGCATATTGATATTGCTTATGGCGCTGCTGGAATTTCGATTATTGCAGATTCCTTATCAGCAATAAAATATGCTAAAGTAAGACCTATCAGAAATGAAAAAGGTCTTACGGTAGACTTTAAAATAGAAGGTGATTATCCGAAGTTTGGTAATGACGATGATCGAGTGGATGAAATAGCTAAAGAAATCACCTCTTTTTTTATTAAAGAGCTTAGAAAGCACGAAACGTATAAAAATGCGACACCAACCCTTTCTTTACTAACTATTACGTCAAATGTTATGTACGGAACCAATACAGGTGCCACACCAGACGGACGTAAAGATGGAGAATCTTTTGCACCAGGGGCAAACCCAATGCATGGGCGTGATTGCAGCGGAGCGATTGCTTCTTTAAATTCTGTGGCAAAACTTGAATACAAAGATGCTCAGGACGGTATTTCAAATACATTTTCTATGATTCCGCAGTCATTAGGAGATACAAGACAAGAACAGGTTAGCAATTTAGTGGGAGTCTTAAGCGGATACTTCAAACAAATGGCGCATCACTTAAATGTTAATGTATTAAACCGCGAAACGCTTCAGGATGCTTACGAACATCCCGAAAAACATCCGCAGTTAACAATTAGAGTATCTGGTTATGCGGTAAATTTCACCAGATTATCAAGAGCGCATCAGTTAGAAGTGATAGCGCGTACTTTCCACGAGGCTATGTAATTCAAGAATTGTGGTAAAGTCAAAAAAGGCTGGCTGTAGTTGGCCGGCCTTTTTTTATTATTTAAAAATTAAAAGTTATGAATAAGCAATCCTCAGATATTGAGCTTCTTAAGTTGAATATTTTTAATCCGGATCAATTAAAAATACATTCTCTTGAAACTTTTGGAACCCATGACGGTCCAGGAATAAGAATGGTAGTATTTGTACAGGGATGCCAGTTTAAGTGTCTGTATTGCCAAAATCCTGATTCTATTGATGTCAAAGGAGGAACCTTTATAAAAATAGAAGAACTGGTTCAAAAAGCAGTACGTCAAAAAAATTATTTTGGAGCAGCGGGAGGCGTTACCGTTTCGGGAGGCGAACCCTTACTGCAAAGAAATAAATTGATTCATTTTTTTAAATTACTGCACGAGCAGGGAATTAATACCTGTCTGGATACTAATGGAAGATTGAACAATCATGAAGCTCAGGAACTTTTTGATCATACCGATATTTTATTATTGGATGTAAAACATATCAATGATGACATACACCGCAAATTGACAGGTTTGACCAATAAAAATACTTTAGAAGTTGCTGCCTACCGTGAGTCAACAGGGAAAACGATGTGGCTGAGATATGTGCTGGTTCCAGAATGGACAGATCAGCCGGAATATTTAGAAGAATGGGCAAATTATTTTTCGAATTATAAAACGGTAGAACGTGTTGAAATTATTCCTTTTCATCAACTTGGCGCACATAAATGGGAAGGTCTCAACAGGCCTTATCTGCTTAAAGATGCTTTACCTCCAACTACAGAAAGCAAGGCAGCTGCATTTAAAATCTTTAGTAAGTATTTTAAAAATGTAGTGCTTAAATAATTAAAGGTTTCCAAAAGTAGATTTTTCGTATTTCTATTTTAAAAACGCAATAACAATTGTAAACTAAAAGTATCGTTTTTGTTCATTTTTATTAAAAACATATCTATTTCTGTATCTTTGGATGAAAAATTGGAAATACTATAAAATGAACTGGGAACAACTTTTATCACTAAAACGACAAGGAGACACAAGCAAAAGATTACGTGCAGAACAAGATGATACCCGATTAGGATTTGAGGTAGATTATGATCGAATTATATTTTCGGCCGCTTTTAGATCTTTACAAGATAAAACCCAGGTTATTCCGCTTTCTAAAACAGATTTCGTTCATACGCGCTTAACACACAGTTTAGAGGTTTCGGTTGTAGGGCGTTCGCTTGGACGTTTAGTTGGAAAAAAAATTATTGAAAAATATCCTTACTTACAAGAAGTTCATGGTTATCATATGAACGATTTTGGAGCAATTGTTGCCGCCGCTTCTTTGGCGCACGATATAGGAAATCCGCCTTTTGGACATTCTGGAGAAAAAGCGATCGGCGAATACTTTTCTATCGGAAACGGACAAAAATATAAAGACCAGCTTACCGATAAACAATGGCAGGATTTAATTGATTTTGAAGGAAATGCCAACGGATTTTCGGTTCTTACCGCAAGCCGTCCGGGAATCGAGGGAGGGCTTCGAATTTCATATGCCACTTTGGGGGCTTTTATGAAATACCCAAAAGAAAGCCTTCCGAAAAAACCAACAAAAAATATAGCGGATAAAAAATACGGTTTCTTTCAGTCTGATAAAACGTTTTTTGAAGAAGTAGCCCAAGATATGGGAATGATCCCTAATAAATCGGGAGGAGATATTGGTTTTGAAAGACATCCGTTAGCTTATTTGGTTGAGGCGGCAGATGATATCTGTTATACCATCATCGATTTTGAAGACGGAATAAATTTAGGTTTGGTTTCTGAGGATTATGCTTTAGAATATTTGATTAATCTGGTAAAAGGCAGTCATTACTGGAAAGAAAAATACCAAAACCTGTCGACCAAAGAAGATCGTATCAGTTATTTGCGAGCCTTAGCAATTGGAACTTTGATTAATGATGCTGTAGATGTTTTTATTGAAAATGAAGAAGCAATTCTGGCAGGAAAATTTCCGTTTGCCTTGACCGATAAAAGTAAATACAAAGCGCAGATTGATGACATTATAAAATTAAGCGTAGATAAAATCTATCAGAGCCGTGAAGTGGTAGAGAAAGAAATTGTAGGTTATCAGATTATTCAAACACTGCTGGATAAATTTATCACAGCCTTTAATAATAAATACGAAGAAACAGCTTCAAACTACGATAAATTGATTTTAAAAATGCTGCCAGAAAAACATCATTTAGAGAAAACCAACTTATACGACCGTTTATTGCACATTTGCCATTACGTTTCACTCTTAACTGATGGAAACGCCTTAGAATTATTTGAAACGATTAACGGCAGAAAAAAGAATTAATTCGGTTGAATAGTACTAAAAAGAAAACATCCCATAAACTAGTTTATGGGATGTTTTTAATTATAATCGTTGTGCAATTATTGAAAAGCGTATACCAGACCAACACCTAAAACTTGTCTCAACTGCATTCTAGGTCCGTCGTTTACTTGCGATTTTGTTCCAGTTGTGGGATCAACAACATCTTTTTTGGTTTTAATATCGTCGTCATAAACCAAATGCACGCCGATATTGGCTTTTACATACGCATTAACCACAAGATCTAAACGGGTATCGTAATCAATATCGACATTTCCGAATTTGTTCAGATAGTCGGTGTAAAGACTTAATCTGTTTTCATAAAAAACGTTTTTATAGATTTCGCTTTTCATGTAGCCAGTAAAAAGAATACCAAATTCGGCTTTTACTTTCTGTCCTTCTTCAATTAGAATCTGCGTATTAGGATCTAAAGGATCTGCCATGTAAACGGCTTTTTTAACCCCGAAAGCTCCCTGATTGGCTAAGTTCTGATCTAAAACTAAAGTAGTCTTTAACGTAATAGGAGAGAAATAAAAAGTTCTGTTTTTCTTTTTGTTCGAATTCTCAGCTCCAGCTCCCAGGAAAATATAAGCAGGAGCAAAAGGTTTAGAGATTGCTACATCTCGGTTGGGATAATTGTAACCGTTTGTAAACTGCGTGTTGAAATTAAGCTTTGCAGAGTAAAACCAATTTGAAATAGTATCTCTTCTATAGCCGTATGTTGAGTTAAACTGCACTGCATCGTCTGTTTTTCTTAATTCGATTCCGTCTTGTTTATTTAAACCATATTTAACAATAAGTTCGTTTGCCCACTTATTGTTCTCTTTCAAGTAAGTTCTGTTAAACTCGCCCTTAAACAAACCCGAAATAGAACTTGTTCCCCCGGCACTCCAATTGACAAAAGCAATTTCGGAAATATCAAAACCAAGCTGATTCTTTTTTAACCAGTTAGAAGGCGCTTTAGGCACTTGATTAGGACTCAAAGTAGTTTGTATAATCTGGGCAAAGTTATTAGAAGTACACAAAAGCAGTAATAGCAAAAGGGTAGAACGCAATAAATTCATTATGGTAATTTTAATATTTTGGTGGTGCAAAATACTTATTTTGCACCGTTAGAAAAAAGATTTATTAAACTTTTAACGTCAATTTTACACAATTGTTGTAATTGTTCTACAGTTCCCTGTTCAATAAAATGATCGGGAATACCTAGATTTTTGATGTTATTTTTATAATTAGAAGCAGCAGCAAATTCTAAAACAGCACTGCCAAAACCCCCGTTCACAACACCGTCTTCTATGGTAATAATGGTATCAAATTTTGAAAATATTTCATGTAATGTTTTGATATCTAGTGGTTTGATAAAAGAAAAGTCATAATGCGCTATGGTTTCAGAATTTAGACATTCCTGAAGAGCCAAAATTACATTATTACCGATTGTTCCTGTTGATAAAACAGCCGTTTTAGTGCCGTTTTTTAAGCAGTCTGCCTTGCCGATTTCAATGGGTTGGTAGTGTCCGAAATTTTTTACTTCCCAATCAGGAATAACGCCTCTTCCTCTCGGGTAACGAATCGCGATCGGATGATTTAATCCAGTTTGTACGGTATACAAAATGTTTTGCAGCGCAATTTCATTAATCGGCGCATAGATTATCATGTTCGGAATTAATCTCAAATATGCAATGTCAAAAACACCGTGATGTGTGGCACCGTCTTCGCCGACTAATCCCGCGCGGTCTAAGCAAAAGACAACAGGAAGATCTTGCAGTGCGACATCATGAATGACCTGATCATAAGCACGCTGTAAAAAAGTAGAATAGATATTGCAATACACAATCATACCCTGTGTTGCCATTCCGGCAGCAAGTGTTACTGCATGCTGTTCTGCAATACCCACATCAAAAGCGCGATCTGGAATTTCGTCCATCATAAATTTCAACGAACTTCCAGAAGGCATCGCAGGCGTGATTCCGATAATTTTTTGATTCTTTTTGGCTAAATCTAAAATGGTCAAGCCAAAAACATCCTGATATTTTGGAGGAAGGTTTTCTTCTGATTTTAAATGAATTTCTCCCGTCGAAGCATCAAATTTTCCCGGCGCATGATATTTTACCTGATTCTCTTCGGCTTGCTGCAGTCCTTTGCCTTTGGTAGTTACAATATGAAGGAATTTTGGGCCTTTTATCTTTTTTAATCGATTTAATTCTTTGAGTAAAGTCGGAAAATCATGTCCGTCAATTGGTCCAGAATAATCAAAATTCAACGATTTTATAATATTATTCTGTTTTGGATTTTTGCCGTTTTTTACCGCAGTAAGATACTTTTTCAACGCGCCGACACTTGGGTCAATTCCGATCGCATTATCATTCAAAATAACCAAAATATTAGCATCGGTAACTCCAGCATGATTTAAGCCTTCAAAAGCCATTCCGCTGGCAATAGAAGCATCGCCGATAACTGCAATATGTTCTTTGTTTAAATCTCCTTTTAACTTAGAAGCAATCGCCATTCCTAAAGCTGCCGAAATAGAAGTCGACGAATGCCCGACACCAAAAGTATCGTAAATGCTTTCGCTTCTTTTTGGGAAACCCGAAATGCCTCCTAATTGTCTGTTGGTATGAAAATTTTCGCGTCTTTCGGTCAGGATTTTATGTCCGTAAGCTTGGTGCCCAACATCCCAAACCAATAAATCTTCGGGAGTATTAAAAACATAATGCAATGCAATGGTAAGTTCTACAACGCCTAAGCTCGCGCCCAGATGGCCTTCTTTTACAGAAACAATGTCAATAATAAAATCACGTAATTCCTGAGCAGCTTGCGGCAGCTGTGCCTCAGAAAGTAAACGTAAATCGGCAGGATTTTTTATGTTCGAGAGTAAATTGCTTTTCATTGTACGGAAAAAAGCAAATTTACGGTTTTAAATTTAATTTCTTTTACGGCCTGTTATTTCAATAAAATAGGAACAGAATACTGCATCCTGATTTTTTTTCCATTTGCTTCTCCAGGCAGCCATTTAGGGCAAAGATTCAAAACCCTGATAATTTCTTTTTCTAGAGGTTCTTCAACTGCTGGAGAACATTCAAGAAACGATACAGCGCCATTTTTTTCTACGGCAAAGGCAAGTGTAAAATTGAGTTTCCAATAATATACGCCTTCTGGTTTTTTATATTCCTTCATAAAAAAGGTATGAAATTGGTCTATGCCTCCTGGAAATTCAGCGTTTTTAGGAGTTTCACTCACTTTATTAGAAGAAATCTGCTCTTTGTTTTTTGAGGATAATGTTTTAGGAGAAACGGTTATTGAATCTGATTTTATTTTCTTGTTTGGCTTTTTTTCTAATAGCACAGTCTCGTTTGATTCTTTTGTTGATCGACTCGGAGAAGCATTATTGGAGCTGTTTTCACTTTTAGAAATTTTACTTTCGCTGACATTGGTCACCGAAGTATCAGCTGTTTTTACAACATCGACATCGCTATTCTTTTTGCTGTCGTCTTTACCGTTACAGCCACAGAAAATCAATCCTGTCACAATTGGCAACAGGATAAAAAACATTTTACTGCAGTTTCCAAGATAAGTTTTGATCAAGGCTGTTTTGCATTGTTTTTTCATGTTTGAATAGCTATTGGTAAGCTGTATTTAGTTTTTGTTTTTTTTCCATTTTGTTCGCCAGGAATCCATTTAGGCGATAAACTTAAAACACGGATTATTTCCTCTTTTATCTTTAAATCAACCTCTCTTGGAAACTGAAATGAAGACAGCGATCCGTCTCTTTCGATTACAAAACTAACGACAATCCTGGTTTTTGGAATTTCTACATCTTCTGGAAATTTAAATTCGTTACTAAAAAAATGATAAAAACCAGCAATTCCGCCTTCGAAATAAGGACTTGTTTCAATTGCTGCGCCTGTGTAATAGACGGTTTCATCTTCTTTTATATCATCTTGCACAGCTTTTTCAAGTGATTGACTGTTGTCGTTCGAAGTGATTGCTGAGCAATCTTTAGCTTTTGATTCTGCAAATTTTATGTGATTATCTTTTGATTTTTTGGTTGTATTTTTTTGAACGGAATCATTTAATTTAGGAGTAGTTTCGGTTGTAAAAGAGTTTATTTTGACAACAGTATCTTTTATAATTTCAATCTTATTAATTTTTCTTTTGTTACCGTTTTTATCTGCGCAGCTAAACAAAGTAGTTCCCATTGCAATAAATAATGCCAGTAAAAATATTTTATGATAATGGGTCTGCGAATATAAAACGTGATTTGGAATTTGAATGGTAAGAAGTTCTACTTGAGAACTTTTAAACCTTCCGCAAATCTGCTCATTTCTATGTTCAGCAAAATAAGACTGCATTTCCTCAGGAAGCATTGAAGTAAAATCAACAACCGTTTTAGAACAACTCATACAGAAACGACCCTTTTCATTTGGAGTCATTTCGTCCCAGTTTTCATGACAAGGTTCTGGAATGGTGATTTTGTATTTATTTTCCATTACTTTACTGTTTAAATGAAATCGGCAAACTCATATTTGATCTCACAACGCGATTGTTTATTTTTCCAGGAATCCATTTTGGATACATTTTTAAAACCCTTACAGCTTCTTCTCCAGTTCCTGGTCCTGCATCTCTTAAGATTTTGAAAGTACTCAATGTTCCATCTTTCTCTACTACAAAAGTTAAGTATATTTTTCCTGTACCGTTGATATTTTTCGGAATACTATAATTGGCATTCACAAAAGAATAAAATTTATTCATTCCGCCCTGAGGATTTGGCATTTCATCGAGAGAAAATGTATTAAAAAGACCGTCATAGTCAATAGGAATATCTTCTGAATTTTTACCTATGTCAACAGGAGCTATTTCTCCAACTGCCATTGAGTGATAATCTTCAGAGTTTTTTTTAAGTGTAATTGGTAAAGTATAAGAAGATCGAACAATACGGCCTTTTAATTTTCCAGGAATCCAATTCGGAGCTTTTTTCAAAACATTGATCGCTTTTTCGCCTATATCTTTTGGTGTATTTTTGACAATATTGAAATTACTCAAACTGCCATCTTCTTCTATAACAAATAAGATAGCTATTTCTCCTCGAAATTTTTCTGTTTTGTTTTGCGCAGCATATTCTTTATTAAAAAAATCAAAGAAACTTTTCATACCGTTTTTAGGAACTGGTAAAACATCTAAATCAGATGCACTGTATATTGTGTGATATTGAAACGTTCCTCTTTCATCAAATGGAAGAGGCATTATTAATTTTCCCACAATTTTGATTTCGTCGTCTTCAGTTTCAGTTTTAGTTTTTCGTTTTTTAGATTCGAATTCATGTCCATAACACCAAGAAACAGGTTCATTATCGTCTTCATTTTGCGAAGCATTATCAACAATTTCGATTTTATCTATTTTATTTTTGTTGCCGTCTTTATCGGCACAGCTAAACAAAGTGGTTCCCATTGATACAAACAATGCTAATACAAACATTTTGTAATAATTGGTCTGCGAATACAAAACACGACTCGGAATCTGTATTGTAATCGTGTCTAACTGTGATTTTCTGAATCTTCCGCAAACACTTTCATTTTGATTTTGGATGAAAAAATGCTGAATTTCCTCTGGCATCATAGCCGTAAAATCTACAACGGTTTTAGTACAACTCAAACAAAAACGGCCATTTTCGTTTGGCGTCATTTTGTTCCAGTCTTCGTGACAAGGCTCTGGAATGGTGATTTTGCACTTGTTTTCCATAGAAAGAATTTTGAAATAAATGTAATAAAAAATAGATAGCAAAACAGCACATTATAGCCACCCGGTTTTGAATACTCAATTTATGCTCGTGAACTAATTATTTTTATTATTTCGAAAAACTATCTCAAAAATGTATTTTTGCAGTTATGATAAATCCTTTCACCGACGAGTATTTTATGAAAAAGGCTTTGCAGGAAGCTGAAATGGCTTTTGAAAAAGGCGAGATCCCTGTTGGAGCCATAATTGTGGTTGCAGATAAGGTTATTGCACGAACGCATAATTTAACCGAATTGTTGAATGATGTTACCGCTCACGCCGAAATGCAGGCCATTACTTCGGCAGCAAATTTCCTTGGCGGAAAATATTTGAAAGACTGCACACTTTATGTTACTCTGGAACCTTGCCAGATGTGCGCCGGCGCTTTGTATTGGAGTCAGATCTCTAAAATTGTTTTTGGCGCGCGAGACGAACAAAGAGGATTTTTATCAATGGGAACCAAACTGCATCCTAAAACTACTGTTGTTTCTGGCATTATGGCAAATGAAGCGGCCGATTTAATGAAGCGATTTTTTCTGGAAAAACGTAAGTAAACATAAGACTATTATGACCGATTTTTCAATAATAAAAAATGTATTCCACATCAGAGAATCCGATGGTTTTTCAGATGATGAGATTCAGGTTGTTAAAGATATTTTTGGACAGCTTCCGGAGGTTTTTGTGGATTATTATAATCAATTGGGAAAAATTCAAAGTTTGAATCATACGCAGGATTCGTTGATTGTTCCAGAACGTTTTCAATATTTTACACACAACGACTATCTGATATTTTATATTGAAAACCAGAGAGCCTGCGTTTGGGGAATTCATAAAGATGATTTATCAAATCCGAATCCGCCGGTTTATATGAGTTATGATGAAAAAGAATGGAATCTGGAAACAGAAACTTTGTCGGATTTTTTTACTGCAATGGCATTTCTTCAGGCTGGTTTTGCTTTAGATTTTACCTGTGATACTTTTTATGAATTAGAAACGGAGGATTTAGATTTTATTACTCAAAAATTTTCAAACAAAGGCGTTTCATTTCGACAATGGGCAGCAGGAATTCAATTTTATGGAAACAATGATGATGATGTTATTGTAATCATGAGTAACAATCAGCTTTATTATGCATCAAATACAGAGCAGCATTTTATTGAAATGGATGAAATTTTGTCAAAACTCGGAACAAAATTTTAAAATTTCTTATGTAAATAAGCGGCTAGCCCAGATGGAAGCGGCATCCTTTTTCCTGCTCCTTTAGCAGGGAAAAGATAGAGCGGACAGCTGGAATATGCTCCTTATTAACCCTCAGTGCCTTCTAAACTTCAACAAAAGTTAAATAATCATTATTAGCGAATTTTCTTCTTAAAGGGATTGCAAAATATTATACTTTTATCTTGATTTAATTTGTATTTTGTTATAAAGCTTTAATAGCAAATCATTTCCATTTTGTTAACCCTTAACTCTAAGTAAAATTGAAAGCAAAAGGTTTAGTTCTCGTATTTTGTGTGTTTTTTATTTTTCAATCCTGTGGTCGAAAATCAAATTTTAATTCTGATTTTTCTTTATTTAAAGATTATATCGTGAGTTTTACAGGCGGAATCGTTTCTGCTCAATCCGATATTAGAGTTGTTTTAGCCTTTGATAAAAAAGAATGGAAAGTCAATCAGGAATTAGATCGTGATTTGTTTGATATTTCTCCAAGTGTTGACGGAAAAGTGGTCGCTCTTTCTGGAAATACAATTGCTTTTATTCCAGAAAAGAAACTGAAAGCGGGTACAGAATATCAAGTGACTTTGCACTTAGAAAAGCTCATTACACTGCCAAAAGAGAAAGAAAAAGACCTTTCAGAATTTAATTTTACGGTTAAAACAATCAAACAGGATTTTGTAATTAATACTGGCGATATCCAATCTTACAGCAAAGAGTATCAGTATCTAAACTGCGTTTTAAAAACGGCTGATGAAATGGATCTTGAAACGGCGATCAAGTTGGTAAGCGCGCAGCAGAAAGGAAAAGATCTTAAAATCAAATTTGAAAAAAAATCAGGGACAGCCAAAGAATTCAATTTCATCATAGACAGTATTCAGCGTTTTGAAGAAGTTTCAAATGTAGAAATTAACTACGATGGAAGCGATGCCGATATTGACCAGAAAGGCGAACAAGATTACGCCGTTTCGAGTATTAATGAATTTAAAGTGGTTAAGGTTGAAATTCCAGACGGAAACAATCAATCTGTTTCGATTAACTTTTCTGAACCTTTAGAAAAAGGACAGGATTTTGCTGGTCTGGTTTCTATTCAAAATACAAACAATCTTAAATTTTCTACCCAAGGAAATTTACTAAAAGTATATTTTACAAGCCAAGCCGCTGTTCAAAAAGCACCAGAACCTGTAGAAGTTGTGGTTGAAGAAGAAGAAACTACAGACGGAATAGTTGCAATAGATTCTGCAGCAGCAGTGATTGACACTGCAGCAACGGCACCAATAGAAGAAGAAGTTGTTGAAGTAGTTCCAGACGAAGAGCCGGAAACAGCGCCAGCTTTGAGCGGAGAATTACTGCTGGAAGTTTTTCAGGGAATTGAAAGCCAGTACGGCAAAAAAATGGACAATAATTATTCTGAAAAAATCACTTTTGACCAAATAAAACCAAGTATACGTTTTATTAAAAACGGAACTATTCTGCCGAGTTCGAATAATTTAAAATTAAATTTTGAGGCTGTAAGTCTAAGTGCTGTTGATGTAAAAGTCTATAAGATTTACAAAAACAATATTCTGCAGTTTCTTCAGTATAACGAATTAAATGGTGCGCAGAATCTTAAAAAAGTAGCGCAGCCAATTGCCAAGACAACGCTCAATTTAAAAGAAAGCAACTTAATAAATCCGACAAAATGGAACACTTTTGCTTTGGATTTATCTAAAATAATTACTCCAGAACCGGGCGCTATATACCGCGTAGAATTAGAGTACAAAAAGAAATACTCGATGTATAAATGCGAAACAACAGACGAAAGTGATACTGAAACAGAAGAAGAAGAGGCTGACGAAAATGATGTTAACTACAGTGGCAATTCTTATGACGATTATTATTATGATGATTACGAATGGAGAGAAAGCCAGGATCCGTGTTCAAGTTCTTATTATTACAATGCTAAAATAGGAACCAACATTTTAGCATCAGATTTGGGGGTAATTGCCAAAAGGGGTGAAAATAAATCGTACTTGTTTGCGGTAAATAATATTGTTACAACAGAGCCTGTTTCTAATGCAAGAGTAGATTTATACAGTTATCAGCAGCAGAAGCTGGCAACTGCAGCAACAAGCAGTGAAGGAATTGCTTCTTTTCAATTGGATAAGTTTGCTTATTTTGCCATAGTTTCATTAGGGAATCAATCGACGTATGTAAAACTCGACGACGGACTTTCACTGTCAGTAAGTAATTTTGATGTTGCCGGAGAAACTCTTCAAAAGGGGTTAAAAGGATTTATTTACGGAGAGCGCGGCGTTTGGCGGCCAGGAGACAATCTGTATTTATCTTTTATATTGAATGATGCGGCCAATAAACTCCCGACATCACATCCGATTAAATTTAGACTGAATGATCCAAGCGGTAAAACAATCTATCAAACCGTTCAAAAAACAAACGATTTAAATCATTATTCTTTTATTGTCCCAACAAGCCAAGATGCGCCTACAGGAAACTGGGAAGCCATGGTGAGCGTTGGAGGCGCTAAGTTTTACAAAAGCATTAAAATAGAAACGATAAAACCGAATCGTTTAAAAATTAAAAATAATTTTTCTAGAAAAACACTTTCAGCATCTTATCCAAACGCAAGTAATCTAGAAGTAACCTGGTTGCATGGAGCAATTGCAAAGAATTTGAATGTAGAAATGCAGGCCAAGTTTACACAGCAGAAAACGACTTTTAAGGGGTACGAAAATCATAATTTTGATGATTTGGTACGACAATTTGGTTCTGAGGAAATTAATATTTTCTCAGGAAAATTAAATGAAAACGGAAGAGTTTCTGTTCCGATTGATCCTAAATTACAAGGGCAGGCACCGGGAATGCTTCGTGCATCTTTCATTACAAAAGTATACGAAGAAGGCGGTGATTTTAGCACCGATGTAATTTCTACAACCTATTCGCCATACAAAACCTATGTAGGAATCAAGGCGCCTATTCCTAATAAATACGGCATGCTGGAGACTAGAACTGCAAATCGTTTTGAGGTAGTTACAGTTGATGAAAACGGAAGGCCAAAAGCGGTTAGGAATCTTGAAGTAAGAATTTATAAAATTGACTGGAGATGGTGGTGGGATTCTTCAATTAATAATCTGTCTAATTACAATTCGTCCAATTCAACAACATCGTATAAATCTGCCACAGTCGATACCGATTCCAGCGGAAAAGGAAGTTTTCAATTTACGTTAACCGATGAAGAGTGGGGACGTTATTTAATTCGTGTTGAAGACGGTACAGGAGGTCACGCAACTGCTTTAACAACTAATATTGATTGGCCGATCTGGTCAGGAAAAACACGTAACAGAGACGCATCTACGGCGAATATGCTGGTGTTTTCTACCGATAAGAAAAATTACGAAGTTGGAGAAAAAGCACAGATTTCGTTTCCGTCAAGCGAAGGCGGACGCGCTTTAATTTCTGTAGAAAACGGATCAAAAGTAGTGCAGACCGTTTGGGCTAAAACGCAGAAAGGCGAAACAAAAGTAGAGATCCCGATTACGGGCGCTATGGCTCCAAATGTGTATTTCAACATTACACTTTTACAGCCTCACGCGACGACCAAAAACGATTCTCCAATAAGAATGTACGGAATCGTTCCTATCGAGGTTGTGGATAAAAATACGATTCTGGAACCCAAACTAAACATGCCGGATGTACTGCGTCCAGAACAGCCGTTTACTGTAAAAGTAAGTGAGAACAAAGGCAGACAAATGACTTATACTATTGCGGTTGTAGACGAAGGTTTGCTAGATTTAACCCGTTTTAAAACACCAAATGCGTGGGACAACTTCTATGTTCGTGAAGCTTTGGGAGTAAAAACCTGGGATATTTACGATGATGTAATTGGAGCTTACGGCGGAAAAATAAATCAGATTTTCAGTATTGGAGGAGATCAGGATTTAGGTGGCGGAAAAGCCAAAAAAGCGAATCGTTTTAAGCCTGTGGTGTTGTATTACGGTCCATTTAAATTGGATAAAGGCGAAACCAAATCACATCAGTTAAAACTGCCAAAATACATTGGTTCGGTTAGAACTATGGTTGTGGCGGGTGATGCCAATACAAATGCATACGGAAGTGCAGAAAAAGCCACACAAGTTAAGAGTCCGCTGATGGTCTTGGCTTCACTGCCGAGAAAAATTTCGCCGTCAGAAAAAGTGACGCTGCCGGTAACGGTTTTTGCGACAGAAAATAAAATCAAAAACGTTTCGATTCAGATAAAAACCAGCAACGGATTAAAAGTTGCAGGAAGCGCAGTTCAAAGATTACGTTTTGCGCAGCCAGACGAAAAAATGGCCTATTTTAATTTAGTAGTCGGTGCTGCAACTGGAATTGCAAAAGTGCAGGTAATCGCAACCTCTGGAAGCGAGAAATCGGTTTATGATGTTGAAATTGATATGACCAATCCAAACCCGGTTACGAGTACTTTTACAGATGTTGTTTTAGCACCAAACAGTAGTAAAACAATTTCTTGGCAAACCTTTGGAATTGCCGGAAGCAACAAAGCAAGATTGGAAGTTTCGTCAATGCCGACCATCAATTTGAATGGAAGATTACAGTTTTTAATTCAGTATCCGCACGGTTGTGTAGAACAGACGACATCATCGGTTTTCCCGCAATTATTTTTGAATGATGTGGCTGATATCGATTCTAACAGACGTTCTATTATTCAGAAAAATATTGGGGCAGGAATTGCACGATTAGGAAGTTTTCAATTGGCAAACGGCGGCTTACCGTATTGGCAGGGAAATGCCATTGCAGACGATTGGGGAACTTCGTATGCGGGGCATTTCTTAATAGAAGCAGAGAAAAAGGGATATGTACTGCCAATTAATTTTAAATCAAAATGGCTTTCTTATCAGCAAAAAGAAGCGAAGCAATGGCGATTTGATCCGAAATACGGTAATGATTTAGCACAGGCGTACAGGTTATACACGCTGGCATTAGCAGGAAGTGCAGATTTATCTTCGATGAACAGGCTTAGAGAAACCAAAGGTATTTCTAACGAAAGCAAGCTCCGCTTGGCGGCCTCTTATGTTCTGGCGGGACAAAAATCTGCGGGACAAAGTTTGTTCTTAAATACCAATATTGATGGAAGTTCTGATGGTTACAGTTATTACTATTATGGTTCGACCGAAAGAAATAGAGCAATGGCATTAGAAACCATGCTTTTATTAGATCAAAAACAAAAAGCATTCGTAACAGCAGCCAAATTAGCCAAAGAAATGGCAGCCAATCAATGGATGAGTACTCAAACTACGGCTTATTGCTTATATGCGATGTCAAAATTTGCAGCTTCGAATGGTCCAAAAGGAATCAATATTCAGTTTAGCAAAAACGGAAAAGCAGAAACGATTAATACAACAAAAACGGTCGCAGACAGGAGTTTGTCTGTTCAGTCAGGATCTAACAGCATTACTTTAAAAAACAATAAAAATAACACTGTTTATGTTCGTGTATTGAATACAGGGATATTGCCAATCGGTCAAGAAAATACGACTCAAAGTGATGTTGCAGCTTCTATTGTTTTCAAAAACAGAAAAGGAAGTGTTATTGATGTTTCTAGAATCAATCAGGGAACTGAGTTTGTTGCCGAAGTAACCGTTAAAAACCAAAGAGGAGAAAGCGTTCAAAACGTTGCCTTGTCGCAAATTCTTCCTTCAGGATTTGAAATTGTAAACACACGTTTTACAGATTATGGAGATGCGGTAAATAACGTTGCCGATTACATTGATATTCGTGACGACAGGACAAATTTCTATTTTGGGATGAAAGCCAGAGAGACAAAAGTCTTTAGGATTTTGCTAAACGCATCGTATTTAGGAAACTACTATTTACCTGGCTTACAATGCGAAGCGATGTACGATAATACATTCTTAGCCAGAACAAAAGGATTCTGGGTTGAGGTTGTAAAATAAATTGTTAGCCGCAGATTATACGGATTAAAAATGATTTTGAAAATCTGTGCTAATTTGTGTAATCTGTGGCTGAAAAACTTTGTGTTAAAATATTTCCCGCAGATTTTGCAGATCAAGCAGATAAAATAAATCTGCCAAATCTGCTGAATCTGCGAGCAAAAAAGCTTAGCGAACTTCGCGTTTACTTAGTGACTTTGCGGTTAAAATCATCAATATTGAAAAGTAAATTAAAAGCGTTTTTCCAACGCATTATAACTTGGATAAAAAGAAATAAAATAAAATCAGCAATTGCATTTATGCTCTTGCTGATTTATTATTTTTCTTTGTCAAGACCTTTATTCCAAGAACCCTATTCAACAGTAATCGAAAGTAAAGAAGGAGAATTACTTGGTGCTAAAATTGCCCGAGACGGACAATGGCGTTTTCCAGAGCAGGACAGTGTTACGGACAAATTCAAAAAATGTATTGTTTATTTTGAAGACGAATATTTCTACAAACATCCGGGCTTTAATCCTGGGGCAATGATTAACGCTTTTAGACAAAATCAAAAAGCAGGTAGAGTGGTTCGAGGCGGAAGTACGTTAACACAGCAGGTTATTCGGTTATCAAGAAAAGGCAAAAAACGAACCTACTTTGAAAAAATCATTGAAATCATTCTGTCTACACGTTTGGAATTAGGATATTCAAAAAACGAAATACTTGAATTGTATGCTTCTCACGCACCTTTTGGAGGTAATGTTGTAGGGCTGGAAATGGCATCTTGGCGTTATTTCGGCGTGCAGTCCCATCAGCTTTCTTGGGCAGAAAATGCAGTTCTGGCCGTTTTACCCAATGCGCCAAGTTTGATTTATCCTGGAAAAAATCAAATAAAACTATTAAATAAGCGAAACCGGCTTTTGCTAAAATTGCATCAGGAAGGAATAATCGACAAACAGACTTATGAACTTTCTATAGAAGAACCATTACCTCAAAAACCATATGATCTGCCGCAGATTGCACCGCATTTATTACAGAGAGCCGCTAAAAATGAAGAAGGAACCCGAGTAAAAACAACAATTGATTATGCTTTGCAGAATAGAGTAAATCAAATTGCGAGGTATTATTACAACCAATACAAGCAGAACGAAGTGCATAATCTGGCAATTTTAGTAATAGATGTCCAGAATAGAAATGTGATGAGTTATGTTGGGAATGCTCCGACAGATAAAGACCATCAAAAAGATGTTGACATTATTGATGCACCCAGAAGTACCGGAAGTATTTTAAAGCCCCTTTTGTATGGCGCAATGCTTGATGACGGTGAGTTGCTGCCTAATACTTTAATTGCTGATGTCCCAACGCAAATTTCGGGTTATACGCCTCAGAATTTCAACCTTACTTTTGATGGTGCAGTGCCGGCGCATCGTGCTTTATCGCGTTCGTTGAATATTCCGGCGGTATTGATGCTTCAGGATTTTGGCGTCAATAAATTTTACGAAGAACTCCAAAAGTTTAAACTAAAAAACATTAACAAAACACCCGATCATTATGGATTGTCGCTTATTTTGGGCGGTGCCGAAAGTAATTTATGGGATTTATGCAGAACCTACGCTAATTTATCTTCGACATTAAATTACTACTCTAAACATCAGGATAAATATCGGACAAATGAGTTTACAGAATTAAATTATAAGAACGATTTTAAGCCTGATTTTGGTTCAGAAACCAATCAGAAGAATATTTTGGGAGCGGGATCAATTTGGCTGACGTACAATGCTATGGAAGAGGTAAACAGGCCGGAGGGAGACGAAGCCTGGAAGTTTTATGACAGTTCTTTAAAAATTGCATGGAAAACCGGTACCAGTTTCGGAAATCGCGATGCTTGGGCAATAGGAACAAATTCCAGATATGTAGTCGGAATCTGGGTCGGAAATGCAACAGGTGAGGGAAGACCTACTTTAACCGGAGTTACCAGCGCAGCGCCAATTTTATTCGACGTTTTTAATTTACTGCCGAGACAAAGATGGTTTGATACGCCTTATAAAGATCTGGCAGAAGTTGAAGTTTGCCGTTTAAGCGGTTACTTAGCAAAAGACAATTGTCCGAAAATTAAACAATGGGTTTCTAAAAAAGGGAAATCGACAAAAGTTTGTCCGTATCACAAAACGATTCATTTAGATCAAACACAACAATTTCAGGTAAACAGCAGCTGTGAAAATGTCGAAAATATAGTGGCTAAAAATTGGTTTATTCTGCCTCCGGTAATGGCTTGGTATTACAAAAGCCAGCATATTGAATATCTGCCTTTACCTCCGTTTAAAGAGGGGTGCGAAGGAACGCAAGCCACCACAATGGATTTTATTTACCCAAAAGCAAACAGCAAAATTTATTTGACTAAAAACTTCAACAGTGAAGTACAGCCGGTAATATTGAAAGTTGCTTATGCAGAACGTGATAAAGAACTATTTTGGTATGTTGATGATGTGTATAAAGCCACCACCAAAACGTTTCATGAACTGCCCATTACGCCAACAGCAGGAATACATTATATTACAGTTGTAGATGCTTCTGGGAATGAAATTAGAAGAAGAATTGAGATTGTGAGGGAATAAATTTTTTTGAAATTCCAAATTGCAATTCCAAATTCCAAATTCCAAATTCCAAAAATTGGTTAGTTTCTTATTTTTTGTCTGGCTGATCGGAGTCGAAGCCCTTTGACAAAGATGTCGCATGGTCTTGTGATTTCTCCTTTCGGTCGAAATGGTAAAATAAAAAAAAACTTATTGTGAAAACGAGTGCCTAGCCCAGATAGGAGCGGTATCCTTTTTCTGGCTTCTTTAGCCAGGAAAAGATACAAGCGGATAGCTGGAAATTGCTTCTAAATAAAATAAATTACAAGTTTAAAATTCCAAACGAGATTGCTGCGTTCCTCACAATAATGCATAAAAAAACCGCCCCGATGCATCGGGGCGGTTTTTAATTTATTCTGAAATAACATTTCCTTTTTTGTCATAGAAATGGTATTCTAAGTACGTGTAAGCGTCACGAGGTATGATTTTCACCCATTTCTTATGTTCAAAAAACCATTTTGAACGTAATGATGGAAAACCTTTGCTGAGGTATGCAGCCACAAACGGATGTGTGTTTAGGACAACCTTATTGTGGGTTTTTAAAATTCTTTCTAAATCAGAGGTGATTTTGTCGATAATTAAAATTGGCGCTTCAATTTCGCCATTAACTTTATTAGGATCTTCCTCTCTGGTTTTGATATTAACTTCTGGTCTTACGCGCTGTCTGGTAATCTGGACTAAACCAAATTTACTTGGCGGTAATATTTTATGCTTTGCTTTATCGTCGCTCATTTCTTCTCGCAAGAAGTCGAACAAAACTTTCCTGTTTTCAGGATTAGACATATCGATAAAATCAACTACGATTATTCCGCCCATATCTCGCAGACGAAGTTGTCTTGCGATTTCTGCAGCGGCAATCATATTTACTTCCATGGCGGTGTCTTCTTGATTGGTTGCCTTATTCGAACGGTTGCCGCTGTTTACGTCTATAACGTGCAGGGCTTCTGTATGTTCGATGATAAGGTAAGCACCTTTGCTCATAGAAACAGTTCTTCCAAAAGAAGTTTTGATTTGTCTCTCTATATTGTATTTCTCAAAAATGGGAGTGTCATTTGATTGATAAAACTTTACAATCGATTGTTTTGAAGGTGCAATTTCTTGCAGATATTCCTTCGTTTGGTGGAACAACTCTTCATCATCTATTTGTATACCGCTAAAGGTATCATTAAAAACATCTCTTAATATCGAAGAAGCTCTGTTGAGCTCTCCTAATACTTTCGACGGATGATGAGCAGTTGGTAATTTTTTACACATTGCAGTCCATCTGCCTAGCAGGTTCTGCAAATCTTTTTCTAATTCGGCTACGTTTTTGCCTTCGGCTACTGTACGAACAATAACACCAAATCCTTTAGGTTTGATCGATAGAACAAGTTTTTTTAGACGATCCTTTTCTTTTTTGTCTTCTATTTTCTGAGAAATAGAAACACGATCAGAAAAAGGAACTAGAACGATAAATCTTCCGGCAAGAGAAAGCTCAGCACTTATTCTTGGGCCTTTGGTAGATATAGGTTCTTTAACTACTTGAACTAAAACAGATTGATTGGCACTTAAAATATCAGTAATGATGCCATCTTTGTCAATCTCTTTTTCAAACTGAAAGGTTTTTAGGGAGAAATCTTTTATTTTACCTGCGCTTACAAGTTTTATGAATTTCAGTTGAGAAGCTAAGTTTGGTCCTAAATCGTGATAATGTAAAAAAGCATCTTTTTCGAAGCCTACATTTACAAAAGCGGCATTTAGTCCGGCAACTGGTTTTCTGATTTTGGCAATAAAAATATCACCAACCTGAAAGTTGCTTTTCTCTTCTTCTTTGTGTAATTCAATTAGTTTTCCATCTTTTAATAAGGCAAAATCTACGGCTTCAGAACTAGATCTAATGATTAATTCTTTATTCACACTGTAAATTTTTATCTGTTTTTTTCAGAAAATAGAGGGAAGAGAGAAGAGTATAGATAATGAAATCTAAAATCTTAAGTCTAAAATCTAAAATCTTATTCTACAGATGGATTAAACAATATTTTAAACAGGTATTATACCCGGGGAAAACTAGCTGGCAGTTTGCAGCTCTAAGTAATCAGCAGACTGAATGCTAAAAACTGATGACTGAATACTAATTTTCAATTTCAATGAACTTTTAAAAAGAAAAAAGTAGTTTAAAACTACTTTTTCTTTTTGTGGCGGTTAGCTCTCGCTCTTTTTTTACGTTTGTGAGTAGCTACCTTATGTCTCTTTCTTTTTTTACCACTTGGCATATTGTGTCAGATTTATGTTAATTAATATTATTTTGCTTCGTTGTTTGTTTTAACGCCTTCTACAAATACTTTTGCAGGTTTAAATGCAGGAATGTTGTGTGCAGGAATTTTAATAGTTGTGTTTTTTGAAATGTTTCTTCCTGTTTTTTCAGCTCTAGTTTTTACGATGAAACTTCCGAAACCTCTTAGGTAAACATTGTCCCCAGTTTCTAATGAAATTTTAACTTCTTCCATAAAAGACTCTACTGTTGCTTGAACATCTCCTTTTTCAAGACCTAATTTCTCTGAAATTTTCGCTACGATATCTGCTTTCGTCATTTTCTTTCCAATTTTATTTATAAATGGTGTACTATTTTTTTGAGTTTGCAAATATAGGAATTAAAAAAATAATTAATCAAGCTAATTCGTTAAATTTTAATTACATAAACATTTACTTTTGTAATCTAAGTATTTTACGATGGAATTTTCTAACATATTGATAAAATGGTATTTACAGAATAAGCGCGACTTACCTTGGCGAAAAACCACTAATCCGTACCAAATTTGGCTCTCAGAAATTATGCTGCAGCAGACTCGAGTAGCGCAGGGAATGCCTTACTTTTTCGAATTTACAAAGGAATTTCCTACAGTGAAACATTTGGCTGATGCATCTGAAGAAAAGGTTTTAAAGCTGTGGCAGGGATTAGGATACTACTCCCGGGCGCGAAATCTTCATAAAACGGCTCAGTTTATTGCTTACGAATTAAATGGTTTGTTTCCAGATTCTTATAAAGAGCTTTTAAAACTCAAAGGTGTTGGGGAATATACTGCGGCTGCAATTGCTTCTTTTTCTTATAATGAAGCGGTGCCGGTTGTAGACGGAAATGTGTTTAGGGTTTTGTCCCGATATTTTGATGTTGAAACCGATATTGCGCTTCCTGCTGCTAAAAAAGAATTTTCTTCTTTGGCACAAGAGTTAATGCCGTCTGATAATCCAGCTGTTTTTAATCAGGCAATAATGGAGTTTGGTGCTTTGCAGTGTGTTCCTAAAAATCCAGATTGTACAATTTGTGTTTTTAATGACAGCTGTGCGGCTCTTCAAAAGAAAAAAGTGAACCAGCTGCCTTTTAAATCCAAAAAAGTAAAAGTGACCAATCGGTTTTTTAATTATTTAATATTAGAAGATGTTTTAGGGAACACTTTAATTGAGAAAAGAACAACGAAAGGGATTTGGTATAATTTGTATGAATTCCCATTGCTGGAAACCGATCATATTTCCGATTTCGATTTTGTTGCCAGTAAGATAAAAGAAGATTTTTTTCCGCAATATACTATAATAGGTATAGAAGAATGTTCAGGAACTGCTGTCAAGCATAAATTATCGCACCAGCATCTTCATATTCAGTTTTGGAAAATCAAGATAAAAGAAATAATTAAAGACGGGATAGATGCTGAAAAATTAAAGACCTTTCCTTTTCCAATAGTGATTTATAATTTTATAGAAAATATGGAAGTTAAATTATAAGGATGCTAATTTGAGCGATTGGAGTACACTGAGCTATAATCATGCATTTTTCGAATATGTTTACCGCTTTTTTAAACGTTATGATTGAGGGTTTAAAAATAATCTTTGTATTTATAATTAGGATTAGAATTGGAGTAAAAGATCTGTTAATCAATTATTAAGAATGGAAATTTAAGATTATATAAAAGCATCAGATTATAATAAATGGTTAATAATTTTATAGAAAAGCAAGAATTAAATTGCTAAAAAAATGTATCTTTGGTAGAAATACCACCAAAAACTATGAACGGAACATTAAATAAAGTGATGCTAATCGGCCATTTAGGCGATGATGTCAAGATGCACTATTTTGATGGAGGCAATTGTATTGGACGTTTTCAGCTGGCTACAAATGAGGTTTATATAAACAAAACGACCAACGAAAAAATAACTTCAACAGAATGGCATAATTTGGTCGTGCGTAATAAAGCGGCTGAGATCTGCGAAAAATACCTTTCAAAAGGAGATAAAATTTATGTTGAAGGACGTATAAAATCGCGTCAATGGCAGGCAGAAGACGGGACGACAAAATATACTACAGAAATTCAGGTGACAGAGTTTACTTTTCTGACAACTAAAAAAGAAACTGCAAATCATAAGCAGAATCAAGAGACTGAACCAGCAAAAAATACTAACTTTGATGCTGCAAACGAAGGGCTTCCAATAAATGATCTGCCTTTCTAAATATGTTTAATTAATCTTTTTTGATTTGGACTCGGAGCCCAGTTTATTTTTAACTTCAGATTTTGACAGCAATTTAATAATTGGAACTGTCGCAATATTTATTCTGCTGTTTTTATCAGCTATAGTTTCAGGTGCCGAAGTGGCACTTTTTTCTTTGTCTCAAAAAGAAATTGATGAAACAATTCAGGGCAATCTGGCAAAAGGTAAAATCATTTCAAATCTTCTTGACAGGCCCAAAAAACTGCTGGCTACATTATTGGTCGCGAATAATTTTTTTAATATTGGCGTGATCATCTTATTTGATTTTATAGGACAGAATATTTTTTCTAGTGTTAATTCGCTGCTCTTTAAGTTTGTCTTAGAGGTTGTTTTGGTAACTTTTTTGATTCTTTTGTTTGGAGAAGTGCTTCCCAAAGTTTATGCCAGCAGAAACAGCATTTTATTTGCCCAGCGTGTTGCTTATCCAATTGCTTTTTTAGATAAATTGCTTTCGCCTATAAGCTTGCCAATGCGCAGCGTTACCTTATATTTGCAGCGTAAACTTGGAAGACAGAAAAATAATTTCTCTATAAATCAACTTTCGCAAGCTTTAGAATTAACAGATTCTGAGGGGACTTCGACAGAAGAACAAAAGATTTTAGAAGGAATTGTTTCCTTTGGTAATACCGATACGAAGCAGGTGATGAGTCCGAGAATTGATATTTTTGCTTTAGAAATATCCGAACCTTTTTCGGTTATCTATCCTAAAATAATTGATAAAGGATTTTCTAGAATTCCCGTTTATAGAGATAATATCGATCAAATTGAAGGCGTCTTGTTTGTAAAAGACCTGCTTCCTCATATTGACAAAGAAGATTTTGACTGGTCGTCTATTATAAGAGAGGCGTTTTTTGTTCCAGAGAACAAAAAGCTGGATAACTTACTGAAGGACTTTCAGAGTTTAAAAAGCCACTTAGCGATAGTGGTTGACGAGTATGGAGGCACTTCTGGACTGGTTTCTTTAGAAGATGTCATAGAAGAAATTGTCGGTGATATTAGTGATGAATTTGATGATGAGAACGTAAATTATTCTCAGATAGACGATAAAAATTTCCTTTTTGAAGGGAAAATTAATTTAAAAGACTTTTATCGAATTGTAGATGTTGACGAAGAAGTTTTTGAATCGCATAAAGGAGAAGCCGAAACGCTTGCAGGATTTATTCTGGAGATTTTAGGAAACTTTCCGAAAAAAGATCAAAAAGTTTCTTTTGAAAATTGTGTATTCACAATAGAAACAGTTGATAAAAAAAGGGTTAAACAAATAAAAGTTACATTAGAATAAAAATGCTGAAAAAAATAATTTTTGCGTCAACGATGATTTTGGCGATCATGATGGTAAGCTGTAAAAATGATGTGGTGCCAAAACCAGTTAGCTTTTTGCGTCTGGACTATCCAGAAGCTGCGTATATGAATTTTGAAAACAGCTGTCCGTTTGCTTTCGAAATGAATGAAGATGCGATTATTAAGGGTGAAAAAGAATGCGGTTTTACGATTACGTATCCTAAAATGAAAGCAACGATTTATTTGACCTATAAACCTGTAAATGGCAATATTGATAAACTTTTAAGAGACGCTCAAAAACTGACTTACGAACACGTAATTAAAGCAGATGATATTTTGGAGCAACCTTACATTAATCCTTCAAAAAAAGTATACGGAATGTTTTATCAAGTTGATGGAAATGCAGCGACAAACTCTCAATTTTACGTTACAGACAGTACTAGGCATTTTTTAACAGGTTCTGTTTATTTTTATGCAAAACCTAACTTCGATTCGATTATGCCTGCAGCAAGTTATATTAAAAACGATATGCAGCGTTTGATGGAAACGTTGAAGTGGAAATAGAGAAATAAATCCATATTTTGTTCTGTAGTGTGCTAAAAAGATAAAGGGCTTTTTTGAAAATACTTGATAAGCAGAATTTAGATGCCTGTTATGTGTCCAAAAGCTTTATCAACGATTAGTTTAAGATTTGTATTATATAAAAAACTGCGCAAAGTCAGAGATGTTTACGCAGCTTTTCATTGGAACTCTTCGGAGAGCTGGGCTCAATTATTAAGATTTTTTGTTCTAAAAAACTTAAAATTTTTTCAACTTCTATTAGAAATTTTTTATCAATTGTAAAATCTGTTTTAGAATGATTATTCCATATGAAATTATTATTATAAATTTCTAAAAAAATCTCTAACGATGCATTCTCTAAGTACTCATTATTAATATATAATAAGTCACTATAAAATTCAATAAGAATTGATAAATTATGCCATATTTGAATATTTTTTTCGTTAAGTTCTTTTTCATTTTTTAATTTACTTAAGATATCGAAATCAATTATTTTAACATTACTTATGTCTTTAAAAGAATTAACCCAATCATTCAATTCACTCATATTTATCTCATTATTGACATAATTTTTTAAAGTGATAAAATCAGGAAATATAAGAATTCTATCATTTTTATCTCTAAGAATAAATTCTTCATCTGTTTCTAAATAGGCACCCCAAACTAAAAAGTAACTTTCCTTTTTATAAAGTACTTTAAATAAATATTTGCGAAATTTTTCTGAAATATCTTCCATGATTATCTTCCTTCTTACATCTCTGAACCATTTTTTAACTTTACCCAAACTAGCGCAAGCATCTCGCTTGTGCATTCAGGCAGTTTCTTAACAAATATAAATTAAAAAGGCGTTCAAATTTGAACGCCTTTTTAATATCTAAATTTGAAAACTTAAGACTTAAAATTTGAAACTTTATAAGTTTTTCCGTCTCCAGTTTCCTGAACGACTTTAGTCAAAGATTCTGGATTTTTAAATTTGTTAAACCATTTTAAATTATTCATTTGGATAGAATTTTACTATGATATTGTTCCAAGTGCAAAATTATGAGGCGTTTATATGGCTGGTGCTATTAGGTTTTATTTTTTTTAAAGACTCGTAACTTCACTTTTATTTTTCATTAAAGTTTAAATAATCTTCCTCATTTTTTAATGCTCGAGGTAAAAATTCATTTGCTGCAGAAAGAATATGTTTCCACTCATCAACATTCATTAAAACATCAGTTTTAGACGTATAAAATTTGAAAACTAATTCTTTCTCTTCCGAAATTCCAATTTCTAAAAAGGGTTTTTGACCATCTTTTAAGAAAACTTCCAAATAGGGATAATCAAAATTTATATCCCCTACTTCGTCAATTCTTATGTTTATCATAAATATATTATTATGAAAAGCCCCAAGCCAGCGAGAGCGTCTCGCTCGTGCATTAAAGCAGTTTCTTAACAAATATAAATTAAAAAGGCGTTCAAATTTGAACGCCTTTTTAATATCTTAATTTGAAAAACTTAAGACTTAAAATTTGAAACTTTATAAGTTTTTCCGTCTCCAGTTTCCTGAACGACTTTAGTTAAAGATTCTGGATTTTGAACCGTTTTATCAAAGCTTACAGTGGCAGTTTTTTTGTCAAAATCTACGGTTGCTTTTTCAACTCCATCAAGATTTGCTAATTCTTCTTCTATAGTTTTTGCACATCCAACAGCACAAGTCATTCCGTCTATTGTGAAACTTGCAGTTTGTAGATTTTCTGCAGCAATTGCTTTGTGTTCTTTAGCGGTATTTTTTTCTGCATTTACAACTTGCAGGCTTTTATCTTCTTCTTTTTTACAGCTGGTAAGGGTTAGACCAACGATTGTTGCGGCAATTAAAATTTTTGAAATCTTCATTATATATAGATTTAAATGACTAAATAACTTTTGTGCAAAATTAATAAAAACCGAGAGGTCAGTCCATAAAATTATTACAAATTTGCAGTAAAAGACGATTTATGGAAACAAAACAGTTAAAGTGGATTTATTTAACTATTCTTTCTCTTATTTGGGGGAGTTCTTTTATTTTAATAAAAAAAGGATTGATCGGCTTAACGGCGATTCAGGTTGGGTCGTTTAGAATCATTTTTGCAGCCTTGTTTCTGTTACTTATAGGTTTTAAAAGTCTTAAAAAAATCTCCCGCCGACAGTGGAAGTTTGTTGCTGTAACTTCTCTATTTGGAACTTTTATGCCGGCTTATCTTTTTGCCATTGCCGAAACGCAGGTTGACAGCTCTATTGTGGCTATTTTAAATTCACTGACACCTTTAAATACTTTAGTTTTGGGAACTGTAGCTTTTGGGATTCAGTTTCAAAAACGACAGATTTTGGGTGTTTTTGTTGGACTTGTGGGGTGTTTGCTTTTGGTTTTAAGCGGTGATGCTGCGGGGGGAGGTCAAAATTACCTTTATGTTTCGCTGGTTGTTATCGCTACGCTTAGTTATGCTATAAATGTGAATTTAATTAAGAAATATTTACACGATTTAAATTCGCTGAGTATTACAACGGGAAATTTTACCGTATTGTTGCTGCCAGCACTTTTAATATTGAGCACAACAGATATCAGTCAGAAAATACATCTTGAAACGGCGCAAACCTCCATCTTCTTCGTGATGATTTTAGGTGTCTTAGGAACTGGAATTGCCAACATAGTTTTCTTTAGATTAATTCAAATGTCGTCTCCAGTATTTGCAACTTCAGTAACGTATTTGATTCCGATCGTCGCTTTTTTCTGGGGATTATTAGATAACGAAATGCTGACTCCGATTCAGTTTTTCGGTGCATTTATTATTTTAATTGGCGTTTATTTGTCGGCTAAGAAGTGATAGGAGGTTAGTAGTTGTAAGTTAGTAGCTGGGAGTTAGTAGTTAGGAGTTAAGGGTTAAGGGTTAAGGGTTAAGGGTTATAAGTTAAGAGTTAGGGGTTAAAGGTTAAGAGTTAAGGGTTGAGGGTTAAGAGTTAAGAGTTAGGAGTTAGGAGTTAAGAGTTATAAGTTAAGAGTTTGGCTTTACTTCGCTCGGTCTGATAAAATGATTTCATAAAAAAAGCTTTGTCAAAGTTTTAAACTTTGACAAAGCCCTTAAAAAATCTTAAAACCTAAGTAACTTAGTAGCTCAAACCTTTGTTCCTTTGAGCCTTTTGCAGCGTTGAATCTCTACTACAAGAAATCTTTTTCAGAAACTCCTTCGTTAATTTTAATGTCGGCCATTTTGATGTCCAATTCAAAACCAATATTCTGAACTAAGTTAAAAGGCACTTTTACACCTTTTACTTCTCTGTAATCATTAAAGTTAGTGATTTGAGTTACTGATTTTCCGGCTTGTTCACGAAGTTTAGATTCGGCTGTTTTTAAGCCTGATTTAATATCGTAATAATAAGTAGTTTTGCCGTCTTTAATAACATAAGCATCACTTCCGTTAATAGGTTCAATTCCTTCAACTTTTAAATCAGTTCTTTTTACAAGCTGTAATTCTTCAAAAGGAGCGGCGTTTGCTTTCATTTCAACTAAATCCTCGCCTTCCAGGTTTTTTCTCTGACCTTGCTGTTCGATGTAAGCACCTTTTTCGTTTACAACCTGCTTCATTAAATTCATTGTTCCCATTGATAAGGAAACCATCATTTTTCCTTTAGAATCTAATTTTGATATAAAAGTAAGCGGAGTCGGGGCTTGCGGGATTGTTGTAGAGCCATTCATAAAAAGAGTTTTTACACTTGTAACCGCTTTTTCGCCGCCAATTGCTTTAATATAATCTTCAAAAACAGTTTTGGCAGAAATGTCTTTTGGAGCTTCTTTTTTAACAGCAGGTTTTTCAACCGGATTTCCGTATTTATCAAAATAAGAAATCGGAATTTGCAGTTTTTCCAGACCTGTCAGTACATCAGAACCTTTTCCGACAATAACAATGCGCATATTATCTAATAAAAAATATTTGTTAGCCACACGATAGATATCGTCTGCCGTTACATTATTAATGGTCTGAATGTATTTTTCATAGAAATCTGCGGGAAGTTTTTCTGTTTCAATGTTTAAAGCATAACGTGCAACAGCCTGTGGTTTTTCGACCTGCATTACAAATCTTCCAATATAACCTGCTTTTACGTTTCTTAAAACCTCTGGATCCACTCTTTCGGTTCTGATTCTTTTAATTTCTTTAATAAATTGAACTACTGCGCTATCGGTAACGGTGTTTCTAACAGCAGACGAAGCTTTAAATTTACTTACATATTTACTGCTTCCAATGTTCGAACTTGCGCCGTAAGTCCACGCATGCTGTTCGCGTAAATTCATATTTAAGTAACTATTGAAATCGCCTCCTAAAATTTGATTGGCAATTACAGCAGGAAAGAAATCTGGATCGCTCATTCTTAAATTTACGGTATTAATAAGCGAAATTTCAGATTGTACCGCATTTGGAACATCTACAAAATCAATTTGAAGTTTGGAAACATTTACAGGATCTGGATAACTGTTTTTTGGTGCAGTTTGTTTTTTCCAGCCTCCAAACAATTTCTCTACAGACGATTTTGTTTCTTTAAATTTTACATCACCAATTACTACTAAATAAGCGTTTTCTGGAACAAAGTAAGTATTGTAATTGTTCTGAACGTCTGTAAGAGTTACGTTTTTTACGGTTTGCTCAGAAAGATATTCGCCGCTTGGATGATTTTTTCCAAAAGCCAGAACGTCTACAACACGATTGGCAATTGCAGGAACGCTTTTCTCGTCTGCTTTAAGACCTTCAAGAAGTTTAGCTTTTTCTTTATCAAATTCGGATTGAGTAAAATTCGGCTGTAATGCTCCTTCGGCCAAAAGTTCTAATACTCTTCCTGAATATTTAGACAAAGAACTTGCATAAGCGCCTTGAGAATTAAAGTTGATATTGGCTCCGTAGAAATCAATTTCTTCATTAAAAGCTTCTTTGGTAGTTTTTTTGGTTCCGTTTCCGATCAAACTGCTTGTTAGTTCATCTACGCCCTTTTTGTTTCCTTCAATAAATGGCGCATTATCAAGAGTAAGGTTAAAACTTACTCGAGGCAGTTTGTGATTTTCAACCACTAAAACCTTCATTCCGTTTGCCAAGACAAAAGTCTGCGGTTTTTTGATGTTGACTACTGGCGAACTGCCTGGCTTTGGTTGTGGACGATCTTGTGCTTGCATAATTCCAGATAGGAATAAAAGGATTAAAAATGTATGTATTTTTTTCATGATTCGAGGCTTCTTAATTTTGCGATTTTGTTGAAGGGATATAATCTAAAACCAAACGTTGATTAGGGTTTAGATACTTTTTGGCTACTTCTCTAATTTCTTCTCTTGTAATAGAATGGTAAATATCAATTTCGGTATTGATTAGATTGACATCTCCATACAATAAATAATAAGAAGCCAGATTTTCGGCAATTCCTTCTACGCTTGCATTGGCATTCACGTAATTATTATCGAATTTATTTTGTAGTTTTTCGTAGTCTTTCTCAGAAATCAAATCAGTTTGGATTTTTACGATTTCTTCGTCCATTTCTTTTAGAATATCGGCCGTTGTGTTTGGTGCCATTGGCAGACCGTACAAAATATACATTCCGTAGTCTTCCTGACTAAAACCTACAGCTCCGATCTGCAGCGCCATTTTTTTGTCGTCAACTATTTTTTTGTACAATTTGGAACTTTTTCCATCACTTAAATAAGAAGAGATCAAATCTAAAACTCTTGCGTCTCTCGTTTTCATCGAAGGTGTTCTGTAAGAAGCAACCACCATTGGAATCTGAATGTTCGGATCTTCGTAAGTTGCTTTTATAGTTTGAGTAATAGGTTGTTCTGTATAAGTCTGTTTTTTAACCTCTTCGCCTCTTGGAATTGAGCCAAAGTATTTCTGAATCCATTCTTTTGTTTTGGTTTTTTCAAAATCCCCGGCTACAACCAAAACGGCATTATTTGGCGTATAGAATTTTTTATTAAAAGCCTGAAATTCCTCCAGAGTTGCCGCATCTAGATCTTTCATAGAGCCTATAGTCGTCCAGCGATACGGGTGATTTTTGAACATGTTTTTCTTTACCTCCGGAAGAATATTTCCGTATGGCTGATTGTCGTAACGCATTCTTTTCTCTTCCTTAACTACTTCATTTTGGGTTTCAACACCAATTTTATTGATAATTGGATGCATTAATCTTTCAGATTCCATCCACAAACCAAGCTCTAAGCTGTTTGACGGAAAAACTTCGTAGTAATAAGTTCTGTCATCGTTAGTGTTAGCATTGTTTACGCCTCCATTTGCGGTAACAATTTTCATCCATTCGCCTCGTTTGATATTTTGAGTTCCTTCAAATAATAAATGTTCAAAAAAGTGAGCAAATCCTGTTCGGTCAGGGCGTTCGTCTTTTGATCCAACATGATACATTACAGAAGTGATAACAACAGGTGCAGAAGGATCGTTATGCAGGATAACATGAAGACCGTTGTCTAAATTGTATTCTTCAAAAGCTACTTTTTGAGCATGAGCCACTCCGCCGAGCATTAATGCAGCACTTAACATCATTATTGATTTTTTCATAAAGATTAATAATTTTATATACCTATTATAATGTGTAGGTAGACAATAGTTGATTATAGTTACATCAAAAATAGTTTATTTTAATTATCAATCGATGATTTGTTTGTAATAGAATGTTATTTTAACAATCTTTTACTTAGAAAGTATTTCGATTTTTGTTTTAAAGTCATTGAAAAACAGCATATTTAATGATAAAAATATTTTTAATCGTATAGATTGCACAATAAATTTTTAATTGTATATTTGCAACCTTAAAAATCAATAAATCAATTTGGTATGTATGCAATCGTAGAGATAGCAGGGCAACAATTTAAAGTAAGCAAAGACTTAAAGGTTTATGTTAACCGTTTGGCTAACGAAGAAGGTTCAAAAATTTCTTTTGACAAAGTTCTTTTATTAGACGATAACGGAAGCGTAACTTTAGGCGCCCCAGCTATAGAAGGTGCTTCAGTAGAAGCTAAAGTGTTACAACACTTAAAAGGTGATAAAGTTATCGTTTTCAAAAAGAAAAGAAGAAAAGGATACAAAAAAAGAAATGGTCACAGACAATATCTTACACAAATTGTAATTGAAGGTATTACTGCAGCAGGAGGAACTAAAAAAGCAGCAGCTAAAAAAGCAGTTGTAGCAGAAGAAGCTCCAGCTACTGAAGAAGCTCCAAAGGCTAAAAAAGCAGCAGCTCCAAAAGCAAAAAAAGAGACTACTAAAGAATAATAACAATATTTAAACTTATACGTCATGGCTCACAAGAAAGGTGTCGGTAGTTCGAAGAATGGTAGAGAATCAGAATCAAAACGTTTAGGCGTTAAGATTTTTGGTGGTCAAGCTGCTATTGCTGGAAACATCATCGTTAGACAAAGAGGTTCAAAACATAATCCAGGTGAAAACGTTTACATTAGTAAAGATCACACTCTTCATGCAAGAGTTGCTGGAGTTGTTAAGTTCCAAAAGAAAAGAGATAACAAATCTTATGTATCTATTATTCCTTTCGAGGCTTAATATTCATAAAGATTACTTTTTACAAAACCCGTTCAGAAATGAACGGGTTTTTTGTTTCGTTCTTTTAAAGACTTTACGCTAATAAATACTATAAATATTGGTTAGAAGCAGAAACCGCAAAGCTTTGTGAACTTTGTGTAATTCTTAGCGTACTTTGCGTTAAAATAATCAGCCTGTAAAAATATTTTCCCGCAAGATTTAATCTTATTTCCTTTAAAACTTATATTTGTCTTAAAGGATTTTAATCCTTGATTATTTTAAAAATTTAAAAGTTGAGGAAAATAATAATAGTTATACTGCTGATGGGTTTCAGTATGTATGGTAAAACAAGTTCAGATAGTATCAACAGTCATTTGGTTTTGCTTAGTACAGAACAGAAAAATGTTTTGTATGAACTAGCTGTTCTGAAAAAGAATGGTGTAAATACGGCCAATTTTTGGCTGCAACATAAAAGCCAATTTCCTCAATTAGACGATAATCTTAGAGATGAATTAGCATTGCAGGTTTTTGCAAATTCAGAAATCCAGTATACTGCACCAAAAAATTCTCCAGTTCAGTTTTGGATGCAGACCCAGCTGCTTACGAATTGGATGTTTTATTTATCGGCCTTTATTGCCATTTGCGCTATTATTGCATTATTCAAAAAGTATTGGAACCTGCTGATAGATTTTTTGATTAAACATCTAGCCCCTTTATTCCGGTTTTTATTTTCTCCTGTTTTGCTGACGTATGAATTATTAGTAATAAGTATTGTTTGTATATTTTACGGCTGTAAAATTGAAGAATTTGTACTTCGTACAGTCATTGTGCATGTAGGTTTATGTTTGTTGTGGAGTCAGTCTACGGCAATTTTTGCCCAAGAATACCTGCTGAAAAGATACGTTTTTAAAATTGAGAATAACTTTTGGGACGCTGATCCTTGGCAAGCTGTAAAAACGATTTGTCTTCCTGCTTTGGCGCTTACCCTGGCTCTTTTGTATGTGTTGTGCAATGTTCCTCAGGATATTTTTTATAATTATGAAATAGTTTTATCAGGAATTGCGGCAATTTATGCTTTGCCTTTCTGGCGATTTTTAGAGAAATATTTATATCCTGTTTTGTTTCCTTTTACAAGTGATCGCAGAGACAGAAGTATTAATTCTCTTGGCGGATGCACGGTTATAGCCATTGTTATCACAGTAGTGCTTATTTTGCAGTGTAATCCTCTTTTTTATAATAGTATTGCGGCTTTGATAAGTTTGCTGACATTATCTTTTTTAATTCTTTCTTTAAAATCGAATTACAGGATTCATTTTGGAAATTATTATTACCTGCAGTTTGTAACCATTATTTTTTTGACGGCAGTTTTTGTATTTGGGTTTTACTTCCGTTTAAACGAAATTATATGGTTTTCATTAATCGGAACAAGTGTTTACCTTGTGATCAAATACTTTGAAATTCTAAGCTTTTTTTCTGATTGGAGACGAAGTGTCTGGGCATGGAAATTACTTGGTGTCGCAGTCTTATTGTGGCTGCTGGCAAAAGGAATTTTATATGTTTCTAAAATTGTATTTATAAAGTAATGAAAAAACCTTTGCTAAAGTTTAAAACTTTGACAAAGGTTTTTTTATTCATTGGAGTTTAAACGATTCTGTGTTTTTACGGCTCTTCCGTTTTGCTTCCAACTTTTATTTTCGGATTATCTTGCGTACCGGTTATAGTCATAGGAATTCCGAATATTCCTAAAGGAGGAAGTCCCAAACGCATTTTTAAGTTTAGTTTTCCATCTAGACTGGTTGTGCCTTCAATTCGAGGTCTAAAGCCTGCAAACTTAAATTTAAATCGGTCTATGGTCATAATGTTGTTCTTAACTGTAGTGGTTATGTCTACTTTAGAAACATCTGGGTTCTTCATTGATTCTGAACCAGTTTTTTTGCTTACAGCTCCAAACATTTTTAAACCTCTAACTTTTACATCTTTTACAGAAAGCGTTCCTCCGCCGGTAAGAGAAGGATAAACGGGATTCATATTGCCATTTAATCTGCCTCTTAATTGATAGTTAAGTGAAACAATTCCCTGTGCTTTCTGGGCAGCACTTGCCATTTTTTTGAATACATCAATTTCATTGTACGCTCTCTTAATATCAAAATCAGATGCTTTAATCGTGTAATCAAAATTAGCATTCTGAGTGTCAACAGCCTGATAACTTCCGTTCATGGCAACATGGCAGCCAATTAAGTTAAAGCCGGTTTGCTGCATCATCAGTTTACCGTTGTTCATATTTAGGTTTCCTCCTGCATTCTCAAGTGTCAATTTATCAAAATAAACTTTCTGTGCATTCGCGATAAGCTCCAGATCAAAATTCTTGGGAATTATAATCACTCCAGATTGGTTACTTTCATTCTTTGCTTCGTGAGTTTTTGGAGTATTATTAAACATAAATTCGTCTACATTAATATATTTCGAAGAAACAGTAAACGAGCCTTTTAAAACTCCGTTTTTTCTAGTAGCATAATTTATTGCATTTTGTAGATAGCCGTTCATTTTAAAATCCGATTGTCCGTAGGATGCAAGGAAATTGTTAAACAGGATTTTGTCTTGATTGATTGTAAAAAGACCGTCTCTTATAATAAACTTTTGAGGCAGAAATTCTGAGGCTATCCCAATATTTCTGATTTCTAGAGTTCCTTTGTTGTTTAATTTTTCATAATTTCCTTTTATGGCATCACTTTGTTTTCCTTTTAAGGCCAGATCTGCTTTTATAAAACCATCTAAATCCAATCCTTTATAAGAGAAAACTTTGTATATTTTTTTTACATCAAGTTCACCTTTTGCGGTAACATCATAATTTAAATCGTCAAAATTGTGCAACAATGCCTGAACAAAGACAGGGTTTCCTTCAAAGGTTAATTGAGCAGGTTTAAGGTTGATTTTTAAATCTTGAAATGTTCCTTTTTTGTCCTCTATTGTAGTTTTAAATTCAATATTGGTAATAGGGTTAGGATAATAACTCGTTTGTACAAAGCCTTTTTTAAGATCTATTGTACCGTTTGCAATCGGAAAAAGTTTATTTTTTCGGTCAAATTTACCTTTTGCCTGAACATCTCCAGTCAAAATCCCTCTTAAGGTCAAACCAGGAACTCCCAGTCCTTTGTTTAGTTTTTCAAGATCAATTTTAGCTTTAAAGGCGGCGTCTACAGTTGGCGCATTCAATCCTTCTAAATAAAATTTCGATTTTAAATAATCGTCGCCTACATTTAAAGATAGATTTGCAGCGTCTACAATTAGTAGATTTGGCTTTAAGGAAGGGACTTTGGTTTTAATTTCAAAATTTAAATCTGAAACTGGAAAATCACTATTGTCATAATTTATAAAACCATCTTCTATTTTTAAATCAAAGTTTAAATCTGGTGCGATGTTTTGTGATGCAATGTATTTCCCCTTCAATGTTAGAAGCAGATTGGTATTTCCTTTCAGTTCGGTTTTAGAGAGCCAGGTAATGTATTTTGGCGGGAAAGCTGTAAATACATCATACAACTCGCTGTCGTCAGATTTAATAACAAAATCCATGTTATAACCATCTTTTAAGAAATCAAATTTTCCTTTAAAATCAACAGACAGCTGATTGATTTTTAAATTGTTCTGCTGAAAAAAGAATGACAAAGAGTTTACGTTGACCTGAGTAATCAGATCAGCATCTACTTTTTTATTCATTAAATAAGGTTCGTTATCGTAGATAATATTCAGCTTCTCTATTTTTGCTCTTGAATGAAGATCAAATACAGCTTTGCTTAAATCTCCTTTTCCTAAATAATCAAAGCCAATCGCGTCAAAATGTACTTTTGTTGATTGGTCGTCATAAATAATTTTACTATTTAAGATTTGTATTCTTTCGAGTGTTATCGCCGTGTCAGTGCTGTCTTTAGGCTTAGTGTCTTTCGCTGTAGATTTGTAAATATTGTAGTTTGCCTCTCCGTTTGGACTTACTTTTACATTGATAAAAGCATCGGATAAATAGATCTGATCAATTTTTGCTGATTCACTAAAAATTAAACTTACCACATCAATACCAAAAGAAACTTCTTTTGCGGTGATAAATTTTTCATTCTTATACGGCGCTGAACCATTTAAGTGCAGATCGGTCAAGGTTAATGTCAGGGACGGAAAATGGTGAAAAAACGAAACAGAAACATCCGAATAATTAAGTTCGGCACTTAAACTTTCGTTGGCTGTTTTCTTAATTTTTTCTTTAATCTGATCTGCAAAAATAATAGGTGTTACAAATAGTAATGCTAAGATTACGGCAAGTGTAATTACGGTATATTTAGCTGTTTTTAATAAGAACGGTTTTGATGTAATTTTAGACATATAGGCTTAGATGCGGTATTTTAATTGATCGTGGGGTGGGGGTAATGGGGGTAATGAAAATAAAAAAACATTAGATTATCCGTGAACGGTTTCATTTTTACCATAATTGGTAATGATAGAACCTTCGTATTCAATCCATTCTTTCCAGCGTTTGTCAATATCAATATTGTCTTGATATTTTCTGGCAAATCCTAAAAAAGTGGTGTAATGCCCCGCTTCAGAAATCATTAAATCACGATAGAATTTGGCTAATTCTTCATCTTTAATATTTTCAGAAAGGACTTTAAAGCGTTCACAGCTTCTTGCTTCGATCATTGCCGAAAATAATAAACGGTCACAAAGTGCATCTCTGCGGCTTCCATCTTTCTTCATAAACTTAAAAAGTTCATTTACATAATGATCTTTTCGCTCACGTCCTAAAGTAAGTCCTCGTTTCTTAATTACTTCATGCACCATTTGCAAGTGTTCCAGCTCTTCTCTGGCGATCACTAGCATTTCGGTTACAAGTTCTTCTAATTCAGAATTGTATGTAACAATACTGATCGCGTTAGAAGCAGCTTTTTGTTCGCACCAAGCATGATCCGTTAAAATTTCTTCAATATTTGACTCAACGATATTGACCCAGCGCGGGTCTGTAGCTAATTTTAATCCTAACATAATGCAGCGGAGATTTATTGCTGCAAAATTAGTGTTTTTTTACGACCAAAAGTCAGTAAAAATGGTGCAAAAACGTTCGGAAATGTATTATTTTGTAAAATGAAACCAATTAAAATGGAACAGCCCAAAAAACTCTTAATTATTGGCTTTGTCTGGCCAGAACCAAACTCATCTGCTGCGGGGAGCAGAATGATGCAGTTGATTTCTATCTTTCAGGAGCATAGCTTCGAAATAACCTTTGCAAGTCCAGCATTGGATAGCAATTTTATGGTAGATTTAAGTCAGTTTGGCGTTCATAAAAAGGCGATCGAATTAAACAGTCCTACTTTTGATATTTTTATAAAAGAGCTCAATCCAGCTGTTGTTTTGTTTGATCGTTTTATGATTGAAGAACAGTTTGGATGGCGCGTTTCAGAAAACTGCCCCAATGCCATTCGTATTTTAGATACAGAAGATCTGCATTGTTTAAGAACCGCAAGGCAAAAGGCTTTTAAAGAAAAAAGAACTTTTGAGCTCACAGATCTGCTTTCAGAAGAAGTTGCAAAACGTGAAATTGCCAGTATCTTAAGATGCGATTTAAGTTATATTATTTCTGAAGTTGAAATAGAAATCTTAAAAAACGTTTTTAAAATCGATTCCAGTTTGCTGCAATATCTGCCATTTTTGGTTGATGAAATGAATGAGGAAGATTTAAGAAAACTTCCTTCTTTTAACGAAAGAAATAATTTTATTTTCATCGGAAACTTTCTCCACGAACCCAATTGGAATACCGTTCAATATTTAAATGAAGAAATCTGGCCTGCAATCAGGGCGCAATTTCCAGAAGCGGTTTTAGAAGTTTACGGGGCATATCCGTCTCAAAAAGCATTACAGCTGCATCAGCCTAAAAACGGCTTTTTGATTAAAGGAAGGGCAGAGGATGCTAATGAAGTAGTGAAAAAAGCAAGAGTTGTTTTGGCTCCCATTCGTTTTGGTGCCGGTTTAAAAGGAAAATTATTAGAAGCCATGCAATGCGGCACCCCAAGTGCAACCACAACTATTGGTTCTGAGGCAATGCATCCTAATCTGCCTTGGAATGGTTTTGTTGAAAATGATCCGCATGAATTTGCAAAAAAAGCAATTGAGCTTTATCAAAATGAAAATCTTTGGAAGAATTCTCAAAAAAGCGGTATTGCGATTATAAATCAATGTTATCAAAAAAATAAATATGCAGTTGAATTAATTGAAGCGATAAACAACCTGCTTCAAAATTCAGAAACGCATCGCCTCCATAATTTCATGGGAAGTCTGCTGCAGCATCATACTTTAAAAAGTACCAAATACATGTCTAAATGGATAGAAGCCAAGAATAAAAATTAAACGTCCATTTTGCCAAAACCTACTGTTTCACGATAAATTTGAGGCGAAACATCGGCATTGGTTTTAAAGAAACGGCTGAAATAATGTTCGTCGTCATAACCCAATTCGTATGCGATTTCTTTAACCGTTTTATTGGTTAAGTACAATTCTCTTTTGGCTTCAATAATTATTCGTTCCGAAATTAAATCGGTCAAAGTTTTATTGAAATAATTCTTAGATAATTTAGCCAGAGCTTTTGGAGAAATATTCAGTAAATCGGCATAATTTCCAGCCGAATGTTTGGTTTTGAAATTCAATTCGATCGCAACCTTCAGATTTTGAAGTATAAAAGGTTCTTTAGAATCTGGAACCGATTTCATTTCTTCTAATTGTTCTGTCTTTAACCTTGAGGCGGTTATTAGAAAAATCTTCAAATAAGAAATCAACAATTCGTATTGCGCCAATTCTGCATTTTGAATTTCGGCTTTCATTTGCTCAATAACCATTTTAAAAGTCAGTGCAGCCTGATCTGTAATCGTAACATATGGCGGCTGATAAATATTATTGAATAAAACACCATTGCAGGAAACCTCTTTCTGGTGCATATGGATACAATAAAAATCGGGATGAAAGTGAATCGCAATTCCTTCAATTGGTTCATTCACACAAAGCATAAAAGGCTGGTAAGGAGAAAAGGCGAGAAGTGAGTTTTCTTCAAATTGATGTTCTGCAAAATCGGCTTTAACCTTGCCTTTTCCTTTGGTTACCCAAATTAAAGAATAATAATTATTGCGCTGCAAATGATCAAAATAGCTGTTATCATCAAAAGAAAGTATTTTGAACGCCAGATTGCCGGTCTGCGGGTTTATTAAAGTAGAAACATTTTGAGAACTCATGATCTAGTGGTTTTTGGAAATATAAAGATAGCTCCGAAATAAATTCACAGCTATCTTTATACATTGTTTTTTGTTATTGCGACAGTAAAATATCGAATTATACTGTTGGAAAATCAATTTCAGTATTTGCAAGATTGTTGGAATAGTTTGTTAAAACATTCAAAGCTGTATGCGCAACAGTTTCGGCAATTTCGGCATCAGAAACTCCTGCGTTTTTAGCTTTATTTACATCTTCGTCGTTTACTAAACCATTTTTGCTGATTAAAGTTTTTGCCAATTGTAAAACAGCCTCTGTTTTAGCGTCAGTTGAGTTTCCTGTTCGCGCGGCTTTTAAAACTTCTGGATCTGCTTTTACCAATTTTTCTCCGATAAAAGTATGAGCTGCTAAACAGTAATCACAAGAGTTGCTTTCTGAAACTGCCAAAGCAATTAATTCCCCTGTTTTTGCACTCAATTTTCCGTGGCTCAAAGCGCCGCTTAAGTTTAAATATCCTTCAAGAACCGCAGGAGAATTTCCCATTGTTCTCATCATGTTAGGTACAGAACCTAATTTTGCTTGTACAGCGTTGAATAAGTCTTTAGTTTTTCCTGTTACTTCTTCTGGGTTTAATGCTGTTAATCGTGTCATTTTATTTAATTTTTAAAGTTGTTATTTGTTATTGTCTTTTGACATTACAAAGTTGCGACGATTACAGATTTTAGAACATAGAGGATTTACGCTATGTGATGGATAATTTTCCCTCTTGTTTTTTTCAGCAGCTAATCCAGCTTTCCGCTCCAAGTCCTCACTCAAAAGCCTGATTTTTCTAAGCCATAAAACGAGCTTCCGTTGGTCGCTGTTTTCTGGCAAGAAAATCAGGCTTTTCAGCTCCGGGCTTTCCGCTGCAATCTGGGCTAGGACATTCGTTTTCATAATATGGTTAGCGGGAATCGACATTTCGGAGGAATGAAATGTTTATAGAAATAATAATATATGGCAATTCAAAAGAGCTCCAGCGGAGCGACATATTTTTAATTAGATGTACCGCTCCGCTGGAGCTATTTTAAAATGAAATTAATTGTTCTATAAATATTTCGTCCCGCTGGGACTTATCGAAAAAAAATATTAGGCATCTTAATTAAATGTTCTATAAACATTTCGTCCCGCTGGGACATATCGAAAAAAATATTAGGCATCTTAATTAATTGTTCTATAAACATTTCGTTCCGCTGGGACTTATCGGGAACAAAAAAGAGGTTGTCTTTTTGTAGACAACCTCTTTTAAAAATTATATTTTAAAAATAGTAGAGATAGTTTTAGTTACCGCTTACTGCTGAATACTAAAAAACTGAACACTGAACACTATTTCAAAACACCTTCAACAGCTTGAATAGTAGTAGCATGATAACCCGATTTTGCTTTTTCAAAAACTTGTTTTGCCCACACTTTGCCTTCTGGAGTTTTAACCATTTCTTTATACAGCATCATTACAGATCCAGTTCTGCTGATTCCAATCAAAAATTGTTCAATAGACGGATAAGCAGGTTTGTATTGGTGAATTAATGCCTGAACAAACCATTGACGTTTGATTATGAAATTACCTCCTTTTGTAAAGTTGAACTCTTTATCAATTGCTTCCATTTCTTTTACAGTGATATCAGCTGGAAGATGGTCAATAAAGTGTTGTTTTTCGGCAGTTGTTGTGATTTTTTTACTTAAACCTGCAACGCCTGTTTCTCTCCAGCTTTTTTGAATGGCATCAATTGCGTCAAAATCTGCAGAACTTACCGGAAGTATATTTGCCGGAATTCCCGGTTTGTAAATCCAGTCTTCTAATTTTATTTTATCGGCTAAAGCTTTGTCGCCTTTGATTAGATTTTCATTTAGATACTTTACAAAATCTTCTGTTGTAATGGATTGAAAAGCGTGTGAATCAAAATAGTTTTTGATAAACGGATCAAATTTCTCGCGCCCGACAGCATTTTCAATAACTCTTAAAAAAGCATATCCTTTTACATACGGAATTTGGCTGATTCCATCATCTGGATTTCTATTCGTAAGGCTTACTTTTAATCTTGTATCAGGATTTGTATTCCCGTATTCAGCTACGTTATCGGTTAATTCTTTGTTTGTGATAACATTTTGCATTTCAAATTCTTTCTTTCCAAAGATTGCTTCGCCGATTCTGTGTTCCACATAAGTGGTAAAACCTTCGTTTAACCAAATATCATCCCAAGTTGCATTGGTAACTAAGTTACCGCTCCAGCTGTGACCTAATTCGTGAGCCAATAAACTCGTTAACGAACGATCTCCTGCAATTACGCCTGGAGTTAAGAAAGTCAAGTTTGGATTTTCCATTCCGCCGTAAGGAAAGCTTGGAGGTAAAACCAAAACGTCATAACGTCCCCAACGGTAAGGTCCGTATAATTTTTCTGCTGCAACAACCATTTTTCCTAGTTCGGCAAATTCCCAAGCCGATTTTTTTAGCATTGATGGTTCTGCGTAAACTCCTGTTCTGTTGTCAATCGCTTGAAATTCGATGTCTCCAACAGCAATTGCCATTAAATAAGACGGAATGGCTTTGTCTTGTTTGAAAGTGTAAACACCTGTATCATTTTTTTTCTGCGGATTTACAGCACTCATTACCGCTAACAAATCTTTAGGAACTGTAACTTTTGCATTATAAGTAAAACGAACTCCTGGCGAATCCTGACACGGAATCCAAGTTCTGGACCAAACACTTTCTCCTTGAGAAAACACAAATGGTTTCTTTTTGTCAGCAGTTTGTTCTGGCTTTAACCATTGCAACGCCACAGCATCTTTTGTAGTGCTGTAGTAAATGTTTACTTTGGTAGTATTGGGTTCAATTGTAATATGAAGTGGTTTCCCATGAAATTCAGTGTCTTTTCCCAGTTCAAATTTTGTTTCTTTTTCCTCGTCGCCTAAAGTAACTTTTGTGATTTCTAACGTGTTTTCGTCGAAGATGATTTCATTTCCTTTGCTAACATTGTCAATTAACCAAGAAGCTTTTCCTGAAATGGTCTGCGTATCAAAATCTACTTTAATGTCTAAATCAAGATGTTTTACAACGGCTAGTTCTGGTTTAGAATAGCTGTGTTCGTCTGCAACGACAGTGTTTTTTTCAGTTTGTTCTTTTTTCTGGCAGGCAATTGCTGTCAGGAATAAAGTGACGAGGATTAGTTTCTTCATTTTATGAGGTTTTGAAATTGAGAAGGAAAATTAAACAAAAAATCCCGTCCCGAAAAACTTCGGGACGGGATTTTATTATGAATAACCTTCTCCCGAAGTTTCGGGACGCTCAGGTTGACAAGTCAATTATGCCAACATTGTAACTGGGCTTTCGATGTATTGTTTTAATGTTTGCAAGAACTGAGCTCCAGTTGCACCGTCAATTGTTCTGTGGTCGCAAGCTAATGATAACATCATCGTGTTTCCAACAACAATTTGTCCGTTTTTAACAACAGGTTTCTCAACAATTGCACCAACAGAAAGGATTGCAGAGTTTGGCTGATTGATAATTGAATTAAATTCAGTAATACCAAACATTCCAAGGTTAGATACTGTAAAAGTACTTCCTTCCATTTCTTGTGGTCCTAATTTTTTGTTTTTAGCTCTTCCTGCAAGATCTCTTACGCTTCCTCCAATTTGAGATAAGCTCATAGCATCTGTAAATTTCAATACAGGAACTACTAATCCGTCTTCAACAGCAACAGCAACCCCAATATTTACGTGGTGATTGATGATGATAGCATCTTCTTTCCACTGAGAATTGATTTTTGGGTGTTTTTTCAATGCTAAAGCACAAGCTTTGATTACCATATCGTTGAAAGATACTTTTGTATCTGGAACGCTATTGATAGCAGCTCTTGCCTGCATTGCTTCGTCCATGCTTACTTCGATCACTAAGTTGTAGTGAGGCGCAGTAAATAATGATTCAGCAAGACGCTTAGCGATAATTTTACGCATTTGAGAGTTTTTGATCTCTTCTGTGTAAACTTCTCCAGCAGGAACAAATACTTTTGGAGCAGCAGCTTTTGTCTCTTCCGCTTTTGCAGCAGGTGCAGCAGTATTTGACGATGAAGCAGCTTGTGTAGATGGAGTAAAGTTTTCGATATCGCTTTTTACGATACGTCCGTTTTCTCCAGAACCTTTAACCTGAGATAATTGAATTCCTTTATCAGAAGCAATTTTCTTAGCTAATGGCGAAGCCAAAACTCTTCCGTTAGAAGAATCAGCAGTAGTTTCTACAGCTTTTTCAGCAGCAGGTGCAGCTTTTGTTTCTTCAGCAGGAGCGCTTACAGGTGCAGCACCTCCGGCAGTATAGTTTTCTGCAATTCCAGAAATGTCAGTTCCTGCAGGTCCGATGATCGCTAATAAGCTGTCAACAGGAGCAGTGTTTCCTTCTTGAATTCCAATGTATAATAATGTTCCAGCATTGAATGACTCAAACTCCATAGTCGCTTTGTCTGTTTCAATTTCTGCTAAAATATCTCCTTCAGCCACAGCATCGCCAACTTTTTTCAACCAAGTTGCTACTGTACCTTCTGTCATTGTATCACTCAAACGTGGCATAGTTACAACTACAACACCTTTTGGTAATTCAGTAGCTGCTTTTGCAGGAGCAGCAGTTTCAGTTTTTGCTTCTGCAGCAGGAGCATCTTCTTTAGCTTCTGCTTTTGGTCCCGAAGCTTCGGGATCAGCAGCAGGAGCGTCACCACCAGCAAGAAGAGCAGAAATATCTTCACCTTCTTTACCAATGATTGCTAATAATGAATCAACTGGAGCAGTTTCTCCAGCCTGAATTCCGATATGTAAAAGAGTTCCTTCGTTAAAAGATTCAAACTCCATTGTTGCTTTGTCTGTTTCAATTTCAGCAAGGATATCTCCTTCGCTGATTTTGTCGCCTACTTTTTTTAACCAAGTCGCTACAGTTCCTTCCGTCATAGTATCGCTCAAACGGGGCATTGTTACTTTAATCGCCATGATGTTATAATTTATGAGGTGTAAATGGATAGTCTTCTTGTGCGTATACTACATCGTATAATTGTTGCAAGTCTGGGTATGGAGATTCTTCGGCGAATTTCTGACATTCTTCTACTAAATCTTTAACTCTTTGGTCAATTACTTCAATTTCTTCTTCTGTAGCATATTTTTGATCCATAATTACATCAAGAACCTGAGTAATTGGGTCAATTTTTTTGTACTCTTCTACCTCTTCTTTAGAACGGTATAATTGAGCATCAGACATTGAGTGTCCTCTGTAACGGTACGTTTTCATTTCAAGAAAAGTTGGTCCGTCTCCACGTCGCGCTCTTTCGATAGCTTCGTGCATTGCTTCGGCAACTTTCACAGGATTCATTCCGTCAACTGGTCCGCAAGGCATTTCGTATCCTAAACCAAGTTTCCAGATATCAGTGTGGTTTGCAGTTCTTTCTACAGAAGTTCCCATTGCGTATCCGTTGTTTTCAACGATAAACACAACTGGTAATTTCCACAACATAGCCATATTAAAAGCTTCGTGAAGAGAACCTTGTCTAGCAGCACCATCACCAAAGTAAGTCATAGTAACACCTCCAGTATTGAAATACTTGTCAGCAAAAGCCAAACCAGCTCCTACAGGAATTTGACCTCCTACGATTCCGTGTCCTCCGTAAAAACGGTGTTCTTTAGAGAAAATGTGCATAGAACCTCCCATACCTTTAGAAGTTCCTGTTGCTTTTCCTAAAAGTTCAGCCATTACGTTTCTAGGATCAACTCCCATACCAATTGGCTGTACGTGGTTTCTGTAAGCAGTAATCATTTTGTCTTTGGTCAAGTCCATAGCGTGCAGTGCACCAGCTAATACAGCTTCTTGACCATTATATAGGTGTAGAAAACCTCTAACTTTTTGTTGAATGTATAATGCTGCAAGTTTGTCTTCAAACTTTCTCCAAAGCAGCATGTCCTCATACCACTTTAAATATACCTCTTTTGTAACTTCTTTCATCTGAATTCTTTCTTTTGCTAAAGTTGTTTGTGTTATCGATATTGTGCCTGTAACGCAAAATAGTTTCCTCCCACAAATTTGCGCCCGAAAGCTCGGGATGCAAAAATAAGACATTACATTTAAGAACTAAAATTTAAAAGGTACTTTTTGCTTTTTTTACAAGAACTTTTTGTCAAACATCAACGGAAGTAGATTTTTTAGAGATTCGGATTTGTAAATCTCTCCTATTTCTCCCATAAAATAAATTTCGATTGGGCTTTCTTGTTTGATTTCATATTCTGCAATAGATTGGCGGCAAGAACCGCAAGGTGGAATTGGCGCTTGGGTCTGATTGTTGTCTGAAGCAGCTGTAATAGCCATTTTTAAAATTTTTGCTTCTGGATATGCGCTTCCGGCATAAAAAATGGCTGTTCGTTCTGCACAAAGCCCAGAAGGGTAAGCGGCGTTTTCCTGATTGGAGCCTGTTATTATTTTTCCGTTATCTAAAAGTAAAGCGGCACCGACTCTAAAATGCGAATAGGGAGCGTAGGCTTTTTTTCTAATTTCAACAGCTTGATTCATTAAGTTTTGAATGTCTTCTGGAAGTTCTTTTAAATTGTCAAATATTGTAAATGATGTTGTTACGTTTATTTCTTTCATTCGGATATATGGGAAAAAAAATCCAAATTCCTGAAATGCCGGAATTTGGATTGTATGTTTTTATTTCTGTTTTACTCTTTAATAAGTTTCGTATTTGTCTCCAAAGTTAAACGTTAATGAGAAACGAAGTGTATTTTCTAACGGATTTTTAACTTTAGATGCCGAGAATAAGTACGAAACATCAATTTTCATGATGCTGTATTTAAAACCTGCTCCTAAAGAAAAGAATTGTTTGGCACCTTTTTCAGGACTTTCGTGGTAATATCCTAAACGCATAGCAAAAGCATCCTGATACGTATATTCTCCAGCAACGCTATAAGTGATTTCTTTCATCTCTTCGCTGAATCCGCCTGGAGCATCACCAAATGATTTAAAAATTCCAGATACCCATCCAATTTTTTTGTAATCATTATACGCGATATTATTTGCTTCGCTTTGCGAAATATCTCCAACGTCGTCATAGTCACCGTCTCCATTCGAATCAAAAGGAGTTCCCGCGCCGGGAGGTGTCGGAACCATTAGTTTTGTAAGTTCGGCACTTATGGCTACTTTATTGTAGTCGTCTAAAATAAAATCAAAGCCAGCTCCGATTCTTAAATTTGCAGGCAGGAAATTAGAGCTTAAGTCGTCGTTATCATAACTTATTTTTGGTCCCATATTCTGCAGATTAATTCCGGCTCTCCATCTTCCGTTAAAATCAGAATATGCTATTTCTTCCGATTGATAAAAGGCGGCAATATCTACAGCAAAAGAACTTGCAGCTTTGGCATCTACATTTTCTGAAGCTACTTTTAAGTTAGAATTGATGAATCTCGCTGCTACTGCCATCGAGAATTCTTCACTTAATTTTAATGAATAAGATCCGTCTAAGGCAAATTCGTTTGGCGTTACTTCTCTTACAGGTTCTGTTGGGTCGCCTGTTTGTCTCAGTTCAATTCCTCCAAATCCAAAATAACGGAAACTTCCTGCAAAAGCACTTCGGTCGTTAATTTTGTTGTAATAGGTTAATTGTCCCAATGAAATATCATTGGCTAAATCTGTTAAATAAGGAGTGTAACTTATAGAAAGACCTTGGGCTTCTTCTGCAAAAGCATATTTTGCAGGATTCCATTGCTGTGAATAAGCGTCGGTAGAAGTGGCTACACCCTGATCCCCTAAACCTGCCGCTCTAGCATCTGCTGCGACTAATAAAAAAGGGACTCCTGTAGTGATTGGTTTTGATTCCTGCGCTTGGGAATTATAAAATACAAAAAAACAAAGTAATAAAAGTGATATTTTTTTCATTTATGGGACTGGTAAGTTTAGATGCAAATATATATAATATTATAAAATGACAAGCTTTTCGTATTTTTCTGCTTTTTTATTTGTTAAATTTGATTTAACAGTAAGTTTGTAAATATACACTCCTTTTCCGATTTTGTCACCAAAATCGTCTTTTCCGTCCCAAGTTATTTCTCTCGATAAAAAACCTTCTGTAGTAACAATCTGGTTTTTGGTCCAGACCACTTTTCCGGTAATCGTCATTACTTGTACCTGTACGTCTAGGGGTTCGTAAGGTCTGTTATGCGAAAACCAAAATTGCGTATAGGTAGAAAATGGATTAGGATAATTAAGAACGTGCGATAATGTTAATGAATCATCTCCGACAACAGTAAACTGAATTTCACTAGTTACAGGATTGTTGTAAACATCCCAGGCAGTAAAACTTATCGTATGCAGTCCGGGAGCTAAATTTCTAAATGGAAAACGTAAATTTCCGTTCGTATAATCATCTAATTTTGTTTGATAATAATCATTCAAAATATAAGGGTTACTCACATCTCCGTCTAAAACTGCAATGATGTCGTGCCCGATACCGCTTGCTGTATTGATTCCGTTTTCGTCTTCCAGAAAGGCCAAAAGAAATGGGGATTCGTTTGTAATTCCTCCAGAAACAAAAGTTTCGTCATTCATATATAACTTAACTTTCGGACTTATATTGTCCTGAGGTGCATTTTCATTTATTCCTCCAATTTTTATAGCAGTATTATAGCCATTTTGGTTTTCTAAGGCTTGATTTTTCTTGGCATAAAAACTTATTCGGCCATTATCAACAGGAATCCTAATGTCTCTCGGAACCACAAAACTAAATTCAAATTGGCCGTTGTTTACCGATGCATTTCCTCTAAAAATGGTTTCTCCTAAAGTTTTAAACGGCATCGACGGACTGTAGCCATCATTGTTTAAAGTTGCAGAGGTAATCATTTTATCAAAAATGGCTGTGGCTAATTCTCCATTGTAGCTGGTTAACAGATTATTGTTTTCGTCTGTAATTTCGCCGGAGATTTTGATTTTTGCCAGAGATTTAAAATCGGGGAGAGGCTGGCTTACCAAAATATCATTAACTTTTGTAAGGTTGATTCTGGGTTTTGGTATTGCAAGCATCAAAGCTGGATCGCCGATATAAAAAATGACATTGCTCGAAGAGCTCGGGTTTTCATTTTTAGAAATTCTAAGCGTTTCTGCGATAGTGTTGTATTGGTTTGAACCGTAAGACAATAAATTTTTGCTCAAACTATCATTGAAGTTTTCGGCATTAAACTGACCAATTGAGCGTATCGTTGTTAACATTGAGATGGCGCCTCCTTTAGGATTCCAATATGTGTATTCTCCTGCCGTTGGTCTGGTAGGGTCATCAAAACGAGAGAATTCGCAGGTAATTGTAATAAATAAAGGGTATTTGTATTGGTTGTTTAAATTTTGCCCGTCTGATTTTTCCCAAATTCTTTCGCTGGCCAATCCGTCTTCGCCGCCGTGTCCTAAATAATTAAAGACCAATGCACCTTTCTCGAATGCATCAAAAAAGTCTGTTCTCGCTTTCGGATATCGAGAGCCTCCAGCAGAAGCTTCTTGGGTATAAGAGTCTAAAAGTATTTTCTCTATATTAAAGAAAGGTTTTTCGGTGGCAATAACATCGGCAAGATTATTTTGACGTGCCTGTAGTGAAGCGTCCGAACTTTGATCGGAGTCATCGCTTACCAATACAAAATTATTACGCCAGTTTCCGTAGGACTTCGTGTCGTGATATTCTAAAACTTTATTGACCATTTCAGAGGCTTGAGCGTTATCTGAAACCAGCATTCGTCCTACGGCAATATCAATGCCACCAAAAAACGAAATGATATTTCCTTCGTCGGCATCCATTAGTGCGTAAAAATCATCAGAAGCAAAAGAAGATTCGCCGGTGGTGTTGCTGTTTAAGGAATGATATATAGGTACAATATTGGTGTTGTTCGAGATTCGGTCTTTGTAATCGTAAGAAGCATCTCCAAATAAATTAACGTATCGAATTCTTTTTTCTGGTGATGAAGCGTTCTCATATATATAACGAATGCAGTTGCGAATTGCGGCTATATCCTGTTTTCCTGAAGAGAATTCCTGAAAGATATTTTCGAGCGTAATTACTTTGACATTTAAATTCGAGTAATTTCTATGGAAAACGGCCAGTTTCTCTGCTTGAGAAGTCAATGATTTTGGACTTATGATGATATAGTCTAAATCCTGAAAGCTGTTTTGATTGTTTTTTAATAAAGTGCCCTTTAGATTTTGATTGGCTATTTTGGGCTGATTGTCTTTTAATGGGGTGTAATAATCCGATGGCTCAACAGCGATGTATTTTCGAACTTCGCCAAGTGCAGCTTTGAAGGTTATAGTGTTCTGATTTGTGTTTTCTATTTTGGTTATATTATATAGGTCTGTAATATCCCAAATCTGCGAAATGCTGGAGGCGTTTCCGATGGTATAATTTACTACTCCTATGCTGGATGCTGCAGCATCGTATCGAAATTTAAATTGTTTGCCTGTGCCAAGAAGTTTTCTTTTTGCAATAATGTTTATATAATCCAGATAGCCTTTGGAGCCTGGCACACCATTATTATTATAGGTAAGTTTAATTTTTGTGTTTTCTGTTCCGGTAAAAGTCGTGTTTGACTGAAGTTTACCATTATAATATTTGGTTTCAGAACTTGTTGGTAAAGCATTGAAATTAATGGTTCCGATATTTTGTCCATTAGCGGCGATGCTGAATGAAGTAGGGGTATATGCGGCGGCGGCGGTATTTATTTCTATCTTAACAGGAACAGATGCTTCAATATTAGGGAAAGAAAAACTAAATTCTTGTTCTTGATTAATGTCAAAAGATTCTCCAAGCCATTGTCTGCCTAAATGAGCAATATTGGTTTGGTCAATTTCGTGATACTGATAGTCATCAAACGTGTTGAGCTCTAATGTTGTGTTGGCTGAAGGCTGATTAAAGTTCGCAATTCGTTTTCCGTCACCTCCAGAAGCGGTGATATAATAATAGGATTTTGTGTCGTATAGATTGATGTTGGTCTGGCTTTCAGTGTTCCAATTTTCAATTCCTTCAGCATAAAAAAGGATGTAGTCTTCATTATTAAAGGTGCCGTCATTTTCTCCGATAATTTGAACAGCGTTTTCTGTTAAATCTTCGGGATAGTATGTGTCATTTGCTAATGGCAGCATTCTGCCCCCGTTTCCGTATATTTTTATTCTTCTTGGATCAACTTTAGATGGATCAAAACCAAGACTTTGCAGGAAAGATCTCGATATTTTATAAACTCCTGATTTTTCGACATAAAAACGATACCAGTCACCCGATGCTAAAACAGAATTAGAGATTGCGGCGGTTTTTTGAAAACTTGTCGACCCGCTGGTTCTTGCTGTTAAATTATTTACAGAATAGGTAAAAGATTTAATTCTTTTAAAGTTGTTTCCTTCTTTGATTATGGGGTTAAGCAGTAGAAAAATTTGCCTTTGACCACGTGATGAAGCAGTTTTTAGAGTTTCATCTGGCTTTTCAGGGATGCTTTTTTGGGACAAATCGCCAAGATCTGCGGCTGAGATCGATTCGTAAATTACATTAGAAATTTGCACTGACGCACCTCCGCTGGCGTTGGTTTGATCCAAATGGAGCATAAGGGTGATGCTTTTTTTGCTGGAATCAAAGCGGAAAGTATTTCCAGAAAAGTACGGAATTATCATTTTTGACTCGCCGAAATTCATCTCTTTTTTCTCTTTCCAATCTATTGTGAAGCTCCCATTTATCTGGGAAAAGGAGATAATGGGAAGTAGAAAAAAATATAGAATTAAAGCTTGTTTCATAGGTCAAAAAAAGTGGGTTTAAATTAAAAATAATTTAGAAAGTAAAAATATGGTATTTCATGTTATAGTAATAATAAAAAGTATATTTTTGCGTTCGTAACTATAGGTTATTTTCTGGTAAAAAACAGTGAAATAAAATTATTAGAACAGATGTTGCTAATTAAATGTTAATTATTATATTGCAGCACCTAAATTTATCACCTAAGAATGAGTATGAAAGTAAACAAAATTGTAGTCTTGCAATTAATGATGTCAATGGTATTGATGTTGGGCACGGCTAGTTGTAGCAAAAAATCGAGTTCAAGCCACGCTTCTAGAGCAACAGGTTGGGATGTAGATAGTCAGAATGGAACTGCTGCTAGAAATGCAGGTAAAAAACAACAGGCAGGACCTGGTTTGGTTTTTGTTGAAGGAGGTACGTTTACAATGGGTAAAGTACAGGATGATGTTATGCACGATTGGAATAACACACCGACTCAGCAACACGTTCAATCATTCTACATGGATGAAACCGAAGTTACAAATGGTATGTACTTAGAATACCTAGAGTGGTTAAAGAAAGTTTTCCCGCCGACAGAAGAAAATTACAAAAATATTTACGAAGGAGCATCTCCTGATACTTTAGTTTGGAGAAATCGTTTAGGATATAACGAAACGATGACTAATAACTATTTAAGACACCCATCTTATGCTAATTACCCTGTAGTTGGTGTGAACTGGATTCAAGCTGTTGAATTTAGTAAATGGAGAACAGACCGTGTAAACGAAGCTGTTTTAGAAAAAAGCGGTTATCTTAAAAAAGGTGCTAAAACAAATGATGTAAGTGCAGAAAGTTTGTTTAATACGGAAGCTTACCTTGCTTCTCCATCTACTACTTATGGTGGAAATGAAGAATTGGTATTAAAGAAAAACCCTAGCGGAAGAAGACCAAAAGCTGGTAAAGACGGTGTAGTTCCAGAAGAAAAGAATGTTTACGCACAACGTTCTTCAGGAGTTATTCTTCCAGAATACAGACTTCCAACTGAAGCAGAATGGGAATACGCAGCAGCTGCTGATGTAGGACAAAGAGAATATAACATCTATAAAGGACAAAAGAAATATCCTTGGTCTGGAGATTATACACGTTCTAGTAAACGTAAAAACAGAGGAGATCAATTGGCAAACTTTAAACAAGGAAACGGTGATTACGGTGGAATTGCAGGTTGGTCAGATGACGGAGCAGATATTACAAATGCTGTGAAGAGCTACGCTCCAAACGATTTCGGTTTGTATGATATGGCCGGAAACGTTGCAGAATGGGTTGCCGATGTTTACAGACCTATTATTGATAATGAAGCAAATGATTTCAACTACTTTAGAGGTAATCAATATGCTAAAAACAAAATTGGTAAAGACGGAAAACTTGAAATCGTTACGACTTCTAACATTAAATACGATACTTTAAGCAATGGTAAAGTTGTAGCAAGAAACCTTCCAGGAGAAATTGCTCAAGTACCAGTTGATGAGCAGGAAACTTATTTGAGACAAAATTTCAGTACAAGTGATAATATCAACTACAGAGATGGTGATAAACAATCTTCTAGATATTTTGACTTTGGAGATTCTGAATCAGGACCAAAAGCGGATCAAACAATGTACAACTCTCCTAAACATAATGTAACAGTTGACAGTTTAGGAAAAATGACTAGAAAGTATGACAGCTCTAGTAAACGTACTACTTTAATCGATGATAAAGTAAGAGTTTATAAAGGAGGTTCTTGGAGAGATAGAGCATACTGGTTAGATCCAGCTCAAAGAAGATATTTCCCTCAAGATATGGCTACAGACTATTTAGGTTTTAGATGTGCAATGTCTAGAGTAGGTGCAAAAACTGAAAGAAGAAAATCACCAAGGAATTAAGATTTAGAAATTCCAATATAAAAAATTCCAAATTCCAAAAGCTGCATAATCAGTCTGGAATTTGGAATTTTTTTATTCTTTTTTTTCTAATTTTATGATCTATTAAAATAAAATAAAATGGATATTCAAGACATTCATAGCTTGTTTTTAGAATGCAGCTCTCTTTCAATTGATACTCGAAAAATTGAAAAAGATTCTATTTTTTTTGCTATTAAAGGCGATAATTTTGATGCCAATACTTTTGCAAAAGAAGCCCTGGATCTAGGAGCTCTATTTGTGATTATTGACAACGAAAACTATTATATAGACAATAGAACAATTTTGGTTCAGAACAGCTTAGAGACACTTCAGGAGCTGGCTAAATTTCATCGTGCTTATTTAGGGCTTCCAATTGTGGCTTTAACAGGCAGTAATGGCAAAACCACTACTAAGGAACTTATTAATGCGGTGTTGTCAAAAAAGTTTATAACCAAAGCAACTATTGGAAATTTAAATAATCATATCGGTGTGCCATTAACTTTGCTTTCTTTTACCAAAGAAACTGAAATCGGTATTGTAGAAATGGGAGCCAATCATCAAAAAGAAATTGAATTTTTGTGTGAAATTGCACAACCTGACTTTGGTTACATTACTAATTTCGGGAAAGCACACTTAGAGGGATTTGGCGGTGTAGAAGGTGTGATTGCAGGTAAAAGTGAAATGTATCATTATTTGCGCGCCAAAGAAAAAATGGCTTTTGTGAATCTGGAAGATCCTATCCAAATCGAAAAATCTAGTGGAATTAAAGCGTTTACTTTTGGTATAAAGCGCGATAATGCGGATCTTGATATTATTACTGTTCAAGCGAATCCTTTTGTAGAAATAGACTTTAAAGAGTTCTCAGTAAAATCGCATCTGATAGGTCTTTATAATGCTAATAATATCAATGCTGCAGCTGCTATTGGGCGTTATTTTGAAGTTAATGATCTTGATATTAAAGAGGCTTTAGAAAACTATATTCCGGCCAATAACAGATCGCAGTTGATGCATAAAGGGTCTAACGAAATTATTTTAGATGCCTATAATGCAAATCCAAGCAGTATGGCTGTGGCGATTACAAACTTTGTGCAGTTAGATAAAGAAAATAAAATTATGATTCTGGGCGATATGTTTGAACTGGGGGCGGAAAGTGCCCAGGAACATAAAGCGATAGTTGATTCTGTTTTGAAAGAGAGTAATGTTCGTTCTTATTTTGTTGGAAAAGCATTCTATGAAAATAAGATTTCAAGCAGTGAAATTCTATTTTTTGAAACTTTTGATTTCTTTAAAGATTTTCTGCAGACTGCAAAATTTGAAAACAATACAATTTTAATTAAAGGATCCAGAGGTATGGCCTTAGAAAGAGCCTTAGATTTTCTTTAAAAAATAGCAAAAGCCATTCACAACGAATGGCTTTTGTTTTTAGATGCTCATCAAGAAGCCGATTAGGTTTTCTTTTTTGTTTAAGCCCAGTTTTTTTCGTAAACGGTAACGTGCCAATTCGACACCGCCTGTAGAGATGTTCATGATTTCGGCAATTTCTTTAGTTGACATGTTCATTAATAAGTAAGTGGACAAATCAAGTTCTCGTGGTGAAATTGTAGGATATTTTTCTTTTAAACGCTTTAGGAATTCAAAGTGAACATTTTTAATGTGTTTTTCCAAATCCTTCCAGCTTTTATCTGTATTTACTTCTTTGACGATACTTTTGTTTAATTTGCTGACTTGGAATTTTGTAGAATCATCCAAAGCTTCAATATCAATTTCTTTTAGTTTGTGTATAATGCCGTTTAGAACTTTGTTTTTCTTTACAACCTGAAGCGAGTTATTGACCAATTCTTTGTCTTTTGCTAAGATTTTGATTTGAAGTTTATCATTTTTAAGCTTTTCGATTTCTTTTTCCAGATCGTATTGGTCTTGTCTGATTTTAGATTCTTTTTCAAGATAAAGTCTTCTTTGTTCGATCGTTTCGTAGTATTTGTTTTTTCGGATTTTCATCTGAATTCGATTCGATATGATGTAAATGGTGATGACGATTAATACAAAATAAAGCATAAATGCCAGAAAATGGCGGTACCAAGGCGGCGAAACGGTAAAGACAATCGTGTAAGGCTCCGATTGAATTCCGTAGCTGTTGCGTACTTTAACGTTCATTTTGTATTCGCCTTCTCGCAAGTTCGTGTACTCTTTTATCGAAATGTTGGACCAATTACTCCATGTGTCGTCAAAAGGTTCTAATTGATATGAAAATTCGACATTTTCTAAATTTTCATAGGTTGGAGAAGAGAACGTAAAACGAACATGATTGGCGCTGTATGGAATTCTTATGTTTTCGATTTTGGTTTGATTGTTTCCTAAAGTGATAGTGTCTCCCGGAAAAGAAAAGGTTCTGATAAAGGCTTTCGGCTTTGTTACAAAGTTTTTTAGGATTTCAGAATCGTAATGTGCAAGGCCGTCTGTTAAGCCGATAAATATGTTTTTGGAGTCTATGGTATTTACAGATAGATAATTGTTTACAAGATTTCCTGTTAAGTTTGAGAATGGGGCAACAATATTAGTGTATCGGTTGTTTTGTTTCATTAAAACACCTAGAGATTCGTTAAATGCGTACCACAGATTAGACTGCGAATCTTCCTGTAAGGCGTTAATTGTTGGAATATTTTTGAATAATGTACTTAAGGCTTTGTCTTCATAGAATAAATCTTGTTCTTCTGAGTATTTGTAAAAATGATTATGAGTTTGGAAATATATTTTACCGTCTATTTTTTGCAGACTTCCAATGTTGGTGTAGGCATTTGTTAAGCGATCTATTTTTTTAATTGTAGAAAATCTTTTTAAGTCTTCACTAAGAGTCATTTTATAGATCGATTCATCTTTTTTCAGCCACAGATACAAATTGTCAAGTTCAAAGCTGTTAGAAGATTTGTCAAAGCCGGCCACTTGATTTTTAAAAGTCAGGCCATTTGCTGTTTTTTCAAATATGGCAAACCCATCATAGTTGGAGCCGATAAAAAATCTCGGATGATTTGGAATTTCCTTAAAACCAAAATAACCTTTAGTTTCGATAATTTTGGTTACTTTTCCACCATTAATTACCAATGCACCTCTGTTATTGGCGCAGATCAATTCGTTGTCAATAACTTGAACATTCCAAGATTGTGCAGTAGTTCCCTCAACAAGTTTAAAAACGTCTTCTTTAAAACTGCTGTTCCAAGCATGGTAAAATACCCCTTGATTGGTTGCAACGTACAGATTTCCGCCATAAACAACCGATGCGTAAACCGTACTAATATCATAACTAAAGCCGAAGTAAGTAAAAGGAGAACTTTCGTTTACAAAAGCAATTCCGTTATCCAGACCCAGCCATAAATTGTTTTTATTGTCTATGAAAGAAGTCAGAACAGTATTGTTCTGTAGCCCTTTTTTGCGATTGATGTGCTGAATTATTTTGCCGTTAAAATCACAGATAATGATTCCGTCTAGTACAGAATTCAATACAATAAATTTATTGTTTATTATAACGCCTCCTAAGGAGTTGTTTTTAAGTAAAAAGCTGTTTGCTTCGGTATTCCACGGCTTAACAGTATTGTTTTCGTAAATAAACAAGCCTTTTTCAAGAGTAATGATTAGAGTTCTGTCTGACGCTAAAGCGTACATTCCCCAGATTTCAGTATTGTTCAGTGAAGTGGTGTTTGGCAGTGCGTATAATTTTCCATTTTTATACTCAACAATGCCTTTTTCGATGTCCTGCAAATACAGTTTTTGATTGACTACAAAAGAAAACTGAAATCTTTTGGGTGCTTTTATAATAGATAGTTTGCCATTTTTATAAATGTACGTCCTAGCAAAAGATTGAAAAATTATCTCATTCTTAAGAGCGTGTATTTTCCATATAAAATCTATGATTTTGATTTTGTTCTTATCTACAAGTTTAGCTAATGATGTATAGGTTAATTTTCCTTTAGGATCCGGTTGAAAATAGCCGAATTCATTATAACCCCCTACATAAATTTTTCCTGAATCATCCGTTTTTAAACATCGTACAGAGGTTCTGTTGGGCAATGCGTATTTGCGCCAAGTAGAACCATCAAACTGTAGCAGACCATTGTTGTTTGCAAAATAGAGATTTCCGTTTCTGTCTTGTCCAATGTTCCAGTTTTGAGTACCGCCTTTATAATCATTTCGTCTGTAATTTCTGATATCAGGAAGTCCAATGTCTTTAACTTGTCCAAAAAATGTAATTGTGAATAATGTAAAAAAAGTAATATAAAAATATGATTTTATCAATTTCATAAAATTAATACGTTGGTTTTTTTTTTGAGATCTAATTTGTTTGTTTATAGTGGTTTAAGGTCTTAATTTGAATACTATCACGTTGTAGTTTGTCCTTTTTTTTATAAAAATAAGCATAATAATAGAAGTGTAGTGTTTATTTTTACAATTAACATTTCACTAACATCGTTAATTTTTATTATAAATTATTAAAAATCAAATATTTGTAAATATTTTGATGTGTTTTTGTAATGTAGTAAAATTTAACTTGATGTGTTTTTGTAGGGAAATTTAATTGCTGATAGTAAAATATTAACATTATTATTGCATCAAATTACTAATTAATTAACCAAAATTTTTAGAAAAATGAAATTAACAAAATTACTTGTTTTTTGTATTTCATCTTTGTTATTCTCGGTTATAGCGGTGGCTCAGGATGTCACAGTAAACGGAGTGATAAATGATGAAAGTGGGATGCCTGTTCCAGGCGCAACAGTTTTAGTAAAAGGTACTAATAAATCGACAGCGTCTGATTTTGATGGTAAGTTTCAAATTGCTGTACCTTCAAACGCAACTTTAACAGTTACTTTTATCGGTTATACTACAGTAAACGAAGCTGTAAATGGGAGAACAAAAATTTCAATTCAGTTAAAACCTGAATCACAAGCTTTGAATGAAGTTGTGGTAGTAGGATATGGTACTCAAAAAAAATCTGTGGTTACGGGAGCAATCTCTAGTGTAAAAGCGGCAGATCTTGAAAAAGTACCAAACGGACGTGTTGAGCAGACTTTGCAAGGTAGAGTAGCAGGGGTTTCTGTTGCCGCTACTTCTGGACAGCCAGGTTCAGCTTCAAAAGTTCGTATTAGAGGTATAACTACTTTTAGAGAAGGTGGTAACGATCCGCTATGGGTTGTTGACGGTATTGCTGTAGATGCTGGTGCGATCGGTTTTATTAATCAAAGTGATATTGAGTCTGTAGAGGTTCTTAAAGATGCTGCTTCTGCGGCTATCTACGGTACTCGTGCCGCTACTGGGGTTATTTTGGTTACGACTAAAAAAGGTAAATCTGGAAAAATTTCTGTAAACTATACTGGTTTTGCAGGTATCTCTGGACCAGCTAAAAGATTAAACTTGTTGAATTCTCAGGAGTATGCAACAGCAATGAATGAGAAATCTGTGAATGACGGCGGAGCAATAAAATATACTCCTACACAAATCAGCGCAATGGGTAAAGGTACAGACTGGCAGGATGCAATCTTCAATGATTCGGCTTTCAGATATACACACGAATTGAGCTTTAGCGGCGGGGGAGAAAAATCTACTTTTTATGCTTCTTTTGGTGTACAAGATCAGGAGGGTATTGTTACAACGGATATTTCAAATTACACAAAGAAAAATTTCCGTTTAAACTCTACTCATAAAATCTCTAATTATTTTACGTTTGGACAGACTTTTGGTTACACACACCAAAAATCTAAAAGTTTAGGAAATACAAACAGTGAATTTGGAGGACCTTTAAGTTCTGCAATCAACTTAGATCCGCTTACTCCATTAGTGGTAACAGATCCAGCAGAAGCGAGCACAGGTTTTTATACAAACCCAAATGTGGTTAGAGATGCTAGCGGAAGACCTTACGGAATTTCTTCATTAGTGCAGCAAGAAATGACAAATCCTCTGGCGTATACCCAAACAAGATTAGGAGCATACAACTGGTCTGATGATTTTGTTGGTAATGCTTATTTAGAGGCTAATATTACAAGCCATTTAAAATTTAGAACTACACTTGGAGGTAAGTTAGCATATTGGGGAAGTGAAGCTTTTACACCTGTTTTCTTCTTAAATCCAAACATGAAAGCGGACAAAAATAACTTCAACCAAAACAATGAAAAATCATTTGCTTGGACTCTTGAAAATATTTTGACTTACAGTAACAAATTTGGAAATCATAGTGTAAATGTTTTAGCAGGACAAGGTGCTTATGTTGAAAATATTGGTACAGTTGTTAATACTACAATGTTCGGACTTCCGATAACAAGTTACAAAGATGCTTCTTGGAACTTTAACATTCCTCAAACGGACAGATCAACTAATACAGAGGATAAAACGCAGCACAAATTGGCTTCTTTGTTCTTACGTGGAAACTATGATTACATGGAGAAATATCTTTTCACTGGAATTATTCGTCGTGATGGATCAACACGTTTTGGTGAAAATAAAAAATGGGGAGTTTTCCCGTCATTCTCTTTAGGATGGGTAATTTCAAAAGAAGGTTTCTGGAAAGAAAACACTGCAGTTAACAGTTTGAAACTGCGCGGAGGTTATGGAGTTGTAGGGAATGACAATATCGATGACTTTAAATACAGAGGTTTAGTTGTTGGAGGATACAATTATTCAGTTGGAAATAATGGAGATATTACAACTGGTTATGGTAACTCAACTTTACCAAACGCAGATTTAGGATGGGAAGAAACATCACAAACAACCGTTGGTCTTGATGCTAGACTTTTCAATGATTTTACTCTTGCTCTTGACTACTACAAGAAAAGAACTACTGGAATTTTAAGAAATGTTGTTATTCCTGGATATGTTGGAGTTGTTGATGCACCTTCTGCAAATATCGCTGATATGGACAACAGTGGTTTTGAGATTGAAGTAGGCTACAAAAAAAGACTTGGAGATTTTAATTTAGGGGTTAATGCTAATATGGCTTACTTGAAAAATGAAATCACTTATGTAGGTTCGTCTACTAATTACATTGTTGGAGATGCTACTTTCCAATCTATGGGACCTGTTACAAGAACTCAGGTAGGGCATTCTTTCAATGAGTTTTATGGTTTCAAAACTGCTGGAATTTTCCAAAATGCAGCCGAAGTTGCAGCTTACAAAAATGCGGCAGGAAACTTAATCCAGCCAAATGCAAGACCTGGAGATTTCCGTTGGGTAGACGCAAATGGTGATGGCGCTATTTCAGATGACGATAAACAATTTTTAGGAACTAATATCCCTAAATACACTTTTGGTCTTACGATCAACTTAGATTACAAAAACTTTGATTTTATGGCATTTGCTCAAGGAGCTGCAGGAAGTAAAATTTTCCAAGGTTTAAGAAGACTTGATGTATTAAATGCAAATTACCAAACAAGTGCTTTAGATCGCTGGCATGGAGAAGGAACATCAAATGATTATCCTAGATTGACAAACAATGACCCGAACAAGAACTACACAAATATGTCTGATTTTTATCTTGAAAGCGGTAACTACGCACGTTTAAAAATTGTTCAAATTGGTTATACACTGCCGGCAAGCTTATCATCAAAAATTGGTTCAGATAAAATTCGTTTTTACTTGACAGGAGAAAACTTAATCACTTTTACCAAATACACAGGATACGATCCTGAAATTGGAGGTCAGGTTTTTGGTGTAGACAAAGGAGTTTATCCGCAAGCTAGATCTTTCTTGTTAGGAGCTAACATTCAATTTTAATAAATTAAAGAATTATGAAAACTACAAAATTTAAATATATATACGCAGCTGTGGCAGTGGCTATGATGGGATCTTGTTCTGAAGATTTCGTTACCATTAATCCAGAAGGAAAATTTGACTCGAGTACCTACTTTTCTAATGAGCAGCAGTGTTATGCAGCTTTAATTGGTACTTACGATCCGTTAAGAAAAAACACTGGAGGTTTTGAAAATTTAGTAGCAATGCTAAACGCAGGTTCTGATGATTTTTATGCTGGAGGCGGTAGTTCTACAGACGGAAATGGAATTCAAAATTTCTCAACGCACTCGCTTACCTCAATTAGTATTCCAGGAAGTTTCTGGAACGATCACTATCAAGGTGTTGGAAGAGCAAACTTGCTGATCTCAAAAATTCCTGCAGCGGCAATGAGTGATGCTGTAAAAGTTAGATTTACAGCTGAGGCTAAAACACTTCGTGCATTTTACTACTTCAACTTAGTAAGATTGTTCAAAAATATTCCTTTGGTATTAGATCCTTTAACAACTCAGACTATTTATACTCCTGAGCAGGTTACACCAGATGTGATTTATGCACAAATCGAAAAAGATTTATTAGAAGCTATTCCAGCGCTTCCAAACACTGTTGACGCAGCAACTGAATCAGGAAGATTTAATAAAGGCGCTGCACAGGCATTACTTGGAAAAGTGTATTTGTTTGAAGGAAAAAATTCTCAGGCAGCAGCAGTTTTAGCTGAAGTAAATGGTACGCCGGGAGCAACTAACCAATACGGAAATAAATTGCTTACAAAATTTAGTGATCTATGGGTGACTTCTAACAAATTTAATGCAGAGTCTCTTATCGAAGTATCTCACAGTAGTGCTGGTAATACAGATTGGAGTTTCTGGGGACAAGGTAAAGATGAAGGAAACTCGCTAAACCAAATGGTTGGGCCAAGAGGATATTCTAGACCAACAGGTTCTGATGCGGCAGACCTTCCTTCAGGATGGGCTTTCAATCCGGTGACGCAAGGTTTATATGATGTCATGAAGAATGACCCAAGATTTGAAGCTACTATTTATGATTTAAAAGCTTTAAAAGCAGCTGGAAAAGCAGACTATATTCCAGCTTATCAGGATACAGGTTATTTCTTGAATAAATACCTTCCAAGACAGTCAGATGTACGTACAGGCGGTGGTAACCAAGAGTTGAACTACAAACAAAACTCTTACATTATCAGACTGGCAGATACATATTTAATGGAAGCAGAAGCTTTAGGATCTGGTGCAAGAGCGCAAGCTTTACTAGATGCTGTTAGAGCTAGAGTTGGATTGACTCCTGTTCCTGTAACATTAGCGGCTATTAAGCTTGAAAGAAGAATGGAATTAGCTGGTGAAGGACACAGATTCTTTGATTTAGTAAGATGGGGAGATGCTGCAACAGCATTGGCAGACAGAGGCTTTAATGCAGGTACAGATGAAATTTTCCCAATTCCTTACACAGAGTTGAATGGTACTAAATTGAAACAAAATCCTAATTATCAATAAGAAAAATTAACTAATCTGAGCGATTAAGTTAATAAGAAAATAAAGAGTTAAGTTAAGTTTAAGTTTGGTTGTAAATAGCCCATAATCATTATGAGTATGGGCTATTTTTTAAATCATCGAACGCGACATTTTTGATTATTGTCTGAGTAAAAGCTTCAATTTTAAATTTATAATAATGGGGAACGAATGAAAAAAAACAGTTTAAAAGTTCTTTGTCTTTTGTTTGCTGCAACAGCATTTGCACAACAGCCAAAAGCAAAAGAGTTTAGAACCAATGGTAAAAAAATTACAGTTTATACAACTGCAGAAAACTCCAAGTTACGATTAACAACAACAGATCATTTAACGTTTTCTGAATCAAAACAGCCTTTAGAAACCGAAACTTCTGTTTTTGTACAGCCCTCAAAAAAGTTTCAGACTTTTATGGGAATTGGAGGTGCGATAACAGATGCAAGTGCCGAAATATTTGCTAAACTGTCAAAAGAAAAACAAACAGAATTTTTAAATGCTTACTACGATCAACAAAAAGGTATTGGCTATTCTTTGCTAAGAACAACGATTCAGAGTTCTGATTTTAGCAGTGGAAGCTATTCTTATATCGAAGAAGGAGATAAAGATTTAAAAACATTTTCTATTGATCATGACAGGCAGTATCGTATTCCGCTGCTAAAAAGAGCTATCCAGACTGCAGGAGGAAAACTGACTACTTATGTAGCGCCTTGGTCACCGAATGCTTTTATGAAAAGCAATAAAAATGTCCTGAAAGGAGGTACTTTACTTCCTGAATATTATCAGACATGGGCCAACTTTTACGTAAAATTTATTAAAGCTTACGAAAAAGAAGGAATCCCGATTTGGGGAACTTCAACCCAAAACGAGCCAATGGCAGTGCAGACTTGGGAATCTTGTATTTATACTGCCGAAGCAGAAAGAGATTTTATTAAAAACTTTCTTGGACCAACGCTGAAAAAAGAAAACTTAGGGGACAAAAAAATCATTGTCTGGGATCATAATCGTGATTTGATGAATTACAGAGCCAATGTGATTTATTCTGATCCTGAAGCGTCAAAATATGTCTGGGGAATGGGATTTCATTGGTACGAAAACTGGTCTGGAGGAGCATCAATGTTTGACAATGTAGGCAAAGTAAACGAAGCGTATCCAAACAAAAAATTATTGTTTACAGAAGGCTGCGTAGAGAAATTTGATGCTGCAAAGTACCAATATTGGCCAAATGGCGAACGTTACGGAATCTCTATGATTAATGATTTTAATAACGGAACAGTGGGCTGGACGGATTGGAATATTCTTCTGGATCAAAACGGAGGTCCAAATCATGTTGGTAATTTCTGCTTTGCACCAATTCATGCCGATACCACGACAGGAGAATTAATCTATACACCTTCTTATTATTACATAGGACATTTTTCAAAATTCATTCGCTTAAATGCAGTCAGAGTTAGTACAGCAGTAAGCAGAAGCGCTTTGTTAAGTACTTCTTTCTTAAATACAGACGGTACTATGGCTACTGTTGTGATGAATCAATCGGGAAATGAACTGACTTATAACTTGATAATAGGCGCTGCAAAAACGGTAGTTAAAATTCCAGCGCACGCGATACAAACTCTTGTGTACTAATTATTTTGTAGGTAGAGTAAAGACGAAGACTAATTTGAGCATTCATTTTAGTTTTCGCTTTACTTTAAATTTTAAACGATTTTTTTAAGTAATATGAAGGCCACAAATAAAATTTTAGCAGCTTTAGTAGTATTAGCGCAATTAAGTTGTTATTCTCAAAAGAATACCGATAAAAAAGGTTCTCTATCAAAGTCAAAATCAAAAATACAGGTCTACACGACCGCCGAAAATACTAATTTGAAATTGTCGTTATCAAATGATTTTATTTCAAATACCACTACACCACAAACAAAACCAACAGTTTCAATTTCTTTGAATACTGAAAAAACAGATCAGACTTTTTTAGGAATCGGCGGTGCTGTTACAGATGCAAGTTCCGAGGTTTTTGCTAAACTTTCTCCGAAAAAGCAAAAAGAATTTCTAACGGCCTATTACGATAAAAATAAAGGAATCGGGTATTCTTTGGCAAGAACCAATATTCACAGCTGCGATTTTAGCAGCGGCAGCTATACTTATATTCAAGAAGGAGATAAAGATTTAAAAACTTTCAATATAGATCACGATCGAAAATATCGTATCCCATTACTAAAAAAAGCAATTGAAACAGCCGGCGGGAAACTAACTTTATTTGTCAGTCCTTGGAGTCCCCCAGCTTTTATGAAAGACAATAATGATATTTTGCACGGCGGCGTTTTATTGCCTGAGTTTGCACAATCCTGGGCAGACTATTATACCAAATTCATTAAAGCTTATGAGAAAGAAGGAATCCCGATTTGGGGTTTAACTATTCAGAATGAGCCAATGGCAAAACAACGCTGGGAATCTTGTATTTACACTCCAGAAGCAGAACGTGATTTTCTTAAAAAATTTCTTGGGCCGACTTTAGAAAGAGAAGGACTCGGGGCTAAAAAGGTAATCATCTGGGATCACAATCGCGGCGATATGCTGACCAAAAGAGCCAATCTGGTATTCTCAGATCCTGAGGTTTCAAAATACGCTTGGGGAATCGGATTTCATTGGTATGAAACATGGAATGGCGGTACTCCAAAATTTGAATCGGTGGGAGAAGTGCATGCCGCTTTTCCAAACAAAAATCTCATTTTTACAGAAGGATGCATAGAAAAGTTTGATCCTAAAAACTTTCAATTCTGGGGAAATGCAGAACGATACGGACTTAATATGATCAACGATTTTAATAACGGAACCGTTGGATGGACCGATTGGAATGTACTTTTAGATCAAAACGGAGGGCCAAATCATGTAGGCAATTTTTGTTTTGCGCCCATTCATGCCGATACCGCCAAAGACGAATTAATCTATACGCCGATGTATTATTATATAGGGCATTTTTCAAAGTTCATTCGTCCCAACGCCAAAAGAATCATTCAAAACATAAGCGATAAAAACTTAATAAGCACTTCTTTTAAAAACACTGACGGCAAGATAGTAACTATTGTCATGAACCAATCAGATGCAGAAGTTGTTTATACTATCGCAAACCGCAATTTGCAGCATACCATAACAATTCCAAAGCATGCGATGCAGACCATTGTTTTCTAACTAAAAAACTATTCAAATGAAATTCAATTTTAAAAACCACATAAAGACCTTATTCTTTGTTGCTGCAGTATTTGCTCAGATCAAATGCTCCTCTTCAAATGATACAGTAGATCCAGGGCCGGTAACGCCGCCCGTTGTCATTACAAATGATATCGATGTCTGGATCACAAAAGGGGACCAAAGTGTTTTATTGGCCAAGCAATCTGGAATTTTAGGATTCAATAATACTGTAAATACCTATACCAATATAGAAGTAGATGCGGCTCAAAAATACCAGACAATAGACGGTTTTGGGTATACGCTGACCAGCGGAAGTGTTGATGTAATTAATCAATTAAATGCTTCAAAAAAATCGGCTCTTTTACAAGAATTATTTGGTTCTGCAGATAATTCTATCGGGGTAAGTTATTTAAGAATTAGTATTGGCGCATCAGATCTAAGCGCAGATACTTACACTTATGATGATGTTGCAACGGGCGAAACAGACTTGAATCTGACTAAATTTAGTTTAGAAAAAGACAAAAATTTAATTGCACTTTTAAAAGAAATTCTAGCAATCAATCCGAAGATCTTAATTCTGGGGACTCCTTGGTCAGCACCGCTTTGGATGAAAGATCAAAACAGTTTTGTCGGCGGAAAATTAAACACACAATATTATGATGCTTACGCGAAATATTTTGTGAAATATATTCAGCAGATGAAAGCAGAAGGAATTACGATCGATGCTGTAACTCCTCAAAATGAGCCTTTGCATGACAAAAATAATCCCAGTATGTACATGTCGGCTTTAGAACAGACAAACTTTATTAAAAATAATTTAGGACCTGCTTTTAAAACTGCTGGCATTACCACAAAAATTATTGCGTACGATCATAATTGTGATAAACCAGACTATCCCAAAGCGATCTTGGCCGACGCGGCCGCTTTTCCTTTTGTTGACGGTTCGGCTTTTCATTTGTATGCAGGAGACATCAGCGCGTTGTCAGATGTTTATAATGCCTATCCAACAAAAAACATTTATTTTACAGAACAATGGACTTCTTCGACAGGTGAGTTTGGAGGAGATTTAAAGTGGCATTTAAAAAATGTAATTGTTGGCGCAATGCGTAATTACAGTAAAAATGCTTTAGAATGGAATTTGGCCAATAACACTTCTTTTGGACCTCACACATCTGGCGGTTGTAATAGCTGTAAAGGCGCGTTAACAATAACTTCTGGTGACAATTTTCAACGCAATGTGGCTTATTACATCATCGCTCATGCTTCAAAATTTGTTCCTGCGGGTTCTGTCAGAATCGGTAGTAATATAAGCGGGAATTTACAAAACGTGGCTTTCCTGACACCTACTGGATCAAAAGTTTTGATTGTAGAAAATGACGGATCGGCAGCAGAAACTTTCAATATTAAATTTAATGGTAAATGGGCAGCAGTTACGCTTGACGCAGGAGCTGTTGGAACTTTTATTTGGAAATAAAGCAGGATAGAAATAAACTAATTTTCGGATGCTAAAAATCCTAATAAAGTAATTTTTGATAAAGGAAATTGCAACCTTAATTAATTAGAATTTTTTGACACAAAAAGAGCATTTCTATTAAAAAATCAGAAAGTTAATTAACATAACTTTTAACTAAGTTTTTTTCTTTAAGCCTTTGGAAACACTAGCTTTACAGATTAAAATTTTTTAAGCATGAAAAAAATAAATAAAATTAGTTTAGTAGTATTCTTACTTTTTGTAAGTGTTTCATTTTATGGTCAAAATCTAAAAATTATGACCTACAATATTCGTTTGGATGTGGTTTCTGACGGAGAAAACGCATGGCCGAACCGAAAGGATTATTTTACGTCTCAAATACAATTTTATAGTCCGGATATTTTTGGAGTTCAAGAAGCAACACCAAATCAGGTAATCGATATTGCTTCGGCCTTATCAGATTACAGCAAATTTGGCTTAGGAAGAGAAGAAGGAGGACTAGGAGAAGCCTGCACGATTTATTATAAAAAAGAACGTTTTAAAATATTGGATTCCAATACGTTTTGGCTGTCAGAAACACCAAATGTGGTTTCAAGAGGCTGGGACGCTGCCTGCAACAGAGTTTGTACCTATGGCCTTTTTAAAGATTTAAAAACAAAAAAATCCTTTTACGTTTTTAACATTCATCTCGATCATATGGGAGAAGTGGCCAGAATAAAAGGAGTGCAGCTCGTGCTGTCAAAAATAAAAGAATTGAATGCTGCAAATTATCCTGTTTTTCTAATGGGCGATTTTAATTCAGAACCTGAAACAAAACAGATTGTCGAGATTAAAAAAGTAATGAATGATACCAAAGACGTTTCTAAAGAAAAGCCATTTGGTCCATCGGGAACATTTAATGATTTTAAACACAATGAGCCTGTTACATTACTGCTGGATTATATTTTTATTTCAAAAAACAGTGGACTCAAAATTCAAAAACATGCAGTGTTGAGTGATTCTAAAGATTTAAAATATCCGTCGGATCATTTACCTGTTTTAATAGAAGTAGATTAAATATGAAAAACATCAACAAAAAACTTCAAATCTTACTGTTGCTGCCTCTTATTGCAATGCAGTTCAATTGCGGATCTTCAAAAAATGCGGCAGTCGATTCTGGAAAAGCAGCATCTTGGATTACAACAGCAGACGAAACTTCAAAACTAAAAAAGCAGCCCGATTTAGTTTTTACATCAGAAACTAATTCTAATCAAACTATTGAGATTGATCCTTCTCAAACATTTCAAACCATTGAAGGGTTCGGATTTTCGTTAACCGGAGGAAGTGCTCAGGCAATTTTAAAACTGGATAAAGCCAAAAAGGAAGCGGTGCTTCAGGAATTATTTTCCAGAAAAGAAGATGCCATTGGTTTGAGTTACCTGCGAATTAGTATTGGAGCATCTGATTTGAATGAAAAAGTTTTTTCGTATGATGATATGCCGGAAGGGCAGACTGATTTAAAATTAGAACACTTTAATCTGGGGCCTGATTTGAATGATGTAGTTCCGGTTTTAAAAGAAATTTTAAAAATAAATCCTAAGATTAAAATAATGGGATCTCCTTGGTCGCCTCCCGTTTGGATGAAAGACAACGGAAGTTCTAAAGGAGGAAGTTTACAACCAAAATATTATGCCGTATACGCCCAGTATTTTGTAAAATACATTGAGGCAATGAAATCGCACGGAATTGTTATTGATGCTATTACACCTCAAAACGAACCTCTGCATCCCGGCAATAACCCGAGTTTGCTAATGCTGGCCGAACAACAGGCAGATTTTATAGGAAATCATTTAGGGCCGGCTTTTAAAGCAGCAGGAATTAAAACCAAAATTGTGGTTTACGATCACAATTGCAACAAGCCAGAATATCCTTTGACGATTTTAAAAGATGCAAAAGCGAATCCTTTTGTAGCGGGTTCTGCTTTTCATTTGTACGAAGGAGATATCAGCGCATTGTCTACTGTTCATGATGCTTTTCCGAACAAAGATTTATATTTTACAGAGCAATACACAGGCTCAGGAAGCAGTTTTGAAAACGATTTGAAATGGAGTGTAAAAAATGTTGTGATCGGTTCTATGCGCAATTGGAGTAAAAATGCCCTTTCTTGGGGATTGGCAAACGACGAGTATTACAAACCTTTTACACCAGGCGGGTGTTCAACCTGCAAAGGAGCATTGATGATTGATCAAAATCAGAATATAAAAAGAGAAGTAGGATATTATATTATTGGGCATGCTTCTAAATTTGTTCCAGAAGGTTCTGTAAGAATAGGAAGTAATATTGTAGGAAATATACACAATGTTTCTTTTAAAACTCCGTTAGGACAAATTGTTCTGATTGTAGAAAATGATGGAGCTTCGGCAGAAACATTCAATATAAAGTACAATCAAAAACAAATTTCAACATCATTAAATGCAGGTGCAGTAGCCACTTACGTTTGGTAACCAATACTTAATTCATGAAAAAAATAACCACATTTGCCTTGCTGATGGTTTCGCTTTTTACAGTGGCACAGCAGCAGACAATAGATCAAAAAGTAAATGATCTGTTGAAAAAAATGACAATAGAAGAAAAAATTGGCCAGCTTAATCAATACACAGGCGACAATCAGGCGACGGGACCAGTAACCATTAATCCTAATAAACAAGCTGAGATAAAAGCAGGTTTAATAGGATCGATGCTTAATATTATCGGGACAAATTATACCCGAAAATATCAAGAACTGGCGATGCAGTCTAGACTTAAAATTCCGTTATTATTTGGTCAGGATGTCATTCACGGATACAAAACAACTTTCCCGCTTCCGTTAGCCGAAGCAGCGAGCTGGGATCTGGAAGCAATCGAATTAGCAGCGAGAGTTGCTGCTACAGAAGCTGCAGCAAGCGGTATTCATTGGACTTTTGCACCAATGGTAGACATTAGCCGTGATCCTCGCTGGGGCCGCGTAATGGAAGGTGCAGGAGAAGATACTTATTTAGGATCTAAAATTGCCTATGCTAGAGTAAAAGGTTTTCAAGGAAATAAATTGGGTGATTTAAACTCAGTAATGGCCTGCGTAAAACACTTTGCAGCTTATGGAGCAGGAGTCGGCGGAAGAGATTACAATTCTGTAGACATGAGCGAAAGAATGCTCTGGGAAACCTATCTGCCTCCTTTTAAAGCGGCTTTAGATGCTGGTGCCGCAACATTCATGAATTCATTTAATGATATAAACGGAATTCCTGCAACGGGAAATGCACATTTGCAAAGAGATATTTTAAAAGGAAAATGGAACTTTCAAGGATTTGTAGTTTCAGATTGGGGATCTATTGGAGAAATGGTAGCACACGGTTACTCAAAAGATCTAAAAGAAGCCGCTTATGCAGCAATTACAGCAGGAAGTGACATGGATATGGAAAGTAATGCCTATCGTTATAATCTGGCACAATTAGTAAAAGAAGGCAGAGTTTCTATTGATTTAATTGATGATGCTGTAAAACGCATTCTTCGTAAGAAATTTGAATTAGGATTATTTGATGATCCTTATAAATATTCTGACCAGAAACGTGCTGAAAAAGCATTAAATAATCCAGAACATAGAAAAGCGGCCCTAGAAGTAGCGCAAAAAAGTATTGTTTTATTAAAGAATGAAAAACAGACTTTACCAATTTCTAAAGACACTAAAACCATTGCTTTTATTGGCCCCATGGTAAAAGAATATAAAGAAAATATGGGATTCTGGTCTGTCGAGCTTCCAGAAGTAGATTACAATAAATGGATTGTTTCGCAATGGGACGGCCTGAAGAATAAAGCAGGCAAAAACACGAAACTGCTTTATGCAAAAGGATGCGAAATAGAAGGAACTAATAAAGATGGTTTTGAAGAAGCAGTTGCCACAGCAAAACAAGCAGATGTTGTAATCTTAAGTATAGGCGAAAGACGCGACATGAGCGGTGAAGCAAAAAGCAGAAGCGATCTTCACCTGCCTGGCGTTCAGGAAGATTTAGTAAAAGCAATTCAGGCAACAGGAAAACCAGTTGTAGTATTGATAAATGCCGGAAGACCTTTGGTGTTTAACTGGACTGCAGACAATGTTCCGGCTATTGTGTACACTTGGTGGTTAGGAACAGAAGCTGGAAATGCTATTGCAAATCTTTTATTTGGAGATTACAATCCGTCTGGGAAACTGCCAATGACTTTTCCGAGAGAAGTAGGGCAGGTGCCAATTTATTACAATCACTACAGCACAGGCAGGCCGGCAAAAGATGAAAATTCGAACAATTATGTTTCTGCATATATTGATCTGAAAAATTCTCCAAAATTCCCTTTTGGTTATGGACTGAGTTATACAACTTTTGATTATTCTGCTTTAAAATTATCTTCGACAAAAATCAAAAGCAGTGAAAATATTAAAGTTTCTTTTCAACTAAAAAACAGCGGAAAAGTAACAGGAGAAGAAGTGGTACAATTGTACTTAAAAGATAAATTTGGATCTGTTGTTCGACCAGTTTTAGAATTAAAAGATTTTCAAAAAGTAAAATTAAATGCTGGAGAATCTAAAACAATAGAATTTACGATTGATAAAGAAAAGCTTTCTTTTTATAATGATAAATTAGAATGGACAGCTGAACTGGGAGATTTTGAAGTAATGATCGGAGCTTCATCGGCTGACATTAAATTAAAATCTGATTTTGAATTGGTAAAATAATAAATAAAAACGGGGCTTTGTAAGCCCCGTTTTTTTATCTCCTTATTTAAGACGTTTTTTGAAACTGTATTTCAGCATATTTAAAAGACCTTGTTCTATAATATCAATTCCAATCCCATAATTACTGTCCGCAATTTCATGATGCGCATTTCTAAATTCTTCAAACTCATCCTGCGGAATTTCAAGATTGACCAAAGGTTTGTAATCGATATACATAGAAGCGCCGTTTTTAGATACTTTTTTACGGCTCGTAAAATCAAAATACGGATTCTTAATCGTACTTTCCTGAATCGTATATTTTTCCTGAACGTCGATTTTTTGATCTGTCGTTAAGTTAATTTCATATTTTTCATTATCGAAATTATGCCAAAACGGAACATCATTGTGTATAAAATCTCTTGCGTTGTTTTTAACCATATTTCTATCAAAAAACATTAAGAAACGGTTGTTGTCGGCATCCTTAAAATAAGCATTTTCAATGGTGCTTTTATATTGAATCGTCACTTCGTTGAGCTTTTTGTCATCGCTTATCACTTCAATAACAGCATCTTTAAAAATAGTTCTAATGTCGGTTCCGTTCCTGTCATTTGCGTAGTTCAAAGTATAGAACAAGAAATTATTCCAGCTGTCGATTATTTCTCTCTTATTCGTATTCTTAAAATATTTTCGCATATAATTGGCGCGATTTCCTTTGTAACTGCTTACTAGTCTTAGCTGGCCTACATTGTTGACAACATCAAAATCTGCTTTTTCATTAATACCATAATAATCGAATCTATAAGGCTCTTTAATCTGTAAATCCTGATTTGGTTTTACCTCAAGATAATGTTTGAAATAAATAAAACCGCGATTTTCAATCAATCCAAATTCATCTCTTGCCGTTGCATCAACAAAATAAGTCTTGCCTTTGTAATTGATTTTTACAATAACATGATTAAAAGTCAATAACGAAGGAAGGTAATATTTGATGTAGTGATCAGAATTAAAATTGACCAGCACCACCGAAGAATCTACCTTAATATAGTCTAAAACCACTTTTAATAAAACCGATTTTGCTTTGCAGTCACCTTGTTTGTTTTCGTACGTAACCGCCGGTTCTTGCGGTTTATGACCGTTCATCTCATCTGCATTAAAAATATAATAAACATGGTTTTGAACATAGTCAATAGCAAACTGTAATTTTTCGTCCAGATCTGCAATGGCATCTAGTTTTTCAACCAGTTTTGGAGCAAATTCCACCAAAGAAGCTTTGCTGTAAATATCCTCGTAAAGAGGTGAAATGTAATTCGAAAGATCTTTCCAATTACTATCGGTTGCAAAATCAATAAAAGGTGCAATCTCTCTATTTGTATCTACAAAATTGATATAGTTCTCTTTTTCGATAACAAATCGTTCCCCTTTTTTTAGATGGCTGATTTCTGGTTCCAGCACATTTCCTTCTTCATCCCTAAAGAAAGTTTTTTTATACGCGATGGCATCTTTTCTATCGTTAATAAAAGTAAACTTATAATTTCCGTAAGCCCAATAACTGCTTGGTGTTACATAAACATATTTTAAAAATTCTTTGCGTAAGAAGTCACGATCAGAAAATACTTTTACTCGAGAATCTTCAATAATCAAAACATCATAAAGGCGCAGATCTTTTATGGTAATGTTTACCTTTTTATTACTGCTTAAAATACCACCTTCGCTTTGGTTCTCGCTGTCAAGCACTTTGATCTTAGTGTCTGGAATTTTATCAACCAAAACGCCTTCTCTTACAACACTAATTCTGTGTATGATATACGTTTCATTTTCTTCAACAATAATATCTTTTACAGAAGCACTCTCTAGATTGGAAGGTTCATTTAAAGTGTAAGCAACGCAGGCATATTCGCTGTTTTCAGTATCAGAAGTATAATAAATTTTATCTAGAAAATAGCAGAAATCCCGTCCCTCGTCAACCTGATTATTAGAAAAATCCGATTCTTTTATATAGGCAATAAGCTGGTCATCATTAATTTTGGGAGCCCAGTTTTCGGGCTGCTTAATTTTGTAATTCTCTACTTCAATTGTATTTTCCATGCTTGTAATAATATATTAGGTGTATAAACTTTATTGTAGCAAAAATAGGTGTTTATTGTACAATTTTGTCAGTTATATTTTAAAAAATAAACAACAAAAAACCTCACATAAAGTGAGGCAAGTTGAAAAAATATAAATTATTGGTACAGATTATTTTAGAACAGTATTAATAAAATCCATAGCGCCAATTCCTTTGTACGAGGCGTATAAAGCCTTGTCAAAAGCTTCACGTTTGGCTTTTTTGTTTTTTACCTCTGTCTCTGTGATCATTTCGTTGAAAATTCTTTCCTGTTCTGCACTATATTTCAGCGAAGCTTCGAGTAAATAAGTTTTAGAAACAAATCCGAAAGAAGTCCAGATTTTGGTTCTAATTTTTTCATTGATATTTTTTAATGAATTGGAAATCATACTCCTGCATTTAACTTTCAACATTGGCTAAAAAACACATAGAGTGTTTTCTTAGCTTAAAATCAAATATTTAACCTTAATGTGTTATAATGACGCAATGTAATTATTTTTTTTAAATTTGATTTTAAATTTTAGTTAAAATTGTGATTTGCACACTTAATATTTTAAATATATCAAAGCTTGCAGAATCCGCTATATTCTAAAAATGCATTAAATTGCGAAGTATTGGACCAACGAAATTAAAACGGATGCTAAAAGACATAATTGAGAATAGTGAAAATTACCAGCCGGGACTTTCTATAGACTGCGTAATCTTTGGGTTTCATGACAATCAGTTGAAAGTTTTATTGATAAAAGTCGATAAAAGCCAGAAATGGTCTTTACCCGGCGGATTTATTCCTGTTGATCAGGATATTGATACAGCTGCAATTACCGTTTTAAACAGCAGAACAGGTGTAGAAGGCGTATTCCTCAGGCAATTTGCGACCTTTGGAAAAGTAAATCGAAACGAACAGCACTTCGATAAAAAGATTTTAGAATATCTAAAAATCGAAGAAGAGAAAGGCAAATGGCTGCTGCGCCGTTTTGTAACAATTGGGTATTATGCTTTGGTAGATTTTTTAAAAATCATCCCCAATTCGATGAATCGGAATGAAACAGTAGAATGGATTGATCATAAAGAGGTTCCAGAACTTATTTTAGATCATAAAGAAATTTTGGACAAAGCGTTGGATACATTGAGAATGGAGTTGAATTTAATGCCAATTGGATACAATCTGCTTCCAGAAAAATTTACAATTCCAGAACTTCAAAAGTTGTATGAAACAATTCTAGACAAAAAACTTGACAGAAGAAATTTTCTTAGAAAAATAACCAACATTGGAATCCTTTCCAAATTAGACGAGAAAAAAAGCAACGTTGCCCATAAAGCGCCAAATTTATATTCGTTTGATAAAGAAAAATATGAGGAAGTTTTAAAAATTGGATTGAATCAAGGCTGGTAGAAATTGGTTTTCTTTAAAATTAAAATTATGGTCTCAATTGAAACATTTAGAAAATTAGCTTTGTCTTTTCCTAATGCCAAAGAAGAACCGCATTTTGAAAAAACATCGTTCCGGATTAACAAAAAGATTTTTGCCACTTTTGATGAAAAGAATAATCGGGCTGTTTTAAAGCTAAATGAAATCGATCAATCCGTTTTTTGTGCGTCAAGCGAAAAGATTTTCTATCCAATCCCAAATAAATGGGGAGCACAAGGCTGGACCATTGCAGAACTTGCTAAAGTAAGGCCGGAAATGTTTGAAGATGCATTGATACGCTCTTATGAAAATGTGATGGCGAAGAAAAAGTGAGAGTTGAATTAAAAAGTGATGCCTAACATTCTAACGTAATTTTCGTAAGCTCTTAATGTTGAATTTTTTTTATGTTATTTAATAATAGTTCTAAAAGTCAAATTTACCCTCGGTTTTGAGGTTGTTTTTGTTGGAGGGAGTCTGTGAAGCCAATGGGTCTGCGTTTCGTCTTTCATAACCAATAAACTGCCGTGTTGCAGAATTAATGAAACCGTTTCTTTAGTTTCTTTATGTTTGAAAGCAAATTTACGTTCGGCGCCAAAACTCACCGAACCAATTGCACCATTTTTCTTTAAATCCTTTTCAGCATCACTGTGCCATGCCATTCCTTCTTCACCAGAATGATATAAATTAAGCAGGCAGGAATTAAAAGTTTCTCCTGTTTTCTCCTCGATTACTTTTTTTAATTCTAACAATTCTTTTGTCCACGGAAGCGCTTTTTTTGTGGTGTTAGAGTAGGTATATTCAAATTGCTGGTCGCCGTACCAAGCTACTTTTCTTTTGGTTAAAATTAATTTTCCAAAAATAATTGCTTCGTCGTTTTTCCATTCAATGGTATTTAAAAGGTTGTCGCGATAAAAATCGGCTTCATTTCTAGAAAAAACAGTTCCGTAATAATTAACCGTTCCGTCTTTCGGAAGCAGGTTAGTAGTTTCGTTTATTTCAGGATTAAATAAGTCCATTTTTCCATTTTTGATATTCGGTTTTCATGCAATGCCCGCAAGGTCTGAAACCATTTTGTCTGGCTTCATTTTCAGAAAAAAAGAAAACCCGGTTTTCGCGTTTCATTCTTTTTCCTGATGTACATTTTAAGGTTCCGTAGATTTTTAGTTTTCGGTTGCCGCCGAAACAAATTTCCGCATTTTTAATTTTATTTCGGAGATCACGGTCGAGAATTTTATCATGTAGTATCATTTGTTTATGCGTTTGTTTTATTATAGAGACACACAGCAGTGCAACTAATATGTTGCGTGAATTTTTGCCACTGATTAAAGGATTAAAAAGATTAAAAAATCTTCTAGATCTGCTAAATCTGCGTGAAATTTTTACGATGGGATCTTTGTGCCTTTGCACCTTTGAGCCTTTGCACCTTAATTTAACGCATCATGAAAAATAATTCCCAACGTATGTCGTTCACCCGAATGAATTTCGCTTACACCGTGTTTCATGTTTACCCGATAATATCCTTTTGAACCTTTTACAGGTCTGAAATTGGTTGTAAAAACCAAAACGTCACCTTTTTTAGGTTTTAAAACAATAGCTTTAGATTGTGCTCTGGGCGTTTGCTGTGTCAAAACAAATTCACCGCCTGTAAAATCTTCATCAGGTTCGTTGAGAAAAAGCACAATTTGAATGGGAAAATAAACATCTCCGTACAAGTCCTGATGTAAAGTATTGAAGCCGCTTTTACCGTATTTTAAAATTAAAACAGTCGCTTTGAATTGATTATTATCGTGGCATTGTTGTAATAATTCTTTGTGCGTCTCTGGAAAAATGGTGTTGATATTCAGTGCTTTCATCCAGGTATTTGCGATCGGCGCCAATTTAGGATACATGTTAGTCCGGATTGTTTGAATCAAATCAGGCAACGGATAATTAAAATATTTGTATTCTCCCAAACCAAACCGATAACGTTCCATAACAACTGTCTTTCGATATAAATTAGGATTGTCATAATCGAATTTTAAATCCTCGCATTCTTCATTAGTGAGGATTTTTGGAATAATAGCAAAGCCATTTTGATGCATAGATTCGGTGATGCTTTCCCAGTCTTGAGAAGCAATTTTTGATTGTATATTTTGCATAATAATTTTTGGGTTGAATTTATAATGACAATCATTAAAATACACACAGCAGATCTGTAGAGGTGCACAGCAGTGCGTCTACGCAAAGATTGTCGACAAAGATTCTCCACGGAAATACGTGACGTTAGACGCAAAGCAGTGCATCTCTACAAATATGTTTGTGTTGATAATATGTATCAATCGAATAATTGATAATTTTATTACTATGGATTAACCTGTGCGCCCTCCCAGCCAATAATCGCCGTCTTTCTTGTATTTCCCCACATATAACCGCCAAATATTCCAGAAGATTGAATCACGCGATGGCACGGAATTAAAAAAGCAACAGGATTACTGCCAATTGCTGTTCCCACGGCTCGCGAAGCATTTGGTTTCTCAATTTGATGAGCAATAGAGCCGTAAGTAGAAAGTTGCCCCATTGGGATTTTAAGTAAGGCTTCCCAAACTTTCAATTGAAAATCGGTACCTTTTAAATGCAGTTTAATTTCGGATAATCTGCTCCAATCGTTTTGAAAAATAAACAAGGCATTTTGTTGTGCTAAATCCAGTTTTTTTGAAAAATGAGCATTTGGGAATTTATCTTTTAATGAAAGAAATCCATTTGCTTCATCTTCGGCGAAAGCCATAAAACAAACACCTTTGGGAGTAGAAGCCACAATAATATTCCCAAACGGACTTTCTGCAAAACTGTAATTTATTTCTAGGTTTTTGCCTCCGTTTTTATATTCCGCCGGAGTCATTCCTTCTATGTTTACAAATAAATCATGAAGTCGGCTTGTTCCTGAAAGTCCTGTTTCATAAGCCGTTTCAGAAATAGTTGCCTGATTTTCTTTTAGTAATTTTTTAGCATGTTCGATACTTGTATATTGCAAAAACTTCTTCGGACTCGTACCTGCCCATTCGCTGAAAAGTCTCTGAAAGTGAAACGGACTCAAATGTACTTTTTCAGCTACTTCATCAAGATTTGGCTGGTCTTTAAAATTAGCTTTGATATAATCTATAGCTTCGGCGATACGATTATAATTGATGTTTTCCTGTGTGTTCATCTTCATTCAATTTTATAATACAAATATCGATTGGTTTTGAGAGGTATAAAATCCGAAACTTGCGGAAATAGGTTTTTGTTTGTTTTGTTTCAAGTTTCAGGTTTCACGTTCTAACACAACCTGAAACTTGAAACCTGAAACTTGAAACCTGAAACTTAAAACTTGAAACCTGAAACCTGAAACCTGAAACCAACTTAATGCGCCGTAGTTTTAGAAAACACATTAATTACCACAACACCAATTACAATTAAACTCAACCCGATTATGGCTGGTAAATCAGGAATTTCTTTGAAGAATATGGCACCAATAATTGTAATTAAAACAATACCGACTCCAGACCAAATGGCATAAGCAAAACCAACAGGAATGGTTCTAATAGCAAAACTCAAAAAGTAAAATGCACCGCAATACCCAATAATTGTAATTATGCTGGGAATTAATTTTGTGAATTCTTCAGACTTTTTTAATGCCGAAGTGGCAATGATTTCGAAGATTATGGCAACAAATAGAAATAGAAAATTCTTCATGATGTAGTTTTTTACAAAGTTAATCTTTGTTTATTTCATTTAGATCTATTTTATGAAGAAGCTTTTCATTAACGGGATCAAAATAGCGGTATGGTATAGAAGGCCCTGAAGCTCTAAAAGGCCCATCTTTATGGTTTAAAAAAGCCGAATACCTGCCGCAGCATTCTAATGTTATGTAACTGAAATTATCATCACAACGGCTAACCTGAACATTAATCCATTGAGGCACTTTTCCATTTCGCCATAAATAATCAAGCACAGTTAACTCCGAGGCAGGATTTATGGAGCTCGCTGCATCAATTTTATCATGAGGGAAAATTTCTTCATCATTTTCTAATTCGTTTCCGTCATAAGAACAATTTATCTTAATTATAAACTTATATTGGTGAGGCAGTTTGTTAATCACCATTTCCTGCGTAAACTCAATAAGCCCATCGAGAGCTTTTTCTAAATTTTCTTTAAAATGTTCTTTTGTCATAATTATTTGGAAAAGCAGAATACATTTAATTATTTAATTAGATTATCCTTTGCAAAAGAAACACTTATCAATTTATAACCGTTTTCAGTCCTTAAAAACTCAAAGTGATCTTGTCCTAAATCGGTTTTGTTTTTTGGATTTATTACAACATCCATTGTAGGATACATCCAATCTTTAGATTCGTGGCAATTATTAAAATAAATATCATATTCTTCCGATTCATAAATAAACTGATTTAATCCATCAGAAGAAATAAAATAATCGGTTTTAGGTGAATTTAACTGCTGTAATTTTAATTTTAGGAGATTGTAATTCTGATGAATAAACTTCGTTTTAGATTCACTTATCCAGCCGTTTGGCTCTTTCCAATACGTTATTTTATCAAAAGAATTTTTCTCTAGACTAGTTTTAGTCAAATTGGGTAAAAAAGAATTTTTCAGCCAATATTTAAATTCTTTATCATAATTGATAAACGAATAATACATTCCGTCAACGCCAAGAAAACTTTCTCGTGTTTCGTCTTTACTAGATTCTTTCGTTTTTTTTAGTGAATAAAAATTTAAATCATCTGTATATGGAAAATTCTCAATCAAGATTTTATTATTGAGGTCAATAAGAAATTCTTTTCCGCCTTTCCAGAAAGAATGTTCTCCATGTGTTTCTTTTGTGGCATCTTTTAAAACAATTACTAATCCGTTACGGGATTTGGTAAGACTGCTGTAATGGGCTGGAATTACAATTTTTCCTTGGCTGTCAAACATTCCCGTTTTGTCTGTTTTACGATCTGTGAACCTTATGAAACCTTCGTTTTCGCAATCAGGACCATTATCATAACTGAATAAACTGTCGCGTCCGACTATTTTTGCTTGTTTAGTTAAATAGTAATTTTTCCATTTTCCATTTTCTTCTTCAGAAACTGCCATGATGTTTTCAAATTTACGAGCAATTGTAAAACCTGTAAACTTTGGCTCTATTTTAATGATGCCGCTTTTGTCCTTAAAACCTACAAGAGTTGTGTCTTTATTTGGGAACGATGTCCAAATGTCATTGCTTTGAGCAAAGACCGGAACATTTAAAAATGCAAGTGAAAAAAGGATAACAATCTTTTTCATTGAGAACGTATTTATCGGAGATGAATCTCTACTTCGTTATTTTTTGCTTCTTCAAAACAATCGGAGCATAACATTTTAAAATCTGCTAAAGCTTGAAATTGTTCCGTCCATTCTTCACCATTATCGAGAAGATATTGTTCGCACGAATTACACCAAGCAATCTGCGGCAGCTCTTCTTCGGCTTCTGAATAGTAAAAACCAACCTGCTCTTTGGAGTCTATTGCCAATGCAAGATGAATACAGGTAAAAGACATTTCTTTAGAGCCGTGTGTTTCACATAAAACTTGTTCGATCATATTTTTATTGTTCTGAATTAAAAATCAGGCTTTATTTTTCTTTTCCTGTTTTTCCTTCTCTTTTTGTGCTTTTTCCTCTTCCTTTATTCTTTTTTCTTCTTCGTGTTTTTTAGCAAGCTCTTCTTTTTTAATTTTATCAGCTTCTATTTTCTTTTGTAAATTCTGAATTTTAGCCGTGCTCGTTTCAATATCTTTTTTTGATTCGTTCACTTTTTCTTCCGATTTTGCAATTCTCTTTTTAGATTTTTCGATATTTTTTTGAACGTCTGATTTATTTTCTGAAGTATTTTCTAAAGAAGCTAATGCTGCTTTTTCAGTATTTAATTCGGTTTCTCTTTCGGCTGCTTTCTTTTCGAATTTTTTTAACCTTCTTTCTTCATTAGCTAGTTTATCTTCCGTTGTTTGAATGTTATTCATCATACGGCTCATATCGCGTTGCTGTTGCTGCTGCTGCAAGAACATTTGGTTTTGTTGTCTGACCATTGCATTAGAAGCTTGCATTTGCCTTTGAAAACTGGCTTGAGCTTTGCCAAGAATAGGTAAAAGTAACAGTATTAAAATTATAATTTTTTTCATGATTTGGGATAATAATGGAATTATGAGTGCAGGGAAAAAGCGTTTTTATTTTTTCTTTTCCTGCTTTTCTTTTTCTTTTTTTGCCTTTTCTTCCTCTTTTAATTTTTTCTCTTCTTCCTCCTTTTTTTCTAATTTTTCTTTTTCGGCTTTAGAGGTTTCTAATTCGTTTTTAAAGTCGGCAACTTTTTTAGAACTGTTTTCTAAATTCGTTTTGCTTTTGTTGAGTTTTTTTTCTGATTTCGCGGTTTTATTTTCGGCTTTTTCGATATTTTTTTGAAGATCCGGATTGTTTTCCTGTGATTGGTTTTTAAGAGCATTTAATTCCTCTTGATTCGTTTTTAAATCAGCTTCCAACTTGGCCGTTTTTTCTGCAAGTTTTTTATTGTTCTTTTCTTCTTTGGCTAATTTATGTTCTGCAGATTGAATTTTATTAGTTTGATTAGCCATCATGTGTTTCATTTGCCATTGCTGATTTGCCATCGAACGCTCACGAGACCATTTTTCGTTTTGGGCATTCATCTGCTGGTGCATCATTCTGGCTTGATTATTAAATTGTGCAGAGGCAAAAAAAGGAAGTATAATTAATACTAATAAAATAAGGCGTGTTCTCATGTTTTGTTTTTAAATCAGTTTTTTTGTTCTTCAAATATAGATTTATATTTTATAAAATTTACCAAAAAATATCTGATTAATTACTGATTTTAAAAGCAAAAACCCGACAGATTTTTAAAATCTGTCGGGTTTGATATGAAATTTGAAGAAATCTGAAATCTAAACTCAGAAATCTAAAATTATTAATATCTGTAGTATTCTGGTTTGAATGGACCTTGAACGTCAACACCAATGTAAGCAGCTTGATCTTCACGAAGAACTTCTAGTTCAACGCCTAATTTAGCTAAGTGAAGAGCAGCAACTTTTTCGTCTAAATGTTTTGGTAACATATAAACTTCATTTTTGTAAGCTGCAGCATTGTTCCATAATTCGATTTGAGCCAAAGTCTGGTTTGTAAATGAGTTACTCATTACAAAACTTGGGTGACCTGTAGCACAACCTAAGTTTACTAAACGACCTTCAGCCAAGATGATGATATCTTTACCAGCGATGTTGTATTTGTCAACTTGTGGTTTGATTTCGATTTTAGACGCACCGTGGTTTTTGTTTAACCAAGCCATGTCGATTTCGTTATCAAAGTGTCCGATGTTACAAACAACAGTTTTGTCTTTCATTTGCTCGAAATGACGTCCAAGAACGATATCTTTATTTCCTGTAGTGGTAATGATGATATCAGCATTAGCAATTACAGTATCTAATTTTTTAACTTCGTAACCGTCCATTGCAGCTTGTAAAGCACAAATTGGATCGATTTCAGTAACAGTTACAATAGAACCAGCACCTCTAAAAGAAGCAGCAGTTCCTTTTCCTACGTCACCGTATCCACAAACGATTACTCTTTTTCCAGCTAACATTAAGTCAGTTGCACGACGTACAGCATCTACAGCAGATTCTTTACATCCGTATTTGTTATCAAATTTAGATTTAGTAACAGAATCGTTAATGTTAATTGCAGGCATTGGAAGAGTTCCAGCTTTTACTCTTTCGTAAAGTCTGTGTACACCAGTTGTAGTTTCTTCAGAAAGACCTTTGATTCCAGGAACTAATTCTGGGTAACGATCGATAACCATGTTAGTTAAATCTCCACCGTCATCTAAGATCATGTTCAATGGTTTTCTGTCTTCACCAAAGAATAAAGTCTGCTCAATACACCAGTCAAATGAAGCTTCATCAAGACCTTTCCAAGCATAAACCGAGATTCCAGCAGCAGCAATTGCAGCAGCAGCCTGATCCTGAGTAGAGAAAATGTTACAAGAAGACCAAGTAACTTCTGCACCAAGAGCAATTAAAGTTTCGATCAAAACTGCCGTTTGGATAGTCATGTGAAGACATCCAGCGATACGAGCACCTTTAAGAGGCTGTTCGTCTTTATATTCAGCACGAAGTGCCATTAAACCTGGCATTTCAGCCTCAGCCAATTCAATTTCTTTTCTTCCCCAAGCTGCTAGAGAGATATCTTTTACTTTGAAAGCCACATATGGCGTAGTTGTAGTACTCATTTATAGTATATTTGTATAATTGTAAAATTTTTGCAAATTTACATAATAGCTTTTTATTTTTACTACTTTCTGTAAGATTTGTGAAATCTTTAATTTCTTAATCTCTAGAATGTTAGTTTAAGAATGTTTTTTAACTATATAAGTGATATAAGTTCATTTAAAAAAGATTCTTAAATGTATCTTTGCTTTTCTTAAAGTGCAGATTTAGTACAGATACTTAAATTTACTTGATAAATATTTTAGACCCAAAATTATATTCTCTTATATAACTTATATGGTTTAATAAAAAAACAACAAACAGTTCAAAATGCCTCTATTTCAAACGATACAATGCAACGAAAATACCAAAATTTTAATTTGGAAGATTACCGAATCTTTTGACGAATTGTACAGTCAGGTAACTTTAAAAGAAAAAACACAGCGCAGATTGGACGGAATGAAATCTGAAATGCACCAGCGTGCTTTTTTAAGTGTTCGGATGCTTATTCAGGAAATGGGCTTTACGGATAAAGATTTGCATTATGATGAGTTTGGGAAACCTTATTTTGATTGTCACAATTATATTTCGATAACACATTCTTATAATTATGCTGCGATAATTATTAGCGAAGAAGCGGTTGGAATTGACATGGAATTGCAGCGCGAAAAAATCATCAGAATTGCTGATAAGTTTACAGATTATGAATGTATTTACTTAGAGCCGGATTTTACAGAAGAATATATTAAAAAACTGACCGTAATCTGGGGCGCAAAAGAAGCTATTTTTAAAATCAGAAACGAAAAAGGAATAAGTTTTAAGGATCATATTCGCGTAGAAGATTTTTCGCTTTCTGAAACACAGACAGCAGCCAGTTTATATTTTGATGATCTAATAAAAGATTTTTATGTGCATTATCTCGAAATTGAGAATTTCACATTGGTTTATGCCTTTGAGAAGTAAAATTTAAGCAATAGTTTTCGTCACAGTTGTCATTTAAAGAAATGAGAAATCACACTAGAAATTCGATAACAGTGCGTAAATCCCGAGTGTGATTTCTCGTTTGTAGAAATTGAAACTAAACTTATTCAAACTTCGCTTTCTTTTTGGCGATGTTTAAACATGCTCATAAATAAGAAAGTGCTCATTTTTCTGGCACGTCTTTTTAAAGTATCAGCATTTTCGCCTTCAAAATACTCATCTATAGTTTGAAACCAATGATTTAACCAGATTCCGAACTCATTTGAAGTTATTTTTTCGTCAAAGTGTGCATCGACTTCATTATGAACAGCATGCGGATTTCCTTTGTATTTGCGAACACCAAAAAGATTGGTTTCCCAAAAATCAGTTAGTTTTTCGAGATGTGCCTCCCAATCAGAAATCATTTCATTAAAATAAAAGCCGATTTCTTCATCGGCTCTTATTTTATCGTAGAAATGATTTACTAAAAAAGCGACATCAGTTCTATTTTCTATTTGTTTTTTCACAGAAGTAATGTGTTTACTAAAATAAATGCTACACTTAAAATTGAGCTAAGAATTAAAAGATTAAAAACCACTTTGTGTTTCATTTGAGCCAAAATTGAAGTATTGACAAAGATACAAGCTAAAACAATAATTGCCAGCTGCACCATTTGAAGAAGAGAAGTTCCGTTTGCTAAAACATACATTGCAGCGGCGCCTCCTAAACAGCTTTGTCCAATTACAGCCATTGCTGCAGAACCCATATAATTTCTATTGAAAATGTCGAATGTTGTTTGGTATAGTGTCATGATATTCAGATTTTTATATGACAAAGATACGCCTGTAATACAGCTGCGTTTTATGATTAAAATCATAAAATGAGAATTTTTTTATCGGTATACTTTTCGGTTAATAATCTTCAATTCTCCTTTTTTTTCCAAAGCCTTAATTGCTCTAATAACCGTTTCTACACGCAGACCAGTTAAATCTCCAATCTGCTGTCTCGTAAAATTGATGAGGTATCCGTTTTGATCTTTTTGAAAATTGAAATAAGCAATTCCGTGATCGATTAATTTTAAAACCCGATGTTCTGGTTCGTGTGTCGAAATTTCGGCTGCCATAACCGACTTATAATACAATCGCTGCGCTAAATTTTCAATAATCTGAATGCTTATTTTGGGATTTTGTTCTAGAAGTTTCATGAAGTTATCTTTTGAAAGAATAAAAATCACGGTATTATCTACAGCAATAGCATTGGCAGGATATTTTTGATTTAGAAATAACGGCGGTTCTCCAAACGACTGTCCTCCATAAAATATACCTTGAATAAATTCTCTTCCATCATCATTGTAATTGCTCATTTTTACTTCACCAGAAATGATTTGGTAGTAGTTTAATGGTAGATTTCCTTCTTCAAAAATAATATCATTTTTATCGAACGATTTTTTTATGACGTCATATTTTTCTAATAATTCGACTGCAATCATAAGGTAGTATTTAAGTGGTCAAAGGCATTAGGCAAATATAATTTATTCGAAATAGTTCTTCTGCATAAAAAAACTTTTACTTTTACAGCCATTATGCAAGAACAAATACCTACGATTCTACAACAAATTTTAAAGGCTAAAAGTAACGGTCAAAAATTGCTGGCAGTCTTATTGGATCCGGATAAAATTATATTGGAAAATTTAGATCATTTAATTGATAAAATTAATAAGTCGCCCGCCACGCATATTTTTGTTGGAGGAAGTATTGTTCAAAATAATATTTTAGAAGAATTAATTGCTTCATTAAAGCAAAAAACAAATCTGCCGGTTATTTTATTCCCTGGAGATCCTTCGCAGATTTCTCCACATGCAGATGGTATTTTGTTTTTATCATTATTGTCTGGCCGCAATCCGGATTATCTAATAGAATATCAGGTTCAGGCAGCACCGATTTTAAAAAAGACAAACCTTGAAGTAATTTCTACAGGCTATATTTTGATAGAAAGCGGTAACGAAACTGCTGTTGCCCGTGTAAGTAAAACAAAACCTTTAAGCCGTGAAAATCTAAATTTGGTTTTGGCAACAGCTCTGGCAGGAGAAATGCTTGGCAATAGACTGATTTACTTGGAAGCAGGAAGCGGGGCTCAAAAACCAGTACCGCTAAAAATGATTGAAACGATTTCTCAAAATGTTGAAATTCCTGTAATTGTTGGTGGAGGAATTGTAGATTTGCACGGAATTCAGAATGCATACCAAGCTGGAGCGGATTTAGTTGTTATAGGAACAGCCTTTGAAAATAACAGCCGCTTTTTTGAGTTATAATTACAAACCAAAAACTTCCAAATGATAGATTTTTTTCTCAACAGTTATAAAAATGCTCCGTTATGGCATATTGCTTTAGAGTTTATAACTTTTGTCTGTGGCATTTTGAGTGTTTGGTTTGCAAAAAAAGAAAATATCTGGGCTTATCCAACAGGATTAATCGCTACCGCAATATCAGTTTATTTGCTTTATATAGCAGGTTACATGGGCGATATGATTATTAATTTCTATTTCTCAATAATGAGTATTTACGGCTGGTATGTGTGGGCAAAAGGAGGAACAGCGACAGAAAATTTGCCCATTACCCGTACAACTGATAATGAAAAAATAATCGGAATCTTACTATTTATTGTAACCGTTTTTGTAGTTTTCGGTATTTATAAATACTTTGGACGTAAAATAGAACTGGATAATTATGTTGATATGATTTCGTCTGGAATATTTTTTGCAGGAATGTGGTATATGGCCAGAAAAAAAATAGAAAACTGGACACTTTGGATTATGGGTGATATTATTGTTGTGCCTCTTTATGCTTATCGCGGTTTAGGGATGCTGTCACTTCAATATATAATTTTTACAATTTTGGCTATTACAGCTTATTTAGAATGGAGAAAAATCTTAGACAGCAAAAAACAACAATCATAAAAATTGCCTTGTTTGGTCCCGAAAGTACGGGAAAAACAACTTTAGCAAAACAGCTTGCCGCATATTATGAAACCGAATGGGTTCCAGAATTTGCGCGCAATTACCTGCAGGAGAAATGGGAAGAAAACCAGCATGTTTGTGCGGCAGAAGATATGATGCCGATTGCTTACGGACAGACTGCCCTTGAAAATGAAAAACTAGAAACAGCTGTAAAATATTTGTTTTGTGATACCAATTTGATGGTAACTAAAGTTTTCTCTGAGATGTATTACGGATTTTGTGATCCATTGCTGCATGAGGCTGCGCTGAAACATGAGTATGATTTATTCTTTTTGACAGATATTGATGTTCCTTGGGAAAAAGATGACATTAGAGATACCCCAAACGGACGAGAAACAGTGTTTTCTAAATTTAAACAAACGTTAATAGATACTAATAAGCCTTTTGTAACCTTATCTGGAGATAAAGAATGTCGATTAGCAAAGGCTGTCAGCATTATCAAAAATTTGACTTTAGCAAAAGAGAAAGGTTTCTCATCAAATGATTTTGTAGAAATTTATAATCACGGAACTGATTTTGACAATGTTTTTAAACAACTAGAAATTTTTGAAAACGGAATTCCAAAAAGTTATCTGCTAAGTCCAGCAACAGTTAATGATGGAATTTTAAGTCTTTCTGAAGCTCAGTTTCAAGAAAAAGCCGCTTTTTACGATAGTCAAAAATCAAAAATTAAACTTAAAAAATTCGTTCCAGCCTCTGGTGCTGCGAGCAGAATGTTCAAATTTTTAATAGCATTTTTAAACGATTTTGATCTCAATAAAGAAACTATAAATGCTTATATAAATAGAAAAAAAGACAGTGAACTCCCGATTTTTATAGTCGCAATGGAGAAGTTTCCTTTCTTTAAAGCTGTAGATAAAAAGCTCAGAGAAATATACCTAGATTTTGATTCTTTGGACAGAGATCAGAAGAATTATTATTTTATAAAATTACTGCTTTCTTCAGATTATTTCGATTTTGCAAATAAACCAAAGGCAGTTCTGCCATTTCACGAATATAAATCACATATTGCGATTCCGATAGAGGAGCACTTGAACGAATGTGTTCATTATGCCGCTTCTGGAGAGATTTCTAATCTTCATTTTACGATTTCTGAGGCACATCAGGATTTGTTCGAAAATGCGATTTCGCAGCTTAAACAAAAAATTGAAAATGAGTCCCAAATAGAAATAAATGTTTCTTACTCTTATCAAAGTAAAAGAACAGATTCGGTTACGGTAGATTTAAAAAACAAATTAGTCAGAGATAAAAACGACAAAATAGTTTTTAGACCGGGAGGACATGGAGCATTAATTGAGAACTTGAATAGGTTAGATGCCGATGTTATTTTTATAAAAAATATAGACAATGTAATCCAAAATCATATTGATAAAACTACATTGTATAAAAAGGGATTAGCAGGAATTTTGATTACTGTTCAGCAGCGCATTTTTGAATATCTAAAGGCTATCGAAAAGAATGAATTTAGAAAAGAGGATATTGCTGTTATTTCTTTATTTCTAAAAGAAAAGCTGAATACAGAGGTGCCAAGAGATTTTAATAAATTTACGTTAGAGAATCAAATTGAGAAAATCAAAGAACTTCTAAATAGACCAATTCGTGTTTGCGGTATGGTGAAAAATGAAGGAGAACCTGGCGGAGGTCCGTTTTGGGTGATGAATGATAAAGGAGTTACTTCGCTTCAGATTGTAGAAAGTTCTCAGGTTGATTTGACCAATAAAAAGCAACAGGAAATTTTAGCCGAAGCAACCCATTTTAACCCTGTGGATTTGGTCTGCGGGATTAAAAATTATAAAGGAGAACGATTTAACCTGCAGGAATTCGTAGACGAAAAAGCAGGTTTTATTGTAGAAAAAAGTGTAGACGGAAAGATCGTGAAAAGTTACGAATTACCAGGTTTATGGAATGGATCTATGGCAAACTGGCTGACAGTTTTTGTGGCTGTGCCTTTGATTACTTTTAACCCTGTAAAAACTGTAAATGATTTATTAAAACCGGCACATCAGCCGCAATAAATATGGATGCAGAAAAAATCATATCAGAGCTAAGTTTTAAAGCCGTGCGAAGCAGTGGCGCGGGCGGACAAAACGTGAACAAAGTTTCATCAAAAGTTGTTTTGTCTTTTGATTTGAATGCTTCTCAATCTTTATCTGATGAAGAGAAACAGCTTTTACAGCATAACATTGCCGCAAGATTAACAACCGAAAACATTCTGATTTTAAACTGCGACGAAGATCGAAGTCAGCTTAAAAACAAAGATATCGTTATAAAGCGATTTTTAGAAATTATAAAAAAAGGATTGTTTGTTCCTAAAGTTCGTAAGGCAACCAAAATTCCAAAATCAGTAATCAAAAAAAGAATTAAAGAGAAAAAGAATCTTTCTGAGATTAAACAATCTCGTAGAAAACCAGATTTAGAGTAAATCTTAATTTTTAAATTCCATAAGCAATTAAAGAAATGCTGTTATGGAATTTGGAATATCTGTTTTGGATCTTAGATATAAATGTTTTGGAATTTGGAGTTTGATTTTTGAAATTTTTAACATTACCTTTGCACTGTCTCAAAGGGGTGCTCTAAATAACGAGCTGAGATCATACCCAAAGAACCTGAGCGAGTAATGTTGCTAAGGGAAAAAACGACAATTGTTAGCGTGCACACTATATCTTGTCTTAAGAAACACATTTATTAATTTAACAAAAGAATAATTCCCCCTTTTATTCGTATTTATTTACGAATGAAAAATTTATTTAAAGGTACTTTCAAAGGTACAAAGGCACAGAGCTGCGAAGGTTCTAAGTTGAACCAATCTGTTTTCTTTCTTCTATTTTCTATTTTCTTTACCGTATTCTCTTTTGGACAAGTACAAGATTCTACAAAAGTCAATCAGCTGGATGATGTTTTAGTTTCTGCTGTTCGTGTTACTTCCAAAACGCCGGTTAGTTTTAGTAATATGGACAAAAAGGAAATTAAATACCGAAACCTGGGTCAGGATATTCCTGTTCTGATGAATTATCTTCCGTCTGTTGTAACTACTTCTGATGCAGGGAACGGAATGGGTTACACGGGAATTCGCGTTCGCGGAATCGATGCAACACGTGTAAACGTAACCATAAACGGAATTCCGTATAACGATGCCGAAAGTCAAGGAACATTTTGGGTAAACATGCCGGATTTTGCCTCTTCTGTAGAAAGCCTGCAATTGCAGCGCGGTGTTGGAACTTCAACAAATGGAGCAGGGGCTTTTGGAGCGAGTTTAAACATGCTTACAGACAGTTACGCTAATAAAGCAACGGGAGAAATCTCTAGTTCTGCAGGATCATTCAATAGTTTAAAAAACACAGTAAAATTCAGTACGGGTTTATTAAACGATCATTTTGAAATCGCTGGACGTTTGTCTGCTATGAAATCGGATGGTTATGTAGACCGCGCAAGTTCTGATTTAAAATCCTATTTTCTGCAGGGAACTTATGTTGGTAAAACAACTTTGATTAAAGCTTTGGTTTTTGGAGGAACTCAGAAAACCTATCAATCTTGGAACGGAATTGATGGCGAGACCTTAAATTCAGATCGTACCTATAACTCTGCTGGTAAGTTTACCGATGAATTTGGTAATACCCGATTTTATGATAATGAAACCGACAACTACGATCAGGATCATTATCAACTGCATTGGAGTGAATCTATTTCTGATAAATGGAGTACAAACGTCGCACTTCATTACACAAAAGGAAAAGGATATTATGAGAATTATAAAGAAGATGCTGCTATGGCAGAGTACAATTTAATTCCGGTTGGAGCAGTTACGACGACAGATTTAGTACGCCAGAAATGGTTAGATAATGATTTCTACGGAACTACATTTTCGGCCAAATACAAAACAGAAAAGCTTGATGTTATTCTAGGCGGCGGATGGAATAAGTACGAAGGAGACCATTACGGAAAAGTTATTTGGGCTAGATATGCTTCGCAGTCAGAATTAGGGGATCATTACTACGATGATTTTTCGACCAAAACAGATGGAAATATTTTCGCAAAAGCCAATTATCAATTCACAGAAAAAATAAGTTTTTACGGCGATTTGCAATACAGAAGAGTTACTTACAAAGCGAACAGTGCAGAGACTGGTTTGGTAGACGACGATTTTAATTTCTTTAATCCAAAAGCAGGTTTGAATTTCGAAATCAATCAAAAAAATACGATATACTTTTCGTATGCACGCGCCAATCGTGAGCCGAACAGAACCGACTATGAAGGCGGTAATGTAAAACCAGAAAAACTAAATGACTTTGAATTAGGATGGAGATTTAATTCGGAAAAATTCCAATTGAATTCTAACTTTTACTATATGGGATATAAAGACCAATTGATTTTAACGGGAAGGTTGGATGATGTAGGTTCTCCAATTCGCGCCAATACCGAAAAAAGTTACCGTTTAGGTTTCGAGCTTGATGCGACAATTGCGCTCTCGGACAAATTTATTATCAGACCAAATTTTACTTTGAGCAGCAATAAAAATGTTGATTTAGCGGTTGCAGGGCAATATTACGGGACAACCGACATTGCTTATTCTCCAGAGGTTATAGCAGGAAATATTTTTGTTTACAAACCCGTTCAAGGACTGTATCTTTCGCTGTTGCAAAAATATGTGGGCGAGCAGTACATGAATAATATCGAACTTCCAGAGGCAAAACTGGCAGATTATTTTGTAAACGATTTCAATGCTTCTTACGAAATCAAACCAAACACGATTTTTAAATCGATTACGATTACGGCATTGGTAAATAATATTTTTGATAAAAAATATGTTTCAAACGGAGCGATGTGGGACATTTACCCGTATTATTATCCGCAGGCTGGAATCAATTTCTTGATTGGTCTTAGTTTGAAATTCTAAAAAATTAAAAAGCCTGAAATCTAAATTTCAGGCTTTTTAATTTTTAATTATAAACGTGAACCACAGTTCCCGAAACTTCGACACGATATTGTTTCATCGGATATTCTTTTTCGCCTAATCCGGTGTATAAGTTGTATTTACTCTTGTCGCAAGAACACACAGCATAAATTCCATCAATTGTCATTGCTGTACACGAATTCACAGTTTGATTTGGGCACGCGGCATCAAAGGCATTATAAGTTCCTTCGCCGGTTTTCATCACAATAATTCCTTTAGCTCCATAATTGGCAACAAAAACAGGGTTGCTTACATATCTCAGATTATTGTACGTAGGAAGGTTATAATCTAAATAAGCACTTATAGTATAATTTGGAATATTCGGATTGTTATTACTCCTGTTATTGTCACTGCAAGAAAATAAGACAGCAGTAAAAGCGATAAAGAACCAGATTTTTTTCATTATTTGAATAAAGATTAGTGAAACAAAAATAATTTATTTAGATTTGAATTTTACATATGATTAACATATAATTATGTACTATAAAAAATTATAGTATATTTGTGGTAAGAAAATCCCGTCGCGATGGGATTTTTTGTATTTATATAAACGATGAAGTTATGAGTAAAGTATCTTATTACACAGCAGAAGGATTAAAAAAATTAAAAGATGAATTGGAGCACCTAAAAAGTGTAATGCGTCCAAAGGCATCTCAGGATATTGCAGATGCCAGAGATAAAGGAGATTTGTCTGAAAACGCAGAATATGATGCAGCAAAAGAAGCACAGGGTTTATTAGAAATGAGAATTGCTAAACTAGAAGAAGTTTATTCAAATGCTAGATTAATTGACGAATCTCAATTGGATGTTTCTAAGGTTTTGGTTTTATCAAATGTAAAAATCAAAAACCAAAGTAACGGAATGGAGATGAAATATACATTGGTTGCTGAAAGTGAAGCAGATCTAAAAACAGGAAAAATCTCTGTAACTTCACCAATTGGTAAAGGTTTATTAGGGAAATCTGTTGGAGAAGTAGCAGAAATTACAGTTCCGAACGGAGTCTTGAAATTTGAAATTCTTGAAATTTCAAGAGACTAAACTTTTTATTGTTAATCGGTTAATTGCTTAATCGGTTAAACATATAAACGATTAAACAAATCAATAATGAGTTCTATATTTACCAAAATAGTAAACGGAGAAATCCCTTGTTACAAAATTGCCGAAGATGATAATTATCTGGCATTTTTAGACGTAAATCCAAACGCAAAAGGACATACACTCTGCATTCCGAAACAAGAAATTGACAAGATCTTTGATATGGAGGAAGAACTGTATTTAGGACTGATGAAATTTTCTAAAAAAGTTGCCGCAGCTTTAGAAAAAACGGTTCCTTGCAAAAGAGTCGGAATAGCAGTGGTTGGTTTAGAAGTACCGCATGCACACGTACACTTGATTCCGTTAAATGAAATGGATGAAATGCGCTTTATAAATAAAGTATCGCTTTCTAAAGAAGAATTTGAGGCATTGGCCAAAAGTATTCAGGCGAATTTGTAATACATTTTACTGAGAATAGTTTGGATGTCAGGCTGAGCGGAGTTGAAGCTTAGTTTTAATTTTAAATAAATGGGCTTCGACTCCGCTCAGCCTGACAAAAAAATCGCTCAGCCTGACAAAAAATCGCTCAGAAATAAAAAAAATAAAAGTGCAGTAGAATTATTTTACTGCACTTTTTTATTTAATTGAATCTGAAAAGTAGTTCCCTTTCCTATTTCAGAATGTAAAACTTTTATTTTACCGCCATGATATTCTACGACAATTCTTTTAGTTAAAGAAAGCCCAAGTCCCCAGCCGCGTTTTTTGGTCGTAAATCCAGGTTCAAATATCATTTTAAATTGTTTTTTTGGAATTCCAGTTCCAGAATCTTTCACATTGATTTTAATATGCTGTGAATCCTGCTCAATCTGAAGGTCTAATGTTCCTTTTCCTTTCATGGCGTCAATGGCATTTTTTACCAAATTTTCTATAGTCCAACTGTGCAAAATTGGATTGATCATGCCAAAAAGAGGTTCTTGTGGTGCTTTATAAGAAAAAATAACTTGAGCAGAGAAACGCGATTGAAGATATTCGTACGTTTTTTTAGTCTCTTGCACTATATCACGAAGTTCTAAAACAGGGACCGAACCAATTTTAGAAAAACGGTCTGTAATGGTCTGCAGTCGTTCTATATCTTTTTCTATTTCAACCGTAATCGATTGGTCGATTTCTTCTGTTTTCAAAATTTCTACCCATCCAATCAGTGATGATAAAGGCGTTCCAATTTGATGAGCAGTTTCTTTTGCCATTCCAGCCCAAAGTTTGTTCTGCGTCGCCATTTTAGTGCTTTTGTAAAAATTATAGATTAAGGCAATGCATAAAAATACAATCAAAAGCAGTGCGATAGGATAATATTTCAGTTTGTTAAGCAATGCCGAATTTCCATAATACAGAGTTTGATATTTGCCTGGAGCATACTCAAAAGTAATAGGCTCGTTTTCGCTTCTTAGAATCCTTAAAAAACGATCTCTCTTTTTCTTATTGTTGATGATTTCTTCGGGAACATTTTTAGCACTTACCACTTTATCATATAATATTACAATAGCAGGAATTGAAGTATTGTTATTGATAATCTGAAGAGGCAGTTCTACATCGGTGTTTTCGTCTGCATTTACAATGTTAATTTGTGCATTAACAAAAAGGTTCATTTTTAGGCGTTCTTCATTTTTAAAGATTTGGAAGAAGGTATACGTATTCCAAAGAATCAGAGAAATGATTAAAAAGCAGACGGAAATTATAATCCAGCGAATTGTATTTGTTCTTTCAGAAAAAGACATATCAGTTTTTTTGAGGTATAAATATAACGAAATATATACATTTTATATTTTGAAGCAGGAGAAAGATTTTTGGTTTTTATCTGCTCAAGAATTTTTTCGAATTAAACCATTTCTCTACTTTTGCAGGTACTAAATCAGATTCGGTTTAAATCCAAAAATATGATAAGCATTAACCCAAAAGAGATTCCTACAGCCAAACTACAAGGCTACCTGCAGAGTGCCGTAGGGCCGAGACCTATAGCTTTTGCCAGTACCATCAGCGAAAAAGGGATTCCGAATTTATCTCCTTTTAGTTTCTTTAATGTTTTTAGTGCCAATCCGCCTGTTTTAGTTTTTTCACCGTCTAGACGAGTTCGGGACAACACCATAAAACACACTCTGATTAATGCAGAAGCAACCCGCGAGGTAGTAATTAATGTTGTAAACTTTGATTTAGTACAGCAGACTTCTCTAGCCAGTACAGAATATGGCGACGGAGTAAATGAATTTGTCAAAGCAGGATTAACACAGATTCCGTCCGATTTAGTAAAACCTTATCGTGTAAAAGAATCTCCAGTGCAGTTTGAGTGCAAAGTCACACAGATAATTCCGTTAGGAACAGAAGGCGGAGCAGGAAATTTGATTTTATGTGAAGTAGTAAAAATTCATATTCACGAATCCATTTTAGACGAAAACGGCGCCATCGACCAGCACAAAATTGATCTAGTTTCAAGGTTAGGAAATAACTGGTATTCAAGATCGAATCAAGGGCTTTTTGAAGTGGCTAAACCCTTGACAACATTAGGGGTAGGAGTAGATGTTATTCCGAATTTTGTAAAAGAAAGCCCTGTCTTTAATGGTAATGATTTAGGTAAATTAGGAAATATTGAAGCCTTGCCTACAAAGGAAGAAGTTAGTATATTTGTGAAGGAAAATTTTTCTGTCAAAGGAGTTTTAAGCTCAGACGACCAGCAAAAAGTACACTTAGAAGCTAAAAAATACCTGGATAATAACGATGTAGAATCGGCTTGGAAAGTGCTTTTAGCTAAAAAATAAGAAATAGAAACAATAATAAATAAAGAAAGAAGATGGAAGTTACAGGAAAAGTAAAAGTGGTAAACCCAGAACAGCAAGTTAGTGCAGCATTCAAAAAAAGAGAATTAGTTGTTACTACTGAGGAGCAATATCCACAACATATTTTAATCGAATTTACACAAGATAAATGCGATTTGTTGAGTAGCTATAAACAAGGAGAGGCAGTAAAAGTTTCTATCAATTTAAGAGGAAGAGAATGGGTTAATCCACAAGGAGAAACTCGTTATTTCAATAGTATTCAAGGTTGGAGAATCGAAAGATTAGCACCAGAAGGAGCTTCACAAGCACCTCCAATGCCAACAGCTGAAACTTTTGCTCCAGCGACAAACCTTAACGAAGACGAACCAGACGATTTGCCTTTCTAAAAGGTAAATTCCAAAATTAACAAAATTCCAAATTCCAAATCATCAGAATCTGATGCTGGATTTGGAATTTTTTTGTATAAGAGTTTAACCAGAGAGTCTGTCCATTTTGGCCAAACGAAAAACCGCACTCGTAACCACATTGATTACCTGTTATCGTTGCGGAATTTCTAGTTTGATTTGCTTCACCTTTTCCCTAAAGTCTTGTTAGCCAATCTGACAAGATTGTATAGAAATTGGAATTTTAATATTTAGAATTAAAACATGTATTTCTTATTTGATAATTTATATTTCCCCCCAGTTTCAGAAGCTGATCAAGAAGGAATTCTGGCAGTAGGGGGAGATTTGAGTCCAGAACGTTTAAAATTGGCTTACGAGAGAGGTATTTTTCCTTGGTTTAACGAAGGAGAGCCGATACTTTGGTGGGCGCCGGATCCTAGAATGGTTTTATTTTTAGACGAGCTGGTTGTCTCTAAAAGTATGCGTAACGTATTGAATAGAAAACTGTTTGCAATTACCTTTAATAAAAGTTTTAGAGAGGTAATTTTGAATTGCCAGAATATCCAGCGCGATGGTCAGGACGGAACGTGGATTTCTGATGAAATTGTAGCTTCGTATTGTGAACTTAACAAGCAGGGACTTGCTAAATCCGTTGAGGTTTGGCAGGATGGTATTTTGGTAGGCGGTCTGTACGGAATGGATTTGGGACATGTTTTTTGTGGAGAAAGTATGTTTTCTAAAGTTTCAAATGCTTCAAAAGCAGCTTTTATCGCGTTGGTGCAGCGCTTGCGAGAAGAAAATTACAAACTTTTAGACTGTCAGGTTTACAATCCGCATTTGGACAGTTTAGGATGCCGCGAAATTGATCGAGAGGATTTTATGTCTATTTTAATGAATAAATAAAAATGAGTGTTATTGTAAAAGAAATTTATATATATCCTGTAAAAAGCCTTGCGGGCATTAGTTTGAAGAGTGCTAAGGCAGAAGAAATGGGTTTTGAAAATGACAGAAGATGGATGTTGATCAATGCTGATAATGTGCATGTAACCCAAAGAGAATATCCGATCATGAGCCAATTTTATCCTGAAATTTCTGGGGATAAAATCAGCATTACTTTTCAAGACCAAAAACATGAATTTTTTATTAGTGAACATTTGCAAAACACTATTGAAAGTAATGTTTGGGAAGATAAAAGCGATGTTTTCGAAGTAAATAAAAACACTTCAAAATGGTTTAGCGAAAAGTTGGGTTTTGACTGTAAATTGGTCAAAATTTTAGGAAAAGGTGATCGAAAACATGAAAGTTCCAAAACTAAAGAAACTTATAATGTCAGCCTTGCAGATGCTTACCCTTATTTGTTGATTGGTACCGAAAGCCTTGATTTTTTGAATGAAAAATTAGAAAAGAAAGTTTCTATTTTAAGATTTCGTCCTAACATTGTAGTGAGTACTCAAAATGCTCATGAAGAAGATGATTTTGATACTTTTACAATTGGAGAGGTTTCATTTAAAAATATAAAACCCTGCGGAAGATGCATTATGGTAAACAATGATCCGCAGAAAGGAATTGTAAAAAAAGAACCTCTTAAAACGTTGAGTAAATACAGAAATGTTAATAATTCTGTTTTGTTTGGGACCAATATCGTCAGTTTAAACAACGGAACAATCAATGTTGGCGATGAAGTTGTTTTCTAAAAATTTAGTTTTGAAAAATTCCAGTTTAGCGTATTAAAAATTATAAGTTCATTTTTTAAAGAAGGCAATTCTAAAATTAGTTTTAATGTTTCGTGCGCCATCATATTGCCTATAATTCCCGGAAGCGTTCCTAAAACTCCGTTTAAATTACAATTGGGAACATCTTTAGGATCCGGCATTTCGGGAAATAAATCGCGAAGGTTTTTGCTCCCTTTATGATTAAAAACAGCGATCTGGCCTTCAAATCTCAAAATGCTTCCGTGGACTAAAGGTTTGTTTAATAGAACGCAGCTGTCATTAACCAAATAACGTGTTGTGAAATTATCTGAACCATCGACAATAATATCATATTGACTGATAATTTCTGATGCATTTTCGGCAGTCAATTTTTCTGTAATCGAGGCAACTTCAATAAGCGGATTTAATTTTGAAACCACCTCTTTTGCTGCAATCGCTTTTTGGTGACCAATTTCATTTTCAGTGTATAAAATTTGTCTGTGCAGATTGTGAATTTCAATCGTGTCAAAATCCATGATTCCGATAAAACCGACTCCGGCTGTAGCAATATATTGTAAAATCGGACAGCCTAAACCGCCTGCGCCAATTACTAAAACTCGTGCTTTTTTTAATTTTTCCTGACCTTCATCTCCAATTTCCGGAAGAATGGTTTGTCTGTTGTAACGAAGAAATTCTTTGATAATACTCATTTTAATTAATTTTAGATTTCTGATTTTAGATTTTTGATTGATGAAATGAAGAATAAAAAATCTGAAATTTAAACGCTAAAATCTGAAATATAACTTCTATCCCAATCTTTCCAAACGGGTTCATAGCCTTTGTTTTTTATGATTTTTGCAATTTCATCAGCAGAGCGTTCATCGCTGATTTCGAATTGTTCTAAAGACTGTGGATCAACCACATAACCACCTGGATTGGTTTTTGATCCTGCGCTCATACTCGTAACACCAATTGGGATTATATTATTCCTGAATTTTTCGTTTTCTCGTGTCGAAATCGAAATTTCGAGATCTTCATTCCACAAACGATAAGCACAGATTAATTGCGTCAGGTCTTTATCATCCATAATAAAATTGGGTTCGATAATACCTTCAGCAGGGCGGAGGCGGGGAAACGAAACGGAATATTTAGTCTGCCAGTATTTCTTTTGAAGATAATCTAAATGCAAAGCGTTGAAAAAACTATCTGTCCGCCAGTCTTCTAAACCTAATAAAACGCCTAAACCTATTTTATGAATTCCAGCAGTTCCAATTCGGTCTGGAGTTTCTAATCTATAGTCAAAATTTGATTTTTTGCCTTTGGTATGATACTTTTTGTAAACCTCCTGATGATACGTTTCCTGATATACCAAAACCGAATACACGCCCGCATCGTGCAAACGCTCATAATCTTCTGTAGAAAGCGGCTGTACTTCAACAGAAATAATCGAAAATTGTTTGCGTATTAATGCAATTGCGTTCAGGAAATAATTAATGTTTACGGTATAATTTGCCTCGCCTGTAACCAATAAGACATGATCGAACCCCGTTTCCTTTAAAGCTTCAACTTCGAGTTTAATTTCCGCATCAGAAAGTGTTTTTCTTTTGATTTTATTGTCTAAACTAAATCCGCAATAGGTACAAATGTTTTGGCATTCATTGCTCAAATATAAAGGGGCATACATTTGAATCGTTTTGCCGAAACGTTTCTTTGTGATCTCATGGCATTTCTGCGCCATTTCTTCTAAATAATTCTGGGCAATAGGAGAGATCAAAACCAAAAAATCATCGAGATTGTATTTGGTTTTTGCCAAAGTTCTTTCGACATCTTTTGCTGTGGTTTTATATATTTTGGATTGAATGGAATCCCAATTATATTGTTCAAAAATAGATTTGAATGTGTTCATAGTTTTTTAACCGCAAAGCACGCGGAGATTTACGCAAGGTTGGCAAAGCTTTGCGTTCTTAGCGCTTTTCTTTGCGAACTTTGCGGTTATTATTTAGTCATAATGTAATCCCAATTATATTGCTTAAAAATAGATTTGAATGTGTTCATTGGATTGTTTTTATTTCACGCAGATTTTGTACTCTGGTTAGATTTTATTTGCGACTCGATGTATGTTATCTAGAATATTTATACAATTAAAATTGATTAATAACCCAAGCTTTTTATTTGTTAGTTTTAAATAAGTATTTAATTGCTTAAAATGTATGGATTTCAATTCATCTACAGATTTTAGTTCAATAATTACTTTATTTTCTACTAATAAGTCTAATCGAAAAGTGATATCTAATTCTACATTGTCATATTTAACTGGTAGATTAATTTGTTTGATAGTATTTAAACCATCCTTATTTAATTGATAATATAAAGCACTTTCGTAAACGGATTCTAATAATCCAGGGCCTAGAGTATTGTATACCTTGAAAACAGCACCTCTTACTTTATATGAAATTTCATTTTCTGACATAATTGTGATTTTAATTGCAAATCAAATTTAATGAAATTTCTTACTTTTTATTTTTCTTCTCGCAGATTTTGCAGATTGAGCAGATTTTTTTTCATATTTTAATTAAATAGATCTGCTCAATCTGCAAAATCTGCGAGAGATTAAAAACTTAGTCATAAAGAAAAGAAGTCAAAGGACTAGACGCCACAGCATAATTTTGCTGGTTTGCAATTCTCGCTTCAAAGGCTTTTCTTCCAGCGATTACCGCTTCTTTAAAAGCCTCGGCCATTAATTTTGGATTTCCGGCTACTGCAATAGCAGTATTTACCAAGACCGCATCGGCACCAATTTCCATTGCTTTTGCAGCATCAGATGGAGCGCCAATTCCAGCATCGACAATAACCGGAACATTGCTTTGTTCGATTATAATTTCCAGAAAATCAATGGTTTTTAGACCTTTGTTACTTCCTATTGGAGATCCTAATGGCATCACGGCAGTTGTGCCGACACTTTCCAAATGTTTGCACAAAACAGGATCGGCGTGAATATAAGGCAGTACTAAAAAGCCAAGTTTAGCCAGATCTTCTGTGGCTTTTAAAGTCTCGATTGGATCCGGCATTAAATATTTCGGGTCCGGATGAATTTCCAGTTTTACCCAATTGGTTTCTAAAGCTTCGCGGGCCAATTGTGCAGCAAAAACGGCCTCTTTAGCATTTCTTGCACCAGAAGTATTAGGCAGTAAATTGATATTCGGATGATTCAGATGTGATAAAATTGCATCCGTATCTGTTTCTAAATCAATTCGTTTAAGAGCAACTGTAACCAATTCGCTTTCAGAAGCTAAAATCGCTTCTTCCATTTCTTTGTTCGATCCAAATTTTCCTGTTCCTAGAAACAAACGCGATTTGAAGCTTTTGTCTCCAATATTAAACAATGACGTTTGCATATAATTTTTCGTTTAGTTGTGTGATTAATTTTTCTTTTTCGTAGCTGTCGGTAATGATTCCAGAAACCGCAATTCCGAAAATTCCAGTTTCCATTAACGGATTCACATCTCTCAAAGTAATGCCTCCAATAGCATAAACAGGAATATCAATTTTGTTTTTTTTGAGTTTTTGAAGAATATCAAAATAACCGGACAAACCCAAAATCGGACTTAGTTTTTCTTTTGTTGCCGTGAATCTAAAAGGCCCCAAACCAATATAATCACATCCGTTTTTTACATGATTTTGAATATCTTCCAAAGTATTAGCTGTTCCGCCAATTATTTTTGAAGATCCTAATAAAGCTCTGGCTTCGTCAATTTTAGTGTCTGTTAATCCTAAATGGACACCATCGGCATCAATCAGTTTTGCGAGAGATAAATCATCGTTTACAATAAAATTGGCGGTATATTTTTCACATAAAGGTTTTACCGCTTCTGCTAAAGTAAAAGTGTCTTTTGAAGTCTGGTTTTTAAATCGCATTTGAACCCAATTGCATCCAGCATCTAGAGCTTGATGAATATTGCGTAATTGTTCTTCGATAGTTTCGCCTTGTGAAATGTATTGCAGTTTATTATACATAATGGTATCCAATTAATGATGAGGTTGAACTGAGATAATTTTCGATATAGATTTTAGCATTTTTACAAGCTTCTTTTATAGTTTGGTTTAAAGCTAAATTCGAAGCAATTGCCGATGAAAGCACACAGCCGGAACCGTGTTTTTCATAACATTCTTTGTCTGATGGAAGAAAATCTAAAACTTCATTTTTTAAGAATAAACGATCATTTCCAAGAGCATTTTTGTTGTGCCCGCCTTTTAGAAGGATTTGTGTTGGAATTTGATTAGGAATGCCAATACCATCCGAAATAAAATCAGGAAACAGTATTGCGGCTTCTTGATAGTTGGGTGTTATCAAATCGATTTTCGATAATATTTTATTTAGATCCAAATGATTTTCGATCTGTAGAAAATCAAATTTGGTTGTTGATTTTAAAACAGGATCCCAAACAATTTGAGTTGCTTGTGAGTGTAATTTTATAGTTGAAATAATTCGGTTTAAATCATATAAAGAAGGCACAATTCCTATTTTTACTACACTAATAGTATAATTTAAAAACAGGGTTTCGATAGAGCGGATAATAAAACTCAAATCGGTCCACTGAATCTCATAAAATTGATTTTCAGTTTGAATGGTATTTGCGGTCGAAATAGCAAATCCCGTAACTTTGTGCTGTTCAAAAGTCTTGATATCAGCCAGGATACCAGCACCTCCAGAGGGATCTAAACCGGCGATTGTAAGTACGAAAGGGCGATCTTTTGACATAATTTAAATTGTTTTATCGGGTTTTCACTATTCCAAATGCTTCCTAAAAGAGCAAAATCATCAAAGCCGTTTTTTAATGTATTATAAATGTTTTCAGAACGAATGCCGCCTAAAGCGATCATTTTTGTGTTGTAATTTGTCCGTGATTTTATTTCTTCAAAAAGATCTTTTTTTGGGTGATAATTTTCTTTAGAAATACTTTTAAAAACTGGGCTTAGAAAGGCGTAATCAAAATCATTTTCTAAGGAATTAAAATCTTGGATAGAATGTGTTGACGTTGAATGAAACCTGCAAGCTTTTGAAAACCTTGCAGGAAATTCACGGCTATAGTTTCTATCTTTTTCAGAAAAATGTATTCGATTGATTCCAAAGTCTTCTGCCAAATCGTGATGGCTGTGTAAAATCAAATTACTTCTAAATTTTAATTCTATTTGATGAATGAACTTTGCCATTTCCAACTCAGAAAAATCAGGTTTTCTAATATGAAGCAAAGGCATGCCTTCTTTAAATAATGAATGAATTATTTTGATTTCATCTGCAACAGCAAAAGGATTTGTAATTATCATCATTTTTGTGAGATGTTAGAAGTGAAATGTTGTTTTGTAAAATGTATTTAGTAAAAAGTGAGAGGTGAAAAAGTTAAAAAAACATAGGTCTTTGCATTTACATCTCACTTTTTACAATTCACATCTCACACTTATATATAGATTTCTTTCCCTTGTTCAATAAACTCTTCTGATTTCTCCTGCATTCCTTTTTCTGCAGCCGCAACATCTCTGATTTCCTGAGATATTTTCATAGAACAGAATTTTGGGCCGCACATCGAACAGAAATGCGCCACCTTTGCTCCGTCTGCGGGAAGTGTTTCATCGTGAAATTCTCTTGCTGTATCAGGATCTAAAGCCAGATTGAACTGATCTTCCCAACGGAATTCAAAACGTGCTTTACTCAAAGCATTGTCACGGTATTGCGCACCCGGATGACCTTTTGCCAAATCTGCAGCATGTGCCGAAATTTTATAGGTAATCACACCATCTTTTACGTCTTTCTTGTTGGGTAGACCAAGATGCTCTTTTGGTGTTACATAGCACAACATGGCGCATCCGTACCAGCCAATCATTGCCGCCCCAATTGCAGAGGTAATATGATCGTAACCCGGCGCAATATCTGTGGTTAAAGGGCCAAGAGTATAAAATGGCGCTTCATGGCAATGTTCTAATTGTTTGTCCATGTTTTCTTTAATCATGTGCATTGGCACGTGCCCTGGGCCTTCAATAAAAACCTGAACGTCATGTTTCCAGGCAATTTTGGTCAATTCGCCTAAAGTTTCTAATTCGGCAAATTGAGCTGCGTCGTTAGCGTCTGCAATCGAACCTGGACGTAAACCATCTCCCAGAGAAAACGCGACATCATATTGTTTCATGATTTCGCAGATTTCTTCAAAATGAGTGTACAAGAAGTTTTCTTTGTGATGAAACAAACACCATTTTGCCATAATCGAGCCTCCGCGCGAAACGATTCCGGTAACACGATTGGCGGTTAAATGGATGTAGCGAAGTAAAACTCCGGCGTGAATTGTAAAATATGAAACGCCTTGTTCTGCCTGTTCGATTAAGGTATCACGGAAAATTTCCCAAGTTAAATCTTCGGCAATTCCTTTTACTTTTTCCAAAGCCTGATAAATAGGAACGGTGCCGATTGGAACTGGAGAATTACGAATAATCCATTCTCTGGTTTCGTGAATGTTTTTTCCGGTAGATAAATCCATGATCGTATCAGCTCCCCAACGGCACGCCCACACGGCTTTTTCAACTTCTTCTTCAATACTCGAAGTCACGGCGCTGTTTCCGATATTGGCATTTATTTTAACCAAGAAATTGCGTCCCACAATCATAGGTTCGCTTTCCGGATGGTTGATGTTGTTTGGAATAATGGCTCTTCCGCACGCAACTTCAGAACGAACAAATTCGGGAGTGATTTTACTCTTAGGCGTATTGGCTCCAAAACTATGACCGCCGTGCTGACATTGCATTGCTTTGGTTTGTTCGTTTAAAAGTTCGATGCGTTGGTTTTCGCGAATGGCGATATATTCCATTTCTGGAGTAATAATGCCCTGTTTAGCGTAATATAATTGTGTTACGTTTGCGCCTTTTTTGGCACGTTTTGGCTGGTGCAAGTATTCAAAACGCAGATGATTCAGACTTTCATCACGCAGTCGGCTCTGGCCGTAATCGGATGTGATCTCGTTTAATATTTCGACATCATTTCGGTCTAGAATCCAGCTTTCGCGTAAGCGCGGTAATCCTTTTCTAATATCAATTTCAACGTTTGGATCTGTATAAGGTCCAGAAGTATCGTAAACGGTTACAGGCGGATTTTTTTCAACACCGCCGTTTGAAAGTTTAGTATCGCTGAGATGAATCTCGCGCATCGCTACTTTTATCGGATGAATTTCTCCATCAATATATACTTTTTTAGAATTTGGAAACGGGGTTCTGGATATTTGTTCTTCGTTTGTCATGATATTTTTGTTTCAAGTTTGAAGTTTCAGGTTTCAGGTTTCAGGTTGATGTAGATTGTGTATGTAGAGGCGCACTGCAGTGCGTCTACGTCCAGTATAAATTGGAATTTGGGTTTTTAAAATTTTGAATTTATTTCTAACCTCCCTGCGTAGCAGAAATAATTAGAATTTCATCGGTTTCGGATACGAAGAATTCGCTCCAATTAGATTTTGGAACAACAGTATTGTTGATAGCAATGGCGATTCCGTTTTGTTTGTGCGGAATTTCGAGATCGAGCAATGATTGAACGCTGAGCGATTCAACATTGAATTGTTTGATTTGGTGATTGATTTTTAGTTCCATTCCTTTTAGTTTAGTGTATAGTTACACGATAGGAATGGCTGCAAAATACACGCAGACGCGCGCATAGAAGTCATCTTACTTTTCCCTACGCTAGTATGAACTAGATCAGGTTCAGAGGGTAAAATCTCAGCCTGCATGTTGCAGACACCCCTAAAGTGTGAAGCAAATATAAGGAATTTTGTTTAAAAAGTTTATATTTCTCACAAAGTCTAGAATCAAGTTCAAAATTAGCTCCTATTGCGTCACGGAAAACTTGAAACTTGAAACTTGAAACTTGAAACTTGAAACTTGAAACTTGAAACTTGAAACTTGAAACTTGAAACTTGAAACTTGAAACTTGAAACTTGAAACTTGAAACTTGAAACAACTCTTAAGTCGTTCTGGTCCAGCAATCTTCGGCGTGATCGTTGACCATTCCAGTTGCCTGCATGTGTGCGTAGATTACAGTTGAGCCAACAAATTTGAAACCTCTTTTCTTCAAGTCTTTGCTGATTTCGTCTGAAAGCGGGGTAGTTGCAGGAACTTCTTTTGATGTTTTAGGATTGTTTATAATGGGTTTTCCGTTGGTGTACTTCCAAATGTAATCTGAGAAAGTTCCAAATTCTTCCTGAACTTTTATAAAGGCTTGAGCATTAGAAACAGCAGCTTTAATTTTAAGTTTATTTCTAATTATTCCGGTGTTCTGCATTAAATCTTCGATTTTATCTTCAGAATAACGGGCAATTTTTTTATAATCAAATTGATCAAAAGCATTTCTAAAATTTTCTCTTTTGTTCAAAATAGTAATCCAGCTTAAACCCGCTTGAAAAGTTTCTAAGATTAGAAATTCGAAAAGTGTCGGATCGTCATAAACAGGAACACCCCATTCTTCGTCGTGGTATTTTTTGTATAAATCGCTTGAAGTACACCAGCTGCATCTTATAATATTATTTTCCATGAATATCAATTTGCGTTTGATTGTTTTCTGGATGCGGATCTTCACTCAAATATTTTTTTATCAAATGATGTCCAGCATAAATTAGCGGCGTTAAGACAATAGCTAATGTAAGTTTAACAAGATATCCTGTTAATCCAGAAGTGATGTAGGTTTTGAAATCAATTTTTCCAGGCAGCCAGAAAGCAATTCCGAGCACAATAAACGAGTCAAACAACTGCGAAATTACGGTCGATCCCGTAGCTCTCAACCATATTTTTTTCTCGCCGGTTCTTCTTTTAAAAAACCAAAAAATCCAGACATCAATAAGTTGTGAAATTATAAAGGCAACTAAACTTCCAAAAATAATCCACATACTTTGTCCAAAAACAGCTTGAAACTGCTCGTCGTTAACAGGACTGATTCCTTTTGCTGCAGGAACTATGATTGCCATAAACAGCAGTAAAAAGGCGTAAGCGATCAGGCAGGCAGTAATAAAAGAAAGTTTTTTGACACCTTTTTCTCCAAAGTATTCATTAATTAAATCTGTGGTTAAAAAAACGACAGGCCAAGGTAAAATCCCGATGCTCATTACAAATGGCCCCATTTGAATCAATTTTCCTCCTATAAGTTCTGCAACTACGGCATTCGTAATAAAAATTCCGGAAAGGACAACAAAAACAATTTCTTTTCTAGTTTTAAACATATTTGATTTGGTAATTTATCTTCCAAATTTAAACTTTTTATACTGAATTGGGAATTTCTTCTTGATATTGGTTCAATTGCTTTTGCAGTTAAAAGTTAAAAATTTCTTCTTTGGTTTTGATTTCGTTACTTTTGAAACGATAACATGTTTTTTAATCAAATTTAGAGTAATGAAAAAAATACTAACATTTTTTCTCATGGGTACAACCTTTTTTGCGGCTAACGCACAAACAAATCAAAGTAATCCTTTGCTTAAACCATGGACAGGGCCTTATGGCGGTGTTCCTGCTTTTAATGAGTACAAGGTTGCAGATTTTAAACCAGCCATTGAATTTGCGATTCAAGAAAAATTGAATGAAGTAGAAGCAATCGCTAACAATCCAAAAGCACCGACTTTTGATAATACTATTGCAGCTCTAGAGCGTTCTGGAGAAACTATGGATAGAATTGCTACTGTTTACGGAATTTATAGATCGAATTTGAGCAGTCCAGAATTTAATGTTGTGGATAGAGAAATGTCGCCAAAGTTTTCTGAATTCAGCGATAAAATCAATCAAAACAAAAAATTATTTACAAGAATTGAGACACTTTACAATTCTAAGGATAGTAAAAAATTAACAAGCGAACAACAGCGTTTAATCTGGCTGTATTACACCAACTTTGTTCGTCAAGGTGCAAAATTAAATGATGCTGACAAAGCAAAAGTGGCGGCTATAAACAAACAGCTTGCAACATTGTTTACGACTTTCAGCCAGAATTTATTGGCAGAAGAGCACAATCAATACGTGGCGTTAAAAACAGAAAGTGATTTTGAGGGTCTTCCTTTAGAAGTAAAAAATGCAGCTATTGCAGAAGCAAAAGAAAGAAAACTGGATGTTATGGGATGTATTGCCAATACACGTTCTTCTATTGAGCCATTTTTGACTTTCTCAACTCGCAGAGATTTAAGAGAAAAAGCATTTGATATTTTTGTAAAAAGAGGAGACAATGGCAATGCAAATGATAACAATTCTACTTTAGTGACTATTTTAGAATTAAGAACTCAAAAAGCAAATATACTTGGTTTCAAGACTTTTGCGCATTGGAGTTTGTCTAACAAAATGGCAAAAGACCCTCAGAAAACATTAGATTTAATGCTGTCGGTTTGGGAACCTGCTGTTGGAAAAGTAAATCAAGATGTAGCTGAAATGCAGAAAATTGTTGATGCTGAAGGCGGAAAATTTAAAATCGCTCCTTGGGATTATCGTTTTTATGCAGAAAAAGTTAGAAAAGCAAAATACGATTTAGATCAAAATGAGGTTAAACCGTATTTGCAATTAGAAAAGCTTCGTGAAGGAATGTTCTGGGTTGCAGGTGAATTATTTAATCTGCAGTTCAAACAAATTACAAACGTTCCGGTTTATCACCCAGATGTGCGTGTGTGGGAAGTAAGTAACAAGCTGACAGGAAAAGCAGTTGGTTTATGGTATTTTGATCCTTATGCGCGTGCAGGCAAACGTTCTGGAGCTTGGATGAATGCTTATCGCAATCAAGAAAGAATGGATAAAGAGGTGTTGACAATTGTGTCAAACAACTGTAACTTTATAAAAGGTGCAACAGATGAACCAATTTTAATTTCTTGGGAAGATGCCAGCACTTTGTTTCATGAATTCGGACATGCATTACACGGTTTATGTTCGAATGTGACGTATCCAAGTCTTGCGGGAACTTCGGTTGCTAGAGATTATGTTGAATTCCCTTCACAATTGTTAGAGCACTGGCTTGGTACTCCAGAAGTATTAAACAAATTTGCGCTGCATTATAAAACAGGAGAGCCTCTTCCTAAGGCTATGGTAGATAGAATAGAAAGAGCAGGTACTTTTGGAGAAGGATTCTCAACCGTAGAAACCATTTCAAGTTCGTTAGTAGACATGAAGCTTCATTTGGAAACTAAAAAAATAGATCCGAAGAAATTTGAGAAAGAAACTTTAGATGCGCTTCATATGCCTTCAGAAATTGTAATGCGTCATAGAATTCCTCAGTTTGGGCATATTTTCTCAAGTGATGGTTATGCTGCCGGATATTACAGCTATTTATGGGCAGATGTTATCAATGCAGATGCTTGGGAAGCTTTCTTAGAAGGAAAAGGTGCTTATGATAAAGCAGTGGCGAAAAAACTATATGATAATGTATTTAGTGTAGGAAATACTATTGATCAAGAAAAAGCATACGAAAACTTTAGAGGAAGAGCTCCAAAGTCTGATGCTTTGATGAGAGCAAGAAATTTTCCTATTACAGCCAAAAAGTAAATTAGGTAATCGTTAGAATCAAAAAAGCCCGAATATTAAGTTATTCGGGCTTTTTACTGAGTTGTATTTTGTTGATTAAAAGCTGCAATTCTATTACTAAAAAAGTCCCGAATAACTTAATATTCGGGACTTTTTATATTGAAATAATAATATATTAACCTAAAGTAACTCTTTTGAAACCTGTAATTTCAACATTGAATCCTTTAACATAATCACCTACTTTTTTACTGTCATCTTTGATGAAGTTTTGATCTAATAAAGCTTTTTCTTGATCTAAAGTAGTGTTGTCAGAGATGAAACGTTGCACTTTTCCAGGAATAATTTTATCCCAGATTTGTTCTGGTTTACCTTCAGCTTTTAATTCAGCTTTAGCATCTTCTTCAGCTTGTTTTAAAACTTCAGGAGTTAATTGAGAGAAAGAAATATATTTAGGAACATTTTTTAAAGTTTTTCCTAAACGTTTAGCTTCTTCATTATCTTTTTCGATTACAGCAATACGAGCAGCAAGTTCAGATTCAACAAAAGCAGGATCAAAATCTTTGTAAGATAATGTGTCAGCTCCCATAGAAGCAACTTGCATAGAAATGTCTTTAGTTAAAACGTCACCATTAGCAATTGGAGCAGAAATTGCAGTTAATGCAGCAATTTTGTTAACGTGAACATAAGATCCAACAAAAGCACCTTCTAAGATTTCAAAACCACCGATTTCGATTTTTTCACCAATAACTCCAGTTTGCTCGATTAATTTTTCAGCAACAGTAATTCCGTTGAAATCTGAAGCTAATAATTCTTCTTTAGAAGAGAAATTGATAGCTCTTTCAACTAAATCTTTAGCTAAAGCTACGAAAGCCTCATTTTTACCTACGAAATCAGTTTCGCAGTTTAAAGTAATGATAGCTCCTTTAGTTTTGTCAGCATTAACAAAAGAAACAGCAGCTCCTTCAGAAGACTCACGGTCAGAACGGTTAGCAGCAACTTTTTGTCCTTTTTCTCTAAGGTTTTGGATAGCTTTATCGAAATCTCCTTCAGCTTCAACTAAAGCTTTTTTACAGTCCATCATTCCGGCACCTGTAACTTGTCTTAATTTATTTACGTCTGCAGCAGTAATTGTTGCCATAATATTTTGAATTTTAATGTTAAAAGTAAAAATTCCAGCTTTTAAATCCCAAACTCCAATTTTAATAAATTATCAACATAACGTTTTTAATTCAATCTTGGATTTTGGAATTTAAAATTTGGAATTTAAAATTTGATTTATTCTTCAGTTGCAGGAGCAGCTTCAGCCTCAACAGCAGGAGCTTCTTCAGCAGCTTCAACTTCTTTTTCTGCACCTCTGTCAGATAGACCTTCGATTACAGCAGTAGTTACTAAAGATAAAATTTTGTCAATTGATTTAGAAGCGTCATCATTTGCTGGAATCACGTAATCAACCTCTCTTGGGTCAGAATTCGTATCAACCATTGCAAAAACTGGAATGTTTAATTTTTGAGCTTCTTTTATTGCGATGTGTTCAGCTTTGATATCTACTACGAACAATGCTGCAGGTAGTCTAGACATATCAGCAATTGAACCTAAGTTTTTCTCTAATTTAGCACGTAGACGATCAACTTGCAAACGCTCTTTTTTAGAAAGAGTCATGAAAGTACCATCTTTCTTCATTTTATCAATAGAAGACATTTTTTTAACTGCCTTTCTGATAGTTACGAAGTTAGTCAGCATTCCACCTGGCCATCTTTCAGTGATGTAAGGCATGTTTGCAGCTTTTGCTTTTTCAGCAACGATGTCTTTAGCTTGTTTTTTGGTAGCTACGAATAAAATTTTTCTACCTGATGCAGCGATTTTTTTCAAAGCTTCGTTAGCTTCTTCAATTTTTGCTGCAGTTTTATATAGATTGATAATGTGAATACCATTACGCTCCATATAAATGTAAGGGGCCATATTTGGGTCCCATTTTCTAGTCATGTGTCCAAAGTGAACACCTGCTTCTAGTAAGTCTTTTACTTCTATTTTGTTTGCCATTTTTGTACTAGTTTACGTTCTGTTGATTAGCAATGTATAAATGGCGGTTTCCCAGGCTTTATACATTTAGATGCTAAACTATATCCTACCTCGATAGGAGAGCAACAATAACTGTGTTTTTTAATTTCAATAAATAATTGATAATGTCTTGTCCGATCTGAACAAGACAGGTAATATTAACGTTTAGAGAATTGGAATCTCTTACGAGCTTTCTTCTGACCGAATTTCTTACGTTCAACCATTCTTGGGTCTCTTGTTAATAAACCTTCTGGCTTAAGGATTGCTCTGTTTTCAGCGTTAACTTCACACATTACGCGTGCTAATGCCATTCTTACAGCTTCTGCTTGACCAGTTGTACCACCTCCGTAAACGTTTACTTTTACATCAAAGTTACTAGCGTTTTCTGTCATAGAAAGCGGTTGTAATACTTTGTATTGTAAAGTTGCAGTTGGAAAGTAAGTTGCGAATTCTTTTTTGTTTACTGTGATGTTTCCAGTTCCTTCAGAAACATATACACGAGCAACAGCGGTTTTTCTTCTACCGATTTTGTGAATAACTCCCATTACTTAAGATCATTTAGGTTAACAGTTCTAGGTTTTTGAGCTCCGTGAGTATGCTCAGCACCTACAACAACATTTAGATTTCTAAAAAGTTCAGCTCCTAATTTGTTTTTAGGTAACATTCCTTTTACCGCTTTTTCTACTAATAATGCAGGGTTTTTAGATTGCAATACTTTAGCAGTTAAAGTTCTTTGTCCTCCTGGGTAACCTGTATGACGCATGTAAATTTTGTCATTCAATTTTGTACCTGTAAGGTTAATTTTTTCTGAGTTGATAACAATTACGTTATCTCCACAGTCAACGTGCGGTGTGTAACTTGGTTTGTACTTACCTCTTAAGATCATAGCGACCTTTGAAGCAAGACGTCCTAAGTTATGACCTTCAGCGTCAACAACAATCCACTCTTTAGTTACAGTGCCTTTGTTTGCCGAAACTGTTTTGTAGCTTAATGCGTCCATAATATTATTTTAATTAAACATTCCATCCCCAATAAAGGGGATGCAAAAGTACAATTAATTATTTTAAAACCAAATACCTTAAAGAATATTTTATTCGCTGAAAATCAGGCATTCAGTTTTTGAAATAAATAGCCATAAAAAAACCGTCTCTACTTTATAGTAAAGACGGTTCAATATTTCAGTCAAAATATATTATACAATAAATATATTGGCAATATCAACAACCTGCTGCGTGGTAAGCGGCTCATCATAAGCTTCTGAGCCTGCTGCTGCTCCAAATGCTGCGGCAGTATTAAAACCAGCCTGAACTGTTACTCCTTCGCCATCATAGACTGCTTGTGTCGCCGCAGGCATTCCTGCGCCTCTCTCGGCATTCGAAATCCAGCCTTTTAATCCTCTTAATCTTCTAACTTCGGATGCGTGGCGAGCTTCTACGGAGTGAATCTGCAATGCGGCAGTTAATAAATCTGGTGTCGTGATTAAATTAGCAGCCTGTCCTTTATAAGCTCTTACACCTGTGTCTTCAAATGCTTGCGCCAGGGCCAGAAAAGTCGGGTAATCTCCAAAAGGATTAAATGCGCCTCCTACTGTAAAATCAAAAGTGGGTTTGGGAACAAAGTTGGCACTGGCTGTTCCGCCCAATCCTGCAATTAAAAATTTAACGTGATCCGATTCGTGAGCCGCAATCTGCTGGAATACTTTTAGATCGCGTCCGCCGTTTTCAGAAGCTGGTATTACACCAGAATCCAAAGCCATCGCATAAAATTCGTTTTCAAGATATTCTAAGGTTAAAGCAAACTGCAATGCTCCAATAGGAGTTGCAGGAGTTGCAGTTATATCTTTAGCCATTGCTTTATTTGCTAAAGCCGATAAACCAAACGGGATCGATGCCAAGGCTAAATTTTTTCCGATATTTCCAAACTGAGAAAAACTGTCTCTGCGTGAGCCCGTACTATTCATTAAATGATCATCAGTAAAGGATTCTATAAATTTTAAGATATTCATAATTTCTACATTTTAGCGGGTTAGATTAAGGTAAGTATTTGGCTGTAAATTTTGTAGTGATAAAATTGGCAGCAATAGGCAGGATTTTAGACGGATCTTTTGCGTCGTCCAATCCTGTTGACATGTTTACGATATCATCTCCGGCAAAATCTTTAGAATTCGGATTGATTAAACTTCTTATTGCAGATGCGTGTCTTGCTTCTACCGAAACAATTTTTCCAGCTAACAATAAGTAATCGGCTGTTTTAATTAATTTTCCTGCACCATTATAGGCAGCAACTCCAGTATCTTCTAATGCTTTTGCAGTAGCCAGAACTTCTGTGCGGCTGTTAAAATTTAAAGAGCCGTAATTAAAGGTGAGGCTAGGAAGTAATTGTGAACTCGGATCTGGAAGTGCTCCAGTCAAAGCGGCTTTGAAAAAATCTCTGTGAACAACTTCGTGATGGTATAAATCGGTTAATACCTGACGTTCTACAGAACTAAACACAGAATTGAAGCTGCTTGCATTTACTACTTTGGTATAAAAATCGGCTTCCAGCTGTTCGAGAGCATAGGCATAAGTCAAAACTCCGAAATCGCCGGAGCCTAAATCAAAAACACCATTTCGAACTCCTGGAAGAGAGGTGTCGTCCATTTTATCATCATTATCATTGTCGCTGCAGCCAGCTAAGACCAAACCTGTGGTCACTAATGTTAATCCGCTGAGCTTAAGAAAGCTCCTTCTGCTATTCAATGAAGGGTCAACTTCATGAATTTTAACTTCGTTTTTCATAATTAAAGGTTTTTTAATAAGGTTAATAACATTGGTCTTGTATTATTAACGAAATTTTTAGAGATACGGTTTTAAACTTTAACATTTTTTATTTTTCTTTTAAAAAAATTTCAGTGTTTTGAAGATCAACTGCTTGTTTTTTGTTTTATTATCGGTAATTCTACTATATTTGTATCAATTACGTGATAAATTATTTTTAAATGAAAGCTAAAGCAACTCTAAAACAAATTGCGAAAGAACTTGGTGTTTCTGTATCGACAGTTTCAAAGGCGTTAAACGACAGCCCTGAAATTAGTGAACAAACGAAGGTGAAGATTAAGGAGTATGCCAAACTCAAAAACTATAAGCCGAATGTTATTGGTTTGAATTTAAAAAACCGTAAAACCAAGACAATTGGTGTAATTATTCCTAATATTCTAAATTCTTTCTTTGCGAAAGTATTTAGCGGTATCGAGAAAGTAGCCGATAAAAAAGGATACAATGTGATTACCTGTATTTCTAACGAATCTCTGGAAAAAGAAGTTCATACTCTTGAAATGCTGAGTAACGGAACTATTGACGGGTTTATCTTGTCGGTTTCTGAGGAAGCTCAAAAACTACACGATTACAATCATTTTACTGAAATTATAAATGATGGAACTCCAATTGTTATGTTTGACCGAATTGCAGACGAAGTAGATTGTGATAAAGTAGTAGTAGACGATTTTGATTCGGCTCTAAATTCTACACAGCATTTAATCGATTTAGGATGTAAAAACATTGCCTTAATCTCTTCTGTAGATAATTTAAGTATTGGAAAATTGAGAGCAGATGGATATTTGAAAGCTCTAAAAGATAATAATATTCCGGTAAACGAAAAAATTATTCTTCGTACTGATTCCGAAGAAGATATGAAAAGCAAAATTGAAGGGATTTTGGATGAAAAAGTAGACGGAATTTTTGCATTAGATGAAAATGATTCAGTTGCTGCATTAAGAGTAAGTTTGAAAAAAGGTTACAGAGTTCCAGAAGATATATCAATTATAGGTTTTGCAGACGGAATTTTAGCTTCAAGACGTTTATCGCCAAGTCTGACTACTATAAGTCAGCATGGTGTTGAAATTGGAGAAACTGCTGCTAAAAGGTTAATCGAAAGATTAGAAGAACCAGAAGGAACGGTTTCGGAATATGAAACCATCGTAATTAAGACAAAATTGAAAGAAAGAGAGTCTACGAGAAAGAAATAAAAGCAAAAGTAAAAGAAAAACCATCAGCAGAAACTGATGGTTTTTTTATTTTAAATAAGAAGTAAGACAATGGCAATTAGAAAAAATAATACTATTCTAAATTTCTTTTGTTGTTCAGCTTTTCGCAGATATCCTTCTTTTTCTAAATTCCAAGCAAATATGATTTCAATAAGTGTTCCTCCAAAATTGAATAGAAAGTCAAAAAGGCTATAACTTTCTTTTGCTATTTTTAAAACTTGAAGATTTTCTTTTTTCTTTTCTAGATATTTAGATTGGTCAATTAATTTTGAATCAACTTTTCGATTGTAAAGTTCATCTATTGCTAATTTATAAGCTCTTGAATTCCATTTTTTTGGAGCTCCTGCTATCGCCAGTAATTCTTTTGTTGTCCTGCTTTTAATAGGAGGCTTAAAATCGTCTGTCATATAAAAGTCAATTCAAAATCTAAAATCAACAATCTGAAATCTAAAATTAGATTAATGCGCTGCTAACCAATCCTGACCCAAGCCAATTTCAACCTCCAACGGGACAGACATTTTAAAAGCATTTTCCATTTCATGTTTCATGATCGGTTTGATTTTTTCTAGTTTGGCGTTGTACTCTACATAAGTACTTGTAGTATTATTCTTGATTTCCAGTTTGCTTCTTTTATTTTCTACGAACTAATTAATCTCCTTCAAAAGTGAATGAATCTCCATAACCATTTTTACATTCTGTGAAGATTGTTATTGGTAATCCATTCTTTAAACTGACTTTCGAAATAATTCTTTTGTTACATTCTGGATCTGTATTTCTAAATATTAAAATTCCGTTTTTTAATTCTGTTGGTAAATTAGTTTCTGTTGTTACATAGTAATTTCCAATATATTGATTTTTGCCATTAAATATTAAAATTCTATTTGTTGCACGGCATGATAATCCCCATATCCAAACGGAATTCATTATTTTATATGTTTTTCCCTTTTGGGTTTTTACACTTCCAAGATAAGTTAAGTGTGTTTCTGTACCTTCAATTTTATCCCACTTTCTTTCATCCCATTTTCCAAAAACAAATTCTTTTCCTATACTATTTTTGCGAAGAACTTTTAATCTAATATCTTCATCTTTCGTTTGAGCTGTGCCAATTTTTGGCATTCCAAATAGAAGGATAAAAAATAATTTAAGAAAGATAGTTTTACTCATTTAGGCACATTTGGCTACAGATTTATCAAAAAATCTAAAATCAACAATCTGAAATCTAAAATCGAATCAATGCGCTGCTAACCAATCCTGACCCAAGCCAATTTCAACCTCCAACGGAACAGACATTTTAAATGCATTTTCCATTTCGTGTTTAATCATTGGCTGGATTTTCTCGAGTTCGTCGTTGTGAACATCGAACACAAGCTCATCATGAACTTGAAGCAGCATTCTTGATTTCCAGTTTTCTTCCTTTAATTTTTTATGAATGTTGATCATTGCAATTTTGATCACATCGGCAGCGCTTCCCTGAATTGGAGCGTTTACTGCATTTCGTTCCGCAGCGCCTCTAACAACGGCATTTGCTGAATTGATGTCTTTAAGGTAACGACGACGTCCTAAAATAGTTTGAACATATCCGTTTTCGCGTGCAAATTCGATTTGTTCATTAATATAAGAACGTAATCTTGGATAAGTTTTGTAATAAGCTTCAATTAAAGCGGCGCTTTCACCTCGAGATAATGATGTTTGATTACTTAAACCAAAAGCCGAAACGCCATAAATGATTCCGAAGTTTACGGTTTTGGCATTGCTTCTTTGTTCACGTGACACTTCTTCAAGAGCGACGTCAAAAACTTTTGCAGCAGTCGCTCTGTGAATGTCCTCTCCGTTTTGGAAAGCAGCAATCATGTTTTCTTCTCCGCTTAAAGCGGCAATAATTCTAAGTTCGATCTGCGAGTAATCGGCAGAAATTAAAGTATAGTTTTCGTCACGAGCCACAAACGCTTTACGAATCTGACGACCTCTTTCGGTACGAATCGGGATATTCTGTAAGTTCGGGTTGTTAGAACTCAAACGTCCTGTTGCTGCAACAGTCTGCATATAATCGGTGTGAACGCGTAACGTCTTTTTATCAACTTGTTCCGGTAAAGCTAAAATGTAAGTGCTTTGCAGTTTTACCATTTGACGCCAATCCAGAATTTCTTTTACAATCGGGTTGTCGTTGGCCAAATAAGTCAAAACCTCTTCGCCAGTTGCGTACTGACCCGTTTTAGTTTTCTTTTGTTTAGCACCGCCGATTTTCATTTTATCAAACAAAATATCTCCTAACTGTTTTGGGGAAGCAAGGTTGAAAGTTTCTCCAGCAGTTTCGTATATTTTTTGTTCTAAAGATTTGATTTCGACTTCCATTTCTTTCGACATCGCGCTTAAGAAATCTACATCCAGGCGAATTCCTTCTGTTTCCATATCGGCCAAAACGCTTACTAATGGAATTTCGATTTCATCAAAAAGCTTTTTGGTTTCGGTTTTGTCTAATTCGGTTGTAAAGATTTCTTTTAATTGCAGTGTAATATCCGCATCTTCGGCCGCATATTCTTTGATATCTTCTAAAGGAACATCGCGCATAGAAAGCTGATTTTTCCCTTTTTTGCCAATTAAAGTTTCTATAGATTTTGGAGAATATTTTAAATAGGTTTCTGCTAAAATATCCATATTATGACGCATATCCGGATTAATCAGATAATGTGCAATCATGGTATCAAAAAGTTTTCCTTTTACCGTAACACCGTAATTAGAAAGGATTTTTAAATCATATTTTAAATTTTGACCTATTTTTTCAATGTTTTCATTTTCAAAAAACGGAACCAATTTATTCACTAAAACCTGTGCTTCTTCCTGACTTTCTGGAAACGGAACGTAAAAAGCTTTTCCTTTTTCGTAAGCAAAAGACATTCCGACCAATTCTGCATGCAAAGCATCGATTCCAGTTGTTTCAGTATCAAAGCAAACAGCAGTCTGTTTTTCTAAATTCTGCAATAGTAATTTAATACCCAAATCACCTTGAACAGTTTGATATGAATGTTCTGTATTTTCTAAAGTATTGTAGAAAGAAGTTCTGGTTTCAGCACTTTCATCTTCGGTATTTCCACCGCCTCCAAACAAATCAAACTGATCTTCGTTTTTAGGTTGTGGTTTTTTGTATAATTTGGCATCTGCAGGTGCATTTGCAGTTTGTGTTCCGTCAGTTTTAAATAAATTATCAAACTGTTCTGCCATTCTTCTAAATTCTAATTCCTGAAAAATAGCATCTGTTTTTTCGATATCAGGACGAGAAAGTTCATAATCTTCTTCATTAAAAGTAACCTCGCAGTCGCATATAATCGTTGCCAGCTTTTTAGATAGAATTCCTTTCTCTTTATTCGCTTCGATATTCTCTTTCATTTTGCCTTTTAGTAAATGTGTGTTTTCCAAAAGGTTTTCCATTGTGCCAAATTCTTTTAAGAACTTTTTAGCCGTAACTTCACCAACACCAGGTAATCCCGGGATATTATCTACAGCATCACCCATCATTCCAAGAAAATCGATAACCTGTTCTGGTCTTTCAATTTCAAATTTTGCCAAAACCTCTGGAATTCCCCAAATTTCGATTCCGTTACCCATACGTGCAGGTTTGTACATAAAGATATTTTCAGAAACTAATTGCGCAAAATCCTTATCGGGCGTTACCATAAAAACCTTGTAATTTTGTTTTTCGGCTTGTTTGGCAATTGTTCCAATTAAATCATCGGCTTCACAGCCTTCGATTTCGATAATCGGAATATGCATGGCTTTTAATAATTCCTGAATGTACGGAATAGCAATTTTAATGGCCTCAGGTGTTGCGTCACGATTGGCTTTATATTCGACGAACATTTCGGTTCTTACATGACTTCCGCCTTTATCAAAAGCAACAGCCAAATGATCTGGTTTTTCTCTTTTAATAACATCCAAAAGAGAATTCATAAAACCCATAATGGCAGAGGTGTCCATTCCTTTAGAGTTAATTCTCGGGTTTTTTATAAAAGCATAATAACCACGAAATATCAATGCATAGGCATCTAAAAGAAAAAGGCGTTTTTGAGTCGACATATAAAAAAAATTAGTCCGTAAAAATAATCAATTGGGTTTTAAAAACGATTTAGTTTTTGAAAATTAATTTTTGTTTGAACCATATAAGTGATATAAGTTCATTTAAAATACTTGTCAAAATTATGCCGCAAAGAAACAAAGACGCAAAGTCCTATAATTTGCTTGGCGACTTTGTGTCTTTGCGGGAATTAGCAATAAAACTTAAAATGAACTTATATCACTTATATGGTTAGAAAAACACCTAAGCGTTAATATCAAGTTAAAATCTTTTTGTGAAGACATTTCTTCATTTTTTCTTCATTTTCCAGAGGTAATTTTGATCTGTAAAATAAAAGATATTATTAATTCAAATAATTAGAGTCATGAGAAATTTATTGATGTTACTAGTAGCAGTTTTAGGAACAAGTGCAATGGTGCAGGCATTTCCAGCTAAAACCAAAACAGAACCTGCAAAAGAAGTAAAAGCGCCTGGGAAACAAAAAGCTAAAGCAGACAAAAAAGTAAAATCTGAGAAAAAAGAAGCACCTCAGAAAGAAACTTCTAAAAAAGAAGCACCTAAAACAGAAGCTGCAAAAGCGAAAAAATAAGCAGTCTTTTGTTTTGTTTTCGAAGCAGTATTAGGAAACAAAACAGAAGAATATTTTTGGGATTGCAGGTGGTAAAAGCTGATGAAGAAATTTGTCAGCTTTTTTCGTTAATGTTTTAATAATGTGCAGCTCGATTTTTTGGAATTGACTACTTTTAATTGCGCTTAATACCTTGGTTTATGAATATTTTGATTGTTGAAGATAATAAAGAACTCGCTGTAGAAGTTTACGACTTTTTGTGTAACGCAGGTTATATTTGTAAAATTGCAAATAATTGCAGTGATGCGCTCGAAGAAGCAGAAAGTAATGATTATGATGCCATGCTGCTCGATCTCGGTCTGCCGGATGGCGATGGTTTTGATGTTTTGAAAACCGTTAGGAAAACCAAATCAAAAATGGCGGTAATTGTTCTTACTGCAAGAGGTGAATTAGACGACAGAATTAACGGCCTTCATTTAGGAGCCGATGATTATCTAACGAAACCTTTTGCTTTGACAGAACTCAGTGCAAGATTGTTTGCTGTTATCAGGAGAATTCATGGTTTTACTTTGAATAATCTTACCATTCATAATTTTGTATTGCAGTTGCAAGATTATAAAGTGAGTTTTAATGATATTCCGATCAATCTGACCAAAAAAGAATTTGATATTTTTCAATATTTGGTTTTGAATAAAAACCGAGTGATAACACGTTTACAGCTTACAGAACATATTTGGGGAGATATTCTAGAGGTAAACTCAGATTCTAATTTTATTGATGTTCATGTTCGAAATCTTAGAAAAAAACTCGACAAGCATGCTCCTATAGATTGGTTTGAAACGGTTCGAAATGTGGGTTATCGTATAAACGAATAAATAGTATTGTGAAGATCAAACACCAATTGTCTATTTTTAACGCATTAACAAGACTGCTTGTTATTGCTGTTTTGTGGTTTATGCTTCCTGTTTTGGTTCAAAATGTAGTCTATCATCACATTAATAATGGTTTATTAGAAAAAAAGAAAAAGTTTATTGATCATTTAAACAAAGAAGAAATAAATGATTTTATAGAAAATGCCGACGACTCGACCGAAACGTATTCGCAGTTTTCTACACTTCACAATGAGTTTTTGGTGCTTTCTAAAGTCCCGATGAAGGCACATCAAAAGAAAACAACTTTTGAGAATGATTATAGAACCATTGAAGGAGAAGAAAATGAATATAGAATACTGCAGCATCATTTTAGGTACGAAGGAGAAGATTATCAATTAGAAATCGGAAGCAGTCTCAGCGAAGTAAAAGATCTGACTTTTGTGATCCGATTTTTTATCATCATCGTTTTTGTTGTGATTCTCTTTATTACTTTTTTGGCCGATACTTTTTACATCGAATACCTCCTAAAACCTTTTTATAAAATTATAGATACCAAAATCAGGCGTGTCAACGAACCCGAGGCATTTGACCATACTCCGATAAAAGCCGCTTCCAGAGATTTTAGAGAACTTGATTTTGTTTTAAATCAAATGATGGATCGTATTGCGGGACTTTTTAAAAAAGAAAAACAATTTATTTCGAATGTCTCACATGAACTTCTTACGCCAATTGCGCTTCTTAAAAATAAGCTTGAAAATTTACTACAAAACGATTCTTTAGATGATAACGCAGTTGATAAAATTGCGGGATCACTGAAGACTCTCGATATGCTTAAAAAAATCATCAACAATTTACTATTGATTTCTAGAATCGATAATCATCAGTACGAAGCCAACGAAGAGATTCATTTAAGGGAAATAGTATCTGATTTGCACGAAGATCTGCAGGATCGTATTGAAGATAGAGAAATCCAATTTACAAATTTGATCAAACACGATTTTATTTTTACAGGAAATAAGACTTTAATTCATATTTTGATTTATAATTTGGTTACAAATGCTATAAAATACAATAAGCCAAACGGATTTATTATTGCAGAAGATGGTTTTGTTGACGGATATTACTTTATCTCAATAAAAGACTCTGGAATTGGAATGGACGAATCGCAGACAGAAAAAATATTCAGCAGATTTGCGCGTATTAGCTCCGATCAGGAAGGGCAGGGATTAGGGCTTGCTATTGCAGAAAGTATTGCGGTATTTCATCATATTCAAATTAAAGTAAAATCGATAGTAAATGAAGGATCGACTTTTACTTTGTGGTTTGAAAAAGCCAATTAAAATTTAAAGTTTCTTGTAAGACTTTTTCTTCATTTTGTCTTCATCTTGTGGTTGTAATTTTGACTTATAAATAATGAAATAATAATAATCATAAAATTTAAAAGTCATGAAAAAATTAGCAATCTTAGCAGTAGCGGTTTTAGGAACATTCTCAATGGTAAATGCTCAAACAACTCCAGCAGCGACTCCAACAACAAAAGAAGCAAAAGCAACAAAACACGAGAAAAAACACAAAAAAGCAAAAGGTGAGAAAAAAGCTGAAACTGCAAAGCCAGAAGCAGCAAAAGCAAAATAATTGTCTGTCAAAAAAAAGATATTTTTTTAATAGTTTAAAAAAAATTGTTACTAAAGCCGAAAGAGTTCTCTTTTGGCTTTTTTACTTTAAGAGCGTTAAATTTTTTATAATAAAAAGCAATAGAATTTTCATTCTTTGTTACTTTGTTTAAAACTATAACAAATGATCATTCGCTTTGTAATTCTATGCGCTCTTTTACTATTTATTGAGTTCTATTCCTATCAATCCTTTCGTACTTTAATTAAACAAAGATGGGTTTTAGTGAGTTACCAGGTTATAAGCCTGCTTATTCTAATTTTTATTATTTATTCATTTTCTAAAGTAGATCGTTCGGTAGGGCAGACCAAACAGTTTATGTTTACTACAGGATTAATGCTGCTGGTATATGTCCCTAAAATTGTTCTTACGTTAGTAATGTTTGGAGAAGATATTATTAGAGTAGGAGCAAGTATTTTGAATTATTTTGTTTACAATACACCTCGAAAAGAAATGATGCCCGACAGGCGAAAATTCATCAGTCAGATTGCATTGGGTTTGGCTGCGGTACCGTTTCTGTCTTTGATTTACGGAATTTTTGAAGGGAAATATAATTTTAAGGTATTTAAGCAGACGATTTATTTTCCAGATCTTCCAGATGCTTTCGACGGTTTTAAGATCACGCAGATTTCAGACGTCCACAGCGGAAGTTTTGACAATCATGAGAAAATAAATTACGCGATCGATTTGATAAATGAACAAGAATCAGATTTGATTTTGTTTACGGGAGATATTGTAAATACACATGCTAAAGAAATGCATCCGTGGCTGGAAACTTTTAATCGTATTAAAAGCTATAAATATGGAAAATTTGCTGTTTTAGGAAATCATGATTATGGTGAATACGTGACCTGGCCTTCTGAAAAAGAAAAAGATGAAAACTTTCAGCAGATTAAAAAATTATACGATCAGATTGGTTTTAAATTAATGTTGAATGAGCATACTTACATTCAAAAGGGCGATGATAAGATTGCTTTGATTGGTGTAGAAAACTGGGGTGTCAATTTTAAAAAAGCCGGTGATCTAAACAAAGCATCTCAAGGTGTGGATCAAAAAGATTTTAAGGTCTTAATGAGCCACGATCCAAGCCATTGGGATGCCGAGATTAAAGATCATCCTCAAAACTTTCATTTAACATTTGCAGGCCACACACACGGGATGCAGTTCGGGATTGAAATTCCCGGATATTTTAAATGGAGTCTGGCACAATATATTTATAAACAATGGGCAGGCTTGTACGAAAACGTTGGAAGATACGTTTATGTTAATCGAGGATTTGGTTTTCATGCCTATCCGGGACGCGTCGGAATTATGCCCGAAATAACGGTTATCGAACTAAAAAAGGGCCGTAATGTCGCTTAATTCGTTAAAAATGCTAAATTTGTATTATATTTATTTCTTTTTATAGATTTAAAAAACTTAAAATTTTTGGTTTTATGTCAAAATTTGGAGAACTAATAAATGCTCAAGTCCCTGTGTTAATTGATTTTTACACAGATTGGAATGAATCGTCTGTTTCTATGCATCCTGTTATTAAGGATGTTGCAGCTGCGCTTGGCGATAAGGCCAAAGTGATCAAAATTGATGTAGATAAAAATCAAGAGCTGGCAGAAGCACTTCGTATAAAAGGACTTCCGACTTTAATGATTTATAAAGAAGGGCAGATGATTTGGAGACAGTCTGGAGAGCTTGATGCTAATACTATTATTGGAATTGTTCAAGATCAATTCAGCGTTTAAAATAACTTCTTTTGTTTGATATTATTAATGAATAATGTCAAATTGATATCCGTTTTCTTTTAAAAAATGCAGTGTTCTTGGTAAAGCAAATCTCAAATTTGGAGAAGCTTTAATACTGTCATGAAAAACAATTACACTGCCGGATTTTACATTCTTGGTTACGTTTTCCAAACATTTTTCGGGAGTAATACTTTGATCGAAGTCGGCACTTAAAACGTCCCACATTACAATTTTATAGCCTAATTTTCTAAGCACCTTAGATTGTGCTTTTTTGATTTTTCCGTACGGAGGACGGAATAATAAGCCTTGCGGTGTTTTTTCTTGTTTTTCTAAAATTGCAGCGCAGTTTTTTACATTTTCGATATAATCATCTGTATGGATTTTCCATCCATTTACATGATTCATCGTGTGGTTTCCTATTGAATGTCCGTCGGTAATTAGTTTTTCGAATAAAGCGAGATTGGCTTTAATGTTTTTTCCGATGCAGAAAAAGGTAGCTTTTGCATCAAATTTTTTCAATTCAGATAAAACCCAGTCTGTAATTTCTGGAGTAGGGCCGTCATCAAAAGTGAGGTATATTTTCTTTTCATTATTAGGAATGTCCCAACAATATTTAGAAAATACCCTTTTTATAAATGAATTCGTTTTTACCCAATAAAAGCCCATTTTGAATTGATTTATCTTGTTATGTAAAAATAAAAAATGCGGCGCTATTTATCAAAAAGCGCCGCATTTTTTTAATCATTAAAAATTTCGTATATTATTCTTTTTCACGTCCAAAACGCTCAAAAACATTTACATAAGTATTAAAAGTTTTTTTATGCTGGTCGTAAAACGCTTTGTCATTGTTTTTCTGCATTACCTGCAATAAACTTCTGTAACGTTCAATGTCTGTAATAATGTCCATTGCCAGATCAGTTTGGTCAGTTGGAGGAAGAGTGCTGTAATAATTTAAGTTTTGCTTGTACTTCTCAACCAGCTTATTCAATAAATCATGAGCTTTAGCAGTTTCTCCAACCTTGTAATATCCGTTAGCAAAAGGCTCAACTAAAGAATAGTAACCAAATTTGTCTAAAGGCAGTTTAGTAACAGCCAGGTTAATTACATTTTTAGCTTTATCGATTTTGCCTTCCGCAATAAGTTGATCCATTAATCGAGAAAGATTAGTACGGTACGTAATGCTGTTACGTCTGGTTTCTGGATCGTGGTATATTTTATCGCTTTCGCTGTTACCCCAATCCCATTTCATTACAATGTCGTACATTTTATCAGCATCAATCTGCCCCATATCCATTGGTCCTCCATCTTTTGAAGGAACATTTTTAACAGGAACCAATTTGTACACCATTCCATCTAACTGCAGGTAATTTTTCAACCATAAATAATCTTCATCGTCAAAGGCACCTCCGCTAAAATAAATTGGTCTTTTCCAATTGTTATTAGCTAAAATATCCAGCATCATTAAGCGGTTTTTGTACAATGCGCCTCCCTTAATGTCAATGTCTAAGTACGGAACAATAGAATCATTGTATTTAGGATTTACAACCTTATTCTTAATGATCGTATTTTTGTCAATGTTCACTCTGATTTTATTTGTTGGATAAAAATGAATAGTTTGTCCATTTTGTAAACCAACTGTTGATTTAGGATTTTTAATAAAATCAATAAAATCATTGATATTCCAACGAGTATCAATTTTCTGGATATATACTACATAATCCAATTTATCTCCTACAAATTGATCGTGTGTAAACGAAATAGGAAGCGGGTTAGACTCATAAGATTTGGCTTTCATTTGATCAATGTACCAATCCGTCATGAATAAACTCGTATTTACGATTTTAACATCTGTTCTAAAATGCTCAATTTCTTGTGCGTACCAAAGCGGGAAGGTGTCGTTGTCCCCGATGGTGAATAAAATGGCATCTTTATCACAAGAACTTAAATACGCTTTTGCCATTGCAACAGCAGTGTATCTTCCAGATCTATCGTGGTCGTCCCAGTTTTGTGAAGCCATTAAAATAGGAGCAGCCAATAAACTTCCGGCAATAATAACCGGTCCGGCAATTTTTGGCGCAACATATTTTTGAAAACTTTCATATAAAGAGTATACTCCAAAACCAATCCAAATTGCAAAGACATAGAAAGAACCCACAAGCGCATAATCTCTTTCACGAGGTTCAAAAGGTCTTTCGTTTAAATATATTTTCAAAGCAATTCCGGTAAACAAGAATAAAGCAAGCAGTACATAAAAGCTTTTTAAATCTTTGTTTGCATGATACATTATCCCGATTAAACCTAAAATAAACGGAAGGAAATAGTAAACATTACGTCCTTTATTGTTTAAGACATCATCAGGTAAATTATCCTGAGATCCTAAATGAATAGAATCTAAAGGCTTGATACCGCTGATCCAGTTTCCGTCAAGATTGTCGTATTTACCTTGAACATCACTTTGACGACCAACAAAGTTCCACATTAAATACCTCCAATACATATATCCGAATTGATATTCAAACATAAAAGCGAAGTTATCAATTGTAGCAGGCTTTTCGATAATTAAATAATCACCGTAGCTTTTCAAGAATTTCATGTAGCCTTCGTTGTCAATTTGTTTTTGAGCAAAAGCTTTTCTGAATTCAGAAACAGTCTTTTCAACCTCATTACGTAATTGTGCTGTTGCTTTATTGTACTCCTCTTCATTTAACTGGCTCGGATCAATTCCGTATTTAGCCAAATCATCTTCATAATTATAGTTCGGATTAATTCTGAATTTTGGAGGATTTGTAAAGTTGATATAGTTTTGAATATGGCCGTTTTCGGTACTCCACATTCTTGGCAAAAACGCTTTCTGATTGTCGTCAGAGTTTTGTTCTGCATTTTTGTAATTATTGGTAATGATGTATTTACCAGTTTTATAATCTCTTTCGTAGTTTGGTTTTTTGTCTAAATAAGGTGTTTTAGCATCAAGTCCAGCAAAATACTCTGTATACTGAGGTCCGTACAATAAAGGGTTTGCGCCGTATTGTTCACGATTATAATAGGCTAAAACCTCGGTCGCGTCAGACGGTTTATTTTCGTTAATAACAGTATTGGCATTTGCACGAACAGGTAACATCATCCAGGTTGAGAAACCAATAAGGATAAACAAAATACAAAGGATAATGGTATTGTAAAATATTAAACCTTTTTGTTTGGTGTATTTTAATCCAAAATAAAAGAAAGCAATAAACAACAAAGCCACAAAGATAGTTCCTGAATTAAAAGGAAGTCCCATGTTGTTTACCATAAAAATTTCGGTTTTACCAAAGAACGCCATCGTTAATGGTAATAGCAATATGAAAATAAATAAAAGAATACCAACAACTACCAAATTGGCAATAATGAAGTTTTTAATGGTAACTTTTTCATAGTGTTTGAAGTAATATAAAAATCCGATAGAAGGGATCGTTAAAAGAGCCATGAAGTGTACTCCAAAAGAAAGTCCGATTACCAATGAAATAATCAAAAGCCATTTGTTTCCTTTTGGTTTGTCCATGTCTTGTTCCCAACGCAGTCCAAGCCAGAAAAGTAATGCGATTAATAAAGAAGCCATTGCATAAACTTCGGCTTCAACAGCATTAAACCAGAAACTATCAGAAAAAGTATAAGCTAAGGCGCCTACAAAAGAGCTTCCTAAAATAACAATAGAGTTGTTTTGATCAATTTCAGAAAAACGGCCTACAATCTTTTTTAAGATCATAGAAGACGACCAAAACATAAATAATATGGTAAATGCGCTAGAAAAAACAGACATCATATTAACCATCAGCGCTACATGTTGTGCGTCTATCGCAAACATTGCAAAGAATGCTCCCATCATCTGGTAGAGCGGTGCTCCCGGAGGGTGTCCTACTTCTAGTTTAGCTGCTGTGGCGATATATTCGCCGCAATCCCAAAAGCTCATTGTAGGTTCAACAGTTAATGTATAAGTGATTAAAGCGATTGCAAATGCAAACCAACCAATAATTGTATTCCATTTATTGAAATTGAATTGTGCCATATTTAGGTGTTAAAAATTTGAATATTTTCGATTCTACAAAGAAAATGTTTTTTTATGTAAAGAAACGACCATTAACATAAAATTCTAAAAAACTATCTGCAAAAAGTAATGTGTTGTTTATGAGGTGTTTTGGTTGATAGCGGAGTTTTTTAAGTAAAAAAGAACAAAAAAAATGTTTTTTTTTGGCCAAAAAGTTTGCACAAACTAAATAAAGCTTTAAATTTGCACTCGCTTAACAGCACTGCTGGTCTATGGTGTAATGGTAACACAACTGTTTTTGGTGCAGTCTTTCTAGGTTCGAGTCCTAGTAGACCAACATAAAGCCTCTCAGAAATGAGAGGCTTTTTTTATGCAAAAAACTTTCCTTAAAAATTTGCATAACTAAAATAAAGTTCTAATTTTGCACCCGCTTAACAGCACTGCTGGTCTATGGTGTAATGGTAACACAACTGTTTTTGGTGCAGTCTTTCTAGGTTCGAGTCCTAGTAGACCAACATAAAGCCTCTCAGAAATGAGAGGCTTTTTTTATGGCTGAACTTTTTAAATTCCAAACTTAGGAATTCTAAATTCAAATTCTTTTAGCATCAACAGTTGCTGATGTCTCTCAAACTTAATCATAAGGCGTAAAGTTTTATTTACTCGTTTATATTAACTCAGAATTCTTACATTAGCCGTTCAAAAAATAAACTATGGAGAATTTTTTCCTTTTTGGAATGCTGATAGGTATTGTTGTTTTGTTTAATAATTTTTCGAAATTAAAACATGAAAATGAGTATCTAGAATCGCTTTTTAAAAAAAATAAAGCTGATTTTGATTCTTTGAAAAAAGAAATTGAGGAAATCAAAAAACAAATAGCACAACCCGATTTTGCTGCAGAAAAGATCATTTCTCAAATTGATCAAATTGGAATCGTCTCAGAATCCATAGAAGAAGCTGTTCCAATTGTTCCGCCAGCTGTAAGTGTTGTTGATTATTCTGTACAGGAAGAAAAAAATACGATCGAGGAACCTGTTGAGAAATCTGTTTTTAGTTTTGAAGCACAAACAAATCCTGTATTAGAGAAGGGAAATGTCGAAGAAAAAGAAGCAGAAGAGGTGGCTGCTTATGTTGAAAAAGAACCTGTTCGTGAAGAAGTAGTAATTTCTGAGCCTGTAGTTAAGGAAGAAGAAGTGTTCATAGAAAGTGCTTTTTCTATTTTAATGAAAAAGCTGGAACAGCAGTTTATTGAAAATTGGACTGGAATTTTAGGAACTGCCATCATGGTTTTAGGAATTGGTTACTTGAGTATTTATACTGCATTGAAGGTTTCGCCGATGTTCAGAATATTGATTCTATGGCTTTATGCTGGGATTTTAGGAGGTTCGTATTTTTTCTTGAAGAAAAAAGAAAAATGGTTTAAAACCGGGCTTTGGCTTCGCAGTGCTGGCGCGAGTTTGTTTTTGTTTGGCTGTTTTGGCGCTTCGCAGATTCCGGCGCTCACCTTTATCAATAATATTCCTCTTGCTTATTCGCTCATCGGAGTCGGAATTGCGATCAATTTATATGTGGGTTATATCATCAAACAGCAAACCTTTTTATCGCTTCACGTCATTTTAAGTTTCTTGATTTTGTGCGTGATTCCAGAAAAACTTTTAATTACATTTTTACTTGCGTCATTAACAGCTACGGCCGGAATTGTATTGTCTTATAAAGAAAAGTGGGAATATCATTTATTGATCGTAATTACGAGTTTTATCATATTTGATATTTGGTTTACGCAGGGAAGCAGTGTTTTGAGTCTTTCTCAAAATATTTTTGCCATACTAGGTATTGTTTTGGTTTCTCTAAGCTGTATGGTTATGCAGTATAGAAATATTTATGCTAATACTCATTTTGACCGAATTGCTTTTGCAACGCATCTGATTAACTGGGTTTTATTTGCGTCGGGTTTAATTTTGCATTCTACTGGAAGCAAAATCAAAATATTTGTTTTGTTTACTGCAGGAATTCTTTGTCTTTTTGCGGCTCTTTTTGCGAGAAAGAAAAAGATTTTCTGGCTTTATAATCTTGACGGAATGGTTTCGTTTTTGCTTTTTGCATTAAGTATCGTTATGCTTAATGATTGGAAAGTGGGTTATGATATAATTGTTTGTGCATTGTACTCTTTGGTTCTGGTTTGTTTGTTTATTGTTTACAAAGGCGGTGAAACCTTACTGCATAAAATATTTTTAGGGATTAATCATATTTCGTCTTTGTTTGCTTTTGTCTTTTTTGCGTCTCATATCAATCCTTTTTTAGAACAGACTTATATCACAAACTCTTTTGCGACTTTGCTTGTAATGGTATTTATGACGTTGTTTATTCCTGTTTTTTGTTCTGTAAAAAAAGAGTTTTCGGAGATTGATGCTTTGGTTATCAAAAAAGATTTAAGCTTGAACGGAATTTTCTCGATCCTGTTTACAATATTGTTTTTTGTAAGCTGGTATCATGTCATCATCGTTTCGTTTTATTTTCCTCTTTTGTTTTTTGCTTTATTGTGGTGTGCTTTACGATTCAAATTCAAAACAAATACTTTTGATTTTGGAAGATTCGTTTTTTTACTCCTGACTATTGTAGCAGGGGTAATCTTGGTGCTTACAGAGCCAAAATCCAATTTAGATATCGCCCTGGCTATCGGAATTGTTTCTGTAATTGCGTTAAACTGGTTTGTGAAATTATTTTATACAAATGATTCTATTGTCAAAACTATTGGTATTGTTGGTGTAAATGCGCTTTTAGTGTCTCTTTTATATAAATATGTAACGCCTTATGCAATTATTCAGATTTTCGGATTGTTTGCGACAGCTTTATTTAATCATGAATTTTTATGGATTCAGTTTAAACGAAAAGCACTTACTGTTGAAAACCAGGTTTTACTCTATGTTTTTTACTTCGCTTTTGTGTTGTCTGGAAGTTTGCTGTTTTTATACAACGTCCAATTTTTAAGTAATATAGAAATAGCATTTGTTGCTGTTGGGATTTCTGTGATCGAAGCGTATGTTTTATTTGCGGATAAAATCAGAAACAAATCAAATGAGGCAATTTCTGGATGGAAGAATTTCAGTGTTTTAAATTCTGATTTTATTCTCTTTAATGCCTTGGTGTTTGGATTTTCATGTATTCAAATTGAATATATTCCGGTTTATTTAGGAGTTTTAGCAATAATGACTTTTTGGATCTTTGAAAAAATTGAAAGAATCAAACGTTACAATATTTATTCTTTTGTTTTGTTAATGGGGACATTGGTTCTAACGATTTATCTAGCAGTTTACGGGCTCGATACGGTTAATGATAATGTGCTTTACGCTACGCAGGTATTGAGTATTTTATTGTCTTTTGTTTACGGCTATCTTCAAAACAAAAGCAAAAGAGAGGGAGGGGATATGTTTAGTACTGTTTTGCCGGTTAATCAGAACTTGTGGGTTATTGTCTTGTTATTTGTTCAAGTAGAATTAATGTATTTAGCGCCGGTATTTATGCTTCTGGCTGTCCTAAATTTTGTTTTGATTTTGTATAAAAAGATAAAACTTCCAGAAGAATCGGTATTGGCAATTAGCCTTCTGTCAATTTTGATCTCTGTTTTTTATAGTTTAAAAGGAATGAATGATTTTGCTGTACTAGACTGGATTCTGCAGCTTTCTAGTATAGTTTTTTTAATTGTTTTAGTGCTTCTGATTAATAAAAAAGAGTTTGTCAAATCAATAAATATTGACTATCAGATTGTAATAAACATTTGGCTTTCGATCATTATGTTTTCGCAGTTAGAGCACAAATGGCTTCCAGTATTTTGGGCTGTTACCGCTATACTAAATCTTTGTCTGTATTGTAAAAAAATCGGGAATAAGAAAGAGATCAGTATTGTGTATTATCTGCTGGCCAATTTTCATTTAGCTTTTATCAGCTTTACTTATTACGAATCTAAATTTGAATTTGTTTATCTGATTATTTTCGCCTTGCTGGCCTTGTATATTTTTATCATTTACAAATACATCGAAGACTTTAAATTAAAAAACAGTATTATCATTTACCCTGCTACTTTTAGTATCGGATTGTTTTTATATCTCTCATTTGATAAAGGTATCTTAACCTTCTTTTGGATTTTAGAATCTCTGGGGTTACTGATACTCGGAATTGTTTTAAAAGAAAAATATTTCCGTTATGTTTCCTTATCGTTAGTAGGTGTCTGTGTAATACGTTTAATGTTCTTCGATTTGTCAAACGCAGATTTCTTAATCAGGGCTATGGTTTTATTAGGTGTGGGAGTAGTTCTTTTGGTAATGAATACTTTGTTCAAAAAGTACAAGGAAAGATTTGATTAAAAAAAATAGATTTTTCATCCAAAAAAAGCTCAATTCATTATTTTGAATTGAGCTTTTTTTAAAATTTAAATTCAAAGTGAAGAAGGAACGATTCCGAATTTCTTTTTGAATGAAAATGAAAAGTGTGATAAATCTTCGAATCCGACATCGATATAAACTTCAGACGGTGTTTTTCCTTTTTCTTTAATTAAATAATAAGCTTCCTGAAGTCTTTTGTTTAAAAGCCAATGTCCTGGCGATTCCTGAAAAATTTTCTGAAAATCCCTCTTAAATGTAGCAAGACTTCTTCCTGTTAAATAAGCAAAACGATTTAGGTGTACGTTAAAATGAAAATTCTTGTTCATAAAAGCTTCTAGGTCAATTTTCCCGGGATCATTAAAGTCAAATAAAATATCTTTTAGTTCTGGATTGACTTTAAGTAATAAGAGTACAGCTTCTTTTATTTTTAAATTAAAAAGAACTTCGTTGTCTTTTTGCTCTACTTCAAGATAAGATTGTAGTGAAGTCATAAAAGAATGGTATAATGGATGGGGTTTTAAGCTGAACATGGCGTCACCCTGAATTTTCTTTTCGCTTACAATATTGTATTCGTTGCTTATTTCCCGAAGGATTTCCTGATCCAAAAACAAAGAAATGGTTTTGAATTCGCCTCCTTCAGGTGGAATTTTTACAAATTTTGCTAAATGATTTCTTCGGCTGAAACGGTATTCACCTGCTTTTAAGGTTTTTGTCGTTCTGCCGTCAGAGACGATCATTTCTCCTGCTATTTGATAGCTGAAAACATGTTCGGGAATAAAGTTTTCTCCTTCACGGCTTCTAGCGTAATAGCAGGAATATAATATTTGTGGTTTCGAATTGGTTTTTGCTGCTGCCATATGGGTAAAATTACAAAAAGATGCAGAAAGTTTTATGTGTAAACTTTCTGCACCTCTTATTTTTATTATCTGATAAGTGCTCTGGGTTCTAGGTAAGCTTCAAAACCTAAAATTCCAAATTCACGTCCGATTCCAGATTGTTTAAAACCTCCAAACGGCGCTAAAGGATCATGGTTTATAGTGTTGATTTGAACGCGTCCGGCATTGATTTGTGAGGCAATTTTGTGGGCTCTGTCTTCGTTTGCGGAACTTACATAAGCCTGAAGTCCGTATGTTGTATCGTTTGCAATTGCAACAGCTTCTTCCTCTGATTTGTAGGTTATAATGCTTAAAACAGGGCCAAATATTTCTTCACGGGCAATTTTCATTTGATTGTGTACATTTGTAAAAATGGTAGGTTTTACAAAATTTCCATTTTCTAAGCCTTCAGGTTTTCCTAGTCCGCCGACTAGAATTGCCGCGCCTTCATTAATTCCTGATTGAATGTAGTTTTGAACACGATCGTATTGTTTTTGACTGACCAACGGACCGACCACAGTATTTTTGTTTTTCGGATCACCGACAGTAAAATTTGGAGCAATATTTAAAATTAGATTTTTTACTTCCTTTAATTTGTTTTCTGGGACCAACAATCTTGTTCCGGCAATGCAGGCTTGTCCGTTGTTCATAAACGCCGCGCTAAGTGCCATCGGAATTGCTTTAGATAAATCAGCATCATCAAGAATAATATTTGGAGATTTTCCGCCCAATTCAAGAGTCACTCTTTTCATTGTATCGACCGCTTTTTTTGCGATCATTTTTCCAACGGCAGTTGAACCTGTAAACGAAATCTTGGCTATATGGGGGTTACTGCTGATTTCTGCTCCAACCACATCTCCCAAACCATTGACAATATTGTAAACGCCTTTAGGCAGACCTGCTTCGTGAAAACATGCTGCGATGAGCTCTGTTTGCTGTGCGCTCATTTCGCTTGGTTTTATTACAGCCGTACAGCCTGCTGCGATAACATTCGCTAGTTTGCCGCAGATAAAGCCATTGCTGGAATTCCACGGAATTATAATTCCGACCACTCCAACCGGTGCCATTTGAACCTCAGAAATCCCCATTGTTTTGGTGAAAGAGTACTCGTGAAGAATTTGAATTGCTGAATCAAAACTTTTCAGCATGTATTCAAAACTTGTTGCAGCAAACAGGTAGGTTCCTCCGTATTCTTCTATCATAATGTCAATAAAGTCTTGTTTTCTTTTTTCGATAGAAGTTTTTAAATTTTGCAAGTACACAATTCTTTCTTCTGTGCTCGTTTGAGAGAAACTTTTGAAAGCTTCTTTCGCTGCTTCGATCGCATCAACCGCGTCTTCGGTATTTCCTAAACGAACCTGTCCCAGCTTTTGGTTTGTTGTTGGGCTTATTAAATCAAAGTATTCCGTTCCTTTTGGTGTTACAAATGCTCCGTTAATGTAAATTTTGTCAATTGTTTTCATGATTTTTTTTATTATGAATTTTATTTGACAAAGTTCAGGATTAAGTACGGTGTCGACTTTGTTAGAAAGCTCAACTTAACTTTGTTTAAGAGCTCATAAAAAAAGTGTTTTGTAATAAAAAAGCCTTTCCGAAGAAAGGCTTTTTAGATCTCAATATGATTTTTGGTTTGTTTTAAATTTTGAAAGTCAAAACAGGTTTTACAGAATGATTTACCAATCCTTCGCTGATGCTTCCGTTAAAGAAATGAGCAAAACCAGTTCGGCCGTGCGTGCACATTGCAATTAGATCTGTGTTGACGCTGTTAGAGAAGTTAATAATACCTTTTTCAATATTAGTGTCATTATAGATGTAGGTTTCGTAATTCGTTAGACCGAATTCAGAAACAAATTTTTTAATGGTATGTTCTGCTTCGTGGGTTGGTTTAAAACTGTTAGGAGTGCAGATGTTAACTAAGTGTAGTTTTGAATCGAATAATTTTACAAATTTTAATAGTTTTTCAAATGGCTGTTTGGTTTCTTCAGAAAAATCAGAAGCAAAAACAATATTAGAGGCACTAAAGTTAGGGATGTCATTTTTGATAACTAAAACCGGGATTTCAGAATTTCTTACAACTTTTTCTGTGTTTGATCCAATCAATAATTCTTCTATTCCAGAAGAACCGTGCGATCCCATTATAATTAAATCAATATTATATTCTTTGCTTATTTGTGTAATTCCGTGAATAGGCTTATCCATTTTAACGATTTCCAAAACTTCAATTTCGTCTAGATAAGGTCTGTTTGAAATTTCGTCAAGAGTTTCGTTTGCTTTTTTCATAAAAAGCATAGTTTCTGGTATGCTCGCACCTCCGGTAATGGCGTCGCTCATTTGGTTTGGGAGCTCAAGCATGTGTAAAAGAATGATTTCAGAATTGTTCTTTTTTGCAATTTGTGCGGCAACTTTTAAAGCGTCTTCGGCGTGTTGTGAAAAGTCAGTAGGGACTAAAATTCGTTTCATGTTTTTAAGGTTAAGTGATAAGGGTTGACTTGCAATTTAATGCTTTATAAAAGTACTAATTTTTTTTAGAGTGGTGTAATTTTTTGATTTACAAAAAAATCACTATATTTGCATCGTTATTTATTAAAATCTAAATAATGAGGGGACTAAGTGTCCCCTCTTTTTATAAAATTATGACATTCAAAGAAAAAGTAAACGAACTAATTAATGAGGCTCTTTTAGAGAAGCCGTCCATCTTTTTGATTGACTTGGCGATATCAGATTCTTTTAAAATTAGTGTAGGTTTAGATGGAGATAATGGTGTGGCGTTGCAGGATTGTATTGATATCAGTCGTGCAATAGAGAATAATTTAGATCGTGAAGAACAAGATTTTTCTTTAGAAGTGGCCTCAGTAGGCGTTGGGTCTCCGTTAAAATTTATAAGACAATACAAGAAAAATATTGGTAGAACATTGATTGTTACTACAAATACTGAAAAAATTGAAGCAGAATTGATTGAAGCTAACGATGTTTTCATAATTTTGTCGTGGAAAGCAAGAGAACCAAAAAAAGTAGGAAAAGGAAAAGAAACAGTTCAAAAGGAGCAACAAATACCTTATACAGAAATTAAAGAGGCAATTGTTACAGTAACATTTTAATTTAAAGAATTCGCATGGAAAATTTAGCATTAATCGATTCATTCTCAGAGTTTAAAGACAATAAACTTATTGATCGTGTAACGCTTATGGCAATTTTAGAGGACGTGTTTAGAAATGCATTGAAGAAAAAATACGGTTCAGATGATAACTTTGATATCATTATAAATCCTGATAAAGGAGATATGGAGATATGGAGAAGAAGAGTAATTGTTGCTGATGAGGATCTTGATTTTGAAAATGAGGAAATTACGCTAACAGAAGCAAGAAAAATTGAAGCGGATTTTGAAATTGGTGAAGAGGTTTCTGAAGAGGTAAAATTGATTGATTTAGGAAGAAGAGCTATTTTAGCGCTTCGTCAAAACTTAATATCTAAAATACACGAACACGATAATACAAATCTTTATAAACAATTTAAAGATATTATTGGTGATATTTATACGGCAGAAGTGCACCATGTAAGACCAAGAGTTGTAATTTTGGTGGACGATGAAGGAAATGAAATTGTGCTTCCAAAAGAAAAACAAATTCCATCAGATTTTTTCCGTAAAGGAGATAATGTACGTGGAATTATTGAAAGCGTTGAATTAAAAGGAAATAAACCTCAAATTATTATGTCTAGAACTTCAGAGAAGTTTTTAGAAAAATTATTTGAGCAGGAAATTCCAGAAGTTTTCGACGGATTAATTACAGTTAAAAATGTAGTTCGTATTCCTGGTGAAAAAGCAAAAGTAGCGGTTGATTCTTATGATGACAGAATTGATCCGGTTGGAGCTTGTGTTGGTATGAAAGGTTCTCGTATTCACGGAATTGTTCGTGAGTTAGGAAACGAAAATATCGACGTTATCAACTATACAAATAATATTCAATTGTTTATCACAAGAGCGTTAAGCCCTGCAAAAGTTTCTTCAATCAAAATTGATGAAGATAATAAAAGAGCTGAAGTTTTCTTGAAATTGGAAGAGGTTTCTAAAGCGATTGGTAGAGGAGGACATAATATTAAATTAGCTGGTCAGCTTACAGGTTATGAGCTTGATGTGATCAGAGAAGGAGATATTGCTGGTGCTACTGCAGACGAGGACGATGTTGAATTAACAGAGTTTTCTGATGAAATCGAAGGATGGGTTATTGAGGAATTTGCAAAAATTGGTCTGGATACAGCAAAAAGTATTTTAAGACAAGAGGTAGAAGATTTAGTAAGAAGAACAGATCTAGAAGAAGAGACTATTCTGGATGTTATGAAAATACTAAAAGAAGAGTTTGATAATTAATATCCGACTCTAACAACACAACGAAAAAGGTAATAATAAAAAGGTTATATGTCTGAAGAGAGAGTAATAAGAATAAACAAGGTTTTAAGGGAATTAAATATTTCATTAGAAAGAGCTGTTGATTATCTAAAAGATAAGGGAATTGCTATTGATGCAAATCCAAATGCTAAAATTTCTGATGCTGAATTTAATATCCTGCAAAGCCAATTTGCGGGCGATAAGGGGAACAAAGAGGCTTCTAAAGAGGTTGGAGAAGAAAAAAGAAAAGAAAAAGAAGCGTTGCGTGTTGAGCGTGAGAAAGAGATTGAAGATAAACGCAGACAAGAAGAGGAACGTCAAAAACAGCAGGAGATTATAAAAGCGAGAGCGGTTGTAAGCGGTCCTGTTCAAGTTGGAAAAATTGATCTAAATCCAAAAAAGCCTGCAATTGTACCTACTCAATCTGAGGAACCTGTAAAAACAGAAGAGCCTAAAGTGGTTCCTCCTGTTCAGGTAGAGAAACCTGTTCAAAAAGAAAATCCTCAAATAGAAGCTCCAGCAGCAGAAAAAGTAGAGGAAAAGAAAGTTGAAAAAGTTATTACTGAAAAGCCTGAGGTGAAAACAGAAGTTTCTAAAACAGCGCAAGAACCAATAATTTCGTTGGATCCTGCTACTTCTGAAGAAACTATTACCACTCAATATCAAAAATTAACGGGGACTACTCTTACAGGACAGACAATTGATTTATCTCAATTTAACAAGCCTAAAAAGAAAAAAGAAGATCCTAAGCAGGTTCAGAATAAGCCGGGTACTCCTGGAGCTGGAAATAATAATAATGCTAATAAAAATAAGCGTAAAAGAATTGCTCCTAAACCTGGAGCTCCTGGAGCTATAAAACCAGCTCAAGGTAATAATACGCCTGGAACTCCGAATCAAAATAGACCTCAAAATTCAGGGGGAGGATTCAATGCTAACAGAAGTGCAAGACCAGGTTTCGTAAAAGGAAACCGTCCGGCAATCGTTGCAAAAGTTGAGCCTACAGAAGAAGAAGTAAAAAACCAAATTAGAGAAACTCTTGAAAAACTGCAAGGTAAAGGAGGAAAATCTAAAGCGGCTAAATATAGAAGAGATAAAAGAGAGACACACCGTCAGAAATCTGATGATGAGCAAAGAGCTCTTGACGAAGGAAGTAAGACTATTAAGGTTACAGAATTCGTTACAGTTGGTGAAGTTGCTATCATGATGGATGTGCCGATTACAAAAGTAATTGGAACTTGTATGTCTCTTGGTATCATGGTAACCATGAATCAGCGTCTTGATGCTGAGACTTTAACTATCGTTGCAGATGAGTTTGGTTACGATGTAGAATTTATTACAGTAGATATCGAAGAAGCGATTGAAGTTGTAGAAGATAGAGAAGAAGATTTAGTAACAAGAGCGCCAATTGTAACTGTAATGGGTCACGTTGACCACGGTAAAACATCTTTACTGGATTATATTCGTAAAGAAAATGTTATTGCTGGAGAGTCTGGAGGTATTACACAGCACATTGGAGCATATGGTGTTACATTGGACAATGGACAAAAAATCGCATTCTTAGATACTCCAGGTCACGAGGCGTTTACAGCGATGCGTGCACGTGGAGCTCAAGTTACAGATATTGCTATTATTGTAGTTGCAGCGGATGATGATATTATGCCGCAAACAAAAGAGGCAATTTCTCATGCACAAGCTGCAGGGGTTCCAATTATTTTCGCAATCAATAAAATTGATAAACCAAATGCAAATGTTGATAAAATCAAAGAGCGTTTGGCTGGTATGAATTTACTTGTTGAAGATTGGGGTGGAAAAATTCAATCACATGATATTTCTGCAAAAGTTGGAACAGGAGTAAAAGAATTACTTGAAAAAGTTTTATTAGAAGCTGAAATTTTAGATTTAAAAGCAAATCCAAATAAGGCAGCTCAAGGAACTGTTGTTGAGGCATTCTTAGATAAAGGAAAAGGATATGTTTCTACGATTTTGGTACAACAGGGTACTTTGAAAATTGGAGATTATATGCTGGCTGGTAAACACCACGGTAAAGTAAAAGCAATGCACGATGAAAGAGGACATGTAGTTTTAGAAGCGGGTCCTTCTACTCCGGTATCTGTTTTAGGTTTAGATGGTGCAGCTACTGCGGGTGATAAATTCAATGTATTTGAAGATGAAAAAGAAGCGAAACAAATTGCTTCAAAACGTTCTCAATTAATGCGTGAACAATCAGTTCGTACACAAAGACATATTACACTTGATGAAATTGGCCGTCGTATTGCACTTGGTCAGTTTAAAGAATTAAATGTAATTCTTAAAGGAGACGTTGATGGATCTGTGGAAGCATTATCAGATTCGTTCTCTAAATTGTCTACAGAAGAAGTACAAATCAATATTATACATAAAGGAGTTGGAGCAATTACAGAGACAGATGTTATGCTGGCTTCTGCATCTGATGCAATTATTATCGGATTTAATGTTCGTCCTGCTGGAAATGCAAGACAGCTTGCTGATAAGGAAGAAATTGACATCCGTTACTACTCAATTATCTACGCAGCTATCGATGACTTGAAAGATGCGATGGAAGGAATGTTGGCGCCAGAGATGAAAGAAGAAGTCTTGGGAACTGCTGAAATTCGTGAGATTTTCAAAATTTCTAAAGTTGGATCTATTGCTGGATGTATGGTTACTGATGGTAAAATATTGCGTACTTCTAAAATTAGAGTTATTAGAGATGGAGTAGTCGTGCATACAGGTGATCTGATTGCATTAAAACGATTCAAAGATGATGTTAAAGAAGTAACAAAAGGTTATGATTGTGGTATCCAAATTAAAGGATTTAATGATATCGAAATTAATGATGTGATTGAAGCGTACCATGAAGTAGCGATCAAAAAGAAATTGAAATAATAGTTCAATGTTTTATACAAAGCCCCAATGAAAATTGGGGCTTTTTTTGTTTCGTATATTTTATGATCATACAAATAAATATGTTGCAATTTATAATTTGAAACATGATATTGAAAAGCAGATAGTTTTGATTCTCTAAAAATTTATTTCTTTGTTGTAAGTTTTTTTGCACCGAATGCATTTTTAGTAATAAGTACAAAGTTTATTTGATGAAAAATGTTTTGTTGTTATTGATTGTAATTTATCGATAACGGGTATTAGATGAAAGTTGGATATGGGATTAAAAATAATTGAGATTATTAATTCGCTTGTTTATAAATGTTTTAAGCGTAATAATGTTGTTTCTAAATTCACGACAGTTGAACAGCTGAGGGCAGTGATACCGGACTTGTTGCACGGGTATTTGACAGAGGAAGAAATGCCGAATAGTTTAGTGTTGCTGTCTCCGCCTCCAGAAATAGCTTCTCCAGCTTATGAAATTGATTTGGAACATGCAAAAAGAGCTGTTGAATCTGAGAATGAGATTCGATTTATAAAAGCAGCCAGCGATGCAGATTTATCCTTTCCTGCCGCGGCCAAATGTTTTGGAACTGTTTTGGAAATTGAAATTAATGAACATAAAACACCAAAGCTTTATGTCTTTATGAGAAGAGTAATGACAGATGCGGGATTGTCGACATATGCAGCGAAAAATCATTACAATCGTGTGCGTCCTTTTGTTGTGAATAACAAAAAAACCTGTACCCCTGATCAGGAAGAAGTGTTGAAAAAAGTGGGTTCCTTTCCATCTGGGCATGCGGCTGTCGGTATGGCATGGGCCTTAATTTTGATAGAAATCTTTCCAAAACATAGAGAGGTTATCCTAAAACGCGGGCATGATTTTGGGGAAAGCCGTATAATTTGTAATGCACATTGGCATAGTGATGTTGAGATGGGAAGAATTATGGGCAAAGCAACTGTTGAAACTCTTTTTGCTAACCCAGCATTTCTTGCAGATCTCAAGGAAGTTAAAAAAGAACTACTTGGAATTGTTCTTATTACTCCTGAATAGGGCGTCGGATTTTGTTGTTAGAAATATACTTTTATTCTAGATTTTAATCTTATTTTTGAATAAACTAAATTAATAGAATATGAAAATAGGAATGTACACTCTTGTTTTGTTTTTAAGTTTTTCTACAATATGTTTTTCTCAAGAAGATGTAGAGAAACCTGCGCCGCCAGCTGGTAATGCATTAGTGGGGGATTTTTATGGTTCGGATATTTCGGGTACTTCAGTTAATAATGCCATTTCGGTTGAAAAACTGGATGATAAATTAAAAACAACTACTAAAGTAGAAAATGTTGTGGTCAAAGGAGAAGTTACGGGAGTTTGTCCAAAAAGAGGTTGTTGGATAAGTTTGAAAACCGAAGATGGAACCTCATTTTTTGTTAAAATGAAAGATTACGCATTTTTTGTTCCAACAGCATTAAAGGGTAAAAATGTAGTTTTAGAAGGCGAAGCAGAGAAGAAAGTAACCTCAGTAGAAGAACTAAAACACTATGCAAAAGATGCTAAAAAAACTAAGGCAGAAATAGCTGCTATTGCAAAGCCAAAAGAAGAAATACGTTTTATGGCAGCCGGGATCAAGGTAATTGACTGATAAGTTACAGAATAAAAAGCTCCTTAGTTATAGAATTTTTAGGTTTATATTAACTTTTGGAGATAAAAAAAGCGAGATTAAAATCTCGCTTTTTTTTGTTTTTATTTCCCCGGTTTAAGTAAAAAAACAGATTTATATCTTTTCTTAATTTCAATTAAGTTCTTCTCAGCTTCGATTCGGGTTTTAAAATTACCAACTAGGACTTTATAGTTTGGTGTGCTGAAAATGATTGTTCCGTCTATGTTTGAGTTTTCTCTTTTAAAATCTGATAACGTTTTTTTTGCTTCATCACTTTTACCGCTAAAGATTTGAATTCTATAAGTATCGTTTGTACTTAATGACGTGTTAATTTTACGTTTCTCGTTAAGTAGTTGCTCAAATTTAGGGTCTTGATTCAGTGTTAAATTTTGGTCTTGTGCGTTAATATTGTGCGCGAAAGCAATCGTTGTAATTGTCAGTAAAAGACATTTTGATGGGCTTAAAATTCTCATAATGTGATGGTTTTTATGCAAAAATACTATTTAAAGTTTGAATGTAAAATTTCAATATTATTTAGAATTGATATAAATTGATATTTAAGACTATTTTAAGGTTTTGAGAATAGTTCATAAGTCGTATTTTTGTGCAAGTTTTAAAAGAGGGTATAGATTTTTCGTGATTTAACACAGAAAAAATCATACCAAAAATTAGTAGACAATTATTTATACTATATGAAAAAGGTGGGTAACCATAATTCGATCTCAAGAAAATTGCTGTTTGGCTTATCGCTGACGTTAATTTTCTCCCTAACTTCATTTGCTCAAGAAGCTGCTGCTCCGGCGGCGCCTGAAGCTGCGGCTGCTGCTCCAGCTGCAGGAGGCGGTGATCCAGTAAAAGGGAAGGAACTTTTTAATGCAAATTGCGCTGCATGTCACAAATTAGATGCTAAATCAACAGGGCCTGCTTTACGAGGCGTTGCTGCAAAGCATGATATGGCTTGGATTTACAAGTGGGTGCATAACAGTTCTGACATGATTAAGTCAGGTGATGCTGTTGCTGTTAAACTTTTTGAGGAAAATAACAAAGCAGTAATGACTTCGTTTCCTCAATTGTCTGAAGGAGATATTGATAATATTATAGCTTATACTTCTGAAGAGAAAGCTGCGCCTCCTGCTGGAACTACTGCTACATTGCCAACTGGTCCTCAGGCAGAAGGAAGTGGAATTTCAAACAATATTATTTTAGGAGCTCTTGCTCTTGTAATGGCTATCTTGGTTGTTATGTTGTTCATGGTGAACAAAGTATTAACTAAAGTGGCAAACAAAAACGGTATTGAAGTAGCGCCAAAAGAAGCTAGACTTCCAATTTGGAAAGCTTTTGCTAGAAATCAATTTTTAGTTTTAGTTACTGCAATATTTTTGCTTTTGGCAAGTGGTTATTTTGTTTATGGATACTTAATGCAAGTAGGTGTAGATCAGAATTATGAGCCAATTCAGCCAATTCATTATTCGCACAAAATTCACGCTGGTGATAACGAAATCAATTGTAAATATTGCCACTCTGCTGCACGTGTAAGTAAAACTGCTGGTATTCCTTCTTTAAATGTTTGTATGAACTGTCATAAAAACATTTCAGAAGTTGCAGAAACTACTGCTACTGCTGAATACAGCAAAGCATTCTACGATGCGCAGATTCAAAAATTATATGATGCTGTTGGATGGGATAAGACTAAACAAGCTTATACTGGAAAAACACAGCCTGTAAAATGGGTTCGTATTCACAACTTACCTGACTTTGTTTACTTCAATCACTCACAACACGTTTCTGTTGCTGGAATTGAATGTCAAACTTGTCACGGTCCAGTGCAGGAATTTGAAATCATGAAGCAGTACTCTAAATTAACAATGGGATGGTGTGTTGATTGCCATAGAAAAACTGATGTTAAGATGGAGGGTAATGCTTACTATGACAAAATTCATGCTGAACTTTCTAAAAAATACGGTGTAGAGAAATTAACTGCAGCGCAAATGGGAGGTTTAGAATGCGGTAAATGCCACTATTAATCGAATTATTAAGATTTTAATATTTATATACAATGTCATCAAACAAAAAATACTGGAAAAGTGTTGAAGAGCTAGAAAATAGCTCTATTGTTGAGGCGCTTAGAAATAACGAATTCGTTGAAGAAATTCCAACTGATGAGTTTTTAGGTAATGCTGATGCTTTAGCTACATCTGGAACTTCACGTCGTGACTTTTTAAAGTACGTAGGGTTTAGTACTGCAGCTGTTACTTTAGCTGCCTGCGAAGGTCCTGTTCACAAGTCTATCCCTTATGTATTACAACCAGAACAAATCATTCCTGGTGTTGCAGATTATTATGCAACTACAGTATTTGATGGTTTTGATTTTGCTAATCTTTTGGTTAAAACTCGTGAGGGTCGTCCAATTAAAATTGAAAACAATACAATCGCTGGAGCTAAATTCTCTGCGAACGCTAGAATTCATGCATCTATTTTAGGATTATATGATAGTGGTCGTTTGAAAGAACCTAAAGTTGATGGAAAAGACAGCAGCTGGTCAGCTGTTGATTTGAAAATCAAATCAAGTTTAGCAGATGCAAAAGCAAAAGGAGAACAAGTGGTATTATTAACTAATACATTGGCTAGTCCTTCTACAGAAAAATTAATAGCAGAATTCATTGCTAAAAATCCAAATGCTAAGCACGTTGTGTATGATGCAGTTTCTTCATCTGAAGCGTTAGATGCTTTTGAAGCTGCTTACGGAGAAAGAGCTTTAGTGGATTATGATTTTTCTAAATCTTCTTTAATTGTATCTGTAGGTGCTGATTTCTTAGGAGATTGGCAAGGTGGTGGATACGATGCTGGATATGCAAAAGGTAGAATTCCTTCTGGGCCTCAAGGTTCAAAAGTAATATCTCGTCATATTCAATTTGAATCAAATATGACTTTATCTGGAGCAGGTGCTGATAAGCGTGTTCCAATGACTACAGCAGATCAAAAACAAGCTTTAGTTCAAATATATAACATTGTAGTAGGTGCTTCTGTTCCTGTAACTTTGGATGCTAAGTTTAAAGACGAAGCTGTAAAAGCTGCTCAACAATTAAAACTTGCTGGTTCAAAAGCAGTTTTAGTATCTGGAATTGAAGATAAAAATGCTCAATTATTAGTTTTAGCGATCAACCAAGCATTGGCTAGTGAAGCTTTTACTACTGCAGGAGCAAGACAAATTAGAAAAGGTTCTAATGCGGCTGTTACTCAATTAATAAAAGATTTAAACGCTGGAAGTGTTCATACATTAATTATGAGCGGTGTTAACCCGGTTTATACTTTAGCTGATTCAGCTGCTTTCGTATCTGGATTGAAAAAAGTTAAAACTTCTGTTACTTTTGCGTTAAAAGAAGATGAAACAGCTTCTATTTCTACAGTTGCTGCGCCAGCTCCTCATTATTTAGAGTCTTGGGGTGATGTAGAAATTACAAAAGGAACTTACAGTTTAACACAGCCAACTATTCGTCCTATTTTCAATACAAAACAATTTCAAGATGTTTTATTATCATTAAATGGTGCTGCTGGTACTTTTTATGATTATTTAAAAGCTAATTCAGCTGTATTCACAGTAGGATCTTCTTGGAACAAAGTATTACACGACGGTGTTTTCGTAGTGGGATCAACTGCTTTAGCTGGAGGATCTATTGATGCTGCAAGTGCTGCAAATGCGCTTTCAAAATCTAAATCTACAGGAGAATTTGAATTAGTATTGTATACTAAAACAGGTATGGGTGACGGACAACAAGCAAACAATCCTTGGCTGCAAGAGTTTCCAGATCCAATTACAAGAGTTTCTTGGGATAATTACGTTACAGTTTCGAATGCTGATGCTAAGAAATTAGGTCTTTCTAATGAAATTGTTGCAAACGGAGGTTTAAATGGTAGCTATGCTACTATTACTATCGCTGATGGAACTAAATTGGAAAATGTTCCAGTTATTGTTCAGCCAGGTCAAGCTGTAGGAACTATTGGTTTAGCAGTTGGTTATGGTCGTAAAGCGGCTTTAAAAGAAGAAATGCAGGTAGGTTTAAACGCTTACGCTTTATATAAAGGTTTCAATGGAGTTCAATCTGTTTCTATAGCGAAAGCTGCAGGAGAGCATGAGTTTGCTTGTGTTCAAGGTCAGAAAACGTTAATGGGTAGAGGTGATATCATCAAAGAAACTACTTTAAAAGTATTCAATTCTGAGGATGCTGAACATTGGAACGAAAAACCAATGGTATCTTTAGATCACCAAGAAGTTGAAGCTACAACTGTAGATTTATGGGAATCATTTGATCGTTCAACTGGTCACCACTTCAACCTTTCAATCGACTTAAATGCTTGTACAGGATGTGGAGCTTGTGTTATTGCGTGTCACGCAGAAAATAACGTTCCTGTTGTTGGTAAAGCAGAGGTAAGAAGAAGCCGTGATATGCACTGGCTGCGTATCGACAGATACTATTCTTCTGAAAGTACTTTTGAAGGTGATAACGAAAGAAAAGAAGGAATCGCAGGTTTATCAAGTTCATTATCTACATTTAATGAAATGGAAAAACCAGGAGATAATCCACAAGTAGCATTCCAGCCGGTAATGTGTCAACACTGTAACCACGCACCATGTGAAACAGTTTGTCCTGTAGCAGCTACATCTCACGGTCGTCAAGGTCAAAACCATATGGCTTACAACAGATGTGTTGGTACTCGTTACTGTGCAAACAACTGTCCTTACAAAGTTCGTCGTTTCAACTGGTTCTTGTACAACAAAAACAGTGAATTCGATTATCATATGAATGACGATTTAGGTCGTATGGTATTAAACCCAGACGTAAACGTTCGTTCTCGTGGTGTTATGGAAAAATGTTCTTTCTGTATCCAAAGTACTCAAGCTGTTATCCTTCAGGCTAAACGTGAAGGCAGAGTAGTAGCAAAAGATGAGTTTAACAATGCTGTTGCTTGTTCTGCTGCTTGTTCTTCTGGAGCTATGATCTTTGGAGACGTAAATGATAAAGAAAGTGAAGTTGCTAAACTTGCTGAAAGCGATAGAGCTTATCACTTATTAGAGCATGTGGGTACAAAACCAAATGTTTTCTATCATGTAAAAGTTAGAAATACTTAGAAAAATTATTAATTAAGAAACAATATAAAGGATTATGTCGTCTCATTACGAAGCACCCATTAGAAAACCTTTAGTTATAGGTGATAAAACTTATCACGATGTAACTGTAGATGTGGCAGCGCCTGTTGAAGGACCTGCAAATAAACAATGGTGGATTGTATTTACAATCGCATTAGTAGCCTTCCTTTGGGGGTTAGGTTGTATAATTTACACCGTATCTACCGGTATCGGAACATGGGGATTAAATAAAACAGTTGGTTGGGCTTGGGATATCACTAACTTCGTTTGGTGGGTAGGTATTGGTCACGCCGGAACATTAATTTCTGCCGTATTATTACTTTTCCGTCAGCGTTGGAGAATGGCTATTAACCGTTCTGCGGAAGCTATGACCATTTTCTCTGTAGTACAAGCGGGTTTATTTCCAATTATTCACATGGGTCGTCCATGGTTAGCATACTGGGTATTACCTATTCCAAATCAATTTGGATCTTTATGGGTAAACTTTAACTCACCATTGCTTTGGGACGTATTCGCGATTTCTACTTATCTTTCAGTATCATTGGTTTTCTGGTGGACTGGTTTATTACCTGACTTTGCAATGCTTCGTGATAGAGCTATAACTCCATTTAACAAAAGAGTTTATTCTATCTTAAGTTTTGGATGGAGTGGTAGAGCAAAAGACTGGCAGCGATTTGAAGAGGTATCTTTAGTATTAGCTGGTTTAGCTACTCCTCTTGTACTTTCTGTACACACAATTGTATCTATGGACTTTGCAACTTCTGTAATTCCAGGATGGCATACAACAATTTTCCCTCCATACTTCGTTGCTGGAGCGGTATTCTCAGGATTTGCGATGGTAAATACATTGTTGATCGTTATGAGAAAAGTTTCTAATCTTGAAGCATACATTACATTACAACATATTGAGTTAATGAATATCATTATCATGATCACTGGATCTATTGTTGGTGTAGCTTACATCACTGAGTTATTCGTAGCTTGGTATTCTGGTGTAGAGTATGAGCAGTATGCATTCTTAAATAGAGCAACAGGACCTTACTGGTGGGCTTACTGGTCTATGATGACTTGTAACGTGTTCTCTCCACAGTTTATGTGGTTCAAAAAATTAAGAACTAGTATTATGTTCTCATTTATCATTTCGATTGTGGTAAACATCGGTATGTGGTTTGAAAGATTCGTAATTATTGTTACTTCTTTACATAGAGATTACCTTCCATCTTCTTGGACAATGTTCTCACCAACATTTGTTGATATTGGAATTTTCATCGGAACAATTGGTTTCTTCTTCGTATTGTTTTTATTGTATTCAAGAACTTTCCCTGTAATTGCTCAGGCAGAGGTTAAAACAATTTTGAAAGGAACAGGAGATAATTACATTAGAGAAAGAGCAAATAAAGATTCACATCATGAGTAATAAAGTTATATACGCCATTTATAATGACGATGACATTTTGATGGATGCAGTAAAGAAAACTAGAGCTGCACATCATCATATTGAAGAGGTTTTTACTCCATTCCCAGTTCACGGATTGGATAAAGCTATGGGATTAGCGCCAACTAGATTAGCAATATGTGCTTTCTTATATGGATGTGTGGGTATCTCTGTTGCTACGACAATGATGAGTTACATCATGATTCACGACTGGCCTCAAGATATTGGCGGTAAACCAAGCTTCAGTTTCATTCAGAATATGCCTTCTTTTGTGCCGATTATGTTTGAAATGACAGTATTTTTTGCAGCTCACTTAATGGTAATTACTTTCTATATGAGAAGTAGATTATGGCCTTTTAAAGAAGCAGAAAATCCAGATGTAAGAACAACTGATGATCACTTCTTAATGGAAGTTGCGGTAAATGATAACGAAGCAGAGTTAGTTTCTTTCTTTGAAGGAACAGGAGCTGTTGAAGTTAAAGTAATAGAAAAGAATTAATTGTAGCTATGAAAAGGATATATAAAATAACACTTTTAGTTGGTATAACTATTTTAGTTTCATCTTGCCACAATAATTCGGCGCCAAACTATCAGTATTTTCCAAATATGTATGAATCTGTGGCTTATGAGCCTTATACAGAAGCAAAAATATTTAAAGGAGGAAAAGAGGGACAGCTTCCTGTTGCAGGAACTATCAATAGAGGTTTTGAACCTTATGAGTATGAAAATTCAACTGCAGGTTACGAATTGGCAAAAGCTAATTTAAAATCTCCTTTGGATTCTATCGAAAGAAATTCTGGAAAAGGAAAAGAACTTTTCGAAATTTACTGTATTAGCTGCCATGGTGCTACTGGTAACGGTAAAGGTAAATTGGTTGAAAGAGAAAAATTTCTTGGAGTACCTAGCTATAAAGACAGAGAAATCACTGAAGGAAGTATCTTTCACGTTGAGACTTATGGTTTAAATGCAATGGGTTCACATGCAAATCAATTAAGTGCTCACGAACGTTGGTTGGTTGCTGACTATGTTCTGAAACTAAAAAGCCAATTATAATTGTTGAACAAACTGATCGTAATAGATATGTATACATTTTCAAGTAAATTAAAAACTTTTTCTATCATCTTAATGGCCGTTGGGTTATTAGGAATTGGGTATGGTTTTTTAAGTGCACCAAAAGATATTCAAGAAGTTGAAAAAATACTAGCTGCAGACGCACATGGTTCGCATGGTGCTGCACATGAAGAAAAAGCGGAGGCATCTCATAAAGAAGCAGGTCATCACGAAGCTGCGGCTGAAGCTTCACATGATTCACACAAAGGTGGTGAACACGAAAAGGTTTCTGGTGCAGATGAGCATGAAAAACATTTAGAGCATGTATTGCACCAATTGCAAAATAAGCCTTGGTCGGCGGTATATGTTGCTTGTATTTTCTTCTTGCTGCTTTCTATGGGAGTTTTAGCATTTTATGCTATCCAACAAGTAGCTCAGGCTGGATGGTCTCCAGTTTTATTTAGAGTAATGCAAGGTATAACAGCTTACTTACCTGTGGGGTCTGTTATCTTTTTTGTACTTTTAGTTTTATGCGGTTTACACTTTAATCATATTTTTGTTTGGTTGGCAGAAGGTGTTACCGATCCTAAACATCCAAATTATGATGCAATCATTGCTGGTAAACACGGATATTTAAACTTTCCTTTTTGGATCGTTAGAGCTGCTATCTTTTTATTAGGATGGAACTTATACCGTCATTTTTCTAGAAAAAACTGTTTAGCTCAAGATGAAGCTAATGATGATTTAAACTATAAAAAGAATTTCAAACAATCAGCAGGATTTTTAGTATTCTTTATTGTTTCTGAGTCTATTATGTCTTGGGACTGGATTATGTCTTTTGATCCTCACTGGTTTAGTACTTTGTTTGCATGGTATGTATTTGCTTCTTTCTTTGTAAGTGGAATTACAACAATTGCTTTAGTAACAATTTACCTTAAATCTAAAGGTTATTTAGAATATGTGAATACTAGTCACATTCATGATTTAGCTAAATTTATGTTTGGTATTAGTGTTTTCTGGACTTACTTATGGTTTTCTCAATTTATGTTGATCTGGTATGCTAATATTCCTGAAGAGGTAACTTATTTTGTTACTAGAATTCAGTTATATAATTTACCATTCTTCGGAGCTGTAGTTATGAACTTTGTTTTCCCATTATTAATCTTAATTAATACAGATTTCAAACGTCTTAATTGGGTAGTAGTAATGGCTGGTATTGTAATTTTATTAGGTCATTATGTAGATTTCTTTAATATGATTATGCCTGCTACGGTTGGAGATAAATGGTTTATTGGAGTTCCTGAAATTGCATCTATTCTTTTCTTCTTAGGTTTATTTATATTTGCCGTGTTTACAGCACTTACTAAAGCTCCTCTGTTAGCAAAAAGAAATCCTTTCATTGAAGAGAGTAAACATTTTCATTATTAATATTTAAAGAAGTAAACAGATGACAAGTTTGTTGGTAATTATAGTTTTAGTTTTATTAGCAATTGCATTGTGGCAATTGACGAAGATATTTGATCTTACGCAGGTAGGAGCATCTTCGGACGATTCACAAGTTGCATCAGATAATGATAATAATGTTCAGGGATATGTTATGTTTGGCTTTTTGGCTTTCATATATATATTTACAATTTACGGTTTACTAAAATGGGGTGGTTTAGCACTTCATACTCCAGCTTCTGAGCATGGACTTTTGGTAGACAACTTAATGAATATTACTTGGGTTTTAATTTTTATTGTTCAGTTTATCACACAAGGTTTATTATATTGGTTTTCATTTAAAAATAGAGGACATAAAGATAGAAAAGCGTTATTTTTTGCTGATAGTAATAAATTAGAAGCAATCTGGAGTATTATTCCTTCTGTTGTTTTGGCTTGTTTAATTCTTTACGGATTGTATGCTTGGAATAACATTATGTTTGTTGACAAGGATGAGGATGTAATCGAAATTGAATTATATGCACAGCAATTTAAATGGACAGCTAGATACGCTGGTGCTGATAATACTTTAGGAAAAGCTAACGTAAGATTAATCGAAGGTGTCAATACTTTAGGTGTTGATATGTCAGATAAAAACTCTCAAGACGATATTGTAGTTTCTGAATTGCACATTCCTAAAGGAAAAAAAGTACACTTCAAAATGCGTTCTCAAGACGTTTTGCACTCTGCTTATTTTCCTCATTTTAGAGCACAGATGAACTGTGTTCCAGGTATGGTAACGGAGTTTGCTTTTGTTCCAACTTACACTACTGCTGAGTATAGAGAATTACCATTTATGGTTGAAAAAGTTGCACATATCAACAAACTAAGAGCAGAAAAAAGTGCTGAGTTAGTTGCTAAAGGCGGTACAGCTTTAGATCCGTATACATTTGATTATTTATTATTATGTAATAAAATCTGTGGAGCTTCACACTACAATATGCAAATGAAAGTAGTTGTTGATAGTCCAGAAGATTACAAAAAATGGTTAAGCGAAAAAACTACTTTAGCTCAAGATATTAAAGCGGCTGCGGCTGCTGAAAAACCAGCTGAAGGAGCTGCACCAACTGCAGACTCTGCTGCAAAAGTAATCGATACTGTAAAAGCAGTAGTGGATACTGTAAAAGCAGCTGTAGCTAAAGTTGCGATGAAATAATTAATTTAGAAAATTTAAAGTACACATATATGTCAGCAGAAGCGCACGATCACGATCACGGACACGATCACGAGCACGAACATCATCATAAAGACACGTTTATTACTAAATATATTTTTAGTATAGACCACAAAATGATTGCTAAACAATACTTGATTACTGGTATTATTATGGGAATCATTGGTATTGCGATGTCTTTATTATTTAGAATGCAGTTAGCGTGGCCGGAAGAGTCTTTCAAGATATTTAATGTTTTATTAGGAGATAAATTTGCACCTGATGGTGTAATGGCAAACGATATTTATCTGGCTTTAGTTACAATTCACGGTACTATCATGGTATTCTTTGTACTAACGGCTGGTTTAAGTGGAACTTTTAGTAACTTACTTATTCCACTTCAAATTGGAGCGAGAGATATGGCTTCTGGATTTATGAATATGATTTCATACTGGTTGTTTTTCTTATCAGCTGTAATAATGTTATGTTCTTTATTTGTTGAAGCAGGTCCTGCTTCTGCTGGATGGACAATTTATCCTCCATTAAGTGCTTTGCCTCAAGCGATCCCTGGATCTGGTACAGGTATGACTTTATGGTTAGTATCTATGGCAATATTCATCGCATCATCTTTGATGGGATCTTTAAATTATATTGTTACAGTTCTTAACTTAAGAACAAAAGGAATGTCTATGACTAGACTTCCTCTTACAATCTGGACTTTCTTTGTAACAGCTATTATTGGTGTTATTTCGTTCCCAGTTTTATTATCTGCAGCTTTATTATTGATCTTTGATAGAAGTTTTGGTACTTCATTCTTCTTATCTGATATCTATATTGCTGGAGAAGTTTTACACTACCAAGGAGGTTCTCCTGTATTGTTCGAGCACTTATTCTGGTTTTTAGGTCACCCTGAGGTTTACATCGTAATCTTACCAGCGATGGGTCTTGTTTCTGAAATTATGGCTACAAACTCTCGTAAACCAATCTTTGGATATAGAGCGATGATTATGTCAGTTCTTGCAATTGCATTCTTGTCAACTATCGTTTGGGGTCACCACATGTTTATTTCAGGAATGAATCCATTCTTAGGTTCTGTATTTACATTTACAACTTTATTGATTGCGATTCCATCTGCTGTAAAGGCATTTAACTGGATCACAACTTTATGGAAAGGTAACTTACAGTTTAACCCAGCTATGTTGTTCTCTATCGGAATGGTTTCTACTTTCATCACTGGAGGTTTAACAGGGATCATTTTAGGAGATAGTACTTTAGATATTAACGTTCACGATACTTATTTTGTAATTGCTCACTTTCACTTAGTAATGGGTATCTCTGCACTTTATGGAATGTTTGCTGGTATCTACCACTGGTTCCCTAAAATGTACGGAAGAATGTTGAATAAAAACTTAGGTTATATTCACTTCTGGATTACAGCGGTTTGTGCTTATGGAGTTTTCTTCCCAATGCACTTCATCGGATTAGCAGGTTTACCAAGACGTTATTATACAAACACGAACTTCCCATTATTTGATGATTTACAAAATGTGAATGTTTTAATTACAACATTCGCTCTTGTAGGAGGTGCATTCCAATTAGTATTCTTATACAACTTCTTTAGCAGTATTTTCTACGGTAAAAAAGCAGTTCAGAATCCTTGGAGATCTACAACTCTAGAATGGACTACACCAGTAGAACATATTCATGGAAACTGGCCAGGTGAAATTCCTCACGTATATCGTTGGCCGTATGACTATAGTAACCCAAATCATGATGTAGATTTTGTTCCTCAAAATGTACCAATGAAAGAAGGTGAAGAAGTTTTACACCACTAAAATAATATTACAAAGACCATCTGAAAAGATGGTCTTTTTTGTTTTAGAAAAATTACAAATGAGAAATAAAAAGGTCAATATATTTTCTAAGTATTGAATTTGTTATTTGGATTTTAATTTAAAATTTATCTGTTTTACAAACTGATTAGTTTCTATATCTTTGTAAAATGAATGAGAATTTAGATCCCACTACAAAAGGTTACAATTCTGAAGAATTTGATCTTGAGAAGAAATTACGTCCGCTGTCCTTTGATGACTTTGCAGGACAAGATCAGGTTTTAGAAAATTTAAAAGTATTTGTTGCGGCGGCTAACCAAAGAGGTGAAGCTCTTGACCATGCCTTATTTCATGGACCTCCTGGTCTTGGTAAAACAACACTTGCAAATATTTTGGCTAATGAACTTGAAGTGGGTATTAAAATTACTTCTGGTCCTGTTTTGGATAAACCGGGTGATTTAGCCGGATTGCTTACAAATCTTGATGAAAGAGATGTTTTGTTTATTGATGAGATTCACCGTTTAAGCCCTGTTGTTGAAGAGTACTTATATTCGGCAATGGAGGATTTTAAAATCGATATTATGATCGAATCGGGACCAAATGCAAGAACAGTTCAGATTAATTTAAATCCTTTTACATTGATTGGAGCCACAACTCGGTCGGGACTTTTAACTGCTCCGATGCGTGCTCGTTTTGGTATTTCTTCCAGACTCCAATATTATACTACAGAACTTTTGACAACAATTGTCGAACGAAGTGCTTCTATTTTAAAAATGCCAATTGATTTGGAAGCCGCAATTGAAATTGCAGGAAGAAGTCGTGGAACACCGCGTATTGCGAATGCTCTTTTACGAAGAGTTCGTGATTTTGCCCAGATCAAAGGAAACGGAAGAATTGATATTGAAATTTCAAGATATGCACTCAAAGCATTAAATGTTGACGCACATGGTTTGGATGAAATGGATAATAAAATCTTGCTGACCATTATTAATAAGTTCAAAGGAGGTCCAGTCGGGCTGTCTACTTTAGCGACTGCAGTTTCTGAAAGCAGCGAAACGATTGAAGAAGTTTACGAGCCATTTTTAATTCAGGAAGGATTTATTATGCGTACTCCAAGAGGACGTGAAGTTACCGATAAAGCTTATAAACATTTAGGAAAGATAAACACTAATATTCAAGGAGGTTTATTTTAATTGTTATGTCCAATAATGTAAAATATACTTACCCTGATAAATTATCGATAATCCGATTTTTTAGGGATGCCGAAGGTGTTCGTAGAAATCCGATTCCGTTTCATAAAAGATATTTTGAAAAACTAGGAGATTCTTTTTCTATTCGAATTGGTCTTTCAAAATATATTATTTTGTCCAGAGACAACGAAATTGCGCAGTACATTTTGGTTAAAAATCAAAAGAACTATAATAAGTCAAAATTCCAATCGATTTATCTTTCTAAATATTTGGGTAATGGACTCTTGACTAGTGATGGCGATTTCTGGCTTAAGCAGCGACGTCTTATTCAGCCTGCTTTTCATAAACAAAAAATGAATTTGCTGGTAGCAAACATTAATAAAACAATTACTGCTGAAATTGATAATTTGGAAGTAGGAAAAACGCTGGATGTTTTTCCAGCCATGAGTCAATTGGCTTTTAATGTAGTAGCAAAATCGTTATTTGAACTCTCTATTTCGGAAGAGAAATTAAATAGAATAAAATTTATTATTGAAGAAGTCCAGAGGTTTTTGGTTAAAGAAATCAGGCTTCCGCATAAAGCATTATGGTTTTCTGTTAGCGGTCAGGTAAAAAAACACTTAAAATTAGCAGCAGAAAATGACTCCATTATTCAGGAAATAATTGAAGATAGAAATTCGTCGAAAGAAGAATTTAATGATTTACTGAACATGCTTATGGAAACTCGTTATGAGGATACCGGTGAAGGCATGTCAATAAAACAATTAATAGATGAAATTAAAGTTTTGTTTATTGCAGGCCATGAAACTACGGCAAATGCATTGACTTTTACACTTCATCTATTAGGTCGAAATCAAGATGTTCAACAAAAAATTTACGAAGAGATAACTGCAGCAGAAGCAGCAACAGATGATATTGTAGAACAGCTTCAAAGAATGATTTATATGACAGCTGTTTTGAATGAATCGATGCGTTTATATCCTCCGGCATGGATTACAGACAGGCAGAATGTTGAAGACGATTCTTTGTCTCAATTTAATATTAAAAAAGGAACATTGATCGGAATTTCATTTTTTGAATTGCATCGAAATCCTAAATATTGGAGTAATCCTGATGAATTTATTCCAGAACGATTTTTAGGCGATCAAAAAAAACTCTCAATGCCTTATTTTTACCCTTTTGGTGCTGGGCCAAGAATGTGTATTGGTGCCGGCTTTGCTATGTACGAAATGTGTCTGGCTATTTCTCAGATTGTAAAACGATACCAAATTAAAGCCGAAAATTCGGTAATTGATTTCAATCCTTTGGTGACATTAAAACCCGTGAATGTAGAAGTTTCATTTTCTAAGAGATGAGTATCAATTCAAAAGAAATATATTCTAAGTTTATAAAAGAAGAAGCTAAAAGACTTGGTTTTTTATCTTGCGGCATTTCTAAAGCTGGTTTTCTGGAACAAGAAGCACCTCGGCTGGAAAAGTGGTTAAAGAATAATCGTAACGGTCAAATGACCTATATGGAAAACCATTTTGATAAACGATTAGATCCTACATTATTGGTTGAAGATAGTAAAAGTGTAGTGTCACTTTTATTGAATTATTATCCGGACTCGTTTCAAAATGAAGAAAGTTTTAAGATATCTAAATATGCTTACGGCCAGGATTATCATTTTGTAATTAAAGATAAATTAAAAGAATTACTGCACTCAATTCAAGAAAATATTGGGGATGTTTCGGGCCGGGCTTTTGTTGACTCTGCGCCAGTTTTGGATAAAGCATGGGCGGCTAAAAGCGGTTTGGGCTGGATTGGTAAAAACAGCAACCTAATAACTCAAAAAGTAGGTTCATTTTATTTTATAGCCGAGTTAATAATCGATTTAGATTTAGAATATGATTATGCAGTTACAGATCATTGCGGTTCTTGTACTGCCTGTCTAGATGCTTGTCCCACACAAGCAATAGTTGCTCCGTATGTTGTTGACGGAAGCAAATGTATTTCTTATTATACCATTGAATTAAAAGAGAATATTCCTTTAGACATGCAGGGAAAATTTGATGAATGGATGTTTGGCTGTGATACCTGCCAAGATGTTTGTCCGTGGAATCGATTTTCGAAACCGCATGCAGAGCCATTATTTAGTCCTAATTCTGAATTATTATCTTTTTCAAAAAAAGATTGGGACGAAATTACTGAAGAAACTTTTAAAGTTGTTTTTAAAAATTCACCCATAAAAAGAACAAAATTTGAAGGGCTCAAAAGAAATATTGCTTTTCTAAAATAGGCTTGTTATTGTTTTGTTTATTAGATACTTATGTGTTTTGGCATAGGAAATACCTTAAATTTTAATTTCTCTTTTATTGATGTTTTTGTAGCTAAATACATAATTTATCGTATTTTGATTAATATCTAAGCTATTTCTTACTGTTTTATCGCGTATTATTTAAAATTTTAACTATTCGTATTTCTTTAACAATAGTTAAAGTGTGTTGTTTAACGTTTTTCTGTGTAGTTTATCGACTAATGTATTTAGTAATGAGGGCTTTGCATACTTTCGCTGCTCCAAAACTACATTAATTTAACCTTGAGACAACATTGTGTCTTTGAACCTAACATGACTATGGTCCAAACGCTTCGTACTTTTTGTAAAAAGTTTACCGAGAAAACTTTTGCAATAAAAAAATCCAATCATTTAAATTTTTCGTATTTCATCATTATGACAAAAATCGTTGCGGTTTTTTGCTCATATGGCATTTCTGTTCCACAAATTCAAGCTGTCTATGACAAACTTTACTCTTAAGGTGACTAAATTTTTTAGTCAAATTTTTTTAATTCTATTTTTACTGTTTTCGTCAGTTAGTGCTTCTGCTCAATTTTATAGCAGACATTATATTGCTCCGGCTCCATGGCAGTATTTTAATGATGCTAATGAAATTGTTATAGCAACAAATTCTGTAAGCAGTGTTACTATTAGTGTATCAAAAAGTGACGGAACTTTAGTAACTAACTTAACGGCGGTTAAAGGTACTCCAGCAGTATACAGATTTGCAGGAACACCAAGTACAACTAAGGCATATGCTTTAAATACGGTTCTAAATGGAGCGGGATTGATTGTAAATGCCAGTGCTCCGATATCAATTAATTTACGAAACGTTGCTTCTGATGCTTTGTCGGGTACTGATGTAGATAAAGATATTAAAGGAAATGCGGCGTTGACCAGTTTTGGAGACGCAGGATTGGGAGTGCGTTTCAGGGTAGGATATTATAGAGACGGTTCCTTAGGGAATTTTGGAAGTTATGGAGATCAGCGTCCTATTTATACTATTTTGGCAACTGCTGATAATACAACAATAAAAATTAACAATGTAGTTACAACCACATTAAACACTGGGCAGAGCTATTTGTTTAAAGCACCAATAGGCAGCTTGGTAGAATCTTCAAATCCGATTGTGATGAATACGTCGGCTGCGATTGATACTCCAGGTGGGTGTGGTGATAGTGCGTACAATCAAATTCCACCCGAAGCGGTTTTAGGAACAGAATATTTTCTAGAAAGAGGAACAGGAAATAGTACAGCAGAACAGACTACTGTCGTAGCGACAAAAGACAACACGGCTGTTACTGTCAAAAGTTATTCTACTAGTGGAGCAGAGATGACTTCAAACACAGTAACTTTAGCTAAGGCGGGAGACTTTTATACTTTTGTGAATGGTTATAATAATACTAATTTCACGGCATCCCGTATTGTTGCAGATAAAAGAGTGGCTGTTTATTCAGGAACAGCGCAAGGTTGTGAGGTTGATATTTCGACCATTGCACCAGTATCGGAATGCGGTGGATCTAATTTTATAGAAACTGCAAAATTTAAGAGCTATAATTCAGGAACGTTAGATTATTTTGGATACATACTTCTAAGAAGTGCCACAGAAACGGTAACTGTAAACGGAAACAATATTGCAAATATATCTGGAGTTTCGGCTCGTTATCAAATAGGTTCAACAGGATGGTATATAATTAACTTTAACAGTGTACAGATAGGAAGTCCAAATTTTCTTTCTATCGCCAGTAATGCTAAATTAACAGTTTCGATTGTACAACAGTCTGGAGGATTCTCAATGGCTGGCTTTTTCTCTAATTTTGCGGCACAGCCAGAAGATCCAACTTTAACCTATATTTCGGCGGGAGGCTGTACCAATAGCAGTGCGACACTTACAACACCATCGGGTTTTTTACCTTATCAATGGTACTATAACGGAACAGCTATCACTGGTGCTAACTCATCAACTTATACTGCAACGAAAACCGGAGCTTATTCGGTATCTTCTACTTTGGCGTGTGGAAGTCAAACTCAGTCAAAACCTGTTAATGTAACTTTATGTACAGATTTAGGAATTACTAAAACGGTAAATATTGCAAGCCCTTGCGTAAATTCAAATGTAGAATTCACAATAACAGCAAGCAATTTAGGAGGCAATAATGCTACTGGGGTTTCTGTAAATGATTTACTGCCGTCTGGTTATACTTATGTAAGTTCAACTGCTTCTACAGGAACTTACAATTCGACAACCGGGGTGTGGAGTATTGGAGATTTAGAACCTGCAGCAGCAGTAACATTAAAAGTTGTTGCAACAGTAAAAGCTACAGGATCATATAACAATACAGCCGCTTTTTCAAGTTCTTTTGTTGATAGTAATGCAGCAAATAATTCGGCTAGTGTTTCTACCACACCAAAAACGTTACCAGCTGCGCTTTCTTTGTCAGGAAGTACAATCTGTCCTCCAGCTTCTGGTGGAACAATTACATCTACAACCTCAGTTAGCGGTGTAAGTTATCAGTTATATAATTCGAGTAACGCTGTAGTACAAACTGCAAAAAGCGGAAATGGTTCTGGACTTACTTGGTCAAATGTTCCAGCAGGAACTGGATATTATGTTGTAGCAACTAATTCAGGTCCGTGTTCTATCACGAGTAATATTGTTTCGGTTGTAACTGATACTCAAAAACCAACAATTACCTGTCCGTCCAATATTAGTAAAACAACAGATGCGAATTCCTGTACGGCTACAGGAGTTGTTTTAGGAACTCCCGTTACAGCAGACAACTGCGGTGTTGCTTCGGTAACTAATAATGCACCGAGCAGTTACCCGATTGGAGTTACAACGGTTACTTGGACAGTTACAGATAATTCTGGAAATACTGCAACTTGTACTCAGACTGTAACAATCACAGATACTCAGAAACCGACGATTACTTGTCCGTCAAATATTAGTAAAACAACAGATGCCAATTCGTGTATCGCTACAGGAGTTGTTTTAGGAACGCCTGTTACAGCAGACAACTGCGGTGTCGCTTCGGTAACCAATAATGCGCCGAGCACTTATCCGATTGGAGTTACAACGGTTACTTGGACAGTAACGGATAATTCTGGAAATACCCAGACATGCACACAAACAGTAACAATTACAGATACTCAGAAACCGACGATTACTTGTCCGTCCAATATTAGCAAAACAACAGATGCCAATTCGTGTACCGCTACAGGAGTTGTTTTAGGGACACCTGTTACGGCAGACAACTGCGGTGTTGCTTCGGTAAACAATAATGCGCCGAGCAGTTACCCGATTGGAGTTACAACGGTTACTTGGACAGTAACGGATAATTCTGGAAATACCCAGACATGCACACAAACAGTAACAATTACAGATACTCAGAAACCGACGATTACTTGTCCGTCAAATGTCAGCAAAACAACAGATGCCAATTCGTGTACCGCTACAGGAGTTGTTTTAGGAACGCCTATCACAGCAGACAACTGCGGCGTTGCTTCGGTAACCAACAATGCACCGAGCACTTATCCGATTGGAGTTACAACGGTTACTTGGACAGTAACGGATAATTCTGGAAATACCCAGACATGCACACAAACAGTAACAATTACAGATACTCAAAAACCGACAATTAGCTGTCCTTCTAATATTACTAAAACAACAGATGCCAATTCGTGTACCGCTACAGGAGTTGTTTTAGGAACACCTGTTACAGCAGACAACTGCGGTGTTGCTTCGGTAACCAATAATGCGCCGAGCAGTTACCCGATTGGAGTTACAACGGTTACTTGGACAGTAACGGATAATTCTGGAAATACTGCAACTTGTACTCAGACTGTAACAATTGTAGGCCCGATTAAAGCAGAAAATGATTCTGTTTCTTCATTTAATGGTATTGAAGGAGGAATAGCTATTGTAAGTGTTTTAGATAATGATTTTCTAAATTGCAGCAAAGTTTCTAATAATGATATAAATCTTTCATTGTCAACAACTCTTCCTTCAGCATTAAATTTTAATACCACAACAGGAGCAGTTTCAGTTAATCCAGGAACACCAACAGGTACTTATACATTTAATTATTCAATATGTGAAAAAGCTAATACAGCTAACTGTAGTACAGCAGTGGTAACTATTGAAGTAGTAAACGACTTAATAGCTAATGCAGACAATTCTTTTGGAACAAAAACATCAGGAGCTTCGGAAGTAAATGTAGGGAATGTAACAAACAATGATACTTTAAATGGAGTAATTGTTACAACTTCAAATACTGATGTTACTCCTATTATTAAAGGGCCGTTAAGTATTGATGCCGATGGTAAACTTACTCTTGCAGCTAATACTTCATCAGGAACTTATACTATTACCTATGAAATATGTGAAACAGGCGCGAATCCTTCAAACTGTAAAACTGCGACAGCAACAGTCGAAGTCAAAAATATAATTAAAGCTAACGTTGACACCATCACAGCGATCAACGGAAATATCGGAGGTACAACAATATCATTGACTGCCAACGATACTTTAAACGGAAATCCTTTCACAGTAGGGAATGGAGCAGGTCAGGTAACCTTTACTTTAATCAGCACCCTTCCGGCAGGATTGACATTAAATGCAGACAGAACCATTACTGTGGCACCGAATACACCGGCAGGAAACTATGATGTAGAATACAGAATCTGTGATAATAATAATTCAGGAAACTGCGACACAGTAATTTCCACAGTTCCGGTAACAGCGGGTATTTTGGTTGCCAATGCAGATCCGGTTCCATCGGTTACAGGTTCAAATGCTTCTCAGACTTTAGGCACAAACGTTTTTACAAACGACACTAAAAACGGAACAGCATTAAATCCGTCAGACGTAAATCTGACTGTTACAACAGCAGATCCAAAAGGATATTTAAGTTTAGATCCAAACGGAAATGTAGTTTTAGGGGCTAATGCACCGGCAGGAACTTACGAATTAACGTATACCATCTGTGAGAAATTAAATCCTTCAAACTGCAGTTCGAACACGGTAACTGTTACAGTAACAGCGCCGGTTATCGACGCGGTTGTGGACACCATCACAGCGATCAACGGAAATATCGGCGGCACAACAATATCCTTAACTGCCAATGATACTTTAAACGGAAATCCTTTTACAGTTGGAAATGGAGCAGGTCAGGTAACCTTTACTTTAATCAGCACCCTTCCGGCAGGATTAACATTAAATGCAGACAGAACCATTACTGTGGCACCGAATACACCGGCAGGAAACTATGATGTAGAATACAGAATCTGCGATAATAACAACCTTTCAAACTGTGACACGGTAACTTCAACAGTTCCGGTAACAGCGGGTATTTTGGTTGCCAATGCAGATCCGGTTCCATCGATTACAGGTTCAAATGCTTCTCAGACTTTAGGCACAAACGTTTTTACAAACGACACTAAAAACGGAACAGCATTAAATCCGTCAGATGTAAATCTGACTGTTACCACAGCAGATCCAAAAGGATTTTTGAGTTTAGATTCAAACGGAAATGTAGTTTTAGGGGCTAATGCACCGGCAGGAACTTATGAATTAACGTATACCATCTGTGAGAAATTAAATCCTTCAAACTGCAGTTCAAACACGGTAACTGTTACAGTAACAGCGCCGGTTATTGACGCGGTTGTGGACACCATCACAGCTATCAACGGAAATATCGGCGGCACAACAATATCCTTAACTGCCAATGATACTTTAAACGGAAATCCTTTTACAGTTGGAAATGGAGCAGGTCAGGTAACCTTTACTTTAATCAGCACCCTTCCAGCAGGATTAACATTAAATGCAGACAGAACCATTACTGTGGCACCGAATACCCCTGCAGGAAACTACGATGTAGAATACAGAATCTGTGAAAATAATAATTCAGGAAATTGTGATATGGTAATTTCAGTTGTGGTTGTTAATGCAGGAACATTGGTAGCGAATGAAGATGTTGTAACAACAGCAGTTGGTATTAATACACCTCAAACGTTTATTAATATTTTTACAAATGACACAAAAAATGGACAGCCTTTAGTTCCTTCAGATGTAAATCTGACCGTTACAACAGCAGATCCAAAAGGATATTTAAGTTTAGATTCAAACGGAAATGTAGTTTTAGGAGCTAATGCACCGGCAGGAACTTACGAATTAACGTATACCATCTGCGAGAAATTAAATTCTTCAAACTGCAGTTCGAACAATGTAAAAGTAACGGTTACAGAACCAAAAATGACGGTAACTGCAGCTAGTTATTGTGCAAACAATCTTCCATATGTTAATTACAGTGTTACGCCGGATAATTTTACAACAGCCAATTTACTAACCATAAATTGGATTGACAGCGCTAACAATGTTGTAGCGACTCAGACTAATTTACCTTTAAGCGGTACTATTTTATGGCCTGGCGCAGCAGTTGACGGAAACGGAAATGGAACAGACTGGCCAGGATGGGTTTTAAATAACGGACAATGGACAGAAGGTGATGACGGATTTGAATTGACAAGACCTGCAGTTACAATGCAATTTGTATTGAACCCAACAGTAAATGTTTCGGTGTCTTATCCAGATTCTCAAACAGGATGTAATGCACGTCCGCCATTCTCGATCAAAGCCAATGATGATTACGCTGGACCGCTTGATGCGAAAAAAAATGTGAATGCAATGCTTAACATTTTTACAAACGACATTTTGAACGGAATAAAACCAAGCTTAACAGATATCGTTTTAATGACTGTAGTTTCAAATCCAAATTTGACTTTAAATGCTGATGGATCTATTAGTGTTTTACCAAATACAGCAAATGGAGAATATAAATTAACATATCAAATTTGTGAAGCATTAAATACATCAAATTGCAGTCAGGCAGTTGTTACCGTTTTAGTAGTAAATAGTGCAGATCCTGTTGCAACACCTCAATTAACTTTAACAAATGATACCAATAACAGTGTTGACGGAATCAACGGTTCGATAGAATTTGTAAATGTTTTAGAAAATGACCTGCTTAACGGACAGCCGATTAATCCTGCTGACGTTACTGTTTCGCCTGTAACGATCAATCCTAATTTTGAATGGAATGCAGACGGAACCGTAAATGTAAGACCAAATACAGCGGGAGGAAATTATGCCTTAACATATCAAGTTTGCGAAAAAGGAAGTACAACAAATTGTGCCACAGCGGTTTTAAATGTTTTTGTAGAAGTTCCTGCAATTGCAGTGATTAAAACAGCAGTATTTAATGACGAAAATCAAAGCGGTTATGCAAATGCGGGCGAGACCATTACGTACCAATTCACAGTAACCAATACAGGAAATGTTCCATTAACCAATATTACAATAACAGATCCATTAACTGGAGTTGTAGTTTCTGGACAGCCAATCAGCCTTGCTGTAAACGAATCTAACACTACAAATTTTTCTGCTCTTTATAAGATAACGCAGGAAGATATTAATCGAGGAAACGTAAGCAACCAAGCAAGTGTTAAAGGTCAGAGTCAAAGAGGAGTTGTGGTAGAAGATCAGTCAGACGACAGCAGTAACAATGGCGACAATCCAACTGTTTTAGACCTAAACGGATGTATAATTAAAGTATTCAATGCTTTCTCTCCAAACGGGGATGCTAAAAATGCAAGGTTCTATATTCAAGGTTTAGAATGTTATCCTAATAATACAGTTGAGATTTATAACCGTTGGGGAGTTTTGGTTTTCAGTATAGATAAGTACAACAATCAAGATCGTGTTTTTGTTGGATATTCTGACGGACGATCAACGGTTAAACAATCAGAAGGACTTCCGGTTGGAACTTATTTCTACATCTTGAAATACAAAGACAGCGATTCTAAACCACACGAAAAATCAGGATACTTATACATTAATAAATAAAATAAATTTCGGCTTAGTTCCGGCTAAGCCGTTTTTTTAAAACTCAATAAATGAAAAAATTAATTTTAATTTTTATGTTTTTTTCAGTTGTGTGCTCGGCTCAGCAAGATGCTCAGTTTACACAATACATGTACAATACAATAGAAATCAATCCTGCTTATGCTGGTTCTAGAGGTGTTTTGAGTGTCTTTGGTTTATATCGTACACAATGGGTTGGGCTGGATGGTGCTCCAAAAACAGGAACTTTTTCGGTAAATACACCGCTTAACAATAATAAATTGGGACTTGGGGTTTCTTTGGTAAGTGATAAAATCGGACCAACAAATGAAAATACATTGTCAGCAGATTTTTCGTATACAGTACCAACATCAGAAAATTTTAAATTGTCTTTCGGAATAAAAGGAACAGCCAACATGTTTAATCTTGATGTCAATAAGCTGAGTTACGAAGATCAGGATGATCCTCAATTTCAGGATTTAAAAAATAAATTTTCTCCAAACATCGGAGCGGGAATTTATTACCATTCCGATCGTGCGTATATTGGTTTGTCGGTTCCAAACTTTATAGAAACCAATCGTTACGATGATAATGATACAGCAATTTTTAAAGAAAAAATCAACTATTATTTAATTGCAGGATATGTATTCAATCTGGATCGTTTAGAATACGTTAAATTCAAACCCGCTTTGATGACCAAAATGGTAGAAGGAGCGCCTTTGCAGGTCGATGTATCAGGAAATTTTATGTTCAACGATAAATTTGTTCTCGGGCTTGCTTATCGCTGGAGTGCTTCTGTAAGCGCAATGGCAGGATTTCAAATTACCGACGGATTGTATGTAGGCTACGGTTACGATCATGAAACGACACAATTAAGAAAATACAATTCAGGTTCGCACGAAGTTTTCTTAAGATTTGAGTTTTTAAATAATTACAATAAAATGATATCTCCAAGATTCTTTTAATAAAACCTATGGAAGTAAAAAAAATAAGTCTGGTCTTTTTGTTATGGAGTATTTTTTCGACAGTAAGTGCTCAAAATCCTTTTACAAATTTAAGTATAAAAGATGCCGACAAAAAGTATGAAGAATATGCCTATGCAGATGCCATAAAAGCATACGAAAGTTTAGTAAATGCTTCAAAAAACGACGAGAAAATAATACAGCGGCTGGCCAATTCCTATTATTTTAACGGAGATTTGACAGGAGCTTTAAAATGGTACGAGGAACTTTTTAAGATTAATGAAAATCTCGATACAGAATCTTTGTACCGTTATGCACAATGTTTAAAATCGGCAGGAAATTACCGCAAAGCAGATGAAGTTTTGCAGAAATTCAATCAAAAAGCAGTCTTAGAAAAAAGAGCCGATTTGATTCGAAACGATAAAAATTATTTAGAAGAAATCAAAGAAAATTCTGGGCGATACGAAATTGCAGATGCCGGAATAAACTCTAATCTTTCAGATTACGGAAGTGTTGTTATCAACAATAAGATCATTTTTAGTTCTGCGAGAGATACTGGCGGTATTGCAAGAGCCAATTTTAAATGGACCAATACGTCGTTTTCTAAATTATATGCAGCAGATTTAAAACCAGACGGAAGCGTTGGAAAACCAGTGCCTTTTGAAAAAAAGAAAAACGAAAAATTCAATGTTTCAACACCAGTTTTTACTAAAGACGGCAGAACAATGTATTTTACCCGAAATAATTTTACAGACGGTAAAAGAGGAAAAAATGATAAAAATGTAACGCTTTTAAAATTGTACAAAGCAGAGCTTATTGATGCAGAATGGACCAATGTAAAAGAACTTCCGTTTAACAGCGATCAATACAGTACCGCACATCCGGCGTTAAGTACAGATGAAAAAACATTGTATTTTGCATCAGACATGCCGGGAACTTTAGGACAGTCTGATATTTATAAAGTTACAATAAACACCAACGGAAGCTTTGGAACACCAGAAAACCTAGGACCTTCAATTAATACAGAAGGTCGAGAAACATTTCCGTTTATTTCTGCTGAAAACGAATTGTATTTTGCTTCTGACGGACGTCCAGGTCTAGGCGGATTGGATATTTTTGTTACCAGAATTAAAGGTGAAAATGTTTTTGATGAAGTCCTAAATCTTGGCGAGCCTGTAAACAGTAAACAAGACGATTTTGCTTTTACAATTGATACTAAAAACAGAAACGGTTTCTTTTCTTCGAACAGAGAAAATGGTCACGGCCTGGATGATATTTATCGATTTACCGAAACAAAAAGATTGTATTGCGAACAAAATTTATCTGGAAAAATAATAGACGAAGAAACAAAAGAAGTTCTGGCCAACACCTCATTGACTTTATTTAATGATAAATTTGATCCCATAGCAACAATACTTTCAAATGAAACTGGAAACTATATTTTTCCAAATATAAAATGCGGTAAAAAATACACCATTAGAACATCCAAAACAGATTACAATGCAAAAGAAGTTTCGATAAATCTTAAAAAAGAAAACGGAGACACTTCGCTGCCCATTTCGTTAAACAAAGTATTCAAACCTCTTGCAACAAAAGCAATAGAAATTAAAAAAATCGCCATTAGTCCCGTAAAATTGGGATCAATAAAAGTGGGTACAGATTTAGCAAAATTATTAAATCTGCCAATGAACTTTTTTGATTTAGGAAAAGCCACAATCAAAAAGACATCAGAACCGCAATTGCAGAAAGTGGTCGATCTTTTAAACCAATATCCAACCGTTAAATTAGATATTCGTTCGCATACCGACAGCCGTTCATCAGCAGAGAGTAACCAGATTCTTTCAGAAAAAAGAGCGCAGTCAACAAAAAGCTGGCTCGTATCTAAAGGAATAGACGAAAGCCGATTGACAGCAAAAGGTTATGGAGAAACCAGATTGGTAAACAAATGCGCCGACGGAGTGCAGTGTACCGAAAAACAACACATGCAGAACAGACGAAGCGAGTTTATTATTACGACTTTGTAATAATTAAAATATTCATTAAAAGGGTTGTCTAAAAAACAACCCTTTTTTTTGTCTATGAATATGCCGCCCCGCTGGGGCTCAAATTTTGCAGATATTTCCTCATTTTCTATAAATATTTCATCCCTCTGGGATTTTCTGCATATAGCTCTGTAAGAGCGAAATATTTATAGAATAGAAATGAAATACAGTAAAAAGCTCCAGTGGAGCCAAAGGTCGGTAGCTGTACAAGCGAAATATTTATAGAACAGAAATGAAATACATTAAAAAAGCTCCAGCGGAGCTAAAGGTCGGTAGCTGGAAAAGAGGATTTATAGAACAAATATAGACACCGATGAATAGCTCCAGCGGAGCTAAAGGTTGGTAGCTGTACGAGCGAAATATTTATAGAACAGAAATGAAATACATTAAAAAAGCTCCAGCGGAGCCAAAGGTCGGTAGCTGTACGAGCGAAATATTTATAGAACAGAAATGAAATACATTAAAAAAGCTCCAGCGGAGCTAAAGGTCGGTAGCCGAAAGAGCGAAATATTGATAGATAAAATATGCAACAAGAAAGAAAGCTCGGGCCGAGCGATATGTTTTTAAACCTAGACATTTCTATAAAAGTTAAAAAACCTATTTTTTCATAAAAAAGCCATTTAAAAGTTCCTCTCTATTAGAAGATTTTTTTAGAAACAGAAAATATGCTGTATAATGTTTAAAATGAATTGGTTATGATTTTAAAAATACATATTCCCAGTACAGCGTATCTTTTTTTATTATAACTTTATAAATCTAAAATTTTTCGGATATGACTGTAAATCAAATACTAAACACAAAAGGGAGAAATGTGTTTTCGGTACTTTCAACAACAACGGTTTATGAAGCATTGAAAGTAATGGGAGAAAAAAACATTGGTGCAATCCTCGTAATAGATGGAAATGACCTTAAAGGAATATTGTCTGAAAGAGATTATGCAAGAAAAATTGTTTTAAAAGATAAGTCATCCAAAGAAACTTTTGTGCATGAAATTATGGAAAGCAATGTCTTTTCGGTCAGTTTAAGTAATAATATCGAAGACTGCATGGAATTAATGAGCTCAAAAAGAATCAGGCATCTGCCGGTTATAGAAGGAGGAACCGTCGTCGGAATCATCTCAATCAGCGATGTAGTTAAGGCAATTATCGAAATTCAGAAAGACACCATTCATCATTTAAATTCTTATATTTCACAATAAAAGAAATTCAAAAAATACGTTTTTCATAATAGTCCAAGGTATATTGGACTATTTTTTTGAATTATTCGGAATGTATTTTAAGAAAAGAAAACTCTAAAAAGGTGCCTTTTTAAAACAAGACTTATATCTTTGTAAGCTAGAATAAAAGCTAAAAATAATGAACAAAGAGAGTAAAAGAAGAGAAGCGTTACTGTATCATTCAGAACCGACTCCAGGAAAAATTCAGGTAGTTCCAACAAAAAAATACGCAACCCAGAGAGATTTATCATTGGCCTATTCGCCGGGAGTTGCAGAACCTTGTTTAGCAATTGCAGAAAACATTGATGATGTTTATAAATATACTGCAAAAGGAAATTTAGTTGCTGTAATCTCAAATGGTACAGCAGTTTTAGGTCTGGGAGATATAGGACCAGAAGCTGGAAAACCAGTTATGGAAGGAAAAGGTTTGTTGTTCAAAATTTTCTCTGACATCGATGTTTTTGATATCGAAGTAGATACCAAAAATGTTGAAGAATTTATTCAGACCGTTAAAAATATTGCTCCAACCTTTGGAGGAATCAATTTAGAAGATATTAAAGCTCCAGAATCTTTTGAAATCGAAAGAAGATTAGTAGAAGAATTGGATATTCCGGTAATGCACGATGATCAGCACGGAACGGCAATTATTTCTTCTGCCGCTTTGATCAATGCATTAGAATTGGCAGGAAAAAAAGCCGAAGATGTAAAAATGGTAGTTTCGGGAGCAGGTTCGGCTGCAATCGCTTGTACCGATTTATATGTTTCATTAGGTGTAAAAGTAGAGAACATTTTAATGTACAACAGTAAAGGACTTTTAACAAAAGACAATCCTTCACTTTCAGAATTACAATTAAAATATGCTTTTGACGGCGCTAAAATAGAATTAACAGAAGCAGTAAAAGGAGCAGACGTTTTCATCGGATTGTCTTCTGGAGATATTTTATCACCAGCAATGTTGTTAACAATGGCAGACAGCCCAATTGTTTTTGCAATGGCAAATCCAAATCCAGAAATTGATTATAATCTTGCCGTAGAAACAAGAAAAGACGTTATTATGGCTACGGGACGTTCTGATTTTCCTAATCAGGTAAATAACGTTCTTGGTTTTCCATATATTTTTAGAGGAGCTCTAGATGTAAGAGCAACAAAAATTAACGAAGCTATGAAAATGGCAGCTGTAAAAGCGTTGGCTATTTTAGCAAAGGAACCAGTTCCAGAGCAGGTAAATGTAGCGTATGGAGCAACAAAATTAGGTTTCGGACAAGAATATATTATTCCAAAACCATTTGATCCTCGTTTGATTACTGTTGTTGCACCGGCAGTAGCAAAAGCAGCAATGGAATCTGGAGTAGCGAAAAACCCAATTACAGACTGGGCAGCGTATGAAGATGTGCTTCGCGAGCGTATGGGGAATGACAATAAAATGGTACGTTTGATTACAAATCGTGCAAAATCAAACCCTAAACGAATTGTTTTTGCTGAGGCAGATCATTTAAATGTATTAAAAGCAGCACAAATTGTTTATGAAGACGGAATTGGTTTCCCAATTTTGTTAGGTAATAAAGAAGTAATTTTAGAACTAAAAGCAGAATTAGGTTTTGATGCAGATCTTGAAATCATTGATCCAAAAACAGACGAAGAAGCAGAAAGACGCAATCGATTTGCAAATTCATTCTGGGAAACAAGAGAGCGAAGAGGAGTTTCAAAATTAGATGCAGAAAAATTCATGCGCGAAAGAAATTATTTCGCTGCCATGATGGTCAATGAAGGAGAAGCAGATGCTGTTGTTACAGGACATTCAAGAAGTTATCCATCTGTGGTAAAACCAATGATGCAGTTGATTCCAAAAGCACAAAATGCCTCTTTAATTGCAACGGCCAACATGATGATGACTTCACGTGGTCCGATGTTCTTGTCAGATACTGCGATCAATATTAATCCATCTGCACAAGATTTGGTAAATATTGCAATTATGACGGCAAAAACAGCAAAAATGTTTGGAGTTGAGCCAGTTATCGCAATGATTTCTTTTTCAAATTTTGGATCATCGTCAAGCGAAAGTGCCTCAAAAGTGAGAGAAGCTGTAGCATACCTGCATAAAAATCATCCAGAAATGATTGTTGACGGAGAAATTCAAGCAGATTTTGCTTTAAATCCAGAAATGCTTGAAGAAAAATTCCCTTTCTCAAAATTAGCTGGTAAAAAAGTAAACACTTTGATTTTCCCTAACTTAGAGTCTGCAAATATTACGTATAAATTATTGAAAGAATTATACAAAGTAAACTCTATCGGACCGATCATGATGGGTATGGGCAAACCAGTTCACATTTTCCAATTAGGAGCTAGTGTAGAAGAGATGGTAAACATGGCCGCAATTGCAGTTATTGATGCTCAAGAAAAAGAAATCAAAAAAATTAAACAAGCACAATAGTCTTATAGAATAGGATTGAGATAAAATTGTGGTAATTTTATTGCATTTTTGTTATATTTGACGCGAATATTTTATAGTTATGATAGCACATTTGCAGGGAAAACTAGTTGAAAAAAATCCTACAGAAGTAGTGATTGATTGTGGGGGTGTTGGTTATCAGGTAAATATATCGTTGCACACCTTCTCGTTAATCCCAAATTCTGAAAATATAAAATTGTATACGCATCTTCAAATAAAAGAAGATGCGCATACTTTATATGGTTTTGCAGAGAAATCAGAAAGAGAAATCTTTAGAATGCTGCTTTCTGTTTCGGGTATCGGTGCAGGAATAGCGCGCACGATGCTTTCTTCGATAGAACCAAAACAAATTATTAATGCAATAGCTTCTGGAGATGTTGCCGTAATCCAGTCTATAAAGGGGATCGGGAACAAAACAGCACAGAGAGTTATATTGGATTTAAAAGAAAAAGTTCTTAAATTATACGATTTAGACGAAGTTTCCGTTGTACAGAACAATAGAAATAGAGATGAGGCGTTATCTGCTTTAGAAGTTTTAGGATTTGTTCGTAAAGCTTCTGAAAAAGTAGTCGAAAAAATCGTAAAAGATGATCCCGAGGCTACTGTTGAAACCATTATCAAAAGGGCTTTAAAAAACTTATAAATTCATTTTATATAAAAGAATTCTATGCGTAAAATTTGTATTTTGTTGCTGGTCTTATTGTGCGGTAATGCTTTGCGTGCGCAGGTTAATCCGGCAACTCAAGATACAACAAAAACTCAATTTTCTAAAGGAAAAATTGAACTCGAAGATCCTCCGAGTATTTTGTCTGCTTACAGATATGATCCTATTACAGATCGTTATATTTTTACAAATTCTGTTGATGGATTCTCTATCAATTATCCACTGATTTTAACTCCAAAAGAATACGAAGATTTAGTCTTGAAAGAATCCAGAAGAGATTATTTCAGGAAAAAAATGGATGCGATAGACGGTAAAAAACAAGGTGCCGAAGCAGCAAAGAAAGATCTTCTTCCTAGATATTATATTAATTCAAGCCTTTTTGAGAGCATTTTTGGAAGTAATACAATTGACGTAAAGCCCACAGGTTCAGTAGAAATGGACTTAGGTTTGCGTTACACCAAACAAGACAATCCCGCCTTTTCTCCAAGAAACAGATCAAGTCTTACTTTTGACTTTGATCAGAGAATCAGTATGAGTTTGATGGGGAAAATTGGAACACGTTTAGAAGTAAATGCCAATTATGACACCCAGTCTACGTTTGCTTTTCAAAATTTATTTAAGCTGGCCTATACGCCTTCTGAGGATGATATTATTCAGAAAGTAGAAGTGGGTAATGTCAGCATGCCTTTAAACAGTACTTTGATCCGAGGCGCGCAAAGTCTATTTGGAGTTAAAACACAATTGCAATTTGGAAGAACAACCGTTACAGGTGTTTTCTCAGAACAAAAGTCTCAAACCAAAAGTATAGTCGCAGAAGGTGGAGGCACGGTGCAAAACTTTGATTTATTTGCATTGGATTATGATAACGACCGACATTTCTTCTTGTCGCAATATTTTAGAGATAAATATGATCAGGCTTTGGTTAGCTATCCTGTAATTCAAAGTCAGGTTCAGATTACAAGAATAGAAGTTTGGGTAACCAACAAACAAAATAGAATTGCAACCAATAATAACAACTTAAGAAATATTATTGCGCTTCAGGATTTAGGAGAAGGGCAGCTTTCGGGAGTTCCAGATAACGAGTTGGTCGTAATCAGTTCGACCGCGGGATTCTTTAACAGTCCTATAAATTCTCCAACAGATAACGCAAACAATAAATACGACCCTGAAACGATTGGACAAGCAGGCTCGTTTTTAAATTCTAATATTAGAGAGATTGTTACTGCCAAGTCTGGATTTAATAATGCAAATGTAAGCGAGGCAACAGATTATTCTGTTTTAGAAAACGCTAGAAAATTAACTTCAAACGAATATACTTATAACCCGCAATTAGGATACATCTCGCTGCAGCAGCGTCTGGCAAACGATGAGATTCTGGCAGTAGCTTTTGAATATACTGTGGGAGGTAAAGTATATCAAGTCGGAGAATTTGGAAGCGACGGTGTTGATGCTACTGTTGTAACAGGAAACAACAATGCCAATCAGGCCATTATTACACAAAGTTTGGTCTTAAAAATGCTGAAAAGCAGTTTGACTAACGTACAGAATCCAGTTTGGAATCTGATGATGAAAAACGTGTATCAAATTCCACAGGCTTATCAAATCAAACAAGAAGATTTTAGATTAAATATTCTTTACACCGATCCGTCACCATTAAATTATATTACACCGGTTCCAGGAACTACTTTTCCGGCAAATCCGGCTCCGGATATGAAATTGACGGATACACCTTTGTTGAATGTATTTGACATTGATCGATTGAATTATAACAATGACCCTCAAACAGGAGGAGATGGTTTCTTTGATTATGTTCCAGGAATAACAGTAGATGTACAAAATGCCCGAATTATTTTTACCAGAAAAGAGCCGTTTGGAGAACGCCTTTTTGATAAATTAAAGACAGGTGCAGGAGAATCTTATAATGATCCTGCAACCTATAATGACAACCAGAGAAAATATGTATTTAGAACTATGTACCGAAATACACAGGCTGTATCCTTACAAGACAGTGATAAAAACAAGTTCTTGCTGAGAGGAAAGTACAAATCTTCGGGAAGCAGCGGTATTCCGATTGGAGCATTTAATGTTCCTCAAGGTTCGGTAGTAGTAATGACGGCAGGAAGAAGACTTGTAGAAGGAATAGATTATAGTGTCGATTATCAATTAGGAAGAGTACAAATCTTAGATCCTTCACTTCAAGCCTCTAATACACCAATTGAAGTATCATTAGAAAACAATTCTATCTTTGGGCAGCAGACCAGAAGGTTTATGGGCTTTAATATTGAACATAAAATTTCGGATAATTTTGTTGTCGGCGGTACCTACTTAAAAATGACAGAACGCCCTTTTACTCAAAAATCGAGTTATGGGCAAGAATCTGTAAACAACACTATATTTGGTTTCAACGGAAATTATTCAACAGAAGTTCCATTCTTAACCAGATTAGCCAATAAACTTCCAAACATAGATACAGATGTTCCTTCTAATCTTTCTATTAGAGGAGAAATAGCCTTTTTAAAACCAGATGCGCCAAAAGCTAGTGAGTTTGAGGGAGAGGCAACTATTTATATTGATGATTTCGAAGGTTCTCAGACTACAATAGACATGAGATCTGCTTTTGCTTGGAGTTTGTCTTCAACGCCTTTTATAAATTCAGCCAACGACAATACATTTAACGCTGGTGCTAGTACTTTAGAATACGGTTACAAACGTGCCAAATTAGCCTGGTATACTATTGACCCTGTTTTTTATACCTCAAAACCATCCGGTATTTCAAACGACGATTTATCTTTAAATACTACACGACGAATCTACAGTAGAGAGTTGTATCCAAATACAGATATTGCGCAAGGACAGCTTCAAGTTGTTAATACGCTCGATTTAACTTATTTTCCTTCAGATAGAGGGCCGTATAATAACAATCCTAATTTCGGCGCGAGTAATCCGTCAACAAATTTTGGAGGAATTATGCGAGCTTTAAACTCAACCAATTTTGAACAAGGAAACGTCGAATACATTCAGTTTTGGGTATTAGATCCTTATGTTGGAAATGGAGAAGCTCCGGCAAGTAATACAGGAAAAATTTATTTTAACTTAGGTGAAGTTTCTGAGGACGTTTTAAAAGATGGCAGAAAACAATATGAAAACGGATTAGGTCCAGATCAGGTTATGGTGAATCCGCAGCCACTTTGGGGAGATGTTCCTGCTTCTCAATCTTTAATTTATGCCTTTGATACCAATCCTGAAAATCGTAAAAATCAGGACGTTGGTTTAGATGGTCTGCCTGACTCTAAAGAAGCTTTAATTTATAATAATTATGCTGGTGAACCTGATCCGGCCGCAGATAATTATACTTATTATTTAAATACCAGCGGAGGAGTTTTGGACCGCTATAAAAAATACAACGGAACAGAAGGAAACTCTGCCGTAAGTGTTGATGATCCGAATCGTGGTTCTACCACACTTCCAGATGTTGAAGATATTAATCGTGACAATACCATGAGTACGATTAATGCTTATTATGAATATAGTATTGATTTAAGACCTGGAATGCAGGTTGGAGAAAATTACATTACCGATATTCGTGAACCAGAAGATGTTGGAAATGTTGAATTGCCAAACGGAACTACAACCCGCGCAAGATGGATTCAGTTTAAAATTCCAGTTTCGCAGCCAAAAAATACAATTGGAAACATTACCGATTTTAAATCGATTCGTTTCATGCGTATGTTTATGACAGGTTTTAATGATCAAATGACGGTTCGTTTTGGAGCTTTAGATTTAGTAAGAGGGGAATGGAGAAAATATACTGGAACTCTTGACGCCAACGATCAAAACCCTGATGACGACGGAACAGAATTTGACGTAGCAGCAGTTAATATTCAAGAAAATGGAACCAAATGTCCTGTAAACTATGTAATTCCTCCTGGAGTACAAAGAGAGCAGCTGTACAATAATAACACGATTATTAATCAAAACGAACAATCATTAGCGTTGAGAATTGGCGGTAATGGATTGGAGTACCAAGATTCGAGAGCTGTTTTTAAAAATGTAAGCGTTGACATGCGTCAGTACAAAAAATTAAAAATGTTCCTTCACGCAGAATCACTGCCAAGAGAAGTTGCTCTTGCAGACGATGAAATGATTGGTTTTATTCGTTTTGGTAATGATTTTACACAAAACTTTTATCAGATTGAGATCCCGTTAAAAGTGACAAGAACTGGTGGTTCGTGTACGATTAGCCCAGATCAGGTTTGGATGGATGATAACAATATAGATGTTGCTTTGGAGCTGCTGACCAATATGAAAATTAAAGGGATGCAGATAGATCCTACTTCTTCTAAGCGTGACATCAACGGAATTTATTATCCAGATCTTGATCCTGACCAAGCAGGAGGAGATGGAAGCGAAAGACTGCGATTAGGTATAAAAGGAAATCCAAACTTTGGATTGGTTCGAAATTTAATGGTCGGAGTAAAAAGCACAACACTGCACAAAGGTCTTGTCGGAGAAGTTTGGTTTAATGAACTTCGTATGTCTGACATGGAAAATAAAGGCGGTATGGCAGCATTGTTAAATGTTGATACCAATATGGCCGATTTTGCGACACTTTCGGCATCAGGAAAAAAGAGTACAATTGGTTTTGGATCTCTAGAACAAGGTGCCAACGAGAGAGATCGTGAAGACATTCAGCAGTATAATATTGTTACAAATCTTAATTTAGGGAAATTACTTCCTCCAAAATGGGGTATCAACCTGCCTTTTAATTATGCGATCGGAGAAGAGGTAATTACTCCAGAGTACGATCCTTTTAATCAAGATATTAAATTAGACCAATTATTGAGAGAAACTGCAGATTCTAATGAGAGAGACAATATTAGAAGTCGTGCAGTAGATTATACCAAACGTAAGAGTATCAATTTTATTGGAGTTAGAAAAGACAGAGCACCAGAGCAAAAACCTCATGTTTATGATGTTGAGAATTTTACTTTCTCACAATCTTATAATCAGGTAGAACGCCATGATTATGAAGTTGAAGATTATGAAGACGAACAATCGAATACTTCTGTGAATTATGCTTACACTTTTCAGCCAAAAGAAGTAGTGCCATTTAAGAAAACCAAATTCATGAAAACCAGTGAATATTGGAAAATATTGAGTGATATCAACTTTAATTATCTGCCTTCAAATATTTCATTCAATTCAAATATTTTAAGACAAAGCAACCGTCAGCAGTATAGACAAGTTGATAACGTGCCAGGTTTAGAAATTGATCCTCTTTATCGTAGAAACTTTGCGTTTAATTATCAATATGGTTTCGGATTTAATCTGACAAAATCATTAAAATTAAACTACAGCGCGGCATCCAACAATATCGTGAGAAATTTCATGAACGATGATAATACGCCAAAAGAAGACTTTAATATCTGGGACGATTATCTGAACATCGGAACACCTAATCAGCATTTACAGCAGTTGGTTTTAAATTATGAAATTCCACTTTATAAAATTCCAGTTTTAGGTTTTATAAAAGCAAGTTATTCGTATACTGCGGATTACAACTGGCAGCGTTCGTCGACTGCAATGACTGAGTTTGTAGATGCAGATGGTAATCTTCAGAATTTAGGAAACACCATTCAGAATGCGAATTCTAATACTTTTACTTCTACGTTGAATATGAATACATTGTATAAGTATTTAGGATTAGTGCCTGGAGGTAAAAAAACAACAAAAGCCAAGCCTGCTGCACCGCCAAAACCAGGTGAGAAAATTGTAAATACAGCAAAACCTACTGTAAGCAATAGTCCTTTTTATGATGGTTTAATTGGTGTATTGACAAGTGTAAAAAACATACAGGTTAATTACACTAAAAACAGCGGTACAGTTTTACCGGGGTATTTACCAGGAGTTGGATTTTTTGGAACATCAAAGCCGTCTTTAGGATTTGTTTTTGGTAGTCAGGATGACATACGTTACGAAGCTGCTAAAAATGGATGGTTGACCGATTATGATGAGTTTAATCAAAATTTTACACAAGTAACTAATAAAATTTTGAAAATAACAGCCAACGTTGATCTGTTCCCAGATTTAAAAATTGATTTGGCGATGGACCGTTCTTATTCGCAAAATTTTTCAGAACAATACAAGGCAGATCGAAATGCAGAAGATCCATATGAGTCTTTATCCCCTTATACTTATGGAATGTTTTCTATTTCTACCGTTTTGATCAAAACAGCTTTTTCTACAAGTAATGCGACAGAATCTTCCGCTTTTGATGATTTTAGAAGTAACCGTTTAGTAATTGCGAACCGTTTGGCAGAAGATCGTTATGGGGAAGGAGCGGCGATTCCTAGATATGATGCGGCAGCGCTTCCAACTGAAGATCCAACCGCACCTATTGAAAATATTGCAAACCCAAATAATACCGAAAGAAAGTTAATTCAGTCAAACGACGGATATCCTATAGGGTATACTAAAAGTAATCAAGCTGTATTGCTTCCTTCGTTCATGGCAGCTTATACGGGAGCAGATGCTTCGGGTGCTTCGACCAGTATTTTTAGAAATTTCCCAATTCCAAACTGGAGTATTAAATATAACGGATTGATGCGTTATAAATACTTTAAAGATAAATTTAAACGTTTTTCTTTACAGCATAATTACAGAGCATCGTATACGATTAATCAGTTTAGATCTAATTTTGATTATACAGAAAATCCAAGCGGACAAGATGTGAATGGTAATTTCTATAATAAAACGATTATGTCAAATGTCAATTTAGTTGAGCAGTTCAGTCCGCTTATTAGAGTTGATTTTGAGTTGAAAAGTTCGTTGCGACTGCTGACAGAAATCAAAAAAGACCGTGCGCTTTCGATGAGTTTTGATAATAATCTGCTTACCGAAGTTAAGGGAGTTGAATATGTAGTTGGTTTAGGATATCGATTTAAAGACGTGATTTTCTCTTCAAGGCTGGCAGATAATCCAACTGGAATTATTAAAAGTGATATTAATATTAAAGCCGATTTTTCTTTTAGAAACAATGAAACTTTGGTAAGATATTTAGATTACGATAACAATCAGCTTGCTGCAGGACAGAATATCTGGACAGTAAAGTTAACGGCAGATTATGCATTTAGTAAAAACCTAACGGCAATATTTTACTATGATCACTCGTTCTCTAAAGCTGTTATTTCGACATCATTCCCGTTAACCAATATTAGATCAGGCTTTACACTTCGTTATAATTTCGGAAATTAAATTTAGAATTCTAAACAAGATTTCATTAGAAGATTATTACATTTGTGGCTATAATTTTAAATAATCAATTTTCAAACATACTATTATGAGCATACCAGCAAATTTAAAGTACACAAAAGATCACGAATGGGTTAGCATCGAAGGAGATGTTGCGACTGTAGGAATTACTCATTTTGCACAAAAAGAGTTAGGAGATATCGTGTATGTTGAGGTAGAAACTTTAGATCAAACACTTTCAAAAGATGAAGTTTTTGGAACTGTTGAGGCTGTAAAAACAGTTTCGGATTTATTTTTACCATTAACAGGTGAAATTATTGCTTTTAATGAAGATTTAGAAAGTGCTCCAGAAACAGTAAACTCTGATCCTTACGGAGCTGGATGGATGATTAAAATTAAAATTGCTGATGCTTCAGAAATTGATACTTTATTATCTGATCAAGCGTATAAAGATTTAATCGGTGCCTAAACAACTTCTTTTAATTTGGGCAATAATCTGCTCTGGAATCATTACTTATTTTTGTCTAACAGATTCGAGTAACATACCGGCAGTTAATTTTCCAAGTATAGATAAAATTGTTCATTTCTGTTTTCATTTCGGATTTACGGTTTCATGGATTTTATTTTTCAAAAAAGAATTAAAAGGTAGAGAAGCAGATGACTTTAAAGCGTATTTAATCTCATTTATATTTTCTGTTTTTTTTGGAATTACCATCGAAATACTGCAAAGTGTTTTTACAATCACAAGAGCGGCAGATGTAACAGATATACTCGCAAATGCACTTGGTGCTGTTGTGGCAGTTTTTTCGGCTATAGGTTTTAAAAAGCAAATCGATAAGATATAATAGGAACCCACTTCGGTGGGTTTTTTATTACAGGAAAATCAAAATTTAGAAAAAGCTGTTTTTTTCAATATAAAATGTACTTTTGTGCTGGTTTTCTGCAACTTCAATCGTGATGAACATAAAGCAATATCTGGATTCTACTTATTTAAAAACTGCCTCACAAGCTGGTCTTAGTGAAGCAGAAAATACGTTTGTGGTTCAAAATGCGATCAGCGAAGCCATTCAGGAAAGTTTTAAGCTGATTATGATTCGTCCCGAATATGTTTCGATGGCCAAAGCAATGATTCTTGAAGCAAATTCAGTTTTGCTGATTGGCACTGTGATTGATTTTCCAGAAGGAAAATCTACATTAGAAACCAAGCTTAAAGAAGCTAACGAGGCTATTGCAAACGGAGCTGATGATCTCGATTTTGTTTGTAATTATGAAGCTTTTAAAAATGGTGATGCAGATTTAGTCAAACAAGAAATTCTCGTTGGAACGCAGATCGGTCTTGCCAACAATAAAACCGTAAAATGGATTATTGAAGTGGCGGCTTTAAACGATAAAGAAATTATACAACTTTGTGTGTTGATCAAAAATGTGATAATTTCGAATTTTAAAGAAGACGATTTTGCTTCGGTTTTTGTAAAATCTTCAACAGGTTTTTATAAAACAGAAAATGATCTTCCAAACGGAGCGACAATTCCATCTATTATTATAATGCTTGAAAATGCGTCTCCGCTTCCTGTAAAGGCAGCAGGAGGTGTCCGTTCTTTTGATGATGCAGTCGAAATGATTCGTTTAGGAGTTAAACGTATCGGAACTTCGGTGGCAAAAGCAATTGTAAACGGAGAAAATTCCCCAAATCAATATTAAATAAATACCCAAATTTAAGTGAATAAGTTTTTTTTATCCCTTGTTTTTATTTTTTCGTTCTTTACTGTTTTTTCGCAGCAAAATAGAAATTCTTCAATACAGCCGGGTTTTAATACAGAAATGTTTCCCGTTTTTCCAAATTGTGAAAATCTGGAAGGCAAAAAACTAGAAGATTGTTTTTACAAAGAAGTTCAGGATTTTGTTTTTGCTAATTATCAAGTACCGGAAAACCTGAAAAATAACAACTACAAAGGTGTTGTAAAAGTACTTTTTGAAGTAAATGCAGAGGGTGAATTTAAGGTGATTTATGTTTCGGCATCAAACGATGAATTGTCGGAAGAAGCAAAACGTGTTTTCGGAAAATTTCCTAAAATCAAACCTTCAACATTCAGCGGAAAACCAACCTATTCCAAATATACGATTGCTATAGATATTCCTTTAAAAAGTTCGGAGCAATTGGCAGCCGAAGCTTTGGCTGCATCTGAAATTTTGAAACCAGTTGAAAAACCAATGACAGAATTGGACAGTATCGTATACAAAAAATACAATAATCCAGAATTCGAAAGTCACTTAAATATACCCTTTTCTCACAGTTATTACGCGCAGTTTGACGGTGCGATGAATCAAGTGGGAAGTAATAATCATACTGCTTCTAAACCTTATACTTATGAAGAGGTTTCTAAATATTATAATTTAAAAGCAGTAAATCAATCTTTGCAAAAGAATGTTTCAAGTTGGCTGGGGAGAAAATGGTGGAACGAAAACATGGTGCAGATTCAGGGAGAAGATTATTGGTTTTCGTTAAACCCAATAGTAGACCTGCAAATGGGGAAAGCCTCAGATCTTGATGCGTCGTATACTTATGTAAATACAAGGGCATTAAACTTTAGAGGAGGTTTAGGAAAACAAATCAATTTTACCACTACATTTTTTGAAAGTCAGGGAAGATTTGCAGGGTATTTTAATGACTATGCAGAATCTATCAAGCCTTCTGGCGGAAATCCGGCGATTATTCCTGGAGTGGGAATCGCTAAAAGATTTAAAACAGATGCTTATGATTTTCCTTTAGCAGATGCTAATATTACATTTGCTCCAAGTAAAATTTTTGACTTACAGTTGGGTTATGGAAGAAACTTTATTGGAGACGGTTATCGTTCTTTGTTAGAAGGTGACGGAGCAAGTCCATATCCGTATTTTAAAATCAACACCAAATTTTGGAAGATAAAATATACTAATACTTACATGTGGCTGAAAGATGTTCGTCCTGATGTTACAGCAGAAAGAACCTATGCAACCAAATTTATGGCAAACCATTATTTAAGCTGGAATGTTTCTAACAGATTAAATTTAGGTTTTTTCGAGTCGGTAGTTTGGACAGACTCTAATAATAGAGGTTTTGACATCAACTTTGTAAATCCAATTATTTTTTATCGTGCAGTAGAATTTGGTTCGTCTTCTAAAAGCGGAAATGCACTTTTAGGACTTACTGGAAAATATAAATGGAACAATAGTATCAATATTTATACACAGTTTTTGATCGATGAGTTTTCTGTTTCTGAAGTTGGGGCAGGAAATAAAAGCTGGAAAAATAAATTTGGTTTTCAATTAGGGGCCAAATATTTCAATGCCTTTAATGTCAAAGATTTGTTAGTGCAGGTTGAGTTAAATCAAGTTCGTCCTTATGTATATTCGCACAGTGCCGTTATTACCAATTACGGACATAATAATCAGAGCGTAGGCCACCAATGGGGAGGGAATTTTCAAGAATTGATTTTAATCGGACGTTACCATAAAGGGCGTTTGTTTGCAGATGCAAAATTTACAATGGGAACCAGAGGTCTGGATTTTGATACAGCACAGGACTCATATAATTACGGCGGAAATATTTATAAAAGTTACGATGAAAAACGTCCGTATGATACAGGTGTAAAAATCGGGCAGGGAAATAAAACAAGTGTTTTTATTGCAGATGTTCAAGGCGGTTATTTAATTAATCCAATGACAAACTTGAAGTTATTCGGAAGTTTTATTTATAGAAATTTTGATCCAACTCAGGAAACTGCAACGACATTTAAGCAAAATACAAGTTGGTTTAGCATCGGACTTCGTTCTGATATATTTAATTGGTATTTTGATTACTAGTTTTTAATAAGATTTTTCAAAAGAATACTGTTAAAGAATCGTAAGTTCTTATTTTGCGGAGGTTTTATTGAAAAAAATCTAATTTTATTGGTTCAAATTCTACAATCTAATTTGTACATTTGCACCACTCAAAAAAATACACAAACAATCACGGTATTGAACGCTGCAAAAAACACACTATCACTCAAATCAATATTTTTAGATTTTAAAGAGATTACTAAAGCCGGTCTGGCTATTAGTGTTTTGTTTTCTTCTATTGCAGGATATTTATTAGGAGTAGATGCCGAACACCCCTTTAAATGGAGTGTTTTGGTGGTTTTGTCTATTGGAGGTTATTGCATGGTTGGAGCTTCGAATGCTTTTAATCAGGTAATAGAGAAAGATATCGATTCTTTGATGGATCGTACTAAGAATCGTCCCGTTCCTTCAGGGCGTATGTCTCCAAAAATGGCTTTGCTTGTGGCAAGCCTTCTTACTATTACAGGTATAGCATTGCTTTACAGTATAAATGCCAAGTCGGCAATGTTTGCTGCAATTTCGATATTTTTATATACAAGCGTATATACACCTTTAAAAACAGTAACTTCGTTGTCTGTTTTTGTTGGTGCTTTTCCAGGTGCTATTCCGTTTATGTTAGGATGGGTGGCAGCAACAGGAGAATTTGGTATCGAAGCAGGAACTTTATTTTTAATTCAGTTCTTCTGGCAGTTTCCGCATTTCTGGTCAATTGGCTGGTTTTTGTATGAAGATTACGAAAAGGCTGGGATTTTTATGCTGCCGACAGGTAAAAAAGATAACGGAACTGCATTGCAGATTATATTATACACCATTTGGCTGATAATCGCATCTTTATTGCCAATGTTAGGTTTTACAGGTCAATTGTTTATTTCTCCAATTGCGGCCGTTTTAGTATTTCTTTTAGGAATTTGGATGCTTTTTTATGCTGTTAAATTATATCGTTTAAGAACAGCTAAAGCAGCAAGAACATTAATGTTGGTTAGTGTATCTTATATTTCCTTATTGCAGATTGTATTTATAGTAGATAAATTTTTAAGATAGTTATGGAAATGACATTGAAAACAAATGAAGAACAAATACAAAAGTCAAAATCAGCAAAACTGATTCTGCTTTTTGCCATGGTAAGTATGACCATGATGTTCGCTGGGTTGACAAGTGCGTTTGTAGTTAGTAAATCAAGAGCAGACTGGTTGAAGAATTTTGAACTTCCTTCGGCTTTTTATTGGAGTACAGCAGTAATTATTGGATGCAGTGTTACTTTTTACCTTGCGAAAAAAGCAATGCAGAAAGACAATAGAATCGCTGTTACAAGTTTGCTTTTGGCTACATTAGCGCTTGGGATTTTATTTGTGGTTTTGCAGTTTCAAGGATTTGGACAAATCGTTGCGCAAGGCTATTATTTTACAGGAGAAGGTAGTTCTATTACTACAACTTTTCTTTATGTGGTAACGGTTACACACTTATTACACCTTGCTGGTGGGATAATTTCACTTTTAATTATAATTTATAATCATTTTAAACAAAAATACAATTCATCTCAAACTCTTGGGATAGAGCTAGGTGCGATGTATTGGCACTTTTTGGATTTATTATGGGTATATTTATTTTTATTTTTATTTTTCTTTAAATAAGAAAAAAACGTAAATTTGGGAACTTTTTAACGAATATCTTTTATGGGAGCGACAGTTACTACTGCAAACAACGACGAAAAAACCTGGGGAGGCGGTCATGAGATCCAGCCGCTAGGATCAAGTTATGGTAAAATGATGATGTGGTTTTTTATCGTATCAGATGCCTTAACATTCTCTGGATTTCTAGGAGCTTATGGTTTTTCTAGATTTAAATTTATCGAAACTTGGCCATTGGCCGATGAAGTGTTTACTCACTTCCCATTTATGCATGGTGTTCCGGCTCCTATGTATTATGTAGCATTAATGACTTTTATTTTGATCTTTTCATCTGTAACAATGGTTTTGGCTGTTGATGCTGGACACCAATTGAAAAAGACAAAAGTTGCTATTTACATGTTCTTAACTATTATTGGAGGTTTCATTTTCGTTGGTTCTCAAGCTTGGGAATGGAAAAACTTCATTAAAGGAGAATATGGTGCAGTTGAAACTGTAGGAGGCAGCTTACTTCAATTCGTTGATAAAGACGGAAAAAGAGTAGCTCTTGCTGATTTTGCAGTTAAATTGCCAGAACAAAGAGAAGCTTTGACAAGAAGCCACTCAACTTGGTTTATGGAAGAGGCTGAATCACAGCCAAGTTTTACTGTTGCTGAAGTTCAGGCTGGTTTTAAAGCACATCCAGAAGTTTTAATTAGAACAGAAAAACTAGATGCGAACAAGAAAAAAACAATTTTAACAAGAGAAGATTCTGAAAAACATTTAGCAACTGCTAAATATGTTGTAGAAGGAGCTAACTTGATTAGAAACGAATACGGAAATAAATTATTTGCTGATTTCTTCTTCTTTATTACAGGTTTCCACGGATTCCACGTATTCTCTGGAGTTATCATTAATATCATCATTTTCTTTAATGTATTATTAGGTACTTACGAGAAAAGAAGAAGCTACGAAATGGTTGAGAAAGTTGGTTTATACTGGCACTTCGTAGATTTAGTTTGGGTATTTGTATTTACAGTATTCTATCTAGTTTAATCTTTACAATTTAATTATTATGTCACACGAGCACGTATCAAATACAAAAAGAATCTGGTTTGTTTTCGGATTACTTTCAGCAGTAACTATTGTAGAGGTTATTTTAGGTATCTACAAACCTCACGCATTAGAATTTAATCATTTTGTTGGGTTGAATTTGTTAAACTGGATTTTCTATATCCTGACAATTTTCAAAGCATATTATATTGTATGGGCATTTATGCACATGGAAGGTGAAAAAAGCAGCCTTAGATGGTCTGTAGTTTCTCCTGTTATTTTCCTAGTATTATATTTATTGTTTATTCTGTTAACAGAAGGACACTATATTTATGGGGTTTTTAAAGATTCTACTATTAAATGGAATTTTTAACATGATATTAATTCGAAAAGAGTCCCGATAACATCGGGATTTTTTTATTTTTGTACCTCAATTACTTCCATTAATACAATGAAAAAAAATATAGTTCTCTTTGTACTTTTTGTCCTTCCAATTGTAGCGTATTTATTTTTTGCTTCTGGTGTAAATAGTTTTACGACACTTCCGGTAATCACCCCAAAAGTTGCTGACTTTGGCAATTGGGAATCTCTAAACGGAAAGAAAATCTCTTTGAATAAAAAGATTACAGTACTCGGTTTTTCAGGTTCGAATATATTAGAAAATCGCGGTAATTATTTTAATCTTAACGAAAAAATATACAAGCGATATAATGGGTTTGAAGATTTGCAGTTTGTTATTCTATGTCCGGTTGGAACAGAAAATGAAGCGCAGAAAATAGTAAATGCTTTAGCTCCTTTTACAGATGTTAAGAACTGGAATTTTGTTTTTGCATCAAAAGAAGAAATCCAGAAATTTTATGATGGATTGCATTTAGAAGGAAAATTAAATGAAAATCTTGGGACTTCGAATGTTTATATAATAGATAAAGAAAGAAATTTAAGAGGAAGAAAAGATAAAGAGGATTATAAAGAAGGTTATGATACTTTTCATCCGTCTGAGCTGAGTAATGAAATGCTGGATGATTTTAAAATTATCTTGTATGAATACCGGGCAGCACTTAAGAAAAATCATAATGCCACTAAACAACTTTAAAATTACTTATCATGTTTAAAAACAAATCTTATATCGGGATCTCTTTTGTTATTTTGATTTTTGGGATCTATGCAGTTCCTAAAATCGTAGACAGAATAAAAAATGACGACGTCGTAAAAGGAAACCGTTTGGATAATGTTGGAGCAAAAACTTCTAAAGAAGCCAAGCTGATGACAATTGGCCCGGCACCAAAATTTGAATTGACAAATCAGGATAATGTAAAAGTTTCAAACGAGACGTACAAAGGAAAGGTATATGTTTTAGAATTCTTTTTTACAACCTGTCCTTCCATCTGTCCAAAGATGAATATGAGCATGCTGGAAATTGAAAAAACGTTTTTCGGTAATCCTAATTTCGGAATTGTTTCCATAACCATAGACCCAAAACATGATACCCCGCAGGTTTTAAAAGATCATGCAAAACTATTGGGGGTTAAATCGTCAAATTGGAATTTCTTAACTGGAGATAAAAACGTAATCATGGATTTGTCTAATAAAGGTTTTAATCTTTATGCCGGAGAAAATGATAAAGTAAGCGGCGGTTTTGAACATTCTGGTTTATTTGCTTTAATTGACAAAGACGGAAATATTCGCTGCAGAAAAGACGAATTCGGTAATCCTAATATTTATTATGACGGTTTAGATAAAAAAGGAGTTCGTGACATTCAACAAGATATTAAAATTTTATTAGAAGAATAAAAATGGAAGATCATTCATTAGAAAAAAAATACAACAAATGGATCGTTGCTGTTTCAATTGTAATTCCGGTTGTTGTAGCAATTTTATTTGGTGTTAAACTTAAAGATTTTGGTTTTGATGTAGAACCGTTATCATTTTTGCCGCCAATTTACGCCACTACAAATGGTATTACAGCAGTTGTTTTAGTTGCTGCAGTTATGGCTATAAAAAAAGGAAACCAAAAAGTTCACGAACGTTTAATGACTTTTGCTATTGCATTATCGCTGGCTTTTTTGGTAATGTATGTGGCTTATCATATGACTTCTGATTCTACAAAGTTTGGCGATTTAAATCATGATGGTATTCTAGATGCGGTAGAAAGCGCAAAAGTAGGATCATTGCGATTGGTATACTTTGTAATTTTAATAACGCACATTTTACTTTCAATAGCAATTATTCCATTGGTATTGATTACCTATGTTAGAGCTCTTGCAAAGCGTTTTGACAGGCACAGAAAGATTGCTAAAATCACTTTTCCAATTTGGCTTTATGTTGCCGTAACGGGAGTGATAGTATTTTTAATGATTTCTCCTTATTATGCGCACTAACACAAAAAAAAATAAAACTTCAAACTCCAAATTCCAAGCAGTTCTTTTTGGAATTTGTGTTTTTTTAATTGGAATTTCTGCAAATGCGCAATGCGCGATGTGCCGAGCAGCATTATCGGGAGATTCTAATATAAAGAAAGCAGAAGCCGTAAACGACGGAATTGTTTACTTAATGGTAATTCCGTATCTGTTGGTTGTTATTATAGGATACATAATTTACAGAATGTATAGATCTAAAAAAAATAAAGCAGTGTAATTTTACACTGCTTTTATTTTTTACTTAAGTCCGTTTACCGAGACATTAACTGTTCCGTTTATTTTGATGAAAGCAATTATGGCTTGATTCGTCAGCTGAATTTTATCAAATTGAATGTCTTCCATTTTTCCGTTAACAAAAACTCCTGGCATTGGCGAATAGTTTTTAAGATAAGCCGCCATGCTTTTCTTGCCTTCTTCCAAATTCGGCTGAATCGAATAACGACAGCTTTCTTCCATTTTTTTCAAAATATATCCTTGTGCAAGCCAGTTGGCAGTTCGCATCAGTTTGCTTTTGGTGTCCAAAACATAATCTAGTTTGTCAAAATAGATTTCTTTGGTCTGCGGATTGTATTGTGGGAATCCGTTTAAGTAAAGCGTTCCGTTGATATATCCTAAAACATCTAGCGCAATGACCATTTTACCTTCTTTATGCCAGATTGCTACATTTTTTACGGTAATCTTTTTACTTCCTGATCCAAATTCCTGCCCAGCAAAATTTTGAGTCATAATTTTTGATGCATCTACATAACTTGAAATGGCAGCAATATTAGCAGAGATTTGACTCGGAATTTTTGCAACTGGTTTTAAAGCTATTTTATTTGGGCTGAATTTTGATTCTGGTTTTTTGCCTACAATGGTTTCCATATTGCATTTCATTCCCATTTCCAGCAAGAAAGAATCATTTTTAAGTTTGGCATTTGTCGAATAAATTTCGATAGGAACAATTCGAAGCCAGCTTTCGTAAGTATCACTCATTTGGATAGGCGTCGCTATTTTTTCAACAGCTTGAAGAACATTAGGTTTAAAATCCATAGATTGTTCAATGGCCTCATCTATTGTTTTTTCTATTGTTTTTTTGAAAATAGAAATTGCCGGATTTACCAAATACGTAATCGGCATATTTTTTCCAAAAACAGTCATTGTCGGACTTTCTGCCCAATCCAATGATTTAAACTCGGTTTTAGTGGTCAGTTTCCAATTTGAGAGTGTGGTTTCACTAGATAATGTGATCTTTCCATTCAGATTAAACTCTCTGATATCGTAAAGTTCAATGCCCATTTTTTTGGTTCCGATTCTATATTTAATATTCGCTTTTAGCGGTAATATTGTTTTTATCTTTTTATTCGGACTTGCGGGATCATTTTGAATTTGGATAGGGGCCTGTTTCCAGATTTTTATTTGGATATCATCATCTTCGATGTTGTTGTCTTCATAAATTAATCCGGTTAGCAATGCATTGGTTTGATTTTCAATGTCACTTAACTTAATGCTGATAGGAAGGTTGATAAAAGAGGGGCTGCTGTCGTAAACGAGTGGTGATGCATCGTCTGGTTCGGGTTTTAAAGTGTCAATTTTTTGAGTTGAAGAGCAGCCTGTTAGCACCGTGAATGCGGCTGCAAATAAAATAAAAGAGTAAAGTTTCATTAATAGGAAAATTTTTAGATGCGGTAAAATTACAAAAACATTTATATTTTCTTAAAAAAGTGTAACATTTGAAAAAGAATGTAGTCTTATTGAAATAAGTAGGAAAAATTATTAACGTTTTGTTATCATAATTTACTTAATAAAAATGTTATTATTGTTTTAAAATTTAACAATACCATGATCGAAATCAAAGATTTGCATAAATCCTATAAAATGGGAAATTCAGAATTACATGTGTTGAAAGGTATCAATTTTAATATTGAAGAAGGAGAATTGGTTGCGATCATGGGGTCTTCTGGTTCTGGAAAATCGACACTGCTGAATATTTTAGGAATTTTGGATGAAGCCGATTCTGGAAGTTATACTTTAGACAAAACTCCAATTAAAAAGCTGAATGAAACCATTGCTTCAAGATACCGTAATAAATTTTTAGGTTTTGTTTTTCAATCCTTTAACTTGATTAATTATAAGTCCGCTTTGGACAACGTGGCAATGCCTTTGTATTACCAAGGAGTAAAAAGAAAAGAGCGTTACGAGATTGCCATGAAATATTTGGAAAAAGTTGGGCTGGGATCTCATTCACATCACCTCCCAAATGAGCTTTCTGGAGGTCAGAAACAACGTGTTGCTATTGCTAGAGCGTTAGCCTCAAATCCTAAAGTTTTATTGGCAGATGAGCCTACAGGAGCGCTTGACACAAAAACATCTTACGAGGTTATGGAGTTAATTCAAGGAATTAACGATGAAGGAAAAACCATTTTGATTGTAACCCACGAACCTGATATTGCCGCTATGTGCAAAAGAAATGTAGTCCTAAAAGACGGATTAATTATCGATGATAAAATGGTAGAACAAGTTAGAGCATCGTCTTATGTTTAATATTGAACGCTGGCAGGAAATATTTGAAGCCATTTCGAAAAACCGTCTGAGAACATTTCTTACGGGAATTTCTGTTGCTTCTGGAATTTTTATTTTGGTGATTTTACTGGGCGCAGGTAAAGGTCTGCAAAACGGAATTGAAAAGCAGTTTGAACGAGATGCTGCTGGAATTATTGAAGTTTGGTCGGGAACCACTACTAAGGAATTCAAAGGGCTGAATCCAGGAAGACAGATTCAGTTCAGGAACAGTGATTTTAATCAATCGGTTCAGAAATTTGAAGAAAAACTAGACTTGCGTGCCTCAACAAACAACTATTGGGGACAGCCTTTTGCTTATGGAAAAGAATCGGGAAGTTATCAATTTAGAGGTGTTGATCCAGATTATGGAGGTATAGAAAATTTAACGATTGTACAAGGCCGCTATATAAACGCTAAAGATTTACAAAGCAATGCAAAAGTTGCAGTCATTGGAATGAAATTGAAGAATGATCTGCTTAAAGATAAATATGCAATAGGCGAAGAAATCTTAATTAACAAAATTAGTTTTAAGGTTATTGGGGTTTTTACAGATCCAGGAGGAGAAAGAGAAGAGACTCGCGCATATCTGCCGTTGTCTACTGTTCAAAGAACGTTTGGTGGAGGTGATAAAATCAGCAATATATTTTTTACGTTAAAAAAGACAGCCGATTATGATGAGGCATTGGCACAGTCAGAAAAGTTTACGCAAGATTTAAAAAACTTATTGAAGAGTAAAAACATGGTCGCTCCAGAAGACGATAGCGGTGTTGGAGCTTACAATTCGGTTAAAGATGCTAAGCAGTTTTACGATCTGAACTTATATATACGATTGTTTTTCTGGTGGGTTGGAATATGTACCATCATTGCCGGTGTAGTAGGAGTAAGTAATATCATGTTGATTATTGTGAAAGAGAGAACCAAAGAAATAGGAATCAGAAAAGCATTAGGTGCTTCTCCTTTTTCAATCATTTCAATGATTCTTCACGAATCCATTTTTATAACTACAATTGCTGGTTTTGTTGGCTTGCTGGCTAGTTTGCTTTTGCTGGAATTTGTTGGGCCGATGGTGCAGAGCGAATTCTTTAGAAATCCTGAAGTAGATTTTAGCGTGGCATTGACCACTTTAATACTGCTTGTATTTGCTGGTGCTATGGCGGGGTTTTTCCCAGCTTACAGAGCCGCTAAAATTAAACCTATTGTAGCACTTAGAGACGAATAATATATGTTTAGTAAAGATAATTGGGACGAGATTTTACAGGCTTTAACGGCTAATGTTTTCAGAACGATACTGACAGCTTTTGGTGTGTTTTGGGGGATTTTTATTTTGGTCATTTTATTGGCAGCAGGAAAAGGCCTTGAAAATGGTGTGAAAAAAGGCTTTGACGGTATTGCCACCAATACCATGTTTATGTGGAGCCAGACTACCTCAAAAGCCTATAAAGGACTTCCAAAAACAAGAAGATACGATTTTAGAAATAGTGACGTCGCTGCTTTAAGAAATGCGGTTCCAAATTTATTATATGTTTCACCTAGAAATCAACTAGGAGATTTTAACGGAACAAATAATGTGGTGAGAGGAACCAAAACTTCTGCTTTTACCATTTATGGAGATTATCCAGAATTGATTAAACAACAGCCGATGGATATTATCAAAGGCCGTTTTGTAAATCATCAGGATATTCAGGAGAAAAGAAAAGTTTGTGTGATTGGTAAAGGTGTAATCAGCGAATTATACGGAAAAGAAGAAGAATCAGTAGGAACTTACATTAAAATAAACGGAATCAATTTTATGGTTGTAGGGGTTTATTCGTCCAAACAGCAAGGAGGAAATGCCGAACAGGAACAAAAAAATATTTTTATTCCGTTTACCACCTTTCAGCAAGCTTTTAATTACGGAGATAAAGTAGGCTGGATGGCGATTACGGCAACAGACGATGCTTCTATAACAGAATTAAAACCTAAAATTTTAGAGACGATAAAAGCGCTTCACTATATAAATCCAGCAGATGATAGAGCAGTGGGTAATTTTGATTTATACGAACAATTCAATAAAGTACAGAGTTTGTTTAATATATTAAAAATCATTGCTTATTTTGTAGGAACTTTGGTTCTGATTTCTGGTGTTATCGGAATTTCAAATATTATGTTGATTGTAGTTAAAGAACGTACCAAAGAAATTGGGATAAGAAGAGCACTTGGAGCAACACCTGGAGCGATTCGTACACAGATTTTAACAGAATCAATATTTTTAACAATCATTTCAGGGATGTTAGGAATTGCGGTAGCTACCGGAATTATTGCAATTTTAAATATAGCGCTCGATTCTATGCCGCCCAATAGCGGTACCATGTTTGCCAACCCTACTGTAGATTTAAGAGTTGTATTTGTCGCTTTATTAATATTAGTAGGATCAGGTTTGCTTGCAGGGTTTATTCCCGCGCAGACCGCCATAAGTGTAAAGCCGGTAGATGCTTTAAGAACAGAATAAATTATCAATCAAAATAAAATCGATTTAACCCAAAAACAATGAAAAAAGGAGCAACCATAACCATTTTAATTTTTATTGCGATCGTTTTTGTAGGCGCGCTTTATTACTTGTACGCTAAAAATAAACAATCGCCGATTGTTTTTAAAACGGAAAAAGCAGAAATTAAAACAATCGTAAAAAATACAATTGCGACAGGTAATATTCAGCCTGATGAAGAGGTCTTAATCAAACCAAATATTTCAGGAATTATAGAACAAGTATACATTAAAGCCGGAGAAAAAATCAAAGCTGGCGATATGATTGCAAAAATTAGAGTTGTTGCAAACGTTTCTAATGTAAGCAGTACGCAAAATCAGGTGCAGACTGCAAAAATTGCCTTAGACAACCAAGAACGATTATACAAAAGACAAAAAACGTTGTTTGAAAAAGATGTTATTTCTGCCAACGATTTTGATGCTGCAGAAGTAGCTTACAATCAGGCAAAACAAACTTATCTTGCAGCAAAACAAAGTCTGGATATTGTAAAAACAGGAACAACCTCGTCTTTAGGAAATTATGCCAATACTTTAATTCGTTCTACTGTAAACGGAATGGTTCTGGATGTTCCTGTAAAAGTTGGAAACCAAGTAATCGAAAGCAATAACTTTAATGAAGGAACTACAATTGCAAGTGTTGCGGATGTCGGCAGAATGATTTTTGTTGGAAAAATCGATGAATCTGAAGTAGGGAAGATTAAAGAAAGAATGCCTATCGAAATCACTGTTGGAGCAATCGAGAACAAAAAGTTTACTGCGGTTCTAACGTACATCGCGCCAAAAGGAGTTACAGAAAATGGGGCGATTCAGTTTGAGATCAAAGCATCTTTAGAAAATAGAGACGACACTTTTATCAGAGCTGGTTTGAGTGCCAATGCATCTATTATTTTAGAAAAAGCAGATAAAGTTTTGGCGGTAAAAGAATCATTGGTTCAATTTGACAAAAAAACACAAAAACCTTATGTTGAAGTTGAAACGGCTCCACAGAAATTTCAAAGAAGAGATGTGGTGCTGGGAGTAAGCGACGGAATTTATGTTCAAATTAAAAGCGGGATCAAAAAAACAGACAAAATTAAAATTTGGAACCAAGGTTTGATCGACGAAAAAGAAAAAAAATAATTTGAAATTATAGCGGTTTTTTTGAGGTTTTAAAAATGTTAAATTTGCGCAGTATCGTTACTGTGCTTTCATTCAAAATATATGAAAATAAATAAATATAATAGTCTACTTTTTGCCCTGTTATTTGGTTTCGGATTATCAAGTAATGCGCAGTCGAAACAATGGACTTTAGAAGAATGTGTTCGTTATGCATTAGAGAATAACATTACGATTAAATTATCTGAATTGGATGTAAAAAATGCAGTGATTGATAAAAAAGGTGCGCTGGGGAATTATCTTCCGTCTGTTAGCGGAAGTGCATCACACTCTTGGAATATTGGTTTAAATCAGGATCTTACAACTGGTATTTTGCGTAACCAAACTACTCAATATTCATCAGTTGGATTAAGTGCCGGGGTTGATCTTTATAAAGGTCTTCAAAATCAAAATACTTATAGAAGAGCAAAACTTTCTATAATTGCATCACAATACCAATTGGTAAAAATGCAGGAAGATATTTCGTTGAATGTTGCCAGTGCTTTTTTACAGATTTTATCTAATAAAGAAGATTTGAAAATTAAAAAAGAGCAGTTGTTAATCGACGAAAAACGATTTGCACGTTCTGAAGAAATGGTAAATGCAGGGACAATTCCGCGTGGCGATTTATTTGACTTAAAAGCAACAGTGGCTACTGATAAACAAAACATTGCAGTTTCTGAGAACAACTTATTAATCTCAAAATTGAGTTTGGCGCAGCTTTTACAATTAAAAGAATTTGCTGATTTTGATGTGGTAGATGACACCAACGTAAAAGACGAAAACAATATTCTAGCACAGACGCCTGTTGAGATTTATAATAAAGCAAGAGAAACCAGAACAGAGTTAAAGCTAGCACAAACCAATCTTGAAATTGCTCAAAAAAATGTAGCAATTGCAAAGGGAGCTTTTCAGCCAACTCTAAGTGGCTTTTATGGTTTTAATACAAGAGCAAGTTACAGTGATCAAATTAGATTTGATAGTGCTAATAATCCTTATACGGTAGGTCCGGATCCTATATTCCAGCAGTTTAGTGATAATAAAGGACATAACTTTGGTTTACAATTAAATGTGCCTATATTTAATGGTTTCTCTGTTAAGAATAATGTTGAAAGAAGTAAAGTAAGTTTAGAGAAATCTAAAATAGATTTAGAGCAAAAAAGTTTAGATTTGCAGCGTAACGTTTATACGGCTTTTACAGATGCGAAATCCTCATTAAACACTTATGAAGCATCTACAGTAACATTAGAAGCAAGACAGCAGGCATACAATTATGCTAAAGAAAAATACGATGTAGGTTTGATGAATTCATTTGATTTTACACAGGCGCAAACCTTGTTGACAAATGCACAGTCTGATGTTATTAGAACAAAATACGATTACATGTTCAAAATAAAAATACTTGAATTCTACTTCGGAATTCCAATTGTCCCAATTATCACAAAATAATTTATTATGTCAAAAAAAAGAGTTTATTTCTTAGTAGGTGGAGTAGTAGTGCTGATTTTAATTTTAGTACTTCTTAAAAAAGGCAATATAGTAGGAAATAATGAAGAAGGTAAAGAAGTAGAAATTGCAAAAGTTACCGCTTCAACGATCATAGAAACCGTTTCGGCAACAGGAAAAATCCAGCCGGAAATAGAGGTTAAAATTTCGCCGGAAGTTTCTGGAGAAATTATTTTATTGAATGTAAAAGAAGGACAAGTCGTTAAAAAAGGAGATTTATTAGTAAAAATAAATCCAGATTTATATACTTCGAGTTACAACCGCTCGGTATCCAATTTATCTGGATCAAAAGCTGGTTTAACACAATCTGAAGCAAGTTTTAAAGAAGCAAAAGCCAATTATGAGCGTAATAAAACCTTGTACGACAAAGGGGTAATTTCAAAATCGGATTGGGACAAAGCAATCGCTTCTTTTGAAGTGGCAAAAGCAACCAAACAAAATTCTTATTATAATGTTCAAAGTGCTGCTGCTTCTGTAAATGAAGCAAAAGACAATTTAGGACGTACCACCATTTATGCTCCAGCAGACGGAACAATTTCTGTTTTGAATGTTGAATTAGGGGAACGTGTTTTGGGAACGCAGCAAATGGCAGGAACAGAACTTTTACGTGTAGCCAATCTTAACAATATGGAAGTTGAAGTCGATGTTAATGAAAATGATATCGTAAAAATCAAAATTGGAGACGAAGCGAATGTTGAAGTGGATGCATATTTAAAAAAGAAATTTAAAGGTATAGTAACTAGTATTTCAAATTCAGCGAGTACAACTTTGACATCTGATCAGGTTACTAATTTTAAAGTAAAAGTTAGAATTGTAAAAGAGTCGTATCAAGATTTATTAGAAGGAAAACCGGCTGCTTATTCTCCTTTTAGACCTGGAATGACTGCAACAGTTGATATTATCACTACAACAAAAACAAATGTTTTAGCAGTGCCGATTAGTGCTGTGGTGATTAAATCGGATACAGCGGCTGTAAAAGAGATTAAAGTTGAAGATCCTAGTGAAAAGAAAACAGCTCCGAAAAATGATAAGAAATTTGAATGTGTATTTGTAAAATCCGAAGATAAAGCTAAAATCAGAGTCATTAAAACAGGAATTCAAGACGATACCAATATTGAAGTTACTACTGGTTTAAAAGAGGGCGATGTTGTTATTACAGGGCCCTATACAACAGTTTCTAAAGATTTGAATTCTGGAGATAAAGTAAAGCTTAAAAAAGCCGAAGCTGCCAAAAAATAACTTTGGATCATGATTATTGCACTGCATGGCGGTTTTACTTTAGAATTGCTCTATAGTTTAGTGGGCGGTTTTATAGCTGCAATTGCATTTGTGGTGTACGTTCATTATCGGGTTTCCAAAACAGAATATTACAGAGAAGAATATGTTTATTTTTCTGAAGGAAGAAAACTGCTCATATATTTTGGTTTTTTGATTGTAATTTTATGTTTTGCTTATCTGTTATTTTGGATATTTACTTTTATTTTTGCAGGACTGATTTTCAAATAAACTTTAATTAAAAATAAATTATTTTGTCTTTTATCCTAAACATCGAAACTGCTACTAAAAATTGTTCTGTATCAATCGCTGAAAAAGGCAAAACTATTGTTTGCAGCGAACTTGCCGATGAAGGGTATTCTCATGCCGAAAAGCTGCATGTTTTTATAGAAGAAGTTATTGCAAAAGCCGGAATCACAGTTCAGGATTTAGCAGCAATTGCAGTAAGTCAGGGACCAGGTTCTTATACAGGACTCCGAATTGGTGTTTCGGCGGCAAAAGGGTTGTGCTATGCTTTAAATATTCCACTCATTGCAATTGATACCTTACAGACTTTGGCTTCGCAGGCAAACGTTTCAGACGGGAAAATTATTCCGATGTTAGATGCCCGCCGTATGGAAGTGTACAGTGCTGTTTTTAATTCAGATATGACAATTGAAAGAGGTATTGAGGCCGAAATAATAGACGAAAACTCTTTTAAAAACTATACAGATAAAATTTATTTTGTTGGTGATTGTGCCGAAAAATGCAAAACGGTTTTAACAGCCGCTAATTTTGTTTTTTTAGAAGAGGTAAAATATCCATCGGCACAGGCAATGAGTAAAATTAGTTTTGATAAGTATCAAAAAAGCGACACCGTAGATGTCGCCTATTTTGAACCTTATTATTTAAAAGATTTTATGATTGCTCCTTCAAAAAAACAATAAATCTCTTTTATTTTTGTATTGTATACGGCTGTACAGCTATTCCTGCTTCGTCTAATGCCGCTTTGCAGTTTTCTAATGTCTCAGAAAACACAGATCCGTAGTTGGCATTTGCTGCCCAAGGACGAACGGCAAAATCAACAGAACTTGCAGATAGATTTTTAACAAAAACTTCTGGCGCTGGATTTTTTAATACTTTTGGATTTTTATTTAAAACCTCCAATAAAACTTCTTTGGCTTTCTTAATATCAGAATCATAAGAAACGGCAAAAGTCAGATCGGCTCTTCTTTCTCCCTGCATCGAGTAGTTGATGATGGTTCCGTTTGATAAAGCACCATTTGGTACAAATACAGTCTGATTATTTCCTGTCAGCATTTTAGTGACAAAAATCTGGATTTCTAATACAGTTGCAATTACACCCTGTGCCTCAATGGTATCTCCAACTTTGAATGGTTTAAAAACAATAATCAGCATGCCGCCGGCAAAGTTGGACAGCGACCCCTGCAATGATAAACCAACCGCAAGTCCCATTGCTCCAAGAATCGCAACAAAAGAAGAAGTCTCAATTCCTAGTTTAGAAATAAAAGTGACAAACAATAAAATACGTAAAGCCCACAATAAAATATCGGCTAAGAATTTAGTCAGCGTCGGATCTAAATTTCTCTTAACCATTATTCTTCTAATAACTCTATTAATAAGTCTAATGGCATACAAACCAATAAATAATATTAAAAATGCCGAAATTAATCTTGGAGAATAATCTACCAAAATATCAATAAATCTAGTAATGTATCTACTTACTTGTTCTGGATCGAGGTTCATAATTATAGTATTAAAATAAAAAAACCTTCTCAATAGGAGAAGGTGGTATTATGCGCTGCAAATATAGCAGCTATTTATAATTAAAAAAAAATAGTTTAATCTTCTTCAACCGCTATAGGTTTTTCGCTTACATCCACAACCGTTTCAGAGACTGTTTCTTTAGGCTCTTCTGCTAGTACTGCTGTTTTTTGTTTTACTGTCTCTAGAACATCCTCAATGGTATCAACTGCTTTATCGGCATATGCTGCCGCTTTATCAATTATAGGTTCAGAGGCTTCTTTTACTTTTTCAATCGTTTCTTCGGCAAAAGTTTCTGCCTTTTCGATATAAGGAGCTGCGGCTTCTTTTACTTGTTCAAAAGTCTCTTCGGCATTTACTGCCAATTCTGTCACCGACTCTTTTGTCGAGCCGAATACATTTTTTAAAAATGAAGATAATCCCATGGTTGTTAATTGATTGGTTAAGAATACAATATTAATTAAATTATAGGAATGGTCGTTTTTTTTAATGATAAATAATTGTTGTTTAAGGTGCGGTATAAAAAAAACGCCTGATTACTCAGACGTTTTAATATTTTTAAAATTTTTTATTAAGCATTAACAGCTTCTACTTTTATCGCTTCGTCATTAAGCATGCTTTTCAGCATATTTTCGATACCGCTTTTTAAGGTAAATGTTGACGAAGGACAACCGCTGCAAGCACCTTGAAGCAATACTTTTACCGTTTTATCTTCTTCATTATAAGATTCAAAAGCAATATTACCGCCATCAGCAGCAACCGCTGGTTTTACATATTCTTCTAATATATTGATGATTTGCTGAGAAGTAACGTCTAGCTTGTCAAAAGCTTCATCTTTAGTAACGTCATTTTTTGCTGTTGTCTGAATTAGACTTTCGTCAAGAACAGTTCCTCCGCTTTCAATAAACTTTTTAATAAAAGTTCTTAATTCTAAAGTGATTTCAGCCCAATCGTTAATTTCATATTTGGTTACCGAAATATAATTCTCATCAATAAAAACTTCTTTTACATAAGGAAATTTGAATAATTCCTGAGCTAATGGAGAAGAAGCAGTCTGGTCGATGTTTTTATATTCAACGGCATTTCTAGTCAGCATTCTGCTCACAACAAATTTTAAAGCAGACGGGTTTGGAGTTGTTTCTCCGTAAACCGTAATAGGCTGTTTTTTGGCTGTGTTTTCATCTACTTTAATAATCACGCCGCCTTTGTCAACAAATGCTGCAATTTGCTCTGCAACCGCATCTTTTACGTCATCCCAATCAACAATGCTGTAACGTTCTACTGCAATAAAATTTCCTGAAATGTAAACTGTTTTTACAAACGGAAGATAAAACAATTGCTGTGCTAACGGAGAAGATTGTGCTTCGTCTATATTTTTGAATTCAAAATTTTGATTTTGAGTGATAAAGTCCTCAAATTCAAATTTTAAAATCGTTGGATTTTGAGTCTCTTTTATAGTGATTTTTGTCATGGTAGTATATTTTTTGCAAATTTAGTAAAGTTATTTTCTACTAATGGCTATATTTGATTTTTTAATAAAATAATTAAGAGTCTTTACAAAGAAATCGTATTAAATTGCGAGAGTGAAAATTATATGAAACAAAAAATATCTTTATGAAATTAAGAATCAGGGTTTTATTGATTTTTTTGATCACTTCATTTTTTGCTTATTCTCAAGAAGGAATTCCTGTGTATTCGGACTATTTGTCGGATAATTATTATTTAATTCACCCCTCAATGGCGGGAGCCGCCAATTGTGCCAAGATTAGATTAACAGCCAGGAAGCAATGGTTTGGTCAAGAAGATGCGCCTGCGTTACAGACTTTGAGTTTTAACGGCAGGATAGGAGAGCGATCTGGAGCGGGAATTATTTTGTTTAATGATAAAAACGGATATCATTCTCAAAAAGGCGTAAAACTTACTTATGCCCACCATATTATGTTTTCGAGAGACGAAATAGATTTAAATCAGTTGTCTTTTGGAATCAGCGGCGGTGTGATTCAGAATGAGCTAGATGGGACAAAATTTGGACCTACTCTTGATCCGGCTATTTTTCCTGGAATCCAAAGTGATTCTTATTTTAATATGGATGTTGGAGTGTCTTATAATTTTATGGATTTTTATGCACATGCTACTGTGCAGGGATTATTAGAGACCAGAAGACAGCTGTATTCGGATTACGAAAGTGATAATCTTAGAAAATTTTTACTGAGTGCCGGTTACGTTTTTGGTAAAAATGAAAATATTACTTGGGAACCTTCTATCTTGTTTCAATTGTTTGATCAGACAAAAGAAAAAACAATCGATTTGAATATAAAGGCTTACAAAAGCATGGATTTTGGAAGTTTATGGGCTGCATTATCTTATAGAAGAAGTTTTGACGGCGCAGAGTATATTTCGGGAAGCGGCGTTTCTTCTCAAAAATTGCAATACGTTACTCCGATTGTGGGTGTAAATTTCAAAAATTTTATGTTCGCATATACGTACTCACAGGTTATGGGAGATGTTAAATTTGATAACGGAGCGTATCATCAAATTACTTTAGGACTTAATTTGTTCTGCAAAAAAGAACGCTACGATTGTAAATGTCCGGCAGTTAATTAAAGAAAAATATTTATTATGCTGATAAAATCTGTAAACGGAAAATCGCCTCAGATTCCAGAGGATTGTTATGTAGCCGAAAACGCTACTATTGTTGGAGATGTTACTTTTGGTGATTCTTGCAGTGTCTGGTTCAATGCGGTTATACGCGGCGATGTGCATTTTATAAAAATAGGTAACAAAGTAAACATTCAGGATGGTGCGATTATTCATTGTACATATCAAAAACACCCGACAATTATTGGCAATAATGTTTCTATAGGACACAATGCTATTGTACACGGCTGTACGATACACGACAATGTTTTGATCGGTATGGGAGCAATCGTGATGGATAACTGCGTAGTAGAAAGTAATTCGATTATTGCAGCCGGAGCAGTTTTAACGCAAAATACTGTTGTACCTTCGGGAACTATTTTTGCCGGTGTTCCTGCTAAAAAAGTAAAAGACATTGACCAGTCTAATTTTGCAGGAGAAATAGAGCGTATTTCTAATAATTACGTAATGTATTCAAGCTGGTTTAAAGACGAAGAATAACGATAAGAAATTTCAAAAATAAAAATTCCAAATTCCAATGTGATATAAATATTGGAATTGGAATTTTTTACTTTAGAATTTAATTTAAAGGTTGATTTTTTCGAAAAAGGAATTTTTGTAGCTTTCGCTGATGGGAATTCTTTTATCACTAATTAAAACCTTATTTTTCTGAATCGATTTTACGTGTTTTATATTGATGATGTAAGACCTGTGAATTCTAGAAAAACCTTTGCTGGAAAGCAGATTCTCTAATTTTATTAAGCTGATCAAAGTCAAGGTAAACTTGTTGTCGGTCGTATATATTTTTACATAATCTTTTAGTCCTTCGATAAAAAGAATATCAGCAAAATTCAATTTGACATTTTCGTATTCTGCCCTTACGAACATAAAATCCTGATCGATTTCTGGTGCAGGAGTGTTTTCTGCCGGAATTTGATTGACAGATGCACTAGGATTTGAGGCCTGCTGTGCTCTTACAACTGCTTTTAAAAAACGGTGAAATGGAATCGGTTTTACCAGATAATCAACGGCACCCAGATTAAAGCCTTCAACAGCATAATCAGAATATGCGGTTGTAAAGATCACCAAAGGTTTTTTTTCTATAGTGTTCAAAAAATCAATCCCAGAGAAATGCGGCATTTGGATGTCCAGAAAAATCAAATCAATATTGTTCTGATTGATGAATGAAACGGCGTCAATGGCATTATTAAAAGTATTCACCAATTCCAGTGAATCTACTTTTTTGACAAAATCTTCTAATAATTCGACCGCTAAGGGTTCGTCGTCAATGATAACACATTTCATCTTGTAAGGATTAAATTTTGCACAATTTGTTTTGGCAGTCAAAAATAGTTTTAAACCAGTAAATTAAGTTGTAAAATTTTCATAAAATACTGGTTAGTTTTGTTTTATGCATTCACCGTGATGGTTTTGCTTAGAGTATATCCGTCTGTTAGATTTCCTGTCATGGCAGCCAATTCCTGAGACAAACTATCAGAGAAAACAGTATCGCTTGTGTTTGACGTATCGGCCTGACCGTGTGCGGCATAATTGGTACTTGAGTACACCTGACTAGAAATAGTTTCTGGAAAAGCAATTTGTGTTACCAATAAAGAAGAACCACTGGCACTTAAAACTTCTACATGAATATGCGGTGCTCTGCCTTGATACCATCCTGGGTAAATGGAAATAAAAGAAACTTCGCCGTTAGCATTTGTGGTCTGCCTGCCTCTTAAAAAATGCACCGAAGTGTAATCGGTCTGCTGCATTTGAGTACCGCCATATTCCGAATAATTTCCGTCTTTGTCGCAATGCCATACGTCAACCAAAACATTTGCCAAAGGAGAACAGTCTGTTTTTTTGTTTTCGATTTTTAAATTAATCAGCAGAGCAATTCCAACACGATCAGATTTTATGTTTTCTAAAACCAGCTGACTTGGTGTTTTAATCGGAAAAGGCCCTTTGGTTTCTGATGGAGAAATGGCACAGGTTCCGTCTTCTGAATTTTCAGAATCGGTTTGGTCATTATCGCTTTTAGAACAAGACTCTAGAAATTTTGTTGAAGCTGCTAATGAAGCAATGCCTAAAATACCATTTCGAATAAATTTCTTTCTGTCCATAATCATTTGTGTTTACTGAATTGCGGTTTTAATTTCGTCTAATTTTAAATTTAAATGAACGCGGTAATATTGATTATCCTGTGTAATGGTTAGTTCGTGTGCGTTTGGATAAAGAAGATCAAGACGGCTTTGAATATTTACCAAGCCTATTCCAGAATTGTCAGGATCTTTGACATAGTTTTCGATCGTATTTTCGATCCAGAAATCGAGATCATTATCTGAGATTAAAATCTTGATTTTTACATGAGCAGCGCCTTTATAATCTGTCCCGTATTTAAATGCATTTTCGACAAACGAAATCAGCAGTAAGGGTTCGATATATTTGTTTTTGGTGTCACCATGTACATTGATTACAATGTCTTCGATATTATTTAACCGCAGTTTTTGTAATTCAATATAATTTTGAATGTAATTGATTTCTTTCTCTAAAGCCACCGTTTTATTGTCGGTTTCATACAACATATAGCGCATGAGTTCAGACAACGTCACGATGGCATCAGGAACCAAATCAGATTTTTTATGTGCCAAAGAATAAATACTGTTTAAAGAATTGAATAAAAAATGCGGATTGGTTTGTTTGCGCAGATAAATTAATTCGGTATTTGTTCGGTGTGTTTCGGCTATTAATTTGTTTTGCTGATTGTTGTAGAACTCTGTCAAGGTTCTGATAATCGCACTAATAGTAATTACTAAAATGTAGAAAAAGGAAGGGCCTATTTTAAAAAACAACGGCTGTCGCATTTCTAATCGCTGGTGCATTCTGCCTCTTGGAAAAAAATGCGGATCGTGCGGCATCATCCTTTGCTGCATCATGCTTTCGGGTCTTAGATGCCTAAACTCAGGAATAAAATAATTTATTCTGATAAGCATAAACACTGCAATAAGAATAAAAACGAAAGTAAAATAAAGCCAGTACTTTTTCTGCAGTAAAAAGGCAGGTACCAAATAAAAATAGTTCAGGTAAAACAAGACAATTCCCGTAATCCATTGTACATAAAAATCATTGTTAATCTTAAACGGACTTTCGTAAAACTGAATTAAAGAAGTCAGTATGAAGAAAACCCATATAGCACAATGGAATAATATCTTGTTATAGCCGGCATTTTTTAAGGTATCTATCTGCATTTTAAAATTTTATTTTTAATAAAATTAAATCTTTTTTGGTTACCGTTGGCGATGTGTTTTTTTTGATTTTTTGTTTTACCAAATCAGCTGTTTTTAGAGCATCTTCTTCGGTCGCAAAACTTTTGGTATCACTTATGACCGGAATTATAGATTGTTTGATGATAATTTTGTTTTTATAAGCAATCGTATATCCCCAGCCGGATTCTGTTTTAAAAGACGCCGTTTTTAAAACTTCTTTTCGATGACAGCTGTTCAGTATTAAAACAAAAAATAAAAAGACTAAAATCTTCTGAAGATTGCTCCAGAAGATTTTTTTAGGTTTAATTATCGTCGTCACTTTGTTCGTCTTGTGGTTTAAATTCCCAGGCATCATCAAAATAAGTAGATCCGATTCTTCCCAGCATATAAAAACCTCTGTTGTTGATCGTAAATCCTACTGCATCAGTTCTTGTTGCGCCTTCCATTGCGGTTCTTTCTACCCATAAATCGGTGCTTGGATTATATTCCCAAACTGTTTTGATACTTTCGCCTCCTACAATATATCCTAAACCATTCATTGAGAAACTCGAAGCATTAGAACGTACAATAGCGTAATCGTCATTGTAACTGTAATCGTCGTCAGTATCTTTATCGACATCACGTTTTCTTGTCCAACTGTCTGAAGCAGGATCAAATTCCCAGAAATCTTCTTGGTACACGCCATTATTAGTTCCTGTTACCAAATAGGCTTTATCTGAAATTACAAATACTGTTGCATTACGTCTTTTATTACCGCTGAAACCGTTTACAAGTGTCCAAGTATTGGCAGTATCATCATATTGATAGAAATCTTTTAAATAGTTTCCATCATAACCCGTTCCGAAATACGCTTTGCCGCCCGCCTGAAAACCAACTGCAGCGTAACGTGCCGTTCCTGCAAAATCTGTTTTTTGTGTCCAACTGTTACTTGTTGGGTCGTATTGAAAAAAATCTTTTAGTTTATTCGTCCCGTCATAGCCTAATCCGACATAACCTTTGTCGTTTAATGCAAAACTAGAAGCAGAACTTCTTCCAACCCCTGTAAAATCTGCTTTTTGCTCCCAATAATCTCCATTAGAGTTGTAAGCCCATAAATCTTTCAAATAAACATCTCCGGTATAACCCGTTGCTACGTAAGCGTAATCTCCAATAACAAAACTGGTAGCACTAGATCTTGCCGGTCCGTCAAACGCCGATTTTTTAATCCAGTTTCCAACCAATTCATCATCGTCATCATCATTACTGCAGCTTACAAAAAAGAGGCTCGAAAAAAGTACCGTGAATAATATTCCTTTTTTTAGATTAATCATAGTGTATTAAATTTATTTATTGTTTGTATTTGATGCCAATTCCTAAGACATAACCGTTACCAGTTCTAAAATCATAGACTTTGTTATTACTGTCGTTTAAGAGCTCGTATTTTTTATTAAAATCGTATCCAGCTTTAAAATTCAGAAACCAGTTTTTGTCTACATTTCTTTCGTATTCAACTGCTGTAGTCATTTGTGACAAAACAGCTTTTGAAGCCGTGGTATCCCAATTTTTATGGGTGTCTAAATGATAATAACTTCCGTTAAATTGATTCATCAGACTAAAAGCATTTCGAGCATTATTAGAGTAGGAAAATTTAGAATCTGGAAAACCTATTTTTAAATCTAAACTTTCATTTATCCTGTAATCCAAATTGACAATAGGCGTAAATTTTGGAGCACCAAAAATGGTTGTCCGGGCCGCTCCAATTTCTAAAGCGATTGCGGTATTAATTTGTTTTTTGGCGCTAATGCTTCCCAAAACATACCAATCTTTCCAGTCTAAATACTGCTCAAAACCCGCCGTTGGTGTTACAGCTAAAATCCATTTGAATTGATTTGACATCTCATGCGAAAATTCGAGTTTATTCTGAATCAAATTCAGTCGATTTAGAGCTGGAAGAGATTCATATGTATTTGAATCGTAATTCAATTTCAAATTCGAATATTCTACTGTATTTGTAAACTGATTAGTATCGTTTATTTTCTTTTTATAAGTCAATCCAATATTGGTTTCATTGAAGTCTATCTTGTCAGTTGGTTCTGTTTTAATATTCACATTCGCTGAAAAATTTTCCTGCGCATGAAGACCAAAGAACGAAATCGAAAAAACGGAACAAATTATAAACCTTACTCTCATTACTTATTTTATTGGCTCAAAAGTAGGAGGACAGCTGTTTTAAAAAAAAGAATATATATGTATGATGATTTTTGATAGACAAAACAGCCTTTTTCAGGGTCGAATTAAAACTTTAGTTCGATTATCCTATTGTAGATGTTTTTGTCCTGTTTGTAGTCTTAAAAAGCGGGATAGTATATGTTATTAGGTGACGCAGGAAGCACCCTTCTATATTTGTGCAAAAAATGAATTATGCATAAGTTATTATTGGTTTTGTTTTGTATTGCTGCAATAGTTTCCTGCGGAACAGATACAGATGCGGGGGAGTTTGTAGTGGGCTCAGATTATCTGGCTGTAAATAATAAAGTAATTATGATTGATACCGTTACGGTAGAAATGTCAACGATAAATTTTGATTCGCTGGTCACTTCAAGCAAAAACAGGATTTTGGTTGGAAATTACGATGATCCCATTTTCGGGAAAGTAAAGTCAGACAGCTATTTTCAGCTTTCTACAGACACGTATGCGCTGGTAAATTCAGGATCCGATACGCAGGCAGTAAATTATGTTTTTGATTCGATCTCGATGATTTTAAAATATGATAATTATTATTATGGAGATACCACAAAAGTGCAGACTTTTAATATTCATAGACTGACCCAAAAAGTAAAACCCAATACGGACGATAATAATTTTTATAATAACTCTGCTTTAAGCTATGGCAGCGAAAGTCTCGGAACTATTTCGTATAAACCCAGACCGATCCAAAAAGACTCTATTAATATTAAAATGAGTGATGTATTTGGTTCAGAGCTTTTTCAAAAAATCAAAAAAAGAGAAATTACAGATTTTGATAGTTTTACAGAATACTTCAAAGGGCTTGTTCTGGTTCCCGAAAATTCGAATTCCTCTAGTGTAATCGGCTTTAGTGTCGGAAACAGCAAGGTTCGTTTGTATTATTCAAAATATCAGGCAGATACAGATGAGGAGTCTTTTTATATTGATTTTACCATTAAAGATGTTGCCAAACAGTTTAATTCTATTTCATTAGATAAAACAGGAACATTGCTGCAGAACCTTCCTATTTCGAGCAGTAAACTTTCCAGTCTTTTAACCAATAATCAAGGTTTTATTCAGTCCGGAACAGGAGTTGCCTGTAAGATTGACTTTCCCAATATCAAACAGCTCAAATATATCGCAGATAACGGAGCGATAATAGATGCCGAACTGATTTTGAAACCCGTTAATAATTCTTATTCAGAAAACTATCCCCTGGCAGATTCGCTTCAGATTTATGTTGGCGATAATTTAAATCGAATAAGCGGCGTAATGGTAAATTCTGCAGGAACAACCGTTTATGGCTTGCTGAATAAAAAAAGTGATGAATTTAATGAGAATGTTGGTTACACCATTCCTGTTGGAACCTTTCTTCAAAAAGAAATGCTGAAACAATCAGATTCAAGATCATCACTGATTTTAACGATGCCCGGAATCTCAAAGACAGTTAATAGAATTGTTTTAGGAGATCAGAAACATGTGAACAATAAAATCCAATTGAAAATTTATTACCTCTCTTATTAGATGAAAAATAAAATCTTTTTTTTAAGCTGTTTCATTTGCATGTCAATTGGGGCGTTCGCTCAAAGTATTTCCAGTTCTCCATATTCACTATATGGAGTAGGGAGTTTGTATGAGTCCGATTTTGGAGTACTGCCATCTATTGGGTCAGCAGGTATAGCATTGCCTTCAACAACTTTTATCAATAATCTTAATCCTGCCTCTTTAGGGTCTATGGCCCAAAATCATTTTCTATTTGATATTGGAGGTAAAGCCTTGGCAACAACTTATCAAAGCAGTTCGAAAACAGAGAAACGAAATAATTTTCAGTTTTCACATTTGGCTTTTGCATTTCCTGTTACTAAGAATTCGGGTTTTAGCGTTTCATTGCAGCCTTATTCGAGCGCTGCTTTTAAAATTTCTAATTTAAAACTTCCCATTTCAGACAGTCAGGAATCTTACTATTTAACCGCTGCGGGATCTGGAGGACTTAACAATTTGAGTTTCTCTTACGGATATCGATTTGGAAGCAAATTAACAGTAGGTGCCTCTGGAACTGTTTTGTTTGGTAATACGGTAGAAGACAGAGCTTTTTTGGTAAACACAGCTATAACAACTATTCATAAAAAAACCGATTATAACGGACTTAGAGCCAATTTGGGCGCACAGTTTAAAATCGATTCTACTCTTACAATTGGAACTACTTTTAAAGTGCCTTCGCAAATTAAAGCTTCCAAAGTACAATCTGTGGCAGTTATTGCAGATGAAGTAACAACTTCTATTGAAACAGATAAAGCTTCAGATGTAGATGATTATTACATGCCCCTTGAAATTGGTTTTGGAATTAGTAAACGTTTCAAAAACAATGTCAACATGACTTTAGACTATGAAAAAAGTTTTTGGAATGAGACTGGTCAATCAGATATTTATGGAGATTTTGTCAATCAAGATCGTTATGCACTTGGTTTTACCTACAGCGCCAAGAAAAATGTTAGAAAGTACTGGGATCGTATACAATATGCAGCTGGTGTAAATTTTGACACCGGATATCTGGAAGTTGATGGTAAAAGGGTAAATAACGCAGCTTTTACAATCGGACTTTCGCTGCCAATTGAGAATACATTTTCAGCACTTAATATTTCATATTCATATGGACAAAAAGGAAGAATTGCAGATAATTTAATTAAAGAAAATTATCATAAGATTTCACTAAATCTATCTTTAGACGGAATCTGGTTCCTGAAACGAAAAATAGAGTAGTCTAAAAATCTTTTTCTATAACCGGATATTTGTATTCTAAAATAGATTCTAAAACCGCAGGATTCGAATTGACATAAAAAATAGGTTCGCTTTCGGGCTGATCTGTAAATCCTGCTTTTTCGCGAAGCACATTTTGTGTTTGTCTTGCTACGGCTTCTCCAGAATCAATAATTTGAATGTGTTCTGGCAGTATTTTTTTAATCTGCGGAATTAAATATGGATAATGACTGCAGCCTAAAACAAGATAATCAATGTTTGCTTCAATCATTGGCTTTAAATAAGATTCCAATAATTGTGTCATTTCTGGAGAATACAAATTTCCATCTTCAATAAGCTGTACCAATCCATAGCCGACCTGCTCAATGATTTTGGTGTTCTGGAACATTTCAGCAGTTTTATTAAACAATTCACTGTTAAGTGTTCCTTTCGTGGCTAGTATGCCTATTACTTGTGTTTTAGAATTGTTGGCCGCAGGTTTAATCGCAGGTTCTATTCCTATAAACGGAATATCATAATCGGCACGAAGTTCTCTTATGGCATTTGTAGTTGCAGTATTACAAGCTACAACAATTAATTTGCAGTTTTGCTCCAGCAGAAAATCAACATTTTTTTTACTCAATGCAACAATCTCTTCTTTTGTTCTTTGACCATAAGGAGCATTTTTGCTGTCTGCTAAATAAATCGTTTTTTCGTTAGGAAGTAACTCGTGAATGGCATTCCAAATGGAAGTCCCTCCAATTCCAGAATCAAAAACGCCTATAGGATTGTTGTTTGTCATAAAGCAAATTTAATATTTTTTAATCTAATTAGTTGTTCTAATTTAATTCAAATTTGACAATTATAGAATAGAATTTCTTTTAAATTATTGTAAAAAAAAACTGTTCAAAATAGAATTGAACAGTTTTTAAAAATAAGTTTTTTTGTTTCTTAGAAACCTAAATCTTTTTTTACATCAGCAGTGATGTTTGGACCATCAGCTAATAATAAAGTAGAACCGTCTAATACGTATTGGAATCCTTTAGCTTTTCCAACTTTTTGGATAGAAGTTCTTACTTTCTCCATTAAAGGTTTAACGATGTCAGTTTCTTTTTGTTGTAATTCTTTTTGAGCATTGTCTCTGTAATCAACAATTCTTTTTTGCATGTCTTGAACTTCTTTAGAACGCTCTCCGTTTACAGCATCAGTAACAGTTGCAGCTTCAGCTTCGTACTTTTTAATTTTTACTTGATATTCATCAACCATTTTTTTGTATTCAGCATCATATGTACCACTTAATTTTTGCAGTTGGTTTTGAGCATCCAGCATAGCCGGCATTTTCGACATGATTTCGCTTACATCAACATGAGCTACCTTCGCTTGCGCATTCATTGTGTTACTTGCTCCTAAAATAAGTATTGCAGCAATTAGTAAAGTTTTGATTTGTTTCATCATTTTTAAAATATTAATTAATTATTGGTCGTATTAGGTTTTTGTGTTTCAGCCTCCTTCGCCTTTTTGGCTGCTTCTCTTTCTTCTAAAATTTTCTTTCTTCTTTCTTCTAATTCTTTTTTACGCTGCTCGTACAATTGTTGACGCTCTTCTGCTTTTGTCATTCCCGGCTGTTCTGTACTTGTTTCTGTGGCAGGAACGGCTGCAGGTTTTGCAGTTGAGTTGGTGGTTGTAGTTGCAGGCGCAGTTGTTTTTGCAGCTTCTGTCGAGGCAGGTGTGCTGGTTGTCGTTGTTTTAGCTGTTCCAGAAACCGTGCCATTTTTTTTAGCTTCTCTTTCAGCTGCTATAGCATTTCTTCTGTCTTCGTATTCTTTTTTCTTAGCTTCCTGTTCTAATTTTCTATCTTGAATGAGTTTCTCTCTCGCTGCTCTTTTTTCATCCAAAGCTTTTTGGCGGTCTGCCATTGCTGGATTGTTATCAATTGCATTTTCAAGATTCTCTTTAGCATCTTGTTCTTTCAGCTGCTTTTTGGTCAGCTGTTCGCGTTTTTCAGTTCGGTTTAGAACACGTAAAACTTGATCGCTGATATTAAATCTTGTGTTGCTGAAAAGCATGGTCAAATCAGATGATTTATCGAAGATAAAATCATAATTTTTAGCTTCAGCAATATCTTGAACGGCAGTAAAAACTTGATCTTGAATTGGTTTTGCTAATGCTGCTTTTTGACGCATTAAATTACCATCAACTCCAAATTGTTTTTGCTGATAATCCATCATTTCCTGTTCAAGAAACTTAATTTCAGTTTCTCTTTCTTCAATTAATTCTTTCGTCAGCAAAGCTTTTTCAGCTTTTAGATTTTCTTTGAGCGTGTTGATATTTAATTTTTTGGACTCAACTTCTTGTTTCCATTTTTGGGCTTTAAGCTCCAACTGTGCTGTAGCCTCTTTATAATCGGAAACATTTTCTAGAATGTATTCCATATCAATGTAACCAATTCTAGTCGTTTTTCCTTGTGCCTGACTTGTATTCGCTACAATCAAGGCTAAAAATATAAATAAAAACTGTTTTCTCATAACATAACTTTATTTGATGATTTTTAACCAAACGCAATTTGTCTAAAATTGTTGTCCAATGATAAAGTGAGTTTCCCAGCCGTTTGCTTTATTTTGACCAGGAAGTGCATCAAATCCGTAACCAAAATCAATTCCTAATAATCCAAATGCAGGCATGAATACACGTAATCCAGCACCAGCAGAACGATTTAAGTCAAACGGGTTGTAATCTTTAAACGTTGGATAAGAAGAACCTGCTTCTAAAAATGTTAATGCAAAAATAGAAGCCGATGCTTTTAATGTAATCGGATAACGTAACTCCATAGAGAATTTGTTATAAATTGTTGCACCAATCTGCTCTCCATTTGCATTTACCGGCGTCAAAGAGTTGTTTGGGTAACCTCTCAACTGAATAGTTTCTCTACCATCCATTGAGTAGTTGGCCATACCGTCTCCTCCTAAATAAAAACGTTCAAACGGAATTACACCTCTATCTTGGTTATAAGCTCCTAAGAAGCCGAATTCTGTTAATGTTCTTAAGACTAATTTACCATATACTTTAGTATACCAATCTCCTTTAAATTTAATTTTATAGTACTCTAACCAGTTGTATTTTTTCTGGTCAACTTTTGCAGGATCTGCAGCAGCTTCTTGGTAAGTACTTACTTTGTTATTACTTGAATCAACATAATCACCAGGACTTACAACAAGTCCGTTAGTGTCGGTATAGGTTGATGTTGCTTTTAATTTGTATTCTTCCTGGTCGCCCAAAGTTTTGTAATCTACTCCATTAAATAAAGAGTAAGGAGGTGATAATTTGGCAGAAATACTAAACTCTGAACCATAAGTTGGGAATATTGGGTTGACCCCTTTATTACTTCTTGAAAGTCCGATAGTATAAGCCAAGTTTCGTGATGCTCCGTTACCAAAAGTAAACAAACCAGTATTGTAATTATTTAAATCGTAATGCTGATAACTTATCGATTGAGATAATACAAAGTAATCATCCGGCACAGTTAACCTTTTTGCTAAACCAACTTGTACTGTAAAAATATTAAAACTTTTGCTTCTATCAACAGTTCTTGTAATGTAATTATTAAGAAACTGCTTACTATATGAAATTGACGAACTGAATTGAACAGGTTTTTTCCCTCCAAACCAAGGTTCTGAGAACGATAAACTGTACGTTTGGAAATAAGTACTTCCTTGCAGACGCAGTGCTACTTTCTGACCATCTCCCATTGGAAGCGGTTTGTAAGACTCTTTATTAAAGATGTTTCTTGCCGAAAAATTGTTGAACGAAAGTCCTAATGTTCCGATGAAACCGCCACCGCCATAACCTCCTTGAAGCTCAACCTGGCTAGAACCTTTTTCAACTACATGATATTCAATATCAACAGTTCCAGCTCCAGCATCAACATTTTTAAACTGAGGATCGATAGCTTCAGGATCAAAGAATCCTAACTGTCCAATCTCACGAATTGTTCTTACTAATTGCTCTTTACTGTATTTTTCTCCTGGTTTTGTTCTTAGTTCTCGATAAATTACGTGGTCATTTGTCTTGTCATTACCTACAACAGATATTTTGTTGAAATAAGCAATTGGACCTTCTGTAACTCTAATTTCAAAATCGATAGTATCATTTACAGTTTTAACCTCAACAGCATTGATATTTGAAAATAAATATCCGTTGTTTTGGTATAAATTCGTAATGTCTTCAGCATCTGGTTTTGTTTTATCGGCGATTCTTTTTTCTAATAAAACTCCGTTGTAAACTTCTCCTTTTTTGATTCCTAAGTAACGGTGTAATAATTGATCTGAATAAACAGTATTACCTAAAAACTTAATATTTCCGAAGTAATATTTATTTCCTTCTTCTACATTAATTTTGATTGCCAGCATATTTTTATCCTTGTTATATTGAACAGAATCATAAATAATACGTGCATCACGGTATCCTTTTTCTTTGTAGGCTGCGATTACTTTTTCTAAGTCAGATTTGTATTTTTCAGGTATAAATTTTGAAGCTTTAAAAACACGAAGAATATTTTTTTGTTTGGTGTCTTTCATAGCAGCGCGTAATTGACTGCCGCTAAGTTGTTTATTTCCAGTAAAATCTATTTTACTGATTTTTACTTTGTCTCCTTTATCTACCCTGACAAGCATGTTTACCATATTGCCTGCTGTGGTATCTGGGGTAGTGGTAATTATAACTTTTGTAGTATAAAAACCATCTTTTTTGTATTTGTTTTCGATATAGTTTTTGGTCGTCGTAATTAAGTTTTCGTTTACGATCTTATTTTTAGTAAGGCTGTTGTCTTTTATTAAACCTTCGACCTTACTTTTCTTAATTCCGACAAATTTTACCTCATTTAATTTAGGTAATTCTACAATGTCCAGATCCAGATAGATACTGTCATTTTCTACTTTATTAACATAGAATGCGATTTCGTCAAATAGACCAAGTTTACCTAATTTCTTGATTGCGCTGCTGATTTCTTCTCCAGGAACAGTTATTTCCTGACCTTTTTGCAAGCCGGAAAAAGTAACAACAGTCTGCTCATTAAAACTTATTTTACCAACAACAGAGACTTTTGCCAGAATATATTTTTTCCCTTGATCAAAAGGGACTCTTTCTTGTGCTTTTATTTGTGAAAAACTCCCCAATAAAACTAGGGTAAGGACTATTTGTATTTTTTTTTGCAACACTAAAAAATTATTTAATTTGTTCACTGGTTTTTCCAAATCTACGTTCTCTTTTTTGATAACTAATAATAGCCTCATATAAATCTTGGTCTTTAAAGTCTGGCCATAAGACATTAGTAAAATACAATTCTGCGTAAGCGATCTGCCACAACAAGAAATTACTTATTCTATGTTCTCCACTTGTTCGTATTAATAAATCTACGTCAGGTAAATTTTGCGTGTAAAGATGCTCATTTATAATTAAATCGTCAATAGTGTCTATTGAAATTATATTATTTTTAACTTTATCACTTATCGACTTTACGGCGCTGACTAATTCTTCTCTAGAGCCGTAGCTTAAGGCAAGAGTTAAGGTAAGGCGGGTATTGTTTTTTGTCTTTTCAATTACATCTGAAAGTTCTTTCTGAGCAGATTTTGGTAATTTGTCAAGATTACCGATTGCATTAAGTTTAATATTGTTTTCTTGCAAGGTTACAAGCTCTTTTTTTAGAGAATTAATCAATATTTTCATTAATGCTTCAACCTCTAATTTTGGACGATTCCAATTTTCTGTAGAGAAAGCATATAAGGTCAAAAACTCGATGCCTAGTTTGGCACAAGTTTTAATAGTCTGTTTTACAGATTTTGTTCCGTTTTCATGTCCGAATGCTCGTAAAAAACCTTGTTGTTTAGCCCAGCGCCCATTACCATCCATTATAATAGCTAGATGTTGGGGTAAGTTTGTGTGATCTATAGATTCTAGTAAATTCATTTTATTCTGCGCAATAGCAAGGTTTTAGTCCAAAGGTATACGTTAAAGTAATACCTGAAAAAACATACCAGTCATTATTATTTAAGTTTCCGAATTTTAAAATATTCGAATTATTAGTATCGGGATTACTTCCGTCAATATTATCAGTAAATGTGTAGCGTACTCCAGCTTCTATTCCTAAAACAAAATTTGGTGTTACGTTAGATTTTACACCTAATATAATAGGTATAGCAAAAGAGCTTGCGTTTTTAGAATAAACTGTATTAGGACTGGATGTATATCGGTACAGATTGTCATATAGAAAAAAGTTTAGTCCAGAAAACACATAAGGTGTTACTTTGGTATGGTAATCGTGCAGATTAAAGTCAAAGAAATTAAATTCTAGTCCAGCAGAAAGTTCTTTAATATTGTTTTTAAAGCTGTAGCCTCTTTGATTTCTTCCCGTTTCGTCAGATTGGGTATCAAATCCAGCAACTCTGGATTGTGTGTAAGAAAATCTGTAAGAATGCCTTGGACTTCTGTTCCATTTGTACAATACTCCAAAAGCAGGTTTATCAGGAGAAATGTATGTAGTTCTTCCAACATCTCCGACAAAGTTACTTCCGCCTAAAAAAACACCAAGCTCATTTATTTGGGCATTTAGTGTGATAAAGGGGAAAAAACATAACAATAAATTAAAAATTTTCTTCATTTAATTAAAAATTGCGTGCAAATATAATAATTATCAATACCAATCAACGTTCCTTTAGATAAATGTGCTTTTTTTTCAATTTATAATATGATTTCGAGACATTTACTGCTGATTCATTACAAGCAGAACGGCAAAAAGTATAATATTCGTATAAGGATAAACGGTAAAAGAATTTAATTTCTTTTGTCTTCTCCCCAGAGCAATTTATTTCTCAAGGTTTTTAAGAAAGTTTCACCTGGTATTTCGACCATTTTTATTTTATAATCTGTTTTTTTGATTTTCAATATAGATTCGTTTTTTACAGATGAAATTCTGGAATCCAGCGAAACTAAATATTGATCTTCTCTCCCTGTTACACGCAGTGTGATTTCAGTATCGTCAGGAATAACAAGTGGTCTGGCGGTTAAATTATGTGGAGCAATAGGCGTAATGACTAAACTTTTTACATCTGGAGTTAATATAGGTCCTCCGCAGCTGAGAGAATATCCTGTAGAACCAGTTGGAGTAGAGATAATTAATCCGTCTGCCCAATAAGAATTCAGGTATTCATTGTTTAAATAGGTTTCAACAGTAATCATCGAAGTCGTATCTTTACGACTTACAGTAACTTCGTTCATGGCAAAATTCAGTTCTTCAAAAGCGTCGTTTTTAGGGTCTGCGGTTAAACCTAACAACGTTCTTTCAGAAGTGGTATAATTTCTGTCGATAACAAATTGCAGCAGATCGTCAATATTCTCTTTTTGAACTTTCGCTAGAAAACCTAATCTTCCAGCGTTGATCCCTAATAACGGAACTCCTGAATTACGAACAAAGGCAGCGGCTCTTAAAATAGTTCCGTCGCCTCCAATACTTATCAGCATTTCAAAACTAGTATCTAACGCAGTATTTGGGGTAAAAGTTTTGTACTCTTTTTTTACCAGCTGCTTTTCATAAAGCATATTCAGAAAATTTTCTTCAATTACCATTTCAACATTATTGGAATTGAAAAACGAGAAAATGTCTTTTATAATAGGCTCTGTGCTGTTTTGATAATATTGTCCGTAAATGGCTATTTTCATTCGAGTTAAATTAGGTAATTTGTCAATGTGTCAATCAGATAATTTGCAACAGTGAAAATTATCTAATTAACTAATTTTCTCATTGCCACATTAATAATTTATATATTAAGGTATTTGTCTAAATAATCAGAGCGTTCTTTTAAACTGTTGATGTAATTATCTTCCTGATGCTCTGAAATAATTTCATAACCATATCTTCGGTAGGTTTGAATAATTTCATTCATGGCTCCTAAACCAATTTTTACGGTAATCTGAACATTTTCTACATCGGCTTCAGAAATAAAACAGCCCAGGATCTTTCCGTTATTGCTTTCAACAATCTGTGTTACTTCGCTCATAGAATAATCCAAAAGACCTTTTTGAACGATTATGATTCCTCCTTGTTCTTTAAGAAATGGAGTTTCCTGAAAAAAACGCATGATATCTTCCATTTCATAATAACCGACATAGGTATTATTCTCGTCCAAAACCGGAACTGTATTGGTATGGTTTTTTGCAAAAACCTCTAAAACATCCAGCCAGATCATAGAACTTCTGGCAAAAAAACGTTCCAAAGTATATTTGTAATCACTAGCATTCTTGTCAATATCAAAAGTTTCGACATCATCAGATGCAATACTTCCAATAAAAATCCCATTCTCTAAAACCGGAAAATGCGAAAAGTTTAAGTCAGCAAAGAAGTCTTGAACCGAAGCAATAGTTTCTTGGCTGTCAATCGCTCTGAAATCGTTATTGATATAGTTTGTAATTTCCGTCATAAGTCAATTGAAGATATTTGATGCAAAATAATCAAAAAATACCAAAAACTGCTGCGTTTTACTTTGTATTTTTGTCACAACAAATATAGTGTTACTAGAATTAATTATCTATTTATATGACAAAGTTAAGTGTTAATATCAATAAAATTGCTACGCTGCGAAATGCACGAGGCGGAAATGTTCCTGATTTACTAAAAGTTGCTGTCGATATTCAGCGTTTTGGAGGGCAGGGAATTACCATTCATCCGCGTCCGGATGAGCGTCATATTCGCTATCAGGATGCGCGCGATTTAAAAGCAATTGTGACTACAGAATATAATATTGAAGGAAATCCGCAGCATAATTTTATTGATTTAGTTTTAGAATGCAAGCCAGATCAGGTTACTTTGGTTCCAGATGCAATTGGAGCGATTACCTCTTCTGCAGGCTGGGATACGATAAAGAATCAAGAATATTTAACCGAAGTGATTCAGGAGTTTCAAAGAAACGGAATCAGGACTTCGATCTTTGTTGATCCGGTTTTAGAAATTATCGAAGGAGCAAAAAAAACAGGAACAGACAGAATTGAATTGTACACAGAGGCTTTTGCGCATCAATATGATTTGGGAAATAAAAACGGAATCGATCCGTATGTAAAGGCGGCAGAATTAGCAAACGAATTAGGTTTAGGAATTAACGCCGGACACGATTTGAGTTTAGATAATATTCAGTTTTTCAAACAAAATATCCCTAGTTTATTAGAAGTTTCTATTGGACACGCTTTAATTTCAGAGGCACTTTATCTTGGTTTAGATAATGTGGTAAATATGTATTTGAATAAATTGAAATAAGATTTGATAATGATTACGAATCAAACTCCATTGTTTTCAGAGATTAAAGAGATTATTCTCCAGTCCCGCCAGCGTGTCTTTAGAATGGCAAATTCTGTTTTGCTTGAAACTTATTGGGAAATTGGAAGAGTAATTATTGAGGATGAACAAAAAGGGAAGGATCGTGCCGATTATGGAAAAGCTACTTTAAAAAATTTGGCAAATCAGCTCACTTTTGAATTTGGAAAAGGATTTGATGAAAGGAATTTGAATAATATGCGTGCGTTTTATAAAACTTTTCCAATTTGGAACGCATTGCGTACCGAATTGAGTTGGACGCATTATCGATTGTTATCAAGATTAAATTCGGATGAAAAAATAAATTATTATTTAAATGAAAGTGTTCAGAACAATTGGAATAGCAGAACGCTCCAAAGACAAATAAATTCATTGGCGTTTGAGCGTGTTTTAGAACATAAAACTGTTGAAACAAAATCAGAGACAATTCATAATTTAATAAAAGACCCTTATATTTTTGAGTTTTTAGGCCTGTCAGCTGAAACTAAAAATTCGGAACGAAGTATAGAAACCTCTATAATAGACCATTTGCAACAATTTTTATTAGAATTTGGTAAAGGGTTTGCTTTTGTAGCAAGACAACAACATATTGTTACGGATACTTCTGATTTCTATATTGATTTAGTTTTTTATAATTATATTTTGAAATGCTTTGTAATCATTGACTTAAAAACTGGCTCATTGTCTCATCAGGATATTGGACAAATCGATATGTATGTACGTATGTATGATGATTTGAAAAAAGGAGAATCAGATCAACCTACCATAGGAATTTTGCTTTGTTCAGAAAAAGATGAAACAATCGTAAAATATTCTGTTTTAGCAGATAAAAAAAGTGTTTTTGCAAGTCAATATCTGCTTTATATGCCCAAAGAAGAAGATTTGAAAGCATTAATTGAGAATGATATTCAAAGATTTCAACTAGATAATGAATAATAAAGATTTTAAGAAAATTAAACAATTATAACCTGATGTAATTGGGTTATAATTGTTTACTTTCGCACTTTTCTTATTAAAATTACGTGTCAAAATCTATTATTCTCTTTTTTTTAGTATCCTTTTGCGGCCTTTTTGCACAGTCAAATATAAGGGTGTCGGGAAATGTTAAATCTTCTGAAAATCAAAGCCTAATCGGAGTAAATCTCTCTTTTGAGATCAACAAAAAACAGTTTCATGCCACTACAGATACTTTAGGGAATTTTTCAGAAAATATTCCTTCTGGTGATGTAGTAATCAAAATTCATCATTTAGATTTTACTCCTAAAAGCATTTATTTTAATGCGGTAAAAGATACCGTAATTTCTGTTTTTTTAGAAAAAGATATTGCGCAGCTAAAAGAAGTTGTTATTTCTAACGACAAAAAAAGCGGCATCAAAACTTTATCCGGCGGTAAACTATCTTTTAACTTAAAAGAATTATCTGGAGTTCCAACCGTTTTAGGAACTACCGATATTATCAAACTGTTACAATTAACGCCGGGGGTGCAAAATTCTGGTGATGCAAACGGCTATCTTTATGTACGCGGCGGTGATCCGGGACATAATGCCATTTTGTATAATGAAACTCCAATTTATGGAATGTCTCATCTTCTTGGAATTTTTCCTTTTTACAATACCGATCATATTAAGGATGTCGAATTTGATAAATCAAGTTCTAATCCAAAATACGGCGGAAGGTTAAGTTCTAGTACGCTCCTAAATACCAATAAAAAACTTCCGTCAGAGTTTTCGATTCAGGGGAATGCCGGAATTTTGGCTTCGCAATTGACCTTTGCAGTTCCGTTAAGCGATAAAACAGGATTTTATATTTCTGGAAGGAAAACCTATATTGATGAAATTATGGGTCCGATATTAAAATCAGGCTCAAATAATGATGTTCAGGATATGAATTATGGTTTTTCGGATGCGAATTTTACTTTCTTATCTCAAATTTCAAAGAACAATCTATTTTCTCTAGACGCTTTTTTCAGCGGAGATGAATTAAAAGTAAAAGATGAAAATCTGGCATTACGAACCAATTTAAAATGGAAAAATTTTACCGTTTCACCTTCTTTAACCACAATCTTTTCTCCTAAAGTAAATATGATGAATTCGCTTTATTTTAGTCATTATAGTAATGAGTTAAATATGGAACAGGCAACAATTCAATTTTGGGTTTCTTCTTATGTCAAAGATTTTGGGTTTACAAATTCAGTACGATTCTCAATTGCAAACATTCCTATTGAGTCAGGATTGCAATATGTTTATCACAATTTACAGCCTCAAAAAGTAAATGTTGAAAACCTGACAACGTTAGATAACAAATCACAAAGAATAATTAATGCCAATGAAGCGGCCATTTTTGTAAGCGCTAAACCTAAGTTATTCGAAAACGTAACGGCCGATTTAGGGCTTCGTATTAATTATTATACTTCAGGATCAGATTCTTATCTGCATTTTCAGCCTCGTGCGGTATTGAATTATTATGCTAATGAAAATTATTCGTTTTATGCTTCTTATAATAGGCAGTATCAATATTTAAGTTTAATAACTACTTCGAGCGTTGGTATCCCTACTGATTTTTGGATTGCAAGTTCGGACGGTATCAAACCACAGTCTTCGGATGAATTCTCAATTGGTTCCAATCAAAATATCACCAAAAATCTTTCTTCCTCTTTTGGAGGATTTTATCGTTCGATGAAAAATCTGCTTGAATATCCGTATGGGATAACTCAGTTTAATGAAATCACGACGCTTAAAAATGATTTATATGTTGGGGAAGGAAAAGCATACGGATTTGAAATGATGCTGAAAAAAAGCAGCGGAAAATTTAGCGGCTGGCTGAGTTACACCTTAAGCTGGTCTGACCGAAATTTTGATGAATTGAATAACGGGAAAACGTATTTTGCAAAATACGACAGACGCCATAACCTTTCTTTAGTGGGAATGTACGATTTAAACTCAAAGTGGAATTTTGGCGTAACGCAGCTATTTAGTTCCGGAAACCGTTTTACGATGCCAACTTCATGGTATTTTATCAATAACAATCCAGTTAAAGAATATTCAGGATATAATAATGCACAAATGCCGGATTATGTTCGGACAGATCTTTCTGTAAATTATTATTTTATAAAAACAGCAAAGAAAGAAAGTGCTTTAAACTTTTCGATTTACAATACATTTAATATTGCAAATCCAATTTACGTTGTCTTGGATGTAGAGGTAAGTGAAGATAAAAGCAATGTGGTGGTAAAACAAGAAAAGAAAGTATTGTATCGAATGCTTCCTTCTATTAGCTGGAGATTTAAATTTTAAGGAATATGAAAAAGTATCTATTGTTTCTTTTTAGTTTGTTTTTAATGAGTTGTTCTAGTGACAACCTTAGCGAACAAAAAAGCCTGGAATCTAAAATAGTGGTAGAAGGCTGGATCGAAGAAGGAGACTATGCCAATGTTTTATTGTCGAGCAGTATTCCGGTTACCGATGTTATTGATTCGACCAATGTTTTAAATCATGTTATAAGATCAGCAAAAATTACCATTTCTGACGGCACGAATTCTGAAGTTCTAAGGGTCAAAAACGATAAAAACAGAGTACCGCCATTTGTGTATTTTGGTTCAACTTTAATGGGAGAAGCGGGAAAAGAATATTCTATTAAGATCGAATATTTAAATCGTGTTGTCGAAGCTGTGACGTCGATTCCTAAATCTGTGACGCTAAAAAGTGCCGAATATATAAAGAAGAACCCGACAGATACAACAGGTTATGTTTTTGTGAAATTTGATGATCCGATAGCTGAAAAAAACTATTATCAGATCGCAACTAAAATTGATGGCGAAGAACCTATTTTTGTTCCTTCATTTTATGGCAACTTAGACGATAAAAATTTCGAATCGGCTTCAATTTCAGTGCAAATAAACAGGGGAGTAATATTATTTCCAAAAACAAAATTTACACCTTATTTTGCCGATGGAGATTTAATTCATGTGAAATTACGAACTCAAAACAAAGACGCTTTAGATTTCTGGAACAGCTGGCAGAATGAAATTGTAAATGCCAAAAATCCTATTTATCCATCCAACACCAGTTTAAAATCTAATATAAAAGGAGGAATTGGAATTTGGGCAGGATACGGGCAAAGCACCATACTTATTAAAACACCTCCCAAAAAATAAAGCCGATTTGAATAATTTCAAATCGGCTTTATACTGTATTTTAAAAGCTGTTATTTTTCGAAAGCAGCAATAAAATCTTCAAATTTAGCTTCAAATTTACTGAATCCAGCTGAGAAATAAGTTTCCATAGAAACTTCTGTTTTATCATTAAATTTTAAATAATCTACAGCATCATAATATTGTACTGTAATCTCTTTAGTGTTTGTGTATGACCAATAACCTCCGCCAGAATAATTTGCATCAGCAACCCAAGTAGGCTGTATAGTTGTGTAGCTGTAGCCTTTTTCAGAATGTTGAACAATATCAGCGATTTTAGTTCCGTCTTTTTTAGAAACTAAGATTAATTTATTGTTTTTATTGTAATTAGCAACTTTTGCGTCTGCTATTTTTTTGTAATATGCATTTAGATCTTCATAATAAGTTACTGAATTATATTCCGGGTAAGGTACCGTTTTGTCCATAGCGGCTTTATCTGCAGCGGCAGTTGCTAAATCTGTATCTGCAACAACAACAAAATTGTCCATTAATTGGAATAATCCGTTTGCTTTACCTCTGTATTGAATAAGTTCGTCATTGTCGATCAATGCATCAATATTAGCAGAGCTTCCAGCGTTAAAATTAATTAGAGTTTTTCCATTATAAGTAAGAGAGGCTTTTCCTGTATTAGAAGCTCCTTTTTTAGAACTCATTTCCCATGTATACCCATCATTCAAAACCATTTTATAAGCAAACTCATCAGGAACTTGTTTTTTGTTAGAATATGTTGCAGTCTGATTGAAGCTTGCTGCTTCTTTTGAGTCAATTGTCAAGATTGCATCAGCAGTTAAAGGCAAGAAAATGTGATCATTGGTTTCAACACCTGATTCCCAGTCATAACTGTCTGTTATGTCTATTTTAATATCAGAAGAAGTACTTTTTGAAGAGAAAGAAGCATTGTTTGTTGTTTGAGATTTTTTTGCAGGAAAAACAAATTTCAATTCAGTTGAAGAAGCTGTTTTATCCCATTTTTGTCCTGCATTATTCCATGTATAAATTCCGTAAACTCCAGATACATTTAAAATATCTTCTGCCTCGTTATCGTTTTTACCGTTAAAAATATCAACAGAACTTAAATCTAATAGTCTGCTTAAGTTTTCTAATGCCTCAATAGCACCAGAGCTTTTTGTTTTGTCAAGCTGTGTAAGCATTTCATTAGCTTCAGCTTCTAATTTTAATTTTTGCTGGTCTGGGGTTAATTCAGAATACGATTTTTTTGTAAGTTCTGCAATTTGCTCTTCAAGAGATAATTCTGATTCTGGCTTAGTGTTTTCACTGCTGTCATCGCTTGAACATGAAATCATAAGCTGCGATGCAACTAATGATAATAAAATAAATTTTTTAATCATGATTTGACTTTTAATTAATTGAAATTGTTGGTCTTATTTTTGGGCCGCAAGATAGTTTTTTTAATCTTTAAAAGTTTACGGAAAGCCGTAAAAATGTAAACTTTTTTTTATTAATTTTTTTCTGTTGAAAATACTTCGCAGAACATATTCTGTAACAGATTAATAGATAAGTTTTTTACATTTGTAGTAGAATTTTAAAGAAAAAAATAAATGTTATACTCAAAAATAGAAGGCGAAGGAAAACCTTTTGTCATCATGCACGGATTTCTGGGAATGTCTGATAATTGGAAAACTCTGGCAGGACAATATGTAGAAGCCGGTTTTCAAGTTCATATTTTAGATTTAAGAAACCACGGGCGCAGTTTTCATTCAGACGAATGGAGTTATGAAGCCATGGTTCAAGATGTTTATGAATATTGTCAAGAAAATCAATTAACAAATATTGATATTTTAGGACATTCAATGGGTGGAAAAGTGGCAATGCTTTTTGCAGCAACACATCCAGAAATTGTAGATAAACTAATTGTGGCAGATATAGGTCCGAAATTCTACAAACAACATCATCAGGATATTTTGGCTGGTTTAAATGCAGTCGATTTTTCTATAAAACCAAGTCGAACTGACGTTGAAGAAATCGTATCGCAATATGTATCTGATTTTGGAACGAGACAGTTTTTGCTGAAAAATCTATATTGGAAAGAACCAGGACAATTAGCGTTCAGATTTAACTTAGAGGCTTTTAATAACAATTTGGATGCTATTGGAAAACCTTTGTCAGATGGATTAATTTTCGATAAGCCGACATTATTTATTCGTGGTGGAAATTCAGGTTACATTCAAGATGCAGATTTAGAAGACATTCAAAGTCGCTTTCCAGATTTAAAATTAGAAACCATTCCAAACGCTGGACATTGGCTTCATGCCGAAAATCCGAAAATGTTTTTTGAAATTACAAGCGAGTTTTTAAAGCAGTAATTGTTTTATTGAAAAAATGATTACTTTTATTTAAACTTTTAAAATATAAAATATGAAACTATTACTTCGACTTCTTGTTACTGCAGCGCTGGTTTTACTGATTGCTAATCTCTTGTCAGGAGTTCATGTAGCAAGTTTTGCAACCGCTGTAATTGTAGCAGTAGTTTTAGGTTTGCTTAATATATTTATTAAACCAATTCTAGTTCTGTTTACACTGCCTGTAACAATAGTAACTTTAGGATTGTTTTTGTTGGTCATAAATGCCCTCATGATTATATTGTGTACGTATATAGTAGGAGGTTTTGCAGTAGACTCTTTCCTGACAGCGCTTATATTTAGTGTTATCTTGTCTGTACTGCAGTCTATAACCTATAAAATATTAGGAGACGATAAATAAATAAAATGAACAGCGTTGCAAAACGCTTCAAATACAATAAATTAAAAACTTGGCTGGGTTGCAAAAATTTTATAATTTTGCAACCCAATTTTATTATGTAAATTAAAGAAGAAGATGGATATCAAAAGAGTAGCAATAGACGCTGTAAACGAGACAATCGTTATGAACGTTGTTCATATGGATTATAAAGGTCAAGTAGCAAAAAGAATTAACGAAAAAATGCCTTTAGCACAAGTTAAAGGATTTAGAAAAGGCGCCGTGCCTAAAGATCTTGTTGAAAAACAATATGGGAAAGCTATTAAGCAGGAAGAGATCAAAAAAGTAGTTGATTTGGCTTTAGAGCGTTATATTCAATCTGAAAGATTAAATCTATTAGGAACGCCGCTTCCTAAATTCTCAGAAGATTTTAACTGGGATGCAGAAGAATTAACTTTTGAATATGAAATTGGTTTAGTGCCAAACTTCGAAATTGATCTTGAAGCAAAAAATAATATCGTAAAATACATTGTTACTGCAGACGATAAATTAATCGACGGACAAGTAGAGCGTATCCAAAAACAATTTGGAAAAGCAATCCCGCAAGAAGTATCTGATGCAGATTCTGATTTGACAGGAACTTTCTCAAACGAAGCAGAAGGAATCAACAATACAACTACAATTGCAATTAGCGCATTCAGCAAAAAAGCAGGTGAGCAATTCGTAGGTAAAAAAGTTGGAGATGTAGTTAAAGTAAGCACAAAAGGTTTATTTGATGACGATCACCAATTAATGGATTACTTAAAAGTAGGTCACGAAGGTGTTCACGGTTTAGATGTTGATGTTGATTTCACTATCAGCGCTATCAACGGATCTGAGCCGGCAGAATTAAACCAAGAATTGTTTGATAAACTTTTTGGAGAAGGAAAAGTAGCTTCTTTAGACGAGTTAAAATCAAAAATTAAAGAAGACGCAGAAGCTCAATTCGCACAGCAGGCAGATCAAAAATTATTGATGGACGTTCAGGATTTCTTGATCGAAAATACAAAATTCGATTTACCAGCTGAATTCCTTAAAAAATGGCTTCAGACTGTTGGAGAGAAAAAACTTTCTCCTGAAGAAGCTGAGGTTGAATACGCTAGATCTGAAAAAGGACTACGTTTCCAATTAATCGAAGGAAAAGCAATGGCTCAAAGTAATATCCAAATTACATTTGAAGACTTAAAAGCATTTACATCTGGTGCAATCAGACAACAAATGGCTCAATTTGGACAAACAAACCCAACTGACGAAGAAGTAGAAGGAATCGTGGCTAGAGTTTTATCTAACCAAGAAGAAGTAAAAAGACTTTCTGAGCAAGTTGTAGCAGCTAAATTGTTAGATTTATTCAAAGAAAAAGCAAATCCAACTACAAAAGAAGTTACTTACGAAGAATTTATTGCTGCGTCTTACGGAGAATAATTTCTGAAATAATATTCAATTAAGAGCGTCAGGAAGTTTTTTCCTGGCGCTCTTTTGTTTTAATTTATTTTTGATTACTTTTCAGAAGCTAATCCAGCTATCCGTTACAAGTTTTTTTATTGTCTGCTTTTTTGTAAGGTAAAAAAAGAGCTTCCGTTGGTCGCTTTTTTCTACCAACAAAAAATAGCTGCCAATCAAAAAAAGCTTTTCACTGCTATCTGGGCTAGAAATAGGACAAATTGACATTCTTTTCAAAGAGGTACAACCTTTGATGAGATAATAACATCAAATAACGTAAAACTTAGAACACTTAAATATGAACTACGGTAAAGAATTTAAAAAGTTTGCTACAAAGCACCAAGGAGTAAATGCAATGTACTACGATAAAATCGTTGCAGCAATGAATCCAACAAACATGACTCCATATATTATCGAAGAACGTCAGTTGAATGTATCTCAACTGGATGTATTTTCAAGATTAATGATGGACAGAATTATCTTTTTAGGAACAGGTATCGACGACCAAATCGCTAATATCGTTCAGGCACAATTATTATTTTTAGAAAGTGCCGATGCTTCAAAAGACATTCAAATTTACTTAAACTCTCCAGGAGGAAGCGTTTACGCAGGTTTAGGAATTTATGACACCATGCAGTACATCAAACCAGACGTGGCAACAATTTGTACAGGAATGGCAGCTTCTATGGGAGCAGTATTATTATGTGCAGGAGCAGCAGGAAAACGTTCGGCATTACCACATTCAAGAGTAATGATTCACCAGCCATCTGGAGGAGCACAAGGTGTAGCAACAGATATGGAAATCAACTTACGTGAAATGTTGAAATTGAAAGAGGAATTGTATCATATCATTTCACAGCATTCTGGACAAACTTTTGATAAAGTGCACAAAGACAGTGAGCGTGATTACTGGATGAAAGCAGACGAAGCAAAAGAATACGGAATGATCGACGAGGTTTTAAGAAGAGGTTAAAAAAAGTTTCAGATTTCAAGTTTCAAGTTTTGACAGTTGTTGGGAACTTGAAACTTGAAACATTTTAAACTTGAAACAAAAATAAAAAAGTTAAGAGGTTGCTAAGTTTTTGGGTATAAAACCATAAAACTTTAGAAACTTAGTATCTTTGCAGCTTAGAAACTTAAATAAAGAATGGCAAAAGTAGTATTAGAATGTTCGTTTTGTGGAAGAAAGAAGCCAGAAACTAATTTATTAATCGCCGGTATCAATGCACACATTTGTGATAAATGTATTGAGCAGGCACACGGAATTGTGCTAGAAGAATTAAAATCCAGCGGAAGCGCAAAACTAGTTGGAGACTTAATTTTAAAGAAACCAAAAGAAATCAGAGCTTTCTTAGATCAATATGTAATTGGACAGGATCAGACTAAAAAAGTAATGTCGGTTGCGGTTTACAATCACTACAAACGTTTAATGCAGCAACAGCTGGATGACGAAGTAGAGATTGAAAAAAGTAACATCATTATGGTGGGACAAACCGGAACAGGAAAAACATTGGTTGCCAAAACAATCGCAAAAATGCTAGACGTTCCGTTAGCCATTGTTGATGCTACGGTATTAACAGAAGCTGGTTATGTTGGAGAAGACGTCGAAAGTATTTTGACACGTTTGCTTCAAGCGGCCGATTATGATGTAGCAAAAGCCGAGAGAGGAATCGTTTTTATTGACGAAATTGATAAAATTGCCCGTAAGAGCGATAATCCTTCAATTACGCGTGACGTTTCTGGAGAAGGCGTACAGCAGGCATTATTAAAATTACTAGAAGGAACTGTTGTAAACGTACCGCCAAAAGGAGGCCGTAAACATCCAGACCAGAAATTTGTTGAGGTAAATACTCAAAACATCTTGTTTATTGCAGGAGGAGCTTTTGACGGAGTAGAGCGTATTATTTCCAAACGTTTAAACCGTCAGGCAGTTGGATATTCAACTTCAAAAAATGCTGATAATATCGACAAAGATAATTTACTGCAATACATTATTCCGAAAGATATAAAAGACTTCGGATTGATTCCAGAGATTATTGGTCGTCTTCCAGTTCTTACACATATGGATCCGTTAGACCGCGAAACATTACGTGCCATCTTGACGCAGCCTAAAAATGCATTGATAAAACAATATCAGAAATTATTTTTAATGGATGAAGTTGAGTTTACCATTACAGACGAGGCTTTAGATTTTATTGTAGACAAGGCTTTAGAATACAAATTAGGAGCTCGTGGATTACGTTCATTATGCGAAGCAATCTTAACAGATGCCATGTACGAATTACCAAGTTCTAGTGATACTACACTTGTAATTGACAAAGAATACGCAGAACATACTTTGAATAAAAATTTATTGAAGCGTATGGAAATTGCTTCTTAAATATTGAAATACTTTTTCAAAGCTTTAACTTTGATTAAAATCTTTTAAACCTGTTCAATAAATGAACAGGTTTTTTTTGTTTTTGCATGAAAATATTTTTTTTAACTTAAAAAAATATCAAAACTAAGTTTGTAAGAATTTATTTCATATTTTTGTTTGTAATACTAATCATTCAAAGTAAAAATTATGAAGAAAAAAATTAAAAAGATTATTGTTTTAAGCGTAATTGCTTTGACATCTGTTGTTTTTTTGAGATGTCAAAAAGATGATGATTCGTCAAATCAGTTGCGAGAAAAGATTCAGACAGTTACCATTGATGAAGCGAAGGATTTTCTGCAACATTCTAAAACTAATTCTTTTGGAAAATCAACAAATAACAAAATAGACAATCTTGAACTTGATAAAATTACGCAGGAAAAAATAAATGGTAGCAATCAGTTATTAACTGTAGTTCCTGTAGTAGCGGATAATAATCTTAAAATTGATAGGGTTCTGTTACTGAAACTCAACAACGAAATCAAGAGTGTCGTTTTTAGTATGTATCCTGATGAGAGTTCTCGTGAAGGAAGTTTTTCAGGAGAGTTGTTTACTTACTCGATAGATGGTAAATTTATTAGCGGATTCAGAGCAAAAAGTGGTGTAATTGTAAGTCAATTTTTAGAAGATAATAATGTTGTAAAATCTACTTCTAAGAATAGTAAAATACCAAATTCTACAAACTTAACTGCTATAGAATTAGACGGAGTGAGAGTTCAAAACAACTATCGCAATCAATTATATGCATTAGATGTTTTTGGCCCCACCTTATTTGGCAATGATATTTATGACAGTGGCTATTATTATGAAGGAGTTGACTATTATTCTTGGGATGCTGGACGTGGAGGTTATGATGTTCCTGAAGTTAAAGATGATTTGCCTCCTAGTTGTGAAAGTTTTAATTTTACATCAAAAAAAGGGGCTAATTGGCAAGAAGCTGCTGTTAAAAATATTACCTTTCGAATTATTGTTCTTACGCAAAGGAGAACTGAAGTAACAAATACAATGATCTTTCCCCAAGCTGTACTTTTTGGTATGCCAATAAACTATAATAAAGGAAATGGCGATGTTACTTCTGGTGCGGCAGCAACAGTTTCTGCTATGGTTCTTAATGAAACTATGAAAGAGATGGCTAATCTGTATACTCGAACATTAACAAATGAATTAACATTAAGGACTAAATTTCAAGAACTTTTAATAAAAAATTATAGAACTTATACAAATGGCGGGACTGTTAATTTTAATTCTACATCCTCATTACCAGCAACAAATTATAAAACAAACATAAGAGAAACTGGTCTTTGTGATGATTAAATAATTGTATATAAATCGGATGTTTATCAAAAAAAATAAATGATGAAATCGGATTATTAAATCATATTTGAAAAAATGATAGAAGATGTTTTAACAAATTTTATTTACTTATATTATCCAAAGAATATATGTCCTTGGGATAGTAAAGAAAAATATTTAAAGACCTCAGAATATAAAAGATTACAATCTACAATCAATTACTTTGATTCTAATAAAAGTCATGAGATACGAAGTAATATTAAAAAAGCATTTGAAGATGATTTGATTTTAAGAGACTTTGAAGATTTTTCTATCCTAGATAGTAATCAAGATCGATGTTATACTTTTTTTCTGAATGTATTTGAAGAGGGACAATTGTATTCAATTTCTTTGTATTTAAGTTTTTTAATTCCTTATTACACAATCAGGAAACAATGGCATCCAGCCGAGCCTTTTTATTCAAAAGAAAGAATTGAAGAATTAGAAAGAGAAAAATTAGACACAAGAAAAATAGATGAATTAGTTTTTGCTGTCGAAAGTATAGTTGAAAGCAAACTTTTTTATGAAAAATTTCCTCAATTGTTAATGGATGATAAAATTTCAGATGTAAGTTTTGGGGATATTTATCTTGGTAATTTCACGATGTTTAATGCTTTTTTCAATAACAGAAAATAAATGAAAACAATAACTAAATACTATTTAATCTTTTTAGTAATTAACCTTTTTTTTATAATCTATTTTTGTTTTAATGAGCATCTTTATGTTTTTGGAGTATATGATACTTATTTCTGCATAAGTTATTTCTACTTTGCTTTATTATTTCTAATATTAGGGAGTATTATTTATTTTTTGAGATTGTTTCAATTAAAGCAAAGAGGCTTAAAGTAGGAAAAAACGAATTTTAATTAAGAAAACCTGTTCATTTGTTTGAGCAGGTTTTTTTTATTCTTACAGTAATCCTACTTTCTTATATTTGTCCTAAATGATTGTGTAATTAATTTATGAAAATACTCAACGGACTAATTGGTTTATTTTTATTTTGTGCTTGCCTGACGAAGGCAGAAGATAAAACGGATCTGGTTTCTGAAAAAGAAACGCGGAAAATTTTGAATACCGGAATAAAAGCTAAGGAAATAGATTATGATTTTTATTTTAAAGAAGCAAAGCTTTTTACCCAAACCAATAACTACAATCAAGATTTCTTTTTCCTCATTGATTTGGGAAAGCATTCTGGTTTAAAAAGATTTTTTGTTTACGATTTCAAGAAAAGTAAAATTATAAAATCGTATATGGTCAGTCATGGCTGCGGAGACGCACCTTGGGGAAGCACAATAAACAAAGAAAATGCACCTGTTAGTAATGTACCCGATTCACATTGCTCGTCGATTGGGAAATACATGATTTCGAACCGAGGTGCGAGCCAGTGGGGAATCAAGGTTAATTATCTGCTTATGGGTAAAGAAAAAAGCAATTCTAATGCTTTGAGCCGTGCCATTGTACTCCATTCTTGGGATGCTATTCCAGATAATGAAATTTATCCAAACGGAACACCAGAAGGCTGGGGCTGTCCTGCTGTTTCTAATGAAAGCATGAAAGAGATTGACGAACTGCTTAAAACCAACAAAAGGGTTTTAATGTGGATTATTAAATCTTAGAGAATTTCAAAAAATTACTGAACCCTGAATTTCTCCCGATATTCAATAGGCTTCATGCCAACCATTTTATAAAACACTTTTCTAAAAGCTTTTGGATCGTTGTAGCCCGTTTTTTCGATAATTTCTGAAATCGAAAGCTGGGTTTGTTCCAAGTATTTCTTCGAACTTTCGACTCTTATATTTTGCAGGTATTCGATTGGCGGAATTCCGGTAACCTGCTTAAAACGCCTTGTCATATTGCGGGTGCTGGTCGGAATATCTTTTGTAATTTCTTCCAGTTTTTCGATAGAATGATACTGACTTTCGATTTTTTGCTGTAGCATAGCAACCAAAGTATCATTGTGTAAATGATTGGGTCTGAAAGTACTGAAATAGCTCTGTTTGTAACGATTTAAATCGATCGAAAAGATTTTAGCAATTTGTACAGCCATTTCGTTGCCGCAGAATTTCTGAATCAAAAGAATCAATAAATGAAAAGTCGACGTAGAGCCTCCGCTGGTATATAAACTCCCGTCTGCAGTAAGCGTTTCTTCTGGCTTCAGTTTTACCATCGGAAAAGCTTTTGTAAAAGCGCTGCACGCATCGACATGTGTAGTAGCCAGTTTTTCGTTTAATAAACCCGATGCCGCAAAGAGAAATGCTCCCGTACAAAAACTTGCTAATTCGGCTCCGGCTTGATGTTGTTTTTGCAGCCACGGAATAAAACTTTTATTTTTCTTAATCATCTCACTCATATTATCGGTTGTAAAAGCCGGAATCAAAATCAGATCTAAAATAATTTCAGAATGCTCTATCGCGTTAGCTTTGTAGCCAAAAGGATTTTCCTGATTAATTTGATTTTGAGATTGAAAAATCATAATCTCAAACGGTTTTTCGGTGCCCGAAGTAAGTTTGTTAGCCGTTTCAAATACTTCTAAAATGGCTGCAATACTTAGTAACTTATAATCGTGAGGTACGATCAAACCTAATTTCTTGCTCATGATTTTCTGGGTTTTGGAAATTTGACTTCTGTACAAAAATAGTGATTTTGTCTTATTTGCCCCTAAAGTTGACTTTAATTGCTATTTTAAACTAATCTTAATATTTTAAATTTGTTTTAATTAATTCGTAATTTTATAAAGATGAAAACAAAAATATTCTTAAATCTTGCTGTAAAAGATTTAAAAAAGTCTATTGCTTTTTTTACACAGCTGGGTTTTTCGTTTAATGAAAAGTTTACTAACGAAAAAGGGACTTGCTTAGAAATAGGTGAAAATATAAACGCAATGCTTTTGGTTGAAGAATTTTATCAAACCTTCACTAAAAAGCAAATTTGTGATACAGCTACAAGCAGCGAAGTTCTTATTTCCATTTCTATAGAATCTCGTGAAAAAGTAGATCAAATCATGGATAAAGCAATAAACGCTGGAGGAACTGAATACGTAGAAACAAAAGATTATGGCTGGATGTATCAGAGAACTTTTCTGGATATTGACGGACATCATTGGGAAGTCTTTTATATGGATGAAAATAATATTCCAAATAATCCAGAATGATTTCGGTACAAACCATAATAAATGCACCGATTGAGATCGTTTGGAAATTATGGACGCTGCCAGAGCATATTCTAAAATGGAATTCTCCTTCGCTGGAATGGCATACCACTTTGGCAGAAAATGATTTAAAAAACAATGGTCAATTTAAATATACCATGCAGACAAAAGATCAAAGTGCAGGATTCGATTTTGAAGGCGTGTATACAAACATCAACGTTTTTTCGTTGATTGAATACAAGCTGTTTGACAATAGAACAGGCAGTATTCTTTTTGAAGAAAACAATAATGGCGTAAAGATTACAGAGACATTTGAACCTAACAATCAGGATTCAAAAGACATGCAAAAGCAATGGTGTCAGGCTGTTATTGATAATTTTAAAGCCTATGCGGAATTAAATGAAACAACAATTAATAACTAAGAAAATAAAAAATGATAACAGTACAAAACAAAATAATTGCCTCTAAAGAAAAAGTCTGGGAATTTTGGAACACGCCAGAACACATTACAAAATGGAGCTTTGCATCGCCAGATTGGCATACGCCATACGCCGAACTTGATTTAAGAGAAGGCGGGAAATTTAAATCGACAATGGCGGCAAAAGACGGCAGCATGAGTTTTGATTTTGAAGGCGAGTTTACTTTGGTAGAAGAAAATAAAGCATTGCAGTATGTAATGGCAGATGGCAGAAAAGTCGAAATCAGTTTTATTGAAATGCCTGACGGAACAGAAATTATCGAAAGTTTTGATCCTGAAACACAAAATCCGATAGAGATGCAGCGCGCCGGCTGGCAGGCAATCTTGGATAATTTTAAAAAATATGTAGAAAGACATTAGATTTAAATGTACAAAGTAATGTCATAAAGAATTGATAATCTGATAAAAGGTTGAAGGCTTTTATTAGAGAAAAAAGACCGAAGATGACACAGATTATTTTGTAAAGACGAGGATAAAAATGGGTTTTTTATATTGAAAGCAGAGAATCTGTGTTTATCGCGATAGCGAATCGGTTTCATCCGCGTATCCAATTCAATAATAGTACTTTGAATTTGTTTAACCATTTCAAATACGCACTTGACAGTAATAGAATGAAAATAACACTTAAAATGACTTACATAACTTATATGGTTTAAAAAAAAATATCTAACACAAAAAAACAAAAAAATGACAAAACAAATATGGTTAAATCTTCCTGTAAAGGATGTAGCAAAAGCGAAAGATTTTTTCTGGAAAATTGGTTTTTCGTTTAACGAACAACACGATACCCCAAGTTCGACTTGTATGGTAGTTGGCGAAAATCATTTTGTGGTGATGCTTTTTGAAGAAATGCTTTTTTCAAGTTTTTCGCAAAATGGACTTACTGACACCAAATCGAGCTCAGAAATTCTAATTTCGATCGATGCAGAAAGCAAAGAAGAAGTCGACGAGCTGGCTCAGAAAGCAGCAGAAGCGGGCGGTACTGTTTTCTCGCCCCCGGCAGAAAGTCAAGGCTGGATGTATGGCTGCGGATTTGCCGATTTAGACGGTCATCGCTGGAATGTTTTATATATGGACTTTAGTAAATTACCTCATTGATATGGAAAAACTTCAATTTAAAATCAGTATCAAGGCTTCTAGAGAAAAAATCTGGAAAGTCTTATGGGACGACCAAACGTACCGAAAATGGACAAGTGCTTTCTGTGGAGAAAGTTATGCAGAATCGAATTGGAACGAAGGAGATAAAATTTATTTCTATGGGCCAAATGGAGAAGGGATGAACAGCGTTATTGAAACTAAAATTCCGAATGAATATATGGCTTTTAAGCATTTAGGTGAAATGAAGGACTTTAAAGAAGTACCGCCAAACGAAGAAACCGAAAAATGGGCAGGAGCAATGGAAACCTATCGATTAACCCAAAAAGGCGACGAAGTTGAACTCGTTACAGAAGTTGATGTAATCGAAAAACACATCGATTATTTTAAAGAAGCTTTCCCAAAAGGAATGGATGTGATAAAAGAATTGTCGGAAGAATAAAAAAATAGATTAACAATAAAAAATAAAAAAATGGCAGCAGTAAATCCTTATTTAATGTTTAACGGGACTTGTGAAGAAGCATTTCTGTTCTATAAATCAGTTTTTGGCGGCGAATTTCCGTACATCGGAAAATATAAAGACGCACCAGCAGAAGAAGGTGAGCAGCTCTCTGAGGAAGCTCAAAATAGAATTATGCACGTTTCACTCCCAATTGGAAACACGATTTTAATGGGAAGTGACAGTCATCCAAGATATGGAGATGTAAGCTTTGGTGATAATTTCTCCATTTCGATTAATGCAGAAAGTACAGACGAAGCAGATAGAATTTTTAATGGGCTTTCGGCAGGAGGAAAAATAGAAATGCCGATGAACAAAACTTTCTGGGGCGCATATTTCGGAATGTTCAAAGATAAATTTGGCGTGAACTGGATGGTGAATTTTGATGAAAATGAGCCAAACAAATAACTAAAAAGTTACGATATTCTGATACCTAAACAGAATTGTTAAATTATTCAAAAAAGCACATTATTATGTGCTTTTTGTATTTAAAAAAACAAACAATATTCTTTTTTATCACCAATAGATTGTCGATTTTTGTCGCTTCAAATTCATAAGAAAAAAATGGAAGCAGAAGATAAAGAGATCATTTTATTAAAAGTTTCAGGACACGATAAAATTGGGGTAACAGCAGGTTTAACAGCCGTATTGGCAGCATACGATGCTAATATTTTAGATATTGGCCAAGCCGATATTCATGATACACTTTCTTTAGGGATTTTATTCGAAATCGCTGCCGGCTCAAGTTCTGCACCAGTTTTAAAGGATTTGTTGTTTAAAGCATACGAACTTGAAATCAAAGTAAAATTTATTCCAATTTCTATTGAAGATTACGAAACTTGGGTAAAATCGCAGTCAAAACAGCGTTATATCATTAATATTTTGGGCGAAAAACTAGCAGCCTCACAATTAGCTGCAGTCACTAAAATAATGTCAGATCAAAACCTGAATATCGATTCGATCATTAGATTAACAGGAAGAACGTCTATTGTCGAAAAAGAAGAATACCCTCGTTCTTGTATTCAATTGTCTGTAACCGGCGAAATTGTAAACAAGATTATCATGACAGCAAGTTTCATGGAAATTTCCAGAACATTAAACGTCGATATTTCGTTTCAAGAAGACAATATTTACAGAAGAAACCGTCGTTTGGTTTGTTTTGATATGGATTCAACATTAATTCAAACCGAAGTAATCGACGAATTAGCAGAATTAAATGGAGTAGGAGAACAAGTACGTGCTATTACAGAATCTGCCATGAACGGCGAAATAGATTTCAACGAAAGTTTCAAACAGCGTATGGCATTGCTCGAAGGTTTGAGCGAAGAAGTACTGCAAAACGTTGCCATCAATTTGCCAATCACAAAAGGCGCACATCGATTAATGAAAGCCTTGAAATATTACGGATACAAAACCGCTATTCTTTCTGGAGGGTTTACCTATTTTGGTGAATACCTGCAAAAAGAATTGGGGATCGATTACGTCCACGCCAATCAATTAGAAATAAAAGACGGAAAATTAACGGGTAAATATATTGGAGATATCGTAGACGGACAAAAGAAAGCCGAACACCTAAAAGCAATTGCCGAAAAAGAAGGCATACACATCAACCAGACAATTGCAGTCGGAGATGGAGCAAACGATTTGCCAATGCTGAACTTAGCCGGCCTCGGAATCGCTTTTCACGCCAAACCAAAAGTAAAAGAAAGCGCTTCGACTTCCATTTCAAGTTTAGGTCTTGATGGAGTTTTATACCTTTTAGGATACCACGACAGGTATATCGATATGATGTAATTCAAATTATCACCATGAGCGAAGTTGAAGGGCTTTTAGTTCATTTTTTCAATTTCGACAAAAGAGAAGTCACACTCGGAAATCGACAAAGATTGGGTTTTCGTTCCGTAGTTACGAACGAAGATTTCTTTCTCGAAATTTCAGGACAGAAATGATAATATTGAGAAAACCTTAGCAGTTTAGAACCTCAGAACCTCAGAACCTTAATAATGGCATGCCCCTCCGGGTCGGGCTATCCGTTTCAATCTTTTGTGCCTCCCGAAGCCTTGGGACCGGCACAAAAGGATTTCCACTTCTATCCCTCATGCGATTTAGTGGAATCACCGTTTTTTATTCAAAGATAAATTCAAAAGAAAAGATATCAATTGCCTTCAGCTTTAGCTGGAGGTATAGAAAAATAATAGAAAGGGCTTTAGTCAAATACGATAAATATTTGGCTAAAGCCCTCAAAGAGTCTGTATGTAACCACTAGCTAAAGCTAGTAGCAATTGATGTAATTTAGTTCTCTTTACTACGAGAATCCAATTCCTTCTTAATTTCTTTTAAATTATTCAGATTCAGAAAAAGAATAGGGAGCAGTGCAATAGGAATAACATTCATGGCACTGAAACCTTTCATAAAAATGATGAATAAGTTTAGAGCAAATAACATAAACAAAACCACGGCAAAAATAGTATTGACCGTTTTTAATGCCTTCTGATTTTTAATCAGTTCTTCGGTAGTCATTTCGCTGAACTTGGTGTTTTTCATTTTTTAGATAATTTTACTTTGACACATCTCTTTCAACTGCTCCAAATAATCTCTTTGGTTCGAAAGTCTCGGAATTTTATGCTGTCCGCCCAATTTATCTCTTTCCTTTAACCAATCGTAAAATAAATTCTCTCGTGCAACATTAATCACAAGCGGATTCAAAGTCATATTGTTGTAACGTTTCGCTTCGTAATCGGAATTTAACGTCTGTAAAGTTTCATCAAGCACTTTTTGAAAAAGACCAACATCAGCCGGATGTTTTTTAAACTCAATCATCCATTCGTGTGCACCTTTTTCTTTATCCTGCATAAAAATAGGAGCAACCGTATAATCGATCACTTCAGTCTGCGTCACCTGACATGCTTTTGCAATCGCCTGGTCGGTATTTTCTACCATTAATTCTTCACCAAAAACATTAATATGATGTTTGGTTCTACCGGTAACTCTAATGCGATATGGATTTAAAGATGTAAACCGAACTGTATCGCCGATCAAATAACGCCATAAGCCAGAGTTGGTCGTAATTACAATAGCATAATTTTTATTCAATTCTACATCTGCAAGACGAATTACTTTTTGGTCTGGAGTTCCAAAAGTATCCATTGGAATAAATTCGTAAAAAATCCCGTAATCCAGCATCAGCAGTAAATCGCTGGAATTGTTTAAATCCTGAATAGCAAAAAAGCCTTCAGAAGCATTGTAAATTTCGTAGTATTTAAAATCCTTACTCGGCAGAATTTTTTTGTACTGCTCTTTGTACGGAGAAAAACTAACGCCTCCGTGAAAATAAACTTCCAGATTCGGCCAAAGTTCCAAGAGACTTTGTTTGCCTGTATTTTCGAGAACTTTGTTCATTAAAACCAGCATCCAGGACGGAACTCCTGCAAAGCTGGTTACATTTTCGTTTTTCGTTTCATTAATAATAGCTGCAATTTTCGTTTCCCATTCGCTCATAAGCGAAGTTTTACTGCTTGGCGTACTGCTGAATTCTGCCCACATTGGCATATTTTCAATCAAGATGGCCGATAAATCGCCAAAGAATGTATTGTTGTTTTCGTAAATCTGCGAGCTGCCTCCTAAGCGAAGACTTTTTCCCAGAAACAATTCAGAATCTTCATTATTATTTAAGTACAAACAAAGAAGGTCTTTACTGCCTTTATAGTGGCAGTCTTCAAGCGCCTCGTTGCTTACAGGGATAAATTTACTTTTGGCATTAGTAGTGCCGCTTGATTTAGCAAACCATTTTATAGGAGTTTCCCAAAAAACGTTTTGTTCTCCTTGACGTGTACGTTCTATAAGAGGCTGCAATTCTTCATAAGTTGCAATCGGTACTCTTTCTGCAAAAGTCTGATATGAATTTATAGACGAAAACTCATATTTTTTTCCAATCACAGTATTTTCAGAAGCCGTCAATAAGTTGTGCAATAATTCTTCCTGAACTTCATTTGGATATTTTAAAAAGAGCTCAATTTGGTGAATCCTTTGTTTTAGGACCCAAGATGCAAACGAATTAATTATAGATAACGGCATGGGTAATTTTAGATTTTAAATTGTTGATTTTAGATTACGGATTTTACTTATTATGGTAAAAGCAGCAGATATAAAATTTGAATATCAACAGACAAATAGTAACTTTGTCACTGTATCAAAAATAGTGTTTTTTTGTAATAAAATCCACTCCTTTTGCACTAAAGATTTAACTCTAAAGATGATTTTTTAAATGAAAAAAATATTTTTAAAGCAATCTAAAATATAAAAATCTAAAATCTACAATTTTCTCAAATGACATACCAAGGTGTACTTAGCAAAATGCAGACTGAATTAGGAAATCCGATTCAATATTATTTGGTTTTCGAAGACAGTTTTTTAAATGTAAATCAATTATTGAATAAAGAAATTGAAATTAATTTTGCAGGTTATCAATGTCTTAATTGTAATAAAAAGAAAAAAATATTCCGTCAAGGTTTTTGTTACGATTGTTTTTATTCAAGTCCCGCAGTAGGAGACTGGATTATGCGTCCCGAATTGAGTACAGCACATTTAGGAATAGCAGATCGAGATTTGGACTATGAATCAAAAGCGCAGTTACAGCCTCATGTGGTGTATCTGGCTGTTGCCAGCGAAATTAAAGTAGGGGTTACCCGCAAAACTCAGGTGCCAACACGCTGGATAGATCAAGGTGCGGCCCAGGCAATTGCAGTTGTTGAGGTTCCAAATCGTTATTTGGCAGGAATCACCGAGGTTGCCTTAAAAGACCATTATACAGACAAAACCAATTGGCGAAAAATGCTCCAAGAAAACAATCAGGTTTTTGATTTGATTGCCGAAAAAACCAAGATCGAAAATCTTATTCCTGCTGAAGTTAAAGAATATTTTTATGCTCAAAAAAATGATGTCTACGATCTGCAATATCCGGTTTTGAGCTACCCTGCAAAAGTAAACAGCTTAAATTTGGACAAGACACCATCTTACTCAGGCAGACTTACGGGTATTAAAGGCCAATACTTATTATTTGAAGACGGAACGGTTTTTAATGTACGTGGTTCAGAGGGTTATCTGGTTACAATAAACGTCTAGTGTTTTAGCTCACTCGTCTATTTTTAGGGGGATATCGTATAATTATTAATGCAAATGTGCGTTTATCATTGTATTTTAACAACTCCTAAGATAAAGAATGTGAATTTTGATAAATTATTTTACAATTTTGTAATATTTGCTTATTCAAAGAATTTAATTTTAGGAAAAATTTAACTTATATTTGAAAAGATATGTGCAGCAACTTATCAAATAATGTTAAGCTTAATTCGTAAAATAATTTAATGAATGGGTAACTTAAAAAAAGTTAACGAAGTCAGGCGTAAATTAATGCGTAATTTGACTAAAAACATTGGAAATTCGGTTAGTAAAAGCGGACCAATTGATAAAAGTAAAATTAAAAGAGTCTTAATCTGCAGGCCCAACGGCAGGCTGGGAAATCTGCTTTTAATTACACCGCTTATTCAAGAAGTAACCAAAATATTTCCAGATTGTACTATAGATTTATTTGTAAAAGGTACTTTGGCACCAATCGTTTTTGAGAAATACCAAAACGTTGATAAAATCATAGATTTACCCAAAAAACCTTTTAAAGAGCTCGTAAAGTATCTTAAAGTTTGGACCACAATCAAAAAACAGAATTACGACATGGTAATTAATGTGGATCAAAACTCTTCTTCGGGACGTCTTGCTGTTAAATTTTCTAGTGCAAAGTATAAGTTCTTTGGGGATCTTCCAGAAAATGTAAAATTAGAACATCCAGATTACGATCATATCGCAAAATACCCTGTTTATAATTTCAGATATTTTTTAAAACAATCGGGAATTGAAATGACAGAGGAACCTGTTGCACTTTTAGATTTAAGACTTTCTGAAAACGAAATCGAAAACGGTAAAAAAATCTTAGATCAAATTATCGATCCAGCCAAAAAAACAATCGCGGTTTTTACATTTGCAACTGGCGATAAGTGTTACTGCGTTTCCTGGTGGGAGACATTTTATAAAGCATTAAAAGACGAATATCCCGATTATAATATTTTTGAAGTTTTACCTGTAGAAAATGTTTCGCAGATCAATTTTGAAGCACCAAGTTTTTATAGTAAAGATGTTCGCGAGATAGGTTCTGTTCTGGCAAATGTAGACGTGTTTATAGGTGCAGACAGTGGTATTATGCATTTGGCCAGTGCATCAAAAGCCCCAACTGCAGGCTTGTTTTCTGTTTCTAATTTGAAAAAATACGAACCTTACGGAAACGGAAGTGTTGGTTTAGATACCAATGTTTTAGACGTTCCCGATTTTATAAAAGCAATAAATACAATCTTGAAAAAATAAATTGGATATATATTATAAAAATTTAACCGCAAAGATTTTTTAATCTAAATCGCGGTCTTTATAAATTAAAAAAGTTCGCAAAGCTACACAGACAAAGCTTTGCGAACTTTATGTTTATAAATATTTCAAAAAAAACTTCCGCTCTTTGCGGTTAAAATAATCAGCCATTTTAGTCCTCTTAATAATTTTAAATGAAACCAAAATAAAAACCTGTTCGAGAATAAATCTGGAACAGGTTTTTTATAATTAAACTTAGAACCTAAGCATCTTAGCCTCTTAGCAACTTAGTAAATTAATTCTTTTTCTTGAAAAGACCGTTTATTAAGTCACTTGCTTTTTTAGTTGCCTCCTGAGTTTTTTGCTCTTTTTCAGTTTTAGCAGCTTGTGTAGTATCTTTTGCTTTCGTGTTTTTATTAATTAAATCTGTTAAAGCAGAAGTTCCTTTTTGCGTCAATTTCTCTTTTTGCTGGTTTACCAATTGTGTGGTTAAGTTGGTTACAGCAGCTTTCATATCGGTACTGATTTTCGGATTAGAAAAGTTTCCAGTCATCATTGCCGTAATTGGAATATTGTCCAATTTTGCAGCATCTGCAGGAGATAATTTAGCAATCAAATTGTTTGCTTCTGTTCCAAGATATTTAGCAGGAACATCAAATTTGATGTTGTAATTCATCGTTTGATCAAAACCGTGTGTCCCGCCAATGGTAGCTTTTATGTCTTGATATTTAATATCAAAAGGTTTTACATTTACTTTTCCGTCATCAAAAGTAAGCGCCATTTTCAAATCATTCAGATTCAATTTGTTTAAATCTAAGAATTTAGCATTTGAGCTTAATGAATTTAATAGCGTAGAATTCTTAGGATTAACAGTTGTAGATAATAATTGGCCTAATAAATCTCCAGAAATCGATTTTAAATCAGGAGTCAATTCTTTAGCATCCAGATTTCCATTCAATTTAATAGTAGAATTTAATTTACCATTAATGATTCCCGCAATCGGAGCGATTTTTTTCATCATATCCAGCTGCGTAAAAGTCTGAGCAATATCAACTTGATTGAAACCTAAATTCACGTCAAAAGTTGGTACTTTTTCTTTAGTAGAAACCGCACCAGTTAAACCAATTGTTCCTCCAAAAATAGAAGTTTTAAAGTTTTCTAAAGTCGCTTTTTCGTCTTTAATAATCAATTTACCAGAAACATCTTTTAATTTTAAATTATCATACAAAACGGTAGTCGCTTTTGCATTCAAAGTACAATTTAAAAACGCAGGAATCTTCATTGCTTCAGCAGGTTTTGCTTGTGTTTTTGTCTCTGATTTTGATTCTGTATTGGTTTGTGTTTTAGCAGGTTCGCCAGAAGTCATAAAATCATCAACGGCCAATTGATTAGAACTCATATTGAAGTTTCCTCTTAATTCTTGTTTTTTAAACATAAAGCCGTAGAAATTCTCCAAAATTCCGTTAATGCTGATGTCACTTTTTCCTGTAGTAGCATCAAATTGTTTTAAGTTAATTGTGCTGGTGTTAAACTGAACCAATGCCGTGCTAATGTTCATTGATTTGTTGTTCTCATCCGTATATTTAAATCCTGATAAGCTCATAGTTCCAGCATTTTTAATGTTTTGATACTGGCTTTTTTCAACAGAAGCCATATCAAAATTAGTAGTAACATCAGCTTTTAAAATACCTGCCAATGGTTTGTCTAATTTAATTGGATATGCTTTTGAAAGATTAGCTAAATTGATTGTTCCTTTTAAGGCAGCATCAATAATAGGATTAACAGTGATGTTTTTAATATTCGCTTTAGCGCTGAATACGTCCTGATCGATTCTAAAAGTAAGTTTATCCAGATTAACATAAGTATCGTTTAGAATTCCCGTTTCATTGATGATTTTAGTATCAATTACAATATTCTGAACCGATTTAGGCAGATTTGGATATTGGAAAGAAGAGTTGTTTGATGCAATTGCGATATTGAATTTCGGAACTGTTGTGTCTGTTAATTCTCCTTTTGCAAAACCATTTACGGTAAAATCTCCAGTTGTTTTTACTCCCGCTAAACTTGATGAATACGCAGAAGGAATTAAGCCTAAGAAATTGGTAAAAGATGAAGTTGGAGTTTTGAATTTCAAATCGTAAATCTGTGCTTTTTCAGCCATTTGAATAAAACCGTCAAACTCTAAAGGTAATTGGTTGATTAAAGCTTTATTTTCTTTAAAAGTATATTTGCTTTTTTCTAAATCAATTCCAAGAACAGCATCTAAAGTCAGTTTTACATTTTTCATGTAATTCATTTTATCCATGTCTAACGAAACGTTAGCAGTCGTTTTTGTATTTAAATCCAGTACAGAATTGGTAAAATCTCCGGTTCCTTCGTGATTTAAGCTGTCAATAACCATTTTAATTTTAGAACCTTGATCGATATATCTAAAAGTAAAATTCTCGATTTTATAGTTTTGAATTTTTAGCGAAAGCGGCTTGCTTTCCTCTGTTTTAGTCTCTTCTTTTTTATCTTTTAAAGCAATATCAAAGTTTCCGACACCGTCTTTATTAAAAATAATATTGATTAATCCGTTTGTAGAACTAATTCCCTGAATATTTAGAGGTTCATCTTTTCCTTTAAAAAGTTCTTTAATACTCATTTTTAAATTTAATTCTCCCAAAGACACCAGCGTATCTCCTTCAAAAGGCGCTTTGTTGATGATAACCAGTTTTTCAATTCCCACAGTAGCATTTGGGAAATTTTTGAACAAACTTAAATCAGCATCATTAAAGCTTACTTTGGCGTCAACACTTTCGTTAATCGCTTCGGCAATTTTGGCTTTAATTTGATCTTTGAAGAAGTACGGAATAGCAAACAATGCAGCTATAAATACCACTAGAACAATAGCACTTATTTTTAAAACTTTCTTTAGCATATAAATATAGATTTGAGGTTTAACTTAAAATCGACCTTGCAAAAGTAGCTTTTTTTAATAGAGTTCAAAGATAAAGTTTTATTAATTTTGTAAGAATTGTATTGGATTTTGTTAAAATAAAAAATCCGTTCGATCTTTAATATCAAACGGATTTTTTAAGCACTTTATTTTAATTTATTTCTCAATAAAAGAAATTATTTTTGAAACCAAACTTTCAGAAATCGGCAGATTTTCATTATTGTAGCTTTCCATATTCGCCTGCTCGTCGCCTTCTATAACTTTCATGATGTGATTCATCTTGTCTACAATCAGCATTTCGGACTTTGCATTGGCGTGAGATAAATTTTCAGCATCTTTAACCGTTACCTGTAAATCTTTATTTCCTTGTAAGATTAAAACCGGAATCGTTAATTTTTTAATTTCAGCCTGCGGATTGTATCTAAACCATGAAATCAAATAAGGCTGAATACTCGGTCTAAAAAGAGAATTAAGCATTGGGTCTACTTTTTTTACCGTATTGCCATTTTTTAAGCTGTCAATAATCGGGTAAGTCATGTCCTCAAGCTGTTTCATCGATTTTGAAGCAATCTGCGATTTAATGATTTTATCAGCCGAATCACCAGCTCCTGCAATCGAAACAAATTTATCAGCTTTTGCTGCGGCAATCATTCCGATCAAAGATCCTTCGCTGTGGCCGATGATGATCACTTTAGAAAAACGTTTGTCTTGTTTTAATAAATTAACCCAGCTTTTTGCATCTTCAATATAATTTTCGAATACCAGACTGCCTTCAGAAATAGCAGAAGCTTTACTTTCTCCAATTCCTCTTTTGTCATAACGTAAAGAAGCAATTCCGTTTTTAGCAAGCGCCTCAGCCAGCATTTTCAGAGAATTGTTTTTCATCATCGGATTATTTCCGTTTCTGTCCGTAGGCCCAGAACCGGCAATAATTAAAGCAACCGGATATTTCTTTGTAAGATCAGGAGTCGTTAAGGTTCCAAAAAGCTGATCGACATTTATTTTAAGAACAGTTGGCGTTTCTTTAAACGTAATTTCTTTTTTATCCTGAGCATTTAAAGCGCTCAAAAACAAAACCGTTAAGAAGAAAATTATTTTATTCATCTCAATTTAATTAATAAATGTTAAGTCCATAAGGAAGAATAGTTTGAACTCCTTTTAGTTTTTGAAATCGCTTTACTTGTTCTAAAAGTTTATAATTTTCTTCTCCAATTTCCTCTTTTATAAAAGCTTCTTTAGATTGTGCAAAAGGTAAACCCGAGAATAAGTCATTAAGAGTTTTATCGTATTCAGGATAATTCTGAGTGCTGTATTTTTTGATTTTAGCAATTTTTGCAGCTTCCGCAACGGCGTCATTCAAGCCGCCTATTTTATCAACTAAGCCTAATTTCAGAGCTTCAGTTCCAGACCACACTCTTCCTTGTGCGATAGCGTCTACTTGTTCAAAAGTCATTTTTCGGCCTTCAGCCACGTGAGTAACAAATGTATTGTAGATTCTTTCTACGCCTTCTAATGTAAATGCTTTAAACTTTTCGTCAACCGGTACAAACGGACTGTAATTTGGAGCATTTTCGTGAGTTTTAACCTGTTCAGAATTAATTCCTAACTTATTGGCAAGAGGAGAGAAGTTTGGCAAAACTCCAAATACACCAATAGAACCAGTAATAGTATTGTTTTCGGCAAATATTTTGTTGGCGTTACAAGCGATATAATAACCTCCCGAAGCGGCATAATTACCCATCGAAACTACAACCGGTTTTACTTTTTTAGTAATTTCTATTTCTCTCCAGATCAAGTCAGAAGTTAATGCGCTTCCGCCTGGACTGTCAATTCTAAGAACAATTGCTTTTACATCGTCATTTTTTCTGGCTTCTTGTAAAGAACGACGCATTGATCCTTCGCCAATGGTGTTTACATCGCCTTCTCCGCCTGTGATTTCGCCTTGAGCATAAATAATTGCAATTTGATCGCTTGAAGTGTCTGCCAAAGCTGTTGTGATATTATTTTGAGTATAATCTGAAATCGAGATTTTATTATAATCTTCGTCTTCTTTTACTTTTAATGCTTTTTTGATGGCATTATGATATACATCTTCATAAGCTACAATATCTACTAAATGCTGTTCTTTTGCCATTTCTGGAGTTCTTGCCAAAAGACCATTTGCAATTTCGTTAAGTTTTGGTAACGGAATATTTCTGCTTTTAGAAATATCTGTAGAAATTGTGGTCCAAAGTGAGTTTAACAGCGCTGTAATCTGCTCTCTGTTGGCATCGCTCATTTTGTTTTCTAAGAAAGGTTCAACGGCACTTTTGTATTTTCCGTGACGGATAACTTCCATGTGGATTCCAGATTTATCCTGAAAATCCTTAAAGAACATTACTTCAGAAGAAAGACCTTTAAAATCTAGATCCCCAGCCGGATTTAAGTAAACAGTATTGGCAACAGAATTTAAATAATATTCTTTCTGCGAATAGGTGTTGGCGTACGCCCAGACAAATTTCCCTGATTTTTTAAAGCTTTCCAGCGCATTTCTCAAATCTTTGTATTGCGCAAGACCAAGCGAAGATTCGTCGTTTAAGATTGAAATTCCTTTGATTTTATCATCCGTTTTCGCCGCTTCAATTGCATTGATAACATCGGTTAAACCAATTTCTTTTCCGCCTGAAAATTTAGTTACCCAAGGATCTTTGTATTTTCCTGCATAATCATTTTTGATTTCTTTTAAGTTGAGTTCAATAACCGAGTCCGATTTTGCAGAAACAATGTCATCTCCTCCAAAAATAGCCCCAATCAGGATTACTCCAAAGAAGAAAATCATGATAAAGACAAAAATACCAATTACTGTGGCAAGTATATTTCCTAAAAACTTCATAAGTATATTTTTTTTTAATAAGTAGCAAAAAGAGCCGCTTTGTTACAAATATAATCGAATTAGATTTTAATTCTGATATGCAAAATGTGAAATATTAGAAAATTTACGTCGAAAAAACTTAAAAATTAAACCGGCTGTTTTGTAAGATAAATATTGTTTTGAGATTTATTATTCTATAATTTGAAACGAATAACTTTTACTGATTACTTATACCTGTTTTTACAAAAAAAAGAATACGAAGTAATCGGAAACTTCTAGGCTTTGATGTAATAAAACGCTTAATTCTAAAATACTTTTAGTTAATTTGCATTAATTATGAAATTACAGCATCAAGTCGTTTTATCGATAGGCACCAACGAAGGCAGCAGACTAGAAAATATCCAAAAATGTATTCAATTAATTCATAAAGAAATAGGAACGGTGATTAGAGTTTCTAAGCTTTATGAAACGCCTGCTTGGGGTTTTGAGAGCGATGCTTTTTATAATTGTGCTTTACTACTGCATTCTGATTTTAGTGCTCAGAAAATACTAAATCAGGTTCTGAAGGTTGAAAAACAACTGGGAAGAATTCGCCTAAATCAGGAAGGATATCAATCGAGAATTATTGATATTGATCTCATTACTTTTGATGATGAAATTATAAGTTCAGAAAAACTTCAAATTCCGCATCCTTTAATGCAGAATCGTAATTTTGTTTTATTGCCAATGCAGGATTTAAAATTAGACTGGAAACATCCTGAATTGAATAAAACAGTTGCAGAATTAATTGCGATTTCGCCAGATGAAAGTGTTTGTACGGTTGTTCAGGATTTAAAAAGCCCTTTACAGGATATTCCGCTGGAGAAGTTTAATTATATTTCTTTGGAAGGAAATATTGGAGCGGGAAAAACGACATTAGTACATAAAATTGCAACCGATTTTAATGCTAAAACAGTTTTAGAACGATTTGCAGACAATCCGTTTCTTCCTAAATTTTATAAAGATCAGAATCGATATGCTTTTCCGTTAGAAATGTCTTTTCTGGCCGACCGTTATCAGCAGTTAGCCGATGACTTAGCGCAGTTTGATTTGTTCAAAGATTTTATTGTTGCAGATTACCATATTTTTAAATCGCTGATTTTTGCTAAAATTACTTTAGCAGAAGATGAATACCGTCTGTATCGAAATCTATTTGATATTATCTACAAAGAAATGCCAAAACCCGATTTGTATATTTATTTGTACCAAAACACCGACCGACTTCTTCAAAATATAAAAAAGCGCGGCCGTAATTACGAGCAGAATATTGAAGCAGTTTATTTAGAAAAAATCAATAACGGTTATTTAGAATACATTAAATCACAATCCGATTTAAACGTTTTGATAATTGATGTCTCTGATCGCGATTTCGTCAAAAAACAGGAAGATTATCTCTATATCCTCGAAGAAATTCAGAAGAAAATAGGATGATTAGAGAGTGGGTCAATTAGATAATTGGTCAATTAGATAATTAGTCAATTAGTTAATTTGTCAATGAGATAATTGTCATCAGATAGTTTTAAATTCAGTAAGTAATTATCTAATTGTCTAATTGCCCAATTATCTAATTAAAAACTATCTCTTAAGAGAAAAATGTCCTTTTAGAACAGGAGTATTATCGTCTACTTTTAAAGCGTACCAATAATCAGAAGCAGGCATTGGCAGTTGATTAAAATTACCGTCCCAGCTCATTTTAAAACGGCTTAGCTGTGCAATTAGTTTTCCATAGCGGTCAAAAATAGTGACTTGAGCCTGAGGATAATTTTCCATTCCGGTTACTTCCCAAAAATCATTAAAAGTGTCGTTATTTGGAGTAAAGAAAGCAGGGAACACCAACACTACAAATTGCTTTCTGTAATAACCGCATCCTGATTTCTCTTGTACAAAAGCGTTTTGTAATCCGGCAGGAACATTGTAAAAAATATTAGAATCCTGAAAATTTTCACCATCTACAGAGTATTCAAAATACGAAGCTTCTTTTGTGGTGTAAATTACAGCTTTTGTTCCGTCAACGTCAATACGGCTGATTTTGGGTGCAAAATGCTCTGCTACCGTAATTGTCTTAATACTTTCGCAATTTTCTGGAGCCGGACTGGTTACTTTAACGGTATAAATTCCAGCGGCAGTAACTTCTGTAGTTTGTGTTGTTGCTGCATTGTGAGGCCAAAAATAATTCATTCCCGTGATACCTGCATCTAAAGTAATGGTTTCAAATTCGCATAGAATTACAGTTTCGTCCATAACTGCAGGAGGTGTGTACACTACAGCATTTACAGGAGTCCGTACAGGATTGATACAGCCGTTATTGGAAGCTTCTGCATAAAAAGTCGTATTATCCGTAAGAGACGGAGTGATAAAATTAAGTCCAGTGTAAAGGCTGGATCCTCCCGAAGCCGCTTCGTACCAATTTACAATTCCGATATTGGTTGTTACTCCAAGTATTACTCTTCCCGGTCCGCATGTAGAGAAAAAAGACTGTGTCGCGGCAGGAGAATTTGGAGTGGCATTTACAGTTGCTGTAACGGCTTTTCGATTGGTTTCGCATCCAGCATCTGCATAGTAGGTTGTAGTGGTATTGATTATTGGAGTAGTGTAAGTGTTTCCAGTGCTTAATAAATTGCCTCCCGTCAGCGCATCAAACCATCTGATCGTAGTGCCGTTCGCGGTTGAAGCAGTTAAAGTAGTACTTCCAGAATCACAAATAGAATCTGGAGGCAGCACTGTTGCTGTTGGAATAGTAATTTTGGTACTTGCAGCAATTTCTAATGGACTCTCGCCCGGCATACCGCCATACTCGACAACATATCCTTTTGGCTGATAATTGTCGCCGGGAATTAGTGACCCTGTGTTAGCCAGATCGTTCCAAGAACCTTTTATTCCAACACCCGGTTGTGTAATGTGGGCATAATCTTCATCACCTAATTGATTAGGTTCTTGTGAATTCCAAAATGCAAAATTTGGAGTAGAACCATTTGCAGTTCCATTCCAGAAAATAGTTCCGGCTTCGGGCCCTGTTGCCCATTTCCATACGCCTTCTGTCTCAGCATCAGTACCGCCAATCCAGCCTGTTCCCGAAGCCTGCTCGCCAATTAATTTTGCTTCATCAGCTGATGAAACAGTTGCCAAATATCCTTTGAGTCCATAATAAGTACTCGCAGCGGCTAAATCCCGAGCATTTGTCCAAGTGACTCCTACATTGGGAGCGAATAGGTAATAATGTCCGGTAGATGGGAGGTAATTGGCTTGACCTATTGTTATAGAAAAAGTTCGCGATCCAGAAGCAGCTGCGGAGGAGTTAGAGAACATTACATCTTTTACAGCATTGACTAAATCGATATAAGGAATCTCAGCAGCAGGATTGGCTCCGCCTAATCGTAATTTTCCAGTAGAAGAATCCCAAGATGCGGTTATATTAGGATGAGAAGCTGGATTTGCTAATTCTAATTGATCAAAATTACTATAGCCGGAAGATATCTGGATATAAACGGCCTGAGTTCCGTTTTCGGCAGGATCGTGCTTTATATTAAAATCCGTAACAATAGCAATAGAAGTTTGCGGGCAGTACAATTGATCTCCCGCAGCAGTAAGTTTTGGTGGATCAATTGCAACAGCTTGTATAGGGTTTTTCTTTATCTGGGATTTTAAAGCGTCTTTTGGGTTAAATACAATTCTATTGTTAAAAAATTTTGATTTTTCGTTTGATAAAGAAAAATTAAAACTTAAAACGGAAAATAAATAGATAATTTTTGTAAAATTGATATTTTTCATTTTATAAAAATATCAATTAATTAACAATAAAAAAATATATTTTATTTTGGCCAGTTTATTTTCTGGAACAAATCCCAAACTACAATTCCGGCACTAACCGCAATATTGAGAGAGTGTTTGGTGCCAAGCTGTGGAATTTCAATACAGCCGTCGCAAATCGCAACTGCTTCCTGAGAGACACCGTAAACTTCATTTCCAAAAACCAGTGCATACTTTTGATCTTTCTCAACTTTAAAATCCTGAAGAAAAACCGAACTTTCAACTTGTTCGATGGCCATTGTTAAGACATTTTCTTTTTTGAGATTTTCTATTACTTCCAATACATTTTCATGATGTTCCCAAGCTACCGTTTCGGTTGCGCCAAGAGCCGTTTTATGAATTTCTTTGTTGGGTGGAGTTGCAGTAATACCGCATAAAATGATCTTCTCAACCAAAAAAGCATCCGAAGTTCTAAAAACAGATCCGATATTGTGTAAACTGCGAATATCGTCCAAAACGATTATTAAAGGAGTTTTGTCTGATTTTTTAAAATCTTCAATAGATTTTCGTTCCAATTCGCTATTCTCAAGTTTTCTCATTGTTTGTAATTTCTGGTCATAAAAAAAGCTTCCAAAGATAAGGAAGCTTTTTCAATTATTTTATTTTGTTTTATTTTCAGATTAGCTTTTTACTGGATCTGGTAAAACAGTACCTTTAATTGTCAGTACTTTTGTTGGTTGTCCTTCTGCATTAGAAGTTACAGTTACAGTTTTTGTAAATGCACCAACTCTGTCAGTAGCATATTTTACCCCAATAACACCTTTAGCTCCAGGAGCAATTGGTTCTTTTGGAGTAGTTGGAACAGTACATCCGCAAGATCCTTGTGTATTAGTAATGATCAAAGGCTTAGTTCCGTTGTTTACAAAAACAAACTCACGTTTCCCGTCAGCATTGTGAGCAACAGTTCCGTAGTCAATAGTTTCAGTTTCGAAAAGCATACCAGCGCCTTCTACTTTTGCAACTTTAGCAGCTTTAGCTTTTTTAGTTGTTTGTGCATTTGAAGCTGTAATACCAGCTACAGCTAACATAGCGAATAAAATTATTTTTTTCATCTTTTCAGGGTCTTTGTTTTAATTATGAACAAATCTATAGAAAATTCTTAAATGTGACCTTAAAAAATTCATAAAATATTTTAATTTTTCTACTCTTCGATATTCCTCCAAAAAATCATAAATTCGCTGTCTTAATTTTTCATTTAAAACACAATAATTTGGCAGCTAAAGAAAAAGTGGCAAAAGAGACGCCCTTAATGAAACAGTACAACGAAATCAAGAGAAAATATCCTGATGCCTGTCTGCTTTTCAGAGTGGGGGATTTTTATGAAACCTTTGGTGATGACGCAATCAGGGCTTCTAAAATTTTGGGTATAACGTTGACCAAAAGAGGCGCTGGTTCTGAAACCGAAACGGCTCTTGCGGGGTTTCCACATCATTCGATTAATACTTATTTGCCAAAATTGGTAAAAGCAGGGCTTCGTGTCGCGATCTGCGATCAGCTTGAAGATCCAAAAATGACCAAAACAATTGTAAAACGTGGTGTTACAGAACTTGTGACGCCTGGAGTTTCTTTAAATGATGAGGTTTTACAGTCTAAATCAAATAACTTTTTAGCATCGGTTTATTTTGCGAATAAAAACATCGGAATTGCTTTCTTAGATGTTTCTACAGGAGAATTTTTAACAGCTCAGGGAAATGCAGAATATATCGATAAACTATTGCAGAATTTTAATCCAAGTGAAGTTTTAGTTCCAAAGAATAACAAAGGAGATTTTAAAGCAGCATTTGGCGAAGATTTTCATAGTTTTTATCTGGAAGATTGGATTTATAAAGAAGACTATGCTTTAGAAACTTTAACCAAACATTTTCAAACCAATTCTTTAAAAGGTTTTGGTGTAGAAGAATTAAAAGAAGGAATTATTTCGTCTGGGGCAATTTTGTATTATTTGTCAGAGACGCAGCACAATCGAGTGCAGCATATTACCGCAATTCAACGAATTGCAGAAGATGCTTACGTTTGGATGGATCGTTTTACAATTCGAAATTTAGAATTATACCATAGTTATAATCCGAACGCAGTAACACTTTTGGATGTTATTGATAAAACACTTTCTCCGATGGGAGGAAGATTGTTAAAACGCTGGCTGGCACTTCCGTTAAAAGATGCAAATAAAATTAAAGGCCGGCATGAAGTGGTTGCGTATTTGAAATCGAACCCAGAAATTCTGCAAAATATTCAATATCAAATCAAACAGATATCAGATTTAGAACGTTTAATTTCTAAAATTGCGGCTGGAAAAATATCGCCTCGTGAAATTGTATATTTGAGAGAATCATTAGACGCAATTATTCCGATAAAAACACTAGCGCTTCAAAGTCCGCAGGAGGCGGTAAAAGTGATTGGCGACAGCCTGCACGCCTGTGATCTGCTTCGCGAAAAAATTAAAACCACTTTAAATCAAGACGCTCCTGTAGCAATAGCAAAAGGAAATGCAATTGCCAGCGGGATTAATGAGGAATTGGATGAGCTGCGTGCTATTTCGACTTCTGGAAAAGAATTTCTGGAAGGAATTGAAAAAAGAGAATCGGAGCGAACAGGTATTTCTTCATTAAAAATATCATTCAATAACGTTTTTGGGTATTATATCGAAGTACGAAATACACACAAAGACAAAGTTCCGGAAGAATGGATTCGAAAGCAGACTCTTGTAAATGCAGAACGTTATATTACAGAAGAGCTAAAAGAATACGAAACGAAAATTCTTGGAGCAGAAGAAAAGATTTATAAAATAGAATCAGAGCTTTTTGAGCAATTAGTAGCTTGGATCGCTACTTATATCAAGCCTGTTCAGATGAATGCGTATTTGGTTGCACAATTAGATTGTTTGTGTTCTTTTACACAAATGGCTGTAGAAAACCAATATGTATGCCCAGAAATTGATGATACGTTTGAGCTGGATATTAAAAACGGACGCCACCCAGTGATAGAAAAACAATTACCGGTTGGAACGCCTTATATTGCCAATGATGTTTTCTTAGATCGGGAAACCCAGCAGATTATTATGATTACGGGACCCAATATGTCTGGTAAGTCTGCTATTTTAAGGCAGACAGCTCTTATTGTGCTTTTGGCTCAAATGGGAAGTTTTGTTCCGGCAGACAGTCTTAGAATGGGAATTGTGGATAAAATTTTTACTAGAGTTGGGGCGTCAGATAATATTTCGATGGGTGAATCTACTTTTATGGTCGAAATGAACGAAACGGCTTCTATTTTGAATAATATTTCAGATCGCAGTTTGGTTTTGTTAGATGAAATCGGAAGAGGGACCAGTACGTACGATGGAATTTCGATTGCTTGGGCAATTGCTGAATTTTTACACGAGCATCCAGGAAGAGCCAAAACGCTTTTTGCTACGCATTATCATGAATTGAATGAGATGACCGAATCGATGCCGAGAATCCAGAATTTTAATGTAGCGGTAAAAGAGCTGAAAGATACTGTTCTTTTTGTTCGTAAGCTGGTGCAAGGCGGTAGTGCTCATAGTTTCGGAATTCATGTCGCAAAAATGGCAGGAATGCCTCAATTGGTTATTTCGAAAGCGCAAAAACTGTTGAAGAAATTGGAGAAAAATCATTCGAGTGATGCTTTAAACGGAATCAAAGCGGCGAATGATGAAATGCAGATGAGTTTCTTTAATTTGGATGATCCTTTGCTGGAAGAAATTAAAGAAGAGATTTTGAGTCTCGATATAAATGCGATTACACCAGTAGAAGCATTGATGAAGTTAAATGAAATTAAAAGAATGCTGGTTAAGAAATAAAATTCTAAAAATTTTCAAATTTAAAGTTTAGGTTATCAGAAAGTTATAAAATAAGCTTGATTTTTTTTGAAAAAAGTCTTGTATAATTGAATAAATGTCCTAAATTTGCACTCGCAATACGAAACAAATCAAGTGTTGCAGTTCTTGAAAAATTTGAAATGCGAAAATAGCTCAGTTGGTAGAGCGCGACCTTGCCAAGGTCGAGGTCGCGGGTTCGAGCCCCGTTTTTCGCTCAAAAGCACATAATGCTCGGATGGTGAAATTGGTAGACACGCTGGACTTAAAATCCAGTGAACAGCAATGTTCGTGCGGGTTCAAGTCCCGCTCTGAGTACTAAAGCCTCTTCTTTTGAAGGGGCTTTTTTTATGGTCTAAACTTTTTAAAACTTCTAAGGGTTTGGAAGGGCAGAGAATCTGAATAAATCTAAAATCAACAATTTAAAATCTAAAATTAATAAATGGGTGCTTTTGTAATCAGCAGGCGGTTTAATGATGAATATAAGTTTGTGTTTACTTCGAGAAAAGGGAAAGTGATATTTACAAGTCTAAGTTATGAATTGAGGTTTGAATGTGAGGAGGATATTGAGAAGTTTAAAAAATCAATTGATATTGCCAGGTTTTTGAAGTTTAAAGGCTCTGGAGGAAAGTATTTTTTTAAATTGATGCTGGGTGACCTTCATTTTGCAACAAGTCGTAAATACACTACAGAATTGCTTTTGCAAAAAGGAATTAAAGAAATTATAAATTATGCTGTAAAATCTGAGATTTTGGATTTTTCATCCAATGAATCAATTTTTGGAGATGAAGAGGTTGAAGATGATGATGAAGCTGCGGAATAAAAAAAATGAATTCTAGAATAAAAAAAATCCAAATTCTAAAACGTAAGCTTTAAGATTTGGATTTTTTTGTTGGAATTTCTCCGTTGATTTTTGGGCATAAAAAAACCATCACAATGGATGGTTTTAAAATCGTTAGAACTAAGTTCTAATTATTTTTTTACTTCTTCTACTTTAGCAGCAGCTGAATCAACTTTAGCAGCAGCAGAATCAACAGTTGCAGCAGCAGAATCAACTACAGCAGCAGCTGAATCAACAGTAACAGCAGCAGAATCTGCAGCAGGAGTTTCTGCAGCAGCGTCAGCTTTTTTACAAGATACAACAGTTAAAACAGCAACAACAGCTAAACTTAAAAATACTTTTTTCATCTTACTTTATTATAAAAGGTTAATTATTAATTCGTGGCAAAGATATAAATTTTTTAATATGTAAAATATTTTTTCACTTTTTTTTTAAAATATTTTCCTTACTCACGATTATCTTATTTATCAAATAATATGCCAAAACAGAAAAGATATTCCATATTATTGGATATTTTGCTTAAATTATTTTTCATTGAAAATTCTATCAGTGTTTTGGCTCTTTTAATTAGGTTTGTTGTTGTTTATTTTGTTTTTTAAGGAATATTCTGTTTCCTTTAAACTTAAAAAAGAGCTTTTTTGAAAACGTAACTGGGCAAAAAAGGAGAGTGAATGACTTTTAATTGCCTTTTTTGGAGTTAAGAAACGATTTTCATGATTGTCTCAGATGCTCCTTTGTTGTTTTGAATAAAAGAGCTGCAGATTTTACTTTTTTCAATATAAAAAGATTTATCAAAGAGTAATTGATCCAGAATATTTTTTAATTCTGTTGTATTCGAAATTACCGTACATCCATTAAGTTGAACAAGCGTAACCGCTTCTGCAAAATTGGAGTAGTTAGGTCCAATTACAATCGGAATACCAAATGTTGCGGGTTCTAGAATATTGTGTATTCCCGGATTTCCAAAACCTCCGCCCACATAAGCAATGGTTCCGTAGCTGTATATTTTGGTTAGTAAACCAACGGTATCTACAATTAAAACAGCATATTTTGACAAATCATGATTCTCTTTTTTCGAAAACAATACAGTCGATTTTGTAATCTGAGATTTTAGATTTTCAATCTGCTCGGCTTTAATGTTGTGTGGTGCTATGATGAATTTTACGTCGTCGGGTGCTTGGTTGATGTATTCGGCCAGGATCATTTCATCTTTAGGCCATGAGCTTCCGATCACTATTACGGGTTGGTTGTTTTTGAAATTTTCAATAAAATCTAATGAGTTATCACGCTCTAGAATTGCGTTAACACGATCAAATCGGGTGTCGCCGGAAACAACTGCATTTTTAAATCCTAAACCTTCAATCATTTGTTTTGATTTTTCGTTTTGAACGAAAAAATAAGTAAAAGCAGTCAGCGCTTTTCGGTAAAATCCGCCGTACCATTTAAAAAACATCTGGCTTTCTCTAAAGATTCCTGAAATCAAGTACGTTGGAATTTTGTTTTTCTCTAATTCATTCAAATAATTAAGCCAGAATTCATATTTAATAAAAAACGCTAATTCTGGATGGACCAATTTTAAAAATTTCTTAGCATTGCTTTTGGTATCAAGCGGCAGGTACACAGTAACATCGGCAACTGTGTTATTTTTACGCACTTCGTATCCAGATGGTGAAAAAAAGGTTACAATAATTTTGTGCGAAGGATATTTTTCTTTGATTTTTTCGATCACAGGAAGTCCTTGCTCGTATTCGCCAAGTGAAGCTGAATGAAACCAGATCGTTTGGTCTTCGGGTTTTATTTTATCTTTTAAAATTGAAAAGACGTTTTTTCTGCCTTCAACAAAAAGTTTAATTTTCGGACTAAATAGCGCAATGATTCTTAAGAAAAATCCTGCGGTGTAAACGGCTGCATTATATAAAAAAAGCATGTATAAAATTTTGTGGCTAAATTACGTTTCTTTCGACTATTTTCATTGTTTGAAGGTATTAAATAACTATTTTTGTTCCTCCTTTAGGGATTTCTATGAGAAATGGAGTCTTTAATTTTAAATTGTATTCAAAAATGAAAAAAATTCAAATGGTTGACTTAAAAAGTCAATACGAAAAAATAAAATCTACTGTAGATGCTTCTATTCAAGAAGTTTTAGATACCAATACTTATATCAACGGACCTTTAGTTCATCAGTTTCAAAAAAATCTTGAAGAATATTTAGGTGCAAAACATGTGATTCCTTGTGCAAACGGAACCGATGCATTGCAGATTGCAATGATGGGATTAGATCTTAAACCAGGCGACGAAGTAATCACTGCTGATTTTACTTTTGCTGCCACTGTTGAGGTAATTGCTTTATTGCAGTTAACACCAGTCTTGGTAGATGTTGATATGGAAAATATGAATATTGATATCGAAGCACTTAAAAAAGCAATTACACCAAAAACAAAAGCAATTGTTCCAGTGCATTTATTTGGCCGTGCTGCTAATATGGATGCTATTATGGAAATTGCAGCTGCACATAATTTATATGTAATCGAAGATAATGCACAGGCAATTGGAGCAGATTATGTTTCTAAATCTGGGGCAAAAACCAAAGTTGGTGTAATTGGACATGTTGCAGCAACCTCATTCTTTCCGTCTAAAAATTTAGGCTGTTACGGAGACGGCGGTGCAATTTTTACTAATGATGATAAACTGGCGCATATTATTCGCGGTATCGTAAATCACGGAATGTATGAGCGTTACCACCATGATGTAGTGGGAGTAAACTCTCGATTGGACAGTATTCAGGCAGGAGTTTTAAATGCGAAGCTTCCTTTGTTGGACGAATACAATAAAGCACGCCGCAGAGCTGCAGGTAAATACAATGCTGCTTTTGCTGGAAATGCAAAAATAATTACACCTAAGTTTGATGCAGATCAAAACGATCACGTTTTTCATCAATATGTTTTAAGAATTATTGATGCCGACAGAAATGCTTTAATGCAGCATTTGTTAGATAAGCAGATTCCGTGTGCGATTTATTATCCAATTCCGTTACATTCTCAAAAAGCATATTTAGATCCTCGTTACAAAGAAGAACAGTTTCCGGTTACGAATCAATTAGTGCAGGAAGTAATTGCTTTGCCAATGCATACAGAATTAGACGACGAACAAATTAAATTTATTACAGACAGCGTAATCGAATTTTTAAAATAAGAAAATAGAATATAGAGTTAAGAAAATAGAATTTTAAAAAGAGTAATAGAAGGAAGATTGTAGAGGCGAGATCTATTTTCTTTGTTCTATTTTCTATAATCTAAAAAATATATGAAAGTATTAGTAACAGGAGGATTAGGATTTATTGGTTCTCACACCGTAGTTGAATTGCAAAATGAAGGCTTTGAAGTTGTGATTATTGACAATCTTTCTAATTCTTCGGAAGAAGTTTTAAAAGGAATTACAGCCATTACAGGAAAAGCGCCTTTATTCGAAAAAATTGATTTAAGAGAAAAAAGCGCCGTTCGGGATTTCTTTAAAAAACATTCTGATGTTACTGGAGTAATTCATTTTGCAGCTTCAAAAGCGGTTGGCGAAAGTGTCGAAAACCCTTTGTTGTATTATGAAAACAACATTAGCAGTTTGGTTTATCTTTTGCAGGAATTAAAAGAAAAACCAAGTGCCAGTTTTATTTTCAGCTCTTCTTGTACGGTTTACGGTCAAGCCGAAAAAATGCCGATTACAGAAGATGCACCCGTTCAGGCTGCAATGTCTCCGTACGGAAATACAAAGCAAATGGGGGAGGAAATTATTATAGATACCGCGAAAGTGACTAATATCAGCGCTGTTTTACTGCGTTATTTTAATCCGGTTGGTGCGCATCCTTCTGTCGAAATTGGGGAATTGCCTCTTGGAGTTCCTCAAAATTTAGTTCCGTTTATTACACAGACAGGGGTAGGATTGCGTCAGGAATTGTCAGTTTTCGGGAACGATTATCCAACGCCAGACGGAACTGCTGTTCGTGATTATATTCACGTTGTAGATTTAGCAAAAGCACACGTTATTGCGTTACAGCGTTTATTAAATAAAAAGAATTTAGAAAAGGTTGAAACCTTCAATTTAGGAACAGGAAAAGGAAGTTCTGTTTTAGAAGTTATTCAAAGTTTTGAAAAAGTCAGCGATAAAAAACTGCCGTATAAGATTATGCCTCGACGCGAAGGAGATATTACAGAAGCATATGCAAATACTGATAAGGCAAATAATGTCTTAGGATGGAAGGCAGAACTTAGTCTGGACGAAGCAATGGCAAGCGCTTGGAAATGGGAACAAAAAGTGAGGAATAAATAATTCTCGCTATTAAAATTATAAAATTTTAAGATCCCAAATTATAGCAGTATAGTTTGGGATTTTTTTTATCGTAAGGATTATCATGAAACAAAGTATAGATTATAAATTGATATTTGCCCTAGCGGCAGTGGGAATTATTTGGGGAACCACATTTTTGGGTATTAGGGTTGCGGTAGAAACCATTCCGCCTTGGTTTGTAACTTCAATTCGTCAGGGATTGGCGGGAATAATTATGATGATTATTTTGCTGTTTAAAAAAGAATTAAAATGGATTGGCTGGGAAAATCTGAAACATCAGTTAGTCGCATCGGTTTCGATGCTTGTAATCGCAAACGGATTTACGACAATTGCTGAGCAGACTCTGCCGAGCGGATTAGCGTCTGTTATTAGTGCCTTGGCGCCGATACTTATTTTTCTGGGCAGTATTTTGTTCGGATTGCAAAAAATGAGCTTTAAAGGATTTGTCGGAGTTGTAATTGGTTTCTCTGGAGTTGTGCTGATATTTAAAGACGGATTGGGATCATTTCTGGATGCAGATTATAGGACCGGAATGATATTTATGGGATTTGCAATTCTGGCGTGGGCTGCAGGAACTATTTATACCAAAATTCACGGAAATAAATCGAAGAATATTATCCTGAATTTGTTTTATCAATTTACAATGGCCTCTTGTGTTCAATTGGTTTTGGCCTCTATTTTTTCTCCAAATCCAGATCTAAGTTCGTGGAGTTTGACTAGTATAGGAGCAGCCTTGTACTTGTCGATTTTCGGATCTGTAATTGCTTTTTTTAGTTATAATTATGCTTTGAAACATGTTTCTCCTGTACAAGTTTCTATTTTGGCATATATCAACACCATTATTGCAGTGTTTTTAGGATGGCTTCTTTTGAATGAAAAAATAACAGTTGAGTTTATAATTGCAACAATCCTGATTATTCTAGGCGTTTTTATTATCAATTACAAAAAGAAAGAAAAAATTCTTGAATAGTTTCGATAAAGTGATTGTAATGCAGGGAAGTAAACAGGAAGAATAACAAAGTCGAAGAGCCTGCGACACAAAGTAAAAATCCCAAATTCATCAAAGAATTTGGGATTTTCTAATTTATATTTCAACTGATCACTAAAAAAATGGATCACTGAATACTAAAGATTATGCATTTGCAGTAACCGCTTCTTTATCAATTTTATTAATCAAACCAGCTAATACTTTTCCTGGGCCGACTTCAGTAAATAAAGTAGCACCGTCAGCGATCATTTGCTGTACAGATTGAGTCCATTTTACCGGCGCAGTCAATTGAATGATTAAGTTCTTTTTAATTTCGTTTGCATCAGAAACCGCACTCGCTGTTACGTTTTGGTACACTGGGCAGATAGGGGTAGAGAAAGACGTTGCTTCAATAGCAGCTGCCAATTCTTCTCTTGCAGGCTCCATCATTGGTGAGTGAAAAGCTCCTCCAACAGGTAGAATCAGAGCGCGTTTTGCTCCTGCAGCTTTCATGGCTTCACAAGCTTTTTCAACTGCTGTGGTTTCTCCTGAAATCACTAATTGTCCCGGGCAGTTATAATTTGCAGCAACTACAATTCCGTCGATAGAAGCACAAACTTCTTCTACAATATTATCAGCCAAACCTAAAACGGCAGCCATTGTAGATGGGGTAATTTCGCAGGCTTTCTGCATTGCCAAAGCACGTTGAGAAACTAATTTAAGACCATCTTCAAAAGATAAAGTTCCGTTAGCAACCAATGCTGAAAATTCTCCTAAAGAATGTCCTGCAACCATTTCTGGTTTAAAATCGTCACCTAAAGTTTTAGCTAAAATAACCGAATGTAAAAATACAGCTGGCTGCGTCACTTTAGTTTCTTTTAGTTCTTCGGCAGTGCCTTCGAACATAATATCTGTAATTCTAAAACCTAAGATTTCATTTGCTTTCTCGAATAATTCTTTGGCTAAAGCCGAATTTTCATAAAGGTCTTTACCCATTCCTGTGAATTGTGCACCTTGACCTGGAAATACGTATGCTTTCATTTGTCTAATTTGTTTTTTATTTTTTTTGGAATTGAAAATTAGTTTCAATTGAAAGGCAAAAATAGTATTTTTTTAACTCGTATAGCCCTTAAACATATAAATCCACGCTAATCTTGAAAATCTAAGATTAAAAGGAGTCAGCATAGTAATGACAACAGCGATTATAGGAATAATTCTTAAATCGAAGTTTTTTTCAAAGAAAAACTGAGCGATACAATACGTTGCGATTCCCTGAGCAACTGTTAATCCGTAGTTTACATACATAGCGCCGAAGAAATATCCAGGTTCTTTTTGAAATTTATAATGACAATGACTGCAGTATTCATTCATTTTTGGCAAACTGAAATTCAGAAAAATGTTTTTGTCCGTAAAAACTTTTCCTTTGTGACAAACAGGACATTCGTTTTTTAAGATATGAGTTAATGCGTGTGACATGACGTTGTTATTTTTTGTTTATACAAAGGTAATTTACAGAATCATAAAAGTCTTTTTTATATCTTCGCTACTTATAGCACAATAAGGACATTTAGCTTAAAATTCAAATTCCAAAATCCAAATTCCAAAATCCAAATTCCAAAATTCAAATTCCAAATTCCAAAATCTACAATCTAAAATCCACAATCTAAAATCTACAATCTACAATCTAAAATCTAAAAGCGTATGAAAAAATATCCCATTTACAGCGTTCAAAATTTCAGCTGCAACGACATTCATCGCGATTTTTATGTCAATACTTTTAAAGAACATTTAAAAAGTCACAGTTTTGTAGAAGAGCCGCACCGGCATGATTCGTATTTGATGGTGTTTTTTACAAATGGTTCGGGATTGCATGAAGTAGACTTTGATCAATTCGAAATCAAAAGAGGAAGTTTATTTGTGTTACAGCCTGGTCAGATGCATCATTGGAGTTTGTCTGAAGATATAGAAGGTTTTGTCGTTATTTTTTCGCAGGAATTGTACAATCTTTATTTCGGACAAAAGAACATTAATGAATATAATTTTTACCATTCAATTCACAACAGACCCGAAATGGTTTTTGAGGAAAAAGAAATCCCAAAAATTCTCCCATATTTTGATTTACTGATTCAGGAAAATAATCTAAATGCTAAATTTCAGTTAGATAAAATGCTTAATTTATTAGATTGCATTCATATTGAAATTTCGAGAAAATATGCCGAATCATTTTCGCATGAAACACATTCGTACAATGTCAAAATCAGTAAGTTTGAAACGCTTTTAGAGCAGTATTTCAGACACGAAAAACTGCCTTCTTTTTACGCAGAAAAGTTAAGCATTACACTAAAACACCTGAATAGAATCTGCAATGAAATTCTCCAAAAAACAGCCACAGAAGTCATAACAGATCGTGTAATTCTGGAAATAAAACGTATGCTAATCGACAAACAATTAGCTGTAAACGAAGTCGCCTTTAAAGTGGGCTACGAAGATTACTCGTATTTTTCCCGTTTCTTCAAAAAACAAACCGGAATGTCGCCGACGGAATTTAGAAATACAGTTAGATGATTTTTTCCGCCACGAATTCCCGAATTATTTTTATTAATCTTTGGCTGTTTTTTGGTTTCACGCAGATTAAAAATAAATTTGTGCAAATCTGCTAAAATCAATTTAAATCTGCGTGAAATAAAAAATAATTCGTGAATTCGTGGCAGACAAAAAAGCCCTGCACTTTGTAGTACAGGGCTTTTAACCAACCAATTTTTAATCTAAAACCAAAAGATTAAGCTTGTTTTACGAATTGTAATTCAATGTTTAATTTTACTTCTTCACCAACCAAAACACCGCCTGTTTCAAGAGCAGAGTTCCAGTTTAAACCCCAGTCTTTACGATTGATTTTTCCTTCGATGCTTAAACCAACTTTAGTATTTCCCCATGGATCAGTTAAGATACCGCTGTATTCTACTGGAAATGTTACTGATTTAGAAACACCTTTAATGTTTAAATCTCCAGTGATTTCATAGCTTCCTTCGTTGATTTTTTTGAAAGCAGAAGCTTTGAAAGTTAATTTTGGATGATTTTCAGCATCAAAGAAATCGCCGCTTCTTAAATGCCCGTCTCTGTCTGCGTTTGCAGTATCTACAGAAGCAATATCAGCAGAAAATTCAATTGCAGCGTTTTCGAAGTTGTCTCCGTCTGTAGTAATTGTTGCATCGTAAGTTCCAAATTTACCTGAAACATTTGTAAACATCATGTGTTTAACTTTAAAACCAATTTCTGAGTGAGTTGGGTCAATTGACCATTTTGTAGTTGCCATAATTTTTATTTTTAAATAATTAATTTCATTTTGATAGGACAAAGTTACGGTGAGAGTTTTTCTGAAGCACTTAACCTAGATTAAGAAATAAAATGACTCATTTTTGATTGTCCGTTTGTTTTGTTTGTTGTTTGAAAAACTGCTGTCGAATTAATAATTCATAGGAACATCCATCAATAATAATTCAGCATCAGTATTTGCTTTGATAGTCAAAATATCAGTTCCTGAAATACCAACCGCATCACGACTGTTCAATTCCTGACCGTTGATGGTTACGTTTCCTTTTAAGATAAAAGCATAAACGCCGTTTCCTTCTTTTTTAATTTTATATTCAGTTGCTATTCCGGCATCAAAATTCCCCATATTAAACCAAGCGTCTTGGTGAATCCAAACACCTTCATCATCTGCATTTGGAGATAAAATTTGAGATAATTTATTGTGTCTGTCCGCAACATCCAAAGTAATCTGCTGGTAACGAGGTGCAACATTTCTTTTATTTGGAAACAACCAAATTTGCAATAATTTAGTCTGCTGATCTGCGTTTGGGTTAAACTCACTATGCTGAACACCAGTTCCGGCACTCATCACCTGAATGTCACCATTTTTGATAATTTCGGTATTTCCCATGCTGTCTTTGTGAGCCAAATCACCTTCAAGCGGAATCGTAATAATTTCCATATTATCGTGTGGATGTGTTCCAAAACCCATGCCACCTGCAATTGTATCATCGTTTAAAACACGAAGCGCCCCAAACTGAATTCTATCTGGATTGTACCAGCTTGCAAAGCTAAAACTGTGATAAGCGTTAAGCCATCCGTGATTTGCGTTTCCTCTTGTTTCTGCTTTATGTAATACTATATTTTCCATGATATTAGTGTTTGTTATTTTTATAGTACAAAGATACCGCCATGGTAAAGGAAAAGCACTTAATGTAGATTAAGAAAGATTCTAAGGTTCTGAAGTTGTAAGGTGCAAAGGTTCAAAGTTGCAGAGGTTCAAAGGTTTTAAGGTAGAGGCGCACAGTAGTGCGTCTAGCACACAGTTTGTCATCTCGACGAAGGAGTGATGAAAAGATTGCGAGAAGATATGTTTAGGTGATTATATTCAAAATGAAATAAAACTTTGCGACTTCTCTCCCGATAGCTATCGGGATTGCGATTAGAAAAAAAACTAAATTACTTAATCCTAATCAATTTTCCTTTTCCGACCACTTCATCAAGGTAATTGGCAGAAGAACTTTGCTTATCGTGCATGTAAAATAGTATCGTATCTTTTTGGATTTGATCTTTTGAGATGCTTATAATTAAATCAATATTTATGAAATTATCCAATAGTATTGTATTGCCATAAGAGATTTTTCCTTTTGGCATATACTTGTTGTCAAATACAAAAACACTATCCTTAAAAGTAATTTTATCTTTTTGAATATAGGAATTGTCATCTTCTATTAAATAATTATAACGGCCGGTAAGTTTTTCTTTTTCCTGATTCCAGCTGATGGAAAGCAGTACTATTATTAAGGTAAAATATTTCATGATTTCTAACTATATTGTGAGATAAACTGCTGCACAACAGCATCTGTGTTCTCATGGCGTTTCTTTCTTTCTAAAACAATTGGAGGCGCAGCTCTTTCTAAACAATCTTTTACCGCGCAAGTCTCGCAGGTAACACCTACAATTCTTTTTACTAAAGGTTTTCCTTCGATGAATTTGAATTTCTTTTTCATTGTCGGATTTATCAGGATGCCGACAGAAATACTTCTAATATAATGATCTGCGAAAGGATCTTTTGTAGCCGATGAAAAAACAAGATACTCGTTACCACTATTGGCATAGCTGGAAATCTGCGCATCAAAAAAATGAGATTTGTTTTGTCTGATAGCTTCGTCTATTGTTTTAACCGAAACCCATCTTCTGCAATAATGTTCGTTGGTTTCGTTGGCATGTGGTTCCTGCTGATGTGTAATGTGCAGTTCTTTATTAATTTGATAAACATCAGAACCTACGCGATGCGATAATCTTAGAAAAAATAGGTTTTTCAGCTGAAAATCTTTGGGTAATAAATTGGTTAATCGCTGGTAAAAAGATTCTGGTGAAACTTCGAAACTTTCTATTAGTGCGACAAATTCTTCCGGCTTTGGATTTTTATTTTCTAAAAAGGAATTGATTTTATCTACTAGTAATTTTCTAGGCAGTAATAAAGCGCCGGCAAAATACGAAGCGTAAAAATTGTGCAAAACCTGATCGAAATTTTCAAACTTAATCCAGCTGAAAGTCAGCAGACGATCCGATATTTTTAAATAATTATAAGCAATTTCTTTTGCTAAAATAAAAGCCTTTTGGGGAGCGTCGAGTTCTGTTGACAGCAATAAAGTTCTGCTTTTCGGAACGTAAATCGAACGCAAATCGCCTAAAGCTTCTTGATCTGTAAAAACAATTTCTTTAATGCTGTATTCGTATTCTTCTTTTAGAATTGCTTCTAATTCTTCAATAGTAATTTTTGAATCCAAATTAATCTGAAACGACTTCGAAAATGCGATTACTTTTTCTTCTAAATCTTCAAAATAATTGCTGTGCGCTTCCTGATACGATCGTAAAGCAGCTAAAAAGAAACTTTCACGGCTTAAATTATAATGCTGTGCAATTTCGATAATGGTACTAATAAACGCATTGACTTTTGCCGGAGCATTCGCAATAATATCTATTAAATCTGCTTCCTGAATTCCGAAAAGGTCTAGCGGAATCTCTTTTAAAATTCCTGATTTTAAAATTTCACCAATCGGAGCGAGGTTGTTATCGAGTTTTAAAGACACCATTTGGTCGTAACTCACGTCCAAATGTTTGCATAAAAGCAAAATTTTATCTGCTTTTGGATATTTTTTTCCCTTTTCAATTTCGTTTAAATACGATTTTGAAAGATTCGTCAATTTGGCCAGTCCAAAAAGAGAAAGATTTTTTTGAGTTCTGACTTGCTTGAGTTTAAGTCCAAATATCAGCTTTATATAGTCTTTTTCGATATCCATAATATCAAATGTAACTGATTTACAAATAATCGCCAAAAAAATATTTTTAAATTTTAGCGAACGTTCGCTATTTTTATAAAAAACTTTTTGTAACATTGTAGTATAAAATATATTAGCTATGACATCGCTAATTAAATATTGTCTTTGGAAAGACAAAATAGACTAAGCGATTGCATGGCTGACCAATTAAAAATAAAAATCAGCAGCTATGAAAAACCAATTAGAAATTACCGAAACGGCAATGGAGTTTTTAGCCGAAAAGAAGCTTCGATATCCAAAGATCTGGACAGAAGGAGCGATTGCTTTTATAACTGAATTGCATAGAAAATTCGAATCACAGCGAAAACTATTGCTTTTGCAGCGCGATCAAAAACAAGTCACTTTCGATCAGGGAAACATGCCGGTTTTTATTCCGGAAACTAAAAACGTGAGAGAAGGGAATTGGACGGCTGGTGAAATTCCGAAAGATTTATTAGACCGAAGAGTGGAGATTACAGGTCCGGTTGATCGCAAAATGATTATCAACGCTTTGAATTCGGGAGCAAAAACTTTTATGGCTGATTTTGAAGACAGCACTTCGCCCACCTGGCAGAATTTAATGGAAGGCCAGCTCAATTTAATCGACGCGGTTAATAAAACAATCACGTTTACTGATTTGGTGAAGCAAAAGTCCTATCATTTAAATGAAAAAACAGCAACGTTAATCGTACGTCCTCGTGGTTTACACCTACCCGAAAAGCATCTTTTAATTGAAGGAAAAGAAGTTTCGGGTTCTCTGGTAGATTTTGGATTGTATGTTTTTCATAACCATAAACGACTTTTAGAAAACAATTCAGGACCGTATTTCTACATCCCGAAATTAGAACATTATCTGGAAGCACGCTGGTGGAATACGGTTATTGATTTTACCGAGGATTATTTAAAACTGAAAAGAGGCACTATAAAAGTGACGGTTTTAATCGAAACCATTACGGCAAGTTTTCAGCTGGATGAAATCATATATGAATTGAAAGAACATATCGTTGGCTTAAACTGCGGACGCTGGGATTATATTTTTTCTTACATCAAAAAGTTTAGAAAAAATCCAAAATTCATTGTTCCAGATCGCGATCAGGTAACCATGACTTCGCCTTTTATGAATGCATATTCGAATTTAGTTATCCAAAGATGTCATAAAAGAGGAATTCATGCCATTGGCGGCATGGCAGCGCAGATTCCGATTCGAAATAATGAAGAAGCTAACGCTCTTGCTTTCGCGAAAGTGAAAACCGATAAAGAGCGCGAAGTTCGAAATGGCCACGATGGAACCTGGGTAGCGCATCCGGATTTGGTTTTGCTGGCAAAAGAAATTTTTGATAAAGGAATGCCGACTCCCAATCAAATTCATATTAAAAGAGAACATCGAAAAATTACAGAAGCTGATTTGATTGAACCACCAATTGGAATCATCACTGAAAATGGTGTTCGAAAAAATATCAATGTTGGGGTTTTGTATTTGGCTTCATGGCTGAACGGACAAGGTGCAGCGGCATTGCATAATTTGATGGAAGATGCCGCAACCGCCGAAATTTCGAGATCGCAATTGTGGCAATGGCTTCAGAATAAAGTGGTTTTAGATAATGGACGAAAACTAGATTTGGCGTATTATCACGAATTGGCTTTAGATGAATTCAGAAAAATAAAAGAGGAATTAGGAGACGAAAATCATGAAAAACAACAATTTCCACTGGCTGAAAAAGTATTGGAAAGATTAGTTGTAAATACTGATTTCGTTGGCTTTCTGACGATTCCATGTTACAAATATTTGTGATTTTAAATAAAATCTGCTCAATCTGCCCAATCTGAGAGCGAATAACTTTTTCACGCAGATTTAGCAGATCAAGCAGATAAAACTAGAGACTTTACTGCAAAAAAAATTAAGTCCAGTTAAAACTGAATACTAAAAACTGCGACTGAACACTCTTACTTACTAACCGCTTTAACTAAACTATTTATGAAAACAACAGAAGACAGAATTCAGGAATTGATTAACGATTGGATAACGAACCCGAGATGGAAAGGCGTTGAACGTCCTTACACTGCAGCAGAAGTAGTTACGCTTCAGGGATCTTATCAAATTGAGCATTCTATTGCCAAAATGGGAGCGCAAAAATTATGGAGAAAGTTAAAAAGTCAGGATTATGTTGCGGGGTTGGGCGCGTTAACCGGAAATCAGGCGATTCAGGAAGTTGATGCGGGTTTAGAAGCAATTTACTTAAGCGGCTGGCAGGTTGCGGCCGATGCAAATCTGGCGGGAGAAATGTACCCGGACCAGTCACTTTATCCTGTAAACAGCGTTCCGATGGTGGTTAAAAAAATTAATAACGCTTTATTGCGTGCTGATCAGATTCAGACTGTAAATAATATTGAAGATAAAAAAGATTATCTGGTTCCGATTGTAGCCGATGCCGAAGCAGGCTTTGGGGGAAATCTGAATGCTTTCGAATTAATGAAATCAATGATTGAAGCTGGAGCTTCTGGAGTTCATTTTGAAGATCAGCTGAGTTCTGCTAAAAAGTGCGGACACTTGGGCGGAAAAGTTTTGGTGCCAACTCAGGAAGCGATCAATAAATTAATTGCAGCGCGTTTGGCTTCTGATGTTATGGGTGTTTCCACTTTAATCGTTGCGAGAACAGATGCTGATGCCGCCAATTTATTAACGAGCGATGCTGACCCAAGAGACAGGAAATTTTTAACAGGCGAAAAAACGGCTGAAGGTTTTTTCTATGTAAATAATGGAATCGAGCAGGGAATTGCAAGAGGCTTGAGCTACGCACCTTACGCGGATTTAATTTGGATGGAAACTAGTAATCCGGATTTGGATTATGCGAGAAAGTTTGCGACGGCTATGAAAAAAGAATTTCCGGATAAAATGCTGGCGTACAACTGTTCTCCGTCTTTCAACTGGGCTGCAAAATTAACGGTGGCCGAAATGGAAACATTTAGGGAAGATTTAGCTGCAATGGGTTATAAATTCCAGTTCATTACTTTGGCAGGATTCCATGCTTTGAATACCAGTATGTTTGAATTGTCAAAAGCCTATAAGGAACGCGGCATGGCAGGCTATTCTGAATTGCAGGAACGTGAATTCGCTTTGCAGAAAAACGGATTCAGGGCAGTAAAACATCAGGCTTTTGTGGGAACTTCTTATTTTGATGCGGTTCAAAATACGGTTATGATAGGAAAATCAACCATAACAGCTATGAAACATTCTACGGAGGTGGAGCAATTTTAATTTTTTTTTTTTCGCCACGAATTCACGAATTATCTTTTAATAATTTTTGAGAATAAAAATTTGTGAATTCGTGGCGGAAAAACTTTATTTTTTCAAAAGCCTAGCTTTCATTTTGCTGAAAAATTCCGGCGTTACTCCAATGAAAGAAGCGATTTGTTTTTGAGGTACTTTATGAATTAAGGTTCCGTATTTTTTGCTGAATTTTTCAAAACGTTCTTCTGCGGGTAAACTTAAATTGTCCATCAATCTTTGCTGGTTTGCGACCAAAGAATTTTCAATTAAAATCCTGAAAAAACGTTCTAGCTTTGGAATTTCAAGATACAATTGTTCTTGATTTTCTTTAGATAAAGAAACAACTTCGGCTTCTTCCAGAACTTCAATAAAAAGCTGTCCGGGTTTCTGCGAAAAATAACTGTACATATCGCTCATCCACCAGCCTTCGCAGGCAAAAGAAAGTACATGTTCTACAATATTATCGTTGATATTAAAGCTTCTTAAAATTCCAGAATTTACAAAATAGGAGTGTTTACAAACTTCGCCCGCATTCAGCAGAATCGTTTTTGGTTTGTAAATCTGAGTTTCCAATTTAGATAAAAAAAGTGCCTGTTCTTCTGGAGTAAGCGTAACGTGTTTGGCAATGTTTTCGAGGATCAATGCCATATTATTTTTTCTCGTCTATTAAAGTGAATGAACTGGCTACAAAACGATTACCTTTTATTTCTCCTGTAACAGATGCTTTTCTTACGGCATTACAAAAGCCATTATCGGCATGCGCATCACCATGATCGTGGATTGTTGTTCCGTCAACAAAATAGCTTTTTCCGTCAATACGAACAGCTAAATCACAGCTTTTGCCTTTCATTCCGAATTGACATTCGCCGCAGGAAGCCTCTACAACAGTAGGTTTGTCAAATTTCTTTTTGTCTTGTGCGTTTACCGCAGTTCCAATAAATAGAAATGCAGCTAAAAGTATATTTTTCATAGTTAAGAATTTACAGTTATTAATTTTGCGGTTGCTTTTGCGCGTTCTGTTATTTCGTTGATTGGAGTAGCCAAAGAATCATGACTCAAAACAACTCCCATTCTGCGGTACGGTCTTGAAGTCGGTTTCCCGAATATTCTAAAATCTGTTTTGGGTAAAGCAGCGACTTTTTCGATTCCCGTAAAAGTTGGATTTGTCGAATCTTCTGATGCTAAAATTACGGCACTTGCTCCGGCTTTTTCTAACGTAATTTCGAAAATTGGAAGGCTTAAAATCGCACGTAAATGCAATTCAAATTCGTTAAAATTCTGTGTTCCGGCCAAAGTTACCATTCCCGTATCGTGCGGACGCGGAGAGAGTTCAGAGAAATAAACGCCTTCGCTGGTTAAGAAAAATTCAACACCAAAAAGTCCTGCTCCGCCAAGAGCTTCGGTAATTTTTTCGGCCATATCCTGCGCTTCGTACAAATCTTTTTCTGAAACCAAAGCCGGCTGCCAGCTTTCCTGATAATCGCCTCGTTCTTGTCGGTGGCCGATTGGGGCGCAAAATAAAGTTGGATTTCCGTTTTGGGTAATCGTCAAAAGTGTAATCTCTGAATGAAAATCTACAAAAGCTTCTACAATCACTTCGATAACGTCGCCACGCGAACCCGCAACGGCATATTGCCATGCTTTTTCGATATCGCTTTCTGTTTTTATAGTCGATTGTCCTTTTCCGGATGAAGACATTAAAGGTTTTACCACACAAGGAATGCCGACTTCCTGAACGGCTTTTTGTAGTTCTTCTGCAGAAGTTGCGTATTGGTATTTAGCCGTTTTTAAACCTAATTCTTTTGCAGCTAAATCACGGATTGCTTTACGGTTCATAGTAAAGTTGGCCGCTTTCGCTGAAGGAACAACAGTGATTCCCTGCTTCTCGTAATCGTAAAAACGTTCGGTGCGAATGGCTTCTATTTCCGGAACGATAAAGTCTGGCTGGTGTTTGGCTACGATTCGGTCCAGAGCTTCGCCGTCAAGCATATTGATGACTTCAAATCCATGTGCAACCTGCATTGCCGGCGCGTTTTCGTAACTATCAACTGCAATTATGGTTTGTCCGATTCGTTGCGCGGCAATGACAAATTCTTTGCCTAATTCGCCTGAACCTAGAAGTAGTATTTTCATTTTGGAGTTTTGAGTTGTTCGGTAAACAAAAATAGTCAATTTGATTAAATTTTGTGGTTCAATACCAATTCAAAAGTTCAATAACTTTATTGTTTTAGTCCTCAAATCCTTTAAAAAGTTTACTGTTTTTTATGATTTTATACATTAGGACTGTTATTATAATAGATAGAAGCCAAAAGAAAGGAATCGCAGCTTTTTGATAAAATATTTTTTTTGCCGGTAAACTTTTGTCTTCTTTTTTTGCCGGATAAGCAAAATCAATCCCATTTCGATACCATACATACATATGAGCATTTCCTGTAGAATCTATTTTGCTTTCTTCATCTCTGTCCTTATTAAGTAATATAATTGTTTTGTAATTATTCAGATCTTTTGAGTAACCATCAACTCTGGCTTCTGGATCGGATGAAAAATATTCTAATGAATCAATCAAAACATATTTCTTTTGATATTTTTCGGAGTTAATATAAGTATCATTGTAGTACAGAATTGTACAAATATTGCCAATCACAGGAAAGAAACCGATCAATACAAAGAACGTAGAAATCGCCCCTATTAATCTTATCCATCTTCTGTAGTATACATCGTTCCTGGCCAAATTATATTTTTTGTTGATTTAGTTTTACAATAATTAAACTGCTTACAAAAGTTAGCATCATTAATATAAAGGATAGAAATAAAATCATTAGTAATGAAAATAAAATTTGATAAGGAATTTGCACGTTATGTACTGATGAAATTCCGTTTACCAATAATCCAATAACATATATTGTAAAAAGTGCTGCTGTAATTTTTGAACTTACTCCGAAAGAAAATTGAGAACAAGCTTGGAAATAATTGATTTGATTAAGTGAATAGCTTATTTTTTTAGCGGTATTCCAAAATAGAAAAATGATGAATAATGGAAACAAAATTCCCCAGAAAATGGGATTCCAAAATGTGCCAAAATTACATATTTGAATGCATTGAAAAATAAAATAGCTATCTGAAAATATTAAAACTGGAAAGAATGAACAAATTAAAAAACCGGCAATAATTGAATATTTGGCTAGATTGTTTTTTTGCTCCATTTAAATTTTGTTTTGTGAGTAAATATAAAGAAAATGGAATTTATTCTAACGTTGATTTTTGCAGTTTCAGGGATTTAAATTTAACCGCAAAGTTCGCAAAGAATTACGCGAAGAACGCAAAGTTTTTGTTTTTAAGTTAAAAAGGGACAAAAAATTTCTCTCGCAGATTTTGCAGATTCGGCAGATTTTTTTTAATTTGAAATTTAATTTTTAAATAAAGTAATCGTATAGTTTGTTATTTCGAGGAACGAGAAATCTCCGCAAGTAACTCCGTTCCAATAAGCTAATCTTTGTCGAGCTACTCGTGAAGATTTCTCCTTCGTCGAAATGACAAGATTGTGGAAATACCAGAATAAAAAAAGTTCGCAAAGCTTAAAAAAAACTTTGCGAACCTTTGCGTAATTCTTTGTGCCCTTTGCGGTAAAAAACTTTGCGGTTACGTCACTTAATGAAAATGATCTTCTTCAATTTCAAATTCAGCATCTTTTTCCCAGATCTCCATTTCGCAGGGTTTACAGTTGAATTTTAGTTTGTATTCCAATTCGCCTTGCTTTAGTACTAGTGGTTCTTTTACCTTGACACCAACAATATCTTTTTGGTGTATCGGACATTTTTTTAATTCGTACTTAATGCAATATTTGGTGGTCATTACACGAGATTTTCCTGGATCCCATTGTAATTCGAATGCTTTTTCGATTTCGGTAACGCCGTGACGTTCGTAGAATTTACGAGCCGTTTTGTTCGAAACGTTGTACATAAAATCCAATTTCGTTTCTGGATAAGGATGTGACGTTTTTACCAATTGGTGTTCTTCGCGAACATAATTTGCCAAACGAATTTCTGATAATTGATCGAAAACATTTCTTCTCATTTCGTTGATTTTTGAAATAGGAAGAAACCAGTTTTGAGAAAACACAACATCAATTTCATCAGCGCTGTAAGGTGTAAAACCTGTTTTTGCCAATTGAACTTTAATGTTTTCTTCGATTGATTCACCAGTTTTAGTCTGCTCTTTTGCGTGCTCTAATTTTACTGTACTTACGTTTCCGTCTTCGTCTGTTGCGATTAATTCGAAACCATTTTCATTTTCAGTAAGTAATAAAGTAGTTCCGATTTTGCGGATGGCGCTGTCTTCTCTTTCTACAATTTTAATAAAAGCAGCGTCATTATTACGGTAAATAAAAGTCCCGTCTTTAATTTCTTTTAAAACGTTTGGATATACTTTCCCGTTTTCGGCTTTGTTAACGTAAATTCCGTCAGCTTCGTTGTTTTCGTTGATGAAACAAAGTCCGTCGCCGTTGTTTAGCAATTCGCCGTTTTCGATTTCGTAAGCGTTTCCAACAGTTCTAATTAATTTACCAATATATTGTCCTTTAGATTTTGGACTTTCCCAAGAACCAATAGAACTGTGTCTTTCGTTAACGAAATAATCGGTATAACCACGGTTAAAAGTTCTGCTTAAAGTAGAATCGAAAGTGTAGGTACATTTTCCTGAAGAAGCTTTGGTGTATTTGTCGCTTCCTTCTAAGTAACTGTCTAATTTCTGGCGAAGATAAGATACGTTGTTTTTTACGTAAGCTACATCTTTAAGACGCCCTTCGATTTTGAAAGAAACGATTCCAGCTTCGATCAAATTCGGAATCTGATCAGATACGTCTAAATCTTTTATAGAAAGTAAGTGACTGTTTCTGATTAAAGTATCTCCGTTTCCGTCGATTAAGTTGTATGGTAAACGACAGTTTTGAGCGCAGGAGCCACGGTTGGCGCTGCGTTCTCCGTTTGCCACACTCATATAACAGTTTCCGCTGAACGAAACACATAAAGCTCCGGTTACGAAAAATTCTAACTCAACATCAGCATGGTCGTAGATTGTTTTAATTTGATGCAAGTTTAATTCACGTGCTAAAACGACACGTTTGATTCCGGCATCTTTAAGGAATTTGATTTTATCGGCATCACGATTATTGGCTTGTGTGCTGGCGTGAAGTACAATAGGAGGTAAGTCCATTTCCATAATCGCCATGTCTTGAATAATCAAGGCATCAACACCAATGTCGTATAATTCCCAAATCATGGCACGGCACGTTTCTAATTCGTTATCGTACAAAATGGTATTCATTACCACAAAAACCTGAGCATTAAATAAATGCGCATATTTTACCAATTCGGCAACATCTTCTATAGAATTGTTGGCGTTAGAACGTGCTCCAAATTGCGGGGCGCCAATATAAACGGCATCGGCACCGCTGTTTATGGCCGCAATTCCTCCAATTAAATCTCTAGCAGGAGCTAATATCTCAATTTTCTTCTTCATTTCTAAAACTTTAGCTTTTGTGGTATTCACGAAAAAAAGTGTGCAAAGGTCTTATAAAATATTTGAGTTTGCTAATGATGAAGGGATTTTTTTGAAATTGTTAACTTAATATTTTAAATTAAAAAAGTGAAACTACTTTTATAGATAATCTGTATCGTTGTTTAAATTATTATAATTTCGGGCAAAATTCAATTGTGCCTTGCTAATAACTTTCTTCTTTTAGATTTTGATATTGATTTAATAATGGTAGAATTATTTTATCGAACTGTTCTTTTAATAATTCAAATTGATGAACATTTTCAATATAAAATCGATATTTAAATTTTTCTCCATTTTCGATAAAATTGATTGAATTTTCAAATCCATTGTAGGGAGTTCTACTATTTCGTGAAGATCCTCCGCTATAAGCGAAGATGTTTATTTCAATTTCTTCAAGATTACTCCATTGGTATAGTGTAGATTCCTGCCCTTCGTTAATTTCAATACCATTTTCGGAAAAACTAATGTATGTATCTTTTTGTATAATTCCTGAAGGCAGAAACTTACCTTTTGTAATACTATTAAAAATTCCAAATCCAATAAGTCCAACAATCACACTGAGGCAATAAATAGGTTGCTTTGTATTGACCCCATAAATGAAAGGAACGAAGATTATTAACATTAAAAGAATAGCGAAGAAAGCTTCTGTAATAGTGGGCTTTTGATAAATGGCAATTGAAAATTTTTGTTGATTCATTACTATTTTTATTGAAATTTATTTATCTAACAGCCAGCTCCATCGTTCTGCCCAATCCATTAAGATGGCGTTTCTCCATTTTAAAATTGTTTTCCCGCCTTGTATCTTGCCGTCGTATAAATTGGGATCCGATTTGTCGGTGTACCAGCTGTTACCCAATTTGTAATCGGTGTTGTGTTTTTTGCCTGGCCATAAGTTTTCTACCACTAAAACTCCGTCCTGAACGGGGAAATTTGGCACCTCTGAGGTAAATTTATATTTTAAAATCTCAGCTTGTTTTGGCACATATTTGATAGCATATTCCCCATTGCCTAAATAATATCCCGGCCATTTTTGTACTTTTCCTTTAAGAGTGGTTTCCATCCAGAAACAGGCTGAATCTGCTGGGATATTTATAACGGGTCCTTTTAAATGAAATTCTGTAACGGTACAGTAAGCAACAGTATCTTTTGTGGTTGTTATGCCGTTAAATATCACTCTGGGGCTGTGAGTCATTTTTTCAAAACTGCCGCCCCAGCTTTCACGTTCGGGATGGTTTGGATCACCGTCCATCATATAAAGTAGGGTAGGAGTGTCTCCCATTTTTACATTTCCGTTGTAATAATTTTTAAAATCTTTCCCTAGATTTCCTGCACCCTGAATATATTTATCATAATAATCAGTAGTTTTTACACTATCAGGTTCATTATTATTGGAGAAAAGACCGTAGTACGAAGAGTTGTTTTCGATAAACCAAAGGTTTGGAAAGTTTGCAGCGATATATGCATAACTGTTAGCACTCCATTTTTTGTTGGGACCGCCAATCCATACGATTTTTATTTTATTTTGAATTTCGGGTGCATCATGTAATGCTTGTGCTGCATCTTCCAATCCGCCCCAGACCAATACCCATAAAGGCTCTTTGTCTTTCTTTTTGGCACATTTTATAATCCATTCAGAGCCTTCTGTAGGTTTTGTGTAGCCAATGTACGGCGCAGCGCCATGACGTCCTTGTTTAGTAATAGAACGCAAATAGTCGGGAGAAAGTAATCCTTTTTGGTGTTTTTTAAGTTTAGGCAGATCTTTTTCATACAAATTGATCATTCGTAGAATCTCTTCTTTATTTCCGTCTCCAAAAGAGGGAGAAGAAACGAGTCCTTCAATAGTGAATAATTCGCTGTACATAAACAAATGTGCAAAAGACTGATTGTCGTCTGGATCGGTGCCTCCAATATCACTGCTGATGAGAATCCGAGGTTTTACGGGGACTTTTTGTTGTGCAATTAGCGTAAATGAGTAGAAACTTATTAAAAAGAACAACAGAAATCTATTCATAATTTATGTATTTAATTGGAATGATAAATGAATTATTCGATTGTTGAAATGTAAGATTTATTTTTTGTTTTTATATAAGAACTAATTGAAGTTATAAATCGAAAATTTATTTTTTTGTTAGAAATTATCTGAAACAAAAAAACCGCCCGATCCTAAAACCGGGCAGTTTTCAAAAAAAAAAGCATGAATCGATCGATCGATTAATTCGCTCTCATTTTAATTTGCGATAGCGTATTTTGAATGCTATTCAATTGTTTTGAAACGATAGAAACTTGATTGTATTCTAAATGGTTTTCTTCGAGTGCATTTTTATATTTTTCTACAGCAGCTTCTTCACCCGTTACACAGGCATTGATAATGGCTTCTGTATCTCCGCCTGTAAAAGATGATTTGATATCAATCCAAGTACGGTGTAAAGCTCCTAATGGTCCTCCGCCAGAAGTATCTGTAGATTTTCCAAGTTTGTTGATTTCGTCTTGTAATTCTACAATAAACAAAGCTCTTTCTCGTGCATATTCCAGAAAATCAGTCTTTATAGCTGGATTTTCTACATGTTCTGCCGCGTTAGTATATCCTAGTTTTCCATCTTCAAGAATTGAAATTAATCCTTCTAAAGTTTTAACTGCTTCTTTTGTGGTTTCATCTGTATGTGTCATGACTAATAGTTTTTAAATTAATACATTACAAAGTTGCTATTTTACAAGAGGTTATGTCTTACATCATTGCAACTGACGTTTTATAATATTGTCGAATGGGAATTTTGAAAGCTTGACTTCAGAATTCAAATAGATTTTGTTGTTTCTTCTCAAATGTGCTTTTTTCTCATGTTATTAATAGGGGCGTGTCCCGCCGAAAAAGGCGGGTCGGGCTATCCGTTTCAAGTCCTCGCACTTCCTTCGTCAGGCTGTGGGCTTTCCACTGCTATCCCTCACGCAAGACAGCAGTTGTAACCTAAAGCGTAATTGTGTCGTCAAAATAAACATCAATCACTAAGCAATCACTACATGAAAACAATTTCAAAAATTCTAATTCTTACGTTTTTAATTTTTCAACCGGTATTTTCTCAAAATTTAGAAACTAAAATAGACAGTTTAATTCCTGCCAGATTTAAATCTGAAAATCCTGGAGCGGTATTTCTAGCTGTTAAAAAAGGAAAAATCATTTATCGAAAAGCTTTCGGAATGGCAGATTTGGAAATGAATGTAAAAATGAAACCTGAATTTGTTTTTGAAATTGGTTCAATGACCAAACAATTTACGGCATTTTCTATTTTGATATTGGCAGAACAGGGAAAACTAAAGCTGGAGGATGAAATCACAAAGTTTATTCCAGATTATCCAACAAACGGAAATAGAATTACAATACACCATTTGTTGACTCATACTTCTGGAATCAAAGATTTTACGAGTATGAAATCTATTAAAAATATTGCGAGAGAAGATTTGTCTCCAAAAGAATTGGTTGATTTTTTTAAGAATGAACCAGTTGATTTTAAACCTGGAGAAGAATATAAATACTGTAATTCTGGTTACGTGCTTTTAGGATTTATTATCGAAATTGTTTCGGGCAAAACTTATGAGGATTTTTTATCAGAAAATATTTTTAAGAAAGCAGGAATGCAAAATACCTATTATGCAAGTCACGATAAAATAATTAAAAACAGGGTCTCTGGCTATCGAGGTAAAGAAGTTTACAGTAATGCCAATTATATTAGTTTTTCTATTCCGTATGCTTCGGGAGCAATAATGTCAAATGTTGATGATTTGCTGAAATGGCAGAATGCTATTGATAATAATACTGTATTGGGATCTGTTTTTACCCAGAAAGCTTTTACAAACTATCAGTTAAATAATGGAACTTATATCGATTATGGATACGGCTGGCATTTAGAAAAGGTTAAAAATAAAACCGTCCGCGAACATGGCGGCAGTATTTTTGGGTTTAAATCGATGGGAGTTTATGTGCCGGAAGAACAGCTTTATGTGGTGGGGTTAAGTAATTGTGATTGTAATTCGCCAACTGAGATTACAAAGAATATTGCTTTGCTGTTAATGGATTAAATGAAAAAAGGGTGTTATAAAAACACCCTTTTCAATATATTGTTTACAATTATTAAACTGCTAAAGCTTCTTTAATTCTGCGTAATGCTTCTTTTAAGATATCGTCGCTTGTTGCGTAAGAGAAACGAATACAGTTCGGATTTCCAAAGGCATCTCCTGTTACAGTCGCAACGTTAGCTTCTGCCAAAAGATACATCGAAACGTCGTTTGCATCTTTAATCTCTGTTCCTTTTAAGGTTTTTCCGAAGAAAGAAGAAACGTCTGGGAAAACATAAAAAGCTCCTTCTGGAACGTTGATTTTTATTCCTGGAATTTCTTTTAATAATCCAACTACTAAATCTCTACGAGTGTGAAAAGCCTGAACCATGTGGTTTAATACACTTGGGTCTGCATCTACAGCTGTAATAGTGGCACGCTGCGCAACAGAATTTGCACCAGATGTTACTTGTCCTTGAATTTTGGTACATGCTTTTGCAATAAATTCAGGCGCACCAATATAACCAATTCTGTATCCTGTCATTGCAAATGCTTTTGCAACTCCGTTTACAGTAATTGTTCTGTCCAGCATTCCTGGGATAGAACCGATACTGCAGAAAGTTCCAGAGAAATTGATGTGCTCATAAATCTCATCTGCAACTACGTATATATTGGGGTGTTTTTCTAAAACTTTTGCAAGTGCTGTTAATTCTTCTCTGCTGTAAACAGAACCAGAAGGATTACAAGGAGAAGAAAACCACATCATTTTTGTTTTTGGTGTGATTGCAGCTTCTAATTGCGCTGGTGTAATTTTAAAATCAGTTTCTACTGATGTTGGAACTTCTACAGGAACTCCTCCAGAAAGTTTTACGATTTCAAAGTAAGAAACCCAGTAAGGTGCTGGTAAAATAACCTCGTCACCATCGTTTAACATTACTTGTGCAATGTTGTATAATGATTGTTTTGCTCCTGTAGAAACGACAATTTGAGTTGGTTTGTACTCCAATCCGTTGTCTCTCTTGAATTTTCTGCAGATTGCTTCTCTCAATTCTAAATAACCTTCAACAGGAGAATAAGTGCTGTAATTTTCGTCTACAGCTTTTTTAACAGCTTCTTTGATAAAGTCCGGCGTATTAAAATCTGGTTCGCCTAAACTTAAACTGATAATATCTTTTCCTTGTGCTTTTAATTCGCGTGCTAAAGCGGCCATTGCTAAAGTTTGTGATGTCGCTAAGTTGTTGATTCTGTCCGAAAGAATATGATTCATTATAAAGTTTTTGAATGTCCTTAATTTGCTGGGCCTATTAAGGAAGGTTAATTATTAATAGATTTTTTTAGTTTTAGACCGATAATTCAGGTTTCATCCCCAATTCTCTTAAATGCTTAAAATGCGCTACAATAGCACTTCCCATAGTTTTGTACTCATAATACGGCAAGTTGCATTCTTTTGCAGTTTCTTTTACAATTTTTGCAATTTTTCCGTAATGAATATGACTGATATTAGGGAAAATATGATGCTCGATTTGGTGGTTTAATCCGCCGGTGTACCAGTTTACAATTGGATTTTTAGGTGCAAAATTAGTAGTGGTAAACAATTGGTGAATTGCCCAGGTATTGTCCATTTCTCCCAATTCGTTTGGGGTTGGATTTTCTGTATGGTCTACCACGTGAGCTAATTGGAATACAACACTTAAAATTAGTCCAGCTGTATAATGCATTACAAAAAAGCCCAAAAGTACTTTCCACCATGTAATTCCAATTGCCATTGGCAGTACAATCCAGATCGAAATGTAAATCATTTTGGTAATTACCAATGTTGTCCAAAGAATTTTAGGACTTTTTGGCTCGCCGTAAGAAAGTTTTCTTTTAAGGTAATTACGCATCTGTTTAAAATCGGTTGTAATGGCCCAATTAAAAGTCAGTAAACCATATAAAAAAACAGAATAATAATGTTGAAAACGATGAAAACTATGCCATTCAGCATGCTCTGTAAAACGTATAATTCTTCCTGCATCAAGATCTTCGTCATGTCCAGGGATATTGGTGTAAGTATGGTGAAGTACATTGTGCTGTACCTGCCAGTTGTAAACATTTCCGGCAAGAACATAAATAGTTCCTCCCATAAATTTATTGATCCAGTTTTTGGTCGAATAAGAGCCATGATTTCCATCATGCATCACATTCATGCCCACACCAGCCATTCCGATTCCGATTACAATCGATAAAAGGAGCATTACCCAAAAAGGCATTGGAAGTGTTAAAATCAAAAAGTATGGTGTTAAGAATACAGCAAAAAGAATTACTGCTTTAAGGTGCAGTTTCCAGTTCCCTGTTTTCTTAAGATTATTTTCTTTGAAATAATTGTTTACCCGTGAGTTAAGAGTTCTAAAGAACTTCATATTATCTTGCCTTGCAAATGTAGGTGCGCTGTTATTCATAATTATTTTAAATAGGTTTCAAAGGTAATTATTATAAATTCTCAATTTGCAAAATTGAGTTAAATATTTCAATCGTAAAGTAGTACTTTTGTTAAAAATTTACAGCAATGGATGAGATATTGAAATATTTTCCTGATTTAACCGATATACAAAAAGAACAATTTCAAAAACTAGACTTTTTATACCACGATTGGAATGAAAAAATCAATGTGATTTCGCGTAAAGACATTGATTCTTTATATACCAAACACATTCTGCATTCTTTGGGTATTGCCAAAGTGATGAAGTTTGAACCAGGGACAACAGTTTTGGACGTTGGAACTGGAGGTGGTTTTCCTGGAATTCCGTTAGCAATTCTTTTTCCAGAAACCCGCTTTTATTTGATTGATGTTATTGCAAAAAAAATCAAAGTGGTGCAGGGAGTTGTAGATGGGCTGGAATTAAAAAATGTAAAAGCAGAGCAAAAACGTGCCGAAATGGTAAAAGGTGATTTCGATTTTATTGTGAGCCGCGCTGTAACCAATATGCCTGATTTTGTTTCTTGGATTAAGGATAAAATTAAAAAACAGCATAAACATAAATTAAAAAACGGTATTCTTTATTTAAAAGGCGGCGACTTAAGCGAGGAACTGAAAGATTTTCCAAATGCCACATTATATGATTTGGCTGATTTTTTTGAGGATGAGTTTTTTGAAACTAAAAAGGTCGTGCATCTTCCATTAAAGTTTAAAGCTTAATCTTTAATAATTCTAAAAATACAAAAACCGCAGTTTACAAAATAAAGTAACTGCGGTTTTTTCAGAATTATTAACCTAATTTAATATATAACTGATTTAGGATCTTTTTTGATGTGTTTTTTGATCAAAACAAAATAGATTAGAATTGTAATCAATTTGCTCGATAAAATTATTTAAGGCTTCTTTTGACTTTGCGTCATCGTAATTAAATTCTAAATCAAAAAAGAATTCGCGGCAAATTGCGGGCTCATTAGAGAAATCGTAAAATGAATTTTCAATCTCAGCTGCTTTATTAAAATTCTGGTTCGGAAAGATTTCAATTAAACTTTCCATTACATGATTAAACCATCTGTCAAAATATTTCTTTTTTGGAGTGATATGTCTTGCTAATAAAACAAGTCCAACTAATTCACTTTGAAGAAAATTAGAACCTTGTTTATATAAAAGATCAATCATTCTTACGTTCATTAAAGCTACCCAAATAGGGCCGTTAACAAAACCAAATGCGGGGAAATCTAAATTTTCATCAAAGACCAATGGTTTTGTGTTTTCAGGGTTTTCGATGGTGCTCCAAATTGCCTCTATACGCTGTCTTATTTCCTCTCCCGAAGTCCCGAAACCTTTATATCTCCAGTAAACCCATTCCAGAAGCGCAGCGGTGAGTCCCATAGCGGCTTTATGACCGATTTTATTAAGGGCAATTTCTAGTTCATTGTTTTTCTCCAATGGATCAATTAAATTTTGTATTGTTTTTTTGGTCCATTTATAATTTAAAACAGATCCACTGCTCTTTGCTTTTAAAATTATTTCGGGACTATTTTTTAAATTTTTCATTGTGCGATTTTTTAAAATTTAATATCATTTTTATAAATTTTTCTTTTACTATAGTGTGGTCGAAAAATAGTTTTTAAGTTTTTTCAAAAGTAAGAAGTGAAAGCAGTTGTGGAATGTCTCGAAAAGTTTTTAAAATGTTAGAATAAGGTTTTTTTAAATTGTATATATCTGATAATCAATAAAATAAGAAAAGTATTACAAATTAGTAATTCCATAAAAAGAGAAAAAACTTACAGAAGTGAAATGTTTAATGTTTCTGTTTTGATGGGGTATTAATGATAACTATTTGTTTTTTAATTACTTATTTGTTTGTTTTTAGATGTTTCTAAGAATTTTTAAATAATTTTAAGCGTAATCTAAAACAGTTAAGAAATTATGATTTGATAAAATAAACGACCAAGAATAAATGCTAGACTCCCGATTGAAGTATTCAATCTAGAAGTTCTATTTTGAAAATTAAAAAGCAATACCGAATTGAGATTATCGGCAGCTATTGCGATCTGTATTTGGGAAGTAAAAGACATAAAAGTAAAAGCCGGAATTTTCAATAGAAAATTCCGGCTTTTTATAATCTCAAATCGGATTGTTAACCTAAGAAAGGATATCTGTAATCTTCTGGAGTTACAAATGTTTCCTTGATAGTTCTTGGAGATACCCAACGTAACAAGTTTAATGCAGAACCTGCTTTGTCATTAGTTCCAGAAGCTCTTGCACCACCAAACGGCTGCATTCCAACAACTGCTCCAGTTGGTTTGTCATTAATATAAAAGTTACCAGCAGCATTTTGTAATTTAGTTGTAGCAACTTCAATTGCATAACGATCCTGGCTGAAAACAGCTCCTGTCAAAGCGTACTCAGAAGTAGTATCAACTAACTCTAAAGTCTCTTCCCATTTAGCATCTTCGTAAACGTAAATTGTAATAACTGGTCCGAATAATTCGGTTTCCATTGTAGTATATTTAGGGTTTGTCGTTACAATAACTGTTGGTTCAATAAAATAACCTACAGATTTATCGTAGTTTCCACCAATAATGATTTCAGCATCAGCATCTTTTTTAGCTTGGTCAATATAACTTGCTAATTTGTCAAAAGAACCTTCGTGAATAACGGCTGTAATAAAGTTTCCAAAATCTTCTGGAGAACCCATTTTCATAGATTTTACGTCAGCAGTTAATTGTTCTTTTACTGCCGGCCATAAACTCTGTGGAATATAAGCTCTTGAAGCAGCAGAACATTTTTGTCCTTGAAATTCGAAAGCACCGCGAGTGATTCCCGTAACCACTTGTTTTACGTTTGCGCTTGGATGAGCAATGATAAAATCTTTACCGCCAGTTTCGCCGACGATTCTCGGATACGTTTTGTAATTGTGGATGTTTGCTCCAATTTTTGCCCAGATATCTTTAAATACATGAGTAGATCCTGTAAAGTGAATACCCGCAAAATCACGGCTTGCTAATACAGTATCTGTAATCATTAAGGCATCTCCAAAAACAACGTTGATAACTCCGTCTGGAACACCAGCTTCTTTGAAAACTTCTAAGATAATTTTTGTAGAAAAAACTTGGCTGTCACTTGGTTTCCAAACCACAACGTTACCCATCATTGCAGCGCTTGCAGGAAGGTTTGCAGCGATAGCAGTAAAGTTAAAAGGAGTAATCGCATAAACAAAACCTTCTAGAGGTCTGTATTCTAAACGATTCCAAACTGTAGAGTCAGATTTTGGCTGATCGTTATAGATTTGTGTCATGAATTCTACGTTGTAACGTAAAAAGTCAATTAATTCGCACGAAGCATCAATTTCTGCTTGGTGGATATTTTTAGATTGTCCGATCATAGTAGCAGCATTGATACGTGCTCTATATGGACCAGCAATTAGTTCTGCTGCTTTTAAAAAGATGGCCGCTCTTTGTTCCCAAGCCATATTTGCCCAAGCTTTTCTTGACTCAAGTGCATTTGCAATAGCTTTTTCGATATGTTGTTTTTCAGCTAAATGATAGATTCCAACTACATGTTTGTGATCGTGAGGAGCTGTTATGTTTCTAGTGTTTCCAGTTTTGATTTCTTCACTTCCAATATACAACGGAACGTCAATTTTAGCGTTCCACATAGAAGTATAGGCAGCTTGCACCGCTGCTCTTTCTGGTGAATTTGGTGCGTAACCTTTTACTGGTTCGTTTACCGCTTTTGGTACATGAAAGAATCCTTTAAGCATCTTATTTAAAATTAGTGAATTAGACAATTTAAAGTTCGACCATTCATTTTGTTACGAATAATCTAACGCTGCACAAAAGTACAAAGGATAAATTAATAAATTGACAAATTTATGATTAAGATAACGATAAAAGCAACAGATGCAGACTAATCCTTAATTTAATGCAAAGGGAGCGCACATTCTAAAAGTAGGGACTATTACTTTGAATGTTTTTGTGGTAGTAAAATTGATCATATTAAAATGACCTTTCATTGCTCCATAAGGAGATGATAATAAACAACCCGAACTATAAGTATGATTTTCGCCAGGTTTTAAAACTGGTTTTTTACCAATTACACCTTCACCGTCAACAACCTCTAAGTCATTTAATGAATCAAAGATTTCCCAATGACGAGAAGTTAACTGTACAGAATCTTTACTATGATTTTCGATTGTAACTATATAACTAAAAGCAAAATGAATCTTATAGTTCTTGAAGTAAGTACCTTCAAAACTTGTTAAAACAGATATTTTTATGCCTCTTGTAATTTGAGAAACCATACTAACGCAGTATATATGTGTGTGTTATAGAGGCAAAGCTACAAAAAAAAATCTTGTAATTGAGAACCTTAACATTGTTTTAATTGACTATATTGATAGAGTTAGCATTTCCTTTTCCGATAACCCGCTGATAACGATCTGTTGCTTCTTTATAATAAACCAAAATGGTGTACTCATTTTCGGTTTGATAGAAGTTGCCGTCAATCGCATTTTCGTAGTCGATTACCCCTTTTTTATCTGCAACAGTATATTGAAAATTAGTAAAACCCTGTTTGATCATAACAGCCTTCTCAAATACGGCTTTATCGGTGTTATAATCCATTTTGTATTCTGGAGAAAGGCTGTAGTTGTTGAACATTCCCGTAATATAAATGTCTTTATTTAATCTGAAAGCCGGGGCAGAAAGTGTAAAATAAACCCAGGCATAATCGGCTTCGATATCATTGTTGGAACCGTTAATGTTTTTCACAACAAAATTTCCGTTTACATCTTGATACAATGTATAAATTTGATTTCCTCTTGCTGCGTTAGTATATAAATACGCATTATAAATATCATTATTAGAACCTATGCGTCCCACATTGTTGCTTGCGGCGCGGATGTCTTTGTTTTCAAAATACAAAAATTCATTGCCTCCCCAGAACTGAGTTTCTTTATCGTATTTGTAAACCAGCTGATTTCCGATGGTGTATTGAGGAACAATATTTTTGATCGCAGTATTAAAATTTCCATTTTGCAACAGCAGTACTTTTACATTTTGCAGCGGCGTTTGAAAAACAATATCATTGGACAAAACTGCAAAATCGAGATTTTGCCTGTAATTAATATTACTTAGATTTCGGCTTCGTTTTACCTGTGCAGTAACAGTCGCATGATCTTCATACAAAATAAATTTTCTGGAAAAAACCACTTCTTTGTCTTCATTGAGAATTCGAAGCATATAATTTCCCGACAGCCGAATCTCTGTCGTAAATTGATTTGGAAACGAAAGCCTGTAATGCGAATAAATCTGCAGTGTATTAAAAGAATTGGAATAATCTGTAATGCGCTGATTGTCTAAACCGCGGACATAATCTGTTTTAGGAATATCGGTCTGCTTCCAATTGTAATCGCAATGCACCAATTCAAAGTAATAATTGGCTTCGTTTGCAAATAAGTCATCGAATTGAAAGCTGAAAGAAGATCCTAACTCAAATATAGGAACCACATTACTGCCATTTTGAATAAATGAAACTGTTTTGATATTATAAGGCGGTTCAACTTCATTTTGCACCTCTTGTGCAAACATCGAACTGCAGAAAAAAACAAATAATAGGTTCTGAAATAAAAATTTTGGCATCTTATTTTATTGTAAGATTGTAAATATAGCAATTTTATATAACGGAAAACAGTCTGTTTTATTGGATTTTTATGACAATATGATTTAAGAACTCAAAATATATTCTAAGTTACTTTCTATTTCTTCATTTATAAAACTTTCTTCTAACAGCGAATCAGACAACAGTTTTTTATTTTCCTGCAGGTTGATTATTTTTTCTTCTACCGTATTTTTAGAAATAAAACGAATCACGTTTACTTTATTCAACTGCCCGATTCGATGTGCTCGTCCAACACCTTGTTTTTCTGCAAAAGGATTCCACCACGGATCCAGAAACAAAACATATGAAGCTTTGGTAATATTTAAACCAACACCGCCCGCCTTAAGTGAAATGAAAAATAATAACGGTTCCTCTTTTTCTTGAAAACGTTTTACTTCATGTTCTCTTTTATTCGCAGGAGTTTCGCCCGTAATTTCACAATACGCAATTTTATTTTCTTTGCACCAATCGGTGTAAAAGCTCAAATTGGTTACAAATGAGCTGAAAATAATTGCTTTCTGTTTTCCTTTCACCAAACTTTCCAGATAATTGGTAACCGCAGTATATTTTCCAGAATCAATTTCAGAAGACGCATCGACCATCTTAGGATGATTACTCAGCTGACGCAGCTTCATCAACGTATTAATAATGCTGATTTTATCTGGAGAACCATCGGTTTTCAGCAAAAAGTTACGTGCTTTAGATTTTTCCTGTTCGTATAATTTTTCCTGTTCAGGATCCATATCGCAGTAATAAATCTGTTCTGTCAATTCTGGTAAATCTTTTAAAACCTGCTCTTTGGTTCTTCTTAATATATAAGGCTGAATCAGGTTTTTTAATTCGCTTAACACCTCTTCATTCTGTTTTTTCTCAATCGGAATTTTAAAGTTTTCTGCAAAAAAATTATAACTGCCCAGAATATCCGGATTAATAAACTCCATCTGCGACCATAAATCGTCAAGCGAATTTTCTATCGGAGTACCGCTCAAAGCAATCTTATGAACGGTATTGATTTTGTTAATCGCTTTAAAAATCTTGGAATTTTTATTTTTAATGTATTGACTTTCGTCTAAAATTAAATAACGGAAATTGTATTTTTCTAAAATTGAAATATCACGATGCACGACACTGTAACTGGTGAAAATCAAATCTGACGATTCTAATCTGCCTGCCAATTGTTTTCTGTCATTACCTGTGTATTGAATTCTCGAGAAATGCGGTGTAAATTTTCCAGCTTCATTATACCAGTTAAAAATCAAAGAAGAAGGCAGTACAATCAACGTTTTTAAAGGTTCTCTTTCTATCGTAGTTTCGTTTGCAAACAAATCAAAATTGGTGGTTTTGGTTGTAAAACCCAATTGTTCTTGTACAGCAACGAGCACAGATAAAGTCTGCAAAGTTTTTCCAAGTCCCATGTCGTCTGCCAGACAAGCGCCTAAATTGGAATTAAAATGCCCCAATAGCCATTTTACACCTTCTACCTGATAAGGTCTTAAAGTTGCTTTTACCAAATAAGACTGTACATATACGGCTTCTTGAACAGGATTTGCATCACTTTTAAGTTCGGGAATCGAATCTAAAGCTGTAAAATTACTTTTGCGCAGCAATAGATTTCCGTTTTCTGTTTTGGCAAATTTTGCCAGCGAACTGTATTTGCTAAACCATTCTAAAGGAATTAAGAAATAGTTTCCGTCAGGCAATAAAAAAAGTCTTTCTTTGCTTTTTATGCTCGGAATAATTTCGCTGAAGTTAATCGTGTAACTGCCAATCGTAATAATTATTTTGATATCAAACCAATCTTCTTTTGTAGTTTGAGAAGCCGAAACCAGATGATTTTCGGCAATGATTTCTTTGCTTTCGAGTTTTAAATTTTGAATAGTAAAACCTAAGCTTTCGAGTTTTTCTTTATTTTCAATAATTAATTGAACGTTGGCATAAGGGTCTTCATTTTCTATTTCTGAACTGGATCCAAATAACTCATTTTTAATTTTCGTTAAGCCGATTTCGCTTAATCTATCCGTATAAAAACTTTCTTCAGTATTTCGTTTAAATTGAATGATTTTGGGTTCATTAGGAATTGTAAAATCAACAAACGAATGCGTTTTTTTTGTTTTCGAAGCATCAAATAGATAACCGTTATAATCGAAATATAAATTAAGATAATAGCAGTTTTTAAAGAAATCATAAACCGGCTGAATCGTGCAGGAAATAATTGTGTCCCGAAGTTCTATTTCGAAACCATCTGCTTCGATATCAATTTTCTTGGCAATTTCTGGAATAAAACTTTTGAAATAATTGTCTACTAATTTTGACGGAATTTCGATCGATTTTTTCTTTAAAAAGGGTGAAAGTTTTTTAGCGTTAAGCTCTTTTAACTGCCCTAATTTTTTATTAATAAGCAGCCAGCCCGGTTCGTCCAAAAGAATTTCGACAGTACGATTCATGGGTAGAAATGTAGTTTCGTTTTCTTTTAAAGAAAGGGTGTAGGTTATGCCTTCTGCATGTTTGTCAAAATGAATCTGAGGCTCAAAATCAAGAGTTTCTACGCTTACTTTTGAACGGTAAAAATCTTTTTCTGGTCCAATATTAAAAGATAACGCGAATTGTTCTTGTACAATCAAACTGTAGAACGAACTCAAATGAAATTTTAAATGCTGTCGAATGGCAAATTCAATTTTAGAATCTTTCTGCAGATCGGCAATAGATTTAGCCGACTTGACTTTGGCACTGAATTTTTTAAAAATAAATTCAGGTTTCAAAGCGTCACAAGCTGTGAGGATCTTTTTTGTATTCGGATTTAAATTTTCTAAAACAAGTCCAAAGCTTTTGAGGACATCTGTACTTGCTTTTTTGTTTAAATATTTAATTTCATCGTTGCCTTCAACAATATAGGCGGTTGGAAGAAAGACATTCAGATTTTTATCAAAACTGATGTCAAAGCAGAATTGAAATGGATTTTCCAAGGTTAACAGTTTGGTTTTTGGTAGAATTTTGGGGAATTCTTCAGGTTTAAAAAATAAAATACTAATCATTAAAGAGAAAAATTCTATCTAATGATTAGTATTTAAACAAGTTTTTAAAATGAACTTATATCATTTATGGTTTAGAAAAATCTAGTTTTCAGGTTTAAAGCAAAGCGGTATAATTTCGCCTTTTGCCAAACAATATTTTTCTACTAGTTCTGGTGCAATTTTATTGGTGTAATCTTCTTCGATTACAATAAAGCCAATACTTCTGAGCTTGTCAAAATAATCTCTTCCGTAGATACGAACGTGATCATACTGGCCAAATATTCTGGCGCGTTCTTTTTGATCGGTAATCGAATCATCTGCAAAAGTAACTTCTCGATTTAAATCTTGTGGTATTTGCAAAACAGCCATCCCGCCTGGTTTTAAAACGCGGAACAATTCCTGCATTGCTTTGGTATCATCTGGAATATGTTCTAAAACGTGATTGCATAAAATAACATCGTATTCGTTGTCTTTAAAAGGCAAATTGCAGATATCTGCTTTTACATCTGCCAAAGGCGAAAACAAATCGGTTGTAGTGTAATCCAGATTTTTCTGCTTGCGGAATAGTTTGTAAAAAGCTTGTTCCGGTGCAAAATGAAGTACTTTTTTTGGAGCCGTAAAAAAATCAGTCTGATCGTTTAAATACAGCCACAGCAAACGGTGTCTTTCTAAAGAAAGTGTACTTGGCGAAAGCACATTATTACGCTGTTTTCCGTATCCGTAAGGCAAAAACGATTTAAAACTTTTCCCGTCTATAGGATCAGTAAATTTATCTCCCTTTAATGAGAAGGCTAAAATTGGACGCGCCACATAACTCAAACGAATTAATAATGGGCGTGGAATGGTATTAAGGACAAGTTTAAAAAGTTTTTTCACTGTTTAAAAAAATTTGAACACGAATTTCACAAATTCACACGAATTAACGTTGCGATGAAATTTCACGAACCTTGATTTGGGTTAAAGTATTATTCTTTTATATTTTAGACTATCCTCACCAAAATTGACTAGTAAACCTAATTTGTTTTTTGAAGCGGCTAAATAATTTAATGTTTGTTTTATTTCACTACTTGAAAGAATTGCAATTGCTTTTAATTCAAGAATAATTGTATCATAAACTACAAAATCTGCGAAATAATAGCTTGGTAAAACTATGTTTTTATAATTGATGCAATATTTCAATTCACGATTGTATGGAATATTATTTTGCTGAAATTCATATTCTAAAGCATCACCATAAACCTTTTCACTATGTCCTTTACCTAAAATTTTATGGACTTCCATGCAGATTCCAATTATTTTATAAGACTCCTCTCTTAGATATAATTCACTCATTTTAATTAGTGAAATTTTTCAACAATATATTAATTCGTGACAATTTGTGAAATCCGTGTTACACAATTAAAGGCACTTTTCTAAATTCATCTTCTTCATTGCTTTCGATTCCTAAAGCCTTGTAGATGTATTGGAAAGTAGATAACAATTCTGGTTTCCCGTCAATTAACGCTACGTCGTGTTCAAAATGTGCACTTGGTTTTCCGTCAGCGGTTAAGATTGTCCAGCCGTCTTTTAGTTGTTTGATGTTTCGGGTTCCCATGTTAATCATAGGTTCAATTGCAACCACCATTCCTTCAACAAAAAGTTTTCCTCGGCCTTTTTTGCCGTAGTTTGGCATTTCTGGTTCTTCGTGCATTTTTTGTCCCACACCGTGTCCAACCAATTCGCGAACAACACCATAGCCATGAGCTTCAGTATATTTCTGAATCGCGTTTCCAACATCCTCTACACGGTTTCCAACTTTAAACTCGCGAATACCAACGTAAAGAGATTCTTTAGTAATTCTCAAAAGTTTCTTTACTTCTGGAGCCACTTCGCCAATTTCAAAGCTGTACGCATGATCTCCATGATAACCGTTTTTAAAAGCACCGCAGTCTACCGAAATAACATCACCGTTTTTTAAAGGAGTATTATTCGGAATTCCGTGTACGACCTGCGCATTTGGACTCATGCAAAGTGAATTTGGGAAATCGTACAATCCAAGAAAACTTGGAACAGCACCATGATCGCGGATAAATTCTTCTGCTAATTTGTCAAGATATAATGTTGTAACTCCTTCTTTAATTTCAGAAGCAATCATTCCTAATGTTTTTGATACGATTAAGGCACTTTCGCGCATTAATTCGATTTCCTCTCTAGTTTTTTGGATAATCATATTTTTCCCATTTTCAGTTCGCAAAAGTACAATTTTTATCTCATTTTTTGAGTAATTTTTTTTCGCCACGAATTCACGAATTTATACAAATTTGAATTGGTGAAATTCAATTTCACCAATTCAAATTTTAAAGATAAAAAAGAAAAAATTCGTGAATTCGTGGCTAATTTAGATCGTTATGTACTTCAATTTTTCAGCAAAAAACCTTAAATTAGTAGTAAAAACGGTTACAGTCATGGAAACTATTACAGATCAAGATATGGTCAAAGTTAAAGCCTTACAAAAAATGAAGCGCAGCGCTTTAGCACTTTTAGGTGTTGCGGTCCTTCTTTTTATTGTGGCGATTTATTTTAAAATTCCGATGCTGCAGGCATTTAGCGAAGCAGCAATGGTGGGCGGTATAGCCGATTGGTTTGCGGTTGTGGCGTTATTTCGTCATCCGATGGGAATTCCCATTTGGCACACCGCTATTATCCCTACCAAGAAAAATGAGATTGGAGAAAATCTTGGGAATTTTGTTTCAGAAGAATTTCTTAATCGAGAGAAATTAGAAATTAAATTAGATGAATTCAATTTTGCAAATAAAGCTTCAGAATGGCTCTCTGAGGGTCAAAATGCTGCTAAAGTCGCAAATGTTGTGGCGGTAAATATTATTCCGGGGATTTTAAAAGCGATTAAAGACGAAGATATTAAAAGATTTATTCAAGTTCAATTTAAAGAAAAGTTAGAAGGAGTCAATTTTGGAAATTGGGTTGCGGTTGCATTAGAGCCTTTGCAGAAAGGAGATCTTAAAAACCAGATGCTCACAAATCTTCTAGAAGTAATGAGCAGCGAATTGACCAATAATAAAGATTTAATCAGACAGAAAGTAAAATCCTCCACTCCGTTTTTAAGTTTTGGCTTGGCAGATAAGAGTATTACCGAAGGCGTTTTTAATGGTTTACAGGATTTTTTAAACGAAGCCAAAAATCCTGAAAGTGCAGTGCGCCTAAAAATTGATGAATATATTTTTGATTTTTTAGAAAAAGTAAAAAACTCAGAAGAAATGAGAATCAAAATCAACGATATGATTTTAGGTTTTGTCGGAAAAAAAGAGGTGCAGGATTATATTAATGGAATTTGGGATGAAATAAAACTTTCCATAACTATGGATTTGGAAAAAGGAGATCAATCTGCAATTAAAAACAGCATTGCCGGATTGGTTCAGACTTTTGGAAACGGATTGAAAGAAGATCCAATTATGTTTGAAAAAATCAACAGCTTCATTAAAAACGATTTACTTTCTATTCTTTTGAATAATAAAAAAGTGATTGGTGATTTAATTTCATCAACCGTAAAATCTTGGGACGGAAAAGAAGTTTCGGAAAAGTTAGAATTAGAAATCGGTAAAGATCTTCAATATATCAGAATCAACGGCACTTTAGTCGGCGGCTTTATCGGACTTGTGATTTATGGTGTTGAGCAATTGTATCATTATTTTATTGTTTGATTTTGAGTAATAGACACGAATGTCAGGCGGAGTGAAGCCGAAGCCTTTTTGAATCTTAAAGTCATGTGCCTACGACTTCGCTCAGGCTGACAAAATGGGATATAAATATAAATAAGCATTGCTTAATTTAAGAAATGAAAATATCACATAAGATAAAAGCTAAACTAAGCGTTACATTCTAGTATAAAATAGTTCTCGCAAAGTCGCAGAGGCGCAAAGCTTTATAAATTTCTTTGCGACTTAGCGTCTTTGCGAGATTTTTTAAGTTCGATTAAAATGAACTTATATTACTTATATGGTTTAAAAGTTTAGGCGTTTTCTACAAAAGCGAATGACAAGTCATTGCGTTTGGCTGCTGTACGCCCATTAATTCTAAGATAGTAGGAGCGATGTCGCCTAAAACTCCATCTTGAATATTTTTCAAATCTTTGTCAACCAAAATAATCGGCACTGGGTTTGTCGTGTGTGCTGTATTTGGGCTTCCGTCAGGATTGATCATCGTTTCGCAGTTTCCGTGATCTGCAATTACAATCGTAGTATAATTGTTGGCAAGAGCAGCTTCGATTACTTGTTTTGCACAAGCGTCAACCGCTTCGCAGGCTTTAATAGCAGCATCCATAATTCCGGTGTGACCAACCATGTCGCCGTTTGCAAAGTTCAGACAAACAAAATCAACCTCGCCTTTATTTAATTCAGGAACAAGTGCATCAGTAAGTTCATAAGCACTCATTTCTGGTTTCAAGTCATAAGTTGCCACTTTTGGAGAATTTCTTAAAATACGAGATTCGCCTTCAAAAGGAACTTCACGTCCGCCAGAGAAAAAGAACGTTACGTGAGGATATTTCTCAGTCTCCGCAATTCTGATTTGTTTTTTACCTGCTTGTTCTAAAACCTCACCAAGTGTTTCAGTAATATTATCTTTATTGTAAACTACTTTTACGTTTTGGTACGTTTCGTCATAATTGGTAAGCGTCACATAGTACAAGTTTAATTTGTGCATGTTCTGCTCGTGGAAATCTTGCTGCGAAAGCGCTTCTGTAAGTTCACGTCCGCGGTCTGTTCTAAAGTTAAAGAAAATCACCACATCACCTTCAACAATAGTTGCCAACGGTTTTTGCTCTTCGTCAACCATAACAACCGGAGCGATAAACTCATCTGTCACATCATGCTCGTAGCTTTCCAGAACACTTTTAACAGCATTTGTAGAAGGAATTCCGATTCCGTTTACTACTAAATCGTAAGCTAGTTTAACACGTTCCCAGCGTTTATCACGATCCATTGCGTAATAACGACCAACGATAGAAGCAATTTTAACTGGAGTCTCTTTAATATAATCTTCTAAATCATGAATGTATTTTGCACCAGATTTAGGGTCAACGTCACGACCATCTGTAAAAGCGTGAACATAAACTTGATCTAAACCATATTCTTGAGAAGCATCGATTAGTCCGCGAAGGTGTGAAGTATGCGAGTGAACGCCGCCATCTGAAACTAATCCTAAAAAGTGTACTTTTTTATTGTTGTTTTTAGCGTAAGTAAACGCGTCGATAAGAACTTGTTCTTTTGCTAAAGTTTTGTGCTCTACGGCTAAATTAATTTTGGCTAAATCTTGATATACAATTCTTCCTGCACCAAGATTCATGTGGCCAACCTCACTGTTTCCCATTTGACCTTCTGGTAAACCAACATTTAAACCGTCGGTTCTAAGTTGTGCATTTGGGTAATTTCTGTAAAGGCTGTTTATAAAAGGAACATTTGCATTGTCGATTGCAGATACTTTAGGGTCAGGAGATTTTCCCCAACCATCTAAAATCATAAGGATAACTTTTTTGTTCATTACTTTTTGTTTTCTACAAAGATAAGTCATTTCTAAAATGTTCGCGAAAGTCATCGGTACAATTATATTTAATAAAATGAAGCTTGTAAAAAAATACCAATTTAATTATAGAAGTCTGAATTTTTTAAAATTATTTCACGCTAGGCTCTCTTTCTCAGCTTATTTTTGACAGCATTATAGTCAATAAAATATTTTACACTGATAGAAAAGATATGTTTCAAGGCATCATTGGTTAAAAGCCGTGTAAAATTATTTTTAAAATCCTTATCGATTATACGTTCAAAATTAGAAGCATTGTTCCGGTATAAAGCAGAAAGCTGGCTTCCAGGTGCAAACCACCAAGAGTACGATAAATCGGCATTCCAAGAATAAAAACTTGAATTTTTGTTTTCAGTGTATTGCGGATACGGATCCAAAGTTCCGTCTGGTTCAAGTTTAAGAATGTCTTTGTTTTCTGCTGAAGACCAATATTGGCGTACAGCCAGATTTAAAGTCATCGCGCTGTTGATTGCGTATTTTCCACTAATGGTGTTGGCATAAGTAATAACGTCGCGATTAGCAAATACAATAGTTGAAGGTGTGTTTTCATTAGCGTCATCATCAAAGCTGTCTATAAAACCTTTGTTGTTGTTTCTTTTGACAAAGCTAAAAGTATAAGTCAGCAGTAACTTATCATTAAATCGATATCTAGGTCCAATGTCTACGCCGTACGCTGCACGGCCGGGCTCGTCTGCAATAGATAATGACGGATTCAGGTCTAAGGCAAATTTATAATTGTAATTGGTTGAAAGGCTGGCCCAAAAGTCTATTTTCCTCGGTATGATCACATAACGATCTGAGGTTCTCGGCTCATAATAGTCATGCGATTCTAAAGGCGAAGCCGTAAATCCGATGCCGTAATAATTGTTTTTAACGGTGCTGAGATTTAGTTCTGCGGCGATTTTGTTGTCCTGTACTTTTCCTGATTCTTTATTAAATTCGCTGTACATTTCGTAATCAATCCTAAAGCTGTTAAAACGTTTGGTCGGATTTAAGATTCTGTAATTTGCATTCCCATAAACATTATAGTAATTGGTATAAAAATTAATTCCCAAATCGTTTGGATCAAAATTTTTAGACACAAAATCAGTCCCTACACTATAGCGGTATTTACCGCTGGTTTCGGCAAAACTAATCGTCGAAAATATACCATTTGTATCTTTAGTATCATTGATGGTGCTGTACTTTACGTTTCCAAATAAGCTGTACGTATTTGCCTTTGTGTTCAAATCCCAAGCGAGTCCCGTAACATTTGCATCTTTGTAGTGACCGTTTCGGGTTACATTTGTATTAATAAAAGTGACAGACGAATTTTTTCTGAAACGCTGATCCAAAACCAATACGTTATAATTTGTCAAAGGCTCAACAACCGCACGTCTTGTTTCTCCAGAGATCGTATCCTTAATAGTGGCAAATGTTTTTTCTGTCACTGCATTCAAGATTCCGATTCCCAAACCGCCTTTGGTTCTGCCTGACAGTTTTAATGCATTGATAAGATTTACATTTTGAACAGTTTCAATAATCTCTTCATTTTCATTTAAATCGGGTTCAATAGTAGGGGCGCCTCCAATTCTTCTGGAATAAAACATTTTTCCTTTATTGAATAAGTCAGTTCCTTCGGTAAAAAAAGCCCTGTTCTCGTTAAACTGCTGTTCAAAAGGCCCGAGATTTAGAATCTGATCGTCGTATTTGGTCTGTCCAAAATCAGGAATTAAAATAGCATCAACAGTAAAGGCATCGTTTATACCGTATTTAATATCCATACCGCCCTTCATGGTGCCATAGGTTTTCTGGCCTTCGCCGGCATTTAAATAATAAGAAGCATAAGGCATAAAAAACAATCGGGTAGGCGGTTTGATATTTTCAATGCCTTCCAAGGCTCCAGTCTGCTGTGTAAAAGTTCCGAGTTTTGCGTCGACAAAATTCCAAGTATATTTATAACGAGTGCGTTTGATTTCCCTGAAAAAGTTGATTCCCCAAGTTTGTTTGTTTTCTGCTGAAAAACGCAGGGCTGAGTACGGAATTTTCATTTCTACAATCCATCCATCATTAGTAATAGCTGCTTTACTGATCCAGACTGCATCCCAAGAATAATCCTCGCCATTGGCATCGGTCATAATACAATCGGCCTGTACGTCTGCGGCAGAAACGTAAAACATAAAATCCTGCTGTCCATCGTTAAAACCGTTTATGAAAGCACCAAATAAATCTGCTGTTCCAAAATTATCCCGCTGCGAAATCTCTTTTAAAATTTTATCCGGCTCATTATCATACATCATTGCGCCTATGTAAATAGCCTCATTGTCGTACACAATTTTGATAATTGTTTTTTGATTTTCTGGCTCAGGTTTTCCGTTATCGGGTTCAAATGTGATAAAATTGTTGGCAGAAGAAGCATTTTCCCAAGCCGCTTCATCTAATTTTCCGTCAATAAAGATAGCTTGTGTAGTTGCCTGCGCCTGAATTGTTTTTTTTTGATTCTGGGCATAACCGCATAAGGTGGAAAATAGTAAGCTAAAGAAAATGGTATTTTTCATTGAAATTTTGAATGCGAATTAGTGGCTAGATACATTAATTTAGAAACAATAGACAACATTTTGTTTCAATTGTTACAGTTTAAGTTTCAAAATTCCCACTTTTTTTTGATTTTTTTAAGAAAAATCTCTATTTTTTTAGGATAACCTGCAGAAGAAAAAATCTTACAGAAACAGCGTTTTTATGTTAATAATGTTAAAATTTCAACAAAAAAGCCCTGAAAATCAGTATTCTATTTTGCTAAGGGTGAATTTTTTATACTTTTGCCTTACCCAAATTTTTTGTTTAACCTAAAGAAATTCAATGATTTACAAAATTTATCCGTTGTTTGTGTTTTTGTTATTGTCTTTTGGAAAAGAGTCGAAAAACACTGCCGATCTTAAAAAAGAAGCAACTGTAAGAACAATTGCTAAAGTTGAAAAAGTAACAGTTGACGCTAAAGTTGAAAGCGTTTACAATGCTTTAAATCCTAACAATTATAAAATGCCTGAGCTTAAAACTTTCTCGGAAGCTTTAAAAGGATTTTATTTATTGAAAGACAAAGGGGTTATAAAAAAGAATATTTTAACTCTTATTGATTTCAGTTTGTCTTCAAACACAAAACGTTTGTGGGTTATTGATTTAACGACCAATACCATTTTGTTTAATTCACTTGTAGCGCACGGAAGAAATACTGGTGAAGAATTTGCTACGGCATTCTCAAACCTTAATTCTTCTTTTAAAAGCAGTTTAGGTTTTTATGCTACAGGAGAAATTTACCAAGGAAAACATGGCGCTTCTTTACGCTTAGATGGTTTAGAAAATGGTGTTAATGACAATGCACGCGAAAGAGGTGTAGTAATGCACGGTGCAGATTATGTTTCTGAATCTTTTATAAGAAACCATAAAAGATTAGGAAGAAGCCAAGGCTGTCCTGCAGTTCCAGTAGAATTGACGGATGAAATCATTCAATTAATAAAAGACAAATCGTGTTTGTATATCTATCATCCGTCAAGAAGTTTTGCGATGGAGGAGAAGTTAATTTCTTAATTTAGAATACAAATCGGCATCAAGATCATAAATATCAGCTCTGAATAAGAGCTGATTTTTTTTGCTCCATGCTGTCCAGTACCATTGGTACAAAGCGTAATTTTTAGTGATTTTGACACTTGTCGTCTTTTTAGAAGCGATAATAGTATCGATTCGATCCTGCGGCCAAGAACCTCCGTCGTCCAAAATATGCTGTGCCAGTTCCAGCGGATTTTCTACTCGAACACAGCCAGAACTCAAAGATCTGTTGTTTCTTCCAAAAATATTACGATGATTAGTATCGTGCAGATACACGCTGTAATGATTAGGAAACATAATTTTCATTAAACCCAAAGAGTTATTGTAGCCAGGGCTTTGAACATAGCGGTATCTATTCGGTTTGTTTTCGTTCCAAGCTGCTGGGGCAACTACATTTCCAGAAGAATCGTAAATGGTAATATTCTTTTTAGCCAGATAATTACGGTTTCGTTTCATGGCCGGAACCACGTCTTCTTTTAAAATTGTAGGAGGTACTGTCCAGGTTGGATTAAAAACAACGGTTCTTAATTTTGAAGTTAATACTGGTGTTTTTCTTTTATTGGTTCCAACGGCGATGTTTCGAACTAAAGTGGTATCTTGATTTTCGATAACATTTAGACTGTAATTGGCAATATTAATGATGAAATAATTTTCTGCAAATTCACAAGAAAACCATCTCCATCTTTCTAGATTAACAATAATCTGCTGTCTGCGCTGTTCTTTAGAATAATTCAATGCCTTAATAGTTCCAGCTCCAATAACTCCATCTGCAGCTAAACCGTGTCTTTCTTGAAAATTCTTAACAGCCTCAAAAGTCTTTTGATCGTATATTTGGGTTAAACTGTCCTTTCCTGACATGTCTTTCCAAAACAGCAGCCTTTTTTTAATAGCAATTAAAGCTTTGCTGGTATCTTTTAGGTTTAATTTTACAACACCTTCTATTGCTGGAATGTCCTTGTCATCTGGAAAATCATTAATAATTTCCAATGATTTTAAAAGCTGTTTGTAAGTCTCAGCTTTAGGTTGAATGTTTTCTACAATACTGTCTAATTTGTTTCTGTTAAAAGCTTTTACGAGAATGGTATTGACATCAAAAGTTTTTTCTTCCAGATCCCAATTGCCGTACAGTTTTTTAGGATCTAATTTTCCTTTGTATAAATGATTGAGGTATTTTTCGAAATTATAGGTTAGTAAAATGTCGTAGGTAGCCAGATCGGTATCGCTCAAAGAGCTTATTTTTTCTTCAAATTTTTGCAGCTGCGAAAATTTATAATCTTCAGGTTCTAATCCTAGTTTTTCAGATTTTTCAAATTGAGATAAAACAAAAGTCCTTTTTTTTAAGTTTCCCCAAACTGTTTTGTTTTCAGAGGCCGCATAAAACTGCTTCAGTGTTTCGCTTTTATAGCGGCCAATTGCAGCGGTATCAATCTCTACAGTTCTTTCGTCAGTAAGTATAATAGCTGGTACAGGTTTTTTTACTGTAACAGGTTTGATTTTTGGAGCGTCTTTTTTGCATCCAATAACAATCGATAATACTAACAAAAGGTAAAGTTTCTTCATAGTTATATTTGTTTAAACATTAAATAATGTTCTCCAACATCTTTAATATCGAAAGGTTCTCCAGATACCTGATAATTCATTTTTCGATAAAACCCAACCGCGGCCGTTCTAGCGTTAAACCATATTAAATCAATGTTTTGATCCTTACAATGATTTTCGCAATGTTTTACTAAGGCTTCTCCAAAACCTTTTTTTTGGTGATTATCCAGCACTGCCATGCCGCGAATCTGTGCTTGGTTTTCGGCAGCAAATATAGGATTGATTTGTTTGAATAACGAAATAATTCCTGTTAATTCTTTATTTTCAAATAATCCGAAATGTGTTGTTGTGGGTAAATCATCGCCTTCAAAGATGCAGCTTTCAATTGGTCTGTTTGGTCTAAGAACAGGCTGGCGTACTGAATAAGTTTCTTGAGACGAGATTTCTTTAATGGTATTCATAAAATTGATAAAATAAATGAATTTATAACTTTTTAATTTTAAATTAGTTATAAATAATTGTTGTTTTTAATTGAATTTTTTTGCAAAAATACTTGTTTTGAACTGAACTTTCTCCTTATATTTGCACCACCAATGCGAAAGTAGCTCAGTTGGTAGAGCTCCAGCCTTCCAAGCTGGTTGTCGCGAGTTCGAGCCTCGTCTTTCGCTCTAAAAAATTGAACTTTTAAAGTTTAGATTTTTTTGTCAAAAATAAATAATTTTTGATTTTTATTTTTTAATAATAAAAAATTATTTATATTTGCACCCTGTTAATGCGAAAGTAGCTCAGTTGGTAGAGCTCCAGCCTTCCAAGCTGGTTGTCGCGAGTTCGAGCCTCGTCTTTCGCTCTTCAAAAGCCTCAAACATTGTTTGAGGCTTTTTTGTTTTTTTGTTTTTTTAAAACCATATAAGTGATATAATTTAAATAAGCTTTTCTGAAAGCTGTATTATTTAAATAGAAATTATATCACTTATATGGTTTGAGATTATTTCAAGTCACTCAAATCGCTTTCTGGTGCTAATTCTTGTGGTTCTTTATTTTGAGTAAACAATCTAGCCGATAAATTTCCTTTTAAAGTGATTTTGTCGCCTTTTACTTCCAGCCAGCTTCCTTCTCTTAAACCTAAAACAGGAATAGCGTTAAAAGCGTGAAATTCTTTGATTCTGGTTTCGCGCGTTTCTCCCATATGTTTAGACTGCAGGTCAGCATCTAAATAATGCGGATTAATGTTGAATGGAATTAATCCTAAGGTTTGAAAACTTGGAGGGTAAATAATAGGCATGTCGTTTGTGGTCTGCATCGACAAACCGCAAATGTTGCTTCCTGCACTGGAACCCAAATAAGGCGTGCCATTTTTTACGGTTTCAGAAAGTAATTGCATTACATTGTTTTTGTAAAGCTGTGTAACCAATAAAAAAGTGTTTCCTCCTCCTGTAAATATTCCTTCTGCATTTTTTACAGCATCCTGCGGATTTTCAAATTCATGAATGCCTCTCACGTCAATTCCGATCGAACTAAATACTTGCGCGGCTTTTTGAGTGTATTCGTCATGAGATATGCCGCCGGGTCTTGCGTAAGGAATAAAAAGCAGGTTTTTGCAATTTTTAAAATGCTCTTGTAAAGTTGGGAGCAGGTATTCTAAGTAACTGCCGCCGTGCAGTGTTGAGGTGCTGGCAATAAGGATATTTTTCATGATTGTAATCGCTGATTTATGTTCGCTAAAGGTATTAAAATCTCTCTTTTTGAGATCTTTTTTGCTGTTTTAATTAACATATTTTTACCATGTTCTTAATACTATATTTGGAACACATTAAGATATTTTTACGCTTTTAAGAATTCCTTTAAATTATTTTGTCTTGATTAAGAAAATCACTTGTTTTTTGCTTGTTACCGCTATTCAATCTGTTTGGTGCCAAACCGACGAACGTTTGCTTATAAACGGGAAAATTACCTCCAATACTTCAGATTTAGAGGGTGTTTACGTGATTAATGCGCAAACAGAAGCGACTGTAACTACTGATGCTTCTGGTGCTTTTTCGATTTTAGCAAAGCCAGAAGATGTTTTGGTTTTTTCTTCAGTTAGTTTTAAAGAAAAACGAGTTAAACTGGTCTTAGAAAATTTTTCGGATCTTAATTTTAGCGTAAAGCTAAGTATGGTGATGTATCAGCTAGAAGAGGTTATTGTCAAGAAATATGATAATATTAATGCGGTTTCGTTAGGTATTGTGCCGCAGGGACAAAAACATTACACAGAGGCAGAGCGAAAATTACATACTGCAACAGCATTAAATGCAACTGCTAATGCTGGCGGAATGGTTGGCGGATCGATTTCGGCTGATCCTTTACTGAATTTTTTCTCAGGCAGAACCGCTATGCTTAAAAAAGAGGTTGAGGTAGAAAAGAAAGAATTTTTTATGAAGCTTTTAGAAAAAATGTTTACTTGGGAGCATTTTGTAGAACGCTTAAAAATACCTGCCGAATACGTTAAGGGATTTGAATATTATGCAGTAGAGAATGATAAATTCACCAAGATTTTAAATTCAAAAAATAAAACATCAACAGAATTTTTGCTGGGTGAGCTGGCAGTTAAATACAAAGAATTAATTGCAGGTGAAATCAAGTAATAAAATAATAATTGTCCTTTTTTTATTTTTTGTTCAAATAAGCTTTGGACAGAAAACAGTATCAAAAGAATTGTTGGGAAGGATATTAGAGCAGTCTTCGGTTGTTGAGGGGGTGAATATCATCAATAACACTACGCAGGTTACCGCAGTTTCTGATGCTGACGGGAATTTTGCTATTGCAGTTCGTGAGGGAGATGTTTTGGTTTTTTCTGCTGTTAATCTTGAGCCCTTAAAACATCGAATAACTGCTGAAGATCTGAATATGAGTGTTATTGTTTTTAAAATGACTGCTAAAGAAATCGAATTAAAAGAAGTCGTTGTAAATGAAAATGCACACATAACGGCAGAGAATTTAGGGATTATTCCGCACGGGCAAAAGAAGTATACTCCTGCAGAACGAAAATTGTATACTGCAAATTCAACTTCTGTAGATAAGATTTTAAACTCAATTTCTGGGCGTACTGCAATGCTGAAAAAGGAGGTAAATGTGGAGAAAAAAGAAGCTCTTTTTAGGAAACTGGAATATCTTTTTGATGAGAATTATTACACTGATCGTTTGAAGATACCTGTAGATTATATAAAAGGATTTCAATTATTTTGTGTAGATGATGCCGAATTTGCTGTATCTTTGAATACAAAGAACAAAACAATGAGTATGTTTTTGATCACAGATTTAGCAAGAAAATATCTAACAATTCTCGAAAATGAAAAATAATTTAGTTATACTCGTTGTAAGCTTATTTTGTCAAATTATATTAGGGCAAAACGCTTCGCGAAAACCTCTGCACGGACAGGTAAAAAATGATTTTCTAGCAATAGAAAGCGGTTATGTAATGAATATTAATGCAAATGTCAGAACTTTTATAGGTTCGGGAGGTTTGTTCGATATAATGGCGCGGCCAAAAGACACCTTGTTGTTTTCTGGTTTAGCATTTCAGTCTAAAAAGATTGTACTAACAGAGAAAGATTGTGCTGAAGTTTTGTTTATTGCAAAACTGGATTTAGTAAGCAATCAATTGAAAGAGGTTGTTGTTCATAAAGAATTAAAAGTAAAATCATTGCAGGGCGGTTCTCAGAAAATTGTAGACATGCAGTTTGAAGATGATTTGCAATCCAGTCCAGAAAACAAAGTGAGTTTGTCGGATCAGACTATTAAGTACGGAATGGATTTTGTCCGAATCTTTAAAGATGTTAAAAAGGCTTTGAGGAAAAACGACGAGATAAAGGAGGAAGCTATATCGGATATCGCCTTTACAGAATATGCAAAAGATAATTTTACTAAAGATTTCTTTACTAAAACGTTAAGCTTGAAACCAGACGAAATTGAATTGTTTCTGATGTATTGTTCTAATGATCCTCAGTCTAAACAATTGGTAAAACCAGATCAGAAATTTGAGTTAATAGATTTTATGATTAATAAAAATAAAGAATTCAAGAAGGCCGAAGTTACCCACAAATGAAAAAGAAATTAGTTTACAGTCTGCTGGCGTTGGTGTTTTTTTTGTCTTCGTCTTTTACTTTTCATAAATTTTATGTGGGGGTTTTTCAAGTAAATTACGCCTCCGAAAAAAAAATGCTTCAAATTACTTCGAGGATTTTTATAGATGATTTGAATAATGCAATGGAAAAAAAGTACCACAAAAAAACTTTTGTCGGTACTGATAAAGAAACGCAGGCAGATGTAGATTTGTTGAAAAAATACCTTTCAGAACATTTTTTGATCAAAGTTAACGGGCAATCAAAAGGCATTACTTTTTTGTCTAAAGAGGTAGAAGCAGGCGATGTTTTGGTTTGTTATTCCAGAATAAAAGAGGTTGATAAATTCAAAACCTTAGAAATCTCAAATACCATTTTAGTGGACTGGAATGCTGAACAGCAAAATATTACACATGTCTCGGCATTTGATACCAAAAAGAGTGTTCTTTTTACAGATTCATCAAGGAAAGAAGTGTTAAAGTACTAATCAATAGTTAAAATCATTATTATAATTACTATTTTCACACCCTAGATAAAATTACCATTAAATTTTTATGAAAAAACTTTCATTATTGTTACTTTTTCCTGCAATGTTGGCAGCTCAGGAAAAAGCCCCTACTTCAAAGCAGCAAGGAAAATACGATACTAACAAATTTAGCCAGATGTATGATCTTTTGGCTACGCCAAATATGTTTCGTACAGCATCTGGAGCTCCAGGTCCAGCTTATTACCAGCAGCAGGCAGATTATAAAATCGATGTTGAGCTAGATGATAAAAACTCAAAATTAAGTGGTTTTGAAACCATAACATACACCAATAATTCACCAGACAGTCTGGAGTATTTATGGATGCAGTTGGATCAGAATCAAGCTAGAGCCAATACACAAACTTCATTGGCTGAAAGCGACAAAATCAATCAGGTGCTGCCATTAGAAGGTTTTTCTACTAAATATTTAAAAAAAGATCTAGAACGCGGTTTTAATATCGAGCAGGTAAAAGATGCAAAAGGGAGTTCGATGTCTTATACGATCAACGAAACAATGATGCGTATCAATTTGACTACACCTTTAAAACCGGGAGAAAAAATCTCTTTTTCTGTAAAATGGTGGTATAACATCAATAATTATAGGAAAGAAGGCGGACGTTCTGGATATGAATTATTTGAGAAAGACGGCAATAAATTATATGTAATTGCTCAGTTTTATCCAAGAATGGCGGTTTACAATGATGTAGAAGGTTGGCAGAATATGCAGTTCTGGGGAAGTGGAGAATTTGCGCTTCCTTTTGGAAATTTTGATGTAAATATTACAGTTCCTGCCGATCACGTAATCGATGCTACAGGAGAATTAACCAATAGAAGCGAAGTTTTTACTGCAGAACAGGTAAAACGTTACGAGCAGGCTCAAAAATCATTTGATAAACCTGTCGTTATTGTAACGCAGGCAGAAGCAGAAGCTGCAGAAAAAGGTTTTTCTGAAAAGAAAAAAACATGGAAATTCAGCGCGAAAAATGTTCGTGATTTCGGAATTGCTTCTTCAAGAAAATTCATTTACGATGCAATGGCTGTAAAATTGAATAACAAAGTAGTAATGGCAGAATCGGTTTATCCTAAAGAAGCCAATCCGCTTTGGGGAGAAACTTCGACTATGACTGTTGCACATACTTTAAAAAGTTATTCATCACATACATTTGATTATCCTTATCCAAAAGCAGTTTCTGTTTCGGCAGAAGACCAAGGTATGGAATATCCAATGATCTGTTGGAATTACGGTCGTCCAGACGAAAATGGAGTAACGAGTAAAGAGGTTAAAAACGGAATGATCGGTGTTGTTATTCACGAAGTTGGACACAACTTTTTCCCGATGATTGTAAATTCAGACGAACGTCAGTGGACTTGGATGGACGAAGGCTTAAATTCGTTTTTAGAATATTTAGCAGAACAGGAATTAGATCCGACTTTTCCTTCAAGAAGAGGGCCTGCAAAAAATATTGTTCCGTACATGAGCGGTGATCAAAAGTTTTTGGAGCCGATTATGTCTAACTCTGAAACGATTCACCAATTTGGAAATAATGCTTACGGAAAACCTGCAACAGGTTTGAACATTATGAGAGAGGTAGTAATGGGAAGAGAGTTGTTTGACCATGCTTTTAGAACTTATGCAAACAGATGGAAATTCAAACATCCAACACCGGAAGATTTCTTTAGAACAATGGAAGATGCTTCGGCAGTAGATTTGGATTGGTTCATTAGAGGCTGGTTTTACTCAACAGATTTTGTTGATATTGCCATCAATAGTGTTAAACAATATTATGTTTCAGAAACGCCGACAGCTGACTTAAAAGATGTAAAAGTAAGAAAAGGACGTTTCGGATTCGAAAAAGGACCATTTGTATATTTAGTTTCTGGAGATAGTAATGAGGTAAATTCTGCAGCAAAAAAAGCATTAAAATTAACAGATGTAAAAACTTTAGCAGAATATGTAGATCAAACTTTCTCTGCTCAGGATAAAGCAAATATTAAATCTCCTAAGTACTTTTACGAAGTAGAATTTTCTAAACCAGGCGGTATGATTATGCCGATTTTAGTTGAGATTACATACGAAGACGGTACTAAAGACAATTATCAATATCCTGCTCAAATCTGGAGAAAGGGTAATGAAACCGCTAGAAAAGTATATGCTACAACCAAAGCAATTAAGAATATTCAAATTGACCCGAAATTGCTGACTGCAGATATTGATGTAACAAACAATTCTTGGCCAAAAGCAGAGACAAAGTCAAAATTTGACTAAGTAAAATAAATTGATGTGAAAAAAGTTCATCAGGTTTGCAAAAGCCTGATGAACTTTTTCTTTTTAGGGAAATATATTTTAAAGGACTTTTTAAGTTAATTTTAAAACTGTTCGCAGCAAAATTTAATATCTTTGCGACACACAAAATCTAAAATTATGTTTGGTATAGGAGGAGGAGAATTAGTTTTTATATTATTTATAGTGCTAATGCTTTTTGGTTCAGACAAAGTGCCGGAGATTGCACGTACAATGGGTAAAGCTATGGCTCAGTTAAAAAATGCAACAAATGATATTAAAAGTGAAATCCAGAAAGGTGCAGAAGCTAATGGTCTTGATGCAAAATCTTTGAGCGATATTACGGGTAATATCAATGCAGAAATTAACAATGCAAAAACAAATTTGTTAGGCGATAATTCCAATTTATTAGGTGAGACGGGTAAGGAGATTGAAAAAATAAAAGAAGATATCGATTTGATTCCAGGACCTATTAAACGCCAAAGATAATGCTAGAAAAAATAAAGGAATTTGACATCAATCTTTTGGTGTATCTTAACGGATTAGGTTCTGAAACATACGATAAATTCTGGCTTATTATTACCAATCAATTGTATTGGACGCCTTTTTTCTTATTGTTGTTTTATCTTATTTATAAAAAGATTGGCGTAAAGCAAACGCTGTACATTTTACTTTTTATAGCGATTTTGATTGCTTTTACAGATCAGACAACTAATTTGTTTAAACACACTTTTCAACGTCTGAGACCTTGCAATAATCCTGATCTTAAATCAATTATTCGTATCGTTCAAGTTAGAACATCGTATAGTTTCTTTTCAGGACATGCGGCCAACACTATGGCAGTGGCAACATTTTTATTTTGGATTTTAAGACGTCATTTTAGATATTTCGGATTTCTATTCTTATGGCCGTTAATTTTTGCTTACAGCCGTATTTATTTAGGCTTGCATTATCCAGGAGACATTTTAACAGGATATTTGTTTGGGGCTCTTTTTGGTTCACTTCTTTATTTAGTGTATCGAAAATTAAAACCGCAGTATTTTCCAGAGAAGGTATAGTTTTTTTAAGCTGCTAAGTTTCTGAGGAGTTTACGTAATAAGTTCTAACAAAAATATTTTAATGACCTCCAGCTTCAGCTGGAGGTTTTTTTTGTGTCCGAAAGAAAAGGCTTTATCCGAAACTTTTGAGTTTGGGCTAAAGCCTTTTTTGTATTTAAACCGTAATCCTCCAGCTAAAGCAGGAGGCAATTGAGATTTATCAAAAAAATATTTAAATTTATTTTACCTGCGACACAGAGAATTCTAATTTTTCGCTCCATTCAATTCCTAGCGGCAATTCTTGTCGGCTGAATTCAATGTGTATTACTCTTCGTCTTTCGTTATTTGTGGTTTTATTGGAGGCATGAAAAAGTAAAGGTTTCATGATCATGATACCGCCTTTTTCAACTTCGCAAATCGTTTCTTTTTCGTTTTCAAAATCAAGATTTTCAATTCGTAAAACCCCTTTTGAATGTGAATTGTTGATTACCTTTAAGGCGCCATTGTCTTTTGTTGTTTTATCAATATGAATTCTAATCGTAAAATTATTTTCTAAAATTTCTGTAGAAGGCTGAACTGCAAACTGATTTTGTTTTACAGTCCAATTATGAAAATCATTGATTTCAATTTTCTTGTCAACAGAAATGGTTAAATCCTGATGATAAGCCACGAACCAATTTGATTTTTCAGGTTTATCAAAATAAATAGACTTCGTTATAAAAAAACCTTCGCCAAAAGTCGATGTTATGATATGCTGTAAATTTTCATTAAAGATAAAAGGCAGCGTTTCAGGAATTTCTTTGTGAAATTGTCTGATTGCAAATAAATCTTCAGACTTTCTGAAAGTGCTGTTTTCGGGATTATTGGCAGTTTTGTTTTCAATTAAAGAAATTATATTTTCAATTTCATTTTCTGTAAAAACATTATTTATTATCGAAAAACCTTCCTTGTCGATCTCGCTTATATGCGCCATTGCAAATTAGTTTAAAGTATGAAAAGAAAAACCTTAGAACCTTAGTTTGTCAGAACCTCAGTGCCTTTATCTAAAGTACCCTCGAAACCGTTAATCCATCACGAATAGGTAATAAAACCGTCTCCACTCTAGGATCATCTTTTAAGAGCTGATTGTATTCTAAAAGGACTTTTGTACTTACGTCATTTGGATGCACCGGATCAAGAATTTTACCGCTCCACAAAACGTTGTCAGATAAAATAATACCGCCTTTATTCATTTTAGGAACAATCATTTCCCAATAATTCAGATAATTTTCTTTATCAGCATCAATAAAAACCAAATCAAATTTTGCATCAAGATTAGGAATAATATCGACAGCTTCACCCAAATGCTGAAAAATCTGTTTTCCCCAAGGAGAAGCATCAAAATATTTACGTTGAAAATCGACTAATTCTTCTTTAATATCGATAGTGTGGAGCTGACCGTTCTCCTGCATTCCTTCGCACAAGCATAAAGCTGCATAACCTGTATAAGTTCCGATTTCAAGAATATTAACCGGACGGATTAGTTTTGAGAGCATACTTAAAACACGGCCTTGAAAATGACCGCTCAGCATTCTTGGCAAAAGGATCTTTTGATAGGTTTCTTTGTTTAGTCTGGCAAGCAGTTCTGGTTCATTTTCAGAATGTTGTTCTATATAATCTTCTAATTCTTGAGAGATAAAATGCATTTGTAGTATATTCAAATTTAGATCGCAAAAATACAAAAAAAAGAATCTAGATTTTGGACATAAAAAAAGCCATTCAAACTAGTGAATGGCTTTCGGTTATTAGCTTTTAAATTGTTATTTTTTCAAAGCTTCATTTACTTCTTTTGCTGTTTTTACAGTTCCGTCTTTAGCTGCTTTCGCTGCATTTTCAACTTTTTGCGCACCTTTTTTAGTGGCATCTTTCACATCATCAGCTGTTTTTTTTGCAGCAGCTTCAACATCATTTGCCGCTTTTTTTGTAGCATCTTTTACGTCGGTTGCTGCGTTTTGTGTAGCGTCTTTTGCTTTAGCAGCAGCACTTTCGGCTTTGCTCACAGCACTGTCTTTAACTTCTTCAATGTCTGTAGTAAGTGTGTCAACTTTGTTTCCAAGAGTTAATTCGTCTTCTGCAGTTTTTGGTTCTTTCTTCTCGCAAGATTGAACAGCAAATGCCAATAAAGCAATAATGGCTAAGCTTAAAATTTGTTTTTTCATAATCAATTTTTTTTAGGTTGATAAAATCTAAAGGTTAAATGGCTGAAAAATAAAAATACAAATTTTAAAATGATTGAGCTCTTTGTAAGATTACTTTTCTTTTGAGAGCAAAACAATTCTTGTGCCAAATTTTTTCATTTTTGTTGTAGTGTTCAATTTTTTTGTAAGTTGAAAATTTAATTTTTGTACAAGGTAAAATCTATTACTATTTCATCTTTCACTTTTATTAAGCCGCCCATTTTTACTGGCGGTTCTAGTCCGATATCTGAAAAATTTATATTAAAGCTTCCTTGGATTTTATTGTCTGAAGTTTTTAAAATGAAGTCTTTGTATTTAAGAGTTTTATCTGTTATTGCAAACGTAAGATTGCATCTATAGTTTTTAGCACAAGGCTTAATGTCAGAAATTGTAACAAAGCTGTTGGGGTATTTTTTGACTTTAACGGTAGACTGAAGATCTTTGGTCATGATTCTATTTTTGCAGTCAAATGCAGACATAGGAATCTGAGCAGAAATACTGTTCTTTTTATTTAGGTTCAAAAAAATACTATCATTTTTTATCAATGAATTGTCACAATTGTAATCCCCTACGGTTGATTTTCCTTTAATTTTAATTTCAATTTTATTGATAATCAAAACTACGTCATCATTGTTAAGGGAGGGCTTGGTACTCCCTAAGCAGCAGAAGAGTACCAGTCCCAAGAATCCAATTATGCCTAAGTTTTTCATGGTAAAAATTAGAAAGTGATCACAGCTTCAAACATTAGACCGTTGAATTCCCCTTTATAAAAATCGTTTGGTATTGCACCGTTAAATTGAGCAAAGTTTTTATAGTTTTGATCTACATACTCCAATTTTGCCAAAATATTTTTAGTCATAAACCATCCAGCAGCAGCTTCGAATCTGTTAATTTGGATGTTTTGAGTGTTAGCGTTTGCTAATTTCCCGTCAACTAAATTGTATTTTCCGCCAATGTAGAATCTTTCATCTTTACCAAATCGGTAAACAATATCACCAACGTATTGATTAACTTTACGAGTATCATCTGTACCTTTGTAGTCTCCTCCAGAAGTAAATTCTAAAGTTCCAAAAAACTCAAGACCTTTGTATTTGATAAATGGGTTAATCATATAAGATGTTGCCCAGTTACCGTACGCAGGATTAAACCTTCCCGTGTCTTTGTTTGCTTCTGCATCTACGTTGTTTGCTACTGCTGTAACAGCTCCTGTTGCAGGGTCGATCACAGTATAGTCAGCATGAGTCATTACACTAAAGAAACGGCTTCCTGCTCTGTCAGAAGAATACAAGTTTCCGCTTGAGTTCGCTGTATGATAATAAGATCCTGTTAATCTAATTCTTAGATCATCGTTGATTTGTTTGTCCCAGCCTAATTTTGCGAGGATACTAGGGCTTATTACAGTATTGTTATCTGGTTTTGCGGCTGTAGGTGTTCCAGGTATAATCTCTACAACGTTTTGATTTAGTTTAGAGTTGGTAACTCCAATCATACTTACAAATCCTGATCTGTTATAGTAAACTTCGGCTCCCATTTCTGTGATAAAAGCATCCATAATATTGTTTCCAATGAATGGATTCATGAAAGCATTTCCGTTATCAGATCTTCTAAAGTGAGCGTCACCATAGTTGTTCTCCATCTGACCGATTTTAATAGTTGTGTATTTCATGAAATCGGCAAGGAAATCTTTCTGAATGAAATCTAATTTATCAATTTGTAAATAACCGCCTTTTACCCAAGTTTCGTGATGGTGTCTAGACGCTAAGTAGATATCCAGATTTACACGTACACCATCATATAATTGAGCGCCAATTGTAAAGTTGGCATTTGGAAGGTTAAAGTTATTGGTTAGATTGTTTAATCTGTAGTTAGGCGCTGTGGCTAAATCCTTTTGTTCGTTAAAAGATTTTACTGCTTGAAATTGAAGTGCAAAAGCAGCCCCCATATCCACACTCAATCCTTTGAAGGCAACAGTATCTTTTTTAACATCAAATTGGTTGATGCCTTTTTGATTTCTTGGAATTTGGTTTTGAATTTGCCCAAAACTGACTTGAGCATTGACAGCAAACGTAGTAATTAAGGTTGCAAATAGAGCATAAATCTTCTTCATGGCTGTTATAAATTAAAGGTTAAATTAAATTTTATGGTTAGGTCTTGTCCTGTTTTAATAGTTCCCAGCATTGCAGTTGGAGATTTCATTCCAAATTCTGTAAAAGTGATTTTGTTAGATCCCTGTAAGTTCAGCCCGTCTTTTGTAACAGTGGTTTTTACAGTTGTTTTATAGACTTTGCTGACTCCTGCGATAGTATAAGTTCCAGTTAGTTCCCAAGTAGTTTCGTTTACTTTTTCCACAGATTTTAAAACGTATTTAATGGTTTTGTTTTTGTCTGTTTTTAGAGTTTCGTAAGCCACTTTGTCCATGCTTTTTTTCTCGCTTTTAACAGTTTCTGCTGGAAGGGTCACTGTTAATGACTCGATATCTGTAAGTTTAGAATTAGCAATTGTTAAGTTAGCGGTTCCTGTTCCAGATGCCGATTTCATTTCCCAATCGTGTAATGTTGAAGTTCCGGCAACAGCAAAAGTCGATTTACTGTCTAAGCTGTATGATTTTTGTGCATTTACAAATGAAGTCATTCCTAAAAATGCAAGTACAAGTGCGAATAATTGTAATGTGTTGCTTTTCATTTTTGTCATGTTTTATTAAGTTGATAATTTGGGTTGTTATTTTAGTACTAAGAATATTGTTGTGATTTGTTTGAACACTTCGTTAGAAGTGTGCCCAATAAAATCATAATTGAGCTTTTTTTGTTGAATTAATTAATAACCAGTACGTTATCGTTTTTTGCGTAATCGATCAGAAAGAGATTGAAAATCACAGTTAAATCTTTCCCTGCTTTTACAACTCCCAAGGCAGCTTTTGGAGGCGCCATTTCAAAATCTGCAAAAGTGATTTGATTTGAACCTTGAAATTTCACTAAGCCATTGTTCGCTGTTATATTGACCATTGTTTTATAATCTCTGCTGACACCTGCAATAGTGAAAGTCCCGTTTAGCTCCCAGGTATTTTCGTTTATTTTTTGAGCAGATTTCAAAACGTATTCAATGTATTTATTAGTTTTTGTGTCCAAAGCCTCATAAGCGACATCATCCATGCTGGTTTTACTGCTTTTCAAGCTTTCTGCTAATAGAATAACTTTTAGGCTGTTGATTCCAGTTAGTTTAGAGTCTTTAACCGTTAATGTAGCGTTACCAGTTCCTTCTGTAGATCTCATTACCCAATCATGAACTGTAGAAGTTCCGGCAACTTCAAAAGTTGATCTAGAATCTACTGTATAATTTCTTTGAGCATTTACTTGGAATGTCAATGTGCTAATCAGTACTGTTAAGAAAATTGCTTTAATCGTTTTCATTTTGATGCGGTATTTAGTTATTCATTTTAGATCTTTTATTGCTTCTCTTTTTTTTGAGATAGACAATTAGTATCTTTTTGTTGTATCAAATGTATTATGTATGCCTGCCATCGGGCATGATAAAAATCATTGTTAAAATTTTATTAAATGCTTACTATCAAAGGAGAAGCGCGGTTTTGTAAATAGGATAGTTTTGTCTTTAAAAACGATGTCTGGATTAATTATTTGTTAGTCAATTAATTATGTGAATAGCGTTTTCGGGTTTACTCCAGATTATTTTATAAAAAAATAAATTTGAAGAAGAGATTTCAACAGTGATAAAAAAAATCAGTATTTACGGGCTTTGAGCCTTAATATAACGATTGAAATTTTGTAGAAATTTTTTTTCGATTTTTTTGAATTTCAATAAGATTGGATTTAAAAAACAGAAAAAAATAACAAAAGTGCTTAACTTTGCAGCATGCAAATGGAGAAAAAAGACATACGAGCGTTATCAAAAGAGCAGCTTCGCGATTTTTTTGTTGAAAATGGAGATAAAGCTTTTCGCGGCAATCAGGTTTACGAGTGGCTGTGGAGCAAAGGAGCTCATAGTTTTGAAGACATGACAAATGTAGCCAAGGCTACTAGATCGATGCTTGAAAACAGCTTTGTGATCAATCATATTAAAGTTGATACAATGCAGAAAAGCGCAGACGGAACAGTAAAGAACGCTGTTCGTCTTCATGACGGACTTGTGGTTGAGTCTGTTTTAATTCCAACCGATACTAGAACGACCGCTTGTGTTTCTAGTCAAGTTGGTTGTAGTTTAGACTGTAATTTCTGTGCAACCGCAAGATTAAAAAGAATGCGTAATCTAGAACCTGGCGAAATTTACGACCAAGTTTTAGCAATTGATAAAGAAAGCCGTTTGTACTACAATCATCCGCTTTCGAATATCGTTTTTATGGGAATGGGAGAACCTTTAATGAATTATAATAATTTGATTAAAGCGATCGATATGATCACTTCAGAAGAAGGTTTGGGAATGTCTGCAAAACGAATCATGGTTTCGACTTCTGGAATTCCAAAAATGATCAAAAAAATGGCCGATGATGATGTGAAGTTTAAATTGGCAGTTTCCCTTCATTCTGCAATTGATGAAACCCGTGCCCGCATTATGCCTTTCAGTAAAAACTTTCCTTTAAAAGATTTACGAGAAGCCTTAGAATATTGGTATAGAAAAACGAAAAGTAAAGTTTCATACGAATATGTAGTTTGGAAAGGTATCAACGATGATAAAGCGTCTATTGATGCTTTGGTGAAATTCTGCAAATACGTTCCTTGTAAAGTTAATTTAATTGAATACAATCCAATTGACGATGGAGAATTCCAGCAAGCTTCAGAAGAATCAATTTTGGCTTACATAAAAGCTTTAGAAAATATTGGAATAGTGGTGAAAGTAAGAAGAAGCAGAGGAAAAGACATCGATGCTGCCTGCGGACAATTAGCAAACAAAGAAGCAGAAACAATATAAGCAGCGAGAAAAATATGTCAAGAAATATAATCCGTTAGGATTATCTCGTTGGTAGAAAAAAAATAATTGCGTCAAGAGAATATGTCCTATCGGGACATTTGACCGCAGCAATGGTAAACAAAAAAGCATTAAAAACGAGAAAAATCTTGTCTTTAATGCTTTTTTTTGGGCAAAAAGGATTTTATTTTTTCAAATCTATTTCTTCTGTAACCCCGTTTTTTGTTACTGTTGCAAGCGTATTACATTCTCCATTTCCATAATCAATCACAGCCGAAGCGTCATTTTTGGTTACGGATACAATACCTTTTACAGCAAAAGATTTTCTGCAGGACGCTTTAAATTCTAAAGGAGTTGTAATTTCTGCCGAAAAAGTATCTCCGTTAGGAAAAGTAGTCGTGTCGCTTCCTGTTACCACAAAAGCATTGTCGTCCCAGTCAAACCAAGTATCGTAACCAGAAGTCATTTCTTTAACCAAAGAACCTTTTCTCGTATATACTTTTCCATCATCAAAAGTAATCGTTAAATCTATTGAGGCTGTCGAGACAGGATGAGGCGTAACCAGAATATTAGTCTCTTTAATAGTTCTTACAATACTTTTACTTCCCTGCAGTTTTTTACCATTATGATAAAAACCTTCAAAAGTGTAACTAATAGTTTGTGTAGAAGAGCTGAAATCATTAGAAAACGAAACCACCATTTTTCCTTTTACAGTATTTCCATTATTCAAAGTACAGCCTTCAATTCCAAAATCTACCGTTTTAGTCCACGTATTGTTGGTCAAAACCGTGGTTATAGTGGCGCAGCTTGGCAGGAAATTTTTTATGGGTCCGCCTGCTTTTGCTGTTATGTTAAGCTGTGAATTAAATTGATCTTCAGCAATATTTGTAATATCTTCTACAGAAGCGTCGATTTTAGAATTCGTAATAATCTCTTCGTTTGTAATCTTTGCACTAGAGCCGTCATTTGTTTTTTCATCAGAATTACAGCTGATAAAAAAAGACAATGTAATCATACATGTTCCAATTAATAAAAATTTTGTTTTCATAAAATAAATAGTTTGGGTTCTTAATTAATGAATTCAAATCAGTATTAGTTAGAGCTATTTTTGGAGGTTATTTTTAGATTAGTTCATAAAATATTAAAATCCTAACCTAAAATACACAACGTATTTTTATTAAAAATAGTATATTTGGAACCTAAATGAATATTACTTCTCAAATAAAACAGCCTATTTTTAACGAGATGGAACTTTTCGAACAAAAGTTCCATGAGTCGATGACTTCAAAGGTTGCGTTACTAAATCGTATCACTTATTATATCGTAAACCGTAAGGGAAAACAAATGCGTCCGATGTTTGTTTTTCTTACTGCAAAGATGGTTTCTGGGGGTACTGTAAACGAAAGAACGTATCGCGGAGCATCGGTAATAGAGCTTATTCACACTGCAACTTTGGTGCATGATGATGTTGTTGACGATAGTAACCGCCGACGCGGCTTTTTCTCCATTAATGCACTGTGGAAAAACAAAATTGCTGTTTTAGTGGGAGATTATTTATTGTCAAAAGGTTTACTGCTTTCTATCGATAACGGTGATTTTGATTTGTTAAAAATCATTTCAGTTGCCGTTCGCGAAATGAGTGAAGGAGAATTGCTTCAAATCGAAAAAGCAAGAAGGCTGGACATTACCGAAGACGTTTACTACGAAATCATCCGCAAAAAAACCGCGACGCTTATTGCAGCTTGTTGTGCGCTTGGCGCGAAAGCCGTAATCGAAGACGATATTCAGGTAGAAAACATGCGCAGATTTGGTGAGTTAATCGGAATGGCGTTTCAAATCAAAGACGATTTATTTGATTACAGCGAAGAAGCCATCGGAAAACCAACCGGAATCGATATTAAAGAGCAAAAAATGACACTGCCTTTAATTCACGTTTTAAATACCTGTACTCCGCAGGAAAAAAAGTGGCTGATAAACTCCATCAAAAACCACAACAAAGACAAAAAGCGCGTAAAAGAAGTGATTGCTTTTGTAAAAAACAATAATGGTTTGGCTTACGCCGAAAACAAAATGGTCGAATTCCAGCAGGAAGCACTTTCATTACTTCAAAACTTCGAAGATTCTGAATATAAAGAGGCGCTGACTTTGATGGTGAACTACGTAATCGAGAGAAAAAAATAATTAGAAAATTAGATAATTAGAAAATTTATCAATTAGATAATTGGTTTGCTTTTTTTTACGTCATTTATTTGGCTTCTAATTTTTAGAATTGGAACTTTCTCATTCGGCTTTAGATATTTTTTGTCTCTTCTTTTTCTTTTTTGACGGTAATGTGATATCGGGAGCAGAAACTATAAAATGATGAACAACTTTGATTCTTGAACCTAGATTGATGTTAATTTCCTGAATTTGACAATCATTTAGATTAATTTTTTCAATTTCAAACTTTCCGTAAGATCTTTGGAAAAATGCAATAGAATAACTACCTCTTTCAACTTCAATATCATATAAACCATCCTCGTTTGTCTCGCAAGACGTTGTGGCTTTAGTAGCTAAATTTGTTAGTGTGACATTTACATTCCCTACGCCGAAAGACTTATGGTCAGAAGTTTTGCCTTTGATTTTGGTAAAAGAATCAGAGTACCCGATTGTCTTATTTTCAATCATTTTTATAGAGTCTTTTTTTACTTCTTCTGAGTAAGCCGATTTTAAGTTGTTTTGATTTTGCGAAAAAAGCTGTGATGAAAAAACAAATACAATTAAGCTTAGAATTAGTTTCATGTTATGATATCAGAAAAAGTAAAATTAGAATTACTCAAAAATATTTAATAAAACTCAGAAATAATAATTTACTTCTTTTTATTTCCGCCTGATTTTATAGGGTTTAACAAACGAAAAGCATACTTTAGTTTGGAATTTGGAATTTTTTTATTGAAAATTTTTCCACCCCATGCAACCATTTCAAATCGACAATCGTCTATGCTAATAGAAGTCTGTTTCTAAAACCAAAACCGAACGCTTATTAATGAAAATTATTCAATTACATCAAGAAGAAGCTAAAATCATAAAGCTCGCTGTCGAAAACAATCGTCAGGCGCAGCAGCAGATTTACGGTAAGTTTTCTTCAAAAATGTTAAGTGTCTGTCGACAATATATAAAGGACATTCAGCTGGCAGAAGATGTAATGATTACGGCTTTTATGAAAGTGTTTACGAATCTAAAAAACTTTGAACACAAAGGAAGTTTTGAAGGCTGGATTCGACGAATTATGGTTAACGAATGCATTTCGTATTTACGGGTTCAGAAAAAAGTAAAATTTGCCGAAGACGAGTTTTTTGTTGAAGAAAGTTTCAACGAAATCGACAGCCAGTTTACAGTAGAACAGATTCAGTTTTTAATTGATGCTTTGCCGGATGGTTATAAAATGGTTTTCAATTTATACGCAATAGAAGGTTACAGACACAATGAAATTGCCAAGATGTTAGGAATTAATGAGGGAACATCAAAATCGCAATTATCGCACGCTAGAAAAATGCTGCAGACACAAATTACTATTTTAAAAAAACAAGATAATGGAACCGAATAATTTTGAAAAGGATTTCCGTGACAAACTAAACGAACGCAAAATTGAACCGAGCAATAAAGCATGGGACAGACTGGATGCGATGTTAAGTGTTGCCGAAGAACAAAAACCGAAAAAGAAAAATAGAAAATGGTTGTACATCGCCGCTAGTTTCGTCGGATTTCTTTTGGCTGGAACTATCTTTTTCAATCAAAACAACAATACGGCTGAAACACCAAAAACAGTTGTTGTAGAAAAAGAAATGCAGCAAGAATCAATTACTGAGCCAGTTGTGCATAATATTGATTCGACGAAAACTGTAATTGTGAGTTCTGAAAAAAACGTTGAGAAAACTATAATTAAACAAGAAAAAATCAGTAATCGAACTATAAATAAAACCCTTAAAAATGAATCAAATCAAATAGCGGAGTCTTCAATCATCAATCAAAACAATCAATCAAAACAACCAGTAAACAATCAAACTGTAATTGCCGAAACACCTAAAAAAGAAAATGTTGACCAGTTGTTAGAAATAGCTGAAAATAAAGTTATAGCTGAAAGCAAGGCAAAAAAAGCAAAAGTAAAAATCAATGCTTCGGATTTGCTTAATCAGGTAGATGGCGAACTAGAGCTTTCTTTTAGAGAAAAAATGATCACAAAAGTCAATAAGAATTTTCAGGAAGTTAAGGTTGCTGTGACAAATAGGAATAAACAGGAATAAAGAAGTTTAATATCAATATCAATATCAATATCAATTACAATTATTATCAATCAATCATCAATCAAATTTTAAACAATCAATCATGAAAAATTTTACCATTTATCTCATTCTTTTCTTCTTTTTATTAGTAAGTAAAGTTGTGGGGCAGGAAACCTTTGAATCTGAGGCAAAACGAATTGCTAATAAGATTGAAAAAATCACCAAAGAAGAAAAAGAAACTTTAAAACAAGAAGTCGAAGCTGTGAATGTGCAGTTGTCTGAAGGGAAAATTACGCAGGAACAAGCCGATAAACGCAAAAAGGAATTGGCAGAAGCAAGAGCTGTAATTATTGAAGAAAAAGTGACTCAGGCTCAGAATGAACTGAATGATCTGGTTCAGAAAAAAGTGGACGGAAAAATTAAAGAAGATTCGTCTAAAGTTTATATGATTCGATGGAAAGATATAAAACATCATAAAGATTCTATTCGCAGCGAAAAAAGAACGACATCTCAATTCGTTTTTGCAATGGGCTTGAATAATATGCTGGCTGATGGCAAACTTCAGGATTCTAATTACAGTTTTATAGGTTCACATTTTTACGAATGGGGTTTTACTTATAATTCGAGATTAATGAAAAATGACAATCTGCTTCACGCAAAATACGGGCTTTCGTTAATGTATAATAATATTCGTCCGACCAATAACAGAAGTTTTGTAGTAGACGGTGATCAGACCAATTTGGTAGAAAATCAGATTAATTTGAATGAGTCTCGTTTTAGAAATGTGTATTTGGTTGCACCAGTGCATTTAGAATTCGATTTTACGAGACCAATTGAAAAGAATGGAAAAACGTATTTTAAAACCCATAAAAGTTTCCGTTTCGGAATTGGAGGTTATGCGGGAATCAATGTAAAATCAAAACAAATCTTGAAATTCGAAGAAGAAGATTTAAAATACAAAACCACTATAAAAGGAGATTATAATGTAAATAATTTTATTTACGGACTGAGTTCTTACATTGGTTACAGAGAATTGAGTTTGTATTTTAAGTATGATTTGAACCCGTTGTTTCAGGATAATTTAGTCAAAGAGAATAACATATCGTTAGGTCTTCGAGTAGATTTAAATTAAGTACAGATCGTTTAGTTAGTGAAAAAAAAGCATTTCGAAAGAGATGCTTTTTTGTTTTAAAAAGCACTAAAATTCCAATAGGATTTGCGTATTTTTGCAAGCTCTCAACGCTAAAAAATATTTTACATTTTGATTTCACAAAGCACCATAGATTCTGTTTTTGAAACTGCTCGAGTAGAGGAGGTTATCGGCGATTTTGTGAATTTAAAACGCGCAGGAAGTAACTTTAAAGGATTGAGTCCGTTCTCAGACGAACGCTCGCCGTCGTTTATGGTTTCGCCTGCAAAAGGAATCTGGAAAGATTTTAGTACAGGTAAAGGAGGAAACTCTGTTAAGTTTTTAATGGAGCACTCGCAGTTTACCTATCCAGAAGCCATTCGATATCTGGCACGCAAATACAATATCGAAATTGAAGAAACCGAACAGACCGATGCGGAAAAAGCAATGACGGATGTTAGAGAAAGTATGTATCTGGTTTCGGAATTTGCAAAAGACTATTTTCATAAAACCCTTTTAAATTCAGAAGAAGGAAAAGCAATCGGACTTTCTTATTTTAAAGAAAGAGGTTTTACCAACGAAACAATCAAAAAATTCAGTCTGGGATATTCTCCAGAAACTTGGGATGCGCTTACCAAAGAAGCTCTGGGAAAAGGTTATAAATTAGAGTTTTTAGAAAGCACTGGTTTGACCATTCCGAGAGAAGACCGCCCTTTTGACCGATTTAAAGGCCGTGTAATGTTTCCTATAGAAAGTATGTCTGGCCGCGTTTTAGGTTTTGGTGGACGTATTTTGACAAACGATAAAAAAGCAGCAAAATATCTGAATTCGCCGGAAAGTGATATTTACCATAAAAGTAAAGTGCTTTATGGAATCTTTCAGGCAAAACAGGCCATTGCGAAACAAAACAATTGTTATTTAGTAGAAGGTTATACAGACGTAATTCAGTTTAACCAAGCCGGAATCGAAAATGTTGTAGCGTCTTCTGGAACCGCTTTAACGCCAGACCAGATTCGTCTCATAAATCGTCTGACCAGAAACATTACAGTTCTTTTTGACGGTGATGCTGCAGGTTTAAGAGCTGCCATTCGAGGAATTGATTTAATTCTGGAAGAAGGAATGAATGTTCGTGTTTGTTCTTTTCCTCAAGGAGAAGATCCTGATAGTTTTGCCCGTAAAAATTCTCACGATGATTTAGTGGCTTATTTAGAAGAAAACAGCAAAGACTTTATACAATTTAAAGCTTCAATCTTAATGAATGAAGCCAAGAACGATCCTATAAAAAAAGCCGATCTGATTCGGGATATGGTCACCAGTATTTCAAAAATTCCAGATCGTATCCAGCGTGAAGTGTATATTCAGGAATGTGCCCGAATTATGGATATTTCGGAACAGGTTTTGGTAAGTACTCTCGCGCAGCTGATTCAAAAAGATATTGCAGAAGCCAATAAAAAGCAAAAACAGGAACAAAAACCGTTTGAAGTTGTTCGAAATAATCAGCCGCCAAAAAATACTGGATTTTCTGGTGGAGATCCAGATGATCCAAGAACAGGACCGCCGGAAGGTTATGAAGAATATTCGGGATATCCGCAAGAGCAGCAGGTAGAAAAAGTAGATATTCTCTACGGTTTTGAAAGAAAAATTATTGAGATATTGCTTTTGTACGGAAGTGTGGAAGAAAGTTTTGAAGATGTTTTCTTAAAAGCCGATGAAGAAGGGAATATCAAAGAAGTTTCTGAAAAACGCCAATATAAAGTGTACGAGAAAATATATCTGAGTCTTCAAGAAGATGAGGTAGAATTATCCAATGCGTTGTTTCAGAGTATTTATACCAATATCATTGACTTTTATAATCAAAACGAAATATTTAGCCTTGATAAATATTTGATGCATTTGCAGCCAGAATTTGCGCAGGAAGTAACCAATATTTTGATGGAAGATGAAAAAGTAGTCATTCATAATTGGGAAGGACAGAATATTTTTCCGAAACATAAAAATGTAACCATTGAACAAAATGTTTCAGATAGTATTTTTTCTTTAAGATGGTTCTTGGTTTCAGCGATTATAGCAGACTTAAAAAACTCGCTTTTAACAGATCCGCAGGATGATAATTCCGAAGTTTTAATGATGGTTGTAGATTATTCTAAACTCTTGAATAATTTTTCGAAGAAATTAGGACGTGTAGTCGTTCCTTATCATTAATAAAAAAAGATCAAGACTAATTGTTGAACCGCAAAGCTCGCAAGTTTTATTTAAAAGATTTTATAAAAACGCAAAGTTCGGAAAGCTTCAGATAAAGCTTTTCGAACTTTGTGTTTATAGAAATACTGCTGATTTAAAATTTTTTGTGTTCCAATTTTACTGGTCAATAGGTTTTTGTAATAATCCCTTAAAAAGGAAAAAACTCTACCTATTTTGAAAAATCAAAACAGATAGAGTTTTTATTAAATTTTCGATTTACTAAAAAGATAATCGAATTGTAATTAAATAATTTCTAAAGTCTTCGCTTTGTTTACTAAGTCAACTAAATTAGTAACATTTAATTTAGTCAATAATCTTAGTTTGTAAGTACTGATCGTTTTTTCGTTCAGATTTAAGATTTTAGAGATTTCATTGTTTTTCTTACCATCACTTAAGTAACGTAAAACCTCGATTTCACGGTTAGAAAGTTTTCTGTAAAGACGCTCACTTTTGCTTTGTTTAGCAATAAGTGCCATGTTTTTGCGTACTGTTTCGTTGATGATAATCTTTCCTTCGTGTACTTTAATAATAGAATGACCTAATGTTTCAAGTTTTTCTGTTTTGTGTACATACCCGGAAACTCCTGCCTTAATTGCATTTGGAGCATACATTTGCTCAGCAAGATCACTAAAAATAACAATTTTTGTTTTTGGGAAATTTTTCAAGATTGACTTGATCTCAAAGATACTAGAAAGGCCTTCTAATTCTAGATCTAGAATTAAAATGTCGATTTCCTTCGTCTGAAGAATATCTCTAACCATTGAAAAATTGCCTACGTTGGCAACAATTGAAATTTGATCGTGGTCTTTAAAATAAGACTTTACACCAAAGTGCGTAACAGGATGATTGTCTGCTAGACATACTTTAATCATAATTTTTACCTTTTTTAGAATTGTTCATGTTTTTGGAACTGTAAAATTAATAAATAAATTCTGTAATTAATTGCAGACAAATGTTAAAAAAATTATTTTAACGTTTTTGGGATCAAACAAACCGGAATTGGATCCATTTTATGCTTGTTGCTGGTGTTTAATCTTTTATAAATTTCAAAGACAGATTTTTCTCTCCCATCGAAGTCAGCCACCGTATTTCCTGACTCCGCGGCTAACATCGCCCATTCTAATTCATCGTAACTTGCGCCCAATTGGTCTTCATCTGTTCGGTTATCTCCAAATAAACCATCTGTCGGTGCAGCGCTTAAAATTGACTCCGGAATTGCTAAAAATGCTCCTAAAGCATACACATCTGACTTCATTAAGTCTGCAATTGGACTCAAATCGACGCCGCCGTCGCCATATTTTGTGTAAAAACCTACGCCAAAATCTTCAACTTTGTTTCCTGTTCCGGCAACAAGTAAACCATGAATTCCTGCTAAATAATATAAAGAGGTCATTCTGATACGTGCGCGAGTATTTGCTAAAGCCAAACTTACTTTTGCTTCGTCTTCTGTTTTAGGAACGGCACTTTTAAAAGATTCGAAAACTTGAGTTAAATCTGTTTGCACGCTGTCAACATTGGAGAAACGTTTTTTCAATTGCTCAATATGTTCTTTTGCTCTGTTAACCTGACTTTCTGCCTGATGAATCGGCATTTCAACACATAAAACTTTCAGTCCTGTCTGCGCACATAAAGTTGAAGTTACAGCAGAATCTACACCTCCTGAGATTCCGATTACAAATCCGTTTACTTTTGCATTAGCCGCATAATTTTTAAGCCACTCTACAATATGCGTATTTACTTTTTCTGTCTGAATTGTGCTTTTTTTAGCCATAATTGTTTAAGTTTTAAGATGCAGGGATGTATATTTGCAGAATTATTTGAAGTATACATTTACTTTAAGTTCTGGTAACACAAATCTAATTAAAATAAAATGAAAATATATCGCTTTGCAGTGCTTCTGTGCCTGTTTTTTTTGTCTTGTGATCAAAAATCTAAGGTAGAAAAAGAAGTAGAAGAAATTCCGGTTAATGTTGCAGTAGAACGCTTTGATAAAGTGTTTTTTGAAACCAAACCAGAAGATCTTGCTAAAGTAAAAAAACAGTATCCGTTCTTTTTTCCGACAGGAACAGATGATAAAGTCTGGATCCAGAAAATGCAGGAACCAATCTGGAAAGAAGTTTATACAGAAGTGCAGAAAAAATACGGAAACTTTGAGCCTGTTCATCAGGAGTTTAATGCACTTTTTCAACACGTAAAGTATTATTTCCCTAAAACAAAAACGCCTAAAGTAATTACAGTTATCGGAGAAATGGATTATACTGCAAAAGCAATTTATGCAGACAGTCTTGTAATTGTTGCTTTAGAATTGTATTTGGGTAAAGAGCACGAATTTTATCAATTTCCAAATTATCTAAAACAGAATTTTGAGGAAAGACAAATCATGCCCGATGTTGTTTCGAGTTTTTCATATCGAAATATTCCAAACTCTTCAGACAAAACACTGCTCTCGCAGATGATTTTTGAAGGAAAGCAATTGTACGCAAAAGATTTATTACTGCCCAATTATACAGATCCAGAAAAAATGGGCTACACTCCAGAACAGTTAAAATGGTGCGAAGAAAATGAAGCCTATATGTGGCGTTATTTCTTAGAAAATGAAATGCTGTACAGTGTAGATCCAAAACTCAATACCCGATTTATAACGCCAGCTCCCTTTTCTAAGTTTTATTTAGAAATAGACAATGATTCACCAGGCAGAACAGGAGCGTGGATAGGCTGGCAGATCGTACGTTCTTACATGAAAAACAATACGGTTTCTTTAGCAGAATTATTTAAAACAGAAGCAAAAGAAATTTTCGAAAAATCAAAATATAAACCTAAGAAATAATGGCAGACACAATAAACTCAGAAATTAAATTCAATATAGAATTAGACGAAAACCGCGTTCCAGAAAAACTAACATGGAGTGCTCAGGACGGCGGCGTACAGGCAGAAGAGGCAAAGGCAATTATGCTTTCTATCTGGGACAGTAAAGCAAAAGAAACCATGCGTATCGATCTTTGGACAAAAGACATGCCGGTAGACGAAATGAAGATTTTCTTTCACCAGACATTAGTAGCCATGTCAGACACTTTTAAACGTGCAACAGACGACGAAAAAATGGCAGATACTATGAAAGATTTCTGTGACTATTTTGCAGAGAAACTGGATTTGGTGAAGTAGTTCAAATCTCAATATTAAGAATTCCACAGGATTTCAAAATTCAATAAAAAATCCCAAATTTCAATTGTAAAAATTGGAATTTGGGATTTTTGCTATTGGAATTTAAGCCTAACTAGAATTCCGAGTTGTTCTTAAAAACTTCCTGATTTACTTCGTCAATATAAGAAAGCAATTCTTCTTTTCCAATTGATTCTGTTGATGAGGTTACAAAATATTGAGGCATTTCGGCCCAGTTATTGGCAAACATCTGTTTTTTGTAAGCTGCAATATGCGAATCAATTTTTACTTTACTGATTTTGTCTGCTTTTGTAAAAATAATACAAAACGGAATCTCGCTTTCGCCCATATACGACATAAATTCGATATCGATATTCTGAGCTTCATGACGAATATCAATTAAAACAAAAGCACAAACCAATTGTTCTCTGGTTTCAAAATAATCGGTAATAAACTGCTGGAAAACTGATTTTGTCTTTTTTGAAACTTTAGCATATCCGTAACCTGGTAAATCCACCAAAAACCAATTGTTATTAATCTTAAAATGATTAATCAACTGTGTTTTTCCTGGTCTTCCAGATGTTTTGGCTAAGTTTTTATTATTGGTAAGCATATTAATTAATGATGACTTACCTACGTTTGATCTTCCTATAAAAGCATATTCGGGCAAAAATTCTGGCGGACATTTTGCTACAACAGAATTGCTGATAATAAATTCGGCGGTGTTAATTTTCATGTTTCTTCGTTTTAAAACCTCCTAAATAATAAGTTTTAATGGCTATAGTTTTTTTTCAGTAAGCCATTTTTCAAGAATTTCATTGAATTCATCTGGATGTTCCATCATTGCTGCGTGTCCACATTTATCAATCCAATAAAGTGTTGAATTTGGTAATAATTTATCAAATTCTTCAGCAACATTTGGTGGTGTTACAGAGTCATTTTTACCCCAAATAATGCAGGTTTCTACATCCATTTTTGGTAAATCTTTGGCCATATTATGACGAATTGCACTTTTGGCAATCGTAAGGGTTTTGATTAATTTGATACGGTCATTGGCAGTTGCGTACACTTCATCAATAAGTTCAGGAGTAGCAATTTTAGGATCATAAAATACGTCTTCAGCTTTCTTTCTGATGTATTCATAATCGCCTCTTCTTGGGTAACTGTCTCCCATTGCGCTTTCGTAAAGACCAGAACTTCCGGTAATTACAAGTCCTGCAACTTTTTCAGGATAGAGTTTTGTGTGATAAAGCGCTATATGTCCTCCAAGAGAATTTCCTAGAAGGATTACTTTATCAAAACCTTTGTAGGTGATAAAATCCTTAACGTATTTAGCAAAGCTTTTTACGTTGGTTTTTAAAATACTCTGCGTATATATTGGCAAATCCGGAATAACAACTTTGTATCCTTTTGTTGGGAAATATTGTGCTACACCATCAAAGTTACTAAGTCCTCCCATTAATCCGTGCAGGATAACGATTGGAGTTCCTTCGCCAGCTTCAAAATAGCTGTATTTGCCTTCTTTTTTATAGTGTTTGTCCATCTAATCTAATGCCAATTTCAATTTCGACAAATATAGGGTTAATTACATAAAAATGAATTTTTGCCGCCATTTTTTAACTAGATAATTTGAGTAGAATTTATAAGTATTTAAAAATCAGAGTTTAAAACTGATTTTGGTATATTTCTAAATTGTTAAATCTATTACGTTATAGTTAGTTTTTTAAGAGAATTAGTATGCAATTTTTATAATTGTTAAAAGAATTTATTTCAACGCTGATTAATGTGTAAAGTATTGATTGATTACGAATTAGTGTATGTGGGGGTAAAGTGGTTAAACTTATTAACAAAGTGGTATAAAGTGGTAAAATGTGGTAATATTTTTTATATTTTTGCTGTATAACATGTTAACTAGTTTTTTTTGAACACAATCGTTGGAACATATGAGTGTAAAGTCGATGCTAAAGGCAGGCTGATGATGCCTGCGCCTTTAAAAAAGCAATTGACTGCTTCTCTTCAAAGCGGATTCGTTTTGAAGCGTTCTGTTTTTCAACCGTGTTTAGAGTTGTATCCTATGGAAGAATGGGATTTAATGATGAAAAAAATCAACAAGCTTAATCGCTTTGTAAAAAAGAACAACGATTTCATTAGAAGATTTACTGCTGGTGTTAAAGTGGTTGAGGTTGATGCATTAGGAAGATTATTGGTACCAAAAGACTTAGTGACTTTTGCAAGTATTTCTAAAGATGTCGTTTTTTCATCGGCGGTTAATATTGTAGAGATTTGGGATAAGGATTTATACGAAAAATCAATAAGCGGCGAAGATATGGATTTTGCAGATTTAGCCGAAGAAGTAATGGGAAATATTAATGACGACGACAATGGAATATCATAATCCGGTTTTGCTTCATCCAACAGTTGATGGTTTAGATATTAAACCAGACGGAGTGTATGTAGATGTTACGTTTGGAGGCGGTGGTCATTCAAAAGAGATTTTAAAAAGATTAGGACCAAACGGAAAGCTGTTTGCATTTGATCAGGACGAAGATGCCCTTGCTAATGCACTGCCAGACGAAAGGTTTACTTTAATAAATGAAAACTTTAGATTCATAAAAAGATTTCTGCGCTTTCATGGAGTAAAAGAGGTCGACGGAATTTTAGCAGATCTAGGAGTTTCCTCTCATCAGTTTGACGTTCCAGAGAGAGGTTTTTCTACCCGATTTGATGCCGAACTCGATATGCGGATGAGTCAAAAAAATGATTTAAATGCTTACCGTGTGGTTAACGAATATGAAGAACAGGATTTACGTCGTGTTTTTTTTGATTATGGGGAGTTGAAGAATGCACCGGTTTTGGCACGAACGATAGTGGAAGCGAGAAAAGAGTTTCCGATCAAAACAACAGACGAATTAAAAGAAGTGCTTAAAAAATATCTGCCGGAGAAAGTTCGAAACAAAATTCTGGCTCAGATTTATCAGGCAATCAGAATTGAGGTAAATCAGGAAATGGATGTTTTAAAAGAATTTATTGAGCAGTCTTTAGAAATTTTAAAACCGGGGGGGAGATTTTCAGTAATCTCATACCATTCTTTAGAAGACAGGCTGGTAAAGAGATTTATTAAAAACGGAATGTTTGAGGGAGAACCGGAACGCGATTTTTACGGAAATTTTTCAGTTCCATTTAAAACCATCGGAAAACTGATTGTTCCGGATAACGAAGAAATTAAAATCAACAACAGAGCCAGAAGTGCGAAGTTAAGAATTGCAGAAAAGATATAATATATATAGGTAGAAATGAAAGGCGGCGTATTCAGCATATTAAAAGCAAGATTTCTGATTCATGAAGATGCAGTAAAAAACTGGCGCTTCATTGTTTTTATAATTCTGCTGGCCATTTTGATGATTGCAAATACACAGCGATACGAACAAAAGGTTTTTGAAATTGCAAAATTAAACAATGATGTAAAAGAGCTGCGATCTGAATTTGTAGACCGACGTTCTGAATTGATGAAGCTAAAAATGGAATCGACAATCTCGGATAAAATGTTAGAAAAACAAATTTTTCCGTCAACGGTTCCTCCAATAAAAATAGAAGTTAAAAAAGCAGAAGAAAAAAGTTTCTTTAAAAGAATATGGCAGTAGAAGATAAACATATATCCTACAGAATTTACCTCGTAGCAGTTTTCATCTTTGTGATGGCAATTGCTATTGTTGTTAAATTAACCAATATTCAATGGGTGCAGGGAGATTATTACAGAAAACTAGCAAAACAGCGTACCGTTAGAAACTTTGTAATTCCTGCAAACAAAGGAAATATTTATTCTGCTGACGGAAGTTTGCTGGCTACATCAATCCCGAATTATGAGATTCGATTTGATGCCAAAGCTCCAAAATTGGAGACATTCGAGAAATATGTAAAACAATTATCAGATTCTCTAGAAACTGTTTTAGACAGACCTTCTGGGTATTATGAAAAAGAATTAAGAAAAGCGAGAGCCAATAAAAATCGTTATTATTTGATTGCTCGTAATCTGAGTTATACTGAATATGTAAAGATTAAAGGCTTTCCGTTATTCAAATTAGGCGCTTTTAAAGGCGGTATTATTGTAGAACAGGAAACCGTTAGAAAACACCCGATCGGGAAAATTGCGGAAAGAACCATTGGTTATGACCGTATTGATCCAGAAACTGGAGTAGAAGTAGGAAAAGGAATCGAATGGGCTTTTAAAAGCTATTTGAATGGAAAAGATGGTAAAATTCTAAAACAAAAAATTGCAAAAGGACAGTGGAAACCTATTCGTGATGTAAACGAAGTAGATCCTATTGATGGCTTTGATGTGATTTCGACTATAGATGTATTTATTCAGGATATTGCACATCACGCTTTGTTAAAGCAACTGCAGGATTACGAAGCAGACCACGGTTGTGTAGTGGTAATGGAAACAGAAACGGGTTACGTAAAAGCAATTTCTAATTTAGGAAGAGCAGAAGACGGATCGTATTACGAAACAACAAATTACGCTATTGCTGAATCTCACGAGCCAGGTTCGACTTTTAAATTGGTTGATTTAATGGCAATTCTGGAAGATAAAGTAGCAGATACCAGTACGGTTTACGACAGTCACGGCGGAGTGGTAAAATATTACGGACGCAGCGTTAGGGACTCGCACAATGGAGGTTACGGAAAAGTGTCTTTGGCACGCGGATTCGAACTTTCGTCAAACACCGTAATGGTTCAGGCAGTTTATGATAATTACAAGAGCAACCCGTCAAAATTTGTAAATCATATCAAAAGTTGGGGATTAGATAAAACATTAGGATTGCATTTTAAAGGAGAAGGAAGACCTTATATCCCAAAACCTGGAGACAAACACTGGTCGGGAACGACACTGCCTTGGATGGCTTTTGGTTACAATGTTTCGCTTACACCAATGCAGACTTTGGCTTTTTACAATTCAGTTGCCAATAATGGTGTGATGGTAAAGCCGCAATTTGTATCGGAAATTAAAGAATGGAATAAAACGATTAAAAAGTTTGATACCGAGGTAATCAATCCGAAGGTTTGTTCGCCTGAAACGCTAAAAAAAATAAGAGCTGTTTTATTAAATGTGGTTAAAAAAGGAACAGGTTCTAAGTTGTATTCAAAAGATTTTTCGATGGCAGGAAAAACAGGAACTGCTCAAATGAATTATGGAGGAGTAAAAGGAAAATCAGATTTGTATTATGCGTCTTCTTTCGTAGGGTATTTTCCAGCAGAACATCCTAAATATTCCTGTATAGTAGTGGTGCATAAGCCTAATACCTCTAAGAATAACTATTACGGAGCAGACGTTGCCGGGCCGGTTTTTAAAAGAATCGCACAAAAGATTTTTACCGATGCGCCTTCAACCAATAAAATTAAAAAATTAGATGCTGTAATTCCAAAACAGGATTACAGTTATAACAAATATACTGCTGAGGCAAATAGAAAAACAAATCAGATTCCGAATTTGAAAGGAATGCCGGGAATGGACGCGATTGCTTTACTGGAAAATTTAGGTTTGAAAGTAAGAGTAAATGGAATGGGGAAAGTGAAAAATCAATCGATTCAAGCGGGAACCAGTATTAGCAAAAACACAACAATTGTATTAGAATTATCGTGAAAGTATTAAAAGACATATTATATAAAGCATCAATTGAATCTGTAAAAGGTTCGACAGATATCGCTATTCATAAAATTGATTTTGATTCAAGAAAAATTGAACAGAATGATGTTTTTGTAGCTATTCGAGGAACGCTTTCAGATGGTCACGATTATATCGAGAAAGCAATAGAATTGGGTGCTTCTGCAATTATATGCGATACGCTTCCTCAAGATTTAAAGGAAAACATTACGTATGTAAAAGTACAAGATACCAATAAAGCATTGGCTTTTATGGCAGCTAATTATTTCGGAAATCCTTCTGAAAAATTAAAATTAGTTGGTGTCACAGGTACAAACGGAAAAACAACAATTGCATCTTTATTGTTTCAGATGTTTCAAAAAGCAGGTTTTGAAGTTGGTTTGCTGTCAACGGTAAAAATCATGGTTAATGATACAGAATATCCTGCAACGCATACAACACCAGATTCTCTTACCATCAATTATTATTTAAATGAAATGATTGAGTCTGGAGTTACACATTGTTTTATGGAAGTAAGCTCGCACGGAATTCATCAAAAACGTACCGAAGCATTGCACTTTGTTGGCGGAATTTTTACAAATCTTTCGCACGATCATTTAGATTATCATCCAACTTTTGCGGAATACAGAGACGTTAAAAAATCATTTTTTGATTCACTGCCAAAAACCGCTTTTGTTTTAACCAATATAGACGATAAAAATGGACCAGTTATGCTGCAGAATACAGCAGCTAAAAAACTGACTTATGCTTTAAAATCTTATGCAGATTACAGAGCACAGATTTTAGAAAGCCAATTGTCTGGATTATTGTTAAAAATTAATGACAATGAAGTTTGGGTAAAACTAATCGGAACTTTTAATGCTTACAATGTTTTAGCAATCTATGGTACGGCTGTAGAGCTTGGAATTGACAGTCTTGAAGCGTTGCGCTTACTGTCTGATTTAGAAAGTGTTTCGGGTCGTTTTCAATATATTGTTTCTGATGCAAACATTACGGCGATTGTGGATTATGCACACACACCAGATGCTTTAGAAAATGTTTTGAAAACCATAAACGACATTCGCACCAAAAACGAACAATTGATTACAGTTGTCGGCTGCGGTGGTAATCGCGATAAAACAAAACGTCCGATAATGGCCAAGATTGCTTCGGACCTGAGTACGAAAGCAATTTTAACATCTGATAATCCTAGAAACGAAGACCCAGAAGTGATTTTGGATGAAATGGAGCAGGGAGTGGAACCTCAGAATTATAAAAAAATGCTTCGAATTACCGATAGGAAGCAAGCGATTAAAACTGCTTGTCAGTTAGCAGAAGCTAAAGATATTATCCTGATTGCAGGAAAAGGACACGAAACCTATCAGGAAATAAAAGGAGTTCGTCATCATTTTGATGATATGGAAACGGTAAAAGAAATTTTAGAGCAACTAAACAAGTAACAAAAAATTTTTAAGTTCAAATACCACAAGAAAAATTGGAATTTGGAATTTCAAATTAGAATTTAAAAAATAAAAATATATGCTGTACTATTTATTTGAATATTTTGACAAGACATTAGATCTTCCGGGGACAGGAGTTTTCCAGTACATCACATTTAGATCGGCTTTGGCATTTATGCTTTCGCTGCTTTTGTCAACAATTTACGGTAAAAGAGTAATCAACTTTCTGCGTCGTCAGCAAGTAGGTGAAACAGTACGTGAGCTTGGTCTTGCAGGTCAAAATGAAAAAGCGGGTACACCAACAATGGGTGGTTTAATCATCATCTTCGCAACATTACTGCCTGTGCTGCTTTTTGCTCGTCTGCATAATATTTATATCGTTTTGCTTATTGTTACCACTTTGTGGATGGGAACAATTGGTTTTGTTGACGATTACATCAAAATATTCAAAAAAGACAAACAAGGTCTAAAAGGTATTTTTAAAGTTTTTGGACAAGTTGGTTTAGGTATTGTGGTGGGTGCAGTTCTTTATTTTAATCCTGCGGTTACAGTAAGAACAGATACAGGTCGTACAGATGTTTTTAAAGCCGCTGCCAATACAACAGTAATTTTACCTGCTCCGATTGAGGAAAAGTCAACAGCAACTACAATTCCGTTTGTAAAAAACAACGAGTTTGATTATGCAGAAATATTGTCTTTTATGGGAGACGGATATGAAAAATGGGCTTGGCTGATTTTTATTCCGGTTGTAATTTTTATCATCACAGCAGTTTCAAATGGAGCCAATCTAACCGATGGAATTGATGGTCTTGCAGCAGGAACCTCTGCAATATCTGTCCTCGCGCTCGGGATATTTACGTTTGTTTCAGGGAATATTATATTTTCAAATTATCTCAATATAATGTACATCCCAAATTCGGGAGAAATGACGGTTTTTATCTCTGCTTTCGTGGGTGCTTTGATTGGGTTTTTATGGTACAATTCTTATCCGGCGTCTGTATTTATGGGAGACACGGGAAGTTTGACCATTGGCGGAATCATTGCAGTTTTAGCAATTGCAGTTCGAAAAGAAATATTAATTGTATTGTTCTGTGGAATTTTCTTAGCCGAAAGTGCTTCGGTAATTATACAGGTAAGTTATTTTAAATATACCAAGAAACGTTTTGGAGAAGGACGAAGAATTTTTCTAATGTCACCCTTGCATCATCATTATCAGAAAAAAGGGTATCACGAAAGTAAAATCGTAACCCGTTTCTGGATTGTTGCTGTAATGCTGGCCATTTTGTCAATTATTACTTTAAAATTAAGATAGATGAGGCTTGTAGTACTTGGTGGAGGAGAAAGCGGTGTTGGAACTGCGATCCTCGGAAAGAAGAAAGGATTTGATGTTTTTGTTTCTGATTTCGGAAAGATAAAAGAGAGTTATAAAGAAGTTCTTATCATTAATAAAATTGCTTGGGAAGAAGAGCAGCACACAGAAGATTTAATATTGAATGCTGATGTTGTAATGAAAAGCCCGGGAATTCCAGAAAAGTCGCCGATAGTAAAAAAACTTTTGGCAAAAGGAATAAAAATAATTTCTGAAATTGAATTTGCAAAACCTTATACAGAGGCATTAACAATTGGAATTACCGGGAGCAATGGTAAGACAACGACAACAATGCTGACCCATCACCTGCTAAAATCGGCAGGATTAAATGTTGGTTTGGGAGGCAACATCGGAAAGAGTTTTGCCTGGCAGGTGGCCGAAAACAAATACGATGCCTACGTTCTTGAATTAAGCAGTTTTCAGCTCGATGGAATAATAGAATACCGGCCGGATATTGCGATAATAACCAATATAAGTCCAGATCATTTAGATCGATATGAATATAAGTATGAAAATTATATTGATTCGAAATTTAGGATCACAATGAACCAGACCGAAAGCGATTATCTGATTTATGATGCAGACGATGAAGCGAGTGTAGAATGGTTAAAAAACAACACAACAAAAGCAAAATTAATTCCTTTTTCATTAACGAAAAGATTTGACGAAGGAGCTTCTATAAATAACAACAAAATGGAAATAAAGATCAACCAAGAAGAGTTTACAATGGATACAGAACACATTGCGTTAGAAGGAAAACATAATATGAAGAACGCAATGGCAGCAAGCTCGGTAGCAAAATTGATGCAGATTAGAAATGCAACAATCCGCGAAAGTTTATCTAATTTCCAAGGTGTTGAACACCGTTTAGAAAAAGTATTAAAAATACAAAATGTACAATACATCAACGATTCAAAAGCGACAAATGTAAACGCAACTTTCTTCGCTTTAGACAGTATGAATGCTCCAACTGTCTGGATCGTAGGAGGTGTTGATAAAGGAAATGATTACAACGAATTAATGTCTTTAGTGCGCGAAAAAGTAAAAGCAATTATCTGTCTGGGCGTTGATAACAGAAAAATAATTGATGCTTTCGGAAACGTTGTGGACATTATGGTTGAAGTAAACAATATGAACGATGCTGTAAAAACAGCTCAAAGATTAACAGAAAAAGGCGATACTGTTTTGTTGTCTCCGGCTTGCGCAAGTTTCGATTTATTCGAAAGCTACGAAGACAGAGGAAAGCAATTTAAGCAAGCGGTACATAACTTGTAAAAATAGTTTCAAGTTTCAAGTTTCACGTTATGTGGGAACCTGAAACCTGAAACAAAGAAACCTGAAACTAAAAACATGAAGGAATTAGTAAACAAATTAAAAGGAGATAGAGTAATATGGTCATTCGTGGCTTTATTAGCGCTGTTTTCGTTTATGCCTGTTTTTAGTGCGAGTAGTAATTTGGCTTATATCGGGCATGGAACGGGAAATACACTGGGATATTTGGTCAAACATTTGGCGCACATCTGTATCGGATTTTTGATTATTTACTGGGTTCACAAAGTACCGTATCATTATTTTAGAGCGATTTCGAAGATTGCGCTTCCAATAGTCTGGCTTTTGTTGTTGTACACACTATTGAAAGGTACAGTGATTGCTGGTGCAAACGCAAGTCGTTGGATTCAGGTTCCGTTTATCGGGATCACGTTTCAGACTTCAACTTTAGCGGCAAGCGTTTTGTTTATTTATGTAGCAAGATATTTGTCTAAAAAGAAAGAAGAAAACGAACCGTTTCAAACCTCATTTATACAGCTTTGGATTCCGGTTTTTATCACATTGATTTTGATTTTGCCAGCCAACTTTTCGACCACGGCATTGATTTTTGCAATGGTTATGATGCTGACATTTATTGGTAAATATCCATTAAAATATATTGGGTTCATTATAGGTTCTGGAATTGCGATGTTAGCGTTTTTCCTTTTAGTGGCCAAAGCATTTCCAGATTCCAGATTCTTCAGCAGGGTGTCAACATGGGAAAGTCGTATTGCAAACTTTACCACAGACAAACCAGATGAAGACGATTATCAGATTGAAAAAGCAAAAATTGCGATTGCATCTGGACAATTTGGAGGATTAGGACCAGGAAAAAGCGTTCAAAAGAACTTTTTGCCACAATCATCTTCCGATTTTATTTACGCCATCATTGTAGAAGAATATGGTTTATTAGGAGGAGTATCGATCGTGATTTTGTATTTACTGCTTCTATTTCGATTTGTGATTGCGTCACATAAAGCCAATACCCTTTTTGGGAAATTAGTGGTAGTAGCGCTGGGGTTTCCAATGATATTTCAGGCCATGATTAATATGGCAGTTGCAGTAGAATTATTGCCGGTAACAGGGCAGACGCTTCCGCTGATAAGTTCTGGAGGTAGTTCGATCTGGATGACTTGTTTTTCGCTGGGAATCATTATTAGTGTAACGAGAAAAGAAGAAGAAATCGCAGAAGAGAAACAAGAGAAAGAAAAACGCAAAGAAGCATTGCAGCGATTAATTGATAAAGAACTGGCAGAAGAAGATTTACCTGCTGATGAAAGAGAGGAAATCTACGAAGGGGAAGCAATGTATTCTATCGAAGACAATTCAAAAAATCCGATGCATGCGGTTTTAAATAAATAAAAAATTAAACATTGTAATTTTTAGAAAAATGAAAAATTATAAATTCATACTTAGCGGCGGCGGAACAGGAGGACATATCTATCCTGCAATTGCGATTGCTAACGAATTAAAATTACAATTTCCTGATGCAGAATTTCTTTTTGTAGGTGCCAAAGATAAAATGGAAATGCAAAAAGTGCCTCAGGCAGGTTATGAAATTAAAGGTCTTTGGATTGCAGGTCTGCAAAGAAAGATAACGTTAGATAATATGATGCTTCCTTTGAAATACTTAAACAGTTTAAGTAAATCACGCAGCATTGTGAAGCAATTTAAACCCAATGTGGTTATTGGGACAGGAGGATTTGCCAGCGGCCCTTTGTTACAGGCGGCAGGTCTGGCTGGAATTCCGACCGTGGTTCAGGAACAAAATTCTTTTCCGGGAATTACCAACAAATTGTTGAGTAAAAAAGCCAATGCGATTTGTGTGGCTTATGAGAATTTGGAACGGTTTTTTCCAAAAGAAAAAATTGTTTTAACAGGAAATCCGGTTCGTCAGGATTTAATTGATATTGAAAGCAAACGTGATGAAGCAGTCGCTTTTTACGATTTAGACCCTAACAAAAAAACATTGTTGGTTTTAGGCGGGAGTTTAGGAGCAAGAAGAATCAATCAGTTAATTGAAAAAGAATTGCAAAATTTTCTTTCGCAGGATGTTCAAATTATCTGGCAGTGCGGAAAACTATATTTTGAAGATTATAAAAAATACAATCAGCCCAATGTAAAAGTGGTTGATTTTATTGAAAGAATGGATTTTGTGTATGCAGCGTCGGATTTAATTATTTCACGTGCAGGAGCTTCATCGGTTTCAGAATTATGTATTGTGGGTAAACCAGTAATATTTATTCCGTCTCCGAATGTTGCTGAAGATCATCAGACCAAAAACGCTCAGGCCATTGTAGAGGCTAAAGGTGCGGTTTTGTTGAAAGAATCTGAATTAGACAGTCAGTTTAGCATTGTTTTTGAAGCGTTGCTGAAAGATCAGGGAAAGCAAAAACAATTGAGTGAAAATATCAAAAAACTGGCTCGCCCAGATGCAACAAAGCAGATTGTAGCAGAAATTAAAAAGTTGTTATAATGTAACTTTTAAAGAAAATTATACAACACGAAAAATAAAGCAGAAACTTATTTTAGGCAATTTAGACTGAAAAACGGCTTTGAGTTCTAAGAGTTTAGTAATTAGTTTCTTATGAAAATTGAAAGAGTAGAAAGTCTGAAAAAACAGCATTAAAAAATGAATTTAAATCAAATACAGAACGTTTATTTTATTGGTATTGGAGGCATTGGAATGAGTGCTCTGGCACGTTATTTCAAATTTATCGGGAAACAGGTTTCTGGTTACGATAAAACGCCGTCTATGCTGACCAATGAATTGATTGAAAGCGGTATTGATATTCATTTTGAAGACGATATCAATTTAATTCCAAAAGAGTACTACGTAGAAAATACATTAGTGATTTTTACTCCTGCTGTTCCAAAAACACATTCAGAATGGAATTACTTTATTGAAAGACATTACGAAGTTAAAAAGCGTGCGGAAGTATTGGGAATTATAAGTAAAGATACTTTTTGTTTTGCAGTAGCGGGAACGCATGGAAAAACCACAACGTCAAGTATTTTGGGGCATATTTTGTTTCAAAGCGGGGCAGACGTAACAGCTTTTATTGGGGGCATTGTCGAAAATTATAATTCTAATTTAATTGGAAGCGGAAAAACGGTAACCGTTGTAGAAGCAGATGAATTTGACAGATCGTTCTTGCATTTACGTCCAGATATTGCTTGTGTGACTTCTATGGATGCAGATCATTTGGATATTTACGGAACAAGCGACGCAATTGAAGAATCTTTTAGAGAATTTGCTTCGAAAGTAGAAGATAGAAATAAACTCTTCATTGCAAATGAACTGCCGTTAGACGGAATAAAATGTGCTGTAAATGAAGATGCAGCTTATAAAGCATTTAATGTTAGAATAGAAGACAGCAGTTATGTTTTTGATGTACAGACGCCGTCAGAAATTATAAAAGACCTGCGTTTTGGACTGCCTGGCAGACACAATTTAATGAATGCGTTAATGGCTATTGGTATGGCGAAAACGTATGGCACTCCGACCGATGCTATTGCAAAAGCTCTTGCTTCGTTCAACGGAATCAGAAGACGTTTTTCATATCAAATTAAAACTGAAAATTTAGTTTATATTGACGATTATGCGCATCATCCGACAGAAATAAATGCTGTTCATCAGGCGGTTAGAGAGCTTTATCCAGGCAGAAAAGTATTAGCAGTTTTTCAGCCGCATTTATTCAGCAGAACTAGAGATTTTGCAGACGGATTCGCTGCGAGTTTGTCTCAGTTTGACGAAGTTTTTCTAATGGATATTTATCCTGCAAGAGAACTTCCGATGGAAGGAATAACTTCAGAATGGCTGTTAGGTAAAATGACAAATTCGAATAAAAAAATTGTTGCAAAAAGTGATTTATTGGGGCAGATTAAAGCCAGTGATGCGCCAATAATTGTGACAATAGGAGCTGGTGATTTAGGAGAAATGGTTCCGTCAATTAAAAAGATTTTAAATGAAAATATTTAATTGGGCAAATATACGTTTGGTACTCATTTTGGGAGCAGCGCTTTTTTTATATTCATTCGCACAACACCGAAACGGCGATCGAAAATTAAAGAAATCGATGGTGGTTTTTGTAGGAGAAAATTCTCTTTTTGTAAAGCCTGAGTCGGTTAATAAATTGTTAATAGAAAATAAACGCGACGCTTCCAGTATTAGAAAAGATGAAGTAGATTTGAATAAGATAGAGAAAACCCTCGATTCGCAAGACATGATTGAGAAGTCGGATGTTTTTGTAAGTATCGACGGAGTTCTAAAAGCAGTAGTAAAACAGAAAACGCCCATAGCAAGAGTTTATGATGGCGCCGCTTCTTTTTATATTGACTACGAGGGAAATAAAATGCCTTTGTCAGACAATTTCACTGCGCGAGTTCCTCTTGTTTCAGGGGCAATTAATGAAAAAAATAACGAAGATTTAGCTGCTTTATTTCGCACAATTTATGACGATGCGTTTTTGAAAAAAAACATCATTGCTATACAAATTATGCCCAATGGCAGCCTAAAAATGTTTAACCGAAACTTTGATTACTTCATAGATTTTGGCAGAACCATGAATGTTGACAAGAAATTTAGAAACTATAAAGCGTTTTTTCAAAAAGCAGTTTTAGACAGTTCGTTATACAAATACAAAAAAATTGACCTTAGGTTTACGGAACAAGTAGTTTGCACTAAATAATAGAAAATGGAAAAAGATAATATTGCAGTAGGTCTAGATATTGGAACAACCAAAATCGTTGCCATGATTGGCAAGAAAAATGAATATGGTAAGTTAGAGATTTTGGGCATTGGTAAATCCAAAAGTTTGGGTGTTGCCAGAGGAGTTGTAAACAACATTACGCAGACGATTCAATCGATTCAGCAGGCGATAATCGAAGCAGAAAATAATTCAGGATACAAAATCAAGGATGTGGTTGTGGGTATTGCCGGACAGCACATCAGAAGTATTCAGCATACAGATTACATCAGCAGAAATAATCCTGAAGAGGTAATCGGTGAAAATGATATTCAACAATTAATTGATCAGGTCAATAAACTGGCAATGCTTCCTGGTGAAGAAATTATTCACGTGCTGCCGCAAGAATTTAAAATCGACGGGCAGTCTGAAATAAAAGAACCAATCGGAATGTACGGCGGAAGATTAGAATCTAGTTTTCACGTTGTCGTTGGTCAGGCTTCTTCTATTAGAAACGTGGGCAGATGTATTCAGAGTTCAGGAATTGAATTGTCTGGACTAACATTAGAACCATTGGCTTCGGCAGATGCTGTTCTTAGCCAAGAAGAAAAAGAAGCTGGTGTTGCGCTTATCGATATAGGTGGCGGTACAACAGATTTGGCGATTTTTAAAGATGGCATTATCCGTCACACAGCGGTAATTCCGTTTGGCGGTAATGTGATTACAGACGATATTAAAGAAGGCTGTTCGATTATCGAAAAACAAGCTGAGCTTTTAAAAGTAAAATTTGGATCTGCTTGGCCGGGAGAAAATAAAGACAACGAGATTGTTTCTATTCCTGGATTAAGAGGAAGAGAACCAAAAGAGATTTCATTAAAAAACTTATCAAAAATTATCCATGCAAGAGTAGTGGAAATTGTAGAGCAGGTTTTTGCTGAGATTAAAGCTTACGGACATGAAGATCCTCGTAAAAAACTAATTGCAGGAATTGTTTTAACAGGCGGAGGCGCGCAATTGCAGCATATTAAACAATTGGTAGAATACATTACAGGAATGGATACCAGAATAGGGTACCCGAACGAACATTTGGCTGGAAATTCTAGTGAAGAAATTTCAAGTCCTTTGTTCGCAACAGCCGTTGGTTTGGTAATGAACAGTATCGAAAACAACTCGCAGAGTGCTGTGAGAATGGAATTGGTGAACGAACAGCCAAAAGTGGTTTATAGAACAGTACCAACTCCGCAAGTGCAGCGATACGAAGTAGAAGAAAATTACGTTGAGAAAGTAGAAGCTTTTGAAGAAGAGCCTAGAGAAGTTAGAACCAAAAAGGCGGCATCAGAATCTACTGAAACCAAAATAAGAAGATCATTTTTTGATCGATACGTTGATAAAATCAAAGAATTTTTAGACAACGCAGAATAATTAGAATAACAAAGAGAAGGATTACTTACTTGCCCCAAGTCAAGAGGTAAAAAATGTACTAAATAAGAATTTCAAAAAACCAAAAAGATGATGAGCAACTCAGAATTTGGAAGTATATCATTTGATTTACCAAAAAATCAATCAAATGTAATCAAAGTAATAGGTGTTGGAGGAGGCGGAAGTAACGCCATCAACCATATGTTTAAACAAGGTATTAAAGGCGTTGATTTTATCGTTTGTAATACCGATTCGCAAGCGCTTCAAAACAGTTCAGTTCCTAACAAAATTCAGTTAGGACTTAATTTAACTGAAGGATTAGGAGCAGGAGCAAATCCAGATGTTGGACAGCAGTCGGCTATTGAAAGTATTTCTGATATTGAAAAAATGTTGGATAAAAATACTAAAATGGTATTCATTACTGCAGGTATGGGTGGAGGAACAGGAACAGGTGCTGCTCCTGTAATCGCTCAATTAGCCAAAGAAAGAGAAATATTAACAGTTGGTATCGTGACAATTCCGTTTCAATTTGAAGGGAAAGTACGTCAGGAGCAGGCAATTATTGGAATCGAGAAACTGCGCAAGCAAGTCGATTCGTTAATTGTAATCAACAATAACAAATTAAGAGAAGTATACGGAAATCTTGGCTTTAAAGCAGGATTCTCAAAAGCGGATGAAGTTTTGGCAACAGCCTCTAGAGGTATTGCAGAAGTAATTACGCACCACTATACTCAAAATATCGATTTACGTGATGCAAGAACTGTTTTGGCAAACAGCGGTACTGCTATCATGGGATCTTCTGTAGCAACAGGCGAAAACAGAGCAAAAGACGCTATTGTTTCTGCTTTAGATTCTCCGTTGTTAAACGATAATAAAATTACAGGTGCCAAAAACGTATTGTTGCTTATCGTTTCTGGAACAAATGAGATTACTCTTGACGAAATCGGAGAAATCAATGATCACATTCAGGCTGAAGCAGGTTACAATGCTAATATCATCATGGGAGTTGGTGAAGACGAAACTCTTGGTGAAGCTATTGCAGTAACTATTATCGCTACAGGTTTTGATGTTGAACAACAAAACGAAATTGTAAATACAGAACCTAAAAAAATCATTCATACGTTAGAAGATGAGCAGAGAAGTGTTCATAATTTAACAAACAGACCTTTAACATCTTTTGACTTAACAACAGATACACCAACTGCAAAAGCCGAAGAAAAAGTTGTTTTTGAATTAGTGGATGATGATGAAACATTTGCTCCAACTTCAACTCCGATCAAAGCTGTTGCTCCAGCAATCAATCAGGATGAATTGGTAGTAATGTCTGAGTTTATTAAAAACCTAGATGTAACTTTTGAAATCGTTTCGCCAATAACAGATATCGATTTTACTATTTCTGCTCCAGAAGTGCCGGTACAGCAAGTACAGCCAGTGCAGCAGCAAAGAATTTTTGAAAAAGAAGAGCAGACTACTTTTTCTTTTGATCTTCCTTTGTTCAGACAAGAGCCTGTGAAAAAAGAACCGGTTATTGAAGACAACAGAGTTTTATTTGAATTGACAAACGAAACCCGTGAGATCAAAGTAAACGATCCTGTACAATTTGTACCCGTTACAGAGGTTGCAGACAACGGAATCATAAAATATTCTCTAGAAGAGTATATGGAGGTTGAGAATGATTTAATCGCTTCTAAACCAGTTGAAAAAGTAAAAGAAGAAACGATTCCAGCGGAATTAAACATTACTTTGAAACCAAGAGTTGATTTTACAAGTCAGCCGGATTTTTCAACTACTTCTGAGGTTTCTCCACTAGAATTAACTATTGAAGAGACATTAAGATTGAGAGCTGAAGAAAGAAGAAAGAAACTAAAAGAATTTAATTATAAATTCCATAACAACGTTTCGAGAATCGATGAGCTGGAAAAAGAGCCGGCTTACAAAAGATTAGGAATAGATTTGTCTAATTCACAATCAAACAATACAAATTCAAGAATTTCGGTTGGAACAGATAGTAACAACGATTTGCAATTGCGTTCAAACAATTCATTTTTGCACGACAACGTAGATTAATTTTTTACAATCTTAATTATAAGGATAACCCGAAAATTGGATTTAATTTTCGGGTTATTTTTTTTATCTTCGCACAGAATTTAAAAATTTGACTTTAAAAAGAGATATTTGAATTCAATATTGTCTTCTTGAGCAAAGTCGAAAGACTTTTCTATTAGAGTGGGTTTCTCCCGAAGTTTCTGGGACACTCAGCCTGACAAGTCTGAACAATCAAATAATTAATTTATAAGCATCGCTTATTTAAATAAAATATAAACATGAGTTTACAAACACAAATCATGGACGAAATTAAAACGGCCATGAAAGCAAAAGATACTGTAGCTTTAGAAGCTTTAAGAGCTATTAAATCGGAGTTACTATTAGCGTCAACTGCATCTGGATCAAAAGAAGATTTATCTGAAGATGATGAGATTAAATTGCTGCAAAGATTGGTAAAAACCCGTAAAGAAAGCGCAAGAATCTTTACAGAGCAAAACCGTCCCGATCTAGCAGAGCCAGAATTGGCACAAGTTGCAGTAATCGAGAAGTTTTTACCAGCGCAGTTAAGCGAAGAAGAAGTAGAAGCTGTAATCGCAAAAATCATTGCTGAAACAGGCGCTTCTGGAATTGCATCAATGGGAAAAGTTATGGGATTAGCATCTGCACAATTAGGCGGAACTGCTGAAGGAAAAACTATTTCTACAATTGTAAAAAAGTTACTTTCGTAAATAATAATTTTAGATTTTAGAGTGTAGATTTTTTAGATTTCAATCAGTATCTATAATCTAAAATGAGAAATAAACTGACCGCGTAGTTCAACTGGATAGAATATCAGATTTCGGCTCTGAGGGTTGGGGGTTCGAACCCCTCCGCGGTCACTAAAACACTTGTGTTTAAAGGGTTTTAAAAGGTTTTAGTCAACATTTAGTCAACAAGTTTGATTGATGGAGATTAGAACCTTTTTATTTTTTTAAATTTTTAATGTCAGCCTCAATTTCTTTTAAGCTTTGTTCAATTTCTATTTTTTTGTACTGTTCTTTAAATTTAGAATATTCTTGTATTGATTTATCAACTGCCATTTGGTGCGAAATCACTCCTGCATGAGTTAATAATTCCCTGCCGTTTAATTGTAAAATGCTGTCAAGCCTCGCAGCCCAATCTTTCATGTACATCGGCATTTGCTGTTGCGCCATAGTTTCTGCGAAAGCTAAATATTGCTCTACTAAGAGGCCTAATAATTTTATTTCATCTTCATTCAGATAATTTTTAGCAATACTTACTTCAGATTTGGAAATATTTTTTTGCTCTTTTTTATCATAGGATAACATTCCTAAAAGAGGTAAAGAGGCATCTACGCGTCTATAAACCAATTCAGCTGCAGTATTTTGAGAAATTGCCCAAAGTAATTTGTTTTGAACTACTTTGAAGAAAGAAGTTGTTTTTTCGTCTTTAGGATCGTAGTCAATACTTGTAGCATATATATCTTTGATTTTTTGATAAAAGAATTTTTCTGAAATTCGAATTTCACGAATGCGATTTTGCAATTCGTTAAAATAATTCATGGAATTACCAGATTTAAATCGATCGTCATTTAAAGCAAATCCTTTGATAATATATTCTTTCAAGCGTTGTGTTGCCCAAATACGAAACTGTGTTCCTTGATGAGATTTCACACGGTAGCCAACAGAAATTATAACATCAAGATTGTAAAGATTAATTGTAGATTCTTGTGTTTTATTTGGTATAGCGCCATGTGGAGTGGTAGTTCGGAATTTCCGAATTACCACTTCGTCATTTAATTCTCCTTCAAGGAAAATGTTTTTAATATGCTCACTTATTGTTGATTTTGCTTTCCCGAAAAGAGAAGCCATCTGATCTTGCGTAAGCCAAACTGTTTCTTCTTCAAGTCGAACATCGATTTTTATGTTTCCATCTTGGTTTTGATAGATAATTATTTCACTATTATTCGTAGTCTTTTCCATTCTCTATAATCTGAAAAATTGTTTGTAATTTCAAATGCTAAAGTATATAATTATTTAGCTTTGGAACTTTTTATTTTAACGAGATTAACGAAATATAGTTTAGATTTACTGATTTAGAAAACTGATTTGAAATCTAAAACTTAAATTGAGAAATCAAAAATCAGATTATTGAATTATTTAACTGGATAGAATATCAGATTTCGGCTCTGAGGGTTGGGGGTTTGAACCCCTCCGCGGTCACTATAAAATTTAAAAGCCTGAGAATTTATATTCTCAGGCTTTTTTTATGCTTCGAAAATTATTCTGAAAATTCTATTTTTTCGTAAAACCAGTGTTTATGGCAAATTTCGGTTCGAACTCCGTGAAGGATTTTTAAATTAATAATACCTTAAATATTCAGCTGTTTTTCATTTTACTTTGTTATTGATGAAATATTTGTACTAGTTTTTGAGAAATTTAGTATCGCAATTTTTTTATATTAGCCAGACAATTTAATTAAACTTAAATAATTAAGCGTATAAGAGATCGAAATTGAATTTTTTTCAGAGTTGGATGATAACAATCAAACTCCCGTAATTTTAAATGTTCTTGATATTAATGAAAGCTCTACAATTGGAGAACTCTTGTTGAAAATTCATGAAATCTGTTTTTCTGTGAAAGTGATTTTTGCTAAATCTTTTTTTGCGAATTACAGATTTGCAGTAAGATGTCGACAAGTATAAGTAAAAAGGAATTTTTCATTGATTAAATCTAATTTTAAATCACAGTTAATTTTCCTCCCTTTTCTTTTCGCTGGAAAAGAAAATCTAGATAAATATTTTCATCAGGATTTTTCTTGTTTCTTAGTCGAATTACTCCTTCACCATCAGCTTTGTGTAATAATGTGGCAAGTTTCCCATATCCTTGATATTCTAATTGAAATGTTTCTTCGAACAAAGGTTCTATTTCATAATCACCATCATTAAGCAACTCCTCCGCCATTTTTCTTTTTTCTTTGCGGTCTTTTTCAGTATAGTACATTGTTTTTTCCAGTAATTCTTCCCTTTCTTTGACCAATTTCAAATAGGCTTGTACGTCTCTGTTTTTTATAATTTCATGTACCTTTTTATATTCAGCAATTAGTTCTGCTTTAATATTTTTATTTTCGTCTTCTTGCTCTTTTTCGAGATTTACAGAATTATGCCAACCAACCAAATCATAAGGAACTTGGGCTTCAAAAGTACTTCTCCATTCATAAATGGGTAATCCTTTTAATGGAAGTGGTGTCTTTGGTTCGTAATGACCTTCTACCCAAGACGTAGTACCGTATTCACCTTTGTCGCCAACCCATTGTTTGTCGAAATGATCTAAAATGATTCCGTCTTTACCTCGCATTTTTTCATCATAAACAGTTGTTTTAAAATTACCATCTCTAAAATGTTGAAATACTAAACCAACTGCTGCTCCAATCTTAAAAACTTTGTCACCATAAGGCGGATACATTCTTACTTTTATTTCGTTAGTACCACTAGTTAATAATAAAAAGTTTGTAATATGACCTCCTGTAATGCCACCTTTTCGTGCCATTTCTCCTTTAAAGTTAGTTAACAACACATCATTTATATATACTTCAAACTGACAATCTGCACTGTGAATGTATATGTAGTTTGATCTTTTTTCATTACTAATTGAGGTATCTTTTTTTATAGGATATTCCATTGTACTTTTGTTCTTATCGATTGTTTGATTTCTTATTTTCCAAAAAGGTTCTTTTTTATTTATTTTTTCTTTTTTTTCTTGTGATAAGTTCGATTGACAAGAGAATAGAATAGACAAAAAAAATGTCATTATCAGTAGTTTAATTGATTGGATTTTAAAAGGTATCCTCATTTTTTTTTGCTAGGAGAATTGATAATTGTTTTCTAAAAAATTTCAAATTGATCTTTTCCTGGAAAACCACAAAAACGTATATCCAAAACAATTTCTTCATTTGTTCTTGAATTCTCTAGATACAAGGCAGGCATTCGATTTAATCTTTTTAATGTTGCTAATTTGTTATAAGCAGAGTATTCAATATATACCTCATTTTTAATAGGTACAGCTTTAAAACCTTCTTCAATTTCATCTGTTATTTGTGAAATTCTGCTTTTAGATTCTGATGCATTTAGATACATGGCAATTGCTACGTTTTTTTCTTTTTTTGATAGTTTATCAATAAAGAGTTTGTAGTCTTTATTGTTCAACATATCAACAAGCTTGTTGCCTTCTTTTATTAAAGCTTCTTTTAGATCAAAACTAACATCTTTTAAATTTACACCATTTTGCCATGCGTCTAGTTTATAAGATACATTTGCTATAAATACGCTTTTATGTATGAGAAAAGGAATGTTTTTTTGAACAGGAGATGTTTGAAAATTCTCAAATTGTCGCATAAATTTAAAATCTCCAGAACTTACATCATATTCTATAACTTTATATCTTACGTAAGCTTCTTTATGAAGTTCCTTACCTCCAGATAATGGTAAAACTCTGATTTCGATATCTTGCTCTCCTTTTTCTAATATCCCACTATTTATTGGGATATCCATTGAAGCTTGACCATCTACATTTAAGGAAAAAACAACAACATCATTAATTCTGATTTCAAAATAGCACATTAAAGCACTGCAATCTAATTCGTAATATATTTGATTCATGGTCTCTTGTTTTAATTTTGAAAACGATTTTTTAGAATTTCTAAAACATCAAACGCATTGGGATTTTCGTCTAATAAATTTTTTATCTTCTGAGAATCAGTTCCTTCATCAGGATTTAATTTCAAGCCTCTTTTGAAAACAGCTAGTTCTGTAGAAATGAATTTATTTTTTTCGTTACTAAAGTATTCAGTGTTTTGCTTAATATAAATTAATTGGTTTCTGGCTTTGTCATCCCATAAATAACTTGACTGGACATGATTGTCCTTATTATAAACATTTTGTTTGAGAGGTTTTCCTAACTTATTTTTAACATAATTGAATAAATCGTTTCCTTCGTCTTCTTTTTCAATTCTTATTGCAAAACCAAGTAACTTATTAGACTCATAATTATCCACAAAAAAGGAAATACGACTTTCGTAATTTATTAAACTATTTTTATCTGTATCTTCAATTCTGTAATTTGTAAAGCTGAGTTTTCCGAAAGAATAATTGTTTACTTTGTTTGTTTCATAAGATATAAAAGGGAAAATGACATCATTTTCTTTTTCAAATTTTGTAGAATCTTTTACTATTGATGAAACATTTGTGTCTAATTTTATTTTTTCTAAATCAGTTTGAGAGTTGCATGATGTGATCATTAAAGTAATTGTAAATAATAATATTAAGTTTTTCATTTTTTAATTTTTAATTATTGGTATATTGGCATCTATGTTAAATAATTCTTCTAATTCTTTTATAACATCAAAAGGAGGTATGACCTCTTTTATTTTACCCTCTGCGATTTTATAATCTCCTTCTCTATTTTCTTCAATAGATTTTTTGTCTTTTGCTATTTTCATTGCAAGACTTGCACTAATTTTAACGATATATTCAGCATCCATGCCGTCAAATCCTAATTTTGGCCTGTAGTATAGTCCTTTTTCATCATAGTTGATAGTATGGGCATACGTTACGGAAGCTTCTGCACTTGCTGATGCTTCAAAGTAAGCTTTAACTTTAATGATAACAATTGCGGCTTCACCTTTTATTTTTATACCTACTTTTAATTCTACTTTTAGTTTGGTTTCATTTTCTATTTTTACTTTTGCGTCTTTTGCTTTTCCTGCCGTGTTGAATGCTATATCTGTATTTATGGCTATGGTGCTTGTAATTATCAAATCCATATAGATGTCTATACTAGCGCTTACTCCATTTTTTTCATCCCCAATTTAGCACCTTTTTTTAGTTGTCCTTGTATTGCATTATACACGCTTGTAGCACCTGGTCCAGCTCCCACAATAGAGCCCCCAATAAAAACTGCTGCTCCTAATAAATCAATAGTGACCTCTAAACCTATAAGGGGCTTCGCGTGTAAACCTATTTTGACATCGGTACCAATTATAGATTTATTGTCTTTAGGATGATCTAAAAACCAGTCGCCAGTAAAAGATAAATTAGGAGGCTTTACAATAAAACTTGCAGGAATATTTTTCATGGACTTGGAACTTATCGTACCCTTTGTTTTGTTTGTAATACCATCTGCTAATGCACCAATCGAATTAAAAGCATCATAAAATTTTTTAAATTTTGTTTCGTACTTGGCGGTTAATTCTTGTTTTTGTTTATCATTATCCCATTTTGCTTTTAAACTAAAACCTATTGATGCATCTTTTTGTTTCCATCTTTTTTCAGCACCTATCTTACCAGATTTTTTTTGTAACTCTTTAACATTAAAGTCATTTTGATTCTGCCATTTAACACTTAAATCATTAGTAAGATTTAAGAAAAACTCAAATGCCCATTTTATGTCCGGGTAGGCTTTTATGTGAATAGTATGATTAGCATCATTGGAAAAATATCTACAAGAGTGAACATCAATAAAATAGCTGTTAGCTGAATCCATACTTTTTTCGGCATTTAAAACATGCGTTATATTATACCTTGGCCATATATATTGTAAAGGAGCAGGGTTCATCCATGACAAATCTGACTTGACAGCAAAATCTAATTTATCTGCAACCTGATCTATTGCTTTGCTATATTCGGGCGAGCTTATCTTGATGTTTTTTTTGTGTTTTCCTAGTTCTCTAAAACAGGCTTTGTTTTGGTATTCGGTAATGTCAATAGTAATATTGTGGCTATGGCTTGGTGCAATAGTTTCATATAATATAGTTTGAGCATCGTGACCAAGAGAATCAAACAAGATGTCGACACGGCGATTCTCAATATATTCTTTCTCATTTTTGTATTTTATATTATCTCTTCCTTTTTTTTCATCGGTTGGATTTACTTCGCCACGGCCTATAGAAATAATACGACGTGAATCCAGACCGCCATCAACAAAAAGTTTTTTTACGGCATCACTCCTCTGCTGAGATAGTTTTTGATTATATTGTTCCTTGCCAATGACACATGCATGACCATCAATTTTAATTGTTGAATAATGTGATTGTAGTAGATACTGTAAAACATTGTTTAGAATTGTTTTGGCTTCTGCAGTAATTTCATATTTTTCAAATTCGAATAAAATGGTTTTTGAAATTAGTGTTTTTGGGTTTGTTACTTTGCTTAAATTTTGACCGTTATTAAACAATTTTATAATAGCTTTTTTAGGCTCTGTTATAGAAATGGTTTCAAACTTGCAAAGTTCAAATCTAGCTTTATTTTTATTTGGTTCTCCAGTTTTTAATGGAGATAAATTTGTTGGAGGTTTTATTTCTTTAGAAACAATTTTTTTATTAATTCTTAAAAATGTAGCATGATCTGTTAAGCCTTTTTCGTCAGTAATATAAACCTTAGTAACAGGGTCATAAATTTTTATATAAAATTCTTCGGTTTGCTTTATGTCCTTAATTGCAGTATACCAATTAAAAGAGCTTGTTATTTCCAAATTTATTTCTCCATCAATTACCAGTATGTCTGTATACTTAAAAACCGCTGGATCTTTTTGAAAATTAAGATGTCTAAAAATTAAGATTTGCAAGTTTTGATGACCATTTAAACCTTCGGTTTTTAGATTTAAGTAAACTTTTTCGCCATAAGAAAAAAAATAAGTTTTACGAATGTCTTTTCCATCATAATCCTTTGACCATTTACTGCTGATTAATTTTGCAGGAGTATATCCACTTATATAAAGACCAGTTTCATTATGAAAATCTCTTTTGCCTCCCAGACTTGCTTCAAGATAATATTGAAAAGGGCCACATAATTCTTTAGGAATATTAATCTCTTTCGGAACGTTTGCAGATTGTACTTTTTGAATAATAATGGTTTGTTTTTTTCGATCCTGCAAGATCCAAGTTAGGTTCTTTTTCTTTTCTTCTTCAGTTGTTTGATTATACCAAGACTCTACTTCAAAAGAAACAATCTGATCTGCATCAATAGTCACTTTTTTATTTGGGATAGACTTACTGGCTATTACTTTGCCTTTTCCTGTCCATTTTATTTTTTTAACACCTTTTGCCATTTTACAATAATTAGTCAAATTTTATTCCTTCGTGCTTTGCTTCCTTTGTATACATATCTCTAACATCAACCATTGGGTTTATAAGATTATGCACCATAGGTTCCGTATTTTTAAAATTTTGTTCGCCAGGTTCTGCGGTTTGTCCGTGATCTGTAATTTCAATACAATCGGGCGCTCCCATTGGGCAGGTTGCTTTACTGTCTTCGAGTAATATTTTACCCTCATTGCTAAGAGTTACTTTTTCATAAAAACCACTCCACTTTGTAATTGTGGCCTGGCAAACCATAAAGCTGTTCCCTACAGGTTGTTTTTTGCATTTACCAAAGGTGTTTTTTTCTAAAGTCTGACCAATTTCTTTCGATGTGGCTATTAGTTTTTTCGAACCTTCTTTATCATTTCCAAAATGTTTACTTTGTGATTTGACTTTAATTTTATCAGTCTTAGAAGGGTCTTCGCTGAACTTGCATTTGCAAGTGGCGCCTTGTACTACAAAATGTTTTTCACTCATAATTGATTTTTAAAATTGCCACCACTTCTTTTTAGGTTCTACTTCTTCAACAAATAATTGAGCTGCGGGTTTTACTCTCATTTCTCTTTGATCGTCTTTGTTGGATATGGTGACCGAAAATTTTTGAGGTGTTTCTAATGCTAGATCACAGCTTATAAAAACTACTTCAGGCATATGGTTTTGTGGATTTAGAAAATATTTTGCTCTGTAATTGCCTGTAGTTTTTTCTTCGGAATATTCTTTGACGGCCAGGCCTAAATCTTTTTCAAGATCAGTCTTAGTTCGGTGGTCATTTAATTTTCCGTTGACGTCAATCACTAAAAAATTGTCGATGTCTAAGTATTCATCTACTTTAAGCTCCACCTTAAAATTAAGATTGTCGTTTTTAGCTAAGAATGGAAATTCCTGTTCTTTCTGAATGCTCAAAGAGGAAGGATATTCAATATGAATTTCGTTGAAAAAAGCATTAAGAAACCAGTCTCTTGAAAGTGAAATATATAAGGAATCGCTGTCTTCTAAATTCCGATCATAAATAGAAAAGTATTTTTCTACCATTTCGCCTTTGTAGTATTTTTGGATCTGTTTTTTGGTTTCAATCCAGCGTTCTTCAATCTGGTTGAAGTTGTTAATATAAACCCATTTTCCAGATTGATCAACCACCACCAATAGAGGGTATAATGCTGCAGAAGCTTTTTCTGCAATTTCAGTGGCCATTGTAGAAGCTTGTGTGTCATTTATATAAAGATCTCCAATTCGGCTAACTTCAAAAAAAGAATAGCCATCCTCATTTTTAGCTCTCCATTTTACATTGAATTCCTGTTTTATATCATATACATTTTTCCCCTTTTCAATAGAGTAAAGAACGGAGTATGACTTGTTGATATGAGAATTGTCAAGGGAAAGTTTAAAGGAACCTTTAGTGTTTATTTTTGTTCGGTTTTGCTCTTTTTCTTCATCAGTAAGTGCAGCCTTTTGAGGCTCCAAAATAAGATATTCGAGATGATGAGGAAAATCTGCTTCGATTAAGTCTTTTGTAGATGGTACAAATCGGTTATGATAACTTCTGAGAAGATAAGGTTCAATGCCCAAATCTTGAGCAACACTAAATAGTGTGTCTCCTTTCTTAATCTTGTAGGTTAAATAATCTTCGTATGAAGATTCTGGAATATAATGCATTAGGCAGGTAAAATAGTTTGAACCAAATATATGTTTTTTCCTGCAAAAAAAATGTTTTCCTGATAAAAAGTATGAAAAGAAGTAATGTATTACAAAAGAGAACTTTAGAAGAAAAACACGATTTGTTTTTTGAATTTCAATATATTTTAGAGGTAAAAAAAAGAAAAAGAATAGTATTTTCATTATTAATTTGGAAACTATAACGGGATAAAATTCATAAAGAGTAATGAAAAATAAAGATGAATTAAGTACTTGGTTTGAAGAAAATTCACCTATTTTTTTAGGATTCAAGTATTGTCATTATCAGTATTTTTTTATTGGGCAAATTCTAAATCTCGTAATAATGCCACAGCATTAAATTAGTTCCTAGATGCCAATGAAGTTGATACGTGGCCAGTAGCTTTTCATGCCTATCTCTAATCTGTCTAAAGGTTTTGGTGAAAAAAAACACCAGTGTTATTTTGGCAGTTTATTAATAAATTGCCAATTAAAAATAATACTGTGAAGTTGAAATGGTTTTCATTAAAAAAGATTAAAGGTATTTATCAAATACGATAATTAAGTGATCGTTCTGCGAATAGAGCAAATTTCTATCAAAATCTTCTTTAATTGCAGTATTGCAATTTTCATCAATCAATTTGAGCATATTTTTTTTTGATGCATCATCTTCAGAAACAAAGGAATGTGTTACAAAGAACGATTTTAAAAGAAGTACGTTAGTATATTTCGTTTCATTACAATCAAAAGGAAATCTTGCAAAGAAAACTGAATTCCCTTTCTTATCGCTATAACAAATATAATTCATTATAAAAATAAAAGAGCCTGAAAAATATAAATTCTCAGGCTTTTTTAGTTACTCTAAATCAGAAAAACTATTGCTCTTATAGCAGTGTTTTTTATTCATTTTTATTTTTATCAATAAGTTGGCTCATATTCGAATTGAAAGACGAGAGATTTTCGTCTAACGAAGAAAAGAAATCAAGATCGGCATTTTCTACCTCAACAATTGCTTTTTGTAAAATGATTTCTCCAGAGTCTGTTAGTTTAATCGTTTTTGCCCTAGTGTCCGTTTCATGTTCTTGTCTTGTTATGAAGCCTTTTTCTTGAAGCGTTCGCAGTACTTTTGATACCATCATTCTGTCCGAATTGCTTTGGTTGGCAATGTCGATTTGTGTTACGGCATCATTTTTTTTAGAAAGCCAGCCCAAAGCAGCTAATAACACAAATTGAGTCTGCGTTAAATCTAATGGATCTAAAACCTTTTTTAGTTTACGCTGCCACAGCATGGTAAGTTGTCCGAGCAGATAACCAGGGCTGTCTTTTGGACTTTTAAAATGAAAATTAATTTCTTTAGACATAATGAGGTTTAATATTGGTGTCAACAATAAATCAAAATCGTGTTTCCTGATTTTCAAAGATAGGCATCAGAATGATAATTGGGCGTAATACAGAAGTTGTTTTCTAAATAGTCAATAAACTATTTTTATTTGGTTTCCAAAAAAGTAAGTTTATAGCCGTCAAGGTCTTTTACATGAAAAGCTCTTCCAAATGGAGTTTCGATAATTGGTCCGGCTGTAGTTACTCCATTTTGTATAAATGTCTCTTTTAATTCGTCTACATTTTCTTGAACGGCAAACCAAAGCGCCACACCAATGCCCAATTCTTTTCCTTCAATCGGTTCTAAGGGTGTACGAATAGCAAAACTCGCCTGCCCTTGATTGTATTTGAAAATACAGGCTTGAGGGTTGGTGTTTCCAATTTCAAATCCTAATTTTTTTTCGTAGAAGTCTTTGGATGCTTCTAGATTGTTTACTTGTAGTGATGCAAATGTTAATTTTCTCATTTTTTTAAAATTAAATTGTTGTCGCAAATATAGTATACACGACAACAATTTGCAAATAATTTTGCTTCTTTCTTATTTGAGCTTTAAAAAATGAGGATTAAAAATTTAGAATGGTCTGCGTCAGTGTTCTTTTAATTGCTCTTAAGCATTTTAAAAACATATTCCTTATAACTCGCTCCAATTGGGATTTCGATGAGACCGATTTCAACATCATAAGCTGTAAATGCGGTGATTTTTTTTAAATTGATGATAAATGAGCGGTGTATGCGAAGGAAGTTTTTGTCCTGAAGTTCCGTTTCAATATCGCTGATTTTGTATTTAGCATTGAGTTTAACGCCGTCTTTTTGATGCACGATAATGTAATCTTTTATACTTTCGATATATAAAATAGAATCGACATTGATTTTATTAAATTTCGGTCCGTTTTTGATGTATATAAAGTCTTCCTGCGTTGGCGTAATGATTTTATTGTTCACAGGACCACTGATTCTTAAATAACGATCTGTGGCCTTAAAAAAGCGGTCAAAAGTGATGGGTTTTAAAAGATAATCAACAATATCAAGTTCGTAACTTTCTAGTGCATATTCGCGATAAGCGGTAGTAAAAATAACAGCAGGCGGATTTCGTAAGGTTTTTAAAAAATCAATTCCGGTAATCTGAGGCATTTTAATATCCAAAAACATCAAATCAACAGCCGTAGTTCTTAAAACTTCTGCCGCCTTTAACGCATTTGGGCATGTGGCTACCACTTCTAAATAATCTAATTTACTAATATGATTTTGCAGTAAGCTGATTGCCAAAGGTTCGTCGTCGACTAATAAACACTTTATTTTCATCTGTTTAAGCTAAGTTATATTGTGAAGCAAGATTAATTTTTAATACAGCAGTAAAATCGTGATCTGTTTTTGTGACATTAAAAGTATAATTTTCTGGATAAATTTTATCAAGCTGCTGTATAATATTGTTGAGGCCTATTTTGCCGCTTTCGGTTTCAAATTCCATTTTGCAGATGGTATTTCGAATCGTAAAATCGAAATTATTGTTTCGTAATTTGAGGTCGATTTCGATTTTAGGCGCACTTCCAATATCTTCTCCAGCTCCATGTTTAAAAGCATTTTCTACCAAAGAAAGTAAAATTAAAGGCGCGATCATTCCGTTATGATCCATTTCATGATTGAAAACCACACTTAGGCGATCATCGTAACGTAATTTTTCAAGGGAAATATAATTCTCTAATAATGTGATTTCTTGCGTAAGCGGTACATAAGTACTGCTGCAACGGTATAAAATACAATCTAATATTTCGGATAAAACAGCAATTGACTGCGAAGTTATGGGAGAATTTACAACAGAAAGCGAATAAATATTATTAAGCGTATTGAATAAAAAATGCGGGTTTAATTGCGCTTTCAGAATTTTTAATTCCGTTTCGGCTTTTTGCTTTTCCAGCAATAAAGATCTTTTGTGAATGATGTATTGGTCTTTTATCAATTTTATAAAAATAAAGAATATAGACAGCGAAAGTATGTGCAGAAGATAGCCGACAAACAATGTAGGCAGATCTGTGACAATTTCTGTTATCGATTCCTGATTAAAAGGCGGTTTGCGTGTAATAGGTTCTACGCCATAAACCATTGTAATTCTTGCAATAACTGAGACTATATAACTTCCTATAATGAATTCTGCCCAAACCCAATTGTGTTTTTGGGAGGTCATTAAACGAGGCAGTATTCTATAGGATAAAAAATAAGCTCCAATGATCGAAAAAACCTCATAATATAGGGTGTACAATATATCAATCTTTAATTCTTCAGGATTGGAAGAGGTGTTTTTACTAAAAAACATAGTAAAAATAAAAACCCAAAAAATAACATGAGTCGTTATTCTATGAGCTGTGCTGAAGTTTATAAGTTTTTCGAATGGTGTCATGCAGTCAAAATTACGATTTATTTGTAAAGAGAAATGAATTGTCGATGAACGTGCAAAAAAAAGATACCAATAAGCAAAAATCGGACATAAACACAGAATAAGGGCTTTTTTCGATTATTTATAGGTTAGAATACTCCTTCTATCATTCGTAAGAATTTTGATTGGAATAAATAATGAGTTTTGCTTCGAATTCTAAACGCAATCAAAATGAAACCATTCCAATTACTACTCGCATTATTCTTCGGATTCGCATCTTTTGCACAATCCACAGAATTTACCATCAAAGGAAAAGTTATAGATGCTGCAACCAAACAGCCTCTGCCATACGTAACGGTGATCTTATTGTCTTCTTCTCAAAAAGTAAAAGAAACTGCTGCTGACGAAAATGGAAATTACGTTTTTAAAAACATTTCAGGAAACTATCAAGTTAAGGCGGCATTTCTATCTTATAAAACCTTTACTACAGAAACCTTTAAATTGAATCAGGATTTGGTTCAAAATATTTCTTTAGAAGAAGAAATGAATCAATTAGAAGAAGTAAACGTTGTGGCAGAAAAATCGGCTGTAGAACTTAAATTGGATAAAAAAGTATTCAATGTCGGAAAAGATATTTTGTCGCGAGGCGGGTCTGCCAACGATATTTTAAACAATGTTCCTTCTGTAAATGTAGATGTTGCCGGCGTTGTGAGCTTGAGAGGAAACAGCGGCGTTACGGTTTTAATTAACGGGAAACCTTCCATTTTAGCGGCAAATAATGGTTTATCGCAGATCTCAGCAGCCAATATCGAAAAAGTAGAAGTAATCACCAATCCGTCTGCTGCTTATGAAGCGCAAGGCGGGGGAGGAATCATTAATATTATTTTGAAAAAGAACAGTTTGAAAGGTTTTAACGGTTCGCTTCAAGCTGGAATCGGACATCCGGAAAATTATAATATGAATGCCAATGTGAGTTATAAAACCGAAAAAATAAACCTATTTGGAAATTTGGGTTATCGTGAACTGAACATCTATGGTTACAATAAACAATTTCAAAGAAACGTAAATAATGGTGTTACAAGTTTTTTAAATCAATATGATGATAATAAAAGAAGCAATGCAACTACCAATATTTACATTGGAGGAGACTATTATATTAATGATAAAAATACTTTGACAGGAAGTTACTATCGTTCTAAAAATACCAACAGAGAAAATATCCAATACAATTACAACTATTCTGATGTGAACAATGCAGCGGATAGTATTATTTCGAGATCTCAAAAATATGTAGAACCGCAGATTTACAATGTTTTAGAATTAAACTATGCAAAAACATTTGATAAAAAAGACAAAAAATGGACTTCGAGCCTGCAATATGTATTCTGGAATGATAATGAAAACCAATACATTGACCAGCAAAGAACCTTTCCAGACCAGTCACCAGTTTCTAATTTGTATACTAATGATATTGAAAGCAGTAATGATATTTTTATAAAATCGGATTTTGTGAATCCGATTAGTGAAAACTCTAAGATTGAGATGGGAATTAGAAGTGATTTAAGAGCCATAAGAAGTGATTATTACACTATTTTGGATGAAGTGCTTCAAAATCAGTTTACCAATAAATTAAAGTATGACGAAAATTTATACAGTGCTTATTTTCAATTTGGAAGTAAAATCAAACGGTTTAATTATTTATTAGGCCTGCGATCTGAATTATCGGACATCAAAATCTCAGACAGAAAAAACACTTTTAACAACAGTAAAAACTACATCAATTTGTTTCCGACCGTGCACTTGGTGTACAACTTGACATCCAAAACAGATTTACAGTTAAGCTACAGCAAACGTATTAATCGACCTAGATTTTGGCAGCTGAATCCGTTTTCTGGACTTTCAGATTTGAGAAATCTAACAGTCGGAAATCCAGATCTTAACCCAATGTATACCGATTCTTTTGAGTTTACTGTTTTAGCAAAACCAGGGAAATTCAGTATCAATCCTTCGATTTATTACAAGCATACAACCAATTTTTTCGAATACATAGTAGAACGTACCGATAACAATTATTTTATAAATACTCCGGTAAATTTAGGAACAGAAAATCGTTACGGTGCAGAAGTTGCAGCAACCTATAATCCGACCAATTGGCTGCGTTTGTCTTTAGATTTCAATTACTATCACTTTAAACAAGAAGGCGAATATAAAGGTGTGCAATACAATTCAGAAAATCAGACTTGGCTGTCTAGTTTTCGCTCGGTGATCAAATTCCCTAAAATTATTTCGGGAGATTTCAGTTTCAGATACCGCGGCAAAAACCAAGGCGTACAAACACTTACAGAAGCACAGTACAGCGCAAATTTAGGTTTGAGTAAAGATTTTCTTCAAGAAAAAATGTCTGTGACTGTAAATGTGAACAACCTTTTTGATTCTCAAATCAGAAAAAGCCAAACTAAAACGGCATCATACGATTTAGAATCAGAATTCAAACCGCAAGGCCGATATATAAACCTAACTGTGATTTATCGTTTTAATCGTAATAAGACAGAAGCCGACAGATTACCAAGTTCAATGTAATGAAAACCAGAGTTTAGACTCCATAAATACTATAAAATATAAATTCAAAATAATGAAAATACATTTTTTAAAATCGCTTATAATTTCTTTTTTAATAAGTTTTGCATCGCATTCACAAAATCAAAAACAAACAGACAGCATTGATCTTTTTCTTAAAAGTAAAATGGAAAAACTTCATATTCCCGGACTGCAATTGGCAATCGTTCAAAACGGGCAAGTGATCAAACAAAGCAGTTATGGACTTGCGAATATTGAAAACGCTATTAAGGTTACCGATCAAAGCATGTTTGCTGTTAATTCCTGTACCAAAGCATTTGTGGGAGTTGCGGTCTTACAGCTTCAGGAAGAAGGAAAATTAAATACCAATGATCCTATTTCAAAATATTTGGATGATTTGCCTGAAGCCTGGAAAAACCTAACGATTAAACAATTGTTTTCAAATATTTCGGGACTTCCAAATATTATTGATTTCTCCGAAAATTTCTTGGGCGATACTGAAGAATCGTCTTGGGAAAAGGTTAAAAAACTACCGATGGAATTTGCTGCCGGAGAGCGTTTTCGTTACAATCAAACGGGTTATGTAATTATTGGCCGTATTATTAATAAAGTAAGCGGCATGCATTTTACTAAATTTATTGAAGACCGCCAGTTTAAAACAGCAGGAATGAAACAAACGCGTTTTGGAGATTCTAACGACATTATTACCAATGCAGCAGGATCTTATACAAAACAAGCCGTTGCTGGCGGAAAATGGATAACGACAAAGGAGCTGCAAAACAATTTTTTTAAATTTCCAGAATACTTTAGAACCTGTGCAGGGATTGTTTCTACATCGGGCGAAATTGCGCAATGGATTATTGCATTGCAGAACGGATCGCTGCTGCAGGAAAAAGCTAGTTTAGATTTACTTTGGCAGCCCTCCATTTTAAACAACGGACGTACGCGAGGTTTTAACAAACTGGTTAATGGATATGCAATGGGATGGCCAATTGCAGCTAGAGCAGAGCACCCGGCAGCGGCACCAATAGGAGGTATGAGATCTGCCTTTTTTGTTTATCCAAAAGATGCTATTTCGATTGTGGTTCTAACAAATTTTCAAGGCGCAAATCCCGAGTTTTTTATAGATGAAATAGCAGGTTTTTATATTCCAGAAATGAAAGAATCAAATGGTTTCGGATGGTCGCCTTCACTTAGAAAATTAAGAAAAGAACTTATCAAAGAGCATTATAACAATGCACTAAAATTGGCTGGAAATCTCAAAAAGAAAGATGTTAATTTTGCCTTGGATGAAAATGAACTCAATGATTATGGTTACAAATTATTAGGTGAAGATAAAAAAACAGAAGCCCTAAAAGTTTTTAAACTTAATGTTGATCTTTATTCTAAAAGCGGCAATGCTTATGATAGTTATGCAGAAACACTAGCCGGTTTAGGAAACTATAAAGAAGCAATACAATATTACAAGCGAGCATTTGAACTGAATCCGAAAAATAAAAATGCGCAAGAGCAGCTAAAGAAATTACAAAGTTTATAAAGGGGTTAAAGTAATGTGTGTTTATTTACATTTTAAGTTCAAAAATAAAACAAACGATATTCCTTGCAGATAAAATTTAGAAAACAATAATTGCTTTTAGTACAAAAGATTATTGTTTTCTTACATAAATATGTTTCACACTGTAATTTCTTTTTTCACCAATATTATAAACTTTCCCATCATAAATAATTAAAGTATCATTGGCGATTTTATCAATGTAGTAATCAGATTTTAACCGATTTCCATAATTATCAATAATATAAGTTGTGTCTTTTTCTTTTTCGAATCGTCTAACTACTGGAAAATAGGTTTGAATTAATTGACCATTATTATAAGTTTTGCAGGAGATGTTTTTAAACAGGTTATTTTTTCTTAGGTTTCTAACGATTTCAGGCATTTTCTGAATGTCTTTTTGATCGTTACATTTTTGAAAACTCATTTTTTGCACCGGACAGACTATATCAAATTCAATTTTTTGAGGCTTATTGTCAATTAAAGAATATTGGTATTCCCAATTGCCAATAATTTTTTTATCTATTCCATCAAAATAAAATGAGAGAAAGACAAGAGATGCAAAAACAAATAATTTGATAGTATTCATAAGATTTATCTGCTCTTAATACAAATTGTCATTAATTTTTAAATAATCGGTAATTTCAAAGACAAACTTTTTATTGGCTGTTTTTTTAGTGATGTTAAGGTAGTTAGAATTATTCTCAGAATTCATTTTAAAGTAAAATACCATCTCGTTTTTACTTTCTTGATATCCCAAAAATTTGATTTTTACATTATGATTAAAATTGATCTGTAAATCGTATGCTTTGGTTTTTAATATTAAAACGGCTGTAAAAATAGTTTTAAAACAGCATTTTGATTGATCTTGAGTTAAGTCAATAAAATATTGGTTTTTAGGGATGTTTTTCTCTTTTTTGATATTTAGATGCCCATCAAAGAAAACCAAGTCTTTTTTTGATATCGTTTTACTAATAAAAGTCGATACAAAGTAAGGATGATTTACTGCTTTTATGAAATCGGTAGTACTGCTTAAAGAAACCTTATCTGTTAACAGATTCGTTTTATTCGGATTGTGGTCGACACATCCAAAACAGAAAAATACCAATACCAAGATTTTTAATTTCATCATAAAAAATCACATTTAAGTGTTTTGTTTCCTATCCCTTTATTAAACATTCTCTATCTGGATTCAAATAATCAATCTGCTCATCTTCAAAAAGCTGTTCTAGTGCATCTGAGCCATTTTCAGATTTATAATCTCGTTCTTTTTCTGTAATCGGAATCAGCCAATTACAATAGTATGTTTTATCATTAAAATTAAAAATTTGAAGAGCTTCACCGTCAAGATAAGGAAGCGAAATAAAAGCATGATCGCATTTAGAATTATCAAGCCAAGGTCTTCCAATATTAACCGTGTGATTAAGATTTAAAGGCATACGATTGCGGTGATACGATGCACAAACTGTAATCAATTCAACTTGTGCAGCATCCTGACGGGGAGAGTACACAAAAATCTCGATTAAATTATCGTCTTCTCTTTCAAGCGACATTCCCAAAGAACAATAAACCCAAAAGTTGTGCTGCTCATTCGGACCAAATTCTAAAACATAAAAATCAGGATGCAGTTTTTCTTTTGGTCCGTTTTCTAAAACTAACTGTTTTCCAGAAATACCAAAATGGTTTTCGTAATGTTTTTGAAGTTGGTTGGTATAGGCGGCAGATTGTGGTTCAGTCATGTGTTTTTCAGAAGAAAATTAGAATAAATCATGGTTTGTTAGCAGCTAATATAACCCAATTTTGTTTTTTATTTTTACATTAGCGTCAGCAAATTCTTCCTAGAAACTTAAATTATACAATGAAAGAAAACCTCGTTAAAGCCGAAAAGAAAACCTTATACATTGTAATCTGCTGTATCGGAATCTTATTTTTTCTTTTTTTAGCAATTTTGACTGGAAGTAATTATCCAGACGAAAAAATAGAAGGAATGCGTGTTTTGCTTGGGCCGGCTCTTCTCTTCATATGGATTTTAATTTTTGCTTATGCTTTGATACAAATGCCAAATTTGTTTTATAATTCAGTCAAAATAGAGTTTAGAACTATTTTTGGAACTGTAAAAAAATCAATTTTCCTGAATGATATTGAAAGCTGGGTCTCACAACAAAAAAAGAGCAAACACGATAGTTGGGAAGATTTAATTCTTATTACAAAAGATCAAAAAAAACATAGGCTGCATAGTTATCATTATAGTGATTTCGAAAAAATAAAACAGCTACTCACAAACGGTAAAAAGAAAAACGAAGCCGTAGAAAAAGAGCTGGAACATAAACAGATTCTAAAATATGCAAAAGTTACTTTTATTTTAGGAATATTATTTTTCTTATCAGCATTTCTGATTTCTCAAAATAAAACGCTTAAAACCAATGAGATTGTGGGAATCAATGGTGTACTTTCAAAAGACATTATGGTTAAGAAGCAAAAGAAAACAAGAATACTCCACATCTTTTTAGAAAATTATCCAAAGCAGTATTTTAAAATAAGAAGTACTGAGAAAAATTGGCGCTATAAAGCAATAACAGAAAATTATAAAAAAGGAAGTGCTATTTCGTTTAAAATTGAAAAAGAAGATTTTGAGAAAAAGATACTTTCAAATCCAGATTTAAACCTGATAGAGAAATACTGGAATCCTTATGAGGTAACAATTGTCGAACTAAAAGATCAAAACAATACCTATCAAACTTTAGAAGATTACAACGAAGATATTATAGAAAGTCGCTATTCACTGATTGGTTTTTTTGTTTTTTTCGGGATAATTTTATTTGTAATTTCTGGTGTTTTTTATAAAAACAGAAACAATCTAACTTAGAAAAACAAAAAAAGACAAAGAAGAATCTATTCTAATTTGTCTTTTTTTAAGGAGCATATTGCAGCCATTTATTTTCCTAAGAAAATTTCGTTTTATTTCGTATTCTCCAAGAAACTTTCGATATAATTAACGACCAAAGGCACATTCTGATGATGCGGTGCGTGACCCGTCTGCGGCAGAACAATCAATTGTGTGGTGGGAAGTTCTCGCGTTAAGGGATACCAGTTTTCTACGGCAAAACTAATATCGTGATCTCCAGAAATTACCAAAATCGGTGTTTTGGTCGTTTTTAATTTTCCTCTAAAATCATCTTTGTCTTCTGATAAACCTTCTCCGCCGGCAAAGTAAAGTTGAAAAACCTCCATTGTTGAGGGAATTTTAGAAACGTCAATTCGTTGCGCAATTCGATCGTGAGAAGCTTTTGCGGCTTTCTTACTTTCTTCAGATAACGGCTCAAAGAAAAGTACAATTTCGTCCTCAAAACTATTAATCGGTTTTAAAGCGGCATCCAGAAAAGCCTGTTCCAACGGCACAACTCTTTTTCCTGGAGGCCCTGTTCCTAGTAAAACAGTTTGCGTTATAAGATCAGAATATTGCAGTGTAGCAACCTGAGTTACCAAACCGCCGTAAGACCAGCCCATTAAAATTGTTTTTTTGATTTTGAGATAATCAGCAAGATCTTTGACATCTTTGGCAACTTCTTTAATATCTGTCGGAAGCGTTCCTGTAGAATGCCCGATCCCAGAATAATCAAAAGTAATTACTTGGTATTTCTCAGAAAGCAGATCAAGAAACAACGGATCCCAAGTATCCAAAGTTCCACGAAAACGGTTTACTAAAATAATCGGATCTCCAGAACCAATAGACCGATATGCAATTTTTCGGCCCGAAACGTCGGCAAATTCGGTTTGCGAATTTGAAGCATTTGTTTTTTGTGCACTCATAATAAAATAGTTATAAACATCAAAAAAAAAAAAATACCTGATTTTTTGTGTTTTGGTTATTATTTAAAAAACATACAACTTTGATGCCCTTTGCTAATTATTTTGCCACAAGACATTTCAAGTCGTTTTGCATTATTTCATTCTATTTTATTTCGCTAATGCGAAGTAATTTTAGCGACATTTAGAGAAATTAGATCTCGATTACGGCTCCTATTTCTGGAAGAAATAATTGTAAATCGGCTGCCTTAAAATAATTCAAAGCCTTTTGATGATCCATTTTGATAAAACCAAAAGTATCGTAATGCACTCCCATAATTTTTTTGACATTTACTAGTTTTGAAGCCTCTACAGCCTCTTCAATTCCCATTGTAAGACCATCTCCGATTGGGAAAACAGCAAAATCAAGTTTGGTAAATTTAGTAATCAGTTGCATGTCCAAAGTAAGCGCTGTATCACCGCTGTAGTAGAAATTTCCGTCGGTTGTGGTAAGCACAAAACCCGATGCAATCCCGCCATAACTTCCGTCCATAAAACTGCTCGAATGCTGTGCTGTTACGCATTTTACAGTTCCGAAATCAAAATCAAGTTTACCTCCGGGATTTATAGGATGCGCATTTTCTATTCCGTTTTTTAAGAGCCAGTTGTAGATCTCAAAGTTACCAAGAACTTTAGCTCCTGTGTTTTTAGCAATACGTTCTACATCCAGAATATGATCGTAATGCGCGTGCGAAATAAAAATATAATCGGCCTTTACTGCATCGACATCAATGTGTTTTGCCAATTCATTTGGAGTAATAAAAGGATCAAACAACAAATTTTTACCATTCGCATAAACAGAAAAACACGAATGACCGTAATAGGTTACTTTCATAAAATATCATTTTAAAGTTAATAGTTTAAGTTGTTGATATTCAAATGATATGCCGATATTAAATGTAATAAAAAAGCACAACATTTATATTTGTTGTGCTTTAAAAAATGGAGTATAATTTTATTTTAATTATTTAGTCAATTTAGATTACTTTCTGATTCCTATAAAAGTGTAAAGCCTAAATATAAGAATCTTTACTTTTTAGAAAACAAATTATCGGCAACCCAAGCCGGACCGATTAATAAAAACTGAAGATCTTTTAAGAAAGAAGGTTTTTTGCCTTCGATATTATGACCATAAAATTGTCCGATCCACGCAATCACAAAGACGCCGATAGAGAAAATCCATAAAGGCACAAACTGACCGATATAATAATTAACGACCAGACAAATTACAGAAAAAAGGGCGATTTTAACTGCCATTGCAATCGATAAACGGATGTAAAAAACAAGAACAAAAAGTAAAACCACAAATGCCCAGTTTTCGATTATCGGAGCATTTAGTTTTAAAGAATTAGAGATAAACTCACTCGGAATACTCATCAGCAATCCTACAATCGAAAAGAAAATAGCAGGAACGCAAATGTAATGGATCGCTTTGTTTTTCGGGTTTTGGTGGCTTACAGCATATTCTGCAAACCATTGGTCTAATGTTCTCATTGCTTGTGGTTTTAAGGTTAGTTGAGGTAAATCTAGCAAAATTTCTTTTAGCTTGATACGAAAGGGATCAATAAACCAAAAATACGAGCAATATATTTATACAAATAATTACATTTAATGAGCAACGTTATATTGAAAAACATTATCCCACAATTCATCGATTTTAATAAGCGATTGTTCTAAAGAAATAACAGTCCATTTTCCGTTGTTTTCAATTCCGAGACCAATACTTTTCAGTTTTGCCAAGGCATCATTGACATCAAAATCCAGCTCGGTATTTAATTTATTTTCGAACCAAGATTCAATTTGATGGTCTAATTCTTCAGCCGTCAATGGTTTTTCGCTTTCATGTAAAAAAGAATAGGCTAGAATGGTTTCTTTTAAAACTTCTTCTTCAGAAGAATTCAATAAAGAATAAAAAGCACCGCTGTTGTTTCCGAGATTCTTAAAATACAAACTGTCTGAGAGCATTTTAGAATAACGTATTTTTTTGTTTACAAAATTATTATATTGTCTAAAGCAGTACGCAGATAGAATTCCCAACGCAATTAAACCTTGATTTAAAGATGTTTTACTGTTTAATAAATCAATCGCTTCACGGGTTTCATACGCATCGTACATATTAATCAAAGCCGGAATTACCTTGGCGCTCAATAACGAAATACCTCCAAAAAGCCCTGGAACCCAAAGTAATAATTTGTCTTTTGTAGACATTCTCGGAATGGCGTTTGGAAAAACCGTTTCGATATCATTTTTCGGAACCCGTTTAAAGATTTTCAATCCAATAGATCCGGGTTCAAAAGGCATTTTTCCGAGTTTGACCTTTTTTTCCTGTAGAAAATCAGAATCGCTGTAATTGAGGTAAATCAAGACACGATCGTAATATTCGATTTCGATTTCCTTTTTCCAAAACCAGAATTTGGTTATTTTTTCTTTTGATTTATGATGCCCGCGAACGTATATTTCGTAATCCTTAAAAGCATTAAAATCGATAGAAAGATTCAACCCGATCAAATCAGAATTCTCAAATGCAGCGTCTAAAGTTTCTTGATCGATACGAATGTAATTGCCGCGCTCTAAAACCTGAAGTAAGGTTTCTTTGAAAACGCTGAAATTACTTTTTCCGATAAAATTTTCACGTTCTTTTGGGCTTAAATCGGGATCAAATAAGGCGTAGTTTTGTTTTAAATTCCGATTAAGATTAAAAGCTTCGTAGTGATAATAATGTTCAACAATATCGAATAACTTCTTAAAATCATCAATCTTTTTTTGGTCTTCGCCAAAAGCTTTTAGCTGCTCCTCGAGTAAGAACTCCTTATTGAACGGAATATAATTTTCTCGTGTTGTTTTTGTTTTCAAGAATTTAGAGATGTGGCGTTTATAAAGCACAAAAATAACAAGATCTTTGAGATTTTTACCGCAAAGAGTGCTAAGAATTTCGCAAAGTCCGCAAAGTTTTGATTTCTTGTTTTTTGTTTAAAAAGTTCGCAAAACTTTGCTTGCTCTGAGGATTTTGTTAATAAGGAAAAATTTGTTTTTTATTGGCTTATTATTTTAAACGCAAAGTGCGTTAAGAATTACGCAGAGTTTGCAAAGTTTTGGGGGCTTGTAGTTTTCCTAAAAAGTTTACAAAGCTTTGCGAACTATGCGATAAAACTTTTGTTCTCTCCGTTGAAATTTTAGGCTGCAAAAAAATAAGGTCTTAATCGTTGGCGTCGATTAAAACCTCACTAAATTGTTCCAAAAAAAAATGACAGCATTTATAATTTACCTCAGCAGGAAATTATCGCCTTAAATAAAAATTATTTGATGCAATTTTACGGCTAATTTTATTTTTGACACCCCGTATTTATACGTGTTTTTTACTAAAAAGCTTGATTTTTCTACTGCTGAAGCAACAATAAACACAATGATTTTTCTTTTTATAAAATTAATCTTGCAAAGAAATGAAGACTTAAAAAGCTTAAGAAGCAATGCGGCCATCTTTAATTTATACATTAGTGATTTTAGTTTAGGGTTTGGGGTAAATTTATTGAATTATGTACTGGCAATCATTTAAGAATCAAATTCAGATAAAAAAAATGCTTCTTCAAAATAGTTCTTAAAATTATCAGAGAGTTTTTGATCTTTAAATTTGACGATCGTACAAGAACTATCAAATGCTATAATTTCGATTAAAGAATTTGCAGCTTGAAAATGGTCATTCATCCAAGCCAAATCGTTTCCATCTGCAAAAGGCAATTCATTTTGATCGATAATTATTTCTTTATCGAATTGAAAGCCAATTACTACACCCCAAATTAACTGCGTTTCAGAATCTAATAGTTCTTTAAATTCCTTATTTGATAAAATAAAATAATCTTCGTCATGGTTAATAGGAAGTTCTTTGTTGGAAATAAATTCTAAATCGCATAACAGCCAGTTATAAGATTCAATATTGGTTATAATCGGAAATAGAATTTCTTTTAAATCAGTATGACATCTTAGCTTCTCTGAATTCTTAATTACCCAATTCATCTAAGGAATACTTTGTTTTTTTAAATCAATTATTTTCTGAATATAAAGTACCAGACTTTTTTTATCTACAGAAAAAGCTGCTTTTTCATCTTCTGTACTTAGATATAAATTGGCAATATCCTGTACATTCATGTCATGAGAAAGATGCTGATGTTCTACAAATTGAATCAGATTGTCTACAAAAAGATCTCTTTGTCTGCCTTTTTCGATCGTTTCTCTGTCCCCTTCCTTTATTTTTTCAATTTCAGATTCTGGTAAATCAATAGTGAGATAAGCGCAGTCTACCGCTACTTTAGAAAGAAGTTCTTTATTTACTTTTCCAGCGCCATTACAGTAAGCGCAAGGGGCAGGAACCCATTTTAATTGTTTATTTAAGCGACGGATATCTTCTAAGTCAACAAGACCTTTTCCGAGGCATCGCGGACACTCTACATTTGATTTTTTGAAAAAATTAAAAATAGTCATGATTCTAAATAAGTTAACGATTTGAGGATGTGCGAAGTTAAATTATTTAGGTAAGAAAATTATTCCTATAGAATATTTTTTTTAAGGAAAAATTAACAAGATAAAATGTAGTAAGAATCAGGTCTTGTTTTTAAACCGAAAACTTACTTAATAGTAGAAATCCCATATACAATATGGCTCTTTTCAAAAATGGCTTTAATCATGTCGTATTTCTCTGTGCAATAATCGCCGAGACTCAATCGCTTATCGCTGGATCTGTATTTGTTACAGCCAAAACAGAGCTCTATATACGCGATAATATGATTTTCTGCATCAAGAAAGAAAATAGCGTTTCGCGGATTATAACAATAAACATCATAGTCTTCGATCGGTAGTTTTGTATAAGAAAAGTTAAAGATAATATCTGATAATTGATTGATTTGTTCTGAAGTTAAAACGGCTGTTTCGTCATACAATGCTTCATTAAAAAGATCTTTTCCCATTTTAAGAGACAATAAATGACGTATCAATTGTTGTCCTGGCATTTCATTCAAATCTCCTTTATCTCTAAACGAAATAATCTTAACCTGCGAAGCCTCAGCAAAAGGAAAATAACTTGCTCGTTCTTTTTCTGAAATACTATTTTTTCTGATGCATTTTGTGTTTGCAGCTTCATCTTGCGCAAATGTGTTTTGAGCCAATAAAAGAAACAGTAAAAGGATTTTTTTCATTTAATAAAATATATTTTGAGGTTTTAGATGTAATTAAAGAACTATATTTTGGCGCGGATTTTTACGGATCTTTTTTTGATTATAAAATCTGTGTAAATCTGTGTTTTTGCGAAAGCAAATCTGTTTTATCCGCGTTCTAATTTATAGAGTTTCAAACGAAAATACAATTTAAAAAATAGAAGATGGAGAGTTTGATTGCTGCATGGATATTTCGCAGCGATTTGCAGCTTACAATAGAATGAAGTTTAGTTTTTAATGTTTTAAATTTGATTGAAAATTTTTACACAAGCAAATTATTTTAAAGATGGAAAATATACAAACTACCAAAACGCAAAACTTTTTTAGAATTCTATTAGGACTTTTTATGATTATGGCGGCCTTTGGCCATTTTACTTTTCAGAGAGCCGATTTTCAGGCGCAGGTTCCTAATTGGGTGCCGTTGGATAAAGATTTGGTTGTCATTCTCTCCGGAATTGTCGAAATAACTTTAGGACTCAGTATGCTGTTTCTTACGCGCTATAAAGTTTATGTGGGCATTGCGCTTGCCGTATTTTATGTATTGATTTTCCCTGGTAACATTGCCCAATACCTCAACAAAACTCCTGCCTTTGGACTCGACACCGACCAAGCCCGATTGATACGTTTGTTTTTTCAACCTGTTTTGATTTTTCTCGCGTTGTGGTCTACTGGAGCGATTGAGTATTTAAGAAAGAAACTTTAGAACAAAGACAGTGCGGATTTTGCAATCCGTGCCCATAAAGAGAATCAAGTTTTCAACGTAATTAAATTTTCCATTCGGTGCGGGCACGGATTGCAAATCCGCGCTATCATATCGGATATAGAGTGGCGGTTAAAAAAAATATTTTTAGAAAAATGTCTTATTTACAAAGACAGCGCGGATTTGCAATCCGTGCCCGTAAAGAGAATCAAGTTTTAAACGTAATTAAATTTTCCATTTGGTGCGGGCACGGATTGCAAATCCGCGCTATAGTATCGGATATAAAGTGGCGGTTAAAAAAATATTTTTAGAAAAATGTCTTATTTACAAAGACAGCACGGATTTGCAATCCGTGCCCGTAAAGAGAATCAAGTTTTCAACGTAATTAAACTTTCCATTCGTTGCGGGTACGGATTGCAAATCCGCGCTATCATATCGGATATAGAGTGGCGTTTAAAAAAAATATTTTAGAAAAATGTCTTATTTTACAAAGACAGCGCGGATTTGCAATCCGTGCCCGCAAAGAGAATCAAGTTTTAAGCGTAATTAAACTTTCCACTCGGTGCGGGCACGGATTGCAAATCCGCGCTATCGTATCGGATATAGAGTGGCGGTTAAAAAAATATTGTAGGAAAATATACTTGTTTTTATTTTTTGTTGTGTATTAATTTTGTACGTTTGGAACTGACAAAATACCGAAGGATAAAAGAATATTTAATCTTTAATTTTTCAGGACATGAAAAGAGAAAATCAAAAAACATCACACCGCGATGTAATGCGGTCGGTAGCCATTTTCGTCTCAAACTTAAGCTTTGAAGGCGATTTTAAAAAACAGCCAGTTTATCTGCAAGAAATGTTCGAGTTGCTGCTCGATACAGAATTTGGAAACGATCTCGTTCTAAGGCAGAAAATGCTAAGTTGTCTCAAAACCAGCAGAGATTTGGTTAAAGTTTTATCTCAATTCACAGACAAGCAAATTCAAAAAGCCTGCGATAATGTGACAATGGTAAAAGCTATTTAGGTTTTTATTTATTGTAATAAAAATTAAAGCTCCATTTACGGAGCTTTTTTTATAAATACGGTTTTTTACTACAAAAAAAGCCCAACTTTAAAGTTGAGCTTTTCAATAATTATCTAATTGACAAATTTCCTAATTATCTAATGGCTAAGTTGTCTAACAAAATCTGATATTTCCTTCCCACAGGAATAACTTCATTATTTGACATCGTTAAAGATTTAAAAGTAACAGAGATGATTTCGCGGGTGTTTACGATATAAGAGCGATGAACCTGAATAAAATTAGTACAATCAATTTCGCTGCTAATGCTCGAGAGCGAACCGTAAATAATAGTCGGTGATTTGAGTTTACAGCTGTACAATTTCATGTAGTTGCCCAGACTTTCGATATATAGGATATCACTGAGTAATATGTCAATCGTTTGTCCGTTAGAGCGGTACGAAAGCACTTTTTCGCTGTTGTTGGTTTCTTTTTTAATGTTGTTGCCAGAATGGTAGGTTTTGGCTTTTTCGATGGCTTTAGAGAATTTTTCGAACGAAATAGGTTTCATCAAATAATCAATTGCATCGTTTTGGTAAGCCGAAAGCGCAAAATCAGAGTAGGCTGTTGTCACAATCGTAAGCGGACGATTGGGCTGCGATTCCATCAATTCTACGCCCGAGATTACAGGCATGTTAATATCAAGAAATATAATATCGTATTTGTTTTCGTTGAGCATTTTCAGCGCTTCAATACCGCTGTAAGCACTGCCGGAATGTTCCAGATCGTCAAATTTTGAGATGTGCGAAATCAGCGCTTTGTGCGCCGGCGATTCGTCATCGATTATGAGACAGCGGTAGGTAAGTGCCATATGCTTAATTTTACAGTAAAAATACCTTTTTCTTTTTTGCAGGTCAACTCATGACGAAGACGATAAACTTCTAAACGTCTTTTTAGGTTTTCAATTCCGATTCCCGTACTCGAAAGTCTTGAACCCGATTCGAGATAATTGTTTTTTAAAGTAAAAGTCAGGTTACGGCATTTTATTTTTAAATCGGCTTTAATAAAAGGTTCCGGCATTTCGGCAGAGAACTTAACGGAATTTTCTACTAACGGGAAAAAAAGCAGGGGCGGAATTTCCAGATTTTCAAAGTCAATTTCAAAATTTTGAGTGACTTCAAGTCTTTCGTTTCTAAACGTATAATATTCGATATATTTTTTTATAAAACTGATTTCTTCTGAAACAAAAACAAAATCTTTTTTGGTGGCTTCAATCTGATAACGTAAAAGATCGGAAAGATTCAGGATTCTGTCGGGAAGTTTGTCTGGCTCAGACAATGATTCTCCGTACAGATTATTCATAGCATTCAACAAAAAATGCGGATTGAGCTGTTGTTTCAAAAAAGAAAGTTCTGATTTGAAATTCATAATATCTTTATCGGTCTGTGAAATTTTTTTTGAGATGACCGTATGCACAAAAAAGAAGAAAATACCATTTATGATTAGTGATAAGATCTGCAGGGTTTTTAATTCTCCGAGTCCTACGAGAGGAAAAAACCAATTCATAAAAAAATAAAAAGTTGTCCAATACATCAAAAAGAGTAAAAAGAACAATTTGACTTTTTTTCGAAATAAAGTTTGTTTGATAATCAAAACATTAAAACTGGTAACCCAGACAATACACGGAAAATAACCAATGGCAACCATGCTGAGCAGATAAGTCCAATTGTGGCCGCCCAATTTTACTTCGTCATAAACGCATGCAATTATGATGACATAAACTAAGGTATTGATAAATAGATTTCTGAGAAAAAAGTTCTGATAAATTTTGAGAATTGTCATAATGGCAAAAATAAACCAATTATATAATCTACAGCGTTTTGCAGTCTAAAATTATGCGAATGGCGTTGGTATAAAACTTACGCCGTTGGTATAAAAAGACTATATAATTATGTTACTGCAATATATTTTTGTTTTAGAATTTAAAACTGTTGTTAAAAAGTTACAGTTTGTGTGTAACAAAATGCAGGGTATGTGCGTCTAATTGTTTTTTGCAGTCACAAAAGATGCTCATGGTTATTTTAAATTCCGAATTACAGTGCATTTAAAAAATGTTTATAATTTAAAATTTAGTCTAATAAATAAAAGTAATCATGGTTGAAGTTTTTAAAACAAATGTCCAAAAGGAAACTGATACAAATTATATTATTGCTGTTATCAAAAGACAGTTCCCGATGTACAAAGTAAATTTTGATTTAGAAGACTGCGACAAAATTCTGCGTGTTGAGGGTGTTGATCTGCAATGGAGAAACATTATCGATTATGTAAATTGTCTCGGGTATATTTGTGTAAAATTAGATTAAACAATTATGATAAATTTTATTATTACTTGTGTTCTATTGCTTTTGGAGCAGTTATAAAACAATAGTTTTTTAGTTTTTATTGAAGAAAGGTTTCTGCGCATTATTTTCTAATTTTACGCGGTATGAAAAAAACACTTCAATTATTTGACTTTACTCAGAAGGTCAATTACAAAAACGAAATTTTAGCAGGCTTAACTGTCGCGATGACGATGATTCCAGAATCATTGTCTTTTGCTATTTTGGCTGGTTTTCCACCTCTTGCAGGCTTGTATGCAGCTTTTATAGCGGGGTTGATAACAGCCATTTTTGGAGGCAGACCCGGAATGATTTCGGGCGGGGCAGGAGCAACGGTTATTGTTTTGATTGCCCTGATGAAATCACACGGAATTGAATATGTTTTTGCAGCCGTTGCCCTTGGCGGTATTGTTCAAATCTTTGTTGGACTTTTTAAACTCGGAAAATTTATTAGGTTAGTACCGCAGCCCGTTATGTATGGTTTTGTAAACGGTTTGGCTGTTGTGATTTTTATGTCGCAGCTCGAACAATTTAAAACAATGCTGAACGGACAGACTTCTTGGCTTCAAGGAACACCGCTTTATATTATGTTAGGTCTGGTGATTTTGACTGTTGCGATTGTGCTGCTGTTTCCTAAAATTACAAAAGCAGTTCCGGCTTCTCTAGTGGCTATTATGGTTGTTTTCGCTATCGTGTTGATTTTTAATATCCAAACTAAAACCGTAGAAGATATTGCTTCTGTACAAGGTGGTTTTCCTCCGTTTCATATTCCGAATATTCCGATTTCTCTGGAGACTTTAAAAGTTATATTTCCGTATTCGGTAATCGTTGCAGCTGTTGGTTTGACAGAAGGTTTGCTTACGCTGAATCTAGTCGATGAGATTACAGGAACCCGCGGTAATAGTAATCGGGAATGTATCGCTCAAGGCGGATCAAATATATTAAATGGGTTTTTCTTCGGAATGGGAGGCTGTCCGATGATTGCTCAGACGCTGGTTAATCTTGGCGCGGGTTCGCGAGCAAGACTCTCTGGAATTATTGCTTCTTTGACCATTCTATTAATTGTACTTTTTGGAGCGCCAATAATAGGAAAATTGCCAATGGCAGCTTTAGTTGGTGTGATGATGATGGTTGCGATTACTACTTTTGAATGGGCAAGTTTCAGGATTATTACCAAAATGCCAAGACATGATATTTTTGTCGGAGTTTTGGTGGCTCTGGTTACTATTGTATTGCATAATCTGGCTTTGGCGGTTTTAATTGGTGTAATTATATCGGCATTGGTTTTTGCTTGGGAAAGTGCCAAACGCATTCGTGCGCGTAACTTTATTGACGAAAATGGCGTTAAACATTACGAGATCTACGGTCCGTTATTTTTTGGCTCTGTAGCCGCTTTCGCTGAAAAATTTGATATTCAGAACGATCCTAATCATATCATTATTGACTTTAAAGAAAGCCGTGTTTCTGATATGTCTGCTATTGAAGCTTTGAATAACCTGACTAAAAAATACAATCAACTGCATAAAGTTGTCGAATTAGAGCATTTAAGCCCAGACTGCAGACAATTACTTAAAAATGCGGATGCAGTGATTAAAGTGAATGTGATTGAAGATCCTGATTATAAAGTAGTGTCTTAATTTGAGAATGTGCCAATTTGATAATTAGATAATTTTACAATTGGGAATTATCAAATTGCATCCTAATTTTCCGTAGAAAGGCACTGCACTGCATCTATATTAGATATTCACGTCACGTTTCAATTAATTTCTAAACGATAAACCCGACAGTTTTTTTAAAACCTATCGGGTTTGTTGCAAATTTGCAATTCTATAATTTAGTTTGTCATGCTGAGCGGAGTCGAAGCCCCGCGTACCAATTGGAGTGTTCTTCGGCTTCGTTCGGAGTGATATTCGTCGCATTATCTAATTATCAAATTTTCTAATTAAGAAAGATTGATTTTTGTAACTTTGCAAAATGAAACTGACAGAAACACTCGAAGATTTTTATACGATTAAAATTAAAGGGATGCCCGAGAATCTTAAAAAAGAAATCGGACATTTTAATGTTTTTAAATTGGATGAGTATATTGGAAGTACTTGCAGTCCATTACCTTATACTCGAAAAGACTTTTATAAAATAAGTTTGATCATTGGCAGGAACAAAGTGCATTATGCTGATAAAGTTGTTTCAATAGAAGATCAGGCTTTGTTCTTTGCCAATCCGCAAATCCCATATAGTTGGGAACATATCGATGAAAATCAAACCGGTTTTTTCTGCATTTTTACGGATGCGTTTTTTAGCCAGTTTGGTAATTTAAAAGAATATCCTTTATTCCAGCCGGGAGGAAATCCGGTTGTTCCCGTTTCGAAAGAATTGGCAGAATCTTTAAAAACGGTGTATTTAAAAATGCTGGAAGAAATCAATTCGGATTACGCCTTCAAATATGATGTGCTTCGAAATTTGGTTTTCGAAATTATTCATCAGGCTTTAAAAACACAAACGGTAACTGCTTCATTATACAGTAAATCGAATGCTACCATCCGAATTTCTTCTTTGTTTTTAGAATTGCTGGAACGCCAGTTTCCGATAGAATCTATTTCACAACAGATTAACTTTCGATCTCCTTCCGAATTCGCACAGCAGTTAAATGTGCACGTTAATCATTTGAATAAAGCTTTAAAAGAAACCACAGGAAAGACAACTTCGCAAATTATTTCTGAAAGAATTGTTCAGGAAGCCATGATTCTTTTAAAACAAACCAATTGGAATATTAACGAAATTGCCTGGTGTTTAGGGTTCGAAGAATTGTCTCATTTTATCAATTTCTTCAAGAAAAATGTTCAAGTTTCGCCTAAAAACTATCGTTTAGCTGAAATTGTTTGATTTTTGCAGCTTATGCTTTGATTCCTTCAATATTTAAGAACCACTTCGGCAATACCTTTGTCCTGTAATTATAACGTAAAAAATTAAAATCATGGGAAATAACAAAGTTTGGTTCATTACTGGAGCCTCAAAAGGATTAGGATTAGAATTGGCTAAAAAATTATTAGCAGAAGGATTTAAAGTGGCTGCAACTTCAAGAAGTGAAGCTTCTTTAATAAAAGAATTAGGAAACATATCAGAAAATTTTCTTCCTCTTGAAATGGATTTGGTAAATGAATCCAGCGTGAAAAACGCAATTGATAAAGCCATAAATCATTTTAAAACAATTGATGTTTTGGTAAACAATGCAGGTTATGGCTTACTAGGAGCTTTAGAAGAATTAACTGATGCAGAATCCAGAAAGAACTATGAAGTAAATGTATTTGGATTATTGAATGTAATCAGAAATACAATGCCGATTCTTCGTGCTAATCAATCAGGACATATTTTTAATATTTCTTCTGTTGGAGGTTATTATGGAGAATTTCCAGGATGGGGAATTTACTGTTCTACAAAATTTGCAGTTGCAGGTTTAACAGAATCTTTAGCGGCTGAAGTAAAATCATTCGGAGTTCATGCAACCATTGTTTATCCGGGTTATTTTAGAACCGATTTCTTAAAAGACAGCTCTTTATTACTGCCTCAAAATCCAATTGCAGATTATAAAGAAGTCAGAGCATCTGAAAGTGCCCATAAAGATAATATTAGCGAGAATCAGCCTGGAGACCCTGTAAAATTAGCTGAAGCTTTAATTAAAGTGAGTCAGGATGAGAATCCGCCTTTGCATTTGTTTTTAGGTGAAGATGCTTATAATATGGCCAATCAAAAAATTGCAAGTGTTCAAAATGAATTGGAGGGCTGGAAATCAGTTTCTGTTTCGACTAATTTTTAATTGGTGAATTTGTCAATTTGATAATTAGATAATGATTTTGCGCAATGAATATCTGTATAGACCTACAGCAGTGCGTCTAACTGTAGAGACGCACAGCAGTGCGTCTAACACAAATATTTAGATCAATTGCCTCCAGCTTTAGCTGGAGGGGAATAAATGCTATTTAAAAGGCTTTAGCCGAACTATAGAGTTCGGCTAAAGCCTTTTATGTTTGACTTCTATAACCTCCAGCTAAAGCTGGAGGCAATTGACATTTTTAATATTCTTATAGCAATTATCTAATTATCTAATTGACACATTATCTAATTGACACATTATTTAATTAACGAAGTATCGAATCGACATCACTCAATTTTCCATCAATTTCACCGATCTGCAATCCTAAAATGTGAGCGATTAAAGGATAAACCGAGACATTTTGAAACGTCTTTACGGTTTTATTTACTTTAAAAGCAGGGCCTTTTGCATAAAAAATGGCATGCATATCTTTTTCATTATTATCATACCCATGAGTGCCGCCTTTTATGTGTGTACTTTCTTTACTCACTAAGCTCCATCCTTTTTCCGCTTCAACAACAAAATCATGCACGCGCGGATTTGTTCCGTAATGTAATCTTTCAGGAACTTCATTAGATTTCCAAAACTTAATATGCGGTACTTTTTTCAAAGTATTTGCAATAGAGTCCTGATAAACTGGTTTTGCCTGCAAACTCATAATTGGGTTAACAACATCTTTGTAATTAAGCCATTCTGGTTTTAGATAATCTAGAACTGCAACCTTTTTATCATTGCTGATATCGGCCATTCCGTGATCTGAAACGATGATTAAATTGATTTGTTTTCCAATTGGCAATTGCTCTAATTTTCGGGAAATTTCGCCCATAATGGAATCCATTTTGATGACCATTTTTTTGTTTTCCGGTGAAAGCGGACCAAAATTATGCCCCGTATGATCAGGTTCGTCAAAATACAAAGTAACCAAATGCGGTCTTTGTTTTTCTGGAAGCTGCAGCCATTTTAATACTGTATCTATTCGGGCGCCGTACGGAATTTTATTATCGTATTTTTTAAAATAACTCGGATTTCGTTTGTCAATATCAGAACCCGGCCAAAAGAAAGAGGCCGTTTTTACGCCTTGTTGTTCTGCCAGATTCCAAATCGGATTTCCGCCATAAAAGCGAGAATCATTTTTTGCGTCGCTCGATAATGAAAAAGATTGATTTAGAGAGGCATCATAAAAAACATTATTAATGATTCCGTGATGATCTGGATAAAGCCCTGTAACTATAGAATAATGATTTGGAAAAGTTTTGGTTGGATACGAAGGTTTCATAGATTTAGCATGAACACCTTCTTTTTCAATCTGCTTTAAATTCGGAAGATCGAATTGTTTGCCATAATCCCAGCGAAATCCATCCATGGAGACTAAAACGACATAAGCATCTTTATTGGTTTGGGAATGTGAAAGAGCGGTAAGAAGTAAGAATGTGAAAAATAAAAGGGGAGTAGTGAATTTTCTCATTTTGCAATTTTAAATAGAGGAGCAAAGATAGATATAAGAGATTTTTTAAAGAAAAAGAGAATGTTAAATAAAAAAATAGCAGCTAATTCACGAATTGTTTATTCAAATCGTTGTATTTAAAAATAGTTATCATTAATTATACGAATGCTTTGTGTGAAAAAAATACGCCAAAGATTACAATGGTTCCTGCAGATTATGATTCATTTAATGTGTGTAATATATGGGGAATAAAAATATGCACAAAGATTATAGAAAAATAATTCGTGAATTCGTGGCTAAAAAAAAACGCCAGATAAGAATCTGGCGTTTTAAGTTTAAGAAGAGAATGAATTACATCATTCCTGGCATTCCGCCTCCCATTGGCATTCCGCCTCCGGCATTTTCTTCCTTAATATCAATTAATGCACATTCTGTAGTTAAGATCATTCCAGAAACAGATGCAGCGTTTTCAAGAGCTACACGAGTTACTTTTTTAGGATCGATAATTCCAGCAGTAAGCATGTCTACATATTCGTCAGTTTTTGCATTGTATCCAAAGTCGCCTGAACCTTCAGAAACTTTAGCAACAACTACAGAACCTTCAAGACCTGCATTTTCCACAATTGTTCTTAATGGAGATTCAACTGCGCGAGATACAATCTGGATTCCAGTTGCTTCGTCAGCGTTATCAGCTTTAAGTTCTGCCAATGCAGCTTTTGCTCTTAATAAAGCAACACCACCTCCGGCAACAATTCCTTCTTCTACAGCAGCACGAGTTGCGTGTAATGCATCATCAACTCTGTCTTTTTTCTCTTTCATTTCAACTTCAGAAGCAGCACCAACATAAAGAACAGCAACACCACCAGCTAATTTAGCCAAACGCTCTTGCAATTTTTCTTTATCATAATCAGATGTTGTAGTTTCCATCTGACCTTTAATTTGGTTTACTCTGTTTTTGATGATATCAGCTTCACCAGCACCGCTTACGATAGTGGTATTGTCTTTATCGATAGAAACTCTTTTTGCATTTCCTAACATTTCGATAGTTGTATTTTCAAGAGTATATCCTCTTTCTTCAGAAATTACAGTTCCACCAGTTAAGATTGCGATATCTTCTAACATTGCTTTTCTTCTGTCTCCAAAACCTGGAGCTTTTACAGCAGCAATTTTAAGAGCACCTCTTAATTTGTTTACTACCAATGTAGAAAGAGCTTCTCCGTCAACATCTTCAGCAATGATTAATAATGGTTTACCTGATTGAGCAACTGGCTCTAAAACAGGTAATAATTCTTTTAAAGAAGAAACTTTTTTGTCGTATAATAAGATGTATGGAGAGTCTAATTCAACTTCCATTTTCTCAGGGTTTGTTACGAAGTAAGGAGAAAGGTATCCTCTGTCAAACTGCATTCCTTCAACAACGTCAACGAAAGTATCCGTTCCTTTAGCTTCTTCAACAGTAATAACACCTTCTTTACCCACTTTTGCGAAGGCAGTAGCGATTAATTCACCAATAACCTCATCATTATTTGCAGATATAGAAGCAATTTGTTTGATTTTATCAGAATCGCTTCCAACCACTTTAGCTTGTTTTGCTAAGTCGGCAACGATAGCTTCAACAGCTTTATCAATACCACGTTTTAAATCCATTGGGTTTGCACCTGCAGCAACGTTTTTAAGACCTTCTTTTACGATAGCCTGAGCTAAAACTGTAGCAGTTGTAGTTCCGTCACCCGCTAGATCATTGGTTTTAGAAGCAACTTCTTTTACCATTTGTGCGCCCATATTTTCTAATGGGTCTTTTAATTCGATTTCTTTTGCAACAGAAACACCATCTTTAGTAACTGTTGGTCCGCCAAATGATTTTCCAATAATTACATTACGACCTTTTGGTCCAAGAGTTACTTTTACAGCATTTGCTAATGCATCAACACCACGTTTTAATCCGTCACGTGCTTCAATATCAAATTTTATATCTTTTGCCATTTTTTTAATTATTTGTTTAAAGTTTGATTTGTTTCAAGTTACCGCAGTACTTGATTCTTAATACTTATGACTTAATTCTAATTAAATTATCGCAAGAATATCATCTTCACGCATAATTAGGTAATCAGTACCTTCAAGTTTTAATTCTGTACCAGCATATTTTCCGTAAAGCACTGTATCACCAACTTTTACAGTCATAGTATGATCTTTAGAGCCATTTCCTACAGCAACAACAGTTCCTTTTTGTGGTTTTTCTTTAGCAGTATCTGGAATAAAGATTCCCGAAGCAGTTTTAGTTTCAGCTGCAACAGGCTCAATAAGTACGCGGTCTGAAAGCGGTTTAATGTTTAAAGCCATGATTTTATATTATTAATTAAGTTATACAATTTTTTATGCTCAAAAGAACTTTCAGAAATTGTGCCATGCTCAAAAAACTGACATTATTTCTTAAAAAAAATGCCAGCTTTGACAGGCTGGCACTTGTTTTTATGTTAAGCTATATAATTATTTAGCTGGAGCTGCAGGAGCAGGAGTTCCTTGTACAGGAGCTGCAGGTGCATTTACAGGAGCTTCAGTTTTGTCAATGATTTTAGATTCAGTGTCGCTTAATGATCCTGTGAAGCTTAAGCTAGAAAGTAAAATTAATACAATTAAAACAGTTGCCAAAGTCCAAGTACTTTTGTCTAAAAAGTCAGTAGTTTTTTGAACTCCGCCCAACATCTGCGTACCGCTGATAGTAGAAGACAATCCGCCTCCTTTAGGGTTTTGTACCATGATAACTACGATCAATAGAAAACAAACTATTGTGATTAAAACTAAAAAAATTGAAAATGTGCTCATTACTAATTATTGTTATTGTTATTTTGTTGTAAAATCTTTATATCCGATATGCGGTCTGCAAAGAAAGTAATTTTTTCTGGATATTTCAAAATTAATATTTCATAAGCCTGAATTGCCTTTGTATATTTCTTTTGTTCCAGATATACTCTGGCCAGAGTCTCGGTCATTAAGTATGAATTGTCCTCATTATTGTTGTCAATTTGGACTGCTTGTGTGATATTTCCAGATTTAATCGGCGAAATTTTGGGGTTGCTTTCAATAAACTTGTCAATTATTTCTGCTTTTTTCTGTCTTTCATCAACCTTTAAAGGAGCTGTATTTTTATTATCAATCTCATTGTTGATTGATTCAGATTCGCCTAAATCATCTTTAGAACGATCAATTGGTTCTGTTTTAGATAATTGAAGCCATTCTTGAAACGAATGTTTTTCATTAAAAGAAAAATCTAATGGTTTTCCAATCTCCAGATGATCTTCGGCAATTAGAGCTTTGTTAGATTCTTCTGTTTTCTCAATCTTTTGTTCAACTAACTGTTCGGTTTGATCTTCAATTTCGATCGCAGTCTCTTTTGGAGCTTCGTTCTCAATTTCTTCTTGAGTTACTTCGCTAACAGGAATTTCAGTTGGTTTTGGAGTTTCCGATTCCTTTATAGAAGATAAAATAGATCTTTCGAGAGGATTGATTCGAAATTCTGGAATGATCATTTCCTCTATAACCGAATCGTCTTCTTCTTCAATATTATTTATAACCGTTTCTTCGACAAAAGAATCTGTTTTAAATTCATCACTTTTTATTGGTTCTTCTGTTGCAGGAGCTGCTTCTTTAATAGAACTTAAAATTGATCGCTCAATTACAGGGTCAATTTTTGGTTCTTCAGTTTTTTCGAAGGTAACAGTATTTTCTGCTGCTTTAATAGAATTTAAGATAGAACGTTCTACTGGGTCTGTCTTCGGTTCTTCTTCTTTTACAGCTGAATCTGCTGCCTCGATAGTCAATTCTTTTTCGGTAGTTGGTTTTTCGTAAGTAACCGAATATGCCTCTTTTAAAGTTGTAAAAATAGATTCGTCGATTACAGGAAGTTCTTTGGGTTCTTCTGTTTTTACTGTTTTTTCGTAAGTAACCGATTGGGCTTGTTTAATAGCTAATAAAATAGAAGGATCAATTTCTGGAAGATTCTTAAGTTCTTCTGTTTTTATCGGTTCTTCTGAATTTACTGATGAAACTTCGTGAATAGTCGCAGCAGTTTCATTAACTACAGGAATGTGTGCTGATTCTTCTGTTTTGATTGGTTCTTGAAAAGAAACAGCTGGAGTTTCTGGAGTTGCTTTTAAAACATTTTCACTTGCAGTTTCTAATGTTTTAACCGGTTCCTCAAAAGTTTTAGGTGCAGCTCCTTTTATTGAATTCAAAATAGATTGTTCAACAGGATCTACTTTTACTGCAATTGCTTTTTGAATTTGTTCTGGTGAGATGATTTCACTGTCAAAAACTTTGATTTCCAGAAGATCTCTTAGTTTTTGTTCAAAAAAATCATTTTGAATGGAGGTAAAAGCCTCCGATGTAATAAAATCAAATAAGACAGAACGATCAGCAGTATGCGCCGCCGTTACTTTTAAAGCATAATTATACTTAAAGCTGTTCTGATTGTAAAGCCCTTTTAAGCGCAGTGCCCGCGCACTCTGAAAATACGGAAATTCATTCAAAACACTGCTTAATGCATCTGCCTGCTTTTCTGTAATTGCATCAGGTTTGTTCATTAAGTAAGTATAATCGGTAACGTTCATTTTTTACAGTTTATCGTCTTGTTTTATTTATTATATATAAGGTATAAGTTTAATTTTGAAAAGCGGCTACCATTTTGCCAGAGACTCATTAAAGATATCTTGTGTAATTCTTTCAAAAATGGTTTTAATGGCATCGTTTAAGATAGATCCTGTAGGAAGCTGGTTCCCTTGAAAGTCATAATAAAATTCAAAAGTTTTTTCAAAGTCATCTGCTTCTTTCTTTTTATTCGTAAATCTTACGGCAACACGAATCGTCAGACGGTTTTGTGCCGCGCCCGCTTCGCCGGTTGACGTTACGGCAGTTGCTGTCATTGGAGTGGTTCTGTAATCTATGATTTCTCCTTCGTAAACCAAATCACCACCATTGCTTACTAGATTTAAATTGGTTTGATTCATAATCAAATCCTGTAATGCCAATGTAAAATCTCTATCAATCCCAGGTTCAATTAATTCTGCATTGTTGTGAAAAAAGTTCACCTGAAAGGTTTTGGCATCAATTGGCTTTGCTCCTGTAAAGTTATAAACGTTGCAGCTGCTTAACATAAACAGGCTTAATAATGCAAAAAGAGAATATATTTTTTTCATATTTTTTTAGTCAAATTCCAATATTTTGAAATTCTAAATTCCAAATTTCGCCAAATATAATGATTTCAAATTTGGAATTTATTTATTTTTATAAATCGAATTGTTTGATTTTGCGGTATAAAGTTCTTTCAGAAATTCCTAATTCGTCTGCAGCGGCTTTTCGTTTTCCTTTGTTTTTTTCTAATGATTTTTTGATCATTTCAATTTCTTTTTGTTCCAGACGCAGAATTTCTTCTTCTTCGATTGTTTCTGCAAAAAGATAATTGTCTTCGGGAATTTGATAACTTTCTTCACGAACAGAAGGAGTAGTCATAACAGCAGTTCTTGGTTCTTCTTCAAAATCAATTTCGCTGTCGTTTCCTTGATTTCCGTATATTTTCTGAATTAAATTCGGATTAATGTCCTGCACTTTCGAGGTTCCGTTTTTCATCAGTTCCAAAGTCAGTTTTTTTAAGTCATTCAGGTCGCTTTTCATATCAAAAAGCACTTTGTACAGAATGTCTCTTTCGGTGCTAAAGTCGCTTTCTTTTTTGCTTTCGCTGATCACAGAAGGCAGATTGCTTCCTTCAGCCGGCAGATACGATTTTAAAGTTGCCAGAGTAATATCGCGATTGGTTTCTAAAACAGAAATCTGTTCGGCAACATTTCGAAGTTGGCGAATATTACCGCTCCATCTAAACTTTTGTAAAAGTTGTACCGCATCTTCATCTAGTCTTAAAGGAGGCATTTTGTATTTGTGGGCAAAATCGGCAACAAATTTTCTAAACAATAAATGAATATCGTCGTTTCTTTCTCGTAAAGGCGGCAGCGTGATTTCGACAGTACTCAAACGATAGTACAAGTCTTCACGAAATTTTCCTTTTTCAATTGCATTAAACAAATTTACATTGGTTGCAGCAACAATACGCACATTTGTTTTTTGAACCTGAGAAGAACCCACTTTTATGAATTCGCCGTTTTCTAAAACACGCAGTAATCTTACTTGTGTCGTCAAGGGAAGTTCGCCCACCTCATCCAAAAATATTGTACCGCCGTCAGCTACTTCAAAATAGCCTTCGCGGGTGCTTGTTGCACCTGTAAAAGCGCCTTTTTCATGTCCAAAAAGCTCACTGTCAATAGTTCCTTCTGGAATCGCGCCACAGTTTACAGCAATATATTTTCCATGTTTTCTGTGTGAAAGCGAATGTATAATTCTAGGAATATTTTCTTTACCAACACCACTTTCCCCAGTTACCATAACCGAAATATCAGTTGGAGCAACCTGAATGGCTTTTTCAATGGCGCGATTTAATTTTGGGTCATTCCCAATAATCTCAAATCGTTGTTTTATTGCTTGAACTGTTTCCATTTTTTTTGTTTCAAGTTTTATTGGTTTCAAGTTTCAAGTTCTTTGCTAGACTTAAACCTTATTTTTTTAAACTTTTTTTTATATCTAATGAATTAAAAAGCTGTTTTAATTCATTGTATTGATTGTCTTTTAAATCTTCTTTAATAATGGGTAAGGCAGAGGTTTTATTTAGATAAAGTAAAAACCATTTATCTGTTTCTTTGATTTGATAAGATTCTTTCCAAAGATTTACCATTTTAAAACTTTCGCCTTCTTGTGTGAAGGAGTCCTTATTGAAAATTATTTTTTGGAGTTCTAAGTTTTTTTTGTTTTTAAGAATGTTTTTTTTAATACTGGAAATCGTTAGAAAATAAACGGCTAACCAAACTATAATAACTATTACGAAAGGTATAAGGTCTAGGAAATTCCACTCTAAATTAGTTTCAGACTGTGTGGTTGATAAAATTGCATTTTGTATAACTACAAAAAAGAAAATAAACATAATCCATTTTACAAAAGTCATCCGAAAAAGTAGGTATTTGGAAACTTTAACTAATGTATCTAAATTAGGTTTATATTCAATAATAATCTCTTTGTCCATTCTTAATCTTTATTTGGCTTTTAATAACTCTAAATCAATCAATATAAAATTCAATTTACGGAAATAACCTGAAACCTGAAACTTGAAACCTGAAACAAAAAAACTAATTCATGCTACTCAATCCAACAGCTTCACCTTTTAATGTTCCAGAAGTACAGCTTGTGATTTTTACGTTTACGAAATCTCCAATTTTATAATCCTCTTTCGGGAACACAACCGTAATACTTTGAGAGTTTCTTCCAGAAAATTCATCTTTCGATTTTTTAGAAACTTTTTCTACCAGAACTTCAACCGTTTTTCCGACAAATTCCTCACTTCTAAACCAGGCGTGTTTTTGTTGTAAGTCTACAATTTCTTGTAATCTTCTGGCTTTGGTTTCTTCCTCAACATCATCTTTCATTTTTCTTCCAGCCAAAGTTCCAGGGCGTTCAGAATACGAATACATATAACCGAAATTGTATTTTACATATTCCATTAAACTCATTGTATCCTGGTGATCTTGTTCACTTTCGGTTGGGAAACCGGCAATCATATCTTGTGAAATTGAAGCATCTGGAACAATAGCTCTAATCTTATCAATCAAAGCCATATATTCCTCGCGAGTGTGCAGACGATTCATTTCTTTTAAGATTCGATTGCTTCCAGACTGAACTGGCAAGTGAATGTGTTTGCAGATATTTGGATATTTCGCGATAACATGCAAAATGCTTTCGTGCATGTCCTGCGGATTTGAAGTTGAGAATCTAATACGCATTTTAGGAAACCCAACAGCAACCATTTCCAGCAATTGATCAAAATCTACTGCAGTTGCCTTTTGCATTTCAGAAGCATTTACAAAATCTTTTTTCAAACCGCCGCCGTACCAAAGATAACTGTCAACGTTTTGACCAAGAAGCGTAATTTCTTTAAAGCCTTTGTTCCATAAATCTTGAATTTCAGCCATAATACTTTGAGGTTCACGACTGCGTTCGCGTCCGCGTGTAAACGGTACGACGCAAAAGGTACACATATTATCACATCCACGAGTGATCGAAACCAAAGCTGTGATTCCGTTACTCATTAAACGAACCGGTGAAATATCTCCGTAAGTTTCCTCTTTCGATAAAATAACATTGATAGCATCACGGCCTTCTTCAACTTCTGCTAATAGATTTGGAAGATCCTTATAGGCATCTGGACCTACTACAAGATCAACGATTTTTTCTTCCTCCAAAAACTGGCTTTTCAGACGTTCGGCCATACAGCCCAAAACGCCTACTTTCATTTTCGGATTCGTGCGTTTTACAGCGTTGTATTTCTCAAGACGTTTACGAATAGTCTGTTCTGCTTTGTCTCGAATAGAGCACGTATTTACGAGAACCAAATCGGCTTCTTCTAGAACCGAAGTAGTATTATATCCTCCGTCAGACAATATGGAAGCTACGACTTCACTGTCCGAAAAATTCATCGCACAGCCGTAACTTTCTATGAATAACTTTTTAGTATTCTCAGGTTTATTTTCCAAAACAAGACTTTCGCCTTGTTTGCTTTCCTCAATAATCTTTTCCATTATAAAAATTCAAAGTGCAAAGATAGCGCAAATGTGTTTAATATGACAAGATGGCAGAAAGGAAATTTTAGATTTTAAATTTCAGATCGCAGATTGACCGCAATTCATTTTAAAAAAGCGCAGCTTTTTTAAAATCTAAAATCTAAAATCTAAAATCTAAAATCTAAAATCTAAAATCTAAAATCTAAAATCTAAAATCTAAAATCTAAAATCTAAAATCTAAAATCTAAAATCTAAAATCTAAAATCTAAAATCTCTAGCCCAGATTGCAGCGAAAAGCCCGGAGTAAAAAATGCAAAAGTTTCTTGTTTTAAAAAAGCGACTCCCGAGGCTTCGGGAGAAGCTCTTTTTAAAGCATTAGAAACTTTGCTTTTTTTATGAGGACTTGTAGTGAAAAGCTGGAAATAGCTTCTTAGAATAATTTAGGTTTTAAGTTTGATAATCGTAATTCTAGATCATTATCGATTTAGGATCTAAATTCGAACCATAAAAAGCTGAATTATAAAAGGTCATTCATAGGTAAAAGTTATACCTATATATATAATACAGAATATTACAGATAAATCTGCAATTTTAAGTTTCATAATATCAAAATACTTCAAAAATGCATGAGTAAGGTTAATATTTAAAAAAAATAGATACTTTTGTTGCAGAAAAATAGAGCAATGGCAAAGAATTTAGTAATAGTGGAGTCACCTGCAAAGGCGAAAACGATCGAGAAATTTCTCGGAAGTGACTTTCAGGTCGAGTCGAGTTATGGTCACATAGCCGATTTACCATCAAAGGAAATAGGAGTAGATGTAGAGAATGGTTTTAAACCTAAATATGAAGTTTCTCCAGACAAAAAAGCTTTGGTTAGTAAATTGAAAACACTATCTAAGAATGCCGAAACGGTTTGGTTAGCAAGCGATGAGGACCGCGAGGGAGAAGCTATTTCATGGCACTTGGCGGAAGAATTAAAACTAGATACAAAAAAGACCAAACGAATTGTTTTTCATGAGATTACAAAAACTGCAATTCTAAAAGCAATTGACAATCCGAGAGAAATTGATTACAATTTAGTAAATGCGCAGCAGGCAAGAAGGGTTTTAGACCGTTTAGTAGGTTATGAATTGTCTCCTGTTTTATGGAGAAAAATTAAAGGCGGATTATCTGCAGGTCGTGTACAATCTGTATCGGTTCGTTTAATTGTAGAGAGAGAACGCGAAATTCAAAACTTTAATGCTGTTGCAACCTATTCAATTGTTGCAGAATTTGTAAACGAAGCTGGAAAAGCTTTCAAAGCAAAACTTCCAAAAAACTTTAATACGAAAAAAGAAGCCGAAGATTTTTTAAATCAAAATATCGGTTCTAAATATAAGGTAGCTGATTTAGAAACTAAACCTACCAAAAAATCTCCGACAGCACCTTTTACAACTTCGACGCTGCAACAAGAAGCTGCTAGAAAATTGTATTTGCCGGTTGGAATCACAATGCAGCTTGCACAGCGTTTGTACGAAGCCGGACTTATTACTTATATGAGAACGGATTCGGTAAACCTTTCTAGTGAGGCGATGAATGCTGCAGAGGCAGAAATCATTAAATCTTATGGAAAAGAATTTTCTAAACCGAGAGTTTTTGCTAATAAAAATAAAGGAGCACAAGAGGCTCACGAAGCAATTCGTCCTACAGATATGTCTCGTCATACTGTAAATATCGATCGTGATCAGGCTCGTTTATACGATTTGATCTGGAAAAGAACTCTGGCTTCGCAGATGAGCGACGCTCAGTTGGAAAGAACAAACGTAAAGATTGAAGCAGATAATCATAGCGAAATTTTTACAGCTTCTGGAGAAGTTTTACTTTTTGAAGGTTTCTTGAAAGTGTACTTAGAAGGTCATGATGATGACGAAGAGGAGCAAGAAGGAATGCTGCCTGCATTAAAAGTAAACGAAAAACTGGCTAATAATTATATTACAGCTACAGAACGATATTCAAGACCTCCGGCTCGTTATACAGAGGCTTCTTTGGTTAAGAAGTTAGAAGAGCTGGGAATTGGTCGTCCGTCTACTTATGCACCAACTATTTCGACAATTATCAATAGAAATTATGTTGAAAAAGGAACATTAGAAGGTCAGGAGAGAAATTATACACAGCTTACTTTGCAAAACAGTAAAGTAGGAGAGAAGCTTCTTAAAGAAAATACAGGTTCTGATAAAGGAAAATTGGTTCCGACTGATATTGGTACAATTGTTACAGATTTTCTTGTCAAAAATTTTGGCAACATCCTGGATTACAATTTTACAGCAAAAGTAGAGCAGGATTTTGATGAAATTGCCGAAGGAAATATCGATTGGGCAAAAATGATGCAGGAATTCTATGATCAGTTTCACCCAAATGTGAAAGAGGTTGAGGCTAATGCAGAACGCGAAAGCGGTGAAAGAATTCTTGGAAAAGATGCAGACGGAAGACAGGTTTCTGTTCGTTTAGGAAAATTTGGACCGATGGCACAGATTGGAGAGGCGGATGATGAAGATAAAAAATTTGCCAGCTTAATGGCAGATCAAAATATAGGAAACATTACGCTTGAAGAAGCTTTGAATTTATTCCTGCTTCCTAAAAGTTTAGGGGATTATAAAGGAGAAGAAGTTGAAGTAAATAATGGCCGTTATGGTCCTTATGTTCGTCACGGAAGCGTATTTATATCATTACCAAGAGGAGAAGATCCGCTTGGGGTTTCAAAAGAAAGAGCTCAGGAGCTTATTGACGAAAAAGAATTGGCAGATGCTCCAATTGCAGTTTACAAAGGTGAAGGTGTTCAAAAAGGTGTGGGACGTTTTGGACCATTCATAAAATGGAACGGACTTTTTGTAAACGTAAGCAAAAAATACAATTTTGATAACTTATCACAAGCAGATGTTGAAGAATTAATTGAAGACAAACTGCAGAAGAATATTGATAAAGTACTTCATAATTGGGAAGAAGAAGGAATTGTTGTGGAAAAAGCACGTTGGGGGCGTTCTGTAATCCTAAAAGGTAAAATCAAAATTGAATTAAGCAAAGATGTTGATGCAACTAAGTTAACATTGGCTCAAGTTCAGGAAATGATTGCGGCAAAAACACCAGCAAAGAAAACGGCTGCCAAAAAGACAACTGCTGCTAAAAAAACAACAACCGCTAAAAAAGCTCCGGCTAAAACAGCTGCTAAAAAGAAATAATACAGATGGAATTTGATTTTCTAGAACCAGTAAATGACGCAATTGTAAAGTTCGTTGGTACACTGTCTTCACAAGAGCTTGGGAGTAAGATTGTCTTTCATACCCAAGATCAGTTTCCTGATATTGAAAAAATAAACATTGCTATTATTGGTGTTTTAGAAGATCGTACCAACATCAATATGGTTAATGAGGTGAATCTTACTGCAGTTCGTAAAAAGCTGTATGGTATGTTTCCTGGTAATTGGGATGCGTCTATTGCAGATTTGGGCGATATACTTGCAGGTGAATCTGTAGAGGATACTTATTTTGCATTAAAAAAAGTTACGGCTGCTTTAATTAAGAATAAAGTGATTCCTATAGTCGTGGGAGGTTCTCAGGATTTAACCTATGCTTTGTATCGTGCTTATGACGATTTGGAGCAGATGGTAAACCTTGTTGCAGTTGATAATAAATTTGATTTTGGTAAAGAAAACGAACTGGTTTCGGCCAATTCTTACTTGACGAAAATCATTATAGATGCGCCAAATAATCTTTTCAACTATTGTAATATCGGGTATCAAACCTATTATAATTCGCAGGAAGAAATTGATTTGATTGAAAAACTGTTTTTTGATGCTTACCGTTTAGGCGAGATTTCAAATAAAATTACTTTGGCAGAACCTATTTTTAGAGATGCAGATTTAGTAAGTATCGATTTGAATTCGGTAAAATCTTCAGCTTCTGGTAATTCGGTTTCTTTTGAGCCAAATGGATTTAACGGAAAAGAGATTTGTTCTTTGGCAAGATATGCCGGTATTAGTGATAAAGTTTCTGCTTTTGGAGTGTTTAATCACAATAGTACTATGGCAGAATCGGTTATTATTGCGCAAATTGTGTGGTATTTTGTAGAGGGATATCATTATCGTTCTAAAGAATATCCATTTGGAAGCCGTGCCAATTATTTAAAGTATATAGTTCCGTTGGAAGATGAAGAACTTATTTTCTATAAAAGTGATAAAACGGATCGCTGGTGGATTGAAATTCCGTACGAATCTACTGGCAGCAATAAATTGAAAAGAAATACGTTATTACCATGTTCTTACGATGAATATTTGTCGGCTTGCAATCAAGAATTGCCAGAAAGATGGTGGAAAGCGCAGCGAAAAAACGCTTTATAATTGTAAAATTCATTCGAAATCTAAAATTTTTAAAATTTCGAAAAAAAAGTTAAAATTAATTAGTAGGAAAAGTAATGTATAATATAAAATTTAACGTTTTACACCGATTTTTCAGTACAGTTTATCGAGTAAATATTTTTTTTTTATTTTATTTAACATTATTTTTGACCGGTAAAATAAATTTCGCAACTAGTATTGTTTTTTAGATAAATAATAAATACGTTTACGGACTTTTAATAATGAATAGATAATCCCAAATTTATATGAAGAAGTTTATTGCATTTGCAACAATGGTAACACTAGTAATCGGCTGTGGTAAGTCAGGTGACAAAGGTGAATTAGTTGGTGTTACAGGAGGAAAATGGCATCCTGAAAAACCATATGGAATGACTTTAGTTCCAGGTGGATCTTTTATTATGGGTAAATCAGATGCTGATTTGGCTAATGTAGAAGATGCTCCAACTAAAACAGTAACAGTTCGTTCATTTTATATGGATGAAACTGAGATAACTAATAGTGAGTATCGCCAGTTTGTGGAGTGGGTTAAAGACTCTACAATGAGAGTTCGTTTAGCAATTTTAGCAGACGAAACTGGACAAAAAGCTAGTGGTGACGCTAAAGGAAAAAAAGGCGGTAGCATTGCGGATTATGCATTTAATGATTCAGATCCAGAAAAAATGACAGCTTACGACAAATATATGTACGACAACTATTATAGTGTTGGTACAAAAGATGATCCGTATGCTGGAAGAAAATTAAATAGAAAAGTAAAACTTATTAAAGATACAAAAGCGTATCCAGATGAGTATTACACTGAAGTAATGGACTCTATGTATTTGCCAATTGAAGAATCATATAATGGTTTAAGAACGATTGATGTGAATAAATTAAAATTCCGTTACTCTTGGATGGATATTCAAGCAGCTGCAAAAGCTAAAGTTGGAAAAAGAAGTGACTTCGTAAAAACAGAGCAGGTAAATGTTTATCCTGATACCGCAGTTTGGATTAAAGATTTTGCTTATTCATATAATGAGCCAATGCACAACGATTATTTCTGGCACAAAGCTTATGGAGATTATCCTGTTGTTGGTGTAACTTGGAAGCAAGCTAAAGCATTCTGTGCTTGGAGAACATTAAACAAAAACAGTTATATTAAATCTAAGAAAAAAGGACGTGACTTAGTTAACTCGTTCAGATTACCAACTGAGGCAGAATGGGAATATGCTGCTAGAGGAGGTCTGGAGTCTGCTACTTACCCTTGGGGAGGTCCTTACACTAAGAGTGATAGAGGTTGCTTTATGGCGAACTTTAAACCAAGTAGAGGAGATTATGCTGCAGACGAAGCATTATATACTGTAGAGGCTAAATCTTACGAAGTAAATGGTTACGGATTATACAACATGGCTGGTAACGTTTCAGAATGGACTGACTCGGCTTACAATCCAAATGCTTACGAATACGTTTCAACAATGAATCCAAACGTAATTGACGGAAAAAACCAAAGAAAAGTAGTTCGTGGCGGTTCTTGGAAAGATGTTTCTTATTTCTTACAAGTTAGTACTCGTGATCACGAATATGCAGATTCTGCAAGAAGTTATATCGGATTCAGAACGGTACAAGATTATATGGGAACTCAAGTAACCGGAAACAGAAAAAAGTAAATTATAATTAAATCAATATCCAACAAATCTATTTTATTAAAACCTAAAAAAAAAGTATTATGGCATTATTAAGTAAAAAAGCAATGAATTTCGCTTATGGTATGGGAGCGGCAGTGGTAATCGTTGGAGCTTTATTCAAAATTACTCACTTTGAAATTGGACCATTGACAGGAACAGTTATGCTTTCAGTAGGTCTTTTGACTGAAGCATTAATTTTCGCGTTATCTGCTTTTGAACCTGTGGAGGACGAGTTAGATTGGACTCTTGTTTACCCAGAATTAGCTAACGGACAAGCTAGAAAAAAAGAAGTTAAAGCTGAGACTCCATCTGATGCCCAAGGATTGTTGTCTCAAAAATTGGATACATTATTAAAAGATGCTAAAATTGACGGTGAATTAATGGCTAGTTTAGGAAATTCTATCAAGAATTTCGAAGGAGCTGCAAAAGCAATCTCTCCAACAGTTGACTCTATCGCTGGACAAAAGAAATATGCTGAAGAAATGTCTATGGCAGCTGCACAAATGGAATCATTAAACAGTTTATATAAAGTTCAATTAGAAAGTGCTTCAAGAAATGCACAAGCTAACAGTGAAATCGCTGAAAATGCTTCTAAATTAAAAGAGCAAATGGCTTCTATGACAGCTAACATCGCTTCTTTAAACAGTGTTTACGGTGGTATGCTTTCTGCAATGAGTAACAAAGGATAATTAGTTTTTAACTATTATATTAAAATTATTAATAAGAACTAATTAGAAAAAAATGGCAGGAGGAAAATTAACCCCTAGACAGAAGATGATTAACCTGATGTATCTGGTTTTCATCGCAATGTTAGCAATGAACGTATCGAAAGAAGTTATTTCTGCTTTTGGTTTGATGAATGAAAAATTTGAAGATGCAAATACTTCTTCAGTTGCAACAAATACTTCATTATTAACATCTTTAGATCAAAAAGCTGCTGAAGCAAAAGGAGAATTTGCTATTGCTGCAGTAACTGCTCACAAAGTAGAAGCTATATCAAAAGGATTTTATGACTATATCGGAACTTTAAAAGCTCAATCTATAAAAGGATTTGAAGTTGAAAAAGAAACTGGTAAGTTACCATACGAAGCTATGGACAGAGGTGATAATATCGACGACTGGTTTACAGGAGACGGATACACTCAAAAAGGTAATGCTATTATCGCTGCAATTCAAAAATATAAAGCAGACATGAAAGCTGCTTTAGGATCAGATAAAAAATATGCTCCAATTATCGCAGAGATTGAAAAGAAATTTGATGTTTCTGACGTAAAAAACAAAGAAGGTATTAAAGAAAAATACTTAGCATACCACTTTAAAGGTTTTCCTGCAATCGCTTCGGCTGCAAAACTTTCAACTTGGCAGAATGATGTTAAAAAAGCTGAAACTGATGTTTACAACAGTGCTTTAGGAAAAGCTGCAGTTGCTGCTGCTTCTTACAGTAACTACCAAGCTATCGTAGTTTTAGATAAAAATGCTTATTTCCAAGGAGAAAAAGTAACAGGTAAAGTTGTTTTAGGTCGTTATGACGAAAACACAAAACCAACTTCTTTCCAAGGTCCTGGACAAATTGTTAACGGACAAGCTGTTATCTCTTTAACTGCTGGTGGAGTTGGAGAACAAGATATCAACGGACAATTTACATTCTTAGAGGATGGTAAAAATATTCCTTTGAAATTCTCTGGAAAATATGTTGTAGTTCCAAAACCAAACTCTGCTACAATTTCTGCAGATAAAATGAATGTAGTGTATAGAGGTGTTGTTAACCCTATCTCTGTATCTTTTGCAGGTGTTGACGCTAACAAAATTAATGCAAGTGCTCCTGGATTATCTTCTGCTGGAAAACCAGGAAAATATAACATGAGCCCAGGTTCAGGTACTGAAGCTACAATCTCTGTAACAGGTACATTACCAAACGGTGATAAAGTAACAGACAAGAAAACATTCAGAATTAAAGGTATTCCTGGTCCAACAGGAACAATTAGAGGAGAAATGGGTGTTGTAAAAGGACCTAAATCTAACCTTGAAATTGCTACTATTGGTGCAAAACTTCTTGATTTTGATTTTGAAGTTGGTTTAGATGTTGTTGGATTCAATATGAAAATTGCTGGACAGCCTACTGTGGTTGTTACTGGTAACAAAATGAATGCACAATGTAAATCAGTACTTTCAAGAGCAGGTAAAGGAGACCAAGTTACTATTTCTGAAATTAAAACTAAATTGGTAGGTGCTGGAAGTTATTTATTACCAAGAACTGCACCGGTAATTTACGAAATACAATAATATAGTAGTTTAAAACTACGTTCAATATCTTATAATGATACCACGATGAAAGTAAGAAATTTTTTATTAGCCATTATTTCTATTGCTGGAGGTTTTGCTTCTAATGCACAATCTAATTTGCTTAACGCAAAGACACCAGATCAGATAGGACTTAAAACTCCTGCGCAACTTATCTCAGATAATGATAAGCCTCTTGCTTATGGTTATGTTGATGATAGAGATATCTTGATGGGAAAAACTACTTGGGAAATTATTGATTTAAATGAAAAAATCAACTTTCCATTGTACTTTCCAGTAGATACAGCTAATATTGGTTCTAATAGACGTTCTCTTTACGACGTTTTGACGAAAGCTGTTAAAAACGGCAAAATAACTGAGGTTTATGCTGATAGTTATTTCAATACTAAAAAATCTTTGAAAGACATTCAAGGTGCATTATCTCGTATTGATACTACAGATGCTGGTAGAGAGTTGATTAATCAATATCCTGACGATTACAAATCACGTGTAGTGAAGAAAAAAGTAGTTACAGGTACTGGTAAAAAGAAAAAAGTATCTTATGTTGAAGAAACTGTTGGACCAACAAGAACGGTACCTGCAGAATACATTTTGAAACAAGATCTTACAGCAGCTGACGTTACTCAGTATAAAATTAAAGGATACTGGTATTTTGACAAACGTCAAAGTGAATTAAAGTACCGTTTATTGGGAATCTGCCCAGTAACTCCAGACGTTTATACAATGAATAGCGACGAAAAAGATTATATCGAGTTGTTTTGGATCTTCTTCCCGAACTCAAGAGATGTGCTTCATGAAGCAAAAGCTTTCAACGATAATAACTCTGCACTTCCAATTTCTTTTGATCAGATTTTAAACTCTAGAAGATTTAATGCTGTTCTTTACAAAGAAGAAAACTTGTACGGAGATCGTGAGATCAAAGAATACATGAAGGATAATGCACAAAATCAGTTGTTAGAATCTGAAAGAGTGAAAGAGAAAATCCGTAACTTCGAACAAGATATGTGGAACTACTAAGTAGTTGTGACATAGATTAATAAATATAAAAAACTCTTACTATCTTTGTAGTAAGAGTTTTTTTTTTGTTTCTATACTTTGTCTGCGTTCTTACCCATCCAAGAAAAGCTCTTAAGTTTTTTAAAATGGTTCTACGATAGTCCGTTTTAACTGCTGTTTATTTTATTGTAAGAATATTACAATAAAATAAATATTTTATCGTTTAATAATCTGTAAATTTTATTAAGATGAGAGTAAAAAGAATTTTTGTAACTGTTTTTTTGGTGATTGGCGGATTTACATCCTTTGCACAATCTAATTTGCTGAATGCAAAAACGCCGGCTGAGATTGGATTAAAGACACCTGCACAGCTTATTTCTGATAATGACAAGCCCTTGTCTTACGGCTATGTAGATGATAAAGATGTGCTAATGGGAAAAATGGTATGGGAAATTATCGACTTGAATGAGAAAATCAATTTTCCTTTGTATTTTCCTGTAGATACTGCTAATATTGGGCCAGACAGGCGTTCTCTTTATGATGTGCTGACGAAAGCCATACGAAACGGTAAAATAACAGAAGTTTATTCGGACAGCTATTTTAATACCAAGAAATCTTTAAAAGATATTCAAGGAGCGTTATCTCGTATTGATACCACAGATGCTGGACGAGAATTAATTAATCAGTATCCAGATGATTATAAATCACGTGTAATAAAGAAAAAAGTTGTTACAGGTACAGGTAAAAATAAAAAGGTTAATTATGTTGAAGAAACTGTTGGTCCGACAAGAACCGTACCTGCAGAATACATTTTGAAACAAGATCTTACGGCGGTAGATGTCAGTCAATATAAAATTAAAGGTTTTTGGTATTTTGATAAACGCCAAAGCGACTTAAAATACCGTTTACTGGGAATCTGTCCTGTTACTCCAGATGTGTACACGATGAACAGCGACGAGAAGGATTTTATAGAATTGTTTTGGGTTTTCTTCCCGAATGCTAGGGAGGTATTGCACGAAGCAAAAGCATTTAACGATAAAAATTCTGCAATGCCCATTTCATTCGATCAAATCCTAAATTCAAGGTATTTTAACGCGATAATTTACAAAGAGGAGAATGTTTACGGTGATCGTGAAATTAAAGATTACATGAAGGATAATGCACAAAATCAGCTGTTAGAATCAGAAAGAGTTAAAGAAAAGATTCGCAATTTTGAACAAGATATGTGGAACTACTAACGATTTTTGCAGCACAATAACCAAAAACTCTTGTTACCTTTGTTACAAGAGTTTTTTTTATTTTATTACGATGTTAGATTACTTAATAGTTGGATCTGGATTAGCTGGGATTTCTTTTGCAGAAGTAGCCCTTAAAAACAATAAATCTTTTTTAGTAGTTGATAATATGTCTCAGGTATCTTCAAGGGTTGCCGGGGGATTTTATAATCCTGTTATTTTAAAGAGATTTAGCGAGGTCTGGAACGCGCAGGAGCAATTAGTTTTGATGAATGAATTTTATGAGGAAATCGAAAACAAGCTTCAGACTAAATTTAGCTTTAAGCTGCCGATACTAAGAAAGTTTTTCTCGATCGAAGAACAGAACAATTGGTTTGCGGCATCTGATAAAAGAAATTTAGCACCTTTCTTATCTACAAAATTAGTTTTAAAAAAATATAATGGTATAAATTCTCCGTACGACTATGGCGAGGTGCTGCATACTGGGTATGTTGATACAATGCTTTTGATGGATACTTACAGAGAGTATTTGCAGAAAAACAATCTTATTTTAGAACAATCTTTTGATTGGGGATATATTGAGTTTTTGGATTTTGGCATTCAATATAAAAACATCAAAGCGCGTCATATTATTTTTGCAGAAGGATTTGGACTGCTTAAAAATCCGTTTTTTAATTATTTACCGTTGGACGGAACTAAAGGCGAAATGTTTGTTATAAAGGCTCCAGGTCTTAATCTTGATGTTATTGTAAATACAAGCGTATTTATACTGCCAATGGGTAATGATTTGTTTAAAGTTGGAGCTACATACAATTGGCATGATAAAACCGATATACCTACTCCAGAAGGAAAACAGGAATTAATAGATCGGATTGAAGAAATTATTACCTGCGATTTTGAAATTGTTGAGCACTATGGCGGCGTGCGTCCTACTGTGGCAGACAGAAGACCTTTAATTGGGACACACGAACAGTTTAAATCACTCCACGTTCTAAATGGATTAGGAACAAGGGGGGTAATGCTTGGACCTGCGATGGCAAAGGCTTTGTATGATTATATCGAAAATGAAATTCCTTTAGATCGTGAAATTGATATTAGACGCTTTCACAAAAGATATCTAAAATCGCTTATTTCTGACCAGCATTAGGATCGTAAGAGACAAACATATTAATGTACAAGTTTCTCGACAAACGAAGCACGAATGGAAATAAAACAACCAACGTTAAGATAATCGAAATAAAGGACTGTTCTATTGTTGCTTCAAAAAAGACAAAAGAAACGATAAAAGCGGCAATTCCTACTGCAACATTCAATCCGTAGCTTACATACATAGCGCCGTAGAAAAAGGAGGGTTCAATTTGGTATCTCAAACCGCAATGACTGCAATTTTCGTTCATTTTTAGAACTTTACTTAAATGAAGCGGATTTTTGTCCTTGTACATGCTTTCTTTCTGGCATTTTGGACAGCTTCCTGTTAAAATACTATTTAGTTTTGATCCTCTACTTAACATTTTCTGAAGTATTATTTTGCTTTGAATTTTAAAATTACTTTTTCGATTTTTTCAATTAGGAAGATAAAAACCTTCTAAAATTATTCTGTTGTAATTGCAGAGAAAAAGTCAATACGAAGATACAATTTTTATCGCATCTCCTATTAAAAAAGGGCTGGCCGTAATTGGAAGAAACTGCTTTTTGCTAAAATTTTCATATTTTGTTGATAAGTATTTGGGGTTTTACGTAAACCCACATTTTTCCTTAGCTTCCTTTTTGTATCATTGTAAGTTAAAAATTAATAAGAAGTTTTACTATGGCAATAAATTTACAAAAAGGACAAAAAATTGATATTGGTTTGTCTAGGATTTCTGTTGGCTTAGGCTGGGATCCTAACGAAGGTACAGGACATGAATTTGATCTGGATGCTTCTGCAATAATGATCAACTCTGACCGTAAACTTTTGGGTGAAAATTACTTTGTATTTTATAATAATCTGACTTCGCCAGACGGCGCTTTGGAACACACTGGAGATGATCCAACAGGCGGAAACAGCGACGGTGACGACGACGAAGCTATTAAAGTCGACTTATCAAAAATAGATGCCAATGTTCAGGAAATTCTTTTTGTAGTAACTATTGAAGATTTTGAAAGACGAAAACAAAATTTTGGTCAGGTAAGAAATTCTTATATCAGAATTGTTGATGATGCCAATGGACAAGAAATTGCAAAATATGAATTGGACGAAGATTTTTCGGTAGAAACCGGAGTTGAATTCGGAAGATTGTACAAACGTAACGACCAGTGGAGATTTGAAGCTTCGGGTATTGGTTACAGAGCAGATTTGAGCTTCTTTCTTGAGAAATATTATTCAGGAGAAATTATTAAGTAATAAAAAAAGAGCAACGCTTTAGGAGGGTTCAAACGGGCTTAACTATCGGGGATATTTAAGAAAGTATTTTGGATATAAATTATAAAAAATACAGCCATTTTTCTTTTGATTTGTGGCTGACATTAATTCGGTCAAATCCCGAATTTAAGAAAAAGAGAAATTTGTTGTTTAAAGATTTCTTCGCAATAGACGCTCCAATAGAAAAGGTAACCGAAGTTGTACGGTATTATGATGTTTTATGCAATAATATTAATGAAAAAACAGGATTAAATTTAAGTACGTATGAAATTTATTATCTAATTTTAAGCGCGCTAGGGGTTGATCTTCAGGTTAATGGAGTGGAAAAGCTGAGTGAATTTTATAACGAAACAGAAACTTTATTTTTTAATTATAAACCAGAATTAATATTTCCTGAAATTAAGAGGCAATTTGAAGAAATAACCAGTCAAGGTAAAACGGTAAATATTTTGAGTAATACTGGATTTGTAAAAGGAAAAAGTTTAAGAAAACTTCTTTCTTATTATGAATTATCAGATTCGATTTCTTTTCAGATTTATTCTGACGAAACAGGATTCTCAAAACCCAATGCTGCCATTTTCCAGCTCGTTTTTGATCAGGTAAATAATTCAAGAGAAGTACAAAAAAATGAAATACTGCATATTGGAGATAACAGTATTGCAGATTATAATGGAGCATTGAAATTTGGTTTTAACGCATATCTTTTAAAAATATAAAAGTGAATATAAGCTACAGTTTACATAAAATTGTTGAACAAGAAACCTGCCCTTTTAAGGAAGCAGAATACAGCCGATTTAAATTTGGAGATAAGTTATATGCAGAAAAATTTGCAGAAGATCTTTTTGATGGATTTGTCGAGCAGCATAGAGACTTAATTTTGTCGGATAAGGATATTGTTATTTTGCCAAGTCCGTATTTGTCTATTCCAACAGCGTCCAATTTTTTGTGCTATTATTTTAAAAAAGAGCTTAACAGCTATTTGTTTAAAAATGGAAAAAAAGCCTGTATCGAATCTAAAATCTATAGAAATCAAACCTATGTGACGGATTACGGAAATTTGGATTTTGAACAACGTGTCAAATTAATCTCAAACGATACGTATTATATCGATCGTAATTTTATTGAAGGTAAACTGTGCATTTTTGTAGATGATATTAAAATAACTGGAAGCCACGAGCATACAGTAAATAAAATCCTGAATCAGTATGATGTTAAAGGAGATTTTCTGTTTGTATATTATGCGGAATTGGCAAACAAAGAAATTCATCCAAAAATAGAAAATCATTATAATTACTTTGCTGTCAAAAATGTAGAAGATATTGTTTCTATCGTAAACAGCGAAGATTTTCAATACAATACCAGAATTGTAAAATATATATTAAGTCTGGATGATAAGCAGTTTGCTTATTTGGTTTCGAATATTTCGAGAAAAAAGAGCAACGAATTGTTTCATCTTGCAATAAGCAATAATTACCATCAGATTTTAGAATATCAAAACAACATTAACGTAATAAAAATAGATTAGACTATGGCTATCAACTTACAGAAAGGACAGCGTGAAAATATTAACGCTCCAAAATTTACAATTGGTTTAGGATGGGATACAAATAGCAGTACAACAGGATCAAGTTATGATCTGGATGCTTCGGTTTTTATTTTAGGTGATAACAGAAAAATTTTATCTGACTCTCATTTTGTTTTTTACAATAATCTAAAATCACCAGATGAATCTGTTATTCATACAGGAGATAACTTAACTGGAGACGGAGACGGAGATGATGAACAAGTAAAAATTGACTTGACAAAAATAAATCCTGCTGTAAAAGAAATTTGTATTGTAGTGACGATTCATGATGCGGTGGCGAGAAAACAGAATTTTGGACAAGTTAGAAATTCATTCATTAGAATTGTAGATGACAGCAATAATACCGAAATGGTTAAATATGAATTGGAAGAAGATTTTTCTATTGAAACTGCAGTTGAATTTGGAAGAATTTACAACAAAGACGGACAATGGAAATTTGAAGCTATTGGCGCAGGAATGAAAGGCGGATTAGAAGATTACTTAAACAAATACAACTAAAAACATGGCAATTAATTTAGAAAAAGGACAACGTATTAATCTTGAAAAAAGCAATGGGACCAAATTACAAAACATTTGTGTTGGAGTAAATTGGGGTGCAATCGAGAAAAAAGGATTTTTTGGAACAAAAAAAGAAGCAGTAGATCTAGACGCCAGCTGCGCTATTTATGATGATAAAAAAAATCATATTGATTCGGTTAATTTTAGAAAATTAATATCAAACGACCGTGCTGTAAAACACAGTGGAGATGATTTGACGGGAGACTTAAATGGTGATGACGGACTTGACAACGAAGTGATTACTTTAGATTTTTCGCAATTAACTCCAGCGGCAAACCATGTTGCATTTTTTATCAATAGTTTTAGAGGACAGGATTTTAAAGACATTCCTTTTGCATCTATTCGTATTTATGAAGGAACACCGACAAGAGTTACGCAGGAATTTGCTCGTTTTGATGTTGCAAACGATGCTTCTTTTGCAGGAAATGTTTCGATGGTTTTGGGAGTATTCTACAAAAGAAATGAAGAATGGAAATTCAGCGCAGTTGGAGTACCGACAAACGATAAAAAATTAGAGCAGACAATTGTGACAATTCAACAAAATTATTTATAATAAGATGGAAGAAAATCAATTAGTTACTCAGGAAAATACTGCTTTGATTGATAAAGATGGAAATGTAAACCTGGCTGTAATTACAGAAACAGAGGTTTCTAATTACAAGTCTATTTCAAATCAATTAAACGAAAATGATGCTAATTCGATCCTGAATTACGGGGCCGAAATTCAAAATTCTATCGCAAAACAAAGTGATACCTTTTTAACGAATGTTAGAACTTATAACTCTGGCGAAGTAGGAACTTTGATCAACGATTTATTGACAGAATTGAATTATGTAGATGTAGATCAGTTGGATCAAGGACCGTTTAAAAGGTTTTTGTCTAAAATTCCGGTGTTGAATAAATTGGTGGTGGATGTTAAAAAACTATTTCAGCAGTACGATAAAATTACGGTAAACATTGACAAAATCAGTAATAAAGTCAAAGCCGGAATGATCAATTCTGTAAAAGATAACAGCGCGCTTCAAACCATGTTTGACGGCAATGTGAATCTGATTAAAGAAATGGAAAAACATATTATTGCAGGTCAGATTCGTTTTAAAGAATTAGGCGAAGAACTTGCGGTAATGGAAGCAAATCCAGCACAATATCAGGATTATCAAATTTCAGACAAAAGAAATTTCGTAAACCGCCTGGACAAACGTCTTGCAGATATGAAAATTGTTCGTTTTATCATGCTGCAGTCTCTGGCTCAAATACGTGTGGTTCAGAATAATAATACTTCTATTGCAGAAAAAGCGCAGTCTATCCTGACTACTACAATGCCAGTCTGGAAAAACCAGCTTACGCTTGCTGTAGCATTACAGCGTCAGAAACAAAATATCGAAGTTCAAAGAAGAGTATCAGAAACAACCAATACCATTTTACAGAAAAATGCCGAAATGCTGAAACAAAACAGTATTGAAGTAGCTAAAGAAAATGAAAACACAGTTGTTTCTCTTGAGACTTTAAAAATGACAACCAAATCGTTAATTGATACTCTGACAGAAGTAAAACAAATTCACGAACAAGGTACAGAAACCAGAAGACAGCTTGACGCAGGATTGCAAAGTCTTGAAGTTGAATTGAAAAAAGGGGTTATAAGTTAATAGAATTTAATTGAATGCAAGAGGAAGAGGAAAGGTACGTTCAAATAATAAAAGATAGTAACAGAAAACTTGTGGTTTTAAAATTGTTGTCCAATTTTTTTAACCACAAGGACTTTGTTGGCGTTTTGGTAAGGACAAAAGTAATTCATTCTCTTTTTCAAAAGAACCAGACATTAGATATAAATAAACTAGAACTATTTCATATTCAGTTTACTAGTAGTCTGATTGATTTGTTTCAGAAGATTAAAAAATCGAAAGAACAGCAGTACATACTGATTTCTGATGAAATATACATTAACAATGATATCATCTCGAAATTAAAGTTTGAAATTGGAGAAGAAAGATTCGCAGAGCAGGCAAAAGAACATGCGCAGAAAATGTCGAAGAAGATCGAAGACTTGTATCAAATTTTTGCGTTAGACAGTAATTGTTTATTTGACTGGAAAGAAATCATGTCTTTTTCTGACGGAGTTAAATCAGAATTTTACAGAGAGATTACGATCGATCAATATGAAAAGCTGACCGCCGTTAATACTAAAAATTACGAAAACAAGTATGCCAGGTTCGAAAAAAAGCTTTTGGGCAGGTTAAATATACTAAAGTTTAAAATTAAGTTTTTGTGTGGTTTAACTTGTAATAATGAGATTATTGAAGTGTATGAATTTAGGGATTCAAATGATAAATTCATTTTTGTAGGCAACGAAAAAGCATTTTATTTCCTAGATAAAGAAATGGAAAAAGAAGTGGATTTTTCGAAAAATAATTCGGCAAAAGGCGAAATTATTGAACAGCTGCAAAATAAAAATAATCTGTTAGAACAAGAATTAAGCACGATTAAAACTTCTCTTCCAGAAAATGTACAGGAAGTGCTGAAAGATTATTTGAATAAAATTTCGTCTGTAGACTTTTTAGAAGATTTGCAAAATGTCGACGAGCAGACCAATATTTTAAAAACAATGTTAAATATTAATATAAATTAAAAGATAAATAAAATGGCAATTAATTTAGAAAAAGGTCAAAGACAAAGTATTGATGCACCAAAATTCACTGTAGGACTTGGATGGGACAGTAATTCAAGCAGTACAGGAGAAAGTTTTGATTTGGACGCTTCGGTTTTTTTAGTTGGTGCAAACGGAAAAATTCCAAATGATAACCATTTTGTTTACTATAATAATCTAAAATCACCTGATGGAGCTGTGATTCATGCAGGAGATAACTTAACAGGAGACGGAGACGGCGACGATGAAAAAATTCAAATCGATTTGTCTAAAATTTCTCCAGATGTAAACGAAATCTCTTTTGTAGTAACCATTCATCACGCCGATACAAGAAGACAAAATTTTGGACAGGTAAGAAATTCATTTATCAGAATTCTAGATCAGACCAATACCGAATTGGTTAAATATGAACTAGATGAAGATTTTTCTATAGAAACTGCGGTAGAATTTGGAAGAATTTACAAAAGAAATGAAGAATGGAAATTTGAAGCTGTTGGAGTAGGAATGAAAGGCGGCTTACAAGATTATTTAAATAAATTCAATTAATTATAAACCTGATTAAAAACTATGGCAATTAACTTAACTAAAGGGCAAAAAATTGATTTAAGAAAATCAAGCGGTGAAACATTAACTAATTTCTGCGTTGGTGTAAACTGGGGTGCAATTGAAACAAAAGGATTTTTAGGATTATCAAAAAATGTAGTAGAGATCGACTTAGATTTAAGCTGTGTTTTGATTGACGACCAAAATAAACTTTGCGATCACTTGTATTCTCCATTATACAGAGTCGAAGTATTACAACAGTTTGGTCTGCCAAAAGGTAAATTAGTAAGCGTTGACGGTGCTTTAAAACACACTGGAGACGACCTTGCCGGAGATACTGGCGGAGACGACGGCTTAGATAATGAAATTATAACTGTAGACCTTTCTAAAGTTGATGCCAAAGTAAATCAGATATTTTTCTTTTTAAATAATGCAGGAAAAGAAGATTTCTCTCAAATTCCATATGCAAAAATCAGAATGTACGAAGGTACGCCGACAAGAGTAGTTTCAGAATTTGCTTCGTATAATGTATCTGCAGATTCACAATACGTAAACAAACGCTCAATTATCATGGGTAAATTGTACAAACGTAACGGTGAGTGGAAATTTAGTGCCATTGGTGACCCAACAGATGATACTTTCTTAGGACAGACGATTCATAAAATCGTACAATCTTACCTGTAATGGAAATCAAAAATATTGAAGGACTAAGAGTTTCGCAAATACGAGACATGGTTCAGCAGGGAGGTAAATTTGTGGTTTTTCCGTACACAGTTTCATTTATATTAATGACCTTAAAAAGAAGTTCAGACATTTATTTCATCAAAGCAGATGAAAATACATTTAAGTACTCTTACGGCTATGTTTTATTGAACTTATTTGTAGGCTGGTGGGGAATTCCATGGGGGCCGATTTACACAATTGGTTCTGCTTATCACCACATAACAGGCGGTAAAGACATTACACAAGCCGTTATGAGCCATTTAATACAACACGATCCAGAAGCCGATACGAGCACTTATAATATTAATGGAGTAGAAAGTTCTAACCGACCAAGTGATGCTGTTGAAACACCAACATACAATATTCCTGTATAAATAACTGATAACCATGAGAAGACTGCCTGTATACTTATTATTAGACACATCTGGTTCAATGACCGGTGAGCCTATCGAAGCCGTAAAAAACGGGGTTCAAATGATGATCAGCTCACTGAGACAAAATCCGCAGGCTATCGAAACTGCCTTTATCAGCGTAATTACTTTTGATTCTACAGCACAGCAGCTAATCCCGTTAACAGATTTAGCCTCTTTTCAAATGGTCGATCTTAAAGCGTCGGGAGTTACAGCTCTCGGTGAAGCTTTAAAATTAACAGCCCATAAAATTGAAACCGAAGTAGCCAAAACAACGACAGAACAAAAAGGAGATTGGAAACCATTGGTTTTTATTATGACCGACGGAATTCCGACTGATAATTGGGAAAGTGGATTAGAAGAATTTAAAAGAGCAAAAATAGCTTTTACAGTTGCTTGTGCTGCAGGCGGTGGTGCAGATGCGGCGATTTTAAAAAGAATTACAGATAACGTAGTAAGTCTGGATACGGCAGACAGCGCCAGTATTGGAAAGTTTTTTCAATGGGTAACAGCTTCAATTGGAGTATCTTCTACAAAAGTGGAAGATTTTGGTAAAGATTTTACAAATTTTAAAGAATTACCTCCGCCTCCGTCAGAATTGAACATCGTAGTTTGATTCGGCGGGACGGAGTTACATTACCGTTATAAGCAGCATTTTTAAAAATCATTTTAAAAATGACACTAACAATTGCTTTCAATATTAAACTTGAAAGAAAGTAATTTTCATTGTGATAACATTAGACGAATATGAGAAGACTACCAGTATATTTTTTGTTAGACACGTCGGGATCAATGTACGGAGAACCCATTCAGGCGCTGAATAATGCTTTAAGCGGTATGATCAACACGTTGCGAACAGATGCCCAGGCATTAGATTCGTTATGGATCAGTATTATAACCTATGACAGAGAAGTAAAAGAAATCGTTCCGCTTACAGAACTCGTTCATTTTCAGCTTCCAGAAATTACCTGTCCCCAAAGCGGTCCCACTAATACAGGTGCGGGACTGGATTTTGTAATTCAAAAAGTAAAAAAAGATGTAATTAAAGGTTCTGCAACTCAAAAAGGAGATTGGAAACCCTTGCTTTTTGTTTTTACTGACGGAAAACCTTCTGATATTCAGTTTTATAGAGAAAAAACACAGGAGATCAAAAATCTGAGTTTTGGAGCGGTAGTTGGCTGCGCAGCGGGACATATGGCAAATGACGAAATTTTAAAAGAATTGACGGACAACGTAGTACATTTAGCGTCAGCTGATAGTTCTACATTGAAACAATTTTTTAAATGGGTTTCAGAAACCATCGAGCAGGGCAATAAAAGCCAGGGAACGGGCGAAAGCGTAACCTTGCCGCCGCCGCCGAGTGAAATAACTGTTGTGATCTAATTATGGAAGTGCTGGGAACAATAATATCAGTTATTGGTTTAATTGTATATATAATACAAAAAGTAAATCAATCCTCTCATGGAGATACTAACACGACTTATTACACCGACACGACCTATGCTGTTGTACACGAGTTTACACCGCAGGAAAAATTAGATAACATGAATATTGATAGTCTCAATATTTGTTATAAAACTGCTGGAATAACTGGTTTTTCTATTGAAAAAGCCAGACTTACACTGCTTAACCATTATGTAGAAAAAGATTTTTATATAGACGATGTTATTATACGCCAGAACTGCATGTACATAAAAGTAAGACATTCAATTCCTTACAATGACGGGAACAAATGTTATGGCGCTGCATTTTCAATGAATTTTATGACCGTAAATAATGGTGTTTCAGTTTACGGATCAAAGAAAATAAACGCTGACGAAGAACAGGTTTTTAAAGAAATTGCAAACGAATTAATAACAGCAGTTGCATAATGTATTTTATTAAAATTTTTATTCAGGTTTTAATAGTCGGCCTGTTTTTATACTCCAAATTATTGCCGTATAAAGAGAAGCTGCATCCGCAGTACAGAAGCATTTTTGATTTTTTCAATAGTATTTTCTCGCCCATATTCAATTTTTTAAAGACAATGATAAAACCTTTTCAGGTAGGAGCGGGTTTAGCCGTTGATATGACGCAGATTGTACTTTTAATTATTTTTTTAATGTTATTAAACTTCCTTTAAAATGAGAAGATTACCCATATATTTTTTAATCGATATTTCAGAATCAATGGTTGGAGAACCCATCCAGCAGGTTGAAGAAGGATTGGCGACTATAATTCAGGCCTTAAAAACAGATCCGCATGCTCTAGAAACCGTTTTTGTTTCAATTATTGTATTTGCAGGCCAGCCTAAAACGCTCGTTCCTTTGCAGGAAATAGTGAGCTTTTACCCTCCAAAATTCCCAATAGGAAGCGGGACTTCTTTAAGCAAAGGTTTAGGACATTTAATGTATGAATTAAGAAGCAATATCGTTAAAACAACTTATGAAGTAAAAGGAGATTGGAAACCAATCGTCTTCTTATTTACTGACGGAGTGCCTACAGATGACAGTCAGGCTGCAATAAACGAATGGAAACAAAACTGGCAGCGAACAGCCAACTTAATTGCGATCTCTTTTGGCAGCGAAACAGATACAAAATTATTAGGCGAACTTACAGAAAATGTCCTTCATTTTAAAAATACCAATGTGCAGTCGTACAAAGAGTTTTTTAAATGGGTCACAGATTCTATTAAAACCAGCAGTATCAGTGTCGAAAATAACTCGAGCGGTTTTGAATTGGCAAAATTAGACGGAGAAACACTTTCTAAAATAGATTTAACCAAAGAAATTCCGAATCGTCAGTATGTCGATGATAATTTTGTGGTTTTAAACGGAAAATGTCAAAATACAAAGAGGCCGTATTTGATGAAATACCGCAAAACTATTGCCGAATCTATTTACGCCGGAATCGAATTATCGTCTAAAAATTACAAATTAGTCGGAGCTTATCAAGTTGATAATTCTTATTTTGAATTAGCCGATTCTGGTAATTTCAGTAATAAAGTCAATACCGATGAACTTATTGGCGGTCCAACCTGTCCGTGTTGCGGTAATCAGGTTGCTTTTGCCGTTTGTGTATGTGGTAAAATACATTGTATAGGGGACGAAAATATCAGTACCTGCCCATGGTGCGGTAATCAGGGAAGTTACGGCTGCGGTGAAGGCGGTTTTGATGTAAACAGAACGCAGGGATAATTTATGGAAGAGACAAAAAGATATCTTCGGTCTTTTTTATCACAACATAAAATAGACATTTCTTCGGGCAAAACAGCGCTCTTTGACGAGTTTACTGCCAGCGAAAAAAATGTGAACGCAGTAAAAATAATTCAGGAAAACCAAAAAATGATTATGGAGAATTGGATGTTGAAAAATAAAATTCATGATATTTTGACCCAAACGGTTTCGATACCAAACGGAACTGTGAATAAAAAATATTATGCAAAAATTGATTTCAATACTTTGGGCTGGAATGATTTTATTGCCTTAGAAATTGAAGGTTTGGAAAATACAGGTCTTGAATTTACTAAAAACGATGAGCTTGTTGGAACTCCAGAAATAAGCGGCGATTTAAAAATCAAAATAAAATTTAGGATTGAAGGCGAACCCGAAGATTCTGCTTTAAATGAAAAAATAATTACATTAATTATAAATCCAGATCCCAAATCGCTGTGGAAAAATCTGGAAAGTGATAAAAATGATCCTTTCTGGAAACCGGATAATGAAGCCGTTGCGGCTAAATTTTTAGATAAAAATATTGTAATAGCATCCAAAAGAGGCAGAAGTCATGCCAATGCAGGCTCATTTAGAGAAGACGATTTTGCTTATAAAAATCTAAAAGAAATTGGCTGGAGTGTTCTGGCGGTTTCTGATGGGGCAGGATCTGCAAAACTCTCAAGAAAAGGTTCTAAAATAGCCTGTGAATCTGTTGTTCAGTATTTTGAAGAAAATTTAAAGCCAGAAAATCTAAAAGAATTTGATCAGGTTTTGGCTGAGCATCATAATAAAGCCAGTGACGAAACATCAAAAAAAATAAGTCATTTTGTTTATCAAAATCTCTCAAAAGCCGCACATGCTGCACATCAAAAATTAGAAGAATTTGCCGTTAAAAACGAAACAGAACTTAAAAACCTTCATGCAACTTTAATTTTTACATTGGTTAAAAAATACGATTTTGGATATGCCATTTTAACTTTCGGAATCGGCGACTGCCCAATCGGATTATTAAATAAAGATCTCACGGAAATTAAATTAATGAATTGGCTTGATGTCGGCGATTTTGGCGGCGGAACACGCTTTGTTACCATGCCCGAAATTTTTCAAAGTGATAAATTTTCGACCCGATTCGGTTTTAAACTGGTGGATGATTTCTCTTATTTAATGCTGATGACAGACGGAATTTATGATCCTAAATTTGTAGTTGAAGCTAATTTGGAAAAAATCGAAAAATGGGCAGAATTTCTGGAAGATTTAAAAGGAAAAAATGAAGACGGCACCAAAGTAGATTTTGATAAAAACAATCCCGATATTGCAGCGCAGCTTTCTGCTTGGATGGATTTTTGGAGTCCGGGCAATCATGACGACAGAACCCTTGCTATAATTTATTAAGTATGAGTACGATTACAGTAAAATCAATTAATGACACTACAAAGTCTTATCAGTTTGTTGATAACGGCGAGCCGATGCGCGGCGGTGTTAAAGATGTTTATTTTAGTCCTGACAGAAAATATGTTGTAGCAATTTTTAGGGATAAATTAGATTTCAATCAAAAAGAGAGACTGCAAAGAATCACTAATAAATATCTAACGCAGATTCAAAACGGAGATGCCGGAGATTATTATTTAAACGAAGTCTACCGCTGGCCCACAGATGTTATCGAACATAAAGGACTAACGGGAATTATTGTGCCTATTTACGATTCTAAGTTTTTCTTTAAAAAAGGATATGAAACCAGCGAGTTAATTCAGGGAAAAGAAAAAAACGGTAAATGGTTTGCAGGTTCAAAATTTAGAAATCCGCATTTTCCGCTTCGCGTAGCCAAATCAGAATTAGGAGATTGGCTGAGTTATTTTCAGGTTTGTGTTAATTTGACCCGCGGTGTCAAAAAAATGCACGCAATGGGACTGGCACATTCTGACCTCTCATACAATAATGTTTTGATTGATCCAGTCAATAAATCGGCTTGTATGATTGATTTAGACGGATTAGTTGTTCCCGGATTGTTTCCTGCAGAAGTTATTGGTACAGCAGAATTTATAGCACCAGAAGTACTTTCGACCAAACATTTAAACAAAACAGATCCCGATCGTAAATTACCAAGCAGATTAACAGATCTGCATGCATTGCCGGTTTTAATTTATATGTTTTTGCTGCACAGGCATCCGTTAAAAGGAGGGAAGGTGCATGATCTTGATACCGAAAAAGATGATTTGCTGTCTATGGGAGAAAAAGCAATGTTTATAGAACACCCCACAGATCCGACAAACCGACCAAAACTCAATCAGGTTTCAAAATGGGACTTGCCTTGGGCAGATATTACCAAATTGCCGTATACCATTACAGGGCCATATCTTAAAGCTTTATTTGATAGAGTTTTCATAGACGGACTGCACAATCCAATGCAGAGGCCAAATGCCGAAGAATGGGAAATTGCATTGCTTAAAACAACCGACTTAATGCAGAAATGCCACAACATTTCGTGCGAACAAAAGTGGTATGTTTTTGATAATACCAACACACCAAGATGTCCGTTTTGTAATACTCCACACAAAGGAACTCTTCCGGTTTTGGATTTGTATTATCAATTTCAGGAAACTGTCTGGAAACCAGAAAATCACAGATTAATGGTTTACAACGATCAATATTTGTTTCAATGGCATGTTAATCGTAATATTGCCAGAAATGAAAAACTCACGGCTGCGCAAAAAGTACCCGTTGGTTATTTTACTTTTTTTAATGATAAGTGGGTCTTTGTCAACCAAAAACTAACCTCATTAAAAGACGTAACCGAAGACAAAGAAATTCCTATTGGAACAATGCTTGAGCTTACAGACGGAAAAAAAATACTGCTTTCTAAAGAAGAAGGCGGCAGAGTGATAGTAGTTACAATGGCAAATAAATAATTTAAATCTAACCTAATTAATATTAAAATGAATCAACACCCTATTTTTTCAGAACATCCAGGCTTAATAATAGTATTTGCCGTCGCAGTCCTAATCATGCTGTTGTTAGATTTGGGAATTTTCAACAAAAAAAGTCATGTCGTAAGTAACAAAGAAGCAGTTACCTGGTCTTTGGTATGGATCAGTTTAGCAATGATTTTCAGTGGTTTGATCTATCACTATGCAGGAGCTGCTAAATTTTACGAATTTCAATCGGCTTATTGGATAGAGAAAGCACTTTCTGTAGATAACCTCTTTGTATTTATATTAGTTTTTAAATTTTTTGATGTACAGAACCAAAACAAACACAAAGTTTTGTTCTGGGGAATTATTGGAGCCTTGGTTTTAAGAGCCATTTTTATATTCTCAGGAGCATTCTTAATAGAGCTTACATACCTCAACAAACTATTAAGCCTAGTAGGTATGGAAGGTTTCAAATACGACATCAATCTAATCATGACAGCCTTTGGATTATTCTTGGTTTATGCAGGAATCAAATCTTGGTCTGCCGGAGATGAGGATGATGAAGAAGATTACAACAACACAAGAGGAGCAAGATTGATCAGAAAGTTTTTCAGCGTTTCTGATAAATACGATGGGGATAAATTCTTTACATACGAAAACGGAAAAAAACTAGCAACGCCGCTTTTAGTAGTGGTAGCAGTAATTGAGTTTACAGATTTACTTTTTGCAGTAGATTCTATTCCGGCAATTTTTGCAATTTCAAACGATCCTTTTATTCTTTACACTTCAAACATTTTTGCAATTTTAGGTTTAAGAGCATTGTTCTTTTTATTAGACAATTTCATTCACTTATTCAGCAAACTGCAATACGGACTGGCAATTATCCTTTCGTTCATTGGTATCAAAATGATTATTGCGCCGTTTTACCATATCGATTCTATTTACTCTTTAATCGTTATTGGAGGAATATTGGTAATATCAGTATTATTATCAATTTTGTTACCAGAACCAAAAGAAGAAACAGCAGAATAAAAACAATTTTTAGATTAAAAAAAGGATGGAAAGTCATTTTAGATTCTCCATCCTTTTTTTATAATCTTTTTTGAAAGAACGATCAGGAGAGAGATTTTACAATCAAAATGCATCAAAATATTTGTTTTCGATACAGCGGTTAAAACTTAAATTAATTGTCTTACTTTTGCACTTTCAAAAAGTAAAGTAAAAAAAGCCTTTTAAACGCTAATTTACAGCTCATACTTATAGTTACAACTTATGCTTAATATACACAATCTTTCGGTTTCTTTTGGAGGAACATATTTATTTGAAGAAGTTACTTTTCGTTTAGGCGCCGGCGACCGCGTAGGTCTTGTTGGTAAAAACGGAGCAGGTAAATCTACAATGCTAAAAATGCTCGCAGGAGATTTCAAACCAGATTCTGGGGTTATTTCTCAGGAAAAAGATATCAGAATGGGATTTTTACGCCAGGATATCGATTTTGAACAAGGAAGAACCGTTTTAGAAGAAGCATATGAAGCTTTTACAGAAATCAAAGTTGTAGAAAAAAAGCTCGAAGAAATCAACCACCAATTGGTGACCAGAACCGATTATGAAAGCGAAGAATACGGCCAGATAATCGAAGACCTTTCAGATTACACGCACCGTTTTGATCTTCTTGGAGGATATAACTATGTAGGAGATACCGAGAAAATCCTTCTTGGATTAGGTTTTAAAAGAGAAGTATTCAACAACCAGACCGAAACATTTTCTGGTGGATGGAGAATGCGTATCGAGCTGGCAAAACTTTTATTGCAGTCAAATGATGTACTGCTTCTAGATGAGCCAACCAACCACTTAGATATCGAAAGTATCATTTGGTTAGAAAACTTCCTTCGCAATTATCCGGGTGTTGTAGTGATTGTATCACACGATAAAATGTTTTTGGATAATGTTACCAATCGTACCATCGAAATTTCTTTAGGAAAAGCATACGATTTCAATAAACCTTATTCTCAATATTTAGAACTGCGTCATGAAATTCGCGAAAAGCAATTAGCAACGCAAAAGAACCAAGCTAAAAAGATTGAAGAAACAGAAAAATTAATCGAGAAATTCCGTGCAAAGGCCTCAAAAGCTTCAATGGCACAATCGCTGATTAAAAAGTTAGATAAAGTAGAACGAATTGAAGTTGATGAAGACGATAATTCCGTAATGAATATTTCGTTTCCAGTTTCAAAAGAACCAGGAAAAGTAGTAATTGAAGCGGAACATGTTACAAAAGCTTACGGAGATAAAGTCATCTTAAAAGATATTGATTTACTTGTAGAACGCGGCAGTAAAATTGCCTTTGTGGGACAGAACGGACAAGGAAAATCGACTTTTATCAAAGCCATTGTAAACGAATTTGAATACGAAGGAAATATCAAATTAGGACATAATGTACAATTAGGATATTTTGCTCAAAATCAGGCCGAATACTTAGACGGAGAAATCACTCTGCTGCAGACTATGGAAGATGCTGCAACAGATACCAACCGTTCTAAAGTTCGTGATATGTTAGGTTCGTTTTTATTTCGCGGAGACGATGTAGAGAAAAAAGTAAAAGTACTTTCTGGAGGAGAGCGCAACCGTTTAGCACTTTGTAAACTGCTATTACAGCCAATCAACGTATTACTGATGGATGAGCCTACGAACCACTTAGATATTAAATCCAAGAACGTTCTAAAGGCTGCGCTGCAAAAATTTGGAGGAACGCTATTACTAGTTTCTCACGACAGGGATTTCCTTCAGGGAATGTCCAACATTGTTTACGAATTTAAAGACCAGAAAATAAAACAATATTTAGGCGATATCAACTTCTTCTTAGAACAGCGCAATCTCGAAAACATGCGTGAAGTAGAGAAAAAAGATGTCGTAAAAGCGGCTGCTCCAACAAAAGAAACAAGCAAAGTTTCTTACGAAGACCAGAAGAAAGCAAAAGCACTTCAAAACAGATTAAGTAAAGTCGAAAGTCAAATCAAACAATTAGAAAAAGACATTCAGCACGACGATAAAATGCTCGCGTCTAATTACGACAAACATATCGAAGACGCTTCATTCTTTACCGCTTATAACAAAAAGAAAGCAGATTTAGATCAATTGCTTCTTGATTGGGAAGTGGTCCAAGAAGAGATAGATAATTTTAATGCTTAGTTAAGTTTTTTTGTTTCAGGTTTCAAGTTTTTGTTGGAACCTGAAACCTGAAACCTGAAACCTGAAACCTGAAACCTGAAACCTGAAACTTGAAACAAAAAGAACCCAAAACAAAAAGTCCAGCTTAAATAATCCCAATCGATCTGGAATGCTCAATAGCCTCAATACTATCTTTAAAATAACAAACTGAAACATCAAGGCTTTCTAGATTATTCAGGATTTTAAGAGTAGCATCTTTTTGATGTCTTCCCGTCTGCCTGATATAAACCGCAATAACCGTTACAGGGAAAATTTTGCAGATTCTTTCGTATAAAATAGGATCATGCTGAGAATCGTCGCCCAGCAGCACATATTTTAAAGTAGGATAAAATTCTACTACATGTTTTATTTTTTCAAACTTATGATCGTGGCCTCCTCTGCCGCTCATAAAAAAATCTGTAACACCTCTTTTGATATCTTTCAGCAGAATTACCGCTTTAGGAAGTTTATGAATCTTTGTAAATTTTGCAATAAAACGATACAAATTCCATTCGCTGCTCGAGATGTAAAAAAAAGCATTTGTTTCTTCCTGATTATTTCTTCCCGCCGCACTCAACGCTTGATAATGCGCCACGACATTTTTAAAAACTTTGCGGTCATTTACATTTTTAAACAAAAGAATGTACAGTTTTTTAAAAAAATTCTGCGTGTGCGAAATCAAAAAAGTATCATCAATATCCGATATAATTCCAAGATTTCCTTTGTGAGGTCTTATAAAACTGCCTTTGCAGGTCACATTTGCATTATTATATTTTAGCGACACCTCATAAGGCATCCAGCCAAAATGCGTTTCCTTTTCTAACGGAATACAAAATTTAAAATAACCGTCATCTAATGTCTTAGTATGAATCACTTGATCATTATAATGAAGATAAACATCAAAATTTTTAATGGTTTTAATTCGGAACAGTTTAAGAATTGAAGTGGCATTTTTAAATTTCCTTTTTTCGAAATCATAATTATGTTCTCTCTTTAAAACATGCCCCATTACAATTAATTCTTGCTCATTTGCATAACCCCGATATAATTGTAAAATTGGTTTCATTAATTGCGTATATTTATGTAACTGTAATTTACTTAATATAATTGGTTTTAAAAATAAAATTTTGAAAAAGAACATCCTCTTTGTCGTAAATCCAATCTCTGGCGACCTCGACAAATCAAATTTAATAGAAGCTGTAGAAGAATTTGCGGCCACCAATCATTTTGATCTGGAAATTTATGAAACAACCGGAAAAAATGATTTAAAAGAAATTCAAAAAATATACGATCAATATATTCCTGAACGAATCGTTGTTGCTGGCGGAGACGGAACCATAAAAATGGTTGCTGAAGCTATGGAAGAACACGATGTCATCATCGGTATTCTGCCTGCGGGTTCTGCCAACGGTCTTTCGGTAGATTTAAACCTGCCCGCAGGAATAGAAGAAAACCTTAAAATTGCCTTTTTAAACCATTATATCGAAATGGATATGATTTGTATCAATGGCAAAAAAAGCATCCATTTGAGCGATCTGGGATTAAATGCCAATCTGGTAAAAAATTACGAAGAAAGCGATGTAAGAGGCTTTTGGGGATATGCTCTGCAGGCTTTTACAACCCTTAAAGAAGCAGAAGAGCCTTTTGTCGCCACCATTTCGGCAAACAACAAAATAGAAGAGCATGTGGCCAGAATGATCGTAATTGCCAATTCGCAAAAATACGGAACAGGCGTAATCATCAATCCGAACGGGGCTATGAATGACGGGAAGTTTGAATTGGTAATCCTAAAAAACCTTGATTTACTTTTAATAGGCAAAATTATTACTGGAAATATGCCTATTGACTCCGATGACGTTGTGATTATTTCGACGGACAAAGCGACAATTAAAACCGATTATCCCGTTAATTTTCAAATAGACGGAGAATATTGCGGCGCTCAGACTTCGTTAGAGATTCATATTCTGCACAAACAAATGAAATTGGCTGTGCCTTAAAAAAAAAGAAAGATTAAAAATTTAAGTAAGTAATAAAAGGAAGAAAAATCTGGAATAATGGCAAATTTTTTAAATTGAAAAAAGTATTTTAGTTTTTTAATAATAACCATTCATTAACTTACTTATTTTGTAATGAAAAAAATATTTTTCACCTTTTTTGTACTGCTTCAGAGCATTCTGAATTCTCAAAATGTTGATTTGAGAAATTTGACAATGAATAGTAATTTAATACTTTTTGTTGAAATGTCAGATTTTGATTACAGCAATAAGTATATTAATGATCATTCTAAAGCGGGGTTTATTAAGGTTAATAATTATGAGGAAATCATAAAAAATGATTCCAATATCAAATTTATTGATAAAGAGATTTATTGCCCTCAAAGTGAAAACGATTATTATGAAAACAGCCGGATCAATGGCAGTGAATGCTTGGGTATTGCAGATTTCGGGTCTGATAGAAAGTATTATAGCATACTGTTTTTTAGAAAAGAAAAAAAAAGACTGACGCTATTGGCGCATTTTGCTAAAAGTGATTTTAACTTTAAGAGCATCATTGAGAAAATAAAACAAGTACAAGAAATTGAAAAATCAAAATCACTTGGGGAACGTTATGAAAAAAGTATTGACTATTATTTGAAGTGTAAAGACCTGCCGAATACTGATTTTATAAATTATTACAAACAAGTAAACATTTTAAAATCGGATACTTTAGTTTTAACCGAAAAACAATTAATCTTGGCAAAAAATAATTTCTTGGAGGGAAATGAAGGATATTATGAATTGGTTTCAGATAAATTTCCTGAAGAAGTACAGCATTTTTATATCAATAAAATGAAAAGTTTCTTAAGTCTAAAAGAAGAGGATTATTTTAGTTACTATGATTTTAGAGAGGCATACGAAAAAGCGACAAATACAGGTTATGCGGATGATAGTGAAATGGGAAAATTAAAAGACAAATTAACTGATGAACTGTCCATTAAGGAAAGAATAGAAATTATGCGGCTATTAATTCAAAATGCTGAACAAGAAGATTAGCTCCAAAAAGATTTTTAATGAAAAATAAACTTTTTTTTATTCTATTTGTTTTTGCAGCCTTTAGCCACGCTCAAAACAAAGTTTCAGACATTTTTAACTCCGATTATTGTCAAGTTAATAGTAGCGTGCTTTATTTTTATAAAATTGAAAAAAGAGGATTTACTCAAAGACGCTGTATTTTTTCGAGCAATAAATTGTATGCTTATGCTACAGAAAAAGTAGATTCTATGGAGAAAAAAAATTATGATACTATGGAGGCGATTAAAGTCGCTGATATAGATGATAATTTTGATTTAGTAAAAGAGTTTAAAGACAAAGTTTATGGGGTAAAACAGTCTTATTGGAAATATTTTTATTTCTTGAAGAACGATAGTGTTTTGGTTTGTAAGGTGCTGCGAAAAGGAAAAGTTTGGCAGTTAGAAAAGGAAAAAGAAGCAGAAATAAAAAAGATAATCTTAGCCAATAATAAAATTATCTATTGGTCTTCACAACTTGGTTTGATTTATAAAAAAAATAATGAGATAAAAACCAGCTTGCTGGGGCTAATAAGTTATTATAATGATCGTAGTGCCGCATTTTTTATAAAAGATAAAAATGAAGTCGATATGAGTACAGGATATTTTGAAACAGGAAAATATATCCTTAAAGTAACAAAAGGCGACCATTATACCGTTTTTAAAGATAATCAAAAGATTTTAGAGGACATTCCGTTAAAATATTACAACAACAAGCAGTTTATTACTATAGATGATAAGACTCTAAAATTCTATAATTCTGATTTTGCATTAGACAGTTCCTTTATCTATCGGGATATTAATCAAGCAGCGGACAACATTGAAATTTTAACGGATAATAAAATTAAAAAATTTGACACACGCCTTTTTACCAATACATCTTACGGGGATGAATTTTTAGGCTGTGGCACGGTTACGTACCATTTGTTAAGTATAAAACGTAATAGAATAAGAGAAGTAACGGATGCACAGATGACTTATGGTTATAGATCGCCGCCCAGAAATATATTTATTAATTCTAAAATAAAATTCGATTCCTTGCTATTTGTAAGCCGGCAAAAGACTATGGATTATTCTGTCAATGGCGGGTTTGATGATAGGATTATATTAATAAAAAATAAAAAAGAAGGACTCTACACATTTAAACAAAAAAATGATACCATTACCTTAAAAGAAATCGTGCCGATAAAATTCAATAAGATTTATTTACTAAATGGCTTTTTGATTGTAAACAAAAAAGAACAAGTCGATTTTTATGATGAATGTTTTAAGGAGAATAAAATGCGTTTTACTAATATTGATTTCTTTAGTTATAATTATGTAAGATATAAGAAAAAGGATCAAACCCAAGGATGGATGAATCGGAAAGGAATTTTGTTTGATGATTTATAAAACACCGACAATGTTTAATAAAGACATTTTACAAAAACTTATTTAAATGGATTCCGTTCCTGCCATTCTGTTTTAGGCTCCAGATAATTAAAGAATCGGGAAATGTTGTGATTAATCAAAGCATTGCTGTGCGTAATTAAACCGTACATTTTTATAGGTTTTGCACCCACAGAACTTTTGATTTCGAGTGCTGTTCTCGCAAAAACAATCTCTTTAAATCCTTTTTTGATAGAGTAGGCGATCATGTCGTACAACATGTTGAGATAGAGCATTTTTTCACGCTGTACACTTTCATCGTAACCTAAAAAGTAAGTGTCCATTGTTGTTCCGTTTTTGATTAAAGTATTAAAACCAATTAACTTTTCCTCAATAAAATAGCCGTACAAAAGAAAGTTTTCGCCCATAATTTCCTTGAAAAAGCTAAAATGATTTCGGGCTAGAAAAAAAGTATTAAACGGTGCATTTTTGGCCACATGAAAATACAATTCGTAGAGTACATCTTCATAACGTTTGATATCCGATAAAGACAGCTGCTGTTTGGTAATTCCTTCCGATTTTTTTCGGGCGCGTTTGTATTGATCGCGGTATTTTTTGGACAAAGCGTCGATATAATCCTGTTCGTTTTTCCAATTTTCCCTAATCTCAAAAACCATATTAGGCTGCGTCGAAAACGTATAGTTGTTTTTAAATTCGGCTTGTAAAGGTTCGATCTCTTTCGCAGTAAAATCTTTAATACTCGTAATATGAACTTTTTTACCGCTTTCTTTCAAGTCTTTTTTAAGCTGATTAATAGCTTTATGAAGTGTTTTTACAGCTTTTGCTTCTTTAATATTTTCATCAAAAATAAAAGCGTTCTGACCAGTTAGCATATTGTTTCCCACAAACAATACATGCGAAGCAAAATTTTTAAGCGCAAAATTTCGAACAGACGTTTTCAGGCATTTGTCTCGTTCGCCAAACGATTCTAGTTTTTCGGCAAACAAAAACTGCGTTAAAACAATTCCAACAAGTTTTGTTTCTTCAAAAAGTCCGATAAAATGACAAGTCATGTTTACAGGACACGAATTTTCTAGAACTTCGAGATATTCGCGAGTCAAAAAGATATTGTCAACAGCCAGCAGATTCCATTCTAAAGGCAGTGAAGAAGTGTTTTTGTAAATTTGGAAAGAGTAAGTTGTAGTCAAAAGCGCGATGTAATTTCATCAAAATTAGATAATATTTATAATAACGAAATGGCTTTAAGTTATTATTAAGAAAAAACCCGTTTGAAAAGAAATCTTCAAACGGGTTTTAAGAATTTTTGATTATACAAAAGCGCAGATAATACCGCCCATCAGCGTAAGAGTAACGAGCCAGTAACCTGAGTTTATAAAAATATATTTCCAAGATTTTCTTTCAAACAAACCATTAATTCCAATTAATGGAAAAGCAAATAACAAACCAGACAAAAAACCGTGCAGTGCCCCGTGTTTAAAGGTTCTGTAAGCCATTCCGTAATCGGCCATAAAAGCCGCAAACGACGGTTCGGCCTTGTCTATCTCCGGTGGTCCGCCCACCATGCCGACTGCTCCAGACTGGTGAATAGTGAGCGACATTAAAGTAACCGTAATCAGTAAAGAAAAAACATACGTTAATCCGAAGATTTTAAGCATATTTCCTTTTTTTAAATCTTCTTCTGTTAGATTATTTTCTCTCATCCAAATCGTTCCGAATACTTTTGGACTGTACCAGACAAAACCGACAATAAGGGTAACAATTGCGGCAATAAGTAATGCGATAAAGTTAATTTTCATAATATGAGGTTTTTAGAATTAGTCAATTCAAATGTAATGAAAAAGCATCTATGAAGCTGTTTATTTTTTAAACAAGACAATTAGTGTTAATTTTTATTTTATCAACAGTTTATCGACAATAGGCAGATTACGTCGACTAAATGCATAATTTAGCCCTTAGAATTATAGAGGGTTATTTCTCATGAAAAGTCTTGCATCTTTTGTTTTACTATGTTTTTTTTCAGCTCAAATGGGTGCAAAGACCGTTTCTGAAAAAGACAAAGAGGCATTGATTGCTTTTTATCATGCCGCAAACGGAAACGAGTGGAAAATTAAATGGGATTTATCGCAGCCTGTAACAACGTGGTTTGGGGTTGAGGTTGAAGAGGGAAAAATAATCGGACTTTCTTTAGCAGATAATAACCTCAGCGGGACAATTTCAGAGGCACTGTTTAATTTGACTAATCTGATATCAATTGATTTTCATAAAAATAAACTAGAAGGAAATCTAGCGTTTTCAATAAGTAATTTAAAAGAGCTGGAAGTTTTAAAGCTGTCTCAAAACAGACTTTCGGGTAAGATCCCCGCTTCGGTTTCTGAATTGTCAAAACTTAGGGATTTGGAACTTTTTGCGAATGAATTAACTGGCGAGTTGCCGTTGCAGATTGGAAAATTAAAACAGCTCGAAATTCTCGTATTGTCTAATAATAAAATTGAAGGTGCGCTGCCCGTTTCTATTTATAAAATGGATCATCTGCAAATACTTCTTTTAAACGGAAATAGATTATCAGGTTCTTTAAGCAGCCAAATAGCAAACTTTACAGCATTGCAGAATTTGAGTTTGTATGATAATAATTTTGAAGGCGAAGTACCAAAAGAGCTGGAAAAGTTAGCGGCTTTGTCAGAATTAAATCTATCTTATAATCAATTCAGCGGAGAAGTGTCCAGAAATCTCGTGCTTTTAGATGCTTTAAATATGACTATGCTGGACCAAAACGGAAATCCGTTTTTGCTGGAAATTAATCAAGAAAATAAATTACAATAATTATCCCAAATTAATCGTGCTTATGAATGAATTTTACTCTCGTTAACAAGTTGATTAAATATATTTAGTTAATTGCTGAAACCGTAACTTGTTACGGTTTTATGTTTTTTAGGAAGTAAAATTTCTTCAAAAAATAACATTTAATTTGGAACCTATTTTTTATGTTTGTCTAAAATTTTTATAACTTTAATTAAGTATTCGGACAAGCAAAAGCTGATGCATCAGCGGTATTACTAATCATTATAACAAACTAGAAATTATGACACTGCAATATCAAGGAGAACAACACGGAAAAGCTGCTACTTTTACCTTAAGAATCAATGGTAATAACTTATCCAAAAGCAGTTCAAACTACCAAATCGATCTTTTGGTAAACGATAAAAAAGTACCGACTTTTACAAGCGGAATCCACCAAAGTCTTTCTAACTGCTTAAAAGAAATCTATTTGTTTAGAAAATACAACGGAATCACTTTTAAGGAGTCGTCAGAAAAAATTGTTTCGCTTTATGTTCCTTACGATAAAGTGTTGTTCAATCACAATAAATATGCTTTGTTTAGAGCATAATTTTTCTCAAAAGATTAATTAAGAAAGGCCATTATAAAAATGGCCTTTTTTTATTGCTTTTTTTGATGATTTCTGCTTTCAAGCAGATTTGGCAGATTTTAGCCGATATTCGCAGAAGGATAAAAAATCAATTTAAATCTGCTTAAATCTATTTGTAATACCACCTTTCATAATTACATCCAGCGATTAAACAGTATCTTCTTTTGTTAATCGGTCCAATTCTCGCAGCAGCGTTGGAAATCGATATTCTCCCGCCATACTTTCTACTTTTTTAAAAGCATCTTCCAGATCAATTCCGATCGAAGTAATGTACAGCGGTTTTTGACTGTCGCCTCTAAACAAACTTTTTTTGTCTTTGTTTAAAGATGCAAAATTTGTTTTGGCAACGCCGATTATGGGGATTTTAGGATCTAGTTTTTCATACAAATGACCGCCTAATCCATATTTTTTATCATCGTCCAGATAGACGAAACTGTCTACGACAATGGCTTCAATATTCTTTGTCTCAATCTTATTTAAAAGACTTAAAATACAAGGAAGTTCTCTTCTGTAAAATTCACCTGGAATATATTCCTCCACATTATCCATAATTTCGGTGTGAACTTTATAGTCTTTTGTTTGATTCCATTCTGTAAACTCAATACAGACCGTTTTGGCTTTTCCATCATAATAATACGTGTCAAAGGCTAGAATCGCAGGATTTTCAGTCATTTTTTTTAGGTATAAAAGTATCCGCTTTGCTCAGGGTATACGTTAATTTCGGATAGTTGAAATTCAAGTTGTTGTTTTCTGATCCCCTCAATTGGTAAAATTCTTTTTTCTGATCTTCGTCGGCTAAGGTTAATAATGTTCCGTCAGCAAGATAGGGCAGATTGTCCTTAAAATGAATAAACGTTTTAGATTTTCTAAAAGTAAGTCCCATCCATCTGTTGTCTTTTTCCATTTTCTTAAGACTCGGCTGTGACTCGAGAATAATTTTATGAAGATACTTTGAGTTGGTTTCCAAATCAAACAATACAATTGAATTGTGTGTGAGCGGTACTTCAAATTCTTCTCCATTTTCTTTGTTTTTTACCTTTAGTTTTCGAATGTTTTTTTCGGTTAAACCCTCTGGATTCTCATAACAAGTAAAAAGACCGATATAAGAACTTTTTTCCAAATCCAAGTCCTGATCAGAATGGTATTTCATAGTTGCATAATTGCAGTCGTAAACTTCAATCAAAGCATTGTTGAAATCCATGATTGGCAGGGATTCTTCTGTGATTTTTTCGATCGAAGCATTTAGATTTTCAATGATTCGATGATGAACAGAAGAAAAATCAAAAGCTGGTATGTTGTAAATTGTGCTGGTTCGCACAATCGGAACCTCATCGTTTTGCACGCGTACCAGATGATTTCCGATTCTGCCTTTTGTAACCGCTTCAAATGTTACAGAATCAAATAATTCGTCAAATAAATGCTTCTCCAGCGGCAGTGTAATTTTATAAAAAAAAGGTTTGTGCACTTTTGATGAAGTTTAAAATATTGGTTTTTCGTAATCGCCAGAATTCATACTGAAATGAATTTTGCCGTATTCGATTTTCTTCTCACTAACATTTTCTTCGTAATAAGAATCTCTTAGATAAATCATCGTTTCCTCTGTCATTTGTTCCAATTTGATTAACTCGCCGTTTTCTTTAATAAAAGTCTGATTGTTCGTAAAAACGGCTTCTAAGTTAGAGCAGCGTGCTACATAACCCAATCGAATCGGAATTTGATCTGCGTTTAATACAGACGGTTTAATCTCGTGGGTGTACAATCTGTTGGTAGAAAGCGGGATCAAAAAAGCCGAGTTCGGATACAAAGTCACGCTGAATTCTTTGTCCAAATCGGGATCTGTAACCGTGCTTTTTAGTTTAAAATGCAGTCTTGTCAAACCGCTCGTTTGTTTGTAACACCAATCATAAAGGTCTTTTTTTGAAGGCAGCAGCTGTTCAGAATTAGATTGGTCATAAAAGGTGCAAAAAGCAATAAGACCGTCTTTGGGCATGTCTTTTGTTTTGTCAGAATGGGCTTTGATCTTCGATTTTACTTCTTTAGCATTTTCGGCGCTTTTGATCTTATTTTCGTAAATCTGCGCTAAGACATGGTTGAGTTTTGTTTCTTTCTCAAAAGTATGTGTAATCGCATCATTTAAGGTGTTGATTATAAAATGATCGGCAGAACGAAAATTATCTGTCGGTCCTGTAAAATTACTCGAACACCTCAACAAACGAAAATGAAGTGCGTCGCTGTCTTTTTCAGTCGTTTCTTTTGAAATCTCTGTTAAGTAAATGCCTTTTCGTAAAGCTTTAGATTCTTTGTTGCCCTCAGTTAACTGCTGAAACTCATGTTCCGATTTTATGGTCTTAAAATAATCCTCACCTGTAAACATTTCTCTAAAATAAACACCGGCATTACTGATCAAGATTGGAACTTTTCCAAGTTCGATTAAGCGAATATTTTTAGATTCAGTATTTTCAAAGCTGTTCGAAAGTTCTTTGATAACCCAAATTATTTGTCCTTCGTGCTGTAATTTTTCGATATCACCGCAGCAATAAATAATTTTATTTTCTAATGGTTTTTGAATTTCGGACAAATTGTTGACTACCGTACCGCAGAAATTTTTGATTAAATAATCCAGTTCAGAACTAGATTCTATATTTTCTTGTAAAACAATTAAGAAGTTTTTTTCTTTAGATATTTTATTTTCAGCAGGTAATGTCGGTATCATTTGGCTATTGTTTTGACAATTCAAAAAAGGCGTTTTTCTCTTAGTTTTTAATTCTGATATTTTTGTTTGAGTAGCGAATATAGGATTAATTTTGTTAGAAGAATAGGGATGCTAATTTAAATTGCTGCTTTAGAAAAACTTAAAAATGTTAAGAGAAGATTTTCTATTTTAGCAAAGTTTGAAATTCGAATTACAGAATATTTTAAGGAATGACTTAGGCGACAGCTCAGAAATTGATCGAAAGATACAGAATCGTAAAAAATAACACTGTCCAGAAACATATGACCAGATTAAAATACAGTTTAATATCGCAGCAGTTTATTTGTCCATACGAGGCTGTGCCTTTTATAAGAAAGAATAGTAAAACGGATAAAACATGCAGCGTTTCCTTAGAAGTATTTGATATAGACTTTATTCAATCCTTCTTAGAAAAGTTTGATGTTTCCAATTTATACGCCATTTCTATTTTGGATCTTACAGAAAATTTTTCAGTTGAAGATTCTTGTTTGGTTTCAAAATATAATCTTTACGATAAGAATATTGTAATTGCTAAAATCGATTCTAATTTCTTTAAAAAGATTACTTATAATTCCAGAGGCGAAATTCAGAAGCCCTTTTTCTTTAGAACCGACAATTTTGAAGAATTGAATATGCAGGAGGTTTTAAATGGATGTTTGTACGAACGTGAATTGATAATCGGAGAGTTTAGGAAAAATATTGTAACAGTTGACCTTTTGAAATTATTAAAAAACAAACCTATTAAAACTGTTTTAGAGTTTTATGTTGATCGTACCGAAGCTTCTTTAGAAGAGCTTCTTGGTTTAAAGGATTATGTTCTAGATGCCAATGAAGATTATATAGCCAAAATAGAGATTAGTTTTGACCGCTCTACGTTATCCAATTGAACGTAAAGCAAAAAAAAGAATTAAGGTGATCATGCCGATTATAAAGGCTGGATCCATTTGGTCAAAAAGAATGGGTTTCTTTTCCAAAGCATAAACGATAAAGGTCATAAGCGATATTGCAAGTAATATGATACAGCCTCTTTTTCCGTCGTAATTATCTGCATTGTTTCGGCATTCCATGTCAAGATATTCTTTATCATTTTTAACGAGTGAATGAATTTTACAAACATTTTCGGTGTCAAAATTTTCCATTTCTTTATGGAGAACCTGAATAGAAATCGTATCGCCGGGATTTATCTCGTCGTATATTTCAGAACGAAGAGCACAGCTGTAATCAAAACTTGTAATTTCAAAAGTGCTGTAGTTTTGAGCACATTTAAATTCAATCCATCTTCTAGAATGTTTACCATTAGTCTTTTTAAAAACGGGTTTCTCAGAAATTACTAATTTATCTATTGTATTTAGTTCAGCGGTTTTTATGATGTAGCTTTCGGCAGTAACATTATAAAAGAAGCAAATTCCAGCGATAAAACAAATTATTGAAACGGCTAAATAACTTTTTCGCCTTTCTTGCCAGGTTCTCGGAGGTTTTTGCATAAAATTATAGGTTAGAATATTTAGTTGTTTGAGGAAAGTTAGTTCTAATTTGTAGTTTTTGATTAGCAATTTAGAGTATAGCAAAAAAAGGAAAAAAAATCTATATAAAGCAGTTGGATGTATTATTAATACACTTTTTGTTTTTCCCCGAAAAAGACAAAAATATTTTTAAAATAGGTTTTTTATAAAACGCAAGGTTTGCAAAGCTGAATCAATATAAAGTTTTGCGAATTTTGCGTTTATGGATGTAATGTTGACGTAAATATCACTTCGTCCACTGCAGTTAAAAAGTATTTAAAACAAAAAAGCTCCAGATTTCTCTGAAGCTTTTGTAGTCCGTGGGGGAATCGAACCCCCCTTACCAGGATGAAAACCTGGCGTCCTAACCGATAGACGAACGGACCTGTTTTGCTGTTGCGGGTGCAAAAATGCAACTATTTTTGGAATGTGCAAAACGATTTTGAAAAAACTTTTTTAGAATTTACTAAAAGTATCACATTTTGGAATTATTAAATCTTCAATAAATTGAGTTAAGTAAAATGTATTTGTTTGATTAATAATTGGTTGTTTTGTGTAAAGAAAACGGGTAAATGACTTTTAATTAATAAATAATTTTTCAGTAAAATATTTCAATTTTGTTTTTATGAAAGAATATTCTTTAGGTATTTTGTCTCGTTTTTTATTTATTTTAAAAATTTGCAAGTGTAACCGATCAAAATATACGAAGTGAAAAACAGTATAGTAAATGCAAGTATAAAGACTAAAAAGTTGTTTTGGGCTTTAAATTAATTATGGTTAAAAAATAAAACGATATCGCTAGAACGTATGGCAAAACAAACAAAGCGAATAGTTCAAGATAAAAACTTTCAGTTATCTTTTGCTGGTAGGTATCTATTTTTATTAGATTTTTGTGGAAATCAATTTTTGTCGCTTCCATATTTTTCCAAATAAAATGTATGGAAATGTATCTAATAACAATTGCTGTAATTACTGAAAATGATAATAATTTAAAAAACTCTTTTTTTATTTTGCATTTGTCTCTGGAGCTTTAAATTTCTTCTCTAATAAATAATTCCTGATTTCTGAAGGCTTAAAAAAAACATTTCGATTAAAAAAGGCTGCATTTCAAAGATAGAAAAATATCGTATCATGTAACTTTTTATTGATTTTTTACTAAAAACTATCTTATAATATCTGTATCAACAGGAATATAACCCAAATGTCTGCTAAGAGATAGAATTTGTCCTTTATGATGATATTCGTGCGTTATAACGTGTGTAAATATTTTGAAAGGCTCAGTTTTTGTTTTTTGACCATTTCTTTCATATTGAATTTCATTATCTGATTTTTCTGTTAATTCAAAGAAGTCATCCATCAATTCATCTATGGATAGAAACAATTTTATCACATCCTCAATGTTTTGATAATTTTCATAAGGACTGAAAACAATGTTTTTTTTCAAAGAAATATTTGCAATCCAAAATTCATAAGTATTGGCAATATGTACTAATAAGTTCCGCATGCTTCCACCTCTTCCAAAAGAAGAATTTTCATTTTTAAAATCTTGTTTTTTAATTGTTTTGCAATAATCAAAAAGAACATTCCTAGATTCTAAAACAAGATTATATTGCTTTTGTAGATACATTATAGCTTTGATTTTTAATGTTTTATAAAGTTAAGTTTTTTCAGTTAATTGCATTTAATAACTAAAAAAAATGAACCCGATTGATTAATGTGATTTTTAGAAAGTGAGTTGAAGATATGTAATCTGTATCCATAAAGAAATATAGGAATAAATAAAGTTCCAGAATTTAGATTGCACTCAAAAGTTTAGACGAATTTATAATTGTACTTGACTTTTCTTTCCGTAAAAATGCTCTCAAATAGTGTTTAACTTTTTGAGGGTAGTTCAGTCCCGAAGGGCATTTTTTGAGGAATGAAAAAAATATTATGCGCACTTCTCTGGCTGTGTCCAATACCTTTGCTTTGCTTTTTTTTATTTGCTTTTTTTACTTTGAAGAGAGGAAATTGTTTTTATATTCGTACAAAAATAACACTTAGCATTTTAATGCAGAGTTTGTGATTTGCTGATACATTTACAGCTAGTATTACTATAAAAAACATTAAATATGACATATGAAGATTTCTTAACAGATTGTTTTGGTGAATTAGAAAAATTGCAAGACAATTTAAATAAAGCGTATGACATTAATTCTTTTACAAGTTGGAACTATGACCAACCGAGCGGCATTATCACACTATCTAAACCTGATAGAATAATTAATTTTAGATATTATCAAGCTGGTACTTATTCAACAGCATCAAAAACTTGGAAATGGTCTTGGGACAATGAAAATACAGCTAAAAACGTAGTCGCTGATATTGATAAAATTAAAGGTTTTGGAATTGCAAATAAGTACGAGAATTTAATTAAAGGAGAATTTCCTTCTTATGACGAGATAGGATGGGAATTATCTTCTATCTGCTGTAATTTAATAGGTGGTATCGGTGTGTATAGGCCTGTTGTTGATAGTTTAAAAATTCACATTGTGTTAACCGAGCTGATTGATAATGATTTAGCTGAAAGAGAAAAGACTAAATATGTTGATTGTGAAAATCATGATAGAAGAAGAAGGGCATTTATCTGCCAGCATTTAAAAGAAGGCAGCAAAAATGGATTCGAAGAATCTTTTGAAACATTTGAAGATATGGAATTCGAATATGAAGATGATGATTTTGTAGCTTGGTGTAACGAATGTGAAAAAGTGAGAATCGAAGAAGGTAGTTTATCAGGAAAATGCTGGGAAGAAGGCAAATTTAAAATTGTTTGCGAAAAATGCTATTTCAAAATTAAAGAAACAAATATCTAAAATGAAAAATCAAATTCTGATTTTATTACTATTACTTAAAATATTAGCAGTTCAAGGGCAGAGTAAAATGGAAAATAAATGTATTACTTGGGATGATTTTGTAAAAGGATTTGGTAAAGAGATGGTTTCCGCTGCAGATGTCTTTAAAAGTATGTCTGATAGTGGATTGAAAGACAATTCTCTAACTAAAATGGATTTTACTTTTATTTCAAACGATAAAGAAAATCTAATCCGATTAGCTGAATTCTTAAGCTCCCATTATCCATATGTATTGCATGAAGTTAAGAAATATGGATCTCTTTGGGAAGTAAATGGAGAAACAAATGAAATACCAATGACTGCTGACAATTTAATGTATTGGAGTTTGGATATGTACAAAAGAGGATATGAATTTGATTCAACTCTCGATGCTTATGGAGGATTATTTGATCCACAAAACCCAAATTTTCCAGACTTGGATAATTCGAAAGCGGAGTACTATTTTGATAAAGGTGTTGATTGTTATAACAATAGAGATTTAAGCGGCTCAATATTTAATTGGTCATTGGCAATTGCAATTGATTCGAAAGATCCAAATGCTTATTATTCAAGAGCAATTGTAAAGAATGAACTTTATACTTGGAAATCCGCTCTTAAAGATTATGACAAAGCTATAGAGATTGCTCCAAAATTTGGAAGCGCTTTAATAAATAGAGGCGGATTAAAAGATGAAAACGGAGACTATCAAGGAGCGATTGCAGATTATGAAAAAGTACTGCAGTTTGATAATTCATCACTTGAAAATAAACAGCAAGCATATTTTAATCTTGGAAATACAAAATTTAATTTAAAGGATAAAAGGGCAGCTTGTGAAAATTGGAATAGAGCATTGGAACTTGGTGCCGATTATGCTAAAGATAAAATTGATGAATACTGTAAAGGAAAAAAGAAATGAATGCTTAATCCCTTTCTACAATGAATTTTCTTAAAACTATTATTGGCATTAAGAAGTCAGTCATACAAAATACTGATTTTTTATCAGAAAGCATTAACCGAGATGATGAGTTTGATTTAGAAGATTGCTTTATGTTTTAACAAAAGCATATAAAATTAAAATAGGTAAAATTGAAGAAAATGCAACCTTTCCAAGAGATGTAGCATTTCTAAAAGGTTTAGATTACGATTTTGGGGTGCCTCCAGCAAAAGCAATGGATTGGAAAGAGGAAGAGATGCCAACTATTTAGCCTAAATTATGGAGGCTGTTTATTAGTAGCCAGCCGATATTTACATAATGAATAAATAAAATAATAGATGATATGGTATTAAGCAGCGCAATTGTAAACTGTATGCATTATGAGGATACTGAAGAATATATGTATTCCATTTATGCTAAAAGAATAAATGGAAAATTTCAGCCAGATTCGGAAGCTTTAGTATTAAAATTGACAGTTGAAGAAATGGAAATGAAATCAATTGAAGTGGTTGAAGAAAAATGTCCAGGATTTGATTATTTCTTAGAAATATTTGTTTTAAAAGATTTTTACGAAGATTTATTAAAACTTGAGGAATTCAAATCAGACACGAAAAAGGTAGAAAGAATTATTTATTATGCAGAATTTGATGCTTAAATGAAATGGATAATTATTAAAAAATATTCTATGATAGAAGTACTTCTTAAAAAAAAATCCAACAATAAAAGTTTTATAATGATTGCGATTTGAAGCTTGAATCTTATCGATTTGAAACTTCAACTAGTTCTTTAAGAATGACACTTTCAATTAATCAGAACAGCTGTGACAGAGTAAATGCAGTAGTGCATCTCATCTATAGGATTAACAGGCTGATAGGACTAAATAAAAAAGGGACAAAGAAGGAATTTCTTCTTTGTCCCAATTAGTAGCGGGAACAAGACTCGAACCTGTGTCCGCCGTGGCGGATAAGAGCCCGCCGAACTTAAATTTTAGCAACAAGGTTTTTGATGAATTCGCGTCCTACAACTGTTTTCAAATATTTTTCTCGTTTCGTTGCTTGGGTTTTAGAATTGAAAAATTCAACATAAATTACTGTCCAGGGTCTGAATTTTGGAGTAGAGCCTTTTGTTTCGAGAAAGTTATGTGATTTAAATCTTTCAATTAAATTGGAACTAAAACCGGTATAAGTTTTCATGAATTTTTCAGAATAGACAATGTAGACAACAAATTCATCCATATCACAAATGTTATAAAAAAAACACCACTTGTAGTAAGTGGTGTTTTTTGTAGTAGCGGGAACAGGACTCGAACCTGTGACCTTCGGGTTATGAGCCCGACGAGCTGCCTACTGCTCTATCCCGCGATGTTTCGGGTGCAAAGATACACAGTAAATACGGTTATGCAAATAATTTTGGTACTTTATTTTTTATAATTTAAAATTAAGACTGGTTTTTTCAGATTTTGAAATTCAGTAATTCATGGTAAACGTTTCCAGTTAAGCCTAATAGCAAACCAAACGCGGGTTCGGTTTTATAACCTTTTTGTTTCAATTCTAGAATCTCTCGGCGGAACTTTTCGCCTTTTTTGCGGAGAATTTGATCCTCAATGACCATATGTTTGTATCCGTTTTGCTGTTTGGTCGGAATGTTTTGCCCGAAAATTTCGATTTCGAAATTTTCTAAATAAAAATTGGCAACTACAGATTCCTGATTGTCAATTAAAACTTCACGGATTGTAAAACCGTTTTCTTTTTCGAATAATTGTTTCACTTTTTTTGCAAAATCAGATTGGTTTTTAAAACAACAGATGATATCCAGATCGCTGTTTTCGATATCAATATTAATCGGAATCGTGCCGACTAAAATTGGATCAAAATCAGAAAGGTTTTCTAAAACACGAAATTGAGTCAAAACGGCAAACGCTGTTTTTTGCTTTTCGTTACCGTCTTTTAGATACGAAATAGTGGTAAAATCAGTCATAATTTTTCTCTTCGGCAATTTCCTGTTCCAATCTTTTGTTGATGTTTACTTTTGCATTTGTAAAGACAAAAATAGTAGTTTGGTATTCTCTTGCATATTTATTGTTAATCTGGCCTCCAATAAAAGCATTTTCAAAAAACGGACTGGTTTCTGCAAATTCTGTGCTGTTTTCTTCAAAACTTTTAACGCGAATTAAGTTTTTGTATCGAATATCAAGATTGAACCAATTTACATAATCAGCATTAAAAGAAACGGCTTTAATTCCTTTTTGAGTATAAAAATTAATCGCTCCGGCTTGGCCGTAATTATCGCAAAGTACAATCGTTTCTTTTTGGTTTGAAAGCATTGCATACAAAGAATCTGTTTTTCGAGCCAATTCTTTCCATCCCAGCATATCGGCAAAATCCTGCGGTAATTGATGTTCTTTTCCGTCTTCCCAGCGAAGCATTCCCAGTTTTCTATATTTTTCAGGATGTAAGGCCATATACTGCGGACTTTTATTAGGAAATGCAACATTGTACATCGGAATGAAAAGCAGTAACGGAATCAAGATGAAAAAGGGTTTTAAGAACCGTTTCCATCCCGTACTTAAAACATCCGATAAAAAAACAGCTCCAAAGGCAATATAAATAGGGTAAAGGCCAATTGCGTAATACGCTTTAGCTTTGAAATAAAGAAAAATAAGCAGTGTAAAAATAAATGCAGCAAAAAAGAAGCTGTAATTATGAAATGGTTTGTAAAACAAGCAAGCATATAATCCTGCCAGAATTACAAAAAGAGCACCGATAAAAAATAAGATTTGTTCTTTTAGAAAATCAACACGATCTACATTGACCAATTGCGTTTCGGCCAATTCCTTCATATGATGCACAATTGGAAAATGATTGTTGTACTGCCATAAAAGATTAGGAAGGATCAGAAGGATTCCGAAAAGTAACGCAAAATAAAGTTGTTTTTGAGTCAGTATTTTACGCTGATTGGATAATAAAACGGCTGGAATTAACCCCAGTAAAAGAAATAAGATGTTGTATTTGTTAAGAAACCCAAAGGCAAAAACAGCGGCACTAATATAAAGCCATTTTGATTTTTGAGTGGTAATATAAAGAACCAGAAAATAATAAAAAGCAGTCCAGCAAAGTACATCGAGCGAATTGGGCTGGTAAAGCGTATTTAAGCGCAAAAGACAGGAAAATAAAATGCATACAGCTCCTAAAATCAGAGCGTAGAGATTTCCTTTTAAAAGTTCAATAGTTTTCCAAACTACCAAAAGTGTCAGTGCGCCAAATAGGGCAGGGAAGAATTTTATCCAGAAAACGGAATTTCCGAGAAGATAAATAAGGTACGAAAACCAAGAAGTTACGGGCGGTACAGACAAATAGCCCCAAGCCAGATGATGAGCCTGATCGAGATGCAGATATTCGTCACGCTGTAAATCGTATTCGGGACTGATTAAAATGTATTGTAAAGCAAATTTTAAAAGTATAAATCCGATTAGAATGACGGTTTTCTTGCTCATCTCGATGGGTTTTTAGATACTGAATTTTGGAAGTTGAAATCTAAAGCTAATATATTGTTTATTTTGATTTAAGTTTAAAAATCAATAAGATAACCTCAACAAAAAAGCTTCAGATCGCAATCTGAAGCTTTTATAAATTTTTATATTGAATTCTGAATTATTCTTCCACAGCGGTTTCAAATTCCATATGATCAACAATTTCTACAGCCTTTTCTGGTTTAGAAGCTTTCAGGGTATTAAAACGTTCCAGCATTTCTGCTTCACCTTCTTCACCGCTGAAATAAGGAAAAACATCCATAATTGCTGTTTCTGAAATAGCCGGAATAGAATATTCGCCCATTGTATTTTTCATTACATGAAGCGTGTTGTCAAAAGCTTCGCGAACATCATTTGCCTGAACCAGCATGTACATGCTTGTTTTTCGTTCTTTACCGCTTTCTTCATCATAAGCAACTAAAGTGATTTTAGATTTAAACCATCTATCTGCATTTTCAAACGGGTGTATTTCGGCATAATTTGCCACTTTGATAGCCGTGATTTTAAACTCCTCACTCGTATAAGCAGCCATTTCTTCGTGCATTCTTTTTTCGGCTTCTGTATAAGATAAAGCGTCAACCAAATAAGGTTCGGTTAAAACTTTTTGTCCGCCGGTTTCATCTGTCTTTCTATATTTTACTTTGCATTCGTACCAAACTGCGCTCATTTCTTTTAAATTTTAAAGGATGTCAAAGATAAATTTTACACTAAAATAAATACTTAAATATTAAAATAGATATTCACAATTTGAAATTGTTTTTGGTAACCTATTGACCCGTTGAAAGTTGTGTTTTTTGAAAAAGAATCTAAAAATGGATTGTAAGAAATTTTATTTTCAAAAGAACCTTTGTTGGCGATGTACTTTCTTTTAATAAAATCTAAAATGTAAGATATTGTTTTTCAATAATTTGTTTTTTGCAGATTGTTAAAGTTTCATTTTTTCTGATTTTTCTCAGAACCGTATACCGTATTTCTACGTAAGTGCTTAAAAACGGTTTTTGGAAGTGGGATAAATTCAAATGATAATTAGGTTTTTGGAGCAACAGAATCTTATCACACTTCTAAAAATCGTTTTTTTATAATTAAATTTTAATAAAAATAAAGGTTGGGAAAATTAAACGTTCAGAGATTAAAAGAAACTTTAAACTATCTTCAGAGTAAACAGCGAGAGCTAAAAAGACAACAGGAAACCGATACCCGAAGTCTGGAATCAATGATAAAGTATTTGAAAAAAGACATGATGGAGCAATACCATCTTTCTGAACATCATGTTTCTATTAAACAAGAAATTAAAGATACCGAAGCTTTTATAGAAAATGTAAAGAATATTATCGAAACGAATTCTTGAATTGAAGTCTTCAAATTTAAGGGTTTGAATAAATAAAGAAAACTCTTTCTCGTGAAGCTTAATTCTTTTATTAAAAAATAAAGCTGTCTTCTTGATTGCGATTTTTAATAAAAAATTAAGTTTTGTTTTTAACAAAATGATTAACTTGTTATAAAAAAGGAACAATACCAATTGTTTCAAAACAAGAGTACTTTTATATCTTTCTAAGTTACAGTTCCCAAGACTGATTTTTAGCGATAGCAAAAGTGCCTTTTATTCATTGTAATTAAAAAAAAGACAAATTTATGCGAGTATCAGTAGTTCGAAAAAATATAAAATTCACCCCAGATTCCAGAAGAGTTGTTGCCCGATATTTTATGAACGGATATGAACGGACACAACAAATGGTACTTCGAATCATGATGCTTGACGAAAAACAGGTGACACAGACTTTGGAGCAGACCCTGCGCGAATTTGCCAGACGTCACCGAAATATTTCTGCCGTTTTTTTTAGACACTGCGAAAAAATAAGACCCATAATAGAGTCGATGGAGATTGACTACGAAGGAATGTCTGTAGACCGAAAAATGCTTATAGGTTCTTATTGCACTATGGAATATGCGATTGAATCGGCAGCGATTTTTAACCCTTCAATAGTAGAAGATTTTGACCAAACCGGATTAGAGGCCGGAGAAAAACGAGTCGTTATTTCTTTTAGAGCAACAGGTGAGGGGCATATTTCTTCGATTGTTTTTAGAAGAGGAATTCTCGACAGAGACAATAATCTGCATATAATGAAAATTGGAAATCATATTGATAAGGCAGAAATTGAACATAAAACGCTATTCAATAAAGAACGATTTCTGACTAAATTAGCAGAAATGCATACGACAGATAAATATATTGTGCAGATTATGCAGGACCTGCCCAACGAATTTGAGTTTGCGGTTCTTAAAAACATACTCAAAACTTCTTTGAGTGATCCGTTGATTCGGGAAGAAAGAAAAATGGCACTTCAGGAAATTCTTTGGCTGGCGAACTCATTCTACGACATTCAATTCAAACATGATTCGGATATTACAGAACGAGTTATTTTTCCGATTTCAGAATCAGAAAGCAGAGGGATAGAAGATGCTCGTTTCGTCCGTTTTGTAGACGATGATAATTCTGTTCGTGTTATGGCAACGTATACCGCTTACAATGGACATACTATATTGCCGAAGCTAATTTCTACCGAAGATTTTTATAATTTTAGAGTAATGCCGCTTCATGGAGTGGGGGCTCAGAATAAAAACCTGGCTTTGTTTCCTAGAAAAATCAAAGGAAAATATGCCATGCTTGCCCGAATAGATGGTGTTAATAATTACATCATGTATTCGGAAAGAGTGACACAATGGAATACACCTATATTATTGCAAGAACCTCGTTATACTTGGGAATTTACACAAATTGGAAACTGCGGTTCTCCATTATGGACCCCAGAGGGATGGCTCGTAATTACGCACGGGGTCGGAACAATGCGCCGCTATTGTATTGGTGCTTCGCTGTTTGATCTCGATGATCCATCCAAAGAAATTGGCAGGCTTACAGAGCCTTTGCTTGCTCCCTTAGAAGATGAACGAGAAGGTTATGTGCCCAATGTGGTTTATTCTTGCGGCGCTTTAATTCATAACGACAGCTTGATTTTACCTTACGCCGTTTCCGATTATTGTTCGACTTATGGCGTAGTCAATATGGCAGAATTAATAGATGCTTTGAAGAAAAGTAAATAATATAATTTGGAACAGGTGAAATTCGAAAAATGTAAGAAAAGGATTCAATTAAGCGTGTTTGTTGATAATTTGCAATGTTTTATTTTAAAATGAACATAAATTCGTTGATAAATCGAGTGAAATAAAAATGAATTTTTAGATGATTTTTATAGCTTTGTAAAATATACGTTACCAAATAATCAATTGGAAACAATTATAAAAATCCAAAGACAATGAAATTTAGTACAGCATCATTTTTAGTTTTACTTTTTGTTTGTTCAAATTCGTATTCACAGTTAAGTTCAGATCGGATATTCGACAGCTTTAAACAAGGAGAACGTACTAATTGTTCGTCAATTGCTTTTATCAAAGCGTCTTTGAATATTTTTGGATTAGACAATCTGTTTATCACAGAAAAAGAAGGAGACAGTTTGTACAAAATAACCTTAAAAAATAATGCTTCTTTTACGCTGACCAGTAAAGAACTGAACACTGCAACGATTTCTGCCGATTTTGTTTTTATCAAAAAAAGCGAAGACAGCAAAAATATTCGGGATTATGCCGTTTTAGCATACGCTGTTATGGCAAAATACAAACAGATTATAGACAAAGAAGAGAGTTTTGAAAAAGCATTAGAAGATCTAGAAGAAGGAGAATTATACACACCGACTATTTATAAATATTTAGGTTTTGAAAAAGGAAAACAAATCGAAAAATTAAAACGATTATCTGGAGGTGAATACTGTGGCGTTGTTGCCTGGTCAAACGCACATGCTGTTTTTGTCTGCGAAGATTTTATGGATTATTACGGAAATAAAAAAAGTTTGTGGGATAAATACCCAGGACGTTTTAGAATCATAAATGATCAAGGCGCAGGAGGCGAGATGTCGGTTTCTGTAGCTCAAGGAGCATTATAAAAAAAGCGCGAAAATCAAATTTGACTTTCGCGCTTTTTTTTTGATTAAAGTATAAAAGTAATTTTGAATGAAGTGAAATGCTATTCCAGACTTATTTTTCTGGATGATATTTAGGATCAATAGTAATGAGAAGTCTTTTGAAGAGTAGAATTAAACGATTTCGTATTGATTTGAGAATCAAAGTCATGGCGTCAAAATTTTCTACTTCTTTTTTGGTTTTGATCGCGATTATATTACTAATGATAGAAATACCATCGCTGACAATAAGTAAGTCAACAACAATAGTTACAAACCATTTAAAGTTGTAATTTAAACCTTTGCTCATGAGAGCCAATGCAGTGGGAATTAGTAAAACGGCTAGTTTGGAAACGAATCCTAAGGCTAGTTTTTTGAAACTAAAAGCGTTATTTAAAACAATAGTTTTAACAATGCCTAAAAAAGTATCCATTACCATTAAATAGAATAATACCCTTACAATTCCTGTGTCCATGTCTAAATAGATAAACACGAGATAGAGTAATAATTTTAATTCATTTAAATACTCTGAGATTTTCTGTATCACGGTTTTTGGGGTTTTGAGATTTGAGATAAATAATCTTTTGGGGTTTTTACGCCCCAAAAGATTAGTAGGGTAATTAATTATTATGGTTCAACTGGATTAGGATCCATTGGTTTATCATTATGAGCAGCAATTCCAGAAATAATGTAATTATCTACATTTTCAACATCTAACAGCGCAACTTCCAGCGGTTCATCTTTAAAAATAATAGATTCAATTGCTTTTGTTTTTCCTGTTTTATCTATCAAAAACATGGTTTCCAAAACATTTTTGGTGCTTACCCATTTAACGTTTTCACCGTCTTCAGTTACTAATAAAGGGTGTTCGCCGGTAACTTTAATTGTAGTATCTGCAGTTTGAATTTCGTAGTAACTTGGCTGAATACTTGTAGTTTTGTTCACTACAGTTACTTCTGCTTTAGCAGCTTCGCTTAATTTTCCGTTCCAAAGCATATAATCGCCTTCAGATTCATCAATTTCATTCGGGAAAGTCAATCCGTGCAGTTTGTCTCCAACTACAATATTTTTCAATTTTTTAGATTGTCCAGACGCCATCGTTACTAGAGATTCTACGTCAAAACAGCCTCCTGGGCCACTACCACCGCTGCCGCCATTTGAGCCTATAGAAACCATAATTTCGCTTGATAATGCAGAGGCATTTCCGGCAGCATCTAATGCCCTTACTGCGAAATAATATGTTGTGTTTGCTGAACCTGTAAAAAGACCAGAGGTATATGGAGTTCCGTAATATGGGTCAGAAACTTCTCCGGTAGATGTTCTTCTGTAAACCTGATACCTGACAACACCAATATTATCTGTTGAAGGATACCATGAAAGAGTAATATAATTGCCTTCTAAAGAATAATCTAAATCAGTTGGTACAGAGGGTTTTATAGTGTCTAAGATAGTTGTAACATCTAATGTATTGCTGGAACCTGAAAGATTTCCTGATGCATCTCTTGCGATAACATAGAAATTATATTGTGCTCCAGATGTTAGACCGCTGGCATCGTATGTGGTAACATTTCCTAAAGTTTCTATTTGAATTCCATCTTTATACAATAAATAATTTGTTACATTACTAAAACCAGTTGGAGCATCCCAAGATAAAGTTAAAGTTGTGCTGCTAATATTTGTTGCTTTTAAATTTGCTGGCTTCGCAGCATCACTTGTACCTCCTGTGTATACAATAAATTGAACCACTCGGTATGGACTCATAAGCGGAAAAGATTTACTTCCTCCAGTTTTGTCTGTCCTGTTTGTAGAAGAAATACCTTCATCTGAATTAGCCGATTCGACTATTGACTGTCTAGTACTATTTCCGCCGCCGTCGGTTGGCAAAGCGTGATCGTGAGCAGGCATTTCTTCAATAGTTAAACCTTTGGCTACGTTTCCGCCAACATTTCCTATTTGATCAAAAGGCCATATGCGAGTTCCATTATCACCAAGATAATAGGTCAGATTTTCGTAATAAGCTCGTTGGCCAAATTGCATATTACGTTCATTTTGAGTAGGATTGTAAAGCCCAACAGGCATTCTTCCTCTCAATGGGATATATTCTTCCCAGCCTTCAGGAATTGGGTCCGTCTTCCCCCAAATGGCAATCATTCCAATTGGGACCGCTGATGCTGGTTTGCTTTCTAAAATCGTAATACGCTCAATTAACGAAGCGATTATCGTATTATTTTTAACGACCTGGTTTGCACTATTTAATGATAAAAAATCATTTGAAGTTGCCAGACTTAAATTGTTTAAATATAATTGATGAGATCCAAGGCTTAAATTGCCTTCCATGGCTTTTGAGCCGTTTAACGGAAGATAATTTTGTTTAATATCCGCTTCTATTGCATCAATATTGGTTTCAATTGCGCCGATATTGGTTTCAATTGCATCAATATTTCCTTCAACAGCAGCAATGTTGGACTTTATAGCTGTAATATTAGCGTTGATTAAAGCTAAAATTTCCTCAATCGCATTAAGATCTTTTACAACTTTAAAACCATTTAGATCATAATACACTACAGTTTCTTCGTTATTTGTAACGGGAATTCCTAAAGCATCTGCATATACTGCTTCATAATCGTAATAAGCAGTTTGAGAGGTTCCGTCTCCGTATATTAAATTGGTAGCTTTTCTTGTTGTTTTTAAAAAGAAAGTTGGAGTTCCTCTTTCAATCGGATATAAAATACCTGCTGCATTTCCGTCCTCATCCGTTTCATCCTGATGAATAATCGCCCAGCCTCTGCTATTAGGCGTTGCCGGTGCGACAATATAATTGAAATTGGTCTCAATGCTTAAATGTTTTTTTAAGGCTTCATAAAGCTCGGATCTGTAAGCAGTCTGGAGTCTTTCTAAAGTTTCTTGTTCAAGAGGAAAACCTCCAGAATGCGTAAAATTTACTTGTTTCATTTGTGATGATTTAAATTTCTGTTGTTTTTTTAATTTCTGATTTAGGTTACTGTATAATACAAGTAGCTTGCATAACTTTTTCCAGCCAGTTTATAGAAGTTAAGAAGATTGTGGTATTCTATCGAAGTAACGTTAATTGCCTCTGTCTCTGGGCTAGATGCATTTCCATTTAATGCAGCAGGAATAGTTAGGTTTCGAACTAAAATTTCGGGAATAAAAACCCTAAAGTTGGCGTAAGATACTTTCGTATAATCATCAAAGTGAGCTAAGTAAACAGGTTTGTTGTCTTTACTGTAATATTCATAATTGTTGAAAATCGTTAATAAAGGCATTCTTAATTCACCTTTAATTATCGTTCCGTCTGGTAAAACCTTATCCTTTTCAAAATATTCTTTATGGAGATACAAATATTGAAGTGAAGGCTTTACAGATTCATCAATATAAATTAAGCCGCGTTGTCTTTTTTGTTCGATGCTGAGATTGGGATCGTATTTTTGGGTAATATTAAAAGCTTCGTTTAATACTTTTTCCAGATAAATGACCTGTCCTGTGTGCTGCATTTTGTATAGAATACTTTCGTAAAGAGAATGAAGCGGTGCCAGCAGTGTATTGAGCCAGACGGCATGGGTTCTTTTTCTGAGAATAGGAGGGATGAGCCATAAGAGGAGTTTTCCCCATTTTAAAACAGTGTATTTGTTCATTGTAAATATATTTGACTATTGTTTATCTCTGTAAAATGTATAAGGAATGTAGTTTACCTCAATATCAAGGGCATCGATATCAAAATATCCCGCTCTGGGAATAAAATATTCTATTGCTGTAACGTCCTTCAAAACAGGAGCTGTGCTGTCATTTGAATTTTTGGCGATTGAAGTCTCAATTTTACTCAATATTGGAAGCTTAATACCTTCTGCTTTTTGAATGGCATCCACTAAAAATGTTTTCACAAAAGCGCCATTAAATTCAATATTTCGTAGATGGTCATTTACAGCATCCAGTACTGGGAAAATATCCCTGTCAAGTATTAAAGAACCATTTTTGTCATCTAATTTAAAATCGCTGTTATCTTCGTAAGCTTTTAGCAGGTCTTTTTGAACCTGAGTAGGTTGGCTTAAACTTTTCAGTTGATAATATTCAATGTTTTCTGGATTAATAAAAATTGCCAATGGATCTACGTAAACATTTAGTTTTAAGCTTAATATATCTCCATCATCAGAAGTAATGTAAACTTGATTTCCGGCATCCTTAATTTTTGCAATGTATTCTTTAAAAGCAAAAAGCTGGTTGGGAACATCAATTCTAGAGATTTTGCCATCATTTTCGGTTGCTACTTTTATAAAAACAACCCCAACTTTATTATGGAAATAATCAGAAAAAATTTCTTTTATTTCTTTACCTGGATTTAATACCGTCTCCAAATCAATTTCGCTTACTGCGCAGTGTTTGATGATTTTAGAAGCTTCAGGATCATCGATTCCTTCGGTATCAAATTGATAAGAACCGTCTTTCCAGATCAGCGAAACGCCATTGGTAGAATCAGCAGTTAAAGGCGAACCATAATGAAAGTTTAATGCCTGTTCGCGATACCAGTTTAAAGTGTGAGGTCTTGATATTAAAGCATTTTTTTCTACGATTTTTTCGTGTACCCAGATTGCAGTAGCTACAATATTGGTCCAAAGTCTCCAAATACTTGTTTTCGATTCACTTGTTAATTTATTGAGGGAACTTTGTTTTTCCTTTTCGTTCAGAATTTCCTTCTGTATTTCAGCAATTGTACGTGCCATATTTTTGATTTTTGATATAGTTTATCCTGTAAGACATGTAGAATATGCTTATAGTTAACTGATTATGTTTTTTTGTGATGACTACAGAAATGTAGTTTTGCTTTTAGAATTTTCTAAAAAAGAGCAGTAAAGATTTTGCCTGAAGATTTTGTTGTGTTGAGCACACGTTTTTGGTTTGATTAATAAATGATAAAATCATCCTCAATAATCATGTAATCAATTCCAGAGAAGTTATCAAGCAAAAACTCTTCTTCTTCTGTAAGCGCTGTTGCAGGTTTATGATTCCTAGAATTGTAATATTCGACAATATCTTTTTTAAAGGCTTCGCGGCCAATTTTTAGATCGTTGTATACAGAAAGGTCTTCTGTAAGATCAAAACGATCATTATCTTCTAAAAGATCAAATACTTTTTCAATACTTCCGTATTCTTGCAGCGAAATATCAAAAATGTTTTGATTTTCCTGTGGTTTAATAGTTTCCATCGATTTTAATGTTTTGTAAATCGTTGACATCTAACGTTGTTACGTGAAAATTGTCATACGATAATTGTTTGTCTATTTCGTTTTCAAGCCTCAGCCTGGATGTGGCATCTGGACTGTTGATATATTTTTTGATTCCCACGCCAAGAATTGGAAACTCTTTATAGCTTCCTTTTTGGCTTAACAGCAAATGTTCAATATTTTGCTGATCAGCTTCTTTAATGACAAAATCGCCATCGGTAAGAGAATCAATTATCAGTAAGTCATCTTCTATGATAAAATCTTTCATATATCGTTTTTGTTATAAAATTTTGAGTGATTTTTTTCTCTGAATCTGCGCGCCATATTCAAAGAATATTGGTTTTTATTTCATACTGTAAAAATACGATAAGAGGGTCCTTTTGCCAAGAATTTGAACCTTCCAGATCAGTAGTTTCAGTAAGTTGTGAATTTATTTTAATTGCTTTTAATCAGGTAGTTGTGTTTTATTTTTGATGGTTGCAGCATTGTCTTTACACGCCTGGAACAATAAGCTCTACAATAAATTTAAAAATCGTTTTGATGATATTATTTTTAAGCGAATTCAATTTTATTTTTGAGATTCCCGTAGTTTGCAAAGTTTGTAAAGCCACCAAATCGAGCTGACTTTTTAAAAGCCATTCTAATTCTTCTTCGGTCAAATTTCCTGAAGCAAAAAGTAAAATCCAGCGTTCTAATTTTTCTCGGGATTTTTCGAGAAAAGCATTTAGATCTTTTTCTAATTCAGGTTTAAAATCGCTGTAACTTTTGGTTATAACAGTTTTAAGTCTGTTTTTTAATTCTTCTAATACTTGATCGTTGTTCATATTTTTAAGAGTTGAGGTTAATTAAATCCAAAAGCAATTCTTTTGATTCTTTATCTTTTTTAATTTCATATTGAATAAGTAAATCCAAAGCATCCGAAATTTGTTTTTTGGATTCTTCTTGAAAAACCGGCGATACAATTCCTTTTTTCTCCCAAATTTTAAAGAAACCCGCCAGAAGATTTTTCTCCTTATCATTCAAAACCTGCCACATCGCAAAAGTGATTTCGTTATTGGGCTTGTTTTTTTCATATTCCGTCAATTTTTCGATGTTTAATAAAAGAGATTGAACCTTTTCTTTCTGTGTTGTGAAAGGAGTATTGGCTTGATTTAAAAGCTGTATCGTTTCAACTTTAATTTCAGTTGTTTTTTGATACGAATATTGATCGAATAAAGCCGTCTTGGTCGAAGTGCATGAAGCAAGTGAAAGAGAAATTAAGATTAAAAACGAAGCAAGTTTAAAGTTTAATTTTTTCATGATTATTTGTATAAGATTACATAGTTTTTTTTGTCACGTTTTAGTTTGCTGAGCACCTTCCAGTCGCCGTATCCTTTTTTGTCAAAATGCGGGAGATCTTTAAATGTTTTCCAGTCACCGCCCCAGTTCCAGCCGTGTTTTTTAAAAACATTTACACATTCCTGCCAATCCGAAATTTGGTCGTTGTCCCAGTCTTTTGCAGTATCCCAAGAAGCCGTTTTTCCGTCAATGATTAAACAGATATCAACCGCAAAACCATAATTGTGAATCGATTGGCCGCCTTTGGCATTGGTTACTTTTTTGCCAGGTTTTGTTCTTCCAAAAGCGTAGAGATCTTCTTGTTCCTGAAAAGTTCTCAATCCTTGCGTAATGCGGACTTTGGCTCTTCCGGTAAGAGCGAGATCACATTCTTCGATGATTTTTGTGACTTCTTCCCTGACGGAAGGATGAAGCAGATCGATGTGTTTTTTTGTTGTTTGATCCATATTTATAAGTGTTAATGATTTACAGTTTGAAGCATAAATAGCCTTTTCCAAATGTTCGGAAACAATCAAAAAATCTAGATTTGACGATAAGAAAAATGTGTTTTGAAATTATTTGCAGCTTGATTTAATCGGAAAATAAATTCTTGAAAAGTGCTGTTTTAAAACCGCATTTAGAATAAGGCTTCTATTTTATTGAGACTGTAAAAATACTCCAAAAAGGGCTTTTTTAGAAATAATAGCACTTTGTAAATCAGTAGTTTCAGTAAGTGATAATGGACTTTTTGAGATTGTGTTTGGTGGTTTGGAATTTAAAAATATGTGCAAAAAATAACCCGTTTTTCTGAATTAAAAAAACGGGTTTCTGAATTTTTGACGTTGTTATTTTATTCCAAAAATGAATCAAAATAGAAAAACATTTTACATAAAAAGACTAAATTGATCACAAGTAAAATAAGAGAAAAAATCATATAAGTTTTAACCTTTAAAATTTTTAGAAATGCGTAAAATGAATATCCGAAAAGCAGGCTGGTGGTTATGTATAGCATTTTTAAAAATGCGACAGTATCTGCATCAATTACAATAAAACTTCCTTCATTGACTTTGTAAGGATCAATAATGTAGCTTGATAAAAAAAGAAAAACTCCGATAAAAAATAAGATTTTTGTAAATGTTTTCATTGATAAAAAAAAGCTTTTTTTTAGTTATTTTAAATCAATAGAGAGGCATATATATTATTACCTTATCTTCGTTGATATTTAATTTAACACTTTTTTTAGTAATTTCTAAAGAAGCAATAGGAGAATCTTTTATCTCATAGATTAATATCTTTTCTTTTTGGGTTTTGGTATATTCTTTTCCTGCAAGGGCTTTATCAATTATTTCAAAAGGAATTTCTTTATCAAATTCTAAAAATAGATTTTGCATATAATATTCACTGCTCCAGAATTTTTCGAGCATTTCTTCGTCGGTGTATTGTTCGCTATAAAATTGAGTAACCATCCCAATAACTTCTTTTCTAAAAAAGTTATTATAAATAGATTTATCTTCAGTGACTAATCTTCCATTCTCATTAGTGTAAGATAATAGAATTTTATCATCAGAGTCTAAAGAAATTGTATGATAAAATTTATCTCTTGGATATTTGTCCTTATATGTATAGACCATCAAATAAATAAGTTCCTCAAAAGAACAAGTTTCAACATAATCTTCAAAATGTCTTTCGTCCCAATCAGTTTGAGCGTAATAAAGTTCTTTTCTTTTAAAATAGTTTTCATCTGTGAATTCTAAATTAAAATATAGGAAGTCAAGTTTTGGTAAATTGTTCATTATTTATTTTTTTTAACTCTAAATTCAATTGAAGAAGAACAATTCTTAAATGCTATAAAATAATAATCGGCTGTAACTCTTTTTATATATGAAGTCTTTTCAAAATAGTCATTGCGTGTGCATTCTTGCTTATCGGTAAATGATTTTGGAATATCGACCAATGTTTTTGTTTTTCTATTTACATCATAAACAAATAGGTTGTAATCATTATCTTCATCTATGTATAAAATCAGTTCGTTTTTTAGATCAAAATCAAGTTGTATTTTAAAAGACCCATCTGTTAAAACTTCATCGCCAGTCTGTTTATCATATAACCAGAAATAATAATTACTTGTTCCGCCTCCATTACTATGTAAGGCGAAATAATTTTCAAAATCTATTCCTTCATAATATGGTCGATAATTTGCAATGAAAGTATCTGCTAATAAAAAGGTTTTATCTTGTTTACCATTAATCAATCTAAAATTAATTACTTCTTTATTTTTATCTAAAGCTGGAAAAATGATTAATTTATAGTTGTTTTTGAGAGAAGCGGTCTGCGATTTTATGGTATCACCTTTTTCGTCAAAAAAGACGGTATCGATTGATTTTTTTGTGTGCTTTTCTTTCTTAACTGATTTGGTATTATCCATTTTGCAGCTAATAAAGCAAATTAACAGTACTATTAAAATTGTATTTTTCATTTTTTTGATATCTCAGGCTAAAGAATATTTTAATAACCCGTTTGGTGTAATTCAAAAACTATATATTTTGACGCGGATTAGACAGATTCGTTATCACGAAAACGCGGATTTTCAAAGATTTTTTAAATTCTGCACATAAAATCCGTTTTTATCCGCGTTTTTGCAAAGTAAATCCGTTTTATCCGCGTTATAAATTTCCACTGACTGTATAGAAAATATAATTACACCCAACGGATTTTAATACTTTAAATTCATAAACAAGAAAATGCAAAATCAATTTTCTTAGCTGTATGCTATATGTGATTTTTTTGCTAGAATGAACCATCAGCCTCAATATAGCCGATGTGTTTTTTTATGTAAAGTAATTCTAAAGTTTCTGCATCAAAATAAGCGAAACAGTACATTCCTTCAAAAAATGAGATTACGTCACCTTTCTCATTGTATTCTATATTGGTGCTTTTAGTTTTAAAAGAGACCACATAAACTTCTTTTTTTGTTCCGTCTCTTAATTCTTTAACCTCCTTATCCCAGCAATTAAAAGGGATACGATCCTCATAGGTTATAATATTTTTTTTCTCAATCCAGGCTTTTAATTTTTCAATTAATTGTTCTTTTGTGGTCATAATTGATTTTTTTTCAGCTGAAATATAATTACAATTTACCTTTTAACCACGAAGATTATTTTAGTTTTTTATTTATTGGTTTGAAAATTTCGTTTTTAGCTGCTTTACTGTAATTTGCCATATTTTTTTTTAACGCGGGCTCTTTCTATTGATTCTGGAGATGTTGGACATAAAAGATCTTCTTTTAAAGATTCTAAACCATAACCTCTCACTTCTTTTATTATTGAAAAATTGTTATCGATTAATAGCATTACAATAATTGAAGTGCGTATTACTCCTTCTTCGTCCTTACATTCTTCATCTGTAAAGAAGTAGTGAATGTTTTCTTCATCAATTTTTATTGAAGGTATAAAATTATTTGAAAAATATAAATTTTTAGTTTTAGTAGGAGCTATTTTGTAAATAGAAGATGATGATTCTTTGCACAATTTATCAATACCTTTTAGGCAAACAATGTATTTATTAAAAGGAATTGAATATGTGATTACTAGTACAGATTTATGACTTATAGTGTAATTATTTGTCTTTTCGTTATCTAGAAAATCAATAACTGTTTTTTCTAACGAATCGGCCGTTGAAATTGATTGAGCTTTATTGGAAATGATCCAACATAGGAGAAAAATTAGACTTATTATTGTTTTTTTCATTTTATGGCTTGCTAGATTATTACAGAAAGCTGATCGATTTTTATTGAAGACTTTGATTCTAGAATTTTCTTTTAATTACATCTAACCAAATATTGGTTACACCATCAGATTCATTAGTATTTAAATAGCCATTTTTAATTATTTCTATGTCATTCAAATATAAATCGATGCTAGCATTTTCAAAGCCATTGGCGAAGATTACAGTATATACAATTTTATCATTAATTGAATCAGGATTTTGCGACTTACACGATAGTAATGATGCAAGTAATACGAAAATTATCATTTTTTTAATCATAACATTGTCTCCCTTTATTTAATTCAGCGTTTTCAATTATTTTAATCGAAGTATACAAAGTTTCTTGTAGACTGTCACACTCTTCTTTTGTATAAAAAAAATCAATATTAATAATTTGCCTGGCCATAATCCATTTCTAAATTGTTTTTAAAACTTTAATATCAATAGAGAGGCATATATATTATCACCTTCTGTTTGTTGATATTTAATTTAATACTGTTTTGAGTAATTTCTAAAGAAGCGATGGGAGAATCTTTAACCTCATAAACTAATAGGTCTTCTTTTTGAATTTTGATATATTCTTTTCCTTCAAGTGCTTTGTCAACTATTTCTAAAGGAATTTCTCTATCAAATTCTAAAAATAGATTTTGCATATAATATTCACTGCTCCAGAATTTTTCGAGCATTTCTTCGTCGGTGTATTGTTCGCTATAAAATTGAGTAACCATCCCAATAACTTCTTTTCTAAAAAAGTTATTATAAATAGATTTATCTTCAGTGACTAATCTTCCATTCTCATTAGTGTAAGATAATAGAATTTTATCATCAGAGTTTAAAGAAATTGTATGGTAAAATTTATCTCTTGGATATTTGTCCTTATATGTATAGACCATCAAATAAATAAGTTCCTCAAAAGAACAAGTTTCAACATAATCTTCAAAATGTCTTTCGTCCCAATCAGTTTGAGCGTAATAAAGTTCTTTTCTTTTAAAATAGTTTTCATCTGTGAATTCTAAATTAAAATATAGGAAGTCTAGTTTTGGTAAATTGATCATGTTGTTTTTTTAACCGATTAAATATTAATTGATTTTTTTAATAAGAACCATCAATTTCTATATATCCAATTTTTTTATGTATGTAAAGCAATTCTAATGTTTCTGCATGAAAATAGGCAAAGCAATACATTCCTTCTAATAAAGAAATAATTTCTCCATTTTCATTATATTCGATATCACTTTCTGTTTTAAAAGATACTATATATACTTCTTTTTCTGTTTTGCCATCCCTTAACACTTCCAGCGCTTTTTCTCGGCACCTTAATCCAATATCTTTGTCGTATTTAATAACATTTGTTTTTTTGAACCAAGTCTTTAAATTTTCAATTATTTGTTCTTTTGCATCCATAAATTTATTTTATTTTAGTTATGTCAATCCCCAATCAGTTTGAGCGTAATAAAGTTCTTTTCTGTTAAAATAGTTTTCATCTGTGAATTCTAAATTAAAATATAGGAAGTCTAGTTTTGGTAAATTGATCATATTGTTTTTTTTGTGATTTTAGACTAAAATTTGTCTCATTTCGCTCTAAACAAATTTTAAATAGGCTCTTAAACGACCTTAACTTTACTCAAGCATATGTCGCACGAAAGGATTCATGCGAGAGCGTGAGGAGCTAAATCAAAATTTAAAAAACCAGTTTGATTTACTTTTATCAACTATGAAATACCAATCGTTACTGTCATGGAAAGTCTCTTCAAATTCAATAAACTCTTTGCTTGGTACAACGAATATAAATTTCTCTTTATTCTTTATTAATGAATCTTTCTTAAGACTGTAGAGACTTATTTCGTTTTTTCTGGTCCCCCAATCTAAATAATCCAATTCTCCATCATTATCAAAATCTGCAAAAACTTTTTCATCATGATAGCCATTATAAAAAAGCCAAGTACTTATTAGTGTACTTTTATGCATTTTGATTAGAAGATAGCTAGTGATATCTCCATTCATATTAAAATTTCTGTTTTGTAATTCTATCAAAATATAATCATTTTTGCCAAAGTGCAAATAACTTACTGTTCTAAAATAAAAATAGGGATGCTTCTCAATAACGTTATTATGTTCTTTATACAATAAAGAGTCTATACTAATTTTTAAATTATTAATTTTCAAATATTCTGAGTGAAAAGCTGCGTATGTGGGAGGAGTGTATAAGTATGTATATAAATTAATATTATATTTTGTACCAATTCTTTTTTTTACTAATATAATAGAGTCTGATAATGATTGTGTGTCTCCTTCGTAATCAATCTGAGTCTCCTTCTTATTTTTAAATAAATTGGTTGTTTTACTTATTTTATTAAATAATTTTTCCGAAGATTCAAAATCGATATAATTTTTTTGTGATGCAATATTATTTTTTGGAGATGTAATATTTTTTTTTGGAGATTCACCACAGCAAACACACATGCATACAAAACTTATTAAAAACATCTTTTTCATAGTAATTTATCTTTTTTTTTCTGAAATATTTATCGTAGTTTAAGTTGTTTTTTTACTTTTTTCCTAGATTGGAAAAAAAGTGCTTAATTCCTTCTCTATAAATGTAATATTTTTTCATTTTAATCTATAGTTATATATTTTCTCTCTTTACTTGTTGTTTTTAAAGCTTTACCACGAATTCTCTTCTGAAAGAAAAATCTTGATCCTTCTGTTTTGATAAAGTATTCTCCTTCATGAGATCCGTTTGGATAACCTAGCCAGGAATTGGTGCCTCCTGTAGGATCTTTTTCAGGATATAGTTTTGATTTAATCACTGCGGCTATTGTGTTCATCATGTCTTTATCCATTGAAATTGTTCCTCTTACTTTCCAAAAACGTTTTCCAGTTTGATTTTTATATCCTCCCGAAAAATACTTGTCTTTTTCTAATCTGCCACTTGCATCTTGCATTAAGTAATAATAAAGCTTATTCTCATCTTTCTTTGCAATATCGCTGTCGTTGTAAGCGTTTTCTATAGTATAAGCAACGAATTCTGGAATTTTATATCCACCTTCTGCATAAATCCAGTTTGCTCTATCTAGTAATTGAGTATTTGTTAGTTTATATTTTTCTGTGAAATAAATAATCTCATTTTTTCTTTTTTCTATTTCTAAAATAAATGGGTTGTTATCTAAATTGTATCTGTTTGCAGAATAGGTTATCATGTCTTTGGAAACTGTTTTTACTTTTTCTATTTCTAAAAACGTTATTTCATCAGTAATGTAAACATTATCGTTCAGGTCATCTCCTCCTATTTTTCCTAAATACTTTCCTGTTTTTGTGTAAAAATAACCTCTTAAATTTACAATAGTATCAACAGACTGATCTTTTACATTATCAGCTAAATTAGATTTCAAAGTGTCATGTTTATAATCATTTTCTTTGTTTAGATCATGAATGTCGTTATTTAATACATTCTTATCATCCTCAATCTGCTGACGCCAAATGCCAAGCATAATTTGTCTAAAGCGTGCCATTTCGGCTTCGCTGGTATCTTTCAGGAATATGTTATGGTTTCTAATCATGGTGGTAAGGTTTTGCAGGAGGATAAAAAAAAGAGGTTGTTAGATAATTTCGACTTTAACAGGTTTGGGCTGAATATGATCTGAAAATGCTGTGGTAATATTGAGACGCAGGTCGTCTTCTTGTTCTATTTTGCCGTCACCGCCCAGATAACAATTTTTAAATAGGACTTCTAAGGCTTTAAATTCATCCATTTTTGAAGCTTGTAAAACTGCGGCACGAATACTCATATCCGGTTTTTTGAAATAAGCAAAAAGAGTAGTTTCGTCATCGTCTTGAATGGTAAGTTTGACTACTTTTTTATATTTGTATTTCCATTGATTAAGTTGTGCCTGAGTAATATTGCCGTCAAGAACATCGGCGCTTTTTGGTTCTGTTTTTTCCATTTTTGAGTTTTTTTTTTTGAAAAAAGACTGCTTGAGCTGCATTTCAGGATGAAAAATGCTCAAGCAGCCTGTGAAGTAGATCATTACCTGCCCAGAAACGGACTCATTAAGAGCTGTAGAAATAATTGGCTGACAGAAATCATGTTGCTTTTGAACTTCTTTTCTGTATAACGCTGTAAGATTGGTTTTCTCTTTTGAGTCGGTTTTTTAGACAGGAATTGTAATTAAAAAATTGTAATTAAGTAAAATAGGTAACTATTAGTTCCACTCGATGTGAGAACAGATCAAGTCAAAAGAAACGGCAATTTTAGTATCTCCCTGGCTGATTCCTCTGCTGTTTGAGTTGAATTCGCAGTTTCTTACTGTGTGCGTAATCACTTCGTTACTGTCGTCTAAGTAACTCACAATGATGCTGAACGGGTTAATATCCTGAAGTCTTTGTCCTTTTGGTAAAGCAGCTAAAATCGCTTCAACTTCGTAATTGTATAAAGTGATCGAAGCTTTTGCTTCGTATTTGCCTCTTCCTCTGTGAACTGGCATATCGCCGGCTCCATAATGGTTTTCTTTAGAAACAGAATCGCTGTAGTTTACGGCTGTAATTCCAGAAACAATGTTACCTGCAATACTTACTTCAATAGATGACCAGCTGTGTTGTTGTCCGTTAATTAATGGTAATTTATTCATGTGTAGATTTTTTGTTTTTTAATGATTTTGATTACGTTTCAGGACTATCATCACGATTTGTTTGCAGCAAATGAATCGTGATGAGGTCGCCTGAGATTTTTTTATTGGCAAGAAAGAAGTATTATGCCTGCTCGATTCCGAATGGATTTTTAAATCCTAAATCGACTTTAATTTTACGAGCGGTTCCAACTGGAGTAATTTCAGCCTTAATTTTTAATTCAGAAGTTGCCAAAATGTTTTGTTTAGGATCAACATAAACATCAAAAGCTGATACTTCTTGATTTGCAACCATTCCTTCAAGGGCAGATCTGCACAGACCTTCGAAAGCTTTTGATACAGATTGCGGTAATTTACCATCAATATCTACTAAAACCGGAGAAGCCAATTTTGGTAATAAAGCAGCACGCAATAAACGAGTAGCTTTGTTAATTGTACGGTTGTTTTCGATGTAAGCATAATCTTCTGTACCAGCTGTACAAGTGTGGCTGTCATTGAAATAAACACCTGCTAGGCCAGTGTGTGTCTGTGTAAAGATGTATCTTTTGTCGTTTAAAGTTCTCAAAGCTCCAAGTGATTTGATTTCTTGTCCGCCAACAAATCCTGGTTTTGAAAAACCTTCGCCTGTAAGATTGAATTTTTCGATCCAAGCAATGTTTTCAGATACTTTTGCTTTTGATACGGCTCCTAAAACTACACCAACTGCAGCACTATTTGGATATTTTACTGCTTTTTCAAGATCCATAGCGACAACTACTGATACATTTTCGGCAGCAAAATCCTCTAAATAACTTGAATTTGCTTCTACTGTTGCATCAAATCCTTTTCCTTCCAGAATAATTTCGAATGGCATAAACTCTGCATAAGCCTTCTTTGTTTGTGTATTTGCCTTTTCGATTGCATCTTCAGTTTCAGCAAAAGTTGTAGGTCCAGAATAAATTACAGCCATTTGACGAATATTTCCGTTTGCTTTTTCCTGCATTTCCATTGCTTTGTCAACAATACTTCCGTAAGAATCTCCAGTTGTTGCCATAACATATAAATCACCAGAAGGATTTATTCTGAAGAATTGTTGAATTTGATAGTAAACAGATTGTCCAGTGTAATTGTCTATTGTTTCTTTAATCCCAAAAGTTTCAGCATCTTCTAATGATGCAAGACGTTCTACTTTATCAAATTCAACTCCCTCGAAAGCGTTAAAAAGCAATCCCGAAATCATGTCTTGTTCTGGACTTCTTCTGCCTAATCCGCCTGATAGTTTTGTAATTTCTACACCGTTTAATGTACTCATAATATAAATTGTTTTAAATGTTTAAAAATTTGTTTTTGGTTTGCTTGAAAAAGGGCAAAAGGGGGCTTGTAACAAGTGTTGAAACTTGTCAATATATAGAGGTATTTTGATGATTATTTTAAGTGAATACAGAAATCCGGATTACTTTTTTGAATCGTTTTATTTAGATTCTTTTGAGTTTTTTACCTTAGGCCGTGCGGTAAAATTGTTTGATGTTTGTGAGAACAAATTTAAGAATGAAAGTTGTGTTTTTCAAGTTTTTTGTCGGGTAAGATCAGTAGTTTCAGTGTATTAAGCTCTGGCGTCTGTAGACAATCCTTCGTTAATAATGGTGTAAATAGTGCGTTCTGTTAAGAACAAAGAATCGGAAAGTTCTGCGACCACAACCTTCATTTGTTTGGCTTGGTTGGTGTTAAGATAGTTCATTACAAAATCTCTCCTTTTGTCTAATAATGTTCTGCTTCTTTTCATTTTCTTGGGGTTAATGATATGTAAATTTTTGCTTGTTTTTTGGGTTTTATGCTGTGGGCGGCAAGTTTAGATTAGATAGTGGTATTCAAATCTACGTTTCCTTCAACTTGATTAGGGTTGATTTCGATTATTCCAGTAGTTAGATTGTATCCAAGTTCTTCGAGTTCTTCATTACTCAAACCATTATTAAAAAGAATGTATTTCTTTTTTAAGGTATTTTCGATCAAAGTAGTTTTGTAAGTCACTTCCCAGATGAAATAATCGTTTTTACTCCAATAATCTTGTTCATTACAATATTGTTTTTCTTTTACTTTAAAAGTAGAATTAGTGTCAATAAGCGCATTAACGCTTGGAGATAAAACAGCTTTGTCAATACGATGTGCTATTTCAAAAACATCTTCATAAGCTGCAGCCGCCGCAATCGGCATTACAATATAAAGACAGAATGCTACGTCTGCTTTATAATTTTTTTCAGAAGAGGTTTCCCAATTTACGGTGTCGTATTTAAATAAAACGATTGGCTCTGTAATTGGAGTTTTAAAAACAGCATCACTGTAAAGATTGACTGTCGTTGTGCTGGAAGAAAGCGCTGTTTCTATCGCATTTTTTTTCTCGGTATAAAATTCTTTTAAAATCATATGTTGGATTATTTTTAAGCAAATATAAAACATATGTTTTGATTTTACAAACATATTACATATAAAATTGCAGTAATTTCAGTAATATGATTTAACTATTTGAATATGAAATGGTACGATAATTCAGCTTTTTAAGAAATATTTATATCTGAAAATCAATTAATTATAAAATAATTTAAAGAAATAGAGATTATTTGCCATATATTCTGTAGCTTTGCAACATATACTTGAAGTTAAGCTTTAAGTAAAACATATTACATAATAAAACAACCAGAGTTGCAGCATGGAAATACACGATAAAATAAAACGCATTATAGACGAAATGAAGTTAAACAATAACTCATTTGCAAAACTGATTGGAGTTACCAGTACAACTATTGACAGTATTACTATTGGAAGACTTCAGGCCGACGGCGAAAGAAAAAGGACTAAACCAGGTTTTGATCTTCTCCAAAGTATTATTACACATTGTAATATTAACCCAGAATATTTTTTTGGAGAAAGCGAAGATATTTTTGCCAATAAGACAAGTAATGCAGTCACACTTCATATTCCTAAAGTTATAACCGTAAACGAAGACGGAGACGAAAACATTAATTTTGTTGGAGTAAAAGCAAGGGCAGGTTATTTAGACGGATATGCAGATCCAGAATATATGGAAAGTCTTCCTTCTTTTAGTATGCCGATGCTTAAAAACGGAACTTTTAGATGTTTTGAAATCAAAGGAAATTCGATGTCAACAACAATTCACGACGGAGATTACCTTTTCGGGAAATATGTTGATAATTTTGATGATATTCTTGATGGAAGGATTTATGTAATTGTCAGTAAAAATGATGGAGTAGTAGTAAAGAGGGTTTTAAACAGAATTAGAGAAAGCGGTAAATTAATCCTTAAATCGGATAACCGAGACGGAAATTACCCAATGTATTCTATTTATGCCGAAGATATTCTCGAAGTTTGGTACGCCAGTATGTATGCTTCGCGACAAATGCCCGATCCGGTTAATATTTACGAAAAACTTCATGCTCTTGAAAGTAAATATTATGAGTTGGAAGAGAGTTTAAAAAAGAAGTTGAACTAAAATAAAAAAGAGAAAATTTCAATTAATCTGAAATTTTCTCTTTTTTATTGTTTTGTATTTTTGGCTGTCGATAGAAATTCTTATTTATATTCCTCTCTTAATATTCCAAGCTCGTCTTGTTCTACCATTCCACCACTTGATTCTTCTAGATTTATACCAAACATTTCCATTATCATTTTTTCTTTTTCGGCACACATATCAAGTCCTTCTAATTCTTTGTTACTAAAACTTGTTCTTCTAAAAATTTGGCTGGGAAATGCGATGTAATCTTTATTCTTTCCATTTTTTACAAATAGCAATATAATTTTGGGATATGTGTCTTCTATATTCCAGCAGCCTGTAATGCGATAACTTCGTATAGTTACGTTATCATATTTTATGAGATAATAGTTAAAAAGAATATCTGAAATTTTATTGAGTTGTTCTTCTGTAACCAATGTTTTCGAATCATGAAATTTTGATTTCAGATAATTTCGAGGTTCTTTGTCTAAATAGTACTTTGGTCTAATAACATACACAGAATCATATCGAGAAAAAGGGAATAAGCTTCTTCTTATCTCTAATGGGATTTTAAAAAGTGGAATCAGAGTGTCTTTTTCATGACTTATTTCTAAAGGAGATGGGGGCCAATCTGGAAGTTTTGAAAGATATTCTAAATGTTTATTGTAAAAATTGCATTGTTCGTTACAATATATGTTTCTAAACTCGTCAAGTTTGTTTTTCTGAGCATTGCAGCTAAAAGTAAATAAGATCGTTAGCGTAATTAAGATTATTTCCTTTTTCATATTGGTTTATTTAGTTCAGGGTATGCCGCTTCAGTGTCTAATTTCCATTTTTAATATCTTGGCAGCCCCTAATTTTTAACATAGAATTTTTCAAAGTTTTTCGAAAAATATAATTGAGCATGTTCTTCTTTTGTAGACTGGTCTTTTGTATGATTAATTGAAAAACTAAAAACTTCAACTAAAACTGCATATCCCACACGAAATGATCGTGCGGGAACAGAGAATATTTTTTTTATTATTTTCTAATATCCTTAATATGAATACGATTTTTTTCTTTACACACTTTAGCACGCAATGAATCTGGGTAAATACGACTATTGTTGCTCAAAACAATAAGTGTATCTAATTCATACTTATAAGTTTCGGAATAAGAATAAGAAAGATTTGATAATTTTATGATTTGAACGGCATTATTTTTTACTTTAAAATCTATGAGGTATTCATTATATCTTTCACTGCTAAAATCGAATGCCCCTTTAGTTTTTGATATCTTTTTAATTTCCAAATATGAAGTAGGCTGATTACTAGCATAAACATCCTTTATATCATTATCCAAAATTGCAATTGCATTAATTTTAAAATCTTTTTTAGTTAAAGTATTAAAAATTGTAATTTCATTTTTAGAGAAAATTTCTTCTCCGGTTTTATAAAATTTAGAAACGGTATCTTTAGATAAAATGTATTTTATTTTATCATCATAAATTATTACAGGTTTAATAATCAAATTTGCCCATTCTCTAAATAAAATGGTATCTCCTTTTGCCACTTTTTTGGTTTTTATCAAATCTTCATCAAAACCATGTTCGAGGGAATTTTTTATAATTGAATCGGAACTAATTATTTGCGTATTTTTTTTAGAATCAATAATTGCTTTTTGGCAGGAAATCATAAAAAAAATTAGAATTAGGCCCCCAATTTTTGCTATTACATTTTTCATAATCAAAAATTATTTTTAAATCAGATGTATATTTTTTTCTTTCAGTTAGACCTTTATCGCCTCCATTAATTATTTTTGTCACTTTGGTTACATTGTCTTCATCTGCAAACTTATTGAGATCTTTTCTGTCCCAAAACCATCCTGCACTATCACAGGCATAATGAAGCTCGGTAGAAAGTTTTTTGGCAAATGTTTTTAAGGTATTCAAAAAATCTTCTGGAAAACCATTTTTCGTAACCCTTTTCATATACGAAGTAAGCCCTTCTCCCTCTTTGTTTCTACCTTTGTATTTGTCTCTAAAAAGAGTTGTACTATTTACCTTATCATAATATTCAAGATAATTCATATCATGTGTAATTTGTTTTAATCCTCTTCCTTGAAAATCTGCACCTCCTCGATAATTACTTTTTACAGCAGTTAATCCCTCATATGTATCTACAAAACGTCCTGATTCAACATAGCATTGAGCTAAAAAGTGTATTTTTCTAAGACATGTATTTATATTGTAATCTTTAAAGATTTTGTTTATTTCTTGAGTAAATTTAGGAATTGTTGCATCATCATTTTTTATTTTTTCAATTCTTTTTGATTGAAAAATAGAAATCCCTAATTCATCAAATTTACTTACCGTTTTTTTATATTTTTTAGGAGCTTCTTTTTGAACGAACTTTCCATTGAGATCGTAGTAACCATCTTTGCCTTTTTGAACTAATAAAAGTCCTTCTTCAGTAATATATAATGGGTCTTTCTCATGATACTGTTGTTCTTGGTGGACATCATCTTTTTTTCTTAGTTGAGTAATAATATTAGTTAATTCAACTTCTGTAAAATCTCTATTGCAATAACATTTCTTCCCATAAATTTTTAAAGTTTGATTTTGAAATTGTGTGTCATCATTTACACTTTTAATTCTAAAAACTTTACCACTAAATTCATCCTCTCTTAATTCGTTTAGTTCTTTCATATTTTTAAATAGCTAATTTTCAATTGTGATTTCTTCTCTTAAAACTGCAAAACCATCAGCATTTACTTCTCCACTAAATTTTACCATTTTGGTATTTGGTTTAATGTTTTGGCCGTTAACTTCATCTATTACAATGACTACTGTTTCTCCCTCATTGTAATTTTTTGTTTCAACAACTAAACTTACTTTTTCACCAATGTTTGCTGTATCTATTTCGCTTTCCAAATTGCCATTTTTCCAATTAACACTTATAATTTCTTTTGTTAAAGGTGTTACTGCAGGTGGGGAATAATTATCAAGGATTACTGTTTTTGGGCCAGTTTGAAGTGGGTCTGTAATTTTGATATTCCCTCCAACATCACATTTTAAGGTTGAGGTTTCTAAAAGAGCTTTTTTATCGTTTCCATATACTTTATCTGTGGGATTTTTCCACTTATTTGCTATAGCTGGACCGCATGGCTTGTTTTGATTAGCTGCACAAGTTCCAAAGAATGGAGTTTCAAAAGTTATATCTTCATCCAAAGCCATTAATTTTTCTTGAATGAAGATTTTGTTCTGAGATTGTACATCTAAAAATCCTGGGGTAGATCCTTGATCGCAGAAACATAATGCTCCATTACATACATATTTAGTAGCCATACATTAATTGATTTTTACATTATTTCCTGTAATTATAGTATCTCCAGAGGCATTTATATTTGTTTTTTCAGTAGATTTCATATTTATGTTTTTTGCTTCTATATTAAAATCTCCTTCGGTTTTTATGTTAATTGCCGTTTTTCCTTTTAGTTCAATCAAGTTTGCATCATCTTTTTTTAATCGAATGCTATCACTTTCTCCGTTTAATTCGAATGCTAATTTTTTAAGTTCATCTTCTTCAAATAAGTATCCTGCTATTTTAGTTTTGTCAATTGTTAAAGAACTTTGTTTTTTATCCTCATCATTTTTTAATAAAATAGAATATTTTTCAGGAGTTGCGAGTATAGAATTTAGTTCTTTGCCTTTCTCGTTTTTGAACTTAAAAGAAACGGTATCTTTAGAAACAGCCAGAGTTAAATGCTCTTTTACTTCTTTGTTTTCTATCGAATTAAAAGTGGTTGTGAGACTATCAGGAGAAAAATGTGTAGTTGACAATGGCTTTTCATTCTCATCAAAATAGCTGATTCTAAAATTTTGGTTTTTATCGAATTCAATTTTGGCAACATCAGCAATCTTTTTTTCGTCAGTTTCTGTTTCACTATCAGCGTTTATGTAACGAATATATAGTCTGCTGCCATCGGCACTATAATCCAAGAACAACTTTGAATCATTTACGGCCTGAATTCGTCCCATTATTCTGTCTACTTCTGCATATTGCGAAATAAAAGCCCTAGTTTCAACTCCGTCAATAATTGAAGCCAAAACCCAGCTGTCTTTTTTCGGGATAGTAATAATTCCCTGTTCGACGTCCTGAATAGAAGCTTTTAGGCGCACATTTTTAATAATAGCGCCATCAGAACGCATGAGGTTTACGGTGTAAGCATCTTCGGTATTATGTGGTGAATCCGTTTCTTTATTTATTTCGATAACTTTTGCCGCAAACGTTTCAATATTTTTATTGTTGACGGCGACGTTTTTTATTAAATCTGTGATATTTTCCATTTTCTCTTTTTTAAACTAATTCGACTCTTCTTCCTAAAAAAATCTTTTGTCGATAACCATTTTCGCCATAACTGCGTTCTACTTTTTCTACCTGAAAAGTGCCGTTTTTCTCCTTGTCTTTTGCATTTTCGAGAATTACTTTATCTGTCGGACGTACAAAAGGTTCTCCAAAAGTGAGAATATGGCCTTCAAAACCATTTGGCTTAGATTCCATTGCTCGTAAAGCGGCAAATTGGTACAACTCTGAAGCAATTTCGGTTGTTGTTTTTTTGAAAATTTCAGGGTCTTTTGGTAAATCCTCAGAATCGCTATGAAGAATGTGTGTTTTTAATAATTGCCCGTTCGGATCTCCCAATTCGACATAAATCGGCGTATTAGAATTTTTAAAATATTTTTCGACCCTAGTTCTCGTATTTTTTGTCGATTCGTTTATAACGACCAATTTATCAGCAATAATGTTATGGCGAAATCTAAAATTCACTAGTCCCGAAAAACCGTTTGTAAGTGATATAGTAGCTTTATTTAATTGAGACAGTAAAAGATTTAACCCTTGATTGATCAGTTTTTTTACAAGCGCATTTGCAATTGGACTTTTGATGAAATTTCGATCAATAAAACTTGCCAATTCGTTTGGAGTATGCTGCTGTGGATTATTGGTTATATTGAGAACCGGCCCAGTTATTTCCATTTTAAAGAAAGTATAAATTCCTTTATCTTTCAGTATTTCAAAAACTTGTGCCAGACTATGATTCCTGCTGATTATAATATTTCCTAGATTTTCGTTGAGCGCATTTACTTTAAAAGGAAATTTTAATTCTTTGATTCTTTTTTCGAAAAAAGTTTTAGGATTAAAATTTTCAATATTTATAGACGGATTTTCTGATACAGTATTCAAAGTGTCGTTTTTGTCTTGAACATCATCGTCTTTAACGGCTTTTACTTTCTTAAAAGCATACATGGCATCCTGACAAGTTATTGTAGCATTTACATCTGATTGAACTCCAGTGATGTATCCTACAAAAGCAGGTTTGTAATCGTCGTCGTAACCCAAATAGATTTCAATGAAATTTTCTACTTTAAAAAAATCGTGAATCGTTTTTTCTGTGCCGCTGGCGTTTGCAAATAAGCTCTGATCAAAGCCTTTGGTATCTGTATATACTTTTTTGGGCATTACAATCGTAGCTGTATCCGTAAGTGTTTTGTACGAGCTGTTTATTTCGACATTTTTTACATAAGTAAACTCATAAAACTTGGGAGTTGGAAACAGTTTTATAGTTTCATAAACTCTAATTCTTGCATTTAATTTAAGCATTGTCTCTAATTATTAGTTCTACAGTTTCGTCGGATGTGGCGCTGGCAGTAAATTTTTGAATATTTTTTGTGCCAGAAATAGAAGGAATTGAATACGAATCAATAACCAGTTCGTAAATTCCAAATCGGTTTAAGATAGCATGTGTCACTCGTAAAGAATAAGGAGCGTTTAAGAATTGCTTCAATAAAAAAAGCTTTTCTTTTGGGTATTCGTCTCCCGTTTCGTTGGCAATTAAGCCTTCGATCGAAATGCTGAAATCTCCATTTGTAATATGTTCTTTGATTGTTGAATCTCTTCCTTCTACGCTTTCTTTTTTGATCATTTTAGAGCGACTGAGATTTACCGTTACAGCATCTACTCTTAAGCTCGGAAGATTGAGATCTTTTTTTATAAGCGGTTCAAAAACCAAAGGAGCAAAAACGCGAAGATTAAATTCGCCTCCTGTTTTGTCTATAATAAAATCTTTAGACTCCGATTGATTATAATTAATACCGCTGTATTCTATTTCTTTTGTTTCTAAAACTTCGTTTACATTAAAATTGAATTTCATGATTTTTTATATTTTTTTAATTTGAAAATGTTTTTGCAAAAGCCGTAATGAGCGTGTTTTCTAGTCTTGTTTCGGTATGTTTTTGCAGCCAAAGCGCTTCTTCCAGTAATTTGTAAAATTCATCCATCGGTAATTGATACGGATCAACCTGAAAAGCAGCTCGAATTAAGGCAGCTGATTTTTTGAATTCGTCTTTTTGAGGTGTTGGATTAATGGCAAATTCACTGTCCTTTTTGATCATTTCCACAATAGAATTTCCTGCTGAAAGCATAAATTCATCTTCATAATTTTCGTTTTCTAAGACACATTCTTTAAACAAAAACAAAATCGCTTCATGCGGATTGTCTTTGTATTTGGTTTGATAATTTAGAAAGGTGTTAAAAGAAGGTTTTTTGCAGCAAACTGTAACCAATTGATCATCAGAAGTAAGTTTAAGCAAAGAGCCGTGTTTTTCTTTTAGGTTTTGGATTGTTGTTTCGTCAAGCATTTTTATTTTTTTGATAAGAATTAAATATTGCTGTCTCTGCTTTCTTTTTTGATAGCTTCTGCCAGGCTTTCTCTTTTTTCTGAAACATTTAAAGGAGTAATTAGAAATTGGTCAATAAAAATGTTTCCTTCAGAAGTTTGAGCCAAAGGATTTTTAAAATTGCTCATGTCTGGTGCTGGAGGTGTTTCTCCTAAATCTTTTGGTGTAAAATCCATGATTAGTGATTGTTTAATTATTAATAAAAAAGTTGAGGTAGTTGTTTTTAAAGTCTTTGAAAATGAGGTTTCCGTGCTTCTGTTAAGCAAATTTATTTTCGACTTTTGAGTATGTAAAAGTAGGGCAGAAGAAGCTGAAAAACGAAAAATTGGAGGTGTGTTTTCAGTAGTTTCAGTACAAAAAAAAACGCTTCTTTTTGTTGATTTACTTACTTTTTAAATCAGAAATACGCCAAAACCTTTTTGGATTTTGACGTATTTCTGATTCTATAAATTTAAATTATGTCAAGTTTGTTAAAGCGGCTACAGCCCAAGTATCAGATCCTGTTTTAATAGCTAATTGCATGGTTTCAAGATGAAAGTACGATTTTCCTATTGGTGCATCGGCATAAACCGTATTCAGCCAGTTTTTATTGAAGAAAGCTGTGCCATATGTGATTTTGTCAATAAGTGAAGGCAGGCTGATATTACCATGTACATCGGCCTTCTTGTCATTTATGGATAGTAGCATCGTACTGTTACCTTTAATGCCGCTGGGTAAAAAGATTTTAGAATCTGCTGTGACTTTAGAACTATCAATGTCGGTTGTTACAGTAGGTGCAGCTACTGGATTGGTTTTAAATTTTAAACCGTTTTGTAAATAAAAGGATTCTCTAACGATCATATTACCAATTAATTGGATAGCTTTTAAATCGTCAATGGCAACATAGTTTAGTCTTATTTCCGGACTTTCAGGATTATTTGAGGGATCTTTGAATACGATTCCTCCTCCGCCAGAAATATTGACGTTATTCTTAAAATTAGTATTTCCTGATTCTATATTAAAATAATTTCCATTAATAGTAACTCCAGATCTTCCCAAAATTTTGATTCCTTCTGTACCTCCTCCACCTCCTGCTAATGTTAGGGTTCCTGCTCTTGAATCGATATAAAGTCCTTGATTTTGTGACATGCTGATTTCTCCCCATGAAGAAGCATCTATTTTTACTCCTTCGTTTGAGTTTGATCTTATTGATACTTTACCAGTCGATTGGCCGTCAATTTTAATACCATCTTCGTTGCCAATAGCAATTTCACCTTTTCCTCTTGTCTGTAAATTGATTCCGTTTTCTGTGTTGAAGAAGAAAGCTCTGTCGCCACCGCCATTTAATTCTAAAAAACCTTTTTCACCCAAAGATATTCGCATATTCTGAACTTCTACAGAGGTACTGCCAGCATTAAGACTTTGTTGCCATGTTGATGCAGTCCCTCCCTGGCCGTTAATATTCACGTTTCCATTTATATCAGCAGGGATGCCGTTTACTCTTGAAACAAGCGTCACTGTTGGTGCGGCTGTTTCAGCTGGAAGCTGAAAATCTGTAGTTTTTGTTAAATTATCAGTTTTAATGATACCTGCACCGTCTGGTGCTGCATTGGTTTTTAACAATAAGCCTTTGGTGTTTAATCTAAATCCTAATTCATTAGCATAATCACTTCTGCTAAATAATGAAGTAACATGATCTGCGCCATATAATATTCCATAAGAATCTCCATTGTGAGATCTTTCTATTCTAAGTCCTCCCGGTCTGAATGACATACTGTTAAACTGCCAGCCAGGTGCATATTGATTAGTAAATGTCATATAATCATTTTGACCGTTGGTATAATAAGTATTTCCTTTGGTAAGCACTTCTTTAATATCTGGAGCAAGGTTTTCAACTCCATCAATTTCCTCGACAGAAATTTTTTCATCTTTATGTCTAAAAGAATCCCAAGTATCCCAAAACTGCTGTTGTGTTGGTTTTAAACTAGTTCTAAACCAGTTTTTAATAGTGTCTAATGTTTGTATTGCCATTTTTTTATGAATTAAGTTATAGTAATAAAATTGTGCCTAATAATATTTTTAAATACCTAAGTAATGGTGAATTTGCAGATGCAAAAATACTTTTGAGTAAGAGAAAAAATGAAAAAACGAAGCGCGCTCTTATGTAGTTTTAGTAGGTTTAAATTATTGATATTTATGTTTTTATGTTTTTTTTTGAGATTTTGATCTGTAGAATAGGAACCAAAATCTATAAAGTGAAAAAGCGGCAGTAAAGTTTTTTCTGCTTAATTTGTTGATTTTAGATGTCTTTTAAGAGGTTTATTTTTGAAATATAAAAAATATCCAGAATCATCAGGAAATGGATTTTCTCCTAATAATCTTTGGGTGTTAATTTTATAAAAGTAATATATCAGTATAAATCATCTGAAAATTAACTTTCGTATTCATTGTTTCAATATGCACCAGAAATTAATAATGAATTCTTATAAATATTGAAAGGTTAATTTTAAGAAGTTGCTAAAAGTGAGAAGTAAAAGATATTACCAATGCACTCTAAAACTCCTGTTCTATTTGGTGGAACTATACAAGAGCTACTTAATGTGCCGTTTGTATCTATTGCATTGCTTCTGGTAATTGTAACGTTACCTGTCATTCGGTTAATAAACGTCATTCTTCGACCTCTAAAAAAAGTGGGTGTGTTGTCGAAAGTCACACTACAGTTTGCTGCAGTATTAAAAACAAAACTCATGCTATTTTGTGTTGTAGGAACAATGTAGCTAGCTGTTTGAACAATTACGGCTCTGTTGTATTCTGTTGCAGGAACTTTGTAAATTCTACTACCAGTATCCATTGCTAAGAAAAAATCGTAAGCATATTGCGCAGGCTTAAGATACATTATATCATTTCTTTGTACCCAGTATTGAGAAATGTCTTCGGCATTTTTTATGACATTTCCATCTTTATCAAAAGCTAACAAATTACCTCCAAATTTAGGGTAATATCTTATGTAATTATACGCCCCTATGGAGCCAACACAACCGTAATAGTTGTCATTCCAAAACATTAAAGTATTACCGTATTCCTGTTTTATTTCTCCTTCAAATGCGTATGTGTTTGTAAACTTATGTATTCCGTATTGTGGTTTAGTTCCTGTTGTCTTCGGGCAGATTAATAAGCTTGCTCCGTCAAATCCTATAGCTGATATTCCTAAGCTTTTCCAGTTTGAGTTTGCACTAGGAACTCCAGTTAAATTTATCGCTGTAGCGTCTCCAGAAGTCAATTCCAAAACATAAATACCTGTATTATTTACTTCATCTTTTGCTAAAGCGTAAACAGTTCCAAAGTTAACAAACTCTCTTCCTAATGGAACAGGAGAATTAAACGGAGTTCCTACTCCAGCGTAAGTAATTCTTTTTGTCTGTCCAGCATGATCGCTAAACATGTATAATCTAGCTGCTGAAGTAAAAAGATTTCCTATTAATGGTTGTCCTAGTACTGGACTTGATCCTAAGTCAATCACTAAACTTATAGTATCGTTTGCGGCTAATAATCTATAAATTCTATTTATAGAATAATCAGAGTTTGTAGCTCCAAAGTAAACGTTATTGTCAACACCTAAAAAAGCATGTGTAGCCAATAAACCGTCTGGAATGGCTAAATCTGGATACGTTGTCAATCCTGAGCCAAAGCTTGTTCTAAAAGATGCAATTTTGTTTATTACAGAAGAGTCTTTATAAAAAACTAATCCTATAGATGTGTTATAAAGGACTGGTATTCCTTTCGTTCCTCCTGTTGGTGCTGTCCAAATATGACCGCCCCCACTAATTGATTGTTTTTCATATATTCCGACACGACGTTCTGAGCCATCCCAAGAAAAAGAAAGCATCCAAATTGCTGTTGATGTAGTTAAAACTGCAGGTTTTACATAAGTTCCTACAGTGTCAACGTTAGTCATAAACCATTTTTCTATATTTGGCGAAAAATCACTCTTATTAAATTTTAATCCCATAACACCAGTTGTTTGACTATCAATTTCAACTGTTTTATTTATTAAAACCTGCTCACTTTCCTCTATTATAGAACTCTCTTCTAAATTAGTTCCAGAGATATTAAATTTTGTTATGCTATTAGGTGTACCGGAAATGTCTCCACTTCCATTAACGGTTATATCACCATAACCTGTAATAGATTCTCCATTGATTGTTTTAAAATCTGGTTTATTTAAAATTTGAGATGGCCCCCAGTTAGAGTACCAATCGGCATTTACCTGCGGTGTGAGTTCCTCTCTAGGGATAAATTTTACAGTTTTGTCTACTCCTTGCACTAATATTTTAACTGCTTCATTCTCACTTCTTGGTACAGAATTTAGTTTTAGAGGTTTACTGACGTATTGTTTTGGTTCTTGATTTTCCATGTTGTTTTAGATTTTTATTGACTATTCTTTTTTGAGTTTCTATTTTGAATTATTCTACGTTTTGTATTACAAATTCTTCTGAATCTTCGAAATCACCAAGAGTATCCGTTAATTTAAGAATAGTGCCCGGAGTTAATTCAAGCCATGAGACCCATGTTTCTGGATAATAACCAGTAGGCCATATACTAGAAAATTCAAGTTCTCCTGGTTTTTTATACAGGATATAAATTCCATTATAAGCACCACAAGAAGTGTATCTTAGCAGTACATCATCATTAAGCTCATAAATAATTTTGTCACCGTAATAGTAGTCAGTTGTAAATGCAACAATTCTGCCTACGACATTATTTGGTTTGGTAAAACTGCTCATCAAGCTTGTATCTCCGCCGTAATAAGTCGCTTCACAAAGGAAATTGCCTTCACAATAACCGATCACACTGTCACCGATTTCTAATTCGTTATTGGTATTGGGAGCAACTTTAAAAATGATAAATTCTCCAGATTTTACAATTTTGGTTTCATTAATTACTTGATCAAGACCTTCGATTTCCTTAATATAAATTTTATCATATTTATGTCTAAAAGAGTCCCAAGTGTCCCAGAATTGCTGTTGTGAAGGTTTTAAACTGGTTCTAAACCAGTCTTTTATAGTGTTTAAGGTTTGTATTGCCATTTTTTTACTTTTTTTAATAAATGTTAGTCGAAATGTTTTTTAGAATTGTAGGTTCAGGAATTTTTTAAATGGCATTTTGTCGGGAATTTTTAGTTTTTTTTCCATAGTCTTAGATTTCAGTTACGATTATTTTTAATGTGATTTTTTAGAAGGATTTTCAAATTCTGAGAGTATAATAAAATACTAATTTGAAATTTTAGGGCTGTAAAAGTAAGTTGGAAAAGTAGAAAGATAAGCGTAAAAAGTCTTGATAATTCAGTAGTTACAGTAGAAGTGAAAATTTTTAAACTGCAGAAAATCTGTTTTTTGGCTTATGATAAAAAGCGCTAAAAAAAAGCTGGCATTAGAATTCTTTTAGTTTCAATGCCAGCTTTTTAACAAATCAAATTAGTAAACAAGACATACTTTTAGTTTGATTTTCATTTCTTTTTGATGCGATATTTACTCTGTTTTTTTGAAATATAAATCAGATATGCTTGGTAATACCGCTGCTAAAACTAAACCAGCTAATTTAATTCGATTTATGGTCAGCAAAGACAATCCGGCATCCTGTAAAAGATCGAATTTGGTGTCTGCAAAACCTGTTAATACAATAGAAATACTAATTAATACTGCGATTTGTGATTTGTTCATATAATTAAAATTTGAGATTATTACCAAGTAGTCAAAGCCGATCTTACCCATTTATTTGCGGCTGTGCAGACATAAATATAATCTGCCGTATATCGTATTTCTCCAACTGTTCCTATTGCCGAAGCTGAATCAGGAGCCGTGTCTAATGCTGTTTTATTGAGCTGGCCTGTAAATTTCCAGTTAGTTCCGTCATTTTGAGCCTTTATATTTCCAACACCATTGCTAATCACAATGTTATTTTCTAATGCTGCATTCAATCCACTGACTTTTCCTAAAATGACATTACCGTTTCCCGTGGTAATTCCCGTTGTATTCCCGTTATTAGGTGCAATAATCATGTTATTACTACCAGTAGTGATTCCGCCTCCGGCTTGAATAAAACCAGTTCCAGCAACTATTACATTTCCGTTTCCGGTAGTAATCCCACTTCCAGCTTGTAATCCTATAGCAACATTATGCGTTCCAATTGTCTGATTACTCATTGCAAAATTACCAATAGCTATTCCGTGTCCAGTTGTATTTGACTGCATGGCACTTGAACCAATTGCAATGCTTCTATGACCAAAAATATTTGATCCATCGACACCCACATTCTCCCTTAAGGCATTAACTCCAATGGCTACATTCTGGCTTCCAAATTGGTTTTTTGTTAATGCCCAAGAACCTATCGCTGTATTATATAATCCCGTAGTGTTGCTGTATAACGCTCTAGTACCTAAACCAGTATTGTAACTTCCTGTTGTATTATTAAATAATGAGGAGGTTCCTACGCCTGTATTGTAATTTCCTGTAATGTTATTGATCCCGCTATCAGAGCCAACCATTGTATTACTTTTACCCGTGGTTAAATATTGTAACGGACCTTCAACCTCTCCATCGCCATTGCCTATTGCAACATTATATTGTCCTGTAGTAACAGATGCTAAGCCATTTCGTCCGATTACTAAATTATTCTCGTAATTGGCATTTCCTTTACCAATCCTGATCCCGTTAATCAATTTATCGGTGCCTCCTAATTCTTGTAAGGAATCATTATTGACAATTCCAGATTCTGTTGCAGAAACAGGAAATGCCTTGTTATTTTCTATATCATTAATAGTTGCGACTTCGTAATTTCCTTCTGGCCTGTTAATGTTGTTAAAAGTGTAAGTAACCTTGTTGTCTCCTAATTTTAAATTGATTGAAGTCTCTTTATCGTAATATGAATATTCATCTTCAATTGCATCAAGATTTTTAATTCCAATTCTTCCCATATAATCACCATCAATTCCAAAATTTAAAAGAGACCTGAAGTTATAATCATTAAAATATAATTCATTAAATGATAATCCACTTGTCCGTTTTGAGGATATGGCACTATAATTAACAGATCCTGCAGCAAGTCCAGTGACTTGATCATTTCCATTCCATAAACTTAATGTTTTGTCGAAAGCGTCATTGCCAGAAGTTAAAACTTGATTTAATGTAGGTATTGAAGGATCTTGAGTAATAGAAAGATTTCCCGAGCCTAAAATTGTTTGGCCGTTTATAGTCTTAAATTCATCTTTGTTTGCTTTAGTTAAAAGCAATTCATCCAAACCTTCAACTTCTTTTAGAGGAACATTTTCATTTTTATGTCTAAAAGAATCCCAAGTATCCCAAAATTGTTGCTGTGTTGGTTTTAAACTCGTTCTAAACCAATTTTTGATAGTTTCTAATGTTTCTATTGCCATTTTTATTTTTTTTTGATAATTGTTAATTCAAATGTTTTTTTCGAATTGTTTGTTTAAAGTTTTTTGAAATGTGATTTGTCCGGAATTTTTAGTTTTTTTTCCATAGTCTTAGATTTCAGTTACGATTATTTCTAATGTGATTTTTGACGAAGATTTTTCAAATTCTGAGAGTATAAAGCGGTGCTTGAATTTGAATTTTTGGGGATGTAAAAGTAAATCAGAAAAAGAGAAAAAGAAGCATTAAAAGTCCTCTGAATTCAGTAGTTTCAGTAACTTCTGTTTTTGCTGAAGCTACTGAATTAGAGTGTCTTAAAATTTAGAAAAGCGAGGTTTGAAGATTACTTTTACATCCTGAAAAAAAAAACGTAGCGATGAACAAAAATGCAATCCACAATTTTAATATTTCAATAGAAAATAGTGCTGATATACAAAGCTCAGAACAGCTGACTCAAACCATGATAAAAGAGCTGGCAAAAGTTTCAAAAGAAATCAATCAGCAAAAAGACATAGAACAGCTTTGGAACGAATACAAGGAGCAAAATGTTGTTCTAAACCTTTCTAAATCCTCAACCGAAAAAGGCGCCAAAGACACCACTGCTGCAATGTTCGAAAAAACAGCAATTTCTGAAGGCACTACTTTTTCGGTTTTTGGAGACAATATTTCAACTACAAATAGTGGAGGTATTTCTTCAATGACCACTTCAATTTCAAATGCTCTAAACGGAGGAGATGCTGATCATTCTGATACATCAGCCGGCATTACTTCTCTGTTCTCGAGAGCAGAGGAAAGTCTGATCAATTTTACCAGTACCACAGAGCAGGTTTATGGAGCTGCAGGACAACAAAGTTTGATGGTACCTCAGATGTTTCAAACCAATATATATGATCCTTCTATAGAAGTTATTAAAGCCGAAATCAAAAAGAAATTAGATTTTGCAAATGAAGTAAAGGATGTAGTAGGAATTGAATATTGGACGCGAATTTCTAAAGCTTTTGAGAATAGGGCTGTGGCTTCAGATTTTATTGATAAACCAGGAGAAATATTGTTTACAGAAATGTACACTGCTTTGAAAAAGTCAGCTCCAATTGTAGAAATTCGAAATTTTGATTGGGAAATCGTTCGTCCCAAGATGATTAAAGCAATTGATGATAAAATACTCAAAGGTCCTATTTCTAAGGAAAATAAAAAAAGATGGGAAATCATTAGAGGCCAGCTGGCAGACGATAAAGTTGATATTGCGAACCTTTTTCAACATGATGAACTGTTTTTATTACTTAAAGAGGTTGAAGGATTAGATATCCTTCCTGGCATGATATCAATCACAACTAAAACAAAAGTATATCCTAATTTAAGCCCAAGCAGGATGTACGCTCCTATCGGAAAAGAAAATGTTTATGCATTCCTTAAAAAAATAGATGAAATTGATGATAAGGGAAGAAGTGTAAGCAAAGGAGCAGTAAGGATTAAAAATACAGAAGCTCTATCATTTATAGTGGGAGAAAGTTTAGAATTTTTCCTTGACGAGAAATTGATTACTGAAAGTTCTAATAAAAAAGAAGACATTAATTGGATTGTTTACAAAGATTCAAAAAAATTAGGTGCTGATTTTATAAATGAAGGTACAACATTCTCGTATAATTTTGATGCTCCAGGAGCCTACATTGTAGAAGCATTTGGATCAAGTCCCGGCGCAAATAGAAAGGCAACATCAAATAAATCAGCATTTGTAAAATTTAATGTAATTGCTCAGGAAATTAAAATTACAGCTCCAGTTAATGTTAAAGATAAATTCACAAGACCTTTTAGTGAAGAGAAAACATTTAAAGTGTCTCTTAAAAATACTACCGTCCAAACATTAAATCCTTTAAAACTTTATTATCAGATCGAAACTGCAATTAATGGTAAAGTAGCTGTAATTTCAGAAGAAAGAGAGTTAGATGCGACAGGAATTATCAAACTAGCTATGCCTGATTTAGCTGCTTATAAAATTAAAGTTTCTAGTAAAGATCAATATGGATTGGTTAAGGAATTTAAAACTTCAGTAATTAAAAACGAAGTAACCAGTATCGGCTGTCTTAATGGTTCTCCGAAGAGAAATATATTCCTGGTTGGTAATTCGGGAAGTAAATTAACCTTAGAAGCGAAAACGTATAAAATACCACCTACAGAAAAGGAAAAACAAGATGTAAAATGGATGATTTACGATTCTAATAATAGGCCTTATATTCAATCTTGGGAGACTATTACAAACGAAAATGATGATCCTAAAAGGCCATTTATCCTCAGATGGGAATCTTTTATTGTATCTATTCCCCAAAAAGAAGGGCATTATACAGTAGAGGCTTACTATGATACTAAAAAAGGGCCCAAAGATGGTGCAGTTTTTAAGATGGAAGTGAAACAGCCGGAAATAAAGGAAGCTTATTGGGCTTCTAAAGATGGCAGCAAAAAAATAACCTCTGGTTTTTCTGGAGAAAGCAATTGGATAAAAGCCAATATTCCCTATTATGAAAATCAATTGGTTAGAATCTATTTTTATTTGAATAACAAAAAAACGAATCATTATTGTGATGTTAAAACCAATGAGAATGGGGAGATCTTACAAGAAGTAAAATTTGATTCTAACTTTAAGAAACTAATTGGTTTTCCAGATAATGGAACTGCAAAAGTAGGATTTAAATTATTAGGAATTCAAAATAGTAATCCGTACACGTTTAAGAAACCAGCCAATTATGAATTTAGTACTATTTTATATGTTACTACTGATAAAAAAGTAGTTGATGTTTACTTTAGACATGATGGCAGCCGATTAAAATCTGAAGATCAAGTTCCGTTTGGCAAAAATGGAGCAATGATTGCTATAGCGGCTAAAACCCAAAATATGGTAGGAGATGAAGTAACACTGAAGGTTCATAAAGTGGGAGAAGATCCTGTTTATATCAGCAAAGTAAGGGTTGATTCAGAAGGAGTAGCTGCCGCAAGTTTTCTTATGAGAAACGTTGATAAAAAACTTAAACTTGGGGAAACAGTAAAGTATTATGCTGGTGTTGAAGGACATTCTACAAAACATTTAGATAATAAAGTTTTGGTTATGATTGTGGGGGAAAGTAAAAGGAAAGAGAAGCCGGAAATTATTTTTCCACTGTTAGAGAAACCAATAAATGACACTAATGAAAAATGGGGTGAGAATTATAACTGGACAGCTGATGATGGACGTAATCAAGCAACATTTGATTCTTACAGAGAGAATCGAACTAGAAAACATGCAGCAAGAGACTTGTATACAGAACCTGAAACAGAAGTGATTGCTATTGCTGATGGAAAAGTATTAGAAACAAGATATTTCTATGCAGGAACAGATCAAGTAACAGTTTTACATAAATTAAAAGATGGGAGAAAATTTATTGCCAGGTACGGTGAATTGAAACCTAATAGTGTTGAAGTAAAGGCAGGGGATGTAATCAAACAAAAAACAGTAATTGGAAAAACAGGAAAATTAAGAGGAAAATCTGTTATAACGGGACAAGATATTTATATGCTGCATTTTGAAATTTTTTCGGCTGAGGAAGATGAAAGTATTGGTGATCCTCTTACAAACACACTAAACGGCTCACCTTTTAAGCGTAGAAAAGATTTAATAGATTCTATAGATATTTTATTAGAAGGATATAAAAATACTTTTGAAGTTAATAAAGGAACTAGAAAAGAAGTTCAGATGCTTAGTATTAGCGAAAAAGGGAAGCAATTTATAAAAGATTGGGAGCTTTTCAAAAGGGAAATGTATGATAAAGACGGAGATAACAATTCAAAAGGTAACTGTACCATTGGCTATGGACACTTAATACACACTGGTGAGTGTGACGGAAGTTCTTCTGAGGAAAAATTCAGAGATGGAATTTCAGAGAATGAAGCAAGTAAGTTATTTGATAAAGATATTTTAAAATTTGAAAAAGTAGTTAAAAATAAAATTAAAGTGCCCCTTTACCAACATGAATTTGATGCTTTGGTGAGCTATGTTTATAACATAGGCCAGGCATTTAATGCTCCAAACTTGATAGGTCATTTAAATTCTAAGAATTATAATTTGGCAGTTGAAGATATTGAAACAGGCTCACAAAATATTAAACGACGCAAGCAGGAAAAAAATATGTTTTCAAATGGGAATTATAATTCAGCACATTAAAAATTTATAAAAAAAATGTATTTTCGTTAGTAAAAACTATAAAAAATGATAAAGAAAATAAGTAACATATTGATAATTTTAATAGGATTATCAAGTTGTAAACAAGAGAAAAGTAAAATCCAAAATCCTTTAACAAATCAAAATGATAGTGTTACTTCAAATTATATTTTAGAGAAAAATAAAGATACAGAATTCTTTAATCCAGCAACTCTAGAGGGTAAATGGGAACTTAAAAAATCATTAATTGTAAATTCTAATAGTTCTAAAATAAATAAATTTGAAATCTTAAACAATGAATTTATTTTAGGTGATGAAGATTGTAATGCCCATTTTAAAATTGATTCTATACATAATTTGGAGTATTATATTGAGGGACATTTTTATGGTCATTCATTAAAAGACGAAATGAAAATTTTAAATAGAAAACTTTATGATTCATTCAAAATTAATAGTAATACATTCAAAGGAGCTATAACTACAACATGTGATACTCCATTCCATGAGTTGTATTTATTTGGAGATAATTTAGTTGTTTGGTACTATGGAAACTATATGCAGTTTGTTAAAAAGAAAGAAGATAATAAAGTACTTCTTTTTAAATGTAAAGAAAATGATAATGGTAAATCTATATATGATGATCCTTTAAACAAGATTTGTGAATGCAACGAAAGCACATTTGAGAATGCTTATAAAATCTTTTATGATGAATCACCAGATTATTTGAAGAAAGATCTATTAAAAAAACTTCCTGCTAAAAACTTTCAATGGAAATCAGAAGATGCAGATGTTAGCTACAAATGGATAGCTAATGATACTTTAAAAATTGATATGAATTTTCAAGGAGGAGAAAATCATTATGTGTTTTATCAAAACATTAAAAATAAAATAGAGTACAAAGAATATTTATCCTTGCCGTAATTTTAACATAATTAATTTAAGAAAGCTTATAGGAAAATATTAGATAAAAACAAAACTGCGTAAAGGCTAAAGGGTATTTATGCAGTTTTGTTTTTGTTTAAAATCTTACAATAAAACAAGTAGTCATAAAAAGTTGACTTCTTGTAAGAATCAACTAATTAAATCATTTTTGCTTAAACTAATCAAATCAATAAATTTATTATGAGCAAAACAGTATCAGAATTAACGACAGAACAATTAATAAAAAGAAAACAATTATTGAAAGGAGTTTTAATCGGAAGCGCAATTGTCTGGTTTTCATTGATTGGAGCTATTTTTTTTCTTTTAATAAAAAAATCAAATAGTTTCCTTCCAGGAATGATTCCGGTTTTTGCTTTACCAGTTGTTTTAATGCCGCTTTTTATTCATTTAGGGCAATTGAGTAAAGAAATCAAATCTAGAAAAGAAAACTAATTTTTTAAGTTATGAGTGAAGGAAAATGCTTGAATTGCGAAAGAATTGTAACGGAGAATTATTGCCCAAATTGCGGACAAGAAACCAGCACGCACCGCTATTCTCTAAAACATTTTTTTGTTCACGATTTTATTCACGGAATTTTCCATTTTGACAGTGGCTTTTTCTATACCATAAAAGAGCTTTTTACAAGACCGGGACATAGTGTAAGGGAATTTATTCAAGGAAAAAGAATAAAACATTTTAATTACTTTGCCACTGTAATTATCCTGCTTACTCTCAATTACTTTTTAGCCAAATGGTCGAAAGTAGATTTGACTGAAGTTTTTAATAGCGCTTCTGGTCTTTCTAAAGTGATTAAAGATTATTCAAAAATTACAAACTTTATCGTGATTCCGATTTATGCTTTATTCACTTATGTAATCTTTAGAAAAAGCAAGCAGAATTTTACTGAAAATTTGGTATTGAATATATTCCTTCTTGCAGGAATCATTACTTTTCGTGTTTTTATTTATTGCAGTATGATTTTGACAAATAATGTTGAGGTAATCCAGATCACAAATCTTATCGTAACCATTTTGGTCTATATATACATTGCTGTTTTCTTTTATCAATATTTTTCGGCATACAATTACAATAAAATCAATTTGTTAATTAGAGTATTCTTAATAGCTGCTTTGTTTTTACTTACAAAACAAGGAGTCAATAATTTAATTAACGAAATTGGAATGCGATACATGCATTAAGATATTCTGCGTGACTCAATAAAAAAAGCTTCAGATTGCTCTGAAGCTTTTCGTTAATTATTTATAAAATACTTTTAGAAATTAGTATTTACCTTTTTAGAGCGGTCTGCAATGTAAGAGATTAACCAAGTTACTTGTCCGTCTTTTACAAAATAAATTTTCTTTGATGCTAAATCTGGAATACTTTCAAGACAAGTTAAAAGTATATTGTTTGCAGAAATCAGGTATTTTTGGTCGTAAGTGCTTAAAACTCTTGCAGCTTCTTTGTTTGTTTTTCCAAGATTAGTATACTTATTAAAGTTGTTTTTTAAAATAGCATCATAATCGATAACATCCTGAAGAGTTAAAGTAATATAGTGGTCTTTAACATTTTCGTCATAAAAAAGAGTTGAAAACGCCCAAACAGCACCACCAGATAAATATAATTTATCCTTTTTGGCTAAAGGAGGGTTGGCATCAAATAATTCTTTGGTCTTTTTGCGTAGGATAACATTATAATCAAAAGATTTTTCCTGAAAAGTCGACATATCGTTTACTTGGCTTTTATTTACCACTGTTTTTTCTACAGCATCGGTAAGTGTCATTGTACCAAAACTAAGCTCCAAAGGAACAAACTCTAATTTATTGTCTTTAAGTTCATCAATATAACCTCCTTTAGTAGTTTGAGCACCGATATCAAGTAGGAAAGCACTAGCAAAATCAACCGGCGGAATTGCACCTTTTACCAATGTTTTAGCTTCTTCGTTCACGTTAAGAACATCAACATTTTTGTTGGTTAGAGTAGAAATTTTGTTCGTTAAAACATCAATGTTGCGAGCAGAAGAAAAAACCGGAGCGGCAACGATAAAAATATTTTCTTCAAGAATCTTGTGGTTGGCTCTTATTTGTTTTAATTGATCTACAACGATGACACTCGTTTTAGTAATATCTTCCTGAGTAAGTTCTCCGTTAGCGGCAATATGATCCGCAAACGGAATTCTCTCTGTCCAAAAAGAAAGAATTTTATAGTCTGCTTTTCTGATATTGCTTACGTCCAGAACAGAAACCTTTATTGCTCTGCGTCCGATTTCAATTCCAGCGTAAATGTTTTTTTGAGAAAATACGTTGATGGAAAAAAATAAATTTAAAAGAATAAAAAATAAAATCTGGGGTTTGTTTTTTTTAAGCATTATAATATAATTGTGGTATTAGTATAATTTGATAAGACTATAAATTATAGCTCAATATCAAGTTTAAAAAAGTATAAAGTAAACATTATTCAATATGAGATCGCAAATTTATAAAAACATCTAGGAATACAAACTTAGTTGTAAAGAAAATGTGATTATTAAATCATTAAATTTATCTGATTCTTAAGATTTGTGCAGGAAAAGCAGAGCTGGGATAGCTTTTTTTGGATTATTTGTAATTATTTAGATTCAAATTGAATCACCTAACAATTAAGTAAGAGTTTGCTTTCAAATTGATATTTAAGACTAATCTTTAGTATTATAACTTCCGAAATAATTCTGAAATTTCAACATTTAAAGCCGTACTGATACGAATAAGCTTATCAATACCCATTATTTGCTTTCCGAGCATATACCTTCTTAAGGCTTCTATATCTAAATCTGACTCGTGAGCTACGTGTCTTACTTTAAGATTTTTTTCTTTTATAATTTCTCTTATATTATCCCCGACAATTTTCACAGATTCAGGTACTTCTTTCTTTCTCATTTCTAAATTATTTAGAATTGAAAAATAGGATTAAGTAGTTAAAAAAACAGGAACGTATAAATCCAGTTAAATATGACTGTTTTTTTTATATATTTGTTTTTTTAAAGTTTGTAATGAATGGATTAAAAATTGATAATAAGAGTATTAATATGGAAAATCAGGAGATAAGAGATCTAGAATACATTAAAAGAATGTCAAACCAATATTTGAATATCTTAAAATTAAATACGGATAAAAATTATAATGCACAGAAATTAAAGTTTTAAATTATTCTGAATTTGGTTTTTATTATCACTAACCTACTAAAGCTTTGTATACTGTCCTTGGAATACGATCATAATGAAAAATTATCTTTAGACATTGGATTGGTTTTAGAACAAGTACTTCATTTATTTCCAATTGATGAAATGGAATTGCCGGATATAATTAAAGAGGTATAAATATATGGGTCTAAATAAAATTTAATGAGAGGTGTTTTATTAGTGAAATAATTCATCTGTTATATTGCGTTTTTTTTAAAATACTTTTTATTGTCAAATCTTTTGTTGAATAAGTGTCTTTACTTTTATAAAAAAGAGTTATATATTAGCTTTCTAATGATTTTTAAATCAAAAACAAGTAAATGAAAATCAATATTCTAAAGTCAAAAATTAAGCGCAGTAATTTAAAAGAATATTCAGGAGATTATTTTAGAGATGATAGTTCGCAAATTGTTGTTTTTTTGAATAAAGAAGGTAAATCAGCCTTATTTGGAATCCAAAAAGAGGAGGGAATATATACCATTGTTGGAAAAAAATCGGTTTATTACTCTACGATCTTTAGTAATCCTAAAGAAATACCATTAAGCAGTTTCTCCGAAATTTTGCATCAGAATGCATTAAAAAGGGGGAAAGGTGTAGAATTCGAGTTTTTGCAGTTAAATGATAATGAAGATTCGGTTTGGCTGCATAACCAAGAAACAATGAATGCGCTTTGGAATATTATTCTTTGGATTAATGGGTAAAGCATACCAAGATAAGGAAGAATGTCAATTATTACATTTATTAAGAAAGATTTGAAATCAATTCTTTAGAGCCCAAAAGCAAAAAATAATGACACTGGAACATAAATTACTGTCCAATGAATTTGGGAGTATACCCTTTTGTTTCGAGAAAGTGATGTGATTTAAATCTTTCAATTAAATTGGAAGTAAAATCGGTATAAGTTTTCATGAATTTTTCAGAATAGAGAATGTAGACAACAAATTCATCCATATCACAAATGTTATAAAAAAAAACACCACTTACAGTAAGTGGTGTTTTTTGTAGTAGCGGGAAGCATTCAAATATCTAACCAGATTGTCTTGGATTATTACAGTATTTTAGGATGCGTATCTTAAATTTTTTTAAGCTTGTTGTTTGTTTAGCCATTTGTACAAATGCCAAAAAGCATCACTCAAATTAAAAAGTCTTTTGAAAATTTGTAGTGAAAAAAAAATATATTTGAGAGATAAATAAGGTATGAAATTTATCATGCATAGCTATCCAAATTTGGATGGCTTTGTGTGGTTTTGTCACACATATAAAATAAGTTGGTCGCAATTTTGCGAGACATCTCACTTACATTAATTAACAAGAAATAAAAAATGAAATTAACAATTACAATTGGACTTCTTTTAATTGGACATCTTACATTTGGGCAAGATAGAATTCAAAAAATTGACAGTTTACTCAATTCTCTTTATTCAAAAGAGAAAATCAATGGAAATTTTCTAATTGCAGAAAAAGGGAAAGTTATTTATAGCCATAGTTTTGGACTTGCAAACGAAACAACAAAAGAAAAATTGAATGAAAATTCGATTTTTGAATTGGCATCCTGTTCAAAACAGTTCACTGCTATGGGGATAATGATACTTAAAGAAAAAGGAAAATTGAATTTGGACGATGACATCGAAAAATACTTACCCGAACTTTCTTTTTATAAAGGTGTAACTGTAAGAAACTTATTGAATCATACTGGAGGTCTGCCAGACTATATGCAGCTTATGGATAGTTTATTTGACAAATCTAAAATTGCCACTAACAAAGACATAATTAATATATTTAGTAAACATCAGCCAAAAATATTATTTGAACCAAATACTAAATGGGAATATAGCAACACGGGCTATGCACTATTGGCATCAATAATTGAGAAAGTATCGGGTTTGACATACGCTGACTATCTAAACACAGCTATTTTCCAACCGTTGAAAATGAAAAATACCTTTGTTTACACTCGTAGATTGTCGCCAAAGAAAATAGACAATTATGCTTTTGGTTATGTTTACTCAGATAGTTTGAAAAAATATGTTTTACCAGACGAATTGAAAGAAACTAAAATGGTTATTTGGCTTGATGGTATTGTTGGAGATGGAACAGTTAATTCAAATGTAAAGGATTTATTGATTTGGGATAGGGCATTATACACCAATAAATTACTCACAAAAGAGGGGATGAAAGAAGTTTTTGAATTAGTAACTTTGAAAGACGGAGCTAAAAGAAATTATGGTTTTGGCTGGGGAATTGAAGAAAATGCTGATTTTGGAAAAATTGCAAACCATAATGGTGGTTGGCCGGGTTATGTAACTTTTATCGATAGACATATTACAAATGATAAAACAATAATAATACTTCAAAATCACAACAACGTTACAATTCCTTCAAAAGCAATTAGAAATATTCTGTATAATAAACCATTGCCTGTGCAAAAAATCAGAAAAGAAGTTATTATTACAACTGAAGAACTTCAAAAGTTTGTTGGGACTTATCAAGTTGAAAAAGATTTTGAAATCAAAATTTCATTAGATAAAGACCAGCTATTTTCACAATTGACAGGACAAAATGTGTTCCCGATATTTGTAGAAAGTGAAATGTTATTTTTCTATAAAGTAGTAGATGCGCAAATTCAGTTTGAAAAGAACGAAAAAGGAGAAATTTCAAGTTTGTTTTTATTACAGAATGGAAATAAGATAGAAGCAAAACGGACGAAATAAAAACTGCCAAAAGTCTCAGACTTTTATAAAATAAAATCGATATAAAACAAAAAAGCTTCAGATTTCTCTGAAGCTTTTCTCGTTGTAGCGGGAACAGGACTCGAACCTGTGACCTTCGGGTTATGAGCCCGACGAGCTGCCTACTGCTCTATCCCGCGATGTTTCGGGTGCAAAGATACGCCGATTTTTGAGAAAAACAATGAAAACTTAAAAAAATGTTTTATTTTCTGTATTAACTTGATATGACTACCTTTGCAGAATAAATTATATTCAAAATGTCACATAAAGCAGGTTTCGTAAATATTATCGGGAATCCAAACGTTGGAAAATCAACTTTGATGAATGCCTTTGTTGGAGAAAGATTATCCATCATTACGTCAAAAGCACAAACTACACGTCATAGAATTTTAGGAATCGTAAACGGAGAAGATTTTCAATTGGTCTTGTCCGATACTCCCGGAATCATTAAACCGGCATACGAAATGCAGGAATCGATGATGAATTTCGTAAAATCGGCTTTTGAAGATGCTGACATTTTAATCTACATGGTCGAAATAGGGGAGCAGGACTTAAAAGACGAAGCTTTTTTCAATAAAATTATTTATGCTAAAATTCCGGTTTTATTATTATTGAATAAAATCGACAATTCAAACCAAGAACAATTAGAAGAGCAAGTGGCTTTTTGGAAAGAAAAAGTGCCAAATGCAGAAATTTTTCCAATCTCGGCTTTACAGAATTTTAATGTTCCCGAAGTTTTTGGCAGAATTATCGAATTGCTTCCAGAATCTCCAGCCTATTACCCAAAAGACCAATTAACAGACAAACCAGAACGTTTCTTTGTAAACGAAACCATTCGTGAGAAAATCTTGTTGAATTACAGTAAAGAGATTCCGTATGCCGTAGAAATTGTTACAGAAGAATTTCACGAAGACGAGAATATTATTAGAATCCGTTCGGTAATCATGGTCGAGCGCGATACCCAAAAAGGAATTATTATTGGCCACAAAGGTGCAGCTCTAAAAAAAGTAGGGATGGATTCTCGTACCGATTTAGAGAAATTCTTCGGAAAACAAATTCACATCGAACTTTACGTAAAAGTGAATAAAAACTGGAGAAGCAATGCCAATATGTTAAAACGTTTCGGTTATAATCAGTAATAGGTTTTGGGCGTGTCCGTCCGCCATCAGTTTCAAACGAAATTTACTGAACGCTGCTTCAAAATATAAATGAAGTGAAAATCCTTTTGTACAATGAAATAGAACAAAAGGATTTTTACTTCTATCCCTCAGGCATATTTAACTTAAAAGAACATTCATTTTTTAATCGGCATAAATGAAAATTAAAAAGATTACGCTTTTAATAATTTCGGTTTTAGCTTTAAGTTTTGCAGGCATAAAAACGATAAAAAAAATAAACCTCAATCGGAAGTACAAAATAGGTCAGGTATTGGATAGTTTAAATGGCGTAAAAGTTTTTTATAATGGCGGTGTAGACAATGTTATGGAACGAAACGTTACAAAAGACAATTACAATTTAGGCCTTAAATACCAATGTGTCGAATTCGTAAAAAGATATTATTACGAGCATTACAATCACAAAATGCCGGATGCATACGGACATGCAAAGGACTTTTTTGATAAAAATGTTAAAGATGGAGAATTAAACGAAAAACGAAATTTGATTCAATTTACAAATCCATCCAAATCAAAACCTAAAGTTGGAGATTTGGTTATTTTTTCGGGTTCGTTGTTAAACAGATTTGGGCATGTGGCCATAATTTCTAAAGTTTCTGAAAATGAAATCGAAATTATACAGCAGAATCCAGGACCGTTTAGCAGTTCAAGAGAAATATTTGCGTTAGATCACAAAGACAAGAGTTATAAAATTGACAACAACAGGCTTTTGGGATGGCTGCGAAAAGAATAATGCCGAAAGGTTCTTAATCCTGTAAAGTCCTAGCCCTGATAGAAGTGGAAATCCTTTTTTATTGTTTTTTCTACAATAAAAAAGATTGAAACGGATAGCAGGAAACAGCTCCAGAAAAAGTAATCCGTTTTTGGTTTTCAATTCCAATTTAGGGAATGTTTTTGGAAGATAGTACAATCAAAAATCAAAAAAAAACTTAGGTACTTAGAAACTTAGCATCTTAGGAGCTTTTTTTAACTACCTTTGCAAAAAATTAAAACACAGTATTTTGGGTTTGCAATTTATATGATTTTGTCAAAAGCGAAATCTAAAATCTAAAATCCTGAATCTAAAATTCAAAAAAATGAATAACATTGTTGCGATAGTAGGAAGACCTAATGTAGGGAAATCGACCCTTTTTAATAGGCTGATACAAAGAAGAGAAGCTATTGTAGATTCTGTATCTGGGGTTACCCGTGATAGAAACTATGGTAAAAGCGAGTGGAACGGAAAAGAGTTTTCTGTCATTGATACCGGAGGATACGTTCGCGGATCTGATGACGTTTTTGAAGGCGAAATCCGTAAACAAGTAGAGCTTGCTATCGACGAAGCCGATGTTATTATTTTTGTGGTTGATGTTGAAGAAGGAATTACGCCAATGGATGAAACCGTGGCAAAATTACTTCGTAAAGTAACAAAACCAGTTTTGCTGGCTGTAAATAAAGTGGATAACGCCATGCGTGAGAAAGATGCAGTGGAGTTTTACAACCTTGGTTTGGGCGAATATTTTACGTTTGCCAGTATTTCTGGAAGCGGTACGGGAGATTTGCTAGATGCTTTGATCGAAGCATTTCCAGATAAACCAGAAGTTGAGGTTAAAGAAGACTTACCTCGTTTTGCAGTAGTAGGGCGTCCGAATGCGGGTAAATCAAGTTTTATCAATGCTTTGATTGGTAAAGACAGGTATATTGTAACCGATATTGCGGGAACAACCCGTGATGCAATTGATACCAAATTTGACCGTTTTGGTTTTGAGTTTAACTTGGTTGATACTGCGGGAATTCGTAGAAAAGCCAAAGTAAAAGAAGATTTAGAATTTTATTCTGTAATGCGTTCTGTTAGAGCTATTGAGCATGCAGATATTTGTATATTGGTTATCGATGCAACCCGTGGATTTGAAGGGCAGGATCAGAGTATTTTCTGGCTGGCTGAGAAAAACCGTAAAGGTGTTGTAATCTTGGTAAACAAATGGGATTTGGTAGAAAAAGATACTATGTCTACAAGAGATTACGAAGAGAAAATTAAAAAAGAACTAATGCCTTTTACAGATGTGCCTATTCTTTTTGTTTCGGCTTTAACCAAACAGCGTTTGTTGAAAGCACTAGAAGCTACGGTTCAGGTTTTTGAAAACAGAAAACAAAGAATTCCGACTTCAAAATTCAATGAATACATGTTGAAGGTTATTGAGGCGTATCCGCCGCCAGCAACAAAAGGGAAATATGTAAAAATTAAATATTGCATGCAATTGCCGACAGAGGTTCCTCAGTTTGTATTTTTTGCCAATATGCCGCAATATGTAAAAGAGCCTTACAAGCGTTACCTGGAAAATAAAATTAGAGAAAATTGGGATTTTTCTGGAGTTCCGATCGACGTTTATATCAGAGAAAAATAAAAAAAAATGAGTCCCCGGAATAGGGGACTTTTTTATGTTTGGTGTCTTCATAAATTAGAAGATTGCTTTTTTATTGGCACTATATTTGGATAAATGTGAAAAACACAATTAAACCTTTTGCGTTTTATTAAGTCTTATTGATCTAACTAACCTAATTTTATGACCAGAATTTATTCATTTTTATTGTTTTTAGTTTTCGCTTATTCGGCAAATGCCCAAAACAATATCGTTATCAAAGGAACTGTGATTGATATTAACTCGCAGTTACCGCTAGAACTGGCGACAGTATATTTTACAACTGTAAAAGATTCTACTATTATTGAATATGCTACTACAGACAAAAACGGAAACTTTGTAATAAACACTAAAAAATACGATAAACCAGTATTTTTAAAAGTGAACTACACGGGCTACCAAGCTTATTTTGAAGAACAAAAAGGACTTTCTGAAAGTAAAGATTTTGGTAAATTGTACATGATTGAAAATACCAATGTTCTGGATGAGGTGGTGATTAAAACCGAAGCACCGCCAATTACGATCAAAAAAGATACTTTAGAATTTAATGCCAATTCGTACAAGGTTCGTCCGGATGCCAATGTAGAAACGTTACTAAAACAACTGCCGGGATTTGATGTCGATAATACAGGAAAAATTACCGTAAACGGACGTGAAGTAACGCAGTTTTTGGTTAACGGAAAAACATTTTTTGACAAGGACGGTGCCATTGCGATTAAAAACCTTCCAGCAGATATTATAAAAAAAGTGCAGGTTTCTGATTTTAAAACCAAAAAAGAAGAGCTGGCCAAACAGGAATCAACTTCAGATTATTCGACTGTAAATATTACGATTGACGAAAAAAAGAATAAAGGATATTTTGGTAAAGTGCTTGGCGGATACGGTTCTGACGAACGTTACGAAAGCAGTTTGATGATGAATTTCTTTAAAAATAAACAAAAAATCAGCGTTGTAGCTTCGTCAAATAATATCAACTCCACAGGTTTTTCTATGGATGAGGTTTTTGATAATATGGGCGGCGGCCGAAATGCCAAAGGCGGCGGACAGGGAGCTTCTAGCGGCGGTAAAGGAATTACGCAGTCTACTTTGGCAGGAATTAATTATTCTGATGACTGGACCAAAGAGCTGGAATTTATGAGCAGTTACAATTTTACAAATTCGGTAACTAAAAATGACAGCAAATCGAATCAAGTAAGCTTTTTGCCAACCGGAAATATTATTACAGAAGCAGATTCTAAAACAAAAAATGAAAATACGGGGAATAATGTCAATTTTGAATTAGAATACAAAATTGACCCTACGATGCGCCTTGTTGTGGCTCCAAAATTGAATCTGTCGCAATCTACCAGCAATAATGCTTCTTCTTCTTTTTCTGAAAATGAAAATGGAGAGGCATTGAACGAAAGTACGGGGATATCGCATACTGACGGTTCTAATACGAACTTTGCCAACAGCATTAATTTCAATAAAGTTTTTGAAAAGAAATCACGAAATCTAAGTATTGTTTTTAATAACAATAACAGTAAAAATGATTCTAACGGAATCAATATTTCAGAGACCATTTTTTATCAGGATCAGAAGCCGAATGATGAAAGAAATCAAAATGCAAAAAATACTGCAAAAACTGATACGTATGCCATTGATGTAGAATATACGGAACCTATTACAGATTCGCTGCGTGTGCGTTTCGGAACTGATTTTAACTGGCAGTCTTCGATCAATGATCAAAAAACATTTGATTTTGATGAGGCGGAGCAGCAATATTCTGATTTGAATTTATCGTTGACGAATTATACAACATCCAAACAGAATTCGATTTCGCCAAAAGTTGGAATCACATTACAGAAAAATAAATACACGCTGAATTTAAATTCAAGAACTTCGATTGTTGAATTTGACAATCATTCTTTTTATCTTAATCAAGCGACAGATTTGAATAAAAGATACATGCTTCCGTACGGCAGCGCACAACTGCGATACAAATTTAATCGTTCAAAGAATTTGAGTTTTAAATATGATTATTCTAATTCGCTTCCGTCTGCAACACAGTTAATGCCGGTAGCCAATTTAAACAACCCATTAAATAGTGTAATCGGAAATCCAGACTTAAACCCGATTGAGAAAAACAGTGCCGGTATCGATTTTAAGAACTTTGATTTTAGAACACGTTCGGGCTACAGTGTTTATCTTAGAGGAGATTATTATAACAATGACATCGTTTCTACTTCAATTTACGATGAAAGCGGTAAAAGAAATACCACTTATGTAAATATTTCTGGAACATATTCGGCTTCGCTTGGAGGAAACTGGAACCAGCAGATTAAAAAAGACGCACATACGATTAGATATGGTCTTCGTCTAAGCGGAAATTACAATTTTGATAAAGGATTTACGAATGATGTTTTGTATTACGCAAAATCGGTTGTACTAACACCGAGCCTCTATGCATCTTATGATTATGGCGAGGTATTGTCGATTGCGCCTTCTTATAGTTTGTCTTACAATGAAACACGATACGAGAACTATTCAAGAGATGCTACTTCGAATGTAATTCATAGAATTAATCTGCAGACAACATCGTATTGGCCGGCTAATCTGATCTTTGGAAATGATTTTGGATATACGTATAATTCAAACATTTCTGATGATTTCAAAAAAGATTTTTTCCTATGGAATACAAGTTTATCGTATGGATTTTTAGATAAAAAATTATACGCAAAAGTAAAGGTATATGATGTTTTAAATCAAAACCAAAGTGCTACAAGAACTATCTCGGCTACCTCTATCCGTGATGAAGAAAATACCGTTTTAAAGCGTTATGTAATGTTCTCATTAGCGTATAAGATAGGAAACTTTGCCGAAAGCAAAAAAGGAGGGAAGAGACAAAGAGGATCTTAATTTTTTAGGTTCAAAGGTTTACAGTTCCAAAGCGACATAAATATTAAAAAGCCTCAATCCAATTCAAATGGATTGAGGCTTTTTGATATTCAATATTTAAAATTGATCGATTTAGTGATTGTTCAAAGACTTGTTGTTTCTTCTGAATCAAAAACGGCTGTAATTTTTTTATTTAAACCTAAGAACAATTCAAGCTGCGGGAGTATCTCCATTTGTAAAAACCGAACTTCTGGATTGTCTTGTTCTTTGTATCTTATTCGTGGAGTTAGTTTAATTGCAACAACAGAATTTCGCTTTTGGACTGTCAAAATATAATTGAAACTATTTGAACTTGATTTTGAAACAACATCCATTACGTTGTTTAGTAAAGTTATTTTCTTTTTTCCGAGAGGTGTAATTTTGAATAATATGCCTTTATTTTTGTCGAATACCAAAGTAGTTTTACTGCGAATCAACAAATGATATAAACTGCTTAGAATTACAAAAAATAGGATAGCGGAGGCTATGGGCAAAACAATTTGAAGATGATTTTGTTCTAGTAAAATGATGCCGCCGGCTATGATGATTATTCCTATTGTGAAACTTATCAGCAGGTTTGAATTTTCATACCAGTACGGATCATAAGAAATTTCATTTTCAGATATTTTAAAATTATAATAGTTCTCCATTGCCGCCTTAATTCGTTTACATTTAAAACGTATACAATCTGTGTGACTTAGATTTGAAACGAGATAGTACGTGTATATTTTGAAGTAAATTTCAGGGATTAATTTTGTGCAAAGTGCCTCTAAAAGTTTTTAAAATAATAGTTTAAGACATTTTTCTATTTAAAACATTTGACATAAAAAAAAACGAGATACATTTTTAAATGCATCTCGTTTTTAAGACTAAAACTAACTAACCGCTTACAGCGAATATTTTATTGTAACTCCGTACGTTCTTTGATCACCAATTACACCAGCATATTGTCCTGCATTACCTCCAGCAGGCAATAATTGCTCATAATAATCTTTGTTTAGTAAGTTACGTCCCCAAAAGTGAACAGATAGTCCTTGTGAAGCGCGGAACCCCAAACGAGCATTAAAAATAGCATAACCTGGAACAACTAGATACTTAGAAGCAGAAGGGCTTGACGAGAACTCAGAACGGGCATAAGAATCAACAGCTAAGAAAATTTTTCCAGCATTTCCAAAGAATCTTGCGTTATCAGAAAGTTCACCTCCCAAAGATCCTGCCCATCTTGAAGCTCCTGGAAGCGCAGATCCAGAAACATCTTTAAATGATACTGGAGCTCCAGTTTCTTCTAATGGAAGTGGTGCATTTGTGAATTTCACATATTTACCATCTGTATAAGTTGCGGCACCATTTATGGTTAAGTGTGAGCTTACTACAAAACTTGCATCAACTTCTACACCTTGTACACGTACTTTATCTGCATTAGCAAGATAACCTCTGTTTACACCCAATTCTGCAGCCTGAACGTTAGTTTGGAAATCATTAATATCTGTTTGGAATAAAGCCAAGTTGAAGATTGAATTTCTAAAAGGAGATGTTTTTACCCCAACTTCATAATGATATACTTTTTCAGGTTTGATAACAGCCAATTCTAGTAATGGCTGTCCAGCCGAATTTGTTGGAAGTCCGGCAACGTTTACACCAACTGGTTTGTAACTTTTAGCAAAAGTTCCATAAGCATTAATCTTATCCGAAGCTTTTACAGTAACCGTAATATTACCAGAAAAATCAGTGTTGTCGATAGCCGAATCAAATGCTTGATCTGAGTATACTTGTTTTTTTAAAGCCAGTAATGCAGGATCTGTTGTTTGTAAACCTCCGTATGTTGTACGTGCATAATGTGCATCTTTTTTATCGAAATTATATCTTAATCCTGGTAAAACATGTAACCAGTCTGTAATAGCCCAGTCAATTTGTCCAAATACTGCAGCACTAGACGCTCTGATATTCGCATCTGTTTTGATTCCGTATCCTTCAAACAATCCTGGTGTTTTCCATAAAGCACTAGTAGAACTTTGCGCAAATCTCCATTGAGCACTTCCAGATTCTTCAGTTCCGTCCGTTTGTGATGTTTGGTCAATGAAGAAAACACCTGCAACACCGCTGATTCTAGAAGTCAACTGTCCTGCGTAACGAACCTCTTGGGTGATTTGTGTTTGTCTTGTAGGGTTTTGAGATTTTGCCAATACTTGTAATCCTGTAAAATCCCTGTCATTTGACGGATCCCAGTTCCAAAAACGCCAAGCTGTTGTAGAAGTAAGCGTTCCGCCTCCAATTTTAGTGTCAATATTCAAAGAGAAACCTCCCATATCCTGATTAGAACGCCATGGAGTATCTTGATCTATTTTACGATCAAATGCATTTTGACTTGGAAGCTGGTAATTCAAATCCTTAATAATAGCATCAAACTGACGATAAGCTGCTCTTTGCGTTGGTGCTACTCCGGCAACTACCTGCGCATATCCGTCAGGACGCTGTGTTGTAATATCGGCAGCAAAAATAATATTTGTATTTACAGTTGGAGTCCAAAGTAACTGACCTCTAATTCCTTGATTGTTTAATGTATTTGTAGGTCTTCCTGTTGCAACATTATCTACCAGACCATCACGTTGTGTTCCTGAGAAAGATATTCTTCCGGCCACTTTTTTTCCTAAAGCACCTGTTAAAGAGGCTTTAGCCTGCAAGAAAGAATAATTTCCGTAGCTTACTTCAAAATCAGCACCAGAAGTAAAACTTGGCTTGCGAGTAGTGATGTTGAATGCTCCAGAAGTAGTGTTTTTTCCGAATAAAGAACCTTGCGGCCCACGTAAAACCTCAATTTGTTCCACGTCGATAAAGTCAAGAGTTGTAGCTGCCGGACGAGCGTAATAAACGCCGTCAACATAAAAACCAACACCAGGATCAATTCCGTCATTGGTTAATCCGAATGGTGAACCCAAACTTCTAATATTGATACCTGTATTTCTTGGATTTGAAGAATAAAGTTGTACTGAAGGAACTAATTCTTTAATACGATTCACATTAAAAGCTCCTGTTTGTTCTGCTTGTTTTCCTGTAATTACAGAAATAGCAATAGGCACATCCTGAACTTTTTCGATTCTTCTTCTTGAAGAAACAACAACTTCAATAAGTTCATTTTCTTCTTTAAGAGCAACTTGAATTGGATTTACCGGAATGGCAGTTAATTCAATTTCAGTTGTTTTATAACCAACGTATTGAATCAAAAGAGTCAATGGTAATCTTCCTTTAGAATCAATTACAAATTTACCGCTGTTGTCTGTAATCGCGCTGTTAGTAGTTCCTTTAATCACCACGTTTACGGCTTCTAAAGGTATATTTTCGCTTGTTGTAACTACGCCTTCAACGTTTTGCGCAAATGAAATAGAGAAAGTTAAAAAGAATAATAGTGTAAAGATATTTTTTATAGATGTTTTCATTTTTATATTAAGTATATGTGATTAGTAGAATTTAAAATTATTTTTTTTAAAATCAACACATACACATTACAAATGAATTGCTTTTAACAGCTGCTAAAAGTCTTGTTTGTTTGTTTTGCAAAATTTTTGATACACCAGATGGACTAAAATGTACTTTCATGTTAAAACTTTTGTAAATGGTTAGTTAAATATTTTGTGCAAATATAAATATTAATTCTATCGATTTACTAGGAATTAAAAAATATTTTTTTATTTTTTTACTAATGAGGCGATTGTGATGCCCTCCATAGCTTTTAAAGTTTTGTCACGAATAAGCATTAAACCGTGGCGCAGACTGCATTCGTCCTCGGTTTTGCAATCAGAGCAAGGTTCGTAGAAGTTCAAAGAAGCACAAGGTAAAAGTGCAATTGCACCGTCAAATAATCGGTGAATTTCTGCTAGAGTAATATCATTTTTTGATTTTATCAGATAATAACCGCCAAATTTTCCCTGCTTACTGCTAACAAAACGACCGCGTTTTAGATCTAGTAAAATCTGTTCTAAAAACTTTTTAGGAATATTGGCTCCGTCAGCAATTTCTATCGTTCTAGAAATGTGATTTTCGTCTTGTTCTGCTAAATAAAGTAAGGCCTTAAGGGCGTATTTTGCTTTATGTGATAACATCTATATTGAATTGTAAATTGTAAAAGTAAGATTTTTTAAACTTGAAACCTAAAACAAAGAAAACTTGAAACAAAATTATTGTTTTACCAGCTGCCTCCAGAGCCTCCTCCAGAGAACCCGCCGCCGCCAAATCCACCGCCGAAACCGCCTCCGCCACCAGATGATCCGCCTCCAAAACCTCCGAAACCGCCGCCGCCGCTTCTTCCAAGATTACTTAAAATAATAACATCAAGAAGACTTGGTCCGCCGCCACTGCTGTTTCCAGAGTTACCGCCTCCGCGTTTGTTTCTAGAAAGTAAAATCAATATGATGACAATAATTACGATAAAAGGCAGGATAGGAAAACTTTGTCCTTTACTTTTTTTGCGTTCGCTCTTGTATTTGCCTTTAAAAACATCAAATAAGGCATCGGCACCTTTATCTAATCCTTTATAATAACTTCCTGCTTTAAACTCAGGAATAATAATATTTCGGGTTATCTCACCGCCAATTCCCGCAGTCAGCCTGTCTTCTAAACCATAACCAGGCGAAATCCAGATTTTTCTTTCGGTTTTGGCCAATAAAATCAAAACGCCGTTATCTTCTTTTGCCTGACCGATTCCCCATTCCTGCGCCCATTTTGGCGTAAGGATTCCGATGTCTTCTCCTTTTAAACTTTCGATAGTAATAACGACAATTTGAGTTGAGGTTGAGTCAGAATAACGAACTAGTTTTTCTTCCAGCTGCGTTTTTTCAGAAGCACTCAAAACATTCGCGTAATCGTAAACAGAAGTCTGAAAACTTGGTTTTTTCGGAATATCAAATTGTGCAAAAACACTTGAAAAGGTAAAAAAAGCGATTAACAGAAAGGATAATTGAAAGATTCCTTTAGAATTGAAAGTTTTAAGAGTGGAAATTTTCATTAGTTATCCTTTAGAGATTTCATTAGATAATTCGTTTACATCATCTTCAGATGAAGGGAAATATTTTTTCAATTGTTCACCGGCATTTAAAATCCCATCAACAATTCCTTGTTTAAATTTTCCCGCTTTAAAATGGCTGGTCATAATATCTTTGGTACAATCCCAAAAATCGTTAGAAACCAAATCATTAATTCCTTTGTCACCGCAGATCACAAAGTTTTTATCATCAACTGCAAAATAGAGTAATACTCCATTTTTAAGACTTGTTTCATCCATTCGCAATTCATGAAAAACTTCTAAAGCTCGATCATAAGGAGCTTTAGAAGTTGTTTTTTCTATATGTACTCTAATTTCGCCAGAAGTATTTGTTTCGGCTACGCGGATAGCTTCAACAATTTCTTGTTCTTCTTCTTTCGTTAAAAAATCTTCTACTTTTGACATGACTGATTTTAGAGTTTAGAGGGTTGATTTTAGATGTAACGTCTAAAATTTTTTTCTTAGAATTTTACTTCAACTGGTTTATCTGCTCCAGTAGAAGCTTCAAAATATGGTTTTTCTTTGTATTCACTCAAGAACCAATTGTTAGGAATCTTTAACACATAACCATTGTAAACTTGAACAGACTCATTAAAACGAGTTCTTGCAGTAAGAATCTGGTTTTCAGTACTTGCTAATTCGTCTTGTAATTTTAAGAAATTCTCGTTTGCTTTTAAAGTTGGATATTGTTCAACAGAAACCAATAATCTTGATAATGATGAAGATACACCGCTTTGCGCCTGATTAAATTCTTTTAATTGCTCAGGAGTTACGTTACTTGGATCAATTGTTACCGAAGTAGCTTTTGCACGAGCTTCTATTACTGCTGTTAAAGTCCCTTTTTCAAAATCTGCAGCGCCTTTTACCGTGTTTACTAAGTTCCCGATAAGATCGTTACGTCTTTGGTAAGCTGTTTGAACATTTCCCCATTCTTTATTTACTGCTTGACTGTGCTGTAATGCAGTGTTTTTAATTCCAATTGACCAAAAAGCAATTATCGCAATCAGTGCAACAATAATTCCTACAGGGATTAACCATTTTTTCATATTAGTTTAATTTAAGTTTATTTCAATTTTTAATTACAATTCGTTTTTGATGTCGTTTAATTGTGTTTTTATGGATTCTAATTTACGGATTATTTCGAATTTATCTAATGTTTTCTTCTGACCTTCCTTTAAGTGAATTTTAGCTCCCTCGAGTGTAAAGCCTCTTTCTTTTACCAAATGATAAATCAGCTGTAAATTAGTAATATCATCCGGCGTGAACATCCTGTTTCCTTTGGCATTTTTTTTCGGTTTCAGGATATCAAATTCACTGTCCCAAAATCGTATTAATGATGCATTGACATTAAAAGCTTTGGCAACTTCGCCAATGCTGTAATATCTTTTGTCTTTGGAAAGTTCAATATGCATGATTTGTTTTTTTCTTATTTATTTCAAAATTACTATTTTTTTAACAATACTAATCTAATGATTGATTTTCTTGGTTTGCCATTTGTGAAATTGCAATATATTCTACAGCCGAAATATTTCCGTAATAAAAATTCAACGGATTGACTACTTTTCCATCTTTATGCACTTCGTAATGACAATGCGGTCCTTCAGATCTTCCTGTGCTTCCTACATAACCAATTACATCGCCGCGTTTTACTTTCTGCCCAGGACGACAATTGTATTTGCTCAAATGCGCGTACAAACTTTCGTATCCAAAACCATGCCTGATTACAACATGATTTCCGTAGCCAGAAGCCGTATTATCGGCTCTTTCTACTACGCCGTCGCCAGTGGCATAAATCGGAGCGCCGGTGTTGGCCGTAAAATCCATCCCGTTGTGCATTTTTCGCACTTTCGTGAAAGGGTCAATACGGTACCCGAAACCAGAAGCAACACGTTTCAAATTCTCATTCTGCACCGGCTGGATTGCCGGAATGGCTAATAACAAATTCTCTTTAGCTCCAGCTAATTTTAAAATTTCATCCAGAGATTTAGACTGAATGGCTAACTGCTTAGAAAGTTTGTCAACTCTTTTAGTCGTGTTTAATACCAGCTGCGAATTATTGTATCCTTCCAGTGCTTTGTATCTTTCAGGATTTCTGAAACCGGCTTTTCTAATAGAATCTGGAATTTCTGTTTTATTAAAATAAACGCGGTAAATATTATTGTCTCTTTCTTCTAAGGCGTCTGCTGCTTCATCAATTGCGTCTAGTTTTTTATTTAAAATAGCATATTGCAGTTTTAAATTTTCAATTTCACGTGCTTGTAAACGATCTTTGGGAGTTTCAAAATAAGGAGTGTTAATCAATAATACAAAAACTAAAAAACCGAACAACGCCGAAGCTACTAAAAACAGTAATGCATAACCTATTTTTATTCTTTTTCTGGTTTTTATTTTCGTATAAGCCAGATTTTCTGAGTCGTAATAATATTTTACTTTCGCCATATTTTAAAATACCCTATTTTTGCAGCTTGTAAAAACTAGTTAGTCGACAAATTTACTAAATGTTACGGTCGTTAACTGCTTTTTTTCAAGATTAAAATAATTAGATAATTGAGTCAATTAGATAATTAGATAATGAATAAAGTAAATGATTTATTGCTTAGACTATGAGTTTTTCAATTTAAATTTTCTAATTCTCACATTATCAAATTGGCAAATTAATAAAAGATACATTTTCTTAATTACAATATGAAATCACAAGACGTACGTAAACAATTTCTAGACTTTTTTAAAAGCAATGGGCACTTAATTGTTCCATCGGCTCCTATCGTCCTTAAAGACGATCCAACTCTTATGTTCAATAACTCGGGAATGGCCCAGTTTAAAGAATTTTTCTTAGGGAATGGAACTCCAAAAAGTAAAAGAATAGCCGATACGCAAAAATGTCTTCGTGTTTCAGGAAAACATAACGACCTTGAAGATGTAGGTTTTGACACCTATCACCATACGATGTTTGAGATGCTTGGAAACTGGTCTTTTGGAGATTATTTCAAAAAAGAAGCCATCAATTGGGCTTGGCAGTTACTGACAGAAGTTTATAAAATTCCAAAAGAAAATCTGTATGTTTCGGTTTTTGAAGGAAGTAAAGAAGATAATGTTCCTTTTGATCAGGAAGCTTGGGATATCTGGAAAACATTAATTGATGAAGACCGAATTATCCTTGGAAACAAAAAAGATAATTTCTGGGAAATGGGAGATCAGGGACCATGCGGACCTTGTTCTGAAATTCACGTTGATTTACGTCCGGAAGCTGAAAAAGCATTAGTTACAGGGAAAAGTCTGGTAAACAACGATCACCCGCAGGTAGTTGAAATCTGGAATAATGTATTCATGGAATTCAACCGTAAAGCAGATGGATCTTTGGAAAAACTTCCGGCACAACACGTTGATACCGGAATGGGATTTGAGCGTTTGTGTATGGCTTTGCAAGGAAAAACATCCAATTATGATACGGATGTTTTTACACCGCTTATCGAAAAAGTGGAGCAGATTACAGGTTTAAAATATACTCCAAACGATGTCACTCTGAGCGGAGTCGAAGAGTCAGAAGAACAAGATAAAACTAATATTGCGATTCGTGTAGTGGTAGATCACGTTCGTGCGGTTGCGTTTGCAATTGCCGACGGACAATTACCATCAAACACAGGAGCTGGTTATGTAATACGCAGAATTTTGCGTCGTGCTATTCGTTACGGATTTACATTTTTAGGCACAAAAGAGCCTTTTATTAACAAATTGGTTGAGGTTTTAGCAAACCAAATGGGCGAGTTTTTCCCAGAGATCAAATCGCAGCAGCAATTGGTTACCAACGTAATTCGCGAAGAAGAAGCTTCTTTCTTAAGAACATTAGATCAAGGACTGCAGTTGTTAGAGAATGTTGTGAATGAAACTTCTGGAAAAGAGGTTTCTGGAGCTAAAGTTTTTGAATTGTATGATACTTTTGGTTTCCCGAAAGATTTAACAGCTTTGATTCTAAAGGAAAAAGGATTCTTTTTTAATGAAGAAGAATTTGAAGTTGAATTACAAAAACAAAAAGCACGTTCCCGCGCTGCTTCTGAAGTTTCTACAGAAGACTGGAATGTTTTAATTCCTGGAAATGTAGAAACATTTGTAGGTTATGATAAAACTGAAAATGAAGTAAAAATTACGCGTATCAGAAAAGTAGATTCTAAAAAAGACGGTATTTTGTACCAAATCGTTTTAGATAATACGCCATTTTATCCAGAAGGAGGAGGACAAGTTGGTGATAAAGGAACGTTGGTTTCTGCAAACGAAACAATTGAAATTATTGATACGAAGAAAGAAAACAACTTAATTCTGCATTTTGCAAAACAACTTCCAGAAAATATTGAAGCAGGTTTTGCTGCAAAAGTAAATACCGATTTAAGAACATCGACTTCAAAAAATCACTCGGCTACGCACTTGATGCATTTGGCTTTGAGAAACATTTTGGGAACTCACGTAGAACAAAAAGGTTCATTGGTAAATCCAAATTACTTACGTTTTGACTTTTCTCATTTCAGTAAAGTTTCTGATGATGAAATTAAGCAGGTAGAAGCTTCTGTTAACGCTCAAATCGAAGCGCAGCTGCAATTGGTAGAACACAGAAACATTCCGATTAAAGAAGCTTTAGATAAAGGCGCAATGGCTTTATTCGGCGAAAAATACGGAGACAATGTCCGTATGATTGAGTTTGGAGAAAGTAAAGAATTATGCGGTGGTATTCACGTAAAAAATACCTCAGACATCTGGCATTTCAAAATCATTTCTGAAGGTGCTGTAGCGGCAGGAATTCGTCGTATTGAAGCGATTACTGGTGATGCAGTTAAGAACTTCTATGTAAGTCAGGAAAATACATTAGCAGAGATAAAAGAAACACTAAAAAATCCGCAGGATATTTTAAAATCGGTTGCATCACTTCAAGATGATAATGTAAAATTGAAGAAACAAGTGGAGCAGTTGTTAAAAGAAAAAGTAAATGCTTTAAAATCTGTTTTAGAAAATGATTTCCAAGAAGTAAACGGCGTAAATTTCCTTGCAAAACAAGTAGATTTAAGCATGGCTTCGACTAAAGATTTAGCACAGGCAATTGGAAGTTCTAAACCAAACGCATTTGTTTTCTTAGCTTCTATTGAAGACGGTCAGCCAAATATTCACTGCTACATCACAAAAGAATTAGCAGCAGCAAAAGGTTTAAACGCGAATGCAGTGATTAAAGAATTAGGGAAATACATCGACGGAAATGGAGGAGGACAGCCTTTCTTCGCTTCTGGAAAAGGTAAAAACGCTGATGGAATTGCTGAGGCTTTGGCTAAAGCAATTGAATTTTTGAATTAAAGATACTAAGGGTCTAAGGTTCTAAGTTGCTAAGATTCTAAGATTTTAAAATTATAGATAAAGTAAACCCGACAGGCTTTTAAAACCTGTCGGGTTTTGTGTTTATATATTTATTTTTTCTCATTTTATGTCATTTCGACGAAGGAGAAATCTCCGCGAGAAGCTCGACAAAGATTGGATTCAAATTGCGGAGTTACTTGCGGAGATTTCTCCTTCGTCGAAATGACAAATAGTAGGTTTGTTAGGTTCTCTTAATAAAAAACTCAAATCAATAGCAGGTTAAAAGAAAAGGCTTTAGCCAAACTATTACGTTTGGCTAAAGCCTTTCAGCTTTATTTATAATGCATCCAGCTAAACCTGGACACTATTCAAAACTTAGTATCTCAGAAACTTAGCAATTTAGCAACTTAGAATCTCAGAAACTTAGAATCTTAGCAGCTTAGAACCTTAGTAACTCAGCAACTCAGAACCTTCAATTACTTTCTTTCCCCAATCTGCTGACGCCACATAGCGTAATACAAGCCTTTCTCAACGATCAAATCCTCGTGTTTACCCTGCTCGATGATTTTACCTTGCTCTAAAACAAAGATTCTATCAGCATGCATTACGGTAGATAATCGGTGAGCGATTAAAACTGTAATTCTATTTTTATCTGAAATATTTCGGATTGTAGCGTTAATTTCTTCTTCGGTAATAGAATCCAAAGCAGAGGTCGCTTCATCAAAAATCAATAAATTCGGATTTCTTAAAATGGCCCTTGCGATTGATAAACGTTGTTTTTCACCGCCAGAAACTTTAATACCGCCTTCACCGATTGTGGTGTTTAAACCGTCTTCGGCACGCTTAAGAAGTTTGTCGCAGCTTGCTCGTTTTAAGGCATCGTATAAATCTTCGTCGGTTGCGTTTGGTTTTACGAAAAGTAAATTTTCTCGAATAGTTCCAGAAAACAATTGTGCATCCTGAGTTACAAAACCAAGCTGCTTTCTTAAATCAAGTAAATCAATTTCGGTAGAATCGATATCATTGTATAAAATTTCTCCTTCTGCCGGAGTATACAATCCAACCAAGAGTTTTACCAAAGTTGTTTTTCCAGATCCAGAAGGACCAACAAAAGCGACAGTTTGTCCCTGTTTGATTTCGAAATTGATATTTTCGACCGCTTTAAATTTTGCTGTTCTGTGCTGAAAACTCACATTAGAAAAAAGTAATTTCTGAATGGCACCAACATGTTTTGGCGTTTTCGGACGAAATTCTTTTGGAGCGTTCAATAAGTTTCTGAAATTTTCCATAGAAACTTTTGTTTCGTTCAAAGCAATAATAAAATTCCCTAATTCTTGTAAAGGACCGAAAATGAAGAACGTAAAAAATACCATCGTCAATAAATCACCAACAATGATTTTTCCTCCAAACAAGAAATAATACAATGCAAAAACAACACAAGTTCTTAAAAAGTGAACCGTTGTTCCCTGAATAAAACTTAAACTTCTGATAAAACGAATTTTTTCTAATTCTAATTGCAGGATTTTAAAGGTATTTAAATTCAAACGCTTTTCTTCCTGATACGTTAATCCGAGACTTTTTACGAGTTCAATGTTTCGCAAACTTTCTGTTGTAGAACCCGCCAAAGCATTAGTTTGATTCACAATTTTTCGAGAAACGATTTTAATCTTTTTACCCAAATATAAACTCACCAAAGCAATAATAGGCGCTGTAACTAAAAAGATAATTGAAATACGTAAATCAATTCGGGCTACATAGACAATGACGAAAATGAATCCGATAATAGTTTGAAAAATTAATGAAATCGAAAGTGTAATTAGTTTCTCCGAATCAATTCGAACTTTGGTCAATTTACTTAAAGTTTCGCCGCTTCGCTGGTCTTCAAATTCAGCATACGGAAGATCAAGCGATTTTTTGATTCCGTCAGTATACATCTGTGCCCCAGTGCGCTGAATGACAACATTAGTAAAATAATCCTGAAAGTTTTTGGTAATTCTGGAGATCATTGCAGCACCAAGCGAAAGCCCAAGCCAAAAAGCCAGTGATTTGATAAAACCCATTTCGTTTCCTTTGTATTTTGCCAGGCCGACACCGCAGTCCTGCATTAATTTTCCTGTAATTACAGAGTCTGACAAACTGAAACAAATGTTGATCGTAGCCATAATCAAAGCAAAAAACAACAACATTTTATGTTTGATGATGTAGGTATATAATAATTTCATATAAGTTTTTAGAAAAATGGAAGATGCAAAAGTAAGGAATTGTTTTAGTTTGTGATTATGTTTTTTGTTATTAAAAATGTAATTTTTTAACGCTGTTAAGTTCCAGTAAAAGTTGATAATTATTTGTTTTTCTATAAAAGATATTTTTTTAAATGTAGCATTTAAAACAGAAAAACTATTTGCTTGTAATGAGGAATCCCGTAAGGTTATTGTTTTTGCTTGCATTACGTTTGCTTAAATAACAAAAACAAATTTAATACCATAACAAAATGAAAAAAATTTTATGTCTTTTTGGAGCTTTGACTCTAGTGTTGACTTCTTGTTCTAGTGATGATTCTTCTTCAGAATCAAGTGATAATGTTTTACTAAAAAAAACAATTATCACAAATTCTGACGGAGAGAAAACTACGATTAATTATAAATACGATGGTAATAAAATAGTAAGCGCAATAGATGATTCTGGAGATTCGAATATGTATTACACTTATACAGGAGATCTAATTACTAAAATAGAATACAAATATCCTGACGGAACAATTGATCAAATAAATACTTATTCTTATAATGCAGAAGGTAAATTAACAACTTTTTTAAGAGTCGATCCAGAAATGGATTGGGGAAATAAAGAAGTTTATACTTATAACACAGATGGTACAATTACTGCTCAAGCATATTCAGGTGATTCTAAAACTCAAACACTGAAAGGAACGGTTAATACCATTAAATTTATAAACGGAGAAGTTAGCGAGATAGTAAGTGCAGCAAGCTGGGAAAATCATAAATACACTTATGATGATAAAAATAATCCTGAAAAAAATATTTTAGGAATGGATAAGATTGCATTTGTTGACGGAGAAGCAAATGGAGTTAAATTTAACATTTTAACAGATACATCAGAAGGTGATTTATGGACAAATAGCACCTTTACTTATAATGATAAAGGATATCCAACTAAAGAAGTTGATAAAGGATCTGATAGTTTAGGTACTAGTGAGTATTTCTATTAAAAAAAAATCTTTATTTCTACAAGCCAGATTATGTCTGGCTTTTTTTTGTTATTTAAAAATGTAATTTTTACTAATTTACATAATTTAACTAAAATATTTTTAATTAAATCACTGGTTATTATTCTTTTAAGTGGTGTGCGGGTTAAATTATATATTGTGATGCGGAATCCCGTAAGGTTATTGTTTTTGGTTGCATTACGTTTGCAGCATTAATATTTAACATCAAAACAAAATGAAAAAATTTTTATGCCTTTTCGCTGCATTAGCTTTATCTCTAAACTCTTGTTCAAGTGATGACAGCAGCTCTGAAGGAGGATCTTCTGCAACAGCTTTGCCATCAAAAATTACGCTGACAACTGTTGAAAACGGAAAATCAGGATCTCTTGATTATACCTTTACTTATGACGGAAACAAATTGAAACAAATTTCACTTTCTGACGCTTCAAAATACGTTTACACTTACACTGGAGAGGTTATCACTAAAGTAGAATATTTTAGATCAAGTGTTTTAGTTTCTACAGACGTTTACGCATACGAGAATAGCAAATTAGTTTCTAAAATTACTACACAAGCTTTTGGTTCTACAATTCAGGATAAATTGACATTTGTGTACAATGCCAACGGAACAGTAAATGCAAATCTGTCTCAGATAGAAGACAGAGTAGAAACTAAATACGATACTACAACTCTTTATACATTTGCAAATGGAAATATCGTTTCTACTGAATATTATGATGGTCTAAAAGAAAAAATCACCAATACATTTGACGATAAAAAAAGCCCATTTGTTAATATTACAGGTTTAAAACTTTTATTAGATTTAGCTCAAGTTGACAGTGATGATTTTCAATTTGATTTTCATTCTGGAAATAATGCATTGACTAGCGTAACAGTAAATTATGATGAAGACGGAAAAGCTGTTCAAACTGTAAGTACAGACTATAAAAACAAATACAATGCTAATAATTTCGTAAGTGAAGTATTTGCTGGAGATGCTAATGACTCTTTCAAAATTCAAATTACTTACTAATAATTAGTAAAATACTTTTTAAAAATCCTCATAATCTGTTTTTGATTATGAGGATTTTTTTTATTGCTGAAAAATCGTGAAATTCGTGTTCAAATAAAAAGTATGCAATTCAGAACACAAATTCCTATTCAGAAAAGTAAAACTCCAATCGATTATAATTCGAAAGTACTTTCTATTGGTTCCTGTTTTGCAGAAAATATGGCGGAGAAATTCGATTATTTTAAATTTCAGAACGAGACCAATCCGTTTGGAATAGTTTTTAATCCCGTTTCGATTGAGAAGATTATTCAGAGAGTAATTCATCAGGAATTTTATCAAGAGAAAGATGTGTTTTTTCACAACGAGCGCTGGCATAGTTTTGAAGTACATTCAGACTTAAGTAATGCCGATCGTCAAGAACTTTTAGAATCTTTAAATAAAGCCGTTCAGGAAACGCATAGACAACTAAAAGAAGCAACGCATATCATTATTACCTACGGAACTTCGTGGGTTTATAGAAGCTTAGAAATTGATGAAATTGTCGCCAACTGCCATAAAGTGCCTCAAAAGCAGTTTTCAAAAGAATTATTATCAACAGAAACAATTCAGAAAAGCATTCAAAACACAATTGATTTAATTCAGACTTTAAATCCAAATATCCATTTCATTTTTACGATTTCTCCCGTACGTCACATTAAAGACGGTTTTGTCGAAAATCAATTAAGCAAATCGCATTTATTTGCAGCCTTGCATTCTAATCTAAAATCTAAAATCAACAATCAACAATTATATTACTTTCCCTCATACGAAATCATGATGGATGAGCTTCGTGATTATCGTTTTTATAATGAAGATATGCTGCATCCAAATCAGATTGCGATCGATTATATCTGGAAACTTTTCAGTGAAAATTATATTTCAGAAAACAGTATTTCTACAATGAAAGAAGTAGATGAAATTCAGAAAAGCCTTCGTCATAGAAGTTTCAATCCAGAATCAGAACAACACGAGAAATTCCTTCAAAAATTGCGACAGAAAATAGAAATTTTAAGTGCAAAACTGCCTCATATAAAATTTTAGCGATTTCAATATTTTGTTCTTTCACCATCATTGGTTACAAAAAGCTTTGTGCCACAGCTTCTTTGTGGCATAAAAGAACCAATTTGCAGTAAAATTTTAGAATAATCCCCCGAAATTATGTAAATTGTTAAGGTTTAAATTTTACATTTTTGTAAAATGTATAATCCTGCTTTTTTCAGAAGCAATCAAATCCTGTATTTAATTGACGTATGAATAAGAAAACGACTCATTTTCTAAAAAAAACATTGCGTGTACTTTTATGGTGCGTCGTTTCTATAATTGCACTTTTATTACTTCTTATCATTTTAATTCAGGTTCCGTCGGTTCAAAATTTTGTCAAAGACAAGGCAATAACCTATCTGCATAACAAAATTAAAACTAAAGTTTCTTTAGATCATATCTCTATTAAATTTCCAAAAGATGTAGTTCTGGAAGGGTTTTATTTTGAAGACCAGAAAAAAGATACACTGCTGGCGGGTAAAAGGCTGGAAGTAGATGTCGATCTGTTTAAATTGATAAGCAGTGAACTCGAAATCAATTCTGTTATTTTAGAAAATACTACTGCCAATATCTCTAGAAACAAAGAAGGCGTTTTTAACTTTGATTACATCATAAAAGCTTTTGAATCTAAAGAACCAAAAGTTGAAGATCCAGACAGTAAGCCTTTTAAAATCTCAGTCGTAAAAGTAAATCTCGACCAAATCAATTTTAATTTTAAAGATGATTATTCTAAAAATGATATTCGGGTAAAACTGACTCATTTTGATACCAAGTTTAATAAATTCGATCTGGATCAAATGAATTTTGATATTCCGAATATTGCCTTAGACGGATTAAAAGTCGTTTTAAATCAAGATGTTGTAGAGAAAATCGCAGAAGTTTCTATTAAAACAGTTGATACTGTTTCGAAACGGCCGGATTTTAAATTAAAATTAGGAAAAATTGCATTATCAAAAATTGATATAGCTTATGATAATAAAGATTCCAGATTAGATTCTGGAATAAAATTAGGAAACTTAAATTTAGCAGTAAATGAAATCGATCTTACAAAACAGCTTTTGGATTTTGATACTTTTGAAGTTAAAAATCTTAAAGGAAATCTACGTCTGGGTGCAAAAGATAAGCAGATCCAGGCACCAAGCCTCGACACCACAGCCATAAAACAAGCGGGATGGAAAGTAAAACTCAATCAAGTTGATTTAGAAAATATTGCGTTCCAATTTGACGATATGCAGTCAAAACCTGCGGCAAAAGGAATTGATTATGCGCACATGGATTTGAGTAAATTCAACTTTGAGGCCGAAAAGCTCTATTATTCAAGCGATACCATTTCGGGAAATATTAAAACGTTGACTGTAAATGATAAAAGCGGTCTTCAGATTCAATCCCTTAAAACCGAATTCTTTTACGGGCCCAAAAATGCTTCTTTGCACAATCTGTATTTAAGAACTCCTCAGACACTCGTTCAAGATAAAATTGACGTGAAATATGCTTCTCTGGAGGCGCTTAAAAAAGATTTAGGTAATCTGAGTTTAGATGCCAATTTAAAACAATCTAAAATCGGTTTTAAAGATATTCTTCTTTTTGTGCCTGATTTGCAAAAACAAAATCCTTTTAAAAGCAATCCCAATGCAGTTTTGAGTTTGAATGCAAAAGTAAAAGGAAAAGTAAAAGATTTAAATATTGCGCAGTTTGAAATGAGTGGTATCGGAACGACAAGAGTTTCCCTTTCGGGGAAAATCAAAGGACTTCCTGATGCGCAAAAATCGTATTTCGATTTAAATATTAAAAAACTTTCCAGTACTTCAAAAGATATCAATTCGTTTGTGCCGGCAGGAACAATTCCGAAGAACATTGAGATTCCGTCACAAATTAGTTTGACAGGAAAGTTCAAAGGTTCTGTGCAGAATTTCAATACCAACTTAGCTTTAAACAGTAGTTTTGGAAATGCAAAAGTGGATGCGCTTTTTGATCAGCGCATTAAAAAAAGAGAGAAATACGACGCAACGGTTTATTTATTAGATTTCGATTTAGGCCGATTAATCAAAAACGATTCTATCGGAAAAATTACGCTTAAAGCGAAAGTAAAAGGAACAGGTTTAGATCCAAAAACGGCAAATGCAGCGATTGATGGTTTGGTTAAGAAAGCCGTTTTTAATCGATATGAATACAAAGATTTAGCTTTAAAAGGCAGTATAGAAAACGGTTCTTTTGCAGTGCAATCTGGAATGAAAGACCCGAATCTTAAATTTGAATTAACAGCCAGCGGCGATACAAAAGATAAATATCCGTCAGTAAAACTAAAACTGAATTTGGATATTGCCGATTTAGAAAAATTAAATCTGCACGCGGGACCAATGAAATTGCGTGGTAATGTAGATGCAGATATTGCCAACAGCAATCCGGATTTCTTAAATGGGAAAGTGTTTCTTTCGAACATTCAAATTTTAAAAGAAGCAGAACCAATCGTTTTAGACTCGATTCGCGTTGTGGCTTTTGCCGATAAAGACAGCAATTCGATTAAAATTTCGTCGCAGTTTTTAAAAGCAGAGGTGGTCGGAAAATACAAACTGACGACTTTGGCCAATTCAATTCAAAATTCATTATCAAAATATATTGAGCTGCAGAATCCAAAAGTAAACGCGGAGTCGGATGAACAAAGATTAGCATTTACATTAAAAGTAGACAACGATCCGATATTGTTTAAATTATTGCCAAAACTTACCGGTTTAGAGCCTTTTACAATAACGGGGAATTATAATAATAAAACCGATTCTCTGGCTGTAAAAGGAACAATTCCGCGCATTGTTTATGCTGAAAATACCATTTCTGATGCCAAAATAAATATCGAAGCCAAAGAAAATGCGTTAGAATATTTGGTTTCTGTGGCCGGCATCGAAAGCGGTTCGCTTAGAATTCCGTTTACTAGTCTGTCTGGAAACGTTCAGAATAATATTTTGACTTATGCGCTGGAAGTAAAAGATGCGAAAGAAAAACAGCAATACTATATCGCCGGAAATTTGAACCATGAAAATGCTAAAAACATTTTTAAAATTGATGCAGAATCTTTTGTCTTGAATTATGATAAATGGAGCATTGATCCCGAAAACGCCGTTGAATTTGGAGATAAACGACTTTACATCAATAAATTTTATTTGGATAATGCAGGGAATCAATTAAAAATACAATCGGAAGGAACTGAAAATAATGCGCCCCTCAAAGTGGAGTTTGTAAACTTCAACATTGAAACCATTATGAATATCGTTAAAAAGGACGAGAAATTAATGCAGGGTTTGATAAACGGTTCTGCTTTGGTAGAAAACGTAATGACAAGTCCAACATTCACTTCAGATTTAAAAATTGATGATTTTACTTTTAAAGGAGAAAAAGTCGGTGATCTAGAAGTAAAAGTAGACAATAAAACGGCCAATACGCTTGCAGCAAATGTGGTATTAAGTGACGAAGGAAACGATCTGAAACTTACAGGAGATTATCAGCTCGATGCCGGAAATTTTGATTTGGATTTAGTTATTAATAAGCTGAACATCAAAAGTATTCAAGGCTTTAGTATGGACAATATCAAAGAAGGAAGCGGCTATTTGTCAGGGAATTTTAAAGTTACTGGAAATACTGCAGCGCCAAAGGTTAACGGTGAATTAAACTTTAACGATGCTGCTTTTAGAGTAACGCAGCTCAATTCGTATTTTAAAGTTAAACAAGAAAAAATTGCCATCAATAACGGTACTATTTCATTTGATAAATTCTCACTTTTAGACGAAAATGATAACGAATTATTTGTAGACGGCGATATTAAGACACCTGATTTTAAAGCGTATAATTTTAATTTATTAGTACAAGCTAATGATTTTAGAGCTATAAATTCTAAAGCAGCAGACAATGATTTGTTTTACGGAGATTTATTTTTAGATACCAAATTAAATATCAAAGGAAATCTGGATGCTCCAGTAGTTGACGGAACAATCAAAATCAATAAAGAAACTAAGTTCTCTGTGGTATTGCCGCAATCAGATCCGTCAATTGCTGATCGTGATGGAATTGTAGAGTTTGTCGATGAAGATAATATGTATCTCAAACAAACTGTTGAGATGCAGAATCAGCTCAATCAATCGGAATTGAAAGGAATGAACGTAAATGTAGCCATTACCATCGACAAAGAAGCCGAACTGAATTTGATTATAGACAAAGGAAATGGGGATTATCTGAGATTGAAAGGAGAAGCAGAACTAGTAGGCGGAATTGATCAATCGGGTAAAACAACTTTGACGGGGAAATATGAGTTTAATGAAGGTGCGTACGAAATGAATTTCAACGGAATCAAAAGAAAATTTGACCTTCAGAAAGGAAGTTTCATAACGTGGAACGGCGAACCGACCTTAGCAAATGTAAATATTACGGCTATTTATAAAGTAAATACAGCTCCAATAGATTTAGTAGGAAGCCAGCTTCCAACTAATGATTCGGCAAAAAGAAATGTGTACAAACAAAAGCTTCCTTTTCAGACTTTATTGAAAATGAATGGTGAATTAATGAAACCTGAGATTTCTTTTGGAATTGTATTGCCTGACGGAAATTACGACGTTTCTTCTGATGTGGTAGAGACGACTCAAGCCAAATTAAAACAGTTGGAACAAGATCCTGCAGAATTAAATAAACAGGTTTTTGCACTCTTGTTATTAAACCGATTTGTGGGCGAAAATCCTTTTGCGAGTGAAAGCGGCGGTACAAGTGCAGAAACCTTAGCGAGACAGAGTGTGAGTAAAATACTTTCGCAGCAATTAAATAATTTGGCGGGCGAACTTATTACCGGTTTTGAAGTGAATTTTGATTTAGAATCTACAGAAGATTATACTTCTGGAAACATGCAAAATCGTACAGACTTGAATGTAGAAGTTTCTAAAAGATTATTAGACGACCGATTGAAAGTAACCGTTGGAAGTAGTTTTGGCGTAGAAGGGAATGAGCGTGCTAATGAAGAAAGTACTAACATTGCCGGTGACGTTGCGCTGGATTACCAATTGACAAAAGACGGACGTTATGTAGTCCGCGCTTACAGAAAAAATCAGTATCAGGTTGCCGTTGAAGGTCAGGTGGTAGAGACAGGTGTTGGTTTTATCATCACGATGAGTTACAATAAATTCAGAGAGCTCTTTCATCGTACCGAAGCTGAAAAAGAATTGATTAAAGAAGAAAAAATCCGAAAAGAGAAAGAAAAGCAGAAAAAGAAAGAGGAGAAGGAAAAAGAACAACTGCAGGAAAATAAGGAAGAAAACAAAATTGAAGGAAATGAGCAAAAAACATAATCATACAACAAACTATTTTACAAAGTGTGTGGCACTGTTTTCCTTGTTTTTTATTTTAGGATGCAGTAACACGAAATATCTTCCAGAAGGTGATTTTTTGTATGTTGGAGGTTCTGTAAAGGTGAAAGATTCGATTATCAAAAAGAAAGACAGAAAAGCGCTGGAAACGGAATTGGAAGGTCTATTGCGCCCAAAACCTAATAAATCGTTCTTAGGATTGCGCCCAAAATTATGGTTTTACAATATTGCGGGCGAACCCAAAAAACAAAAGGGATTAAGATATTGGCTGAAAAATAAGGTTGGAGAAGAACCTGTACTTTTCAGCAAAGTCGATTTGGATTACAATGCATCGGTTTTACGAAATTATACCGAAAACAAAGGCTTTTTCAAAACCCGTGTCAGCGCCGATTCTACTGTTAGAAACAAAAGGGCAACGGCAGAATATGTGGTAACGCCAAGGAAACAATACATCATAAAAAGCGTGACTTTTCCGGACGATTCGCTAAAAATGTCGAAAATTATAGGACGTTCGAGTCGAAGAAGTCTGCTGAAAGTAGGAAAACCGTATGATTTGGATTTAATCAAAGCAGAAAGAGAACGTATCGATGCGAGATTAAAAGAAAAAGGATATTATTATTTTAATCCCGATTATCTTCTGGCACAGGTCGACAGCAGTAAAGGCGATCATGAAGTTAAAATTAAAATTGTAATCAAAAACGAAACGCCGGCAAAAGCCCTGAGAGCTTATACCATTAATAATATATTTGTCTATCCTAATTATTCTCTGGCAAACGATACCATGGTTTACAGACAGAGAGATATTGTAAAATATAAAGATTTTACGATAATTGATACCGCAGATACTTTTAAACCAAGAGTTTTTGACCGAACAATTTACTTTAAAAAAGGCGATTTATACAATAGAAAAGATCATAATTTAACGCTCAATAGATTTGTCAATCTCGGAACCTTCAGTTTTGTTAAAAACGAATTCAAACCTTCTGACAGTATCGATAATGCTTTAGATTCGTACTACTTTCTAACACTTTTGCCAAAGAAATTCATTCGTGTTGAGGTTTTAGGAAAAACCAATTCAGCTAGTTATACCGGAACCGAGATAAACCTGAATTGGAACAACAGAAACTTTTTTAGAGGGGCAGAATTATTTACTGCTTCTGTTTTTGGAGGAGCCGATTTTCAGCTTGGCGGACCTAATAAAGGGAGAAACATTTATAAACTTGGAGGCGAAGTTAGTCTGACTTGGCCGAGATTTATCACGCCTTTTAATATTGAAGGAAACAGCGAATTTGTGCCCAGAACCAAAGCAACGCTTCGTTACGAATATCAAAAAAGAACACAATTGTATGCATTAAATTCGTTTAATACATCGTTTGGTTATTTGTGGAAAGAAAACATTCGTAAAGAACATCAATTAAATGTGATTGATGTGACGTATGTGAGTCCGAATCATGTAACTCCAGAATACCAGCAGGATATTGATGAAGATCCAGCCCTAGGCAGAGTAATAGAAAAACAATTAATTTTTGGACCAACCTACAATTATACGTATACCAATACGATGCAGAAACGCCGAAAAAACACGATCTATTTTAATGGTGAATTAGATTTGGCGGGAAATATCACGGGTTTGGTTACAGGTGCAGATTATAAAAAAGATAATGTAAAAACAATTTTCGATGTTCCATTTAGCCAATATGTAAAAATCAGAACCGATTTTAGGCATTATTTAAAATTGGGAAAAGAAAGCGAATTAGCCAGCAGATTAATTGTAGGTGCAGGATTTGCATATGGGAATTCGAAAACCCTGCCAACGTCCAAACAATTTGTGGTGGGGGGAACCAATAGTATTCGAGCTTTTAGAGCAAGAACTTTAGGGCCTGGAAGTTATGTTATTCCGCCGCAAACAAATCTCACTTACACGCCTGATCAATCTGCAGATTTAAAATTGGAATTCAATACCGAATATCGTGCTAAACTTTTTAGTATCGTACGAGGAGCTGTCTTTTTTGATGCAGGAAATATTTGGCTCTTAAACGCGGATCCCGATAAACCAGGTGCCGAAATTTCAAAAGATTTTATGAAAGAAATTGCAATTGGTGCAGGAGTAGGTTTGCGTTTTGATTTGTCTTTCTTAATTTTAAGAACAGACTTAGCAATCCCGCTTAGAAATCCTGCGTTGCCAGACGGACAAAGATGGTTAATCGATAAAATTGATTTTGGAAATGGTGCTTGGAGAAAAGACAATCTGATTCTGAATATTGCGATTGGATATCCGTTTTAAGTTTTTTAATTTTTTCGCCGCGAATTCACGAATTAGCTCAATTCACAGTTTGCTAAATTTTAATTTCACGAATTTGAATTTGTGAAATTAAATATATTTATCTCAAAGAGGTTAGCGAAAATTCGTGAATTCGTGGCGAAAAGAAAAAAATCATGGCGAAAGATCTCAGAAAAAAGAGCTAAATTGGTCTAAAATATTTTAGAGAATGCAAAACTTGATCAAAAGAATTATAGGTGTTGGTGTTATTGTTTTACTCATTGTGCTCGCTTTTAAGTATTGCGAATTCAAGAAAAGTGATGATTCTGATATCGAATACAATACCAATTTAATTCAACAGCAGATTCTTAACGTAGGAAAACTGGTGGTGACCGAAGGACATTTCTCTGAAGTGGTGACGTATAAAAACCAGCAGAAGTATTTTCTGGATATGCTTTCATTTGAAAAGAAAGCGCTCATTGTAGTCAATGCCGATGTAACAGTTGCTTACGATTTACACCAAATGAAATACGATATCGACGAAAAAAACAAAACAATCACGATTTTAAATATTCCGAAAGAAGAAATTAAAATCAATCCCGATATTAAGTTTTATGATGTTGAACAAAGTAAACTGAATCCGTTTACGGGTGATGATTATAATAAAATCAACAAATCGGTAAAAGCCAATCTGGCCAAGAAAATCGAAAAATCTTCACTTAAAACAAATGCGCAAAACAGACTTATCAGTGAATTGTCTAAGATTCTAATCCTTACAAATTCAATGGGCTGGAAACTGCAATATAATGGCAAAACTATTGAATCTGAGAAAGAGTTTACTGAAGATTTGAAGCTTTAAGTTACTCCGCCATGAAGGCGCTAATACACTAAGTTTTTTTTCCTCATTATTGTCATTTCGACGAAGGAGAAATCTCCACAAGTAGCTCCACAAAGTTTTTACAATCTTTGTGGAATTGTCGCGGAGATTTCTCCTTCGTCGAAATGACAACTGTAAGTAACTTTTAATTGTCGAAAATAAAAAAATCTTTGTGTCTTAGCACCTTCGCAGCAAAAAAAACTAAACTTTCGCAGCAGAAAAAATCAAATCCAAACCGCCAGAAATTAAATGAGAAACTTCAGGGCGTTTTTCTTTTAATTGCTCTAAATATGAAACAACTTCTTGTAAAAGGGCATCAGAAGAATCTTTTAAAAGCTCCGCAATTTCAACAGAAAGCAGCCAATCGTTGGTATGATTTTCTTTTAATTTATGAAAGATGTTTTGAAGTGCTGCAGTTGACTTTTTATTTATACGAATTTCACGAACAGCAGCGTACAGATTTTCCAATTCGTCACGTTCCTCTGTGTGTTTTGTTTTAATGGTCTGTGTAGTTGGGACATTGTTGATCAAATCAAAACTATTGACATCGGCAGGCCCAGAAAAAGCAGAAACTACTTTTTTACCAATGGCCATATCATAATTACCCCATTCTGGCTGAAACAAAATCGTTTCGCCATGCGTTACGGTACAATTTCTAAAACTAATCAGGATAATTTCTCCGTGCAGGTTTCTAGAACCTGTGATAATTTCACCTTCAACAATAATATTGCCTTCAAACTCCAGTTTTACCGTTTCATTTTCGACAATGCTATAAGCTTGTAAATCCTTCGGACTCATATCTTCGATAGCCAGATTAAAACCTTTCAATTTCCCAATCGGACTTCCAAATCCATGCGGATGCGTTAACGTTCCGTGCCCTACCAGTTCTTTTTCTCGGTAAGCCAAAGCCGTTTTTCCCGTAGTCTGAATATAAACCGGTTTATGATCTTCTTCAATAACATTTGTAAAAACACCAGAAATTTGTAAACCTGTACTCAATTCAATTGTTCCCAAAGCATTGGATTGAATCAATTTCTGAATTCCAGAAAGTCCTCCAGTTCTCAGAGCCATTTTATTAGCAAATTCTTCCAGAATCAAACTCAAATAAGAGAAGGTCGGAGTAACATACAATTGCGGTTGTAACTGCGTAATATCAAAATTTTGATTCGCAGCAGTAATATCGTAAGGAATTTTCTTGACGTTATCTGTCATGCACCAGGCACTTTCACCAATAGAAGAAAGTAATCCGGCACCGTATATTTTTGGATTTTCAACCGTTCCGATTAAACCGTATTCGACTGTCCACCAATGTAAATTACGAATCTGTGCCATTTCAGACAATTCGCCCATATTATTTTGTAAATCGGCAACCGCTTTTTCTGCTTCTTCTATTTTTTCCTGCGGTGTATCTTCGGCTTCTTTCAAAATAGAAAGCAGTCGAATTGCCTCATACATCTGGTAATCTTTGTGAGACGAAATCGCTTTACAGCCAATTTCTCCAAAACGTCTTAAATATTCTGCATATTCAGGATTAGCAATTATAGGAGCGTGGCCGGCACCTTCGTGAATAATATCGGGTGCGGGTGTATATTCGATATGTTCCAGCTGACGGATATCTGAAGCGATAACCAAAACATTATAAGCCTGAAATTCCATAAAAGCATTTGGCGGAATAAATCCGTCTACTGCAACAGCAGCCCATCCAATTTCGCTTAAAATGCGATTCATGCCGTACATACTCGGGATAGAATCAACTTCGATTCCCGTTTTCTTTAGTCCATCCAAATAAGAACTGTGTGCGACTTTAGACAGGTAATCTACGTTTTTGCGCATCACATAGCGCCAAACGGCCTGATTAATCGGACTGTAGTCACTATAATCTTGCGGCTTAATAAATTGCTTTAAATGTTTTGGCAATCGATCTAATAGCGGATTAGTTTCAATATTTGGATTCATTTCGAAAACGTTGTAGATTAAAATGTAAAATTACGAATTTCAAGTGCTAAAATAAATTTTTTCTAAATAGATTTTTAAAAATAAGATCGTTTTCTTGCGCAATCTTTAATTTGAAGACTTTGGTATAAAAAACATCTTGATAATTTTTCTTTATCTATTAATGCTAAATATTTCTTGCAAGAAAATGGTTAGTTTTACACCTGCTGTCATTTCAGATCCAATACATAATTATGAAAGTTATTTTAATCGTTTTAGTCCTAGTCATTCTGATTGTTTTAGGTTTTAGATATTTGTTTTTTAAAATCGGGAAACCTGTAAATTTAGAAGTATCGAATTCTTATTTTCATCATTACAGAAAAAGTATAATCGTTTATTCTCCAATGGGAAATTGGTTTGAATTAGGTTATTTTGAGTTAGATGCAGATGTTGCTACTTTTCAGCCTTTAAATGTTGATTTTGGGAAAGATAAAAATAATATTTTCTGGAAAGGAAGAAAGCAGCTGGTTGATTATGATACTTTTGAAGTTGAAGATTTTTATCTCATTAAAGACAAAAATCATGTTTACAGTCGGGATGGCAGAAACTTTAACGAGTTAGAAATAATCAAAGATGCTGATCCTAAAACATATCAGTTGCTAGATCCGTCGATTACAGATTACCGACGTTATTATTGGTTTAAAGACGCTCATTCTGTTTATTATAAAAATAAAAGAATCACTGTAAGTCCAAAAACTTTTAGGCCTTTAAACGACACAATTGCTGTTGATGCTGATTTTATTTATGCAGTTCTCAACTTTAGAGGAGAAGGAGCGAAAATGATTGAGGTTGATGAGGTGGTCCAAAAACACAAAATGATTGAAGGCGAAATTCATGCTATAAACGAAACGTACGCTAGAATTGGTAATTCAGTCGTTTCTGCTTTTACAAAAGCGGAGTTTGAAATCAACACTTTTGATGCTATTACAGTAATCCGTGAAATTGATTATTGGCGAATTATAGTGAATAATCTATTGATTGATAAAGGTGTAATCTATCCCGAAATTGATGCGGAAAGTTTTGAATCATTACGATATGATTTTTCAAAAGACAAAAACGGCGTTTATTATAACTTCAAAAAAATTGCTGGAGCAGATTCTTCAAACTTCGAAATTCTTTCAGATCAATATTCTAAAGATAAGCAAAATGTGTATTTTGAAGATGTGATTTTAAAAGGAGCAGATGCCGAAAAATTCAAATTCTCGTCAGAATATAAAAAATGGGAAGACGGCAAAAATCAATATAAAAATGGACAAATTATAGCATCTACAAAATAAAAGTATTGCTTTTATAATCCCTGATTTCTAAAATATTCAATTTTATGGCTGAACATAAACGCCATATTGGTCGCGCGCATTTTAGCTTCTTCGGTAATTGGGCCGGCAAATTGAGCATCGATTGTTGAATTAAAAATAGCAATCCAGCGATCAAAATGCGTCTTATCTACAGGCAGTTGTTTGTGCGGCGGAAAAGGGGTTCCAGAATAAGCGCGGACATCAAATAAAATGGTCTGCCAGAAATTGTACATTTTTTGTAAATGCGGTTCCCATCGGTCTTGCAGTTTATCGTTAAATATAGGCCCGATAAGGTCATCTTTTCTTACGTTACCGTAAAAAGTATCAACCATTTGTTTAATGTCTTCTATAGTGGTTATATCTTTAAGAGCTGTCATTTTCTTTAGGAATAAAATTGAATGCAAAAGTACGATAACTTTTTTTTGGCTGGCTGATATTTATCATAATCAAATTGTCTAGCCAATCAATTGTGTAAACAAATCCTGATTGTCGTTTAGGTATTGAAATTCAAATCCGTTTTGTGTCATATTGAGTTTGATTGACATGATATCATTTTTGTTTTTCAATTCTAACCCCACAACAACAGAGCCTACTTCGCGGTTGTTTTTTTTATGAAACTGAAAATAAGTGATGTCATCATCGGGTCCTAAAATGTTATTTACAAACTCTTTTAAAGCACCAGGACGCTGTGGGAACTGAATCATAAAGTAGTGCATTAGTCCTTCATACAATAAAGAACGTTCTTTAATTTCTGCCGTTCTTTCAATATCATTATTACTGCCGCTTACAACACAGACTACAGTTTTGCCTTTTATTTTATCTTTATAAAAATCCAAAGCAGCAATGGTTAATGCGCCAGCTGGTTCAACGACCATTGCTTCTTCATTATACAATCTCAAAATAGTAGTGCAGACTTTACCTTCGGGAACCAAAATAATATCGTGAAGATTCTGTTTACAGATTTCAAAAGTTGTGTCGCCGACTTGTTTTACAGCAGCACCGTCAACAAATTTATCAATGGTTTTTAAAGGCGTGTTTTTGTTTTCTTCAATCGAAGTTTTCATAGACGGTGCACCTTTTGGTTCAACGCCGATAATTTTAGTATGCGGACTTAAATGTTTGAATACTTCAGAAAGGCCAGAAGCAAGTCCGCCGCCGCCAATCGGTACAAAAACGTAATCAATAGGTTCTTTATAACTTTCTAAAATTTCCAAACCTACAGTTCCTTGACCTGCAATTACTTTTTCATCATCAAAAGGATGAATAAAAGTTTTATGGTTTTTAATGGCATCCGCAGTTGCAGAGGCGTAGGCATCATCAAAGGTATCTCCGGTAAGCACAATTTCGACAAACGATTTTCCAAATAACTGAACTTGTTTTACTTTTTGTTTTGGAGTTGTTTTGGGCATGTAAATTTTGCCTTGAATCTGAAGTAAACTGCAGGAATATGCAACGCCTTGCGCGTGATTTCCGGCACTTGCGCATACAATTCCGTTTGCTTTTTCTTTTTCGTTTAACGAAGAAATCTTATTGTAAGCACCTCTAATCTTGTACGAACGTACAATCTGTAAATCTTCCCGTTTCAATAAAATGGTTGATTTGAATTCGTCTGAAAGATTTAAATTTTGGGTCAAAGGCGTTGCAGCAACTACACTTTCGAGCTGCTTTTTTGCATTAAGTACTTCGTTAAATAAACTCATCATGTTTTGTTTTTTTGCCAAGAATTACACGAATTGAAACTAATTTTATTCTCTTGGAAAAAACAATTCGTGCTAATTGGTGCAATTCGTGGCTATTTTAAAATCTTTTTTAAAATAAAAAACCTCCCAATTGGGAGGTTTCTATAAATTATATTTTACTTACTTATATAACACCTCGCCATTACTGCTGAATTGCAATAATGCTGCTAATAGCGATAATAATGTTAGTAGAATTAGTCATTTTTTCTTGATTGAAAAACAAATGTACTTAAAATTATTTTTTTACAGGCGGGTATTGCGCTAAAATTTTGTTTACAAACTCTGCTACTTTTTGATCTTTTTTATCAATATTTCGTGTCAAAGTACCTTGACCTTCACCTTGCCAGATCATTTCTTTCTTTTTAGCATCGATTAAATCAATATACAAAGTTCCTTCTGTAGAAGTAGAAACCGTAGTTTGATTACCTCCATACATCATCCAAGGATTCCATCCCCATCCCCAGCCGTAACCCCAGCCGGCGCTGAATTGGTTTACATTTACCTGCTCTCTCGATTTGGTAAAAATATTGATTAATAAATCTGGGTTTTCACTTTTAGTCAACCCTTTGGCCTGCATTTCATTGTCAATTGCATGCAGGATTCTTCGTTTATCTAAATCGGAAATTTCAACCTTATCAATTCCGGGCTTAAAGAAAGCATACGTTTTATAAGGCGCAAAATCTACATTTTTATCGTAGTCAGAATATACCGTAACACTGCTGCAGGAAGCAAGTACCAAAAGCAAAAAGACAGGAATTAGTTTGAAAGTTCTCATATTATTAAAAATTAAGTGTTCTTGTTGTTAAAGTAAACTCTCGTCAACAAAGTTGGGTAAAGTTACCTTTAGTAAAGGCTCTACGTCCATTGCTCTTTTTATGGCAAAAACAGCACCTTCATTTCGAGCCCAGCTTCTTCTTGAAATTCCGTTGTTAACATCCCAGAAAAGCATTGATGCTAAACGTTTTGAAGCCTCTTTAGAACCATCAAGAACCATACCAAACCCGCCGTTTATGACCTCTCCCCAGCCAACTCCGCCGCCGTTATGGATTGATACCCAGGTTGCTCCTCTAAAACTGTCTCCAATTACGTTATGAATGGCCATATCGGCTGTAAAACGAGATCCGTCATAGATATTTGAAGTTTCTCTGTACGGAGAATCTGTACCCGAAACATCGTGATGATCGCGCCCTAAAACCACAGCTCCGATTTCGCCTTTTGCAATTGCCTGATTAAAAGCTTCAGCAATTTTAACTCTTCCTTCCGCATCAGCATAAAGAATTCGGGCTTGCGAACCTACAACGAGTTTGTTTTCCTGTGCGCCTTTTATCCATTTAATATTGTCCTGCATTTGCTGCTGAATTTCGTCTGGAGCCGTTTTTGCCATTTCTTCTAATACTTGAATGGCAATTGCATCCGTTCTTAATAAATCTTCAGGTTTTCCAGAGGTACAAACCCAGCGGAAAGGACCAAATCCGTAATCGAAACACATTGGTCCCATAATATCCTGAACGTAACTCGGATATTTAAAATCGATATTGTTTGCTGCCATGACAGCTGCGCCTGCGCGTGAAGCTTCTAGTAAAAAGGCATTTCCGTAATCAAAAAAGTAAGTTCCTTTTGCCGTGTGTTTGTTAATTGCATCGGCATGTCTGCGAAGGCTTTCCTGAACTTTTTCTTTGAATAACTCCGGATTTTCAGCCATCATTTTGTTGGCATCTTCAAATGAAATTCCAACCGGATAATAACCGCCTGCCCACGGATTATGTAAGGAAGTCTGGTCTGAGCCTAAATCAATTTTGATATTTTCTTTATCAAAACATTCCCAAACATCAACTACATTTCCTAGATAAGCAATAGAAACGGTTTCTTTATTGGCTTTCGCCGAGTTAACTCTCTTAACCAATTCTTCGGTAGAAGTTACAATTTCATTAATCCAGCCTTGTTCGTGGCGAATTTTGGTAATTTTTGGATTTACTTCGGCGCAGACCGTAATACAGCCGGCAATATTTCCTGCTTTTGGCTGTGCGCCGGACATACCGCCCAAACCAGAAGTTACAAAAAGATTTCCTTCAGGATTAAGTTTTATTTTTCTAAAACCATTCAAAACTGTAATCGTAGTTCCGTGTACAATTCCCTGCGGGCCAATGTACATATAACTTCCCGCAGTCATTTGTCCGTATTGCGAAACTCCCAAAGCATTCATTTTTTCCCAATCGTCAGGTTTAGAATAATTAGGGATCACCATTCCGTTTGTTACCACAACTCTTGGCGCTTCTTTGTGTGATGGAAATAATCCCATCGGATGCCCTGAGTACATTGTTAAAGTCTGCTCATCTGTCATTTCAGACAAATACTGCATTGTCAATAAATATTGTGCCCAGTTCTGAAAAACAGCACCGTTTCCGCCATAAGTGATCAACTCATGCGGATGCTGCGCGACAGCATAATCCAGATTGTTCTGAATCATGTGCATAATCGCTTTTGCCTGCAATGATTTTCCCGGATATTCATCAATTGGTCTTGCGTACATTTTATAATCTGGACGAAGACGGTACATGTAAATACGCCCGTAAGTCTCTAATTCTTCTGAAAATTCAGGAATTAGTTCGGCGTGGTGTTTTGGATCGAAATAACGCAAAGCATTTTTCAGTGCCAGTTTTTTTTCTTCTGCCGAAAGAATTTCTTTTCGTTTCGGAGCATGATTAATAGCGGGATCGTAAACCTGCTTTGGCGGTAATATAGAAGGAATTCCTTGTTGTATTTGTTCTTTGAAAGTCATTTTTTAAGATGCTAAGTTGCTTTTTTTAAAGTTCTAAGTTACTAAGAATCTAAGTTTCTAAGATTTTATTCAATAATCTATTATGAAAGTAAGTAACTTGTTTTATAATTGTGTCGCCCCGCTGGGGCTTAAATGTGCATGATAATTTTATTTCTATAAATATTTCGCTCCTAACGGAACTTATTTAGTATTTAAATTCGCATTACAATTTTATTTCGCTTCAAATGGAAACAGCAATAAGCCTTGGAAAGGCGAAATATTTATAGGAAATTATAGTCATCAAAACAAAAGCTCCATAGGAGCGAAATGTCCATGAAAATTCGAAAAAAATGATTATCTCATTTTAAAATGGACACATTTCATAATTTAAAAAAAACTATGGATAACGAATATCCGACCTATGATAGGATTTGTGGATTTTAATCCTAAATTTTCTTGAGCGGATATCCATGTAAATATTTTAGATTTTAGACTTAGATTTTAAATTGGAATTTGGAATTTGATTCTAAAAATAAACTTCCTCATTAACACAAAAAGGCATTTTTTTATTCTCAAAAAGCGCAATTATATTTTGTGCTGCACAAACTGCCATTCCGTTCCTGGCTTCGTAAGTTGCAGAACCAATATGCGGCAATATACAACAATTTGAAAGTGATAATAGGGGATTGTCTGGCTTCATGGGTTCCGGATTGGTAACGTCAAGTCCGGCACCCCAGATTATATCATTTGTCAAGGCATCAAACAAATCATTTTCATTATGAAATTTTCCTCTTGCGGTATTGATAAAAATGGAATTGCGTTTCATTTTTGCAAAAGCATTTTTATTGAATAGTTCGTTATTTTCTTCGCTGTAATTAGAATGAATACTTAAAACATCACTTTGTGAAAGTAAAGTTTCAAAATCTACATACGCAGCGTCCAGTTCTTTTTCGGCATTTTCATTCTGAGAGCGATTGTGGTAAATAATGTTCATTCCAAAAGCGGCTTTGCATTTTTGGGCCATTTCAAAACCAATTCTTCCCAAACCAAATATTCCGAGTGTTTTCCCGTAAAGTTCCTGTCCTAAATTGGCTAGCGCATTAAAACTTCCCCAATCGCCATTTATAATTCTTTTATGATTGAAAAATGATTTTCGGGCAACACTCTGCATTAGTAAAAAAGCAACATCAGACGTTGCTCTGCTTAAAACATCGGGTGTATTTCCAACAGGAATATTTCGCTTAGTCGCAGATTCCATATTAACAGAATCAAAACCTACAGAAAACAGAGCGATGCCTTTTAAATTTGGACACTGATTAAAAAAATCTTCGTCCAGATTGTTAGAACCTACATTTAGAAGAGCATCATGCTGTTGACAGAATTTTATTAATTCGGCTCTGGATAAAACATTCTCGGTGGGATTTAGGGTAAACTGAATGCCTTTTTCCTGAAGTAATGCAATGCCGGCTTCGGGTATATTTTTATTTATAAAAACGTTCATTTTGTTTATATTTTTAGATGTTAGATTCTTGGACTTCTTAGATTTTTTTGAAGTTAAAAATCATATCTATCTTTAGTGAGGTTAGTTTAATTTAAAATTCACTTTCAATAATTATCTAATTATTAAATTGGTACATTTTCTAATTGGATTATTTCTTAATCCGGCCTGTTTTTTTATCGTATCCGTACGGACAGTGACGACAGCCGCTTTTACAGCAATAACCACGTTTTAAATGGTGTTTTTCGGTAAAGCATTTGTAACCTTCGGGCGTATAGTAAAAATCTTCGCCTTCGATTAATTTATTTTCATTACTTTGCTCTTTCATAAATCTGCTTCGCGTTCATTTTTGTGATAAAGTATAATCAAAAAACAATTATTCTGATTATGATTTTATTGAAATTGAACAATTTTATAGTTACAAATTTATAAATTTTACAGCCAATGTTTCTGATTGTTGCCAAATATTTAATTCCGAAAGGTTATCGAGGAATGGCTGTTTTTCCGTTTGTATTAATGAAATATGATTTTGATAAAACTAATAAAGTCTTTGTAAATCATGAAAAAATACATTTGAGACAGCAGTTTGAGATGTTAATTCTTCCGTTTTTTATTTGGTATGTTTTAGAGTTTTTTATTCGTTTAGTGCAATATAAAAACAAAGATCTGGCTTATCGAAATATTAGTTTTGAAAGAGAAGCTTATGCAAATGAGAACGATTACAATTATTTGAAAAACCGATCGTTATTTCAGTTTTTAAAATATATTAAAGCAAAATGAAAATCTTAAACCAACAGATTCCAATCACTTTTCAGAATGGTATTTCTTTAACTATAAAACGAGAAGATCAAAATCATCCGTTTATTTCTGGAAACAAATTACGAAAATTAAAATACAATTTACTTCAGGCTAAAGCCGAAAATAAAAAAACATTACTGACTTTTGGAGGTGCATTTTCAAACCATATTGCGGCCACTGCTTATGCGGGAAAAGAACAGGGTTTTAAGACTATTGGAGTCATTCGCGGAGACGAACTTTTAGATAAAATTGAAGAAAATCCAACGCTGAAATTTGCTCAGGAAAACGGAATGCAATTTGACTTTGTTTCCAGGGAAGATTATCGTTTAAAAACAGAAATTTCATTTATAGAAAAGCTGAGAGCCAAATTCGGCGATTTTTATCTGGTTCCGGAAGGCGGCACAAATGAATTGGCCGTAAAAGGCTGCAAAGAGATTTTGACCAATGAAGATTCTATTTTTGATTACGTTTGCTGTGCTGTGGGAACCGGCGGCACAATTTCTGGATTAATTAATAGTGCATTGCCAAATCAGAAGATTTTAGGCTTTCCTGCGTTAAAAGGTGACTTTTTACAAGAGGAAATTCGTATTTTTGCAAAAAAAGATAACTGGAATTTAATTTCTGACTATCATTTTGGAGGTTATGGCAAGGTAAATTTAGAATTAATTGAATTTATTAATACTTTTTTTGACCAAACAAATGTTCCATTAGATCCAATTTATACAGGAAAGATGGTTTTTGGCGTTATAGATTTGATACACAAAAATTATTTTCCTGCTAACACAAAAATTTTACTCATTCATACCGGCGGACTGCAGGGAATTGAAGGAATGAATTTGAAATTGAAGCAGAAGAAATTACCAATACTTAAAAGTAATGATTAAAAAAATTGTATTACTTCTCGTAATATTAGCATTAGCAAGCTGTTCTTCCAGTAAGCCTGCAATCGCGACGACTAAAAAAGCGGCTGCTGTACAGAGGCCGAGAGTTGCATCCACCAAAAAATCAACTCCTGTAAAACCAATTGGTAAAAATTACCCTTCTACAAATAATACAACAGAGGTTATTCAGTCTACTTCCAAAACCACTGTAACCATCGATTTGATCAATAATTATGTTTTGCAGTACAAAGATATTGCTGTTGGAAACATGAAAACCTACGGAATTCCGGCAAGTATCATTTTGGCGCAGGGAATTTTAGAATCAGGGGCGGGAAGAGGAGATTTAGCATTAGAAGCAAATAATCATTTCGGAATAAAATGTCATAAAGACTGGCTTGGTGAAAGTGTTCGTCATGATGATGACTCGGCTCAGGAATGTTTTAGAAAATATCCTCACGCATCAGAATCGTATAGAGATCACGCTTTGTTTTTGGTTGGAAAAAAAAGATACGAATCACTTTTTACCTATGAAAAAGATGATTATAAGGCTTGGGCAAAAGGCTTAAGAGCTTGTGGTTACGCAACAGATCCTAATTATCCCGATAAATTAATCAGTTATATTGAGCGTTATAACCTGCATCAATACGATTGTCAGGTTACAGGAAAAACGTATGTTGCGATTAACAAAACGGCACCGGCTAGAAGTTCATCTTCAGCTGTAAATTCTGATCCAAAAATAAATATGAATCCATATGATCCGAATTTATATGAAGTTCAAAAAGGCGATACGCTTTACTCAATTTCAAAGAAATTCAATTTACTAGTTGATGATTTAAAAAGAATAAATAATCTAAGTGATAACGCGATTTCGATCGGACAGAGGCTGAAGGTGAAGTAAGTTTTTTAGTTTTTAGTTTCAGCGGCAGTTTTCAGTTATGTGTAATATGAAAAAGAAAGTTTTAGTACTAATTGCTGCTTTTGCAACAGTTTTAATTATCAGGCTCTTTTTTGGAGTTTACGAGCATGATGAGTTTGCAGAAAGCCATCTTTTTGTAAAACATCGCCCAACCTGGAAATGGAAATTTTATTCTCCTCAGGGAATGTCAGATACAAAAATCGAAGAACTTTCGGAAGAAAAACAAACAGAGCAAAAATATTTTAATGAGTTTATAAGAGATCAGGGCCTAAGTAGGTAATCTAAAATCTAAACTCAAAAATCTAAAATCAAAAATGATATATAAAAGAAGTAGTCAGCTTTTTGCTGAAGCAGAAAAAGTAATTCCGGGAGGTGTAAATTCTCCAGTAAGAGCATTTAAAGCGGTAGGAGGAACTCCGATTTTTGTAAAAAGTGCTAAAGGTGCTTATTTGTACGACGAAGACGGAAACAAATTAATAGATTATATTAACTCTTGGGGGCCAATGGTTTTGGGTCATGCTTACCAGCCTGTTGTAGACGCTGTTATTGAAAAAGCAAAACTAGGAACTTCATTTGGAATGCCTACTGAGTTGGAAACAGAAATTGCAGCTTTGGCCGTTTCTATGGTTCCGAATATTGATAAAATTCGTTTTGTAAATTCGGGTACAGAAGCATGTATGAGTGCGATTCGTCTGGCTCGCGGGTTTACAAAAAGAGATAAAATCATCAAATTTGCAGGTTGTTATCACGGTCATTCTGATTCCTTTTTGATTCAGGCCGGAAGTGGTGCGGTAACTTTTGGAGCTCCAAACAGTCCAGGAGTTACAGAAGGAACTGCAAAAGATACTTTATTAGCGAAATACAATGATTTAGAAAATGTAAAAACTTTAATAGAAGCTAATAAAGGAGAAATTGCGGCCATTATTATTGAGCCTGTTGCTGGAAATATGGGCTGTATTCCGCCTCAAAAAGGATTCTTGCAAGGTTTAAGAGATTTGTGTTCTGCAAACGGAATTCTTTTAATTTTTGATGAGGTAATGACTGGTTTCCGTTTAGCAAAAGGCGGTGTTCAGGAATTATTTAATATTGACGCCGATATTGTTACTTTCGGAAAAGTAATCGGGGGCGGACTTCCGGTTGGAGCTTTTGCAGCACGTGAAGAAATCATGAATCATTTGGCACCTCTTGGGCCCGTTTATCAGGCAGGGACTTTATCAGGAAATCCGTTGGCAATGGCGGCTGGATTGGCAATGTTACAAGCTTTAAATAATGATGCGGCAATCTTTACCCGTTTAGAAGAAAAAACAGCTTATTTAGAAGCAGGAATCGACCGAGTTTTAAAAGCGAATAATGTTGTTTTTACGATTAACAGAGTAGGTTCTATGATTTCTGTACACTTTGATGCAAATCCTGTTGTTGATTTTCAAACAGCAGCAAAAGGAGATAATGAAACGTTTAAGAAATTCTTTCACGGTCTATTAAATGAGGGTGTTTATATTGCGCCATCTGCATACGAAACATGGTTTATTACTGATGCTTTAACGTATGAAGATTTAGATTTTACCATCAATGCAATCGACAAAGTTTCTAAGAATTTCTAAAATTAGAACTATATTTTTTTTCAATTTAAGGCTCTGTTTTTGTTTAAAACAGAGCCTTTTTTATTGCTTTTAGTGAGGAGAGTATCTTAGTTAATGAAAAGTTAATAAGGCTGTTTTTCTGCTTATCTTTAGAATAAAATTTATTTTTGTTTATCATATCACTATTAAAATAACCGTAAATGAAGAAAATTTACATTTTTGCTGCAACGATAGTTTTCACGCTATTGCCCGCAGGCCAATTTGCACAATCAAAAAAAGACAAATCTAAAAAAGGAGAAACTGCTGCAGCACCGCCAGAAAAAAAAGCAGAATCTTCTATAAAAGATTATAATAAAGTAATTACAAAAGATGCTGTTTCGGACCCAGGTCTTTTTACGGTACATAAAGTAGATAAAAAGTATTACTTTGAAATCCCAAACAAATATTTGAACAAAGACATGCTTTTGGTAAGCAGAATTGCTAAACTCCCTGCTAATTTGGGCGGTGGTTATGTAAATGCAGGATCAGAAACCAATGAACAGCTCATTGTATGGCAGCGTTTTCAGGATAAAATTTTAATTAAATCAAAATCATTTAATGCAGTTGCAAATGATACGCTTCCGATTAGTATTTCGGTAAAAAATAATAATTACGAGCCGACATTATTTGCTTTTGATATCGCAGCATTTAGTAAGGATTCTGCCAATACAGTAATCGATGTAACCAAATTTTACAGCACAGATGTTAAAGCAATCAGCGGTATATCCGCAGAAATGCGCGAAACTTATAAAGTAAAAGGGCTTGATGATTCTAGAAGTTTCATTAATAGTGTTAAAAGTTTTCCTATGAATATTGAGGTTATTCAGGATATGACGTATAACGCTTTAAAACCTTCTATGCTGGAAGATACCGAGACGATTAGCATTCAAATGAATCAATCGATGATTTTACTTCCAGAAGTTCCTATGAAACCCCGAATTGCAGATCCTAGAGTGGGCTGGTTTACTGTGAGTCAATATGATTACGGAAGCAATGAATTGAAATCGGATCTTAAAACTTACATTCGCCGCTGGAGATTAGAACCAAAAGATCCAGAAGCTTATAATAGGGGAGAATTGACAGAGCCGATAAAACCTATTGTTTATTATTTGGATCCTGCAACGCCAGCAAAACTTAGAAAATACATCAAACAAGGTGTAGAAGAATGGCAGAAAGTTTTTGAAACAGCAGGTTTTAAAAATGCTATTATCGCAAAAGATGCTCCTACAAAAGAAGAAGACCCCGATTTTAGTCCAGAAGATATTCGTTATTCGGTGATTCGATATGTGGCAAGTACAACAAGAAATGCAGTTGGACCAAGTGTTTCTGACCCTAGAACAGGCGAAATTATAGAAAGTGATGTAATATGGTATCACAATCATTTACGTTCGTATAGAAACCGTTATTTGCTTGAAACTGGAGCGGCAAACCCATCGGCAAGAACTTTGCAGACAAGCGATGAAGAAATGGGCGAAATGATGCGTATGGTAATCGCTCACGAAGTTGGGCATGCATTAGGATTTCCGCATAATATGGGAGCCAGCTGCGCTTTTGATGTTGAAAGTTACAGAAATGGTGCTTTTACACAAGAAAATGGAATCGCAGCCAGTATAATGGATTATGCACGCTATAATTACATAGCACAGCCTGGAGATCAAAACATTCGTTTTATCCGTAAAATGGGGGCTTACGATCATTATGCTTTGAATTGGGGATACAGAGTAATTCCGAATGCTAAAACGCCAGAAGACGAGAGAAAAACGCTGGACAAATGGATCTTGGAAAAAGCGGGAAATCCAGTTTATAAATTTGGAAAACAAAGCAGTGCTTTTGATCCATCTTCGCAGACAGAAGATATTGGAAACAATTCGATGAAAGCCGGTACTTACGGTATGAAAAACTTAGAATTTGTTGCCAGTCATTTAAGTGAATGGACCAGCAGTGTGACCAATAATTATCAGGATTTAGATGAATTGTATAAAGAAATGCTGGATGTTTGGAGCCGTTATGTTGGGCATGTTGTAACCAATGTGGGCGGTGTTTATGAAAATACTAAAAATCCAGACCAGAAAGGAACTGTTTACGAAGTGGTGCCAAAAGCAAAACAATTAGAGGCTATGAACTGGCTTCAAACTAACGCTTTTGCTTCACCAACCTGGATCGTAAATATTAATGTACTTAAAAATACAGATTACGCAGGTTATACAGAGCGTTTTCGAAATATTCAGGTACGTCAATTAAATAATTTAATGAGTCTGGGACGCATTGGGCGATTAATGGACAACGAAATTCTGGGTGCCGAAACTTACAAAGCGCTGGATTTCTTTAAGGATCTTCGAAAAGGAATCTGGAAAGAAGCGAACGCAGCAGGAAATGTTACTGTTTACAGAAGAAACCTGCAGCGTGCTTATATCGATAGAATGGCATTTTTGATGACAGAAGAAATTAAGCCAAACGACCGATCTACAGCTTATTACAATGTATCTCAGTCAGATCTTAGGGCTCTCGTTCGCGGGGAGTTAACTAGTTTAAAAAAGACTTTAACAGCTGCAAAAGCTTTGGGAGGAAATACCGAAACCAAATATCATTATGAGGATTGTATTAAAAGAATTGATTTAATATTGAATCCAAAGTAATACCAAAGTAACAAGAAACAAAAAAGAGGCTTTAAAAGCCTCTTTTTTGTTTAAATGAATGTTATTTTTTATCTTTTTTATGCTCCTTCATTTTGTCTTTGTGCTCTTTTTGAAGTGCGGTCCATTTTTTATATTGATCTGTATTTAAAATAGATTTCATTTTAGCATCAGCTGCTTTGTGATCTTCTTCCATTTGTTTTTTCATGGCTTTTCTTTCAGCTTCAGTTGGTTTTGCATCACCTCTGCTTTTTTTAAGCATTGCCATTTTGGTACTTCTTTCAGATAAAAGCTCGCTCACTTGTTTTTGCTGATCCGCATTTAAATTTAAATCTGTTGTTAATTTTTGCAAATGTGCAGCGTTACGTTCTTCCGGGTTTTTAAAGTCACCTTTATGATTTCTTTTACCATGATGTCCTTTGTGTTCTTTTTTAAGGGCCGTCCATTTTGCATATTGATCAGCATTTAAAATCGCTTTTACTTTTGCATCGTTAGCTTCTTTTTCAGCAGTCATTTGTTTTTTAAAAGCTTCTCTTTCGGTATCAGTAGGTTTTGTTTTACTGTCTTTTCTGGTTTCTTTGAATTTTTGTTCTTTAGCAGTTCTTTCAGCCAAAAGTTGTTTAAATTGTTCTTGTTGTTTTTTATCTAAACTTAATTCAGAAGTTAATTTTTGTAAACGCTTTTCGTTACGTTGTTCTGGAGTTAAATGTTCTTTTTGGGCATGTGATGTTTTTTGGCTCACATCTTGTGCAAAACTTACTATTCCAACGAATAATAAAGCAGCAATAAATAATTTTTTCATTTTTCGTTTTTTTTTAAGGTTATAGCAATTAGACTTCAATGATTATACTAAGTTTAATCGAATTGTCAGATTTGTCTTTTATTTAACACAAATTATTAAAGAAAAGCTAATGATTAGAAATAATAAAAAAGAGGCTTCTAAAGCCTCTTTTTTGTATTAAATTTTTTCTTTGCGATCTTTGATTTTATCCATCATCTTTTCCTTTTTTTCTTCCTGAAGTGTTTTCCACTTAGTGTATTGGTCTGGTTTTAAGATTGATTTCATTTTGGCGTCATTCGCAGCAACTTCGTCTTCCATTTGTTTTTTAAAAGCTGCTTTTTCTTCAGCAGTGGTTTTACATTACTGTCTTTTCTTTCTTTGCGTGCTTCCTTAAATTGTTCCGCTTTAGCACTTCTTTCTGCTAAAAGCTGTTTTACCTGTGTTTGTTGATTTGCATCTAAACTTAATTCAGATGTTAATTTTTGCAATTGTTTTTCATTGCGTTGTTCAGGAGTTAAACGTTCTCTTCTTTCTTGTGCAAAACTTGCTATTCCAACAAATAGCAAAGCAGCAATTAATAATTTTTTCATTTGTAGTTTTTTTAAAGTTATACCAATTAGACTTTTATAAGAGTAATAGGTTTAATTGAAGTTTAAGAATTATAAATTATTTAACAGTTTGAAAACGAATATCTTAAAATGAAATTAGTTCTTTTAAAAGTACGAATTATTTGCTTATTTTTAGAGTATCAACCAATTATAACTAAGAAATAGAAAATATGAACACAGCTGGTAATGTCGAAAATCATAAAATTGCTTTTTTCTCTACACAACCTTATGACAAGGTATTTTTTAATAAATACAATACTGATTTTAAATTTAATCTTGATTTTTATGAAACGCAGTTAAATCCGCAGACTGTAGTTTTAATAGAAAATGCCTCTATTGTATGTGTGTTTGTAAATGATATTGTAAACGAACAGGTTATAAAACAATTGGCAGACAAGAATATAAAAATTATCGCCTTACGTTGTGCAGGATTTAATAATGTAGATCTAGAAGCTGCCAAAAAATATGGTATTAAAGTTTGTCGTGTTCCGGCGTATTCACCTCAGGCAGTTGCAGAACACGCCATGGCCATGATTTTAACTTTAAACAGAAAAACACATAAAGCCTATAACAGAGTTCGTGAGCAAAATTTCTCTCTAAACGGATTATTAGGTTTTGATTTGTTCGGAAAAACAGTCGGAATCATCGGAACGGGAAATATCGGAAAAGCTTTTGCTAAAATTGCATTAGGTTTTGGCTGTAAAGTTCTCGCTTATGATATTGTACAAAATGAGGAGATGAGACACGATGGTGTTTCTTTTGTTGGTTTAGAAGAAATATTCAAATCAAGCGATATTATTTCCCTTCATTGCCCTTTAAATGATCAAACCAAGCATGTGATCAACAAAACGTCAATTTCCTTCATGAAAGACAATGTTATGATTATCAACACCAGTCGCGGCGGATTAATTGAAACTTCGTCGGTTATTGAAGGTTTGAAAGAAGGAAAAATAGCTTATTTAGGAATTGATGTTTACGAACAAGAAGAAAAATTATTTTTTAGAGATCTTTCAGCAGACATTATTCAGGACGATAATATTCAGCGTTTAATGAGTTTTCCCAATGTTTTGGTTACCGCACATCAGGCATTTTTTACCAATGAAGCCCTAACCCAGATTGCATTGGTAACTTTCAATAATATAAAATCATTATTGATCGAAAATGATATAGAAAATAAGGCAGCGCTGCTGGTTTAAATTGAATTAGAGCTGCAAACCGGACACGTTTTAAGTCTGCTGGGTGTATGGTGTCGAATATTTTTTGTAATTTAATAAGATGAAAAGGAATTTAATGAAATTTAAATCACAAATTATGAAACAGATCATCTGGTTTTTTGCATCAATTGTGCTTTTTTCTTCTTGTCAAAGTAAAGAGAAAACCAAAGAAAATATTGTAAAGACGATTGCTTTAGATACGTTGTCTAAAACGGTTGCTGGTACAGCGAATTTAAACGAAGTTCCTGAAAAAGATCATAAAACAGTACAAATGATCAGGGAACAGCTTTTAGTATTACTAAAAAATGATCTGCCTGCAATGAAAAAAGAAGATCGTTTTTTCTTTTACGATGCTTTTGATTTAAATAACGATAAAAAGGACGACTATTTTGTTGGTTTCTCCAATTCTTATTTCTGCGGCAGCGGCGGCTGTTCGGGTTTTATTTTAAATAATGACGGCAGTTTGATCAATAAATTTTCTGTAACCGATTTCCCGATTTTAGTGACAACAACTTCTTCTGAAAAGTTCTACGATCTTTTAATGAAAAGCGGCGGATTGTATCATTTGGTCAAAATGAAAGAAGGAAAATATCCGTCCAATCCTTCAATAGAAGAGAAATGGAAAGGAGAGGCTCCAAAAGAAAGCATTAAAGTTTTGGATATTTATGACAAGAAACTAGAGAAGTATTCTTTTTAAAATAGAAAACCCGACAGGTTTTTAAAAACCTGTCGGGTTTGAAATATTATAAATCTAGATTGGAATTTTTAAGAAAAATTACCCCACCAACTCCACAAATTTAAACTCACCATCAACAGCAACTTTAGTCAAGCCATGTTTAGCTAAGTTTTTCATAGAAGAATCCCATTTTTTACCGCTTAAGTTTGCAGCAACTTTAAGCTGAGCTAATTCCATTTTATTTTCGTTAGCTTTTAATAAAGTAATAATTATTTTCTCTTCATCATTTAATTCCACTTGAGCCAATTTTTTCTCCGGACGCATTTGCGGGAACAATAAAACTTCCTGGATAGAAGCGTTGTTTGTCAAATACATAATCAAACGATCCATTCCAATTCCCATTCCAGAAGTTGGCGGCATACCGTATTCAAGCGCTCTTAAGAAATCTTCGTCGATAACACCATTTGCTTCATCATCACCTTTTTCAGCCAAACGCATCTGGTCTTCAAAACGCTCACGCTGATCAATTGGATCATTTAATTCAGAATACGCGTTTGCAATTTCTTTACCGCAAACCATTAATTCAAAACGTTCTGTAAGATCTGGATTGTCTCTGTGTTCTTTACAAAGAGGTGACATTTCTTTAGGATAATCTGTAATGAAAGTTGGCTGAATATAGTTTCCTTCGCATTTAGCACCGAAAATTTCATCTATTAATTTTCCTTTACCCATTGTTTTGTCAACGTCAATTCCCATTCCTCTTGCAGCCTCAAACAATTCTTCTTCGGTTTTACCAGAAATATCAAAACCAGTAAAATGTTTAATAGAATCGGTCATGGTAACACGTGCATAAGGCGCTTTAAAATTGATTTTATGCTCGCCAAAAGTCACTTCGCTGGTTCCGTTTACGGCAATTGCACAATGCTCAAGCAAGCCTTCTGCAAATTCCATCATCCAGTTGTAGTCTTTGTAGGCTACATATATTTCCATTGCGGTAAATTCTGGATTGTGCGTTCTGTCCATTCCTTCATTTCTGAAGTTTTTCGAGAATTCATAAACACCTTCAAAACCACCAACAATTAATCTTTTCAAATACAATTCATTCGCAATACGCATGTAAAGCGGAATGTCAAGCGAATTATGATGCGTAATAAAAGGTCTTGCAGCAGCTCCACCAGGAATTGATTGTAAAACTGGAGTTTCAACTTCAAGATATCCAGCATCGTTAAAATAACCACGCATTGCAGTATACAACTTCGTACGTTTGATAAAGTTTTCTTTAACCTGCGGATTAACAGTTAAATCTACATAACGCATTCTGTAACGTAACTCAGGATCTGTAAAAGCATCGTGAACGTTTCCGTCTACATCCACTCTTGGTAAAGGCAGCGGACGAAGCGTTTTACTCAAAAAAGTAAATCCGCTGACGCGAACGCATTGCGCACCAACTTGTGTAGTGAACAATTCACCTTCGACACCAATAAAGTCTCCTAAATCAGTTAATTTTTTAAAAACCGTATTGTACAAAGTTTTATCATCACCTTCACACAAAACATCACGATTTACGTACAATTGAATACGTCCTTCGCTATCCTGCAATTCAGCAAAACAAGCTTTACCTTGATCACGAACACTCATTAAACGTCCCGCAACGATAACCTTCTTACCTTCTTCAAAAGTTTCCTTTATCTGCTTAGATGTATGATTTACAGGAAAAAGATTTGCTGGATAAGGATTGATTCCTAAGTTGCGTAAGTTCTGAAGTTTTTCTCTTCTAATGATTTCTTGTTCTGATAATGCCATTTTGTGCTTTATTTTTTTAAGTGCGCAAAGATAAAAAAAAGAATGCAGAATTTAGGATGCAGTTTTTAGATTTTTTGCAGCACCAATTTATTGTATTTCAATGACGTTCAGTCCCGCTATCCGCATGTATCTTTTCCTCCCTAAAGAAGGGAGAAAAAGGATACCGCTTCTATCGGGGCTGGATTAGAGGTTTTTGTTTTCAAAAGAAGTTATAGTAAGGATGTTTAGAAAATAGTAATCTTAGTATCTTAGCTTCTTAGAAACTTAGAATTCTATCCTGATAAATGAAATACGTATCAATTTTTTTACTCCTGATTTTTTTCGCAAGCTGTCAAATTACAGAAACGATTACAATTAATCCGGACGGAAGCGGTGCTATAGAAGTTGAACAGCTTCGTGATGAAAACGGTTATATGCAAATTGCCGGACAAGAATATTCTAAAGAAAATATATTTGAGGATACTACTTATGTCTTTAAAGAATATATAGACAAATACAATGAGAATTTCAGAAAATATCTGCCAGAAGAAAAAAAGTTGTTTCAAAAATATACTAATGTAAAAGTGCATCTCAAAAAGAGTTCTTTCGAAAAAGAATTCAAAACTACATTATCACTGCATTTTGATCAAGTTTCAGAAATTCCAGATTTATACAAAACAGAAAATTATGCTTCAGATATAGAGCATAATTATGCACTAACTGCAGAAAATCATTATTATGTCATCCATTACTATTTTGACGGAAAAATTTTCAAACGCAGTGTTTCAATTACGAATACAGCTGAATTCGAAAATGCAAAAAAGCAGTCAGAAGAATTTGAATCTCAATATGGTTTGTTGAATCTTACGCAGCATTATATATTAAAGTATCATTTTCCTAGAAAAATACAATCATGTTCCAATCCAAAAGCATTCATTAGCTCAGACAAAAAAACGTTGGACTTAGAATTCAAACTTTCTGATTTTTCACGCGATCCACAAATTACTAATATGGAAGTTGTTTTAGAATAAAAATTCTGAATAGTTTTTAAAACAAAGTACCTTCGTCGCTCCATCAACTTAAAATCAAAAAAATATGAAAAAAACATTACTTTGTTTTCTTATAGTACTATGTATGTCAAGCTGTATGCTAAAAGAAAAAATGATTATCAATGAAGATGGATCTGGAACTTTTTCTTACGGATTTGATATGTCACCGATGTTTAAACTCGGAATGAAAAAAACAGATTCTACAAAAATTAATAAAGTAGTAGATACTTCATTTACTTTTAAAGAAGTATTTGCTAAAATACAAGACAGCATCTCTAAGTTGCCAAATGCAGATAAAGAAAAAATGGCGATGCTGGAGAAAGAAAAAGAAAAATTAAAAATTCTGGAAAATTTTAAAGTCAGCATAAAAATTAATGAAGAAAAGCAACAGTTTGAGTATAACATGGCATTTGATTTTCCAAGTACAATGGGCGCACAAAAGCTTGCAACGCCAGCAGAAAGTTTAGAAGCACTTGCCGCTGCAGATAAAAAGCGATTAGGAGCTTTCAGTGCGATGCCAAAACCAGAAGAAAAGTCGAGCGCATCTATCTTCTATGACGGTAAAGTTTTTATCAAGACGGTAATATCTTCTGAAAAAGATAAAAAGGTTAAAAAGAAAAAGGAAAAAAAGGAAAAAAGTGATGATCCATTCTCAAAAAAAATGGACGATATGCTCAAAGAGTGTAAGTATATTGCTGAGTATCATTTTCCGAAGAAGATTAAAACCGTCTCAATCAAAAATGCTGTAATAGCAGCAGATAGAAAAAGTTTTACTGTAGAAGTTCCGTTAGAAAATATGCAGGAAAGTAGTGTGGATTTTGGTTTTAAAGTAGAGTTCGAGCAATAATTGGAGATTTCCTATAAAGCTTATTTTTAAAATTAGTCTTTGTATCTTTGATAAAAAATATACTAAGATGAAATTATATAAACTGCTTTGTTTTTCTTTTTTAATAACAGCCTTAACAAGCTGCACTTTTACTGAGAACATTACTATTAATGAAAATGGAACAGGAAAATTTTCTGTAGACATGGATGGTTCGGCTTTAATGGAAATGGCGGGTGACCAAATAGGAAACCAAATGGGAGCGACTGCCAAAAAAGACATCGATTCTACTTTTACTTTTAAACAAGTATTTGCCGATAAAAAGGATAGTATTGCTAAGTTGTCTCCAGAAGCACAAAAAGAAATTAAAAAGCTGGAAAATTTTGTGGTGACGACTAAAATGAGTTCTGAGAAAAAACAATTTTTTTTAACCATGGCTACCGATTTTAAAAATGTAAATGAACTGCAGGATATTTTGCAAACAGCAAGTGTCTTACAGAAATTAGAGGGTGGTGCAAATGCAAATCCGCTAAGCAGTGGTTTGGGAAATAATAACAGTAAATTGAGTTATAGCTATAATGGAAAGAAATTTACTCGTAAAGCAGTTATTGATCAGCAGAAATTGGCAGAAAAGAAAAAAGACTCGACAGGCGCAGGTGATATGTCCAAAATGATGTTTGCCTCTTCTAGCTATGTGGTCAAATATCATTTCCCGAAAAAAATAAAGAAAGTTTCGAATCCAAATGCATTATTCAGCGACGATCGAAAAACAATGACCATACAATATACTTTTACGGATTATATGGAGAATCCAGACAAACTTAACTTTGAAGTTGAGTTTGAAAAATAATGACGATGAATAAAAAAATTCAGCTTCAAGATTTAGGAAGCAAAGATTATAAAGAGACTTGGGATTACCAAGAAGAGCTTTTTAAAGACATAGTCGATTTAAAAATTAAAAACAGAAGAGAAGAGCTTGAATTAGAAACACCCAATTATCTTTTATTTGTAGAACATCCTCATGTGTATACTTTAGGTAAAAGCGGTGATTTTGAAAATCTGCTCTTAAATGAAAAGCAACTTGAGGCTAAAGGTGCTTCATTTTACAAAATTAATAGAGGAGGAGATATTACCTATCACGGACCGGGACAAATTGTAGGTTATCCTATTCTTGATTTAGAAAATTTCTTTACAGATATACATAAGTATTTACGATTTCTAGAAGAGTCTATTATTCTTACCTTAGAGGAGTACGGATTAAAATGCGGACGAAGCGAAGGTGAAACAGGAGTTTGGCTGGATGTCGGAACTCCATTTGCACGCAAAATTTGTGCATTGGGCGTTCGTGCTTCTCGTTGGGTTACCATGCACGGCTTTGCTTTAAATGTAAATGTAGATCTAGGATATTTTGATAACATTATTCCCTGTGGTATTCGGGGAAAAGGGGTGACTTCTTTAAATGTAGAACTAGGAGTAGATAAAGTTGATGAAAATGAGGTAAAATCAAAAATCTTAAAACACTTATCGCAATTAATGGAAGCAGAAATTCTATAATGTGATTTAAAAAAGACATAGAAAAATAATAAGTGAAAGCTGAAAGAACTGTTGTGGTTTTTTCAGCTTTTTTTGGTTATTTGAATAATGAATTTTGATTGTGAAAAATATAAAGATGCTTAAAAGTCAATAAGAATGTCTTTTTTGAGTCTCATTAAACGCTCAATTTTTTAGATTATTGTCCCTTTTTGATATTTTTTTTCTTTGGAAAAAGCAGTGCCTCACTTTTTTTATAAAATTTATTCATAAAATACTTAGTAAAATAAGTCTTCCTTTTGCTCGCATAGTGCCATAAATACTGTAAAAACGCTCATTTTTGTTTAATTTTAAGGTCCTTAATAAAAAAAAAAGCTTTTACGTTTTTTGATTGGATTATGTGTTGAAATATTTCGATTTTGGATTTGTATTTTATGAATAATTCAATAAAATCAACTTATTTTGAAATTATGGCAAATTGTGCGGCAGGTTTTTGGATAGTAAATAATTTAAGAAGATTTTAAGTTAAATGCCCGTTATTCCTTGTGATTACAGGAAAACAAAAAAAGAGTAAGATTTTTGAGAAATGTGTTTTTTTATTGGTAAAAAAATACAATTTATTAATCAAGTGTTAAACTGCTATTAAAGAATTACAACTTTTATATTGAAAAATGTTTGTTATTTTAAGAAATAATTAAGATGTTTGCGATCTACTAATTCAAAATAAATTAAAATGAAATTAAAATTTAAATGGATTTTTACGCTATTTATAGCGTTATCTATGCAGTTTTCTTTCGCTCAAGAGAGAACTGTGACTGGTACGGTATCTGATAAGACAGGTGCTATCCCAGGAGTAAACGTTTCTGTTAAAGGAACAAAAACTTCTACTCATACTGATTTTGACGGTAGTTATTCAGTAAAAGCAAAAACAGGAGATGTTTTAGTTTTCTCATACGTTGGTATGTCAAACAAACAAGTTACTGTAGGAACTTCAAATTCTATTAGTGTGGTATTAGAATCAGAAGCTCAATTAATGAACGAAGTAGTTGTAGTAGGTTACGGTGTTCAGAAAAGAAAAGAGGTTACAGGTTCTATCTCTAAGATTGCTGGAAAAGACATCGCTAACTTAGTTACTCCATCTTTTGAAGGTGTTTTGGCTGGTAGAGCTGCTGGTGTTCAGGTTTTAACAAACAGTGGTATTATTGGTGGTGCTCCAAAAATTAGAATTAGAGGTATTGCATCTATTTCAGGATTAACTGAGCCATTAATCGTAGTAGATGGTGTTCCAATTTTTTCTGGAGATATTGGTGGTGTTTCTGCTACAAATGGTTTAGCAGATATCAATCCAGATGATATTGAATCTTTTGACGTTTTAAAAGATGGTGCTTCAACAGCTATTTATGGTTCTAGAGCAGCTAATGGTGTAATCTTAATTACAACAAAAAGCGGTAAAAAAGGAACTCTAAAAGTAACTTATTCAAGTGTTTTTGGTGTTGCAAGTGCATCTAAAAAGTATAGTTTACTACAAACACCTGATTTTATTACTATTGCTAATGAAAAGAGAACAAATTCAGGTTTAGCTCCATGGGCAGCTGGAACTACATATAATACAGATTGGCAAAGTGCTGTTTTGAGAGATGCTCCACAAATGACACATAATCTTAATTTTAGTGGTGGTTCTGATAAAACTAAATATTATTTGTCTTTAGGTTACACAGATCAAGAGGGTATCAATCTAGCTAACAGTATGAATAGATTTTCTATCAGAGCTAATATTGATCAAGAAGTTAATAAATGGTTGTCTATTGGTACTAATTTAACTGTTAGTAGAACAGAATATAATGGTTTAAATACTAATAGTAATGGTCTTTCTGGAAATATTTTTAATACTATCAGACAATTACCAAATACGCCTATTTATGATGCAAGTAACCCAACAGGATACAATTTAACGTTGCCATTAACAACTAACGTTGTAGGTAAATGGGATAATGCTACTGTTCAAAGTGAAGGTATTTCAAATATTATTTATATCCTAGATCACAATATTTATAAATCAAAAACTCAAAGAACATTGGCGAGTGTTTTTGCAAATGCAAAAATTACTTCAGATTTGAGCTATAAATTACAAGTAAGTTCTGATAATGCTATTACTACAGGTTTTCAATATTGGAACCCAGTTCACGGTGATGGAGCAGGTAGAAACGGTTACTTGTATAATGATGTAACTGATTTACAAAGATGGAACTGGCAAAATATTTTAAACTACAAACATACTTTTGCTGAAAATCATAATTTAGGTGTTACTGCGGTTGCCGAATACCAAAAAACACAAACTAAAGTATCTTGGGGTTCTGGATCTGATTTATTAAGTGATTTCTATGATAAAAACTTAGTAACTAATTCATATACTACTAAAGATTCTGGAGGAGGAATTACTGAAAAAGGTATTATTTCTTATTTAGGACGTGTAAGTTATAACTATAAAGAAAAATATTTCCTTCAAGGATCTATCAGACGTGATGGAATTTCACAATTCGAATCAGATGTTAGATACAACAATTTCCCTGGAGTTTCTGCAGGTTGGACTGTTTCTAAGGAAAGTTTCATGGAAGGAATTAACAATGTAGTTTCTGATTTTAAAATTAGAGCATCTTATTCTGAAGTAGGAAACGTAGATGTATTAGGTGGAGCTGCTTATCCTTCAAAAGGTTTAACAATTAGTTCTCCATACGGTTCATTAAATGGTATTGGATATTCTCAATTTGGAAATAGTTTATTACAATGGGAAACAAGTAAAAAAATTGACTATGGTGTTGATTTAGGTTTCTTAAACAATCGTTTAACTTTAGGTTTTGATTACTTTAAGAATGATATCGACGGTTTAGTTTTAGCTGCTCCAGTAGCACCTTCATTAGGTATTCCAGGTAGTGTAATCAACAGTAACGTTGGTAAAATGTTCAACGAAGGATATGAATTTTCTGCGGCTTTTAAAGCTATCAATACTCAGAATTTTTCTTGGGACGTTGCTGCTAACTTGACGCTTGCTAAAAATGAGGTAACTCAATTGCCAAGTGGTGATATTATTGGTGGATCTTATACAACAGATACTAATATTGCTCCAAATATTATTATTAGAAAAGGAGAATCAATTAACTCTCTTTACGGATTTGAATACTACGGAGTAAACAAAGCTAATGGTAATCCAATTTACTACAAAGCTGATGGTACTTTAGTACAAGGAAATTTACCAGGTTCTACATATTCTGTGTATGATGCTGCAAATCCTGCTGATGTAAGTAAAGGTGCAACGCTAACAAATTCAGACAAGAAAATATTAGGAAACACACTTCCTAAATATTACGGATCATTCTCATCAACCATGAAGTACAAAAATATTGATTTCGGTTTTATGTTTAGATTCAGTGGAGGTAATAAAGTTTTTAACTCTACAAGAAGAGAATTAATGACTCAAACTTTGAGTAATAACGGAACTGAGATCTTAGGAAGATGGCAGAGTGTTGATAATCCTGGAGACGGATGGACACCAAGATTATATGCTAGTACAAACAACACAACAAACTTAAATGGTAGTGCGACTTCTCGTTTTGTTGAAAAAGGAGATTTTATTTCACTTGATAATATCAGCATAGGTTATTCTTTACCAAGATTAATATTAGATAAAATCGGAGTTGATACATTCAGACTTTTTGTACAAGCTCAAAATATTTGGTTAATCTCTGATTATAAAGGTATTAATCCTGAAATGGAAACGGCTGGTGTGGATATTAATGGAACTCCACGTTCTAAAGTAGTATCAATGGGAATAAATGTAAGTTTATAATAAAGACATATGAAAAATATAATAAAAACAATTTTGCTTTCTGCAGTGGTACTCGGGATGGGTTCATGTACAGAAGAAAAAATATTGGATTTAGAACCAATTAATAACATATCTGAAAGTGCTGCATTTTCAACGCCTTCATTAATTGCTTCATCTATGAATGGAGTATATAATGCAGCTGCAATTGGTCAATATAACTCAACTAGCGCAAACGGTGGTAGAGGTTATATTTGGGGAGCAGCTTTCGTTGAGCAAGGTGATTGTAGAGGAGAAGATGTTGTTAATACACAAGCATTTTTTCAGATCACTTACGAAGGTAGTTACGATGCTAATACTGCAAATAATGTTTACTACTGGATTGATGGTTATAGATTAATCAACAGATGTAATCTTATGATTGAAGGTGTTAATGGAGCTGTTGCAAAAGGAATTATTACTCAGGCTGTTGCTGATGATTATATTGGTCAAGCTAAGTTTTTAAGAGCTATTACTCATTTTGAATTATTAAACTATTTCGCTAGACCTTACAATTTTACTCCTGGTGCTACTCACCCTGGACTTCCATACAGAGAAGTTGGTGTTAATACTGCTGCCGAAATTGAATCTGAAACAGCAAAACCAAGAAATACAGTTGCTGAATGCTACACTAAAATTTTAGCTGATTTAACAGATGCTGAAGCTTTGATAACTTCAAACGGTGTAACTGGAGGTAGAGTAATCGCTAAGGCTACAAAATCTGCAGCAATTGCTTTTAAAACTAGAGTATATCTTCACCAAAGAGACTGGGCAAACGTTATTGCAGAGGGAACTAAATTAACTGGACGCTATAGCTTAACAGCTGCTCCAAATGGTCCTTTTGTTTTTGCTTCTAATTTAAATAATACGGAGTCTATTTTCTCAATTCAGCATTCTGCTACTGCTAATCCAACAACAAATGGTGCATTACCAAGTATGTATAAGCAAAGAGTCTTGATTGCAATTAGTCCAATTATCTGGAGAAATCAATTTTGGTTGGCAGATGATAAGAGAAGACAAGAAGGTGTTATGATTAATACACCTAGCTCAGGTGCTAAATATTCAAACAAATATACAGATGTAACGAATAATTCAGATGCTGCTCCAGTTATCAGATATGCAGAAGTACTTCTAAACATGGCAGAAGCTCAGGCTCGTTTATCTAATTTGTCAGGTGCTTTAACGTTATTGAATTCAGTTAGAGATAGATCTTTGGCTACTCCAGCGACTCAGTCTTATACATCTACATCATTTACGACTAATGCTCAAATGGTGCAGGCTATTATTGCTGAAAGAAGAATCGAATTTCTTGCAGAAGGACGTAGATGGTCTGATATCCAAAGATTACAAGGGGATGATTTAGCTCCTATTAACGGTGTTCCTGCTAAAGTTGCAAATGGTGTTCCTGCAGCTGCAGATTATACTTTAGGTACTCCTTATACTGGTACATTAGCTGTTGCTGCGATCCCTAATACTGATCGTAGAATGTTATGGCCAATACCTCAAGTAGAAAGAAATACTAATCCAAATGTTGCTCAAAACGATGGTTGGGAATAATTAGTATTCTATTATAAAGCAAAGCCCTCAATTTTAAATTGAGGGCTTTTTTTATTTAAAATACAATTTGTAATTAAAATAATTACAAATCCAAAAAATCAAGTTTTAGTTGTTCCGGCAGCAATCTAAAACTCATTCGGTGGTACTTTGTAGTACCGTATTTTTTTATGGCTTCGCGATGTTCTATTGTTGGATAGCCTTTGTTTTTTTTCCAATTGTACATCGGAAATTCTTCATGAATCATATCCATATATTCATCACGATAGGTCTTTGCTAAAACGGATGCCGCGGCAATGCTTAAAAATTTAGAATCGCCTTTTATAATACTTTGGTGCGGAATCGATTTTAAGAGTTCTATTTCTTCCAAAGAAAATTGTTTTCCGCAGTTGCTTTTTAATCCTAGTTTCGAGTTTAATGATCTATTTCCGTCTACAATAATGAATTCTGGTGTATGACTTAATTTTAAAATGCACTCCTGCATTCCTTTCATGGAAGCGTTTAGAATGTTTATTTCGTCGATTTCATCTGGGTATAGATGTGTAACGGAGTGGGTTAAAGCTTGCTCTTCGATAATTGGTTTCAGAAGAAATCTAGTTTTCTCAGATAATTGTTTACTGTCGTTAAGTAGTGCATGCGTAAAGTCATGAGGAAGAATTACCGCAGCTGCAGTAACAGGGCCTGCGAGACATCCTCGTCCAGCCTCATCGGTTCCTGATTCTAAAACAAAACCTGAAAAATTGGATAAAAGCATTGTATTGTTATTTTTGAATTGCAAATATAATTAAGGAACTATAAAGTATGTAGATTTTATTTTTAGGCTTATATTTTTTTGCACTGTTAGATAATAAATTATTTCGAAAAATGTTTAGATGAAGTATAATAAACAAGAAAGTTAGAAGATTAAAAAATAAAAGCTGGCAGTCAGTCAAGTTTCCTTCTTGAGTTTTTGTAGCAGTTTAATAATTGCTATTGAAAAAAAAGTTAATACTTACAGATACTTTTTTATTTATATGCGATTATCTTTTACCTTTGCTCTACAAATTTTATCGAAATAATTATATATAAAGCCATCAAATGAGAATATTCATTTTTCTATATCTTTTAGTTGTTCCAACTTTATTGTTTTCGCAAGAAAAAAACGCTTCTAAGAATAATTTAGATATGAATACAAAATATTCTAGTATAACAGATACAGTAAAAAAGAAAAAAGCAAAAATTGCAACAATCGATCAGTATCAAATTATTACGCTAGAACACGATACTACTTATGTAGATACATCGTTAACCCTAAAAAGTGCTTACAAACAAAATCATCTTAGGAAAGATACTTTCGGACTATTGCCATTTTCTAATATAGGACAGACTTATAATACACTTCAATATAGTTTGACTAGTTTTTCGCCTTATCCTGAAATTGGTTTTAAAGGAAAACATTTTAATTATATGGAGGCTGATGAGATTCGTTATTATTCAGCTGCAACTCCATTAACAGAATTATTTTTTAATACTACTATTAATAAAGGACAAAATGTAGATTCGTTTCTTACATTGAATGTTTCAAAAAATCTTAATTTTTCAATTGCTTATAAAGGTTTAAGGTCTGAGGGTGATTACATCAATCAATTAGTAAGTGCTGGAAATTTTAGATTTACAACGAGCTATGCTACCACAGATAGAAGATACGCAATAAATGCGCATTATACTTACCAAGATATTTTGAATGAGGAGAATGGAGGTATCACAACGACTTCGGATTTTGAAAGTGATAATAAAGATTATAAAAACCGCCAGAGATTACAGGTCTTTTTGACTGATGCAGAGTCTTTTTTAAAGGGTAGACGTTTGTTTTTTGATCATGCTTTTAGAATAAATCCAAGAAATGCTTCTAATAATTTATACGTAACTCATCAATTGAATTACGAAAATAAATTTTATGAGTACAAACAGCCTACCGTAACATCTTCAATTAAAACTGCGACGAATACTTTGCAAGTACAGCGTTTTGGAGATTCTTACTTGACAAGTAATATTAATGATCAGACTAGATTTGAGAAACTCTATAATAGAGTTGGTCTCACCTACGAAAACACACTCTTAGGGAAGTTTAACTTTTTTATTGATGATTACAGGTCAAATTATGAATACAATCGTATAATTGTATTTGCTCCTGATAGTATTATTCCAAATCATTTGTATTTACAGATTAATAATTTTGGAGCTCAATACGAATATCAAAAAAATAAATGGAACGGACGTTTTTTCTATTCAAGATCAATTACAAATCAATCGCTTTCAGATCTTGATGCAAAATTAAGATATAATTTGAATGACAAAATTAAGTTTGATTTTAGATACCGAAACATTAACAAACTGCCTAATAACAATTATAATTTGTATCAAAGCAGCTGGGTGGCGTATAACTGGGCAAACAATTTCAAAAACGAAAAAATTAATTCCTTAAGTGCCGAAGTATTGACACCATGGGTTAATCTGCAAGCGCACTATTCTGTTTTAAAAGATCATCTATACTTTAGAGATAAAACAACAGCTACACAGAAAGATAGTTTGATTCAGATTATAGAGCCTGCACAATATGGCAATGCAATTAATTATTTAGAAATAAAAGCAAACAAGGAATTTAAATTTGGCAAATTTGCATTAGACAACACTTTCCTGTATCAAAAAGTAGATCAGTCAGATTTGATATTAAATGTTCCAGATTTTGTTACTAGGAATACATTGTATTATTCAACCTACTTTTTTAAGAAAGCGTTGTATATTCAAACTGGATTTACTTTTAATTATTTTACCAAATATTACGGAGACAGCTATAATCCTGTAGTCTCAGAATTTTTTGTGCAGACCGATAAGAAAATTGGAGATTTTGCAACTTTTGATTTTTTTGTAAATGCTAGAATTCGCCAGACGAGATTTTATTTGAAAGCAGAACATTTTAATGCTGCTTTTTCGCAGAGTAATTATTATTCAGATCCTAATAATCCGTATCGTGATTTTGTGATTCGATTTGGTTTGGTTTGGAATTTCTTCCAATAAAACCGATTATGACTTTTAGACCAAATTCAAAATTTAAATAAAAATGGACTTTTCAAAAAATATTTTAGAGACAATTGGGAATACACCTTTGGTGAAGCTCAATAAAATTGTTGCAGAAATCGATGCTTTAGTATTGGCAAAAGTCGAAACTTTTAATCCAGGGAATTCTGTAAAAGACAGAATGGCCGTAAAAATGATTGAGGACGCAGAAGCTGACGGCAGATTAAAACCTGGAGGAACAATTATCGAGGGTACTTCTGGTAACACGGGAATGGGATTGGCTCTGGTGGCTATTATTAAAGGATACAAATTAATATGTGTAATCTCAGATAAGCAGTCTAAAGAAAAAATGGATATTCTTCGCGCAGTTGGTGCGAAGGTTGTAGTTTGCCCGACTGATGTTGAGCCGACGGATCCAAGATCTTATTATTCGGTTTCAAAGCGTTTGGCAGAAGAAACTCCCAATTCATGGTACGTTAATCAATACGATAATTTGTCGAATTCATTGGCTCATTATGAACAAACTGGTCCAGAAATTTGGAAACAAACAGAAGGGAAAATTACACATTTTGTCGTTGGAGTGGGAACAGGAGGAACCATTTCGGGAGTTGGAAAATATCTGAAAGAGAAAAACCCAAATATCAAAATTTGGGGAATTGATACTTATGGTTCTGTTTTTAAAAAATATCATGAAACTGGTATTTTTGATGAAAACGAAATTTACTCTTATATAACAGAAGGAATAGGAGAAGATATTTTACCAAAAAATGTTGATTTTTCTCTTATCGATGGATTTACTAAAGTGACGGATAAAGACGCTGCAGTATATACTAGAAAAATAGCTTTGGAAGAGGCAATTTTTGTTGGTAACTCTGCCGGAGCATGTATCAAAGGTTTGCTGCAGTTAAAAGAACATTTTAAACCAGATGATGTTGTTGTGGTTCTTTTTCACGATTCGGGAAGTCGTTATGTCGGAAAAATGTTTAATGACGATTGGATGCGTGAGCGTGGTTTTCTAGAAGAAAATGTAACAAAAGCTGAAGACGTTATAAAAGACCATATTGATAAAGAATTAATTGTTGTTAGAACTGAAGAATTGGTTTCACATGCTATTGAAAGAATGAGAAAATATAAAATCTCTCAAATTCCGGTAGTTGATATTAATGGTTTTGTAGGTTCTGTTGACGAAACAGATTTATTCAGAAGTTATGTTGCTGATAAAAATGTTGCCGAAAAACCAATTAAAGAGGTGATGGGAAAACCTTTTCCAATTGTGAAATTGGGTACGCCGATTGAAGAAGTTTCGAAACTTTTTACAAAAGAAAACGATGCTGTTTTGGTTGATTTACAAAATGGACATCATCATATTATTACAAAATACGATATCATTGGGTCGATAAAATAAAGACCATATTAACTCTTAAAAAGCCATAATTGTTTTATAAAAGTTCATTTATGGCTTTTTTTATGCTTTATTATCAAATTTGTTTTAGTTTTTATTTTAAGAATTAAGGTCTATAAAATATTTTATTTGTAAGATTTTATTTAATTTATTTTGTATTTTTATTTTTTAAAATTCAAAAGCCTAATACAATGAGAGAAGATTTTATTCATTATCTCTGGAGATTTAAAAAATTTGACACAACAAATTTACGAACAACTCAGAACGAGCCAATTACCATTATAAGATCTGGAGATTATTTAGAACTTTCGGGGCCGGATTTTTTTAATGCACAGCTGATAATTGGGAATCAAAAATGGGCTGGAAATGTTGAAATTCATACAAAAGCATCTGATTGGTACAATCATTTTCATGAAAAGGATAAAGCTTATGAAAATGTAATTCTGCATGTGGTTTGGGAAAATGATTCAACCATTTTTAGGAGGAATAACACTGAAATTCCTGTTTTAGTTTTAAAAAATTATGTATCAAAAGACATTATTTCCTCTTACAATTCTTTACTGGTTGCAAAGACTTGGATTTTTTGCGAAAAAGAACTTTCTCAAATAGACAATTTTACTTTTAAAAACTGGCAGGAAAGATTGTTTTTTGAACGATTGGAGCGAAAATCTCAATTTGTAAAAGAATTGCTTTTAGAACTTGAGAATGATTGGGAAGCAGTTCTTTTTTGTTTATTGGCGAAGAATTTTGGTTTAAATACAAATGGAAATTCGTTTTTACAGATCGCTAAAGCAATTCCTTTTTCGATTATAAGAAAAGAAAGTTTTGAGCTGGGAAATTTAGAAGCATTATTATTAGGTACTGCTGGATTATTAGAAAAAGACTATCAAGATGTCTACTGTATCGATTTAAAAATTCGCTACTTTTATTTGGTTGACAAGTATAAGATTTCAAAAGCATATGTTGATAATGTTGAATTCTTCAAGCATCGGCCAGATAATTTCCCGACGATTAGACTTTCGCAGCTTGCAAATTTATATCATACAGAACAGCATTTGTTTTCTAAGATAATTCATTTGAATTCCGCTCAAAAAGTTTATGAAACGATTAAAGTTTCGGCTGGTCTTTATTGGCAGACCCACTATCAATTTGATAAAGAGAGTTCTTTTAAGTCAAAGTTTTTGTCCAAATCTTTTTTAGATTTGATAATTATCAATACTATAATTCCAATTCAATTTACTTATGCGAATACCATTGGTGAGTCTATTTCAGAAAATCTGATTTCATTTATGATGGGAGTTACTTCAGAAAAAAATGCCATTTTAGATAAGTTTGAATCTTTTGGCATTTCATCAGAAAATGCTTTTGAATCGCAGTCTCTTTTAGAGCTTAAGAATGAATATTGTAATAAAAAAGGCTGTTTAAAATGTGCCGTTGGAATGAATCTGCTTAAGGGATAAATTTTGTTTTAGATTTTGTACTTTTGCTTTAAACCCTTTAAAAATTAAATGATGTCGGCAATTTTAAGATTAAAGTTCTTTTTTGAAAAATACGGCTTTCATGTATCTTCTAGATTGGCAGATAAACTTGGTATGCGGGTCACAAGTGTACGATTGTTTTTTATTTACATTTCGTTTGTAACCGCAGGATTGGGTTTTGGGGTATATCTAACATTAGCATTTTGGATAAGACTTAAAGATTTAATAAGATCAAAAAGAACCTCTGTGTTTGATTTATAAAAAAAGCTCCAAATTTAATTTGGAGCTTTTCTATGAAAATTTATTCTTCAATTCTGTCATTATTAAGTCGAGATCTTTTCTTGCTGTATCCAAAATATACAAGAATACCAATTGCAAGCCAGCCTAAAGATAATAATTGAGCATCTATACTTAAATTAATAATAAGGTAAGTGTTAATTGCAATTCCTAATACAGCAATAACAGGTAATGCAGGAACTTTAAAGGTTCTGTTTAATCCAGGTTGTTTAACTCTTAAGATCCAGACAGCGATACAAACCATTGTAAAAGCAAACAAAGTTCCAAAACTTGTCATATCAGCTAATTTGTTAATTGGTGTAAAAGCTGCTACTGTTGCAATAATTCCGCCCAAAATCATTAGGTTCGTTTTTGGAGTTCCCGAAACAGGATTTACTTTAGAGAAAACAGGAGGAATTAATCCATCTTTAGACATTCCTAAGAAAATTCTAGATTGACCCATAATCATTACCATTAATACAGAAACTAAACCAATAGTGGCAGCTACAGTAATAATAGAACCAGCCCATCCTTGTCCTGCAATATCAAAGGCATAAGCAACTGGCGCTTTAATTGCTTCAGGATATTTTCCTAGAGGATTAAAATCTTGATAATTCATCATTCCCGTTAATACTAATGAAACAAGAATATATAAAGTTGTACAAATTAGTAATGACGCAATAATAGCAAAAGGAACATCTTTTTTAGGATTGATTGCTTCTCCAGCTTGAGTAGAAACAGCGTCAAAACCTACATAGGCAAAGAAAATAGCTGCTGCCCCAGAGATGATACCGCTTATTCCGTAAGCATTATGTGTAGTCTCTTTTTCAATAATTTGAGTTGCATCTGGAATAAATGGATACCAATTTGAAGTTTTGATAAAAAACAGACCCGCAACAATTACGAAAATTACAGCAGAAACTTTAAGGATTACGATAGCATTATTAGCTTTTGCGGCACTTTTCGTTCCTCTTATTAGTAATGAAATAACTAAAATTACAATAAGGAAAGCAGGAAGATTCATAGAAAAACCTTCTCCTGTGTAACTTGCAGGATCTGTTGTAAGCCAGTCAGGAAGATGAATGCCAAATATTTTGAGTAATTTATTAAAATAACCAGACCAAGAAACGGCGACGGTCATAGATCCCATAGCATATTCGAGAATAAGTCCCCAGCCAATTATCCAGGCAAAAATTTCCCCAATTGTACCGTAAGCATATGCGTAAGCAGATCCTTCAACAGGCAGAATTGATGCAAATTCAGAATAACAAAGAGCAGCAAATACACAGGCAATACCTGCGATAATAAAAGAAATTGCTAATGCTGGACCAGCGTGATAATAAGCTCCAGTTCCGGTAAGTACAAAGATTCCTCCACCAATAATGGCACCTACTCCAATCGCAGTAAGGCTCCATTTTCCTAAAACCCTCTTTAAATCACTTTTTTTCATATCTGCTTCAAAAGCAGATATTGGTTTAACTCTCATTATTGACATACTATAAATATTGGTTTATTGTTATTAAGCTCCAAATGTATTGTTTTTTGTAAAAAATAAAAACAAATATTTCTTTTTAAGTTATAAAAGATTAAAAAAAAATGTAAGACTCTCAGGAATTTTTCTTCAAGTGCTGAATTTCATTAAATTAATTGGGCTTTTGTAATGGAATAGATAATTTGTAATTAAGCAAGTATTTTTAATAAAATTCTTAATAAATTTATCGATTTTAATAGATAGTAAGTATTCAATAAAAATTTTATTTTTTGATAATGAATTTTAAACAAATAAAACGTTACTTTTTATTTACAAAGCAACAGCAAACAGGAATTTTAGTTCTTTTTGTAATTATCGTTTTACTGCAGTTTTTTTATTTTTTTTCGGATTTCAAAATACCGCCGCACAATAATCCAGAAGAAACAAAGTGGATGGCTTTGCAGGCAGAAATTGATATTATGAAATTAGATAAAAATAAAGAAGTAAAAAAAGTTTATTTGTTTAATCCCAATTATATAACAGATTATAAAGGGTATAAACTTGGGATGTCAACCGTAGAAATTGATCGTCTCTTGGCTTTTAGGAAAGAAAATAAATTTATTAATTCTGCTGAAGAGTTTCAAAAAGTAACTAAAATTTCGGATTCTTTATTAGCAGTTATCGCGCCCTTGTTTAAATTTCCCGATTGGGTTAAAAATGATAAATTTAATCAAGAGAAAGAGAAACGAAATTATAGTAGTACTTCTAAAGTAGAAAAAATTACAATTTTGAATCTTAATGAAGCAAGTCAAGAAGATTTAATAAAAATATACGGAATTGGAGAGGGACTTTCGAAACGAATATTAAAGCAAAAAGAAGTTTTGGGCTGCTTTGTGTCTATGGAACAATTAAATGATGTGTGGGGACTTTCTCCAGAAGTTATTACAGAGTTGAATAACCATTTTAAGGTAATTCCAAATGATAACATTAAAAAAATTAATGTTAATGAAGCCTCTTTAAAAGAGCTCAGTCAGTTTCCGTATTTTAATTACGGATTAGCAAAACAAATTGTTACTACGCGAAGTATGGAAGGAAATTTCGCTAATATTGAAGAATTAATAAAAATTAAAGGTTTTCCTGTTGAAAAAGCAAGAATAATTAGTTTATATTTGAAGTTATAAAAATAGCATATGAATTTTGAATATAATGAAACGCAGTTGATGATTGCAGAATCTATTAAAGATTTTGCTGAAAAAAATATCAGACCTTATATAATGGACTGGGATGAAAACCAAATTTTCCCTACTTCTCTATTTAAACAACTTGGAGAGATGGGATATATGGGGGTTTTAGTACCAGAAGAATATGGCGGTTCTGGATTAGGTTATCATGAATATATTACAGTAATTGAAGAAATTTCAAAAGTAGATCCTTCAATTGGATTGTCAGTTGCAGCGCATAATTCTTTATGTACGAATCATATTTTGACTTTTGGGAATGAAGAACAAAAGAAAAAATGGCTTCCTAAACTTGCCATTGCAGAGCATATTGGAGCTTGGGGATTAACGGAGCACAATACAGGATCTGATGCTGGAGGTATGAATACTACTGCTGTTAAAGATGGAGATCACTGGATTGTAAATGGTGCAAAAAACTTTATAACACATGCAATTTCTGGAGATATAGCCGTCGTGATTGTTCGAACAGGCGAAAAAGGAGATTCTAAAGGGATGACTGCATTTGTTTTTGAAAAAGGAATGCCTGGATTTACATCAGGAAAAAAAGAAAATAAATTAGGAATGCGTGCCAGCGAAACAGCCGAATTAGTTTTTGATAATTGTCGAGTGCCGGATGCTAATAGGTTAGGAGAAGTGGGGCAAGGATTTATTCAAGCTATGAAAATACTAGACGGCGGGCGTATATCAATTGGTGCAATGTCGTTAGGTGTAGCTAAAGGTGCTTATAATGCAGCGCTAAAATATTCTAAAGAAAGACATCAGTTTGGTCAGTCTATAAGTAATTTTCAAGCTATTGCCTTCAAATTATCGGATATGGCTACTGAAATTGAGGCTTCTGAACTATTGTTACATAAAGCGGCATTCTTAAAAGAGCAGCATAAACCAGTGACTTTGAGCGGGGCTATGGCAAAAATGTATGCTTCTGAAGCTTGTGTTAAAATCGCAAATGATGCTGTTCAGATTCATGGAGGATACGGTTTTACAAAAGATTATCCAGTAGAAAAATTTTATCGTGATGCTAAATTGTGTACTATTGGTGAAGGTACTACCGAAATACAAAAGCTGGTTATTTCTAGAAATTTATTGAAAGAATAATAACAAGGAATAAATAATAGCTGTCATAAATCTATTTGTCTTTTCTTTTTTCTAAAAAAAAACAAATTTATAGTTTCTAATTCATAATTAATATATACATTTGCAGCCTTAACGAGAGGAGGTGTCTATATTATGTTAATTATACCAATTAAAGACGGAGAAAATATCGATAGAGCATTAAAGCGCTATAAAAGAAAATTTGATAAAACAGGAACTGTTCGTCAATTAAGAGCACGTACTGCTTTTATTAAGCCTTCTGTTATCAAAAGAGCTCAAATTCAAAAAGCGGCTTACATTCAAGGCTTGAAAGATAGTTTAGAAAGTTAGTAAACGACTTTTTTAAAATAATTACCGTTAGTGATCAAAATGTTTTAATTTTGATGCTAACGGTTTTTTTTGTTCTTAATTTTTAAAATATGAAAACAAATAAAGAGGCTTTTAGTGATTATCTTCTGCTTGAAAAGAAATACTCGCTTCATACGGCTGAGGCTTATATGGGTGATATTTTGTCTTTTGAGGATTTTTGTAAATCTAATTTCGAACAAGAAGGTATTGAACAGGCAGGTTATAGTCAGATAAGGAGTTGGATTGTTGATTTGGTTGATCGAAATGTATTGAATGTTTCTATAAATAGGAAGATGGCGTCTTTGAAAGCTTTTTATAAATTTCTTTTAAAAACGAAGCAGATTGAAGTTAATCCGATGTTGAAGCATAAATCTTTGAAGACGCCTAAAATAGTTCAAATCCCTTTTTCTGAAAAAGAGTTAAAAGATTTGCTGGTTCAGATAGATTCTCCTTTGGGTTTTGAAGAGGTTCGTGATAAGCTTATTGTTGAGATGTTTTATATGACAGGAATGCGTCGAGCGGAATTGATAGGATTGATGGTTAAGAATGTTGATGTTTATTCTGGAGTGGTAAAAGTTTTGGGTAAAAGGAATAAAGAGCGTATAATTCCTGTTTTGCCCATTGTTGCAGATCAGCTTGGTTCTTATTTAAAGGAGAGAGAAGCGTTGAATGAGGTGGTGGATTCTGATTATTTTTTTCTTTCCAAAAAAGGGTTAAAATTAAGCGAATCTTTTGTTTATCGATTAATAAATTCATACTTTAGTAGGGTCTCAGAAAAGGTGAAAAAAAGCCCGCATGTGTTACGGCATACTTTTGCTACTCATCTTTTAAATAATGGGGCAGATTTGAATTCGGTTAAAGAATTGTTAGGGCATTCGAGTTTGGCATCGACACAGGTTTATACTCATAATAGTTTGGCGGAACTAAAAAAAGTATATAAAGGTGCGCATCCTAGAAATAAGTAATAATTCGAAAATGTTAAATCTTAAAATTTGTATTATGAAGGTAGATGTTCATGCGGTTAACTTTACTGTTGACAGAAAATTGGTCGATTTTATTCAAGAAAGAATGGGTAAATTAGAAAAATACTATGATCGTGTAGTGTCGTCTGATGTTTTTTTAAAAGTTGAAAGAACGAGTGATAAGGAGAATAAGATGGTGGAGATAAAGATTAATGTTCCTGGTGACGATTTTTTAGTAAAGAAACAGTGTAAAACTTTTGAGGAGGCGGTTGAGCTTTCGGCGGAATCTTTAGAACGTTTACTTGTAAAAAGGAAAGAAAAAATAAGAGCACATATTTAATTGAAATTTTTTTCGAAAAATGTTTTGATTAAAAGATAAAATACCTACATTTGCAGTCCGTTAGAAATAGCGGACTTTTTTAATGTATTCGCCGATGTAGCTCAGCTGGCTAGAGCAGCTGATTTGTAATCAGCAGGTCGTGGGTTCGAGTCCCTCTATCGGCTCCAGAAAAGTTTCAAATACGATTTGAAATGTGTTCTTTTAAAATATTGAAATACAATAATTTGTGTTTAAATTTTAAGGTTTTGGGTTTTGTCTAAAGTCTGGAATTTATAGTCGTGAATTATTAAAGGGGAGATACTCAAGCGGCCAACGAGGGCAGACTGTAAATCTGCTGTGTGAACTTCGCAGGTTCGAATCCTGCTCTCCCCACAAAAAAAAAGAAGTTGAGATTTTGGATTGTAGGTTTTGGATTTAAAATCTGAGATCTAAATTCAAGAATCTGAAATCAGAACTCTCTGCCGACTTAGCTCAGGGGTAGAGTGCTTCCTTGGTAAGGAAGAGGTCACGGGTTCAAATCCCGTAGTTGGCTCAAGTAAGTAGGAAATTGAAAATTAATATATAACTAAGATTAAAAATTAAGTAAAATGGCAAAGGAGAATTTTAATCGTTCCAAACCGCACTTAAACATAGGTACAATTGGACACGTGGATCACGGAAAAACTACATTAACTGCAGCAATTACAAAAGTATTGTCTGATGCTGGTTACTGTCAAGCAAAATCGTTTGATCAAATCGATAACGCTCCAGAGGAGAAAGAAAGAGGTATTACTATTAATACATCACACGTAGAGTACGAAACTGCTAACCGTCACTACGCTCACGTTGACTGTCCAGGTCACGCGGATTACGTAAAGAACATGGTTACTGGTGCTGCTCAAATGGACGGAGCTATCTTAGTAGTTGCTGCTACAGATGGTCCAATGCCACAAACTCGTGAGCACATCCTTTTAGGTCGTCAGGTTGGTATTCCAAGAATCGTTGTTTTCATGAACAAAGTGGATATGGTTGATGATGCTGAGTTGTTAGAGCTTGTTGAAATGGAAATTAGAGATTTATTATCTTTCTACGAATATGATGGAGATAATGGTCCTGTAGTTCAAGGTTCTGCTTTAGGAGGATTGAATAATGATCCTGCTTGGGTACCAAAAATCATTGAATTAATGGATGCTGTTGATGCTTGGATCGAAGAGCCAGTGCGTGACGTAGCAAAACCATTCTTGATGCCGGTTGAAGACGTATTTACAATTACAGGTCGTGGAACTGTTGCTACAGGTCGTATCGAAACTGGTATTGCTAATACAGGTGATGCTGTTGAAATCATTGGTATGGGAGCTGATAAATTAACTTCTACTATTACAGGAGTTGAGATGTTCCGTAAAATCCTTGATAGAGGTGAAGCTGGAGATAACGTAGGTTTATTGTTAAGAGGTATTGATAAAGAATCTATCAAAAGAGGAATGGTTATCATTAAGCCAGGATCAGTAAAACCACACGCTACTTTCAAAGCTGAGGTTTATATCTTGAAAAAAGAAGAAGGTGGACGTCATACTCCATTCCACAATAACTACCGTCCACAGTTCTACGTACGTACAACTGACGTAACAGGAGTTATTACTTTACCAGAAGGAGTAGAGATGGTAATGCCAGGAGATAACTTGACTATCAATGTTGCTTTATTAAGCCCAATCGCAATGAGCGTAGGTTTACGTTTTGCTATCCGTGAAGGTGGTAGAACTGTAGGTGCAGGTCAGGTGACTGAAATCATAGGATAATCCTATAAAAATTATAAAAAGCCAGTTGATTTTCTTAACTGATATCACTGGCTTTTAATTACGGGCGTAGTTCAAGGGTAGAATAGCGGTCTCCAAAACCGTTGATGGGGGTTCGAATCCCTCCGCCCGTGCAATAAAAAATAGATCAAATGACAAAAGTTACTAATTATTTATCAGAGGCCTTCGAAGAGTTAAAGTCGAATGTTACTTGGCCAGCTTGGGCTGAAGTTCAGAAATTAACAATTGTTGTAGCTGTATTTTCTGTTCTGTTTGCCTTAGCAACTTGGGGAGTTGACGAATTATTTGCTAAAGCTTTGGCTGGATTTTTTAACTGGTTAAAAGCGTAATTTTTTTGTGATGGCAGATAATAATGTGAAAAAATGGTATGTAGTTAGAGCTGTTAGTGGTCAAGAGAATAAAGTGAAAGCTTATATCGAGACTGAAATAGCTAGGCTGGGTATGGAAGATTATGTTTCTCAAGTTTTAGTTCCAACTGAAAAAGTAGTAACTGTAAAAGAAGGGAAAAAATTGTCTAAGGATAAAGTTTACTTTCCTGGATATGTAATGATTGAAGCGAACCTGGTTGGAGAGATTCCTCATATTATTAAGTCAATTACAAGTGTTATTGGTTTTTTAGGAGAAACTAAAGGTGGAGAGCCTGTTCCTTTGAGGCTTTCAGAGGTTAATCGTATGCTAGGTAAGGTCGATGAGCTTACTGTTAGTACAGATACTCGTTCTATTCCATTTACTGTTGGAGAAACTGTCAAAGTTATTGATGGACCTTTTAACGGCTTTAATGGATCGGTTGAAAAAATCAATGAAGAAAAGCGTAAACTTGAAGTAATGGTTAAGATTTTCGGAAGAAAAACACCATTAGAATTAAGTTTTATGCAAGTTGAAAAAGTATAATTTTTTGTTACATATATAATAACCATTGTAATCGCTTCCATTGATTACAGTGTTAAATTTTTTAAAAATGGCTAAAGAAATTAGTAAGGTAGTTAAACTACAAGTTAAGGGAGGTGCTGCGAATCCGTCGCCACCGGTTGGACCTGCTTTAGGAGCTGCTGGGGTAAACATCATGGAGTTCTGTAAGCAGTTTAATGCTAGAACTCAGGATAAACCTGGCAAAATTTGTCCAGTGCAAATCACTGTGTACAAAGACAAATCATTCGATTTTGTTGTTAAGACTCCTCCAGCAGCGGTTCAGTTAATGGAAGCTGCAAAGCTAAAATCTGGTTCTGGTGAGCCTAATCGTAAAAAAGTAGCTAGTGTTACTTGGGAACAAATTAGAACTATTGCTGAAGACAAAATGCCAGACTTAAATGCTTTTACAATCGAAAAAGCAATGAGTATGGTCGCTGGAACAGCTAGATCTATGGGTATAACTGTATCAGGAGATGCTCCTTTTTAATTAAGAAAAAGACATGGCAAAATTAACAAAAAAGCAAAAAGAGGCTGCTTCAAAAATTGAAAAGAACAAATTATACTCTCTAAAAGATGCTGCGGCATTATTGAAAGTTGTTGCTTCTGCAAAATTTGATGAGTCTGTTGATATCGCAGTTCGTTTGGGTGTAGATCCAAGAAAAGCGAATCAAATGGTTAGAGGTGTAGTTACATTACCTCACGGAACTGGTAAAGACGTTAAAGTATTAGCATTGGTTACTCCAGACAAAGAAGCGGAAGCTAGAGAAGCTGGAGCAGATCACGTTGGTCTTGACGATTACTTACAAAAAATTAAAGACGGTTGGACAGATGTTGATGTAATCATCACTATGCCTGCTGTTATGGGTAAATTAGGTCCATTAGGTCGTATTTTAGGACCAAGAGGTTTAATGCCAAACCCTAAAACAGGTACTGTAACTATGGATGTTGCAAAAGCTGTTCAAGAGGTTAAAGCTGGTAAAATTGACTTTAAAGTTGATAAAACTGGTATCGTTCACGCAGGAATTGGTAAAGTTTCTTTTGGAGCTGAGCAAATTGTTGACAACGCACACGAAATTATTCAAACATTAATAAAACTTAAACCAACTGCTGCTAAAGGTACATACATCAAAGGTATTCACCTTACAAGCACTATGAGTCCTGCTATTGCATTAGACCCAAAGGCAGTATAATTGGTAGTTAAAAATTTTTAGTATGACTAGAGAAGAAAAATCAATCGCGATTGAAAATTTAACTGCGCAGTTAGCTGGTACAAATATCATTTATGTATCTGATATTTCTGGTTTAAACGCAGAAACAACTTCAAACTTACGTAGAGCTTGTTTTAAAGCAGGTATCAAATTAGAAGTTGTAAAGAACACTTTGCTTGCAAAAGCAATGGAAGCTTCTGCTAATGATTATGGTGATTTACCTACAGTTTTAACTGGTAACAGTGCTATTTTCATTTCTGATGTTGCTAACGCACCTGGAAAAATTATCAAAGATTTCCGTAAGAAATCTGATAAACCAGTTTTAAAAGGAGCATACATCAATTCTGAAGTATATATTGGAGATAACCAATTAGATGCATTAGCAACTATCAAATCAAAAGAAGAGTTACTTGGAGAAATTATTGGATTATTACAATCTCCAGCTCAAAGAATTATTTCTGCTTTACAAAACAAATTCGCTGGAAGCGAAGAAGAAACTGAAGCATAATAATCAAAACAAGGGAGCTTATTTCCTTGTAGCTTAATTAGCGCACAATAATTAAATTATATTTTTTACAAATCATTTTAAACGATAGAGAAAATGGCAGATTTGAAACAATTCGCAGAACAATTAGTTAACTTAACAGTTAAAGAAGTTAACGAATTAGCAACAATATTAAAAGATGAGTATGGTATCGAGCCTGCTGCTGCAGCTGTAGTAGTTGCTGCTGGTGGTGGAGAAGGTGCTGCTGAAGAAGCACAAACTGAATTTACAGTTGTATTGAAAGAAGCTGGTGCTTCTAAATTAGCAGTTGTGAAATTAGTAAAAGAACTTACAGGTTTAGGTCTTAAAGAAGCTAAAGATGTAGTTGACGGTGCTCCATCAAACGTAAAAGAAGGTGTTTCTAAAGAAGAGGCTGAAGGTCTTAAAAAATCATTAGAAGAAGCTGGAGCTGTAGTTGAGCTTAAATAATTTAACTCAGTTTTAAAACTAGGTTTAGGTCTTGAGTCATAAGCTCAATGGCCTAAACCATTTTTCGTATAATAAAATATATAAAATTTTATTAGCAAATAGTTTAAAATACATAGAGTTTTTGATCAATACGAAGAAAAAAAATTAAACTTAGAATTTTCGTTTATTTTTAAAGATGTATTGATTTTAAAAAGAAAGTATAAATTAAACAATGTGTTTTTACACAAAAATCTACTTTTTTTTAATCAAAATTTTGTTCATTGATGATAACAAATCAGACTGAAAGATTGAATTTTGCCTCTACAAAAAATATTCCTGACTATCCGGATTTTCTAGATGTTCAGGTTAAATCCTTTAAAGATTTTTTTCAATTAGAAACTAAATCAGACGAGAGAGGCAACGAAGGATTGTACAATACCTTCATGGAAAACTTCCCAATTACAGATACAAGAAATAACTTTGTATTGGAATTCCTTGATTATTTTGTAGATCCGCCGCGTTATACAATTCAAGAATGTATAGAGAGAGGTCTTACCTATAGTGTACCTTTAAAAGCTAGGTTGAAACTATATTGTACAGATCCGGAACACGAAGATTTTGAAACTATTGTACAAGATGTTTATCTTGGTACAATTCCTTATATGACTCCAAGCGGTACTTTTGTTATCAATGGTGCTGAGCGTGTAGTAGTATCTCAATTACACCGTTCTCCTGGGGTTTTCTTTGGACAATCATTCCACGCAAACGGAACTAAACTTTATTCTGCCAGAGTAATTCCTTTTAAAGGATCTTGGATAGAATTTTCTACAGATATCAACAGTGTTATGTACGCTTATATCGATAGAAAGAAAAAATTACCTGTTACAACTTTATTCCGTGCTATTGGATTCGAAAGAGATAAAGATATCCTTGAGATTTTCGACTTAGCAGAAGAAATTAAAGTTTCTAAAACAGGTATCAAAAAATATATTGGAAGAAGACTTGCTGCACGTGTATTGAATACATGGCATGAGGATTTCGTTGATGAAGATACTGGAGAGGTAGTTTCTATCGAACGTAACGAAATCATCCTTGATCGTGATACTATTATCGATAAAGATAATGTTGAAGAGATCATTGATTCTAACGTTAAATCTATTTTGTTACACAAAGAGGATAATAATCAAGCAGATTATGCTATTATCCACAATACATTACAAAAAGATCCAACAAACTCTGAAAAAGAAGCTGTAGAGCACATTTACCGTCAGTTGCGTAACGCTGAACCGCCTGATGAGGAAACTGCTCGTGGTATTATAGATAAATTGTTCTTCTCTGACCAACGTTACAACTTAGGTGAGGTAGGTCGTTACAGAATGAACAAAAAATTAAATTTAGATATCCCAATGGATAAGCAAGTGCTTACTAAAGAGGATATCATTACTATTGTAAAATATTTGATCGAATTGATCAACTCTAAAGCAGAGATTGATGATATTGATCACTTATCAAACCGTCGTGTTAGAACAGTTGGTGAACAATTGTCTCAACAATTCGGTGTTGGTTTAGCACGTATGGCTAGAACTATTCGTGAGAGAATGAACGTTAGAGATAACGAGGTGTTTACACCAATCGATTTGATTAATGCTAAAACATTATCTTCGGTTATCAACTCTTTCTTTGGTACTAACCAGTTGTCTCAATTTATGGATCAAACGAATCCATTAGCTGAGATTACACACAAAAGAAGACTTTCTGCACTTGGACCAGGTGGACTTTCGAGAGAAAGAGCTGGTTTCGAGGTTCGTGACGTTCACTACACACACTATGGTCGTTTATGTCCGATTGAAACTCCGGAGGGACCAAACATTGGTTTGATTTCATCTCTTGGTGTTTATGCAAAGGTAAACGGAATGGGATTCATTGAAACTCCATACCGTAAAGTAACTAATGGTGTAGTTGATTTAGAAAGTACTCCAATTTACTTAAGTGCTGAAGAAGAAGAAGGTAAAATGATTGCTCAGGCAAACATTGAAATGGATGAAAGTGGTAAAATTACAGCTAGCAATGTTATTGCTCGTGAGGAGGGTGACTTCCCAGTTGTTGAGCCAAATGTAGTTCATTATACAGACGTTGCACCGAACCAGATCGCTTCAATTTCGGCTTCATTGATTCCTTTCTTGGAGCATGATGATGCGAACCGTGCGTTGATGGGATCTAACATGATGCGTCAGGCGGTTCCGTTGATCCGTCCTGAAGCTCCGATTGTTGGTACAGGTTTAGAGCGTCAGGTAGCTTCAGATTCGAGAGTATTAATCAATGCTGAAGGGCATGGAACTGTTGAATATGTTGATGCAAATATCATTACTATTAAATACGATCGTACAGAAGACGAGAGAATGGTTAGTTTTGATGCTGATGAGAAAACATACAACTTAATTAAATTTAGAAAAACCAATCAAGGTACAAGTATCAACCTGAAACCAATCGTAAGAAAAGGGGACAGAGTTATTCCTGGACAAGTATTGTCAGAAGGATATGCTACTCAAAATGGTGAATTAGCTTTAGGTAGAAACTTAAAAGTTGCGTTCATGCCATGGAAAGGGTACAACTTCGAGGATGCGATTGTAATTTCTGAAAAAGTAGTTCGCGATGATATTTTTACATCTATCCACGTTGATGATTATTCATTAGAGGTTAGAGATACTAAGTTAGGAAACGAAGAGTTAACAAACGATATTCCTAACGTTTCTGAAGAAGCTACTAAAGATTTAGATGAAAACGGTATGATTAGAATTGGAGCAGAGGTTAAACCTGGCGACATTTTGATCGGAAAAATTACACCAAAAGGAGAATCAGATCCTACTCCAGAAGAAAAATTGCTTCGTGCAATCTTCGGGGATAAAGCAGGTGATGTAAAAGATGCTTCATTAAAAGCTTCTCCATCTTTACACGGTGTAGTTCTTGACAAAAAATTATTTGCAAGAGCCGTAAAAGATAAACGTAAACGTACTCAGGATAAAGATGCTTTAGGCGCTTTAGAAATGGAATTCGAAACTAAATTTGTTGAATTAAAAGACAGATTGGTTGAAAAATTATTCTTGATCGTAAACGGAAAAACATCTCAGGGTGTAATGAATGATTTGGGTGAAGAAGTTTTACCAAAAGGTAAAAAATATACTCAAAAAATGCTTTACGCAGTAGAAGATTTTGCTCACTTAAGCAAAGGTCAATGGGTTGCTGATGACGCTACAAATAAAATGGTTAATGATTTGATTCATAACTATAAAATTAAGCTGAACGACTTACAAGGATCTTTAAGAAGAGAAAAATTCACTATTACAGTTGGGGATGAATTACCATCTGGAATCTTGAAATTAGCGAAGATTTATATTGCTAAAAAACGTAAGTTGAAAGTAGGGGATAAAATGGCAGGACGTCACGGTAACAAAGGTATTGTTGCTAGAATCGTTCGTCATGAAGATATGCCTTTCTTAGAAGACGGAACACCAGTAGATATCGTATTGAATCCACTTGGGGTACCTTCACGTATGAACATTGGTCAGATTTATGAGACTGTTCTTGGATGGGCTGGTATGAACTTGGGTAGAAAATTTGCTACTCCAATTTTTGACGGTGCTTCTCTAGACGAGATCAACGCTTTGACTGATGAAGCTAACGTACCACGTTTTGGACATACATACCTTTATGATGGTGGAACTGGAGAGCGTTTTGCACAAAAAGCTACTGTGGGTGTAATTTACATGCTTAAATTAGGACACATGGTTGATGATAAGATGCACGCACGTTCTATCGGGCCATACTCATTAATTACGCAGCAGCCATTAGGAGGTAAAGCGCAATTTGGAGGTCAGCGTTTTGGAGAGATGGAGGTTTGGGCACTTGAAGCTTATGGAGCATCAAGTACACTTCGTGAAATCTTAACAGTTAAATCTGACGACGTTATTGGTAGAGCTAAAACTTACGAAGCTATCGTTAAGGGTGAGTCTATGCCAGAACCAGGTTTACCAGAATCATTTAATGTATTGATGCACGAATTGAAAGGTCTTGGACTTGATATTCGTTTAGAAGAATAGTAAAAGTTTTGTAATCGGTCTCATTTTTTAATGGGACTGATTACTCATTTATATAAGTTTTTAAAGATTTATACCCGTAACCCGTTCCGATTTTTTATATGCATATATAATTAGCACTTCAAATTAGATTTGGAGTTTAGAGAAGTAACTCGAGGTAGTAGCTGAATGATTAACTCTTTTCTTTTAAAGAGTAGATTATAAATCTAAAATCAATTTTTTAATTGCAAATAAATCAATAGTAAAAACTATGATGAATAATAGAAACAATAATAAAGATAAAAATCAGGTAAAAAGATTTAATAAAATCTCTATCGGATTGGCTTCACCAGAATCTATCTTGAAAGAATCAAGAGGAGAGGTTTTAAAGCCTGAAACTATCAACTACAGAACGCACAAACCAGAACGTGACGGACTTTTCTGCGAAAGAATCTTCGGACCTGTTAAGGATTTTGAGTGTGCTTGTGGTAAATATAAAAGAATTCGTTACAAAGGTATCATCTGTGACCGTTGTGGTGTTGAAGTTACTGAGAAAAAAGTACGTCGTGACAGAGTAGGACACATCAACCTTGTTGTGCCTATTGCTCACATCTGGTACTTCCGTTCTCTTCCAAATAAAATTGGTTATATCCTTGGTCTTCCATCTAAGAAATTAGATATGATCATTTACTACGAAAGATACGTAGTAATCCAGGCTGGTATTGCTAAAAATGCAGATGGAGAATCATTACAAAGATTAGATTTCTTAACTGAAGAGGAATATTTGAATATTTTAGATACTCTTCCGCAAGAAAACCAATATTTAGATGATATGGATCCTAATAAGTTTGTTGCCAAAATGGGAGCAGAGTGTATTATGGATTTATTGGCTCGTATTGACTTAGATGCTTTATCTTATGAATTAAGACACAGCGCTAATAATGAGACTTCTAAACAACGTAAAACTGAAGCTTTAAAAAGATTACAAGTTGTTGAGTCATTCCGTGAGTCTAACTTAAACCGCGAAAATCGTCCAGAATGGATGATCATGAAAGTGGTTCCAGTTATCCCGCCAGAATTACGTCCACTTGTGCCGCTTGATGGAGGTCGTTTTGCAACTTCAGATTTGAACGATTTATATCGTCGTGTAATCATCCGTAACAACCGTTTGAAAAGATTGATGGAGATTAAAGCTCCAGAAGTTATCTTAAGAAATGAGAAACGTATGTTACAGGAATCTGTAGATTCATTATTCGATAATACTCGTAAAGCTTCTGCTGTTAAAACAGAATCTAACAGACCATTAAAATCATTATCTGATTCCTTAAAAGGTAAGCAAGGACGTTTCCGTCAAAACTTACTTGGAAAACGTGTGGATTATTCTGCTCGTTCGGTAATTGTTGTTGGTCCTGAGTTAAAATTATACGAATGCGGATTGCCAAAAGATATGGCTTCTGAATTATACAAACCTTTCGTTATCCGTAAATTGATTGAAAGAGGTATTGTAAAAACAGTAAAATCTGCTAAGAAAATCATTGACAAAAAAGAGCCGGTAGTTTGGGATATCCTTGAAAACGTAATTAAAGGACACCCAGTATTACTTAACCGTGCTCCTACTTTGCACAGACTTGGTATTCAAGCATTCCAACCTAAATTAATTGAAGGAAAAGCGATTCAGTTACACCCATTAGTATGTACGGCATTCAACGCCGATTTCGATGGTGACCAGATGGCAGTTCACTTACCATTAGGACCAGAGGCTATTTTAGAGGCACAATTATTAATGCTTGCGTCTCATAATATATTGAACCCTGCAAATGGTGCTCCAATTACGGTACCTTCTCAGGACATGGTCTTGGGTCTTTACTATATGACCAAAGAGCGTATTTCTACAGAAGATCACATTATTTTAGGTCAGGATTTGACTTTCTATTCTGCTGAAGAAGTAAATATTGCATTAAACGAAGGAAGACTAGAATTGAATGCTCGTGTGAAAATTAGAGCAAAAGATTTTAATGACGCTGGAGAATTAGTGTACAAAATTATCCAAACAACTGCAGGACGTGTATTATTCAACGAAGTAGTACCAGAAGCAGCTGGATATATCAATGACGTATTGACTAAGAAAAACCTTAGAGATATTATCGGACACATTTTAAGTGTGACTGATGTACCTACTACAGCAGCTTTCTTGGATAATATGAAAGATATGGGGTATAAATTCGCATTTAGAGGAGGTTTATCATTCTCTTTAGGTGATATTAGAATTCCAGAACAAAAAACTAAATTGATTGCAGATGCCAGAGAGCAAGTTGAAGGTATCTCAACCAACTATAACATGGGTCTTATCACCAATAACGAGCGTTACAACCAAGTTATTGACGTATGGACTTCTGCGAATGCTCAGTTAACAGAATTAGCAATGAAAAATATTAGAGAAGACCAGCAAGGTTTTAACTCTGTATATATGATGCTTGACTCTGGGGCGAGGGGTTCTAAGGAGCAGATTCGTCAGTTAACAGGTATGCGTGGTTTGATGGCTAAGCCTAAAAAATCTACTGCCGGTGGTGGTGAGATTATTGAAAACCCGATTCTTTCTAACTTTAAGGAAGGCCTTTCGATTCTTGAGTACTTCATTTCTACTCACGGTGCTCGTAAAGGTCTTGCGGATACGGCTCTTAAAACGGCCGATGCTGGTTACTTAACAAGAAGGCTTCATGACGTTTCTCAAGATGTTATCGTTAACATCGAAGATTGTGGAACTTTAAGAGGTGTTGAAGTAGCTGCATTGAAGAAAAATGAGGAAATCGTTGAATCATTAGGAGAAAGAATTTTAGGACGTGTTGCATTACAAGATGTAATTAATCCGCTTACTAATGAAGTAATGGTTCAATCTGGACAGCAGATTACTGAAGCAATTATGAGAACGATCGAAGCTTCTCCAATTGAAAAAGTAGAGGTTAGATCTCCATTAACTTGTGAAGCTTTAAAAGGTATTTGTGCTAAATGTTACGGTAGAAACTTAGCTACTGGTAAGATGACACAAAGAGGTGAAGCTGTCGGAGTTATTGCAGCTCAGTCTATTGGTGAGCCAGGTACACAGTTGACACTTCGTACGTTCCACGTTGGAGGGGTTGCTGGAGGTATCTCTGAAGAGTCTAGTATTGTTACAAGATTCAACGGTAGATTAGAAATTGAAGATTTAAAAACAGTTAAAGGAGAAGACGGAGAAGGAAACTCTGTTGATATCGTAGTTTCACGTTCAACTGAGTTGAAATTGGTTGACGAGAAAACTGGAATTGTTTTAAATACACATAACATTCCTTATGGATCTAGTATTTTTGTAAATGACGGAGATACTGTTGCTAAAGGAACTGTAATCTGTAAGTGGGATCCATATAACGGTGTAATTGTTTCTGAGTTTACTGGTAAGATTGCTTACGAAGATTTAGAGCAAGGACAATCGTTCATGGTTGAGATCGATGAGCAGACTGGTTTCCAGGAAAAAGTGATTTCTGAGGCAAGAAACAAAAAATTAATCCCAACTTTATTGGTTTACGGTAAAGAAGGAGAATTGATTCGTTCATACAACTTACCAGTAGGTGCACACCTTATGGTTGAGAATGGTGAGAAAATTAAAGCAGGTAAAGTATTAGTAAAAATTCCACGTCGTTCTTCTAAAGCAGGAGATATCACGGGAGGTTTACCAAGAATTACGGAGCTTCTTGAGGCTCGTAACCCTTCAAACCCAGCAGTTGTATCTGAAATTGATGGTGTTGTATCTTTCGGTAAAATCAAAAGAGGTAACCGTGAGATCGTTATCGAATCTAAATTTGGTGAGATTAAAAAGTATTTAGTTAAACTTTCCAGCCAGATCTTAGTACAAGAAAATGACTTCGTAAGAGCGGGAGTTCCATTGTCTGACGGTGCTATTACACCAGACGATATCTTGAGAATTCAAGGACCGGCTGCTGTTCAACAGTACTTGGTAAATGAAATTCAAGAGGTTTACCGTTTACAAGGGGTAAAAATTAATGACAAGCACTTTGAGGTAGTTATTCGTCAAATGATGCGTAAAGTAAGAGTTCAAGATCCAGGAGATACATTATTCTTAGAAGATCAATTAATTCACACTAAAGACTTTATCGTTCAAAACGATAAATTATATGGTATGAAAGTAGTTGAAGATGCTGGAGATTCTGCTGTATTAAAACCAGGTCAGATTATTACACCTCGTGAATTACGTGATGAAAATTCATTATTGAAACGAAATGATAAAAATCTTGTTGTAGCAAGAGACGTAATTACTGCAACTGCAACACCAGTATTACAAGGTATTACAAGAGCTTCGTTACAAACTAAATCATTCATTTCTGCGGCTTCATTCCAGGAGACAACGAAAGTACTTAACGAAGCTGCTGTAGCTGGTAAAGTAGATGATCTAGAAGGATTGAAAGAAAATGTAATTGTTGGACACAGAATTCCCGCGGGAACTGGTATGAGAGAATACGATAACACTATCGTAGGATCTAAAGACGATTACAACGAAATGATGGCTAATAAAGAAGAATATATTTATTAATTTAGGAAACTATGAGTAATCCGAAACAACAACAAGAGCAAATTAATATTGAGCTAGACGAAACGATTGCAGAAGGAATTTATTCTAATCTTGCGATTATAAATCACTCATCATCTGAGTTTGTTTTAGATTTTGTGAGCATTATGCCCGGTATTCCTAAAGCCAAGGTAAAGTCAAGAATTGTCTTGACACCGCAACATGCTAAAAGATTGTTGAGAGCAATTGGAGAAAACATCCACAGATTTGAAGCAGCCCATGGTGAGATCAAAGAAACGGAGCAAGCACCAATTCCGCTTAATTTTGGTCCTGCGGGACAAGCATAAAGTATTAAAGCCCCTTTTTAAGGGGCTTTTTTATTTTGAAATGTAATGAAATCTATAAATGCAGTTAATCCGATTTTACGTCTCTTTATCGATTATATTAGGATTTTTTGTACGATTTATCTAAATTAGTAATTCCTTATAAATGAATTTTTTTTGAGATATATAATGACTTAGTAAGGTTGCATTAATTCAAATAAAAAAAGGAGCTGTCTAATAATGAGATGGCTCCTTTCTATTTATATAAGCATTACATAAGCTAACAAACATTCTTGGTCAAAAAAAAACGCCTCAAAAATGTGATTTGAGACGTTTTATTCTTGTTTTTGGATGAGAATTAATTATTTGCCAGCTCTTTGATGCTGCAAGGTATATCCATTAAACATTAATTCTTTTACTATCATTGCAGCAGTTTTATCTGTACTCATTTTATATTGCAATACTCCAGCTGTATCAGGTTTTACCTTAAAAACTTTGCTGTCATATGTTATAAATTGTTCGTATAAATAACCATCAAAACCAGGATGTTTACTACTCATGTTATACCAAGTTGCAATCAAATTTCCGTCTAAATCAAATACTTCATATTTTTGAACACCAAGGCTTGTTGTTGAGGCAATTTTTATTGTGCCAATGTTTTTATTGTTAGGATCTTTTGAAGCTGCACTATATATTGATCCTGAATCATCAATTGTAATTTGATAACTCTCCATTCGTTTTTGTTTCTCTATTCCTGCAGCGGCTTCTTCTTTAATTTTGGTTGAAACTCCAGAAGCGTCACCATTTATAAAATTTTCAATAGCGTCAGTATTTAAACCTTCTGAACTTAAAAACCCTTTATCAATAAATGCTTCCATGGCACTTTTTTGCTGATTCAATGGGTTGAATTTTTTATAATCAACTTCATTTGTTTTTCCTGTTTTTGCACTTTTTAAAACCATCCATCTTTTACCTGAAGATTCTAAAAATTTAAGTTCAGCGCTCACTGTATATTGTTTGTCTAAACTTAAAACTTGAAAATTAGGTTTCTTTCCTTCCAAGTAAGCAACTACTTTTTCATCAATTTTTACTTCATCATTTTTAACTTTAATTTCTTGGGCAACGGCACAAATAGTGAAAATTGTTGCAGTAATCGTACAAAGGATTTTTTTCATTTTTTATGATTTAGATTTGGTTATGTTTTTATAAAATATTTTTTACTAAACAAAAGTAGATTATTATTTTAAATACTGACGCTATTAAATTTTATTGGGAATGATAAAAATATCAGGATTAGAACTGATATAAGACATGAAAAAAGGCTGTTTAAATAATTAAACAGCCTTAGTATTTCAATAAAAATAATATTTTAATCAAACTCAGAAGTAAAGTACAACTTAACGCTTGGATATTTACTCTGGGTCATTTGAATAGTAAAATCAGAATCGGCTAAAAATACTAATTGTCCGTATTTATCGTGGGCTAAGAATTTTTGTTTGATACGTTTAAACTCTTTAAACTCTTCATTCTTAGCGTCATCAGGTTTTACCCAGCAAGCTTTATGAACAGGGAAATTCTCATAGGTACATTTTGCGCCGTATTCATGCTCTAGACGATATTGAATAACTTCATATTGAAGTGCTCCAACGGTTCCGATCACTTTACGATTATTCATCTCTAAGGTAAATAACTGTGCTACACCTTCATCCATTAATTGGTCAACACCTTTATCAAGCTGTTTTGCTTTCATCGGATCAGCGTTGTTGATGTATCTAAAGTGTTCTGGAGAGAAACTCGGAATTCCTTTAAAACTCATTATTTCACCTTCAGTCAAAGTGTCTCCAATTTTAAAGTTTCCTGTATCGTGTAAACCAACAATATCACCGGGATAAGAAATGTCTACAATCTCTTTTTTCTCTGCAAAAAACGCATTCGGACTAGAGAATTTCAAATTTTTCTTCTGGCGAACATGGTAGTAAGGTTTATTTCTTTCAAAAGTTCCAGAAACAATTTTAATAAAAGCCAAACGGTCTCTGTGTTTAGGATCCATGTTTGCGTGAATCTTAAATACAAAACCACTCATTTTTTCCTCTGTAGGATCAACCAAACGAGTTTCAGAATCTTTTGGTCTTGGAGAAGGAGCAATTGTTACGAAACAATCTAACAATTCACGAACCCCAAAATTATTCAAAGCTGAACCAAAAAATACAGGCTGGATTTTTCCGTCAAGATAATCCTGACGTTCAAATTTAGGATACACTTCATCAATTAATTCTAATTCCTCACGAAGTTTTTCAGCCGCCTTTTGCCCAACAATTTTATCTAGTTCAGGATTATTCTGAACATCAGAAAAAGCAATTGTTTCTTCAATATTCTTACGACTGTCTCCGCTAAAAAGGTTGATGTTTTCTTCCCAAAGATTGTAAATTCCCTGAAAATCATAACCCATTCCGATAGGGAAACTTAAAGGCGTAACTTTTAAACCTAGTTTTTGTTCTACTTCATCCATTAGATCGAAAGCATCTTTACCTTCACGGTCTAATTTATTGATGAAAACAATCATCGGAATGTTACGCATTCTACAAACTGCAACCAATTTCTCTGTTTGTTCCTCAACCCCTTTTGCAACGTCAATAACCACAATAACACTGTCTACAGCAGTTAAAGTTCTAAAAGTATCTTCAGCAAAATCCTTGTGTCCTGGAGTATCAAGAATATTGATTTTTTTGTCTTTATAATTAAAAGCAAGTACCGATGTTGAAACCGAAATACCTCTTTGGCGTTCGATTTCCATGAAATCAGATGTTGCTCCTTTTTTAATTTTATTGTTTTTTACCGCACCAGCTTCCTGAATTGCACCTCCAAATAACAGTAATTTTTCAGTTAATGTTGTTTTACCAGCATCGGGATGCGATATAATTCCGAATGTTCTTCTGCGTTGTATTTCTTTTAAAAAGCTCATATTTCGTATAAATAGGTTGCAAAAGTACTATTAATTACGGCTTAATAAAAATATTCACTTCGTAAATTTAAAGCCTTGCTTATCATTCAAGAGAAGTTTTTTGGCTGCGACACAACTAAAAAGAAAAGGCTGCTCAAAAAGAACAGCCTTTAGAATAGTCATTTTAAATTACTGATTAATTGACCAAACTGAATATCCTTTTGGAGGACATTGTATTTTTACCCATTTGTCTGCTTGAGTAGTTGGGTACCAAGATGAGTTTCCTGTAAAATCTTTAATCTGTGTGTTTGCCCAATTGGTCTGAATCCATCGTTCCTGCCAAGCATCAGAGTTGTTAATATACACTACCAAACCAGGATTTCCGTTGTACCCGTTTCTTCTTGCAACATATTCGTCATTATCAGAATATAAAATTGAAGTATTTCCGGTTGCTTTATTATTGTGAATCCAGATCAGATTATTCAATTTGTTTTTATCAAGCCATTCTTCATAATCTCTGTAGAAAATAGTAGGGTAGCCTTCGTGAGTTAATATATAGGAGTAAGCTAATAATTTGTTTGAAATTTCGTCTGTATCATGATTGGCAACAAAAGTCACTGCTTTGTACGGATTGCGCTTCCACATCATATCATCGTTTAATAATGCTAAATTATTTCCGTCAAAAGCATCATTCATTTTGTAATAACAAGCAAAATCAAATACAGAACTATTGGCATTATTGGCCCAGTCATTTAGCACATTAACATTTGAATCCCATAATTCACCAACCGAAAAACCTCCTACATTCGCATTCCATGCATTTACAACCCACGCACCAAATCCTTTTACATAGTCAAATCTCCAGCCGTCAAACTTCATGGTATTTTTGTAATATTTACCAACTCCGTCTGATCTTACCCAAAGCCAATCCTGTACATGAGGATTTGCATGGCATAAATCAGGAAAGCCGCCAAATGAGCCTTCATCGTTATTGCCGTAACTGTTTTTATAGAAGTCATTATAATTACGTGTAAATTTTCCAGAAGCCACAGCGCCAAAATTCGTCCAAGTATTGGTGCCTGTAAACGGATTTGCCTCGGATTGTCCGCCACTATTGTGATTAATTACAATGTCAGCGTACACTTTCATATTTTCGGTATGGGCTTTCGTAATTAGACTTACCAATTCAGTTTTAGAGCCAAATCTCGTTTCTGTAGTTCCATTTTGATTATAGTCTCCAAAATCAAAATAATCTGTAGGATCATATCCCATAGAAAAAGCTCCATTTTGTGCTTTAGAAGCCGGTGGAAGCCAAATAGAACCAATTCCAGCATTCGACCAAGCGGTTACTTTTCCGCTTACAGTATTCCACCAAGTTCCGCCAGCAGGAACGTCCCAATAAAAGGCCTGCATCATCACACCCCCTCCAGGATTGTCAACATATTTTCCTGTAGTTGAAGAGTTGGAAATACCTGTGCTAAAAGGTTTTCCGTCGTGATTGGTTACGTTAATAACTTTAAACTGCTGACTTGCAGCTTTTGAATCAATTTCGCTTACTTCATTAGAAGAACAAGCTCCGAAAATAAGAGAAGCCGTGGTTAGGAAAAAGAATAATCCTTTGGTTTTTTTCATAATAGTTTGGGTTACGGTTAAATAGTTAAGTGTGTAATTACTGAATCTGATGTTTTTAAATACGATATTCTTATTTTAGACACCTTAAAAATGATAATTACGCATCTAAAGTATGTTATTTTTGAATTCAATTAATTTATAAGAAAAAATTTATATTACGAAAACGTTATAGTGTTGAAAACTTTCGGATTTAAAGGTTGAAAAATGTCTTTAAGTCTTTCAAAATGTTTTTATTAGAAAATAATTTTAATTTAGATTCACTCCTGTATTTGTATTTTACAATAACAGCCTATAATTTTTTGTTAATAGTATAGCAGATAGTTGTATTATGTAATTGAATTGTTATTTTTGTTCGTTATAAGTTATAAAAGAACTAGACGTTAATTATTTATACAGTTTGATTTAATTCTCGTGTAAAAAATAGCTTCGAGCAAAAAATCTAAAGCAGGTCTTTATATTCAAATAAAATTTTAAAAATGTTATTAAAAAAATTACAGCTAAAAACAATTGATTGCAGCTTAATGCTGGCCGTTTGTTTTTCATTTTTTTTCACTTCAATTGTTACCGCACAAGAGATTATTCCAGATGCTGTAGCTCAAAAACCTGTTGAAACCCCTACTGGCGGTAAGCTAAAAATTGATGGTATTATTGCTACAGTGGGAGATTATATTGTTTTGGATTCTGATATTGATAAAGGATTTTTAGAAATTGCAGCTCAGGGCGGTTCTATAAAAGATATTACAAGATGCCAAATGCTGGGTAAACTTTTGGAAGATAAATTATACGCGCACCAAGCCATTCAAGATAGTATTATAGTAAGTGATGCCGAAGTGAGAACCATGATGGAAGACCGTTTAAACTATATGGTACAGCAAGTTGGTAATATTGATGAAGTTGTAAAATATTATAAAAAAAGTTCTGTAGAGGAGTTTAAAACTTATTTTTCTGATATCTTAAAAGAACAAAAGTTAGCCTCAGAAATGAGAGATAAAATTGTTAAAGATGTTGAAATTACGCCAGAAGAGGTTCGTAATTTCTTCAAAAAAATTCCAAAAGAAGAACTTCCTACTTTTGGCGCCGAAATGGAAGTAGCACAAATTGTGGTTGAACCTAAAGTCTCTGCAGAAGATAAGCAAAAAGTTAAAGATAGATTAATTGCCATTAGAAAAGATGTTTTAGAAGGATCTAGTTTTGCTACTAAAGCTGTTTTATACTCACAGGATCCAGGATCATCAAAAAATGGAGGTTATTATAAAATGACGAGAAAGACACCGTTTGTTAAAGAATTTAAAGACGTTGCTTTTAGTTTGCAGGAAGGTGAGATTTCAGAACCTTTTGAGACTACATTCGGTTTTCATATTATCATGGTAGATAAAATAAAAGGACAGGAAGTAGAATTGCGTCATATTTTAATTTCTCCAACCGTTTCTGAAGCTGCTTTAAAAGAGGCAAAAGAAAGAATCACAAATATTAGAAATAAAATTATCAATAAGGAAATTACTTTTGCAGATGCAGCAAGAACTGAATCTGATGAAAAAGAAACAAGAGCAAATGGTGGTACTTTAGTAAACCCGACAACGCAAGATACTCGTTTTGAATTGACAAAAATGGATCCTACTTTGTACAGTTCGGTTTCTAATTTAAAAGGAGATGAAGTTTCTCAACCGCTGTTGAATACAGACGACAAAGGTAAAAAAACATATAAGCTGATTACTGTAACCAACAGAATCGACGAGCATACAGCAGATTATGCTAAAGATTATACTAAAATTAAAGAATTAGCATTAAAAGAAAAACAAATCAGTGCGATTGCAAAATGGTTTGATACTAAAATTAAAGATACTTACATTAAAATTATTGGAGAATACAGAAGTTGCGAATTTGCAAATAACTGGTTGAAAAAATAATTTTTATTAAACAAATAAAAAGAGTTAGTTTTATGATTTCATAGAATTAACTCTTTTTAATTTTAAATACTTCATAAATGTCTGACGTAACAGCAATTCACAATTTAGTTCAAAAAAGAAACGAATTAAAAAACGAGATAGCAAAGATAATTGTAGGGCAGGACGCCGTTATAGATCAAATTTTACTTTGTATTTTTTCTGGCGGGCATGCACTTTTAGTAGGTGTGCCAGGATTAGCAAAAACCTTAATGATAAACACGTTGTCTCAAGCATTAGGTTTAGATTTTAAAAGAATTCAGTTTACTCCGGATTTAATGCCATCGGATATTTTAGGAAGCGAAATATTAGACGAAAATAGACAGTTTAAATTTATTAAAGGACCTATTTTTTCGAATATTATTCTAGCCGATGAGATCAATAGAACACCTCCAAAAACACAGGCTGCTTTATTAGAAGCCATGCAGGAACGTTCAGTTACTATTGCAGGTCAGAATTATAAATTAGATCTGCCTTATTTTGTTTTGGCTACACAAAACCCAATTGAGCAAGAAGGAACATATCCTTTACCAGAGGCGCAGTTAGACCGTTTTATGTTTGCTATTAAATTAGAATATCCAACTTTTGAAGAAGAGGTACAAGTAGTTAAACGCACCACTTCTGATGTAAAGACACAAATAAATCCGTTATTTAGCGCTCAGGAAATTATAGATTTCCAGCATTTGATCAGAAGGATTCCTGTTGCGGATAATGTTATTGAATATGCCGTAAGCTTAGTAAGCAAAACACGTCCTGATAATGCATTGACAAATGATTTTGTTAAAAACTATTTGGATTGGGGAGCGGGTCCAAGAGCTTCGCAAAACTTAATTTTGGCAGCAAAAGCCCACGCTGCTTTTAATGGGAAATTCTCGCCGGATATAGAAGATGTAAAAGCGGTAGCAATTGGAATTCTGCGCCACCGTATCATTAAAAACTATAAAGCAGATGCAGAAGGAATAACAGAAGAAATTATAATTCAGAAATTATTATAAAAACAAAAGACCTGATAACTTATCAGGTCTTTTTGTTTAGATTAGGTTTGTAAGTTTCGTTTATTAAAACAATTGGCGAGTTATAAAACAATTTCAAAAACATGACTTCAATAAATGAAGTGTATTTTTTGCCGTTGCACTCGTACCACCAGCTGGAGTAATAAAGTTGTTTGTTTTTCTCCATTTTATTAAACCAGATTTCGTCTTTATCATTTAATATTTTTTTAGTTTCAATAATGTTGTAGCCATTTCCTGTCCAGCATACCAGCGGGTTATGCGAAGGGGTTTTTATGTAAATTAATTTTTGATCTGTGTTAATTTTGTAAACCTCATTATTTACCCAAGAGCCATTAGTGTGCTCATATTTTTCAGGGATTTTAATAACTGGCTCGTTTACGTCTTCATTTTTCATTTTTATACTAACGGCTAAGACCACAACGAATGCAATCAAAACCAAAATATTTTTTGAAGGTTTTACGATTTCATTTTGACCTTCGATTTTGGGTTTTATAAAGCGAATAAGCAAAAGCATTGGCAGTATTTGATAGATGACAAAACAAATTAATCCGATGCTGTGATGCAGTGTGTTTTCCTGAGTACAATCGAAAAAAATCAATGTAATTATTCTGAAGTAATTCGCTATTAAGTTGAGAAGTACTGTTAATGAGCAAAAAAGAATGATGGAACCGATTGTGTAATTTCTTTTTTGCTTTTTTTCTTCAAGAGTCATCAAAATGGCAGAGGATAATAGACCTGTTTTAAACATTGATAATCCCATACAGGCAGTGTCAATTGTTATTTTAGATTGATTGATATAGAAATTTACACCCTCAATTTTATCTACAACAATGAAGTTTTTTAATGTTAAGTAGACTACATAGCAAAGGTTTTGTTTGATCTCTGTGGTAAGGTGAATGAAAAAAGTATTGAATAACGTAGAGAAAAGCAGCAGGCAGATAAAAGCAATGAACGAAAATTTTTGGGTGAAATAATGAAAAACTAAGCATAGAAATAAAAGTAAAGCCAAAAAGTGAACCGATTTTGTAAGCAATCTATAACTTACAAATTCAAATAGTAGAAGTAAAGTAAATACGAGATAATTGATCTTAAAATTGGTTTTTCTGCCGCCGATTATAAAAAGGCCTAGTGAAACCACAATTCCAAAGAAATCGTGGTTTGCACTAATAATCAGAATTTTATAATTTATTATAAAAAGTAATAAAATTGCTGACAACCCTAAAAGAATTGATTTGTTTTTCAAAATAAAATCCTTCATTAACTAATGGCTTTTTGTTTTCTGTAATACATTAAAATTATGGTCAATCCGATAATAATCATGGCCCATTCGTATGGTTCTGGAACTGCCCCATCATTGTTAATGGATGCATTTCCTAAAGTATCGATATTCTTTTCGATTCCATTATCTTCATAGTCACGATCTGTTTCCAGAACAAGCAAAGATGAAATAGGAGTGACGATATTGGCATCTTTTGCCAGTTCAACATATTGGTTTTGCGCAAGACTGTCGTTCTGAATTCTGATCTGATCGTTGAGAACTTTTCCGAAACAAAACATTCTGTACAAATGGTTAGAACCTTTTAAGGATGTTTGGTTCGTTTCGGGATTTTCGTGAATAGAAATTCCAGCTGTTTCTAAGTTGATACTGTTGTGCTCAGTTTTAAATTTTATGAAATAATTGTTAGCGATAAGAGCTTTGCTGTTATTGATGTCCGTTTGAAAATAACTTACATATCGCTGTTCTTTTATGGTCTGCCAAAACGGATTTACGTTTTCGGAAATATTAATGACTTTAATATTTTTATCTTTCACACTAGTTTTAATCTTTTGCAAATATTTTGAAGTCTCAAGTTCTTCAAAGTTTGGAGAAAAATTGCCGCATTTTGTAATGACTAAACTGTTATTCTTCAGATCAAAAAGAGGCAGAAGAGAATAGTTTAATTTTTTCAAATCATAAAATAATTCTCGATAATTGGAGAGATTAATTTCCTGTTTAATTCCATTATTGAAAACAAAATAAGTCTTGTTTTTTAGGTGTAAGATCTGTTCTATTTCGCTGATTTCCCATTCGTTGTTAAGATCCATAATAATTTCGCTTGGCGTAAAAACAACTTTTTCTCGAACTAAGGGTTTTGTTTCGTAGTTTTTATTTTTCCATATAAAAGAGCTGCTTGCATTTTTTGGTTTTACGGCAACTTCTGCCTGCCATTTTTCTAATCCAGTTGTTGTATTGATGTAGTAAGTATCAGAAAGCTCGAAATCTTTTGTCGCTTTAAAAGCGGTTTTATCATTGGTTTGAATTCTTGAAACTGTAGAGGCATTATTAATATTGGGGCCTTTTATGCTAAGGCTCTCATAAGTTAAAATATTGTTTTTTGCTTTTAAAGGAGTTGTAAAACCACATTTAAAAGTTCGAGGCAAGTCTTCAGTAATAGGAAAAATTCTTACTGTTACTCTGTTTCCTTCTTTCCATTGCATCAAAGAGGGATCTCGAGCCTCTTCACCAACAATTTTATTGTACGCAGCTTTTGCTTTTTCTTTAGTAGTCAAAACGCCTTTTCTTTCGATACCATTTACCCATAAAGACAGTGAGGTAGCGACAGAACCTTCTGGAAGCTGAAAAGAATAAATAGCCTCTTTTTCTCCCCAGCTGTCCTTTTCACAAGCTACATCAATCGTTAATTCTGTATAAGCCAATCGATCGTTTGGATAGATTTTGACATCTTCTTTTATGTTTTTTGTAATTAAATCTTTTCCGCTCCATAGATATTCTTCCGCTTCAAGTCTTTTGTCAAAGTTTGAACGTAAGATGTTTATTTGATCGTCTGTACTTAAGTTATTTTCTTCGATAAAATAAAAAGCCAAGTTTAAAAAAGGGTCGTGCGTTTTTCTTTCATTATATTGAATATTTCTGCGAAAGCCGTCAAACCCCTTGAGGCTAAAAAAATTATCGGTTGCCATATATACGATGTCTTTTTTTAGGAGAATTTCATTAAAAAAATTAGGTTTCAAATTTTGCGAAATACGAATGTAAGAAGGAAGATCGTCGTTGTTGTCAAATATTTTGGTAATGCCGCTGTTGTTTATTTTTTTGCTTTCAGTGCTTAGAAACATTGTAAAAATTAGAAATCCTGAAGCTATTACAAGTAATCCGGAGCAAAAAGGCAGGAAGTCTTTTTTGTCTAAAGAAAATTGTTTTATGAGTACTAAAGAGTGAATTATAAAAACAATTGCAGGAACTAAACCATAAAAACCCAAGCCTAAAACGATAATGCCAAACAACGAAAAGATGCTAATAGGAATAAGAAAAACAGCATAATATAAAATCAATAAAATAGAACAGCCATTAAGAAAGTAAGAGGCTTTGTTCAAAAGCCTGCTTTCGACTTTATTGTAAATACTGAAATTAGTTATACAGAATATAAAAGTTAAAAGATAAACCCAAATTGGGAGGTTTTCAAAAATATTCATCTGAAAATTTAGAGAGAAACAGCCAATAAACCAGTTAAGAAATAAAAAAGGAATTAAGTGCTGGTATTTTTGAAGATTTCTTAAAACTTTAAAAGTAACAAAGAGTCCGTATGGAACTTGAACCAAAATATTAATAAGAGAACTTTTTTCAAAAGTTTCAGAGTCGAGTTTACTGGCTATCAGAGAGGAGATTAAAAGAGTAATACTGAATAGACTGATCAGCAGACTGAACTTTACTCCAGCTTTATCATTCCAAAAGCGATTTAATTGATTTGTTTCCATATAAAGTTATTTTATTTTTAAAGTACTTTGCATTGCAAAGTTAAATTTTTTAATGAAACAGCAAAAAATATTTTCACCTTTTTTTAATTCTAAATTCACCCAAGAATTACGGATCCGAAAAAGCTTGATTTAGTCCCAAAACAGCAAACTATAACGTTGTAAATTTTAATTTAGAACAATTCTTTATGAAAACAGAGGTAAAATCTTACTTGGTTCGTAACATTAAATTTCGACTTTGTTAAAGAAAAGATATTAAAATATCAATAATTCATTTTTTAAAAGCAAAATTGAGGTATTCGCAAAAACTTACATTGAAAATCGTTTTTTAACAATAATATTTTTTGAAAAGGCGAGTTCTATTATATTTTTTTTAGTTCTCGGCATTAATCATTAAATTTGCATACAAAAAAATAAAAAATACCTTTTACAAGAAAATATGAATATTTATAAGGACTACATTCAAGAAATTGAAGAAAGAAAAAATCAGGGTCTTCACCCAAAGCCAATCGATGATGCGGCATTATTAAGCGAAATTATTGCTCAAATTAAAGATTTGAATAACGAATATCGCAATGATTCTCTTAAGTTTTTCATTTATAATACTTTGCCTGGTACTACTAGCGCTGCTGGAGAAAAAGCTCAGTTTTTAAAAGAGATTATTCTTGGTGAATCTTTAGTAGAAGAAATTACTCCAGCTTTTGCTTTTGAGTTATTATCACACATGAAAGGTGGACCTTCTATCGAGGTTTTACTAGATTTAGCATTAGGTAACGATGCTGCTGTTGCTCAAGAAGCAGCAAAAGTGCTTAAAACACAGGTTTTTCTTTACGATGCAGATACAGATCGTTTAAAAGAAGCCTATAAAAACGGAAGTGTAATTGCTAAAGATATATTAGAAAGCTATGCTCAAGCAGAATTCTTTACAAAACTTCCAGAAGTAGCAGAAGAAATTAAAGTGGTTACTTTTATCGCTGGAGAAGGAGATATCTCTACAGACTTACTTTCTCCTGGAAATCAGGCTCACTCACGTTCAGACCGTGAACTTCACGGTAAATGTATGATTACGCCAGAAGCACAAAACGAAATAGAAGCTTTAAAAGCAAAACATCCTGACGCAAGTGTGATGTTAATTGCTGAAAAAGGTACAATGGGTGTTGGTTCATCTAGAATGTCAGGTGTAAACAACGTAGCTCTTTGGACTGGTAAACAAGCTAGTAAATATGTTCCGTTTGTAAATATTGCTCCAATTGTTGGAGGAACAAACGGTATTTCTCCAATCTTCCTTACAACGGTTGACGTTACAGGAGGTATTGGTGTTGATCTTAAAAACTGGGTTAAAAAATTAGACTCAGAAGGAAATGTTTTACGTAACGAAAATGACGAACCAATCCTTGAGCAGACTTATTCTGTTGCTACAGGTACTGTTCTTACAATCAATACAAAAACAAAAAAACTATACAATGGTGATCAGGAATTGATTGACATGTCGAAATCATTCACGCCGCAGAAAATGGAATTCATTAAGGCTGGTGGATCTTATGCTATTGTATTTGGTAAAAAACTACAGACGTTTGCAGCAAAAGTTTTAGATATTGAAGCTCCAGCTGTGTTTGCTCCATCAAAAGAAATTTCTATTGAAGGACAAGGACTTACAGCGGTAGAAAAAATCTTCAATAAAAATGCTGTGGGTATCACTCCAGGAAAAGTTTTACACGCTGGTTCAGACGTTCGTGTAGAAGTTAATATTGTTGGTTCTCAGGATACAACAGGATTGATGACTGCTCAGGAATTAGAATCTATGGCAGCTACAGTAATTTCGCCAATCGTTGACGGTGCATACCAATCAGGTTGTCATACCGCTTCTGTATGGGATAAAAAAGCGCAGGCTAATATTCCTAAATTGATGAAATTCATGAACAACTTTGGTTTAATCACGGCTCGTGATCCTAAAGGAGTTTATCACTCAATGACAGACGTAATTCATAAGGTACTTAACGATATCACGATCGACGAATGGGCAATCATTATTGGTGGTGACTCTCATACAAGAATGTCAAAAGGTGTTGCTTTTGGTGCTGACTCAGGAACAGTTGCGCTTGCATTGGCTACTGGTGAGGCTTCAATGCCAATTCCGGAGTCTGTAAAAGTGACTTTCAAAGGAGATATGAAAGGGTATATGGATTTCCGTGATGTAGTTCACGCTACTCAAGCTCAAATGTTACATCAGTTTGGTGGAGAGAATGTATTCCAAGGTAGAATTATTGAGGTTCATATCGGGACTCTTACTGCTGACCAAGCCTTTACATTTACAGATTGGACTGCAGAAATGAAAGCAAAAGCTTCTATCTGTATTTCTGAAGATGATACTTTGATCGAATCATTGGAAATTGCAAAAGGCAGAATCCAGATCATGATCGAAAAAGGAATGGATAATGATAGACAAGTGCTTCAGGGCTTAATTAATAAAGCAGATAAACGTATTGCTGAAATTAAATCGGCAGAAAAACCAGCGTTAACTCCAGATGCAAATGCTAAATATTATGCTGAGGTTGTAGTTGATTTGGATCAGATTTTTGAGCCAATGATCGCTGACCCAGATGTTAATAATGTGGATGTTTCTAAACGTTATACTCACGATACTATCAGACCATTATCTTTTTATGGTGGTGTGAAAAAAGTTGATCTAGGATTTATCGGTTCTTGTATGGTTCATAAAGGCGATATGAAAATCCTTGCTCAAATGCTTAAAAATGTTGAAGCCCAAAAAGGTAAAGTAGAGTTTAATGCACCTCTTGTAGTGGCGCCGCCTACTTACAACATTGTAGATGAACTAAAAGCAGAAGGTGACTGGGAAGTTTTACAGAAATATTCTGGTTTCGAATTTGACGATAATGCTCCAAAAGGTGCAGCGCGTACAGAATACGAAAACATGTTATATCTAGAGCGTCCAGGATGTAATCTTTGTATGGGTAACCAAGAAAAAGCAGCTAAAGGAGATACTGTAATGGCAACTTCTACGCGTCTTTTCCAAGGTAGAGTTGTAGAAGATACAGAAGGTAAAAAAGGAGAGTCGTTACTTTCTTCAACGCCGGTAGTAGTTTTATCTACAATCTTAGGAAGAACTCCAACTATGGAAGAATATACAGCAGCTGTAGACGGTATTAACTTAACAAAGTTTGCGCCTTCTAACAAACAGTTGGTTATGTAATTACATAAATGTTAAAATAATTGAGAAGCCCGAGTAATAAACTCGGGCTTTTTGTTTAATTACTCTTGTATTTTTTGTAACTTGTCGTGTTCAAAAAAATAACAAAAACAATTATAAGACTTATGGCTTTTGATATTGAAATGATTAAAAAAGTGTACGAAAACATGCCAGGGCGTGTTGACAAAGCACGTGAAATAGTTGGTCGTCCACTTACTTTGACTGAGAAAATTTTGTACAATCACCTTTGGGATGGAAATCCGACCAAGGCATTTGGTAGAGGTGTAGATTATGTAGATTTTGCACCCGACCGTGTAGCTTGTCAGGATGCAACAGCACAAATGGCGCTGCTGCAATTTATGCACGCTGGAAAAGCAAAAGTTGCAGTTCCGACAACGGTGCATTGTGATCACTTAATTCAGGCAAAAATTGATGCAGCAACAGATTTAGCCAGAGCAAAAACACAAAGTAATGAGGTTTTTGATTTCTTGTCTTCTGTTTCTAATAAATACGGAATTGGTTTTTGGAAACCTGGAGCGGGAATTATTCACCAAGTAGTTTTAGAAAATTATGCTTTTCCAGGCGGAATGATGATTGGTACCGATTCGCATACTGTAAATGCAGGCGGTTTAGGAATGGTTGCCATTGGTGTCGGAGGAGCAGATGCTGTAGACGTAATGTCTGGTATGGCTTGGGAGCTGAAATTTCCTAAATTAATCGGAGTAAAATTGACGGGTAAATTATCAGGATGGACAGCTCCAAAAGATGTAATTCTTAAAGTTGCCGGTATTCTGACTGTAAAAGGCGGTACTGGTGCTATCGTTGAATATTTTGGTGAAGGTGCTACTGCAATGTCTTGTACAGGTAAAGGAACCATTTGTAATATGGGGGCTGAAATTGGCGCAACAACTTCTACTTTTGGTTACGATGATTCTATGAGTCGTTACCTGCGTTCTACAAACAGAGCCGATGTTGCCGATGCTGCGGATAAAGTAGCTTCTTACTTAACAGGAGATCCGGAAGTATATGCAGACCCGCACGAATATTTTGATCAAGTTATCGAGATCAATCTTTCAACATTAGAGCCGCATTTAAATGGTCCTTTTACGCCGGATTTAGCAACGCCGATTTCTAAAATGAAAGAAGAGGCCATTAAAAATAACTGGCCATTACAAATTCAGGTTGGTTTAATTGGTTCTTGTACCAACTCTTCATACGAAGATATCTCTCGCGCGGCTTCATTAGCCAGACAAGTTGCAGATAAAAATTTAAAAACTAAAGCACAGTTTACCATTACTCCAGGTTCTGAAGTAGTGCGTTCTACTATTGAAAGAGACGGATTTATTGATACTTTTCATAAAATTGGAGCAACTGTTTTTGCTAATGCCTGCGGACCATGTATTGGTATGTGGGATAGAGAAGGAGCAGAGAAAGAAGAAAGAAATACCATTGTTCATTCTTTCAACCGTAACTTCTCCAAACGTGCAGATGGTAATCCAAATACCTTAGCTTTTGTTGGTTCACCAGAATTGGTTACTGCGCTGGCAATTGCGGGAGATTTAGGTTTTAATCCATTGACAGATAAATTAATAAACGAAGATGGTGAAGAAGTAATGCTAGAAATCCCAACAGGAGACGAACTTCCTTCTAAAGGTTTCTATGCAGAAGATCCAGGTTTTCAAGCGCCGGCTGCTGACGGTTCGGGTGTTGAGGTAGTAGTAAATCCAGCATCAGAGCGTTTACAATTATTAGCTCCGTTTAATGCTTGGGACGGAAAAAATATTACGGGTGCTAAGTTGTTGATTAAAGCATTCGGAAAATGTACAACAGATCATATTTCTATGGCTGGGCCTTGGCTGCGTTTCCGCGGACATTTGGATAACATTTCAAATAATATGCTGATTGGTGCGGTAAACGCATTTAACCAAAAAACAAACTCAGTTAAAAATCAATTGACAGGAGAATACGATGCAGTTCCTGCTGTAGCTCGTTCGTACAAAGCGGCTGGAGTTCCGTCAATTGTTGTGGGAGATCACAATTACGGTGAAGGATCGTCTCGTGAGCACGCTGCTATGGAACCTCGTTTCTTAGGGGTGAAAGCGGTATTGGTAAAATCATTTGCTCGTATTCATGAAACCAACCTTAAAAAACAAGGTCTTTTAGGATTGACATTTGCGAATGAAGCAGATTATGATAAAATCCAAGAAAATGACACGATCAATTTCTTAGATTTAACAGAGTTTGCTCCAGGAAAACCATTAACATTAGAATTTGTTCACGCAGATGGAACCAAAGATGTCATCTTGGCTAACCATACCTATAACGAAGGGCAAATTGGCTGGTTTGTTGCAGGTTCTGCATTAAACTTAATTGCAGCTGGAAAAGCTTAATAATTAGATTTCTATATATTGCAAAAATGCCCTGTACGAACAGGGCATTTTTATTTTGATGATTTGATTATTTTTAAAATTAGTTTGCCTTGGCTAAATTATTTTGTGATAAAACTCTAATTAGATTAGGTCTTGTGGTATCAAATTCATCCAGAGAAATGCTATATGTTTTTGATGAAGGAGATGTTATGTAATTGGTAAAATCATATCCTCCAATGATGTATAATTTGTCATTTAAAAAATGCATTACAGCAGATTTTAGTTCAAGCTTGATAAGGTATTCTTTAATTAGTTTTGATTTTATATTGTAAACGAACAGTCTTCCGTTTTCAAACATGTAAATGGTATCGTCATTGTATGTAATTGCAGGATTTTCGAGTCGACAAAGCAAAGTTGCTTCATTTTTCCAGCTTTCATTTGTTAAATCAAAGCTCTGAATTTCAGAAAAACCCCTGTTGTCAGTATTGCCAATTGTAAATATTTTATCTCCAATCAAAACTCCATTTACTTCTTGGGCTACTGGCATCTTTGCTAGTTCATACCATAAACCAGAAGTTAAATTGTATAAATGGACCTTATCTGTAAAAGTTTTTAAACCACTTTCAGTTGATCTTATTGAGCCTCCCATAACAATGATATTATCCTTATAAGTAAAAGAAGCAAAGTTTACAGCTTTATGGGGGTTGGTTTTGTCAATTACAAGTTTGTTTGTCTTAAGATCAAAAACTTCAATCTCGTTGTCTAAATATTCGCGTTTTTTAGAGATCGGAGTCCTTTTTCCTCCAAAAATATAAAGTGTATTATTGTGAAGATTTACACTATGATAAGCTCTTTTTTTAAATTTTTGATTTGATTTCTCCCATAAATCGGTTTTTGGGTCATAAATAAATAGATTTCCCATGTAAAAAATTTTATCTCTATCACTTCCTAATTCTAGCAGGTATCTATTTACGTAGTCAGGATCGCTAAATCTAGCGGGATCACCGCCTGTATTTTTTGATCTTATAGTAGTTAAAACATTCCATTGTTCGCTGGTATCACCTCCAGCTACATAGATCTTGCCATTTGCTGTTACAGAACCGAAAGAATAAATGCCGTATTCTAAAGAAGAAAGTTTTGTAAAATCAAGTTTAGATTTTAATTTCGACCAGCTTTTAGTAACATTTACATTATTTAGTGTTTCGATATCTTCTTCAAGTGAAATACTGTTATTTGATTTATGTAAATCTGTAATAGCGATTTTTGATGTAATATATCCAATATGAGAAATCTGAAGAGTGTCGTTTGTTTTTATTTTATTATTCAGTGAAAATTCTCCTTTATCATTGGTTAAAGTCCCAATTTTAGTACGCAATGCATAGATATTGGCATCTTCTATCGGTAAATTAGTCACTTGAGATTTAACAATTCCGCTTACTGCTTGCGCATTTATAATAAATGGCAGTAAAATGATGATGTAAAATAGTTTTTTCAAAGTGAATAAGTTTGGTTTTCGATTGAATTTTTTAATATTAGTTTGCCTGTACTACATTATTTTGTGATAAAATTCTAATACGGTTTGGTGCTGTAGTGTCAAATTCGTCAATAGAAATGCTGTACACTTTTGATGAAGGAATCTTCATGAACGAGCCAAATGAATAACCTCCGATAATATACAATTTGTTATTTATAAAATGCATAGTAGAACTTCTTAATTGAAGATCAACAAAGTATTCTTTAATTTGTTTTGATTTTGTATTGTAAATTGACAGCTTCCCATCTTCAAAAAGGTAAATGTCATTATCGTGGCAAGTAATTGCGGGATTTTCTAGGTGAGAGATCAAGGTGGCTTCATTTTTCCAAGTTTCATTTGTTAAATCAAAACTCTGAATCTCAGATGGATTTTTGTTGTCATGATTTCCAATGGTAAAGATTTTATCGCCAATTAAAACTCCTTTTACTTCTTTGGCAATTGGCATTTTTTCTAGCTCATACCATAATCCAGAAGTGATATTGTACATATGTACTTTATCGGTGAAAGTTTTCAGTCCTTTTTCGGTTGATCTTATTGAGCCTCCCATAACAATGATGTTGTCTTTGTAGACAAAAGAAGCAAAGTCTGCTGCTGGATGAGGATTGGTTTTGTCAATAGTAATTGTATTTTTATTCAGATCAAAAACTTCAATTTCGTTTTCTAAATATTCAAATCTTTGGTTTATAGACATTCTTTTTCCTCCTAAAACATAAAGTTCGTTGTTGTAATAATTTACATTATGATAAGCTCTTCTCTTGAATTTTGTATTTGATTTCTCCCATACATCTGTTTTAGGATCATAAATAAGCAAGTCTTCTCTGTAAAATTTTTTGGCTACTTGCATTTGAAGTAATTGTCGATATTTTTTTTCGAAGTTAGGATCGTTGTCATAGCTTATGCTTCTTTCTTTTAAAATGTTTAGTACATTCTCTTCTTCGCTGATATCACCGCCTACAATATAAATTTTGTCATTTATGACTGTAGAACCAAAAGAATAAAGAACATTTTTTAAAGATTCAAGTGGAGTAAAGTTAAGTTTGGATTTTAATTTTGCCTTATGATTTGTAATTTCTACATTATTTAAGGTTTCAATATCTTCTTTCAGTGAAATAATATAATTGGAATTTTTTAAATCTCTAATCGAAATTTTTAGCGTGATATAACCAATATGAGAAACCTGAAGAGAATCATTTGTGTTAACTCTGTTGTTAAGTGAAAATTCGCCTTTCTCGTTGCTTAATGTTCCAATTTGACTGCTCAGAGCATATATATTAGCATCTTCTATCGGCAGATTGCTGGTTTCAGACTTGACAATTCCATTTATTGTTTGTGCATTTGTAATAAATGGTAATAAGAGGATAGCGTAAAATAGTTTTCTCATAGTTTGCTTTTGGTTTTAGTGGTTGAAAAAAATCTCACATAAAGTTTAATTTTAAAAATATTGGCACAAAATTTATGCCGTAATTTCTTATCTGGTAAAAATAAGTTGTTAAAAAATGTGTTTTTTTTACTTTAAAAAGTTAAATTCGCGATACACATAATAAAATTGATTTTTTTGAGTTTAAAATTTAGCTTTTTGAGCTCTTGAAATAAAAATAAAGATGTAATTCAAGAAAAGTATGGTTTATAAGTTAATAGCAGTATTGTTTTTTTTAAGCTTTGGAGCTTTCGCTCAAGAAAATTTTATAAAGCACAAAATTTCACAAGGAGATAATCTTACTGTTATTGCAAAAAAATATGGGGTTAAGGCAAAAGATATTGCAGACGCTAATCCAAATGCTCCTAAAATCCTAAAATTAAACTCTGTTCTTCTTATTCCGAATAAAAATAAAAACAACTCAAAGTCTAAACCAGTTGAAGCAGTTGTGTCAAATACTCCATCAGGTTCTCATGAAGTAGCGGCTAAAGAAACGCTTTGGGGAATTTCAAAAAAATACAATATTTCAGTCGATGAATTAAAAAAAGCAAACCCGCTTTTAGAAACAGAAGGACTCAAAATCGGTCAGCAGATTGTTATTCCGTCAAAAGAAAATCCTATAATCGAAAAACCTGCCGAGACTGAAATTGCTTCTACAGACGTGGAGCTTTTTAGGGAAGTTAAACCTAAAGAAACCAAATATGGTATTTCTAAAGAATACGGAATTACTGTAGCAGAATTGGAGCGTCAAAATCCCTCAATAAAAGGAAAAGTCCCTGCTGGATATCTGCTTAAAATAAAAGTTACAAAAGAAAAAGCCGATGCGATTCAAGCGTTGCAGCAAGTTCAGCAAGCTAATGCGGTAAATGCTGGTGGTTCATTAGATCAAGTTGCTGAAAATAGTGCTGCAGAAATTAAAAAAGATTCGACTTATGTTCAGAATCCAAGTAATAATTCGGAACTGATAGAGCGTCTGATTGCAAGTGCAACTGAAAATATAGGAACCAGATATCGATCTGGAGGTACTACAAAAGCAGGTTTTGACTGTTCTGGATTAATGATTTGTACCTTTAATAATTTTGATATTAAACTGCCTAGAAGCTCCATAGAGCAATCCCGAGTGGGTACAAGAGTAGCTTCTGAAGAGGCTCAAAAAGGAGATTTGATTTTCTTTAAAACAAACGGAAGGCGCCATATCAATCATGTCGGCATGGTCGTAGAAGTATCAGACGGAGAAATAAAATTTGTGCATTCGTCAACTCACGGCGGGGTTATGATTTCTTCAACAAAAGAAGCGTATTATACACGCGCATTTTCTCAGGTTAATCGTATTTTGAATTAACTAAACTTGTTTTTAAGGAGTTCTATTTGAAGCGGTTTGTTCCAAAACCCCGACACGTATTTGTTTTCTTTGACTTTTTTTATTTCATCTAAATCTAATGTTGAGGAAAGAACAAAAATTTGAATTTTATCTTTTACTTCTTCTTCAAGATTTTGAAATTGATCTAAAAATTCAAATCCGTTCATAATTGGCATTTGAATGTCCAAAAAAATCACCAACGGTTTTTGTCTTGCATTTTTCAAAAGCCAGTCTAAACCTTCTTTTCCGTTGTTGGCAATATAAAGCAGATTGATATCTAATACTTTTTTGAGTATTTTTTTAATGACAAATTGATCAATCAAATTGTCATCGATTAGTATAAATCCCATATTAGACTCCATGTGGTTTCGGAATAGTTACGATAAATTTACTTCCTACATTGCTTTCAGAAAAAACGGCAATTTCTCCTTTGATATTTTCAATGGCTTCTTTTACTATGTAAAGTCCTAGTCCAGAACCTTTGTTTTTGTTAGTTCCAAAATACATATCAAAAATACTCTCTTTAAATTCATCTCGTATTCCGATACCGTTATCCGAAACTTCAATTTTATTTAATCCGTCACTGCTGTATGTTTTGATGCTGATAAACATTTCCTTTTTGCTGCAGTCGGCATATTTTATAGCATTAGAAAGTAAATTGTTGATAATGATTTTTAATCGTAATCCGTCACTTTCTATTTGATCCACCAAAAGCTCTTGCGTTATTTTTATTCGATTCGCATTTTCGATATGCATCAGCTGAAGAATGGCTTCGTTGAACAGCTCCTTCAAGCTTACTGGTTCCATAACAATTTCTTTTCTTTTGTTTTTAGAATAATCGATAATGTCGCTTATAAATTGGTCTTGCCTGGTGAGACTGCAATTCATCATTTGCAGATAATTTCTGATCTGCGAGAGATCGTCCTCTAGGGCTGTAATCTCAATTAAGCCTTTTAGCGAAGTAATCGGCGATCTTAAATCATGAGAAGCACTGTAAACAAAACGATCAAGTTCGCGATTTACAATAACAAGATTTTCATTTTTTACTTCAGTTTCTTTTTTGGAAACTAAAAGTCTTTTTACCATTATCGAATAATAAAGACAGACACTGCATATGATAATCAGTACAAAAAAGACATTAGTAAAAATTAATAAACCTTTTATTTTTCGGGTGCCTTCTCCTAGTATGTTAGAAAAATTACGTTCGTTAATGGTTAAGCTGTCGCTGATAGTGCTTATTTCGTGAAGGAATTTCTGTCTGTCGGACGGGGTTAAGATATTGCGTTTGATTTTAGCATTTATCTGCTCTCCAATCACAAAAAGCCTAAATATTAATTTGTCGCCTTTTCCCCATTCGTCGATTGCCTTAGATAAAAAAGAAACATTTTTAAAGTTGTCAAACAGCCATATAACATCGTCAAGATCTTCTTCATGATTACGGCCAATCAAAAATCCGTTTCTTGCAACTTGATTGTCTCCTGCTTTTAATAGCGTAATCCGGGCAATTCCATCGCCTTGAGGCACTTTTATTTCCTCCAGATATAATTTCCATTGCTGTGGATCTTTGGTGTATAGATAGGTTATAAGATGTCTGGAGGCATCTTTTTGTCCTTTAGAATAATGTGATTCTCCATTTACATAGGCTCTGTTTGCAGAAAGAATTTTAATTGTAAATATATTGATACAAATCAGCAGCGCGCAAGAAATAAAAACAATTAAAATAAGAATAAATACATTTGGAAAACGAAAGTTTTTTAGAGCTTGCAGCTTTAACATAGATTCTTGTTTGTAGGTTAATAATAAAGCGCGTTTATGCTTATTTAAAATAGTAAACAAACTTATGGAGCAAAGCTTGTTGGAGTATTTATTAAACGTTTGTTAAATTGTTTTTTCGTTATAAAAAATGTGATCTCTTTGAATTTGTCAAATATAGTAAAATTTATATTACACTTTTTTAAAAAATAATTAGAAATATTTGTTTTTTAAAAGATTGAAAATTAGTATTTTGATTGGTTTTTAAAGTCTATTGTAATTTTGAAGAATTGAAAAAAAATATTTTGGCGAGGTAATTTTGCTGTAATAACAAATCTTAAAATTTTGTGAAAATTAGTAGCTTAAAATCAACTTTTGTTTAAGGGTTGTCTTGGTTTGTTTCAAAACCAAAACTAAAAGGAAGCATATAAAATCAATCTTCTAAAAGCATAAATAGAAGGAACTGCTGGGAAATAAGCATTGATTCTTTTTTGAAATTCGGCGGTTAACTCGTGAAATTCAAGTTCACTTAAACGCTCCTGATAAACAGTTAGAGCTGAACCGGAAATAAAATCAAAAAAGTCATTTTGATTTTCTGAAATAATAGGATAAACTTTTTCATAAACGACCAGATCTTTACCGCCATTTTCAAAAAGTATTTTGGCATATTGATCTAAATTTAAAACAGGCGAAGGTCTTGTCCAATTTTTTAAGTAAGAAGCAAAGGGCTGTTCTTGAACTAAGTTGAAAAGTATTTTATTGAGGATGTTTTCGTTTTGCTGAGGCATCTGAACGGCAAGCTGTCCTCCAGAATTAATTCGGGAAATTATTTTAGGAAAAAGCGCTTCGTGATGATCAATCCACTGCAAAGCGGCATTTGAAAAAACTAAATCCCACTTTGTATCCTTTTCTAATTGATCTGTAATTGATATTTCCTGAAACGTTACCTGAGTTTGATCAGGAACTTTTGCCAGCATTTCGGCCGAATTATCGATTCCAACCACAATCGGATTAGTAAGTTTTTGAGCAAGTTTTTGAGTAAGTTCACCTGTACCGCATCCCAAATCAATAACTTTAAGATTTGGTTTATCTATAATGTGGCTTGTTAAATCTGCAAAAGGCTTAAAACGGTCTTCTTTAAATTGATTGTATTTAGTAGGATCCCAAGTCATGATAATGTTTTTATTTAAAGATAAAAAAATCTTTAAAGTTTAAAAAATTAATGCTGACTTACTTAGTTAATCTCATGCCAAAAATGACCACAGCCATTTTTGCATTCTGTAGTTCTTCTTTCGGTATCTGTGATTTTAAAGATCCACAGTAAACAAGTTATCGTTTTTTTGTTTTCATTTTCTGGAAGTACAGCCAATTTATTAAAAGCTATTTTGGGAGAAAATTTTTGAAGGATAACAACTGGTGTATAAGTTGGTCTTAGCGGAATGCTGTTTACCGCTTTTTGATACGTTTTGGAATTATAATCTGATTTCTCCGGAATAGAATTTAAGATGTAATAGTGCAGCGTTGTAAAAAGTTGTTTAAAATCATACTTGTCTTCTAACAAAAGATGTAATCCAAGATGAAAGTCGATTTTATCCTGAGCAATTTTATTGATTAGTAGTTCTTTCTGATTCATAAATAAAAAGCAAAATCTCAGCTAAAGATACTGTTTCTCAAAATACAATTGTTTAAAAACTAACGGTGTTGGGAAAAGGGTTTATTTTCCATAAAAAAAGCCGCGAGAGAATCGCAGCTTTAGTAATAGAAATCAAATTTATTTAATTTTTTTAAATCTATAGGAACATCCCTCTATACAATTCATATAGGTTGGGATAGTATTATTTTTCCCTTTTCCATTTTATAATTTTCAATGAAAGTTCCCGGCGTATTCTCTATTCCAGTTGTAAAACCTGCACAATCAAAATCCAAAGTCAGTAAATTGGTTTCCAAAGTATAGTTACCAGATTGGCAGTCATTAAATCTTGTAGAGGTAAAAGTTCCGTCATTTTTAAAGGTATAGGTATAGCCGTTATTTATAGCGATCCATTTTGTATTTACGGTACCGTCTCCTACATAACCTTCGGATAATTTCCAAGTACCCACTATACCATTTTCTTTAGTACCGTTTTCTCTGTCGTTGCTGCAGCTTAATTGTAAAATGATAACAAACAGCAGGAGTATTATTTTTTTCATCTGTTTTAGTGTTTGGTTATTTTATTCTCTTAAAACTACTTCCGAGACCATCATAATTATTATCACTAATGTTCAAAATAAGACCATCATGAACGGTAATAATGCCTCTTGTTGTAAAATAGATTGGTTCGTCTAATTCTTTAACATCAAAATTAATATAATCTTCCTCTTTACCACTGTGAATAGATTTTTCTTTCCTAATCTCAAAATTACCATTAAAAATCTCTTTCCCATTTTGCAGGATCGAAAAGGTTTTGTTTTTCGCTATGATCAATGTCATTGAGCTTTTGGTAGATTCAGGAGTAGTTTTGATGTGGGCTGCAATGCCTCCTCCGGTCCCAGTCCAATCCCATTTTCCGTAGATTTCTGGACTAATGTAAACAGCATCGTCTGAATTGCATGAAACAATACTGCACGCAAGTATAAATATTGTAATAAATTTTCTCATAATTTTTTGGTTTAATTATAAGATGAATAAATTATAATTTGGTTGCGTATTGTATTCTAAAAAAAAACAAAAGGACATAAGAACTTAGTTTAAAGCTCTAATTTATTGATTTTCTTTATCATTAAGAAAATTAAAATACTGACAATTAAAAATGGAGTAAAATAAGAAATAACAATCAGGCCGTCTGTAATTGTTTGGTCTAATGAATGAATAATCATTCCTAAAGACCAAATAGCAATCGCAATGATATTGAATGTTTTTGAAACGCCGATTTTAGAAAGAGATAACAATATTATAGCCAGCACATTTAAAATGGTACACAGCAGCAGGAAAAAATGAATGATAAAAGCTGTTATTCCTTGATAACAAGAACCACCTCCTATATAGAAAATTTTGGGAGTAAAAATTTTGGTCAGAATAGTAACGCTGATTAAAATAAATAAGAGATAATATTTTGTTTTCTTGCTCATGATATTAATTTATTGAAAGGCCTGATCCAAAATTTAGTTCATCTCAAATATATAATATACTTTGATAATTAAAAGTTGTTTTGCGGTATAATTGATAATATGCATGAGGAATAGAGGCGTTATCTCTCGATTAAGAAACATTCATCAAATAATATTGTGAAGATATTTTTATATTTAAGAATGGTGAATTGCAGATTTTAGAAGAGAATTTAAAAATCATTGAATAAAAAAGTAAAATCTACAGTCTAAAAACTAAAATTTATAAAAAAATAATATCTTTAACCAACCTAAACCAAAAAAAATGCAAGAAGAAAACCAAGAAAATTTTAAAAGAGAACTCGGACTATTAGACGGAACTATGCTTGTAGTAGGTTCTATGATCGGATCGGGAATATTTATTGTAAGCGCAGATATCGCTCGTCAAGTAGGTTCTGCGGGCTGGCTGACTTTGATCTGGCTTTTGTCAGGTTTGATTACAATAATAGCGGCAGTAAGCTACGGCGAATTAAGTGCTATGTTTCCAAAAGCTGGAGGTCAATATGTTTATTTGAAAGAAGCTTATAATAAGCTAATTGCATTTTTGTACGGCTGGAGCTTTTTTGCAGTAATCCAGACAGGAACGATTGCTGCGGTTGGTGTTGCTTTTTCAAAATTTGCGGCTTATTTGTATGAGCCATTCAGCGACGAAAACATACTTTATGAGTTAGGAGATTTTAAGCTTAATGCAGCCCAGCTGGTTTCTATTTTCACCATTATTTTATTAACGTATATCAACAGCCGTGGAGTAAAAAATGGTAAAATTCTACAGACGGTTTTGACTATTATTAAAATCCTTTCGCTTCTAGGGCTGATTGTCTTCGGATTAACACTTGCTGCAAAAGCTTCTACTTGGGATGCAAATTGGGTAGATGCATGGACTCCTAAAACCTATAATGCTGCAGATGGTTCTTGGCTTCCTATAAGCGGTCAGGCATTAATTACCGGAATTTCGGCCGCAATGGTAGGATCTTTATTTTCTAGTGATGCCTGGAATGGTGTAACTTTTATTGCGGGTGAAATCAAAAATCCGCAGCGTAATGTTGGTTTGAGTTTGTTCTTAGGAACTTTCATTGTTACCATAATTTATGTTTTAACCAATATCATGTATCTTGCAGTAGTTCCTTTTGAAGAGATTGCAACCGCAAAATCAGATCGAGTTGCTGTAGTAGCTTCGCAGTATATATTTGGTAATATCGGAACTTTGATTATTGCGATCATGATCATGGTCTCGACCTTTGCCTGCAACAACGGATTAATTATGGCTGGAGCCAGAGTATATTATACCATGGCAAAAGACGGATTGTTCTTTAAAAAAGCGGCAGAATTAAATGATTTCAGTGTTCCTGCCTGGGCTTTGTGGGCGCAGTGTATTTGGGCATCGGCTTTATGTCTTACAGGAAAATATGGCGATTTATTGGACTTTGTAATTATCATTGTCTTGATTTTTTATATTTTAACAATTTACGGAATCTTTATTCTACGTAAAAAAATGCCAAATCTAGAAAGACCTTATAAAGCTTTTGGATATCCGGTATTACCAATGTTGTACATTATTATTGCTGCAGCAATTTGTATTTCGCTGCTCATAACAAAGTTTTCAACTTGCGGCTGGGGTGTTTTAATTATGCTGACCGGAATTCCGGTGTATTACATAACCAAACCAAAAGAAAATTAAAATTTAGAATCCAATACAAAAACCGCAGTTTAAATTTTTAAACTGCGGTTTTTTTGTGTCAATTAAAAGGACTTTACATTCGATTTATAAAGCTTAGTGCTGAAGTAAGAATTAAAAAACCGAGCTGTAAAAATCCTTTAATTATTTTAAATATTTTTTTAATTCTGCAGCAGCTTGCAGGAACAAAGCTTTTGTTTGCGGAATTTCGGCCAAGCCATTCAATAAACCAAAATCATGAATTACGTCGTTGTAGCGAACCGTTGTCACAACGACCCCGGCATCACTGAGTTTACGTCCGTATGCTTCGCCTTCATCTCTTAAAATGTCATTTTCTGCAACCTGAATTAAAGTAGGAGGCAAGCCTTTTAACTGTGATAAACTGGCTTGAAGCGGCGACGCATAAATTTCTTTTCTCTTAGACGGATCTACATATTGATCCCACATCCATTTCATCAGCGAGGCAGTCAAGAAGCGTTGTTTACCGTAAAGTTTATAGGATTCTGTTTCAAAATCAGCATTGGTTACCGGCCAGAAAAGAATTTGAACTTTGAATAAATCTGTTCCTTTTTCTTTTGCCATCAAAGCACTTGCCGTGGCTAGATTGCCGCCAGCACTGTTGCCCACAATTCCGAGTTTACTGCCGTCAACATTAATTTCGTTTCCGTGTACCGCAATCCATTTTGCTGCAGCATACACTTCATTTACAGGCTGCGGATATTTGTGTTCTGGCGAAAGCGAATAATTGACAAAAACACCCGTAAAACCCGTTAAAACGCTTAAATCTCGAACCATGCGTTTGTGTGTCGGATAATCTCCAAGAACCCAGCCACCGCCATGAATAAACATAAAAACAGGCAGTTTTCCTTTTACTCCCGATGGGCGTACAATATTCAGTTTTATTTTATAACCGTCAACAGTAATTTCCTTTTCAGATTCTTCAATTCCAGACAAATCAACTTTAAAAGCATTTTGCGCTCCAACAAGTACATTGCGGGCGTCAGCAACGGGAAGTGATTCTAACGGTGGTCCTCCGCCATTTAGCGGTTTCAAAAAAGCTTTTACAGCAGGAGTCAAATGCGAATCTGATGCATAATCGGTTTGCGCGTAGCTTTTCGTTGTCAAAGCGCCTAAAATTATATATGGAATTACTAACATTTTTATGATACTTATATTTTTCATGATCTTAAAATTAAATTTACTTAACAGAATAGGGTAGTGATAAATTACCGCTGGCAACAGCATACACTTTATAGACTCCAAGCATGGGTTTACTGCCTTCACTATCGTGCGAGCCGCCGGCGCCAGTACTAACTTCCATATAACAGCTTACAGCATCAAACTTAAAATTGGTTTTATTATTGATTCTAAAATCAGGTACAATCACTTTTATCGAATTTTCTTTGGTCACGATATTAAACCCCGGACTGTCCATGTACATTGCCATTCCGGGATTCGTAGGAGGCAGTACTACATTTGGATCTCCTTTTTTAAATTCCCTTACAGAAAGTCCGCCGCCAACACGTTTATCCTCTACCAGAAGCACCCAGTGCGCATGCCAGATTAAACCGTCGTTGAGGTAATCTCCATCCAGATTTTCGTCCCAAAGTGGGGTGTCTTCAAAGTCAGGATGCGAAGTAAGCGCCAAAGCTGCAATTCCTTCGGCTTGACCGAAACCAATATCAGCAGCTTTTAAAGTAGTCGGAAAAACATAACCTAAAACTGGAGCGCCATTGAGTTGTCCCACAGCTTTAGGCGTCGTTTTTCCTGCAGATCCTTCTACTTTTATTGTCCAAATCGTAATGCCGAGATCGGTGTTGTGCGTTATCGAAGCCGATTTTATTTTGAAATCATTGTTGTTATAGCTGCTGCATTTATCGCATGCGTTGGAGAGTGAATGATTTAGAAATAGAATAATCAGATAAAGAATTGATTTTTTCATGATGTATGTGGTTTAATGTTAATTGATTTTAAAAAACCAATAGATATGCCACATAAAATAAAAGCCCTAAATAGAAGGATTTAAGGCTTTTGTCCATTTTTATTAAATGTTATATTTCGTGAATTACATTCGATCTAGTGAAATTTCGTTATAATAGAACTTAGAAAAATAGGGTGAAGAATAGAGAATAGAGAATAAAGAATTGTGCCTAAATAATAATCTATAAAAATAAAGTATAGAAAAAAAACTTTGACACTTAGTGCCTTTGCGACAAAAAAATCAGTTACCAGACAAATCGTTGGTAATTCGTTCTTCTGTAGGTCTCAAAAAAATGAGATAGATTATAATCAGTATGCCGAATAATATAAAGTCAGGTTTCAAAAATAGAAGAAGAAAAGCGGCGCCTTCTAAAACAGCCCACCTCATGATCGAAGCTGCTTGATAAATAGGGAGTTTGTCTTCAAGTTTTAACTTTGGATCAATTTGTTTTAACTGCGATTTAAACAAGAAACTGCTGAAAACAAATGCCAAAACAGGTATCAAAGCATATACAATCGAAGAAGAATCAATCGTTGGGATTTTTTTTAAAGTTTCGACAGTAAGATCTCCTATAAAATAATAGACGAGAATTGTTCCTGCGCAAATTGCAAGATGGATAATCTGCAGGGTTTTGATTTTTTCGGTCATGATTTGGTTTAATTTGATTTAATGCAAGTTAAAATTAATTATTTTAAAATGAGTACTTTATGTTCCAGATTCCAGTTTTCAAAATGAAAAAACGAATATTTCCTGAAGCCTCTCCAATTAAATTTAAAGATGCAAAAGTTTTATATCATGCAGATTATGCAGATTTAGAATGATTTATCTGCTAAAATCTTTTAAATCTGCATGAAACAAAAAAGTAATGCAAAAAAAAATGTAAAGTCTTTATTTCTATTGTTTTGCGTTTAAATTTAGGCTCAAATTATATTTCGTCGCACTATTTAGTCTTAAACTTTACGGTTAAGAAACAAAAAAAGACACTCGAAAGTGTCTTTATGAAAATAATGTTATTGAAGCTAGAGAGATTTAAACCACTTCAGATTCAACAGACGATTTTATAGTTGAATTAATAATATTTATGGTAAGCGGATCTGATTCTCCAGAGAAAAACGCCTCCAGAATTTCTTCAAATATCGGATTAGCATTTTCTACCATAGAAAACAAAGTCATGCAGGAGCGTAGTTTTCGCGCATCTAAATCGCCAAAAATCCCATCTGCAGATTTCATTTTAAAGGTTAATAAAAGTTCAGAGATTTCAATTAAATGTTTCCCTAAAATAGGATGTTCCATATAATCAGCGGCTTCTTTTAAATCGTTAATGCCGTATAGAATTGCCGTATCGCTCTGTCCCAATCCTTTTATTTGCGGAAAAATGAACCACATCCAGTGTGTTTCTTTTTTCCCTTTGCTGATTTCAGAAAGAGCGGTAAGATAAAGTTTGTTCTGCGCATCTAAGAAACGCGATAGATCATTGTTCGAATAAGCCATTACGGTATTGTATTTAAAAAAAGGTTGCAAAAATAGTAAAAAAGATAAGTTCTGCCTAATAAAACGTTCATACAGTGTATGTTTTAACTTTTAGAGCAAGTAATATCTTACGTCAGATTTCATGAGAAAAACTTCTTTTTGTAATTTAATTCTATAAAAATCAAAGAATTCTATTCGTTCTTCTAAAGGTAAGATTGATCCTTGGTAAAACATTCCGAGCCGTTTTTGGAACCTGATGCTGCCAATAACTATTGGTCGTTCCTGCCATCAATAAAAAAGATCCATGATGAAGCGGAATCTCTACCTGTGGGATTTCTTTACTGTATTTATGACGAAGACGGAACATTCTGGTTTCGCCAAAAGTGACCGAAGCAATAATTGGGTTAGGTCCCGTATTATGTTCTTTGTCGCTGTGCCAGCCTACTCCGTCGTTCCCATCTCGGTATAAATTAAGCAGTACGGTATTAAAGTCAAGCTGCGTTTCTTTTTCGACACGACCTCTGATCTTTAATAATTCATAGTTCCAGTCAGGTCCCTTGAGATCTGCACCAGGATTATCTTTGTCTTCATACCAGGCAATCATTCTAGGCACGGTATAGGTTTTATCATAAATTTCCATTTCATATTCTCTCCATTTAGTCTTGTGGAGAAGTCTTTCGTAAAAAAGATCAGATTCTTCTTTGGTAAAAAAATTGTCGATCAAAATCAATTCAGAATCAGGAATGTCGAATATTTTTCTTCCTCCCAAACCTGTTGTAAATAATTCGGTGTCGTTAAATAGTGTCATGATTCTATTTATTTTTTGTCAATTTCAATCCATACAGGAGCGTGATCACTTGTTTTTTCCCATCCTCGCACGTAACGATCAACTCCGCCCGAGCGTAAAACTTTAGCAATCTGCGGACTCAGTAAAAAATGATCAATTCTAAGTCCTGCATCTCGTTGAAAAGCATTCCTGAAATAATCCCAGAACGTATAGATTTTCTCGTTGGGATATAAGGTGCGAATTGCATCTGTCCATCCTTGCGAGACTATATCTTTAAACGCTTTTCTAACTTCGGGTAAAAAAAGCGCATCTTTCACCCATTTTTCGGGTTTATACACATCCAGTTCTGTCGGCATAACGTTATAATCGCCAACGAGAATCACAGGAACTTTTAAACTTAATAATGTTTCGGCTCGATGCGCCAGACGATCAAACCACTTTAATTTATACTCTAATTTTGGTCCTGGTGCCGGGTTTCCGTTTGGCAGATAGAGGCAGGCAATTACAATTCCGTCGATCAAAGCTTCGATGTAACGGCTTTGTACATCATCTTCATCTCCAGGAAGAATACGTGTTACTTCTTCAATTTCCATGTTTCTGGCAAGGATTGCAACACCGTTCCATTGTTTTTGTCCGTGCCAGATGGCATTATACCCCGCATCATTAATTGCTTTAACTGGAAACTTATCCTGAGGTGCTTTTAATTCCTGAAGGCAGACAATATCTGGTTTGGCTTCTTCAAGCCATTGTAATAATACATTCAATCTTCCGTTGACTCCGTTTACGTTATAAGTCGCTATTTTCATAGTAGATTTAATTAGTTGTATATTAAATTTACAAGTTTTTAAGCATTAAATATTTTAATGAAATCACAATTGTTATTTTAGAAAGTGTTTGCTAAAGAACATTTTACCGGGATATTTTTCGGCGTAAGCAAAAATTAACTGCTCAATGTATTGATTGCTTTTGTAAAGCGTAACATAACTTTTTACATCTTCAGGATCATTAATGGCAACATCTCTTGGTATATATCCCATTCCGTGAAAATGACCGTTTTCTATCCAAATGCAGCTGCGTTCGTCTGCCGTTCTTCCTTTATCTATAATCGCAAAAGTAGGCCTGTTGTGTAGTAAAAAATCAATCGCATTGTCAACTTGCTCGTTATGAATTAATACATCTGGCAGCTCTTTTGTCTCGGGAGTATAGAAAAATTCTCCTTCTTCGGGTCTTGAGTATTTGCAAAAGCGGTGATCGATTTCAAATTGCTCTGCAAGACTTCGGAGTAAATTTATCCCCACATGCAAGCTGTTAAATTCGTGAATGCAGACTTGAAACTTGCTGACTTTGCCAATAGCCAGATATTTATAACCGTTTCGGGCTTCGTATTGATAAATGCCAAATTTGGCTTCAAAACGTTTTAAAGCCCTGTTATAAGTCGGCCAGAGTTTCTTGATTTCGCTGCATTCTAAAAGAAGCGCCATGAGTTCGGTAGCACAGACTTCAAAAGAAATTCCGTAAATATCCCGAAGAAAATGCTGTCTCTGCGGATTAATATTGTTACCCGTAAAATGCGATGTTACCCGTTTTTTTAAATTAATAGCTTTCCCGACATAAATCACTTTTTTGGCCTGATTGTAAAAATAATATACTCCGGGTTTTTCGGGTAACGCATCAAAATCTTCTGGCGGAAGGTTTGGCGGTAAACGTTGATCTGGTGCTGTTTTTTTAATCATTTGATCGATTATACCTTCATCGTCCCATTCGCGTAAGAGAGAAAATAATTGAGCAGTAGCATCAGCATCGCCGCCAGCACGGTGTCTGTTTTCTAAACCAATATTCAATGAGTTACAAAGATTTCCTAAACTGTAAGAACCCAATCCAGGCTTGATTTTTCTGGCAGCGCGAACGGTGCACAATTTTCTGGCAGTCCATTTAAAGCCAGCTTGTTCCAATTGATGACGCACAAATGAATAATCGAAGTTTACGTTATGAGCAACAAAAATACGATCGGTAAGCATTTCCAGAACTTTTTCAGAAATAGTATCAAAGATTGGAGCGTTGGCTACCATTTCGTTATTAATTCCTGTTAAGCCAAAAATAGAAGGCGGAATCTCTTTTTCGGGATTCACAAGGGTTTCATAACGATCAAGCACAGTTGTTCCGTTGTGAATGATAATCGCGATTTCTGTAATGCGGCTGTGACTGGCATTGCCGCCTGTGGTCTCGATATCTACTATGGCATATTCCGTATTTTTCATCTGTATATAACGTAAATTTTTCTTCGGTTATTTTTAGCCTAAAAATTTCATTCTATGTCTCGGCAGATTAATTTCTTTTGCCTGTGGGTAAGGCTCACGATGCGTGGGACTAACATCTTCCTTAATTAACTGCTGTGTTTTAAACTGATCTTTAGCATCCATATAACGGGGATCCGGAATAAAAGGCATTTTTGCCATTTTGGTTATCGTTATGGTTGGAAAATGATAATCAACTTCTACATTTCCTAAAAGCAAATAACAGCCTCCGCCCTGAAAAGGATGCTGCACCAGACTATCTGGAAAATGTGCCGTATCAAAATAAGTACCTTCATGATCAATCCAGGTGCCAAAATACATATTCCCTTTTTTGGTAGGTACTTGCTTTCTGGCAATGAGATAAGCCAGCATTCGAACCTGTTTTTTATGATGGGAGGCAAGATCCTTTGCCATAACATCGCCGCGATATTTGGTTTGTAATAAATCAAAAACGGTACACGATACAGGAAAGCTCAAAAGTTCGATTTCATCAAAAGCATCTTCAAAAAGAGAACGTTCTAAAGTGGGAAGCTTATATTCTTTAACGGGTTCTTGTAAAAGCATTAAACTTCTGCTTTCTGGTTTAAAATTATTCAGAAGCAAACTTGCAATAACAAGAAGCTGATTTTTGGTTTTTCCTATAAAGCGAAAAGCATCTATAAAAATCAAAATTTTAATGCTTTCAATGCCAATTGGAATTCGATTGATAAAATCCTCCAAAGAAAGAAAATCACCATTTTTTGCTCTATCGGCTTCAATCAAATTTGCTGTTTTTGATTCTAAACCCTGCAAATGCATAAAACCTAGGTAAATATCATTTCCGTAAACTGTAGTTTGATATTCGCTTTTATTCACACACGGATTAAGAATTGCTGCTCCAGACATGCGTGCTTCGTGTACATAAACTTCGGTTCTGTAAAATCCGCCTTGATTGTTGATTACGGCGGTCATAAATTCTACAGGATAATTGATCTTGAGATATAAGCTTTGGTAACTTTCTACAGCATAAGAAGCAGAGTGTGCCTTACAAAACGAAAAACCTGCAAAGGATTCAATCTGACGGTAAATTTCCTGACTAAGTTCTTCAGGATGTCCTTTCTCGGCACAACAGGCAAAGAAATTGTCTTTTACTTTTTGCAAAGCCTCTACAGAACGTCCTTTTCCAGACATGGCACGACGCAGAATATCGCCGTCGGCAGCCGGAAGTCCGCCGTAATGCTGGGCAATTTTAATAACATCTTCCTGATATACCATAATGCCGTAAGTTTCGCCAAGATGCTCTTTAAAAACCTCATGGAAATACTGAAACTGATCTGGATTGTTGTGACGAAAAATATACTCTTTCATCATTCCGGATTGTGCCACGCCGGGACGAATAATAGACGAAGCGGCTACCAGAATTTTATAATTATCACATTTTAAACGACGTAATAAGCCGCGCATAGCGGGACTTTCGATATAGAAACACCCAATGGTTTTTCCTTGTGCCAAATGAACATTGCAAACCGCTTCATCCTTAGAGATTGAAGTGTTTCGAATATCCACTTTTATACCTCGGTTTTTTTCGATTAGCTTTACGCTGTCATCAATATGTCCAATACCGCGCTGACTTAAAATATCGAATTTTTCGAAACCAATTTCTTCCGCAATATGCATATCAAAAAGAACAATTGGAAAACCTTTTGGAGGCATTTCAAGAGGTGTGTAATTGGTAATTGGTTCTTCGGAAATAATAATACCGCAAGCGTGCATACTCCGCTGGTTGGGGTATTTGCCCATCATCAGGCTGTAATCCTGAACGAGTTTTACAATAGAATTGGTTTCTTGTAAAGCCATCGGATTTTTCGCCAGCATATCCAATTCTTCTTTTGGGAGACCAAACACTTTTCCGACTTCCCTGAAAATAGAGCGGTGTTTGAATTCTACATTGGTACCGCAAAACGCAACATGATCACGGCCGTATTTATCGAAAATATATTCTAAAATCGTATTGCGTTCTTTCCAGCTCCAGTCGATATCAAAATCAGGCGGACTTTTTCGATTTAAATTTAAAAAACGCTCAAAATACAAATCCAATTCTATCGGACAGATATCAGTAATGCCTAAACAATACGCAATGATACTATTGGCGCCACTACCTCGGCCAATATGCATAAATCCCTGACTATTGCTGTACTGAACGATGTCCCAGGTAATTAAAAAGTAACCGCTGAACTCTAATTCGTCAATTACTTTGAGTTCTTTTTCTATACGTTTTTTTGCTATTTCATGATTTTCGCCATAGCGCCATAATAGGCCTTCATGAGCCAATTGAGTCAGTTTCGCTATATCGCCTTCGCGATTTTCAGTAAAAAACTTTTTGTTTTTAGGCGTTGAAAAATCATATTGAAAATTACAAGAATCGGTTATATACTGCGTGTTTTCAATGATCTGAGGGTAGTTTTCATAATAAGGCAGCAACGATTCTAAAGGCAGGATTTTTTCAGAAGTCCTGCAGTAATCAGATTCAGTCAGTTTCGATAAAATGATATTCGTATCAATCGCACGCAGAATTTTATGAAGATTAAATTCTCTTTTATTTCTAAAGGTTACCGATTGCAGTATAACCATTTTAGAAATTTTATCTTTATGCTCTGATGTAAAAAGCTTGGAAACTTCATCAGGACGAATGCCGATAAATTCATTTTCACGAAGCGTTTTCGGAGCATTTTCTAAAGTATAAATCACAAAAACCGAATCAAATTCAGGAGCGGTCAATGGCAGAGATGCTCCACTGAAATTATGTTTCGTCAAAAAATGATTCATTTCGCCTAAACCTTCGGCATTTTTGGCCAAACCAATATATCGGAATTGATGATGGCATCGAAATTCCATTCCTACAAGCGGCTTAATTCCTGCTTTACCGCATTCTCTTATAAAGTCATAAATTCCGGTAACGGTATTAATATCTGTCAATGCCATTGTTTTTACGCCAGACAAAACAGCCTGCTCAACCAATTCCTTAAGCGGAATAGTGCCGTAGCGCAATGAATGATAAGAATGACAATTGAGATACATTATTTAATACGTTTTAAAATTTCGTCTTTATTATTAGGTTTAAAAGAAGCTCCGGCACAGCGCATTACGGCGTCAAAACCGTAGCGGCTTTTCATTTTATCCATGGCAGCATAAAGCGAAAGCATTTCCTGAGTATCTTCAAAAAGATCAATTTGATAGGTACCTCGCACGAGTCCGCTAAAGCGAATGCCGATCAGCCGCAGCCGCATACGACGCTGGTACAACTTCTCAAAAAGTTCCATTACATTTTTAGTTAAAAGATGATCTGCAGAAGTATAAGCTACCCTGCATTGTTTTGTTTCGGTATCAAAATTGGCGTAACGTATTTTAACCGTAACCGTTGAGGTCAGCCATTGTTCGGACCGAAGCTGGAAAGAAAGTTTTTCCACCATTCCTAAAAGCACTCTTTTCAATTTGGCAATGTCAATAGTATCCTGAGAAAAAGTATGTTCTGTAGAAATTGATTTTCTTTCGGTATAAGGTTCAACAGGCGTATGGTCGATTCCGTTGGCTTTTTTCCAAATATCCAGGCCGTTTTTGCCAATCATCTGCTGTAAAACCTCGGGAGGCATTTCGGCTAAAGTCTGAATTTTACGAACGCCGATTCGGGACAAAAGCTGAAAAGTGACATTGCCAACCATTGGTATTTTCTGAATTGATAATGGATTTAAAAAATCTTGTACTTTTTGTTCCGGAATTTCAAGATTTCCTACAGGTTTACCTTCGCCGGTTGCAATTTTAGAAACCGTTTTATTAATAGATAAAGAAAAACTAATAGGAAGCCCGGTTTCTGTAATGACAGATTGTGCCAATTCATTTGTCCATTTATAGCTTCCGTGAAATTTATCCATTCCGGTAATATCCAGATAAAACTCATCGATACTGGCTTTTTCTAAAACAGGTGCTTTTTCCTGAAGAATTTCAGTAACATCATGAGATAACTGCGAATACAATTCCATGTCGCCTTTCATAACTTTTGCGTCCGGACAAAGTTTTAATGCCATACGAATTGGCATCGCAGAACGGACTCCAAATTTACGGGCTTCATACGAACAAGAAGCTACAACACCACGATCACCTCCGCCTATAATAAGCGGAATACCATTGAGTTCAGAGTTGGTGCGTCTTTCGCAGGATACAAAAAAAGTATCCAGATCCATATGTACAATTGCCCTTGCCATTTTTTCCTTTTTGTATAAAGCAAAATTAGTACAGATAATAACATTTTTACTATATTTGCTGTTCCAAATTATAACAAATTAATTATGTCCTTATTTTCAGACAACATCAGAGCATTAAGGGTTAAGCATAAAATATCTCAGGAGAAATTAGCTGAAAACCTTAGCATTACCAGAGGAAGATACGTGAAATACGAAGACGGAACTTCGGAAGCACCGTATGATATTTTGAAGAAGATTGCCTTGTATTTTCATATGAGCATCGACTTGATATTATCTGTAGATATTCGTAAAATTGATGTACAAAATTTGATCAAACTAGAAGGTAATCGACTTATTCTGCCGATACAAGTAGATAGTTTTGGAGAAAATTTTATTGAAATTGTATCTCAAAAAGCAAAAGCAGGATACCTTAACGGTTATGCTGATCCGGAATATATCGAAAGTTTACAGCAGATTACACTTCCGTTTTTAGGTCCTGGAAAGCATCGCGGATTTCCCGTTGAAGGCGATTCAATGCCGCCGCATGAAGACGGTTCGATTATTATTGGCCGTTACGTAGAAAAATTAGGAGAAGTTATGGACGGAAAAACTTATATCCTCATTACTAAAAATGAAGGAATGGTGTATAAACGTCTTAATAAAAACAAGAAGAACACTTTGGTTTTAGAATCCGACAACAGTTTTTATCCGAATTATGAAGTGAAAGCTTCTGATATTTTGGAGATTTGGGAATACGAATGTAATATTGGACGTTCTGATAAAAAACAAGAAATGACGGAAACAGAAGCAATGAAAGATTTGCTTTTAGAATTGAAAAGAGAAGTTCGAGAGATTAAGAATAATACTTCGAATGCATAAAAAGTTTATATTAGCTGATATAAACAATATTCTATGAAACGATATTTACCTATTCTGTTCTTATTTGTAATTTTTCACGGATTTGCTCAAGATTTACCCACAGAACCCGCAAATGGTTTTGCTTTTCCGATAGGATCTAAATTCACAATTAAACTGGTTCCAATTGATTCTGTAAGTTTTAAATATTCGATTATAAAGTATGAGCCGTTTAGAGAAACTGTAGATACTTTTTATAATGAAAATTTGTTTGCTAAAAAAGGAGAAAAAGATACGATTGATTTTTATTTCTGTTTAGGAACAAATGGTAAAACAGAAGAGGAAAAGAAAAAGAATATGCAAGTGCTGTTAATTTTCAAAAACAGATCTAAATATACAATGTCGTATGACTCTGATATTCAAAGAAAAGAAGAAGGAGAGTATGAGAAAACTTCTAACATGGGCACGTATAAAGGAGCAATAGGAACTGAAATGTGGCCGTATATGATACATTCAATTGGTTTGAACAATTTTAAAAGAAAATAAACCAAATGAATTCTGAAAGTTATAAATGGACAAAAAGATTTCTAATTCTAACACCTCTGTTTTTATTATTTTGTATGATTGCCGCAGGCGGAGGACATGGATTTGTTCAACCTATTTTTGCTTTATTTCCATTTGCTGCTTTTACCTGTATTTGGTTTGCAGAGCTTTCTTTTTTTAATTTAATTCTAGCCATTCTTCAATTTCCAGCTTATGGATTGTTGATTGACAAATCAAATGATAAAAGAAAGACGATGTTAATGATTTCAATTCTTCATATTTTAATTGTGGGATTGATTTTTGTTTTTGTGAATGAAAATTGGAATTTAAAATAAGGCTTGACCCTTAAAAAAACATTTTAAATGATTCAAAAATGAACATCCAAAAAGCCAAACCCGAAGATCATATCTGTTTAACGGAAATCACTAAAAAGTCAAAAGCTTATTGGGGATATTCTGAAGAACAAATTGAAAAATGGAGTAATAATCTAACCATTACAATTGAGTATATCCAAAATAATGATGTTTTTAATTTAGTAGAAGAAAGCAAAATCATTGGTTATTATTCTTATTTAAAACAGGAAAATAATCAGATAAAATTGGACAACTTATTTCTTCTGCCGAAATATATCGGAAAAGGATTTGGTGTGTTTTTAATGAATGATTTTCTACAAAGAATGCGAAACGAAAAATATGAAAAAATAATTCTTGACTCGGAACCAAACGCAGAACAATTTTACCAGAAAATCGGATTTAAGAAGATTGGAGAATTTGAAACTTCAATCAAAAATAGATTTATGCCGATTATGGAAATGAATCTATAATTTCGAAGAAAAAAAATCTGTCACTAATTCACGAATTTTGATTTAAAATAATTCGTGAATTAGTGGCGAAAAAAAACTTAAAAAACCTTCACAAACCCCAATCCATATTGTTGCCCGTTGTAAAAAGGCATAATCATAGAGGTCGATTTGTTTTCGGTTGATGATTTGAATAATTTTTTAGTGATATACGGATTCATCCAATAAGCAATTTTGGTACTCAAAATCCCAATTCCGGCTCCGGCAGCAACATCAGTCAGCCAATGACGATTGTTGTAAATTCTAAATAATCCCGTTCCGGTAGCAACGGCATATCCGGCAATTCCGTACCAAATCGATTTGTCTTTGTATTCCTGCCATAAAAATTCGGCTCCGGCAAAAGCAGTTGCGGTATGTCCGGAAGGAAAAGAATTGTTCGAACTTCCGTCAGGCCTTTCTTCGTGTACAATCGATTTTAAACCCAAAACTGTCGAAGCCATTATAACATACGAAGTCACAAATATAACAGAACGATCCCGCATATTATTTTTACCTTTTACACCAAAAGCATTCAAAGCATAAACAGATGCCGCAGGCGCATATTGCGAGAAATCATCAATGGTAATTTTCTCGTCAATATCTTCGGTAACCTCTTTTTTTATTTGCGAATTGAAACTCAACAGCTGATCATTTCCAATTCCAATAACACCATATCCAATTAATACACTTGGAATAATTAATTGTTTGTAATTAAATTTTAAACGATTTGAAGTACTGTCAATTTTAGTAATAGAATCGTTTTGCTGTGCATTCGCAGAAAATAATCCGAATAAAAATACAAGGGAAATTGTTTTGTGGAACATTGTTTTTGTCGTTTTACTTTGCAATAGTAACGAATGTTCGACCTTGGTATTTTGGGCTTAATTGAACCTTAAGCGAATATTAATCTATTGGTTTTAAATGAGGTAGTTGAATTAAGATTGGCTAAATATTAGACGATTAATAACTATTTAATTTTTCTTTTTGCCGGGTTTTGACGATTGTCCCAAAAAGATAGTATCTCGATTTGACTATTATTAATTTCATAAAAAATCAAATAAATTTTCATTGGAATAACCCGGGTAATTTTATTGGAAGTAAGCCTTCCTATAAACTCATTATTAGAAAGAGTTTCTAATAAATCTTCAACCTCTTCAAGAATTTTTAAGCTGTAATCAGAATTTTCATTTCTAAGAGCATAAAATTGAAGAACATTAGAAAATTCAAGTTTGGCAAGATCAGACCAGATTATTTCTTTTTTAACCATTCTCTCATTTCTGAAATTACATCTTCATTTTTATGAAAATCACCATTTTTTATTTGATTTCGGCTTGTTTCAATAGAAGATTGCTGTTCAAGATTTAATTCATATAGAGACTGTTCGGAAGAATCAAAAATAGTTTGAAGCGCTTTTAAAAAATTCATGTCTTTTGAATCTCTAATTCTTGAGATCAAATTTTCTTTTATTTGTGCTGTCATGTCCATATCAAATTCTTTTAATACTCAAAATTAAAGATTTCTTTTCAAAGTAGTACTAATAATTATACTTTTAACGAAAACCAAAAAGTACTTCCCAATCCTAAATTACTCTCAACTCCAACATTTCCATTTTGAGCCTCAATAAATTCTTTGCTAATTGCTAAACCCAATCCCGTTCCGGATTTCTGACTTCCCGGAACCTGAAAATATTTATCGAAAACTTTGTCTTTGTATCGCGTGTCAATTCCTTTTCCGGTGTCGATAACCTGAAATATAATTTGGTTGTTTTCTTTTTTTAGTTTGATGATAATCGTACTTTTTTCAGAAGAATACCGAATCGCATTCGATAAATAATTAATTAAAACCCAGCCCGTTTTTTCGCTGTCGGCTTTTACATCTTGCAGATCTTTATCGGCATCAATCAACAGGTTTATTTGTTTTTGATCGGCTTGAACTTTTACAGCTTCAACGGCATAATTTACAATTTCGTGCGGATTGCTTTTTTCAATATTCAGCTGAATATTTCCGGTTTCTAATTGAGACAGATTAAGCAATTCTCCCGTAATTTTCAATAAGCGCTGACTGTCATCTTTTATGCTTTCTACCAATTGTTTTTGGTCGTCGTTCATGTCGCCCGTTTTAGCATTTTCAAGCAATTGAAGACTTAGTTTTATAGAAGCAATAGGTGTTTTTAATTCATGCGAAACGGTCGCAATAAAGTTGGTTTTGGCAAAATCAAGTTCTTTAAAAAGCGTAATGTTTCTCAGAATAATCACATCTCCAATATTAATTTCTTTTTCTTCGCCTGTTGGAATTATGGTAATATTCAGAATTTCTTTTTCAAAATAACTTTCTTTTCCGTGCGCATAAATTTTAAGTGGCTGCTTTTTAGGAGAATCTGCATCCTCTTTTAAAATCAAAGAACGAATCAAATCATTCGACAAAGCTAGAGTAGAAGCCGATTTCCCGATAACATCTTCCAGTTTCAGACCAACAATTTTCAAGGCTTCATCATTGGCAAACAAAACAATTCCTTCATTATCCAAACCAATAATAGGATCGTGCATATTATTGATTAAAGTTTCCAGTCGTTTCTTTTCGAAAAAGAGTTTATACAAATTACTATCATTATATTCCTGAAGTTTTTGCGCCATCGTATTAAACGATTTTGCTAAATCACCGTATTCGTTGTGATTGGTAAAATGTACGCGTTCTGAATAATTTTTATTGGCAATTTCCTTAATACTCAGTGTCAATTCTTTAATAGGATTCGCAATATTATTGGGTAGATTGACTAGTAAATTAAAGGCAATTAAAAAGCATAAACTTCCCACAATAGCAATCCATAAATTAGCATTTTCTGCGGTAAGTTTGGCGATATCGCTTTTCTGTTTTATGGCATCGAGATTCAACTTCATAATCGCAAAAATATCTTGCCTGATTTGCGTTTTTACAGTTTCATCGGCACTATTTTTTTCTAAAAGAGCAAAACTTTTCTCCAGATTCGCAGTTGCTTCTTTTTCGCCCGGCTCGGTTACATTTTGCGTTTGTTTTTCAAGATATTCTCTGAAAACATGAATATTATTATCAGGGCTCGCTTTAATTTCATCCAAAGACAAAATCATATTTCGCGAATATTCCAGCGTATTATAATTCGCTTTTAGAATATTCTCTGTGTCTGCTTTTATCAAAAAAACAGAATAACCGCTAACTAACGAAAGTATAATAATCATTAGAAACAACAATCCAACCCCCAGATTTAATTTGGTTTTAATTCTCATAATTTTAATTTTTGTAAAATGTTGGTTGTGAGATGTAAAATGTATTTCACAAAGATCATTTCACATTTTACATCAAACATTTCACGATAATATAACAAGATCAACATTTGATAAAGACAGTTTATTTAGCAAACGCCTGAAAATTGTTGTAGACAAAATTACTTTAAATAAATTCAAATGCGGTTTCCCGATACATACAGTTGTAATTTGTTTTTCTTCGGCGGTAATCAAAATCGCATCGGCAATATTTTTGTTTTCTAATTTAATAACTTCTGCGCCCAATTGTACGGCGAGTTTAAAATTATTAATTAAATGTCTTTGTTTGTCTAAAGCAATTTTGGTACTGCTTTCTTGCGGTGTTTCTACATACAAAACATACCACGATCCGTTGTAATAACTGGCTAGTCGTGCTGCTTTTCTAATCACAATTTTAGCCGTTTTATCATTACTGCTAATGCAGGCCAATAATTTTTCATGTCTTAAAGCATGAAGATTCGGAACTTCATTCTCAACTTTTCGAACGACTTGACTCGCTACTTCTTTCAAAGCCAGTTCTCGAAGTTGAAGAATTTGTTCCGATTTAAAAAAGTTCGTCAAAGCCGTCTGAATTTTATCCGGAGTATAAATTTTTCCTTCTTTCAAACGCGCAATCAAATCTTCAGAAGACAAATCGATATTGACTACTTCATCTGCCAATCGCAAAACATTATCTGGAATTCGTTCCTGAACATCAATGTTTGTAATACGCTTTACATCCTCATTTAAACTTTCAATATGCTGAATATTAACTGCTGAAATAACATTAATTCCAGCTTCCAGAATTTCTAAAACATCCTGCCAGCGTTTTTCATTTTTGCTTCCTTCAATGTTTGTGTGTGCCAGTTCATCTACAATAACCACTTCTGGACGAAGATTTATTATAGCCTGAACGTCGAGTTCTTCCAATTCTTTCCCTTTATAAAAAATGGTCCGTCTCGGAATTATCGGCAAACCCGCTAATAATTCATGCGTTTCCTTTCGCATGTGCGTTTCGATGTAGCCAATTTTTACATCGATTCCGTTTTTCAATAACGAATGCGCTTCCTGAAGCATACGAAAAGTTTTGCCCACACCGGCGCTCATCCCAATGTAGATTTTAAACTTCCCTTTTCTTGATTTCTGAATTAAATCGAGAAAGTGCTGTGCGTTATTATTTTCTTCTTTCATAGTTTTTGCCACAAAGGCGCTAAGACACTAAGTTTTTTAGCCACAGATTGCACAGATTAAAAGGATTTTTAAATGTCTTTGTGTAGGTTTATTTGCCACGAATTACACAAATTTCCACGAATTATATTTAAATAAAAATTTGTGTAATTCGTAGCGAAAAAAATCCCTCCAATCTGTGTAATCTGTGGCAAGAATATTTCTAGAAACTAATCGCCAGCGAACTCGTTACAAACGTATTCGTATCCGTTGGAAGATTATCTTTATTGGTGAAGATTTGATCTTTACTTGAAAGATTTCTTGCTTCAATTCTAAACATAACATTATCAGTAACTAAGTAATCAAAGTTAGCCGAAAATCCGTAAGTTTTAAAACCATTTGGTGTTTCAGTTGCGATAATTACACCTTTTTCATCGCTGTAATATTCACCGCGCGCTGCAAGCTGAATTTTATCTGTTGGTTTGTATTGTAGAATCAAAACTGGCGAAAACCAAGTATCATATTTTTTACTGCTTTTAGCCGATTGTTGTGATCCAACATCAAAACCAGCAGTTACGTTTGTTTTCTCCGTTACTTTAAACTGTCCGTAAAAATTATTAAAATAACGCCATTTTTTATCAATATCCGGCTGCTCATTTCCAACATAAGTGCTCCAGTTCAAAACAACTTTATCAGACGGTTTGTAAGTAACCTGAGTTCCAAAAGCAGGCGTCTGATTGCCTTCTACTTTTTCAATTCGCTGCCAGCCGTTTAAGTACATTCCTGCCAAATACCATTCTCCAGATTCTGAGGTATAACCAATTTTAACTCCCGTTTCATAATAAGGAGAATTCTCAGCCAAAATACTTCTCGTTAAAGTCTGGCAGTCTTTGCCAATGGCGCTTTCAAAACCAATATGCGACGGCATAATCCCCGCATCAATCCACAAATTATGAGTCGATGAAATCTTTACACCCACATTTGCTTCGTAAACATTTTTCAACAAACCCTGCTCGGCAGCCATATTATATTCGGCATACGTTCCCGCCATCAAGGCAAAATTCCCCCGAATATTTTCTTTCGAATAATTCACTTTTGCCATACCCAAATTCAGGTTTACCTCGTTGCTTTTATTGTAACTGTAAAAAAAGTTTGGCCGTGTATGATCTTCCGGTTTCCCGAAATCATAGCTGTAATAAGCGTCTACATATCCTGAAAATGTAAACGGACTTTTTGATTCTTCTTGTGCGTGTAAATTGCTAAAACCAAAAGCGATTAAAGCAGTAAGTATTATTTTTTTCATTTTTGTGGTATTCTATTATTTATTTGTAGATTTTTTAGGAGCTATTTCCCGCTATCCGTTTCAATCTTTTCCTGGCTAAAGAAGCCAGAAAAAGGATTTCCACTACTATCGGGGCTAGGGCATTTGGGGTAAAAAAGGCGTTTTTGTTTTCTGCAAGGTTTTTAAAATCTTGTAGATATTTAATTTTATAATTTAGTTTTTATCGCTTAGTTTGTCATTTCGACGAAAGAGAAATCTTCGCAAGAAGCTCCGCAAAGAATATCAAATTAATTTTAAAGTTTAGTTTTATCGCTTAGTTTGTCATTTCGACGAAGGAGAAATCTTCGCAAGAAGCTCCGCAAAGAATATCAAATCTGTGACGATCTAGCAACGAAGATTTCTCCTTCGTCGAAATGACAAGAATGCGCATAGAAAACCTTAGTATCTCAGAACCTTAGTATCTCAGTATCTTAGAGTCTCAGAACCTTAGAACCTTAGCATCTTAGAGTCTTACCTAAGCGCATCCAGCGCTACATTCAATTCCAAAACATTAACCGTTTCCGGACCAACAACTGCAGTATTAATTTTAGATTCAACCAAAGCTTTTACTTTAGCTTCATCCAGTTTTCTTTCTTTAGCAATTCGTTTTACCTGAATCAAAGCGCCTTGCGGAGAAACATTCGGATCTAAACCACTTCCTGAAGCGGTAACCATATCTGATGGAATATCAGATTTTTTCAAATAGGGGTGAACCAATAAAAGTGTATCAATTCTTTTTTGAACCAAAGCCAAATATTCGGCATTACTCGGACCTTTGTTACTTCCAGCACTTCCGGCAGCATTATAGTCAACGGCAGAAGGTCTTCCCCAGAAATAATTCGACTTATCGAATTTCTGACCAATTTTTTGATAACCAACCACTTTTCCGTTAACCGAAATCGTTTCTCCTTTTCCTTGATTTGGAGCAATTTGTGCGATTCCGTAAATCGCAAGAGGATAAATAACCGCAAATAAAATCAAAGTAAATACGGTAAGTTTTAATAGTGAAAATAGATTTTTCATTTTTTTTATTTTTAGAGGTTCTAAGGGACTAAGGCTCTAAGGGACTAAGAAAAAAAACTTAGGACCTTAGTATCTTAGAACCTTAGCAACTTTTTTTTACATAAATAGTGCTACTAGTAAATCAATAACTTTAATTCCGATGAAAGGAACGATCAAGCCGCCAAGACCATAAATCAAAAGATTTCTTTTTAAGATCGCACTGGCTCCAATTGGACGATAATCAACACCTTTCAGCGCAAGCGGAATCAAAATTGGAATAATAACCGCGTTGAAAATTACAGCCGATAAAATGGCACTTTCAGGACTATGCAAATGCATAATATTCAAACCTTGCAACGCAGGAATCGCAGTAATAAAAAGAGCAGGAACAATAGCAAAATATTTCGCAACGTCATTTGCAATAGAAAAAGTAGTTAAAGTACCTCGAGTCATTAAAAGCTGTTTTCCAATTTCAACAATCTCAATTAATTTCGTTGGGTCATTGTCAAGATCGACCATGTTTCCGGCTTCTTTTGCAGCTTGAGTACCGCTGTTCATGGCAACTCCAACATTCGCCTGAGCAAGGGCAGGAGCATCATTTGTTCCGTCACCCATCATGGCAACCAGTCTTCCTTCGGCCTGTTCTTTTCTAATGTAATTCATTTTATCCTCAGGTTTAGCTTCGGCAATAAAATCATCAACTCCGGCAGCTTCTGCAATAAATTTAGCCGTAAGCGGATTATCTCCCGTAACCATAACCGTTTTGATTCCCATTCTGCGCAAACGCTCAAAACGCTCTTTCATTCCGGTTTTTATAATATCCTGAAGCTCGATAACACCTTGAACTTCATTGTTTTTAATTACTACCAATGGTGTTCCTCCGTTAGACGAAATTGTAATAACTTGCTGTGCAGTATCTTCAGGGAAAGCATTTCCGGCTTGCTGTGCAATATTTTTTGCTGCATCCTGTGCGCCTTTTCTAATATTGGTTCCGTCTTTTAATACTACTCCAGAAGTTCTTGTTTCAGCTGTAAATTTTATACTATGTGAGATGTTTTCTGTAAGAAGTGAAATGTCTGATTGCATTTTACTATTTACATCTAAGATTTTACCTAACTCGAGAATACTTTTCCCTTCAGGAGTATCATCTGCAAGCGAACTCAAAACAGCTGATTTTACAAAATCATCAAAAGAAATGCCTTTTGTTGGATAAAAATTGGTTGCTTTTCTGTTTCCAATTGTAATTGTTCCGGTTTTATCCAAAAGCAGTACATCAATATCTCCGGCAGTTTCAACCGCTTTTCCAGATTTTGTAATTACGTTGGCACGTAAAGCTCTGTCCATTCCCGCAATACCAATCGCAGAAAGCAATCCTCCAATTGTAGTTGGAATTAAACATACAAACAAAGCAATGAAAGCCGCAATCGTGATGGGTGCGTTGGCATAGTCGGCAAACGGTTTTAGCGTAACGCACACAATCACGAAGATTAAGGTAAATGCGGCTAATAAAATGGTTAGGGCAATTTCGTTTGGTGTTTTCTGACGGCTCGCACCTTCAACCAAAGCAATCATTTTATCCAAAAAGCTTTCGCCTGGTTCAGATGTTACTTTTACCTTAATTTTATCTGATAATACTTTTGTTCCTCCGGTTACAGATGACTTATCACCTCCCGCTTCCCGAATTACAGGAGCACTTTCCCCGGTAATGGCACTTTCGTCGATCGTAGCCAGACCTTCGATAATTTCACCATCAGCAGCAATTAAATCACCGGCTTCGCAAACGAAAATATCGTCTTTTTTTAATGCCGAAGAACTGATATTTCTGATTTCTCCATTTGGCAGAATTTGTCTTGCAGGAGTTTCTTCTCTTGTTTTTCTTAAACTATCGGCTTGTGCTTTTCCTCTTGCTTCGGCAATTGCTTCGGCGAAATTGGCAAATAAAAGTGTTGCCAGTAAAATCAAGAACACAATTAAGTTATAAGTAAAACTTCCCTGATCATTTGCACCCATTAATATTGAAATACAGACAGCAAACATAATGGCTGTTCCAATTTCTACGGTAAACATTACCGGATTTTTGATCATCATTTTTGGATTCAGCTTGACAAAAGACTGCACTAAGGCTTCTTTTACCTGCTTACTTTCAAACAATGATGTGGATTTATTAGTTGTCATTTTCTTGTAAAAAGTTAAATGTTATTTGTTAAATGTTATGCGTTGAAAAAACACATAGATTGTAAAACATAGCCAGTGGTTTCAACCGCTGGGACGCAACGTATATCACAATCTTCGTCCCTGCAATTCGTTTCCCGTGGTTGAAACCACGGGCTATATTGAAATGCGAATGGTAAAATCGTTATTCTAACTATGTGTGAAAACGAGTTTTCTTTTTTATAGATTTAAATTCTATGCCTATGTGTTTAAATTATCCAGCATTTTTATTTTAAAGTAAAGAATTCTGCCAATGGACCTAAAGCTAAAGCTGGGAAGAATGATAAAGCAGCGATAATTGCGATTACGGCAAAAGTCATGATTCCGAAAATTGATGTATCTGTTTTTAAAGTTCCTGCACTTTCCGGAATGTATTTTTTACCTGCCAGTAAACCAGCAATTGCCAATGGTCCAATGATTGGAATAAAACGGCTTAACAGTAATACAATTCCTGTAGTGATATTCCAAAACGGATTATTATCTCCTAAACCTTCAAAACCAGAACCGTTATTAGCCGCGCTCGAAGTGTATTCGTATAACATTTCTGAGAATCCGTGATTTCCAGGATTGTTTAACCAGCCTGTTGCGTTACCGCTGAACCAATATCCCATTGCGGTATCGTGTGCAGCAAAATAAGATGCTAAAGCTGTTCCTGCTAATATTAATAAAGGATGAAGAATAGCGATAAAAGCGGCTATTTTAACTTCCCGTGCTTCGATTTTCTTCCCTAAAAATTCAGGAGTTCGACCCACCATTAATCCAGAGATAAATACAGCGAGAATAATGAAAATGTAGTAGTTCAAAATACCCACGCCGCAACCGCCGTAAAAGGCATTTACCATCATAGATAATAATTGCATTGCGCCAGAAACCGGCATCGAACTATCGTGCATACTGTTTACAGAACCTGTAGAAATTACCGTTGTGGCAATACTCCAGAAACCTGACATGGCCGGGCCAAACCGAACTTCTTTTCCTTCCATCGCTCCAGTTGCTTGTGCAATACCCATTTTTTCGATAGCAGGATTTCCGTTGAGTTCGCTCATAACTGTTGGAACAACCAGAAGTAAGAATCCAACCGTCATTACACCAAAAATAATATTGGCTAATTTTCTTTTGTTTAGGAAAAATCCAAGTGCAAAAATCATTGCAAACGGAATAATCATCTGCGCCCAAAGCTCAACTCCATTCGTAAAATAAGTCGGATTTTCTAAAGGATGTGCTGAGTTGGCTCCAAAGAAACCACCACCATTTGTACCAATATGTTTAATAGCAATAAAAGCTGCAGCAGGTCCGCGAGAAACTTCTACATGATCGCCTTGCAGCGTTGTAATAGCATCTTTACCTTCAAAAGTCATTGGTGTACCGCTAAATACTAATGCGATAGCCACTATTGCTGAAAGTGGTAATAAAATACGAGTACAGCTTTTGATGAAATAATTGTAAAAATTACCCAATTTTTCTGTAGTTCTTTCTTTCATTGCCGTGAAAATCATTGCAGCAGCAGCCATTCCGATACCGGCAGAAACAAACTGAAGAAACATCAAGACGATTTGTGAAAGGTAAGAAACCCCGCTTTCGCCTGAATAATGCTGTAAGTTACAGTTAACCAAAAATGAAATAGCAGTATTAAATGCCAAATCTGGCGTCATAGAAGGGTTGTTGTCCGGATTAAGGGGTAAAGAACCTTGAAACAATAAGACAAAAAAGCAAAGAAAGAACCAAAGCATATTGATACTTAAAAGTGCTTTTAAGTGTTGTTTCCAGTTCATTTCTTCAGCCGAATTAATACCGCTGATTTTAAAAATAAATTTTTCAATGGGATTGAAAATGGGGTCAAGAAGTGTTTTATCTCCCAAATAAACTTTAGCAATATATTTTCCTAAAGGAATCGCTAAAACAATGGTTAGAATAAAAATACCAATGACGCCTAATAATTCTGTGTTCATATTTTTTATTTTTTGTGAGATGTGAAATGTAAAAAGTGAGATGTAATTTGTAAAAAAGGATTGACGCATAACATCTAACTTCTCACTTATAACTTTTCACTAGATTAAAATTTTTCGGGTTTGATTAAGACATAAACCAAATACACGAAAACGGCGATTGAAATAATAAATAGTGCGGTCATGATTTAGATTTTTTCAAAAAATTCGACTGACATAAAACAAATTGCAAACAGCACAACGGCCAATGCGAGTAAAAGAAATGTGATCATAGGATTATTTTAGATTTGTGAAATGTGAAATGTGAGAAGTAAAATGTTTTTTGTGAAAAGTGATGAACATCTTACATTTCACAAAAAACATTTCACTAATTAAACTCCTGAAGCATTAACCTGCTTGATATATTCCGCTTTAAGCGTTTGAGGAAAAAGATGTGAAATGTTGCAGTGACGCATTTCCATAAAAGAAGAAACCGAAAAAACATACACATTAGAAATGGCATTTTTTGTTTCGATGCTTCCGGTTATAAACAAACGTTCGGCAAGAGCCAGACATTTCTTCGCTCTCACGATATTGCCCGAAATAATCGATTTTTTAGTGATTTCGGCAAAGCGTTCAGCTTGTTTGTAGATTGAGGTAACTTGAGTTTTCATTTGGAATGAATTTTAATGTTCTCCCTCCTTATGCCAAAATATGTTCCGAAAAAGTCAAGATACAGCTAAAGTGCTGTCAATAAAAGGAATGTAGTTATGTGCCAAAAATCAGGCATAAAAAAAGCCTATCATTTTGATAAGCTTTTCTCGTTTTGATATGTTATTGTCAAGCTCCGGAGGAGCGAAATATTTATAGAAATAAAGGATCATAGTTATTAGAGCCCCAGCGGGGTGACCTATTTTTTTAGATTGCGTAGGTGTCGCTCCGCTGGAGCTTTTTTTCACTGGCAATAAATAATCTATAAATATTACGCTTCTCCGAAGCTTTAAAAATTGATATTAAAATTTGCCATTGATATTGGAATTTGGAATTTTTTAAATTTTGGAATTTTCAATCCCATATTCTTCTAATTTTCGATACAAAGTCGCAATTCCAATTTCTAATAATCGAGCCGTTTCAGCTTTATTGCCTTTTGTATAATTTAAAACCTTTTGTATGTGCAGTTTTTCAACACTCTGCATAGAGAAAGCCGACATTGATTTGGTAGTTTTCTCCGCCTGATGCTGCATTTCGTATGGCAGAACGTCTGAAGTTAAAGTATCGCCATTACTCAAAATAACCGATCTTTCGATGATGTTTTTAAGTTCGCGGATATTTCCCGGCCAGGAATAATTTTCTAATTTCTGCAGAAAATCATCAGCAATATGTAATGTTTTTTTGTTTGTTTTCTCAGAAAACTGTTTGACAAAATGATGCGTCAAAACGGCAATATCTTTAATTCTTTCACGTAAAGACGGCAGTTTTATTTCGAAGATATTTAAGCGGAAATACAAATCAGAACGGAAACGATGTTCATCGCTTTCTGTTTTCAAATCTCGGTTTGTAGCGGCAATTAACCTGAAATTGGATTTTTTTGGAGTTGTGTCGCCAACCGGAATATACTCAGAAGTTTCTAAAACACGTAATAATTTCGCCTGAAGATCAATTGGCATTTCACCAATTTCATCCAGAAATAAAGTACCGCCATTGGCTTCTTCAATAAAACCCTTTTTGTCTTTCAGAGCTCCTGTAAAAGCGCCTTGTTTATGACCAAAAAGTTCACTTTCTAAAATTTCTTTACTAAAAGTACTGCAGTTTAAAGCGACAAACGATTTCCCTACGCGATTGCTGTTTTCATGAATAGCCTGCGCAAAAACTTCTTTTCCCGTTCCGGTTTCACCCGTAAGCAAAACAGTTGAATCTGTTTTGGCTACTTTTTGAGCGAGATCAATAACTTGTTCGATGCCTTTTGATTTTCCGATAATGGTACTGAAAGAATATTTATCGTTAATACGTTTTTCGAGCTGCTGCACCTTTTTTTGCAAATGCACTTTTTCAACTGCTTTATAAAGAAGCGGGATAATTTTATCATTATCATCGCCTTTTACAATATAATCAAAAGCACCATTTTTCATTGCTTTTACACCATCAGGAATATTTCCAAAAGCGGTTAAAAGAATAACTTCGACAAAAGGAAATCCTGTTTTAATATTTTCAACAAAATCAACTCCATTTCCGTCTGGCAGTTTTACATCACATAAAACCACATCAATATCCATTTGTTCGAGTTTTTTATAACCTGATTTTAAATCTTTGGCTTCAAAAACTTCAAATTCTTCTGATTTTATAATGCGTGCCAGCAGACTTCGTAGTTTTTCTTCGTCGTCTATAATTAAAATTTTGTGTGTCATTTGTAAATAATGCTAAACCGAATTGGTATTTTGATGTACAAATTTAGGTTTTAAATCATTTCCGTTTTTGATTCAATGGAAATTCATGCGAAAATTCAATTTTGATAATGGTACCGTTATTGTTTTCAATTTTTAAATTCGCTGCAAGGTCATCGCTCAAACCTTTTATAAGCATCATTCCAAAAGAATTTGGTTTTGCATTGTTGAGGTTTGCATCAAACCCAATTCCGTTATCAGCAATAATAAGACTATATTTATTTTCAGCTTTAGTTTCCAGCGTAATATAGATCATTCCTGTTTTTTCATCAGGAAAAGCATATTTTATCGAATTTGTAATCGCTTCATTCAAAATCAATCCAATTGGTACTGCGTGTGCAACATCCAATTCCAACGGATCAATTTTTATTTCAAATCGAATTCTTTGTCCAAGCGAAAAAGATTCTTTTAGATATTCAGCCAATTCCTTAATATAATTCGGCATATTGATAGTCGAAATATTTTCAGAATTATATAATTTCTGATGAATAAGCGACATCGAATGTATTCTATGCTGACTGTTTTTTATGGCATGCAATGCCATATCATTATCCAAATAAGCAGATTGCGAATTAAGAAGACTAATCACAGTTTGGAGATTGTTTTTTACACGATGATGAATCTCTTTCAACAGCCATTCTTTCTCCTCTAATAAATGGGTAAGGTTGAGGTTTTTTTGGTGGATTTCTTTTTCTTTTAATTCCAGTTTGGCATGATTTCGCTGTTTTAAACGGTATCGGTTAAATAATAAAGCAATGATAACCAGCAATAAAATCAAACTCCAGATCGATACGCTGTTTAAGAGTTTCGATTTTTGCAATTCGCTTTTTTGCAATTTATCCTGATCATTCAAAAGTTTTATTTTTTGTTCTTTAGAGGCCGTTTCATAATCAATTTTTAGTTCATCAATTTGTTTGTTTTTGTTGATGCCGCTAGTAGAATCACTAAGTTTTTTTACATTTCTATAATGCTCTAAAGCGCCCAGATAATTGCCATTAAGCGAATCAATTTTGTATAATGAATATTGAAAGATTTCTGAATTATAAGGTTTTTTGTGGATTTTAGAAAGTGCAAAAACTTTATCTGCATAAAATTTAGCCTTTTGTGCATCATTTATAAAGGAATAAAAATAGGCCATACTTGCATAACAATGAGTAACTTCTCGAAAGGTTTCGGGCGCATTTAATTGTCGCGCATAAGAATCCATTTCGATAAAATATTTTTCTGCTAAATCATATTTCTTTAATGATCCATAACAGTTGGCTCTTGCATAAGCTACAAGCATTTTGTCAAAAATACTTTTTGGAGGATAGTCAGCAGTTACACTGTTAATATAAGCCAGAGCTTCTTTGTCCTTTTTCTTTATCGACAAAGCCGAAACAGCACCTATAAAACTTTTGTACCAAGTACCTGTATCTAAAGTTTTTTGCCCAATTTTAATGCTTTTTTTATACAATTCCAGCGCTTCTTCATTATGCCCGTAAGTATTATACACATCCCCAAGACGTGTGTAAAAAATATCACCAAATGTATAATCCTTTTCAGCTTCCATTCTTTTTACACTTTTTAAGGCATAATATAGGGCAGTAGGAATATTGTGCTGCCCCAGTTCAATAAAAGTTATGGTTGTTTCTGCAAATTGCTGATGCTTAAAACCAATTTTTCGCAAATCGACTAAATTTTGGTAAAGCCTTTTTTTGGCTTCATTTATTTTTCCTCCCCAAAAATAAATGGTGGTAATCTTCATGTAATTTTCAATTCTTTTCTCTTCCATTCCTAACGAAGCATAAAGAGAAACGGCTTCTTCGAGAATTTTTTCTTTTTGAGGATCTAAATTAAACAGAAGTGTTCCGTAAGCATCTAATGCCTGAGCAAGACCAAGTTGATCCTTTTGTTTTCGGCAATCTTCAATCACTTTCAAAAAGAGTTTATTTCCTTCTGCTTGATTATTAGCTTGATAATAAAATTTCCCTAAAAGAAGTAAACTTTGATTTTGCCATTTTTTAATTTTTAATTGATTAGAAACAGATACTGCTTCATCAATATAAATTTTTGCATTTTTAAGATCTTCTGGTCTTGAACCCGGCTTGAAAAGATAAAAATTAGACAATTGAAGCAATAATTTAAGACGGTCTTCATTTCTTGATTTAGCTAAAAGTTTTTTAGCCGAATCAATAGTGCCATTATGAATTAAGTCATTTCCAATTAATGGTTTTCCATCATTAAAACCTTCATCACACGCTAAGGACAAAGGCAGCTTATAAGCCTTGCAGACTATTACAACAGCACTATCTACATCTATTGCACCTTGATTGGCATTATACAAATACATCGAAGCAGATTGAATAAGCAGTCTTTTTTTCTTTAGGTCATATTGTTTTAGTGCAGAAGTATTTTGTGCAAATGATTGAAATGCAAATGCAATAGCAAAGCAGAAAACATAAAGTGATTTCATACAAGTGTTGAGGATTAATTGGTTAGTGGTTTTTTGGTCTCACAAATATAAAAAGAACACAACTGATTGTTTGATAAAATATCAAGAAAATTCACATTAAAACTCTTTTTCATGAATTTTATTTTGCAAAAAAGTTAATTAAGTACGTTTTATTAACTAATTTTAGCTCAATATTTTATAAAGATATAATACTAAAAATGCTACAATTATGAAAACGGCTTCCGGCTATACTGATAATTCACTTGAAATGACCCCAAAAAAGCGAATTTTAATTGTTGAAGATCAATTTATAGAAGCACATGATTTGCAATTAATTTTAGAAAAGGCAAATTATGAAGTCACTGGAATTGTCCGTTCTGTGGATCAAGCCCTAGAACAGATTGAATTTGAAAAGCCAGATTTGGTTTTTCTGGATATCATGCTTCGAGGCACTGGAAACGGAATAGATCTGGCTCATATTTTAAAAGAAAAACATATTGCCTTTATTTTTGTATCGGCCAATTCGAGCAAAAAAATCTTAGATCAGGCCAAAACAACAGAACCTTATGGCTTTATTGTAAAACCTTTTAGAGATCAAGATGTTTTGACAACGCTCGAAATTGCATTTTACAGAAAACAGTACAGCTTAGAATCGCAGTTAAAACAGCAGCTGTTAATGCAGCATGAAATTATCGAAATAATTGATTCTAAACTAAAATGGGAAGAAGCACTTTTATTATTAGGAAAAAAAATCCAGACTTTCATCCCGTTTGATTATTTAGAAGTTGGTTTTGCCAATTCGACCTATTATGATAATCTCGGAATCATGCGAAAAAATCAAGACGATTATCAAATTATAAATGCCGCTCGGCTTTCTAAGATCGCAGACATTTCGATCGTGGAATTAAATGAAACCTATCAAAAATCTAAAACTGATACTGCACCTATTATATATAGTGAAGAAAATTTGATTAACAGCTTTCAGGCCGCACCCATAAAAAGTATTATTGCTCATAATTTCGGAATCAAATCGTATTTGGTTTTTCCGGTTACTGTTTCCTCACTTCAGAGATTTTATTTTACTTTTTACAGCCGTAATTTTAACATGTACAGCGATGAAAATTTAAAATTACTCTCAGGTTTAGAGAACAGCTTAATTCAATTTATTACAAAATTATATTCTGGAGAGATTATAAAAACAACAGAGAATAATTCTCAAATCAGCAGCCAGAAGAACACAAAATCAGAAAAAACAGTTTTGAACTGTGAAGGAATTATTGGAAACAGCACACACATGATGACTGTTTTTAATTACATTAGAAAGGTAGCTCCGTCTGACACTTCCGTTTTGGTTTTGGGCGAAAGCGGTACAGGAAAAGAAAAAATTGCTCAAAATATTCACGCTTTGTCGCCAAGAAAAGACCAGCCTTTGGTTATTATTAATTGCGGCGCAATACCCGAAAATCTGGCAGAATCGTTATTGTTCGGCCATGAAAAAGGAGCTTTTACAGGAGCTTTAGATAAAAGAATAGGAAAATTTGAATTGGCAGATGGCGGAACAATTTTTCTGGACGAAATAGGGGAGATGCCCTTAGAGCTTCAAGTAAAACTCCTGCGCGTTCTGCAAGAAAGAGAAATTGAGAGAATCGGCGGAAAATCTCCTATAAAAGTGGATGTTAGAATTATTGCAGCAACCAATAAAAATTTAGAAGAAGAAGTGGCAGCCGGAAGATTCCGAATGGATTTGTATTACCGCCTTCATGTTTTTCCGATCATGGTACCGCCTTTGCGAAAAAGAAAAGACGACATTTCTATTCTAGCCGAGCATTTTATCAATCTGTACAGCGGTAAAATGAATAGAAAAGTACCAGCACTTTCAGAAAATGCACTCCAGACGATCTTAAATTACAATTGGCCTGGAAATATTAGAGAACTAGAACATGTAATACAACGTACCCTTTTGCTGACAGATGGAAATGTAATTAAGGACATCGAATTGTCTATGTCATCCAAAATACATCCAGAACAAACCGCAGAATCATTTTCAATTAAAACAATTCTAGAAAATGAACGGGATTATATTTTATATATTCTAAAAAAATGCAACGGAAAAATATCTGGTGCCGGCGGTGCAGCAGAAATTTTAGACATTCATCCCTCAACATTAAATTCAAAAATCAAAAAACTCGAAATAAAACGAGAAATCAATTAAACAATTTTATACAGCCAGTCAACAATACAATCGGCAGTTTCTTTCCAGTTCGATTGTATTAAAACCAAATGATTGGTGTTCTTGCATTCTTTATAACAAGTTATAGAATGCAGATTTCTGTATTTTTTAAAATTTGTATAAATAAGTTTTTGAGGGATCAATTTATCATCAGAACCCGCCAGAAAAAGCAGCGGCACATGAGGTTTTCTAAAATTGATTTTAGCTTTCGCCGAATACAAATCCCGTATTATTAATTTAGACTCTGGTATCACATATGCAGCATAAGCATTTTTTTGTTCTTCAATTAGCAGACAGTTCACAAACAGTTCCTGCCATTCTTTAAAAGTAATCAAATAACTTTTTTGACTTGAAGTAAATAATCCTAACGAATTCCTAATTCGATTGTAAAAAGAAAACTTTCCCGTCCATATATTTTGAGGTGAAAATGAGTGTATGCAGACAGCACAGAGCGCTAGATCTTTTTGCACCAAAAGCTGTGTCACAAGTCCGCCGTATCCATGACCGATCAAAATTGGTTTTTCAGAAAGTGTCTCAATTGTTTCGGTATAATAATCCAATAAATCACCTAACCGATTTGAAATAATTTTAGCAGTATCCTTTTTTCTCAACACAGGCGGAGATTCATTCTTGTAAGGCCAAGGCGGTGCAGTAGTTTTGTACCCGTGAGATTCAAAAAAAACAATCCACTTTTCCCAGCACAAATGACTTATAAAAGCTCCTGTAATAAATACGATTGTTTTATTATTAGATAAATACATATAATTTGGATTTGCAGATTTCTAAAATTATTTCATAGTATTATCTCAAAGACAAACGACATGCCTTTTTTAAAAGCATTGATTTTAAAGCGTTATTCCGTTTTTTGTTTTACACAAATTATTATATATCGTTAAAACCAAATTCTAATTCTTGAAATATCATTTTTTAGATTGATAATTGTAAGGGAATGTATTTCTATATTTGATAAAATGAATCACCTCAATGAAAACAGCCTTACTCCTTTTATTTCTGACTTTTGGAATTAGTTCTTTCGCTTTCGCGGAAAGCGATTCTTTAAAAAAGCTGCCCAAGACGATTACATTCAAAATCAAATTAAAATCGGCTGAAAAAATAAAAGTGACCGCTTCACGATTAAAATACAACAAACATTTTGCCTATAGTTTTACACTTGACGACGGCTACAGGTCAGCTTATTTAAATGCATTTCCATTATTGAATGGAGGAAAAATCAGCAATTCGGATAAAAACGAATGGAAAATCGATCAGGGTGGAGACGGAACAACTTCAAAAGGTCTTTTTTATTCAGACGGATTCGGAAATAAAATCCCATTTAAATTGGCTTTGGCGGTTAACGGTGGTTCAATTCGGGATTTACCGGCAAACCGCGGCCATATTTCCTGGCCTGAAATTAAAGAAATATACAATGCTGGGTGGGATATTCTCAATCACGGTTTCCATCACGCAACAAAACACGGCACAAATTATTTGACAGAAGTTACAGAAAACACCAAATCGATCCAACAGCATCTCGGTTTTACGATGGCACATTTTGTTGTTCCCGGTGGAGAAAGTGATGAGAAATATTATTTAGAATATGAAAAAGAGGCGCTTAATAACGGCTATTTTTCGACAGCGTCTTATTTTGGTGCCGGTCCCGTTTTTAAAGTAAATTCTAAATTAGATTTAGATAAAATGATTTCTGCTCGAACTTTTGTACAAAGTTCAACGGACACGACTAATTTTAAAACGATGGAGCGTTACTTAAAAACAGTGGATTCAATTGTTAAAAAGTCAGATCCCGTTTGGTTTAATGAATTCACACACGGAACAGGAAATGGAAATCTATGGAATTTAAGCATGCGTTTTCCAGATTTTAAATATTATATGACAACCCTTGCCAATAAATACGGAGCAAAAGGAAACGATTCCATCTGGATGGCGCCATGGCAGGAAGTTTACGAATACATTTGGTTAAGAGACAGAATAAAAGTCGATTACAAACAAAAAAATAAAGAAATAGAAGTTACGATTGAATTGCCAGAAATTCCAGAAACATTTAGACATCGAGATATTTCATTAGCAATCGATACTTCTTCAAAATTTGAAATCGAATCAAGTAAAGATTTAAAAATTAAAGACGACGGAAAAACAACTCACAAACAGATTTTAATTCAATTGAAATAAAAGTTTTTTGCCACAGATTAAAGGATTAGAAAGATTTTTTTTGCCACGAATTCACGAGTTTCTCTAATTCCTATTTTTTTTTACTGGTTTTTATTTTAAACATAGCCCGTGGTTTCAACCACGGGCACACAATATGTAATTACACCCGATTCGTAACGTTTTCCGTGGTTGAAACCGCGAGCTATATTTTGAGCATTTGCGAAAACTAAAATTAAAAATTCGTTGAAATTCGTGAAATTCGTGGCAAAAAAAACTAATCAACTTCCTTTTCGTTATCTTTTATAAAAGTATCGATATTCATTAAATACGGATCAATAACAATACGTTGAGGTTTTGTTTTGAGTTTGATTTTGCCTTCAATTGTATTGTTTTTTATTGTAAATGTAAAACGCGATAACTTTCCGTTTTCATCATAAATCACAACATCTATTGTACTGTCGTTTGGAATTGATTTTCGTTCTCCAGTTGCATTTTCTCTGAATTTCTTAGAAAACGCTTTAAAATAAACCTCATAAAAGCCATTCTTTTTACTACTTGAAACCGATTCTATTTTTGAAGAATAGGTAATAATCTGCTTAAACATTTCATCTAATTTTGGATATAGTTTTTTATCCGTTACGGCATAAATCTCTTTTAATAAATCCTCAGAATCAGGAAACGGATTTGGATATTTATAATGATTCAGAAAATTTTTCAAAGCCAGATTGACTTTTTCTTCACCAATTAAAATCCGAAGTTGATGCATCACCAGCATTCCTTTATCATAAGGTAAATGCGGGGTGTCGTAATTGGTTTTGTATAAAGGCGTTTCAGGATCGTAACTTCGGTTGCTCAAGTACAAATCAAGATGGATTTTTAAAGTTTCAAGCGCTTTTTCCAAACCATGTTCCTTTTCATAAAGCATCAATTCTGTGTATTGCGCCAAAGTTTCGGTCAAAATCCAGCTTCCTTCTTTCTGTTCCGGACTTATCTGTGCATTTCCCCACCATTCGTGCGACAATTCATGCGCCGTTAATTGATTGATAACATCTTCTTTATCCTTGTTGTTGAGGTTGCTGTAAAAACCAAAATTCTCTTTCATAAAAACAGTCGATGGATACGAAGTCGCCGCAAATCCATCCGCGAAAGCAGAAACTTCGGCATAACGAATTGTTTTATAAGTATATTTATCAAAATTGTTTTGGCAATAATCTAAAGTGTTTTTTACATCCTGAATTAGTTTTTTGATGTTTCTGGAATGTCTTTTATCAAAAAAAACTTCAATAGAAATTCCTTTATAATTCGTCTTTTTGATTTGATATTCCGCAGAAGAAAAAGCAAATCGAAACGGAATCTTGCCGTTCGATTTATAATGAAAATAATTGCGGTTGTCTTTTTTCCAACTCCCAATAAAATCTCCAACACCAATCGCCGTTTGATTTTTAGAAGTCGAAACCACAGCATCATAATCAACAAAATCATAGTTAATTTCCGATTTGTCTTCCAGTTTTTTAAGAGGCGTCTGCGGTTTCAAATGTCTTTTTGCACGCTCTTTTTTACTGCTGATTTCATTCGATTCCTGATAACCAAAAAGCGGAAAATAACGGCTCATTCGCATAAAAGAACCATTTTCGATTATAGAATTAAAAGCCGTATGTCCTTTAAAAGGTGACCAGTAAGATTCAAAAGAAAAATTCATTTTCATTTTTTGCTTGGGCAGTAAAGGTTTTTGTAATCGATACCAGTAATGATGAAAAGCAGCAACATCATCTAATTTTTTAGAATTTGGAATCTCAACGGAAGTCAGTTTTGAATTTCGATCTATATATAGGAGTAAACTATCAATTGGTTTTTCAGAATTATTGACTAATTCATAAATGCCTTTTACTTCATAACGGTTTTCTTCAGGAAATAAATCGACTTTGCTTTTTACAGAAACAATTTTGGGCTGAGGTAGATTTGTATATTTTTTAAATTGATTTTCATATTTCTCGCTCCAATTATTCTGATCGTCTTCGGTCAAATATGGATATTCAATATTGGTTTTATAAAAAAGATAACTTCCAAAACCGACAAAAAGAATAATTCCGAATCCTAAAATTGCTTTTTGAATACCATTAAATGAATTTCTGCGAAAGGTTTTTACGATTGAAGCATTTCGTTTCCATAAAATTCCAGTCAGGGTTAAAAGGATTAAAGCCAATCCAAAATTGTACAACATCGAAGCATGAAACGGAAAAGTGTATTTTCCGAAACCATTCAAATCAAAATATTCTGTTTTAAAAGCATTTCCAAAACGAAATAAAGGATGTGAAATTCCTAACTTCTCTCCAATTCCGGTACAAAACAAAATGCAGACAAAAACCGAAATCGCAAGTCCGATGTACTTATTTTTGATGAAAGTCTGAATGGCAATGATCAAAATTGAAATTAAAAGCAACGGAAAGCCAATGAAATAAAACAACGAAAAGTAAAGACTAATTTCGATGGGAGCATTCGCATTCATAATTTGAAATCCGCATCCAATGAAAATACTTATCGCAATTATGATTATCGGAATAATAAAAAGAGCCGTCAATTTTGCCAGCAAAACAACAAATGGAGAATAAGGCGCCGTATTTTCTAGCATTTCAAATCTCGAATTTTCACTTCGGTTTAATAATTCACTGCTGTAAAAAAGCAGAATCAAGATCAGAATAAAAGGCAGACGATCCATAATGGTGGTAATCATCAAAGCAGTATCGGTGATTTTTTCAGCCAAGCGGATGCCACCGTCAATTTCATCTGAAATCTCAATCATTAATAATGCAGAGAATAAAAAAATGATCAACAAAAACGGAATTCCTTTCAGAATTAAATAAATATCTAGTTTTATATTGCTTTTAAAAACCGCAAAATTATGCCTGAAAGTTTTGAACTCAATGTTTTCTGGAATTTCCGAAGAAAGGATTTTTACTTCTTTTGAAATAGTTTTTGACGTTTTTATTTTTTTAGTTTTCGTTTTTCGGAATGAAAACAATCGATACGAAACAAAAAGTAAAAGGAGGGAAACAGAAATCCACAGTATTCGATTGAATAAAAAGTTGCCAGAAAGCGAAATCAGTTCGGTATTTTTTTCAATCGAGGTCCAATATCTCGTTTGTTCCAAGAAAGCTGCCAAACCAAACGGATCTATTTTGGCTGCTAAAGACATGGCTTTCGCCGAAGACGGAGAAGCATTTGCAAATAGGGGCGAATTCGAAAAAATCGAACCTGCTATATATAAGATGTAAATTAATAATCCGCCGACATAAATTAAGAGTTTGCTTCGCGTAAGCCAGGCCAGAGCAGTCAAGATAGAAAGGCACAAAAAAATATTCGGAATCACAATTACAAAATACGGCCAGAGATAATTTATTATTTCAAAAGGGCCAATCTCGCTTTTAGAAAGCCATGACATTTGATGTCCAATTATCATTCCTGTAATAAACATCCCTAAAGAAATTATGGCGATTGCAAACGCGATAATAAATTTAGGCGCCAAATAATAAAACTTAGAAATAGGAGAGGAGAAAATAATCGAATCGAATTTCGTTTCATATTCTTTTAAAAAACTCTGTGCCGCTTGAAGTGTAATCGAAAAAATCGTCATCAACGAAATCAGGCCAATTGCATAAGTTAAAACATACGGACTATTTTTGTAAGCACCCGAAAAAGAGAAGTTCGCAAACGCGCTGACAAAAAATCCTAAAACCAAATAAATAATAAACGTGGCATAAAAAGTCCAGCTTCTACTGTTGTTATGCCATTCAAATTGAATTAATTTAGAAAACATAACCTTAATTTTGAAGTTGATTTTGACTTAAAACACTAAAATAAACATCGCTTAAATCTGGAGAAATCAATTCGAACCCAGAACTTGGTCGTGCATCGGAGAAAACATGAATATTGATTTTCCCTGAATTTAAATGCGAAGAAATGATATTGAAATTCAATTGATAATTTTTCAATTCTGTTTTTTGAATCGCTTTTATCCAGATTTTATCTTTCAAAGAATCAATTGCGTCATTAGGTTTTCCTTCCAAAATCAATTTTCCGTTGGAGATAATCGCCATTTTAGGACACAAATCTCGAACGTCTTCTACAATATGAGTTGATAAAACAACGATAATGCTTTCGCCAATTTCGCTCAGTAAATTATTAAATCGGTTTCTTTCCTCTGGATCAAGGCCAGCCGTTGGTTCATCCACAATAATAATCTTCGGATTTCCAAGTAAAGCCTGTGCAATTCCAAACCTTTGACGCATACCGCCGGAGAAAGAATGAACCGCTTTATCTTTATGCTGTAATAAATTAGTCTGCTGTAATAAATATAAAATTTGATCTTGTCGTTCCTTTTTGTTGACGATTCCTTTTAGAACTGCCAAGTGATCGAGCAGACGATAAGCAGAAATTTTAGGATAAACACCAAATTCCTGCGGAAGATAACCTAGGTTTTGTCTGATAAACATGGGATTTTCCAGAATATTAATTCCGTTAAATTCAATAATTCCAGAAGTAGGTTCCTGCAAAGCGGCGATAGTTCGCATTAAACTGGATTTTCCGGCGCCGTTTGGTCCTAATAAACCAAACATTCCGTTTGTAATTTCAAGCGATAATTGGTCAATCGCTTTCGTGCCGTTCTCATACGTTTTGCTGAGATTTTTGATTGATAAACTGTTCATTTTTTGATTGATTTAGATGATTGAATGAATTATGATTTGAAAAAATTAGGCAATAGAATACCTGTCGGCTTCAAAAACCGATTATTATGTTTAGAAATTAAGATTTAAAAGAAAGCTATTCCGATACGTATTCTAAGATATCGCCAGGCTGACAATCCAAAATTTTACAGATAGCTTCGAGAGTATCAAACCGAATCCCTTTTGCTTTTCCAGTTTTTAGAATCGATAAATTGGCAGGCGTAATATCTAATTTTTCTGCCAACTCTTTACTCTGCATCTTGCGTTTAGCAAGCATTACATCAACATTTACAATTATTGGCATAGTTATATAAATAAGTCTTGTTCGTTCTGAAGGTTTAAACCTTGTTTAAAAATGGCGGCTAAAAAGTAAGCAAAAACACCCAGCATTCCGTGCAATACTATAAAAAGTGAAACTTCATTGTCTAAAGGCACAAAAAAGAAAGCTGCAAATATTACAATTCCCGGAATCAATAAATTAGATAAGTAGAAGCGCCTTAAATGAGAAATTCCGTTTGCGGTAAATAATTTAGGCTGAAAAAATACTTTAAAAACATTACTGCTCAATAAAAAGAAAAGTCCATACAAACTCAAAGGTGCCAAAAAATCAAAAAGAATATAGGGCAGGTTATAATCTCCCAGCATTAATGGATGGCTAGTAAAAGGATAGCAAACCTGAAAATACTTTCCGTTATCCTTAAAAGTCAAAAACAATCCCGTTACTAAATTAAAAACAGAATATGCGGCCAAAAAGAAATAAACAACAGCCAAAAATCGGGTAAAGTAAAATAATATCCTAGATACAATATGAGTGGTCTTCATATATTGAAAAGTTAGATTTATATTGCAAATGTATAATTAATTATCGTAAAACAATAATTAATTATTAAAATTACACTTTTGGAAAGCTTTAGAAATATTATAAATCTATTAACATTCGAAAACAAAAGGCATCCGTATAAATGAGTTAATTTTGCATACTAGCATTTTTTTATATGAAAAACCCAATTTCAGTCTCATTATTAGACCTCGCTATCATCACTCAGGATAGCAACGCCGCAGAAACATTTCAAAAAACAAAAGACATAGCGCAATTAGCAGATAATTTAGGATACAAGCGATTTTGGCTGGCAGAACATCATAACATGGCACACGTTGCAAGTACAGCAACGGTTGTTTTAATTGGTTACGTAGCAAGTCAGACCAAAAATATTCGTGTAGGTTCTGGCGGTATCATGCTGCCGAATCATTCTCCTTTAGTAGTTGCCGAACAATTTGGAACTCTGGAAACGCTTTACCCAAACCGAATCGATTTAGGTTTAGGAAGAGCACCTGGAACAGATCAGCCAACTGCCGAAGCAATCAGAAAAGATTTTTTTGAGCAGGCACAGCGTTTTCCGCAAAATGTAAGCAAACTTCAAGAGTATTTCTCTTCCGAAAACGAAACAGGAAAAGTGCGTGCATTCCCAGCTGAAGGATTAAAAGTCCCAATTTGGATTCTAGGTTCAAGTATGGACAGCGCAGCTTTGGCTGCGGCGTATGGATTGCCTTATGCTTTTGCTGGACACTTTGCACCCAAGCTGATGATCCAGGCATTTGAATTTTATCGCGAAAACTTTCAAGCTTCAGAATATTTAGACCAGCCAAAGACAATGGCTTGTGTTAATATCATTGCGGCAGACACAAACGAAGAAGCAGAACTATTGTCTACAAGTTTGTACCAAATGTTTTTGAACTTAATTAGAAACGACCGTAAAGGTTTACAGCCTCCAGTTCCTTCATTAGATGATATTATGAATGAAGCAGAACGTTTTCATGTCAATCAAATGACAGCCGGAACATTCACAGGAAACAAAGAACAATTAGTAACCGATTTGAAAAAGTTTATTGACTACGCCAGAATAGACGAACTAATGGTAACAAGTCCAATCTTCCATCATGAGGCAAAGCTAAAAAGCATTCAAATCACCAAAGAAGCAATCGATAGTCTAAACGAAAGTATACATATATAAGTATACTATATATAAGAGTAGATTTCATTCCCACAACCCGACAGTTTTCTAAACCTGTCGGGTTTCTTTTTGCTGTTCTATATATAAGTGTAAAATCATTTCTCTGAATAATCCTTTCTGTTTTTAATTCGGTATTTCAGGAATTTGGAGCTGTTACCTGCTTTCCGCTGTATCTTTTGTTTTTTAAAGAAAAAAACAAAAGGATGCCGCTTCAATCAGGGCTGGGCAGACATAATGAAAAGATGATTATGTTGTAAAATCAGCTGAAAGGACTGCTTAAATCTGAAAATTCCACAAAAGGGGTTGTTGAAAACCCTTTGAAAATGCCAAAAACACGCTTAAAAGAAGAAAAACCTTACGTAATTTGAAAAGACTTTGATTTGTAAAGCTGCTGTTATCAAAGAGTTAAGAAAAACGGTTAAAAAAGATGGGAAAAATGTAAAATAAAAGCTTGTTAATGTAAATAAAGGTGCTACTTTTGCACCCGCAACAACGAAAGACGTTCACTGAAATACTGACAAGAAAACGAATCGAAGCTTTGAGAAAAGCGAAAAAAAAGATTCAAAAAAGCTTGTGAGATTTAAAAATGCTTTTTACATTTGCACCCCGCAAAACACGGAAAGTTCCTTGAGATACTGATAGAGAAATTAAGAAAAAGAGACGATAAAAAAGTTCCAAAATTTTTTTAAATTTTTCTTGCAGGAAACAAAAAGAATTTCTAGTTTTGCACCCGCTTTGAGAAACAAGCGAGACAAAAAGAAATACACGTTCGTAGACATATTGAATTGACAGCCGTCCCGATTACATCGGGACAAAAGAAATAAGAGTAATAGAGTCGTAAGATTCGAGAGAGACTGATAGTATTTATCGTTTAATAATATAAAAAATATACGATGAAGAGTTTGATCCTGGCTCAGGATGAACGCTAGCGGCAGGCTTAACACATGCAAGTCGAGGGGTATATGTCTTCGGATATAGAGACCGGCGCACGGGTGCGTAACGCGTATGC
>NZ_PRDM01000003.1 GCF_015182285.1 Flavobacterium hungaricum
GCTGCCTAGGGTAAAACTGGTAACTAGGGCTAAGTCGTAACAAGGTAGCCGTACCGGAAGGTGCGGCTGGAACACCTCCTTTCTAGAGCCTTGGTGTTAGTCTTCGGACACGCCTTGGAAATAAGATGGATATTTGATGTTTTGGAATTCCAAGACTGTATTACTCTTGCTGTTAATTTGAAAAAAAATGAAAATTAAGTAAAACAGAGTCTCGTAGCTCAGCTGGTTAGAGTACTACACTGATAATGTAGGGGTCGGCAGTTCGAGTCTGCCCGGGACTACTATTTGACTTTAGATTTAAGATCTCAGATTTTAGATTTAAAACAATAGACTGAAAAGCTTGATTTAAAGGAAATTCTGGAAGCTGGGATTCACCAAAGGAAATTAGATCAGAATCAGTAATCTAAAATCTGAATTCTAAAATCTAAGATTTAAAAATGGGGGATTAGCTCAGCTGGCTAGAGCGCCTGCCTTGCACGCAGGAGGTCAACGGTTCGACTCCGTTATTCTCCACTGGTTTACTATAAGCATAGTAAATAAAAGTTCATTGACATATTGAGATAAGAAAATAATAAAAGTAGAAAGCGTTTTTTACAATTTTATTGTAAAGAACAAAAAAAAACGGTCGTAATTAATTTTATGACTGGGTACAATAAGCAAAATAAGGGCGTATGGGGGATGCCTAGGCTCTCAGAGGCGATGAAAGGCGTGATAAGCTGCGAAAAGCTGCGGGGACGGGCACACACCGATTGATCCGCAGATACCTGAATGGGGCAACCCGTTATGTTGAAGACATAACACACCGATAGGTGGGCAAACCCGCTGAACTGAAACATCTAAGTAGGCGGAGGAGAAGAAAACAAAAGTGATTCCGTAAGTAGTGGCGAGCGAACGCGGAACAGCCCAAACCAGTCTTGTTACGGCCTGACTGGGGTTGTAGGACCACGATATTTTATGCACAAGGAACCGGAAGTTGCTGGAAAGTGACGCCGCAGAGGGTGAAAGCCCCGTATGGGCAACAAGTGTAATAGATAGTGGTATCCTGAGTAGGGCGGGGCACGTGAAACCCTGTCTGAATTTGGCGGGACCATCCGCTAAGGCTAAATACTCCTGAGAGACCGATAGTGAACCAGTACCGTGAGGGAAAGGTGAAAAGAACCGTGAATAACGGAGTGAAATAGATCCTGAAACCATACGCTTACAAGCGGTCGGAGCCCTTTCGTGGGGTGACGGCGTGCCTTTTGCATAATGAGCCTACGAGTTAACGCTGCTGGCAAGGATAAGTACTTCAGGTATGGATCCGCAGCGAAAGCGAGTCTGAATAGGGCGCTTTAGTCAGTAGTGTTAGACGCGAAACCGTGTGATCTACCCATGGGCAGGTTGAAGCTGTGGTAACACACAGTGGAGGACCGAACCGGTTGACGTTGAAAAGTCTTCGGATGACCTGTGGGTAGGGGTGAAAGGCCAATCAAACTCGGAAATAGCTCGTACTCCCCGAAATGCATTTAGGTGCAGCGTTATTTTAGTTATACAGAGGTAGAGCTACTGATTGGATGCGGGGGCTTCACCGCCTACCAATTCCTGACAAACTCCGAATGCTGTATAATGATTGATAACAGTGAGGGCTTGGGTGCTAAGGTCCAAGTCCGAGAGGGAAAGAACCCAGACCATCAGCTAAGGTCCCCAAATATATGTTAAGTTGAAAGAACGAGGTTTGTCTGCCCAGACAGCTAGGATGTTGGCTTGGAAGCAGCCATTCATTTAAAGAGTGCGTAACAGCTCACTAGTCGAGCGGACGAGCATGGATAATAATCGGGCATAAACATATTACCGAAGCTATGGATTTACAGTTTACTGTAAGTGGTAGGGGAGCATTCTGACAGGGCTGAAGGTGTTCCGTAAGGGATGCTGGACTGGTCAGAAAAGAAAATGTAGGCATAAGTAACGATAATGCGGGCGAGAAACCCGCACACCGAAAAACTAAGGTTTCCACAGCTATGCTAATCAGCTGTGGGTTAGTCTGGACCTAAGGCGAACCCGAAAGGGACAGTCGATGGCCAACGGGTTAATATTCCCGTACTGCTTATTACTGTGATGGGGTGACGGAGTGATGAAAGCGCCGCGAACTGACGGAATAGTTCGTTAAAGTACCTAACTATAGGCTCTACAGGCAAATCCGTAGAGCTTGGTGAAATACGATAGTACTCGGAGTCTTCGGACAAAGAGATAGTGCGCCTAAGGGCTTCCAAGAAAAACCTCTAAACTTCAGGTAATAAGCACCAGTACCGTAAACCGACACAGGTAGTTGAGGAGAGAATCCTAAGGTGCTCGAGAGATTCATGGCTAAGGAATTAGGCAAAATAGACCTGTAACTTCGGGAGAAAGGTCGCCCCGAGCAATCGGGGCCGCAGTGAAGAGGTCCAGGCGACTGTTTATCAAAAACACAGGGCTCTGCAAAATCGTAAGATGAAGTATAGGGCCTGACACCTGCCCGGTGCTGGAAGGTTAAGAGGAGATGTTATCTTCGGAGAAGCATTGAATTGAAGCCCCAGTAAACGGCGGCCGTAACTATAACGGTCCTAAGGTAGCGAAATTCCTTGTCGGGTAAGTTCCGACCTGCACGAATGGTGTAACGATCTGGACACTGTCTCAGCCATGAGCTCGGTGAAATTGTAGTAACGGTGAAGATGCCGTTTACCCGCAGTGGGACGAAAAGACCCTGTGCACCTTTACTATAGCTTAGTATTGACCTTGGATAAATGATGTGTAGGATAGGTTGGAGACTATGAAGCGGCGTCGCCAGGCGTTGTGGAGTCATTGTTGAAATACAACCCTTTGTTTATCTGAGGCCTAACCCCATATTGTGGGGGACATTGCTTGGTGGGTAGTTTGACTGGGGTGGTCGCCTCCAAAAGAGTAACGGAGGCTTCTAAAGGTTCCCTCAGTACGCTTGGTAACCGTGCGTAGAGTGCAATGGCATAAGGGAGCTTGACTGAGAGACATACAGGTCGATCAGGTACGAAAGTAGAGCATAGTGATCCGGTGGTTCCGCATGGAAGGGCCATCGCTCAAAGGATAAAAGGTACGCCGGGGATAACAGGCTGATCTCCCCCAAGAGCTCATATCGACGGGGGGGTTTGGCACCTCGATGTCGGCTCGTCACATCCTGGGGCTGGAGAAGGTCCCAAGGGTTGGGCTGTTCGCCCATTAAAGTGGCACGCGAGCTGGGTTCAGAACGTCGTGAGACAGTTCGGTCTCTATCTACTGCGGGCGTTAGAAATTTGAGTGGATCTGATTCTAGTACGAGAGGACCGAATTGGACTAACCGCTGGTGTATCTGTTGTCCCGCCAGGGGCACCGCAGAGTAGCTACGTTGGGAAGGGATAAGCGCTGAAAGCATATAAGCGCGAAACCCACCACAAGATGAGATTTCTTTTAAGGATCGTGGAAGATGACCACGTTGATAGGCTATAGATGTAAAGGCAGTAATGTCATAGTCGAGTAGTACTAATAATCCGTAAGCTTATGTACACCCTTTTCCCGGGTCCAAAGACCCGGGAGGAAACTTTCTAACCAAATTTATTGTATTTCTTTATCTCAGTATGTTAAGATATTGGTTTTAATTATGAATTGTCAATTATCAATTGTTAATTAAAACAGATTGCCCAAAGCAATTATAACTTCTTAAGGTGGTTATTGCGGCGGGGCTCACCTCTTCCCATCCCGAACAGAGAAGTTAAGCCCGCCTGCGCAGATGGTACTGCAGTTATGTGGGAGAGTATGTCGTCGCCTTTCTTTTTAAAACCCTGTTTCTATTGAAACAGGGTTTTTTGTTTTAAACGGGTTGCAAAACAGGCGCATGTGGTTTTTGGGATCATCTAAAAAGATTTACGGGCACGGATTGCAAATCCGCGCTAACAATAAACAATATAAGTATTTAAAATGCATATTATTTAAAAACAGGTATTTATACTTGAAATGTTGTAAGAAAATAATTCTAATTTAACGGTGAGTTAAAAGTGTTCAAAAAGGCAGTAAAGCTTAACATCTCAAACAGATGCTTATTTTAATTTACTGGCCATAATTTAAATCATTATTATATGGAAATCGGAATTATTGGAATTGGAACACTTACGTTAGAATTAGCCCGAAGAGCTGCTGCAGCTGGTTTTAGAGTTGTTATAAACAATCCTAGAGGAAACAGCCTTGTGCATGATGCAGTTTTAAAAATGAGCTCTAATATACATTTGGGTTCGCTGGATGAAGCCGCAGCTGCAGATATAATCTTGTTGTTTATTCCTAAAGAAAATTTAGAAACAGTACTTAAAAACCTGCCGGATATGACAGGAAAAATAATTGTACATACTAGTTGTCTTATTTTCAATCCGCATACACTTCTTTCGAGTATATCTAATGCACTTACATATCAAATTACAGCATCACTGCTTCCAAGCGCGCATGTGATAAAGCTGTTCAATCCCGTAAGACTTGAAGCTGCTATTTTGAATCAGTATGAAAAGCGTGACGAAATATATTTTATTGCAGATCACGCACAGTCAAAAGATTCTTTAAAAATGTTTTTGAAAAAACTGAATTTTCAGCCAATTGATCTTTCGGGGCGATTGCGTCTGCATAGGAGCGTGATTAATCTGGAAGCTAGAATCAATCCTAATTAATTTTATTTATGATTGTAGAATTTTGATGATATCGTTTGGAATTTCTTCAAATTCTGAAATAGAATATGGTTTAATCAAACAAGCTTTAACACCCAGCAGATCGCATTTTTGTTTGTAAATCGGATTTAGTCCGGTTGAATAAACGAAACATGGAATATTCTTCAAGCTGTTTGTTTCTGCTATCTTTTGAATGGCTTCTATACCATTCATAATAGGCATGTTGATATCCGTTAAAATAATATCAGGGGTTACATTTGCAGGATCATTTAAGTAATGCAACAGTTCTTCGCCATTTGAAACTATTGTGATATTTTCAAAATTCGAATTTCGGTTAAAGACATCTAAGATTACATCCGCATCGTCAATATCGTCTTCGGCAATAATTATATTTAATTGAGATTTTTTTATCATTGAGCAGCTGGAAAGTAAAGGTTAAATGTTGTGCCTTGATTGGGTAAACTATCGACGGTAATATATCCGGAATGGTTTTCCATTATTTTTTTGCAGATCGCAAGTCCAATCCCGTTTCCGGAATATTGATTTTTGGCATGAAGTCTCTGAAAGATAGTAAAAATTTTTGTGAGATGGTTTTTTTCCATACCGATTCCATTATCCTTGATCTCGATTTTTACTGACGGTATATTATTTTTCGGATCCGATTCAGAGCGATCTACTTCTGTTATCTTAATAATAGGCGTTGTGTCTTCTCTGCTGTATTTTATCGCATTGGAAATCAAATTGGAAAAAAGTTGTCTTATCTGGCCTTTTGAAGCATATAGTTCCGGCAGTTCTCCAACTTGAATAACAGCTTTTTTATCATTTATTATTAATTCATAATCTGTAATTACCTCCGAGATTATTTCAACCACATTAACTTTAGAAAACTCTTCTTTCATCGTATGCGAAGAATAGCTTACCAGATCATCTACAAGCGAGTTTAGCCTAGCTGCAGAAGATTTCATAGTTACGATTGCTTTGGCATCAGATTCTTGAAGATTCTCATCATTAATGCGATCACTATACATTAAAATTTTACGTAAAGGTTCCTTAAGGTCATGAGAGATTACGTGAATGAACTCTTCCAGATTTTTATTGATGCTATTTAGTTCCTGAACTTTATTTTCAAGAATTTTCTGGTGGTAAATTAAGGCATTCTCATGTTTCTTCTTTTCAGTCAGGTCAATAACGATTATTCCGATTCCATGAGCTCCAGGTTCAAGATCGGTTAAAGTGATCTGAACTGGAATTTTCTGCCCCGATGCCGCTTTAAAGAACGTTTCATGCGCATTGACTCCGTATTTTAATGATTCTATAATTTGAATAAAATGATCGGGCTGGCTTAAAAATTCTGAAAGATAATTTCCTGTAACTTTTTCGCAGGAGCTTCCAACCAGCAGTGCAAAATGTTCATTGCAGAATAATATAAGGCCGTCGCGTGATATGCTGAGCGCACCCTGGCTTATTTTTTCTATAAGCAGTCTGAAAGTATAATCGGCGGTCTGCAGTGAATAAATTTCACTCGCTCCATTTTTATTTAGCACCAATGCATCAATATCCCCGTTCCTGATGGCGTTAATCATGCCGTTGGATTCTTGCAGTTCTTCTCTTAAAGAGGCTATTTCTGCATGCAGGGACTCAATATTTTTATTTTTATCTTCCATTATTCAATTAGGGTTAGTATTTTTAATACTTTCTCACTATCAGATAAATCCCCTATGATTGTTCTTTTTGGAAGCGGTTCGTGTTTGATAAGTGTAGGAATGGCAACAATTTGATGTATGCCGGCTTGTTCTTTATCCCGATTTATATCTATAATTTCAAGATCGTAATTATCTTTTAAATATTGATCGCAGATTCTTCGCAGATTCTCTATCGCATGTCCTGAATTAACAGACATACCCGAGACAAAAAGGGTAAATTTATGTCTCGCTGTATTTGTATCTTCAGACAGTTCGTTCATCATTAGATAGTTACAGGTTTAATATTTAGACCGACCAGTACTCTTTCTTTGTTAGACAGATCGCCAATAATTTTGCGTATTGGTTCTGGAAATCTTCTGACCAATGTCGGCACAGCCAATATCTGATCTCCTTCTGCCAGCTGTGGATTTTTAAGAAGATCGATAATTTCGATACTGTATTTACCTGCTAAATGTTCTTCAGCATATTTTTTTATGTTCTCCAATGCCTTGGTCGACTTTGGGGTCTGTCCCGCTATATAAAGCAGTAACTGCCATTCGGCAACTTCATTTTCCATGTATTACTTCTTTTTAGAAGACATTTCTTTCTGCAATTCTTCTGTTGCTTTAAGGATGCTTAATTCTTCTTCTGCTGATTCAAATTCATTTTTTAAAGCTTCTATATTTGCTTCCAGAACTTTGCGTTTGCGTTCGATCTCACGGTCTTTCCTGCTGATCTCATTCTGCAGTTTAATATCCGATATTGTTTTTTTATTCTTAAAGCTCTGTCTGGCAGCCCCGGTAAGTATTCCCTGAGGTCCCATTTCTACATCTAACAATTCAAGTCCATTATTGGTAATTATAAATTCACGAACCTGATTAGAATGTCCCATGCCTCGTGCTTTTATAATAAAAATCCCTCGGTTGCGTTCTCCGATCCCTTCCATATCACGAACAGTTATCCAGGTGTCCACTAGAGACGATACAGATTCTTCTGCCAGATCCGGACGTAGAGTGTCTGTATGTTGTTTATTGAGTGATGTGAAAAGTGCCGTTATATTATTGACTTTTAGCATGTCAATCAGTCTTACGAGCATGGAGCGTACTTCATGATCACTTCCCACAGAAATCAGATTACTAATCGGATCGATGATTATGGTAGTGGGCTCAAACTCTTTAATTAATTTTCTGAGTGTCAGCAGATGCAGTTCTAATCCGTTTAGCGAAGGTCGAGAAGAATGAATCTGCAGGGTTCCATTATCTAAATATTTCTGAAGATCAACCCCGATTGATTTCATATTTCGAACCAGTTGCTGCGGCGATTCTTCAAAAGCAAAATAAATTGTTTTTTCGTTATTTTTGCACTGTTCCGTAGCAAAATAGCTTCCAATTGTTGTTTTTGCAGTTCCGGCAGTTCCAGACACCAAGATATTGCTGCCGCGGTAGAAACCTCCCATATTAAACATTTCATCGAGTCCGGCAAATCCTGTAGATACAATGTCTGATGAAACTTCGTTGTCTAATTTTAAAGAGGTAATAGGCAGGACAGAAATACCGTTTTCATCAATAAGAAAAGGATATTCGTTTGTACCGTGTGTTGAACCTCGGTATTTAACGATACGCAGCCTTCGGGTAGAAACCTGTTCAATAACCCTGTGGTCTAATACAATAACACAGTCAGAAACATATTCTTCTAATCCCTGACGTGTAAGCGTAGCTTCACCGCGTTCGCCCGTAATAACTGCGGTGACGCCTTTCTGCTTAAGCCAATGAAATAATCTTCTCAACTCAGCTCTTAGTATAGCCTGATTATCCAGACCTGAAAATAAAGTTTCTATGGTATCTAAAACAACTCTCGTTGCCTTTATAGAGTCAATAGCATGTCCCAAGCGGATAAATAATCCGTCGAGATCATATTCTCCCGCTTCCTCAATTTCAGATCTTTCTACCCTTACATGATCTACTATCAGCATTTTATCCGCTTTAAGTTTTTCAAGGTCAAAACCAAGTGATTTTACATTTAATGTAAGATCATCCGATGGTTCTTCAAAAGACATGAAAACTCCGGGTTCATTATAGTCGGTAATTCCTTTTATGAGAAACTGCATAGAGAGCAGTGTTTTTCCGCAGCCCGCGCCGCCACAAATTAAAGTCGGCCTCCCTTTTGGGAATCCGCCGTCAGTAATTTCATCAAGACCGTCAACTCCAGTTGGAGCTTTAGGAAAAATAAAAGTAGGTGGTATTGTTTCTTTCTGCACGTTTTTCTAAGTTCTATTTTACCAAATATACGTTTTTTCCAGCAGAAGTTTAAATGATATTCTTAAGATTTAACAGATGTTTATAGAAATTTATAGATTTTTTTTTGATCATCTAATCATACGTTATCTAATATTTAATTACTCCATTCTGTATGGAATTTTATAATCCAGTTCTGTCTATTTAGAAAGCTTAATATTCTAAAAGTTATTCTATAAAAAGCTTTAGATTAGAATTTTAGTCTGCTGGGAATTCTATAAATTCTCATTGAAATTCAATACTTCTTACTCCATTGTCCTTTGTACCTTTAATATCACTTAAAATGTTTATTAATAAAAGAAAGAAATTATGGCAGAAATTAAAATTGAGAAAAAGAAGCCGATTTGGCCTTGGATTATAGTATTACTGTTAATTGCAGCAGTTGTATACTTTGTCTATTTTAGAGATAATGTGACTTCGGTTGAAAATAATGCAACAATCGAAAACGCTGCAAGCACTGATACCACGACAACTAATTAAGAAACTTGTATCAAAAAAATAAGTTTGTAAAGACTTAGAAGAAAAATGTAATATTAAAAAGTATGGAAAATAAAGATAGAAATTTATACAGATTAGACGAACTCTCTGATTATAAAATTGCTTCAAACTATTCGGATGTAAGAGGATGGAAAATAGTTGACGCTGACAACCGAACTATTGGTAAAATAGACAATCTGTGGGTTAATAAAGACATGCAGCGTGTTGTGTATCTGGATGTAAATGTAGATAAAGGATTGATCGAAGACAGCCGAAATGAAGTGCATGATGTAATCGCTAATGACAATGCAAGAGAGTTTGTATACAAAGACGGAGACAGCCATATTATCATACCAATTGGATCTGTCAGCATAAATAAAGACACGAAAATTGTCATGGCCAACAGTATAGGATACAATACCTTTAGAAAAACAAGCCGATACAATGCACAGCACAATTTTGACAGAGAGTATGAAAGAAGAGTTTTAGATTCTTATTATCCTGATAGTGAATCCCGTTTGAGATCGGAGAGCGATGATGACAGTTTTTACAACCGTAGAGAATTTGACGGCCATTGATACTGCTCTGGAGAAAGTTACACTTAATAAAAATAAATTAAAAAGGATCAAACGTTTAAAAATGTTTGATCCTTTTTTATGAGTAGAGTTCTTAATTCTATATTGATTGAAAGCTGTCTTCCGTTTAATTATCCAATTCTGCTTTAGAAGCAATAAGGCGGAAAAGCGGTTCGTATTTTTTGATCTCCAATCCCATGTCTTCATCTGCTTTTACTGGTCCGATACTTCCCTGCAGACAATATAATTTTTGGTTTTGGAGAAACATAAACTGCAGCATTCGTACCTTCATACTATCGTTTTGATGTTTTATTGATTCTTCTACCTCGATCATAAACGCAGGCAGATTATCAATAGCCAGCGGTTCAGTACGCAGCAGCTTTGTTTGTGGCGGCAGTAGCGCAGCAACCGATTTTTCTGTGAGTGTAATTCCATGCAGCTCCTCTGGTAAATCATAAACCACAATCAGGATTTTTTCATTGCCATTTCCATGATAACTTGTAAACTGCTGAATTGTTTCCGGCATCTGAGCCTCTTGCGCAAGCCAGCTTTTGGGTATCGGAATTTTTAAAGAAATCTTTTCTGCTTTAGGATGATTTTCAGTGCTGAAAAAATCAACATGACCGTCGGCAATTTCCTGATGTGGTGCATCGTGGTATTTGAAAGATAAAATGCCTTTAGACAGCATTTCATTATTAAGGTTAGTAGATCTCTCTTTTAGTTTTAAAAGAAAGTCATGTGCGTGTTTTTCTTCTTCAATTGGATGGACCAGCTGTTGATTTAAAAGAGAATCAATCTGGTTCTGAAGTGAATGGAGCTGGACAGTATTGAGTTCTTCTTTTAAAAATTGCTGAATATTTTTCTCGGCTCTTCCAAAAACAATCTTTAAACTTTTCTCTGCTGCAGCAACATTTGGTTTAAGGTGAGGAAACTGTGCCGCCACTTTTGCCAATGCGGCATTCTGTCCTTTTAAAAAAGCATACGTTTCAACAGCAAATGCGACTTTTGAATTGTATTGACCATTTTGCGAGTAACAGATTACAGGAAATAGTAAATATAAAATATAAAAAATTCTTGACATGGTTAATTGATGGATTGAGGTTACATCAAATATGTCAAAAGTTTTTGAACACTATTTTATATAATTTTGGCATGAGCTTATACAATTTGCATCAAGAAATTAGAATTTGAATGCCAAATTATACAAAATTGTCCTGCCTGAAATGTGCTACATGATGCTTTAGATTACCAGTTGCCCTGTAATCCCTCTTTCAGAGCAGCATTGTATTTTTTCAGATCAAAACTGTATAAATCAGGAGATTTGTGCGCACCGCCTTTACGAGATTCATCCAATTTATTAAGGATATCGTAACGAAGAATCTTTCTGTAAAAATTACCGCGGTTTAATTTTTTATCTAAAATGCCTTCATAAAGTTTTTGAAGTTCAGGCATTGTAAATTTTTCAGGGAGAAGATTGTAACCAATCGGGTGATTGTTAAGCTGTTCTCGGAGAGTAACAAGTGCTTTATCAAAAATGGTTTTATGATCCATCATAAAATCAGGAAGATCTTCTATAGATTTCCATTCTACACTATCCGAGTATTCATCTACAACTAAGCTTACATCATTATATTCTGCCAAGGCATAATAACCAATAGAAACAAAACGCTGTTTGTGCCATAAATCGTCGCTGTAGTCTTCAAAAGCACTCTCAGAACGTTTCAAATTACCAAAAGTATAAAATTGCTGCAGGTATATATTTTCTGTTCCGGTTCTGTCTTTTAAGATGCGTATTGCGGCATCATCTACATTTTCTTCCTTTTTAACATAACCTCCCGGAAGTCCCCAATGCTCTTGTTCTTTCATTTTAAGAACTAAAACCTGAAGTTTTGAGTTGTGAAAACTGAAAATGACACAGTCAATAGAAAGTGTTGGAATAAAATTTTTCCAATGATCTGCAGACCGTTTTTCAAGTAGTTTTTTGAATTCCATGAAGGTGTTTTATTTCCAAATTTAATCTTTTTAATAATTACGAGTCAAATAGTTTCAGTTTTTTCTGATTTATTGTTATTCCTTAAAAAAAATAAATTAAGGTGATTTTTTAGGTTTTTTATTCAAAACCTGTCATAGGTTTTTTAGACAAAAACAACTCATTTTTTAGTAAATGCGATGTTTTACGCAAACGAGGTAGTAGTTTTTGCATTTTATTTTGAAGATTTAGCAATAAACGTACTTTATTGTTTTTATGTGATTTATAAGCTCTGATTTATGTGAAAATAAAAATTATAACATCATTTATTTGTTGAAATGAGAAATAGTATTTAATATTGCTTCATTATGAAGCAATGAAAATTCATGGTAATTATCACTAACTTAAATCCACATGAAAAAATTACTAATCGCAGCATTTTGCATGGCTTTTTTCCCATCAATAGATGCTTTTTCTCAAGAAGATAAAAAACAAGGAAAACCCGTAGATTCTATTAAAACCAAAACCAAAATTGTAGAAACGGATACCAAAGAAGAAAAAAATAGAAATGTAATGCTTAATGCAGCCAACAATACGGGACCGCGTGAAGTGAACATCGGACTGCCTTCATCTGTTGGAGGAATTACCATTCAGGAAAATGATCTGCCGGTTGTTTATTATTTCTGGCCGGAATTACCAAACAGAACCTGGAGACAAAGCACCAGTTTAGAAAGAACCGGTTTACTTAAAGTAGGAGAAGCTGCCATTACAACTGGAGATTTAGGTTTTGCTGTTAACTCCTACACAAAATTGGGAACAGACAAACTAGAAATTGTTGGAAATCTTTCAGGTTCCAGTTTTGGATGGATGAAAGGCGACATAAACGTTTCGGGGCCGCTGGCAAAAGGCTGGTCGTATACAATGGGCGCGTATGCCAATTTTGATCCGAATTCGTTTGATTTAAAATTCGCTAATTATTCAGACAGAACACAGATCTACAGAGCAGGATTAACCAAGAAGTTCAATAACGGCAGAGGGCAGATCAGCTTTTTGTACAAATATGCCAATTCTGCGTCATTAACCAACTATGCCGTTTTCAGATACAAAGAAGGCGGAAAAGTAGAAGAATACAACGATTTTAAAATCGGACGTGATTCGTATATCGTAAATGACGGAATCATGAAATTTAAAGATATCATGACGGGTGAGACAAAATTTGCAGACATGGGCGGAAGCGATGCCGCAACGACTTCTCATACTTTTGATATTTTAGGAAATTACGATCTGGCCAATGATTGGAAATTCAATTTCTCTACTCGTTTTCGTTACACCGAAGCTTCACAGCTGATTGCTATTCCGCTTGGAATTTTTCAGGCATCCGCATCGGATAATTTTACCTACAAATCTAACGGAAATGCTTATGTTGGAAACGTAAATTCGATGTTAGGATTGTACACAGATGGAGTTCCAACCAAAACAGCACTTTCAAGATTTGAAATTAAAAAGAACGTAGAAAAACACAAATGGAGATTTGGTCTTTTAGAATATTATTACCAAGTTGATGATTTTACTTCAAGCCGTTCATTCTTTAACCAGACAGTAAGTGCCAATCCAGATAAATTGGTTCGCAATACACCAGGCGGTACTTCAAATACAGATGCTGACGGATTTTACAATTACAATGTCGGCGGTGAATACCACAATGGTTTTGAAAATAAATTATCCGGTTACTTCTCAGATAATTGGACGATTAGTGATCGTTTCAGCTTAGCATACGGAATCAATTTAAGATACCACAAACTAAAGGGAGATTATTATTTAACCCCAAGAACACCAGATTTAGTGCTGGATCCAACTCAGAAAACTTATTTTGACAACAACTGGTTTCATTTAGGAGGTTCTATTAATGCCGTTTACAAAGTGACAAAAAGCGCTGGAATCCTTGCAGATTTCACGTATACAGAAAAGAACGGCCAGTTAGAAAGTTATTCTGGAGCTGCAGTGCCAAACAATGCAAAATCAAAAAGTCCGTTAGCGGCATTTGGACTGTATTACAATAATAAAAATTTCAGTATCGTTTCTCAAGCGACTTATTTAACAAGAAACAATTATTTAGCGAGATTAAATCTTGTAAATCCTTCAGACGCGACACAGTCACAAGTTGCAACCGTGTTCTACGATATTCAGACTTTAGGATGGACGACAGATATTGTGGCGACACCTTTTAAAGGTTTTAATCTTCACTATTTAATTACGTTCCAAGATCCCGTTTACAAAAATTATGATTTTAATGCTTTTGGAAACAGCTATTCTTACAACGATAAAAACGTATTAGAAATTTCTAAGGTTTTAATGGAAATTGATCCGAGTTATACTTATGGAGATTTCAAAGTCTGGGCGAGTTTCCGTTATTTCAGTAAACAGTATGCAAACTTAACAAACGCCCTATATTTTGCGCCAAGATGGGAAACTTTTGGAGGGGTAAACTATAAAATCAACAAGCATTTTGATATTGGTTTAACTGCTGTAAACTTCCTGAACCAGACTGGTGCTAAGGGAACGATTAACGGAGCAGAGTTAATTACAGATGCTTCTGCTTATTACGATCAGCTTTTGGTAGGATCTTATATCCGTCCATTTACTTTAGAAGCTTCTCTTAATTTCAGATTCTAATATTTATTTCACATGAAAAAAAATATCATAACTGTCAGTTTCGCTTTTTTGCTTAGTGTTGCCATGCAGGCACAACAAGAAAATTTTACTGTAATTAAAAACAATAAAGGTGCAGATTTGGGATATTCTCCCGAATCCGGCATCAAAATTCTAACCGTTAACGGAAAGAAATTTAAAGATTTAAATAAAAACGGAAAGCTTGATAAATACGAAGACTGGCGCCTTTCGGCAGATGAACGAGCCAAAGATCTAGCTTCAAAAATGTCGGTAGAACAAATTGCAGGATTGATGCTTTACAGCCGTCATCAGGCACTTCCAGCTCCTGCAGACGGATATAGAGCAGGGCATTACAACGGAAAAATATTTAGCGAAAGCGGCGCAGCACCGTGGCAGCTGACTGATGAACAAAAAGCATTTTTAAAAGAAGATAATCTTCGACATGTATTAATTACAAGTGTCGAAACTCCTGAAGTTGCGGCATTATGGAACAACCAAATGCAGGCTTTTGTAGAAGGAATTGGATTGGGAATTCCGAGCAATACCAGTACAGATCCGCGTCATACGGCCAATGTAACTTCAGAATTTAATGCAGGAGCAGGAGGAACCATCTCAATGTGGCCGGATGGTTTGGGAATGGCATCCACTTTTGACCCAAAAATTGTAGAACAGTTTGGACAGATTGCAGCCAAAGAATACCGTGCACTCGGAATTGCAACGGCACTTTCTCCGCAGATAGATTTGGGTTCGGAACCAAGATGGTATAGAATCTCAATGACTTTTGGCGAAAGCCCGGCCTTAACCAGAGATATGGGAAGAGCCTATATTGACGGATTTCAGACTTCTTACGGAAAAGATGAAATCAAAGACGGCTGGGGTTACAAAAGTGTCAACGCAATGGTAAAACACTGGCCAAGCGGCGGGGCTGAAGAAGGCGGACGAGACGGACATTGGGCATACGGAAAATTTGCCGTTTATCCAGGAAATAATCTCGAGCAGCATATTGATCCGTTTATTAACGGCGCTTTCAAATTAAAAGGAAAAACCAGCAAAGCTTCGGCAGTAATGCCTTATTACACCATCACTTTTGATCAGGATAAAAAATACAATGAAAACGTAGCCAATGGTTACAGCAAATACATCATTACAGATTTACTAAGAGATAAATACGGTTACGACGGCGTGGTCTGCACCGATTGGCTTGTTACGGGAGATGAAGGAAAAACACCAAACATCTTTGCCGGAAAACCTTGGGGAGTCGAAAATCTCTCTATCGATGAGAGACATTACAAGGCGATTATTGCCGGTGCAGATCAGTTTGGAGGAAACAACGATAAAAAACCTGTTTTAGCGGCGTATCAAATGGGAATCAAAGAATTTGGTGAATCTTTTATGAGAGCCAGATTTGAAAGATCAGCAGTGCGTTTGTTAAAGAATATTTTTAGAGTCGGTCTTTTTGAAAATCCATATTTAAATGTTGCCGAAACGAAAGCTGTTGTTGGAAACCCTGAGTTTATGAAAGCAGGTTACGATGCGCAGTTGAAATCGATCGTTTTATTGAAAAACAAAGCTTCTGTACTGCCTTTAAAAGAAAAGAAAACCGTTTTTATTCCGAAGATTTATACCGCTTCAACCAAAGACTGGTGGGGCGTTGCGAGTCAGCCAAAACTAGATTATCCGGTAAATTTAGATTTGGTTAAGAAATATTATAATGTGACTGAAGATCCTTCTAAAGCTGATTTTGCGATAGTTTTTGTTACCAGCCCGCAGAGCTTAGAAGGCGGTTATGATTTAAAAGACAGACAAAACGGAAGCAATGGTTATGTGCCAATTTCACTTCAATACGGAACTTATACTGCAACAGAAGCCAGAGCAAAAAGTATTGCTGCCGGAGATCAGGTTATTGACCCGACAATCAAAGACAGAACTTATAAAAACAAAACGGTTACCGCAGCAAACACTATGGATTTGAGAACAATTCTGGATACTAAAGACATGATGAACGGAAAACCGGTTATTGTTTCGGTTACAGCTTCAAAGCCAATGATTTTTAATGAATTTGAAAAACAAGTGGATGGAATTGTATTGAATTTCGGTGTTTCTTCTCAGGCTGTTTTAGACATTATTTCTGGAAAAACAGAACCGTCAGGATTACTTCCGGTTCAGATGCCGGCGAATATGGAAACGGTTGAAAAACAATTTGAAGACGTTCCGTTTGATATGATCCCGCACAAAGACAGCGAAGGAAATGTTTATGATTTCGCTTACGGATTGAACTGGAAAGGTGTTATTAAAGATGCCAGAACAGAAGCTTATAAGAAATAAGTTGTACTGTAATTTTTAATCTCGCAAAGACGCAAAGTCACAAAGTGATTTTTTTAAGTCTGACTTTAAAACTTTGCGTCCTTGCGGCTTTGCGAGAAATTGCATTTCAGTTAATAACAATTACTTAAAAAGTAAAACAACAATATGAAAAACAAAATAATCCTATTTTCTGCCTTCTTCACATTACTCGCAAGCGGGGTAAAAGCGCAGGAAAGCATAAAATTATACCAAGGCAAAGCTCCAGGATCTGAAGACTGGACACAGACAGAAGCACAAATGTATTCGGATCTTTTTAAGACAGAAGTCGTTTATAATGTTACCGATCCGTCATTGTTGGTTTATCAGGTTCCAAAAGGAGTTAAAAATACTGGAACTGCAATCGTGATTGCTCCGGGCGGAGGTTTCCAGAGTTTATCGATTAACAGAGAAGGAAAAGAATTAGCAGAGATTTTAAGTAAAAAAGGAATTACTGCTTTTGTTTTAAAATACCGCTTGAACAAAACAGAAACAAACGATCCTGCAAGAGAAATGATGGACAAACTGAAAGACAGAGCTGCTTTTGAAAAAAATTCTATAGCAACTATTCAGTTAGCAGCGCAGGACGGAAAAAATGCTTTGAAATACGTTCGGGCAAATGCCTCAAAATATGGAATTAATATTAAGAAAGTCGGAATAATTGGTTTTTCTGCCGGAAGTACAGTTGCGATGGAAACCGTTTTGGATAATGCGAAAGACCAATTACCCGATTTTGCCGCTAATATTTACGGCGGCCCAAGACCAGAATTATTAAGCATTCCCGTTCCAGACAAAAAGATTCCAATGTTTGTCTGTGCAGCCAGTGACGATCAGTTAAAATTGGCTCCAAGAAGTATTCAGATGTACAATAAGTGGCTTGATGCCGGGCAGACTGTAGAATTGCACATGTACTCAAAAGGAGGCCACGGTTTTGGAACAGGAAAACAAAATCTTCCAGTTGATTCTTGGGAAACGCGATTCGAAGAATGGCTGCAGCTAGAAGGATTTTTAAACTAGGACTTTTAAAATTATCAATATTATGAAACATACAATTACAAAAACAGTAAGGGTAACGCTTTTAACAGCGCTTGTACTTTCAAGTCTGTCTTTTAATACGCTACCAAAAAACGAAAAAGATCCTATAATTACGATTAACGGATTTACGTTTACCGATTTTAATAAAAACGGAAAATTAGATTTATGGGAAGATACACGTCTGACTGTGAATCAGAGAATTGAAGCGATTATTAAAGAAATGACCAATGCCGAAAAAGTAGAATTATTAATCGGAACGGGAATGCCTGGTATCGAAGTGCTGACGGGGCCTGTTGGAGATTCGAAACAAGGTTTGGTTCCTGGAGCTGCAGGTGGTACTGCTTCTTTTGAGCGTTTCGGAATTCCTGCAACAGTTGTGGCCGACGGTCCTGCTGGTTTAAGAATTGCACCGACTAGAGAAAACGATTCTAAAACTTATTATGCAACCGCTTTTCCGGTGGGAACAGCTTTGGCTTCAACTTGGAATAAAGCTTTGTTGGAAGAAGTTGGAAAAGCAATGGGAAATGAAGTGAAAGAGTACGGCGTAGATGTTTTACTGGCACCGGCTTTGAATATTCAGAGAAATCCCTTAAACGGAAGAAACTTCGAATATTATTCTGAAGATCCGTTAATTTCAGGGAAAACCGCGGCAGCAATTGTAAACGGAATTCAGTCCCAAGGTGTTGGAACTTCTATTAAACATTATGCCGTGAATAATGAAGAAACCAACCGCTTAACAATTAACGCACATGTTTCTGAAAGAGCGATTAGGGAATTGTATTTAAAAGGTTTTGAAATCACGGTTAAAGAATCACAGCCTTGGACGGTTATGTCTTCATACAATAAATTAAATGGCCAATATACTTCTGACCGAAGAGATCTTTTAACTCAGGTTTTAAGAGAAGAATGGGGTTTTAAAGGAATTGTAATGACGGATTGGTTTGGAGGTTTTCCAGGTTTTGAATCGATTCAAAAAGGCGGTATTTCTGATGTGGTCAAACAAATGAATGCCGGAAACGATCTTTTGATGCCGGGAATTCCTGCTCAGAAAAAAGCATTATTAGAAGCTTTAAATTCGGGTAAATTATCTCAGGAAGCGGCCAATACGAATGTGAGAAGAATTTTAGAATACGTTTTCCGTACACCGACTTTTGCTAAATACAAATACAGCGACAAACCCAACTTAACTCAAAATGCTGCTGTAACGAGAAGTGCGGCAACAGAAGGAATGGTTTTGCTTAAAAATGAAAAAAATGCACTGCCTTTTGCTGACAAGCAGAAAGAGGTTTCGTTATTTGGGGTAACTTCATACGCATGGATTACGGGTGGAACTGGAAGCGGGGCTGTAAACAACAAACATACTGTTTCTCTATTAGAAGGATTAAATGCGGCGGGTTATAAATTAGATAAAGAACTAACTGATTTATATACTCCCTTTGCTGAAAAAGAACAAGCGGCAGAAAAAGAAAACAGAAAGAAAAGAGGTGTTTTGGCTTTGCCGGAAAGACTTCCTGAATTGAAAATGGATGACGCATTGATTCAGAAAAAAGCAGAAACATCTGAAATTGCTTTTGTAACTTTGGGCAGAAATTCTGGAGAAGGCGGAGATCGAGTTGTAGACAATGATTTTAATCTGGCAGAAGAAGAAATTGTAATGCTGGATAAAATCTCAAAAGCCTTTCATGCCAAAGGAAAAAAAGTAGTAGTTATTTTAAATATTGGAGGAGTAATCGAAACAGCTTCTTGGAAAGATAAAGTAGATGCCATTTTATTAGCATGGCAGCCAGGACAGGAAGGCGGTCATTCTGTAGCAGATGTAATTTCTGGAAAAGTAAATCCGTCTGGAAAATTAACGATGACATTTCCTGTGAAATATGCCGATAATTCTTCGGCTAAAAATTTCCCTGGAGTTCCGGCAGATAATCCAAGAGAAGTAACTTACGAAGAGGGAGTTTATGTTGGATACCGTTATTTTAGCACTTTCAACATTAAACCGTCTTACGAGTTTGGTTTTGGAAGCTCTTATACGACTTTTGAATATTCAGGTATTAAAGTAAGTTCACCAGCTTTTAAAGATAAATTAACGGTTTCGGTTACGGTAAAAAATACAGGAAAAGCGGCTGGAAAAGAGGTAGTGCAGCTGTATTTAAACGCTCCGTCTAAATCTATTGACAAACCAAAAGAAGAATTGAAAGCTTTTGGAAAAACAAAAGAATTAAAACCGGGTGAAAGCCAGACTTTAACTTTTACATTGGCTCCAAAAGATCTGGCCTCGTTCTTAGAAAGTAAAAGTGCCTGGATTGCCGAAGCAGGAAAGTACAATGTTCTCGTTGGAGCATCTTCACAAGACATTAAACAAACAGCGTCATTTACTGTAGGCAGCGAAATCACTGCTGAGAAAGTAAAGAAAGCTTTTGAATTAGATACAAAGTTCACAGAACTTAAACCTTAAATTTAGTTAGTTTTATTTTTGAAAACCGCCTCGTTCAACCGGGGCGGTTTTCTCGATTTTTTTATTTTTTTATAAAATTAACCCATTGGGTTCAATAATTTAAAAATAGAAACGGCCTAAATTAAAACGCGGATAAAACAGATTTGCTTTGCAAAACCGCGGATTTTCGGAGATTTACATATCGAATAAGAAAAAAAATCTGTGAAAATCCGCGTCTTCGTGGTAACGAATCCGTGAAATCCGTGTCAAAATATTTATTTTTCGAATTACCCCCAACGGGTTTAAATTATGATTTAGTTATGAATACCAATACTGCCAATCAAGCGAAGCCAAATTACACCGTTCCGCTGATTACCATTACGCTGCTTTTTTTTATGTGGGGATTTATTACCTGCATGAACGACATTTTAATTCCTTATTTAAAGAAATTATTTGCTCTTACTTTTGTAGAATCGATGCTGGTTCAGTTTTGTTTCTTTGGAGCTTACTTTTTGGGCTCGCTGGCTTATTTTGCGGTTTCGTATTATAAAGGAGATCCGATTAATAAAGTGGGCTATAAAAAAGGCATTTTGTCTGGAATTATTTTATCTGCAGCGGGCTGTGTTTTGTTTTATCCTGCTGCGACTTTTTCAGTTTACGGATTGTTTCTTGGAGCACTGTTTGTCCTCGGTTTAGGATTTACGATCCTGCAGATTACGGCCAATGCGTATGTTTCACTTTTAGGATCAGAAGAAAGTGCTTCGGGACGTTTAAATATGACACAGGCCTTTAATGCTTTTGGAACAACGATTGCACCAATATTAGGCGGTTATCTTGTTTTTGGGCCAGGAGGCGATCATAATATTACGGCAGAAGCTACTCGCGTTCCGTATCTTGTATTTGCAGGAATATTGCTTTTGGTGGCTGTTTTGATTTATAATGTAAAACTGCCCTCTTTTCAAACCGAAGAAACAGAGCAGAAAGGATTAGGAGCTTTAACCTTTCCGCAATTGCGTTTGGGAATCCTTGGGATTTTCTGTTATGTAGGCGGAGAAGTAGCTGTAGGGAGTTTTATAATTAGTTTTTTAGAATTAGAAAACGTAATGGGACTTACAGAAGCAGTCAGTAAAAACTACCTGGCCATGTATTGGGGCGGTGCTATGATTGGACGTTTCTTAGGTGCCATTTCTTTGAATCATGGGATCAGTCAGGGAAAAAAAGCTGTTTACATGATCCTAACAGCAGCAGCAGTTTTCTTACTGATTTACAGTATTGTTAACTTAACGTTTGATCAGATGAGTTTCTTTATCGTATTTCTGGTTTTAAATTTTCTGGCTTTTATGGTGGGAAAATCGGCTCCAGCAAGAACTTTGGCGGTATTTGCTTCAATCAATATTATTTTACTGCTTGCAGCGATTTTTAGTTCGGGCGCAATGGCAATGTACAGTATCTTAGGAATCGGAATTTTTAATTCTATAATGTTTTCTAATATCTATACCTTAAGCATTTCAGGATTAGGAAGTCATACTAGTCAGGGATCCTCACTTTTGGTTATGGCAATTTTAGGAGGCGCACTAATTCCATTAGTACAAGGCGTATTGGCAGATTCTGAATTTGGCGTGCAAAAATCTTTTATTATTCCTGTAATCTGTTATGGTTACATTCTTTTCTTTGGGTTGTACTGCGCTAAGAAATTAAAATTTGTAGCGCACAGCAAAAACGTATCGGGACATTAGCTGTCTTGAGGTATGCCTTTACCTGTACAATTTAAAATCCTGAATTTCTTCAGGATTTTTTTATGAGCAGAACAGGCTAAATATTTGTTTAATTTAAAATTGACAGATTGATACAGCTTTCATCTGTAAGCTGGTTTAAGATGATCAGTTTAAGATCTGAAAGAAATACTAATGTGTCCATGATACGGGTCTGATATTCCCTTTCCGTCGAAAAAATTCCAGATGCAAGCTCGTCTTCTTTAAAAGAAGCACTAATATATTCGCACAACTCTTCAAAGGGTATAGCCCTTCCGTAGTTTTTGTAAAGACAGCTGTATGTTACTGCTGGCAATCGAAGTGAATTTACAGTCATGATGCAGGTTTTATTTCATATACGAAATTTGCCTGTACTTAGTTTTAATCTGGTTTTATAATGATCTATCGTGCAGTTGTTTGTGGGGTTAGAAACCTCTTTAACTGCTGGGAGATCCTATGAGAGAAATCGGCAGCTTATTTCATTATCACTGCCAATTTTTCAAAACGCCCATGATGAGTTATGGAGACATCCTGATAAGAATTGGCTGCAGCATTATACAAGTAGGGAATACCGTTAACGTCTTTGAAGATGTTTTTATTTTCTACTGCAGTAATATGGTCTAAATCTGCCAAAGTGCAGACGGCTGTCGTATAGATGCTGTCTTTGTCAATAATTGTATTGGTGTAATAAATATTTTCACCACAGGAGACCAGTCCTTTTGCCTGAGCATTTTCTTGAATGAGTATAGTACAGTCAAGCTTTTTCGGAATGTACTGTCTTATTTTGGTCTGTCTGTTGTATATTTTATAGGCAGCTTCTTTCATACTCCAGAGCATCCATACCATGATTTCAGGTTCAGAACTTTGCTTTATTAAAAGCTGTTCCGGGGTGGTAAAGAGTTTTTCAAGAAAGCCCCTGCGCTGCCATCTGCTCTCAATGCGTGACTGCGCAAGATCTATTACATCATTACCAATCATTTTGCGGCAAGTTTTGTTTCGATGATTTCAACAGCGGTTTTAACATCAAGCATTCTTTCCATATCTGCATTGTCGATTACGATATCAAAGTTCTCTTCAATATCCAGTACAATATCAACCAGATTAGCCGAGTTGATATTAAGATCTTTGATAAAATCAGTTTCTTCAGTTAAATTATTAAAGGCTTCTGTATTAGTTGTAAAAGGCTTTATAATTACTTTAAGTTTTTCAATTAGTTCTTTTTTGTCCATTTTAGTCGTTATATTTTTTTAAGATTACGCATGCGTTTACATCGCCAAAACCAAAACTGGCTTTAGCTATTATTTTAGGATTACTTTTAATCGTCTGCTGCAGCACTTTTGAAGGATCTATTAGTGCAGCAATTTCAGGATGCAGATCAGAGCAGTTGAGGTTTCCAAACAAAAAGCCTTCATAAAGCTGTAACACCGAAGCCACACATTCAATACTTCCGGAAGCACTTAAGCAATGTCCGGTTAGGCTTTTCAACGAATTGATATAAGGAAAATCAGAACCAGATCTTCCCAGTGCTTTTGTCCAGTTTTCTATTTCCAGACTGTCTTTAGTCGTAGCGGTCAAATGACCGTTTACGGCATCAATCTGATTTGGATCAATTCCTGCATTTTCAACAGCTTTTTGAATGCATCTTTGAACCGCTGTGCTGTTAGGAGCCGTCATCGTACCGCTGTTGCGCTGTCCGCCCGAATTGCAGTTACCGCCTAATATTTCGCCATAAATAGTCGCGCTGCGTTCTAAGGCACTTTCTAAATCCTCAATCACAAAAGCCCCGGCACCGCTTCCCGGTACAAATCCCGCTGCAGAAGCACTCATAGGTCTTGAACCTTTTTCGGGATGGTCATTAAATTGGGAAGAACAGACACGAAGAGCATCAAATCCTCCCCAGATATACGGGCCGCTGTCTGAAGTGCTTCCTGCCAATATTCGTTTTGCCTGACCAGATTGTATGCGGTCATAAGCCATTAAGACAGCTTCTGTACCGGTTGTACAGGCAGACGAATTGGTGGTAACCTGATTTCCGAGTCCGATTTTACCGCCCAAATAAGCACTTATACCGCTGTTCATGGTTTGGGCAACAACCGTACTTCCGAGTCTTCTGGTTTGAAGATCATCAATTTTATAAATACTTTCCCGAAATTTATCAATACCAGAAGTTCCAGCTCCAAAAATACAGCCGCTGTCCCAATCGGGATCTTCATTGATGGCTAATCCAGAATTGTTCCAGGCTTCTATACCCGCGATAACGCCGTATAGAATCCCCGTGCTGTTAAAGCCGCGGAGTTCGAGTTCTGTAAAATAGGCAGCTTTTAAATCGTCCGTTATCTGGGGCTGTCCTGCAATCTGACAGGAAAATTGTAATTCCTCTAACTGCTTATCATGGCGTATACCCGAGAGGCCGTTTTGAATTGCATGAGTAAATGCAGGAATACCGACACCATTTGGCGCAGCAACTCCAAGACCAGTTATTACGACTCGTTTTTTCATAATTTTTTTGTTATCATTCCTGCCAGAACGCCTCTGCAGACTTCTTGTCCGGCTTCATTTTTCATGACCGCTCTGCATTTTAATTTTCCAAAACGAAAGAACAATTTCTCAGAAGTGACCGTTACTTTTTCGTTTGGATACACTGGTTTTAGAAATTCCATTTCGGCAGAAGTAAAAGCAATTACGGTGTTTTCTCCAAGATCATTTCCTAATAGAAAAATTCCCAGACAAACCATTCCGATCTGCGCCATTGTTTCGGTTAAAATCACGCCCGGAGTTACAGGATTGTCCTTGAAATGTCCTTTATAAAAATCAAGATCTTCTTTGAAAGTGTAAGTTCCCGTTACACCATTTTCATCGGCATGAAGCAATTCATCCACAAATAAAAAAGGTTCGCTGTACGGAAGCTGCTTTATAATATCATTTAATTTCATAAGCTTTTAAATTACCATTGCAATAAAACTCTCTGGGCCGAAAATCCGGGGCCAAAACTCAGCATTAAACCTTTTTCTCCTTTTTGAGGTTTACGGTCCATAATACTTTCCAAAACATACAAAACAGTTGCACTCGACATATTGCCGTATTGTTTGAGGATTTCTTTTGTATCATCAATATTTTTATCCAGTCCGGCAAAAAGCGATTCTACGGTTGTGACTATTTTTTTGCCGCCGGGATGAAATATCATGTGATCTATATCTTTGATTTCTAAATTGTTTTGTTTTAAAAAGGGGTGAATAATATCCCCGAAATGAGAAGCAATCGTATCTGGAACTTCTATGTCTAATACCATTTGCAGACCGCTGTTCGTCAATTTAAATCCCATCATGTGTTCAGCATCATAAAAATGATACATCTGTTCGTCCAGAATTTCGGGTCCGCTATCTTCTTCGCTTGACGATACTAAACAGCAGGATGCTCCATCACCAAAAATAGCAGCGCTCACAATATTGGGCATCGAAAAATCATGTAGCTGAAAAGTGGCTGTTGGTGATTCTACTGCAATTACAGCAGCACGTTTCCCTGGATTTGATTTTAGAAAATTCTTTGCATATATAATTCCAGAAATTCCTGCGGCACATCCCATTTCGGTTACGGGCAGACGGACAATATCTGGTCTTAATTTCATTTTATTAATAAGATACGCATCCAATGATGGAATCATAATTCCGGTGCAGCTTACGGTAATGATATAATCCAGATCCTGCGGCTCCCAGCCGGCTTTTTTAAGTGCTTTTTCAAGAACTTTTTCTCCCAGAATAATGACTTCACGGCTGTAGATATCATTTTTTTCTTCAAATGAAGAAGCAGTAAATACTTCAACAGGATCCATTATGGAGTAGCGCTTTTCTACGGCGGCGCTTTCAAATATTTTTTTTACTTTTCGTATAAAACGTTCGTCCTGATTCTGGAGCCATACATCCAGAAAAGGGAGTATATCTTCGGTTCGGCGTGAATACTGTGGTAACTGTTTTGCGGCTGTTATTATTTTTACACTCATTTTTTAGTAATTATCCATTGGTATCGAAAAGCCCATTTCCATTTAATTGTATAGTGACTTAAATTTAGTTTTTTTGAAAAATGCTCCAATTCACTCTTTTTAAAACCGCGCAGTATCGAGATGAGTCCATCCTCGCGGGACATTTGGTTTAAGTTAAATACAAAACTGATTATTTTAAAAAGCCTGTAAGCGGTTTTACTGCGGTGTAAATCATTGATGATAACACCAATTTTGGCACTGCGGGTTAAGGCAGGCATTATATTCATGATCTGCTGGTCTGAAAAGTGGTGAAGGGTGAGGGTGCATAAAATAATATCGTAATCAAAATCAGGCGCTTCAGCATTAAAAATATCTGTACAGATGTATGCTATCTCTGGATAATCTTTTGATAGTGTTTTTGCGTAATTGATGGTGTAAAGATTGGCATCAATGCCAGTGAGCCTGAAAGTAATATTTTTGTCTCTCCCATATTTTGCCAGCATGCGCAGCATATCACCGCTGCCACAGCCAATATCAGCAATTTTTATTGGTTTAGAAATATCCGCATCTTTTAACAATTTTCTAAGCCCCTTAATGATGATAGAATTCCCGCCCAGCATCCGATTTATACCTGCAATCTGATCTAGTGTATTACGGAGTTCTTCGCCTTGAAGCGAAAAATCATCCATAATTTCAGTTTCCTGCGTCCTGTACTTAGTATCTATTTTCATTTAGGCAATTATAATTGGTTTTCCGTGCGTAAGCTTGATGATTTTAGGAAGCAGCGCAGGAAAAGTCCCTGCGAGTAAAGTCAAAACATTGGCTGTTGTTTTATTTTTTAAAATTTCGGCGAGAATCCTGCCCGTCCTCAGGCGTTGTCCAAAATGTTTTTTCCATTCTTGAGTATAGGTTTTTTCTAAAAGCTCTCGTGATGGGATCTTACCGCTGTAAAAATCCAAAAAAAGTTCTGAAGCTATTTTGGCGCTGTGAATTGCCATAGCCATACCGTTACCGCATAAAGGATGAATAAGACCCGCAGTGTCGCCGATCATGAGAACATGATTTTCAACCGGTTCTTTTTTATCAAAATTGATCTGGCTGATGGTGAGAGGTTTTTCAAATAGGAGCGTGCTGTTTTCAAAAATAGATTTCAGATGTTTGTTTTTGTAAAGGACATTTACCTGATAGTCCTCAATATTTTTATATTTTTTAAAAGTATCATAATCGGCCAGATAACAAATGTTTATAATATTGTTCTCTACTTTTGAAACCCCGCAGTAACCACCGTTAAAGTTATGAAGTGCTACAACGTTGTTTGAAAAATTTCCAGAATAATGCGCTTTGACAGCCAGCCACGGAGATTTTTTAGTTATAAAACTGCGTGATAATGCATGATCGATATTAGAGCGTTTTCCATAAGCACCTAAGACTAATCCGGCTGACAGGACAGTGTCTCCGGCTGTAACCGTAAACAAATCATTTTTAAAAACAACATCTGTGACTGTTTCTTTAATAATAGTACAGCCTTCTGAAGCCGCTTTTTTATATAAAAAATAATCGAGGGCATGTCGGCTGACACCGAAACCGCCTAAAGGAAGTTGTGATAAGGCAGCCCTGCCATTATTAGAACTGAATTCAAATTTCGTTATTTCGGCAGGATGAAGCTCTGCAACGTTTACGCCGAGCCAGGACAAATATGGAAGTATTTCATTAGAGATATATTCTCCACAGACTTTATGCCTCGGGTAGTCCGATTTTTCGATAAGGACTACCTTTAGCCCGTTACGAGAGAGATGAAGAGCGCCTGCAAGACCTGCGAGTCCCCCTCCGATAATAATTACATCCCAATTTGTTTTCATACAGAAATTTAAATATAAAATCTGAAATAACAGCGTCTTTCAATCATTAATATTCTTTTAAACAAAAAATAAATACGGTAATAAACTCTAAGTTTTAACTTAAAAACTTGTGCTGCTTTTAGTTAACAGGAATAAAAAAATAAGTTCCGAATGATTGAAAAATGCCTGTGCAAAACGTAGTGCTCTTTTTGTTTCGTTTTTTATAGACAATTAATTCATAATCAGTTTTTTGAATTGTTTTTTTTAAATGAAAATTTGCTTTAGAACTGCGTATTATTTAAATAGAATTTTGGTAAAAAAAGGCATTGGTTAGAAATAAAAATATATTTTTTTGAGATCCTATTAATACTAATAAAATGCACTTAATCGGATAAAATATACATTTAGTCGATTATTTTGAGTTTGTAATTTAAAATTAATATATATATTCGCATAAAAATTGAATAGTGTAAAAATCACACATTTTTTGTTTTTTTTGGATGAGGTAGTTTGGGTAATAGTTTAGCCAGATTATAAATGTAAAGGCATTTTTAATTAAGGTAAGTTCAAGTCTTACTGATAGCAGCTGTTGAAACCCCAAATTCTTTATTATATGAAAACACTTTTATTACAGGCCGCCCTTTTTCTCTGCAGCTATTTGGCAGTAGGGCAGAAAACACTTTTTACTCCCACGGAGTGGAGTAATCCCAGCAACGAATTTTATAATAACGTCTCAACCTCTAGAATGTACGAGTCTACAAACTTTGTACTTTATTGGGGAGATAAAGTAGGTACCAATCCAGCTACATATGCTGATGCATCTTTACGGTTTACGCCAAAATCGGTTGCAGATACTTTAGAAACGAGTTTTAAACGTTTTATAACCGATTTGAAATTTGTAAGCAACGCGTCTACAAAAAATTTAGGAAAGTATAAAATCATTATTATGATGATGAATACTTGGAATTCTACAGATCCGCGTTTGCAGGCTTTTGCACAGGCAAGCTCTTTTAGTAATACTATTGGCGCCATGTTTGTACACCCCGAAGCAACGAGAGATGGCGGTGCTTTGTCTCACGAGTTTGCTCACACGCTCCAGATGATGATGCGAATTCAGGAAAATCCTGGTAACGGAACTGCTTTTTCGGGTTATGATTGGGCTGGACCGTTCTTTGAGGGACATGCCAATTTTATGCGGGCACAAGCGTATTCGAAATGGGCAGAAATTGACGGAACACTGACACGATGGATTCAGACCCGAAATTTTATGTGGTCGTCTAACCGTCATCATTATACCAATTTTCATTTGATGTATTATGTGCAGGAAAAAGAAGGTTTTGATTTTACTCGTAGAATGTGGGCAGAATCTAAAAATCAAGAACATCCGCTGGAAACGATCAAAAGACTGAAAGGATTTACACAAGAACAGTTAAACGATTATTTATGGAGCTATGCACAGCGTCAGCCTGCATTTGATTATCCAATCCAGTGGACTTCTCAAATCAATACAACCAGCAACTTCGGCAAGAAAATCAGAGAAGTTTATAAGTCAATTCAGACTTATATGCCGCGTTACACAAGCAGGCAGTTTACCCTGTTGACAAAAGTTGCCGGAACTACCGACCAGTTTTATACCAATGATGATTGGGCACCGCAGGATTATGGAATGAATATTATCCCGTTATACCCAACTTGTACCGGTACAGAAAAGAAAGTTAACATAAAATTTAAAGGACATACAGAAGTAAATCCAACGCAGGCAGGATGGCGCTACGGCTTTGTGACTACAAAAGCAGATGGTACGGTTTCGCGTTACAGCCCTATGTATACCACAGACGGAGAAGCCTCTTTTAGTCTGAATACAGCAACAGAAACGGGTATTTATCTTGTCGTTTTTTCGGCTCCAAAAGTACACGTCAATTACAACATGGACGTAGGTTATCCTAAACAAAGAAGGTATCCGTACGAACTTAAAATCGCCAATGCCAATCCCGAAGGTTTTCAGCCGGCTGCTGATTTTAGAAAATTTCTTAAAACCAACGGACGTATTCATGCTAACGGCGGCGGATGGGTATCTAATAATGCCAATGTGGCGTCAACGGTATATGTTGGGCCGTATGCAGTAGTAAGAGGCGGGACTATTTCTGGAAATGCCCGTATAGAAGGTTATGCAATGGTTGAAGGCGGTAATATTAGCGGTAATGCTATTGTCAGAGATAATGGCTGTGTCTACAATACGACATTGTCCAGCAATGCCATTGTAGAGGGAAATGCCTGGATGGAAGGCGGTTCTGTAACCAATACGGCTAATATAAAAGGAAATGCGATGCTTTTTGCTGGAAACTTTGGCGGATCTGTTGTTGTAGGCGGTGATGCAGAAATTGGAAGCTGTTCTACCGCAGGTGTTTATCTGCAATTTCCCTATTGGAGAAATGGAAGAAGTGAATGTGATGGAAAAGGCGCAAACGATGTCTCGAATGTTGATATTAATCCGGCGTTTACCAACTTTTCGGCAGCATCGATGGCATTCAGCGTAACACCAACTTGTACAAGTCCAACACTTTCTACAAACAGGAGTATTGAGGAGACTGAAGTTAATTTAAGTATTTTTCCAAATCCAACAGGAGGAAATTTAACCATTTCTTTTATGCAGACTGAACAGGAAAAAGTATCGATCTCATTGTTTGATATGAACGGACGAAAATTAGGTGTTATTGCCAATCAGATCTATGAAATAGGAAGAATTGATATTCCGTATAATTGCAGTCATTTGGCGCAAGGAGTTTATTTACTGCGTATTGAATCAGGAAATAAAACCGTAAACAAATCATTTGTGAAGCAGTAAGATTTTTTGTTTTTTTAGTTATTAAAATCCCTGTCTGATCTGATCAGGCAGGGATTTTTTTGAAATTTCAACTCTCAATTTTAGTAAATAAAATTATAATTCAAACAATAACTAAATCCACTATTTCTACGATACCTGCCGGCGAAGTCTGTGGGCTTGTCATTTTTTAATTTTGGTATTATTTTATAAATAAAAAGACGTCTCCATAAAATGAAGACGTCTCATCCAAAAAAATAATACAAAAAATGAGAGATTTTAATATTATGCTTGTCCTGTTTCCAGATATACTTTTAAATTCGAAATATCATCTTTAACTAATTTCTCGAAATAAGGGTTTAATAGTTTTGCTGTGCTTTCGCCGGCAATTCCCAGCGGTGCGTGATACGAAATAGTTACATCTATTTCTGTAGCTTGTCCTTTTGATTTAAAAACTACTTTTCCAGCATTTTTAATGGTTGATCCTTCGATAGAATTCCAGCTTAAAAGTGCATTTTTATCATCTTTGATGATTTCGGCTTTCCAAGATATTTTTCCGATTCCAGCCGGACCTTTTGCTGTCCATTCAGAGATGGTAGAACTTATCGTTTTTACTGACTCTAAGTGATTCATAAACTTAGGCAAGTTTTCTAGATTTCTCCAGAAATTGTATACCTCGCTCACCGGTTTGTTAATAACGCTGGTGATTCTAATGTTCACATTTGATGCTTTGTCGTTCATTAAATGATCTGCTGCATCATATACCGGACAATAGCCTGAAATTCCTCTTAAAAGCATTGCGCCTCCGGCACCTGCCTGAGTGACACTTTTACTTTCTTTTGATAAAGCATTATAAAGCAGATAAGCACCGCTCGTGATCATCAGAACTCTTTCTAATGTGGAAACATTATTTTTTAAGAAAGGTTTTGCTGCCTGATTTTGTTTTGTAAATATCGTAGTGTCCATAGCTGTTGATTTAAATAGTGTAATTTTTTAGATTTTGATAGGAATCCGTTTTTGATTCTAATTCATAACAAATTTCGGACACTTCAATAATTATTTTTTTACAGGATTAAATCTTTGATTTATAGATTTTACATGAGTTGTAAAAGAGATATTCCCTTATTTCTGTAAATACTTTAGTAAATTATGTAAGTATGCTGTAAATCAGAATTTTAATTTTGGAATACTATTAACCGAAATACTTTAATTATGAAAAATATTTTGAAAACAAAAATTGCGATACTGGTTGTAATAACAGCCTTTGTATTTTCATGTAAAAAGAATGAAAATAACACTGTAGATCCAGCTGTGAATCAAACAGATTCAATGGATATGTCTGTGGATACAGTAGGGCCGGCATTAGATTCGGCTGCGACTTTAAACTCCGATGAAAATGGTAAAAACGGTACTACGGGTGCAACAGGCGAAGGATCAACTGGTTCTGGAACCGATGGATCTACTCAAAAAGGAAATCAAAGTGTGAGGACAGATTCTATCAAATAATAATCTAACTGCATTCAAAAAAAGCTCTTGACCTTATGTTAAGAGTTTTTTTTCTAAAATAATTACAAGAGACAAAAGGTATTGCATTAGGTAAATTATTTTTCGTATTTATTCGGTTTGCTGACATATTTATTGTCTTTAATAAAATAGCGCCAAGGCAAAAGCGCATGATCTCCCGCGTAATCTACACCAACGCGCGGCACACTGGCTATTTGTTCATCGGTATAACGAAATCCATGATCTTCAACCCAGATCTCGTCTCCGTCCAATTCTTTTTTATTAAAACTGCTGTCGATTCCCAAAGCTTTTGCTGCTGAGCCTGGTCCAGATGAAATTCGGGAATTTACAGCACTCAGGCTGCGTCTGTTTTCAATATCTTCTAACCCGTCAAAGGGTTCAACAGCACGAATTAAAACAGCATGCGGCACCCCTTCAGATGCAGTGACAATATTGAATAAATAATGAATTCCGTAACACAAATACACGTACGAAATACCGCCGTCGCTGTAAAGCGTTTCGGTTCTGTTGGTTCTTCTCCCGCCATAAGCGTGTGATGCTTTGTCAACTTCACCCATATAAGCCTCAGTTTCGACAATTATGCCCGCAGTTTGTTTTCCGTTAATCCGAGTATAAAGCACTTTGCCAAGAAGATCTTTGGCTACGAATAGTACATCGGGATTTTGATAATAGGAGAATGGTAAAGTTACAGGTGTAAAATTATTGGGATTTTTCATTTTAGTAATTTAAAGATAAAAACGGACTAATACAAAAAGCTGTGAAAATATTTTTTCTAGCTATTAAATCTTAAAAGACCCAAATATTTTTTCTAAAACATTTTAATAATTGTCGCGACATTGTTAGCAATTTTTCAAGATTAAAAAATAAAAATAAACACTCTAATAAAATGGATATTTTGTAAGTAAAAAAGACAATCTTAAAATCCTGCTGATTATATCTTAGTTAACTTGTAATGCTTTGTAAAACAAGTATTTGTTGTTTAACTAAAATTATAATTATGAAATTACCTAAAGAAATTATAAACGGCTTTTTGATCTTTGCAGGAATTGCAGTGTTCTTTATCCTAATGGAAGTTTTAAACCTTTCCAATCTATTTTATTTAAGGCTTTTAAACGTCCTTTTCATTTTTTATGGAGTCAACAGAACGCTTCAGATGAATCTGGCTGAAGGAAAAAATGAATTTGTGCCCAACTTTATATCTGCTATGATTACTTCTTTTACGGCTGTGGTAGTAAGTATTGTGGCACTGCTTATTTACAGTTATGCAAAAGGAGGCAACCAATATGTAAAATCTTTATCAGAAGCTTTTATGTTTGGAGGTGAACCTTCAGTTACGTCTTATTGTCTTTCTTTATTTTTTGAAGGAACGGCTTCCTGTATTATCGTTTCCTTTTTGTTAATGCTGTATTGGAATAACAAATACGCAGCAGATTAATTCTTCATAAAACTCCATTAAAGAAGATATCAAAATAAATCCTTAAAAGGAACAGGCTCTTTTTAAGGATTTATTTTTGAATTTAATTAAGAGAAAAAATGTATTTGAAAAGGATCGTTTAATAACTACAATCCTCATTTTTATTGCCATGATCTGGTTTTGAATTCATTTGAGACAAGTCCCAGCCCGGGCTTCTTTACAGCGGAATAGCTGCTCGTATTCTGATTGCAGCAGGAGGAATAAGTGTTGTTAGGAAATTATGAATGTTTTTAATAAATCGCCTTTTTTATTTGTTATATTTGTTAGAGAAACCCAAATACCACGACAAATGCAAAATGACATTTTAGCAGGATTAAAAAATTACGAAAATAAATTAAATACTATCTGGACAAAAAATCTTCTGGATAAAGGATCGACTGACGGAGCAACAGAAGAAGAAGAATCCAAAGAATTTACGTCACTTTTCTTAGACGCTTTAAAAAACGGCGCTACTAGTGAAAACTTAAACTCAAGTAAGTTTGAAAAGTTGTATGATTTATTAGCCGGCATCTCAATCTCGAGAGCAAAACGCGGCTTTTCTCCTCGCGAAACTGCACAATATATCATTTTATTTAAAGAAGCGGCCTCATCTATTTTATCAGAAATAGAAAGCGATCCGGCAAAACTATATACTGCAAACCTGGAACTAAATGGAATTGTAGATAATTTGACTATTATGACTTTTGAGTCTTTCATGAAAGGACGCGAAGATGTAATTGCAAGACAAACAGATGAGATCAGCGAAATTTCGACTCCTGTTATTCGTGTTTGGGATGGAGTTGTAGCATTACCAATTATTGGTACTTTGGACAGTTCGCGTACACAGATTGTAATGGAAAATTTATTACAGCAGATTGTAGACACTGAAAGTTCTATCGCTATTTTAGATATTTCGGGAGTACCTGCGGTAGATTCTCTTGTAGCACAGCATTTAATAAAAACGGTTAGTGCAACACGTTTGATGGGGGCAGAATGTATCATCAGCGGGATTCGTCCAGAAATTGCTCAGACTGTAGTGCATTTAGGTATAGATCTTACAGGAATAATAACTAAAGCTACACTTGCCAGCGCTCTTCAGACGGCTTTTGAGATGCTGCAATTAACTGTTGTAAAAAGAAAATAATCGACTTGATTTTTGAATGATATGGAAAGAATTCCTATACTAAAGATGGGTGATTTTCTATTGGTAACAATACAAGTAGATTTGTACGACCAATTGGCAGAAAATCTTGAATCTGACTTAATTAATACAATCAATAAACATAGATCTAAAGGTGTTCTTATTGATATATCAGCTGTTTCCATAATTGACTCGTTTATGGGACGTATCTTGGGTAATATTGCAGTAATGGCCAAAATATTGGACGCGCAGACAGTGGTTGTAGGGATGCAGCCTGCTGTTGCAATTACGCTTGTGGAACTTGGATTGTCTTTAAATGGTGTTATCAGTGCCTTAAATGTTGAAAAAGGTATGGATCTGCTTCGCGCGAAAATGTATAACGGCGGTAACGAAGACCAGATCGATGATGATAACGACGGCCAATAGAGAAGAAGTTGCAATAATACGAGAACAAGATGTGGTGCCTTTGCGTAACCGCGTGAAAGACTATGGTGTTAAGGCTGGTATGAGTATTTTGAACCAAACCAAACTGATTACCGCCACTAGTGAACTCGTTCGTAACCTTCTAAAATATGGAGGCGGTGGAAAGGTTATTGTAGAAGAAGTAAGCAACGGACGCGAAAAAGGTGTTCGGGTTACTTTTACCGATAATGGCCCCGGAATAGCAGATATTGATCTTGCTATGAAAGACGGATACAGCACAGGAAAGAGTCTGGGACTGGGTTTGCCCGGAACTAAAAGACTCGTAAATGAATTTGATATAAAAACAGAAATGGGAGTTGGAACTACTGTTACTATAATAAAATGGAAAAATGGATAATACTTTTTCCAGTTACAAAATTGAAGACCGAAGTCTTATACCTTTTATAAAAAGAGAAATACACAATCTGGCTTTGAAGTCGGGATTTACTGCGCATCGTGCAGCAGAGACCGATATTATTGTCGCCGAATTAACTTCTAATCTTATAAAGTATGCAAATGGCGGTGAATTCTTATACCGGAGCCGGGAGCTACATGGTCATCAAGAAATCGAAATCTATTGCCTTGATAATGGCAAAGGAATCGATAATGTGACTAAAATAATGCACGACGGTTACTCCACTTCTAATACACTTGGACACGGTTTAGGAGCCATAAAAAGATTGAGCAACGATTTTCAGATTTACTCCTTAAGAGATTGGGGAACGGTTCAATATGTGAAGATTTGTGCGGCGCCGGATTTTATTGCCCCCGTAACAGACGATTCTATTTTTTCTGTAGTAAGCGTTAATTATCCAGGCGAAAAAGTCTGTGGTGATGGTTATTATATTAAACATACGTCAAAAGGATTTCAAATTTTTGTGGGGGACGGATTAGGTCACGGCGAACATGCACATGAAGCAGTTCAACTCGCAATACAAGCTTTTAAAAGAGCGACAGCCGAAGACGCTGCCCTGATACTCAAAGATATTCATGAAGCTGTAAAAAGAAGCAGGGGATTGGTAGCCTCCATTGCAGTTGTTGATTATAAGTCGCAGACTTGGAACATCTGCGGAATAGGGAATATCAACACTCGTATCTATAGAGGTCTGGAAAACAAAACGTATACTCCTTATAACGGAATTATAGGCTTGAATATCCCAAGGACTATGAAAAGTACCGTGGTTCCTTTTTTAAAGCATCAAATAATTGTAATGCACAGTGATGGATTACGAACAAGATGGAATTTAAACGATATGATGGGAATTATAAAACAGAATTCTGGTGTTATTGCTGCATCTTTGTTTAAAGAAAATATCAGAGGAACCGATGATGCCACGATATTAGTGGGGAAAATAATTTAGGATTATGAAAGAGATTGTAAAGATTAATCTGGATAATGAGATGGACCTGATTCTGGCCCACAAGCGATCTATGAAAATAGCTGAAATGTGCGGCATGCCTTCGTCCTTGCAAACGAGATTTGCCACAGCTGTATCAGAAGTTGCGAGGTGCTCGATTGCCAATGGGCAAAACTCAGAATTAAGATTGGGGATCAATGTTGTAAAGAATACGAATAAAGAAATTGTTGCCATTCTTAATGACAGTGTTGATCTTAAAAAATGCAATCCTGAAGCTTTTAAATATGCTGCCAAGCTGTCTGGTACTATTGAATATGATGCCGGAGAAGATTATTCGGTAACACAATTCAGTCTCAAAGTGCCTTCTCCAGGTCTTCTTTCAGAAGCAAAAATAAAAAGTCTGGCAGATTATTTTAAATACGAATCACCGCTTTCACCTTATGATGAAATCCGAAAGAAAAATATAGAACTTATTGCGCTTTCTGAAAAACTGGGAGAAAGCGAAAATCGATACAGACAGCTTGCCAATACAATTCCGATTTTGATTTGCATCATCAATGAACGCAATCATGTATTACTGACCAACGAATCGCTGCAGGTAATCGTAAAATCTTCGTTTACTGTTTTTGAAAAAAAAGAACTCAGCCTTTTCATTCATCCCGAAGATGTCGATCACATATTAGAAAACTGGTCAAGAATCAAAAAGAATAAAACAGAGTATTCTGGCGAAACCCGAATTAAAAAAGGAGATTCGTACAGATGGTTTTTGATATCTATAATTCCAAATAAGACTGAAGATGGAAATTTTACCAATTGGCTGGTCTATTTTGTCGATATCAACGATCAAAAAACGGTAGAAGAAACTTTAAAAAACAATTCTGAATTGAAACTAATTCAACGTGAATTAGAGCATGCAAATTCTAAATTGACTTTTAAAAATAAAGAGCTGCAGCAATTTGCCTATATTGCCAGTCATGATTTGCAGGAACCGCTTCGCAAAATTAGGATTATGCTTTCGCGCGCAGGAGAAGACCTGAGCGAAGAACAGAAAAATCATTTTTATTTTGATAAAATTACCAGCGCGGCAGGAAGAATGTCAGACCTGATTTCAGACGTACTAAACTATTCGAGAGTAGATAATAATTTACAAACTTTTCTGCCTATAGATCTCAACGAAATTCTGCATGAAACGATCAACGATTTGAGTTTGATAATTGAAGAAAAAAATGCCGTAATCAACATCAGTCCGCTGCCAACAGTTTCGGGGCTTAATACGCAGCTCCGCCAATTATTTTTTAATCTGGTTAACAATGCATTAAAATTTAATTCGGAAGAACCAGTGATAACAATTGCTGCAGATGAAGAAAGCACAGAACCGATAGATGCTTATAAACCAGAAGGGAATTACCACCTTATTACTATTGCGGATAACGGAATAGGAATGGACAGCAATTATTCTGATCGTATTTTCGATATGTTTCAGCGCCTTCATCAAAGAGACCAATATGGCGGAAACGGAATTGGTTTGGCTCTTTGTAAAAAAATTATCGAAAACCATAACGGCGTTCTCAATTTTACAAGCGAACTAGGAAAAGGCACTATTTTTTATATTTATCTTCCAAAATATTAGAATTTAAACCACCAATACTTGTATTTGATTTTTACTTTTAGCACAGAATTTTACCGCTTTAAATTCTGATATTGGTACATCTGCCTGCATCTAAAATGGATTTAAAAGTAATTGACTGGCTCATAAATGGATTTCAGGTCTCATACTGTTATTTTTGAGTTAATATCTCATTCAAGGTTTTTTCTTGACAGGTAAATCTATATTTTTAAAATCTTAAAACGATATCTTTTAAAACATGACCAGGAAGTTCTTAAAGAAAACTGCAATTACCATTACAGGCTTATTTATTTTTTTAATAATTATTTTGACCACTATTCCTTATGTGTTTAAGGATGAAATAAGAGATAAAATAGAAAGCATAGCTAATGAAAAACTGGACGCAAAAGTACGTTTTGATGAAATCGGACTTTCCGTTTTCAAACATTTTCCGGCATTAACTGTTTATGCTAAAAATGTCAGTGTAATTAATAAAAAGATTCAATTTACTTCGGCAAATGTTGTGAAAGCAGAAAGAGTATCTGCTGGAATAAATTTTTATAGTTTATTAAAAGGTAAAATTGTTTTAGATGCTGTTTACCTGGATGAGGCCGATTTAAACCTTGAAATAGATTCTAAAGGAAATGCTAATTTTAATATTGTAAAACCCTCCAATTCTGCAGATACTGCCCAGACAGAATTTAATATTAAACGGGTTGTTATAAAACAAACCAACATATCGTATAATGACCGAAGTGCGCTTTTAAAATTTAAGGTTCAGGATCTTAACTACAAAGGGATTGGAGATTTAAGTGCACAATTGTTCGATCTTGATTCTAACGTAAAAATAAAGTCATTTGATTTTAGCTTAGCGGGTGTTGATTATGTGCGAAATAAACCAATCAACGCTGAAATTATCACCTACATAGATGCTAAAGCGCTTAAATTTAAGTTTGAACGAAATGTGATTCGCATTAAAAATTTTCCATTCTCATTTAACGGGCATTTTGCTTTTATAAAAGGAGGCTACGATTTTGATTTACGAATGCAGTCTAAAAATTCTACCTTAGAAGAAATGCTTTCGCTTGTACCGCCCGCTTATGACCAGTGGCGTGAACAAATGACAATTACGGGTAATATTGATTTTAGAATTTTTGCAAAAGGAAAATACATGCAGGATCAGTCAGAGAAACCAGTTGTTTCTGCTGATTTACAGATTAATAACGGAGCCATTGCTTATAAAAGAATTAAAGATCCTGTAAAAGATATCACGATCTCGGCCAAAGCACAGGTTAGTGATTTAGATATTAATAAATTAAAATTTGATTTAGACAACCTGTCATTTAATCTCGATAAAAAGAAAACAACCGTTACTTTTCATTCAGAAGGTTTTAAAAAACTGAAAATTAAAACCGCTGTAAAAGCTGCTTTAGATTTGGCAAAATTAAAAGAAGCCTTAAACCTGAACGACAATGATATTCGCGGCGATATTGCTTTAGATTTAAAAGCCGATGGTATATTTTTAAGAGATTTAGGTTTTAGCCAGCGTCTAAATAAAGTGGATACCATAATTAAAAGTATTCCAAAGTTTCAGTTAAACGTCAGCTTAAAAAATGGATATATTAAAAATATAAAGAAAGAAGACGCCGTAAAAAACGTTAACCTTAATCTGAATCTAACAGCCAGAGATAGTATTATAAGCAACGTTTCGGGTAAAATAACCAATTTGAATGCAGAGGCGCTGAGCAATTATGTCCGTGGACGCTTTGAACTTCATAAATTATATCCTTTTACGGTAGATACCGAATTAGAATCTAAAATCAATTTGGCAGACGTACATAAAATTTATCCTTTAGACAGTTTAGAAGTAAAAGGAGATTTAAATTTAAAAGTAAGCCTGCATGGGATTTTAAGCCGTAAACAAAAAAAATATCCATCATCAAAAACAGTAGTAAAAATTAAGAACGGCTATTTAAAATCGCTCAAATTTCCAAACTTACCCATTGAAAATATAAATATAGCTGCTGCGGTAACCAGTATTAATGGCACTGGAGAAGACTTAAATGTAAAATTACAGCCGGCTGAATTTGTTTTAGCGGGATCGCCTTTTAAAGTCCAGGGCGAAGTGAGTAACCTTTACGATTTGGTTTATAATATTAAAACTCAGGGAACTTTAGACGTTGGAAAATTAACCCAGATATTCCCGGTCAAAGACATCAGCATTTCTGGAATTATCCAGACCAACCTTATTGCCAAAGGTTCTAAAAAAGATATCGATGCCAAAAATTACGAGAATATTAAAAACGGCGGAAAACTCGAAGCCAGAAATTTAGTAATTAAAAGCACCATGTTTCCAGAGCCGTTTCAGATTTCTAAAGGAACCTTTAAGTTTTTTAAAGATAAGATGCGTTTTGAGGATTTTAACCTTACGTATGGAAAATCAGATGTTGTGCTGAATGGCTATATCCATAACATCTTACGATACCTTTTTAATCGAAAGTACCTGCGCCAATCCAATGAAAAACTTAAAGCTGATATTGAGCTTTTAAGCAATCAGATTGATGCGAAAGAGTTTTTTGATATGGTTGCAAAATATACAGACCAGAAAGCCGAAGAAGAAGCAGCGCAGAAAACAGATTCTATTGCTACCAGTGCAATTGCTAAAAACAGCGGTGCTAAAAACAAAAATTACGTCATTAGAATTCCAAGTACTGCCGATTTAAAAATCGCTGCAAAAGTTAATAATCTTCAATTTGACACCTATAAGATTAAAGATTTTGTTGGAAGTCTGGTGGTTAATGATCGAAAAGTTCAAGTAACTGAAGCGGCTTTTAATATGGCCGGAACCAAAATAGAAATGACGGGAGACTATAAAGCACAGCATCGACGACTAGCGAAATACAATGCCAATTTTAAAGCCAGTAATTTTGATATTCAGCGTGCTTATGCAGAGATTCCAATTTTTGCCGAACTGGTAAGTATGGCGAAAGATGCCTATGGTTTGGTTTCTGTTGATTATCAGCTGGGAGGAAGCATTGACCAAAATATGGATATAGATTTTAAGTCTATTGACGGAGAAGGAACGCTGACGTTGGAAGATATTAAATTTAAAAATTTTAAACTTTTAAATAATGTAGCCAAAAAAGCAAATGCTGCTGATTTAGAAAAAGCGTCATTCAATAAAATTGCCATTCATTCAGTCATCAAGAATAATGTAATGACTATCACGCCTACAACAATGAAAATGGCAGGATTCAGAGGTAAGCTTGAAGGCCAGGTTACCATGGATGGTAAGTTAAATGTTGGTTTTCGTTTAGGCCTGCCTCCAATGGGACTCATTAATATTCCGATGAAAATTACCGGAACAGCCGATGATTTTGAAATTTCCACTGGTAAATTCAAAGAAGATAAAACTTTCGCTGAAGAAACAGAACTTAAAAATCTGCAGCCTGAGCGCAGGAGGCCAAGAGAAAAAGATAGCTTAAATCAAAGAGGTTTAAATTAGTAAAAAGTTCAATAACATTTAGCCACAGTATTGTCAAGTGTTTTTGTCCCGCTTCATATTACAGGTTTATTATTTCTAATTGCGTCTACAGTGCGGACGCGATTCGAAATGTTTTTAGGATCAAAGTGCAGAATACGGAAAACAAATTGTCCTTGCATTGTCGGTGCAGTTAGAGAATAAATACGGCAGAAATTTCGAGGAAAAAAATCTTCGCAGAATGATGCAGTTTGCTGATCAGTTTACAGAAAAAGAAATTGTCGTGACACTGTCACGACAATTAAGCTGGTCCCATTTTTTAGCAATATTATCTATTAAAAACATCGAAGCTAAAATGTTTTATGCTAATCAGGTTATTGAGCAGGAAATTCTGGTAAGTAAAGCATCGGAAATGAAATTAAAACTTAATGATCAGGAAGAATTTATTTTTCCAAATGGAAAATCATTAAAAACACTGCATTTCATAAAAAGATAAGAATGACACAATTCTAATTCCATGTGGTGTAACAAATGGAAAATGTTTTATTCACAACAAATTCCATTATTAAATTTCTTCTCAAGTACCTGCAAACGATATCGATAAAATAAAGCTGCAAGACAATGGGTATGATGTTGCAGATTATAATCTGCAACAATCTTTATTGAAAAAATTCATTTACTTCACTGGTTTTTTGAGGGAGCGTATAAATTAAAACAGCCGAAAACAAACAGTTTTAGTTACTCTGTTTTTTTTATTTTGAAGCAATCGGCCAGATCATAAATTATGTTTCAATTTATAATATGAAACTTATTGATTAAATCTCCGGTGTAATAAATTCGTAAATTGGTCCTTCTAACCAATACAGGTATGCAATGGCTCTTCCTCAGGAATTACTCAATATAAAATTTGCTGAATATATAGAGGATTTAAAGGCTTTATATTTTTATGATGAAAATTTTAAAGCAGTTTGTGATGAATATTGTGTCACTAAAAACAAGGCCGGCAAAGCATCAGAAAAACTACGTAGGGATTTGGCGGATCAGCTTGCATATGAAAATTTATCAAAGGAACTGGAAGAAGAAATTTTAATTTACTTAATTAGAAGGAGGTAACTTAATTTCTGCTGTATTCCAGTTTTCAAATTCTGTTAGGTGTCTTAGGTTTTTGTTTGAATTAAAAACTAAAAAAAGCCGCCTAGATCTAGGCAGCTTCCTTTTGAAGATGAGTATCAACTATTCTTTATCATAAGTGTCTCTTTCCTCTTCAATATCATCATCGTCGTCGTTGTCATCGTCGTCTTCGAGATCGTTATCTTCATCTTGATTTTCATCATCATCGAATTGATCATCCCTTTCATTTAAAACCAGATCATTGCTATAGTCGGGTTCCGCATTTTTTGTTATAGAATGATCTGCTGGAGGTGAATCAATATCAGGATCTTCATATTCTCTTCTGTCATTTTGTAAATACTGGTCTTCCTGACCAATATTTTCTCTTTCATCTGTACTCATAATAATTATTTTTTATTGGTGCTGTTTCCTTTTTTTGTATCAGTAGCAGTTTTTGAGTCCTCTTTTGTATCTTTTTTAGAATCAGTTTTAGAGGCACTTTCTTTTGTATCAGTTTTTTTATCTGATGTCTTAGCGGTTTTTTTTCCGTTTGAATTTTTCATATCTATTTATATTTAAATTGTTTATTGAGGTAAATGTACAGTTGATATATGGTTTGAATTTATATATAAGACTGCTTGTAATTATATAATTAACAGTAGGTTAGAGGCTTTGTACTTAAGGCATTAGATGCTTACTATTTTCTACAATATTATTTTATGCCTGTGTTTATCTAAAAAATTCCATTAGGTGATGGATTCTATATTTCTTTTCTTTAAAACTAGTCTGGGCTTTGCTCAGGGCCTCAATATACTGCTGATTGGGAATACGGTTACAGTTTTCATCTAAATCAAAAATGCCGCAATTGGAATAGCTGGTTAAATCATCCCAGTCAGGACGGTCTGTAACGGGATAAATGCAGATTCCCTGCAGATCTACACCATTTCTTCTTGCCAGTACGCATTGTGCCGTAATTTCTTCAAGCCACTCAGCACGCAGTTTTCCGAAATGTCCGGTTTCAGTAATCAGTATGGGTTTTTTGTAGCGTTTGTAAGCTTCCTGCAGCACCTGCGAAAACGGAACTCTTAAATTCTGGTAATCTGGCCATTCAAAAGATTCTCCATTGCCTTTCCATTGACAATTCCAATAGTAGTTAAAACCGAGAATTTCCAGAAAATCCTCCGAACCTCCAAGTTCAGGACACATTCTTCCAGCGATAATATCCATGGCCTGAAACTGCGGTTCGTTTAACAGCTGTACATCATCCAGCAGGGTTTCTCCATGAATTTTTACAAGCGGTTCTACCAGAATAATGGTGCAGTCAGGATCCGTTTTTTTCAGCATTTTGATACCCGCAATTGCGGCTTTGCACAAATGGTATTTTATATCCCAGCCGCTGTTTATCGTAAAAGGTACCGTACCTCTTACATCTCCCGAATGCCAGGATAAAAAGCTGATTTCATTTATGGGAACCACAAATAATTTCTGTTTGGAGTTTTCTTTATGCAAAACCGCAAAAGCGCGGCACAGCTGTTCGAAACGGGAACAGAAAAGGGGATGAGTAGGAGACAAATCATCTGGATAACCGAAATGAATCAAATCCCAAATGAGCTGTATTCCGTGTTTTTCTGCTGCCCTGATGCGGGTCAGAACGGTAGAAAAATTGAAAAAATTAGAATTTGTATCGACGTCACTCCAGCAGATGCCTTCTCGTACTGTTTTTATACCAAGTGCGGCTAATGCTTCATAATCTTCATAACAGCGGGTGTCGTGCTGGGTTTCTTTTAACAGATTAACCCTTCTGCCCGAGCGGTTGATATGGTCGGCACATTCAAAGCCTCCCATAAAAAATGTATTAAAGATTTCCATTATACGGCAGTTTTATAATGTGATGTGCTGTTTTTTTCAAGCGTATCAAAAAGATCGAGCGCATTTTTAAAAGCCTGATCCATATTGAAGTATTTGTAATTGGCCAGTCTTCCGACAAAATAAATATCAATAAGTTTAGCAGCTTCACTTTGGTATCGGTCGTAAATTTTCTGATTTTTCGGATTTGGAACCGGATAGTACGGTTCTCCTTCGTCTACTGTAAATTCTTTTACAACAGTGGTTTTGTCTGAAATTTGATTTCCAAAATGCTTGTATTCAATAATTCGGGTAAAATCAACTTCTGTTCCTGGATAATTTACAACGGAGTTTTCCTGATAAAATTCGGTATCATACGATTCGCTTACAAAATTGATAGAACGGTATTCCAGCTTTTCCTCCAGACTGTGTTTGAATTCAAAGAAACGATCGACAGGACCGGTATAAAAGAGTTTTTCATACTGGGCATACTGCTCTTTTACCTCAAAATAATCGGTTTCTAAAAGTACTTCGATGTTTGGATTGTCTAATATTTTTTCAAACAACTGTGTATAACCTCCCTTGGGTAATGCCTGATAGGTATCTGAAAAATAGCGGTCATCGTAATTGGTTCTTACTGGAATCCGTTCTAAAACAGAAGCATCTAGTTCTGCGGGATATTTGTCCCATTGTTTTTTGGTATAATGCTTAAACATTTTCTCGTACAAAACGGGACCCACGCGATTTAAAACTGCTTCTTCGCCGTTGGCTGGTTTTTCTAAAGGTGTACGATTTTCTTCCAGCCAGGTTTTCATTTCATCTTCGGTCGTAATGTTGATGTTAAACAATTCATTGACAGTGGTAATGTTTACAGGAATAGGAACCGTTTTATCATCTACTCTTGCAATTACCTTGTGTTCCCACGAATACCAATCAGAAAACTGATTGACATATTTCCAGACTGCTGCTTCATTAGTATGAAATAAATGTGCACCGTATTTGGAAACTAATATTTTATTTTCATCAATATAATCGTAGCAGTTGCCTGCAATATGATCTCGTTTTTCAATAATTAAAACTTTTTTTCCGATTGAGGCATAACGCTCTGCCAAGACAGCTCCCGAGATGCCTGCGCCTATAATTAAAATGTCTATATTTTTCATTTTGCATAAATTTTAAGGATGGACTGCATTTGATTCACGGTATGATCCCACGAGGTTTTATTGAGAATTTTGAGATACTGTAATTCCATAGTAAAAAGATCTTTATCATTGGTGATCTGTGTGATTTTTTCGCAAAATTCATCTGACGTCTCCACTAAATTTACGCAGAGCATATAATCGCGCACTACGTCGGTAATTTTAGTGGAAATAATAGGTTTTCCTGCCGCCATATATTCTAAAGTCTTAGTCGGGCTGATGTATTTTGTAGCATCGTTTAAGGCAAAAGGCATCATGGCAATATCAAATACTTTTAAGTAATGCGGGAGTTCATTATAGGATTTCATTCCTAAATAATGAATATTAGGTTCTTTAGGAAGATCGGCTTCTTCTATTTTTGCCAAAGGTCCGATCATTACAAAAGAAGCATCAGGCATTTTTTTTGCGGTTTCGTGCAGCAATTCTAAATCAATTCGCTCGTCGATAACGCCGTAGTAACCCACTATTGGGGATTGTAAATTCGAAATATCCGCTGCTGGAGCAATTCCGTTCTGAGCTTGTGCAAAATGCTGCACATCTACAGAACTTGGAAAACAATGCACATTAGCATGAAATTGTTTTTTAGATTCATATAATGATTTACCGCCGGTAAAAATAATATCGGCATTGGCTATTAAATATTTTTCCTGATTAATCAAATGAGCTGGAGCACCTTTAAATAAAGATAGTTCATCCATACAATCGTAAACAATGATATCAAAATCAAGCGATTCTAGCAAAGGACAAAATGAAGGAGAGTAAAACCAGCCAATAGCACTATTTTTATTTTTTACATAATGCGGAATAATTCCGGCAATGGATTCGATCTCTTTTACATTGGGCTGCAGTACATGCAGCATGTCATTCACTACAATTAGATTTCCTGTATGGTTAAGCTCCTTATTATAAAGAGGTTCTTCTATAAGTAAAACTTTTAAAGTCTGCGCCATTCGACTGATGATATGCTGCGGACGCTGATATACAAACTGCCATCTTAAATGACAAAAGACAATCATATCATAATATTGGGATTCTTGTTCTAAATGATTTATTTCTAAATCGTTAGTCGTTTTTGTTTTTTTTAAAGGATTCATCATGTGATTTAAATTAAGTAAGTCTTTTTTATGACTTGTTAGTATGTGTATGAAAACGATCACGGCAAATGTATAGGGCAGGAATGGACCATTTTTATATACAGAATCATGAGAGTTACATAATTCACAGTCAGATACTTATGTTTGTTAAAAGCAAAAAAAAAACATCTGTATGGGGTACAGATGTTTTAGGTTTTATCGAAAAATGAGATTTAAAATATGCTAATAAATCTATTCGGCAGCCACAGTATTTATTTTATTTAATGCTGTGTCGTTTAGTATGCAGTCGGCTTCTTTCTCTTCTGCAAGGGTTTGTGTTAATAGTTTTGCCGCATCGTTTTCGCCCAATGTTTTGGCAAAAGCCACTAAGGTGCCGTATGTAGCAATTTCATAGTGTTCAATTTTTTGCGATGCTGCAATTATGCCCGCATCTCTAACCGCTCCCGGAGTTGTTTCTAACAGTATACTGTCGCCTTCTTTAAGTAAGCCTGCCATTGCTTCACATTTTTTGCCTTCGGCTTTTTCGCCTAAAAGATCAAAAATATCCTCAAGTCTTTTGATTTGATTTTTAGTAACTTCCAAATGTTCTAAAATGGCGGTTGCCAGTTCGGGAGAAGTGGTGTTGTCAGCCATTTTCGGAAGGGCTGTTGTTAATGCATTTTCTGCCCAGTAAATGTCTTTAAGACTGTCAATAAAAAGTTCTTTCAGGTCTGTTGCCGCGTCTGATGCCGGCTGAACAAAATTCTTGGCAGAGTTGTTTTTAACTTCTTTGTTTTCTGTGGGTTTTTCTGAATTTTTCATATGTTTTTTTATTTAATTGTATAAGTTTGGTTCACGCTGCCAAAAACGGTGCTGGGTCATGGCATTAATAAAATCTTGGGCAAATTCTTCAGATGCGATGGCACTGTTTACAACAATTCCCCCATCTTCATTTGTTATTTTTGAGGCAAAAGGAGCGCTGCTGATGATTTCTGAAGCTTCGCCATCTGCGCCTATTACTTTACAGTGTTTGTAGGCGTCATTAAGGAATTCGAACAAATCGTCGTTTTCTGCCAGTGCATTCAATCCTAATCCGTGTGGAATATAAACAGCATCAAATAATACTGATGAAGCAGTTAAGAAACTAAATTCGGCTGCAATTGCACCGTCAGCATCAGTTAAGACAGATCCTAGATGAGGTGCAATAATGCAACCTTTGGCATCTTCTTTTTTAAGTGCTTTTTTCATATTCAGCACAGCAGCTTCAGAAACACCGTCAGAACAAATAATAGCTATTTTTCTCGAAGCAATCGTTGGTGAATTGGTTGGGTTTTTAATCATGCTTAATGCATCTGAAGAAGAAACAGAAGATTCTACGGTCTGCGGTTCCTGCGGTCCGCCTTCGTTTTCTGGAGACACCCCTTTGTTAATCGGCGTTTCCAAAATTGGCGGTACAGTTGCTCCCAGTCCAAGAGCTACTTTTTCAGCAAGAGTAGTGTCAATTTGCGAAAGCAGTCCTAACACTCTTACTCGTATGGCTGTTGTTTCTACTTTTCCAAGTTCAAAACGAAGTGCTTTTACGATATGGCTTTTTTCTTCTGGCGTCTGGCTGTTAAAAAATAATTTTGCCTGTCCGAAATGATCGTTAAAACTTTCACTTCTTTCTCTTACTTTGTGGGCATCAACTCGTTCGTTAAAACTGGCAAAACCTCCTTCTTCAATTTTTGCCTGATACGGACAACCGCCTCCAAGTGAATTGGGATGATAACTTACACGGCCTTTATTGATTTCCTGACGCATATGTCCGTCGCGCTGGTTGTTGTGCACAGGCGCTACACTTCTGTTAATTGGAATTTCGTGGAAATTCGGACTTCCTAATCTGGAAAGCTGTGTATCGGTATAAGAAAACAACCTTCCTTGTAAAAGGGGATCATTACTAAAATCGATTCCCGGTACAATATGCCCCGGATGAAAAGCAATCTGCTCTGTTTCTGCAAAGAAATTATCAGGGTTTTTGTTCAGAACCATACGGCCGACAATAGTAACCGGAACTAGTTCTTCTGGAACCAGTTTGGTCGGGTCAAGAAGATCAAATTCGTACTTGTTTTCATCTGCAGCTGGAATGACCTGAACACCCAATTCCCATTCTGGAAAGTTCCCCATTTCGATAGCTTCCCATAAATCCTGTCTGTGAAAATCTGGATTTTTTCCTGAAATTTTCTGAGCTTCGTCCCAGGCAACGGCGTGGGTTCCTAATTTGGGTTTCCAATGGAATTTTACAAAAACAGATTCTTCCTGTTCGTTGATTAATCTAAAAGTGTGTACTCCGAAACCTTCCATCATTCTGTAACTTCTTGGAATAGCGCGATCCGACATTACCCACATAATCATGTGCATTGATTCGGGCATCAGCGAAATAAAATCCCAAAAGGTATCGTGCGCAGAGGCTGCCTGTGGTATTTCATTATGCGGTTCTGGTTTTACCGCATGGATAAGATCTGGAAATTTAGCAGCATCTTGTATAAAAAATACCGGAATATTGTTCGCCACTAAATCGTAAATACCTTCTTGAGTATAAAATTTAACGGCAAATCCTCTGGCATCTCTGGCAAGATCTGTAGAACCTCTTGATCCTGCAACCGTAGAAAAACGTGTAAATACAGGAGTTTTAAGTCCTTTTTCTTTTAAGAAATCTGCTTTGGTCAATTCTGGAATTGGAGTAGTCACTTCAAAAAATCCATGGGCTCCCGAACCGCGTGCGTGCACAATACGTTCAGGAATTCTTTCGTGGTCAAAATGCGTTATTTTTTCTCTCAGTATAAAATCCTCGAGTAGAGAAGGTCCTCTTTCTCCTGCTTTCAGCGAATTATTATCATCATTAATACGGAGGCCCTGATCTGTAGTCAGGAATTTGTTTGTGCCATCTGATTTGTTGATGGATAAATCGCGTTGTTTTTCTTCTTGAAAATTTTTCATAAAATATCTTATTAGTTAATATTTTTAAATTTTAAAAAAGCAAACAGAACTCTCACTTGCAGTTTTACCGCCGGTAAAAGTTATGTTTGTTCTTTCCATCAAAAGTAAATTATACTAACAAGGCGTTTTTATAATATTGTGCGATATAGTTTCACAATTACCAGCATTTCAATTGATTAAGAAATAATGACAACGGTAATGTTTAAATTTCCCCTATTAGGAACTAAATAAAGGAAGATATAAGTTTACTGTGGTTCCTACAGAAGGCTTGCTGGATACTTTAATAAAACCGCCATGATTGGAAACTATTTTTTGTACCAACGCCAGTCCAAGTCCGCTTCCATAGTGCAGGTCATTACTGTCAAGTTTATAGAAAGGTGTAAAGATCAATTTCTCAAAATCCTCATTAAATCCTATTCCATTATCACTTACATACAGCCTGATGAAGTTTATTTTGGAGTCAGCGCCTAATTCGGTAATTTCTTCAGGTTCAGGATAAGAAATTCCGATTTTTATTTCGGGTACAGTGTCCTTTTTGGTATATTTTATTGAATTTGAAATTAAATGGGTCAACAGCAGCTGTATTTGAGGCGCTATAATTTTAATTGTCGGAAGGGGAGCGCTTATGATAACAGCATTATAGTCTGTAATTATGGTTTTTAAATCACTTAGTGTTTTTTTGAGAAGGACGGTAAGATCTGTTTTTTTAAATTCTTTTTTAGAAAAATATATTTTGGAATAATCTAAAAGATCTTCAATCAGCTGATTCATATTTACTGCCGCGCTTAGTAATCTTTTTACAGTATGTCTGCCAGATTCACTTAGATTTTTTTCATTATCTAAAATTTTTTCTCCAAACATGTATATCTTTCTAATGGGCTCCAGTAAGTTACTGCTGGCGGCATCCGTAAAAGATTCTAATTGCCTGTTATAGTCTAGAAGTTCTATGTTTTTGCTTTTTAAAGATTCCCCGCTGTGTTCTAATTCTGTAATATCTTCCAAAGCAATAAGAATCATGCCTTCGGGAATGGAGTTTAAAATGGGAGATGCGTTTAAAATCATGATCTGCTTCTCACCGGCAGAAGATTGTAATTCTATTTTAATATTTTCTACTATATTGTTTTGAGACAGTTTTTTTAGAATTGTTTCTTTAAATTGCGGTTCATTCCATTGCCCTTTTATTATTTCAAAAATTGAAAAACCTTCTGTATTTTCTTCCTGGGTTTTAAAATATTTGTAAAAAGCAGGATTAGCATTTTTGACAATAAAATTTTTATCAATAATAATTAAAGGTTCTCGTATGGTTCTTACAATCGATTCGTAAAAATTCCGCATCGAGGCGAGTTCATCACGACCGTCCTGAAGTTCAAAATTAATATAGGATAATTCTTTGTTATTGGATTGAAGTTCTTCTGTCGAAATTTCGAGCTGCTCATTTATAAGCTGCAGTTCATCAGTGCTGCTCAGCAGTTCTTCATTTGTGGTCTGCAGTTCTTCAAAATAAATCTGTTGTTCTTCGGTAACTCTTTTAAAATCACCTCGCAGCTGGAGCAGTTCCTTTTCTAATTCTTCGGTTCGATTTTCGCTGGTTCGATTTTGTTCGGGAGGCAAGACCTTTTTTTTGCAAAAAATAATCAATAATAATTCGATATTAGAAGGAAGAAATATAACCTCAAAAGAGGTTAAAAAAGATTGTTTTTTTACGCTGATACTTTCTCCAGAAAAGTTTTTTTTCTCGTTACGGGCTTTTAAAATCGCATTTCTCAATTCGAAACCAATCTCTTCAGACACCATACTTAAAATATTGAAGCTTGGTTTTCCAACAGGAGGCTGTAAAAAAGGACTGGTATCTCCATGAAAATGAACTATTTCTAAGTCTTCGTTAATGATTACAGCGGCAGGAGAATACTGCTCTAAAAGAATATCTGAAGCAATTTTTCTATAATCTGTTTCAATACCTTTTACCAATGGAGTATTTTTTGTTCTGCTGCCTGGAAAAATAAAATCAGGGCGGAAGATTTTATTTTTAATATCCTCCTGTTTCCGAATGTAAATCTTATCCTGTTTTTCTATTATGTTAAACAAATTTGGAACATTGTTTGCTGATTCCGATCGGCCCAAAAACAAATATCCCTTGTCTTTGAGCGCATAATGAAAGGATTCAAAGATTTGATTTTGTAAATGTGAATCAAAGTATATCAGTACATTTCGGCACGATATTAAATCAATCTTTGCAAAAGGCGCATCTTTAGTCAGATCATGCAGGGCAAAGACACATTTATTGCGGATATTTTTATTGACATGATAAGCGCTGTCTCTTTTAGTAAAGTATTGTTCGATTCTTTCTTCACTTATATTTTTCACATCCTGCATAGTATAGACCCCCGAACGGGCTTTTGCGATGCATTTTTCAGACAAATCCGAAGCAAAAATCTGAACCTTTATATCCTTATTATTTATTTTTTTAAGATATTCATCAATACAAATGGCCAGCGAATACACTTCTTCGCCGGTCGAACATCCAGCAGACCAGATTCTTAAACTCTGATTGCTTACATTCTCAATTAGAGACGGAAAAACGGTCGAAGCCAGATTATCAAAATACAATTGATCTCTGAAAAAATAAGTTACCGGGATAAGGAAATCATAAAACAAAAGATCTTGTTCCTGCAGGTTGGTTTTAAGTAAATTCAAATACCTTTCGATGGTGTTCTGGCTGGTATTTACCATTCTTTTGGCGATACGTCTTCGAAGGGTTTGATATTTATAATGATAAAAATCGGTGCCGGATTTTACAGACACAAGAGCAATAATTTCTTCTAACAGCTTTTGTTCATTTTCTGACGTTTCTTCTTCAAAATAAGCGTGAGCGGCTAAATAACTATTTTGTATTTCAAGTAATTTAGAAACAATTTTTTCGGGTGCCGCAAAATAATCTATGTATTCTGCTGTGCTGTCGTTCTGATTTTTATTTTGCAAAACAGCAAGAGTGGCACCGCCAAATTCTTTTAGTTTTTTAAGTCCTGCCGCACCATCTAGTTGATTTGAAGAAAGGATTACTCCAAAGGCATAGCTTTTATAAACAGAAGAAAGAGATTCAAAAAATAAATCCATACAGCTGTTTACATTACTGCTGCGTGTTCGGGGTTTAAGTTTTAATATTCCATTTTCTAAAAACAAAAAATTGTTTTCGGGAATAATATAAATATGATCGGGAAGTAATGCTATATCATGGACAATTTCGGCAATAGGAATTTTAGAATATTCTGCGAGCTGCTCGACTAGTTTTTGGGATTGCGGGAAATATAAATTTTCTATAATTATGTAACTCATTCCTGACGCTTCAGGAATTTCAAAAATGATCTTCTTTAATATTTCAATTTCTGCGGCTGTAGAGCCAATACCAACAACAGGGAATAACGGTGAAGTTATTGTTTCTGTTTCATTAGATGTCTTCATGCATTTTAAGTTTTTTTTAAATGAAAATATTTCATTATGCTTAAAAAAATTATACCGAAATCTCTTTTAGAAATCCAGCTATTTATTATTAGGACATAACCCGTAAACTTAAGCAATATACTCAAGTTGTTTTTATACAATTGAGCGGCTTGTTTTTTATAATTAACATGCTGGATGTTAATGTTTTAAATTGTTGTAAGTGAGAAAATTGCGCCCGTTGAAATGCTGTTGCCTACTAAGAGCGGCAATTCTTATTCCTGCATAAAATTTACCTTTACTATATAACAGATCGTTATTGAATTTGTAAATTTTAAGTAATTGAAATATAGTAGTTTATTTGTGTTTAAGGGGAATAATATAAATAAAGTATAACAATAATGTAAAGTACTCCGATAAAGCTTCTATACCTTTATTTTTGAAATTAAGCAGCAAAATTGTCTGCTCTTAAGGGGTAAAAACATTTTTTAATTATTAAATATAAATCTTATGTATAAAAAAGGACAACACGTGAAGCAGGAATTTGGCACACAGGTGATGAAAGTTGTTGGCTTTGAACCCGAATTGATAGAGGAAGTTATAACAGAATGGGAAGATGAGGCAGGAACTATTATAAAAGGAAAATTTATGGAATCTCAGTTAATGCCTGCGGAAGATGAAGTAGAGAAAAAATAGTTTGCAATATGTTACACCTAAGATCATGAAAAATTTTTTGCGCAATAATGGGCTTTCGATTTGTTTCTTTCTATTATTTGTAATCTCTTTTGCAGGACAGGTTTTATTTGGATTTGTAGAACACAATAAAGATCTTTTAGAAGACGGAGCCTCACAAATCAGTTTGGCTGCTTATTTTTCAACAGGACATTTTTTAGAATCTACATTTGAAAACTGGGAAAGTGAATTTCTTCAGATGGGTTTATTAGTAGTATTGACTATTTTTTTACAGCAGAAAGGTTCTTCAGAGTCTAAAGATTTTGATAAAGAGGAAGAGGTCGACAGAGAACCATCGGCTGCAAGAAAAGATGTTCCCTGGCCGGTGAAAAAAGGAGGATGGATATTATCTCTGTACAAGCATTCTTTAAGTATTGCCTTGTTTTTATTGTTTTTTATTTCTTTTGGCGCTCATTTTTATGGGAGTTTGAAAGATGAAAATGAAAAACTGGCATTAAAAGGGCTGCCGCTTGAAACTGCTTGGACATATATGGGAGATTCTCGATTTTGGTTTGAGTCTTTTCAGAATTGGCAGAGCGAATTTCTGTCGGTATTTGCGATAGTCATTTTTTCGATTTATCTGAGACAAATTGGGTCTTCTCAATCCAAACCGGTAGACGCTCCGCATGTGCAGACAGGAGAATAGTTGCAGCTTTGAAAAACAGATTGTATATCAAAGAATTAACGGATTGATTTTTACAAGTATTTTCTGAATTTAGAGGCTGTTGCTAACATTAATTGTCTACATTTACACGAATATCCAAATATCACTACAAATGCAGAACAATCTCCTGGCAAGCTTGAAAGAGCACCAAAACAAATTATTGACTACATGGTCTCAGCTTTTACAAGCAAACGGTTCTACTGACGGAGTAACAGAAGAAGAAGAATCAAAGGAGTTCGCAGCCCTTTTACTTGATGCTTTACAGCATTCAAATGGAAATACTGATTCAGACGAATTCGAAAAGGTTTACGATCTGTTAATCGGAATTTCAAGTTCGAGAGGGAGACGTGGTTTTTCACCTCGTGAAAATGCCCAATACCTGATAGCTTTTAAGGAAGCAGCTTCTAGTATTCTTTCAGAAATAGAATCTGATCCTGTAAAATTATACAGCGCTAATTTAGAGCTGAGCACACTGCTGAATAATATGACAATCCTCACTTTTGAATCGTATATGAAAGGACGTGAAGATGTCATTTCAAGACAGATTGATGAGATCAGTGAGATTTCGACTCCTGTTATCCGCGTTTGGGATGGTGTTGTGGCACTTCCTATCATTGGGACATTGGACAGTTCCAGAACCCAGGTGGTAATGGAAAATTTATTGCAGCAGATTGTGGATACAGGAAGTTCTATCGCCATACTTGATATTTCAGGCGTGCCGGCAGTAGATTCTCTTGTAGCGCAGCATCTTATAAAAACGGTAAGTGCAACCCGATTAATGGGCGCAGAATGTATTATAAGCGGCATACGCCCTGAAATTGCACAGACGGTGGTTCATTTAGGGATAGATCTTACGGGAATCATTACTAAAGCATCATTGGCAAGCGCACTTCAAACGGCTTTTGACATGCTCCAGCTTACGGTTGTGAAAAGAAAATAACGAACTAAGATTACTGAAATGGAAAGAATTCCAATACTCAAGATGGGGGATTTTCTGCTGGTAACCATACAGGTAGATCTGTATGATCAATTGGCTGAAAATCTTGAATCTGATTTAATAAATACTATTAATAAACATAATTCAAAAGGTGTTTTGATTGATATATCAGCGGTTTCTATTATCGATTCCTTTATGGGAAGAATTTTAGGAAACATTGCCGTTATGTCAAAAATTATGGATGCACAGACTGTAGTGGTCGGTATGCAGCCTGCTGTAGCTATTACACTTGTTGAACTTGGATTGTCTTTAAATGGTGTTATAAGTGCCTTAAATGTTGAAAAAGGCATGGATTTGCTTCGCGCGAAAATGTACAATGGCGATAAGGAGGAGCAGACGTATGACGACAGCAACCAATAAAGAAGAACTGTTTATAGTAAAAGAACAGGATGTAGTTCCGTTACGCAACCGCGTAAAGGAATACGGCGTAAAAATTGGAATGAGTATTTTAAACCAGACCAAGTTGATTACTGCCACAAGCGAGCTTGTCCGTAATCTTCTTAAATATGGAGGAGGAGGAAGGGTGATCATAGAATCGGTAACCAACGGACGTGATCTTGGTGTACGTGTCATTTTTATTGATAAAGGACCAGGGATAAAAGATATCAATCTGGCCATGCAGGACGGTTACAGCACCGGAAAAAGTCTGGGGCTTGGTCTTCCGGGCACAAAAAGGCTGGTGAATGAATTTGATATTCAAACAGAATTAGGAAACGGTACAACCGTAACTATAATAAAATGGAAAAATGGATAATACTTTTTCCGTTTATAAAATTGACGATAGGAGTCTTATCGCTTTCATTAAAAGAGAGATACACAACCTAGCACTTCAGTTAGGTTTCAAAGCGCACAGAGCCGCTGAAACTGACATCATTATCGCAGAGCTTACTTCTAATCTTATTAAGTATGCAGACGGCGGAGACCTTCTTTACAGGGCACATCATAATGGAAGCTGTAATGTGATAGAAATATACTGTCTTGATAAAGGAACTGGTATTGATAATGTTGCCAAGATAATGAAAGACGGTTATTCTACCTCGAGTACATTAGGACAGGGAATTGGCGCTATTAAGAGATTAAGCAATGATTTTCAGATCTATTCGATGCGCGGGTGGGGAACTGTTCAATATATTAAAATCTGTGATAAGGCGGATGTTACAGTCCCAAATTCAACTACAGGATTGGATATAGCAGGAGTAAGTGTAAATTATCCAGGTGAGCGATTATGTGGAGATGGATATCATATTAAATATTCCAGAAAGGGTTTTCAGATTTTTCTTGGAGATGGATTAGGTCATGGGGCAAAAGCTCACGAAGCAGTTGAACAGGCAGTCAAGGCTTTTAAGCAATGTGCAGAAACTGATCCTGAAGCAGTGCTCCGCCATGTTCATGAACACGTTAAAAAAAGCAGGGGACTTGTCGCTACTATTGCCATTGTTGATTATGAGGCAGAAACTTGGAATATCTGCGGGATAGGCAATATCAATACACGGATCTATAACGGACTTGACAGCAAAACGTATACGCCATATAATGGCATTATAGGTCATAATATTCCGCGCACTATAAACAGCACTATTGTTCCCTATCAAAAACATCAGGTTATTATCATGCACAGTGACGGACTGCGTACGAGATGGAATCTGAATGAGCTGACTTCTATAATTAAACACAGTCCGGGAATTATAGCTTCGGCTTTGTATAAAGATAATGTGAGAGGAACTGATGATGCTACAATTTTGGTTGGAAAAATAATTTAAAGCTTTATGAAGGAAATTGTAAAAATTAATCTTGACAATGAAATGGACCTCATACTGGCTCATAAGCGCTCCATGAAAATTGCCGAAATGTGCGGCCTGCCTGTACCGTCGCAGACCCGTTTTTCTACTGCAGTTTCAGAAGTGGCAAGATGCTCAATTGCCAGTGGAAAAAATTCTGTGCTTGTTTTAGGAATCAATACTTTAAGAGCGAGCCATAAAGAAATACTGGCTGTGCTTACAGATAAAGTTGATCTTAAAAAGTGCAATCCCGAAGCTTATAAATATGCGGCCAAAATATCAGGTAATATAGAATATACTTTTTCTGACAACCAATCTGTAACCACTTTAAACCATCAGGTTCCATCACCGGGACTTCTTTCAGATGCTAAAATAAATACTCTGGCGGATTACTTCAAATATGAACCGCCGATTTCTGCTTATGATGAAATCAGAAAAAAGAATATTGAGCTTGTAGCGCTTTCAGAAAAGCTTGGAGAAAGTGAGAACCGATATAGAAATCTAGTAGATACCATTCCTGTTTTAATCTGTATTGTCAATGACCGCAGCAACGTACTGCTGGCAAATCATGCATTTGAAGTTTATCTAAAAACGCCTTTGATTGTTTTTGATAAAAAAAGCCTAGCAGCATTTATACATAATGATGATGTACATCTGATTATTGACGGATGGAGTGCCACAAAAAAAAACAAGAGGGATTTTTCTGCCGATATTAGAATTAAAAAGGAGGATGCTTATATCTGGCATAATGTTTCTATTATGCCGAATAAATCTGAAGACGGCACTATCAGCAGCTGGCTTATTTATTTTGTAAATAATAATGCCCAGAAAATGATTGTTGAAGCGCTGAAGGACAACTCAGAGCTGCGAAAAATTAAGCTTGAGCTGGAAAGTGCAAACTCAAAGCTAAAATTCAAAAACAAGGAACTGGAACAATTTGCTTTTATAACCAGTCATGATCTGCAGGAACCGCTCCGAAAAATCATGATCATGATTTCAAGAGCAGCAGAAAATTTAACCGAGCATCAAAAAACGCTTTATTATTTTGATAAAATTACTTTAGCAGCCGGAAGATTATCCAATTTGATTTCAGATGTGCTTAATTATTCGCGTGTCAATAATCACGATAAATTTACCACAAAAGTCAATCTTAATGATGTTGTCGCACAAACCTTGGACGACCTGAGTCTCATTATCGAAGAAAAAAAAGCAGTTATAAATTTTAGTCCGCTGCCAACTGTAAAAGGAATTGATACCCAGCTGCGCCAGTTGTTTTATAATTTAATCAATAATGCGTTAAAATTTAATGCAGCACAGCCGGCAATAAATATATCCAGCAGTATAATTTCAGCTCAAAGCGACACCGCTTTTGATCCTGCAGCGCCCTCGGGCAATTTTCATGTAATATCAATTCAAGATAATGGAATTGGAATGAATAGTGAATATTCAGGCCGTATCTTTGATATGTTCCAGCGGCTGCACCAAAAAGATCAATACAGCGGGAATGGCATAGGATTAGCCTTGTGCAAGCGTATTATTGAAAACCATAATGGCACCATTAATTTTAGCAGTATACCAGGAGAGGGAACAACTTTTTGGATTTATCTGCCCAATAATTAGCACTTTATTTTTATTGCTATACTGCTGTACATTTCACCTAATTCACCATTTTTGAATTAATAAATGATACTTCTTTGCGGATCGAATCAAACCACGCAATTTCTTTAGTAACTTCTGCGCAGCACTGGTTTTTGGAGTTGAAAAAACAGCTTTTAATATTGATTTTTCCACCTATATAACAATGTTTCATTTCAACAAAAAAAGATTCGGTAAACATTAGATTCTGATGCTTAACCAAAACCTGATTTCCTTCATGCAAATCAAGATGCAGCATTTTTAGCTTCTCTTTAGAAAATCCGTTGGCAAATAAAAAATGATACAATAATCGAAGCGTATATGAAATGTACGCGCTGTCTTCCATAACCATAAAATCATCTACGTCCTCTCCGGCAACAGTATAATTTTTACAAATCATTTTAAATATTGTTTAGGTTAAAAAAAAGAGGTCAGTTTATAGCAAACTGACCTCATAACATTAGTCATGTTTATTTGATCTTCCAAATCAAAAAGAGATTTCTTTAGCGAATAGAGGTGGAGATTTTCTATTGTCTAAAGATGTAATGCATTTGAAAAAGATCATTTTATTAATAAGAAATTGTAAGTGATTTTTATTTTATCAGCAATTTTTTTTCGTACCAGAGTTGGTATATCTATATCGTAATCTTCTGGTGTAACTTCAAAAGAACCAATGGCATTAACTCCGTTGGCAGCCTTCGAAATTTTCATGGTTACGGTTACCGGTTTGGTTTTTCCGTGAATGGTAAGATCGCCTTTTAAAGTAAAATTTTTAGGCGTATTGGTAATTTTAGAAAGATCAAAATCCTCTATTTTTCCTTTTAATGTGGCTTTAGAAAATTTTTCAGATTCCATGTAATTTTCGTTGAAATGCTCTTCCATTAAGGCTACTTTAAAACGAAATCCTTTTATAAGAACCAAAGCGGCGAAATCTCCGTTTGACTGCTCCAAAATTGCCGATACAGATTTGTTTTCGGCAGCCACTTCTTCATAATTAGGCATCGAAGCCTGAAATTTTATACTGCCTGTTTTGGTAATTAGCTTTTGTGCAAATGCATTGCTGCCCAAGGTAATAAGCAAGAGTAATACGCAGCAGTTTATAAATGTTTTTTTCATGATAATTAGTTTTCTTTTAAGCCGTCGGTATTCCATTTTACAATAATATCAATATTGGCTTGTGCCATTCTTCCTGCCTGAGGCATGATACCCTGCTGTCCAGTTTGTAATTGAATTCGACCTAATAAACCTGCGTTTTCAACAGCGGCTTTTACTTCAGCATAAGTGGTTAAAGGCCTGAAACCAGCAGATCTGCCGCTTTGGTGACAACCGATACAATTGGCATCAATAATTGATTTTACATTTTTGCTGTAGCTTATGGCAGCCGGCGGGTCTGTACCTGGTGTTTCGTTTCCTGGAGGAGTTACCGTTACAGGTGGCTCAATATCCTGATAAGTATCAGAATCGCTGCAGCTCGAAAGTGCAGCAAGTAAAATCGTGAATGCTATTAGTTTTTTCATAAGTGATAATTTTAAAATACTCTATATAAATTAAATCCAAAAAAGAAATCTCCTTTACCCCAGTCGCCGCTGGCATTTGTAAGGTAACCGCTTTCACTCATGGATTGGGAATTGGTAAATATTAATTGAAAAACGTGTCCTCCGGTTTCTACGTCCAAGCCGACTGACAATGGATCTTTATAAAAATCAGGCTTGTTAAAATTGTGCATATACTCTAAGTTGACCGATAATCTTTTGGTAATTTTATAACGGCCTCCTCCTCCAAAAGAAAACTGATTATCATTTTCGATTGCCGGATTATAAAGGTTTTTATGAATAAATGACGGTACTAATTCTAAGGAAAGTTTTTCGCTTACTTTTCTGGAAATCAGTAATTGTTGTACATAAGTCATACGGTGCTTGAATTCTAAGCCGGGATATTGTTCTTTTTCCAAAAAGGTATTGATATCCGCAACGCTGTAACCGACAATGTCAACAGGAAAATTGGCATTTTGTCTCATCATTCGGTATTTCAAACCCGTTTCGTACATTTTGTTTAAGGTATGTCTGGAGAGACTAACCGACAGCCAATCTGTAACGCCATAAATACCGCCCAATTTTGTAGTAGCGTTATCAAGACCAAAAAAGCTGTCAAAACCATCTTTAACAGAACCAAAACGGTGAGATACCACAAAATAAAATTCTTTTTTCGCAGCCATTTTGGTGGTTTGTAAAGTTACCAGCTGTAAAGCTTTAAAAGTTGCCGCAGAATAACTGTCTTCTACCTGTGTAGAATCAAGATCCTTGAGCAGATCATCCTGCGAATAGGCCATGGTAGCCAGAAAGAGGCAGATAGGGACTAAAAATTTCTTCATAAAATTGATTAATTGTTTGGATTAGTAAGGGTGCATTGGTCTAATTTAACCTCTTGAAAAAGCTCATCATAACCAATGCATTTGCCTTTAACTGTTATTTTATTATTAATGCTTTGCTTATTTGGTTTTTGAGCAAACAGGCAAAAAACAGTGTTTTCAAGCGTAATCACAGAATCTGTTTGTTTGGTTACTGTACCAGTGATTTCTACTGTTTTATTAAGATACAGAGCATCTGCTTTTTGCGGATCTGCGTCGTAATCGCTGAGTAATTTTGTTGCCGTTATAGTAAAATCGGGTGTTTCAGATGCTATATTACGGGCTTCTTTAAAGAGAAAACCGTAATAAAAATAAATGCCCGCCGAAACCAGTAACAATAAGACGGCAATTACAAGTGCTGTTTTTTTTCTTTTCATGTGGATGCTTAATTTTTCAGGAACGAATGAAGTACAATAGCAGTTTCTTGGAATCTTTAGATTGCAAGAGGCAGGTCTTTTACAGGTACCGGCCAAACAGCAGGACTAGGAAAACTGATTCCTTTATTGGCACCTCTTACGCCAGCATCCTGACCAAAATAATACAAAGGCCAGCCGTTGTAAACCAATTGTGATTTGCCAAATACAGTAATAACCGAAAACTTAGATTTGTCTAGAGTAGAAGGAACTACTATTTTGTCTGTTTCGTAGATGGGCCACACTGCATTGTTTGAAAAATCTGCTTTTGTAAAATTGTTTTTCTTGAAATTATCATTCTTGAAAGTGTACAGCGTTAGTCCTTTGGCATCTGTAAAATAAGTAGTCGATCCATCGCCAGCAGTATAATCTGATTTGTAGTTTTTGCCATCGTGCCCTACAAGCTGACTGCTTACCAGCATAACAGAATAATCCGGTTTTGCTATAAACCAAACGCCGCCAACTCCGTCACCGGTTGTTTTACCCGCCTCTTCTTGTGTATTGGTTCCGTTTACGTTTGGAGCGTAATAATACAAAGGCCAGCCTTTATAAGTAAGCTGTTTTTTGCCCGATGTAGTTGTTATCGTTGCAAAATCTGTAAACGTCAGCCCTGTACTTAATTTTTCAGCGGTTAAATTGTCTACATAAAATGGCGGCCAGACAGCTTCACATCCTCCTGAACAAGAGGCTTGTCCTTTTGCATCTAATGCAAAAAAGTATAACGATTTTCCGTCTTTATCAGAAAGATAAGAACCTAGTGTGGTACTGGTAGAAAGACTAATTTCTTTTTTTGTTTCGGGAGCAGGAGAGTCGCTGTTGTCACTGCTGCAGTTTACAAGAAAAGTTGCTCCTATAAGAGCAGCTAAAGCTAATTTAATTTGATTCGATTTCATTGTTTTACTTTTGATAAGGTTCAATAGTAAAACAGCCTTGATCGTTATTACCCTACCAAAGAATTGTTATTTTATAAAAAAAAATAAAAAAAAGGGTATAATTATTTTTAAAACCTTGAAAATAGTACTACAAAGAAACTCTAAAGCTCACATTTGGAGTTCGCTGCAGCGAAAACGTATCCACTTCTTCTATAGAATTGGTTAGCGAACTAATTCTGTAATATTCGCTGATTTCATTTTTTCGGTTCAGAATATTTAAGATGGAGATTCCTATTTTGTACTGAATTCCATTTGATGTTTCCCACTTATAAGTCGAAGAAATATTGACCTGTGAGAAAATATGCAGATTGGTATTATTCGGTCTGTTATAAAACAAAACAGGATCGGAAGGATCTATTTGCGCAAAATCGGGAGAGGTCTTTGGACGGCCTGAAGACCATTTTGTTCCCAAAGCAATTTTGAAATTATTTTTCTCGTAAATCCCCGCCCATGATAAAGTATGCGTGAGCTCAAAGTTATTTGGAAAAGTAGGATATTCGTAATTTGGGAAATGATAATTGTTTTCATTGTAAGTATAGCTAAACCAAGTTAGAAACTGATTTATTTTTTTTTGAATAAGCATTTCTGTTCCCCAAACTTCATAATCGCCGGTAGTTCGCACAAATTCTAATTGGTTCTGAAAACCTTGGCTGGAAGTTGTGATACCGTTTACTTTTTTATAAAAATTTTCAATGTCGATAAGCCAGTTGTTCTTTTTATAAAATAAATTTAAAGATAACTGTCTGCTTTTTTGAATGGGAATTGTAGTATTGTTTGAAATGATCCAGCGTCTTTTTTCAATCCCAAAATAATCTTTCTGCAAATCTATAATCTGTTGTGAGTTTTGACTTTTGATCTCACCCAAAAGCTCCAGATTTACACTTTTACTGATCCCGTAGGCCAATTGTATTCTAGGTTCTGCAATGTATTTTTTAAATTTTTCAATATAGTTAATCCGCATTCCGGCTTTAAAATAGATTTTGGAGATTGTATCGTTATACTTTCCTTCTACAATCAAAGCGTGAGTTCGCAGTACATCTTTTACCCTGCGATAAAAATCCGGATTCGTTACTTGTTCCAGATTAGTGATACCAATTTCATTAAACTGATAGCCTTCATTAAAACTAAACTTAGAATTAAGGATATGATTGTTTTCTAAGTTAATTCCGTTATTGTTAACTGTATTTTCCTGAATAGCTGCTTGATCTCCTAAAGTCATTTTTTGATTGGCTAGAAGTTCATAAGAAGAATTGTAGAAATTAATTTTAGTGGTGTTAAAGCTGTTCCAGTTCCTTCTCCATGATAAATTTCCTCCATAATTCTGCTGGCGCAGTACATTGTCTTCTGATTTAATAGTGTTGTAAACAGTGGCACTTTGAAAAACCTCCAGATTGTCTTTTATGGTAATTAAATCCAGTACTATTTGATCTTTTGAGCCTATTTTTTGGGCATATTTGAGTGTAGCATCGTAGAAACCAAATTTTTTGTCGCTTTGATAATTTACGTTTTGATTCTGAGAGAAATCTGTGATGGTGGTGTTTTGAAAAACCTTATTGAAATATTCTTTGTAAGTAGGAGTTTCTACAAAATCAGTAATCGATTTACGGGCAGAAATTTCAATGTAGCTTTTTTTAGAAAGATTGTATTTGGCATAAACATCTGCATTAATCATATTGATTCCTGCGCTAAACGAGTTTTTTTCTGCTGTTTCAGCAGTAGAAGAAATAGCCACAACACTGGATACACTTTCACCATAAAAAGCAGAACTTCCGTTTTTATAGATAGAAATTGTATGTGCTAAGTTGGGATTGAAAACGGATATCAAACCAAAAAAATGTCCCGTTTGAAACATTCGGATTCCATTCCATAAAAATAAATTCTGGTCGTGTGTACCGCCTCTAACATTAATGCTGGAAACACTTTCGTCGAGACTGTTTACACCAGGAATCTGCTGCATAGTCTGTAAAGCATCAGGTTCGATAAGTCCAGGAAGTATACCAAATTTTTTAGGTTTAATTTCAAACGATCCGTCGTTGTTTTTGGAGATTCCTGATGCTAAAATTGCATTGGCTTTTATCTCGTGCAGTTCGGTGATTTCAGGCTCCAGAAATATCTGTGGACAATTTTTAGAATCTAAATTACCGACTGCAATTCTTTTGGAAACAAAGCCTACGTGACTAATTGTAAACGTCGTTTTGTCTTCTTTTATAAATTCAAAATAACCTTCTGAATCGGTGGTAAACTGAGTTTTGTCAGGCAAACTAATATTTGCGTTTTCAATAGGTTTTTTATCTGCTGCAATAACATAACCGCAGATCATTTCTGGTGCGTTATCTTTTTTATAGATATTGATGAATTTGTTTCCTATATTTTCAAAAGATAAATTCGTTTTTTTACCCAGATATTCCAGTTTTTGTTCTAACGAAAGGGATCTTTTTGGAGGATTGATTTCCAGTCCTGCAATGTTATCCTCTGTGTAATTAAAATTGACATCATGTTGTTTTTCAATGTCAAGTATTATTTTTTTGAAAGGCATTAACTTGCTCTTGTCCTGAGCAGAAAGATTCAGGGCAAGGAGCATTAGAATAAACAAAAAATGAAATTGTCTGGGGCGGAGCATTTATTTTTCGTCAAAAATTATTTTGTTTTCAGAGACTTTTTTGGCTTTTAGATGATACGTTGTACTGATAATCTGCAAAGCTGTATTTAAGTCTTTTGCAGGTAACTTTCCTGTAAATAAAGAGATCGTGTCTTTGGCGTTTAACTCGATCTTAATATTGTATTGTCTTTCAACCTCTTCCAAAAGGCTTTGTATGTTTTCCTGATAAAAGCATATCTGATTGTTCATCCATTCTGGTTTCGATGAATTTACAGTCATTTTAATCTGCTTTCCGTTTTCAAAACTCACGCTTTGTCCGTGGGTTAACAGAATTTGAGTCGACGCATAATTTACTTTTACACGTCCTTCATAACACACCACATCAAACCTGTTTTTTCTGTTTTTAACATTAAACTGTGTTCCTAAAACGGTTACTTTTCCCAAGTTTGTTTCCACTTCAAATCGTCGGCCTTTTGCAACCTTGAAATACGCTTCTCCTTTTAACTCAAGATGTCTGTGATTGTCCCAATTCCACTTTTTATAGTTTATTTCGGAGCCGGAGTTTAAGACTACTTCAGAATGATCTGGTAACGAAAAAGTGGTTTGTTTTCCAAAAGCGGCAGTCTCTGTTTCAGACATAAAAACTTTCATCGCAAAGCTAACGCCAAGTGCGAGGACAAATAGGGCAGCAGCTCGAAACATCCATTTTCTGTATAACGGAACAACTTTTGGAGCTGGTTTTTTCTGGCTTAAAATGTTAGAAAGCATAGCATTTTCATCAAAGTCATCTGTCTCTAGATGAGCTGTATATTTCTTTATCTTTTGGTATTTTTCAAAATCAGGGCCCGCCTCAAATTCCGCCAATTCATCCGGAGACAAATCATCGTTGAGCCATTTTCCTAATAAGCGATCTTTTTTCATTTTATCGTATTATTTAATTAAAACAATTAGAACTAAATTTACCCTACTTTTTAGATATCAATTTCTTTGCGCAAACTTAAAAGGGCTAAATGAATGCGTTTTTCTACTGCCTTTACGCTGATATTGAGTTCTAAGGCAATTTCGCTGTATTTTTTGCCGTCTATTCGATGCATTAAAAAAGCAGTACGCTGTTTTTCGTTTAAGTTTTCTATGGCTTTTAAAAGTTTGGACTGAAACTGCTTTTCTTCCAGAAGATATTCGGGACTTTGATTTGTTTTATCTAAACCCGTAAAGTTTTTTTCATATTTAAGAACAACTTTCTGATGTGCAATCTGGTTTAGAGTAGTGTTGTTCGCAATCGTGTAAATGTATGATTTGGCTTTTTCTAACGGCACCGAAGCACAGTTCTGCCAAAGTTTTACAAATGCTTCCTGAGCGGCATCTTCTGCTTGTTCTGCATTGCCAAATTTGTATAAAAGAAAATTCCGAAGCGCTTTGATATGACTTTTGAAGAAAGACGAAAAAATTATTTCATCACAAGTATTGGATTGGTTTTTATCTGGCATGTAGGTTCTCAGTTTGTACGACGCAAAAGTATTTGTTTTTAATTGAAGTAGGGTAAAAGCAAAGACGATTGTTTAATAGAAGAATAAAATGGTATCGGCTTTTGATAATTTAGTATAGAAGAACATACTGAAATCCTTGTTGTTACTTTATTGAAAAAACAGTCTCTTAAATTTATTACCTTTGTAAAAACATAAATATGTTCCTTTTGAAAAAATATTTATCAATCGCAGCTTTCCTGTTCCTGCTGTTTTCCTGTCAAAGTGAAACAGAAGAACAAAATAATAATGCACAGGGAACAATTACAAATGTTTCCCCGCTGACTACATATCTGCAGCGCGTTGCAATGGTACAGACCGTTCAGGATAATGTTATCGACGGATCTAGCTATTGTACTATAAAACTCCCTTACACGGTTACTGTAAACAACGAGCAGATAGCAGTGAATACTACTGCCGATTATCAAAAGGTATTAGATAATATTAATGCCAGTAGTTATGATGATGATATTGTAAAAATTGATTTTCCTGTAACTATGGTATACTATAATTACATTGAAAAATTGATTCCTAATCAGGCAGATTTTGATTCTTTGATTGATTACTGGAACCTTTATCCAGATCTTTTATCTAAAATTAATGGATTAAAAATCAATTATCCCATAACAATTAATATTTACAACAGCGCTAGTCAGATAGCAAGTTCGCAATCGATTATAAGCGATCAGGCATTTTTTAATTTTATTAAAAATTTAAATGACAGTCAGTATATTTCTTTAAGATATCCTATCACGATAGCAGATTATAACGATCAGACAAAATCGATTACTAATAATTTAGAGTTTGAAAATGCTATTAAATATGCCATCGATTATTGTCCGGAAAATAATATTACAGCATTAGATTTTGAACAAACCCTAACAAACGGTTCCTGGGAAATTCCGTATTATTTTGACGATACTGTAAAAACCTCAAACTACAGCGGTTACTCTTTTGTTTTTAAAAGTGATAAATCTGTTGTGGCAGTTAAAGGCGGAGTTTACGAAACCGGTCAATGGGAAAGTACCCTTCAATATGGCGTGCGAGAACTGAAGCTGCATTTTACGAGCGAATTACTTGGTAAATTGAATTTTAACTGGAAATTATTTGAGTTTAATAATTCTCAGATACGATTAAGAGATGTAGGTGCTGCAACTGATTATCTGTACTTTCAGAAAAAATAAGTTACTACTAGAAGTGTGATTTTTTACCGCAAAGAGCGCAAAGGTTTTTCGCAAGGTTCGCAAAGTTTTATATAATGGTAAAGGTCGCAAAGTTTTGTATTCAACAAGCTTTGCGACCTTTAATTATATCTTATTTTAGAAAAAACCTTAGCGCTCTTTGCGGTAAAAAACTAATGAGCAGTTAAAAAAAAGGGTTACTTTTTCTTCTTCCTTCCCAGCCATATCAACAAACCCGTAATAGGCAGTGTCGCCGCAAAAAGACAGACCAAAAAAGCTAGAATTTTGGTGGGATAACCATAGATACTTCCTGTATGAATGGGATAAATAAGACGCCTTACTTTATCGCCATTGCTAAAAGATTCGTAAGGTTTTGTTTTTAAAAGTTCGCCCGTATATTTATCAAAATAAGCCATACTCGAAATGTTGGGTATTGATTTTTCGAGATTTAGTTTAATGACCATAATACTGTTTATCGTATCAGAAGGGATTCTGATTTGAGTATCTCCTTTGTATTTATAAATACTGTCAGTTTTTGAAAAGATGGTTTGATAGAAATAGGTTTTATCCAGTTTAGGGTCAACTTTTGTCGGGTTTTCAACTTTAGCCGAAGGTTTTTTTGTGGTTCCATCCGCAAATAAATAAATACCGCTTTCAAACCATTTAAAAGACCAGGTTAGTCCAGTAAGCGATATTGTGAGAAGAAACAAAAAGCTGTAGAATCCAAATGTGGAATGAAAATCCCAATTGACTCTTTTAAAAGAAGCGCTCCATTTTACGGTTAATCTCTGCTTTAGATTTTTCATTTTTTTCGGCCACCATAAAATAAGACCCGAAATGAGCAGAAAAACAAAAATAAGACAGCTGCAGCCTGTAATGAATTTTCCAGCATCACCTAAAATTAAATGACGATGTAAGTCCAATACGACAGAAAAAAAACTGCTTTCTTCGGCAGTTTGGCCCAAAACTTTTCCAGTGTATGGATCGACAGAAAAAATCTGGTCATTTTTATCGGCATCGGTTCCAGAAATAATGACAGTTCTTTTGGGATCTTGATAAGTCTGAATACGATCTAATTCTGTGATCGCATATTGTTTCCTGATGGCATTGACATAAAGGTCAACAGGCAATTTCGTTGTTCCAATACTAGAAACCTCATAAAATTCGGGATTGACAAAAGCATCAATCTCTTTTTCAAAAACTAAAATGCTTCCGGTAAGTGCAACTATAAGTACAATAAGCCCGGACGCAAGTCCGAGCCATAAATGTAAAAATCCAATATTTTTTTTAAATGTTTTATTCATGTAGGAGGAAGGAAATAGTTTCCCAATATAATGAGCTTTTAAAAAGAGTATCCCAAGGTTAAAAGCCAGTTTGAAGGTGCGCCAGGGAACAAACGGATAAAATCGTAACCGCCGACCCAATACGTTTTGTTCAGTATATTATTGGCATTTACCTGAATCTTAAATTTATTAATGTTGTAATATAATGCAGCATTAAATAAAGTATAGCCTGGTAAGGTTTGAGTGTCAGTCTGGCTTAGTGTGCGCGTAGTGGCAAAATTAGTTCCAAAGGCAAGTCCAAAATCTTTCAAAGCTCCGTTTGTAAAATTGTAACGTGTCCATAAGTTACCTTGCTGGCGTGGTGTGTTGGGTTTTTGTCTTCCAATTTCAGATTCAATCGGACTTTCAGAAATTGCAGCTTCATTATACGAATAAGCAGCAGAAATACTCCAGTTTCGTGTGATATTTCCATTCAAATCAATTTCAATACCTTTCGATTCTTCTTCTCCAATTGCTCGCATCAAGTCTGGATTTGCAGTATCGTTTGCTGGATAAAGCGTGTTTTTTTGTTGAATTTTGAAAACGGCAACCGTTACAAAAAGCTTTTCTTTGAACCATGAAGATTTTCCTCCAAATTCAATCATATTACTTTCTAACGGATCAAAAGGCCCGCCCGCATTTGGATTTGATAAAGAAGAAGCGGTCTGCGGGTTGTAACCTTTTACGTAAGTTCCGTACAAATTAATGTTAGGGTTAAGAGTGTAAGTCAGTCCAAAACGCGGTAAAAACGAATGTTGTTTTACTTTCTTTTCTGCAGCTTTTTTGTAGTTTTCCTTATCGGTGTATTCGTCGTAACGCACTCCAATTAAGGCCTGAAAAGCGCCAAATTTAATATGATCCTGAAGATAAACTCCATACAAAGAATAAAAAGTTGGATCAAAAGGACGGGCAGCATAAAAATACTTGCTCATGTCTTTTAACTGCTGCGACGCAGACGGGTTTGTGAGGTCAAAATGCGCCACGTTTGGCACTGGATTTCCTTTAGCATCCAATAAATAATTAGCTTTATTGGCAGGGTTATAGGTAGCAATTGATCCTGTATTAGTCGCATTTCGATATCCTGTAGCCTGTAATTGAGAACCTCCTGCGGGTACTTGTTCCTGCGCATAATCGTAACCCAGGATTAAGTTATGGTCTAATGATCCGGTTTTGGCTTCGTATTTAAAGAAAGCCGAAAGGTTATCGATATAACGTTTACGTTTACGCATAAAAACCTGCATTTCTATAGAAGTCGGGATTGTAGTTCCGTCACCGGCAGATGCATATTTATTGGCACCTCGATGCTCCAAAAGATCTTCTGTATAACCTGTACGGATGTACGATCCAGAAAATGACAAACGATCTGTAAATTGATGGTTTAATGAAGTTGTTACAATGTATGTTTCCTCATTTAAATAATCGTTGGTAGAATTTAAGGAGTTGGAAATTTTAGTAGAATACAAATTGTCTTCGTATGTCGATTGGCCGCGGTCTAATATGCTTTTTGAACTTGTATAAATCAAATCAAAATTGACACTTGTTTTGTCATTTGGAAGAAAAGACAGCGAAGGAGCAAGGACAATATTTTTATCGAATTGTAAATCCCTGAAAGAGTTGGCATTTTCATATCCTAAATTCAATCGGTATAAAAGTGATTTATCTTCTGTTAACGGACCTGTAAAATCGGCTAAAGCTCTCAAAGTGTTGAAACTTCCGGTAGAAAAACTCACGCTGTTGGCAGCCTGATCCAAGGGTTTTTTGGTTACTCTGTTGATAACTCCTCCAGGAGAAGCGTTTCCAAACAAAGCAGAAGAGGGACCTTTTAAAACTTCAACACGTTCCAGATAATTGGCAAGCGGCTGTTTCCAAAATCCTGTAGAGGTTCGCATACCATTCAGCAGCTGAGTGTTACTGCCACCGTTTATTCTAAAACCTCTAATCGAAATATCGTCGTAGAACGTAAACTGGCTTACCCCGCTGAAGTTTTTAACTACTTCGCCTACGCGGATGGAACCCTGATCGGCTATTAATTCTTTGGTTGCATACGATACCGCTTGCGGCAAATCTTTTAAAGCAATTTCTGTTTTTGCCCCAATAAAAGATTTTGTATTTCGGTACGATTTCTCTTTACGTCCCGTAATTTCTACAGTCTGCAGAGTATTAATGTTTTCCTTTAAAACAACAGAAAGATCCAGATTTTGACTTTCAGTCAGTTCTACAGTTCTTTCTTCCACTGTAAATCCCATTGCCGAGAAATAAACAGTGTATTTTCCAGGAGCAAGGTTGGTGATTTCAAAATTTCCTTTATCATCGGAAACAGTGTTTTTTTTGAGGGTTTTGATGGAGATAGAAGCATAAGAAACAGCTTCATTATTTTCGGAACTGATTTTTCCGGTAATGGTGGCATTTTGTGCAAGACCCATATTAAAAAGGCCTAACAAGACTAGGGAGAATATAAACTTCATGGCGGTTATTTATTTTTGACCGCAAATATATGTTTATTTAGATTAATTACAAATAATAATGTAATACTGTTCGATTATTCCAATAAATTGTAACGCGATTCTGATGTTAAACTCAATTTGGTAAATATTTGTAAAAAGATCGAAATGTTTAATATAGAAATCAAAGTAAAAAAAACGCCTCATTTAAAGAGGCGTTTACGGTATATTTTAAATTTAATTTTTCTCTTCAGAAATGATTAAAGTTGAAGGGATATTCGGCAGCCAGCTGCTTTTTGAATCTACCAGCTGTTTCCATCCATCAATGGATATAAGCATAAGACTGTGCTGTTCCAGAAAATCTTTTTCTATTGCTCTTTCACTTGTTAAAGAGAGCTGGCTTGGCGCTGCATGCTCCATATGTCTGATATTTTCTTTCGTATCCAGATCAGCCGTGATTTTTCCGTGAACGTCCAAAAGCGTAATTCTGGCGTTTGTGTTCTGAAGAAACTTCTGCACATAATTTTGAATCAGTTCCCAATCTTTTATTTCGAACAACGGTATAAATATGGCCGATAGATCAGATAAATCCTTGTCAATTAAGATACCTACCGGTATTTTAGATCTGCTTATAATTTGTCTTGTGCCATCATCAAAAACAGCCGATTCTAAAATGTTTTCCTTTCCAGTAACCGTATTGATTAATTTTTCAGGATTGATTATACGGGTAGTAAACCCTAAAACTTTACCTAGTAAACTGCCTTCATATATCGATCGTCCAAGTCCGATTAACAGCAGATCACTATTGCTTTTATTAGCCACATTTACAATCTCATTGTCAATATCTGATGAGGCTTTGAACATGGTTGTAATATTTCTGTTCAGATCTACTGATTCCTGAATTACATCTCTGAATCTTTCAGTTTCATAAGTATCGGTGTTGTAGTGGTGCAGTTCTTCAGTAGGCAGGAAATGCATTGCTGTAATTTCAGAACTTTCTGCTCTTTTATTAGATAATCCATCAGCTACTTTAAGCAGGGCTTTTCCCGATTCAGGTCTGTCAAATGACAATAGAATCCTGTATTTGTTTTTTAATGCGGTAGTTTCTTCATTTTCGTTACTGTCAGATTTAAACAACCAGTTGATTAAATCAAGTGTAGGTCCTGTCATAAAAGTTGTAGCAAGGGCCATAATGACCATCATAGAAAATAATTCAGGACTTAATACGCCAAGATCGTAACCTATATTCAGAGCTACTAATTCGGTCAGTCCTCTTGTATTCATAAGGGCACCGATAGACAAACTGTCTTTCCAGTTCTGACCCACAAATTTAGCGGCCAGCGTACTGCTCACAAATTTTCCGACAACGGCAACTGCAAATATCAGTCCTGCAATCTGCCATAAATACGGCTCATTAAGAAGTCCAATCTGCGTTCTTAGTCCGGTAAATACAAAGAAAAGAGGCAGTAAAAGAACCAATGCAACATCTTCTACTTTTTCGATAAAAAGATTTCTAAAACGGATATTTTCAGGCATAATAGCTCCTGCAATAAAAGCTCCGAATAAAGCATGAATTCCGATTACCTCAGTTAGATAAGAGGAAACCACAAGGGTAAGGAAAAAGATAGCCACAATCGGCTTGCTGATTTTATCGTTTTTGGCATATAAATCACCAATTCTTTTAAGGAAAGGACGCACTACTTTTATCATCAAAAACACATATCCAAGTGCTAAAAGGACCGTATAAATTGCACTTCCAAAAGAACCCGCTTTTACAATGGCAATCACTACCGCAAGAATACACCATGCGGTAATATCGTCTGCAGCGGCGCAGGTAATTACAATGGTGCCCAGTTTTGTTTTATGAATGCCTCGTTCCTGAACGATTCGTGCCAAAACTGGGAAAGCCGTGATACTCATAGCTATTCCGGCAAAAAGACCGAAAGAGGTAAATTGTACATCAGCAGGGGCAAATTCATCGTAAATGAAATAAGCAAGTCCCATTCCTAATACAAAAGGAATTATAATACTGGCGTGGCTGATTACAACTGCGTCATGGGCTTTATTTCGGAGAATTTTCATATCAATCTCCATACCCACGATATACATAAAGAGAATCAAACCAATCTGGCTCAGAAACTGAAGATTTCCTAATGATTCTGTTGGAAACAAGGCAGCTGAAAATTCAGGAAGGTACATACCAACGAGTGACGGCCCCATTACAATTCCGGCAATCATTTCCCCAATTACGGCGGGCTGTTTTATTTTGATACAGATCCAGCCAAAAATACGGGCAACAAAAATTATAGTAACAATCTGTGCCAGTAAAAGCGCTAAAGGGTGGTGCAGGTTTTTGATTAGTGAGTCAAGAAATTCACTCCATTGACTTTTGTCTGAGGTTGGGATTTTAAGATTTCGTCCTGTTTCTAGTTTTACGCCCATTAAGATAATCCAATACATAAGGATGGAGAATCCGCCGATAATACCAACGTAAAAAATACCGTTTCTAAATTTTTTCATTTGTGCTGCTTTAAAATTTTTCCTGATTAAATGCGGCAGAATACAGATTATTCTGTGACATTTTTGGGATCAAATAATTTATAAATCGTGCAATTTTAAAACAAAATTTACGGCCTCCCAAAGGCATTATTTGATTTTGTAATAACAAGGAAAAAAACTGTAATGAAACAGAATTTAAGATTAGATTGGCACTTAATCGGGCTGCCCTTATTAATATGGATTTTTTATTTTTACAATAATCCATATACCATAAATTTGATGGAATTTAAATTAGAAAGCAACAGTATGAAAGTAAAATTACATTGTCAAAATTCATTGATCTTTTATTGCACATTTTTTATTGCTGTAACAATCTCTTGTAATAATAAAAGGCAGCCAAAAGAGGAGAATAAGAAAGTAAATGCTGAAAAAAGTATTCTAAACCTTGAGAGAGAAATCAACCCGCTAAAATTAAAATACACAACAGGAGTTCGTGCAATTTTGGAAGATAGTAAAGGAAATACTTGGTTTGGCAGTTTTAATGAAGGCGTTTGTCTGCTTCATAATGGCAAATTTCAATATTTCACAACAGAAAATGGATTAAGCCACAATCAGGTAAGAAATATTTATGAAGATAAAAACGGCATCATATGGTTTGAATGCGGCAAAGGATTAAGTATATATGATGGGCAAAAAATGTCTATTTACAAAGAAAGAAATTATGATTCAAGAACACAATGGAAATTAGGAGATAAAGACATTTGGTTTAAAGGTGATGAATTAGAGGGCTATAACCAACTTGAAAAGACTCCGGGAGTGTACCAATATGATGGAAAAAAACTTTTCTATCGCACATTTCCTGTTACATTAAAATCTGAAAATGAGCGTAGGTTTCATTATGCGATTTCAACACCTTTTTTTAAAGGTAAAAATGGCACAATTTGGTTTGGAGCCTACAAAGCGTTAATTGGATATAATGGCTCAGATTTTAAAATAATAACAGATGAATATCTTGAGCTAAAAGAAGAAGATTATTTACATATTAGAGGCTTTTTAGAAGACAGCAAAGGAAATCTTTGGATTGCTAATAATGGCAGCGGTGTTTTAAGGTATGATGGAAAAAAAACAATTAATTTCACAACACTACAAAAATTGAAAAAGGAACACACTAAAGGCAATTCACTGGAGAGGGCTTTCTCTATTGGAGAGGATACTTTAGGGAATATTTGGATTGGAACTGTAGAATCTGGGGTATGGAGATATGATGGCAATTCGGTTAAAAATTTTACCAAAGACGACGGACTTGACAGCAAACAGATTTGGACTATATATAAAAGCAAACAAGGAGAATTGTGGTTGGGAGGGGCAAGTCCAAGTGGGGTATATCGATTCAATGGCAAGTCTTTTGAAAGAAAATATTAATTAGAAGCATGAAGAACAATAATTGCTGCTACGGATTTAGAAAACAATTTTTCACTGGAAAAAATACTGATTCTAAGCGGTGCAAAATTCGCACTTATTCAAATAAAAAAATCAGGTCGAAATACCTGATTTTGCTCATTGTTAAAACACATACGTGAATTTGTTTTTATAGTGCAGTGGTTATATTTAATACTTATTATTTTTTGCGGCAGATAAAATTAAATTTCTAGTTTTTGTTTAATAGGCAATCGAAAAATTGTGTTGCTTAAGAGCACATAGTCAGGAGGTAAAAGATGAATTATAATAGACTAATTCAAATTTTGCTCTTTAAACAGATGTGGTGATATTCCGACCTCTTTTTTGAATAAACGAGAAAAATAGGTGAGATTGTCAAAACCTAGAGAAACAGAAATTTCGGTAATATTGAGTTTTCCTTCTTTAAGTAAATTTTTTGCTTCAGAAATTAAATAAAGATGAATAAGTTCTAATGCAGTCTTTCCCGTTTCCTGTTTAAGCAGATCCGTGAGATAACGTGGTGAAACATTCAGTTTCTCTGCCATATAGCTCACAGTAGGCAAGCCTAAATCAGTATTTTTTTTATTTTCAAAGTAATGCGAGAGTAAGTCGTTAAATCTTGTAAATACAGCGCCTGTTAAATCCAAACGGTCGATAAATTGTCTTTTGTAAAAACGCTGGGAATATTTAAGCATTGTATCAAGATGACTTAGAATAATAGTTTTACTATAATCATCAACGTTATTATGGTATTCTTTTTCCATTGCATTTACCAGATTCCAAATGGTTTCTTTTTCATTAGGAGAAAGGTGCAGGGCTTCATTTACATCATACTCAAAATAGGCGTATTTCTTGATTTCCTTGTGCAGAACTGTACCGGATAAGAAATCCTCGTGAATGAGAATAAGAAAAGATTCTTCCTTTAAGCGGACATCTTTGCATGCAAGAATCTGTCTGGGCTTGACGAAAGACAGGTTGCCATTATTATGATCGTAGTTTGTTTTTCCATATTGTATGCTTCCTGATTCGATTTTCTTGAAAACAATAACATAGAAGTCAGCTGTAAATGGGGTGTCATCCCCGGTACTGCAGCTCTCTGGATCTCCTTTAGCTATGTAAAAAAGCGGATGTTCTGGAGCCTTAAGTCCAATAGCCTCATTATAACTGCTTATTTTACTGAAATGATTCATCTGTTTAATTTTAAAAAGAAAAGCAGAACCCGATACGTCGGATTCTGCAAATATACATTTTATTTTCCGTGTGCTGCTTCAGAGACAGTCTGCCATTCTTCCCAAGTTTTCATGCGTTCGCTATAGGCATATTTAACCCATTGAACACCTGCTTTGCCTAAGAGAAGTCTTAATGGTGGATTTTCTGAATCTATCAGTTTTAAAACAGCTTCTGAAGTGGCTTCAGGCACACCATAATCTTCCTGTTTATTTCCTTCCTGAAGTGCAGTTCTTACAGCATCATATTGTGCTAAAGGTTTACTGTAGACCGCAGACGAAGCTCCAAAATCAGTTTCGTAACCATTTGGTTCTACCAGTGTGACTTTGATGCCAAATCCAGCAACCTCGGCACTTAAGGATTCTGTCAGACCTTCAACAGCAAATTTAGAAGCACTGTAGATTCCTAAAGTAGGAAATGCAATAACACCCAAAACGCTGGAAATTTGAATGATATGACCGAATTGCTGTTCGCGCATTATGGGGATAACGGCCTGAGTGAGCCAGATTAGACCAAATACATTGGTTTCGAACTGTTGACGGATTTCCTGTTCTTGTAACTCTTCAATAGCTCCAAGATGTCCGTAACCAGCATTATTAATCAATACATCGATTACGCCAAAATGACTCTTTACCTTTGCAGCTGCTTCAAATGCCTCGTTTTTGTTGGTCACATCCAAGGGAATAACCAATAAGTTTTCTGGAAATTGTGCCGACAATTCTTTTAGCGAATCTGTATTTCTTACCGCTGCAGCAACGTTATCACCACGTTTTAAAAAAGCCTCCGTCCAAATTTTTCCCAATCCACGTGAAGCTCCTGTTATAAATATTGTTTTTTTCATTACACTTTTATTATTGTTTAATAGTATGGCAAATCTCCGTTGATTTCTCTAGGCAGTTATGAAACAAAAGTGGGCAATAATGAAACATTTTTACAAAACTAAAAAATCACATGGTCTTTAATTCTTTATTTTGATGCTGCTATTTTAAAATCAGTTTTTTTGCAGAACAGATAATAGGGGTGAAGATTGAAATAGTTATATTTGATTTTTAAGTTAAAACCATATAAACCATTAATGACTTATAACAAGGAAAATTTTCCGGAATTGTATTCTCAACGCAATCTAGTTTCTACTATAGTAGTGTTTACGCTGTTTGGAATTTTGTTTATTGCAATGCTTGCTTTATTTATTGGAATTCCTTTAAGTATGCAGCTCGAACATAATAGCAGCTTATCTAAGGGTGAGATAATCTTCAACCTAATATATTTTCCCATTCTGTTTTGGGTTCTTTGGATTTTTTATAAAGATTACAAGCGTCAAAAACTTCGAAAAATTATTCTCATTTCTGTAGATCAGTCTGGTATACATTATCACCAATACGATGGCATTGTACAGAGTATTTTATACAAAGAGCTGGAAAGAAGTACAGAAGCTTATGTAGGTGATATTGATAGAAAAATCGGAACAAAATATTCTCCGGGATATATTTTTGGTTTCAAAGATAATAAACAGATTCCCATTCATTTTTCTAAACCTGATAATGGGATGACTTATATCCCAAAAAACAAATACAATCTTATTGGACATTTTTTGGAAGGTGTCACTTTATTTTGCCCGCATATCAAAATTTCTCCGGCGGTGTTCGCTGATTATTTTATCGACCCCGACACTTTTAAATTCAATAAAAAAGCCCAAATAATTACGTACTTATTAGTTTTTCTTTTGGTTTTGATAATCCTACTGGCAGTAGACTTATTTACAAAATATACTAAAGGCTTTTCGATAGTATTATGAAAAAATTCACCTTAACTTTTTGTGGCACTTTTGGAGAAAACTCCAAATGATTTCAACCCTTCGACTAATGATGGTGCCCCATGCCAAGCGGGCGCTATTATCGCTAAAACTTTACAATTGAATACGCTCAATAATAATTTACTAATGAAAATAGAAATTAATAAAAAGTATCAGTCAACTTTAATCGCAAATACTGATCTTCATGCAGGTGGTTTGTTTTTTTGTATAATCTACCAAAATCAGCTAGAGTTCTTTGAGAATGGTAAAGTTGAGCTGACAAAAAAGGTCGTTGATGCCTTTCGTCCTATGGATGAGCATGAAGTTAACAATTTACAAAATTATAAGATTGTTGGAGACTACTCATTTAATGATAGAGGATATTTGGTTTGTAAGTTTGAGGATTTGTTTTGGACATTTACCGGGTTGTCTACCGAAAAAGATAGTTCAATTATTCCCTTTAACATTTATGATAGTCGCTTACTAAATAGATGGGGAGAAGTTTATAAGCTTGAAGAAATGATTTAGTGACAACGGTTTTTCAAAATATCAGGTATAAATGAATAAAAAAACAAGATTTTGTAAATGATTATATAAGTGGTTTTATATCTCAAAACTTTCCAGAGTTCTTTAGGTTTAAAATCGAGATTAATAAGGATGCTTTACAAGTAAGAACATTTAATTTTGCAAACAATAGAATCGAAATGTTTACATCAAAGAAAACTTCGATTGATCAAAGCAAAGAAAAAACATTTATCTATGAGTTTGACAAACACATAGACACGATTCGATTTACAAATAGTAATTTGTATTTTAACAGTAAACTTTTGAAAATAATTGATCAAAAGAAAATCAGCAGTAAAGGTGAATCAATAACAGTCTATAAATGTTTGTACCATGATACTAAGGATTATAGATCCGATAAGCATTTGTATTTGGATAGAAAGGGAGGACTTCTTTTTCTTGAAAATTTATTTACAGGTGAAATGTATGAGTTTGATACAAACGAATATGGCAGTATTCACAAAAAGATAGCTTTAAAGAAATTTAGTTTTCAAGATGGACCTTTTGAACTACAGTATGGAAAAAGAGATTACATTGAAATTAATCCAAATTAGTTATCTCTTAAGAACTCCAAATTTGAAATGCTTCGTAAAGACCACCATTTTTTAATTCAAAATTCGATATTCATTAGGAGTGCTTCCAACATGCTGTTTGAAAAAACGCGTGAAGTGCTGCGGGTATTTAAAACCTAATTCATAAGCGACTTCGTTAATGGTTTTTGTCGAATCGAATATCTTATTTTTAGCAGTATCTATTATTTTATTCTGAATGTATTCCTGGGCAGATTTCCCTGTTTCTTTTTTAATAAGGTCACCAAAATAATTAGGAGATAAGTTTAGTTCGCCAGCGTAATACGCTACGGAAGGCAGTCCTAAGATATTTGGTTTATCTGATGAAAAATAACTGTTTAAAAGTTCCTCAAATTTTTCAACAATTCCTTTGTTGGTTGTGTCTCTGGTTATGAACTGGCGGTCGTAGAACCTTTCGCAGTAATTCAAAAATAATTCAATATTTGAAGCAATAAGTTTTTTGCTGTGTTTGTCAATAGACTGCTTTAATTCTGTTTCTATTTTCGCAAAACAGTCAAAGACAAGCTGTTTTTCTTTCTCTGATAAGTGCAGGGCTTCACTTGTATTATAGCTGAAAAAGTTATAGTCACTAATAGTTTTAGCAAGCGTGGTACCGCGAATTAAATCGGGATGAAAAACCAATCCATGTCCTGCGGGCTGGTAATAATCTACTTTGTTTTCTACATCAATGGTCTGTCCTGGCGATACGAAAACTAAGGTTCCTTCCTGATAGTCATAATAATTACGCCCATATTTCAAATCCCCGCATTTTACATCTTTCAAAAAAATGCAGTAAAGTTCAAAATTCATCCTTGAACCTGTTCTTGGTTTTGCTTTATTAAAATCAATTATACTAACTAAAGGATGTAATGTTTCATGATTATTAAAATCATTATACTCATTAATAGTCTCGAAGTTAAATACCTGTCCCATGTCTTCATCGTTGTTTGTTAAACAAATTTAGCTATTTAAGTACAGTTTTAACAGCAGTATACTCTGAATCAGTAATCTTGGTAGGAGATTCCGTAATCCGTATACCAAAACCCATGTATTTAGTTCGGAGATTTGTAATAATAGAATTATAAAATCGTGTTACAATGCATACTATAAAATTAAACAACGGAGTTGAAATGCCCATTTTAGGGTTTGGTGTTTTTCAAATGCAGGATCAGGCAGAATGTGAACAAGCTGTGGTTGATGCTATCGAAACAGGTTACAGACTAATTGATACGGCAGCGTCGTATATGAATGAACAGGCTGTTGGAAACGGAATTAAACGAAGCGGCATTGCAAGGGAAGAACTTTTTATTACAACAAAACTCTGGGTAAGCGATGCAGGTTATGAAAATACCTTAAAAGCTTTTCAGAAATCGTTGGACCTGCTGCAATTGGATTATCTGGATCTATATCTTATCCATCAGCCTTATGGCGATATTTACGGATCGTGGCGCGCCATGCAGGAATTATACCAAGCAGGAAAAGTAAAAGCTATTGGTGTTTCTAATTTTCATCCGGACAGAGTTATGGACTTAGTGTCGAATACTGGCTTTACGCCTGCAGTAAACCAGATTGAAACGCACCCTTTTCATCAGCAGAATGAATCGCAGCAATTTCTTCAGGACAATAATATTCAGATCGAATCCTGGGGGCCGTTTGCAGAAGGGAAGAATGATATCTTCATAAACGAACTTCTCACAGCAATTGCATCCAAGTATCATAAATCTACGGCGCAGGTTATCCTAAAATGGCTGACTCAAAGAGGAGTAGTGGCAATTCCGAAATCAGTTCGTAAAGAAAGAATGGCAGAAAACTTCAAAATTTTTGATTTTGAACTAACAGATGAAGACATGGCTTCGATCAAAACTTTAGATACCAACGCAAGCCTGTTTTTTGATCACAGAGATCCCAACATGGTAAAATGGCTGAGTGAGCGAACATTAAACAGATAACTAACTAGAGAAAAATTTAAAATGGATAGAAGATCAATATTAAAAAACACAGCAATTGCAGGATAGAGTAGGAAAACAAAAAAAGTAATTAAAAATTAAAAATAGTATGAAAAAATCATTTTTTAAACTGCTGATATTCATTGTGATGATAAACAGTTCTTTTGCTCAAAATACTGCTTCTGAAGAGGAAGTAATACAGCTTTCAAAACAAAAATGGCAATGGATGGCTGATAAGAATGTCAATAAGCTTACACCATTGTTTGATAATAAATCTGTCTTTGTTCATATGGGAGGAAGTTGGGGAAAGACGCAGGAAATCAATGTAATTAAAAGCGGCGGAATTCATTATAAGAAAGCTGATGTTCATGAAGTTTCAGTAAACATTATCGATAATACAGCCATACTTTTAAACAAAATTACACTATTGGCTGTAGTGGGAGGCAATGAAGTAACCAATCCTTTTATAGTAACAGAAGTATATGTAAAAGGCATTAATGGCTGGAAGCTGGGATCATTGTCTTTCACTAAAGTAATGTCGCCTGAAAAATAAATAACTAAAATATGATGGATAACAAAATCATTAACTATTGGATCGTTTTATGTCTGTCGTTAATAACGGCAGGCTCATCACTTACAGCACAGAAAAAAGTAAAACAAAAGCCAATACTTATAGAAGAGCAGGGAAGCTTCGCTGTTGGCGGAACCATAATTGAAAACCCGGGAACTTTTGAGCCTTATAATATTACGCCGGCAGGACAGACCTTTCGTGGAGATCATGCTTATGTTTTTTATCAAATTCCAGCCAATGCGCACAAATATCCGTTGGTCATGTGGCACGGCATAGGCCAGTTTTCCAAGACTTGGGAATCCACACCGGACGGGCGTGAAGGGTTTCAGAATATTTTTCTTCGCAAAAAATATCCTGTTTATCTGATCGATCAGCCCAGAAGAGGAAATGCAGGCAGAAGTACTGCGGAGGCTTCTATAAAACCAGTTCCGGATGAGCAGCAATGGTTTGGCGTTTTCCGCGTGGGAATCTGGCCGGACTATTTTGATGGAGTACAGTTTGCCAGGGATGAAGAAACACTTAACCAGTACTTCCGATCGATGACTCCAAATTTAGGTACAATTGATTTGAATGTTACTACAGATGCGGCTGCTGCGCTGTTTACAAAAACAGGCCCTGCAATTCTGGTTACGCATTCCCATTCAGGCGGAATGGGCTGGATGACAGCAATTAAAAACCAGAATGTAAAAGCCATTGTATCTTATGAACCAGGAAGCGGATTTTTATTTCCCGAAGGAGAGGTTCCGTCGCCCATAGCGAGTTCTGCGGGAGCACTTGAAGCCGCCGGCATTCCTCTTAACGATTTTATGAAGTTGACCAAAATTCCGATCATAATTTATTACGGAGATAATATTCCCGATAAACCATCTAAAAATTCAGGTGCCGATGGATGGCGTGCACGTTTGGAAATGGCAAGACTATGGCGAGATGCCGTAAACAAAAAAGGCGGCGATGTAACGGTGGTGCATCTTCCTGAAATTGGAATTAAGGGAAATACGCACTTTCCATTTTCAGATTTAAATAACATTCAGATTGCAGATCTTATGTCTGACTGGTTAAAAGGAAAAGGACTGGATAAGTAACAGGAAAGAGACAAGAAAATGAAAAAACTAACAGCAATCTGCTTTATGCTTACAACAGCTGCCTGTATGTTTTCAGGCTGCAGTAAAGCGCAGGAAGCATCTCAGGATAAGACAGCGGTACAAACTGATAAAAATATACTGATCGTATATTTATCAAGAACCAAAAACACCAAAGCAGTTGCCGAGATGATTCATAAGAATGTGGGAGGCACATTGACAGCACTGGAATTACAGAATCCTTACCCTGAAGATTATAAAACAATAGTCAGCCAGGTTGCCAAAGAAAACGAAACAGGATTTCTTCCTCCGCTTAAAACCAAGATAGACCATATTGAAAAATTTGATGTTGTATTTGTAGGCTTTCCAACATGGGGAATGCAGCTGCCACCGCCTATGAAAAGTTTTTTGAAGCAATACAATTTGGAAGGGAAAACAGTTATCCCGTTCAATACCAATGCAGGTTATGGAATAGGAAGCACCTTTCAAACTGTAAAAGAGTTATGTCATAAAAGTACTTTTTTAGAAGGTTTTTCTACAAAAGGCGGAATAGAAAGAGACGGAGTTTTATTTGTGATGGAAGGCAGCAAGGAGAAAGAGGTTCAGACTGAAGTTCAAAACTGGCTTAAGAAAATTGGTTTTAATTAAATAAAGAAAAATGAAAACACTCTCGATACTTATAATGATTGTATTTGCTTGTGCAGAAGGAAATTCGCAGACTGATCAAAATCAGAATTTAAGCAGGCAGCAGCAGGCAATTGTAAAAATTGGAGCACTTACAGCCAAAGGGGATTTAGTAAAATTGAAAACGGAATTAAATCAGGGACTTGACGCAGGTTTGACCGTTAATCAGATTAAGGAAACACTAGTGCATTTATACGCCTACTGCGGATTTCCAAGAAGCATTCGCGGACTGCAGACTTTTATGGCTGTACTAGAAGAACGTAAAGCAAAAGGAATAACCGATACAATTGGAGCAGAGGCATCACCCATAAAAGACGAACGTTCGAAATATGATCGTGGTAAAGCAGTACTGGCAGAGCTTACCAAGACATCAAAGGACGGACCAAAAACAGGCTATTCTGCCTTTGCACCGGAAATTGATGTTTTTTTGAAAGAACATCTTTTTGCAGATATTTTTGAACGTGATGTTTTAACGTATTCCGAAAGAGAATTGGTAACGGTTTCTGTAATAGCCAGTATAGGAGAGGCAGAACCTATGCTGCAATCACATTTGAATATCTGCCTGAATGTGGGTTTAACGCCAAAACAGCTCCAGGAATTTGTTGAAATTATCAAAACAACGATTGGCGCGAAAGAAGCTTTTGCGGCACAAAAGATAGTAGATCAGGTTTTAAGACAGAAGTAAAATTAAAGAGGTGAAAATGAAAAAAATAAAATTAAATATACTTACTGCTTCTTCATTCTTCATTGTCATGACAGTTTTGTCTTGTAATGATTCTAATCAAAAGCAGACCAGTGTAACAAGTAAAGATGTGATTTTCCCAAAAGGTAAAGAAGTAACAAACGGCAATTTTAAAGGGTCGGCTTTTTTAACTATGCTGATGCAAAGCGACACCTTGTACAATATACAGATTGGAAATGTAACTTTTGAACCCGGAGCCAGAACAAAATGGCATTATCATAAAGGCGGACAGATTTTATTGGTGACAAAAGGCAGAGGGTATTATCAGGAAAAGGGAAAACAGAAAGAAATAATCCAGAAAGGCGATGTGGTTAAATGTCCTCCTAATATAATTCATTGGCATGGAGCTTCTTCAAAGGATACTCTTGTTCATGTTGCCATAAGCCCTAATACGGATAAAGGTTCTGTGGTTTGGTTGGAGCATGTGAGTGATGCTGCGTATAATAAATAAAAAGATGTTTCAGGCTTTGATTTTTTTCAAAGCAGGAAAATAAAATAAATGGAAAAAAGATTGAAAGAACTCATTTTGGAATTTTCCAAAACAGCATGGAAAGAATACTTACCACATTTATCCCTGGACTGCGTGGTTTTTGGCTACAATGCAGGCAATATGAAAGTACTGCTTTTAAAACTAAAAGATCAAGAACTATGGTCATTACCTGGGGGGTATATTAAAAAAGATGAAGATACGAAAGATGCAGCCAAAAGGATATTGAATGACAGAACCGGAGGGGATAATATATACCTTCAGCAGTTCCGTTTTTTTGCTGAGATGGGCAGGAGTGAAGATTTTTTTACGGATTATGATGACGGTTTATGGCATAAACAGCGTTTTATTACTTTAGGTTTTTACGCTCTTGCAGACTTCGCAGCAGTAAATCCTGTTGTTGATATTTTTTCAAGTATATGTCAGTGGGTTGATATTGATGATTTACCGCCAATGATGATGGATCACAGGAATATTTTAAATGAAGCTTTATACACGCTGCGAAGAGAACTTAATTACAAACCCATTGGTTACAATCTTCTGCCTCTTGAATTCACAATGCCTGAATTGCAAAGACTTTACGAAATAATACTGAACAAGAAATTGAACAGAGGCAATTTTTACAGAAAAATGATCGGTTATGATATTTTAGATAAGATGGACGAGCCAAGAATGGAAGGCAAAGCGCATAAGGCACCAAATGTTTACAGGTTTAATCTGGAGAAATACAATAATGCGCTTCAAAATGGGCTTAAAGAAGGCTGGTAATTTCAGTATAACTTCACCGTAAGTTTACTGTTAGCAGATTGTATAAAAATATTGAAACTATACGGATTCTTACAGATAGAATTTGTATTTTTAGGTAAAGGATTGATTTTGAATAATTTTTAAATTTTAGATGTATGATATCATTAAATGTAAATGGACAAATCCATCAGTTTGATGCTGATCCTGAAATGCCGATACTGTGGGTGGTCCGCGATATTCTGAACCTGACGGGTACTAAATACGGATGCGGGGTGGCGCAGTGCGGAGCTTGTGTAGTACACCTCGATGGTGAAGCCGTTAGATCATGTGTCACAAAAATAAAAAGGGCAGAGGGTAAAAAAATTACTACCATTGAAGGACTTTCACAAAACAATGATCATCCTGCACAAAAGGCCTGGCAGGAAATAGATGTACCCCAATGTGGTTACTGCCACTCTGGTCAGATCATGTCGGCTGCTGTTCTTTTGAGAGAAAATCCAAATCCAACAGATGAGGATATCGATAACGCCATGTCTGGAAATATATGCAGATGCGGCACGTATCCAAGAATTCGCAAAGCAATTCATTTGGCAGCTGAAATACAGCGTAATTCAGTTAAATCCTAATTTGATATCAGATGAAAAAAATATTTTATTCGGCAAAAAAAATACCAGCTCGAAAATGGATGCTTTTCGGCGGTTTTTTTCTTCTGCTAACCAGTACTTTACTGGCTTTTGGAATCAAAGAAAAAATCAACGATCGCCAGTATGTCGCAATTCCGTTTGTTAAAAAGGATAGTATTGCTTCGGTAAAAGCTTTTGAAAAAGTCTATGCCGTACTAATGAGCCCTCGTTGTATGAACTGTCATCCTGCAGGAGATATCCCTTTGCAGGGAGACGACAGCCATCTGCATCAAATGTCTCCAAAACGAGGAAAAGACGGGAAAGGAATTTATGCCATGAAATGTTCCAACTGCCATCAGCTGGAAAATACGCCGGGTCTGCATTCACCTCCCGGACATCCCGAATGGCATTTACCGCCGGTAGATATGAAAATGGTTTTTGAAGGCAGGACTGCACATCAGTTGGCAAAACAGTTAGTAGATCCAAAACAAAACGGAAATAAAGATCTTCAAAAATTAATTGAGCATGCTGATGACGGGCTTGTACTTACAGGCTGGAAACCTGCACAAGGACTGAAATTACCGCCTTTGAGCCACAAAGAATTTAAAAAAGCATGGATAACGTGGTTAGAAAACGGGGCTTACGCTCCTAAACCTTAACATTAACTAAAGTCAGTCGAGTATGTCTTCAATTAACAATACATCCAGAAGAAATTTTTTAAAAATTGCAGGTTTAGGAGGAACAGCACTTTACCTTGGTATTTTTTCATCAGATTCTACCGCCAGCGTTATAAATCCATTAAAACTGGCAGAAGAAGCAAAGTCAGTAGAATTGAATGCGTGGGTTATTATTGATACCTCAGGCAAGGTTACACTTGTAGATCACCGTGCCGAAATGGGACAGGGATCTTTTCATTCTGTTCCGCAGATTCTTGCAGAAGAATTAGAAGTAGGCCTTAATGATATCAATGTCATCTTTGGAAAAGGTGATAAAAAATATGGAAATCAGGTTACAGGCGGAAGTTCAACCATTCGTTCCAATTATAAAAAATTCCTTAAACTTACTGCTACTGCGAGAGAAATGCTGATTGCCGCAGCCGCAACTCAGTGGAAAGTTCCTCATGAGGAATGTTATGCCGAACTGGGGCATGTGATACATCGCAATTCAGGCAAAAAAGCACATTATGGAGAATTGGTCACAGCAGCTTCAAAACTGGAAATTCCGCAGAATGTAAAACTTAAAAACCGTTCTGATTATAAATTAATCGGTAAGTCGCTTCGCCGTATTGATACACTGCCAAAAACAAACGGAAAACTAATATTCGGATTAGATAAAAGGATTCCCGGAATGGTGTATGCAGCCGTTGAGAGAAATCCAAGATTTAGAGGAAAAGTAAAAAGCTTTGATGCGGCAGCGGCTTTAAAAGTGCCCGGCGTAAAAAAAGTATTCAAAATAAAAATGCTTGTTTTCAAAACCTATCGGGAGGGTGTAGCAGTTGTGGCTGACAGCACATGGGCCGCTTTTCAGGGAAAGAAACTGCTAAAAGTAGAGTGGGACGATTCGGGATTTGAACACATCAATACCGCCGATATTTATAAGAAGCAGTTAGAAAATGTAATGAACCAAGAAGGACTGTCTTTTAAAGAGCAGGGCAATCCGACGAGTGTTATTGCAAATTCTGTAAAAAAGCTGGATTTAATTTACCAGACACCTTACCAGTCCCATTATTGCATGGAACCACTGAATTGTATTGCTGATTTTAAAGATGGTAAAGTAGAAATATGGGGACCAATTCAGGCGCCGGACTGGGTTCAGGATGCGCTGAGTGAAGAATTGAAAATGCCCCGTGAAAACGTGATTGTAAACATGACTTTTCTCGGAGGCGGATTCGGCCGTAAAGCTTTTATGGACTATCCTCACGAAGCTGCTGTAATTTCGAGAGAAATCAATTCACCGGTGCAGGTCGTATGGACAAGAGAAGATGATGCTACGCAGGGACCGTATCGTCCGGGTATTACGTACAGATGTGAAGGTGTTGTAAATAATGGGAAAATTGAGGCACTGAAATTTAGAATGTCAGGTCAGAATAACGATCACTGGCGGGATCCTGCTACAAAAACAAGTGCCAATCGCAGTACGAGTGAAGGATTCTTAAAACCTTATTTTGATACGGTAAAAAATGTAAGTTTTGCTGAGGTACTTTTCGAAACTCCTATTCCAAGTATGTGGTGGCGTTCTGTATATGCCTCTACAAACGGTTTTGCTTACGAAAGTTTTATGGATGAAATGGCGCATGAAGCCAATAAGGATCCGCTTGATTTTAGACGGGAATATCTGGATGAAAGAATCCATAAACTTATTGACAAACTCGAAGAAGTTTCGGGATGGAAAAAGCGTAAAAAAAATGAAGGTTTTGGCGTCGCCATAACAGAATGTTTTTCATCTACTGTTGGTCATATCGTAAAAGTATCAAAAAAGAACGGGGGAGTAAAAATAGACAAAGTCTGGGCTGTAATGGATTGTGGCTGGTATGTAAATCCAGATATTATCAGAGCACAGGTAGAAGGTTCGATCGTGATGGGAATTGGTGCAGCGGCTTTTCATGAAATAACATTTAAAGACGGTATTACCAATCAAAAAAACTTTTACGATTACCAAATGCCCCGTATCAATGATATTCCGCCAATCGAAGTTTATATAATGGAAAATAGTGAAGACGCTGGTGGAGTTGGAGAACCTGGATTGCCGCCATTAGCACCGGCACTGACCAACGCGATTTTTGACCTTACAGGAAAAAGAATCAGAAAACTGCCTTTTAATCTTGCTCAGATTTAATTGGGAATCAAAATAGCAGACTTGGAGAATCCCTGAATTGAAAATTTTCAATTTATTACAAAAAAAAAGTCCTGAATTTCTTCAGGACTTTCGTGGGAAGAGCAGGATTCGAACTTTAAGCTTGAACCCGCTGTAAATGCCACCTTTATTTTTGTCTTGAACCTCAATATTTGTGTAATAATGAATATATTTGAATTATTGAAAATTTCATAAAAAGCAATTTCTGATTGATTATACGCTGCGGTAAGTTCATATATTTATTGGCATGGAGATCAATGCGATTACTATCCTTTTGGATTGCTGGTGCCAAACAGACATAAGTCTGCGGATCACTACCGTTATGGGTTTATATCAGATCTGAAAAAGATTCGGGCACAAATCTTATTATGCAGTTTAATTAAAAAAGTTATGAAAAAAGCATTATTTATTTTGTTTTGTATGTATGCTGTTACAAAATTATATTCTCAAAATTTAATATTACATAATATTTTTATTCAAAAATTAAATTACTCAGCTGATAATTGCTATAAAGATCAAAAGGGAAACTTGGTTTTTTTTTCAAAAGTGTATTCCTCTGATGAATTAAAATTAGGTCAATTCAATATGAATGATTCAGTGACTGTGAAAAAGATTTCAAGCACAAAAAATAGATATAGTTATTTATTAAAAGAAACTTATCAAAAAGATACCATCGAGAACAGTTTTAAACTTATTAATATTGTAGTTAATAAAAGAATAGACTCAAGAGATTTAAATAAGATAGTCTTTAAAAAGATACCTTCAGTAAGAACAGTTTTTGATTGTAATGAAAATAGATTTAATAATGTACTTCTTTTGAAATCATTCTTTTTAACACATTCATTAGTCTCTGAAGATAATGAAGCAAAAAAATATTCTATCAAATTGATTGATGAAAATTGTAATACTTTGCTTGATGAAGAATATGATAGAAATTTACTTTTTTCTAAGGATGATAGCTTCTTGATATTTAAAAATAAAGATTTTTTAGTTTTGATATTTGATAAATATTATTAGTAATAAATAGTGAATTTTATGTTAATTATATTGCTAAAATAATGTATCGTTGGCTTAAGGATCTTGATAAAAAAGAAAAACTAGAGAATGCATCACCTCCATGTGAGGTTTTCTTTATCATTTTTTATAATTCAAAGCATACCTCTTACCTAACTTTTACCTAAAATGGTATTTTTTACATAAACTAGAACCATGAAAAACCGAGTCAAATTATCCCATTATTCAAGCAATTCATAAAAGAAACTGAGAAAGGAAAGCGACTCAAAAAAAAATGGAGAAAGAGTAAAACTCTATTCCATACAAAACTACAAATAGGTATTAAATAATATTATTCAGTTTTCTAGTAGTACAAATTTTAATTGCGTATTTGTGATGCACCTAAACTTGATAAACGAGAATTAGCTTCGAAAAAAAATTATTGGAAAAAATTCTATCAAAAATTTACTGATTTTTTATATCAGAAAGACTGTCATGATAATTATGTTGGAGCCAATATTCAAAGTGATCCGTGTATTTTTTAATTATCTAAAAAATGACAAAGATATAAATACAGCTGATTTTCAGCGTTTGTTTTATGTCCGAAAGAAGAAATTGAAATTTTTGTACTTTCTGTCCAGATCAATTAAAGTTTTTAATTCATGATAAAGAATTTGAGCAAACCTTAATACCAAGTTATAGGCGCATCAAAGATATCTTTGTTTTTTGCTGCTCCACAGGTTTTTCGTATTAATCCGAGAATCCCTGAATTGAAAAATTTCGATTTTACCCATAAAAAAAGTCCTGAATTTCTTCAGGACTTTCCGTGGGGAGAGCAGGATTCGAACTTTACCGCTCAAACCCGAATCTATGCTACGTTTTTATGATGTCTTAAACCTAAGTGCACCGATTCTGCACCCGAACTTTAATTGTCGCTTTTTTGATATTTAACTAATTGATATTCAGTGGTATTATTCTGGATAATTTGATTGTAAAGATATCAATATTTTTTATTATTGATAAATTTAAATTTAGATGCTTTTCAGATGGAAAGTCTTTTGAAAATTCCTTGGCTTTTTGTTGTAAAAAGATAACAACACCAGATCTAAAAGTCTTGCCTCCCAATAATGGTAATAATCTCTATTCGCTCATCTCCATTTATTCGGTAGTAAATAGTATCGACACCGCAAACACAATAACGATATCCTTTTTTGATGTGGTCGGCAGATGGAAATAAAAGTGGATTTTGCTCTATTTTGTCAAAACAATCGTAAAACATATTGAAATAGTGATCGGCCTGATCCATTCCGAACTTACCGACACCGTAGTAATAAATTCTTTTTAAATCTTCTTTGGCTTCGCTACTTAAATAATAGCTATACATCTCCCAAATCCTTTTTAAACTCCGCTAACATTTCTTCTTTAGTTTGTTTTTTTACAAAGCCACTTTTTTCTCCCTTATCTAATTTAGCTCTTACAAAGTCATAGAACTCTTCTTGTGAACGTGCTTTTTTTATTAAAAAGTTAATGGCTTCACTTTTACTGCTAAACTCTTCTGCATTTACCTGTTTTTTTAACCATTCTTCATTAGGTGCGGTTAATGATATACTTTGTCGTGTCATAATAATAAAAGTTATTTTGGTGTAAATTTACACCAAAACTTTGAAAATAGAAAGAGATTCGGTAAAAAACTTAAATACAAAAACCGCCTTAGCTTTTACTTGCAAAAAAGGTATCAACTCCATAGCCAAAGTGCACCGATTCTGCACCAAATTCAAATTTTACTTTTTCAATATTAAAAACACTCAAAATTTTAAGTACTAGCGAATTAACAGACAGTAGTATTATTCTTTTTGTTTTACAAATATGTTATAGATATTTGAAATGCAGAGTTTCCGTGAATTTTTGCTTTTTTGTAGAATTTGAAAAGTTTGCTTTTACTCCATCCGCGGAGAAAGAGGTTCTGGTTTGAATTGTTAAACCCCAGTAAATACTAGGTTTATATGCTATTTAAGAGCAGGCACAGAAAAAAAGTGTACCTCGATTTTAAGCAATTTTTTTGAACAAATATTAGTTTAGAAATAGCATCAAATCCAAATTAGCCTGTTAATATTTTATAGATGAAAGATATATCCAAACGATAAAAAGAATTTGTAACGGGGCTCTAAACCATAGATATCTCAGACCGCTTCCTTCAAAAGTCCCATTTTGATAGTCAATATGCTTTATTGATGCGTAAATATTTGCAGGAAATACCATTATGAAAAATGCGATCAGCAGCCAAGCCGTACTTATTCTGAAATCTGGAATAAAGAGGCCAATAGCCGCGGCAATTTCAATAATTCCCGTCACATAAACAGTCTGTATTTTAAACGGAATAAAACCCGGCAGCATCATCGCCATGCCTTTAGTAAAGATGAAGTGTGCCATAGCGGTGAAAAGCAGCATGACGGACATTGCTGTTCTTGCAGAGAAATAAAAGTCATAATTGCCGCGAAAAATTCTGGTGATCAAAAGCGAAACTGCAAATGCTGAAAGCAATACTATTAATGGTTTCATGTTTACTATTTTTCAGCAAAGATCGGATTAGTGAAACAATGAAACAATGAACCTAAGTTAAGAAATCCGTTTCCTGATTCTGCTTAAAGCCTGGGGGGTGATGCCAATATAGGAAGCAATATATTTGAGAGGAATTTCTTTTATCAATTTAGGCTGTTCGGCAAATAGATTCAGATAGCGCTGTTCAGCAGATTCGTTGAGAAGAGAAAGCTCCCTTAATGACTTTTTGAGAAACAGATCTTCACCTGCTTTCCGTCCTATGGTATTGCCGATTTCTGTTTCGCTGTAAATGCTCTGCAGGTCATTATATGTCAATCTCCAAAGCGTTGTTTTTGTGAGCGTTTCTATATTGTAGGCAGAAGGGGATTGGGTAAGAAACGAATTGTAGCCGCTTACAAAACTGTGCTCAAATACAAAGGAGAAAGTGAGTTCATTTTCTTCTTTTGGCATATAGAAACGAACCATACCCGTTTCAATGAAGGAAAGATGGTTTTCTGTTTGTCCTGCCTTGAGGATATGGTGCTTTTTAGGGAATTCCTCTCTTATAAGCCTTGAACAGAAAAAGTTCCAATCTCTGTCAGTCAGGTTAGCTGTCTTTTCTAAATATTGCCGTATTTGTTCCATTGCCGCTTATTTCTTGATATATGTTAGGCTTTAATAAATTTAAGAAGAAATTTATAACCACAAAAATACAAATTTCTTCATTTCTGGATTCGCTATAGAAAATGGGAGACAAAGATAAGGGGGGCATTTTTATGCCTTATTTATACTGTGTCTTTTTTAGAAAGGCAAACGACTGTTAAAAAATGGATTTAGCTTTTTGTGAGAAAAAGTATGAAGTCGAATTAATCGGTAATCAATCTTGTAAACAATTCTTTCTAAGAAAGATTATTTCTCCCTCAATAATTTTATCAATTCGTACTGAAAATAAATAAAAAAGAGGCTTTTAAGCCTCTTTTGGATTAATGTTTCCCGTTTCCTTTTCCTTTACCATTTCCATTATGGTTCCCATTATCGTGGTGTCCATTGTCTTTTCCTTTATTGTTTCCTTTACGAGGCTTTTGGCCAATTGTTTTTTGGGGCTGGCCTTGATAACCTTTTCCATATTTTACTTTATGGGTTTTAAAATTATCATAAGGTCTGTCACCTCTATAATCGGTTAAGACTACTTTGTATTCGTTGTAAAGATCATAATTTCTGTAAGCAGAGGGAAGTGATCTGGTTCTGACCCACCTTCCGTTGTTTAAGTACATATAATTTGATGTGCTGATATCATAGTAGGTTTCAAGATCCGGCAGGTAATAATAACGAACATCTGTATAACCGGCAGGTCCCCATTCAGGAGGAGTTCCAATATTAACGTTTACTGATACCTGAGCCTGTGTATAACTAAAAGAAAGGAATAATATTCCAATCAAAAAATATTTAATAGTTTTCATAATATTACTCTTTATTCATTAATATATTTGATAGAACAAGAAACGTGCCTAAAAATTATTTTTAGTTTTAAGTGTTTGATTATCTTTTATTTGTATTTGATGTTAATGCTGATAATATCCGAAGTCATATTTGTAGTTCTAGTATAATGACCATAACGTATCTCTAGAGTATTCCAGTGTTTAAGGCCAAAAATTCCGTTTAGAGGTGTAAATTTCATTCCCATTCCAAAGAAACTGCTGTCAAACTTCGATAAATCATAATTGCTGGTATAGTATTCATCAGCTGCGGTATGTTCTCCGTATGGTTTAAAATACTTCGTTCCTGTCTGGGTATAAAATCTGTAAAACGGACTAAGTGAAAACGCTTGGGTTAATTTCACAGGAATTTCAAGATCGGCAGTATGCGCTTTTAAGCTCCAGTCATCAGTGTAATATCTGTAATAAGCACGAATAATTATATTGTCTCCCAAGAAATAACTAGCCCTGATTCCCAATGGAATTTTGAGTCTGGTATCCGGCATTTTTTCCTGATGCACCGATCCATCTGCAAAATAAACTCTGTGGAACGGAAGACTTAAATATCCATTTTGGCTGATTATATCGCCTACAAGCATTACCTGAAGGTTCTTGTTTACAACCTGCGAGTAGCTTAAAGTTCCTGCAAAAGTATTACGGTTGGCGCTGCCGTAGCCTTCCTGGCCTGGAGGACGGAGTTCGACTGGTTCAATTAATTTTAACTGATCTATAAAGGTCTGAAATTTAGCTGTAAACTCTCCGTTTCTGTCTTTTGATTTTTGTGAGAAGCTGATGTTTCCTCCAAAAGACTGATAATCGAACTCAGTTGATGATGAAACCCCAATCCCCAATGTTCTTCCTTTTTCTTCATTCTCTCTCAAATAAGTTAAAGAAGGATAGAAGCGGTTGTCTGAAGAAGATGCAGATGAATTGGCACTCAAATCAATCATATCTGATGATGCTGAGGTATAATGATCAATACCGGCTTCAATATCAAAAGTATGTTTAATTCCAGTTTCTCCGTATTTTACCAGTTTAACATCAATGGTATTGGCAATATCAGTAAGATGTTCAGAACCAATTCCTCCGGTAACAGCCGAATTATTTCCGTCCTGTTTATAATAACTGGAAACCAGATTTACTTCTTCCAGCTTTAATTTTTTGCTTTTGTAACTAGTTGAATCAGCAGGAACATTTTGTGCTCTTGTTTGAAATAGTGCCAATAAAGCAAACCCTGTTATGAATATTCTTTTCATTTTTTTATCGCATGAAAATTAGTTACACCCGCAGCCGCCGCCGCTTTTTCCTGAATTGGCTCCGGAAGCTCCTTCACGGTAGGATTGAAAACTGAGTTCTGTTTTTTCGATTTTCCTGTTGGAAAGCACCATTTCAGAATCGTTGATTTTTCCTTTCTGGTATTCTTTTACCGATGTGCAGGAGGTGAGCAGAATGCCTGTAAAAGCAATGCTGCAGCATAGTACGAGCGCTTTTTGTTTTGGCTTTTTCATTTCAGGTTGATGTTTTTTGAAGTGTAAATTTTGTTGTTGTCGTCTATTATTATACAATATAGATCCGGTATCTGGTCTATTAAAAACAGGCCCGCCTTAATTCCCATAACCGCTATAGGAGTTGCCATTGCATCTGCAAATTCTGCATTAGAAGCAATAATGGTAACACTTTTTATTCCGGTTATGGGCAGCCCTGTTTTTGGGTCTATGGTATGCGAATATTTTTTCCCCTTAATTGTGACAAACTTTTCATAATTGCCAGAGGTTGCCACTGCTTTATTGGATATTTCCATATACGAGAATGCTCCATTTGGAGCGTCAGGATTTGCCACACCAATGGTCCATTTTTTTCCATCAGGCTGCAGTCCCCAGGCTGAAAGATCCCCGCTCGCATTTATAATGCCGCTTTCAACATTGTTTCTGATTAGGATTTGTTTTGCCATTTCAGCCGCATAACCTTTTCCGATTCCTCCAAAACCAATCCGCATTCCTTTTTCTTTTAGAAATACAGTTGTGTTTTCTTTGTCCAGAATGATATTTCTGTAATCAATAAGATGTACCATTTTTAAGGCCGTTTCGGCGTCTGGCAGCGTGGTCATTGTTTTGTCAAAATTCCAAAGACTTTTGTCAATACTTCCATAAGAAATATCAAATGCACCTTGTGTAATTTTTGAAATTCCAATAGACCGTTCGATAAGATTAAAAACTTCCAAATCTACTTCTACGGGCTTAAATCCTGCATTTTCATTAATTAGGTTCGTCTGGCTATCTGGTTTATAAGTAGTCAAAAGTTTTTCAATGCGCCTGATTTCTTCAATAGCGAGATTAATATTCTCATTTCCTTTTTTCTCATTTTCATCTACAACTGTAATGGTAAAGTTGTTTCCCATGAGTTTTAGGGACTGCGAATATTTTTGCTTTTTTGATATGTTATTTTCGGCTTTCACAGATCGCTTTTATTTCGGCAGTCCATTGTTCAGGTGAAGTTTCAGGTTTTCCGTGCCAGGTTTTGATTATTTTGCCGTCAGCATCCAGAAGAAGTGTTAGAGGAAAACTACCTTCTTTATTATAAATCTCGGCTAAATCTTCGTTTCTTTTTACCTGTTCGGGAGTTCCAATGTTTTTCTTTTTTCTTGGAAAATCAGCATTAACGAGTATCAGATTTTCATTTGCCATCTCTGTGAATGTTTGGCTTTCAAGGTAGTCTCTGCGTGTTACAATACAGGGGCCGCACCAGTCTGAACCAGAGAAGTTCAAAAGAATTAATTCGTGCTTTTCCTTTGCCGTTTTTTTGGCGTTATTAAAGTCAGGTTCCCAATTTATAGGAAGCACAGTTAATAACAGGAATAATGTAATTAGCTTCATTTTGGAATTTGTTTTAATTATATACGAAATAACGAATAGTCAGGAATCTTATTTTTTTTTATCGCTTAAGATTTGATTAATATTTCGAAGTTATATAGTTCTTTTTTTCTGAATTTAATTCTTTAAGTTCAGTTTAAAAGTACGTGCTGGCATTTAATTTCAAAATGTTTTTTATCACTTTTCAAATTGATCAGGATCATTTTTAATTCTGTTTTATTACTTCAAATTTGCTTAATGATCCAGGCCTTAAAATGGTTTGGAATTTAGTTTCAGTAAAATTTAAAAATTTTTGTCATGAAAAAAAATAATGATGTTTTACGCAAAGAAGTAGTGGAGGCTATCAAATGGGAGCCTTTGTTGCGCTCAAATGAAATTGATGTTACTGTTCAAGATGGTATTGTTACTCTTGGTGGTATCGTGGATAACTATACTCAAAAAAAAGAGGCGGAGCAGGCAGTTAAAAATATTGCAGGTGTAAGGGGAGTAGTAGACGATATTAAAGTTGATTTATTTTTTTCAGCTATTAAAAGCGACACCGAAATTAATGCTACTGTTAGCAAAGCGCTGCATGAAAATTGGGCTGTGCCTGATCATAAGATAAAAGTTAGTGTAGAGAATGGATGGGTTACACTAGATGGGATTCTACATTGGAATTTTCAAAGAAAAGCAGCTGATAATGCTATTCGATATCTGGCAGGAGTAAGAGGGGTGATTGATAATATAAAAATAGAAGCTGAAATAAAAGACGAAATGACAAAAGAAATAGTTGAGAAAGCTTTCCGCCTGAGCTGGATTCTTGACTTTGATAACATTAAAGTAAGGGTTGAAGGCAAAACAATATATCTGAGCGGTATTGTTGATTCTCTTTTTCAAAAGGATGAAGCAGAAAGAATTGCATGGAATACGCCTGGTGTATGGTATGTAGATAATGAGATTGTGGTGGAGTTTAATTAATAGCCAAAAAACTAATACCTCAGATATGAAAAGTAATGAAGTTTTACAAAGAGAGGTGCAGGAAGCAATTAAATCAGAACCGTTGCTGCATCCAGCAGAAATTGGCGTGATAGTAAAAGAAGCAATAGTGACTCTTACAGGAAATGTTGATTCACTTGTGAAGAAAAAAGAGGCCCTGCATGCTGCCAGGAAAATTAAAGGTGTGGGTGCAATTGTAGATGAAATCAAGGTTTTTATTGAAAAGTCTGCTGTGATTTCAGATCAAAAGATTGCTGAGCAGGTTGTTAGTGTTTTTAATGAAAATCGTATTATACCTAAAAAAGCTGTCTGCATTACAGTAGAAAGCGGATGGGTTACTCTTGACGGAATTTTACCTTGGAATTTTCAAAGAGATATCGCTGCGGAACTTGTCGAAAATCAAAAAGGAATAGCAGGAATAACAAATAATATTAAACTTAAGAGGGAAACATTTCATCCTGTAGAAAAAGAGTTACTAGAGAAAGCACTTCAAAGACATTGGGCTCTTGATGTTGATGAAATAAATATTGAGGTTGCAGGAGCGACGGTTCAATTATCTGGAATTGTGGACTCTCTTTTTCAAAAAGAAGAAGCTGAAAAAATAGCTTACAAAACTCCGGGAGTAATCAAAGTGATAAATCATTTAAAAGTCAACCTGGAACAGCCTTATTTATGTTAAGAAATTTAAAGATATAAACCATGAAAAATGCAAAACCTCGCATCGATTTGTCAGAAATTCAGTTTTTAGAAGGCCCGCAGTCGAGGTTAATCGAGCTGAAATTTATTTTAGTTATTTTGTGGGAACTAGTGAGATGCTTCAGAAAATTGTACACTGTTGGTCCTTGTATTACTTTTTTTGGATCTGCTCGTTTTAAAGAAGATCATCCTTATTATGAATTTACAAGAAAAGCCGCCGGTGAGTTTGCTAAACTTGGTTTTACTATAATGACAGGAGGTGGACCAGGTCTTATGGAAGCTGCAAACTTGGGAGCAAAACAGGTTGGGGGAAAATCGGTAGGCTGCAATATAAAACTTCCTATTGATCAGATGCCAAATTCGTACCTCGACAAGTGGGTTGTGGCAAAACATTTTTTCATTCGTAAAATACTTTTAGTAAAATATTCCTTTGCCTTTGTAGTGATGCCAGGTGGTTTTGGAACGCTGGATGAATATTTTGAAGCGCTTACGTTGATACAGACCGGAAAGATTAAAAACTTTCCTATTATTATATTCAACAAAGAATATCATAAAAATCTAATTGAACATATTAACCTTATGAAACAGCAGGGAACTATAAACGAACTAGATTCCAAATTATTCTTGATAACAGACGATATTGAAGAAGCTAGACTTTTTATAATGGAGCATAGTATTAAACATTACGGTCTGAAACCAAAACTTCAAATTTAAATTTTTATATCTTTTAAAACAGTTTAAATCAAATTCTACAGTGCTAGCAGAGATTTGTAACTGCTACAGTTTTTTGTCCTTTTGTTTATAAAGATTGATGATTACATTATGTTCCAGCATATCATTTATTATTAATCTGCCATATTCATGTGCAAGAGCTGGAGCACTAAAAGGATTAAAAGACTGGGTCTTGGCTGAATATACTAATTCTTGATTTGGCATTACAAACAGGCTGCTTTCCCAAAAATAATAAGTGTTATTTACATAATATCCGTGTTCATTTATTTTACTATATATGGCATTATAATAAACATCAAAATTATTAGTATCGGTTTCTGCAGCGTCAAACATGCTTTTAGGGGCATGGTAGTTTTCTTTTTGTTTGTCAAGCAGTACAATGGTTAAAACAGCAATAATTCCATTTTGCTTTAACTCTTTTATTATCTCTTTTTGATCCTGGCCCTCATATGTTTCAAAATTATAAATATCGGTGGATGCAGCAGCATCGTAGCCAAGATTACACAATTCGTCAGCCAGATGATTTTCCATTTTCTGCTGGAGTCTTTTATCAGATTCTGGTATTAACCCAACTACTATAATCCGGCCATGCTGCAGACTAGATGATGTTTCTGTCGAGTGCCAGCTGCCGGTGATATTTGAACTGGAACATTGAACAAAAAAGACTGAGAGTATTAAAAGATTCCATGCAGGTGGTTTCATATCGTTTTTAGTATTAGAATTTGTTTCAATAAGATAAAATTACGATTTCCAGCTCGATCAAAATATGACCACAATCACCATTTGAGAATATAAATTTTAACACGGTGGAATACTGCTTCAATGAATATTATATAAATTTTAAACAGCAAAAGAATGAATGCAAAATTTAACATCTTGGGTGCTATAACTTTATTGTTATATTCCTGCCAGAATAAAAACTCTTTAAGTGGAGAAGTCCCTAATACAGATTCATTAATGAAAACAAAAAACATAGACCAGCAGACTCTCCAAAAATGGTTTTCATTTAATAGAGAATCAGATAGTATAATTACATCAGCTGAGTTAATTATCATCGATCAAGAGAAAGGTATGGAGGAGATACAAGGAAAAAATAAAAGCAGAGAGAAGAGACTGCATGAAGCGAAATACCACCTTGAAGAATTAAAAAGAAGAGTTAATTATATTAAGGAGTATGAAATTAGCACTGAAAGTTTTAATTCCTCAGTTGTACATACGTTAGATTCACTGCAATTAGATTATCTCCAGGAAAAACTTAAACTTGAAGCTTCTTTATGTGAATTTCAAGAGTTTACTATGCCGTGAATCGGTTATCTGGTTAAACAGCTGCAGGAAGATCAGATATCAGATTGTTTTTGATCTTCCTTTTATTTTCTAAACACCAGCATAGGGGTTTTGGTGTCAAAGCCCTTTTCTGAAGTTTTAATAGATTGAAAAAGCTGTTCAAACCAGCTTCGGTCTTCTTTGGCAAACATGGTTATGATGGAGGGTTTGGCTCTCATAATATCAATTTGAAGGTGACGAAGTAATGATACTTCAGGATTTAGCTTTTTAAAATGAAAATGTAGAGTATTGGATTTATATTGATTTTCTATTTCATGTAGTTTTTTATTGATTTCTTCCTCTTCTGTAAAGTAATCATAATGATATATAGAAATCGGAGCATTAAATTCTGCAGCAAACTTTTTAATTAACGGCAATTCAATTTTTATGTCTTCAATATCAGATGGATATAAGACAGAATTTAATTGCTTCATTCGGTAATGTCTTGGTACAACAAGAATAGGAATAGTAGAATCGTGTAAAATTTTGCTGGTATGGCTGCCTAATAGCTTATTGGCCAGACCACCGCCTCTGGTGCTCATGCAAATATAATCGGCTCTGATTCTTTTTGCACAGTCCAAAATTGCTTCATTTACCGCCAGCTTATTTTCGACTATATAATTAATATTTTCTGGTTGTTTATGGGTTTGCCTGTAAAGAGTATGTATAAATCTTTTTAAGCTTTGTTCTTGCATTTTAGTGTCAGGTTCCGGAAGGCCGACAAAAGTAACAGCTGAAAAAGGGTCAATGATAAATGAACTGTTTACATAAAGAAATGTAAGTTCGTAACCTGCTTGTGCAGCAAGCTGTATGGCAAAGCGTACTGCCGGTTTGGAATTATAGGATAAGTCTGTTGTGACTAGTATTTTTTTCATGTTTTCTAATGATTAATGTTGTTAATTGGAATCAAATTCCATTTCATTTACATATAAGTTTACTTTCTTCCATTGTCTGCGGCTAATTTTAGCCGTATCAACGTCCGTAGTCCAGTCTAATCCAGGAAATAATTTTAACCGGTTGATGACGCGTTTTTTGTATCCAAACGCAAAACGATCCCCGCGCATCTGGAATTCTATAGTTTTGTTGCGGTTGCCTCTGTTTTGGTAAAGAACGGTCTGCGTTTTCCAGTCGCCTCCCCAAGTTAGAAAAGATTGTATGTAACACAGACATCCAACAAGTAAGATTGTGAATACTCTTGACTTTATAGTTTTTAATTTTCCAAAAAGCTGACCTGCTATAAAAATAAATGAAATTGCGGCGGTTAATAATATTACAAAATGTATAATAGAATTATTGATATATAAATCTGTATAGCGATTCATAAGCAGTAAAACCGATGTAAATAGAAATACGGTATAAAGCAAAGTTTTCATTGTCTGTTATAGTAAAAGAAATAAAGTAAAAACACAAAACTGTCTTTAAAAATTAATGAACATTATTTACATCAGACTCCTCCTCTAAAAGATCAGAAGAGCTGTTTAGATCTTTCTCAAAAGCTTTTTTGGCTTTGCTGTTTAGTCTGAAAACATAAATCATCATAATGAGTACAACAGCACCGCTGACTGTTAGTATAATCCAGCTTGGTTCCATGATATTGATTTTTTTAAGTTAATTTTCGCTTGTAGTACGATTATCGAAATAATGTAGTCTGTTCGGGAGAACCTGTATCTTCTCAATCTATAAAAAAGTAAGATATAGATAGCAGAGATTCTTTCAATTTTTTACAGTACTGGAGTATATTTATGTTCTACAGCCAGCTGATTATCCACAGCCCATATACCGGGCGTTTTCCATACTATTTTTTCCGCCAGATCTTTCTGGTAAATGGAAGATACTGAGCCCGTCAAGATGACTTTTGTGCCCTCTACCTTAATGAGAATGTTTTCAGAATGTAAGGTCCAGTTACTTGACAAGGCTCTTTTTATATTGTGTTTCTCGATTTCGTTTTGTATTTCGGCTTTTATCTTGATATGATTTGTCAGACCTCTAACCCCTGAAAGATGTCCAATAGATTTTTCGGCGGCTTCTTTTTGATAGTTCCAGGTAACATGTCCCTCAAGGGTAACCCATCCTTTCTCTACTTTAATCTGAATTTTTTCCTGAGGAACATTCCAGTTGTCCGTTAAAGCTTTTAAGGCATCAACGGCAATATCCTCATCTGTTCTTATGCTGTTGGAGTATTTTATTTCAATTTCCTCTACAACAGCTTTTACGCCATCGACATTTTTGGCGGCGTTTTCAGCTTCGATTTTTTTATAGTACGCATCGACTGTTCCCATAAGAGTCACAATCCCGTCCCTGGCAGTTACGCCAATTTCTGCCGCCTGGAGCTGAGGTTCCCATTTGATAGCGTTTTGCACGTCTCTTTGTAATTCTTCATTTGTTTTCATGGTGTTGTTAATTAGAGTGTTAGATAATTTTATTTTCCGCTAATAAAACTCCAGTGTTTCATTATCTAAAAGAATTTGATTTTCTTTTTCACCTGGAGAATTTTCTTTTGGAATATGTATTTGCAGCAATACACGCATTTTATCTATTTCAGCAACAGTTTCATTTGCACAGAGCATAAACTTTCTGGCTTTTATCTGAGTATGATATTTTATGGTTGTGTTTTTTGAAAACGCTGCAATTATTAGTGGTATTATTGAGAGTATAAGTATAATTAAGCAGGCCGCTATAATTGGAACTCTGAGATAAGGCAGTCTAACAATCAGGTTAAAAAATAATAAAGTGCCAAATATGAGACCCGACAGACCAATGGCAAATAATCCTGTGACACTCCATTTTTCCATTCGGTCATAAATATTATGATAACCTAAAACATTTTGTTCTGTGTAACAATCCATTCCTATAATAGAGAGCTTTGTAATATCATAACCATTTTTTTTGAGTGTTTTTATGGCCTCCTCAGTCTGTTGCTGTGTTTGATAATGCGCAATAAAAAGTTTTTGATTTTTCATGGTTTTTTATTTTTTAGTTAGTAACGACAGCTAGTATTGTAAAAACTGTTTTGCAATTTCAAAACTGTTAAAAATACTTTTTCGAATAGTTTGATTTTGTTTAGTAAAAGTGCATAAAAACATTAAAAAGTAAAATGATCTTAGTCATTCACGAAACTATTTGTTGTTTAAATTATTTAATGTCTGGTAGTGGAGAATGTGACTAGAATCATTTTTTATAGTATGCTAATAGTTTAATTTAGTAGAACACATGCCTCTAAAGAAATATATATATAAGAGGAAAAAAAGTAAAATGGAAGCTTCACAGGAATTTCAGGTAGATTTGCATTGGCACGAAAATCAAAAAGCAATCTTAAGTGCTGTTATATTTAATGATGCTATAGAAGTGGCTTCGTATTCTTGTTTAAAAAAATCAGATGAAGCTGCGTGGTCGGCAGAGCATTTATTTATTGCTTCTGTAGCTAGTTCGTATATGACAGGATTTTTTAGAGCAGCAAAAAACAAAGGTCTTACATTTAAAAATTATACAAGTACAGCCCGGGCTTCTATACTTATATCTGATGAATTTTCAGAGATTACAGATATTGTAATTAAACCAATAGTAGTGATCGCAGAAAAGAATAAGATTAATAGAGTTTTGAAAATATTGTCGATCTGCAGGGATCATAGTTTAGTTTTAAAGGCTCTAAAAGTTAGACTGCACATATTTCCTTCAGTTATAATATCCTAATATATTTTTAAATGATAATTTATTAGGATCTTTAATATATATAATACTGAATTCCAGCCTAATTTTATCTCACGATAGTATGAATACAAACGAAAAGGAGTTAAAAGGACTAAGTTTTAATGAAGTAATAAATTTAAGAGAAAAATTTGGAACCAATACTTATAGTTACAAAAAAGATAACAGGTTCCTGGCTTTTTTAAAAAGTATATTTGGAGAACCAATGGTTCTTTTATTACTCGCTGCTTCAGGAATTTATTTCATAAATAAACAATACAGTGATGCTGTATTTCTTTCAGCTTCAATTTTATTAATTGTTGCCATTTCATTGTATCAGGAAAAAAGAAGCCGGAATGCTCTGGCAAAGCTTCAAGAATTTACACAGCCTTTATGTAAAGTGATTAGAGAAGGGCAGCAGCAAAATATCAAAACACAGGATATTGTGGTGGGAGATTTTGTAATTGTCGAAGAAGGCGGTTTGGTGCCTGCTGACGGAATTATTGTGCGGTCTAATGATTTTTCTGTAAATGAATCGATACTGACAGGTGAATCTATGGCTGTTTTTAAAGATTCGGAAAAGGAAGATAATAAGGTTTTTTCAGGAACCAATGTGGCCGGTGGTCTTGCAATAGTAAAAATAACAGAAATAGGAGACCAGACAAGGCTGGGTAAAATAGGGAGCAGTCTGGAAGCTATTGCCGAAGAAAAAACACCATTGGAACTTCAAATTGGAAATTTTGTAAAAAAAATGGTTTTTGCCGGGGCAGTAGTTTTTATTTTGGTATGGAGTATTAATTATTCCAGAATAGGCAGTGTTTTAGAAAGTCTTTTGATGGCACTAACTCTGGCTATGAGTATTTTACCAGAAGAAATTCCGGTTGCTTTTACAACATTCATGGCATTAGGAGCCCGCAGGCTTATGAAAATGGGTATTGTTGTCAAACAAATGAAAACAGTCGAAACATTAGGCAGTGCCACAGTGATATGTACGGATAAGACCGGTACCATTACGCAGAATAAAATGGAACTTGCAAAGCTTTATCTGCCTTCAGGTTCAGAAGTTAATGCTGATACTTTTACGCAGTTAGAGGAAACAAAAGAACTGGTTGCTACTGCCATGTGGGCAAGCGAACCCATTGCTTTTGATCCTATGGAAACAGCACTTCACAACAGTTATAAAAAATTTACCGACAAGGATAGGAGAGTCAGTTTTAAAATGATTCATGAATATCCTTTATCAGGCAAACCGCCTATGATGACGCATATTTTTGAGGATGAATCTGGCAATCGAATTATTGCGGCAAAAGGAGCGCCAGAAGCCATATTAGAAGTTTGCCATCTTACAAATGAAGAAAAAGAAAGGGTAACGGCTGCGATGAATAAACTGACCGAGAAAGGTTATAGAGTGCTTGGCGTTGCGGCGGGAAATCTGCAGGGGAATAATTATCCGGAAACACAGCAGGAAATTCCATTTGATTTTAAAGGTTTAATTGCTTTTTACGATCCTCCGAAAGAGAATATTAATGAGGTCCTGCAATCATTTTATAAAGCTGGCATAGCAGTAAAAATTATTACAGGAGACAATGTAAAAACCACTAATGCGATTGCTCAGCAAATCGGTTTTAAGGGAGGGGATAAGTCTATTACGGGGGATGAACTTATGAGATTGAGTGATGCTGAACTTCAAAATAAGGTAATGCATATTAACATCTTTAGCAGGATGTTTCCCGATGCCAAACTGCGAATCGTAAACGCTCTGAAAGCAAACGGGCAGATTGTTGCCATGACAGGAGACGGCGTAAATGACGGTCCTTCGCTCAAGGCGGCACATATAGGGATTGCAATGGGGAAAAAGGGAACTTCAATAGCAAAAGATGCCGCTTCGCTAATTCTGGCAGAAGACGACCTTTCTAAAATGGTTGATGCTGTTGCTATGGGAAGAAAAATCTATACAAATCTAAAAAAGGCAATTCAGTATATTATTTCCATTCATATCCCTATAATCCTGATTGTATTTCTGCCGCTTGCGCTGGGATGGATTTATCCCAATATATTCACTCCGCTTCATGTAATTCTGCTGGAACTTATCATGGGGCCAACCTGCTCCATAATTTATGAAAATGAACCCGCAGAAGCAGATACCATGCAGAGAGGCCCAAGGTCTCTAACAGCAACATTTTTTAATGCAAAAGAACTTGCTGTAAGCATTTTTCAGGGTATCGCTATAACTTTAGGTCTGCTGTTTATCTATCAATGGTCCATTCATAATCAGGGAAACGAACAGACAACCCGAAGCATGGTTTTTCTGACGTTAATTACAGCAAACATTGTGCTGACACTGGTAAATAGATCTTTTTATTATTCAATCTGGGTTACCCTGCTGTATAAAAACAAACTGGTTGCTGTGATAATAAGTATTACAGTGCTTTTAGCGATCGTATTATTTGCCGTGCCTTTTCTGCGTTCTTTGTTTAGTTTTGAATTGATTACTTTTTATCGGCTGCTGTTATGCATTTTAGTGGGTTCAGTATCTGTTTTATGGTTTGAGGGAATAAAATATCTTAGGAGAAATAAATGATTTCTAAATTTCTATTTCACTTCCCATAAACGGAACAGTGCATTTAAAACCATATCTATCCTGGATTTTAATTCTTAGTTCTTCTGCCGGAAGGTTTTCTCCGTGAACTAAATAAATACATTTTGGATTGTTTTTAAGAGCAGAAAGCCAGTTTACCAAATCTTCCTGATCGCCATGCGCAGACATTCCTTCAATTTGTGTAATTTTAGCTTTTACAGGATAATATTTTCCATAAATTTTAATTTCATCAGCTCCATCAAGAAGTTTTCTTCCGCGAGTGCCTTCTGCCTGATAACCCACAATTATAACAGTAGTTTTTTTAATACCTATATATTTTTCAAAATAAGACAGTACGCGGCCACCGGTAACCATACCGCTTGCGGCAATAATTACTTTTGGCTGAGGATCTTCAATAATGCGCATGGTTTGATCGAATTCAGAAACGATTCTGAACATTTTGAACATTTCATGGCAATCATTGGCAGAGAGTTTATGCCACTGCATATTTTCCAGAAAAATATCAAGTACGCTGGCCCCCATAGGAGTGTCAAGGATGTAAGGGATCTTAGGTATTCTTCCTTCTGTTTTAAGTTCCCATAAAAGATACATTATGGATTGTGCTCTCTCGACAGCAAATCCTGGAATAATTACGGTTCCGTTTTGGTCAATAGTACTATTGATATAGGTTTCCAGCTCTTTTTTTACATCGAGATCTGGATGCAGGCGATTGCCGTAAGTGCTTTCTAAAAAAATGTAATCGGCCTTTGAAGGTTTTGTTGGCGGAAACATTAATACGTCATCATCCCGCCCAATATCGCCCGAAAAAATTAAGGTTTTCCCCTCCAGAGTCAGTGTAATACTGCAGGCACCAATAATATGTCCGGCAATTGAAAAAACGGCAGTAATATTATTCGCTACAACAATTGATAGATTGGGCTGTATTACTTTAAAAAAGGGAAGAACATTTTTTGCCTGAACTACTGTGTAAAGAGGTTCTGCTTTTTCATGTTTAGAATAATACTCTTTGTTGGCTTTATCAGCTTCTTCTTCCTGAATCTTTGCACTGTCTAAAAGAACGAGCTGTGCTACTGCTTTAGTTGGGCTGGTGCAGTAAATTTTCCCAGCAAATCCCTGAGCGACCAGCCTCGGAAGCCAGCCGCAATGATCCAGATGACCATGTGTTAGCAGCACATAATCTATAGTTGAGGGTAAAATTGGCAGCGGTTCCCAATTGAGTTCCCTAAGTGCTTTAAGCCCCTGAAAGAGACCGCAGTCAACTAATATTCTAACACCATTGCTTTCTATCAGTGTTTTGGAGCCTGTTACAGTTCCAGAACCTCCTATAAATTTAATTTTCATTTTAGATAAGTTTACAAATTTGTGAAGCTTCTTTCAATACATTTCGAACCCGGTTTTCGCTAAGCCCAATTTTATGAATACTATGAGAATCGTTAATAAGATCTTTTACAAGCAGCTGATCCAGAATTAATAATTTTTCCTTTTCTACCATTGATAAGGTTGTGAGGCAGGTAATAGGGTAGAGCGCCGCTTTATCAATTTTACTTTTGATGTTATTATCTTTTGGATAGTCCCAGCTTAAAAGGTTTATGCCGCTGCAGTTTGCGAAGTTTTCAGCATCTTTAGTAAAGCGGTTATTGGTCACTATAATACAGGAATTAATAGTTTCGCTGTTAGAAAAAATAGTATGCGTTTTCACTTTAAGGTCATTAAAACGAGAAAGAATGTACATCGGAACTTTTACATCAGAAGAACCTTCTCTGCTGCTGTGAAATTTACATTCAATCATCGAAATTAGATTCTCTTTTTTTATCATTACATCTACTTCATGCGAGACACATTTTCCCTGCAGCGTTAAGTTGGTCCTGGTTTTAAAACCTTCGGCAGCATATAATCGTGCAATAAATTTTTCAAAGAAAAAACCAGCCGGACCGAGCATCTGTAAGGCAGAACGGAGGTTATACCGCGCAGCATGGCCATTCGAAGCTTTTTTTAAAATAACAAAAGCCATTTTGTATATCTGTTTGGTCGTTATTCCCTCGTACATTTGGCTCTGTATTTGAGCCAGCGATTCTTTAATGAGTTCTGGGGCAGCACCCGATTTTTGAAGAGAAAGCCTTAATTTTTCTATGTCGAAAGGAACAACATGCCCTGAGTGCTTAATTACTTTCATAAATTTTTAGTTGATCCCATTACGTAAAAAGTATAGGATTGTTCAACCAAAATTATAGCAGATTATCTCGAGAAGGGATGATCAAAATCACTTAAAAAAATGATTTTGATCATAATGAAAGATTAGTTTTTTATTTTGCTGAGTTTATCTAAGTTAAGTACATGAATGGTACTGGCTGTTTTCTCGATCAGTCCTTCTTCTCTAAAGTCGCTTAAAGTACGACTTACCGTTTCAGGAGAAGTTCCTGAAAATGCCGCAAGGTCATCCCTGCTGAACTTGATGCTGGAGCCATCCATCCCGTGCTGTACTACTAAATGGACAATACCCTGGGCTATTCTCTTACGCACTGACATATAAGCGATCTGCAAGAGGCGAACCTCTTTCTCTCTCATATCATTGGCTAGAATTTTAATGAATTTTGCGCCTACATCCGGATAAATAAAAAGGAGTTTATCGAGCTGTTCGGTTGGAAGAAAGCTCAAAACGGTTTCCTCTAAAGCTATTGTGGTATCATTATAAGTGTCATTAGAAAATAAAATACTGATGTCCAGGTAATCATTTTCTTTATATACCCCTGTTATGAGTTCGCGCCCGTCTTCGGTTAATTTTACAGTCTTTACTTTACCGCTTATAATGTAATAAATGCCTGTTACATGATCTCCCTCATAATGAATATACTGGTTTTTTTTATAATGCCTTGTACTTCGTTCCAGCATTATTTCCTTGAGTTTTACCAGTCCATCTTCTTTAGAAATAAGAGTGTTGAGGTTTTCAGCCGTTTGTCCGTAAAACAGCTGCTGTAATTCTTGTTTTTTCAACCTCGCTTCTATAGCCCGTAAAAGTTCTAAATCGTCAAAAGGTTTAGTGAGGTAATCGTCTACTCCGAGTTCCATACCTTTACGAATATCGGCTCTCTCTGCTTTTGCGGTTAAAAATATTACAGGTGTTGTCTGTGTTTCGGGATTCTTCTGAAGAATATGTAATACTCCATAGCCATCCAGTTCGGGCATCATGATGTCACATAGTACAATATCAGGTTTTATTTTTAGGGCTGTTTCTACTCCGGCTTTTCCATTGTCGGCTGCATAAACCTCATATCCGGATAGTTCCAGTATTTCAACAACATTTTCTCTAATATTGTCATTGTCTTCGATAATAAGTATTTTAGTCATAAACGCGGCAGTTCAATAGTAAATAAAGTTCCTTTGTTAATTGCACTTTCAAAAGAAATGGTACCATTCATCAGGGATACATATCGTGAAACAATGTGCAGTCCAAGACCTGTTCCAGGTATATTTCCTGTATTATGAGCCCTAAAGAAAGCTTCAAATAAGTGTTCATGATCTTCTTTGGGTATGCCAATGCCGTTATCCTTTACATTTATAATGATCTCATTGGGAGTCATTGCTGTCGAAAGTTCAATTTCAGTTTCTTCACCAGAATATTTAATCGCATTAGAAACCAAATTGATAATACAGTTTTTGAGCAGGTTTTTATCTAATTTTACTAAAGTGACTGCTGTGTTGGGAATGCTTATTATTTTTTGCCTTTTTTTGGTAAGAAGCTTTAATTCACCTATGATTTCCTTTATAAAATCCTGAAGATCAAAACAGGATATCTGGAGTGTAATTTTATTAGATTCCGCTTTTTCAAGAAGTAGAAAATCATCCAGAATAGTGGTTAGGTTTGAAACGGCGCTTTTAATTTTCCTTATGTGTGTTTCAATTTTGGGGTTATTTAAATCTTCTGAATAGCGCTGAATCAAAGAAGTAGAAAGATGAATGGTACTTAGTGGTGTCCTGAATTCATGGGAAGCCATTGATAATAGGCGGCTTTTAATTTTACCGAGTTCTTTTTCTTTTTCCAGTGTACTGCTGACCTCTTCCTTAGTCTGGGTTAATGCGGCAATTGTTTCATTTAGCGAATGGGTGCGGTCTTTTACCAGTTCCTCCAAATGCTGCGTGTACTGCATGAGCCTGTTTTCGGCTTCTTTTTGGTGGCTCATGTCGTGAATGAAACCCGCAAAAATTCTTTCTCCTTCAAATTTCACTTCGCTCACTCCAAGTCGGAAGGGGAAAATATTGCCGTCTTTTTTTCGGCCGAGCACATCTCTGTCATGGCCAATAATGTGAGGAATTCCGGAAGATTTATAACTTTCTATGTAGGAATCGTGTTTTTCCCGGTCGGGAGAAGGCATCAAAAGTGAAATGTTTTTGCCGATTACTTCTTCGGGATCATATAAAAAAAGCCGGCAGGCAGAAGGATTTATAGATTCTACAATTCCCTTTTCGTTAATTGTAATGATACCGTCGATTGCATTATCAATAATTGCCTTTAAAAGTGCTTGATTTTTCATGTTGCAATCGGTTTTTGGTCTAACAAATGTCGCAAAATGTTTTTGATAACCAATCTATTACTGCTTAATTTTACTAAAGAAAATATTTGTCTGTGATTGAAAATTATTATTAACCAATATATGGATTTTCTAATTTTTACTAGCTGGCATAATCAGAATCCATTTGTAAGCAGCTCTTAGAAGTCATCGATAGCGGTTTGGTCTTTCAATGAACCTTTTCAGTACTGGTTTGAACAATGTAAAGTGTTTGGTCAATACCATCTTTAGCCCATTCAAAGCTGATGGGTTTTTGGTAGTAATTTTCCATGATAATCGCCCAGCTGAAAAGTTTTTCAATTTCATGATCCTCTAGAACAAATTTGAGGCAGCATTTTCCTGGAGTAATTTTTAAAGCGGTTGAATTAATACCAGCAGGATTATCATGGTATACCAGCATTTTATTCTTTGCGCCGAGACTTTTTTCGATTATTGTTTTGCAGTTATTTTCAATCGAAGATTTACAAATGAGAAACTCATCAGGATCTACCATGGTTTTTACTATAGTTCTGCCCAAGCCCCAAGTACCTGCAATGTAGAGAACTCTTGATAATCTTGGCTCAGATGAAACAGTAAAGCCTATACCAGAACAAGCCAGATCTGAGCGAACCATCTGCTGTATTCCTACAGAAAGAAATACTTTATCATGATCAAAACCTTTATCAAGTCTGTATTTGATTGCTCTGTCTGTATAAAGGGATGCAAAACAGCATTTAACGGCATATATAAGCGGCATAGTTCCTTTTATATTTAAAAATGAATCATGTTGTCCAGCAAAACTAGCATTGGCCAGATCTTCTGCCGTAGCACTGCTTCGTACGGCGACGGTCATTTCATTATCTTTGGATAAGTCTGTATAAGCAGATGAAATGGCAGTTTGAAGATCCAGCGGGAATTTTGCATCCAGCAATAACTTTCGGGCTTTTGAACCGATTTCATTTAAGTTCATAAAATCTTTCTTATCCAGAAGTTTCATCAGCTCATCTAATCGGGCATTTAGATTATTATACTTTATAAAATCTTTATAAGCAGTTGTGGTGATTGCAAAACCATTTGGAATTCTAATTCCCTGCGGAATAAGATTGTTATACATTTCACCCAAAGAAGCATTTTTGCCACCTACTTTACTAATATCATTTATCCCTATCTGATTAAATTTTAAAATATATTTTTCCATTTTTAATTGTTTTTAGACACTCGTATTAATGGCTTTTATTTATTTAATAAAAATAAGTTGATGTGTAATTATTGGAAATGACGGCAATCATCTATTAATTTTTTTTAACTATTTATGATATGCAGATATGTGATGCATATCATTTTACATCGCTAAATAATACATGACATTTGTAGAATAGGGGATTATGTATAAAAATAAAGTTAGAATTGGATCCTATTATAACTAGTTACGTTCTATTTTTTATAATTGAAAAATTTGCAATATAAAAACAACAAAAGACACAACAGAAAAGTATATCAGTTTTTGTAAAACTTCGAAAAAAAGACAAAAATGTTAATGAATATTGGAGTGCTAAGGAACTTTCTAAACTGCTGGGGTATCCTAAATAGAGTTTGTTTTTGAAGGTATTGGATAAGGCAAGAGCAGTTTGTATTAATGCTGGGCAGGAAACAGAAATACATTTTAGATATTTTAGCTTGATAACATCTCTGTGTGATGATTGCACTAAAGTTCTTGAACCAGTAGGTCAGTGGCTGCGAAATAGAAAATAATTATAGAAAGATTTCTTTTTTTAAATTAAGGAATGAGACTGGCCGGCAATGAGCTTTTACAATAATAATCGGAGCAAAAATTAAATAAGCAATCAATATGAAAACAAGATTCTACATAACAGCTGCTTTGGCAGTACTTCTTTATTGCTGCCAGCAGAAGGACTGGACAGACTCAAGTGAAAATGGTATCGATATAGATAAATATGAAACCTCTGGCATAAATGATAATCTGCTTAGAAAGTGGCTCTTATTAAACAGAGAATCTGACAGTATAATTAAATCGGCACAGCTGATTATTCAACAACAGCGAATACTAATAGAAACTCATCCGCCGGATGAGCGCGAGTACCTGAATACATGCATTGAAGAGGCTCAGCAGCAGCTTGACCTATTGAAGAAAAAAGTAAAATTTACTAAAGAATTTGCAGGTGGTATTAAACAGTATGACCCATCTCTGCAGTTTACCATTGACTCATTGGAAGAAGACTATATGCGGGAGAAATATAAACTGGAAGATGCATTAAAACAGTTGAAATAGTGCGTATTGCCCACAAAATTCAGAGTAGTTATTTTGGGATTCATTTATAATTTATGAATTTGTTTTTTAGATTCCTGAAGTAAAACTAATATTGAATTATCTGAATTTTCAGTAATTTAAGAGTCTTTATGTCTTTTTGAAGGGATTATTTTCGTAGTTATATACTATTTTAATTTTTCGACCATTGACGTAGCCACATCTTAATATGCTTTTAGCATCATTGTTTTCGGCTATTTTAATCATTGCCGGATTAGTAAAATAAAGAAAGGGAGTTATTACTTTAAACAGTAAAGACAGTAATTTAATTCTGTTTTTACATCTTGAATATTTTATGATTAATCTTGTTTTGGTGATTTTACTTCATCAGAAGGAGTGTTAAGTATAAATTCTACTATTAGGCGTTTGATATCATTCCCTTTTTCGTTCAGCATATTATGACCGCATAAAGGCAATCCTACTAACCATGTTTTAGGTCTCTCTTTGGCTATATTTAAAGCGCTTTCAGGGACTGCAACCCGATCTAATAAACAAGTTATGACTAACATTGGCGCTGTACCGCCCGTAGACCACTGTTCTTTTGGTGTGGCATCACTAGACTTAGCTTGTTGTCCAGCTAAGGTTGGAAACTCGCCTTGTGCCTGATCCAGCAATGCCAAATGCTCGTTACCTGGAGCATACATAAGCTGTCCTTGTAATTTAAGCCATTCTTCTTTGCTGATTGAGGGATCCATGTAGCGTTGATACAGCGCCATAGTCTCTGCAGATGGCTGTGCTTCACCGCCGGCACCAATTAAAACAATACCCAAAACACGTTCGGGGTGATCTTGTGAAGCGGTTCTCACCACGCGATTTCCATACGTTTTTCCAGCCAGGTAAACTTCTTTCAGACCGAGGCCGTCTGCCACTTTCCAAAGATCATCTGCATAATCATGGAGTGTTAGTTCCTCAATTTTTCCAGTGCTGGCCCCTAAGGTCCGGTAATTGTAGGTAACAACTTTGATTCCTTTTGATGCAATTGCCTGAGCGAGTTCATCGAGCTGGATTGCCGGCCTGCCATTACCGGCAGCCATAATTAAAGCGGCCGGACCATCACCAAAAACAAAGGTTTCGATTTGAATACCATTTGCTTGTATTAGCTTTCTGATCCCCTTTGTATTGTTTTTTTGGGAGTATCCAAATGTTATTGTCAACAAAATATATAATGTCAGCAAAGGCTTTGAGGCACTGTGATATAAATTTTTCATTTTACTTTTTTTACTTTTTAAATATCGTTTTTCCTTCTTTAATGGATTCTAATATTTGAATGGTGTTAATATCCATAGAATTAATTTTCAATGGATTTTTATCCAAAATCACCAAATCGGCCAGCTTTCCTTTCGTTAATGTACCCTTTGAGTTTTCTTCGAAATATTGTATTGCAGCCCATTCTGTCAGTGTTTTCAATCCTTCGTAAGGAGTAATTCGTTGGTTTGGCCCCAATATTTTTCCGCTTCTGGTGACCCTGTTAACCGTTGCATCCAGTACTCGCATCGAATTAGGGAAAGTAACCGGTGCATCATGATGGGAAGTGGTGATAAGTCCTGCATCTATTGCATCTCTCATCGGCGAGATATAATCGGCTCTTGGATGTCCCAAAACGGATTGGGCATGCCAATCGCCCCAATAAAAAGTGTGCATTGGGAATAATGACGGGATCACTTTTAGGCGGACCAATTCAGGAATTTGATCTTTACGCAATGTTTGTCCATGAATAAGTACTGTTCTGTGATCGGGATAATTGTATTTTTTTTCCGCGAGATCAATTGCTTTTAGATACTGGTCAATTGCAGCATCGCCATTGGTATGGCACAATAGCTGCCATTTATTTTTGAAGGCAAGTGCTACATAATCATCCGCCTGTTGATCGGTCATTACGCCTTGTCCTTTATAATCTGCCTTTTCACCTGCAGGCGGAATATGGTAAGGGTGGGAGAGCCATGCAGTTTTACCTTGCGGCGAACCATCCAGCGTTAATTTTACACCGCCAATTCTGTATTTATTTTTATAGTGATGCGTGGGGCTGTAATAAGGGCTTTTCATAATTTTTTCTACACCCAGCGCAACATCAGGATAGGAAACAATATCTAAATAGAACTTTTTGCTGTTTGCTCCATCTTGTAACTGTGACATTTGCTGCAGAGTAGCTCTGCCTTCTTGTACCGTCAAATAACCATTTTTAGCATATTCAACCAAGGCTTTATCAATAAATATACTATTGGCTTCTGCATCTCCTTTTCCTAAAATTGGAAATAGAACGGCAAAAAAAGCACCTTCTTCCAATACACCGTTTGGTGTACCATCAGCATTTCTACGATATTTTCCACCTACGGGATCTTTGGTGTCCTTATTGATGCCTAATGTTTTCATCGCATAGGAGTTAAGCACTCCTAAATGTCCTGATTGATGTACGATAACTACTGGTTCAGTGGTACTTATTTTATCCAAATCAGCAGCTTTTGGGTGGTCCGCTTCTTTGAGCTGGGAATCATCGTAGCCATTTCCTAAAATCCAGCCAAATTTTTTAAGCATCGTTTTACCGTCTTCTGAATTTTTATATTGGTTCACTGCATTGATAATTGAAGCAAAATCGGCACCGGGACCATCCGGAGGCGGCAGTAAATTAGCGACCGATGCGGTAAAACCAACATTAAGAAAATGGCTATGGGCATCTAAAAATGCCGGGAGCATCGTTTTTCCTTTCAGATCTACCATAATGTGTCCGGATCCTGCTTGTTTCATGGCTTCGGCTTGATTTCCTACAAAAAGAACTTTGCCGTCTTTAACTACAATCGCCTCGGCATAGGTGGGCGTTTTTCCTTCCATGGTGATGATGTCTCCATTGTAATAAACGGTAGCTTTATTGCCTGAACTTTGATCTGCTGCCAATTTTTCGTCTTTTTTGCAGGAGACCATCAACATTGCAAATGCCAATATTGATAAGATTGAATTTTTCATAAGCTTATTAGTTAATTAAAATAGTAAATCATTTGATTTTTATTGTTTCACTTCTACTAATTCCGGGCATTTCCAAGTTCCATTCAAAATTTCTTTGTGAGGCCTGTAGAGGCGAATCATATAATTCCATCCCTTTGTAATGTATAAAAAGTTGGGCTGGTTTGGATCTCCTCCAAAATTTATGGTTACGCTGCCATCCGGATTCTTCTTGGATGTTATCGAATTGAAATTATAGCTATTGTATTTATTTACTTCATAGTATCCTTTTTCATTGTATAAAGAAACAGACCAAAAAGCATCAACAGGAACATCTTTCAGAGTCAGGGTATAAGCAGTTACACCATCATCTTTAGGTGGATTTAAATTAAGATAAACAGCATCTTTTTCTGGATTTCCACCGTAACCTCCCGCTGTTCCTAACAGTTGTCGTACTTGGGTTACTTCCCATTCTGTGCCAAAAGCGGCTTTACTGTTAGGTAAATCTTTGGCCAATGCCAAAAGTAAATTACGCGTTTTTGTAAGACTCTCCTCATCCCAATCGGGAATTTCCAACTTGCCCGTACTTGCTTGTTTGACAACAATGGATTCTTGTATTGCTGTGACTATTTTATTGTCTTCGGGACTATTGGGGTCTGCCAAAGTTCTAATGGTTATATGAATAAATCGGGTACCAACATTTTCTCTGGTCAAGGTATAATTGCCCGGTTCATAAAATACCCGGATATAGGAATCTTCGCTGATCACCATCATCGATATAAAACGTCCTTTGGTGTCGGGTATGGTGATGGTGAGCGGTGAGCTGAGATCAAAAATCCCATAAGAATATCTCGTATCGCGATTGGTGCGAATTATGGATTGATGATTAACATCCGCCGGACCACTGTTGTGGCATAATTTACCAAAGCATCCGTCATTTGTTCTGATTTTAAAATAGTTATCAGTTTCGGCACGGACAAAATTATCGATTGTTACTTTTTGTTTTCCATTGGGCAGGGTAATTGGATCAAACAGCTTTTGGGTGTTCTTTTTGGGTGGTTTGCTAAAGGTGTTAATTGTGAGACTCAATTTTTCAATTGTTTTACTTTTATTAGTATTCTGGCTGTAAGCACTAGTGAATAATACTATGCACGATGATAAAAGGATAGATGTTAAGATTTTCATACTATTTAACTGTTTAATTGATTAAAAATCTGTATGCAAATGATTAAAAATTATTATTTAAATAATCTGTTAACTACTCTCCTAAGGGAAATGATTTGCCTTCAAAGACAGTTTCTAACACTTTAATGTCTTTCATTTTTATAGGGTCTATCTTTAAAGGGTTTTCAGCAAGTATGACGAAATCCGCTTTTTTACCCACTTTTATGGATCCCGTAATTTTATCCAGTTGCATTAAAGTAGCCGCATTAATCGTGATGCCTTTCAATGCATCATAAGCCGATACTCTTTCTTGCGGTGCCATCAAAGTACCATCGGCCGTTACACGATTAGTCGCTATCCAAGCCAGGAGCAATGGCTGAATAGGAGCCATCGTGAAATCGGAATGCAGGGCAAACTTCACTTTATTTTTAACCAATGAGCCCAAACGAACCATTTCTGAACCTCTTTCTTTACCAAGAACAGTATTGGCTGCATATTTATCACCCATAGAATAGAGATAGTAGGGATTAGCAGACACCACCGCTCCTAATTTTGCAATACGAGCAGACTGCTCAGGTTTAGATTCTCCAAAATGCTCTATGGTGAGTCTTTGTTTTAATTGTGGCAATTCTTTTTGTAATTTTTCTAGTTCATCCAAGATGGTTTCTAATCCCATGCTGCCATTGCAATGAATATGGATAGGATAACCTTTCTTCCACCAAAATTTCATGGCTTTGTTTAAATTTTCAGGGGTCATAATCCATTCACCGCTATGCCCGTCCAAATATCCTGGGGGTAAAACTTGAAAATTCTGACCAAAAAATGCACCATCAGCATAAAGTTTTACGGCATGATCTATTATAATATGTGGCGAAGTCTTTTTGCCAAACTCCTTTACATCGGCAAACGTTTTTTCAAAATCACCGCCATTTACCAAGTTCAATGTATTTACATCGGGGGTAAATTGCATACGGAAAGGTGTCTTATCGTTTTCCAGATTATTCTTCATGTATTTAAAATCGCCCCAAAGTTCTCCCGATGAACCTGTACCCATATCGCCAATGGTAGTTAGTCCGCCCATATGTACAAGGTCACGAAGTTTTAACATATTGGTCTTCATAACTTCATCATTTCTAATGGTCGGTGCCCATTTAGGAACAACGACATTGAAAAATCCAGCTTCTACAAATTTTCCGGCAGCATAATCAATTTGGCTGTTTCCTTTGGTATCTTTCTTGGTAATATTCAAATACTTCAAACCTGCGGTGTTCAACCACATTACATGTGCAGAATATTGCCAAATCATAATCGGTCGTGTTGTAGAAATTCCATCCAATTCTTTACGTGAAATGTCTCCGTGAAAAGGCTCCATAAAACCCCAAACGACAAGAGGTTCTTTAGGGGCTTTTAACTCAGCTTCATATTCTTTTACTTTGGCTATGAATGCTTCATGTCCTCTCACGGCTTTTACATTTCCCCAAGGAAAAACCCAGTCAAAAGGTGCAGCAAATTTGGTGTTCAAAATCATAGCACCAAGATTGGGATGCAAGTGCGGGTCTATCAGACCCGGCATCATCGTTTTCCCTTCTAAATCGACCATGGTATGGCCTTCGCCGGCTTGTTTCATCGCCTCGTCTTTACTTCCTGTGAAAGTAATTTTTCCGTCTTTTACCACTACTGCTTCGATGTAAGTAGCGTTTTCGCCTTCCATGGTTAGAATATCTCCGTTGTAATATACTGTACTGATAGATGAGGGTTTGCCAGTATTATCAATTTTTTTTACTTCTTCTCTGCAAGAAACCATAAAAATGGAAAAAGCAAGCAATAAAATCAAGTTTTTCATGTGCTTTCTAAATTGGGTTATGTTTAATAATTATAACTGGAAATTTTGATATTATGTCTTTGTTTATCTAATTAATGGATTGAAAATCGGAAAGATACCTTGGTGTTTTTTGTTTTGCTAATACCTAAATGGGTTCCTTTAACTATGTTTAAAAGTAAGAATTTCCACTGCATATAAAAATGTTTTTTATCACTTTTCAAATTGATCAGGATCATTTTTAATACTGTTATATTACTTAAATTTGTTTATTATTCATTGTTTTGGATATGCTAACGAAAATTGGAGACATAGTTAAGTGGCATTTTTTCACACTTTGCTATTTTAAATCCTCTCATATATCAACTAAGAAATAAACCAAATTCTAGCGTCAACTGAATTGGAAGCATATTGCGAAAACAATTTAAATGAGAAATAAAAAAAAGTTATTGAGATTTCAATGAATCTGTTGCTCAAATGTGGAAAGAAATTCAGTATCCTAAATAAAATGATAATTAATGAAGTTTCTAAAAGTTTCGAACCTAAACTTGATAGGGCTTGATTTTGTTGACTTTCTATTTTTAATATGCTTCATGCGCCACGATTCTGCCACAAAATTTATACTTGTGAAAAATGCTAAAAAACTGCTTTAAATTTTGTAGGAAATAAGAAGGGAATCCCAAAAATTAGAATATAAAGAAAAAATGATCCCTATCACTTTTCATCGTGATAAGGATCATTTTTTTTTAGGGGTTCTTGTTCCAATTTTGTTTGATAAATCTGATAAATCATTGAATGCTTTGATTTAGTAGTTTTCTTTCTTTCTTTCTTTCTTTAGTTAAGATGACCTAAGAATATGGTTCAAAAAACAATAATCATTAATAAATATGGAATTATGGATGATCAAAAAAATGCTATTCTAAAAAAAAGTGTATCGCTTTTTATCTTATGTTTATTTTTCGCCAACATATCAAATAAATTATCAGCCCAAGCTGATCCTAGAGAAGTCAGAAAAGAAAATTTTCACGGCGTAATTAATTTAGATATTCGTGATTCAAAAGCAGATTGGGGACCTTACACACCTAAAGCGGCGCCAGCAGCTGCACCAAATATTCTTTTTATATTATTTGATGATACAGGACAGGCAGCTTGGTCTCCCTTTGGAGGAGGAATTAACATGCCAACATTGCAAAAATTAGCTGATAATGGTTTAATTTATACACAATGGCATACTACCGCTTTATGTTCTCCAACACGATCAACACTTTTAACGGGTAGAAATCATCATCTAACAGGGAATGCCTCTATTACTGAAGGTGCGGATGGATTTCCGGGTGCGCACGGCCGTATTCCTGAACAATGTGCCACTATAGCTCAAGTTTTACAAGAAAATGGCTGGAGTACTTTTTGGATTGGAAAAAATCATAATGTACCAGAACAGGACGTTGCCTCTGGCGCAAGTCGGAAACAATGGCCTACACAATTAGGTTTTGATCGATACTATGGCTTTCTTGGTGGAGAAACAAATCAGTGGTATCCTGATTTAGTAGAAGATAATCATTTTACAGAAGCTTCTTATGGTCCTGAACAAGGGTACCACTTATCTAAAGATTTAGCGGATAAATCAATTGAATATATTCGTGATCAAAAAGCTACAAATCCTTCAAAACCATGGTTTTTATGGTATTGCCCGGGTGCAAACCATGCGCCTCATCAGGCACCTCAGGAATATATTGATAAATATAAAGGTAAATTTGATGAAGGTTATGATGCTTACCGTAAATGGGTTTTACCTCGGATGATTTCAAAAGGAATCGTTCCTGCTGATACTAAACTAACCGATTTAAATCCATTGCCTCCAGATGTTTCTAATCCAGGTGATTATGTAAAACCGTGGAATACTTTGAATCCAGATGAGAAAAAGCTGTTCTCGAGATTAGCTGAAGTATATGCTGCATTTTCTGAATATACAGATGCTCAGGTAGGGCGTGTAATAGACTACTTAGAAAAAAGCGGTCAGTTAGAGAATACGGTTGTAATTTATGCTGCTGATAACGGTGCTTCAGGAGAAGGTTCACCATCAGGTTCTGTCAATGAAAATAAATTTTTTAACGGGTATCCCGACGAGTTATCCGAAAATATGAAATACATCGATAAGCTTGGAAGTCCTGATACATATGAGCACTATCCTACAGGATGGGCTGCGGCATTTTCAACACCCTACAAAATGTTTAAAAGATACAGCGAATATGCTGGTGGAACTTGCGATCCTTTAGTAATTTCATGGACAAAAGGAATAAAAGCCAAAGGCGAAGTACGTAATCAATACCACCATTCAACAGATATTGTTCCTACAATTTTAGACATTTGTGGACTTGAAATGCCAAAAGTACATAATGGTATTGGACAATATCCTATTTCTGGAGTATCAATGCGTTATAGTTTTGATGGTAAACCAAATGATCTCACTCAAAAACACATTCAATATTATTCGATGTTAGGCTCAAGAGCAATCTGGAAAGATGGCTGGAAAGCTGTGGCACTTCATGCACCCTTGTCGGGAAAAGGAAATTTTGATAAGGATGAATGGGAATTATACAATGTGAATATAGACCGTTCAGAGTCTGATAATTTAGCTAAAAAAAATCCAGATAAATTAAAAGAATTAATTGCTACATGGATCGATGAAGCCGATAAAAATCTGGTACTTCCTTTAGATGACAGGACAGCTGTAGAAGTCTTAGCAACAGTAAGGCCATCTGAGGAAAAAACGAGAGAAAGATATATTTATTACCCGGGGACAGCCCCGGTACCAGAAGGTGTAGCTGTAAATATTCGTGGAAGATCATACAAAATAATTGCTGATGTAGAGATCAAAGAAGCTTCTGTATCAGGGGTTATATTTGCACACGGTTCGCGTTTTGGCGGTCATACTTTATTTATTAAAGATGGAAAATTAAATTATATCTATAATTTTTTAGGAATTGCTCCAGAGCAAAAATTCACCTCATTGGAAATTCTAAAACCTGGAAAATATACGCTGGGAATGGAATTTATTAGAGAAAAAACCGGAGATCATGGTGAACAAATTGGAAAGATGAAAATGTACGTCAATGAAAAAATTGTTGCAGAAGGACCAATGAGGACACAAGCTGGTAAATTTACTCTTTCAGGAGACGGTTTATGCATAGGATATGATAGTGGTGATGCTGTAAGCAACGAATACAAAACACCGGGAACTTTTAAAGGAGGTACAATTTTAGGAGTTGGCATTTCTGTAGAGAAAATAGAATATATTGATTTTCAAAAAGAAGCACAAAGGGCCTTGAATAAAGATTAACAATATTTTTTTAACTGATATAAAATAAGAAAAACTTTAGAATCATTTGATTTTAAAGTTTTTTTTAATTGATGTGTAAATATTTGCTTTTTATGTGTCTTGTAAAAAGATTTTTCTACTTAGAGTTGTATTATAAACTTAATTGGAGTAATATTTCGAACTTGAGCCTTCAAATTGTTTTAATACAGTATTATAAGTTCTTGTTAATCTAAATGCATCGATTGTGCTCCCAGTTTAACTCTAGCATCATAAGAAAAGCTATTATTTAATTGCCTGCTGATTCTGAAACTCTTCGATCGTTAAGTTTCCGAGTGCAGAATGTCTTCTGCAGGTATTGTAAAAGTTTTCTATATAATCAGTAATAGATTTTTCCGCTTTCTCTTTGGTCTTATATTTATTCTGGTATACCAATTCTACCTTTAAGGTATTGAAAAAGCTTTCTGCTACTGCGTTATCGTAGCAGTTTCCTTTACGGCTCATGCTTTGGGTTATTTTATTTGTGGCTAATAAAGCAATAAACTCACAGCAGGCATATTGCTTTCCTTGGTCTGAGTGAAAGAGTAGTTCCTGATTGTTCTGCAATGGACGATTTAAAAGAGCTTTCGTTAAAGAGGTGATGCTGGTATCTTTTGCTCTCATTGTTTCGCTGATTGACCAGCCGATCACTTTACGGTCAAAAAGATCTATCACCACAGTGAGATAGATCCAGCCTTCATCTGTTTCGATGTAGGTTATATCAGAAACCCAAATTTCATTTCTTCTGCCTGCTTTAAAATCTGTTCTAATCTGTTTTCTGCTAATCTGTTATTACGGGGTGGGCTTGTAGTCTTTTTATATTTAGATTTTGCAATGCTTCTCAGATGGTTTTCCTTCATAATCTATCCGACAAATTTTCTGGAAACTTTTATCCCGATGGAATCCAATTCTTTAGCAATTCTCGGGCTTCCGTATCGGCATTGGCTCCAATGATAAATTCTTATAATTTCGCTTATGATGAGGGTTTTTCGTTCTGCCCTTGCGATGGGTGTTCTTTTGCGCCATCGGAAGAAACTGCTTTTGTGGATTTGAAATATCCGGCACATCTTCTCAACGGGAAATATTTTCGAGTTTTCTCTGATAAATTCATATTTCACCCGCCGCTCTTGGAGAAGATATTTTGAGCCTTTTTTAGGATGTCCCTTTCAATTTCTAATTCTTTTATCTGTTTCCGCAGTTTCTGCTGCTCATTTTTATGGTGTATTTCAGCTGAGGTCTTCTTTGTGGAAAATCTGCCTTCCTGATAGAGCTTCTTCCAGTGCTGCAGGGTACTTGTGCTGATATTGAGTTCTTTTGCCACATCACAGACTCTTCCGCAGTGGATGCTCATCGTGGCGGCCAGAATCTTGAAGCCTAAAGTAAAGGTTCTCCTAGTATTTTTCATGCCTGTGAAAATTAGCACTCATAAAGTTAGCGGCCATTCAGAAATTGTAGGCAATATATACTTCATTTTTTACTAAATCTGGTAGATACTGCCTAAGCTTTTAGTCGCAAAAATGGTATCAACTCCACGCCAGAAAGTGCACCGATTCTGCACCTTTAATTTTGTGAGCATTTATAAATATTGAAAACAGCCCATAAAGCAAAAAAGCCAGTAAATCATCGGATTTACTGGCTTTAAGACATTTTTTAAGGCTTTTTAAAAAGATTGAAAACTTTAAGTTTTCCGGCTTTTCGGCCTTTCCGTGGGGAGAGCAGGATTCGAACCTGCGAAGTTCACACAGCAGATTTACAGTCTGCCCTCGTTGGCCGCTTGAGTATCTCCCCGATCTCAGCTTGTTGTGCTTTGTTGTTCTTAGCGGTGGCAAAGATAGCAACGTTTTCTAGATTTACAAGCAAAAAAAGAACTTAATTTTAAGTTATTTTAAAGTTATTTTTTAATTCATTGAAATTGAATAAAATAAAAATGTTTTAAAAAGCGTTATTTTTTAATTTATTTCAAAAAGTAGGATTAGTTTTATGGTTAAAATATGGTTTTATTTTAAATTTAGTCTTCAATAAAAGTTGGCAGTGGCTGGTTTTGTTGCTTTGCGGCCAAAATAGTGACAAAATATCTTTTAGTATTATTTTGCGGAATTGACTTTTTCTGGAATTTTTAGACACGAGAACAGTTAATGAGCTGATCGCGATATTTTTTTTCAAAGCAGCGTTTTTAGTTTTCTTTTATGAAGTACTGTTTTTGCTTCTTTGGATACGTTGAAAACAAAAAAAAATCTCCCGAAGGAGATTTTTTACTTATTTCTAACTGCAGCATTATTTCGCAAGCAGTTCTAAGATTTTAGCTTTCAATTCTGGGCCTCTTAAGTCTTGTGCCACTACGTTTCCGCTCGCGTCAAGAATAAAGGTTGCCGGAATAGATTCAACTTGATATTGTTTTGCAATAGGCTCGTCCCAATATTTCAAATTAGAAACATGTGTCCAGGTTAAACCATCTTTCGCAATCGCTTCTTTCCAAGCAGCTGCTTCTTTATCCAAAGAAACTCCGATTATGTTTAAACCTTTTGAATGTAGCTCTTTGTAAATTGCTACAACATTAGGATTTTCTTTTCTGCATGGCCCGCACCAAGATGCCCAAAAATCAACAATAGTAACTTTTCCTAAACTTTCTTTAAGCGATACTACTTTTCCTTCTGGATTTGGAGCTGAAAAATCTGCTCTTCATTTCGCGCTGCCAACAGGAGCTGCTGATGCACCAACTGCAGGCATTTTTGCTTGACCTAATCTTGTTTTAATTTCTTTTCCAGGAGTAGTGTTTTTTACAGACTCATCCAAAGAATTGTAAAGAGCTTCTGCTTTTTTAACATCTGTGCTTGGATCGTTCAACATGCTTTGAACAATTAAAACAGTAATATAAGATTTTGGATGTCCTTCAGCGTAAGCTAAGTATTTCTTTTTACTATTCTCTTGAACTTCTGTCTGAATAGTCATGTATTGTTTCATCAAGCTATTGATAGTTGCTGTATCTTGAGCTTGTTGAGCTTGCTGCATTTTTTGGTTATTCTTTTTCTGAAAATCAATTAAGCTTTTTTGAGTCTTAGTCAAATCTTCGTTGAATTTTGCATATTCTTCGTTATTGTAAGTTCCAGTAGCTTTAGATTTATGGATACTGTCTTTATCAATTGCAACATTAATTTCTCCTGTTTCTAGAATAAATGGGAAAGGAGCATTAGCACCTTGAAGAATTAAAGTATGGAAAGCTGGTTCAGTTACTTTTCCTTTTATTTCAAATTTTCCGTTTTCAACTTTTACTGTATCAAGAGAAACAGTCATTCTTGTAGCAGGATCTTGTCCTTGTAAGATAATTGTTTTTCCATTTTCAACCCCAGTTGCAGTTCCTGTAATAAGGTATTCTCCGTCTTTAACTTTGCTGCAAGAAATGATCGCTGCAGAAGCAGTAAGTACAAAAAGTATTTTTTTCATTATAAAAAATTAAAATTAGTTAATTGATTTGTGCAACAAAAGTATCTAAAAATATAAAACATACAGAATTTTGCAACCTAAAATTTTGTTATAGTTTTTTTGAAGCTAATTATCCTGTAATCAGTGGTTTTGTTGGTTTTATTTGATTTAAAACTCTTAATTGTAAATTTATTTCAAAGCCTTTTTTTTTATTTTGTATTTATCAGGCATAAAAAAAGCACCCTGTTATAAGAGTGCTTTGGTAGAATATAGCGGTAAAACTATTCTTGATTTGTTTTCTTTCTCCAAGTAAAAGAGTTAAGAATATGTCTTTTAGCAAAACGTCCAGGAGAGTCTGCATTGACCATTTTCACGTAAGTTGCTTTTGGAACACTAATGTATTCGTAAACACTTCCGTTAGAAAAGTCGATAATTAAACGGCCTTCAACAAATTTGTAATCTGTAATAGTACAAGTTGAAATTGTTTCTGTGTACTCTGGTAAATTAAGTTTGATAGTATCAGGATGAATGCTTACTAAAAAGTGGTAAGCTTCGATAATTGTTTTACTTTTTTCCTCAGCTTCTTTTAAACCAGCGTCATCTCCTACAAATTTATCAGGATGAGATTCTTTCATCGCATTACGATAAATTGTCTTTAAATCTTTTAATTCTGCAGTTTTCTCTACATTTAGTAACTTGCGGTATTCAACTATTTTTTTCATAAATAAAAGGTAACTACTTGTCTATTAGTTTGAAATCGATATTAATTAGTTCAAATCGACAAATTTTTTGCAAAGGTACACTTTTTTTTAACTTTTTAGTTTTGAGCCCAAAAAAAATGTTTCAAGTTTGTGTAGGTTTTGTTGTTTCAGGTTTCAAGTTTTTTTTGTTTCAGGTTTTTTTGTTTCACGTTTCACGTTTTAGGTTTGGTGTTGTGCTTAATAACCGAAATGCTTGCAAAGTTTCTCCTTAATAAAACTTTATTAAACAGTAAGGTTCGCAAAGCTCTGTCTTAAACTTTGCGAACCATAGCGTAATTTTCAGCGTTTTTCACAGTAATTCCAACTTGAAACCTGAAACCTGAAACAAAAAAAACTTGAAACCTGAAACTTAAAACCTGAAACAAAATAATCCTGAAACAAATAACCTTTATTCCGGCTTATGATTGGCTTTATCGAAGTTTCTAGATTTTTTTGGATACTGTTTAAAACTTATATCGCTTGGGTTTTCTATAATGGATTTTATAGTGATCCAATCTCCGACATTAAATTTTGACTGTACCGTTTTGTAATCCAAAAGATATTCACCGCAGAAATAATTATTATTTTCATCCTTTTCTATAATACCAGTGAAAACTCCTTTTTGCGGCATTTTTTGCTCTATATCTTTAGACATGACTTTTTGTTTTAAAATTAAAAAGCAAAGGTAAGCATTTAATGTTTGTTTTAGGGAGTTCGGTCGAATCTGAGTATATTTGCACATGCAGAAAAACTTTAAGCCACATCCTAATTCTTTTAAAAATACATTTTGTGTTTTTAATGAAGTGCTTTCAAACGAAATTGAAGGTTTGAAGAAACAGTTTGAAAGTAAAGCCGGAAGCGCTTATTATTATACCGAAGAAGGAATGTACCGCGTTTCGAATCATTGGGGAAGACTCGCAAATAGCAAATGGCGTCTTACTGCCCGTGAACCAGAAACAGATTCAAAAACCAAGATTGGTTTTGCAAAATGGGAAGAATTTTATCCTGATAATCCAGAAGAAAAATTATACTATATAGAAGCCGATTTCGAAAAAAATCTCGCTAACTATCAGCATAAAAAGAATGTGAATTATGACGGAAAAGCTGTTTTAAGAACCAGTTTTGAAACCACTAAAAGATTGAAACAAATTCGAAACCTGCAGCAGCTGACCAATTGGGCAAAACATTTTGATTATGATGATATAGGGGATTTGAGAAAGGAATTAATCAACGAATTAATCTATACCGAAAAAAGTTTAGAGCAAATTAAAAGAGAATTATAATGGGACGCAATAACGAAAAGAATATCAAAAAGCATAACGATAAGCTGCACAAAGCCCAGGCAAAAGCCAAACAAGCTGAAATTGCAAGAAAAGAAAAACTGAAAGAAATTGTAAAGAAATACAACGAAAGTAAAGAGTAATAAGATAGTTTCAAGTTTCAGGTTTGAAGTTTCATGTTATAACAAAACCTGAAACCTGAAACCTGAAACTTGAAACTTGAAACTTGAAACTTGAAACTTGAAACTTGAAACCTGACACCTAAAACCTGAAACAAAAAAAATATATGAATACTAAATTTGAAACTTTAAAAGCAGACGTACAAGAAATAATCGATTTGATCGCTGCGAAAAACGATAGAGAAGCAAACAATAAATTGTTAGAGGTAAGCGAAAAATTAGACGAAATGATTGATTTTGCTGAAGAAGATGAAGAAGTGAGAGAAATAACTCGTTATCAGGTTTTGCTGAATCAGCTTCATGTGAAGATTAATGGAGAAGAACCAGTTGATGGAGAATAAAAAATGTTTTTGTGATACAGGAGTGCTTTTTGAAGACTGCTGTAATTTGTATTTAAGCGGTAATCAAAAAGCGCCTTCCGCATTAGCGTTAATGCGTTCTAGATATTCGGCTTATGCGACTCATAATGCCGATTACCTTATGGAAACTACTCATGTTTCTGAGAGAAAATACTATTCGAAACCTGAAATTTTGAAATGGGCAGTGTCAAATAAATGGCAGAAATTGGAGATTTTGGGTTTTACAGAGCATACGGTCGAATTTAAAGCTTACTTTTTAGATGCAGCTAATCAACCGCAGGTTCACTACGAATTTTCAACTTTTAAAACCGAAAATAACGCTTGGTTTTATGTCGACGGAAAGTTTGAATAATTATTAAATCTAACGCTGTTAGCGGTTAGTTTTGCTTAAATATTTTAACTAAAAATTAATAAACGATTCTTTTTTCGTAATTCTAAAAAGATGTAATTTTAGAATTATGAAAAACGAATTTAAAAAAGGCTTTTATTTTAAGACTTACGAAGCTCCTTTTCAGTCTCCGTTTGACAAACTTTTTACCATATTTAAAGAGTTAATCACCCATACTTCGGGTGATTTTGACGAAGCAATCAGCTGGCTTCGAGAACTGGATATAGAATATAAACTGACCGACGAAAACTACACCATTGACGATTTTATCGAAGACCTTAAGAAAAAAGGCTATATCAGAGATGAAGTTAAAGGCGACGGAAGTTCCGGATTAGGAATAACCGCAAAAACAGAACGAGCGATCAGGCAGCAAGCTTTGGATCAGATTTTTGGAAATTTGAAACGCTCCGGAAACGGGAATCATAAAACAAAACATGCCGGAAATGGCGACGAACATACGGGAGAATTCCGTGAGTTTAATTTTGGCGACGGATTAGAAAGAATTTCACTAACAGAAAGTCTTCGAAATGCTCAAATCAACAATGGTGTTGAAAGTTTTATGCTCACTGAAAACGATCTGGTTGTCGAAGAAACGCAGTACAAAGCCCAGATGAGTACGGTCTTGATGATCGACATCAGCCACAGTATGATTTTGTATGGTGAAGACCGTATTACGCCGGCCAAAAAAGTGGCAATGGCGCTGGCAGAATTAATCACAACCCGTTATCCTAAAGACACATTAGATATTTTGGTTTTTGGTAATGATGCCTGGACCATTCCTATAAAGGACTTGCCTTATTTACAAGTTGGTCCTTATCATACCAACACAGTTGCCGGTCTGCAGTTGGCAATGGATATTTTGCGAAGAAAGCGAAATACCAACAAGCAAATCTTTATGATTACCGACGGAAAACCAAGCTGTGTCCGCGAACGCGACGGTTCTTATTATATGAACAGTAACGGCCTCGACGAATATATCGTAGACAAATGTTACACGCAGGCGCAACAGGCCAGAAAACTCCATATTCCGATTACAACTTTTATGATTGCCAAAGATCCGTATCTGCAGCGATTTGTGAATCAGTTTACAGAAGCCAATCAGGGAAAAGCGTTTTACACCGGACTGAAAGGTTTGGGTGAAATGATTTTTGAAGATTATGAAACGAACAGAAAAAAAAGAATTAAATAAGACTTAAAGCGACAAAGGTTCATAGTAACAAAATGACAAAGTTTTTCTGTAGACATGCCAATCTTTGTCACTAAATACCTTTAGAACCTTAAAAAAATATACAATGAATATACTTGACATAAAAACATTAGGCCAATTACAAGACGCTGGATATAAAACCAAATCGATCAAAGACGAATTAAGAGAAAACCTGCGTGAGAAAATCAAATCGGGGAAACCGGTTTTTGAAGGGGTGCACGGATTTGAAAACACGGTAATTCCCGAACTAGAACGCGCTATTCTATCTCGTCATAATATTAACTTATTGGGATTGCGCGGACAGGCAAAAACTCGTTTGGCGCGTAAAATGGTTGAATTATTAGACGAATATATTCCCTTTGTAGAAGGTTCAGAGATTAATGACGATCCATTTAATCCAATTTCAAGATTTGCAAAAGATTTAATTGCAGAAAGAGGCTATCAAACGCCAATCTCATGGCTGCACAGAAACGATCGTTTCTTTGAAAAATTAGCAACACCCGATGTAACCGTTGCCGATTTAATTGGAGACGTTGACCCGATAAAAGCCGCTAATTTAAAATTATCTTATGCTGACGATCGTGTAATTCATTTTGGAATGATTCCGAGAGCCAATCGTTGTATTTTTGTAATCAACGAATTACCCGATTTACAGGCCAGAATTCAGGTAGCTTTATTTAATATTTTGCAGGAAGGCGATATCCAGATTCGCGGTTTCAAATTGAGAATGCCATTAGACATGCAGTTTGTTTTTACAGCAAATCCAGAAGATTATACCAATAGAGGAAGTATCGTTACCCCTTTAAAAGATAGAATTGGTTCTCAGATTTTAACGCATTATCCTGAAAATATCCAGATTGCCAGAACTATTACAGAGCAGGAATCAAAACTCGATCAAAATCAAAGCGATTTGGTTTATGTGCCAAGTCTGGCCAGAGATATTTTAGAACAGATCAGTTTTGAAGCGCGTGAAAGCGAATATATAGACAACAAAAGCGGTGTAAGTGCCAGAATGAGTATTACAGCTTTTGAAAACTTAATAAGTACAGCCGAGCGTCGTGCATTACTTTCTGGTGTTGAAAAAACAGCTTTACGTTTGTCGGATTTTGTCGGAATCATTCCAGCAATTACAGGAAAAGTAGAATTGGTTTACGAAGGAGAGCAGGAGGGAGCCGATGTTGTTGCCGAAAGCCTTATAGGATCTGCAATTAGAACATTGTTCCCAGAATATTTTCCTAAAATTGAAAAATTAGAAAAGCCAGATGAGAAAACACCTTATTCGGATATAGTAGAATGGTTTTTTGCAGAAAGCGGTTTCGAATTGTTAGACGATGCCTCTGACGCTGAATATAGAAATATTCTGGATGAGGTAACGCCGTTGGATGTTTTATTAAAAAAATACCAGCCTCAATTACCAAAAGAAGATCAGTACTTTATGAAGGAATTTGTATTGTGGGGATTGGTCGAGTATAAAAAACTAAGCAAAGACAGATTTGCAAAAGGAAATCAGTTTAGAGATATTTACGGAAGTTATATTAGTAAGTTCTAATTCTTATAATATATAGTGTAATATGGTGTCAGACCCGACAAGTTTTTAAAACCTGTCGGGTTTGCTTTTTTAGATGAATAATTTTAAACACACAGACGCCCATACTATTTGTCATTTTGAGCAAGGAAGGAAAACAAAAAATCAATCTGGTCTAGCTAGTTTTTTTAAACCGGTCGAATCTTTTTATTTGACAATAGTGTACTTTTACAATCCAAAAATAAATTTATGTTATTCCTTATATTAAGTATTCTTTGCAGTGTCATTGTTGGTGTGATTTTCAAGATTTCCAGAAAATATAATAGTAATCCGTCACAAATTATTTCTTTTAATTATGCAGCTGCAATCGCGCTTTGTTATTTCACTTTCAGTCCAAATCTTCAGGAATTTGACGATCAAGCACCTTGGGGAATTTATACAGCGGTTGGAATGCTGCTTCCAATAGTTTTTTTGTTTCTGGCGTTTTCAATGAAATTTATGGGAATTGCCAAAACAGATGCGGCGCAGCGATTGTCCCTTTTTATTCCCATTTTGGCAGCTTGGTTATTGTTTGGCGAAGATTTTAATACCTATAAAACAATTGGGGTTTTAATTGGTTTTACGGCGCTTTTATTTATTTTAAGAAAACCGACAGATAATCAGGAAAACAAATGGATTTATCCTGCAGCGGTTTTGTTTGGTTTTGGAGTTATTGATATACTTTTTAAGAAAATTGCACTTTATACTGTTGTTCCTTACACAACATCCTTATTTTTTGTATTTATAATTTCCTTTGCAGTTTCAATATTGATTGTCCTGTATAAAGTTTTTATTGCGAAAGAAAAACCGGCGGTTCAAAATCTTCTGTTTGGGGCTTTGGTTGGAATTTTCAATTTCTGCAATATTTTATTTTATTTAAAAGCGCATAAGGCATTTGCAGAAAATCCTTCAACTGTTTTTGCCGGAATGAATATGGGCGTAATTATTCTAGGAACTTTGGTGGGGGCTTTTTTCTTCAAAGAAAAACTTTCTAAAACTAATATTTTAGGATTGTTTTTGGCTTTAATGGCCATTGTTTTGATTGTTTTTTCGCAATTACAGTAATTTTTTTTAAAGCATAATCCTTTAATTTACAGTTGATTTAGTATTATGTTTTTGTTTTTATGAAAATTAACTCTACTAATTCTATAGAATTTATAAATTTAATTTGTAGCTTTGCTTCAACAATGAAAAACTATAGCCGAAATATGATAACGTCTTTCAACTGCAGCTTTGCGATGTGCTGCATGATGAATCACGTTATGAAATGGCGTTAATAGAGAAAGTACTTGTTAGTTATTTTTTTTTTTAGCCTTTCATTGCACCATGAAAGGCTTTTTTTTGAATTACTAAAACATCAAAATATGAGAACCAATAGAAATATAAACATTATGATGCGCTGCTGTCTTAGAAAAATTCCGTGTTGAATTTGTTCAAATGCAAAAACAGAAGTAATTCTAAAAACTATAAAGTAACCCAAACCTAAAAACTATATATTATGAGTTCAGAAATTATAAAACAGAATCCGTTTCAATCTATGATTGATCGCTTTAATATTGCTGCAGACATTTTAAATTTAGACGAATCAATTAAACAAAAACTGCAGCGTCCAGAAAAACAAATCACTGTAAATTTTTCTATTGTTTTGGATAATGGAAACGTTCAAAACTTTGAAGGATATCGCGTTATCCACAATACTGCGTTAGGGCCGTCAAAAGGCGGTATTCGTTATGACACTGCTGTAAATTTGGACGAAGTGAAAGCACTTGCCGCCTGGATGACTTGGAAATCTGCTGTAACCGGAATTCCGTTTGGAGGAGCAAAAGGCGGCATTATCTGTGATCCAAGAAATCATTCTAAAAAAGAATTAGAAAAAATTACCAGAGCATATACTAAAACATTAGCAGATATTTTCGGACCAGAAAAAGATGTTCCGGCTCCAGATATGGGAACGGGTCCAGACGAAATGGGCTGGCTGATGGATGAATTTTCATTACTGCACGGAAAACCAATTCATGCCGTAGTAACAGGAAAACACCTGCATTCTGGTGGTTCGCTGGGAAGAGTAGAAGCAACAGGAAGAGGAGTGAGCATTATTAGTCTTTTGGCTCTTCAAAAATTAAAAATCAGACCTGCAAGAGCTACTGCCGCGATTCAAGGTTTTGGCAATGTTGGACTGCACTCTGCCTTATTTCTATATGAAAAAGGGGTAAAAATTGTTGCCGTAAGCGATGTCTCTGAAGCTTTTTACAATCCAAACGGATTGAATATCCCAGAATTGATTTTATATTATAATTTAAATAATAAAACCATAAAAGGCTATCCGAATTCGGTAGCAATCAAACATGAAGATTTGCTGCTTTTAGAAGTAGATTTATTGATTCCGGCAGCAAAGGAAGATGTTATTACACAAAAAAATGCTGCAGATATTCAAGCCAGGATTATTGTCGAAGGCGCCAATGGTCCGGTTTCTTCAGATGCAGATCAAATTCTGCACGATAAAAATATATTAGTTGTTCCTGATATTTTGGCCAATGCTGGCGGTGTTACCGTTTCTTATTTCGAATGGCTTCAGAATTCGCTTTTGGAGTCTTGGAGAATTAGCCAAATCAATACGCGTTTGGAAGATATTTTAGAAAAAGGTTTTAATACTGTTTTTAGAGTTGCAGTAAAACACAACGTAACGCCTCGTATTGCTGCTTATATTATTGCTTTGAAAAAAGTAGCCGAAACGCAGTCTGTAAAAGAATTTGCGATCGAAGCGCCTCAGTATAAACAGAATTAAAAATCAGGTTTACTTGGTAAAGATCATTTTCATTAGTTACGTTTTTTTTCTCCCTTTAAAAACGTAATTGGTGGAAATGTCTTTTCGTTTTATTAAATGAATATAAATTTTAGAATCGTAAAGTGTTGAAAAGATGAAGAATATCAATTTCCTAGCCTTTGCCATGCCGGCCTTTTTTCTTTTTTTATTTTTAGAATATAAACTTGCGCAGCGCAAGAAAAGACCAGAAATTTTTAATTACGAAAGTTCTGTTTCAAATATCAGTATTGGAATTGCAGAGCGTTTGATCAACTTATTTATTGCCGCCAGTTTTTATCAGTTGTATTACTTTATTTATGATAATTACAGGATATTTGAGATTCCGAAAAATGCTTTTATTTGGTTTGCCTTAATTCTGGCAACCGATTTTGTCTGGTATTGGTACCATCGATTGGGACATGAGGTCAATTTTTTATGGGCAGCACATATAGTACACCATCACAGCGAAGAATTTAATTTTACAGCCGCCGCCAGGATTACTACTTTTCAGGCCATTATTCGAACGGGATTCTGGTGTGTATTGCCGCTTATCGGTTTTCATCCCACAATGGTTATTACGATGCTCGTTGTGCACGGCGCTTATTCGTTCTTTACACATACACAGTTAATTGGTAAAATAAAATGGCTCGAATACGTTTTTGTAACGCCTTCTGTCCACGGCGTTCATCATGCTTCTGACGAAAAATATCTGGACAAAAATTACGGCGATATGTTTACCTTTTGGGATCGTCTTTTTGGTACTTTTCAAACCGAAGAAGAAAAACCAAAATACGGATTAACACATCCGCTCAAAAGCTATAGTTTTTTATGGCAGCACTTTCATTATTACTTCGAAATCTATGAATTGATGAAACGTTCTAAAGGTTTTAAAGAAAAATGGAAAGCCGTTTTTGGAAGCCCGGCACATATGGATCAGGATATTCGCCCCATCTTGGAAAAACGTTTCCTCCAGGATAAAGCGTGTCCAAATCAAAGATTGCGCTTCAAAAATTACCTGTATATCCAGCTCGGGATCTGCACTTTGTTTCTAACGGCTTTTACCTATTATTTTGATTATTTAGAATTGTATGATAAGGTATTTGTGCTTTTGTTTATCCTTATTACTTTGGTCAACTGCGGCGCTCTTTTAGAACAACGCAAATGGATCTATTATTTAGAATACACCCGGATTTTTATACTGACAACTTACTTTTTGTATGAAGAAGATTTGATTGTATTTTTCTTTGTTCCGATTGCGATTATGATTTTTGCTGAGCAGTTATTCTCTTTGAGTAAACGGTACCAAAATGTTGTTTTGCAGTTGGAGACTACAGAATGAGAAATAACCACGAATTCCCGAATTTTCTTTTCTATCAATCCGTGTAATTAATCGCCACGAATTCACGAATTAAACTAATTCTATCCGCATAGATTTTAAAATAATTCGTGACTTCGTGGCGAAAAGAACTTAAATAGGAATAAGAATCAGCCACGAATTCCCGAATTATTTTTTCTTTTAATTCGTGTAATTATCGCGCATAAATTTCACTTGTTTTTTTAAATAAAAATTCGTGACTTCGTGGCGAAAAAAAACTTAAATAAGAATAAGAAACGGCCACGAATTCCCGAATTAAACTAATTCTATCCGCATAGATTTTAAACTAATTCGTGAATTCGTGGCGAAAACAACTTAAATAGTAATAAGAAACAGCTACGAATTCCCGAATTATTTTTTCTTTTAATTCGTGTAATTATCGCGCATAAATTTCACGTATTATTTTTTAAATAAAAATTCGTGAATTGGTGGCGAAAAAAACTTAAATAAGAATAAGAAACAGCCACGAATTCACGAATTTTATGCAACACACTTGGTGAAATACGCGCTGAATAGTTTCGCGAATTGATTGAATAAAAAGTTATCAATCCGTGTAATTAATCGCCACGAATTCACGAATTAAACTAATTCTATCCGCATAGATTTTAAAATAATTTGTGACTTCGTGGCGAAAAAAAAACTTAAATAGAATAAGAAACAGCCACGAATTCCCGAATTATTTTTTTCTTTTAATTCGTGTAATTATCGCGCATAAATTTCACGTATTTTTTTAAATAAAAATTCGTGAATTCGTGGCGAAAAAAAACTTAAATAGTAATAAGAATCAGCCACGAATTCCCGAATTATTTTTTCTTTTAATTCGTGTAATTATCGCGCATAAATTTCACGTATTATTTTTTAAATAAAAATTCGTGAATTCGTGGCGAAAAAAAAACTTAAATAAGAATAAGAAACAGCCACGAATTCCCGAATTAAACTAATTCTATCCGCATAGATTTTAAAATAATTCGTGACTTCGTGGCGAAAAAAATAGAACCTTAAATAGTCTTTATCGCCATAATCTTCTCTTCAAAAGTATCTTTAAAATCAGATTTACTTTTAATTCTGGTTTTGTACGTATAAATGGTAGCTACAGACAGTTCTAAGAATTCTGCCATTTGACTGCTGTCCTGAATCCCCAAACGATACAAAGCAAAAATGCGCAATTCAGTATTTAAAAGTTCGCCTTTTTTAACGATGCATTTATGATCGCTTGGAAAAAGTTTGTTAAACTCGGTCACAAAAGTGGGAAACAATCTCAAGAAGATTTCGTCAAATTGATGAAATAGATTTTCTCGCTCTTCTTTTACATTATAACGTTTCAAACTCGCAATAACTTCATCTGTTTTTTTGGTGATTATTTTATGCAGTGTGCTTTTTTGAATATGATCTATTTTATTGATGAAAGCTGAGGTTGCCTTTATAAAATAGGTAATGTATTCTTCTTTAATAGCATTCGCTTCACTCAAGCTCACGTTCATTTCCTGCAGCTGCACATACGAAGAAGCCATTATTTTTCGGGCTTTATTCTTTTCTTTTAATTGTTTGAAAATGATTCCTAGGAAAACAAAAATAATCACAGTAAGAATAGTCAAAAGAATAATGATCTTTTCCAGTTTATCGTTTTTATCTTTTACATTATTTAACTGTGCTTTTTCGATAATGGGCAGTATAGACGAAATCTCAATTTTTCGGTGTCTTGCATTATAAAATGTAGCATCGTCCATTGCGATATTAATGTATTCGTTGGCTTTATCCAAATATCCCATTTTAAAGAGTTCGTTGGCTAAATTTCGTAAAGCAACAGTTTCTTTTGTGGCATTTTTAACGTCGGCAATGGCCGCAAGCGCGAGGTACTGAATTGCTTTTTTGGTATAACCGCGTTCCGAATAAATATAGCCCAGACTCGAAGTTGCAATTCCGTAATAATCAGGTGGTAAATTATAGTTGTTTATCCAATAACTGAAAGCAAATTCAGCACCGCGCCAATCCTGCTGTTTCAAGCGCTTTAAGCTTTCGGCGGCCCAATATTCATTAGTATTGGTTCCAATTAATTCTAATGCCTTTTTTAAAAAATGATTTCCCTGCTGTACATAATGAATGTTAAAACGCTGATCACGATTGTAGTCGGCGAGATCATAATAAGCACGGGCTTTTATGTTGTAATATTCAAATTTGTTTTTAAGATCTAATTTAGAATCATCTATGACATTTAGTGTATCAATAGCTTCTTTAAAAAGTCCAGACGAAAGAAGTACAAAACCTTCTTTGATACGGCTTTTGGATAAAAATCTGGGATCTTTTAAAACTTTTGCCTTGATTTTGGCTTCTTCTAAATAATAATAAGCAGAATCGTATTTAAACGATTTGTATTCGTCAAACAGCGAAATGTAACAATTGTACAGTTCTTCATTATTTTGATTGAGTGTAAACTTAGATATATTCTTTTTTAAAGCTTCTATTTTGCGATATTTCTGTTTCAGATATACGTCCTTTTTTAAGAGCACCTGATCTAATTCTTCTAAATACGGATTTGTCTCTTTCGCAGTTAAAGACGAACCGATTATAAAGAAAAGCAGCATCAATATTCTTTGCATGATTTTTTTTGGTTTAAGTAAAGGTTGGTTTTTGATATAGTTAGTCTAATTCGTTAAAATTTAAAATACGTTTGAGAGTTTTGAAATTTTCTGTTTTTGAAATTTCTAGTCAGTGTAATAACATCGCTTTGAAAGTGCTTTTTAGCGTAAAATCAAGCTATAAATGTTAAAAATAGTTGATTTATTTGCAATTATACAATAAAAAGAAGTTATATGTGTGTATAGTGAAAAAATTATGCTCAATATTTTTCATATTGTCATTTTTACCATTTAAAAAAGGCCTCATTTCATCTAAACAGCATCTTGATTTTTTGAATGTAAAAATAATTTTAATTATTTGATATTCAATGTTTTGGTTTTAAAAATAGTTGTATTTAGTCTTGATTTTTATCAGATATTTTTTTTAAGATTTATTTAACTTCTAGCTTCGTTCTATCCTTTTGAAGGGTAACATACTAACAAAAACCAAAAATTTATGAGATGTAAAACTGTTTATTGGTTAGCTCTTTTCATGTGTTTTTTTGCGATTAGCTGCGACAACACAGAAGACGGAAGCTACGTAAATCCGATTACTATTTATGAAAAAGTAAATGGCAATTGGGGATTAACAAATTTGAAAATGGTTGATGAAGTTGCGAAAGCAAATAAAATCGAACCAAGTGAAGAAAACTTGAGCACCTATTTTAACTACGAAGATTTTAAAATCAACTTAAGCGTAGACGAAAACAACAAACCTACAAGTTATCAAGTAACTGGAAATGTTCCTCCATTATTCGCGCCAAAAGGATATTGGCAGCTAAGCTCAGATTTCCAGCAGACTAGCGGAACAGCAACAAGAATCTACTTGTACAGCGACGCTCAAAAAACACAAAAAACAGATGAACTCAGATTGATCTCAGTTCCAGGTAAAAATGAAGAAATGCAGCTTCAATTGGTACGCTCTTCTGGCGGAACCCCTTTTGTGTCTTACATATTCAAATTAACTGCTATTAACTAATGAGTGATATGAAAAAGTTTATCTATACAATTTTACTAGCTTTTTTAACGGTGCCTAATTTGATGACGGCGCAGGAAAATGCTGGAGCTGTCGGGCCTATGTCATCATCGCCTGTCGTTTATAAGTATGATGAAAAGGTAACGTGGTTCTTTGACATGTCTGGAACTACATTTGCCGAAACAGAAGATTTGTACATCTGGATTTGGTCTCCATCTGAACCAGACGCTGGAAATTGGGAAAACTCATCCGATTTTGCCAAATTAAAATACGAAGGCAATAAAATCTGGAGTTTTACTTTGACACCGACTGTTTATTTTTCTAAAACTCCAGCCGAAATTGCGGCAAGTGCCGGTTTTTGGTTTAGACTTAAAAACAAAAACGGATCAAAACAAAGTGATGTTGCCAATATGGCTTACACCGATTTTTCTTCTTTCTACACGGCTAATGAAGTCATTAGATCCTATCCTGCAAAACCATTAATTGACAAACCAGTAAGTATATTGTTCAATTCTAATTTAAAAGCTGGTTTTGAAGGTGTTGAGAGTGTGCATTTTCATAGTGGATTAAACAATTGGGCTGTTTTGCAGGAATATCAAGCTTGGCTTCCGGATGTTTCTGAGAAAACTAAACTAAAAGATCTAGGAAATGGTTTTTATAAAATGGACATAATTCCGCAGCAATATTACAATACCGAACCAGGTTTTGTAATGGAAAATATCACTTTCCTGATGGTTGCAAAAGACTGGGCAGCAAATTCTGGTGATCAAATTATTTATGCCGGAGAATTTATTCCGCCGCCGCCGCCGGTTTTTGCTTTTTTCCCTCTGCAGATTAGTCAGAGAGATTTTCTGGGAATGTCTAGAAAAAACAATGAGTCTGGTGTAAACAAACTGATCTACACCATAACAGCTGGTTCTAAAGTAATTTCTGGAGAGTTTACAGGAGGAACCGCAGAAATTAAAGGGTTTGTCAATTTAGTTTCAGAATTAAACGGAATTCCAAGTTTGTCTGAAATTCATGTTTTAGTTAAAGACAATAAAGACAAGACTATTTCGGACACTACAATTCCGCTTAAAACTTTAGACTAATAATTCACTATTAAATTAAAACACCAATTCTAATGAATAGTAAAAATACAAAAGGCGTCCTGCATCAAATGTGGACTGCTAAAGGAGCGGTATTGTTGATTTTCATGCTTTTTCTTTCTGCTGGAATATTCGCGCAGGGAAAAAAGCAGGTATCAGGAACCGTTTATGATAATACAGGCAGTGTTTTGCCGGGAGCTTCTGTTATTGAAGTTGGAACTAAAAACGGAACAACAACCGATTTTGATGGTAAATTCAGCTTGCAGGTAGCTGTAGGTGGTGCAATCGAAGTTTCGTTTATTGGTTCGACAACACAAAAAATACAGATAACTGCCAACAGTAACAATATCGAAGTACGTCTGCAAAACGACGGCTATGCCTTGGCAGAAGTACAGGTAGTTTCTGTAGGGTATGGAAAAGTAAAAAAATCAGACTTAACGGGAGCTGTTTCTACCGTTGGAGCAGATGATTTGGTAAAAGGAACCATTTCGTCTACAGAACAGGTTTTACAAGGAAAAGTGGCAGGTTTAAATATTATTCGTCCTTCTGGAGATCCTGCGGCGGGTTCAACCATTCGTCTGCGCGGCGGTACTTCTTTAACAGCAAGCAACAGTCCGCTTATTGTAGTAGACGGTATTGCAGGAGTAGACATCAATGTTGTACAGCCGGCCGATATTAAATCGGTTGATGTTCTTAAAGACGCTTCGGCAACTGCAATCTATGGATCCAGAGGAGCAAACGGTGTGATCATGATTACCACTAAATCGGGAACAAAAGGAGTTTCGGTTACTTACAGCGGTTTGTCGAGTGTCGGTTATGTTACTGATAATTTAGATCTTTTATCAGCCAATCAATGGCGCGGTTACGTTCGTCAGACCAATAATATGGACGCAGTAGATTACGGCGGCAATACCAATTGGCAAAAAGCTATTGAGCAAACGGCAATTTCGCAGTCTCATACTTTAAGCATTAATTCTGGGAAAGCCGACAGCGGTTTCAGGACTTCGATTTCTTACCTTAACAACGAAGGCGTTATCAAAAAATCGGGTTTAGAAAGAATCAGCGGTAATGTAAGCGGCTACCAATTTTTGGGCGACAACAAAGAGGTAAAATTTGATATGGGATTATTTGCCAATATTGACAAATGGCATCCAATCGATTATAGAATTTTTGAAAGAGCGTATAACTTAAACCCAACCATTCCGGTTTACAATGAAGATGGATCATTTTCTTCTGTAACAGGAAATATTTACCAAAATCCAGTTGAGATTTTAACCAATAGAACCTTTGATAACGAAAGACACCGACTCTTAGGATACTTTAAAACAGAGGTTAAATTTTTAAAAGATTTTACAGCTACAGCTAATATTTCACTAGAACATAATGCTGTAAAAGGCGGTACGTACAAACCTTCTTATGCTGTGATGGAAGGACAGACAGAAGGCGGTTTTGCGCAAAGAAGTTATGCTGAGTTTACCAACGCACAAGGCGAACTTTATGTAAATTATAATAAAGTAATTGGCAAACACAACATTAGTGCTTTGGCCGGATATTCTTATCTCGAAAATATCTATGAAGGTTTTGGAGCGCAGAGAGGCGGTTTTGTAACAGATGCTTTTAGCTACAACAATTTAGGTGCAGGTTACAATTATCGTTTGGGCGATGTGTATTCATACAAAGGAAAATCAAATTTAGTGTCTTTTTATGCCCGTGCTAACTATGGTTACGACGGAAAATATTTATTGACTGCAACTGTAAGACGTGACGGATCAAGCCGTTTTGGAGAAAATAATAAATGGGGAACTTTTCCCTCGGCGTCTGCAGCATGGAGAATTTCTAACGAAGGATTTATGGAATCTTCAAAAGGCTGGCTAGACAATTTAAAACTAAGAGTAGGTTACGGAGTTACTGGGAATCAAGACGGAATTGGAGAATACAAATCGCTTTCTATTCTAGGAGTTGGAAACGACAGTTATTATGACCCAATTACCAAAACCTGGAGTTTGGCTTATTCTCCAAAACAAAATCCGAATCCTGATCTAAAATGGGAATCTACAGAACAAATCAATGTTGGTTTTGATTTCGGTTTGTTTAACAGAATTACAGGATCATTCGAATATTATTCTAAAACAACAAAAGATTTATTGTACACGTACGAAGTGCCTCAGCCTCCTTATTTAGTAGGAACAATGCTGGCAAACGTTGGTGAAATGTCAAACAAAGGAGTAGAATTAACTTTGAATGCGGATATTGTAAAAGGCGATAAATTTAATTGGAATGCCAATTTGACACTGGGTCATAACGTTCAAAAAATCGAAAAACTTTCAAACCCAACTTATAAAACAGATGTAATCTACAGCGGATCTCTTCATGGTCTGGCAGGTATGTCGGGACAATATTCTCAGATTATTGCCGAAGGCTATCCTGTTGGAACTTTCTGGGGATTCAAAAATGCGGGCTTAGATGCCGATGGAAAAATTCAGTATTACAACGCAGCCAATGAAGTAGTTGCTGAAAGTGCTTTGGTAGATGCAGACAAAAGAGATTTAGGCAATATCCAGCCTGATTTGACTTTAGGTATCGGAATGAATTTTACATATGAAAAATTTGATTTAGGAATTTCGGGTTACGGAATGTTTGGTCAAAAAGCTTTAAATGCAACCAATATGATGTTGAACGATCCGAACAGATTACCGGCCTTTAATGTTCCGGATGATTTCTTGTCAAGCGGTATCACTTCTTCGCCAAAGTATTCTGATTATTGGATCGAAGATGCATCTTTGTTTAGAATTCAAACAGTATCTCTGGGTTATACGCTGCCATTAAAATATAAAAACTCTAAAGTCAGGTTTTATGTAATGGGAGAAAATCTATTTGTATTTACAAGTTACAAAGGAGTAGATCCGGAGATTGGTTTAAATGCTCAGGACGGAATTAATCAAACTGGTAAAATGGACACAACCGGATTGGCAGCTCCTGGAATTGACAGATACAACAACTATCCTCGACCAACTACTATTTCTGTTGGACTAAATTTTACGCTGAATAATTAAGGCGAATTGATAACCATAAAATATTAAAAATGAAAATCAAAATAACAGCAGCACTACTTTTAAGTATGCTTTTTACGGTATCATGTACAGATTTGGATGAACAGCTGTATGATCAGGTAGAAGACGGGAATTTTGGAAACACAACAAAGGAGGTCGATGCGCTTGTAGGAGGTGCGTACTCTTCGTTAAGAGGATTTTCTGATGCGATATCAAATAACTTTCCAACCTGCGAATATGTTTTCTTTTTGAATGAAGTTGTTTCAGACGAAGCAACCATCCCTACAAGAGGAACCAACTGGTACGACGGCGGACAATACCAAGATGCGCAAAGACATACTTGGAAAGCCGATAACAGAATGATTCTTTCGGCTTGGCGTTACAATTATACTGGAATTGCAAAGATCAATGCGATCATTTATCAAATCAATAAATCGTCTTTGTCAGAAACTGCAAAAGCGCCGATTTTTGCAGAGTTAAAAGCACTGAGAGCCTATTACTATTACAATCTTTTAGATTTATTTGGAAATGTGCCAATCGTAACCAATTTTGAAGATACCGATCTTCCGACAAATTCAACCAAAAAACAAGTCTATGATTTTGTCGAAAAAGAATTGACAGACGCCATTCCATATCTTACTTCGAATGTAGTGTATTCTAAACTGACCAAAAATGTAGCTTATTCTATTCTGGCAAGATTGTATCTCAACTCGCAAGCGTTTATAGGAACAGCACGCTGGCAGGACTGTATTGATATGTGCCAAAAAATTTCTGGATATACTTTGACACCTGATTTCTTTGCCAATTTTGCTACAGAAAACCAGACTTCAACTGAAATCATTTTTGCGATTCCGTACGATTCTAAAGCGGGAACGGTTGGAAACTATATGAACTCGATGTCTGCACATTACAATCAAAAATTGGCTATTTCTGCAATAGGAAACTATCCTTGGAGCGCCAACGGAATGTGCGCGCAGCCAGGCGTATATTCGGCTTTTGCAGATACAGACAAAAGAAAAAAATGCATGCTGCAAGGCGATCAGATCAACTTAGCAACGGGTTCTGTAATTATGATGGACAACGGGGAACCGCTTACCTACACAGAAAATTTGACCAGTTTAACTGATGCCAAAGAAAATGAGGGAGTTCGTCTAGCTAAATATGAAATGAAAGCAGGAGAACAATGGGAACGCGATCATGATTTTGTATTGATTCGATACGCAGAAATTTTGATGATGCAGGCAGAATGTTACGTGCGCTTGGGTTCGCCAGAATTAGCCAGACCATTTTTACAGCTAGTAACAGCACGTGCAGGAGAAGAAATGCCGGCAGCTATCGATCTTGATTTTATTGATAAAGAGCTTCTTAAAGAATTTGCGTTTGAAGGAAGAAGAAGAACAGATAACATCCGATTCGGAACGTTCTTTGGCGAATGGTGGGAAAAAGGAACAACGCCGGCTTATAGAGCGATATTTCCAATTCCGAGCACGGTCTTAACGACTAATAAAAACCTAAAACAAAATCCTGGGTATTAGGTTCTTTACTGTCAGTCTTCCATGTTGGTTAGTCGTGGAAGGCTGACCTGTTTTTGTTTTTTTTGGGTCTAAGAATTACTGGATATTTTTTTTTTCACGCAGATTTTGCAGAATTATTTTAATGCAAAATGATTCAAAATTTTCATGAAACTTGTGAATCGGTGAAAAAAAATGGGCCAGATCTCGAAAATCTGCGTGAAATAATTTTAGTCACCAGAAGGATTAAAAAAGGAATACAAAATCAAAGAGAATCTTTTAAGAAGCGGCAAAAAATATAAAATAATAACTAATACATCAGTATGAAAAAATATATCACATCGATGGTTTTGGGTTTGATGACCATTGTGATGGCCGCTGGATGCAGCAGCGATGACAAAGGCTCGGACAAACCCGTAGAACCAGAGAAAATAGCAGCTGTTGCGATTGAGAAAACCAACAGCACCAAAATTTATATGCACTACATGCCGTGGTTTGAAACCAATGAAAGCAGTGCCGATAAAAAATGGGGATACCATTGGACAATGGCAAATAAAAATCCGAACAATGTAGGAGCAAACGGCCGAAGAGAAATTGCATCGTATTATTATCCGCTGATTGGACCCTATCACTCAGGCGATAAGAATGTGATCGAAAACCATTTATTATTGATGAAATATGCAGGAATAGACGGAGTTCTTATCGATTGGTACGGCACTTATGATGTGAATGATTACAGAATGGTCAAAGAAAATACAGAACAGCTTATCGATATGCTGGAAAAAGTGGGCTTAGAATATGCAATTGTTTATGAAGACCGTTTTTTGACTAATGTGGTAAACGCAGGAAAAGCAATCTCAGTAACCAGTGCAGCAAAAACAGATCTCGCTTATGTACAAAATAATTATTTTACTGATGCTAATTATATCAAAATTAATGGCAGGCCTTTATTAATGAATTTTGGTCCAATTACTTTACAGACACCAGCAGAGTGGACAAACGTCTTTAATACTTTAACCGCAAAACCAACATTCTTGACCCTTTGGGACCATTCTGTAAAAGCAGGTGAAAATGCATCTGGAGAATACGCCTGGGTTTATAAAAACAGCAGTTATCTAACTAATTTCTATACCAATACAAAACCAAAATTAAGCGTGGCAATGGGAGCTGCTTATCCTGGTTTTAAAGATTTTTATGCTGAAGGCGGCGGCGGTGCAGCAATCGGCTGGACAATCGAACATAATAATGGAGCTGCTTTGGATGAAACTTTAGCTTTAGCTAAAAATGCCAATGTAAATTATTTACAATTAATTACTTGGAATGATTTCGGTGAAGGGACCATGATCGAACCTACGGTCGAATTCGGTTACTCTTATATCGAAAAAATTAAAGCTTTTTCGGCTGTAAAAAATACAGAAAGTGCGTTTCCGGATATAAGTAAATTGTATGATTTGCGTGTACAGAAAAAAGGAAATGCCGCTGCACAGCAAAAACTCGATCAGGTCTTTAATTATTTTGTTTCGATGCAGCCAGCAAAAGCAAAACAGTTACTAAGCGAAATAAAATAAGAGTTGTAATCAATACAATTAAATAATGAGAAACAGAAAATATAGATACTGTCTAATAGCACTGGCATCAATGCTGCTTTTTGCCTGCAGTACTAAAAAAACGTATAAAATCAGTTCGCCTGGTAAAATTACAGAACTTACTTTTGAATTAACGCCATCTGGTCAGCCGCAATATCGTTTTTCGTCAAGCGGAAAATCGGTTATAGAACCCTCTTTAATGGGATTTGAATTTCAAGGAATTGCAAAAATGACCGATGGTTTTGAAGTTGTTTCTACCGAAGAAAAAGCAGCTGATGAGACTTGGGAACAGCCTTGGGGAGAATTTAAAAAAGTAAGAGATCATCATAACGAATTCATTGTTCACCTAAAAGAATCAAAAGGCGAGGAGCGTTTGGTGGATATCATCTTTAGGGTTTTTGATGATGGCGTGGGATTTCGATATGAATTTCCGAAACAGCCTCATTTAGGAAAAGTAAAAATTTCTAACGAAGTGACGCAGTTTACTTTTAAGGATAATAATGAAGTTTGGTGGATTCCGGTGCATCGCGAAAACAGTTATTACGAAAGTGAATACCGTAAAACGCTGATGAGTAAAACAGATACTATTAATACCCCTGCTACTTTTGAAACCAAAGACCAATTGTATGTTGCGATTCATGAAGCCAATTTAACCGATTTTGCCTCAATGACGTTATTAAAAACTACCGATAAACAATACAAAAGCGATTTGGTGCCTTGGGCAGACGGTGTAAAAGTATATGCCGAAACACCTTTTAAAACTCCGTGGAGGACAATTGTAGTGGGTAAAAATCCTGGTCAGGTAGCGACTTCGACTATTATGCTTAATCTGAACGAACCTTCAAAAATTGAAGACCTTTCTTGGATTACGCCATCAAAATATATCGGAATCTGGTGGGGAATGCACTTGGAAAAATTCACTTGGGGACAAGGACCCAAACATGGTGCAACAACCAAAAACACCAAAGAATATATTGATTTTGCTGCAAAGAATAATTTCGACGGTGTTTTGGTAGAAGGATGGAACGAAGGCTGGGATGGCGACTGGACTGCTGATGGTGCTGCGTTTAGTTTTACAAAAGCCTATCCAGATTTTAATCTGGAAGAAATAACCAAATATGCCGCCATTAAAAATGTTCGTTTAATTGGCCACCATGAAACGGCGGGAGCAACCAAAAATTATGAAAATCAGTTGGAAGATGCTTTTAAGCTGTATCAGAAAATGGGCGTAAACTCGGTAAAAACGGGTTATGTCAATAAATATTTAGATAAAAAAGAATGGCACGACAGTCAATATGGAGCACGTCATTATAGAAAAGTAATCGAAACTGCTGCGAAGTATCACATTATGATCGACAATCACGAACCAATGAAAGGAACAGGTTTACAGCGTACCTACCCCAACTTTATGTCGCAAGAAGGCGGACGCGGACAGGAATATAATGCATGGTCTGCAGACGGAGGCAATACACCAGAACATTTAACCACGTTGCCTTTTACCAGAATGCTTTCCGGTCCTTTTGATTACACGCCGGGAAATTTCAATTTTGATTATAAGACACCGTCTGGGGCAAAAGTACAGACTACTTTGGCCAATCAATTGGCATTGTATGTCATTATTTTTAGTCCGCTGCAAATGGCATCCGATTTACCAGAAAATTATGAGGGTAAGCATGAATTTCAATTTGTAAAAGAAGTTCCGTGTACTTGGTCAGACACTAAAGTTTTAGATTCTAAAATTGGAGAATATACCACAATTGTGCGTCAAGACTGGGACGAGAAAAATTGGTATTTAGGTTCCATCACAAACAGAAATGCGCGCGACTTAAAAGTGACATTGTCATTTTTAGATAAGAACAAAGAATACGAAGCCGAAATTTATGCCGATGGAGCAGGAGCAAATTACAAAACCAATCCGTATCCGGTTACAATCTCTAAACAAAAAGTAAATAACAAAACCACATTAAACCTAAAATTGGCCGCTGGAGGCGGAACAGCAATAAAATTTTCACCAATTGAGAAATAGTTTTTTTTTGAGGCTCTAAGATTGTAAGTTCCTAAGAAACGTAGTTCTTATTTTAAGTTAAATAGTTTATTTTGAGTTAAGTTTAAGTTTGATCAGCAAACCCGATGTCGATTACGATGTCGGGTTTGTTTTTTTTATGCGGATTTTTTTATAACCGCAAAGTACGCAAAGTACTATTTAATTAAATGCATAGAAAACGCAAAGTTCGCAAAGCTTTGTCTAGATAAAGCTTTGCGAACTTTGCGTTAAAAAAAACTCAGAACCTTAGTATCTTAGTATCTCAGAACCTAAGCATCTTGCATCTTAAAACTTAATGCTTATAAAGCTTCACATGGTTTCCAAACGTATAGGTTGCGGTAATTGTCGGACCATTATATCCCCATTTTAAGAATCCGTTTAATCTTTCTTCCTGATCGTCTATTCTAAAATTCAGACCGGTGTATCCTGCCGTTAAGCTAAAGTTTTGATATACATTATATAAAACAGAAAGGTTGTAACTGATAATACGTCCGCTGATGTTATCTACTTTGGCCGAAAGGTAATTGGCATTGACAAATAAGCCGAACTTTGGCGCCAGAACAAATTCTCCCCAAATTCCAACATCTGGCAGCGGTGCTGTAAAAGCAAAATTATCTCTGATTTCTCCGCTTCCCTGTTGGGTTTCTGTTCGAAGGCCGAGATCACCAAAAAGGACATGCGCTCCTATAAGTAATCCCGCTTCGTATTTAGGTTTAGATAAAAAAGCATATCCGTAGTAAATCCTAGCGATCTGAACATCAAAAAAAGCGGTTACCAAAACATCAACATTGTACGTATGGTCTTTAAAAACAATTTCTTTTTCCAATCTCTTGCTCGAACTTCTGTTTAAAACAAAATATTCGGTACCCAATCGGGATCTTCTTGAAATTCTCCAGTCAAAAGTTCCCATAAAAGAAGTGCTGGATTTATTAAATCCTAAATCATCCTCAAGATCAATCATGGTTCCCGAATTTCCGTTTCTTGCCACTTGTACCTGCGTGTTGTTTACAGGAAAAAAAGCGCCTGCAGTTACTTTAAACCTTCTGGCGTGCCAAGGCAGATCTTCTGCATATTGATCTTGAAAATCGTCATTGGCTGCATTGTTGGTTGATAAGCTTTCGCTCAGCATATTATCTGCAGCAGTTTGCGCTTTTATCGGAATCCAAAAAAGCGTTAGTATCCAAAAAGCGAATATTTTTTTCATCAGAGTGGTTTTAAGTTGTTGATTAGGAAAGTTTTAGCAATTAAAGTTAGTAAAAATTATCTTTCATTTTTCTTTTTTGCATTAAAATGTTATAGTTAAGAATCTGGTTGTGAGATAAATATATAAGTGAGTAAAAAAAATAGTTGACATATCACTCTTTTTTGTAACTTTGCCACATGGAACTAAAACACAGCGATAAAGAAAGTTTTTCAAATTTTTGGAAGGAAGAAATATCAGATAGTTTTTTCTTTCAGATTCATCGTATTAAGCGAGCGATCTTCAGGCGCACCAATGCATTAATGAATGATGCAGGAATTACACTGCAGTTAGAGCAATTGCCATTATTGATGATTTTGCATCATAACAGTCTTTCGCAGCGTGAATTATCAGATAAAACCATGCGGGATAAATCGTCTATTCTGAGAAGTATTACAGCGCTTGAAAAAAAGAATTTGGTTGAGGTTGTAAAAGATAAATCGGATAAACGCAAAAATATTGTCAGTTTAACAAGTGAAGGCATTACATTAGCAAAAAGCATTAGGACTTTGATGAAAAAGGCGGAAGAAGAAGTGATGTCTGTTTTTACGCCAAAAGAAAAAATGGAAGCTTTGAATGCAGTCAGATCTTATGCTGATAAGCTGGAATTACTTTAATTTTTTTTGAACTATAAAAGTTGATATGTCAACTTAATTGTACAATATTATTTAAAAAATAAATGAAAAAAAGCGAATTGTTAGAAGGGCCGATCCTTTCTTCGTTATTAAAATTAGCGGTTCCGATTATGATTGCTAATCTGCTGCAGGCTGCATACCAATTGGTGGATGCTTTTTGGGTTGGGCGTTTGGGTGGTGATGCCGTTGCTGCCGTTTCGATAAGTACACCTGTGATATTTTTAACTATTGCATTAGGAACTGGACTTGCCATTGCAGGTTCTATTTTAATTGCACAATATTTTGGTGCCGGAAATCAGGAAATGGTTAACCATGTTGCCGCGCAGACTTTGTCAATGGTGATTATAGTTTCGATAGTTTTATCTATAATCGGATATATATTGAGTCCATATTTTTTATACCTGCTAAAGGTGGAACCTCAGGTTTATATAGACGCATTGGGATTTATGAGGGTGGCGTTTGTAGGTTTGGTTTTTAGTTTCGGATTCATGATTTTTCAATCCATTATGCGTGGTGTGGGGCGTGTGACGCTTCCGGTTTATATTGTGCTGGGAACAGTGATTTTGAACTTCGCCTTAGATCCGTTATTTATTTATGGATGGAAATTTATTCCGGCAATGGGAGTAAAAGGTGCTGCTCTGGCTACTTTATCGACACAGTTTTTGGCAATTATTATAGGTTTTGCTATCCTGTTTAGAGGAAAACACGGAATTCATTTGCGTATTTCTGATTTTAAGCCTGATTATAAGCATATCAAGAAAGCATTTGAAATTGGTTTTCCGTCTTCGATTGAGCAGTCGATGCGCGCCTTAGGCATGATGGCGATTACATTTTTGATTGTTCGTTTCGGAACGACTACAGTTGCTTCTTACGGTGCTGGTTCTAATTTAATTCAGCTTATTTTGATTCCGGCTTTAGGATTGTCAATGGCTATTGCAACTTTGGTTGGGCAGAATATTGGTGCGGGAAAAGTAGATCGCGCTGCCGAAATCTCAAAATTAGGTGCTTACCTCGGTTTTGGACTTTTGACGGGGCTTGGAATAATCGCTTTTATTTTTGCGCCATATTTGATTGCTTTTTTTGTTCCAAGAGATCAAGCGGTTATTCAAGGGGGGACAGAATTACTTCGAATTACGTGTCTTTCTTGGGGATTTTTGGGACTGCAGTTGTGTTTGACTGGTGTCTTTCGTGCGGTTGGAAATACCAAACTGCCGATGATTTTGACTTTGGTGTCGCAATGGGTCATTCAGTTTCCACTGGCGTTTATTTTATCTCATAATACTTCTTTGGGTAAAGTGGGTATTTGGTGGGCTTTTCCAATTGCTTCGGTTGTAACGGCTTTGATTACGGTGATTCTTTATGTAAAAGGGGATTGGAAAAAAGAACGTTTAACGGGTAAAACGAATAAATTGATCGGTAAGGTGGAAAGCGAAATTGTTAAGGAGGGGTTTTCTTCTTAGGTTTTTTAGGTTTTGAGGTTTTTGGAGGTTTTTGGAGGTTTTACCGCAAAGATTCGCAAAGATTTTTCGCAGAGGTTCGCTAAGTTTTTTATGTGCTGTGGTTTAAGGGGTGTATTTTATCGCAAAGAGACGCAAAGAATTATCGCAGAGGTTCGCAAAGATATTGTATTATGCTGTAGTGTAAGGGGTGTATTTACCGCAAAGAGACGCAAAGATTTTTCGCAGAGGTTCGCAAGGATTTTTTGCAAAAAAAACACACAGGTAAAATGCTGTTATTTCTGAAATAAAAACAAAAACATTTTTTTGAAAACGATTGCCGCGTGAGGGATGGGAGAAAGCTGCCGAAGCAGCTCGTACAGCCCGACAGCATGCCGATAAGAGGGCGTATATGCGTATTGTAATTTTGCCCTCTTGTCGGGATGGTGGCACGCCCAGATTATTTTAGATTTTAGATTTTAGATTTTAGATTTTAGATTTTAGATTTTAGATTTTCGGATTTTCGGATTTTGTTTTGCGTGGGCTTCTCCCGAAGCGTCGGGACGCTCAGCCTGACATTGCTGACTCTGCTCAGCCTGACATTGCGGGTTCTTGACAAACGCAAAAGGGTTGGAATTTGGAATTTAGATTTTCGGATTTTGTTTTGCGTGGGCTTCTCCCGAAGCGTCGGGACGCTCAGCCTGACATTGTTGACTCTGCTCAGCTTGATATTGTTGGTTTTTTACAAGCACAAAAGGGTTGGAATTTGGAATTTCATAATTTGGAATTTTAAAATTTTTAAACCCTATGATAATCGGCTTTCCAATGTACGATGGCTTTTTTGACAGCATCGCCGCTGAGGTTGTTTTTTAAGACGTCTTCTAGAAGCGGAATAAGTTCGCTGTCTGGAGCAAAACGCAGTGCAAATATTTGATCGTCTGTGAGTTTGTGTTCAAATTCTTCGAATCTTTTACCGGTTAACGTAAAATAACGATAACGCATTTCGAGGCGTACAATTCGGTTTTGCAAGGTGAGTGCGTAATGCTGACGAAGCATAAATGCCAGGGCAAATAAAAATATAAATGCAGCGCTGATGAATATCCAGATTAATTGGTCTGGTGTTGTAATGGCAAAATAGATACTGAATCCAAGAAATAGTATCAGTATGGGATAGTATACAAAATGGTGCGGTGTATAAAAACGGATGTGATTATAATAGGTCTGAATCTTCATGCTTTTTTTTGTTTATGAACTGTAAAAAAACAAAGCTGCCCTAAATTAATAGAGCAGCTTTTTCCCAAAAATAAACTAACATAACCAATGTTCTCTTTATAATCTCAACTTTTTACAGTTTGTTAAGTAATGCTGATAAGAAGAAAGCCTTTTCTCTTTTCGTAATTCCAATCTTTCAATATGGCTTATTTTTCTTTGATGTAAAATTACTTTGAGAGCGGCTCTAATTTGTTATACTTTAAAACGAAAAAGTTACATGATTCCAATATTTGAACTTTTTTTGATTTTTAAATGTAGGTTTTAAAGAAAGGTTTTGAGGACTTTCCATTCGTCCAATTTATATTGATAGGTCTTGCCAGCATTGGCAGGACTGGTAGATGGAAGCGTAATAAGCTGATATTCTTTTTGTAAGTGAATATATTTCTTGAAAAAAGCCGCAGCTTTTTGTCCGTTAAAAAAAATAGTCGTGATTTTGGGATGCTGTTTTAAAAAGTTTTCAAAATCATTGGCGATTTCGTTTTTAATAGCGCTGTCTAAACTTCCTACGCGATCGCAGTATTGCAGTACATCCCAAAGTGCAATATTGTTATTTACTAGTAAGTTTTTGCGAGTTTGATAATCATTAGAGAATTCTTCCTTTAATATGGTAAACATTATTTTCCAAAAGTTATTCTGATTATGACCGTAATATTGATTGAGTTCTAATGATTTGGTGCCTGGCATTGTGCCTAGGATCAGGATTTTAGCTGTGTCAGAAGTAATTGGAGGAAATGAGTAACTTTTCATTTAGGAGGTGTCTTTTTTTTGTTCTAGTTAAAATAATCATTTATAAGTAATTATAAAACAAAAGCAGAAAATTATATAACATTTTTGGAGTACCTATAAACGAACTTTGACTTGCAGATTTTTAGGAAGTACGGTTGTTGCCTTTTTTTTATTTAAATCTGTTTCACAAGTTATAGAATATAGAATTTAAAATCCAATTACGATGAAAATAGTTACTCTAAACACAGATAAAACTCAAAATATATTTGAAGGTCTTCAATCCAGTTTTGGCGGAAAAGTAACTTTTGACTTAGAAGAATATACACTTGAGGTAAAAAATACTTTTGCTGAAGGATCTATTTCTGGTGCTTCTTTTAATGATAATATTTCGTACGTACAATTTGATATGGTTTTTTCTACAGATGTGCGATTGGAAATTTTAAACTTAAAATCGTCACCTATATATTTTGCTTATTGTTCAAAAGGGAGTGTTTCTCATCGTTTTGGACAACAGCATGAAGAAAGAACACTGAAAACTTTTCAGACTGCAATTGTGACTTCTAAACAGAGTCAGGATAATGTTTTGTTTTTTGAAAAAGGTAAAAATACAAAGCTGACGCTGATTATTGTTGGAACTCAAGTGGAAAGAAGCAATCAGAACCATTCTTTGAATTATCAGGTTAAGGAGACTTTTTTCGAGAATAATCTCACTCAGGATTTCTTTTATATTGGGTCTTATAACTTGCAGATTGCCGAAAAAATAGAACAGCTGAATTCGATTACACAAAACGGAATTGTTAGAAATTTACTTAAAGAAGGGATTATAAGAATTATTCTTGCGATGGAAATTCAACAGCATTCTGATGATCTGCATGCTTTTGCAAATGAATCTAACGGATTAAGCTTGAGAGAAATGGAAGAGATTAAAGAGCTTTCTGAACTGATTAAATCTAATCCTGAAGAGGCTTTTACAATAAAATCGTTGAGTAAAAAATCGGGACTTTCGCCAAATAAACTTCAGGAAGGTTTCAAAATGATTCATAACAGAACGGTCAATGATTATATTACCCATATGCGTGTCCTGAAAGCTGAAACCTTGATTAGAACGTCAGATTTAAATATTTCTGAAATAGTGTACTGTATCGGTTTTACGAGCAGAAGCTATTTTTCTAAGATTTTCAAACAAAAATTCAACTGCAGCCCGAAAGAGTATAAATTTAATTTGACTCCGATGGCGGTGACTGCTTAGTTTTTGAGGTTCTAAGGTTCTGAGATTTTAAGGTTCTGAGATTCTGAGATTCTGAGATTCTGAGTTTTTGGAATCATTAAAAAATAATGTCGTTAGCTATACAGCCAGATATATAGAAAGCTGCTAAGATAAAACTTAGCAGCTTTACATTTTTTATTAAGTTTCTTAACACCTTACTATCTATAAATCAAAATTTTTTATACATTTACATAACTAGTTATATAATTAATTATTGTTATGGAATTTTTTAATAAAGTTGGAAAGGCTGCTTTAGGAAGCCGTCTTCGTTTGATGACTGCCGCGATTACTGATGATGCATCTAAAATATATGAATTGTATGGAGTAGAGTTTGTTCCAAAATGGTTCCCTGTATTTTATACGCTGGCAGAAGAAAGAGAAATTACGATTACTGAAATTGCTTTAGAGATTGGTCATTCTCAACCTTCTGTAAGTAAAATTATGCGGGAATTAATAGCAGCAGGTTTGGTGGAAGAAATTGAAAAAGCAGATGATAAACGTAAGAACAACATTATTTTAACTCCGAAAGGAGTGGCTATTTCGCAGGTATTCAAACATCAGTTGCAGGATATTGATGTTGCTATTGAAGAAATGATTTTGCAGTCTAAACACAATCTTTGGGCAGCGCTGGAAGAATGGGAGTTTTTATTAAGCCAAAAATCATTACTGAAGAGAGTGAGTGAGCAGAAAAAAAAGCGTGAAAGTAAAGATGTTGAAATTACGGCATACAAACCGCAATACAAACAAGCATTTAAAGAATTGAATGTAGAATGGATTTCGAAATACTTTGAAATGGAAGAAGCCGACTATAAAGCACTCGATAATCCTGAAGATTATATTTTAAACAAAGGAGGAAAAATACTTGTGGCATTGTATGATAATGAACCAGTTGGTGTCTGCGCCCTCATTAAAATGAATGATTCTGAGTATGATTTTGAAATGGCTAAAATGGCAGTTTCACCAAAAGCACAGGGTAAAAATATTGGTTATCTGCTGGGTAAGGAGATTTTAAAAACGGCAAAAGAAATGGGGGCAAAGAAAGTCTATCTAGAAAGCAACACGATCTTAAAACCTGCAATAAACTTATATTACAAATTAGGTTTCGAAAAAGTTTTCGGTCTTTCGACTCCCTACAAACGTTGTAATATTCAAATGGAATTAATAATTGAATAAGAGAAAATGAAAAATATTGTAAAAAAAGAAAATGCTGTAGCAAGACAATTTTTAGGTGTCGATTTTGTGGTAAAGATTCTATGGTAACAAAGATGTTATATAAAATAACTGATTCGGTGCCTTTTCATCAACATCCGAATGAACAAAGTGGTTATGTAATTTCGGGAAGTTATAAACTAAAATTCGACGGAAAAGAATTTTTACTAAACGAAGGTGATACTTATTCAATTCCAGCCAATGTGGAACATTCGATTGAAATTATAGAATCTGGTGAAGTTGTAGATGTATTTACACCGATAAGACAAGATTATTTATAATAAGGTGCTGTGATACTAAGTTTCTGAGCAGGCTTAGCAAATTAGTATCACAGCATCTTAGATTTATCTTCCAAAACGGTAATATTCTAAATCAATATTTTTTTTGTTGTTGAGTGAATCCAGTATCGAATTCATCCCGATCACGCTGAAAGTGATTCCGTTGCCGCCAAAGCCGAGTACATAATGCTCGTTTTTCTTTGGATTTGGTTTTCCGAAATAGGGAAGTCCGTCTTTGGTTTCTCCAAAAGTGCCTGCCCAGGAATAATCCATTTTAAAATCGAGGTCTGGAAATCTCTTTTTGAATTGTTTTAAAAGATACTCCTCTTTTTTGGGTAATAATTTATCGCGTTTTTGTGAATCTTTAAAGTTTTCATCACCGCCTCCCATGATAATGCGATTGTCTGCCGTAGCCCTAAAATAGTGATACGGAGAGGATGTGTCCCAAAATACAGCATTTTTAAATGAAGAGGAAAGATCTGGTACACTTTCGGATGTTATTACATAAGTGCTTTTTAGATCGACTACTTTTTCTTCGAGCGTTTCGGTGCTTTCGTACCCGCTGCAGTGAATCACATGATCGGCAGTAATTCTAAATTTTTCGTCGGTTATGGCAATGCTTTTTCCCTTTTGAGTTTGTATAGAAGCAATATTGGTTCGGTCAAAAATCTGCATGCCTCTTTCTTGGCAGTACACAAGTAAATCTTGTGCCAGTTTGTACGGATCCATAACGGCGGCGGTTTTAGATTCGAGCGCGGCCATGGCATTTAATCCTAATTTATTGAGGTCGTATTTATTGAGCCAGCTTACATCAAAATTGTGCTGTTTGCGTGTTTTGAATTCGTTTTTTAGAAACGGAATATCTTTTTTATATGAGGTAAAATAAATGCTTTTTTTAAATTCAAATTCGCAGTCACTTTCTACGGTATCAATTATGGTCCGCAGGTCAAAAATGGCTTTTTTACCTTTGTTGTAGCTTTCTACGGCACATTTTGTGCCGCGAAGTTTTATAAGGTCATGCAGCGAAACGTCAATTTCGTATTGCAGCAGCGCCGTACTTCCTGCTGTACTTCCTCCAGCTACATCACGGCGGTCTACTAAGATGATTTTTTTTCCTTCATTGATCAATTTGTAGGCGATTAATGCGCCGGTAATACCACCGCCAATAATGAGTATGGCGGTGTTTAAATCAGACTCCAGAGAAGGATAACTTTGCTTCAGCGCGTTTTTGATCGGCCAGTAAGTTTCTATAGAACGTAATTTCATTTTTTGGTTGTGTTTTTAGGGATGGTTTTGGTTGTGTTATTTTTCTTTTTGGTTGTTTTGGGTTTTACATTTTTTTGTTTGCGTTCGTGTAATTCGTGTGCTTCTGCAATAGAATGCGAAGTCCGGATGCTTTGTTCTTTTTTAGCCAGTTCGCTTAATCGGTGGTAGTATTTTTGTACAATGATCATTTCTTCTTCGGTCATACTTTCGATATCTACTAAGCTGTTGCTCGAGAATTCGTTTGAGGCCACAAGCTCATTTAATTTTAGCTGAATGGCCAGTGAATCTTTATTCTGTGCTTTCTGAATAAGAAATACCATTAAAAAAGTGATGATGGTAGTTCCCGTATTGATCACCAGCTGCCAGGTTTCGGAGTAATCAAAGATAGGTCCTGAAATTCCCCAAGCCAGCACGATAACAAATGCTCCTATAAAAGCTGTAGTACTTCCGGCTGCTTTCGAGACTTTCGAAGCAAACTTTTCAAATGCACTGCTATTTTGTTTTTTATCACTCATTAGAGTTTATTTAGTTTTCTTGCTGACTTTTTCTTTCTTGATCACTTTATTGTGTTTTTCGTCGTATACAGCTTCGTTTATTTCCTGGCCGGTTTTACTAAATATTTTAATTTTTGGCGCTTCGTGTGTTCCTGTAATTACAATAGGAAAACCGATAATACCAAACAACGGAAGTCCTAAACGCATTCTTAGATCCAAAAGACCGTCAAAACTAGTGGTGCCTTTTATAGTAGGTTTAAAGCCAGCCACAGTGAACGTAAAAGGTTCGATACGAATAAGATTGTTATCAATCGTCGATTTAATTTCGATTCCTTTCATGTCTGGATTGTTCAAACCGTTTTGGCCGGTTTTAGAACTGATTCCGTCAAATAATTTTAAGCCTTGTATTTTTACATCGCGCAGATTGAGCGTACCGCCGCCTGCAAGCGAAGCATAAATAGGACTCATGTTTCCGTCTAAATCTCCTTTAATTTTATAGTCTACAGAAATGATTCCGTGTGCTTTTTCAGCAGCGGTAACCATATCATGAAACATCGGAATCTCTTTATAGGCGCGTTGTACATCAAAATCTTTAGCACGGAAGTGTGCATCAAAATGTGCCGAAGTGGGGGATTCGTCTTTGTATGAAGCATCAATTCCAACAATACAGTCAATTATATTAAAGGTAACATTTTCTAAGGAAAATCCTTCTTTTTTAACAATTGTTTTTCCGGTAAGCTTATTGATAGTCAATCCGTTGTATTCTACTTTGTCTGCATTTGCATTTAAGCTCACATTCAGGTTTTTAGGAATAATAACAACACCGCTCATTTTAGGATGATCTTCTTTGGCGTATTCAACCGCATTTGTACGATCTTTATTTTCGCCTTTTTCGAGCGCCATAAATTCGTCCACATTGATCAATTTTGATTTTAAGTTGAAATTACCGCTCAATGTTCCGTTAGATTCTAAGAAATAATTTATCGTATTCAGCAGATAACCATTGATATCAAAATCTGATTTTCCGTAAGAAGCATTGAATTTTTCAAACCACATTTTTTCATTTTGAAAACGGAAATTTCCCTGTTTGATAAAGAAAGACTTTGGAAATAATTCGGAGGTTGCTTTAATATTTTTCAATATCAAAGTACCTCGATTGTCGAGTTTATTATATTGGCCTGTAGTGGCATAACTTTGTTTTCCTTTGAGCGAAAGATCGGCTTTGGCATAACCCGTAACGTCGAGGCCTTTTTGAGAGAAAACCTGATAAATTCGCCCAACGTTCAATTCACCTTTAATCTTGGCATTGTAAGCCAAGTCGCTGAAATCGGACAATGCAGCATTGATGTAAACTGGATTTCCTTCAAATACAAAAGAAGCAGGAGATACAGCGACAATTAAATCTTCAAACGTCCCAGCTTTGTTGAGCACATTGGCGATAAAAGTGATATTGGTGATCGGGTTTGGATAATATTTTGTTTTAAGCCAGCCGCCACGAAGCGAAATACCGCCAATGGTTTTTGGAAATAACTTTTTGGAGCTGCTGAATGTACCTCTGGCCTTAATATCGGTTTTTAAAATTCCTTTTACATCCACATTGTTTAAACCTAATGCAGCATCTACAACAGCAAGATCTAATGCACCCTTTACACTTGCATTTATCGACATCTCGCTTAAACCTTTGCTGTGCAGATACGCATTAAAATAGTCTTTTTCTCCAACTTTAAACTTTAATGTTCTTAGGTTCACTAATAATTGTTCGGTATCTAAGGACGGAAGCAGCGCATTCAAATCCATTTGAAAATCGGTCAATGGTACAGGAGCGTTTTGATAATTTACAGCGCCTTCTTTTATTTTTAGGTTGAATGCTAAATTTGGTTTTTGTTTTTTGGAAACATTATAATCTCCTTTAAAAGAAAGTGTTAAGTCACTTCTTCCAGAAATTTCGGTTTTTTCAAGCCAAGTAAGGTATTCGGGAGGCATCACCGAAAGTAAATCTTTTACGGTTGTATTTTCGGACGCCGCTTTGATATTGATTTTATAACCGTCTCTTAAAATGGTAAAAAGTCCCGTAAATTTTAAAGGCAGTTTATTAATATGCAATTCATTTTTTTGCAGAATAAATGATAACGCATTGGTATTAATTCGCGTGATCAAATCGGCTTGTACTTTTTTCTTTCTTAAATAACCTGTGCGATCGTAATAAAAATCGAGAACATCAATTTTAGCATCGGTGGCAAGGTCAAAAATATCTTCGCTGAGATTTCCTTTTCCAACATAATTAAATCCTTGGGCATCAACCAAAATTTTTGCTGAACGATCGTTGTATTTCACATGACAGTTTTTTAAGTCGATTCGTTCCAATCGAATTGCTGTTCCTTCTTCTGGTTTTTCTTCTTTCTCGTCTTTTCTTTTTTCTGGAGCAACATAAATATTGTAATTGGCCTGACCTTTTTCATTTACCATGACATTGATCAAAGCATCAGAAACGTACAATTTGTTAATTTTTACTTCATTATCAAAAATCAATCTTTTTAAGTTGATTCCAAAAGCCACTTCCTCAGCTCTTAATAAAGGATCATTGCTAAAAGGTGCCGAACCTGTAAGCGACAAATTGTCGAGTGAAACCGTCAGCGAAGGAAAATGGGTAAAAAAAGAAAGTTTAGAATTGGTAAAATCGAGTTTAGCATCCAAACGTTCGTTGGCTATCTTCTTTACTTCAGAAGCAATTTTTCCGGGAAAAAGCAAGGGAATAATAAATAACAAAAACAAAATCACTGCAATTGAAATTCCAGTGATTTTTAAAACTTTTAAGGCGGTATGTTTAATTGAACTAGGCATATAGGTAAGTTTTTATTGTTGTACGTAAACAAGAAAAGCTAGAGGTTAAAGATTGAAAGTATAAAAATAACTGCGGTACCATTTTGGTTATAAGTTATAAGCAATGGTTGTATTTTAATAGAACTGTTTCTTAAAATCTTAATTTTAGATTTTTTTCAATCTTTCTAAATCACTCAAGATTAGAATTTAGAATGCTATCCTTTCTTTTTAGCTTCTTCTTGTTTCTGTTTTTCTTTTTCTTCTTTTTCTTTCTGCTCCTTCAACTCTTTTTCTTTTTGTTCTTTTTCTTTAGCCGCTTTTTCTTGCTGCTCTTCTTTTTTCTCTTTTATTTCTTCTTGTTTTTTAGCTTTTTCTTTTGCTTTTTTCTTGTAGTAACCTCTTAAAAGGAAATTACTTTTTGCGGCTTCCATATTGTCGCTAAAACCTTTTGTCCCGCTTTCAAGATTATTAAGTGTATTAGAAACGCTGTTGGCCATCTTATCATCTTTGACTAATCGTGCTAAAGCACCGTTTCCATTATTCATACTGTGACTGAAAATGGCAAGTTCGTCTGAAATTACGCCGACATTATCAACGCTTTTCTTAACGCTTTTCATAATATCATTCATTTCAATTCCGTCGACAGAAGCGATCTGCCCATTATCTTCGATTATTTTTTTTGATTTTGTTCCAGGGGAAATAGTCAGGACTTTATCGCCCATTAATCCGTCAGAACCAATACTGGCAGTGGCGTCTGATTTAATAAATTCTCGAACATCTTCTTTCATAACCAAAACAACTACCACAGAAGAGTCGTTGATTAGTTTTATTTGTTCTACCGTTCCCACATTAATACCCGAAAAACGAACATTATTTCCTACTTCTAAACCACTTACGGTTTTAAACTGTGAAGTAATATGAAAGGTTGAACCGAAGAGATTTTTTTGTTTTCCTATAAAATATATGGCCATTATAAAAAGAAGTAAGCCAATTGCTACAAACATTCCTAATTTCCAAGTATATCCCGATTGCTTTTCCATGATTTCTATTATTTATTTTGCTTTTATTCAAAAAATGAGCGTACCCATTCGTCTTCGTTTTTTTCTAATTCTTCGTAAGTTCCTTCGGCATGTATGACACCGTCTTTTAAAACAACAATGCGGTCGGCGGTTAATTTGGCACAAGCCATATCGTGTGTAATGATAATCGACGAGGTTTTCTGTTTGTGTTTAATGTCCAAAATCAATTCGCTTATTTCTCTTGATGTTATGGTGTCCAGCCCCGTTGTAGGTTCATCATACAGAATAATTTCAGGTTTTAAAATTAAAGTACGGGCAAGGCCGATTCTCTTTTTCATTCCTCCCGAAAGTTCTGATGGCATTTTATCAATTGCATCGGCTAAGCCTACATTATCAAGTGCTTCAATTACTTCGTTTTCAATTTCTTCAGCAGTTAAATCTCGTTTATGTTTGGTTAGAGTAAAAGCCAGATTTTCTCGAACTGACATCGAATCGTATAAGGCCCCGCTTTGAAACAAGAAACCAATTTTTACCCTTATGGCATTCAGCTCACTTTTAGGGATATTGAGAACATTCTCATCAAATACTTTTATTTCACCTTTATCAGGTTCAATCAATCCCACAATACATTTTATAGTTACAGATTTTCCAGATCCAGAGCGTCCTAAAACCACTAGATCTTCGCCTTTGTACAGCGTAAGACTGACACCTTTTAATACGGTATTGTCTGTGCCAAAAGTTTTATGCAGGTCCTTGATTTCAATAATCGGAGTCTGTTCTATTTCTTTTGTTCTTGGGTCTTTATGTTTTTTCTCTTTAATCATCTCAAAAGAATAAATCGGTTATTTGTACTGCTACCATGTCAATAATAAAAATGCTTAATGAAGCTGTAACTACTGCTGAGTTTGCAGCGCGTCCCACACTTTCTGTTCCGTTTGAGGCATTAAAACCTTTAAAACAGCCAATCATTCCGATAAAAAAACCGAAAAAGAAAGTTTTTAATGTTGCTGGAAATAAATCAAGAAATTCCAGAGACTGAATAATTTGAGTTAAGAATCGGTAAAAATTGACATCGCCGTGGATATTAATCCCAACATAACCTCCGATAATTCCGACTGCATCTGCAAAAAAGACTAAAATGGGAATCATTAAGGTACAGGCCAAAACTCGTGTAACAACCAAATAATTGTAAGGATTGATTGCTGCAACTTCCATCGCATCAATTTGTTCGGTTACTTTCATTGATCCTAATTCGGCTCCAATACCAGACGAAATTTTTCCTGCGCAGATCAATGCAGTAATTACGGGAGCTATTTCTCTGATTAAGGATAAAGCCACCATTCCCGGAAGCCAGGATTCTGCGCCAAATTTGACCAGCGTAGGGCGGGATTGCAATGTAAGCACCAAACCCATAATAAACCCTGTTATGGCTACCAAAGGCAGGGATTTGTAACCAATAACATAACATTGTTTTAAGAATTCTTTGGTTTCATAAGGCGGGATAAAAACCTCCTTAAAAAACTTCTTTGCGAACAAAGTAGTTTCTCCTATTTCGGCGAATATATTTTTTATACTTAGAATCAAAATATTTATGTTTTTAGCGTGAATGTTATTTTGGTGAAAATCAGCAAGTCATGTAAAAAACGTCTTTTGCGATTTTGTATAGGAAAGTTACCTTAATAAAACACTAAAAATCTTACACCATTTTTTTAGAACGTTATATAATTTTCACCGAATCAACACAATAAATGTCTGAAACCTACGTTAGAGGCGTCTGTAAACAAAAAATCCCTTTCATTAAGAAAGGGATTTTCCGGGTTAAAAAACAAGTATTTGGCTAGTTTTCGGAGTATATTGTTTATGAGTTGATCGCAACACCGCTTCTGCTTTTTATCAGCGGAATCACTTTCGTATCTGACATTTTAAGATTTTCCATAATCAATCGTGCTGTTAAATAACAAACAGTTGATTCTGCACCTTGGTTCAAGTTTACATTTTCTTTTTCCAAGCCGTCGTAACCGCCTCCGCTCACAGGATTGTACATAATTTGATTTAAATGATTTTTACCTAAAAACCAATCAAAGGCTTTTTTCATTTTATGCTTGTATTCTGGAATGCTGAATGCTTTGTAAAAAGAGTTTAAGGTCTGTATTGTATACGAAACATCAATTGGCTGTTCTCCGTATTCCTGCGGTTCTGAATCTTTATGGTACCAGCCGTTGTTAGAAATTACCTTGAAATTTTTATTGACAAACGTTTTAGACAATAAGAAATCAAGAGAATCCATTGCTACTTTTTTGTAAACAGGTTTGTTGGTTACCAAATAAGCATAAAGCATAGATTCTGGTAATACTCCGTTTCCGTAAGTCAAATAATTTTCAAACCATTTCCATTCTTCAGAAGCATGATCTTCATAATTCGCCAATAGTTTTGCATTCAATTTATTGATGATCGCTGCAATGTATAAATTTGGAACTGCTGTATGGTACAAATACAATCCTTTTGTTGCAAAACCAATAGAACGAGGCGATTGAATATTTTCTGCCCATTTTAAAGAGTTCAACAAACATTTTGACGCTTTTTTGACAATCGCTTCTGGCAAAATATCCGTCATAGAAACTACAGTTCCTAAAGCCCAGATCGCTCTTGCATTTGAATCTTCAAGATTGACTTCGGCATTTTGTTCGATATGTTCTCTGTTTTCCTGATCAACATAGTTAATGAAGTTTCCTTTTGGTTTCTGACAACGCAGAATAAAATCAAGATAAATTAAAATATATCCTAGATCGTCTTTGTCTTGCGTTAATTTATAATGCATACAAAAAGCAACTAAAGCACGTGCATTATCGTCTAGCGTATAGCCAGAATCTAAATCTGGAATTGATATTTTGCTAAACTGAATGATTCCAAGATCGGTAGTCATTTTTTTAACATGTCTTAATTGAATCGGCGGATAACTGTGTTTGATTTCTGCCGGCTTTTCGATTAATTTTTTATAGGTATTCATGTGTGTAATGGCAGCGTTTTCCCAAGACGAAGCACGCATTTTGGTAAAGCCGTTAATACCCATTTCGTTTCTCAAGTTTTCGTCTGCAATTAATTTTATTGCCGCTTCCGCGAATTGATCGACGTCTCCGATATCAACTAAAATACCTGAATCTGGAGTTAAAACTTCTTTTGTATGCGGGATTTTTGATGCTACAATCGGGCAGGCACAGCTCATGGCATAGGCAAAGGTACCGCTTACTGCCTGATTAGGATCTTTTGAGGTAAACATATAGATGTCTGTCGCTTTTAAGTATTCTAAAAGCTCGTCTGTATCTAAATATTCATTAATGAATCGAACATTGTCTTTAAGATTTAAATCTGCAACAATGCCTTCTAGTTTATCTCTATAAGTATCAACACCGTCTTTTATCAAATTAGGATGTGTTTTTCCGATAATAAGATATAAAGCGTTTGGTGCTTTTTCGATAATTTTTGGAAGAGCCTGAAGTCCTGTTTCGATATTTTTACCTTCACCCAAAAGACCAAAAGTAGAAAGAACCATTCGGTCCTGAATTCCAAATTTTTCTTTGGCATTTTCTGGAGTTTCGTAAATCACAATATGGGTTCCATGAGGCACACAAGTAATTATTTTTTCATCAATTTCGTAATCGTTTACTAATATTTCTTTAGATCTGTTCGTCATTACAAAACCAGCATTGCTGTAGCTCATTAATAACTTTACAAAATCTCTTAATTCATTATTTGGATTCGGAATTACACTGTGAAAAGTGTACGTAACCGGCTTTTTAAGAACATTTAAAAAATCTAAAAGATAGTCTCCGTAATTTCCAGAAAACAAACCAAATTCATGCTGAATATGAACTAGTTTTACATTTTCATCTGCATTAATTTCTTCGGCAATTTTTGCATATTCTTCTCTATTTGTGGTGTTGAGCGTATAAGCATGTTTAGGTGCTGCTGCTGGTTCTTTTACCAATTCGCAGATTTCACAAGATATAGACTTGCCGTAAACATCTGTAATACCTTTAATGGTGTCTTGTGTATAAGTTGCAATGCCGCATTGTGTCGGCGGGAAAGTAGATAAAAATACTATTTTAGATTTATTTGATATCGTCTTCATGGAGATTCTGTTTTATTTCGGTTAATAACTCGTTAAGGTTCAAATTTGCCTCGATTTATCATCTTTAGCATCGTAATTATAATAGATAGCGGGTCGTACAGAGTTTACGCCTATGCTTTAAATTTTCAACTAAATTACTTTACGAATAAAGCTGCAATTAATCCAATCGATCAAAAAATTAACTCAAAAGCATAAATGTGGGAATTCTGTAAGTGTAAGAATTAATTCTACAATATTGAGGCTTTAAATTGATTTTTAGTTTATTGAGTTAATCGAATGTGGTTTTGAGTTAACAAGATTTGTAGGAATAAAATACTTTTGAAAAAATCACAGGAGAGTGTAAAACTCTTAATTTACAAACTTAAATCTAAATATATGTTACGCTGGACAGTTATCTTTATAATTTTGGCAATTATTGCTGGAATATTTGGTTTTGGAGGAATAGCCGCCGGAGCCGCGAGTATCGCAAAAGTTTTATTCTTTATATTTTTAGTGTTATTTATTATTTCGCTGATAACAGGAAGAAGAAAAGTGTAGTCTTTCTATTAGGGACTAGATCAAGTTCTAAAAAAACAAAAGCTCAAAGGTTGGATTGTGTTATGCAGTTTGATTTTTGGGCTTTTTGATGTTTTAAAGCTGCTATGTGAACTTTCTGCAATACCTCGCCTTAAAAAAATTTTACGTGTTTGTTTTAAATCCATTTTGCATAATACTTTCGCGTAATAAAAGCGATCGGCATCCCGACACAGCAGATAATTATTAAAATAGAAAGTAAAAGCGGAAAGTCAAGTTTTTTTTCTGGAAGAACAGGAAATACAATAGGGAGCACAATAAGATTCATTACCACCCAAACAAAAAAGCCATAGGTGACTCCAGATAAAACTGTATTTATTTTGAAAAACGGAATATACGGGAATATCTTAAAATAAAACCAAGCAAAAATAAATGCAATTAAAAAATGCAGCCCCAGACCCACGACGGCCATTTCGGGACCGCCGGTATAGGCTTCTTTTTTAAAAATACCGCTTGCAATAGACTGCAGCAGTTTTTCGGCCGTAGTTTTATGAAGAATTACAGCGTAAACCAATATCGCGGCCGTAATGTCTAAAATTCCAGCGGTCAAACCAGATGAAAAAACGGTTCTAGCTTTTGATTTCATAGAAAGATGTTTTAAATTAAAAATTAATTTTGATTTAGGACTTTCTAATTTCTTCAAGTATATTTTTTAATTGGCGGGTATGTCTTTGTGTGTGTACAATAGCAAAATGAATCCACTCGTAAATGGTAAAATTTTCAAATCCGGGTATTTTTGCATCCAGGCAAGTTAACGTAAGATCGTAATTTGCTGCATCGTGAAACAGATCGCTTTGTATTTTTTTTATTGAAAGAAGTAAAGCCTCTTTATCATAATCAATTGCTGCAGGTTTTATATTTTCAGGAGACTGATATTTCTTTTTAAAATCCAAAAAAATACCATCAAGCTGTTTAACATTTTCGTCTGCTTTACGAGTTGTTTTTTCGGTTTTTCCAGCAAAAAGCGTTGGTAAACCAGAACAACTCAGTATAATATGCTGTGCAGTTTGTGCAGCTGTCCAGCTTCCTGCAAATAGGATGGTATTAATTTCTTCCTGAGAAGCTCCAGAAAGAGTTTCGCACAACGCATCATAAGTTGCTAAAATAGTATTTTGAAGTGCGCTTTTCATTTTCAACGATTTAATTAATTAGATCATTTGACAAATACCAATGTATAGTTTAACTAATTACCGATGTAATCCACCAAACATTTCCAAAAGGATCTGTTACACCACAAGTTCTGCCATAATCCTGATCGCTTAATTCCATTAAACTTACGGCTCCATTTTCTAAAGCCTTCTGATAGGTTTTATCAGCATTCGGAACGTAAATAAATAAGTTTGCAGTTTGTTTTCCCCAATCTGTAATCTCGTCGGTAACCATGATCGTGCTGCCGTTCAACGTAATTTCGGCATGCATTATAGAACCGTCAGAACGTATCGATTTTGTATTGGTTTCGACAGTGTCAAAAACATTTTTAGTAAAATCGATGAATTTTGCAGCGCCTTGTAAAATTAAATAAGGCATGATTGTTTGATGTTCGTTGGGTAAGTTCATTGTATATTTTTTGAAAAGGATAGATACTCAAATATACAATATTTTTTAAATATTTAAAAATCAAATATTTAAGAGTGTTTTGGAATTAATCCAATACTTCACAATGATAACCGTAAGAGGTTAGGAGATCAATTATTTTTTGATTTGAAATTGATAACGAATGAATACGGAGTATTTTATCACAATCTTCTAAATCGAAATTGATAGCGCTGTTTGGAAAATGCTCCAGAAGTTTCTCAATGATTATTTTACATTGAGATTCTTCCTGAACATTGGTTTTAAAAACTTCAATCATAAAGTTTTGTTTTAGAGTGCAATGTTTTTATAACGCTGTATTTTATGATATGTTACATAAGAAGCGATTAGAACAGCGAAAACAATCAAAGGAAAGAAACCTTGAATATCAATTCCGTCAACAGCAAAATGGCTTATTGAGGCAAAAATAAAATCGAAAGCAAATCCTGCATATGCCCATTCTTTGACACGTCGAGAAACATTTGGAATAATTAATACCAAAGCACCAAGTACCTTAAATACGACTAAAGCGTTTCCAAAATACTCTGGATAACCCAAATGTTTGATACCCGTTTTTGCCATTTCTGTCTGTGAGGTAAATGCGGGCATAACGCCTTCAAATAAGAAAATAAGAATAGTAGTAGTCCAGAAAATGATTTTTGTTGTTTTCATTAGGTATTTGTTTTAAATGGTTATTAGTTAATGTATTACAAATGTAACTAATTGTTCTATTGAAAAGAAATACGCATTTACGACTATTTTGGGGGCATTTGGGACAAGATTTGTTTATTGGTTTGTGGAAGAGTTTACTTCGAATACTTCAACTTTGCTTAGAAGAACTCAAACGTGAAGTAAGAAAAAAATCCGTTTCATCCGTGTCTTTCGCGAAAGCGAATCCGTTTTATCGGCGTCCGAAACTTACACGTTCAAAAAATAATTCTTAATCAAATATAAATCCTCGAAACCCAATCTGGTATAAATATCTTTTCCCATTGCAGAAGCTTGTAAATGTGCAGTTTCAGTATTCAAATCAATAGAAAGATTCAGAGCATATTTCATAATTTCTTCTGCAAAACCTTTTCTTCTCATTTCGGGAATAACGCCAACGCCATGAATTCCCATGTTTTTGTTAGTTTGATAAAGCATAAAAGTTCCGATTGGTTTTTTATCTAGAGAGACCAAATAGAAATGAGTATTTTGATAATCCTGAATTAAGATTTCTTTACTGATGACATAACCAAAAGCATCTGGATAAATAGCAGACCAAATTTTGGCGTCTTCTTCGGTTGATACTTTTTTAAAACGCAGCTCTTTTTGAAGTTCAAATTTTTGATTGAGTTTTAAAAACATTCCCACTTGTTCGGTTTTGATTTGAAATCCGTTTTCTTTCAAAAGGGTATTAGAATTACTTTCAAAAATATCCCAATACGGAATCACTAAACCTGAATTACTTTCTACAGTTTCAATAATTTTCGGAAGAGCGTCAGGGGTTATATCTTCTTTAAACCATAATTTATTGGGCCAGCCGGAATTTTCTATTTTACAGTATTCAAAAGAATTGTTTTGGTGATAAGCTAGGAAAGGATTTCCGACAGTTTTCCAAAAAGAAGTAAGGTTGTCGATATTATCTTTGATGAGATTGGTATTTTTCATTGTGATGATTCATTTTAAATAATACAGCAAAGATAAAGACGGCTTTTCTGGAAAACCTTTACATATGTTGATTTACAAATCTTTTTCTAAACTTTTTCTGATTCGGCTTAACTGCGTGGGTGTAATGCCTAAATGCGATGCAATATGCAGCAACGGAACGCGTTCTGCAATATCAGGATGTTTATCTAAAAGGCTGACATATCTTTCGGTCGCATTTTCCATGACCAGAGCTACTTCTCTTTGTTCTTTTTCAATAATCCAGTTTTTTTCTAAATGGGCAATATAGAAGTTTTTGAGATCATCATTTTGATAAACCAGCGCAATGTATTTTTTATAATTGAGGTTGATTAAAATACAGTCTTCTAAAGCTTCGATTGAAAAATGAGAAGGGGTTTCTTGTAGTAAGGACACTTTAGAACCTGCAAACGAGTTTTGTAAAAAGAGGTTTTTGTTATAGAAATTTCCTTGTTCGTCTGTGATAAAAGCTCTCAAAATTCCTTCTGCTATAAAATGAAGATTTTTAGCGATTTCTCCGTTTTGCAACAACGTTTCTCCTTTTTTTAAAGTTTGAAATTCGGTGATGTTTTCAATTAATTGCCATGAATTTTGAGAAATAGGAGAGTAGCTTTCGATGGTTTGTTTTAATTGATTGAGGTATTTCTGTTGGTTAGAAATCATTATGTAATTTTTAAACTTACCAAAAATAGCGAAATTTTGAGTCAGATTTATTATTCTGAGGAATGAAGCAAATTCATTTGATGCTAGTGTGGTTGCTTCGTTCCTCTCAATGACATAAAATGAGATAAAAAAAACTCTCGCAGATTTTGCAGATTGAGCAGATTTTTTTTGAGTCGTAGTAAATTATCTTCAAAAATCGGCTTAAATCTTTTTAAATCTGCGTGAAAATAAACCTTCCCGATTTTACAATATATATATGATTGTCAGTCTGAGCGAGGTCGAAGACCTTAATAACTTTGGGAGTGCTTCGACTTCGCTCAGCATGACATCAAAACATGACATAAAATAAGTTTAAAAAAACTCTCGCAGATTTTGCAGATTTTGCAGATTTTTTTTGAGTCGTAGTAAATTATCTTCATAAATCTGCTTAGATCTTTTTAAATCTGCGTGAAAATAAACCTTCCCGATTTTACAAAATATATATGATTGGCAGTCTGAGCGAAGTCTAAGACCTTAATAACTTTGGGAGTGCTTCGACTTCGCTCAGCATGACATAAAGTAAGATAAAAAAAACTCTCGCAGATTTTGCAGATTGAGCAGATTTTTTTTGAGTCGTAGTAAATTATCTTCATAAATCTGCTTACATCTTTTTAAACTGCGTGAAAATAATCCTTCCCGATTTTACAAAATATATATGATTGTCAGTCTGAGCGAAGTCGAAGACCTTAATAACTTTGGGAGTGCTTCGACTTCGCTCAGCATGACATAAAGTAAGATAAAAAAAACTCTCGCAGATTTTGCAGATTTTTTTTTTTGAGTCGTAGTAAATTATCTTCTTAAATCGGCTTAAATCTTTTTAAATCTGCGTGAAACAAACCTTTGCGACTCAGCGAAAAATAGCTGCTCAATCTGCAAAATCTGCGAGAGCTAAAAAAAACTTAGCGGACCTTGCGTAAACCCTTGCGTTCTTTGCGGTTAAACTAAAAAAACGCCATGAAACCCGAAGGTCTCACAGCGTTTTCATCTCAAAAAATAAATAATTAACGGGTAACGGGTATTATTTCCAGCCGCCGCCTAGAGCACGGTACAAATCAGTATTGGCTGTTAATTGTTGTCTTTTTATGTCTGCCAGTTCCAACTCGCTTTGCAATAAATTTGCCTGTGCAGTCAGCACTTCAAGATATTCTGCCATTCCGTTTTTGAAAAGCAGATTCGAATTCTTGATGGCCTGTTGTAAAGTTTTTACTTTTTCGTTTAAAAAAGTTTCCTGCTGCTGTAATTTCTCTACTTTAACCAAAGCATCAGAAACTTCGCTGACAGCGATTAAAACCTGTTGTCTAAAGCTCAAGACTGCTTTTTCTCTTTCCGCTACAGCGATATTATATTGCGTTCTCACTTTTTTATTGTTCAAAATTGGCTGTGTTAAACCGCCCGCAACCGTTCCGAATAATGAAGCCGGTATAGTAAACCAGCTGCTGGTTTCAAAAGAGTTTACACCGCCCTGCGCTGTAATTCTAAGAGCGGGATATAAATCTGCTTTTGTGATTCCTACGTTTGCATTTGCAGTTTGAAGCGCTAATTCGGCACTTTTTACGTCAGGTCTTCTGCTTACTAATGAAGATGGAACTCCGATTGCAGTATTGTGTTTTACTTCAATCGCGCTTAAACGAATGGTTCTTTCTTTCGAATTCGGAAAAGAACCCGTCAAAACACTCAAAGCATTTTCCTGAATCGCAATATTCTGCTCCAATAAGGGAATCAATTGCGCTGAATTTAATTTTTGTGCTTCAGACTGTTGAATCGCTAAACTAGTAACCTGACCGGCATCGTACTTCAATTTAATAATGTTGGTTGTACTGTCGTTTAATTTCAGGTTTTGTCTGGCAATTTCTAACTGTGCATCCAGCATTAAAAGATTGTAATATCCTCTTGAAACATTAGCAATGATATTGGTTTGCAATGCTTTTTTTACTTCTTCAGACTGAAGATATCCTGCATAAGCGCCTTTCTTTTGGTTTCTGATCTTTCCCCAAATATCAGCTTCCCAAGAAAGTGAAGCTCCGGCAGAATAATCGTCAATGTGTTTTTGACCCAAAGCCTGATTCAAGTTCATTCCGGTAAAACTGTTATCAGACGGATTGCTGGTGCTTGCATTTACAAATAAATTAACCTGAGGCACATTTCCCCATTTAGACTGCGTAAAACGGTATTGCGCGATTTCGATATTCTTTTGGGCAATCTGCAGATCGTTATTTCTGGCAATCGCGCTGTCAATCAATTTGATAATATCTTGTTCGGTATAAAAGTTCTTCCACTCCAAATCGGCAATACTTGTTGTATCACTCGAAACCGATGCATTCCTGAAATTTTCAGGAAATGCATCTTTTGGAGTTTCAACATCCTTCGAGACTTTGCAGGATATTAAAGTCGTGATCAGAATGGCGAAGGTCACGATTTTGGTTATATAATTTTTCATTGTCTTTTTATTAAATTTCTGTACAAGGCTCTTTTCTGGTTTCCAGATCTTTTGAAATTCTGTACGATATATAGGCGATGCCCACTATTATTGCCACTAGGGCTGTCGTTATATAATTTTCCATTTTTTATTTTTCTTCGTTATGAATTACAGCGATTGGTTTGCCGCTGAATTTCTCTTGTAAATATTGGAATACGATAAATAATACCGGGATGATAAATAATCCGAGGATTACTCCCGAAATCATTCCTCCCGCAGCTCCAATACTGATTGAGTGATTTCCTTGTGCAGATGGCCCTTTGGCGCTCATCATAGGTACTAGACCAACAATAAAAGCAAGAGACGTCATGATAATTGGTCGCAAACGTAATTTTGCAGCGTCGATAGAAGCTTTTACTAAGGCTTGTCCCGATTTTCGTTTTTGAACCGCAAACTCCACAATCAAGATGGCATTTTTAGCGAGCAATCCGATCAGCATGACAAGGGCAACCTGAACGTAAATGTTGTTTTCGATTCCAGTTAAACCAATTGCCACAAATACTCCAAAAATACCTGCAGGGATTGACAAGATTACAGCCAGAGGCAGAATGTAACTTTCGTACTGTGCAGCAAGTAGGAAATAAATGAATATCAAACACAGTAAAAATATAGTTGCAGACTGTCCTCCAGAAGAAATCTCTTCACGCGTTTGGCCCGAGAATTCAAACCCGTAACCTGCAGGCAATTGTTGTGCTGCTACTTCTTCAATTGCTTTAATGGCATCTCCAGAACTAAATCCTGGTTTCGGAATCGCATTAATAGAAATTGAGTTAAACAAATTATATCGAGAAGCGGTTTCTGAACCGTAAATACGAGTTAGTTTTACTAATGTATTTATCGGCACCATTTCGCCGTTTTTATTTTTAACAAAAACACGGTCAATTGCGGTTGGGTCGGCTCTGTCAGCAATATCAGCCTGAACTACGACACGGTAATATTTACCAAATCGGTTAAAGTCTGAAGCCTGTGCACTACCAAAATAAGCCTGCATGGTTTGTAAAATGTCTTTTACATTAACACCCAATTGATTTGCTTTTTCATCATTGATATCCAATTGTAATTGCGGATAATCTGCTTTGAAACTGGTAAAAGCAACTGCAATCTCTGGACGTTTCATTAATTCGCCGATAAAATTCTGAGAGATTCCAGAGAATTTATCCAGCTTTCCTCCTGTTTTATCTTGAAGAACCAAATCCAAAGCTTCAACGTTACTAAATCCAGGAACGGTTGGGAAACTGAATACGAAGAAACTTCCGCCAGAAATAGCGCCCAGTTTACCGCGAACCTGATTCATGATTTCGTCAATGTTTTTAATATCACCGCGTTCTTCATTTGGTTTAAGCAATACGAAAACAACTGCAGATGATGGACTTGTTGAATTGGTCAATAAGTTGAAACCAGAAATCGCTGTTACAAATCGAGAAGCATCTAAACCTCTTAAAGTATTTTCAGCTTCGGTCATTACTTTTTGAGTTCCGTCAAGCGAAGTTCCCGATGGCGTATTCACAGCAATCGCGATAAATCCTTGATCTTCTGTCGGAATAAATCCTGCTGGAGTTGTTTTTACCAATAAAACAGTTGCCAGAGTAATTAAAGCCAATCCGCCTAAACTCAACCATTTTCTTCTGATTAAGAATTTCAATCCGCCTACGTAACGGTTGGTCAAAGATTCAAAACTGCTGTTAAAAGCGGTAAAGAATTTCTCTTTAAATCCTTTTTTCTCATAAGACGCATTGTGATCGTGCGCTGCGTGATTGTCTTTTAAGAATAAAGCAGCAAGCGCCGGACTCAAAGTCAAAGCATTAACAGCCGAAATTACAATTGCAATTGCCATCGTAAAAGCAAACTGACGGTAGAAAACCCCTGTTGAGCCTTCCATAAAACCAACCGGCAGGAATACAGCAGCCATTACCAGCGTAATCGAGATAATAGCACCCGTGATTTCGTGCATTGCTTCATGAGTTGCGATTTTTGGAGACAAGCGCTTGTGCTCCATTTTCGCATGCACGGCTTCGACCACCACAATGGCGTCATCAACCACAATACCAATCGCCAGAATTAATGCGAAAAGCGTAAGAAGGTTAATCGAGAATCCGAATAACTGCATGAAGAAGAACGTTCCTAAAATTGCTACAGGTACAGCAATAGCCGGGATTAAAGTTGATCTAAAATCCTGAAGGAAAATAAATACCACAATAAACACAAGTATAAAAGCTTCTAATAAAGTATGCTCAACTTGTTCGATAGATTGATCTAAAGAAACTTTTGTACTGTAAAAGATATTGTGATGTATGCCTTTTGGAAAATCTTTAGAAGCCTTTTCCATCATTTTGTTGATCGCAATCTGAATATCATTCGAGTTAGAACCCGCTAACTGAATCACTCCAATTACGATACCTTTTTTACCATTTAAACGTGTTAAACTGTTGTAAGAATAAGCACCCAATTCAACTCTTGCTACATCTTTTAAACGAAGAACAGAACCGTCTGCGTTAGAACGAATGGCAATATTTTGATAATCTTCTGGTTTGGTAAGTTTACCTTTGTACTTGATAACATATTCAAAAACCTCTTTGCTTCGCTCTCCAAATTTCCCTGGAGCCGCTTCCAAACTTTTATCCTGAATCGCTCCCATTACTTCGCTTGGCGTAACATTATGAGTTGCCATTTGTGTTGGGTTTAACCAAACACGCATCGAGTAATCTTTTACACCACCAAAAATACTGGCAGAACCCACACCCGGAATACGTTTTAACTCCGGTATAATATTAATTTGAGCGTAGTTTGCAACAAAAGTCTGATCGTACTTCGATTCATCATCGGTATACATACCAATCGCCATGATGAAAGAGTTTTGTTGTTTTGCCGTGATCACACCTTGCTGTACAACCTCTGAAGGAAGCTGGCTCGTAGCCTGCGCCACACGATTCTGTACGTTTACCGCAGCCTGATCGGCATCTGTTCCTAATTTAAAGAAAACAGTAATCGCCAAAGTACCATCGTTACTCGCAGTAGAACTCATGTAAGTCATGTTTTCTACCCCATTTATAGACTCTTCGATAGAAGGTGCCACAGAACGTAAAACCGTTTCTGCATTCGCTCCCGGATATACCGCCGTTACCAAAACCGATGGAGGCGCAATATCTGGAAACTGTTGTAAAGGCAGTTTCGTTAAACCCAGTACCCCTAAGATCACCAAAAGAATGGAGATTACGGTTGCCAGTACTGGTCTTTGTATAAATATTTTGAACATTATTTCTTTTGATTATTTTTTGTTAGTTACTTCGGCAACTTTAGCAGCTTTCTCTGGCTGGATCGCCTGTCCGTCCTGTAATTTGTCAATACCGCTTAATACGATTTGATCACCCGTTTTTACACCTTCTTTAATTAAATAATTGGTGCCGTTTTTACCCACAACCGTAATTGGCATTTTGGTTACTTTGTTGTCTTTTCCAACAGTGAATACAAATACTTTATCCTGCATTTCTATTGTAGCCGACTGCGGTACCAAAATCGCATCGTCGTGATTTAAACCTAAACGGATTCTTCCGGTGTTTCCAGAACGAAGTGTTCCGTTTGCATTTGGGAAAGTTGCTCTAAGTGTAATCGCACCTGTAGTTTTATCAAACTGACCGTCAACCATATCGATTTTTCCAGTTTTTGGATAATCAGTGTTGTCAGCCAAAATCAAATTAACAGGAGGTAATTTTTTGATTTTATCGCCTAAAGAATTTCCAGCATATTTTGATTTAAAGTTGATGAAATCGGTCTCGCTCAAAGAGAAATAAGCAAAAACTTCATGTACATCAGAAAGAGTCGTTAAAGCCTCAACATCAGATGCCGAAACCAAACTTCCTTGTTTTTTAGGAAGCCTTCCGATGTAACCGCTTACTGGAGCCGTAACATTGGTATATCCCAAATTAATTTTAGCAGAACCTACCATTGCTTTTGCCTGCTCGATATTAGCAGCAGCAATTTTTTGAGAAGCTTTAGCCGTTTTCAATTGGTAGTCAGAAACAACTTTGTTTTGTACAAGAGGCGTCAGTTTATCCACCTCTAAGTTTGCGTTAATCAAAGCGGCCTCTGCTGCGTGAAGACTCGCCAAAGCATTGTTTAACTGCTCACGAAACGGACGCTCATTAATTTTAAATAAAGTTTGTCCTTTACTCACATAAGCACCTTCATCTACAAAAATTCGGTCTAGATTACCGCTTACCTGCGGACGAATTTCAACATCTACAGTTCCTTGTATAGAAGCAGGATATTCAGCATCAGTAGTTGTATTTGCACTTGTGATCGCCAACACAGGCAAAACCGGTGGAGGAGGAGCAGTTGGTGCCTGATTTTTATCGGCACAGCTGCTTAAAACTAAGGCCAGAATAAAACTGGTTATAATTACATTTTTCATTTTCATTATGGTTTTAATTGGTTGAACATTTTCTCGGATTAATTCATTTGGTATTCTGGCATTCTCGGGATTCATATTTAATTATATTAAATTGTCTAACATTGTTAAGTAAAATTGCGCAAACTTCCATACAGCAATACTTTCCAAATCTATTTCTAAATCGGTATTAAAATATTTAACAGTGTTAAGTAAAAGTCTAAAAAAAGAGCTTTTATTACCTTTATTAAATTTTCTAACAGTGTTAAGTGAATGTTACAAAAAAAAGGGATTTTACATTATCCCGTTTAAATCATTTTACACCGTTAAGTAAAACTTGAAAAAATTTTATTGTATTGATTTGATGATACCGCCAATGGCATCTTTCAAAATTTGGGCATTAATTGTTTCTAAAATGTCACTTTTGTTAATGATATTGATGGCGATTAAACCATGAATAACAGAAAAGAAAGTGAAGTACTTTTGTTTTATGATATCCTGACTCGGATTGCTGTCTTTCATTACTTCAGCAATTACCTGAGTGAATAATTTGTAAGGTCCCTCTTGAGCCGAACATCGCTGTGCGCAGCAGGTCATCTGGACACCAAACATTAACTGATACATTTCAGTATTAGTAAAAGCAAAGTCCCAATACGTCATCCACATGGCTTCTAATTGGTCTTCGGGTTTTTCAAACTTATCAATTGCAGTTTGCAGTTCTTTGGTCAGTTTTACAAAACCTTTGCCGGTCAATTCTTCTAGTATAGCTTCTTTATTCGAAAAATATTCATAAATAATAGGAGCAGTATATTCGATCTTGTCGGCAATTTTACGCATACTCAAACCATTCCAGCCTTCTTCTTTTACGATATCATAAGCAGCGCCAAGAATATTATTTCTTGTCTCTTCTTTTTGTCTTAAAATTCGATCTTTGCTAGCCATTTTATTCGAGTATTAAATTGTTTAACACTGTTAGGCAAATGTATGGTGGTTTTTCTAATTATGAAATATTTTTATCATAATATTTTCTTATCGTACAATAAGTGTTTCTGAAATGCTTTGCGAGCTCCTTATTTTATTGAAGCTGTAGTCATTGTAATTTTTTTAAGGAGCAGTATTTTTTCGTTTTGTTAGACCATTTGTCCCGCTCTCCATTATATCTTTTATGTCTCGTTTGAAAAAAACGAGACATAAAAGGATGCCATTTCGATCGGGGCTAGGAGAGAACGTTTATTTTTTCATTTAAAACTTTATAAAGTTTAAGAGATATGGTTTTTAAATATTTTCTTACAATTATCCATTTTTGTTTCTATATTAGCTTTTTTAATTTTAATATTATGATAGTAATTTTACTATCTTTGTAAATGTTGTAAATGAAATCGAGAGAGTTTATAAGAGAAGCTGTTAGAAACGGCTGGGTATTCTTAAGACAAGGTAAGGGAAGTCATGAAATCTATGAAAAGGACGGTAAGCAAGTTGTAATTCCTAATCATGGGTCTAAAGAATTGGGAAAAGGATTAGAAATGAAGCTCAGAAAAGAAATGGGACTATAATTTAAAAGATGAATTTAGAAATGAAAACAATTAAAATTATTATAGAAAGAAACGAAGATGGTTTTTGGGCTCATGCTGAAAATGAAAAAGCAATCGTTGGCGGCGGCGAAACGGTTCAGCAATGCAAACAAGATATATTAGATTGTATAGAAACCCTGAAAGAACTTGATGGAGCTAATAAACCAGATTTTCTAAATAAAGAATATGAACTACTATATAAATTTGACACAGCAAGTTTATTAAGCTATTACAAAGGTATATTTACAAACTCTGCTCTGGAGCGTATTACAGGTATTAATCAGAAGCAAATACAGCATTACGCTTCTGGACATAGAAATCCAAAACAGGAACAGCGTTTAAAAATAGAAAATGCATTACATGCGTTAGGAAAAGAGCTTTTATCTGTAGAATTATAATTTTTATTGAATTTTTGAGCCTGGTTTGTCCTTCTGATCTATGCTGAAGTTTCGGGAAAAGGATAAAGCTGCGCTGCAATTATTCTGGATTGCAAATTTTATTAGAGAATCATTTCGGATATCTTTCGGGATTATGGGAAGTATGAAAAACAGCATTTAGAAATACCGTTTTTGATAATTCATCAACAATAAAAATACGGTTTATAGAAATTTTAAATAGAAAAGAACGATAATTTTATAATTCGTATTTCTTTTTTTAAATCAGTATAAACAGATTTAATTATTTTACCAATCTCATTTTTTCGTAACATTACAATAAAAAAATGAAACCACTAACTATCCTAAAAACCGCCATTGCTATTTTATTGCTGCAGCAAACCGCTTTTGCACAAGAAACGAAAGAGAAAGCAGCAGAAATAAAATACACGATCGAAAACTGCGTCAATCATTTCGAATTAGACAAAGCCACCAAAACCAAAGTGGGTTACCAATATTGGTTTGGCGACAAAAACTTCACTCAGGAAAACACGCTTAAAATGAGCATCGTCGAACCTGGAAAATCGACACACGCACCGCATCAGCATCCAGAGGAAGAGTTTTTCTATATTCTCGAAGGCGCTGCTTCTTTTTTCCTTGACGGAAAAACGGTTGTCGTTGGTCCAAATACGAGTTTATACTGCCCGCCAAATGCCGAACACGGAATCAGTAATGCTGGAAATACTAATTTGAAATATTTGGTGATTAAGAAGGATTTGAAATAAGGTAATTTATCAGCCAAAAAATAAGATATAATTTTGATTCTTTTTTGCTTTAGAAATGGTTTCTTTTAATAGTTGCAAACCTTCTTCTAAATGCCTTTTATTAAAAGCTTGATCTTCGCTTTCGTCATTATGCCATGCGTTTGGGTAAATATCATTTGCATTAAAATTGTCAGCATCATAAAAACTTAAAATAATGTCATTTTCAATTGAATTTAGAATTGTATCGATCTCTTTTATAGTTTCTGGATTTAAATAATAGGTAGAAGAAGCTTCTGGAAAATCATCTATATTATCAAAATCAATATCGCTGATATTCATTTCTTCACCAATAAAATCCTGAGGATAAAATAGTTTCTCCAAAGATTCGGGTAATTCCTGATTATAATAAGTGGAAAAAAGAAAAATTAAACCTTCATAATTCTGCTCAAATATTGAAGAATTATGATCACTAAAATCTAAATTATAAGATTGATAGTTTTTAGATAATTCTTCGAAATTGCTTTTGTTAATTTGATATAAATTTAGGCTTTGGCTCATTTTTAATTGGTTAAGTTAATGATAGATTTTATATAAGAAGTTTAAAAGTAAAACGAAAATAAGGTTTTTTTTCTACTTCAAAATCACAACCTCTTCAGGAACGATAAACAATAAAATACAGCCTGTTTTAGAATATACAGAATGCGTACTTCCGGGAGGCATATACAAATAGTCGCCTTGTTTTAATTCGTCTTTTCCCGAACGGACTTCGCCTTCCAGAACATAAATTTGTTCGCCTGCAGGATGAACGTGATTTGGATACGAAGCTCCCGCTTCAAACTTGGATAAAAATGCCGTCGGTCTTTTTGCGATTGGGTCAAAACATAAAGTTTTTACAGAAATTCCGTTAGTGTTTACTCCTTCTTCTATAAGTGGTTTCCAATTGATTTCACTTGTTCTTGTGATTTGTTTTTCCATTTTTTATTGCTTTTAAATTCATTTAAATAATAACAATACAAAGATGGGAGAGTGGCAATTTTTAAAAAATAGAGAATTCTGGAAAAAGCATGTAGAATTATATCAATAGATGCTCTTTATAAGCTTTAGGCGAAATATTAGTATGCTTTTTAAAGAAATTCGAAAAGTAAAAAGGATCGTTAAAACCCAAAGCATACGCTGCTTCTTTTACTGAAAGTTTCTCATAATTAAAAAGACGTTTTGCCTCCGAAATAATTAATCCGAAGATTACGTTTTGGGCGGTTTTGTTCGTGTGAAGTTTAGACAGTTCGTTGAGTTTAGATTCTGTTGTGCCAATTAAATCGGCGATTTCGGCAACAGAAAGATTCTTATCGAAGTTTCTTAAAACAGTTTCCAGAAAATGCAGAAACAAAGCATCTGGCTTATATATTTCGTCTCCGCGGTTGATTTTGGTTCGATTGACAGCTACAAGAATCAATTCGATTCGGCTGTGAACAGAAATTAAATATTGATAAGGTTGTTCGATTAACTCCTTTGTAATTTCTTCTAATTGGTCGATAATGATTTGGCTGTTTTCAACCAAAATAATTTCATTCATTGCAAAATGGCAGAACAAACCGTTATGAAAAATCAATTCCATGTCGGTATCGTCTTTACAGAAAAAATTATAAGTGAATTCTAAAACATAACCTTGTGCATATTTGTTGTTTGTAAAACAATGAATCTGCCCAGAAGTAATGGTTAAAACCGTGTTCGGAATGAGAATATATTCGCTTTCATCTACAGAAACCGCGATTTCGCCAGCGGTACAGAAAATCAGGACGTATTTTAAAACACGTCTCGGATTTTGAAGTTCTTCTGCTTCATCAAAGGTTTTTATAGTGATCATTTCCTGCATATTATCAAATATAAGAAAATTTTGTTTCAGGTTTAAATTCAATTGGGCATGCTAAATTGTTTGCTATAGACATTTCGTCCCGCTGGGACTTTCCGTAGAAATTGGATAATATTTTTTGATTGAATTTTAAAGAAGAATATTAAATCGAAAATTCCGTAGGAATGAATTAAAGCTCCATCGGAGCGATATATATTGTAAATAGGTTTTCACCCCGCTGGGGTTCTTTGGAATAGGGTAAATTGTTTGCTATAAATATTTCGTCCCGCTGGGACTTTCTGCAGAAATCTGATAATATTTTTATTAAAATTTTACAGTAGAATATTAATCGAAATTCCGGAGGAATGAAATATTTATAGCGAATAATTAATGTGATCGCATCAAAGCTCCAGAGGAGCGATATATATTTTAAATAGGATTTCACCACGCTGTGGTTTCTTTATAATGGTGGATTGTTTGCTATAAACATTTCGTCCAGATGGGACTTTCTTTATAAATTGGATAATATTTTTTTGATTGAATTTTACAGAAGAATATTAAATCGAAAATTCCGGAGGAATGAAATATTTATAGCAAACAATTAATGTCATCGCATCAAAGCTCCGGAGGAGCGACATAGATAAATAAGATTTCAACCCACGGGGATTTTCTAGAAATTGGATGAAATTTCTTTTTATTTCCTACTAACTAATTTATACCATATTTCTTCGCTGTCATCCTATAAAATAGCAAACTGAATTGACCTTAATTTTATATAATTTCAATTTAATTTTTAATAAATATTTGTAATTCAGTTAATTAACTTTTATTAAAGAAAGGTTTAACATAGTCCGTTTTCGCTGGCTGTCTGAAATAACTAATTTTAGGTAAATCAAAATTAATAACATTTAAATATTTAGAATTATGAAAAAGAATATCGCCATATTAGCCACAAACGGATTTGAAGAATCAGAATTAGCATCTCCAAAAGCTTATCTCGAAGAACAAGGGTGGAACGCAGATATCGTCAGTTTGAAATCTGGAACTATCAAATCCTGGAAAGACGGAAACTGGAGCAAGGAATATAATGTTGATGTCGTATTAGATCAGGCAAATGAAGCCGATTACGATGCATTGGTTCTTCCGGGAGGAGTTATAAACCCTGATTTATTAAGAAGAGAAGAGGCTGCAGTAAATTTTGTACGTTCCTTTTTTGAAAGTAAAAAACCAGTAGCAGCTATTTGTCATGGACCTCAAATTCTGGTTGATGCCGATGTTTTACAAGGTCGAAAAGTAACTTCGTTCTTCTCTGTTAAAAACGATTTGAAAAATGCCGGCGCACAATGGGAAGACTCAGAAGTTGTCGTAGACAATGGATTAGTAACCAGCCGAAACCCTGATGATTTGCCCGCTTTTAATAAAAAAATGGTGGAAGAAATTAAAGAAGGAAAACACGAGCGTCAGACAGTTTAAAAAATGTCTTTTATTAAGCAACAAAAATGCAAGATCAATTTTGGTCTTGCATTTTTTTATTTCACGCTGATTGAATCTGATTTAATTATTTTCAAAATTATTATTTTGGATATTTCTCAGGATTTTGTGAAGTATGAAAAACAGCATTTAAAAAAACGGTTTTAGATAATTCGTCTATCATAAAGAAAGCCACATAAGGGAATTTTTTAAAAGGCAGGAAACGATAATTAGTATCGTGAATTTGACAAAAAGGATTTATTTGTAAAGCCTTATATACTTTCTTGTAGTCATTAAGAAAATCTAAAGCAACTTTTTTACTGGCTTTAAAAATGTAGTATTCAACAGCTTCTTCAATATTTTTTAATGCAATTGGAGAAACAATAATTTTATAATTCATACTTCTTTTTTAAATCTGTATAAATTGATTCTGCATCTTTGTATTCGCTTTTGTCTGAATTGGCTTGACTGTCTAATATCTCTTGTTGTTCGGCAGATAAATCGTAAGGCTTTACATTTGCGATTTCAAATTTGATCTTTAGTGATTTCATAAAAGCTTTTACAGCCTCAATTTGTGAAGCATCTTCTGTATACGCTGTGATGTTGATTGCCTGCATGATTTTTAGTTTACTAAAGTTGATAAACAAAGTTAAGGCAAAAGTCTAGGTTTCATGTTAATGATTTTAAAATTATTTTTTTAGCATCGAATTTATTCATAAAAATGAATTAAAAATTCCGGAGGAATGAAATATTTATAGATTAATAAAACACGAGCGTCAGACAGTGTAAAAATGTCTTTTATTAAGCAACAAAAATGCAAGATCAATTTGGTCTTGCATTTTTTTATTGAATAGCCCCTAGTTTTAACTAGGGGATTAAAAGATTCAATAGTAATAAGGCTTTAGCCAAAATACACATTTGGCTAAAGCCCTTTCTAGCTTTATTTATACCTCCAGCTTTAGCTGGAGGCAATTGATTCTTTTAATTAAAATGTGGTTTTAAATCTGTAAAGAAAATTCCAGAGGAATGAAATATTTATAGATTCATTATGCGTGCGGTACCAAAAGCTCCAGCGGAGCGATATATATATTAGAAATGCAATATTTTCATTTACTGACGTGAGCGTCCCACCCGTGCATAAAACCAAAGGCTGTGTTTTAAAATAATTGTGGAATTTGTCTTGATTTTATTGCCTTTTGCTATTGTTAACGTTCTCGTCTTACGTCTAGTTTGTCATTTCGATCGAAGGGAGAAATCTCCGCAAGTAGCTCCGCAATCTAGATCGCCAATCTTTGTAGAGTTTCTTGCTAAGATTTCTCCTCCGTCGAAATGACAAAAATGCGATAAATACCTTCTGAAATATAGATTTCTTATATTGATAAAAGCAATATATTAATTGAAAGAAAAATCTTTCTTTAAAAAAGTTTTCTTATATTTGAAGTTCTTAAATCTTCACATTTAAAATAAAGTAAAATTTGCCTTTAATGGTTTTGGATTGCAAAAATGCATTGCCAAAAGGCTTTAAATTCATTAAATGGAAGAAATGAACAAAAACACCCTTTCCAAAGAAGCCGAAACAAGGCTGATTGATTTTTTTAACCATGTTATCGATCCCGAAGATATGGCTAAAGTACTAAGACAAGTAAACTGCATTTTAGCGCTCGGCGTAACCCAACAACACGAAACCCTCCAACTCGGATTAACCAATTTTGAAGACAATTATTTTTGGCTCAATGAATTGGCAGAGATTTTGAATCCTTATTTGAGTGAGGAGTAAGGTTTATAAGATGGAAAAACCTCGATTTTTTAGGAATCGAGGTTTTTATTTTTTGTAATAGTATTTAATAATCTTCTTCAATAATTTTAAAAGACTTTTTCCAAATCCCATCTTTTTTTGTGTAAAGAAAGAGACCAGAATTTCCATAGGCACCACAACAGCATAAATTGGCGAGGTATACAAATATAGTCTGATCACTTTTATATATTGGATGAGAAACCATCATCACCTGACGATTTATATCCTGATCAAGACATTCTGGAATATCGGATTGCTGAATTACTTTACGATTATTAAAGTCGTCTTCTTTCCATTCAAGCTGATATTGTTTTCGAAGATTCTTTGCAAAATATTCTAATTCTTCTCCTGTTATTATAAAATCTCTTTCCTGATTACTAAAGTTTGTTATATAAGGTTTCTCAAGAATTAATTTTAATAAATGTTCCACATTTGCCGAATCAATTTTCGTTGCAATAAAAGTTTCTAACTTAAATGCTTCTGGTCTTATAATATCACTTAAAAGTTCTCTCTTTTCGGCTTCATATCCAAGTCCTTGTGCATTTGAAAGACAAGAAAATAATAGAAAAAAAGTTAATAATCTCATTTTACTTTTTATTTGTGGAGTGGTTCTGCCTTTCAAAAATATGTAAAATTTTATTAAGACAAGTAAACTGCATTTTAGCTGTCGCCGTAATGCGACAACACGAAACCCTCCAAATCGGACTAGCAAATTTTGAAGACAATTATTATTGGCTCAATGAATTGGCGGAGATTTTGAATCCTTATTTGAGTGAGGAGTAAGGTTTATAAAATGGAAAAACCTCGATTTTTTAGGATTGAGGTTTTTTTGTTTTTTTGAGATAATGTGTTTATTACTTAGCGGACATGGATTGTAAATGCTTGCTATTGGATAGCAGTTTCATTTTAAAACCCTAACATTTTCTCTTTATAATATAAGTAATTAATCTTTGCAAACCAGCACCAATTGGGGCAATACGTCAAAATAGTAAGATTTTTATGTTTTTTTTAAGATATAGTGTTAAAATTATTATTTTTTTTATTAAGTTTATTCTTAATTAACATTAACTGTAATAAATGATAGTTTGTTTCTAATTTTCAATATTAGCAATGATATAAATAATCTTAATCAATTAAATTATGCGTAAAAGTCATCTATATGTTACTATGTTTTTTCTATCATTATGTATTTATTTTAGTTCTTGTCAAAATGATAATTATTCAGAGCCTCAATTAATCCCCAAAAAATATTCTTACATCATTCCTAACAAAATTAGCTTTGATTTTTCACAACAATCAGAAAACAGTAGCTCTATTATTCCTTATACTAATGGTTTGGTTTTAAAGAATATAGGTGATTCCAATATTTCAGGGGAATTTATTGTACTTTCATTTGAAAGCAATGAAAAAAACTATCATAATCTCTCGTTTATTAAGAGAGGAGATATTTTAAGTTTAAGGAAAAATGAAAGTCAGGCTTTTCAAATGGAACAAACAAACCTGCTATTTTCAGACGATAATGTTGTCGCATCGATTTTAAATTTTAATGATGCTATTTCTGACCATAAACTAAACGGATTTTATAAAGGGGAACTAAATATTTACACCGATGACAATGAATTTTTAAAAAGCCTTACCTGTACAGGGTATATAGATTATCAAGGAAAATTCATGTTTTTTGTTGAAGAAGATGATGAGGATAATATAGTGGTTTTACAAGGAAATATTAACACAGGAAATATGATTTCCGGTAAAATTCTGAAAAGTGATGGCACCAATTTATCTCCAATAGTAAATATTACAAGTGACCTTTTAAATTTAAATGGAACGACCTTATCTGGGAAAGTATCATTTACTGAAGAAAGTAATGAGCGTATGCTACAATTTAATCTAACCCATCAAAACTGATTTTATGAAACTAAAACTACATTTTCTCTTTCTTTTTATAGTATTAGGCTTACATGCTCAAAAACAAATACAACCCTATAATTTTTCTGTTTCAGATAATGATAAAACAGAAACGATTATGATTTATGCTGCTGCCAGTTCAGTAAATAATTTAACATTTACATTAAAAAACGCTAAAGATGAGGTGTTGATTAACAACGAGGGTAAGGAAATAAGTTTTCAGGTGTTCCCTTTTACCGAAGTTTCTTTTGGAAATCATCTTATTGATGCAATTACCAGTATTAAACCAAAAGAGAATGATGCTGAAAACACCTATGGCATTATAAAAGAGCGTATCAAAAATTTGAAAGATAATCCCATCTCTCAAGAACAGAAAATTGCAGTTCAGGATGTCAGAAACATTTATCAATTTTTTAACGCATTAGTCATTACTGCTTTTGCGTATGATACAGAACCTGTTGCAGGTGTTTTAAAATATTCTTTAAACACTACAATTGCTAAAAAGAATATTGAAGGAATTGATGCTGATGTTTATTTTACTAAACGTGCAAAAGATTTGAGGGATTCCATTTTCAATAAAGATAATAAAGAAAACGGAGATAAATTTATGGGATTTGTAAATAAGTTTGAAACAAAAAATAAATTATTCTCTGATTTTTATAAAAACACAAAAGGTTCAGGAACATATAGAGCCAAAGTAAAATTTAAACATTATGCAGAAAAAAAATTAAAAGAGCTTTATAATGTTTATGAATTAGAAGAATTCATTAGAGAGGAAATATTTAGTGATTATGTATTAAATAAAACACAATTAATCAAGTTAAATAAAGAACTTGATTCCCTTAAAGCATCAAAAACGGATATAGAAAATTCGATAAAAGCTCTTAAACAAACTTTAGAAATTGATGAATTAAAACTTAAGGAATCAAGGGCTATCTATGATGATTTGACCTTTTTTGAAAAAAAAGAAGTTAAAAATAATGCATTAATTAAAGAAACTAATGAAAAAATCAATTATCATAATAAAATTTTAAAAATTTCAGATATAGAAACAAATAAAATAATAACTGATTCAATTAAAAAAATAAATGAAGAAAAACAAATCTTGCAGTTACTTAGTAATGATTTAAAAGCTTATGAACTTGACAAAACATATATTGAAAATCGTATCAAGACGTTGATGAATTATCAAAAAAGCACAATTGATAAAAATGATATTGAAAAATTTGATAAAAATATTACCGAAAAAAAATTTGAAATAGGTTCTTTAAACCAAGTTAAAAGTAAAAAAGAAGAGGAAATAAAAGAGAAAAGTGCATTAATTAGAATAAAGCAAAATGAAATTGATTATTGCATATCTTTAGAAAAAGATGAAATGAAAAAATTTCCTTTGTGGAATTTTGAGGTAGAGTCTATTGAAGTAGATATCAATGATGGTTTTATAGAACATATAACGGCATTAGGAAAAGTAAAGCTTCCAGTTATTGATGAAAGCCTTATTAGAAAGGTTTGTCAAATCCCGGAAGGAGATGAATCCACATTAAAAGAAATGCTAGAAAACTTCTATAATGAAAGCATCGTGAAAGAAATTTTCGACAATATTATAGGCAAAGAATTAAAATTTGAAAATGAATTTCCAATAGGGTTTAGCTCAAAGTCAGATTTTGCCGATTTACATAAATATACCTTATACGCTTTTGAAGGGGCTGAAAAAATATTCTCTTTGCCTGTAACGAATGTCATAACACTATATGTTCAACGACATCAAAACGACCGATTAGATTTTAGCCCAAAAGATCAAGTGGTGAGTTTACCATCTGACGATTTTGCCAGAAGCAATGCAGTTGAGTTGAAAAAGGAAACCTCGACAAAAATATTAAACGTTAATATCTATAGTGATTTTTTAGGTCTTAAGGAAGGAAATCCGAACGGATTGCTGCAATTTGAAGTTGAAAAAAATATTCCACTTTGGACAAAAAGAATGGTATTGGGAACAGGAAGAAGTTCTAATTTTGGACTCGTTAATTACATTAATTTTAATCTTACCTGGGCCAAAATAGGTGATGAAAACAAACAATTACAAGTCAAATATGCTGATCGATATGTGAATAATGTCTATCGTCCAGATAGATATGTCACTTTTTTAGACATGATTAAGTATGAAAACACTTCCGTAGGTGCTGACTTGAATATCGCTTCCTTCGATTTTCCGTTACTCAAAGCACGTATTGAGTTGAATGCCGGTATACATTATGGAAGAGTAAATATAGTAGATACATTGGCAACCGATGTAAACAGGCGATTTGATAAAAACGTTAATATAATAAGAGCATATCCAGATTTTATTTTAAGAATTAGACCCGAAGAGCGTTTTGGTGCTTATTTAAGATACAGACCTTTTAATACCATTGTACCCAATAATGAAGAGTTTTATACTGTAAGTTCAGAAAAACAATTTGTAGAAAACCAAAAGCTTACATCAAATTGGCTGCATCGTTTTGAATTGGGTACTTACTATGCACCTTCTCCAAAAGGGGATAATAAGTTTTTCTTTAGGTACCGTTATACCAATACATCTGATTGGGAAAACAATGGATATGGTGAGTTTCAAGTGGGGTATTTAGTATATCTTAAGTTTTAATGCAATTGATACAGTAAAAAGTCTATTAAATCACAACCGCTAATAGGGCTAAAATATTAAGACAAGTAAACTGCATTTTAGCGCTCGGCTTAACCCGACAACACGAGACCCTCCAAATCGGATTAACAAATTTTGAAGACAATTACTATTGGCTGAATGAATTGGCGGAAATTTTGAATCCTTATTTGAGTGAGGAGTAAGGTTTATAAAATGGAAAAACCTCGATTTTTAGCAATCGAGGTTTTTTGTTTTATTTTTTTTAGTTAATTGTTATGAATGAGTAAAAGAAATATTTAATTCTCATCTTCATCTTCATCTTCATCTTCATCAATTGTTACTTCTCTTATTGTGTCAAGATTTGGATCATCGTATCTAGCATTATCTGTGATATTTATCGTCACATTAAGACGTTCAAGAACGCTGCTAACTTCAAGATCTCTATTAGGGAATACCTTAACCAAGACTTCATTACCTGGGGTACTTTCCTCATTGTCTATACAGAAAAAAGATACACTAATTTCTCTAGTTCCGTAAAGAGAAATTCCAACTATTGTATATCTTTCACTAATATTACAACGTTGAGCTATTTGTTCATAATTAATTCCGGCAATATCTGCTGAAGCATGGCCTATTTTGTCATTGTATTGTACTGAAGCTTTCATTCTAAAAGGATATATTAGTTAGTTTTAGTTTCGGATAATTGCTGAGATTCTTTTTCTATTATATATTTATCAATTTCTGGTCGAACATAATCTTTATCAAAACCTCTAAATTTAAAAAGGCTATTCTTTGATTTATTAGTATTTTTTACATATTCATCTGCTGAATTGAAGAAAATTATTTTTGCTGTCTCATAATAAAATTCTAGAAAATTTTCTTTTTCAATATTTTCGAACAACCATTTTTTACGCTTAGTGAATTCATTTTTTCTCGCAGGAGTTTCAATTACTATATTTTTCGTTAATTTAGACGTTTTAGCTTTTTGTTCTTCAATATATTCAGAATCAGAGAAAAGTAAAGAACTCATAATGTGTAAGAATATAAAACCTCCTTTGGATATTAAATCTCTTTGTTCACTTTGATAGTCATTAGCTCTGATGTCAGAGTTTTTAATTGTCCATATTTTTTGATAAAGTATAGTAGAAAATTTATATAAATCAAAATCAGCTTTATCGTTAAAAATTGAGTTATATTTCGTTTCAGTATCAAATAAAGTTGTTGTGTCATTTACAGCAACTACAGCTTCTTTATTAACAACAGTATGTACTATTTGTGCCATTTTTAAAAGACCAATTACTTTGTTTCCTGTAAATCCTTGTCGTTTATAAAAATTATCTCTTCGTTCATATAAAATTCCTGCTTCAAGAAGATGTTTTTCAATATTTCTTTGAATATGATCATTAGCTTTTAAACTTGCTGATTTTACTGGATTTTGAGAATTTGTAGCACTAATAATATCTGTTTGTGTATCTGTATTTTCCGTTTTTACAAGTTTAACGAAAACTTTTAAGGTTTCTGGTAATGTATTTTTATTTTGGTCGGAATAAGCTAAATATAAACAATGAATGGTCTGACATCCATTTACAATTTGAGGATTCGTTATGTTATAACCTTTAGCATTTAGAGGAGAAATTGTATCACCAATAATAGTCAATCCATTATTCATGGCCCAGAAATTAGAGGCTTTAATCGGATCATTTGCAGAATCAATAATTGAAGAATTTATTTTTTTATCTTCTCCTAAAAAGAACCTAATGTTTCCTTCAGTTAAATGACTTCTAAAGTTTTCTTCTTTATCTAATAAACTTTTAATCAATTCATTTCCGTTTACAAATCCAGCAAAGCCAGTAGCTTCAATATCTTTTTCAGAAATATTTAGAGGTTGGCTGTCAAATTTTATTTCAATTTGCTCATCATTTTTACCAGTCAAATCCAGTATTTTCTGGGCACCTAAATATTCAAATTCAAAAGGAATAGCTAAACTATTTTTTTTAAGTTCTTCTTCTAGGTGCTTAATTTTTTCTGATATATTGATTTCTGGTGAGGCAGTAACATAAAAAACTTCACATGAAAACTTTGCACGTTCTAATCTTGATGTTCTAAATATTTTTCTAATCAAATCAGCCATTTCTAAAATATCTTGATTAGCACCAATTATTTGTAGCTTATCAAGTTCTAGATCGAGATTGAAAATTTCGTCAATTCCTTCCTTTAGTTTTCTGAATCCGTCTGTTGAAAATCCATCTTCTTTTTTTACTTGAAAAAATTTTACCTTTAAAGTACTATCTTTTGTAATTGGATGCTGTTCATCTTTCACTAAAGTACCGTTGCAATAAACATAACAGAGATCGATACCTTCGTCTCCACCTTCACCCATTATCCCGTCAACTAAATCGTCAAATTCTAAACCATTCAAATATTTAAGATTTGCAAAAGATGCTACAGAAATTTCGAATTTATTTTTTTTTATTGATTTTAATTCTGGATTGTCTTTAAATAACTTCTCAATCTGGTCGTCTAGTAATATTTTTAAACTCATACTATAATTTAGTTTGTAAGGATTTTTTTGATTATAAATTGTAATCTATATGAAAATAGTTGGTCAAAAATATTAATTTACTCATTTCAACAACCGCGTACTTTTACCTGTTTTTTTTATCAAACAAAAAAAAACAGCCCCTCAAAAAGAGGAGCTGTCCTTAGGCAAATTTTAAATTTGCATTCCTAAGAATGCGTACAGTTTTTGGTAATCACTAAAATGAAGACTTAAACGCAGGTTATTCGTTTATGACATCGCCTTCCTTAGTTTCTTCGCTGGCAATTTTCACCAGTTTATCTTTCGGGTTCAAATCTCCGAAAATTTCAATTTTATCTTCGATTTCTCTTCCCTTTTTAACGTCAACTCTTGTCGCTTTGTGGTTAACTACTTTTACCACATAAAGACCTTCTGCAGAACTTACTAAAGCCGTTTTCGGGATTACATACGTGCTATCTTTCGCGTTAAGCGGTAACAAAACTTCGGCAACCATTCCAGGCAGTAAATTTCCTTTGGTGTTGTGAACGTCCATTTCGACTCTTTCAGAACGTAATTTCAAATCTAGTGCGCCGGACATTCTGGTGATTTTTGCCGTAAAAGTTTCTGGAAGCGATTTTACGTTAAAACTCATTTCGTCGCCTGGGTGTAAATATCCTGTGTACAATTCCGGAACAGAAACCGCCAAACGCAATTTACTTTGTTCCTGAATCGTTAATAAAGGCAAATCAGAACCTTTTCCTGCCGGACCAACAAATGTTCCTAAATTGACATTTCTTGCCGCTACAACGCCGTCAAATGGTGCGCGAATTTCAAGATACCCTCTCATGATCGAGATTTCTTTGTGTGCTGCAATTGCGGCTTGGTATTGCGCATAATCCGAATTCTTTTTACCGCTTGCCATTTCCAAATCGTTTTTAGAAATCGTACCTTCTACCTTGCTCGTTTCGTACAAACGGTTGTAGGTGCTTTTGCTGGTAGCGTAAATCGCTTCCATCGATTTTAATCTCGATTCGGCTGCAGCCAATTGCGAACTGATTTCTGGCGCTTCTAAAACAATCAAAAGCTGTCCTTTTTTTACTTTGGTACCAATATCAACTTTTAAGGTTTTTACGAAACTGCTCACTTTGGCATACAAATCAACTTGTTGAAAACCGGTTAATTCGGCTGGTAAACGCAATTCTGTAGTCAGTTTTTCTTTTGCTAAAAGAAAAGTTTCAACTTTAGGTTCAATTTCCGCTTTAACTGTTTCTTCTTTTTTAGAATTACAGCTGTTCAGGAAAAATACTGCTGCTAGAAACAGCGGGCTATATTTTATAATTTTAGTGTTCATTTTTTGGTTTTAATGATGAGATATAATGGATGCTTTCTTCGTCTTCAGGATCTAAAGAAACAGATTGTGTCGATGTTTTTTCTTGTGCCCATGCAAAAATCTGCGGCAGGATCAATAATACGGCAAAAGTAGAAAATAATAGTCCGCCGATTACCGCTCTTCCTAATGGAGAAACCTGATCGCCTCCTTCGCCGTGTCCAATTGCCATTGGCAGCATTCCCGCAATCATCGCAACCGAAGTCATGATAATCGGACGAAGACGCAGCGCAGCAGCTTCACGAGCCGATTCTAAGGCATTTCCGTTTATTTTTCGCAACTGCTCTGCATTCGTGACCAAAAGTACGGCATTGGCGATAGAAACCCCAACCGACATGATGATTCCCATATAAGATTGTAAATTCAGCGTAGAACCGGTAATGGTCAGCATTAATAAGGCTCCTAAAACTACAGCCGGAACTGTCGTTAAAATTACTAACGAAACTTTGAACGATTGGAAATTAGCGGCCAACATTAAGAAGATTACAAAAACGGCAACCAATAACCCCGTCTGCAAACTGCTTAATGTTTCGCTCAATACAGTACTTAGTCCAATAGGCGTTATGAACAAACCACGCGGCAATTCGCCCAATGAACTAATTGTTGACGCAACATCTTTTGATGCCGTTCCTAAATCGGTCTGGCTGATGTTTGCGGTAACGGTAATGTATGGCATAGCCCCTAAATTGTCATTTTCACCGCTTACAAATCCGGGTGTAATTTTGGCAACGTCACTTAAAACAGGACGAAGCGAGTTCTTTAATACCGGAATTTCTCCCATATCGGTTTTACTTTTCATTTTATTCAGCGGAACCTGAACCTGAACGGCGTAGGATAAACCGGCTCTTTCGTCAACCCAGTTGTTTTTTTCTGTGTAACGGGAAGATGAGGTCGAAGCTACAAGCGAACGCGAAATATCATTCATATCCACGCCCAATTCGGCAGCGCGTGTTCTGTCAATATCAATATTTAAAGCTGGATAATGAATCGGCTGTCCAATCTGTACGTCTCTGAAATACGAAATCGCTTTTAGTTTTTCTACAATTTGAGTGGCATACAATTCATTTCGTTTTTTGTCTTTTCCAGCAATTCGAACTTCGATTGGAGTAGGAGAACCCTGGCTCAAAACTTTGTCTGTCAACTCGATTGGTTCAAAAGAAAGTTTGGTGTCCGGAAGCACTTTTTTGATTCTCGCTCTAAAATCATCTTTAAAATCATCCATATCGACATGGTATTCTTTCAAACTTACCTGAAAAACAGCTTCGTGAGAACCGGCCATAAACAAATAAATCGGGTTGATTGAGAATAGAGAAGGGTGTTGCCCCACATAAACAGAAGAAATTCCGATATGTTCTTTGCCGACCATTTTTTCTAATTCTTTCAGAACAATTCTGGCTTGTTCTTCGGTTCGTTCCAAACGCGTTCCGTCAACGGCGCGCATTCTTAACTGAAACTGACTTCCATTTGTTTTTGGGAAAACATCTTTTCCGATAGCACCAATTAAAAGAACAGCGAGAACAGTTGCAACAACTAAATAGGTAATAGTTGTGATTTTTTTATGAACAAACAATCGGTCTAAAGTTCGCATGAATCGATTTCTGAATTTTTCGAAACCGCTCACTTTTCCGTCATCGTTAAAATCTTCTCTTTCGACCATTTCCTTTTTCTGGGCAATTAAATCTTGCTCAGATTCTGGTGTCAAACCGCAGGCGTTAAATTCTGCTTCATCATCTGTAATTTCAGGATGATGTTCGTGTTTTGCGTGTCCTTTCATCATCCAGTTTGCCATTACAGGAACAAAAGTCTGCGAAAGTAAAAAGGAAATCACCATCGAAAATCCAATTGCCAGAGCCAAAGGCAGGAACAACGCTCCCGGAATACCAACCATGGTAAACGCAGGCGCAAACACGGCAAGGATACAAAGTAAGATCAATAATTTAGGCAGCGCAATTTCCTGACAGGCGTCCCAAATGGCGAGTGCCTTGGGTTTTCCCATGTCGAGATGCTGGTGAATATTTTCGATCGTTACCGTACTTTCATCCACCAAAATACCAATTGCCAAAGCCAATCCTGACAAAGACATTAAGTTGATCGTCTGTCCGAATAATTTTAGGAATAAAACTCCCGAAATAATCGAAATCGGAATGGTCATAATTACGATTAAAGCCGCGCGGCGGTCGCCTAAGAAAAGCATAACCATTAATCCGGTCAAAACCGCACCAATAATTCCTTCTGTAATCAAACTTTTTACCGAGTTGATTACATAAACCGACTGGTCAAATTCGTACGATAACTGCACATCTTCCGGAAGCGTACTTTGAATTTTAGGAAGTTCTGATTTTAATTTCTGAACTACATCCCAAGTCGAAGCGTCTCCCGCTTTTGCAATACTGATATAAACAGAACGTTTTCCGTTTACCAAAGCATAACCCGCTGTAATATCGGCACCGTCTTTTACACTCGCAACATCGCCTAATTTTAAGTTTTGAACACCGCCTTTGAATAACGGAATCTGCTCAAAATCTTTAACTTCTTTAATCGTATTGTTAGTTGGAGTAATATAGTTTTTGTCGCCCATTCTCACGTTTCCAGAAGGAGCCGTTTGGTTGTTCAAACGAATCGCTTCTACGATTTGATCGGGCGTCATATTATGAGAACGCAATAAATCCGGATCTACGTTAACCTCAATTGTTCTTGGGCTTCCGCCAAAGGGAGCCGGAGACAATAAACCCGGAATTGAAGTAAACGAAGCACGAACATATACGTTGGCTAAATCCTGTAATTCGTTGTTGGATCTGATTTTAGAACTCAAAACCAATTGACCAATTGGTAATGAAGAAGCATCAAAACGAATGATAAACGGAGGCTGTGTTCCCGGAGGAAAAGCCGCTTGGATCCTGTTAGAAAGCGCACTTAACTCGGCAGCAGCCTGCGCCATGTTCGTTCCTTCATAATAGGTTAATTTCATAATCATTAACCCCTGAATATTTTTGGTTTCTACCGATTTGATACCGTTCGAAAAAGGTAAAACGTTCACGTAGTTTTTGGCAAAATAAGCTTCCATCTGGTCGGGCGTATAACCTCCAAACGGGTGCGCGATGTAGATAACCGGCAAATTCATTTTCGGTAAAATATCTACCTTAATGTCTTTGATGGCACCAATTCCGAAGAAAAATAGACCCGCCACCAATACTAATATGGAAATGGGTTTGCGGAGTGCAAAACGTATTAAATTCATTAGGATTTATAATTAAAATTCATTTATAAATAAGTCAAAATTTCCTGTTGCAGCAACTTTCAATAAGTACGACTGCCACACATTATTATTGACAATATCGCGATCGATTTCGGCACGGTTTAAAACATACATTGTCTGCGTTAAATCGGTTAAATCGGTTAAGCCGTTTTTGTATAAAGTCGATTTTTGAAGATAGGCTCTTTTTGCGGCATCAACCTGAATCGGCGCTTCGGCATAATTCTCCAAAGTAATTCGGATTTTATCTTCGGCAAAATTCAGCTGCGATTTTAGTTCACGATCTGCCTGATTGTATTCTTCCTGAATTGCCTGCGAAACAAATTTCTGAGCGCTTACTTGTTTGCTGGAACGGAAAGGAGTGGTTAAATTCCACGTAATTCCAACCCCAATTAAATAGTTGGAACGATCTGGATTTACGCCGTCCCAATAATTTCTGCTAAAAGCGGTTTGATCTGTTGCGTATGAATTTTCAAATCCTGAAGCTCTGGTCTGCAAAACTCCAAAAGCGGTCATGGTTGGGTAATAGAATCGTTTGTACAATTTAACCTGCTGGTTGCTGTAATCTATTCTCGTTTTGTACAATTGTAATAAGGGATGAAGGCTGTCTGTAGAAGCTTCGCTTTTTATCAATTCTTTCGGAATCTGCGTAACGAATAATGTGTCTGCAACAAAATCCTGTGGCGCAACGCCCATTAAATCCACCAATTTGTTGTTTTGTTCTTTAACGAAGTTCTTTGCCAGATTTAAAGCGATTTTAGCTTTCGAAACTTCGGCTGTTGCCAAGGTAGAATCAACTCCGGCCAATAATCCGTTTTTAACTCTTGCGGCAGCGGTTTTCTTGAAAACTTCGGCACGGGAAAGGTTTTTTTGCTGCGAAATCAATAATCTTTGGCTTGCCAGTAAATTTAAATAAGCAGCGGAGATTTTGATTTCCTGCTGGAATTTTTCCTGCTGTAAATCTTTTTCTTTGGCCTGAACATCAATTTTAGACAAATTAATTTTTTCTTTCGTTTTTCCGAAGGTGAAAAAATCCCAGTTCATGTTGACCAGATAAAGCGCTCCAAATGCTGAATTCCAGTTTTGTTCAGGAAGAGGTAAACCTGATGAAGCAACTCCTAAACCTCCAAATCCGTAAAGCGGTCCGTTTTGTCCGTTTACGGTTCCGTAATCCTGCTGTGCCGATAAATTTAAGTTGGGCAGATAATCACGACGGGATTGTTTTAGAGTCTCTTTTGATGCATTGGCGTAATTGTTTTTTGCTCGGATAGAACCGTAGTTTTCAAGTCCTGTCTTAACAGCTTCTTTTAAAGACAGGGTTTGAGCATAACCGATTGAGGCAAAAATCAATAAAAATAATAAGGTAATTTTTTTGAAATACATAAACTCAAGGTGTGATATAAAATGTTTTTGATGAAACAAATTTATTTCTCTTATACTGATAAAAGTCAGGTTAAGTGATGTACTGCACTAGTAAATGACGAATTGAATTGGTCATTTAATGGAAATAATTATTAAATATTTGTTCGTACTTTGTAAACTATTTCAGAATTAAGAATGAACAAAAAAATCGATAACATATTGGATAACAAATGGTGGCAGGAAGTCGCCGTTGTCCTTTTCTCATTTACAATTTATACCTTAAAAAATGACTGGATGTTATTTAGTTCATTCGTTTCTATTTTAATGGGTATCTTTTTCTATTGCATTTTGTACATGCACGCCCAGTTTAACCGCTTTTTTTTACTGCCGATTTTATTCAAAGCCAATAAACCTTTTACGTATATTATTTTAACGCTGTTTGGCGTTTTTGTCTTTTCTGTGATTTTATACGAAATCACGATGCTGGATATGTTTGCAAAATGTCATTTGTATCAAAATTCGCATCAGAGAAGTTATGCCTATCAATTGGCGAGTGTTTTAGGAACTTTGGTCTGCATTCTGAGCCCGATAATTGTGTTTAAGTTTTATCGTATTCACAGAAAACAAACCGACGCGGCTTTATTGTTCAATCAGATGCAGTTAAACTCTTTGAAAGGACAATTAAATCCGCATTTTCTTTTTAATACCTTTAATACACTTTATGGAATCAGTTTGGAATTTCCAGACAGAACGCCCGATTTGATTATGAAGGTTTCGCAGTTAATGCGTTATCAATTAGAAAGTAACAGCAAGCAATGTGTTTCTTTAGAAGACGAACTGGAGTTTATAAACAGTTATGTACAGCTGGAAAAAGAACGTGTCGGTTATCGTTGTGATATTCAATATGATGCTAAAATTGATAGTGAATATGCGTATAAGATCTCGCCGATGCTGTTAATCGCTTTTATAGAAAATGCCTTTAAACACGGAACCTGCGCAATCGAAAAATGTTTTGTAGACATTAAAATTACAGTAGAAAACGGCTTGCTGCATTTGCATGTTTCCAATTCGATTCCGAAAAAAAATGATGTGATTTCGACTAAAATTGGTCTTAAGAATACGATTGAGCGTTTGAATTTGATTTATGGAAAAGATTATAAATTGGACGTTCAGGATGATAATCAAACGTATGTTGTGGATTTAGAAATACAGCTTAAAAAGTTTGTAGGATGAAAGAAACCAAAAAGTGTATAATCGTAGACGATGAGCCTGCAGCGCATTATGTTTTGGTCAATTATATCAAACAGAATCCGCAGCTGGAATTGGTTTTTCAAGGTTACAACGGAATTGAAGCCATGAATTATCTTCGCGAAAATACTGTCGACCTGATGTTTCTCGATATCAACATGCCGGAAATCTCTGGAATGGAACTGCTTAAGATTCTGCCTGCACATCCAAAAACCATATTAACAACGGCTTATTCTGAATTTGCACTGGAAAGTTATGATTACGGTGTAATTGATTATCTGCTGAAGCCTATTTATTTTCCAAGGTTTTTAAAAGCTATTGACCGCTTTTTTGGAACAGAAAACAACAAACCTAAAACAGAAGAAATTATAAATTCTGTAAGTGTAAAAGTGGACGGTTATTTTATCGAAATAGAATTAGAGCAGCTTTTATTTGCGCAGAGTTTCGGAAATTACGTAAAACTTCACACAACCAAGCGTACTTATCTGGCTTCTATAACAACAACAGAGTTAGAAAAATGCCTTCCAGAAAAGAATTTTATGCGAATTCATAAATCTTACATTGTCGCTTTGGACAAAATAGATTCGACCGAGAAAGATTTTGTAGTTATTAAAAATGAAAGACTTCCGATCGGGATTACTTATAAAAGAGAATTAACTGACCGCTTGAAAAAATAATGCCGAAAATAAGATTGCTTACTAATTCAATTATTTTCAAAAAAAGCCTGCAAAGAAATTTAGTCTCTTGCAGGCTTTTGCATTTTATGAAAAATATTTAGAACGCTTTTTCCTCATCGGTCTTAGAGGTAAGGGTTTTTAAATAATTATTTTATTTTGATTAATTCATCAATTCTTAATAAATAAGTAGTACTTTTAATACGTTATTTGAAGTCAAATTAAAAAGTTGAAATCATGAAAAACGTATTTTTAATTGCTGTTTTTTTATGCAGCAGTTTTTTAATAGCACAGGAAGGAACCAACATGAAGAAAGTTGTAACGCCGCCAGAAAAGGTAAAGTTTGCTTTTGAAAAAGAATATCCCGGAAAAGTGCCGGTTTGGTCTGAGGAATATGTGGGAGACGACAATGATGAGATACGTTATGAAGCCAAATACAATGTAGACAGCAAAACAAAAGCGCTGGCGGTTTATGATAATTTAGGCGTTTTGAAGGCTTACGAACTTCAGATTCCTTTAAGCAAACTGCCGCAGCCCGCACAGGCATATCTGAAAAAAAATTATGCTGCAAAAGCAGTTAAAGAAATTGCAAAAGTAGTCGATTATAAAAAAGTAACAACCTATGAAGTTGGTATTCAACTAAAAGGAAAATTTTATGATGTGGTCTTTGATAAGGATGGAGATTTTAATGTACTGATCGAAAAGAACTAAAAATATTTTTTTTTTAAATATTCATTAAAAAAGCATGTTGCTGTAAATTGTAGTAATTTTATTACCTATTTTTGCACTCTAATTTTTATGAATGTAATATGAAGAGAGCTTTTTTATTTTTTGCTTTTTTATGGAGTAATTTTTTAATGAGTCAAGCAGGGATTTTGGTGCCGCCAGAAGTTGTGACGACAGCTTTTGAAAAGCAATATCCTAAAAAATCGGCGTACTGGTCTATTGAATATAGCAGTAATAGCAGCGATGTATATTTTGAGGCAAAATTTAATACAGACGCAAAAGCAAAAGGCTACGCCTTATTTGATCAGAAAGGTAATTTTGTATCGTATAAAGAACAAGTTTCAAATAAAGTTTTGCCTAAGACCGCGTTGGATTATCTGATTAAAAACTATCCGGCAAAAACTGTTTCGAAAGCAAAGACAAAATCGAAATCAAAAGCGAAAGCAAAAACGACGGTGGTAACTTCAAGTGCGACTGAGTTTTTTTCTGTAGTAGATGCCAAAGGTCAAAACAGATATGAAGTAAAAGTGCAGAAAGAAGGGAAAACATATAATGTAATCTTTGATTCAATAGGAGAGTTTGTTAAAAGAAGTCAAATTCAATAAAAATATTGTTTACTAATTCAAATAAAATTTGAATGTGCAAACCCGATAAGTTTTAAATTTATCGGGTTTTGTTTTTGAGTTTTATAAGCAAACCCTGTAGAAATTTAATTTTTACAAATTCATGCCGCCAGAAACTTCAATTCTCTGTGCGTTTACCCAGCGGGCATCTTCGGTACACAAAAAGGCAACTACACCGCCTATATCGTCAGGAAGTCCAACACGGCCTAAAGCTGTAATTGAAGAAAGCATTTTGTTTAACTGCTCATTATCACGAACTACGCCGCCGCCAAAATCAGTTTCAATAGCGCCAGGAGCTACCACATTAGCTTTAATGCCTCTTGCGCCTAATTCTTTTGCCTGATATTTTGTTAACGTTTCGATAGCGCCTTTCATAGAAGCATAGGCGACGTAACCCGGAGTAGAAAATCTCGCAAGACCAGTTGAAATATTTACAATACCGCCGCCGTCGTTCATAATGTGCAGCGCTTTTTGAGTTAAGAAAAACGGTCCTTTAAACTGAATTTTAGTTAACAAATCAAACTCTTCTTCTGTAGTTCCTTCAAACGAATTGTGAATTCCGATTCCCGCATTGTTTACTATAAAATCGAATTTATCTGTTTTAAATGTATTTTTTAAAACTGTTTTTACTTCTTCAAAAAAAGCATCAAAAGTTCCTGATTCTCCAACGTTTAATTGTAAAGAAGCTGCTTTTTGGCCTAAACTTTCAATTTCGGCCACTACAGCATCTGCCTCTTCTTTTTTACTGTTATACGTAATGATTACGTCTAGTCCCTTTTTTGCAATTGCAATTGCCATGTTTTTTCCTAAACCTCTGCTGCCGCCTGTTACTAAGGCTATTTTTGTATTTACTGCCATATTTGTAATTATTAGTTGTTGATTGTAAAACTGTAAGTTTGTAAATGTTAGATGGGAAAAAGTTTTTTTACCTCTAACAATTAAGAATGCAGAGCGTCAAACGATGCTTTTAATTCTGGTACGCTTGCGTTTAATCTTGCTGCACTGGTGCCGAAAGTAAGTTCTTGTTTTCCTTCTTTTAATTGTTCAAAAATAGATTCGATAAAACTGCTTACACTTGGATGTGCGTCGTGAAGACCAATGCCACCCAAATCGGTGTTTAATGCCGGCGGAATAATCTCAATTACCTCAATGCTTTTGGCTTTTAATAAATGACGAAGCGAAATTGTAAACGATCTAAAAAAAGCTTTTGTAGCCGAGTAAACCGGTATTTTTGCAAAAGGAGAAAATGCTAATCCAGAAGTTACATTCATCACCGTTTTTAAAGAAGGTAAATTAATAAAAAGCGACGTTAAGTGTAATGGAGCTTCAATGTTAGTGGATAATTCAGATTTCATGCTTTCGTAAAAATCAGAATCGGTTACAGAAACCCATTTTTGAATTCCTGCATTATTGATTAACACATTTAAGTCGCTGTGATTTTCAGAAATCCATTTGTAAAGTTCGATTCGTTCTTCTTCCAAAGATAAGTCACACACTTTTGTAATTACGGTTGGGAATTTTGCCTTTACTTCGTTCAAAACAGATTCTCTTCTGCCGCAGATTATTACGGTATTGTTTTCCTGAATAAATCGCTCAGTAAGCCCAAGCCCGATGCCGCTTGCACCGCCGGTTATCAAAATTTTGTTGTTTGCTAAATTCATCTTTTTAATCTTTTAAATTGATAAGACAAAGGTAGGAGCGAGACAGCGTTGGGAAATTGTAAATATCAAACCGATGTTTGCGAAATTCAAATCAGAAACGGTAAATCTCAATTTCTTTAAATTCCAAATTCCATTTTATTGTCTTCCTGATCGAAGTGGAAGGTCTTTACGTTATGGATGCCCTTCGATTTCGTTAAAGAGGACAAGCTATGAACTAAACTTTTTCAAAGTTTCAAACTTTGAAAAAGTTTAAAAATCTAAAATCTAAAATCTAAAATCTAAAATCTAAAATCTAAAATCTAAAATCTAAAATCTAAAATCTAACTCCTAAAAGCAATAGGCGTAAATGAAGTCTGTTTTTTAAAGAAATTAGAAAAATGCGCTAGTTCTTCAAAACCAAGTGAATAGGCGATTTCAGAGATGTTCCAGTCGGTTTGTTTAAGAAGGATTTTGGCTTCGTTAATCAAACGGCTGCTGATTAATTCGGTTGTGGTTTTACCCGTATTTTCTTTTAATACTTTATTTAAATGATTGACATGAACGGATAATCTTTCGGCAAAATCTTTTGCAGTTCTTAATTGCAGACGCTGATTTGGAGATTCTATAGGAAATTGTCTTTCTAATAATTCAGCAAATAAAGATGATACTCTCGCAGCAGAATTGTGTTTGGAATACAAAGCTGTGATGGGTTGTAATTTTTGCCCGAAGTGAATTAATTCGGCCACATAGTTTCGAATCAGATCGTATTTATAGGTATAATCCGAATTGATTTCTTTTTGTATTTTATTGAAAATCAATTCGACTTCTAAAACTTCTTCGTCAGAAAGCTGAAAAATAGGATAACCGTCTGAAGCGAAAATCGGAAGTTCGTCCAAATCAATGCCGCTTTTACTTTTGGATAAAAATTCACTTGTAAAAACACAAAACTGCCCCGACTGGTTGGTGTCCTGCGGTAAATAATTGTACGGAATTTTTGGTGTTGCAAATAACAATCCCTGTTTTTCGATTTCAATTATTTTATCAGCGTATTCGGCTCTGTTATGGCCTTTTATCAGACTTATTTTGTAATACGCTCTTCGGTCATACGGCATCAGCGATTTTCCTTGAAGGCGCTCCAAAAGTTCTTTTATACCAAAAACATTAAAATGACCAATCTCTTTCTGAATGTCGTTTGGCAGTAATGAAGTGGGGTCAACAGCTGAACCTTCGGTAATGTCTTTGTAAAAGGAGTCGAGTGATTTCATATTGATGAATTGTAAAATTCAAATATATGAAAATCTTGTTTCAGGTTTCAGGTTTCAGGTTTTTTTAGTTTCAGGTTGCTTTGCTTTGAGTTTATTTAACCGCAAAGGGCGCAATGTTTTTCGCAAGGCTCGTTGTTCTTTACTTTTATTTAACCGCAAAGAGCGCAAAGATTTACGCAAGGTTCGCAAAGAAATGGGTTTTCTTTACTTTTATTTAACCGCAAAGAGCGCTATGTTTTTCGCAAAGAGCGCAAAAAAAAACCTTGCGAGCTTTGCGTAAATCTTTGCGAACCTTGCGGTTAGAAAGAACTTTGCAGTTAAAACAAACTTCCCTGAACAAACTCAGGCTCTGGATTGCTCCCAAATTCAAAAGTATCGATTACAAAAAACTGTTTTTTAATAGGATCCAATTCTCGTAAAACAATTTCTTTACACAGAAAATCAATTTCGATAGTAGTAAAAAGCTGAGATGCGATTTTGAGGTTTTCAGGAATTAATTTTCGGCCGATTGACAAGTGCGGATCGTCACTTTTTTTAAGTTTTAAAGATTGCAGTATTTCCTGAATCTTTTTCATCACAGGCTTCAGTTGGTTTTTAGAAGTCTCATTTGGAGCAATAAAAAAGGCTCCGGCATTATCATAAGAGCCAAAATGATCTAAGTAAACCTGAAATGGAGTTAGTGTATTGCAGGTTTTTGTGATCTTGTTTTTGATGGTATGAATTTGAGAATCATCAATCGTAAATTCGCAAATGGTGATATGTGCAGTCGAGTTACAGCTGTTGTACCAATTGATTTTGCTTTTCAGATAATCTTTCATTGTTTTGACAGAATCAATAACATCTTGCGAAGGATAAATGGCAGCAGAGTATTTTTTTTCCATTTTTACGATTTAGATTGATGCTAATTTAGAAAGCTATTTACAGGATTTATTTTCGAAATCGGTATTCTCGTGAAAAACCCTCTTTTTGAGTATACGAATAGTCGTAATCCATTTGTTTCCTTAGTTTAGAATATTCTGCAGCCGACAGAACTTTAATATCTTCAGGATATTCAACGATTGGTATTTTGATTAAGTTGTATTGCGTTTTGTTTTTATCATTTGTGTTTTTTACCAATGCAATATTTTTATTGCCAATTACTTCAATTATATCGTATAGCAATACCAGACTGCCGCCGTCTTTTTCTATGCTGATATATTTAGAGGGTAAAATATCGCTTTCCATTAAGTAAAAATTACGATCTAAACTTTCTTTAAAAGTATAGTCTTTGTAGAAACACTGTGTGAAGAGTGTACAGAAAGTCACTATAATTGTAATTTTCAGTATCCTTTGAGCTAGAACTATTTTATTCATCTTAAGATTTGATTGCATACAAATTTAGGATTTATAAAAAGAGTTTCAGCAGGACGCAATTTTAATTTTCGATAAAAAGAAATAATTAAATAAACTCGTTTATAAAACGGAATCGTTTTCTCAAACTTTTAAAAAATACTATAATTTTCCGGTAAGGTGTAATCGATGTAAAATTTCAGATCGCAGTAAGCCGCTGCCGCCTCCAAAATGTTCGATTACTTCTACATCTGGCTGTGCTTTCAGGCAGAAAGAAGTAAATTGTTTCTCTACTTCATCCTCAATTCCAGAACTCAAAAGTACAATATCGATTTTGTTATTAAGAAAATATTCTTGTGCTGTATTTTCGTCGCTGAACGGTACTGCATTCCATTCTTCATAAGCATTAACAAGACGCGTTAGAATTTCGAGAATGGCTTGGTTTTTTCCGAGTATTAAGAATTCAAATGTTTTCATGATCGCTAATTTATAAGACAAAATTATTTTAATAAAACGGTTTTCAACTTAATGTAGAACAAGAAATGATTTTGCTTGCAGATTTTTAAACATTTCTATGAATTCTGAATCTTTATACAAATGTATTAGAATCCCATGTAAATAAGGCTTAATCTACATTAAGAAAGAGTTTTTTTACAGTTTTTAATAGTGCTGGTATTTTTTAATAAAAAATAAATGTTAAAGTCAAATAATTAACTTGATGAAAGACAATCTTTTATTTTTTTGAAATTGTTAAAAAGATTTTTTTTGCGTTTGGAATGTGGAAAGCCGTAAGGAAATCAAGGATGGCGCGTTTAATTTTGCCCCCGAAAGTTGAAAGGAATAACATTTTTTACCTTTTTAAAATGTTATGATTTAATTTTTAGTGTTAACTGTTTTTGGAGAAACAATTTTTTTAATTTGAAGTTTGACATATACCATTTGATCGTGGGGTAAATTTAAAATATTTACAAGAATGTCTAATTTTTAAGGGTTTTTATATTTGGTCGACGGACTTAATCTAAAAACCCTTTTTTCATTATAATAATTCAAAATTCAATAAATCTTGAATAGCAAACTAATTGCTGTAATTGTGATTTTTAAGCCATTCCTGGCAATCTTTTGTCCAGAATTGGCTGGTGTCTTTTACACCTAAACCAAAGCCGTGGCCGCCTTTTTCATAAATGTGCATTTCGGCACCCACACCGTTTTTCTTTAGAGCCAAATAATAATAAATACTGTTTTCTGGAATAACCACCGTATCGTCTGTTGCGTGAATTAAGAACGCAGGAGGTGTTTTTGCGTTGACTTGTTTTTCATTAGAATAAAAATCCAATAGTTCTTGAGATGGTTTTTCTCCCAAAAGATTGATCTGCGATCCTTTATGTGTAATTTCATTCTGCATCGAAATTACAGGATAAATCAACAGCGAAAAATCGGGTCTTGCACTTACTTTGTAGGCACTTTCATAAACTTTATCGTCATAATGTGTTGATAATGTTGAAGCCAAGTGTCCGCCTGCAGAAAATCCCATGATGCCGATTTTGTTCGGATCTAAATTCCATTTCGCAGCATGATGTCTCACATATCGAATCGCTTCCTGTGCATCTTGAAGCGGACCAATGTTTTTGTTTTTCATAATAAGATCATTTGGAAGTCTGTATTTTAAAACAAAAGCAGTAATTCCCAGACTATTCAGCCATTGCGCAATCTTGGTGCCTTCTTTATCAAAAGCCAAATGAGTGTAACCGCCTCCTGGACAAATCACCACCGCAGCCTGATTTCCTTGTTTTGGAACATGAATGCTTAGAGTTGGAACAGAAACAAGGCTGGTGCTTTGTAAATTTCCTTCTTTGAGATCGGGTTTTTCTTTATAATCGGGAGCTTTTATTTCGTCCGGAATTTTATTCCATAACGGAATAGTTTGATTTTGAGCATTTAAATTGCTTGTAATTGCTGTAAATAACAGAAAACCTAGAGTGATTTTTGTTAAAAAATAGGGTTTGATAGTTTTCAATTTTATTTGTAATTAATTGTTTAGTAGTAGATTAAGCAGGTTTTAAAAAGAGTGTTTCAAGATTCTTTTAGAAAATTAAAATTAAGCAAAAAAAGCGTTCAAAACCATTTGTTTGAGGGACGTTTTTATCCCTAAATTCGGATGAATTTGACCTGATAGCTTTTAACAAATATATTATTTAATGTGTAATTTTGAATGCTATTTTTTAAATGATGTGTTTATTTTCTATGGTAAAATAATTTTATATACAATTTATTTGGTATATACAGATTAAAAACTATATTTGTGCAATCGATTACATTAATTTGCTTTTTGAGTATTAAAAGATTGATTTTAATCTTTTTAAAGAGCGATCAAAACAATCGAAAAAATACCAAGATTTACAAAACTATAATACTCGCTTACTATGAATCAAACCGAAGCTGTGACAACGAACCCAACTGTGCAATCTGCTGGAAAATACCGCTGGAGTATTTGTGCATTGTTGTTTTTTGCAACTACCATCAATTATTTAGACAGACAAGTGCTTTCTCTAACCTGGAAAGATTTTATCGCGCCAGAATTTCATTGGACTAATAGTGATTATGGAGATATAACAGCTTTGTTTTCTATATTTTATGCCGTTTCATTATTATTTGCAGGCAGATTTGTAGATTGGTTAGATACTAAAAAAGGATTTCTTTGGGCAATAGGGATCTGGTCAATAGGAGCTTGTCTTCACGCTTTTTGCGGTATTGCAACTTCTGGAATTATTACCGGAGACTGGTTTGTTGGATTTCATGGTTCAAAAGAAGTAATCAGTACGGTGCAGGATACTGCTTTGGTTATTAATGTCAGTGTGGCTTTGTTCATTTTTGCTCGTTTTGTTCTGGCAGTTGGAGAAGCAGGGAATTTTCCAGCGGCTATTAAAACTACAGCCGAATATTTTCCTAAAAAAGACAGGGCTTTTGCAACTAGTATTTTTAATGCAGGAGCCACTGTTGGAGCTTTGGCAGCACCAGTGAGTATTCCGTTTATTGCTAAGTCTTTTGGCTGGGAAATGTCTTTTATTATCATTGGAGCTTTAGGATTTGTATGGATGGGATTTTGGATGTTTATGTACGATAAACCAGAAAGACATTCAAAAGTATCAGCAGAAGAATTAGCTTATATTCAGCAAGATGATATTTTGGACAGTAAAATAACAGGTTTTGTGCCTGAAACGACTTCTAAAGTTTCTCTTAAAAACTGTTTTAAATACAAACAAACATGGGCTTTTGCATTTGGTAAATTTATGACAGACGGCGTTTGGTGGTTCTTTTTATTCTGGACTCCTGCGTATCTAAGTTCTGTTTACGGAATGGATTCTGCACAAGCGGCTTTACCATTGTTTGTTCTTTATATGATTACTTTATTATCAATTATCGGAGGATGGCTGCCAACTTATTTTGTAGATAAAAAAGGAATGAATGCGTATGAAGGAAGAATGAGAGCGATGTTGATTTTTGCTTTTTTCCCTTTATTGGCGCTATTAGCACAGCCATTAGGATATGTTAGTTACTGGGTTCCAGTAATTATTATCGGAATCGCGGGTGCGGCGCATCAATCTTGGTCTGCAAACATTTTTACAACTGTTGGAGATATGTTTCCTAAAAAAGCAATTGCAACCATTACCGGAATTGGAGGTTTGGCAGGTGGACTGGGTTCTACATTAATAAACAAAGGTTCGGGTGTGCTTTTTGATTTTACACAAAGAAATTGGAGCACCGTAAACGGCCAGCCATTATTAGAGAAATATCCTCAGTTTCAAAATGCTGCAGCAGAAAAAGCTTTCTTGGCCGAAAAAGGACTAGGAAACTTAGAAGAGTTTTTAAAATCACTTTCTGCCGCTGGAGAAAATGTGGTAAATGGAATAAATTCGGGATACATGATTATCTTTTCTATATGTGCAGTTTGTTACTTAATAGGCTGGGCAGTAATGAAAACACTTGTTCCGAAATACCGACCGATTACAGATCTCTAACCAAGATCTGACGCTGACTAACCAACCTAACCAACCACTAAATTATGAACCAAACCAACGCAGCAATTGGGAAATACCGCTGGACAATATGCAGTCTGGTCTTTTTTGCGACAACTGTAAATTATTTAGACAGAAATGTAATAAGTTACCTCCGTCCGTTTCTGGCAGAAGCTTTTCATTGGACACCAGAACAGGAAGTTATTGATTACTCGAATATCGAATTGGCTTTTAAAATTGCATATGCACTCGGAATGTTTGTTGCGGGCGGGATCATTGATAAATTGGGAACAAAAATCGGCTATGCGATTGCAACAGGTTTATGGAGTTTGGCTGCTATTGGGCATGCCTTGGCTACAGGAACAGGAGGGTTTTTAATAGCCAGAGTTTTTTTAGGAATAACCGAAGCGGGAAATTTTCCAGCAGCGATTAAAGCAACGGCAGAATGGTTTCCGCAGAAGGAGCGGGCTTTGGCTACCGGAATATTCAACTCCGGCAGTAATATTGGAGCCATTATCGTACCGTTGACAGTGCCTTATATTGCCTCGCATTTTGGCTGGCAATGGGCGTTTATACTTACGGGAATTGTGGGTTTTGTGTGGCTGGGACTCTGGTTTCTTTTGTATGAAGTGCCTCAAAAACAAAGACGCTTATCGCAGGCAGAGTTAGAATATATAACTGCCGATCAGGTTATTGAAAATGACGAAACAGATCAAAAACCGGCAAAAGTTTCGTGGTTCAAACTGCTTTCGTTTCGTCAGACTTGGGCTTTTGCAATTGGTAAATTACTGACAGATCCAGTATGGTGGTTTTATTTGTTCTGGCTTCCAGACTTTTTGATGAAACAATATAAATTGTCTGCAACTGATATTATTTGGCCTTGCGCATTAGTTTACATGATTGGAAGTGTAGGAAGTATTGGCGGAGGCTGGCTTCCTTTAAAATTAATAAACAACAATTGGCCCGCATATAAGGCACGTAAAGTAAGTATGCTTTTGTATGCAATAGCAGTTTTACCAGTTTTATTTTCGCAGTATTTGGGTGCAATAAATATTTGGCTGGCAATATTGGTAATCGGTTTGGCTGTTTCGGCACACCAAGCTTGGAGTGCTAATATTTTTACGACTGTCTCAGATATGTTTCCGAAACACACAACAGCTTCCGTAACAGGTATTGGAGGCATGTTCGGAGCTTTGGGAGGAATTTTACTGACAATGCTCATTCAGAAAAATATGTTTGTGTATTACACTAAAATAGGAAAAATAGAAACAGGCTATTTTATTATGTTCTGTATCTGCGGCTTTTCTTATTTGTCAGCATGGCTGATTATGCATCTGTTAGTTCCGAGGATGAAAAAAGTAGAATTGTAATATTTTAAAAACTAAAAATTAGATAATTTTTTTGTTTCAATTATGGTTTTTAAAATTAAAAATATAATTTTGTGCAATCGATTACATTAAAATAAAAATTATGACAAAATATAGTTCAAGATACGCGTCAAGCCCCGAAGCTGTTAAAAAATATGATACACAGCAATTAAGAGAAGAATTCTTAATTGATGACTTAATGCAAGAGGATGAAATCGTATTGGTTTACTCGCATTATGACCGATATATTGCAGGTTCTGCAGTTCCTGTAAAAGGGGATGTGGTTTTAGAAACAATTGATCCGCTTAAAGCTCCTTACTTTTTAGAAAGAAGAGAATTAGGAATTATCAATGTGGGCGGCAGCGGTTCTGTTGTGGTTGAAGGAACTACTTATGAATTAGGTTTTAAAGATGCTTTGTATGTCGGAGCTGGAAACAAAGAAGTTATTTTTAAAAGTGACGACAGCAGTAATCCTGCTAAATTTTATTTGAACTCGGCACCAGCACATACGGCTTATCCAACTAAAAAAGTAAGTTTAGCAGAAGCTAATAAATTACAGTTGGGAACAATGGAAACAGCAAACCATAGAACTGTAAACCAAATGATTATTGGAAGCGTTGTAACAACCTGCCAATTGCAGATGGGAATGACAGAATTGAAACCAGGAAGCGTTTGGAATACAATGCCGGCTCACGTTCACGATCGCAGAATGGAAGTTTATTTTTATTTGGATATTCCACAAGATCAGGCAGTTTGTCATTTTATGGGACAGCCGCAGGAAACAAGACATATTTGGATGAACAATCATCAGGCTGTAATTTCACCGCCTTGGTCTATTCACTCAGGTTCAGGAACCAGTAACTATACTTTTATCTGGGGAATGGCAGGTGAAAATTTAGATTATGGAGATATGGATGTTTGTAAAATCACTGATTTAAGATAAGAAAATGACAAATTTATTTGATATAAAAGGAAAAGTTGCCCTTATCACAGGTTCTACACACGGACTGGGAATGGCAATGGCAAAAGGATTAGGTCAAGCGGGTGCAACAATTGTAGTAAACGGAAATTCTTCTCAGCAAAAAATAGATGACGCTGTTGCGGCATTAAAAAGTGAAGGAATCAATGCAGTAGGTTACAAATTTAATGTAACCGAAGAACAAGAGGTTAAAACTGCGGTTCAAAAAATTGAAAGCGAAGTCGGGCCAATCGATATCTTGATCAATAATGCTGGAATCATTAAAAGAATTCCATTGCTTGATATGGAAGTTTCAGATTTTAGAGAAGTAGTAGATATTGATTTGGTAAGTCCGTTTATCGTTTCTAAGCATGTTGCAAAAGGGATGATTGCAAGAAGACAAGGAAAAATCATCAATATATGCTCTATGATGAGCGAATTAGGCAGAAATACAGTTTCGGCTTACGCTGCTGCAAAAGGAGGCTTAAAAATGCTGACTAAAAACATGGCAACAGAATGGGCAAAATACAATGTACAAATCAACGGAATCGGTCCTGGATATTTTGCAACAGAACAGACAAAACCAATCCGCGTAGATGGACATCCGTTTAACGATTTTATCATCAGCAGAACACCAGCGGCAAAATGGGGAGATCCAAGTGATTTAGCCGGAGCAGCAATATTTTTATCATCAAAAGCAAGTGATTTTGTTAACGGTCACATTTTATATGTTGACGGTGGAATTCTTGCTACAATAGGAAAACCTTCAAACGAAGAATAATTTTCAAATTATATTTTAAAAGACATGAGCCAGACATTCATAAACGATAATTTTTTATTAGAAAATAAATACGCTGAAGAATTGTATCACAATTATTCTAAAAATCAGCCTATTATTGATTACCACAATCACTTAAACCCGCAGTTTATTGCTGAAGATAAAATCTTTGACAATATCACTCAGGTTTGGATTAACGGAGATCATTACAAATGGCGTGCAATGCGTACATTAGGAATCAATGAGCAGTTTGTAACAGGAAATGGTTCAGACAAAGATAAATTTTTAAACTGGGCAAAAACAGTTCCGTACACGATGCGTAATCCTTTGTACCACTGGACACATTTAGAGTTGGCTCGTTATTTTGATATTTATGATTTATTGAATGAAAAGTCGGCTGAGAAAATTTATACTGAAACTTCAGAAAAAATAAATTCGCAGGCGTACAGCACGCAGAATCTTCTTAAAAAAGTTAATGCCGAATTGGTTTGTACTACAGAGGATCCGATTGATAGTTTAGAATTTCACCAAAAATTCGCAAACAATACAACAGGGATCAAAATGAGTACAGCTTTTAGGCCTGATAAAGCCATCTTAATTGCTAATGATGGTTATAATGCATATCTGGACACATTAGGGGATGTGTCCGGAGTTGCAATTAATACGTATGCTGATTTACAAACGGCTTTAAGAAACAGAATCGAATTCTTTAACGCAAACGGATGTAAATTAAGCGATCACGGTCTAAATCAAATAGATTTTGAAAACTATACAGAAAGTGAAGTAACAGCAATTTTCAAAAAGAAAAGAGAAAATGGCGAATTATCTCCAGAAGAAGCATTGAAATTCCAAAGTGCTATTTTGATTTTCTTGTCAGAAACCTATCATGAGTTTGGATGGGTGCAGCAGTTTCACTTAGGAGCTTTAAGAAATAATAATGCGCGTATGCACAGAATCTTAGGTCCAGATACTGGTTGGGATTCTATTGGAGATTATCCGCAGGCACAAAAATTATCTGCTTTTTTAAATGCTTTAGACAGTAAAGATAAATTGACTAAAACCATTATTTATAATTTGAATCCTGCCGATAACGAAGTTATGGCAACAATGATTGGAAACTTTAACGACGGAAGCGTTCGCGGAAAAGTACAATTTGGTTCTGGATGGTGGTTCTTAGATCAAAAAGACGGAATGACAAAACAATTAAATGCATTGTCAAACATGGGATTAATCAGCTGTTTTGTTGGAATGCTGACAGATTCAAGAAGTTTCTTATCGTTCCCAAGACACGAATATTTCAGACGTATTTTATGTAATTTATTGGGTGATGAAATCAAAAGAGGAGAATTGCCAAACGATATGGAATGGATCGGAAAATTAGTTGCGGATATTTCATACAACAACGCAAAAGAGTATTTCAAATTTTAAATCAATTTTTACATTAAGATAGTAAGAAAATTAAGTGTAAGGCTTTGTGTTTAAAAGAAAATAAAGAATTCTGCCTTCGTCTATAAGGCTTGATTCTCTTAGTATCTTAATGGTGAAAAAAAATATTTTTACTGGTAAAAACAATAAAAAAATATGAGTAGAGTAGTTGCATTTGGAGAAATCATGCTGCGTCTTTCGACAGAAAGACATTTACGTTTTTCGCAGGCAAAAGAATTTGGTGCTACTTATGGCGGCGGCGAATTTAATGTTTGTGTTTCTTTGGCAAATTATGGTATAAATGCTGAGTTTGTAACCCGATTGCCAGAAAACGAAATTGCTTTTTCGGCTTTGAAAGAAATTCGAAAAATGAATGTCGAATCTAAAAACATTGTTTACGGAGGAGAGCGTTTAGGGATTTATTTCTTAGAAACCGGTGCAGGAACTCGTGGCAGCAATGTGGTTTATGACCGTGCGCACAGCTCTATGGCAACTATTCAAAAAGGGCAGATAGACTGGGATAAAGTTTTAGAAGGAGCAGAGTGGTTTCACTGGAGTGGTATTACGCCTGCTATTTCTCAAAGTGCTGGTGAAGCTTGTTTAGAAGCCATTAAAGCGGCTCATAAAAAAGGGATTAAAATTTCCTGCGATTTAAATTACAGATCAAAATTGTGGCAGTATGGCAAAACACCAAGTGAGGTAATGCCAGAAATGTTACAATACAGCAATGTGATTTTAGGGGATATCGATACAGCTTATTTTATGCTCGGAATTCCGAAAGTAAATCCGAATTATCAGGATGAAAAAACGCTTCCGGCTGTTTATGATAAATTGTTTGAATTGATTCCGAACCTTAAAATTGCTGCGACAACACTTCGTTATTCTGTAAGTGCATCACACCAAAGAATCGGCGGTATTTTGTACGACGGAAAAGCAATTCACAGTGCTGCTGTAAAAGAAGTTACGCCAGTGGTAGATCGTGTAGGAAGCGGTGATGCTTTTATGGGCGGTTTAATTTACGGTTTGTTACAATATCAAAATAATAGCCAGAGAGCATTAGATTTTGCAGTGGCAGCTTGTTGTTTAAAACATACCATTGCAGGCGATTACAATTTAGTTACCTTAAAAGAAGTAGAAAATATGATTGATGGTGATGGTTCTGCATTAGTATCAAGATAATTTTAAAATAGAAATGGCAAAATATTCAAGAATTGAAGTGGCATCGCAGATGAAAGAAAACGGCATGGTTCCGTTGTTTTTTCATTCCGATATCGAATTAAGTAAAAAGGTTTTAAAAGCTTGTTATGATGGTGGTTCTAGATTAATGGAATTTACAAGCAGAGGTGATTTTGCGCATGAAGTTTTTGGGGCATTAAATAAATATGCTTTAGCAGAACTTCCGGGAATGATCTTAGGTGTTGGTTCTATTACAGATGCGGCATCGGCTTCATTATACATGAGTTTAGGAGCGAATTTTATTGTAACTCCGGTTTTTAGAGAAGATATCGCTATGGCCTGTAACCGCAGAAAAGTGTTATGGTCTCCAGGTTGCGGCACCTTGACGGAGATTGCAAGGGCAGAGGAACTAGGATGCGAAATAGTAAAATTGTTCCCAGCAGATATTTACGGACCAGAATTTATTAAAGCGATAAAAGGGCCATGTCCTTGGACGAATATTATGCCGACAGGCGGGGTTTATCCGACAAAAGAAAGTTTAAGTTCTTGGCTTAATGCCGGTGCAACTTGTGTTGGTTTGGGCTCGCAGCTCATTTCAAAAGACCTATTAGAAAACAAAGACTTTGACGGTTTGACTGCAAAAGTCAGCGAAGTACTTAACATTATAAAAGACATTAGAAAATAGACTAAGGAGTAATCATGCCAACTCCTTATTTTATAAGTTTTTTTTAGATTTTTAGAGATTGTAATTGAACATTACGCTTGCAAAATTTAATCTGTCACTCCTCACAGCAGGTTTTGTTTTACTCAAAACGGGTGTAATGTTTCATTTACAATTTGAAAAAAGGCAAAAGAGATAAGGTTTTATAGTGGTTATTTAAAAACACTTTAAAGAAATTTTAAAATGAAAAAATTAAATAGAATAAATACAGGATTAGAAAAGTTACAGCCAATTAAGGTAGTTCAGTTTGGAGAAGGTAACTTTTTAAGAGCTTTTGTAGATTACGCTTTTCACAAACTAAATAATGAAGTAGATTTTAATGCCGGTATTGCAATAGTTCAACCTTTGAAAGACGGTATGGTAAACATGATCAATGATCAGGACGGTTTGTATACTTTGTTCATGAACGGAATTAAAAAAGGTGAAAAAATACAAAATATTGAGTTAATTTCTAATATTGTAAAAACTATAAACCCTTATACTGAATTTGCAAATTATTTGGCTTTGGCTAAAGAAGAAGAGCTTCAGTTTATTGTTTCTAATACTACTGAAGCTGGAATTGAATTCATTGAAAGTGATACTCCAGACATGCAGCCACCGGTGTCATTTCCTGCAAAGCTGACGGTTTTATTGTATGAAAGATTTAAACATTTTAATGGTGATGCTTCTAAAGGAGTAACAATCATTCCTTGTGAATTGATTGATTATAACTCAGAGACACTAAAAAAATATATTTTGCAATATTGTGATACATGGAAGTTAGAGGATGCATTTAAAACTTGGGTATCAGATGCTTGTACATATCACAGTACTTTGGTTGACAGAATTGTTCCTGGGTATCCAAGAGCTGAAATTGAAGAATACAATAATAAATTAGATTATCAGGATAATTTAATTGTTGCAGCTGAACCTTTTTTCCTTTGGGCTATTGAAGGTGGAGATGCTTTAAAAGCAAAATTGCCTTTTCATAAAACGGATTTGAATGTGAAAATTGTTGATGATATACGTCCTTTTAAAATGATTAAAGTTCGTATTTTAAATGGTTCTCACACGGCAATGGTTCCTTTTTCACTTTTGTATGGTAACAAATTAGTGATGGAAACTGTTAACGGAGATTTTACTGGAAAATTTGTAAATAGCGTTATTAGTGAAATTAGTGAAACTCTGGATATGGACAAAAATGAAATTACTGCATATTGTGAGGAAGTGATGGACCGATTTAAAAATCCATTTATCAAACATGCACTTGCTGATATCGCATTAAATTCTATCTCGAAATTCAAAGTAAGAGTTTTACCTAGTTTGTTAGGATATTATAATGCCAACAAAAAATTACCTGTTAATTTGACTTTCTCATTAGCGAGTTTAATTCGCTTTTACAAAGGAACATGGAACGGAGAGGAATTGCCTGTTAAAGATGGTGAAGATATTATAACGTTCTTCAGCGGACTTTGGAAGTCGGACGATTACGAAAAAATTGCTCGTTTAACATTACAAAATAAAGGTTTCTGGGGAGAAGACTTAACAGAGATTCCTGGATTAACAAAAGCGATCACAATTGCATTAGAAGAAATTGATGCAAATGGCGTTGAGGCTGGCTTTGCTAAGTTTCAAGAAAGAATAAAATAAAAAAAGACAAAAAGAACAAAGAACAAAAGGTTAATTATGGCAGCGCAGAAAAAACTAATAAAAGTTCATCCTACCGACAATGTTGCGGTAGCTTTGGTGAATCTTACAGCGGGCGAAGTTATTGATTTTGAAGGAGAATCAATTATTGTTGAGTCTGATGTAAAAATGAAACATAAGATTGCAATGGTTCCTTTTAATGTGGGAGACAGAATCATTATGTACGGTGTTTTGGTAGGAAAAGCAAGTGCAAGAATTGAAAAAGGCGGTCTGCTTTCTACTTTAAACGTAAAACACGAAAGTGATAAAGTTACTGGTAAAACAGAAACTATTGGCTGGAATGCTCCAAATGTTGATAAATGGAAAGACAGAACGTGGCAGGGCTATCACAGGGAAGACGGACAAGTTGGAACAGAGAATGTGTGGTTGTTTTTTCCGTTGGTTTTTTGTGAAAACAGAAACATCGAGATCTTAAAAGATATTTTTGAGAAAGAATTGATGAAGCCAAAAGAAAATGATTATCAATTACTGCTTCGTTCTTTAGTAAAATCAGAGACAGGCGGTGCCGGTAATCAGGAAGCTTCTAATGATGCTAACTTATTCAATAACATCGAAGTAAAGTTTATTACGCATCAAGGCGGCTGCGGTGGAATTCGTCAGGATTCTCACAGTTTAGCGAAGCTTTTGGCTGGTTATGTAAATAATCCAAACGTAGCTGGAGCAACTGTTTTGAGTTTAGGATGTCAGAATCTTCAAATTTCAATTTTCAAGGAAGCTTTAGATGCTATTAATCCAAACAGTAAAAAACCGGTTTTGATTTACGATCAGCAGTCTATTGGTACAATTGAAACCATGTTGAGCAGTGTAGTAAAAGATACTTTTGAAGCCATTAAAAAGGCAAACGAAATTAAGAGAGAACCAGCACCATTATCTAAATTAAGAATTGGTTTGGAGTGCGGTGGATCTGATGGATTCTCTGGAATTTCTGCAAACCCAACGCTGGGAGTATTATCAGATCATTTAGTTGCTCTAGGAGGTACTACAATTCTTTCTGAATTTCCTGAATTATGTGGAGTAGAACAAGAATTAGTAAATCGTTGTGTAGATGATGAAGATGGAAAACGTTTCTTAGACTTAATGAAGTGGTACGAAAAAACAGTTGTAGATGCAGGTTCAGGATTTGACATGAATCCATCACCAGGAAACATTAAAGACGGTTTGATTACAGATGCAATGAAATCGGCTGGTGCGGCTAAAAAAGGAGGGACTTCACCAATTGTAGGAGTTTACGATTATGGAGAATATATTAACGAAGCAGGCTTTACATTGTTATGTACTCCAGGAAACGACGTAGAATGTACAACTGCAATGGTAGGTTCAGGAGCCAATATGGTATTGTTTACAACAGGTTTAGGAACTCCGACAGGAAACCCAATTGCGCCGGTTGTTAAGATTTCTTCTAATACGCAATTAGCCAATAAGATGTCGGACATTATTGATATTGATACAGGAGGAATTATCACTGGAGAAAAATCAATCGACGAAATGGCTGATGAAATGTTAGAATTCATCATTGACGTTGCCAGCGGTACTATTAAAACGAAAGCTGCAATATTGAATCAAAACGATTTTATTCCTTGGAAAAGAGGGGTTTCGCTATAAGTTTTTAGGTACTAAGGTTCTAAGGAGCAAAGTGACAAAGGTTTATATAGAAGACGCACAATAGTGCGTCTTTTTTTTTTTGTTAGGTTTATGCGTCTATTTTTTCTAGAGAGAGCTCCAGCGGAGCAAAATAGTTATAGAATTAAAATAGGACAGGCAAAAGAAGCTCCAGAGGAGCGACATAAATCTAGGCTGTAGAAAAATATAACGCTCCTCTGTTTGATGCTGTGAATCTTTATTCCTTGCTATAAATATTTCGCTTCTCCGAAGCTTGCAAAAAAAAGCCCATTCTAAAATGAGCTTATATAACTTATATGGTAAAAAAATCTAGAAGTTAGTTTTTTTAGAAGATTTACGAATGTGTAATTCTGGTGCGAGAACCACCTTTTTTTCGATTTTAATGGTATCAGTTTTGTCTACCTGTTCTAAGAAAACACGGGCAGACATTTTGCCCATTTCTAAAGGAGACTGGTCAACAGAAGTGATCGAAAGCTCCATAAACTTAGTGAAAGGTTCGTTACTAAATCCTGCCACGCAAAATTCTTTTGGAATGCTGATGTTTCTGGACTGAAGTTCCTGAATTGCGCCTAAAGCGGCAAAGTCACTCGAAGAGAATACAGCATCGGGAGGAGTATCTAATTTCAGTAAATTGTCAACAGCCTCTTTTCCTGCATCTACACTACTTTTAGTATAAATAACATATTCTTCTTTAAATTCCAGGCCATTGTCTAGTAAAGCTTGTTTGTAGCCTAAAAATCTGTTTTTAAAGATATCCAGCGATTGATCTCCAGAAAAATGCGCAATAGCTTTACAGCCTTCGTCAATCAAGTGTTTGGTTGTCAGATAACCGCCTTTAAAGTCGTTAATAGTAACAGAACTTACGCCGTCTATATGTTTACTACGGTCAAAAAATATTAAGGGTACATTTTTTTCTAAAACATGTCTAAAAGCACTGTCATTTTCATCTGAAATGCCCGTTACCGACATCATAATACCGTCAACCTGAGCATCTACAAGAGTATGAAGATTTTCATTTTCTCTTTTAATGCTTTCGTGAGTCTGACAGATAATGACTTGATAACCGTGAGGATAAAGTTCTTCTTCGATACCCCTTATGACAGAGGCGAAAAAATTACTGTCAATACGCGGTACAATAACTCCTATGTTATTACTACGCCCGCTTTTAAGCGCTAAAGCAAGTTTGTTTTGCTTGTAGTTCATTGCAGCGGCAGTTTTTAAAACTAATTCACGTGTTGCCTCTTTTATTTTCGGATTGTTGTTTAACGCTCTAGAAACGGTAGCAGCAGTGATATTTAGCTTTTCGGCAATATCGTAAATAGTTACTTTTTCACTCATTAAAAAAAGTTTATCAGATTATTTTTAGACAAAAATACATTTTTTTTATTATCAATAAGAAATTGTTATCGATTACCTTCTGGATTTACTAAAACGTTTTCAGTTCTACAATGATAATAAATTATATGATTTTTTGCATTAAATGTAATTATTTTTTACAATAAAAATTAAATGTACATTTTTTTTCTAAATAAATTTGGTGTGTTAGAACAATTTTTCTACTTTCGTGTAATCGATTACATAATTTAAGTGTTTTTGATGTCAAATAAGAAAAATACTTCATAATGATTATACGTAAGACTCAAATATGTAATTGGATTGTATTTTTAACTGCTGGTCTGGTGCTGCTTACCTCTTGCGCAGAAAAAACAGGCTCGGCTTCTTCTAATGATCCATGGAAAAAAATGGATCTGGTAATCAAAAGTATTCCTCAGACAAAATTTAGTGACAAAACGTATAGTATTACAGATTTTGGTGCTGTTGCTGATGGTAAAACCTTAAACACAACTGCATTTGAAAAAGCGATAAAAGAATGTGCAAAAAATGGCGGAGGCAGAGTAATTGTTCCCAACGGAAAATTCCTTACAGGCGCTGTTCATCTGGAAAGTAATGTAAACCTGCATTTAGAAGCGGGTGCCGAAATTCTTTTTAGTTTAAATCCAAAAGATTATCCAATTGTGCATACTTCTTGGGAAGGTACAGAAGTAATGAATTATTCGCCGCTTATTTATGCTAAAAACAAAACCAATGTAGCCATTACTGGTAAAGGAGTTTTGAATGGTCAGGCGGACAATACCAATTGGTGGATTTGGTCAGGAGGAAAAGGCTACGGATGGAAAAAAGGAATTCCGTCTCAAAATGACCCTGCAAACCGTGAAGTTTTAGTAGATATGGCCGAAAGAAACGTTCCGGTTTCAGAAAGAGTTTTTGGTGACGGCAGATATTTGCGTCCGAATTTTATCGAGTTTTTTGAATGTAATACCGTTTTGGTAAAAGATATCACGGTAATAAATGCTCCTTTCTGGATTTTGCATCCTATAAAAACCAATAATATGATCATTGACGGGGTAACGGTTAACAGCCACGGACCCAACAATGACGGCTGTGATCCTGAATATTCTCGAAATATTTTAATCAAAAACTGCACGTTTAACACAGGTGACGATTGTATTGCCATTAAAGCCGGACGCGATGCAGACGGAAGACGTGTAGCAATACCAAGTAAAAACATTATTGTACAAAACTGTAAAATGATCGACGGCCACGGCGGGGTGGTGATCGGCAGCGAAATTTCGGCAGGCGTAAACAATGTTTTTGTAGAAAACTGCGTAATGGACAGTCCGAATTTAGATCGCGCCATTCGTATCAAAACAAACTCCAAAAGAGGGGGCGTGATCGAAGACATTTACGTTCGAAATCTCGAAGTCGGGGTCGTAAAAGAATGCGTTTTAAAGCTGAATATGTTTTATAATGTATACGGCTCGCAGACCGGAAATTTTATTCCTACAATACGAAATGTAAGCCTTGAAAATGTTACCGTAAAAAATGGTGGCAAATACAGTGTCTGGGCAGAGGGATACGAAGCATCTCCGGTAGAAAACATTACTCTTAAAAATGTAAAAATTGAAAAAGTAGATTCTGTCTATTTATTAAAAAACGTGAAAAACATAAAATTTATAAATACTTATATCAATGACAAAAAAGTAGAATCAATTAATTAGTAACTATTAACCACTTTAACCATTTTAACCAAATTATGAACTTTAAAAAACTATCTAAGAAAAAAGAAAAGTACAGTATTGTATTTTTGTTTTTCCTGAATTTGCTGCTGTGCAATACCACTAACGCACAGTCAACTTCTATCGAAGGGAAAATTACCGATGCATCAGGATTATCGCTGCCAGGGGTAAATATAAATGAAAAGGGAACTAAAAACGGAACTTCAACAGATTTTGAAGGAAGTTTTAAGCTTAATGTAACCAATCCAAAAGCTGTTTTAGTAATCAGCTATTTAGGATTTCAAACACAAGAAATTAGTGTTGCCGGAAAATCAAAAATAAATGTAAGTTTAGCAGAACAATCCAATGCTTTAACAGAAGTAGTGGTTGTAGGGTATGGCTCGGTAAAAAAAACAGATTTAACAGGATCTGTAAGTACGATCAGCGCTGCAACGATTACAGAAAGAAATACTATTAGTCCATTAGAGGCGATTCAGGGTAGTACACCTGGGGTTCAGATTTCGTCTTCTACAGGACGCGCAGGCGACGGATTTAAGGTAGTAATTAGAGGAAATAACTCTTTAATTGCCGATTCTAGTAATCCGAGCCAAGTAGGTTCATCACCATTATACGTTGTAGACGGTGTGCCAATGGACGGAATCGATTTTTTAAACCCGCAGGATATTGCCAGAATGGACGTTTTAAAAGATGCTTCTTCTGCTGCTATCTATGGTTCCAGAGGATCTAATGGGGTTATTATCGTAACAACAAAAAGCGGTACAAGTGCAAAGGCAGGTATCAGTGTAACTTTTGATACTTCATACGGTAACAAATCGGCAGCGAGATTACCAAAAATGATGTCAGGAGAAGAATGGTGGAAATTTCACCAAGTAGCTTATATGAGTGCAACGCCTCAAACACAGACTCCCGCACAATTAGCATCTTTGGCAGGAAATCAGAGCCCATTGTTGGTATCTCGTGCCAACAGCGGTTATAACTTTGACTGGTACGATGCCGTTCTAAAATCGGGAATGACAGAAAATAATTATCTGAATATTTCTGGCCGTTCAGAATCGGGAATGAGCTATAATTTAGGTTTCGGAATTCAGAGCGACCGAGGGTTGATCGAGAATGATGCGACCGATAAATATTCTTTTAAATTAGGATTAAATCATAAAATAAACGACAAATTTTCTACAGGAGTAAACGTTACTATTGCCAGATTAAACAATCAATTAGGTAGTGATTTGGCAATGCAGGATGCCTTTAGATTAAGTCCGTTAATGTCTCCTTGGGCAGTAGATGCTGCAGGAAATGAGAGAGTAGGAACTTTATTTTTTCTTCCTGGTAAATTAACATATCCAGACGGTTCTTGGGCAATCAATAAAACATCAACAGTGAACCCGTTAATGGAAATTGCAAATTCTTCTCAGACAGAAAAAACATGGCAGACAGTAGGTAATGCTTATTTCCAGTATCAGGCTTTAAAATGGCTTTCGTTCAAAACCACTTTTGCTGCAGGAATTATGGATACGCAAAATTCAAAAGCTTACACTGCACAGACCAACGCCGGGGTAACCTTAAACGGAAAAAACTCAGCTACTTTAGAAAATTCCAACAACTTCAATTATACTTGGGATAATCAGATTGACATCAAACACACTTTTAATCAAGTGCATGATTTTAGTTTGCTGTTATTGCAGAGTTTGTATTCTAATACAGATGAATTTTCTTCATTGTATTCTAACAATCAGCCTTTTGATGTGGGTACAGATAATATGGGTTCTGGGGTTCAGAGCAGTTATGTGGTTAAGTCTTCTTTTGCCAAAAACACTTTAAATTCATATGCTGTTCGTTTGAATTATGCTTTTAAAGATAAATATTTGGTGACGGCTTCTACCAGATGGGACGGTTCTTCGGTATTATCTGAGGGGAATAAATGGCAGAGTTTCCCATCTTTAGCATTAGGATGGAAATTAAGCAAAGAATCGTTTTTAGAAAACAGTTCAGTAGTTTCTGATTTGAAATTACGTGCCAGTATCGGATATACAGGAAACGACAACGTAGCACCTTATACTTCTCAAGCACTTTTAAATCAGCAGACTTTTTATGCTGCAGGTGCCAATGTAGTTTCGGGCTGGCAGTCAGAAAATCTTGCAAATCCTGCTTTGACTTGGGAAAAAACAAGAGAATACAATTTAGGTCTTGATTTCGGATTTTTAAGAAATAGAATTTCAGGTTCTGTTGACGTATACGACCGATTATCAGAAGATTTGATTTACAAACAACAATTACCAGCAGAAACAGGATGGAAAAATACTTTTGCCAATGTGGGTTCTGTAAGTAACAAAGGGGTAGAGGTTTTGTTAACTACCAAAAACATCAAATCACGTCTGGTAACTTGGGAAACTACTTTTACATTTACTAAAAACGTAAACAAATTAGAATCCATTTACAATCAGGATAAGGTAAGTGATATTGGTAACAAGCTGATTCTTGGAGCGCCATTAAATCCAAATTACAATTATGTTTATGACGGTGTTTGGCAGGAAAGCGAAGCAGCGGCAGCGGCTTCTTACGGAATGGCGCCAGGACAGGCAAGACCGAAAGACTTAAACGGAGATGGAAAATTCAATCAAGACGATAGAACCGTAATCGGAAACCCGAATCCAGAGTGGCAGGGAAGTTTTTACTCTAAATTAAATGTGGGTCAGTTCGATTTTAATTTCTCTGTAATTACAAGTCAGGGACAGACTGTTTTGAGTACATTTCACCAAAACTTTGCAGACGTAAGTGATAGAGGACGTCAAAAATTGGCAATGGATTACTTTATTCCAACCAACGGAACAGGAATTGAAGCCAATGCAAACAACACCAACCCAAGACCAGGACCAGTTGCAACGGGAGCAGGAGCTTATTGGACTTCTTTATTTGGATATTACAGAGACGCTTCTTACGTAAAAATTAAAAATATATCTTTAGGTTACACATTAAATTCTGAATTATTGAAGAAACTTAAAATCAGCAATTTTAGAATATATGTGAATGTTTTAGACCCATTTGTATTTACAAAATTTGACGGATATGATCCAGAATGGGCAGGTTCGCCTTTCGGTGTAAACCGTCCAGCATCTGTGACAACGCAATTAGGGTTAAGTGTTAAATTTTAATAAAGAAGATATCAAATGAAAAAAATAATAATAATGTTAGGAATAATTGCTGTGTCTGTAAGTTCATGCAGTGATTATATTGAAGAAGACAGCCGTTCTTACGTACCAGCAGATGCGACTTATAAAACAGCATCTGGATTTCAACTATTAGTAAACACAAACTACGCATGGCTTAAAGGTATTTACGGAGGTAATCCGTGGTTATTTGAATCTGGAACTGATATGTATGCAGAAGGTAGAACTCCAGAGCCTGCAGGTTTGAGCCAGTATACACTTTTAATACCATCATCCGATAATGTGGCAGATTTGTATAATCCGTGTTATCAATTGATTCAGTCTGTTAATAAAACCATTTATTACTCAACAGTAACAGAACAGACTTCAATTTTAAATACTCAGGTAGGTGAGGCAAGATTTTTAAGAGCACAGGCTTACTTTTTGTTGGTACAGACCTACGGAGGCGTTCCTATTGTAAACGAACATATTACAACGCCGGTTTTATCTTTTACCAGAAATACTGCAGAGGAAGTTTACACACAGATTATTGCAGATTTAGATTTTGCTTTGGCGAATGTTGGCACTGCAGCTTACAGTACGGCAGGAAAAGTAAACAAAAGAGCGGTAAATGATTTATTGGCAAAAGTATACTTAACAAGAGGATATGAAACTTTTGGTAAAGCAGATGATTTTTCTAAAGCCGCAGCATATGCTGACGCTGCAATTGCTGGTCAAGCCTTGAATGTTGCTGCAGCAGATGTTTTCAAACCAGGAAATGATCTAAATGCAGAAACTATTTTTTCGGTACAATATGACAAAGCTTCTACGAGTACAGACCCAACAAAATTAGGAAACAATCAGTTTTACTATTTCAGTTCTTATTTAGGAGGTGCAGAAACAGGTGCTCCGTTAAGAAGCTACAATTTATGTCCAACAGATTATGCTTTAGGATTATATGAAAAAGGAGATAAAAGATGGGAAGCCACTTTTATGACCGAGATTTTAGAAGAAACGGTAACAGTAAACGGAAAAGCGACTACAACACTGTATTACCCATATTACAGACCTACAAGCGGAGGCGTGATCAAAGTGAGACATTTTTATGAGCCAAAATGGTTTACTCCTGCCGATAAAACTACTTGGATGACGGCAAATGCTTCTAGATTGGCGGCAACATTTGTGTACCATCCATGGGGAGAATATTCTGCGGCGCACACTTTAATTAAAAATTTAGACTGCTATACTATTCCGGTTAAGAAATTTGACGATCCAGATCCAACTACGCCTACGAGTACAGGGCCTGTAAGTACAAGAGATATTATTGTTTCAAGATTAGGAGAAACGTATTTAATTGCAGCCGAAGCGTATTTAAAAGCGGGAGTGCCTGCAACAGGACTAGACCGTTTAAACGAGGTAAGAAGAAGAGCAGGAGTAGCAAACGCAACTGCAGGAGAATTTACTATCGATTATGTTTTAGATGAAAGAGGAAGAGAGCTATTAGGAGAATACAAAAGATGGTTCGACTTAAAACGTACCGGAACTTTGGTAGCCAGAGCCTCAGCTCATAATTATAAAATAAAAGCGGCCAATTTTACAGGGATAGACGGAAAACTTAAAATTTTAAGACCAATACCACAATCAGTATTGGATTTAAATCAAAATAAAGATTTCCCGCAAAACCCAGGATATTAATGAGATAATAGTTTTGAGACTATTTGTTTTTTGAAGAAGTTAAAAAGGAGTTTGACTTTTGTCGAACTCCTTTCTTAACTAAAAAGTTAAAATTAAAATGCATAAATTAAGTGTAATTTTATTGGTGTTTTTAAATAGTGTACTTGCTTATAGTCAGCAGTATAAGGTGGATACTTCTTATACTGTAAAAAGCACTTACACTAAATTAATTAAGAAATATCCGTTTATTACCATTCCAGCAATTAAACCAAACACTGCTGTTGAGGAGCAATTTGATTTGGTTTACAATAAAGATCAGGATCGTATTTTACATTTTGATGCTTTCATTAATAAAAAGAAAAAAAGAAATCCGGCAGTGGTCATGATTCACGGCGGCGGATGGAGATCCGGAAATAAAGAGCAGCTGCAGTTTTTAGCTCGAGAAATCGCTGCGAAAGGCTATTCCTGCTTTACAATAGAATACAGATTATCATTAGAAGCTCAATATCCGACAGCGGTTATTGATGTTAAAAATGCGATCAGGTTTATAAAAGACAATGCTGGAAAGTTTAAGGTAGATCCAGACAAAATTGCGGTTTTAGGATGCTCTTCGGGCGGACAAATGGCAGCTTTGATTGGTACAACAAACAACAATCCGATTTTTGAAGACAAAGGTTTTAAAAGTAAATCGTCTTCAAAAGTAAATGCAATAGTCGATGTAGACGGCGTTCTGGCATTCAAACATCCAGAATCGAGCGAAGGAGATATGGCAGCATTCTGGCTGGGCGGTAAATCAGATGAAATTCCAGAAAATTGGAAAAATGCTTCGGCCTTGAGCCATACCAATAAAAATACACCGCCGATACTTTTTATCTGCAGCAGTATTCCGAGATTTCATGCCGGCAGAGACGATATGATAACTATTTTGAATGCGAATAAGATTTACAATGAAGTCAAAACAATCGAAGATTCACCGCATTCTTTTTGGTTTTTTGAACCTTGGTTTAGCCAGACAATTTCGTACACAACACAATTTTTAGATAGAATTTTTAAATAATTTAGAATACAATGAAAACAAAAATCACCACAGCAGTTTTATTTTTTGCAGGTCTTACGGCCATCAACGCGCAGAAATACGATATTAAAACCAATAAAACTTATGCTGAAATCTCTGCCAAAACAGACGGAAAATGGGAAGGAAGAAAATATAAAGGAGGAACGGTTTTTAAAAATGTGGATCGATTAAAACTGGCACCGGAACATACAGATCATTCGTTTGATATTCGTTATGAAGGACCGGGCTGGGAAAACAATAGAATTGGCTACCGCTTGTATTTGGACTGGAGAAACGCCATTGATATTTTCGGAAAGAAAACCTCAGAAAACATTCTGCCAAAAGTAGGACAGGATAATTTTGATTCCTACCACAATATGAGTGATTGGGGGGCTGATATTTTAAAAGCAGGAAAAGGAATCGGAATTGGTTCTATTGATCGTTATTTAAACAAAGAAAAATTACACTTTCGTGAAGTAGATTCTACTATTGCAACGGTTTTTAATAAAGCAAAAGAATCGGTGGTAAAAGTAAATTATTACGGATGGAAAACAGCTTCGGACAATATTGATTTCGTTTCAGAATTGACGATTAAACCTGACAATCTGTATACGCAGCATACCATTAAAGCTTCTAAAGAAATTAAAGGAATCTGTACGGGAATTGTAAAACAGAAAAATACCGATTTGCTTAAAAAAGAAAGTAAAAACAAAAAATGGGCTTATCTGGCTACTTACGGAGAACAATCTTTGGTTCCGGATAAGTTAGGAATGGCAATTTTTTATGAAATTAGTACGATAGAAAGTACGGAAGATACTGATTTAGATTATCTTTTGGTTTTTAAACCCACAACCAAAGCAGTAACTTTTTATCTTTTGGGAGCTTGGGAACAAGAAGTTAACGGAATTAAATCGAAAGAAGAGTTTGAAAAATATTTGGATAAACAATTGGAAGTGCTGAACAAGAAAGGAAAAATTTAAAAAGTTTCATGTTTCAGGGCAGCGGCACTCAGACCAGAAGCCAAAACGACAAATCCTAAACCCAAAACAAAAAATGATGCTTAAAACCCGTTATGTTGTTTTTTTCCTGTTTTGTGCAATCTTAAAAATGACAGCACAAGATCAGGCAGTTATTTCAGATCAGTTAAAATGGTCAGAACGAATTGCTGTTTCTATTATGAATAAATATCCAAAAGCGTGGCAGCTAGACGGAAATGAAAAACCAAAATGGGATTATAAAATGGGTTTTGTACTTTCTGGTTTTGAAAAATTGTATCAGAAAACAAACGACAAAAAGTATTTCAATTATACCAAAGCGTATGTGGATGAAATGATTGACAGCACGGGAAACATCAAAAAATACGATCTCAAAGAATACAATATCGATTATTTGAATCCGACAAAACTGTTGTTTAATCTGTATGACGTTACTAAAGATTCCCGTTATTTTCAGATTATCGGTAAGGTTAGAAATCAGCTTGAAACGCATCCCAGAACAGCGAGCGGCGGTTTTTGGCACAAACAGATTTATCCAAATCAAATGTGGATAGACGGTTTGTATATGGCAGAACCATTTTATACGCAGTTTACGGTAAAATACGAAAAAGGAAAAAGTTTAGATGATGTTGCCAGACAATTTGAGCTGGTGCACGATCATATGATAGATCCAAAAACGGGATTGGTATATCAGGCTTGGGACGAAAGTAAAGAAATTGCCTGGGCAGACAAACAAACCGGAACTTCGCCTACCATCTGGGGGCGCGGGATTGGCTGGTACATGATTGCCTTGGTAGAAACGCTGGATTATTTTCCGAAGTCACATCCAAAATATAAAGTTTTGGTGGGGTATTTGAATGAAATTGCTAAGAATGTAAATCAGTATAAAAGTGAATCAGGGCTTTGGTATCAGGTTGCTGATAAACCAGAAAAGTTTGGGAACTACGTAGAATCGTCTGCTTCTGGAATGATTATTTATGCTTTTGCAAAAGGTGCCGATAAAGGGTATCTGCCTTCAAGTTATAAAACGACCGCTAAAAAATCTTTTGACAGTTTTGTAAAAGAGTTCGTAAAAGTGGATAAAAAAGGGGAAGTGAATATTCTAAACAGTTCCTCAAATGTGGGTTTGGGCGGCAAGCCTTTTCGTGACGGCACCAATGATTATTACTTAACAGCCAAACCAAAAGAAAACGGTGCGATTGCTTACGGTGCTTTTTTATTGAGCGCTGTAGAATTGAATAAATAACGGTTTAACAGGGATAAAATGAATTACAGAAAGAATAAAAATACTGTTCTAGTTGCAATGACGGGGATATTTCTTTTGCTGTCTGTTCTAGTTTCCGGGCAGGAAAAGTCGGGTTCTTCGGCTGTGATTTCTAAAGATTTAAGATGGTCCGAAAAAATGGCACTTTCGATTATGAAACGTGCACCCAAAGCCTGGCAGATCGACAATAACGAGAAACCAAAATGGGATTATAAAATAGGTCTGGCCATGCTGGCGTTTCAAAAATTGTATCAAAAAACGCATAATCCTGTTTACTTTGATTATGCAAAAGGCTATGCAGAATCGACGATTAACGAATCGGGTGAGATTCTCAATTATAAATTAGAAGATTACAATATTGATAATATCAATGCCGGAAAAATACTTTTTGATCTTTACGATTCGACCAAAGATAAACGGTATCTTACGGCTTTGCAAACCTTGAGAAAGCAGTTAGAAACGCATCCAAGAACCAATTCGGGCGGGTTTTGGCACAAAAAGATTTATCCGAACCAAATGTGGCTTGACGGTTTATACATGGGCGAACCGTTTTACGCGCGTTACACTGCCGAATTTGAAAACAATAAAGCCTTTGACGATATTGTCAAACAGTTTGAAGAAATTCACAAACACACGTTAGATCCTAAAACGGGATTGCTTTTTCATGCTTGGGACGAGAGTAAACAAATGGCTTGGGCCAATAAAAAAACGGGTACTTCACCAAACTTTTGGTCGCGGTCTATTGGCTGGTACATGATGGCTTTGGTCGATGTGCTGGATTATATGCCAAAAGAGCATCCAAAAAGAAAAGAGTTGATTGTGTATTTTACTGATATTTCAAAAGCAGTTTTAAAGTATCAGGACAAGTCAGGATTATGGTATCAGGTAACAGATGCTGGAAACAAAAAAGGAAATTATCTGGAGGCTTCGGGATCTGAAATGTTTGTGTACGCTTTCGCTAAAGGGGCAAACAAAGGGTATTTGCCAAGCAGTTATATCAACGCGGCTTTAAAAGGTTTTGAAGCAATTATAGACAAATTAATTACGGTTGATCCAGATGGCGAACTGCACATTACGCAAGTCTGTGCCAGTGCAGGTTTAGGAGGAAATCCATATAGAGATGGTTCGTATGAATATTATATAAACGAAAAGATAAAAGTGGACAATTCACACGGGTTAGGCCCTTTTATTTTGGCGGCATTGGAATTGGATAATTAGGGTAATTGGGTAATTGGGGCAATTAGATAATTAGACAATTAGATAATTAGGAAACTGGGTAATTGGGGCAATTAGATAATTAGATAATTGGGTAATTAGATAATTGGATCATGAGAAATTAGAAAATTGAAAATAGATAATACAAAAAAAAAGAAAATAGTAGAATTTAAATATATTTTGAAATGAAGAAGAGTAAAAAACAAAGTTATTTCATGTCGGTTTTATTGGTTTGCCTGATAACGGTTACCAGTTGTAAAGTAACTTCTCAGGAGCCTGCAAAAAAAGACATCGTAATCGGAAAGAATTTAAAATGGTCTGATAAAATGGCTTTGACCTTGATGAAACGCCATCCAGAAGCGTATATGCTGGATGATGCTAAAAAGCCAAAATGGGATTATGTACACGCTTTAGTTTTACATTCAATCGAAGAATTATACAAAAAAAATCCAGATCCGAGATACAAGGCGTATGTAAGAGGTTATGTGGATGAATTGGTGCAGGCAGACGGAGAAATCAAAACCTACGAATTTGATAAATACAATATCGATTTGGTGGTGCCTGGACGTTTGCTTTTTGATATCTATGCAGAGTCAAAACAAGATAAATATTTAAAAGCATTACAGCAGATTCGCAAACAATTGGCAGAACAGCCAAGAACGGCCAGCGGCGGATTCTGGCACAAACAAATCTATCCGAATCAAATGTGGTTAGACGGTTTGTACATGGGAGAGCCATTTTACACACAATACACTGTGACATTTGAAAACGGAAAAAGTTTAGACGATATCGCCAAACAATTTGAATTGATTCAGCTTCATGCAACCGATCCAAAAACAGGATTGTTGTACCACGGCTGGGACGAGAGCAAACAAATGCCTTGGGCAAATAAAGAAACAGGAAACTCGCCAAACTTCTGGTCAAGAGCTTTAGGCTGGTATGTTATGGCATTGGTTGATGTTTTAGATTATTTTCCAAAAGACCACCCAAAACAAAAAGAATTAGTAAAATATCTAAACAACACTTCTGAAGCTTTGGCTAAATATCAGGATAAATCATCAGGATTATGGTATCAGGTGACAGACAGAGGCGGTGATAAGGACAATTATCTAGAAGCATCTGGATCTTCAATGTTTGCTTATGCTTTTGCAAAAGGAGCCAACAAAGGATATTTACCATCAAAATACAAAAAACTAGCCAACAAAGCTTTTGACGGATTGACTAAAATTTTAATCAAAAAAGTAGATGAAGACGGCGGTATCACCTTAACAAACTGTTGCCAGGTAGCAGGTCTGGGAGGAACTCCATACCGTGACGGTTCTTACGAATATTACGTAAACGAAAGAAAAAAAGACAACGACCCTAAAGCAACAGGTCCATTTATTTTGGCTGCTTTAGAATTGAATAGATAATTTTATAAGTTCCAAAAAAAACAAGAGTCCCGATCCCGAAGCTTTGGGATCGGGATACTATCTGTAGGATTTAATTGGAAAGCATAATTACCAAAAAATGAAAAATATAAAAGCCTTCTTTCTCTTATTATGTATATTCCTGATACAAAATAACTTTGCCCAAGTCTGGATACCAGACAACGGAGACGGAACCTATACAAACCCTATAATTCATGCCGATTATTCAGATCCCGATGTAGTTAGGGTTGGAGATGATTTTTATATGACTGCTTCGTCTTTTAACTGTATTCCGGGACTGCCAATTTTACATTCTAAAGATTTGGTAAGTTGGAAGATTCTGAGCTACGCGCTGCTAAAACAGCCGCCTTTTGAGACCTATGATCAGGTACAGCATGGCAATGGAGTTTGGGCACCGAGCATTAATTATCACAATAACGAATTTTACATTTACTATCCAGATCCCGATTTCGGAATTTATATGATCAAATCCAAAAAAGTCGAAGGACCTTGGTCAGAGCCATTATTAGTAAAAGCAGGAAAAGGATTGATAGATCCGAGTCCGCTTTGGGATACAGATGGAAAAGCGTATCTCGTACACGCCTTTGCAGGAAGCCGCGCACAGATCAAAAGCCTGCTGGTTGTCTGCACGATGAAACCCGACGGAACTGTAGTAAATAATGACGAAGTGATGGTAATTGACGGACACGAAAGCGAAGGAACGATTGAAGGTCCAAAATTCTACAAACGAAATAATTACTATTATATTTTTGCTCCCGCAGGCGGTGTACCAACAGGCTGGCAGACCGTTTTAAGATCTAAAAATGTTTTTGGTCCCTATGAAAAGAAAAAAGTTCTGGAACAAGGATCTACAACCGTAAATGGGCCGCATCAAGGTGCGTGGGTAACAACACAAACAGGAGAAGACTGGTTTTTTCACTTTCAGGATAAAGGCGCTTACGGTAGAATCGTACACCTGCAGCCGATGAAATGGGTAAACGACTGGCCCGAAATGGGACAGGATTTTGATAAAAACGGAATAGGAGAACCCGTGACGACTTTTAAAAAACCAAATGTCGGCAAAAAATACCCGATCGAAACTCCAGCAGAATCAGACGAATTTAATACGCCAAAATTAGGGCTGCAATGGCAGTGGCAGGCCAATAAACAAACCAATTGGGGAATGGCGACGAGTTTAGGATATCTCAATTTGTACTGTGTAACAGCCGTTGATTCTAAAAATATTTTTAATGCTCCTAATTTGTTACTGCAGAAGTTTCCAGCAGAAGAATTTACCGCAACTGCAAAACTGACTTTTAATACCAGAATAAGCGGAGAATCTACTGGTTTGATCGTAATGGGCTTAGATTACAGCTATTTGTGTTTTAAGAATGAAAACGGAAAATTGTACCTCAGTCAAAAAACAGGAACCTTTAATAAGTCTGTTTCAGAATCAGAATCAAAACCGACAGCCATTTCAGGAAGTACTATTTATTTAAGAGTAAAAATTAAAAAAGGCGGAATCTGCAGTTTCTATTACAGCACAGACGATACCAATTACCAAAAAATCGGAACTGAGTTTACGGCAAAAGAAGGGAAATGGATTGGAGCCAAAGTAGGGCTTTTTGCCTTGGGTGAAAAAGTAACAAACGATTCCGGTAATGCTGCTGTAGATTGGTTTAGAATAACAAAATAAAAGAAAATGAAAGGCATTCAGAAATACATTTTACTCGTTTTTTGCAGTTTAAGCTGGAGCTTGCAGGCGCAGCAGCCCTACAAAAACTGGTCAGAAATTATTCGCAAAAGCGAACCTGCATGGTTTGGTACAGCTGAAGCAAAAAAAGTGGCAGAGAATGTTTTGTTGTACCAAAGAGATATTGGCGGCTGGCCAAAAAACATCCAGATGCAGCAGGAACTGACCGAAAAACAAAAGCGGGATTTACTGACGCTTAAAAAGACGGGAGTAGAAACGACCACAGACAACGGCGCAACCACTCAGGAAATGCTTTTTATGTCAAAAATGTTTGCACAGACCCAAGACGAACGTTACAAAGAATCATTTTTAAGAGGTTTAAATTATCTTTTAGAAGCGCAGTATGCCAACGGAGGCTGGCCGCAGTTTTATCCGTTAAAAAAAGGATATTATACCCACATTACTTACAATGATGATTCGATGGTAAACATTCTGAATGTCATTAGAAATATCGCAGACCAAACCAATTATTATAGTATCAAACCGTCTAATGATATAGTCGAAAAATGTAAAAAGTCCTTTGATAAAGGAATAGACTGTATCTTAAAAACGCAATACAAACAAAACGGAGTTTTAACAGCGTGGTGCGCACAGCATGATGAAGTTACGATGCTGCCGGCAAACGCACGTGCTTTTGAACTGGCTTCGCTGAGTGGTTACGAATCGGTAAAAATTACACTGCTGCTGATGTCGATAGAAAAACCTTCAGCAGCGATTGTAACGGCAGTAAAAAATGCGGCAGCTTGGTTTGAAAAAACAAAAATTACGACTCTGGAAGAAGAAAGAGTACTGAATGACGCTGGGAAAATTATCGATAAAAAAATGGTTCCAGCAGTAAATGCACCGCCGATCTGGGCGCGATTTATGGATTTAGAAACCAACGAACCTTTTTTCTGCGATCGAGACGGAATCAGAAAGACGTCTATAGATCAAATTGGCGCAGAAAGAAGAAACGGTTATTCCTGGTATTCTGATGCCGCAAAAGAAGTATTGAAAAAATTTCCAGACTGGGCAGTCAAAAACGGAACAAAAGTAGGAGCAGCGGTAAAAAAGAATGTTTCTTTGATTACTGTAGCGCAAGACGGCTCTGGCGATTTTACTAAAATTCAAGACGCAGTTTATGCCTGTCCGGCATTTCCGTACGAAACGGTAACCATATTCGTAAAAAACGGAATTTATAATGAAAAGGTGAGAATTCCAGAATGGAATACCAATGTCATTTTGAAGGGAGAGAGTAAAGAAAATACCATCATTACCTTTGATGATAATTTTTCTAAAATCGCTTTAGGAAGAAACAGTACTTTTTATACTTACACTTTATTAGTAGAGGGAGAAGACTGTCTGGTATCCAATCTCACCATAAAAAATGCTTCGGGCGATCACGGTCAGGGCATTGCATTATCTGTAACGGGCAATAGGGTTAAAGTTTCAAATTGTAACCTTTTAGGAAATCAGGATACTTTGTATGTATCGGGTAAAGAAGCAAAACATTATTTTAAAGACTGTTACATAGAAGGTACAACCGATTTTATCTTTGGAAGCGCGACAGCATTGTTTGAAAACTGCGTGATTCACAGTATTAAAAGTTCGTATATCACAGCAGCTTCCACTCCAGAAGGAACCGCTTTTGGTTTTGTTTTTAAAGATTGTAAACTTACGGCCAGTCCAGAAGCAAAAGAAGTGTATCTCGGAAGGCCTTGGCGTATTTATGCGAAAACCATTTTCTTAAACTGCGAAATGGGTAAACATATTAAATCGGAAGGCTGGGAAAACTGGTCGAAACCAGAAGCAGAGAAAAAATCGTTTTATGCAGAATACAACAATACCGGAGAAGGCGCTGCTGTCTCCAAAAGAGTAAAATGGTCGCACCAGCTTTCTAAAAAACAAGCGGCATCATTTACAAACGCTGTTATTTTAAAAGATAAAACAGACAATTGGTTTTTAAAATAGATTTTCATTATAATAGATTGTATTTATTGTAAGAATATTTCAGATAGTTAAAAACTTTTGTAATTGACTTCTGTAAATTAAATCTGAATAATTTTAAAGTAAAAATCGGTATCTTGTGCCATTGAGGTATAAATAACCGGTTAAAACGTCTTAAAATAAGTTTATGATTTTTTTTAGTCCAAAAACAGCGATAATTTAGATCATGCTATTAAATAAACAAACAAATGAGGAATCTTAAATACTTGGTTTTAGTTTTAATTTCTAGTGCCGCTTTTGCGCAGGACAATTTATTTCCGACAGCTAAAGCGGATTCGATTATTAAAAATATACAGCTTCCTGTAATTCCTTCGTATCAAATAAACATTACTCAATTAGGGGCAAAAGGAGACTCTGTTACCGATAATAAAAAGTTTTTTGACAAAGCCATGGCATTGTGCCAAAAGAAAAAAGGCGGCACTATTATCGTACCCAAGGGAATTTACAAGATAAACGGTCCCATTCATTTTGTAAGCAATGTCAATTTAAAGATTGAGAAAGGGGCGAAAATTAAATTCAGTGACAATCCAAAAGATTATCTTCCGATGGTTTTAACCAGCTGGGAAGGAACAATGCTCTACAATTACAGTCCGCTTATTTACGCTGCCAATTGTACCAATATCGCAATTTCTGGAGAAGGAACTCTTGACGGTGAAGGAGGAAAAACCTGGAAAACCTTTAAAGCAAAAGAAGGAAAAGGCAAAGAATTAAGCCGTGAAATGAATCATACCAATGTGCCTGTTGAAAACAGAAAATTTGGAGAGGGTTATTTTTTAAGACCTCAGATGATTCAGTTTCTCAATAGTAAAAATATTTTAGTAGAAAATATTAGAATCGAAAACTCGCCTTTCTGGTGCCTCCATCTTTTAAAATCACAAAGTATAACCATTCGCGGGATCAGCTACAAATCGCTAAATCACAATAATGACGGAATTGATCCGGAGTACGCCAAAGACGTTTTAATAGAAAAGGTAAACTTTGACAACGGAGATGATAACGTAGCCATAAAAGCCGGCCGTGACCACGAAGGCAGGGCAAATACGGCAACGCCAAGTGAAAACATCGTGATTAGAAACTGTAATTTTAAAGGACTTCACGGTGTGGTTATTGGCAGTGAAATGTCGGCTGGAGTGCAAAATGTATTTGTAGAAAACTGCAAAACAATCGGTTATTTAAAAAGAGGCATTTATTTGAAAACCAATGCCGACAGAGGAGGTTTTATCAAAAATGTGTATGTTCAAAACATACAGCTCGATGAGGTAGAGGACTGTATTTACATGACGGCCAATTATCATGGAGAAGGAAAGGGATATCAATCTGATATTTCAAACATTCATTTTTCAAATATTACCTGCAATAAAGCATCAGAATCCGGAATTGTCATTCAGGGATTTCCGGATAAAAAGATCCGAAACATATCTTTAAACAATATCGAAATTAAAGAGGCTAAAAATGCCTTGTCCAATGAAAATGCAGCAAATGTTTTAATGACCGATGTTTTTATTGGTAAAAGAGCGACTGTGCCTACGGCGGCTAAATAGGTTTTTTTTTAAAGGTGCTGAGGTGCTGAGGTTCAGAGGTACAAAGGTACAAAGGTACAGGTTCTGAGGGTTTTGTTGGAGTCTTGTCATTGTAGAGGCTGGTCGCAGTGTGTCTCTAGAACCTATTGGATTAAAACAACAAACAAAAAAACACTGCGTGCTTCGCGGTTAAATAAAAAATATAAAAATGAAAAAATACATCTTCCTGACATTTCTAATTTCTACCGTTTGTTTTGCTCAGAAAACGACTTTATACACGATTGGCGATTCTACAATGGCGAACAAAAAAGATGCTGACCGCAATCCGGAGCATGGATGGGCGCAGGTGCTGCAGCCTTTTTTTAAAGAGGATATTGTAGTGGTGAACAAAGCAGTAAACGGCAGAAGCACCAAAAGTTTTATCAATGAAAAAAGATGGGATTCGATTTATAAAAAGCTGAAAAAAGGCGATTACGTTTTTATCGAATTTGGACATAATGATGAAAAAATAGAAGATTCTACACGTTATACCAATCCGCATACCGCTTATCGGTATAATTTAATAAAGTTTGTAAAGGAGAGCAGAGCAAAAGGTGCAATTCCGGTTTTATTGACATCGATCGCAAGACGTAATTTTAATGAAAAAGGCGTATTGATTCCTACTCATGGAGATTATCCGTTAGAAACCCGTTTAGTGTCACAAGAATATAAAGTTCCTTTTATCGACTTGGAATATTATACAGAATTACTGGAACAATCCTACGGACCAGAGCAGTCAAAACAACTGCATTTGCATTTTAAAGCAGGAGAGAATCCTTATTATGATAAAGACAAAGCAGATGATACGCATCTTTCCTTATTAGGAGCAACAACTATTGCGCAACTTGTTGTAAATCAGATCAAACTTTTAGAAGATGCTTCTTTAGAAAAACTAAAAAAAGGGATTAAGTAGAATGTAAAATGTAGGATGTAAAATGTAGAATGTAAAATGTAAAATGTAAAATGTAAAGTGTATAATGTAAAAATAGATCTTAAAATGCCATTTTAAGACTTTTTAGGGGGATGTACTTGTTTTAATACTTTGATATTTATTCTTGTAAACAGCAAGCTGGTTGTGAAATTCTCAGGATTGATTTATTTTACATTTTTATGATTTAAAAAGAGGAACGTAACGGTTCCTCTTTTTTTTTGCGTTTCCATACCGTTATCCAAAGCTGTTTTTAAAGAAAATGAAACACAAAAAATTGTTTCATTTTATAATTTGAAACAACTTAAAGCGCTCAATTTGGATTGAATCTGAATATTTGATATAATTTTATGTTTTGATAATCAGTGTTTTAGTTTCTGTCTTGTAAGATTTTATTCTTTTTCTCTTTTTTCGTGTTCTTTATAGTATACTCCACAATCATAATCAGCTCCATAACTATTGATACTTTTTGTATAAAAGGTATTTAAAACATACTGGTATCCCGATCTCCAATTTTCTGATAGTCTAAATAACAAAGCAGCGCTTTTTTTTGCTCTTAAACCCTCGCGATAAGTTTTATAAGCCTCTATTTTTTTATACACCTTGTTTTTTTTGATTCAACATTTAAAACTATTTAGTATGAATAGAACATTTACTTTTCCATTTAAGAAAATATCATTTCTGTTTTTCTGGCTGTTAGTACTGCTGGTTTCTCAAAATAGTAATGCCCAAGAAGCTCCAGGGGCGATTACCGCTAATCTTAAATTATGGCTCAAAGCAGATTCAGGTGTTACGCCTGCTGTACAAGGCGCCGCTGTAACGGCATGGAATGATCAAAGCGGGGGCAATAACAATGCGTCAGTTCCAACAGTAACTCCTGCGGCAATAAACCCAACGTATCAGGTAAATGGGATTAATTTTAACCCGACAGTTCGGTTTGAAGGATCAAGTAATACCAATTTTGCTGCCTTAGGAGGCACTTTATCTCCGGCATTAACAAGCGACAATATCTCTTATTTTGCGGTTTTTCTAATGAAAAGTGCCACCAGCCCGTCAGGCCGTGTACTGATAGTCGCTGAAAACGAAGCAACATCTGAATTAGGAACTCAAAATGGTGCCAGTTTATTCAACCGTACCGGTTCAAACATAACTGGTTCAAGAAATAATGTACAAGCACCTTCGGTAGGTCCTGTTTTGGATAACCCCGTTTTTATAAGTTCCAGTTTTAGAAGTGTTAATAATGTATGGAGTTTTTCCTTAAATGGATCTCCTGCGCCACAAACGGCTTATACAGCCAGCGCCTTTAATGCGGGTTATTACCGTCTGGGTCTGGGTACGTTAGGAAACAACGATTGGCTGAATGGGGATGTTGCAGAAGTGATTGTATACGATGCAGATCAAGCAGGCAATTTAGAACAAATACAAAGTTACCTTGGGCTGAAATATGGCATCCAAAAACAAGGCAGCTATGTAAATAGTTCGGGTACAACTATATGGACTGGAACGACTAACTATAACTATCGCCTTGATGTATGTGGGATCGGGCGCGATGATGGCAGCGGTTTGCTGCAGGTACAGGCCAATAGTGCCAATTCTGGCAGTGGTGATGGTACGGGGCAATCCGGAAAAGGAAATATTGTAATCAGTAATCCTTCGTCATTAACTAACGACAATACCTTTTTAATGATTGGTAATGATGGCGGTGCCCTTACAGAAACAGACGTTGTGTTTGGAGGCACCACCACAAAAAGAGTGCAGAGAGTCTGGAAAGCCCAAACTACCGGTACGCCCGGCACCATAACCTTAAGTTACGATATAACAGGACTCACATACTCCGGGCAGAGTGCAAGCGATTATGTACTTTTGGTAGATCCTACTGGTGCCGGCGATTTTACCTCAGGAAGTGTGATAAAATACACAGCAGCTTCCATTATAAATAATAAAGTTACTTTTAATACCGTAGACCTGCCAACAGGTGCTTTATTTACTTTCCAAACATTAGCAGCTCCTACCGTTCAGGCGACAAATGTTAGTTTTACCAATACCACAGGAACAACTACTACAGCCAGCTGGACAAACGGAAATGGCTCGTCAAGAGCCGTATTTCTATATGCTGGAGCAAGCGGCAGTCCGGTTCCGGTAAATAATACCACTTATACTGCAAATACGGTCTTTGGAACAGGAACGCAAATAGGAACTACAGGCTGGTATTGTGTTTATAACGGTACGGGAACGACTGTAAACATAACAGGTTTGACTCCCCTCACCACTTATCAGTTGATGGCGTTGGAATATACGGGAGCAGCAGGTTACGAGACGTATTTAACTACAGCGGGTACAGGAAATCCTGCGGGAGTAACTACTTTGAGTACCGATGCCACCTTAAGTAATTTCAGTATAAGTCAGGGCACGCTCAATCCTGTTTTTGCAAGCGGTACTACTTCTTACACCGCAACCGTAACGAACGCCGTGACAAGTCTTACAGTTACACCTACTACCGCAAACGCCGGCGCAACGGTAATGGTAAACGGTCAAGCAGTGACGAGTGGCAGTGCCTCGGGAGCAATTAATTTAGCAGTTGGCCCCAATGTGATTACCACAGTTGTAACGGCTCAAGACGGCGTAACAACACAAACTTACACAACTACAATATCTAGAGCTAACCTGATTGCGCCTGGAGGTGTATCGGGTGAAGTAATATGGTATAAAGCAAATGAAGGAATCACTCTGAATACTACGAATGTATCACAATGGAATGATTCTAGCGGCAATGCTAATAATGCCATACAAGCAACTGCTGCCGCGCAGCCCGCTTACACGACTAACAGCATCAATTTTAATCAGTCTCTTACTTTCTCGGGCACCAACTATTTAAATGCACCAGTAAACAATTTACCTGCGGGTACTAGTGCACGTTCTATATTTGTTGTCGCAGCTTCTAGCAATACGCAGCCTACTGCCAGCTGGGTTTATGGCTATGGTTCAGGAAGCATAGGCAGAGCCTTTAACGTAGGTAAAGTAGCAGCCACAACGACTTTGTTTTTAAGTGGGTTTAGTATTGATACACAATCTTCAGCTAATTTCTGGACTGCCAATGTACCCAAATTAGGGGCAGTTACTTATAATTCGCCAACAGTATCTTTTTTTGATGCTGGTGCTCCTATTGGTACTGCAACTCAGGCTGCGTATAATACATTAATTACTGCTAATAGTGGGAGAATAGGCGCTTTTGTAAATTCTGGAGTAGAAATATGGAGAGGAAATATTGCAGAAATAATTTTATATCCTTCGTTAATTTCAGGTACTGCGGCAGCCAGTGTAGAATCTTATCTGGCGCTTAAATATGGTATTCATAAAACTGGTGACTATCTTAACAGCGCAGGTACTGTAGTTTGGGATGCTGCAGTAAATACCACCTATCATAATGATGTATTTGGAATAGCACAGGATGATGATTCCATTTTGCTGCAAGCCATTTCTAACAGTACCAATACCGGCAGCGGAGATGGTACGGGACAAAGTGCAAAGGGAAATATTATAATCAGCAATCCATCTTCTTTAGTAAATAATTCATTTTTAATTGTGGGGCATAATACGGGGCCGTTAACAGAAATAAATGGAACTGCTGCGGGAGGTGCTGCTATAAAAAGAGTAGAGAGACTTTGGAAATCTCAAACTACCGGTACACCCGGAAACGTAACATTGAGCTATGATGTAACGGGACTTAGTTACAGCGCACAAAGTTTTAGCGATTATAAGCTATTAGTGGATCCAACAGGTACAGGCGATTTTACCGGAGGAAGTGTGGTAAAATATGACGCTGCATCTCTAACCGCAAATAAAGTTACCTTTAATGCTGTAGCACTGCCAACAGGAGCGGTCTTTACTTTTCAGACATTTGCAGCCCCTGCGGTTCAGGCAACAAATGTTACTTTTACCAATACGACAGGAACTACCGCTACAGCCAGCTGGACCAATGGTAACGGAACGGCAAGAACCGTATTTATGTATGCCGGAACAAGCGGCAGTCCGGTTCCGGTAGATAATACCACTTATACGGCAAATACGGTCTTTGGAACAGGAACGCAAATAGGAACAACAGGCTGGTATTGTGTGTATAATGGTACAGGAACAACAACAATTGTAACGGGATTAAATCCCTCAACGACCTATCAGCTAATGGTGGTTGAATATACGGGAGCAGCAGGAAGTCAGCTTTACTTAACCACACCAGATACAGGAAATCCTGCGGGAGTAACTACTTCAGCCATTGTAGGCCCGGGGGGGATTGCTGCCAATCTTAAATTATGGCTTAAAGCCAATTCGAATGTTAGCCCTTCGACTCAAGGCGCAGCCGTAACGGGATGGAATGATCTAAGCGGCGGCGGTAATCATGCTGTTTACGCCACTCCGATGTTTTCACAAACCGTACTGAATCCTACTTATCAGTCAAATTCATTTAATTTTAATCCGACAGTCCGCTTTGCAGGAACAAGCAATACGAGTTTTGCAGCAATAGGAGGAACTTTATCTCCAGCAGTAACCAGTAATAATATATCGGTCTACGCTGTATTTTTAATGAACTCTACATTGAGCAGCGGATCTTCTCGTATTTTTATGATTTCGCAGAATGCATCAACCTCTGATTGGCAGAATCAGGCAGGTGCTACTTTGATAGGACGTAATCTGAACAATATGAGAGGTGACAGAAATACTTTAGTAGGACCCATTGTAGGCCCTGTTGTAGGTACATCTGTTATAGCGTCTACCCATTTTAAGACGAATAACCAATGGGTTTCTGAAATAAATGGAAATTCTTTCACTAGTACAGCCTATACAGCAGCAGCATTCAACGCTTCTTATTATCGATTAGGTCAGAGTACCTTTAATGCTAACGATTATTTAAATGGAGATATAGCCGAGGTTATTTTTTATGAAGCAGATCAATCTTCTCTTGCCGGCCATAACCAAATAGAAAGTTATCTGGCACTTAAATACGGTATTCATAAGATCGGCAGTTATGTTAACAGTTCCGGTACTATTACTTGGGATGCGGCTGCTAATACAGCCTATCATAATGATGTATTCGGAATAGGACAAGATGATACTACCGGCTTACTGCAAATACAATCCAACAGTTCGAATACTGGCGGTGGAGAGGGTACGGGACAAAGTGCAAAGGGAAATATTATAATCAGTAATGCATCATCTTTAGCAAATAATTCATTTTTAATGGTGGGGCATAATACCGGTCCTTTAACAGAAATAAATGGAACTGCTGCGGGAGGTTTGCCTATAAAAAGAGTAGAAAGACTTTGGAAATCTCAAACTACCGGTACACCCGGAAACGTAACATTGAGCTATGATGTAACGGGACTTACTTACACTGCACAAAGTGTTAGCGATTATGCTTTATTAGTGGATCCAACGGGTACGGGCGATTTTACGGGAGGAAGTGTTGTAAAATATCCAGCGGCATCTCTAACCGCAAATAAAGTTACCTTTAATGGTGTAGCACTGCCGACAGGAGCAGTCTTTACTTTTCAGACATTTGCGGCTCCGACAGTTCAGGCGACGGATGTTATTTTTACCAATACGACAGGAACAACTACCACAGCGAGCTGGACGAATGGTACCGGAACAGCAAGAGCCGTATTTATGTTTGCAGGAGCAAGCGGCAGCCCAGTTCCCGTAAATAATACCACTTATACGGCAGATACAGCCTTTGGAACAGGAGCGCAAATTGGTACATCAGGCTGGTATTGTGTGTATAACGGAACAGGAACCACTGTAGATATAACAGGTTTGACACCAGCGACAGCCTATCAGTTAATGGTGGTTGAATATACTGGAACAGCAGGAAGTGAGTTATACTTAACCACACCAGCCGCAGGGAATCCTGCTGCAGTGACAACTCTTAGCAATGATGCAACTTTAAGTAATTTAAGTATTAGTGAAGGAACATTAACACCTGTTTTTGCTACAGGCACAACGAGTTATACCGCTAATGTTGCTAATGCCGTTACAAGTCTGACCGTAACACCAACAACGACAGATTCTAATGCAACGGTAACCGTAAACGGAACAACAGTAACGAGCGGGACTGCTTCTAGCGCAATTAATTTAGCAGTTGGCCCAAATGTGATTACTACAGTGGTAACCGCTCAGGACGGTACAACTTTAGGAACGTATACAATAACCGTAACCAGAACAGCACCACCCACTATCACAACTTCTGGGACTTTGTCTGCTTTAACCACAACCTACGGGACAGCCTCTGCTTCTACAACTTTTAACGTTTCAGGTACCAACATGTTCGAAGGAGTGGTGATTTCGCCCCCTGCAGGATTTGAAGTAAGCAGCGATAATATCAATTTCGCTGTCAGCATTGCTATAGGAGGATCAAGCACAATTACAGACGTACCAGTTTATGTAAGATTAAAAGAAACAGATGCAGTAGGAGATTATTCTGGAAATATAGTGTTAACCAGTGATGGCGCGGCAGATGTAAATGTGCCAACGGTTTTAAGCACAGTAACCCCTGCTGCTTTAACAATCACCGCCGATAATCAGACTAAAGTCTACGGCGAAGCCAATCCGACGTTAACGGCAAGTTACAGCGGCTTTGTAAACGGAGATACCGAAGCAAGTTTAACTACTGCACCGACAATTACGACAACTGCTGATACTACAAGTCCAGCAGGAACGTATCCGATAACAGCCAGCGGAGCAGTCAATACCAATTACACCATCAATTATGTAGACGGAACTTTGACCGTAACGCCTGCAATATTAACGATCACCGCCGATAATCAGACGAAAGTCTACGGCGAAGCCAATCCGACCTTAACAGCGAGTTACAGCGGATTTGTAAACGGAGATACCGAAGCGAGTTTAACTACGCCTCCGACAATTACCACAACGGCCGATGGGACAAGTCCGGCAGGAACGTATCCGATTACAGCCAGCGGAGCGGTTTCATCAAACTACACGATTAGTTATGTAGACGGCACTTTAACGGTAACTCCTGCGATCTTAACGATCACGGCCGATAACCAGACGAAAGTCTACGGCGAAGCGAATCCGACGTTAACGGCAAGTTACAGCGGATTTGTCAACGGTGATACGGAAGCGAGTTTAACTACTGCGCCAACGATTGCTACAACTGCCGATGCGACAAGTCCAGCAGGAACGTATCCCATAACAGCCAGCGGAGCAGTCAATACCAATTACACCATCAATTATGTAGACGGAACTTTGACCGTAACGCCTGCAATATTAACGATCACGCCTAATGAAGAAAAAAGTTTGGAGCTGCACTCCTCAAACACAGATCCTAAATTTCCGATAAAGACAAGTGTCAGGTTTGGAAAGAGAGAAGCAAAAGACCTGCCCGTGCATCCTGATACTCAAGAGGTTTTGATGGCCAATCAAGTACATAAAAAACTAGGATATCAAAAATATCAAACCGACGGACCGACTTGGGAAAATGACAAAGTGGGTTTTAGACATTATTTGGACGGAAGAAATTCTAAAGATGTTTTTGGAAAAAAATTACCGGGTATTACACCGGAGAATGTTGGAATCAATAGTAAAGGAGCGGTAGAAGACAACTACCACGTAATGTACGATTGGGGAAGGGATATTTTTCCTGTCGGGAATTCTGCGGGCTTAGGCGGTTATGCGCTGCTGATTGATGATAAGATAAACAGACTCGGAATATTAGGAAATGATACTATAAATAATGTCGAAAAAACGATTTTTAAAATTGTAAGTGAAGGACCGGTAAATTCGGTTTTAAGTTATGAATATCAAAACTGGAAAGCGGGAGGAAATTTGTATCAAGTACAGGAAACTACTTCGATCTGGCCGGGAATGTACGGTTTTAAAAATACGGTTTCGATTGAAGGCTTAAAAGGAAAAGAAACTTTTGCAGCCGCAATTTCTAATTTGAACAATAAAAATCCGCTGCAAGTAATTGAAGCCGGCGACTGGGTCTGCCTGATACAGCATGATTATCTGACCTACGAGCGCCAGTGGATTTTGGGAACAGCAATTCTGGTTCCTAAAAATAAGTACCAAGGTTATATTGAAGCACCAAAAACGGGGCAGTTAACAGATTCTTATTTAGCCAGACTCAAGCTGGAAAATAATGAAAAAATAAGTTATTATGCCATTGCCGCCTGGGAGCTTAGTGCCGATAAAGGTTTTAAGGACAGTGCTTTTTTTACAAACTATGTGACCAATCTGGCCAAACAGCTTTCTGCTAAAATTAAAGTGGACATTAAATAAAAAAAGATGCTGCGACTTCTCTTGACGTTATGCTTTCTAGGCTTGGTAAAGGATTCTTTTTCGCAGAATGAAAAGAAAACATTTCCGGATGGCACACCTATTTCGGAATGGTTTACTAATTCTAAAAAATTAGAACTCCAAAATCTGGGAAAGCAGTATTTGATTACTGACTTTGGTGTCGTTATCGACAGTACGTGGGTTCAGACACAAGCAATTCAATCTGTAATTGATAACGCATCCCGAAATGGAGGAGGAGTAATCGTGATTCCTAAAGGTGTTTTTCTAAGCGGCGCGCTCTTTTTTGGTCCCAAAACCTGTTTGTATATTGCAAAAGAAGGCGTTCTAAAAGGATCTGACAATATCGCGGATTACCCTATAAGGCCTTCACGGATGGAAGGTCAGAATTTGGATTACTTTCCCGCACTGGTAAATGCTTACGGAGTAGATGGTTTTTCTATTTCGGGAGGCGGGACTGTAAACGGAAACGGTAAAAAGTTTTGGGAAGCGTTTTGGAAAAGGCGCAGTGAAAATCCTGAATGTACGAATCTGGAAGTTTCCCGTCCGAGATTGATTTTTGTGCAGCATTCTAATAATGTGCAGCTGGAGAATGTAAAATTGATTAATTCTGGTTTTTGGACCAATCATTTCTATAAATGTAAAAATATAAAACTGATCGGATTGTATATTTTTTCGCCGCATCTGGGGATAAAAGCGCCCAGTACAGACGCTGTAGATTTAGATGTCTGCGAAAATGTTTTAATTAAAGACTGTTATATGTCGGTAAACGACGATGCTGTGGCTTTAAAAGGCGGCAAAGGACCCTATGCAGATCAGGATACAAACAATGGTCCTAATGAGAATATTATAATTGAAGACTGTACTTTTGGTTTCTGCCATTCGGCTTTGACTAATGGAAGTGAAGCTTTACACAATCGGAATATTATTTTTAGAAATAGTAAAATTGAAGGCGCTTCCCGTTTACTTTGGTTAAAAATGAGACCCGATACACCACAGCTTTACGAATATATTTTGGTGGAAAATATAAGAGGAACAATAGAAACGGGCATAGCCGTATTTGCCTGGCGTCAGTTTTATGATTTAAAAGACCGTAAAGACATTCCGTTATCCTACGCAGACCAGATTACTTTAAGGAATTGTACGCTAAAATGCAAAAACTTTTATGGCATAGAAAAAGACCCAAATGTACGATTGAGCAATTTTAGATTTGAAGATTTGATAGTAGAATCTGAAAAAACAAAGATGGATAAAAGCCTGATAAAAGGAATAATTTTTAAAAATGTAACTCTAAATGGAGCCCTTGTAGAGTAGTTTTTGTGCTTAAAGACAAAATTGAGGCATTTTTATGTAGGAAAACCATACAGATCTGATTCGTTTGAGTCAGTAATTTTGACATATGCAAAAACTCATTCACAGCGCATCAGAACGGTTGTTATTTGTTGTTTTTGAAATAAGTATTTGATTGTTAAGTGATTGTGTTTACTGGGATTCGCTAAATACTTAGGGTCAATTTATTGTAAATAAAATGAATGAAAAACTGCATTAAATTTAACAGCATTTTTGTTGTAACTATCACACAAACTTTTATTTTTGTGGCTTAATTTAACAATATATAAGCATGAAAGATTTATTAGTAAAAATCAACGCCGAAATTGACACATTTAAAGCAGAAGCTGAATCTTTAACTGAAAAAGGTATCAAAGCTGCAGGACCAAGAGCACGTAAAGCTACTTTAGAAATTGAAAAACTTTTAAAAGAGTTCAGAAAAGTTTCTATCGAAGAATCAAAAAAATAATTCTTCCCTTTATGGAAAGTAAAAACCCCGCTCTAAGCGGGGTTTTTTTATTTCAATTTGACGCGAAGACTCAAAGACACAAAGTTTTTTCCGTTTGTCAGTCTGAGCGGAGTCGAAGACCTATGCGGTTAGTTTTTCCGCCACGAATTACACGAATTGCACAAATTTCCAACATAGTTTTTTGCCGCGCAGACTCAAAGACACAAAGTTTTTAACGTCTGTCAGTCTGAGCGGAGTCGAAGACCTATGCGGTTAGTTTTTCCGCCGTGAATTACACGAATTTTTTAGTATATTTTTTTTGCCGCGCAGACTCAAAGACACAAAGTTTTTAACCGTCTGTCAGTCTGAGCGGAGTCGAAGACCTATGCGGTTAGTTTTTCTGCCACGAATTACACGAATTATTTAGTATATTTTTTTGCCGCGAAGACTCAAAGACACAAAGTTTTTAAACGTCTGTCAGTCTGAGCGGAGTCGAAGACCTGTGCGGTTGGTTTTTCCGCCACGAATTCCACGAATTTTTTAGTATATTTTTTTGCCACTAAGACTCAAAGGCACAAAGTTTTTAAACGTCTGTCAGTCTGAGCGGAGTCGAAGACCTATGCGGTTAGTTTTCCGCCACGAAGACTCAAAGACACAAAGTTTTTAACGTCTGTCAGTCTGAGCGGAGTCGAAGACCTATGCGGTTAGTTTTTCCGCCACGAATTACACAAATTACACAAAATTTTAGCATAGATTTTTCTGCCGTGAATTACACGAATTCTTTAGTATAGTTTTTTGCCACTAAGACTCAAAGACACAAAGTTTTTTTTCGCTTGTCAGTCTGAGCGGAGTCGAAGACCTATGCGGTTAGTTTTTCTGCCGCGAATTACACGAATTTTTTAGTATATTTTTTTGCCACTAAGACTCAAATACACAAAGTTTTTTCCGCTTGTCAGTCTGAACGGAGTCGAAGACTTATGCGGTTAGTTTTTCTGCCGCGAATTACACGAATTTTTCAGGATAGTTTTTTGCCACTAAGACTCAAAGACACAAAGTTTTTATCGTCTGTCAGTCTGAGCGGAGTCGAAGACCTATGCGGTTAGTTTTTCTGCCGCGAATTACACGAATTTTTTAGCATATTTTTTTGCCGCGAAGACTCAAAGACACAAAGTTTTTAACGTCTGTCAGTCTGAGCGGAGTCGAAGACCTATGCGGTTGGTTTTTCCGCCGCGAATTACACAAATTGCACAAATTTTCAGCATAGTTTTTTGCCGCGAAGACTCAAAGACACAAAGTTTTTAAACGTCTGTCAGTCTGAGCGGAGTCGAAGACCTATGCGGTTAGTTTTTCTGCAGCGAATTACACGAATTATTTAGTATATTTTTTTGCCACTAAGACTCAAAGACACAAAGTTTTTATCGTCTGTCAGTCTGAGCGGAGTCGAAGACCTATGCGGCACCTCAGAACCTCAGAACCTCAGAACCTCAGAACCTCAGAACCTCAGAACCTCAGAACCTTTGTACCTTTGTACCTTTGCACCTGAACACCTCAGAACCTCAGAACCTCAAATAGAATTTCGATCAATAAAATTAAAAGGTACTTTTACCTGTCCTTTTTCTTTATTCAAAATCATTCTGGCTGCCGTTTCGCCCATTACATTAAAGTCAGTTGACATTACCGTAATACCTAACAATTCTTTTAGCGGCGTATCATTATAAGAGATCACGCCAATATCTTTTCCGAGTACAAATTCTTCATCGCGAATCTGTTTCATTAAATTCACCAGATCAGACTCTTCGATTGTAATAAATAAATCACCCTTTTTTAAGATCATATCATCGTAGACTTCGCCCAAAATCTCAAAATTGATTTCGTGTTCCACACAGAATTTTCTAAAACCGTGAAGTATTCTTCGCGGGTACGGATAAACCGCCTTATCAGGATAAACCAAAATCAGGCGTTTGTATTTGGTCACTTTAGAAAGACCTTCTTTTAAGGCATTGTAAATATCATTTTCAAAATCCTGATATATTTTAATTACGTCGCCGCCCGTTCCTAACTTAATATTATCCAGAACGACTAATTTATCTTCGGGTATATTTCTAATGGCACTCACAACTTCGTCTGTAAAACTTAAGTGTTTCAGCTCTTCGGTTTTAAAATGCGTTGTAATAACATAGTAATCATAAGCACCTTCAAACTTATCTAAGATGTTGAGGAACAAAGTTTCGTCGCAATGATAAATCTGCAGATCAACATGGGCATTGGCTCCCAAAGTATTGATAAATGAACTGTAAGTTTTCATTTTATACGAACTCAGTTTATTGGTCAAAAACAAAATATTGACTTTAGATTCTAACTTGGTTCGGGTAATATAGTATCCTTTTCCCCTGATCGAAGAAATAATCTTGCGTTCCTTAAGGATATTATAGGCCTTTTCTACAGTATCTCGAGACATGTAGAATTCTTCACTAAAACTATTAATTGAGGGAATTTTTTGGTTGATCTTTAAATTTCCGTTGGCGATGTTTTGAAGAATAGAGTCTACAATTTGTTTGTATTTGGGTACTCTTGAATCTTCGTCTATTTTAATAAGTTTAATCATGATAAGTGGAAACTTGTGTCGTATTTCAACGAAACGAATTTTTAATTAAAACTTTGTCAATAAAAAACACTCAATCGGAATGATTACGGCCGTGATACTTTTACATTCACTAAAAAAGAGGTTTTCTATAAGGCTTGTAATACTTTTTTTATGATTTATGAATTATCTTCAAAATGCGGATTCAATAATTGCGAAATCGATTGCTAAAATAGCCATTTTTTATTTAGTTTACCAATAATTACAGCGGGTTATTTCTAATATTCTGTAAGATTTAACAAAATATACGAAAACGATAAAGGATAGTACAGGACAGTTTTGTTTTTTACATTCTATTATTTTACAAAACCAAATTGCTGACAAACTAACCACACAAACTAAAATTTATTAAATGGAATCGTTATTAGGAATTATTTTTCATTCTATCGGAGGTTTTTCTTCAGGTAGTTTTTATATGCCTTTTAAGAAAGTAAAAGACTGGGCTTGGGAAAGTTATTGGCTGGTAGGAGGGTTTTTCTCCTGGCTGATTGTTCCCCCAATTGCAGCGTACTTAACGATTCCGAATTTTGCCGAAATTATTGCTGCAGCTTCTCCATCCATTAAAGCCTTTACTTATGCAATGGGATTAATCTGGGGAATTGGCGGATTGACTTATGGTTTGGGAGTTCGTTACTTAGGAATGTCTTTAGGGAATTCGATCACTTTAGGATTCTGCTCTGCATTTGGCGCTTTAGTGCCTTCAATTTATTATGATTTTGTTCCAACAGAAGGTAAGGTTTCGTTTTCTCACATGCTTTCTAATACTGGCGGGCAGATCGTTTTATTCGGAGTGGTGGTCTATCTTATTGGAATTGCTATTTCTGGAAAAGCAGGAATGCTTAAAGAGAAAGATTTTGCAACAGGGCATGAGGATAAAGACAAAGATTTCAATTTGGTAAAAGGGTTGATTGTCGCTGTGATTTCTGGGATTTTAAGCTCCTTTTTTAATTACGGAATCGAAGCAGGAAAATCAATGGCAGAGCAAGCGGTACTAAGCGGTTCCAATCCGTTATTTCAAAACAATGTAACGTATGTTGTTTTGCTTTGGGGCGGCTTGACAACCAACTTTATTTGGTGTCTTTATTTGAATTTTAAAAATAAATCGATTAAAAATTACACAGATAAAACTACTCCGATCACTAAAAATGTTTTGTTTTCTGCTCTTGCCGGAACCATGTGGTTTTTACAGTTTTTCTTCTACGGAATGGGAGAGAGTAAACTTGGAAATGGCGCCAGTTCTTGGATTCTGCACATGGCGACCATCATTTTAACAGCAAACTTTTGGGGATTTTATTTGAAAGAATGGAAAGGAGTTTCGAAAAAAACATTACGAACTTTTTTCTGGGGGATTGGGCTGATTATGCTTGCAATCGTTTTGGTAGGAATTGGTAACTCATTATAAATAAATACAAGAAATAATACAAATAGTATATGTCGAATACAAACACAATTAATATGAATTTTAAGCACGTAAGCTATCTTTGGGATGAAGCTAAGGCAGCAGCACTGGCAGGAGATGAAGTAGCGCTTTTTATTTATCGTTCTAACTTGTTAGGAGCTGATTTAAGATTGACCAACTACGGAGGCGGTAACACTTCTGTAAAAATTACTGATAAAGATCCGTTAACAGGAGAATCTTCAGAAGTAATGTGGATTAAAGGTTCTGGAGGAGATATCGGAACATTAACAAAATCAGGTTGTGCCGCTTTGTATTTAGACAGACTTCGTAATCTGGAAAACGTTTACAGAGGAATCGAGTTTGAAGATGAAATGGTCGAATTATTCAACCACTGTATTTTTGATTTGGCTTCAAAAGCACCATCAATTGATACGCCTTTACACGGTTTTCTTCCTTTCAAACATATCGATCATTTACATCCAGATGCAGCAATTGCGATCGCTGCAGCAAAAGATGGAAAAAAAATCACAGAAGAATTATTTAACGGCGAAATCGGCTGGGTAGGCTGGCAGCGTCCCGGTTTTGACCTTGGTCTTCAGTTAAGAGCTTGTCTTGAAGAAGCTGCAAAAAACGGTAAAAAACTGCGCGGGATCATGTTAGGGTCTCATGGTTTGTTTACTTGGGGAGACACTGCATTTGATAGTTATATCAATACGCTGGAAGTAATCGAGAAATGTGCTTCGTACTTAGAAGATAATTACGGAAAAAAACGTCCCGTTTTTGGAGGTCAGAAAATCGACAGTCTTCCAGAAGCAGACCGTAAATTAAAAGCCGCAAAAGTCGCTCCAATTTTAAGAGGTTTCTGTTCATCAGAGCGCCAGATGATCGGACATTATACCGATGATGCAAGAGTTTTAGAATTCATTAATTCGAATGATCTTTCAAAATTAGCTCCATTAGGAACTTCTTGTCCGGATCACTTTTTAAGAACAAAAATCAGTCCGCTGGTTTTAGAATTAGACCCAAACGAAGATTTATCTGACGTAGAGGCTGTTAAAGCAAAATTAGCGCCGGCTTTTGAAGCCTATCGTGCGATGTACAAAGACTATTACAACGCTTGTAAAAAGTCTAATTCACCAGCAATGCGTGATCCAAATCCTGTGGTAATTTTATATCCTGGAGTGGGTATGTTCACTTTTGCAAAAGATAAAACAATGGCGCGTTTAGCCTCTGAATATTATATCAATGCAGTAAACGTAATGAAAGGTGCTGAAGCCGTTTCAGAATATACTTCTTTACCGCACCAAGAAGCGTTTGATATCGAATATTGGTTGTTAGAAGAAGCAAAATTACAGCGTATGCCAAAACCAAAAGCATTGTCTGGAAGAGTAGCGCTAATTACTGGTTCTGCAGGCGGAATTGGTAAAGCTATCGCTAAAAAATTCGCTCAGGAAGGTGCTTGTGTAGTCATTAATGATATTAACGAAGAACGCCTTGAAGGAGCATCTGCTGAGTTTGTAAAAGCGTTTGGTAAAGATGCTGTTTCAAGTACTTTATTAAATGTTACAGACGAAGTAAGTACAGAAAAAGCATTAGACGAAGCTTCTCTGGCTTTTGGTGGTGTGGATATTATTGTAAATAATGCTGGAATCAGTATTTCTAAATCTATCGCAGAACATACTCTTGAAGAGTGGGACAGATTATACGATATCTTGGTAAAAGGACAGTTTATTGTTTCTAAAGCCGGAATCGAAGTAATGCGCAAACAAGGTTTTGGAGGAGATATTGTAAATATCGTTTCTAAAAATGCTGTGGTTGCGGGTCCAAATAATCCTGGTTATGGTTCGGCAAAAGCAGCGCAGGCGCATCTTACACGTTTAATGGCTGCCGAATTAGGAGCAGATAAAATTCGTGTAAACACAGTAAATCCAGATGCAGTAATCTCAGACTCTAATATTTGGTCTGGCGGATGGGCAGAAGGTCGTGCAAAAGCATACGGAGTAACGGTTGAAGAACTTCCGGCTTATTATGCAAAACGCACGTTATTAAATGAAATCATATTGCCTGATGATATCGCAAATGCTTGTTTTGCGTTTGTTGGAGGTTTCCTGAATAAATCTACAGGAAATGCCTTAAACGTAGACGGGGGCGTAGCAATGGGCTTTTATAGATAAAGAATGTTTAAGTTTTTTATATAAGTTTGTTTAAGCAAAAGTGGTTTTTTGTGGTCTAGCGTTCGATAATTTCGAACGTTAGATTTTTTTAGACATAGCGCTTTTAAACTGTATAAAAACAAAAAAAAAGTGAAGTATAACAAGAGTTTAGTTGATATAAAATTTTACTTTGAAAAGTATTTAACGCATAGAACGCAGCTAAAACGGATTCGCTATCGGGAAGACGGATTTTTTTGTTTCACGCAGATTGAGACAGATTTAGGCAGATTATTAATTTTATTTTTTATTAGTATATAATTCAATAAATCTGCGAAAAATCAGAAAACAAAAAATCCGTGTAGAGCAGCGTTTTCGCGATAGCGAATCCGTCTAATCCGTGTATAAATTTGGAACTCTGTGTTAAATTAATACACTAAAAGTATAAAATTATATATCTTGTAAACGCTATTAAAATATCAAATTACTATGTTAATCTCATCAAACCACATTGAATCTCACAACGAAGATTTATTAAAAAAACATCAGAATAAATTAGTTTTTACTGCATCAGAAATAAATAATACAGAAGCGATTATTCAAAAACTAATAGACTTTCAGATTGCCATTCCATCTTGGGCATTAGGAACAGGAGGAACAAGATTCGGACGTTTTGCAGGAGGCGGAGAACCACGTTCATTAGAAGAAAAAATTGAAGACGTTGGTTTGCTGCACAAATTAAACAATGCTTCTGGAGCAATCTCACTTCATATTCCGTGGGATATTCCAACCAATTATAATGAAATCAAAACACTTGCCGCACAGCACGGATTAAAATTTGATGCCATGAACTCGAATACTTTTCAAGATCAGGCTAGTGCAGCACATACTTATAAATACGGTTCTTTACAAAATGTAAACAAAGCAGTTCGCAAACAAGCAATTGCTCACAATATAGAAGTAATCAAACACGGAATCGAATTAGGTTCTGAATCACTTACGGTTTGGTTAGCAGATGGCTCTAATTTTCCAGGGCAGTTAAACTTTAGAAAAGCGTACCAGAATACATTAGAAAGTTTAGAAGAAATCTACGATGCACTGCCGTCAAACTGGAAATTATTTTTAGAATACAAATGTGCTGAGCCTAACTTTTATTCGACGACTGTGGCTGATTGGGGGCAATCGTATTCGTACGTTAAAAAGTTAGGTGACAAAGCGCAGACATTAGTAGATTTAGGACATCATCTTCCAAATGCCAATATCGAGCAGATTGTTTCTATTTTATTAATGGAAAACAAACTGGGAGGTTTCCACTTCAATGATTCAAAATACGGAGATGACGACTTGACAGCCGGAGCTTTAAAACCGTATCAATTATTCTTAATTTTTAATGAATTGGTTGAAGGAATGGATGCCAGAGGAATGAACCATGCCAAAGATTTAGGCTGGATGATCGACGCCTCTCACAACATCAAAGATCCGTTAGAAGATTTATTGCAGTCTGTTGAAGCAATCATGATTGCGTATGCACAGGCACTTTCTGTAGACAGAAAAGCTTTGGAGCAGTCGCAAGAAGAAAATGATGTGGTAAAAGCACAGGAAATTCTTCAAAATGCTTTCCGTACAGACGTTCGTGCTTTGGTTGCCGAAGCTCGTTTACGTTCAGGATCAGCATTAAATCCAGTTGCATTATATCGTTCGCTTCAGGTGAGAGAAAGTCTAATCGACGAAAGAGGTTTAAAAACAGTAGCAACGGGATTGTAGTAGGAGATAGGCCGTAGGAGTTAGGAGTTAGGCGTTAGGCGTTAAGAGTTAAGAGTTAGGAGTTAAGAGTTAGGAGTTATGCGTTAGAAGTTAAGAGTTTGGAGTTAGAAGTTAGGCGTTAGAAGTTAGGCTTAGCATTTAAGAGTTAGAAGTTAGAAGCTATTAGTTAAAAGACTTCGTTTAATAACAATTTAGAGGCAAAAATTATAACCATAACCCATAACCCATAACCCATAACCCTTAACTCATAACCCTTAACTCATAACGAATGACTTCTAACCCATAACACATAACGCATAACGCATAACGCATAACCCATAACGCATAACCCATAACCCATAACCCTTAACCCTTAACCCATAACTCCTAACCCCTAACTTACAACCCCTAACTTATAATTAGAATGAATGTAGTTGCGATTTTTGATATTGGTAAGACCAACAAAAAGGTTTTTTTATTTAATGAAAATTATAAAATTGTCTGGGAGAAATCAATCAATTTAGAAGAAACAAAAGACGAAGACGGTTTTCCGTGTGAAGATATTGAATTGCTCCAAAAGTGGATTTTAGAGCGTTTAGATGAAATTAAAAACTTAAAAGAGTACGTTCTTAAAGCGGTTAATTTCAGTACTTACGGCGCCAGCTTTGTGTATGTAGATAAAAACGGAAAAGTTTTAACGCCTCTGTATAATTATTTAAAGGATTATCCAGAGGATTTAAAAGCGGCCTTTTATGAAAAATATAAAGGAGAAGAAAAGTTTGCGGTAAAAACGGCTTCTCCCGTTTTGGGAAGCCTTAATTCTGGAATGCAGCTGTACCGATTAAAAGAACAAAATCCAGAAATATTCGAAAAAACGAGCTACTGCCTGCATCTGCCTCAGTTTTTAAGTTTTCTTTTAACCAATGAAGCGTATGCAGACATTACCAGCATTGGCTGTCATACCAATTTATGGAATTTCAAAAAAATGAAATACCACAAATGGCTCAAACAAGAAGGAATTGCAGCAAAATTACCGCCAATTCACTTTGGTAAAGACGTTATTAAAAACAACGACGGATTGGCTGTCGGTATTGGACTTCACGACAGTTCCTCTGCAATAATTCCGTATACGATCAATTTTACAGAACCTTTTGTTTTATTGTCTACAGGAACCTGGAGTATTTCGCTCAATCCGTTCAACAATAAACCATTGACTTTTGAAGAGCTGCAAAACGATTGTTTGTGTTATATGCAATACACCGAAAAGCCTGTAAAAGCCGCGCGTTTGTTTGCAGGAAACGAACACGAAGTACAGACCAAACGATTGGCTGCACATTTTAATGTAGCCCTAGATACGTACAAAGAAGTGTATTTTGATAAAAAAATAGTGGCCAGCTTACGTTCGCTCAACTATCAGATTTTTTATCCTAAAAAGTACGATTTTGATATTTTAAAAGAATGTCCGTTTCAAAAAAGAGAGCTCTCTTATTATAAAGATTACGAAACAGCCTACCATCAATTGATGCTGGATTTGGTAGAACAACAATATTTTTCGACCAATTTGGTGATTCACAACAGTCCGGTAAAAAAGATTTTTGTAGACGGCGGCTTCAGTAAAAATTCAATTTATATGAATTTGTTAGCCGAGGCTTTTCCAGATGTAGAAGTGTACGCCGCATCGATGGCTCAGGCGAGTGCTTTGGGTGCTGCGCTGGCAATTCATCATAATTGGAATCCAAAACCAATCCAGAACGATTTAATTGACTTGAAATTCTATAAACATTAGGTAAAAACGGTCTGTATGTTGTAAATTTGCTGAGAAACGTAAGTTTTACATTTTACAGTATACGCCTAATGAACAACACACTAAATACAACAACATGAAAATTGGACTTTTTATACCTTGTTATGTCGACCAATTTTACCCAAAAGTTGCCATTGCAACCTACGAATTACTTCAAAAATTAGGTTGTGAGGTTGAGTTTCCGATGGGGCAGACCTGCTGCGGACAACCAATGGCAAACAGCGGTTATGCACATTTAACCAAAGGCTGTGATGCCAATTTTATTGCCAATTTTACCGGATTCGATTATATCGTCTGCCCTTCTGGAAGCTGCGTGCTGCATGTAAAAGACCATTTGCACGACGAAAAGCAGGAAGAAAAAGCGGCAGCGATTCGAAATACAGTTTACGAACTGACCGAATTTATCACCGATATTCTAAAAATTGACCATATCGACGGAAATTTTCCTTTTAAAGTGGGAATGCACCAAAGTTGTCACGGACAGCGCGGTTTACATCTTTCGCAGATGACAGAATTAAATGCGCCTTTTTTCTCGAAACCACAACAATTACTTCAAAACATCAAAGGATTAGATTTAGTTTCGCTTTCGCGGAAGGATGAATGCTGCGGTTTTGGAGGAACTTTTTGTGTGACCGAAGAAGCGGTATCGGTAAAAATGGGAAAAGACCGTATCAAAGATCACGAAAGCCATGATGTCGATTTTATAACCGGTGGAGACATGTCGTGCTTAATGCATTTAGAAGGAATTCTAAAAAGACAAAACAGCCGCATCAAAACCATTCATATTGCTGAGATATTAAATTCACTCGAAAACTAAAATAAATGTTGAGTGTATTTTTTAACCGCAAAGTTCGCAAAGAAAAAATACGCAAAGCACGCTAAGATTAAAAATTAGCTTTGCGAACCTTGCGTAAAAACCTTGCGAACTTTGCGGTTAAATCGAACATACCAATAATAAAGATTTCAAAATTGACTTTTAAATAATTAAAAATGTCATCAGAAAAAATAATACCGCACAGCGAAGCCGCAGCAAAGTTCAACAAAGATGTGGAGCGTGTAAACTGGCACGACGAAACGTTATGGTTCGTTCGTGAAAAACGCGATCGATCTGCGCATCAAATTCCGGATTGGGAATTGATACGTGAAACAGCATCCAAAATCAAAAATAATGTACTCTCCAATATTCACGATTATCTAGTTCAGTTTGAAGAAAACGCCCTGAAAAACGGTGTAATTGTACATTGGGCTGCCGATGGAAAAGAACATAACGAAATTGTACATTCGATTTTAGAAAAGCATAAGGTAACACAGATGGTGAAATCCAAATCGATGCTTACCGAAGAATGTCATCTTAACGATTATCTGGCCGAAAAAGGCATAGAAGTAATCGATTCGGATTTAGGAGAATATATTGTGCAGCTTCGTAAAGAACCGCCGAGTCATATTGTTTTACCGGCCATTCACTTAAAAAAAGAAGATGTAAGCGAGACGTTTCACGAACATTTGGGTACTGAAAAAGGAAATTTTAATCCGCAGTATTTAACAGAATCCGCACGTCACAGCTTACGAAATACTTTTTTGACCAGAAAAGCAGCTTTAACCGGAGTTAATTTTGCCATTGCAGAAACGGGTGAATTTGTAGTTTGTACCAACGAAGGAAATGCCGATATGGGTGCGCATTTAGCAGACGTTCACATCGCCTCAATGGGATTTGAGAAACTCATTCCGCAAAGAAAGCATTTAGGGGTTTTCCTTAGATTATTGGCCAGAAGCGCAACGGGACAGCCAATTACGACTTTCTCGAGCCATTTTAAAAAACCAAGAGACGGGAAAGAAATACATATTGTAATTGTAGACAACGGAAGAAGCACCCAATTAGGAAGACCAGAATTTAGAAATTCGCTGAAATGCATTCGCTGCGGCGCGTGTATGAATACCTGCCCAGTTTACAGACGAAGCGGCGGACACAGTTATCACAATGCTGTTGCGGGACCAATTGGTTCTATTTTGGCACCAAACTTAGACATGAGCAAAAATGCCGATCTGCCTTTTGCAAGTACACTTTGCGGTTCCTGCACCAACGTTTGTCCTGTAAAAATCGACATTCACGATCAGTTGTACAAATGGCGTCAGGTTTTGGTAAAAGAAGGGCATACGCCAACAGCCAAAACAGCCGCAATGAAAACAATGGCGACCGTTCTGGCCAATCCAACCGTTTTTAATATCGCTGGAAAATCAGGCCGATTTGTAATGAAAAATATTCCGTCTTTAGTCAATAATAAAATGAATAAGTGGTACGATCAGCGCGAAATGCCAGCCGTTCCAGAGGAATCTTTTAGAGAATGGTACAAGAAAAATTCGAGAGCATCTAAAGCAAAAGACAATGAGCAGTAAAGCAGCAATTTTAAATAAAATAAAGCAGAATAAACCAGAGTTTGTTTCAGAACTTCCGGATTTGAGTGTTTTGGGTTCTGATCAGTTTGATGTTTTAGAAAAGTACAAAACCACTCTAAAAAGTATTGGAGGAGATTTTGTAGAGGTTTCTGGTATCGAAGAAGTCAAAGCGTACATTAAAAACAATTATGCTTTAGAAAAACGAATAATCACGACAATTCCAGAACTTTCGGAGATCGCAAGTTTAGATTGGGAAAATGATGATCCGCATTCGTTGCAAGATGTTGAATTAACGATTATAAAAGGCCATTTTGGAGTAGCTGAAAACAGCGCCATCTGGGTAACCGATGAAATTTTAGGACAGCGAGCTGCACCTTTTATAGCGCAATATTTATCCATTATTGTAGATAAGAATACCATTATCCCAACAATGCACCAAGCGTATGAAAAAATCGGAAACCAAGATTATGGTTTCGGAACTTTTATTGCGGGACCTTCTAAAACGGCCGATATTGAGCAGTCTTTGGTTCTCGGAGCGCATGGAGCGAGAGGTTTGGTTGTTTTTTTAGTGGATTAAAAATAAACTAGAAAACTACATTTTGTAGATTATAATAAATTATGGCAGTATTTTCAGATCTTGAACATCAAATACCAGAAATAATTTCAAAAGGTTTGTTTCCTATTTTGATACTGTCCTCTCTTGCTGACGAAGCAAGAATGAAACAGTATTATAGTATAAATCCAGAGCATCGTTTTAATGACTTAAAATTAACCGAAAATCAGATTATAGTTGAATGTTGTTCTCACGGTACGGATATTTTAACAGGTACTGAATTCGATGTTATTTTTCCACACAATGGTGTCGAAAATTTTCTAAGCGTTTCGGCAATTTTAGAATATGTATCCTACAACAGAAGTTATGAAGTTGATATGGTACCCAATGGCTATTCGCCATTAGCCATAATAAATTTCCCGCAAGGTAAGCCCGAAGTACTTAAGAAATTAAAGGCAGGAAAAGAAAAGTTTGACTTTAATAAACATGATTATTTCTATCTTACTCAGAAAAAAGTAATGGAGAAAATCGTAAAAGAATTAGATAAAAGAAAAGAATGATAAAAATAAAACGAGGCCTTATAAGCCTCGTTTTTATTTTTATAGGATAATTTATTTATGCTGTTTGATCATCAGTTTCGGCATCTGGAGCATTCTTTTTAACCGATTCGATTCCGTTTTCTCTAGCTGCTGTACTTTCGTACATTTCGCTGGAACCAATTATTTGTCCGTTTCCAGCTTTTAAATTGAAATAAGGTTTCCCGCTTTTAGACTCTAATCTATCGTAACGATCATCGTCTGCTGCATTTTTTTTAACCGATTCGATACCATTATTACAAGCTGCTTTTGTACTATAGCCTTCGCTTGTTAAAATAGTCTGGCCGTTACCAGCTTTTAAATTGAATTGAAACTCTCCGTTGGCTCTAGTAGTAATTACAAATTTTCCCATGCAGTTTAAATTTTAAGGTGTATTAATTATTTTGCTATTGATAAAAATACAAAACTTAGTCTTACAAAATAGCGGTCGATTTAAAAAAATGATTAAGTAATTAATAAAAAATGCGACACCCTCTCTTGTGTTTTGTAACGCAGCGCGCTTGAAAATCTAAAATCTACAATCTAATATCTAAAATCTAAAATCTACAATCTACAATCTACAATCTACAATCTACAATCTACAATCTACAATCTACAATCTACAATCTACAATCTACACTCTACATTCTACAATCTACAATCTAAAATCTACAATCTAAAATCTACAATCTAAAATCTAAAATCTAAAATATTTAAACTCCTAAACGGAAATCGGACACGCTTTTATCCTCTAATTTAATTTCTTCAAAAATACTCTGAGTTCCTTTGTCAACAGGGCATTGCGTACTAATTCCCATCCAGATTTGGGCAGGATAATTGTTTTTATACAATCTCACCATCTGCCAGTTCTTTTTATCAGTAGAATAGTAGCTTGCCACAGTTTTCGTGTCAGAAGAGATTTTCATGTATACAGAAGGTTCTTTTACAACATCATGATTGTTATCATCAGAAGTTCCTAAAGTACGAACCGTAACCATTCGGTGATTGCCTCTTTCATCTTGTTCAAAACAAAATTTTTGGTAGAAGCCATCATTCACATAAACGTATAAAACACCCGCATTATAAAGTCCTTTCGCTGTAAACTGAGGCGTAACTTTTGCGGTAAGCGTAAACGGCTTTGTATTGTCTACCTGCGACAAAAGCATTGGTGCAGTAGTATTAGAGAGCTTTCCGTCGGGATCAGAAAAATAATCTGATTTTTCACCCGCCTTAAAAATGATTTTTTCATTCGCTTCCTTAATAATCAGGGTATCAGCGCCGTTAACCGCTTTTGTAAAATGGATCCCAGCCAGCTTTATGTCGCAAGGCTGCCCGTTGACCACCGCAGTGTCTTTTACTCCTTTTTCAGAAGTATCGACAGCAGCGGTCTCTTTGTTTTTATTGCAGGCAGAAAAGATCAAACATAAAAAAATGCTGACAGTATATAAATTTGTTTTCATAAATAGGGTTTTTAAAAATAGAAGTAATATTTTTAGTTTTTCAAAAATACCATGGCCTTTTAAAATGGGCAATACGTAAAATTAACCAATTCTTGTTTCCAATGTCATCAAATCTTTCCCTAGAAAACGAATTAACCGTAACCTTTCTAAAACAGAATTTCGACATTGGAGAATCTAACGAAATTGAATCTTTTAAGCAATCGGTCGCTAATTATGTTGCTATAGAACAATGTGTAGCTGTTTTATCCGATTACCAAGCAGATAAAAGCTATATTTTTGCCGGAAGTTTTGGTTCTGTTTTTGGTTTGTCAGACAAAAAAATGGTAATCGATTCGGCATTCGAAGATTGTATTTTTGCTCATTTAAATGCAGATGATTTGGTAGAACGCCATATACTCGAGCTTAATTTTTATCAGTTCCTTAAAAACATTCCACACGAAAAATACAGTCAGTACAGCACCTTCAGCCGAATTCGTCTTCAAAAAGAAATTGAAAAGTGCCGTTACATTAACCATCGCACCACATACCTTAAAACCTTTAGTAACGGGAGCATCTCGCTGGCCTTGTGTCTGTATGCACCGTCAACCGATTTAAAGCCAAGGCAGGGTATTGACGGCAGGATTTTTAATATTCAAACGGGAGAAGTGGTAGAGGCGGCCCAATACAATAAAAATGCAGCATCCATTCTTTCTAAAAGAGAGATTGAAGTATTGCAGAATGTTTCTAAAGGATATAAAAGTGAACAAATAGCTTCAGAAATGAACATTTCGGTTTACACTGTCCGAAGACATAGACAAAATATAATTGAAAAAATGAAAGTGACTAATACCGCCGAAGCTGTTAAGACTGCTTTGGTAATGGGAATTATTTCACTTTAAAAGAATTACCTTATTTTTGTTAAGAGATCATTAGTATGAAAGAAAGCAGCGACATCATAAAAGCATATAAAGAAGCAGTAAAAGAGGGAAAAAAATGCGCCTTGGCAACTGTTGTAAAAGTCGAAGGCTCATCGTACAGGCAGCCGGGCGCCCGTATGCTGGTTACAGAAGAGGGACAGCTCACCGGAGCGATAAGCGGCGGCTGTTTAGAAGGAGATGCCCTAAAAAAAGCATTGCTTGCGATTCATCAAAAAGAGAATAAACTCATTACATACAACACCAGCAACGAAGACGATGCTGAGATCGGACTCCAGCTTGGATGCAACGGCATTGTTCATATTCTGTTTGAATATATTGATGATGAAACCGCTTATAATCCGATCGAACTTTTAAAGCAGCTTGAAAAGGAAAGAAAACCCGCTGTAATGGTATCTGTGTTTTCACTAAAAAAATATGCAGTTCAATTGGGAACTGTTTTATTCTATCGGGATAATCAAGTTCTGCATCCTGACAAAATCGCATTAGAATTAGTTTCTGATGTTGCAATAGTGCTTAAAGAGAAAAGCACTGTCATCAAGACTATCGATGCCGAAAATGGATCAGAAGCTTTAATCGAATATATAAATCCTCCTGTTTCGCTTATTATAGCCGGCGCAGGAAACGATGTACAGCCTTTGGTTACAATGACTTCGATTTTAGGATGGGAAGTTTCGGTTATTGACGGCAGGAGCACACACGCCGTTGCAAAACGTTTTCCAGAGGCCAAAAATGTTTTGGTTTCTAAACCGGAAACTTTTTTAGCAAACACGGTAATCGATTCGCAGACGTATTTTGTTTTGATGACGCATAATTATCAATACGATTTGCAGGTTTTAAAACAGCTTTTAGAAAAAGATTGTCCTTACATTGGAGTTCTGGGGCCTAAAACCAAATTAGAACGAATGCTCCAGGATTTACAGCAAAACGGAATTGTTGTGACAGAAGAGCAGTTAAGTAGAATTTACGGCCCTATTGGATTGGATTTAGGGGCAGAGACGGGTGAAGAAATCGCTTTGTCTATTGTTGCCGAAATTAAAGCGGTGCTGTCTGGAACTAAAGGAACGTCTTTAAAACACAAGCAGGGAAAAATTCACAGCACGACAATTCATGTTTAATTCTGAAAAAAATACTGTCGGAATAGTTATTCTTGCAGCCGGAAATTCCTCAAGGCTGGGACAGCCGAAACAGCTTTTAAAATTTAGAGAGAAATCGCTGTTAGAAAATAGTATTTTAGAAGCCTCTAAAACAGCCAATTCAATTGTAGTTGCAGTGCTTGGATCGCATCACGAATTGATTGAAAATGAAATTCCTGACGCCGAAATTACAAAGATTTTAAATTCTGAATGGGAATCCGGAATGGCAAGTTCAATTGTAAAAGGTTTGTCGAAATTATTAGAATTAGATCCAGACTGTGAGCAATGTATTTTTGCGGTCTGTGATCAGCCATTTATAACAACTTCAATTTTTGAAAGATTGATTGCGGAATTTCAAAAAACGAATTCAGGAATTATAGCCTCTGCTTATTCAGATATTTTAGGAACCCCGGTTTTATTTCACCGAAAATATTTCACCGAACTTTTGGGTTTAAAAGGAAAAGAAGGAGCTAAAAAACTCCTCAAAAAGTATTCGGATGATCTTGTTTCCGTTCCTTTCGAAAAAGGAAGCATCGATATCGATACAGAAGAAGATTATAATAAGTTGATTTCTTAGGAGAGGGGCTGAGTTGCAAAGGTTCAAAGGTTCAGAGTTACAAAGGTTCAAAGGTTCAAAGCGACAAAGGTTCAAAATTACGAAGGTTCAAAGTTGCAAAGTTTCAGATTTCAAAGTTTTGATGCAGTTTTTGTTATTTCTTTAAACACCGCGTAACTTTGTACACAAAGCCAAAACGCGCTCAATTGTTTCTTCTATTTCCTCCAAAGTCGTGTATTTACTCAAACTGAAACGTATTGAACTCAATGCTTCTTCGTCAGACAAGCCCATTGCTTTTAAAACATGAGAAGGTGTAGAAGTCACAGCCGAACAAGAAGCGCCATTAGAAACCGCAATATTTCCCAAAGCCATAATGAGTTGCTGCGAATGAACACCGGGAAAACAAATATTAGAAGTATTGTAAATTCGATTTTCGAGACTGCCGTTTACAAAAGCCCCTTCAAACTGAAGTAATCCTTTTTCCAATTGGTCTCTTAATAGTTTTACTCTATTCAGATTTTTATCCAGTTCCGTTACAGTAATTTCACAGCATTTTCCTAAACCAATTATTCCAGGAACATTTAGAGTACCGCTGCGTAATTTTCGCTGCTGATTTCCTCCCAGAATTTGCGGTTCTAATTTTATTTTGGCTTTCGCCGAAAGATACAATGCGCCAATTCCTTTTGGTCCGTGGAATTTGTGCGCCGACAATGCTAAAAGATCGATTCCCAACGCCTTAACATCAATTGGTATTTTACCCACAGTCTGAGTTGCGTCACATAAAAACAATACCTCTTTGCTTTTTAATAATGAGGAAATGGCATTTATGTTTTGAAGCACACCAGTTTCATTATTAGAAAACATCATAATGAAAACCAATGTTTTAGCTGTAATTGTTTCATTTAAAAGATTAAGATCTAAAAGCCCGTCAGCAGCAGTAGGAAGATAAGTAACGTTAAAACCAATAGTTTCCATAAAACGGCAGGTCTCCAGAACCGCTTTATGCTCTGTAGCGACGGTTACAATATGTTTGCGTGCTGCATTCGCTAAACCTTTAATCGCTAAATTAATTGCTTCTGTTGCGCCAGAAGTAAAAGTAATTTCATCCGAATCGGCATTAATCAAATTGGCTGTCTGCCAGGCTGCTTTTTCAACAGCTTCATTTATTGTTAATCCGGCTAAATGACTGCTGGAAGAATTTGCATATAAATCTGTAAAGTAGGGCAGCATGGCTTCTACAACACCTTCGTCAACACGAGTTGTGGCGTTATTATCAAGATAAATAATGGGCTGATTTGGCATAAAACGAAACTTAATATGGTAAAAATACAATTTTAAATACTATTGAAATATCAATTACATAAATCTGCTTAAAAAGATATACTATCGGGTTATTTGTGTTTAAAAAAAGCAAAATTGTAATCATTCTAAATAACTGTTATGTTTGAATTTTATAATTTTTTGTTATTTAAGATCGTTAATTTTGTTAGAATGACAAAAGTGAATTGGCTAATTTAACAAATAGACTGAATGGCTTCTAAAAAAACAAACGAGAATAAAGTAACACCGGAAGATGCAAATTCCCGTCGTGACTTTATAAAGAAATCTGGACTTTTTACCGCTCTCGCTTTGGCACCGCCTTCATTGGTGATGGCTTCTGAGAATAAATGGGATGAAAAAATAGCAGAATATTTAGAAACAGTGCCGCTTTCTATCGAAGTAAATGGCGCAAAACACAATCTCAATATCGAGCCAAGAACTACGCTGCTCGATTTGCTTAGAGAACAACTACAGCTTACCGGAACCAAAAAAGGCTGCGACCACGGTCAATGCGGTGCCTGTACGGTTCACGTAGACGGAATCAGAATTTTATCCTGTCTTTCTTTAGCCTCCATGCAGCAAAATGCAAAAGTGGTAACGATTGAAGGACTTTCTTCAGGAAAAAAACTGCACCCAATGCAGGAAGCTTTTATTAAAAATGACGGTTTTCAATGCGGTTACTGCACTCCCGGACAGATCATGTCTGGAATTGCGTGTATAAAAGAAGGCCATGCCAACAGCAGAGAAGAAATAAGTGAATACATGAGCGGTAATATCTGCCGCTGCGGGGCATATCATAATATTGTTGATGCCATTATTGAGGTTAAGGAAGGAGGGAAATTGATATGAAAAACTTTCAAATAATAAAGGCATTATCTGCAAACTCGGCGGTAACTAGTTTGAGTAAAGAAGCCGATGCAAAATTTATTGCCGGCGGTACCAATCTGGTCGATTTGATGAAAAAAAATATCACGGCTCCAGATAAATTGGTCGATATCAACGGACTTGATTTAAAGAAAATTGAATTTCTGAAAGGAAAAACGGTTATAGGAGCTTTAGCAAAAAACTCAGATGTTGCTTCAGATAAAGAGATAAAAGAGCATTTTCCGTTGTTATCTTTGGCTTTGGCCGCAGGAGCTTCACAGCAGATTCGTAATATGGCTACTGTGGGAGGAAACATGCTGCAGAGAACGCGCTGTTCTTATTTTTACAATACAGACATGCCGTGCAACAAAAGAGTTCCTAAAAGCGGTTGTGGTGCGATTGGAGGTTCCAACAGAATGAGCGCTGTTTTTGGTGCCTCAGAAAGTTGTATTGCAGTTCACCCAAGCGATATGTGTGTTGCATTGGCCGCGCTGGATGCTGTTGTTACAGTAGAAGGCCCAAAAGGCAGCAGAAAAATTGATTTCAAAGATTTTCACCGTCTTCCAGGAAATACGCCTGAAAAAGATACTGTTTTAGATCCTAAAGAACTCATTACTTCAGTAGAAATTCCTGAAAATAACTTTGCAAAAAATAGTCATTATTTAAAAATCCGCGACCGTACCAGTTACGCTTTCGCTCTGGTTTCTGTTGCAGCAGCTTTAGATTTAAAAGGAAAAAAAATAAACGATGTTCGACTGGCAATGGGCGGCGTAGCACACAAACCGTGGCGATTAACAGAAGCAGAAAAGTTTCTAAAAGGCAAAGAGGTTTCTGAAACGGTATTTAAACAAGCTGCAGACTTAGCGATGAAAGAAGCTGTAGGGTATGGAGATAATAACTTTAAGTTGACTTTAGGTAAAAATGCAATTGCAGAAGCATTAACCATTGCAGCGTCTAAATAATTTGAATTATGAGCAAAACAAGTAATATAAATAGAGTTGACGGATTTGCAAAGGTTACAGGAGCAGCTACCTATTCGGCTGAATACAAAACTGCTGGAGTGGTTTACGCATGCCTTGTTGGAAGTACTATTGCAAAAGGCAGAATCAAAAGCATTGATACCAAAAAAGCAGAATGGGCACCGGGAGTATTAAGTGTGATTACCCATTTAAATGTTGATAAACCGGCTGGATATAAAGATGCTAAAGATCCGCATAATTTCGGACAGCCTCTGCAGATTTTTAAAGACGACAGCATTGTCTATTATGACCAGCCGATCGCATTGGTAATCGCCGATACTTTTGAGCGCATGCAATATGCCGCAAGTTTAATAAAAGCGGAATATATCAAAGAAGAACACCAAACGGATTTAAATAAAGCAAAAGATAAAGAGCGAAAAGTAGATACCAAAAAAGGGGATGATTACCATCGTGGTGTTGTAGACGGTTACAAAAATGCAGCGATTGTTTTAGAAGAAGATTATACAATCCCGACCGAAGTGCACAATCCAATGGAATTGGCTAATATAATTGCAAAATGGGACGGCAATAAACCAACGCTTTATACCAAAAGTCAAGGTGTGGAGGGAACTCGCAGAAGTATTGGAAAGGTTTTCGGAATTGCACCAGAAGATGTTTCGGTAAATTCTGAATATTTAGGAGGTGCTTTCGGAATGGGACTTCATACTTGGCCTTATGAAATTGCAGCGCTTATAGGTTCTAAAAAGCTGGGAAAACCGGTAAAATTGGTTTTGCATAGAGAGCAGATGTTTACCAATGTGGGATATCGACCGTATACCATTCAAAAAATTGGTTTGGGAGCTACTAAAGAAGGTAAAATTGTGGGCTTGACACATGAAGCAGTGGCTCAGACTTCTTCATATGAAGATTTTATGGAAGGTACCGTAAACATGTCGCGCTTTTTGTACAACTGCGAAAATGTTACGACAAGATATCGTATTGTACCTATTGATATTTGTACGCCAATCTGGATGCGAGGTCCTGGAGAAGCAACGGGTTCTTTTGCTTTGGAAAGTGCAATGGATGAATTGGCATATAAATTAAACATGGATCCGATTGAGTTTCGAAAATTAAATTATGCCGAAAAAGATCAGGAACAAAACAAACCGTGGAGCAGTAAATATCTCTTAGAATGTTATGAAGGAGGTATGGAACGAATTGGCTGGGAAAACCGTAAAAACGAACCGGGTGCCGTTCGTGAAGGCGAATGGCTGGTAGGTTACGGAATGGGAACGGGAACTTTTGGATGTTACAGAAGCCCGACTTCGGTAAAAGCAAAACTTTTGGCTAATGGAAATTTAGTACTGCAATGCAGTGTAAACGATATGGGACCGGGAACGGCAACTATGATGACCGCAATTGGTGCTGAGGTTACTGGAGTATCATCTGATAATGTCATTATTGAAATGGGAAAAAGCGGTCTTCCGAAAGGGCCTACACAAGGAGGATCAGCAACCACTTCTTCTGTAGGATCTGCAGTTAATGATTCTTGTCAACTATTAGTAAAAAAAGTAATTGATTTAGCATTGTTAAATCCAGTATTCAAAAATTCTAAAGCAGCTGATGTGTCTTTTGTTGATGGAAATGTAATTTCTAATAAAGACACTGCAAAAAGAATTTCTCTGGTTTCGCTATTTGAAGCCAATAAACTTCAGGAATTAGAAGTAGAAAATCAATCAAAAGCAGACGAAGAAGCCAAAAAATATTCGATTTACTCGTATTCAGTGCACTTTGTTAAAGTTTTAGTGAATCCGAAATTGGGTAAAATAAGACTGGCACATGTGGTTTCTTGTGCGGATATTGGAACCGTAATCAGCCAAAAAACATCAGCAGGGCAAATGTTCGGCGGCGCTGTCGGCGGTATCGGAATGGGATTGATGGAAGTGTTAGAAATCGATCATCGTTTTGGACGTCCGATTAATAATAATTTTGCCGATTATCATGTTCCTGTAAATGCAGATATTGAGAAACAGGAAGTGTTTTTCGTTAATAAAAAAGACCCCATCAGCAACCCAATGGGAACAAAAGGGTTGGGTGAAACTGCTTTGGTAGGAATGGCGCCCGCAATCGCAAATGCGGTCTTTAACGCCACCGGAAAACGAGTTCGTGATTTACCAATTACGTTGGATAAAATTATAGAAACCGCTAAGGTTTAGGCATAAAAACAATTACAATAATCCCTTTGAAAATAAGATATTAAAGGGATTTTTTTGTGAAGTAACTTCATTTTTGTCATTTCGATCCCGAGGCTTCGGGATCGAAATGACAAGATTGCGTGATTAAGCTTTGAGATCTTGCGTAAATCTGTTCTTTGTGATTAAATAAAAAAAAAGTCGCAAAGTTTTTTAAAACTTTACGACTTTGAGCCTTCTCGGCATATATCATTAAAACTTATTTAACCGTAATTGGCAATTCAACCGTAGTTTTATCCCATCCAATAACAAGATTAGCTACAGAATCTTTAGTTGTAAAAGCAATAGATAAAGCTTCGATAACATCAGAAACGTTTTTAACAGGAACAGAAACTCTTACAACATCTTTCTTTTCGTCATAGGCGTAACCACCCCATAAATCCAATTCTTTATTGATAATGATGGTCCATTTATCTTTTTCTGGAATAGCAAACAAACTGTAATATCCTGCAGGAACTTTTTTACCGTTGATTGTTACGTCTTTATAGAATTTTATTTCCGTATTCTCATTAGCACCCACTCTCCAAACTTCACCGAATTTTACAATATCGCCAAAAATAGTTCTTCCCTTTACAGAAGGTCTTGCGTAAGTAACTTTGATAACCGGATTTGGAGTATCAGTTTTCTTAAACTTCACGGCTTTATTTGGGAAATAAGAAATATCAACTGGACTAGCATCTAGTGGAGCAAATTTTACCACATCTTGCGCTTGAACCGTAACAGCAGTAAATAGAACAACTGCCAATAAACATAATTTTTTCATAGGATTACAATTTTTTAGTTTTACCACAAAGTAAGTTAATAATGAAGAAAAATCATATAATTCCGAGTTTGTTTTTTGTTAATGAATTGATAACAGATAAAGAAAACCAAATTTCAGACATTTCTAGGCGACTAATCAACTTTAATAGCTATTGTTAAATTACAAATCAGATGTTCCTACGGAACATTTTTCCTGAAACACATTTTTTTTTCTACCGATGAAATGTTCCGACGGAACATCTTAATAACGGTTTCTAAAAAAAATAGGTTCCGTCGGAACATTATATATTCCATCAGGATATTTCGTTGGCAGCTCAATCGAATATGTTCCATCGGAACATCTCGTCGGTAAAATATAACGATTCCAAAAAGATATGTTCCATCGGAATATTTGATCGGCTGCACAATTGAAATATTTTTCCATTTAAAAATGTTCCATCGGAACATCTCGTCGGTAGAATATAACGATTCCAAAAAGAATATGTTCCATCGGAACATTTGATCGGTACACAATCGAAATGTTTATAATGATTTAAATATATTCCATCGAAACATTCCATCGGTTGAACAATCGAGATATTTACATCGATTTAAAAAATGTTCCATCGGAACATCTCGTCGGTAGAATATGACGATTCCAAAAAAAATATGTTCCATCGGAACATTTGATCGGTACACAATCGAAATGTTTATAATGATTTAAATATATTCCATCGAAACATTCCATCGGTTGCACAATCGAGAAATTTAGATCGATTTAAAAATGTTCCATCGGAATATCTCGTCGGTATAATTTAACGATTTCCAAAAAAATATGTTCCATCGGAATATTTGATAGGTTACACAATTGAAATATTTATCGATTTAAAAATGTTCCATCGGAACATCTCGTCGGTATAATTTAACGATTTCCAAAAAAAATATATTACATCAGAATATTTGATCGGTTGCACAATTGAAATATTTATCGATTTAAAAATGTTCCATCGGAACATCTCGTCGGTAGAACTTAACGATTCCAAAAAAAATATGTTCCATCGGAACATTTGATCGGTACACAATCGAAATGTTTATAATGATTTAAATATATTCCATCGAAACATTCCATCGGTTACACAATTGAAATATTTATCGATTTAAAAATGTTCCATTGGAACATCTCGTCGGTAAAACCGTGTCGTTTCGTTGGAACGTTGGTACAATCATCAATTTTGTTCTTTTTTCTTTTTTGCGTACCAATCCTGCATAATAAAAAATGCTTTTTTCTTTTCGCCTTGATTTGATACTAGACCTTTACGGTTGTACTCGTCCTGAATACCTGGCAGCAATCTTCTCGGCGATCTGAAATCAACTAAAATCCAAGGGCTTAAACCACTTAGGTGCGGAATTTTTTCAATCATTTTTAAATTCTGGATGTATAAATATTCCTGATATTCCTCTGTCCAGCGTTCGTTTTTTTCTCCGTGAAAACCCGCTTTTGCATCACCTCCAAATTCCGAAACAATGACTGGTTTATTGTATTTCGTTTTCCAGAGAATTTTTTCCGCATCTTCAAGTTTACCTCCGTACCAGCCTAAATATTGATTAAAAGATATAATATCCAAATAATCGCCAATAGCATCGTTAATAGTTCCAAAACCTTCAGAATCGCTTTGTGTTAGTAAAGCAGCACTGATTAATCGGGTGCTGTCCAGAGATTTTGTATGATCTACTAATTTTTTGATGAAAGCATTTCGAGCATCAGAAATTGGAGTTTCATTTGCCATTGACCAAATTATAATGCAAGCCCTGTTTTTATCCCTCGTAATTGCGGCAGTCAATTGATCTTGGGCATTTTGATACGTTTCTTTTCGCGTAAATTCGATTGTCCAATAAACCGGAATTTCTTCCCAAACCATCAATCCCATCTTGTCGGCTTCTCGAATAATGTTTTCGTTATGCGGATAATGCGCCAGACGAACATAATTACAGCCCAATTCTTTTGCCCAGTTTAACAGACGCAAAGCATCTTCAACAGAATTCGCACGGCCGCCTTTTGCATTTTCTTCATGAATCGAGATACCGCGTAAAAAGATTGGTTTTCCGTTTAATACAATTTTATCACCTTGGGTTTCAATAGTTCTAAACCCAATTTTATCGTTTAGTTTTTGTCCGTTAAAATCGATCGAAACCTCATATAATTTTGGATTTTCTGGCGACCAATAGGAGATTTTTTTCGCCGGAATTTCAAAATTCAAAATCCCGTCGGCACCAATTTTTCCTTTGTAATTGATTTTTAATTCCGGAATAGCAATCGAAACCTGATTTTGTGCCGGATTAAAATTATTGATTTTGATGAAACCCGAAATTACCGCTGCATTATTTTTTTTCAGCTGAATCGTATAATCTTCCACAAAAGAAGCTTCTTCTTCAATCAGCGTCACGTCTCGCGTTATACCGCCGTAATTCCACCAATCGGTATTAAGAGTCGGTACATCTTCTTTATGGCGTGTATTATCAACTTTTAAAACCAAATAATTATCTTTTGGTTTTACGATCGAAGTCACTTCGTAATTGAACGGAGTAAAACCGCCTTCATGAGTTCCGAGTTTTTTCCCGTTCAAATACACATCAGCCTTATAATTGACCGCTCCGATATAAACAAAAAGACGTTTTTTATCTTTGAGATTGTAATCAAAAGATTTCTTGAACCATACATTTCCCTCATAATATTTCAGTTCCGGAACCTGAGAAGTCCAATCCCCTGGAATGGTAATTTTCGGTGATTTATCAAAATCATATTCCACCAATTCCTGTTTATTCACCGCATGGTAATTATTAAAATAAGCTGCATTGGATGGTTTTTTCTGCTGGTCATACACATCATGATGAAAACTGTAATACCCCGTTTCATAAGGGTCCACAATGTAATTCCAAATACCGTTTAACGAAGTGGTATTTCGGTTTGGAACGTTTGAGATTAGATTGATATTTTGTGCCTGTCCGAAAATGGAAAAGCCTAGGAGTAATGTGGTTATTAGTTTTTTCATTATTTTGTTTTTTGTATTTGTTGTAAAATAGGAGTGTTTTTTAACCGCAAAGACCGCTAAGGTTTACGCAAAGTTCGCAAAGTTTAAAAAGCTCTGCGAACTTTAGTTTTTTACTTCGTGCTCTTTGGGGTTAAAATAGTAATGTTTTTTAGTCGCAAAGACCGCTAAGGTTTACGCAAAGTCCGCAAAGTTTAAAAAGCTCTGCGAACTTTGCGTTTTCTACTTCGCGCTCTTTACGGTTAAAATAGTAATGTTTTTTTAACTGCAAAGACCGCTAAGGTTTACGCAAAGTTGGCAAAGTTTAAAAAGCTCTGCGAACTTTACGTTTTTTACTTCGCGCTCTTTGCGGTTAAAATAGTAGTGTTTTTAGTCGCAAAGACCGCTAAGGTTTACGCAAAGTCCGCAAACTTTAAAAAAGCTCTGCGAACTTTACGTTTTTTACTTCGCGCTCTTTGGGGTTAAAATAGTAATGTTTTTTAGTCGCAAAGACCGCTAAGGTTTACGCAAAGTTCGCAAAGTTTAAAAAGCTCTGCGAACTTTACGTTTTTTACTTCGCGCTCTTTGCGGTTAAATCAAGCTGTATATCAAGGTTCAATTTTTAAATATTCCCCTTTAAAACTCTGGTTCAGCGCCGTCATTTCAATTGGCAAACCAGAACCATCGGGAATAACTTCAATAGCAGCCTTTCCATTCGCCATTCTGATAGATTCACTTCCTGTTGGAGTTCCCTGATTTTTTAAGGTTTTACCGCCTTTCAGACATTGAAAATAAACGCTTGCCTCATAATCCAGACAACGTAAATTATTATGGTCAACTGCAATTGCCGTAACCAAATAATTGCCGTTTTTTAGTTTTTCTGCTGCTAATTGCAGCGAAACTGCCGTATCATTTTTAGTAAAACGATAGTGTATTTTAAGCGTATCCGAAACAGTTCTGCCTTCTTTCGTTTTTCCAACAGCAATTATAACATTCTCACCTTTAGTAAAAGGGACATCCCAAGTTAAGCCATTTGCAGGATATAATGAAAGGTTTCGTTGTTTTTCTCCCAATGATTTTCCGTTATGAGATAAAGTCACTTTATCGCAATTACTAAAAACGCTCAACGTTCTCGGGGTATTTTCTGGACCTTGGCGCTCTGTCCAAGTATGCGATTCGATGTATGCAAAAGGCTCTTTTGCCCAATAACTTTTAAAAACATAATACGCATCTTTCGGATTTCCGTTTCGATCCGTCAAACCTTTTTGGTTCATGTACGGAATATCATCTTCTGGACGTAAAGGCGTTGCAAAATCCTTAAATGCCCACTGAATATTTCCGACAAAAGTTGGGTCATTCTCAGATACATGCAAATGCCAGTCAAACAAATCGACGATGTAATTTTCGCTCCAGTCGCCAATCTGTGCAATATTCGCCACTTTGGTCTGCACAATCGCTTCTTCCCAGCCCTCGGCTTTTATTACGTTTTCGCCTGTAATTGGATTTTCGCTGTGACGGCCTACGTGACTGTCACCGCCATATTCTGCGTGAATAAAGTGTTGATATTCTTTTTTATAAACATCAATCGCTTTTTGGTAGCTTTTGTAACTTCCAGAATACCAGCCCGACCAGATAGAAGGAGAGAAGACATCTACGATATGCGAACCTTCATAATACTTTCTGATAGCCGTTTTTCTCGTTGGGTCGAGTTTGTGTGCGATGTCATTCAATTCCGTTAAAAATAAATTTGTTTTTTCCGCATTATCGCCGTCCGGAAAATCAGGAAGCCAGTTCATTTCATTTCCAAGCGACCAGATTATAATACTCGGATGATTGTAATTTTGATTGATGATTTCTGCCAGCATATTTTTGGTATTGGTTTTCCAAACTTCATTTCCGATACCGCCGCGGCACCAGGGCAGTTCATCCCAAACCAATAAACCCAATTCATCGCAGGCTTTGTAAACCTCAGGATCTTGCGGATAATGCGCCAGACGGACAAAATTGGCGCCCATTTCTTTGATCGATTTCATATCGGCCCAATGCCGCTCGTTGCTCATCGCAGCACCAACGCCCGCTTGTTCTTCATGACGATGTGTTCCTCGAATTAATAAACGTTTTCCGTTGAGGTAAAACGGACCGTGATCTTTAAACTCAAACCATCTAAAACCGACTTTTTCGGATACGCTGTCTTTTGCTTGATTTTTTTCTGACAATACAGCTGTAAGTTTGTATAAATTAGGTTTTTCGGTATCCCAAAGTTCAGGGTTTTTGATATTTTCGAAAGTTAAAGACAAAGTTTTATCCGAAACCAAAATTGTTTTGCTCGCGACTTTTTTTCCTTTCGGATTTTTTAAAGTTACCGTTAATGATAAATCTTTAGAATTGTCAGGATTTACAATTGAGGAAACAATCTGCACCGAAGCTTTTTTTGCCGAAACTTCCGGAGTTGTAATCTTAATATTTTCAATATGATTTTTGTATTTCGAAACCAGCCAGACATCGCGCGTAATGCCGCCGTAAATAAAGAAATCACTTTTTTGGGACGGAATAATTTCAATATCATAGCTATTATCTACACGAACAAAGACAGCATTATTTCCTTCCTTTATAAATTTGGTAATATCAACAGAAAAACCAATATAACCGCCAATATGCGATCCCGCTTCCTTGCCGTTTATGTACACCTTTGTCGTCACATTTGATCCTTCAAAATACAAAGAATAAACTTGGTTTGGATCGATTTTAGAAATAGTAAGCTGTTTTTGATACCAGCTGGCATCGCGCCTGTAACCCGGATTAAGATCGGTTGCATCTTCGGCATTCCAAGTGTGCGGAAGGTTTAAAGCTGTCCAATTTGAAGATCTTATTGCTTCGTTGAGGTTTACGGTATGGTTTTCTAAATACAGCCAATTGTCGTTAATATTCATCTTTGTCTGAGCAAAACTGCTGCCCAGACAAATCTGAAACAAAACAAAAAGTGCAAAAATTGAAAAAGTTTTATTCGTTTTATTCATAGGTACAAAGGTTCATAGTTACAAAGGTTCAAAGGCTTTTCTGGCTCAAATGTTCTGAGGTTCTAAGGTTCTAAGGTTCTAAGGTTCTGAGGTTCAAAAGCTTTTAGTTTCAAAGGTTTTGAGGTGCTGAGGCTGAGGTCCAAGAGCTGAAAACCTCTGTTGCTTTGTCACTTTGCACCTTTGTTACTTTTTTTAAAGTTTCCAAGGTTGAAAACCTTTGTCCCTTTGTCCCTCAGAACCTTAGAACCTCAGAACCTCAGTCCCTTAGCACCTTAAATTACTTCTTTCTCAGTAAAGCTTCCAGATAATAATAATCGGCATAGATTATTGGTTCGTCAATTTCGTCGTTTTTGGGCCAGTTTCCCGTGCTGTGATCAAGTAGGAAAGGTGCTTTTATTGCTGTATTGATGATATATTTATCAGATTGAACAGAAGCTATTAGTTTATCCGCGAAAGCGCGATAACTTTTATTTTTGGTATACCCATACAATTCATATAATCCTGAAGCCATAACCATAGCAGCAGAAACATCACGAGGCGAGTTCGGAATGCTTGGATCTTTAAAATCCCAATACGGAATCCCATCTTCCGGCAGGTTTTTATTCGTCATAAAAAACTGCGCTGTTCCTTCGGCTTGTTTTAGATAAGCAGGATCTTTGGTATAGCGGTAGGACATCGTAAATCCGTAAACGGCCCAAGCCTGACCGCGTGCCCAAACCGAGTCATCATTATAACCCTGCAAAGTGGTTTTCTTTCTGACTTCGCCTGTATTTGGGTTATAGTCGATAACATGGTAACACGAATTGTCTGCTCTAAATTGATTTTTTAAAGTCGTATTAGCATGCTGAACGGCAACGTCACGATATTTTGGATTTCCAGATATTTTTGAAGCCTCAAAAAGCAGTTCCAGATTCATCATATTATCGATAATTACCGGATAATCCCAGATTTCCTTGTTGAAATCCCAAGAACGAATCGAACCCACTTTTGGATTAAACCTTGTGCATAAAGTCTCTGCGCCTTTAATAATTACGGCTTCGTGTTCTTTCTTGTTTTCCACTTTCAGCGCTTCTCCAAAACTGCAAAACACTTTAAAACCTACGTCATGCGAATTACTATTGACGCTTTCTTTTTTGCTGAAAGGCGTCCATTTCTGAGCTTGTTCTTTGTATCGGGAATCGCCTGTAAGACGGTACAATTGCCAAAGATTTCCGGCGAAAAAGCCGCTTGTCCAGTCTCTTGAAGGTACTTTACGAATTTCATTGGTTTTGATGTTCATACTTCTGGGCATCGACATCGAATCTACCGGATAATCGAGTAGCATTTTGTAACGCGTTTCGAGGATGTTATTTGCAGCTGTATTTTGCGGCTGTGAATTAATCCCGGTTCTGCATGCCGTTACCAGCGATGCAAAACCAAGAATTAAAAAAATAAAACTAACTTTATTCATGTTGGTAGGTAAATTTTTTGATCTAGTAATTTTTGAACGCGGATTTAGCCGATTCGCTTTCGCGAAGACACGGATTGATGCGGATTTTTTATTTAATCTCTCAATTTGAAATAGCTGCGGGAACCATTTTTTATTCTCCCGCAGATTAAGCAGATTAGGCAGATTTTTTTATTCAGATTTTAAAAGATTACTTTTTTAAATCAATCTGCTCAATCTGCAAGATCTGCGAGAAACCTAAAAGCAGCGGTCTATGTGAAAATCTTTTAAAAATCCGCGTGAAACCAAATTTCAAAAAGCACATAAAAAAATCCGTGTCTTTGCGATAGCAAATCCGTTTCATCTGCGTTTAATTAATACCCAGGATTATTAGGTTTTAAATTTGGATTAATCGCCAATTCAGTTCCCGGCAGTGGCCATAAATAATCCTTGTTCGGATCAAAATTAGCATGCGGTTCCAAACCGTTCGGACCAAAAACTTCTGGACCATTTTTAAGCCTTTTAATATCGTACCATCTGATGTATTCAAAAGCCAATTCCAATCTTCTTTCGTCAATAACCATTTTTCTGAAATCTGATTGAGACAATCCCGGCGTTACATTTGCCGGAAACGAAACCAGTTTTCCAGCTTTGTTTCTGGCTCTGGCGCGTACTCGGTTTACATATCCGTCTGCTTCTGTAGTTCCCGGACTGATTTCGTTTAGAGCTTCGGCGGCAGTCAACAAAACTTCTGCAAAACGCATCGTAATGTAATTGTGCTGCGAGGTTCTTCCGTTTGCACCGGCTTTTCCCGGAAAGCGGAAATATTTTGCAATATGCGGACGCGGTGCTTTTTCGTTATCGCTTGACGGAAAAACCTGTAAGGAGCCTCCCGGACCTGTTTTTTTTCTAATAATCGTATCAAAACTTACCGCTCTCCTGTAATCTCTTTGATCCCAAGTTTGAAATACTTTTAAAGACGGAACCGCCACAGAAAATCCCTGTCCGTAGCTGTAACTGTCATCTTTTAGCGAACCAGTAAAAAATGCCGTATAATCCTGACCGTAATTTCCAGAAGTTAAGTTGTTAAAATCAATAGTAAATAGAGGTTCTTTTAATGCAGCGGTTTTGTTGGCATTAAACAAATCCTGAAAATCGGCATCCAGACCCAAACCAAATTTGGCTTCGTTTGTAATTACATATTTCGCTTCGTCATAGGCTTTTTGGTATTGGCCTAAAGTCAAATAAACCGAAGCGAGATAACCCGCAGCCGTTCCTTTTCCAGGGACAGCTTTTACTTTTGGTTTGTCTTCCAGCCATTGCTTCGCAAATTCTAAATCAGCAATGATTTTTGGGTACACATCGGCCTCTTTTGTTTTGCTGATGGTATTGATCTGTTTCACATCATTGACTACAAAATCAATGTACGGAATATCGCCAAAAAGACGCACCAAATGATAATAAGTAAAGGCTCTTGCAAAGTAAGCCTGCGCGACAATTGCATTGACTTTTGCAGGATCTCCAGGTGTCTTTTTAGCACCTTCAATCGCCTGATTTGCGGCCGTAATAATCACATAAGACTGCGGCCAGAAGTTGGCTACCAATGCATTGGTATCGTTCATACTCATATCGTTTACATCGATACGCGCTGCTTGAGTAGTTCTGTCCCCAATGTCAGACATGTCATCACGCAGCATTAAGGCAATGGTAAATTCTCTTCCCCAATAATTGTTGTGCGCAATATTGGCAAACGCTCCGTTTACCGCTGCTTGCAAATCGTCTGTATTGTTGAAGAAATTGTCTGGACGAATGATTCCCGTTGGTTTTTCTTCCAGATCAGAACAGCTGAAAAAAGCGAGTGTTCCGACAAATAGAAAAGCGATATATTTTTTCATGTTTTTGCTTAATTAGAATTTTACATTAAATCCAAAAGTGAATGTTCTTACGTTTGGATAACCGCCGTAATCCAATCCCAGATTGGTATTACTTCTCGAGTTGGTGTCGTTTAAGTAATTCGTTTCAGGATCGGTTCCCGGATAATCCGTAATCGTCCAAAGGTTTTGTGCACTGATGTAAAAACGAATTTTACTCAATCCCATTTTCGATACTACTTTTTCATCCAAACTATAGCCGATAGAAACGTTTTTCAAACGAATATAACTGCCGTCGTAAACAAATCTTGAGGTAATTCTTTTCGTTCTTGCTGCATTTGCAGGAACATCAGTATCCGTATTGGTCGGTGTCCAGGCATCCAAAACTTCTGTTGTCGCATTGTTGTTTCCAGAAGCCAGTTCCATCAAAGTATAATTCAAAATTTGATTGCCTTGCGAGCCTTGAAAGAAGATATTTAAATCCAGATTTTTATACGTGAAATCATTATTAAAACCAAAAATGAAATCAGGATTTGGATTTCCAATAATCGTTTTATCCTGAGAATCCAGTTTTCCGTCGCCATTATAATCTCTGAATTTTTCTCCTCCTGCTGCAGTTTCAAAATTCCCTGGTAAAACGGTTTCGCCCTGCTGAATCACACCATCATAAATAAAACCAAAGAAAGAACCAACCGGTTGTCCGACTCTCAAAATCTGAGATTCTGTTGCCAGGAAATGACCTGGAGCAGAGTTGATTAAAAGGTCTTTGTTATCAGCCAGTTTCAACACTTTATTTTTGTTAGACGAAATATTAAAACTTGTAGACCAAGTAAAATCTGGACCAGTAAAGTTTCTAGTATTGATCCCCAGTTCCCATCCTTTATTTTCCAATTCGCCCACATTTTGAAGCTGTGAAGCGATTCCCGAAACTCCCGGAAGCGGACGGTTAAACAACAAATCTTTGGTAATCGTTTTATAATAATCTGCCGTAATACTGATTCGGTTATCAAATAAACCCAGATCAATACCATAATCCTGCTGATAAGAAGTTTCCCATTTCAAATTCGGATTGTCTAAAGAAGTCAGCTGCACTGCATTTACGATCACGTCACCGCTCACATCATAGATTTCAGAAAAACGAGAAAGGGTAGAGTAAGCGCCGATTGAAGGGTTTCCTGTTGCACCATAACTCGCTCTTAATTTAAGGTTCGAAATAGTTTTGCTGTCTTTTAAGAAGTTTTCTTTCGCCACATTCCAACCAATTGCTCCAGACGGAAACGTTCCGTATTTATAATTTTTACTAAAGCTCGAAGAACCGTCTCGTCTGGCCGTAAATGTTAGTAAATATTTATCGGCATAATCAAAATTCAACCTTCCAAAAGCAGAAATCAGTTCGGTTTCAGACAAACCTGAATCTGGTTTTAAAAATACCGTTCCAGCCCCTAAATTTCTGTAAGAGTTCGTATTCGTTAAAAATCCTCTTGAAGCGGCATACGAATTTTCATTTTTGTTTTTTTGATAAGAATAGCCGCCAAGAACGGTCAGAATTCCGCGGTCGATAATTTCACGTTTAAAAGTCAAATAATTCTCTGTCAGGAAAGAAGAAAATCTCGTGTTGTTTACAGAAGCTTCTCCTTTGATATTTTTCCCGGCAATTAAAGTAGAAGGAATAAATCTTCCGGTCTGCGAATTATTATCAGTTAAACCTAAAGTAGTTTTAAAATCAAGATCTTTTGTGATTTGATACTGCGCAAAGAAATTATTGCGGTTTACGATAGACGTCGTTTCCAAAATATTTTCCATAGCCGTGGCGTACGGGTTGTCAATATCATCACCAATTGGCGCTGTGGTAGTAAAACTTCCGTCAGGATTATAAATTCCTTTGTCTGGCATAAATCGGTAAGCCGATGCAATTACACCTGCAGCTCCAGTTCCTCCAGCTCCCGTCTGGCTTACGATTCCGTCTTTGTTTTGTTTGCTCGTAAAAGTATTTAAACCTACTTTAAATTTCGGACTTAAATCAGCTTCCAGATTGCTTACAATCGTGTATTTGTCAATACCAGAATTAATTACAACTCCATTTTGGTTAAAATAGGTTCCAGAAACATAATAACGAACGTTTTCAGATCCGCCGGAAAATGACAGCTGCGTATTCGAAATCATTCCGTCTCTGTAAATCACATCCTGCCAGTCTGTGTTTGCAGGACCCTGCGTATGTGTTGTAAAACTTTTGCGATACGCCGCAAATTGATCGGCATTTAATAAATGCAGTTTGTTATTTACTGATTGTACTGAAGTCGAGTTGCTGAATTCAATAACTGGTTTTCCGGGTTTCCCTTTTTTGGTCGTTACCATGATAACCCCGTTAGAACCCCTTGATCCGTAAATCGCTGTTGCCGAAGCATCTTTTAAAACTTCGATAGACGCAATATCCTGCGGTGCCGGCATAGAAACGCCTGCAAAACCGTCAACTACGATCAAAGCATCGCCGCTGGCATTAATAGAAGTTCCCCCGCGAACCCTGATTTTAACTGGCGCGCCTGGCTCGCCTCCGTTATTCGTCATAACAGAAACCCCCGCCGCACGGCCTTGCAAAGCTTGTTCTGCATTTAAGAGCGGATAAGCTGTTAATTCTTTTGCCGTAACAGAAGATACAGAACCGGTAATATCGCTCTTTTTACGCGTTCCGTATCCCACTACAATTACTTCGTCTAGTGCTTTGGTGTCTGGTTTTAGACTAACATTAATTACAGATTTAGTTCCAACTGGAATTTCTACAGTTTGAAATCCTACGAAATTGAAAACTAAAACGGCATTTTTTTCATTAACAATTACGGTGTAGTTTCCGTCCATATCGGCAGAAGCACCGACAGAAGAATTTTTAATATAAACATTGGCACCAGGAAGTCCGAGTTGATCCTCGCTGGAAACAATTTTTCCGGTGACTTTTTTTTCCTGTGCATTCATCATGAAATTTACCAGTAAAAAAGATACGAGTAAACACCATTTAAACGGTTTGTTTTTTGGGTTAGTGAACATTCATTTTTTGGTTTTAGGTTAATAAGTTAGAAAGTAGAAAACCAATAAACTCATTCCGATGATGATGATCACAAATAAAATCTGGAGTACAATAAAATGTGTTTTTTTGATTTTCATATCGCAAATGTAGAAGCCAAAAAAGAAATAGAAATACAAAAAAGGGTATCTAAAAATACAGATACCCTTTTTAAAGCCTTTAAAATGCGGACTATTTAAGTAAAATGTGAAATGTGAGAAAATGTGAAAAGTGAAAAGTGAAATGGGAAATGTAAAATGTGAAATGGGAAATGTGAAATGGGAAATGTAAAAAGTGAAAAGTGAAATGTGAGATGCAAAAAGTAAAAAGTAAAAAGTGAAAAGTGAAAAGTGAAAAGTGAAAAGTGAAAAGTAAAAAGTGAAATGTAAAAAGTGAAAAGTATGGTCACATCTAGCAATTCGCATTCTCACATCTGACATCTCACATTCGACATTTCACATTCTCACATCTCACATCTGACATTTCACATCTAACATCTAACATTTCACATCTCACATTTTCACATCTCACATTCTCACATTCTCACCTCTCACAATTTAATAGTTGAAGATTTATAAAATTTGTCAGCATATTGCGACGGAGTTTCGCCGTACTTTTTTTGAAAGCATTTGCTAAAGTATTTCGGATTGTTGAAACCCACTTTATAACTGATTTCTGAAACGTTTAATTTATTTTGTTCTAATAATTGCGCTGCACGTTTCAATCTGATTTCGTGAATGAATTCGTTTGGCGTGCAATTCGTCCAAGCTTTAATTTTTAGAAATAACATTGTTCGGCTGACGCCTAATTCGGAGCAGAAAAACGGAATATCAAATTGCTCGTTTGAAATGTTTTCTTCGACAATTTTAAAAGCCTTTTTCAAAAGTTCTTCATCAAGCGAAGAAACCGTGATTTCTGACGGAATAAAACTGTCTTCGCTGGAAAATTTGATTTTTAAACGTTCCGTTGTGTTTAATAGGTTTTTAACCCGAAGTCTGAATTCCATTAAATTAAATGGTTTACTGATGTAATCGTCGGCACCGCTTTCCAGCCCTTCAAATTTGTAAACCAATGAAGATCTCGAAGTCAGGAGAATAACCGGAATATGGCTGGTTTTGAGGTTCTCTTTGATTTTGGAACACAATTCAGTTCCTACCATTTCGGGCATAATAACATCAGAAATAATTAAATTCGGAACAAATTTTAAAGCTTTTTCTAATGCAATTTTTCCATTTTCGGCTTCAATAATATTGTACTCTTTTTTGAGCAGGTTTTTCATGAATTTCCGCAACACTTTATGATCTTCAACCAATAAAATCGTCTGCTTTTCTTCATTAACAATTAAATCTTCTAGATCATCATTTTCGATAATTTCCGAAGGTTCTAACTGAGCCGTATATTGAGCAATATCATCACTGATTTTAAAGTCCGAAATAATTTCGCTGTCTAAAAGATGTTCGCGCCCAAGCGGTAAAGTCACTGTAAAAATAACGCCGCCAGAAGTTTTATTCGTGACATCAATTTTTCCTTTGTGCAGTTCGACAATGTTTTTTACAATCGAAAGTCCGATTCCGGTTCCTTTATTATAGTTTTTCTGAACCTGATTGTGCGTTGGGACTTCAAAAAACAAATCAAAAATTTTATCAATATGCTCCTCAGCAATTCCTACACCCGAATCTTCAACTGCAATAAATAGATTCTCCTGATCGTGGTTTATTTTGATAGTAATTGTGCCGCCTTTTGGAGTATATCTAAAGGCATTTGAGATCAAATTATAAAAAACACGTTCGAGTTTGTAGCGGTCAAAATACACCAGAATTTCTTCATTTTCAGTTTCAAACGTATAGTCGTAACCGCCGTCTTTGGCATATTCAATAAAAGACAAAAAGATTTCTTTGGTGAATTTGACAATATTCCCGTTTGCCGATTCCAGCGTAACCTGGTGGCTTTCAAGTTTTCTAAAATCCATTAAACGGTTAATTAAACTCAGCAAATGATTGGCGCTTCCTTCAATAACCAAAAGCTTTTTGTACATTTCGTTAGTGCCGTTATAATCGGCTAATATTTGCTGTAACGGACCTAAAATCAGGGTTAAAGGTGTTCTGAATTCATGCGAAATATTAGTAAAAAAGTCTAGTTTTAATTTGTTGTTTTCTTCAATCCGCTGTGTTTCCAGATATTCCAGTTCTAGTTTTTGTTTTAATCTGGCTTTCGATTTCATAATCCAAATCAAACCGTACAAACCTAAGCCAATTATGATTCCGTATAATAAAAATGCCCAAATACTGCGCCACGGAGCCGGATTTACAATTACGGTAAGCGTTGCTGGGGTTTTATTCCATATACCGTCATTATTGGCTCCCCGAACTTCAAAAACATAAGTTCCCGGGTTCTGAATGGCAAAATTGGCTTCAGAATTTTTTGTCGTGGTCCAGTTATTTTCCAAACCAATTAAACGATAACTGTATTGATTGTTTTTTGATCGAATATAATTTGGGATGGCAAAGTTTATCGAGAAATTAGCTTTGTCGTAATCCAGCGTAATGGTATTGGTAAAACCGATGCTTTTTTCTAAAATGCCGTCTTTGTCATTGGGATTTATAGTTTCGTTTTTGATTTTCAAATCGGTAATTAAAACCTGCGGCGCATATTGATTTAAGGAAATTTTTGCGGCATCAAAAAAAGTAGCACCCGAAGGGCTTCCAAAATAAAATTGATTAGAATCTAATTTTAAAGCCGAATTATCATTGAATTCATTACTTGCCAAGCCGTCTTTTTGGTCGTAAATCACGACAGATTTTTTGGTGGTATTGTATTTAATAATACCTTGATTGGTACTGATCCATAGGTTTTGATCGTCATCTTCTAAAATAGAATGAATAGAAGTGATGACCGTATTTCCGATTTTTAGATTGATTCTGCTAAATTTTTTCCCATCAAAGTAATGGAGCCCTTTTGCTTTTGTTCCAACCCAGATTTTATTTTGAGAATCCTGAAATAAAGTCAAAATATCATCGCCAGATAAAGAGGAATGATCGTAAAAGAAATGCTGAATGGTATATTTTTGGGGATTAAAATTTCGCAGCGGTATACGGTTCAAACCATTTTGAGTTCCAACCCAAAGAACGTTTTGTTTGTCAACTAAAAGAGTTCTAATAATATTATTGGTCAGGAAAATTGGTTTTGTGCTGTCATTCCCAATAATTTGAAAAGTCTTATTTGATGTATTGTAGCGGATTAATCCTTTTCCGAAAGTCCCAATCCATAAAATACTGCCTTCAGTTTTTAGCGAATAAACACCGGTTTCCTTCAATAAATCAAGTAAGTCTGATGCAATTCTGTTGTCTTCGATTCTTTTGGAAAGGGTATTATAAGCCGATAAACCTTTTGAGAAAGTCCCAATCCATAAAATATGATCTTCAGAAAGACACATTGCTTTGATATCATTTTTATTGGTTTGTCCCGTTTTGCTGTTAATGTAGCTTGTTGCTTCTGTTTTTTTATTGTAAATCGTGATACCGCCGCCCTCTGTTCCAAAATAAATATTTTGATTTTGATCTTCAATTATCGAACTCACCACATCAAAACTCATCGGAATCTTTTTAGAATTCTGATTGTAATTCGAGAAATTAACATTCGAAACATCCCAAAGATTCACGCCTTTGTAATAACAGCCAATCCAAACAGAACCTTTTTGATCCATAAAAACCGACTTTACTTTGTCGATTCCGTTGCTGTTATTACTATTATTTATTTTCTGCAGACTTTGATCTTTTCCTAAAATATAGATTCCGTCATAGGCTCCAATCCATAAATCGCCTTGATTATCAATTACCAAAGATCGAATGTCGGTATTGATCTCGCGGTATTTTTCGTTCGGTAAAAACGAAACAAAAACTTTTGTTTTCAAATCAAATTTCAAAAGACCTTTATTTTTGGTTCCAACCCATAAACTGCCTTCTTTTTCTTCGATTATAGATTGTACATTTAGTAAATCTGCTGTATTTAGCGGATAATTTTTAAAGCTGAATTTTCCATTTTTTCTACTCTTTAATTGGCATAAACCTTTTGTAGTTCCAATCCAGATTTCACCGTTTTTGGTTTTTAAAATGCTTAAAATGTTATTGCTTGGAAGGGTAGAAGGATCCTCATCTGAATGAAAAACAGAGGTAAACAATCCCGATTTTTTATTGTAAATCGTCAAACCTTTTGAAGTTCCAAACCACATTTCGCCTCCAATTTCGCGAATGCTCCAAACAGCATTGTTGCTTATGGTATGATTGGCTTTGGTATGAAGATATCGCGTAAAACGGTTGGAAACAGGATCGTAACAATTTAAACCGTTATAAGTTCCCACCCAGATTTTCCCTGAAGCATCTTCATCAATAGCCAAAATATCATTGTTGCTGATCGAAAATTTATCGGCGGCATCATTTCTAAAAACAGTAAATCGGCTTCCGTCGTATTTATTCAGTCCGTCGCGCGTACCAAACCACATCTGCCCAAATTTATCCTGATGAATCGCAATAACAGAACTCTGCGAAAGCCCGTCGGTGGTGGAGATATTTTTAAGACGGTATTTATTTTGGGAAAACAAATTCCCGAAAGCAAATACAATTGCAAGAAAAGCTATTTTATATTTCATAGCGTTTTTTTAAGGTTCAAAGAGGCAAAGGTTCAGAGGTTCAAAGATGCAAAGGTTCTGAGGTTCATTGGCTGGCAAAAAAAACTTTGTGCCTTTGTACCTCTGAGCCTTTGAACCTATCTTAAGCGCTTTTGTAATTGATAATCGTACAAAGACGGAATTTTTTCTATTTCCGTATTCAAAAATTCAATATAAGGATCGACATCATATTTGATTTCAAATTTCGTATTTCCGTGTACGCCGATGATTCTGGCTGAAGCGCCGTCTTTCATTCCGTACAGCAAAACTGGTTTTGAAAGATCAGGATTTTCAACCTGCACATTCAGATTCCAAAAAGTGCTAAAAGGCCCGTGCGAAGGTTTCCAATAATCGGCACCGCCGCCGCCAAACAATAGATAACTATTATTTTTACCGGCTTTTAAATGAACGGTTATATTATCAAACAAATTTTGATGATTCGCTCCCGAATGCTGATCCAAAAGCGGATCTGTAAAAATTTCGCAGTTTTGATAGACGTTTTTGGTCGCAAAGGTGTTGAAACTTAACGGATGAACCGCTGCATTGTAGATTTTAAGATTCTTTACCAAAATATTATGGACACCGCCTAATGTTACCGTATAATGCGCCAAATGCGATCCATCGGTTGTAATGTCCTGAATGGTTGTATTGGCTGTTTCTTCGGCGAGAATACCGCTGTCGGCATTTGTGATTGTAACATCTCTAACCCAGGAATTAAATACTCGGGTTAAGAAAATGGCATTGTTTCCTGGTTCGACATGATGTGCGACTCTCGGAATATCAGGAAAAGTAAATCGTAAATTTTCTATTCCAACTTCATTTAAGTGTTTCCATTCTATCAATTGTGCCTGATAACTTGGTTTTATCGAAATAGTTAAAGGCGTTTTTAAAGTAATTTTGGATCCAGAAATTTTAGTGATTTCAACCTGCTGTCTCACAATGGGCAGTTTTGGAAATTTCCAATGATGCGAACCTGGTTTTACGTTCGCCCCTTGATACAAATCTTTAATGATTTCGCCGTTTTCACCGTCTTTATTAAACAATTGTAATTCGACTACATCGCCGGCTTTCAAGTTTTTTACATCAGAAACGGTAATTGTATGTTCGCCCATTTTCCCCGAATGCACTTTTGCCAAAGCAATAGTTTCGGGTTCGTATTTATCCAGATAAGATTTGACACGTTCGCCCAGAACCTGCGTCCAGATAAAACCGCCCGACCAGGCATACTGCGAAAAAGGAAGATCGATATTGTTTTCGGGTTCGCGTTGTCTTTTATCAAAAGTGGTCAGATATTCGCGAAGTTCTGCCAAAACAGGAGCATCTTTAAGATACATCATCGGTCTTGGGCAGTAGATTTCGGTTCCGTTTTCGGTCGAACCAGAACCGCGAAGGACAAAATTACTTCTTTCAATATAGAGAATTTCGCTTAGAATAATTTTCCCTGCGGGCAATTGCAGAATTACATTTCCTTCAACTTCATTGGCCGCTTTAAGAGCCTTTAAAAGCGCTTTCGAATCGTCTAATTCGTCATTAGCTTTTACGCCAAAATCAACAGCGTTAATTATTTTTCCCTGTGATTTAGGAATTTGGCTTTCGCCGAAGTGATATCCCGCATAACTAAAATCAGGAAGGTAGTTTGTTTTTTGAGAAAGGATTTTAGGGATTTCCTGCGCCATTGTAATATTTACAACGAGGCTGCAAAAAATAGTTATGGCTGGACGAATCATGGTTTTTGTGGTTTGTGGTTAGTTAGTTTTTTGGTTTTACCGCTAAGGCACTAAGACGCAAAGGTTTTTATTTTTTATTTCACGCAGATTGGGCAGATTATATCAGATTCGATATGATAAATAGCTGCGCTGCTCTGCTTAAATCTTTTAAAATCTGCGTGAAATACAATCTCTTTAATCTGTGGTTAAAATAAAAATCTCTGCGGCTTTACGAGATTAAAAACATAAAGCTTTAAAAAAACTTCGCGTCTTAGTACCTTCGCGGTAAACCTTTTATAAAGATCGCTTGATCCCTAATTCAAGTCCGCGTAGTTCTGCTAGTCCTCTCAAACGGCCAATTGCAGAATAACCCGGATTGGTTTTTTTCTTTAAATCGTCCAGCATTTGGTGTCCGTGATCGGGACGCATTGGTAATTTGCTGTTGTTTCTTTTTTCGACTTCCAAAATCGCTTTTACAACTTCGTACATATCAACATCGCCTTCCAGGTGATTGGCTTCGTAAAAACTGCCTTCTTCGTCGCGCTGGGTACTTCTTAGGTGAATAAAATTCATTTTATCGCCGTGACGTCTTACGATTCCCGGTAAATCATTATCGGCACGAACACCGTACGAACCTGTACACATAGTAAATCCATTAGATTTTGACGGTGCAGCATTCATTAATTCAATCAAATCTTCTTCTGTACTTACAACTCTTGGCAAACCTAAAATCGGGTAGGGCGGATCGTCTGGGTGAATCGCCATTAAAACCCCTTCACTTTCTGCGACAGGAATGATTTCTTTTAAAAAGAAAAACAAATTATCCTTCAAAGCCTGTCTGTCAATATGATTGTAAGCGCCTAAAGTCACTAAGAAATCTTCAACCGTATAAGCTTCTTCTGCGCCCGGAAGCCCAGCCAGAATATTGCGCTGCAATTTGATTTTATCATCCTCATTCATCGCATCAAAATAATTTCGTGCTTTCTGAATCTGTTCCAACGAGTATTCTTTTTCAGCTCCTGGTCTTTTCAAAATGAATAATTCAAACGCTGCAAAAGCATTAATATCAAAACGCAGGGCTTTAGAGCCGTCTTCAACAGTATAAGCTAAATCGGTTCTTGACCAATCTAAAACCGGCATGAAGTTGTAGCACACGCAGGTAATCCCGCATAAGGCCAGATTGCGAATGCTTTCTTTGTAATTTTCAATGTATTGAAGATAATTTCCAGTCTGTTTTTTGATGTCTTCGTGAACCGGAATACTCTCTACAACCGACCAATTCAAGCCAGAAGCCCCTTTTTTAGGATCGCCGTCTTGGTGTTCGATTTCGACTTTTCTTTTTAAAATTTCTTCAATTGTCCAAACTTCTCCGTTTGGAATGTGGTGTAAAGCGGTTACAATTCCCGTTGCTCCGGTTTGTGCAATATCTTGTAAAGAAACAGGATCATTTGGTCCGAACCATCTTAATGTTTGTTCCATGTTTTATGTTTTATTTTTTCCTGCAGGGTTTTCAAAATCTTGCAGGTATGTTTGTTTAAAGAGATGATAATTTAAACCTGCAAGGTTTTGGAAACCTTGCAGGAAAGGCTGAGTTAAATCTTAAATGCTTGTTGCAGCAAAGCCGCCATCCACTTTTAAGATGGTTCCCGTTACGAATTTTGACATATCACTGCATAGGAACAATAAAGCACCGTCAATATCTTCCGGAGTTCCAAATCGTCCCATTGGCGTGTGATCAATGATTTTTTCGCCTCTTGGCGTTAGTTTTCCTTCTGGAGTAAGCAATAAAGCACGGTTTTGTTCGCCGATAAAAAAGCCAGGTGAAATGGCGTTTACACGAATTCCTTCGCCGTATTTTTGAGCCAGTTCGACCGCCATCCATTGGGTAAAATTATCGATTGCCGCTTTTGAAGCCGAGTACCCCACAACTCTTGTTAAAGGTCTCTGTGCTGATGCCGACGATATATTGATGATATTTCCCGATTTTTGTTTGGCAAAAAGTGCTGCAAAAACCTGAGTTGGAAGCATGGTTCCAATAATATTCAAATCAATAACTTTTTGTAAGTCATCACTTTTCATATCATAAACCGATTGATCAGGCTGAATAGTTGCGCCCGGCATATTACCGCCTGCTGCGTTTATCAAAATATCAAGACGACCGTATTTTTCAACAATAAAATCTTTGGCTTTTTCTACTTCTTCTTTATTTAAAACATTCGCCTGAACAGCAAAACCCTGTCCGCCGTTTGCTTCGATTGTTTTTACCGTATTTTCAGCTTTTTCAAGTGACTGAGAAACGATCCCGACAACTACGCCTTGCTGCGCCAGAACATTTGCAAAACGGCTTCCTAAAACGCCTGCACCGCCCGTAATTAGGGCTATTTTTCCTTTTAAATTAAATATTGAATCCATTCTTTTTAAAATATGCTTGTATTTATGTTTATTTTTATTGGGATTTGGAATTTTAGATTTGGAATTAACCTTTTCTAAGGTTTTCAATAATTTCCAAAACATTTTTAGTTTCCCTTTCGATGGTGTCGTATTCTTCATATTCCATCACTTTTTTACTGATGAGTTTGCTTCCCATTCCAACTGCCGAAACACCAGCGTCAAACCAGCTTTGAATACTGGTTTTAGTAGTATCGACTCCGCCCGTTGGCATAAAAGTTAGATTCGGAAAAATATCTTTAATTCCACTCATAAAGTCGGGCCCTAAAATGTTGCCTGGAAAAAGCTTGATAAATTGTACTCCTGCATTTTCTGCCGCGATAATTTCGGTTGGCGTCATACAGCCGGGAGCATACAACACTTCTTTACTGATTAGAAAGGCAGCAACTTCTGGAACAAAACCGGGACTGATAAAAAAATCAGCTCCAATTTCATAGTAGCTTTCTGCTTGTTTTAGATTTTTAATAGTGCCGATACCCAAAAGTAAATCCGGCATTTCGGCATTTCGAACTGCAATCATTTTCTTGAAATTCGAAAAAGCCTCAGGACCTCTACTGGTGTATTCGACCGCTTTAATTCCTGCTTTGTACAGCGTTCTTAAAACAGCGATGGTTTTATCTTCATCACTATTAAAGTAGAGCGGAAGAGTTCCTTGGCTGACAATCGTATCTATGGTATTTTGGATCGTACTCATGGTTTTATATTTTTACTTTAAAGACAATTTTTTTAAGCAGTCCTTCGCCGATCATGGCAGCGTGTACATCTTCTGGATATAAAATAGCGAATTGTTTTTCCTGTAATTCAAAAAACATATCGGGCGCATCATGAAAGAAACGAACATCACGTTCGTCACTATAATCACCATTTGGATGGACACATTTTTCTCTAGGTTTCCAGGCAAAAGTTTCAGGACCTTTGATCGAAATTTGAATATCGATGTTTTTATCATGACATTCAAAACCTTTGATGCTTTCTTCTCTCGTACTTCCTCCGCCAATAATTACAATCATTTTTAAGCCTTCGGTAATTTCAAACGTTCCCGCTTCAAGAGAATTAATATCGTTTTGGTTGACGTAATCAAAAGCTTTTTGAAAATTAGGATGAAGACTGTAATACTTGGCCGCGTTTTGTAATGAATCTATTATCATTTTCTATCGTTATTATTTTGGTTTTTTAATGTAATGTGTATATTTGCGTGTGCGTACACGGTAGTTTTACAAATGTATGTAAAATGAGATTTAAAACAAGCTGTTTTTAATAAAATAAATTAAATTTACTGCATAGCCTTTATTTTTTTAACTTAAAAAGAATCAATATCATAACAATTAAAAAAATTGCCGAACTAGCCAATATTTCTCCTGGAACTGTTGACAGGATTATACACAACCGCGGACAAGCAGCACAGGAAACTGTGGATAAAGTCAATGCGATAATTGAGCAGTTTGGTTATAAGCGAAATATTCTGGCGAGTAATCTGGCCTTAAACAAAAAGTTTCGTTTTGCAGTTTTCCTCCCAAAATCTGAAACGCTGGAATATTGGAAAAGCCAAGTTAGCGGTATTGAAAAAGCAGCTTTAGAGTTTAGTAAATTCGGAATTGCTTTGGAGTATTTTTTTTATGATTATACACTGATTTCATTTAAAGAAACCGTTAAAAAAGTCATGCAGTTTGAGGGTGACGGTTTGCTTTTTGCACCCATTTTTTATGAAGATTCTGTTCAGTTTTTGAATGAATACCAAAAGAAAAATATTCCGGTTGTGATGATCGATTCTAATATATCAGATAAAAATGAACACGCTTATGTGGGACAGGATGCTTTTCAGAGCGGTTATCTGGCTGGGAGATTAATCAGTTTTGCTGTAAAAAACGAAAGACAGGTTTTGATTTTTAAAATCACGCGCGAAATCGAAAGTACTTCGGTTTACCTGCAGCGCATAGATGGTTTTTATTCTTATTTTAAAGACCATAATGAACTTACGAATTTTAAGTTCTCGGAAATTACAATTAAAGATTCGGGTATTGATAAACTGAATCTCGAGATGTTTTCTGGAATTAACAGTGTTTTTGTACCCAATTCGAGAGCGTATATCGTCGCAAAATTTTTGGATGAAAATAATATCAAAGGTGTTCGAATTATCGGCTATGATTTATTAAACGAAAATATCGAATATTTAAATAAAGGCGTTATCGATTTCTTGATCAACCAAAGACCCGAACAGCAAGGTTATTTAGGGATTAATTATCTCTACAAAAAATTGGTTTTACAGGAAGCAGTGGAGCAGACGAATTATATTCCGCTGGAAATTATTTTAAAAGAGAATTATTTTCCAGCTAAGAAATAAAAAAATTGGCCACTGGTTTTACGGATTGTACTGATTGTACTGATTGATACTGATAATTTAAAATAAACCAGTGTAAACCCGTTTTATCCGTAAAACCCGTGGGCGCCATGTCCCAACTATTTCTTAACCTTTACAATCAAAGGGTTATTTACTTTTTCAGCAAAAGAACTTAAATAGGCTTCCCATTCTTGTTTAGTTTGAAACGGGCTTCCTTTTTTCCATCCAAAACCAACGTAATAAATGGCTTTTCCGTTTTTCACTGCGATATTTCCGTAAAGATTACTAAGGTCTTTTTCTTCTGTAACGTGATTGTCAAAACTTAGTAAAGTGTTTTTTGGAGCAACCAGACCCGTTCCAATTTCAGAATCGTCTATAGGTTCCCAATAACTTAACCAGCCTTCTTTTAAATTGGTTCCCGTTGTTCCTTTTTTCTCGTGAAGAGTCAAACCTGCAGCGATTGTTTTTGTACCTGTAATGTTGATTTCAAATCGGGAAAGCTGGCTCCCGTAATCTAAGCTGATTATTTTTGATTCGGTTATTTTATTGCCGTTGGCATCCCAGTCGGCATAAGTTAAAATAAAACTCGTTCTGATCGGACCGTTCGTAATGGTTTTCCAGTTGATAAAATTTTTCGAGAAATAGTATTTACCCTCTACATTTACAGCAATACCGCCCACACCGCGACTGTCGCCTACGTGAAAATTATCCAAACCTTCGCCGGTATCTTTATGATAAGTTCCCGTTCCGTTTGTGGCTTTTTCATACCATTTGTTAATGATCGGATAATCGACTCTTTTTAGCCAGGCATCGATACCGCTGGTTAAAGTACCGCCCGGAATTTTGTCTTCAACCATTTTTTGCGCTACAGGGCCGTACGTTCTAAAAGCAACTTTATTATTTTCCCATGCATAATCGTCGGTTCGTTCGGGAACAAAACGAGAATAACAATTTAAAACTTTAGATGTCGATGGATTGGTTCCAACAAAAACTTCAAAATCCTGTTTAGATGAAGCTTTTATTTTTGGCTGAAACAAAAGTAAATCTGCAATTCCGTCGCCGTCATTATCTACGGTTTGTGTTTCAAGAAAAGTGTTGTTTGCTTTAATAACATAGTTTTCAAGTTTTGCAGTAACAGGTAAACCCAAAGATTTTTTAGTTAGCTCTACCGTTTCAAATTCCCGGTCAACTTTTAAATTATTACTGATTGTGATGATTTTATTTTGAGACTGAACTGTAAAACTGACCGCCAGAATTACGCTGAATAAAAGTTGTTTTTTCAAAATAACTATTTTTTAATTGTTGCTTTTTTATTTCCATAAAAATACAAATCTAAAAGCAGGTATAAATACACAAAAGGGGTAATTATGTACAAAAGTTTGAAATTAGCTATCTGACATGTAATTGTAGTTTTTTATTTGTTAATTTAAAAAAAGGCAGTATGTTTACGGAAAACAGTAAAATCAGGTTTAACACATTTAATATGTTTGAATAATAAAAAAGAATATAAAAATGAAGTATGTCTCAAATCTAATTCCAGAAAAATCGCGGGTATTAGAATATTATTTTAAAGGAAATATTTACGAAACAAAAAAAATTAAAGTTTTTCAGAAATTTTTAAGATGGCTTTTGGCGTCGTTTTTTATACTTTTTGCCTTACTGTCTTTGAAACATCCATTAATAACTTTGTTGTTCGGCTTTATAGGATTTATGATTTCGCCTTTTGGACATGTTTGGCTCGAAAAAAAGTTTAAATTTCGTTTAACTAAAAAAATAAAGTCTTTTAGTGCGATTATAATTTTACTTTTCTCTTTTCCTCTTCTAGTCCACTATAACACAATAGATAATAAAAAAGCTGAGATGTTAAGTTTAAAGTTTGAAAAAGAAAAAAGGGAAAGGATAGAATTAGAACGAAAAGAAAAGATTAGAAATGATAGTTTAACATATTATTTAAATATAAGTTCTCAATTTGCACTAAAACATAAAACAGATGATGCATTCAAACAATTAAAAGCGGCATCATTGTTTTCAAAATTGCCTGAAGATATAGAGAGAATTTCAATTGAGAAAAGGAAAATATCAACAATTAGAGCCTATGATCTTGTTAAAGCTGAGAAATACAAATTAGCTTTATCAGATTTAAATACATTAATTTCTGAAACAGATAATAATTCCAATCTATATTATAATAGAGCTCTTTGTTTTAGCAAAACAGGGAAAATTGGAGAAGCAGTTAGTGATTGCCTAAAAGCAATGAAACTTGGAGATATAAGAGCAGATAAATTATACAATAAAATTAATCCTGTAAAGAGACGAATTGCATATTACGTTACCCGATGTTGTGATGGAACAACTTCAAGTTCAAGCGGTCGTGGAACTTGCTCACATCACGGGGGAGTTTGTAATTGGAGCGAACCAGTATATGAAGAATACAGAAAATACGAATAATTATGAGAGAAAATATTTTCCAAATTGTACCATTGGTACGTCCAAGTTTTTTTCAAAAAATATTTAAGCAATTACCTATAGAGAATAGTGTGATTGAGGTAAATAATTTATTAGCATCATATTCAATAAAGGATATTCCTAAAGAACATATTAACGAGATAGAAGAGAAGTATCAAATTAATCTTGAAAAAGAGTTCAAACTTAATCTTGAAGAATTTTATGCGGTATATTTAAATCATTATTTAAAAGATGGAATTTTAAAGGACTCAGATTTTGAAAATTTAAATCATTTAAGTTATATTTTATCACTTAAGAAGGATTCTGTAGAAATGCTGGTTTTAAAAATTGGAGAAATAGTTTACAGAAAATTTTTTACAAAAGCAATTTCTAACGGAAGATTAATAAGGAGAGAAGAAGAATTTTTAGAGAAAATTGAAAATGAAATGAATCTTCCTAAAACATTAGTAAATAAGATTTCTTATGAAATGAAGAATAATTTTCTTCAAGATTATGTAAGAAATGTTATTAATAACAAAGAACTTTCACCTGATATTGAAAAAGAAATAAATAATATCAGTGAAAGTTTAAGAATCGATTTAGTTTTTACAAAGGACATAACAAAACAAATCGAAAATCTTAAATTATATTGGAAAATTGAAAACCTAGATTTACAAACTATTGAAGCTGATATTTTGATTCAAAAGTCTGAGACATGTTATTTCAGGGCAAATTCAGTAAAATGGTACGAATTTAAAAGTTTAAGACAAAAACCAACCAATTATATCTCTAATTTTAAAGTTTTAAAAGAGTTTTATTTGAATTTAAACTCCCAGGGAGCAAATAATAATAACCCTTACATTAAATATGTTGATTCTGGTAGTTTATATTTAACGAATAAAAGAATTATTTTTATTGGAAGAAATAAAAATATAAATATCAGATTTGAAAAAATTTTAAGATTAACTCCGCAATTAGACGGAATTGAAGTTGAGAAGGATACAATTAAATCAGCCTTCATTCAGCTTACAAATAAAGCAGATGAATTTTCTTTAATTTTAAACAAGTTAATAATTATTAAATAAATCTATTGTAAAAAATATAATTTGTTTATATATAAAAGTTATAAACTTTTATAATCTTTTTCTACTTTTATTTCATCAATTTAATATTGTAACAATATGAAAAAGAGCTATTTATTGATTATGATTGGCTTTTTGGCCTTTAGCATTACAAATGGGCAGACAATTAAAAATGCAGCGCAGTTAAAAGAAAAACTAAAAGCTGTAAACAGTCAAATTGAAGCTTCTTTTCTGCGTAATGACAGTAGTGTTATTCTGAAATATTATGACGATAAAGAACCGGTCTGTATGCCCGAATATCATAAAGCATTATATACCAAAGAAGATATAAAATCCTATTATCAGCAATGGCTTTCGGGTTTTAAAATAAGCGCCTATAAACGGGATATTTACGAAGTTCAGTTAATTGAAAACTATGCTGTTGAAATAGGCACTTTTAGTATTAATTCGATTAATCATAAAGGTGCATCACTGGTTTACGACGGAAAATATTTGAATGTCTGGAGAATTGAAAAAGCAGGCAGACTCACTTTAGTATCTGAAATCTGGGGCGCGAATAAAGCGATAGAGGGTTCTAATTTTTCATTTATAAAAACAAAACGACGAGAAACTCCAAAGCCAAAAATAAACAAAGCTTTAGAAAATGAAGTAAGTAAACGTAACGATCGCATTGCAGAGCTCGTAAGAAATAGAGAAGGAGAGAAACACGCCCTGGAGCTCTTTACCAAAGATGCCATATACCTAACTTATGATACGTCTATGCTGGTTGGAATGGAAAATATCAAGCCGTATTTTACAGAGCATGAAAAGCCAAACGGAGTATCGATTGATTCTATATCTATTAAAGCCAGCATGATGATTCCGCTCAATAATTTTGTTGTTGAGTACGGTTATTATTATGTAGATGTTTCGTGGGATAATAAAAAAGGAAGGGCGATTGTTACCGGAAAAAGCACCAATCTCTGGAAAAGGGATGAAAACGGAATTCTGATGTTGTATCGTCAAATGGTTAATCATAATTAATGGCGGATATTCCAAAAAGTATAACGACATTTATATTGAGTTAAAAAAAAACAACAACACCTCATGAAACAAAGCGCCGGCATATTACTGTATAAGTTTGTAGACAAAACGGTTTTTTTCTTTTTGGTTCATCCAGGCGGACCATTTTGGAAGAACAAAGATTTAGAAAGCTGGTCGATTCCAAAAGGAGAATTTACAGACGACGAGGAGCCGCTTGATGCTGCGATCCGTGAATTTAAGGAAGAAACCGGTTTTGAGGTCGATGGTGATTTTATCAAACTCGAACATGTCAAGCTTAAATCAGGTAAAATTGTTCATGCCTGGGCGGTTGATTTTGATTTGGATGAAGCCTTACTAAAAAGCAATAATTTTGAAATGGAATGGCCTCCGAAATCAGGAAAATTAGAAAGTTTCCCCGAAGTTGACAAAGGAGAATGGTTTCAAACAGACGATGCTTTAAAGAAAATAAACCCTGCACAGGCCGATTTTATTATTCAAATGGTTTCTAAAATTTCGGCTTCCCTTTAAAACGATGACCTCTTTATGAGATAATTTTTGTAATTTACATTCTTGTCATCTGATTCAGTTTATCAGATTAATTAAAATGTAAATAAAGATTATGGAAGTGAAATGTATTATTTTCGACTGCGATGGAGTTTTAGTAGATACGGAAAAAATAGGTAACGGAATATTACTTGAAATGGCATCGAAGTACGGATTTAAAATGGAAATTGAAGATGCCTACCGCGATTTTAACGGCCGTAAGTTAAAAGAGTGTTTTCATCATATCGAAGAAGCAATTCAGGCAAAACTGCCGGAATCTTTTGAAGCCGAATACCGTGAAAAAAGTTTCGAAGCTTTTAAGACACAGGTAAAACCAATGGAAGGTGTAGTCTCATTTATAGAGAACCTGAAAATTCCGTATTGCGTAGCATCAAGCGGACCGGTTGAGAAGATCAGATTAAATCTGGAAGTGGCAGGTTTATTGGATAAATTCGAAAATAAAATCTTTAGTTCGTATCAAATCAACAGCTGGAAACCAGATCCGGGAATATTTTTATATGCTGCAAATGAAATGGGCTTTGAAGTAAATGAATGTATTGTTGTGGAAGACAGCAAAGCAGGCGTAAAAGCTGGAATTCAAGGCGGATTTAGAGTATTTGGTCTTGCCAACGGTTATAATAATCCAGATTTAGAGGAAGAAGGCGCAATGCTGTTTTATACTTATGAGGAGTTGAGCGGGATACTGGGAGTTTGATTTTGGTTCAGGTTTCGGGGTATTTTGTTTCAGGTTTCAGGTTTCAGGTTTCAAGTTTCAAGTTTCAGGTTTCGGGTTTGGTTAACGATTAAATATTCCGTTAGGAATATCTGGTCGGTAGCATGTTTTACGAAATGAATGTTATGTGCATAATTCAAACGTTCCTACGGAACGTTCAACAGCGAATCCATTTAAAATCTACCAACCAAACATTCCTTCGGAATGAATAATATAGTGACGAAATATAATGGATGAAACTAGTTTTACAGCTTTGTCAAAGTTTCAAACTTTGACAAAGCTTAATTACCTCATTATCTAATTGTCAAATTCTCTAATTATCAAATTCTCTAATTAACAAATTCTTTAATCTAAATGTAATTTGTTGCATTAAAATAAAATTTTATATATTTGAATTCCGACATTCTCTTTTTTGGTGTAATAATAATGAATAATTGTTATTAGTACATTTAAAAAAATGGATGTTTTTGCCTAGAAAGTAACTTTCCCAAAGAGTTATTTTTGAAGTTGTGATTTCCCAAAAAAATCACGCCATAACCTACAGACCGAAACAAAATGACGAAATTTATAATTAGAATTTTAGTTCTATCACTATTACTCGTTTTTCCAGTCAAAGCCCAAATTAAAAAAATTGGTGTTCCGTTTATTACCAATTACAGTCCGAAAACATACAAAGCTGCCTCCGAAAACTGGGATGTAATTCAGGATTCAAAAGGCATGATGTTTTTTGCCAATCATTTCGGGATCATGCAGTTTGACGGTGTGCGGTGGAATATTGTTACACAGCCTGATAACCGCAGTATGGTTCGTTCTATGGCGATTGATAAAAACGATAAAATATATGTGGGCGCTCAGGGCGATTTTGGTTACACGATGCAGCTTCCAAACGGGCAGTATCAATACACTTCTTTGGTAAAATTGCTGCCGGCTGCAGCTAGAAATTTTGGTGATGTACTGCATACTGTGATTCACAAGAATGAAATTATCTTTTTTTCTTATGAAGAAATTTTTATTTATAAAAACAATAAAATAAAAGTATTAAAGTCTAAAACCAATTTTGACGATTTTTTTGAAGTAGGGAAAAAAATATACGTTACCGATAATGAAAAAGGGCTTTTAGAACTAAAGGAAGATCAATTAGTTCCGATTAAGGATAGTGAGAAATTTGCAGGACTGCAGATTAGAAAAATTTTTAAAACAAAAAAAGGCTTTTTGTTGTTTACCCAAAAACAGGGACTTTTTATTTACGAAGAAAATCAAATGAAGCCGTTTGTGACCGAAGCAGATCATTTATTGAAGCAAAATCAGATCTCGGCGGGAATTCAACTTTCGGATGGATATTTCGGAATCGGAACGCGGCAATCTGGTTTGATAGTTATAGATAGTTCGGGGCATTTGATCCAGCATATTAATAAGCAGATAGGGCTTCAGAATGAATATGTGACAAATTTTAAAAGGGACAAAGAAGGAAATTTGTGGGTAACGCTCAAAGGCGGTATTTCTCAGATTCAGATTTCGTCTCCTTTGTCAAAAATCATTGACAATTCAAATGCTGAAACTAAAATATACTGCAGCCAGATTTATCAGAATAAATTATATATCGCGACCGATAATGGTTTGTTTTGGCTGGATTGGGACGATTACAAAAATGGAAAAAGAGAAAATGCAAATTTCAAACATATCTCTGGAATGACTGAAAATGTTTGGAATGTCGGTGTTTTTGGAAACTCACTTCTGGCTTTTGAAAAAAATGGAATATTTGAGATCAATGGGAATGCCGCAAAAGCGATAGCCAAAATTGACGGGGCGTGGAAAGGGGTTTTAGTTCCAAACCATTCTGATTTATTGCTTGCCGGCGGTTATACGGGATTGTATCTTTTGAAAAATATAAACGGAACCTGGGTTTATCAGCATAAAATAAAAGGTTTTGATGAAAGCAGCAGGATTATAGAAACGGACAAAGAGGGAAATATTTGGATCGCGCACGGATATAAAGGAATTTTCAAACTAAAATTTAACCCAGCTTTTGATGCTGTTGCTTCTATTGAGTTTTATAATGATAAAAACGGTTTTCCGTCGAGTTTGTTTTTGAATGTTTTCAAGATTCATGATGAGATACTTTTTGGAACGACAAAGGGGGTTTACAGGCAGAATACAGCTTCAAAAAAAATGATTCTGGATCCGATTTTTAAGAAATACCTTGGACAGGAAAATCACATTCGGCTTCTTAAAGCAGATCATCAGGATAATATTTGGTACGTTTCTGGTGAAAATACGGGAAGAATAATCGAAACTAGAAATCGTAATTTTCAAGCAGAAGAACTGCCATTTAGAAAACTCAGATATTTATATATTCCAGGTTTTGAAAACATACAAACAACTTCGGACGGCGATGTCTTTTTCGGAACACAAGATGGACTGATTCATTACAGTGCGGTAAAAAGTAAAAAGTATGCCACAAAATACAGGACGGTCATTTCTGAAGTAAAAAGTATTTTTCCAAAAGACAGTTTATTGTTTTCAAGCCGATATGATGTGCTGCCGAACAAAACGGGTTCTCTTAAAAAAATGCCGGCTGTCTTATCTTATTCCAATAATGCGCTTCATTTTTCTTTTGCCTCGCTTTTTTTTGATGATGCCGAAGCCACACAATATGAATATTGGTTGGAAGGTTTTGAACCGGGCTGGTCAGATTACAGTCTTCAAACCGAAAAAGAATATACCAATCTGCCTGAAAACGAATATGTTTTTCATGTAAGAGCCAAAAACATCTATGATGTTGTAAGTGAAGAAGCTGTTTTTAGTTTTAAAGTTTTACCGCCTTGGTACAGAACAGTTTGGGCTTATATTTTGTATTTTTTACTGTACAGTGTTGTCATTTATTTGATTGTCAAATATCAAAAATCGGTTGCGGGACGACAACGGCAGCAGTTGATTGAGAATCAGGAAATAGAATTACTTCGCAGCCGCGCAGAACTTAACGAACAGCGGTTGACACTGGAGCAGGAAAATATGAATATTATGCGTGAAAATCTCGAAGCGACTATTAACTTAAAAAACGCCAAGGTAGCTTCGAATGCTGTGAACATGATTCATTTAAATGAAATTTTACTTTCGATCAAAGAACTGATTACGCAGATTGATAAGAAGAACGATGCGAATGTAAATTTTAGTTTGTTAACTAAAATCAACAAACTGATCGATCATGAATTACAGGGCGATAAACATTGGAACGAATTCGAAGAAATCTTTAATCAGCTGCACGATAATTTTATGCAGCGTTTAAAATCAAGTTACCCAGAACTGACGCCGCGCGATATGCGATTGTGTGCTTATCTGCGAATGAACTTTAATACAAAAGAAATTGCACCGCTTTTAGGAATTTCTGTTCGCGGTGTAGAGGATACCCGATACCGTATTCGAAAAAAACTCCAGCTTCCGTCGGATGCTAACATAACCGAATTCATTCTTAATTTTTAATAAGATGAATTATGGTACGCTGATGAAACTGATTGGCTTTCGCGAAAGCGCTAATTTAGTTTGAGCGCGGATGGAACAGATTTGCTTTCGCGAAGACGCTATTTAGTTTGAACGCGGATGAAACTGATTTGCTTTCGCGAAAGCGCTAATTTAGTTTGAACGCGGATGGAACAGATTTGCTTTCGCGAAAGCTTTATTTAGTTTGAAAGCGGATGAAACTGATTCGCTTTCGCGAAGACGCTGATTTTTACGGATTTTTAATTTGTAGTAAAATCTGTTTTTTGGTTCTGCATTATCAATTTTGGTTTATCCAGAATCAATTTTAGATCTTTTCTTATGACGTATTCTCCTAAGTAGTTTTACGGTTTTTGCGGGCTATTTTTTACATTTTTTTTAAAACACCGTAGTCAAACCGTACTCTAAAATGTAAGTCTTGCCTGATTTTTTAGTTAATATTGTCCCTCCCAATGGTAAAATGATCAGCTATTTTTTACAAACGGCTCTTCGTTTTTCATCAGGAAACTTACTAACAAAAAACTAAAAAAAATGAATCAAAAAGACTCTATTTTCGGCCGACCACCGAAAGACAATTTCTCTTTATTTAAAAAATGCTGTATTGCATTTTTACTGTTTTTATTTCCCATGTTCGAGATTCAGGCGCAGTGTAATACGCTGGTTTGGTCAGACGAATTTAATGGCACAACAGTAGATTTAACCAAATGGCAGAGCATTTCTGGCAACGGCTGTCCGTCACTCTGCGGATTCGGAAATGCAGAGGCACAGCGCTACGATCCTAATCAGGCAACGATTGTAAAAGAAGGAACCAATAGTTATTTAAACATTGAGGCAAAATACCTGCCCAATTCACAATTTCCAGATCAACCGTATAGCTCTGCAAAGTTAACCACAGACGGCAAGTATTCTTTAAAGTACGGAAGAGTAGAAGCTCGCATGAAACTCTCTAATGGACAAGGTGCTTGGCCGGCATTCTGGATGCTTCCTGCAAATGGTACAGGAAACTGGCCGTATACGGGCGAAATTGATATTATGGAAGCCAAACACCGAAATCCGCAGTCGATCGATGGAACGATTCATTATGATGGAGGCGGTTATCATTTTACCGGAAGAAGTTATTCTTCTCCAGTAGATTTGTCGGCAGGTTTTCATGTGTATGCTGTAGAATGGGGACCCAATATCATTAAATGGTTTGTAGACGACGTTCTCTTTCATACGGCAACCCCAAATACAACTGTCAACGGCGGATGGCCTTTTAATGATAACAACTTTTATATTATTCTGAATCTGGCTGTTGGAAGTGCAGGGACACCTTATACAAGTGTAAATGGGGCAGGAGTGGCTCCAGTTCCAGGAGATTTTCCAGCCAAATTACAAGTCGATTATGTGCGTGTTTACGACGGAAGTTTTAAATACACCGTAACGGGAGATAACAAAGTATATCAAAATGAAACCAGCAAAACTTATTCTATAAATGCCATTGCAGGAGCGTCATACAATTGGACAGTTCCCGCAGGTGCCGCAATTGCTTCTGGACAAGGAACAAACGCTATTACAGTAAATTGGGGAACAACAGGCGGAGATGTTTCGGTTACAGCTTCGGTTTCGGGTTGTGTTGTTACTACTTATAAACTGGCAGTTGCGACAGAAGCGGCTTTACCTGTAGAAAAAATACACGAGGATTTTCAAACCAATAGAAATGTATTGTATCCTGTAAAAACGGGAGTATTGACAGAAGCCGTTGCTAATCCTTCTGCAACGGGAATCAATACGTCGGCTTTGGTGGGAAGATATGTTCGGAATTCTTCTGAATTGTATGATGTTTTGAATATCCGAAATGTTTCTATTACAAACGCTAATGATTATGTATACGGACGAAAAAGACTTTCATTTGATATTTACACTTCGGCGCCCGTTGGAACCAAAATTTCGATGCAGTTAGAAAACAGCAATGTAACAACGGCAACCAATTATCCGTCGGGAAGACACAGCGGTTTTAAGGCTGTAACAACTGTTCAAAACAAATGGGAAACCATTGAGTTTGAATTCGAAAAAATAATCGATCCCAATACCAGCGCTTTAACGATCAATAATGTGGTGGTTCTTTTTGAATCGAATTCCAATTCTGGAGCGACGTATTATTTTGACAATCTGCTCACAAAAGCAGCACCAGAAAAACCAATTATTGCAACTGACGTTTTACAAAACTACGACGGCATCAATAAAATTATAAAAGGAACTACGACTGGAGTGTATTCTGTTGCGGCAAATCCGGGAAGTAATTCGGTTAACGCTTCCGCGAATGTGGCGAAGTACGTTAGAAACGTGACAGAACAATACGATGTTTTGTTTTTCAATACGCAAAGCACGATTGAAGATGCAGGTTTGCTTAAAAATCAGACCAATAAAATCATGATCGATGTGTATACTTCTGCGCCAATAGGGACGGTTGTAAGTGTGAATTTAGAAAACAGTGCTGCATCGCTTCCGGCCAATTATCCAACGGGAAGAAATAGTAATTATGTTGCTATCACGACGAAACAAAACCAATGGGAAACATTGACTTTCTATTACAATTCAAGTCCAGATGCCGGAACTTCAAACTTGGCTGTAAATCAAATGGTTTTATTGTTTAATTCTGGCTCGTATACAAACGACACCTATTATTTCGATAATATTAGAATCGGTTCTACTAAATTGCCAGACACCTTTACGCCTGGCGTTGTTTATGAAGATTATCAAAATACACACAATATCACCTTTAGAGATGCGATCGGCACGTATACACCGAACACGGCAAATCCAAGCGCATCGGGAATCAATACTTCTACAAACGTTGGAAAGTACGTTCGTAAATCAACAGAATTGTATGATAACTTTTCATTCAATACTACATTAACCAATATCGGAGACTTTAAAGGCGGAACGAAAAAATTCGCAATGGATGTGTATACTTCAGCTCCGGTTGGATCTATTATTTCATGGCAGGCAGAAAGCAGTGCTTCAATTCCATCCAATTATCCGGCCGGAAGACATAGTATTTACCAAGGTGTCGTTAAACAGACTAATGCTTGGCATACGGTAACCTTTACGTATGTAAGTTCGCCAGACGCATCGACTTTAAACAGCGAAGTAAACCGTTTTGTTTTCTTATTTGAACCGGGAACCAATTCTGGAAACACTTATTATTTTGATAATCTGAGAGCTTTAAATCTGGTTTCGACAGAAACACCAGCAGGATTGCCAGCACCTTGGATTAGCACCGATTTAGGAGCGGTAACACCTGCTGGAGAAGCTTCGCATGCTAACGGAACTTTTACTATCAAAGGTTCTGGAACCGACATTTGGGAATCCAGCGATCAGTTTCAATATGTGTATCAGCCGATTACTGGCGATGCCGAAATTATTGCAAGAGTTACTTCGCTTACAAATACGAATACGTACGCAAAAGCGGGCGTAATGTTCCGCGAAACATTGACACCGACTTCTAAGCATGCCATGACGACTATTACAGCAGCAGCGGGAGTGGAGTTTTTGTCAAGAGATGCAGTTTCGGTGCCAACGATTCAACAGGGAGCGGCGGGAACTTTTCCAAAATGGCTGCGAATTGTAAGATCAGGAAATACATTTACGTCTTATACCTCAGACAATGGTACAACTTGGACTCCAATTGGTACGGCAAGAACCATCACTATGGCGAATACGATTTATGTCGGAATGGCTGTAACGTCTCATAACAACGGGACTTTGGCAACAGGTGTTTTCAGCGATGTTATTGTTAGAAATATTACTGCAAACCCGAATGTGAATTTAGCTTTAGCTAAAACAGCGACGGCATCTACAGAAGAAAATGCCGCACTTTCGGCATCAAAAGCAACTGATGGAGACAGCACCGCTACAAGATGGGCAAGTTCTTTTGCCAATGCAACCGAATGGATTTATGTTGATTTAGGAAGTAATTACAACCTTAACCGTGTGGTTTTAAAATGGGAAGCTGCTTTTGCGACCCAATATAAAATACAGCTTTCTACAGATACTGTTTTCACAGAAAATGAAACCATTACGACACAAACTGCTTCTGACGGCGGTACTGATGATTTAGCGGTAAGCGGCTCAGGAAGATATTTGAGAATTTTATGTACTGCAAAAGCTTTAGCACCTTATGGATATTCATTGTATGAAATAGAAGCCTACGGATCGGCATCAACAGCTAAAATGGCTTTGAATACCGAAACAGCGTCTCAAGAACAAGAAGTGGTTTTTGCGATGTATCCAAATCCGGCGAGTAACTATATTCAAGTTGCAATACCTGAAAAACTGGACAACAAAATCATCTCGATTTATGATAATTCAGGAACGTTGATTCTTCAGAACAAACTTGAAAATGATGCCAATGAAAGCTTGATTGATATCAGCAGATTAGAAAGAGGAATTTACATTCTGAACTTCAAATCAGATCAAAAAAGCTGGACCAAAAAATTGATTAAGAAATAATAAAAAATCCGTTGGGTGTCATTTGTTTTAAAAATAAATCCCCCAAAGAAAAGAATAGCTGGAATTAAATTTAAAGGATAGCACCAAAATTTCACCTGACGGATCATTAAGTCACTATTTTGAAAATGATTTTTGTTTTAAAATCTATTTACGTAACCCCAAAATTATTGAGATATGAAATTAATTAGACTTCAAAAATTATCCTTTTTGACGACACTATTTTTAGTGTTTTCAAATCTAATGTACGGACAAGGCGCCATTCCGTTTACAATTAGCAATACATCGCCTTTTAACGATAATGAATTGTATGTTGCCATTGTCGGGATCGATTACACCACAGGAAACCATGTTTGGGTAAACGCCAAAACAAGCCAGGTCTTTCCAATGAGTGCTTCTTATAATACCGTTACTGGACCCACATACGGCGGTAATACAGGACCGGGACAAAATTCAAAATATGCGGCTTGTTTTACAAAGCTGAGTGAGATTCCGAACAAAACTTTTACTTTGCCTTTAATTGCAGGCTGCCGTGTTTTTATTTCTAAAGGCTCGCAATTGTACTTTTATTTCTTTGGTGCAAATGGAGCGCCTTCGGGATATGCATCGCCAAATCCGCAGAATACAACAGATCCGAATCAGGGGATTTTGTATGAAATGATCGAGCTGACGAATAATCAGCACGGATTCTTCGGAAATCCAACTCGTGTAGATTCTTATAAATATCCAATGGGATTAGAATTGTTCGGTGCCAATGGCTATCAGAAAAAAGTAGGAGACTTAAAAAAGCATGCCGATATTGTTGCCGCTTTTAAAGCCAATGTTCCAGCAGAATTTCAAGGCTGTGTAAACGATGCAACGGGCGAAATTACAGCACCTTCTAAAACGGCAGCTTACGCTCAAGGATCAGGACAATACGCAAACTACTTAAAATCGTACATCGATGCGATTTGGAACAAATATAAAAACGAAGATTTGATCTTTTATGCCGGAGACGCAGGAGTTTTTAAAGGAAGAGTTATTGGAGAACAATTAGAAATGGTAGGGCAGTCTGGCGCTTTTGTAGGCAGAACGGGACGCGTGCAAAACAGACCGACAACACAAGAAGCGCTTGAAGGAAAAGGCGTTCTCGACAGAAGACTGGTTGACGGAGATCTGGATCTTGTAATTCAGGCACAGTTAACCGCTGCCATTAACCGCCACGTTGTCAACACTACAACCGCAAATCCTGGACAGCAAAACTGGTACGATGCCTCAAAATACTATCAGGTAAACCCAACCAATCATTATTCTAAATTCTGGCATTTACCAGGAATCAATATTGATAATCTGGCATACGGATTTGCTTATGACGATGTTGCAGATCAATCGCCGTCGCTGCATTCGCCTCAGCCGACAAAAGTAATTGCTGTTTTTGGAGGTTATGCAGGAACGGTTCCTTCTGTTCCGGCTTCGACAGATGTGATTACGGTTTACAAAGATTGCAACTACGCCGGATTTTCTGGAGGATTAACCATTGGTGATTATAATCTGGCACGTTTAAATTCGCTGGGAGTTTTAAACGATGATATTTCTTCATTAAAAGTAGCTCAGGGTTATAAGGCAATTTTATTTATGGATGATAATTTTACGGGAACTTCGACCGTAATTACTTCTGATAATAATTGTTTGAATACCACCTGGAACGACAAAGTAACTTCTATACGAATTCTTCCTAACGGAACCACAACTTTAGGAAGCCAGACTTTCTTTCTTCAAAACAGAAACAGTAATCTCTACATGGATGTTTGGACAGCAAGTATGTCCAACGGAGCCGGAATCAATCAAGGTGCTCTGACTTCTGGAAATAATCAGAAGTTTACTTTGACCCACTTAGGAGACGGACTGTACAAAATCATAGTCAATCACAGTGGTATGTCTATGGATGTGAATAATTTCAATAAAGCCAATGGTGCGCGTGTAGAGCAATATCCGTACAATGCGACAACCAATCAGCAGTTTATTTTGGTAGATGCCGGAAGCGGATTCTATAAAATTGTTGCCCGTCACAGCGGTAAAATTGTTGAGGTTGCTGGAGCAAGTACAGCTTCGGGAGCCATTGTACAGCAATGGGATAATAACAACCAAACTTGCGGACAATGGAAGCTGGTTCCAGCGGCTTCTTCTCAAACTTCCGTTTTGATTCAGGCAGAAGATTACTCCTCAATGAGCGGTATTCAGGTAGAAGCTACTACAGATACAGGCGGAGGTTCTAATGTGGGGTACACCGAAACAGGTGATTGGCTGGCGTATAACAGTATCAATTTCCCAACAACAGGTTCTTATTTAATCGAATACCGAGTAGCAAGTGCTTCGGGCGGTGTTCTTTCTTCCGATTTAAATGCGGGTGCTATTGTTTTAGGAAATGTCACTGTTCCTAATACGGGTGGATGGCAAAATTGGCAGACCGTTTCGCAGACCGTTAATGTAAACGCTGGAACCTACAATTTCGGAATCTATATTCAAAGTACTGGAATGAACCTCAATTGGATTAAAATTACAAAAATAGGTGCTGGAGCGAGTGCTAAAACGGCTTCTGTAGAAACGATTGAAGAAGAATCGGCAGTGACGGAACTTACAGTATATCCAAGTCCGGCAGAAAGCACGCTGTATGTAACAACGGCTGTAAGTGGCGAAAGAGTGAGCATTATAGATCAGACTGGAACTGAAGTTTCGCAGCAAAAAATCAATGACAATAGTATTGATGTATCGCGATTAAGAACCGGAATTTATTTTGTGGTTTTTGATCAGAGTGGTAAAAAAGTGATCAAACGTTTCATCAAAAAATAATTTTAAAATATAGATTTTAGATTGATTTACTGTTAGTTGTAAACAATTTTCGGTTGAATTGGACTGAGTTTAATTCAACCGAATCTAAAATCTGCAATCTAATATTCCAACCCCTTATTTACAAATTATTAATCTGTTAAAACAAATCATTATGAAAAACAATTACCAAAGAATGCCGCTAAAATGGATGCTTATTTTTGTTTTGGGCTTTTTCAATTTGTCCATTGCCCAGAAAAAAGTAATCGCTTATATCCCGAACTGGATCGATTTGAATGCTTTTTCGAGTACCATTCAATACAGTAAATTAACGCATATTAATATTGCATTTGAAAATCCCGATGCCAATGGTTATCTGACTTTTAACTCAGGAAATAATGCGATTATTAATACAGCCCATGCCAATAATGTAAAAGTTTTTGTCTCACTTGGCGGTGGTGCTATTTCAGAAGGCGGTGCTATTCGTGACAATTATTTTAATCTCATTACACCCGCCAACAGAACAGCATTCGTACAAAAAATATACGATTATGTGGTAGCCCATAATTTTGATGGTGTCGATGTAGATTTAGAAGGTCCTGCTATTAACGGCGATTACGGAGGCTTTGTAATTGCTCTGGCAAATAAACTGCATGCTAATGGAAAATTGATTACAGCGGCACTTTCTGAAGGATATGGCGGTGCCAATGTACCTGCATCTACTTTCGCGGCTTATGACTGGATCAATATTATGGCGTATGATGCAACAGGACCTTGGGCACCAGGAAATCCAGGACAGCATTCTCCGTACAGTATGGCCGTAAATCAGTTTAATTATTGGACAGGAAGAGGATTACCGGCAAGCAAAGCCGTTATCGGACTTCCGTTTTATGGTTACGGATTTGGAGCTTCGGCCAATCAGGGAATTTCGTTTGCCAATATCGTAGCACAATATCCAGGCTCAGAAAATCAGGATCAAGTGGGGAATACCATTTATTATAACGGAATTCCGACTATTAAACAAAAAACAACTTTTGCCATTCAAAATGCGGCCGGAGTTATGATTTGGGAATTATCTCAGGATGCAACAGGTTCAAAATCATTATTGACAGCTGTCGATCAGGTGGTAAAAGGAAGTAATCCGCCAACAGGAACTGGAACTCTGATTCAGGCAGAAAATTACAATACCATGAGCGGTGTTCAGACAGAAGCGACAACCGATACTGGCGGAGGCTTAAATGTAGGGTACTGCGATACAGGTGATTGGATGGCTTATTATAACGTCAATTTTCCAACTTCGGGTTCTTATATAATTGAATACAGAGTTGCAAGTGCCGTTACAGGCGGAAGATTATCATCAGATTTAAATGCAGGAACGATTCAGCTCGGAAATGTAAACATTCCAAATACTGGAGGCTGGCAAAACTGGCAGACGGTGACACAAACCGTAAATGTAAATGCAGGAACGTATAATTTCGGAATATATGTTCAAAATACAGGTTTTAATATAAACTGGTTTCGAATTACAAAATCGGCTTCGGCTTTGGCAGCAAAAGCAGCACCAGCAGATAAGATTGAAAGTTTGAGTATTTATCCAAATCCAGCAGAAAGCGAACTTTTCTTTACAGCCGAAGTTTCGGGCGGAAGTGTGAACATCATTAATACAGAAGGCGGTGCTACTGTTTCTTCTCAAACCGTAAACAATAACAGTATCGATGTTTCGACTTTAAAATCCGGAATTTATCTGATTTTAGTAGAGAAAAACGGAATTAAAACCGTGAGACGTTTTATTAAAAAGTAAGTTTTTTAAACCGCAATCCCGATAGCTATCGGGAGCAAAGATTTACGCAAAGTTCGCAAAGAGTTTTTGTATAGGAGACTTCATAAATTGAAAAAGTTCACAAAGCTGGGTTTACACACAGCTTTGCGAACTTAATATTTAGATCTCGCTTGCGCTTCAAATTGAAAAAAAACTTAGCGTTAAAATTTAATAAACAGTATTTCAATTTTATAACCCCAAATTTTATGAAAAACAATTACAAATTTCGATTTAGTATAGTACTGTTTCTCGCCTTCGGAAGTTTTGCTATTGCACAAACTTCATTAGGATCGAGTAAAACCTTTATGAACAACTTAAAAAAAGGACTCGCAGTTGCTGCCACTTCAAAAAGTGCTGAAAAAACAATTGTACTTCAAGCAGAAAAAGCAAGTTTCAATGCAAAAATAAACTACAAAGAATCCAACGAATCCACCGAGTTTTTGATTGGAGAAATTAAAAACATTCCAGAATCTTCTTTTTACATCAAAGTAAAAGACAAATCGCTGGAAGGTCATATTCTTTTAAAGAAAAGCAGAGAAGCGTATAAATACTTTTCTGATGCACAGGGAAATGCATTTGTAAAAAAAGTAGACATCAATACCCTGGTGTGTATCGATTACAAAAATGTACCGGCAAAGGATAATGCTGCCAGTAAAACTGCAGCAGCTCCAGAAATTGCTCAGGCACTGCTGAATCTGCAGAGTCTGCCGGGGGCCGCAGGCTGTATCATGCTGGATTTTGACGGTTATTACATGCCGGCAGGAAATCTTTGGAACAACGGAAACGCCATAAATGCAGCCGCTTCTGGAATGAATGATGCGGCAGTGCAGCAGCATTGGGAAGTAGTTTCAGAAGATTACCGTCCTTTTAATGTAAATGTTACCACAAACGAAGCCGTTTTTAATTCATACCCAAGAAACAGAAGAATGCGCGTTGTGGTTACTCCCACCAATACCGCAGCGCCGGGAGCGGGAGGAGTGGCTTACATAGGCTCTTTTAATTGGGATAACGATGTGCCTTGCTGGGTATTTATCACTTCTGGAAAGTCGGGCGGAGATGCTTCTTCGCACGAAGTTGGGCATACTTTTGACTTAGGTCATGACGGACGTACTAATCCTGCCGAAGATTATTTTCTTGGCTTGGACGGAACTTCGTGGGCGCCGATCATGGGTGCAGGTTATTACAGACCGGTTGTACAGTGGAGTAAAGGCGAATACAATTATGCCAACAACAAACAAGATGATGTCGCCATTATTGCCAGTGCCAAATTTGGAGTGGGATACCGCGGCGATGATTACGGAAATACTACGGCTTCTGCGGCAGCTTTAGACTATAACGCGAGCGGACAAATCAATCAGAAAAACGGAATTATTTCGAGTGAAGCTGATTATGATTTTTTTACGTTTACAACAGGTGGCGGTAACGTTTCTATTAATGCGAATACCGTTTCGAGAGACGGAAATCTCCATCTTTTAATCCGATTGTATAATGCAGCGGGAGCAGAAATGGGAACGTATTGGAATTCGGATCCGTTTGCTTTGAATGCTTCTATGAATGTCAATCTTCCTGCTGGAAAATACTTTATTGGTGTTGACGGAAACGGAGCCGGAAATACAGGAGCTGGAGGCTATTCTGCTTACGGTTCTATCGGAAGTTATTCGATTACCGGAACCATTCCGCCGGGAGGAGCCATTGCCGCTTCGACAGACGTAATCACCGTTTACAAAGATTGTAATTATACCGGCTTCTCTGGAGGTTTAACTATTGGAGATTACAATTTGGCGCGTTTAAATTCGATTGGGATTTTAAACGATGACATTTCTTCGCTTAAAGTTACGCAAGGTTATCAGGCCATTTTATATCAGGATGATAATTTTGCTGGTGCTTCAACGGTAATTAATTCGGATAATTCATGCTTGAATACCACTTGGAATGATAAAGTAAGTTCGATCAGGATTATAGCAAACGGAATCACTTCTTTAGGAAATCAGACTTTCTTTTTGCAAAACAGAAACAGCGGTTTGTATATGGATGTATGGACTGCAAGTATGTCCAACGGAGCAGGAATTAATCAAGGCGGTTTGACTTCTGGAAATAACCAGAAATTTACCTTTACCCATTTAGGAGACGGAATGTATAAAATTATTGCCAACCACAGCGGTCAGTCTATGGATGTCAATAATTTTAATAAAGCCAATGGGGCACGTGTGGAACAATATCCGTATAACGGAACCACAAATCAGCAGTATATTCTAGTTGCAACAGGAGACGGATTTTATAAAATTGTTGCCCGCCACAGCGGTAGAATTGTTGAGGTTGCGGGCGCAAGTACTGCTTCGGGAGCTATTGTACAACAATGGGACAATAACAATCAAACCTGCGGACAATGGAAACTGGTTGCCACAACAACCTCGCAGACATCAACTTTGATTCAAGCCGAAGATTATGCTGCTATGAATGGTATTCAGGTCGAAGCAACGACAGACACCGGAGGAGGTTCTAATGTGGGTTATACCGAAACGGGCGACTGGCTGGCTTATAATAATATTAATTTCCCGACAACGGGCTCGTATTTAATCGAATACCGTGTCGCGAGCGGCGTAACAGGCGGCAGATTATCTTCTGATTTAAATGGTGGTACAATAGTTTTAGGAAACGTTGATATTCCAAATACAGAAGGCTGGCAGAATTGGCAGACGGTTACACAAACGGTAAACGTAAATGCAGGAACGTACAATTTTGGGATCTATATTCAGAATACCGGAATGAATATTAACTGGATTAGAATTACTAAAATAGGCAATGCAGCACCAACGGCTGTAACTTCAGAAATTGCGGCTAAAGCTGCTAATAATGTATTAATTGTATATCCAAATCCTGTAGCAGACTTATTATCGTTTACTACTGATGTAATCGGCGGAAAAACCACTATTATAGATGCTCAAGGGACAATTGTTGCCTCTCAAAAAATAAATGAAAATAGTTTAGAGGTAAGTCAATTAAAACAAGGGATTTATTTCCTGATCCTTGAAAAAGACGGTAAACAAACTATAAAACGTTTTATAAAGAAATAAAGAGTAACCCATTTGCCATAATGGTTTTAAATGCATTAAATTTTTAGGTTTTTAATGTGATGAAAAGGCTGTCAATTTTTTTGACGGCCTTTTTTGTTTACGGTTCAATTGTCCCTAAAGGACAATGATTTATAAATCCTGTTTTTTCGACCAACGTTCGACCGATCATTTATGTATAGCGAGGTAATTTTAAAAATTCCGTTAGAAGTTTAGAATTGGCGTGGACAACTGAAAAAATTAAATTATCATTCGATAACAATAGCATAAACTCCTTTCGATATTAAATCAATAAAATTGCGGTGTAAAAAGTTACCCGCCCATGAATCCAAAGTTTATCTCTCGATTTTTATTGTTCTTCATTCTTTTCAATTATACACTTTCGGCACAAAAAACAAAAAATCTAAACGGAATACAAATCGCTTTTTTATCTGATGTTCATTTACAGGATTTATTCGGAACCTTTTCGGATACCAATTACAAAGGCGTTCTGAATCCGAAAAATGGCCAATATGTTTTAATTAGAACCATGTCTTCGCAATTGCATTCTACTAGAATCTTCAACGAAAATTATTTTGCATTTTTGGCAGCATTAGAAGATATCGTCAAGCGAAAGATCAAATACGTGGCGCTTCCCGGCGATTATACAGACGATGGACAGCCGATTCATGTTCGCGGCTTAGCCAATATATTAGAACAATACACCAAAAAATACGGAATAGAATTTTTTATTACCACAGGAAACCATGATCCAGTCGGACCTTTTGCACAAAAATCAGGGAAAGAAGATTTTTTAGGAAAAGACGGAAAAAGCCAGCCCATTTATAGCAAAGAAGGCCTTTATAAGCCCAATTTAAACATCGAACAGCCCGTAGTTGTCAGCGCCGATATTGCTAAAATGGGTTATTTGGGTATTACCGATCATCTTAAAGATTTCGGTTTTCACCCGAATTCAAAGTATAAATTCTGGGCAACGCCGTTCTCCAAATATACAAGTGAGAACTATACTTTTGAAAAAGCAGCAGAAAGTGCCAAACTTAACAATAGAGTGTATGAAGTTGCACCGGGCTTCGAAGTTCCAGACGTAAGTTATGTGGTAGAACCAATCGATGGACTTTGGTTAATGGCAATTGATGGAAATGTTTACATTCCCAAGAAAAATGCTTCAACTGAAAAAGATTCTAAAAATTATTCAGAAGCGAGTACAGGTTACAATAATGTACTTTCAAATAAAAAACATCTTATAAAATGGGTTGAAGACATTTCGGCGCAAGCCAAAAAGCAAGGCAAAACTTTGGTTGCTTTCAGCCATTTTCCAATGATTGATTTTAATGATGACGCTTCCGCCGAGATAAAAGAGCTTTTGGGACCCAATAAATGGCAGTTAAACAGAGTTCCGGTAGAAGAAGTGGCTCAGGTTTTTGCCGATGCCGGATTAAAAATTCATTTTGGCGGACACATGCACATCAACGATACTGGAGTTCGTACCACTGTAAAAGGAAATACGCTGGTCAATGTTCAGACCCCGTCTTTGGCGGCGTATATTCCCGCGTACAAATTATTGACTTTAAAGAAAGATAATGTAGTGGATATTCAGACGATCACTATTGATGAGGTTCCCCGTTATAACGAGCTTTTTGATTTGTATAAAACAGAATATCATTTTTTAGAAAGTCAAAATACTAAAGACATTTGGAATAAAGCGATTTTAGAAACTAAAAGTTACCACAATTTTACCGATTTTCATCTAAAGGAATTAGTGCGTCTGCGTTTCTTAAAAGACGATTGGCCTGCTGATTATGCTGCTTTTTTATTGAATGTTTCGGCCGCAGATTTGTTTCTTCTGGCCAATATGAATTCGGATAAAGATTTCAATGAATTGCTTCAAAATAAAGAAGTTCATTCAAAAGAATGGTCAGCAGCGGCTGTAAAATTGGAGCACATTTTAGCCGAAAATAAAATCAAAAAGCAAAGTTTGAATTGGAACGGACAAGATTTATTAATTGATTTTTACCGTTTTAGAAGTGCTGATGAACTAGCGTTACAAGATGTTGGAATGGAAAAGGCAAAATCATATAAAGTGCTGTCGAAGTTGTTTTTAGAAAACAAAGTTCCAGAAACTCCTTTGCAAAAACAAATGCAATTATTCCTGACTATTTTAAGCAAGTTTATGCATGAAGTTCCTGCGGATCATTTTACTGTTGATTTGAAAAATGGAGCGGTTAAAAGTTTGAGATGATTTTTTTTTAACCGCAGGGCAGAAAGATTTACGAACTAAAATTTATAAAAACTTTGACTTATGCGTTAAAATTAGAAATGGTTTCAATTTGATTGTTACGCAACATTAAAAATATATAAAAAACGGTTGCTAAAAGATAAATTTTAACTTACAGTAAATGAGTATATTTGAGTTGAGTTTTTATGTTTTAATGCATTAGTAATAAGTGTATTATAAAAAAAAATAATTTCAAAAAAATATACCATGATACATCAAATAGATACAACAGATAATATTGTTGCCTTTAGAGCCTTGGCTGAAGTTACCAAAGAAGATTTTTTAACAGCAGTTGTCCCTGCTGTCGAACATTTGATCAAACAAACAAACGAAATCAATTTTCTATTGGTTTTAGATACGGATATTAAAAACTTTACGGCAGGTGCTTGGCTTGAAGATGCACTCCTAGGGCTAAAACATTTAGGAAAATGGAATCGTGCCGCTATTGTAACCGATACCGAAGAAATTATCTCTTTTACAAACGGTTTTAGTTATATCGTTCCAGGAGAATTTCGTGGGTACAAAAAAGTAGATTTCAATAAAGCATTGAATTGGGTAGAGGGAAATATTTCTTAGAAAATCCAAAACTTGAGACAAAAAAAACAGCGCTACGAAAGCGCTGTTTTTTTTAAAAGATATCATTCAATTAATGATTGTATTCGATACCGCTGCTGGCTTTGGCATCATTTTTTTCTTTTTTGATCTCGCAGAATTTTTTATAACCTGCAGATGCTAATAATGGCAAAGCTAAACCGCCAACAACAGCTCCGATTTTAGCATGTCCTGTTTTTTTCAAAACGGCAGCAGCTAAAAGCGCACCAACTCCTGCGCATGCCATTTGTTTTACTGATAGATTTTTATTCTGTAACTGAGGTGTGATTCCGTGTAATAGAGGGTCAATGAAATTTAAATTTTCCATGATAGTCAATTTATTTAGTTATACTTATTTTAATTATTTTAATTTTTTAAATCAGTTGTTTCGGTCTCAATTTTTTCTATTTCGACCTTTTCTTTTTTAATCGCCTGTCGCAAAAGAGCAAAAAGACTCATATAGACGTTTGCTACAAAAACCAGCGAAAAGCCTGCCAAAATATAGCCTCTCCAGTCAATTAACAAAAGTTTATAATTGGTAAAGAACAAAAAGAAGATTGTAACGTAATGACTGAAGCAATACTCGCAAGTCAGCAGATAAAAGAACTTTCGAGAAAGTATGTATCTGTCATTTTTAGAACGACTGACGCACCATTCGTGCGGTTCTCTAAAAATTTCTTCATGTGTAACTGTCCAGCTTATGCACGCAATAGGCACTGCCAAAACAAACAGCCATATAATTTGTGTTACAATTTCCATAGTCAATACTGTTATTCTCTCGGATGATTTTCAGGATAATGTTCTGCTTCAAAATCGTCCATATCCTCTGGTTCATCGTTATTGTCTAGATCGCCGTCTTTTTCCAGATCATTGTCATAATCCACTTCAGATTCAGAATCATAACTGTCTTTTAAATCTTCTTCGGTATCATCATTTGTGATGGCATCATCTTCGTTGATAATTCGCTCCTCATTTGGAATATTTTCTGAACGGATATTGGTATTGGGTTCAAAATCACCTAGTGGATGCTTAGGATCTTCAATAAATTCCTCTTGGTATTGATACGGATCCTCATCTCTAGCGTAGTTATCATTATCAATCAAAGTATTTTGTTCATAGTGATCGGGATCACTTTCACCAAATTCTTTTTCGTCGTTTTTTTTCAATTCTTGTTTGTATTGGTCTTCAACAGAGTAAGTACCATCAACAAGAGTATTTTGATCTATATAATCAGGGTCAAACTGACCGTAATCAGGGTTGTTTAGCTTTTCCATAATACTTGTTTTTAAGATTGTTGTTCAAAAATTAATCTTTCCATTTGTTCTCTTGCAGAAATTTAAAATATACTTTTCTGCAATTGTTGTTGTGTACTCATTTGTTTTTCTGCGTGTAAATGTGTAGAATTTTAAAAATTCTTTTAGGCTTATATAATTTCAAATGTTGTGTTTTACAAATTTACCAAGTATAAAAAAGCTCTTTCTTACAAGAAAACTAATTATAGTTGTATAATTAACAGTTACTTATAATGTAATTATTGTAATTAATTCTATAAGTTTAAAAAACAGATCCATTTTTAAATTTGATTTTAAAAAAAATCTCTAATTAAATTTAAATCCTATGGCCTCAGATATTGTAACCGCCTGCTGTCAAGCGTTAATAGAAAAAAACCTGACGATATCATTTGCAGAAAGTGCCTCTGCAGGCAAATTGTGTTATGAATTTGCTTCTGTTTTTAATTCAGGAAGAATTTTAATCGGAGGAATTGTGTGTTATCATATTTCTATGAAAGAAGATCTATTGCACATTCCGTGGGGAACTATCGAAAAATACACAGCAGAATCTGCCGAAGTAACCAAATTGATGGCGCAGAATTTTGGACGCTATGTTAATTCAGACATTTGCGTGGGATTGACAGGGCTCACAACCCCAGGAGGAAGTGAAAGCGAGTCTAAACCTGTAGGGACTATTTTTATACATATTGTTTTTGCCCATAAAGAAATTGCCAAACGTTTTGAATTTACAGGAACTCAAAAAAGTATCATAAATCAGGCAATCGATGTGGTAGCCGATTTGATTTTGAAGGAGGTTGAAAATTAAGCTTAGAACTAATTTTTTAAATAGGTAAAGACCATTTTTGGAATATAAAAACACGTCGATTTGGCATTTTCAAACGTCCCGATGGGACGATATGCGGGCTATTTGTTTTTCTACCGATGAGATGTTCCGCTGGAACATTGTAAAGCAATGTTTCCTATTATGGTTATGTTCCGTAGGAACAATTCATCGGTAGCTTTTCCAAGATAAAGATTTTGACGTTCCATTGGAACGTTTGATTTATTCGTCCCATACACGACGAAATTTACCGATGAGATGTTCCGCCGGAACATTGGTTTACAATGTCCAAAAATTTCAATGTTCCAGCGGAACATTTCATTGGTAGCTTTGACGTTCCGTAGGAACGTTTGAGGATGGTATTCATTTTTCTAATTTTTTTTCAAATTAAAATCATTTGACCTTAATAAAATGTATTAAAATTCTTTCTTTTTTTATAAATTAGCCTTCTTAATTATAAGATTGAAAAATAAATATTGAAAAAGAATTAACCACAATGGGTAATACCTATACACAATTACATATCCAATTTGTTTTTGCTGTAAAATACAGAAAAGCATTAATTGAAAACGACTGGAAAGATAGATTACATCAATATATAACTGGAATAGTTCAATCCAATCAACATAAAATGCTTTGCATAAATAGTATGCCGGATCATATACATCTTTTTATCGGAATGCGACCAACACAATCTATTTCTTCGCTAATTCAAAATATAAAGACCGAAACCAGTAAATGGATTAAACAACAAAAATTGTCATCTAATTTTGCGTGGCAGGAAGGTTATGGAGCTTTTTCGTATTCCAGAAGTCATGTTCCAAATGTTATTCGTTACATTCAAAATCAAGAACAGCATCATAAAAAGCAAACATTTTTGGAAGAATATAAAATGCAATTAAAAGCATTTGACATAGAATATGATGAGCTGTATATTTTTAAAGAACCCATTCTGTAATTGTCAAACGTCCCGATGGGACGATGCACGCTATTTTTTTTTTCTACCGATGAAATGTTCCGCTGGAACATTGGTTTACAATGTCAAAATTTCAATGTTCCAGCGGAACATTTCATTGGTAGCTTCCAAGGAATTAGATAAGATTTTTCGTTCCGTAGGAACGTTTGATGTTATGCGTACAAAAGAAAATTACGGATAATATGTTCCGTTAAACATTAAAATTGCGGTTTTATTTTTTTAAATAAAGGATTCCATTTTTTATTTTTTGTTGTTCTAATTTTCCTTTTCGGAACAATTCTTCTAAAATAATCGCAGCTTCATTCAGAGAAATATCAAAAATTACGGCATATTCCTTTGGTGCCAAAGTTGGATAAATTTCAAAAATTGCTAACGGATTTTCGTTCGAGATTTTTTTCTTCTTAGCTTCAGGAAATAATGCCAAAATGGTATTTTCGTACGAGCTGTAAGGTTTAGAACCATAAACGGTCAATTGATTCTGATTTCTATCAGCAAAAAATAATGTTGGAAAACCTCTTACACCAAGATTTTTTGCAAAAGCCAAATCATCTTGAAAAAGTTTTTTTGCGTCGCCCTCAAAGTCTGCTTTTAGTTTTTGAATGTCCAGACCTGCCATTTGAGCAGCGTCTTCAATATTTTCCCATTTGGTGATATTCTTTTTTTCTAAATAAAGTTTTTCACGCACGATACGCATAAACTTTACCGCTTTTTCTGTGCTCTGAAGCTGCGCAGCCTTCATGGCAATACAGGACGGATATGAAGATTCTAACGGATCTTCAAGCCAGACATCACCATCAATTGGCATTTCATAATAAAGACTGGCTTCATCCCAATGATGCGCTACGTCAGACGGTTTGCTGATACCGCCGCTATTATAATTCCAATCAGGAAGTAAGCCACCCATTTTGTAATCCATTTCAAAATAAGCACCGTATTCTAATTTTAATTTTCTAAGCTGTGGTTCAATTCCCCAGCAAGAAGAACAAATAGGATCGGTATAGTATATAATTTTTATCGGTTTGTGTTCTGTCACAATAGAAACAGTTTCATTAGAATTTTTACCGGCAGGCATTTCGCACATACCGCTAACAGGATCACACAATAAAGGATTTGTTTTTTCTTCATTCATTTTTGAATTTGTTTGTGACTGACAGCTTGCACTGATCATCAGGATTAATAAAAGCGCTCGTATTTTCATGATTTTGTATTTCTCGCAGCCTCTGCAAAGGTCTTTGTTTATGCAGCATAAGTCAATTAGTCAACTAAATGTGACTATAAAAAATGTTTGTTTTAAGGAACACTTATGCCAAAAGAGTAGTTATAATCTTATAGTAATTGTGTATTTTAGCACTTAAGAGAATTTAAAATTACAAGAATGATACAGCATATTAAGCGCCTTTACAATCTCCTTGAAAATGAAAACTTTGGTTTTTCAGAAAAAGAAATTTCTGAACTTGAAAAAAGATTAGAGATTACGCTTCCGGCCAAACTACGAGAATATTATCTGGTATTAGGAAAAGAAGAAAATATCAATTACAGTTATAATACCCTTTTTAAGCCAGAAGAAATTACTTTTTCTGAAGATGGTTTTTTACTTATATACGAAGAAAACCAAGGTGTTGTAATCTGGGGAATTAAAAAAGAAGATTTAATACTTGATAATCCTCCAGTTTATGCAAATTACGATACAATCGAAAAGTCAGATTGGATAATCGAAACTCAGACAATAGAAGGTTTTTTATTAATGATGGCGATTTACAACGGCACTTTTGGCGGATTGCCTTATAACGGAAATTTTATCGGATCGGTTAGCGCCAATGATGTATTTTTTATCGAAGATAATTTTACATTAATTGATGAAATCAGTCGTAACAATCAAAAGATTTATACCGATGATTATCAGGATGTAATCAGTCTTTCATTTGATAAAGAAAATAATTGCACCGCGGCATTTATAGGAACTTACGACCAAGAACGTTTTGATGATCTTATAGAGAGTGTAGACGTAAATTGGGACTATCTTTCGTACGACGATGAAGACTATGACGAGGAAGATTAAAAACAATATCAAAACGGCTCATAAATAAGCGATTGTAAAATCATGTTCCGTTAGGAACATCTCGTCGGTAGAACGTTTGATTATAGGTTAATATGCCCCAGCCGTCCCTACGGGACGATATTTGAGGGTGTGTGTATGTTAGTTACCAACGAAATGTTGCTCTGCAGCATAGAGGTAAAGTGCATTCAAAAAAGGGAGCAAATAAGCGATTGTAAAATCATGTTCCGTTAGGAACATCTCGTCTGTAGAACGTTTTGATTATAGATAAATATGCCCCAGCCGTGCCTACGGGACGATATTTGAGGGTGTGGTATTCGTTACCAACGAAATGTTGCTCTGCAGCATAGAGGTAAAGTGCATTCAAAAAAGGTGGTAAATAAGCGATTGTAAAATCATGTTCCGTTAGGAACATCTCGTCTGTATAACGTTTGATTATAGATTAATATGCCCCAGCCGTCCCTACGGGACGATATTTGAGGGTGTGTTTATGTTAGTTACCAACGAAATGTTGCTCTGCAGCATAGAGATAAAGGGCATTCAAAAAAGGGGGCAAATAAGCGATTGTAAAATCATGTTCCGTTAGGAACATCTCGTCTGTAGAACGTTTGATTATAGATTAATATGCCCCAGCCGTCCCTACGGGACGATATTTGAGGGTGTGTTTATGTTCGTTACCAACGAAATGTTGCTCTGCAACATAGAGGTAAAGTACATTCAAAAAAGGTAGTAAATAAGCGATTGTAAAATCATGTTCCGTTAGGAACATCTCGTCTGTAGAACGTTTTGATTATAGATTAATATGCCCAGCCGTGCCTACGGGACGATATTTGAGGGTGTGTCTATGTTAGTTACCAACGAAATGTTGCTCTGTAGCATAGAGGTAAAGTGAATTCAAAAAAGGTGATAAATAAGCGATTGTAAAATCATGTTCCGTTAGGAACATCTCGTCGGTAGAACAAGCGAAAAAATGTTTTTGAGGCAAAAGTCAGTATGAGATTTAGAACTCCAAAACAATTAAAACATATCGAAACGCGACATCCGCCTTTTATTAAAGAGTAATTTTTGAGTAGTTTAAAATGCTGAAAAAATGTTCAGTTAGGAACGTCTCATTGTAAAAAAAATAGATTATGATTAAGGAATTAGGACAAGGTTATAAAATCATTGACAACGAATTTATTCTTTTTTATGAAAGTGAAGTCTTTAAGAAATTTTATAAAATAATAGATTTTGAAAACTTTCAAATTATAGCAACAAATGCAGAAACAAAAGACGATTACGCTTCGACAATTTATTTTGCAGATAAAAATCATATTTACCTGCAAAGTGCATTTTGCAGGTTTGGTATTTTAGAAGATGCCCTTCCGCAGGACTTTAAAATACTCGATATTCAAAAAGGATATACATTTTCAAACAAAAATTATTACAGACACAATGATAAAATGCCTTTTGATTTTAGCAAAGCCAATTATCTAAATGATTTTTACGCTGCAGTGGGAAACAAACTGTACTTTGGAGATACCATTCTTGTTGAAAATGCTGATATTGAATCTTTCAAAATTCCAAATCCTGAATTAATTGGAAATCTGGGGATGGATAAAAACCATGTGTTTTTTAAAGGAAAAATAATTCAAGATGCCGATCCAGAGACTTTTAAAATTCTGGAGTCTTGTCTGGATGGAACTTATTATCTCGAATGTGATAATGCTTTCTATGCCAAAGATGATAAGCAAGCCTATTTTGTGCGAACAATCAGCGATGAAGTGAAGATCATTAAGACTAAAAGTTTAGACAATTTTCATTTTAAAGTAATTGATGAAAGAGGATATGCTTTTGATAAAGAATACAGTTATTATATGGGAAAACGAACTAGATTATAAAGAAACACATGGCAATATATAAATTCAATGAAGTACTAAACGATCTAATGGATTATTTCATTCTAGGCGATGTAGATGGTTTAATGCAGTATAAAATCGAAAATGATTTACCAGATGATCTTCTTACGGAATTTACAACAGAAGAAACCGGAGATCAAGTTGTAGAAGAAGGAGTAATTGTACCGATGATTGGAATCGTGAACTATCCGTATACCGTTTATTTTAATCTGTCAGATGATGTTCCTGAATTATTAAAACCTGGAAACGAACTTCAGCACAAACGCGATGGATATTGTTTGACGGTTGTAAACGGCAGGATTTATTTGTATACAATTCCGTATTTAAAAGATTTTACAAAAGAGAAAGTCGATTTGCTGAAAAAGTACAAACATGCCACAATAGAACTTCCAAATGGTTTTTACAGTGTTTCGATTTTAGCTGGTTTAACAAAACAGACTTTAGAAATCAAAACAGAATCTGGTGAAATGGAACAGATAGAAGATATGGAACCAACATTTGAATTTATTATAAAACCTTCGGCAGAAAAACCAGATTTTACAGCTGATTTTTCATATCCATTTAGAATAGAATTTTAGAATTTCAACTATTTGAAACAAGATAACATGAATAAATCAATACAAATAGACGAACTCAACAACAATACTTTTTTCTGGAAATATTATTTCTGCTGGTCACGCGGTTATGATGAAAAAGAAGAAATAAATATTGACGAGGTTCTAGAAGTTGTAGAAACCAACGAAACGGAAGCTTACGAATGGGAAAGGGAATTTTTTAATTATGATGATATTGAAGAAAATCCAAGATATGTTGCAGGAAGCATAAAAGATAATTTAAATTTTGCTGTTGAGTTTGCAGAATATGAAATCAATTTTTTTCTGAATGATATTTACATCGGAAATCTAGGTGGACATTTTGAAGCTTGGTTTTTTACATTGAATGAATTATTAGCTTTTGAAAAATATCCCAATCTGTTGCTTCTTTTCCTGCCAATGACAGGGATTTCTGAAGATCAAAAAGCGATTTTAAAACCCATTATTGTAAAATATTTGAATACAATTCCGAAGTTTGATGAACATTCCATTTATATTGCAGATTGCCTTTTAAACGGATTAATTATGCAAGCTCCTTTTAACGAAATAGAAGGAATTGGCTTAACCAATAATGAAAATCACAGCGTAAGAAATTTGGAAGCTTACCCTCGTTACAAAGAAGATATAATACAATTAAATAAAATTTTGAATTCTTTTGCATTGAAATAAGTGGAACCGCTGAACTTATATTCTTCAAAAAAACTCATTAAATTTTCATTAACAAAATCTAATTGAGCATTAGTTTATATTTGTAAGAAACAAATTAGAATCAAAAATCTATATGAAAAATATATTTTTTAAAACCACTCTTTTTTTTACCCTGTTTTTTTCTATCAGCGGTTTTAGTCAGAATGTAAAACTTTTGACTATTAACCAATTACAGGAAAGAATTAAAAACGGAAAAGACAGTACCTATGTAGTCAACTTTTGGGCAACTTGGTGCGCGCCTTGCATAAAAGAATTACCGCATTTCGAGAAATTAGGCGCAGAAAATAAATCAGACAAATTAGCAGTTTTACTGGTAAGTCTTGATTTTAAATCTAAACTAGAGTCAAACGTCATTCCGTTTGTAAAGAGAAAAAATCTTAAAAAAGAAGTATTTCTTTTAAATGAAAGCAGTCCGCAGGAATTTATTGACCGTATTGATCCAAGCTGGTCAGGAAGTATTCCCGCAACACTTTTCATTAAAAATGACAAACGAAAATTTGTCGAAAGCGAATTTACCTATGAACAATTATTAACTGAATATAAAAAACTGTAAACCATTATGAAAAAAATAATCTTATTATTAGCGTTAGCATTTTCGGCGTTTTTAGCGCAAGCTCAAAATGCAGTAACCCTCAAAGCAGGCGATACAGCACCAGATTTTAAACTAAAAAATGTAGACAACAAAGAAGTATCTTTTGGAACTTTTAAAGATGCAAAAGGGTATATCGTAGTTTTTACTTGTAATACCTGCCCGTACGCAGTAGGTTATGAGCAAAGAATTATCGATTTAGATAAAAAATTCAGACCACAGGGCTATCCAGTAATTGCTATTAATCCAAACGATCCAGAAGCTTCTACGGCAGATACTTTTGCAAAAATGCAAGAATTAGCAAAAGAGAAAAAATATCCTTTCCCTTATTTATTTGATGCAGGGCAAAAAATTACAGACCAATACGGTGCAAAGCGTACACCTCATATTTTTATTGTCTCTAAAACTTCAAAAGGGAATGTTGTTGAATATGTGGGAGCCATTGATAATGATCCAGAAGGAAATAATCCTCAAAAAACAAAATATGCAGAAGAGGTTATTGCTTCTTTAAAAAGCGGTCAAAAACCTGCTGTTACACAAACAAAAGAAATTGGCTGTACTGTGAAGAGAAAAGCAAAAGCTTAATATGAAGTTTGAGGTTTTAGGTTTCAAGGTACAGGTTAACGCAATCGTAAAACTTGAAACTTCAAACTTGAAACTTCAAACTTGAAACTTCAAACTTGAAACCTGAAACCTGAAACCTGAAACTTCAAACCTCAAGCAAACAACCTAAAATACGAAACGCCCCGATTACGGGGCGTTTTTGGCTAGTATAAGTGAACAAGTTTACTTTTTATCTATTCTATAAAGTCTTCCTTGATCGGTTACGGCGTATAATGCTTCATCTTTTCCTTGTGTAATATCTCTAAATCGTTGTCCTTCTCCGGCTAATAATCGTTCTTCTCCAGCGACCTTATTGTCTTTAAACGCTAGACGAACAATATGTGTAGCACTCAACGAACCTATAAATAAGTTATTCTGCCATTCTGGAACACGTTTTCCTGAATAAAATGTCATACCGCTTGGCGAAACAACAGGATCCCAATAATAAACAGGCTGTTCAAGACCTTCTTTTTGTGTAATACCTTCTCCAATTTTGGCACCGCCATATTCAATTCCGTAGGTAATTGTCGGCCAGCCATAATTTTTTCCGGCAGTAAGTCTGTTAATTTCGTCACCGCCTCTTGGCCCATGCTCACTTTGCCATATTTCTCCCGTAGTGGGGTGAACTGCCAATCCCTGCGGATTTCTATGTCCAATCGTATAAAGTTCTGGTAAAGCTCCTCCAGCAGTAAAACTTGGATTTCCAGATGCAGCCTGACCGCTTGTAGTAATGCGGACAATTTTTCCTAAACTGCTGTTTACTGCCTGCGCTAACGGACGTGTTTCTATCACAGAACGTTCCCCGATACTAACAACTAAATTTCCTGTTTTATCAAACAAAACTCTTCCGCCGTAGTGTAATGTGCTGGCATTTGGCGTATTCGAACGGTAAATTACAGTTGCATTTTCAATAGACGCATCGTTGTTAGCCAATCTTCCTTTCGCTACAGCGGTAATATTGCCGCCAGCAACGCTTTCGGAAAACACCCAATAAATCATTCGGTTTGTTTCAAAAGCAGGATCTAGACAAAGCCCCAATAAACCGCCTTGAGATCCTGGATTTACGGCAGGAATTCCTGTTATAGCACTTCCAACAGCGCCGGCTTGTGTGACAATTTTCATCGCACCTGCTTTTTCAGTAACCAAAAGACGTCCGTCAGGAAGATAAGCAACGCCCCAAGGAGCGCTTAAGCCGCTGGTGATAATTTTAGATTCGATTTCGGTTGTAGTCTGAATGCTTCCTGCGCGGGTTTGTCCTGCAAATGCAGGCGTATAAGTGGTGTTTGCTGGATTTGTTTCTACTGGTGGTCCGGTTGTACCAACATCTGGATCGCCTTCTGGATCATTATTAGAACAGCTGCTTAGAGCGATGATTCCGGCGAGTAAAAAAATGCTTTTTTTGATTATCATAATGTTTCATTTTTAATGGTTAGAAAATAGGTTTTGCATGATCGAACAGATCGAAGTAGAATCGTATTTCTAGAGACACACTAAAATGAAAGATTGCTGTTTTAATGAAATTCTCCAGTTTCACATTCAATGAAGATCGCCTAAGTGATTTTTTGACTGCCTGAAACAGAAGAAATTCTGAAGTAGGTTAAATCATTTTTGAAAATGCACTTAGTGGGACATGCATTGTTTTGAACGGAGAATTGTTATAAAATATTGCTGGTAAGAATTGTATTATTATTTTCTTAGGAAAATTTTAACGTATCAGTATTTAGCAAAAAACAGCTTAAAGCCTTATTATCAAAGAGATCTTAAAGACTTTTTAATTTTTTCATAAAAACAGGAAAAACTTCATTTAATTCTTCAAAAAGTGGATTTTTTCTGTTTTTTAACTTGATTTCACTGAACAATTTCAATCCCAAAGCAAACTGAACAGCTTCAGACTCGTCTTTAAAAATATTCTTTTGTTTGATTCTTTCAATAATTCCGAAAATTTCATCGTGATTGTCAAATTCAATTCCGAGTTCTCTTGCAGGTTCGGTGTCGCCGTTTGCATATTCTTTCAAACTCAAAGTCAGGTAATATTTGTTTGATCTCTTTTCCATTTTTTTTGTACTATTTTTTTATAATAAACTAGAAAATATAAGTTTCTCGTAATTTTAAGGTGAAGTTTAAGGTAGCTTTATACTCGCTTTATTTCAGCCATTTATCGACCATAATTTTGAAGGCTTCTTTGTATTGTTCTCCAACAGTAATTTCTATTTTATCAATAAAAATAGAATTCTTGCTTATCGCACTTATTTTGTCCAAAGCGATGATAAAAGAACGGTGAACGCGCATGAATTTTGATGAAGGAAGTTTTTCTTCTAAAGCTTTAAGCGAAATGAGCGATAACAAGGCTTTCTGCGAATCTTCCAGATGAACTTTTACATAATCTTTTAGACTTTCGATATACGTAATGTCTTTGAGCGAAATGCGGACCCATTGGTATTCTACTTTCAAAAAGATAAACTCGTCTTCAACGGTAACACTCTGAAACTGCTGATTGTTTGATTCTTCATGAAGCTGTAAAACTTTATTAGAAGCTCGAAGAAATTCTTCATAACTAAAAGGTTTCAGCAGATAATCTACCGCATTTACGCGATAGCCCTCAATAGCATAATGATTGTAAGCTGTAGTAAAAACAATTTTTGGCAGCGGACCCGATTGATCCTGCAAAAGCCTGGCCAGTTCCATTCCTGTTAGATTAGGCATATTAATGTCTAAGAAAACAACATCAGGCTGTTTTTCGCGAATAATGCCCATAGCATCTACAGCATTGTCGCAGGTATCTATTAATTCTAAAAAAGGAGTTTGATGTATAAACGTTTCGACCAGTTTTAAAGCTAATGGTTCATCATCTACTGCTATACATTTTAATACTGTCATTGCTCTAAAATTATTTTTAGTTTTATTCTATATTTTTTGTCCTCTGTAATACCAAATGTCATAAAATGATGATTTGGATATATAAGCTGCAATCTGCGTTTGGTATTTGTTAGTCCGATACCGCCGACATCAGGGATTGTTGTTTTTTCGAAGAAAGTATTTTCAACTTCAAATTCAAGATCAGCATTTTGCTGTGTAAGTTTAATGAAGATCTCGCTTTTATCTGTGGCATGTACACCGTGTTTAAAAGCATTTTCTACTAAAGGTAGTAATAACATCGGGACAATAGGATAGTCATGTAGTTTTTCTGGAATCTCTGTTGTGATCTTCAATTTACTGTTGGCACGGAGTTTCATTAAAGCGATAAAGTCTTTTAAGAATTCTACTTCTTTAAACAAAGTAGTTCTTTCTCCTTCAGTACTATACAAAAGGTAGCGCATCATTCTGCTTAAAGTATGCAGTGCATTTCGGGAATCTTCAATATTAGTATACGTTAAAGAATAAATGCTATTGAGCGAATTAAAGAAAAAATGCGGATTAATCTGTGCTTTAAGCATTGCCAGTTCTGCCATTGTTTTATCCTGCTCCAGCTTTTGTTTGTGCTGTGCCGCTTTCTGCCAATATTGCAGCATGGCCCAGCTGGTGCTTATTCCTAAAACAAGCAGCGTCAGGGTAAAAACGTAATTGTCAAAATAAGGGTTTCTGTATTTTGTAAAACCAATCGCTTTACTAATTTGATTGTGCAGATCGGTTTGGGAAGTATAAAAATAGGCGATTATCTGCATGGTAAGAGTAGCAAGAAATGCCCAAAGTAAAAACGGCGAAGTATTGTCCTTAAAGATTGTTCTCGGCACTATCACTTTGGCTGTAGAGTAGAATAAAACGATCAGTAAAAACAATACAATAATCTGCCAAAGCCAGAAAGCCGACGGCAGAATTACTTTCCAGGTCAGCGGAATGTAAAACAGCATAAGGTACCCCAATAAAAACCATCCCAGAATATGTACTCCAGTGAATAAATAGGGTCTAAAAAAGTTTATTGACATGGTAATTTGTGATTTATAATGGCAATATTACATTTTATTTAAACATCATTTAAAGGCAATCGCTCAAAACGGATTTAGAGTCTTTAGACAGCAATTTACAGCCGACGAGATAAAATTAAACACTTGTTTAATATTTTAAAAAAGTCCATCGGGTGTTAAGTTGTCTTTATCGATTATTTGCCCCTCTTCGTCTATTGAAAAAATTTCGTACCTTTTAATTTAGTTCTTTTGTCAGTATATAATCGATAATTACACATTTTTTACAATGAATAAGCAATCATTTTTAAGTATCCTAGCAGCATCAATAGTTATCGCATCTTGTGGTAAAAAAGATGATAAAGCGGCTCAGGCCGGCGGAGCGCCGCAAATTAAAGAATATAAAACACTGGTATTGCAGCCAGAATCTGCAACCTTATATACAGACTTTCCAGCTAGTATTCAAGGACAGCAGAATATAGAAATCAGACCTAGAGTAGAAGGATACATTGATAAAATTTTTGTTGATGAAGGTGCAGTTGTAAAAGCGGGACAGCCTTTATTTAAAATTAGTGCACCAGAATACGAACAACAGGTTCGTACTGCTACAGCAAGCATCAAAAGTGCTCAGGCAGAAGTTAGTACAGCAAAATTGGCTGTAAACAAAGTAAAACCTTTGGTAGAAAAAGGAATTATCAGCAAATACGATTTAGAATCTGCCCAATATACATATGAGTCAGCAATGGCTAGTTTAGCGCAAGCCAATGCCGCTTTGGTAAATGCTAGAGTTAATCTGGGGTATACAACTGTAACAAGTCCTGTTAACGGAGTTGTAGGTTCTATTCCTTTCCGTTTAGGAAGTTTGGTAAGCTCCAATACAACCGAGCCAATGACAACCGTTTCGAGCATCGGAAATGTGTATGCTTATTTTGCTATGAATGAAAAAATGCTTCTGAACTTCACTCAAGAAAATGAGGGGGCTCCTTTAGCACAAAAAATCAAGAAAATGCCAGAAGTAATTTTGGTCCTTTCTGATGGAACTACTTACGGAGAAAAAGGAAGAATTGAAACCGTAAACGGATTAATTAATACAGAAACAGGTACCGTAAATATTAGAGCGCGCTTCTCTAATCCAAAAGGAATTATCAGAAGCGGCAGCAGTACCACAGTAAGAATTCCGCAGCAAGTAAATCAAGGTCTAATCGTACCTCAAAGTGCGACATTTGAGCTTCAGGATAAAATATTTGCCGTTACTGTAGGTAAAGATGGAAAAACCAAAAATGTCAATATTGCGAAATTAGAAAACACCGCAGGCAATTATTATGTAGTAACAGAAGGTTTAAAAGCTGGAGATCAGATCGTATTAGAAGGAGTTGCTTCTCTTAAAGACGGTTCTCAAATAAAAGCAAACAATGTAAGCGCAGCAACAGTATACGCCGATTTAAAATAAGAAAAAATGTTTAAAATATTCATACAAAGACCTGTACTTTCGACAGTAATATCTGTTATTATTGTCATCTTAGGAGTTTTAGGTTTAATAGAACTGCCTATTTCTCAGTATCCCGATATTGCACCGCCAACGGTAAACGTTTCGGCAAGTTATACAGGAGCCAATGCCGATGTGGTACTTAAAAGTATCGTAATTCCGCTGGAAGAACAAATTAATGGTGTAGAAAACATGACGTACATGACTTCTACAGCAACCAATGATGGAAATGCTTCTATCAAAATTTTCTTTAAAGTAGGAACCAACCCAGATTTAGCAGCAGTAAATGTGCAGAACAGGGTTTCGAGAGCGACCAGTTTACTGCCTGTAGAGGTAACTCAGGCCGGTGTAACGGTAACCAAGAGCCAGAGTAGTAACTTGTTGATTTTCTCTCTATATAGTGACGACAAAGCTTACGACCAGACTTTCCTTCAAAATTATGCTAAGATCAATCTTGTGCCGCAAATTCAGCGTGTAGTGGGTGTGGGAGATGTTACCGTTTTTGGTGCCAAAGATTACTCTATGAGAATCTGGCTGAAACCAGATGTAATGCAGCAATACAAACTGATTCCGAGCGACATTTCGGCTGCTTTGGCAGAACAAAATATTGAAGCGGCGCCAGGTAAATTTGGTGAAAACGGAAATCAGGCTTTTCAATACGTAATCAAATACAAAGGACGTTTAACCAGCGACAAAGAATTTGGTGAAATCATCATTAAATCGGTTGGAAACGGGCAGATGCTTCGTTTAAAAGATGTGGCAAAAGTAGAATTAGGATCTTTGAGTTATGCTTCTACTATTAAAACAAATGGTGTAGAATCTGCAGCAATGGCAATTAGTCAGACACCTGGATCTAATGCACGTGATGTAATCATCAATTCTAAAAAACTGATTGAAGAAGCAGCAAAGAATTTTCCAAAAGGTATGAAATATACCATTATGGTGGATGTTAATGAAAATTTGGATGCCTCTATCGAAAAAGTAATTCATACTTTAATAGAAGCATTTATATTAGTTTTTATCGTAGTTTTTATATTCCTTCAAGATTTTAGATCGACATTAATTCCGGCAATTGCGGTTCCGGTTGCGATTGTAGGAACGTTTTTCTTCCTGAATTTATTCGGATTTACGATTAACTTATTGACCCTTTTTGCAATGGTTCTCGCCATTGGTATTGTCGTCGATGATGCGATTGTGGTTGTTGAAGCCGTACACGCCAAGCTCGACCACGGTTACAAATCGGCTAAAAAAGCGACCATTCATGCCATGGATGAAATTTCGGGTGCGATTATTTCGATCACGCTGGTAATGGCGGCGGTATTTATTCCGGTAACCTTTATTACAGGATCTACAGGAGTTTTCTACAAACAATTTGGTATTACATTAGCAGTAGCGATTATTCTTTCGGCAGTAAACGCCTTGACGTTAAGCCCTGCGTTATGTGCTTTATTGTTAAAACCTCATGCAGACGATCACAAACATAAAAGTTTTCTACAAAGATTTTATACTTCATTTAACGTTGCTTTTGACAATGTTACGCAAAGATACAAGCGTTCTGTAAGTTTTCTTTCTGTAAAAAAATGGATTGTTTTAGCTTCGATTGTAATAGCAGGTCTGGCATTATTTTATATGATGAAAACCACGCCTTCAGCTTTCGTACCTGCAGAAGATCAAGGAACTGTCTTTGCCAATATCAGTTTGCCGCCATCGGCTTCTATGGAACGTTCAGATATTATTGCCAAAAGAGTAGACAGTATTGCCAAAACGATTCCGGGGGTTAAAAATACACTTCGTATTGTCGGACAAAACTTTACCGCTGGAGCAGGTAGTGCTTACAGTATGGTTATTGTAAAATTAGAGTCTTGGGAAAAACGTGATTTGAGCGTAGACGACGTTATCGGTCAGCTTTTTGCCAAAACAAGCGGCATTCGCGAAGCGAGTATTTTCTTTATTTCGCCTCCAACTATTCAAGGTTTTGGACAAAGCGGCGGATTCGAATTTCAATTACAAGATAAAGGAGGGCATACCACAGCTGAATTCTTTAAAGTTAATAATGAATTTTTAGCAAAATTAGCGGAGCGTCCAGAAATTCAATACGCAACAACGCCGTTTAACCCTGGTTTCCCGCAGTATATGATGGAAGTCAATCTGGCAAAAGCCAAAGATGCAGGAGTTTCTGTAAATACAATCTTGTCTACGATGCAAGGTTATTATGGTGGATTATATGCTTCGAATTTCAATAAATTCGGAAAACAATATCGTGTCATGATTCAGGCTTCTCCAGAATATAGAGCCAATACAGAAGGTCTTAACAAAATCTTTGTTCGAAATAGTGCAGGAACAATGGCACCCATTACCGAGTTTGTAAAAATGACAAGAGTTTTTGGACCAGAATCCATTTCTAGATTTAACTTATTTACGTCTATTTCTATTACAGGAGCTCCAAAACCAGGATTTAGTTCAGGAGATGCTATTAAAGCCATTCAGGAAGTGGCGGCAGAAAATCTTCCAGCAGGTTATGGTTATGAGTTTTCTGGTTTAACACGTGAGGAATTAGCTTCGGGAAGCGAGACCATATTTATTTTTATTTTGTGTCTGGTTTTCGTTTACTTCTTGTTAAGTGCACAGTACGAAAGTTATATTTTGCCTTTTGCCGTATTATTTTCAATTCCGTTTGGATTGGCTGGAGCGTATTTATTCTCGATTATTTTCAAATTGAATAGTAATATTTACCTGCAGATTTCCTTAATCATGCTTATCGGACTTTTGGCGAAGAATGGTATTTTGATTGTTGAGTTTGCTTTAGACCGAAGAAAAAAAGGACTTCCGATTGTACAAGCGGCGATTGAAGGAGCTGTAGCACGTCTTCGACCAATTTTGATGACCTCTTTTGCCTTTATTTTAGGATTAGTGCCGTTGATGTTTGCTTCTGGGGCTGGTGCTGTAGGAAACAAATCAATCGGAACCGGTGCAGTAGGAGGAATGTTGATCGGAACCATATTAGGAGTTTTTGTAATTCCGGTATTGTTTATCATTTTCCAGACTTTACAAGAAAAAGTAAGCGGTCCTGCCAAAGATGGTTATGATGACGAAGATGATGATGAAGACGAAATTCATTTACTAGAAGCTCATAAAGAGTAATAATTTAATTAAGAAAAAATGACTCATAGTTCAAATAAATATATTGTATTGATAATGACGGCAGCACTGCTGAGTGCGTGCTCCGTTACCAGCAAATACGAGCGCCCCACAACTTTAAAAACAGAGCAGCTGTACCGCGATCAAAACGCATCGGATACCACGACAATTGCCGATATGCCTTGGCAGAGTGTTTTTAAAGACGAAAAGTTAAATGCATTAATCCAAAAAGGTTTAGACCAAAATCTAAACCTTAAGAATGCGATTGAGAATATTGTGCAGGCAAGAGCTTCGCTTCGTCAGAGTAAATTGGCTTATTATCCAACATTACAACTGGATGCCAATGCAACACACACCAAGCAGTCAGAAGCAGGATTAAACTTTCCGGCAGGAATCAACATCAATACTTTGACCACTACGTATAAGTTAGGTCTAAGTACTTCTTGGGAAGCCGATATCTGGGGAAAATTAAGCAGTTCTAAAAGAGCCGCTTTAGCAACCTATTTGGCTACCGATGCTGCGAAACAAGCAGTTCAGACGCAATTGATTTCGGATATTGCGAATAATTATTTTCTTTTATTGGCGTATGACAAACAATTGAAAATTACTGAAGAAACTTTGGAAGCCCGTATCAAAAATGTTGAAACGATTAAAGATCTGAAAGAAGGTGCTATTGTAACCGGGGCGGCTGTCGTACAGAGTGAAGCCAACCAGCATGCAGCAGAAGTCTTGATTCCAGATTTGAAACAAAGCATTCGCGAGACCGAAAATGCTATAAATGTTTTGTTAGGACAAGGTTCAGGACCAATTGAAAGAGGAGAATTAGGATCACAGATTATTCCAGAAAATATCGCAATCGGAATGCCTTCTCAGTTGTTAGAAAATCGCCCTGATGTCCGTCAAGCGGAATTCAATTTCAGAGTGGCTTTTGAAAGTACTAATCTGGCTAAAACCTATTTTTATCCAAGTTTAACTTTGACTGCAAGCGGCGGATTTTCAAATTTACAGTTAAAAGATTTCTTCGATAATTCCATCTTTTATTCGATTATTGGCGGATTAACACAGCCGATTTTCAATCAGGGAAAAAATAAATTAAGATTGACAACAGCGCAGTCACAGCAATTACAAGCGTATAATAATTTCCAGCAAAGCCTTTTAACAGCGGGGCAGGAAGTTTCAAACTCTTTGTATGCTTACGAAATGGCTGTTGCAAAAGAAGATTCAAGAGCAAAACAAATTGCAGCTTTAGAAAAAGCAGTTGACTATACAGAACAGCTTTTAGAATACAGTTCGGCAACGAATTACACCGATGTATTGACATCGCAGCAAAACCTTTTAGCTGCGCAGTTAAGCGGCGTAAACGATAACCTGCAGAAATTACAAGCTGTAGTAAATCTGTACCGTGCGTTGGGTGGAGGCTGGAAATAAATTCTTTTTTAGAATCGATTTTTAGTATTCACTATTAATTAAAATTGTTACAAACGAAAAACGCCTCTTTCCTGTGAGGCGTTTTTTTATTTAAATTTATATCGGTAGAAAAACACTATTCGTCGATTAGTTTCGTCTTTCCGTATAATCAATTCGAAAGCCTTAGATATTGGCATTACTTTAGATTCATATCTACTAAAATTAATAATTTAAATTCTAAAGACATGAAAAAATTAGTATTCGCCTCAGTGCTTTTTATGAGTGTATTTTTCGCTCAAGCGCAGCAAGTTTCAATCAATGTAAATATTGGCACACCTCCAAGTTGGGGACCACAAGGATATGATGATGACAGGTATTATTATCTTCCAGACATTGATATTTATTATGACGTTGTAAAGAGTCAGTATATTTCTGATAACAACGGTAAGTGGGTTCGCGAAAGCAGGCTGCCTGCACGATACAGAAACTATGATTTTTACTCTGGCTACAAAGTAGTTTTGACCGATTATAAAGGAGACACACCTTATAATTATCACGCAAAACACAGATCCAATTATCCAAAAGGCTATCAAGGGAAACCTCAAAAAAACAGAGGAGAAAAACCAGCAAAAAGCAATAACGGTAAAGGACAGCATAAGTCTGGTAACAAAGGAAATAATAAAGACAAAAACTCCAAACAACAGTCAGACAAAAACCACGATCACGGTAATGGCAATCGCCGTTAATTCTTAAACATGACTAAAGAAAAGCGCCTCCAATTGGAGGCGCTTTTTGTTTTTTAAACACGAATTAAATAATTACACGAATTATCAAAATTCAACAATAAAATTTGTGGAAATGTTGTGAAAATTGCGACTAGAAAAATCTTTTTATCCCTTTAATCTGTGACAAAAAACAGCATGAATTGCCTCCAGCTGAAGCTGGAGGCAATTCATGCTGTTTTTATCGGCTTTAGCCAAACTAACATAAAGTGTGACTAAAGTCTTTTAGACACTTCAATAAAAAACCTCCAGCTGAAGCTGGAGGCAATTCATATTTAGAATAATTTCTTAAAAAATAAATTTGCGAAAATTTGCGCAGTTTGCGGCAAAAGACTTTGCGATAATTTTTAAAATTGCTTTATATTATTTTTGGAAGTTATACAGCAGTATTTTTTACTTTATGGCCAAAAGCGCCAAACGAAAGAATAATCAAGAAACACACCAGCGGAATAATATATCCCGACTGAATATCATCATGATTCATATCGATTAAAGTCCCCATTCCGTACGGAATAATAGCACCGCCGACAATCGACATTACCAGCCAAGAAGAGCCTGTTTCAGTATTCGATTTTAAGCCTTTAATTCCTAAAGAGAAAATAGTCGGGAACATAATTGACATAAAGAATCCTATTCCCCCAAGCGCATAAATAACTACTATTCCTGAACCGTAAATAGCTACTAGACATAATAAAACGCTCATTACACAGTAAATAGAAAGTAAAACGTAATCTTTTACAAAGCGTAAAAAGAAAGTTCCAATAAAGCGTCCTGCCATAAAAAGAAAACCGTAAATACCTAAATAATATCCAGCGGTTTTTTCATCCAATCCTGCGCCTTGCTGAGCAATTCGAATAAAGAAACTCGTAATACAAACCTGCGCGCCAACATAGAAAAATTGCGCCACAACTCCCCAGCTTAAATGTCTAAACTTTAAAACAGAGAAAAAACCAGGTTTGATTTCAGCCTCTGTATGATTTGCTTTCATAGATGGTAATTGTACGAAGTAAAATACGATCGCAACCAAAACCAAAATGCTTCCTAGTACTATATAAGGCATTTTTACAGAAGCAGCTTCGCCTAACAAGTAAGCAGATCTTTCAGCATCCGGCATCGCAGCCATTTGTTCGGGCGTATGATTAGTTCCAGAAAGAATAAATAACGAACCTACAATTGGAGCAACCATTGCAGCTAAACCATTAAAAGATGCTGCCAAATTCAATCTTTTTGAAGAAGATTCCGCTGGCCCTAAAATTGCAGCGTATGGATTTGCACTTGTTTCTAAAATTGTCAGTCCGCAGCCTATTACGAACAAAGCGAACAAAAACAATTCATAAGTTCTCGTATTAGCTGCAGGAACAAATAAAAATGCTCCGATAGCAAAAACTAATAAACCAGTTATAATACTGTTTTTATACCCGAACCTTTTAATCAGCATTCCCGCAGGAATAGCCATTATAAAATAAGCAAAGAAAACCGAAGTATCAATAAGAGTAGATTGGCGGTTATTTAATTCGCACGCTTTCTTTAAGTGCGGAATTAATACAGAGTCAAGATTATGGGCCATTCCCCATAGAAAAAATAGGCATGTAACTAGAATAAAAGGCAGCAGATATTGTTTTTGGTTACCGCCTTCTGTCGGTACTTCGCGTTGATCACCGGCTTGGTTTGTAATTTGCATTAGTGTGTTTTTTAGTTAATAAGTTTGGAGTTTTTTTGCCGCGAAGGCACTAAGATATAAAGTTTAATTGTTTTGCGGCTTCGCCTGCCGAAAACTATCGGTATTGCGGGAGATTATTTTAAAGAAGCTGAGAAAAACCTTAGCATCTCAGAATCTTTGCCTAGGATTTTCTCTTTACAAACAAAAGATGATCGCAGACAAGTACGACTTCACCTCGCTGATTAATAATTTCAACATGTTCGGTTACTGCACCCATTTCTGGATTTTTAGCTTCGCCTTTTTCAGAAATAGTAATTTCAGAGTGAATGGTATCGCCAATGTGAACCGGTTTTACAAAACGCATTTTGTCGTAACCTCTAGAAAAAGCTTCAGGATTTATCTCAGAAGCAGTTAAGCCGATTCCGATACTGAAAATCATAGTTCCGTGTGCAATACGTTGTCCAAATGGCTGTGTTTTGCACCATTCTGCGTCCATATGATGTGGGAAGAAATCTCCCGTGTGTCCCGCATGAACCACAAAATCTGTTTCTGTGATGGTTCTGCCCACCGTAACTCGTTTGTCGTCAATTGTATAATCTTCGAAAAATGTAGATTTAAAAAACATAAGTTTATTTTTTGTTTTTACCATTTAGGTATTAAGAGAATTACGTTTTCTGTTAGAAATACTTAATGTTCTAGTCTTAAAAACCTTAATTCATTTATGGTTTAAATTAATTTTTTACAATTCGTCTAGTGTAACGCCGCCGCCATTACTGCTTATATAACAAGCTTCCACAACTTTCATAGTTCCGAGAACATCTTGAACGCTGGCAGATAATACTTTGTCTGAACCTTCTTTGAATCGCATCAAATTAGACATTGCACCAACAAAAGCTTCTGGAAACCAAGAGCCTTCCAATTTTACTTCTGTCCATTCATATTCATTTTCCATGTCTTTTTTAGGCAGTGCATATTCAAAAACGTCTGGCAGGCCGTCGGGATAATTCATTAATAAGCCCATTTTGGCTTTGATTGCGCCCTTTGTTCCTTCCCATTTGATGTAACTTTCTTCGTGTTTTGGGCCAAAATGATGATCGTGATTCGTATTAATCACAACATGTTTATCTTCGCCATAATCCAAAATAATAGTTGATCGGCTCGAAGATAGTTTTTTTAGCGGATGTTTGGCTGTTTTGGCGTAGACACTTTTCGGATTTCCTAGGAAAGAGCGAATACAGTCGATATAATGCACAGAGTGAAAAAGAATTTCCAATCTAGGATGTTCTTTAATAAGCGGAAATAATTCCCAAGGGGTATTGACCGTAACTTTAAATTCTAAATCATATAATTCGCCAATAATCCCTTCAGAAATCAGATATCTTGCTGCACTTACAAATGACGAAAAGCGAAGCTGAAAGTTTATAGCAGCAACAAGGTTTTTTCTTTCGCATACCGCCACAATTTCTCTTGCCTGCGCCAAATCATTCCCCATTGGTTTCTGAATCAAAACCGCAGCACCGTCTGGCAGTTGTTCCAAGATTTCAATGTATTGATCAGGTAAGACCGTTATGTCGTAAACTGCATTTTTTGGAGCATGTTTTACTGCTTCGGCAACATTTTCAAATACATGCTCTATTTTAAACTGTTTCTGTAAGTCGTATGCTTTTGAAATGGTTCTATTGGTAAGACCAAAAACTCTGAAGCCTGCCATTTCATAAGCCGGAAGATGCGCATCTTTTACAATGCCGCTTGCTCCGATAATGACAATGGGCTGTTCTGTTTCTGGCAGTAAAGGTTTATAGGGAATATTCATTTTGTAACTATTTTTAAGTTTGATCGCAACATTGTCAAAGTTTCAAACGCTGACACTGTTTTCTATTCTATTTTTTGAATATTGATTTGTGTTTCTTCTAGCAATTGTGCCGAAGGAATATCACTGTTGATTGCTTTTAAAACCATATGATCGATAAATTCGCATACTTTGGGCCAGATTGGCGTCTGAGGTAAAGTGAGTGCATTTTCGTGCAGCATTTCCAATTTATGATAAAACGGAATTAAGGTGTTGATTGAAGGATCTTTCCAAGTTGATTTCCTGCAGCCGATGCCGCCTTCGGTAGTCAATAATTTATCACTTTCGGCAGTTGTGGCAAAACGTAAAAAATCGTAAGCCAGTTTTTTATGTTGACTTCCCGAACCAATTGTGTACAGCCAGTATACATTTAAAGAAGCCGTTTTATGGTCAGGATCGGATGGGAGAGAAGTAATGTCAATTTTTCCTTTCACTTTCGATTCTTCAATCACTTCGGCCATTGATGCAAATCCAAACCAGTTGATGGCCATTGCTGCTTGTCCTTCGGCGAAAGCCATACCTGCTTCAACGGAACCAAATACCGCCGATTTTGGATGAACAGCGTTTTTATCATTGACTATTGTTCGATAAAAATCCAATGCTTCAATTGCTGGCTGGCTGTTAATACAGATTTGATTTTTGTTATTGATTAAAGAGCCTCCGCGTGTCCATAATTGCAGGCAGAAATCAAAAACCATATTGTGTCCGTCGGGATAATTGGCAAAGATGCAGCCGTAGAGATTTTCTTCGGGTCTATTAAAAAATGCCGCTATTTCTATAAACTGCTTCCAAGTTTTTGGTGTGGCGAGTTCGTAACCCAACTGCTTTTTAAAATTCTCTTTTTCAGTTTCGTTTTCGAATAAATCTTTTCTGTAAATCAGACATTCTGGACCATCATGAAATGGAAGTCCGTAAATACCATTATCGAGCTGTTGTAACTGTAAAAGTGATTTGTGCCAGCCGTGAGGAAAATTTTCGGGCGGATTTTCTGCTATGAAAGAAAATAGATCTAAAACCGCTTTTTCGTGTACCGCATCATAAATCCAATCCGTATTAATGTGCGCAATATCCCATTTCCCTTCTTTTAAGCCTTTTTTAGAAATTGTAGTTTCATATAGGTCATGCAATTCCATTGGAATCATTTCAGCTTCGATCTGAAGGTTGTTTTCAAGACAGAAAGCATCCCAAAGTTTTTGCATGGTACTTTCGAAAGGATCGAATTTTCGAACAGCGATTCTAAATTTTTCCATCAGCAGTCTATAAATTCTTTAATAATTCGTTCGTTATCCTGACCTAGTTTTGGCGAACCTTTACCAGAAGTCAAATATTCGCCGTCAATTTTTATCGGACATCGGGTTGTTTTATACGCATAACCATCCAGCATTTCTACTTCCTGCGTAAAATTCAATACCTTAAAACCCTCTTCTGCAAAAAGCTGCTGATAATTTAAAACTCCAGCGCACCAAATATCTGCAGGTTCCAGAATATCCAGCCAAAATTGTGTTTCCTGTGTCTGCAGATGATCGGCAAGGATATTTTTGATTTCGTCTCTAAGCGTAAATTTATTTTCAGGAAAAGCGAGTAAAGCGTCACATTTTAAAAGTGAAGCCAAAACAGGAATTGATCCCATTGCTAAAGCTAAATACCCGTTTTTAGTTTTATAGATTCCGTATGGAGCACCCAAATAGGCGTGCGCATTATTAGTTTTTGTTCGAACAGGTAATTCACCGCCGTCATTAAAAAAAGTAGTAATCGTTTCAAACTGAAAGTCAAAAGCAGATTCCAGCATGCTTACCTGAACTTGCGCTCCAATATTGTGAGTGGCTTTTCTGTACAAAGCGGCTAAAATTCCCTGTGCCAAATGTGCACCCGCCAGCATATCTACAATTGACAATCCCATTGGGACTGGACCGTCCTCCTGATTACCGCTCAGCCATGTCAGAGCTGTTAAAGACTGTAAAAGCAAATCTTGTCCCGGTAAATCTTTTAAATCGGGATGTTCTCCAAAACCAGAAATAGATCCGTAAATTACATTCGGATTTAAGGCTTTAACTTCATCATAACTCAAACCAATACGTTCCATTACGCCCGGTCTGAAATTGTGCATGACAACATCGGCTTTGGCCAATAATTTTTTCAATTTTTGAAGTTCCTCAGGCTGTTTAAAATCAATGGCAAACGATTCTTTATTTCTGTTGATGGTATGAAAAACAGACGATTCGCCATTCATAATCAAGTCTGAAGTATATAAGGTTCGGCAGATGTCTCCCGTTCCAGGTTTTTCAATTTTTATAACGCGTGCGCCCAAATCGGCCAATCGTAAACTGGCTGACGGACCCGAAAGAAACTGACTGAAATCGACAATTAAATAATCTTCTAATGGTTTCACTTTCTTATTCGTTTAAAAATTGTTCGTGTATATTTAAATTATCCTGACCCACTTTTGGCGCTGCTTTTTCACTTAACAGAATTTCACCGTCTAATTGAATCGGGCTTCTGGTTGTAACCAAAGTTTCGCCTTCGGTATTTTTTACGGTCTGTTTCAGTTTTAATTCTGCAACAAACGGCTGCTGATCCAATTCTTCGTAATTGAAAACTTTACCGCACCAAATACCTTCTTTCTGTAATTTTTCAATCCAATAATCAGAAGTTTGGGTTTCGATTTTTTCGCTTAAAATTGTTCTAATTTCATCGCGTTTTTCAAACCACAAATTTTTATCAGCGTATTGACTTAAATCTAAACCTAGTGTTTTTCCAATAAAAATCAGATCTCCCATAGCCAGTGACAAATAACCGTCCTGGGTTTGATAAACACCGTACGGAGCGCTCAAGAAAGCATGTGCGCTTCCTTTGATATCACCTCTTTCAGGCAGTTGTCCGCCGTCGTTTAAGAAAGAAGTAATCGCTTCAAACTGCACATCCAGAATAGATTCTAATAAACTTACTTCTACCAAAACGCCTTTTTTGGTTTTGGCTCTTTTTAAAAGTGCAGCCAAAATTCCCTGTACAAAATGGTTCCCGCACATTAAATCGGCTGCAGCCAAGCCAAAAGGAACAGGTTCTTGGCTTTTTCGACCGCTCAGCCAGCTTAAACCCGAAAGGGATTGCAATAATAAATCTTGTCCCGGTTTTTTCGCCCACGGACCTTCATTGCCGTACCCGGTTATGGTTCCGTAAATAATCTGCGGATTAATGGCTAAAGAATTTTCAAAATCCAAACCGATTTTTTCCATCACGCCCGGTCTGAAATTATGGGTCATAATGTCCGCTTTTTCGATTAGTTTTTTAATTAAAACCAAATCATCCGGATTTTTTAAATCGGCAGCAAAAGATTCTTTATTTCTATTTATGGTATGAAAAAGCAGACTGCTGTCGTCTACAAACAAATCTTTGATGCTCAGTTGTCTGCAGGCTTCTCCTTTTACAGGACGCTCGATTTTGATCACGCGCGCACCCAGATCAGCAAGTTTTAAACCAGCTGACGGGCCTGCGAGAAACTGGCAGAATTCAAGGACAATTAATCCTTCTAAAGGTCTCATATGGTCTGAATTTTTAGAGATTCTGCATAAAGCGCATTCAGTTCTTCTAAAACTTTATCTTCATCCCCGCCGTACATTAAATAGTTGCGGACTACATCACCGGCATGATCTTGAAAATACATATGGCCATAATATCTCGGACGTAAAAATGCACGCTGTAAGGCTGGTAAAGTATTCTTGAAATAATCGTGTGTGAGTTCATTCAATCGGTCGCTTTTCCAAGCTTCTAAATGTCCCGGCTGACCGCCGTTGTCGGTGTATAAATTCTGTTGTATCTCAGAAGAGCCTGTAAAATCGGCATAACGAATCGCTTCGCCAATATGTTCACTGAAAGAGGAAACAGCCAGACCAGTCCCGCCCAAAGAAGAAATCATAGGTTTGTCATCCAAACTTACTAAATCAAAAAAGTGCAGCAGATTTTTACTATAACCCGCTCTGGAATAATTCGAATATCCGTAAGCAAAAGGGCAGTAGGCAATTTCATCAGTATTTACCATTGCCTCATAAACTTGAATTGGATTTCGGTTAAAGTTTACAGGATCAATTAATTGCGCTAATTCGCGAAACATTAAAAGGGCTTTTTTTCCTGTAATTTCAGAAATTACTTTTTCTTCAGAAAGAAAAGGAGCTTCGCCCAAACTGCAGCAATACATATAAAAACTCATTAGAACGTCTACAGGAATTCCGGCAAAAGCAACCAATCCTTTTTTGGCCAATTCTAATAAATCCTGGTAAGTAGCAGGCACTTCTAAGTTGTTTTTTTCTAAAAGATCCAGTCTCGCAGAGGCCACAGGAGTTGCCGCATCTATAGGAAGCGCCCATAATTTATGATGGAAAACATAACTTCCGTAAGATTTTCCAACCGTATTATGTTCTTGATCTTTAATATATTCGTTCGATAAATAATCAGACAAAGGCAGGATTGCTTTGGTCTGTGCGCCAAATCCTGTCCAAGGATGATCAATTACCAATAAGTCAAATCTTTTGGCCAGATCTTCAATTGAAGCATCGGCAAATTCTTGTAAACTTCTTTTTTCCCACGAAATTTCAATTTCAGGATGTAACTCTGTAAAACGCTGTGATGTGGCCACCATTGGAAGCAGACCTCTCGTGTGATTCCAAGTTATACCTTTAAGTTTTATCATTGTTTATAGGATTTATTTTGGTAGTAGTGTAAGTTAAAAAAAATAAATGTAAAAAATACAATTACAAAAATATAAATAAGATTCAAATTCACAAGAGATACTGTATTTATTAAGATACTTTTTTGAATATATCGAATATTTACAAAGTTATTTATACAAATCAGTCTAAAAATGTGATAATAATCGAATCGATAATCATTTGTAATGAAACATGGAAAAATATATCGCGATTATTAATTTTTAAAAAGTATTTTTGTAATTGTATTTTTTACATTTATTATTTTAGCTCGTTATTTAACGGCTGGAAATCGAAAGAATAAAATTAAGAAAAAGAAGTATTTATAATAAAAGAAAACAAAACAGATGAAATATATTGTTTGCGAAAAACCACAAGAATTTCTATTAAAAGAAACTGCTGTACCAGAACCAAAAGAAGGAGAAGTTTTATTGAAAATAAAAAGAATTGGAATCTGCGGTACAGACATTCACGCTTTTGGCGGAACACAGCCTTATTTTGAATATCCAAGAATTTTGGGTCACGAACTGGCTGCTGAATATGTAAAAGGAAATGCAGCAGGTTTTAATCCAGGAGATAAAGTAACTTTTATTCCCTATTTTAATTGTGGTAAATGTGTGGCCTGCAGAAACGGATTGACAAACTGCTGTGTAAATATTAAAGTTTTTGGTGTTCATATTGACGGCGGTATGGCAGAATATGTAGCGATTCCAGAACAATATTTACTGCACGGTCAAGGTCTGGATTATGATGAACTGGCTTTGGTAGAACCTTTAGCAATTGCAGCACACGGCGTACGCAGAGCCGCTGTTAAGCCAACGGACACGGTTTTGGTGATGGGCGCTGGACCAATCGGAATTGGATTGATTCAATTTGCTAAAATCGCTGGCGCAAAAGTGATCGTAATGGATATTAACGATTACCGATTAAATTTCTGTAAAACAGAATTGAATGCAGACGAAACCATCAATCCGTTAAACGATGACGTTGCGGCCAAATTGGCTGAATTGACCAATGGTGATATGGCAAATGTAGTAATTGATGCAACTGGAAATCAGAAAGTAATGAACAGTGCTTTCAATTATATTTCGCACGGCGGACGATTTGTTTTAGTCGGACTTCAAAAAGGCGAATTGAGTTTCAGCCATCCAGATTTCCACAAAAGAGAATCGACTTTAATGAGCAGCAGAAATGCTACTATTGAAGATTTTGAATATGTAATGAAATGCTTGAAAGAAGGCAAAATAGACCCTAAAAAATACATTACGCACAGAACGAGTTTCTCAGAAATGATTACTGATTTCGGACAATTAATTGATCCGAAGAATAATGTAATTAAAGCGTTAATTGAAATTGATTAATTTGTGAAAAGTAAAATGTAAAAAAGTAAAATGTAAAAAAGTAAAATGTAAAAAAGTAAAAAGTGAAAAAGTGAAATGTAAAATGTGAAAAGTAATATGTGAAAATGCAATTTTCATTGTAAAAACACAAATCGCCCTGATTTTAAATTTCACTTTTCACATTTTACATTTCACAAATCACTTTTCACAAATCACTTTTCACAAAAGACACATTTTACAAATCACATCTAACACAAAAGAAATGGATTTAAACTTAAAAAATAAAATAGTTGTTGTTTCTGGTTCGGCTGGAAAAGAAGGCAGCATTGGCGAAACCATAATCAACAGATTGGCAGACGAGGGCGCGATTCCGGTTTTGGTCGATAGAAATGCAAGAGGTTTTGCTTACGCGGAAAAACTGCAGCAAAAAGGTATCGATTCGTTGTTTGTACAGACAGATGTTACTGATCCTGTTGAAATGGAAAATGCAGTAAAAACAATTGCTGCAAAATACGGAAGAATCGATGCGATAATCAATAATGTCGGCGTTAACGATGGTGCTGGTTTAGAATCAAGCTACGAAGATTTTATGAATTCATTGAAATTGAACGTAGTAAGTTATTTTTTATTGGCTAAATATGCGCTTCCGTATTTGAAAGAGTCCAAAGGAAATATCTTAAATATTGGTTCAAAAGTAGCTTTAACAGGTCAGGGCGGTACTTCTGGTTACGCTGCCGCGAAAGGCGGAGTTTTGGGACTTACCAGAGAATGGGCAGTAGATTTGATTCAATACGGAATTCGTTCTAATGCGATTATTATTGCCGAAAGCTACACGCCGGCATACGAAGACTGGATAAAAACATTAGAAGACGGTGAATCGGTTTTAAAGAAAATCAACAAAAGCATTCCGTTTGAAAACCGAATGACCAAAACAGTAGAAATTGCCGATACGGCTCTTTTCATCATTTCAGAAAAATCGTCTCATACTACTGGACAATTTGTTTTTGTGGATGGAGGTTACGTACATTTAGACCGCGCATTAATCAGCGATGTTAATTAAGAAATTATGAGTAAAAGAATAGATTCGCACCAGCATTTTTGGAAGTTTGATCCCGTTCGCGACAGCTGGATTGACGAAAGTATGAGCAACATTCAGCGGGATTTTCTACCAGAAGATTTAGAGCCGTTATTAAGCGAAAATCAATTTGAAGGCTGTGTGGCAGTTCAAGCCAGTCAGTCTGAAGAGGAAACGCATTTTTTATTGGATTTGGCTTCAAAAAATGATTTCATAAAAGGCGTTGTCGGCTGGGTAGATTTACGAAATGAAAATATCGATGAGCGTTTGAAATTCTTTTCAGATCAAAAAAAGCTGAAAGGTTTTAGACATGTCGTGCAGGGCGAACCAGATGATTTTATGTATGGAGAAGCTTTTAGAAGAGGAATCGCAGCTTTAAAACCATTCAATTATACTTACGATATATTGATCTTCGAACGCCAATTGCCGGCAGCTCTAAGTCTGGTGAAAGATTTTCCAAACCAAAAGTTTGTAATCGATCATATAGCAAAGCCAAATATCAAATCAGAAACTATTTATTCTTGGAAAAGCGGCATCGAAGAAATTGCAAAATACGATAATGTATGGTGTAAAATCTCAGGAATGGTCACCGAAGCAGACTGGAAAAACTGGAAACCAGAAGATTTGAAACCGTATTTGGATGTTATTTTTGAAAATTTTCCGATCGATAAATTAATGTACGGTTCCGATTGGCCGGTTTTAAACGTGGCTTCGGATTATAACGAGGTTGTAAAAACTTTGGAAGATTATATTTCGAAGTTTTCAATTGAAGACCAGAATAAAGTTTGGTTTGAGAATGCGAATGGGTTTTATGAGTTATGAGTGCAATGAAAGCTACTATATTTGACGCATATTGTCATTTCGACGAAGGAGAAATCTTCGTAAGTAGCTCGACAATCAAAGTAAATCTTTGCGGAGTTTCTTACGAAGATTTCTCCTTCGTCGAAATGACAAATCAGACGCAAAAAAAAAAGAGGATATTCATGTTGAACATCCTCTTTTCTATTTTATAAAAGAGCTAACCTTTTACATTTAACCTTTTACATTTAACCTTTTACAGAAATTAAAACTTAACGGCTTTCTTAGGAACATCCTTTCCAATTGTAGTAGTTTTCGATAAATTAGAACCGCTCAAATCAATATTTTTACTCACCTGACCGTTGATTGTAATCGTGTTAGAAGAACCAGAATTAAACTCGATGTTTTTCAAGGAAAGGTTTTGCGTATTGTAAATTTCAAATGCATTTTTAGCCTCAATATCCAATTGTGCATTGCTGATTTTGATTCCGTTAGCATCAATTATAGAAAAACCTTTTTGAGATTTTGCAATAAGGTTTGAAATTTCAATATTCTCTAAATTCATTTCAGGAAGCCCTTGCAGGAATACCGCTTGCTGAGCGCCTTTAATCGTAATATTTTTGATTACAATATTTTTAAACTGTGGGGTTTCTTCATTTACAGGAACCGCTTTAGTACTTACGGTATTACCGCCTTCGGCCAGCGTTTCAGCGATCGATTTTCCTCCATAGTACAAATCAAAAGAAATTGCCTGAGACGGAATATCGGTCATAAAAACATCAGAAATATAAATATTTTCTACCACACCGCCGCGTCCGCGAGTACTTTTGAAACGCAGTCCGACATCAGTTCCCATAAAAGTACAGTTCGAAACATGCAGGTTTTTTACACCGCCCGACATTTCGCTACCCACCGTTACACCGCCGTGTCCGTGATAGACAATATTGTTTTTTACAATGATATTTTCGCAAGGAACACCACGATCGCGTCCGTCTTTATCTTTTCCAGATTTAATGCAGATAGCATCGTCACCAACATCAAAACTAGAGTTTTCGATGATTACATTTTTACACGATTCCACATCCAATCCGTCACCGTTTTGAGAGAACCACGGATTTCTAACCGTTATGTTTCGAACAATTAAATCCTCAATCATTAATGGGTGAATATTCCAAGCTGGTGAATTTTGAAAAACAGGTCCGTCAAAAAGCACTCTTTTACTATTCTGAATACTTACCAAAACTGGACGCAGAAAATCATGAATCGCTTCAAAATCTTCTTTTGTTTTAAGGTCATGTCGAATGTTTTGATCAGCGCCATTAGCCCCTTTTAAATATTGCTCAGAAGGATACCAGCTGTCTTTCTTTTCGTTTAAAACCCCGCCAGAAGCCACAAAACTTTTCCATTGATCATTGGTCAATTTACTTTTTTTAACTTGTCTCCACGCTTCGCCGGAACCGTCCCAAACTCCACTTCCGGTAAAAGCTATATTTTCTAAGTTTTTACCATAAATAGGAGAGATACAGCGCCAGGTATTTAAACCTTCAAAACTAGTTTCAATAATTGGGTATAAAGATTTGTCTGTAGAAAATTTGATTAAAGCGCCTGTTTCGGCATGCAGTTCAATATTACTTTTTAAAATGATTGGACCCGTTAACCAGATTCCAGGCGGAATAATTAATTTGCCGCCGCCTTTTTTAGAAAGCGCATTAATAGCATCTTCAAAAGCTTTCGTATTCAATACATAACCGCCGTTGACTGCTCCAAAATCCTTTAAATTCACCACATTATTTGGAATAACGGGTTCGTTTACTTTTGGCATTTTAAACTCGATATTCTTATAAGTATCGTAAGCAGCGTTTTGGGCAATTAGATTTTTAGAACCACAGCATAAAATAAATGCCAGTGCTAAAGTGAAAAAATGTTGTCGGTTGGTTTTCATTGTTAGTAATTTTTGGATGTTATTTTTATAGATGTGAAAATTATTTTACACATAAATAATAATAGTAAAATGTAATCGATTACACAAATCTATTAAAAAAAGTTTAATGTTCGCCGCGAATTACACGAATTGCACTAATTTTTCTTTCTATAGTAGTTAATACTATTGATATGAATTGCCTCCAGCTTTAACTACTGGTTATATTTTACACCTTTCTAGGCTTTAGCCAAACTTCAAAATTTGGCTAAAACCTTTACTCTTTACATTATAAACCTCCATCTAAAGCAGAGGCAATCGAAGTTAATGAAATAAAAAATTTAGTGCAATTCGTGTAATTCGTGGCTAAACCAAAAACTACAAACAGGAGGGTACAGGATACATATAACTTTATGTTCAAGTAAATTGGACGAATTATTTGGTAAAAAGTGTTAAAAATACATTTATTTGTAGATTATATATGCTTAAAATTGACTGCCCAATAATTTTTTACCCAGAAAAAAATCAAAATATTAAATAATGCGTTTGAATACAATTACTAAAATCCTGAGCTTATTTTTGATCATCTGCGTTTCGTTTTCGATAAATGCAGCTGAAATATGGGTTTCTACAAAAGGAAATGACAAAAACTTGGGCACAAAAGATAATCCGCTGGCAACGGTTCACATGGCAATGCGAAAAGCCAGAGAACTGCGCCGACTAAAAGATCCATCCATAAAAGACGGAATCCGAATCATAGTAATGAACGGAACGTATTATTTAAACGAACCTTTGTTTGTAAGACCAGAAGATTCGGGAACGCCGGAAAGTCCCACAATAATTGAAGCCGATGCAAATGCAAAGCCAATTATCAGCGGTGGAATCGAAATTAAAAACTGGAAAAAAACCAGCGTTTTAAATGGTAAAAAAGGAACATTTTGGGTGGCCGATGCTCCTCAAAAAGCAGGTTCAATTATCAATTACAGACAATTATGGGTCAACGGAAAAAAAGCCGTGAGAGCCAAAAGCACTGCCGGAAATGCAATGGACCGAATTTTATCCTGGGATCATCAGTCGCAAACCTGCTGGATTCCGTTTAAAGACAAATCGATAAAGTTTGAGCCGGGAATGGAAATGTTTATCGTACAATGGTGGTCAATTGCCAATCTCCGAATCAAAAATATTGAAGTACAGAAAGACAGCGCCAGACTTTCGTTTGAAGAGCCTGAAAGCCGTATTCAGAGTGAACACCCTTGGCCTGCGCCGTGGATTTCTAAAAACAACGGAAATTCTGCTTTCTATTTAAATAACGGAATTTCCATGCTGAACGAACCAGGCGAATGGTTTTTGGACAAGAAAAATGCCAAAATCTATTATATTCCGCGTCAGGGCGAAGAGATCAATTCGGCAAAAGTGACCGTTCCGGTTTTAGAAAATCTGGTGGAAGTAAAAGGAACCATTGATTCGCCTGTAAGTCATTTTAGATTTAAAGGAATTTCGTTTCAATACAGCAATTGGCTTCGCCCTTCAGAACAAGGTCATGTGCCGCTGCAATCGGGTTTGTATTTGTTGGATGCTTATAAATTGAAACAGCCGGGAACGCCAAATCAGGCGAGTTTAGAAAATCAGGCGTGGGTAGGAAGACCTCGTGCGACGGTTGAAGTTAATTATGCTAATAATATTCAGTTTGAATCCTGCCGTTTTGAGCATTTGGCTTCGACTGGTTTGGATTTAAATAAAGGAACGAATCACAATACCGTAAAAGGAAATTTATTTAAAGATATTGGCGGAAGTGCCATCAATGTCGGCATTTTTTCTGAAGAAGCTTTTGAAGCGCATTTGCCTTTAATTATAAAAGACGAAAGAGAAATGTGCTCTGATGAAGTCATTGCCGATAATTTAATCACAAATGCAACCAATGAAGATTGGGGAACTTTGGGAATCAGTGCTGGTTTTGTTAGAAATATTACTATTGAACACAACGAAATTTCAGACGTATCGTATTCTGGAATGGCGATGGGCTGGGGATGGACGCATACGCCAAACGTAATGCAGAACAACAAAATTTTAGGAAACAAAATTCATCATTATGCGAAACATTTACATGATGTAGCAGGAATTTATACGCTTTCGGCACAACCCAACAGCCGAATTGAGGAAAATTACATAGACAAAGTTTACAACAGTCCGTATGCGCACGATCCGTTTTTATGGCTGTACTTGTATACTGATGAAGGTTCTGAAGGTTTTACGATTAAAAACAACTGGATTGCCGAAAAGAAAATCCTAAAAAACCATAACGGTCCAAAAGGAAACATCTGGGAACATAATGATCCGTATGTAAGTACAAAAATTAAAGAGGCAGCCGGAATTAGAGCGCCTTATAAAGATTTAGAAAAAGAAGTCGTAATCGATGAGAAATGGGGATTGCAGGAAATGCCAAAACCTTATGCAATCGAGTTAATAGGTAATGATTTTGACATCGAAAAAATCAAATCGACATTAGTCGGTTTTAGAATTGTGGGGCAGGAATTGTACCAATGGAAAAACCATTTGGTGATTTACGGAAAAATGAATCAGCCGGAAAGAACGAAGCGTAAACTGGCGGGTGCTTTTCCTTCTTTAGAAATTAAAATCTATGACGATTTGGTTTACGATTTTCAAAACTTCGAAAGATGTAAAGATTCGAAACCGGCATCGGATTGGGAAAATGTTGTTCTAACAGCAAATCTTCCTGCTGATGAAAAAGGGCAGAAAGAATATGTTGAGTACCACAAAACGCAATTTGAAAAATGGCCGGAAGTAGCAAAAGGTTTCTGCAACGCCGATTTTCAACAGTTACAGGTTTTCAAAAAAGACAGACAATTGATCTTGGTAATCAGTATTCCGAAAGGTGAAAATCTGGACAAACTAAATCCGAAAACAACCGAAAATAATCCTCGTGTAGACGAATGGAACGCTTTAATGAAGAAATACCAATCTGGAATTGAAGGCGCAAAACCAGACGAAACCTGGATTTTCTTGAACAAAGTAGAAACGAAATAAATATTATTAGCCACGAATTCACGAATTATTTTTTGAAATACTTTATCTGATATTATTCGAATTAATTCGAAAAAAATAATCGCAAAGATTTTAAAAAGAAAATTCGTGAATTCGTGGCTAAAAAAACTAACATCAACAATCTAAAATAACCACACCCCATGCTAAAAATAGCCATTCTAGGACTTGGAGAAGGACGAAGCACCATGTCGGCCGCTATAGAAAGTTCAAAATTAGAGCTTGTAAAAATATGCGACAGAAACGAAGACTTGTGCAAACAGCGCGCAAAAGAATTCGATTTTCATTCGTACACCACCAATTACGAAGATTTATTAAACGATGCGTCAATTGACATTATAGCTATTTACACGCCAGATCATTTGCATGCGCAGCACGTAAAAGAAGCTTTATTGCACGGAAAACATGTGGTTTGTACAAAACCTTTTATCGATGATCTTTCGGATGCTAAAGAATTGTTAGAATTAAGCGAAAAAACAGGAAAAAAAGTTTTCATTGGTCAAAGTTCCCGTTTCTTCGAACCAGCCAAAAGACAAAGAGCCGATTATGAAGCAGGTTTAATTGGGGATTTAATTACAATCGAAGCACAATATCACGCCGATCACAGATGGTTTTTAAAGAAAGAATGGTCGCTTTTGCAATCATTTAAATGGCTGTACGGAGGTTTGAGCCATCCTGTAGATTTCATCAGATGGTATCTGCCAAACATTCAGGAAGTAATGGGTTACGGAATGATCAGCAGTAACGGACAAGCAGCAGGATTGAAAAACGAAGATACGATGCACTTTATCTTTAAAGCAACCGACGGAAGAATTGCCCGTGTAAGCGGTGTTTATACGTCACCGACTCAGCCAGCGCAACGTGACAGCGGAATGAGTACGATTTTAAGAGCAACAGAAGGAGCAAGTCAGGCCGATTATCACGAATTGCGTTATGCAGTTACAGATAAAACGGGCGAAGAAAAAGTAATTACCTGGGGCGACAGCACGATAAAATATTATTTCCGTTTTGAAGGACAAAGTCATCACGGCGGGGAATATCAGAATTATTTAGAATATTTTGTAGACAGTATTGAGCAGGGTTTCGAAGCCTATCCAAACATGGAAGAAGGAATTGGAACGGTGGCTTTATTGCAGGCAATGGACAAATCACTGCAAACTGGAATGCCGGTTAAAATTGCCGATATTCTTAACGAATACGGACTATGAACAGCATCTACGATAAATTAACGACGCTCGATTTTATAATTGTAGCTGTTTATTTGGTGACTTTATTAGTCATTGGTTATGTGGTGAGCGTGAAGCAGAGCAAGAAAAACGAAACACTTTTTCTGGCTTCCAATTCCTTAAATTGGTACAGCATCGGGTTTAATATGTGGGGAACCAACGTTGGACCTTCGTCTTTATTGGCTTTTGCGAGTATTGGTTATGCTACGGGAATTGTAGCAGGAAATTTTGAGTGGTACGCTTTTGTGTTTTTACTGCTTTTGGCGATGGTTTTTGCACCAAGATATATTGCGAGTAAAGTGAGCACCATGCCCGAATATATGGGGAAACGCTACGGCGACAGTACGCAGAACATTCTAGCGTGGTATGCTTTAGTAAAAATATTAGTAAGCTGGCTGTCTTTAGGATTGTTCAGCGGAGGCGTTTTAGTACGTCAGATTTTAGGAATTCCGATGTGGCAGAGTGTTACGGTTTTAGTAATTTTCTCTGGAATATTTACGTTTGCCGGAGGTTTAAAAGCGATTGCAAAAGTGAATGTTTTTCAGATGATTCTGCTGATTGTAGTTTCGCTGACGCTTTCGTTTTTAGGTTTGCAAAAACTAGGCGGGATCGATGTCTTAATTGCTAAAACACCTTCAAACTTCTGGAATTTAATCCGACCTTCAGATGATGCGCATTATCCGTGGCCGGCTATTTTATTAGGATATCCTGTTGCAGCAGTTGCTTTTTTCTGTACCGATCAATCGATGGTGCAGAGTGTTTTGGGAGCTAAAAATTTGGAACAAGGACAATTGGGTGTAAACTTTATTGGCTGGTTAAAAGTTATGGCGCTGCCGTTGTTTATTCTTCCGGGAATTTTGTGTTATGCTTTATATCCCGAATTAGGAAGCAATTCCGATTTGGCTTATATGACAATGGTTACGAATCTTTTTCCAAGCGGCATGAACGGTTTGGTAATCTGCGTGATGATTGCGGTTTTGGTGGGAACAATTGGTTCTTCTCTAAACGCTTTGAGCACTGTTTTTACGAATGACATTTACGTGAAAAAAATCAACCCGACGGCAACTATCAAAGATCAAATTAAAATTGGACGTTTAACGATTGCTGCTGGTTGTGTCTTTGCGATTCTGATTGCCGTTGCAATTGACAATATTAAAGGACAGAATTTATTCAATATTTTTCAGGCGGTTTTAGGTTTCTTGGCGCCATCTTTATCGGTTGTGTTTTTGCTGAGTGTTTTCTGGAAACGCACTACAAAAAAAGCCGTAAATGCAACACTTTCTTGGGGTTCTGCCTTTAGTTTATTTGTTGGGGTTTTATACTTATGGATTTTCCCTGCAGATAAATATCCGGCCTGGCCTCACTTTTTATTGATTTCGTTTTACATTTTTGCTGTGCTTTTAGTTGCTGCAGTAATCATTTCTTTAACCGATAAAAATCCTGAAGTTAATTTTTCAGATGAAACGGATATTCCTAAAACAAGCAAAAAGGTGAAACTTTTGTTTGGGATGTTGGGATTGGCGATTTTGGTTTTGTATTTGGTTTTTAATGGGAATTAAATTTTACTAAAATATTATAATTTAAAAAGCTTTCTTTAAGGAAGCTTTTTAAGTTTTAATAAATGAAGGTAAAATAGTTGTGAAATTTAATTTGTAAGAATTATATTTTAATAATTAATAGATTTGCTTAAATGATTTAAGTAGAATAAATGAAAACACATTTTGATTTAGAAAAAATAATAGAAAGTGGGATAATTACAAACGAACTGGATTATGAAAGAGCACTTATCTCTGATCGAAAACTAAGACTTTTGGCGAAGGATAGTGTTCATTTTAAAAACTTAAGATCTAAGCTTCGTGAAATAATTGAGAAATATGAAAATGTTGAATGGAATGATGTCGATAAAATTGATGATCGAAAGCTTTTAGAAAGTGACAAATCTGAGCGTATAGCCGAATTAGAGAGATTATTTCGTGAAAATAGAAAACAAATAATTAGAAAGAAACTCAAAGAATAGAAAAACAAGTAAAAAAAGTGAAGTTGTTATTCGGGTTATTGGGACTGGCGATTTTGGTTGTGTATTTGGTTTTTAATGGGAATTAGAAAAATTTAATCTCTATCATAATCATAACGCTTCTTAGCTAAAAGAAGCGTTTTTTTATGATATTTTATTATTGCAAAAGGAACAATAATTGTATGTAAATTTGTCTAAATAAAAGCAGTGTATGGTTTTGTTTAACAGATTTTAAATAAAGTTTAAAAATTGGAATTAAAAAATTGATGAGTCAAAGAACAAGAAATCATATTATTGAAGAAGAATCAAGAATGTTTTTTAAAAAATCTATTCCTCAAATGTGGGTTTATAGAGATAAGCATGATGATTATGGAATAGATTGTGAGATAGAGATCTTCGATGAGCAAGGAAACCCCACAGGTACTGTATTTTGGGTACAATTAAAAGGAACCGATTCCAAAGATCAAAACCTTATAAAAAGCATCAATTTCAGTTCCGAAAAAATGACTCAGTTTTTAGCATATGATATACCTGTATTAATTGTACGCTACTCTAGTTATAATCAAAATTTATTTTTTCGATGGGCAAAAAATGTTAGAGACATGCAACCGTCTAAGAAATCAGTAAATTTTAAATTTTCTGATACAGATGTTTGGACATCAAATAGTCATATTGAAATTATTAAATACTTAAAAAATCAAATATTAATTAAGCAAGGAAGGCTCCAATTTCCAATTACTGTATCAATATCAAAAGAGTTAAATAATCCAAAGTTTATTGCCCCTCATTCATATTTGACAATTATTAAAAGTTGTTTGGCAAATCATAAAAAGTATTTTTCATTAGTTCAAAGATCAGAAGACTCTTTTTTGCAAATTTATGTTGATAGTCAAGGATTAGTATCTAGTTTATGTGATTTATCATTAGCACGGATGAAGATTACTTTTCAAGATGTAAATAATATAAATTCTGACTTACTTGTAAAGCATATTTTAGTGACTATTACGCAATGCTTGTTTGATGTTGGAAAGGGAGATTTAGGGAATCAGCTTATCTTTAAAAACAATTTATTATCATTTCTTAAAAATAACGAAGATTATCTTAGTTCAATTTTATCACATTTGCTCGAAGGAGAATACTTCTCGACAACTGTAAATGAATTATCGCAATATTTTAAAGAGAATAAGCATGATAATATTTTAGAGACAATGATGAGTATTCTTCTTCTTTCTAAAAGGAAAAGCTTTGATGATGAAAAACTTTTAATTATTGAAAATTTTTTGGAAGAGCAACTTGCAATAGCAAAATTACGTGAGAATAATTTAAGTATTGCAGGAACTTTATATAATTTAGGCAATTTCTATAGAAGTGTGGGAGAGATTGATAAAGCTTTAACTCATTATATTGAAGTTAGGAAATACAATGCTTCATATAAAAAACATTCATATTATTTGTTTGAGATCGGAGGACTGCTTTTTCTTAAAGGAAAGCCAAGTTATGCATCTAGATTTTATCAAAAGGCAATTGAATTAAAAACAAATCATCCTTTGGCTAAGGCACTTTTGGCTGATGCTTTACTTTATTCTGGTAAGTATTTACAAGCTTTAGAGAAGTATGATGAATTTCTCAACGAAATTTCAGTAGATTGTCCAAATCCAGATGAATGGTTTTTAAAATATTCTTGTTTAAAAACAATTTTACAAAATGGCTATCCAGAAACTCAAACAAGAGATTCAATGAAAGCTAATGATTTTGTTGAAAAAGGAGAATGCGAGAAAGCTTTAGAGTTTGATTTGCTTGATAGTTTGGCTTGGTACAATTTGGCTGTTACAGAAATTAAACAAAGTAATAACATTACAGCATTTTTGTTTTTCTCTATAAGCGCACTATTAGATAATAGAGATTGTGAAGCGTGGACAAATGCAACTTTTTCAGGTTTTATAGAGGAAATAGATTTTTCACTTTTGGTAAATGTTATACGTACAGCTTATTTTTATAATGGACAGGAATATATAAATTATGTTTATGAGTCTATGCAAAAGAAGAATTTGAAACCAGAAGTTTTAAATACTATTATTGAATTAATAGATAATACAGTTGAAGAAAGAATTGAAGAGCCTTTTTTATTAAGGAATTTCTTCAATGAAAATGAATTTATAGAAATTACTATGAATTCTAATGGTTAAGAATTAAAACTATTTTAATTTAAGTATTTTATATTCCTTTACTTCCCAGTCGAAACCAACAACTCCCGAATATCAACCTTTAAATATTTCGAAATCTCATAAAGTGTTTCAATAGAAGGTTGGTAATCATTCGTACACCAACGCGAAACAGTCGAAACCGTTTTACCTAAATGTTTGGCTAATTCCTTATTACTTCTATTGTTTTCAACTAAAACAACCTTTATTCTATTTAAATTTAATTGCGACATAATGTTGATTTATTGCTTTTTTATGCAAATATGATGTATTTTAAATATAATAAATAGTATAATAAAATTACACAAAAGTGCTACAAAATTATACTTTAATTAGATTACTTTACTATTTGTAATAAAAATATTACTATATTTGCTTTGGATAAGAAATAATAAAATGAAACAATCAGCAAAAAGACGATTAAAAATTCAGCCAAAATTCATGGCAAGATCGTATCATCGATATGTAATATTCCCCGAAATTCGTCTTTGCGGAAAATGGCTTCAGGAAATCGGTTTTAAATGCGGGAATTTTGTAACAGTTGAACATCAGCGAAATAAAATCATCATTACAACCCATAATGAGGTTGAAACAAAATAAAAAACACATAGCTTTCAATCTGGAAAACTATGTGTTTTATTATGAAATCAAAAGCCCTTTAAACGACTTTTGCTATTTGTGTATTTACACGAATATTATTAGGAGCGTCCAAACCTGGTGTTTCATAAGAGGTGAACTCTAAATTAACACCCGGTCTAAAAATTAGACAATGTGTTGAACCTCCAAAATGGAACATTCCCAATTCGTCTCCTTTTTTGACAACATCGCCGGCTTGCACTTTTATTTCGCAGCTAGAAACTTCTGCCATACCTACCGGCATTACGCACATAAGTCCAATAGCAGGATTATCTGCCTCAATAAATATAAGGGCTCTGGTGGCCACTGCTGTTAAAAACGCCTGCGAATTGTTGGGTGCACTCGAATCGGCTCCTTCTGGATTGTAGAAACCCTGATACAGATTTTCTAAATAATAAGAACCGTTTACAATAGCCGTTTTTACGATTTTACCGTTTACAGGACTGTGCCAGCGGTGGTAGCTCAAGGCACTCAAAAAAGCCTGATAAACTGTTCCGCCGTCAAATTGAGGTGCTAATTGATCAAAATTCAGCATGTTTTCTAACGAATAAGGCTGTCCTTTTAACCAAAACTGATCTGACAAAGCTACATTTTTGGCTATTTGTAATGGTGCCGATTCACAAGCATTTACAATAATCGAATCATCATTTGGCGCAGTTACAGGACGTACATTTGAGCAGAACAATCTTGTAAAAAAATCATCCCAGCTTTTGAAACCATAATATACATCTGAAGGATCAGACTGAAAAACATCAGAAAATGTGGCGTTCGGCGCAATAGGATTTGCTTCTAAACCTAAAGCTCCTTGAGCAACTTGCATCATTTCGGATTGTGCTAATTCGCTCAGCCATGCAATTACGTTCTCAGAAGGGTCATTTTCTATCAAAACATATCTGGAATCTTCTGTAACCAAAAATTTAGACCAATAGTTTAATATTTTCTTTAACTGCTGATTGACCAATGCGTTTGAAAAAACATCATACCCAAAATTGGTCGCCATAGGCCAGGCCAAAAGTGCATTAATAGGAAAACCAATCATGCCTGCAGGCGATTGACTTCCGATCGAGCCAGTTTGGTAAGCTTCGGGCGCGGTTTGCATGATTCCGTTTAGTAAAACAAGGAAATCTTCAAATGTCATTGGTTCTGGTTCCCAAGATAAGGGAGTTTGTTGTTTTAAAAAATGAGCTTCGGCAAACATTCCCTGTACATTCGCATACAAAACAGGGTCTGAATATACCAGATTTTGAAATTCCGAAATTTCAGGAATCAGCGGTGATGGATTTTTTTTGGCAAATTCCTTTATTTTAAGTGTCCAGTTTTCTATAATTTGCGGATCTTGGGGTAACCAGCTTCCCAATAATTGTTTTGCTTTGTTGAATGTAGTTGCTTCCATAATTTTTTTCGGTTAAATTAATACCGAAGTTATTTTAGAAAGTGATTCAAAAATTTAAAATAGTTACAAGAGCTTATTTTTGTGTTACGAAGAACTTTTTTTCTGCCGCGAAGGCGCTAAGGCTCAAAGTTTTTTATTAATACTTCTAGTTATAACGTATTCTGATAGTTATCCGACTATGGCACAAAGTTTTTTTATGAATTGCCTCCAGTTTTAACTGGAGGTAAAGCAAGAATAGAAAAAGGCTTTAGCCAAATTGTAGATGTTTTGGCTAAAGCCTTTTGAGCTTTCTATTATTTCTCATCCCGCTTCAGCGGGACGCAATTAAAATCCTAAATTAAAAATAAACCTTTGCGTCTTTGTGACTTTGCGAGATTAAAATTATTTCTCAACAGATTTTTTCTTCTCCAAATTAGGCAAGAATCCTGTAATGATCCCAATCAAAGGCAGGAACGCACAAATCTTAAATACATATTCAATACTTGTAGCATCGGCGATTTTTCCTAAAATAGCAGAACCTAAACCGCCCATTCCGAAAGCAAATCCGAAGAAAAGACCAGCGACAAGTCCAACTTTTCCGGGCATTAATTCAGTTGCATAAACTAAAATTGCAGAGAATGCAGAAGAAAGAATCAATCCGATGATTACAGATAAAGTTCCAACCCAAAATAAAGAAACATAAGGCAGTAACATTGTAAAAGGAGCAACTCCAAGAATCGAAACCCAGATTACATATTTTCTTCCGTATCGGTCTCCAATTGGTCCGCCGATCAAAGTTCCTGCGGCAACAGCACCTGAGAACAGAAATAAATATACTTGTGACTGCTGAATTGTAATGTGAAACTTATCAATCAAAAAGAAAGTATAATAACTCGTGATACTGCTCATATAGAAGTATTTAGAGAAAATCAGTACCAATAAAATAATCAGCGAAGCAATTACACGGTTTTTAGATAAATGATGCGTTTCGATTTGGTGCGCCGATTTATTAGCCATTCTTTCAGATAAATGTGCCGTATACCAAATCGCAATTTTATACAAAGCAAAAATTCCAACTAGAGCAATAATACAAAACCAAGCGATGTAAGATTGTCCGTGCGGAATTACGATAAACGCTGCTAATAAAGGTCCGACAGCACTTCCGGCATTTCCCCCCAATTGAAAAATAGACTGCGCCAAACCTCTCTTGCCACCAGAAGCCAAATGCGCCACACGTGAAGATTCCGGATGAAAAATCGAAGATCCAATTCCGATTAAACTTACTGATAGCAATAAGTAAACAAAGCTGGAAGCGATTGAAACCAGAAAAAGGCCAACCATGGTAAAACACATTCCGACTATTAAAGAATAAGGTTTTGAGTTTTTATCGGTATACATTCCCACAAACGGCTGTAAAATAGAAGCCACCATTTGATAGGTCAAAGTAATAATTCCGATTTGTGTGAAATTTAAACTAAAATTTTCTTTTATAAGCGGATAAATCGAAGGCACTACAGCCTGTAAAAGATCATTGATCAGATGCGAAAAACTTATAATGAATAAGATCGAGTAGGTGGTTTTTTTAACTATTTCGGGGTTTGCTTTAATAGTGTCCATTTGGTAATTTTTGATTCTTAAATTAGGTTTAAAAACAACAGCTGTATTATTTTTTACAAAGATCAAAAGAATAGTAATGTCAGAATTGCTATATTTGGACAATGAATAACCAGATTCGGACATATCGAATGGCGCAGGAGCATGGATACAGAATTGATCCTTCGATTCCTGTTATTGGCTACACCGAAATGGTAACCAACGAAATGTGTATTTCGCACTCACATCCAAGAGGCCAGTTAATCTATGCAACTCGTGGCGTAATGAACGTTGTAGTGGGCAACCACATTTGGGTTGTGAATCCGTTGCAGGGCTTATGGCTTCCGGGCGGAGTAGAACATCAGGTTACGTTTCAGAAAGACGTTAATTATTACAGCGTTTTTATAGATCCGTCTGCCATGGAAGGATTATCAACAAATAGTTTTTCTTTTGATATTCCGATGTTTTTAAAACAGTTGGTGTTTAAAATCATTTCTTTTGGAACAGAAGGAAATCTTACGCCTTCTCAAAGCAGAATTGTGGGTGTTTTTTTAGATGAATTAGCTTTAATTGAACCAAGTGCAACCTTTTTGCCAACAACCAATCACGAAAGATTACAAAAAGTAGTCGAACTTTTAATGGACGATGTTGCGAGCAAAAATACAATCGACTATTACGCCGAAATATCTTTTATGAGCACCAGAACTTTATCGCGTTTGTTTATTAAAGAATTGGGAATGAATTTCAGCGATTGGCGCACGCGCTTAAAATTGTTGGAAGCCATAAAACGTTTGGGCGAAAAACAATCTATTAAAGAAATTGCTTTCAATTTAGGTTACGAAACTACCAGTGCTTTTATCTATATGTTTAAGAAGCATTTAGGCAAAACACCTTCTAATTATATTTTAGAAGATGAAAATGATTCCGAGAAAATGATTGCTTAGATTAGTTTTTATACAAAATAGCCACAATCATTGTCATTTCGACGAAGGAGAAATCTTCGCAAGTAACTCCGCAACGAAAGTCCAATCTTTGTCGAGCTTCTTGTGGAGATTTCTCTCCCGAAGCCTCGGAATCGAAATGACAAAAATCCTAAATTATTAAAATCCGTTTCATCAGTGTTCAATAAAAAATTGGCAGATCGTTTTTTTTAGTACTAAAAAAGTTATAACTCGTAATTTTTTCCTTAAAAATTATCAAACATCGCAATCTTTTATAAAATAACAGGACACAGCAGGTTGTGAAATGTAAAAATAACACTTATCTTTAGCTCCAAAAAAAAAGATATGCAAAGCCGATTTTCCATTTTTAGATTTTTGTTTTTCTGTGTTATTTTATTTCCTTCGACTTTCCTATTAGCGCAAGAAAAATCAAAAGAAGCGACATGGATCTGGTATCCAGGCGATTTCGAAATTTGGTTGAGCAATAAAATGCAGGTAAGACGTACAGAACGCGAAGCGGTATTTCCGCCGCTTTGGCAATATTACAGTCCGTATGCATTGGTAACTTTTCAGACAGAAGTTGATATTCCGGAACCGGACGAGGCAAAAATCTTTTCAGAAGGATCTTTTCAATTGCTTTTAGATGGTGTCCAGATTTACGGACAGCCAAAATCAATAAAAATTCCTGCAGGAAAACACAAAATTTCTTTTAAAGTTTACAATCAGGAAGTATTGCCGGCTATTTTTATTAATGGTAAATATGTTAAATCTAATGCTTCTTGGAAAGTAACCAACGAAGATAAACTTTGGATTGACGAAGCCGGAAAAGCACAGCAGTCTGGAACTCCATGGGTACCAGTTGGTTCCTGGAATTTTTATTCGCCAGAAAACAAACCTTCTGAATTTAGACTGACGACCAAACCTTTGAGTGCAGTTAAAACAGAAAAAGCAGGAGCCGGTCAATTAATAGATTTTGGAAAAGAAACCTTTGGTTATATTAAAATTCACGGCTTAAAAGGCAAAGGCAAAGTAGCATTGTATTATGGTGAATCTCGTGAAGAAGCACTGGATTCTGTCAAATGCGAAACACTGGATCATTTATCTTTTGATGGAAAACAATCGGAAACCTACACGCATGATGGTTCAAAGGCATTTCGTTATGTTCAGGTTCAGGCAGATGCAGGAGTAAAGTATGATTCAATTTCAATGCTTTATGAATATCTGCCATTAGACTATCGTGGTGCATTCAAATCATCAGATCAACAATTGAATAAAATTTGGGATGTTTCGGCGTACACGATGCATTTAACCTCTCGTGAATTTTTTATAGACGGAATTAAACGCGACCGCTGGGTTTGGTCTGGCGACGCTTATCAAAGTTATTTAATGAATTATTATTTATTCTTTGATTCGGCTTCTGTAGAACGTACGCTGCTGGCACTTCGTGGTAAAGAACCTGTGACCGCTCATATTAATATCATAATGGATTATTCACTGTATTGGTTTGTTGGCGTTTACGATTATTATTTGCACACGGGCGACACAAAATTTATTCAAACTTTTTATCCGAGAATGAAATCGCTGATGGAGTTTTGTTTAGAAAGAAGAAACAAAAACGGATTTCTGGAACCATTAGAAGGCGACTGGGTTTTTATTGATTGGGCCAACGGATTACCCAAAACCGGCGAGGTTAGTTTTGAGCAAATGCTTTTAGCCAGAAGTTTAGAAGCGATGGCGGTGAGTGCTAAAATTGCAGGAGAAAAGGAAGACCAAAAACAGTATGAAAAATTAGCCGAAGATTTAAAAACAAAGTTATTTGAGGTATTTTGGGATAAAAAAGAAAACGTGATGAAACACCAGCGTATCGACGGTAAAATGCAGGATATTGTAACCAGATACGCTAATATGTTCGGTATTTTCTTCAATTATTTTAATGAAGAACAAAAACAAAGCGTAAAAAATAAGGTTTTGCTCAATAAAGATGTTCTTCAAATCACAACTCCATATATGCGTTTTTACGAGTTGGAAGCGTTGTGTGCGATGGGCGAACAGGATTACGTTTTAAAAGAAATGAAGGACTACTGGGGCGGCATGCTGAATGAGGGTGCGACATCTTTTTGGGAAGAGTACAATCCAAATAAAAAAGGAACGGAACATTTAACGATGTATGGTCGTCCTTACGGGAAAAGCCTTTGCCACGCTTGGGGAGCAAGTCCGATTTATTTATTAGGAAAATATTATTTAGGTGTAAAACCAACCGCTCCGGGATATTCAGAATATGAAATCAAACCAAATCTGGGAGGTTTACAATGGATGGAAGGAAAAGTGCCAACACCAAATGGGGAAGTTTCATTGTATTGCAGTACCAAAGAAATTAAAGTAAAAGCAGGTGAAGGAGAAGGAAAATTAATTTTTGAAAGTGCCAGCAAACCAAAAACAAACTCAGGAACGATTACAGCATTAGCAAAAAATAAATACCAGTTGATTGTAAAACCGAATGTAGAATATAAAGTGAGTTATAAAGCGATTTGAGTTCTTAGTGAATTAGTAATTAGTAATTAGTGACTAGTAAATGGTAAATAGTAAATAGTTCTTAGTTTGTAACGTCCAGTTTGTCATTTCGATCCCGAGGCTTCGGGAGAGAAATCACACTCGTAACCACAAAGATTGTAACGTCAGTTTTGTCATTTCGACGGAGGAGAAATCTCCGCGACAATATTCGATAAAGAGAGGAAATACTTTGCAGAGCTACTTACGGAGATTTGCTTCGCCTGTTCGCTATCGCTCGGGTCTCCTTCGTCGAAATGATAAGATTGAAGAAAATTTAGAATCAATAAAAAATAAAAAACCAATGTTTTCAAAAAATAACAAATACAATTTCAAATTAAAAACTGCTTTTCTAGCGCTGTTTCTTTTATGCTTACAAACAAATGCCCAAACAGCATGGAAACCAGCTTCATTCGAAATTGTAAAATCCAATTACAAAACGTTTAAAACAGCTCAATATGCGCATGTATTCTCAGAAAGTAAACACAATATTGTTCGTTTAGCTCCGGAATTACAGGGTTTAACAGGAATTGAACTTCCCTTAAGTACTACGGGAAAGAATGCTCCATTACAATTAAAATTCAAAGAACCAGTTCAGGTCTTGGTTGGTATTTACGAGCGTATAGATACAGCTGAATTTACGCCTAGAAACGCTGTCAAATTAGTACTTGAAAATGGTCTAACTATAACAGGTTTATCGCCTATAAATGTTTATGCGGTTTCTTATCCTAAAGGAACGCATACAATCACTCCAATATACCAGCCATTCGTCATTTTAGGAGTAATAAAACAGAATCAAAATTTAGTTTCTCGAAATGCAGAAATGCCAGACGGAAAACTTTGGAACCCAACTTTTATTGTCGAAGGATTTTCAGATGAAAAACCGCTATTCGAAATTATCGGCGGAGAAAACAAACCCGTCATTGATGAAGGAATGTCTGGGACAGAAGGAATTCAGGGAGGTTTTGAGGGCGGACGTGTGGTGAAAGTAGGCGATACCTATCATATGTTTCCAACCGAAAGAGCGGGAGAAATTGGTGTAGATTATTACTACGATCGTGTAAAAACCAGAATCGGACATTGGACAAGTAAAGATGCAATCACATGGAAAAGAGAATCTACAATCTATCAAGCGAGCGGAACTTACGCCGTAACCGAAGATGATAACCCGATGAACGATCGCCGTGCAGCCATTTGGTCGTATATGCCTGTTTTTAACGAAAAAGCTAATAAATGGTACGGCTATTATTTGGCTTATACGGTAAGTAAAGAAATAGAACCAAATCATTCATTTGGAAGAATTTGGAGATGCGAATCAACTGTTGAAGGTATCAACGGAATTGGCGGCCCTTATAAAGATATGGGAATTATCATGGAACCGGGATTGGATTCTCAGCCGTGGGAAGGCCGTCAGGGAGTTGCTTCGTTTTTTCCGTATAAAGTCGGCGATAAATATTTCGGGTTTTACAGCGGTGCGTATCCGTTTAACTCGTGGGCCGATTATCCAAAGAAATCCGGCAAAGGCTGGTTTGTGGCTTTAGCCGAATCTAAAAGTTTAGAAGGACCCTGGAAAAGAATGAACAAAGGTTTGGAACCTATTAAAACGATGCATCCGCAATTTGTTGAAAATCCAATCGTAAGTCAATTACCAAACGGTTTGTACATCGCTATTTTTGACGGAGGCCCAGACGGTTGGGGACATCATTTACCAAATATGATTGCCTATTCATTATCAGCAGACGGCGTTAAATGGTCAGAAGCGCATTATCTTCCAATAGAAACCAAAGTTGATAAATGGTGGGATATTATGAGAACGCCTTTATGCTTAATCCCAGAAGGAAATGATGTTTATACAATAGTGTACAATGCAATCGATTTAAAGAGAAGATTTCATCCAACAGGAATGGTAAAAGTAAAACTGAACAAAGACGTGATGGAGTCGCGTTTGAAAGAGTTGAAATAATAGCCCACAGATTGTACAGATTAAACGGATTGACGCAGATTATTTAATTTAAAATCTGCCAAAATTCTTTTTAAATCTGCGTGAAACAAAAAATAAAACCAGTGTAAATCAGTTTAATCCGCGTCATCCGCGTGCCATAAACACACATAAAAAATGAAACTTAAATACCTAATTCTAACTATTTCAGCACTTGCCATAACCAGCTGTGCAACCAAATACAAGAAAAGAGAAATCAACGACACCGTAATGCAGGAGATTTACGAAGAAATCAAAACGCCTTATAAATACGGTTTGGTGATGGTTCCAACAGACAACTCCTATAAAATGGATTGCCCGAGCGTATTCAGAAAAGACGGAAAATGGTATATGACGTATTTAATTTACGATGGAAGAGGATATGAAACCTGGCTAGCAGAAAGCGATAATTTGTTAGACTGGAAACATTTAGGAAAAGTAATGTCGTTCTCAGAAAATGAAAAACATTGGGATGTCAACCAAAAAGCAGGATATATTTCGTTGCAAGATCCAACTTGGGGCGGTAGCTACGAATGGGAAAAATACGATGACAAATATTGGATGAGCTATTTTGGCGGAGACAGCAAAGGTTACGAAGCAGGTGTTCTATCAATTGGAATGGCGTATACGAAAGAAGCACCGACAAAACCGCACGAATTTCAAAGATTAGAAAATCCCGTTTTAACGCCAAAAGACAAAGACGCAAAATGGTGGGATAATAGTACGATGTACAAAAACAGTGTGATTCGTGATAAAGATAAACTGACAGGACATAATTTTATCATGTATTATAATGCCCGCGGTGATAGTATAAATCCGGCTAAAGGTGCAGAACGTATTGCTATGGCAGTATCAAACGATATGAAAGAATGGAAACGTTATGGCGATAAACCATTAATCAATCATCATAAAGGAATCTCTGGAGATGCCTATATTCAGCGTATAAATGATACTTGGGTGATGTTCTATTTTGGAGCTTTTTGGACAGGGTGGAATCAAGGTGCATTTAACCGTTTTGCAGTTTCAAATGATTTAGTAAACTGGACCGATTGGAAAGGCGACGATTTGGTTAAATCCTCTGAACCTTACGATGATATGTTTGCGCATAAATCGTTCGTAGTAAAACATGATGGTGTTGTGTATCATTTCTATTGCGCAGTAAACAAAGCAGAACAAAGAGGAATCGCAATCGCAACTTCTAAAGATTTAGGAAAAAGCAAATTGAATTTTGTGGCTCCGCCAGTGAAGGTTAAAAAGTAGTTATGAGTTATGCGTTATGCGTTATGAGAAAAACATAATACTCTTAACCAAAAATCAAAAAAGACTCCGTTAGGAGGCACTGGTCGGTAGAAAAAACAAATTATCGCAAAGGAAATTTTGTCCTGTAGGGACAATTGAATTAATAATAATGAAAAACAATATAAAAACAATGTTAGCATCAAAATCAAATTACAATAATCCATTTTTCAGATTACGATTTTTGACGTATGCATTTTACATTTTAGTTCTAGCATCTTACACAACTCAAGCCCAATCCGTTACAGGAGAACCGGCAGGAGTTCCTGAATTGCATAAAAAATACCAATTTGCACCATGGGAAGACCCAACGGTTACCAGCATCAACAGGCAGCCTTCGAGAGCAACTGCTTATTCGTATACCTCTGTTGAAGACGCTCTAAAAGGCGACAGAACCAAAAGCCGAATCCAAATGCTGAACGGCGATTGGGATTTTAAATATGCCGTAAACCTTAAAGAAGCTTCAAAAGATTTCTATAAAAGTACCGTTTCGGGCTGGGATAAAATCGAAGTGCCTTCCAATTGGGAAATGAAAGGCTATGACAATCCAATCTACAAAAGTGCCGTTTATCCGTTTCGACCAATAAATCCGCCTTATATTCCTAAAGATTATAACGGAATTGGTTCTTATCAACGCAGTTTTACCGTTCCGGCAAACTGGAAAGACATGACAGTTACATTGCATTTTGGAGCCGTAAGTTCTGGTTTTCAGGTTTGGCTTAACGGAGAATTTTTAGGCTATGGAGAAGACAGTTTTCTGCCATCAGAATTTGATATTACGCCTTATTTAAAAGAAGGAGAAAATGTTGTTTCGGTTCAGGTAATTCGCTGGGCAGATGGTTCTTATCTGGAAGATCAGGATCACTGGCGCATGAGCGGCATCCAGCGTGAAGTTTTCATTATGGCAGAGCCGAAATTACGCATTCAGGATTTCTTTGTTCAAACCAAATTAGACAAACAATATACCGATGCGATTTTCAAACTGCGTCCGAAAGTGGAGAATCTTACAGGAGAAAAAGTCAAAGATTACACGATGAATGTTCAATTATACGATGCTAATAACCAGGCTGTTTTCAAAGAACCGCTTCAAAGACCCGTAATCGATTTAATCAACGAAAGTTATCCTCGTCTCGACAATGTGCGTTTTGGATTCTTTCAGGAAACCATCAAAAATCCGAAGAAATGGAGTTCAGAAGAACCGAATTTATACACAATGGTCATTTCCATAAAAGATAAAAACGGAACTATTACCGAAGCCAAAAGCTGTAAAGTAGGTTTCCGTTCGATTGAATTTTCAAAAGAAAATGGTAAAATGCTCATCAACGGAAAAGAAACTTATGTGTATGGCGTAAACCGTCACGATCATCATCCAACAAGAGGAAAAGCCGTTACGAGAGAAGATATCAAACAAGATATTACCACGATTAAAAAGTTCAATTTCAATTTTATACGTACAAGTCATTATCCAAACGATCCGTATTTTTACGAATTATGCGATCAATACGGAATCATGGTCATGGACGAAGCCAATCAGGAAACACATGGAATTGGCGGAAAATTAAGCAACGATCCGCTTTGGACAAATGCTTATATGGAGCGTATGATCCGAATGGTGGAAAGAGATAAAAATCATCCGTCAGTTGTGATGTGGAGTTTAGGTAACGAAGGCGGAAAAGGGCCAAATCACGCCGCCATGTCGGGCTGGGTTCACGATTTCGACATTACGCGTCCGGTGCATTACGAACCAGCGCAGGGAAATGCAAAATTAGACGGTTACATCGATCCGCTGGATCCAGGATATCCTAAAACAATCGATCACGCTTACCGATTCGAAAATCCGCAGGATGATTCGTATGTAGATATGGTCAGCCGTTTTTATCCGGGCGTTTTCACACCAAAATTTTTAGTAGATCAAAAGAAAGATACGCGTCCGATTATTTTTGTTGAATATTCTCATGCGATGGGGAATTCAGTTGGAAATTTAAAAGAATTATGGGATGAATTCCGTTCGCTTCCAAGAGTTATCGGCGGTTGCATCTGGGAATTTAAAGATCAGGGATTGGTAAAATTCGATTCAAGATCAGGTCAGAATTATTTTGCCCATGGAGGAGATTTTGGCGAAAAATACCATGACGGAAACTTCAATACAAAAGGAATTGTAGATTCTAACGGAAAACCAAAAGGATCGATTTTTGAGAATAAATGGGTCTATCAGCCAGCGGTTTCCACTTTAAACGGAAATCAGTTAGAAATCAAAAACCGTCAGGCCGTTAAATCTTTAGAAGATTATATTCCGGTTTTAAAAGTTTTGGAAAACGGAAATGTAATCAAAACACAAATATTAAAACCATTCAAATTAGAAGCTGGGCAATCCACAACTTTAAATGTGAGCCAGTATCTGCCAAAAATGAAAGCCGATGCCGAGTATATTTTGAATATAGAATTCCAGCTTTCAAAAGAAGAACTTTGGGCTTCAAAAGGTTACGCTGTCGCGGAAGATCAATTTGTGCTGCAAAAGAAAGCAGCAGTTTCGCCTGAAACTAAAAAAGAGGCTTTAAACGTTTCAGAATCCGATTCTGATTTTAAAATCAAAGGAAAAAATTTCGACATTAACATCAACAAAGCAAACGGAGCTTTGAGTTCGTATATTTTTAATGGTGAAGAACAGGTTTTTGCTCCATTGCTGCCTAATTTCGTAAGACCGCTTACAGACAATGATAAAAGAGGTTGGAAATCGCAAAAGCTGTTGAAACAATGGTACAAAGCAAAACCAAAATTGGTAAACATTACAATAGACAAATCGGCTTCAGAAATTAAAATTACAAGTGATTACGAAATTATAAAAGACAGCGCAAGCGTAAATGTGGTCTATAATATTTTACCAAACGGATTGATAAAAGTAGATTACAGTTTAAAAGCATCGAACAAACTGCCAAACATTCCAAAAATCGGAATGCAGATGGGAGTGCAAAGAAAATTCGATCAGATTTCGTGGTACGGAAAAGGAGAATTGGAAAATTACAGCGACAGAAGTTTTGGCTCGTTTGTTGGGAAATATTCACTTCCAATAAATGATTTTATCGAGCATTACCCAAAACCACAGGAAAACGGAAACCGATGCGATGTAAGATGGATGGCGCTGACAACTCCGCAGAAAAACAACGGATTTCTAGTGGTAAACGATACCAAAGTTTTAAGCATGAGCGCGTGGCCGTATACACAGGAAAACTTAAGTTCTTCAGGTCATACGTACGATCTGAAAGATCCGGGATTCTTAACTCTAAATATTGATTTAATGCAGATGGGAGTGGGAGGAAATGACAGCTGGACATTGGTTGCACAGCCAATAGAACAATATCAAATTAAGTCAGGAGATTATCAATATAGTTTTTATTTGACGCCTTTCAGCGGTTCAAAAAATGAATTAGAAAATAGTTTAAAAAAGTTTAAATATTAATTGATAATTAAAAATTAAGAATTAAAAAGTACAGTTTGTCATTTCGACGAAGGAGAAACCTTCGTAAGAAACTCCGCAAAGAAAAGCCAATCTTTGTCGAGCTCCTAACGGAGATTTCTCTCCCGAAGCCTCGGGATCGAAATGACAAAAAGATGAAAAATCAAAAAATCTGCTAAATCAGCCAAATCTGCGAGAGTAAATTTTTCCCGCAGATTTAGCAGATTTGGCAGATTGTAATAAAACAATAAAAATGTTTCAAAAAAAACACCTCTTTTTTATCCTTCTCCTTGCGAGCTTCGTCTCCGCACAGGAAATCCATAAAAAAGAAAACAGCTTTTTTCAGCCTACAATCGAATCCTCAAAACCTTGGGTATATTGGTATTGGATGCAAAGCGCGTATTCTAAAAAAGGAATTACAGCTGATCTGGAAGCGATGAAAAAAGGCGGGATCGAAGGTGCATATTTAATGACCATCAAAGGGCCTGCAAATCCGCCATTGATGGAGCCGCCGGTTTTGCAGTTGAGCAAAGAATTCTGGGAGTTAATTCGTTTTGCCTTAACCGAAGCAGACCGAATAGGAGTAAAAATCGCCTTTCATCCCGCCGATGGTTTTGCCGTTGCCGGAGGGCCTTGGATTACGCCGGAAATGTCAATGCAAAAAGTGGTGTGGAAAGATACAATCGTAAGCGGAAACAGTTTTAAAAACGTAAAATTAGCGGTTCCAAATCATTACAAAGACTATTATAAAGATATTGCAACGTTTGCCATTCCGGTAAAAGAAAGCTTTATTACTTCGAATAAAAAACGTCCAAAAATAACATCTACAAATCCGGAATCAGATGCTTCGATTTTAAGTTCATCAGAAAAAGACGGACAATTCAGAATGCCCAAAAAAGGCTGGATTCAATACGAATTTGACAAGCCGTTTTTGTGTAAATCAATCCAGATTGAAACCAAAGGAAATAATTATCAGGCGCATCGTTTAATAGTAGAATACAGCGATGACGGAGTGAATTTTAAAAGTTTAGGAAGATTAACAACACCGCGCCACGGCTGGCAGGATGTTGATGCGTTTTATACCCACAGCATTGTACCCACAAAAGCTAAATATTTTAGATTCGTTTACGATCCGGAAGGTACAGAACCAGGCGCAGAAGATTTAGATCCTGCCAAATGGAATCAAGGTTTAAAAGTGGCAAAAATCTATTTGTCAAACGAACCTTTAATCGATAATTATCAGGGAAAATCAGCTGCGATTTGGAGATTGAGTCCGCAGGTTACAGAGAAAGAAATTACCACTTCAGACTGTATTGATCCATCAAAAATGATCAATATTTCACAGTTTGTGAACGCAGACGGGGTTTTGAATTGGAAAGCTGCCGCGAAAGCGAATTGGAGAATAATCCGTTTTGGACACACTTCTACAGGTCACGAAAATGCTACAGCAGGCGGAGGAAGAGGTCTGGAAGTGGACAAATTTAATTCGGAAGCGATTCGTTTTCAGCTGGATCATTGGTTTGGAGAAATGCTTCGCGTTGCCGGACCTGAATTGGCTTCAAAAGTGGTTAAAATTCTGCACATGGACAGCTGGGAATGCGGCAGTCAAAACTGGTCGCCTGTTTTTAGAGTCGAATTTAAAACCAGAAGAGGTTACGATATTGTTGATTATCTTCCGGTTATGGCTGGGATTCCAGTAAAAGATATTCAGACTTCAGAAAAGGTTTTATACGATGTTCGAAAAACGATTTCAGAATTAGTTGCAGAGAATTTCTTCGGGACTTTAAGAAAAATTGCGGATGATTCGAATGTCAAATTCAGTTCAGAAAATGTCGCGCCAACAATGATGAGCGACGGACTTCTGCATTTTAAATATATCGATTATCCAAGCGGTGAATTTTGGCTGAAAAGCCCAACGCACGACAAACCAAATGATATGTTAGACGCTATTTCTGGCGGACATATTTATGGAAAAGATATTATTCAGGCCGAGGCTTTTACGGCTTTAAAAATGGATTGGGACGAGCATCCCGGAAATTTAAAAGTGATTGCCGACAGAAATTATGCGCTAGGAATTAACCGTTTTTTCTATCACGTTTTTGTTCATAATCCGTGGATTGACAGGAAACCGGGAATGACTTTAGACGGAATTGGAAGTTATTTTCAAAGAGACCAGACTTGGTGGGAACCCGGAAAAGCGTGGTTTGAGTATTGCCAAAGAGTACAATTCCAATTGCAAAAAGGAAAACCTGTAGTGGATCTGGCTGTTTTTATCGGCGAAGAGCTGCCTTCTCGTTCTGTTTTGCCTGATCGTTTAGTGCCATTTATTCCGAATGTTTTTGGAAAAGAACGTGTTGCAAGCGAAGAAATCAGGTTAAAAAATGAAGGACAGCCAAGCGCTAAAATGCCGAAAGAAGTATCGTATTCTAAAAATTTAACCGATTTATCGCAATGGATAAATGCGTTGAATGGGTATCAATACGATTCATTCAATTCGGATGTTTTGATAAATCGTGCCAAAATGGAGAACGGAAAAATCTCTTTTGGAGGTGGAATCGAATACGGTGCTTTATTGTTTCCGGGAAGTCATAAAATGGCACCAAACAAAATGATTTCTTTGGCTTCCGCCGAAAAAATAGTGCAATTAGTAAAAGACGGCGCCACCATTTTTATAGATGAAAAACCGAATTTGCAACCTGGTTTACAATCGAATGAAGATTATAAAAAATGGCAGCAGGTAGTAGATGAAATTTGGAATTCAAACGCATCATCTTGGAAAATCGGAAAAGGAACGGTTATTAAACTGCCTTATTTAGAAAATGATTTTGCTTCCATTGGAATCACGCAGGACGTTTATTTCCCGAATTTAAACAGAGTCGATTCTGAAACAATTGCATGGACGCACCGCAAATCGGATACGGAAGATGTGTACTTTATTTCCAATCAAAAAGGAGAAAAAAGGTCTTTTGAAGCTTCGTTTAGAGTTGAGGGAAAAGTTCCGGTTTGGTACAATCCTGTAACCGATAAGACTTCAACAACGGCCAATTGGAAAATCGAAAACGGCAGAACAATTGTCTCAATTAACTTAAATGAAAATGAATCTGGTTTTGTGATTTTTAAAGAAGTAACAAAGGAAGTTGCAGCAAAATCCGATCAAAAGAATTCAGAATTTGAAACGGTTCAGACTTTAGATGAATACTGGAATCTGCAATTTGATCCAGCATTTAAAGGCCCGAAAGAAACGATCAAAATCGATAAGCTTTTTGACTGGAGTACTTCTGAAAATGAACAAATTAAATATTATTCAGGAACTGTCAGTTATAAAAAAGATTTTATCTGGAAAGGAAAAACGTCAGATAAAATCTGGATAGAGTTAGGTGAAATTTCTAATATCGCCGAGATTACAATCAACGGAAAAGATTGCGGTACCATTTGGACATTTCCTTTAAGAACAGATATTTCATCGGCATTAAAAAAAGGAAAAAACACAATAGAAATAAAGGTTACAAACACTTGGGCAAACCGATTAACGGGCGATCAAAAATTGCCAAAAGAAGAGCGATTAACGTGGACAAATGCAGCATATCGTTTAGAAGGAGAGCCATTGCTTAAAGCAGGGTTGTTCGGGCCGGTTAAGTTTGTAAAAGAAAAATAAAAGCAATTGCCTCCAGCTTTAGCTGGAGATTTAGTAGAAAATTCGGATTGGGCTTTATTCAATTAATTAGTTTGGCTAAAGCCCTAGATAGAGAAAATCTGAAAACCTCCAGCTAAAGCTGGAGGCAATTGAAAAATGGCAAAAAAAGCATTTTTTAATTGTTTTGAAATCAGATAAAGATGTCGCTCCGATGGAGCTTTTGTGTGATGGTATCGTTTTTTCTATAAATGTTTAGTCCCTCTGGGACTTATTTAGGAAGGTTAAAATATTTGTAGAATATTTAAAGACATGTTTTTATTTTAAAAAGACATGACTTTTTTCGAGACAAAGACAAGCTCTGGAAGAGCGAAATATTTATAGAAAATAATATATAAGAATAATTTAGCTCCAGAGGAGCGGCACAAATTTTTAGAATTAAAAGCATAAGGTAAAATGAAAAATTTAAAGAACATTTTTGTTGTTGTAATTGCATTTCTGGCAACCATTCAAATGAATGCCAAAATCAAACTGCCGGCATTGTTTACAGATAACATGATGCTGCAGCAAAAGTCAAATGCGCCAATTTGGGGCTGGGCAGAAAAGAACACTAATGTTACAGTAAAAACTTCGTGGGATTCTAAAACCTACAAGATAAAAGCAGACAACTCCGGTAAATGGAATACAGCTTTGCAAACGCCGTCATTTGGTGGTCCGTTTACAATTGAAGTTGTTGAAGGAAGCGAAAAAGTGATCGTTAAAAATGTTTTAATCGGCGAAGTTTGGTTGTGTTCCGGGCAATCGAATATGGAAATGCCTTTGAAAGGTTTTCAGGGACAGCCGGTTAAAAACGGAAACGAAATCATCGTAAGAGCAGCCAATAAAAACATTCGGTTAATCACCATTCCGCGTGCGACTGTTTTAGAACCTTTGCAGGATTTTGAAGGAAAATGGGAAGTAGCTTCGCCAAAATCAACTTCTAATTTTAGCGCTACGGCTTGGTATTTTGGATCGCTTTTACAGGAAGTTTTAGACGTTCCGGTTGGATTGATTCATGTTTCTTACGGAGGTTCAAGCATGGAAGCGTGGATGAATCAGGAAATGCTGAAAGATTTCGCCAGCGCTAAAATTCCAACAACAAAAGAAGAATTGGCAAAAGATCCAAATCGTGTGCCTACAACTTTGTTTAACGGAATGCTTTCGCCTGTAATTGGTTACGGAATAAAAGGCTGTATCTGGTATCAGGGAGAATCGAATTACGAAAGAGCATCTGAATACACTGCTTTAATGAAAAAAATGGTTTCAAGCTGGAGAGCTTTGTGGAAACAGGGAGATTTCCCTTTTTACTACGCTCAGATAGCGCCGTTTAATTATGCCTCTTTTCATCCAAAAGATTATTTGGAGAAATACAATTCGGCTTATTTGAGAGAGGCGCAGTTTAAAGCTTCAAAGGAAATTCCGAATTCGGGAATGGCGGTTTTAATGGACGTTGGAGAAGAAAATAACATTCACCCAATGGACAAAGAAAAAGGAGGAAACCGACTGGCGTTTCAGGCTTTGGCAAAAACATACGGAATCGAAGGTTTCGAATTCGAAAGTCCGAAATACAAATCAATGGAAATAAAAGACGGTTCGGTCACCGTTTCTTTTGATGATGTTGCCAACGGAATTACCTCTTATGATAAAGAAGTAACAGGTTTTGAAATAGCGGGAGAAGATAAAGTTTTCTATCCGGCAAAAACGGTAGTGAGAAGAAAATCAGTGGTTTTAACTTCGGATAAAGTAAAGAAGCCAGTTGCTATCCGTTATTTATGGAAGGATTTTGTAAAAGCGGAATTGTTTAGTGCGGGCGGTTTGCCGGTTTCTTCTTTTAGAACAGATGAATGGTAATTATGAGTTATGAGTTATGAGTTTTGGCGTCTAGTTTGTCATTTCGATCCCGAGGCTTCGGGAGAGAAATCTTCGTTGCAAGATCGACAAAGATTGCGGAGCTACTTGTGAAGATTTCTCCTTCGTCGAAATGACAAAAATCACGGTAAATCTGCTCAATCAGCTAAATCTGCGAGAGAGAAAATTTAATAGCCTTGCAGGAAAGAAAAAAAAAATGAAATACATAAAATACATACTTCTCTTCACTACGCTTTTCCTTAAAGCGCAAGTTCCTGTGCTCGAAAATTACAATCAGGTTTGGACAACGCAGAGCAATAATTCATCAGAATCAATGCCATTGGGAGGCGGAGATATTGGTATGAATGTATGGGTAGAAAAAGGCGATTTGTACTTTTATTTTTCGCGAAGCGGGACTTTTGACGAACACAATACTTTGCTGAAATTAGGAAGGGTAAAGGTGACGTTAACACCGAATCCTTTTGAGGGAGCAGCAGGTTTTCATCAGGAATTGAAACTAAAAGACGGATATGTTTTAGTCGGGCAGAATGACACTAAAATCAAACTTTGGGTAGATGTTTTTAAACCGATAATTCACGTTGATTTAGAAAGTAAAAATGCATTAAAAATGACGGCTTCTTATGAAAGCTGGCGTTATAAAAACCGCGATTCAAAAGGAAAAGCTAATAATGCCAATTCCTATAAATGGGCGCCTCAGGGAGATATTGTGACTTATAAAGATTCGATTTCATTTGAAAATAACGGCATAAAATTTTACCATAGAAACAGGGAAAATACCGTTTTTGATGTGGCTGTAAAACAGCAGAAAATGGAATTGGTTAAAGAGCAAATGCTAAATCCGCTTAAAAATTTAACTTTCGGCGGCTTTATGACGGGCGATAATCTAAAACCTGACGGAACGTATCTAGGAAAATACCAATCGACAGATTTTAAAGGTTTTAATTTGTCCAGTATAAAACCATCTAAAAAACATGCATTAGAAATTTATTTAAATACCAATCAATCTGCTTTTTCGACTTGGGATAATGGATTGAAAAGTCTGATTTCTGTAAACAAGAACACAGCAAAACAAGCAGAAAAAAACACGATAAAATGGTGGAATAATTTCTGGAACCGCAGTTTTATTTTTACTCAGAAAAAGCAATCGAATGCCAAAGATTCGGTTTATCAAATCGGACAAAATTATCAGCTGTTTCGATTTATGCTCGGCTGTAATGCCTATGGAAAATATCCAACAAAATTCAACGGCGGATTGTTTACCGTTGATCCCGTTTTTACGAATCCCGATTTAGATTTTACACCTGATTTCAGGAATTGGGGAGGAGGAACCATGACGGCTCAAAATCAAAGATTGGTTTATTTTCCGATGGTAAAAAGCGGTGATTTTGATATGATGAAATCACAGCTGGATTATTATTTGAGTCTCCAGAAAAATGCCGAATTAAGAAGCAAAGTATATTGGAATCATCATGGCGCTTCGTTTACAGAACAATTGGAAAATTTCGGGTTGCCAAATCCTGCAGAATACGAATGGAAACGTCCGGCAGATTACGATCCCGGAATGGAATACAATGCGTGGCTGGAATATGAATGGGACACGGTTTTTGAATTCTGCCAAATGATGTTACAGCAAAAAGAATATGCTGGAGAAGATATTCAGATATACAATGCTTTCATAATCAGCTGCCTTCGTTTTTTTGATGAACATTATCAATATTTAGCGAAACAAAGAGGGAGGAAAGCATTGGACGGAAACGGCAAACTGGTTCTTTTTCCGGGTTCGGGAGCAGAAACCTATAAAATGGCAAATAATGCCAATAGTACCATTTCGGCTTTGCAAGTTATTACAGCCAATCTTTTAAACCTTTCTGCAAAAGAATTGTCCAAAGAAGAAGCCGAATATTTAAAAGCATTTCAAAACAGAATTCCGCCTTTAAATTTTGGACAGATTGAAAACCATAGAGTTTTACTTCCTGCAAAATCTTGGGAAAGAGTGAATAATTCGGAAGTGCCGCAATTATATCCAGTTTATCCGTGGGGAATTTACAGCATTGGAAAACCTGATTTAGAAACGGCTTTAAACACTTGGAAATACGATCCTGATGCTCTAAAATTTAGAAGTCATATTGGATGGAAACAAGACAATATTTTTGCAGCGCGTTTGGGATTAACAGAAGAAGCCGCGAAATACAATACCTTAAAAATGGCGAATTCAGACCGACGTTTTCCTGCCTTTTGGGGACCAGGATTTGACTGGGTTCCAGATCATAATTGGGGCGGTTCGGGAATGATTGGCATGCAGGAAATGCTTTTGCAGGAAACTGATGGAAAGATATATCTTTTTCCAGCCTGGCCAAAAGATTGGAACGTTCATTTTAAATTACATGCGAAACAAAATACAACGGTTGAAGCCGAACTCCTGAATGGAGAATTGAAGGTTTTAAAAGTTATTCCGGAAGAAAGAAAAAAAGACATTATAAATCTGTTAGGAAAATCTGAAGCAGCAAAAACAAAATTAAACTAACTATTACCAAACAAAAATGATAAAGAAATTAATTAGCGCTGCTTTTTTGTCGCTCATTTTGACCACAAACGGGCAAGCACAATCAGCGCAGCATACTGATAAACAAATAGTAAAAGTCGATTTTGACTTTTTCCAAAGAAGACTGGAAGAAGTTCACGATCCGAGTTATGATTCTTGGGTAATCAACGAAGGAAAAGAAGCTGAAAAATCATTTAATAATGTGGCATTTAAGTTAAAAGGAAATTTTACTTCTAAGTGGTACAAAGTCGGAATGAGTGCACCGCATTACAACAAATTAGGAAGTGACGGTTTAGTAACTTCTGAAAATTTAGAATTGAAAATCAGCGGATTGAAAGCAGGAAAACATACGCTTTTAACTTTTCATAACGCTTTTGATGTCATTACAGGAAAAACTTTTTCTCCGATAAAAATATTCGTAAACGGAAAACTGCAGCAAACGGTAAATGCGAGTCAGAGAGCCAATGCTAAAATTGATGCAGCGATGGCGTATATCACTTTTAATGCAGAAAAAGGCAAAGATGTAATTGTTCGTTTTGAAATCGATCCGACTTCAAATCCTGATGTCGTAAAACAAATCGTCATCAATGGTTTTGAAATTGATACGCCAAACCTAATGAATCAGGCGCGTACTCCTGAACCAAGAAACCGTGATGAACATGTTGAAGTGGGGAAAACTCTAACTTTAAAATGGGATGCCATCAAAAATGTGGCAGCTCATAAGTTGTATTTTGGCGAAGATAAAAATGCCGTAGAAAATGCAACAGAATCTTCAAAAGAATTTAAAGGAAAGTTGACAGATAAAAGTTTTACAGTTTCTGACTTATATTCAGGGACAACGTATTACTGGAGAGTGGATGAAGTGGATGCAAATGGCGAAGTAACTTTAGGAAATGTGTGGTCGTTTAAGCCTGCCCAATTGGCATTTCCGGGAGCAGAAGGTTACGGCCGTTATGCTGTTGGAGGACGCGGGGGAAAAGTAATTGAAGTAACCAATTTAAATGATGACGGACCTGGAAGTTTACGTGATGCCATCAATCAGGAAATTGGGCCGAGAACGATTGTTTTTACTGTTTCAGGAAATATAAAACTGGCTTCACGATTAGTGGCAAATCAGCCTTATATCACTATTGCGGGGCAGACAGCGCCGGGCGAAGGAATTACCATCAGCAGAGCTCCAATTGGGTTGACTGGAAATGATGGTGTTGTGCGCTTCTTAAAAGTAAGAATTGGAGGCGGTACTACTTTTGACGGAATGGGATTAACGGGTGCTGACTACAGTATTATTGACCACTGTTCGATCAGTTGGACGATAGACGAATCGTTTAGTTCTCGTGGTGCGCATCATATTACGCTGCAGCGAACTTTAATTTCTGAAGCGTTGAATGTGGCAGGTCATGATAAATACGAAGCAGGAAAAATGCACGGATATGCAGCTACAATTGGCGGTGATATTGGTAGTTTTCATCATAACTTACTGGCTCATAACTACGGTAGAAACTGGAGTATTGGCGGTGGTTTAAGCGGTGACGGATTTTACACAGGAAGATTGGATATCACCAATAATGTGGTTTACAACTGGGGAAAAAGAACAACAGACGGTGGTGCAAACGAGGTAAATTTTGTCAATAATTATTATAAACCGGGAGCTTCAACAGCAATTTTTGTAGCGTTAAATGCACAGCACGAAGGTGTTGGAAAAGGAATGCAGCGTTATTATTTTGATGGAAATGTGATGCCGGGTTATTTTGATGAAAAATCTCAGGATAAGGGCAGAAAATCTACCGTTACAAATAAAGAGAAAGTGGAATATGAAACTTTTGTAGATAAACCATTTTTTCCTTCCTATGTAGAAACGCAGTCAGCGAAAGCGGCTTATAAAAACGTACTTTCAGATGTTGGGGCGAATCAGCCGTTTTTTGATAAACACGATAACCGAATTATTGGTGAAACTTTAAAAGGAACTTTTACTTATAAGGGAAGTAAAAGTGGTCTTGGCGGCATGATTGATAACGAACAGGACGCAGGTGGATGGCCAAACTTTGCTTCAGAAACCCGCCCAGCAGATTGGGATATCGATCATGACGGATTGCCAAACTGGTGGGAAAAAGCTTTTGGTTTAAACGAAAATTCAAAAGCAGGAGATTTTTCAGATGCGAATCAAGATACGGATAAGGATGGTTTTACGCAATTAGACAATTATCTGGATTGGCTGTCAACGCCTCATTATTTTGTGAATTCAGAAGATAAGAAAGTTTTAAATGCAGGAAATTTTTTCAAAGGTTATGAAAACAAACCTGTTTACACTTTCTCTGATCTTAAAAATGGAAAAGTAGTTTTAAAAGGAAAAGAAATTCAGTTTTCAACCGTTGAAAAAGGATTCGCTTCTTTCGTACTAACCGTAAAAGATGCCGACGGAGATTCAATGAGCAGAACAATTAATTTCTTTGTAAAATAATATAAAAGTATTTCACGCAGATTTTGCAGATTTAAGCTGATATATTTTTGATCTATTTTCTAAAAAAAAAAATCTGCGCAGATCTGCTTAAATCTGAGAAATCTGCGTAAAAAAATCGCGAATGAAGATAAAAAGTCCGTTATAATCCGCGTTTTTACGAAGTAAATCCGTTTCATTAGCGTTTTCAATAACACAATATAAATCAAAATGAAAAAGAACATCATCCTATCCTCTTTATTTCTTTCAACAGTAATCTTTGCACAAAACAAAGGTTTGGTTGCGAATTCAGAAAGTCCGTATTCAAAACTGCAAAGCATTGGCTTACAAGATGTAAAATGGACAAATGGTTTCTGGAAAGAACAATTTGATGTAGAAACCAAAAACACCCTGCCTTATATGTGGGATTTGTATCATAACGATGAGATTTCGCATGCTTACAAAAACTTCGAAATTGCAGCAGGGGTAAGCAAAGGAACATTTAAAGGTCCTTCGTTTCATGATGGTGATTTCTACAAGATTTTTGAAGGAATGGCGGCCACTTATGCGGTTACAAAAGATAAAAAACTCGATCAGGAAATGGACAAAGCTATTGCGCTTTTCGCGAAAGTACAGCGCAAAGACGGTTATATTCATACACCTGTTTTAATTGATGAACGCTGGGGGACTTTAGGACCGGAAGAAGTAAAAAAACAGCTGGGTTTTGAGAAATACAATATGGGACATTTAATGACTGCAGCCTGTATTCATTATCGTACTACAGGAAAAACCAACTTTTTGAATATTGCAAAAGGCGTTGCCGATTTCTTATATGATTTCTACAAAAAAGCATCACCGGAACTGGCTCGAAATGCGATTTGTCCGTCCCATTATATGGGAATTGTCGAAATGTACAGAACGACCAAAAATCCGAAATATCTGGAACTTGCCAATAATTTAATTGACATTAGAGGAACTACAAATGATGGAACCGATGACAATCAGGATCGCATTCCGTTTAGACAGCAGACCACTGCAATGGGTCACGCTGTTAGAGCGAATTACCTATATGCTGGAGTAGCCGATTTGTATGCCGAAACGGGAGAAAAGAAACTCTTAGACAATCTGGAATCGATTTGGGATGATGTAACGTACCGTAAAATGTACATTACAGGAGGCTGTGGTTCTTTATACGACGGCGTTTCGCCAGACGGAACTTCTTACGATCCAACGGTAGTACAGAAAATTCACCAGGCTTACGGCCGTCCTTTTCAATTACCAAATGCAACGGCTCATACCGAAACCTGTGCCAATATTGGAAATGTTTTATGGAACTGGAGAATGCTTCAAATTACCGGAGATGCCAAATATGCTGATATTGTAGAGTTAGCACTTTATAATAGCGTACTTTCCGGAATGGATTTGGAAGGAGAAAAATTCCTTTATAATAATCCGCTGAATGTGTCTAATGATCTGCCGTTTCACCAAAGATGGGGAAATGAACGTGAAGGTTATATTGCCTTATCAAACTGTTGTGCGCCAAACGTAACGAGAACAGTTGCCGAAGTTGGAAATTATGCTTACAATCTTTCAAAAGAAGGTTTGTATGTAAATTTATACGGAAGTAATTCTTTGAAAACAAAATCGTTAAACGGAGAAGAAATCGAAATCGAACAGCAGACGAATTATCCTTGGGACGGAAAAATAACATTGAAAATTGTAAAAGCACCAAAAGATTTACAGAATTTCTTTTTAAGAATTCCGGGCTGGAGCCAGAATGCTTCGGTTTCAGTTAATAACTTAAAAAGTAATGACAAAATCGTTTCCGGCACTTATTTCAAATTAAATCAAAAGTGGAAAAAAGGAGATGTGATCGAATTAAATCTTCCAATGCCGGTTGAATTAATGGAAGCCAATCCATTGGTTGAAGAAGTTAAAAATCAAATCGCTGTAAAAAGAGGACCGCTGGTTTATTGTTTAGAATCAGATCAGCTTCCTGCAAAAACAAGTGTAAATGATATAGCTTTAAATGTGAATTCGAAATTTACGACTAACAATTTCACCCTTAATAATAGAAATTTAGTAAGCATTGATGCAGAAGCGGTCATAAAATCTGATAATTCGTGGAATAAAACTTTGTACAAACCGCTTAATTCCAAAGATGCAACTGCAGTACCAGTCAAATTGATTCCGTATTTTGCATGGGGAAATAAAGGAAAAGGGGAAATGACGGTTTGGATGTCGCATTAGAAATTACAGAGTAAATTCCTATTTTTGGTAGAGGCGCACTGCTGTGCGTCTTACGCATTTGGATCAATAATTATTAGCAACAATTAAAATCAACATGGCGTAGACGCACTGCGGTGCGTCTCTATAGATACACTTTATCTAAAACTTTAAAATGAGACTTTATGAAATACATTCTAGCATTATTTTTACTAACAACATTTTCAATTTCAGCCCAAACGCTCGATAATAAATTGGCTTTAACCGTTGCCCAAGATGGTTCAGGAGATTTTAAAACCATTCAGGAAGCGGTTAACAATGTAAAAGACAATTCAGAGAAACGCGTTGTAATAACCATAAAGCCAGGAAAGTATGTTGAGAAATTGGAGATTCCGGCTTCAAAAGCATTTATCGCTTTAAAAGGAACTGATCGAAATAAAACCATTATTTCATTTGATGATTATTCGGGAAAACCGCTTCGAGAAAAAGATCCCTCAGGAAAGACTGCTTTTGGAACGGGAACATCTTATTCATTTTTGATTAAAGGAAATGACTGCACGCTCGAAAATCTTACTGTAGAAAATACTGCAGGAAGAGTAGGGCAGGCGGTAGCACTTCATATTAAAAGTGATCGTGTTATAGTAAAGAACTGCAATCTTCTTGGTAATCAGGATACACTTTATTTATCCGAAAAAAAAACGCGTATCTATTTTGAAAACTGTTTCATCAATGGTACAACCGATTTTATTTTCGGTGCTGCAACGGCTTATTTTTATAAATGTACGATCGAAAGTTTAACGAACTCTTATATTACGGCTGCTTCAACGCCGCAAGGTCAGACTTACGGATTTGTTTTTGTTGATTGTAAGCTTACAGCCAAAGACAAATCAGTCGATAAAGTATTTTTTGGAAGACCTTGGAGACCCTATGCTCAAACTGTTTTTATCAATACAGATTTAGGTTCGCATATTATTCCAGAGGGTTGGAATGCATGGATTGATACAAGGTTTCCTGATAAAGATAAAACGGCTTATTATGCAGAATTTGGAAGCAAAGGTTTAAGCGCTAAAGAGATTTCTCAAAGAGTGTCATGGTCGCATCAATTAAATAAAGAAGACCTCAAAAAATATAGTAAAGATTTAGTTTTAAACGGATGGAATCCAAATAAGTAAATTGATGAAAAACGTTAGAATTTTATTAATCGGACTGTGCTCTTTGCTGGTGCTGGGCGCTTTTAATTATAAACAAAAAGTAACGACCATTTATTTAATTGGAGATTCTACCGTTGCTGATTATTCATTAGAAGAAAATTATCAAACCAAGAAATTTCCGCAAGTGGGCTGGGGGCAGGTTTTGCAGCCTTTTTTCCAGAAGGATAGTTTAAAACTGGTCAAAAATATTTTAGGCAATGTTAAAGAAGTAAAAATTGACGATCGGGCAAAGGGCGGCAGAAGTACTAGAACTTTTTTTCAAGAAGGACGCTGGGCTTCTGTTTACAATTCACTTCAAAAAGGAGATGTGGTTATGATGCAGTTTGGACACAATGATGCATCGGTCGAAAAAACAGAACGTTATGTAAACATTGAAGGCTATAAAGAGTTTCTGCGTCTTTTTATTAATCAGACCAAAGAAAAAGGAGCGATTCCGATTGTTCTCACGCCAGTTGCAAGAAATTATCCGTGGAAAGATGGTAAATTGACTAATGTGCACGGTGATTATCCTCAGGCAGCAATTGCTGTGGCAAAAGAATTAAATGTAAAGTATATTGATTTGAATGAACTTTCGATGAATTTCTTCTCATCCAAAGGACAGGAATATGTAACTGCAAATTATTTTATGAATTTTGAAGCGGGTAAATATCCTGCTTTTCCAGAAGGGCAAAAAGACAATACCCATTTTCAAACGCTTGGCGGTATTGAAGTCGCAAGATTGGTTTTTAAAGCAATGAAAGGACTTTGATTTTAAAAACTCAAACAGAATAGAATTATAAAAAGCACCAAAATTTAGTTTTGGTGTTTTTTTTTGCCTCAATTCCCAGCTGTTTTTATGAATTCATTTTTAATTGATCAGAATTTACTTTTAAAATTGCTTTGATATTAAAAAAATATTTGTCTTTTTTAATACTGTCTTGTGTTTATTTTTGTAAGTTTTTTTAATAGGAAATAAATTTGATTTTAACAATTTTTAATTAATTTTTGATAACGTTTTCGTATTTATAAGAGCTTCTGTATCAGTATTTCTAAAAAGGTGTTTTACAGAATATTTAGAAGAAGTTGTTTTTTGATGAAAATCTTGCGATATTTTAATTCAAACAGCTTTAGATATTTTATTTAATGCAAACATTTACTTCAATTTTTTGATTACATATATTTTTTTCATTCATTTTTTATTAATATTGTTTTTTTATAGTGTTTTTTTTTGAAATTATACGATTAAAACAGGATAGAGCAGGACGGTTGTAATCTAGTATCGTCATATTTTTGGAAGAATAAAATAAATGTGAATTAAACATTTAATAAGATATATTTAAGATTTATTTAATTTTTATCTGTTAAGAGTATCACATTTAAAAACATGACTAACTAACACTAATAAACTAACCAAAAAAAGACATTTATGAAACAAGCACTTTTAAAGAGATGTAGTTTTCTTTTGTTTGCAATGATGAGTGTATTGACCTACGCTCAAAATTCTAGCGGTACAGTAACTATAACGGGAGCTGTAACTGATAATGTATCTGGACTTCTGCCAGGAGTAAACGTTACAGAAAAATCTACTAAGAATACTGTTACAACAGATTTTAATGGTCAATTTCAAATTAAAGTAAAACCAAATGCAACTTTAGTTTTTTCTTTTATCGGAATGAAAAAACAAGAAATAGCTATTGGAACCAGTACAATTATAAATGTTAAATTGGCTGAAGATTCCAATGAGCTTCAAAACATTGTAGTAGTTGGATACGGAAGCCAGAAAAAGGAAAAGCTTACTGGAGCTATTGCTACAATTAGTGCATCCGATATTCAAGATCTTCCGGTTTCAAATTTATCAGAAGCTTTAAGAGGTCAGGTTCCTGGTCTTACAGTTATTGATGGAGGCGGTCGTCCTGGAGACGCAGGTGCGATTGAAATTCGTCAAACATATGGTTTCTCAAAAGATGGTAGTTCTAAAACTCCCTTAATTGTAATTGATGACATGATTCAGGTTGACCCTGTTAATGGTAGACCTTCATTGGACGCATTTAATAGATTAGATCCTTCTGAGATTGAGAGTATGACTGTTTTAAAAGATGCATCTGCGGCAATCTACGGTTCACGTGCATCTCAGGGAGCAATTGTAATTAAGACTAAAAGAGGAAAAAGCGGTGTTCCTACTTTTTCATACTTTAGTCAGTTTGCTGTAAATGACGCTGTCAGCCATAGTAAGACAATGAGCGCTTATGAATATGGAGTATTTTCTAATAGATATTTTAGAGGAAACAATAATATAGGAACCAATGGATCAAATCTTTTTTCGGATCGTGAATTAGAAGAAATGAAAGGTTTGGATTATGATTGGTTACAAGAAGCTTGGAAACCTGCAATTCAGCAGAAACATACTCTGAACGTAAGTGGTGGTACTGAGAAAGCTACTTATTTCGCAGGTATCAACTACTTTACACAAGGAGCTAACTTAGGAAGACAAGATTATAATAAATGGAATTTCCGTACCGGTATTACAGCAAAAATTTCTACTTCATTAGACTTCTCTGCTTCTGTTTCTGGTAATTCTGGTGATATTGAAAAATCATTTACTAAAGCATCGTCTGGTATTAATGACAGCAGTTATGGTTCTGCAGCTGGTGGTGAGCAAGCAGATTATGGACTTCTGCTGCACATGCCAAAGTATATTCCTTGGCAGACAGTTGTAAATGGACAAGACTATTATATGTCTCCATTTGCTCGTACAACTAGTACATTAGGATCTGCAAATGCTAATAATACAATTGCAGGATGGAATTATTTTGCAGCTATCAACAATGGTTCTAAGCAAGTATCTAGTGACTTTACCTATAACGTAAATATGTCTTTAAACTGGAAAGTTCCTTTTGTTAAAGGATTGTCTCTTAAAGGAACATATTCTAGAAATCAAAGTTCAAGCAGTTCAGAGCAAATTCAGCTTCCTTATGATTTAGCGAGAATAATGGGTTACGAAAAATTGGATAACCACTTAGCAAGCGCTGCGCTGCCAACAACAGTAAATGATGGAGTTCATAATTATTATTCTCTTGAAACGAATGTTCGTAGTTCTAGAGTTTATTACAATACTTCTCTTTCAAAAGCTATTCAGGCTAACTTCTTTGCAGACTATAACAGAACATTTGACAACCATGAGATTGGAGCAATGTTCTCTGTAGAACGTTCTGAAACAGAATTTAATACAACTAGATTGGCTTACGAAAATACTGGAAAAGATTATGGAGGGTCTTATCAGACAGCTGGTACCTTAAGTACAAATTCACAAGCTCTAAAAGGAGAACAAGGAACTTTATCTTATTTAGGACGTGTTAATTACAGTTATAAGTCTCGATACATGCTGCAATTCCTTTTTAGAAGTGATGCTTCTACTAAATTTGCACCAGAAAATTACTGGGGATTCTTCCCATCACTTCAAGTTGGATGGATCGTTTCTAAAGAAAAATGGTTTAATGTACCAGCAGTAGATTTCTTTAAAGTTCGTTACTCTATTGGTAAAACAGGAAATGACAACATCAATGCTTGGAGATGGATGAAGCTTTATGATGTAGTGGCAGATAAAGGGTTTCAGTTTGGCAGCAATGGAGGAGTTCTTGGAGGTTCTGTAACACCAAGAGTAGAACCTAACAGAAATGTTGGATGGGATACAACTATTAAAAACAACTTAGGTCTTGATTTTGCGTTCTTAAAAAACAGATTATCGCTTACTACTGAATTTTACTATGATCAATCAAAAGATATGCTTACAGGAATGGCCGGTACGGTTGGTGTGCCGATCTCTGTGGGAGGTGGTTATGCAGAAGAAAACTATGCAGCTGTTGATTCTTGGGGAACTGAGGTAAGCGTAAACTGGAAAGATAATGTTAATAAAAACTTCAGTTATAACGTAGGTATTAACTTCGGACTATCTGATAACAAAGTTAAAAAATACCCAGAGCCTGCTATATTGCATCCATCAAATAATTTAGTACAAGAAGGACAATCTATGTTTTTCCCTCAATGGGGATTCAGAACTTGGAAAGAAACTTCAACTGGAGATGGTATTTTACGTACAGATCAGGATGTGGCAAACTATTGGTCTTACTTAACAGAGCGTGCTACTGCAGCTGGTGTTCAGCCTAATTATATGGGAATTTCTAATGTTGCAGATATGAGAAAAGGAATGCTGGCTTATCAAGACGTTGGAGGGCAATTTAATAGTACTGATGGAACTCAGGCAGGACCGAACGGACAAATTCAAAAAAATGAGGATTATATTAAATTAGTTAATAATACCAGAACATACGGTTTTACTACTAACTTAGGAGCAAGATACAAGTCATTTTTCATTAAAACACAAATTGGAACATCTTGGGGCGGTTACCGTGCTATCGATGTAGTAAAACAAGGAACAGGATCAACACACAATATGTGGGCTCGTGAGACTTTTTGGAATGACATGTATGCAGACGATAATGTAAATGGTAGATATCCTAACTTAAATAGTACAGGTCAAGATTATCTTACCGCACCATCAGATTTCTGGATGCTGGATACTTTCCGTTGTACCGTTAGAAACTTGACACTTGGTTTTGATATGCCTAAAGAGCTTTTAGATAAAATTAAAATTGCAAAATGGTCAATTGGAGTTACTGGAAACAACCTTTGGGATTTATACAATCCTTATCCTGATCATTATCGTAATATGTACGATAGTTCTTCTGAGAATTATCCAACACTTAGAACATGGGCTGTTACTTTTAACATTACATTCTAATTCAATTAAAGATGAAAAGACAAATAAATAAATATATAGCTTTAGCACTTTTCGCAGTGCTAAGTACTTCCTGCAGTGATAACTTTTTGGAAGAAAAGAAAAATTTTGGAAGTGTTGACGATTCATTTTATGAAAGTCAAGAACGTGCTACATGGTATGTTAACAACGTATATTTTGATTATTATTCTGCTTTTAAATCTCCTGGACAAAGTTTAGTAGGTTCATTTACAGATGTATATTCAAAAATGACAGAAGAGATAGGAGGAATTCAGCCGCTTATCAATCCAAACATTACGTATGTTAATGCGGCAGATGCATCTGGGTATTTTGGTACTAAATTAGAAGATAAAATTAACAACCATCCATACAATAGAATTAGAGATTGTAATTCTTTTATTGCAGAAGTTGATGTAAAAGGAGCTAATTTGCCTAAGTCATTCCGTGATCAGGCAAAAGGACAGTTGTACTACCTTCGTGCTGTTCAGTATTTTGATTTATTGCGCGTTTATGGAGGAGTGCCAATTGTAACTGAAGTTCAAACACCAAGTGCAGTAGATCCAACGATTAAAGTTCCGAGAGGAACTGTTACTGAGGTTGTAGAACAGATTGTTAAAGATTTAGATATGGCGGCAAGTTTATTGCCAAGCAACTGGCCAGGAGAATATGGACGTGTAACCAAAGGTGCAGCTTTAGCTGTAAAATCTAGAGTATTACTAACTTATGCTAGTCCATTGTTTAACAAAAACTGGGATAGCTCTAATGAGCGTTGGAATGCAGCGCTTCAGGCTGGTTTAGCAGCAGAGACAGAATTATCATCAGCAGGATACGGACTATATGGAAATTCGGCTAAAGACTGGCAGAATATGTTTGCACTTGCAAATAATGCATTTTGTTCTGAGGCAATTACTACGCAGCTTTTATCAGCTAATAATACCAACCTTGGAGTAAATAATTCTTGGGAAAGAGGGATTCGCTTGTTCAGCCAAGGTGGTGTAAGCGGAATGGAAGCTCCAAAAGAAATGATCGATTTATTTCCTTTAGATGATGGTAGAAGACCAACTGCAGCTAATGGCTACGATTCGTTTCTATTCTTTCTTAAACGTGACCCTAGATTCTACAGAACATTTGCTTTTTCAGGTGTAAGATGGGATTATAAAGAAAATGCAAAACCTGTTGTTTGGGCATACAGATGGTTAGATAATGCTAACAAACCGTATTACAGTGATTCTAATAATGAAACTAGCCCTGCACTGGTTAGAAAAATGACTGATGTTACTGCAACAAATGCAAGTAGTTTTCAATATTCAGCAAATGATATTTTAGAATACCGTTATGCAGAATTGTTACTAAACATTGCAGAGTGTTACGCTGCATTAGGACAAACAAGTAACTCTGTTGCTTATTTGGGAAGAATAAGAAACCGTGTTGGAATACCATCAGGTAATAATTACGGAATTGGAACGCCGGCAGATAAATATGCAGCTATTGAAGCAGTTTTATATGAGCGCAGAGTTGAGTTAGCTTATGAAGGAAAACGTTTTTGGGATATTCAGAGATGGATGCTTTATGATAATGCCACTCTTCCTGGTACTACAGGCGGGACTGTAAGTAAATTAGGTTTACAACCTATTAACGGAACTCAGCGAACTGGTAACTATCTGCAGTATAAAAATACAGCAACATCTGCAGACCCTTTAGCTAATAGTCGTGCTAGTATTTCTGCAGATCCAGATTCGGCTAATTTCCAAACCCAATTGAATACATTGGCAGCTTTTTATACAGCTAACTTTGTACTTGTGGCGCCGCCAACACCAATGGATCAGGTAAATAACGTTGCAGTTAAAATTAAATTCAATCCAAATTATTATATCCAAGGATTACAAAATACAGTATTAGCACAAAATCCATGGTTAAAACAAACTATTGGTTGGAAAGATGCTTCTGGAGGAGATGGAGATTACAATTATCAACAATAAATTTTAGTGAACTTTTATTAAATTCACTAAAGAACATTATAAATTACATAAAGCTTTTCACCTGTATTCGTCAAAAGATACAGGTGATTTGTTTAAAAAGAATTACCACAATTAAAAATTAACATGAAAAACTCCGCATTATTTATCGCATCATCGCTGCTTTTTTTAGGAAGTGCAAAATGTTTTGCTCAATATCCTAAAATAAGCCCGGAAGTTCAAGCACAAGAAAAAGCAATTAAAGAAGAAGCAGCAAGACTTTCTGACGAAGCTTGGGCAAAAGCTTTAGTTGTTATTGAAGAAGAAGCAAAACATGGAAAACCTTATATTCCGTGGGCATCAAGACCAAATGATTTACCACAAGCAGAAATTCCTGCTTTTCCTGGAGCAGAAGGAGGAGGAATGTTTACTTATGGAGGTCGTGGAGGAAAAGTTTACACCGTTACAAGTCTTGAAGACCGCGGCGCTGGAACTTTACGCGAAGCTTGTGAACAAGGAGGAGCGAGAATTATCGTGTTTAATGTTGCCGGAATTATCAGACTTAAGAGTCCGTTAATTATTCGTGCGCCTTACATTACAATTGCTGGGCAGACAGCTCCTGGAGACGGAATCTGTATCGCAGGAGAATCAACTTGGATTGATACACACGACGTAATTATCAGACACATACGTTTTCGTCGCGGCGAAACTTTCGTAGGCCGTCGTGACGATGCTATTGGAGGAAATCCTGTTGGAAACATTATGATCGACCACGTATCAGCAACTTGGGGATTAGACGAAAACATGTCTATCTACAGACACATGTACAGCCCGGGTGCAGGTTACCCAGACGAAAAGAAACCAACTGTAAATATCACAATCCAAAACAGTTTATTTGGAGAAGCATTAGATACTTACAACCACGCTTTCGGAAGTACTTTAGGAGGAGAAAACTGCTCTTTTATGAGAAATATGTGGGCAAATAATGCTGGTAGAAACCCTTCAATTGGCTGGAACGGAATTTTCAATTTCGTGAACAATGTAGTTTTCAACTGGTACAACAGATCTACAGATGGTGGAGATTACACCGCAAACTACAACATCATCAACAACTTTTACAAACCAGGTCCAGTTACAGATTTGACTCAGCCAATCAGCTACAGAATCTTGAAACCAGAATCAGGAAGAAGTAAATTGCCTTATATGGTTTTCGGTCGTGCTTATGTAAACGGAAACGTGGTAAATAACAACGAAAAAGTTACTAAAGACAACTGGGACGGTGGTATTCAAATTGAAAATAAAAAAGGCGAGTTAATGACGTATGACGAAGCCAAAGATTATTTTGCAAAAATGAAAAGTGACAGACCATTTCCAATGCCTTGGTTTGGTAAAATAATGACTGCAGAGGAATCGTATGAATATGTGTTGAAAAATGTTGGAGCAACGCTGCCAATAAGAGATAAAGTAGACGAAAGAATCGTAAGAACTGTAAAAACAGGTGTTCCAGAATATGCAAAAGGATTAGAAAAAAAAGAATTCTATCAATTTGAGCACAGACGTTTACCGATGGATTCTTATAAAAAAGGAATCATTACAGATATTTCTCAAGTTGGAGGATATCCAGAATACAAAGGAAAACCTTATGTAGATACAGACAAAGATGGTATGCCGGATGCTTGGGAGAAAAAATACGGTTTAAATCCGAATGATCCATCAGACGCACAAGGAGATCTAAACGGAGACGGGTACACCAATATTGAAGATTACATCAACGGTGTAAACCCTGCAATAAAAGTAAACTGGAAAGATTTAGCTAATAACAAAGAAACATTAGTTAGACCTTTACTAGATTTAAAATAAGGAATAATTTTTGAAAACATTCTTGTTTAGTAATGAGCAAGAATGTTTTTAAATAACTAATAAATTAAAATCATGGTACTAAATAAAATAAATGCTGGTTTATTATCGCTGCTTTTTGCCTTTTCAACTTTAAATGCACAACAGCATTTAGATCCTGAATATGTAAAGGTTACTAACGAAAGAGCTGCAAAAATCGTTACCAAATTAGATTTAAAAAACGAAACAAAAGAAAAAGCAGTTTCAAATATTATTGCACAGCAGTTTAGAGATTTAACTGAAATTCAGGATGGGAGAGATGCCGAAATCAAAAAAGTAAAAGAAGATACTGCTTTAGCCAAAGAAAAACAAAACGAGAAAATTGATAAACTGAAATCAAAAGCAGATGAATCAATTGCAAAACTGCACAAATCTTACCTTAAAAAATTAGGCAAAGAATTATCAGAAGACAAAATTACTGAAGTTAAAGACGGAATGACTTACGGCGTGCTTCCTATAACAGTTGCAGGTTATAACGATATGCTTCCAAATTTAACAGCAGAACAAAAAGACTATATCTACAAAGCTTTAGTAGAAGCCAGAGAACATGCCATGGATGGCGGTTCTTCTAAAGAAAAACACGGCTGGTTTGGTAAATACAAAGGAAGAATCAACAACTATTTATCAAAACAAGGTTACGATCTAAACAAAGAGAGTAAAGATTGGCACGAACGCGTTGAGCAAAGAGAAAAGAATAAAGTAAAAGATTCTACTGCAAAAGAATAATTTTTTCCATCAAATTTTCTGTTACAACTATTAACTACAACCACACACAATTCAATGCATACTATTTTCCCTAACCGTACTTTAAAAAGAACATTTATGGCGTTGTCATTTTGTTCTCTTGTGTCATCTGCTTATGCGCAATATCCTGTAATTCCAAAACCAGTTCAGGAAAAAGCAGATGCTATTTTAGCCGATGAAGAAAAAAGGCTAAACGAAATCTGGACAAGCAACTATCCTATTATTCAGGAGCAGGCAAAACAAGGAAAACCGTATTTACCTTGGGCATCTTATCCTAAAGATTTTGTGGTGGCAGATATTCCGGCTTTTCCGGGTGCGGAAGGCGGTGGAGCATACACACAAGGCGGACGTGGCGGAAAAATATTTGTAGTTACGAGTTTAGAAGACAGCGGAAAAGGAACTTTTCGTGAAGCCTGTGAGGCAGTTGGAGCAAGAACAATTGTTTTTAACGTTTCGGGAATTATTCAATTGAAAAAAAGAATCAGCATGAGAGCGCCTTACGTTACAATTGCCGGGCAGACTGCACCGGGTGACGGAATTTGCATTGCTGGAGAGACTTTAGAAATTGATACTCATGACGTTATTATCAGACACATGCGTTTTAGACGCGGTGCAACCGAAGTAACAAGAAGAGACGATGCATTAGGCGGAAATCCGATGGGAAATATTATCGTAGACCACTGCTCAGTAAGCTGGGGATTAGACGAGAATATTTCGCTATACAGACATCAATTCGCTGCTAATGCAAAATCAAAACTGGAGAAATTACCAGCTTGTAATATTACCATTCAAAATACGATTTCTTCGGAAGGTTTAGATACTTATAATCATGCTTTTGGAAGTACAATCGGTGGATTAAACAGTACGTTTATGCGCAATTTATGGGCAGATAACATTTCAAGAAATGCTTCTATCGGAATGTACGGCGATTTTAATTTTGTGAATAACGTAGTATTCAATTGGTGGAATCGTACCCTTGACGGAGGTGATTATCGTTCGATGCTGAATATCATCAATAATTACTTCAAACCAGGTCCAATAACACCAGCAGATCAGCCAATTCGTTACAGAATTGTAAAACCGGAATCTGGTTATATCGAACCAAAACAATACGGAAGAGCCTATGTATCAGGTAACTTTATCGTAGGTTCTCCAGAAGTTACAGCAGATAACTGGAATGGCGGTATACAATTAGAAGATCTTCCTGAAGCGCAAACAAAAGAGTTTTTAGCAGCAATCAAACAGCCAAAACCTTTCTCAATGCCAAAGTTTACTATCATGTCGGCAGAAGAGGCTTATGATTTTGTTTTGACGAATGTTGGAGCGACAATTCCGAAAAGAGATGCAGTTGATGAAAGAATCATTAAACAAGTCCGCACCGGAAAAATCGAAGTAAAAGACGGTTTAGAAAATGCAATTGGAAAGGAATACATTAAAAGAAGACTGCCTGCAGATTCTTATAAAAAAGGAATTATAACACATCCTGACCAAGTGGGAGGTTATCCAACATACAAAGGAAAAGCATACAAAGATTCTGATAACGACGGAATTCCGGATGCATGGGAGAAAAAATTTGGGTTAAACCCGAATGATGCTTCAGATGCGGTTAAAGATTCAAACGGAGACGGATATACCAACATCGAAAAATATTTCAACGGAATCGATCCAAACAATAAAATTGACTGGACAAAAACCGAAAATAACACGGATACATTGGCGAAATTAAAAGGATTATTGCAATAAAGTCTTAAATTTAGTCACAAGAATATTCTTAAGAAATAGATAACCATCCAGTTTGTCATTTCGACGAAGGAGAAATCTCCGCAAGTAACTAACACAAAGTTTATCAAGCAAGTGGAGCAACTAACGAAGATTTCTCTCCCGAAGCCTCGGAATCGAAATGACAAGATTGTGGAAATTAGGAATGTAAATAATAAACCTAAAAATTATTAAGTTGAATTTTACCCAATTTAAAAATACAATCTCCCTTCAAAAAGATAAAATTATTTTATCTGCTTTCGCGATTCTTTTAACCATTCATATCGGAACAGCACAAACCAATTTCCCAGACATTATCAAAAACAAAGAAGGAAAACTTTCTTTCACAACAGATAATAAAGGAAACCAAATTCCTGATTTTTCTTATGCAGGATACATGGCATCAGAAAAAGCAATTCCGAATGTCGAGAATAAAATTTTTGTTCCAAAACAAGAAGAAGATGCAATTCAGAGAATTCAGGCTGCGATTGATTATGTAAGTAATTTAAAACCAAACAAATCAGGTTTTCGCGGAGCAGTACTTTTAGACAAAGGAACTTTTAAAATCAGCGGTACTTTATTTATTAAAAAATCAGGCGTTATTTTACGCGGAAGCGGCAATAATGAAAACGGAACCATTCTTTTAGGAACCGGATTAAAAAGAGAAGCTGTAATTAGAATTTTAGGAATTGACGATAAAAAACTGGGTGAAACCTTTGAATTCAGTACAAATTATACGCCGCTTGGAACCAAAACAATCCAACTAAAAAATACCTCAAAATTAAAACCATCAGATGAAATTATCATCACAAAACCTTTAACCGATAATTGGATTAAAGAGTTAAAAATGGACGATTTTGGTGCAGAAACAGGCTGGGTTGGCTGGAAAAAAAATGACTGGGATATTACCTGGAACAGAGTTGTAACCAAAATCAATGGCAATGAAGTAACCCTAAACGCTCCATTGACAATGGCTTTAGATGATGTTTACGGAACTGCAAAAGTAAACACCTATTCCTGGTCGGGAAGAATTGAGCAAATCGGAATCGAAAATATTTTGTTGAAATCAGCTTATGATACTTCAAAACCAAAAGACGAAGAACACAGATGGTTCGGAATCAGCATTGAAAACGCAAGAAATGCATGGGTAAAACAAGTCACTTTTAAGCATTTTGCCGGCGGAGCGGTTTCGGTATTAAAATCGGCACAGCAAATTACAGTTGAAGACTGTATTGCCACCGAACCCGTTTCTGAAATTGCAGGTTTTAGACGTCATACTTTTTATACAGAAGGACAGCAGACCTTATTTCAACGCTGTTATTCAGAATACGGCTACCACGATTTTGCGGTAGGCGGCTTTGGGACAACAGGACCAAATGTATTTATTCAATGCGAATCATTTTTGCCATTCAATAACAGCGGTGCCATCGGAAGCTGGGCAACAGGCGTATTATTTGAAATTTCTTATGTAGACGGCCACGCTTTAAGCTACAATAACAGAGAACAAAACGGAAGAGGAGCAGGATGGACCGCAGCAAACAGCGTTATTTGGGAAACATCAGCATCAAAAATAGAATGCTACAATCCGCCAACAGCGCAAAACTGGGCTTTTGGAACCTGGGGAGGTATTATGGCTGGCGACGGGCATTGGAAAGACGTAAACAACCATATTTCGCCAAGAAGTTTATTTTATGCCCAACTAGAAAACAGACTAGAAAAACTTCCTGTTAATCCGCATATTTATGATTTAGGTTCAGAACCTTCTTCAAGTCCTACAATGGAAGTTGCGGCCGAATTAACTAAAAGTTCAGTCGCTCCAAAGCAAAGTTTAGTAGAATGGATTGCAGAAGTTTCAAAAGCAAATCCAATTAATACAAACAATTCAGGACTTAAAAATGCGAATGATTTAAAAATAAATGCAGCGCAAAATACAATTTCAGATAAAAAAGTAACCACAAAAAATGGATGGCTTACTTATGACAATAAAGGAATCACCGGAAATAGATTAAGCGTGCCGTGGTGGCGCGGAAGTCTTAGAGACAGTGATATTTCTAAATCAGTTCCGGATGTTACAAGATTCGTTCCCGGAAGAACCGGAACCGGATTTACAGATAATATTAATGAAGTATCAGATTATTTGAGTACCAATAATATGGTTGCTTTAGAGCACAATTATGGTTTGTGGTATGAAAGAAGAATGGACGATCACGAAAGAGTTCGCCGTTTTGATGCCGATGTGTGGCCGCCGTTTTACGAACAGCCATTTGCCAGAAGCGGTCAGGATTTGGCTTGGGATCAATTAAGCAAATACGATTTAACAAAATTCAATGATTGGTACTGGGATCGTTTGTCGCTTTTTGCGAATGTGGCAGAAGCGAATGGACAATTGTTAGTCAATCAGCAATATTTTCAGCATAATATTATTGAAGCTGGAGCACACTGGTCAAGTTCACCGTGGCGTTCGGCCAACAATGTAAACAGCACCGGTTTTCCAGAACCACCGCCTTACGCAGGAGACAAACGTATTTTTATGGCAGAGCAGTTTTATGATGTTACGAATACTGCAAGAAGAAAATTGCACCAAGGTTTCATCAGAAAATCGCTGGAGAATTTTGCAGAAAACAGCAACGTAATTCAGTTAACAAGCGCCGAATATACAGGTCCGCTGCAATTTATGGAGTTTTGGCTGGACGAAGTTCAAAAATGGAAAGACGAAACGGGTAAAAAAGCAATCATTGGTTTAAGTGCTACAAAAGACGTTCAGGATGCTATTTTAAATGATGCCAATAGAGCCAAAACAGTAGATGCTATTGACATTCGTTATTGGTATTACAAGGAAGACGGATCGGCTTACGCACCAGAAGGTGCTAAAAATTTAGCACCAAGACAACACGCCAGAAAATTAAAAACCGGAAAAGAAACGGATAATCAGGTATATCGTGCCGTGCGTGAATACCGAGAAAAATATCCTGAAAAGGTAATTTTATATTCAACCGACGGTTCGCCAAGATTTGGGTGGCCGGCTTTAATGGCGGGCGCTTCATTGGCAAATGTTCCGAAAATCGAACTTCCTGAGTTTTATGCCGCTTTAAGCGAAATGAAATTAGTAGACGGAAATACGTTTTCAGACAATCTTTGGAAACTAGAAAACAAAGGAAAAAGTTATCTTTTTTATCTGAAAAATGATCAGGATATTTCAATTGATTTATCAAACGAAAAAGGAACTTTTGAAGTATACGCAATAAACGCAGCAACAGGAACTTTCAACAAAAAAGCCAATATAAGCGGAGGAAAACAAGTAACAATTCCACAAGCTGAAATAAAAGAAAAAGTACTTTTTGTAGTGAAGAAATAAAAGAAAAAGGTTTGCCACGAATTGCACGAATTAATTTTAAATTAAATCTGCGGTATCTGCCACACGAGCGATAGCGAACTGGCGAAGCAAATTTGCGAGAGTAAAAAATTTTCACGCAGATTTAAAAAGATCAAAGCAGATTAAACAGATTTTTTAAATTTAATCTGCTCAATCTGCGAGAAAAATTTAAACGCAAAGCTTGGAAAAATCCATTAAATCAGTAAAATCTGTGGCAAACATCAAAAAACATAAATTCAAAATACAACCAAAATGAATCTGAAAATTAAATATTTATACGCCTTAAGTGCAAGCTTTTTATTGACAGCACAAAGCGGATTTTCACAAGCTGCCAAAACAAAAGGCGAACTGCCTGAAATCAAAATTTCTAAAAATCAGCATTATTTTGTTACCGGAGATGAAAAACCATTTTTCTGGCTGGGCGACACAGGCTGGCTGGCATTCGGAAAATTAGACAGAGCAGGAGTAGACAAATATTTTAAAGACAGAAAAGACAAAGGCTTCAACGTCGTTCAGGTGATGGTTTTGCACAATATCAATGCCGTTAACGTGTATGGCGATCCAGCTTTAATCAATGAAGACGTATCAAAACCATTGCTTACGGCAGGAAATGATTTTAAAGATGCAAAACAATACGATTATTGGGATCACGTAGATTATACATTAGAAGTCGCTCGCAAAAACGGAATTTATTTAGCAATGGTTCCGGTTTGGGGAACCAACGTTTCTAAAGGAAATAAAGTAAGCAAAGAACAAGCAATTGTATATGCAAAATTCTTGGCTGACAGATATAAAAACAAAACCAACGTAATCTGGTTAAACGGAGGCGATACGCACGGAAATGAATTTCAGGATATCTGGAATGCCATCGGGAATACTTTAAAAACCAATAATCCAAACCAGTTAGTGACTTTTCACCCGTTTGGAAGAACCGATTCTTCGGAGAATTTCCACAACGCAAAATGGCTGGATTTCAATATGTTTCAATCAGGACACAGAAGATACGATCAGGATTCAATAAAAACGAATTTCAAAGAAGACAATTACAAATTTGTGCTTAGAGATTTCGACTTAAAACCAACAAAACCTACACTTGATGGAGAACCATCTTACGAAGCAATTCCGCACGGTTTACACGACACTTTACAGCCAAAATGGACCGCAAATGATATTCGCCGTTACGGATATTGGTCAGTTCTATCAGGTGCTGCAGGTTATACGTACGGACACAACGCTGTAATGCAAATGTTCAGGAAAGGCGACAAACCAGCATACGGAAACAAAGAATTATGGACATCAGCGATTAACGCACCAGGCGCGAAGCAGATGGTTTATATTAAGAAATTAATGGAAAGGTACAGCTCTCCAGATAGAATTCCAGATCAAAGTTTAATTGCTAATCAAGGCGAAAAATATGATTACTTAGCGGCAATAAGAGGCACTAGTTTCGCTTTGATTTATACTTATAATGGCCGAAAAATTTCTCTAAATATGGGGAAAATATTAGGTGATAATGTTTATGCAAGTTGGTATAATCCAAGAAGCGGTGAGCTAAAAAATATTGGAGCTTTCGAAAATAAAGGAGTAAAAGATTTTCAACCAATTGGGAAAAAAGTTGATGGAAACGATTGGGTACTTATTTTAGAATCTGAAGAATAAATAAACTCATACATAAAAAAAAAGTGAATTCGTGGCAATAACCACAATCTTGTCATTTCGACGAAGGAGAAATCTTCGTTAGTAGCTCCGTATGATTGAGCTACTTTGTAGAGTTTCTTGCGAAGATTTCTCCTTCGTCGAAATGACAAAAAATGAGAACAAAAATACTCTCGCAGATTTCGCAGATCAAGCAGATAAAATGGAATTCTTTTAATCTGCGAAATCATTTGTAAAGAAAAAAATCTGCACAATCTGCCAGATCTGCGAGAGTAAAATATTGCACGCAGATTTAAAAAGATTTAAGCAGATAAAACAGATTTTTAAATTATCTGCGCTAATCTGCCAAAATCAGCAGAATCTGCGTGAAACCAAAAACAACATAACCATGAAAAATATACTAATTATCCTCTGCTTCATAACCGGACTTAATACCGCTTTCGCAAACGACGGTTGGTTAAACATCCTAAACGAAGGAGGAAACAACAAAGGAATAAAATGCACCCAAGCCATTCAAAATGCAATTGAAAAAGCCTCTAAAAACGGTGGCGGAACGATCTTTTTCCCTGCGGGAGAATATCTTACGGGAGCATTAACTCTAAAAAGCAACATCACGATTCATTTGGATTCAGGCGCACTTTTAAAGTTTTCAGAAAATTTTGATGACTATCTGCCTTATGTAGAAATGCGTTACGAAGGAATTGTAATGAAAAGTTTCCAGCCTTTATTTTATGCTAAAGATGTAGAAAACATCACCATTAAAGGAAGAGGCGTAATCGACGGACAAGGAAAAGCGTGGTGGAATGAAGTGTACCGAATCGAAACAGCTAAAGAACCGCTTCCTCCAACCAAATACCAAACCATGTGGGAAGAGCAAAACAAAGGCCTGTACACAGAGCCGTATTACAAAAGAACCGTTGATAAAAAATTCTTCAGACCATCTTTTTTTCAGGCTTACAACTGTAAAAACATTTTAATAGAAGGCGTTACGTTTCAAAATTCACCTTTTTGGACCATCAATCCTGAGTTTTGTGATAATGTAACGGTAACCGGAATTTCGATTTTTAATCCGCATTCGCCAAATACAGACGGGATCAATCCTTCGTCTTGCACCAATGTTCATATTTCAAATTGTCATATCAGCGTTGGAGACGATTGTATTACGATTAAATCTGGAAGAGACGGCGACGGACGTAAATACGGAAAAGCGACTGAAAATGTTACGATTACCAATTGTACAATGTTAAGCGGTCATGGCGGCGTTGTTATTGGAAGTGAAATGTCTGGCGGAATCAAGAAAATTACGATTTCAAACTGTGTTTTCGACGGAACAGATCGAGGAATCCGTATCAAAGCAGCACGTGGACGCGGCGGTGTTGTAGAAGATATTCGCGTTGATAATATCGTCATGAAAAACATTAAAGAAGAAGCAATTGTACTAAGCCTTTTCTACGATAAAGATACCAAAGTAGAACCTGTAACCGAGAAAACACCGATTTTCAGAAACATTCACATGAGCAATATTACAGCTTCAAACGTGAACAAAGCAGGACAAATTTTAGGAATTACCGAAATGCCGATTCAAAACATCACTTTCTCCAACATCAATATGGACGGAAAAGAAGGTTTTACAGTTAACACGGCGACAGATGTTGAATTTCATGATGTAAAAGTAAATGCAACGATTGGTTCTTCTTTCAAAATATCAGATTCAAAAAATGTTATTTTAGACAATGCTGGATCTTCAACACCAATTAAAAATGTTCCGGTTATCAAGTTAGATAATGTTTCTAATGTGTTGATTAATAATAATTTTCCATTCAATGCTACGGATGTTTTCATCGAAGCAAACGGAAAAGAAACAAAGAATGTTTTCCTAAAAAATAATGTTTTTAACAATGTAACAACATCGATTAAAAAAGGAAAAGATTTAGAAAAAAAAGCAATTACAGAATAGAAAAATCAAAATAGTATAACACAGATTTCACGGATTTACACCAATTTAATTCGTGTTAATTAGTGAAATTGGTGTTTAATTGGACAACATGAAAAAAATAGTCATCATAGTAACCTTTTTCCTTTTTGCGATTAGTTATTCGCAGAAAAAGAAAGATTTATACCTTTTTACGTCATTTCGTGAACCAGCAACAGAAGGTTTATATCTGGCATACAGCGAAGACGGTTACAACTGGAAAGGTCTGGAAGGCTCATTCTTAAAACCTGAAATCGGCGCAAGCAAAATTATGCGTGATCCGTCCATCACAAAAGGAGCAGACGGAACCTATCACATGGTTTGGACAACCGACTGGAAAGGCGGAAATGGTTTTGGGTATGCAAGTTCTAAAGATTTAATTCATTGGTCAAAGCAAGAATATATTCCGGTAATGAAAAACGAACCGGAAGTGGTAAACGTTTGGGCGCCGGAAATTTTTTACGATGATGTCAAAAAGGAATACATCATTATTTGGGCATCCACAATTCCGTTCCGATTTGAAAAAGGTGTTGAGGAAGAAAAAAACAATCACAGAATGTATTATGTAACGACAAAAGATTTCAAAACATTCTCTGATACAAAATTATATTACGAACCAGGTTTCAGCGTAATTGACTGTGTGATTGTAAAGAAAGGAAAAAAAGATTATGTTTTGGTTCTGAAAGACAACACCAGACCCATGCGAAACATAAAAGTAGCTTTCGGAAAATCTCCTTTAGGACCATTCAGCAAAAGTTCAGAACCCTTGACAGAATATTTATCAGAAGGACCAACGGTGGTGAAAGTGGGTAAAAAATGGATGTTGTATTATGACAATTACGGTTCAAAAAATTATAAAGCCTTAAGTACTTCAGATTTTGTTCATTTTGAAGATGTTTCGTCAAAAATTAGTCTTCCAGAAGGACACAAACATGGAACGATTACCACAATCTCTGAAGAAGTTTTAAAAGGTTTGAAAGAAAAGAAATAAATAAAAAATCTGCCAAATCTGCTAAATCTGCGATAGTAAATTTTTTTCCCGCAGATTTAGCAGATAAAAGAAATAGTTAGAAAAATTTCACGCAGATTTAAAATGATTTAAGCAGATGAAGCAGATTTTTTAATTTTAAAAACAAAAAAATCTTTTTAAATCAGCCAGAATCTGTCAAATCTGCGTGAAACAAAAAACATAAAGAATGATTGCTTTCCTAAAAATAAAAACCAACCTCTTAACTACAGCCACAATTCTATTGATTGGTACAGCTGTAAATTCGCAGAATGACACCGTTCGTTACGTTGGTAAAACACTTTCAAATGTTGATTATCATCACGGACAGTTAAGTCCGGCAGTAGGAGTTCACGCTACGCAGATTATGCGTGCGAGCAGAGAACATCCGGAAAAAGCCGATGGTTTTGGCTGGACATACAATCATCAGCCTACAATGGCGTATTGGAATGATACTTTTTATTTACAGTATTTAAGTGATCCTGCGGGCGAGCATATTCCGCCAAGCCAGACGCTGATTATGACTTCAAAAGACGGTGTAAGCTGGAAAATGCCAAAAGTAATTTTTCCAATTTATCATATTCCGGATGGATGGAAAAAAGAAGGCGTCGAAGGCGTTGCTAAAAATCTGGACGCGATTATGCACCAGAGAATGGGCTTTTATACTTCAAAAGACAAACGACTTTTTGCTTTGGCGTATTACGGAATTGCGATGGATGAAAAAGACGATCCAAATGACGGAAAAGGAATTGGACGTGTAATTCGCGAAATCAAAAAAGACGGCAGTTTTGGCGAAATTTATTTCATCAGATACAATAAATCCTGGGATAAATCGAAATCGGCTTTTCCATTCTATACGCAGGCAAAAGACAAAGGTTTGAAAAAAGCCTGCGAAGAAATTTTATCTGATCCGTTGGTTTTACAGCAATGGGTAGAAGAAGCCGATCGTGATGACGAATTGATTCCGCTAAAGAAACCTTATAAAGCTTTAAGTTCTTACCATCTGCCAAACGGTGATGTTGTAGGTTTATGGAAGCACGCTTTGACTTCGATTAGTAAAGATGGAGGAAAAACATGGGAATACACTCCCGTTCGTGCTCCCGGTTTTGTAAACAGCAATGCTAAAATCTGGGGACAAAAAACGTCTGATAATCGTTATGCGACCGTTTACAATCCATCAGAATACCGCTGGCCTTTGGCAATTTCAACAAGTGATGACGGATTAAATTATAAAGATTTACTATTAGTTCACGGCGAAATTAGTCCGATGCGTTATGGCGGCAACTACAAATCAGCAGGGCCTCAATACGTTCGAGGTATTTCAGAAGGTGACGGAAGTCCGCCTGACGGAAAACTTTGGGTAAGTTACAGTGTAAACAAAGAAGATATTTGGGTAGCATCGATTCCGGTCCCGGTTACTTCGCTTGTGACAGAAAATGCAAATGATGTTTTCAGTAATCTTCCTGACGGACAAGAATTAAAGTTATGGAATACCTATGATTTATCTTGGGCTTCAACCAAAATCGAAAAGAAAGACGGCAAAAAATGGCTGACTTTAAGAGATCAGGATTATTTTGATTATGCGCGTGCAGAACGTGTTGTTCCGTTTGCAGAAAAAATGGAAGTAACTTTTACAGTTAAACCAGAGCAGAATAATCACGGTTTATTACAAGTTGAATTTCAGAATAAACAAGGATTGCCAGCCGTAAGATTAACTTTTGATTCGGATGGGCAGTTGAAAACAAAAACGGGAGCGCGTTTCAATACGATTGCAAAATACGAAGCTGGAAAAGAGTATAAAGTAAATGTAAAACTGAACGTTAAAACCCGTTCGTACACTGTAAAAGTAAACGACGAAAAAGAATCAACGAGAATTTTTTATGCTCCGGTTGATGGTTTTGAGCGAATTATGTTCCGCACAGGCGAGCAAAGATATACGCCAAATCCGGACACAGCACCAGATACAGATGATTACGACGATCTGCCTCAAACGGGAAAATTAATCCCGGAAGCTGTATTCAATATTGAATCGTTGATAACGAAAAAGTTATAAAACAAAATAGCCACGAATTCACGAATTATTTATCAATGTGGGTGTAATTTATTTGCAGCAGGTTGATATGATTTCACTGATAATTCGAATTATTAAACACAAAGATAAATTAGAGTTAATTTGTGAATTCGTGGCAAAAAAATATATAAAGTGAAGTTTTTTAAAAATATAGTATTAGCAATTTGTCTTTTAGTAACCTTAGTTTCTAAAGGACAAATTTTGCCTGTACATTTAACAACAGAAATGGCTGACAATCCATTAGCCGTAATTCAGAATCAGCCGAGATTGAGCTGGAAGCTGGTTTCAAAAGAATCCGATGCATCACAGATTGCTTATTTGATTTTGGTTGCTTCTTCGGAGGAAAAACTAAATAATGATGATGGAGATATCTGGAATACGGGAAGAGTAAATACAGATAAAAATCTGCATATTATTTATAGCGGAAAGCCATTAAAAAGCGAAACCAAATATTTCTGGAAAGTGAAAGTTTGGAATCAATCAGGAAAAGTTTCAAAATGGAGTAGAACGGCTTCTTTTAGAACCGCTTCATTAGAATCAGATTTGAATCCGATTTGGATTGGTGCGATTACCAAAGCCGACAGTCATTTACCGGAAGGAAGAAATTACCACACAGCCACTTTCAACAGAGAAAAAAAGAATTCGTTTATCAATGCTTCAGATTCGCTGTCGCGCAGAAGTATCATGCTTCGTAAACCTTTTGAAGTAAAAAAAGAAATCAAGGAAGCGGTTGTTTATATTTCAGGTTTAGGACATTATGAATTGACTATCAATGGTAAAAAAGTTGGAAACAGCCAATTTGCACCTTTATGGACAGATTATGATAAAACGATCAATTACAATGTTTACGAATTAAGCGCAAAAGAATTTCAAAAAGGCGATAACGTAATTGGTGTTTTGTTAGGAAACGGAATGTACAATACACTTGCCGAAAGATATACCAAATTCTTCGTGAGTTTTGGCCCGCCTACTTTATTCTTCAAAATGAAAATTAGTTATAATGATGGTTCAGAAGAAATTATAAATTCAGACAGAAGCTGGAAATACAGTAAAAGTCCGATTACCTACAACAGTATTTTTGGGGGAGAAGATTACAACGCCAATTTAGAACAAAAAGGCTGGAACAGAAAAGGTTTCAAAGATGCAGACTGGAAAAAAGTTGTAATTCAGGAAGCCCCAAAAGGAGTTTTAATACCGCAGACAGCACGGCCGGTTACAATTCAGAAGCAATACGAAGTAAAAACCGTAAAAGAGTTAAAACCGAATTTCTATGTTTTTGATATGGGACAGAATCTTTCTGGATTTCCAACTATCAAAGTAAAAGGAAAAAAAGGACAGACGATTCGGGTTTGGGTTGCCGAAGGTTTAAATGAAGAAGGAACAATTGCTCAGGGAAGATCCGGAAAACCATACTATTACGATTATACTTTAAAAGGAAAAGACGTAGAAGAATGGACACCAAAATTCAGTTTCTACGGTTATCAATATGTTCAGATTGAAAACATTAATTATAAAGAAGATAAGAATAAGGAACTTCCAACTTTAGTAGAGTTAAAATCGAATTTCATTTATAATTCGGCGGGAGAAGCAGGAAGTTTTGCCTGTTCGAATGAGATTTTCAATAAAACACACGAGCTGATTAATAATTCGATAAAAAGTAATTTCCAAAGCGTTTTTACCGATTGTCCGCAGCGTGAAAAATTAGGCTGGCTGGAAGAAATTCATTTAAATGGTCCGGGTTTAATGTTCAATTATAATTTGCAGACTTTCATTCCTGCAACGATGCACAATATTTCTGATTCACAACGCGATAACGGATTAATTCCGACCATCGTTCCTGAATATGTAATTTTTGGCGGTGACTTTACCGATTCACCGGAATGGGGCGTAACAGGCGTAATTCTCCCTTGGATGTATTATGAATATTACGGCGATGCTTCTTTATTGGAAAAATATTTTCCTGTAATGAAAAAGTATGTAGATTATCTAGGAACAAAAGCAGAAAATCATATTGTATCGCACGGATTAGGCGACTGGTACGATTACGGAACGCATGCAGCGGGATATTCAAAAAACAGTCCGATTGCGCTTTCGGCTACTTCGCATTATTATTATGGCGCTTATTTAGTGGCAAAAGCAGCTAAAATGTTGGGAAAAACAGAAGATATATCTAAATACGAAACCTTGGCTTCTGAAATCAAAACGGCTTTTAATGCAAAATTTTTCAATCCAGAAACCAAACAATACGGCACAAACAGTCAGTTTAGTAATGCTGTTCCGGTTTTTATGAATATCGTAGAATCGCAATATAAAGAGGCTGTAATGCAGAATTTATTGGCTGACATCAAAGAAAAAGGGGATCGTTTGACAACAGGAGATGTTGGAAATCGTTATTTATTCCAGACTCTGGCGAGAAACGGCGAGAACGAAACCATGTACAAAATGCACAATCATTACGATGCGCCGGGTTATGGTTTTCAGATTAAATTTGGTTTAACGACTTTAACGGAACAATGGGATCCGAGAAAAGGAAATTCGTGGAATCATTTTATGCTGGGTCAGATTGAAGAATGGTTTTATCAAAGTTTAGCCGGAATTATGGCCGATCCAGAAAAACCGGGCTTCAAACATTTCTTTATTCAGCCGGAAGTAGTGGGCGATATGACTTTCGCGAAAGCGGATTATCAATCGGTTTACGGAAAAATTGTTTCGTCTTGGGAAAAGAAAGATGGTAAATTTATTCTGAATGTTGAAATTCCGGTGAATACAACGGCAACAATAAAATTACCCGTTTCTAAAAATTCGGAAATAAAGATTGATAATAAAAAAGTTAGAGCAGGTTTTGATGGAACGAAACCGACTTTAGAATTAGGTTCAGGAAAATATACAATAGAATGCACACTATAGAACGCGGATGAAACGGATTTACTTCGTAAAGACGCGGATAAAAACGGATTATTTTGAAAGAAAATAAAAAAAAATCCGCTTAAATCAGCGTTTTCGCGATAGCGAATCCGTGTCATCCGTGTGCCAATTACAACAATATCAAAATGAAAAGAATAAAATACATCTTCTTAGTTTCCATTTTTGCTTTGACATTTGCCAATGCACAAAGCACTTCTGATACTAATTTTAGAAAACCGGTTTCAGAAACTTTAAAGAAAATCGAAACCGTTTTTAATGTCACGATTAACGACGACCGAGGTCTGTTAAAAGGAAAAGAACTCGATTATGCCGACTGGAGAATTGAACCCGGAAATCTAGCTATTTCGTTAACTAACATTCTGGCTCCGTTTGAATTGATGTATTTCAAACAGCCGGATGGAACCTACATTATTCGTAAATATGAAAACCATAAAGTTTCAGTTGATAAAGGAAAAGAACGTTTGTTCTACTTAGAAAGCCTTTATTCGACTAAAGAACAATGGGAAAAACGTAAAACGGAGTTAAAAGCTTGTATGATAACCTCATTTGGATTAGAAAAGGCTCCCCCAATGCCAAAATCTAAACCACTTTTAACTCCAAAGAGAATTTATAAAGATTACAGCGTAGAAAATATCGCTTTGGAAATCTTGCCGGGTGTTTATGCAACGGGTTCGATATACAAACCGTATCCGCTAAATAAAAAAGCAGCAGTTATTTTAACTCCTGACGGACATTTTGGCGACGGAAGATATAGAAAAGACGAGCAGTACCGTTGTGCAATTATGGCTAAAATGGGCGCAATTGTTGTGGCGTATGATTTATTTGCATGGGGAGAATCATTGCTTCAATTTCCGGAAGAAACGCACAGAAACAGTATTGCATCGACAGTTCAGGTTTTAACCGGAATACGTTTTCTGGATTATTTGGCAACGGTAAAAAATGCTGATATGTCAAGAGTTGGTGTTACAGGTGGTTCTGGCGGAGGTTCGCATACGATGTTTTTAGCTGCAATTGATGACAGGGTAAAAGTTTCTGCTCCTGTTGTAATGGTTTCATCTCATTTCTCAGGCGGTTGTCCTTGTGAAAGCGGTCGCGGGATTCACTTATGCGGCAACGGAACAAACAATGCTGAGATCTCAGCAATGATGGCGCCAAAACCACAATTAATTGTTTCAGATGGAAAAGACTGGACCTTGGCAGTTCCAGAACTGGAATTTCCTTTTATCCAAAGAACGTATGAATTGTACGGTAAGAAAGATTTAGTCGAAAATGCTCATTTTGCAAAAGAAGGACATGATTTTGGAGTTTCAAAACGTATGGCTTTGTATCCGTTTATGGCGAAATATTTAAATCTAGATTTGAATAAAGTGAAGAATGATAAAGGCGAAATCGACGAATCGACTTGTGTGATTGAGCCAAAAGAAAAGCTGTTTGTTTTTGGAGATAAAGGCGAAAATCTGCCTAAAAATGCTTTGAAAGACATCAACAAATTATATGAAATGTTCGGAGAAAAAAATCTGAAAGTTTACGAGGTTAAGAAGTAAAATAAGTTGCCACGAATTTCACTAATTGGCACGAATTTTTTTGCCACAGATTAATGTGATTTCCATAGATTAAAAATCTGCCCGATCTGCTAAATCTGCGGGAAAAAATTACTCTTGCAGATTTAGCAGATTATGCAGATAAAAAAATCATTTTAATCGTTTTGATCTGTGGCAAAAAATTAGAGAAATTGAAATAAAAATTAAAAAAGAAATTAGTGCCAATTCGTGTAATTCGTGGCAAAAAATATATCAAGATGAAATTAAAAATTAAAATTACGGCGATTTGTTTTGGGATTTTTTCGCTTACAGCAACAGCGCAAAGCGATCTCAAATTATGGTACGATAAACCGGCTGCAATCTGGAACGAAGCTTTGCCATTAGGAAATGGTCGTTTGGGGGCGATGGTTTTTGGTGATCCGGCGGTGGAGCGTTTGCAATTGAATGAAGAAACTATTTGGGCAGGTTCTCCAAACAGCAATGCACATTCCAAATCAATCGAGGCTTTGCCAAAAGTAAGACAGCTTATTTTTGACGGCAAATTTGATGAAGCGCAGGATTTGGCAACAAGAGATATTATGTCGCAAACCAATGACGGAATGCCGTACCAAACTTTTGGGAGCGTTTATATTTCATTCGCAGGACATCAAAAATATACCGATTATTACCGTGATTTAGATATCAGCAACGCAACTGCAAAAGTAAAATACAAGGTAAACGGTGTCGAATTTACAAGAGAAATTCTAACCGCATTTTCAGATCAGGTTATTGTGGTAAAACTTTCGGCGAGTCAGCCGGGACAGATTACCTGCAATGTTTTCATGAACAGTCCGATTGATAAAACAGTGGCTTCGACAGAAGGGAACCAAATTATACTTTCGGGTTTAGGGACTAATTTTGAAGGTGTAAAAGGAAAAGTAAAATTTCAGGGCCGTTTAACCGCTAAAAATAAAGGCGGCGAAATTAACGCCAGCAACGGAATCTTAAGTATTAACAAAGCCGATGAAGTGACTTTGTATATTTCGATTGCAACTAATTTTAAAAATTATCAGGATATATCGGGTGATGAAATTGCAAAAAGCAAAGACTATTTGGCCAAAGCCGAAGCAAAAGATTTTGAAAGGATAAAGAAAGCCCACGTTGATTTTTATCAAAAGTTCTTCAACAGAGTGTCTTTAAATTTAGGCTCGAATGATTTAGTGAAGCAGCCAACAAACGAAAGAATCCGCGACTTCTCGAAACAATTTGATCCGCAATTGGCTGCATTGTATTTTCAGTTTGGACGTTATCTTTTAATTTCGAGTTCACAGCCGGGCGGTCAGCCGGCGAATTTGCAGGGAATTTGGAATGATATGGTGACGCCGCCCTGGGATAGTAAATACACGACAAACATCAATGCCGAAATGAATTACTGGCCTGCACAGGTAACCAATCTTCAGGAAATGCACGAACCTTTTGTTCAAATGGCAAAAGAATTAAGTATTACGGGCGCAGAAACTGCGAAAATGATGTACAATGCCAGCGGTTGGGTTTTACACCACAATACCGATATCTGGCGTGTAACGGCTCCGGTAGATTCTGCGGCATCGGGAATGTGGCCGACAGGCGGTGCGTGGGTTTGTCAGGATTTATGGGAAAGATATTTGTATACAGGTGATAAAAAATATCTGGCAGAAATTTATCCTATTATGAAAGGTGCTGCCGATTTCTTCCTTGATTTTATGGTGATCGATCCGAATACAAAATATTTGGTGGTTGTTCCTTCAAGTTCTCCCGAAAACACACATGCAGGCGGAACAGGAAAAGCGACAATTGCCTCTGGAACTACAATGGACAATCAGCTGATTTTTGATTTGTTTACGCATGTTATTGAGGCTTCAAAATTGGTTTCTCCGGATGCAGCTTATGTGAAAAAAGTAAGTGATGCTTTGGCAAAAATGCCTCCAATGAAAATTGGAAAACACAGTCAGTTACAAGAATGGCAGGAGGATTGGGATAATCCAAAAGACAATCACCGACACGTTTCGCATTTATACGGATTGTATCCGAGTAATCAGATTTCGGCGATTAAAACGCCTGAATTGTTTGAAGCAGCCAAACAATCGTTGATTTACAGAACAGACGAATCTACAGGCTGGTCGATGGGATGGAAAGTAAATTTGTGGGCCCGACTTTTAGACGGAAATCACGCTTATAAATTAATTCAGGATCAATTACATTTGGTAACAGCCGATCAAAGAAAAGGCGGCGGAACGTATCCGAATATGTTAGATGCACATCAGCCGTTTCAAATTGATGGTAACTTTGGATGCACAGCCGGTTTTGCAGAAATGTTAATGCAGAGTCAGGAAGATGCGATACATTTATTGCCGGCTTTACCAAACGTGTGGAAAGACGGAAGTATAAAAGGTCTGGTGGCCAGAGGCGGATTTGTAATTGATATGACTTGGAAAAACAATAAGGTTTCGGAGTTGAAAATCTATTCGAAAATTGGAGGAAACTGTAGATTGAAAGTTGAAAATACTTTAAAAGGAAATTCGCTTAAAAAAGCAAAAGGCAAAAATCGAAATCCGCTGTTTTATGATGTGGAAGTAAAGAAACCGATTATTTCTGATGAGGCGAAACTAGGAAAAGTAAAACTGCCAAATTACACTATTTACGATGTGAATATGAAAGCAGGGCAGACGTATACTTTTACGGGGAATTGATTTTTTTGAAACCATATAAGTAATATAAGTTTTACAACTATTACGTCAGTTTTGTCATTCCGAGGAACGAGGAATCTCCGCGAGTAACTCCTTAAAGAGAATCGCCAATCTTTGTCGAGCCTCTAACGAAGATTTCTCCTTCGTCGAAATGACAAAAATGAGGAAAATTGAATTATCAGAAATACCTACAAGGTCTTGGAAACCTTGCGGGAGTGAGAAACCTGAAAACCTTGGAGGAGTGGGAAACCGCAAAGTTCTCTCGCGTGAGGGATGGAAGTGGAGCTCTCCCGATTTTTCATCGGGAAGCGGGAACGGACAGCCCGGCCCGGAGGGACACGCCCAAATAATGAATTTTATAATTAGATTTTAAATATGTTACATCATTTTAAATACAAAATAATTGCTTTATTTATCTTAGTCTCAACTTTAAATATAAGTTGTAAATCGGGTGCAGAGCATTCTCAAAAAGGAAATGCAGTTATTTTAAAAGAAAAAAACTTCAAACATTATGTTGATTATTTCAACACGATGGAAGATGAAAATTTGAAATTTGCGATTCCGAATGACAGTGCGTGGACTTGGATGGAAAAGAATATTCCGTTGTTTGAATGTCCGCAGCAGAATTTTGAGGAGATTTATTATTTCCGTTGGTGGAGTGCGAGAAAGCATATTAAAAAAACGCCACAGGGATTTGCGATTACCGAGTTTTTGGTAGATCGTTCGTATGCAGATAAATACAACATGATCAGTTGTGCTTTGGGGCATCATATTAACGAATTCAGATGGGTTCATGATCCTAAATATATTGAGCAGGACGTTCATTTATGGTTTAGAGGGAATGATGGTAAACCAATGAAAAAATTGCGAACTTTTAGCAGTTGGACGGCTGATGCTTTGTATAATAGATATTTAGTAAATAAAGACGAAAAGTTTTTATTGGATATGTATCCTGATTTATTTGCAGAATATATAGCTTGGGAAGAAGACAGACAACGAAAAGATGGTTTGTTTTGGCAATATGATGTAAAAGATGGAATGGAAGAATCGCTTAGCGGAGCTAGAAAATTTAGAAATGCCCGCCCAACAATTAATAGTTATATGTTTGGAAATGCAGTAGCGTTGTCTAAAATGGCGGCTATGAAAGGCGATAAAGCAGGAGAAATAGTATTCAAAGCTAGAGCTGCTGTTTTGCAGCAATTAGTCGAAACCAAATTATGGAACGCTAAAAGCGAGTTCTTCGAAACTTTAACAGAAAAAGATACATTAGCACAGGTTAGAGAAGCGATCGGATTTATTCCGTGGTATTTTAATCTTCCTGAAAAAGGGAAAGGTTTTGAAAAAGCGTGGGAACAAATTAAGGACGAAAAAGGATTTTCGGCACCATTTGGTTTGACAACGGCCGAAAGAAGAAGTCCGCGTTTTAGAACTCACGGAACCGGAACCTGCGAGTGGGACGGAGCGATATGGCCTTTTGCAAGTTCGCAGACGTTAACGGCATTAGCGAATGTTTTGAATAATTATGATCAGAATTTTGTGGCTAAGACGGATTATTTCAAACAAATGGATTTGTATGTGCAGTCACAATATTACAGAGGGAAGCCGTATGTTGGTGAGTATTTGGACGAAACGACAGGTTATTGGCTAATGGGCGACAGAGAAAGAAGCCGTTATTATAATCACTCGACTTTTAACGATTTGATGATTACAGGATTGGTTGGTTTGCGCCCGAGAGCAGATGAAAAGATTGAAGTGAATCCGTTGATTCCGCAGGAAAAATGGGATTGGTTTTGTCTGGATAATGTTTTGTATCACGGCAATATTATTACGATTCTTTGGGATAAAACAGGAGAAAAATATAAAAAAGGAAAAGGCTTCAGGATCTTTAAAAACGGAAAGGAAATTGCTTTTTCTGAGAGATTGGAGAAGTTGGTTTCTGAGTAAATAAATTAGAATAAATATCTTGTCTAAAAATGCTTCGGAGAAGCATAATATTTATAGCCAGATTAGATCCCGTATTATTTAAAGCTCCAGCGGAGCGATACATATTGTAAATTATGCCGCCCCGCTGGGGCTTAATGAACGTACTTTATAAGATCTATAAATATATCGTCCCTTTGGGACTTCCAACATTGACTTTAATAAAAAATCATGAAAAAGTTTTTTTTACATCTAACCATAATCCTCTCACTTTTTACACTTTCGGCGAAAGCCCAAAATAAAATAAGTGTTGTGGATTTAAAATGCGAAATGCTGACGAATCCGGAAGGAATTGACGTTTTACAGCCAAGATTGAGCTGGAAAATAAAAGCAAACGTAAATGATGTCAGACAAAGCCATTATCAAATTTTAGCAGCTTCAACTTTAGAGAAACTAAACGCTGGAACCGGTGATTTATGGGATAGCGGAAAAGTACAAAGTGACGAATCTGTAAACGTAATTTACAACGGAAAAAAGCTAAAAGACAGACAAGATGTTTACTGGAAAATAATTGTTTCTACCAATAAAGGTGAAGTAAAATCAGTAGAATCGGCTCATTTCAGCATCGGGATTTTGACTTATGCCGACTGGAAATCGACTCGTTGGATTGGGTATGAAAAAACTTCTCCGGGCGATAGTATTTCGCAGTATTCTCGATTATCAGCCAGATATTTAAGAAAAGAAATTGACTTGAAAAAGAAAGTCAAAAATGCCAAAGTTTATATCATGGGAATGGGCTTGTACGAGCTGTACATTAACGGAAATAAAATTGGCGATCAGGTTTTGGCTCCCGTTCCTACGGATTACACGAAGAATGTGAAATACAATGTTTTTGATGTTACTTCGCAATTGAAAGAAGGGAAAAATGCATTGGGGACGATTTTAGGAAACGGACGTTTTTTTACGATGCGTCAGGATTATAAACCTTATAAAATTAAAACTTTTGGGTATCCGAAAATGGCTTTGCAGTTGTTTGTAGAATATACCGATGGAAGCAAAGACGTTATTCGCACAGACGATACCTGGAAAATAGCAACAGACGGACCAATCTTGTCGAACAACGAATACGACGGAGAGGAATACGATGCGCGTAAAGAAATGAAAGGCTGGAATACCATTAATTTTGATGATAAAAAATGGTTTTCGGCAGAATATGTTCAGGAACCAGGCGGATTCTATGAAGGACAGATGTCGGCGAATATGAAAATTAAACGCGAAGTAAAACCTATTTCGATTAAACAGACACCAAAAGGAACTTATATCTTAGATATGGGACAGAATATGGTAGGCTGGCTGCAATTGAAAGTGAAAGGAAATGCGGGTGATAAAATCACGATGAAGTTTGCAGAATCTTTACAGCCGGATGGTTCTTTATATATTGCCAATCTGCGCGATGCTAAAACGACAGATATTTACATTTTAAAAGGTGAAGGAGAAGAAGTTTGGGAACCTCGTTTTATTTTTCACGGTTTTAGATTTGTTGAAATTTCAGGTTTTAAAACCAAACCAAGTTTAGAGAATTTTGTTGGAAAAGTGGTTTATGATGATATTGCGACGACAGGAACTTTTGATTCTTCCAACTCGATAATGAATCAGATTTTTAAGAATGCGTGGTGGGGAATCAGCGGAAATTATAAAGGAATGCCAATTGACTGTCCGCAACGAAACGAGCGTCAGCCTTGGTTGGGAGACAGAACAACGGGAGCTTATGGAGAAAGTTTTTTATTTGATAATCAGACTTTATATGCAAAATGGCTCGACGATATTAAAAACGCACAGACTATCGACGGCGGAATTCCGGATGTTGCGCCTGCATTTTGGCGTTATTACGGGGATAATGTAACTTGGCCGGGAACGTATATTACGGTGGCAGATATGCTATATAATCAGTTTGGAGACAAAAAAGTAATTGAAAAACAATATCCGTCTATGAAAAAATGGATGGATTATATGGAAGAAAATTATTTGGTTGATGACATCATGACCAAAGATAAATACGGAGATTGGTGTGTTCCGCCAGAATCTTTGGAGTTAATTCGTTCTAAAGATCCTGCTCGTTTAACAGATGGAGAATTGATCTCGAGTGCCTTTTTCTACCAGCTTTTAAATACGATGAAAAAGTTTGCGGTAATTGCTAATGCTGAAAAAGACATTGCACATTATGAGGATCTGGCTTCAAGAATCAAAAAAGCGTTTAATGCGAAATATTTTAATGCATCACAAAAAACTTACGCCAACAATACCGTAACAGCCAATCTTTTGCCGTTGACTTTCGGAATGGTTCCAGAAGAATTACAGCAAAAAGTATTTGAAAATCTGGTGCACGAGGTTGAAGTCACTAAAAATGGTCATGTAAGCACAGGAGTTATCGGAACGCAGTTTTTAATGCGAACATTAACTAACTTCGGGCGAGGTGATTTGGCTTTTAAATTGGCATCCAATAAAACCTATCCTAGCTGGGGTTATATGGTCGAAAACGGTGCAACCACCATTTGGGAACTTTGGAACGGTAACACTGCAGATCCAGCTATGAATTCGCAAAATCACGTAATGCTTTTGGGTGATTTACTGATTTGGTATTACGAAAATATGGCCGGAATCAAAAGCAATCCTGAAACTCCGGGTTTCAAACAAGTTATTATGAAACCAGATTTTAATGCGGGATTAACTTATGTAAATGCTTCTTACGAATCGATTTATGGAACAATTAAAAGTGATTGGAAAAAAGATAAGAAAGCTTTGGTTTGGAATATTACAATTCCAGCGAATACTTCTGCTGTTGTGTACCTGCCAGCAACAGAAATTTCTGGGGTTTCAATCAATAAAATAAAATTAGATAAAACTTCGTATTCGCATAAAATTGAAAAAAGTAATCTTGCTATTACACTTTCATCAGGAACTTATACTTTAAACGTTAAATAAAAAAGTTTTGTATTTGTAAATCTTCGATTTGTTGTGAGAACTGTTTTAAAATAGTAGATTTGAAAGACTATTTTTAATAAAAAAGCAAGATTCAAATGCTAAACTTTAAGGATGCAAAATGGTAATTGATTTAGAGTATTTGTTTAAAAAGGATATGAGAATGACAACTGAAAATGATTTGTTGCAAAAAGAAAATAAAACGAGTAAAGAATATTAAGTTATGGAGAATCAGGAACAAAATCTTCAGTTACTTTCTAATTTTGTTATTTTCAAAACAGGAAACGGTAAAGTAAATATCGATGTTTATTTTCAAGATCAAACACTTTGGCTATCACAAAAAAGAATAGCCGAACTATTTCAGAAAGGTCGTTCTACAATTACAGAACATCTAAAAAATATTTTTTCAGATGCAGAATTAGAAGAAAATTCAGTATGTCGGAATTTCCGACATACTGCGGAAGATGGAAAAGTATATACTTCTAAATTTTATAATTTAAGGGTAATAACAGCTGTTGGTTATAGAGTAAATTCAGAGCGTGCTATTGAATTTAGAAAATGGGCGACAGAAATTTTGCACGAATACATCATCAAAGGTTTTGCTATGGATGATGATCGCTTAAAGCAAATGAAACATTTTGGTCAGGATTATTTTGACGAAATGTTGGAACGCGTGCGAGAAATTAGATTGAGCGAAAGAAGACTCTATCAAAAAGTAACAGATATTTTTGCTCTTTCGGCTGATTATAATAATCAATCGACTATCACACAACATTTTTTTGCTACAGTTCAAAATAAATTGCATTGGGCAATTACAGGAAAAACGGCTGCTGAAATAATTTATACCGAAGCGGATGCTGCAAAATTATTTATGGGACTAAAAGCGTGGAAACATGCACCTGACGGAAAAATATTAAAAAGTGATGTTGTTATTGCTAAGAATTATCTCAACGAAGAACATATCAAGGCGTTGCAGCGTATTGTGACTGCGTATTTAGACTTGGCTGAAAGCAGGGCCATAAATAAAAAAGTTATGAATATGGAAGATTGGGAAAAATTTTTGAACCAATTTTTAGAGTTAGCAGATTATCCAATTCTTACTAATACTGGAAAAGTAACAATGCTGGAGGCAAAATTAAAAGCCGAATCTGAATATGATAAATTTAGAGTTATACAAGACGAAAACTTTATTTCAGATTTTGATAAAGAATTGAACAAAAGATTAAACAGTTAATTGATTTGAATAAAAATTACCATTTTATTTATAACATAAAAGTAATCTTGCTATTACACTTTCATCAGGAACCTATATTTTAAACGTTAAATAAGCTGCATTTTTAATAATTCGGGACAGTACAGGATACATTGTTGATTTTTTAGTGTTATTTTTACACTTAATAAATATTTTTGCCTAAAAAAATGTTAGGTATGTATTTATAATCGAAAATTTTAATTCATAATAAAATTGAGAATGAAAATAACAAAATTAGCATTTGTCTTGTTTGGACTTTTCCTTTTAGGAAGTTGTAAGTCGGCTTTAGAAAAAAAGACTTGGAAAGAAGGTATTTTAGTAGATGAATTTATTTATGATAAAGCGCCTTATCCGTCTTGCCACGCTGTTACAATTGTCGAAGCGACAAATGGTGATTTAGTTTCATCTTGGTTTGGAGGAACTCACGAAAGACATCCTGATGTTTGTATTTATGTAAGCATTAAACCGAAAGGAAGTGATAAGTGGGGTGAAGGCGTAAAAGTGGCCGACGGCGTAATGAAAGAAGGCCCGAGATTACCAACATGGAATCCGGTTTTGTACCAAATTCCGGGTGGCGATTTAATGCTTTTCTACAAAATCGGACCAAAACCATCAGAATGGTGGGGCGTAATCAGAACTTCATCTGACGGCGGAAAAACCTGGTCTGAGGCACAAAAAATGCCTGATGGTTTCTTAGGACCAATCAAAAATAAACCTGTTTTATTAAGCAACGGAACATTATTATGTCCGTCAAGTATCGAAGGCGATGGCTGGAGATTGCGTATGGAATCGACTCCTGACTTCGGAAAAACCTGGGTAATGGGCGACACGCTTCCAAGAGGGAAACAAAAAATCAATGCGATTCAGCCCAGTATTTTATTTCATAAAGACGGAAGTATTCAGGCCATCGGAAGAACCAGAAACAGAGCTATTTTCAGTACTTTCTCAAAAGACAACGGAAAAACCTGGTCGGATGTAGAATTAATCGGACTTCCAAATAACAACTCAGGAACAGATGCCGTAACCCTTAAAAACGGCAAACATTTATTAGTTTACAATCACGTTTTACCTCCAGGGAAAGAAGCAAAAGGCCCAAGAACGCCTTTGAATGTTTCGATTTCGGATGACGGAATTAACTGGAAAGCAACTTTAGTTTTAGAAGATTCAAAAATCAGCCAGTATTCGTATCCATCTATGATTCAGAGTTCTGATGGAATGGTGCATATCGTTTACACTTGGAGAAGAGAAAAACTGAAATACGTAAAAATCGATCCAAGTAAGTTAAAAGCACTTCCAATCAAAAACGGAATCTGGCCGGGCGAAGAAGGAAAAGTAGTAACAGCTGTTAAGGCTGAAGAAGAGTAAAATATTTCGCCACGAATTGCACCAATTTCCACGAATTAAGATTAAAAAATTAGTGTGAATTCGTGTAATTCGTGGCAAAAAAATATACACATGATATATAATAAACATTTATTAATTGCTATGTTCGTTGCAGTATCAACAACATTCAACAGTTGTGCAACAGCTCAGTCTTCCAATAAAAAGCAAAAATACAAAGTAGCAGTTTGCGATTGGATGATTTTAAAAAGACAAAAACTGGGCGCTTTTGGTCTAGCAGCCGAATTAAAAGCAGACGGAATCGAACTGGACATGGGAGGTCTAGGAAACAGACCCACTTTTGACAGCAAATTAGGCGATCCAGTTGAGAGACAAAAATTCCTAGATAAATCAAAAGAAACCGGCATTGGAATCAGTTCTATCGCCATGTCTGGATTTTACGCACAGTCTTTTGCGAAAAGAGAAACGATAGTACCGATGATCGAAGATTGCGTAAAAGCAATGAAAGACATGAAGGTAAAAATGGCTTACCTGCCTTTGGGAACAGAAAGCGATTTAGTTAAAAATCCAGAATTACGTCCCGTGGTTGTTGAACGTTTAAAATGGGCGGGAAAACAAGTCGGGAAAATTGGCGGCGTTATAGCGATTGAAACTTCATTGAGCGCGACAGAAGAGAAAAAACTTTTAGAAGAAATCGATTCAAAATACATCAAAAGCTCTTTCAATTTTGCAAATGCGGTTGATAACGGAAGAGATATCGTATCTGAATTAAAGATTTTAGGAAAGAAACATTTAGCACAAATTCACGCTTCAAATACTGATAAAGTCTGGCTGGAAAATGACACCGCAATCAATATGCCTGCAATCAAAAAAACGCTTGATGAAATGAAGTGGAGCGGCTGGTTAATTGTAGAGCGTTCACGCGACGTGACGCAGGTGCATAATGTAAAAGCCAATTACGGTGCGAATGTGGCGTACTTGAAAAAGATTTTTCAGAATTAAAAAAATATTTAGCCACTCTCGATAGCTATCGGGATAAAGGATTAAAAAGATTTTTTCAATCTGTGGAAATTTTTTAATCTGTGCCAAAAAAGCAAAATAAATCTGCTTGATCTGCTAAATCTGCGTGAAAAATAAACTCTCGCAGATTTAGCAGATTTAGCAGATTAAATCGGGAAATTTTCCAGTATAAAATTATAATGTAATGAAATATTTAAGCTTACTTTTTTTAGGTTTCTACGTCACTTTTGCGACAGCGCAGAATGTCACAATTGTTAGTGATGCCAATTCGCCAAGAGCAAAATTTGGAGCTGAAAAACTATCAGAAACCCTTACTTCAAAAGGTTTAAAAATCACTTCTTCTAATAAAATTACAAAATCAAAAGATCAGGTAATTGTTATTGGAGAAAAAGGAACCGATTTCTGGAAACAAAATGCTAAAAGCGCCAAAATCGACGATAGTAAACTGACTAAAAAAGAAGGTTTTCAAATTCGCACACAAAAAAATATCATTTATATTGAAGGAACAGATGCTTCTGGAGCTTTGTATGGTGCTTTAGAGTTAGCAGACCGTATTAAAAGTTCAGGAAAACTTCCGTCAGAAATTAATTTGGATGACAGTCCGGAAATGGTTTTAAGAGGAGCCTGTATCGGAATGCAGAAACCGGTTTATCTTCCGGGTCGTGACGTTTACGAATATCCGTACACACCAGAAACTTTTCCTTGGTTTTATGATAAAGCTTTATGGATAAAGTATTTGGATATGCTGGTTGAAAACCGCATGAATTCTTTGTATTTATGGAACGGACACCCATTTGCTTCTTTAGTAAAACTAAAAGAATATCCGTTTGCTGTAGAAGTAAGCGATGAAGATTTCAAAAAAAACGAAGAAATCTATAAATTCCTAACCGTTGAAGCAAACAAAAGAGGAATCTGGGTCATTCAGATGTTCTATAATATTATCGTTTCTAAGCCTTTTGCAGAACATTACAACATAAAAACACAGGATCGTTCGCGTCCAATTACGCCATTACTTTCAGATTATACCAGAAAATCGATCGCTGCTTTTATCGAAAAATACCCAAATGTTGGATTATTAGTTTGTTTAGGAGAAGCCATCAACACCATTGATGATGACGTAGAATGGTTTACCAAAACGATTATTCCAGGCGTTCAGGATGGATTAAAAGCTTTGGGAAGAACAGACGAACCGCCAATTATTCTACGTTCTCACGATACAGACGGTCCTTTGGTTATGGAAAAATCACTTCCATTATACAAAAATTTATATACAGAAAGTAAATATACGGGAGAATCTTTAACGACTTATACGCCGGGAGGACCTTGGGGCGAAACGCATAAACAATTGAGCGCTTTAAAGTCAATTCATATTGAAAACGTGCATATTTTGGCCAACTTAGAACCTTTCAGATACGGTTCGCCGGACTTCATCCAAAAAACGGTTAAAGCCATGCACAGCGTTCACGGTGCCAATGCATTACACTTGTATCCGCAGGCATCCTATTGGGATTGGCCTTATTCGGCAGATAAAACTAAATCAGGCGAGCGTTTATTAGAAATGGATCGCGATTGGATCTGGTACAAAGCATGGGCAAGATATGCGTGGGACAGCAAAAGAGACCGAAATGAAGAGGTGAAATTCTGGGATAATGATTTAGCTGCTAAATTTGGAACTAGTCAGGAAGCTGCCAATAACATTTTAAAAGCTTACGAAGAAACAGGAGAAATTGCTCCAAAAACATTAAGACGTTTCGGAATTACCGAAGGAAACCGTCAAACCTTATTATTAGGAATGTTCGAAAGCCAATTGGTCAATCCGTCGAAATGGCGTGTGTATCCAGGTTTCCACGAATCGTGTGGTCCTGCAGGCGAATTGCTTTTAGAATATGCTAAAAAAGAATGGAATAAAGAACCGCATTCGGGCGAACTTCCAACGCAGATTATTGCTGAAATAACGGAACACGGAAGATTAGCAGTTGAAGCCATCGACAAAGCCGAAGCGAGCGTAACCAAAGACAAAGAAGAATTTGCACGCCTTAAAAACGATATGCATGCCTATAAAGCGTTCGCCGATTTCTTTTCAGAAAAAGTAAAAGCAGCGTTGTTAGTTTTAAGATACAGTTATTCAAACGATATCAGCGATTTAGACAAAGCAATGCCTCATTTAGAAAAAAGTATCGAGTATTACGAATTATTGGTAAAACTGACAAAAGACACATACTATTATGCCAACAGTATGCAAACCGCTCAACGCCGAATTCCAATTGGAGGCGATGACGGAAATAACAAAACTTGGGCTGAATTATTGCCGCATTACGAACGTGAATTGGCGAATTTCAAAAGAAATCTGGAGAAATTAAAAGCTTCAAAAGACGGTAAAATAGAAACCAAAGAAGGAAAACCGTGGAAACCGGCCGAAGTTACTTTCATAGACGAAAAACCGGGAACGTATTTAGTAAAAACAGGAACAAAAGTTTACGGAACCGATATTTCTGAATTAACCAAAATTGCTCCTGAACTTCAAAACTTAAGAGGATTTTCGTTTGTAGAAAATGACCAAAACGAAAAAGGAACGCATTTGAAGTTTAGAAACACAAAAGCGGTTAAATTAGTAGTTGGTTATTTCAATTCAGATCAAAAGAGATTTTTGTTACCGCCAAGTTTAGAAACAGATGCAGCAGGAAATGCGCACGGTCAGGCCGAAGTAATTCTGGCAAGTGCCATGAATTTAAAAGAGCTGCCACGTGTAAATATTCATACCTATACTTTCCAGCCAGGCGAAAATAAATTAGATTTAGGAAAAGGAAAAGTATTGATTTTAGGTTTCATCGATGCAGATCAAACCATCACACCGCGCGATGTTGGGTATATCGATGCAGGAGAAAAAGCTGCTATTGACTGGTTGTTTTATTAATAATTTGGGCGTGTCCCTCCGGGTCGGGCTGTACGTTCCCGCTTTTTTTGAGGCGAAGAAAAATCGCCTCAAAAAAGAGCTCCACTACCATCCCTCACGCGAACGGGTTTACAAGAACGTTTCGTCTCCTGCAAGGTTTTCAAAACTGAAGATTATAAACACAATCTTGTCATCCCGAGGAACGAGGGATCTCCACAAGAAACTCGACAAAGATTGGCGACATACTTTGTAGAGCTACTCGCGGAGATTTCTCCTTCGTCGAAATGACAAAAAAGTCGAATAAAGGCTTTCATAATAATTAAATAAGAAACAGCCTTATATCACTTATATGGTTTAAAAATATGAAAAGAATAGTTTTTTTTATTTTTTGTTTTTTCTCAAGTTTTTGCACTGTTTGGAGTCAGGGCAAAAGTTCAGTACGTAAAGAAATTTCGCTGAATTCATCTTGGGAGACCGTAATGCTGGATAATCTTCCGCTGAAAGAAGAAGATTTTGTAGAAAATCCAAAAACTGATTCCAATTGGCAAAAGGTAAGTGTGCCTCACAATTGGGATCAGTATTATGGTTTCAGAAGAACAAAACATGGAAATTTACACGGTACCGCCTGGTATAAAAAAACTTTAAAACTCGATAAAAAAGACGTTTCAAAACAGCTTTTTCTATATTTTGAAGGCGTAAGTTCATATGCGACCGTTTGGGTAAACGGCCAAAAAGTCGGCGAACACAAAGGCGGCAGAACCACTTTCACATTAAACATAACAAAAGCCGTTTCTTTCGATAAAGAAAACCAGATTTTGATTAAAGCTGCGCATCCCTCTTTTATTGCAGATCTTCCGTGGGTTTGTGGAGGCTGTTCCGGAGAATGGGGATTTTCAGAAGGTTCTCAGCCAATGGGGATTTTCAGGCCAGTTTCTTTAGTTGTAACAAAGGATGTCAGAATTCAGCCATTTGGCGTTCATATCTGGAATGATAAATCGGTTTCCAAACAAAAAGCGATTCTGCATACTGCAACAGAAATCAAGAATTACGGCACTTTAAACCGAAATTTAACGATCGAAAACATCCTTTTTGATGCTTCTGGAAAGAAAACTGTCATTACAAAAAGCGATATCAAATACGTTTCAGGAGAAACAAAAGAAATAACACAAACACTTCCAGAGATTGTAAATCCGAAATTATGGTCGCCGTCCAATCCGTATTTGTACAAATTGGTGACTTCAGTTTATGAAAACGGAAAAATAATTGATCAGTTAACAACGCCTTACGGAATCCGCTGGGTGAGCTGGCCGGTTAGCCGTGACGGAAAAGACAATCGTTTTTTTATCAATGACGAACCCTTATTCATCAACGGAACCTGCGAATACGAGCATTTAATTGGAAACAGTCATTCGTTTTCAGACGAAATGATTCATTCGAGAATCGAGCAAATCAAAGCAGGCGGATTTAACGCTTTTAGAGAAGCGCATCAGCCTCATAATTTATTGTACCAAAAAGAATTAGACGAAAACGGAATTTTATTTTGGAGTCAGTTTTCAGCACATATTTGGTACGACACGCCGGAGTTTAAAGAAAACTTCAAAACCTTATTACGCGAATGGATTAAGGAACGCAGAAACAGTCCGTCGGTGGTGATGTGGGGCTTACAGAACGAAAGTACCATTCCGAAGGAATTTGCAGAAGAATGTACTCAGATTATCCGTGAAATGGATCCGTTATCAGCTTCTCAACGAATCGTGACGACTTGTAACGGAGGAGAAGGAACAGATTGGAATGTCGTTCAAAACTGGTCAGGAACGTATGGCGGAGACCCGTTAAAATATCATTTGGAAATGAGCACGCAGTTATTAAACGGTGAATACGGTGCTTGGCGTTCAGCCGATTTACATACCGAAGGCGAGTTTGACCAAAAAGGAACTTTGAGCGAAAACCGTTTTTCTCAATTAATGGAAATTAAAGTCCGCGAAGCCGAATCGGTTAAAGATAAAATTGCGGGGCAGTTCAACTGGCTTTTTGCTTCGCACGAAAATCCGGGACGAGTACAAAACGGAGAAGGATTTCGAGATATTGACAAAGTCGGTCCAGTAAATTACAAAGGACTTTTTACAATTTGGGGCGAACCTTTGGATGCGTTTTATTTGTACCGCGCCAATTACGTTTCGAACAAAACCAATCCGATGGTGTATATCGTTTCGCATACCTGGCCAAGCCGTTGGGATAAACCCGGAATCAAAAACGGAATCGATATTTATTCCAATTGTGACGAAGTAGAATTGTTTAATGACGTGAATAAATCTTCTTTAGGAAAATTAAAAAATCCGGGAATCGGAAAACATTTTCAGTTCAACAATGTCAATATACAATACAATGTTTTATACGCTGTTGGATATGTAAACGGAGTGACGGTTGCTAAAGATTATGTGGTTTTAAACACCCTGCCGAAAGCGCCAAATTTAGCCGATTTAACTCCTGAAAAAACAGATTTAGTAAAAGATAAAAAAGGATACAATTACATCTACAGAGTAAATTGCGGTGGATCTGAATTCACTGATAGTTCAGGAAATACTTGGTTTACAGATATACACAAAAGTGGAAAATATACTTGGGGTTCGTCATCATGGACAGATAATTTTGAAAAACTTCCGGATTTCTTCGCGAGTCAGAGAACGACTTTTGATCCGATAAACGGTACAAAAGATCCCGAATTATTCCAAAGTTTTAGATATGGTGTTGACAAATTGCGTTACGAATTTCCTGTTCCCGACGGAGAATATTTAGTAGAATTATACTTCACAGAACCGTGGTACGGAACGGGAGGCGGAATGGATTGTAAAGGCTGGCGTTTGTTTGACGTTGCCATCAACGAAAATGTCGTTTTAAAAGATTTTGATATTTGGGCAGAAGCGGGACATGATAAAGCTTTAAAGAAAACTTTTACAGTAAAAAGCAAAGACGGAAAAATTGTGATTTCCTTTCCGAATGTAAAAGCAGGGCAGGCTATCATTTCTGCAATTGCCATCGGAACTAAAGATCGAAAACTAAGACCTGCAGATGCATCTCCAAAAAATATTCAGAATCTAGTTTTAGATTCTTATGAGAAAACCAACAGAATAGCTTCGTGGATGGACATCAATTCAAAACAATTTTCAGATTCTGATGTTGTTTTTACCGAATTGCCTTCTGAATTATTTGGTGCTGATTATTTACAATTTTCAGTTGCTTCTAAAAATAAAGGTTCGTTTACTGCCAAAGAAGATTCGAATATTTATGTTTTAGTTGACAGTAAAATCAAAGAATCGGCTTCGTTTTCTGATTATAAAAAAATAGACGAAAAAGCGAAAAACAGCAATGAAGTTTCGTTTACGGTCTTCAATAAAAAGGTGAAAAAAGGTGAAAAAGTTCTTTTTGATAATGCTGAGTCGATAAGCACAATTGCAGTTGTTCCGGTTTACGATATGGGCGAAAAAGACGATTCAAGGCCTGTTGTAATCATTGAAGCTGAAAATGCTAAAACTACAGGAACGGGAATTGAAAAAGGAAATTTCAAAAAAGCCGATTATATTGAGTTTACCAAAAAAACAGCAAACAGCATTCAGTTTGAAGTAAAACCTGGTGTTGCGGGAATTTATTTGATGCGTTTTAAATTCATGAACAGAAATGAAACGCCTTTAAAAGTCAAATTTAAAATGGAAGATGCATACGGAATTTTAATGCGAAACGATACCATTGAGTTTTTTACAGCACCAGAAAAATGGAAGATTTTAAATACAACATCCGGTGGTTATATTAATGCGGGAACGTATAAAATTACATTAGAAGGCGATGATTTGAAAGGATTGATGCTGGATAATTTTGAATTTCAATAGGTTTTTTTGGAGGTTCAAAGGGGCAGAGGTGCAGAGGGACAGAGATTTTTTTTCAGGATTTCATTGTAGAGGTGCACAGCAGTGCGTCTACGTTCCAATTGAAACGTGCGGAAAAATTTTATTAGATTTTTAAAAAAAACATATTAGTTTTTTGAGGTTCAAAGAGGCAGAGGTTCAAAGGGACACAGTTTTTTTTCAGGATTTCATTGTAGAGGCGCACAGCAGTGCGTCTACGTTCCAATTTTCCATACTGTGTGTTAGACGCACTGCAGTGCGCCTCTACAGAAGAAACGTGTAGAAATTTTATTAGATTAAAAAACATATTAGTTTTTTGAGGTTCAAAGAGGCAGAGGCGCAAAGGGACAGAGGTTTTTTTTTAGGATTTCATTGTAGAGGCGCACAGCAGTGCGTCTACGTTGCAATTGTCAGGCTGAGCGGAGTCGAAGCCCACGCAAATAAACAAGATCAATGTTATACGTCCAGTTTGTCATTTCGATCCCGATGCTTCGGGAGAGAAATCTTCGCAAGAAGCTCGACAAAGATTGGTAATTAACGTTGTGGAGTTACTAGCGAAGATTTGCTTCGCCTATTCGCTGTCGCTCGAGTCTCCTTCGTCGAAATGACAAGATTGGAGAAAATGCTAATTTTTAAAAATGATTATTTAAATATATTATGATTTTAAAAAAGATAATAATTGCTTTAACAATACTGTTTTCGGTTTCAATTTTTGCGCAAAAACAAGCCAGAATTGTCGAAGATTTCAATAAAAACTGGAACTTCAAATTAGGAGATTATCCATCGGCTCCGCAAGCTGGTTTCGGTACTTCTGATTGGAGAATGCTTCAACTGCCTCATGACTGGAGTATTGAAGGTGCTTTTGACAAAGATGCTAAAACCAAACAAGCGCAGGGATTTCTGCCAGCTGGGAAAGGCTGGTATCGTAAAGTATTCACTGTTCCTACAAATTGGAAAAACAAAACAGTTTCAATAGAATTTGACGGTGTTTTTAAGAACAGTGAAGTTTTCATAAATGGCAAAGCATTGGGAATGCGTCCAAACGGGTATATTTCATTTGGGTATGATTTATCAAGATATATCAACTTTGGAAAAGAGAATGTAATCGCGGTAAAAGTCGATAACGATGCACAACCCAATTCAAGGTGGTACACAGGTTCTGGAATTTACAGGAATGTACGCTTGGTTGCGACTGAAAAATTGCATGTTGGGAAGTGGGGAACTTTTGTAACCACGCCTGAAGTTTCTGCAGCAAAATCTAAGATTTGTTTAGAAGTTACGATTGATAATGACAATGAGACTCCGAAAGAATTTAAACTTGTTACATCAGTTTTAAATGGGGATAATAAAGAGGTTGCTAATTTCACTTCAACAGAAAAAATATCGGCTAAAACTTCAGAGAAAAAGATTCACGATTTGGTTTTAAATCAGCCAAAATTGTGGGATACTGAAAACCCGTATTTGTATAAAGTGGTTACTAAAATTTATGAGAAATCGAAATTAGTTGACAATTACGAAACACCGCTGGGTTTCCGTTTCTTTAGTTTTGATTCAGAGAAAGGATTTTCTTTAAACGGAAAACCAACGAAGATTCTGGGAGTCTGCCTGCATCATGATAACGGCGCTTTGGGAGCAGTTGAAAATATTCATGCGGTGAGAAGAAAACTGACTTTGATGAAAGAAATGGGTGCAAATGCCATTAGAATGTCACATAATCCGCATTCTTTAGAAATGATGCAATTGTGCGACGAAATGGGTTTCATTGTTCAGGACGAAGCTTTTGACGTTTGGAAAAAGAAAAAAGTAACCAATGACTATCACAAAGATTGGGATGCGTGGCACAAACAGGATTTAGAAGATTTTATTAAAAGAGACCGCAATCACCCATCGGTTATGATGTGGAGTATTGGGAATGAAATTAGAGAACAATTTGATTCGACAGGAATTGCGATTACCAAAGAATTGGCTAAAATCGTGAAATCGTTAGATACGACTCGTCCAGTAACTTCGGCTTTGACCGAAAATGTTATTGAGAAGAATTTTATTTACCAATCGGGTGCTTTGGATCTTTTGGGATTCAATTACAAACACGAAGATTATAAAGATTTTCCAACTCGTTTTAAAGGACAAAAAATATTAGCTTCAGAGAGTGTTTCGGCTTTAGAAACGCGCGGTCATTATGATTTTCCAGACGGAATTAAAGCGTGGCCAACCAAACACGGCGCTCCGTTTGACGGTAACGCAGATTGGACGGTTTCGGCTTACGATCAGGTGAAATCGTACTGGGGCGCAACGCACGAAGAAAATTGGAAAACTATTAAAAAACAGGATTTCATGGCGGGAACTTTTATCTGGACCGGTTTTGATTATATCGGCGAACCAGATCCGTATCCGTATCCGGCGAGAAGTTCTTATTTCGGAATTGTGGATTTGGCTGGACTTCCAAAAGATGTGTATTATATGTACCAAAGTGAATGGTTGAACAAAACAATGCTGCATATTTTTCCGCATTGGAACTGGAAAAAAAATCAGGATGTAGAAGTTTGGGCATATTACAATAATGCCGATGAAGTAGAATTATTCTTAAACGGAAAATCTCTCGGAACAAAATCAAAACAAAATGATGATCTGCATATTTCATGGAAAGTGAAATTTGAACCGGGAACATTAAAAGCGATTTCAAGAAAGAACGGAAAAGTAGTTTTAGAAAAGGAAATTCGCACAGCGGGAGAAGCTTCAAAAATAGATTTGAAAGCAGAAAAAACGACAATCAAAAACGATACGTACGATTTGGTTTACGTAACCGTTTCAATTGTTGATAAAGATGGAAATCTTCTTCCAAATGCAATGGATTTAATCAATTTTGAAGTTATTGGCGGCGGAAAATTAGTTGGGGTTGATAATGGTTATCAGGCTAATTTGGATTCGTTTAAAGCGAATTCCTGTAAGTTGTTTAACGGAAAATGTATTGCGATTATTCAATCAAACGGTAAGAAAGAAAATATTCAGTTAAAAGCGACGACAGGAAATGGAATTCCGGTTTCGTCGATTCAGATAAAGGTGGATTAATTTATATGCCGCCCCGCTGGGGCTTTTGATTAACAGCTCATTTTTTTCTATAAATATTAAGCTCCTCTGGAGCTTTTTTATTGGGAAATGTATAGAGAATTAAATAGTTTTTCAGTTCTAAAAGAGATCTCTATGGGGCTTTTGATTAACATCTCGTTTTTTCTATAAATATTAAGCTCCGCTGGAGCTTTTTTTATGGAAAATGGATAAAGAAATTAAATAGGTTTTCAGCTCCGGAAGAGCATACTGCTGGGCTTTTGATTAACACCTTATTTTTTCTATAAATATTAAGCTCCGCTGGAGCTTTTTTTATTGGGAAATGGATAGAGAAATTATATAGGTTTCAGTTCTGGAAGAGCATACTGCTGGGGCTTTTGATTAACACCTTATTTTTTCTATAAATATTAAGCTCCGCTGGAGCTTTTTTTATGGAAAATAGGTAGAGAAATTAAATAGTTTTTCAAGCTGGAACTTTTGATTAACAACTTATTTTTCAATAAATATTAAACTCCGTTAGAGCTTTTTTTATGGAAAATGCTTTTCGCGAAATATAGAAAAAGAGTGCATCTCTGGAAGAGCTAAATATTTATAGAAAATAATGTACACACAAATAAAAAGCTCCAGAGGAGCGAAAGTTTAAGTTTTTATACGGTCATTTTATTTTTGCTTAAATGTACTTATAGGACTTATTATTTTGCTCGTAAAGTTTGTTGAGGCGCATTTTGAGAACGACGTAAAAAAACTCAACTGAATTTATATAACTTATATAGTTTAATTTTTTGTAAACATGTTTTTTGTGAAAGAAATAATACTATTTTAGCTGAAGATTTGTCGTGTTAATTAATAGATTTTAGCCGACAATAATATAACTAAATATAAGTGATTTTATGAATAAAACACTTTGGGAAAAAGCTTTAGCATTTAGTTTTGATCATCCAAATGATCAATATGGATTTTCAACCAGATTAGCTCTTGAAAATCATTGGACCATAAATTTTACCCAGAATGCCATACTCGAATACAAGAAGTTCCTTTTCTTGGCAGCGACAAATAGTGAAATGGTTTCACCTTCAGAAATTGTCGATATTGTCTGGCATCAGCATTTAATTTTTACGAATTCCTATTCTGATTTCTGTGATTTGTTAGGAAAGAAAATCGAACATATTCCGTCAACTCATAATCGGTCGGAATTTGATAAATTTCAAACCGCAAAAGAACGAACGAAAGAATTGTATGAAATTAATTTCGGAACACAGCCGGCGGAAATCTGGCATTATAAAGATGAATTAGATTCTTTACCGCTGGAGAAAAGTAAATATGAAGTTTCAAAACTTACCAAAAACTTTTTAACGTATACCATTTTACTCTCTTTTCCGGTCTGTCTGGTGCTTTATTCCCTTTTAATAAAGATTAGAAATCCCTATTTCCTTATAGGATATCTGCTGCTTTTTGTTCTCGGAATATTGTTCTTGAAATTTTATGTTGGAAGAAGTTTTATTTCATTATACAATAAAATAAAAGCTAACCCAATTTTGCAAAATCTTACTGCGCTGGAATTGGTGTTTTTTAAAGAAGAAAAACTGGAAGTTGTTATTCATGGTGTGGTGAATAATTTGATCTTAAATCACAAAATTAAGGTTCTTATAAATGACAGGTTAGAACTAATTGACGATAAATTTGTTGAAAATCGATATGAGAATTGTATTGTCGAAATCATGAAAGGTTTAGATCCAATGGGTTATAAAGAACTCTGCAGAACCGCGATGCAGAAACCCATTTTTGAACAACTGCAAAAAGCTATGTATAGAATAAAAAGCAGGATTTTTAATTCAAAAGAGTTTACCCGAGTCATAATCGTGGTGATGGTTGTTTTAGGATTTTTATTAAGTATTGGATTCAGCAGATTTATAACAGGAATCTGGAGGGGTAAACCTGTAATATTCTTGTTGTTTGCAATGGTTCCGCTTGTTGCAGTAGCATTCTATTATATTAATCAGGTAATGCAATTAATGTTTGTAAACATAATCCCTTCTATAGTTAAAGAGAATGTTCTGAATAAAGGAGAAAGTAGGAGGCATTGGGAATGGGATTATTTTTTATACGGAAATCTTGTTCTAGCGAATTCTTTTGTTCCAATAATAAATCATGCACCAGCGACATCATCGGGAAGTTATTTTAGCTCGAGTGATGTTAGCTCTTGCGGTTCCTCGGGAGGCAGTTCGTGTGGCAGTTCCTGCGGATCTTCGTGCGGAAGTTCCTGCGGTGGCTGTGGCGGGGATTAATTTTTCTGAACCATTTAAGTTATCTAAGTCAATTTAAGTTTTTGCTTAATTAAGCTTATAGGAAGTTATATGGTTTATTTTTTTTAATTTTAAACTTTGTGATTTCGCGTCTGCGAGATTGTTTTAAAACTTTTAAGAAGATGAACCCCACTTTTTTCGCAGATCAAAAGGACTTCAGGATTTGGCTGGAGAAAAACCACAAAAACGAAAAAGAGCTTTTGGTTGGTTTCTACAAAGTTACAAGTAAGAAAGCCTCTATGAGCTGGTCAGAATCTGTAGATCAGGCACTCTGTTTTGGATGGATAGACGGTGTCCGCAAGTCAATTGATACAGAGAGTTATACGATTCGGTTTACCCCTAGAAAAAAATCGAGTATTTGGAGCGCGATTAATATTCAAAAAATGGAAGACCTCACAAAAGCAGGTTTAATGAAAGAAGAAGGTTTAAAAGCTTTTAGTTTTAGAACCGAAAATAAATCCAAAATTTACTCGCACGAAAAAGAACCCGTTCCTTTAGATTTGGTTTATGAAAAAGAATTTAAAAGCAATACCATAGCTTGGGAATTTTTCGAAAAACAAGCACCATCCTACAAAAAAGTCATGATACATTGGATTATGAGTGCCAAACAGGAAAAAACAAGACAATCGCGTCTTGCAAAAACAATTTTGGAAAGCGAAAAACAAAAAAGAGTATTGTAATGTTTGAAATAAAATTCCTATATTAGTGTGCTGATTTTTAGTAAACTATGGAAAAGGAAAATACCACAAAAATAGGAGGCGAGATTCTACTGGGTATTATTTTCGCTCTTGAATTGTATGCACTGCCAATGCAGTTTTACTTACTCATTAATGAATCCGAATTTTCTTTTTTTGGCGCTGCAATTCGGTTTTTCAGTTTCTTTACTATTCTGACCAATACTTTGGTCGCTTTTGCCAGTGCTGTTATTTTGTTTGGCGGAAAATTTAAACTTACTTATTTTTTTAATAAAACGGCTACTATTACAGCAATTACAGTTTACATTCTAATTGTCGGAATCGTATTTAATTTTTTCCTTCGTAAGATTGTTAATTTACAAGGACTGCATTTAATTGTTAGTGAAATTTTTCACAGTATAGTGCCAGTGTTGTTTTTGTTCTTTTGGTTTTTTTATGCAAAAGTCGAAAGACTGTCTTTTACACTCATTGGGGTCTGGTTGATTTATCCAATTGTTTATATAATCTATACTTTACTTCACGGTATTTTTACCGACTTTTATCCTTACCCTTTTATAGATGTTACCAAACTAGGATTTCCGACAGCGATCGAAAATGGTTTATTGGTTTTATTGGCGTTTGTAATTCTTTCTTCTGTTTTAATAGCTGTTGTAAAAATTAGAACTAGAGTTAGGAGGTTACACTTCAAACTGCTTTGAGAGCTAAAAATGAGATTTTCTCCAAAGCACTTCGAAATTTGTCATTGGTCGAATTTCTATCATTTTCAATCTTTAATTCTATTACATTTATGGTTCAGACTATTTTAAAGTAACCATAATGAAAAATATTTTCCTTTCGCTTTGTCTTTTCGGTGCAGTTTCAAGCAGTATTAGTCAAGAATTTCCCAATGCGCCCAAACCTTTTGGACCGCTTCCAACGCAGAAACAAGTGGATTGGCAGGAAATGGAATTCTATGCTTTTGTGCATTTTTCATTAAACACATTTACCAATAAAGAATGGGGTTATGGAGACGAATCAGCAGAACTTTTTAATCCATCGCAATTAGATGTGCGTCAATGGGCGCGCGTGGTCAAAGAAGCCGGCATGAAAGGTATTATTCTGGTTGCAAAACATCACGATGGTTTCTGCTTATGGCCGTCGGCTTATACAGAACGTTCGGTAAAGAATTCGCCTTGGGAAAACGGAAAAGGGGATTTGGTAAAAGAATTGGCAGCAGCTTGTAAAGAATACAATTTAAAATTAGGATTGTATCTTTCGCCTTGGGACAGAAATCATCCGCAATACGGAAAACTAGAGTATGTAACTTATTTCAGAAATCAGTTAAAAGAATTGTTAACCAATTACGGCGATGTTTTCGAGATGTGGTTTGATGGAGCCAACGGCGGCGACGGTTATTACGGCGGTGCAAACGAAACTAGAAAAATAAACACACTGACATATTATAATTGGGACGAGACTTATAAATTAATTTATAATCTGGCTCCAAAAACGTTGGTCTGGGGTGTTGGACCTTCTGAAGCGAGATGGATTGGAAATGAAGAGGGACGTGCCGGAAAAACCAACTGGTCGCTCCTTCGCCAGAAAGATGAATTGGCCGGAAAAGTACATTATTCTGAATTTATGTCAGGGCATGAAGACGGCGAAAAATGGGTTCCGGGAGAAGCAGATGTTTCGATTAGACCAGGTTGGTTTTACCATTCTGTTGAAGATGATAAGGTGCGTTCGCTGGACGAAATGGTTGATATCTATTATGAATCTATAGGAAGAAATGCAACTTTACTATTGAATCTTCCGGTTGACAGACGCGGCTTGGTTCATGAAAATGATGAAGCGAGATTAAAAGAATTAGTTGCTGTAATAAAAGCCGATTTTAAGACAGAACTTTTGGCAGATTCTAAAATTCAGGCTTCAAATACTAGGTCTTCAGATTCTAATTTTGGGCCTCAGAATGTAACTGACGGAAATAAAAATACGTATTGGGCAACAGACGATAAAGTAAAACAAGCTACTATAGAATTTACATTCAAAAAGCCTAAAGCCTTAAATAGAATCTTACTTCAGGAATATATCAAATTAGGTCAAAGAGTGAAATCTTTTTCTGTTGAAGCTAAAGTTGACGGGAATTGGAAAACAATTGCCAATGAAACCACAATAGGTTACAAAAGAATTCTTCGTTTGGATCGTGTTACGGCTTCGGCGCTTCGAATTAATATTTTGGATGCTAAGGCTGGTTTTGTAATCAGCACAATTCAAGCTTACAACGCACCAACTTTTGTAAAAGAACCACAGATTTCGCGAGATAAAAATGGTTTGGTTACAATCAAATCGGAAGCGGGAAATGCAGTTTACTATTCGCTTGACGGAAAAAATCCTTCGGAGAAAAGTATTTTATACAAGAATCCATTTGTTTATAATAAAGCGGTAGAAATTAAAGCTATTTCAAGAGATACAAAAGAAAAAATCAACAGCGGAATCAAATCGGCTAAATACGGTGTTTCTAAAGAAAAATGGAAAGTAATCTCTGTTTCAAGCGGGGATGCTAAAACAGTAGAACGAATTATTGACGGCGATGCCAATACGGATTGGGGATTTGGAAACGATAAAAACAAACTGCCGCAAGAAGTTGTGATCGATATGGGGGAAATCGTTGAGATAAAAGGGTTTACTTATATTCCGCAGCAAGTGGGAAATAATTTAAATCTGATTTCTAATTACGAATTCTTTACCAGCGAAGATAATAGTACCTGGGTTAAACAGTCTGAGGGAGAGTTTTCAAATATCAAACATAATCCAATTGAACAATTTAAGAGTTTTAATGCAGTAAAAGCAAAATTTTTAAAATTTGTTGCAACAGGCGGCGTAGGAAAATCACAAAGTGTTTCGATTGCCGAAATTGGTATAGTAGAATAAAGGTTTTTTTGACAGCTTCTTAAAATGACTTATAGCTGCTATTTTGTCTTTTGCCGAAGCGCAGTCGTTATTAGTCGAATTTTTGATGTTTGGAGATTTATAAATTCTACTTTTATCTTACATTAATTAAATGGCCAGCCAAAAATGATTAGAGAAGACATTGGTTTTAGAGAAGCAGGAAAGTTTGAAGAAACTCGTTTTGAGAAAATTCACAATGTAATTTTCGAATCGTCGGAAGAGGCGTCTTTTTTGGTAGCGCAGGAAATTGCCAATTTAATTCAGAGAAAAAATGAGCTGAACGAACCTTGTGTTTTAGGTTTGGCTACAGGTTCTTCGCCGATAAAGGTTTATGAGGAACTTGTAAGAATGCATAAAGAAGAAGGACTTAGTTTTGAAAACGTAGTAACCTTTAACTTGGATGAATATTATCCGATGGATAAAAATGACATTCAGAGTTATTATCATTTTATGCACGAGCATTTATTCAATCACGTCAATATTGTTCCGGCAAACATTAATATTCCAGATGGGCAGGTGAGTGCCGAGGAATTACAACAATATTGCATTGATTATGAAATGAAAATCAAGTCTTACGGCGGATTGGATTTTCAGCTTTTGGGAATAGGAAGAACGGGACATATCGGTTTTAACGAACCAGGTTCTCACGTAAATTCTGGAACCAGAAGTATTACACTGGATCATTTAACGCGTATTGATGCAGCATCTTCGTTTTTAGGTATTGATAATGTTCCGAGAAAAGCCATCACAATGGGAATCGGAACCGTTAGAAATGCCAAAAGAATCGTTTTGTTAGGCTGGGGAATCAGTAAGGCGGGAATCATAAAAAAAACTATTGAAGGAGAAGTTTCTTCACGAGTGCCTGCGACGTATCTGCAGGAGCATAACAACACAACATTTGTTCTGGACACAGAAGCATCGTCTGAATTAACTAGAGTTAAAACGCCTTGGCTGGTTAAATCTGTAATTTGGACAGACGAATTAAAATTGAAAGCAGTAGCTTGGTTGAGCGAATTGACGAAAAAACCTTTCCTTAAGCTTACTGACAAAGATTACAATGATAGCGGCATGTCAAGTTTATTGACAGAAGAAGGAACTGCTTATGATTTAAATATCAAGATGTTTAATAAAATGCAGCAAACAATCACTGGCTGGCCGGGCGGAAAACCAAACGCTGATGATACTTATAGACCGGAGCGTTCCACGCCGGAGAGAAAGAGAATCATTATTTTCAGCCCGCACCCAGATGATGACGTTATCTCGATGGGAGGAACATTTGACCGATTAGTAGAGCAGGGTCACGATGTTCATATTGCTTATCAAACTTCTGGGAACATTGCAGTTTCTAATGAAGAAGCTTTAAAGTTTGCTGAAATTTCAAAAGCATTGAATGGAGATTCGGTTAAATCGCAAGAAATAATTGATTTTCTTAAAAATAGAACTGGAAATGAGATTGACTCATTAGAAGTTAGAAAATTGAAAGGATTAATTAGAAGAAGTGAATCTTTGGCGGCGACACGTTATTTAGGTCTTCCGGATTCTAATGTTAATTTTTTAGATCTTCCTTTTTATGAAACAGGAACAGTAAAGAAAAATAATCTTGGTGAAGCAGATATTGAAATTATGTGCAATATCATTGAGAGAATAAAACCCCATCAAATTTATGCTGCTGGAGATTTGGCAGATCCGCACGGAACTCATAAAGTGTGTTTAGATAGTTTGTTCGAAGCTTTGAAACGACTAAAACACCAATCTTATATGGATGACTGCTGGGTTTGGCTTTACCGAGGCGCTTGGCATGAGTGGGAATCGTACCAAATTGAAATGGCTGTACCAATGAGTCCAGACCAGGTTCTTAAAAAACGACATGCAATTTTTTATCACCAGTCTCAAAAAGACGGCGTAATGTTTCAAGGTGATGACAGCAGGGAGTTTTGGGTACGCGTAGAAGACAGAAATAGATTGACTGCAGAAAAATATCACAACCTGGGCTTAGCAGATTATTCGGCTATAGAAGCTTTTAAGCGTTATTATTTCTAGTTTTTTGCAGCAATAAAGATAATAGACTATTTCATGGTTTATTTGGTTAGTTACCTATAATTGAGGAAAATGCAGCCGTGGTTGGCTGCATTTTTGTTTTTTATTGTTTTGTGAAATGTTAATTGTAAAAGGTGAAATGTTATTTGAGAAATGAAAAAAGTCAGACATTTTACATCTAACTTCTTACTTCTTACTTTTCACTAATTCTTACTTTTCACTAATCTCTTCTCACTAAATCGAAGAATTCAAAATTTTCTGTTTTACTTCATCAATATAAGATCTGCCGATTACGTATCTAAGTCCTTCAATTTCAATGCTGTTTCCTTCTACAGCGTCAATTTTATCAATGGCAATCGTGTAGGATCGATGTATTCTGATAAAATCTCGTTCTGGGAGCAAATTTGTAAAATCGGATAAAGTGCTGTGAATGATAAATTTACCAGAAGTGGTGCTTATTTTTAAATAATCCTTTAAACTTTCGATCACTAAAATTTCGTTCAAGAAAATTTTCTTCATTTTCTTTTTATCAATCTTAACGAATATAAAAGGATTTTCTTTGTTATTTTCTATCGGCGTTTTAGTGTTGTTATTTAAGCGTTTGCTTATTTTATTCACAGCTTTCATCAGCCTCGGAAACTCAATTGGTTTTACCAGATAATCTAAAACATCCAGCTCGTAAGTTTCTATAGCAAATTGATCATACGCACTTGTAATAATTAAGAGCGGCGGATTGTCTAAACTTTTGATAAAATTAATACCGTCTAAAACAGGCATATTAATGTCAAGGAAAATTACATCAATAGTATTGTTCTTTAAAAAATTAAGACCTTCAATAGAATTGCTGAAAGTGTTTATTAATTCTAATTCTTCAATCTGCTCAATATAATTCTTAATAACATTAATCGCCAATGGCTCATCATCGATAATTAAACACTTTATTTTCATTTTTTATCTGTATTATTTAGGCCGATATGTTTTTGTAGGTATAGTTTGAGAAAAAGTTTAAAGCTGCAGCTAAGTGACTTTTATGACTAGTTTGACAACAAAAATATTCTTTTTATTTTTAAATGAAAGCTTATAGTCGCTTTTATTGTATCCTAATTCGAGTCTTTTTTTCACGTTTTCTATACCTATACCACTTGACTTGTTAAAATTATCTTTATGTACGGTAATTTCTGGTGTTGGGTTTGAAACTGTGAAATGTAAAAAATCTCCTTTTACTTTAAAGTTGATGTCAATGACTACATTTCCAGTGTTTTTATTGACCCCGTGCTTAAAAGCATTTTCAATAAAAGTTAATAATAAAACAGGGGAGATTTCTTTATCGTGAATATCTCCCGAAATTCCCATATTAACTTCAAGCCGTTCTCCGTTTCGAATGCGTTCCAAATCAAGATAGTTCTGAATGCACATGATTTCATTCTCCAAACTCTGCTTTTTGCCTTTGGTTTCATACAGCATATAACGCATTAATTCTGATAGCTTTAAAACTATTTTTGGGGTTTTGTTCGATTTTTCGACAGAAAGCGAATAGATATTATTTAAGGTATTAAAGAAAAAGTGCGGTGAAATCTGCGACTTCAAAAACAATAATTCTGTTTCTAATTGTGATTTTTCCAAATCGGTTACACGTCTTTGTTCTTTTAAGAAATCTAAAGTAATTTTAATCGCCGTAACAAATGTCATCACATACAATTCGCCCATCATCATGTCTATCGTATAATTTAGAGTGAGTGTGTTGATTGTTTGCGGGCCTTCTGGCCAGACGTTGTGGGTGATTAATAAATAAGTCAAATTAAATTTGATGACCACCATTATAAATATAGCCGACAATACACTTATAATATATAAGAAGTATTTTTTTCGGTAAACCAAATGGGGCATTAAAACCAAAATATTAAGATAACATAAAGCCATGTGAATGGGAAAGCCTAATAAAGTGGTTTTTAAGGAATAGACATAGTCGTTAAAATAGCTTCCCCAGCGGAAAGTATTAAACAAAAAATAGGTAAGCCAGAAATATACATGATAACGTATAGGCAGGCTGTAAGGTTTGTTGGTATTAAAAATCATAAGGCTATTTTAATATGTCGTTTGTTACTGTTTTTTGATGTTTAGGGCTGTTTAAATGTCGTCCGTCTAAAAATATTTTGGTAAAAGTTGAATTTATCTAAATTTAAAGTTAAATTAATATTGTTTTGATATGAGGAAAATTACACTGCTCTCTCTAACGGTAATTTTTATTGCAAGTTGCAAAATAAACAAAGAGCAACAAAGTTTTGCAACAAATTATGTAGATCCTTTTATAGGTACTGGCGGTCACGGACATACGTATCCTGGTGCGACAGTTCCGTTTGGGATGCTGCAGGTGAGCCCTGATAATGGAGTTTCAGACTGGGACTGGTGTTCTGGTTATCATTATTCGGACTCTATAGTTTCTGGATTTAGTCACTTACATTTAAGCGGAACAGGAATCGGTGATTTGGCAGATATTTTATTTATGCCGACAAACAAAAAATTAGACTTAACCGCCAAAGCCGCTTCACGCGATTTCCTTCCGTATAAATCAAAATATAGTCATGCTAACGAAAAAGCAGTACCGGGTTATTACCAAGTTTTTCTTGAAGATCCTAAAATCAATGTAGAATTAACATCTACGCAAAGAACCGCCTACCACAAGTATACCTATAATAGTAACGACACACAATCTTTGATTGTCGATTTAGGTTTTGCTATTAATTGGGACAAAGCGACCAAAACAGCCATCAAAATTGAAGATGAATTTACAATAAGCGGTTTTCGTTACAGCACAGGCTGGGCAAAAAATCAGAAAGTATTTTTTGTGGCTAAATTTTCGAAACCGATTACAGAATCTATCTTAACGAATGATAAAAAAGTAGTTTCAGGCAAAAATGCCGAGGGCGAAAATACAGCGTTACAATTGTTTTTTGATTCGAAAGATTCTAATGAATTAAACGTAAAAGTAGCACTTTCGTCTGTAAGCGTAGAAAATGCAAAAGGCAATTTAGATACCGAAAAGCAAGATTTTGAAGAAGTAAAATCTAATGCAGCAGCACTTTGGGACAAAGCTTTAAGCAAAATTACTATTGAAACTCCAGTAGATTCTTTAAAAACTATTTTCTACACAGCATTGTATCACGCTCAAGTTGCGCCTGTAACCTACAGCGATAAAAACGGACAATTTAGAACTGAAGACGACAAAATTGTCACTGCAAAAGATTATACGGCCTATTCTACATTATCGCTTTGGGATACTTTTAGAGCAGAAAATCCTTTACTGACAATTTTAGAACCAACAAAAGTTTCAGATTTAGTCAACTCAATGCTGGCTTATTACGAAACAAAAAAAATACTTCCCGTTTGGACATTGTATGCAAATGAAACCAATACGATGACGGGATATCACTCGATTCCAGTTATTGCAGATGCGTATTTAAAAGGTATAAAAGGTTTTGATGCCGAAAAAGCTTTTGAAGCCATGAAAGCAACGATGATGCAGGACGAACGCGGCTTGAATTTCTACAAACAATACGGTTTTATTCCATACAATTTATTAGATGAGTCGGTTACAATTACTTTAGAATATGCATACGACGATTGGTGCGTAGCGCAAATGGCAAAAGCTTTAGGAAAACAAGCCGATTATGAGTTTTTCTCTAAACGATCTAAAGCGTACGAACATTTATTTGATTCGAAATCTGGTTTTATGAGAGGAAAATCTCAAGATGGTAAATCTTGGAACGAACCTTTTGATCCGAAACACTCGAACCACAGAGAACATACCGATTATACAGAAGGAAATGCTTGGCAGCACAGCTGGTTTGTACCTCATAATGTAGATGATTTTATTAAACTTCACGGTAGTAACGAAATCTTTACCAAACGTTTGGAGCAGTTATTTACCGAAAGTTCTGAGATTACAGGAAACAATGTTTCGGCAGATATTTCTGGATTGATTGGACAATATGCGCACGGAAACGAGCCAAGTCACCACATTGCTTATATGTTCAACCATGCCAAACAGCCTTGGAGAACACAATATTGGGTACGACATATTTTAGATACACAATACAATACAACAGCAAACGGATTGAGCGGAAACGAAGACTGCGGCCAAATGTCGGCTTGGTATGTGTTCAGCTCTATGGGATTATACCCAATGAATCCAGCTTCTGGCGAATACGAAATTGGAAGTCCGATTTTTGAGAAAGCGACCTTAAATCTTCCAAACGGAAAAACTTTTGTAATTGAAGCAGAGAATGTTTCGAAAAAGAATTTCTACATCCAATCTGCAACTTTAAACGGAAAACCATTCAATAAAACAGCAATCAAACACCAAGAAATGCTTAACGGCGGTGTATTGCATTTTGTAATGGGAGCAGCTCCAAACAAAAACTGGGGATTATAAAAAAACTAAACATAGCGTAACTAACTAATAATAAATAAGTATTAATGAACATTATCGACGTATCAATCATTTTAATTTATATCGTCCTCTCGGTCGGTATCGGAATCTGGATTTCAAGAAAAGCATCCAAAGGCTTAGATGACTATTTCTTGGGAGGAAAATCAATCAAATGGTATTTTTTAGGGTTGAGTAACGGCTCTGGAATGTTTGATGTTTCTGGGACTTCCTGGATGATTGGTGTTCTGTTTTTATATGGAGTAAAAAGCTTTATGTTTATGTGGCTTTGGCCGATTTGGAACCAGATTTTCGTGATGATGTTCCTCGCAGTCTGGATCAGAAGATCCAAGGTAATGACGGGATCTGAATGGATTCTAACGCGTTTTGGAAGCGACAAAGCGGGTAAAGCATCTCATATTATTGTGGCCATTTTTGCCATAATCTCTACAATTGGTTTCATTGCTTATTTCTTCGTCGGAATCGGAAAATTTGTAACCATTATTCTTCCTTGGGATTTGACAGTTCATTTAAATGGTTCTGTTTTCTTAACATCAGAGCAGGCTTATGCATTGTTAATCATTTTCTTAACTACAATTTATACCGTAAAAGGCGGTATGTTTTCGGTAGTTGCGACAGAAGTAGTGCAATACATTATTATGATTGTTGCGGGTGTTTTAATCGCGGGTTATGCATTCATTAATTATACTGATATTCAAATCAATTCGGTTATTACACCAGAATGGAAAAATGTTTTCTTCGGCTGGGAATTTGAAACACAATGGGGCGATAAATTCGAAACGTTCAATAAATTAATCGATACAGAGGGCTATAAAATGTTTGGTGCTTTTATCGGGATGACTTTGTTCAAAGGATTCTTCGCGAGTGTTGCAGGACCAACTCCAAGTTATGATTTACAAAGAGTTTTGTCTACAAAGTCGGTTAAAGAAGCAGCTTACATGAGCGGTTTTACTAACTTGATTTTATTTATACCAAGATATTTACTAATTACAGGAATCGTGGTTATTGCTTTAGTAAATCTTGCTCCAGAATTAAATGCAAACGTAAACTTAACAGGCGCGGATCTGGAATTATTAATGCCTAAAGTAGTGAATCTTTATATTCCGGTTGGAATAAAAGGAATTCTTTTGGCAGGACTTTTAGCCGCTTTTATGTCTGGATTCTCTGCTTTCGTAAACGCAGGACCAGCTTATATCGTAAATGATATTTATAAAAAATACTTCAAACCAGTTGCAACCAATCAGCATTATATTAAGGTAAGCCAGATTTCTTCTTTCTTAGTAGTTGGTCTTGGAGTTTTTATGGGATTCTTTGCAGATTCTATCAACTCACTGACACTTTGGATTACAAGTGCTCTTTATGGAGGTTACGTTGCAGCCAATTTCTTAAAATGGATCTGGTGGCGTTTTAACGGCTGGGGATATTTCTGGGGAATGGTAGGCGGACTTATCGCAGCTTCTCTTCAATTTGTTTTAGATCAGAGTAAAGGAAGTTTAGAAGCGGGAACGTTCCTGCACGACCTTTCACAAGTACCATCGATTTACTTATTCCCATTAATTTTCGGAATGTCGATTTTAGGCTGTCTTCTCGGAACGTATTTAAGCAAACCAACAGACATAGAAGTTTTAAAATCGTTCTACACTAATGTAAGACCTTGGGGATTCTGGGGTCCGGTTTACAAACAATTAAAAGCCGAAGATCAATCTTTCCAAAAAAATAATGATTTCTATTTAGATATGATGAATTGTATTATCGGAATTGTTTGGCAGTCAAGCATGATTCTGCTTCCGATTTATTTCATTATCAGAGATTATCCAAAAGCAGCAGTGGCTTTGGTTATCTTTTTAGTGACCACGACAATATTGAAATTTACTTGGTTAGACCGAGTTAGGAAGATAGAAGAGTAGAGAAAATAGAAGCAAGATAATAGAAACAGGATTTTAGAATAGAGAATTTCCTCAAAAACTGAGAGGGAATTTTAATAGAAAGCCTCAAAACAAATAAAAACACAAAAAAACTAATAAATAAAAAGAATAAAAAATGAGTACTATTCCTTGGCAAGACAGACCCGAAAACAGTAAAGATGTAATGTGGAGATATTCTGAGAATCCAATTATCGACAGATATGCGATTCCTACTTCAAACAGTATATTCAATAGTGCAGTAGTACCTTTTGGAGACGGATATGCTGGGGTTTTTAGATGTGATAATAAAGCAGTTCAGATGAATATTTTTGCTGGTTTCAGTAAAGATGGTATCAATTGGGACATCAACCACGAACCAATCGAGATGAAAGCTGGAAATACAGAAATGATCGAATCTGCTTATAAATACGATCCGCGTGTCGTTTGGATCGAAGACCGTTACTGGATTACATGGTGTAATGGTTACAACGGGCCCACAATTGGTATTGGATATACTTTTGATTTTAAAGAGTTTTTTCAATGCGAAAATGCATTCCTTCCTTTCAACAGAAACGGAGTTTTGTTCCCGCAGAAAATCAACGGAAAATACGCGATGTTAAGCCGTCCAAGTGATAACGGGCATACACCTTTTGGAGATATCTGGATCAGCTACAGCCCAGACATGAAATACTGGGGAGAACACAGATTGGTGATGAAACCGTCTCCGTTTGAGCAAAGTGCTTGGCAGTGTACCAAAGTAGGAGCTGGACCAATTCCGATTTTAACTGACGAAGGCTGGTTAATGATTTACCACGGAGTTATCAATACCTGCAACGGTTTCCGTTATGCAATGGGATCCGCTTTGTTAGAAACGGACGCGCCAGATCAGGTAAAATACAGAACACAGCCTTATTTATTAGGACCTGCTGAGACGTATGAAATGGTAGGTGACGTACCAAACGTTGTTTTCCCATGTGCTGCTTTACACGATATTGAAGAAGATAAACTGGCAGTTTATTATGGAGCTGCAGATACTGCGGTTGCAATTGCATTCGGAAAATTAAGTGAAGTGATTCAGTTTACAAAAGAGAATAGTTTATAATAAGAAGATGCATAGTAGAAGTAAATTATTGTCCCTTGCCGTATTTTTTGTTGGTTTGACAGGGTATGCGCAATCTGAAAAAGAGGTTACACCAAAAAGTTATATTGCGTATAAAACGTCAAAAGAAATTGTTATCGACGGCGATGAAGCAGATAAAGCTTGGGAAAAAGCATCTTGGACAACACCTTTTGTCGACATAGAAGGCGTTGAAACTCCAAAATACAAAACTCAGGTCAAAATGCTCTGGGACGATAATTACTACTATATTCTTGCTAAAATGGAAGAGCCCCACGTTTGGGCAAACCTAAAACAACGCGATACCATTATTTTTTATAATAATGATTTTGAGGTTTTTATCGATCCGGATAATGATACACACAATTATTATGAATTAGAAATAAATGCTTTAAACACCGCTTGGGATTTATTTATTAATAAACCGTACCGCGAAAAAAATACGGTTTTAAACGATTGGAATATCGACGGACTAAAATCGGCAGTGAAAGTAAACGGAACTTTAAATAATGCTTCGGATATTGATAAAGGCTGGACTTTAGAAATCGCCATTCCGTGGTCGGTTTATAAAACATCATATTTTGACGATATTGTTCCAAAAGATAAATTTTGGAAAGTCAATTTCTCTCGAGTGAATTGGCAGCACGATATTGTTGACGGTAAATACGAACGTAAAAAAGATAAAGAAGGAAAATTTCTCCCTGAATACAATTGGGTTTGGTCGCCTATGGGAGTCATAAATATGCATGAGCCCGAAAAATGGGCTTATGTATACTTCTCTTCAAAAGAAAACGAAGATAAATTCACAATTCCGCAGGAAGAAAAAGTAAAATGGGAATTGTATACTTTATACAGAGCTCAAAAAAGATATTTTGACAAGAACAAAACCTGGGCAAAATCCCTTCAGAATATCAGTAAAAAAAATATAATTGTTGATGGAAAAGTTTTAAAGCCGATATTAGAGAATCATTTATCAGGATTTAATATCGCAGTAAAAAGTCCTTTTTCAAACAAAACCTTAATAATTAAAGAAGATGGTAAGATTATTACGAACGAATAAGTTTCAAAAACTATCGAAAATTTTAGTTCTCGCGCTTTCGCTGACTTTATTTTCATGTGGACAAAAAGAAAATAAAACAGAAGAAAATGGAAAATTCAATTTCGGCGTTTGGACAACTGCTGACGCGAAAAAATCGGATGCAGATTATACCAAAGAATTCAAAAAATACAAAGACGGCGGGATTGATGAAGTTTTAATCAACACCAATACCGATCCGAAACTTTTAGGAAGATTAGTGCCTTTAGCTAAAAAAGAAGGTTTAAAAGTACATGCTTGGATTATGGCAATGAACCGCCCGAACGATTCAGTAGCGTTACAGCATCCAGATTGGTACCAAGTTAGTAAAGAAGGAAAATCTTGTTTTGACAATCGTCCGTATGTAGATTATTACCAATGGCTTTGCCCGACTAAAGAAGAATCTAGAAATCACGTTTTAGGTTTGGTAGAAGGTTTGGCAAAAGTAGAAGGAATCGAAAGTGTACATTTAGATTACATTCGTTTCCCGGATATCTTTTTGCCAATCAGTTTATTGCCAAAATACAATTTAGTTCAGGATACAGAATTACCGCAATTTGACTTCTGCTATTGCGATGCCTGCGTTTCTAAATTCGAAAAAGAACATCATAAAAATCCAAAGAAAAGCCATAACACTTCTATCGATATGGAGTGGAAAAACTTCAGATTAAATGCCGTAAAAGCAGTTGTAGATGATGCTTATAAAATTGCTCATAAACACAATGTAAAATTAACAGCAGCGGTTTTTCCTTATCCAGAAATGGCAGATCACATGGTGCGCCAGCGCTGGGATAAATGGACTATTGACGAAGTTTATCCAATGATTTACCATAGTTTTTACGATGAAGAAATTGACTGGGTAGGTTATGCGACCAAACAAGGCGTTGCCGATTTAGAAGGAAAAGAAACAAAAGTAAATACAGGAATTTATATTCCGGGATTAAAATCGGATGCAGAATTGAAAGAAGCAATTCTTCAAGCTAAGAAAAACGGAGCAAAAGGCGTGTCATTTTTTGACGGAAATGCTTTATCAGATAGTAATTTAAAGACAATAAAAGCAGTAAAAGCAAGCTTATAACCGATTTTACTCGGATTAAATTTTTTTACTAAGTAAATTGCAGCATCAAGAACAAATTGAATTCTTAATGTTGAACCAAAAAACAAAAACCACATGTCAAATAGAAGAGATTTTATCAAGAAAACAGCCTTAGGTACGCTAGCCGTAAGTTCTGTTTTGGGCGTAAGCGGATTTGCTGCAAATCATGAAAATGAAGTTGAAGAAGTAAAAGAGAAAAAACAGCAGAAACCCGTCATTATTTCGACATGGAATCATGGTCTGCCTGCCAATAAAGAATCTTGGAAAAATTTACAAGAAGGAAAACCAGCTTTGGATGCTATCGAAGCCGGAATGAAAATACCAGAAGCCGATCCTAATGTCCGCAGCGTGGGTTATGGAGGTTATCCTGACCGCGAAGGAAAAGTAACCCTTGATGCCTGTATTATGGATCATAACAGCAACTGCGGTTCTGTTTGTTTTCTGCAGGGAATCAAACACCCGATTTCTGTTGCCAAAAAAGTACTTCAAAACACCCCTCACGTTATGTTAGCGGGACAAGGAGCATTACAATTTGCTTTATCAGAAGGTTTTAAAGAAGAAAATTTATTGACTCCCGAATCTGAAAAAGACTGGAAAAAATGGCTGGAAGAATCCAAATACAAACCAGTTATCAATATAGAAAATCACGATACCATAAGTATGCTAATGTTAGATAAAGACGGAAACCTTTCGGGAGGGTGTACCACTAGTGGTGCTGCCTGGAAGATGCACGGCCGCGTCGGTGACTCCCCAATAATCGGCGCGGGTCTTTTTCTTGATAACGAAGTAGGAGCTGCTGCAGCTACTGGTTTAGGCGAAGCAGTTATCAGAACTGCTGGAAGCGCAATGGTAGTCGAATTAATGCGTCAGGGAAAATCGCCTTTTGATGCCTGTAAAGAAATTACAGAGCGTATTTACAACAAACACAAAAATCACAAAGACATGGAATACCTGCAGGTTGGTTTTATTGCTTTAAATAAAAACGGAGAATATGCAGGGTATAGTTTAAGATCTGGTTTCAATTTTGCCGTTTCTGATGACGTAAAAGGCCACAGAATGGAAGATGCCAAATTTAAAATGTCTTGGGATAAATAGTATTAATCCGTTGAAGAGATTAAACGCAATATTTGTCATTTCGACGAAGGAGACCCGAGCGATAGCGAACAGGCGAAGCAAATCTCCACAAGAAACTCTATAAAGATTGGCGAGTCACTATGAGGAGCTACTTACGGAGATTTCTCTCCCGAAGAGTCGGGATCGAAATGACAAACTAAACCTAAAAACTACATCTTTAAATGTTTGAACAAACAATTAAAGAAACCAAAAAACAAAGAATGAAAAAATTAGTATTCCTATTAACCCTAATCACTTCAATTTTTTCGGCTCATGCGCAGAAAGTGTACACAGAAAGTGATATTCGCATCATTCCGAAACCGAGTCAGACTTTTATTAAAAGTGGTGTTTTTACTTTTACAAAAGACACAAAGTTTGTTGTAAATGGTGATTTTCAGAAAGATGCTGCCAATGCTTTGATTTCTAAATTTGAACTTGCAGCAGGATTTCGTCCAGAAATCTCAAATACAATTCCAGCTGGAAATTTTGTGCAGTTTAAAGTAGATTCGAACCTAAAAAATGAAGCGTATATTTTAGATGTAAATCCAACAAATATTGTGATTTCTGCAAAAGGAAATGTTGGATTTCTATATGGATTAGAAAGCGTTCGCCAATTACTTCCAGAAGCGATTGAAAGTAAATTTTCTATTTCTACAGAAAAATGGGAGATTCCTAGTTTGACTATTACAGACGAGCCGCGTTTTAAATGGAGAGGTTTAATGCTCGATTTATCGCGTCATTTCTTTGATAAAAATTATGTTCTGGCTACAATCGATCGTTTGGCGATGCACAAAATGAATGTACTGCACATGCATTTGGTTGACGATCAAGGCTGGAGAATTGAAATTAAAAAATATCCAAAACTTACAGAAGTCGGCGCTTGGAGAGTCGATCAAGAAAACACTAGCTGGAATGCCAGATTGACGACAAATCCTGACGAAAAAGGAACTTACGGAGGCTTCTTTACGCAAGATGAATTAAGAGAAATTGTAAAATATGCTTCGACAAAAGGAATTGAAATTATTCCTGAAATTGAAATGCCGGCACACGTGAGCAGTGCGATTGCGGCGTATCCAGAATTGGCTTGCTTTAATCAGAGAATTGGTGTTCCGTCAGGCGGAGTTTGGCCTTTGACTGATATCTATTGTGCAGGAAAAGAAACGACTTTTGAATTTTTGCAAAATGTAATTGATGAAGTAATCACGATTTTTCCTTCAAAATACATTCATATTGGCGGCGACGAAGCGACTAAAACCAATTGGGCTAAATGTCCGCACTGCCAAAAAAGAATAAAAGACGAGAAATTAAAAGATGTCAACGAATTGCAAAGCTACTTTGTAAAACGTATGGAAAAATACATCAACTCAAAAGGTAAAAGAGTGATCGGCTGGGACGAAATTTTAGAAGGCGGTTTGGCTCCAGATGCGACGGTAATGAGCTGGAGAGGAATGAAAGGCGGAATCGAAGCTGCAGATCAAGGACATGACGTAATTATGACACCGGAAACGCCTTGTTATTTCAACTTTTATCAAGGACCGCAAAACGAAGAACCTTTAGCTTTTGATGCTTATAATCCGTTAAGTGAAGTGTACAAATTTGATCCTGTAGTGGCAACAATGACACCTCAGGAAGCGGGACACGTTTTAGGAGGACAAGCGAATTTGTGGGCAGAACATATTGCAGGGCCAAAAGATTCAGAATACATGATTTTTCCAAGATTGGCAGCATTATCAGAAACTTTATGGAGTCCGAAAGACAAACGCAACTGGAATGATTTTACAACGAGATTATTTTCTTTATTAAAACGTTACGATTATATTGGAATCAATTATGCGAAAAGCGCTTATTTGGTAACAGCTTCTTCTACAGCAGATTTAGCCAATAAACAAGTAAAAGTAGAATTGAAAAATGAGTTTCCAAATCCGGATATTCGTTATGTTTTAGGAGATAAAAATATCGATCACCATGCAGTGAAGTATGTGAGTCCGATTGAGATTAAAGAAACTACAATTTTAAAAGCTTCGTTGTTTCAAGATGAAAAACCAGTTGGAAAAACATTTACAGATACGATTATTTTTCACAAGGCAGTAGCGAAGAAAGTAAAATATTTGACGCCTTATAATTCTAATTATAAAGGAGATGCAAATACCATGATTAACACCATTCGCGGCAGCAAAAATTTCCATGACGGACAGTGGCAGGCGTGGTTGGTAAACGATATGGAATTGGTTATCGATCTTGAAAAAGAAGAAAGTATCGAGCAAGTAAAAGTTGGAGCTTTAGAGAGTCAAGGAGCAGGAGTTAATTTCCCAATTCAAGTTAAAGTGTTGATTTCTACAGATGGAGTTAAATATACTCAGGTAGGGAAAATAACACGTCCTTATGCAGTGAATGCGGTTCCGGAATTGAAAGATTTCAAAATCAATTTTCAAAAACAAAATGCACGTTTTGTAAAAGTTATTGCAGGCAACTTAAAGAAAAGTCCAAAAGGAGAAAGCTCTTGGTTGTTTGTAGATGAAATTTTAATTGATTAATTATTAAAAAATGAAGAAGGTACTATTTAAGCTCGGGATATTATTGATTTGCTTGATGCCGTTTTTGGCTAAGGCGCAAACCAAAGGATTTTCTATATCTAAGGGAGAATTTCAGCAAGACGGGAAGATAATTAAAATACATTCGGGAGAAATGCATTATGCACGTATTCCTAAAGAGTATTGGAGACATCGATTGCAGATGCTTAAAGCGATGGGAATGAACACCGTGGCAACCTATGTATTTTGGAATTATCACGAAGTAGCACCAGGTGTATGGGATTTTAAAACAGAAAATAGAGATTTAGCAGAGTTTTTACGTATAGCTAAAAGTGAAGGACTATATGTGATTCTTAGACCAGGTCCGTATGCATGTGGCGAATGGGAATTTGGAGGATACCCGTGGTGGCTGCAAAATAATCCAGATTTAGTAATTCGTACCAATAACAAAGCATTTTTAGAAGCTTGTAAAACGTACCTAGAACATTTGTATGCAGCTGTAAAAGGAAATTTTGCCAATCAAGGAGGACCTATTATCATGGTTCAGGCCGAAAATGAATTTGGTTCTTATGTTTCTCAAAGAACCGATATTAGTGCTGATGATCATAAAGCCTACAAAACTGCAATTTACAATATGCTTAAACAAACGGGATTCCCAGAGCCTTTTTTTACATCTGACGGTACTTGGCTGTTTGAAGGTGGTATGGTAGAAGGCGCGTTACCGACTGCAAATGGAGAATCCAATATAGATAATCTAAAAAAACAGGTTGATAAATACCATAAAGGACAAGGACCTTATATGGTCGCAGAGTTTTATTCTGGCTGGTTGGATCATTGGGCAGAACCATTTATTAAAATTGGATCTGAGGAGATTGCAAGTCAAACTAAAAAGTACCTTGATGCAGGTGTTTCTTTTAATTATTATATGGTACACGGCGGTACTAATTTTGGATTTACCTCTGGAGCAAATTATAATGAAGAAATGGATATTCAGCCTGATATTACAAGCTATGATTATGATGCTCCTATTAGCGAAGCAGGTTGGGCAACACCAAAATTTATGGCGATACGTGAAGTAATGCAAAATTATTCTAAAACAAAATTAGCCTCAATTCCAGCCAAAATACCAGTTGCAAAATATCCTAATCAGCTTATCAAATCTAGTATGGATGTTTTAAGTTGGATCAAAAAAGAAAAACCAGTTGTAAATGACCAGCCTTTAACATTTGAAAAATTAGGTCAAGGACATGGATATGTTTTGTATCGAAAAAGATTTACGCAGCCCATTTCTGGTAAATTAAAAATTGAAGGATTGAGAGACTTTGCTACAGTTTATGTAAACGGAGTTAAAGCGGGCGAGTTGAATAGAGTTTTCAAAAACTACGAGTTGACAGTAACTATTCCTTTCAATGGTATTTTAGAAATTCTAGTTGAAAATATGGGTCGCATTAACTACGGCGCCGAAATAGTACATAATACTAAAGGAATTATTACTCCAGTATATTTAAATGAATTTGAAATCAGCGGTGGATGGGAAATGTATAAAATGCCGATGAATGAAGTTCCAGCTGTTAAAAATGAAACGATAAAACCGGGACGTCCCGTTTTATATGAATCTATTGTAAACATAGAGAAACCAGCCGATACTTTTCTTGATATGACAGATTGGGGAAAGGGAATTGTATTTGTTAACGGACACAATCTTGGACGTTATTGGAAAGTTGGACCGCAACAAACACTGTATGTACCAGGTTGTTGGTTGAAAGCGGGTGAGAATAAGATTGTTGTATTGGAACAGCTTAATGAAAATAACAAAACAGAATTAACTTTTACAGATCAGCCGATACTTGAAAAATTAAATTGAGATTACCTATTAAACCAGAAAAACAAAAAATAATAAATTATAAATTAGATTAAAGATGAAAAAAGGAATATTCATAATCGCCCTTTTATTTTCAGCTCAGATATTCGCCCAGGCGATTTATGAAGATGAAAGATACGTACCAGAAACTGATCCGTTAGTTCTAAAGAACTTAGACGAATGGCAAGGCAAAAAATTTGGTCTGCTAATGCACTGGGGAACTTACAGCCAGTGGGGTATTGTAGAATCTTGGTCTATCTGCCCTGAAGATTACGGTTGGTGTGAACGTAAAAAAGGAAGTAATCCATCTAATTATAATGATTATATAAAAGATTACGAAGGATTAAGAAAAACGTTTAATCCTGTAAAATTTGATCCGGCAAAATGGGCAAAAGCAGCTAAATATGCGGGAATGAAATACATGGTTTTTACCACTAAACACCATGATGGATTTAATATGTACGATACTAAATATTCTGATTATAAGATCACTAGCACTGATGTTCCTTTTCATACAAATCCAAAAGCAGATGTCTTAAAAGAAATTTTCAACTCTTTTAGAGGCGAAGGTATTTCAACGGGTGCTTATTTCTCAAAACCAGACTGGCACAACGAAAACTACTGGGATCCTTATTTCCCGCCATTTGACAGAAACGTAAACTACGATCCGTCTTTATATCCTGAGAAATGGCAGAAATATGTTGATTTTACGCACAACCAGATTTTAGAAATCTTAACTAATTACGGTAAAGTTGATATTCTTTGGTTAGACGGAGGATGGGTTCGTAAAAGAGACCAAGTTAACATCAAAGAAAATTACGATGAGAAGTTTACAGAAAACGAATCTAAAAACGGTTTCATTAAACATAGAGTGGTAGATCAAGATCCAAAAATGGACGAATTGGTTGTAAAAGCACGTGCAAAACAACCAGGTTTGATCGTTGTAGACAGAGCGGTTCACGGTAAAAACCAAAACTACTTAACTCCAGAAGGACGTGTTCCTGCAAAGACTTTGCCTTATCCTTGGGAATCTTGTATTCCAGCAGGCGGTGGATGGTCTTATTCTCCAGGTGCTGAATACATGACGGGAAGACAAGGTATTCATATGTTAGTTGATATTGTGGCAAAAGGCGGAAACTTATTATTAAACATTGCGCCAAGTCCAGAAGGAGAATGGGATAAAGGAGCATATGATTTGTTAAACGCTTATGGAGATTGGATGAAAGTAAACAGCACAGCGATTTACAATACCAAACCAATTGAGCCTTACAAAGAAGAAAACATCTGTTTTACACAAAATAAAGCGGGCAATGTATTCGCATTTTATTTAGCTAAAGATGGAGAAGACAAAATTCCTGCAACGGTTACTGTAAAATCGATCAGCCCGAAAAAAGGAACAAAAATCACGATGTTAGGATCTAAAACTTCATTGAAATGGGTAAAATCGGATAACGGATTTACAGTTACTATTCCAGAAAGTTTAAGAAATAATCTTCCTGCAAAAGAAGCTTGGACTTTAAAAATCGAAGCTATAAATAGATAAAATGAAACCTATGGTTTTAAATAAAATAAATAAATTCAAGACAGCATGTATTTTGTACATGCTGTTTTTTAGCATCACTATTTTTGCGCAGGAGCCTGCAGATTACGTCAATCCTTTTATTGGAACTTCCAATTTTGGAGCTGCTTTTCCGGGACCGATTGCACCGCGCGGAATGGCCAGTATCAGTCCGTTTAATGTGGCGGGAATAAAGAATACGCCTATGGAAAAAGACAGTCAGTGGCTTTCGAATCCGTATGTGAATGAGAATACTTTTCTAACAGGTTTTAGTCAGGTCAATTTAAGCGGTGTAGGCTGTCCAGAGCTGGGTGTTATTTTGTTGATGCCAACAACTGGAGCAGTAGAAATCGATCATTTAAAATACGGTTCTACGTATTCTAACGAAGTGGCAAAAGCAGCGTATTACAGCGTAAACATTGACAAGTATAAAGTAAAAGGCGAATTCACGGCTTCAAGAAGAGTTGGGGTCAGCAGATTTACTTTCCCGAAAGGGCAGTCCAATGTTTTATTAAATCTTGGCGTTGGCTTGACGAATGAAGAAGGCGCGATGGTAAAAGTGGTTTCTGCAACAGAAATTGAGGGGATGCGTTCTGTGGGTTCGTTTTGTTACAACAGTCCAGAAGATGCTTATCCAGTTTACTTTGTTGCTAAATTTTCTAAACCTGCCGACAAATTCGGTGTTTGGAAAAAGCCTGCAAAATACAACGGCGTAGAAGCACAGTGGATGGGGTACAACGGAAAAAAGAGAATGATGGAAAATACCATCAAAACCGTTGTGGGCGATAGTATCGGAAGTTATTTTACGTATAAATTCGACAAAGAGGAAACGGTTGAAGTGAAGATCGGAATTTCGTATGTAAGCATCGAAAATGCCCGTGAAAACTTAGAAAAAGAAACTGGAAACAAATCGTTTGATGCCGTTTATAAAGAAACCTACAACGAATGGAACGAAGAACTTTCTAAAATTTTAGTTGAAGGCGGTTCTAAAGACGACAATACGATTTTCTATACGGCTTTGTACCATACACTAATTCATCCCAATACTTTAAATGATGTTAACGGAGAATATCCAGTAATCAAAAGAAGTAAAATTGGTAAAACCAATGGCACCCGTTATACCGTATTTTCATTATGGGATACGTACAGAAATGTGCATCAGTTAATGTCATTAGTTTATCCAAAGCAGCAATCTGATATGGTAAAAAGTATGCTTGATATGTTCGATGAAAACGGCTGGTTACCCAAATGGGAATTGAATTCGACCGAAACTTTTACTATGGTTGGTGATCCTGCAAGTATTGTAATTACAGATACTTATATGAGAGGGGTTCGTGATTTTGATGTTAATAAAGCTTATTATGCGATGTTGAAAGGCGCAGATCAGGTTGAAAATAATCCGCTTCGTCCAGGATTGAAAGATTATATCAAAAAAGGATATTTGACAACAAATGATAAAGGTCCAGTTTCAACCACTCAGGAATACAATATTTCAGATTATGCTATTTCGCTTATGGCCAACGAATTTGGGGACAAAGACAATGTAAAACGTTTTAAAAACCGTTCGTTATCCTATAGAAAATTATTCGATAAGAATCTGAATTTACTTCGTCCGAGAATTGCAAATGGAAATTGGTACGAGCCGTTTGATCCTGCTTCTGGAGCTAATTTTGAAGAAAATGTTGGTTTTATCGAAGGAAATGCCTGGCAGTATAATTTTATGGTACCGCACGATATCAACGGATTAAAGAAATTAATGGGCGGAGATCAAGCATTTTCAGCTCAATTGCAGAAAATCTTCGATATCAAACAATTTGATATGGCAAACGAACCAGACATTGCCAATCCGTATTTATTTAATTACGTAAAAGGCGACGAGTACAAAGCTCAGGAACATGTAAAAAGACTGGTTCGCGAATATTTCAAAAATGAACCAAAAGGTTTGCCGGGAAATGATGATACAGGAACCATGTCGGCTTGGCTGGTCTATTCGATGATGGGAATTTACCCGATTTCTCCGGGAGATCCAATTTACACCATTACAGCGCCAATGTTTCATAGAGTGACGATTAAATTAGATCCAAGATATTATAAAAAAGAAAGCATTGTAATTGAAAGACAGATCAATAATGGTGGAAAAATCAATTCAATTGAGCTAAACGGAAAAACACTTAACAGCTTTTTTATTTCGCATGATGATTTTGTGAATGGAACAAAGCTTAAAGTGATTCAAAACTAAACACACACAACTATGTTACAATTAAGAATGAAGAAAACGGCCATTATTTTTGTAATGGCTGTTGGTTTTTTAAACCAGACGCATGCCCAGAAAAAGTATCCGTATCAGGATGCCAAACTGCCGGTTGAAGAGCGCGTACAAGATTTGTTAAGCCGTATGACACTTGAAGAAAAGGTCCGTCAGATGGATATGTACAGAGGAGATTTTTTTAAAGAAAAAGAAGATTTTGCTAAATCTAAATCGGCTTTAAAAATCGGTAAATTAGGAATTGGAGCTATTCACGACCTTTATCCGCGTTCCGCAAAAATGATCAATGATTTACAAACTGATGTCATAAAAGGAAACCGTTGGGGAATTCCAGCATTGATTATGTGTGAAATGCTTCACGGTTATTTAGACGAAGGAAGTACGGCTTTTCCAATGAACATCGGACTGGGTGCGACTTGGGATGTTAATGTACTGGACAAAGTTGGAAAAGTAATTGGTATGGAAGCCAGAGCTCACGGTGTACATTTTGGTTTTGGTCCCAACTTAGATTTAGGACGCGAACCAAGATGGGGACGTGTGGCAGAAACTTTTGGAGAAGATGCTTTCCTGAACAGCGAAATTGGTTTGGCATTTATTAAAGGATTACAGGGAGACGATTTAAAATCGGATCGTTCTATTATTGCAGAACCTAAACACTTTGCGGTTCACGGTATTCCGCAGGCAGGAGGAAATTCTTCTCCGATTTTAGTAGGAGAACGTTCGGCTCGTGAAGATCATCTGCCTTCTTTTAGAAAAGCGTTTACAAAAGGCGGTGCATTGGGAACCATGTGTGCGTATTCTGAGTTAGACGGAATTCCATGTGCTGCAAATCATTGGTTATTGACCGATGTTTTGAGAAAAGAATGGGGTTTTAAAGGTCTTGTGGTTTCTGATTTAGGAGCTATCAAATACATTCAGACGACTCATAAAGTTTCTGATTCTCCAAAAGAAAGTATTAGAGAAGCGGTTTCTGCTGGTGTTGATATGCAGTTTTACGATTTTACTAATGAATTCTGGCAGAATACGATTATTGAATTGGTTAATGAGAAAAAATTAACTCAGGAAAATATCGACCGTGCTGCTGGAGGAGTTTTACGTTTGAAATTTTTATTGGGATTATTTGAAAATCCGTACACAGATAAAAACCTGATCAAAGAGCGTTTTCATACCAAAGAAAATCAAGCTGTGGCTTTAGAAGCAGCTCAAAAATCGATGATTTTATTGAAGAATGATAACAATGTTCTTCCGTTAAAAAAAGATCTTAAAAATATTGCGGTTATCGGACCAAATGCAAACGTTTCAAGAATGGGAGGATATGCTCCAAAAAACAGTGTTGGAACTACGGTTTTTGAAGGTATTCAGCAAGTAGTGGGCAAAACAGCAAATGTGGTTTATGAAGAAGGTGTGCCGTTGATTATAAAAGGACAGGCTATTCCATCTAAATATTTATTTACTTCAGACGGATCTCAAAACGGATTAAAAGGAGAATATTTTAACAACAGAAATTTAGAAGGAACTCCAGCTTTAACTCGTATCGACAGCCAATTAGAGTTTGACTGGCCTTGGGCACCTGGCGATGGAGTTAATGTGGATGATTTCTCTATTCGCTGGACAGGTTACATTCAATCAGATCGATCATTTGACGGCTGGTTAGGTTTGAGTTCTGATGATGGAATAAGAATGTGGGTTGATGATGTATTGGTTATCGACAACTGGACAAAAGGAGCAACAAGTATTGTAACCACTCCAAAAAATATTGAAGCAGGTAAAAAATACAAAGTCCGCATTGAGATGTGGGAAGGAGGCTGGGGAGCCCGAGCGCACTTACGTTGGAACTTAGAAAAAGTAAACATGCAGCCGGCAATCGACGCAGCGAAAAAAGCAGACGTTGCGATTGTTGTTTTAGGAGAATCAAACGAATTGGTTGAAGAAAATAGAGATGTTGCTGATTTGAATTTACACGGAATGCAGCAGGAATTGATTGAAGCAATTCAGAAAACAGGAACTCCAGTTGTCTGCGTGCTGTTAAACGGTCGTCCGTTAGCAACCAATTGGATTGCAGATAATATTCCGGCTATTATAGAAGGCTGGTTCCCAGGAGAATTTGGAGGAAGAGCTGTGGCTGATGTTTTATTTGGAGATTACAATCCAGCTGGAAGACTGCCGATAACGGTTCCAAAATCGGTTGGACAGTTACCTATATATTACAACCAAAAACCTTCTGCGATACACCGATATGTTGCAGAGAGCGAAAATCCGTTATTCAATTTCGGTTTCGGATTAAGTTACACCAAGTTTGAATATTCGAATTTAACTCTCAGCTCGACTGAAATCAAAAAAGACGGCGAATTGAAAGTGAGCGTTGATGTGAAAAACGTTGGTAATTTTGATGGAGACGAAGTGGTGCAGCTTTACATTAATGATGTTTACAGCAGTGTTACAACGCCAGAAAAAACATTAAAAGGTTTCAAAAGATTATTTATTAAAAAAGGAGAAACCAAACGTGTCGATTTTACACTTACTAAAGATGAGCTATCTCTTTGGAACAGAGAAATGAAGGAGGTTGTAGAGCCGGGAGATTTTGAAGTGATGGTCGGCGGAAATTCGGTCGATTTGTTAAAAAATAAATTCAAGGTTTTGAACTAAAAACTTAAAAACGCCGAAGATTTTTCGGCGTTTTTACTTTAAAAAAATGAATACAATTATAAAAGGCCAAAATCTCTAAAATAAATGAGGTCTTGGCCTTTAAAATAAGGAAGACTTGGATTACAAATGAAAACGTTTTCTTTCAATTTTGAACCAAACTTTCACCAACACCTTTTGAAAATTGTCATTTGTCGAAATTATGATTCGTTAACAAAATGTATTCTTAAGTTTAACATGTTATTAACTCTAAAAAAACAACTAATATGATTAAAAACGTACTAAAGTTACTGTTAGTCATCTGCCTTTTTGGTTTTCAAAGCCTACAAGCGCAGACTACAGTAAAAGGAACGATAACAGATGCTGGAACGGGCAGTCCGATTCCTGGAGCAAATATTATTGTTAAAGGAACCAAAACGAGTGCATCAACAGATTTTGATGGTAAATACTCTATTAATGTTCCAAATCAAGCAGCAGTTTTAGTTTTTACCTATGTAGGATCTGCTACAAAAGAAGTTGCTGTTGGAACACAAACTACAATTAATGTAGCTTTAGGAGCAGACACACAACAATTGGGAGAAGTAGTTGTTACAGCTCTTGGTATCAGAAGAGAGAAAAAAGCAATTACGTATTCTGCACAAAACGTTTCGGTAGACGAAATTTCTGAAGCAAGATCATTAAACGTTGCCAACTCATTATCTGGTAAAGTTGCAGGTCTTAACTTCTCTACTACTTCAAACGGTGTTGGTTCTTCTTCTAGAATTACTTTACGTGGTAACCGATCTCTTAATGGTAACAACCAGCCATTATATGTAGTAGATGGTGTGCCGATTAGTAATGGTACAACAAACTCTAATCCTGATATTGATACAGGAGGAACTACTCAGCCAGATGGTATTTCTAACATTAACCCAGAAGATATTGCTTCGATGACTGTTCTTAAAGGACCTTCTGCAGCAGCACTTTACGGTTCTAGAGCATCAAATGGTGTGATCGTAATTACTACTAAATCTGGTAAAGCAGGAAAAACTTCTGTGTCGTTATCATCTAACTTTATGGCTTCTTCTGCTTATAACTTGATGAATTTACAAAACGAATACGGACAAGGTACACAAGGAAATTATGTTCCGAACTCAAGCTCAAGCTGGGGAGGAAAATTAGACGGACGTCAGGTTTCTAACTGGCAGCTGGTTCGTAATCCAAATTATGCTGGGCCGGCTACACAAAGCTATACAGCACAGCCAAACAACGTAATCGATTTTTACAAAACAGGTTACAACTTAGCAAATACATTAACAGTAACTGCTGGTAATGAAAAAGCACAAGGTTATTTCTCTTATACTAACACACGTGCTGAAGGTATTGTAGGAGGAAATGCAATGGATAGACACAATCTTAACTTAAGATTGACTAGTAAAATTACAGACAAATTGTCTTTGGATGTAAAAACAAACTACATTGTTCAGGATATTGATAACTTGTTAAGAACAGGTGAGGAGTCTATCGGAACATCTGCTTATTTATTGCCTCGTAGTATTGCTTACAACGATTACAAAAATTTCGAATTTTTTGATGGAGCTGGTCAAAGACAAGTAAACTATTTTCTTGACGAAACTGGATCTCCAGGAGGAAACCCTTTCTGGTCTGCTTTACGTGACGATGCTCGTACTGACAAAAGAAACAGATTTATTGGTTTAGCATCTCTTAAATATCAGTTTACAAATACTTTAAGTTTACAAGGTAGAGCTGGTTTGGATCAAATGACAAACAAAAACGTAAGAAACAGATATGCTACGAATGCATTCAACAGTAACTTGGGTTCTTACAGTGAATCTTATGAAACAGTAAGCGAATTAAATATTGATGCTTTACTTGCTTACAGCCAAAAATTCGGAGATTTTTCTATCGGACTTAATGCTGGTGCAAGTTCATTGCAGCAAAGTAATTCAGCTTTAAATTCAGGTGGTGTTTTGAGTAAAAGAAATTTCTTTGCCCTAAGTAATGTTCAAACAGTTCAATCTACATCTACTGCTTCAGAAAAAAGAATCAACTCTGTTTACGGATTTGGTCAGATTGGTTTCAGAAATTATTTGTTCTTAGACTTAACAGCTAGAAATGACTGGTCTTCTACTTTACCACAAGATTATTTCTACCCATCTTTCGGACTTTCTGCAGTAATCTCAGATATGGTTACATTGCCAGAAGTTATTAGTTTTGCAAAAGTAAGAGCTTCTTATGCACAAGTGGGTAACGATACAGATCCTTACCAAACACAACAAAGATACTCGTACATTGGAGGAAACGGCGGTATGTTATACGCACAAAGTACAAAAGCGAATCCGAACTTAAAACCAGAGATTTCTTCTTCTACAGAATTTGGTATAGATTTGAGATTTTTCAATAATCGTTTAGGTTTAGATGCTACTTATTTCAATACATTAACGAACAATCAAATTTTCTACATCAATACTCCAGAATCTTCTACTTTTTCTAGAGCAATTGTAAATGGCGGGGATATTGAAAACAAAGGTTACGAGCTTACGCTTACTGCAACTCCTATTCAGACACAAAATTTCACTTGGGATATTACAGCAAACTACGCTTCTTATAAATCTAAAATAAAATCTATCTTAGACGGAAGAGACGAGTTAGTTCTTGGTGAAGGTCGTTTAGTAAGAAGTAAAGTTGTTCAAGGTGGTGAGTACGGAGATTTATACATTAAAGGTTTCCAAAGAGATCCTGCTGGAAATATCATCGTAAATAGTGCGGGTATTCCTTTAGCAACAAACGGATTTGATGTTCGTGCAGGTAACTTTAATCCAGATTGGACAGCAGGTTTCAAAAACAACTTCAAATACAAAGATTTCTCTTTAAGCTTCTTAGTTGATTTCAGAATTGGTGGTGAAGTTATTTCATACACTCAGGCTAGACAAGCTGGTTTAGGAGTTAGTGAGGTTACTTTGGCAGGAAGAGAGGGCGGAATCGTTGTTCCTGGTGTTGTAGCTGCTGGAAACGGAACTTACACTCCAAACACAACAAGTATTACAGCTGAACAATACTGGACAGCAATCGGACAAAGAACTCCAATCGCAGAACCTTTTATTTATGATGCTACAAACATCAGATTAAGAGAACTTGTATTTGGTTATTCATTACCAAAACGTATCTTAGGTGAGTCAGGGTTTTCAAGTATTGATTTCTCTTTAGTAGGTAGAAATTTATTCTTCTTCTTGAACGAAGCGAAATATTTTGATCCAGAAGCGGGTGCAGGTACAGGAAACTTACAAGGTATAGAATCTTTCAACATTCCTTCTACGAGAGAATATGGAGTTAATGTTAAATTTGGATTTTAATTAAATAAAGATATCATGAAATATAGTCTTAAAATAAAAACATTAGGAGCAGCATTATTAGCATGTTCTATTTTGTCAAGCTGTACAGGCGATTTTGACGAAATAAACACAGATCCTAATTCATTAACAGAAGGTCAGTTAGATGCTACATTCGCAGGACCTGCATTTGCATCAGCATTGTACGCAGGTATTCACAACGGATCGTATTCTTCTCCAGGAGTAGATGACCAAGGTACTTGGGGTATTGCAACAGGTATTTTGTCTTCAACTTTCATTCACTACTTAAATTGCGGATACGGAACTGAAAGAAATGCGTTCGTAAACGGATACGAAGGAAGAGGATGGACAAGATTTTATACTGTAGCGGTTCCAGCTTTAAACAATGCTTTTAAAGCGTCTGCAGGAAATCCTGAAGCGCTTGCAGTACTTAAAGTATGGAAAGTATTTATGTACAACCAAATGGTAGATGCTTACGGACCAATTCCGTATACAGAAGCTGGAAATGGTAAAGAAAAAGTTCCTTACGACAGCGTAGAATTTATCTACGAAGATTTTTTCAAATTGTTAGACGAAGCAAATGCTACGCTTTCTTCTTCTTCTGCGACTACAGTTGCAGCTTTTCAGGCAAACGACAGAGTTTACGCTGGAAGTGTTGACAAATGGAGAGTTTTTGGAAACAGTATGAGATTACGTTTGGCTTTAAGAATTTCTGATAAAGATCCTGCAAAAGCTAAAACGCAGGCAGAAGCTGCGGTTGCTGCAGGAGTTATGCAGACAAACGATCAAGGTGCTTTCTTTAAAGCAAGTAACATTACACCAAACAACTTGAATATGATCGTAAACAGCTGGGGTTATACCATGACAGCTTCTATGGAAAGTATTTTAGTTGGTTATAATGACCCTCGTTTAGCTAAATGGTTTGCCCCAATCGATACCGGAGTTTACAGAGGACAGCCTGTTGGAGGTTTAGAAGATCAATTTGGAACTACTAAATTCTCTGCATTTAACAATGATGTAATGGGTAATGGTGCTGCAAACAACTTAAGTGAATCTAAAAACATCGAAATCTTTATGGCTTCTGAAAACTACTTGAGTAGAGCAGAAGGAGCTTTGAACGGATGGAACATGGGCGGAGATGCTAAAACCTTATACGAAACAGGTATCAGATTGTCTCTTGCACAATGGGGAATTACTGATGCTGCAGCAGTTAATGCTTACATCGCTGGTTCTACATTGCCAACTTTACCAAACGTTTTAACAGTTTATCCAACATTAGATTTACAGGATATTCCAGTAAAATTACCAGTAGCATTCTCTACAAATGTTGCTAATCAGCGTACACAGATTGCAGTTCAAAAATACTTAGCAATTTTCCCAGAATCTTGGGAAGCTTGGGCAGATTTAAGAAGAAGCGATGCTAAAGTAATTTATCCTGTTTTAAACACAGACAACACTGACCCAGGAGTTGGAAAATCTTTGATGAAAAGAATTATTTATGTTACAAATGAATATTCTTCTAACAAAGAAGCAGTTGATGATGGTATCGTAAAATTAGGCGGTGCAGATTCAGGTGGAACAAGACTTTGGTGGGACACAAAATAATTTATTTGGTAAGTAACGATCCACACAATCCTTACTTAAAATTCAAAAGGAGAGGTAACTCTCCTTTTGTTTTATATGGAAGTTTTGAATTCATAAGTTATTGAATTATGAATTTTAAAAAATTCTTATTAATCCGAGTTTTAGAAATAAATCAATTTTACGAGCATAAGAATAAACAAGAAGCAATAAACAACAAAAAGGATGATTAACTCCAAAATAAAAATCATCAAACAACACAAACATTAAATAAATTAAAAAATAATAATGGCTGTTACAAATACCACAAAAACCTCACAAACCAAACCAACCTTAATACCAATATTAATCATTGCAAGTCTGTTTTTTATTTTCGGATTCGTAACCTGGATCAATGGTGCATTGATTCCGTTTATGAAAACCATAAATGAATTAACGGCTGCGCAGTCTTTATTAGTGGCATCGGCGTCGTATATTTCTTTTGTGGTAATGGCGCTTCCAGCATCTTATATTTTAGCCAAAATCGGTTACAAAAAGGGAATGTCTCTGGGATTATTTATAATGGGATTTGGAGCACTGATTTTTATTCCTGCAGCCGAAGCCAGAACGTATTGGATGTTCTTGACCGGAATCTTTATTCAAGGTGCGGGAATGACTTTGCTGCAAACGGCATCCAATCCTTATATCACGATTTTAGGGCCAATAGAAAGTGCCGCAAAACGAATCTCGATTATGGGAATTTGTAATAAAATTGCAGGGGCTTTGGGATCGCTTATTTTTGGTTCAATTTTGTTATCAGGAATTGATGAAATTCAGGAAAAACTGGGCAAAGTAAGCGTCGAAGAAAAAAAAAATTTATTAAACAATATGGCAGACAGTGTTGTTGTGCCGTACATTTCTATGGCAGTGGTTTTGTTTGTTCTCGGATTGTTGATTCTAAAAGCACCGCTGCCAAATGTTGAAGCAGCGTCGATAGAAGAAGCAGAAGAAGGCAAAACAGCCAAAACGAGTATCTTTCAGTTCCCGCATCTTTGGCTTGGCGTGTTAACTTTATTTATGTACGTTGGAGTTGAAGTAATTGCCGGCGACACGATTATTGCTTACGGAATAGCATTAGGATTTCCTGCGGCAGATGCTAAATTCTTTACTACTTTTACTTTATTGGCAATGGTAGTAACATATGCATTAGGCGCATTTTTGATTCCGAGATACATTACTCAGGCTTTGGCTTTAAGAGTAAGTGCTGTGTTAGGAATTATTCTTTCTTTTTGCATCGTTTTCTCAACCGGATTTACTTCGGTTTTATTTGTAGCCGCTTTAGGTATTGCAAATGCTTTGGTTTGGCCTGCAGTCTGGCCGTTAACGCTTAATGGTTTAGGAAAATTTACTAAAACAGGTGCCGCATTATTGGTAATGGCAATTTCTGGCGGAGCGGTGATTCCGCCCTTATACGGAAAATTTGTAGACGGTGCCAAAGCAGATTTAATTGCCCAAGGAATAAGTGAAGTAAACGCAAGCGCGGCGGCCGCAACAAAAGGATATTGGATTTTGCTTCCGTGTTATGCCTTTATTCTTTATTACGCAGTTTCGGGTCATAAAGCAGGGCTTAGGAGTTAGTTAAGGGTTAGGAGTTATTCGTTAGGAGTTATTCGTTAGGAGTTATTCGTTATGAGTTAGGAGTTATTCGTTAGGAGTTAAAAGTTATTAGTTAGATGTGTATGTATGTGGCGTAAAAAGAAGATAGGATTTGAAAAGAATAAATAAGAAAATTGATGAATAGTAATTTAGATCTAAAATCTAAAATCCAGCATTTAACCTCTAACGCTTAACTCTTAACTCTTAACTCTTAACCCATAACCCATAACCTATAATTCCTAACGAATGACTTCTAACTCTTAACCCATAACTTCGACCTCCCCCCAACATTTCATAAATATTTCACATTAAAAAAATGAATTTCAAATTAAAAAATATCATAACTGTCTTCACTGCGATATTGTTATCTAACAACATAAATGCGCAGATGAAAGCAGTAAATATCGAAAGCAGTTACATTGCAGATCCACCCGTTACAAGTGCAAGCCACGCTTCAACTTTGGTAGAACACAAACCAAACGAAATTTTAGCAGCTTGGTTTGGCGGTAAATACGAAGGTGCAAAAGATGTTGGAATCTACATTGCGGCGTATAAAGATAAAAAGTGGTCGGAGCCTAAAAACCTAATTCAGCCCTTAATTAAAAACGGGGATACATTGCCGTGTTGGAATCCAGTTTTGTTTAAAAGCAAAAGCGAGAATCTGTATTTGTTTTACAAAGTAGGCAAAAATCCTAGAGAATGGTTTGGAGCTATGATCGTCTCAAAAGACAACGGAACGACTTGGGGAGAAGCAAAATACCTTCCATACGGATTTTTAGGCCCCATTCGAAATAAACCGATTGAAGTTACGTCTGGTGAAATCCTTTGCGGCAGCAGTACAGAAAGCGTAAAAACAGACGAATGGAGAGTTCATGTAGAAGTCTACAATGAAGCTGCAGATTCTTGGAAAAAAATAGAAGTAGAGAATGAGAATAACTTAGATGTCATTCAGCCCACATTTTTGATTCACAGCGCAAGCGATATTCAGATGTTGTCCCGAAGCAAACACAACAGAGTGGTTTCGAGCTGGTCGGGCGATAAAGGCAACAGTTGGATTAGAACAAATACAATTAATGTCGTTAATTCTAATTCTGGAATTGATGCTTTAACCGTAAATAAAAATCTGTTCTTGCTGGTGAACAATCCGCTGCCAATGGGAAAAGATTGGTTTAACGGCAGAAATATTCTAGATGTTGAATATTCTAAAGATGGTCTAAACTGGAAAAAATTATTTGATCTGGAAAAACAAGAAAAAGGAGAATTCAGTTATCCAGCCATAATTCAAACCAGCGACAAAAAAGTACATGTTTTGTATACGTATGATAGAAAGTACATTAAACATACCGTTTTTGAAATTAGTTTATAAAAACATTATGGCACACGGATTTTACGGATTCGCTATCGCGAAGACGCTGATTTTCGGTGATTTATGTTTCACGCAGATTTAAAAAGATTTTAGCAGAAAGCGCAGATTAATTCTTTAAATCATTTTAATTAAATCAAAATAATAAACTGTTGAATCTGCTTAAATCTGTCTAAATCTGCGTGAAACATAAATCAGCTTCTTTAAGGAAGGAATCCGCGTCATCTGCGTTCAAATTTTTTAGATAATAAATATGAAAATTTTACAAAATTGCATTATTCTACTTAGTTTCCTTTTTTTGAATACTATTTCAAACGCCCAAAAAATGGCGGAAACCTTTTACAAACACGACAAATATTTATCGTCTGATAAAATGCAAGGTCGTTTTCCGGGTACCAAACAGAATAACGAAGCAGCTGCTTATATTAGTAAAAACTTCAAAAAATACGGTTTACAGCCTTTCCATAAAAATTATTATCAGCCTTTTAAAGTTTTTATAAAAGAAGGAATCAATAAAATAAAATCGGACAGCGTGACGACTCAAAATGTTGTGGGGTATATCGAAGGCTCAGATCCGAATTTAAAAAACGAATTCATCGTAATCGGCGCGCATTACGATCATTGGGGATGGGGCGGAAAAGGATCTGGAAGTAAAAAGAAAGATACCCTTGCGATTCATAACGGAGCCGATGATAATGCTTCTGGAGTTTCGGCATTATTATGCATTCTAGAAGAAGTTTCAAAAATGAAAATCAAACCCAAAAGAAGCCTCATTTTTATTTCGTTCAGCGGAGAAGAAGAAGGTTTAATTGGTTCTAAATATTTTGTCAGCCATCTGCCTGTAAAAAAAGAAGCTGTAAAAGTCATGCTGAACATGGATATGGTTGGAAGGTTAAATGCCGAAAAACAGCTGTATATGGGCGGCGCAGGAACGTTCCCGAACGGAGTTGCACTTATGACCAAACTAGGCGAAAACAGCGGATTAAATCCCGTTGTACACGCTGGTGATGTAGGCGGATCTGATCATGTTTCCTTTTACAAAGCATCGATTGCTGCAGTGGGGTTTCATACCGGCGGCCATCCGCAGTACCACACGCCAGAAGACGATATCGAATTAATCAATTTTGAAGGAGGCGCATTAGTGTCAAAATATATTTTTAATGCATTGATTTCAATTGCAGATTATAACGAAGATTTAATTTTTATAAAACAAAACTAAGTTTATTGTACGCGGACGATACAGATTCGCTTTCGCGAAAGCGCTGATTTTTGCAGATTTTTATACTTTATTTTAATCAAAAGTTTTAAAATGAAATCTGCGTAAAAATAAAAAATCCGTTTAATCCGCGTCATTCGCGTTCCAATATTCGCAACGATATTAATTAGTTATTTGTTTGTTTTGAAGAAAGGCGGTGTCTATTAAATGTTATAGATGCCGTCTTTTACTTTAAAAGCCCACGCAGCCATCGCATCAATAACCGGCAATAGACCCGTTCCGGCACTGCTCAATTTATACGTTACAAACGGCGGCACAACGGGTTTTGCTTCGCGAATGACCAAACCATCGGCTTCTAACTGTTTGAGATGCTGAATCAGCATTTTCTCGGTTACGGCTGGAATAGCTCTTTTTAGTTCGCTGTAACGCTTATCTCCAGTCGATAAATGATAGAGAATAATAGGTTTCCAATAACCGCCTATTTTTTCCATAACAAAAGTTACAGGGCATTTTTCCAGCGCATACTGCTTATTTTCCTGAATAGTAGAGGATTCTTTAATTGCTGTCATAGTTACATACTTTAGGGTAAGTACTTGTATAAAAGTAAGTACAAATATACCTTTGTCTTCTCAAATAAAAAAACATTTAAAGATGAAAATTATAATTTCAGGTTCATTAGGAAACATAGGAAAGCCATTAACGGCACAATTAGTACAATCGGGTCATGATGTTACAGTGATCAGCAGCAGTGCAGACAGAAAAACAGCAATCGAAAATCTGGGAGCAAAAGCTGCGATTGGTTCTGTAAGCGATGCCGATTTTTTACAACAGACTTTTAGCGGTGCGGATGCCCTTTTTGCAATGACGCCTCCAAACATGGGCGGCCAAAACATTATCAAAAATACAGTTGCGGCAGGCAGCGCTTTCGCGAAAGCGATACAAGAAGCCGACATTAAGAGAGTCGTAATGTTAAGCAGCATCGGAGCCGACTTAGAGAGCGGGACTGGTCCGATTGCTGGACTGCATCAAATTGAGAAATTATACGAAAATCTTGATGCTTCAATCACTTTCTTGAGAGCGGGTTATTTCTACATTAATTTCTACAATGATATTCCGATGATAAAAGGAGCGGGGATTATGGGAGGTAATTTTCCAGCATCATTGCAAATTCCGTTAGTGCATCCAGAAGATATTGCTTGGGCTGCTGCCGAAGAGTTACAAAAAGCTCAAGAAGGAAAAAACATTCGTTATATTATCAGCGATGTAAAAACGCCTTCAGAAATTGTAAAAACATTTGGAGCTGCAATTTCAAAACCAGAACTTCCCTGGGTTGAGTTTACAGACGAACAATCTTTTGGCGGTATGACTCAGGCTGGTTTACCAGAAGAAATGGCTGGTCTGTATACCGAAATGGGTTCAGGATTAAGAAGCGGTAAAATCAGTGCCGATTTCTTAAACAATAATTTTTCGGTAGACGGTAAAATCAAATTAGAAGATTTTGCAAAAGAATTTGCTTCAAAATTCTAATTCCTATAAAAAAAACAATCCGCTCATTAATTCAGAGCGGATTGTCATTTAAAAAAAAACTCAAGGATTCATACAGTCTTTTAAAACTGTAAATTTTTAGAATACTCCGATATAGTGGTTTCCTGGTTTGTTAACCAATTTGGCTCCTTTTGTAACAGCGCCGGTAACAGAATCAATGATATAGATATTTCCATCTTTACCAACTGGAGTAACAGCAATATAAATTTCGTTTCCATCTACTACAAAACCTTGGTACTGACCAAAATTTAAATCAGCATCATAAGCAATTCCGTCTACCAATTTTGCAGTTTTTGCATTAAGGTCGATTCTTGCTACAAAACCTTGATCGCTTCCTTCATGATGGTAAACAGCATAGGCAATTCCGTTGGCAACATATCTCCAAGCATCAATATAAGAACCTTTAACTCCAAGTGCAGTGTCTAAACTGAAGACGTATGAGTTGTCGTATTCATTATTTTGGTCAATTTTTAAGATATAAGAACCATTTTTAGTATCTCTCTGCGTAGCTTGATAGATGTTTCCGTCATTTGCCACAAAGCTGTTAAAACTTCTGTAACCGCTTGTATCACCAAAACCAACTGTAGAAGTAATAAATTTTGGATTTTCTAATGAAGGATAATCAACCACAAGAGATTTAGATCCTAAACGCTCAAAATTACTTTCGTTTGCAGCAGTAGCAGGATTGGTTTTACGCATCCATGTTCCGATGATTAATTTGTTTCCAGCTTTGTTTAATGTCGGAGCATCTAAACGAAAAACGTGGTGCCCTAAAGCTTCTTCAGCTGGAGATAAAGGAATTTGATACTGCTCATAATTTGCAATTTTAATTCCTAAGAAATCTAAAGTCAATACCGTTGCAGTACCTCTTGTATGCTTGTATGTTTTTCCGTCAGCCTCAGTTACTACAACAGGAGCAGTTACATTTACCGCTACACCCGTTTTGTCACCATCAAAAAGTTTAACCCATCTTGGTGATGCTCCTGCATATTGCGCAATACTTACAGTCTGTCCTGATTGTACGAAGTTTTTACCTCCATTTACATTGTAAGTCATAAATTGACCTCCATTTGCACCTGTATAGGTAATATTAAAAAGTGTTTTTCCATCTACAGAAGACTGTAAACGTGCAGTTCTGCTTGACTGTACAGGTTCTCCGTTATCATAAGCATTAATAGAAACGTCTGGATTTTTAGCATCTTTTTTGCTTACAGAGAATACTTTTGTGCCGCCGTCTCCGTCTCCAGGATTAGTCTGCATGATAGCTCCGGCTACTGTTATCCATCTGTCTGCAGTTGGATCTACAGGAACTTCAGCAGCTTTATTGTCATCACTGCTGCAGCTTGTTAGCGCAAACGTGGTAAAAACCAATCCACAGGCAAGTAGTTTGAATGTACCTTTTTTCATATTTATTATATTTAGAATTAATTAATGAGTTACTAAAATTTGTTAAGGATGTAGTTTACTTTTAAATAGAAAGCTCTTCCAGGTTTTTGAACAGCAAAATTGTCGTAAACCTGTTCGTTGGTTATGTTTTTAGCATCAAAACTTACAATATACTTTCTGCTCGGAAATGTGTAGCTCAAACCTAAGTCATGAGGAAATTGAGAAGGTGTTTTATCCATTTCAGTATTAAGCCAGGTAGTATAAAATTCAGCGACATAACTAAAATTGTAATACAGATTCAATTCTGACTTTTCCTGCAGTACATTTTTAAAATTGTATTGTGCATTTGCATTAATTATAAAGTAAGGTTCATTGGGATATCGTTTATTATAATGATCGTAGATCGCTCCGTTTTTATCGTATTTGTCTTTAAAAAGAGAGTTAAATTTTGACATATTCATGGATAAGAACAATTTATTCTTGTTCGAATATTCTAACGAAGCCTCGTAGCCAAGCGATTGTGCCGTTCCCATATTGACAGACGGCGTCGCCTGCAAAGCTTCATTAACTCTTGTACTGAATTGACGAACAATTTTATCCTTAGAGTTTCTCCAAAATCCAGAACCCCCAAATCTGAATTTGTGTTCGTTAACTTTAAAAGGACCAAATCGCAGTCCCACATTTAGATTATTGCTCTGTTCTGGTTTTAATGAACTGTTTTGAGTTTGATTCTCTCCTGGATTACCGAATATTTCATTTTCAGAAGGAAGTCTGATGGCTTTTTCTGCAGATGTCGAAAACATCAATTTGGGTAAAATGAAATAAGATGCCGCAAGTCCGTAACCGTAATAAGTGGTATTGTTACTTTCAAAGTTTTCCGTAATTGTTGTCTGGCCGTTTACTGTTGTGACGACAGGAGTTCTCTGTTCATTTTTTTGATTGTATCTTTTACCAAAAAGATTCGTTCTTAAACGGGAACCCAAACCCTCAAACTCGTAGGCAAACGATAAAATGTTTTTTTGCAGATCACGTTTTTGCTGAAAATTTCTTTCCAGTTCCGATTTCATTTCATCAAAATCATTTCTCATAAAAGAGTAAAGCATCGTACTGAATACAAATCTGTGATTTTCATTTACAGTATAATTTAAACCCGCTCTTGTACTAAAAATTTTATTGTTAAGATGAAGAATCGTTGGAGCTCCTTGTTGTGCACCGTTTGGCGTTAAGATAGGAAGACCTTTAAGTCCAATTACCTTTTCATTAAACCAGTTGTAATTCCATTTTACAGTATCGTTTACAACTTCATTTCGTTGACTAAAAACAGAATTAATGTTAAATTCCAATCCTTTTACTATAAAATCTTTTTTAGCATAATTAATACTTATTACTCGGGCATCTGCTTCTGTAAATCTACCTTTGTAAGGAGTTGACATGGCCTGTCCATGCTGAATTTCGTTGTAATCGTCAGACATATTGATGCCGACCAAGAAAGTGTCCGCCCATTCCACATCAGTAAATCCAAGTTCAAAACGGCCGCCGTAAGAACGATACGCATCATTAAAACGTTTGGCTCTTATCGGGATCATCTGACCGTCTGGCTGAATGTCTCGTGCAAACTTTCCCCAGATTTCATAATTATTATCAGAGTAATTATAAAAGCCTGACCCCTTAAGCGTAAAACCAGATTTGTCACGGTATGTTGTATTAAAATTAGACTGAATTGTATTAAATGATCCGTAAGATACAGAGGCGTTTAAGGTGTTTTTGGCTCCTTTTTTTAATATAACATTAATCGCACCTCCCAAGGCATCATCGGCTAAATGAGCCGGAATAACGCCTTTGTAAACTTCAATACGCTCTATTAAAGCCGGCGGAATACTGTTTAAGTTAAAAGAAGAACCGTAAGTCGAGATCGGAATTCCATCGATAAAGATTCTGATAGCATTGCCGCTCATCCCATTCAAATTGTAGGTAACATTAGAACCTAATCCGCCATTTTGTCGAATACGGACTCCGGCAGATTGTCCTAATAAATCGTTGGTTTGAATATTTCTTTTAGCCGCCTCCTGTGTTTCGATCACGTTTACAGAAAACCCTTTTTCTACAATTTCTTTTTTTATTGATTTCTTCTGCAGCACCACTTCTTTTAGCGATCTGGCATCGTTTCGCTGTAATGAAATATGAAGTTCTAAAGTGGGTTTATTAAGAATAACTTTCGTAGTTTTCGGCTGCGCTTCCATAGAAGTAATTTCTAAAATATAGGCGCCGTAAGCAACACCTTTAATTTCAAAACGACCGTTATCGTCTACGATAGTATATTTTTGAGTTCCTTTGATCGAAACGGTAGCGCCAAAAGCCAATTCGTTTTGGCTGTAAGAAACTTTTCCAGAAATAGTTCCGGTTTGTGACCAGCTTGTAATAGTAATAAAAAATAGAAGTAGAAATAATCTCATGTTAGTCTGCGAATAAAGTGCAGCAAACTTATATGATAATTTATATTTAATCTAAATAAAGCTATTAGAAGATTATTAGATTTACATTAGAGGTTTTAATGTTGGATTTTTGAATCCTATAAGTTATAGAAAGTCGTTTGAATTTTTATGTAACGAGCTGTTTTTTAAACGCAAAGAGCGCAAATATTTATAGTTGCTTTCTGTTTATAAACGAAAAGTTCGCAAAGCTTTATCAATAAAACTTTGCGAACTTTGCGTAATTCTTGGTGTTCTTTGCGGTTAAATAATCAAACAGTTTAAATGAACTTATACTGCTTATAGGGTTTATTTATTCTAAAATTTAGTCTTGAAATCTTTAATTTTAAAATTAGCAGATTTAATCACTTTTCCTTTATCCGTAATCAGTAAGCAGCTGTATTCTGGAAATTTTTGAAGTAAAGCCAGACCTTCTTTCTGACCCAAAACCATAATAGAAGTACTCAATCCGTTGGCGGTTTCGGCATTTGGACCAAAGACGGTCACGCTGCACAAACCCGTTGCGGGATATCCTGTTGCGGGATTTATAATATGCGAATATCGTTTTCCGTTAAAAACGACAAATTTTTCATAGCTGCCCGAAGTCGTAACCGCTTCTTGTTCTAACGGCACAACCGCTAAAACTTTTTCAGGCTTAAACGGATTCGTGATTCCGATTTTCCAAGGCGAACCATTCGGTTGTTTTCCCCAAGTACTCATGTCGCCCGAGCCGTTTATAATTCCGGCCTTAATTCCTTGAGAAAGCATCATGTCACGGCATTTGTCTGTTGCGTAACCTTCTCCTAGAGCGCCAAAACCAATTTTCATGCCTTTGATTTTTAGAAAAATAGTAGACGCACCGCTGTCCAGAACAATATTTTTGTAGCCTACTTTTTCTACCGATTTTTTGATGGCTTCCGCCGAAGGCATTTCGGTCATCGAGCCGTCAAATTTCCAAATACGGTCCATTGCCGCAAAACTGATATCAAAACCGCCGTTGGTAATTTCAGAAAGTTTGATGGCTCTCTGCGTCAATTCAAAAACCTCACGATCGACTTTTATGGGTTTTATCCCCGAATTCTGATTGACTTGAGAAACCTGCGAATCCGGTTTCCAATCAGAAATTAAGTTTTCAATTCTAGTAATCTCAGCAATAACTTCCTCAATTTTCTGACTCGCCGTTGCAGAATCTTTGGCAACAATCGAAATATCAAAACGCCCGCCCATTAAAAGCGTCGTTTTTTTGCGCAAAACCTGTCCGCTTAACGGAAATGCACAAAACAACATTATTAGAATTATCGTTTTTTGAGGATTTGTCATAAGATCAGTTTTTCAGACGATGATGATGCGAATTTTCACAGATTTAAAAATCTTTTTTTCAGTGCCTTCGCGATAATGAATCCGTGTTATCCGCGTGCAATTTAAGCAATTACATTAATAACAATCCGTTAAGATCTGACCGCTGCGTTTGTATTCTGTAATATTTTTAGAATTTGAAGTTAAGCAGAGTTCGTCCAGAATATTTTCAACATCGTTTTGCATTTGGAGCGAACCACAAATCATAATCACGCCGCCTTGTTGTAAGAGGCGGATAAAAAAGTTTGCATCACGTTTTATCAAATCCATTACATAAATATGTTCTGCTTCACGCGAAAGCGCCACATGAAAATTCTCTAAGTGTTCTTTCTGAATCATAATTCCAGCAAACTTCTGGTAAGCCAAAAGTGTCGGCGTAACCATTCTGAAACCGCTGTACAAATGAAATTCGGTTTTCGCTTTATTCTGTTCAATCATTCCAAGGAAAGGGGCAATTCCGGTTCCGTTGGATATAAAGGCAGCTTTTGGCGCTTTTTTAGGAAGATGAAATGCAGCGTTTTTAAGAATCCGTGCTTTTATAGTATCTCCCGGTTCTAATTTGTTCAAATAACCAGAACCCAGACCAAATGGATGCAGTTTTACAACGAGCTGTATGTTTCCGGTATGTTTCCCGATAGAGTAGAGGCGTTCGCGATTGTCGTTTGCGGGATAAACCGCCAGTAAATCTCCAGAAGTAAATTTGGTTCTGCTGCCGGCACGAAGCGTTAACAAAAATGTATGTTCGGTATCAGAAATTGGTGTTTTATCTAAAACCAGTAATTTTTCCAATCCTTTAGGCACCTGATTATAAACAGATGGAGTCTGCGATAAAACAAGAGCACTTTTAGAATTCCATAATTTAGTCCATTCTACAAATTCTTCAGCCGATTTGTCGTTGACGGTCTGCATTGGTAAAAAACGTTCTGCCCAAGTTTGATTTTCTAATAAATGATCTACTTTCTTTGCAAAACCGCAAAAATCAGGATAGGCTTTAGAACCAAAACCGATCACAGAAAATTTAGTTTTATGTTCTTGCGAATGTTTTTTAAGGATCGAAATAAATTTATTTCCGTTAGAAGGTGCATCACCTAAGCCATGTGTAGAGGTAAAAACGATAATATGTTCGGCTTTCGGAAAAGTCTTAAAACTGTTTAACTCGGACAAAAATACTTTTTCTCCCGCCGCAATTAATTGTTTCTGAATCGCATTGGCAAAACGCAGCGAACTTCCGTTTTCTGACCCTGCGAGTAAGATGTATTTACTTTCGCTGGCTTTAAATTTATTCTTAATGCGGCTTGCTCTTCTTTTTAAGGTAATAGCAAATCCGGAGTAAATAAAGAATAAAATATTGATACAAGCCAATCCTAATATAACAGCCCAAATTGCATTAATTCTTCCAGTATGAAGATCAAGGCTCAAAGCACCCAATTGGGTTCTCACAGGCGAAAGTTTTTCAGAAGTAACCAATCCAGTTCCTTGATTGACTTCGACTTCACGGTCTTTTAATTCAATAATAAAATACTCTTCTGGATCGTCTGTAAAAGGGAATTCAATTTTTTTAACATCACTCAAAAGTGTGTTTTTAAAGAAGTTTTCTTTATTATTTTTGGTTAAATCTGCTTCTGATGTTTTGACTTCTTTTACTTTTTCATCTTTAGGCATAAAGAAATTAAATCGTTCTAAAGACAAATAAGTTCCTGTTACCGCAATTGCCAAAATCGGAATCAAAGCAATTCTTCCTAAAATAACATGATAATATTGAGCAAAATATTCTTTGATGACTTTTGAAAAGAAATTGCGGATCCCTTTTTGTCTTTTTAAAACCAAAACAAAACCCGAAATGGCAATTAAAAATAAAAGAAACGAAATGACCCCAACAAAAAAACGTCCTGTTTCGTGCAGAAACAAAGAGCGGTGCAGACTGGTAACCCACTGAATAAATTCACTTTTCTTTACTGGTTTTCCTAATTCTTTTCCTGTTTTAGGATCTATGTAAGCATTAATATCATTTCCGTCTTCATCAAGTGCTTTAAGGGTTACAAACTGATTGTAATCGACACTTAATTCGGTAATTTCCATGTACGATTTTTTTAGGATCGGAAGGGTTTCTCCCAAAGTCAGTTTGTCAAAATCTGCTGCTTTGTATGGCAGTGTTTTTTCTTGTACCGCATCGACCGATAGAATAATTCCGGTTACCGAAGCTAAAATCAAAAAAAGAGAAGAAAACAAGGCCAAAGCCAAGTGTGTGTAACGCCAGAAAGAAAGAGTCATGGAATGTATTCTAGAATGGAAAAGTATTTATTTCAGTTATTATTTGAAATTAATAAAGTTTATATTTTAAAGCGGCTAAAACGAATTCGTTATCACGAAAACGCGGCTTTGCACGGATTTTTTAGATTTATAATTAAGCTAGATTTTATTTTCAAAATAAAAAATCCGTGTAAATCTGCGTTCTTACGAAGTAAATCCACTTTAGCAGCGTTCTAATTTACTGTGCTTAAAGATTATATTTTAATAAGTTTTACATATTTAATGTAGCCTTTTCCGTCTGTTTTATCAGCAAGACCTTCTGTTGTCAGCGCCACTTCAAGATCACTTACATAATATTTCTGATCTTCAACAGCCGATTCAAAACGTAATTTATATCCTTTATTGATTTTAGAATTTTCAATCTCAAAAGTGGTTACACTGCGATCGCCTCCAGTTACAGAAGCACCCGTTTTTGCACTGATATCTTCTGCTTTCTGAGTGTGGAATTTATTCCATTCTTTTAATGATTTGTACCACTTTTTATCATCACCCATTACATAAAGTGTTTTTTCGTATTCGCCGTTTGCATTAATAAGCGACACTACGATATAAGCACCTTCTCCCATATAATTATTCATTTGCAGCATGCATTTGTATTTGCTTGACTGGGCATTAGAATTGAAAGAAAGTAAAAAGATAAAAGCGCTTGTAAGGGTAATTTTTAATATAGATTTCATTTTTTATTTTTAAGTTATGGGTTAAGGGGAAGAAGTTAAGAGTTAAGAAAGAGAAGTTATGTGTTATTAGTTATGCGTATGTGATAAAATCACAGCTGCAAACTTCGCACTCATAACCGCTCGCTCATTACTCTTAACTTCTAACTTTTAACTTCAATTTCCAAATGTAAAGTTTGGAATTTGGAATTTCAAATATTGAATATTAATTCTTTGTTTTTATTTTAAAAATTCAACAGAAATGTTGCCTTTTGTAAGCAGTTCATTTTCTTTAGCTAAAGCGTAAGCTGTTTCGTCAAATTCTGTACTGATGTCTTTTTTAGCGCCAGCCGAAACCAGGTATTTTAAAATCGAATCATCTTTAGAAGTCATTGCAGCTCTGTGCAGAGCAGTTAAACCATCTTTGTTTTTAGCATTAATATCAACTTTTAAATCAGTGATTTTTTTAAGTAGCGCAACATCATTTTTAGTAATTGCTAAATGATATAAAGTATTTCCATCTTTTTGAGCTGCAGCTAAATTTAATCCCTTATCCTGAAGTAATTTTGCTTTAGCATCAAACGGATCTTGTTTTGGAGTTTCTCTTTCTCTTCCAGCCGGACGATAAGATTGTACCAAATATACGCCTAGATTATTTCCGTCTTTATCCTTTACATTTACATCTGCGCCTTTAGCCAAAAGTAAACTTACAGCTTCTGGAGTTCCGTATTGCACCGCTTTTGTCAAAGCCGATTCGCCTTTTAAATTTTGAACATTTAAGTTTTTAGCTTTCGGAATAAACAATTCTAAAACAGCAGTTTCTCTTGCCGAAGCGGCTGTCATAACAGGCGTATTTCCTTCTTTATCCGCTTTGTTCACATCAACACCTTTGTCTAAGAAATATTTAATAATTTCCGTCTGATTTGGTTTTCCAGCTAAAATATGCAATACATTCTGGCCCGCTTTGTTCTGCGCAGCCGGTTTCAATTTTACTTCTTCAACCAAATATTTATAAGTTTCAAGAGTATTGGTTTCTCTGCGGCTTCCTTGAGCTGCAATCAAAAGTGCTTCGTCAGTGGGTTTAATTCCTTTTTCAATAAGTTTTTTCAAAAGTGCAATATTCCCAGATCTTGAAGCGTAGGTAAAAGCAGTATTTCCGTTAGCGTCAACATCTTTAAGAGACATTCCTTTAGTTTCAAAGTATGCAGCAGCTTTTAAATCTTTATCAGAAGCAATCGCCAAAAGTAAAAGGTTGGCACCATTTGTATATTTTTTGGCCGGATTAATACCTGCCTTAAAAAATGCATCGTACATCGCTGGATTGGCCTGCCCGTTTGAAGCAGCAAAATCTGCAGGAGCTGTTCCATGGCTGTCTTCAAAATTTACATCAGAACCTTTTGTAATAAGATACTGTACCAATTCGGTATTTCCTCTATAAGCGGCCCAATGTAAATAAATACGATTGTCGTGTGTTAATTTGGTGATTGAATTTCCCGGCTGGTCAATTAAAAATTTTATCGTTTCTATCGGCGCATCATTGTTGATTGCCAATGTAGTAACGTCAAAAGCATTGCTGTTGGCTTCTGCAGGATTGTTTCCTTTTGCGATTTCAGATTTAACGGTATTGACATCTGGAGCCGTTTTCCAGAAAGAAGCCTCCAAAAGACTATTTTTTTGCTGTGCACTAACCAATAGAGTTGCTGCTAATGCTAAAGAAACAAAAAGATTCTTTTTCATATTGTTATGTTTAGGGTTGTTGAATTGTTTTTGGACAATTTTTGTTCTTTATATTCTTCTATTTAGAATAAATAAAAATAAAGCAAAAGTAAAAATTTATATTCTTAAACCAATTATTATTTGGACTAAATCGGGATTTTGTGTTGTTTAATCTGTATTTTAAGGAAGCCTTAAGCTAATTTTAATTTTTATTTAATTTATAACAGAAAATCAGAATTTGAATCCTTCTTTATGATTATCAGAAACAACAACTTTAAAACAAAAGTACAGCCTGATGCAGCTTTTTTTGGATCTCAAATTTCGTCTTTCAAATTTTAACTGTTAAAGTTGATTTAAATCATTTTTTCTATAAAGGAAAAGATTTTTACTGTTTACACTCTTTTTTATAAATAGTTGTTATAAAATGAATTATGATTTTACAGCTTCTAAATAACAATTGCTATTTAGAATTATTATTAATAAAAAGGCTTTTTTTTCCTTTTAAAAAAATCACTAAAACTCAATTTTTAAAAACAGGTTGTTGATAACTGTTTTCGGATTGGTTCCAAAAAGGGCTCTTTTTTCATGTTGATAACTTCGAGGCGAACATATAGAACCCGTTAGCTGCTTGCTAATTACGAAAGACTGAACCGCTGTTGATAAATTTTAGAGAATTGAATTTTTCTGACATTTTTAAACTGTTGATAATTGAATGGATTTTTAACATCTAAAAATAGACAACAAAATATATGCGGGCTAAATTTGTGGTTAATAGAAAAACGCACAGCTGCTTTATTTTATAATGCGATCGATTTTCTACACAAAATAAGTCACTTAAAATTCTATATATATGTCCATTTTCGATAAAAGAATCAATTATAAACCTTTTGAATATCCTGAGGTCCTGCAATTTACAGAAGCCATTAATAAGGCTTACTGGGTACATACTGAGGTAGATTTTACTGCCGATACACAAGATTTTCATGCCCATTTAAACGGTGCCGAAAAAACAGCAATCAAAAACAGTCTTTTGGCAATTGCGCAGATTGAGGTCGCTGTAAAAAGTTTTTGGGGTAATATATACGAGCATTTTCCAAAACCAGAATTCAACGGGTTAGGAACTACTTTTGCAGAATGCGAATTCAGACATTCTGAAGCGTATTCTCGTTTGTTAGAAGTTTTAGGTTATAATGACGAATTCGAAAGACTGCTTGATGTTCCAGTTATCCGCAAACGTGTAGATTATCTTTCTAATGTTTTAAAAGATACTAAATCTCAGGACAACCAAAAATATATGGTTTCGCTGATTTTGTTCAGTATTCTGATAGAAAACGTATCGTTATTCAGCCAGTTCGCTATTCTATTGTCTTTTACAAGATTCAAAGGCTACATGAAAAACGTAAGTAATATTATTGCCTGGACTTCTATTGACGAACAGATTCATGCCAACGGAGGTATTTATATCATCAATAAAATCCGCGAAGAATTTCCAGAATATTTCGACGCCGAAACATTAGAATTGATCAGAACTACAGTAAAAGAATCGATTGGTGTTGAAGCTGCTATTCTAGATTGGATTTTTGAAGACGGCGCAATTGAAACCATCAAAAAAGAGGATTTGGTTAACTTTATGAAATTTAGAATTGACGAGAGTTTAAAACAAATCAATATCGAAACCATCTTTAATGTTTCTCCAGACGAATACAATAAAATGACTTGGTTTGAAGAGGAAGTTTTTGCCAACAGTTTAGACGATTTTTTTGCAAAACGTCCTGTAGAATACACGAAGCACGATAAAAGCATTACAGCAAACGACCTTTTTTAATACAAGCCAATTATATTTATGAATACGACAGACAGCAACCCAGCAAATAATTTTGAAACACCAACGGATAGTAAAATGTGGTGGAAAAATTCTGAGAGCGAGCAAATCTTAAACCGTGGTTATCTTTTAAAAGGAGAAACGGTAGAAGGTGCTATTGACAGAATTTGTACTGCCGCTGCAAAAAGACTTTACAAACCAGAATTGAAAGAGTCTTTTGTAGAAATGATCGAAAGAGGCTGGATGAGTATCAGTTCGCCGGTTTGGGCCAATATGGGAACAGAACGTGGTCTGCCAATTTCTTGTTTTAATGTGCACGTTCCAGACAAGATTGAAGGTATTACGCATAAATTGGGCGAAGTGATTATGCAGACCAAAATTGGAGGCGGTACTTCTGGTTATTTTGGAGAATTACGCGAACGCGGAAGTGCTGTAACAGATAATGGAAAGAGCAGCGGTGCAGTAAGTTTTATGAAACTTTTTGATACGGCTATGGACACTATTTCGCAAGGTGGTGTGCGCCGTGGTGCATTTGCAGCTTATCTTGACGTTGATCATCCGGATATTGAGGAGTTTTTGAAAATTAAAAGCATCGGAAACCCAATTCAAAACCTATTTACCGGAATCTGCGTACCCGATTACTGGATGCAGGAAATGATTGATGGCGATGCCGAGAAAAGACAGATTTGGGCAAAAGTTCTCGAAAGCCGTCAGCAAAAAGGACTTCCTTATATATTTTTCAGTGATAATGTAAACAAAAATAAACCACAGGTATACAAAGATCAAAATCTTCGCATCAATGCGAGTAACTTATGCAGTGAGATTATGCTTCCGTCAACAGCTGATGAATCCTTTATCTGCTGTCTTTCTTCTATGAATTTAGAATTGTATGAAGAATGGAAAGATACAGAAGCGGTAAAATTGGCGATCTTTTTCTTAGATGCCGTTTTACAGGAATTTATAGAAAAAACAGAAGGCAACTATTATCTTGCTGCTGCTAATAAATTTGCCAAAAGACACCGTGCTTTAGGCCTTGGAGTTTTAGGATGGCATTCTTATTTACAGAAAAACATGATTCCGTTTGAAGGAATGGAAGCTAAAATGAAAACGACAGAAATTTTCAAACATATTAGTGACAAAGCCGATAAAGCCAGTCAGGAATTAGCCCGAATTTACGGCGAACCAGAATTGCTGAAAGGTTACGGAAGACGTAATACCACAACAATGGCCATTGCACCTACAACATCTTCTTCTGCAATTTTAGGACAGACTTCGCCGGGAATCGAACCTTTCAGCAGTAATTATTACAAAGCTGGATTAAGCAAAGGTAATTTTATGCGTAAAAACAAATACCTAAAAAAGTTACTTGAAGAAAAAGGTTTAGATAACGAAGAAGTCTGGAGAGGCATTATGCTGAACGGCGGCAGTGTACAGCACATGAACGATTTGACACAGGAAGAAAAAGATGTTTTTAAAACATTCAAAGAAATCAGTCAGTTAGAGATTGTACAGCAGGCGGGAATTCGCCAGAAATTTGTAGATCAAGGACAGAGTTTAAATCTAAACATTCCAGCAGAATTGGCGATTAAAGATGTAAACCGCTTAATGATAGAAGCATGGCAGCAAGGTGTAAAAAGTTTGTATTACCAAAGAAGCCAAAGTGTTTCTAAAGAATTGGTAACAAGTCTCGTTTCGTGCAGCAGCTGCGAATCATAAAATAGAAGACCGGATCTTATAGATCCGGTTTTTTTTATAGAAAATACTGCAGCTTATAAATTTCCGTTTAAGATGTTAGAAAGTTTAGGTAAATATTTCTCCAGATTTACTGCTAAAATAATTAAGAAGATAAAACCAATAATTGGAGAAAACATCATTATAAAATTAGAATAGTCAGGAATGATTTTATTAAGACTTTGTAACATTATGAAATAAATTAAAGGATGATACAAATAGATAAAAAGCGAATATTTTCTTCCCCATTCTGAAAATCTGTTTTCTGGCAGATTTATTTTTGAAGCTAAGATGAATAAAGAAATAGAATAAATTATTGTCCCGAATAAAAATTGATGTTTTATTTTGGGATAATCAAATAGGTTTAAAAATACTTCTGTTTCAAAATATTGGATGATGAAGCCCAATAAAATCAATCCAATTAATAAGGTGTTGCTAATTTTAAAAGGTTGTTTTTTGGAAACCATAATTCCGATGTACATAAATGGAATCGATAATAAAAACCTAATGGAAAAAAATCCCAAATTTTTATGAATGAATTGGTCGTAAGAATCCGTAAATAATGCCCCAATTAATATACCTGCAGAAAGGTATGGAAGTATCCAGCTTTTTTTTATAAAATACAAATACCAAATAACAATATAACCAGTTAATAATGAACCTAAAAACCATAAATGAGGCTGAACGCCTATAAATATATCTACTATATTTTTAGGCATACTTTTAGTTTTAAAACATATTGGCAGATAAATTACAAAAGACACTACTATAATGGAAATCAGCAAGCTTATATTCTTTTGTATTCTCTTAAAATCAAGAGTATTGTGTTCAATTTTTGGCCCTAAAAAGAAACCAGATGCAAGGAAAAAAAATGGAACAGCCCAGCGCGAAAACAATCTTAAAGTATAAACATATTCGTTGCTTAAGCTTCCAAATGAAGCATGAATGCACATTACAGCTAATGCTCCAATGAGTCTGAAGAAATCAATTCCGTTTTTTCTATCCATATTTTTTATAACTATTAACGCGCTTTAAACTAAATTTCGTTTTTTTATTTTGATCCAATTTTCGATGCAAATAAAGATTATTTTATCTAAACTTTAGACTTCAATCGGCTCAAAGTTTTGCAGTAATAGGAATAAAGTATGATTCTCGAATTTGCGGCAGAAAAGAATGAGTAATAATTCGAGGCAAAAAAAAATATTTCAAAAAAACACTAATTTAGCACCACATTTAATCAAAGATTCCAAAACCAAAATCATTTCTAGATGGAGAATATTTCCGTAATTATAATGCTGCTTTTTGGCGTAGCATTTCTAAGCCTTATTAGTAAAAGATATAATTTTCCAATTCCTATTGTATTAGTCCTGTGCGGCGTAGTTATAAGCATCATTCCGGGTCTTCCTGTAGTAGCGCTCAGTCCCGAAGTTGTATTTCTGATATTTTTACCGCCTTTATTATACCATTCTGCATGGTATACCAGCTGGTCAGACTTTAAGCATGCCATTAGGCCCATAACTCTGGCAGCAGTCGGATTAGTATTTTTTACCACATTTGCCGTTGCTGTTGTAGTACACGAATTGATAGATGATATTTCCTGGCCGTTAGCCTTTTTATTGGGTGCAATTGTATCGCCTCCCGACGCGGTTTCTGCAGCTTCTATTACAAAAGGTTTAGGATTGAATCCGAGATTGATTGCAATTTTAGAAGGCGAAAGTTTAGTAAACGACGCAAGTGGTCTGGTGGCGTATAAATACGCCTTAACAGCCATAACAGCAGGGAATTTTATCCTTTGGGAAGCAGGTTTAAATTTCGTTTTAATGTGTATCATCGGGATTGCCATTGGTTTGGCAGTAGGTTTTGTGATGGGATATATTCATAAAAGATTTGTCTGCGACGAAGTAATCGAAACGACTTTGACTTTATTAACGCCATTTTCGTCTTATCTTCTTGCAGAACATTTTGAAGGTTCGGGAGTTTTGGCTGTAGTAGTTACAGGTTTATTTCTTTCTGCGCGTTCTGGAATCATTTTTACACACGAAAGCCGTATCATGACGGGAACAATCTGGAACGTTTTGACCAACATTTTAAACGGACTAATTTTCATCTTAATCGGACTTCAATTAAGAGAAATCATTACCGGCATCGATAATTATTCTGGAATGTCATTGTTTATCTGGGGAGCCGTTGTTAGTATCGTGGTAATTCTTGTACGCTTTTTATGGGTTATTCCTGCGACCATGTTGCCGAGGTTTTTTAGTAAAAGAATTAGAGAGAATGAAGAATTTGATTATCGAAACATGATCATTTTCGGCTGGTCGGGAATGCGCGGCGTAGTGTCAATGGCTGCTGCTTTGGCATTGCCTTTAACCATAAATACAACAGAAGCTTTTCCGTTTCGAAACCTGATTATTTATCTCGTTTTCTGCGTGATACTTTCCACTTTAGTGATTCAGGGATTGACACTTCCGTGGATTATTCGTAAGATGAAATTACAGCCTTATTCGATAATTGCCGAAGAATATGACATTCGAAACATCATCGTTTCAGAAACTATAGCACATATTGAAGATAATTTTTCTTTATTGAATGACGATCTGCTTCACAACATAAAAAGTAAATACGAAGTAAAATTTAATCGCCTGCAAAAGACCGAACTTCCTGCCAATTTCTTTGGGAAAGGAAACGTGATGGGAGGACAGATTTTTAATGATTTTACAAAAATCCAAATTGATCTTTTAAATGTAGAACGTGCAAAACTAGAAACAATGCATAAATCTGGTTCTGTGAATGAAGAGATTTTCCGAAAAATAGAAAAAGAATTGGATTTGGAAGAAACCCGTTTGTGGATGGAAATGTATGAGGATTAAAGTTTAATTTTCTAATTCTAAATTCAAAAAAAAAGCTTTGTCAAGTAAATCTAAAATCTTGACAAAGCTTTTTTTAATCTCTTTAAACTGGAATTTTCATATCACTCAAAACTAAATCGTGATCGTCCTAGGCCGACTTACAAACAAGTTTCTCGATAAAAAAACTGCAATCTAAATTCTATATAACTCCCAGTTTCTGCATTAAAAATGTTGCGCTTTTGTTTTTACAGATTCCATTTCGGAGTTTGTAATCAAAATGCAGATCGTTGTTTTGAATTTCAACTTCAAAACATTGATTGATTAAAGTTTCTGGATATTCATTTGTAGTTAAGCAGACTTCAATGTCGTGTGTCGCAATTGCGCCGATTGCTTTTTTAGAAATTATCTTCTTCACTACCTCAATCGTTCCGTTTCGTTTGTCGTCCGAATTTGTACCTCTTAAAATCTCATCTAATAAAACAAAAGCAGGTTGATTTTCAAGTGCTTCCATGATCTGTTTTAAACGTTTGATTTCAGCAAAAAAGTAAGATTCACTATCAGATAAAGAATCAGACAAACGCATTGAAACTAATACAGGAAGTGGATGTATCTTAGCCTCTGAAGCACAAACCACTGAGCCGATTCCCCCCAGTACCATATTGATTCCTAGACTTCTTAAAAAAGTACTTTTACCAGACATGTTAGAACCGGTCAAAATCACGAAAGACTGCGGATGAAATGAAGTGTCATTTCCAATTCTGGTTTCGGGATTTAAAAGGGGATGACTAAGATTTTTAAATTCAATTTTATAATCAGAATTAATTTCAGGGAAAACAAAATCTTCGTTATTATAAGCCAGATTGGCAAGACTGTTTAACGTTTCGATTTCGCCGATAATGTCCATCCAGTTGGAAATTTCAGAAGCGTAATTTTGTTTCCATTTCAATAAAGCTCTTAAAACATGCAGGTTAAATAAAAATGTTCCATTGAATACTGTTGCAGTTACAAAATTGTTTATCGTATCCATTCTAGAAAACAATTCAGAAAGCTGTTTTAAATGCTGGCTGGCTTTTATATTTTTAAAAATAAGCGTTTGCTGCAGCGCGGCTAATTTTTTGGATTGGAAGGTTTCATTCTCAATTTTTTCAATTAATAAGCTATAATGTTTAATGATTTTATCAACGTTGTCTGCTCTTGCAATTTCAGATTGTATTCTTTTTGCAGCCCTTCCTAAAATAATTAAATTGGCAATGAAAATATAAGTAACGTATGAAAGTAAAATGGTTTTGGAAGTAATAAAATACGCTGCCAGAAATCCAAAGAATAAAACTGGAAAAATAATTGAAAGTGAAACTAAAACTTTAGATAAAGGGTCATTTTTAGAAGATATCCAATGTTTTATCGCTTCATAAGAAGATTTAGAGTCATGACTTATAATGGCTAATGCTTGAAATTGCTGTCTCCAGTCTACTTTATTTTTCAACTCATTTACAGCTTCCTGATTTTCTAAAATGGAAGATTCAGAAAGTGTTTTTTGCAATAATAACGCAAGTGTTTTTTTACCAATGTAAGATGCCGTTCGATTTAAACTTTGAAATAAAGAATGTTCTCCAAAAATATCTAAATCGTAAGCATAGGGATGATGAAAATCGATGAATTCAATTCCATTTTCAAAAGGCGTTTTTTCTCTTTTTAAGAAAGCAATTTCGTTTTGGTTAATCTTTAAAAGTGTTTCTGCAAAGAGTCTTTGAAAAGATATTTTAGAATGAATTTTCATTAAAACAATAAAACCAACAAAAGACAGAACAGCAAGAAGAACAAAAAGTATTTCGCTTGTTTTGATGTAATAAAACATAAAAAACAGAAAAAGGAAAATACTTAATAACCTCAAAAGGCTTACGCTGTTGTATTTTTTGTTGGTTTTTTGATATAGTTCTGAATATTGTGTAACCTTGTCTAGATATGCTTTCATTAATAATTATTTACTGAAATACAAATATAGCTTTTAAGTTATATAACCATTCAATTTGCTGTTTAATCTTCATGCATCACCAAAATAGGAACCGGGACTTCTTTTGATATTTTTTTTGTAAAACTAGAATCAAACAGACCTTCAAAGAAAGATCTCTTGTGAGTGATCGTAGTTAAAATGTCAATGTCTTTGTATAAAACAAAGTCTAAAATAGTTTCTTTGACTTCGTCGCTTGGTAAAACTAAGAATTCGACATTTTCGCCTGCAAATTCTTTTTCCCATTCTTTTCGGGTAGCATCTGCAACATCAGAATTAGAGGTTTTAACGTAAAGACTTTTTACTTTTGCATCGGTTTTTTTAGCAATTTTTAAGATCTTTCTCAGTTCTTTTTTATCTTTTTCACGATAACGTGTTGTAAAACCAATGGTTTTAATTTTTTTAAATTTAGCTTCTTCAGGCACGCACAAAACAGGCACGTCTACACCAGAAATAACAGAATGAGTATTAGAACCAGTAAAGAATTTTGTCCAGTCAGAAGCTCCTGTGGTACCCATGATTACAAAATCGATCTTGTCTTCTTCAACGGCATTTTTAAGATTATAAATTAAGTCGCCGTCCATTAAACGGTGTTTGATTACAATATCTTCAAGCTTTCGCTCAGAAGCTATGGCTCTTAATTTCGGAATTTCATCTTTAAACATCTCAAATTTTGCCAGCTCAATGGAGCTGTATATAGAGGCGTAATTTTCTGGGAAGAATTGGCTGTCGTAAACGGGAATCTCAAAAGTATGAAGCAAGATTAATTCGGCTTTTACAATTTTTGCAAATTCTAAAGCATGTACAAACGCATTGGTTGCCGCGTCAGAGAAATCGGTAGGGAAAAGTATCTTTTTCATTGTTATGAAGATTAAGGTTTGTCTCTCAAATTTACTCATTTTGAAAGGAAAACAACCTGACAATTATCAGTTATTTAACACTTAATGATTTGTTAACCGTCGTGAATTTTAAGGTTTTTAATTGTAATTTTTAGAGGAGTTTCTTCTTATAGAATTTCTGTCGTTTTTTGTACCTTTGCCCTATGATAAATCAAGATTCTATAGTTGCTTTGGCCACGCCTTCGGGAGCTGGAGCAATTGCCGTAATTCGAATTTCTGGAGCCGATGCCATTACGATAGGTAATTCGGTTTTTAAATCTATTAAAAATAAAGATTTGACCAAACAGAAAACACATACACTGCATTTAGGACATATTGTAGACGGAAATAAAACGCTTGATGAAGTTTTGGTTTCGGTTTTTAAAGGACCAAATTCGTATACGGGCGAAGATACTATCGAAATTTCTTGTCACGGTTCTACCTATATCCAGCAGCAGATTATTCAGTTATTGCTTCGAAACGGCTGTAGAACGGCCGATGCAGGAGAGTTTACACTTAGAGCTTTCTTAAACGGAAAACTGGATTTATCGCAGGCAGAAGCTGTTGCAGATTTGATTTCGTCTGATAATGAAGCTTCTCATCAAATTGCAATGCAGCAAATGCGCGGCGGATTTAGTAACGAAATTGCAAAACTTCGAGAAGAACTTTTAAATTTTGCTTCTTTAATTGAATTAGAATTGGACTTTGCCGAAGAAGATGTAGAGTTTGCAGACCGCACGCAGTTTCACGAATTATTAAATAGAATTGAATTTGTTTTAAAACGTTTAATCGACTCGTTTGCAGTTGGAAATGTTATTAAAAACGGAATCCCTGTTGCAATTGTCGGCGAACCGAATGTTGGAAAATCGACTTTGTTAAATGCACTTTTGAACGAAGAAAGAGCCATTGTATCGGATATTGCCGGAACAACACGCGACACGATCGAAGACGAATTGGTGATTGGCGGTATTGGTTTCCGTTTTATTGATACTGCAGGAATACGCGAAACCAAAGACGTTGTAGAAAGCATCGGAATAAAAAAGACTTTTGAAAAGATTGAGCAGGCGCAGGTTGTGGTATTTTTGTTTGACGGTTTCAGGTTTCAGGTTTCAGGTTTGGACTATATTAAGGAAATTGAAAAAGTTAAAAACAAATACCCTTTAAAACCGATAATTGTTGTAGTTAATAAAGTTGATTTATTGTCTAAAGAAGAGGAACAGAATATTGATACTAAACTTGAAACTCTAAACTTGAAACTCTTGAAGATTTCTGCAAAAGAAAAAGTCGGGGTAGAGGATTTAAAGAATGAGTTATTGTCTTTTGTCAATACTGGAGCACTTCGCAACAACGAAACAATTGTAACCAATACGAGACATTACGATTCGTTATTAAAAGCTTTGGATGAAATTATGAAAGTGAAGTTTGGTTTAGAATCAGGACTTTCCAGCGACCTTATGGCGCTTGACATTCGTGAAGCATTATACCAATTCGGCTTGATTACAGGGCAGGTTTCTAATGATGAGTTGCTTGGGAATATTTTTGCTAATTTCTGTATCGGCAAATAAAAGGCGCAAAATAACGCAAAACAAAAATAACGAAAAGAGCTAAAGTGTTTGTAATTAACATTTTAGCTCTTTTTTTATTGAATTGTTTTTTTTAATATTTGGTTTTGTTCTGCTAATATTTGTACCCTATTTGTACCTCGAAATGCGAGCTGCACACAAAAAATAATGATATGGACAGGTTTTGGCACATATTGGCATCTTGTGGCACACTTTGGCATCTCAGCAGATTATTTTGAGGACAATTTAAGGCACAAAAAAAAATAAGATAAAAAAATCGAACAGAAATTGGACAGAAATTGGGAAGAAGTCGGGCGAAATTAGAAAATTGAAATGATGAGGTCAGATTGTGGCACATTTTGGCATCTTGCGGCACAGTTTGACACATCAGGAGAACATTTAATGGACAATGTAGGGCACGTAACTAAAAAATTAAAAAAATTATGAGTTCAAACATTCGAATTACAAGAATCTGCCAATTCTGCTGCAAAGAATTTACGGCAAAAACAACTAAAACTAAGTTCTGCTCCCTGAAATGCGGGAGTAAGAACTATAAAGCAATGACGCGGCAGAAGACCATTGATGTCAGTAATCAGGAAACTGAAAAGATAAAACTGCTGGATTTTGAGGCTGTGAAAAAACGGGACTATTTGAGGATAAATGACTGTGTGCAGTTTTTCGGATTAAGCAGAAGGACACTTTACAGGATGATCAACAGAAATGAAGTTGAAACAGTAAAATTGGGAAGACGTCTTTTTGTGAGCACAAAGAGCATTAAAGCGCTCTTTGCAGTAAATGAGCCGTCAGATCAGAAGCAGGATCCGCAGCCTGAGATTCTCGATCTTAATAAATGCTGTACTATAACTCAGACACAGGAGCAATATGGAATAAGTCCAGCGGGACTGTACTTATTAATTAAAAAACACAGCATACCTAAGTTTACTTCTGGAAAATTTACTTATGTGCAGAAAAAGGATTTGGATATTTATTTAAAAAGCATTGATGATGAGTAAAAGTATCGCAACTCTTAGAAAGAAAGTTATATCTCAGGGAAGAATGTCTTTGTACTTAGATTTTTACCCGCCGCTTTGGGATGAAAAGTCAAATTGTTACACGCGGCGTGAATTTTTGAAAATCTATGTGTATATCAAACCTGCCGACCAGTACCAGAAAATGGCAAATATCGAGAATATGCACACAGCGGAGCTGATTCGCGCCAGAAGACAGAATGAAATAAATAAAATGGAAGTTTATTCAGCATTTGAGAAAGAGCAGTTAAAAATACAGGCCGTGGGCAGGGAATCATTTCTGCATTACTACAAGAGACTGGGAGAGAAAAAAGAAGGAAACAATTTTTCTATCTGGAATTCCGCTATTGCCCATTTTGAGGTGTTCTTGAAAGGAAAAGATTTACTGTTTCAAGATGTGACAGTAACTTTAATCGAAGATTTTCGAGAGTACCTTTTAAAGGCTTACAGTCTGAGAAATACCAAAAAAAGGCTGTCGCGTAATACGGCGCTTTCCTATTACAATAAAATAAAAACAACTCTCAAAAGGGCTTACAGGGAAGATAAATTAAAAACCGATATCAACTCCAAAATCAGCTCTATTAAAGAGATGGAATCCCAGCGTAATTTTATGACTTTGGAAGAAACAAAGAGACTCTTTGCAACACCCTGCACCAATCTTCTGGTTCGTAAGATTTCAATGTTTTCGGTGCTCACCGGAATGCGCTATGTTGATATTGCGAAGCTGACATGGTCGGAAATCCAATACATTGACAACGACGGCTATTATATCATATTCAGACAGAAAAAAACTGAAGGGGCGGAGTCTATGCCTATTTCTGAAGAGGCTTTTCAGCTGCTCGGAAAAAGGAAAGGGGAAAAAGAACTGGTATTTAAAGGACTCAGAAAATGTGATATCGACAAAACTGTTCCCGTCTGGGTGGCATTATCCGGAATCAGAAAGCACATCACTTTTCACTGCTTCAGGCACACTTATGCAACACTTCAGATTACTGCAGGAACTGATATTTTTACAGTGTCAAAAATGCTTGGACACAGAAACGTTAAGACCACACAGGTATATGCAAAAGTAATTGACCAGAAGAAAAGGGATGCAGCCAACAGAATTTCTCTGGAGTAGAGACTCATATTGAGTTTTAATTAAAAACATTTCATTCTTTCATAATGAGATGTTTTTGATTTTGGCTTTCATGATTTACAAGTGTTCAATTGGCACTGAATTATTGTTTAAAATTACTTCTTATGCAATGGATATATTGCTTGAGATCATAATCTGCAGCAATCTTTATTAAAAAATTTAATTTATTGTACTAAATTTTTGCGGGGTTGCATACAATTGGAAAAGCTGAAACAGACAGTTGTACTCACGCTGTTTTTTTTATTCGAAGCAGTCGGGCAGATCATAAATTAGGTTTCATTTTATAATGTGAAACTTACTGGTCAAATCTCAGGTGAAATAAATTTGTAAATTAGTGTTTCTAACCAATACAGGCATGCAATGGCTCTTCCTGAGGAATTACTCAATATTAAGTTTGCTGAATATATAGCGGATTTAAAGGCCTTATATTCGTATGATGAAAATTTTAAAGCGGTTTGTGATGACTACTGCCGCACTAAAAAGAAGTGTGAAAAAGCAGCTGAAAAAGTCCGCAGGCATCTGGCAGATCAACTTGAATACCAAACTTTAATGTACGAGATAGAAGAGGAAATTTTAATTTACCTAATAAGACGGATTTAGCAAATTTGTTATCAAGAGGTCTGCTTACAATTTATATTTTGTAGGGAAATTGTATTCAAAAAGCTATACAATGGATGCCCAGAGTAAGGACGTCTCGTTTGATGATCTGTATTACTGCTTAGAAAGGAGTTTTTTGATTTATCAGCAGTCTTTAATCCGTAAGATTTTTTGCTGTTGTTTAGGATTTTTTTTGATTTTACCATATAAACCTAGTTCTCTCATATGCAGAAGTACCGATACTCTTGATATTGTATAGCCCCTGTTTTGAAGTTCTGCAGCAATTCTGGCACATCCATATCTCTGCTTAGCTTCAAAAAATATGGAGGTTATTTCCTGCTGGACTAAGATTTTTCTTTTTTTTGTTTCCGAAATACAATTATTCCTCCATTTGTAGTACGTCTGATCTTTAATACCGAAAACTTTACACATTTGTACGATAGGATATATTTTTTCGCTGCTATTTATAAAATCAAACACCGTCAGCTTTCGCTGGGAAATATACAGCCTGCCTTTTTTTAAGATTTCAAAGTTTAATTCTATTAGTTTTATTTTTTTTTCAAGCAGGTAAATTCTTTCCTGTTCTTTGGTTAATTTTCTATGGCCTTTACCCGGGAAGCTTCCCGATCCAAATTTCTCATAATCTCTTCGCCATCTGGCAATCGAGCCATGATGCAGACCCAGCTCTTTTTCAAGTTTGCTTATAGAACCGCTTTTGTAACTTAATCTTACTGCTTCATTTTTGAAGGCAGGATCATGAATCTTATTGTTTTCTTTCATAGCGCTGCTCAATAAAGGGATTTATAAATTATTGATTCTGCCAAATTCCTCTATAGTCATGTAGTTCAGAGCAGAATGAATTCTTTTTTTATTATACCAGTTTTCTATAAACTCGAATATTTCTTCCTCCATCTGTTTGTGGGTAAATAGTATGCTCCGATGTATTAATTCATTTTTTAATGTACTGAAAAAACTCTCCGCAACAGCATTGTCTGTTGAATTTCCTTTACGGCTCATACTTCTGGTAACAACCATATAGGAGTCTAACAATTTTGTAAAGCAGCTGTTGGCATACTGCACGCCTCTATCGGAATGGAATAGCAGTCCACCTGTAATTGCTCTGTTGGTAACGGCCATTTCCCATGCAGGTATAGTGGTTTTTTTAGTGGTCATTGCGTTGCTGAGGTTCCAGCCGATTATTTTCCGGTCGAACAAATCCAGGATAATTGTGAGATATAAAAATCCTTTTAAAGTCTGCAGATAAGTGATATCTGAAACCCATACTGCGCCGGCTTTTTTTACATTAAACTCTCTATTTAATATATTAGGGGCAGTATAATGATTATGTTTTGAATCTGTTGTCACTTTAAATTTTCTAGTTGATTTTTTACGCAGGCCTAATTGGATCAGATGGTTTGAGACAGTCATTCTTGAAATTTCAAAGCCTCGATTATGAAGTACTCTGGTAATTTTGGCAGCTCCGTACCGCTGTCTGCCTTCAGAAAAAATCGAAGCAATTTCTTGGTCTAGCAGCATTCTTCTAGTTTGCGTCTCTGAAACAAAGTTACTTTTCCATCGACGGTAACTTTCTGGATTTAACGCTAAAACCCTGCACATTTGATTGATCGAATATACTTTTTCGTTATTCAACATGAACTTGTAAATCATTGGTTTGCCTTGTGAAAAATACTTGCTTCCTTTTTGTAAAATTTTATATTTTAGCTCTGATTGATCCGCTTTTCTTTCAAGTGATTTAATCTTCAGCTGTTCAGGACTTAATCTTAAATGACTATTACCTTTACCGCAAAAACTTTTACTTCCTAATTTTCTGTATTCAATCCTCCATTTGTATAATAAGGAACGTGCTGTGTCAAGATCTTTTTCGGCTTGTATAACACTGCCTGTTTTCAAACATAATTGAACGGCTTTCTCCTTGAAAATACGTTCATAGTTCCTGCGTTTAGCCATATAAAACTTTTTATTTGCGTTTATAACTGTCTTATTGCCAAATTAGCACATTTATTTAGGTATATTGGTTTTTAATGCTTTTTATCAGCTGTTTTTTTTTCTATTGGAATATCTTGGGATGGTAAGTCGGCAGTATTACCGGCCCGGTAGAATTATGAGCCGATAATCAAGGAATATTGGTTTAAGAAAAAATGTAAGTTAATTCCTTTTTTTATTTTTTTTATTTTTTATTTTTTTTTATATCTTTGATAATGTGTTAGTTGCATTATCAGGAGCCCAAGTTTTTTAATAGTATGTGCCGACCAGAATTAACACAGCATATGCCTTTAAATGTTAACCAAAGGATCATTGCTACAATTTTAAATTTAAAGGCGCACGAAAGAGCAAGTATCACTATTTGCTCTTTTTTTATTTTATTAAAGGAATAAATGAGGTATCCGAAATATAAATGCTGAATCTTCTTGGTTTGCTCGGTACAGCAGTATAGCAGCTAAAGCAGTTTTTTTTACAGCTCCAGAAAGTTTTTCACTGCCTTTTGTATATCCTGGCGCACCAAACTGATGGAATACTGCTTGGTAAGGAAGGCAGCAGCCTGGTTTTCTTCGGCAAACTTTTTATCTGCCGCATTCGAGGAAGTGGAATAGATGATTACCGGGATATCCTTAAAGGTCGGATCCGCTTTAATCTGCAAAAGGAATGCTCTGCCGTCCATTACGGGCATATTAAGATCAAGAAAGATAAGGTCCGGTTTGGGAAAGGAGCCGGATTTCAACTTTTCAAAAGCCGCAGCACCGTTTTCGGCTTCCTCATACAAAACAGATGGATGATCTGCCGTTAAAGATTCTTGGAAAATTTCACGGTCATCAGCATCATCATCAATTAAAAAAACGGTTTTCATAAAATGGTTTAAGCGAATGTAAAGATACAATTTTTCCTCGATAATTTTAATGCCCCCCGTTTTTCCCCTGTGATTTAGGCATGATCATTGTAAAGGTGGTCCCAAGACCTTCTTCAGAGACGGCAGTGATCATTCCGCTGTGGTTCTGGAGTATTTTCCGGCACATGGCAAGGCCTATTCCAGTGCCTGCAAATTGGTCGCTCCCGTGCAGGCGCTTGAATATATTGAATATCTGTTCGGCATGCTGCTGGGGGAATCCGATGCCGTTGTCACTGATTTCTATTTTAAAAAAATCTGCATCTGAAGTGGCTGAAAGACCGCTTTTTTCAGATTCGCAAAGTGGCTTCAGCCTAATGGCGATCAGGGGCGGGATATCTGCTTTGCTGTATTTCAGCGCATTGGAAATCAGGTTGCCGAACAGCTGGGTCATCTGCAGCGGAATGGCTTCTATTTCAGGCAGCACATCGCTTTGAATTACAGCATTTTTCTGTTCGATGACCAGCTCAAAATCACCAAGGGTTTCCAGAATGATGGTGTTCAGGTCCACAAGTTCAAATTTTCTCTCCGACTCTGAGAGTCTGGAGAACTGCAGCACGTCTTTGATTAGGTTTTCCATTCTTCGGGCTGCGCGGGTTATCTTGTCAAGGTACAGGTCCACCTTTTCAGGATTTTGATACAGGTTATTTTTCAGCATGTCCGTAAAGACGCTGATTTTTCGTACCGGTTCCTGAAGATCATGCGATGTGATATAGGCAAATTGTGAAAGCTCGCGGTTGCGTGCTTCTAGTTCCGCATTGGTCGCATTGAGGTCGGAAGTCCTTTCCTTAACTTTGAACTGGAGCTCGTACTGAAGTTCGCGCTCTTTTGTCACATCCTGTGCTGTTCCGCTGATGCCTTCAGGTGTGCCGTCTTTGGAATACAGTACCCGCGCATTGGCGTGTATGATACGGTGCTGGCCTGTAACCTTATTTGTAATTGGAAATTCGTAATCATAAGAAGCTTCCGCGTCCGAAGTGAACGCTTCTTTAAATGCTTCAATTATTTTTTCCCTGTAGGGAGTGTCGATGCGCTCCAGAAATATGCCGCTGGTGCCGTGATTGTCTGCCAGTCCAAGCCATTCTTTGAAACGGTCCGAACAGCTGATGCTGCCGTCGGCAGCACTAAGGCTCCAGGTAGCCAGTTCAGCCAGTTCGATTGCCCCGGAAAGCGCCTGTGTGGTTTCTTCCAGCTTTTTGGAGGCGGTGACCTGCTCGGTCACATCAACGGCTATATCCATTATGCCGTAGATTTCACCTTTCGAATCACGGATGGGAGTATAGGTGAATTCATAGTAATAGGTGCTTAATTTCCCGTTGATTTCCAAGTCTGCCGGCATAGCATGCCCATAGTAGGTTTCTCCGGTGCGGTATACGTCCTGCAGTATAGCTATAAACGGCTGGCCTTCCAGTTCGGGCACTGCCTCGATGAATGGTTTTCCAATCACATTTCTGTCCTTTCCCCAGTAGCCGATCATGATGTCATTTGCAATTTCAATTTTCATATCGTCTCCAGTGAAAAGGCAGATCCCAACCGGTGACTGCTCCACCATTGAGGTTACCTTATGCTGGCTTTCGGTGACTGCCTGCCTGCCGGAGATGATTTCATCCATGTCCATGCAGAATCCTGCATAGCCTGAGTATCGGCCGTCGCTGTCATAGAAAGGATCGCCTGCGGCCCTGCACCATATAGTTTCCCCTGTATGCTTTTTTGCCCTGAAAAGCGTGTCAAAGTGTCTTTTTGAGGCAATGGCATCCAGATAGGCCTCTTTAGTCCTGTCATAGTCTTCCGATGAGATCGCATACGTCCAGTACCCTTTTAAAAGCTCCTGGTAGGGGATTCCGGTAAATTCGATGAGTGTCTTATTGAAAAAGGTCATTCTTCCCTGCTGATCGGAAAGCCATAAGCCTGTCGGGGAGCTGTCGGTCACATTGCGGAAAAGGGCATCTGCTTGGCGCTTGTTGATTTGAAGCTGCAGCTCTGCCTGCTTGAGTGCCATACGATTGTTGTGCTGTTCGGTGATATCGGCAACGGTTCCGGAGAAGGCAGCACTATTTCCCTGGGCACTAAACATCCTTGAGGCAGACACCGCAATTCTATGGATGCTTCCGTCTTCCCAAATGACACGCGGCGTATAATAGAAAGTGCCGCTTTTAATGCCGTTTTGGAGAGCCTGAAGCCTGAGATCCAGATCTTCGGGATGGATGTGTTTTGAGAGCTGCTTTATGGTGAGGCCGGTCTGTAGCTTTCCCGTTATGAGCCTGCTTAAATTAGGGGTATAGTCGATGGTGGCCTGGGAATAGTCCACGTTGAAAATTCCCAGCCCCATGCTTTTAATGGCAATATCGGTAAGCTGGCGGGATTTGAAGAGTTCTTCCGCCGCCTTTTTCTGGGCGGTGATATCCTGCACTGTGCCGTTAAAGCGGTAGGCGGCATTGTTTTTGTCGAACCATGCTTTTCCCAAGGCATGCACCGTTCTGATGTTTTTAGATTCGGAATCTATGATATCGTATTCAATGTCGTAACGGCCTCCCGAACGGTAGTCCAGTGCCTTGTTTATGGAATCCGCCACACGCTCCCTGTCATATGCTGCTATGGATTCCAGTGCATGGGGCAGTAGGACTTCATCTTGCGACTGCAGTCCAAACCAGTTCTTAAGCCTTGGGTTTGCAGAGAATCTCTGGGTTTTTGGATTCAGATCGAAAGTCCCGAACTCTGCGGCATTGATCGCAAACTCAAGCTCTTCCTTGCTTTGGTTTATTTTCTGTCTGTGAAGCACTTTTTCTGTGGTTTCAGTGGCAATGACCAGAACGCCCTTAATCTGTCTGCTGTCATCGCGCACAGGAGAATAGCTGAAAGTCCAATAGCAGTCTTTAATTATGCCGTCCCTTTCAATGGGCATCAGCAGATCATCGTACCATACGCTTTCCCCTTGGTTTAAAACTTTTGTTATCAGAGGTTTTATGAAGTCCCAGCATTCGTGCCAGTAATGCGCTGCTTTTCCTCCCATTGCATGGGGGTGCTTTGCATTTCCCATTATGCTGAAATAAGAATCATTATAAAACTGGGTGAGCTCTTCTCCCCACCATAAGAACATCGGGAACTTGCACGAAAGAAGCGTGGCAAGTGTGTTTTTAAGGTTTTCAGGCCACAGTTTGGGCGTGCCCAGGATATGCGTGCTCCAGTCGATGCTCTGGAGGATTCTGGCAGATTCTCCTCCGTTCTGAAGGAAGTAATAGTCGGAATTGGAAAGGTCTGGTTTCAAACTTTGTTTTGATGTTGGGGCAGCGGCTGATCTTGACACTGCATTTTTTAGTAAATATAGCAATAAAATGGAAAAGTTTAATTTAGGTTTCATAATACCGCTGGGCATCCTTTTCTTACATTCGCGATGTGCCGGATTAGGTGGCGGTTTGCTCCTTTTGTTTTGGTTCTTTTTTTGATCTTCTTCTTCTTCTTCTTCTTCTTCTTCTTCTTCTTCTTCTTCTTCTTCTTCCCTGCTTTGTGCTTCAGTTTTTACACCGCCGCTGACCAGTACGGTTTTGAAGCGGCTTTTCGCTTTTGCTAATCAGGATATGCCTGTCAGCAGGCAGTGGTTGCAGTGCAGGAGGATCTCTGTAAAAATTTTTCAAAAAAAATGGAAAAAAAAGATAGAAGACCAGTGTCCGATACCGGTCCCAGGTGAGGAAGGGCAGCGCCTTGGCAGCGCTTTTAACCCGTTTTGAATTGAAAATTCAGCATTCCATTTTTTGCTCATTTGAGATTCCGCATCAGAATAGCTACCTTAGCGGTCAGTGATAAAATAAACACCAGCATCACCCGGAAAAAACTATGGGCCCCTACCAGTATATCAGACTCTCACAGCTCAACGGCCAGATCCAGGACACGATCAATTCCCGTTTTAAGGGGCAGACCTACTGGGTACTGGCTGATATCACCAGCCATTCCTTTAAGGCCGACAAAAAGATCCATTATTTTGAACTGGTTGAAAAATCAGAGACCAGCGGGGTTATCACCGCTAAAATAATGGGCAAGAGCTGGGGGAACGGAGCGCTGAGAATACTAAATTTTGAAATCACAACCGGCCAGCGTTTTACCAACAACCTGCATGTGCTGGTCCAGGTGGGTGTGGACTTCCATCCGCTCTACGGCCTCTCGGTAAACCTGCTGGATATCGACAGCAATTTTACGCTCGGCATCTTGGAGCAGCAGCGCAATGCGACCCTTGAGAGGCTGGTGAAAGAAAATGATTTCATACACAGAGAGGAAGAGGGGTACTCTACGCTGAACAGCCGTCTGACGCTTCCTGCGGTTATTCAAAAAGTTGCGGTAATATCTTCGAGCAGTTCTGCCGGAAATGAGGATTTCCGCCATACCATGCAGCACAATGATTTTGGTTATGCCTTTCAGATTGACGGCTATCATACCGTTGTCCAGGGAGATAATAATGCCAAACTCTTTCTAAAGAAGCTCATTGAAGTCTATAATACAGGAATCCCTTATGATGTCATTGTCATTACAAGAGGAGGCGGGTCGCAGTCTGATTTTTTGATTTTTGACAATTACCATATCGGAAGGGCCGTCGCTAAATTCCCTATTCCTGTGATCACCGGCATCGGGCACCAGAAAAACGTGAGCATCACCGACCTGATGGCCCACACCCATACCAAGACCCCGACCAAAGCCGCAGAGCTTATCATAGCGCACAACCGTAGTTTTGAGCAGCATATACTCTCGCTGCAAAGGACTATTGCCATTAAATCACAGCAGCTTTTTCTGGGGCATTACAAAGAGCTCAGCGAACTTAAAAGCAAGGTGACCCATAATGCGAGGGAACTCGTTGCGGGGCGGAAAGAAGAACTGATCCTGGCCCGGCAGCATATTTCGCAGGCCGGCCGAAACATATTGGCAGGAGAAAAGCAAAACCTGCTGCTTGCCGCACAAAAAACAATGCAGCGTCCCCGGAGCCTTATCCAGGAGAAAAACAGTGATCTGCAGCATTTAAAGGCAAAGCTGAAGATTTTTACCGGCCAGTACCTGCGCAGCTGCAGTCTGCAGCTGGAGGATTACCGGAAAACCATAAAGCTGCTCTCGCCGCAAAATATACTCGATAGAGGCTATGCTGTTGTACGGATACATGATAAAATTGTAAACAGTGCCGGCAGCATAAAGGAAGGAGAAGAGATTGAAATACTATTAAAAGATGCCCTGCTGAAAAGCACGGTCAATGAAAAAATACAATATGATGGAAAGCACACTGACTTATGAGGCCGCGTCCAAAGAGCTGGCTTTAATTGCAAAAGAAATGGAAGAGGAAACCATATCTGTGGATGAGCTGGCGGCCAAAGTAAAAAGGGCGTCTGAACTTATCGAGTTCTGCCAGGCAAAACTCAAATCCACGGAAACTGAAGTATCAAAAATCATCAGCGGGATGGAGAACCCAAAGCAGTAAAATTCAAGCAGGGCATACTAAAGCTGTCTTTTTCGGCCTTATGTTTCCTATACATGCCTATAGCGAGCTGCTGGATAAAAGCCCTGTACTGCCGCTATAAGCCCAAAGGTATAAAAGCCCATTGCTTAAATAAAAACAATGGGCTTTTGCACTGATAGAATAAAATCAAGGAGTATAAAAACAACTGCTGCATGAACATTGGCAGGCTGTCTCTATTTTCCATTATTTTAAATTTTAGGATTAGCCAAAGTCACCCTCGCGTAAAATAATCCTGCTGTATTATAAGACAGGATTATATCAAGTGCAGATTGATTAATTACGGGACTGCAGTTAAACATTTTCTGTTTCAGAAGCAGTCTGGAGCGGATTTTCTTCAGAGAGCGTTTCCTGATTAGTCTGCCCGCCAGAGGGCTGCAGGGCCGTTTTTTTCATCAGGATGTAAAAATCCCTCAGATGCCACCATGCAGGACAGCGGTCTGCAGGTCCGTTAAAGTTTCGGATGCCGATATAGCAGCTCCTTAGAAAAACCTGCGTGTCTGTAATTTTTGCCCATGGCGTCCATTCCACTTCCTTCGGCGGAGGATTGTTCTCAAAATGCCGTTTTATTTCTTCGTAATTCATGCTGCAAAATTACATATAAAGCAGATTTGCGTCAAGCCCTCCGGCGGCTTTATGCACCGCTGTGCATTGTTTTCTAAAGGCGGTTTGTGCAGTATATTGAAAGAGAACGCAGTGCGGCGGAGTTTTTTCTTTTTAGTAGCACTGCAGTACTTTCCAGAAATGATTTTTCTGTTTTTACAGCTGCTCTTTTCCCTGCAGGGCCGCCGCTGTGAAGAAGCCTTTTTAGTTTAATTCCACCGCAAAGTTCGGGCACAGGAGACGGTTCGCTGCAAAAAATTCCCCCATAAATGCAGGACATGGGTCCTGCTTTATTGCGTTGCTTTCTGCGCTCGCTTTCCTCTGCCCGGTGCAGGCGCTGTTATTAATCTTAAAATTTAAGCGCCATGAAAACAGCAGAAAATAAGGATTGGAAAACCGTATCAGAAATCGACCTGATTTACAAAACCAAAATTAAAAGCTCCGAAAGACCTCTCATTACTTCTTCGAGATCTGCCTACGCACTTCTCAGGGACTGCTGGGATCCCGATAAAATTGAATTCATTGAACAGTTCAAAGTGTTGCTGCTGAGCCAGTCCAATAAAGTGCTCGGTATTTACGAAGCCTCTTCAGGAGGCATTACCGGAACTGTCGTGGACATCAGACTGCTTTTTGCAGCAGCCCTTAAAGCCAATGCAGTAGGGTTGATCATTACCCACAATCATCCCTCAGGCAAGACAGATCCTTCACAGGCCGACAGGAGCATTACCAGAAAGATCAGAGAGGCAGGAGAGTTGCTGGATATCAAACTGCTGGATCATCTGATCGTAACGCCTGAAAAGTATTATTCCTTTTCAGATGAAGGCGCTTTATAAGCGCCTTTTTTTTAGGATTGACGCTCTGAATCTGTGCCGCATCAAAGCTTAGAATCCTGCAGTCTTGTGGAAGGTCCGGTAAGTCTTCTGATTGCCAGCAGGTCTAAATCTTCCTTTGTTGGGGAATGATACTTATAGAATCAGTGAGAAAAAAAACAGGGGAGAGGCGGGGTTCGTCTGGAGGTTTTGTCCCAAATAATTTGGTTAGCGGCCATATGTTTTCAGGCAGCCGCCGGCCGCCAAGGTACTCTCTTTGCAGGGACTTTTTTCGTTTATTGGTAAAGGTGGAATGGTCGTTTGAAAATAACATAAAAACCGTACGGACTGCTGTTTTAAAAACAATCAGATAGTCTGTAATTTAAAACAAAAAAGCCGTTAAGATTTTTGTTTAACGGCCTTGGTTTTAATTTTTTTTAACTTTTTTTTCCTGTGCTCAGACCGGCAAGCTTTTCATTCAGTTCGGTAAGACCGGCCCTTCCCAGACAGTCCGCTGAAAGCTGTTTGAGTTCGTTGATGTTTTCGGCCGAAGTAGCCTGAAGCAGCACCGAAGGAGAGATGTTATTTTCCAACAGTCCGCGCTCAATGACATGGTGCAGCAGCAGTACATTTTTTCGTGAAATCTTCAGATCAATCCTCACCGGCTCGTTCATGCCCGGGATACTCAGTATGGTATCAAAAACCTGGGCGGCATCATTTTCTGTAAGCATAATTTCTACGTTTTAAATTAATAATTTCCTGCTTCAAAGATAAGCAGAAGCTGTAAAAACACCCCGTTCAAAATATGGACGGGATAGGAGGCATCCCCAGGTGTTTGCTACTTTCGTTATCAGAATCACATCAAAAACAGCTTTAAGGGGATTTTTTCTGGAAAGCTGCGGGACTGCCTGCTTTGCCGCAGTCGGCCAGATGTCCGTTTGTTAAACAAACGCATCCGGCTGCCCCTTGCTCGGAACTCGCGGGCAGAGAAACTGCAAGAAAAGAGTTTAAAATAATGAAAGGAAAGAAGATGGGAAAAGAGATTTTAAACAGAACACGCATTGCCGCGGTGCGCTTTACCGCCGGGGAGTATGCCCTATTGGAGAGAAGGTTTAAAGCCACCGCCTGCAGGCAGATGAGCCAATACCTTAGAAACTGCCTTCTGCATAAACCTATTACAGTCAAGCATCGTGACGCCTCGCTGGATGAATTTATGCTCGAATTCATCCGCGTGCGAAAGGAGCTTGCCGCCCTTGGAAACAACTTCAACCAGACGGTCAGAAAGCTGCACACCCTGCGGCAGATTCCCGAATTCAGGCATTGGATTTTAAGCACCGAAGCGCAGCGCGAACGGCTGCTGCTAACGGTCTCAGATATCCAGAAAATGACCAGCGAAATGACCTCGAAATGGTTGCAGTCATAAAGACCGGACATTCGGTGCGCAGCATATTCCATTACAACGAGAACAAGGTGAAGGAAAGCGCTGCCGAGTGCATAGGGGAAGGCAATTATCCTGCTGCCGCGAATGAGCTTACAGCACTCATGAGACTGAACAGATTATTGAACCAGAATGCCCTTAACGGAAACGTGAAAAGAAACAGCGTGCACATCTCGCTGAACTTCCATCCCTCTGAAAAATATGCCGATGAAAAGCTGCTTCGAATTGCTGATGCCTATATGGAAAAAATCGGATTCGGCGGCCAGCCTTATCTGGTCTACCGCCATGAAGATGCAGGACATCCGCACATCCATCTGGTAACGATAAAAGTACGGGAGGACGGCTCTAGGATCGACATGCAGAACATTGGAAAGAACCAGTCGGAAAAGGCGCGGAAAGAAATTGAAATAGACTTTAATCTGGTTCGGGCTGAAGGGCAGAAATCACATGAGATTCCTCTTGTAAAACCTGTTCATGCTGGTAAAGTTCACTACGGTAAAACAGAGTCTAAAAAAGCCATGTCAGGAGTGTTTTCCTCTGTGCTTTTAAACTACAGGTACAGCTCGCTGGCCGAGCTCAACGCTGTGCTCCAGCTCTATAATATCAGGGCTGACAGAGGCAGAGAAGATTCAAGGATTTTTAAGGCGGGCGGGCTGGTCTACCGCATATTAGACAACGAGGGTAAAAGTATAGGGGTGCCCATCAAGGCGAGCGATTTTGCCATGAAGCCGACGCTTGCCTTCCTAGAGAAACGTTACATCGTGAACAGCGGCGAAAAGACATTTGAAAAAAAGCGGATAAGAAGTGCGGTGGATGCTGTTTTTCTTGAGAAAAGAACAGGAATGGACAGGCTTGCCGCCAAGCTGAAAAAAGAGGGGATTGATATGGTATTGAGAAAGAGCGATGCCGGCCAGCTCTACGGCATCACCTATGTGGACCATGTCACAAAGTGTGTCTTAAACGGCAGCGCGCTGGGAAAAAACTACAGCGCAAAAGGTATGCTCGAACGGTGCTCGGGGGCAGTAGAAACGAAAGAGATTTTCAAAGTCAAAAAGATGCCGGGCAGCGAGATTGCAGAGCAGGGCTTGCCGGCTGCTGAAACACTTGCAGACGGTGTTTCGGTTAAGCTTCTGGAGGAGCTTTTCAAGACTGAATGGCAGGCAGATAATGTGCCTGCCGCACTAAAGCGGAAACGCCGCCGAAGAAAGAAAAGAGGCGGATCGGAGCTAAATTAAAAGATAAAAATAATGCTAAAAATCTACAGCCATGCAGACGGGAGAAAATGAACAGGCGCTGAGGAAAATAGTAGACATGACAAGGCTCATCAGCATCGCTTTGCTGCTGGGACATTTCTATTATTACTGTTACGAAGCTTTTAAATTATGGAATCTCACAGGTGAATTCGGAGACAAGATTCTGGCAGCGGTTTACCGTACCGGACTGTTCGGGAATTTTTATATTTCCAAGCTTTTGGCTCTTGGTCTGCTGTTTATATCACTGCTCGGAGCGAAGGGCAGGAAAGACGAAAAGCTGGAGTTCAAAACTGCCTTGCATAAAATGGGGGCAGGACTGATGCTGTATTTTTTAAGCGGATTATTGCTGATGATAGTTGCTGTTTTTGAGTATGCGGCGGTGCTGTATTTGGCCGTTACAAGCATAGGATTTCTGCTGGTGCTTTCGGGCGGGACGCTGCTGTCCAGGCTGATTAAAAACAGGCTGGGCGCTTCGGATATTTTCAACACTGAAAATGAGACTTTTCCGCAGGAGGAAAGGCTATTGGAAAATGAATATTCCATTAATCTGCCGGCGAAATATTATCTCAAAAAAAAGCTGCGTTGCAGCTGGATCAACATCATCAATCCGTTCCGCGGGCTGATGGTTTTGGGAACGCCAGGATCTGGGAAATCCTATTTTGTGATCCGTCACGTGATCACCCAGCACATTGCCAAAGGTTTCAGCATGTTTGTCTATGATTTCAAGTACGATGACCTGTCTAAAATCGTCTACAATACTTTTGAAAAGCATAAGCATGCATATAAAGTATTGCCCAAATGCTACTTCATTAATTTTGACAAGATAATGCACCGCTGCAATCCACTGGATCCCCAGAGCATGGAAGACATTACCGATGCTTCGGAATCGGCTAGGACAATCCTTATGGGGCTGAACCGCGAATGGATCAAACGACAGGGGGACTTTTTTGTGGAGTCGCCGATCAATTTTTTATCGGCCGTGATCTGGTATCTCAGGAGGTACAATAACGGGGAGTTCTGCACCCTGCCGCATGTCATCGAGCTCATGCAGATTGACTATGACAGCCTTTTTACCCTGCTGCGAACTGACAAGGAAATCGAGGTGCTGATCAACCCATTTGTTAATGCCTATCTCAACGATGCCATGGAACAGCTTGAAGGACAGATTGCCTCGGCTAAGATAGCCATGGCAAGGCTTTCATCGCCCCAGCTCTACTATGTGCTCTCGGGAAATGATTTTACCCTCGATATTAATAATCCCGAGGAGCCTAAGATTGTCTGCATGGGAAACAATCCGCAGAAGATCCAGATTTACGGCGCAGTTTTATCGCTCTATGTCAACCGGCTGATCAAGCTTGTAAACAAAAAAGGAAAGCTGAAATCCAGCCTTATTTTTGATGAGTTTCCGACCATCTATCTCAACAATATGGACAGCCTGATTGCCACGGCCAGAAGCAATAAAGTGAGCACCTGTCTGGGGGTGCAGGATTTCAGCCAGCTGCGAAAAGACTACGGCCGCGAGCAGGCCGATGTGATCCTGAACATTACCGGGAACATCATCTCAGGGCAGGTGGCAGGGGATACCGCCAAGCAGTTATCAGAGCGTTTCGGCAGGATCATGCAGGACCGGGAGAGCATATCAATTAACAGCTCGGATACTTCGGTGAGCCGTTCCAGACAATTGGAAGCGGCCGTGCCGGCGTCTAAAATTTCTTCTTTGAGTTCAGGTGAATTTGTAGGGATGACCGCCGATAACCCGGACTGTAAAATTGAATTGAAAACCTTTCACTGCGGGATTGTAAACGACCATGAAGCCCTACAGAAAGAAGAACAGGGGTATAAAGAGATACCGGCTGTTCGAAAACTCGATAATGCGATGATCCAGCAGAATTTCGTCCAGATCAGGCGTGATGTGCAGGAGATTATCTATACCGAGATGCAGAGGCTTTTGAATGATCCCTCGCAGGCGCATCTAGTGGTGAAGAAGTGATGTTTTGGCTGCGGGAAGGAAATTTTAAATAGTGCAGAACAGCCCTGGGATAACTGGTTAAGGCTAGAAAAAATTTAAGATGCACAGCGAGGGATCGATATGTGAAATCGTTATCCGAAGCTTTCATGTTCAGAGAAGAACTTTCTGCTGCTAATTACTGCTCTTCTCTATTTTTGAAGGCACCGTATCCTTGCGTTATTGTGCAGCTTTAATTAATGCTGTACTGGAATAATAAATACGCTGCTGCTTAATTTTTTTTATGATTGTTAAATAAAGCTGGTTACATAAATAAATCCTGAACAGACATTATTTATTTTCAGGATTTATTTGTATAACTGCACTTTGAGATAAATACAAAGACTAAATCTCATCTTGATCTTCAATTGCTTATTGGTCATCTAAAGTCCGACTATCGGCATCGTTATCAATATCATCCTGGTCCTCCAATGGGCTGTCGAATTCTTCATCGAGATCTTGTGCAATAGGTGCATTTTTTTGAAAAAAAGGATCAGAGGTGTCATTTTCCTCTGAATTGCGTTGATTCTCATCCGCAGTTTTCTCAAAATTATCTTCAGAATATTTGTCTCTTTGTGATTCGTCCTGATGCTGGCTAGCAGCAGGATCTTTTTTCTCTGCTGCTGCAGTATTCAGGGCGTCACCGGCTGAATGGTCTGCAGCGTAATAATTATAATCTTCCTGATTATAATTATCATAATTTTCTCTTGCCATATTTTTTAGATTAAAGTGTTACTATACTATTTTGAATGCTGCTGAGAAAGCTTAGAAGGATCTGGTGCCTGATCTACGCTTTTCCTCTGGCTGTGTGCTTTTGTCGTTTCCGGGCTTTGGTCCTCAAGCTTCTCTTCTGGGTAATCATTGAGAAGACCTGCCTGGCCGGTGCCGCCGCCAGGCTGCATACTGCCGGAACCGCTGTAGGCACTATTGGCATTTTGGTTTGTATTTTCCTCTTTTTTCCCTTGATGGGATATTGTGCGCTCATTTTTATTTTATAAGATGTCGGCTGAGCAGCATTATACCAAGGCATCATTCTATGATTTAAGTAATCTTTAAATTGTTTTTAGAAAATTTTAAAACATTAAGGATTGCCTTCCCCGCCGCTGGAACCGTAGATTTGTCCCGTTGCGTAACTTGCATCTTCGGCTGCCAGCTGCACATAAATCGATGCCAGTTCGACCGGCTGTCCAGGTCTGCCCATAGGGGTCTGTCCTCCAAATTGCTGCAGCTTTTCCATCGACGCCCCCCCGCTGACCTGCAGTGCGGTCCAAACTGGTCCCGGTGCAACGCCGTTTACTCTAATGCCTTTAGGAGCCAGTTGTTTTGCCAAAGATTTGATATAATTGGTAGTTGCTGCCTTGGTTTGTGCATAATCGTATAGATCCTCGGTAGGAGCATACGCCTGAACCGAACTTGTTCCTATAATTGAAGAACCTGGTTTGAGATGCGGAAGGGCTGCTTTAATAATCCAGAAGGGAGCATAAATATTAGTTTTCATTGTAGCATCAAAATCTTCGGTAGAAATATCCAGGATAGAATCATGCGCCTGCTGTCTTGCCGCATTATTAATTAGAATGTCTAGACCGCCAAGTGCTTTTACAGCCTGTTCTACCAGCGAACGGCAGAAATTTTCATCTCTTAAATCTCCCGGAATCGCCACTGCTTTTCTTCCTTCAGCTTTTATAAGTGCAATAACTTCTTTAGCATCCTCTTCTTCGGTCGGGTAATAGTTGATGGCTACATCTGCGCCTTCTCTGGCATAAGCAATTGCAGCGGCGCGACCCATACCAGAATCTCCTCCAGTTATAAGGGCTTTTCGTCCTTTGAGTCTTCCTGAACCTTTATAACTTTTTTCGCCGTGATCGGGTCTTGGATCCATTTTGCTTACCAATCCCGGCCAAGGCTGTTTTTGCTCTTTAAATGGCGGACGCGGGTACTTAGTTTGCGGATCTTCAGGAATTCTCGAAGTCCCTTTTTCTGCTGGTGAAAAATCTGCTCCCAGTACTGGAGTAAAAGCGGTAGTCAGACAAATAGCGCCCATGCCGGTAAGCGCAGAACGTCTTGAAATTTTGTTTTTATTGTCCATAATAATTCAAAATATTGATTAATAAAATAAAATTAATTAAGCTCAATATCAATATTTTACATTATTAAAGCTCGATTTTACATAATAAGCCCCAATGCAAAAACAAAAAAACACATCATACAATCCTGTAAATGTGTTTTCCCAATTAAGTAAATAAAAAGTAAAAATATTTTGCGCTTGCCTTACCTAATTAAGCGCTGCTTCATAACAGTCCGTGAGCTTCTTCTATCTTGTTCAAGTTATTTTTTACAGCATTGTCTTCAATCTAACTTATGGTGCTGTTATGCTGCCCTTATTAGACAGCGTATCAATTTGGGCTGTTTTTTCATGATAACTGTTATCCTGCTCATCGCCGCATAGTGCATCGCAGCTGTAATTCAAAATAGAGATTAACACTGCAGTAAGAATTGTTTTTGTGTAAATTTTCATGGTTGGAAATAGTTTAAATTACGATCAAGCAATATTGTAAGAGAAAACATTTTAAACTTATATAATTTTTCCGAGTTGTTGTATAATTCCTACATTTTCTCATTGCGAGATGATAACAGCAGCACAGGTCTGAAAAACACTTGTGCAACGGGTAAAAAATGCTGCAGCAGTACAGCGGTCATAATACTGCTTTGTCAAAAAAAAATAGACTAATTACTTTTCTGTTTTTCCCCATAACAACCCGCCCTACACGGCCTCTTATGAGAAAATGGAAATATATGAGGCACTTTCAGAATATTCATCCAGGCGGCGGCAATTGAGCTACTGCCGTCTTTAAAAATTCTTAAGGCGGAATAAGCAGACTGCCGTTCTATTATCCTGTAAATCTTCCTTTGGAAATGAGTTCTGAAGAAGTAAAAACTGGAGAAATTCAAAAAGAATTCTGGAATCCATTGGAAGATCTATACAGCGGCTGGGAAAAAGCGGGCAGGCAGCACAGGAGGTTTACGGTGCAGGAGCTGGGTTTGGCGCGATGATACGCCCATATCTTCAAGTTAAGACTGAAAACTTTTTACTCTTTCTTGATTATCCGCTTATAAATTAACGAAAATCCAAACAGACCGTGCGCTTTACCGTTTTGTGGTCTGCAGAATTTGAATGTAGTTTTTAGATTGAGCCGCCTGAAAATAAAATATAAAATTTCAGGTTTTTGCGCAAAAGCAATTATCTGACCCTGCAGTAAAATCAAAATATACTTCTGCAGTACACCGCTGCGGGAGCAGACTACGTTAAAGTATCTTGGAAATAGCCTGTTAGAATTTGTGAGTTTTAATAAGAATAGATAACCTCACTGCGATTTTAAATTTTTTATAAGCTCTCAAAATTATATAAACAGCGAACTGAAAAATGTAAATTTTCAAAACGCCTGCGCGCTAACTTTGCTCCATAAATTATTACAGCCATGAAATTCTTAGAAACAAAAATCCACGGTTATCTGGACTACTCGATAGCTCTAGTGCTCCTTTTCATTCCGTCCTTATTTCGTTTAGAGACTCATACCATGCAAAGTCTCATTTTTTATATATTGGGAATCTTCACCATCTTTCTAAGTCTTCAGACGGATTATGAAGCTGGCATATATAAAGTTATTCCAATGGAAGCTCATATTTTTATTGAGATACTGTCAGGTTTATTTTTTGCACTTTCACCTTGGATATTCGGTTTTGCAGCCAAGGTATTTATGCCACATTTATTTTGCGGCCTTGTTGTGGTTGTTTTAGCTTTGGCTTCCAAAACTCAAAACAGCACTTTTCATAAATTATTCTAAGTGGAATGCATCGGTGCGCCATAAAGACAAAGTCAGAGCCTTTCTCTTTTATCGGCGTAACCCCTGCAGTAAAAATCACAGCTGTTATAAATTATATAATGATCCGGCGGTAAAGTATAAGCAGAACTGTTTTTATTTGACGAGATTTGTTTAAATGGATGTTTTATTCCTTTGTAAATCAATTTATTATGGAAAATAAATCTGGAATCCTTACTTCTCTTACTATTAATAATAATGATTATAAGCTCGAGCTGCTGCCCTGGGTCTCCCTATTGGACATGCTACGGGAACGTCTTAATTTAACCGGTACAAAAAAGGGATGTGACCACGGACAATGCGGCGCATGCACCGTTTTGTGTGACGGCCGGAGAATCTTAAGCTGCCTGACGCTTGCGGTGTCAAAAAACGGCAGTGAAATTTTAACCATAGAAGGCATAGCAGCGGGTTCTGAACTTCACCCGCTTCAGAAAGCTTTCATTGAAAATGATGCTTTTCAATGCGGTTACTGTACGCCGGGACAAATATGCAGTGCAATTGGGATGCTGCAGGAAGGAAAGGCGCAGACCCGCGAAGAGGTAAAAGAGCTTATGAGCGGCAATCTTTGCCGCTGCGGTGCTAACGTCGGGATTATAGATGCAATCATGCAGGTAAAAGAAGGGAGCGGTCATGAATAGTTTTGATTATAAAAAAGAAATTACGGTCGATTCAGCCATTAAAGCTGTATCTGCTGATTATAAAGCGATGTTTTTAGCCGGCGGGACCAATATTATTGACCTGTGGAAATACAATCTGGCTCATCCTGAAAAACTCATTGATATAAATGATATAGCAGCACTCAGTATTATTGAGCAGCTTGACAATGACGGTATCCGATTAGGCGCTTTGGTAAAAAATGCGGCTACTGCCTATGATCCTCTTGTAGAAAAACACTATCCTTTATTGTCTAAGGCAATTCTTGCGGGTGCTTCGGCTCAGATACGAAATATGGCAACAAACGGCGGTAATCTTTTGCAGCGCACGCGCTGTTATTATTTTTACGACCCGGATGTTCCCTGCAGCAAACGTATGCCGGGATCGGGCTGTCCGGCTATTAAAGGCCGTAACCGTATACATGCTGTTTTAGGAGCAAGCGAGCATTGTATTGCGGTTTTTCCCTCCGATATGTGCGTGGCCCTGGCAGCACTCGAAGCGGTGGTAAATGTAGTGGGGCCGGAGGGGGAGCGAAATATTCCATTCTCTGATTTTCACAGACTTCCTGGCCATACCCCTGATCTTGACAATAATTTGCAGCAGGGGGAAATTGTAACTTCTATAGATCTTCCGCCAGGTAAGTTTTCAAAACATTATGCTTATTTAAAATTACGGGACCGCCATTCGTATGCTTTTGCATTGGTGTCCGTCGCGGCAGCTTTTGAAATGGAGGGCAGTACGATTTCTAAAGCGAGAATCGCTTTGGGCGGTGTTGCGCATAAACCCTGGCGCGTCCCTGAAGCTGAAGAACTGCTGAAAGGCAGAAAGACAACGGTTGAAAATTTTGCCCTGGCCGCTGACCGTATCTTATCGGGAGCAATAGGCAGAGGGGATAATGATTTTAAAATCCCTCTTGCAAAACGAGCGATTATCAGGGCCTGCGAAATGGCATTAGAACCAGAAATGCAGATTCCAGGCGCGGGTCCTTCACTTTAATTTAAAATAATGCGAATGGAAAATAAGCCCTTAATAGGACAACCGGTCAGCAGGCTGGAAGGTTTAGAAAAAGTAACTGGAAGTGCCCGATATGCGGCAGATTATCATGTTTCGGATCTGCTGTACGGTTATGTAATCAACAGCACAATCACAAAAGGAAAAATCTTGAGTATCGATGTCTCAGCAGTGTTGGCACTAGAAGGTGTGGTTAAAATATTTACACATGAAAACCGTCCAAGTCTTGCATGGTTTGATCTGCAGTATGCCGATATGGATGCGCCTCCGGGAACAGTTTTTAAACCTCTAAGCGACAATATAATCAGATATAACGGCCAGCCTGTTGCTTTGATTGTGGCAGAAGATTTTGAGACGGCGCGGTATGCTTCGACCTTACTTAAGGTTGTTTATAAAGAAGAACCCTTCGATACGGTGTTGTCTCAAAATCTGGATAAGGCACGTGCACCCAAAAAAGGAATGTCCACACCGCTTAAACCGCCTCCGCCGGAACCAGCAGGAAACTTTGACAAAGCCTTCGGAAAAGCCGACTTTAAAACTGAAGCCACATACCATCACGGAACGGAACATCACAATCCGCTGGAACTTTTTGCAACCACTGCAATTTATGAAGGCGATGGAAAACTTACCATTTATGATAAAACGCAGGGTACCATAAACAATCAGTTTTATATTGCTAATGTTTTTGGTTTAAAATATAAAAATGTCCGCGTATTGGCGCCGTATGTCGGCGGTGCTTTTGGGTCTGGTCTTCGTCCGCAGCACCAGCTGTTTTTGTGTGTTCTGGCATCGCTCGAACTCAAAAGAAATGTGCGTGTCACACTGGAAAGAAAACAGATGTTCTCCTTTGGCCACAGGCCTCAGACCATTCAGTCATTACGTTTCTCAGCCGACAGCAGCGGAATGTTAACAGCCATGAACCACTGCGCGGCCGGTGAAACTTCTTCCTATGAAGACTATAATGAAATCCTGTCTTCCTGGAGCCATAAATTATACCCCGCGGCAAACACTTTATTTGAATATAAACTGGTTCCCCTTGATCTTGCCACGCCTATCGACATGAGGGCTCCCGGAGGAGTTACCGCTATGCATGCCATTGAATGCATAATGGACGAACTGGCCTATAAATTAGATATGGACCCTTTAGATTTCCGTCTCAAAAATTATTCGGAAATTGACCCTTCCACAAAGAAACCTTTTACAAGCAAAGAATTAAAACAATGTTACGAAAAAGGTGCCGAAAAATTTGGCTGGCATCTGCGAAATCCAAAACCGGCAAGTACAAAAAAGGGAAACAGATTAGTGGGCTGGGGAATGGCAACAGGTATCTGGGACGCATATCAGTTCCCTGCACGGGCAGCAGCTGTATTAACTAAAGACAGCAGGCTGGAAGTGCATAATGCTGCAACTGATATTGGCACAGGAACACTGACTGTTATGACTCAGATAGCTGCCGATGAGTTTGGGATTTCCGCAGATGACGTCTCATTTTTTTATGGAGACAGTAAAAAGCCTTTTTCTATGTTTCAGGGTGGTTCTGCCATTACAGCTTCTACCGGTACGGCAATTATAGCCGCAATCAGGGAACTGAAGAAAAAAATTATTAAGAAAATCAAAGAGATGCCTGATTCTCCTTTTGAAAAAATTCCGGAGCATCAGATTGTCTTTCGAAATAATTCAGTAAGCGTACAAAACCGGCCGGATATTTGCATCGGATTTCAGGATCTTATTAGAGCCAATAATGGCAGAGAATTTAAAGTTACAAAACTGGCAGGTCCAGATGTGCTGAAACTCAGAAAATACAGCAAAGCGGCTCACAGCGCTTCATTTGTTGAGGTGGAAGTAGATAAAGATTTAGGAACCATAACCGTTACCAGAGCCGTTACGGCAGTTGCAGCAGGAAAAATAATCAATCCGAAAACGGCCAAAAGCCAGATATTGGGATCCATGATTTGGGGAATCAGCAAGGCACTGCATGAGGAAACTTTAATCGATCCAAATCTTGGAAAATATATCAATGCCAATCTGGGGGAATATCATATTCCTTCACATGCAGACATTCCAGAAATGGAAGTGATTTTCGCCCAGGAAGATGATACGCTGATTAACGAATTAGGAGTCAAGGGTGTCGGTGAAATTGGCATGACTGCAATTCCTGCTGCAGTTGCAAATGCAGTATTCCATGCAACTGGAAAACGTATCAACGATCTTCCAATTCATTTTGATAAACTTATTTAGGAATTGCCGAGAATTTAAATACTTCGCCATAGGAGATCACTTTTGCAGTCATTCAGGTGCCATTCCTGCTCCTTAAACTTCCTGACCAACCTGACAGCTCTCCTGCCATCCATTGAACAAATCTTCCAACGGCACCCACAAATCAGATTGTATTTCACCTGTTTTGTCCTGTTCTGAAAGTATTTCTTTTGGTAGCAGCGGCCGATGATAATCGATTCTATTTACTGCATATTTAATGAATTCAGGAATCAGCGTTTTTAGCGAGGGTAGAATGGCAGCCTCTTTTGACTGTATAAAATGTTCAGATAAGGCAGCGTACACTTCCAATTCCTCACGTGCTAAGGTGCATTATTAAGTGGAAATATTGAAAAAAAATTAGTGTAGTTTTACCAAAGCCATATTTGCAGTCATATAACTGAACATTTTAAAACAGTCCTGTAAGGCAGGGATAACTTAAATCCAGATATAATTTTTATGCGTAATTTTGTACAGCTCCAGTAATGCTCCGGCAGAAAATGCTGTGTTATTAGCCTGATACAACATCTCCACGGCGAGCTTTTCTAAAGTTTCCGCTGCTTTTTCTGCTTCACTTAAATAGCGTTTTTCTTTCGTTAACTTATAAATTAAAAGCATTAAACGGGCATAGACACCCGCAACATCTTTTCATCTCCAGTGTCTGGTTCTGTTTCTTTTTTAATTATTTTAAGGGTTTTCCATATCATAAAGACAGGCCGTGTATGCTTAAAATGATGCGCAGCTTTTATGACATAATCAATTGAATTCATTACAAGTTTCTCTGCTGTTTGATCACCATGCAGAGCCAGTCGTGCTAAATTCATTACTGGATGATGTAAATACCAGTAGATTTCGCCTTAAATTTTTGTGTCAGAAATAGTATTAAGTCAAATCTTTGAAGTTTTTTTACATTAGCTTCATTATTTATTTTTAAAATGTTTGATGACCCTCTCTCTGTATTTAAAAGGAGTCATTCCGGTTTTATCTTTAAACAGTCTGGTGAAATGATGAATATTTTTAAAACCTAGTTCAGACGCAGTGTAATTGATAGATCTGCTGGTGTCGAAAATTTTTGATTTAGCTGTATTAATTAGTCTTGACTCAATATGTTCCATCACGGTCAGACCTGTCTCGTTTTTAACAAGATTTTCTAAATCAGCTGTCTGTATCATCAGTTTATCTGCAAAATACCCGGCATTTGGAATACCGAAACGAGAAGCTTTATCGGATTCAAAATGATCTTCAACAAGTTTTTTAAATTCATCAAGTTTTATTTTTTGATAATTTACAGATGATACATTGCAGAGTTTATTGGTGTTTTCCATAAAGATGATTGAAGTTGAACTGCAGAGAATTTTCAAAAATTGAACGCAAAATTAAAAACTGATTCCTCTGAAGTAATAACAAAATATTACTGCACACAATGCTTATCCTCGGATCATCTTTTAGTTCACTTTGCAGGATTTGCTTTTTTTACAATATTCTATTTTATTGTTACCGTCATATTGGGCACCACTATGCTTCCATTGCTTCCTGTGTAGCGCTGTGCGAAAACTTCAATGTAGTCATTCGTGAGCATTTCGGTAGTAGCATTTAGCGGAAGTACCACTATATCATTTGTGGCCCCCCCTCTGCCGTAGATTTTGTACTGTGTCAGCATGGTCCCGTTTTTGGCAATGTAAATAATGTAAGTACCTGCTGCAGGAACCTGAAATGAGATAGATCCGGAAATTTGAAAAATTCTTTTCTTTTTTCCTACATATCTCAGACGGTTGGCGGCATCGGTGGAAAATCGGAATAAATTCGAGTACACAGTACTAGGGGTTCCTAATCCTACTTTTACAATATCGCTGGGATTTAAGTTGTTAGTAAAGGGTACTGCTATACCGCTTCCAACAGGATAGTCCATCGCAAAATCGCCCGTTGCGTTAGCATCGGTTTCCGTCGGGACACCAGCTGCCCTGACATTCCAGCTGTTGTTAAAATTATATCCTGAATAAGTTCCAGAGGAGTAAGGTCTTACATAATTAGCAGGCGTCGGGCCGGTAAAGACCACCGACTCTAAAACGGCGTCGCTTAAAATAGAAATACCAGCGGCAGATACGTCAAATCCATAAGCTCCTGAAGCAACATTTGAAAAACCGCCCTGCTTTGACACCAGATTAAATGTACCGGTTAATTTTTCATAAGTGCCCCCATTGTTGCTGAACCATGCCTGATTGCTTAATAGAAGCTGGCCGATATTGGTATACGTAATGCCGTTAGTATTGCCTGAAAAATTGACAATACTTGCAAAAACAAGTCCAAATCCCGACACCGTTCCTACACTTCCTGAATTGGCAATGATGGAGTCTCTGAATAAAAAAGTGGAAGATGCTGACGATGCATTTAAGTTAAAGACCGTAGCGCCCGGCGCCGAAATGGTAACACTTCTTATACTGCCGCCTGTGGAACCGTCAAATAGTGTGCCTGATGTTTTTACAATGATGTCTTCATTAGCATCCAGCCCCTGAATGTAAGCATTGTTTAGTTCAATGGGAAGGTTAAATGTTACTGTGCCGTTTATCTCATACAGGGTGTTTGAAGTTAAAACATATTTCGCACCTCCTCCGGCAGCAAGTTCAGCAGCAAGCACCACTGCCAGATTATCTGTTGATCGTATGCGCTTAAAGTTTAGTCTTGAGTTAGATGCGTTATTGATAAGTATCCAGGAAGATGTACCTGTCACGTAATAATAAAAAGCCCTTTGATCTGTATCATATACAATAAGGCCGTCAGCAGGGGCGGTAATGGCATTTCGCTGTGCAGTGGTCATCCTAGGCATCAATAGTCCCTGAGTGGTGGAGGTAATGTCCAAAACCGAACTGGGATTGGGTGTAACTGTCCCGATTCCGATTTGTGCATGGACAGCGCATGAGAGAAGGAAAAACAGAATAATATAAATGCGGTAGGTCTGCTGCGCAGCTTTAGTTGTTTTCATAGTTGTATCAGTTTAGAATATAAGTTGACAATCAAAAAAATAATAATTGGAATATGGAATTTTTATGCGGTTAGCTGCCAGAATTCATAATTATAATTTTCTGGGTGATTTTTTCATTTGTGTCAGTTAGAAAAACTGCAATATATACTCCTGAACTTAAACCTGATGTGGAAAAACTGTAAATTTCTTGCTCCTGCAGTCCTTTTTTATTTGCTACTGCTCTGCCGGTGATGTCATAAAGGTTAAAAGAGCGAATCTGCAGACGATCCGGATTTAAAGCTGTTAATGTCCGGTTCTTATTTTCTTGATATATTGTAAAATTTCTTTTTAAGTGATTTTCTGTTCCTAATGTCCCGCTGTTGAAAGCTATTTTGAACCTGTCCATATAGACACCAGCTGCGACTGTGACATTGTAGCTTCCGGTTTTAATATCGTGATAGGAGGAATCAAGTGCATCAAATAAATAGATGTTTTGCGAAGAATCAAAATTAATTACTTCAGGTACATAAAACTTTAAGGTGCAGACCTCATCAGCTTTTACGACAATGGGTATCTTCTTAGAAGGATCAAAATTTATACCTTGAATGACATACCTGCCGTTGTCCATCCAAAATGAGACATCAGCGGGCAGGGTCTCATCCATATTGAGTGCATCGATGCCTGGATCAACGCCGTCTGTCGCTTCAGGCATAAAAGCAAGTGCAAGCTGTCTGGTGAAGGCATTATTTATAATTGTGTTAATTTTAAAGTGTGAAATTTCGGTATTTTCTTGTTCTATGTGTACGTCTTTGGCTTTAGAATTTTTTGCAAATTGTGACAAGCCGGCGCCTTCCTGGTAGAAGGCCCTGTGAGAATTCTTAAATGTTACCTGTCCGTTAGTGTTCCCGTTAATAAGAAATCCTTGTCCTATCGGACTGTATTTACGTTCAATAATTAAACCCGAAGATGTTCCTGTTGTGTTAAGTGACCCATCACTGTTATAACTGTTGAAAGTTGCGGCAACGTAAATTCCATTGCTGCCCAGAGTGCCCGGAGAGTATGTTCCATAGCCGCCCCTGTACGCTGAGAGGTAGTGTGAATCCACGGTTTTATCCTGCTCCCAAAAATACGCTACGCGGGTACATGCGCTATTGGACGGATCCAGTAAAAACGCATTTAAATGCAGCGCAGAGGGATAGGGGTTGCCTGTGAGCGTTGCGGCATTTCCTGTGCCTACAGGTACAATAATATTTCCGTCATTCGGCCGGCCTCTAAAATCATATCGCTGTCTTCCGTTACCAGCATTGTTGGGATTTCCCGTTCCTTCAGGATCGGCGGTATCAGATCCGCTGGTTCCTTTCATTGTGAATCCTTCACCAGGAGCTATTGAAGAAGCAGCTCCAACAGAAATCCAAGCAGAATAATTACTTGCATTTATAAGCTTATAAATCCAGTTAGAGGCAATGCTCAGCGGCAGCGCGCTCCCGTTATAACTTCCTGCGGGAAGAATTACAGCAGGTATAGCATCTGTGGAGGTCACTGGACGATTTAATAATGTTATTCCGAAATTTGAACCTCCAGATGCAACATTGGCAGCACCAACTGGCGAGCACCAGTAGTTGTATTCGAAATTATCTGAGGTGCCTTCCTGATAAATCGAGACAGTGCCGGTGCCTGAATTTGCAGATGATGATGTGGTGCCTTGCAGCAGCTGCGAGTTGTTCCTTAAATAAAGATTGGATCCCGATGCCAGATTAATACTGCCTGTTACGTAAAGTACTTGGTTTTTAACATACACAGGTGTTGAGGCGCCGAAATGCATCTGTGAAAAACTGTCCAGAGAAATTAAAATAAAAAGTGAAAATAGTTTTTTCATCATATTATTGAAGTGTTATGATTATAAATAATAAAATTTAATTTATTATTTTTTATTGGCAATACGGCAGATTCCTAACAACGCACCGGCTGCAAATAAGATATAAAGAGATGAATTTATCGGCACGGCAGCAGGATCGTCGGGAAGACCCGGAGGAGGAGGATTTGCAGAGAAAACGATAGTCTGCGCTGAGACCAAGGCTAATGCAGTAAGTCTTTTCTTCATCTATAATGGGCTTTGAAAATAATAAAAATGTGCAGGTTATCTTAACTTAAAAACTAAGAATGTGAACATCTTGTAAGTTATTAATGATGTTTATTTACGGTTTAATCACAAATATCGGTTAATCAGCAGCTTACGTTTTACATGATTACCTGTTAAAAATTATATAATTCCCATGTTATTAAGTTGTTATATCGATAAGATTCTGTTAAAGCTATGTACTTTCAATTTACAAATACTGAAACACAATTTTAAATATGGTCAGTTGTTCTAATTTATTGATTATTTTATTTTACATTTTAGGTTCTGCCGCATTTGGGAATAACTTTATCTTTATAATTTTTAACCCATCAAAAAATGAATACTATAAGGTCATTGTTATCTAAAATATGTAATCCTTCAGGCAGTGTATTTTAAAATTACGATTTACACTTAGCTATCGTGACGTTGAGGAAATAATGCAGATTAGGGGGTTGATTGTGGATCATGCTACGATCCAGCGCTGGGTATATAAGTTTGTGCCTTCACTTGAGTCAGAGATGAAAAAGAGAAAAAGCAGAGTGGGAACAAGCTGGAGATTGGATGAGACCTATATCAAAGTAAAAGGTATTTGGTGTTATTTATATAGAGCATTGGATAGGTCCGTTAATACAGTTGATTTCTTTTTAACTAAAAGAAGACAGAGAATGAGGGCCCAGTCATTTCTAATTAAAGCAATTAGTAATAACTACAAGCCAAGAGTAATCAACATTGATAAAAGCGGTTCTAATACTGCCGCTGTCAAAGTCTATAACAAACGTTCGTTCTCAAAGATTAAGATCCGACAGTGTAAATATCTCAATACTATTATGAACAGGATCATCGTTTTATCAATCGGCGCATACAAAACGGATTAGGTTTTAAAAGTTTTGAATCGGCCGGACGAACATTGAGCGGAATTGAAGTTGTGCATATGTTGAGAAAGAATCAGATGGTTAAACCAGGAAATGTCTATGTTTAAATCATTCTGTAAATTGGCAGTTGGACTTAGCAATGGAATAAGACAAGAAAATATCTTAGATTATGACTGCTCCGCCATTCGAACCCTGCCCGCCAGACTCTGTAAATTCTGAATTTTTATTTGTGATAATTAATTTGCCACGATACTGCCATGAAAGTCAAATTCTTAAGGCGTCAATGCGATTGATCCTATTAACTTGCTTAAAATGAAAGCTATAATTTATTTTAAAAAAATATTTAAGAAATAAAATAGAACTGCAATAAAAAATTTAAGTTCGGGGCTTTACACTTTTATCGAGAAACAGTTATAATGATAAAATTCATAAGGAATTGGTAGGAGTGAGACTAGTAAACCAGTAATCTAAAATTGTACTAATGACCGTCCTGAATTTGGTAAAATCATCTTCCTTTTTAAAATATCCCGGGAGATAACAGGAATAAGCTTTTAGCACATTTTCCGGTATTTTGGATGTAGAAAGAAAAATATAAGGTACACATTTACTGCTTATTTCTGGATTAGCTAGGATCTGCTCACGTAATTCAAATCCATTAAGTTTTGGCATATTAATATCAGAAAATATAATAAATGGTATAACAAGAGGATTTGACAGATAATCTATTACTTCCATAGGATCCTCAATAAATGTAAGTTTGTTATTGTAATCTAAACTTTCAAATAGGACCTTTAATCACATTCTGTCATCCTCGTCGTCTTCGATAATTATAATTTCTCCGTTTCTTCTCATAGAGATAAAGATAGGACAACTTCTCCAGTTTTGCTAATTTTCTTTTAAATAACAGGGAGTTGGAGATTCTACAAAATTTGAATTTTTCAAATATTCGCCAAATTGCAACATTAGATTGTTTCACTATTTGATGTCTTATTGGTGTCTTTTTTGTAAGAATATTTTAATATGATGTAAAATTAAACGTTTAAAATATAGTTACTTAGATCTCTCTTAATTTAAAAAAAATATCATCAAGACAGCAGTAATTCACGGACAGGAAATAGCATTATAATAATGCATTAAATGAGCTTACAATTTTCTTCTTAATTATTTAACAATATACTACAAATGAATACGAAATACATACTCTCAGCATTTCTATCATCTTTAGCGCTGCTATCCTACAGCCAAAAAGGCATTCCTCCAAAGGAAGATACAAAAAAAACAACCATTACTAATTATCCAGCCCATTTGGAATATAATTCAGCTTTGGCATCAGGTCTTAAAACGGCTAAGGACTGGCGGGTAACCCCTGCTGCAACCGGCCTCGGAAAACCGCGTATGCTGTACATCGGCAAAAAAGGCCAGCTCTATGTTACCAGACGGGATGCTGGTGATGTACTGATGCTGACCGATACCAATAAAGATGGAAAGTTTGATGACATGACCCGTGTGGCAGATTTTCCAGGAGTACACGGCATCACTTCGAAAGATAATTACATGTACTTATGCAACAATAACAAAGTGCTTCGATATGCGCTGAATGAAGACGGGACTTTAGGCAAAGCCGCAGATACACTGATAAAAGACCTTCCAAGCGGAGGACAGCACGCCAACCGCACAATGGATTTTGGCCCTGACGGGAAATTATACATTTCAGTGGGCAGCGTTTGTAATGACTGCAAGGAAAGTGACAAGGAAACCGCCACAATGCTGCAGGTAGATCCTATTACATGGAAAAGAACTCTCTATGCCTCAGGTCTACGCAACACTATTGGTTTTGACTGGCAGCCGCAGACCAAGGAAATGTGGGGCGTGGATAATGGCGGTGATGCAAAGGGAGATGAATGGCCGCCCGAAGAATTAAACCATATTGTTTTGGGAGGCAATTATGGTTTTCCGTTTGCTTATGCCAAGCGTGAAGTTGACCAGAGCAGGGAAGACCCGGTAGGTAATACCAAGGAAGGCTGGGCTTCAAAAACACAGCCTTCAGTACTCGAATTTCCTGCACACAGCGCGCCTATTGCTTTTGCCTTTTTTGATAACGGAAAAAATAAGGGCGATGCGCTTGTCTGCTGGCATGGTTCATGGAACAGGCAGAACCCAAGCGGTTATAAAGTGGAGCGTATCAAATTTGACAGCAGAGGAAATCCCATTGGATCTGAAGATTTTTTAGCTGGGTTCCTGATTGGTAATGAACGTTTTGGAAGACCCGCAGGACTGGCTATTGGTACCGATGCAGTATATGTATCTGACGATGCAAATGGAATTATTTATGCCCTTAAACAAAAATAAAAATGAAAAAGTATATTTTATTGCTGTTTTTATCCCAGCTGACCTGGGCGCAGCAGCCAACCAAACGTATTGAATTTGAAGCTCCGGAAACCTATCCTGAAGGAGTGGCTTTTGACAAGGCCGCCAATGTATTTTATGTTTCCTCGGCAAGATTGGGAACCGTGGGAAAAGTTACCAAAGAAGGAAAATATTCTGAATTATATGCAGATAAAACATTAAAATCAACCTACGGCCTTAAAGTGCATCCAGATGGGAACAGGCTTTTTGTCTGTGCCGGTGATGCCAATTACAGCAAATTCAGTACGCCTGATACCAAAAAGAAAATGGCACGACTGATTATCATTGACCTGAAAAGCGGCAAAAAAATAAATGATATTGATTTATCACAATTAATTCCAGGGGAGCATTTTCCTAATGACCTGACGTTTGACAATGAAGGCAGTGCTTATATTACCGATAGCTTTGCAGATGCGGTTTACAAAGTAGACCTAAAAGGAAATGCGGCAGTTTTTAGTAAAAGTGAACTTTTGAAAACAGCAGGAGTAGGCCCCAATGGTATAGTGTTCCATCCACAGGGCTTTTTGCTTGTCGCTAATAATGGAACAGGAGCAATAATAAAACTACCCATTGCAAGTCCCAATAACGGAACAAAAGTCAAAGTTGACCAGTTTTTTCCGGGAGCAGACGGCATGCTTTTGAATGACAATAACACCCTGACACTCGTTCAAAACGCAGGAGTAAACAAAGTTTTTAAAATAAAAACTTCTGATAACTGGATTTCAGCTCAGGTGACGGAATCCACCTCTGTAGAAGATCGATTTGCCTTTCCGTCAACTGCAGCAATGGCAGGTCCAGATACCTGGATCATGAATGCCAATTTCAGCGAACTTGCAGAGGGAAATAATGTGCCGTCGAAAAAATTCTCAATTCAGCAAGCCGTCTTAAATCCGGTGAAAAAATAAATCAGCTCACAAATAATATATCTTATGACACAATCCACGCCTTATATACGTTACAGTGACTCGATCGAGGTAATGCAGCCGGACGAGCAGGAAATCAGCCAGAAAATTGTAGACTCCATGGCACGGGTAAACCGCCTGATGTACGAGAAATACCGTCATGCCATCAGGGATGCACATGCAAAAAGCCATGCTGTCTTAAAAGGACAATTGCAGGTTTACGAGAATCTGCCTGAGCATTTGGCACAGGGATTATTTGCGGTGCCTAATACCTATCCGGTTATTGTCCGTTTTTCTACCGCACAAGGCACAATAATGCCCGATAAAATGTCTGCATTTCGAGGTATGGCCATAAAGATTATAGGAGTTGAAGGCGAGAAACTACTGCCGGAACTCTGCGATGCGGTGACACAGGATTTTCTTTTGGTAAATTATCCTGTTATTCCAACCGGGACAATAAGGGAATATCTAAAGCTTCAGGAAAATCTGGAAAAGCAAGCCGACAGCGGGGAATTATTCCAGCAAATTGCACAAAAGGCTGCCGCAGGAGTCCAAAATGTACTGGCAGCAGTGGGGCTGGCTGATGATACGAATGAATTAAGCGCTCCCGGCCCGCATCTTCTCGGAGATACGTATTTCAGTATGGCAGCGTTGAGGTTTGGGGATTATGTAGCAAAAATAAGTGTAAAACCGTTATCGGAAAATGTCAGGGAATTGTCAGGAAAGAAAATTGATAAGGAAATAATCGATGCTGATGGAAATGCCTTTTTAACTAAAGTCACTGCTGATTTTTTTCAGTCTAATACAGCAGAATATGAAATGAGCGCGCAGCTGTGTACAGATCTAAGCATTATGCCTGTAGAAGATGGATCAGTGCAGTGGCCTGAGGATATAAGTCCGTACCAGCCTGTTGCAAAACTTAGCTTTCTTCCACAGCAAACATTCAGTCCGGAACGCCGTGTATATGCAGATGACACTCTCAGCTTTAACCCCTTTCACTGCCTTCCCGCGCACCGTCCTTTGGGAAACATAATGCGCGTGCGAAAACTTGCCTATGAAACTTCAAGCAGGTACAGGCATCATATGAATGCCTTGGCAAGGATTGAACCTAAAAGCATTAACGAATTACCCGATTGAAATAATACCCGCAAATGCTATATTTAAATGTATTAACAAAACCAATTTTAATCACCTTTAAAGATAAAAGTTATGAAGGCACTGCTGATAGGGGCGACAGGTTCCACGGGAAAATTTCTATTAAATGAACTAATACAAGATGACGACTATACATCGGTAGCTATTTTTGTAAGACGTCCCACAGGCAGGTCACATCCAAAATTATCTGAACATGTTATTGACTTTTCTCAGCTGGATCAGTATAGTGAGCATATCACGGGAGATGTTTTATTTTCCTGCTTAGGCACCACTTTAAAACAAGCGGGTTCTCAGAAAAAACAGCGGGAAACCGACTTTGAAATTCCTGCAGCATTTGCCAGGATTGCAAGACAAAACCGGGTTAACTCAATTGTTTTGGTTTCTTCTGCTGATGCTTCTCCAAAAAGCAGGATCTTTTATTTAAGAATGAAAGGTGAACTGGAAACAGCAATTGCAGAGCTTGATTTTGGGCAGTATATTATATTTAGACCAGGACCTCTTGTGCGTGAAGGAAGTGACAGGGCCGGAGAGAAAATACTGGTCAAAATACTTGACTTTTTTAATGGTATTGGACTGCTGAAAAAATACAGACCCGTGCCAACCGAAGTGCTGGCAATGAAGCTGGCCAAGGCACCTTGGAAGCTGCCGCAGGGAACATCAGTTTTAAAACTTCAGGAAATCGCATCATTTTAAATGTTGATGTCGTAAATTAAGTAAATATATAAATATATATTACCCTATTAATATCTTTAAAATTAATGAATTAGGGAGGAGCTAATTGCATAATTCGATTGATTTTAAAAACATCTTGAAGTTACTTTTGCAGCTTGCTGCGAGCAGGATCCAATTAAAAAACTGAATGAAACCGAACAGACAATAGTTGTCAAAATTTGGTTGCAGATTATAATATGAAACCTTTTTTATGCAACTGCAACAAGTAATAAAGCTTGATTTAACACAAAATAAAGGTGTAATTCTTATTTAACCGGTAGTATTGACTAAATTGTTAAGAAATAATGCAAAGGTGCCTTATGTAAAAAATTTGCAGCAAAGAGTCTAAGTCCTAATGATATTTTGATTTACAATTCAATATTTGTCTGTAAATGTTTTTTAAGTTTCGTCTGCCTGCGTAATAAGTTATGAACTGTAATACTAAAATGCAGTAAATAATAGAAAGTATGAGTAAACTGTACCGTCGATACCTTAATATTAAAAAGCTTATTATGAAAATTGTTTGGCTTGTCCAAACACTTCAACAGCAATAACGTGAATAATAACATCGCTTAAAATAATTTTCAAGCTATTATAAATTTAGCAAATTACTGCATATGAGTTTAATTGACATTTTGTCGTCGGGGGAAAAAGGCATTCTCCCAAAGGTAGAACTAGATGACTCAGAAGATCATATGATACCTAAACGTTAATGGATTGTTTGGTCTACATTTAAGTCAGAGGTTCTTTTCAGTCAGTTGCTGCGTTGGAATATAAATATAAATTTTTGTGCCCTCATGGATTTTGCTTGACGCTCTTATGTAGCCGCGATGACTGCTGACGATTTTTTTTACCACAGTCAGTCCCAATCCGCTTCCGACATATTGATCGTTATTATGAAGTCTGAAAAAAGGATCAAAAATTTGCTTTTCGTACCTATTATCAAATCCAATACCATTATCAGTTACGCTGATTTTGGCAAAGGAAAGCTCAGGGTTCCCTCCGATATCAATAATTTCCTCTGTGGAGGGCTGTTTGATGTCGATATGAATTTCCGGTATTACATCATCTTTGCTGTATTGTATTGCATTGGATATAATATTTGTAAATAGCTGCTGTATTTGTTTGGGCATTACTTCCAGCGCTGGCAATGGCGCTACTTTGACAACGGCCCTTTTCTGTTTAATGATTGTCTTAAGATCATTAAGGTTTTTTTTGATGATCAAATTCAAATCTGTTCTTTTATATTCTTTAGTCAGGAAACTGATCTTAGAATATAAAATAAGATCTTCTATGAGTTTACACATATTTTCTGCAGAAAATAAAATACGCTGCAAGTGGTGTCTGCTCGTTTCGCTTAAGTGTATTTCCGTGTCAAAAATTCTCCGGCTCAGCATCTGAATTTTTTGAAGCGGATCCAGCATATTACTGCTCGCTGCTCCTGAGAAAGTTTTCATAAGATCGTTATACTGCTGGATTTCTAAATTCTTATTCTCAAACAATTCGTAAAGGGAATTTATTTCAGTAATATCCTTTAGGGATACTATAAGGGGACTGTCAGGTTTTCCATCATGTAGTGGACGCGCGCTCACATTCATGATTTTTTTTCCAATTCCTTCGCATTCTGTTTCCACTCTGAAATTTTCAAGAACTGCTGTACCACGCTGTAATTTAAGGATGTGATCCTTAAGCTGGCAAGTGTCCCACTGGCAGTTGCCAATTTCAAAAAAACTGTAACCTTCTGTTTTGTTCTGGGCGGTCTTAAAGTATCGATAAAAGGCGGCATTGGCATTGGTGATGATAAAATTTTTATCGATGAGCGCCACAGGCTCATGATTGGTCTGTATAATGCCTTCCGCAAAATTTGATGCAGCGCTAAGCAGCTTCTGACGATTCCTGAGTTCATCATGTAATAACTTCAATTCATTATTTTTAGCTTCTATGCTCTTTGCAAGGCTTGCTTCCAGTTTGTTTTTTTTTTCAAGTTCTTTACAGCCAGTAAGCAATTGTTGCTTTATATTCTTTGCAAGGGCCCCAGAGTCTGTATATGCGCACTCCGAGTATTGCTGCTTAGGGGATTCGCGTGCCATCAGCGGTCCGTTATAAGATGAAATGTTTTTATCATCTGAAACAGTACTCATCAGTGCAGACGATTCATCCCTTTCTTGAAGAATCGTATTGCGTATGTATAAATTTTCAGGTTGTCCTGAATTCGCGAATAGATTTTGCGTTTTTAAACTATTTTCTGAAATTCCGGTAACCAGTATTCCTTTTTCTCTCAATGCATAATGAAATGCTTCTAGTGCAGCATTTTCATTATGTCCATTAAAAAAGTTCAGTACATTGCTGCAGCAAACCAGATCAATATCTCCAAGAGGAGGATCCTTTACTAAATTGTGTACGGCAAAAATGCACATATTCCGAATCTCATCCTGAACGTGATAGCCGTCAATTCTTTTTGTAAAATAATTATGCAGCCTGTTTGCTGACACTTTATCCAAATCGTAGTTTTTATATAGACCTTCTCTGGCTTTTGAAATGCCTGCTGCAGAGAGGTCTGAGGCAAATATCTGCACCTGTATATCAGGATTGTCTGTCTGTATTAAATATTCGTGCAGTGCGATTGCCACGGAATAAGCTTCCTGTCCAGTGGCGCAGCCTGCGATCCAGATTCTCAGGGAATTATTTACTGTATTTCTGATTAATTGCGGAAATACAGCAGCTGTCAGGGAATCATAAAATGAATTGTCCCTGAAAAATCCCGATACAGTTATCAGCAGGTCGTTGAAAAGCAAATCCTGCTCTTCTTTGCTGTACCTTAAATAGACATAATAATCATGCAGGGTTTCTCTGCGGGCTATCACCATTCTATGGGCTATACGTCTTCTAACATAGTACTGCTTATAAGCATTGAAATCGGTCCCTGTGTTAAAAAGAAGAAGATCCTTGATCTTGCTGATCAATTCCTGGTGCGCAGGGGCAAAATAGCCAGATTCTTCATACGCATCAGTTTCTTCAATGCTAAGGACTATCTTTTTTAATAACTCAGCAATATGCTCGGGTGTTTCAATATAGTCGTTCATTCCGGCATTTATAATACTCTGGGGCAATTCTCTGAAGGCTGCTGTGCGGGGATCCTGTACAACAGCTGCGGCGCCAAGTTCTTTAAGGCCTTTAAGGCCTTCCATACCATCAAATCCTGTGCCTGACAAAATGATACCTACAGCTGCGCCTTTGTATATTTGGGCGAGAGAGGTGAAAAACAAATCAAACCTCCCATCGGGTTTATCCAGTCGCGTTCGTTTATGTACTGTGAGAATGCCATCCTGAACAGTCAGGTCACTATTTTTAGGAACAGTGTAGATATGTCCAGGGGCAGGGATTAAAGTAGTAATAATTTCAGTTACAGCCAAATTGGTGTCTTTTTTAATGACCTCCGAGAGGTCCTCCGGGTATTCTGTGGTATGCAGGTAGATAATGACAAAAGCCATTGACGAATTTGCAGCTATTCCAGCTATGAGCTTAGTAATCGCATCCATACCTCCGGTGCCTGCGGCTATTCCCACTACTGGTAAAAACGGCTTGTTTTGTCCCGTATCTTGTACAATTGTTTCCATCTCTATTCAATATGCTAAAAAAAAACTTAACACGCAGCAGATATACAGTCAGTTTGCGTTCTTGTAACAACATAAAAATACAAAAATTGCAGTAAAGAAATTTGTTAATAGTCTAAATTCTTACATAAAATTATTACTGATGGGGAGTATAAGTTTTCAAGAGCTGGAATCAATCCCTAGCGCGGAAGATGTCTGTTAAGAATAAATAGGTTTTGTGGCTAAAGAAGCAACAAATTAAGAAGAACCTAAATACAGGAGCTTAACCTTTGATGCCCAGCTTTTTATAATGATGCAGTAACCAGGCCTTACTAATAAAAAAAGGCGCTAATTGTCTTCAATTGGCGCCTTTTGGAATGGCAGTTTTTGCAGAGTCATCATATTTTAAAGTTTGCTTTTTCTAAGAATTAATGCCAAGATGGTTCGAAGCTTTACAGCTGATTTTTTTTATATAATTATTGACAGATAAAATGCAAAAAAAATACACCTGTAACATTGCAGGTGTATTTAAATACTAAATAGCATACGACTCAAAAAGTTGTTACTAATTATACCGGTACATCAAATTATTTGACGATGCGGACGAATCTGCATACTTACAATATCGCATCTTCTTGGCTGGGACAGACAGAATAAAGTACTCATTGCAATATCGTAAGCCTCCAGCATTTCCAATTTTTCAACTTTCTGGTGCTGTATTTCTTTTGGGTCAGTCTGCATATCGCTGGTTACGGCCCCGGGTTCAATGAGAGAAACTTTAATTCCAAGCGGATTTAATTCTTTACGCAATGATGTGCTAAAACCTCTAATGGCTGTTTTAGTTGCCACATAAATAGTACTTTCGGCAGTACGGCTTTCCGCGCTCATCGATCCAATATTGATAATATGTCCGGATTTCTGCTCTTTCATTCTTGATGCGGCTTGCTGTGCAAAGGCTAGATAACCTGTAATATTTGTATCTATAACATATTTGTATTCTTCATAAGTTTCCTTGGTAAGTCCCGGAGCTGCCAAAGCTGCGTTGTTGATTAAAATATCAATTCCGCCCAACTCATTTTCTACTATATCAAAGATTTTATCAATGTCTTCTTTTTTGGTTACATCTGCCGGGTAGCCATAAACTTCGCTGCCCGGAAATTGTTTTTTGATATCGGCAACGGCATTATCGAAATCTTCTTGATCTCTTCCAAAAATAAGAACGCGTCCGCCGAGAGATACTAATACATCGGCAATTGCTTTTCCTATTCCGGTTGTTCCGCCCGTGATTACAATTCGTCTTCCATTGATGTTTTGTCCAAAGTAATCTGTTAATTTTTCCATTATGTGTTTTTATTTATTAGTAATATTACCATTCAATCTTAATTAAAGCCTGTCCTGAAATTTCATATTCGTGCATTTTTTTAGTTTCGTGAAAGGCCTTCAATAGCTCTTTATTCTGAAATACTTTCATTTTAATACTTCGATCGCCTGCTTTTATAATTTTTAAATTGCACGACATATCTTTATCCCCGTCAAGATGTATGGTGACTGATTTTCCCCTTTTAGTAAATTCATTAGGATAATCGATAAAAATTAAAAAGTCTTCATCGACTTTGATGTATTGTCTTGGTACGACACCAAATGCCATTCCGGCGCCGTAAACTTCCTGACCAACCTGACCGCTTTTCTCCCAGCCGTTGTATAAATCCTCTAACGGAACCCACAAATCAGCCTGTATTTCTCCCGTTTTCACTTCTTCAGAGAGCATTTCTTCAGGCAGCATTGAGGGATAATAGTAGGCAATTCTGCTAACGGCAAATTTTATGAATTCGGGGATAAGCGTTTTTAACGCTGTTAAAATAGACACGTCCTTAGCCTGAACGAAATATTCGGATAAAGCGGCATAGACTTCCAATTCTTCATAAGCAGCAGTATACGGCGCGTCATTTAATGGAAAGATGGAAAAGAAATTCGTGTAATTTTTTCCAAATCCATATCTGCAGTCGTAAAGCTGTACATTTTTAAATAAGCCGCTAAGGCAGGTATAACTTAAATCCAGATACAGTTTTTTATTGGTAATTTTATACAATTCTAATAATGCTCCCGCCGAAAAGGCGGTATTATTAGCCTGATATAAAATATTGACTCCCAGATCTTCCAATTTTTTTGCAGCTTTTTCTGCCTCGTTTAAATAGCGTTTTTCTCTGGTCAGCTTATAGACCAATAACATTAAATGAGCGTAGGAACCCGGAACATCATTTTCTCCTCCTTCACCCGGAGCGGTTTCTGCTTTGATTATTTGCAGTGTTTCCATATTATAAAATACCGGCCATGAATATTTAAAATGATGCGCTACTTTTATGACATATTCAATAGAATCTAAAACAAGTTTCTCTGCGGTTTTGTCGCCCTGCAAAGCCAGTCTGGCCAAATTCATTAACGGATGATGCAGATACCAGGAGTCCATCAACATTTCTTTTTTTTGTTCTTCGGACTGGTTAAGTTTGTCAACAAGTGTGGGAAGCCATCTGTTTATGCATTTAATTTTTAGATCATAAAAAGCGGGCAGTCCTTTTATTAAATCTTCACAAAGCCGCTGTTTGTCACCGCTCCATTTTTCATATTCCTTAAATGGAGTGAGTACTGCAAGCTGAACCATACTCTCTGCAGGAGTTTCATAATCGCACAAATAAGCATTAAGATACGGATTCCCGTTATTTTGTGTCCATGCACCTTTGTTATAGGTTAAATCTGTAATGACTTTCTGCGCAATATCAGGCCAGTTATTATATTGAATTCTGGGCTGATCCAGTAGCTTGTATATTTTTACAAGATTATTTAAGAAATTTTCGCAGATAGCCGATGTCTTCTCAAATATGTCGGTAGTAAATAAAACATAAGCATCTGAGATAGTCAGGCTTTTATCTTGAGGCAGGGGAAGCATATCTGTAGCCGGAAGCTGAAATCCAATTTCTGGCCAGATTCCGCCAACGGTACTTTTTGATTCTGTTTCGGTCACTTCGCAATATTCTGATAAGGAAGTAAGGTTTTGAAAATAAAAAAAGGATCCCGTTTGTGGTTTTGTAATGCTTGCAAATAGTAATCCTGATCTGGAACCGAACTGCTCCATATGAATTTTACCACTAGTATTTTCTACCCTTCCATTTTGGGTAAGGGGAAGTATATCTCGGGGCCAGAACGGGATCCTCAATGGGATGTCTGCCTTAAAGCTGCATGTATAATGTAAGGAAGGTGAAGCTTGATCGGGAAAATTAACGCGAACTTCATAATTTCCCAATCTGGAACTTAAAATAATGACAATCGTATTGTCATCATCAAAAAGATTAGTTATTTCAAAACAGCTGTTCATTGCAAACGCCGCGCGAAAAGCTATTTTTCCGTTATTGGGCATAATGGCGACAATCCAGAGGGAATCGCCTGTATTGTAGAATTGATAAGTGTAATCAAGAATTTTTCTTTTTAAAAGTATGTCACTATTTTCAATATCTGCCTGAGCAGTTGCGCTCCATGGTGTTATCGTATGCATAACGATAAGTTTTTAGTTTGTAAAAATGTAATATTGCGTAATGTGTTGGTTATGAGTAAATTTCGATAAAACAATCGATTTTTTTTTTATATAATTTTTCCATGTTTTTATAAATTTTCCTTTTTTACACTGAATTCTGAAAATGTTTAAATACTGTAAAGATCATCTGAAAAGCTGTAAGAGATTAGATTTTAGTGAATTGTACTTTTGATTTATAACTTTTAAAAATATCATTTTATGAAAACTGCGATAAAAAAAACAGCTGACACAAAAAGTAAAACGGGAAATACTAAAGCAACAGCTTCCAAAACAGCTCCAAAAGGGGCTGTCAAGGCAAAACCTTCCGCTGCCGAAGGGCTGAGAGAATTATTTGTAGATTCGCTGAAAGATATTTACTGGGCTGAAAAAGAGCTGGTTAAGGCACTTCCAAAAATGGCAAAAAATGCTACGTCTGAAAATCTGATTATCGCTATTAAAGAGCACCTTTCAGTGACCCAGGAGCAGGTCGCCAGACTTGAAGAGGTTTTTAGATCGGTGGGAGAGAAAGCAGCAGCCAAAAAATGCGACGCCATGCAAGGGCTTATCAAAGAAGGCGAGAGTATCATGGAGGAGACTGAAGCTGGACCTGTAAGAGACGCGGGAATTATTGCTGCCTCTCAAAAAATAGAGCACTATGAAATTGCCACTTATGGAACACTTGCTGCTTTTGCAGCAACCCTGGGAGAAGATGATGCGGTACTGCTGCTTGAAAAAACACTGGCTGAAGAAAAACAGGCGGACATTACCCTGACCGAAGCGGCTTATAATACGATCAACTTCGATGCGAAGGAAGAAGATCAGCTATAAATTTCAAATTGCAATTCCAAAATTAGCTTTGATTTTTGAGATACCTGTACCCTTTTTTATGGTGCAGGTTTTTTTTTGTGCCTTTATGCAAATGACTTACTAGGCTGCCGGCCTGCATACTGTTTTAAAGCCGGGCGCTCGGAAACCAGCTTACCGGGAATGAACGCAGATTGGGGAGATGTGAAAGGGGAGAGACCGTTGCTATTTTCGCATTGTGACCTGTGGGGATTATGGCAGCCAAAAGTGGCTGGCTCAGGGGAGCCGCGCAGGTAATTATGATTATACAGGACACGCTGTAATATCGTCTGGATAAGGCACGGGTTTCTACAGGATCTACCACTATCTATGGGAAATCCCAAAGAGGTTGTGGAACATATCAGATCCCTTACCAACCGGCGCGGTGCAGACCTATGTATTGATGCGGTCGGATTTGAGCCCGAAAGAAGTCTTAAGGACAAAATTAAAGCGACTGTCAATTTTGAAAAGGTCTCTATTAAAGTGCTGGAAGCCTGTATGAGCGCTGTTAGAAGAGGCGGTATTTTTTCTGTTCTTGGCGTTTATGCGGTAAATTACGATAATCCCGCTGGTACAGTTCTTTGCCAAAGGTATAATCTTAAAAGGCAGACAGGCACCTGCGCATAAACATATCGATAAACTTTGCAATATGCAATGCAGGGAAAAGTGCAGCTTGACGATATCATCACCCACGGGCTTCCCTTATCTGAGATTTTGCATTTTCAACAAAAAAGAAGACCGGCGCGTTAAGGTAGTGCTTGATCCATGGAAAAAAACGTCCATGATATACGTCCATAAACAGAAAAATCTGAACCAAGTGCTGATTTTTTTTTTACATTAAATTTGAAGGGCGGTTAGTAAATTCCGTTGCTGCTGCAGGAATTTATTGATCGGGTGTGCATGCAATCCGAATTACTCCGGTCTTATTTCTTCAATGATCAATGCTGCCGCTTTATCGGCGGCCTGCTGGATAATCTGCTCTGGACTGCCGGGGAAAACCTCCCTATGGTCTATTGTGCCCGAAGGCATAATGATAGACAGAAAGATAGTGCCCACTGGTTTCTCCGCGGTCTCGCTTCCTCCCGGGGTGGTAAGCCCGGTCAGGGCGACGGTGATATCGGCATTGAATAAAACCGCTGTGCGCTGGGCAAGGGCACTGGTGACCTCTGCTGATTCGGGCGTATGTTTTTCGATAAGTTCGTGCGGTACCAGAAGGATCTGTTCTTTTACAAACACTTCATAACAGACAATACCGCCCCTTAAAATTTTTCCCGACAGCGGGGTTAAAGAAAACTCAGCGCTTAATTTTCCCCCTGATGCGCTTTCTGCAAATGCAATGTTCCAGCCCTTGGCCGCTATTGCCTCGCTGCATTGGATTATAATTTCTGATGTCATAACCTTAAATATTTATTAGACCGTTCTGCTGGCGGTTCTGTTGCTCTATGCCTAAGTTTTATCTTTGGTTTTTCAAAACTAATAAAAAATGAATACTAAAGGTCATTGTTATCCAAAATATATCATTCTGCAGGCAGTGTATTTTAAAATTACGATTTACACTTAGCTATCGTGACGTTGAGGAAATAATGAAGATTAGGGGGTTGATTGTGGATCATGCCACGATTCAGCGCTGGGTATATAAGTTTGTGCCTTCACTTGAGGCAGAGATGAAGAAGAGAAAAAGCAGACTGGGAACGAGCTGGAGATTGGATGAGACCTACAAGCCAAGAGTAATCAACATTGATAAAAGCGGTTCTAATACTGCCGCTGTCAAAGTCTATAACAAGCGTTCGTTCTCAAAGATTAAGATCCGACAGTGTAAATATCCCAATAATATTATTGAACAGGATCATCGTTTTATCAAGCGGCGAATACAAAACGGATTAGGTTTTAAAAGTTTTGAATCGGCCGGATGAACATTGAGCGGAATTGAAGTTGTGCATATGCTGAGAAAGAATCAGATGGTTAAACCAGGAACGTCTATGTTTAAATCATTCTGTAAATTGGCGGTTTGACTTTTAAATAACTTAAATTCTTATATTTGATTCTGATAGATGCGACAGAACCGCCTAAGCTTTTAGTCGCAAAAAAGGATCAACTCCATATAAAGTCCAAAATAAAAAAGCAACCCGAAGGTTGCTTTGATTTATGTGATCTCATATTTTAATCCCATTAATTTTTAATGAACTTTGCATTAAAAACACCGTTATCTGTTTTTAAACGCAGGAAGTACATTCCCTGCATATATCTGGTAACATCTATAGAATCTGTATTCAAAATATTGGAATCTATTTTCTTTCCGGTTATATCAAAAACCTCGAAACCTGAGATATTCATACCATCAGGAGTACTGAATTTAAGATAATCGGCTACCGGATTGGGATATACATTAACTTTAAAATCATGATTAAAATAATCTGTACCTAAACCTAAACTATTTGAATTATGTAAACGTGCAATATACTGTATATCGGCATTGTTGTTATGAGCAACGTAATTTCCTCCAACGAGTATTTTGCCGTCATTTTGTATAGCCAACGCTGAAATATAGGCAAATCCGGTTCCTGTTGCGAAAGCAGGATCTAAAGTTCCGTCCGTATTTAATCTCATTATACTATTGCCAACAGCAGCACTGAACGAATTGAAAGACCCACCCACAATAATTTTTCCATCATTCTGAATTGCAATGTCCTGCATAACCACCGATCCATATAATGCAGGAACTATAAACGAGGTGTCCAAACTTCCGTCAGCATTCAGACGAACCACTCCTTTTGAAGCAATATTATTAAATTTACTAAACGAACCTCCTAAAATAATTTTACCATCAGCTTGTACTGCACTGCAATAAACAAAATAATCGGTACCACTACCACCAAGATTAAAAGTTGTATCTAAACTTCCATCGGTATTCAATCTAAGAATTTCCCCAGTACTATTGTAATTGTATTGCAATAGAAGTCCGGCTATAATTATTTTACCATCTGCTTGTATCGAAATGGTCCAAATATTTCCCTGAGTTAGTTTCGGAATAAAAGAAGTGTCAACTGTACCATTGGCATTTAATCTGGCCAATAGGTTTCTTGAAGTCCCGTTAAATGTACTAAAAGTTCCTCCAATAATGATTTTCCCGTCTGATTGCAGTGAAAGGGTATTAACCCTATTGTTCGCACCGGACCCGCCAGCATTAAAAGCAGTGTCTAAACTTCCATCGGCATTCAGCCGTGCAATACCGTTACAGGTTACACCATTGTAGGTCTTAAAATTACCTGCAATAATAATTTTGTTATTGGATGTCAATGCAATCTTATTTATCAAGTTATCTACTCCTGTACCTACATTAAAAGTAGTATCGAGCGTCCCGTCGGAGTTTAACCTTGCAAAGCCTTTAGCGGGTATACTGCGATAGGTGGAAAATGCTCCGCTGATAAGTATCTTTCCATCCGGTTGTAAAGCAATTTGTTCGATTGCTCCGTTTGTGGAAAGCCCATTCTCTAAAAACGGATAAAACCCAGTATCTATAGTTCCGTTAGCATTTAGACTTGCTATTCGATTTCGTGAGAAATTATTATAATATGAAAAAGAGCCGCCAAGCATAATTTTTCCATTAGACTGGATGGTCACAACATTAACAGCTGAGTCAGTTCCGAAACTACTATCAATTGATCCGAAAGTGGAGTCTGCCGACCCGTCACTATTCAGTCTGGCTATTCGCATGCAATAAGTAGCAGTATTGAATGAATAAAAATTACCTCCAACAACTACTTTCCCATCAGCCTGAATATTGATGCAGTTTACAGAAGCGTTAAAACCAGTACCAGTATTAAATGCGGCATCTATTGTGCTGTCTGGATTTAACCTGGCTATATAATTTACTGCTGTACCATTATAAGAAGTAAAGTTGCCTCCGACGATTATTTTGCCATCAGATTGCAGACAGAGTGTTTTCACATAATTATTAAAGGCAGTACCTGAAGTAAATGCAGTATCCACGCTTCCATCTGTATTTAATCTGGCTATTCTATTTCTTACCACTCCGTTAAAGGATGAAAAATAGCCCGCTATTAAAATTTTACCATCAGATTGTACCACACATGAATTGATGATATTATTGGCTCCCGTTGTCAGGTTGAATGTTGAATCAACAGTTCCATCAGTATTTAATCTGACAATCCTGTTTTTTGAACTGCCATTGAATGATGTAAACCTTCCTGTAACGAGTATTTTGCCGTCTGCCTGCAGCGTAACAGCAGAGACATTATCATTTGATCCTGTTCCTGTATTAAATGAAGAATCAATGGATCCATCAGTATTTAATCTGACAATTCTGTTTTTTGAAACGCCATTATAGGTTGTAAAATCACCAACAACCAGTATTTTACCATCAGATTGGGTTGCTATTCCATTAACGGTATTATTAAATCCAGTACCTGTGCTGAATGTTAAATCAATGGATCCATCCGCATTGAGTCGTGCTAATTTATTAGAATCTACATTGTTTAAAAGTGTAAAAGTACCTCCGACAATTATTTTACCATCTGATTGTGTAGCTGATGCGTTTACATCTCCATTACGGACTCCTCTTGGCGGATTGAAACTGGTATCCACAGATCCATCCTGTGCAAATCCTGATAATTTTATACTTAGTAGTAAAGCGAGTAAAATTTTTCTCATAGGCTTATTATATGTTTGTTTTTGGAATTATATAAAAAAGTAAATATATGATCTTTATTGTTAAAAAAGGCTTACGTAACTTTTTTATATCATTGATACAAGTGATTTATTTTAAAATAGCCATCATTTATTATTCTGGTTCTGTCGCATCTATGACTGAGTTTTATTTTTGGTTTTTCAAAACTAATTAAAAATGAATACTAAAGGTCATTGTTATCCAAAATATAAAACAGATTAGGTTTTAAAAGTTTTGAATCGGCCGGACGAACATTGAGCGGAATTGAAGTTGTGCATATGTTGAGAAAGAATCAGATGGTTAAGCCAGGAATATCTATGTTTAAATCATTCTGTAAATTGGCAGCTTGACTTAGTGGTAGTAGTGTCATGTGAGTGCCAAGTAATAGTATTTAGTAATTTTATAATTGTGATAAGTAAAAACTCTTCTGTCGCTATTTTAACAGCCAAATATGACACTAAACCAGTAGCTTGCTCAGGTGTAGAGTTAACATCGTGTATCCTGCATATTTTAATTTTCAAAATTTAGACAAAAGTCAGCAGATATCCCGTTATAGAACCAGCTAAAACTATAAAAGCGCTGTTGATTTTCTTGTATTTAAGTAGTAAGGCAATGCTTAATAAAGCAATTAAGACAGTGCGCCAGCCGGCAATAGTTTCGCTTCCCATTTCCAGACAAATGGAAATTATAATGGCTATGGATGCCGCATTTACAGCATCTAAGAATGTAGAAAACAATTGAGAATACCGCATTTTTTTAACAAGCGGGTTTAGTAATGCAACAAAAACAAAAGAGGGTAAGAAAATGGCAATGGTTGAAAATAAAGCTCCTGAAAAACCATTAATCTGGCAGCCGATAAAAGTTACTGCTGAGAAAACCGGACCGGGTGTAAACTGCCCGACAGCTATCGCATCAATTAATTGTGTTCTGGATAATAGTCCCGCAGCAACTAATTCAGCATCGAGAAATGCGAAAAGCACATAACCGCTTCCATACAAAATGGCGCCAATTTTTAAGAAAATCAAAAATAAATTCCAGTTTACTGCCGAGAAGAAACGATGATCCGAAATTTGAAAAAGTGCCAGGGGAATAAAAGAATGAAGGTTATTATTCTTATCGAGCTTGAAATAATAAAGCAGTACGGCCAGTGCTCCGGCACCAAACATCAAAAATATTTCATTGCAATTCAGCAGTGAAAGAAGCAAAACTGCAGCTGCGATAATTCCCAGCTGGATTGTTTTTATGGATTTTTTTGCCAGTGGAAAAACCGCTGACAATATAACGGCAATAATAGCGGGTTTTATGCCGTATATAAAAGGTTTAACTTCTGGAATCTGGCCGTATTCTTTATACAGCCAGGCGAAAGATCCAGTAATGATTACCGCGGGAAAAATAAAGCAGATTCCCGCAGTAATCAGGCCTTTCCAACCTGCTTTTTCATGTCCGATATGAATTGCCATTTCAGTGCTGTTTGGGCCGGGTATTAAATTTGCCGCGCCGATTAAGTCCAGAAAGTGCTGCTGGGTGAGCCATTTTCTTTTTTCAACTACTTCTTGCTGCATCATGGCAATATGAGCCGCGGGACCGCCAAAACCAATTACTCCAAGCTTGAGAAAAAGTTTTGCAATCTCTTTTAAGGGAGTTTTGTTATCCATTATTTAACCATCTTTTATCCAAAGACCATGAGCCTGCGCCTTTTATTAAAAGAAAAATACTGCCTAAAAGCATGGCCCAGTCAGTTCGGCTTTCATGAAGCATTTTCCAGAATCCTTTATCTATTAAAATTTCCGTTTTTGTTGCGGCAATGGCAGCAATCATAATGACGATTAACGCAGTACAGGCAGCCCTTACAAATAGACCGATTAAAACCAGAATGCCGCAGATAATTTCAAAGCATCCTGTAAAATTCGCTAAAAACTCAGCAGCGGGCAGTCCAATTTTCGCAAACCGGCCGGCACCTAAGGTTTCAGGGAATAGAAATTTCTGCATGCCTTCAGAGAGAAATACGGCTCCTGTCATGAGTCTGATCAGTATAGTAGTTTTGGAATTATCTGTATTGAATATTTTAGATTTAATTTTCATGCAGTTTAAAATTTAAAGACAAGGTTCGTAATTGTTATAAAGAGGATCAAGGAAACTTTAAAGAGCTGGATTTTTATATTAATTTGTTTTAGGGAATAAAGATATTACTGTTTTGCGTTTTTTTAAGATTCATACTTTTATAATTGATTAATTTTTTTTCCGCAATAGCTTCCAAAACGAGAATTTTTAGGTTCTCCAACAACTTGTCTGCTATAGATACTGTTATGACCTGAAAATAGATAAGAAACCACGCAGGCAATAGCTGCATAGATCCCGCATTCCGCTCCGAAGAGTTCAATTGCCATTAACATACATGCCAGGGGTGTATTGGCAGCACCTGCAAAAACGGCTGTAAATCCCATTGCTGCCAAAAGACCAGTGGGCAGGGGGATAAAGAAAGATAAAGCGCTCCCCAGAGCAGCGCCGATGAAAAATAAAGGTGTAACTTCCCCGCCTTTAAAACCGGATGAAAGGGTGAGGATTGTAAATGCCATTTTTAAAGTAAAATCATAGAATGGAAGCTGCTGGTCAAAGGAAGCCAAGATTGTTGGAATTCCTAAACCGCTATATTTTGTTGTGCCGGTTGCAAATACGGCTGCCCAAACAATTATACCGCCAATAAAGGGGCGAAGGGGAGCATAGGGGATTTTGCTTTTAAAAACAGCCGATACATAATTTATGGTTTTGCTGAATGAAGCCGCGCACAAAGCAAATGCAATACCTGCTAAAACGCTGTAAATAATAGGAAGTGCAGCGATATGGGAAATAATATCGATATGGTAATGGGTGTGTTTTACCTGCCAGAGATTAGCGGCTAAATCGGCAAGAATTGCTGCGGCAAATGCCGAAAAGATGGCGTCGTATTTAATTCGGCCGATTAAAAATACTTCTAAGCCAAATACAGCCCCTGCCAGCGGGGTGCCAAAAATGGAGCCGAAACCTGCTGCTATGGCTGAGATCAGTAATATTTTACGTTCGCTAGGATTGAGTTTAAAGCGTTTGGTAAACTGATCTGCAATAGCTCCTGCCATTTGCAGTGCAGTTCCTTCACGGCCTGCCGAACCGCCAAAAAAATGGGTTGCAAGGGTTCCAATATAGACAAATGGAGCCATTCTAAAGGGAATAATTTCCTTAGGATTGTGTATGCTGTCAATAATCAGATTATTTCCGGCTTCAATGTCTCTGCCTAAATAATTATAAAGCAGGCCAATCAGTAAACCTCCGATAGGCAAAAGTGCAATCAGCCATAAATGATGTTCCCTGAAATTAGTAGTCCAGTCAAGAGATACTAAAAAAATCCTGCGGAGGCAGTTCCTATACAAATACCTGACATTAAACAGATTAAAAACCATTTAATAATATACGGGACTGCCGGGAATTTTCTAAAAAATAGATTGAAACGAATTTGAGTTTTTTTACCTGCTGATTTCTTTTGCTTACGATTAGTCATAATTATCCTGATTAAATGTGTAATACATTACTATAATCAGGCGTCATCAGCTCTTAAAGGCGGTTGGGTTAGGAAGAACACCATTTCCTATTGAACAGTAAAATTATGCTTTATTTTTGTTTGAGCAAAATTTTGGGTGTTTTTTTGAATTCAATTTTTAATTCCGATGCTGCACTAAAAGACTTGTTCGTCTTTATTTGAATCAGCAAAAATATAGGCCGTAAGAATTCGATGCATTTGCTTTTTTTATAAAGATTTTTGAGATGCCCAAAAATGAGCCAGGCTATTTGGCATCTTTACTAATTTGCAGGGGTAAATTGAAAACCCTAAATTTGTGATATGACAAAACTCATCAATCTTAAAATCTTTACCCGTTTTTTTCACTCCTCTTCCGCCGGAGGCATTATTCTATTAATTTGCGTTGCATTATCTCTTTTAATAGCCAATTCAGGCTGGTCGGATGATTTTCAAAGCGTTTTAAATACAGAGTTTGGTTTTAATTCAGATGCAGTGCATTTACGTTATCCCATATTACTATGGATTAATGACGGTCTTATGGCGGTTTTCTTTCTCCTGGTAGGGCTCGAAATTAAACGCGAAATTGTGGAAGGCGAGCTTTCCTCATTTCGTCAGGCATCACTGCCGGTTCTTGCCGCATTGGGAGGGGTATTGGTTCCTGCCTTAATATATGCTGCTTTTAATAGTACCGATGAAGCTACTGCAAAAGGCTGGGGTATTCCTATGGCTACAGATATTGCTTTTGCCTTGGGAATACTATCTCTTTTAGGAAACAAAGTTCCAACAGGACTTAAAATATTTCTTGCGGCTCTTGCCATTGTGGATGACCTTATTGCCATTCTGGTTATCGCCCTGTTTTATTCTTCGGCCCTTGATTTTTTATATTTGGGTTATGCCGGAGCTTTATTTCTTCTGCTTATTGTTTTTAACCGTGTGGGCGTTAAAAATATTTTTTTCTATCTGATCCCGGGTCTCTTTATATGGTATTTTATTCATCATTCTGGTATTCACGCTACAATAGCCGGCGTATTGGTTGCTTTGACACTGCCGACAAATGATGATGATACGGATTCTCCGCTCGAAAAGCTGGAGCATGCCCTGACAAGGCCGGTAAATTTCATCATCATGCCTGTTTTTGCCATCGCCAATACCAACATCACTTTTGAATCAGGTATGGCAGAGGGGCTTGTGAGTAATCTGGGATTCGGAATTGTTCTGGGCTTGTTTTTAGGAAAGCCTATCGGAATATTTTTAATGTCCTGGCTCTCGGTTAAATTAAAGGTAGCAGAACTTCCTGCTGAAATGACCTGGCGTCATATGTTGGGACTGGGCTTGTTAGGAGGTATTGGTTTTACAATGTCAATATTTATTGCCCTGCTTTCTTTCCCGAATCCGGATTATCAAAACCAGGCTAAGTTCGCCATACTTATAGCTTCTGTGCTTGCCGGAGTTTCAGGTTTTATTCTTTTAAGTTTGTACAATAAGAAAAAGCAGATAATAATATAATGTTTAATTAGGTGTTTCAAAAATAATTTCATCTTAATGATTAGCTGTTAATTTGAATAGTAGTTTGTGAATGTAAGTACAGAAAAAATCAAACTGAAATGCAGCTGTTTTTTTATTTAATGCCGGCAAACCTGAATTCCTAAGATAAAACTTCCAAGATTAGTTATACTTTTATGAATTCGCAAAATACAAAATTCTGCATGGTTCCAAAAGGCGTTTTATGATCCTGATAAAAGCCATCTATTGCATTAAAATCTTTTGAAAAAAGGTCTGCTAAACTTTCTATGGTATATTGTTTTATTTCAAGGCCGCTGCATTTCTCTGGCCCATGGCTGGAAAAAGTAGCTATTATTAAATATTTGTTTACATTCGAATTCACAATTTGCTTGTATTTCACAATTTGCTCATCCTGGGTGAGAAAATGAAAAGCAGCTCTATCGTGCCAAAGATCATAACTCTCTTCAGGTTGGAATTCAGTAATATCTGAAATAATCCATTTTACTCTGCCAGCCAATTTACCCAGTCGTAATTTAGCTTTTTCGACGGCTTTTTCTGAAATGTCCAGTACAGTAATATCTTCGAAGTCCAGCTGTAGAAGAAAATCAACTAAAGTACTGTCACCTCCTCCAATATCAATTATTTTTGCAGTTTTAGGAAGATTAAGTCTGGAGATCAGCTCCAAAGAGACTGCTGGTTTTTCTTGCGTCCAGCTGACTTCATTTGGCTGTTTGTTCTCGTATATGGCGTTCCAATGGTTTTTATTTTTCATATTTGCTTTTTTTTAAACCTATTTTTTTAATCTCCTGCTTTTGCCATTGGCATTCTACGGCCTTAATGAATACAGAAAATCTTTAAGCTTAATCTTGATTTACATTTTTTTATAATACTTCCTTCTGAACCAGAAAGCAGCATTCACAAGTGCAATCAGCGCCGGCACTTCTACCAGAGGGCCTATAACTCCAGCAAAGGCCTGACCGCTGTTTATGCCGAATACACCGATGGCTACGGCAATGGCAAGCTCAAAATTATTTCCCGTTGCGGTAAAGGCTATGGCGGCTGCTTTTGAATAATCGGCACCAAAATATTTTCCAGTGAAAAAGCTGATGAGGAACATTAAAGTAAAGTAAATTATCAGAGGTACAGCAATGCGCACCACATCCATAGGAATCTGAACAATCAGTTCTCCTTTTAGGCTGAACATCACAATGATGGTGAAAAGCAATGATATTAAGGTAATCGGCGATATGAAAGGCACATATTTGGTTTCAAACCACTGGGAACCTCTAAGCGCAGTAAGGGCATAGCGGCTGATGATTCCAAGTGCGAAAGGAATCCCTAAATAGATACCTACACTCTCTGCGATCTGGGCAATACTGATATTGACCTTAAAACCATTATAGCCGAAATAGGGAGGCAGAACTGTTATAAAGATATAAGCATACACGCTGTAAAGCAAAACCTGGAAAATACTGTTAAGCGCTATAAGGCCTGCAGCATATTCCCGGTTCCCATCAGCCAGGTCATTCCATACTACTACCATGGCAATACAGCGCGCCAGACCGATCAGCATCACTCCGATCATGTATTCAGGATAGCCGTTTAAAAATAGAAGGGCAAGGGAAAACATTAAAACAGGGCCGACAATCCAGTTTAAAAATAAGGACGCTCCCAGGACCTTAGTATTTTTAAAAACCTGTCCCATCTGCTCGTATTTTACTTTTGCCAGCGGGGGATACATCATCAGAATAAGCCCGACAGCCAAGGGAATATTGGTTGTTCCGCTTGAAAAAGAGTTGATAAAATTTCCGCTGGAGGGTATAAAATATCCTATTGCTACCCCAAGGGCCATAGCCAGGAAAATCCAAAGGGTTAAAAATCGGTCCAGGAAACTTAGTTTCTTTCGTCCGGCGGCAGAGGCACAGTTATTTGCTGCCATTTTTATTGTTTAATTTGTGAGAATACATAAAACATTTCAGTTCCAATCTGAAGGCTTCTCTCCAGATATATTTCTTTCTGCTGGGCAGTGCCGTCTGAAACCTTTGGATCTTCAAAAGTGATCGGGATTCTTTCTTCGGCGCCTGCAATAAACGGACATCCGCCGTCGGCTTGTGAGCAGGTCATAATAGCCGCGAATTCACTTTCCGGGTTGAAATCATCATCATAGGTTTTAGAAAAGCCGATAACAGGCAGGTCATTTGATGAAAATTTAATGGAATAGACAGGATTTTTGCCTTCTGAAAGTGTTTTTACTTTAAATCCTGAGTGCTGTAAAGTTTCGGAAACCATTGGGAAAAGGGCGGTAGCTTCAGTTCCTCCCGAATAGCAGGAAACATTTTTTACAGCATAATGGGCAGCGGCAGTCTGTGCCCAGACCTGTGATAAATGGCTTCTTCTGGAATTGTGCGTGCAGATTAAGTTCAGTCTGATCTCCAGGCTGCTGTCCACTTTATTTTGAATAAAGTCAACTAAAGGCTGCAGAACACTTTTACGTTCTTCAGAAATCTGTTTAAAGTCAAATGAGCTGATTGTATTTTCTATTTCAGTGAATAACATCGTTTTATTGGTTGTAACGGTTTATTAATTGTTTAACGATCAGCAGCATCCTGCTCCCGGAGTGCATGAACTGGTGCTCGCTGCGTTTAACTGTGACAATTGTGCTTTTGATTTATCTGATGGAATGCCGCACGCGTCCTGAGCCAGACAGGCAGTCTGTTTGTTTACTAAAATGAAATTTCTGCCGTTAAAATCCAAGCCGTATCTGCCAATAGTGGTGTCCTGATATTCTACTTCAATTTCATAATCTTCAATGCCTAAAATCTTCTCTGAAAGCTCGATAATATGAATCAGTTTCTGGGGCTTTAATCTGTGCTCATAGTCATTGGCATCCCAAAGCTGGAAGTTTACAACGGTTTATTTTCTAAGCACTCCGCCGCAGTCAATAAAGTTTTTAGTGATCAGACCGACTTCAGTTACATGGAAATATTCAGGAACAAAAGTTCCATTTGGTAATTCAAAATTTACAGCTTCAACTGCAGCTAGTACTTGTTTAATTTCTGAAAGTTTCATAAGTATAAGTTTTAAAAGTTAGCAGCAATCGTTTCTCTTTTTTTCAAGATGATTACTAATGTGTTCAAAAAATCCTTTTATTTTCTCGAGTCCCGGCTCATTGATGCAGTAACAGATAGAATTGCCTTCAATGCTGCCTTTTATTAGTCCGGCGTTTTTTAGTTCCTTAAGATGCTGTGATACCGTAGGCTGGGAAAGCGGCAATTCATTGACTATATCCCCGCAGATGCAGGTATCTACCTTCAGCAGGTATTCCATAATTGCTATGCGCGCCGGATGCCCTAAAGCCTTGGCTAAAACTGCTAATTGATTTTGATTATCTGTAAAGTGGTCTGTTTTTGTAGCGCCCATTGTTTTATCTTTATATTGCAATATTACGATATTTATTTAAAGTGAAAAAATATAAATTGATTTAATATTAAATTGAAATATTATATTTTCAGATCATAAGGATTTAGGAAGAGATTTTTTGGTACTGCATAAAGCTGAAGGCGAAGGACTTGCCAGGTCCGGGAATTCCCGCCGCGGGTGCTTTTATATTCCAAATTGCTGGCAGCGGGTATTATGGAATGCCTTTGCAAATTTCAAGAAATGCAGGTGAATTAATCTGTCGGGAAATTAATGGAAGCACTGCTGTTGCCGCTGGCCAATATCATGTTCTGCGCAGCCGCGGACTAATGGTTCATGGGGCCGTTTTGTTAAAATTGACCGCCGGGCGCACAGGCCAGCTTCCAATTATGATCCATCAGGTATTAGACAATATACAACAGCAGTTTATTAAAGATGAAATAATCTGCAGTACATGCCCGAGCTAACGGCAGTATGAGTATGCTAAAGGGCCTTTTGAGGCTGTTTTAAGGGTGGATATCCTGGACAATGCCGATAATGGTGGCAGGGGTGCCGTTTTCATCTTTGATGATCCTGCCGTTGATTTTAATCCATTTTACGGATTGGTCAGAATTTACGATTCGGGCTTTACAGTGTATAATGCCTGTATATTCTGCATCCGTATGTGCTTTTTTACGTATGGACAGGTCCTCGGGATGCAGTTTTGCAATTAATTCTTCATTAGTGATATTAGAATCTGCAGCAATGGAAGCATATGGTGTTATCAAATCTCATGAGGCAAATGAAAAAAATGCGCCAATTGATTTCAATTGACGCATTTTGGCTTAAAAAAGTAACAAGCACTAGCAGCTGTTTACCTCTTTTATTGTTTTAGGGTTAAGGTATTCATGTTAGTAATCTGGCCATTCACCACTACTGCATTAGGAATAACCAAAGCCGGCAATTGCGACGAGGCATCCGGTGTAATGGTTACAGAATATGTCCCTGCTGGAAAGCCATTTAACTGAAAAGCTCCTGATTCATCTGTATAAGCTGAAATAGTTGTGTCCCCAATCTGAACCGATACTAAAGATTGAAAATTGAAAGGTGTTATTATTCCCTTAATAATTCCAGATGTAGCAGTTGTAGATACTCTGATTACAGGATGTAAATTGAAGTTGCCAGAACCACCTGATTCTACAACAACGGATGCTCTACATCAAAATCAAGTAAAAAATCATACGTTGCTCCAGCTGTCAAAGTTTGATTTATTTTTAATTCCCAATTAGGATTAATGCTGCGCAAAGCACTTCAAAAAACCGGCCTGTTCTTTTAGTTCAAAAATACAATTAGCGGCTGAGCGGAAGTATTTTATCAGCCTTCTCATTTCCATTCTACTGCTTATTTGTATTGATTGTTTCAATCGCTTTTTCTTTTAAAGCTGCAAAATGCAAAATTCTGAACTGTATCAAAAGGGGTTTTGTGATCAAGGGTAAAACATTCTATTTTTTCAAAGTATTTCTCAAAACATCTGGCCATTGTATTTTCTGAATACTGCTTGACTTCAATACCGCTGCATTTCTCAGGGCCCTGTTCTGAAAAAGTGCCGATAAGCATAATTCCATTCTGGCAGACTGCATTGGCGGCAGTCTGCACATATTTGGCAATGTTCTGATCGTCGGTCAGAAAATGAAACGCTGCCCTGTCATGCCAAAAGTCATATTGCTCACTGGGTTGAAAGTCCGAAGCATCGGCAACAATCCATTTTACATTTGAAGCTCTATTCTGAAGCCTGGTTTCTGCCCTTTCAACTGCTGCTTGAGATGTCCAGGACAGTAATATTTTCGAAGCCTAAATCAAGCAGATGGTCAGCAAGAAAAGAGTCGCCTCCCCCAATATCGATGATTTTGCAGTTTTGGGCAGATCAAGATTCTTAATAGACTCTAATGATGTTTTGGGTATGGACAAGAAAAGCGGCGGGCCATGGTCTGCCGCTTTTCTTAATGTTCCTTATGGGGATGCTTCTCAGTTCTGGATATTCTAATCTGCCGAAGCTTTACAAGGGCGGAACTTCACTGCTGTTAATAAAGGCCTGCTCATTCTTAAGCGGTTTTTAAAGCGGGAGGGACAATTTTTAACAGTCCGCAGTGCGCTCTGTGGCGTAAAAATAATTATATTTGGACAGCAGAGACAATCATATACAACAGGACTATTTTTTTACGATGCAGACAGCCGTACGATTCAGGGTGAGAAAAGACCTGGCGCCGCATGAGCAGCACAGGGTGTTACAATTAAAAGGCAACCTCATTTCCAGGGGGTATACCCAGATTATCCATATATCGGACCAGGATGAGGAGTTTCATCTCAATACCTTTGAGACGCCAAGGGAGAAGGGTATTGAAGTGCAGCAGTATATAAAGGACTATATCAGCGCCGAGAACCTCTCGGAAAGCATAAGCATAACCTGACAGCTAACTGAGTTAAACCTGAGATTAAAGCCCGCCCGCAGTCACATGACGGCGGTTTTTTAAGTTTTAAAGCCGGACGTAAAAAAGGGCTGTGCATATAAAATAAAACGACTGTCAATGTGCTTTTCAACGCAGACAGACCTTATTTGGGAGTCCCTATCACTGATCAGCTTTTATTTTTATAATGCTAGCCTGATTGATCTGCCAGCTTAAAAGGGATTTTTCAGCCGCAAATTAATTGTGCAGTACCGTATTGTTTATTTTGATCAGGCCCGGTATGGTTATGCAGCTTTCATCGGTAGCCGGATTCAGGACAACGTAGCCCAGATCCTCCAGCAGGATCAGCGCATTTAATATTTTTGCCTGATTTTCCCTTTGGGCGGAAATATTCTCTGTAAATGTTTTCTGAATATTATAGGGCGGCATTACAAATACCGCCAGCTCTTCTAATGTGCAGGTGCAGGGGTATCTCGCGGCAAGCCTGCTTAGTATACTGTCAAAATAAACGACTGATGTCTTCAAAATATAATAGTATAAAGAGTAACATAATAGCTTGGAATAAAGATACAAAGATTTGATTGCTATTTAAAATATTTTCATTAAAATCTGAATTGAAATTAGCACCATCCTGCTGTTATCCATTTATTTTTTCCTTGGCCTGTCAATGCACCGATTCTTGGACGGACTAAGGTAAAAATACAAGGTTGGAACTGCAACGCTTACTGCCGTTGCAGTCAGTAAATTTTTAAGTGATCTTTTGAGTAAGGAAAAATCATAGATTCCTAATGCGAATCCAGAGATATCAGCATAGCACTGTAATAGAGCTGTAATAGAGCTGTTGAGTTTACATTGAGCCCGACAGAGGCAGCTATATTGACGCAGACAAGTATCCAAAGATTAGCTTCTTTGATAGTAATGTTTTTTTTAACAGCATCTAAGGTTTTTGCTCCATCATCTTCTCCTTCAAGGAAGTTGAGCAAATCTGAAAATTTTTCGCATCATATAAAAATCAGCAGTTATTTAGCAACTGTTCGGTCTGATATTACTAAGATAAGACTTATTTTATTACTTATGGTATTAAATTAATCTGCTCCCCCATCGACACTGTCAAAAGTTTCTCTCTCCTTGGGTCTGATGCTGTATTTGACAGATACCATCGGACCATAGTAGATATCGAACTGAGTTCCATTTGTACGAAGCTGCATTTGTCCGATTATGCCAGCTAAAAAATGAATATTAGGAGTAATTCCTGCAGTATAATATACTGACAGTCTAAAAATATCAAAATTCTCTTTTGCATAATCTTTTGACGCGAACTTAAGCATCAGCTCCGCATAGTAGCCTATATTGGGAGCCAAGAACAACGGTTTGCTCTTGCTTTGAGGGAGAAAATGATTTACTCCAAATCTCATACGAATTCTTGGGACGGTCTGATGGACTCCGTTTCGGTCATCAAAAAATTTAGTTTCAAAACGGATCTGCTCAAAGATAGTTCCTCTCGGCATATCTTGTGAGAATGTGCCCATTATGATTAAGCGGTTCTCAAGCGTTTCATAATTTCCCATTTCTTCAACCGCATATTTCTGATTGTGCGCATATCCCAGCCACAATTTGATATTTTTGAAGCCAGAATAGACAAGCCAGGGCCTTAATACGACTCTCTGAGTGTATTCAAAAGGATTTTTTGTATCGTAGGATCCCTGCGTTACTAATTGCATATCAGCCTGACCGCTTAAGTGCCATTTTTCATATAGGGGAAAAGCAATATCACCTTCCGTTATAGAAGCTGGAATAAATCCGACTGTGTAAGGCGGATCAAGCTGTGCATTTGAAATTTGCGATGCTAAAAGTGCGGATAAAGAAATGATAACTCTTTTAAATCGGATCATAATTAGAGGTGTAGAAAACAGAAAAAGTTAAGATATTCTGCCTAAGTTATTTCAATGCGGTGACTGCAAACAAAAGAGGCTAAATTATTTTAGCCTCTCCAAATCAATAGTATTCCATTTAAGGCTCAACGATATTAAACCAGAAATTAAAACTGTCTATTTTTCCTAAAAATGAAGTAAAGGCATTTTGATCCCCAACGATCTTTATCGCCTTGGATTTCAAAAGATCAGCAAAAGAAGCTTCTTTTAAGCTCACTTTATTGAGATCGCTTCTGTTGATTGTTATTGTTGCTGTAACATTGTTTTTAACGCTTCCTCCAATTCGAGGTGTTACAACTCCATTTGCCACAATTAATGCTACCTTCTCTTTTACATCTGGAAGAACAATGTTAAAATTATATTTCATAGCAGCAGCATCAGCCTCTGTTCCTTTGAATTTCATGGCAAGAAAATTAAAGAATAAGTCAGTACTCATTCCGCGAACCATGTCGGGGCCTGCTGTATCAGGTGATGGCAGTACTTTAACTCCATTTCTTAATTCTGCTGCTCCTGACAGATAAAAATTTCTCCATGGACCAGATTCGGCTGCATAGCCCAGCTGTTCGTAAGCATCTGCCAAAAGGTTTCTTCCATCCTGATTTTTCGGATCTGCGAAGACCAGATGGCTTACAACTTCAGCCACCCATCGGTATTCTCCTTTGTCATACGATTTTTTAGCATTTGATAATAAATTATCCGCACCTCCCATAAATTCAACATACTTCTTGCCAGCATCAACTGGTGTTAATTTATTTAAATTGGAAGGGTTGCCGTCAAACCATCCAAAGTATAATGATATTGTGCGCGTACATCATGGCTTAAAGTTCCATAGTACCCTCTGCTGTAAGATTCTTTATCCAGCGATTCGGGAAGCTTCAGCATTTCAGCAATCTCTATAGGAGTATAGCCCTCGTTTGCAAGTCTTAGCGTCTGGTCATGGATGAAACGGTATAAATCACGCTGCTTCTCCCAATACGGTTTGATATTTTTGTTGTCCCAGGTAGGCCAGTGATGCGAAGCAAAAGAAAATTCCACATCGTCTCCCCATTTTGCAAGCGCCAAATCAATATAGGCGCTCCATTTCTGTCCATTACGAACCTGCGCGCCTCTTAAAGTGTAAAGGTTGTGAAGCGTATGGGTTATATCCTCAGACTGGCAGAATGCTTTAAGTTCTGAAAAATAGAACATCATTTCGGCAGGCGCTTCCGACTCTGGAGTATAGATAAATTCAACTTTAAGCCCATCGACAATTTTTTCCTCGCCCGAAAGCTTGCTGATTTTTACGGTGCCGTCTAAAATCCCTGCCAGTCCTGTTGACGTTGTCTGCCCTAAACCGGTTCCTAATGTTCCCTTTGCATCTTTTGGAAGAAGATTTCCGTACATATAGGAAGCTCTTCTTCCCATGGTATTTCCTCCCATTACGTTTTCGCTGATAGAATGGTCAAAAAATCCTTCAGGCACATAAATAGGCACTTTACCGCTTTTTACATCTTTTTCGTCAACAACGCCTCTTATTCCTCCAAAGTGGTCTATGTGGCTGTGGGTAATTATTACAGCGGCTACAGGTTTTTTTCCTATTTTTTCGTTTGCCAATTCCAAACCTGCTTTGGCTGTTTCAGGAGATAGTAGAGGATCAATAATAATCCATCCTGTTTTCCCTGCTATCAAAGTCATGTTTGCCAGGTCGAACCCTCTGATCTGATATATTGAGCCCTTCTTTACTTCAAACAGCCCATTGATACTGTTGAGTTCGCTTTGACGCCATAAGCTCGGATTTGCAGTTGCGGGTGCAGTGCCTTTTATAAAGTCATACTGCTTCATGTCGTAGATAATATTCCCTTGTGAATCCTTTATATTTCCTGCTGGAATAGTAGCTATCAGTCCCCTTTTTGCATTTTCATAATCGGTTTTGTCTGCAAAAGGAAGATAAGATAAGAGATCATTATTTGCTTTTTGCGTAAAGCTTGATGCCTCTTTTTGATTTTTATCTGTTTTGATTTTTTGAGAATAGGTACTTACTGTTGTAAACAAGGTTATAAATAATAAAAACCTGACTGCTGTTTCTGAAAATTTTTTCATGGTGATACCTCTTTAAGTTGTTAAAAAATAATAGAATGCTGATTTCTATATTTTGATGGGTATCTAAAATTAAATTTTAAATAAGAAGAGAGTAAATTCTTATTGGAAAAGATTGTTTCATTTTATAATTTGCAACCAGTTAATTGATTATGCAACATTATTTTTGTTATTATGCCGCGCTGAGTATAAATAGATGGAAGAATTAGCGAAGTAGCAATTATAGCTTTTGTCTTTCAGGCTGGCCTAACGGGACATGAACCAATTTTTGCCGAAAACATTAAGATTTTAAATTTAAGTAAGAAAAGGGACATTTTGGAAATCACAAAAAAAGCCTGAGAAACATAGACTTCTCAGGCTTTACATTTTTTCTCTGTAGCGGGAAGAGGACTAGAACCTGTGTTGTCGCGGAGAAATCAATTAAACTAAAATTTCTTTTGATGATTGATGATGAAAAAGCTATATTTTTGAAATGAAAATAATAATCAAATGACGGACTGATTTATTATATAAAGTAACAGATAAAATATGAAAATTGTCGATAATGAGCAAACTTGGAAAGGTTTCTTTTCATACTTGGAAGGTTATGATATTATTGATAGTTATATAAATGTGCCATTCAAAATGAATTTGACTTTTGATGGTGATTCATTTGTAGGAACTACAATCGATTCAGAATCTGAAAATGTCATCACAGAACCAATTCTGGTAAAAGGGTTTATTGAAAATGATCAAATTAGTTTCGTAGTAAATTATCCCTATCATTACTATAAAGACGACAATAATAAAATTTTGATTGATAAAAATTTGAGTCACCCTAATATAGAATATCTCGGATTTTATGATCAAGTTGAGAAAAAATTTTTCGGAACCTGGGAAATGATTATTTCTACTGAAAAAATAACAGAAGAAGAGTATATAGAAGAGGTTGCAAGTGGAGGATTTGAAATTTACAGAGATAAATGATTTTGACGCAACTGCGATAAGATTCTAATTTAATGTTTTTCAATCTCCTGCTAACATGAGCGCCCTACTTCAAATAAGTAAAGGTAATTTAAAACAACAAAAAGCTCCAGATTTCTCTGAAGCTTTTTGTTTTAGCAGCGGGAAGCATTCAATTATCTAACCAGATTATCTTGGATTATTACAGTATTTTAGCATGAGCATCTTAATTTTTTCTATGTTTTTGGTTTGCATAGCCACTCTATAAGTGCCAAAAAGAATCAATCAAATTAAAAGGTCTCTTGATAATTTGAGTGAAAAAAAATATATATTTGAAAGTAAATAATGGGTGAAATTTATCACATATATAAGCAAGTTGGCAGTAACTGCCTCAAATAGCACATAAGATAAAACATGCATTACATTAGTGAAATAGAAGATATTCTAATAAATAAAAAGAGTTTTATACAAATAGGATATCAGAAAACAGAAAGTGGTGATCAAATAATATTCACACTAAAGCAAAAAAATGAAAACAATTAATTTAGAATTTTTACTTAAAGCAATTTGGATTGTATCTATTCTAGTTACTATTTATATTTTTAGTTGGCTAACATTTCTCAATTTCACATTTGGAAATATTGTAACGACTAAATACACAATATGGAATCTTATCCTTCCAAATAGTTTCACACTCGGAATATTAATTATTTATACAAAAGAAATATTAATGGGATATAATCCTAAATCCAAAAGCCGAAATTTAAAGTCATTTGTTTTCTTTACTACACTACTATTAATTTTGACTTTAATACAAATTCCACAATTCGAATTAATATTTGATGAAAATAATTCAAAATACTGGCAACTAGTTTTGTCTCTAATAATTGTCTTAACTTCATATATTGGAATTATTTTAAATAGAATTTTAAAAATTAAAGGATTGAAAAATTAGCTGTTAAAATCGTACTTTCGACAAAAAATAATCATCATATAAACAGCCGTTTCACAAGATTTGGGCATTAGGCTGAATTTAAAAATGGTTTTGTATTAGGAAAGTTTAGGCAGATCCGAAGATAAGGCTTAATTTAATCCCAAACCTCTTGTAGCGCCAGAACGGTAGGCATCAGTTGACAAAAAACGAAACTGTATTAGAAACGAAAAACAAGGTTCTGTCGCATCTATGTCTAAGTTTTATCTTTGGTTTTTCAAAACTAATAAAAAATGAATACCAAAGGTCATTGTTATCCAAAATATGTAATCCTGGAGGCAGTGTATTTTAAATTAAGATTTACCCTTAGCTATCGTGACGTTGAGGAAATAATGAAAAGTAGAGGAGTGCTTGTGGATATGCTGCAATTCAGCGCTGGTTTTATAAATTTACGCCTTTCATTGAATCAGAGATGAAGAAGAGAAAGGTCAAAGTGGGGGCAAGCTGGAGATTGGATGAAACTTATATAAAAGTAAAAGGTATTTGGTCTTATTTGTACAGGTCAGTTGATAAATTAGGTAATACGGTTGACTTTCTTTTGACTAGAAAAAGACAGAGAATGAGCGCTCAGTCTTTTCTAATTAAAGCAATTACTAATGTGAGCAATAATATGCAGCTGCTCAAGTTCAGTCTCTGAAATTAAAATTTCTAAGAATTGCACGAAAGAAGGAACGCTGGTTCTTGCCGCTGCTTCATCTGTGAAGTAATCCTTTATTTCAGCAGCAGAAGGCCAACTAAAAAAACCTGTAAATCCGTCAAATTGCAGATCCCATGCTAATTGTGCAGTCCTTTTTGCAGCATCATCAAATGAATTATTATAACCATGAACAAATAATAATGCATTTTTTTTTTGCGTTATTTTTAGTGTTTCACTGAAGTGATTTATAAATGAAGAATAATCCAGTGCTTGAATTTTCTCCACAACTACATGCATCTGAGGATTCTCTAGAAATTTAAAAATCCAAAGATTTAAGGGGGTTTCGATTTCTCCCTGTTTATGACCCTGTGGAATATTTACTTCACAAATTCCATATTGCAATTCGCCATCCAAGCTGCCATAATTTTGTTTGCTTTCTATTTTATCAGCAGGTTTTCTGTTTGTACCATAGAAAAGGCGTATTTTTCCGCCGGGATCTTGTTTAGCATTTAAAGACTTAGCCTCTGTATTTCTTTCAATTGTTTCATGCTCATTTGAGAAATACTTTGCATCATTAGATTCTACATTTATTTCTTCCATTCTGAGACCATATTGATGTGCAATTTTTTTCACGTCTCTAGAATTTAAGCCTTGAATCAGAGAATCTTCCTTAAAAAAAGATATTGTAGCATCATTCGGTTCCGTTTCTACCCAGTTAATTTTTAATATTACTAAAGAAGATGGTAAATGGATTGTTGTAAGGGAAATAGGCGATTACGTTTACTATTGAATTGTATATATTAGTTAGTTAGTTAGTTAGTTAGTTAGTTAGTTAGTTAGTTAGTTAGTTAGTTAGTTAGTTAGTTAGTTAGTTAGTTAGTTAGTTAGAGTAATAAATCAATTTTTTGCTTCATTCTAGTAACAAGTAATCCAAAATAGAAGAGCAGGAAATAAATAAATACGCCATCGGCTTTATCTTGTGGAAATATACCTTGGGAAAAGCCGTTTATTGTATGCAGGGAAGCTGCAGTACATTGGCATTCAGGGGCTGTTCTGTTTTTCTTTGCAGTTTTTCATTATAAGTGGTGATGTAGATTTCCATCGAGCCAGTGCCAACCGTCAGCGATAATATATGCCCGCCGAAGGCATTGAAATCTTTATCGGCGGCCACACCGTGCATATGCAGCGAAGGACTGCCGTCTTTCCAGGCTATGGAACCGGTAAGGCTCCCCATCTCAACCTTGTAAAAAGACTTGGGGTTGAATTTCTTTTTTTCGAAATCATAAAAGCCGAAAACAGCCTGCTGGGCAAAGCCGATACCGGTGAAATAGGCAGAGGGGATCTTCTGCTCCCTTGTAAGACCCTCTAGAAGTTCCAGTACATTGTCGCCCTCGCGCAGCACCATAAGGTACCCCTGCGGGGTTTTGGCATAGCGGCAGCTGCCGTTGTCTTTCGTCTGAGCTTGTAATGGGCCGGCTGCTGCAAGCAGCAGTAAACAGATGATGGTATAGATGTATGGTTTCATAAAGCCAAGGTTTTTAATAGTGAAAGCACCAGCTTGGTATTACCGGCTGCGGATCATTTCTTTACGCCTATTGATAAAGATAGTGCATTTACAGCCGGCAGGGAGAAAAATAATGGAAAAATTAATTCAAACCGATAAAAAGGCTTGCAGAGACAGTGCCTTGTGTATGCTGGGGCATAACGGACTTTGGATCCCTTCACCGCCCTTGGGAACTTACATCGTTAAGGTACGTTTTTTTGGTGCTTTCTTTTTTTCGTTTTTCTTTTTGAAAGGCTGCTGATACTGCCGCAACGGGTTTGTTTGGTTTTATCTATAGTAAAAGCATTTAGTTAATGTTTTTTGTTTCTTGATTTATTGCTCTGTTCTTTTTGTATTTCTTATCTTTTGAAAGGTGACAGGTTTTTAAAAGAATATTGTACCGTAGTTTGTTTAGAAATGCAGTTGATGGTGTGCGGAGAGACAGCTGTAATAGTAAAAAGATAAATGATCTGATTACGGGATCACGTAAGGATATGGTGAAGTGATGCAGTATTTTTGTAATCTGCTGTCAAAAAGGCACTGCAAGGATATGAAAGATATTTACCAGCATATTATAGAAATTGAAAAAGGACATTTAAACAGGAAACTTATTCAAATCAAAGAACGCCATAATAGGATAATGGTTTTATTGTATGGTGCCTATTTAGTCGTATTGATAGGTGCGGGGGGAGTGCTTTTGCTGCTTTGAGTTGTATTCTCTTTTTAATCGGTGATGACAGCAATATATGGGAGTCAGCCATCACAAGGGATGATTTTGCAGCACCATGAGAACTTCAGTCCTGTCTTATCCTATTTTAGAGATTATGGCATTATGCTGTTTTTATTCAAAACGGCTAAAAAAGACAACCAAACTAGCGCCGGCAGTCTGCTGCATGCGCATAACTGACTCCAGTTCCTATTGTCAGCCCTTCGGGACTTATAGCACGCCGCATCCTTAACCCGTGCTTTATCTGTGCTTTCTTTTTTTCGTTTTTTCTTTTGAAAACAATTTTTTTGGACAGGGGGATTTTAAGAAGCACGAATAGATCATTTTTTTGCTTCAGTCTAGTAACAAGTAATCCAAAATAGGAGAGCAGGAAATTCAATGAGCAATGAAATGACAAACCAATTTTTAAATGTTATTTTGTTGTTAGTTAGTTAGTTAGTTAGTTAGTTAGTTAGTTAGTTAGTTAGTTAGTTAGTTTAGGTTTGTGATTCTTTTTCCTTTTTAGATTGTTTTATTTTCTTAAGAATATTGTTATTGTTTTTTTGGCCGGTGATAGGGAAGATGGTTGGAGTAGTGTGTTGATTTGAATTGTATGATGTGAATGTGTTAATGAAAAATGGAGATTTTTTATTTTATACTCAAAATGCAGAATTGATTTGCGTCATATACAAGAATTATTAGGTCACAGCAGCAGTAATACTTCAGAAATTTACATTCATGTGCGCGCTAAAAACATTCAATAAATTAAAAGTCCTTTTGATGATTTATAAGCTTATTTTATATATTTGAAAGGAAATGAAACTGACGTTTGTCAGACATATCTACCTAATTTAAAGGTGATAAGTCTGATGATGTCAGTAGTATATATTAGTTGCCAGAAATTTTACAAAAATCAAAACCTAATGAAAATGCGTTTAATAATTTACTTGTTCTTAACAATGTCCTTTTCCACAATTTACGCACAGAAAAAAACTGCGGTTAAACATAAACAAACAAAAACTAACAATGTGAATAATGATATTGAACATATCACTAGGAATTTTTCATGTAATATTAACGGTAAACAATTTAATCCCTCTTGGGAAACTATCGCCACAGAACCAAAAAATGCAAACATAAATATTACTAAAAAAGATTCTAAACCTTATGTTTTAATAATGGGACTTGAAATAAACTCAAATTATGTTGAACAAATTACATTTGGCGGATTTAACTTTAATAAAATTGGAAAATATAATTTGACTAAAGACAAGTTAATTTTTGAATATTTCTACAGATTTGACAAATCTAAGCCTGAGATAAAACTTTCTTCTCAAGATATAGAGACCTTTACTAATGGAGAATTAGTTATATCAAAATTTGACACAATAAATAAAAGATTCAAAGGAGAATTTAAGTTTAAATTATTTAATCCAAAAGTCTCCAAAGATACAATTAAAGTGACAAATGGTAAATTTTACTTAAATCTTATTACAAATTATAGAGAATAAAAAACTTCTGGTGACAGCCGTTACAATCGATCTGCAGATTTAGCGGAATTATCGGTTTTATTCATATTTTCGTTAAGCTGAAAATACTCAGTTGCATAATTAGCAAACCGCTTGTGATGTCAGAACATTATGCGCGATTGCTCCCAAATCGAAATGGAAAAATTTCGGTAATTGATTATTTACCTTAAAAAAAACGGAAGTATGAAAAAAGTACTATATCTATTTCTACTTGTGCTGTGCACTAAGCTGCAGGCGCAGCAGAAAACTAAAGACACCCTTTTCTTTAAAGTGGATAACTCCTACATATCGGAGACAAAGCATACCGCAGATAAATTTGTATTGAAGGACGTCAATTCGGACGAAGAATTCTATTTTAAAGGAATTGAAGTTTTAAAGGATTTAAAGACCAATAAAATTCTTTGTTTAAAAGAAGTGGTGATAAGAAACTATGGATATTGATTTATAAAAAAAGTACAACAGATACGCATAATGGGAGGAAATAAAGAGCCAAGGGCTGTACGACAAAAGATATGAATTTACTTTAGATGAGCTCAAGTCAATGAATTATGAATTGACATATGACGGAAATTAAATATTAATTGGTTAAATTAAAAGGAAAATTTTAGAAATTAACCGTTTTTTTTACCATTGGAAGCAACGGTTCTGTCGCATCTATGACTAAGTTTTATTTTTGGTTTTTCAAAACTAATAAAAAATGAATACTAAAGGTCATTGTTATCCAAAATATATCATTCTTCAGACAGTATATTTTAAATTAAGATTTACACTTAGTTATCGTGATGTTGAGGAAATAATGAAAATTAGAGGAGTGCTTGTGGATATGCTGCAATTCAGCGCTGGGTTTATAAGTTTACACCTTTGCTTGAGGCAGAGATGAAAAAGAGAAAAGGTAAGGTAGGTACAAGTTGGAGATTGGATGAGACCTATATCAAAGTAAAAGGCATTTGGTGTTATTTATATAGGGCAGTAGATAAATTAGGCAATACGGTTGACTTTCTTTTGAGCAGAAAAAGATAGAGAATGAGTGCCCGGTCATTTCTAATTACAGCCAGTAATAATAACTATAAGCCAGGAGTAATAAATATTGATAAAAGCGGTTCAAATACTGCCGCTGTCAAAGTCTATAACAAGCGTTCATTCTCAAAGATTAAAATCCGGCAGTGTAAATATCGCAAGAATATTGTAGAGCAGGACCATCGTTTTATCAAGCGGCGCATACAAAACGGATTAGGTTTTAAAAGTTTTGAATCGGCCGGACGAACCTTGAGCGGAATTGAAGTTGCGCATATGCTGAGAAAGAGTCAGATGGCTAGACTAGGAATATCTATGTTTAAATCATTGTGTAAATAGGCGGGCTAACTTTTAAATGACTTAAATTTTTATATTTGATTCTTACAGATGCGAGAGAAATTAAATCTGGATGCTATACAATATTTCTTGTTTAAATGAAAATATGTAGGATTTTTTTTGTAGTTTGGTGTTGGTAAAAAACTAAAAGATTACAGATGAAATCATTCAAAATTTTCGTAGTTGAAGACGATCCATTTTTTGGAGAATCTTTAAAATATCACCTTAAATTAAATCCTGATTTTGAAGTATTTTTGTTTAAAACCGGAAAAGAATGTTTAGATAACTTATTTCAGAATCCCGGTATTATATGTCTGGATTTTGGGTTACCGGATACAACGGGTGACGTACTTCTAAAAAAAATACAGCAGATCAACAATAAAATTCCCATTATCATTATAAGTGGTCAGGAAGAAATTGAAGTGGCTGTAGATTTTTTAAAATCGGGAGCAAAAGATTATATTGTAAAAAACACCCATACAAAAGAACTGCTCTGGAATTCGATTATTAAAATCAGGGAGAATTTAAGTCTCATTGAGGAAGTAGAAGAATTAAAAGAAAAACTGGAACAAAAGTTCAGTTTTGAGAATACTATATTAGGACAAAGTGATGCCATAAAGGTCGTTTTTAATAAAATAAACAAATCTTTAAGTACTAACATAAACGTTTCTATTAACGGAGAAACAGGAACCGGGAAAGAGATTGCCGCCAAAGCAATTCACTATAACTCTGATAGAAGAAATAAACCATTTGTAGCCTTAAATATGGCAGCCATTCCTAAAGAACTTGTAGAGAGTGAATTTTTCGGACATGAAAAAGGAGCTTTCACAGGAGCCGATCAAAGATCAGCTGGTAAATTTGAACAGGCAGATGGAGGAACCATTTTTCTTGATGAAATTGCTGAACTTGATTTAAATCTTCAAAGTAAATTACTAAGAGTATTGCAGGAAAGAGAAGTTACAAGACTTGGAGGAAAGTCAGTTATTAAATTTAATGCAAGATTAATAACAGCCACTCATAAAGATCTGAAAGAAGAGGTAAGAAAAGGAACCTTTAGAGAAGATCTTTATTATAGAATTACAGGTCTTCCTATAGAATTACCGCCTTTAAGAGAACGGGGCCATGATATTTTACTTTTAGCAAAACATTTTTGTGATCTTTTTACCAAAGAAAATAAATTAAAAAACATTACCATCTCAAAAGAAGCTAAAGAAAAACTGCTTAAATATAAATTTCCCGGAAATATACGAGAGCTCAAGTCTATTATAGATCTTGCCTGCGTTATGTGTGAGAATAATGAAATTTCTGTTGATGACTTAACTTTTGAGAGTATAAATGCAGCTGATTTTTTCTTGTCTGAAGATAAGACTTTAAAAGAGTTTACTGCTGAAATTATATTGTACTATTTAAAAAAAAATAACGAAGATGTATTAAAAACAGCCAGACAATTAGACATAGGAAAATCTACAATTTACAACCTGATTCAGTCCAGTCAAACTAAAAAATAATTAACATGAAAACAGCAACAGTTTTATTTGAAAATAATTCTTTTATAAGAGAGTTGAATGATGATAATTTAGATTTCAATGATTTGGACTTAGTTTTAGGTTTTGGTTCAAGAGATTTACTATCAGATGAGAAAGTTTTTAAGGAGTTAAAAAATAAATTTCCTGCCTCACAATTGATTTTTTGTTCTTCAGCAGGCGAGATTTATGAAAATGAAGTCTTGGATAATACCATATCTCTGACCGCAATTAAATTTTCTTCAACCGTAATTAAAACTTATGAAGTTGATATAGATGCTTATGAAAATAGTTTTCAGGCTGGTTCATCGCTGGTCGAAAAATTTGACCAGGATAATTTAAAATTGGTTCTTATACTTTCTGATGGAGGAAAAGTAAATGGAAGTGAGTTAGTAAATGGAATGAATGCCGTAAAAAATGAAGAGGTATTGATCGTGGGCGGGTTGGCAGGTGATGCAGCAAGATTTGAAAAAACGGTTGTAGGTTTAAATGAAATTCCGCAACAAGGCAAAATTGTTGCCGTTGGATTTTACGGTCAAAAAATAGTTGTATCTCACGGATCTTTGGGAGGATGGGAAACTTTTGGGTTAGAGAGAATTGTGACCAAATCAGAAAATAATGTTTTATATGAAATTGATGGAAAAAATGTATTGGATCTCTATAAAATTTATTTAGGAAAGTATGCAGAAGAACTTCCTGGTTCTGCATTACTTTTTCCATTGTCAATCAAAATTGACGGAATTGACGAACCTATTGTCAGAACTATTTTATCTATAGATGAAGTGAATCAGACGATGACCTTTGCAGGGGATGTGCCAAAAGGAAGCAAAGTACGATTTATGAAAGCAAATTTTGACAGATTAATAGATGCGGCAAGTCAAGCTGCTTCTTCCTGTTTAGAACTAAAAAGTTTTAGTCCAAAATTAGCTCTTTTAATTAGCTGTGTTGGAAGAAAATTAATTCTGGGATCCAGAATTGATGAAGAAGTTGAAGCTGTTTCAGAGATTTTTGGAGACAAAACGATCATTTCAGGTTTTTATTCTTACGGAGAGATTTCGCCTCTAAAGCCCTTTGGGGAGTGCATACTTCATAACCAGACTATGACTATTACTTGTATTAATGAAATAGACTAGTTATGGACCTTCATAAACTTTTACAGAGGCAGATTAATAAAAATGTACCTGCTGATCTTCAGGATAATCCATTTTTTCAATCCTTTATAAAAACGGTTAATGATTCATATTTATCTTTTGAAAGAGATAAGGATTTAATGGATCATTCGTTTCAGGAAAGCGAAAAGGAGTATAACGAAGTACACCAGAATTTAAAGAAAGAATATGAATTAAAACAGCAATCTATTTTAAATCTTTATGAAAGCCTTACTCAGTTAGATCAGGGCTACAGCTCCATAAATGAAGATGAAAAAAATGATCTTCTTTTTATTTCAAAATATGTCAGTGAACAAATTACTAAAAGAAAAGAAACTGAAAAAAAATTATTTGAGACCGTCCAGTTTTTAAAGACATTATTAGGCAATCTGCAATCAGGAATCTTAGTGGTAGATAATAATGATACTATTTTATTTGTGAATCAGTATTTATGTGATATTCGTAATATCAATGCTTCACCTGATGAAATGATTGGTAAAAAACCAGCTCAATATATAGGTGATGCTCAGGTTTTATTTAAAGATAGCCAAGCTTATAAAAACAGGATTGATGAAATCTTATCCCGCAAAGAAATTGTAATTGGTGAAATACTGGAAACAATAGACAATCGTTTCTTTGAAAGAGATTACGTTCCTATTTTTATTGATAGTATATGTATTGGGCACCTTTGGAAATCTACAGATGTAACACAAAGGATTAAAAGTAAAAATTTACTCAAACAAAGTGAAGAGCGAAATCGTATTATTATGAATTCTTCACTAAACGCCATTATTACAATAGATAGTACAGGAAAAATAACTTTTTGGAACAATCAGGCTGAAATTATTTTTGGATGGAAAAAAGAAGAAGTTTTAGGTAAAACATTAAATGAGACAATAATTCCCGACAGGCACAAAGAAGGACATACAAAAGGACTTAAATACTATACCGAAACGGGTAAAGGTCCTGTTTTAAACAAACAGATAGAACTGCCAGCCGTCAATAATATGGGGCATGAATTTCCTGTAGAGATTTCCATTATACCTTTAGAGCAAAATGGAGAAGTATTTTTTTGCTCTTTTATGCAGGATATTTCAGAGCGAAAAAAGACAGAGACTAAATTGAAGGTTCAGGAAGAGAAGTACCGCAATATTATTACTAACATGAATTTAGGACTTATTGAAGTTGACAACAATGAAATAATCCAATTTGCCAATCAAAGTTTTGCCAGCATATCAGGATTTGAAATTGAGGAATTAATTGGTTTAAATCCTGCCAAAACATTTGTTTTTGGAGAGAACCTCGAAAAATTAAATGCTAAAAATAAATTGCGTGAAAAAGGAGTTTCTGATGTTTATCAAATTCCGGTCAAGAATAAAAGAGGAGAACTAAGATGGTGGGCTATTGGCGGTGCACCCAATTATGACGATAAAGGTAAATTAGTGGGATCTATCGGAATTCATCTGGATATTACCGAACAAAAGCAGATGGAAATTGAATTGGAGAGTGAAAAACTCAAGGCAGAGCAGGCTTCTAAAGCAAAGGAGGCTTTTTTGGCTAATATGAGTCATGAAATTCGTACGCCCCTTAATGGCATAATTGGTTTTTTGAGAGAATTAGAGCGACAAAACCTGACAGACCTGCAAAAAAAATATGTAGAGAACAGTACTGTAGCCTCAAAACATTTATTGTCTATTATAAACAACATACTGGATATTTCTAAAATAGAAGCAGGCGAGATGTCAATAGAAGTAGAGGATTTTATTTTTGAGAATGTAATAAGTAATGTAGTAAATGTACTGGAGCCATTGGCAAAGAAAAAAGGATTAAAACTAATTTCACAGATTTCTAAAGATGTTCATCAGGTCTTAAAAGGAGACATTGTAAGATTAGAGCAAGTTTTATTTAATCTCATTGGCAACTCTTTGAAATTTACCCATAAAGGAAAAATACATTTAAAATGCGAAGTATTAAAAGATACTAAAACTTTCCAGAGACTGCAAATTTCTGTTGTAGATACTGGAATAGGAATGGAACAAGGCTACGCAGAAAATATTTTTAATAAATTTTCTCAGGAAGATAAAGCAATTACACGAAAATTCGGCGGTACAGGATTAGGTATGACCATTACGAAAGAACTGATCCAGCTGATGAACGGTAAAATTAATGTTCAAAGCGAGAAAGGTTCAGGCACTACGATCAGTTTTATTATTGATTTGGAAAAAGGAAGCATTAATAATATTAAAAAAGTTCAAGACGAAATTAATGTAGATATTTCGGGAATTAATGTTTTACTGGTTGAAGATAATATTATTAACAGAATGGTAGCCATTAATACACTGAATTACTTTAACTGTTTGGTTACCGAAGCCACAAATGGTATTGAAGCAATAGAAATTTTAAAAAATAAAAGTTTTGATATTATCTTAATGGATGTTCAGATGCCTGAAATGGATGGTATTGAAGCTACAATGAAAATCAGGGAAGAATTGAAATTACAAACTCCTATAATTGCCCTTACGGCCAACGCTTTTAAAAGCGAAGTTGATAAATGCAAAAATGCAGGTATGGATGATTATATTACAAAACCTTTTGAAGAATTCGATCTTATTGAAACCATTTCAAGATATACCAATAAACATGGTGCTTTAAATGATGCTGTCAAAGAAAAAGATAAAAAACTCTATGACTTAAAGTCTTTGTATAGTATCGGTAGAGACAATCCGGAGTTTATTACAAAAATGATTATCATTTTTATTGAACAGATAAAAGAGGTTATTCCAAATGCAGAAGCAGCGCTGTCTTGTGATGAATTTTTAGTATTGAGCCAGTTTATTCATAAGATTAGGCCTAGTATTGAAGGCATGGGAATCTTCAGTATTATCGAGGATATCAAAATTTTAGAGAAAATCAGTAAAGAAGGTTCTGATAAGGAAAAAATTACCAGCATCTTTTTTCAAATAAAAGATACATTACTCACTGCCGTGGAACAGCTCAAAGAAGAAATTCAGGGCTAAGAATCTATTTTTGTGGAAACTATTCCAAAAATTGGAAAAAAAAACATCTTATTATTAATTTAAACCACTGATTTTCAGTGGTTTTGTTTTTTTGGCTTAACTATAGCTTACATGTTATCAATAAAAGCAGGATAATATGGAAACTAAAACTCAATTTAAATTTTTTATAGTAGACGATGATGTTTTTTGTGCCAATATGTACAATCAATATCTCGTTAATATGAAATATGACGACCTCACACATTATTCTAACGGCAGCGATTGTATTGCTAATTTACATCTAAAACCAGATATTATTTTTCTGGATCATAATATGGAAGATATTAATGGATTTGAAGTTCTTAAAAAGATCAAACGGTATGATCCTAATATATATGTAGTTATGATTTCCGGACAAGAAAACATAGAAACAGCGGTAGATGCTTTAAAGTATGGCGCTTTTGATTATGTGATAAAAGGAAATGATGTTTATGAAAAATTAGAGCTTATTATAAACAAAATAATTGCTGTAAAAGAGCAGCTGAAAAATAACTATCCTGGCTTTATCAAACGTTTATTGTCGATTTTTTAATCAATTTCCTTTATGAAAAAACTAGCCGCTTTACTTGTTATAGCCTTATGTTTTTGTTCCTGTAAGACACAGAATTTACTGGTTAGTAAAACAGAAACAAATGATAAACAGTATTTTGAATATGATAATAATTATCAATATAAAATACGAAGAGATGATAAAATATCGATATCTGTATGGGGAGAAGATAATTTGAGTGTTGGTTCTGTTTACGGAATTTATAATTCAAACGAAGTCTATGGCAAATGGCTGATGGTAGATACAAACGGCACTATCGAAATGCCTAAAATAGGAACAATAAATGTTCTGGGTAAAACCATTCCGGAAGTAAAAGAAATGCTGAAAACAGGGCTTAAAAAATGGCTTGTTAATCCTATTGTAGATGTAAAGGTACTCAACAAAGAGATTATTGTTTTAGGAGAAGTTCGAAATCCAAATACAGTGGCAATAGACAAAGATCATGTAAGCCTTTTGGAAATGATCAGCAAAACTGGAGGATTTGAGTTTTATGCCAATTTAAAGTCAGTTAAAATCTTAAGACAAGAAGGTGAAAATGTAAGAGTTACTAATTTAGACCTTACTCTGGGAGATAATATTGTATATAGAAATATACAACTGCATCCTGGCGACATTGTTATTGTTCCTTCTAAAAAGAATAAAGATTTTGATAAACGAATAGCCACCATTATTCCACTGACAACAACAATAAGCGCGGCAGCAATAATTATGGGAGTATTATAAAACAAAAGGATATGAATGAGAACTTAAGAATATTAAAACCATTTTTCAGAGGGCTTCCCATTATAATTTTAGCTGTGGCAATTTCAGTATTGGCTGCAAAAAAGTACCTTAATTATGTAACTCCCTTGTATGAGAGTACAGCAAAGTTAAAACTGGCGGATGTTCAGGAAGGAGTTCCCAGCGCCAATCTTTTTAAAGATTTTGATGTTTTTGCTTCAGAAAATAAAATAGCAACAGAAATTGAAGTTTTAAAATCAGCATTACTAATAGGAAGAGCTATTGATGAATTGCCATTTAATAAGGAAATATACAGAAAAGGAAGTTTTCAATCAGTCGAATTGTTCAGGAACTCTCCCATTTTAATAGAGGGGACATTTCGCACTGCAGATGCACTTGATAAAAAATACGGTGTAAATGTGATTTCGACTAAAGAGTTTGTTTTCTTTTATCCGGATTCAAAAAAAGGGATAAAAGGTTCCTTTGGAAAACCTATGACAATTAAAGGAGGTATTATTTTAATTCATTTGAATGAACCTTTTATAAAATACAAAAAAGACCTGAAAATTATTGATTCTTATGAGTTTGAGTTTTTAAGCAAACAAAAGTTAATGGATAAGATTAATAAAAATCTTGATATTGTATCTGTTGATAAAGATGTTCCCGTAATACGTATAAATCTAAAAAGCAATGTCCCGGAGAAGGCGGCAATGTTTGTAAACAAACTGGCAGAAGTATATGTAAAAGATTATATCGAAAGTAAATTCAGGGCTGCAGATACGACAGTTGATTTTTTAAAAGAAGAGATCAAGAGCTCTAATAAGAAATTGGCTGCTTCAGAAAATAATATTCAAAATTTTAAAGACAAAGAGCATATTGTTAATATACCGCAGGAAACAGAGACAGATTTAAGAAAAATTGCACAGTTAAAAATAGAAAAAACCAATTTGAAAATGAGCCTTGATGCCATTAAGGATTTAAATAAATACATAGCCGGCGGCAAAGGCAGTTTCCTGGACTTAGCGCCAAATTTTGAAGCCTTTACAGATCTGCTCTCTACTGAGATGGTTAAGAATATGAAGAACTTACAGGCAGAAAAAAAAGACCTTTTACTTACCTATACTCCTGAAAATGAAAAAGTAAAAGTGATTGATGCCAAGCTAAAAGATTTAACAGACTACCAAATTGAAAGCATAAAGAATACTGAGAATAATCTGCAGATAAAATATGCTGAGCTTTCGGGTGAAATTAAGGAATCTGAAAAAGCTTTTATAGGGCTTCCTGAAAAAGAGAGAAAATTAACCATTTTAAACAGGGATTTTAATTTATACGAAAAGAATTATAATTTTCTCAATGAAAAAAGAATTGACGCCGAAATAGCAAAATCAGCTAAAATTGCTTTTCATAAAGTGATAAGCCCTGCAGAAATTTCTACCGCTCCGGTTTCTCCAGTTCGGTCCATAATCATTATTGTTGCGGCTATTATGGGAATGCTTGGTTCTGTAATATTAATATATGCAGTTCATTTTGCAAAAGCAAAAGTAAATGATACCTATACCATAGAAAAAAACAGTACAATTCCTGTTGCAATTGCAACACCGTATATAAAAAAAAGCGAACTAACTGAAGATCATTTTTTAAAAGAAGCATTACAAATGGAGCTGAAAGGACTGGTACAGCAAAAAGATATTATCACCATTAGTTCTTATGACAAAACAAGAGAGCATTTGTTTCATTCTAAAAATCTGATCAAGGCTTTCTGTACTCAGGGAAGAAAGGTACTGGTAGTTGATACTACTGGTGAACTGGAGAATCAGATGGATCATAACAATTACATCAATATATCGGGCTCCAAATATCTAAGGGCAACCCAATCAGTGTTTAAAAATGAAATCGAAGACAAAATGAAAAATTACGACCTCTGTGTTATTCATAATCAGGCTGTAAATAAAGGTAGACTGGCTCTGTTGTTTATGAGTTTAGCATCTCAAAATTTCGTTGTGCTGGACAGTCGGAGAACAGCAGAGAAAACCATAATAAGCATTGAGTTACTGCAGGAAGAATATCATTTGCCAAACCTGTCGTTTATACTCAATAAAGCAGGTTACAATCCAAGTATTTTTTTGTTTGTCAAAAAAATCTATAACAAATATTTTCAACGCTAATTTTTACAAAAAATGCATACACTAAAAGCATTAATAGCCAAAGATTCGTTTTTGGCGCTTGCTGACCAGGTAATTAGCAGCGGAACTAATTTTTGCCTGACGCTTTTGCTCGCGCAAAAACTGGATATTAAAAGTTTTGGTCTGTACTCTTCAATAGTACTGCTTCTTTACTTAGCAGTAAGTATTATGAATGCTTTGGTTATTCAGCCATTTCAGGTTATGGCTGTAAAAGTAGAAAAGAGAAAACAATACATCACAGCTTTATTTCTCGGGATAGTCTTATTGTTATTTATTCCCCCAGTATTCATAGTAATACTATCCCATTTTTTTATAAAAAACAGTTTATTTCAATTAGGCACTGGTGCATTGATTTGTTTTGTGACAGGATTTTTGATTAATGATTTTTTTAGAAAATTACTTTTGGGTTTATTCAGAATTAAAGCGGTATTAATCATGGATATTCTGTTGCTGGTTTTGGTTGTTTTGATTTTGGTTTTGGATACCATAAACCTGTCGCAAGTATTACTTATTATCGGACTTAGTAATTTGATTGCAGCCTTGCCGGGATTTTTATTTATGATAAAGAACTACGAAAAACCCATTCTATGGAGGCTGTATGCGGCAGCTCATTTAAAAGAAGGGAAGTGGCTGTTAAGTGTGGCAGTTGTACAATGGAGTTCGAGCAATTTTTTTATATTAACTGCCGGAATTTATCTGGGTGTTGAGGCTTTAGGGGCTTTAAGGCTGGTACAATCTTTTTTCGGTATTATCAATATCGGATTGCAGACAATTGAAAATTATTTTCTGCCTAAAATAGCTTTATTATACCATCAGAATGTTACCGAAGCAAAAGAATATCTGCTCAGGTTAACTTTTACAGGCGCGATCATTTTTGGCTTATTAACATTGGTGTTTTTTATTTTTTCAAATCAAATAATAGTCATGGCCGGTGGTCAGAAATATGAGCATTATGGTTATGTAATCAAAATGATAGCGGTGCTTTATTTTTTTATTTTCTTGGGATATCCAATACGAATTGCAGTGAGGATATTGATGCTCAATAAGATTTTTTTTACGGGGTATTTATTCTCTTTTATTACTTCTCTGGTTACTTTTCATTTTTTACTAAGATATTCTGGACTTTATGGAGCTGTGACGGGACTGATAATCAATCAGGTTATTATGGTTTTATATTGGAAATATCAATTACACAAAAAACAATTTCAGTTATGGAAATAATTCACCTGATTCTCGGAAAAGCAAATCCCCAAAGAATGAATGGGGTAAACAAAGTAGTGCATCAGCTGGCAGAAAAACAAGCTGTTTTTGGAGTAAAAGCAGCTATTTGGGGCATTACTGAAAATCTGGAATTAAATTTTGAAACACGTAATTTTGAAACACGATTGTTTCAAAAAAGAAAGTTTCCTTTTTTCATTTCAAAAGAACTTAAAGAAGCAGTAATCAATAAAAAAGGCAAAGCCATTTTTCATCTTCATGGAGGCTGGATACCTGTATATTATACTTTAGTAAAATTGTTTTTTAAGCATGATATAAAAGTTGTCTTTACCCCGCACGGAGCTTATAATACCATAGCGATGCAAAAAAACAGTATCGTAAAGAAGGTTTACTTTTATTTTTTCGAAAAAAAAATACTTCAGAAAGCCCATCATATTCATTGTATCGGCAAGAGCGAAGTACATGGTCTAAAAAGAATTTTTAATACCAGAAACATCATTCTGCTTCCTTATGGTTTCGAAAATAATCCTGTAATAGAGTTAAAGAAAGTCAAAGAAGATAATATTGTTTTTGGATTTATAGGCAGGCTGGATATTTACACTAAAGGCTTAGATACTTTGATAAAAGCATTCAAAAAATTTCATGCAAAAGAACCGTCTTCTATGCTGTGGATTCTGGGAGACAGTAAGGAGAAATTTGAGCTACAGCATATTATTTCCAGAAATTTATTAGACAATAGTGTGATACTTTACGGAAGTAAATTTGGCCAGGACAAAGATGAATTATTACAAAGAATGGATGTCTTCGTTCATCCGTCAAGAAATGAAGGGCTGCCGCTTTCGGTTATTGAAGCAGCCAGTTATGGAAAACCCTGTATCGTAACGGATGCAACAAATATTGGCGCCGAAGTGGTAAGATATAATTCAGGCAGAACAGTTTATTCTCAAAACATTAAAAAGTTAGAAGAAGCAATGAGTGAGATGTTTGCAGTCTACAACAAACAGGAAGAGTTTATAGCCATGCAGCGTAATGCAATAAACATGGTAAAAGAAAACTATAACTGGAATAAACTGCTTTTAAAATTCAATACTGATTTATACCAAATATGATGGAAAAGCAAACCATTAATCACGAACCTTTTTTAAAGACAGTTAACAATTATATGTTTATTGTTTTACTGCTTATGATAGCTTGTTTTTTTACATGGAGCGAAAATGTAATTATTACCAGAGCTATAAAGGTAGCTGGACGAATGGGACTTATGCTTTCTTCGATTGCGATTTATTATAAAATAATAAGGTATGGAGCAGTAAACACGTTAAATTATAAAAACATATTTTCTCCCTTATTTTATTTTGGCTATTTGAGTCTGGGATTTCTATCTTTTATGTGGAGCACCAATCCAGGATTTAGTGCCTTACAATGGTTTATGACTTTTCAAAGTCTGGTTTTTGCTTTCTTTTTCATCAAAAGTATAAAAACGTTAGACGTTTTTTTTCAAGGGCATACTATCCGGCTTTATCATCTTTTAGGCAACTCAGTATTTGTATTACAGACCATTTTTGTTGTGGGAATGTGGATTGATCCCGATACCTTTTTCAGGCTTACCAATGGAGGAGAAGAGGCCAGACTGGGTGGGGTGATGATGAATCCCAATGAATTGGGAATGCTTGCCGGGGTTGGTGCTGCCTGTCTTATTTTTGATTTGTACCGAAAAAAAAGAAAAGTATGGACTATTATAAAAATTCTGGTGATTTTTTATGCCTTATTTATGACAGGTTCCAGATCATCATTAATCGGGGTTCTTTTAATTATTTTTTTCCATATTAATCAAACTAAAAACAAAGGGTTAAAACTGGCTATTATTGCAGGAGTGCTTATGGTTGTTCCGTTTGCAGTAAATCAAATTATTTTAAAAGGCGGAGATCAAAAGCGTCTGGACGAGATATTAACCTTAACAGGGCGATTACCATTTTGGCAGGCACTCATAACAGAAGGTTTGCCCAGAGAACCTCTGCTGGGCTTTGGCTATATGAGAATTGATTATAAAGAGTTTTTCCAAAGTGTACATACTTATCCCGGTAAAATGACACATAATACTTTTATGCAGGTACTAATGAATTTAGGATTTATCGGCCTGTGCACGGCAATTTTTCAGATGTTCTTTACACTCAGGGCTTTTTTTTATGAGGATAAAGAAAATCGTTTAATGCTCATTGGTATGCTGATTCCTGTTCTTATAAATTCGTTTACTGAATTTGGAATTTTTGGCGAAAGTAATTATGGGATTTTGTTTTATCAAATGATTATTTTTTCAGTTTGTTTTAAAAGTAATAAACATTTTACCTCGCAGCAGAAAATTTACTTAAGAAAGAGAAGACCCGATCTTGTCATCTGATTAATTTCCAAAATAATGTTTTTTTTCCAAAATATGGAAATTTAAATAGCAATAAATTATTCTTAGGTCCTTGTTTATTAAGTGTTTAGGTTTTAGGCACGATTTTCCAAATACATTGATTAATAAAACTTTTTTATTATGGAAAATATATTTAACAAAGTCGGATACACTATTTCTAATCAAAAAAATAGTGAACAGGATGTCGTTCAGGATGTTTTATTTATTAAAAATCCAAATGGCAGTATTAGATGGATTTGGAATGCCAGCAATAGTCAGCCTCTTTTCTTGAAATTTTATAATGTAGGAGGCATTCGATCTAAAATTTTCACGTTGGCGGTTAAAATAATTTTCGGATTAAAAGTGCAGAAAATAGTTTTCAATAAAAAGACGTATTATTTTAAAAAACAGGAAAATTCCTTTTTTGATTGTACAGATAAATGGGCGCTATTTACAGGAACTGCTGGTGCCAACAATAAAGCTGTTTTATATACTGATGCATCCTTCTTTAAGATAGCAGCTACTGCCAATTCAAAAAGGTTAATTAGATCTGAGCATAAAGTTTTATCTAATTTAAATTTTGATTTCTTTCATATACCAAAGTCAAAACAAATTTCAGAGCACGTAATTCAACTTTCAGATATAACCTGTGGAGGAAAACGTACTAAAAAAATTGAAATTGCTCATCTAAAAGCATTGACCGAAATGAATTTTAAAGGACGTGATTTAATACAAATTAAAGATTGGAAATTATTTAATGAGCTGAAGTTTAATTTTAGTGAAATCACAGATGAGAGAATTCCTAAAAACATAATGAGAAAAATTTTGATGCTCTTGGATGACATTTCTAAAGACGATTATATTAATGTATCTCTTTCTCATGGCGATTTTACTTCATGGAATATGTTTGAGAACAAAGAAAAAATTTCATTATACGATTGGGAGTTATTTGCTTTTGACAGATCAACAGGCTTTGATTATTTTCATTTCATTATACAACAAGGTATTTTAGTAGATCGTAAATCCTGGAGAGAAATTTATCAGGATATAAAAGAACAATGCAGCGGTGAGTCTGCAGGTTTCCTATTCAATTATGATTTAGCAATACTCAAAAAATACTTAAAGTTTTATCTGCTTATCAATTGTATGAGTTATTTAAGAATATATTCTTTTCAGCCTAAGTGGCATACACAGGTAGATTGGTTATTACAAGTATGGAATGATGCTTTAAATGAATTTATTAAAGAGAAAACAGCCAGAGAACTTGTGATTATGGATATTTTCGACGCATTGCAAAATCAGGAATATGCGGCAATAAAATTTCCAAATACATATCCTGATCTGCTTAGCAGGAACTCTGACATTGATATCTTAATCAATAAAGGTCTTTCTGAATCAATCTTTAGGTTAGTTAAAAATCATTCATTAGTTGTAAAAGTATCTCAGAACAAAAAATCTTTTATGAACACTTTACAACTGGTAATGATTGATGGATCCATTTTATCCATCGATTTAATCTGGAAATTGAAAAGAAGAAATATAGTTTTTATGGATGCCCGAAAAGCACTAGAAAATGCTTGTATGAATAATTTTGGAGTGAAAAAGCTGTCATTTTTAGATACTCAAAATTATCTAAATGCATTTTACATTTTGAATAATTCATCAGTTCCTGAAAAATACAAAATATATGAAGAACAGGGAGCATATCAAATCGAAAAAAATGATGGCGATCAGGATATTCAGGATGTTTGTTTGAATAAAACAGATTTAATAAAACAACTTCGAAAAAAAAGAGAAAATAAAGGGATCTATTATTTTAGAAATGTATTTTATTATCTCTATGATACAATTTTTAGAAGTTTCTCTAAAGGATATGTAATAACTTTTAGCGGTGTAGATGGAGCCGGAAAATCTACCATAATTGAAAATGTAAAAAATATGATAGAAAAACAACTAAGAAAACCAGTAGTTGTTTTGCGCCATCGTCCTTCTGTATTGCCTATTATTAGTGTCCTCTTTAGAGGAAAAATGGCTCAGGAAAATTTTGAAAACACACTTCCTCACTCAGGAACTAATAAAAGCAGGTTATCTTCTTTACTGCGTTTTACCTATTATTATACGGATTATTTTTTTGGTCAGTTTGTGATTTTTATAAAATATACCATTAGAGGTTATGTGGTAATTTATGATCGCTACTATTTTGATTTTATAGAAGACAGCAAAAGGAGCAACCTTGTTTTATCTAAAAAAATATCATTCTTGGGATATAAATTACTGCTAAAACCGAGATTCAATTTTTTTCTTTTTGCAGATTCAGAAACTATTCTTAGTCGGAAAAAAGAGTTAGACGAGAAACTTATAAATGAATTAACCACTAACTACCGCAGTCTGTTTAGCAAACTGGAGAAAATAAACAGCACAACAGTTTATAAAACAATCGAAAATAAAGAAATAGATCTGACCCTGAGTATTGTTTTACAAACTTTAATCAATAGCTGATATGAAGACTCTTTTACAAAAACTGGTAAGGCTGCGCAATCCTAATTTTAGCCTTGATGACAGCTTAGACACCCTGGCTCTGGTACAATTTTTTTGGATACAAGGTCTGACCATTATCAGAGGTTTATTTGTCGTTTTTTATTTTAAGAAAGCCAAAGGACTTATGCTGGGCAAAGCCGTAACTTTTTTTAATCCTTCAAAAATACATTGGGGCAGGTTTTTAAGATTAGGCAATTATGTCGCTATTTCGGCGCTGGGTAAGAATGGGATTTGGTTTGGCGACAATGTTAGCGTAGGAGCCTTTAGCCGAATAATAATTTCAACCTCATTAAATAATCTAGGAGACAGTATTATAATAGGGAATAATGTGGGTATTGGTGAGTTTGCCTATCTCGGTGGGGCTGGAGGTCTTGAAATAGGAGATGATTGTATAGTTGGGCAGTATTTTAGCTGCCATCCGGAGAATCATAATTACAAGAAGAATAAGATTTTAATACGGCATCAGGGAGTTACGCGAAACGGAATAATGATTGGCAAAAATTGCTGGATTGGAAGCAAAGTAACCATTCTGGACGGGGTAGAAATTGGAGACGGCTGTGTGATAGCCGCCGGAAGTGTCGTTACTAAATCATTTCCTGAAAACTCTATTATTGGAGGCGTTCCTTCTAAACTTTTAAAATCGAGATTATGAGTACTAAAATCATTCTGGCAAGCTGCTATGCCGTAAATCCTTTTAAAGGATCAGAAGATGCAATGGGATGGAATTTTATAAAACAGATCGCCCGTTTTAATAAAGTATTTGCCGTTACCAGAGAAAATAACCAGGAGGCAATTGAATCTTATATGAAGCAAAATCCTGATGAAGTCTATAACAATATTAGTTTTATTTATTTTGATCTTCCATATTGGATGAGGTTTTGGAAAAAAGGCAGCCACGGCGCCATGTTGTATTATTGTATGTGGCAAAAAGGAATTGTAACTCATATTAAAAAGAAGAAACTCGTTTTTGATATTGTGCACAATGTAAATTTTCATAACGACTGGACGCCAAGTTTTTTATGGAAACTGGAAAAACCTATGGTTTGGGGACCAGTGGGACATCATCCTCTTATTCCATCTGTTTATTTAGAACCTTATTCAGTAAAATACTTTATTAAAGATCGTATTACCTGGCTGATAAAGAATTTATTCTGGAATTACTCAGCTGCACTTAAAAAAACAGTAAGTAATGCAAGCCATATATGGTGTATGAATACTGGAGTGGTAGAAAAACTAAATCTAAAAGGAAGCTCCTATTCAGTGTTTCCTTCAGTAGCGTCAGAAGATTTTGGTCAAGGCAGTAAGGATAAAAAAAGCCACTTCCAAGTTATAAGTGTCGGACGCTTTGTACCACTAAAAGGTTTTGATCTTAGTATTCGTTCTTTTATTGCGTTTTTGGACTCCGTTTCTTTATCAGAACGTGCCAATTGCAAACTAACATTGGTTGGATCAGGACCTGAGAGAGGTTTCTATGAAAAAATAATAAAAGAACATAATGTGCAGGACAATGTTGAAATAATCGAATGGATAGAACGCAAAGAACTAATGAAGCTTTATGAAAGAGCAACATTATTTCTGTTTCCATCACATGAAGGTGCAGGAATGGTGGTGGCAGAAGCTTTATCATTTGGCTTGCCTGTAATATGTCTTGATAACATTGGTCCTGGCCAGTACATTACAAAAGAATGTGGTTTTGTAATTCCTGAGTCTGATTATACTTCCTCGATTTTTAATTTAAAGCAGGCGTTAAGTAAGTTATACTTAAATGAGACATTATTCTCAGAAATGAGCGCTGGTGCAAGAAAGCGGTATCTGGATATATTTACCTGGGAGAGCAGGGGAGAACATTTAAATGCAATTTATAACAATTTGTAACATGAGAGTTATTGCCGTTCATTTATTAAACGATTACAGCGGAAGCCCTAAAGTATTGAAACAATTGCTTACCGGCTGGGCTAAAAGAGATATAGAACTCCATTTATACACCTGTAGCGGACGTGAAGGTTTTTTATCAGGGCTGCCTGATGTAAAATATAATTTTTACTGGTATAGGTTTATGAAAAATTCCGTGCTGAGATTGTTATTTTTTATGACCAGTCAATTTTTACTTGCTTTTAAATTGCTGTTTAGTTTAAAAAAGAACGACGTGGTTTATATCAATACCGTACTTCCCTTTGGAGCAGCTATTGCCGGAAAAATAAGAGGAAATAAAGTGATTTATCATGTGCATGAAACCAGCATGAAGCCGCTATTATTAAAGAAATTTCTTTTTGGAGTACTGGATTTATTTGCAAATGAGGTTGTTTATGTTTCTAATTTTTTAGCCGATAAAGAACCGGTAAATATTCAAAAAACAGTAATTTATAATGTTTTAGAAGAGGATTTTGTAAAATCAGCTTTTGCCAGTAAAAGGACAGATAAACAAGAAAAAATTATTTTAATGTTATGCTCATTAAAGGCATATAAAGGAGTAGATCAATTTTTAAAATTAGCGCAGGCGAATTCAAAATACCTATTTAAACTGGTGCTCAATGCATCAGTTTTAGAAATAAATAACTATTTCAAGCATGTAAAAATTCCCGAAAATCTATGCATTTATCCAACACAAACAGATACACATTTATTTTATAGAGAAGCAAGTGTTGTATTGAATTTGTCAGACCCTAAACTTTGGGTGGAAACATTTGGGTTAACCATACTTGAAGCTATGGCTTATGGACTTCCTGCAATTGTGCCTCCGGTTGGCGGAGTTACAGAACTTGTTACAGAAGGCAAAAATGGTTATTTGATTGAAAGCAGCAGGATTGATCAAATATCTGATAAGCTGCACGAGCTTTTTGAGAACAAGGAATTATATAGATCTATGAGCTGCAGCGCTGTTGAGTTGAGTAAAGAGTATAGTTTAGAATTGTTTGAAAAAAAATCAGCCGAAATTATATTCCATTAAAAAGAATAGAATCCAAAATTTGGAATTTTTGTAAAACGCGAATTGATTTAAGGTGTTGTATTTTAAGTGTTTAGGTGTTTTGTATGATTTTGGCAAAGAATATTTAAAATCGAATAGGCTATGAAAAACAAAAGAATCGCCATTATTGGCACAGTAGGTTTACCTGCAAAATATGGAGGATTTGAAACCCTTGCAGAACATTTAGTAAGTAACCTATCTGATAAGTATGATTTTAGAGTTTATTGTTCTAAAAAGAAATATAAAAAAGAAGAGCAATTACGATCCTATAAAGGAGCAAAGCTGACTTATATTCCACTACAAGCAAATGGAATTCAGAGTATTGCCTATGATTCTCTATCAATGCTTCATGCTTTGTGGAGCAGCGATATTTTATTAATATTAGGTGTAGCAGGTGCCTGGCTGCTGCCTTTTATTAGATTGTTTACTAACAAGAAAATTATAATCTCTATCGACGGTATAGAATGGAAGAGAGATAAATGGTCTTTACTGGCAAAACTATACTTATGGTGGTCAGAAATGATAGCAGTGAGGTTCTCGCATATCGATATTTCAGATAATGAGTCAATTCAGGATTATACAGCCGTTAGGTACAAAACATTAAGCCGCGTTATTGAGTATGGAGCTGACCATACGATGAAAGTATTACCCAAAAGTGATGATTTTGAAAAGTACCCGTTTTTGAAAACAAAATATGCTGTAAAAGTCTGTAGAATCGAACCGGAAAATAATGTGCATTTAGTATTAGAAGCCTTTAAAATACAAACTCAAATGACCTTAGTTCTGGTTGGCAATTGGAAAAATAGTGATTACGGACAAAAATTGAAGAAAATGTATAAAGATGTAGAGAACATTCATTTATTGGATCCCATATACGAACAGCGTGAAATAGATTTAATTAGAGGAAACGCTTCATTATACATTCACGGACATTCTGCGGGAGGAACAAATCCTTCTCTTGTAGAAGCGATGTATTTAAAACTGCCTGTATTCGCTTTTAAAGTCTCTTATAATATTACAACCACAGAAGGTAAGGCTGTTTATTTCTCCTCTTTAGAAGACTTAGTTGAAGAGCTAGGCGCAACATCAGAAAGCCAACTAGCAGATATAGCCAATGAAATGTCCTTAATTGCCGAAAGACGTTACACTTGGAAAGTTATCTCCAGACTATATGAATTGTTGATTAAAGAAGCGCTCTCAAGTAAAAGTAAAGTAAGCGTTTGTTCTGAATTAAAAAACCTGAACACTTCTTTTTTACAGGATTTTCAATTGCTGCATTTGCAGAATAGTAATTTGTTTTACGAAAACTAACAGATCATGAAAATAATATTTGAATTTTTATCCTATGGATTCTTATCCTTAATTTTGACCCTGATATTTATTCCGGCAGTTAAAAATATTGCCATTAAAGTTAATCTTGTAGACAAACCTAATTACAGGAAAGTTCATTTGGCAGCAGTACCTTTAGTAGGCGGTATCTCAATTGCCTTAGCCGTTTTTACTGCAATTTTTGTTTCAAATTACAGATTTTCATTCCTTAAAGAATATCTTCCAATATTGGCATCGGCGATAGTTTTGTTAATTGTTGGTGTTATCGATGACAAAAAAGACCTCAGTGCAAAATACAAATTGACGATCCAGTTTCTTTTAGCGCTGATAATTGCGTTTTCAGGTACAAGAATAACATCCTTCTATGGAGTGTTTGGAGTTTATGAAATTGTAATCTGGCAACAATATCTGGTAACAATTTTGATGATCACAGGTGTTGTCAATGCTTTTAACCTCATGGATGGAGTTGATGGTTTAATAGGAACACTGTCGCTTTTAGGCTTTTTAATCTTTCTTCTTATTGCAATTTATTTTAATGATTATAATCTGGCATTTTCCAGTACACTATTTATTGGAGCCCTTTTAGGTTTCTTAAGATTCAATTTAAGCAGTGAAAAGATTTTTATGGGAGATTCCGGTTCTTTGTTCATTGGCTTTATCTTAATTAGTGAAGCAATTAAGTTTTTGCAAAAACACGAAATCGGTAATAAACACTCCTCTGGCAGTTGCACCGTTTTATTGCTTATTTTATTTTTTTCAATTCCGGTTTTAGATTCTTTAAGAGTTTATATGGGAAGAATTAAAAGAGGTGATTCTCCTTTTAGTGCCGACAAATCACATTTACACCATCTATTTCTTGGGGCAGGATGTAGTCATAAAAAAACAACCCTTATGATTAGTGCAATTTTTGCTTTTGTACTTCTAATAGAAACATCAATGCAGTCTTTTCTGTCTTTAACCATTATACTTGTAACCAGTATTATCATATTTTCTATTATAGTGAGAATATTGATCATGATAAACAATCTTCATCGATGGAGATTTGTACTTAAAGATTTAGAAAATAAGCGGAATAGTTACTAATAGAAAGTGCTTAAAAATTGCTGTTACTTATTTCAATGTGACATTCAGTCCTATTAATCATTTTTTTGGACTTTTGAGTTTTTTTGCTGCTGTCGCATCTGAGAATAACTTTTATCTTTGGAATTTAATCCAGTCGAAAAATGAATACGAAAGGTCCTTGCTATCCGAGGTCCATTATACTGCGGGCAGTATATTTTAAGCTTAGGTTTACATTAAGTTATCGGGATCTTCAAGACCTTCGGCTTCCTCTCTTTTTAATTAGAACATGTGTTACAGAAAACGGGAGCTTTACTGCCTGCCGGTAAATTTTTTTGTTATTATTTCTCTGTACCTGAAGGGTGTAAATCCAGTTTTCTGCTTAAAGAAACGCGCAAATTTATTGGTGTTTTTAAAACCCAATTCACAAGCGGTAAATGCAATGGATCTGGATGTGTCAAAAAGTTTTAATTTGGCTGTTTCTGCAAGCTGTGAAGATATGAAGTCTTCCGCTGATAAGCCGGTTTGTTTAAAGACCTGATTTTCAAAATATTCATAACCCATGCCGAGTTTTTCTGCAAAATAGCATACAGTAGGGATGCCGCGGCGTGCGGTATCCTCACAGCTGTAATATTCTCTGATAAGATTTTTCAGGGTCTGGGTCATATTAAGACCAGTTTCGCGTTTTTCTATATGCATATCATTTTTTTATTCTTCAATCCGATAGTTTACGGCCCATTATTCCAATCAGGAGACCCTCATAAATACGCCGGCTGGATCTGCTTTATCTGCCCAAGTTAATTTTCCTTTTCAATATTGGCCGGGCTGGTTTTCTGGTTATAGAGCGTGGTTTTTACTTTCTGCCGGCGGAGGATTTTCTCTTATAAACAAGTATAAATCTTTCAGGTGCCAAAATACTGGACATCTCTCAAGGAGCTTAATAGCTGACAACTTTCCGTATTCATTGATAATAGTGTCTAAATCTGCCGATCTTTTTCCTCTATTTTTTTTTATAAAGCTTTGTAATCTGTTATCTCTGTCGTTAGTCTTTTTATTTCAGTTTCTTTTTTGTCCTTTTTACTCTTGCCATGGAAAGCGCGCCGGCTGTCAGTCCTGCAGCTGCGGCCAGCAGTACCGGCTCTCTTGTCACGCTGGCGACCGCAACGCCGATCACTATGCTGGTGGTGGATAATATACCGTCATTGGCTCCCAGCACAGCTGCCCTGAGCCAGCCGCTTCTGTCTATATAATGATTTTCATCTTTCATAGCTGCTTTTATTTAAATAATTTGGTCCAGTCCCGGTCTTCAGGTTTTTTGGGAACTCCTCCAAAATTAGTTTTCAGAAGCTCGCGGATCTGAAACTGCGTTTTATTGCGGGTCATGTTCTCCCACTGTTTAAAATCATAAATATGGATCTGTGCTGCATTTGTATTGACAGCAAATGAAATACCGGATATTAGGACTTTATATTTTTTTAAATCATTTAAAATAGTGCGGCTTGGAACCACAATAAGAATCTCTTCCCACTGCAGATAGTCAGTAGAATAGTCCTCTCTTTCATGCAGGGCGAGCGATTCAAGAAACGCTGTTATTTTCCGGCTGTTGAGCCGGCTGATGCTCTGGTCAATTTCTTTGAGTGCCTGCCTTAAATCGTTTTCATTTTTGATAACAGCCATTTTTTATGCTTTTTTCATAAGTAAAGTTACTTTGAAAAAACATAATATTGAACGAAAAAGACTATTAGAATGGTTCTAAATTTCTTTTAATATTTTTTTTTATGGCACAATTAGAGTATGTTAGTGCTGTAAAGAGAGGCTGAGTTCTTTTGTGTCCAATAGGGACTGTGAGAATTATTTTCTTTACGTTATAAAAGGGCCGATCTCCGAAGTTTGACCATAAATTATTCAAGCATAATGTACAGCATCAATACACAGCTGGCTTATTTCAAATACGGCCCGGATCCTAAAAGGATGCTGGTCAATATTACCTGGTTTAAGGCCGCCGTGATAAGTGATCTGCAGATACAGTGAGTTCCATTAAAGGACTTTGAAATTGAAGAGTTTAAGAGGTACATTGATCTGAATAAAAGTAATTTCCCAGGTCAGTATTTTATCCATCAGGCCAAAGAGGAAGGCCGCAATATATTTGCCTTGAATTCATTGAGCACTTCCTTATTTCCGTGCGGTATTATTTTATCTGGAAATAATGCACTGCAGAGCGGCAGTGATATCATTTATAAAGTTATGCCTGCGGTGCTTACAGATGAAAGTTATCTCCAGCAAAAAGCTTATGATATGAGCTTTGATCTATTGGGAAAAATTCAGGTTTATAGAATAAATTAACATACAGCCGGCAGCTGGGGTTCTGTCGCATCTATGACTAAGTTTTATCTTTGGTTTTTCAAAGCTAATAAAAAATGAATACTAAAGGTCATTGTTATCCAAAATTTACAATTCTTCAGGCAGTGTATTTTAAAATTACGATTTACACTTAGCTATCGTGACGTTGAGGAAATAATGAAGATTAGGGGGTTGATTGTGGATCATGCCACGATCCAGCGCTGGGTTTATAAGTTTACACCTTTGCTTGAGGCAGAGATGAAGAAGAGAAAAGGTAAGGTAGGTACAAGTTGGAGATTGGATGAGACCTATATCAAAGTAAAAGGCATTTGGTGTTATTTATATAGGGCAGTAGATAAATTAGGCAATACGGTTGACTTTCTTTTGACCAGAAGAAGACAGAGAATGAGCGCCCAGTCTTTTCTAATTAAAGCAATTAGTAATAATTGCCGGCCAAGAGTAATAAACATTGATAAAAGGGGTTCTAATACTGCTGCGATCAAAGTATATAACAAGCGTTCGTTCTCAAAGATTAAAATCCGGCAGTGTAAATATCGCAGCAATATTGTAGAGCAAGACCATCGTTTTATAAAATGGCGCATCCAAAATGGACTAGGTTTTAAAAGTTTTGAATGGGCCAAACGAACATTGAGCGGAATTGAAGTTGTCCATATGTTGAGAAAGAATCAGATGGTTAAACCAGGAATATCTATGTTTTAAATCATTCTGTAAATTGGCAGTTTGACTTTTAAATAACTTAAATTCTTACATTTGATTCTGATAGATGCGACATAACCTAACTATGAGAAATATAATTTTTTTAATCTTAACTATTTGTTTTTCTTGTGTAAGTTATTCTCAAGAAGTAAGTAAAAACGAATATGAAATTTACGGTACATTAATTGGAGAACAAGGTTATCAATTTTACCCGATAACTTTTGGGATACCAATTAATTTGAAATTAAAGATTCTATTTTTTATGAAATAGAGAAAATGAATATAAAATCTATTGACCAAAAAAAATTGATTAGAACAGCTTTAAAATATAGTATTGATAAAACTTTTAAACTCATAGAAAGCGACCAATATAAACAAATATATTTAAGTCCTATTTATTTCAAAAACAAGGATGAAGCCTATTTTATTTATATTATAAAAACAAATCTTAAAAAGCCCTATTCGTATTTTCAGCAGGTACATAAAATGGACGATAAATGGGTTTTGTCCGATTATTATATAATAAATTAGAGCAATAAAGCCGGCAATGCTCGGCTTTATTTATTTCACATCGTAAAGGGGGAAGCTTGGAAACAAATGCGTCAAGGATATTAAACAAAGTCTGTTTTTCTTCATCTGAAAATGTTTCTATGTGTGTGAGCAATAAATCAATGTTTTGTTTCACTCTAGTAACAAATAGTCGAAGATAGGAGAGAAGAAAATTAAAGCCGTAATGAAAAGGTAAACCATTTTTGTTAGTTAGTTAGTTAGTTAGTTAGTTAGTTAGTTAGTTAGTTAGTTAGTTAGTTAGTTAGTTAGTTAGTTAGTTAGTTAGTTAGTTAGTTAGTTAGTTAGTTAGTTAGTTAGTTAGTTAGTTAGTTGTTTTTCCTTTGTTTTTCACATATTATTTTAATTGTTTTAGATCTATTTAGTTTGATTTTGACCGTTGAGGGTGATGTTGGTTGGAGTGCGATAGTTCTATAAACTATGCTTTGCAGAGAAAGAGGTTCCTCCCTGATTTATTAAAATTCTATTAAATATTTAATTTTCGTATTAGTGAGATTTTGAATTTCCAATAAGTGGAAATAGAATTCGAACCTTAAAGTTCTGATCGCTAATGGGCACATGCATTTCAGTATTGTAACCCCAAAAGGTCGATAACTACATATTAAACTTCCACACCACTTGCAGTTTAAATGCGTTTCTTATCATTACTTTACTATCTTAGATTCCCGATGAGATTAAAGAGGTGCTGAATTTCAACATAGCGGTTAACGATCGTTACAAACCCGCAGGAAGCAGTGAGTACAAGGAAGTGGCAACTTTTATTAACTGCTCGTACTGGATCGGTATCAAGGCGGGGCAGTGGGTTAAAAAAGGAGCGGTAGTGCTGTTAAACGGCAGGCTGGGAATGCATGTGTATATTAACAGTGACGGGAACCCGCTGGGAAGTATTGATTTTCATGTGAATTCTATGAGTATTATTGCTTTTGCGAAGAGAAACGGAAGCGGTAATACTGACAGCGAAGATGCCGGCAGGGTAAAGAAGGGAAGAAAAGGGGACAGTTCAGAGAAAGGAAAAGGTAAAACTTCTGATGAAGTGCCTTTTTAAGGGAATGTTTGATAATTTAAAAATTAGAAATCATGGCACATCAGATTCATTTTAACGAGCAGACAGGAAGACACAGTTTTTACAGCGTAAAGGAAAAGCCTTGGCATAATTTAGGACAGACAGTGCAGGACTATCCGACAAGCGCGCAGGCAATTGCCCATGCAGGGCTGGATTTTGAAGTGGAGAAAAGAAGGCTTTTTACACCTTCTGCTTCAATAGTGGCCCGCGATGAGATTATTTCAGGAAGGCTGGATATAACAGAGTACTGCAGCACTGTGCGGACCGATACCGATACCGTTTTGGGTGTCGTGGGGAAAGATTATCATATCGTGCAGAACAGGGATGCATTTTCGTTTTTTGACAGCATCGTTTCAGGAGACGGGATTCTCTATGAAACAGCAGGTGCGCTGGGCACCGGCGAAAGGATTTTTATCACTGCTAAACTTCCTGATTATATCAGAGTGGGGAAAGAGGATTTAATTGAAAAGTATCTTTTCCTGACCACCTCCCACGATGGGAGCGGGAGTATTACGGCCGCCTTTACGCCGATACGAATTGTATGCGCCAATACACTGAATGCCGCCCTGCAGTCCAAAACCAATACAGTGCGCATCCGCCATACCTCAAATGCAAAAGACCGTCTCGAACAGGCTCACAAAGTAATGGGGATAAGCGATAAGCTTTCAGAAGGACTTGAGGCAGTATTTAAGTACTGGACAAGAGTACGCATCTCAGATAGAGAAGTTAAAAAACTCATTCTGTTTTAAATTGCAGAAACATGACAGCGGAACAAGAATTGGAAATGGATGCCTGAGTGCTGGCGTCTTCCGCACTGCGCGTATCATGACGCGATAAGGCATTGAAAACATTATTGGAAGATGGCAATCTGCTTTACTGGTGCATCGGAAAAAATGATACTCTGGAGCCGGAAAAGGTTCTTCTTCATTTAAAATTCCCGTATAATCATGTTTCGGGAGGGCTGGAAGTGCTTCCGGAACATAAAAAACATTTTTATTATCTGGTCATGCGCCGGTTAGAAAACGGCAGGATCCCAATACTCATTTAAGTGAGGGGAAGTCTGACAGATACAGTGACGGCAGACCTGGATGAACCGAGAAGATGATGGCCGATGGAGAATCAGAACAATAGCATTCTGATTCCATTTTTCTATGCATGGTGCATATATGTCTGCATTGGAGAACCGGAAAAATTTATCTTATAAAAAGCCAGAAACAGGAGAGTTAAATCTCCTTTTTCTGGCTTTTAAATTTTAAAAAGGGGTCAGAATTTATCGATCTGCTAATGTAAGAGTTACTCTTCTGTTCAGCAGTCTATTTTCTACTGGAGTATTTGGAACCAAAGGTTCGCTTTCACCTTTCGAAAATAAATGCATACGAATAGCTTCAATTCCTTTATTCTGTAAATAATCTGAAACTGCCTGTGCTCTTTTCATTCCAATTTCAAGATTGCGTGCTTCCGTTCCTATATCGCAAGTGTATCCTGTAATATTGAGATCTATGTCTTTATTTGATTTTAGAATTTTAGCAATTTCATCTAGTCTTGCAACCAATTGCGGGGTTACATCGGTGTTTCCGACTTCTTGGAAAGCAAGGGGCTTTTCAATGTACGAGCGCTCAGTTGCTGTAAGTTCCTTTTTAGCTGGTGGAGTTTGAGCCGTTTTTTGCTGCACAGGCGCTTTTTCTTGAACAGGCGCTTGAGTCTTAGTCACCACTTCTTCTTTTGGCTGTACGGGTAATGGCTTGTTTTTATGCAGCATAAAACCTAATTTCAGTTGAATGCCGGCAGAAAAGTAACGGCTTTCTTGAAGAATTTTTCTATTGCCGCTTATACCATTTGCTTGAATGTTATCCAATCCGTTGGCGTTGTACGCAACGATGTTAAGATTTGCATTTTCTTTTGCCATTTCTGTCAGACCATAGTCAGCATATACGCCAGTGTAAAGCTGTGTATTCTCTTTTAGTTTGAAAGTAAGACCTGTTTCAACACTTAAAAGAAAAGAAGGATCTAAGCTTACAGTTGCTTTATCCTGCCAGATGGTTGCTTTACCAAATCCGTGAGAAGGCAGATCATCAATTAAAAGATTCATATCAGGATAGTAACCGCTCAATTGCAACTCAGATGCGGAAGCTTTTGCCGTTTGTTTTGCTGGAAACAGAATTTTTCCTCCAAATCCAAAATAAAGTTGTGTTTGAGATGCAATTGATGTTCTGTACTGCATCATAAGCGGAACTGCAAGAGAAATGAAACGCTGCTCTTCTTTATAGTTTGCCGGCGTTGCTTGATACTCAAATGCAGAAGTCTGGTCATCAACTTCGTAAGTTGAAATTGTTGTTCCGTTGTTGAGTTCAAAACTGTTCTGATTGTACACTGCATCAATTCCTGTCGAAATTCCCCAGTGGCTGCTGAAGAAATAGGTGTAACCGACACCTATTCCTGCGCCAAATTTGAGTTTGCCATCTCCAAGAGTGCTGTCATAAAGAATTCCTGATGGCCCTCCATTAATCTTGACATTAATTTGCTGTGCTTTTATAGTGACAATGCACAGTAATAGTATGGCTATGGTGGTTTTAATTTTCATTGCTTGTAATTTTAAATTAAATCTCATTTTTATTTCACCAATAAGTTGATTGTTTTTAACTGGCCGTCAGCCAATTTAAGAACGACAACATATACGGCTGCCTGCGATGGCGCAATAATTTCATTTTTGGCTTTTACATTTGAAATAGTCTGAACTAATTTTCCTGTAATGTCATAAATAACCACCTCAGATTCATTTAATTGAGAATCGCTGAAATCGCACTCTAAAGTAAATTCAGCTCCAGGTTTAACTGGGTTTGGATAAATTTTTATCTTGCTGGTAAAAACTGTTCCAGTAGTCTCAATTGGACAAGATTTAATTGAATTTCCGTTTTTGTCTTTTGCAATTACGTAATAGCTTCCGTTTAAAGGCTGAACTTCGCTGTAATACTGGCGGGTTGCACCAGAAACAGCAGTTCCGTTTTTATACCACTGCCATGCTTCGTAATTGTTCGATTTATTGTCAAAGAATAGCACATTTGCCCAATGTTGTGTTACAAGTCCAGAGCGGCTTACTTCTATTGGTTTAACAGCGGATGCAGCTGCGTTGTGATTTTGGTCACCGTTTTGTACAGCTGTAATTGTTGAGCTTCCTGATCCAGTGATGTTTAATGTTGATCCAGAAATTGTCCCTAACGCTGCATTTGAAATAGTGTACGATACTGGTAATCCGCTGTCTGCTGCCGCAGTTAAAGTCACGTTATTAGAATCTATGCATCCAAATTCTAAAGTTTGGTTCCAAGTGATTGTTTGGTCAGCTTTTGTAATTTCAAATTCGGCACCAGTAAAGGCAATTGTATAATCTGCGCCAGCGCTGATTGATCCTAGCTTTATATTGTATTTTCCAACATTTTCGCCAGCATCTCTAGAAAGCAGACCTGTAATTATTGAAGGTGTATCTCCGTTAGCAAAACCCAGCGGTGTGTAATTAAATGCAGGATCTTCTGTGCCGTATACTTTTGTATGTCCCGCTGCTGCAGTTATAGTAAGAGTATATTTTTGAGTCGTGAAACTAACTTCGTTTCCGTAATTGACAAAACCATTACTATTTATTGCATAAGTTCTAACATAATAAGTTCTATTTCCTCTAAGTCCAGATAAAGAATTTGTGAATGTTCCTAATGCGGCAGAAATATTTATTTTAGTATCTGCTGTAGTTGGGTTTGCATGCTGTGCATATACAAAACCAACTTCTGTTAAACAAGATCCGCTATCGGTATTTATTCCGTCAGAAGATGCAGTTCCAGATAAAGATGCGCCATTTGCAGTTATTCCAGCAACAGACCCAGTATTTAAAGTAACAGGATTTGCTGGCTGCAATATTTCGACAGCTGCAGAAGCAGTGCAAAAATTGCCATCTGTTACAGTTACAGTATAAGTTCCTGCCGTAAGTCCAGTAGCTGTTGCAGCAGTTCCTCCAGATGGAGCCCAAGAGTAAGTGTAAGAACCTGTACCTCCAGTTACGCTTACTGTAGCCGACCCGTTATTTCCATTGTAGCACGAAACTTCTGTAAGAGCCGCTGTTAAATTTAAAACATCTGGTTCTGTAATTAGAATCGTATTTGTAATAGAACATGAGTTTTCATCTGTTACAGTTACAGTATAAGTTCCTGCCGCAAGACCAGTTGCTGTGGCAGCAGTTCCTCCAGATGGAGCCCAAGAGTAAGTGTAAGAACCTGTACCGCCAGTTACGTTTACTGTAGCCGACCCGTTATTTCCCTTATAGCACGAAACTTCTTCAACAGTCGCCGTTAATTTTAAAGTATCTGGCTCTGTAATTAAAATCGTATTTGTAAGAGAACATGAGTTTTCATCTGTAATGGTTACCGTATAAGTTCCCGCTGTAAGACCGGTTGCTGTTGCAGCAGTTCCGCCGGAAGGTGCCCATAAATAGCTGTAGTTTCCTGTTCCTCCAGAAGCCGCTACAGATGCGGTACCATCATTTCCTCCCTTACAAGATACATTTGTTTGTGTGTCTGCAGCCGAAAGAGGTGCTGGCTCTGTAATTTGTACAGACGCAGTTACAAAACATCCGTTTGCATCGGTAACCGTAACAGAGTAAGTGTTTGGACTTAATCCGGCTGCTGTTGCAGCAGTTCCTCCCGATGGCGACCAAGAATACGTATAAGTTCCAGTTCCTCCAGAAGGAATTACCGTTGCAGTACCATTATTTGCCTGATTGCATAAAACATCTGTTTTTTCTATTGTCGCTGTAAGTAAAGCAGGTTCAGCAATAGTTACACTTGCTGTTGTCTCACATAAGTTACTATCTTTTATAAGAACAGTATAGGTTCCCGCAGATAATCCGCTGGCAGTTTCGTTAGTTCCGCCAGAAGGAGACCATGCATAAGTATAAGTTCCAGTTCCTCCTGTAACGCTTACAGTTGCAGATCCGTTTGAACCTCCATTGCAAGAAACATCAGTTTTAGATGCTGATGCAGTAAGTGCATCGGGTTCTGCTATGGTAAAACTTTGTGTTTTGGAGCATAAATTAGCATCTGTAACAGTTACAATGTAAGTTCCAGCAGAAAGTCCAGTTGCGGCGGCTGTTGATTGAGAAGGTGCTGTGTCCCATGCATAAGTATAGCCGCCGCTTCCCCCTGTTACGCTTACTGCGGCAGAACCGTTATTTCCTCCATTGCAGCTGACATTGGTCTGGCTTGGCGTTACGACAAGGACTGGAGGTTCTGTGATGGTGAACGGCTGGACTGCCGAGCAGTTATTGGCGTCTGTTATGGTAACGGTATAGGTTCCGGCTTTCAGCCCGGATGCCGTCGCAGCGGTCTGTACCGGAGTGGTGTTCCAGCTGTAGGAGTACGCTCCAGTTCCTCCTGTTACGCTCACTGCGGCAGAACCGTTATTTCCTCCATTGCAGCTGACATCGGTCTGGCTTGGCGTTACGGCTAGGAGTGGAGGTTCTGTGATGGTAAAAGACTGGACTGCCGAGCAGCTATTGGCATCTGTTATAGTGACGGTATAGGTTCCGGCTTTCAGGCCGGATGCCGTCGCAGCGGTCTGCACCGGTGTGGTGTTCCAGCTGTAGGAGTACGCTCCGGTTCCTCCTGTGACGGTTACTGCGGCAGAACCGTTATTTCCTCCATTGCAGCTGACATTGGTCTGGCTTTGCGTTACGGCAAGGACTGGAGGTTCTGTGATGGTGAACGTCTGGACTGCCGAGCAGCTATTGGCGTCTGTTATGGTAACGGTATAGGTTCCGGCTTTCAGCCCGGATGCCGTCGCAGCGGTCTGCACCGGTGTGGTGTTCCAGCTGTAGGAGTACGCTCCGGTTCCTCCTGTTACGCTCACTGCGGCAGAACCGTTATTTCCTCCATTACAGCTGACATCGTTCTGGCTTGGCGTTACGGCTAGTACTGGAGGTTCGGTTATGGTGAAGGACTGTGTCAGTGCAGTATGCCGAGCATCTGTCACGGTAACGGTATAGGTTCCTGCTTTGAGGCCGGATGCTGTCGCAGCGGTCTGCACCGGTGTGGTGTCCCAGCTGTACATGTAGGGTTTCGTTCCGCCTGCTACAGCTACTGATGCCGAGCCATTATTTCCGCCATTGCACGTGATATCAGCCTGCAGGCCGGGAGAAACGCTAAGGGGCAGTTCCTGAAATTCATAGGCCCCCATATCGATAATGCCTGAACCGGCATAATCAGAGACTCTGGGATTTCCGACGAGGTCTCTGGAAGCGGAGTCAAGACCGCTGTAGAGGCTGTTTGATCCTTTATTTATCAGGGGACTATTAAACGCTAAAGCGTAATTGCCAGACGTAAAAGGCGCAAGACTGTATGGGATAGAATTTATGAAGAGTGGATCTGTCGAAGCAGGATTGTGGCTGGCAGTGTTTTCTGCAGCTCCCTGCAGCATGCTGTACTGCATGCTGTACGAGCCGGAGATAATCCATGCGGGCTGAGATGTTCCATTGCCGTAGATGATGCTGTTATAAAAAGTGAAAGTTGAGCTGGACACCACAAAGGCGCCGCCCCAGCCTGCGGCATTATTGCCGGCAAGAACTGAATTAACAAATACAGGCGAAGAGGAGTAAGCAAATGATCCCCCTCCATTGCCGGTTCCGGAAACATTGGCATTATTGCCGGTGATTAAACAGTTGGTCATACGCGTACTGCTGCTGTAAAAGTAGATGCCCGCTCCTGCGATCGCCTGGTTGCCGCAGATAATTACATTTGTCACTGCAGGAGATGCGCTGTAAAGTATAATGCCGCCGCCCGCAATTCGCATGATGTTATTGCCGTTGACAGCTAAGCGATTTGTTTCGGATCCTGTTGCGGAACAGCCTTTCATAATGGTAAATCCGTCCAGTGCCGCACTGCCCATATCGCCGGAGGCTATTACCACGTGATAGGAATTATCTGTGTAGTCGTCCGCTGCGCCAAGATCGCCGCTCAAGATCGTCTTATTGGCATCCAGTCCAAGGTTGCGTTCTGCTAATTCTGTTTCTGTTCCGGCAAAGCCGCCATAAAGCTTGACATCCTTTACCAGCACAAAAGACTTATCCCTGCCATCGGTGCTGGCGAAATCGGCGGCATATTTTGGATAATAGGTCCCCCCTGCAGCCCAAATCTGCTTAATGGCAGCATTCCCCGCTGCTTCCTGCAGCGCGTCGGCTAATTCTCCCGCCGCATTGGCCCAGCTGCTTCCATTGCCTGCAGCGCCTTTTCTGACATACAGGATGCCTTCGGCGCTGGGAGTGAGAGCATAGGGCAATAGGCCGCTGGACTGTCTTGCAGAAGACGGCAGCGGAGCGCCAGAAGAGGGAAGTGGCGAAGCATTGCTAGTGTGCAGTAATGCTGTTATTTCAAATAGAAAGATTAAAAGGAGTAGTTTTTTTTTCATAGTTTTTGATTCTAAAGATTTAAAAGTCTGATTCAGGCATAGAATCTGCACCAGAATTTGAAATGGTATGCGATATGGAAGATGTAAAAAAAGTATTCCGAAGGAGCGGAATAATGAATTCTGGCCATTCTTAAATCGGTATGCGGCAAAAGAAAAATAACCCGATCTGAAGTGAAAAGTATAAGTTTGTCATAGGCTGGTATAAGTTAAATTGCATTAGAGATTCTTGCTGAATATTTTAGTATTGAAAACGGAACGGCAGCACATTTCAGCAATACGCGCGGTAAGCCTCAGTTTGATGCACTGCACTGCATTCAGTTAGCAATAATGAAAATAGTTTTATTTAAGCGCTGCAAGTTTAAGAATAAAAAAGGTGTAATCAATAGGTGTTTACCCTGTTTTTGCAAGAAAGAAGCTTAAGAAAAGTTTAATTTGCCTAAATCGGCACGCTGGCCAGTAGAATCAGGATGGATAGTTATATGAGATGTGCTGTTTTTCTGGCTAGGAATTTTAGTTCCATATTTGAAGGAGAAAAGAATATTGATGCCCTTGGTTTAAATGTGCAGTGATTATAGCATTATGCGCGTGATGTAAAATCTTAAAGCGAGCCGCTTTTGATTTGTCTGGTCAGCCAACTGTGTTAAAATTCGATTTCAAGTAAAAGATTAATTGTTTGTTTTTTAATGGTTTTAAATCAGTGTGTTAATATTATTTTGAGTTGGATTTATATATAATTCCATCCATTGGATTTTCAGAGAAAAGAGAATAAAATTCCCATAGCATCGTTTTTTAATAAAACGATACTTATGGGTTTATTTGATTTTATGATAGTGGAAATCGCTATGGATTTGGGAACTGCCAACACTTTAATAATTCACGGAGGGAAGATTGTAGTCGACAGTCCTTCAATAGTGGCAAGAGATATCAGGAACGGAAAAATCATTGCAGTGGGTAAGGAAGCCGGCTTAATGCAGGGCAAGACCCACGAGAATATTAAAACTATCCGCCCGCTTAAGGATGGCGTCATTGCGGATTTTGATGCTTCGGAAAAAATGATCAGCTGGTTTATCAGTAATATACCCGAGATAAAGAAAAATCTTTTTAAGCCCGCACTGCGTATGGTGGTGTGTATTCCAAGCGGCATTACGGAAGTTGAAATGAGAGCTGTAAAAGAGTCCTGCGAAAGGGTGAACGGCAAAGAAGTTTTCTTAATTCATGAGCCGATGGCGGCGGCTATAGGAATGGGGCTCGATGTTATGCAGCCCAAAGGGAACATCATTGTGGATATCGGAGGAGGCACTACAGAAATTGCTGTAGTTGCGCTTGGAGGAATCATATGCGATAAATCCATAAAAATTGCGGGAGATGTTTTTACGGGAGATATACTCTATTATATGAGAACGCATCATAATCTCTATATAGGTGAAGCCACCGCAGAGCGTATAAAAATAGAAGTGGGAGCAGCAATTGAATCGCTTGAGGATGCTCCAGCTGATATGATGGTACGCGGAAGGGATCTGCTTACCGGAAAGCCCAAAGAGGTGCAGATCACTTCAAGAGAAATTGCAAGAGCTCTAGACAAATCAATACTACGAATTGAAGATGCCATTATGGTAACGCTTTCAGTGACACCTCCTGAGCTGGCAGCAGATATTTATAACACAGGACTGTATCTTGCAGGAGGAGGAGCAATGCTGCGCGGCCTTGATAAGAGAATTTCCCAGAAAACAGACCTGCCGGTCTATATTGCAGAAGATCCCCTGCGTGCAGTAGTAAGAGGCACGGGGATTGTTTTGAAAAATATAGACAAATATAAAAGCGTAGTGGTTAAGTAGATGCTTCATATTGATCTATCCGAAGAGAATGTCTCGCCATTCGATGAACAGATATAAAGCTATTATTTATTTCAAATCTGCGTATTTCCACTGTTTTTCAATGGGAAAATTGGGAAGCTAAAAATAGCATTTGTTTTTGTTTTGTTTTGTTTTAAGGCTGTATTTTAAGGATCAAGATTGAGATTGTTTTCTGTGGTTTAATAGCCAAAGTTTTGATCTTTCCTTGAAATAATACCATTATTTTTTTAGATTATTATTTTGCAGATGTTATCGTTTTTTATAAAACATTGTGCCATCATCTGGCTTAACAATCTTCGATATGTATAGAAATTTTAAGTGGAGTCTGGTGATTTTAGTACTTTTTCTTCTATATTTGTCTCTACTGCTAGATTAAAATGTTCTCTGAAAATCTAGATATTTTTCCAAATTATCGGACACATAACAAACCGGTGTCTTTTGTAAGATTATGTTTTGTAAAATTTGTACCTTATTTGCACCTCGACATTGCTTAAGCCTTATTAAATAAGGAAAGTTAATTTCTGCATCGGAAAATAAAAGGCGCAAAATAACGCAAAACAAAAACAAAAAAAAGAGCTAAAAGTGTTTATAATTAACATTTTTAGCTCTTTTTTTAGTGGGTGTTTTTTTTGAATATTTGGTTTTGTTCTGCTAAAATTTGTACCCTATTTGTACCTTGAAATGCGAGCTGCAGACAAAAAATAATGATATGGACAGGTTTTGGCACATATTGGCATCTTGTGGCGCACTTTGGCATCTAGCAGATTATTTTGAGGACAATTAAAGGCACATAAAAAAATAAGATAAAAAAAACGAACAGAAATTGGACAGAAAATGGGAAGAAGTCGGGCGAAATTAGAAAATTGAAATGATGAGGGTAGATTGTGGCACATTTTAGCATCTACAATAATATTCTTTTCTCACTCTCCAATATACTTTTGCACATTCACTCATGCGTTGTATACATAATGCAATCAGAAAGGTCGGCTGTCTGAAGTAATACTCTGGCGTTTCGAACAGCTTGAATTTCAGATTGAAAAGTTATATCCTTAAATGTTTTTCCGCCTTCAATACCTTCTCCAACAATTTCATCATTTTTTACCAAATTGATCCCACAGGACTATCGCCATTTTTTCTGGCTATTTTTGCAAGTTCAATAGATTTAGCCATGTAGGGCTCGTGATTCATTGTTTGCTTTATAGAGAATTTTTTATAATTTTTTGTTTTTTGAATTTGTATTAATTATAATACTCTGATATTTTAATAATTGTGTTTTTTTCTTTTTCTAAAATTTCTATACCTTCAGAGATTAAATTATCTTCCGGATCATCATCTTCAAACTCCAAAAAAAAAGATGAATCACCATTTTTATTTTTTTTAAATTGACCTTCAACAATCTTTTTGCAATAATTATTGAATTTAAATTTACATGCTATATTATTAATTTTTCTTATCAACGAAGTATCTAATTCCTTATTCGGGTAAATATTCGTTTTAATTTCTACCGAACTGATAAAATGGTTACATCCACCTTTAAATACATGTAAAGTATCACCATTGTAAATTAATATCGCTTTGTTAATTTTTGAATCCCAAACATATTTTTTGATTTCAAGTTCACTCAGCCATTTTTCCGTTATTTTTTTGTAATTGTCATCAAATATACAATCAGAATGGTTTTCTAATTCATTATTATCTGTTTTAGAAACCGTCTCGGATTTACTATTCTTAATTATACTATTTTCTGTTTTTGTTTTTTTTTCTGAACAAGAAATAGTTATAATCAATATCAAAACATAGTAGAAAGTCTTTTTCATAAATTATTTTAACTAGGACTTATATATGTAAATATGTCCGGATTATTTAGCTTAACTTCTCGCAGTAGGTGCGAAGAATGCCACTGCTTTTTTATTTTCAAAAATAGTTTTTTTATTTCATAAACCACCAACCAGAATAAATTTGCAAATAATTTGGTCATAAAAATTAAAACTGGTGAAAAATTAGCAATATTCGTCTTAACTTTTTTGTGTGAATAAAGTTGAAGTACTAGTTTTTGTAGATAAAGCAGCTTAGATAAATCAGCTAGGAAAAAAGAAATGGAAAAAAGAAATAAAAAACAATCAAAAGAGCTATCAAAAACAATCAAAAGAGCTAAAAGTGTTTATAATTAACATTTTCAGCTCTTTTTTTAGTGTTTTTTTTTTTTGAATATTTGGTTTTGTTTACAATGTCTGGCGGTGCTGGTTCATATTGATGCGGGAGCGTTCCTGCGGTTCCTTTATTATTTAGATCGCCGCTCATGATGATCGATTGGATTAAATTGATTTTGGTGTAAAGGATCAGGTGTTTGTGACCTGTCCTGAACCTGCAGTCCCAGCTGGATTATCAGTTTCTGTTTTCTGGTTGCGGTTTGGGTCGGTGCCGGCCTCATCTTGCTCATCGATTTCGCCCCAGTCGCCGGTATTTTGGTGACCGTGGTCTGCATTGTTTTCGTCATGGTCCTGGGCATGCAGCATCTGATGGTAGGGACACTTTTGAAGATCTTCGCTGAAATTAGGAATCTTTTCCATAGTTTTTCTATTTTAAAATTTTGCACCTTAAAATTAACTGGATATAAGAAATTAAGCTTACAGAAAAACAGTTTGGATTTATTTAATTATCATATAATCTGAGGAATAGTTGATTAATGGCATAATAATATAATAAACCCTCAAAATCATGTAAGTAAGGCGGAAGCTTGTCATTTAACTTTACTCAAAATTCCCTGTGCAAAAACTTGAATAATAATTAGATAGGGAATTTGAATATAATCATTAAATCTTTTAGCTATGTTTAAAAAAGGACAGAATGTACAGCAGGAATTCGGTGCTCAGGTAATGAAGGTAATAGGTTTTGAACCTGAGTTAATCGAAAATGTAATAACCCAATGGGAAGATGAACAAGGTACAATTGTAACAGGAAAATTTATGGAATCCCAACTTTTTCCAGCAGAAGAGTAAATTATTAGAAAAATCAAAATAATGAAAACATACAAAGTCCCTATTCAATGCGTATCAGGAAAAAGATATTCAGATTATTTTGATCAGATGTCAAACTTTTAATACAACACATATGGAAACCAGTGGGTAGTGTATATCTTTTATAGCAGCGATTTTCATTACGTTAAAATTAATTCTTGTTAAACATAAATGTTATGAATACTATTTCACCCTGGGCCGCCACTGTACAGGCCGATTTAGAAAGCAGTGTTGTAATTTGGGAAAAAGAATGGCATAAATATAATTTCCAAGCTTATAATGCAGGAGATTCATTATGGATTGCAGTTACTTGGCCCGATAGGGGTAAAATGGCTTTTCGAGCTGCTTTTGGTATGAACAGCTGCTTTACAATAACTAATATGTTTGATGATGGTCAGACTCTGGTTTTAAACTTAGAAACAAGATTAGGCCGTTACGAAGTTATTATTGCTTTTCCGGACGAGAATACGGCAATCTTGCATTATACAACAACTTTTAAAGCAAACCAGCCCTTACTTATTCCATTTTGGCCCAGAGATATTATTCCTTTAACTCAAAAAGGAAGTGTGGAAAATACCAATGGAAAAATTCACATGCACCAGATGGGTTCCCGGTCAGGTATTTTGTTTGCCAGCATGACCAAGCCAAAGACTGGATCTTTTTTTTATTTTCAGGATTTGGGATCCTTAAGCGCTTACTGTGAAGCTACACAGACCACAGTTGACGACACTGTCTGCGGAAGCTGGCCTGAAATTGGATTCAAGCTTCCCTCTGCAGACGATAAACCGCTGCCTTCCGATAAACCGTATATTATTTCCGATGCGTATGTTTTATTTTCCGAGGACATTATTGAAGATGACATAGCTGTAACGCACCAATTTTTAAATAATCTGGCAGCAGTGTACCGTTTGCTGCCGCATCCGGAAATCATTTACCACAACTGGCCGGAAATCACGCAGAACTGCCTTAACGATATTTATAGTAATAAAGGCTGCTGGACCCAGACCAATGGCTCTCCTTATCTAAATGCTTATCTGTGCGATTATGATACACCGGCAGAAGTGATGGTGCAACTTGCCGTATTAATGCCATTAAATGAACTGAAACACTGGTATGGAGAAACGCATTCGGTTTATAATGATCTTCTTAACGGCATAGATGCCTTCTATGACCAAAAGGTGAAAAGCATTAACCGATGGCTTCCTGCACTTAATAACCAGCTTGATAATTCTGAGATACAGAAAAAGGAAATGGTCATGGATTCATGGTATCTGTATCACCCTCTGATGAACCTTACACGACTTGCCTTAAAAGGAGAAAAAAAAGCGGAAGAACTCGTTTTAAAATCAATTCAATATGCCATAAAAGTGGCACATCACTTTGATTATCAATGGCCTGTTTTCTTTAAAATGGATACTTTGGAAATAATACGTAAGGAAACCGAGCCCGGGAAAGGCGGAGAAAAAGATGTTCCAGGTTCTTATGCACACTTAATGCTGCTGGAGTACCGATTGACGGACGATAAACGTTATCTTAATGAAGCAGAAAGATCAGTTAAAAAACTTGCCGGCTGTGGTTTTCATATTTTTTATCAGGCAAACAATACGGCCTTTTCGGCAGGGGCTTTATTGGAATTATTTAAGATCACCGGTAAAAAAGAGTATTTAGATTTGAGCTATGCCTGTATGGCATGCTTATTTAAGAACATGCAGTTATGGGACTGCCAGTACGGATTCGGTAAAAATTACACCAATTACTTTTCTGTTTTCCCTCTTAACAACGCGCCCTATACAGCCGCTTATGAGGAAATGGAAGTATATGCAGCACTTTCAGAATATTTAATACAGGCGGCGGCAATTGATCTGCTGCCGTCTTTAAAAATTCTTATTGCGGAATTCATAAAATATGCAGTATGCAGACTGCCGTTCTATTATCCTGTAAATCTGCCTTTGGAAATGATTTCTGAAGAAGTAAAAACTGGAGAAATTCAAAAAGAATTATGGATTCCATTGGAAGATCTTTACAACGGCTGGGAAAAAAGCGGGCAGGTAGGACAGGAGGTTTACGGTGCGGGAGTTGGTTTTGGCGCTATGATACGCCAATATCATAAAGTTAAGAATGAAGACTTTTTACTCTTTCTGGATTATCCGCTTATAAATTACCGAAAATCCAAACAGAGCGTACTCTTTACCGTTTTGGGATCTGCAGAATTTGAATGTAATTTTAAGATTGTGCTTCCTGAAAATAGAAATATAAAATTTCAGGTTTTTGCGCAAAAGCAAATAATTGAACCTGCAGCAAAATCAAATTTACTTCTGGAATACACCGTTGCGGGAGGAAGTGCCGTTAAAGTATCTTGGAAATAAACTATTAGAATTTGTAACTTTAAAAAAAAGCTGAAATTCTGAGGAAGTGAATGCTATCAAGGAAGTACGGCGACTTAATTACTGTTTGTTTTTTTTATTTTTTTATTGGACCATTACTCACCTTGATTCCATTTTTCCACACTTCTTTTATAGTTCTGGTGTTGGTGATATCCTCAACTGGATTTTTTTCCAGCACAATAAAATTCGCTTTTTTTCCGGCTTGTAACGTGCCGTTTTCTTTTTCAGATTTTAATAATACAGCTCCATTTTCTGTAGCAATTTTTATGGTTTCCAGAACAGGAATTCCAGCTTTTACCATCAGCTCCATTTCCATATGTTCAGAAAATCCCATCGCGCGGATTGGCTGTGCGCCAGCATCTGTTCCAAGGGTAATTGAAATTCCGGCATCAAATATTTTTTTTAAGTTGATTAATGCAGTTTCAAGCGCCAGTTTTTCTTTTGGAGTCGATGGATTTTTTTTGACTTTAGCTTTATAAGCGGGACTGTTTATCATTTCAAAGACCAAAGGTTCTAATGATGCTTTAAAAAACGGGTCATTTGTCCATTCTGGATTTCCTTCATAAATATAAGCAAACTCATCTAAGGAAAGAGTAGGGATGTAAGTAACCTTATTTTTCTTCATTAAGGCTAATAATGACTCGTCAACTTCTTGATCTCTAATACTGTGTGCAATAATGTCAACGCCGCTATTAACGAGCTGACGTGCATCTTCTAAATAATATAAATGAGTAGAAACCCTGATATTATTTTTATGGGCTTCGTCTATAATTGCTTTATAAATCTCTGGTTTCATTTTCGGAAATTTTCCAAAAAAATCATCTACCCATATTTTAATTACATCTGGTTTAAAAGCAGCAATTTCTTTTACCTGCTGACTCGCTTCTTCTGGAGTTTGCGGGCGATTTACCTTGTCCATCCCAAAGCTTACCGGCGGGGCTCCATCTTTTACGCCAAAACCTATCCCAGCGGTATAAATTGCTGCGCCGGCTAATTTTCCTGATCGGGAATCTTCTCTGAAATTAAATATTTCCTGATGATCTGTTCCCATGGAAAGCAGCGAGCCAATTCCGTAATCCTGAAAACGCAAAAGATGTTTGGCAATGTTTTCTTTTGTAAAGTTTTTAGATGCCATTACAGTGTCTTTTAAAAGTCCAAGATGCGCGTGCGTGTCTATGATAAGCGGCATTATAGTTTTGCCTTTTAAATTAATTATTGTGATACCTTTTGGGGTTTTGGCAGATGCAGCACTTATAGATATTATTTTATCATTCAACACTAAAATGTCCTGATGTTCTTTAGCTGGTTTTCCGGTTCCGTCTAGGATTGTAACGTCCTGAAACAACTTCTGCTGTGCTTGCGCTATATAGTTACTGCTCAAAAAAAAGAGTAATAAAATCAGTCTTTTTGATGTGAAAAAAAAATTTTTCATGGTACTGTGTGTTGTTAGCTGTGTAATCATATTGTAAAAATACTAAAAATGCTGCAAACCGACGGGTTAACTTAACACATCGGTTTGCAGCATTATAATTATTAGAACTTAAGTGGAGTAAATTTTTATGAAGATTTTGCAAAAAACAATTGCTATCTTCTGCGTCAGCTCCAAATCAATAGACGCTATTCATTATTGTAATTTTACACGTCTTTTCACGGAAATTTCGGTGTCATTTTGATTCGTGTTGAATCCAATTTGGGAGTTCGGAGCATATTGATGAATTACATTTATCAGGTTTTCAAACAATAAAAAATTGTCTGGTAAAGTTCGTATGCCGGCCCCAATCAGTACTAAAGCATATTGTTCTTTCTCTAATTTTTCCTTTACCGTTTTCTCTGCAGTAAGACCTAAATCTGTTAAGCACCACTGTGCATCATAACCTGCTGTGATCAGTTTTTGTTTTTGGTTTTCCAAGGCTGTACTCAATTGCTGTTCTGTAAGGTTGGGAATATTTGTAAAGTCTAATTTCTTGGGATCAATACCCACCAGGAGTACTTTTTTTGATTTTGGACTGCCGGATATTTCATTCGCCTTCTGCGGTTGTACTAATGCGCAGGACGTTAAGAGTAAGCTGCATACCCCTGCAAATCGCATGGATTTTAATATATTTTTCATCTTATTTAATTTTTTATAAGTCATTATTATTCTTCGTTTCATTTTTTAAATTTTATATGTTAATTACATGACAGAGATGTTGTGGTCAGCTTTGAAAAACTGGTATCAAATTACTGTTCTTAGTTTATTTCTATGGTAGTCTTTCCTATGTAGCCGCCCTTTTCAGCATATTGATACGCCTCTTTATACTGGGCGAAGGGAAATACTTTGCTGATCTCGATATCTAGTCCGTTATTCACAGCATCTAACAAAATAGTAGTGTGACTTGTGCCAGGACTGGACAGCACAACGATGTGTTTTTTACTGGTAAAAAAGTTTTTTAAAATGGAAAACGGAATTTCAATTGGCTGTGGGGTTGGGTTGAGAAAAATGGATTTGGGCTTCATGATTTTTTTTGCGTTTTTATATCCCAGTCTGCCAGACAAGTCGATGATAATGTCATAGGCGGTTCTTTGTAAAAGAATATTTTCCTTCGTGTAATCGATGACGGTATTCGCGCCCCATTTTTTAGCATATTCTATACTTTTTGTACTTGTGACTGCTGTAACGTTTGCGCCATACTGCTTTAAAAGCTGTAATAAAAACATTCCGAAACCGCCTGTTGCGCCATTTACCAAAATGGAAGTTTTAGAATTAATTTTTCCCATTTTTGCTATGGCAGTTACTGCGGCTGTTCCCGCTATAGGAATAGAAGCTGCCTGTGCAAAACTGATGTTTTTAGGTTTTTTCCAAACCAGGGAAGACGGCACGGCAGTATATTCTGATGAAGCGCCTTCTTTCATTATGTTTTTTACCACTCCAAAAACTTCATCTCCAATTTTGAAATTGCTGACAGAAGATCCAATAGCTTCAATGATGCCGGCAAAATCAGCTCCCGTATGCTTTGGGAACTTCGACCCTGACATTAGTTTCATTTCTCCTTTTCTGATTTTCCAATCCATTGGATTGATAGAAAATGCTTTTATTTTTACCAGTACCTCATTCGGCTCGATTAATGGTTTAGTTTGTTCTGCTGTTTGCAGAACATCTGTGTTTCCAAAATTGCTGTAGACTATTGCTTTCATGATTAAATTTTTTAATTGTTTCATTTTGATAAGGCAAAGTTGCAGATAACCTGCCAGCCAGACTTGTATCAGATCACTATTGTGATTTACAGATCACAAATTGAAAATCCGGAAAACAGGAAAGGGTATCAGCATAGTTGCGGATACCCTTTATGAATTAGGTGGTGTTATGGGTTACTTAGTAAATCTGGATGAGATCACTGCTGAATTTTAATGCTTTTGGAGGCATGCCGAACATTTCATACATATATTTGTTAAGCTGGGGAAGGTCGTAGAATCCGGTATCGTAGGCAATATCGGTAAGGCTTTTTTCTTTATCGGTCAGAGTAAGGTAAATCGCCTGACGCAGCCGGGTCCATAATAAGTACTTGGAGAGGCTGCTGCCGGTTTGCTGCTTAAATAGAGAGGCCAGACGGGATGGAGAGAGAAAAACAATATCTGCAAAGGTCTGTGGTGTTATATCTGATTTAAAATAATTCTCTTTAATGTACTGAACAATTTTACTGATTCTTTCATCATAACCTGCTGCGGGTAATTTAGTAAGCAGTGCGTCAATAATCATATTGATGTCAATACAGTTTTCAGGAGTATTAAAAAAGGTATTTGTTTCTAATGGAGAATTAAAAATTATGGTTTCTTCATTTTCTTTAAACCTGCCTGAGAGATCTAAACCAATAGAAGAGTAGGGCTCTATGTTCAATACGTTTAATGTTCCTTTTTCAGCAATGCAGTGATGGCTTACATGCGGCTTTATCAAAAAGCCGTAAATAGGTTCATATAATGTTCCGTTGATCGTTGAAGTAAAGGGTGTATCGTTCGAGAGGACAATCTGGTATGCAGCGTGATGATGGATCTCAACAGTAAGATTACGGGCTTGAAGTGCAAGGATAAAAGGGTTCATATTTTATATTTAATTCCAGCCTAAAAATATTTAAAAAATCATTAATTTTTTATATGTTTTAGTACTCTTTTTACATAAAAACAATTGATCACCGTTTAGTGATTAACCTTTCATTTTTAAATAGTTCTAAATCGAAAAATAATGTGCTCTTGAGTCTATTCTTTTCTAATTGAAATCGTAATTCGCTCAATCAGTAACGCACATCTAAACTAGTGATGTAGATGTGCGACGGGTTACTGATAAGCTTATTGGCTATGCGCCGGCTTTAACGATTGTTTCATTATTTGCCATTGCAATATAGTTTTCGGTATCAAAAAAATTAGGTTCATCGGGATGAACTTTTGTTAAATAATTTTCTGAAGAAAAGAAGGCGTTGAAATCTTCAAACGAGTCAAAGGAGATTTCTACTACAGCATCATATAAAGGCTTAGGAAAACCTTCAGCTATCATAGGGAATTGATTTAGTTCTTTTGAAAAATAAAGGGAAATCGCTGAAAAAGAGAATGCTGTTAAAAAATAAGAGCCTGGTGATAAATAATTGAGGAATTTGTAATTACTTTAGCTTCAAATATAATTTCAATGCAAAAAAAAGTACTTCTGTTTTTTTGGGTTATTTTGAGTTTTGCTTCAAAAGCGCAAAATCCGTCATTTGTTACAACAATTGATAGTATTAATGCGATCATCAAAGCCAATCCATTGTTTTACTATATGCCGGAGAAGCAATATGATGCCTTTGTAAAGAAAATAAATGTGACTTATGATGGTGTAATAAGTTTTAAGGACAGTATTGTTCCGGCTGCAAAAAGCACAAATCCCAAGTCAGAATTAATTGCTGACTGCTGTGCTCAAAAAGATTCCAGAACATTAGATATTTTGAACATCAATAAATGGGATATTCATTTTCCAAATGCATATTTAAAAAATGAAAATGGAGAGAATATTGGTCAATTTACAGGTCTGAAGCAGGCCGACATGCAAAATATGAAAGAACAGTTTTATATACTGCAATCTCTTTGTTTTAATTATGTAAAGAAGAGAGATGAGGCAAAAGCCAAAGCCATTGCAGATCATTATAGGTGTGATCTTCCCGATCCCAAAAAAAGGGCAGCTGCTGAGGCCGCAATGAAAAAAGCAGATGAACTTAGTAAAAACAAAAAGTAAATGCAAAATTTGAAAACCTAATTACAAATAGAACGATTCAAAAACCTTACATACCATGAAACAACTACTATCTTTTTTTCTTTTAGTACTAAGCCTTACTACAGCGAATGCGCAAAGCCTTACAAAATATTCATCCCAAGGTAAAATAGGCTTTAAAAACACATCAGGAGAAATTGTTGTACCGGCTCAATATGATGAGGTATATGAAATAGGAGGAGATAAATACTATTGTGTTGAATTAAATCATGAAAAGGGGGTACTAGATAAAAAAGGTAAAGTAATTCTGGAGCCAAAATATTCTTTTATCTGGGGATTTTCAGAGGGGTTATTTTCGGTAGAAATTTATGGAGAAGAAAGAAAACGGGGTTTTGCAGATACCACTGGGAAAGTAGTTATTCCTCTTATTTATCAAGATGCAGCACTATTCTCGGAAGGAATATGTGCCGTGATGAAAGACAATAAAAAATGGGGATTCATTGACAAGACAGGAAAAGAAATTACCGAGTTTAAGTATGATAAGTTATCAAGCTTTTCTGACGGAGTTGCCTTTGGAGAATTAGCAGGCAAGTATGGGCTAATTGACAAACAAGGAAAGGAGATCGTCTCGTTACATCCCGATGGTTTGGAAGGCTTTACAAAGACTTTCTTAGATAATGTGGAAAAGGGAAAGAATACCGGACATTTTATCTTTGATGATTATCAAAGCTTTTCAGAAAATCTAGGTGCGGTGAAGTTAAAAGAAAAATATGGTTTTATTGATAAATCCGGAGCGATTGTAATCCCAATTATCTATGATCGAGTTGAGTCTTTTTATAAAGGTACAGCAATAGTTCAGTTAGATAAAAAAATGAAGATTATTGATAAAACCGGCAAAACAATAAAAGATTTAAAATATTCTGGGTTTGGGTTTTCAAGAGAAGATGTTATGAATGTTAAACTCGATGGAAAATACGGCCGGATTGAGAGTGCAACTGGAAAAGAAATTTTTCCGCCTGTTTATAGCGCTCTTCAACGATTCCAAAAAGATATGACAGCATGGGCACAACTGGATGGCAAATGGGGAATGATAAATAAATCAGGAAAGGTCATTGTGCCGTTCAAATATAATGAAAAAGATTATTTATGGGACTCAGATAATCTTTACAAATGCAGGGTGGATAATAAATTTTGTTTTTTTGATGAAATCAATAAGAAAGAATTAACTGAAGTAAAATATGATTCCATAGGAAAATTCAAGGACGGATTTGTTGTGGTTAGGAAGGACAATAAATTTGGCTATGTGGATATGTTGGCAAAAGAATTGGTTTCTCCTAACTATAGATACGCCAGAGCCTTTTCTGAGGGTTTAGGAACAGCTTTAAACGATAAAAATTGGTTGTTTGTAAATAAAAATGGAGAGGAATTTCCTCTTATTTACAATGGAGTTTCTAATTATAATAATGTTGGCAGTTTTCATGATGGTCTTTGCTGGGTGTTTTTTAATGACAAAGCGGGTTATGTAAATAAAAAGGGCAAGTTGGTAATTGCTCTTGAATATGACGCGGTTTGGAGTTTTGATGGGGGGATAGCAAAGGTACAATTAGATTCAAAAATAGGATGTATTGATTTAGTGGGCAATGAAGTCATTCCAATACAATATGACAAAATTGATATTGATTATAATGGGATTATTACTGCTGTCTTGGACGGAAAAGAATTTTATTTTAATTCAAAAGGACAGAAAACAGAAAAGCCAAAAGAGGACCATTAATATAGTTTTCGAAAGATTTTTTTAGTAATGTCAATACGATTACATAATGAAATGAACTATGAAATTCACCAAAGAAGAAAGAAAGTTTTGGCAAAAGCAATTTCGCATTGAAAGCGCTGCTAATATCCCAAAAGACTGGACGTTTTTCAAATCTAAAGATGGAGATGAAGATGATGATTTCTTTTATTTTTTCACTTTACGAGTGAATTCAATTACCGATATTTATCTCAAAGAGACGCTGATTACCGATAGAGCGGTGGAATATTTTGTTCATTTTAAAGATCTTAAAAGTCTTATTGTAAGAAGACACAGCCATATCACAAAAGCAAGCATTCTTTATTTTAACCAAATGCAGGGGTTGGAACTTTTAAATGTGACACGAACTGCAATTACGCTGACTGATTTGTGTGAGAATTTAAATAATCAAAGTTTAAAAGAAGTCTTTGTATCTTCACAATCAGAGGATGGCCAGGAGAAAGATCTCTTGGAAAAAGCTTTCATATTGAAGCAGCGAATGCCTAATTGTAATGTGTATCTTGATCTCTTTGACAGTACCGATCATTTTGGCAATCCTGAAAAGCCAATTTTTTGATTCTAAAAGGGATTTTAAGATTTTATTTTAAGATTAAAAAAATTGGTGAAGGAGACTTAGGTGCTGAAGATATGTTGATTTTGGTAAGGGAGATTATTAAAAAGTTAGTTAGTTAGTTAGTTAGTTAGTTAGTTAGTTAGTTAGTTAGTTAGTTAGTTAGTTATATGTAGACGGAAAAATAACTTTGGCAGAAGCTAATTACTGGTATAGAAATGGACATGGTGAACCTTTGTATGCTGATTTATCGAAAATTGATTTATCTTTCGTTTCTGCAAGCGATTTTAAAAAAGTTGGTGAAGTTAAAACATTTCAATCTTTGTTTAAGTCAGAGGATGGTTTTGTGTATGGAAACATCACCCTCAAATATGAGGGAGGAACGAGAGTTACCGTATCAAAGGGGTATTACGATACATATAATTTCGAAACGCATGGTAATAGAAGCACTAGTCCAAGCGTTTTTAGAAGAATTGGACAGAATACTTCAAGAGCTTTTAGGAATTTTGCAACAGTTGGGGGAAGAATGTTGGCTGATAGATTCCCGATGAGATTAAATAATCAAGAATTTAATATATATTTTTATGGAGTTGGAAAAATTTCAAAGTAAATACACACTGCTTTTTACATTTTTATTTTTTGTTTCTTGTACCTCAAACAAAGAAAGAGCAATGTTGGATGCCGACGGAGAATTTAATTATTATGTTAATGATTTAAACTTAGATGTTAAAGATTTTACGGGGCCTATTATATTAAAAAAAGATGATAAAAATTTTCAACCAAGAAGAAATCATATTTTATATGGATGGAAGAGCAATGCTAAAAAAAAAACAGCGTGGATTTATGTTGAAGTTGATACTACATTTGAGAAAGAACCAAGTGTTTCGTATTCTGATGACTTTTTTAAAATTATGAAATAATTGGTTGGAATAATAAGCTTGCAATAAGGAATTCAGTAAGGATTTGTAAGATTAGACGTTTGTTTTTGATACAAAGTTATTTGTGATAATCATTTTTTGAAAAAGACGCAACGGATAATTTTGATTTAACCGCTATCCGTTTATTTTTTCCATGTGATGCTGTGCGAGCCATTTCTCCATTTTATGAAGCAGCTCGATTTCATTGAAGTTCCCCGATGGATCGGAAAGGCCGTTTATAGTCCTTTCATAATTGAACCGGTTGGACTCAAAAAGGCATGTAAATTTTGGGTTCTCGTGATGAGACACCATCCATTGGTTCTCGTCTGTTCTGCTGATTTTAAACTTTTTCATTCTGGTATTGCTAATAATGGCGGATATTTAGGGCAAAATTGACAGCAAATTTACCATTGTGATCTATTGATGGCAATACCTGATTTCATGGATATTTGAAGTTTTTCTTTCTTTCTTTCTTTCTTTCTTTCTTTCTTTCTTTCTTTCTTTCTTTCTTTCTTAGTATCAGGTGCTGCAAGGCAAAGTCAATTTTATGATGAAGAACGAGGAGTCATGAATGTAAGCTTTTGTAAAATTGATCATTTTGAAGAGAAAGACAGGTATTTATACATTATTTGCCTTGATTAATTTTATCTATTTAGACCATTGGCTTCTGGTGTGATTTATTTCTTTTGAATAATTAAAAATTGTAAGTATCAGATAGAATAGATTCGACAATTAATTTTGAAGCTGCCTCACAGAAATCCAAACCAGAATAGTCTGGGTTGAATCCTCCGATATAAGGTACTGCCATAATGTAAATATTTTCATTGTATGCGCCATATTGATCGATAATTTGAAAATTATCGTTCATCGCAATACCCGATACATTTAAAAAGTAATTTCCCTGCGAATCTTTCTCAACAGAACTTCCTGTTTCGAGTGCTTTAGATGCTGTCTCATGAGATTTAAACTTTAATTTGGCGGGACTTATCACTTTTTGCGTAAGCAGACTTTTAAATGGAAAATCTTCGTACGATAAATGAGGCTGACCAATGCAGTCTATAAAAGTATTGTAGTAAACAGCCTGTAAGTTTTCATTTTCGTCATTGTACTTGTAAAGTACGCCTCCGCCATTTTGAGGTTCTACCAAACTATTGTGATTTACGGCAACAATATCCAGCACCCCTGCATGGTGTAAAGAAAGTAATTCGATGCAGGATTTCTGCGGTACAAATGCAATTACAATAGAAATTAAAGGCATTAGTACTTTTTGTAATCGCTGCATATCTTCTGCCGAAAGATATTTTGCCGGGTGGTTCATAGCAAAACTTAATACCGCCAGCATTTCTTTCCAATAGATGGACTCCTGTCTTTTTATTGATTTTTCGGCCTGTATATATTCTGCCTTTAAAAGCTGAAACGGATCCAGGCGCTCCCTGAGTTCCATCATTTCTTCAACAAATTCCTCTATTGACAGCTCTTTAATACGATCATAAAAGTCAGGATCTTTTTCTCGGAAAATTTCTTTAAAATTGTTTTTAAAAATAAAATCAAGCGATAAAAAGCCGTCGTTTTTTTTTCGATGTTCGTCTATATCTTCTCTGGTCAGCAATGAATCATTGGACAAATGAGAGTCTTCTAAATGAAAACGCACCGCAGGAAGCATACCGCTTCTGGAATGAATAACCATTTTAAAATCTGGACTTTCAGCTGCTTTTTCAAAACGAGTAGTTCCATCAGCCTCTTTAATAAATTTTCCGTTACTACGGGCTAAAGTCCTAATGGCATCAATTGCAGTAAGAGAAGATCCTCTTATTGCGACGGCATGATTCAAATGCACTTCCAATTTTGCGGGAGGATACGGCGAGTCAAAGTAACCTTTTACTTTTCCTTCATATCGTATTGGCCAATTATGGCCGGTACATATTACCGCATAATCAAAAACTGCTTTATCATGTGTAGTTTCTATGGTGACATTATGGTGTTCTTTATTGTAAATAATGTCGAGAACATTAGTTTGATAATGTATAGTGGTAAGAATTCCTTTTACAGAAGCAATTTGCTGCAGCAGTTCGAATTGTGAAGAAAGATAATATCCAAATAAAATTCGCGGCAATACTTTGTATTCATTAAACTTATTGGGATTTATATCGAATTTATCCAATAATTCGGTCGGAGCAGTCTGCAGCCACTCTTCGATTGAATTGACAATTTCAGGAATCTCATTATCCGAAACATTGGTAAGATGTTCTTCATTGGCGCCTTCGGTGCTGTACGGCATACCTGCGCCAAGCATGCTTTTTCTTTCAAAAATGGTAATTTCGAGATCTGTACTTCCAGATTCAACTAATCTTTTATAAAGGAAAAGACCGCTTGGACCGCCTCCCAAAATTGCAATCTTCTTGTTAGATGTATTTTTCGGCATGTTTACATTTTTAAACAAATATAATTTGCTTTAATACAGAAGTTTTACAGAATTAGCAGCCAGTTGTTTTAAAATTCAGCTCTCAAAATCAGCTGATTATTTATTTTACAATCGAAATCATCCAGCAAATTTGATACTTTCTGAAATGGTTTCTTCGTATTATCAATGAGAAGAGGTCTGGCTCTGTGTAAATTAAAATTTACATTGTAAAAATTATAGGAATAAATCAGGATCTTAACTATAAATCAGTTTGTAATGATGCTGAGAAACTATCATTTTCTCTGCAGTTCAGTTGGTGAACAGCCAAACTGTTTTTTGAAGGCGAAAGAAAAATGTGATAAATTCTCAAATCCGATTTCATAATAAATGTCAACAGGTTTTTTGTTTTTTTCGGTAAGCTGATAATAAGCTAGTTCTAATCTTTTTTTGGTGAGCCATCGTTGCGGTGTAATATTAAAAGCCTTATAGAAATCCCGCTTAAAAGTGGTCAGACTTCGGCCTGTTAAATAGCCAAACTTTTCTAATGGCATATTAAACATAAAGTTCTTCTCCATAAAAGCAATTAAATCAATCTTGTCTGGTTCTTCAAAGTTTGCCAGTACAGCGTCGATATCTTGGTCAATAGCTCTAAGTATTGAAATTGCTTCGCTAATTTTTAATGAAGCAATATTTTCTGGAAAATTCTCCTGCATTTCAAAATACGGAATAAGCGATGCCAAACAGCTTTCCAGCAAAGGGTGTTTATTAAAACTAAAAATTTTTGATGCGGCGGTTTTTGGCTTTGCATTTTCGTGATCATAAAATTCCCTCAGCCTCTTAGCCGATAAGTGCATGGCAACAGCTTTGTGCGGAAAACCATCTTTCGGAATATTGATTATGGTGGCCAATTGATTTCGGGGAATTAAAAAAGTACTGCCTCCGCCAAATACGAAACTTTCATCTGCTTGAATAATTTTTGTTTCACCCGAAATTAACCACACAAGCAAATGGTCATTAAACGCAGCTTCTGTTTTAAACAGTCTTCCGGAATAATTAGAAAGTTTAATGTCTGGGTGGATGTAATTTACCTGATAATCCATAATTGCTTGTGTGGTATAAAGATACAAATATTAAAGCTCGAATTTTATTCCAGTCATCTCCTCGCTTAATTTCCATAAACGTTTTGCATTTTTTTCATCTAATGAATAAGCTTTAATACCGCCAATAATTGCTTCATTCGAACTCAATGTTGCGATATCTGCATTTTCACAATAAACCCCGCCAATATCATTAAGAAGTTTGCTTGTAGCGGCCCAAACTGTTGTGGCTGCGCCTTGTGGAATCGTTTTTAATGAGGCTGCGACTTCGGGTAATATAGTTCCTTCTGCATCACTATAACCCAGTTTTTGAAACAAATCAATTGGTGCTTCTCTTGCTAATTCAGTTTCACCCACAGCACCTGGGCATAAGGAATAACTGCGTACATTATGGGCTTTTGCTCTTGTATCTAATTCCAGTGAAAAAAGATTAACAGCTGTTTTTGACTGCCCGTATCCCTGTAGAGTTTCATATTCCCGATTTAGGAAATTAGGATCTTCAAAATCAAAATCAGAAAATTGATGCCCGCCCGAAGATACATTGACTACTCTGGCGCCATTTGCTTTTGTTAATGCCGGCCATAATCTTGCCGTGAGCTGAAAAAGAGCCAGATAATTGGTTGCCAGCTGCGATTCATAACCGCGGTTATCTCTGCGTAACGGCACCCACATAATCCCTGCATTGTTGATCAGTAAATGCAACGGTTTGTTTGAATGCAAAAACTTTTCGGCAAAAGCATCAACAGAATCAGGGTTCATCAAATCCATTTTTTCTATCAATACATTTGCAATTCCGTCCAGATTTCTTTTGGCTTTTTCTACATCTCTGGCTGGTACAATGACTGTTGCACCGGCTTTTGCAAGTGTTTTAACCGTTTCCAGACCAATGCCTGTATTGCCGCCGGTAACAATGGCAATTTTCCCGTTAAGGTCGATTCGGTTTATAACTTCTTTTGAGGTCGATTTAGCATCAAATCCCGATCCGATCGCTTTCTGCAGTTTTCCCTGATAATTATTCTGTTCCATTTTTTTTAAATTTTAGTTATTTAATGGGACAAAATTACATGATACAAAAAGTTGTCACTTTGTTTAAACGTCCGAATATGTTTTGTTTAAACGTTCTTTATATTTGAACCTAAAACTCTTAGGTCTTTATTTTTTTAGGCTGCACTTTTTTAAACTCCGAAACGCCGCTATTCTGCAGTATCCTTTATTTAACTATGATTGTTATTATCAAATTTGTGCATCAGACGTTATTTGTATATTTTTACGTTGTATGTATGAAGTATTCCAAAAGTATCTAGACGATAAAGTAACCCTGACAGATTCAGAGTCTGATTATATTAAATCCTTTGCCATTATTAAAAAACTGCGTAAAAGACAGTACCTCCTCCAAGAAGGCGATATTTGGAAATATGATGCTTTTATAACCCGCGGATGTCTGCGGACTTACTCGGTGGATGAAAAGGGAAGTGAACATGTAAACAGTTTCAGTATTGAAAATTGGTGGACAGGCGACAGAGAAAGCCTCCTCTTCCAGCAGCCGTCCCGTTTTAATATAGATGCCATTGAAGATAGTGAACTGATATTGTTTACTCATGAAAATTTTGAAATGCTCTGCCGGGAAATACCGGCCTTTAATAATATGGTAAATGCCATTTTACAAAAAAGCTTTATAGCGGCACAAAACCGAATTCAGGCATCGCTTAGTTTTACTGCAGAAGAAAAGTACTTAAACTTTATCAATAAATATCCGGGTTTTGCTTCAAGAATACCACAGACCATGATCGCATCTTATCTCGGCATGACACCAGAAACATTAAGCCGTATACGGAAACAGACAGCAAAAAAATAATTAATTAAAAGGAGCTTTAAGCTCCTTTTTTATTTCCTATGCCGAACACTTGATCTATATCAAGTTTTTACTTATTTCTAATCAATGTACAGGTTTTGTAGTTGTCGCAATTTTGTAATGTTCAAAAGGGACAAACTTTATAAACATATAAAATTAGAAATCATGTCAAAAACAATTTTCATTACCGGAACAAGTTCAGGATTTGGTAAACTCACAGCTGTTACATTAGCAAATGCCGGCCATTCAGTAATTGCAGGAATGCGAAACACAAAAGATAAAAATACAGCAGCGGCAAAAGAATTAACTGCAATTGATAATATTGAAGTAGTAGATATAGATATTACAGATGATCAATCAGTTAGTAATGCTGTAGAAAAAATGCTTAATAAATACGCAAAAATTGATGTGCTTATCAATAATGTTGCAGTAAGTGGTTTTGGTCTGCTGGAAGGATATTCAATTGACCAGGTCCGCAGGATGTTCGATGTAAATGTTTACAGCGTGCTTCGCATGTATCAGGCGGTACTTCCTTCTATGAGAAAAGAAAAAAATGGCCTTATTATTAATATTACTACAGGAGCAAGTGCCCATACACTTCCTTTTATGATCCCCTATATCGCATCAAAACTGGTGGTCGAAAGTTTTACAGAAGGTCTGCAGGATGAATTAAAAGATTACGGAATTGAAAATGTGAGTATTCAGCCGGGAGTTTATCCAACAGAAATGAATAACGGTTCTAAAGCTGGTATTCATGCCGATAAAACTAAAATTATAGAGGAATATGGAGAAGCAGCATCTGAAAAATTTAATGCATTAGGAACTGCATTGTTTGGTAAAATGGCTGAGTTTGAAATGAATCCCCAGACTATTGCTGATGGAATTCTGGAATTGGTAAGTATGAAAAAAGGAGACAGACCGCTTCGTTTTCCACTGGATGCGATCGCTCAAGGGACTGACAAGGAATTTATAGAAGCTCGTGCAGCTATCAAAGCAAAATGGTTAGCGGCATACAGTAATTAATTCACATCAAAAAATCCAAATCAAATTAGATATAAATACATCAAAAATAATAATCATGAAAACACATAATAAATCAAATAAAAAAGTACAAACTTCTGCAGTTGCGTTATTAAATCTCTTTTTTTTCTTTTCAACGTCAGAAAAAGCGGAGGCTCAAAATAATGCGGGAATTATTGGAATCGATCACGTTGGAATTAATGTCCCGGATTTAAATCAAGGAATAACATTTTTCAGCGATGTACTTGGTTTTAAACCCGTAACACAACTAGGACCTATACCGCTCGATGCTAGCTGGAAAGAGGCCAATCATATAAACCCGGCCACCGGAGCTGTAACTATAAGAATGATAAATGCAGGAACAGGTGCAAGTATTGAAGTATTTAGTTACGCTGACAGCAAAGGCAGTAAAATACATCCTAATTCTGATGATATCGGAGCTTCTCATATTGCTTTTTATACATCAGATATAAATGAATCCCTAAAATATCTAAAATCTAAGAACGTAAAAATATTGGGAGAACCATTTTTAACTCCATCTGGAGATACGGCTGGAGAATCATGGGTTTATTTTGAGACACCTTGGGGTTCTAAAATGGAGCTGGTTTCTTATCCAAATGGGAAAGGATACGAAAAAAACAAACCTGCGGTAATTCTCTGGTCACCTAAAGATACAACTAAAATTGGAGCTGATAAACCGAATTCAAATGTGATTTCTGAATCTGAAATCAAATCATTAGTAGAACTGCACCTTGCAATTTGGAATGAAAGAGATCTTAAAAAACGTGATAATTTAATGAAAAAAGTGTATGCTGAAAACATACAGATGATTGATAGTCATTTTATTGCCAATGGATATCAAGAAATCAACGGATTTGTAGAAGGTCTTCAGAAAAAAAGTTTCAATTCTAGATTTACAGCTGTTAAAGCTATTGATGTCAATCACAATAGTGCAAGACTTTATTGGCAGAACGGCACTGCCGAAAAACCTGACGCCGTTACCGGAATGGATGTTTTTGTCTTCGAAAATGGAAAAGTTGCCAGACTATATGTTTTCGTTGACAGCAAAAAATAAGCACAAGTTAAAACTTTATAGTATGGCAGAGAGTCAGGATGTCAAAGCATTTGTTGAGCCTTTACAGATGATGGTTATTTTTGGGATCTCAATTTTACATCGTAATAAGAATGAATTAACAATGAGATCCATTAAATCTAGAGATAGCTTAGATTATTTCTGTCATACATATACAATAGGGTACCCATTTATCTGTAAGAATATCTAAAGATGATGTAAAATTAACTGTTTGTATTGTAGTTACTTAGGTGTCTATTAATTTTTAAAAAGACATTATGAAAGCAGCAGTTATTCACGGACCAGGTTCCGTAAAGTATGATACAGTAGAGGACCCAAAAATCAATGCACAAGACGATATAATTTTGAAAGTAACATCCACTGCTATATGCGGGTCAGATTTACACATATATTCAGGAGCAATGCCTACTTCGCCTATGGTTCTAGGCCACGAATTTATGGGAATCGTTGAAGAAACCGGACCAGCAGTTACACATCTTAAAAGGGGTGACCGTGTTGTGGTTCCTTTTCCAGTTGCCTGCGGAAACTGTTTCTTCTGTAATCACGACGTTCCAGGAAACTGTGAGCACAGCAATCCTGAGCATTATGGACCAGAAGGCGGGATTCTGACTGAAAAGGGCGGGGCGCTTTTTGGGTATACCGATTTATACGGTGGAATTGATGGAGGACAGGCGCAGTATGTAAGGGTGCCGTATGCAAATTACGGACCTCGTGTAGTTCCTGAAAATCTTACAGATGAACAGGTGCTGTTCTTAACAGATATATTTCCAACAGGTTATACAGGAGTGGATTGGGGAGAGGTGAAAGGAGGAGAAACTGTTGCTATTTTCGGTTCTGGTCCTGTTGGAATCATGGCAGCAAAAAGTGCCTGGCTTAGAGGCGCTGCGCAGGTTATAATAGTCGATACATTACAGTACCGCTTGGACAAAGCGAGAGTTTCAACAGGCTCAACAACAATTCTATGGGATGATCCAAAGGATGTGGTAGAACATATAAGATCGCTCACCAACGGACGTGGTGCAGACGTTTGTATTGATGCTGTTGGATTTGAACCCGAGAGAAGCCTGACAGACAAAATCAAAGCAACTATCAATTTTGAAAAAGGTTCGATAAAGGTATTGGAAGCCTGTATGAGTGCTGTTCGAAGAAGCGGTATTGTTTCTGTTTTGGGCGTCTATCCAGTAAATTATGATAATTTTCCACTAGGCCAGTTTTTCGATAAGGGAATTATTTTAAAAGGCGGACAGGCGCCAGCACATAAGTATATAGATAAATTATTGGAATATGTGATTCAGGGAAAAGTACAGCTTGATGACATTATCACCCACAGACTGCCTTTGTCGGAGATCTCACATGCATATGATATTTTCAATAAGAAAGAAGACGGATGTGTAAAGGTTGTCCTTGATCCGTGGAAGTAAAAAAATAATCCATTAATGGAGATTAAATTTTAACAAAAAAAGCGCACTGTCATCGAACAATGCGCTTTTTTTTATTGATACTGCAGTTAAAGCAAAGATTACTTTTAACGCAGATAAAAAAAATCCTGAAGAGAATCAGTGCAACAAGTACATAACTCTCTTCAGGATCTTATCGATCGCACATCTTTTGTATTGTGCAGTATAAGGCAGCTTTCGGAAAAAGGATTAATTATCGTCGTCGTCTTCAACGGCTTTTTCCTCATCCAAGGTTCTTCTGTCAGCATCAGGGTCCCGTTCGTCGGGACGAGGGTTAGGATGTTTTGAAGGATCGCTGTGTACTCCTTTGGTATCATTTTCATGCTGATTGATGGCAGGATCTTTTTTCTCCATCAACTCTGAATTTATGGAATCATCTGCTGCGTGATAGGTACGTTCATCCTGATCATAGCTATCAAAGTTTTCTCTTGACATAATTCTGTGATTTTTATTATTAAAGTTTAGTATTAAGGGCTTGTGCCTTAAATACAAATAAGAGTATTGTAAAATATTTACAATTGTGATAATTTTGAAGGATCGGTAGCCTCTTCAATGCTTTTTCCTTCGGGATTGTGTTTAGTTTCTTTTTCCTTATCGTGCCATGGGCCGTCTTTAAGATGCACCGTTTCTGCGGCACTTTCCGCTGAAGATCCCTGATTTGAACCGTGTGGAGCGTTTCGGATATTTTGATCTTCGGATTCTTTGTGATTTTCTTTATACTTGCTGCTTTCCATGATTTTTCGGTTTTTCAGTTTTCTCTTTATGATTTTTTAAGAGCTCGCGGGACTGTTTAAGTCCCGTGGCAATTGCAATTCCTTCTGCTGCACCATCCAAAAGCAGGGCATTAGCTATTTCTACTGCCTTTTCCCTGAGTTGCGCCGGCTGGTTTTTGTAAGATGGGGGATAATCCCCGTTATACCAAGGCATGATATCAGGTGTTTTGTGTCAGATGTTCACTAAAATCTTCTACACTGGTTCCGGCTGCCCTGACAGCATTTTTTAAAACTTCTTCGGGTACATTTAATTTTTCGGACCAATATTGAATTTCCTGCGGTTCTGAAATGTTGATATTTGCATCATCCGCTTTTCCTCTGTCTGCATTATTATCCTCCATGATTTTAATTTTTATAGTTTATCCAAAGTTACTATCCAGAAAAAAGATCTTGTTATATTATAAAAAGCGTTTTTTATAGGATTGTAATGATTTTCAATGTGTTATAAGTTGTGCTTGAACTTTTGCACGAAATGCGCTATCATACATAATTGTTCAGATAACTTTTACGAATAGCAGCTAGTTGAAATACCGTTCTGCAGACTTAGAATAAAGTCTGTTTCGAAATTATTTTGAGATATTAATTTAAATTTCGTGGTATCGGGATTTTTTTTGGCTGTTTTAAATAAGTTGTAAGTGCGGTCTGATCTGCATACTTACTATATCACATCTTTTTGGCTGCGATAAACAAAACAGAACACTCCTAGCAATATCTTCTGCTTCAAGCATTTCCATCTTTTCGATTTTTTCTTCTTGAACTTCTTTTGGATCTTTCTGCATTTCGCTTGTTACAGCACCAGGCTCAATATGCGAAACTTTTATGCCAAGCGGATTTATTTCCTTTCTGAGTGCTGTACTGAAACCTCTTATTGCGGTTTTGGTTGCAACATAAATAACGCCTGTTTTCTCCTTTACCTCAGCACTCATAGAGCCAATATTAATTAAATGTCCTGATTTTTGCTCTTTCATTCGGTTAACAGCTTCTTTCGCAAAAGCAATATACCCCAGAATATTGGTTTCTAAAATATATTTCCAGTCTTCATATTCACCTTCCATTATGCCACCTGCAGGCAAAGCGGCATTGTTTATGAGAATATCGATTCCACCAAGAATACTGTCCACTTTTTCCCAGATCATAGCAATATCTTCTTTTTTGGTAATATCTGCAGTTACGCCGTAAATCTCTCCCTTTTTTGATTTTTCTTTAATATCATCCATTGCATTGTTAAAATCGTTTTCGTCTCTTCCGAAGATAAGAACACGACCGCCAAGCGAAACCAAAAGATCGGCGATTGCCTTTCCAATTCCGGTTGTACCGCCGGTGATTACGATTCTTTTTTGAATGATGTTCTGACCAAAATACGCTGCTATATTTTCCATAGTTATATTGATTTTATTTAACTTGAATTTTATGTAAATCATTTTTTGCGGGTCCGTTGGTTACGGTTCCGTCGGTCGCAAATCTTGAACCGTGGCACGGACAGTCGAATGTTTTTTCATCGTGATTCCATTGAACGATGCATCCTAAATGCGGACAAATGGCCGAAAAAGCATGAAGTGTATTGTCATAATCGCGATAAACCGCAACTTTTTTTAATCCGAGAGAAAGAATGCCGCCGTCTCCCGCTTTTAAATCGGCTGTATTGTTGAGATCTGACGCTGTAATCCAGTCTAAGTACTGCGACGCCATGTTTCCAGCTTCTTTAACAAAATCTCCAATAGCTTTAAAAGTTATTCTGGACGGATTATATAAATCTTCCCATTTGTTTTTTATACCCATAATCTGATCGGTAATAATCATGGCTCCAATAGTGGCATGCGTCATACCATTTCCAGAATCTCCCGTAATAATGTAAACGTTTTTATCGCCCGGATTACGTCCTAAAAATCCTAAAGAATCATAAGGTTCCATAACTTGTCCCGACCATTGGTAAGCGACCTCATCAACCATAGGGAAATATTGTTTGGTCCAGGCCGCAAGTCTTTCGTATCGTTCTGTTTCAGAGATTCCTTCTTCGTCGGCTTGTCCCGTTTTATGATCTTCTCCTCCAGAAATCAGTAAATCGTATTGCTCATCTAAACTTTCCAGACGAACATAATGATACGGCTGCGAAACCCATTTTGAGTTTAAATCTCCAGTATCCCACCACAAAGCACAGGGTAAAGTGTCTTTCGGAATTTTAGCGCCAATTACATACGTTCTGTAGGCATGTTGTTTCGTATGCATGGTCAGAACATCATTTATCGGCGTATTGGTTGCAACCACAATATGTTTTGCATTAAACTCGAAACCGTTAACTGAAGCTCCTTCTTTCGTAATATTTTCGGCATGTGCTTCAGTAAAAATGGTTCCGCCGAGTGCTATTACGGCGTCGGCAAGTCCTTTTAAATAATGTAAAATGTGAAACTGAGCTTGATTTCTAAATTTGATAGATCTCTGATTTTCTGTTCCGGATAAGTAAGGTGTATTGAGTAATAAGGAAGTATTTAGCCCTGCATCTACAGTAGCTTTAAATTCCTTATCAAGATTTTTTTCTTTGTCGCTTGGATGTAAAAATAAATAACCGCTGACCCTTTTAAACGAACAGTCAATATTTAATTCGGTCACTATTTTTTCGATTTCATCAATAGCAGCGGTATGGCTTTCGGCAGCAAGTTTTGCACTTTCTTTACCAAAAGTATTTTCAAGGTAATAATAACGATCGTCAAGTGCAGCTGTTAAATGCGCTGTAGTTCTCCCTGTTTCACCACTTCCTAAGAAACCATCTTCCACCAGAACTACTTTTTTTCCTGCTTTTAATAATTTATAAGCAGTTGTAAGTCCCGCAATTCCTCCTCCGATAACAAGTACTTCGGTTGAAACATCCTGAGTAACTTTATCGAAAGCTAGGATTGAACTGGTATCAATCCAAAAAGAAACATTCTCTCCAGATGTAATGCTTCCTTCATTTATTTTGTCTGCTGCTTTATTCATCTTTTTGCCGTTTATATTGATGCTTTATAAATCATTCTTTCAAAGCTACTAACAAGAATCAAATTTTCTTTACAGTTTAAATTTTGTCTTTTACAGGATTGCCAGCCGTGTTTATATAACAATCTTATAAAAACACATATAAGCGTAACTTGTTAATAAATAACGGATTGATGAAATAATTTTGAATATATTATTAAAGTATTGAAAACTTGTATGGAGTTCCACTCGATTCGTTTTTTGATAAAGGAATTGTTTTAAAGGAGGACAGGTCTATTTTAATAATTGCTAAATCAACGCGTCCGATTATTAGGTTTTTATATTTGTTTATAATGAGAGGATTAAAATTGAAATCTTACAACTTTAAAGATTAAATCATATAAAATAAAAAAAGCTGTACGCTGTATTTTCATGTGAGCTAAAATCCAATTAATCGCAGCAGAAATTATGAAAGTCACCTCCAATCTTAGAATTTTAAAATTGCTTTTTATTTTATTGTTCATTTCTATTCTAACGACAAGCTGTACAACATGGAAAGTCGGTACTTCGGGTCAAAAGAAGATTGCGTCTAAAACCTACGTTATTATTGGGGCGTCAAGCGGAATGGGGCGTGGTATAGCGCAGCAGCTTGGAAAATACAAAGCCAATGTTGTTCTCGCCGCAAGACGCACGAATCTATTAGAAGAAGTTGCGGATACTATACGAAAATCTGGTGGCAAAGCTGTAGTCGTTACGATAGATATTAGTAAAGAAGAAGATTTGCAGAGAGTGAAAGAAGCCGCTTTAAAAGAATATTCCAAAATTGATGTATGGATTAATATGGCAGGAATAACGGCAATAGGACGTTTTTGGGAAGTACCGATTGAAGATCAAATGCGGGTGATCGATGTTAATTTGAAAGGCTTTTTCTATTCCAGCAGAACAGCAGTTAATTTGTTTATTAAACAAGGAGAAGGTGTGCTGATTAATGTTGCATCGGTTATGGGAGAAATTCCGCTTGCTTATCAGAGCGGTTATTCTGCCACTAAAGCTGGTGTAAGAAGTTTAGATCTGGCTCTTTCTCAGGAACTTCGCCTTAACGGCTATGATAAAATTAAAGTGGTTACGATTGAGCCTTGGGCAGTTGACACACCTATCTGGAGGCACGCTGCCAATTACACAGGCGTAGAACCGAAAATGGCTATGATGGATGAACCTCAAAAAATCGTCAATGCTGTTTTAAGAAAATCACTGCGTCCGAAAAAGATAGTGCCAGTAGGATGGAAGGCTCAGGTTTCGTCATTTAGTGCGAATGTATTTCCGAGGTTTTCTGAACGGCTCGGAGGTAATATGGTGGAGAAATACATGATTGAAACAGGACCGGAAACGCCCAATACACAAGGATCTATTTACGAACCGATTCCAGAGGGACGCGGTGTGGATGATGGAGCTAAAAAGAGAATGAAAGAATACAAAAAGAATAAAAAGAAGTAAATATGTTTATATCAATATAATTCATTCCATTAAGGACATACTGAGTTTACTATTTTCAAGCTAAATACAAAATTTTGAATAACAGATTTATTAAAAAATATCGATATGATTATACAACTCTTAATTACAGCAATAATTTCTACCTCTGCAATGACTTTATTCAGCTATTTAATTTCTGAAAGCTTTAAGAAATTATATAAGGAGCCGCTTTTACTCAAATTAATTCTGGATAGATTTGATATTACCATTTCCGAATTTTTAAAAACTATTTATGCCTGGGTTATTCACTATCTAATAGGTTTTATATTTGTTATAGGTTACCATCTTTTATGGTTTAATAAAATTGTTCCTCTCACTATTTTAAGCGGCTTGTATTTGGGAGCTGTTTGCGGTATAATTGGAATCATTTCATGGATTATCATGTTCAGACTTTCTGGTTTTTACAAAAAATCATTTGACAAGGGATATTATGTTCAATTGTTTTTTGCTCACATCATTTTTGGTCTCACGGCTTTTTTAGTCTATACAAATATTATATCTATTGAAATCTAGATCGGCACCCCTTTGATTTTTCTTGTTTTTTAAATTCTCGAAAAATGTCTGCTTTTGAATGTTAAATTCGTCTTAGTTTTTGCGACAGTATCAAGTAACTATTATTAATGCTCTAAAACTGTGTGGGCAGCAAAGCTTACAATCCTGTAATTTTTCACAGAGATCCTGTAAGTCTTGTGATTGTTTTAATGCCTAAATTTGTCTTTATACTGGTAATGATACTTATAGAATCACTCAGAAAATAACAGGGAACCGGCGGGGTTCGTCTGGAGGTTCTGTCCAATGATTTAGTTAGTTACCGCATACCATTTCAGGCACCCGCCGGCTGCCGAAGAACTCCTTAAGTTTTTAGGGAGTTTTTTTGTTTATGAATACAGTCAGTCATACAGCAGCAGCTACAAGTGTATGGTGATAAGGAAACAGAAATAAAAAGATCTGAGCAGGAGAAAACAGGCATGAGTGAAAGTCTAAAGTTTGTCAAGGCTTTAGAAGAAAAATATAAATTCCGCATGAATGCAGGCACAGATGCATTTTTAAAAGGCAATCCCGAGGCCGTCAAACTTTTCTCCGAAAAACCATTAAAAAGCGGGGCTGTCCAGTATTATCAGGCTGGCTTAAAATCTGACAATCCCTTTCCGAGAGGACCCTACGCTGCAAGAATTGACCAAGAGAATAATGTTATCTATTATGCTGTAATCATAAATGCGGCAAAAAAAGAGTTTAAAGATTTGGACCAGGAGTTTAAAGCCATTCTGGATTCGGTACAGCAGGGTGTATCTCCGGATTACTTTACACTGGAAGAGAATAACACCAAACTGGTTGTTTCCGTTCCTCTGGCAGATGAAATTATACAGTTCGACTATCTGATCGCTAAAATGTGGAAAGCTATCCTGATTACTTTCAAATCCGAGCTTTCAAATCAATAGTTATTACTGCTATTGCATCATTTTGGACGGATTTTTTTTAGTTGTTTTTCTTTTTACATTGTTTTTCTTTTGGACGATGAGGAAATAGCTGGCTGGAGAGGAAATGATCTTGGTTCATCAGAAACAATACATCTTAAAACCTTACAGCGCAGAAGAACTTTAGAAATACTTGGAGAAGTGTTTTACGGCAAAAGCTGAACGTTGGGGTAAAGTTGTAATAGTAAAGGGAAATGTTATAAGATAAAAAGCGGTGCTTGATCTAAATTTGAAATCATATACACCAAATTTTTATATTATGAAAAATCAAATCAAATTAACAATTACATTGGGTATTATTCTGACTTGCTTTTTATTTTCATGTAAAAAGCAGGATGGCTACAGTGATGAGGTTTACAATAACCCAAACTCTGGAAATGCCGCTGCCGAGACTCCAAATGATTCTGCAAGTACAAATAATAATGCTGCAGCACCAAACGCCCAATCGACAGCTGCTCAAGCAACCAGTTCTGGCGATATGAATACTGGGAGTGGAGAAGCGGGACCGATAACCGGTGCTGAAAGCACTGCTTCTGGAAATAATGAAACTAAAGGAACAGGAACAGGAAGTGGGCCTGCACATAGCGCAAAAGATGGAGCTTCATATACACCGTCTTCAGACCCAAAGCAAAATGCACAAAAAGACACAGTCAAAAAAAGCACTAAACGCAAAAATTAAAAGGCTTTAGTTTTGTCTTTCCAATACTGAGCGCGGATCTATAAACCTTAAACCATTCTGAATGACAAAAAAACTCCTTAAGAAATTAAGGAGTTTTTTTTGTGGTTTTTTATAGCATGATCACAAAGGTCGAATTTGGTTAAAAACAGATTTTTTTTGTCAGCATATTTGGCAATTCTATACTTAAAAAAGAAGCTAATTTCCCCAATAGAAAATGGAATTAACTAAATATACAAAAAATGGAATTAACTAATGACCAAAAAATTCTGGATACAATCGTGAAAAAAGCATGGAAAGATCCAACTTTTAAGAACGATTTAATAACGAGACCCGTCGCAACAATAGAAAGTTTATTAGGGCGCCCAATTCATTTACCTGAAGGTAAAAACATTGCATTTGTGGATCAGACAGATTCTTCAACAATCTTTATTAATATTCCTGCAGAAATAGATATGGATGATTTAGAATTGAATGAAGAACAGCTTGATACAGTTTCTGGTGGAGATGGAGATGTAACTCCGCCAATAATTATTAAACCTACTAATTCTTCGGGCAGTATTTTTTAATAAAAATAAAGTCATTGGCAATATAAAGATTAAAAAACGTACGTGTTCTCTGTTTTGAATGTGTACGTTTTGATATTTATTAAAACAACAAATTCATGAAAAGCATAAATATTGTTTTCTCTATATTTCTATTACTTAATGGAATTTCGTTTTTTGGACAATCAAAAGCCGCGAGAAAAGAGATCGTGACAAGTACAAATAGTAAGGATGCAGATTCTATTCTTAATTTAGGTATGAAAAGTCAGGATGCTGGAGATTATGCACAATCATTATTGTATTTTGATAAAAGTTTAATCTTGTATAAGTCTTTAGGTAAAAGCCGAAAAGTCGGTGATTGTTATAGCTATAAAGCGGTAACTTATTATTATCAGGGTGATTATTCAAATGCTTTAATCTTTTTTAAAAAAAGTGCTGCAGAATATAAAAAAACAAAATATAAAAAAGGAATCTCTTCGATATTAAATAATATAGGAGGTGTTTATTATTATTTAGGAAATTATCTTAATGCTTTAAATTATTACAAACAAGCTATTGTTATTCAGGAAGAATTAAACGATACCAAAATGATTGCGGCAACTTCGCAAAATATTGGCGGAATATATTCGCAGGTAGAAGATTACTCAAATGCACTGAAATATTACGATAAATCGTATTTGATTTATAAAAATAGTACTGATGTAAAAGCTATTTCTCAAAACTTAAATGCTTCTGGGATAGTCTATACCAAATTAGGCAGTTACTCAAAAGCTCAGAAGAATCTTGACCAGGCATTGATTAATGCAGATAAAATAAATGATAAACAATTAAAGATTGAAGTATTATCCAGTTTAGGAGAATTGTTTTTTAAGCTTTCAAATTTTGAAAAAGCATTTTATTACTACAATCTGTCACTTAAATATGCTGCTGAAATTAATAGTCTGCAATACGTGAGTATCGCAGAAGTTGCTCTCGGAAAAATCTTAAATAAATTAAATAAAAACGGACAAGCAATTACAAAATGCTTAAAAGGATATGATAATGCTGAAAAAATAGGGGCTGTATCAGTTAAAAAAGATGCTTGTGATTGTCTTTATAATGCTTATAAGGCTGCTAAAAACGACAAATTGGCGCTTTATTTTTATGAAAAATCAAATAATTTCAAAGACAGCTTAAAATCTGGAGAAACTTCTAATAAAATGATGAATATGGAGTTCCGCCAGCAGCAATTGCTGGATAGTATCTCTCATGTAAGGAAAGAACATGCTGTTGAAACCAAACATCAAGAAGAAGTTCAAAAAAAGGAAAAACAACGAAACCTTATTATTATCTCTCTGTGTTTTATTGTTCTTATAGCTTTAGGCTTATGGAATAGATTAATCTATACACGAAAGTCTAAAAAAGCTTTAAAAATAGAAAAGGACCTTTCTGATGAACTATTATTAAATATTTTGCCAGAAGAAATAGCACAAGAACTAAAACAAAAGGGGTTTGTTAATGCCAGGGATTTTGCTCTTGTTTCTATTCTTTTTTCAGATTTTAAAGCCTTTACTCAAACTGCTGAGAAAATGTCTCCACAAAATTTAGTAGAAGAAATAAACACCTGTTTCAAAGCTTTTGATCTGATCACTGAAAAATACCGCATAGAGAAAATTAAAACAATTGGCGATTCTTATATGGCTGCTGGCGGCATCCCAAAACAAGACAAAGAATCTTTAACAAATATTGTATTAGCAGGACTAGAAATGCAGGATTTTATGTCTAAAAGAAAAATTAACAACGATGCCGATAATACTGCTTCTTTTGAGATGCGATTAGGTATTCATGCAGGACCGATTGTAGCGGGTATTGTAGGGATAAAGAAATTTCAATATGATGTCTGGGGTGATACTGTAAATACCGCCAGCAGGATTGAAAGCAACGGAGTTGTAGGTAAAGTTAACATCAGTGAATCGCTTTATAATATCATAAAAGATGAAGAATGCTTCCGTTTCGAATATCGAGGGAGTATTGAGGCAAAGGGAAAGGGAGAACTCAAGATGTATTTTGTAGAAAAATATAGCAATCATTAATTTCCTTTTTGTCAGTTTATTTGGCTGATTTATACAAGAACCCCGCTTTATCTTTAAGATTAAGAAAACCTAGTTACAAAAACACTTTTCAGTTTAACAAAAAACATTCAAACATGAGAACAACGACTTTAGAGAATGAAAAAATAGAGCAGTTTTTATCCTTAATTCCTTCTTTCCCAAAATCTGTAGAGAGATCTTTCTATGAAGAAGAAAAAATGAAATTGTTTGAGGCTCTCCACGAAAAGGAATTACAGGAAATATGTGGAATGAATAAAGAAGATAGTGTAAGGATTGGTAATATTCGTAAAGAATTAACTGAGATTGTAAAGGAGTTGTTGACTAAAAAGGATTTAGATGATTCTTTTAAAAAGTATTTAGCAATAGAGCAGGAAATTGAAAATTCTTTTTTAGGAAATCAATACATATATGTAAAACAGCGAACATTGACTGTTAAGGCACTCTATTATCATAAAACTGAAAATTTTAACAAAGCACTTCTTTTTACATTAGAAGCTACTGCTCTAATCGAGTATTTGATAAAACAGGGTATCTATACTTTATGCACAAGATGCTTTGAACAAAATAAAAATATATCGAGAATATATTTTGCAAGTAAGCAAATGGAATTAGGTAATAAAACAGCAAATAGTTTACTGCTTTACTTATTTAATGGAGAATATAACGAAGGCTTGTTTGGAAATATATTTAGAAACAATTTCTATTGGAGTAAAAATCCTGATGTAAGAGAGTATTTTGCTCATGAAGCTTTTATAAGTATTGTAGAAAGTACCGTTAAGTCTAATTTGAATAATCATTTGGATTTTTTACCGAATGAATGGAACATAGATCTGAGTTTTGGAATCGACAATCCTGACAGGCAGATAATATCCCATTGGATTTCTGTAAATAAGCATTTAAAAAATGGTAATTACGAGGAATATTTTGATTCATTAAGTTCTTTTTTTCAGCAGTCCTATAATAAACATTATGATATTCTAAAAATAGCTTTGTTGATTGATTTAACCAAACTTGTAATTAAGCTGAATGTTGAGAATAAGGAATTGATTACAGAAAAAATAAATGAATTTTTTAATCATAAAATAAGCTCGCATAAAAGCTTATATAATACTTGGATTTTGAAACAGTCTCTCTACAATCAAGCCAGATTTTCATTAGAGAAAAGTTTTTTCTAAAATACTTAATAAAGAAAACACTTTGTCAGTTTTGAAGTAATATCTGGCAAATTTATACAAAAAAGTAGTTTTATTTTTACATTATAGAAAACAAAATGCTATGGAAGACAAAAAACAGCAAGTTATACAAAAGGTCATTTCTAAAGCTTGGGAAGATATCAAATTTAGAAAAGAATTATTGGAAAACCCTGTAGAAGCGATAGAAAAACTAACAGGTGTTAAAATAGTTTTACCAGAAGGAAAAGAGTTGGTTGTTGTGGACCAAACAGATAAATCTAAAGTATATGTAAATCTGCCTGCAGAGCCTGAAATAGAGAATCTGGAACTGACAGAAGACCAGCTGGAAGCAATTGCAGGAGGAGAGCAAATGATGTGGAAGAATTTAACCGATTCTTTATTTTCTACACTCAAAAATTGTATCAGGTTGTAGAGAATCATTTTTTTAGAGATTGTATTGAACGCAATTTTTTAAAATTGATAAACCCAAAAAGATGTATATCAAATAGTAACATTTAAATATAAACATTAAAAATTTAAAATCATGAGCAAAAAAATTGAATTAACAGACGAGTCAAAAGTAAAAGTTAGAGAAGTTATTCTAAAATCTCTTAATGATGCTTCTTTTAAAGAAAGATTGGTAAAAAATCCTAAAGCAGCAATTGCAGAGCTGTACCCTGATCTTATCGAAAGAGAAACAAGAAACATACTTGTTTTTGATCAGACGGATAAAAATACCATTTATGTAAATGTATCTGCAACACAATATGTTTTGCTTGACGGAGATTCAGACGCAATTGAGTTAACTCAGGAAGATTTAAATTTAGTAGCTGGTGGAGCAGAGCAGGAACTAGCTGTTGAAAGCTGCTACTTTTTATCTTGCTAAGATAAAGATTTAGAATGAAAAATGGTTTCAGTTAATAAAAAAGAGGCTGAGGAGTTCTTTATTTCTTACACTGAAAATAGTATTTCGTTTTAAAGAATTCAATTACTTAAAAAATTGTGCTGAACGCAATTTTTAAAATTGATAAACCAAAAACAATGTACGAGCAGGTACAATAAAAATTAAATATAAACATTAAAAATTTAAAATCATGAGCAAAAAAATTGAATTAACAGACGAGTCAAAAGTAAAAGTTAGAGAAGTGATTCTTAAATCTCTTAATGATGCTTCTTTTAAAGAAAGATTGGTAAAAAATCCTAAAGCAGCAATCGCAGAGCTGTACCCTGATCTTATCGAAAGAGAAACAAGAAACATAGTTGTTTTTGATCAGACAGATAAAAATACCATTTATGTAAATGTATCTGCAACACAATATGTTTTGCTTGACGGAGATTCAGATGCAATTGAGTTAACTCAGGAAGATTTAAATTTAGTAGCTGGTGGAGTAGAGCAGGAGTTAGCTGTTGAAAGCTGCTACTTTTTATCTTGTTAAGATAGAGATTTAGGATGAAAATTTATTTCATTTAAATAAAAGAGGCTGTTTGAAAACTCAAATCAGCCTCTTTTATTTTTAGCCTTGCATTTAAAGTGTTTTAGGAACTGTAATAATTAAATATTTTGATGGAATACAAGATGAAAAATGGAAATATCAAAGACATGCCTTTCCAAGTTGAAGAAAAAACGAATGCTGCTATTTGTTCCTTATATGAAAAAAGTATAATAGAGTTAGTTGCTGTCACCATTGCAAACAATAAGGATTTAATTTTTGAAGATTTTTTTGAGGATTTAAAAAATAATGATTGGAAGAATCTTTGCCAGCTATTTCCTGTTTTAGGCGAGATTTTACCATTGCAAAAAAATAACATACAGAAATTGTATGAAAAAATACTTTATTCTTATAAAAACGATTCTGTTGATTTGTTTAATAATGGTTTGATTAAACATATCGATGAGGAAATTCAAGACATTAAAATTGGGGAGGGTGATTTTCATAATGGTTCATCAACAGCTATAATTGAGTGTGAAGACAATAACTTAGTTTACAAACCTACAAACGGAACCATTTCCTTTCCTTTTTTTCATCTGTTAGATTGGCTGGATCATTCTTTTTCTTTGGGTAACTATAAGTATAACATACTCAATAAAAAACAATACCATTGGCAGGAATTTGTAAAAGAGCAAGCTTGCAGTACCGAAGAAGAAATTAAAAAATATTATGAGAGAGCCGGATACTTATCATGTGTCTTATATCTATTAAACGCCACTGATTTTCATGCGGAAAATATTATCGCTAACGGTGATTCACTTGTTTTTATCGATCATGAAACTATAATACAGCCAAGGATTAATGATAAAGTAAGAAAATCTTTTGGTAATTCTAATTTAGAAAAATATAATGATCCAAGTCAATTAGGGGATTCTATACTTATGTCAGGTTTGCTGCCAAGCAATGATGAAAATTCTTCTTCTTGTGTAATGTGTGGTCTGGGATATTCAAAAAAGACCTATGGCTATTATTTTAAAAAAACAGGAATTAATCAATTCTCTAAAGATTGGAAGCTGATAAACAAGGAAATGAAAGAGGAGTATATTAAAAAAAACATTCCCACTTTAGATGGGAAGAAGGTTTTTATTGATTACTATCAGCAGGAATTTCTTATGGGGTTCGAGGAATGTTATACTCATTTATTGAAACAAAAGTCGTTTTTATTGTCTAAAGATTCTCCTATACAAAAATTCCATAATGTTCCTATAAGACATATCTGGAGACCTACTAATTCATATGGTAGAATTTTAAGATTAATGAGTTTACCGGAAAATTTAAAAAATAAAGAATTGCATCAACAAAAAATAGAGAACTATTTTTCAAATGTTTTCAAATACGTGCCTGTAGAGTCTAATTTACGATTTATCTATAAACATGAAACGGCACAAATGCTACGAGGAGACATTCCTTATTTTGAGGTAAATTCATCTTCCAGAGATTTACATACAGAGTTTGGAGTAATTAAAGATTACTTTGAACTTAGTGCAGTAGAAAATATAGAAAGAAAACTAAATAAGCTGTCATTAGAAGATTTAGAATTTCAAAAAAATATAATTTTAAAAAGTCTCACATAACGTTTTAAAGAACTTAAAAAACGTAGGAATGAGATTGTGCTGCACCGCTGCAATAACGATCAAAGGTCTTTTAGACAGTTTGTTATTGACATGCTTTACTTATTAATTTAGCCGCCTTACTTTTTTATTAATTTTAGTAATACTTCAATATTAGTATAACGCAAAAAAACAAAAACTTACAACTAATTGAATAAGTGTGAGTTGATTTTTTTGTGTTATTTTTTTATTAGAAATAGGACCCATTTTTATTGGTGATTTGTTTATGAAATCTAAGCAGGATTCTCTTCTTAAAAGAATATTTGTTTGTTACCAGAAGTAGTTAAACTTCTTTCAAGATCTATGCTATGGAAAAGTAAGAATTTTAACATTTTTTACACTTTTAGTCTAAAGTCAGACTTTAGAATCGACCTAGATTTGTTACTGTAATATTACAAGAACAAGGAATTCCTGAAAAGCATTTTTTTAATAACACAACAGCTGTTAAAGCTGTTGTTCAAACAAATATTTTCTAAACTAAACCAAAAACACCATGAAAAATTTCTTACTTACTATTGCTGCCATGTTTCTATTAGCTACCTTAAATTCTTGTACTGCTGACGAAATTGAATCTGAAACACCTACAAAAACTCAAAACCAAGCTGACATTGATCCAAATAATCCTGGAAGCATAATCCCGCCAAAAAAAGTTAATCGTTTTACATTTTTAGCATTATATTAAAAAGTTAAAAAATGTATTTTTACACTTATTCTAATTAAGCGCCATTGAAACTATTTACAACAATATTGATTTTTAGTATTTTTTTTATTGGGTGCAAGCGTAAAGATGAAAATTTTTACGCTTCGAACACTAGTAGGTTAGATTCGTTGATTTCAATTTCGACAGACAAAAATAAATCTAAAGAAGAAAGACTGGAAAAGGCTTTATCAGCCTCTCAAATGATTCAAAAAAATGACACTTTAGTGATGTCTTCTGATTATTATTTTCTATTGGCTGATTCATTTTTACAACTTGGAGAACGTGAAAAATGTCTTCATTTATTGCAAAACTTGTATAAAAAGTCAATTTTGGTAAAAGATAACGAAGGCATTCAAAATGCAAGCTATAGTATTGCGGTTGTTTATAATAAAGAAACGCAATATGATTCGGCCTATTATTACTTTACAAAATCAGAAAAAGCCCTTTTAAAAAATAATAATGAAAACTTATTGGGTAATGTAAAAATATGGAAAGCAGAAATATTATCTTTTAAAAATGATTATGTAGGGGCTGAAAAACTGGCAGTTGAAGCCTTAAAATTTGGTCTTGAAAAGAAGAATAATTTGTTGATTTACAATTGTTATCTCACGTTAGGAAGTACACTAGTCGGTATGAATAATTACGAGAAAGCTATAGATTATTACCACAAAGCTATTGAAGTTTCTGAAAAATTAAAATCAAATCCAAATTATTTGTCTTACAAGTGCCAGCCCTACAATCATATTGCTAATATCTATGTAAAAAACAAAAATTATGAAAAAGCTATTTCATTTGCAAAACAAGGTTTAGCTGTAGCAGATTTCAAAAAAGTAGACCCGCCATTATATTGTTATCTGACGAATAAGCTTGCTTATTCTAAATTTAAACTCGGTAACAAATCGTCATTAAAACAATTTAAAGAAACTTTAAAAATTGGCGATCAAATAAATAATATTCCTGTACAGATTACCTCAAAAATTTACTTAGGCGAATATTATTTAAGTAAAAAAGATACTTTAAGAGCCAGATACTTCTTAAATGATGCACAACTGCAGGCACATAAAAATAATTTTTTCGAAGACGAACGCACGATCCTTAATTTATTAGCTCTTGCATACCCGCAGGAAAAATTCTTTTATACTAATAAATACATTCATCTTAACGATAGTCTGCAGGATGTAGAACGTACTTCTCGTAATAAATATGCCCGTATAGAATTTGAAACCGACCAAATAATTCAGGAGATGAAAATGGTCGAGAATAGAAAGAATGAAATTTCAAAACAATTCATATTATATGCTATTATGAGTTTACTGGTTTTGATATTGTTGTTGATTATTTTATATCATAAAAACAAAAATATCAAACTTGAAAAATTGTTCCGTAAACAAGAACAGGCTCTAAACGATTCGCAGATTTATAATTTGATGCTTTCCAATCAACAAAAAATGGAAGAAGGCAAGCTTATCGAAAAGCAACGCATCTCCAGAGAACTGCACGACGGTATCATTGGAAAATTGTCGGCAATACGAATGAATTTATATGAAATAAAATATAATCAATCACCCGAATCTTTAAAAAAACATTTGGCATATATTGCTGAGATGAAAAACATCGAGGAAGAAATCCGTAATTTGACGCACGAATTAAATACAAATGTTTTTTCTGGATCTGACGATTTTGAAACAACAATAAAAGCATTGTTTACAGAATTAAACCAGAATCCAATTACTGAAATAAGTGTAGAAATTGATCAGAGAATAGACTGGTCTTTGGTCGATATAAATGTAAAAATGAATCTTTACAGGATTTTTCAGGAAGCATTACAAAATATCAATAAATATGCTGATGCTTGTGTAATAACAATTGCAATTGCTAAAAGTGAAACAGGTATCAGTATTCAAATTGCAGATAATGGTAAAGGTTTTGATGCAGCGCAAACCAAAAAAGGAATTGGATTGAAGAATATGGATCATCGTGCGATGGAACTTAAAGGCCAATTTTCTGTAGAATCTAAACTAAATATAGGTACGAAAATAAATTTGTCAATTCCGATAGAATTCAATAGTTTTGAGTTTTAAAGACAAATGATAAGAAAAATACTAATAGTTGAAGATCATCCTTCAATGATTACAGGATACCAAACGATACTCTCTCATAATAAGTTAGGGCATGAGTTAGAGTTTTATTCTGCAAACAATTGTAAAGATGCTTACGATTGTATTTCAAATGAAACCAAACCCATTTCTTTTGATTTGGTAATGCTGGATTATAGTCTGCCAGCTTTTCCTGAAAAGGAGATTTTTAATGGCGGTGATTTAGCAATTTTAGTTCACAAATATATTCCTGGTGCAAAAACATTAATTATTACTTCGCATTTTGAAAGTGTTATTTTGTACAATATCTATCAAAAAACTCAGGTCAACGGAATTCTGGTAAAAACTGATTTTGATGATGAGGAATTGCTGCTGGCTTATGAAAAAATCATGAGCGATGAAAACTACTTCAGTAAAACGGCTAAAAAAGCCAAAACCGAACGCTTGTTAGCAGAGGGGCATTTTGATTCTCTTGATCGTCAAATCATAACACTAATTTCTAAAGGATGTCAAATCAAGACCATCGCAAACACTATAAAAGTTTCAGAAGACACCGTTAAAAAACGCAAAAGTAAAATAAAGGATATTTTGGGTATTGATAAGGGTAACGACGAAGACATTTTGCGTGAGTGTCGATTATTACAAATGATTTAGAAATAAATGATATACTTGTTTTTTTAATGCCTGCATTGAGCAAGAAAACGCTTGGTTTTCATTATACTATACTGCATAAAAAACAAATGGCTTTGAGGCCGTGTTTAGCTATTTTTACTTTCAACTTTAGATAGATTTTATAAACGTAATCGGATTATGATGCAAAATCATTTTCCGACAGTTATTCGTTTCTCCCATACTTCTCTTAAACATTTAAAAAATTATCCAAATAACTTCAACGATCACAACAAATTGGAGTTAATACGCGATTTGATTTATTGCAGGATATTCGGTTTTATTTTCAATTACCTCACTTATTGCAGCCACTGGTTACTTATCGCTTTTTAACTTTTTTTACACTTTAAGTGTAAAACCACACAAAACCCTTAGCCTAAATTTGAAATATCAAGCTGCTCCAGATAGTATTAGTGATTAAAATTTTGGAGTTTAGAAAAGCCAAGAAGACAGCGTGATTATAAAGTAATAAAATCACATAATCTGCTTTATGAAGCTGTATTTGGAACGGCTGCAGGCTGGATACAAACAGCTGTCTTGTTTGAAAAAAATAAAAGTCAAACGCCTTGAATTTCCTAACGACTTATAAATACTCGATTCTTGAAAATTAGTAATCAATAGAATTAATTACCATTACAAATCATGAATACAACAGTAAAAAGAAATGCAATAGATTGGTCTTCACCGGATATTTTAAATCATTTATTCTTGCATATAAAGACTCCATTAGATTCTATAATTACCGCTAGTACTCCAAGTGCAGCCGGAAATGAGATTAAAAATGAAATCATTCTTTCCAGCAGTAAAGAAATCAATGATATTATAGAAGAAATACTGAAAGAGATTAAATCTAAATCGGTAAGCTTAACGATACAAAGCAGGCCAGATATTTTTGATATTTATGCATCCAATAAGAATGTTCAGGAGCTGTGCTCGAAAAAGATAAATCCAGAAAAAGTTACAAAAAAAGACCAGAATTGGTTAATCAACTTAGAAAAAGAAATCTACAATTCTATTTCTAAGAACGACTTGGATCTTAGTGATCTGTCTTATAAGATGGCTGTTAGCGAAAGGCAGCTTCATAGAAAAATTGCAAGTTTAGTTTACTTAACCCCTAATAAGTACATACGCATATTAAGGCTGCATAAAGCAAAGCAGCTTATCGACAATTATGATCAGGATTCCATTTCGCAGGTTTCTTATTCTGTTGGCTACAATGATTCCCATTATTTTTCAAAATTGTTTAGCAATCAATATGATATATCGCCCAAAGAATTAATAAACTCATTACTCTAAAGAGTATTGATCAGGATTCAGAAAAAAGCTGGAAGTTTTTTTTGATATGATTTTACAACATTAAAACAACGTAATTAATAACCATAACCCTAAAAATATATATTATGAAACGAGTGCTTTTTTTCCTAGGCCAATTAAATGACAGAGATTTAGAATGGATGGTCCTTAATGGCCAAAAAATAGAATTAAAAATTGGAGATACGCTAATCCAAAAAGGAAACTATGTCGATAATTTATACATTTTATTATCGGGTCAATTGTCAATTTATTCAGATTCAATTGAAGGCAAAGAAATTGCACTTTTAGGAGCAGGAGAAGTTATAGGCGAAATGTCTTTCTTAGAATCCAGACCTCCTTCAGTTTCGGTTATTTCAAAAGATACCTCTGTCGTTTATAAAATATCCCGAAATGCAATAGAAACAAGACTTTCTTCAAATCCAGATTTCAAAGCCAATTTTTATTATTCATTGGCATTGTTCCTTTCTAATAGGCTGAGAAAAACAACAGATCAATTAGGATATGGGATTGTTGAAGAAGAGGATTTAATTGATGCTAAAGTGTTGGATGTAGTTGCTCAGGCAGGTTCACGTTTCGGGCAGATATTAAATAGGTTTTCCGAGGTTAAGTTAAGTGCTAATTGTTAAGGTTCAGATATGAGGAATTCCCTTTTGCTTTATATTTTATTGGCTGTTGGTAATATGTTATATGGTCAGTCTAAAATTAAGTGTGACTTAATAGAGGTGTCTAGTATTGCATTTAATAAAAATCCAACTATAAAAAGCGCTAATTTCTCTATCCAAAATGCCGAAGGTAATTTTCAAATACAAAAAAGTGTATTTGATTTTAGATTAAATTCTGAAGTTGTATATCAAAATGAAAGATATAATCTTTTTGATGCTGATTCCAGAAATAAGTATCTCGATAAAGTCCTGAAAAATAATTCATTTTATGTTTTAGCTGGTTTAGAAAAAACATTGCGCACAGGACAAATAGTAGATTTAAGTTTAAAATATAATTACAACAATAATAATTATCCTTATAACTCCTTTGCTCAATATGTTGGTGCTTATTATGGTAATCATACCAGTGAAGTTAATCTTACATTAACCCAGCCTCTTTTAAGAGGAAGAGGAAGTAAGGTAGCTACAGCGTTAGAAGAAGCATCTGTTTTTTATATTAATAAAAGTAAATATGAGTATGAATTTGCAAATTCTTATCAGATTCAGCAAATAGGTATTGCTTATTGGAATTACTACACTGCCTATAAGAGCCTGTCAATTTATATTGAAAATGAAAATAGGGTAAGAGAAGTACTAAATATGACTCTTGAACTTGTAAAAGCAGATAAAAAGCCAGCAAGTGATTTAGCTCAGGTCAATGCCGATTTAAGTAATCAGGAGAGGTTAACTGCTGTTGCAAAACAAGATTTGTATAATTCAAGATTAAATTTAGGAAGAGTTATTGGTCTAACAGATGAAGAAAGCCAAAGATTGGATATTCCTATTAATGACTTTCCAACAGTCATAGAATCTGGATATGATGATGCTATTGATAAAAACGCACTTATTAAGATTGCAAAAGATAAAAGAAGTGACGCAAAGGCAATTGAAGAAGAATACAAAGCAATAGAACTTCGGTATCTGCAGGCAGCAAACAACCTAAAACCGCAGTTGAATTTGGCAGCATTTGCTTTTTATGGAAGTGCAAGCGTTGGAAACGGTATTGATAAATCTTGGACTTCTCTTGTTAATAATGAAGGCCAGGATGTTGGAGCTGGGGCTAAACTAACATTTTCTTTTCCATTGAATAACAATCTGGCAAAAGGAAATTATTCTATAAATAAAATCGCTTTAGAAAATCAGTCCGTGATAATTGAAAACACTCACAGAAATATCGAACTGAATATTGATATCGCACTTAATAATTTGAAAAACAGTATTATAGTTCTTGAGAAATCAAGAGAATCTTTTAAATCTTATCAAGATGCTTTTAATAGTGAGCAGATAAAGTTTCAATCAGGATTGACTACTCTTTTAAATTTAATCTTATTTCAGGAAAGACTAACTTCTTCAGAATTAGATAATTTAAACGCACAGGAACAATTTTCAAATGCAATCCTGGCTCTTAGACACGAAACAGGAACGCTTATTTCTAAAGAAGATCTTGGTTTTAAAATTACTCAAAATGCATTTTATACTATTCCTAAAATAGAAAATTAAAATATATAGATTATGTCAGCACCTTTTTTTAGAAAATCAGCATTAGAGAAACTTTCTACCCCAGAAAAATTAGATCAATTAATCAAGGTCACTGGCACAAAAGCTTGGATCGCTCTATCCACAATTATAGTTGCGATTTTTACTGCGTTAATATGGTCATTTATCGGTACAGTTAAAACAAAATTAGACGTTGTTGGGGTTGTATTAGGCGGAGACGTTCATGAGGTAGTTGCTACAGCGCAAGGACAATTGGTAGAGTTAAAAGTGGCTATAGGCAATAAAGTCAAAAAAGGAGATATCATCGCAACCATACAACAGCCAGAATTATTTCAACAAATCGAAGATGCAAAAGTTGTATTGTCAGATAGAAAATTTGAAATGGAAAAGCTAATGTCTTATGGAAATCAAGGTGCTCAATTACAACGTAAAATGATTAGTCAGTCACGTGTAAGTGTTACAGGCGAAATTGAATCACAAAAAAAGAAGATCATATTTCTGAATAATCAATTAGAATCAGAGAACGTACTTCTTGAAAAAAGTTTAATAACAAAATCGCAGATTGCAGGCACAAAAGAACAGATTGAGGCTGCTAAAAATACAATCGAAAGATTAAAAGAACAAATCGTAGAAACATCCAGACAGCAAAATGATTTAGGATTTGATATTCAGCAAAAAGTGACATTACAAAACCAAAGAATAGCTGAAGCTCAAAGAAATCTCCAGTTTTTAAGTGAAAAATATGATACTCAAAGAAATATTAAAAGTCCGTATAGCGGAGAAGTAGTTGAGGTTTTAACTGATGCCGGAATTGTAGTATCAGCAGGATCTCCATTATTTAAACTTAAGAATACCATTAAGACAGCGCAGTCACAACTAAAAGGAATTCTTTATATCCCTTCTAAAGATGGGAAAAAAATTAAAAAAGGAATGGAAGCTCTTATTGTACCATCGACTGTACAACCCGAAGAATATGGTTTTATAAAGGGAAAAGTAACTTATGTGTCTGATTTTCCGATAACAGAACGAGGGATGTTAACCTCCGTTAAAAATGATCAGCTTGCGAAACAGCTTTTAGTGGGCGGTCCTTTATTTGAAGTTTATGTCGATTTTGAAAAGGATCCTGTATCGTATAGTGGTTACAAATGGACTTCTGCTAAAGGGCCGGATATTTTTCTTAAAGAAGGAACATCCTGTTTGGGTAAAATTACTGTCAAACGTGAGCCTCCTGTAACATTAGTTGTTCCCGCATTTAAGAAGTTTTTTGACCTATATTGATCTATTAAGATGAAAAATAACATAAACTTACTTGTAAAAAAACAAGCAAAACCTGTTAGAGTGCCAACTGTTCTACAGATGGAAAGCGTTGAATGCGGTGCTGCAGCTTTAAGTATTATTTTAGGGTATTTTGGCAAGTTTGTTCCATTAGAAAAATTGAGAATAGCTTGCGGGGTATCACGAGATGGATTGAAAGCTACTAATATCGTAAAAGCAGCTAAAGAGTTTGGATTGGAAGCAAAAGGATTTTCTAAATCTATTGAAAAACTTATGCAGATGGAAACTCCAGCGATTATTTTCTGGAATTTTAATCATTTTCTAGTCTTAGAGGGATTTACAAAAAAGAGGGTCTATCTTAGTGATCCAGCACAAGGAAGGTATTATGTGAGTCATAAAGAATTTGACGATTGTTATACAGGCGTAGTTTTAACCTTTACTCCTTCAAAAGAGTTTGAAAAAGGAAATCATAAAAAAGGATTACTATCGTCTTTAATTTCAAGAATTGCTAATTCTAAATCAAGTATAATTTACATTATTATAGCAAGTTTATTTTTAGTAATTCCTGGTTTAGTAATTCCTTCGTTCCTTAAAATATTTATAGATAAATATTTAATTAATAATTTTTCAGGTTTTGTAATGCCCCTTTTACTCATTATGAGTTTGCTTTTAATAGTTAATGCTTCTTTAGTTTATCTCCAGCAATACTTTTTGCTAAAATTAGAAACAAAACTTGCATTGGTAACTTCCAGTAAATTTCTTTGGCATGTTTTTCATTTACCAATTGCTTTTTTTACTCAAAGATACAGCGGCGAAATAGGTAATAGAGTCTCATTAAATGATAAAGTAGCAAAACTCTTAAGCGGGGATTTGGCAAACGCTGCATTAAATGTAATTGTTGTTGTTTTTTATGCAATTTTAATGTTCTCTTATGATGTTACTCTGACTTTAATCGGTGTTTTTATGGCGGCATTAAATGTTGCTGCTTTAAGATATGTTTCAACAGCCAGAAAAGATGTAAGTAGAAGATTAGGTAATGAAACAGGAAAATTGTTAGGCACTACTACCTCGGGAATTAGTATGATTGAAACATTAAAATCTTCTGGCAGAGAAAATGATTTTTTTACTAATTGGATAGGATACTTAGCTAAAGTAGTGAATTCTCAACAAGAGTTTGGATGGTTAACGGTAAGGCTTAATATACTTCCAAATCTAATTTTATCGTTAACAAATGCTTTAATATTAGGAATAGGTGCACTAAGGATAATAGAAGGAGAAATGACCTTAGGAGCTTTAGTTGCTTTTACTTATTTAATGAATAATTTTATTACACCTGTAAACCAACTTGTCTCAGCAGGAGCCATGCTGCACGAAACAGAAAGTGATATGGCACGCATTGATGATGTATTGAACTACGAAATTGACAAACAATTTACAAATACTGCGGATGAAAATATCCAAAACACAGATAGTCAAATTATTAATAACAAATTGATTGGATACTTCGAAATGAAGAATGTGACTTTTGGCTATAGCCGCACGATGCCTCCATTAATAGAAAACTTTGATTTAAAATTAAAACCCGGAAGCAGAGTGGCATTGGTTGGCGGTTCTGGAAGTGGAAAGTCAACTGTTGCAAAAATAGCTTCAGGGCTTTATGATCCATGGCAAGGAGATATCTTGCTTGATAATAAAAACAGAAAGTACATACCCAGACATATCATAACAGACTCATTGGCCGTGATAGATCAGGAGGTTTTAGTTTTTAATGGTACTATTAAAGAAAATATTTCTTTTTGGGATGCCATGATTCCTGAAAAAAACATTATAAACTCGGCAAGAGATGCTGATATTCATGATGTTATTGCTGCTAGAAATGATGGATATGATAGTTCAGTATTAGAAGGTGGTTCGAACTTCAGTGGGGGACAACGTCAGCGAATTGAAATTGCAAGAGCTTTGGTTTGTAATCCTACAATTTTAATTATGGATGAAGCTACCAGTGCATTAGATCCTTCCACAGAAAAAATTGTCATGGATAATATTAAGAAAAGAGGATGTACTTGCTTAATTGTTGCCCATAGATTAAGCACGATAATAGACTGTGATGAGATAATTGTAATGGAGTTTGGTAAAATCGTAGAAAGAGGCTCTCATAAAAAATTATTAAAACTAAATGGTGTTTATGCAAAATTGATTGAAACAAAATAAAAGTTAAGATATGGCAACGAAGGAAAAAATATATATAGGAGTTGAAGAACCATTGATACTTAATGATACAGACAAATTTTGGATGTTAGTTTCGGGAGAAGTAAATGTATTTTACGTGAGAGTTGATGAAACGGGAGAATATTTATGCGCGTTAAAATATCTTTATTCTGCCAAAAAAGGAGATTTGTTATTTAGTTTACTTTCTCCTGATTGTAAGAATGATATCCGTTTAGTTGTTTTTTCAAATGAAGCTAATTTATTAGCGATAAACAAACACGAACTCATTAATATTGATCATTTCTTTCTGACAAGTATGATTGATAAATGGATAGTAAAAACTTCAGTTAAGATTAATTCGAGTACTATTCCAAAAGCTTACAATACGTTAGATAGCTATAATAGTTTTATTTTAAATCGAAATGCAATTGCATATCCCTCTCAAGGAATAAATTGGGTAAATTTAATTCAAGGACAACTTTCTGTTTTTGCAGAACAGGAAGCTGTTAACTTTGACGATTCACTTAAATTTTCAATTCCTGTCTGCAATAAATTATGGATTAAATCAGTATCTGAATTTTCTGAGATTAAATTACTGAGTACCAGAGAAGTCTTAGAAGATGAAATTAATTTTTTAATTTCTTTAGAAAAAGTACAAGCTTATTTTTACAAGCAGCTTTGCAAAAGTATTGAGATCAATAGTTTGCTGGAAGATAATACCCTTAATGACAAATTAATGTATCAGGAAGAAGTATTAGAAAATACTTTAGAGAAAATAAAATCTATAGTTACTGGTACTAAAAAAAAAATAAATCACTTCACCAATAAGAAAAAGCAAAGCATACTTTATTTAACATGTCAATTAATTGGGGAACATGCTGGCTTTAAATTTGAAGAACCAAAACATTTTGAATCAGAAGTAAATAACACAAACAATCTTTTATATGCCATTGCTCAAAGTTCTAAAGTAAGAGTACGAAAAGTTATTTTGAGAGATGTATGGTGGAAAGACGAAAATGGACATTTATTAGCATTTTTAAAAGAGTTTAATGAGCCGGTTGCTCTTATACAGAAAAATTCTACAACGTATATAATCAAAAATCTTTCAACTGGAACCGCAGTTGTTGTTGATAATGAAATAGCAGCATCTTTGGAACCTGTAGGTTATATGTTTTTTTCTGGATTTGATATAAAAATGGATTCTATAAAAAAAGTGTTAAGTTTTGCTATGAATGGTGTAAAAAAAGATGCCAAACTATTATTAGCAGCCTCTTTAGCCGGAAGTCTCATAGGTTTGTTAATTCCCATATTGTCAGGGATGATATATGATGATGTAATACCAACTGCAGATAAATCCATACACTTAGAAATCTTTACGATTATGATAATTATAGCCTTGGTATCGGCCGGACTGCAGCTTACCCAAGGAGTTTTACAAATGAGAGTAGAGTCAAAATCAAGCATCAATTTACAAGCTGGAGTGATGGATTATATACTTCGTTTACCTGTAACTTTTTACAAAAAATATACTGCTGGTGATCTCACAAATAGAGTTTTAAGTATTAACGCAATTAGGCAGACCCTTTCTAATACACTTATGACAGTAGTACTTAGCGGGGCGTTCTCATTTGTTAACTTATTACTTCTGTTTTATTATGATTCGAGTTTAGCATGGGTGGGAGCTGGGCTTGCTTTACTTGCTGTTGCTTTTATGATTTTAATGGGCTGGCTTAAATTGAAATATGATCGGGAGGTGTCTAAGTGCGAAGGTGAAATTCAGGGGTTACTTTTCGAATTTTTATCTGGAATTAGTAAAATACGAGTAAGCGGAGGAGAAAAAAGAATTTTTTCTTTATGGGGAGACAAGTTTTCGAAATTAAAAAAGTTAGGATTTAGTTCAGGGAGTTATCAAAATTTTGTAGAAGTTTTTAATAGCTCTTATCCTCTTTTTACCAGTATATTATTTTTTTCATTTATATATTATACGGTTTTAAATTCACCAAATTCCAGAGTTTTATCGGTAGGATCATTTATGGCTTTTATTATTTCCTTTAATAAATTTTTAAATGATAGTTTGAGATTAAGTATGGCATTTATTACCTCACTGAATGTTATTCCGCTGTATGAGAGAGTAAAGCCAATTTTAGAAGAAGAGCCAGAGTCTATAAAAGACAGTATTGATCCGGGAGAATTAATGGGCGAGATAGAATTGAATTCAATATCTTTTAGGTATTATGCAGATCAGCCGCTCATCTTAAAAAATGTCACGTTTAAAATAAAACCAGGTGAAATGGTTGCTTTTGTAGGAGCGTCTGGCTCTGGTAAATCAACTATTATGAGGCTTCTTTTAGGTTTTGAAACCCCTGAGTTAGGTTCTGTTTTTTATGATGGTAATACATTTGATGCGATGAATAAAGAACTTACACGTAGGCAGATAGGCGTAGTCCTGCAAAATGGAGCGCTTATGTCAGGCAGTATTTATCAAAATATTGTTGGTAATTCAGAATTAACATTAGAAGACGCTTGGGAGGCGGCACGAATGGCTGGTATGGAAGAGGATATAAAGAATATGCCAATGGAAATGCATACATATATTAGTGAAGGAGCAGGTACATTCTCAGGCGGGCAAAGACAAAGATTAATGATTGCCAGAGCAATTGTTCATAAACCCAGATTGTTATTTATGGATGAGGCCACAAGTGCTCTTGATAATAAGACCCAAAATATTGTTGCTGAAAGTTTAGACAAACTTCAGGCTACCCGCATAGTTATTGCGCATAGGTTGAGTACAATAAAAAATGCCGACCGAATTTTTGTTTTAGATAAAGGAGAAATCAAAGAATCTGGAACTTATGAGGAGCTGATTCAAAAGGAAGGCCTGTTTACAGAACTTTCTAAACGTCAAACTGCCTAGCAATGATAAATCAAGCCTCTACCTTAAAAAAAGAACAACTTCTCATTAATCCTGATCGTTCTGATGAACTCCAAAAATATCTGTTAAATAATTTTAGATCAAAAAAAACACTATCGCTTTTCGAAGGCGAAACAGGTATTAAATACTGGGAAGATTTTGCAGGACAAAGTACTAAGGATAAATTAGTATTTGATGAATTAAAAAAATGTTATCCTCAATTGAACTTTCCGGTTGAACCAGAGATCGACAAAAAAGAAGAGTATAAAGATTTAGTTTTGAGAGGGAAGACACAAAATACAAAGCTTCCTTTTTTATTAAAATTAAACGATTACAAAAATATAACCTTAAGAATTGGAGAAAGTATAGCAGGTAAAATACCTATAATAACAGTTCCAGATAAAGATGACTTTATAGCAATCTTACAATGTCTATTGTATAAAAATAATCCTAAACATATTCCGAATTCGATGGGCGCAGTATTGATTAATGGATTAAATAATTGGCAAAAAATAGCTGTCTTAAAAAATGATTGGTCAGCAGCGAATATTGCAGGAAATTGGGCAGAGGAATTTTATAGGAATGTTTTACCAAATTATAGTTTATATCAAGACAAGTTAATTGTTATAAGTACAAAACCGTATAGTAATGTATCGGCAAGGCAATTGGGGTTGAATGAAAGTTTATGGTTATCCTATTCCATTTCGATAAGAATACAACACGAATTTGCACACCTGTACACTCTTAAAAAATTTGGGACAGCATCAAATAATCTGCACGATGAGTTAATCGCAGATTACATAGGAATTGTAAAGACTATTGGTCAATACAATAAATCATGGATGTTGATATTCATGGGACTTGAAAACTATCCAGACTACAGGCAAGGAGCGAGGTTAGAAAATTATATATCAGACAATAAATTATCAAAAGAAGACTTTAACCAGTTGATTAAAATAATAAAAATGGCTATTGAAAACATTTCAATATTTCATGAATCTCAAGGAAATTTACAATCAGATATAGATCTAATGTGTAGAATAGATGCCCTGTGCGAAACAAGTCTCGAAGAATTATCAGCTGCAAATGGAGCTTCTTTACTTATTGATAATTATAATAAAGGCTGGAAAAGCAAGCAATATGATATGTATTAAACATCTCTGCCTGATTTGGGGAATAAATAAAAATGACATACAAAAGCGGTGTGTCAAAATGATGGCTTTAGGATTTCATAATCGAACAAACCTTGCCAGTCAATTTAAAGGACGATAATAATAAAAAAATAAACTAAAAATGACTTTCATTAAAACAATTTCTACATTTTCAATTACACTTCTAATCGTAACAACAACTTTTGGACAAAAAGCTAAAAATAAAACTAAAATTTTATTAATCGGGACTATTCATTTCGAAACACCTCATTTGGATGAGTTTGAATTAAAGGCAGACGATTTTTTAAGTTCTAAAAGACAGCTGGAACTGGAAGAATTGACTGGAGTTTTAAAGCGAACAAATGCCGATAAAGTGATGATAGAAAAACCATTTGATCAACAAAAGTTAATTGACAGTTTGTATAATGCGTACTTGCAAAAAAGTTATAAATTAACAGTTTCTGAGCGAGAACAAATCGGTTTTAGATTAGCTGAAAAATTGAATTTAAAGCATATAAACTGCATAGATGTTGTTTCTTATAGAATGAAACATGATAGTTTACTTGGTGTAACTGCTAAAGAAAAAAATCAAGTATATTTATTAAAAGAATTAAGTACTGATGCAAAAAAAATATTACTTGAAATAGATAATGTGTTAAAACGAAATTCAATAACAGAAGTTATAAAATACATAAACAAGGAGGAACTTTTGCAAAGAAATTTATCGCTCTATTTAAAATATCTGGCAAAAGTTGGAGCAGGAGAAAATTATATTGGTGCTGAATCAGTTTCTGATTGGTATTTAAGGAACATAGCGATTTACTCCAATATAATGAATCAAATAAGCGCAAATGACAAATACGTTATATTAATATTTGGTCAAGGGCATATTCCTATACTAAAACACCTAATACAAAATAATGACGATTTTGAACTCGTTGAAGTAAATAGTGTACTAAAATAAACTGTCATGGCAGAGAATATGCTATTTGTGTTTTAAAGATCTATTTTAGACTTTTTAGTGCTGGATTTTTTTTATCAGCACGAGAGAATTATTAAAAGCTATCTTAAGCTTTAGTTAGTTAGTTAGTTAGTTAGTTAGTTAGTTAGTTAGTTAGTTAGTTAGTTAGTTAGTTAGTTAGTTAGTTAGTTAGTTAGTTAGTTAGTTGTCGTTTTTTTCTTTTCTGTCGACTGTTTTTATTGTGGAAGATTTTTCTATTGTGGTTTTGGCCAGTGAGGGGGACGCTGGTTGAGGAGTTTGGTTCTTCTAAAAGTTTCGAACCTAACTTGATAGAGCTTGATTTTGCTGGATTTCTATTTTTAAAAAACTTCATGCACCACGATGCTGCCACAAAACTTAGATGGGTGAATTATCTTTTATTTATTTAGTTAGTTAATTTTTGTTCTTTTGATTGTTATAATTTTTGAAATTTTTCTTAGTATGATTTGACCGTTGATCGGGGGGGATGGAAGAGGGATGTTGATTTAAATTTTGGATCATATAAAACTTTCTTTTTTTTTTGAATTTGTTTTTTATTTGTTTGATCTTCCTCTCTCTTTTTCTGTGAGATTTTTTAGTTTTGTTTTGGATGCTGTGAACTAAGATGGTTAGGTTTAATTATTCAAGAAAATGGTCATGCTATGTATTTGCATACACTTCAAGACAGTTTTTGTTTTTCTTTTTGTCAGCCTGATTCTGCCTTTTATCTGACGGGTCTTAAAAGATCATTAAACAAATTATGATATGAAGAATAAAGTAAATTTATTATTGTTAATCTTGCTGGTTATATCTTGTACCAGTCCGACTCCAAAAACAACAATTGAGCGCATTCAAGTAAGGGTGTTTAACTTTGTAGGTGGCCATAACCAAATCTTTGCATCAAAGAAAATTTCAATTGAACATAACAGAAAAAATAGTGATATATGAGTCAGACAGGCACTTCGATACGATCAGGTTTATAGACGGCAAATTTATTTTAAAAATAAACTTTTAACAATAATTGATCAAAAGAACATCGCAAGTAAAGGTGAATCAATAAAAGTTTATAAATGTTTGTATAATGATACGAGGGATTTTAGATCGGATATGCATTTGTGTTTAAATAGAAAAGCAGGGCTTCTTTTTTTTGAGAATTTATTTACAGGTGCAATTATGGTTTGAGACAAGCAAGTATGGAAGTATTCACAAAGAAATAGCTTTAAAGAGAGTTGGTTTTAAAGATGGGCTTTTTGAACTAGAGTATGAAAAAAGAGATTACATTGAAATTAATCCAAATTAATTATCTCTAAAGAAATAATGTGAGTTTTTCAAAATGGTTCTGTCGAATCTATGACTAAGTTTTATCTTTGATTTTTCAAAACCTGCAGGCAATGTATTTTAAATTAAGATTTACACTTAGCTATCGTGACGTTGAAGAAATAATGAAAATTAGAGGAGTGCTTGTGATTCATGCCACAATCCAACGGTGGTTTTATAAATTTTCGCCTTTCATTCAATCAGTGATAAAGAAGAGAAAGGTCAAAGTGGGGCAAGCTGGAGATTTGATGAAACTTGTATAAAAGTAAAAGGTATTTGCTGTTATTTGTATAGGGCAGTGCATAAATCAGGTAATACAGTTGACTTTCTTGTGACTAGAAAAAGACAGAGAATGAGCGCTCAGTCTTTTCTAATTAAAGCAATCCAAATAACTGCAGGCTACCAGTAATAAACATTGATAAAAGTGGTTCTAATACTGCCGCTATCAAGATCTATAACAAGCGTTCGTTCTCAAAGATTAAAATCCGACAGTTTAAATATCTCAACGATATTATCGAACAAGATTATCGTTTTATCAAGTGGCACATACAAAACGGATTAGGTTTTAAAAGTTTTGAATCGGCAAGACGAACATTGAGTGGAATTGAAGTTGTTCATATGGTGAGAAAAAATCAGATGGTTAGATCAGAGATAACTATGTTTGAATCATTCTGTAAATTGGCAATTTAATTTTAAAATTACTTAAATTCTTATATTTGATTCTGACAGATCCGATATAACCAAATATCTTTATTAATCAATAATTTTAAACAAAATGCTAATTTGCAAAAAAACATTTTGTTTAAATCTTGTCAATTCGATCTTTATTAATTATTCTAATAATAGATAAATCATCAGTTGGTTTTAATCCAAATTCATTTTGTAATATTTTTAATTTTAGACTTAGCATCCCGTCTTTTTCATAATTTGTCTCGTCTATTGTCAAAAAATCAATTACATTTATCTCATCAGTTCTTTTATTTGACATAACCTTCTCAAAAGAAAATATTCCATCTGTAGAAATACTTATGTCTATTATATTATTAAATTCTATTTTTTGTTTTTGTGAATTATAAAATGTTTCAAAATCTTCTGATAAATGAAATCCTAAATAGTCAGGTTTGTTATCTTGCTCATACTCTATAATCGCTCCATTAATATTGACCAAACCATCTCCTATTGTAATAACAATGCCATGCGTATCTTTTTTGTCAAATAAAATTATGATTAATGTGGTTAACAATTCTTTTGTATCAATCATCAATTGATTTTTTACAATTTTAAGTTCATTTAATAAATTCCTTAAAATTGATTTTAAGTTTTCTTCTATATTTAATGATTCATTGTTATAGTCAATAAATTCCTTATAGCCTTTTTCTAAGCATATTTTCTTAAGAATTTTACCAATTAAAACTGAAGCAAAATGACTTTCTAATGCATTTGTACAACCATCCATTACTGCACAAAGAATTTTATTTTTCCCATATTCTCCTATATAAAAGTGATCTTCGCAATTGTTTTCATGATATTCCCCAATCTGTATAGCTGAATATATTTTCATTTTATCTTTTTTATTTCTTCATAAATATTTTCCATGTTTTAGATTTTATAAACTTTATCCACCAAATTAGATATATTATTAATATGATAGTTCTGTATGCCCGAAATTAATACTAATTCTTGATTTCTTGGGTATAGAGATGTGAATATATTTTTGTCGAGGTTGTTTTAAAGTTTAAAAAGAGAAGCCTGCAAAAAAATTAACTTTCCAGGCTTCTAGAGTATTCTATAAATAGTATGAATGATTTAAATAACTCTATATGTCTTGTATGTACGTCCCATAATAATCAACCAAGCTAAAGTCCCCTGATCTATAAGTTTAGCTAATTCATCTTCTATATTATCCATACTATAATTTAACTTACTGTATTCTGGGTGAGTTCTAATAAATTCTGAAAATTTCCAAAGTGTAAAATTTATTTCATTATCTTTAAAAATTGAGATATTATATTCGTAAATGATCCCATTATTCTCAGCAGTACATCCAGTTCCATGAAACCAATAATTTATTCCATTAATAAAGCCTTTTCGATCAAAAAGAGATCCCGCTATTTCGCAAGGATTTCTTTTTGTGTTGTATTTAATTTTTAAAGAATTTTCAAAATATCTTATAAAGTTAATATATTGATTTAAAATATTTTCCATGTAATAAACTTAAAAATGCACTCCTGACCAAATTTCTTCAATTTTAGCTGCAAATTTATTATAAAATTTCGTTCCGCTAAATTCAATAGCTTCAATACTTTCTCCAGATCTTATAGCTGCCTCTATTCTATTATGCCCATCTACAATAAATTTTTCACCTTTATAAAGATATACATAAATACCGTCATTGTAAAAAGCGGGATCACCAGATTTAAGCATATTTATAAATTTTGCAATTGCTGCTTCACCTTGTGCCCCTATTTCTGTACTTTTTAAAAGTTTTAGTCCTTCGCTGGAATATTGAACAAATTTCATACCGCCACCTCCAGATATAAATCCAAGTGCTCCACTACCACCAATCCTACCTGGCCTATCAGTAAACATTCTTTCTAACAATGGTAATTTTTCCCATTGCGCTTCCGTTAAACCAGCCGAGTTTTTAAGAATGTACTTTATATCAATTAGTGTAGGTTTGTTTAATGAACTCGAATAAAAAGTACTATTTTTATAAACATGATCTTGAATTAATCTTGCATTTTTTGCATCTCCATTTCTGCTATTGATAGTGATATTTGGAAGACGTATACCCTCATTAGTTCCAATATCTCCATCTCGGTTAATAAACTGGTTAGTTCCTGCTCTATCAAAATTACCATAACCATCAGGATACCACATTGTACTGCCTGACTGGGCGCTTTCTTGCAATAGAGTGTTCCAAAATTTATTTGTCAGGTTTCCGCTTGGATCAGTATACAATAGTGGATTGTTTAAGACGTAACCATATGGATTGTAATTTTGTGTGTCGGTTAAATCCTGAATATAATTGTCAACCTGTAAGAACCTATGAATTTTTGGATCATATAATCTTGCATTCATATTGATCAGACCTGTTGTCTGCAGGTGCTCATGTCCAGTATATCCTCTGTCAATAACAGTTAACCCCGACAATATACTCCCCGATCCATCTTGCACTTGTATTATAGAACCCCATGCATCATATAATCTTTTTTCGATCAGTGTACCGCTGGAATTAGTTACAGCCATAATAGACCCTTGGTAATCCCTGTGTAAATATAGTAAATCTGATTGATTGATTCCGTTGCTTTTTACAATAACCGGAGCTGAGTAGGCATCGCCCCCCATGTAAGTAATAAATTCCGTTTCACCTTTCTGTATATTCTGTTTTACCTCCATCGTTCCATCTGCGGAATAATGTTTATGTAAAGGTCTTAAGACTTTTTCATCCTGCAGACTGCCATAATACATAGTACTTCTCTGGTCATTTGCATTATATGTAAAACTGATTTTGTCAATTCCTGACTCTTCAATTTGTATTGGGCTTTTAAAAGCATTATATGATATGCTTAGTTTTTTTTCTGCTATGTTGCCGCGGTTACTGTAATAATCAGCAGCCTCTGTAGAAAGCGTTATGGAAGTATTCTGATAAGGCTTAGAAGGATCATAGCCATAAGCACCTAAATTATTATCTTTAATAACCCCATACGCCTGATAGTTTTGTATTTCCTGGACGCCTGAATTATTTGTAAATTCTGTTAATCTGTTAAGATCATCATAAAAAAATGTTTCAGTATAATTTCCAAAAGAACTGTTTATTCGTTTTTTAAGGTTATCTGTGTTTTTGTCGAACTGGGTTGTAAGAGTTAACAAGTTATCGGTAGATGATATTGTTTTGTCATACTGTATTTTAGATAGGTATCCGTCTGTATCATATGTACTGGTTGCTTTTATTCCATTACCGGATATAGATTCTAAAATCTGCCCTTTAGCATTTATAGCGTTGACCTGCCACAGAGTCTGGTTATTAGCATCTAAAAATTTATGTAAAGAACCATTTTTATAAACATATTTAAAAACTACGGTGCTTATTTTACCGCCAACTTCTGCTTTTTTTGTTTCGACAGCAATCCTTCCTGAAGTGTCATATTCGAAAGACGTTGTAAACTTTGAGATCCCGAATTTTTCTTCACTTATGGATGTTGGTCTGTTATGAAGATTATCATAAATATATGTAGTTAAAGTTTCATTGCTTCCTGCGGGTTCATTATTATCTTTAAAATGAATGGTTAGAGGCAGCTTTAAAGAATTATAGGTATAATTTGTTTCTGTGCTTGTACCGCCTCCGGCAACTGTTTTTTTTGTAGGCCTTCCATACAAATCTCTCGTGATTGTTGTTGTTACGTTACCGTTTTGTGAAGTTTCCTGGGTCAGTTCGCCTATGTCATTGTTTGTATATGTGAAAATGCCTGCATTGGGATCAGTCAGCTTCGTTTTTCTTCCCCATCCATCTTGTTCAATAATTATATCCTGACCATTATAAGATGTTTTCTTCAAATTGCCATCAGCAAAATAAGTATAATTGATACTTCCTCCTATAGTTTCATTGACTGATGAAATTTGGCCAAGCGCATTGTTGTAAATTGTTTTGTTTTTTTGGCCATCAGTTATAGCAGCCGACAAGACTGAATAAGCGCTGGATACCGTTCTGCCGTTAAACTGTATATTTTGAGTAGGTCTGCTGTAAATGTCATATTTGGTTTCGTTCCACTGTGTTGGCGAAGAACCGATATATGGCTCACTGATTTTGTAATTTCGATCGAATATATCATACAGATAAGAAACGTAAGAAAAAGAATCGTTTAAATTTTTTGTCCCGGATTTTATTTTTCTGCCTAAATCATCAAATGTTTCTTCGGAAATACTGCCGTCCAAATCATCAGTTACAGTAATTGATGTTTTTTCATTATTTCTGGTATATGTGAATGATTTTGTTTTATCCAGAAGTTCATCTTTTGATGTTAACATTTTAAACCATGAATCGTAAGTATAGGATATGGATTGGCCATACTTGTCAGTCTGCTTCGTAAGTGTCCCGTTATTTGTATTATACTCAAATGTTGAAGAAAGTGATTCTGGGTCAGTTATTTTTGTAACAAATCTGCCTGTTGAATCATATTCATAAGAAGTTACCCGCGCAGTGACATTAGGTGAAGAAATTGTCTGCTTTTTAAGGTTGCCAAAACCATCAAATTCATTGTCTTCAGTAATATAACCTGTATTTGTTCCTTTTTTCTTTGTTTGGGTTAATAAATTGTTTGTATAGGTAAATAATTGTTCACTTGTCATTGTACTTCCAGAAACAGCTGCAGTTTGTGTTTTTTTTGCGGGTCTGCCTACTATATAAGTAGAAGAGGACGGAGCATTAAAATATTCAGTTGCAGCATTAATAGTTTGAAGAGTAGACGTTCCTTCTTTTACTGTAGTAGTTGAAGAGGTTATATTATTGAATGTGTCATAAACAATATTTGCAGTTTCACTATTTGAGTTATTCAAACTGTTGAACTCATTAGAGTTTAAAGTCTTTAGCTTAAATACTTTGTTGGACTGTAAAGCGTCTGCAGGAGTGTTGTATGTAATGATAGACTTAGTAATGAAGTCGGCAGGAGCGGAACTTCCATCAGGAGCATACTCTCGGGCTAGTCTAAAACTTTCAGTAGGTGCCCCCCTTAAATTAATCTGATTATTTACCACATTGGAAAAAATTGCTGTAGTATCATCGAACCAGTCCGTCTGATTTACAGATTGGAAATTTATAAATCCAAGTCCTTGGAAATTTGAAACAGCACCATAATAGTAAAACTGTCTTTTTCGGGTAGCATCTTTACTTTTCTGCTGTATTTTAGAAACAATATATGTGTTAGGGCTTAACCTGAGATCCAAATTAGGATAGTAGGTCAAGTTTGTGCTTGGCGTGTAGATATAGTTCCCGTCGGAATCAACGTTTTGAGGTTTTAAAGTGCTATATTCGATAGTTTCTTCAACCCCGTTTCCTGTAAAAATTTGAGCAAGTAGAGCACTTTGTCTTAGATTTTGCTCAGCTGTGAAATAATTTATTTTGCTTTGCGTAATAAATGCAATTTCTAGTGTTGAGTTGACACTGTTTACTGTATTGGATAAGCTCTGCATGTTCTGCGGTAAATATATTGGAAGCATATCCATACTAATGCTTGGATCGTTAACGCTGTATGTTTGGGGATATGGTGTAAAGGAGTCATAGCGATTAGGGTAAACACTTATAGTTGCAGTTCCACTGGAAAAGCTTTTAAGATTTACAAGATCTGTTTTGCCATCATTATTTATATCGGTACTAAAGAAATTATTGGTGCTTGTAGCGTTGTTTGCACTATATGGTGGAGCAGTGGTAATATTTTCTTTTATTAATGAGATTCCGGTAGATGTATATTTAGACCAGTTCGAACTGTTAAATGCATTTGGAATTAAAAATTCAAACTTGCCATCTCCGTTATAATCTCCCATTAATATAGGCATCCCAGATGTAATTGCAGGATCTGAGGCAGTGTTTTGATATAATAAATTTAGAGTATTGGTCTCACTCAAAGTAAAAACTCTAACATACCCTTGGTCAAAAATAAAAAAATCGGACTTGCCATCACCATTAAAATCTGCTACTTCAATTCTTGTAGCGGCACTTATTGAGTTTGGCAGTTCACCTGCATAAAATAGAAAGTTTGCGGTAAGATCTCTTTTTAAATCCACAAAGTATGTTTTCCTTGATACCGCATCTTCATTACTGGCAGTACATCGTCCCGTTGAAGTATTTTCTTTACAATAGCGGTGCGAGGCACTTAAATCAAATGCTATTACATCTGTAAGTCCATCACCGTTAAAATCTCCTGAAATAATTTTTTTAGGAAAGATTCTGCCTGTCTGGCTTGTCAATGCGCAAAGTGAAGTACAGGTTTCGTCTATAAGGTCCAGTGGAAAATTTACAACTTTGCTGTATTGTGGTGCAATCGAAGAAACATTTCCTTTACTGTAGATTGTAAAAGTATAATTTGTATCTGTCTTTTTTGTAATTGCCCATCCCTGCGGCATTACAATATTAGTAGAGCTTAGAGCTGTTACGGGAAAAATATCTTCGAAAGCACCTATATTCTCCTGAGTTGCAATATTAGTATTGTCAGATTTTATATTGGTGTAGAGCCAGTATTTATTCTTCATATCAGTACCTGAAGTTCGATATAAAATTAAATCCATTTTTCCATCCGAATCAAAATCTCCAGAGATACTGGCTGTATTTTTTGTAGTAATATCTGCTAAGTTTATATTTGATGTAGCCGGTAAATGATGAATTCCTTCCGTCAACGGCGTATACCAAAATATAGTTGGGTTGTAAGCTTTGGTATTATCTCCGCTTTTTTCGTCAATCTGGGTAATTACATCCAGTTCATCATACCTTAGCTGATAATTTCTAAAACCAATTCCATTGCCTGTTACTTTTATCTGAGATAAATTTTTATCCCTGACAATATTTATTCCTCCTACGTATCCATTTTCAGCGGCAGTTCGTGTTGTGTAAATAAATTGGATTTCATTGATTGGAGCTGCGGGGGTTAAAGTTCCATATTTGATTGAAGAAATGTATAATGAATTAGTTGAATTTAAGTATTCGTAACTGATTTGTGCTCCTTGAGGATTAATCCAGCTAGTAATAGACCAATCAGTAACTGAACGCGAATCTGCAGAATTTCCATAATAAGCCTTTGTCCCGTCTGGATATTCAACTATAAAGTACGCAGGCCCATAACTACTTCCATTTGGGTGTACACCGTATGAGGTGATTTTAAGATTAGAATAGTATTCAGTTTCATATACCGTGCCATGTGCACCATATGTATCTGTTCCGTTCTTTACAATTAATCGCTGGCCGTTAAGGGCAAACCTATCTAAAACATCAAAATCCACGGGGTCAATCACTCCGTCATGAAACTTGGTAGATGGAATTCTGGTGATCGCAGAAACTCCGCCAATATCCCAGCCTTGGGCAGCAGTTCCCTGAAAAGGACTGCGGCTGCTATAGTCCACGCTTATTTGAGGCACAACACCGGTAATTCCCGGCGGGACGGCTATTGGTACTGAGTAATTTGCCGCACCAGTTAAGGAAATATTTAATTTGCCATCAATTATTCCAACTTCAGAGGAGCTGTTAATAGGATAAAATTGAGCAGAAGCAGTAAAGCTGTATATTAAAAATAGAATTGAAAAGTAAAACTGTTTCATATGCTTTATTTTTTTATGATTTTGATAGTTTTTGAATTCCCTTTGTCATAATTTAACTGCACCAGATAGACACCGCTGCTGTAATCTTGAAAAGGAATGTTAATACTATTTGCTTTAGTGTCAGAATAATTTTTCAATACCTGCCCGCTGATGTTATAAATCTGAATAGAAGTAACTAAATTTTGATCTGCGAGCTCCCATTTTAAAAATAGTTCCTCTTTAACTGGATTTGGGTAGTAGGAAATAATATCATCAGGTGAAAATTTCAAAAGGTCTTCTTGGGTGAGCGCTTCAATTTCTTTAACTTCTTTCGCAGGTCTGCCGGTTACCTGACAGCCTAGACATAACTCACGGACAACTTGATTTCCTGTCAGGGGATCGTAAGAGAATTTGAGTTTATACTGTGCGTGGGATGTGAAAAAAGTACAAAAAAATAAGATTACTATAATGTTTCTCATGGGGTGATTGGTAATTTTAGAGTTTTCAAAAAATAAAACAAATGTTGAAAATTTCTTAATCGAAACTTTACGGTTTTCCGTAAAGTTGTAAAATTTAACATATTTATATATGAAATGTTTTTTCGAAAAGATGTACGAATTTCTCTGAATTTACGTGGTAGTTTTAGTCAAGTTTACCTAACTCTTATATAAACAGAAAAATCAGATTTCTCTGAAACTTTAAATTATCATCGGGAGTAGGAGCCGAATCTGTTAGTTAGAAAAAACTACTAGGAATAAAAGCACATAACGATTCGAACCCAAATTCGGCAGGCCTCAATTTTGCTGAGTTTTTACTTTGTTAAAAAGTATTGTGCCGCGATTGTCGCACGAAACTCTATACATCAATTTTTAAGTAACCTTAAGATGGATTTAGATTTTATTTGTTGTGTAGGAAGAGGTTCCGCTTTGAATTACTAAGACTCCTAGTAAATACTGGACTTCATATGTTATTCAAGAGACAGTGCAAAAAAAAGTCTCGGTTTTAAACAATTTCTTTACGCAGGTTTTAGTTAGTTAAAGCGGTTTTTTTGAATCAAAAAATTGTTTCATTGTGATGTAGAAATTTCACTTTTCTCTATCAACAAAAAAAAAATGAAAGATGTAATGGAATGAGAATTCTCTTTTTTAAGTGGGATTCAAAATTTATAATTTGTTCTTGTAAGATGTAAACTTACCTAATAACCGTAAAAAATTCTCGTTTCAACAATTGAATATATTTATCTAGAAACAAGGTTTATTGCGTACCAATCATGAATTCCACCGATCAAGAATTTCAGAATTTTATCTGTTTACACTCTTAAACCTCATTCTCCTCGGTCATATCTATAGTTTTTGGATGCAGACTCAACAGTTGTAAAACGATGGCAGTAACCACTACAAATAACAGCAGTACAAAAACGTGTCTCATTCCTCCATTATCAGCAGCTTTTCCTAAAAACTCGGTGATTACAGCTCCAGCAGAAATTCCTACAAAATTCATAATTCCATATCCGGTTGCTCTGTAACGAGGTGCCACAAACTGGCAAAGAATTGGCATATTGTTCGTATCGTATATTCCAAATCCAAGCCCAAAAAGGATCGCTCCAAAAATAATAGCTGCTATATCACAACAGTAGCCAAATAAAAATAAGGCCGGAATGGTAAGAAACAGCCCAATAGCACTCGTGTAAATTCTTCCCTTAAGATGTTTCATCACCCATCTGTCTGAAATAGCACCGCCAATTAAAACCCCAAAAAAGGAAGACATTGAAATGGTTACGGTTGCAATTGGTCCCGCCATAGACATATCTAAATGTAAAGTTTCAGTAAATAAGGTGGGTAACCAGTTTTTAGCTGCCCAGCCTGGTAAACTTGGTGAAGCGAAATAGAATAGTAAAACCCAAAAGGAGATATTACCGAATAATATTCCCAATCCTTTGAACATCTGTTTGAATTCATAGCTTAAAGATGACTTTTTTGAAGGATCAAAAAAGTAGGCTTTCTTTTCCTGTAAAAAAAATAGTAATACTAGACTATAAACGACACCGAGCAAACCTACAGAATGAAAGCTGAAATGCCATGAAAAATGCTTAGAAATAGTGGCTCCAAAACCACCCAGCGCCTGTCCTAAGTAAATTCCAGTGGTATGAATCGCAATAGCAAAAGAGCGTGTTTTTTCCTGATGGTAATCTGCAATTAAGGATAATGCAGCAGGAATATAAAAAGCTTCACTAAAACCCATAATGCCGCGCAAAATATAAATCTGATTGAAGGTTGTGGCATAACCCATCGCCATAGTAACCCCGGACCAAATAAAAAGACTTCCTATGATTATCCTTTTTCGGTTAAACCGATCTGCTATAATTCCGGAAACAGGGCTCATAAGCGCATATATCCAAAGGAAAATAGCCATTAAAAGACCAAAATTTTCAGCTTTAGCCAATTCAGGGATGTCGTCCATCATCGCTGATTTCATGGTGGAAAGCATTTGTCGGTCCAAATAATTCAATAAAGCTACAAACCACAACAAGCCGACAACAATCCATGGATAGGATTTTTTTTCATTCAATTTTGCAATCATTCTCTTTTTTCAAAATAAAGGCCGAATATACGAATTCAAACGGAACAGGAAAGAATTGTTTTTCTATGTTACATGTTTATAATGTATGGCTGCATAAATTAGTTAAGACGACTTAGCAAGATTTGTAAAGTATTGTTTAGAGCCCTATTCCCGGTGTAACAAAAAAGCTTCAGATTTCTCCGAAGCTTTTTTATTATACAAAATTTGATTTAGATTGCGGGCGTGGTTAGGATTATAGATAGAGGTTTTTCATTATGCAAAAAAATCAAAAATACAAAAGCATATCTAAATTCAATCCAAAAAAACAATCACTACATACGATTGCTGTGTGCAGTATTATTTTTTGGCAAATAGCTCTTCAGCCTCTTTTCTCGATTTGTCAAATATATTTGTTCCAAATTTTTCCAATATTATTTCTTTTATTGTTTTTGAATAACATTCTGAATAATTGGTAATTACACAACCGCCGTTACCTACAATAATTCCATATTTTTTTTCACGATATTCCTTAACGAATTTATTTAATTCAGGATTTTTATCAAATACCAAACCATAAGACAAACATTTGTAAATGCCTTTTTGAGCGTCAATTTTGGCGTCTTCAATTCCTTTTTCGCAACTTTGTTTCACCCAAACAATAGAATCTTTTTCAGTTTTATTTTTCTCTTGAGAATAAATAAATCCAAATGTACAGGTCAATACAAAGCAAAAAAATGTTTTCATAGAGGTTCTAAATGTTGCGGACAGGTTTTGGCGCTGTCTCAGTTAGGATTAAAGATGTTATTTTTAAGATGCACCATTTTGCGCAAATTCTAATAGTACTGCTTTGGCGAAATGATTACCAAATCGTTATTCTGTCTTTCTGCGGGAGAAACATTTTGTCTCCAGGTTTTACATTAAATGCTTCGTAGAAAGGAGTTGTGTTCATTAGAGGGCCGTTTACACGCCAATTTGGCGGCGAGTGCGGATTATTGTTAATCCATAAACGCAGGAACTCGTCTTTCATTTTTACACGCCATATTTTGGCTATAGAGATAAAGAAGCGCTGGTCTGGAGTAAAGCCGTCAATTTTTGTATTTCCTTTTCCTTGTTCGGTCATTTTAAAAGCATCATAGGCAACCGCAATTCCTGCAATATCTGCTGTATTTTCGCCAACTGTCATGGCGCCATTAATGTGCAGATCACCTAAAACAGTATAAGTGTTGTATAAATTGATAACCTGTTGTATTCTTGCCTTAAACTGTGCATAATCTTCTTTTGTCCACCAGTTTTTTAAGTTTCCATTTTTATCATATTGCGCACCTTGGTCGTCAAAAGTATGGGTTATTTCGTGACCTATAACCATTCCGATACCTCCATAGTTAAGTGCGTCATCGGCATTATTGTCAAAATACGGGGCTTGTAAAATACCTGCAGGAAAAACAATTTCGTTTGCCGTAGGGTTATTGTATGCCGTAACGGTTGGAGTGGTAGTATACCATTGTGATTTATCGACTGGTTTGTCCAATTTTGCCAGCTGAAATTGATATGCCGCTGCAGAAGCCGAAACCATATTCTCAAAGTAGGTATTCCTAGCTATGCGTACATTACTATAATCTCTCCATTTATCCGGATAGCCAATTTTTTTCGTAATGGCGAATAATTTTTCTTTGGCTTTTTGTTTTGTAATGTTACTCATCCAATCTAGCTTATCAATTCTTTTGGCATAAGCTTTTTGCAGATTATTCACGAGAACCAACATACGTTTCTTGGCATCTTCAGAAAAATATTTCTTTACATACAATTCACCAAGTGCTTCTCCTAAGTAATTGTCAACCACATTCGCCATTTTTTCGCCGCGTGATTTTTGAACTGCCTGACCAGAAAGTACTTTCGTATACTCAAATGAGGCGTCTACAAAAGGCTTACTCAAATCATCCGCATATCTTTCGATAGAATTTGCTTTTAAGTAAATTTTCCAATTATTAATAGGAATGGTTTTTAGGAGTTTGTTCAGGGCATCATAATAGGCTGGCTGAGATACATTTATAGAATCGGTTTTGGCACCTAAATTATTTAAAAAAGCAGTCCAGTTTATATTAGGATGCCTTTTTACAAGATTTGTCACAGCCATTTTATTATAATTTGCCTGCACATCACGAAGTTCAACTTTTGTCTTGTGCGAAACGGCCAATTGCTTGTCAATATCGTAAACCAAATCAGCATTCTTTTTGGCCTCTTGAGCATTACTGCCTGTTAATTGAAACAATGCAGTAAGGTATTTTTTGTACGACTCCTGTATAGCAACGGTTGAAGCATCTGATTTGAAATAATAATCCCTGTCTGGCAAACCAATACCGGTTTGATAGATTTGAGCAATGTTCATACTGCTGTTTTTATCATCGGTCGACACTCCGAATTCTATAATTGACGAATTATCGGCTTTGACTTCATTAACTACAAAATTCATTAAAGAGGGTAAATCGCTGATTGCGTCGATTTTGGCTAGAAGAGGTTTTATAGGCGTATAACCGCGTTTGTCAATGGTTACAGTATCCATACCTGAAGCATAAAAATCACCAACTTTCTGCGCGATACTTCCTTGCGCATTATTACTTTTTGAAATACTGTCCAAAATACCCTGCAGTCGCATTCGCTGCGGGAAATTCATAAACATGTAAGCACCCACGCCGGCTTGAGATGCGGGTATTGATACAGAATCATACCATTTGCCATTTACGTATTTAAAAAAATCATCACCAGGCCGTAATGTGGAATCTATTCCAGTGATAGCAACATCTTTTTTTTCTTGATGTTTTGAGCACGCTGTAAAAGCCAGGCATGCAATGAAGAGCATTAATGAATTTTTCATAATCTAGATTATTTCTATTAAAATGAACCGGAAACGTTTGAAGACAGAATTTAAAATGTATATTCTTGACATAATTTTCGCATAACAATATACGAATTCGGTTTTTAATTCTGAATTTTTCTTAGAATTAGTATTTAAGCTGCACATTCCGCAATGCTATAAAGACTTTTTTTACGGCTGATAAAAACATCAATTCCTTTTCTCTGTCCTAAATTTCAGGGTTTTAAGTTTGAATCTAAAACCAATAAAAATGTTTTAAGAAGGATGCTTTTTCAGGTAAACAATTAGATGGATACTGTATAAAAAGAACTGTGTAAATAAAAAAAGAAGAAACCATCCTTGTCGGACTGTTTCTTCTTTTTTGAACGATTTTAACCTAAGTTCCAATCGTATATTTAAAGATGATTATATGCTGTAATACAATCAATATTAGCTGTTATCTTAATTTCCCAACAAAGATTAAACTGCCTCCAAGCGCTTCAGAAACTACTTCAAAATCAGCAGCACCTTTTTGTTTTAAAAGGCTGAATTTACCATCTGGAGCTGTGATGTTACCATAATATTCTACACCATCAATTGTACCAACAGTATAAACTGTACCGTATTTTTCGAAAGATGTAAATGGCTCCACTTTTAATGTTTTTAAATCTACAAGAGCAAATTTTGTTGGAGCATTGTACCAATCAGCAGGTTTTGCAGGTGGTGTAAATGTATTGTCAAGATATTGAGCAAGGGCTTTACCTCCGTGAACGTAAGCTACTACATTTACTGAATGTGCATTTAAAGGCGCTTTCAGGTCTACAAAGAAATTTTGATCAAATGTTCCGTCAGGATTTACTTTTAATAATGCTCCTGCTGGCGGAGCTCCTGTAACTGTGCTGTAATCTAATGAAAGTGATGTAGCACGTGAAGGTCTGTAGTATAAAGTACCATCATCTCCTTTAGCAAATGTATCATATCCCATTGACATACGAGTATCTTTAACATAAGTAACCACTTTTGATGCTATATCAAAAACCGCAATTTGAGCGTATTGTGGAAACTTATTATAATCAGTAGGAGTTGCAGCTACTGGTAAAATGATTTTTTTAGCAGAAGTAACATAACTCATATAAGTTGATGTTTTAACAGCAGCATCATTACTTAATGGCAGTGGAGTTACTGTAATAGTTTCTGTAATACTCATAGTCGTTGGATTGAACTTAATAATTTTTCCGTCATTTAAGGCGAAAAAATAAGCTTCTGTTTCAGATACGAAAGCAGGAGGTCCAAAAGTACCGCTTACACCAGTTCCGGCAAGGCTTAAAGCATCTGCACTCGAAATTTTCATCTCGTTGCTTACGTTGTATTTCGTTAAAGTAGAAGCTGTACCATTCCAAACATAAGGATGTTCGCCATAAGAGTATATTGTAGCACCTGGACCAATCTCTGTCATTGTTTTATAATCAAGAGTTGAAGGGAACTTATCATACGCTCCTAAATAAAAAACTCTTCCTGATGGAGTATTTACACGAACGGATGCAATAACTGCAGGATTATCACCTTGACCTCCTTCATCTGTTTTGGGATCATCAGAACTACATGATGTGAATGCGAACATTGAAGACATTATTGCCAATACAGCATATCTTTTAAAAAATCGATTTGTTTTCATATTACAGGTTGTATAATTAATTAAAATTGAGTTACTAATTTGATATTAAATGATCTTCCTGGCTTTTGAACGCCTAAAAAGTCATAATTTTTTTCATTACTTAAGTTTTGAATCTCTGCTGTTAAAGCATATTTAATTCCGTTGAAACTGTTATGATACGTAGTTCCAAAATCAAAAGTGTACTGGCTTGGAATAACAAATTGATTATTAGAAGCACTTTCCCAGCTTCTATAAAATTCATATACATACCTTGCATCCAGAAAAAGAGCAAATTTATCTGCCTTGCCAATTAGGTTGTATAAAGAATAATTAGCGCCTCCGTTAGCAAAAAAATAAGGCTGGTTTGGAACTCGGTCACCTTTATAAGCTGCAAATATTCCTTCGTTTGAGTCATTATAAAAATGTTGATACGTACTGTTTGCATGGAACGAAAGCCTGTCGTTTTTAGAAGTCCAGCTTCCAGCCAATTCAATTCCTTTGGAAGTAGCTGCAAATACATTTTGATAGACATTATTACGATCCAGAGCTGGAACAAATAAGATTTGGTTGTCTATTTTTCTTAAAAAGACATTTGTCTGAATCTGCCAATTGCTCTTTTCTAAATTTTCTTTAGACTTGAAGAAAAGTTCAAAATTTACGTTGTGGCTGCGTTCTGGTTTTAAGTTTATATTCCCTTGTACAAATTGGCCGTCTCCAAATAATTCGTCTGTCTGAGGCAGACGTGTAGCATATTCATACGTTAATTTTGTTGAAAACTGCTCATTAAATTTATAACGCAATCCATCTCCAAAACCAAAATAGTTTACGTTTCTGCTTTCTTCTATTACAGTATTGTTAGAAGGAATTTTTTCTTCTGAATTGATTTTCTGCATATAATGTTTAACAAAAAACAGATTTTCTAGCCTCTCATTAAATGCATTTATTTTAAAATCTGCGCCATTAACCCATGTAAACAAATCTCTTACAGCAGCTGCAGCATCATACCCATTAATAAGTCTGTCGTCTCCGGTTTGTTTGGAATAGGTGGGTGCCGAAGTAAAACTCAAAGCATATCGCTCATTGATTTTCCATGAAGCTTTCAAACGAGCAAAAACATCATTATTCCATGTAAAAGTATCGCTTGGGCCTGTAGATTCTGTAATCTCGCCGCTGACGTTTCCTGCAGAATCTTCGATACGTTGACCATACCAATTGTAGACATAATCAGATACATCTTTAAATTGGCGTTCTCTGTAATTGTATCCAGAAATAAAATCTAAATTAAAATTATCTCCAAAATCGTTGCGGTAGGTAAGGACAGTTCCTGCCGCTTTTCGATACGTCATAACTTCTCCATAAGGAGCTCCAACCATTAACTGATTATGCTGAATTTCTTTTAAATAATCGGTATAAAAACCTTCAATACTCAATTCCTTTGCCCAAATTCTGTCTTTTATTCCTGTTATTAACTGAATTCCGTAGCCTTCGTAAGCATCATGAAATCTTCGCACAGTTTCTTTTTTAATCTTTCCAGAAGCATCTGGAATATCAACATCTACTTTATAATTGTTTTGTGAAGTGTCGTAAAACCCGTTTCCTTTTATAAAAAAACCTGTCTTTTTATTATATTCACTAAGTATTAATGATGTTCTGTAAGTACCAAACGATCCTGCCTGAGCCGAAAAAGAACCGCTGAAACCAGATTTCATTTTTGGAGTAATTAAATTGACTGCACCGCCAAGAGCGTCTGCTCCAAATTCGATAGGAACAACTCCCTTATAAACTTCAACACGATCAATTAAATTAACCGGAACTGTTGAAATTCCGAAAGTATAACCGTGATATTCCAAAGGAATTCCCTCAAGGAAAAATCGGATTTGATTTCCGGTAAGTCCATTCATCGAAAAATTGGTTCGTGAGCCTAAACCACCGGTACGTCTAATATTTATACCCTGTGTCTGGGCAAGTACTTCGCCTAAATCTGCGGTTTTAAACTTCGCTTCTTTCATTTCTATTACAGAAACGGCTTGGGCTGTTTCTTCTTTTTTTCTTTTTTCAGACACACCTTTTACCACGACATCATTTAGTTTTTCTGCTTCTTTTGATGTTTTTTCAACTTTTTCTAAAGTTATAGACACCAAAGTATTTGGAGAATTTTCTAAAACAACTGTTTGTTTCTTTGAATTATACCCTTCTAAATTTACTTCAATTGTATACCTGCCATCTGCCAGATTCTCTATCTGATAAAATCCATCAATATTTGTTTTGGTATTTATTTCTGTTCCTAAAAGCTGGATGTGAACTCCTGCTAGCGGAATTCCAGCTTCATCATTTATTTTACCAGATATTTTTTTTTGTGCCAGTAAAAATGCTGACGAGAATAAAAAGAGCAATACTATTTTGAGCTTCATGAAATATACTTAGAATTATAAATTATCCTTATTTAGAATAAATAAAAGCTCAAAAGTATGAAATTATCTATTAATAATATCCAAATGTTGACTAAAAATATATTAAGATTAATTTAAAGCTTCGATAATTTTTGATTTTTCCTTCTTTTTCCTGAAGAAATCTAGAAGTATCTGAACCGAAAAAGTCAGTACAATATACATCACGATCAGTGCCAGCACAGTGGTTATTCCGTTTTCTCTAAAACCGAAAATACCTTTTCCCCAAGAAATCAAAATCCATTGTGTCATGTACATTGTCGTGAGGTTCTTGCTGCAGTATTTTAAAAGTTTTATAAATTTATTTTCTTTGACGTTTACCGATATTTTATAAATGATAAATAGGAAAATTAAAGTCCAGCCTGCAAAATAAAGAACACCGCCCGGCCCCATGTGGTAAAAACCATTGTAATTGTAATCTCCGTACATAAAAACCAAAGGAGCGCCCAAAGCAGCAAACAAAAAGCCGCTATAAAGCATGTTTTTAAATAATTGCGGTCTGTTATATTCGAGTTCCTGATACCATTTACCAAAAAACATTCCTATAATAATAAAAGCCATCCAGGGAAAAACTGGAAAATAAACGTATGCCGGAAAATCATTACTGAAAAGAAGATCCAGAACATAATTAATTACAGGATAATCTAAATTGATGCCGCTGACTTCGCGGGAAACTAATGCGATCAGCAGTCCTATGGCTAAGATTCCATATTTATTGGTAACGTATTTTCTAATAAAACCAATGAACAGCAACGACATTCCTGCTAATTGCAGAATATCACCCAATAACATCAAATACAGATACTGCTGTTCTATTGGTCCGTGCCAGCCGTATCGTTGAATGAAATTATCTGGCGCAAAACCAAAAATTACCGGAAAAATGAACTTTAAAAAATTCATAAAAAGTGCGGCGCCCAAAAGCATTCCGCCGCGGGTTAAAGAACTTTTAAGGCTTTGATGACGCGAGGTCATAAACGTAATTCCCATGCAGATCAGGAAAATAGAAGTTCCTCTGCCCAGAAAGACAATAAAAAGACCAATAGCGCTTTCTGACTGCGATTTTACATCTGCAAATGTCAGCAGTGTATGGATGATTATCATTCCGATAACACTCATTCCTTTTATAAGATCCAGTGCTGGAATTCTTTTACTTTGCTGTTCCATGGCTTTATTTTTATTTATCATAGGCTTTCAAGACCTAATTTTTATTAAATAATTACTTGTTGGGTGTAATTCAAAAATTATATATTTTGACACGAATTAAACGGATTTGTTATCACGAAGACGCAGATTTTTACGGATTTTTTATTTTTTTTCAATACTTAACATCCGTTTTTATCCGCGTTTTTGCAAAGCAAATCCGTTTTATCCGCGTTATAATTTTCACATGCTGTATAGACAATATAATTGTGCACAACGAGTATATTTTTAAATTATCCGACAACCGTTTTTGCGGCCGCAAATGAATTTTCGTTTTCGTTAATATACTTGTTTACAGCAGGATAATCTACTTTGCCGTTAACAGTCAGAGGTACTTCTTCAAAATAATAGGTTTTTAATGAACTGGCATGTAAACCCAGTTTTACCTTTAAAACCTGAGTAATTGTTTCTCGCTGTAAAGATTCGTCCTGGTGTATTATACCCAGATATTTATCCTGAACACTGATACAGATAAAGGTTTGTCCGCCTAATTCATTTTTTAGTAAAACTTCGACTTCATCAAGGTTTAAACGAACTCCAAACAGCTTTATAATGCGTTTAATACGTCCCTTTATATGATAATAACCCAATTCATCTTTTTCTGCCAGATCACCGGTATAAAGTTTATCAGTGTGATTATAATCCTGTAAATCAAAGATGTTGTTGGCATAACCTCCAGAAACATTCGGGCCGTAATAAATAAGTTCTCCTGTGCTTTCGTCAATTTCAAATCTTCCATTTTTTACAGGAAACCCTATAGAAGTTCCTTTTGTCTGAAAATCTTTTGGCGGTAACACGGCCATTCTACCGCTGGCTTCGGTTTGCCCGTATTGTGCAAAAAACTGTTTGCCATAAATTTGAGTATAATCTGAAATGACGTTTGCCAGCTCTTTATTCAGCATGCCGCCCGTATGGGTCAAATAACGTAAAGAGGGAGTGTCTTTTTTGAAAAAACCAAAACGATGCAGCAGCTCATAAAAATAGGGAACACCGCTTAGTGTAGAATACCCATAATGAGCAAGATCTGACCAAAATTCTTTTTGAAGTACATCCCTGTCCGTGCACACAATGGTATTTGCTTTTATACAGTTTGTCGTAAAAATCGAAAAACCATACACAAAATTAATGGGTACATTTAACGGAACAACATCGTGTTCCGTTATTGGCATGTACTCCATGATAGATAAAGCATTCTGAACCAGATTGTGATCTGAAATCTTAACAAATTTAGGCGACCCGGTAGTTCCTGACGTGCTCATTAAAAGCTTAATATCGCCATGAATAGGATAGAGGCGAATCTGCTTTCTTTTAAAAACAGAAATATCCTCAGAAGCCTTTTTTAAATCATAGCCTTCAACTGCCGTCCTTGACGGATCAAAAATATAAGCAGGACTATATTCATTTTCCAGGTTTTGTTTAAACGAAGAATGTAAATCTGCATTAAGCAGAGCCACGGTGTATTTTTTTTGATAGAAATTCAAAAACGCTTCAATTGACGGCAGCTGATTGTCATTATAAATGAAAACAACAGCACGCAGATCTTCAATATCTAAAGATTCATGTAAATCGGTAAACGTTTTAACAACTTTGGTTTTTGCATCTATAAAATTTAATTTTTTGTTTTTTTGAATTAAATCATAAAGTTCCATACTTTTTTCTTTTGAAATTATTGGATTTCGACACCGTTTTTCTTTAGTATTGCTTTTATTTTATCGATGTTTCCCATTTCCAGAATATCTTCCATAGGAATGGCAACATTATAAAATCGTTCTAATTCTTCAACCAAAAGCAAATGGCTCATAGAATCCCATTCTACAATGCCCTGATATTCTAAATCCGGTGTAATGGATTCTACTGGTATTTCAAATGCAGTTGCAAAAACCTGATGTAATTCTTGTGTTGTACTCATAATGATGTTATTTTAATTTGTTATATTATTAATTTTAAATTGATGCATTTAATTTTTAACACATAGAAACATTTTTTTGAAAGCGGACAATTACTACCATTTTTTTTTAGGAGCTAATCCCGCTATCCGTTCCAATCTTTTTTATTTTTAAAGAAAAAATAAAAAAGGATTTCCACTTCTATCGGGGCTAGGACATTCAGTGTCATAAAACATTTCCGTTAAGTTGGTCATTTCGATATCTTTTTTTATAAAAGAATATATGCCTCTATTGTGTTAAAAAATTTATACTATCTTATTCTTAAACCTTAGCCAGCTTCCATTTTCCTGTTCTGAATATGGTGATACAGCCAAAAGCCAGTACCAGCTCTGAAATTAAGATGGCGGCAAAAATGCCTTTTGGGCCGAAATCTAATGCGACTCCAAAAACAAATGAGAGCGGTATTTGTATCACGTAAAACATGAGAATGTAAAGCAGGGTAACAATCATAACTTTTCCGGCTGCATTTAGTGCTCTGGAAATAACCATGGTGTAGCCTAACAATACATAGGCAATAGAAATAATATGAATGTAGGTTGTGCTGTTATCAATTACTTCGGGTACGTCAGAAAAAATCCTGACTACAGGGTCTGCCATAAAAATCCATCCTATGGCCACCGATATCAAAAAGCACATATTGATCATTCCTGCCCGCCAGACCGATTTTTCTGCTCTTTCGGGCTGCTGCGCTCCCAGATTTTGTCCGGTTAAAATTCCTGCAGCATTTCCTATTCCCCAAGCTGGTGTCGTAACAATCGAAGCAACGCGCTGTGCGATGATATAACCTGCAAGGGCATTTCCTCCAAAATGAGAAACAATTTTGATCATAAACAGCCAGCTGGAAGCCGGAATCAAATACTGCAGCATGCCTCCAAAAGTAAGTTTCAATACTTTTTGAAATGTTTCGCGGTGAAGTGCCAATTGTTGTTTCCCAATCTGAATAATGGTTGTGCCTTTAATCAAATGAAATGCCTGATAGCAGACTCCGATAAAACGGGCGACGGCTGTAGCGATACCAACTCCTAGTAGTCCGTATGCAGGTATCGGCCCCCATCCGAAAATCAGCAGCGGACATAAGATTATGTTTAGTGCATTGGACAGCCATAGTGTGCGCATCGCCATAGAGGCATAACCGGCACCGCGAAGGATTCCATTTAACGCAATGCGGATAATAATAAAACCGCAGCTGGCAAACATTACTTTTGCATACAAACTGCCTTGTTCGATCATTGGCGGAGAAAGTCCAACCAATCCCAGTATTTCATCGCTCCATACAAAACAGATGAGACTTATTACAACACCGCAGCTTACGCTTATGTTGATTACCTGTCCGGCTGTAATGCCTGCCTCTTTAAAGTTCTGCTCGCCAACGCGCCGCGCAATTAAAGTTGAAGCTGCAATGCTCAAACCAATAGAAACCGAATAAGAAAAGCTGATAACAGATTCTGTAGAGCCCACAATAGAAACCGCAGCTGCCCCAAGTTTGCTCACAAAAAACAAACTGGCGCAAACAAAAACAGATTCCATTACCAATTCTAAAACCATTGGTACGGCAAGCAGTACAATTGCCCGATTAATACTGCCCGAAGTGAATTTTTTTTCTCTGCCTAATACCGCCGTGACAAACAAATCGGTATAGGATTGAAGCCTTAATACAACTGCCTTCATGATTGGTGCTGTATTGTTTCACTGCTGATGTCAGTAAACTCATTCATTTCATATTGTTTAATGACATAAAGCGGATTAGGGAGTTTGCTGCCTTTTTTCGGCACAGCAAAACCGGTTTGTTCAGCATAACCGTTATTCAGCAGTTTCAAACTATTGATATAAAATCGCTTGAACTCGGGCTCAAAAAGATTATACTTTTCAAAACGGTCTGTCAAATGCAGATTGTCTTGCTGGTATTCCTCAATTGATCCTATTACGGTTTTCCAAAACAGATGCTCGTCATAATCCATATGGGTATGTAAAATATCAGACAGGTATCTAAAAAAGGCATCAAAAACACCGATCAAAATAAAAAGAGGCGTATTCTCTTTATTTGATGATTGAATAAGACCGTCTTTAAGCTCCGCAGGCAGTTTTGCTTTGGCTTCTTCTGTCAAAACAATATCATCAACAAAATCTTTAATAATGATGCGCTGCGGTGTTCCGTTTTTCATCACTAAAATAATATTCTCGCCATGAGGTGTTACGCACAAAGAATGCTGGTAATAAATATGAAGCAAAGGCTTTAGATATACTTCCAGATATTGCTCCAGCCAGTTTTGCGTAGTTAATCCAGAAACGTTTATCAGTTCCTGCAGAAAAGGACGGTTGTTGTCATCGATGTATAACAAAGATGCCATTGTCATTAGTTTCTCGTCAGGTTTGCGGTATTTCTCGGCACTTTCCCTCCATAATGCACCTAACATTTCACGGTAATGGTACGGACTATCAGTTATTGCATTGTACTGCGGATGACGATAAGAAACCGTAGCCACTTCACCTAAAAGAACTACTTCTTTTTCCTGAAAATATGAGTCTTTATCGAGCATTTCTTTGACCCATTTTGTCACTCTTGGCGCAATATCCATTTGTTTTGGAGAAAGTCCGCGGATATTTCCTGTGCTCAAAATAGAGATTGCAGTTTTTACATAATGTTTAGACGGATAACTTAAATTAAAGAAAGTTCGAATGCTTTGCTGCGGCGAATATACATCGTCGCTTTTGCCTAAAATAACTAAATATTGGTTAGCAAGATCCTGATGGAATTGCAGTAAAATTTTATTGTTTAACTGCCAGGGATGCACGGGGATAAAGACGTAATCTTCAACCACAAGGTTCATACTGCGGAGCTTTTCCTGAAATTTGTTATAAACTTCTTCGCCTAATTCTTCGGCATAAAAATCATTAAAATGGATTGTTTCCAAAGCATTAAACTGGGCTCTTTTTGTATGTGCTGCCAGCCAGTATAAATCTGTGTTTTTATTGGCTTCAGGGGCGTACTTATGATAGTCGCTGTTGTTGAAACCCACGCGTCCTTTATTCGCAATTACCCACGGATGACCTTCCATCTGGTGCTCAATAGTCTGATAATCGGCTTGGGTCAGAGCAGCTGCACTCAGCTTTTCTCTCGTATACAAATGGGCATCAGCATATAGGGTATTGAGAAGTTCTTCTGTATATTTTGCCAGTGTAAAAGAATCAATGCCAAAGGTCTTTTGTAATTCGATAAAAAAAGAAAGAACATCGTTTGCAGGCTTGGCTGTGCCGTTTTCCCATCTCTGGATACTTTCTTTTTCAATATGCCAATATTCCAAAAGTCTTGGATAAGATGAAAAAGTATAGTAGACCTCTGCCAGATCAGTTGTCAGTTTGAAATGTGTAAGACCATCTTTTTCACTTCCCGTAATGGCAGGTTTGGCTACATCTTCATGCATTAATTCGGCTAAACTCTTGGCCAGCAGATTAAGATTTACCTTTTTCCAAACCGGAGCGGTAAAAACTTCTATGTGTGGTATTGTTTCTATATTCATTTTAGAGGTATTAAATACTAATTTCGGCAGCTCTTTCTACGGCAATACCAGAAAGGTCAAAATCCTGAAAAGCAATCCTTTTTTCTAATTTATATACTTCGCGTTTCGCTGCTTCATTAATGATATAAGAATTGCGGTAAGCACCCATGCCCAAATCAGATGAAATGTAGCTGTGGGTATGAATTTCTGCATTCTGCACAAAAATTTCGCTTCCGTTAGTATCGATAGTATAGTTTCTTTTTACATCATAACTGCCTGTCGAAGTCCTGCTGATGCGATGCTGTATGTCTTTAAGAAATTGCGGTTCCTGATAATGATATCCGGTGCCTAAAATTACATAGTCGGCATGCTCAGTAAACTTTTTCTGCTGTTCGATCTGCTCCAGATGCAACTCGTAATTATTATGAATTCCCGCCGTTATATCATCCAATTGTATGTTGGGTCTGATTTTTACACCAATGTCATCGTTGTCTACACTAAGCGCATACAGATGATCGTAAATTTCGTTGAGTAAATCAAAGTTGACTCCCTTAAATTGTGATTTCTGACGATCGAGCATGACCTTACGGGTAGAAGCAGGCATTTGATGAAAATAGTCGATGTAATCCGGCGAGGTATGTTCTAAAATAAGTTTAGAATATTCCATTGCAAAAAAGCGATCGGGACGTGAATACCAATTCAGTTTTAGATTTTTAGGTCGGTTTTGAAGCAGATCAAAGAAAACCTCGGCAGCACTTTGCCCGGAACCAATTACAGTTACGGTATCCTGTTCCAGAATTTCTTCTTTTCTAAAGAGATAGCTTGACGTATGACAAACTTTTTCCATCTCTTTTAAATCGACAAACTCAGGAAGTATCGGCACGGTACCTGTTCCTAATACTAATTTTTCGCAATAGTAAATTTTGGTTTGGTTTTCTTCTTTATGAAAAACATGCAGTTCATAAAGACCGTCTTTATAATAAATCTCTTTTACACTCGATGAAAAACGGCAGTTTTGCAGCTGTTTAATGACCCATTGACAGTATAAATTATACTCTTTGCGGAGTACAAAGAAATTTTCGCGGATAAAAAATTTATACAAGCGATCTGTCTTTTTAAGAAAATTTAAAAAACTAAACTTACTTGTAGGATCAGCCATTGAAACACAGTCGCATAAAAATGGAGTCTGCAAGGTAACATGGTCAAAAAGCAGTCCCGGATGCCAGTTAAATTGTTCTTTTTGATCAAAGAAAAGTGATGAAACGTCCTCTACGGGTTCTAACAAAGCGGCCAAGCCTAAATTGAAAGGTCCGATTCCGATTCCTATTAATGTATATACTTTACGATCTTCCATATTAGTGGTTTATAAGATTATGCTCTGCTGCAGCGTTGATTATAATGTCTTTATTCTGAGGGAATTTTGCCCAATACCATTCGCGGTAGCAAAAATTAAGATTTGAGGTTTTATGCGGCATTTCGATGACTTTATCGATTTTAAAACCATGAAAAGCTTTGTTCATCATCGAAGCTCTGGAATCAACAGCGCCTTCACCAACCATTTTACCAACTTCCGATTGAGCAAATACATAATCGATCATACATTGCGTAGCTGGTGAAACATATTTAAGCTTAGGATCTGTAGGCGCAATAAATTGATGCGTTCCGTAATCTGTAGGCAGCACATCATAATAATCTCCCAGCACATCACGGGTCGGCCAGTATACTTCAATATTAAAAGTCGGCTCTCCGTTGGCCATTCCGATATAACTGTACAAGCTGTCACTCGGAAGCAGGGTTCTGTAATACGTTTCAAGTTCACGCAGAGGCCAGTCCATTTTCCATGCGGTTTTGGCGTGGTCGCGATGAAACCATTCATGCAGCATTTCCAAATCATTTTCTAAATCGACAGGACGCAAGCTGATTGTCACATCTTCTTTTGGAAAATAACGGTTGTAGACATTTTCTTTTCCTTTTGGATGTATCAGCTGTTCTGAAAAAAAGCGTTTATGCAAAACATTCGGAAAATTGATACGCGTCACGCCGGCAGGATTACCGCCGCAGTCAATGTCATTTAAGGCCGTAAGCAAATTGCCTTTCACCTTCCAATGTCTGCTTTCAAGGATAAATGTAACCAGACCGCTTTCGTCTTCTTTTTGTAAATCCTCTAATTTGTCGTACAGAATGTTTAAGAGATTTTTTTCATCTGCAAGACCGCTGGTGCCAAAAGTATTTACAACTGCCAGAATGTTACCCACCCAGAAATAATGAAGTAATAAATTGTATAAGCGATCGTCTGGAATAAACATTTTTCCATTTTCAGATAAACCGGGTACGATAGTATTTAAGTGCTCTTCAAAAGATTTTCGGAATAAAAAGCTTTGATTATCACGGAAAAATAATTTTTCAGGCAGGAATGCCGCATCCAATTGTACCAAGGTGTTTTGCTGATGCCACTCGCAGAACATTCCCTGCTCGTTGAACATTTTTACTACACCGTCAACTATAATATCAATGTATTTTGTAAACCAAAGCTCACTAGTTTCTTCTATTGATAATCCCGTTTGCTGCGAAGCTTTTTGAATCAAGTTCTGCATTCTGGAAGGTGCTCCCAATAGGCTGTCCTGACATAAAGAAGCCAATAAAGAAACGTTATTTTCTTTTTCGCCTCCAGCACTTTTAAACGGATTGTATCGCACACTGGTAGAAAAAGGGTCCAATACATCTCCGTCATAAGATACTGATATAAAACCCGGATCGCAGATCAATTCAATATCAGGATAAGTTTTCCTTACAGCGTCACCCCAAGCACTCTGCATCAGGCGCGATACCTCATAACCTCTGTAAAGTTCATGATAATGATTAATGCGTTCTGCTCCTGTAATTTTTACATGAAGCGAAAATTTATACATATAATCACTTTCGTTATTGTATACGGTTCTTACCGATGAGGTTGCGGTGAATTCTTTTCCAAATTCGCCCAAATCAATCAGCAGATTTTCTTTTGTCAGTGTATCAAATATGGTTTGAGATTTAAAATGCGTCGCTTCCCACGGATGCACTGGAATTACTTTCCAATCCGGATATTTCGCCAGTAAATCGTGTGCTTTTTGATCTCCGTTGCTTGCTTCTAAAACAGCTGTTCTTGCAAAATCAGAAGGCAGAACATCGTCTACCGATTTTTCGGTAACCAGATCAGGATGCACTAAAAAATAATACAATTGAAAATGACCGCCGGTTTCGGGAGCATACTTTAAAACTTCAGCTTCCGTAAAACCTTCACGCCCTTTGGTAAGCGGATGCAGTAAATGCCCTGCCGGAAATAATTGTTCCGCTTCAATAAAGGTCATTTCAGGTTTGTTAAAGTCTTGACCGGAAGTTTTAAAATGTTCTAAAAACTGTGCTATTTTTTCGGTACTCAGCTGCATTCTTTTCTTTACATTTTTAGAATCTGCCAGCGGATACTGTTGTCTTACCTGATTTGTAATTAATTCTAAAAGACGGTCTGCATCTATTTCTTTTATGGTTTCAGTTGTAAGGTCACGTTCCATTACCGGAAAATCATACAAATGTCTGAAGGTTTCAGATCTGTAGCGTATCGGTGCATAGACTTCGACCTTATCCACAGGAAAATCCAATTTTAGATGCAGTTTATGATTATACTTTGACATATAAGATTGCAGCACCGGATCGTATTTGGGAACCCCTTCATAAAAACTGCTGTTGCCTAGTTCGCGCAGACAGCAATTCAGTAAAATAGTAAACGTAATATCGACTGCTTCCTGAGCAATCTCTTTAGGAGAAGATGTAGTCATTTCCGTGTTTTTTTATAATTGAAAGGATATTATTAATATGTGCTATAGTAGTTAATGGGTTCAAAATGGTGAACTTCAGGTAAAAAATGCCATTTACTTTTGTGCTTGCCACTAAAACTTCGCCATTAAAAAACATTTTCTTTTTGATGTGTAAGTTCATTTTGCAGGTATCTCCAGGCCAGCCGTCGAGTTTATATCTAAAAACCAAAACACTTAAATCAGAATCAGTTAAAAGTTCAAAATCTTTGTCGTTTTCTAATATTGCAGCGGTTTCTTTGGTCGTTTCGATAATAGTATCGGTATACTGTCCTAATTTAGTTCTGCCCATATAACGCAGTGTACACCATAGTTTTAAAGCATCAAAACGACGTGTACTTTGTACCAGCGATTTATTAATCTGAGCCGGCAGTTCATCATAATCCTGTTCCTTAGGATTTAGATAATCGGCATGGTGTTTTATAATATGAAGATGCTGTTTGTTTCTCACCATAAAAGCACTGCTGCAGATGGGCTGAAAGAAAGATTTATGGTAATCAATCGTAACAGAATCGGCTTGTTCGATGCCGTTTAGAAGATGTTTGTATTTGTCTGTCAATAATAAGCCGCATCCATAAGCCGCATCAACATGCATCCATAACTCGTATTTTTTTGCCAGAACTGCGATTTCAGATAGTGGATCAATATTTCCAAAATCAGTTGTACCAGCCGTAGCTACAATAGCAATCGGAATGTTGCCTTTTTCCAGTTCTGCAATAATGGCTTGATTTAATTTTTCTGCATCCATTCGATAACGGCTGTCGGTAACAACCTGAACGATAGACTGCTCGCCAAGTCCTAGAATAGAGGCATTTTTTTGATTGCTGAAATGAGATTTCTCTGAAACAAAAATTCTAAACTTGCTTGAATCAGGAGGACATCCATTTATTTTGATGTTCCAGTTCAGGTATTTCAAAGCAAAATAATCCCTTGCCAGAAGCAGTCCCATAAGATTACTCTGCGAACCGCCGCCTGTAAAAATTCCGTCACAATCTGTGTTGTATCCAATTTGTTCGCCTGTCCAGGCAATTAGTTTTCGTTCTATAAATGTTCCTCCGGCACTTTGATCATAGGTATCCTGAGACGAATTGATAGCACTAATCAGCACATCGGCGGCTAAAGCAGGAATTACTACAGGGCAGTTTAAATGCGCTATATATTCTGGTAAATGATAAGCAGTTGCATGGTTGACATAAATCTCATCGATCTCATCCCAAAGGCTTTCATAATCTTTGAGTGGCTGGTCTAAATTTACGGCTTCTACTTTATTTTTGATTTCATCTGGCTTAATACCGCTGAACGGGATTTTAGTATTTTCGAGAAAACCAGCTACACGTTTTTGTACTAACGCAATTGCGTTGTTGTATTCTGTGCCTGAATTTTCATGAAAAATATCCTGATAAAAATTATCAGTAGAACTTTTAACAATGACGTCCTGATCGTTGTCTAATAGGTTTTGCATAATGATTAATTTTAGAATTGAGGTTATTTAAAATAAGTTACTTTGTTTGAAGCAGGGGTTCTCTTTTTTTTAGAAGGTTCGAGATCTTCAGGATAATAACCCACATACATTAACCCGAGAGATTTTTCATTTTCGGCCAAGCCAAATTGCTTTACATAATCAATTGCGCCGGCAGATGTACTCCAGTAACTCCCGATATTATGGGCAGTGCAGGTGAGTGCCATGTTTTGAACGGCAGATGAAACGGCAGCGACTTCTTCCCATTCCGGCAGGTCTATTTTGAGATTTCGAACCATTACAACTCCAATAACACAGGCAGAATTAAGAGGATATTCTTTAAGAAGCTTGTACTTTTCAGCAGCAGCTTCAGCAGAAAATTTTTCAAAATAAAAGTCTTTGTAATAGGCGGAGAGAAAAGATCCTAATTGTTCTAAATAAGTATCCTTCAAAACAATAAACCTCCAAGGCTCGGTCATTTTATGCGTAGGGGCATAAGTGGCATTTGTCAAAATCTCATTTAATAATGCATCCGGAATATTTTGCTTTATAAATTCATCAGCATAAATACTTCGTCTCTTCCGGATGATTTTTGAGATTGAATTTTTTTCAGTCCTAAAATCTGAAGTCCTGATTTTATTGGGTATCGTGGTATTATTCATATTTTTTTAAAAAATTATTTAAGAAAATTCTTTTTTTAAATTATAAAACAAATATATTTGTAAGTAGATTTTATTTAGAATGAATAAAAACAGAGTAAGCAAATGTAGAAATTAATCTTTATAAAAAAAATAAAACAGAAAAAATATTATACGAATTTCTCTACATTATCAGAATGTTAAGGAATGATGTTTTATTTGTATCTGATTATTTTCTAGTAGTTTGTGTTTTTTATTTGTCCCCAATTTTTTAATAACTATTAAATAAACTAGTAAAATGAAATCACAATCATTAATTGAAGATGAAATAGCAGTAAAAGAAAATTATGGTTATCAAATTCCTACAAGCCCGCTGATAGTGGAGGTTACGCCTCAGGAAAGAAATATTTTATCTCATGTGGGCACTCTTTTGGAGAAAGCGTTTAATAGCTATGAAAATCCAGATTATATAGCGGCGCTTCATCTGCATTCTTTTCAGCTTCTTCCAGAAAGGATAGCCAGAATCTTAAGCCGTTTTGGAACTGATTTTTCGGCAGAGCAGTACGGAGCTATTGTTTTTAGAGGTCTTTTGGAAGTCGATCAGGATCATCTGGGACCGACTCCTGCTAATTGGCAGAGTGCCGATTACTCAAAGCTTAATAAGTACGGATTTATTTGTTCGCTGCTGCATGGGGCCGTTCCATCCAAACCGGTGCAGTATTATGCGCAGCGAAAAGGGGGCGGTATTCTGCATGCGGTTATTCCAGATGAAAAAATGGCTGTAACGCAGACAGGCTCTGGGTCTAAAACAAATCTGTATGTTCATACCGAGGATGCGTTTCTTCTTCATCAAGCCGATTTTTTGAGTTTTCTTTATCTGCGAAATGAAGAGCGAGTTCCTTCAACACTTTACTCTGTACGCTCGCACGGAAAAGTTAATTCAGTTATGGAAAAACTTTTTGATCCAATTTATCAATGTCCTAAGGATGCTAATTATGAGGAAGAAACGAATAGTGGTCCGCTGGCTTCTGTTCTATATGGAAATAAAGAACTGCCTTTTATCAGATTTGATGCCGCAGAGCAGATATTTAATGAAAAGGCCGGACAGACGCCTGAAGCACTTTACAATTTAACGGAATTCTGGAACGAGGCCAAAGAATTGATCAATAGTGATTATATACCCGATTCAGGAGACGTTATATTTGTCAACAATCACTTATGTGCTCACGGAAGAAGTGCTTTTACGGCAGGGCAGAGGGAGGAAAACGGCAGGATTGTGAAGTGTGAGAGACGACAAATGCTCAGAATGATGAGTAAAACGAGTTTGATTCATATGAGGTCGATGACGCATACCGATGATCCGTATTTTGTTATGGAAGAACATTTAGGAAAAGTTTTTGGCCAGGATTAATTCCAAATACTATTAAAGAGAGAGATGTCAGACTATATTTGATGTCTCTTTTTTTGTTTGTATGTAGTTGTTATTCATTTTATAATAACTTCCTCAGCTAGCGCGAGCGTCCCGCTCGTGAACGTCAAGTCAGGGCTTGAACGAGAGTTCTTGTAATTGTAAAGGTTTTCCTCAGCTAGCGCGAGCGTCCCGCTCGTGAACGTAAAGTAAGGGCACGAACTAGATGCCTGTATGTAAAGTTTTTCTTATGTTTGTCAAAAATATAAATGAGCAGAAAATATAAGTTTGGAGAAAAAACAGGAGCTTACTTCATAAGCTTTGCTACTGTTTATTGGATAGATGTATTTACAAGAGAAGAATATTTTGGAAATATAATTGAATCATTAGATTATTGTCGTAAACATAAATTTATGGAACTTTATGGCTATTGCATTATGCCGAGTCATATTCATTTAATTTTTAGATCATCAAATGGAGATCCTTCAGGTCTCATAAGAGATTTTAAAGGATTTACTTCTCGAAAAATGCTTAAAACAATTGAAGAAAATCCGCAAGAAAGTAGAAAAGAATGGATGCTTTGGATGTTTGAAAGAGCAGGCAAAAAAAGCAGTAATGTAAAATTTAGGCAATTTTGGCAGCAGAATAACCAACCCATCGAAATTTGGTCTTTAAAAGTCTTTGAACAGAAATTAAAATATATTCATAATAATCCTCTGGAAACAGGTTTTGTTACTAATCCTGTAGATTGGAAATACAGCTCAGCAAGAAATTATGGTGATAATGATCAAACTGTTTTAGAAATTGATATTAATTGATAATCGTTGCGGGCAAGAGCGAGACGCTCGCGCTAGGTAGTAGGATTCGAATGCTATTTTTCATGAGATTACAAATTGAATGATACTGTCATAAATAGAAAAAGAGACTCAAAAAAATCTCTTTCTAAAATCAATATCTCTTAACTAATTATTTACTAATCAATTTCTCAAGCCTACCCGCTAGCGCGAGCGTCTCGCTCGTGCACTTAATAAATAAATATTTTTAGGTTTTGATTTTGTTCTTTTTTTCTGAAAACACACAGATTTAATTCTCTCACTAGAGAGAAAGAAAAGTCAGGACACGAGCGAGACGCTCGCGCTAGCTAGCAGGATTCGAATGCTATTTTCATGCGATTACAAATTGAATGATACTGTCAAAAATAGAAAAAGAGACTCAAAAAAGTCTCTTTCTAAAATCAATATCTCTTAACTAATTATTTACCAATAAATTTTTCAAGCCTCACCATCATTTCATCTTTCTCTTTCAACATCCTTTCATACAAAGCAATTTTTTCTTCATGAAGTTTTTTTAACTCTTCTATAGGATTGAAGTTAAATGTAGAATTAGGGTTTCCTACGCAGGCATTATCTCCAAAAGTATTAGAAATAATATTTATCGCTTGTTCTTCATCAAAATTCTGAAAAGCTTCTACAGGAATTTTCAATACAGCAGAAATTTGTTTCAGCAAACTGTCTTCAATTACATCTTTCTGCTCCAGCATAGAAATTTTCTTTTGGTTCCAGTCTTCGCCCAGATCATAAGCCAAAGCTTCCTGCTTGATGTTTAGCATTTCTCTAAAACGCTTTACATTTCTTCCCTGATGTATTTTCTGTTCCATAATGAGTTTCAATTTTTCTAAAGGCTCAATAATAAAAGCCCATTGGGATATAAATCCTAAGTTTCAAAGATAGAAAAATATAGCAAAAAACAGTATTCCTTTTGTCAGATATTATATCCCAAAAAAAAACATTACAATTCACGCTTTAACAGAATAAAATACTGCCTTTTACATTCAAAATATAGATTAAAATGATTTTTTTAATTTCTTTTATAATTAATCTAAATAAAAATATAAATTTGAATAAGGTAATTAAAGCTAAAATTATACTGCTGTTTGTCTGTTGTCTTGATCATTAAACTTAAGTGTTCTTTAGAAAAAAATGAATAAAAAATTGAAAAAAAAGATTGGATGGCTTCATCTTTGGCTTGGGCTAAGTTCAGGGCTTGTTGTTTTTATAGTGGCATTGACGGGAAGTCTGATGGTTTTTGAAGAAGAAATAGACTCTTTTATCAATCCCGAATTTTACAATGTACCATCAATTGGAACTTCTAAAAAGAGCTTAGATTATTGTATTAGTGTTTTGGAGAAAGACTATTCAATAAAAAAAATAAGCAGGATAAGTACTTGGGACGATAAAAGCCGAACAATAGTTATTACGGGTAAAAACAAAGATAAGGAATCGCAGATTTTCTCCATGGATCCTTATACAGGAAAGGTTTTGGGAACTGTTTTATATAGAGATAGATTTTTTTCAATTGTTTTATCGCTGCACAGGGAATTATTACTTGGGGATATCGGAAAAATTATAACTGGGGTTTCCTGTTTAATATTCGTATTCCTGTTACTTTCGGGTCTCATTTTGTGGTGGCCGAAAAAAGTTCAAAATCTAAGGCAGCGGTTAACCGTCAAATGGAACAGTTCATTCAAGAGAGTCAATTGGGATTTTCATTCAACCTTTGGGTTCTATAGTTTTTTATTTTTATTAATTATCGCACTAACAGGTTTGGTATGGTCTTTTGATTGGTTTGAAAAAGGATTGTATTTTTTAGCGGACGGAGCAGTAAAAAAGGTTTCATTAAAGGTAGAGAATCCTACCAAGATTGATCCTAAACTGGATCAAAAGAGTTTTTATCAAAATATCTACAATAAAACAGACAGTATTTTTCCTTATAAAGGAAACATTCAAATCAGGATTCCTTCTGATACCATTAACAGCATACAAGTTTTAAAAGAGCATTTAGATATTAGTATTCCAGACCAATCCAGCGCTGTATATTTTGACAAATATACAGGCGAAAATATTGAAATAAGACCTTATGCCTCTTTTAGCAGAGGGGATACAGTAAAACGTCTTGTATATCCGATTCATACAGGAAGTGTTTTTGGATATCCAACTAAAATAATTGCGTTCTTTGTAACACTGTTTGCTTTAACACTGCCCATAACTGGATTGATTATATGGCTGGGAAGAAAGAAAAAGAAAAGCAATTCTAAAATTGTATAGAACGGCAGGTCTTTCAATACGATAACAGTTTTGCAGTTTTGACAAATGAAATTATTGCTTGTGGAGTAGGTAATTTGTCAATTGTAATTTTTATTGATAGGATAATAACAATTTAAAATGGTTTTTGTTTAGACAATACACATTAATCCATTAATTTTATAAGTGCTGAAAAGGTTCAGATTTATAAAGTTTAGAAAATAAAAAATATGGAAAATTTAAAAAAAGCCTATATAGCCGGAGGATGTTTTTGGGGAATGGAAGATCTGTTCAGGGTGCGTCCCGGAGTAGTGGATACAGAAGTTGGGTACATTGGCGGAGTCAACGAGAATCCGACCTATGAAAACCATCCTGGACATGCTGAAGGAATTGAGATTACTTATGACACCCGTCAGACTTCTTTTAAGGAACTGCTGGATTACTTTTTCCGTGTGCACGATCCGACAACCGTCGACAGACAGGGAAACGACAAAGGATCGAGTTACAGGTCGGCTGTTTTTATACAGAACGATGAGGAGAAACAAATTACAGAGGAAGTTATTAAGATTGTCAATGAATCGGGCAGATGGAATGGGCCTGTGGTGACACAGCTGGAACCAGCGGCGCACTTCTGGCCAGCCGAAGGATATCATCAGGATTATCTGGTGAAGAATCCCAACGGATACACCTGTCATTTTGAGAGATTCGGAACTTTTTTATAAATTCTTCTGGACTGTAGGTAGTTCGGAAAGAGATCTAACAATACATTACTAATGAAATAGTAAAAGCTTAAGACTGTGCGAATCGAAAGAGGAGCACAGTTTTTTTGTTTTAAGATTTATTTTTATTTTTTATAAAAAGAAATCTGTCCGGACTTACTTTTGCCTGAAATGGGAAATGATATTGTTCTGCAGGTTTCTATATTAATAATAGGTCTGTTCCAGATAAGGATCGTACAGATCGGTATTCCATTCATTATCGTTATAATCATCATTCAGCTCATCTGCTTCAGGATCTAAGATACTTTCGCCTTCGTCCATTGTGTCCCCGTATAAAAATTCGCAATCAAAATCGGGTTCGTCTTCATTTCTGTTGTATAAAGCAGTTATAATGTTTAGAGCAGGTTTTTCAGTTTGAAAGGCTGTATTAATAAGATTCATGTCTGGTGATGACTTCATAATGTATTGAATTAATGTTTTACTGTTTTTAGCAAAAATAGACAGCGGGGGAGGTTTTGGAATTACAGAATTACGGCGCGGGCTTATATAATTTTGGATGATGCATTTTTGTTTAATTGAAATAGACTGGCTAATATTGTCATTCCAACAACAATGCTGCTTTTGCCGATCGTAAATTAATAGCAAATAGATTTGGAGCGTTCGTTATAAAATCTGTATCTTTAGTTATAAACTGGTAAACGCCTAAGAAAACACTTTTAAAAATTGAATTATGCCTTATAAAAACATACTTCTTATTGATGATGACATTGAGGACACGGAATTCTTCACTGAAGCAGTAGAAGCTGTAAATAAAAATGTGGTATGCCGCACAGAATTAAATCCTTCCAAAGCATTTGAAGAATTGGCTGCTGCGGAGAATCTTCCCGATATTATATTTCTGGATTATAATATGCCGGCGGTAAACGGACTAGAGTTTATAAAGCGTATGCGCAACGCAGAGAAGTTAAAAAACATTGAGGTCATTGTCATGTCAACTCCTCCAGAAGAAGTAATGGTGCAGTGGTTTCAGAAAAACAATACTACAGTAAAATACATATCCAAACCGAATACTTTTCAGGAACTCAAAGAAATACTGGCAGAGTTGCTTTGATTTAAAATGCTGTTGTTTCTTTATGGTATTTTTTCAGTGAATATAATTTCCAAAGTGTAGAATTAATGATTTAGTATCAGAATGTATAAAAAGCACTCTGACTAAACTTCCATCATTGGTATCAATCAAATATTCATAACTCGATGTGGTCCATAAATCGGTCAAATTAAAAATGTTCTTTTTTACTTTTTCTGCTAATTGATTCAGATTATCTAAGTGATAACTGCTTTTGAATAGATCTGGTGCCGCATTGAACGTGGCCAAATGGTCAAGACACCATAAAAAATTTTCATTTATTCTCTCTTTAATATGGTCAACATCCTTTCTTGTGGACTGGTTCATGTTAAAAAAATGAAATTCCGTACCGTTATTGTTTGGCGAGGGATTTATAAATTGATCCCGATCCTCCAATTTTCTGTCGGTTCTAATTCTCAGGTCGATAATTGCAGGATTATATCCGTCTGATAATAAACTCATAAATTCAGAAAACAAACCAATTGAATTTTCCAATAGCTTTATCTGGGTCAATTCATCATCATTACTTACCATTTACTTATTTAAATTATGGTTAATTGCTTATTTGTGCATTACAAAGAAAATCATTTGATTTTAGAAATTGACTAAGACGTTTAAAATCAAAAAATGAGTCTATACTTGACAGTTATAGACTCATTAATATAAGTATTGAAGCAGATTTTAATTTGTTCCTGCAGCATTTTTATCTACCAAAAACAATAACTCTCCAGAAACAGGTTTTATTAATTGCATTGGATACTTTTCTGGATTATATTCTCCATTTAAAACTTCGTTAAGTGCAGGTGCTTTTTTATCGCCAAAAGCTATTACAATAATTTTGGCTGCTTTGTTGATTAACGGCGCAGTCAATGTAATACGGTGCATTTTTTGAGGTTCAAGATAATAGGCGTCAACCCATTTGTTTTGTTCGTGTAATACTGCCTGTCCAGGAAAAAGAGAAGCCGTGTGTCCGTCATCTCCCATTCCCAATAAGATAAGATCAAATTTACCTTCTTCACCCAAGATTTTTCTAATAGTCTGTTCATAGACAACAGCATAATCTTCTGGGGTATTGCCGTCTTTGTACATCGCAAAAATATTTTCGGACGGAATTGGAACGTGGCTTAACAATGTATTGTAAGACATTTTTGCATTACTAAGATCATCATTTAGCGGCACCCAGCGTTCATCTCCCCAAAAAATAAAAACCTTGCTCCAGTCGATTTTTGATTTGTAATCTTCAGAAGCTAATAATTTATAAATCCCCGCAGGAGAAGAGCCTCCTGTAAGAACAGCTGTGAATCTGTTTTTTTTAGCAATTGACTCATTTGCCGCTTTTACAAAAAGATCTGCAGCTGTACTGTTGATTTCTTCGGTATTGTTATATATCTGTATCATCTAAAATTTCTTCTTTAGTTTGTGTATTCGGAATCCATTTATGTCCTTGGCGTGCCAATAATTCGTCAGCCTCTTCTGGTCCCCAGCTTCCTGCTTTGTAATTCGGGAAATTTGTTGGAGCTGTAGTTTTCCAAACATGCTGAATTGTATCTATTGCATCCCAGGCTTGCTCAACTTGATCCCAGCGCATAAATAGGGTAGGATCTCCTGCCAATGCATCTGCAATTAATGTTTCATAAGCTTCTGGCGACATTGTAGAACAGGCAAAATAATCAAAGATCATTTCTGCAGGTCGTAACGAAAGTGAAAGACCCGGTTTTTTGGTCATAAATTGCAGCTTAATATCCATTGCAGGCTGAATGTTGATGATCAATCTATTCGGTGTCATGCCTTCTTTTCCATAAGAAAAGGAGGAATGCGGTACTGGTTTGAACTGAATAATGATAGAAGATTGTTTTTCCTCCATTCTTTTTCCTGTACGCAGGTAAAACGGAATTCCCTGCCATCTCCAGTTATCCAGATAAATTTTCATAGCCACATAAGTTTCGGTATTCGAATCTGGTGCTATGCCTTTGTCCTGACGGTAAGCAGGAACTGGTTTTCCTTTTATGGTGCCGGCATCGTATTGAGCTCTTACAATGTAATGATCTACTTCGTCTGGTTTAATACGGCGAATCGATTTTAAGACATCAGCTTTTCGGTTTCTAATATCGTCTGCTTCTAATGAAGCCGGGGCCTCCATAGCTGTCATACACAAAATTTGAAGCAAATGGTTCTGAATCATGTCTTTTAATGCACCAACGCCTTCATAAAAACCGCCTCGTTCTTCAACACCAACTTCTTCGGCAACGGTAATTTGAACAAAATCAATAAAATTACGGCTCCATAACGGTTCAAACATTGAATTTCCAAAACGGAAAGCCAGAATGTTCTGTACAGTTTCTTTACCTAAATAATGATCGATCCTGTAAATCTGCTCTTCTTTAAAAGTCTGCGAAAGCATGGCATTCAATTCAATAGCAGAAGTTTTGTCGTAACCAAAAGGTTTTTCGATAATAATACGGTCTTGTTTCGAATTGGCTGCAAGACCGATTTTTTTTATATTGTTTGAAATCGTCGAGATAAAAGACGGCGTAATAGAAAGATAGAAAAGTCTGTTAGCGCGTTCTCCATAAATTTGATCCAGGCTGTTAATCTTTTCATTCAATCCCTGATACGATTCTTCTTTGTCTATATCAAGACTGTGATAGCTAATGTGCGTTAAAAACTTTTCAGTTTCGGTATCCGAAAGTCCTTTTTTTCTTGAAAATTCATTTAGATTTTCTAAAACATAACGGCGAAAATCTTCATCACTTTTTTCTGCTCTCCCAAGAGCAATAATCTGAAATTTTTCAGACATACGCCCGTCAAGATACAGATTTTGAAATGCCGGAAAGAGTTTTCTCTTTGCCAGATCTCCAGTTCCTCCAAAAATAACAATGATCGTTGGATTTTTAAGTTTATTTTTAGTCATTGTGTGTAGTTGTGTTGCTTAAAATTCTTATTCAGACCATTGTGTGTGAAAAACACCAGCAGTGTCAATACGTTCGTAGGTATGGGCGCCAAAATAATCACGCTGCGCCTGAATTAGATTTGTCGGCAGATTGGCAGATCGGTAAGCATCAAAATAAGCCAGCGAATTCATAAGTCCAGCAGCAGGAAGACCTTTTTGCACAGCAAATGAAACCACTTCTCTCATTCCGTTCTGGCTTTCTGTAAGTTTTGATGCGATGCTGGAATCTAATAATAAATTTGGCAAATCTGCTTTGCTTACAAAAGCTTTTCTGAAATCTTCTAAAATGGTGGCACGAATAATACAGCCGCCTCTCCATATTTTGGCAACAGTTTCCAGATTTAATCCGTAATTATATTCTTTAGAAGCGGTGTAAAGCTGTGCTAATCCTTGCGCATACGTTACAACGATAGAAAAATACAAAGCCGATTTTAATGCAGCAATTGCTTCTGTAGTATTTACATCGGTTTTAGCAGCATCCCAAACAAGTTCTTTGGCTGCTTCAATTCTTTCGGGTTTAGTTTTAGACATATCGCGCATAAAAACTGCAGCATCGATAGTCGGAATTGGAACTTGTAGATCCATTGCGTTTTGCGAAGTCCATTTTCCTGTTCCTTTGGATTTTGCCCAGTCCGAAATTTTATTGATTAATAAACTTCCGTCTTCGTCTTTTTGTTTCAGAATGTTACCCGTAATTTCGATCAAATACGATCTCAAATCATCAGTTTGATTCCATTCTTCAAAAGTTTTCTGAATCGTAGTGTCATCCAGATTGTAACCTCTTTTCATAAGATCGTAAATCTCAGAGATCAACTGCATGATTCCATATTCAATTCCGTTATGAACCATTTTTACATAGTTACCAGCAGAACCATTTCCAAGATATTCCACACAAGGTTCTCCGTCGACTTTTGCGGCAATAGCTTCAAAAATAGGACGCAGCCTTTCGTATGCTTTCTGATCACCTCCCGGCATCATCGCAGGGCCGCGTCTAGCACCTTTTTCACCGCCAGAAATTCCCATTCCAAAAAAGTGGATTCCTTTCTCAGAAAGTTCCAAAAATCTTCGGTCTGTATCGGTAAAAAATGTGTTGCCGCCGTCGATAATAATGTCACCTTTTTCTAAATGAGGCAGTAAACTTGCTATAGCGCTGTCTACAGGTTTTCCCGCAGGAACCAGCAGCATGATAGCTCTAGGTGTTTGTAAAAGAGATGCAAAATGTTTGACATCTGTTGTAGCTTCAATAGTATGGTCAGAATCGGCTTCCTGTTGAAGAGAGTTAACTTTTTCGGTATCTAAGTCTAAACCTGCAGCCGCAAAATTATGGCTGGCAATATTTAAAAGTAAGTTTCGGCCCATTACACCTAGTCCTACAATTCCAAAATCAAATTTGCTCATAGTTTTCAATTAACTAAAATTATTAGAAGAATGTTTTTTCCCGAAAAAAGTAAGAAAAAAATCAGTAATGCTTTTTCATTCAGTTCTTTGCGGGAAAATAAGTTTGTTTTAATCTTACTATTTAAGATTGACTCCGCTAAGTTAGAGAAAAATGCTGAAAAATTAAGAGTTTAAAACTGCACTTTATGGGTTTATTGTGATACTTTTTTAAGTGTAAAAAACATACTTATTTTTATATTGAATCGCTTTTAGTATTACAGTAAGACTGGGTGTAATTGAACGCTGGAAATCTTGAAGAAGAAATTAATACCAACAAATTTATGTGGGGTAAATAAGATTACATATATTTCAATCCTGCAAAGGCAGGATTTATACTCAAAGCTTCAGAATATATTTATTCAAGTGCATCCAATTATGTTAATGATTTTGGTTTAGTTAGTATTGAAAAAGCAGAAAACCCTATTGTAGATGTTTTAGATCCAAAATCGATTTTTAGATTTAATAGTTATTAGTGTCGTTTAAAGTCGGAGACTTTTAGATATGAACGTTATTAAAGAAATAATAAGGAAAAAGCGCAAAGTCGGAGACATTTGCGCAGCGACTTTGAGAAGGAACACTTTGGGGGGCTGAGGAATATTGATGCTGGAATAGGAAGAAATATCATTACCAAATCAATAAGTGAGATGAGGGGAAGAAATGGAGTACGGATATATTACAGAATGAAAGGAGAAATGATGGAGATTATAGGATATTCAAGTAAAAATAATCAACAAGATGTTATAAATAGATTAATAAAGATTTATGGAAAATAATGATTTTTTTTTAGCGTTTGATTTTTTTGTATCATTTCCAGGTGGTTATAGAATTAAAGATATTACCAACGGCAATACAGATGTTTATATAGTTTTAAAGAGCGATTTTTCAAAAGTTTATATTGCTACTGTATTTACGCTTGAAAATATAAAAACTATCTTAAGGAATAATAATCAAAAATGGTTTTGGGCTCAGGATTTACTTGTAGTTAAAGATTTATCAAGAGAAACTATTTATCAATCAATTGATGAAATAATGCGGGATGAATCTTTAGATGTTAATCTTATTTTTAGTGTAGCAAATAAGACTTATTTAGAAATAGTAGGGTCAGACAAAATAAGGGAGGATCTTCTATAAATGGGTAATGTATCAGATGTATTGGTGGTTAATTGTTGCATCTAATATTTACAGAAAATCAGATATTTATATTAATATCGCATAAAAATTAAAACAGCCTCTGGGCTGTTTTTTTATTTTATAATGCCTTAAATCGAAAAAAATGGAGTCAAACCAGACTAGGTGTTACAGATGTGTTGGTGACATTCAAAAGATGATAAAGTATGGAAAGACAAAGTCTGGCAATCAAAGATATATTTGCAGAACATGCGGAAAAACTAGAGTTGAAAATTATATTTATTAAGCTTATGAGGCAGAGATAAACCAGAATATTACCCCCGCTCCCCGAAGTGTTCTAATGAAAAGCTGCGCAAATGTCTCTGACTTTGCGCAATTTTTTTACCATCTTGATAATTCGAAAGTCAAATTATCAGACTTGATAAGAGATTTTAAAAAGTTTACAGCAAAATCGATTTTAGAAAAAATCCAGAACAGTCCAGAAAGCAGAAAAGAATGGATGCTGGAGCGTTTTAAATTGGCCGCACAACAGCACACAAGAAATAAAGTTTTTCAGTTTTGGCAGTACGGAAACTATGCCGAAGAAATTTATGCCAACAAATTTATGTGGTATAAATTAGATTATATACATTTAAATCCTGTAAAGGCAGGATTTGCACTCAAAGCATCAGAATATATTTATTCAAGCGCATCCAATTACATAAATGATGTTGGTTTAGTTGATATTGAAAAAGCAGAAAATCCTATTGTAGATGTTTTAGATCCAAAATCGATTTTTAGATTTAATAGTTATTAGTGTCGTTTAAAGTCGGAGACTTTTAGATGTGAGCGTTATTAAAGAAATAATAAGGAAAAAGCGCAAAGTCGGAGATATTTGCGCAGCGACTTTGAGAAGGAACACTTTGGGAAGCTGAATTTGCAATTGCAAAAAAATGGAAATAACAAAAATATCAAAAATGTTTAGCAATGGAATGGCATTAAAAATTTATTAGCTAAAACTACTGAAAATACTAGTACAGCTTACACTAAACAAAAAGTCGATGACCTTAAGAAAAAAACAGATTTATAAAAAAAAACATTTAAAGAAGTATGGAAAAGATTATGTAAAAATAGTCTTAGTATTAATTTTTCTTCTATTTATATTCAGAAAACCAATAATTTATTCCTCAGTTTTAAATTTATTTAGTACAGAGAAAACTTATGCATATATAATTGATGAGAAGAATTATGAGAGGAGAGGGCATTTAACAGATTCGTTTACATACTCTTATGAGTTTGATTATGATGGAACAACTTACAATGAAAATAGTAACGTGAGAGGAATGAAAGTTGGAGATAAGATTAAAGTCGAGTTTAATAAATATTTTCCTTTTATTAATCGTATTTTAAAATAGAATTGGAAGTTGAGAATATACAACTAATTCCCCGCTGCCCGAAGTGTTCTAATGAAAAGCTGCGCAAATGTCTCTGACTTTGCGCAATTTTACTCGAGCGCATCCAATTACATAAATGATGTTGGTTTAGTTGATATTGAAAAAGTAGAAAACCCTATTGTAAATGTTTTAGATCCAAAATCGATTTTTAGATTTAATAGTTATTAGTGTCGTTTAAAGTCGGAGACTTTTAGATGTGAACGTTATTAAAGAAATAATAAGGAAAAAATGCAAAGTCGGAGACATTTGCGCAGCGACTTTGAGAAGGAACACTTTGGGGAGCTGAGCTCAGTTAGACCCAAGTGGTGAAAAAATTCCTCTTAGGGAGACTTATAATAATAAGGAACTTTACAAAAGAACTTTATTTACAAAAGAAGTAATACAATATCAAAAAACTTTCAATACAATAAAGAAAAATTATGATTATTATAAAAAAACTAACTAAAACTAACTTCAAATTCTATTGTTTCATAATTAGTGTTTTCTTTTGTTCATGTGTATCACAACAAAAGAATATAATGTCTTCTAAAATTAATTGTAAGGTATATTCAGATAATTTTGCTAAAGTTTCTTTTTCTGATGATGATCAAGATTTAAAATCAATAGAACTCAACAAATTTTACGCAGAGCTTAATGATTTTGATATAATTATTTATAATTATTTAGAAGGAAGTGATAACTATAAATTCCAACGTTTTTTTAAGACAAAATTTGGAATATGGAATGAAGTAAAAATAGAAAATGGTACTAAATTCGAAACTGAAATTGTAATTAAGAATGAAATGGTTTTGAATCATTTAAATGCATTAGAACAAAAATCTTTTTATCAATTTTGTGGTAATTGTTATGATTGTAAATATTATACCTTTTTAATAAAAAAAGATAATGTAATATTTAAATATCATTCTAATGATGTGCCTTTCTTTAATATTGATGATAATGAACAAGAAAAATTAAACAATTACAAAATGATCTACAATTTTTTTAAAGAAAAATAAAAGTATAAGTACAATGACAAGGATCCCCCGCTCTCCGAAGAGTTCAACTAAAAAGCTGCGCAAATGTCCCCGCTCCCCGAAGTGTTCTAATGAAAAGCTGCGCAAATGTCTCTGACTTTGCGCAATTCTTTACCATCTTAATAATTCGAAAGGCTATAAAAGTCTCTGACTTTATCCGTTCACTTCTTTTTAATAAATTAAGTAAAATCTTATATTTTTGAATCAAAAAGTAAAGAAATAAAAAGGAACAATTTTACGAGGCAAGTTATTCGTATTGTTTAAAGTCGGATACTTTTAGAGGTGAATGTTGCTAAGATATACAATAAAAAGCGCAAAGTTGGAGATATTTGCGCAGCGACTTTGAGAAGGAACACTTTGGGGAGCTGAGAAATAATTTAAAAGATTTAGCTAATTTTGTAACCTCATATCTTCAAGGTGCAACTCAAAGCTATTTTAGTCAAAATAATACTAGTAATACAAATATAACGCCAGTTAAATAACAATGAAAAAATCAATTTTAATATTTAGTTTTGCTATCTATCTTATTTGCCTCATAATAAACATTGCAGAGTTGTTCATATCAGGTTTTAGTTTTGAGACATTATTCCTAATTTTTTTTAGTTCATTATGTATTGCATCATTATATTTTATTTTTGAAGGAAAGAATATAAAAAAAGCATTTATTTTTTTATCAGTTGTTCACTTTTTACAATCTTTTAGTGTTATCATTTTAGGATTCACATTTAAGCTTATAATTGGTCCAGATATTTCATTGTATTTGGTAGATTCTTCGGATAACCTTCTTCGCCTTTCTACGAAATTATTTAATGTTTTTGCTTATTTTAATTACGTGAAAAATGATAATACTGTTGCTTTAGGAATTAATTTTGTACATCTATTTCTTTTTGTTTTTTTTTATTTTGGAGCAAGGAAGATAAAAACGTAAGCTTTGAAGACATGAGAAACCCGATCGCTTAGATTTCTAGTTTCTAGACAACGATAGCGTGGAGATTTTTTCCGTGCCCTCAAATAGAATCGACAAAGAATAGAAAACCACCGCTCCCCGAAGTGTTCTAATGAAAAGCTGCGCAAATGTCTCTGACTTTGCGCAAATTTTTTGTCATCTTAATAAAGTCGACATGAGCAGTTAGTGGTAATCAATTAACATGTGGCACTAGACACGCCTCAGTTTGTTATAATGCGACCGTAAAATCAGATGGAACAATTGTTATTGACTTTGAACTAAATGATGGACTTGATTTAAGTCCAAGTCAAGTAAGATCAAATGCTTGCAATAATATTAGTATTGTTACAGATTTTTTATATCATGATTTAGTAGGAGGAAATAGTTAAATGAAGATAATTGGAAAATGGCAAATAGAAAATAAAAATTAAATAAGTTATGCGAAATTACTTTAATATTATAATTGTTTTTTTGATCTTATTTTCTTGTAATAAGATTGAAACTGGTGAAACTCTTGAGAAGAAAGATCTAGACAATATCAAAAGCTTAAAATTATTGAAAGACGGAGAGATTATATTTGGTTTTTATAGCGAATATAAGAAAAGTGTTGCTGGTAGTTTTTTTACTAATCAAAGAATTGCTTCTTACTGGGTAGACGAGCGTAATTCAAAAAAAAATGAAATAAATTCTGCTTACTATAAAGAAATAGTGGAAATTGACACTGTATTTAATGCTGGTGCAACTTATACTCCTTATATTCTTGTAACAAAGACAAATGGAAAAAGTTTTAAAGTAAGGGTTGATGGCGACAAGAAGGAAATTAAAACATTTTTTGAAGGTGCTATTCGGCAGTGGAAAATAAAAGGCACCCTAAGGTAGTGTTCCAAATTTAGTGATATGAGATTTTAGAATTCTAACGTTTTGAAATTGAACAAATTTTAGGAATAAAATAGGTAGTGTACCCGATCGTTTATATTTCTAGACAACGATAGCGCGGAAAATTTTTTCCGTGCCCTCAAAGAGAATCGACAAAGAATAAAAAACCTTGCCAGTTGGCAAGGTTTTTTTATGTTTTTTAGAGGTTTGAGAATGTGCCCCCGCTCCCCGAAGTGTTCTAATGAAAAGCTGAGTAAATGTCTCTGACTTTGCGCCTTTTTTTACCATTTTAATAATATGATAGTTTATAAAGTCTTTTACTTTTCTGTTCTCATTTTTTTTAAATAAAGTAAAACTTATATTTTTGAATTGAAAAAATAGATGATGTAGGAAGTATAGTTTCGCTTAAATTCACAGACTTTTAGATGTGAACGTTATTAAAGAAATAATAAGTAAAACGCGCAAAGTCGGAGACATTTGCGCAGCGACTTTGAGCAGGAACACTTTGGGGAGTTGAGAAACAATTAAAAACAATCCAGATAAAAAAAATAATGACCTTTTAAAATCAGAGGTAGCACCTGTTAAAAGAGATAATACTTCTGTTAAAAAAACTAAGTTACCAAAACCAGCACCAAACCAGCACCAAATGCTGGTGAAATTTGTTGGTCATAGATAAATTATGAATTACAACTACGATACACCCGAACAAGCAATAATCTCTTTAGAGAATGCATATTCTAAAATGGATATTGCAAATGTGATTGCATCTAAAGATTTTATTACTGAAGCAAAGATAACTTTGCAAAGAGCAGATTTTGAATTTAATCAAGCAACAATAGCAGAGACAGCTAAACTACTGGAATTGTCACTTATTGAAAATATTCAAAATAATGGTTTTCCTGATTTTACTAATGTTAACAGGCAATTTTCAGAAATAAGTGAGATAGATAATGACCTATACTTTTTAGAAGAATCTTTAGAATATGAAAATGGTGATACTTACAGCAACATAGTTTTTTTAACTATTAAAGATAGAAAGTGGAAAGTAGTAATGACCGAGGAAAAATAATTGCCCCCCGCTCCCCGAAGTGTTCTAATGAAAAGCTGCGCAAATGTCTCTGACTTTGTGCAATTTTACTCGAGCGCATCCAATTACATAAATGATGTTGGTTTAGTTGATATTGAAAAAGCAGAAAATCCTATAGTTGATGTTTTAGATTCAAAATCGATTTTTAGATTTAATAGTTATTAGTGTCGTTTAAAGTCGGAGACTTTTAGATGTGAACGTTATTAAAGAAATAATAAGGAAAAAGCGCAAAGTCGGAGACATTTGCGTAGCGACTTTGAGAAGGAACACTTTGGGGAGGGTAGTGCAAAAGATTATAACGTAACTATAAAATGGACACAAACAGTAAATGTTAATAAAAAGACGCTAAAGAGTATAATGATAATAAAGGAACTACTACAGGAGGAAGACGTGGTTATAGAAGATAAAAAAAAATAAAATTGATATGAAAAAACTAATAATACTAATAATACTTATGACTTTTTTTTCTTGTGAGAAGAAAAGAAGTAAAATTATAAAAGGAGATATTTTTATTAATGAAACAGGATTATATTATTCAAAGAGCATAAATATAGTTCTGAAAGAATACAACGATGGTAGCTTGACGTATGGAGTTTCTGATAAAGATAATAAATTAATTTACCAGCAAAGTGTATTTATATCATTTGCAAAGAATCAAGATTGGTTAATATATGTTGATAATCAAGAAAATATTTGGTTTTATTCCAGCGATATCCAAACTACTAATGTTTTGATGAGAGACAGTTTAAATAATTATAAACTAAAAAATTTTTGTAAAGAAAGTATAAAAGTGCCAGAAAAATTATTAAAAGAATTGTCGAATTCAAGTAAAGATTTTTGTTTTACAAAATTCGATAGTGTTTCAGATTAAGTAGTAATGTACCCCCGTGCTTGGTAATGTGGTAGTGTTACAGATTAGGTGTTTTTATAATTTAACCACTTAACTAACTGAAAAAGGAGATTAAATTTTAATTATTGAATAAAAAAAGAGACGACTAGCAGATCGTCTCTTAAACCTTAAAATGCATTTACTTTACCCCGCTCCCCGAAGTGTTCTAATGAAAAGCTGCGCAAATGTCTCTGACTTTGTGCAATTTTTTTACCATCTTAATAATTCGAAAGTCTATAAAAGTCTCTGACTTTATCCGTTCACTTGTTTAATAAATTAAGTAAAATCTTATATTTTTGAATCAAAAAATTAAAGAATGAAAGAGGGATATGTAATAAGAGATCAGACATTACCGCATTTTATAACACCAACAGTTGTAGATTGGATAGATATTTTTACACGTCAGAGTTATCGAGATATAATCATCGAATGTTTAGATTATTGCATTAAAACAAAGGGATGATATTGTATGGTTATGTCATTATGAGCAATCATATTCATATGATTGTACAATCTGAAGATGGCAAATTATCAGACTTGATAAGAGATTTTAAAAAGTTTACCGCAAAATCAATTTTAGAAAAGATTCAGAATAGTCCAGAAAGCAGAAGAGAGTGGATGCTGGAACGTTTTAAATTGGCGGCATAACAGCACACAAGAAATAAAGTTTTTCAGTTTTGGCAGTACGGAAACCATGCCGAAGAAATTTACAGCAATAAATTTATGTGGTTCAAATTAGATTATATACATTTAAATCCTGTAAAAGCAAGATTGACCCACAAAGCTTCGGACTATATCTACTCGAGCGCATCCAATTACATAAATGATTTTGGTTTAGTTAGTATTGAAAAATCAGAAAACCCTATTATAAATGTTTTAGATCCAAAATCGATTTTTAAACTTAATACTTATTAGTGTCGTTTAAAGTCGGTCGGAGACTTTTAAATGTGAACGTTATTAAAGAAATAATAATGAAAAACGCAAAGTCGGAGACATTTGCGCAGAGAGCTTGATTTTATGGAGGAGTTTATTATTCAACACCATCATTTGGAACAAAAAACAATTTTAAATATGAAAAAGGCAATATTTTTATTAATAATTTTTTTAATAGCTATTGTTGGTTTTACTTTTGTAAATGCAATAGTAACATCACGTCATGAGTATAAAAAGAAATATGATTTTGTAATATCTAATATAGAAATAGATGCTAAAGGTGATTTAACATTTTATGACAGTATTAATAATAAATATTTTTTTGCCAGCTATAGATTTAATGAATTTGACAAATTAGGAATTTCAGTAGGGGATAAAGTTTTTAAGGATCATTATTCAAAAAAATTGATCATTAGTAGAAAAATAAATGATAAATATAAAATTTATCATATTCAACAACCTAATGGTCTGATTCCTTTTTCGCTTTATAGTTATTGATAGACCCGATCCCCCGCTCCCCGAAGTGTTCTAGTGAAAAGCTGCGCAAATGTCTCTGACTTTGCGCAATTTTTTACCATCTTAATAATTCGAAAGTCTATAAAAAGTCTCTGACTTTATTCGTTCGCTTCTTTTTGATAAATTAAGTAAAATCTTATATTTTTAAAATAAAGAGTTCAGTTATTAGTATCGTATAAAGTCGAAGAAAAATGAAAAAAAATAGAATAGAAACAGGTTCAATAATTAAAATTCCATTAGAACATAACTTTGGTTTTGTTTTAGCAAAGTTTATAAATCTTAAAGAAATTAAAGAAGATATAGGGTATAATGAATTTATTTATGTCTATAAACGTGTTTTCGAAAATGAAAATTTGGAAATAGAAAATATTGACAACAATGATTTATTACTAGGAGGTATCTATGTGCTTAATCCATATCCAGCAATTAAAAATAAAATATGGGAAATAGTTGGTTTGCTTAAGCCAAAAGAAAATGAATTAGAGATACCTGATTTTAAGGATTTTGGTCCGTTGTTAAGTCTTTATGAAAAAGATGCTAAAATTTGGTATTATATCCATAATGCAGAAGTGAATAACAGAATTATTGTTGATTATGAAAAAGTAAAACATTTAGAGAAATTTGTCTACAGAGCTTACGGTTCAATATCCACACGTTTAACTATGGAAGTTATCAGACAAGAAGGTAAAAAGATTGAGGACTATTATAAATTAGATAATCATGATGATTTAGCTTCATATTATAATACTATTTATACCCCAATTTATTCTACTATTCCAGAAGAGAAAAGGGGAAAAGCTAGTGTTTAATTCTTTATCTTATTAACTTGGCTAGTGTAAATTTCAAAATATCTATTTAATCAATTTTTCAAGTCTTGCCATCATTTCATCTTTCTCCTTTAACATTCTTTCGTATAAGGCAATCTTTTCTTCGTGAAGCTGAATTAATTTATCAATTGGATTATGATTATTAATTACAAATCCAATTGCACTATCATTATTATGAAATGTGTTTGCAATAACATTCACCGCCTGCTCTTCATCAAAGTTTTGAAAAGCTTCAACAGGAATGTTCAGAGAATTTGAGATTTGTTTTAGGAGACTTTCTTCAATTACATCTTTTTGTTCCAGCATAGAAATCTTCTTCTGATTCCATTCTTCTCCCAGATCATACGCCAATGCTTCTTGTTTAATGCCAAGCATTTCTCTAAAACGTTTTACGTTTCTTCCCTGATGAATTTTCTGTTCCATAATGAGTATAAATTTTCTGAAAGCCCAAAGATAAAGCCTTTCAGGTTAAAAAGTCTGAGTTTCAAAGATAAAAAAAAAAAGATCCCGTAAAACACTCTTTTGTCAGATATTATATCCAATTTTAGAATAGATTATACACTTAAGTGATGGGAACTTTCTGCAGCTAAAATCTGTTCAATCGAAAAAATAGGGAAGCAAGTGCAGTGCTTTTGAACTTAAAATTCTCTTTTTATAGTATAATGTTTTTATAAATAACTTATTTTTAGCTGTTTATGTAAAATTTAACATTCAAACATGGGAATTATGTAAAATTTCTATATATTTTTGCAGCATAAAGGTTATAGAATTATAACACAATAAATTTGAAGTCCCAATCTACTATTTATTAAAATTTAATTTAATTGCGAATGAGAATACTTTTAGTTGCGCTGCTAATTTCATTAAGTTCGTTTACAAACTTTCGTACAACTGCTAATGAGGAAATTCTAGATGAAGCTGATTTTTTAAGGCTTAACGATCACGTTAACGAAATCAAATCTGTTTGCCAAACGGGTAAATACAGTAATAAAATTGCTTTTTTTGTTGATATGAAAATCAAATCAGGAAAAAATCGTTTTTTTGTTTACGACCTGCAAAATGATAAAATTATTGATCAGGGGCTTGTTGCTAATGGCAGTGGTTCTGAAACCGGAGTTAGAGGAGATCTTAAATTTAGTAATACTCCTAATTCAAACTGCACTTCGTTGGGTAAATATGCTGTAGGCGGCTCTTATAAAGGAATGTTTGGTAAAGCATTTAGATTAAATGGCTTAGATGAAACTAATAGTAATGCACTTTCGAGAGCGATTGTACTGCATCATTATTCTGCTGTTCCCTACGATGAGCAAGACTATTATATCGCAAACAGCCACGGATGTCCAATGGTTAACGAAATCTTCTTTAAAAGACTTGAAAAAATCATAGAGAGTTCTAATTCAAAAATTATGATGTACGTGTATTATTAAGAATACAAGTTCAATATAAATAAAAAAATGCGCAAAAGTCTACATTGGCTTTTGCGCATTTTTTTGGTTTAGAATAAAATTGATGGTTACAATTCTAATCTATTGCCTTGATCTTTTCTTTCGAAGGTATTAGAAAATTCACTGTGAATATATTTTGGTTCTTCTCCCCAGCATAAAAGTTCTTCACTTGTAGATTGGTAAAAACGTTCCACATGATTACGTTCAAAGGTTTCCATGTATAGAGGGGAATCTTCAGAAATGTTTATTGGTGCGGTGTAGTTTTCGTTGTAAGTTCTCATGGTGCTAAATTTTAAGTTTGAATCACTTTTCTCTGAGCATTAAATATCTCTATTTGTTCAAGTCAAAATTAGAAAGGACACTTCAAAAAGTTTTACATAATTATATTCAATAGTTATTTAATTTCCAGTTGGTTGATAGTAAGATTCTATAATTTAAGAAGTTAGATTGTATAAGTGCAATGATATTTCGTTTTGTAGCTTTACTTTAATTAAAAACTTACTATTATGAAAGCAAATAATCAAACTCCGCAAAATACAAACAATGGTGCAGACCATCGCAGTGATACTAGAAAACATCAATATAAAGATCATGATGAGGTCTTAACAAACGATGAAAACTATGATACTGACACGAAAAAATTTAAAGGTGAAGAACCCGATTTTGACGATAAGTTGAATAACGAAGAAAAAAAATAAAAACGAAAACGCCTTAAATATAGATTGAGGCGTTTTTTTGTTAATGTGCTTTGAATGTATTTTAACGCGGATGAAACAAATTTACTTTCGCAAAAACGCGGATACAAACGGATTTTTATAGTCAAAAAATCATAGAAATAGCTGTCTTCGTGATAACAGAAATTATAAAGAGATTTGCAATGTTACATCATTTTTCCCTCTTTGGCATATTCTTTTTTAATGCCCTGAATAAGATGATCGAGCTTAATGCTTTGGTTTTGGTCTTCAAGCGTTCGCAGACAAGCGTATTGAATGATATTTACAATATTGGCGCCTGTAATATCGTATTTTTTTGAAAGTTCGTTAAGATTGACATCGTCGGCAATTTTGATTCCTTTAGGCAGATTGTTTTTCCACAATTGTAAGCGTTCACCGTAGGACGGCACTTCAAACTCAATAATAGACTGAAACCTTCTTGTAAAAGCGGTATCGATATTGGTTTTAAAATTAGAAGCCAGAATAACCAGCCCAGGATGGTTCTCGATGCGCTGCAGTAAATACGAAACTTCCTGATTGGCATATTTGTCATGAGCGTCGCGTACGTTGGTTCTTTTTCCGAAAACGGCATCAGCTTCATCAAAAAAGAGAATCCAGTCTTTGTCGATTGCTTTGTCAAATAGAGAAGAAAGATTTTTTTCGGTCTCGCCAATGTATTTCGAAATCACCATTGACAAATCAATTCTATAAACGTCTCTTTTCGTATATTTTCCTAATAATGAAGCGGTCAGCGTTTTTCCGGTTCCCGGCGTTCCGTAAAACATCACTCTAAAACCGGGTTTTATTTTGGCTTTCATATTCCATTCATGAAGCAAAATATCGTTGAATTTAAGCCAGGTTTCTACTTCTTTTATCTGATTTAAAGTAGAAGTATTGAGAACAAGATCTTCCCAATCCAATTGGGTTTCTATTAGCTGGGCAGGAAAAATACTGCTGAGCTGCGGTTTGAGGATTTTTCCGGTGATGAATTTTTCGATGTATTCTTCTTCCAAAATTAATAAACCACTTAATTTAGGCTCACCGTGCGGCACAGATTCTATTTTTATAATTCCCTTTTTATACAGAAAAGATTGATTGTGTAAAAAGTTGTAGAATGAGATCCGGTTTTCCAGATCATTTCCGGCAATTAAAAACTGAGCTGTTTCTCCAGTTGGTAAAATACCGCGGTGATTTTTGGTTTTAATCCCTCCAAATTCCGGCAGTTCACCGCCATTTGGTAAATATTCGGCAATAGTAGAACTCAAAAAATCGGGCTTGATATGTGGAACCAGAGCTAATCCTAAGAGAAGAATATCAATTTCGACTAAATGATTTTCGATAATAAATTCATCAATAAAACCATTTGAATCAAGCTGATTAAAAAGAGGTTTTTCCATCGGATTTTCGACCTGAAAAAGATGATCAAGCTGGAATACGAATTGATTTTTTAAGTAAGTGACTATATTTTCCATTTTATACTAATGATTCTATTGAAAAAAAATCAAGTTTTGATTGTTTATAGTTTCTGATTTTGTTCATCACAGCGTTTCCATTATGAGAACCGCCGGCATTGGTATTACCTTCAATAGTTTCTATGGTATCGGCATGAACAGCAGTTACAATTCCGGTATGAATCCAGTCGTTTGGTGTTTTTTGAAGAAGAAATATGTCTCCCGGTTTTATTAGAGCAGGATTGGTTCGGGCAGTTTGATAACGGGTTAAGATCTTTTTTTGAATACCCGTTGTACCGACGGTATCGCAGCTGTAAGTTAACGGCATCAGGGTTTTAAAGCTTTTTCCCTGAACAGCAGCTGCCTGATCAATAATGGCCTGAACAAATCCCATACACCAAAACCATTCTGTTCCTTCATGTCCGTCCATATAACTTCGAACCCAAGGTCCCGTATTACTTTGGCTATTTATGACAAGTTCAAAAGGATTATTTTTAAGATGATTTTTGGCCGTATTCAGAATTAATTCCCTTAAATTATTCCCTGATATTGGGCTTTCAAAAGCTTTTTTAAGAGGAGAGACAAGTACATCAAATACGGTTTGATTTACAATTCCGTTTTGAGGAAGGCCATTGGATTTTTGAAAATTCAGCACTGCTTTTTCTGTTGCCGGACCAAAATCGCCATCAATATCTGTAGCGGTTCCAGAGTTTGGATTTTGCACAGCAAATAAATTAAGCCAGGACTGAATTTTTTCAATGTCTTTTTTGTTATTATTTGCGCCTTTTCTTTCTTGTGGTGCTTTTATAACAAGTTCTTTTTGGTAGAATGTTTTTTGCATGACTAAAGTTTTTAGATGTTACTGTATTGCTTTTTCGTTCATGAAAGGATATGGCTGTTTTTTAATTGTCTTTATTAAAAATGGTTTTAACTGAATTTTGAATTTCTCCAAACTTACCTATTGAAAACAGTTCTTGCCATGAATTTAAACCTTTGGTTTCTATTAATTTATCGAAGTATTCATTTATTGATAAATTTAATTTACTGTAACCGTATCCGGATTTAAAATAATATAACTCATCTTTGATTTGATTATCAGTCTGTTTAAAAAACGCAATTTCTGTTTCATCAGAATTAAAATAATCAAAGGGTTTAGCCATCAGCATAAACTTGTTTTGTTCTTCATCATTATTTTCATTAAAGCGTCTCATCCAATACTCTTGATAATTTTTTAGATTTAAAAATTGGTCAATGTCAACAATATTGATTTCACCAAATAAATCTAAATCTCCATTTGCTGAATCCCATTGTATTTCTACACTTCCAATCTTATTGTAAAATGCCTTTATGGAGTCAGCTATGATTATATTATTTTCTTCTTCTAAAAATTTAATATAATGTTCAGGATAACCAGATTTTATTGAATACTTAATAATATTTACATTCTTGTTTAATAGGAGTTCATTGATTAAACCGGAAATTGCTAAGAAATAATTTTTACTCTCCATAAATTCTAAATTTGAATTGTATAAGTTGTTGTTCCTATAGTTATTGTTGTTCCATTTTTGCTTGTAAGTAAAGCAAAGTCTGAAGTTGCTGCATCACTTGAATAACGCATTGAATTTGTTCCTTCTGCGGCTAAAATTCCATAAACAGTATTAAGTGAAGATTGACTATAAGGTAAATGGCTTAAAAATCTTCTTGAATATGCTAATTGTAATCTTCGACCTATTCCTCTTCCAAATACTTCGGTAAATTCAGTTATCGAAGCATTACGTAAATCTAAAATTGTCGGTCCCGATGAACCAGCACCAGTTAGTGAAGGAGGTGGGTTTATTAGTCCGGATGCCCATCTGTCAACTGATCCAATAGGTGTTGTTTGTCCTGCCGGAGTAACGCTGCACTGTTGCCATTCAATAATTATACTGCTTGGAAAATTTTGCATAGGTGCCGGATGATAATCAACTTTAGTTTCATATTTCAATACTTTGTCAGCATTTGCCGGATCTCTTAATTTGTTTAATGCTCTTTGTTCGATTTGTGCAGCTGGAGTATTAACTTTATTATCTGCTGGGACAAGATTGTTTGGATTATTTCCTGGACCATGTAATCTATCCGCTATAAGGTGCATTCTATTCCAGCTGCGAATATCAATTAATGAAGCTCGGTCTAATAGAGTTAAATGATCCCAGCCTGGAGGAAAATTTGCTCCGCGTCCTGGTGGTGATCCAACAGTATTACCAGGAAGAGTGGTTAAAGGATCTGCCTTAACAAGAGTTGGTCTTCCATTTGCTGTTCCTGCTACCTGAAAGTTGGTAGTAATTGCATTTTGCCCAGGTGCAAGTCCTAATGATTGTAAATCATCTTTAATTAATTTTAATTTATCTTTCAATTCACGCTCTTTAGCTTGTTTTGTTACAGCTGGTGTTGCCGGCGTTGCATTTTCAAGTGCATAAAGCTGGCCGACTAAAACATTTGCTGCATTATAATTTTGTCTTGCATTTGAAATTTTAGTTAATTTTTCAGTTTTTTCAGGACTGTCTGGTGTTTTTTGAGTTTCTGTTTGTTTAGCATTTAAAAAATCTTCTAAACGCTGTCTTTGACTGTATATGTTTATTATTCTCGTTCCATTTTGCTCTTCGATTTTGATAGTGTGATTTTCTCCGTTAGAAAATGTAACAGGAGTATTGAATCCTAACCAGCCAAAAATAGCATCTCTGGCACTAGCACCCATTGCCATAACCCTGTCCAATAACGCCATTCCTGTATCAACCGCTTTATTGACCAGCCAGGTAAGTGCTTCGTCGACCATTTGTTGTACGGAGATAATCATTTCGCCAATTCTTGCCCCAATGCCGGTTAAACCAACCTGATTCGCTAAGAATCCTATTACGACCGGCATGGCTTGTCCCATGGTTCTTTCGAGATAATTTGCAGCTGTGGCAACATTTCCTCGGGCCAAATCGGCTACACCATTGACAAACGAATTAACCACTTCTAGCATTTCACGCAGGTATTTGATAAAACTTTGTATCGCGTTAAAGAAAGCCATAGCACCGTTTATCACGGCCATGATTCCCGTTGGGTCCAACATGCTTAAAAGTCTGGCGGTTATTCTATTAACAATGCGCTCCATGACAAAGTTTTTCACGGCATCGAGAACGGTATTCCACAAATTGCTAAGCTGTTCTTGTATTTTATCCCAAATCGCTGCCATACCGCGTTCCTGAACATCTTTTATAAATGTCCAAATACCTTCGAGCGTATTAATCATGCTTCGGATTCTGGCTACTCTTGCCGGCCCAATACGCGGATGCGCGGCTAGTTTTTCCCAGATTTTTTCCATCGAGATATTGAGCACTTCCATAACCCAGGTAATAACCCCTTGTAAAGAGAAATCAGTAAGCACCGGAATATTAGCATCTTTCAACTCGCTCATCAGCCAGCCGGTAACACCGTTTATCAAATGGGTTACGATATTGTCAAAGAACTGTATGAATCCTTGTTTAAGCGCTCTGAGTATATTTTTTAAGAAACCAATTGGATCTTTCTTGATATCGTCAATTGCTTCCAATGCTCTTGTTATGATATTTCCGATAAGGTCAAATGGGAAATTCATAATCTCTAGAATCGCGATAATTACAATTCGCACAATCTCTGCCACAAACGCAATCAATCGCCCTATAGGTTCGCCAAATTTTTCAATAATTCGGGTAAAAGCATCCAGCGGATTAATAAGATCGTTAATAGTAAACGAATTCCAGAGATCTGTAAAAAGCTGGATAATTGCCTCCGGAGTCATGTTTAAGGTTGCGACAGCGGCTTCAATTTCGCCTGTAATTCTGGCTATTGCACCAGATTCTACCATTTGCGCGTATTGTTCTTCGCCGCCGTCCATGAGGCTCATAAAACCTCTGATAAGATTAGGCACAGATCGTTCGACTGTTTCATTGGTAAAAGGATCACGTCCTATAATTACTTTAATTAACGAATAACCCCGCACCGTTGCAGCCTGAGCAGACAAATAACCTAATAAAGAATCTTTTACCAATTCTAAAACTTTTAAAGCTACGCCCGAAGCAAAATCCCAAACTCTTTGCAGGAAGGCGCCTGCATTCGATGCCAAAGCGGTAAGATTAGCATCAATGTTAGCAAGATTAGAAGGCTGAATAGAATCCCAGGCAGCAGTAATAAGACCTCGGAGTTCGCCTAATAGCGAATTGAAAGTTCCAACCTGAGTGTCGAGCCAGTCGGCTGTTTTTTGCAGCGTGCCTTTTTCGCGCATTTGCTCCAGTTCTGTCTGCTTGTCAATTAGTATTAAGAAATCTTCTAATATTTCGACTGTTGTGGCACTAACTTCTTTATCTCGTAAAGGGTCGTATTTGATTATTTTTTTGAGAAGTGAATATGCTTTGTTTTCTGCCAGTAAAGGTTCTGCAACTTCAATCAAGGCTTCTTTGATCCAGGTTATAATTTGATCAACAAGAGAAGCCGCAAAACTAGTTACCCGACCTACCAGGGTATTAAATTTAGTTCTGACAACATCTATAAAAGTTGAAATTGAAGATTCGTCCCAAGCATCTTTAACAAGTTGGAGTAACGCATCCATACTGAGACCGACTTCACTCAAGCGATTGCTGACCCAGTCAAAAACACGATCAATAATGCCGTATTCTTGCAGTTTGTCAAATAGGACTGTACCAAAAGGAACAAGACCCATAAATCCTTCAATAAGATTGACGGCATTTCTTTGGACATTTACATCATTCAAAGGATCGTAACCCGCTACCACGGTAAGCAGTGTATAACCGGGAATATGTCTGACATTGTCTTTTATAAAATCAGGAATCGCAAAGGACAATAAGGATCCCTGAATCATTTCGGGAGCAGGAGAGATGGAGTCTGGTTTTTTTCTAATGGCAGCGCCCTGCTGTACCGTATGCGTTAATTCATGGGCGAGTAAATGTTTACCGCTCTGCGAATTTGGATTGTATTTTCCTTCGTTGAAATAAATATTGTTCCCGGTTGCAAAAGCCTGAGCTCCCAATTGCTTATTCATTTGAACCGCGTTGGAATCATTATGAATACGGACATTGCTGAAATCGGCTCCGATACCAGTTTCCATTTCGGTTTTTACTTTTCCGGATAGAGGAGAACCGCCACCTTTACTGCTGTTTAAATTAGACTCTAAATTAGAAGTATCACTGGGGTTGGCATCGCCGGCAGCACTCTTTTGTATTTGTTTTTCGTCGTCTTTGGCTTGTTTGTCTTCTTCTTTTTTCTGCTGTAGATTTTCTTCTTCCCCTTTATTTTGAATTAAAGGTTTGAAGGAGGAGATTTTTCTTGAGGCAGTTTCTATTTTTTGGACTTCTTTCTTCTGGATCAACGTTTTTGATGCAGCAAAATCCGGATTGATTTCTCGTTTTTCGGTTGTTCGCGAATCGAGTTTGTTTTGAATTAGTTCTTCTTTTAGCTGTACAACGGGCGTTATGGTTTGGTTGGCAGTTTTGCGCTGTATTGCTTTATTTTGCTCTTCCTGTTTTTGAACATTGCCCGCTAATTTTTTTTGTACTACCGGCGATGGAGAAAAGAAAGCGTCTGGGTTTGTTGTCTGTTTATTGGTTACTACCTGATCTGCGACCTTGTCGGCTTCTGCTTCGTATTTATCGTTAGATTTTCCTATATTCAATTTTGCCTGTACCCCAAAAAAAGATTCCTTCCCCTTGTCATGATGTGACGCGGAGTGCGAAGGATTTGAGTTTGTTTTTTTGGTTAAGACGGACATATCTGATTATTGTATTTTGTGGAAAATCATTTCATTATGATGCATCTATGCTGAGGCTTCCTGTTAAACTGCAGTGCGTTGGATCGCCATTGTACCCGCTCAGAATAATTTGCACATAGTAAGTGCCATCAGTCAAATTAGAAACAGACGTACTTCCACCTGATAATGGAATTGCAGCACTATGCTCATTACTATCTATCAAAAATCTTTTTCTATATATTTTTACCTCCATTGTAGAGGCGATATTGCTGCATCTTGGCGGTCCAGTCCATTCTAAATTTGATGTTACAGTAACTGTTCCGCCACTACTCACGCTAAAGTTGTTAGACTCTCTTATTTGAGTGGTCCATCGGCTTATGTTCCAAGGTATTGTAGAGAATTGAAGCATATTTTTTTTCTGAACATTATTTGCTGTCTTAGTGCCTGTTTGCTGTATCGTATGCGTGAGTTCATGCGCAAGCAAATGTTTCCCTTCTTTAGAATCTGGATTGTATTTTCCTTTATTAAAATAAACATCATTACCGTGTGTAAACGCTTGTGCGCCCAGCTGTTCGCTCATTTGAACCGCTTTACTGTCTGTATGGATGTTTACGTTGCTAAAATCAGCACCAAAACCAGCTTCCATTTCTTGCTTTGTGGTTGCGTCCATTCCGTTACCGCTGCCTTTAGAGCTGTTAAGGTCACTTTCAACTCCTTCGTTTACCGAGTTGGACTCATTTAATTTTGCCTGAACTGTTTTTTCTTCTTCCTTATCTTCTTTTTTCTGAACTTGTTTGTCTTCGCCTTCGCAGTCGGCACATTTTTTTTGGACTTTTTTGTCTTCCTCTTTTTCAGCTTTTTTCTGAACTTTCTTGTCTTCTTCTTTATCGGATTTCTTTTGTACTTTTTTGTCTTCTTCTTTTTCAGCTTTTTTCTGAACTTTCTTGTCTTCTTCTTTATCAGATTTCTTTTGGACTTTTTTGTCTTCCTCTTTTTCTGCTTTTTTCTGAACTTTCTTGTCTTCTTCTTTATCGGATTTCTTTTGTACCTTTTTGTCTTCCTCTTTATCTCTTTTTGGAAGAGATTTTTCTTGTGCCAGATCTTGTTTTTGGACCTTCGAAATGGTTTCAGAAAGGGGTTTTTGCTGTACAGTTTCTTCTCTTTTTGTTGATAAAAGTCCGCCTGTTTTCGGTTTGTTTACCACTTTGTCGGCCACATTATCAGCCTCTTTTTCATACCTGTCCCCAACGGTTCCTGTAGTTAGTTTTTTTTGAACTTTCGGTCCAAAAAAAGGTGAAGGGGAGCCGTTTGATGCTTTTTTATGTTCAAATTCTCTCATGACGTATTATTTTACCATTTGGATTCATAATTTGTTTAATAAACAAACTGCGGACTATTTGCCGTAACACCTTCTTGCTCTAATGCGCTTTTTATCTGTTTGTACCAAAACGGAAAGATCTTGGAGAGGCGAAGTTCAATTTCATCAACAACATACTTTTCATATTTTTTCATTCCAAAAAAATGAGAATACCCGATAGAATCGGCATGTTTTCCTTGTTCAGTTATGTTTTCTCCTTTTAGCAGAATTGTGGGATTATTGTTTTTATAATTCAACAGCGATGCGAGCGTATACTGCTCGATTAGAATACAGGTTTCATAACCTTCTTGTTTTAATACCGTAAAGCTTTTTTGGTTTTCTAAGTATATTTTCTCCAAATCATAATAGCTTTTTATAAATTCATCACGGAGCTTGAGATCGTTAAAACCAAATATGCCGCAATTGTAGGAATAGCCTAAATTAGAATGCCAATAGGGCAGGTTATGAGTGTATTTCGTAAATAATTCTACCTGTTTCCTGTAATGGATTTCATAAGTATCTTCCCTGCGTTCTACGATGACGTCATCAAAACTAAAATCTATTTTTTTCTTAATAAATATGTCGGTGTCTATGTGGACAAAGGGCTCTGTTTGTACTTCCATGGCATTAATTTTAGATTTCATCCAAAGTTCGATTCTGTTGTCATTTTGCACTTTGGTTACAGCACAAGGAAGCATATACAGGAACTTAAATCCTATTTCATCTACATAAAGCTCAATTTCATCATACCATAAATGACTGTATAATATGCTTAGAGCCGTCATGTAGATCGTTTCCTTTAGTTTGTCTCCCATATTCCATCTGTTACTCATTATAGGAAGTACATCCAAACTGTAAATTATCTTGTGTTTCATCGATAGCTATTTATAGTTTTTAAGCGATGCCTTCTTTCTCTAAGGCAGTCTTTACTTCTTTGTACCAATACGGAAACAGTTTAAAAAGCCTGTTTTCTATTTCTTCAACAATGTCAATTCTGTATTTTTTTTGGCCTGCAATATGTGTGTAGCCTATTCGGTCTGCGAGCTGGCTGTTTTCGAACAAGTTTTTTTTCCACAGCAGTAATGTTGGTTTAATATTGTGGTGGTGTAATAAGGCTGCGAGATTGTATTGTTCTAAAACAATACATGGTTCTATTCTTGCAATTTTGGGATTGTTATTTTTTATAAAAATTTCCTCTAACGTATAGTACACTTTTAAAAACTGATCCCGAAGTTCCAAGTCTCTAAAACCTAATACGCCGCAGTTAAAAGCATATCCCAAATCGGGTTTCCAATAGTCTAAATCCTTAGTATATTGATTGAAAAAATCTAAGCGATATTGGTACATGCTGTATAATTCGTAATCATTTTGTTCAACGATTACTTTATCAAAATCAAAATTTATTTTTTTCTTTATAAAGACATCATTATCAAGATGTACAAAGGGTTTAGTTTGTTTTTCCATTACATCAATTTTCGATTTCATCCAAATGACAGTGTCTTCGTTACTGCTGATTTTTGTAACCCTGCACGGAAGCATGTAAAGAAACTTATACGCTGTTTCATCTGCATAAAGCTCGATATCCTGATACCATAAATGGCTGTATAGTATGCTTAGTGCGGTTGAATAAATTGTTTCTTTAAATTTATTTCCTTCATTCCATCGGTTATTACTAATAGGAAATGCATCTAAGCTGTAAATTATTCTAGGCTCTTCCCTCATAACATATTTTTTTTAATGGTATGAATTAATTTTTTTTCTTCCAGAAAAGTTATGTTGTTGTACAAAGAAGCTTTACGGCTGTGCTTGTACAATCGTCTCCATTGATAATCAGAACCTTTTGCTTCTGATGTATTGAGATGTATTTCATTATTATGATTTTTTTGACTGTCTTCAAATGAGGTATGCCAGACCATTTTACCCAGCAAAGGCGATTGTGTATGAGTTGCATTAGTAAAATCTCTTGGAAAACTGTCTATGTTGATGGACTTGTCGCCAACTCTGAAAATGTTTACTAATGCTTCTCCGTTTTTGGTTTTATAAAATTTAGAACTATATCTTTTTGTGGCCAGTTTGCTGGTCATGGGGAGTAAATCCTTTTCATTTTCAAAAAGCAGATCTATATCGTTAATGGTAATATCATAATATTCACGAAGATTAAGATAGTCTGCAATACCGCCGCAAAAGACTACTTTAGACATGTTTACATTATTAAATAAAAATTCTAAAGCCATTTGCTGAAAGCTGCGAATATTTTTTTTATCGTATTCTAAAAAAGAGGTGTTTTCAACATTCATAATTTTCATTTTTACCAGTTCACATAAATGATTCGTTTTTTCCAAGCCAATTTTATAATGCTCAGATTCCAGTTTAATTTGTCTAATAAAATATCTTGTGTTTTTCGCTCTATAATTATTGTGGGACTTTCGTCTCCGTTGATACTCAGTTTTCCGGGGCGCTGTAAAAATTCGTTTTGCAGCAATTCTGCCGATGTTGTTTTCATTACCTCCCAATTGCTCAAAACCGCTTGCAGAATCGTAGCAGCTTCTTTTTTCATTTTTTCAGAGAGAACAATGTTTCGTTCAATAGGCTGGGCTAAAGGAATATTGCATAAGAATTTTTCAAAACCCATAGTGTTCTCATAATCCTGTTCTTTTCCTGTGGCGATGTAATGCAAAAGGTGTGCGGCAGTTTCGGAATCCGTTATAGTATTGTCTTTATTAAGCAGTTTGCAATTTTCAAAAAGCGATTTCAAAAACGGATGAATCAAAACCAAACCTGCATTGTCGAAATAGAATTCGCTGTTATCTGGATCTCGTATTTCTGCTTCTTTTTCTTCTTTTTCAAAAGAAAGCTCTTTTTTGTCGATTATTTCTTCGTTATTATTCCAATTTTTTTCTTTTGATCCATTTGATGACACAGCAGCATCTTTTTCATTTGAGAAAATCAAATCTGGGTTGGCTGTTGTTTCTTCTTTATTTTCCTGAATTTTCTCATTTTCTATTCCTGTTATTTTTAAAATAATTGGTTCTAGTTTTTTTTCGATGTTCAAAACAAAAGTTTCAAGATCTGCCAGCACTTCCAGTTCGTTTTTATTCTCTATCTGATTTTTAATTTCCTTCAGAAAAAGTTCCCTGTGTTGTAAAAAGTTGTTCTTTTTATGAAATTCAAATGCATTGCAGATCATTCTCAAAAGTTTTTGTTTTACAATGGCAGCGCTTGTATCTAAAAGACTTAAAACAACTATTTCCCATGTTAAAAATCTTTGATTCGGAATCATTAGATTTTTTGCAATACGGGTCTCCATTTGTTTCTGTATGGCTTCAATGCTTTTTATTTTGGAATTGTTTTCTGTGTGGTTTTTTTTAAACAGTATTCCTTTTTTAATAATGGATGCAATTTGGCTGTCCGTAAATTGTTTGATAAACCGTGTTCGCGCAATTGGTTTTTGGACTGCATTTTTCCATTTAGAAGAAAATTTTTCATCATTTAATATTTCGATAAATATTTTATCCTCAATTATTTTAAAGTCATTATTTAAAGTTTTCCACCAAGTATCTGTGCCCGTCTCCAAGAAATGAAAAAAGCGTTCTATTTCTTTTTCTTGCGGTCTGATGCGTTTAAAACCGTCACTATTTTTTGCTTCCTTTTCAAAAACTTCTTCCACTTGTTTCGAAATGTTTTTTAGAATTTGTTCTTTGAAATCTTCAAAATCCAAATTTTGACTGATGGCAATATCAATGTTGAGCTTTTCTAATTGTATGCTGTGTGAGGGATTTTTAGAATCCAACTCGTTAAAATAATTTTCTAAAAGCGAGAATATTTCCTTTTGCAAAAACGCATCAATATTATCCTTGAGATAATATCCTTTTTCTTTAGAATTGGTATTTATCTCAAGGAAAACTGTATTGATAATATGTTTACTATTACTTACCACCAGCTGTCAGGTATTCGATCTGCTTATTTAGGCTGGTTATTATAAAACCGCTTTTTGCAAATACTTTTAACATAGCAGACAAAAACTCTTTCAACGATCCGTTTTTATCGGTATTAAATCCTATTTCAATGAAACCTTTAAATAAATCAGTATAAAGAACTGCTGCTGCTGTAATTTGTTCTTCAAAAGCTTTAAGAGTTTTGGTATCCTGGCATCTTAAAATAGTGTAAAACAGGGAAGTGTTTAACGCTACCAGCGTTTCTACCGCAGTAATCTCATTTGAATTTTGCAGTTTTACCGAAGAATTAACAGCTGCGACTATCGTCTTGAAATAGTCCTGATTGAATAATTCAGGTAATTTAGCATTTAAACTACCGCTGATATAACTTTCAAGGTTGCTTTCAATTTCTACAAATTTGTTTTGAGTTTCAGTAATGAATTTAGTAGTATCCTTATTGAATTTATTAGAAACACCAATTTCTTTAAGATAGGAAATGCTTGAAAGTGAATTTCGTACAAATAATATAGCATTGTTTAGACAGGTATTTTCTTCAACTGGTTTTCTAATTTCAATTGATTTTGGACCGTCGATTACTGAACCGCATTTGCCTTCTGCAGTTAGCGAAACGGAAATAGAAGATTCATTAAATAAAGAAATTGGTCTTGTGATTGGATCTTTTTTATCTGTAATCACTAATTCCTCATTGATTTTCCAAGTATAAGCCGCAGCGTTTGCAGAGTTGTTGTTTAAGGTTAACATTCCATTCGCATCTATATCATAAGAGAAACTGGCAGTAGGCAGGTCTAAGAGTGTAATAGAAAGATTGGATGGTTTGCCGTCGATTAAAATGGTTACACTTGCAGCACCCGAAGTTACACTAGCCGGAATAAACTGAAATTTTCCTCCTTTTAATGTTTTAACTCCTTCTCCGGATAAAATTGCGCCTTTTATGGCAGGTTCAAGGGCAAGTGGATAGGGCGTATTATCGTTTTTGCAAAAAGAAATACTATTGAGCAATCTGTTATCTATCAGTACTTTTGGATCTTCCACTTCAAAACTTACTTGATGGGTGATTTGAAAACCACAATTGCCATTATCTGCATGGAGCGTAACCTCAAAAGTGAATTTTTTCTGACTTTCGCTATTGTACTGGTAGAGGTGTTTTATCTCTGTTTTTTCGTCAGTAACAGGATCGGTTTTGTCGCCAAAATTCCACGTAAATTTTGTTCCGTTAAGGTTTTCTCCGCTTACGGTAAAAGTAACTTCGGTTTCGGTGGTTCCGGATGGTTTTAAGGGAACTGCAGTAAAATCGAATATTGGTTTTTCAAAAATGGTTATCTCGCATTTAGTCTCAAAATTATTAACGGTAAAGGTTATGGGCTGGCCTATCAGCTCTTTGCTCACTAAATTGGGATCAAAAACAAGAACTCCAAATTCATTTACTTTAATCCCTCCGTTTTGATCGTATCTAACATTGGCTTTTACAAAACCTCCCGCTGGCGATACTTTAAAAGGCAGAGGTGGAGTTTTACTGTCAAAACAAATTTTAGAAACAGGCAGACTAAGGCTGATATTGTTTTCGTCGCAGCATAAATAAGGCAGCGAAAAATCGGCCACAATGGGGTTTAAAATGGGGATGCCTTCAGCAAACTTTTCAAAATCACCAGTTAAAGAAGGTCTGTGGCTGTTGTAATAATAGTAATACGGAATTTTTTCTTCCAGATAAATCATTATAAATGTGCCTCCCGGAGCTACGCCCGCTTTATGCTCGTAACCGTGGTTTTTGTTGAGGTAATATTGGGTGAAATTCTGGATGGTTGTATCGAGTTCATTAGCGTTTACTGCCAGAATCATGATATTGAATCCGAGACCATTTTCTAACCTGATTTGCTGTATCGCTTTAAGTGCTTCTTTGTAGTTGCGCCCCTGATGTCCTTCGATTCTATAAAAATCACTATCCAGATGAATTTCGAGCGGTTTTTTAATATTTAGTAAATCATCATGGTAACTAACATTGTTTTTTTGCAGTCCTAAAATGGTTTTATCAAAATCCCAGGCGCTAATAAGCGAATCGTTTACAGTATTGTAAAACGGAATGGCTTTTTTGCCCAATTTACCCAGTTGTAAAGAAGGTGTAATTTTTATAAAATCATACAAAGGATTGTAGTTTTCTAATAATTGCAGACTTCGCAGAATAAGACTGTATAGTCTTTGCTTGGTCGTATTTTCGCCGTAACATAGTTTGATTTCATCTGTTGCTGCGTCTTTTTCTTCTGAATCTTCATCATCAGCAAGACAATCGGTACAAGTGCCGAAGTTTTCTCGGGCAAGCAAAGGCGATTTGTAAAAAGCATGACGGAATTCAAAACAAGGTTCGGTTTTTATTAATTCGCCCAGCATTAAATGCTTTGGAAACGCATTAATATCGGGATCACAATAAGTATCATCAATACTGATTAACAGTGCTTTGGTTTCGTTGTAGGTATCAACTAAATCGTTAAGCAGATCGTATAAATATTGAAAATCGGGAGGAAGTACCGGGTCTCCTTCAAAATTAAACAACTCGGTTATATTTTTTTGAAAAGCATCTAAAACGAGCGGCATGTTTAAGCCCGTCAATAGGATATTGTAGCCGTCCTGTAAATTCTGAACCACATTGTTTTTGAAAATTCCCTTGGTGAAATTTTGTTTTATGGCTTCAAGATGGGTAAAATCATCTGGTTTTAGTACAATTCGGTTTGATTTTACGTCGGGTAATTTATGGTAAAGATTAGTATAATTGATTTGACCAATTAAGCTGTCGTGATTCATTATTTGTGCGGCAACGGCTTTGCTGACAATTAAAACTCTAAAATTGCCTACAATTTCCAATCCCTGATTGTCGCATGAAAGACTAACACAAAGGTCAGATTCTTTTTCATAAGACTCCAGATACAAAAGAATTACGGCATCGTTAAACTCAAATCCTGTATTGGCGGTAAATTGTGCTAGAGCAAAATTGGGATCTTTTTCTTTTTTTTGCTGCTCTTCTGTTAAGAGTTCAAAAAGAGGCAATTGCTGGTTTGCCCCACCATAAAAAAAAGGTTTATAAGCCGCTTTTGCATTATCATAAATTTTGCAGTGCGTATAGGTTTTGGAGTCAAAATCGATTTTTTTGTTTCCCAATATATCTGCCTGATATAATTTAAAAAGATCACCATCAGTAGTTATACCCGTTCCCTGTGTTATGGATATGGTATTTTGAACCGCATCATAAGCTGGATACAAGCCGCAAACTATACCAACGCCACTCAGGTAAATGCGGGAGAGGCGGTCCTGGTCGTCAAAAAAATCTACAACCTCATTAAGGTTTCCTTCTGTAAGTACCTGATTCTTTGTAAATCGTCGGTATTGTGTTGTTATTGTTGAAAGTTTAGCTGACATTGGAATAGTTTTTATAATGATCCTAAATTCGTTTTTCCTAGTATAATTTTATCTGACAATCGCTCGTTTTCATCACTGCAGTCAAACAGTCGTCCTGTTGGGTACACATTGTCGAGAACGGTTAACGCTTTAATAAAACTGATTAATTGGGGTTCGGGCTGTTCCTGATTTAAATCCGTTTTGGCGAACAAATAGTCTTTGTATGCTTTTTCAAATTGAATAAGCTGGTTTTCTGCGGGGTCTTTTACATCTTTTTCCCGGTATCCAATCCAGCATATTTTTGCCAGAACGTGAGCGGGCAGTTCTTCCTTAATTATTTTTTCGATGTAATTTCTAAAATCGGTATTGGCAAATCGCAATGTATATCCGGGCAGGACTACGCTCACACGATAGGAGTAGGGATCTATGGGTTCGCAATTATCGCACTCATCTGCGCAGATAGGCATGAAGGTATCCGGATTTACTGTGGTCAGATTTACATCGGGACGAAGCATCATGTGCTCGATCAAAAACATTCCTTCTTCGGTAAAATCTTCTTTCATGAAGCGGATTAATTCCAGAATCGATTTTTCTAAATCCTTCAGATTATAGTATTCAAATCTGCGGGCAATAATACGGTTTGGGTTTTTCTTGTCTTTAATTGCCGGATTTATAATGTCGTACGAATATTTCCCCGCATCTGACTGCTGAATTAAAACATTATCGATAATGGATAAATCCTGTATAGTGCCGTTTTTAAAAGCTTCTTTTATTTTATATTCCCGAGTCTGAATAATCTGCAATACGGCAAAATAAAGCTCCTTATTGGCAGCCGAAGTATCAAAGTATTCTGCTGTGGAAGAAAGTACAATCTCATCGTTATGATCTACAATACGCCATCTATAAACCGATTGATTGTCTGTGTCAATGAAATTGTACATTTGGACAAACGAATTAGAAAGATTCCTGCGGCTGTAATCTTTTATACCGATGAGTCTCGAAATTCTTTTTTCTGCTCCTGAAACATTATTAGTATTCCATAAATTGGCAATGGGCTGTTTGTAATAATAAAAAGCATTGCCTCGCTCTTTGCTGACCACTTTGTAATCTTTTAAAAAGTTTTCTTTGTCACGCAGTACCACCTGATCTGTGGTGCTGCCATAAATGGTTTTGTTGACAAATACGTATTCCGAAAAATTTTCGGCAAAACGAGACAAAAGATGGTCTAGAATTTTATTTCTTCGTTCAATATTATTGTCCTGCTGGTCAAAAAGCAGTGCCGTAATAGTTTCGTCGTTGTAATTTTCATAGCCGTTTACAATGTCATCAGCACCTTCAATGTCATTAACGACTTGAGTAAAAAGCGTTCTGGTTAAATTGCCGCTTACAGAAAGCAATTCGCTTACCTGACCCAATTGTTTAAAATAACTTCCCAATATCTGATCAAAGAATAAAAGATAGCCTTTTAATTGTTTTGCTTTAGATTTACGTTCGATAGATGCTCTTGAAGGAAGTCCGACTTCGCCAATACCATAGGTTTCAGGAAAATCATTTTGTATGGTGGTATAAAAATCGGTGTTCAGATATTCGCCATTTGGTATTTCTAATTCCTTATTCTGGCTGGCATTGGTTGTCGCTTTGTCTTTTTCGGCTTTTATGGCATCTAAATAAATTTTTACCTGAGCCTGATTGATATTCAGGGGCAATAATCCTTTGTTGTAATTGAAAACACTTTTGGCACAAATAACAGGTTTTTGATACTCTGAAAGGCATATAAGCCATTTGTTTTCGAGATCGTCACCGCCGCAATTTCCCAAAGAAATATCTTTAATCAGCACGACATCCGGTACCGACATGATGATTCTCATAATATCAGAAAGACGTACTTCATTTCTCAAATCGGCGGTAAGCAGTTCTTTAGTATCAATAAAACCATTCTCTAAACTAGGACCGTCAAAAATTTCCAAAGTTGAATATCCTTTGTCCATCATCTGTTTTAAAGAATAAAAATTGACCGTTGTCGATAAGTAACTTTCCAGAGCATCAATGACATTGGCATGAACCAGTTCTTCATCGGCTTCGGTAGCTACTTCAATATCGGCACATATTTTTATAGGATAGTCTGTCACTTTTTTGATATCCACAAGATCTTCGCAAAGGTTTCTGTTGGCGTGGTACTGCTTTCTTATTTTTTCTTTTACGATCTCTATTTCTGAGGGTTTGGAGCTTTCAAAATCTACATACAGATCGTACAAACCGTTGAGCTCAAAAGACTTTCTTAAATTTGGAGTGGCTGCTAGATCTTCAAAGTCCTTGATGTCATAAGATAGTTTATCTTTTTTACAGTCTACATAAACCGTTTTTTCATGTTTTGCCAGCCAGCAGTTTCTCACTCCTTTTATGTCTATAAATAGTTTTCGGTAATCATTTTGCGTGACCGGACTGGACGACAGTACTTCTGAAGCTTTAAAAAACTGTTTTGGAATGCCTTTATTGCTGTCATTTGATTCTAATATATTTTCTATAGGCAGATTGAGTCTCATGCCAAGATCTGAAATGGCGTAGCAAAGCATCTCGAGCATTGTGATGCCGGGATCATGTTCGTTAAAATCAGTCCAAAGTTTACTGCCAAAAGACTCTATGTATTCGATTCCTTTTTTTCTCAAATAAAAGAAATCCAAATCGTCCTCAGTCGCTGCTTTTTTAGGAATGGTGATATGTTGGTTTAGTATCGACATTTTTCAGGTTGTTCTGGTATTGGTTTTTTACAAGTTGTGATATTGGTACTGATAATGTGGTTTTTAACAGACACTAAAATGTTTTTTGGACTTGACGGTGACAGTGTGGTTAAAAAGTCTAAAAGCGGTATATTGGTCTTGTTGTTTTCGGTATCGTCCAGTATTTTAGGGTTTTCTTTATCTGTTTTTTTATCGATATAGATTGCCATTTCAAGCGTCGATAAAAAGTCTACATAATGTAAATTTTCGATATATTCTATAACAATACTGCGCTGCAGTTCGACTCCGAATATGATTTGCTTAGAGGTGTCAAATGCCCAGGGGGATAAAAATTTTATAAGATCTTCGTTGAGCTTTTTCTTGTAAAAATTCTCATCGTATTGCGGATAAAACTTTACATCCAGTTTGATTATGACTTTTTCATAATCAGGATTAATCACTTTTGCATGCACCTGCATTGAATTTTTAGAATTAATAAAACGCTCTATGCTGTTCAACACGGCGGTGCTTACTCTCGGCTCATAAATATCAAATACATTTTTGTCTACGATATCCGGAATTACAACCAGTGTTACTTTTCCATGGGCTAAAAAAGAGGTATTGGTGCCCGAAATAAAAGTATGGTTAAGGCATTTTACTCTGAAAACATTTGGGAATTCCTGTAAAATAAGATGCTCGTAATCCCAAAGTGTTATCGCCCTGTTTTTGTGCCGCAGACGTTCACTAACGCGCAGATAATAGGAGGGATCAGACTCCAAAGGTTTTCCTGAAAATGAATTAAAAGGCTGGTCGATACTTTTAATCTGCGGTACTCTGGTAATTAATTTCGATATAGTTTTGGCTGGTAAAGTGCTGTCTAAATGCGATAAATTGTTATTGTTATTAAAAAACTGGGCGGTAACAACCTGAGTTTTTACATCGATAACTTTACAGACTGCATCATATTCTTTATGCATTTTTGCTTTTACCCAAATGGTATTGGCTGGAAAAAGTGTATTGTCATTGGCGGCCTGTTTCGGAATATTAAATTTAACGATACCCGATTTTAAAAAATTATCGATACCATTTGCCAAAATATCTTTTTCCAGATTTTTCCAATAATTATCGCATAAGATGAACCATTCTACTTTTTGTTTTCCTGTAAAAGTGGGTACGGCGGTATTTTCGCTTCCTTCTAATATTTGAAATAATAATGAAATCTGCTGTGCTATTTCGGCATCCTGAAGTCCGATATAAAATTCACCTCCATTGCAATAATCCGGAACTAGATAATTTGTTACAGGCGTGCCAGGATCTAAGATTTCTTTGTTAAGGGCTTGTTGTTTCAAATAAGAATGCTCTTCGCGCTGCCCAAAAGGAGCTTCATGAAACAATTTTATTCGGTTAGACTCGTATGCAGAAGACTTAAAATCAATAGCTTCCTCAGCAGCATAATTCAGGCTGATACTTTCTACAACGGGTGTATAAGGCTCATTCGGAATTGGTGTTGCAGGGTCTGCCGCCACATTCATTATCGCCAAAGTATATATTTTGGGAAATAACGAATGCAAAAACGATTGGTTTAAGGTCAATCGGATCGGGCCGCTTTTGCCAATCTCATAATCGCTGCCTTTTAGATTGATAGTAGATTCAAATAATTGTTCTTCTGCAGAATAATCAAATAAATTGACGTCTGTTTTTTGCTCCTGCCAAACTTCTTTATCTAAAACAGCTGCTGTTGCTTTAAAATAGTTGGCTGTAACAATTGGATCTCCAGTGTTTACTGTGGTTGAAGTGTTAGTTGCTACAACAGCTTTTATTTTCGGATCATTTTTTTTTGCAGCTCCATCTTCAGGCTGGTTGACATTCAGTTTAGCATTGTTTGCACTGATGAAAATGGCATCAATAAAAATCTTTTTGCTTATTGTTTCTAGAAAACTCTTTTTGTAGGCGGCATAATGCGTTTCAAATGAAATTGGAGTATTTTTCCACTTTATGTTAATGTCGGCTTCGGTCCATTTTTTTGAGAATATTTCAGGATAATTTATGATAAACGAACTGTTTTTTTCGGGCTGTGTTGTAAAAGGGAAAAAGGGTTTTGCAGCGTTAAGCAGGCCGGTATCACTTTCTAATAACAGCGATTTCACATCATTCACTTCCACTTTTACAGTAATGCTGTTTACTGTTTTTGTAACTAAATTTCTAAAAAGACTGTGTCCGTTTTTATCTGACGTATTGATTAAAAACCGAATTACAGGCAGTTCTGTCGAGAAAAATTCTCCTAAAACTTTTGGGTCATAACCCACAATTGCCGGATCATCTTTCGGAATCTGAAAAACTAATTTCAATTGGTTACCGCCAATGCTGGAAGATTGAAATCCATTCTTAAAACCAACGTTTTTGCCAAGTTCAAAATTTCCAATCCATCCTTTTTTACCGCTGTATAAAATGCTGATGTTTTTTAAAGGTTCGTCTGTCGTAAAGGGAATATCAGAAAAATCAAAAACCTGATCAAAAGTAATGGTGATGTCAATATTTCTATCGCCTTCTTTAAGATTGAATAATTCTGAAGCTATTGCAAAACCTAATTTGGCATCGTCCAATTCTGGATATTTCTCTTTATCAGCTGTATATCCAAAAGGAAACCAATATGGAGCGTCTTCGTTTAGCGGCTCTCCTTTTCCGTCAAGGGAATTTGCTATTTCACTGCATTTTATTTTACCTCGATCAACGTCATTGTACACATTTTTCAGGTACGCTATGCTGGCTTTATTGGCAATAAATTCTTCGGTGGTTTTGTATATTAATTTTTTGCCATCGGGATCTTTTCCAGCATCAAGTTCTGTGTTTACGGCGATTTTTTCTTCGGCAATTTTTTTCGCCAGTTCAAAAATAATATTCACTTTGTCTGCTTTTGCAGGCAGTTTTTCGATTTGCAGAATGTCTTTATAGAAAAAATCTAAATGTTTTTTGGTTATAAGATTAAGTTTGTTTTGAGATAATTCTAATAATTTCAGAAAACATACAAATAAGGTCAGGTGAGGAGTAAGGTCTTGGTTTATATGAGCATTCGATAATGTTTTGGTGATGTTTTCTTTTAAAGCAGCGTATTCTTTATCCGTTCTTTTCGGAATGCCAAACGGAAGCTCTTCTTTTGAAAATCCGAAATAACTGAAAAATTCCTGCCAGTCTCCTTCAGGGTTTTTATCGTTATTGGTATCAAAAAAGTTGACTTCTCTGGCAAAATTATAAGCAAATAACAGCCAGTCTTCAATAGTAAAATCATGTAGTTTTAAGTTGCCCGGCTCTAGTGCGTCACTAAAGCGTTCTTCCTGATTGACTCCATTTCTTTTAAAAATAACATTGTCTATGTGGCTGTTGGTACTCATAGCTTAAACTTTAAATATTAGTGCCTTCTCCTTTGTAAAAGGGATAAACAAGATTGCTTCTTGAGTTTGTACTTCTTATTTTGTAGTCGATTATGACCAATAATTCTCCTTCTAAATCATCACCTTGAGTGATGTCAATTTTTTCGACATCAATTCGAGGTTCGTAATATAAAATCGCCGTTTTTATGAGTTCTGAAACATACGTTTTGAGTGTTCTGTCTAATGTTTCAAAAAGCAGTTCATCCATATTGCAACCGTATCTGGGCAGCATAATGCGTTCGCCTATCTTGGTAGAAAGCAAGATCTCCAGACTGCTTTTAATATCTCCTTCGTCAGTTGTCATGACGACCGCTTTATTGTTTCTTTTAAACTCGGGCGGAAAACTCCATCCGGTTCCTAAAAAAGCTTCTTTATTTTCCATGATTACCCTATTAAAACAGTTGGACATCCTATTATAATCGTGCCGCCATGCGCAGTAGAATCACCCATTCTTGCGGCTGGTTTTCCGCCAATCAGCACTGTACTGGAGCCGGCTATAATGCTGTCCGGCGGTCCTGTACAAACGATCATGTCTCCCAGGCAGGCTGCAGGCTGGCCGCCTATTAATACTGTTGGTGTACCCGGTGGCAATATTGGTCCGCCCACATGAGGGACAGTTGCGGTTACCATTGGGCAAACATGCATATCATTGATTCTTGCGGCTGGAGCTCCCATACTTATTTTTTTAGTGGTTGACCTTCTATTTAAGAATTTAATAACTGAAGGCAGCGAAGCAAAAAGTTAATTTATTTGAACAATGCTGCCTTTTACTATTGCAACTGCGGCAGATGACATTTCTACGCCGGCACTGCCTTCGGCTTTAAATTGGGCGGTTGCTTTTAGGTTTACATTGGTACCTTCAATTTTGACATCGCCTGTTGCTTTTATCGAAATATCGCCTGCACTTTCCATCTTTATTCCTGCGCTGTCAATGGTAATCACGTTAGAATTTTCGTCTTCAATAACTATAGATCCTTTGTCTTCGTCCAGTGTTATTTTTTTGCCTGCCGGAGTTTCAATAGCTATCGATTTTTTTTCATCATCAAAAAGCACTTTCATTTCGCTTCTTGTAAAAATCCCTTTTTGATGGTTATCGTCAACTGCTTTTAGAGGGGCAGGTTTTGCACTGCTGTGAAGCATTCCGAGTACAATTGCATCATTAGGATCTTCGTTGATGAAGCCAATAATTACTTCGTCTTCAATTTCGGGCCTGAAAAAAGTACCTCTGTTGTCACCTGCATCCAAAGCGGCTACTCGGCACCAAATGCCCTGTTCTTCGTTATTGATAATCGGTATTTTTACCAAAATGCGGTCTTCGCCGTCGGGATCGTCCTGCAGCTGGGTGACAATACCAATATGCAGTCCTTTTATGGATGGAATTATTCCTGAAGCCGATGGTGTATTGATATCGTAAGTTTCAGAAAACCATTCAGGATTCAATCCAAACTGCGCGTTTACAGTCCAATTGCCGTTTGCAATTTCATGGAAGACTCCCGTAATATAGGCTTTGCCGTTAAAGCGATCTCCTACGCCTTCCAGTGTAATAATCGTGTTGGGTTTTACTGCGGGAATTCCTTGAAATTTTACTCTTCCGCGAACTTTTGAAAGCTGCTGAAATAATAATTTTGCATCGGCCCAATCCTGTAATTCGGTATCGGTAACATTACCGCCATGACGCAGTTCTAAATTTTCGAGCTTTACCACATCAGATAAATCCGAAGGAGCTAAATTTCCGTTGAGATTGACGCTCGGATCTTTGGCTTCCATTTCTAATAATTCCTGATTGGAGGCATTCCAACTATAGGATGAAACTTTGACAAACTGATTTCGAGCATCCATTTCGGCATCAAAATCGAGCATACTGGAACCAAAAGCAACTGTTTCAACTGGTGCAGCAGCCAAATCAGGTTTTTTAATCGAAATTTTTCCGTTTTCAACAAAACATAATTTTCCGTTGGCCTGCGCACGGGAGACTATAAAATCCCAATCCGAAGTATTGTACTGCACTAACTCTTTGTGACTGTAATTGGTGCTTTCAACCTCTTTTTGCAATCCGTACGTGCCTATAATTTCTTCAAAAACATCACTGTCTTTTACATCATAAAAATATTTGCTTTTTCTGCCGATAGTCAGTTTTACAGCTTCGTCTTTGCATTCTACAATTAACAGCGATGAATTGTCTTTTATTTTTATGGAATGTTTTACAACAATTCCTTTGTAAATGGTTTCTTCGTCACTGTGATAACCTGCTTTTATTTCTATTTTTTTCCCCGGAATGAGCAGATCTTCATTACTTAGTTTAAAATCCTGTGCAGCGGCATCACCATCGATCAAAACAATTTGCGCCATAGGTATTCTGTTCACCTCATTATGTACCACAATGCTCATTACTTGGTAAATACCAGAGAGTTCATTTCCCTCAATGAGTAATTTGTGCGTAACTAAATCTGCACTTTTACTGGTTTGTATGACGCCGCTATTGTTCATCTATTGTTGTTTTTGCAGAGGTGGAAAAAATATTTTCTGGCCGATTTTTAATTTTCTGAAATTGATGAGTTTGTTGGCTTTTGCTACTTCGAGATAATATTTGGAATCGCCATAGATTCTAAAAGACATTAACGGAAGCGTATCGCCCGCTTTTACAATTCGGGTATGTGTTAAATCCGGAGATTGATTGTTTTGCTGTTTTGCCCGTAACTCATCTTCAACAACTCCTTTAAATTTTCCTTTTGCAAGGGCTCTAATGGGCGTTCCATCGGGTCTGAAAAGTTTATACTCAATCGTCATTTCTGTGAGAGATCCTTTAAACAGCAGGCTTCCCCAAGCAATTTTTAAGTAATTAGGCTTATGTTCTGTGCCATTGTAGTCTAAAATTACTTTTCTAAAATGCTCAATATCTTCAATAACACCATTTTCGGTAGTTTCTTTACCTGCAATAACGCCTGTTCGGTCAAACACAAAATCCAATTCCAATTCCTCTGGAGCAATAGCCGCAAATCGTGGCGCCGGACTGCTTGTTCCGGGAGCCTGCGTTGTGTCTTGCGCTATTTTGTAATGAAAAATATATTTTTCGGGATTCATCAAAGTAATGAACTCTTCAATATCCGAAACAGGATTGTTGAATTGAGAATCGCTGTAAGCAATGATCTTCAGTTTCTTTAATTCACCAGTGGTTGTCATATCAGCGTTCTTTTTTTCGTTCAATAATTTTCATTACCTGCTCAACACAATCAGCCACAGTATCTTTTTCAGTAGTAGAAGAAGAGGCTGGTTTTGCACCTGGATTTGAGTTTTCGTTCACGTTGATTTTAATGTGAAGCTCTTTGATTTCAATTGGCATGGCAGTATTATTTTTTATGAAGTGTGAAATAATTATAAGCAAGCTCAAAGCTTTCAACAACAATTTTACTTTCTAAAGCACTAAAATCTTCCACTGCCCATTTTACAGGATAAGCATGTATCACTTTCCAGTGCATCAAAGGCTGATGGTTTTGATTCAGGAGTTTAACGGTTAAATCGACGGGCTTAAAATCGAAATTTTCTAAGGCTTTTCGGCACCAGTCAATTACTTCAGAATCAATAAGAATCCCCCTTTTTAAAACCAAATTGGGATATTTGGTTTTTACCGGAAGTTTGTGTTTAAACCTATTTTCTCCACCCTCGACAATTTCTTCCGTTTCAAGATCTACAGAAAGTCCTGATACCGATTGAAATTGGTGGTCTTGTTCTTTTGTGCCCAGTTTATCGAACTCAACTAGAAAGTGAAAACCGACGGGTGGATAATAATTAGACATGATTAATCATTTTGAATAGACAAACCTTCATGAACCAATTCTATTGACTCGATAGCAACTTCGTTTCCATCGGCTTTTAAATCAGTTGACTGCACTTTTGTAGGCCACGCATTTTTTACTTTCCAGGTAATCACTGGTTCGTGCTCCTCATTCAGTAATTTGATGGTAATGTCCCTTCTTTGGATGGTATTTAATTTTACCGTATTCCACCAATTATAGTATTCATTGTCGCTTTTAAAAGTGCCTCTTTTTAAGGTAATGTTAGAGAACTTCTGCATGCCTGGCATTTTGATTTTACTGTACTCAGGACTAGCGCCCTGACGGTACTCAATAACTTCAGTTTCTACGTCTAATCCGGAAACTTCTGTAAAACCTATTTTTGTTCCATTCCAGTCAACTGAGAAATGAAACTTTGGTAGCGGATAACTCATGATTTATATTTTTAAATGTTATTTGTTAAATTAAGATTCCTGCATTTTGTGAGAGAAACGAAGTATGATGAATTCTGCGGGACGAACCACAGCCATTCCGATTTCGACAATCATACGGCCTTCCAGAATATCCAGTGCAGACATGGTTTGTCCGAGACCGATTCTCACATAAAAAGCTTGTTCTGGTTTGGCTCCAGCCAAAGCTCCGGCTCTCCATTGCAGAATTAAAAAATTCTCGATCATAGCGCGTACTCTAATCCAAGTGTTGGCATCATTGGGTTCAAAAACGAACTGCTCTGTAGCTTTTTTGATAGATTCTTCGGCCATGTTAAAAAAACGTCGAACAGGAACATAACGCCATTCATTATCATTGCCGGCCAGAGTTCTTGACCCCCAAACCAAGGTTCCTTTTCCAGTAAAGCTTCTTATAGCATTAATAGATTTGCCGGCAACGGTATCGACATTTAAATTGTCCTGATCGACATTTGTAATTTTTAGTGTTGGGCTTATTACATAGTTAATCCCCACATTGGCAGGTGCTTTCCAAACGCCTCTGTTAGAATCTACACGGGCATAAATTCCCGCCACGGCGCTGCTTGGAGGCAGTGTAAGCGGTAAAGCACCAATTTCTGCTTTTATAGCATTGTACGATTTATTGTCAAAACCTTCAATATCACCAAGATAACGCCCATTCATAGCGCCGTTGTTTACATCAGTAGTCGTTACATCGTTGATTTCGTCTCGGATGTTTTGAACCAATACCGTCAGACTGTCTGTCAAAGCAGCCTGATTGAAAACATCTACAGAAATGTTCAGATTATCATTTGGTAATTGAGTAATAGAATTGTTTGGAGCTGTAGGCACCGTAAAAGTCAGCAGTTTGCCAATCTCTCCAATCACGTTGGTGGTATTGGTTTTAACGTTCTGTGCAACTTTTAGATCTGTATTGGCCGCTTTTAATTTAGCAGTTAGATCAATAAGATTGTCTCTTACTTTTTCGATTTTATTGTTTCCTTCAAATAAACCCACAAAAACGTCCAGAGCAGTCTGAAGCGCATTTCCAGCTCCAGCAGCTTCTTCTACAGAAGCTATGGCAGATTCTGCCGCGTTTTGTATTTTATCTTTATCCGAAATTAAAGAGCTCAAATCTTTAGTAAGCTTTTCTAAAATCGGAATAAAAGCGGCTGTTTTGGCAACCTGAAAAGTTTCGGATCCTGTGGCTGCATTGTTAAAACCAGCGGCACTGTCAATATAAGTGAGTGCATCGGCAACGGTTCCAGAAATTAAATCATTTACAGTATCACCACTGTCGTCGGTTACAGTAACCAGACTAGCTACAGTAAGCGGTAAAGTGGTCAAAGCATTTACAACTTCGCCAAAAGCCGTGGCGATAGCGTCGGGAACATTCGTAACGTGGTTGATTAGAATATCGTCTTCATTATAGCGGTAATCCAGAATGGTATCCAGATACGGATAATAAGCCGCCCCATATTTTAAATAATCTTTCTCCAGCGCAATCTGGCCTCTTAAAGCCAAAGAATCGGCACCAATATCAGTAGAACTATAGGTGTCAATAATAGTAAATCGGTCTTGAAGATCATGGCATTGAATCAATGCATTAGAATATAAAGTATAAAATTCTATTTCAGACAGCGCTTTAGCATCGGGAAATAAAATTAAAGTTGGTTCGTCTTCTGCTTTTAATAAATTCAATCCTGCAGTCAAATCGGCAAAAACAACAGGATTTTCGTTGCTGTTTACATCCTCATAATTTCTAACAGAAACAATATAACATGGTCCGCCGCCATTTGCAAAATACATTTGAAGTGCATAATACATTAAAAATGGTTTTGGAGAACTTGGCTGATTCACCACAATCTTTCTTTCTGTTACTATATTGTCTGTTACCACATCGGTTACATTTACCGAAATAGAATCTTCTGGGTAAGCAAAACCAAAATAAGTTTCATAATCCAGTAAAGAAGTAATTCGGGTAGGAACCCTGTCTAAGTCGTTATCGACTTTTTTAGCAGCTTTTTCTGTGTAGCCGATAAAAGCAGGAATCGCTGTTTCTACCTGAGCAACAGAAGGAGGAAACTTTACGATTTCCTCAACATATACCCCAGGTGTTTTGTAAGTTGTTGCCATGATTAAATTGATTTAATTATTAAATAAATATTTCTGAATAAAAATCACCGTCGATTTTTAGTATTGATTTTACAGATGGATTAGGATAATGACTGTCTGCAGCTTGCGGCGGCGTAAAATCAAGGAGCGGATCAATTTCGACAAAACCAGAACGTGTAAGCGGTTTTGCTGCATTGGTTTCAATTGCTGTAGATGCTTTATGATTGATGTATTTCCAAAATGTTTTTCGATTATCGAAATGAATTTTAAAATTTGGATGAACAATTTTTCCCGCGTTTGTTATAATGTTTCCCGAAACAGCATCGCCCTGAAGATTTAGTGAAATAATCCCGAAAACGTCTTGTTTTTGTGATGCCGGCAAAGCTGCCATAAGAGCGGCTGTAGTTACTTTGGATACCAGATAATCATTTGAAATGAGTTTAGTATCATTTATTTTCGAAATATATTGAAATGTATCCGGCTCTGCTGCTGGTTTTACATTGCTGAATAAAAAGATTTGATTAGCAGCATCATCCAAATTGGTGTAATTTTCAAACTGATATTCTTTTATAGAAATGATAAATTGTAAGTTTAAAGCAGCAGGGATTTTTACAAACGGATCAGTATCGTCAGTTTCTTTTACTTTAACATATACTTTAAAACCCGTTTTAGTGGTTTTAAAAATCATTTTATAATTTTTAAGCACCGTATTGGTTTGTGCGCTTGGAGCAATTACTGCAAAAGAATCGATATTAAAGTTTTGCAGCATTTTTTCTTTTGCCGCGGCATTCATGCCCGCAAAGATTTCTTCTCCGTTATTGAGAAAGTAATTATGAAAAATAGTTACTTCAAACAAAAGGCTGTATGTTAGACTAAAACTCATGACTGTTCTTTTGTTTTGGCTGTTCCTCGAATCGTACTTACTAATTGTCCTGCTCCCTGTGGTATGTTGCGTTCTATTTGTATCATGCTCACTTTGTATAAAGCAGACGGAAGCTGTTTACCGCCTAAAGTGCCCCATATATAATTGAGTTCTTCAAAAGTGGGAGTGTAGAGTTCTACCGAAAATCTGAAATTATCGATGTTGGCCATTGCTACATTATTTCTGTTGTAAATTGTATTGGCTTGTGTAAAAAGTTTTTTGCCCTGAAAAAAAGCAATGATTTTTGAAATATCATTGAGAGAATTGATATAAGCAAGTCTGTTGGCACTGAAAAGTAAATACAGATTCAAATTAATGACACTGTTTTTGTAAATAGTTTTAGTGTTTTCGATAGTATGATTTGGAAAATTTTTTAAAGCAGCTTCTTCATCTATATTGATTAAGGTCAAGGCTACTTTATCTTCTAAAGTTGTTGTGCTGTTGTCATTTTGAGATTCTAGAAAAGCAATATTTTCTGCCACAACGGTTTTTTCCAGCCCGATTTCTTCGAGATAGTTATTAACTTGTTCTGTAATTATTTGAATAACTTCAAAAACCATTTTGATACTATTTTATATTCGACATTTTGAGGACTAAAAATCTTTTTGAAAAATATAACAGCGGCACACAGATCATAATGAATAAAGATTTTACAGCTGTGCTTAAAATTGTAAAAGATTGAGGCTTATAGAGTTTGTCGAAGATAGATAAACCAACAGGTACAAGAAAAGGGGAAAAATCCCCTTTTTTTAATTATTTAAAATATTGATTTATAGTTAGTTGTGAAAGTTTTTTAGATCGCTTTTTTTTAAATGAAAATACGGCTGAAAATACCAATTGAAGTTGTTTTTATTGTTTTAAATGAAGGTTATTATTTTGTTTTTTTAGCGAAAGAAGTGTGTCATTTCTGATGCGTCTAAGGCTGTTTATTTGTTTTTTAAACGATTTTAAAAAATAAAATCCTTAAATTGTAAAGACTAAACACCATTTTTATGCTTTTTAAGAAACTACTTTTACTATTTTTTTTCTCTGTTTTACTTTCCTGCGGCCACAAAAAAGAACAGGAATTGACAGCAAGAGAAAATGAAATTTTAAAACGAGAACAACAATTTGCCGACAAGGAAGCTGAATACCAAAAACTGCTTGATATGAGAGACAGTTTGAACGCTCTTAAAACGGTAGAAGATTCTGTTCCGAAAATTAAAAACTGGCCAAAAAATATAGCAGTGTCCTGGAACAGTAAAATTGTCTGTAGAGAATCGAATTGCAGTAATTATGTTATTGGCGACCAGCGAAATGAAGTCTGGCAATTTGTATCAGATTCTACAGGAAATTATGCAAATGTCATTAATAACAACAAACTGATTCGTGTTTACTCAGGCTTGTATGATGCAGAAAAAATTACCCTTGATTTTACTGAAGACAATACTGCCAAAAACAAATTAAAAATAAATATAGTACTTGATGATGTTAAAGAAAGTGTTATAAAGGGCACACAAACCATTATCGGACAGGATAATTGTACCGCAAAATTCTCTGTCGAACTTACACCTTCTTCAAAAAAATAACACATGTTTTTAAGTATACAACATATTACACTTCCTATAGATGATCCGCTTTTAAAATTCCTCATAGAATTGATCATCATTTTATGTATTCCGCTTTTACTCAACAAAATAAAAGTACCACATTTATTAGGTCTTATTATTGCAGGTGCCGTAATAGGCCCAAACGGATTTAATGTTCTTTCCAGAGACAGCAGTGTTGTGGTTACAGGAACAACCGGACTTTTGTATATAATGTTTCTGGCGGGACTGGAAATTGATATGGGAGATTTTAAGAAGAATAAATGGAAAAGCATTACCTTTTCTATTTACACTTTTGCAGCACCTTTTATTATGGGTTTTGTCGGAGGTTATTATATATTACATTTTTCAATTCTCACGTCTATTCTTTTCGCAAGTCTTTTTTCGTCACACACCTTAATTGTTTATCCCATGGTAAGCGGCATGGGAATTGCCAAAAATCTTTCGGTTAATATTACAGTCGGCGGTACTATGATTACAGATGTACTTTCGCTTTTGGTATTGGCAGTTGTTGTGGGAATGTCGCAGGGAGAAGTCGGTGCCGCTTTTTGGATCAAATTATCGGTTTCAATGGTTTTGTTTACTTCGATCGTTTTATTGCTGTTTCCGATAATAGCAAGATGGTTTTTTAAAAATGTCGAAGACAAAATCTCGCAATATATTTTTGTAATTGTAATGATTTATCTTGCCGCTCTGCTGGCAGAACTTGCAGGAATAGAAGCAATCATCGGTGCTTTTTTTGCTGGATTAGCACTTAACAGATTGATTCCGCATACCTCGTCACTTATGAATCGCGTGGAGTTTGTGGGAAACGCTATTTTTATTCCTTTCTTCCTAATTAGTGTCGGAATGCTGATTGATTTTAAAGCCTTTTTCAAAAGTTGGGAAACTCTGGGCGTTGCGTCGATAATGTTAGTTGCTTCAATCGGCGGTAAATACATTGCGGCAATGCTGACTAAAAAGACCTTTCGCTTGACGAATGATGAAGGACAGCTTATTTTTGGTTTGAGTGCAGCATCTGCAGCGGCAACTTTAGCTTCGGTTATGGTAGGATATAATATTATTATTTCTGAAACTGAAACGGGAGAACCAATAAGACTTTTAAACGAACACGTTCTAAACGGAAGTATTCTTTTAATCTTGATTTCGTGTACCATATCTTCTTTTGTTTCTATGGCCAGTGCGCAGCGTATTGCCGAAGCTGATAAAGACGACACCGTTTCTGGAAAAAACGAAGATGATGAAAAAATCCTTCTTGCAGTAAATCATGAAGCTACTGTAGAAAAAATGGTTAATCTGGGTTTAATGGTAAAAACGAATGCGAACAAAAATCTCTTTGCCATTAATATAATCAATGATGAAGCCAATGAATCGTCTGAAAAAAATGCAGAAAAAATATTAGGCGCTGCAAGCCAAATGGCGGCTGGAGCAGATGTCAAGTTAAAAGCAATTACAAGACACGATAATGATGTTGTAAACGGCATTAGCAATGTTATAAAAGAACAAGGAATCACCGATCTTATTATTGGACTAGAAGGGCAAAAAGGTTTTTCGCCTAGTTTTATATACAATTTGTATAATGGTTATCTGCACAATAAAAACATCAATGTTTTGGTGTATCACGGTGTACAGCCATTATCAACAATAAAGAGGTACGTTGTTTTGATTCCTTCAAATGCAGAAAAAGATGCTGGATTTTTTCATTCCATGCTTCGAATTTGGAATATCGGACGTAATTCTGGTGCGAAAATGAGTTTTTTTGGAAATGATAAAACCCTCGAAATTCTAATAAGAATTGCAAAAAATGCCAATCTGGAAGCCGAATTTAATACCATTTCTTCATGGTCTGAAGCAGTACAAAAAGCCTACAGTCTAAAAGAAGATGAAGGACTTATTGTTATGATGGCCGATAGAGGCATGTACTCTTATTTTCCTCAAATGCGCGAAGTGCCTGAATTACTCAATAAAGAATTAAATAATAATTATCTGCTGATTTATCCTTTTTCTAAAACATATAAAAATGCTTCTGAAAAAAGAGCAGTAAGTAATCTGGATGATTTTGCTGAAATTGGAAAAATCATTGGTAGAATTTTCAAATAAATAAAATAAAAAATGGAGAATTATGATGTTCTCCATTTTTTACTATTCTCGAATGGACGTTTTATCCTGAAGCGTCATTTTTGCAATTTCATCTTTTCGTTTAAAACTAACGCCTTTGTGTTTTTTCATATCTAATTTTGAGTACTTATAAATTAAATTGTAGATTTTTCCTTTGCTTTTAGATTTATGAGAAGCGCAGCTTGATGTATTTTTTAATACAACTGACTCCTTTCACATTGCAGCAGATTTAAGGCATAGAGATTTGTATGGGTAAGCAAAATGAAATGCGATAAAAAGTATTAGCATTGGATTATATACACTTTTGATTGTAAATGGCTATACGAAGATATTGATAATAAGAATATTTAACTTAAAAATATTCAAATTCAAAAGCAACGATATTTCGTCGGATACTATATAAGTATGTTTATTTCTAGTATAATTTGAGATTTTCGAGGATTTGGAGATAGATTAAGGACTAAAAACGTTTGAATGACTTATAATTTTGTTGTTTTGAATAGTGAATAATCACTAAAAAGAGATTTTATAATGAAAAATAGAAGATGCTTCTAAAAAAGCTTTAATTCTAAATAATGATAAATCAGAAGGTTATATAAAAGGAGGAAAAAAAATCAAAAATAATGAGAAAAAAATAGAGCAAAGCGCTTGTTTATCTAAATAAACAGCCTATCTTTGCACCCCGCAAACGACGTTTAGCAAACGCTTTTAAAAGAGAAGTTGACTAAACAGAAACACGGAAAGTTCCTTGAGATACTGATAGAGAAATTAAGAAAAAGAGACGAAAAAAAAAGTTTCAAATTTTTTTAAATTTTTCTTGCAGGAAACAAAAAGAATTTTTAGTTTTGCACCCGCTTTGAGAAACAAGCGAGACAAAAAGAAATACACGTTCGTAGACATATTGAATTGACAGCCGTCCCGATTACATCGGGACAAAAAAATAAGAGTAATAGAGTCGTAAGATTCGAGAGAGACTGATAGTATTTATCGTTTAATAATATAAAAATATACGATGAAGAGTTTGATCCTGGCTCAGGATGAACGCTAGCGGCAGGCTTAACACATGCAAGTCGAGGGGTATATGTCTTCGGATATAGAGACCGGCGCACGGGTGCGTAACGCGTATGC
>NZ_PRDM01000004.1 GCF_015182285.1 Flavobacterium hungaricum
CTTTCACGCAGGTGATTACGATTCAAGATACCACTGCACCAATCTGGACAACCCAAGCCGGTTCTTTAAACCAAACAATAGAATGCAGTAACCAGGAAGCTTTAACTTCGGCGCAGGCCTTATTCCCAACTGCTTCAGATGCTTGCGATACAAACGTTAGTAATATTACAAAAGTAAGCGGTCAGTTTACAGCATCAGAAGGATGCGGAAATGCCGGAACTTACACCAATACCTGGACAGTTAAAGACGACTGCGGTAATACTTCTGAGACTTTCACACAAGTGATTACCATTGAGGATACTACTGCACCAATCTGGACAACCCAAGCGGGTTCTTTAAACCAAACTATTGAATGCAGTAATCAAGAAGCTTTAGCGGAAGCGCAAAATTTATTTCCAACGGCTTCGGATTCTTGTGATACTAATGTAACCAATATTGTAAAAACAAGCGGACAGTTTACAGCTTCAGCTGGATGTTCTAATGCTGGAACTATCACTAATACTTGGATTGTAAAAGACGACTGCGGTAATACTTCTGAGACTTTCACGCAAGTGATTACCATTCAAGATACTACTGCACCAATTTTTGCGGGTAATCTGCCTTTGGATATAACGGTTTCTTGTGATGCTGTTCCAGAACCAGCAGAAATACAGGCATCTGACAACTGTAATGGTGATTTACCAACTGTTCTTACTGAAACAAAATCGGATATTCAAAATGGGTGTGCTTCAAATTATACTTTAACCCGTGTTTGGAAAACCAGTGATTGCGGAGGAAATACAGCGACTTACACTCAAATCATTACGGTAAGAGATACTACTGCTCCTACTGGAACTGCTCCAGCGAACGTAAGTAATTTGGCTAGTATCGATTTGATTCCCGTTGGAAATCCGTCTGATATAAAAGATGCAGCAGATAATTGCAGTTCAACCGTCAACATTACAGTAGCTGACACCAATAACGGAGCAAATGGATGCGATGGTAATGCTTACCTCTTAACCAGAACGTATATTTTAACGGATTGTGCTGGAAATAAAACAGAATTGATTCAGACTTTTACAGTTGAAAATAAAGTTACAGTAAGCGGTATTGCTACTCACGTGAGCTGTTTTGGAGGTCAAGATGGTCAAATTGCGGTAACAAATTCTGTGGGGGCAACGGTTGTCATTAGAAATGAAAACAATCAAATAGTCGGAAATACCAATTTACCTGCAGGAACTTATACGCTTACAGCAACTTCTCAGGTAAATGGGGAAAATCAAATTTGTACAGCGACTGCTGTCGTAGTTATCACACAGCCCGCTTACACAATAAAAATTTCGGGACAAATTAAAAATACAGACAATAATACTCCGATTGCTAATGTACCCGTTACTTTGATTCCGCAGGGAACAACAACGGGAACTATATTGATGCGTATTACCGGTGCTGACGGAATGTATAGTTTCTCTGGAATGCCGGCGGGAAGTTATTTGGTACAAGTTCAAGATGCCAACTTAAACAGTGCGCATCAGTTGTACCCAATCGATTCCAGCTTGTTTTTTACAACTTTAGAAGATTGTAAATTTCAAACGCACGATTTTCCTTATGGAGCCTCAACATTGCCTGTATTAGGAGACTATGTTTGGTACGATACCAACAGTAATGGTGTTCAAGATGAATGGTATGATGCTGATAATAACGGCATCGTGACCAAAAATATTCCGGATGGAAACGGCGCTGTTGACTACAGCCAATGGGAATGGATTGACCTTAATGGAGACAATAGCTTCGCAGGCCCACAAAACACAGGAGAATTAAATGCCGGCGGTTTTGGAAATGCTTTGAGTGCCAATGTAATCATTGAGGGTCCGAACGGATATCATAAAGAAGTCATTGTAGGCGTTGAGGGATTCTGGAGAGACAGACCAAACGGCCAGAATCCATTTGGAGATTATTCTGTAAAATTGGTTCGAGATGCTAATTTTGATTCCGTTGCAGCAACTTTAGGAGCAACAGGATTGGTAAAAGTTCTTCCTTCCATCACAGATAAAAAAATGACCAATAAATCGGGTAAAGCGCAATTGCATACCGTTTGCTTGACAACAACCAACAGCAGTTACATTGTAAAAGTTACTCCAGAAGATTTGGTTCATTTGGATATTGACTTTGGCGTAAGCTGCAAAGAATACAAAGATATTGCTGCCAATGATGACAACGCAGGACCATTTGCCGGCGTTAATCATACGACACCAAATGTTTTAAATGTATTGCCAAATGATACACTAGAAGGTATTGTGGTTAAAGCATCAGATGTGATCATCACAACGGTAACACCAAATGAGTTTTTACAATTAAATGCTGACGGCTCTGTTGACATACTGCCAAATGCTCCTGTTGGAACTTTGACTTTAGTGTATCAAATCTGCGAGGCTGACCAGACTGATAATTGTGATACTGCCACGGTAACAGTTACCATTGAGGCACCAGTGATGACCGTTACAGCTGCTGCAATTTGTGTAAACGATGTTCCTTATTTGGATTATGTAATAACACCTGTAAACTTTACACCGGCAAATGGCGTATCAATTTCTTGGGCAAATGCGGCTAATACTGTTATTACCACCATGAGTGATCTGCCGCTGAGCGGCCGAGTACTTTGGCCGGGAGCAGTTGTAGACGAAAACGGCAAAGGAATTGACTGGCCGGGATGGGTGTTTGAAAATAATAAATGGATTCAAGCTGCAGACGGATTTGAGGGCCTCCGTCCAACTGCTAATGTAACAATAAGCCTTAATCCAAGTCAGACTATTACTGTAAATTATCCTCCGTCAGATCCTTACTGTACCGCCAGACCAACATTTGCTATCGCGGCTAATGATGATAATGCAGGGCCTGTAGTGGGAGTTCCGGGAGCTGTAAATGTTGTTAATGTTTTCAATAATGACACTTTAAACAGTAGTGCTGTAAATCCGAATGATGTTACTTTGACCATTGTAACACCAGATCCGACTGGAGCTTTAACATTAAATGCAAACGGAAGCGTTGACGTAGCAGTAAATACACCCGCAGGAACGTATACTTTGACCTATCAAATTTGCGAAAAAGCAGATTTTGGAAATTGTGATACCGCCATTGTTACTGTTATCGTTTCGGCACCGCCAGCACCAATTATAGCCAACGATGATACTTATAATAATATCGGATGTAACAGTTTTGGATTGGTCGGCAATGTTTTAAGCAATGACTTTAAAGGCACGCTTCCTGCTACTTTAGAATTAGTAAACTTTAATTTGGTGACGGAAAACAACAGCGGCAAAACCGATCCAAATATTACTATTGATGCGAGTGGAAATGTGAGAGTATCCAGTCTTACACCAGCAGGAACGTACACTTATAATTATAGAATCTGTGATAAAGTAAATTCTGAAAATTGCGACACTGCAGTGATTACAATAACAGTGGTTCCAAACGGCAGTACTGCGATAACAAGCACGACGTGTAATGATGATTCTACTTTAATTAATTTATCTAGTCTGCTTCCTGAAAATACGCCAGCAAACGGAACTTGGATTGACAGCAATTCTTCGAACGCACTTCAAGGCACTATTTTAAACGCCTACGGATTAGCGCTGGGAAATTATTCTTTTGAATATCAAATTGTCGATCAAAACTGCCCTAGAAGTATTGTTCTGACTATGGAAGTAAATGATGACTGCGCGGTTCTGGCCTGCGGCAATGTACTTGTTCACAATGCTTTCTCTCCTAATGGAGACGGAACAAATGATTTTTTCAAAATAGATAATATTGACGAATTAACTTGTTATCCTGGAAATACTGTTGAGATCTACAACCGATGGGGAATACTTGTATTTGAAACAACGGATTACAACAATACAACCAATGCATTTGACGGAACTTCAAGAGGCCGTACTACCATTAAACAATCAGATGGTCTGCCAACCGGTACTTATTTTTATATCATCAACTACAAATCATTGGATGGTAATAATGTTATTCAAAATAATAAGCTAGACGGATACCTGTATCTCTCTAAATAAGAGCCAAAAAAATACAGTGTAAACGACTAATTTACACTGTATTAACTAATTATTTTTCAAAAAAAACTTATTTTTATAAGAGAATGTATTGGCTTTTTTTGGATTAATTCAATCGAAAAAAATCAGTAGTAATAATAAAATAATAAATATCTACTATGAGAACAAAATTATTTTTTTTCGTCATTCTGTTAGTTACAATCACAGGGCACGCACAGCAGGACGCTCAGTATACCCAGTACATGTACAACACAATTAATATAAATCCTGCTTACGCAGGTTCTCGCGGGGCTTTAAGTGTTTTTGGGCTTTATAGAACACAGTGGGTAGGATTGGATGGAGCACCAGAAACAAGCAGTTTTTCTGTTAATACGCCAATAAACAACAGCAATATAGGAGTTGGAGTTTCGCTTGTCAATGATAAAATCGGACCTACAAACGAGAATACAATCTCGGTAGATTTATCTTACACGATACAAACTTCTTCAAATGCCAAACTATCTTTTGGTATAAAAGGTACTGGGAACATCTTCAATCTGGATGTTAATAAATTAAATCCGGCAGATCAGGGAGACCGTCAATTTCAGGATTTAGACAATAAATTTTCTCCTAACGTTGGCGCTGGTATTTACTGGCATTCGGACAAAGCCTATATTGGTTTGTCTGTTCCTAATTTTATTGAAACCAATCGGTATGATGATAATGATGTTGCCATTTATAAAGACAAAATAAACTATTATTTGATGGCGGGATATGTATTTAATTTGGACAAATACGAATATATAAAATTCAAACCTGCAGTTTTAGCAAAAATGATAGAAGGAGCACCGCTTCAAGTAGATGTTTCGGCCAACTTTATGTTTTACGACAGATTTGTAATTGGAGCTGCCTACCGATGGAGCGCATCTATAAGCGCTATAGTTGGTTTTCAAATCACAGACGGGCTTTATTTAGGATATGGTTACGATCGTGAAACAACCAATCTGAATAATTACAATTCAGGATCACACGAAATATTCCTTCGTTACGAATTCTTTAGAAAAAATAGTAAAATGACAACTCCTCGTTTCTTTTAAAAAAAACATCATGAAAAATTATACTCTACTTTGTCTGATAATTGTGAACGTTTTTTCATTTAACAGTTATGCGCAGCAGTCAAAAATAAACGCTGCCGACAAGAAATACAACAGCTATGCGTATGTAGACGCAATAAAGACGTATGAAAAGGTAGCCGACAAAGGTTATAAGTCTGAAGATATGTTTAAAAAGCTCGGAAACGCCTATTATTTCAATTCCGATTTTCAAGGTGCCGCAAAATGGTACGGCGAGTTATTTGCCATGAATGCGAATGTGGAACCAGAATATTATTATCGCTATGCGCAGTCTCTAAAATCTGCAGGTGATCTGGATAAAGCCAATAGATTCTTAGAAGAGTTTAGTGTAAAAGCTAAAAATGACACCCGGGCAAAGCTCTACAAAAACGATTCTAATTATCTGGATCAAATCAAAGCGAATTCGGGGCGCTACACGATCGAAAACGCTGGCATAAACAGCAAATACTCAGATTACGGTTCTTTTGTTTACAACAACAAAATCTATTTTGCCTCTGCAAGAGATACCGGAAATTTTTCGCAGCGCAGACATTCTTGGACAGGCGAATATTTTACCAATATTTACGATGCCGCTGTTGATTCCGAAACCGGAAGTGCTTCTAAGGTAAATAAATTTAAATCGGCAATTAATACCAAATTTCACGAAGCTTCGCCTGTTTTTACCAAAGACGGACAAACGGTTTATTTTACAAGAAACAATTATATCGATGGGAAAAAAGGAAAAAATGAAGAAAAAATTACCTTAATCAAAATTTACAGTGCCCGTTTAGAAAATAATAAATGGACTAAAATCACCGAGCTTCCGTTTAACAGCAACAACTACAGTACGGCCCACCCTGCGCTTAGTCCCGACGAAAAAACATTGTATTTTGCATCAGATATGCCTGGAGCATCTGGTCAGTCTGATCTTTACAAAGTGAGTATAAACGGGAACGGAAGTTATGGAACGCCGGTAAATCTAGGAAACACCATTAATACAGAAGGAAAAGAAACCTTTCCTTTTGTAACAAATGAAAATGAAATTTATTTCTCTTCTGACGGGCATCCAGGCATTGGGGGACTGGATGTCTTTGTTGGAACTATAGAAAATGACGGCACGATAAGTAATATTCAAAATATAGGTGCCGATGTCAATTCGCCAAAAGATGATTTTGCGTATATCATTGATCCCGTAACCAGAAGAGGCTATTTCAGTTCTAATAAAGACGGCGGTCAAGGATCTGATGATATTTATAAATTCCTAGAAACAAAACGATTAAAATGCATACAAGAACTCACTGGAGTAGTTACAGATGCCGAAACGGGAATTATTTTACCGAACACAAAAGTGAGTTTGTTTGACAGCGAGCTGCAGCCTAAAAGTTCGGTAATAACCGACGCTTCTGGAGTTTATACCCTGCCGGTTGAATGCGGTAAATCATATAATGTAAGAGCCGAAAAACCAGAATACAGCACCAAAGAAATAATGGTTACAATAGCTTCTACTACAGGCAAAACAATACTCCCGATCGCGTTAGAAAAATCGAACTGTAAAGTAACCGTAGGAGATGACTTGGGTAAATGTTTCGGAATAAAAATGATTTACTTTGATTTGGACAAATCGAATATTAGAACGGAAGCTGCTTTGGATCTAGAAAAAATACTGGTAGTCTTAAACGACAATCCGACTATGAAACTGGACATTCGCTCGCATACCGACAGCCGTGCTTCGTTTAAATATAATGAAGCTTTATCGGATAGAAGAGCAAAATCAACAATTCAGTGGCTGGTTAAAAACGGTGTCGCTCCAAATCGTTTAACCGGAAGAGGTTATGGAGAAACACAATTAGTAAATAAATGCCCTGATGACGTTCCTTGCAGCGAAGCTGAACATCAAGACAACCGCCGCAGTGAATTTATCATTACAGCATTGTAAAGCTGCATATATAAGAAGCGTTTTTTGAACCATATAAGTTATATAAGTCAATTTAAGTTTTATCCTTAATTAAACTTATATAACTTAAATGTTTTTGTTTTTTACTTGCATAATCATAATTTTTTTGAACATATAAGTTAAGTTTTGTCTTAATTAAATTTATATAACTTATATGGTTTATTTTAACTCGCAAAAAAACAGTTGGAATCAAGACAAAACTTAAATTGACTTATATAACTTATATGGTTTATTTTTTACTTGCAAAACAACAGTTGGAATCAAGACAAAACTTAAATTCACTTATATAACTTATATAGTTTATTTTAACTCGCAAAAAAACAGTTGGAATCAAGATAGAACTTAAATTCACTTATATAACTTATATGGTTTATTTTAACTCGCAAAGTTGCAAAGTTTTCATATAGTTTAAAAAAACTAAAAAGCCGTTGCAACTCAAAGAATTGCAACGACCTCTAAAAAAACCAACCTGTTCAATTAATCTTTATATTTTTGCGAAAATATTTGTGTAGTATTTTTTTCCAGAAGCATCTGTAGTTACAGACAATCCAAAATGAGTATAATCTCCTTCAATGTTTGCTTTATGTCCCGGACTTTCCAGCCAGGCCTTTAAAGCGGCTTCAGGAGTTTTATAGTTGTAGGCAACGTTCTCACCAACTCTAATAGCTCCTAAAACTGCTGTAATGTTTGCAGATCTTGCAGTAAAATCGTTATGATTTACCACATCATTAGCAATCATATATTTATTATGCTCTTCGCATTTATAAGAAATGTGATTAATTCGCTGTAAGGCATTTAAACCAATACTTAAACGGTATTCATTTATCAACTTCATCGTTTCCAGCTCTGTATCATTATAAGCATAATCTACAACAAGCTTTTCCGTAGTAGTTGTGTTTTCGCTTGCCTCGGCAGTATCAGCAGAACATGAGTTCATTGCGATAAGCATCGCAATGAACAACATGGTGCGCATAATCTTTTTCATAATCAACAGCATTTTAAGCGGTTTAAAGTAAATGTTGGGGCAAATCCTTTAAATTTATTTTTAAATAAATATCGTTCGAATTTCTGTTTCAAACGTATTCATTTTACCGTTAAAGTGCAAAAATAATCGACGAAATACATATAATTTTTATTTTTAGATGTAAATTTCCTACGTAAAAATACTTTATGACGATAATCTTTCGATCTTCCAAGAAAAATCTGACTGGCTTGTATAACGAATTCTGTCATGAAGTCTATTTGGTCTTCCCTGCCAAAATTCGACTTGCAGCGGCGTTACAATATAACCGCCCCAAAAATCTGGTCTGGAAATCGTTTTTCCTTCAAATTCTTTCTCCAGATTTTTAAGGTTTTCTTCTAAAAAATCACGAGACGGAATCACTTCGCTTTGATTCGAAACTGCAGCGCCTAACTTGCTTCCTTCTGGACGGGAATCAAAATAATTATCCGAAATGATTTCAGAAGTTTTCTGTGCTATTCCTTTTATAATAACCTGACGCTCCATTTCCTGCCAGAAAAAAGACAGGCAGACATTTGGGTTCTGTTCTATCGCTTTTCCTTTTTCTGATTTATAATTGGTATAAAAAATAAATCCTTCTTCTGAGAATTTTTTGAGTAAAACCACACGAGATTTAGGAAAACCATCCAAACCAATAGTCGAAACCGTCATGGCATTGACTTCTCCCCCTCCTTCAAACGCTTCCATTTCATGAAACCATTTGTTAAATAGATTAATTGGATCTTCTGGAATATTCGTTTCCAGTAATTCACTTTTCTCGTAAGATCTTCTATAATTGCTTAAATCGTTCATGGCTGTTGATTTTAGATTGACTTTAGATTTTAGACTTTAGATTTTTAAAAACTTAGAAACTTAGAAACTCAGCACCTCAGTACCTCAGAATCTTAGAATCTTAGAACCTCAGAATCTTAGAACCTTAGAATCTTAGAACTCAAAACTTCTCCCGTCATCTCCTAAAAGTACATTAGGGAAAATAGTTGCTGCTTCTGTTTTAAAAGGCTCAATTCCGTCGTAACGTGTTGAATAATGTCCTAAAATTAAATGTTTTGCATTTGCTTTTAATGCAATTGTTGCTGCTTCTTTTGACGTAGAATGTTTTGTTTTTTGAGCCAAAGCCGCTTCTGAATCTAAAAAAGTAGCTTCATGATATAAAACATCAACATCCTTTATGATAGGTAAAATTGACTCGTTATACGCCGTATCCGAACAAAAAGCATAACTCATTGGTGCAATCGGATCAAAAGTCAGCTTTTCATTCTCTATCACCCTGCCGTCATCCAATCTAATATCACTGCCGTTTTTTATCTTTTGATAATAAGCCACATGAATATCATATTGCTTTACCGCTTCGATATTTAGTTTTCTTTCTGCGGGTTTTTCCTGAAACAAATAGCCGTTGGTGTAAACGCGATGGTCAAGCGGAATCGTTTTTACAATAACCTTTTGATCTTCAAAAACCACTTCACTTTCCTTAGATTCTAATTCGTGAAAAAACAACGAATACGTAGTCCAAGATTCTGTCAATTTTAATTGAATTAAAATAAGTTCTTTAATTCCCTTTGGGCCGTAAATGTGCAGATCGGTTGTTCTTCCTAAAAGTGAGAAAGTCGAAATCGTACCAATCAATCCGTACAAATGATCGCCATGAAGATGCGAAATAAAAATATGATTGATTTTTGAAAACTTAATTTTATTTTTTCGAAGCTGTACCTGTGTTCCTTCTCCACAATCAATTAAAAACAATCTATTTCTAATTTCTAAAACCTGAGAGGTTGGGTTGGTAAGCGTTCTGGGAGTTGCTGCATAACAGCCGAGTATTGTCAATTCCATTTTAGATTGTTGATTTTATAGTTCCGATTTTAGATTTAGGATTGCAGATTACTTGCTGAACTAAAATCTAAAATCAACAATCTAAAATCTAAAATTTAAAAACCGAGGTCTCTTTCAATTTCTTCCATTTCGATAATATCGTGTGCTTCTAAAAGCGAAGGAACCACGACTAATTTATCTGAAACAGCATTAAAATCAAGATCAAAAGCTACAATTACAAACGACTTTTTTGCTTTTTTCTGAATTTTAACCAAAGGCAAAAAAGCTTTTAAATCATTCTCAGATATATTTTTATCTGCAGATAAATCGATTATAACATTGTGTTTTTCAAAGGTTTTAAATTGCTGCGTTACTTTTTCTACAAAGTCATTAAAATCACCTTGCGTATCTTTTATCGTAACGGTATGTCCTTTTTGATCTACTTTCATTTTTTAATTTATGGGGCTTACAATTTAGAGCTAAGGTACAAAGATTTTTTATTTTTTATTTTCTAGTTTCAGGTTTAAAGTTTCAAGTTTTAGGTTTCAGGTTTTAGGTTTCAAGTTTCAGGTTCAACGTTTGTTGGGCTGTGCAATCCTACGCTTAGGGAGAAGCTCTTTTGCAAAGCACTTCAATTAAACTAAGTATGACAATTATTTTAAAACTGAGACTGAATACTAAAAACTCAATACTGAACACTTAATACTGAACACTTAAATACTGAACACTTACTATTACTGAATCTTAGAAGCCAAAAGATAAATTACCGCCATTCTAATCGCTACACCATTTTCTACCTGATTTAAAATTACAGATTGTTTAGAATCGGCAACTTCAGAAGTAATTTCTACTCCTCTATTGATTGGTCCCGGGTGCATGATTACGATTTCTTTATCTAATGAATCCAAAAGTGTTTTATCAACTCCGTATTGTTGTGCATATTCTCTTGTCGACGGGAAGAAATTAACATCCATACGTTCGTTCTGCACACGAAGCATATTGGCCACATCACACCATTCTAACGCTTTGCGCAGATTCGGCTCGACTGTAACTCCCAAAGATTCAATATATCTCGGAATCAAAGTTTTGGGTCCGCAGACTTTTACTTCTGCTCCCTGCATCTGCAAAGCATATATGTTGGACAAAGCTACTCTCGAATGCAGAATATCGCCCACAATTACCACTTTTTTACCAGCAACATCACCCAGTTTTTCTCTTATCGAATAACTGTCTAACAAAGCCTGAGTCGGGTGTTCGTGTGCACCGTCTCCTGCATTTACGATACTCGCTTTGACATTTTTGGATAAAAAATAAGCCGCTCCGGGATTGGAGTGGCGCATTACAACCATGTCAACTTTCATGGAAAGGATATTATTTACAGTATCAATCAAGGTCTCTCCTTTTTTAACCGAAGATTGAGCGGCAGAAAAACTGATAACATCAGCAGATAAACGTTTCTGCGCTAATTCGAAAGAGAGTTTGGTCCTTGTACTGTTTTCGAAGAAAATATTGGCAATCGTAATATCTCGTAATGAAGGAACTTTTTTAATCGGTCTATTAATAACTTCTTTAAAATGATCGGCCGTTTCAAAAATCAGGTTAATATCATTCTCATTGATGTATTTTATTCCTAATAAATGATTTACGCTTAATTCTTTCATTTTTATTTCTTTAATATTATTTGTCAAAATCTGAATGACGAAATATTCAGTCATTCAACGCTTTTTTAAAGAGCAGCCGCTCTATTGGATCATTCTGTCAACTACTTCGCCGTAATCCTGCAAATCTCTTGCGTCTTCATTATAAATCTGGTTCCATCTAAAACCTGGAATTTCAATTTTTGATCGTGAAGAGCCGTTCCAGTTAATTTCAAAACCATTATTTCGGAGTACTTCTGCAACCTTTTTTCCCACACTAATTGTAGTTTCATCATCAGAATTATCTACTTTCTGGAAAGCGATATACAAACTAGGATTTTCGGTAACTATTGCTCTTGCCAAATCCTGTTCGTGGTAAAAGCAGTAACCATCAGACACGACCTCATTTTCCCGAAGTTCTCTTTCAACCTCTAACACTTCATATTCACCATCACTTGTTGTATATCCGGCATTATGAAGCGCGATAATGTTTTGATCGCATAATTCATCAAACGCTTTTATCAGCTTTTCAGTATCGGTTGGACTTTTCCATTGTTTACTTTCTACAAGTAACTTTTGATATTCTTCATCGATTTTTTCAAAAGCCCAGGCTTCCGAAATTTCATCTTCAAACTCATTATCTTCAATTTCTTCCATGATGTTTTCTTTGATGTCATCAATAGGAAGAAATCCCATTCTTACCTGATTAAAAATTGATTCATAAATAAACTCTTCGTTCTCTGTCATGATTGCATTTTCAATTTTTAATAATTCTATTTAATTGGTTACCAAATGAACCACATCTTCTCCCTCATTTTCTTTCCAGCTCACAATTACTCTTTCGTCGTTAATCGCATCTACCTGACGGCCTCGATAATCGGGCTGAATCGGTAAATGACGGCTGAAACGTCTGTCAATCAATACTAATAATTCGATTTCTGAAGGTCGCCCAAAAGACTGAATCGCAGTTAATGCCGAACGAATGCTTCTTCCGGTAAACAATACATCGTCTATAAAAATGACTTTTTTGTTTTCGACTATAAAATTGATTTGGGTTTTATTGGCTTCAAGCGGTTTCTCGGTTCTGCGGAAATCGTCTCTAAAAAAAGTAATATCTAAATATCCTAAAGAGATTTCTGGAGTTTGGTAATCGTTTTCTAAAATCTGTTTTAAACGCTCAGCTAAATAAACACCTCTTGGCTGAATTCCGACTAGAATAGTATCTGAAAAATCAAGATGTTTTTCGATCAACTGACAAGCCAAACGATGCAGTATGATAGTAACTTCTTTTGAATTAAGTAATACTTTTTGACTCATAATTAAGTGTAATGTTTGGTTGGGCAAATATACGGAATCATATTTTATTTGTTGGGGTGTTGGGGTTGGAAATATTTTTATATTCCATTATGTTTGCCTTTTTAAATCTAAACTTTCCTCAAATCAACAAACAAAAATGAATCCTTCTAATTCTAAAATATCAGTTGAATTAATGATGCATGGGAAACGAAAAACAATTCCAATAGTTTTAGATGCATTATCAACCAGCCTCTTCTTTATTCTTTTCATTTTGTTGATTTTATCGGAAAACAATATTCATGTTAATGCTTTTTTTATGCTTTCAATCTTTACGTTGATGATTATTGGATTGATGAGTTTTTTAATTAACGTGTATGCCCTTTTTAACTGGCAGATTAATGATCTAAGACATATAACTGGTAAAATCATCCTAACCGAAATAAGCATTACAATAGACAACCTTTTTATAAACATAGATGATATAGAGAAAGTACATTTCAAAGCATACAACACAAGGAAAGCTGGTAGAGGCTTGGGTGATGGTGCAAATAATGAAATCACAATAAAAACAACTGAAAGCACAATCAATCATAAGTTTATGCTTGAAGACAAATCGAAAAGAGAAGAATTGAAGAATTATGCACTTTTTCTAAAAACAAAGCATCTTTTATCTGATATAGAGGGAATAGATTTGGTTTAGTCTTTCATTTAAAATTGTAAAATTCAATTCTTACAAATTCCGTAAAAATGAACAATAAGAAATAAAGTTCCATAGGAACGATTCAAATTAAAATCCGGCCCTAAAATAATTTAGCCGGGCCGATGGCTCTTTTTTTTTCTGGTATTTATCTCCAAATCCTAAAAAATTTCTAAAAAATTCTATAGCATATTTCTTTAATTTTTTAAGTAATTTTAAATTGAATTTAAAAACTCAAAATCATGAGAAAAATAATCGTAATATCCATGATTACAATCGACGGAGTAATGCAGGCACCAGGCGGCCCTGAAGAAGATACATCGGGTGGTTTTGAATATGGAGGCTGGGTGGCGCCATTTGGAGATGAAGAATCTGGAAAAGTCATGCAGGAACAAATGAAACCTTCGGATATTCTTTTGGGCAGAAAAACATTTGATATTTTTGAAGATTATTGGCCAAAACATGCAGAGGGATGGCCGGGAATTAATGAGGTTACCAAATACGTTTTATCGACAACGAGAAAAGAATCGGATTGGGAAAACTCAGAATTTCTTTCCGCTGTAGAAGATATTAAAAAGCTTAAAAATTCAGACGGCGGCGCTATAAAAGTCTGGGGAAGCGCAACACTCGTACAGCTTTTACTGCAACATGATTTAGTTGATGAACTTGGGCTTTTAATTTATCCGATCATTTTGGGTAAAGGAAAAAAATTATTTGATGATGGTTCAATTCCTTCAGCATTTACATTAATCGAAAGTACAGTGACGCCAAAAGGTGTAATTACTGCTAGTTATAAACGGGCTGGTAACGTAAAAACTGGGACTATTGGAGAGTAACAATTTATAATTATATAGTCAAAGACTAATGAAAGAAAACCTTTTAGTTCTATTCCTGTTTATTTGTGTAAGCAGTTTTGGGCAAACCGCTACAATCAAATTAAAAACAAAAATATACCCAAATGGCAGGGAAACTGAAGCGCCTTTAAAATTTGAATTTAACGGAATAACATTTAAAGAAAATGATTCAGTCCTTCATATTCCAGTAAAAAAAAATAATTTTGACACCTACAAAGTTACTTATGCTGACGGAAGTTATGACTTTATAACCAAATTTAAAGAAAATGAAATCTATGAATTAAACCAAGGATGTTGTTGCGCAGATTTTACCTTAGAAGCTAAAAATAATCCGCGAAAGGGAGTTGTAATATTCAAAAACAAAACGAAGAAAGATTTATGTTTACTCGTTTCGGCATCTGAAACTGACACTGTAGCATCAGGAAAAAAGAAAGTTGTTTTTGCATCAGAATCCGCAATGTGTAATTTTAAACCATGTGAAATACATATTACAGAGACAGAATATCTTTCGGAGAAATATAATTACTCAAAAAATACCGATTACGAAATGTTATCAAAAGAACAGGACAATTTAATATTAGCTTCTAACTGGTATCATTTTTTGCATGGAGAAAAGATAGAAGCGATTTACAATCCCGATTTAAAGAAAATTGACTTGAAACTAAAAGGATATTTATCCGATAAAGAATATTTAAAAATCATAAATGGTTTTAACTAAACATTATAACTTTAATCTCCAAATCCTAAAACATTTCCAAAAAATTATATAAAACATTTCTCCGTTTCTTGAAGTAATTTTATTAGAGCAATTTAAAACATTAAAGTCATGCAAAATAAAATACTACGATTGTTAATGGTATTCGTGATACTATTTTCATTTACAAGCTGTGAGGTAATTGGGGACATTTTTAAAGCCGGAATGGGCTTCGGGATCTTTCTCGTAATTTTTATCGTTGCTGTTATCTTTTTTCTTATCAGTAAATTTCTTGGAAAGAAATAAAAGAAATAATTATAAAATAAAAAATCCCAAATTCCAATTAGAACGGAATTTGGGATTTTTTTTATGAATAGAACTTTGTCAAAGTTTTAAACTTTGACAAAGTTGTTGGAATTTGGTCCCGATCCCGAAACTTCGGGACGGGATTAATATTGGAATTTATAAGATTTAAAGATTGTACATCTTTTTTCTTTGTTCCTGAATCTTTTCATCATCAAGATATTCGTCAAATGTCATGTAACGGTCAATTACTCCGTTTGGCGTAAGCTCTACTACTCTATTACCAACCGTTTGTGCAAACTCGTGGTCATGCGTTGTAAAAATTACAGAACCTTTAAAGTTTTTCAACGAATTGTTAAACGCAGTAATAGACTCTAAATCTAAGTGGTTTGTTGGTTCGTCCAGCATTAAGATATTAGCACGCTCCATCATCATTCTTGATAACATACAACGCACTTTTTCTCCTCCAGATAATACACGAGAAGTTTTTAAAGCTTCTTCTCCAGAGAAAATCATTTTTCCTAAAAATCCTCTAATAAAAACCTCATCGCGTTCTTCTTCTGTTTTTGCGTATTGGCGTAACCAATCTACCAAAGTCAGATCGTTTTCGAAATATTTATGGTTTTCTGCCGGAAGATACGCTTGGTTGGTTGTAATTCCCCAATCAAAAGTTCCTGCATCTGCTTTTTGTTCACCGTTTAAGATTTCATAGAAAGCCGTTGTAGCACGCGAATCTTTTGAGAAAAGCACTATTTTATCGCCTTTTGCCATGTTTAAATCAACATCTTTAAACAAAACTTCTCCGTCTACAGAAGCTGCTAAGTTCTGCACATTCAGAATCTGATCTCCAGCTTCACGATCCTGATCGAAGATAATCGCAGGGTAACGACGGCTTGAAGGCTTAATTTCTGAAATATTCAATTTAGAAATCATTTTTTTACGAGAAGTTGCTTGTTTCGATTTTGCAACGTTCGCGCTGAAACGACGAATAAATTCTTCTAATTCTTGTTTCTTTTCTTCAGCTTTTTTGTTTTGCTGTGCACGTTGTTTTGCCGCTAATTGGCTTGACTCGTACCAGAAAGTATAGTTTCCTGAGTAGTGATTGATTTTTCCGAAATCAATATCTGAAATATGGGTACAAACTGCATCCAGAAAGTGACGGTCGTGAGAGACAACAATTACAGTGTTTTCGTAGTTTGCCAAGAAGTTTTCTAACCAAGCGATTGTTTCAAAATCCAAGTCGTTGGTAGGCTCATCCATAATCAATACATCAGGATTTCCGAAAAGTGCCTGCGCCAAAAGCACACGAACTTTCATTTTTCCTTCCATATCGGCCATCAAAGTATAGTGATGCTCTTCGTTGATTCCTAAGTTAGACAACATCGAAGCGGCATCAGAATCTGCATTCCATCCGTTCATTTCTTCAAACTGAACTTGAAGCTCTCCAATTCTATCGGCGTTTTTGTCGTTGTAGTCTAAATAAAGTTCATCCATTTCTTTTTTAACAGCGTACAAAACTTTATTTCCCATCATTACCGTTTCCAAAACCGTATGCTCATCAAACATGTTGTGATTTTGGTTTAAAACCGACATACGTTTTCCCGGCTCCAAATGGATATGCCCAGAAGTCGGATCCATATCGCCTGAAATGATTTTTAAGAATGTAGATTTTCCAGCACCGTTGGCTCCAATAACGCCGTAAATATTTCCGTGAGTGAATGTGGTATTTACTTCGTCAAACAAAATTCGTTTGCCAAATTGAACTGATAAATTATTGACTGTTAACATGAATGTCTTTTTAATTAATTTGGTGCAAAAGTAAGGAAAAAGGTTCAGAGTTGCAAAGATGCTTAGTAGCAAAGTTTTTGTTGTGTTTTTGGAACCATATAAGTGATATAAGTTCATTTAAAGGGAATGCGGTAATGGTGCGAAGCTTTTAGAAACATATAAGTTAAGTAAGTTCATTTAAAAGGAATGCGCTAATGGTGCGAAGCTTTTTAGAAACATATAAGTTAAGTAAGTTCATTTAAAAGGAATGCGGTAATGGTGCGAAGCTTTTAGAAACATATAAGTTAAGTAAGTTCATTTAAAAGGAATGCGGTTATGGTGCGAAGCTTTTAGAAACATATAAGTTAAGTAAGTTCATTTAAAAGGAATGCGCTAATGGTGCGAAGCTTTTTAGAAACATATAAGCTAAGTAAGTTTCATTTAAAAGGAATGCGGTAATGGTGCGAAGCTTTTTAACATATAAGTTAAGTAAGTTCATTTAAAAGGAATGCGGTAATTGTGTGAAGCTTTTAGAAACATATAAGTTAAGTAAGTTCATTTAAAAGGAATGCGTAGTAATTTTAATCGCGCAAATGCGCTAAGACGCAAAGTTTTGTTCTATTCAGATTATTACCACGCAATCTTGTCATTTTGGTTTTATCATAGAAATCGAAATGACAAAAAATGAGAAAAAAATTAAAATATCTTATATCACTTATATGGTTTAAATTCCGGCAACTTTCTCCAAAGCGACTTCCAAGCTTTCGTAATTATTCAAAACTTTGGCGATTTTACCTTCTTTATTGATAATGAAGTGGGTCGGAAAGGCATTCAATTGCAATGTATTATTCATATATTCTTTCATGTTCGGAATAACGGAATAAGACAATGGTTTTCGGGCTAGAAATGTTTTTAATTGTTCTGGAGTGTCTTCTGCCAAACTCACAAAAACAATATCATTTCTGTCTTTGTATTTTGAAACTAATGCATTTACGGCTGGAAATTCTTTGATGCAGGCGGCACAGTGAATGTACCAGCATTTTATTACGATGATTTTGCCTTTCATGGTTTCGTTGGAAACTTCATTTCCGTCTAAATCTTTAAAGGAAAATTGAGGAAAAGGTTTTCCTTCCATTTCATAATTTTTTAAAGCATCAAAGGCTTCCTGATTAATGGCCGCCTTGATGCTTGTATCTGATTTGGGAAGTATTTTGACTAATTTATACTTGTAAACCGAATCCTGAGTTTTTAAGCGAACTGGAATAAAGTTTCCGTTTACTAAGGCATTTAGAAATTCTACTTTGGTTATTTCTTTTGAATCTGCACTGAAAGGGGTGAAATCCCTTGAAAGCATTATCGTTTTGTTATAAGCCGACCAGCTTTCATAGTTTTTTTGAACTAAAATTGGATCAACTTCTGGATTTTCAAATTTGTTCTGACTGAAACAATTGGCAAAAACTAAAAAGAAAATTAAAAAAACGATTGGCTTTTTCATTAAATGAAATAAATAAATGAACTGCAAAATTACTTAAAAGTTTATTCTGTTTTGATGCTAAAGCTATCTATTTACTTTTGGCAAAAATGAAATATCCATATAGTATTTCTTTGGATTTACTGGATCAATAAGTACTTTGATCTCTTCTGATTTAATAAAATCAGTTGGATCAAACCAAATATCATCACTTTTAAACAAATGTAATTCGTTAGTTGCCGGATTAAGCCACTGACTGTAAATAAGAAAGGGGCTTCTGCCATTTACTTGGTAACTGTGGTTGAGTTCTACGTGATCATATTTTGTCGAAATAGATTTTCCATTAAACTTTAAATCTTCTATTTTCTTTTGTTTCATTCTTCCGAATAAAATAATAGAAAATCCAATTGAAAAGAAAATGATTCCTAAAATTCCTAAAACTAAAGGTCCAAGCCATAAAGAGGCAAACCCGTTAATATCGGCATCATAGGGATCAGCAGGATCGTAGAAAATTTCTACTTTTTCTCCCACTTCATAACTTGGAGGGTTACTGCTTACTGATGAAGTGTATTCGATTTGTTTTCCGTCTTTTGTTATAAAGGAAACTAATGGTTTATAAGTTGTAGAATTTTTAGATCTGGAAGATATTAATTCTTTTACTGTTCCCTGAACTGTTATTGCTTTATCTAAAAATTCTCTTTTGTTTTGATAGAGATACAATGCTCCGCCTAATGCAATCAGGCCAATAATTAAAAATACGTACTTTATAATTTTCATTTGTTTGGTTTGTTAATTTTGAAGTAAAAATATCAAAATAGATTAGAATTTCAATTTAATTGATGCTTTATATAATAATAAAACCCGACAATAAATTGTCGGGTTTCTAATGCACTTCTTTAAATAAAAACCAAATAACAAATTACCTAAAGCTGCATTTATACGAAATAAAAAATAGATTAAAAAATAAATAACCAAACTCAATTTTAACCCTACCAGATTTTTTTTTACTTCGTTTTATTGTCATTCTTGATTTATGCTTAGTTTAAAAAGTTAAGCACTTTGAATGATTTTTTGTTTCCTGATTTGTCTGTTACAATTACAACGAATAATTGTTTAGTCGAAAAACTGTAATTTTGAAGCAGTACTTCTTTATTTTTTTGAATGTTTTTATGATGCACCAATAATTGTCCTGTAGCATTAAATACATCTACTTGCGCAACTTCCTCGGTGCTGTTACTAACCGATAATGCCTCATTTTTAAAATAAACTACTGTAGCATTATTTTGTAAAGAAACGTCGTCAAGCGCCAGTGTTTTGGCAGATACACCTTGTGATGCGAAATATGCCGCATATGCTTTTGATAATTCAGATGAATTACCACAAGAAGATGCATCCCAGTTTACAGACCAAGTCATTAAGCCTCTTAAAGAAGGATACGGTCCGCCTGGCTGCATCGTGTAGGTTCTTCCTGAAAAAGTGGTTCCGGTTCTTAAATAATGCATCGCACTAATTCCTTCTGCCGGAGTTAAATAACCGCTGCCTGCTGCACTTGGACAAGCTGGCAATGCTATAAGCACTTTTGAGGCTGGTAAACCGTCAAAATGCATTCCTGTTGTCCCAATGTTATAGCCTTTTATGATCATATCAGTCAGGGCTGTTACCATGTTTGCTTTCTTAGCAGTACCATAATATTGACCGTCTAATCCGTTTTCTCCTCCTGTGTTGTACAATTGTACGGCTAACAAATCCAATTCATTACGTAAGTTTTGAATGATTGGCAGGAAGGAACCAAAAGTATCGGTGTAGGTAGAATATCCTCCTTGTACGTATTGCGTTTCAGGAGCTGCAGTTAATAAAAATCCAGGGCCATAATAGGCTTTTAATTCTTTGAAAGCATCTACTACGTTTTTTAATCTTGGATAAGCCGAAATACCGGCATAAGAAATATCCCTTAAATTTCCTGCACTAAAATTCATTGATCCACCTTCAAAATCAATATCAACTCCATCAAATTGATACTCGTCAATAATTGCTTTTAGACCATTAACAAAAATATTTTTCTGAGTTACATTCTCTAAAACAACGTGACCATTTTGACCTCCAATAGAAACAATAACAGGAACGCCGCTATCTCTTAAGGATTTAATATCGTTTTTCAACAATTGTTTATTGAAAACACCATTGGTTAAATATCTGGTGTCGTTTGTAGTTAATATTGGTGTATAACCATCACGATTCACTGTTTCTACGAAAGAATAATCGACTACGTTAAACTTACTTCCCACCATTTGAGAAAAATATAAAAATGGAGCAGAAGTATTTTCCCAAGAATGTGCGTATCCTAAAATAATTTTAGATGGAAGCGGAATGAATCTATTGGTGCTCACTGGAGCAATTTTAATAGTATTGTTTAAAGTAGTTACAGCAGCTTTATTATCGGTTGCTTTGATTACCACTGGATAATCCTGATAAGCAGCCGGTGTAAAATTATACGTATAAGTATTATTTGTACCTGCTGTCATGTTAAATGTACCTCCATTGATTGTAATGGTAACACCAGAAACTGATCCGTCACTATCAACAGCTGTAACTGAAATTGGCACAACCTGAAAAGAACTTTGGTTTACAGTAGTATTTGATGGTGAATTCCAAGTAATTACAGGTAATGAATTCGGGCAGTTTGCACCAGAACACGTTAATGTAAAACTATATGTTTTTGAATCGGTTGTTCCGTTTGATGCAGTAGCGGTAACGGTTAACGTATGAGGTAGCGCAAACTGATTTGCTGCGGGTGTCCAAACTGCTGTATAAGTTCCTGAAGAATTGGCAGCGCTCAAACTTTGCCCATCTAAACTAAATACAACAGATGAGATTGTGGTGGCATCAGCAGCGCTTAATCCAACACTTGCAACAAAATTAATTGATGATCCTAAATTTATAGCAATCGCCGAAGCTGTTGGCGCTGTAATGGCAACCACTGGTTTCGTCGCAACCACTGCTTGTCTATTAAAATTATAAACTGTTGGAGTTGTTGGAACTGCGAAATTGGTTAAGTTGTTTGGATAATACGTCACTTCACCGTTTTCCCATGAATTTAATTTCAAACTTAAAATTTGCGTATAACCTGCTACAACTGAATTATCGAACGTATAATTTCCTGATGCATCTGTTGTTGCTAAAACACTTTTCCAGTTATGTGTATTATCTGTCCAAGGTAAAACGATTTCTACTTTTGCACCAGCAACCGGAGTTGTTCCGTTTTTAACGGTTCCGCTGATCAAGTTTGCTGCTGCCAAAGCGGCTTTTGCTGTCGAAGTGGTATTGAAATTATAAACTGTCGGGTTTGCAGGAATAGCAAAGTTGGCCAGATTATTTGGAAAATAAGCTACTTCTCCATTTTCCCAAGAATTTAATTTTAAACTTAAAGCTTGTGTATAACCGTCTATCACAGAATTAGCAAAACTGTATTTTCCTTGTGCATCAGTGGTTGCGATAACACTTTTCCAATTGTGCGTATTGTCTGTCCAAGGCAGCACCAATTCTACTTTTGCTCCTGCAACCGGATTTGCTCCGTTTTTAACTGTTCCGCTGATTTTGCTTGAAGTTGCAACTACATCTTGGACAAAGTTTAAGGTTTTATTGGCATTCAAATTAGAATAAACCGTAGAAGCTGGCGTAAAGGTCTGTCCTGTTAAAGCAGCGGTTACGGTATAATTTCCCCCAGAAGCTAAACTTAGAGAATATACTCCGCTTGAATTGCTAACGGCTGTAACAGTTCCTGCTGTAGATGATGCCGTAACTGTTACGCCAGAAACTGGAGTTGTTCCGTTTAGAACTGTTCCGCTTACTGTGTAATTTACAACAGCTGCTCCTTGTGTAAAATTCAATGTTTTGTTGGCATCTATTGCATTGTAAACTGTAGAAGCCGGAGTATAAGAGAATCCTGTTTTTGCAGCTGTAACTGTAAAATTTAATCCAGCTGTTAAACCTGCCACGCTGTAAAGACCACTCGCATTAGAAACTGCTGTTAATGTTGTGCTTCCTGAAACTGCCGAAACGGTTACACCAGAAACGGGTGTTGATCCAGCTAAAACTGTTCCGCTTACTGTATAAACAGGCTGCGATCCCTGAATTGTAACACCAGTTTGATTAACGGTTACGTTTGTCAAACTAACAGGCACAAAAGTATAAGTCGCTTTTGCAGCTGTAAGTGAATAATTTTGTCCTGAAGTTAAATTATTGAAAGTAAAGTTTCCTGTTGCAGAAAGCACTGTTTGTATCACAGCGTTGCTTGCATTTCGTAATTCTACTGTAACATCGGTAACCAAGTTTGCTCCGTTTTTTACAGAACCTGCAATACTTACCGTTCCAGGAACAACGCTTCCGAACGAAGTATCTACTTGATTCAATAATGAATTCGGAATTGATCCTCTGGTATCTTGAGATAATTCCCAAATCATACCTCCAGCAAGATTTCTGGATTTTATGTATTGTACTTTTAAATCCATCGATTGTTTATCTTCATAAGAAATAAACTGTTTTAAAGTCGAATTGTATAAGTACGGCACTTTGGTTGTATTGTCAAAATATCGAACCCATCCTGCAGCTGCTGCAGAAGGTGTTACCAACATTGTACTTGGATCTAAATAAGCATGTGAATTGGTTACAGGATTTCCGACCAAATCACAGATTTCGATGCTTCCCGATTTTTCACACGCTCCAGAACCATCCCAGGTTCCAGTTGGGTTTTGCGGGTTGGTACATCCTGGAACAATATCTCTTGGTGCTGAAACGAATAATCCGTTTGTCGAGTTAGCGGCAACGTGATCGAATTTTTTTCCGTAAAAAGGCAGTCCCATGATTAACTTATTGGCAGGAAAACCAACAACATTCAAATATTGATTTGTTAATTCATCTAATGATTCTGACTGCGCCGCGCCATAAAGCGGATCGTTTGGATTGCCGCTGGCGTATAAAGGTGCGTTGTAGCAGGTCTTGTCGTACCAGTTTCCACCAAAATCATATCCAAAATAGGTAATATAATCGCAATAGGTCGAGATGTCTTCGGTCATGCCATATTGCGCTCTGTTGTTTGGTCCAAGATACTGTTTCGAAACATTTCTAACATTGTTTCCCGCAGCGATCGTAACCAGTTTATTTGGCATTGCCTGACGCATGGCTTTTAATAAATAAACCAAATTTTTATTGTCGTCCGGGCTGTACTTTTGCGGAGGCACCGGAGCACCGTTAACAATTTCGGTTCCGTCTGTCCCGCCAGAAAGCGGATACTCCCAATCGATGTCGAAACCATCAATAAAAGGGTATGTTGTAATGAAGTTTGCCATGTCTGCAGCAAGAGCTGCTCTAGCTGCAGGACTTGCAGCAATTGGAGAAAGATCCTGACCTTTTGTCCATCCTCCAACAGAAATTAAGATTTTAAGATGCGGGTACTTTTGTTTTAATTTCATCAAATCATAAAAGTTCCCTTTTACGGGTGCGTCCCACGGAATACCGCCTTCCATATGCTCGTAATCGGCATAGGTATCCAAACATTTCAGTTTTGTATTCTCCGGATGGGCAGGATCATACGTTGTCCCATAGAAAGAATAATTCAAATGCGTAATTTTACTTCCGTCAATCTTCGGAACATTAAAGTCCCGGGCGTAGATCGACCATTGCGCATAATACCCTACTACTTTTTTACCGTGCGCTGGCTGTGCTGCGGCAAGTAAGGGAAACAATAACAAAAAAAGCAATCTGTAATAATGTTTCATAATTAATTAATATTGGTTAATAGATAATAAATACTCCAATTTTCAATGTACTGCGCACCAGAACTGGCATTCAATACAAAATAATCATCAGCTTAGACAGTAAATACTGCACTTGCCGGAAACTAATTTTTAATTACATTTCTAAATAAATACTACTATTACCAATTCCATAAAACATTAGCAGGCAGTTCGTTATTTATTTAATTTAACTTTAAAGATTCAGTATTAAATTCAATAAGATAAATCTGGGGAAACCTTAATCGTTATAAATACTTTTTTGTCATGTTTACTTTTTTATTCTTCTTATTTTATTTGGTTTTAAGGGTTAATAATTCATTTCATACATCATGTTGTGGAACATATTTTTTATTCTATTTGAAAAAGCATTTTGTGTGACCCGCCATAATTATCTCTACCAGAATTTTCCAATAGAGATAATTTATTATTAACTCTAAATAACAATATGATGGCGATTCAATTACTCAACACTAATCCAAACCTAAATTTTTAAATCAATTTCTTAAGACTTTCGTATACTGATAACTCAACATCGGCATGCTCTTTTGTATTACACAGCTCGATAAGTGTTTTTAAATCTTCTTTTTTTACTGTCGATTTATTGTCCAAAACCAGTAACAATTCCTGCGAAGCATCACTCAATTTTTTGGAAAGAGGTAAAATCGAATGTACCAGCGGCGCATTATTTCCCAGTTCAATTAAGCCCTTATTCACTGCAATCCATTTGGTAAAAAATGCTGTTACTTTGGCTTTGTTTTCTGGTGTTTTTGATTTTAAATACTCATTTACAGCATCATTAAATGCTAAAGAATCTTTTGCATCGGATGTGCAGGCGTCTGCAAAAAGAGTAAACGGTGAATACATTTGATATTCTGTCCCTCCTTTGTTTCTGGTATATCCTTTTAAAGGTTCGCAGACATTGGTGAATTCGTTTAAAGATTTAATATTCTGATTATTAGAAATATTTCTTAAAATAACGGCTTTATTTCTAATGTGAGTCAGCCCTAATTCTTCTAGTCTAAACGAAACGGTTTCTAGACGTTTACGCATGTTTGCTACATCGGTAATATCTTCTGCAGACCACAATCTTTCTGCTATGGCTGCTGTTCTTGGCCAAACTCTAGAATCTATTGTTTCTGGTGTTGCAAGTTCTGTCCACATGGTTGCTTCTCCTCCTAGAATTCTGGCTTTTTCTTCGGCTGTTAAGGTGGCGTCTTTTGGCATTGGATCATTTAAATAATGACTTGCTATCGGATACATTAAATCAATATAATAGCCGTTTGAAAGAACTGTTTTGTATCCTTTTTTCACAGCGTTTACTAACGATTGACCTGCTGCAACTCCTTCGTTTGGACCTCTCCAAGAATGTACAATGGCTTCTTTAGACAAATCTTTGGTCAAAATTTCTTCCCATCCCATTAATTGTTTGCCGTGTTTTTTAAGCATCGGGGCCAATTGCATGGTAAAATACGTCTGCAGTTCGTGATTGGTATTTAACTTATGTTTCTTTTTAAATTCTTGAATCTTAGGGTTTGCATCCCAGTCTTTTCCTTCATTTTCATCTCCCCCAATATGAAAATAAGCGCCTGGGAATAATGGGCAAACCTCATCAAAAATTTCACTTAGAATTTGATAGGTTTTAGGGTTTGAAGGATCTAATGTAGGCGAAAAAATTCCTGCATTTCTTTCAACTCCATAGGTCGCTATTGCTGTACCTTGAATATTTTTTTCGGAAGTTCCTCCGGTAACGGTAATCACTTTGCTGCCAATTTCTGGATAAGCAGTCAAAATCGCGGATCCGTGACCTGGAACATCTATTTCTGGAACAATCAAAATACCGCGCTGATCGGCGTATTTAACGATATTTTTAATTTCTTCCTGTGTGTAATACATCCCGTCTGATGCTAATTCGATCAGTCTCGGATGTTTTTTCATTTCGATTCTCCAGCCTTGATCGTCAACCAAATGCCAGTGAAAAACATTCATTTTCATAGCAGCCAATCCATCAATGTTTCTTTTAATCACATCAATCGGCTGAAAATGTCTAGAAGCGTCAATCATTAATCCTCTCCAGGTAAAACGAGGAAAGTCGGAAATCTGAGATACTGGAAAATAAAATGAATTTGAATTGTTTTGAAGCAGCTGCAACAATGTTTCTAAACCATGCAAAGCGCCTAAATCACTAGAAGCGTTAAGCGTGATTTTATTGGATTTTATATCTAAATGATAACTTTCGTCTTCGTACAAACCAATTTTTCCGCTTTTGGTACAATTGATTTGAAGTGATGCGTCGGGAAATTCATTTAATTTGGTTATAAAACCCTGCTCGAAAAAAATACCTGTTCTACCATCTAAACGGCGCAAAAAACGAGTTACTCCTCCAAAAATTCTTGAATTCGGATTTCCGGTAATGTTTACTTTAAAGTTTTTATTTAAAGCAAAATTACCTTCGTTTATAACAACATTCTGAGGCCAAGGCATAAGGTTGAGCTGCTCTTTTGTGATTTGAGCACCAGCAGTTACACCCGCTAATAGTAGTACAAATAAATATTTCATTTTTTAGTTTTTTGTAAAATAGCATCCTCGCGGTACTATCTGTAATTAGAAATAGAAACAAAACCCAGAAAGACTTCTATTGAACCTCACTCTCGCATAAAATCGATCTGAATTTTGCTATTGATCCGGTTAAAAACCGAATCGTAAAAAAATAACTTTAATAGTCAAAACGCTTAAAAGCTTCAATGGCCTCGTATTCTGCAAGACCTAACTCGTCGTAAAGAACGGCTGTGTTTTTATTTCTGTCTTCGGCTCTAACCCAGAATTCTCTGGAATCATTTCCTTGAAACATCACTCTGTCTTTTTGAGATTGGTGGTATAAAATCGCATGACGTTTTAGCAATACTTCTGATGGAGAAAGCGGTACTGCCATGTCGATTTCGTGAATATCCCATTCGTGCCACGCGCCTCTGTAAAGCCATAACCAGCAGTCGTCCATGTACTTTTCTGTTTTTAGCTCTCCCATTGCGGCAAAAATGGCATTGAGACAAACTTCGTGCGTACCGTGCGGATCGGCCAAATCTCCTGCAGCAAAAACCTGATGCGGTTTGATTGTGGCAATAATATTTTTCACAATTGCAATATCTTCTGGTCCTAACGGATTTTTCTTTACCTGTCCGGTTTCGTAAAACGGAAGGTCTAAGAAATGTGTATTTTCATCTTTCAACCCGATATAGCGAGTTGCTGCGTAAGATTCTCTTCTTCTGATCAATCCTTTTAGTTTTCTAACTTCTAAAGAATCGATTTGGTTTTCTGATTTATTGTTTAAAAATGTAATTACTTCTTTAAAATTAATATCTGCTGCTTCTTTACCTATAAAATCACTTGCAACCTCAGCAAACTTTAATGCTTCATCATCTGTAACGGCAATATTTCCAGAAGTCTGGTATACTACATGAACATCATGTCCTTGTTTGATTAATTTTGAAAAAGTCCCCCCCATAGAAATCACATCATCATCGGGATGCGGGCTGAAAAGAATGACTCTCTTTTTTGCCGGATTGGCTCTTTCTGGTCGATGAGAATCATCGGTATTGGGTTTTCCTCCTGGCCAGCCGGTAATAGTATGCTGCAGAATATTAAACATATTGATGTTCATATCATATGCAGAACCTTCCTGAGCCAGCAAGTCGGACATTCCGTTATTATTGTAATCTCTGTCTGTTAATTTTAAAATAGATTGTTTTGTTTTCTGGCATAACCAAACAATGGCTTTGCTTTTTAATTCTGGTGTCCAAAGACATTCTCCCACCAGCCAAGGCGTTTTGAAACGTGTTAATTCTGACGCTGCAGACTGGTCTAATACAAATGTTGCATTAGAATGATTCTGCAGGAAAGTAGCAGGAACCTCTGAGGTGATTTCGCCCTGAATGGTTCTTTTAATAATTTCGGCTTTATTCTGTCCCCAAGCCATCAATACAATACGTTTTGACCTCATAATAGTCGAAACGCCCATTGTAATAGCTCTTTTAGGAACATTATCGATCCCGTTAAAATCAGACGAAGCATCTACTCTCGTGATATGATCCAGCGTGATGATTCTCGTTCCCGAATTAATGTGAGAACCTGGTTCGTTAAAACCTACGTGTCCCGTACGCCCAATTCCTAAAAGCTGAAAATCAAGACCGCCTGCATTTTTAATATTCATTTCATAATCAATGCAATATTGATTCAGTTCTTCGAGAGCGATAGTTCCGTCAGGAATATTAACATTTTCAGGTTTAATATCAATATGATTAAAAAGATGCTGATGCATGAAATAGTGATAGCTCTGATTGTTCTCTTTGGTCATCGGATAATATTCATCCAGATTAAAAGTGATTACATTGCTAAAACTTAGACCTTCCTCTTTGTGCATTCGAACCAATTCTTCGTACACCTTAATTGGCGAAGAACCCGTTGCAAGACCCAAAACACATGATTTACCTTTTTCTTGTTTAGATCTAATCAGCTGCGCAATTTCCTGTGCTACTATTATAGAAGCTTCTGCAGAACTTTTGAAAATTTCGTTGTGGATTTTTTCAAATCTTGTTTCTTCAAATTTCCCTGCACTCTTGTAGCTGATGTCAGGTTTAATTTCTAAAGCACTTTTCATTTTCTTTTTTTTTGAAGTCATTACCATTTTGGTTAAAGAATAGTATAGACAGCTTTCGCCGCCTATACCCTCTTACTAACCAAACTTAAATTCTATTGTTTTTTTTTAGAAGTTTGCTTTATCAACATCCCACCAAAGTCTGGTAGCTCCGTTATCAGGACCGCCAAGGACTGCAACTCCAGACTCAACTCCTTTAGGATTGTTTGATGCCTCAGATTGTGCAAATGGAAGTCTTCTTACTCCTAAAGCAGTACTGATGATACCACCGCTTTTATTATTTGTGATTCTAAACAATTTAGGGTAACCTGTTCTTCTATACTCAGACCATGCTTCTTGTCCATCAGGATAGGTAGCAATCCATTTTTGCGTGATGATTTTTTCTAAATTGATTTCGTTTGTAGCTCCCCAGGCAACTGTAACTTTAGAAACTGCTGGTGCATTATTTACTGCATTGATAGGATCAACATAATCTTTTGCTACTTTAACATCATCTGCGATGTAAGCTGCTGCACCCTCAACACCATTTTGCTCAAACGACGCTCTAATACCTGCTTCATATAAATCTTTTGCAGTACCATTCATGTTCCATCCTCTTAAAGCTCCTTCTGATCTTAAGAAATATACCTCAGCAGTTGACATCCAAGTAACTTCTCCAGTTCTTGTTCTATCTCCAGTTCTAGAAAAATTAGCGTAAGTTGAAGGCGTTGGGTATACAATACCAGTTCTTACACCTCTATATTCACCAGCAACTTGTTCAGAAGGTTCCCAATATTTTGCCATTCTAGGATCTTCATATCCTCCTAAAATAGATTCCATATCAGCTCCCATATTTAGACCAACCCAAACATGGCTCATTACATCAATTACATTTAAATCTAATGGTGATTTAATTTTTATAAGATCTGCGTTTAGTTTAAAGACACCAATAGGCTGGCTTACTGCTTTTTCAGCTTCTGTTTTTGCTAATGCAGGATTTACTTTAGCAATACGAATTGCTAATCTCAGACGAAGTGAGTTTGCATATTTTACCCATTGCGCATAACTTCCAGCATAATTTGACTGATCCGTTTCAGTAAATTTAGAAACTTCCCCGTCAGCTACTCTTTTAGACAAATCTGTAACTGCAAAATCTAAATCTTTAAACATTTGAGTATAAATCTGTTCTTGCGAATCATAAGTAGCCAAACCTTCACCACCAAATTTAGAATATACCGCTGGTCCGTACATGTCTGTGATACGCTGCATAGTTGCCACTTTTATGATAAGTGACCATGCATAAAACTGATCGTATTTTCCTTTTGCTCTCTGCTCAACTTTAAACAAGTTTGCAATGATATTTACATACGCATCATCCCAAGCATAACCATTCCAGTTTGGATTTAAGTTGTAATTATGGTTATTGATACCTCCAAACTCATTTGGACTTGTCATATATCCTGACCATCCATCTGCCTGTAAACTTTGCTGTAATTGATACTGCCAGGTAACATCTGATATATAAAGTCTAGTAAAGGCAGGCTTAATTAAACTTTTTATATTGTTAAAATTTTGTTCCAAATCCGGTGTAGTTGCTCCTACAGGATTTTGGTTTATGTCCTCAAAATTATCTGTACAACCAAAAGCTGCAAGAAGAGAGAAGCATATTGCTGTTCTTTTTAATATATTTAATGTCATGATTGTAAAGATTAGAATGTTAAGTTTAAATTAAGACCAATACTTCTTGTTGACGGCATTCCGAATACATCAACACCTTGTAAACCTTCACCTGTACTTAGCGCCACATTTGGATCAAATGGAGCATCTTTATAAATAAAGAATAAATTTCTAGCAATTAAAGAGATTGTAGCTGTTTGAACAAAAGGTAATTTTGCTTTATTGAATGTATATCCAACAGAAATCTCTCTAACACTTACATTTGTAGCATCATAAATATATTGGCTGCTAACTCCGTTTCTTCCTGAAGTATTTGTGTAATATGTATAAGGATCCATTGAAGTTACTGGTGTTCCGTCACTAGCTTTAACACCATTAAGACTTACAGCTCCAGCATTTCTAGCATCACCTGTTGCTTTAGAAACACCATTAAAATCATTGATTGCCTGCGTTAAACTAAGTACTTCTCCGCCAAAACGTCCGTCCAATAAAATGTTTGCAGTAAATGCTCCAATTTTGAATGTATTAGACCATCCTAACATAAAATCAGGATTTGCATTTCCGATTTCTTTCCAGTCTGTTCTTTGTAATGTATTATCATCATTAACTAAGATTCTTCCTTGGTCATCTTTTTTAAAGTCAAAACCTTCGATTACACCAAATGGTCTTCCTTCAATTAATGAATATCTGTAAGAGTTAGAACCTGGATCAGTAAGAACGATTCTTCCGCCTGTTGATTCTGAAGGAATATCATTTACTCTACTCTTATTTTGTGAAAAGTTAACTCTTGTATCCCAATTGAATTTTTCACCTCTAATAATATCACCTGATAAAACAATCTCAAATCCTTTGTTAGAAATACTACCAGCATTAATAGCATAAAAAGTATATCCGTTAGCATTTGTAGATTCTGCAGGAACTTGAAGAAATTGGTTTTTTGTTTCTGAAGTATAATAAGACAATTCAAAACCTAGTCTGTTATTAAAAAATCTCCACTCAGTACCAAGCTCTAATTCCGATTTTAACTCATTTTTTAAACTTGTTCCTGGTTTTGGTCCTACCGTAGGGTTTACGTTATTTCCTGCAACAATACTAGATGTAGGACTTGTAATTGAAGCCGCAATATCATTACCAACTTTAGCATATGTAGCACGAACTTTACCATAGTTAATAAATTCTGGCATAGTCGCCATTTCGCTAAGAATTGCAGTGGCACCAATAGAAGGATAGAAATATCCTGGATCTTGTGTATTTACCAGTGTAGATGACCAATCATTTCTTGCTGCAAGATCTAAGAATAAATAATCTTTGTAACCAAAAGTAGTAGCCGCAAATACTGACTGAACTTCTCTTGCAGATCCTGTTTGAACATTTCCGTTATTACTTACAAAGTTTCCAAGCGTAAAGATATTGTCATAAACTAAACCGCCTCCAATACCAGAATCGATTGTTAATCCAGTAACTTTAGAATGATTGATACTAGTACCTAAAGTACCATTAAAGCTAAAGTTTTCAGAAAATTTAGTATTAATTAAAGCAATTAAGTCAGCATAATTTTGAGTACCGATCAAATTTGCATTGATATATCTTCCTGTTGGATGTACAATTGAGCTTGCAGAAGTTGCGTACATTCTTTTTTGGAAATTACTTTCGTTTCTATTGTAGCTGTATCTTGAAGTTAAGTGAAACCACTCTGCTATTTTATAATCTAAAGCAATTGCTCCGTTAAAGAAATTATTTTGATCTACAGATTTTTGTTTGTTAATCTGCCAATATGGGTTTTCATTACTTTCGTTTACAGCGGCAAACCCTGGGTAATTTTGCTGCATCATGTTTTTTACAGGATCAAAAACTTCATATGTTTTTAAATCATTAAGAGAAAATGCTCTTGGATGACTGTATACACCAGCGATTGGGTTAAAATACAAACCATTTGTTGGTCTGTTATTGATTGTCTGAGTAACATAATTTGCTGTAACAGCAACACTTAATTTATCTTTGAAGAATTTGCTTGTCTGACGAATTCCAAAGTTGTTTTTCTTTAAATGATTTCCTGGAACTATACCATTAGAATCTGTATTTGCATAACTTAAAGCTGTAGATGCCCCATCTGTAGCTTTAGAAAAAGTCATCGATGTAATCTGCGTATTACCTACTTCAAAAAAGTCTTTTATATCTTTATCTGATTCTACTTTTTGTTTTGCTCCCCAGCTTCTTGGATCTCCAGCATTAGAAGTATAATCTGATTGAAATTCTGGAAGATAAGCAGCGCTTTCAAATGTTGTTACTGAGTTAACATTAAATGATTCTGCTCCAGCTTTCGCTTTTTTAGAAGATAATAAAATTACCCCGTTTGCTCCCTGAGAACCGTATAATACAGAAGCAGCAGCACCTTTAAGAACTGTCATTCCTTCGTAATCATCAGGGTTAATTAAAGATATTACATCTCCACCATCTTTATTACCACCATTCAAATCTCCAAAAGTTCCGTTTGGCTGTCCAGAACCTCCATTGTATAATGGAATACCGTCAATAACATATAATGGCTGATTGTTTACAAATGATGAATTACCACGAATAGTAACTTTTGTAGTTCCTCCCGCTCCAGACGAACTTCTCGTTACGGCAACACCAGCAATTTTACCCGCTACTGTATTAATAAGGTTGGCATCTTTTACACGAGTTAATTCTTCTCCTTTAAGTTCTTGTGCTGCATATGCTAATGATTTTTTTGTCTTTTTAATACCTAATGAAGTAACTACAACCTCATTTAAAGCATTTGAAGCTCCTTGAACTAATTTTACATTAATAGTAGAACCATCTCCTACAACTATTGACTGCGTCTCCAGCCCTACATATGTAAAAACTAAAGTCTGCCCTTTTTGAACTTCAATTGAATACAATCCATCAAAATCGGTACTTGTACCTTTTTGACCTCCTTGTACAGCAACAGATGCCCCTGGCAATGGCATTCCGTCAGAATCCGTAATCACACCTTTGACATTTTTTACTTGAGCAAGCGAAACTTGCGCAGTAAAAACAATCATAAAGATTAAGAAAATTTTTTTCATGTTTATTTTATTTTGTTAGTTATGAGGTAAAATTATTCTTAAGACATTGTTAAAAAAAATAAATTAAACCAACAGCCTAAAATTTTAAACGAACGACATGAATTATTCAATAATGCGTTTTACGAAAACGTTTTTCGATTCACAAACAATAGCATTTCTATTAATTTCATCAATAAAAAACACTAAAAAACTCATTTTACCTAATTATTATTAAAGTATATTGCTTGATCAATAAGCTTATAAGACTGAGAAGCTTAAACCATTCAATAATACGCTACACGAAAACGTTTTACTTATGAAATAATTTATTTTTTCACTTTTTTATCGTTTTTTTATTCAAAAGAATTGTCACTTTGCAACTAATTGTTTAAAGTTGCATAAAAATTACAATCACACAAAAACAGCAATAATCTCACATTTTTATTAATTGAAAGAAATTAAAAAAGTTAAGTTTGATATAAAACTGCAAAACCACCTTTGGTTTTGGGGCAGTTACTTTACATTAAACTTTCTTAGGTGGGGAGCTTACTTTAATGATTATCCGTATTCCTTCAAATCGAACTTAATAGAGTTTTCACTTCATGTACCTTTGGTTTACTTCAACCTTTTTGTTTTAGTTCCAAAATATGTTTTAAAACAAAAATATTTTCAATATACCATCGCACTGCTATTAAGTCTGTTTGGGGTTTATTTATTAAAGACTGCTCTTACCTACTATATTGTATCCGAAAATATCTGGCCAGAAGCCAATCGCGAATACCACCCGTTCGAGATTAATCATATTGTCGCAGTCTGCATTGGCGAATTGTACGTTCTGGCCATGGCTTCTTCTGTTTACTTGACATTAACATGGCTGCGAGAAAGGGAGCGAAACAGATCTTTACGAGAAAACCAGTTCAAAATCAAATTAAAATACCTGGAAAACCAGATTCAGCCGCATTTTTTCTTTAATACCTTAAATAATCTGTACGCGCTTTCTTTAGAATCTTCTAATAAAGTTCCCGACGTCATCATCAAACTTTCCAATTTGATGGAATATGTATTGTATGATGTTAAAGGAACCAAATTTGTTCCTTTATTAAAAGAAATCGATTATATTCAAAACTATATCGAAATCGAAAAACTGCGATTTGAAAATGTAGAAGTTACCATAAATCTCGAATCGAATATTGAAGACGTATCGGTACCGCCTTTAATTTTTATTTCATTGGTAGAGAATGCTTTTAAACACGGGAGTTTAAACAATAAGAATCTTAAAATAAAGATCAACTGCAAAGTTATTGACAATCAAACCCTAGACTTTGAAATCTTAAATAATTTCGTAATTTCACAATATCAAAATCCAAAAAGCGGCATTGGTTTGAGAAATACCAAAAAACGACTAAAACTGATTTACAAAAGCGATTTTAGTCTCAAACAAACTACCAAACTAAATTTTTACATAATCCGTTTACAAATACCTATCCATAATGAAGATTAAATGCGTTATAGTTGATGATGAACCACTGGCTATCAAAGTCCTGCAAAATTACTTTACTAATTTTACAGATTTTGAAATAGTAGGAACATTCAATAATTCACTAGAAGCTCTTGATTTCATCAACACTGCAAATGTTGACGCTGTTTTCTTAGACATCAACATGCCCATGATGACCGGATTTGAACTTATTAGTTTGATAGAAAACAAAACCAAAGTGATTATAACTACCGCTTTTAGAGAATTTGCCGCCGAAAGTTACGATCTAGACGTTTTAGATTATTTGGTAAAACCAATACCACTTCCTCGATTTATAAAATGCATCAACAAAATTACTACCGAATACAATCTTAAAAACAATATCAAAGTAGAAACCGCCAAAGGTGATTCGCATATTTTTATCAAAGTCGATAAAAAAATGATGAAGATTAATATTGAAGAAATTTTGTTTGTTGAAGGAATGAAAGAATACATAAAAGTAGTAACACCAGACAAAACCTATATTACCCATAAATCACTCACTTCGTTATCAGAAGAACTTCCTTCCGATCGTTTTTTACGCATCCATAAATCTTTTGTAATTGCCTTGAATAAAGTAAAATCTATCGAAGGAAACCGAATCCAGATCCAATCTTATACCATTCCGATAGGCCGAAACTACAGCAAAGAAGTCAAAAACAAGATATTGGAATAATACAATTACGAAATCCGTTTTCTAAAGTGGTTAAAATTAACACTTTGTTGAAAAAATAGTGTCGTTGGTATAAATTTAACATTATTTATACCTTTTTATTTTTTTTTACTAATCGTAAGAAATATATTTACGGTCTTCAAAAAACAGAAATATAAAAAAAAATTAACCTCATCATTATTATGACTTCAGAAAATGTACAAACCAAGTGGGGACAATTTATCTCGTTGATAATTGTTTTCTTCTTTTGGGGATTTGTTGGTTCTGCCAATGATATCCTGATTCCAGTATTCAAAAAAGTATTTACGTTATCGCAAGTACAATCACAATTAGTAGCATGGGCCTTCTATGCAGCGTACTTTGTAGGATCTATCATATTCTTCATCGTTTCTCTTAAAGTAGACGTTTTACAAAAATACGGCTACAAAAAAACATTATCTGCCGGATTAATTTTATCTGCAGTAGGATCGTTCTTATTCGTTCCAGCAGCTACAATCCAAAGTTTCCCTTTCTTTTTAACTGCTTTATTTACAGTAGGATTAGGATTCTCAATCCAACAAATTGTTGCCAATCCGTTAGCGATTAAAATGGGAAGTCCAGAAACTGGAGCACACCGTTTGACCCTTGCAGGAGGAATCAACTCTTTTGGTACAACAATCGGAGCTATTTTACTTGGTATCGCTTTGTTCGGAATGGGCGACGATAAAAAAACAGCACTTTCTTTAGAAGATATCAAACTGCCTTTCATTATTTTAGGTCTTGCTTTTATCGTTGTTGCGGTTTTCATGAATTTTTCTAAAATCGAAAACCCTGCAAAAGAGGAAGAAGCTGTAATTAAAGAAAAACACAGTAAATTCAATATTTTAGACTACCCGCAATTATACTTAGGAATGTTAGGTATCTTTATTTATGTTGGAACAGAAGTTACCATCATTAGTAATTTACCTGCCTTATTACACACAAGCGAATTCGGAAACGTTCTTGAAGACGCTATTGCGCCATTTATCGCTCTTTACTGGGGAAGTTTAATGATCGGCCGCTGGAATGGCGGTGCAAACGTATTCAACACTTCAAACTTAGTAAATACAGCTCTTAAATTTATTGTTCCTGCAGTAGCTTTTGGAGTAATTATTGGAGCTAATATCTTTGCAGCACACGACGTTTCTTCATTCTACATTTATCCAATTTGGATTCTGCTATTCATTGCAGTAAGTTTTGTAGGAGGTAAAAATGCTGGAAAAACTTTAATGCTTTTCGGAATCTCAGGATTAGTAATGATGATTTTAGGATTAGTGTGGCCAGATCCGCAAATCGCTAAATTCTTCTTTATTTCTGGCGGACTATTCTTATCGATCATGTGGCCTTCAATCTTCGATTTAGCGATCGCAGGTTTAGGAAAAAACACCGGAAAAGCATCTTCTTTCTTAATCATGATGATTCTTGGAGGTGGTGTAATCCCACTTATCCAAGGAAGTATTTGTGACTTAGACGCAACAAATCCAGACGGAATTTTCGGAATCACATATACACACTTCTCTTATATCGTGCCACTTCTAGGTTTTGCCTATTTAGGATTCTACGGCTTCTACTGCCCAAAAATCTTAAAAAGACAAGGTATTAGCCACATAGAAAGTGCTGGTGGAGGACACTAAGATTTAAAAAATTCCAATATAAGAAAAATCCAAATTCCAATTTTAATAACGGAATTTGGATTTTTTTTATTCAAAAAAAATAAACCTTAGAATCTTACCAACTCAGAACCTCAGCCTCTTTACTTGGCATTAATAACATTACTCAAGTTCTTTTTAAAAACAGCTTTATTCTGCGCAGAAATCGTATAAACTACATCTTTGTCCGCATGCACTATAATTTTATCAATATTGGCATCTAAAAGCGCTTTAGGATCTTTAATTTTCAACGTACAGGCACCATCAAAAAAACCATCGTCTTCTATCGTCTTTCTAGCCTTCAATACCGTACCATCACTCAAAACCGCAGCAATAGTCATTTCACTATTCAAGGTCTTCGAATAAAATCCATCCATAACCAGCAGTAACCTATACGAGTTTTTCATTTCAGGTCCCTTAAACTCGTGGCGTGTGATATTGTATCGCAGTCCCTTGGCCAGCGTTTGAAATTTAACCGAACAATCCAATTCATACGTCGCTACATCCCCAGCCTCATTTACCGAAGTAATTACTTTTGCAGCTTGGGCAGTTATCGAAAAACTAGCAGCAAAAAAAGACAGCATTACCAATATCACTTTCATAATCAATAGTTTAAGATTGATATAAAAGTAAAAAAAAATCGCCTTTTCTCGTTAGAAAAAAGACGATTTTAATTTTATAAGTATCTCAGGATTACTTATTTCCTTTCTCAAAGTCAGCTACGAACTGCGCTAAACCAATATCAGTTAAAGGATGTTTCAACAATCCGTAAATTGCAGAAAGAGGTCCAGTCATAACATCAGCACCAATTTTAGCACAATTTACAATATGCATCGTGTGACGTACAGAAGCAGCCAAAATTTGAGTCTCATAACCATAGTTATCGTAGATTTCTCTAATTTCCTGAATCAAGTTCAAACCATCTGTAGAAACATCATCCAAACGACCAATAAAAGGAGAAACATAAGTTGCACCTGCTTTTGCAGCCAGCAAAGCCTGTCCAGCAGAGAAAACAAGCGTTACGTTTGTTTTAATTCCTTTATCAGAAAAATATTTAGCAGCCATTACACCTTCTTTCGTCATCGGTAATTTTACTACGATTTGGTCATGTAATTCAGCCAGCTCCTCACCTTCTTTAACCATTCCGTCAAAATCAAGGGCATTAACTTCAGCACTTACATCACCTTCTACAAGATTGCAAATATCAACATAATGCTTCAAGATGTTGTTTTTTCCGGTAATACCTTCTTTTGCCATCAATGACGGGTTAGTTGTTACACCATCCAAAACACCTAAAGCCTGTGCTTCTTTAATTTGAGCTAAATTAGCTGTGTCAATAAAAAATTTCATAATTTATATTATTTAAATTGTGTTGATAAACTGGGCGTGACCAGATTTATAAAAGGCGCACTCAACAAAACGATTATGAGCGCCTTTTTCAAATCTGGTCGGGCTATCCGCACTACTTCGGTAGTCTGCTTCTATCCCTCACGCAAATTTAGCTGCAAAATTACAAAATCAATATCAATAACAATTTCAAAAACAAAATCAATTTGCAAATTCTACTAAAATTCACAAAATAAATAGTAAACAATAAATTTACTTTCAATCTTAAAAATAGGTCCTATTGTTTCAAATACAGCTAAAACATAATCATTTATAAGTTTCCAGAAGATTTTTTCTTGTTTAATTCTTTTAACTCATCTCTAATCTCTTGAAGAACTGTAAGCATTTCTTCTTTCTGAATTTCAGAGTTATTAATCTTATCACTTAAAGCACTCACAATTCTGCGAATTACAAACCAAATAACCAAAAAAATTAAAACCGCAAAAATAGCAGGCACAAACTCTATAATCTTATCCATAGCGTTACAATTTATAATGATTCATAAGCATCTTCTCGTACATCTTATCCGGAAGTGCGCGTTTTAAAACAATTGAGAACTTCTGCATAAAAGCCCCGACTTTATAATGCACATTTGGTTTTTGAGTCTGAATGATTTTATAAACAGCTTCTGCCATTTCATTCGGATTACTTCCTGCATCTACATGATCATTCATCGTAGCCAAAATACCTCCATATACTTTTTCGTAAGCAGAATCCTTAACAACTGGAGCATGATAACGGCCGGCAGCAATATTAGTCGCAAAATCGCCTGGCGCAACATTCGTAATTTCAATTCCAAAAGACTTCACTTCCATTCGCAGCGCTTCTGTAATCAATTCTAAAGCTCCTTTTGAAGCCGAATAAACGCTTCTGTACGGCAATCCCATATAGCCCGCAATTGACGTAATATTAATAATAAGTCCCGATTGCTGTGCACGCATTTGCGGCAGAACCGCTTTCATTACCTCAATTGGTCCAAAAAAATTAGTTTCAAAATTATTTCTGATTTCTTCTGTCGGAATTTCTTCTAAAGGTCCTGTAATACCAACACCCGCATTATTAATCACAATATCCAATCTTCCAGAAGTTTCGATAACCTTTGCAACCGCACTTTTGATAGATTCGACGTTACGAACATCTAAAGCAACAAGCGGAAAAACAGAATTTAAAACTTTTTCAGGATTTCTGCTCGTTCCATACACCACAAAACCTTTTTGATGCAAAAATTCCCCAATAGATTTTCCGATTCCAGATGAACCGCCTGTAATTAAAACGACTTTACTCATTTTTTATTAGTTATAAGTTATAGGTTATGAGTTATATTTTTTTTTCAATTGGTCTTATTTTGAGCCGCATACAAAGCATTTACCCTTAACTTTTAACCAATGACTTCTAACTTCAATTAGGGTAAAAATAAAAAAATCCTCCCGAAGGAAGACTACTTTTATACAAATTCTAAAAAATAAAAAATGGCAAGCGACCTACATCGCACCGCTCAACCACGTACCCTTGCTATGTTCCCATCCTGGGGGAGTCTGCAGGAGCTGGTCGTGTAGGACTTGCCGGTGCAAATATACAACCTTTTTATATTTTTGCAAGAACTTTGTAGCTATAAAAATATCATCGTATATTGGCTTATTCAAATTTTTAACCATGAAAACATATAACTTCCTATCTGTCATTTTATTAGGAATCACATTAATCGGATGCGGAGAAAAAAATAAAGGCGAAAATTCTTTATTTACTATTGATGATAGTGCTTTTCCGGCTCATTTTACGCAAAAAGAACCGCTTACAATTGGAATTTTAAACCCAAAATCGAAAGAAATCGACAGCGTTGCGTACTTCATAAACGATCAAAGAGTTGGAAGCACAAAAGGTGCAAAAGATTTTAGATTTGAATTAATCGATCAAAAATTAGGTTATCAATATCTAAAAGCAACCGTTTATTTTGGTGACGATTCCTCTGATGCAACAAAAAGAATTGAACTCGTTTCGGATATTGAACCAAAACTTTTAAAATATAAAGTTGTAAATACCTTTTCTCACGACAAAAAAGCTTTTACAGAAGGTTTAGAGTTTTACAATGATACTTTGTACGAAAGTACAGGTCAGGAAGGTGCTTCTTTCATTAAAAAATACGATTATAAAACTGGAAAAGTTTTTAAACAAATCGACTTAGACCAGCAGTATTTTGGAGAAGGAATCACTTTTGTAAACGGAAAATTATTTCAGTTAACTTATAAAAACAAAAAAGGATTTATCTACGATGCTAAAACATTAAAACTTGAAAAAACGTTTGATTTTGAGAAAGACATCGAAGGCTGGGGAATGACAAATGACGGCAAAAACATTTATCAAACAGATGGAACTGAAAAAATCTGGAAAGTTGACCCTGCTAATCAAAAAATGATCGACTATGTTAACGTTTATTCAGGAAGTTCAAAAATCAAAGCGGTAAATGAAATTGAGTGGATTAATGGAAAAATTTACGCTAACATTTGGTTTAAAGATGCTATTGCAGTTGTAAATCCAAATTCTGGCGCAGTTGAGCAAATTCTTGATTTATCTGGCTTAAGAAAAACAATGACTGACATTACAACAGACGATGTTCTTAACGGAATTGCTTACAACCCAAAAACCAAAACCATTTTTGTAACAGGAAAAAACTGGAGTAAAATGTTCGAAATTACCGTTTCAGAATAGGAAAAGTAAAAAAAAAAATAAAAACTCAAATTTCACAGATTTCACGGATTAGTTCGTGATAATTTGTGACTCGAACGAAGTGAATAGGCGAAGCAAATTTGTATTTTATAACAATATCAATAATGACAACATTAATTACCAACATACAAGAACTGCTTCAGGTTCGCGAAACTTCAATCGCTAAAGTTTCAGGAGCCGAAATGGCAGAACTTCCTACCATTAAAAATGCTTTTTTATTTCTAAAAGACGGTCTTATAGAAGATTTTGGATCAATGGAAAATCTCCCTAAAATTAACGCCGACAAGATTATAGATGCGACAGGTAAAGTCGTTCTTCCTTCTTGGTGCGACAGTCATACGCATATTGTATATGCAGGCAATCGCGAGCAGGAATTTGTGGATCGTATTAACGGATTATCTTATGAAGAAATCGCCAGCCGCGGCGGCGGTATTTTAAATTCAGCCAAAAAACTCAACGACAGTACCGAAGAAGAAATCTACGAACAGTCTAAAATACGTCTTGAAGAAGTAATGCGTTTAGGAACGGGCGCCGTAGAAATAAAATCAGGCTACGGATTAACGGTTGACGGCGAGCTGAAAATACTCCGTGTAATTAAAAAGTTAGCAGAAAACTATCCCATAACTATAAAAGCTACTTTTTTGGGAGCACATGCTTTTCCATTGCATTACAAAGAAAACAAAGCTGGTTATCTTGATGAAATCATCAATGAAATGCTGCCCGAAATTGCCAAAAACAACCTGGCCGATTATGTAGATGTATTTTGCGAAAGCGGTTATTTTTCTGTAGAAGAAACTGAAAAAATTATGGAAGCTGGACTGGCTTTTGACTTGAAACCAAAAATCCACGTCAATCAATTCAATTCTATTGGCGGTATTCAGGCTGGGGTTAAATTTAATGCCCTTTCTGTTGATCATCTTGAAATTATGACAGCAGAAGATATTGAAGCTTTAAAAAACTCAGAAACAATGCCTGTAGCACTGCCTTCTTGTTCTTATTTCTTAAGCATACCGTACACACCCGCCCGCGAAATGATTCAAGCAGGTTTACCTATAGCCTTAGCAACCGATTTTAATCCCGGCTCTACTCCATCTGGAAATATGAATTTTGTAGTGGCAACGGCCTGTATTAAAATGAAAATGACTCCCGAAGAAGCCATAAATGCAGCAACAATAAACGGCGCTTATGCAATGGGACTTTCAGAAACCCACGGAAGTATCACAAAAGGCAAAAAAGCCAATATAATCCTCACAAAGCCTGTTTCATCTTATTATCAAATTCCGTACGCGTTTGGAAGCAATTTAATAGATACCGTTTTCATTGAAGGAAAAATTCTTAATTAAAAACAACCATAAAAAAAGGTCTGTGAGAAAATCACAGACCTTTAATATCTTAGTGGTATTATGCCCTTTGGCCGATTATCTTAAACTGAAACTAGTTTTAGATACTAATTCATCATTATCAAATACATTGATAAAATAAGTTCCTTTAGCAAAGTCTTTTCCAGGAAGATCCTGTACAACATTTACCGATTTGTTTTCGTACTGTACTGTAGTTTTAAAGCTGTATGTTAAAGAATTCTCTCCAAAGCTTTCCGTTTTCTTATCTCCTAAAACATTGTTTTTAGCATCGATAACTTGTACATAATATGTTTTATCACCAGATTTAGCAATTTGGTTTTCAGCAATTGTAAAGCTGATTTTTAAAACATCTGCACGGCTAGCTTTATCAGTTTCAACTTGTTTTCCAGAGCTTTTCAATTTGTAAGCAGCTGTTTTAGTATTCAAAACTGATAATTTAGAACCTTTTTCAACTGTTTTTGCCAACTCTTCGTTTTGACCAACTAAAACTTCATTGTATTTTTTAGATTCTCCTAAAACTACAATTGTACTGTCTCTTTGAGTAGTTAAAACACCATTTTGTTTTTTCAACTCATCATTTTCTGCAACCAAAGTTTTCATTTTGCTTTGCATTGCCTGTACTTGAGATCTGTATTTAGAAACATCTCCTTTAGATTTGTTTAAATCGTCCATCAAAGCTACAACTTTATCTCTTTCCTGAATTAATTCGTCAGACATTGACGTATTTTCAGCGATTGCAGCATCATAAGTGGCTTTTAACTCCTGCAAATCTTTCATAACAGATTCTTTCTCTGTTAAGGTTGTTGTCAATTCTGTTTTTGTAACATCAGAATCTGATGACAATTTAAAAATATACACTAAACTACCAATTAGTAGGACTGCTAAAACTGCGATTACCGCTTTTAGACTTGAATTGTTGTTCTTTGGGTTTTCCATATTTAAATAATTTTCTTTAAAAACAAATTTAAGAATTAATATAAGGTAATAACGTAAGTTTCTACAATTATATTATTTTTGAAGAATAAATTTTTTTCATGGAGAAATTAACGCGTTTTACTATAAATGATTTAGCGAAGGTAACCAATCACAGAAGCGGTGAGATCAAGTTTGGAGAAAAAATGATTGTCATTCCCGCTGGAGCTGACATCGTTAATTTTCTAAAAGAAAGTGAAGCTAAATACGTACTTTTAGGAATTCCCGAAGATATCGGCGTACGCGCCAACTACGGAAGACCCGGAGCCGCTTCTGCCTGGCAGAGTGCGATAAAGAGTATTGCTAATATTCAGCACAACCGTTTTTCTAAAGGAAGCCAGATTATTGTATTGGGGCATATTAATGTCGCACAAGAAATGCGCGATGTTGAAAACCTTGATTTTAATGATATTGACGATCGTTCCAAATTAAGCCAGTTAGTCGAAAAAATAGACAAAGAAGTTTCTCATATTATTTTCACTATTATTAAAGCCGGCAAAACACCTATCATAATCGGAGGCGGTCATAATAACGCTTACGGAAATATAAAAGGTGCCGCTTTAGCGAAAGGAAAGCCTGTAAATGCAGTAAATTTTGATGCGCACTCAGATTTTAGAATTCTAGAAGGCCGTCATAGCGGCAACGGATTTTCTTATGCTTACGAAGAAGGTTTTTTAAAGAAATACTTTATTTTTGGACTGCATGAAAATTATACTTCAAAAAGCGTTTTAGACATCATTAAAAAGCTCGAAGATCGTGTACGCTACAATACTTACGACAGCGTAAACATCCGAAAAGAAAAAGATTTTAACCGTGAAATGATTACGGCACTGGATTTTATAAAAAATGATGCTTTTGGAATCGAAATTGACTTAGACGCCATTCCAAATATTGCCAGCAGCGCCATGACAATCAGCGGGTTTTCTGTAGAAGAATTGAGACAATTTGTGTCTTTTTTCGGCGAACACAAAAATGCCGCTTATCTGCACATTTGCGAAGGCGCACCCGATTTAGACAATGCTCCCAACAATAATTTGATTGGTAAATTAATCGGGTACCTGGTAACCGATTTTATTAAGGCCAATATCGAAAAAGACTAATTCTATCCCTTGTGTTTTTCTCTCTAAATTTGGCATTTGCTAAATAAAAGTCAATTAAAACAAACGATTGATCGAATAAACCTATCTTTGCACAGCATTTTGGTATTTTAAACCAAAATGCTTTAATACCTAAGATATGTTATTCGAAGATCTATCACTTTCAAAAAGTATACAAAAAGCCGTATTTGAAGAAGGCTATTTAAACCCTACTCCAATTCAAGAAAAATCAATTCCGATTGTTCTTTCCGGCCGTGATTTAATCGGCTGCGCACAAACTGGAACAGGAAAAACAGCGGCTTTTGCTATTCCAATTATACATCAATTACACCGCATTGTCGGTTCGTCAAAAAAGGCCAAACAAATACGTGCATTAGTAGTTACGCCAACGCGCGAATTAGCCGTTCAAATAGGCCAGAGTTTTGATACTTATGCTAAATATACCAATTTAACGCAGCTTACTATTTTTGGCGGTGTTTCTCAGAACCCGCAGGTTGATGCGCTAAAAAACGGCGTTGATATTCTGGTTGCAACTCCGGGACGTCTGCTGGATTTACACAAACAAGGTTTTCTTGATTTTAATCATCTGCACACTTTAGTACTAGATGAAGCCGATCAAATGCTGGACATGGGTTTTATAAACGATGTTAAAAAGATTGTAAAACTAACGCCAAAAAACAGACAAACACTGCTTTTCTCTGCTACGATGCCTATTGCGATACGCGAATTGGCAGAAATGTTCCTGCAGGATCCAGAAAAAGTAGAAGTATCTCCTGTTTCTTCTACAGCAGAAAATGTAGAACAGCGTATTTATTTTGTTGACAAAACAGAAAAAAGAAACCTGCTTTATCATTTAATCAAAGAAGAAAATTTATCAAACGTACTGGTATTCTCAAGAACAAAACACGGTGCTGATAATGTTGTAAAAGCACTTCGTAAAAAAGACATTCCAGCAGAAGCAATTCACGGAGACAAATCTCAAAATGCGAGACAACGTGTTTTGGATGCTTTTAAAAATAAAGAAGTAGGCGTTTTGGTCGCTACTGATATTGCAGCAAGAGGAATTGACATCGAACAGCTGCCGTATGTTATTAACTTTGATCTGCCAAATATTCCCGAAACTTATGTTCACCGTATTGGAAGAACGGGCCGCGCCGGAAATGGCGGTATTGCAATTTCTTTTTGCGGTAAAGACGAACTTCCGTATTGGAAAGACATTCAGAAATTAATAAAAGTTGACGTAAAAACGATAGCAGACCATCCGTATCAATGGCATTCTGGAAGTCCAGAAGCAGGAGATCCGAAGCCTAAAAATTCTAACAGAAGCGGCGGTGCTCATAAATCGAGAAAATCAAGTGCTTCTAAACAAAACAAAAAACGCTGGTATTAAACAGCGTTTTTTTCGTTTATTAAGTAATTGATTATTTTAAAGAGTTTTACAGGCTCAAAGGGTTTTATAATAATATCATTGATTCCAGACGAAATGGCTTCATCGGTAATTTCGTCTTTATCAAAAGCAGTCAACGCAACCACAGGCGTTTCTATCCCCATTAAACGAATTCTTTTTGTGGTTTCAAACCCATTCATTAACGGCATATTAATATCCATTAAAATCATGTCAAACACTTCTGTTTCCAAGATTCTAAGAGCCGCAAATCCGTCATCGACAACTTTACAATTATAATTATTCTTTTCGATAATCTTTTTGGTTACCAGCTGATTGATCAAATTATCTTCAACCACCAGAATATTATAGATTTCACTAGAGGTCAAATCCACTTCAATTTCGTTTATAATGTTTTTTGTTTTGGCCAAATCATGCTCGAACGGAATAACAAATGTAAATGAAGTGCCTTTTCCGAGATCGCTGTCAAGTGTAATTACACTTCCAAAAAGCCCTAACAATCTTTTTACAATGCTAAGTCCCAATCCTGTTCCTTGATAATCCTCATCCTTACGCCCTACCTGAACAAATTTCTCAAAAATTTTCCCTTGATCAATAATCGCAATACCCACGCCATTATCTTTTATCAAAAAGTCTAAGAAATTCATTTTTCCTTCTACTTTTATCAATTTTATTACGATTTCAACTTCACCGTCTTTTGTAAACTTTAATGCATTGCTCACTAAATTCATTAAAATTTGTGACAGCCTAAGTTTATCCCCAATCAGATATTCGGGAATATTAGGATCAATATCAATAGAAATTTTATTGTTATTTTTCTTCGAAAGAAACGAAAGAGAATTTTTAATAACCGTAATTTCATCTGAAATATTAAAAGTCAAATTCTCTAAAACTACTTTATTTTCTTCGATTTTATTAATTTGAAGAATATCATTTACTAAAGACAATAAATAGCGGGCAGAAAACTTAAGGGAACTCAAATGCTGGCTTCTGGATAATTCTTTATGTTCTTCTAACAACATGTTCGTAATCCCCACAACTCCATAAAGCGGTGTACGCAATTCATGGCTTATAGTCGAAATAAATTGTGTTTTAAGCAGCGAAGCTTCTTCTGCAATTTCTTTTGCTTCTAGAAGCTCTAAATTGTGTTTTTTCTTAAATCGAATGTTCTGAATTAAAGTAATAATTAAAAAGAGCAGAATAAACGAAATCAAAACAAATAATATTACGATAATACGTGATTTTTTAAGACTCTGAGACTGGCTCGTTTTCTCGTTCTCTATTTTATCAATCTGTCTTTTATACTCGTCCAGCTCCAGATTAAATCCGGCAGCTGAGGCTTTTTTTATCTTTTCCTGACTGTACAGCTTTTCTGTAATTTTATTAAACAGCACCAAGTTTTCATAGGCTTCTTTATACCTTTCAACTTTCGTCAAAAATTTAGAATATTCCAGGTGTGCGTACGACAAATCCGATTCTTCGTCACTATTTCTTCCAGCTTCAATTGCTTTTAAGTAATAATCATCTGCCTTCGTATTCTGACCGCAGTAATTAGAATACATTCCGTTCAGCATATTATAGACAATTTCCGTCGACTTGTCTCCATACTTTTCAACATTATTGCCTACAAATTTTAAATACGGATAACCTTCTTCAAATCTGCCGACATCAAAATAAGCCCAGGCCATATTTACATTAGTAAAATAAATCTGGCTCAAATTATTAAGTTTAAAACTATAGGCAATCGATTTTTTATAGCAGTTGATCCCTCTGTCAAATTGCTTTTTTTCGAAACAATAAATATTCCCTAAATTATTATATAAGCTGTATTTAATAGAATCGTTCTCTGTTTTATTGGCATAATAAAGCGCTTTTTGATAAAAGAAAAGTGCTTTATCAAATTCTGAAAGTTCGTTAAAATTACCTGCTATAATTTTATACGACTTTGCAATCAAGGCGTTATTTTTGGCCGCTACAGCATGATTTAAAGCGACACGGGAAGTAATTAGTGATTTTTCGAAATTAGACTCCTTATAATAGTCCCAAGCCTGTTGTGTAAGTTTTTTAATCTGATTTTCTGAAACAGAGTCAGACTGCCCTAATACCGAATTGAAACCACAAATCAGTAAGGTTAACAGGTAAAAAAAAATCCGTTTTTGGGGCATTAGCGGCTAGTTTCGCCAAATATACACTTTAAAATAAAGAAAAGCTGCATTTCAAAAAAAAATGCAGCTTTTCTAATTTTTTTGTTCAACTCTTTAACTCAGTAAAAACCAAGACAATGAGTTAAATCAAGATATTTTTATTTACTCAAATCGATCTCAACTCCTTTACCCTCTTCCCATTGTCCTACAACAGAAGTTGCTAAAGCATTTCCTAAGACATTGGTAGCACTTCTAAACATATCACAAAAATGATCAATAGGAAGGATCAATGCAATTCCTTCAATAGGAATGTCAAACATCCCGCAAGTTGCCGCAACAACCACTAAACTGGCTCTCGGCACTCCAGCGATACCTTTACTGGTAAGCATTAAAACTAAAAGCATTGCCATCTGCGTTCCCAAATCAAGATGAACATTGTAGAACTGCGCTATGAATATACTTGCAAAAGTCATGTACATCATACTTCCATCTAAGTTAAAAGAATAACCAAGAGGCAGCATAAACGATACAATTCTATCTCTTACACCAAAAGCTTCTAATTCTTCTGTCAATTTAGGAAAAACAGCCTCACTGCTTGTAGTTCCAAAAGCAATCGCCAATGGTCCGGTTATACGTTTCAATAATTCGGTCATTCTTCCTTTCAGGAAAATATAACCAACCGCAATCAAAAGCACCCATAATGTCGTAATACCGATCAAGAATGATCCGAAAAATTTGAAGTAAGTAATAACCAATTCTTCTGCATCCCTAATGGCAAATACCGCTGCAATGGCACCAAAAACTCCAATTGGAGCAAAGTTCATTACATAATTCACCATTTTTAAAACGATATGCGATAATTTATCAAAAGCATTGATGATGGGCTTTACTGTAGATCCTAAAGAAGCTGCCGCTAATCCGAAGAAAATAGAAAAAACAACAATCTGCAGAATTTCGTTGGTTGCCATTGCTTCGATGATACTTTTTGGCACAATATGTTCTACGAAGTTTTCAAAAGATAAATTTTGAGTTTTACCTGTAACTTCAGAAGCTGCCGCCATATCTACGTGCTCCAGCTTTAAACCAACACCAGGCTGTAAAATATTTACATAAAACAACCCTATTAAAAGTGAAATAAATGAAGCTGTAAAAAACCAGCCAAGCGCTTTTCCGCCAATTCTTCCAACAGTTTTAATATCTCCTAATTTTGCAATTCCTACTACCAAAGTCGTAAAAACCAAAGGAGAAATAATCATTTGCACCAAACGAATGAAAATAGTCGCCAGCATTTTAATTTTAGTACTGAATGACTGTGCTGCTTCTGGCGAAATAGTGTTGTGCAGAATAATTCCTAAAGCTGCCCCTAGAAACATTGCGATTAAAATCTGCCCTGTTAGTCCTTTAAAAAAAGACTTTTTTTGATTTTCTGTTACTTGCATTAATGTTTTTTTTGATTATTAAAATAATAAGGCCCTCACTGCCTTACCTTTAATTAATATGTTTTGTTGATTAAATAAAAATCGGCCAAAACAATGGCTGCCATTGCTTCTACAATTGGCACTGCGCGAGGAACTACACACGGATCATGACGTCCTTTTCCGGTCATTGGTTTAATGTTTCCTTTATTATCTAACGAATCCTGTGTCTGCATAATAGTTGCAACAGGTTTAAAAGCTACTCTAAAATAAATATCCATTCCGTTGCTGATACCGCCCTGAATACCTCCCGAAAGATTTGTTTTTGTAGTTCCGTCAGAATTATACAAATCGTTGTGCTGGCTTCCTTTCATTTCAGAACCAGAGAAACCGCTTCCGTATTCAAAACCTTTTACGGCATTAATAGAAAGCATTGCTTTTCCTAATTCAGCATGAAGTTTATCAAAAACCGGCTCTCCAAGACCAACTGGCACGTTTTGAATCACGCACGAAACCACACCTCCAACGGTATCGCCTTGCTTGCGTATATCACGAATATATTCTTCCATGATGGCTGCCGATTTTTCGTCTGGGCAGCGAACAGGATTACTTTCTATTTTTGAAAAATCTAAATCTTGATACGGAGTCTCTAAATGAATTGGACCAACAGAAGAAACATAAGCATTGATCTTAATTTCTGGAAGCATTTGTTTGGCAATTGCTCCCGCTACGACCCTGCTTGCAGTTTCTCTCGCAGAACTTCTGCCGCCGCCGCGATAATCACGGAAACCGTATTTTTGATCGTAAACATAATCAGCATGACTTGGTCTGTAATTGTCTTTGATATGAGAATAATCATCCGATTTTTGGTTGGTATTCGGAATAATAAACCCAATTGGAGTTCCAGTAGTTTTTCCTTCAAAAATTCCAGATAAAAACTGAACCGCATCTGGTTCTTTTCTTTGCGTTACAATTGCAGACTGCCCCGGTTTTCTGCGGGCCATATCCAATTCAATTGCTTCAAAATCAAGTTCGATTCCCGAAGGACATCCGTCAATAATACCGCCTAATGCTTCACCGTGAGATTCTCCAAATGTTGTTACTTTATATAGTGTGCCGTAGCTGTTTCCCGCCATTGTAATTTGTTTTGAGCAAATGTAAGTTTTATGAATTAAATTAAAAAATTTAAAACTGGTATTATTAACTAAACATTAAATCGATTAAAAATTACAATTTGGTAAAAATATCCTCTTTTTCATAACCTTTTGATAAAACAAAACTCAGCAAACTTTCTTTCATTTGTTAAACTTCAAATCAAGAAAAATTGAAAAAAAGAAATGTCGAATTAGTCATTCTCTCTGATGTTCATTTGGGAACTTACGGAAGTCACGCAAAAGAACTAAACAACTATCTTTCAAGCATTAAACCCAAAACACTTGTTTTAAACGGAGACATTATTGATGCCTGGCAGTTTAGAAAATCCTATTTCCCAAAAGCGCATTTGAGGGTCATTCAGCGTATAATCGGAATGGCATCTAAGGGCACAAAAGTCTATTACATCACTGGAAATCACGATGAAATTCTTCGCAAATTCAGCGATATGAATATGGGAAATTTTGCTTTGGTTGATAAATTAGTTTTAGAATTAGACGATAAAAAAGCATGGATTTTTCACGGAGACGTTTTTGATGCATCTGTTCAACACTCCAAATGGATTGCAAAATTGGGCGGATTAGGTTACGATTATCTTATTTTAATCAATCGATTTGCTAATTGGTGTTTGGCAAAACTCGGCCGCGAACCTTATTCTTTTTCTAAAAAAATTAAAGCGAGCGTTAAAAAGGCGGTTAAATTTATTTCTGATTTTGAAACTACTGCAACCGATCTTGCAATCGAAAAAAAGTATGATTATGTAATCTGCGGGCATATTCACGAGCCCAAAATAGCATCTATAGAAAACAAATACGGCTCTACATTATATCTTAACTCCGGTGACTGGGTAGAAAACCTTACGGCACTCGAATACCATAAAAAGAGATGGAAATTATTCTCTTATAAAGCCAGTAATTTTGTTGAAGAAGAAAATGTTTTTGAAATGGAAGAGACTTTAACCTCACAATTAATTTCTTCCATCATCTTGAAATAAAGCTACTAAAGCCTGCTTAAAGCCTTTCTAAACCTATCAAAATATATAAAAATGTAAATTATATAACAATTTTCAAAAATAATATACGTTCTCTATATAACTGTAATTATACATTTGAAAAAAAATTAATCAACCATTTTTATGAAAAAGATTGTATTATCTGCCATTATGATTTTTGGATTAGCATTTACTGCTCAATCCCAAGAAATTTCAAAACATACTTTAGGTTTGCGTTTAGGAGACAATAACGGATTTGGAGGAGAAGTATCTTACCAATTAGGATTAAATCAAAAAAACAGATTAGAATTTGATTTAGGCTGGAGAAACAGCAGAGATGTAGACGCTGTAAAAGGTGTGGCTCTTTATCAATGGGTTTGGAACATTGACGGAGGCTTTAACTGGTACGCAGGTGTCGGTGGTGGAGTTGCCGCTTGGGATTATAACTATTATAACAACAACTATAGATATGATGACAGCGGAACTTATGTTTTTGCTGCTGGAGATATTGGTATCGAATACCTATTTAAAGAAGTGCCAATTACACTATCATTAGATGCAAGACCAGAAATTGGTTCAGGCTATTATGATGATGACAATTTTGGATTTGACGTTGGTTTAGGCGTTAAATACAGATTCTAATTGAAAAATAAAAAATAATTGTAAGAAGAAACCTGTCGTGTAAGCGACAGGTTTTTTTTTGATGCAAGCTAAAAAATGTTAACCGCAAGGAGGATAAATATTGACGCTCCTTGCGGTTAAAACTAAAAACTATTTAATAATAATTTCTTTCTTAGAATTTATTTTCACCACAGTATACGGATACGAGATTACCTGCATTGTCATAGTATCAGGAGAAGGACCATTTTCTTTTACTGTAATAACAATATTTTTATCCGTTTCTTCTACATTAACAACCTCAATACTGTAACCGCTGGTGTTCTTTTCTCCCATATTCAAAATCACATAGTTGGAAGTATTGGTATCACTTTCTTTTACTTTAGCTGCCAAAAGCGGATCATTTTCCAGCATTTTAATCTCATTTGGCTCCGTCAAAATCTCAAAAAACTTAATATTGCCGCCGCCGTCAGATTGAGTGGTCAAAACCTCATACAATCCAGTTGAACCAGTAGTTTTTTTGGCACCGCATGAAATCAAAACAAAAATGGCTAAAATCGAAATTACTTTTTTCATATACTTCTCTTTAAATTAATGTTTCTCATATTTATAATCGTCAACTGCTTTTTGGTACAAAGCTTCGTATTTAGGCAGGATATTATGAATATCAAACTTCTTAGCCACTTCGAGAGCATTTATCTTAAACTGACTTAAAACTGCGTCATCTTTTAAGATTTTAAGCGCATTCGCAGCCATTTCTTCTACATTTCCAACATTACTTAAATAACCCGAAAAACCGTCAAAATTTACCTCTGGAAGCCCGCCCGAATTACTCGAAATAACTGGAACGCCGCAAGCCATAGCTTCAAGCGCTGCTAAACCAAAACTTTCTGTTTCAGAAGGAAGCAAAAACAAATCGGTCATGCATAAAATTTTATCAATCTCGTGACTGTTTCCAAAGAAAATCACTTTATCTAAAATCCCCAATTCCTGACATAAAATTTCTGCTTTTTCTTTTTCAGGTCCATCACCAACCATCATCAGTTTGGCTGGAATTTCTTTCTGAATGTTAAAGAAGATCTTGATGATATCCGGAATGCGTTTTACTTTTCTAAAATTACTAATATGGGTTATAATCCTTTCGTTCTCTTTGGCCATTACATAACGGTGGCAAGGTGCGGTCGGATCTTTCTTAACCTTGTTCAGCTCAATAAAATTCGGAATCACCTTAATCTTGTTCTTAATCTTGAACAATTTTAAAGTATCGTCTTTTAAACTCTGCGAAACCGAAGTCACATAATCTGATTTATTTATACTAAAAGTAACTGCTGGTTTATAAAACGGATGATTTCCTACCAGCGTAATATCTGTTCCGTGCAGTGTCGTAATCATTGGCAGATTAATTCCTTCATTTTTAAGCATCTGCTTTGCCATATAACCCGCATAAGCATGCGGAATAGCATAATGCACATGCAAAAGTTCAATTTTGTACAATTTAACCATATCGACCAATTTGCTCGACAAAGCCAATTCATAGGGCTGATAATGAAATAATGGATATTCTGGCACATTAACTTCGTGATAATGCACATTCGGATTCAAAAGTGCCAGTCTTACTGGCTGACTGTATGTTATAAAGTGTATTTCGTGTCCTCTTCTGGCTAATTCAAGACCTAATTCTGTAGCTACAACGCCACTTCCGCCAAAAGTAGGATAACAAACGATTGCTATTTTCATGGATAAAATTTAATAACTACGAAAGTACTCAAAAATCACGTCTTATCGATCGTTTAAATTGTTAGATTTTCGACATTATTAGATTAACTCTATTTCATAATTGAGAATGAAGCTTTCGTAATTATTTTTAAGCAGCAGCACTATTTTTATTTTTCAAGACCATGAGTCCCGCTGTCCGCTGTATCTTTTTCTGGCTAAAGGAGCCAGAAAAAGGATGCCGCTCCCATCGGGGCTAGAAGAGACGTTTTGTTTTCATCAGAAATAAAAAACCCGCCAAATTACTAAAAACTTGCCGGGTCTGTTATATTCAAAAATTAATCTTAATTTAAAAACTGCGCTGCAATAATCAAAATCAGTTGAAAAGACACTAAAAGCCAGAAAAACAAAAAAGAAGGCTCAACAGCTTCTGAAATAAATTTATTAAGTTTTGCAGAAATAATTTCTGAAAGCTTTAAGTTTTCATTACTAAAATCAATATCGTCCAATTGAATTTTGCTAAACAAATAACCTATTGCCTTTTTCTTTATCATCGAACTTTCTTTATCCTTTTTATTTGCTTCCAAAAGTTTCAATCGAAGCATCGCTGCATTCGAAATAGAATTTGTTACATTATGAGAAGCTGTTAATTTATCTACCAAAAGAATTACTTTATCTTCAATATATTTTGATGCATTATTTTCCCAAACCTGATGTATTACCGTTTGGATTGCTACTTTATTAGCAATCATAAAATACCCCACAGCAAAAAGCGGTGCGCCGACAAACAAAAGAAACCCGCAGATATTCTGAAAAAACAAATTCACGATAAGTGTATATACATTACCATGCCCGCCGCCGGCCAGACTGATATTTTGAAACATGATAATTAAAAAACAGATCAGGGTAACCAAATTACCCAATAACACAATTGTAATCCATTTTAAAGATGATTTAGCTGTAATTTTAGCTGCACTTTTAATTTGTTCTTTCATAAAACTATTTAAATTTATAACTATTTTTCTTCTTAATTGAGAGGTAAATATAGAGAAAAATATATTGATTAAATCGAAAAAAAAAAGCAGGAAATAAATTTCCTGCTTTTAAAATATCATCATAGAATAATTCTAGAAAAACCTGCTGTGCCAGCTGTCAGCGGCAGGAACTTCCCAAGCATCATTAAATTCTTCTATATTAGTAACTAGATTATTAAATACAATTGTATTTCCTGTTACGGCTTTATCTTTGACCATTTTCTTAAAATCAATTAATGGTTTGTGCGCAATATGCTCGCCTAGTTTAAAAGTCACGTTCATTTTATCAAGTAAATCAACGTCGTATTTCTTTTCTAAACCTTGAATAAATTCTACAGAGCTATCTATAGAACATCCTGTTGCAGCCTGCACATCCTGATTTACAGCCAGAATAATAAATCGGTTGTATTTTAATAAATAAGAAGCTTCAAGACTAGTACCGTGTGCAGCCCACTCTTCTACAAAAGCTTTTAAATCGGTTTCGATCTCAGAAAATTCTTCCTCAGAAAATTTTCTGTTTGACTGATAAATCCAAATTCTGGATTCACCTGGTAAATTTTCAAAAGGTATATACATTTTTAATTTTAGATTTTAAATTGTTGATTTTAGATTTAAAAAGTTTCAAGTTTCAGGTTTCAAGTTTCAAGTTAAAAAACTTAGCAACTTAGTCCCTCAGCCCCTTTTTACAAATCCTGCGCATTCGCGATTAACTCCGCAACGTCCATTACTTTTACCTCGCCCTCTTTGTGCGCATGTTTAATTCCGTCTGTTAACATTGTATTACAGAACGGGCATCCTGCAGCAATAATATCAGGTTGCACTTCTAACGCATCTTCTGTACGAAGAACGTTTACTTCTTTATTTCCAGGCTCGGCATCTTTAAACATTTGTGCACCGCCTGCTCCACAGCATAAACCATTGGATTTAGAACGTTTCATTTCGACTAATTCAACATCTAATTTTTGAATTAAATCTCTAGGTGCCTCGTACACTTTATTTGCCCTGCCTAAATAACAAGGATCGTGAAAAGTGATTTTTTTCCCTTTAAACTGACCGCCTTCAACAGTAAGTCTTCCATCATCAATTAATGATTTTAAAAATTCTGTATGGTGAATCACTTCATAATTTCCGCCCAATTCTGGGTATTCATTTTTCAAAGTATTAAAACAGTGCGGACAAGCTGTTACGATTTTTTTTGCTTCGTAAGCGTTCAGAACCTCGATATTCATCATCGCCTGCATTTGAAACAAAAATTCATTTCCAGCTCTCTTTGCAGGATCACCCGTACAGCTTTCTTCTGTACCTAATACTGCAAAAGAAACATTGGTACGATTCAAAATACGCACAAATGCTTTGGTAATTTTTTTTGCTCTATCATCAAAACTTCCTGCACAGCCAACCCAAAACAAAACTTCTGGTTGTTTTCCTTCGGCAAGCATTTCTGCCATTGTTGGTACTACTAAACTTTCTGACATTTCTCTCTCTTTGTTTAAAGCTTAAAGTTTCAAATTTTATTCTGAAATCTCAATTCTTGTATTATTACTAAAGAATTTTATTAATTCTCGTTTTTCCAATTCAGACGGTCTTGCTGACTGTACTGCCAAGGCGCACCGTTGTTTTCAATATTGGTCATCATAGCGTTTAATGACATTGGCGCAGCGCTTTGCTCCATCACCAAAAAGCGGCGCATGTCCATAATAATAGACAGCGGACTAATATTTACAGGACATTCTTCTACGCACGCATTACAAGACGTACAAGCCCATAATTCTTCTGGAGTAATATAATCGTTTAAAAGTGTTTTGTTGTCTGGAACAAAAACACCTTTGTTGGCATCAATATTTTTTCCTACTTCTGTCAAACGATCTCTAGTATCCATCATAATTTTACGAGGAGACAATTTTTTACCTGTCTGATTCGCTGGACAAGCTGAAGTACAGCGTCCGCATTCTGTACAAGTGTAAGCATTTAATAGCTGCACCCAGTTTAAATCCTGAACATCACTTGCCCCAAATTTAGAAGGCACTGCATTTTCGTCTACAGGCGCTGCCGCAAACGGATCTGCATTTGGATCCATCATTAATTTCACCTCTTTAGTAACCGAAGCCAAGTTATCAAACTGTCCTTCTGGTTTTAAGTTTGCAAAATAAGTATTTGGGAATGCTAAAAGAATATGCAAATGTTTGGAGAAGTATAAATAGTTCATAAAAACTAAAATACCAGCAATATGCAGCCACCAAAAAAGTTCGTATAACAATCCAACTAATTCGTTTGATGTTCCGTTAAAAATTGGTGCAATCCATTGACTGATTGGGAAACTTCCTGCTTTATGAAAATGAGAATAACCTCCTGGAACATTTTGCAAATGAAAATCGGCGGCATTCATCAATAAAAATAAAATCATCAAAACGGTTTCGAAGTACAAGATGTAATTCGCATCGCTTTTTGGAAATCCTTTTAGATCCGAATGAATAAAACGCTTTAATCTAATAAAGTTTCTTCTGATCCAAAATACGGTAACCGCAAAAATCACAAGGATTGCTAATATCTCAAAAGACGCGATTAGAACATTATAAACAACACCTAGATACGGTGCGAAAATTCGATGTGTTCCAAATAATCCGTCTATGATTATTTCAAGTAATTCAATATTAATAATTATAAAACCTACATATACAAAAATATGCAGAATTCCAGCAACAGGGCGTCTCACCATTTTTGATTGTCCTAAGGCAATCAATGCCATGTTTGTCCAACGAGCTTTCGGATTATCTTTTCGATCTACATCAACTCCCAGATTAATGTTTCGGTAGATCTTTTTCACGCTCGCTGCAAAAAAGCCGAAACCAACTATTAGAAGTATGGCAAATAAAATATTATCTAAATAACTCATTTATAATTATTTTTTATCAGTTGAGTTTGTTTCTTCTGCTGGTGCTACATAAGGTTTGTTTTTCTTTCCGAAAAGAGAAACATTTACATAACGTGTTGGGTAAAGACGAACATCTTGTAACAATAACTCTAACTCTTTTGAAGTTTTTGCTAAATTAGTATACAACGCATCATCGTTAAGAATTTTTCCTGCTGTACCTTTCCCAGAATTTAAATTGTTCATTAACAAATCAACTTTTGCTAATGTCTGATTTAAGTTTTTAACTGTTTTACCTAAATCTGCTTTATTTAATGAATCTGATATTTTAGAAAAATTACTCGACATTTTATTGAAGTTTGTAACCACTCCGTTAATCTGCCCTTTATTAGTGTCCAAAATATTGTTTATGCTTCCTCCAGCCTTATGAAACTGCTCCATAGTCTGACTTAGCTCAGCCAATGTTTTCTTAATATCAGCTTGACCTTTTTTATCCAAAACATTGTTTAATCCGTGAACCAAAGTATCAATACTCACCAGCATTCTCTCTAATTTTTGCTGTGTAGGTTCTATTTTACCTCCTAACGAATCAGTTAAACCAAGTTCTACTGTAGAAAATAATTTCTGACCGTCTTCTGCTTCTTCAGTATCTGCAAAATTAGGAACGATTTTTATCTGCTTTCCTCCAATTAAACTTGGAGAGTAAATTACTGCTTTACTTGTTTTAGAAATTGGAAAATCTGTTTTAATCTGTAATTCAACCAGTAATTTTCCAGTTGCATTATCAATTGTAATTTTACTTACTTTTCCAATTGCTAATCCGTTAAGTGTTACTGGAGCCGAAGCTGACAGGTCTTCAACATTATCATATTCAGCGTATAATACTTTATAATTTGTAAAAAGGTCTCTGCCTTTTAAGAAACTATATCCCCAGATAAATAATAAAATTGACGCAATGACTAATATAGCCGTTTTAATTTCTCTTGTTACTTTCAAAATTCTTAGTGTTTGTACAAAATTAATATAATTATTCGAACTTGCGCTTTTTATTTGATCGCGTCTTGAATACTGATTTTTTCACCGTCTTTTGTTGCGGTCAAAAATGCTGCCCCATATCCTTTACTCTTAGCTTCTTGCAGAAATTTCTTAGCCTGTTCGTAATCCGAAGTTTCTTCGTAGAAATATTTATAAATATTATTCTCAAAAATCATGGTTACGTTTTTCAAGCCTTTAAAATTCTTAGGTTCTAAAGCTGTTTTTTTGATGCTTGCTATAAGCTGTACTTTAAAAAATGTTCCTTTTGGCGCATTTTTAACAGCTGCCACAGGTGCTGCTTTTGGTTTAGCCGGAGTTGAAGTATCTCTTATGGGCCGACTCTCCGGTGCTTCTGGTGCTCCGGAACCAAAATATTCTCGTTTGTAACTCAAAATAGCTTCGGCAATCGCTTTGGCTATATCGTCCTGTCCTTGTTCAGAATTCAGAATATTTCCTTCGGTCGGATTCGATACAAATCCTGTTTCTACCAAAACCCTTGGCATATAGGCTTTATGCAATACCATAAAAGGCGCTTGTTTAACACCTCCCTGACGAAGTTTTTTTCCTAACTTCTCAAAATTATCTTCAATGTAAGTTGCCAGCGAAATACTATTATCTAAGTATTCTTCCTGCATTAAAGTCATTCCGATCATTGATTCTGGCGAATTTGGATCGTAACCTTCATACTTACGCTGGTAGTCTTTCTCTAAAGTAATTACCGAGTTCTCTTTTTTAGCCGCTTCAAGATTTGATGCTAATTTAGTTAAACCCATCACATAGGTTTCTGTTCCGTCTGCTGCTGTATTTTTATTGGCATTACAGTGAATGGAAACAAAAATATTCGAATTGGCTCTGTTTGCAATGTTGGCTCTTTCTACCAAATCAATAAAAACATCTGTTTTTCTGGTGTAGATAACATTAACATTTGGATTTAATTCTAAAATTTTACCAACTTTTAAGACAATAGCTAAAGCAATATTTTTTTCGATCCGGCCGCTGTAAACAGCGCCAAAGTCATGATCTCCGTGTCCTGCATCAAGTGTTACCTTAAAAACATTTGACTGACTGTAAGCACAAAATGAGAGTATCGTTAGAAAAAAAGTAGATATTACCTTAATTTTGTTAATTCTATTCATAAATCTAAAAGTTAATTTTTATAAAACGCAGCATCTATAATTTTCGCAATTGATTATTTTTGACAAAAAATTATATGTAAGTTTGACATGTCAAAAAACAAGCCATAATTTTACAAAAATAGTATTTAAACCTTTGCATACAAACTTATTTAATATCGTTTTAATATCATTTTTCCTAACTATAGGATGTGGTAAATTATATTCTCAAGAAATAAAAAATCAAAAAAAACCTTTACCTGCTGTAAAACAAACAGATAAAGCCGCCAGCATCGTAACTGACACCATTAAATTGGATACTGTTAAGCCCAAAAAGACTTTTTTGGATGGAAAAGTGCGGTACAAGGCCAAAGATTATGCAAAAATTGATCAAAAAAATAAATTGATCACCTTATACAATGAAGCCGAACTTTACTACAAAGATGTAGAATTAAAGTCGGGAATCATTATTCTTAACTACGAAAAAGACGAAGTTTATGCTGGAAGAATAAAAGATTCTGCTGGTGTGCTGGTGCAATATCCAAATTTTAAGCAGGCAGAAAATGAAGTACAGCCAGATTCTATCCGATTTAATTTCAAGACACAACGAGCTTTAATTTACAATTCCAGAACAAAACAGGGCGAGTTAAATATAAAAGCAGCAGTTACCAAAAAAGAAAACGACTCTACTTACTTTTTAAAAGGTGCTCGTATTACCACGGCTACCGATATTGACAATCCAGAGTATTATTTTAGAACGAGCAAAATCAAATTTGTACCGGGTAAAAAAATCGTTACCGGTTTAACGCAAATGGTTATTGCCGATGTACCTACTCCATTAGCACTTCCGTATGGATATTTTCCTTTAAGTAAAGAAAAAAGTGTTTCCGGAATTATTGTGCCTAGTTATAATGACTCGAATACGAGAGGTTTCTCTTTGCAGAATGGAGGGTATTATTTCGCGTTAAGTGATAATTATGATTTAACAGTCCTCGGAGATTATTACACAAACGGAAGTTACGCCGCGCGTTTCGAATCATCGTATGCTACAAGGTATAAATACCGAGGTAATTTAAATATCCGTTTTGAAAATCAAATTAACAGTGAGCGAGGTTATCCCGATTACAGCAAACAAAACATTTATAACATTCAGTGGTCGCATACTAAAGACACAAAAGCAAACCCAAATTCTACATTTTCTGCTTCTGTCAACATGGGTAGCAGTAAATATTTTAAACGATCTATCAATCAAGCCAACATAGGTTCGAGCCTTAATAATACTTTAAGCTCTTCTATTTCTTACAACAAAACTTTTAATACAATTCCAGGGTCTCGTATTTCGTTAACCGCTACCCACCAGCAAAATACACAAACAGAGGACATCATCATGACGTTGCCTGCATTACAGGGAAGTATTGACCGTATTTATCCTTTTGTTGGAAAAAGCGGTGTAAAGAAAGGTTTGATCAAAAACATCAACTTACAGTACAACGTAAGCGGTAAAAACTATTTTAAAACTAAGGACTCTTTGTTTTTCAAACCGCAGATGTTTAATGATGCACAGCTTGGACTGCAGCAGACTATTCCGATTAGTACCAACTTTAAAATATTTAAATATTTTAGTGCCGGAGCCTCTACTACTTATCAGGAAACTTGGGTAAACAAAACAATTGCTAAAGATTATAGTGCTGCCCAGGGAGAAGTTGTTTCGAGTCCGGTTAGTGGTTTTGATTCTTTTAGAACTTATAATTTCAGCACCAATTTAGGAACAACTATTTACGGTACGTTTAATTTTGGAGAAGACAAAAAAATCCAAGCCATCAGACATGTAATGCGTCCGAGCTTAACTTATTCTTATACGCCGAGTTTTGAACGTTATTATGACGATTATACCCTTGATGCTTCTGGAAGGATTACAGGACAGTATACACGTTTTGAAAATGGTATTTTTGGACAGCCTGGTAAAGACAATTCAAATATCGTAGGTTTCTCATTAAGCAATACTTTTGAAGCAAAAGTACGCGACAAAGACAGCACCAAGACCGAGCCTAAAAAAATAATGCTTTTAAATAACTTAAACTTTAATACGAGTTATAATTTTAACGCAGACGGAAAAACAGTTCTTGGATGGTCTCCTGTTTTAATAAGCGGTGGAACTCAGTTTTTTGATAACAAACTGAACATGAACTTTGGTGCTACATTAGACCCGTATGCAATAGACAATTCTGGTGTAAGAATTAATAAATACAATATCGACAACGGCGGTAGTTTATTTAGAATGACGAGTGCGAATCTTACTTTAAATTATTCGTTTTCAAATAAAGGCAGCGGCAAAGAAAAAAATGAACAGAGTCAGCGGAATGGAGGGCGAAACGATGACTTGTTTGGAACCAATACAGATCTGAATGACACCAGGAACAGTCAGTTTGCTGATGATCCCGAAAGAGAAGAAGATGATGTAATTACCGAATTCTTTAATTCTAAGATTCCTTGGGACATGACTCTTGCGTATTCTTTGACCTATCAAAATGTCAACCGAGAGAGCAAAATAAGCGGTAACTCGCTCATGGTTTCTATAAATATGGATATTACTCCTAAATGGAAAGGAGGAGTCTCTACAGGTTACGATTTTGTACAAAAAGGAGTTACTTTTACTCAATTCCGTTTTGAGCGCGATTTATTAAGCTGGCGAATGGCTTTTAACTACCAGCCACTTGGAACAAACTCTAACTGGAATTTCTTTATTGGAATTAAATCAGGAATGCTTAGTGACATTAAATGGAACAAGCGAAGTGTTTCTACCCGATAAAACATCGAATAAAACTAATTATTATGAAAAAAATCATTTTTACCGACAAAGCACCAGCTCCTATCGGTCCGTATAACCAAGCTGTATTATCTGGAAATACGCTTTATGCTTCTGGACAAATTGCAATTAATCCATCATCTGGTGAATTGGTTACAGAAAATATCCATGATGAGACGCATCAGGTAATGCAAAATATAGCTGCCATCTTAGAGGCTGCAGGAATGACATTTGAGAACGTTGTAAAGTCTACAATCTTCATTATGGACATGAACAACTTTGGCGCAATCAATACGATTTACGGTTCTTATTTTAACGAAAAAACCGCTCCAGCTCGTGAAACGGTTCAAGTGGCTTGCCTGCCAAAAAATGTTAATGTAGAAATTTCTATAATCGCAGTGCAATAGCATCTAATAATAATTGTGCCGTTGCTTCATTGGTTGCCAGCGGCACATTATGTACATCACAAACACGAATCAGCATATTAATATCTGCTTCATGCGGATGGCTCGACAGAGGATCTTTAAAAAAGAAAACCATTTGAGTAATCCCTTCTGCTACCCTGCCCGCAATCTGTGCATCACCTCCAAGCGGTCCCGACAGCATTCTTTGAGTTTTAAATCCCGCAGCTTCTGCCTTTCCCCCTGTGGTCCCTGTACCAATCAGCCTTATTTTTTCATTGTGCAAAACGGCTTCATTTTTAATCAAAAAATCAATTAAATCTGCCTTTTTGCCATCATGAGCAATAATAGCAATTTCCATAAAACCAGAACTATTGATTAGCGACATGATAAGCAATTAATCCATCAATAGGTCTTCTTAATACATTCCCTAATTGAAGTTCATATTTATTAAACGTCTCTTGTAATTCTTCTTTTAAATAAAAGGCAATAGAACCTACAAAATGTACCGGTACTTCTTTGCAGTTATCAAATTGTTTGATGTAGTTCTTAACGAAAGATTTCATTCCTTTGAAGATAATTTTTCTACAAAATTCTGTGTCTTTGTGTTTGATTAAAAACTTAGCAAATGTTGCTAAATAAGCATTTGGATTTGGTTCTTTGTATAATTTATTCTTGATAAAATCTGCATCAAGATTATATTCTTTTTCAAATTCTACCGCCAGTTCTTTTGGCATTTTATTGAAGTAATATTTTCTGATCAATTCTTTTCCGAAAACATTTCCGCTGCAGTCGTCCATAGCAATATAACCTAAAGACTGTACTTTTTGATGCAATACTTTTCCATCAAAATAACTGCAGTTTGACCCCGTTCCTAAAATACTCACAATTGCTTCTTGACCTTTTGGAGTCGTTGCATAAACTGCCGCATAAGTATCTTCGTGAACTTCTACAATTGCATTTACAAAAAATTCTCTAAAGATTTCTGTCAACGCTTTCTGCATTCTTTCAGTACCGCATCCCGCTCCGTAAAAGAACAAGTGAGTTGCATTATTTTTATTTTGTAAGATATCAAAACGGTCACTAATTCTAGCAATAACTTCTGGACCGTCAAGAATTTCAGGATTTAATCCTAAAGTTTGTGTCGTGAATAATACTTTTCCATTATCATCAATTGCAATCCAATCGGCTTTAGTAGATCCACTATCAACTATTAATTTCATTTTTTTTTGTTTTTGGATTAGTTCTTCTTTAATAAGTGTACTTTATACATTAATTAAAGACATAACAAAATAAGAAAATCCCGTTACTTTTCGATAACGGGATTTTGTAAAAATATAAAATATTATTTCAAACCTGCGATATGCACAGATAAATCGATCAATTTACTTGAGTATCCGTACTCATTATCATACCAAGATACCAATTTGAAGAAAGTAGAGTTTAATCCGATTCCAGCAGTAGCATCAATGATTGAAGTTCTTTTGTCAGAAATAAAATCTTGAGAAACAACTGCATCTTCAGTATATCCTAAGATTCCTTTTAATTCATTTTCAGAAGCTTTTTTCAAAACTGCCATAATTTCTTCGTAAGAAGTTTCTTTTGCAACTTTTACAGTTAAATCTACAGTAGAAACGTCTGCAGTCGGTACACGGAAAGCCATACCCGTTAATTTACCATTCAACTCAGGAATAACTTTTCCTACTGCTTTTGCAGCACCTGTAGATGAAGGAATAATATTGATTGCAGCAGCACGTCCACCTCTCCAGTCTTTTCTAGAAGGTCCGTCAGCAGTCATTTGAGTTGAAGTAGTTGCGTGAACAGTTGTCATTAAAGCCTCAACAATTCCGAAGTTATCATTGATAACTTTAGCTAATGGAGCTAAACAGTTTGTAGTACAAGAAGCGTTAGAAACAACTACGTCAGAAGCTTTTGCTGTTTCGTGGTTAACTCCCATTACAAACATTGGAGCATCTGCAGATGGAGCAGAAATAATTACTTTTTTAGCACCACCTTTAATGTGCTCATTTGCAGTTTCAATAGTTGTGAAGATACCAGTACATTCTGCAACAACATCAACATCAACTTCATTCCATTTTAAGTCAGCAGGATTTCTTTCTGCAGTAATACGGATGTTTCTTCCGTTTACATATAGTTTTCCTTCTTTTACTTCTACAGTTCCATCAAAACGACCGTGAACTGAATCATATTTTAATAAATAAGCTAAGTGATCAACGTCTAACAAGTCATTGATTGCAACAACTTCTACATTATCTCTATTGAAAGATTCTCTAAAAACGATTCTTCCGATACGTCCAAATCCGTTTATTCCTAATTTTACTTTTGACATTTTACTAAATTTTTGTTTTTGTTTTATTACACTAATTCAAAGTCTAATTTCCTCACAATAAACTTCTCCCTTTTTTAAACTTTATATGGTTTATGTCGACATAATGTCTGACACTCTTAATAATTCTCTATCAATTTCTGATTTCCCTTTGATAGCCTGTTCAAGCGGTGTTAAAGTCACTTTATCTTCACGAAGACCAACCATATAATTTGATTTTCCTTCGATTAAAGATTCAACTGCTTTTACTCCTAAACGGCTGGCCAAAACACGGTCAAAACAAGATGGTGATCCCCCGCGCTGCATGTGTCCTAAAACAGAAACTCTTACATCGTACTCAGGCAGATTAGCTTCAACGTAATCTTTTAATTCGAATACATTTTTACCAATTTTATCTCCTTCTGCAATAACTACTATACTAGATGATTTTCCTGAAGCTTTACTTTTTTGAAGTGAATCTAACAAACGGTCTAAACCTAAATCTTCTTCAGGAATAAGAATTTCTTCGGCTCCTGCACCAATTCCGGCATTTAGAGCAATATGACCCGCATCTCTACCCATAACCTCTACAAAGAACAGGCGGTTATGTGAACTTGCAGTATCACGAATTTTATCAATACAATCTACTACAGTATTCAAAGCCGTATCGTACCCTAAAGTAAAACTTGTACCATAAATATCATTATCGATTGTCCCTGGAATTCCCATTACTGGAAAATCATATTCTGCATTAAAAATTAATCCGCCGGTAAAACTTCCGTCACCACCAATAACAACCAAAGCATCAATCCCAGCTTTCAGAAGATTTTCATGAGCTTTTTTTCTACCTTCTGGAGTTCTAAAATCAACAGAACGAGCCGATTTTAAGATAGTTCCTCCCTTGTTCACAATATTATTTACACTTCTAGGCCCCATTTCTTTGAAGTCTCCTTCAATCATTCCTTGGTAACCTCTATAAATTCCGATGCATTCTATATTATGGTATGCGCAAGTTCGAACAACAGATCTTATTGCCGCATTCATTCCAGGTGAATCTCCTCCCGAGGTAAGAACACCTACTTTTTTTATTGTTTTTGGCATTATTTAAGTATTAAAGTGTAAAATTAGCAAACATTCAGCACTTCTCAGGTTACAATTATCATAAATTAATAAAATATGTTAAATTCAAACGTTTTCGTTAATAAGTTTTTTCTATGAAAAAATTTCATTAAAAATAATAAAACGCTATTTTTTTGATTAAATCGTCAAAATTAACAATACCCTATTGAAGTGTTATAAAAATAGAATTTCCCGCTCACTTGGAAAAATCTGAAAACGGCCCTAAATTTAGCACAAAAAAAACCATTATGAGAATAATGGTTTTATAAATAGCTATTTTTAACAAAGTGTTAATAATCATTGTCTGGAATAAGCCCTTGATTATTGGATGGTTCTTGCTTTTTCTTCTTTTCTTCTTCTTTTTTCTTTTTCTCTTCCTCTTCTTTGGCTTTCTTTTTATTTTTCTCAGAATCTTTCTTACTAGAGAAATTCACAAAATCAGGATTTAGATACGAATCCGGCAGATCATCATTAGAGCTTTTTCCTGCTTTTTCTATTTTATGATTTTTAAAAAGTTTATTAACTAATTCGCTGAAAGTGTCAAAATCAACCTCATACGAAATACCAACTCCTTGTGTATAACCAATTCCCTGCCCTATATAACTGATATCATTTTCTTTATTAAACAATCGCAGGTTCATTGTTCCATCTTCATTGACACGGTACAAGACCTCAATATCTCCCACAATGGCAGATTCATTTACACCACCCACCGGTACACCCAGTTTACCATTAATAGTGATACGTTCATTGACCTGAGAAGAAATATTAGCCTGAAAACGTCCGTCGGCTTCCTGCCCCATTCTACGGTCGGCTGCACTATAGGTAAAATCAACATTTACTTTATCATTATCTGATTTTACGATACCGCCAAATAAACTGGAAACCGTTTCTGATAAGGTACCAGAGAAATCTCCCTGACTGAATCCGTCTGTACTCATAAACGAACCTGTGGACAATAAATACAACGCTTGTGTCTGACGAATGTCTTTATCATCAAGCTTATATTGAATTTCTGATTTTAGCACATTACTAACAGAAGGGAACTGAATATCAAAATTAGGTTCTGGACTTGCTAAATCCCCTCTTAATCCAATTACCACTTCTACAGGAACTTTTTTATTGAATGAAGAAGTATTATCTAAAAGCACAGCAGGATTGGCATTTGTTTTATAAACTGCTTCCAGATTCAACTGGGCACGCATGGGGTTTCCTTCCCAAATAATAGAGCCTCCTTTTTTAACCGAGAATTTTTTATCAATAAGTCCGCCGTATTTAAAATTATACGTTCCTTCGTATGCCTGGAAATCTCCCCACATATTAAATTTACCAAGCGTATTAATCTTAAATAAAAGCGATCCGTATCCTTTTCCTTTCATACCATGACCAGAATTTCGATCGAGAATAACCTCTACCTCGGCATCCGGCGTAATATCAAAATCAAATTCCAGCTCAAGGCCATTATAGTTTCGTGTTTTCTCTACAATTCCGTTGGCTAGATTGTATTTTTCTTTTGGTGTAACAAAATGAATCCAGCTGCTTTCTCCAACACTTTGTGTATTGTTAATTGGAATTTTGACTTCTGTACCTTTTTCAGATTTTGCATCAACCTTAATAAAAAGACTTTCAACAGGCCCTCTTATGCTCGCAGAACCGTTTATAAATGCAGTACCAAAATACGCCGCATCTTCACTGTCTTTGGTATCAAGTGCCAATAATCTTTTCGAAGTAATATTTAAATCAAGTTTCCAATCACCAAAATTATGATGCTCAATACTTCCGTTCAACAAACCTTTTGTACCGTATTTAGTATCGGTAAGCTGATTATTTCTAAACAAAAACTTTTCGTTAGTTAAATCGATAACCGTTCTGTCGCTCAATTCGTAATCGATATTAAGATACGGAATAGTCATACCCGCTTTTTCTACATACAATCTTCCGTTGATCTCTGGCTTTTTCAGATTACCAACTACTGCTGCGTTTCCAGAAACCGAACCGCGGATATTAGACAAAACATCGCCGCCAACTGTTCCTAAAGTAGCCAGATTAAAACCTTCAAGTTTCAGATTCATATCCAGCATTGTTTCTTTATTTTCTACCGCAAAAGTTCCGTTTGCTCTAAAGGATTCTGTAAATCCGTTTTGGATAGAAGAATTTACAGTGAATTTTTTAAAGCTTTCGTCTCCGGAAATATCAAAGTTCAGCGTTCCCAATTCGATTTTATTCAAATTAAGATGGTCAATTTTTATAGAAGCTGTGGGCTGGTATACACTCTTATTCTGTTTGTAATTGACACTTCCGTTCAAATTACCATTAAATACAAATTTAGAATTGAGCGGTGTAATTTTATTAATATCAACATCTTCAAAATTTAAGACGAGATCTTTGTAATCACTGCCTTTTATGACACCATTTAAATCAATTTTCTGATTTTCGTGCGACAAGACAATATTATCAATCGTAAAATTTTTAAAATACTGGTCAAAAATAATTTGATTGTCTTTTTCTGCATCTTCGTTTAAATACCATAAATAGTCCTTAAACTTCATTTCAGACTTTTTAATTCCGACAATGTTGTTTTTATTTTTATCTATAGTATGATACAAATCAAGATTAAAATAATCTTCACCTTGATTACCGCCCTTAAATTCAGAACGTACAAACAAAGTATCTTTTGCCGTAACATTAATCAAGTTGAAATCGCGTATCTTATAGTAAGGCGTTTTGATACTGTCCAATTCGATATAAGCATTATAAAGCGCATTTTTATTATCGATATTGATACGGATATTGTCAAAAGTATTTTTGGCAGCGGTAATTTTCTGAGATCTGAAACGGAATTTGAATTCTTGCAGATCTGAATCGATTTTTCCTCGTACAACAGTGGAAGAATCAATATTGATTTCCGGATAAAGCATTTCGACCACTTTATCGTAAACATGAAAATTAAAACGGAGAAACTGTCCTTTTTTAACCTTATAAGGTTTATAGTTGGTATAAAGACTTCCGACAGAATTCATTACCAATTTATCTAGTTGCGCAAACTGAAATTTACCTACGATTTTTCCGTTAACCACATCAGAAGAATTTATGGTTATCGTTCTTAGTTTGTTTTCGTCAAAATTAGAATTAATGCTTACTTCGTCAAAAACATAAGTCGATTTTGGATTTTGATAAACAGCATCTTTAATGTACACAGCTCCCTGCAGGTTTTCTATAGAATTTCCTGTAACCTGTACTACGGCATCTCCTGTAAAATGAGATATCGAATCTGAAACAAATTTTAGTTTTCTAAGATCTGAGTTTTCTATATTAATATGAAAATCATAACGATTTTCTCGTTTGCTCAAATCAACCAAACCGTCAAAAGTAAGATTTAGATTGGGATCGTTTATTGCAATTTGTCCTTTATAATACGGCAGTTTAAAGTTTCCGTTTACTATTATATTATTATAGGTGTATTTGTTGTAATCTAATTTTGCAATATCCCCTTTAATAATCGTATTCAAATACTTTTCTGTAAAGCCAACTCCGTCAACATCTAGGTTTAAAGTTGTTTTACCAAGATCTTTTCGAGCCAGAACGGCACCGATATTAAAGTTATCCAAAATAATATTTCCCGAATAAGAAGCTTTATCAATAAAATCCATATTATTCATATGAAGTTCTACTTGACCGTTTCCTAAATCGGTTCCCATTTTAAAAGTCGTTTCTAAGGCCGTTACCGAAACTTTTGCTTTTCCGACGATATTAAACTTCCCAATTCGTTTCATTTCTTTCGGCAGTTTTCTGCCTAGAATTCCAGGAAGCAGGACCACCAAATTATCATAACTCGAAATCAGTTTGTCAAATTTACCGTCCATAAAGAACTTTTGTTCTTTGGTGCCCAGAAGGTTTTTAAAATTAATTGTTCCGTTAATTTTAGAACCATTAGTATCGCTTAGTCTTAGTTTATTAAGCGTTAAATCGTTTAGCGGTCCTGTAAGTTTGGTTTTAATTTTAAAATGCTGGTTTTTTCCTAAACCATCGTAAAAATATCGAATATCATTTGATCCGATAGAAGCAGAATCCATTACTACATTAAAGCGGACTTTATCTGTAAAATGAAGAAAATCCCCTGGCTTATAATTTAATTCTGCCAGACCGTAAATAGACGATCGTTTCGTTTTAATGGCAAGATTCTCTACTTTAATCTGTTTTTTAGTATAACTAAATTTCCCTGCAAAATTAGAAACATACAAACCGCGGTGATCCTGAAAAGAAAATCGGTGAATATTGGTATTCACATCTGGCCCATAAAGTTTAAAATCACTGATATAAGCATTTAATTTTGTGAAATCTAAGAATTTGGGAGTCGTTTTATTTTCATCAATTACAGTAAATCTTCCTTTCTCTATGTAACCGTTTTTTGCCGTCAATAAAAAGTGTTTGTCTGATTTTTTTCCTTTTTGATCGGATTCAAAAGCTTGGACAAACTTATTCATATTGTTTTCGTCCTCGCCTTTGTAAGTTTTGAGATTAAAAATTAAGCCCGTAAGGCGAAGGTCGCCAAAAATCAAATCACCATCGAGGAGTCTGCTAAAGCTGGCAATATCGGTTGTAATAATATCCGAATAGATCAACGTTTTTTTGTGATGATCGCGAATCAGTACGTTTTTTAGTTTGACACCGCCAAAAATATTAATTGCCGTTTTCTCAACGCTGATATCAACATTAAAATCTTCATTTAAGGAATTGGTAACATAATTGGCAATCTGAGTCTGAACCACAGGAAGAGACAAGATGATAGCAAGTACCAGCAAAAGTAAAAGCAGCCCGAGTAGGGTTCGTGATATTATTTTCTTTACTTTTTTGATAGCTGTTTTAATTTTAGTTTTCTTTTAATTTATTTTGAACAGACAAAGAAGGACTGTTTTTGATAAAAATTCTTTAATTTTGGGCACTGCTTCTATCAAAGATATTTCTAAAGATTTGACTTGTCAAATATAATTCAAAATTTGTGCCTTTATATGCAAAATTCAGAGGTTTTTATTCTTGCCATCGAAAGTTCCTGCGATGATACTGCTGCCGCGGTTTTACATAACGACAAAGTATTGTCAAATGTTGTGGCCAATCAGTTAATTCACAATCAATACGGCGGTGTGGTTCCAGAACTAGCTTCCAGAGCCCATCAGCAGAATATTGTACCCGTGATAGATGCTGCACTTCGCAAAGCAAATGTACAAAAAGAACAGCTAAGTGCCATTGCTTTTACACAAGGTCCGGGACTTATGGGATCTTTATTGGTTGGAACTTCTTTCAGTAAATCGTTATCACTGGCTTTAAATGTGCCTTTGATCGCTGTTAATCACATGCATGCCCACATTCTGGCTCATTTTATCGACGAAGAAGGCTATGATAAACCTGAATTTCCGTTTTTAGCCCTAACCATTAGCGGCGGGCATACACAGATCGTAAAAGTAAACAGCTTTTTTGACATGGAAATTATAGGCGAAACTACCGACGACGCTGTTGGAGAAGCTTTTGATAAAAGTGCTAAAATCTTAGGACTGCCTTATCCCGGCGGACCGCTGATTGATAAATATGCCAAAGAAGGAAATCCGAAAGCTTTTGCTTTTACCAAACCAAAAGTTCCTGGTTTAGATTTTAGTTTTTCTGGTTTAAAGACGGCTATCCTTTATTTTATTCAAAAAAACAAACAAGCGAACCCTAATTTTATTGAAGAAAACCTCAATGATATCTGCGCTTCTATTCAGCATACCATTATCGAAATTTTAATAGACAAGCTGAAACTTGCTGTAAAAGAAACCGGCATCACGCAAATTGCTATTGGCGGCGGTGTTTCTGCCAATTCGGGAATTAGAAAGCGTTTGACTGAAAACCAATATGGCTGGAAAACTTTTATTCCGAAATTTGAATACACTACAGATAATGCTGCTATGATCGGAATTGTGGGCTATCAAAAATATTTATCCAATCGTTTTGAGACTTCTGCTGTGGTTTCTAAAGCAAGAATTCAATTTTAAATCATGCAGTTATTTTTCAATCCAAACATAGACGCCAATACCCAGAGTTTTTCTTTTGACAAAGAAGAAAGCCGTCACATTATTAAAGTTTTACGAAAAAAAGATGGTGATATTCTTCAAGTCACCAATGGTTTTGGTTTACTGTTTGAAACTCAGATAACCTTAGCGTCAGATAACAAATGTACGGTTGAAGTACTTTCTATAAAAAATGCTGAAAAACCAAAATTTCATTTGCATTTAGCCGTGGCTCCCACTAAAATGAACGATCGTTTTGAATGGTTTCTGGAAAAAGCTACAGAAATCGGAATTCAGGAAATAACACCTATTTTCTGCGATCGCTCTGAACGAAAAGTAATCAACAAAGACCGTTTCGAAAAAATTATCCTTTCGGCAATGAAACAATGTAACGAAACGTTTCTGCCTAAATTAAATGATGCTGTTTCTTTTAAAGAATTTATCAAGCAGCAAAATCAAGGTTTAAATCTGATTGCACATTGTGAAGAAACGGATAAAAAGTCGTTGAAACAAGTCTTAAAACCAAATGAAAATGTGACTATTTTAATTGGTCCCGAAGGAGATTTTTCTGAGAAAGAAATTGCATTGGCATTAGAAAACAGCTATAAACCTGTAACTTTAGGGAATACGCGTTTAAGAACCGAAACAGCTGCTGTTGTGGCTTGTCATAGTGTTGTTTTTTTTAATGAATAAATTATCTGATTTGATCATTTCAAGAGATCAAATTAACTCAAAATTGTCATTTCGACGAAGGAGAAATCTATGCTTGACAGTAGATTAAACACAATCGTGTGATCCTGAAAAAACAAAGTATGACCAGAAAAAAAGTTAGAGAAAATACCAAATAATTAATTACATGAAAAAAATAGTACTTTTGTTTTTATTGATTTCTGTTTCTTCATTTGCACAAGAAATTGCTTTGCTTAAATACAGCGGCGGCGGTGACTGGTATGCCAATCCTACTTCATTGCCAAATCTGATTAACTTTTGCAACAGCAACATTAACACCAGAATAAAAGCAAAACCATCTACTGTTGAGCCGAGTAATCCAGATTTGCTTTCGTATCCTTTTGTGCATATGACAGGACATGGAAATGTGGTTTTCAGTGATGCAGATGTTACCAATTTAAGAAATTATCTAACAGCCGGCGGTTTTCTGCATATTGATGATAATTACGGAATGGATCAATATATCCGCAAAGAAATCAAGAAAATATTCCCTAATAATAGTTTAGTTGAAATTCCTGCCAATCATCCTATTTTTCAAAAACCTTTCCCTTTTCCGAACGGATTACCCAAAATACACGAACATGACGGAACACGTCCGCAGGCGTTTGGAATTTTTGTAGACAATAAATTGGTGCTGCTCTACACCTACGAATGTGATTTGGGCGATGGATGGGAAGATGCTGAAGTGCATAACGACCCTGCAAATGCAAGAGACAAAGCCTTAAAAATGGGCGCAAACATCATTAATTATATCTTTACCAATTAAAATCCAAACAGTGCAGCTTACTCACGAAGAAAATCAATTTGAGAGAAGAACTTTTCCGATTACTTTAGTTTGTGATCATATTTACTTTCAGCAGAATATTGGTTCTTTATTTAGAATTTCTGAAGCTTTTGGAGTGGAGAATATTATCTTTTTTGGGAAAGACATTCCGCTTACACCGCGCAAAATCAATAAAACTTCAAGAAGCACGCATCTTCATGTTCCTCATACTGTAATCGAAAATTTTACAGAACTTCACTCCTATCTTACTACCAATAATTTTGAAATTATTGCTTTAGAGATTGCTTCAAACAGCAAACCCTTAAATGAAGTTGTTATTCCAGAAAACAAAAAAATTGCACTTTTGATCGGAAGCGAGATCAACGGAATTTCTGACGAACTTTTAGAAATTTCAAATCAAATTGTTCACATCAATATGTTTGGTAAAAACAGCAGCATGAATGTTGTTCAGGCGGCGAGTATCGCACTGTACCAAATCACTTCATTTTAGCCCATTTTGTTGAAGGATGCTTCAACAAAAACACCTCTTCACACGCAAAAAATAAACTTCAAATTTGCATCAAACTGGTTTTCAATCGATGAAATGCAAATAAGACCGTCAAAATGCATCAAAAAAAAATAAAATATAAGAAAATACTGCTTAATAATTTTAACTCAAATTTTGTAGGAATCAGCATTTGTAAGGGTTTGTAATTTTCTCACAAATAATTCTTTGTAAAAATTTTGTCACAAAAAAATTTTGTTATAGAATTGCTTAAATATTTAACTAAACAACATTTTTGTAACAAAAAACTCGAATTATTATGAAAAAAGTTATTATTTCCGCATGCATTGCGTTAATGCTTTTCGCGTGCCAAAATGATCAATCTGAAGCTGTAAATTCAGATAGTGCTATTGCTTCTCGACGTGAATGTGCTTCGCAGGATGTTTTAAACGCCCAGCTTAAAGCAGATCCGTCTTTGGCCATTCGTATGAATGAGATTGAAGCTTTTACAGCAAAACATTCTCTAGGCAATTTTACGGGCCGTCTGGTAAATGGCAAAATTGAGATCCCGGTTGTCGTAAATGTTCTTTATAGAACTACTGCCGAGAATATCTCCAATGCTCAAATTCAATCTCAGATTGATGTTTTAAACAAAGATTTTAATGCCTTAAATTCTGATTACAACAGTGTGCCGGCTCTTTTCGCGGGAGTTAAAGCCAACATTGGAATCACCTTTGTTTTGGATCAGGTAATCCGAAAATCAACAACCAAAACTTCTTGGGGAACTAATGATGCTATGAAAAAGACAGCTCAAGGCGGTCTTGCTCCTACTTCTCCAACAACAAAACTTAACATGTGGTCTTGCGTAATTGGAGGCGGTATTTTAGGTTATGCACAATTTCCCGGCGGAGCTTCTTCTACAGATGGAGTTGTAATTGACCCAAAATATTTTGGTCTTTCTGGATCGGCAAATGCGCCTTTTAACTTAGGAAGAACGGCTACTCACGAAGTAGGACACTGGATGAATCTGCGTCATATATGGGGAGACGCATCATGCGGCAGTGATCTTGTTTCTGATACGCCAACGCACAATGCTGCAAATTACGGCATACCTGCTTACCCGCATTACAGTACTTGTTCTGGAACACCTGTAGAAATGACCATGAATTACATGGATTATGTTGACGATGCTGGAATGTATATGTTCTCTACTGGACAGAAAAACAGAATCGCAGCGATTTTTACAGCCGGAGGAGCAAGAGCTTCTTTTGCACAATAAGCGGTCACAATACCACCAGCCAAAGCGAGATGAATTTCATCTCGCTTTTTTTGGTTTATACTAAAAATTAAAAAAGGTTTTCGCTATATTTAGGGTCTAAAATAAAAACATGATCACATCAAAAACAATTTCAAACGGAATTTTAAGGGCTTTGGCAACAATCTTAATTATTGGGGTTGTTTTATATTTTTTGTATGAAATACAAACCGTAATTGTTTACTTGTGCATATCACTGCTGTTGTGTTTAATTGCCAATCCACTGGTATTGTTTTTACAAAATAAATTAAAATTCAGCAATTCAATGGCGGCCGCCACAACCATTATCTTATTTATCTTTCTGATTGTGGGCTTTATATTGTTGTTTGTTCCTTTAATAATCTCACAGGCCAATAATTTAGCACTCTTAGATACGGCGCATCTTCAGACTAAATTTATGGAGACAGAAAGACATCTTGAAGAATACTTTAATATTCAGCATATTGATTTAAATAAAGTTATAAAAGACTCCAAACTTACGTCAGTGCTGGATTTCAGTTATTTTACAGGATTTATCAATTCGATAATCAATTTTATGGCCAATATGGGTATGGGATTGGTATCAGTATTTTTTATCACGTTCTTTTTTATTAAAGATCAGGCAACTTTTAAAGATCAGGCCCGAAGAATACTTCCAGATTCTAATGAAGACAAAATAATAAATTCTATTATCAAAATAAACCATCTGCTGACCCGCTATTTTATTGGTTTATTATTGCAGTTGATTGTAGTATTTATTCTCTATCTGATTGTTTTAATCATTTTCGGAAATAAAAATGCTTTTGTAATTGCTTTTTTATGTGCCATTTTAAACATCATACCGTACTTAGGACCAATTATCGGCACTACTCTGGCGGGAATCTTAACGATGATCAGCATGATCGGACAAGATTTTCAATCAGAGATTCTGCCAACGACAATTTACGTAATAGTTGGCTTTTTATTAGTGCAGGCTATTGACAATAACATCAGCCAGCCTATAATTTCGTCAAAAAGTGTAAATTCGCATCCGCTGGAAATATTCTTAATTATCTTAATCAGCGGTATTACGTTTGGAATTGTCGGTATGATTATCGCCGTTCCCGTCTTTACCATGATTAAAGTAATTTTAAAAGAATTTTTTCCAGAAAACAGAATCGTCTCCGTATTAACAGAAAGAATATAGCTTTGAATACTCCAATACTGCATCCAGATATACAAAAATTTATAATTGAAAATACGGGTGCAGACATAACAAAATTAGCACTTCAAAAAAATCCGTTCCCAGATGTGGAATGGATTTTAATTTTAAATCAAATAGAAGCCCGTACAAAGGCAAAAGATAAACTGCCGACTTGGTTTGCTTCTGAGAATATGATCTACCCGAGTAAAATTTCGGTCGAACAAACTTCGTCTGAAAAAACAGCGGCGTATAAAACGTCTTTAATTTCTGGAAAAACCTTAATTGATTTGACGGGAGGCTTTGGTGTTGATGATTATTATTTTTCGAAACAATTTGAATCTATTACGCATTGCGAACTTAATGAAGATTTAGCTGCCATTGTAAAGCATAATTTCAAACAGCTGCAAGTGGAAAATAGTACTTTTTATGCTGGAGATTCGCAGGATTTTTTAGAAAAATCAAATCAAAAATGGGATTGGATCTACATTGATCCGTCGCGAAGAAATGATGCCAAAGGCAAAGTTTTTATGTTAAAAGACTGTCTGCCGAATGTTCCCGAATTCCTTGATTTTTACTTTGAAAAATCAGATGCTATTTTAATCAAAACGGCTCCTTTACTGGATATATCGGCTGGATTGTCTGAGTTGAAAAATGTAAAAAACATTCACATCATAGCATTAGAAAATGAAGTTAAAGAATTGCTTTTTGAAATTCATAAAAATTATTCTGGCGAAATAACTTTAAAAACGGCCAACATTTTAAAAGAAAAAACAGAAACTTTTGAGTTTATTTTAGGCGAAGAAAACTCCTTTTCGCTTTATGAACTGCCTAAAAAATATCTGTATGAACCGAATGCCGCTATTATGAAATCCGGCGGTTTTGATGAAGTAAGTTCATTTTTTAAAATTGATAAACTGCACAAACATTCGCATTTGTATACTTCTGAGAGTATAATTGATTTTCCTGGACGCCGATTCGAAATTCAAAAAGTAATTTCATACAATAAGAATGACATGAAAAATGAACTCGCCAATCAGCAGGCTAATATTACAACCCGAAATTTTCCCGATACTGTCGAAAACATTCGAAAGAAATGGAAAATAAAAAGCGGTGGAAATTTATATTGTTTTTTTACAACAGATGTAAAAGATAACAAAATAGTTTTAATTTGCACCAAAATAAACTAACGAATGAAACAACTTATTACCTTAACATTTTTCTTGTTAACTTTTTCTGCTTTTGCCCAAAAACCGTGCGAATACAGCACAAATGTTACCGATTCTTTAGGAACTTATAAAGTAACCAATGAATATTTGATTAGTGAAAAAAACTTTGGCGGTACTTTTAACTATTTGTTTTTTTCGCTTGCACAAACCGACGGACTTCCGACATTGAATGTACAGTCTATTCAAAAAAGTAAAGATTTTATTAAAGCGAACTGTTTTGATAAAAACTCTAAAATTTTCTTGCAGCTGCAAAACGGAAAAATCGTTTCGCTCCGCCATATAGATCAAGAAAACTGCGGTACGCTTATTCGTGACGACAAAGGATTTGATAATCGTGTTAATACCGGAATTTTTGTTTTTGTAAAAGATAATTTTGAAGAACTAAAGAAATCTCCTGTAACTTTAATGCGCGTTAAATACCTGACTAACATAGAAGACTACATTATTAAAACCGAAATAAAGTCTGAAATGAATGGCAAAGTTTACAAACCCGACAGCTATTTTATTGAAAATATCAGATGCGTTGAATAATTAATCGCATTTCCATTTTTCGTTGGCGACTTTATCTTTTAAACCTGTTTTTAAATTATAATGCCACCATTCTGAGTCAAAAGAATTAAAGCCGTTTTTGATCATGGTACTTTTTAGATAGGCTCTTTTGGAAAGTATCTCTTTTGAAAGCTGCTTGAAATTATGACTCGCCTGAATTCCGAAAAAATCAAAAGAAGTTCCCATATCTACTTCTTTTCCTGTTATATCAACCAAAGAAATATCAACGGCTCCTCCTCTATTATGGATGGAGCCTTTTTTTGGATCTGCCACATAAGACGGATTAGATACAATGGCCCACATTCTTTTTTGTATGTCCAAAGGTCTGTAACAATCATACAATTTTATTCTAAATCCTTTTTTCAAGAAATCATTATTGGCTGCAATCAAAGCTTTTACGGTTTTTAAGCGCAGCATGCATTCTGCACAATCATAGACTTTTGCTTTTAAGAAATTATCCTCGGTCGCATATTTCATATCATACACAAAATCGTTGCTGTAATCTCTCAGTTTTACAAAAGTTGTATCAGAAATTTGTGATTCTGCAGCATCTGAGTACGCTTCATTTTGAGCATTCCCAGCAGTGATGCTAAAAAAGAAAAACAATAAAAAGAGTGGTTTTATAAAATGTAACATAAAGTTATAATTTGAGTCTTTGATAAGTAAATATAGAAATAATAATTAAATTCGTTCCACTTAAAAGCTTTCTAATTATGACTCAAAAAGTATATTTCTTGTTTCTAAGTTTCCTTTTTACGGTGGCAGCTCTTAACGCACAACAGACAAAAGTCTTTAAATCAAAAGAAAATAGTACTGATTACGATATTCAAGACAGCGTTTCGATTAAAACAAGAGACGGAGCAATTTTGTCTGCAATGGTTGCACGTAAAAAAAATGATACGGAATCTAAACCGGTTGTATTGCAATACACTATTTATGTACGAGACAAAGGCAGAGATCTTAAAAGCATAAAAGAAGCAGTTGATAAAGGGTATATCGGAATAATTGTTTATGCGAGAGGAAAACGCTTTAGCCCCGACGAAATTAATCCGTATGAAAACGAAAGTAATGATGTTTATGATGCCATAGATTGGATAAGCAAACAAAAGTGGTGTAATGGCAGTATCGGAATGTATGGCGGCAGTTATAACGGTTTTACACAATGGGCAGCCTGCAAAAAAATGCATCCAGCGCTCAAAACCATTGTACCCTATGTTGCCAACCGGCCGGGAATGGGGCTTCCGATGGAAAATAATGTGTTTATAAATCCTAATTACGAATGGGCTTTTTATGTTGGAAACAATAAATATCTGGATACGGTTGCGGGAACTAACAGGGGCCGTTTTAGAGGAATGATGTTTCGATGGTGGGAAACCGGTGCTGCTTACAAAAAAATGGACAGCATTGATGGAGCACCAAACAGATGGTTTCAAAAATGGATCAGCCATCCTTCATTCGACAGTTACTGGCAGAAAATGGCGCCTTATAAAAAAGATTTTTCGCAGATCAATATTCCGGTTTTGGCTTTTGACGGTTATTATAATGATTCTCAAAACTCGAGTTTGTATTATTTGAAAGAACTTCAAAAATACAGTCCCAAAACGCCTTTTTATCTGGTCATTGGTCCTTATGGGCATTTTGGAACTCAAGTTGGAGGCGAAGCAGTTTTAAACGATTATACTGTAGATTCTAATGCGTTAATAGACATCAAAAAAATTACGTATCAATGGTTTGATTATATTTTGAAAAACGGAACTAAACCTGAGTTTTTAAAGGACAAAATTAATTACGAGGTTATGGGCGCTAATGAATGGAAAAGTGCTCCGTCTTTTGATAAAATGCACAATGACTTCCTGACTTTTTATCTTACTGCTGTTCCAGCTGATTCATTTTTTAAGGCGGCTTCTCAAAAACCAAAAGTGAAAGCTTTTTTAACCCAAGAGGTCAATTTTGCAGATCGGGAAACGAGCAATAATAATTATTATCCGAGTCCTATTATTAGAAAAGAAGTAAATGCCAATGATGGTTTCTTTTTTATCAGCGAACCGCTCAAAGAACCTTTAATTGTAAACGGTTCTTTCTTGGGAGCAATCAAACTGAGCATTAATAAAAAAGATTTGGATGTGGGCGTAACGCTTTACGAAGTAACTCCTGAAGGCGAATATTTTCATTTGTCGTATTACATCGGAAGAGCAAGTTATGCAAAAGATATTGAGAAGAGACAGCTTTTGGAACCTAACAAAATAGAGACGATTGCTTTTTCTAATACGCATTTTGTGAGCAAGCAGTTGAAAAAAGGAAGTCGTTTATTAATTTCTTTAAACGTAAATAAAAATCCATTTTCGCAGTTAAATTACGGAACCGAAAAAGATGTGAGCGAAGAAACGATTAAGGATGCAAAAGTGCCATTAGAAATAAAATGGTATAACGACAGTTTTGTGAAAATTCCGGTTTTGAAATGATAGCTTATTTCAAAACAAATATAGATTTAATATAAATAAAATATGGCAGAACGAGAGACGAGCAGTGATCTTTATCTTAAAAAGCAAATTCATTTTCTTGAAATACAAAAAGCAATTGCGAAATGTCTGGGGCTTGCTGAATTAAAAAGCGGTATTCAGATAATTCGAAATGAAAAAGGATTGCGTGAAAATGAAATAGCTGTTGATTATATTTGGGTTGTTAACATTGCCCGCTCTTTTGTTGGCTGGGGCAGTATTTTTGGAATTAAATTTAAAGAAAACAAATTTAGGGAACATGAAAATCCAGCAGAGCTAATACAAGGACTTTTTCTTTTTAATAATAACAAACCTGAAATTTTTACTATAAAATCTACTGATACATCAGATGAAATAATAAATTCATTCCATTTTAATTTATTCAAAACTAACGATAATATTACTCTTGATGGTGCTGCTTACCAAATCAGAATAGTCTCAAAAAATATTGATACCTACATAGACGTTAACAATCCAAATACAGAAGACTGGAAAGAATGGGAAAGAAAAATATGGGAATTAGGTTATAAATTATCCCAAGAATCTAATAATCCTGAGATGAAAATTTTATTTGAGTAAAAATATAAACTAGATCTCTCCCATCCTCAAAATATTCTCTTTTACACCTTTATTTTTGAGCATTCTAAAATGAGAACGAACTGCATGGTAAAATGGATAAGAGGTATAGGGCAGATTATATTCTTCGGCGTATTTCTTAATAATCGGCGTGATATACGGATAATAGGTATGACCGACATTGGGAAATAGATGGTGCGCTACGTGATGCGTAAACCCTCCGTATAAAAAATTTGCCAATTTACTTTCTGTACTAAAATCCTTTGTTACAATCATCTGATGTACAGCCCAAGTATCTGAGAGATTTCCTTCTTGATCTGTTTCAGGAAAATGGGCATCTTCATCGACATGAGTCGAAACCAAAGCAACAACGCCCAAAACACTACCGGACATGTGCATAGCCAGCCACGCCAAAAGCACAGTATACCAAGGCTGCTTTAAAAGCAACATGGGTACAAAAAGCAAATACGCCAGATTAGTGATTTTTGCCGCAAACAATCGATAAATCTCTTGTCTCGGGATTTTATCGACTATTTTTTTGACGTAGTTATTTTTCTTTCCAAAAAAGTCTTTAAAATCTCTAATATAGATCCAATTCAGGCTGTATAAAGGATATATAAACCACATATAAATATGCTGGTAGCGGTGATAATTAAAATGCGGACTGTTTGGAAAAATCCTAATAATATCACTTTGCTTAATGTCTATATCCCAGTCGGGAACATTTGGATAAGCATGATGGAGCCCAATGTGACGCCGCATCCAAAGCCAATGATTACTGCCAAAAAGTTCTAAAACATACAGAAACCAATTGTTATGTTTTGATTTTTTAAACAAAGCGCCATGTGCCGCATCATGAAAGGCATTGATAAAAAGCACAATCATAGTAATACCGCACAAAATGTAAAAAAGAAACAATAAAGAAGTTTGATTTCCGAATAGTAAAATGCCGGAATAAAACAAAAAGAAAACTACAAGAAGTCCCAAAGACTTAACAACATTTAGAACATAATAAGATGAGTTCTTCAAGACCGTTTCATTCACTTCTAAACGCATCTTTTTAAAAAAATCATCAGTTCCAGATTTGACATAAACTGGTCGTTTTAATTTTTCCATGTGGTTATTGGCTAGAAATTCTATTATCAAATTTAATAAAAATTACTAAACAACAACAAATCAAAACGTTAGAATAATAAAATCAAAATTATTCTGTCTTTCTATTTACTTTTTTACAGCTTTTGAATGGCATTATCTACAGCTGAGAATACTGTATTGCGCTTTATTCATCAAATTTTTTACTTTCCAGCTGTATTCTTATTTTATGAATTCGCTGTTCTATATCTTCCAAATCAAATAATACATTTGATTTTCCATAAACAGCTCTTGTATCGTTAACCATACTTGGTCCATTTTCAATTTCAAAAAGTTCATTTAAATCAATTTCTGGAAAATGCTTGTGCAGACTGATCAAAAAATCTGGACCAATACTTGCCGTTCCATGCAGGTATCTTCCCATCATTGCGGGACTGTACCCTAAAATTTCACCAACTTCTTTTTGCTTAAGCCCTCTCGATTTAAAAAATCTTCCCAATTTCTCGTTGTACATATTTTTTTTAAAATTGTTACAAAACATAACATTATGTATACTTTTTTAACTACAAAATATATGTTTTATATATTATTTTTCTTACTTTTACAATTGGAAGCAATATTAAGTAATAAATAGCAAATATATGTCAAAATTAATCAAAATTAACAAGCCAAAGGAAGATAATTCTCACACCGAAATTGCCTACACGTATATAGATCAACATTTACCAGTCACTTATGTAGACTTGACAATTGCTTGTATTACAAAAAAAGGACAGGCTGCTCCGAGTAAATCTTTAGTCAGAAATGTAAGAAACAGAACTATTTTTAGAAATGATATTTTACTGGCATTAGTAGAAGTGGCGAAAGAGAATAAGGAAGCAATCGAAAAAATTAAACTTTTAACGTCCAATTAATCCATAACTAAAAACCAAAAATTTACTATGTCAACCCAAAACCGCTCTAATAAAAAAGAAGCACTTTTAAAAAGTGCCGCTCAAAATCATTTTAAAAAACAACCGCCAAATACGATAGCCATTAAGGTGCACGAATTATACGGCATGACATTGGAACAATATCTGCAGGGTCTAAAAATACATTCTAAATACTTTGGCCAAATCAAGAAGATAAAGCCCCAGAATCATTAGAAAATTATCCAAACAACATTAAAAGATTCCCATTCCCTCTGGTTTAATTGTAAAGCCCAGACGAATCATGCTTTTATGTTCCTGATAATCTATTAAACTTTCTGTATAACCCACAAACCATTGAAGTGTAAGGTAATAGTTTTCATTTTTATAAGGCCTCCAGTTTACTTGTGTCTGCAGGGATCCGTAATTTATTAAACCGCTTCCTTTTCTAAAAAGCACATCGGCACTCCAGCGTCCGGGTTTTATTTGATAGGTTGCACTCGCTTCGCCATAACCGACATATTGTGTAAGGCCGGGATTATCGTCTTTATCTACTAATGGTATCCAGCCTCTAATTCCTACTGTCCATCTTGGTGAAACCTGCGATTTTAGTGAAAAAGCAAGCATGTTCCAAGTTCTGGAATAGATCGAATCTCTGCCGTTGGATTCGTGTTCTAATGACACGGTTCCGTAGGTAAGTCTTCCTCCCTTTAAATAAAAAGGGCGGACGATGGCTACTCCTGGATTAAAATTGATTTCTGAAAAGGGTTTGGAACTGGCGTAAATATCCCAAAAGGCTTTTTGAGTATACATTAAATACGGAAAAAAACCGCCCCATAATGGTTTTGAATTTAATCGGAGTTTAAAACTGACCTGATATTTTACATCGGCAGAAGTACGGGTTATGGGCTCGTTGATTGGTACTCCTGTTAAAAAGTAGTTGTCGCGGTGAACAGAAAAACTATTTTCTTTCAGCAGTGAATCTGCGGCACGAAAATTTTTCTTCTCTTCTACAATCTGTGAATTGCATGTAATAGAAAATAGAATTATAAAAATCAGGACGTATTTAATGTGCATTCTTAGTGTAAATTTGAGGTTGTTTTTTTTAGCTCTTACACTAAGTTACGTTATTTTGATTATTAAAAAAACAAAAAAAGAGCTGTTGGCAAAAACAGCTCTTTAAGGTTTTTCGAGTTAGTTGTACAAGCTTACTAATTCAAAATACTTCTAAAAAAATATAATAACAGAAAAACCTTTATATTCTAATACGCCGCTTTTTCAGACTGCGGTTTTGATTTCATGATTACTTCTACTGTACTCGGTTTTGCGAAAAACTCTTTTGCAAAGGCCTTGATGTCTTCTGCGGTTACAGAGTCTAAAGTTTTCTTGTAAATGGCATCGTCTTTAAACGATTCGTCATTAAGGAACATATTATTAAGGTTTCCTAACCAAAATCCGTTTGTTAAGATTTTTTCTGATCTCGCTTTCAAAAGTGTATTTTTAACCGATTGTATGTCTTCGTCTTTTGCTAAGTTCTTTTGCATTAAATCGATTTGTTCGTATACAATTTTAGTCAGTTTTTCTTCTTTTTCTGGATCACTGTCAAAATTGATTGTCATCGAATATTCGTCAGATGGTTTTCTGCTGATGCCAGACGAAACATGAACACCATAGCTGCCTCCTTCTTCTTCACGAATTAAATCCAGATATTTTTTAGATAATAGTTCTTCTACAATGCGAGAGGTAAATACATTTTTGTAGCTGTACGGAAATTGTTTTACAAAACGAATATAAACACTCGCTTTAGGCACATTCATATCGCGAACTAATAATTGTTTGGAAATTCCGGCTGCAGGATCAAGATGATTGTCTACAAAATTTTCTTTTTTAGTGGCATCTGATGTTATACTTCCAATATATTTTTCAAGTAATGAAAGTGTATTTTCAGGAAGGTTTCCGGTAAATACAAAAGTAAAATCGGCTGCATTTTGAATTCTTTGCTGGTATAATTCTGCAGCTTTTTCGAAACTCAATCGTTTCAAAAATTCCTTATTGAACAGGGGTACCCTCTTATTATGATTGTAGTTTAACTGTGAAATGGTATCCTGAAAAATTTTAGGATTGGTGTTTTCTGCATTTTCCAGAGAATTGCTAAATCCTGTAAGCATTCTAGAATAGGAATCTTTATCAAATCTTGGCTCTTCAAAATACAAATACAGCAATTGCAGCATCGTTTCAAAATCTTTTTGATTGCTGGAACCTTTAAAACCTTCTGTCAATTCTGTAATATACGGTTTGATATTTACAATTTTCCCATTGAGTTTATCACTCAAATCTGTTGCTTTAAAAGTACCTAAACCAGAACTTTCTACAAGACTTACAGCGATCTGAGCAGACGGTATATCTTCTGTTTTGATTAATGAATTTCCACCAAAACTAAAAGCTGCAAATAAAATTTCATCTTTTGATAAAGCAGTAGGATACAAAACAATTTTTGCTCCATTTGCCAAAACATAACTTTTTGCTCCTTTAATTCCCTCTACAGGGGTTTCCTTTTCGATTTTAGAACCTTTTAAAACTCTGGTAACCAAAGGCTGGTCGGTATTGGTTTCTTTATATTTTTCAAGCTTCATTTTCTTTACCGCCGTCATAACATTTAGGTAATCGGCTTTGGCAGGGTAAACAACATCACTTTTTTCTGGCCCTGTAACGGTCATTACCATATTGTCGCTGGTCTGCAGTTTTTTTACTGCCTGATTTATTTCTGAAATTGTGATAGAAGCCAATCTTGTTTTTACATTTTCATATTGTGTTTCGATACTTTCAAACGGAATCGCTTTCAAGAAATAATTCACCAATTCTTCTGATAATCCGTCATTTTCGAATTTATCTTTGTTCTTCAGCATGTTTTCGTAAGAACTCAAAACAGCTTCTTTGTTGCGGTCTAATTCTTTTTGTGTGAATCCATAACGCACGGCTCTTTCGGTTTCGATCATCATTTCTTTGAAGCCTTCCAGTGTTTTATTGTTTTTTGGCGTCACATACAAATAATAAGAATCCGTCAATCTTGATACTTCCGAAGTTCCTGTTCCTATTCCTAAAACCGAAGTTTCATTGTTCTGAATGAATTCCTGATAACGTCTGTTCATCATATCCGTACAAAGATTATTTACTAAATCTCTTCGGATGGTTTCGTTATTCTTTACTTTATCAAAATCTTTTTTATAATACAAAACAACAGACGTTTCTTGTGCTTCTTTATCTTTTGCCAAAACGTATTCCATTCCTTTATTTTTAGGAATCGAAACATAATAGCGCTCCGCAGCATTTTTTGGCATTTCTATAGAGGAGAAAACGGCCATAATTTTCTTTTCAATTTCTTTCGCGTCAATATCTCCAACTACAATAACGGCTTGTAAATCTGGACGGTACCATTTTTTATAATAATCTCTTAGTACTTGATAATCAAAAGTATTGATGAGATTTAAATCGCCTATTACATCACGTTTTGCATACTTAGAATCTTTGTACAATATTTTATCGGTTTCTAAACGAAGCCTGAATTCTGAGTTTCTTCTGGTACGCCATTCTTCACGAATTACACCGCGTTCTGCATCTATTTCTGCATCTTTTAAAGAAAGAAAACCGGACCAGTCGTGTAATGCCAACAGACAGGAATCTATTAGTTTAGAATCTCCTGCGGGCACATTGCTTAAATTATACACCGTCTGATCTTGTGCTGTATATGCATTAATATCTTTACCAAAACTTACTCCCTTTTTCTCAAGCATATCAATTATGCCTTTGCCTTCAAAGTTTTGCGTTCCGTTAAAAGCCATGTGTTCCAAAAAGTGCGCTAGTCCGTTCTGATCGTCGTTTTCTAAAATTGCGCCTACATTTTGGCCAAAATAAAAACAAACACGGTCTTTTGGCCATTCGTTATGAAGAACGTAATATTTCATTCCGTTTTTTAAAGTTCCAGAAACCACGTCTTTGCTCAACGGAATTGTGGTTGTAAACTGAGCCATGCTTTTAAATCCTATTAAAAAGGCAAAAAACAAGTATTTTGATTTTGAGATTTTCATTTTGATAGTTATGTCTTTATTCTTGAGTTTAATTTTAAAAGCAGCTCTACACAGATTTTAAACTGTTTTTATCAGCGTTCTATTTTTTAAAATTATTAATTCCTTCTTGCAGCCAATTATAATATTCTTCGATATTGGGATTGTAAGCCGATGGTTTGTTCAAATCATTTTCGCTGTGATCCATTAAAACATAGTACGGCTGTGCATTGGTTTTATATTTTAGGATTTGCAATTCACTCCATTTTTGACCTGTAAATTTTAGGGTTTTTCCAGTTATTTTAGAAACTACCTGTTCCTTTTCTGCCAAAGGTCTTTTATCATCAACATAGAGCGAAATTAAAACCACATCGTTATTTAAAGTATGCAATACTTTTGGATCCGGCCAGACACGTTCTTCCATTTTACGGCAGTTAACACAGGCGTATCCGGTAAAATCAATCATAACAGGTTTGTTTACTTTTTTCGCGTAAGCCAGACCTAAATCGTAATCATGAAAAGTCGGAATTCCGTTTGGACCGCTTTCTGCTCCTTCTGGTAAAGTTGTTTTTTCTACAGTAGAAACAGTCGTATTTCCAAAACCATTTGGAGATTCGCTGTATTGTTTTGCAGGCGGAAATCCACTGATGTATTGTAACGGAGCTCCCCATAGTCCTGGAATCAAATACACTACAAACGCGAGAACAGCGATTCCTAAGCTCAATCTTCCGACAGAAATATGTGTTAGCGGAGTATCGTGAGATAGTTGGATTTTTCCAAATAAGTATAAAGCGAGGACAGAAAATATAGCAATCCAAATAGCCAGAAATACTTCTCTTTCTAATAAATGTAATTGTAAAACTAAATCGGCATTGCTTAAAAATTTAAAGGCTAAAGCCAATTCTAAAAAGCCTAAAACAACCTTTACAGAATTTAACCAGCCGCCAGATTTTGGAAGCGAATTCATCCAGCCTGGAAATGCGGCAAATAAGGTAAAAGGCAATGCAATGGCCAATGAAAATCCTAACATTCCGATGATGGGTGCTATTCCCGCCTGACTTGCTGCCTGAACTAATAAAGTGCCAACAATTGGTCCGGTGCAGGAGAATGAAACTAAAGCCAATGCCAGAGCCATAAAAAAGATGCCCACAATACCGCCGATTTCTGATTTCTGATCTACTTTGGTCATCCAAGAACTTGGCAGTACGATTTCGAATGCGCCTAAAAATGAGATAGCAAAAACAACCAAAAGCAGGAAAAAAACAATATTGAAGGTAACATTTGTTGCCAGAGCATTTAAGGCATCTGCACCAAAAACTGCCGTGACAAGACTTCCTAAAATTACATAAATAACGATAATGAAAAACCCGTAAAACATGGCATTTCTTATTCCGACAGCTTTGTTTTTACTTTGTTTGGTAAAGAAACTTACTGTCATTGGGATCATCGGAAAAACACATGGAGTAAACAAAGCGGCAAGACCTCCTAAAAAACTAAAGAAAAATAATGTCCACAAGCTTTCTTCAGGGGCTGTTTTTCCTGCCGACGCTTTTTCTCTATTATTATCTAAGCTTTCAGGAACGGCTTTACCGCTCTTGGTAACAGAATTTGTTGTGTTGTTTGTGGTATCCTGTTTTTTAGTACTTGATTCGTCTTTTGCAGTCAAATCTGTATTTTTCTCTTCTTTTACTGCATTCGCAGCATTTTCGTTTTTAATCGGCGTATCTGATTTTTTGAAAATAAATTTTATTTCTTTATCACCTGGCGGTAAACAGCTGTTATCATTACAAACCATAAAAAATACAGATGCATCTATTGTAAAAGCATCTGCTGTTTTACGTTCTATATTTTGTGTAAAAACAGCTTTGTCTGCAAAATATTTAATTCGCATGTTAAAAACCGGATCATCAACTTCATGTCCTGCAGGTTCTATTACAGAGCCTATTGTTTTGTAGTTTTTGGACTTCGGAAAAGTAAATGCCGTTGGTGCTGGTCCGCCTGATGGAACATTTTGCGAATAAATATGCCAAGTCTTATCAATTTTGGCCGTTATGATCAACGTATACTTGTTCTCTCCCAATTCTTTTACCGATGTGGTAAACGAAACTGGATCGTAAATTTGGGCAGTAAGGTTACTTATCGTAAATAGAAATACGATACAATAGAATAGTTTTTTCATGTAACTAATTTTAGATTTTAGATCTCAGATTTTAGATTATTGCAATGAAATCTCTTGTTTTGTCAGGCTTTTAAAAGAGTTAATTTGACTCAATCTTGTCATTTTGAGAAACGAGAAGTCAGCCTTTATCTCTTAAACTTTCACAAGTCGGCACGCACTGTCAGGCTGAACGAAGTCGAAGCCCGCGGCACTTCTTTGCGCCCTTCGACTTCGTTTAGTCTGACAAGCTATGATTTTTTGTATCTTGCCAAAATCCACTTCGAAATATCATCCATCACTTCCACAGCAAAGACTTCATCAAGTTCTGAAACTTCTTTCTGTGTACACGTTTTACAATGCTGATACATATGATTTAAACCTGGATAAATTTTGGTTGTCAAATCTTTTGTCCCTAGATATTTTTTAAACGAATTAATATTCTCAACCGCTGGAACTTGTATGTCTTTATCTCCATTTGCCACCATTACGGGAATCGTAATTTTAGGAAGATAATTTTCTGGTTTATAATGAATGGTGTAACGGTACCAGCTTCTATCGGCATCTTTTCCGTAACGATACAAGAAAGTCTGCTCGCGTCCGTCCCACATTTGAACTTCTTTTAAAGTTGTCGAATCTTGCTGCTGCATCCATTCTTTCAGCTTGACTGCCATTTCGGGCTGTGCAGACTCGCCGTCCTTAGTATCGTAAACTACTTTAAACATGATATTGTACATTTCCATTTGTTTGGCCACCACTTTATCCGAAAAATTATAGCTTTTTAGAATTGCTGTGTTTTGAAGATTCAGCATATCCAATCCGCTTACGCCTACTCCAGACAAGCTTATCATGAATTTTACGTCTTTGTTCCTCGAACTTACAATTGAGGCAATCATACCGCCTTCGCTGTGTCCGATTAAACCAATGTGAGAAGCGTCTATATTTTTATCACTTTTTAAATATGCAATCTGTGCCTCAACATCATCGGCAAAATCTCCAGTCGTGGAGGCTTCAAAATCACCTGTTGTTTTACCGATTCCTCTATCATCGACACGTAAACTTGCTATTCCGTGTTTTGCAAGATAATCTGCCAGAACTGCAAAGGATTTTCTTCCAGAATAAGTATAATTGCGATCGTGTCTTCCTGTTCCAGAAATTAAAATTGCCAGCGGATATTTCTTTTTTCCCTGCGGAATAGTCAAAGTTCCTCCGTAAGTCAGTTTTGTATTTTTTCCTAGAAAAGTCATATCAATAACTTGATACGGATAGGGCTTTTTAGGATGCTGTGTAAAAAACAACGGCTGGATTTCTTTTTCTTTCTTTAGAACAATTGCTGTTTTTGGAATGGAATAGTAGTCAAAAATCCCTGAAAGAGCGGTTTTGTCTGCATTGTATTTTCCTTTAAAAGAAAAACCATACATCTCATTTCTAAAAGAGACGCTGTCTCCTTTTACGACTGTGGCTACTTTTTTATTGATATCTAATTCGGGCATACTAAGACTCAGGGAATCTGTTTTGTATTTGTCCAAATCTCCCGATAAAATGATTCGATATGAGTGATGCTGGCCCTGCCAGATAGTTTGTGCAAAACTATACTGGCTGGTCATCATTACGAAAATTAACAATCTTAAAAGAAGGTTTGTTTTCTTTAAATTAAATAATCGTTTCATTATTTTTTCTCTGACTTTAAGTACTCAACAATAATTGAAATTTCATCTACCAATTCGCTTGGACTTCCAAAATAACCGTTTGACTTCCAGCGTAATTTTCCATCGCCATCAATAATCATTTTCTCTGGAATCCCAGAAAATCCAAAAGCTTTTGAGTACTGCTCATATACTAAATCTAACTTTCCTGTTTTGGGATTTTTTCCATCATACAGCACGTTAAAATCAAATCCTTTTTCTTTGATAAAGGCTTGGGTCTGTGCTTTAAAATCTTTGATGTATTCCTGAGTATCTACAAAATAGAATTTTACATTCGCATCTTTTTTATATTTCTCAACTGCCATCTGCATACCCGGCATGGCATTTTTACATGGTCCGCACCACATTGCCCAAAAATCCAATACTACGATTTTTCCTTTTTGATCAGATAGTTTTACGCTGCCTCCTTTGCTGCTTTCTAAATCAAAATCTGCAATCGGAAGGTTTATCAATTCTGAAATTACTTTCTTTTTGTGTTCTTCAATATTGCTTAAAGATTTTAAAGATTCCACATAAGCCTCAAATCCAGCAGCCGCGCCGCCATCTTTTAGGTAAATTTCTTTTAAGGAAGCCAGCATCTGTGGTGTTACCTGATTTTGTTTTACCGCAAGTGCCATATAATTTTTAGCATCGGCTGTTTGTCCTTTTCTCAACAGCATTCTGGTATAAACCTCATTGTATACAGCATCATTATAACCGTACAATGGTTTAATTTTTGCCATATATTTTTCTTCTACATCATAGTTTTTTGTTACTTCTGCCAATTTAGCATACGTAAAATATTCTCTTGCCATCATTTGTAAAGCCTGCTCCTGCCATTCTTTCAAAGATAATTTTCCAGCAAACATTTTTGGAACATAGGTTAATCTGTTTTCCATTTCTCCCATAAAAATATCTGCATACTTTTTTAAAGTTTCTATAGAAGCTTTTTCGGTTCCTTCATGATCTCTGTCAAAAGGAATAGATACTAAATGCCAGTGATAGTCCAATAAGTTTGTAAAAGAAACTGATTTTACACTGTTAAGAGCATAATTATAATCTTTATTATTTACGATATAGCCGTAAACGATTGCTTTAACCATTTTATCATAATACAAACTTTCTACATCAGTGTAAACATCTTCAAATTTGTTCTGCGGAAAGTTTTTATTGAATTCAGCATATGATTTTACTTTTTTAGAAAAATCAGGTTCTCTAAATATTTCCTGAATTTGTTTGTCTCTGGCTAAAACCCCAAAAGGATATTTCGTTACTAAAACCTTTTGAACAGAATCTGTAAATACTTTGTTTGTCGAATTATCTAATACAGACAATGTTTTTTGAATATCATATTGTGTTGTATTATCTAGATTCTTTTCTGCCAATAAGCCTCGTAATTCTTTTTTTATTGCTGCAGACTGATCGATACCAGTTGAAAGCTGTTTTAATTTTAGGCCGTAGTAAAAAACTTTTTTGCGGCTTTCAGGATGGTATTGCAATTCATAGTTGATCCACATCAAACCAACCTGATCTGCAATGTACGCGCTGTCACTCACCACATTTGGAACTTCATTTTGAAAAGCCCTGCTTCTCAAAATCCCCCATCCTGTATATGCTCCCGGGACTTGTGCAAACATGTAGGCGTGAGGCATTCTTTCTCCTCTGTCAACTATTGTATCAGATTTGAAAACACAGTTAATAAAGGAAGCATGATCTGAAAGTTTCATTTTAGCTTCCCATTTTTTATCTCCTGCAGCTTTTAAAGTAATATCGTTTGTAATCCATTTAAAATTATCATAGGTATACACTACCCCGTTTACATACATGGCATTTGCCAGCGGTCCCTCGGCGGCATTATAAGTTATAGTGATCTCATCTCCTGGATTGGGATGTTCGGGAGAAAGTGACAGTTTTTGTGCAGGTGCATCCTGAGCAAACATTCGTGCAGCAACACTAAATAAGGCTAGGATTAATTTTAAATTTTTCATTTTTTTATTTTTTTTGAATTAAGTGCACTCAATTTCTTGAGTGCACATTCTTAATTAACTTAATTATGGATTCTGCTGTAAGTTTGGTGCGTATTCAAAATAAATTGGGGCAAAAGGCATTTGATAACGATCACTATTTGGGGCAAGTGTAAACGTCTGTCCGGCAAAATCATGAGTAATGGTTTTGGCAAATTCTGGTTCTTTGTTTAAACGTTTCAAATCAAACCATCTAAAACCTCCAGTTCCCATTAACTCTCTTCTTCTTTCTGCTAAAACTTTGATTAAGGCATCTTTACTGTCTGCTGCGGTCATGGCGGCATATTGTCCCGCCCTGAATCTTTTTTGTCTTAATTTATTTATTTCGTCCATTGCTAAATCTCCAGAACCTGCTCTTGCCAGACATTCTGCTTTTATCAGCATCATTTCAGGTACAGTCGGGCCTGCATTTCTGCTTTCTCCTGTCAAACCTTCTTTAGAGTATGTTCTTCCTAAAGTATATTCCGAATTAAAACTGCTGGATGGCTGTGTAAACAATACGTAGCGTAAATCATTGGTATCAAAAGAATTAATCAATTCATTGCTTAACGATAATATTTGCGGTGCATACGAGTAACTGCTGTATCCATTCCATTTTGATAAGATCAATTCTCTATCTAATTTTCTTGTAGGGAAAGCACTAAACTCATAATCTTCCAAATTGTTAAGTGTACTTTGCAATGCCAGCGATTTTTCGGCATTTTCTAAAGCCAGCGGATAATTACGCATATACAAATAGGTTCTCGCCAAAAGTGCGTATGCCGCAGCTCTGGATGGAAATGCCACATTGTTACCAGAATTTACAGGTTTTAATCCTGAATTTACTGCATCATTAAGATCGCTGAGAATTACATTATAAGCGTCCTGTACAGAACTTCTTTTGATATCATCTGAAACAGTTGGTGTTGTAAAAAGAACAATTCCAAGATCTGTGGCCGATGTATTGGCATCATACGCTTTTCCGAACGCATTCACCAGAGTAAGAAAAATAAAGGCACGATGCACTTCTGCTTCCCCTTTTATGGCCGCTTTTTGGGCTTCCGTTCCATTTTTACTTTTCATTACTTCATTGATGACTATATTAACAGTGTATAATGCATTATACAGATTACTCATATCATAATCCGTCTCCCCGTCAAAATAGACAACATCAGACCATTTATACAAATTTCTAAAAGGACGAAGGTAATCTGCAGCCTCTAATGCAGTGGTCTGCGCTGCATTTTGAAAACTGATATCATCTGATGGTATATCCACATTACCATAACTTTTGTCTAATACAGACGTATTGTTTAGAAGATATCGGTAGTTTGATGTTTCCTCAGGTATTAGTTTACCCTCTGTCTTGATATCCACATAATTATCACAGCTTAAAACAAGAACTCCTGCTGCAGCAATTGCTATGTATTTTAAATATTTTTTCATCTTTAAAAAATTAAAAATTAACATTAAAACCAATTGAATAGATCGCCGTTGCAGGCAGTTTCATATTAGTTCCTGTATAAGGTAAAAAGTCAGGATCTAAACCATCTTTATTTTTTCTCCAGAAGAAACCAAGATTTCTAGCTGTAAAAGTTAAAGAAGCTCCTCGTACAAATCCTCTGTCAATCAGGTTTGTCATATCATATTTTAATGAAAGTTCTCTAAAACGAATATGATCTCCTTGCATAACTTGATCTTCTCCAAACATATATCGTACGTAACTTAGTCCTGTTGAGCCCTGGATTCCCGGTACAGAAGTAGTTGCCTCATCACCTGGATTTCTCCATCTTTGATCGATATCTGTATTTAAATCATATTGATTAAATCTTCCTTGTCTGTTAACGTAACCTCCATAAGTTGGTTTAAATAATACATAATCAAACTTGTAAGTTGCCAAAATGTACAGTGACAATTTTTTATAATTGAAAGTATGACTCAAACTTCCGTAATACGAAGGAATATTGGTTCCCATGTACTTCATGTCTGCAATATCTTTTAGAGAAGTAAAAGAATTTACGATATTACCGTCTTTATCATATACCTGAGTTCTCCCGGTTGCATCTAATCCTGCTGATCTAAAAGCAAATACACTGTTTAAAGGATAACCTTCAATTGGTGGTGTTGATCCTGTACCGTTTAAATAAGAACTGTAGTTCTGAAGACGGGTATCTGTAACTTCTGTATTGTTAAAAGAAACTACAAGAGCCGAATTCCATGAAAAATCTTTTGCTTTAAGGATAGTTCCATTTAAATTTAAATCGATTCCATGCCCTTCTAAAGTTGCAGCATTTTGCACTAATGTATTGTTTGATACTCCGTAAAATGGTGATACCGGAAAGTCTACAATTAAATCCGTACTATTTTTTTTATAATATTCTACTGTACCGCTTAATCTGTTGTTTAAAAGCGAAAAATCCAATCCAAAATTTAAGATTGCTGTTTTTTCCCAACGCAAATTAGGGTTTGCCGGCTGGCTGATAAAAGCATACGGCTGCTGCGAAAAGTTATCTAAATCACTTATACTAATATTTGTAAAAGGGAAAACCTCTAAGTTGATATTTCCGTTAAATCCGTAACTCGCTCTGAAAGCTAAATTATTAACTAAGTTTACGTCTTTAAGAAAAGATTCTTCTTTAATGTTCCATTTAGCTCCGGTAGACCATAAAGGCGTTCGTCTTAATTTTTTACTAACTCCAAAATTGTTATAGTCGTCTAATCTTGCGCTTCCTGTAAGTGTATATTTATTTTTGAAAGTATAACCTGCATTTGCATAATAAGATAAAAATCTTCTCTTGAAATCTTTATGCACATTACCGTTACTTACAGTATAATTATATCCATTAACGTCTATATATTGCTGTGATGGGATATCTACAGAAGTCTGCGTTTTTGAATTATAACCATAAAGTGTTCTCGAATCCTGGGTTTCTCCAGCCTCTCTTGCTTCAATACCTCCCATAGCGTTAATCAAATGATCTTCACCAATAATGCCGTCATAATTTAATTGTCCTCGCATTGTAGAGCTGGTTTTTCCAAATCTATTACTTTGAAAAATACCTCCTAACGGAATTCCGTATACCAAATCACCGCTACTGTTTATTGAAGTAGCTGAATTGACAGCGTCACGGGCGTAATAGGTATTTTCATTGTACATATTATCATTTGATGAAGTCGAAGTTTCTACAGAGTACGTACCAACAGCATCTAAACCTTTTAATAAAGGAAGTGTAGCAGAAACGGTAGCGCCAAAATTTTGTTCGTCTATGGTATTATCTCTATTGTTTAATTCATCAATGTAATTGTAAGTCCACGGTAAATATCCAGCTTGTTCTAATGGAATTGTTTGTCCCGCATAGTAATGACGGTAATAATCAACTGAGTTACCATTATCTCCAACGATTTGATCGTAAGGCAGTAAAGTATTCAATGACGTTCCTAACGGAGAAAGTCCTAAACCGTTTTGTTGGTATTTAAAGATCGAACCTCTTAAATTTGTATTTATTTTTACATAATTAAAAAGCTTAAAATCCTGATTAGACAGTAATGTCAAACGTTGTCCGCCGGATCCTTTTGCCTGAGTTTCTTCTTTAGAATACGAACCTGACATGAAATAAGAATAATCATTTTCTGCTCCGCTAAAAGACAAATCATAATTCTGGCTTGTTGCAGCTTGCAGCAAATACTGCTCTGCCTGACCATAAGTATTACGACCGCGTAAAACATCTAACCCGGCATCTCTCTGAGCCTGTGTGATCTGCCCGCGTTTGTACTGAAACATTAAATCCATTCCCTGGCTGACCGGAGTAGTAAGCATGTAGGTTACACTTGCCGGATCTGTAACCAGATTTTTATCTACAAATTCCTGCTCTAAATTTAAAACCTGAGACGAATTCATCAAAGGTAATTTTGACAAAGAAGGTTTGTTAGAGAAACTATAATTTTGAGAAAAATTAATTCTGGTTTGTCCCTGTTTTCCTTTTTTAGTATTAATTACCATAACCCCATTTGCCGCTCTTGCGCCATAAATAGAAGCTGCAGCTGCATCTTTTAGAAAAGTAATTTTTTCAATATCATTTGGATTTATCGTTCTAATGTCCAATTCTGTAGGTGTACCGTCAAGCACAATTAATGGCATTGCATTAGTGCCTCCAGTATCAAAAGTAGATTTTCCTCTAATGGCAACATTGTAACTCGATTTTCCTGCTCCTGCACCAAACGTAGTTCCATACACGAAGGTATTATCAGAATCTAAAATGTTCAATTGCAAACCTGCAACCTGACCTTCTAATCTGTGCAATACGTTATTAACAGGAACTTTTTCTAAATCTTTTGCCGTAATTACAGCAAACGAACCTGTAGAACGCTCTTTATCAATATTTTGATAACCTGTAGAAACGATTTTTACTTCATCCAATTTGCTCACATCCTCCAGCAAAATAGGGTTGATAATCAAACTGTCCGAAACGGTGACCTCTAGTTTTTTGTACCCCATGTATTCAAAAACGAGCACATCGCCTTTTTTGGCCATGATTTCGTAAGAACCATCAAAGTTTGTAATTGCTGCATTTTTTGTGCCTTTTACCCAGATGGTTGCACCAATTAAAAATTCTTTTTTGGCATTGGTTACGACTCCCTTAATTTTGACTTTTTCGTCCATTACAGCAGCAGTGCCGCTATTTGTTTTTGGATTTACTGCAATAACAATCAGTTTATTATTTACAAATTCTGCTTTGTAATCATCTCCAATTAATTCTTTGATCACTTCCATTACATCAGCATTGTTAACTGATATATTTACTCTTCTCTGTGCGTCAAAAACGTCATCACTGTAAAAAAACTCGACATTGGTTTTTCTCGTAATTGTTTTTAAAACATTAGACACAGACTGGTTTTTCGCGTTTATGCTTACTTTTTGGGAATAGGCAAAGGCAACAATATTGAAAAGAAATATGGATAATATTAGGGATTTCTTCATAATGTCAAGAAATTTATCCCAAAGCGCGGATTTTACCCCACAATCTTTTGCGGATAGTTTTTTTTTCATACTTTTAAATGTTTTGGTTGGTTAATAGATTTTGAACTCTTTTTTTCGACTGAACAAATACTCGCCGGGAAATGGTGCAAACATTTTCCGGTTTTTTGTTTTATTTACTTACGGTTACTTCATACGTTTGGTTTAGTTTGGTTATTTTATATTTCACATTCGATGTTTTACTAATAATGTCCAGAAATTGATCGATTGGTTCGTCTTTTAAAACAATTCCGGTAAATTTTATCTGCTCCAGTGCTTTTTGTTCGAACTTCACATTAAAGTTGTACCATCTTGCCATTTTGGTCAAAATGTTTTTCAGATTTTCATTTTCAAAATAAAACTTGCCGTCTTTCCATGCAGTATAAACGGCCGGGTCAACTGTTGCGATTCTTAATGTTTCGTTACGAACTCTGGCTTGCTGCCCTGGTGTCAAAATAGTCGGTTCACTTTCTTTTGATTTGCTTATTCCAGAAATTGCAACTTTGCCTTCGGCAAGTGTGGTTTCAAAATTTCGGTCTTCATCATAAGCACTTATATTAAAATGCGTTCCTAATACGGTAACATTTCCAGATTTTGTTTTAACAGTAAACGGACTGTGCACATTTTTACTGACTTCAAAGTAAGCTTCTCCTTCAAGGGTTACGGTTCTTTTGTCACCGCTAAATTCTACAGGATATTTTAAAGAAGATTTGGAGTTGAGCCAGACTTTGGTTCCGTCTGAAAGATTTACGGCATAAATTCCGCCTACTGGAACAATTAACGTATTGTCTCCTGTAGAAATCACTCCTTTTAAATCTTTGGAATCGTAAACCAAAACATGATTTACATTCGAAATTATACCATTTTTAGAAACGATTTTTTCTTTTTTAGGTTCTAATGAAACAACACTTCCGTCTGCCAAAACCAAAGTAGGATGATTGTATTTTGGCTCAATGCTTTTTACCTCTACTACTTGATTGTTAGAAACGCTGGTCGTATTTAAATAAAAGAAAACAGAAGAGATTCCTGCCAAAAGCACTAAAACTGCTGCATACCTCAACATTTTGCTATAAGTAAAAAGTGAAATCACAGGTTTCTCAACTAAATTGATTTTTCCCTGAATTCTTTCAAATGCAGCATCGGTATTGACAGCACTATAAAATTTTTCTTTTGATTTTAAAGTTTCTAAATCAATAACTTTTTGATAATATTCTTGATTTTCGGGTACAGAAAGCCATTCCTGCAAAAGAGCATTTTCTTCAATCGATAATTCTCCTACAAGCAGTTCTTTCCTGATAAGAGCAGCGATTACAAATTCTTTCTTTCCTGAATACATGTTTTTTTGATATTAAGTCTCTATTATTAACACTTTAAATAAATGTTATATAAGTAAGAGTACGAAATACCAAAAATGGGTGGAAAGATTTTTGATTTTTTTTAAAGAAAAAGCAAAATAAATAAAAGTTCGGAGTGATTCTTGAGCTTTTCTTTCAATAATTCGATGGCGCGGGCACGCTGCGACTTAACTGTATTGATAGAAATATTAAGCTGTTCGGCGATGTCTTTGTACTTCATTCCTTCCAGACAGGAAAGTTCAAAAACTTCTTTACATTTTTCCGGCAGCGAGTTTAAAGCATCCATTAAAACCGAATATAATTCTTCTTCCAGAATGTTAAAGTCAAAGTCTGTTGTCTGGTCTGAAAGTTTAGGATCTAGTTCGACAACTTTTTGTTCTTTTTTTAAAGCCAATAAAGAACCATTGCGAACCATAGTATATAAATAGGACTTAACATCGATTATTTTTTCAAATTTGATGCGGTTTTCCCAAAGCTGCAGCATTACATTTTCTACCACTTCTTCGGCAAGAAAATTATCTTTTACAAAACCAAAACTATAACTCACAAGTCTTGGATACAAAGAATAAAAAAGTTCTTTGTAGTACGCTTCATCAATACGAATATTTTCTTTTTCTGAATTAATTTTGTGTTTGTTTATGAAGCAAATATAAATTTTATATCAACAAAACCTTAATTTGACCAAACAATTAGCATCAATTCGGCACATATACTGCAAAAAAGTAAGAATAGAATGCTTTTTTATAAAACATTCTAAATGATAGTTAAAAAAATTATTTACTTACTGAACAACAAGCATGTTCGATCTCTTTTTGATTTGTCCGCCAAATACTTGTAATTTCTGCCATGATGGCTAATGCTATTTCTTCTGGAGTTTTGCTCCCGATAGACAATCCTGCAGGACCATGAATTTTGTCAAATTCAAAATCATCAATAAACAACTCGGTTTCCAGAATGGCATTTAGAAGTTTTTCTCTTCGATGCACGGGGCCTAGAAGACCAATATACCGAACTTTTGAAGTAATGATTTGGAGTAAAAAACGTAAATCTTTAGAAAAATTATGACTCATGACAACAACGGCAGTATTTTTACAAAATAAGTCTTGATCCAAATCTTCTGGTTTCATTGTTAAAACTGATTTTGCAAACGGGAAATCAGCACCATCAACGCTACTGTATTCAGAACCTATTACAATAACTTCCCAACCTAAAAAGGAAGCCATTTGGCTTAATTTTGCCGCGTCGTGTTCTATTCCAAAAATACACAATCGGTTTAGGGGTTCTATCTTTTGCGTATAAATCCGATTATCAGAATCTTTCTTGTAATTAGAATGGTAAATAACAATGTCCTTGAAGATAAACGAAGTTCCGAAATCGGGTCTGCTTATTTCATCGGCCAAAAAAGAAAAGGATAAAGAAAAATCCTGTCTTTGCTGTATCGCATCTTCAATTAAATTGAGGAGTTCGTTATTAGGATAAAATAATTCTATTAAAATATAAATACTGCCTTCGCATCCTAATCTGAAACGACCGTCATATTTAAATACTTTTGGGCAGCCGGAAGCAAATACACTATCGGCTTGTCTGATTACTTCTTTTTCTACACAACCGCCGCTTAGTGCTCCTGTTATATTTTCAAATTGGTCAATAAGCATTTGAGTTCCTTCTTTACGATAAGAAGAACCTTCTACATGAACAATGGTTGCCAGAACTGTTCGTGTATTTTTTTGAGCAGCTTTTTTGTAGGATGCTATTATTTGTAAAAATTCGTGGGTCATTTATCCTGCGGTTTAAGCTTTGGTACTACTTAATTGTTGCCAAAAAGGTTTTTATAGTTGATCTGAATGTATTCTAGAATTTCACTGGAAGAAGGTTTGGGATTCCCCGTCATGTCTTCTAGAACATCTGCTATCAAATGATGTAAATCGTTTACGTGCAGTTCTCCTGCCTGCAAATTCCATTCTAATGGAGTAACAGTGGGAATGTCTTCTTTTCGGGCGTATTCTAATTCTAATAAGGAAGAAAAATCAGGCGCCGCTTTATCTCTTTCGGTAAGATGTCCTTCAAGATTAAAACAATTTTGAACCGTTTTTATAATAGAAGAATGATCAAATGGAATGTACCCATCTGGTCTTGCAATAAGTCCTTTTTTGATATAAGGATTAACTACGACGCAAGGTACACGCACCCCAAAACGATTGAAAAGGAATCCGTCCTGACCGGCTCGCTCATCTGCGTAAGGATTTTTTGCTCCGCTTGGAGGTGCCACGTGATCATAGGTACCACCATGTTCATCATAAGTGATAATAAACATGGTTTGATGAAAAACAGGTGATTCTTTTATCATATTGTAAAGATCTGCAATAAGCTTTTCACCGGCTCTAATATCGGTCGGCGGATGCTGATCGTTTTGCCCTGTTCCACCGTAATTTGGTTCTAAGAAAGAATAACTGGGCAGGTTTCCGTTTTTGCAATTTGCCTCAAAATCAGACAATGTCCCAAAATTATTATTGTATTTAGCATCATGCAGCTGCGTCATGATCAATCGGGTAAGCGAAAAATGATTGTCTCCAAATTCTCCGTCCTGATCTTTAGAACTGGCAAAGTCATTGTTGCCAAAAATCCCCCAGCTTAAATCGTTTCTCCCGCTGTCAATCGCATCTTGTATTTGGTTAAAGATCGTTTTTGCATCACATTGCGCAACAGGATTGTTGTTTACATGTCCTGTAGAGGTTGCAGCGTGCACAAAGTCACGATTCGGAATCGTCTGACTGGGCACCGAGCAATGATAATGGTCACAAACAGCAAAACTCTTGGCCAATTCGCTTAAAACAGGGGTTTGTTCTGGAGTGTAACATTTCATTATAGCCCTAGGGTTTGTTGGATTATCGCCAAAACTAAAGGCTCCATAGAGCATTGCATTTTGATAATTTTGAACAAATCCCATATTAATAGCGGGCGGAGCATATTGCTGTGCTACCTCATACTTTAAAAACAACTGGTGATTGGTGTCTTTAAAACCTTCACCCGGATCTGGATTCGGAAGGGTAAAATCTACTGGATTTGGAATATATTCGTCTCTTCTTTTTTTGGCTTGACCGTTTTTCTCAATCATCACTTTTTCAATGAACGGTATACCATCTGAGTCTATATTCTCAAGAGGATTCCAAAGGTCTTTGTTGAGCCCTTCAAATTGTTGGTCATGAGGCGGAACCTCATCTGCGTATAACCAGCCTAATAAATTATCAAAAGATCTGTTTTCTAACATGAGCACGACGATGTGCTTTATTGTACTCTGTAACTTGTCTTTATTAGGAGTGAGATATTGGTTCATCTTGCTTTGGTTTTGTGATAAGAATCGGGTATCGTTTAGTGTGTTGCCGTGATTAAGTTCTGTGCATCAACTCTTGTGTGTCCTGGAGGCGAGACAATCAGATCTGTTTTTGACAAAGCGGTCCATAATGTATTGTCTTGAAATGCAATAGTACCGCCGCCGCGTTTTTCCTGAGAGATCATACGATTGATGTCTCCTACGCACACCCAGTCAGAGTCGGTGGTAACAGCCCATTTAGCATGGTCGTGTGTTTCTGGCCAGTTCCACGGAACCCCAAGCGGACTTAGATCGATATATTTAACATCGAAAGTTTTATGAATACCGTCGCTGTCTAATGTTGGCGGAATTTTGCCTCGAATCCAGGTTTCTACATTAATATCTGCTCCAAGCGTAGGCCCCACCAGATCGTTCCAGAAATCCTTATTCCATTTTACATTTTTTGCAATGACTTTAAAATCAAATCCTCCTCTCGATTGATACGACAATACATCTGAATCTCCTGCGGGATCAGGATTTAGCGGCTGGCTAAGTAAATAAAGCGGATCATTCTTATCTAATGAGGAAGGAATGCGGGGTACATATACTTGCGGTACTTGATGGTTTGCCATCTGAGCTGCAATTTTACTTGCTGTTTCAATATCTATAGAAATACAAAGATAGGTTTGCCCATATTCTGGAGTCGGCATCGAGGTTGCTTCTGCATCGGCATATTTTGGCCATGAATGCAATACCCATAAAGCAGTTTTGGTATCGGTATCAAAAGCAAGCACTCCTTTGGTATGCCCGTACGAACTACTGTCTGTTCTGTTGGCATCGGCAGGCATTTCGTCATTATAAAGAATCCATCCTGTAGTAGGCGACGGATTATCAAAAACTGCCTTTAACGTAAGATCAAGCGCCCCTTTTCCGTCTGTCAGTAAATTAGGCGATTGAACAACTTTTTTTATATTAGGATCATAATAAATGTATTCGTAACCAGTAGCTGTAGGGTCGTTTGCTGTTTTTCCAAGTTTAGGAACTTTATATGCGAACCACCAATCCACTGGGTTACCGCTTTCATCTAATGCAGAAATTCCGTTATTGATAGTATTAGCCATTTTTTATTTTATAAGGTTGGGTTATAATAGTGCATGCTAATTATACCGATCCAAATTGTTAAACTTGAATCGGTATTTTTTAGAATCTAGCATGTTATAAGATTATTTGTTTGGTGCAATGTCTCCACGACGTATAGGCACGTGAACTGCTTTGTATTGAGAAGCAAATTTTCCCTTATCGGAAGCTTCTTTAGCAGTGAAGAAATTTTCTAAAGCGATGGCTACCTGAAAAGAGAAATCGGTTGAATATACACTGTCGTTCATAGAAGTACCGCAGTCTATATTCTGAAACCACTTCATCCATTCAGCACTACCTCCTTCTTTTGGCGGTGCTTGACCACCGTCTGGAGCAGCACCTGGCGGTACCAATGATGTTACTGCCGGATATTGGGCCGCATTATGACAGGACATACAAGAAACAGTATTTAAATCAGCAGGACCATCTAACCTTCCGTTCCATCCAAGGTGCTGCGGCGGAAGATTTGGACCATCAAAAATCACGGTTTCTTTCAAATCTTTGTTTACTTCGGTCTTGATTGGCGGGTATGGTGATGTTTTGTTAATTTTGTTTTTAGGATCATTCCCCCATGTAAGTCCAACCGGTACCAGATTCATTAATTTGTTTTTATTGTTCAGTTTACCGTTGTAGCAGAAAGTTCCAAATACCCATCCGGTTCCTTCAGGATTGCTTGCACTTCTGTCTGCTCTTGGGTCGCGAACGGAAATATCCATTTGTAAAAGATGTACATCAGAAACCACTCTTTTGTCAGATTTCCAGAAGTTTTCAGTAATATACGCTTTCCATGTCAACGGATTTACAAGATAATCTACGAAATCGGTTCCTTTAGGCGCATCAGTAAAAAGTAATTTTATAAAAACAGTTCCTGTTGGAAATCCTCCATTATCATAACGTTTATCCAATACTTTTATATTAGGATTCTGCGTGTCTTTCCACATTTTGTACATGGCATAACCGGCTTTATCATTGATTAAAGTAATCGCGTATACAGAATAATCGCCTTCAATTCCTTTTAATCCCGGTCCTAATTGAAGTGGTCCCAGAGGCGCTTCTTTAATAAGTCCGTGAAAACCTTCTGTTCCTCCATTTGGCGGATAAGCATTTGGTCCTTCTACACTTGGGTGCAGCCACGGAATATGGTACCAGTCGCGTATTTTATTTTTGAACGGATTCCATTCTTCTGTGTTTCCTTCAAAGCCGTAATCGCGAACAGCTTCTATGTATTTTAAAGGATCTTTTTTAAAATCAATGTCTAAAAATTTAGGCATTTCTTTAGGCATTTCAGTCGGGAAATCTGTTTTGAGACGAAATATCGGCTGATCAGAATATTTTTCTCTGTATTCCTGAGGGCTGACCATATAACCGAAATCAGGAAATCCATCTTCTTCATAGTTTTGTCTTTCTAGCACTGCCAAAGCATTAGACATCTTTTTTTCGGCTTCTGGAGTTTCCTTTTTTTCGTTACAAGACGCAAAAAGAATAGAAGCTGCAATAATAATAGATCTTAGTTCTTTCATTAGTAGATAATTTGGTTCGTATTTGTTTTATTGTGTTTTTGGTGTGTGTTTGTGTGTTATAGTTATTCTGAGAGATCTTTTAAACTTACCTGACAAGCTCTTCGTACTTCCTGAACTGTTGCCGGGGCATCAAATTGAAACAAATCAGGCAGCTTACGTTCTTTTCTTGATTCGCGTATAGCGTCTTTTATGGCAAAGAAGACACTATTGGCAAGCACTAATGGCGGCTCACCAACTTCTTTGGCAGAAAATATTTGATTAGGATCTGCCGGTATACTGCTTACCGATTGTTCGTCTCTAGGAAAAAGAAACGTATTCATTTCTAATGGGATAGTCGTTACAGCTGGAATTTTATAACGCCAGGTATTGGTTGAATTTAATCGTCCGATATTTGTTCCTTTTGTTTCTGCCACTAATTTCTCAGTCATCAAATAGCCGATACCCTGAACAAAAGCACCTTCTATCTGTCCTATGTCGATCGCTGGATTCATGCTCCATCCCATATCGTAAATAATATCAGAGCTGATGATTTTTACTTCTCCAGTAAGAATATCAACTTCAGTAACTGAACATGCTACAGAGTAAGTAAAACCGACAAACGAATCGACACCTCCGCCAAGTTTCGCATCTTTTACACGTTCTACCCCTGGAATATTAGGCTGGTCTTTTTCTGTTTTAAAAGTCATGGCCGGAATCTGAACCTCACCGCCTTGTATTTTAGCATTAAAAGAAGCAATAAGATTGACTCTTTGTGATGCCGCTAAAGTGATTAGATTTTGCCAAATCATTGGTTTATTTCCTAGATTGGGGTTGATTTTTTGGGCCCAGCCTTTATTTTCTCCTGCACCATAGTTCCAAAAATCTATATTTTTCTGCTTACACCAATCTTCTCCATTTTCTTTCAGCATTTGATAACCAAATTCCATAAGTCTGGCTCGCATTTCTTCACACGTTTGTTTTACTGCTTCGCAAGAATAGGGTGTTCCGGTAGAACCTCCTGTACTTGTAGGATTTGGGGTAATGCTGGTATTTACATTGTCAATAAATATCATTTCCATCGGAATTCCCAACACATAAGCGGCCACCTGTTGTGCCTGAGTAACTAAACCTTGTCCAATCTCAACACCTCCCTGATGAATCACAACAGTTCCGTCACTTGGATTGATGGCTACGATAGCGGCTGACTGCTCTAACGCAAGTAAATTATACCCTGAACCGTATTTTACAGGGAGCATAGAAATACCTCTTTTCACCCATTTGTTTTCTCGGTTAAACTTTTGGACATCATCGTATTTTGTATCAAAATTGGAAACATCTTTGGCATACGACCATACTTGTTTCATATAACAGTAGGTAAGAGCCTGCCCAAAAGGAGTTACATCACCGCGATCATAAAGGTTTTTTTCTCGTAAATCTTCTGGTCTCATACCGATCGAAATAGCAGCATCATCAATGGCATTTTCAACAATGTTTTTGCCTTGTACGTCTCCAAAAGCACGCATTGCGGTACTAGGAGCAGTATTGGTTCGGCATACATCTATTTGACTTTCGAAGTTTTTAATTTTATAAGCGTTGTCTGTACGCAGCTGGACGCAATTTGAAACTATAAAAGAACAATCGTAAAATGCTCCTCCATCTCCCCACATTTTCAATTGAAAACCATGAATGATTCCCTTATTTTCTGGTTTATATTCTCCCGTGTCAACGGCAATTTCGTATTCGCCATAATAGGCATGGCGTTTTCCTATCATTGCAGTATCTTCATCACGAGGTATTGCTAATCTGACAGGGGTTTTGGTTGCTTTTGCCGCAACTGCAGTCGGCCCGGCAACAAAACGAGTTTGTTCTGTTTTACCTCCAAAACCTCCCCCTACTGGCGGCACATTAACTTCGACTTGGTGATGGTATAGTCCTAATGCTGAAGCAACAGTGTCATGCATTCCGCCAGGACTTTGCACAGATGGCTGTACTTTTATACGCCCTTCATCTACAGGAGTTGCAATACAAGCCTGAGGTTCCATATAAAAATGTGCCTGTCCCCCGCAAAGCTGCGAAGAAGTCACCACCGTACACGGAATATTATCTACATTTTCTGTTCTTGTATCTATTTGTTTTTCTCTTATAAGAGTTTTAGGCGCAATTGGCTGGTGATTTTTCACCCAGTCAAATTGACTTCCGGGGCGCGTTATTTTCCAGATATGAGAATTAAATGAAGCAGAAACAGGTGCATCTGGAAAAATACTTCCTTTCTTGATGGCTTCAATTAAATCAATAATCGGCTCATCCCACTCTCCTGTCCAAGGGGCGCCAGGTTTTTCGTAAAAGACACATTCTGTAGAAACGTAGGATGCAATTTTGACAGCATCCTGCTCGCTTGAAGCAAGTATCATCGCAATAGACTGCCCGACATAGCTTACTAATTGTTCTGCAAAAAGCGGCTGGTCATTGCCCATTCCCTGGTAATTACGTCCTCCGTTTTTAATATTTTCATGGGTAATAATATCCGCAAAAGCAGGGTATTTATCTTTTAGATGTGCTTTTAATTCACTAAGCTCTATTTTTTCATTTTTTAAACCAAATGAATAATTCATCAAAGCTTTTTGACTTTGTACAAATGCTCCGTTTAATGTAAGCGGCGGCACAGGAAGCTCATGTGTATAGTGAGTCTGTCCAGATGTTTGATACATCGCCGTGACTTTGATATAGGGCTGCGCTACAGGTGCTTTATAATCTTGGGTCTTGTAATTTTGAACACCGTCGCTCACCGGCCAATTACCCCATTTGTTTTCTGCTGCTGATTTAAGGTTTGCTGGAATATCGATTCCCTTAATTGATAAAGCATTTACAACGGATTTGTAAAAAAAGGAAACTGCCAGCTGTGTACGATATTCTAAAGTAAATCCCTCATTAGGAACTTCTTCCATACGTTCTTCTTGATGGATAAGTTCTTCTAAGACTTCTTTTGCAAGAATTTTTGAAAGTTCATTGACATCTTTTAATGTCAATTCTTTATTTTTCATTGCTTTTTCGGTTTCTGCTGCTCTCCACGGAAAAGGTGCAATACCTCCAAATGTAATTACTGCCGATTTAATAATGCAATTATCATCGATGTTAAAATTGGTTGTGGTATTAACAATACTATGCGCGTTTACTTCACGAAGAGCTACTTTTTGGGCAAATACTATCGCATTGGAATCCTTTAAAGAAATTTCGTAAGAACTCAGAACAATAGTATCGGCAAGTTCCGGGTCTTTTACAACCGCATCGACAAGTTCTTTTGCTGATTTTGTATAGGCTTTAAATTCGCCGTTTTTTTCTAATGAAAAATAATTGATTTTGGTTCCGACGGCGTATAAAGCTGTAAAAAGATCGGAAGGAAATGGTTCGCCCGTACCCTTCGGGATATGTTTTAAGACCAACATAGTATTGCCTCCAATTGTAGCCGCATTACGAACAATGCGCCCCGCAGTTCTTCTGGCCATATAATCTAAAGCTTCCAAAGTTGTACTATCCGATTTGGATATTTTACCAGCAGCATGTTTGGCTTTTTCAATACCTTCAGAAAGCAGTTCAATTAGGCTGGTATAGGTAGTGCTGGCTGCAATTTCAAGATGGTCATCTGTTACTTCATTTTTAGTATTTAACTCTGGGATAAATCGAATGTCAATATAAAAAGTATCCTCTAAGTACTCATTTTTATAAATACCGTAAGAAGTATTGGCATGTACAAGTCGAACGTTTTTATTATTTTTTATAGTTTTTGCAAGTTCTGAAAGTGAAGTTGGAGTTGTCCATCGGCTGGTGGATACTCCAGAAGCAGGATTTTGTGCTGCAGGAGGGAAAGGGATTTCTAGTTTACCTGGAAGCTGCGCTTTACTTACAGGATCAAGTTTACAAGGCATTCTCTTTTTTTCATCAGCAGCGTCCCAGTCAGAAGCAAAAGTTTTCATTCCGGTAAGAATAGATCGGTATCCCGTACAACGGCATAAATTTCCATCAAACGCCTGTTCAATTTCTTTTTTGGTTGCCGCTGGGTTGTTGTGTATAAATTCGGACATGTTCATGACAAATCCCACACTGCAATATCCACACTGACTTCCATTATTTAAGGCGAGCTGATAAGCAACAGGGTTTATTCCTGAATGTGTTTCTTCAGACGGAAAATCTGCAATATCTTCTTTTATTTCTATTTCTGCCGTGCAAGTCCCACTTGGCGCACTATTGGCTATAGCTGCCTTAACAGCGCTGCGTTTTTCATCTGCTTCTTTTTTTGCATCGTATAATACTGGAGATTTATCTTCACCCAGGGGCACACTGCCGCGTGTTGAACTACTTGTTTGCACAAAATGTTTCGGATCAGGTTTACGGGCAGCACCGGTTCCTTCGATTGTAGTGACCGAAAGCCCTCCTATGGCACAGACAGGTCTAAGACAGGAGTTTATAGCCAAATGATTGGCTTTGTTTTCTTTTCCGTCCCATTCAGATAAAATAACGGTACAGCCGCCGCAGCCTCCTTGACCGCAAGGCTTTTTGGGACCAGAAAGCCCCACTTCCGGCGATCTTAAAAAATCAATTAAAAGCAAATCTGGTGAAGGATTTTCTATGGTCGTAGGTTTTCCGTTTAGAAAGAATTTTACAGTATTTTTCATAGCAGTAAGATTTGGATTTTATTTTTTTTAAACTTTTAAAGGATAAAACAGATCGTTATTAAATTCATAGAAACTTTAATCCCTATTAGAGCAAAGCTGCTGCGATTTAAAATTTATTTTTCTTTAAAATTGTATATTCTATAGGGTCATTTAGAGACTTTACGCTCTAGAACTACTACCTCCTTCACACTATAAACATTTGAGCAGTAAACAATAACAAATATAGCATGGTGTTTTTGATCAACACCGAGTAGTAATACCTGTTTTTAAGATTAACCCTATAAAAAAATACTTTTTTGAGAGTAAAAGAGGTAGTCTCTTTCAATTAATACAAGAGAAATCAACTATTTGTCTGTTTCTTTTTGCAGTTTAAAATGTGGTTTTTTGATCTTATAGGCTTGTATTTTACTTTTTTCAGTGGGATTTCTTTTAATGATAATGCAGCTGTTTTGGAAAGAGTATAATAACAATAAAGACACTCCATTAGAATATCTTTATTTGTTTTTTAATGAGTTTTAAAATAATCCGAGACATCTGGTAATTTCGCTAAATTTAATTCCAATTCTGTAGTGCCTCGATCAGCATATGCTCCTATCGTAAAAGAGCCATAGGAAACTAGTTTTAGCTGCGCAATTCCATTTTCAACTGTAACCAAACGGAAAGGCGGCTCTCCAAACGTATCATGTAATGCTACAAGTATAACTTCTCCAGACTGTAATGGTTTATTATCGTTAGTCGATTTAATAGTAATGTTAATTTCAAAAATCCATCTAGAGAATTCAACAACAGCTGCAGACAATTCTCTTTCGTTATTTATGGCTTTTCCGCCCCATTGTCCCTGTTGCGGGTCAATAGGATTAATAACCAATCCTCGTTTCAATTTTTCTTTTGCTTCATTAATCATATTATCAACATATGATTGTATCGTTTCTTCTGATTCGTTTACATCTTCCCTGCTGGCAATTTCTGAACTTGTAATCTGAATATCCTCAATCGGAATTTCTGGTTGATTCACCATTTTTATAAGTTCTTTGGTCACATTGCCTTTTACATTCATTTCATCTTGTAAATCAGTAGCGGCTTCTTTTAATTTTTTATTTTCAATTGTTGTTTCTTCCAATTTTTCATTCACTTTAACTAATTGCTTTTTAAGCATATTGTCATCTGCTATTTTATATTGAGGTGACAGCACAAGTCTCATGTAATTATACCCCATATACAATCCTAAAATGGAGAAATAAACTAAAATGCACATTGCATAAAAATCAACATAACAAGTATCCTTACAATCTTTTTTTACAAACTGCCCTACGCTATTAAGATAATCCGGCACTTTTGTTAAATTTACCAAACCCAGCCCCACAATTATTTTTGTGAGCCATTCCGAAATTTCGACAAGACTATTGTTTAAAGTATAATCGCTCGAATCCGTTTCGTTTCTTTTGGGCATTCCAAACAATGTTCCTGTAAAGAAACCGCAGACCAAAGATGCCATTGCAAGCAGAAGCCCTATAAAAACTAGAGAAAACCCGTTTCCTGTACTTGCCAATGGAAATCCAATAACCACTATTACACCAAGTATTAAACCTATCAAAGAATATTTAAAAATGGAAAGTTCCGTTTCTAATTTTATTTCTGTTTTATCTATCATTTTGTCTTTTTTATTCCACATTACAAATTGAATAAGCACCTCAGGAAAGTCTAAACCGAAGCCTTAAACCTTTCAGAATATCTTTATCATTTACCCAAACATTCTATATAGCCATCTCTTTGAACTGAATTTTGACACCAGGTTGTCATTGGAACAATATAAGAATCTGATCGTCTTCGTTTTGCTTTTGACAACAGTTCTCCCGCCGTATCCCTGTCTCCTGCAAGTACAATGCTGAGATAAAATCCCTGCCGGTAGTAAATAACAGCATTTTGAATTCCGTATTTACTGCTGTAAATCCTGCATTCGTTCTGTGCCAGTTTGAGCGTAGCATCTGTTCCTAATAATACTCCCCACGAATTTGTAGTGTTAACTGCTTTTTGAGCATTTTCTACCAGAACGGCATTAGAAGAAATAGTTTTTTTTACAGATTTTTGAATTAGCTCGGTTTGTTTTTCGATTTCAAAATTTTTCAATTGAACATTTTCTATCTTTTTCTTCAAATCAGGATTGTTTGTTGTTTTTTTTGCTTCATTAAGTACTTTTGATACACTGTCGAGTTGTTTTTGCATAATACCGATAGTAGCCTGAGCTTCTTTTAAAGCAATATCCGATTTTGCAATGCCTTTTTTCCATTTCATTCCAATAATGCTTCCCTCTTCGAATCCTGCTTTAATCATAATATCATTGAATGTTTCTGGAAATAACAACAATGCGAGAAAAATAATAAGTAAAGCAAAATCTCTTAACAAGGCAGCTAAATCTTTTCCTATTGCAACAATATTGGAGAAAAACGATGCTTTATTTTCAGTCTTTTCATTATCCATAATAGTTTCATTTAATAATGTTTGAATTCTATAACAAAAACCACTGCTTTGCTCTCAATACAAATTGGATTAGCATTTAAGAATATTCCACTTTCTAATATTTCTTATGTTCCCAAGAATCTTCAATTCTTTTGTAGATCCATTCTTTAAAATTAGCGTTGTCGTAAATCTCCCCCAGCAGTCCAATTGGATTACTGTACAAGGTATCACTTTCAAAAACAGCTTTCCAATCAATTGCGGCTTCAGGAAATCCAGAAAAAGACCCTGCTTTTTTCATTACTTTAAGAAATTCGTAAGCAATGAGACCGTGTCCTATAGCAGTTGGATGCACTCCGTCAAGACTAAAAAGACCTCCCGATTTGATTTCTTTTTTACGGGTAACACCGTAATAACGCGAATCAACTCTAGGGTGGCAGAACTCGAAATAAGAAGGATATTCATACGGCGGATTATTATTATTTCTTTTAAGAGCCATTTGATTAAGAGCCGTCGCAATATCCACCAAATAGAACTTTGGTTTTCCTACTCTCTCATTAGCTTCTGCAACAATTTCTTGTATAATTCTGTTGTACATTCTTATGCAGTTGTCTATGTGTAAAATATCTCTTTGATTGAGGTGTTTCAACGTTATATCAAAGGTGTCTTCAAAAAGAAAATAAGGATAATATTTACCATAAGAAACAGGTTCTTTAGTTCTCCCACCCAATTGGCCGACACCCATTGGTGCAGGATTTGCAGCATCAACAATCCACTCTGTTACTTCTATCATGGTTCTGCCGTAAGACTCTACGGCTTTGATAAGAGGGCAAATTGTGACAAGCGGAATAGTCGCAACAAAAACTTTATAATCCTTTTTATCGGGATTACTTTCCATAATTTTTATTACTTGGTCCATCATATATTGGTATTCGACCCTAAAATCTTCTGGATGCCATAAGTTCCAATCGTTCTCTTTACGTTCTTTATAACTTACCTTATCGGGTCCTTTTAAAAAAGCTGTCCCGTCTGGAGATGTTTGTTTTATTTTCAAATTTGTTACCGTTCCTAACGCATTATTTGCGCCAAGCCATAAAATAACATTTTCTACTCCCTCGTTTTTGTGATGCTGCTGCAGCCAGTCTAACTGCGTGTAATTTTTATATTTACTGGGATTATCAGCATTTCCTGATCCTAAAACTTTAAATGCAGTTCTATGAAGGGCTTCATTAACAACACCAAAAAAATTATCGCCATTATCATTCGATTTTTTAATATATTCTTCGCATAATCCTGGTGTTAACTGCCACGAATTAGAAATATCAAAACCTCTTACTGAGACATTATGATAGGCATTTTTCCCTAAACTTTTGCTGAGACAGCCGTCTCCTCTCTCATAATAATCTTCTACCTCATCTAAGTAAGAATTAATAATAGCTGTTGCTTTGATCCATTCAAAAGGTCCCGAAATATTGGTATCCAGTCGACGTTCCAAACGACGGAAAACCGTTTCGAGATCTAAAGGAAGTCCTCCTTTTGACCATTCTGGAAAACAATAATTTTGCGCTTCTAAAATTTTTGCAAGCAGTGTTGAGTAACATTGGTCTGTTTTTGCTGCTGCTCCTGACATAAATCCCTGGGATATACTGTCACCAATTGTAAATAGTTTTACTGACATGTCTAAATATTTTTATTTTATTAATAATAATTTTAAACGGTAGAATTGCGGGCACCTTTAGAAAAACTGCGTTCTGAATTTGATCTGTAAATTGTTTGGGCATCACAAAAACAATTCGTTTGAACTTGATTCGAAAATGCAATGAAAAAGTGCAAATTGGCTCGGAAATTAAATCTGAAAGGAGTGTAGAGAAGTTTGGTTTTAATAAAAATGCGCCGAATAGCGGCTTTAGTACTAAAAAAATCAATTTACTATAAGTCAACTTGAGTTTTAAAGTAAATACATACAAATATACATTTTATAAAAATCACAATATCAGGTAATTATACTTGTTTTATTTGTTTTTAAAAAAATATTTTTATACGTACAAATTAGATTTATCCTGATCCACAAGTTCCGGAGGATTTATTTCGAAACAGATTTAATGGATTCGTTACAACCAAGACACGAATTTACAAGGATTTTAATTATACGTAAATCCTTGTAAATCCGCGTTTTTGGGAAGGCAGATTTTTAACCGCCTCAAATTAAAAATCGATGAATTTAAGTTTTAGAAAAAGAAGTAACCAACAGAGAATTGAAATACTCCGTTTTTATTTTTAAAAGAAGAACCTTCCAAATTATTAATATCTGTTAACCCCAGATTGTACCTTAGACCAAAATTAAGTCCGTTTTCAAATTTGTAACCCAATCCAAAATTAACGCCGAAATCAAAAGTATTAAACGAGTCTTTTACATTAATCTTTTCATTTTTAGCAGAAAGTAAAAAGCCTATTTGCGGTCCGGCTTCAACACTAAATCCTTTTGTTACATAATATTTCCCCACTAAAGGAACGTTTAGATAATTTAAGGCAACTACATCATCACCAAAACTATATCCTTGACGAGAATACATTATTTCGGGTTGGAAAGAAAATTTTTCGGATAGTGGGATTTCCGATAAAACACCAAAATTGTATGATGTTACATAATCAATATTTTCGGTATTGTCTCCGCTGACAGTTGCAAAGTTTAAACCTCCTTTGACACCAAATTTAATTTCTTGGGCATTGCCATTTACAAACCCTAAAACTGTAAAAACAGCTAGTACTAAAAATTTTTTCATAAAATGTGATTTGAATTATTTGAATGCAAAATTCACATAAGAGAAATTGGCAAAGGTTTCAAAAGCTTAAAAATGTACAAAATGGCACCTATTTACTCGTATTTTTATACTCGTTCGGTGTCTGACCGGTAACTTTTTTAAAGGCTTTGTAAAAAGTTGTTTTTGAAGTAAACCCAGATTCTAATCCCATCGCCAGAAGATTGTAGTTTTCGTATTCAGAATCTGAGATCATTTCCTTGAAAGCTTCAACCCGATAGCTGTTTATGTAATTGGCAAAGTTGTCTCCTGTTACGGTGTTTACAATTTGTGAAACATAACCGGCACTTATGCCCAGTTTTTCTGCCACTTTTTCTCGGCTTAATGTACTGTCTGTATAAATGTGCTGTTCTTTGCAGAGAAGTTCTAGTTTTTGGAAATAAAGATTATCTGCCGTAATCGATTCTCTGTATTCTTCCGAGATACTATTTTCTTCTGTTAGGCTGTTTTCTATAATTTGCAGACCGGCAGTTGAAACAGCTGCATCGCTGTTGAGAAAATTATAGATGGCATCTTTGTTTTTGGCAAGCTTGTATTTGTAAATGCCTATATAAGCTGTCCAGTGCATTACAAATGTTGCCGCTAAAGCCAGCCCGCTCATGGTAGAAGAAATGTCTGAATGATAAAACAAACCAGACAAATAGGTCGTGAGCCAGACAAATAACAACAAATACATAATCGTTAATAAGGTGATGACCCATTTTTTCTCTTGGGGATCTTTTAAATACCTTATCATGAAATAAGAGTAAAAAGGGAGAACGATGATGATGATAACAGCCAGTAAAAGCTGTATTACCTGAAGTATATTGATTAGATACAAGAAGGACTCAGGGATTTTATAAATTCCTGCTACATAATCTAGATAGAGTGTGATATTAAGAGTACTGGCATAGGTAAATGGAATGTAATACAAATACGTATTTTGCCTTTTTTTTACCGCATCATTTATGCGGTTTATAATAAACAGAAATGTGAAAACAGGCAATAGAAATATCCAATCGATAACGTCTATAAAACGTAATAACGGATAGGTTTTAAATACATGTTCTAATTCAAAAACATAGTTTAGCAAAATAATGGAAAGTGCAAATAGTAAGTATGCTAAATATTTGTTTGAATTGCTATTGAATAAGGAAGATTTTAAAATTATGATGCCCAAGATTATTCCCTGAAAAACTGCAATATTTAAAAGTGTGGTATAAATCAATTTTTTAAGATAAAAGTTGTTTTAAGATATCATGGGAATCAATCATTCTTTAAATTTATTTTATAAGAATTGACAAAACGAATTTATAGCAATACGGATAACTTTTTTAACGGATTAAGAAATGATTAACTAAAAGAATCGTTAATTTTTTAAAAAAAACTTCTGTTTCTCCCATCAAAACACAACCGATATAAAATAATAAACAGCGCCTGTTATGGCGCTGTTTATCGAAAACTAACTTACTTAACTCAACTTAAACTTTCCTTTTAATTCTTAATACCCAGGATTATTATCACTCGGTTTTATATTAGGATTTGAAGAAGTTTCTCTATTCGGGATAGGCCATAATTCGCTTTTTCCAGCGGTAAAACCTGTTCCCTGCAGTTCGGTTCCTGCAATCCCCCATCTTATAATATCATCAAAACGAGATTGCTCACCAGCTAATTCCACTTTACGTTCGTGAACAATTGCGGCAAAAACAGCCTCTTTTGTCGGAGCAATATTGGTTGTTAGATTGGCTCTGTCCCTAACTTGTTTAATATAGGCAATCGCTGCTGTCTGCGAACCTCCGTCTCTTTGGTTTTCACATTCCGCTTTCATCAGCAATACATCAGCATAACGCATCACTTTGAAGTTAATGCTTGATCGCAGGGCTTCATCTTCTCTTATGTAATAGTTTTGGTATTTTTTCCATCCCGCTCTTCTAATACCTGCAGAAGTAGTAAAATTACTGGCAACCATTACCTTTTTCCCCTCTAAGTAAGGAGAGCCTGGCAGATAAAAAGTATCTCCAAAACGGTTATCACCTGTTTCATAAGAATCCAACAAATCATCAGACGGATATACGTTGTACCAGCTTAAGTTTCCATATTCCTGTCCTCTTAAAGTCGCCTCTTCAAAACCAGTTCCGCCACTGTCACCTTGAGAACCCCATTGATCACCAGTTCCATTTTTTGCGTCAAACTCAATCTCAAAAATCGATTCTTTACCATGCTCCGTTTCTTCCATAAAGTTGTTATAAAAACTGCCTTTATCTTCAAGACTGAATCCGGTAACATTATTAAAAGCGGTAAGAGCCTGATCATATTTCTTTTGATACAATAAAACTTTACCCAAATAAGCATAAGCGGCCTCCTTTGTCGCTCTTCCTGCTGTTTCTACCCCTCTTGCCAAAAGATTTTGAGAAGCAAATACAAGATCTTCTTCAATCAAAGCATATACTTCTGCCTTTGGACTTCTTGCATTACCAATTATATTGTTTGTTTTGTAAATTGGTAAATCACCAAAACGTTTTACCAATAAAAAATAATAATAGGCTCTTAAAAAATGCGCTTCGCCCAAAAACTTGTTTTTTTGTTCTTGCGGCAAAACCAACTCTGTCAAAGCATTGATTTTAGCTTCATTATCCAGCACAAAGTTAGCTCTCGAAATTCCGATGTAGCACGATTCCCAATAATATTGAATGATATCGTTACCTGCATTAAAAGAAAAATCCTGAAAAGGTTTTTTATTTCCTTCTAATTGCGGATTCCCCAAAGTTTCCTGGCTCATAAGATCCATTGCAAAAGAAAAATTTCTTCCATAAAGTCCTCTTGTCTGCAAATTAGCGTAAGAAGCATTTACTGCTGATTGTACCTGATCTTTTGTTTTAAAGAAGGTATCAGGAGATAAGGTGTTCGGATTACTTAATTCTAATTCGCTCGTGTCACATGAAGTTAAAGCTAAAACTCCCGACAATACTGTAAGTATATATTTTATTTTTCTCATCATCATTATAAATTAAAATGTAACATCAAGTCCAAAAATGATAGATTTTGGCTGCGGATATCTTCCTAAATCAATACCAGCAGAATTGGCATTTGCATCTGCACGTGCAATTTCAGGATCCAAACCAGTGTATTTTGTAATTGTGATAAGATTTTGACCGCTTAGATAAAATCTTACTTTAGAAAAATAGGTTTTAAAGGCATCGCCAGACAGTGTATATCCTATTGCAATATTTTTTAATCTGGTATAAGAACCGTCTTCAATGTAACGCTGGTTTGCCGAAGACCAGTTTATATCTGCTCCTTGTGCTCTCGGCAATGAAGCTGATGGATTGGTAACGGTACCATTTACGACAACTGCTCGATCCAGAACATCAGTACTGGCATTAAACAAACGATTCATTCCTTGTAAGTCAAAAGTGTTTGCGTTGTATATATCATTTCCTTGAACTCCAGATATAAAACAATTAAAATCGAAATTTTTATAAGCGGCATTCAGATTTAAACCATAAGTAAAATCAGGATAAGGATTCCCAATATTAGTTTTGTCTCCAGAGTTAATAATCTTATTGCCGTCACGGTCTATAATTCTGATATCCCCTGGTTTTACAGCAGTCTGTCCAGGTCCAAAAACAGCATCAACCTCTGCTTGGTTTTGATAAATTCCGTTCGTTTGATATCCGTAGAAATAAAATAAGGGCTGTCCTACTTCCAGTCTTGAGAAGTTTTCTAAACCAGCTCTTGGAACCGGCCCGCCTAAAACACTCGTTACGCCTGGGGCTAAACTTACTACTTCATTTTTACTTGTTCCTAAATTTGCAACGGCAGACCAGGTAAAATCTCCTTTTCTGTCGTTATACCCTAATGATATTTCATAACCGCTTACTTTTACATCTGCAATGTTCTGAATCTGAGTACCGCCGCCCGCAGATCCAACAGAAGCAGGAAGAGGCACTGCAAAAAGAATATCACTGCTTTTGTTATTGAAATACTCAAAAGAACCTGTTATTCTTTCCTCCAAAAAGCCAAAATCCACACCTATATTTCGATCCAGTTTAGACTCCCATTTCAAATTAGGATTTGCAGCAACTCCAAGCGAAACACCAGGTGCATTTGCGCCACCAATCGGATAATTATAGTTTGCAATTAAAGTAGAACTGTATTGATAATTCTCAATTCTGTCATTTCCTGTTGTTCCTGTACTAGCTCTAAGTTTTAAGGTGCTGAAAACAGAATTTTCCATAAAACTTTCTTTGGCTATATTCCAGCCTAAAGCAACCGAATAGAAATTACCCCAGCGGTTATTCGATCCAAAACGAGATGATGCATCTCGGCGCCCTGAAACAGCAAGCAGATATTTGTCATTGTAATCGTAATTAATACGCACGATGTAACCAATGTTTTTTTCTTCATAATTGGCAGATCCCAAGTTACCTTCATTGTAACGCAGCTGATCAATTTCATCAGAAATATTATAACGGCTTCCCGCAACTAAGCTTTGCGATTTTCCATCAATTTTAGTAATAACTCCCAGTACTTCAAGATTATGTTTACCTGCAATTGTAGTTTTATAATTTAAACTATTATCAAAAACAATGGTCTGGCCTTGAGAATTTGTTTCGGCAGTGGTAGAAAATGCTTGTTTGTGATAAGAACCATCCTGATAGCTGGGAACAAAAGTGTGGTCTTTACTTGTAAAGTAATCTAATGACACCTGCGATCTAAATTTTAAGCCTTTTAAAATTTCTAATTCAGCATAGATGTTTCCGATTAGAGACAAATTATTAATTTTCTGATACCCCAAATTGGCTACACGAACCGGATTTTCTGCATCATTACCGTCAACAGCACTTGGACCTTGGTAACCGCCTAAATTTTCTTCATTATAAACAGGAAAGTACGGTGCCATCTTAATAGCGTGCTCCAATAATGTTCTTCCTCCGGCACTGCGCTCTGGATTAATTGTACTGAACGAAACGCCAATATTACTTCCGACTTTAAGTTTGCCAATGTCTTGAGTATTATTTGCTCTAAACGAATAACGTTCAAAACCAGTATTGATAACCGCACCGACTTGTTTTAAATATTCCGCAGAATAACGGCTTGTAGATTTCTCAGTTCCGCTGGAAAAACTTAGGTTGTAATCCTGCATTAAGCCGGTTTGAAAAATCTGATCCTGCCAGTTCGTACTTGTATTTCCAAATTCTGCAGCTCTCGCCGTTAAATCACTCCCAAGATCTTTTGCATACTGAAGATATTGCTGTGTATTTAAAACACTGTATCTTTTTGTAATTTCCTGTCCGCCGATATAGGTTCCAAATGTCAGCTGGCCCGCGCCTTTCTTACCTTTTTTTGTCGTCACCACAATAACACCATTAAAAGCTTTTGATCCGTATAAAGCCGTTGTCGAAGCGTCTTTTAAAACAGATATGCTTTCAATATCATTAGGACTCAGACCAGAAAGATTACTCGTCAATACACCATCAATTACATACAAAGGTGCACTATTTCCCATCGTAGCCAGACCACGAATAGTCACAGTAGGATTTGATCCCGGCGCCCCATTAACAACAGTAACCCCCGCAGCACGACCTTGTAAAGCCGATTCGGCATTTGTAATAGGAACAGCAGCAATGTCTTTTGAGCTGACGGTAGAAATAGCTCCCGTTACTTTGGTTCTTTTTTGAGTTCCGTACGCGACTACCACTTCACTTAAATTTTGGGTAGAAAGTACTAGAGTAACATTGATTGAACTTCTTTGTCCAGGTGTAATAGTCTGCGAAATCAAGCCTACATAAGAAAAAGTAATCTTATCTGTCGGATTTACACCTTTTAAAGAATACTTACCATCAAAATCTGTAGAAGCACTATTTTGTGTTCCTTCTACATTAATACTCGCACCAGGCAGGGGAAATCCCGACGGATCGGTAACAACACCCTGAATTGTTTTTGACTGGGCGATTAAATGCTGGCTGCCGGTTATCAGCAGCCCAATGAGTGCAATTTTAATTTTTAACATCATACTAGTGGTTTTGTGTTTGGTTTAAATAGTTTGTTTGATAACAACAAATATAGAAAAACAAACAAAAAAGCAATCGGTTGTTTTAGATATTTTTTAAACTATCAATAAAAATTAATTAAAATAAAAGTATTTAATTTAATAAAAAGAATAATTAATTACGAATTAATCAACGCAACAATGTTTTATAGTAAAAAACTTAGTTTATTAATAGTCATTTTGACCATTTGCTAAAAATTAAATAATATGTTATATTTTTTAATTTTTTGAGTAAAATCTTATTTGAAGTTGTAAAAAATAAGTTTTTAACTACTAAAAATAAATGATGAGGATTCGAAATGAAGTTTTACTTACACCGATCAGAAAAAAGTTTTTTTTATTGCTGACTAAAATCAAAATACAATCGGTTGTTAACTTTGTTTTCGCAAGGTTTTTTACAGAATTTTATCACCGAAATAAGGCAGTAAAATATTTTAGATAATTTGATGGGTAAAATTCTAAATCTTCCACATTGACAGGAGTATTTATCTAAAAACAAAAAAACAACACAGGCAGGTATAATGGAAATAAACTGCACAAAGACGAAATTGGGTTACTACCCAGCAGCTGGACAATAACCCATTTTCGATGCAAAATATTTATATTTTCATGATTTATTCCACAGCCAAGTCTATAAAATTTCTGCCGTGAAAATCATTTTTTTGTGATTCCTAGAAAAGGAAAACATTTAGCTTACGATACTTTCTGTTTCGAATACTTTCTTTTCCAATATAAAAGATAGGCAATCCCTAGAATCAACACCAAAATGTCTATTTTCATTATCTGAGGAATCCTCATAATTTGATCGCTATAATAACTTCCCCCAAGTAACGCGCCTAATCCAATTCCCACTTCCATAGAAATATACATGGTTGCAATTGCTTTTCCTCGATGTGCAGGATCACTTAAATCAATAGTCCACGCATTGATGGCCGGCGATAAAATACCCGCTCCCATTCCATAAAGTGACGCTCCTGCTAAAAGTATCGTTATACTTTCTCCAATACTAATTACTAAAAGAGCAGCCGCAATTACAATCATTCCCGCAAGTATAACGTTTACACGCCCGTGTCTGTCCGAAACCTTTCCGGCACCAAATCTCACCATAACTGAGGCAATGGTAAAAGCAGTAAAAAACACGCCTTTATTTTCTGCACCAAGATGTTCACTCCAGTCGGGAATCAAAGTCAAAACCAAACCATAAGCCGTATAAGAGAAAAAAGTTATGATTCCTGCAGGAAGTGCACCAATATCTATAATATCTTTTCGACTGATTAAAAACATCGATTTCTGGAGTTTTTCTTTTTCAACCAAAGTCTCTTTCATGTTCATCACAATTACAATTGATAAAAAAGCAAGAAACGACGAACTATAAAACATAATATCAATTCCGTAAGCATTAACCACCATACCACCCAATGCAGGTCCTAAAGCGCCGCCAATACTAAAACACAATCCGTGCATACCAAGCCCTTCTCCCCAACGTTCCCTCGGAATAATATCAGCTACATAAGCAGAGGTTGCAGTAGGCTTAAATCCTGTGGAAAAACCATGAACGAGACGTAAAAAAAGAAATCCTGCAACTGAACTTAATATTGGATATAAAAACCCGCAAATAAGACAGACCACAGATCCTACAGCCATTACAGGAACGCGTCCCCATTTATCGGTAAGTTTACCGCTAAACGGGCGCGAAATTGCCGCGGTAAGAGTAAACAGCGAAATAATGAATCCTTTATACTCCGCGCCTCCTAAACTGCTTAAATAGTTCGGAAGCTCTGGAATTATCATATTAAAGCTTGACGAGAATAAAAGCGAACTCAAACAAAGCAAAATAAATTGCAGTGTATAAATAGATTTTGATTTTTGTGACATTCTCCGACTGTTTGATAAAGTTTTTAAAAATCTGAAGATCGGGTTAGATTTTTATTAAAACAAAAAAGCCACTCGATTTGAGTGGCTTTTGATGTGATCCCAGAAGGATTCGAACCTTCGACCTACGCATTAGAAGTGCGTTGCTCTATCCAGCTGAGCTATGGAACCAAAATAAAGTTTTTTATATTGAAAAAACTATCAAAAAACAGTCGGGGTGGCAGGATTCGAACCTGCGGCCTCCTGCTCCCAAAGCAGGCGCGATAACCGGGCTACGCTACACCCCGAGGCAAAATTTAAGCGGAGAGACAGGGACTCGAACCCTGGCGACGGTTACCCGTCGACAGATTAGCAATCTGCTCCATTACCGCTCTGGCACCTCTCCAAGCTCAAGAAACGTGTTCTGTTTTGCGGTTGCAAATGTAAGACAACATTCCATATCTCACAAGTATTTTGAAGCTTTTTTTCAACTTTTTTTAATCTTTTTTCAAAAAGACTTCACAATCAAACAAATAGAATTAATAAAAATTTCATCTTAATTTAAAATCAGCTCGAATTAAACCAAAATTTGAATTTATTCAAATAAACAGTAAATTTGCTTATTAACTATATTAACTAATATTACACAGAACATGAGCAAAAGAGTTGTTATCGTTTCTGCCGTTAGAACACCTATCGGAAGTTTCATGGGAGGTTTATCTACCGTACCCGCACCAAAATTAGGTGCTGCCGCTATTAAAGGCGCACTTCAAAAAATTAACCTAGACCCAAAATTAGTTGATGAAGTTTTTATGGGTAACGTAATTCAGGCCGGCGTTGGACAAGCGCCAGCACGCCAAGCAGCACTTTTTGCGGGCTTATCTGAAGAAGTTGCCGCTACAACCGTAAATAAAGTTTGTGCTTCTGGAATGAAAGCAGTAATGTTGGCAGCTCAGGCAATTACCTGCGGAGACGCTGCAATTGTAGTTGCCGGCGGAATGGAAAGCATGAGCTTGATTCCCCATTATGTACAAATGCGTGCTGGAAACAAATTTGGACCAGCAACAATGCTTGACGGAATGCAGAAAGATGGTTTAACAGATGCTTACGATAACAACGCAATGGGAGTTTGCGCTGATTTATGTGCGTCTGAATACCAAATAAGCCGTGAAGAACAAGATAATTTTGCCATTCAATCTTATGAAAAAAGCGCAAAAGCTTGGGATGCAGGAAAATTTGACAACGAAGTAGTTCCTGTAGAAGTTCCGCAAAGACGCGGAGAACCGATTATCTTCTCAAAAGATGAAGAATATACCAATGTTAAATTAGACAAGATTCCATCTTTGTCCCCAGTTTTTACAAAAGACGGAACGGTAACCGCAGCAAATGCTTCAACAATCAATGACGGAGCGGCTGCTTTAATTTTAATGTCAGAAGAAAAAGCAAATGCTTTAGGTTTAAAACCTTTAGCTTACATAAAAGGTTATGCAGATGCCGCGCAGGAACCAAAATGGTTTACTACAAGCCCTGCCAAGGCATTACCAAAAGCTTTGGATAAAGCTGGAATTTCCATTTCAGATGTTGATTATTTCGAATTCAACGAAGCTTTTTCTGTGGTAGGTTTAGCCAATGCAAAAATCTTAAATCTAGATAACACTAAAGTAAACGTAAACGGTGGCGCAGTATCTCTCGGACATCCTCTTGGAGCTTCTGGCGCTCGTATTATCGTAACACTGCTAAATGTCTTAGAACAAAACAATGCTAAAACCGGAGCAGCAGCAATCTGTAACGGCGGCGGCGGCGCATCGGCAATTGTTATCGAAAGAGCTTAAAACAATATCAATAAAAAACAGGAGTTATAATCTAAAAACTCCTGTTTTTCAACCTATAAATTTCCATACATGTTCGGAATTTGCAATCTAGCCATAGTCCCTGTTCGATCTGAGCCAAGCGACAGAAGTGAAATCGTTACGCAGCTTTTGTTTGGCGAACACATCGAAATTTTAGAACGCCAAAATCAGTGGGCTAAAATAAGAATTCAGTTTGACGACTACGAAGGCTGGGTCGATTCCAAACAATATCAGGTTATTTCTCAGGAACAATTTAATCAATTAAGCAAAGAAGCGATAATCTTAAACGCTGATTTAATTGATTACATAACCGGATCAAATAATTTATTGCTTCCAATTCCGTTAGGAGCTTCGTTATCATTTTTAAACAACAGCGAAATCAACACTTCAAGCTTTGAATTTGAAGGAACCAAAACCAGCGGCATCAAACCTAAAAGCGCCCTTATTAAAACTGCTTTTATGTATTTGAACGCGCCTTATCTTTGGGGCGGTAAAACACCTTTCGGAATCGATTGTTCGGGTTTCACGCAAATGGTTTACAAATTGAATGGTTACAAAATTCACCGCGATGCATCACAGCAAGCGCTTGAGGGCGATCCGTTAAGTTTCATTGAAGAATGCGAACCAGGCGATTTGGCTTTCTTTGATAATGACGAAGGAAACATTAATCATGTCGGCATCATAATGGACAACAATTACATCATTCACGCAAGTGGAAAAGTTCGTATAGACCGTTTAGACCATACCGGAATTTATAATCCTGAACTTAACAAACACACACATAAACTTCGTGTAATCAAGAAAATAATCTAGTTGTAAAAATTCTTAAAAAGCAAAAATGACAAAACTTGAACTATCAAAAACCGGCTTTCAGATTAACAATACAAACATCGAATTTCCGATTGATATATCAGTTTTAAAACAAGCTTTAGGAGATTGCAGATACATCAAAAAACAATACAACCACATTTATACCTGGGATGACAAAGGTATAATGGCTTTTTCTAAAGAAGGAAAAGAAGTCGAAAGTCTTGCGATTGAATTTGAAGTTCGAGAATATGATTACTGCGCAAAAAGCATTTTTACAGGAGAATTTATTTTTGACGGACAAGAATTATTTCAATACTACGAAAACAATAAAAACCAGCTCGTAAAACTTTTTAAAGGCGACAGAAGCGGTGCTTTTATCCTCAACGGAATCAGTGTTTGGTTTGACAAAGAAGATGGCAAAATCACAAGTCTAAGTATTTCTGCCCGCGAAGAAGAAGAAAAACCCCAAAAGACCAAAGCAATTGTAGACGAAGAGTTCAAACTGTTGGAGCCTCTATGGCAGGAATGGATTTCTGAAATTAATAAAATTGTCTCCACAAACAACGCTTATTATAATTTAACCGACGGAATTTCTACAGAAGACATTCAAGAACACAGCACTTTAGAAGACGATATTAAAATACCATCGGCATTAGTAAACTTTTACAAAATTCAAAATGTCGATTACGATCCCGTAACATCCGTTTTTCAGTTTGGAGTAAACAATTGGAGTTACGAACTTATTCCGTTTGAAGATATTGCTGAAGAATGGAATTCAATTCAGGAGCTGCAATTTGATGAAGATGATCTTCCAGAACAAGAAATAGACTTCGAAAAAATCAACACAAACAATTACGCCAATCCAAAATGGATTCCGTTTGCTACAGGAAGAAATGGAGATTATTTGCTGTTTGATACCGATCCTGCATCAAAAGGAAAATACGGTCAGATTATAGAACTCCAAAATGAATCTTGGGACAGAAACATTGTTGCCGATTCTTTAGAAGAATTAATTCACAATGAAATAAATAATCTAAAGTCCGGTAAAATCGAACACTTTGATTTTATTGTTGGAAAAGAAAGTTGAAGCACGCTGATGACGCAGATTCACTTCGTGAAAACGCGGATTTGAAAGGACTTTTTTTCTCTCGCAGATTAAGCAGATTTTTTTTTATCTCAAATTTGTGAAATTAAAAAATCCTCTATAATCCATTCAATCTGTGGCAAAAAACAAAAAATTCGTGAATTAGTGGCTAAAAAAAGTTTGTTTCTCACGCAGATTTAGAAGATTGCGCGGATTTATTCTTAAAAAAAATCCTCTATAATCAATTCAATCTGTGGCAAAAAACAAAAAATTCATGAATTCGTGGCTAACAAAAGTCTGTTTCTCACGCAGATTTAGCAGATTGCGCGGATTTATTCTTAAAAAAAAATCTCTATAATCAATTCAATCTGTGGTAAAAAACAAAAAATTCGTGAATTCGTGGCTGACAAAAGTTTGTTTCTCACGCAGATTTAGCAGATTGCGCGGATTTATTCTTAAAAAAAATCCTCTATAATCAATTCAATCTGTGGCAAAAAACAAAAAATTCGTGAATTCGTGGCTGACAAAAGTTTGTTTCTCACACAGATTTAGCAGATTGCGCGGATTTATTCTTAAAAAAAATCCTCTATAATCAATTCAATCTGTGGCAAAAAATAAAAAATTCGTGAATTAGTGGCTAACAAAAGTTTATTTCTCTCGCAGATTAAGCAGATTGAGCAGATTTTTTTTCATCTCAAATTTGTGAAATTAAAAAATCCTCTATAATTCATTTAATCATTGGCAAAAAACAAAAAAATTCGTGAATTCGTGGCTAACAAAAGTTTGTTTCTCACGCAGATGTAGCAGATTGCGCGGATTTATTCTTAAAAAAAAATCCTCTATAATCAATTCAATCTGTGGCAAAAACAAAAAATTCGTGAATTCGTGGCTAAAAAAACTAAGCACTCAATCGAATCGTCTTCCTAAATTCAGAGGGACTATACCCCTTTTGCTTTCTAAAGAATTTATTAAAGTGGCTTTCATCCGTAAAACCAAACTCATACGCAATTTCATTAATACGTTTATCGCTGAATTGCAATCGATGTTCAATCAATTTCGTTTTGTAATTACTGATATATTGCTGCATCGTTTCGCTGGCATGTTTCTTAAAATAACGTCCTAAATACGTATTCGAAATTCCGAAATAATCACTAATCGATTCTGCTTTAATCTTTTCAGGATAATAAATATTATTCTGAATGTATTGCAGAATATCCATCGCTTTAGCTTCTGTATTAATAGAAACCTGTTCCGGAAGGTATTTCGCAATATTTCTCGCTACAATAATAATCAACGTATTTACCAGCTGCTGAATCAATTCCTGATTGTAAACATCCTTATCCTGATGCTCACGGCAAATCGCTTCGACCATAACTTTTACCAGACATTTATCAGGCTCATTTTTTAAAATACAGCCCGGCTGATGATTCGCATTTTGAAGTATATATTCCAACCGCTGAATATTTTCATTCTGCAGACTTGAGTTTTTCAAATAAATGTCATTAAATCGTAAAAAGAAAAATTTCGTTTTGGTTTCGATTGTAAAATTATGACAATCTTCCGGCGTCAATAAAAACAAATGCCCTGGATCGTAGCTGAAAATATTCTTATTGATGCATTGAGAACCAGTTCCTTCTAAGATATAAACCAGTTCGAAAAAATTATGACGATCGCCCACATCTGGATATTCATTCAGCGTTTCAAAAGACACTGTAAAAGGTTCGTATAAATTTTCTTTTTTCATAATCGCAATTTATTTGAAGATGCAAATATACCTAAAAAAGACAAATATATACCAAATAAGAATCTTAAAAACAGTATAATTTTGCCTTATCAATTTTAAACAGAAAAAAACACAATCATGGAATATAGAAAATTAGGCAGTTCAGAATTAGAATTATCAGCAATAACTTATGGTGCATTTGCCATTGGCGGAACGATGTGGGGCGGTACCGAAAAGAAAGATTCAATCGATTCAATTCGCGCTTCAATCGACCACGGCGTTACTACAATCGACACCGCTCCTTTTTACGGATTTGGTTTAAGCGAAGAAATGATTGGCGAAGCCATAAAAAGTGTAGATCGTTCTAAAGTACAGCTGTTAACAAAATTCGGATTGGTTTGGGATGGCAGCAACAACGGAAAAGGTGATTTCTTTTTTGATGCTGATGATAATGGAAAAAAAGTGCCGATTTACAAATATTCATCCAAAGAAAACGTAATCAAAGAAATCGAAGATAGTTTAAAGCGTCTTCAAACTGACTATATCGACTTATTGCAAATTCACTGGCCAGACGTTACAACTCCCATTTCTGAGACTATGGAAGCCGTTGAAAAACTGATTCAGCAAGGAAAAATTAAAGCTTTCGGAGTAAGTAACTATAGTATTGCACAAATTCAGGAAGCGCAAAAAACAGTTTCAATCGCTTCAAACCAAGTGGCGTACAGTATGCTGAACCGCGCAATTGAAACCGATTTAATCCCGTTCACCGTAGCAGAAAACATCGGAATCATTGCTTACAGTCCAATGGAAAGAGGTCTATTAACAGGTAAATATTTCACCAACAGCAAACTAAAAGAAAACGATCACAGAAATGGTTATTTCGGAAAATTCGACTTACAGCAAGTAAAAACCTTAATCGAAGAATTGAGTTCACTGGCAAACGACAAACACATTTCAATTTCACAATTAGTTTTACGCTGGACGACTTTACAAAAAGGAATTTCGATAGTTTTAGCTGGAGCAAGAAATGCCGAACAAGCCATTTCTAACGCAAAAGCAATGGATTTCGATTTATCTGCTTCAGAATTAGATTTTATCAATCAGGCCATTTCTAAAGTAAAATAATTAATATTTGTGTGTGCCCCTCCGGGTCGGGCTTTCGGCTAAATTCCCGATTAACAAAAACTACGGCTAAAAAGCCTTGTTTTTCTAAATCGGGAGATACCGCCTCTATCCCTCACACATCCGTTTTCAAAAGAAGTAACAGTTAAAATGAAAAAGATATTTATAATCAACGGCGGACAAAAATTCGCACATTCAGGAGGACAATTCAATAAAACCGTTCAAGATTGGACAGTTGAATTTCTTTCAAAAAACAATAATTACGAAATAAAAACAACGCATATCGAAAACGAAATTGATCTTCAGGAAGAAGTTGAAAAATTCGTCTGGGCAGATGTAATCATTTACCACACACCTGTTTGGTGGTTTCAGATTCCGAATCTTTTCAAGAAATATATCGACGATGTTTTCACGCAGGGACATAACAACGGAATCTACAAAAGCGACGGCAGGAGCCGTGTAAACCCCGACATCAATTACGGAACCGGCGGACTTTTGCACGGACGCAAATACATGCTTACCACAAGCTGGAATGCGCCCGCAGCCGCTTTTACACTTCCAGGAGAATTCTTTGAAGAAACTTCTGTAGACGATGGCGTAATGTTCGGCTTTCATAAAATGAACAAATTCACTGGAATGGAACGCATAAACGGATTTCATTTTCATGATGTTGAGAAAGGCGCTACACCAGAAAATATAGTTATCTTTAAGGAGAATTACACTAAACATTTAGAGCAAACTTTTAAAAATTTATAATTATGATATCTATCACAGCAATTTTAAAAAGCAAACCTGAGAATTTAATTGAAGTTCAAAATATGCTGACGCATTTGGTTACCGAAACTAGAAAAGAAGATGCCTGTATTCGTTACGATTTGCATACCACCGATACTGTTTTTATAATTTGGGAAGAATGGAAAGACCAAGTTGGTTTAGATTTCCACAACAGCCAGTCGTATCTTCAGGAATTCATTCAAAAAACAGAAACTTTAGTTGCCAGTCCAATTCAAGTTTATAAAACAGCTCAAATTTTATAGCTGCAAAAAAGCCGTTAAAAATTTTAACGGCTTTTTCTTTTAATGTCCTTTTGTTGCTGCATCAAATATTCGGCAGTAATTACCGCCGCCAATTTTTGCAATTTCTTCTTCTTTATAACCAGCATTTAATAAAGCTTCTACAACAGTATAATAAAAACCTGCTTTTGATTCTCCCCAAGCCAGATTAGTCTCATCACTGCCCTGCTTTTTACCGCCAGGACCTTTTTGTTCATTCTCCTTTTTCTGAGCACCATCTTGCCCTTGCGGTTTTTTATTGCCTTCCTGCCCCCATCCTTTGTCATTTGGAGAACGATATGCCGGAGTTAATTTAGTGTCTGTTCCAATACAAACATGATCAATTCCTGCGACATCAACCATTGCTTTAATATTAGCTGCAAATTCTGTTGGAGAATCTGCAAGATGAGTCCAAACGCCAATTACACCGCCGTTATCAGCCACTATTTTTGCCTGTTCTTTATTGATAAGTCTTGGCATCATCATTTTAGACATAAACTCATTATTTCCTAAACGAGTATTTAATCCTGTATGAGAAACCAAAACAGGCTTTTGGGCAATTTTTAATGCGCCGTTAATTGTGTTATTATCACAATGCGACAAATCCACCAAAATCCCTAATCTTTCACATTCCTTAATTGTTGCAGCACCAAAAGTGGTAAGTCCGCCCCATTGCGGTGTTTTTGTAAAAATATCCCCAAGAGGCACCGAAGCATCGTTATCATGAAGCAGTCCCAAATGTCTTAAACCTATGTCATAAGCAGTTTGCAGACGCTCGATTTTGCCTTCCAAAAAATGCCCTCCTTCAACAGATTGAATCACTATTGGCTTTTTGATTTTATGAGCTTGTTGTAAATCAGCATAATTAAGCGCACGTTTCATATCATTCGCTTTCAAAATTTCATCCATAGCCCTAAGACCATTTAAAAATCTTTCGTAGGCATCTCCAGGATTAATTAACTTTTGATAATCAACCGCAAACGTCATGCAAATAGCCGATAAACCAGATTTTTTCATTTCACCTGCTAAATCAACTTTTGGGCCCGGAAGCTCCGATTTTAGTAAAGGAACATCAACATGATTGTGCGTATCGATTCCGAATGTTCTGGCAACAATAGCTGCAATTCTCGGATCTGGATCTGTCGCCGCCCAAGAAATAAGCGGATTTAACATTAAAGCTGCTCCTGCTCCACTCATTGTAAAGAGAAAACTCCTGCGATTCCATTGCTGATTATTGCTCATCTGTAAATAGTACTAGTATGAAATGAAAGTAAATTTGAAAATACAAATCAACAGCTTTTTTAGATTCAAAAAACAATTATTATACCGATCGAAACTAAGAACCGACCAAATACATAAATCAGTCGATCAGCTTATTACTTAATTCCTCCAAAAGCACCGAAGCACATATTCTTGTGTAAAATTTCGACTTTAGAAAAACCAACTTTTTTCATCAAATCCAATTGGTAATTCATAGATCTTGGCGTGTCTTCTTTGGCAATATAATCAAATACATTTTGACGATACGCTGCTCCGCCAATTCCTTCTAAGTATTCGCCGTAAATCTGCCAGGTATATTCATTTAACAAATCAGTATCCTGCGTAATCAAGTCAGAAATCATAAAACAACCTCCTGGTTTTAGCAACTTGAATATTTTGGTAAAAGTCGTTTCCCAATCCTCGTCGTCTCTTAAATGATGTAAAACCGCTCCGGCCAAAATAATATCAAAACTATTTTCTTCTAAAGCAACTTCACGAATATCGCCCTGCTTTACTTCTACTTTTCCATTTGTTGCTTCAGAAACCCTTTCAAATGCTTTATCTAACATTGGCAGACTCAAATCGACCAATGTGCAGTTTAAATTGGAAACTTTAGACAACATCATTAAAGTATAATTGCCGGCGCCGCAGCCAATATCCAAAACGTGACTTGCATTGGGTACAATTCTTTTGGATGCATCTGTAATTAATTCTAAAGAAATCTTAGCATCAATTGTAGACAATTGACCCGTTTCTAAATTTGAAAATCGTTCGACATCATTATCAAAACGTTCTCTGATTTCTTCAATAGTTGATTTTTTCATAGTTTTTGTTTTTTAGGTTTTTCCGCAGATTTGGCAGATTGAGCAGATTTTCTCTTGTATTGCCTATATTTTTTTAGCCGCAGATTAGAAAGATTATTCATTTCATATCTAACAAAAAATCTGCTCAATCTGCCAAATCTGCGAGAACATATATTTTTTACCAAAACTATTAATTTGATATATACTTCAAAAATACTTATTTTGTCATTTATCTATACTTTAAAAGTATCATGGAATTACGTCATCTAAAATATTTTCTGGCTGTAGCCGAAGAACTGAACTTTACCAAAGCTTCAGAAAAACTTTTTATATCACAACCTCCTTTAAGCCGTCAAATAATTGAATTGGAAGAAGAACTGCAGGCAAAGCTTTTCATCCGAAACAATAAAAAAGTAGCATTGACCGAAGCCGGAAAATATTTCGAAAAAGAAGTAAAAACACTTTTTCAAGATCTGGAACGAATTTCATTAAAAACAAAAAAAATTGCAGAGAACGTTTCAGGCGAATTCAGAATCGCTTACATCGGCTCAATTTATTCAGCTGTTATTTCAGATTTAATTAAACATCTAAAAAAACAGTTTCCGTATGTCAATTTTAAATTGTTTGAAGTTTCCACAACCAAACAAATTGATGCTCTCGAACAGGGAAAAATCGAAATGGGAATTATTCGCTCGCCTATACATTCCCCAAAAATAAAATCCTATTTATGGTTTAAAGATGGATTTTCACTGGTTTACAATAAAAAATCGGTTGAGATAAAATCAGAAAATGAGATTCTAAAACTAAAAGAAGAAACGTTTGTATTTTTTAACAAAGATTACGCGCCGCATTATCACGATGTTTTATTAGAACTTTGCGCTTTTTATGGCTTTATACCGAAGATTATTCATGAAGCCAATAATATCAATTCCATTATTCAATTAGTCAAAAACGGCTTAGGAATTTCGATTGTTCCGTCAAACATTGCCAGAAATAATCTGGATCCAGAAATTGGTTTTATGGAATTAAAAAAAGTAAATCTTTATACAGATGTTTCTTTAATAACTTCAAAAGACGATCATTCTGAAATTACGCAATCAGCGGTTGGGTTTTTATTGCCACAAAGACGCTAAGACACAAAGTGGTACTTGCCACAGATTAAAAAGATTTTAAGGATTTTGTTTCACGCAGATTTTACAGATTGTAGCAGATTTAGCAAATTTCATTTTTAATAAATCGAATAAATCATCTATTCAATCTGCTTAAATCTTATAAAATCTGCGTGAAACAAAACTTTGTGCCTGAGTGTCTTTGTGGCTATAGCAAAAATTCGTTACAATTTAGTACAGAAATCCGTATCATAAAGAGAGAACTTTTAAATACCTTAGCAAATTATAATGCTTCAATAATACAATTCAATAAAAATGGCTGAGCAATCTTCAATTCAGTGTCCAAACTGCGGAACCCCTATCGATGTAAATGATGTTTTAAAACATCAGCTGGAAGATACTATCCGCAAAGAATTTCAACAAAAGGCTACTATCCAAAACAAGGAATTAGAGTTTAAAAACGAACAACTCGAAAAAGCCAAAGCCGAATTTGAAGCGAAGAAAAAGCAGGAAAACGAACTTTTTGCTGAACGTTTGGAACGTGAAAAAAAAGCCGCTGAAAAAGAAATTGGTGCAAAACTGAAAACCAAACTCGAAGAAGAAAACAAAGATCGTTTACTTTTAATGGAAAAAGAACTCTCAGAAAAGTCTGAAAAAATTAGAGAGCTTAATAAAATGGAAGGTGAAATCGCCAAATTGCAGCGCGAAAAACTAGAAATGAAAGATGCGATTCAAGCCGAAGCAGAAAAGCAATTAAACGCACAATTGACTTTGGAACGCGAAAAAATCAGAAAACAGGAAGACGATAAAAACGAACTGAAATTTAAAGAACTTCAAAAACAGCTCGAAGAACAAAAAAAGCTGACCGAAGAAATGAAACGCAAGCAGGAACAAGGTTCTATGCAATTGCAAGGTGAAGTAATGGAATTGGCCATTGAAGAATGGCTGGCTAACAACTTTCCTCTGGATAGTATTGACGAAATTAAAAAAGGCGCCAATGGTGCCGACTGCCTTCAAATTGTCAATACGCGCGAACATCAAAACTGCGGTTCTATTTATTATGAAAGTAAGAGAACAAAAGCTTTTCAGCCTTCTTGGATCGAAAAATTCAAAAATGATATTAGAACTAAAAGAGCCAACATCGGTGTTTTAGTGACCGAAGTAATGCCTTCTGGAATGGAACGAATGGGAATGCGTGACGGCATTTGGATTTGTACTTATGAAGAATTTAAAGGATTAAGCGCCGTTTTGCGCCAATCCTTAATTCAGATCAATCAGGCTGTGCAGGCTCAGGAAAACAAAGGCGATAAAATGTCTATGCTCTATGATTTCTTAACCAGCAACGAATTCCGTTTACAAATAGAGGGAATTGTAGAAGGTTTCACCCAAATGCAAAGTGACCTGGATTCTGAAAAAAGAGCCATGCAGCGAATCTGGAAACAGCGCGAAAAACAAATCGAAAAAGTTGTTCATAATACTTTAGGAATGTACGGTTCTATTCGCGGTATTGCAGGAAATGCAGTTCAGAGTGTAAAAGCTTTAGAATTGGATTTTATTAAAGACGAAAATGAAGAAACTAACGAGCTGTTAGAATAATAATTAAAAAAGAAATCACACAAGATACCCTTTAGACAATGGAGAATTCATCTGCAGCTCTTCAAGTGTGATCCTTTCCTTAATCTAAATAAAAAAATGTACAAAAGGCCTCGAAATTTATCGAAGCCTTTTTTGTGTTTATTTCTTTTTAAAAGACATTGTCAATCCAAACTGATTAGAAAGATACAAGATGTTATTTTCAACAGAATAACCAGAAGTTGTTCTCAATAACTGCAAAAATTCACCTTCTTTTTTTGCATCACATTTTTTAGTTTCAGAAGTAACCGTTGGAAACTGAAGTTTTCCTGCACCGCTGGACACCAAGGTTCCTTTAACAGCATTACATCCTGTTGAACCAGAAAAACTAGAGGAAGCCATTTGAATTTCAGGCAATTTTGAAAAATCTTTTTCGGTAACTTTTTTTCCATTCAGATTATCTAAAATCCAAGTTTGCTGTAATTTTTTTTCGATTGCAGTTTCATTTGCTGCAACACCAGAATTTGAAGCTTTTGTAGATTTGCAGCTGTAAGCCAAAGACACCGCAATAAATAACATTAAAATCTTTTTCATGTAAAATAAATATTCTATAAGTTTTATTTTACAAAATTATTCCAGCTATTTATCTTGGTTACCCCGTATATGTTTTTTTCTAACTATAATAAGACATTTTAAATTCTTGATTTAATCAACTTTTCTAAAAACCAGCAGTTTCCCAGAAGGATTAGACAATGTTAAGCGATTGTTTTCAATAGAATAACTCGTCGTATTTTGAAGCGCTTTTGTAAATTCTCCTTCCTTATTCCCCGCAGGGCAAGCCATTAAAGTAGCAATTACTTTTGTAAAACGCAGCAAATCTTTCTCATAGAAAATTTGACCGCTGATAGCATTACAGCCTCCATAACCAGAAAATCGATTTTCTGCAGCATTAATTTCAATTCTTGGAAACTCTTTCTGAAAATCGGCAGCAAAAACTTTATATCCATTTAATTCTTCTAAAACCCAAATATCATGCAGTCGATAATCTGTAAAATAGGCACCGCATCCGCTGAGTTTTTGAGTTTCCAGCTCCGTATTATTTTTGATTTCCACCTTGACACTATAAGGAGAGATCGCACCAGACATTGAGTTCTGGCACTCTACCTGCTGAATCGATATTGCTGCAGTCGTTCTTTCGTTACTTAGCTTGTACATTTTTACATTCGCATCCATTGCTTTAATTGGCTCTGTTGAAGTAAATATGATTTCTTCTTTTCCCTGAATAAGAGAGGTAAAAACGATTTTTTCTCTACCCATTTTTATTGCCCAGAAAGGTTCATTTCCGGTCGCTTTAAAATAATATTGTAAATCTTCTTCTGTAGAAATTCCAGAAGATTTTATATTAGATTCCTTGCCTGCCGTTGTTTTACAGCCTGATAATACCACCAATAGAAGCAAGATTGAAAGTATATTTTTCATGAGATCACTATTTATAATATTTATTTTCACTAAAACAAACGTAAAATTCTTATGAATTTACGATATTTTTTTGAGATGCTTATTTAGAATCTTTTCAAATTTTAAAAAATTACATCGTAAAAAATCATCAAAACTGCTTACTACGTATAAGATTAAGCTATTATACGTAGATTTTAAAATCAACAAATTAAATCAAAATTCTATTTTTAAGTATTTTTATAAGTATAAATACTTATATTTGCGTAGTAATACTTAATTAAAGAAATCATGATTAAAGTAATTGTAGTTGGAAACGGCATGGTTGGTTATAAATTTTGCGAAAAATTCGTTGCAAAATCAGGACAAGAAAAGTATCAAATCACGGTGTTTGGCGAAGAGCCAAGACGTGCATACGACAGAGTTCATCTAAGTGAATACTTTGGAGGTAAAACCGCTGATGATTTATCTTTATCAACAACAGCATGGTACTTAGAAAATAATATCACGCTCAATACTTCTGAATTAATTACAGACATTAATCGTGAACAAAAAACAATACATACGCACTTAGGCAAAACACATACGTACGATTACTTAGTTTTGGCAACGGGCTCGTCTGCTTTTGTACCGCCGATTGAAGGTGTTGAAAAAGAAGGTGTTTTTGTCTACAGAACAATCGAAGATCTAGATGCGATAATGGCGTATGCTAAAAAAATAAAACAAAAAGGCGCAACCGAAGCCGCAGTTTTAGGAGGCGGATTATTGGGTCTTGAAGCTGCAAAAGCGGTTCGCGATTTAGGGCTGAATCCGCATGTGGTAGAATTTGCGCCGCGCTTAATGCCCAGACAGCTGGACCAAGGCGCGAGTGACATGCTGCAGTCTAAAATAGAAGAATTAAATATTGGCATTCACTTAAACAAAGCCACACAATATATTGATGGAAAAGAAAGTATAACCGGAATGATGTTCGCCAATGAGGAATTACTAAAAGTGGACATGCTCGTAATTTCTGCCGGAATTAAACCTCGTGACGAGCTGGCAAGAGTTTCTGGATTGGAAGTTGGTGTAAGAGGCGGTATTGTGGTAAACAATCAAATGCAGACATCAGATCCTTCTATATTTGCTATTGGCGAAGCCGCACTTTACAATCAAAACATTTACGGACTTGTTGCTCCAGGTTACGAAATGGCAGATGTGGCCGCCGAGCAAATCTTAAATGGATCTAAAACCATGAGAGAAACCATCGATATGTCGACACAATTGAAATTGATTGGTGTTGAAGTTGCGAGTTTTGGTGATCCATTCATTGAAAACAATGACGTTACGGCAATTATTTACGAAAACAAATTAAGCGGTGTTTATAAAAGAATTAACGTTACCAAAGACTCTAAGACTTTATTGGGCGGTATACTAGTCGGTGATTCCAGCGATTATAATTCCTTATTTCAGATTTATAACAATGCAATGGCGCTGCCAAAAAATCCTGAAGATTTGATTCTGGGTTCACGTGATGGCTCTGAAGGTTCTTCTATGGGCAGCGTTATGGATTTACCAGATACGGCTGTCATCTGCTCTTGCGAAAACGTAACAAAAGGTGCCATCTGCTGTAAAATACTCGACGAGACCTGTGCGACATTTTCGGATGTTGTTAAAGCAACCAAAGCCACTTCTGGCTGTGGCGGTTGCAAACCAATGGTTTCAGATTTGGTAAAAGCGGCACAAAAATCTTTAGGAAAAGAGGTAAAAGAAGTGATTTGCGAACATTTCAGCTACACGCGTCAGGAGTTATTCGATTTAGTAAAAATCAATAAATACGAGAATTTTTACGATGTTCTGGATCATCACGGAAAAGGTGACGGATGCGAAGTTTGTAAACCAGTTGTGGCTTCTATTTTCTCTAGTATTTACAATGACACCGCAAACAAACATGTTACAACGCAAGATACAAACGATAGGTTTTTGGCAAATATCCAACGAAACGGAACTTATTCTGTAGTTCCAAGAGTTGCCGGAGGAGAAATTACAGCCGAAAAATTGATTGTAATTGGCGAAGTTGCCAAACAATTTGATCTCTACACCAAAATTACCGGAGCCCAAAGAGTCGACTTGTTCGGAGCGCATTTGAGCGATCTTCCAAAAATCTGGAAAATCTTAATTGATAATGGATTTGAAAGCGGTCATGCATACGGAAAATCACTTCGTGCTGTAAAAAGCTGTGTTGGAAACGCTTGGTGCCGCTACGGAATGGACGACAGCGCTGGATTTGCAATCGAACTTGAAAACAGATACAAAGGAATCCGTTCGCCGCACAAACTTAAAGGCGGTGTTTCGGCCTGCATTCGCGAATGCGCAGAAGCCCGCGGCAAAGATTTTGGATTAATTGCCGTAGAAGGCGGCTGGAATTTATACATCGCCGGAAATGGCGGCGCTAACCCGAAACACGCTGTTTTATTGGCAGAAAAAATCGATAAAGAAACCGTAATCAAATATATGGATCGTTTCTTAATGTATTATATCCGTACCGCTGGTCCGCTGATTAGAACATCCACTTGGTTAGAAAAACTAGACGGCGGATTAGAATATCTAAAACAAGTGATCATCGAAGACAGCTTAGGAATCTGCGAAACTTTAGAATCCGAAATGCAGGCTATGGTAAATACTTTTGAATGCGAATGGAAACAAGTTCTTGAAAAACCAAGATTATTAAAACGTTTCAATCATTTTGTAAATACTGATGAGAAAGACGACAACATTGCTTTTGTGCCTTTAAGAGATCAAAAAGCACCAAAAGCATGGTCATAAAAAACTAATTTGAATTGCTCGCAAAGACGCTAAGTCGTAAAGTTTTATTGTAAGAATTAAAAAAGAAAAAAACTTAGCGCCTTCGCGACTTTGCGAGATTAAAAAACAAAGAAGAAAAAGAAAAACTTTGCTCCTTAGCGCCTTCGCAACAAATAAAAAATCAGCTCCAAAAAAAGAAAAAAATATCATTAAACGTTTGCTGTCCTTCTTACCCTCTTTTTTACTGCGCCATCATAACTCTCTTGATTGTAAAAAGAGGGCTAAGAAACAGGAATTAAAACAAAAAACAACATGGAAGAAATCTTAAACCAATACGAAACTGTACAAGCTAGTGATGCTACAATTTGGTTCAAAGCAGGTAAAATTGAAGATTTTCCAACCAATCGCGGCGGCTGCATCAAATACAAAAACAAACAAATCGCGATTTTTAATTTTGCACGCCGCAATGCATGGTATGCTTGTCAAAATGCCTGCCCTCACAAAATGGAAATGGTACTATCGAGAGGAATGACAGGATCTGCAGACGATATTCCGAAAATTGCCTGCCCAATGCATAAGAAAACATTTTCGTTAATCGACGGTTCTAACCTAAACGGAGACGATTACCGAATTGCAACTTATCCTGTAAAGATTATTGAGAATGAAGTTTTTGTCGGCTTTGTGGATTAATTTATAAACCATAGATTTCGCAGATTAATTAGATTATTTTCTCTTGCCACGAATTCACGAATTATTGTGTTCAATTTGTGCAATTAATTTCACTAATCTAATTCGCTTTAATTCGTGAATTCGTGGCGGAAAAACTTTAATCTGCAGCAAAAAAATCATTCGTGAATTCGCGGCAGAAAAAAAATCATAATTCCGTATCTTTGAAATTCTATTATCCGACCAAAAAAATGACAACACCTTTTCAAAAAGCAAGCGAGTGGATTGATGCTGAAAATGCACAAGATCCAAATATCGAAATCGATCAAAACCAAGAATATCCTAAAGAATTATTGTATTCTAACAGGATGTACCAAAAACTGATGCATTTTGAACCCAATGCTTCAGAAGAAATTCAGATTGCCTCAAAAGCACAGCACATCTGCCGTTGGAAAGTAGCCCGCGAATCCTATCCAATGGACCGTGTAGGTTATTTAAAATGGCGAGGTGATTTGAAGAAATTTCATGCCGAAACCACAGCCGAAATTTTAGAAAGAGCCGGTTACGATTCCACTTTTATTGATAGAGTTTCTTTTTTAATCGAAAAAAAATTACTTAAAAAAGATGCCGAAACACAATTATTAGAAGACGTGATTTGTCTCGTATTTTTAGAATTTTACTTAGAACCTTTCGTTCAAAAACACGATGAAGAAAAACTAAAAAACATCATCAAAAAAACCTGGGATAAAATGTCGGATAAAGGACATCAGGAAGCCTTAAAAATTAATTATTCTGAAGAAAATTTAAACCTAATAAAAGCTTCATTAGGATTGTAAGCATTATGAAAAAAAGCAATCAGGAAGCTGCCGAAAAAATCACTTTCAAAAATTTACGACGTTTGTATTTTTTTGCATTACTTACTATTGCCTTAACAATAATCATCAGTCAATTTTTAGTCCAATACAATCTTAATCAGCAGTTAAGCGATTCTAAGATTATCAATTTTTCTGGTAAACAGAGAATGCTGAGCCAGAAAATTGTCAAGGAGGTCCTGATTTTGCATTATGTTTCTGCCACTGTTTCTCCTGAACAAATTTCGCATTTAAAAGAAGTTTTAATCCTTTGGAAAAAAAATCAAAATGCACTTGAAAATGGAAGTGACAGTCTCGCTTTCCCAAAAGAAAAAAGTGAAACCCTTCATAAACTATATCTAGAAATCAATCCGGTTTTTTGCAAAATTGCCCAATCAACAGATTCTTTTTTATTAAATTTAAAACAAAAAAAACAATCATCAGAAAATCAAAAACTAGTTCAGACTATTCTTGAAAACGAAGGCGCTTTCCTCGCTAAAATGAATGAGATTGTAACTCAATACGATCTTGAAGCCCACGAAAAAGTAACCGAACAACGCCGAATAGAATACTGGATTTTCGGTTTCACCCTTTTGGTGCTTCTTTTAGAATTATTCTTCATTTTCAAGCCAACCAATAAAAAAATCGAAAGGTTAATCGCTAAATTATTATCTTCTGAAAAGAAAGCGCTAAAACTTGCATACGATACCGAAATTATAAGCGAAATAAAAGAAAACTCGGTAAAAGAACTCAAATCGCTTAATTATGCGATGGAAAACACTTTATTGTATTGCAGAATCGCTCCCGACGGATCCATAATTCATATTGGAGAAAAATTTGCCAAACTCCTAAATTATACCAAATTTTCATCTACCAAAAAATTCTCCGAAGTTCTAACCACTGATGAAAAAGAGCAACTTAATTTTGACCGTCTAATTTTTGAAAAACAACGCAGCGGCTGGCAGGGAGAAATCAAAATCATCACCAAAGAAGACACAGAAATCTGGCTCGATTTATCGATGGTTCCCGTAATGATCAAAAAAGACGAACTCGAACTTTTAATTGTCTGTTTCAACATTACAGAACGCAAAAGAGCCCAGCGCGAAGTGGAACGTCTTAATCTTGAAAACACTACAGAAAAAATCAATCAGCAGAAGATTATTTCAAGTAAAATAGTTGAGAATCAGGAAAACGAACAAAACCGAATCGCCAAAGAAATTCACGACGGAATCGGGCAAATGCTTACAGGCCTGAAATTTAGTTTAGAAAGCATCAATCTTAATGACAGAGAAAAATCAGAACAAAAAATTGAATATTTAAAGAAGCTTTCTCTAGATATTATCAAAGGTGTCCGCACGGCGACTTTCAACCTAATGCCTCCTGAATTAAGTGATCACGGAATTGTTTCATCTCTTGCAAAACTTACGCAGGAACTTTCAAAACTTACCGGAAAAGAAATCCTTTTCTACAACAAAACCGATTTTGACCAGCGTTTAGATTCTTTAATCGAGATCAATATCTACAGACTTACTCAAGAGGCCATCAACAACGCTATTAAGTATGCCGAATCTTCGCATATTATTGTCCAGTTATCCCACAGCGCTACATTGCTTAGTATCATTGTAGACGACAACGGAAAAGGCTTTGATATCAATTCTGTAGACAAAAAACGCAACAGCGAATCTGGTATGGGACTTCTATTTATGAAAGAAAGAATCCAATACATCAACGGCCGCGTTTTCATGAACTCCATTCCCGGAGAAGGAACAAGAATTACTTTTAATATCCCTATTCTTAAATGAGCGAATTGAGATAATTAGATAATGAGGCAATTAGATAATGTGACAATTAGATAATTATGTAATTAGGTAATTACCAAAAATTGTTTAATCTGACTTTTGGCAAATTGAGCGAAGTCGTAGCCTAGGTAAAACAAATCTAAAATCTAAAATCTAAAATCCAAAATCCAAAATCTAAAATCTACAATCTACAATCTAAAATCTAAAATCTAAAATCTTTGTAGAATCCCTTGCGAGGTCTCTCCTTTTTCGAAATGATAAAATTATACGTAAATGAAATTTCTATACAAATTTTCTAATGATTTTTTAATTTTAGAATTTGGATTTTCCTAAATTAGAATTTAAAATAAAAAAAAGTACGTATATTAGCGTCTTCTTTGTAGATGAATATACGTAAAAATCCAGAATCAAAATTAAGTAAACTATGAATAATACAATTCGTGTAGTGTTGGCAGATGATCATGTTTTTGTTAGGGACGGAATCAAATCTCTGCTGGAAAACGAAGCAAACATCGAAGTTGTAGGCGAAGCTATAGATGGTGCAGATGCATTAGAAGTCGTTGGTGAAACCAAACCAGACTTACTTATAGTAGATATTCGTATGCCAAACTTAACCGGCATTGAGGTAGTAGAAAAACTTAGAAACGATGGTAACAGCGTAAAAATCATTATGCTGTCTATGCACGAGTCTGAAGAATACGTATTAAAATCTATCAAAGCCGGAGCCGACGGCTATTTACTAAAAGGCTCTAGTAAAGAAGAATTTTTGAAAGCATTACACAATGTAGCTGCCGGCGGAAAATATTTCAGCGGTGATATTTCTTCTATATTAATTGGACAATTGACAAACACTACTTCATCATTAGAAGCAAAACAAAATTTTGGCGACGAAATGATGATTACCAAAAGAGAAAAAGAAATCCTAATGCTTTTGTTATCTGGAAAAGGAAACAAAGAAATCGCCGAAGCTCTTGAGATCAGCAAAAGAACTGCCGAAGTGCACCGTTTTAACCTGATGAAAAAACTAAAAGTAAAAAATCTTATGGAACTTTCTAACAAAGCTGCAGAATATTCCTTAATCTAAAAAATACGTATAAATACGTAATTATTTTTCAAAAACTGCGTTTTGGCAGGTTTTAACTAAGTTATAGTACTTATTTTTACATAAAAATATAAGTGCTATGAAAAATACAAACTCATTATCGCAATCACACAAAATTTTATTTTTGAACACATTGGCCTTTACTGTGTGTTTTGCCTGCTGGACGTTAAACGGCGTTTTGGTAACTTTTTTAGTCGATAACGGAATTTTCCACTGGAGTGTTGTTCAAGTGGGATGGCTTCTTGGAATTCCAATTCTCACAGGATCTATTATGCGTTTGCCAATTGGAATCTTAACTGATAAATTTGGGGGCAAATACGTCTTTTCCCTTTTATTATTACTTTCTTCAATTCCACTTTTTCTTCTTCCTTATGCCGATAGTTTTTTAATGTTTGCTGTACTTAGTTTTTTCTTTGGCATGGTAGGCACTAGTTTTGCTGTCGGAATTGGCTATACCTCAATATGGTATCCAAAAGAATGGCAGGGACGCGCTTTAGGAATTTTCGGAATGGGAAATGCCGGAGCAGCAATTACCACTTTTATAGCGCCTTCATTATTAAATCATTTTTCTGTTGATGATCCGCAAAATGGCTGGAAAATACTTCCTGTTATTTATGCTGTCTCACTTGTTGTAATAGGCATTGCTTTTTTAATTTTTACTCAAAATAAAAAAGCCGAAAATAATACCAAAACAATTTCCCAAATGCTTACTCCTTTAAAATCAGCACGAGTTTGGCGTTTTGGAGCTTATTACTTTTTGGTTTTTGGCTGTTTTGTGGCCTATTCACAATGGCTGCTGCCAAATTTTATGAACGTTTATCAGACCAGTTTGGTAATGGGCGGTTTGTTTGCGACCCTCTTTAGTCTTCCGTCTGGAGTGATCAGGGCTTTTGGAGGTTATTTATCGGATAAATTTGGAGCACGAAAAGTCATGTACTGGGTTTTAGGATCTTCAGTTATTTTGAGTGCACTATTATCCATTCCGAAAATGGAAATCACAACCACTGGCCCTGGGGTTTTGGCAACTAAAAAAGGAACTATAACCACTGTTACCAATAACAATATTAAACTTGGTGAAACTGATTTTGCTGTAGCACAGAAAACAGAAAACAATGCTCAAAATACAATATTCCCGACCAAAACTTCATGGCAGCAAATTGTGGTACAGCAAAACCAAAACGTAAAGAAAAAAGAACTTCTGGCAAAAGGAATCACTGTGATCAAATTTGACGCCAACATGTGGGTTTTCCTCATTCTTGTAATCTTAATTGGAATCTCATGGGGAATAGGAAAAGCTGCAGTTTACAAACACATACCCGAATATTTCCCAAATGAAGTCGGCGTTGTAGGCGGTATGGTCGGCATGATCGGCGGATTGGGAGGTTTCTTTGGCCCTATTATTTTTGGATATCTCTTGACAGCAACAGGAATCTGGTCCAGTTCATGGATTTTTATTCTTCTGTTTTCGGTACTATGTCTGGTTTGGATGCACTATACGATAACAAGAATGAGTACTGAAAAGCAATCACTTACAATGCAGTTACAGACAAATTAACAAAAGATTAAAAAATGATTAGAAAAAATGATTTAAATCATATACATTGAAATCTTTTTCTTATAATTTAGCAGCTTTAAATACATAATACTATTATGAAAAGACTAAAACTGTTATTCGTACTCTTTGTAGGATTAACTTTCGATCTTCAAGCGCAGGAATTAGACGTAAACTTACAAATTAGACCGCGTTTTGAATACCGAAACGGATACAAATCACTTCTAAAAGAAGGTGAAAAAGGAACATCGCAAATCTCACAGCGTTCCAGGTTAAATTTTAATTACAAACAAGAAGACCTGCTTGTAAAATTAACATTGCAAAATACCAGAACTTGGGGAGATGTAGCTCCAACAGCTACTGCAGACAAAAATGGAGTTGCCGTTTTTGAAGCTTGGGCACAATACAACTTCACAGAAAAATGGAGTGCCAGAATGGGGCGTCAAGTACTCTCTTATGACAATCAGCGTATCTTTGGAGAACAAGACTGGGGGCAGCAGGCACAAAGCCACGATGCTTTGACAGTTACTTACCATGATGCAAAAAACCAATTAGATCTGGGAGGCGCTTATAACTCTACAGCCGAAAATACGGTGCAGACACCTTATGATGTAAACAGTTATAAAACGCTTCAATATGCATGGTATCACACTAATTTTAATAAGCTTGGCGCAAGTTTATTATTATTGAATACTGGGTACGAATATACCAGAATAGACAATCCTGAATTACTATTAAGCTACAAGCAAACTTTTGGTACATACCTTACGTATAAAACAGATAAAATAGACAGTAATTTTTGGGTGTACGGACAAACAGGAAAAAGCAGCGATGCACAAGTGAGTGCCTATAACGTTGCCGCAAATTTTGGCTACAGCATAAGTTCTTCATTTAAAGCCGGCTTAGGATATGAGTTACTTTCTGGAAAAGACAGGAATGACGGCAGTTCTGTAATCAAATCTTTTACCCCAATATTTGGAACAAACCATGCTTTTAACGGTTATATGGATTATTTCTATGTTGGAAATCACTTAAACAACGTTGGTTTACAAGATGCATTCTTAAAATTTAATTACAACGTAAACAAATGGCAGTTTGCATTAATGCCGCACGTATTCTTAAGCGCAGCCGATGTAATAAATCCTACAAGCGGAAAAATGGATTCGTATTTAGGAACTGAAGTAGATTTGACTTTTGGATATAATTTCAAAAAAGACATCACCGTTTCAGGAGGTTATTCTCAAATGTTTGGTTCTAAAACGTTAGAATTCATTAAAAACGGAGAAGCAAATCATGCCAACAATTGGGCTTGGCTGATGGTTTCTGTTAATCCGAGAATTTTTAGCTGGAAAAAATAGTTTTTCTTCAAAATTAATTCAAATATTTTACCCTTTTCCTATTTCGGAAAAGGGTATTTTTTTTATTGTTATAAAATGCATTTTATCCATGTAATTAATTATATTTGAACCGATTATGAACCCCCAATTCTATCCTAATGAAACCATTCTTAAAATTGTCAATGTTAACCTTTATGGTGACCCAAAGCGGCATTGCTCAAAAATTCAATGATGCTTTAATTTCAAAAAACTCAGAAATAAATTTTGCTAAGACGCAAAAAAGAGGAATCAAGAAAAACAACATTGTTTACTATGTTGAAAATGATTTACAAACAATTTCTGCTTATAAAAGAAGTAAATTAAAATGGCAGACTAATGTAATTTCTGTTTGCGGAGAACCTAAAAAAGGTGAACCTCAAATACGATATGTAGGATATAATTCAAACAAACTCCTTATCGTAATCGGAAAACATCATTTTGCAGAAATCGATATCAATTGTGGCACAACAACACTTGTTGGTTAGGAATAACTGCAATCCGAAATTTAAACTAATAGCACACCTAATAACTGCTCTTTTTCTATTTTTAGAAAGAGCTTTTTTATTAATATATTTGATTGGTCAAAATGCTAGTTTTAATGAATTACATGAATTAAGATGTTGGAAAGAGAGACAGAAATAATAACGATAAACTCAATTGATCAGATTCCTTCTTTAGAGGCAATCAAAAAACTACCCAGAAGCAAAATCTTGAAAATTATTTTTAAAGATTCTGTCCAAAATCAACGCGAGTCTATTGGTCAAAATTTAAAAAAACAACTACCAGGTTTTCAGATTGGAATTCATGCTTTAAATCCAGAAATTAATATTGCTAAATTAATTACAGATCAAGAAATTGAAGAAAATCAGGATTTCTTCGAAAACTGTGCAAAAGATTATAGAAAATTAGCTAAAGAGTTAATTTTTGAATTAGCAGAAAAATTTAAAATAAGTATTAATCCAGATTGTCCATGGATAACATTTAATGATTTTAAAAAGGACAACAGACAAATTGGTAAAATGAAGGATTGGCGGTATAGTTTACATGGTTTTCATTGCGGTTTTGAAAATCAAAAAACAGGTCAAACAATTGAAGTTTCACTTGTTTTCAGTCTTGAATTCGGAGATTTAGATCCCTACTTTTTTATTAATTTCATTAAATCAACACCAAATTACAAACCATTGCCTGTTATAATATACGAGGATTTTGCAGATGGAAGACAAATAAATACCAAGATGCTGTCACTTGGAAAATTTGAAAGAATAAATTCAAATTTTGCTAATCATTTTGGAATTGTAGTTGTAGACAGAGAAAAGGTTGAAATTAAAGAATATAGACTAGGCTAACCCATTTTAAAAAAAACTGATGAACAACTGGACTCAGCGATGGGACGATCGCTACAGCAGCGAAGAATTTGCATACGGCGAACAACCAAACAATTACTTAAAAGAACAAATAGAAAAACTACAACACGGATCAATTCTTTTTCCTGCCGAAGGCGAAGGAAGAAACGCCGTTTTCGCAGCAAAATTGGGCTGGAAAGTGGCTGCTTTTGATATTAGTGCCGAAGGAAAAAACAAAGCATTAAAACTTGCAGAAACAAATAATGTCTCTATTGATTATCAAATTGGTGAATTGGAGACTCTAAGCTATCAGCCTGAAGAATTCGATGCCATTGCTTTGATCTATGCACATTTTCCGGCAGTAATTAAAGCAGCGATTCACCAACAGCTTGATTCACTTTTAAAAAAAGGCGGTATTATTATTTTTGAGGCTTTCAGCAAAAAGCATCTGGAGTATTTAGCCATAAATGAAAAAGTAGGCGGGCCGAAAGATATTGAATCTTTATTTTCTATTGAAGAAATACAAAATGATTTTCCGAATTATGAAATCATTGAATTGGAGGAAAAAGAAATCGAACTGCACGAAGGCTTATTTCATAATGGAAAAGGTTCAGTAATTCGATTTGTGGGAAGAAAAAAGTAATGCATCTGATCTATGGTCAAAAAAATATTAAAAATAGTTCTTGAATATTCTAACAAAAATATTGTCCAAATAATTATAAGTTTATTGATTTTAAAAACTTTGCCTCTCTGAACCTTATTAAAAATACTTATGCTCCAAAATCTCCGATTTTAATTGAGTAACATCTAAAATTCCGATTCTTTTTCCTTCAGTTTTTATTAACGCTTCTTTTTTAAGACTAGAAATTACCCGAATCGCCTGTTCTTCTGTAGTTCCTGCAAAATCTGCTATTTCCTTTCGCGAAAGCTCAATATCAATTATACCATTGATCTGACCAAATTTACGATGAATATAAAGCAATAAATCAACCACACGTTCTCGCACATTCATTTGGGCAATTTTACGGATATTGTTTTCGCTCTTGTTTAATTCATCAGCATAAAATAACATTAGAGCATACGTAAATTCAGGAACATGCTTTAAAATATCTAATATCGTTTCGTTGCTGAAATTGCACAGTACAGTATCCTCTAATGCATAAGCGCCAATAAGATACCGTTTACTGGTCCCGAAGCCGCGAAAACCTATAATATCTCCATTCTTTGTTAAACGAACGATTTGTTCACGTCCATTAATTCCTGTTTTCACGGTTTTTACTTTTCCCTTACAAATAAAATAAAGTCCGTTAAGAGGAGCGCCCTCTGTAATAAAACGATCCGATCTTTTACAGATTAAATTTTGTTTTTTTGAAATATATGCTGCCATCTGCTCTAAATGCAGATGCTTCTTTATAAAACAATTTTCGTTTGTGCAGGAATAACATACTGTTTGTTCTTCTTTCATGAGCTTTAAATTTTAGCAGATTAAAAACTAATTTGTTGTTACTCATTTATTTTCATCAAAAATAAAAAAATAAATCTACAAATTAAGTATTAATACGTAAAAATACTTATTTTTGCATAAGTACTTTTTAAGTCAGATCATTTAACAAGGTAGTATCACTAAACAGGATCCTAATGCAAAATACCAAAATCAAAACTACTTGTTCTTATTGCGGCGTTGGCTGTGGAATCATTGTAACCAATGATGCTAAAAATGGCGTAATGGTCACGGGCGATAAAGATCATCCCGTAAACAAAGGAATGTTATGTTCTAAAGGAATGAATCTGCACTACGTAGTTAATGATACGTCTGACCGAATTTTATATCCAGAAATGCGAGGCAGTAAAAACTATCCGCTGGAAAGGGTAAGCTGGGACACAGCATTGGACCGTGCCGCAGCAGTTTTTACTTCTATTATAAAAAAACACGGTCCTGACAGCGTGGGTTTCTATATTTCGGGACAATGTTTAACAGAAGAATATTACTTAGTTAACAAGCTAGTAAAAGGTTTTCTTAAAACCAACAATATTGACACCAACTCCCGACTTTGTATGAGTTCGGCCGTCGTGGGCTATAAAAAAACATTTGGAGAAGACGCTGTCCCAATTGCTTATGACGATATCGAACTGGCCGATACGTTTTTAATAACCGGTGCAAATCCGGCTTGGTGCCACCCTATTCTATTTCGAAGAATTGAAAAACACAAAGAGAAAAATCCGAAAACCAAAATTATATGTATTGATCCAAGAAGAACCGATACTGCTGCCTTTGCCGATTTACATTTACAGATTATTCCGGGTTCCGATATTATTTTATACCATGCAATCGCCAAACGCATTATCGAAAAAGGATATGTCGATCATGATTTTGTAAAAAACAATGCCGAAAATTTTAAACAATATAAAGATTTAGTTTTAAGCACCTCGTTAGAAAAAGCTTCCAAACTCTGTGGTATTCCAGTAAACGATATTAAACTTGCCGCTGATATTATTGGAAAAGCAAAAGGTTTTATTTCGCTTTGGGCAATGGGGCTCAATCAAAGTGCCGTTGGAGTTGATAAAAATACCGCTTTATTAAATTTATCTTTATTGACGGGACAAATAGGAAAGCCCGGTTCCGGTCCCTTTTCATTAACCGGCCAGCCCAACGCAATGGGCGGACGTGAAGTTGGGGGAATGGCAACTTTACTTGCTGCTCATAAAGAAATAGCCAATCCAGAACATCGCAAAGAAGTAGCTGCTTTTTGGGGCGTCGACGAAATCTCGGACAAACCGGGTTTGACCGCCACAGAAATGTTTGAAGCTTTGGAATCTGGAAAAATGAAAGCGGTTTGGATTATCTGCACCAATCCGTTAGTGAGTTTACCCGATTCTAGACGAATAGAAAAAGCACTTCAAAATGCGAAATTTGTTGTCGTTCAGGATATTTCGCACAATGCAGATACTGCAAAATTTGCCGATTTACTACTTCCTGCTGCGGGCTGGCTCGAAAAAGAAGGAACGATGACCAATTCTGAACGCCGTATTTCGTTTCTGCCAAAAGGAATAAATGCACCTGGCGAAGCACTTTCTGACATTGAGATTCTCATCCGCTTTGCTAAAAAAATGAATTTTAACGGTTTCAATTTCAATAGTGCCGAGGAGATTTACAAAGAACATTGTGCGCTCACAAAAAACACCAATATCGACATTTCATTCCTAAATTATAATCGTTTAAAAAGCGAAGGAACATTTCAATGGCCTGTTCCCGATTACGGACATCCAGGAACGCCGCGTTTGTTTACAGATAAAAAATTTTATACCCCTTCACAAAAAGCTATTTTTAACCTGCCCGTTTCGATAGAAAATACTTCGGTTCAGCCAGATGCTTCATTTCCTTTTATTTTAACCACAGGAAGAATTCGCGATCAATGGCATACGATGACCAAAACGGGAAAAGTATCCCGATTATTAACTCATATCCCGAGTCCTGTTTTAGAAATAAATCCGATAGATGCTTTTAAAAATGAAATTAAAAATGGTGATATTGTTACCGTTACAAGCAAAAATGGAGAAGTTCGCGTAAAAGCAAAAGTTACAGATTCTATAAAAGAAAAAGTGGTTTTTCTGCCCATGCATTGGGGAAAACAATTAGAAAATGACCTTAACAGAACCAATAATTTAACGAACACGATTGTCGATCCGATATCCAAAGAGCCCGATTTTAAATATACTACGGTATCTATTGTAAAATACATAAAACCGTTTCAAAAAATTGCTATCGTCGGTGCCGGCGCTGCTTCATTTCGATTTATTCAAAATTACCGTGAATTCAATTCAACAGACGAGATTATTGTTTTTTCTAATGAAATAAATCCGTTTTACAATCGTGTACTGCTTCCAGAATACATGACTGGAGAATTTAGCTGGGAACAATTATTAAAAGTCAAAGACGGAGAATCTTTCAATAAATTAAATATTACGATGAAAGCCGGCGTGGCGATTGAAAATATTAATCCTAATCAAAAAACAATCACAGACAGTAATGGCCAAATTCACGCTTTCGACTCGTTAATACTGGCAACAGGAAGCCGTCCGTTTATTCCAGAAAATGCGCAGCTGCATTTACCTGGAAGATTTACAGTGAGAAAAAAAGAAGATGCCGACCGCTTAAAAAAACACTTAGACAATACTAATCTGCCTCCAGAAGAGCAGCATGTTGTCATAATCGGCGGCGGTTTACTAGGTCTGGAACTTGCCGCTGCGTTAAAACATAAAAAAGTAAAAACCACAATCGTTCAACGTGCCTCACGTTTAATGGAACGTCAATTGGACTTAATTTCCAGCAAATTACTGGCCGAAGAAGTACAGCTTCGGGATATTCAGATTTATTTTGATAATGAAGTAAGTACCGTTTTTGAAACTGATAATCCAAATGAAATTGAAATTGCCCTAAAAAGCGGCAAAATAATCACCGCAAATGCTATTGTGTATACGATTGGCACCATTCCGAATATTGAAATTGCCCGAGAAAGCGGCCTTGCCTGCGGACGAGGTGTAAAGGTCAATCAATATTTACAAAGCTCTAATCCCAATATTTTTGCGATTGGAGAAATCGCAGAATTTAACAATAAGTTATTTGGTATTACTTCTGCTGCAGAAGAACAAGCCGATATTTTGGCCAACTTTTTAGCAGGAGATATCAGCAGTTATTACAAGGGTTCTATTTTAATGAATATTTTAAAACTAGAAGACATTAACCTGTGCAGTATCGGCGATATTGAGATTCCTGAAAATGACGATTCTTATGAAGAAATTATTTTCTCGGATTTGAAAAAAAGGTATTATAAAAAATGCATCGTAAAAGATGATCTTTTGGTGGGTGCGATTTTAATGGGCGACAAAAATGAGTTTGCCGAATTTAAAACGATGATCGAAAGCAAAATAGAATTATCAGACAAACGAAATTTACTTTTGAGAGGAAGTTCTAACGCAAAACCTGTTCTCGGAAAATTAGTTTGTTCCTGCAGTCAGGTCGGATCTGGAAATATCGAAGAAACAATAAAAAGCGGTGTGAGTAATTTTACTGATTTATGCAAAAATACGGGCGCCGGCTTAGGGTGCGGAAGCTGTAAAACAGAGGTTAAAGAGATTCTCGCAAAATGTCGATAGTTATTTTTTGTTTGAGGTTTCACGTTTCAAGTTTTGAAACCTGAAACGTGAAACCTCAAACCTGAAACCTGAAACGTGAAACCTGAAACCCTAAACAAAGAAAACCTGAACACTAAAAAAATGGAGCTAACAAGATTAATAGTAAAAGGAGGCGTTATTTCGCCAGGAGAATTACGAGAAGTCGTAGACATTGCTTTTGAGCAAGGCCTGGATTCAATTTCATTTGGTTCGAGACAGGATATTATTTTCCCTAGAGGCTTTAAAACGTTAGACAAAACAACGCTGGGCAAACATCATTTTGTTTATCCAGATCAAAAAAGTGGTAATAATATTGTCTCTTCTTACGTCTCAACCGATATTTTTAGAAATACAAATTGGCTTACAGGAAATCGGTTTTTATATGTTTTAGAAGAATTTAAAGAACAGCCGAAACTAAAAGTCAATATTACAGATCCAAAGCAGCAATTAGTACCGCTGTTTACTGGCCACATAAACTTTATAGCTTCAGAACATGAAGATTATTGGTATTTATACATCAGACTTCCAAAATGGGACCGTATAGAAGTGTATCCTGTTTTAATTTACAGCTGGGATTTGGCCAAAATCTATTACGAAATTGAAAAGCTTACTGAAGAAGATTCACTCGATATCAATATGCTTTTTACTCTGGTCAGCGAAATACTAGACACCAACAACCGAACCATTGACAAACCTCTAAACATACCGTTTTACCCCTTTCCATATTATGAAGGCATGAACCGCATGGGAATCGATCAATATTGGCTGGGATTGTACTGGCGTAATAATCTTTATGATTTGGACTTCCTTAAAGAAATGTGCGATTTGTGTTTTGAATGCAAAATTGGAAAAATCTGTATCACACCCTGGAAATCATTCATTATAAAAGGAATTCCAAAAGATCGAAAACTAGAATGGGAAAAATTTCTTGGTAAAAAAGGCATCAACGTCCGCCATTCTTTATTAGAACTAAACTGGCATTTACCCGTTGCAATGGAATGGGCTTTGAACCTAAAAACATTTTTGGTGCGTACACTCGATCAATTTGACATCAGTACTTACGGTTTGAATTTCGGAATTTCAGAATACAACCGCGACGGACATTATTTTACTTCGATTGTTATCGAAAAAAATGAGCTTCCAGAAGCTTTAGAATCTATTAAAATCAGAGATACTTACAACGTATTGTTTGCAAAGAATTTTGACCCAAATACCCGAGAATATATTGTGCATTCGCAGGATATTGATAAGCTTGAACTTCCAACAATATTAATTGAATTAAGTCGGAAATATTTTGAAGAACTCGGAAATTTTATTCCCGAAACAACAGAAAAACAGCAGAAAAAAGAAAAAACTAAAATAGATATTTATCAATGTCAGGAATGTTTAACTCTATACAATTCTGAATATGGTGACGAGACACAAGGTATTCCAAAGGGGATTTTGTTTGAAAATCTAGCAGCTGCCTATTGTTGTTCTTTATGTGAAGCGCCAAAGAGTAATTTTAAGATTTTAGAAGCTGTTGAACAGTAATATCTCTATGAAAAGCTTAACATTAATGTATTTAAATATTGTGTATATTTAGCTTAACATTGAATTAATGTTTAAGAAATATGCTTTTTCTTAAATAGTAATTTTCAATTTTCATCTATTTTACTTCAATAAAAATATATTATTATGATCAAAAGAACAACAAGAACCCCAGCCGTTAAGGCTCCTGACACGCCTGCAGATACCCCGGCAGAAACTGTTGTTGAAAACACTACAGAAATTCAGCCTGAAGCTAAAACAACAGTTAGAAGAACTACCAAAACAGCTGCAAAAGCCCCTGCCGCAACGGTTAAACCTGCCGCAAAAACTCCTGTACGCGCCGCGGTAAAAGGAGCACCAAGAGCAACTGTAAAAAAAACAGCTACAGCCGAAAAAACAGAACCTATTGTTTCTGAAATTGTAGAAATTCAAACTCAGGAAAACAACAGCCCACCAGTAGAAGAAATCAGCGGTGAACTCGATTTGTCTCTTTTAAAAGTGACAAAAGAGAAATCTAAGGACAAAAAGAAAGATAAACTGAAAGCAAAAAAAGAGAAGGAAAAGAAGAAAGAGAAAGCTATAAAAAAGATTATCAAAAAACTGCAAAAAGCTAAAAAAGCAAGACTTAAGGCCGACAAAAAAAAGAAAGAAAAGGCTAAAAAGAAAAAAGCTGCTGCCAAAGCTAAAAAAATATCCAAAAAGAAAGCAAAGAAATCCAAGTCTACAAAGAAAAAATAAGGGATTAAATTTTAATTTTTATCCCGAAGTTTCAGGGCTAAATTCTAATTTAAAGATTCTTTTTTCATTTCGAACGAAGGAAAAATTTCCGCAAGCTGCACAAAGCAAATCGATAATTTTTGCGGCTTTTCCCGCAGAGATTTCTCTTTCGTTCGAAATGAAACTATTTTGGAAATCAGCAGCGTAAAAAAAACTACCCTCCAATCGCAATCATACTGCGATTATTAAAATGAAGCAGCGGATCATCTATTTCTGAAATTGTCACCATCCCTGCCCGTACTTTCTTTTTACTTTGAATGGCACTCGAAATTAATTCTGTGATCGATTCCCCATTTCTAAAAGCCGTCAGCAGATCTGTTTCTGAGTTCGAAAAAAGGCAGTTTTTAATCTTTCCATTTGCCGTCAGGCGGATTCTGTTGCAGCTGTCGCAAAACGGATTTGTAATAGAACTGATAATTCCGAAATCACCTTGAAAACCTTTTATTTTATAAGTTCTGGCTGTAAAGTTTTTTTCGTCTTCTAATTTTTCAATTTGATCGTTAGAAAAAGTATTTTCTAATTGAGATAAAATCTCTTTTTGAGAAACCATTTTACTTCTGTCCCACTCGTTCCCAGCAAAAGGCATAAATTCTATAAACCGAACTGAAATTGGCAAAAACTGCGTCAACTGAACAAAATCAACAATTTCATTTTCATTAAAGCCTTTCATTAAAACCACATTTACTTTTACCTTAAAATCATTGTTTAAAAGCAAATGAAGATTACTAATCACTTTTTCAAACTGATTTCTAAGAGTTACAGAATGAAATTTTGATGCGACCAGAGTATCTAAACTCAAATTGATTTTTCTAACATTAAACTGCTTTAAAGCCTGAATATGACGATCTATTAAAATTCCATTGGTTGTAATAGAAAGCGCAATATTCAGATGGGATAATTTTGAAATAATTTCTGGAAAATCTTTTCGCAAAAGCGGTTCCCCTCCTGTTAATCTAATTTTATCAACACCATTTTCTACGAAAGTCTGGGCGATTGCAAAAATCTCATCGGCCGTCATTAAATCGGCTTTAGGAGACAAGGCAATTCCATCAGCAGGCATGCAGTACGTACAACGCAGATTGCATTTCTCTAACAGCGAAATACGCAAATAATTGTGTTTTCGCCCAAAATCATCCGTCAAAATAGTGTTAAAGGCTGTCATGATTTTTTCCTTTTAAAATATGAAAAACGTGCAATAAATGCGGAAAAACAGCATCCATAGATTCTCTCGCTCCGTTTGTAGAGCCCGGCAAAGCCAGAACCACCGTTTTACCTAAAGTTCCTGCAACTGTTCGGGACAACATAGCATAAGGCATTCTTTGCTGTCCGTAATTACGAATTGCTTCCTCAATTCCTGGAATCCTGCTTTCTAACAAAGGTTCTAAAGCTTCTGGAGTTACATCTCGCGGCGATAAACCCGTTCCGCCAGTAAAAATAACCAGCTGGTTTTCTTTAGCAAAAGATTTTGTTTTTTCCTGAATAATATCCAATTCGTCTGGAATGATTTCATAATGCGAAGTTTCAACACCGCAGGCATCTAACTTTTCGACAATAACTTTTCCAGAACGATCTTCCTTATCACCGGCAAAGATTGAATCAGAACAAACAAAAACTGCCGCTTTAATTGTATTGGGAAATTTATTTTTAAAAGACGATTTTCCGCCTTCTTTATTGATCAATTTTATAGTCGAAATTTCGATTTCTTTATCGATCGGTTTCAGCATATCGTACATCGTTAATGCAACGATCGAAGCGCCGTGCATGGCTTCAACCTCAACACCTGTTTTATAAACGGTTTTTACCTTAAAAATAATTTCAATCGTCAGACCTTCAATTTTGTAATCAACAGCTGTAAATTCAATAGGAAGCGGATGACAGTCCGGAATGGATAAATGTGTGTTTTTTACCGCAAATAATCCTGCTGTTTTTGCCATTTCTAAAACATTCCCTTTTGGCACAAGATTTTTCTCAACAGCTTCAATAGTTTCTTGTCTGCTGACTTTGACAATTGCTGTTGCTGTTGCTTCTCTTAATGTACTTATTTTATGCGTAATATCTACCATTTTATTTCTTAGGTATTTTGTTTCCAAGTGAATGTGTCGTTCTCAAACATTTCTTTTCCAAAAATCGGCACATCAGTTTTGATCCAGTTTACGATTGCTTCTGTTGCTTCATAAACTTGTTTGCGGCGAGTTGCAGAAACAAAAACAAACAAACAGATCTCGCCTGCTTTTACAACGCCCAAACTATGGTAAATGTGCATGCACGTCAAATCGAATTTAGCAAATGCCTTTTCTCTAATTGCATGCAAAGCTTCATTAGCCATATCTTTATAAGCAGAATAATCGATCGCCACGACAGTATTGTCATGAATAACATCTGCACGAACTTGACCCAGAAAAATATTGTGGGCCCCAATAGTATGTTTTGATTGATGCTTAGCAATCGATTCTGCAATAAACTCTGGAGAAATTGGCCCTTCTACAAATACATTTTTACTCATTATTTTTTATTTTTTTGCCACAGATTATAGGAAATGAAAATGGATTTTTAGAAACCATTTAGTAAGCTTTTCAATTCATTCGTTCTGCTTATTGTTAACTGCATTCTGCAATCCGCATACATTTTATTTGCTGTTACGCCGCCTTCCCCTTCAGGATAACTTTTGAACTTACAATTTGAATCTCTGAATTTCAGCCAGTCTTTTTGAGAGTTAATCAAATTGGTCTGATCTTTAGAACCCAATTTTTTCTTAAATTGATTATAAACTTTATTAAGCTCTTTATCAGCTTTTTCATAGGCTAGATAAATCTCTGTTTCCCCTGTTGCATCAACTGTTTTTTGTGCATTCACAAATGAGCTAAAAAAGAAAAACATCAGTAAAATCAAAAATATTTTCTTCATGATAAAAATCTTTAATTATGTAAACTAAACTTTAATTTTATCGTCTTTTAATAACTTTTTCATTGCCAAAGCACCACCTTCAATACCTTTTACATTTTTAAATTGAAGTCTCTGCAGTAATTCAACAGCAATCTTACTTCTTATTCCCGACTGACAGAAAACATATATAACTTGATTTTTATCCAGTTTTTCAATTTCTCTTTCCAAATTCATCAACGGAATTTGTATTTGATTTTTCAAACTGATTTTCGGCGATTCATCATTATTTCGAACATCCAAAAAAAGAACCTCATCACTGCTTATTTCATTCCAAATTAATTCAAATTTGATTTCTGCATTTTGATTTTCAGATGAATTGTATTTTTTTTCAAAATCTTCTTTGCTTATTTCAAACTCTGAACTTTTTTCAAAATCATATTTCTGCTGTTCATTATTCAAAATATTGTAAACCAATACTTTTCCATTTAAAACTTTCCCAATTTGTAGAATCATTTTAAGCACCTCATTAGCTTGGAGCATTCCAATAATCCCAACCGTAATTCCAATTACTCCAGCCTCTTCGCAATTTAACGCATTCACTTTTTCATCTGGATACAAACATCTGTATGTTGGTCCATTTTGATAATTAAAAATCGAAACTTGCCCTTGAAATCTAAAAATAGATCCATAAACCATTGGTTTATTCGTAACGAGACAAGCATCATTTATTAAATATTTTATCGAAATATTATCTGTTGCATCAACAATGATATCGTATTTTTCAAATAATGAAATGGCATTTTTTGCAGACAATTTTTCAGCAAAAGCAGTAACTTTTATTTCTGGATTCAATTCCAAAACCATTCCTTTGGCTTCTTCTGCTTTAGATTTTCCTACGGCAGCAGTTTTATAAATAACTTGACGATGCAGATTTGAAATTTCAATTACATCATGATCAACAATTCCAATTTCGCCAATTCCAGCCGCCGCCAAGTATGGCAGAATAGAAGCGCCTAAACCTCCGGCACCAATAACCAGAACTTTGGCATTGGCTAATTTTTCCTGGCCCTCCGTTCCGATTTCTGGAAGTATGATTTGTCTGTTATATCTCTTATCTGTATTCATAAATCATCCTCCTGCAAATGGCGGCAATAAAGCTACAACATCAGTTGTCTGTAATGTATAACTACTTGCTTTTGAAACTATTTTCTGATTTACTGCAACGCTGAAAGTAAGCGATTCGAATTGGTATTTTTCTTCTAAATTCTGCAAGAGTTTTTGCAGGGATAATTCTTCCGAAAAAGACAATTTTTCAAATTCGCATTTTGTTTTTTCAGCGACAGCTCCAAAATATTTTACCTCAATCATTTTTATAAATTTAAATTCTGAAAAATAAATTCATCCTCAAAATGTTCCTGAAAATACTCCGTTAGTTTTGAAGTATTTTTTACCACCTCGCCGATCACAATAATTGCGGGTGATGCTATATTTTTTTCGGCTGCCAATTTTGCTATTGTGCTTATGGTTCCGATTACTTTTTGCTCTGAATTTTTTGTACCGTTTTGAATAATCGCAACCGGCAGATCATCATTCCTGTTTTGCTGATAAATTGAAAGAATTTCATCTAATTTATGCATTCCCATCAAAATAACCACAGTCGCAGCCGATTTTGAAGCCAACATAATATCATTTGAAAGTTTATGATCTGAAGTTGTTCCTGTAATGACCCAAAAACTTTCGGCAATTTTACGCTGTGTCAAACTGATTCCCGCAGCAGCTGGAACGCCAAGCGCAGAAGAAATTCCAGGAACAACCGCTGTTTCTAAACCAAATTTAACAGCATAATCGATTTCTTCACTTCCTCTTCCAAAAACAAAAGAATCGCCGCCTTTTAAACGTACCACATGTCCGTAACGATTCGCCATAGAAACAATCAAATCGTTAATCTGATCTTGTGTATAAGCGTGACAACCCAGACGTTTGCCAACAAAAACAATTTCTGCATTTGGTGCATACTCTAATAATTCTTCGTTTACCAAAGCATCATACAAAACAATGTCCGCACTTTCTAAAGCTTTAACAGCTTTTAATGTAATCAATTCGACATCGCCCGGACCTGCGCCCACAATGGTCAATTTTGGTGTTTTTAAATTTCGCATGATCTCTAAGTTAAATTGATATTCAGGTCGTTTAATTCGTCTGCCGAATTAATATTGGTTAAAGGAACATTTTTACTTTCTTCTATATTAATAATCTGATGCGGTAATTTTGTCAGCAAATTCATCGTTTTTAGTTCGTCAGAATCAATTGCTTCTTTAATTACAGGAAGAATCTCTTTTGAATAAATTCCAATCAGCGGATGTGTTTTACTTTCCGAAGCGAAAACTGTAATTCCAGCCTCTTTGGTATGTTTAGAAATTAATTCCTGCAGCAACTCAGTTGAAATTAGTGGGATATCACAGCTTAAAATCAAATTAAATTCGGTTTCTGAATGCGATAATGCTGTATAAATTCCACCAAGCGGGCCTTTGTCTAAAATTAAATCTTCAATTTTTTCATACGCTAAATAATCATATTCTTTAGATCCAGTTATCAATTTTATTTGATCTGAAATTGGCAAAATTGCCTGAATAATATGTTCAACAAATGGTTTTCCCTGAAACAAAACCAAGCCTTTTTCTGACTGCATTCTTGAACTTTTTCCGCCGCAAAGAATAAATACTGTTAATGTTTTCATTTTGTTTCAAGTTTTTTGTTTCAAGCCTCAGGTTTTTGCCCAAGCATTGTCATTTAGAGGAACGACAAATTATACGTTTCTTTTATTCGCTTACGGAAAAATCAATTTAATGCTTGCCATTAAAATTACTGTTCCTAAAACCATTTTTAATGTTTTGTTAGAAAAAGAACCGCTTCCATAAAATCCGCCCAACATTCCTCCTATAACTGCAACGGGTACCAAATAAAAACTTTCTATCGGAATGGTTTTTCCTCCTAAAAAGAATCCCAACATTCCAGCAAACGAATTCACAAAAATGAACAAGCTCGAAATTGCAGCTGATTCTTTTACAGAAGCCCATCCTAAAAACAATAAAATTGGACTTAAAATAATACCGCCCCCTATTCCTAACATTCCAGATAACAATCCAATTGCAAAACCAATCGCCAATGCAAACGGAAGATTTATTTTTATTTCCTCCTTTTCTTTAAAATTAAAAACGCCAAACAATCTTAAAGCTGCAAAGACCAATACAATTCCTAAAATTATTTTATAAATCGTATTGTCTAAAGTTACAAAACCTCCAATAAATGCGGCAGGAATTGACGCTATCGCAAAAGGATAAAACAGTTTGGGTTTGAAATAATTTTTTCTGTAATAAAATAAAAACGAAATACTGGATACAAACAAATTCAACAATAAAGCCGATGGTTTCATAATAGAAATCGGAAAAGCAAAAATGCTCATTAATGCCAGATAACCAGAAGCTCCGCCATGCCCTACGCTCGAATATAAAAATGCAATAATTAGTAAAGCAAAACTAAAAAGGATTATATTTTCTGAGTTTAAGAGGTTCATTTTTTGTTTATCGTTTTATTTGTTTCAGGTTTCAATCTTGCTATATGTTTTTATTTACACACCGCTTTATGCCATCTACACCAAAAATCTATTTTTTATACTTTTTATTATTTTTTTTAAATCAAAATTATCAATCAATTGGCAGTAATGTAACCAATTCGTCTTTTTTATATTCTTCTATTTCCTGCGGTACAATTAATAAACTGTTGGCAACGGCGAAGGTGTTTAACATTGCTGAACTTTGTCCATCTAGAACTGTAACATTTGTTTCGTCGTATTTAGCTTTTAAAAATAATGTTTTTCCAGTTGTGTTCTGAATATCTGCATTTAATTTACGAACCAATTTGGGTTTGTGAATTTCGGCAAAACCCATTTTATTTTTAATTGCAGGGGCAACATAAATGTAAAAGTTAGTCAATGACGAAGCAGGATTTCCTGGCAGGGCAAAAACTAAAGTTTCATTCTTTGAACCGAAAAACATAGGTTTCCCAGGTTTTTGATTTATCTTGTAAAAAAGCTCTTTTACATCATTTTGCAACAGTGCTTCTTTTACAAAATCATAATCTCCTACAGAAATACCTCCAGAAATTAAAACAATATCAAACTTATTTAAAATACTTTCTAAAGCTTTTTTAGTCGCTTTCAAATTATCCTTTACTCGGTAAACCTTAGTTTTTTCTAATCCAAATGTTTGAAGTCCCGCCTGAAGCATGACCGAATTGCTTTCGAATATTTTTCCCTTTTTTAACTTCTGACCTGGTTTTACCAATTCATTTCCAGTTACTAAAATAGCTGATTTAGGCTTTTTATAGACAGCAATTGTCATAATTCCTAAACTTGCTAAAAATCCGATTGCTGCCGGAGTAATCAACGTATTGGCTTCAAAAACGACTTCCCCTTTTGCAATCTGCTCTCCTTTCGGACGCACATTTGTATTTTTCTCTGGCATGGCAGCGATCAAAATTGATTCTTTGTTTGCCATTACATGTTCCTGCATCACTACAGTATCTGCGTTGTCGGGAACAAAAGCGCCAGTAAATATTCGAATTGCTTCTGTTGTTTTTAATTTTATGTTAGAGTGATCCCCAGCCTGCGAAACACCAACAATATCGTATTGATGACGAATGCTGTGCTTAAACGCATAGCCATCCATAGCAGATTGTCGAAATGGAGGCATATTAATCGGCGAAATCACTTTTTCTGCTAAAACATACCCTAAAGCTTTACTAACAGAAATCTGCTTTACAGGCATTTTGGTACTGTTTGCTTCAACAATTGCTATTGCTTCTTCAACTCTAATCATTATTGTTCTATATTAAATGCAAAAAATACTTATACAAAAATAAGTATTTTTACTTAGTTAAATTCATTTTTTATCTTAAATCCTTAAAAAATATAAATTTAACGTAATTAGTTTAAATAGATTCAGAAAAAAACAAAATAGCCATTTAAAAATAACGATTTCATTTTATTTTTTTCTAAAGTTTCCTTTCGGAAGATAATACAGCCAGGCAAAACCAATAAGAAACAGAATTGCAGAAGCTATAAATGCCGGAATAAGGATTTCTTTATTATTATCTAATGCATTGTTTAGAGAAGCATACAGCAGCCAGATCTGAATGCTGACATTTAATATTAAAATAAATATTAACGTTGATAATATATTGTTCAGTTTATTGGGATTAGAACGATTTTGGCTTCTTCTGAAAGTACTCATAATTTACAATTTTAATAATCAACTAACTGTCTTTGTTTTCTATTAATGCTTTTACAAAAACGGCATTTTCTTTAAAAATAACTTCTAATTGCGGCAAAGCTCTCGGCGGCGGTCCCGCTATAACATCTCCAGTATTGGCATCAAATGAGCCCTCATGACATGGACAGTGAATAATCCCTGTTCCGGGTTTGTAAAATACGGAGCAGGACAGATGCGTGCATTTTTGTTCATAAGCTCTAAAATCGCCATTTTCTAAATGGATTAAAATATACGGAATTGTACTTCCTTCTAAAACAAAACCTCTGGTACCGCCTACGGGAACATCTTCTTTATTACAGATAAAATGCTCACCTTGGACTTCTTTTTTTGGCAGTAATAGTGCTTTTGCTGTTACAAATCCACTTCCGACCATTAGGCCGCCGGAAACAAAAGTTAGGAACTTCGCAAAATCTCGACGGCTGACCTGAGTTGATTCTTGTTTTTTTATTGGAAAATCTTTTTTCCAGTTTTCATTTAAATTATCTTCTTTAGACATGACTCGACTTTTAATAAATTCTTAATTCTGTACTTCCTTTTGGCATCATAATATTCACTTTGGTTTTTACTTTTTCTTTACCAAATATGAAATTATTAATTGGTGTACTATTGGGTCTCATTTCTTCGATTTGTTCTCTAGTACCGTAAAACAATGCACCACTTGGGCAAACTGTTGCACACATTGGCTTTTTACCAACGCTGGTTCTATCGTAACACATGGTACATTTCATCATCAAATCATATTCCTCCACTTTTTTAGGAACACCAAAAGGACAGGCCATTACACAGTTTGAACATCCTATACATCTTTCAGTACTTGCTGTGTGTACAACTCCAAACTCATCTTGAGAAATAGCATCCGCGGGGCACACATTGGCACAAACAGGGTCTTCACAGTGCATACAAACTTGTACCGTTGTCTGAATTGTTGACGCACGATCTACGTAATTAACACTTATTAAAGTCTGCTGACCGTTTGTTTCACATTCGGCACAGGCCATTTCACATGCTTTACAGCCAATGCAGCGCTGCATATCTACAAAAAACTCTTCGCTTGTATTAAAATTTGTCAAATTCATAAGTTCATTTTATTTTATAGATTAAACACTTGCGTACGCTTCAGATTCCTTAGAAGGCGGCGCTATTGTTCCTTGCGGATCTAATAAGCAGGCACATACTTTAAACTCAGGAATTTTAGAAATTGGATCTAAAGTTCCCGGTGTTAATTGATTGGCTGATTTTGTTCCCGGCCAGTGATACGGGATAAAAACAGTGTCTTTACGAATGGTTTCCACAATATTTGCTGGAAAAATTCCTTCGCCACGTCTTGTAACAACTCTTACCAATTCGCGTTGTTTAATTCCGTATTTCAAAGCTAATTCTGGATGAATTTCCAGCATTGGTTCTGGAAACTGATCTACCAATTTCCCAATTCTTCGTGTTTGTGTTCCACTTAAGTATTGCGATACCACTCGCCCTGTGGTCAATGTTATTGGATATTCTTCATCTGTAACTTCGCCTGGTAATTTATAAGGTGCCGGATTAAAATGCGCTTTCCCGTCTGGAGTTTTAAACTTTTTATCTTCCCACAATCTCGGTGTTCCTGGATGATCATCAGTTGGACAAGGCCAGAAAACGCCCATATTATCTTCTATTTTTTTATAAGAAATCCCGAAATAATCTGCAGTACCTCCTTTTGAAGCAACTCTTAATTCATTGAAAATTTCCTCACTATTATTATAAGTAAACTTATCTTTTTCACCAAGTCGTTCTGCAATTTCAAGTAATATAGAAGTGTCTGTTCTGGCTTCTCCCGGAGGTGTAACAGCTTGTCTGATTCTAATAACTCTTCCTTCTGCAGAAGTTGTTGTTCCTTCTTCTTCTTCTTGTAAGGAACCAGCCAAAACAATATCAGCATGTCTAGCCGTTTCATTCAAAAAGAAATCAATACATACATAAAACTCTAATTTTTCAAGTGCTGCTCTTACATAATTATTGTTTGGAAGCGAAACCAATGGATTAAAACATATAGAAATTAATCCTTTTATTTCGTCTCTGTGTATGGCTTCAATAATTTCATATGCAGTAAGTCCTGTGTGTGGTAAATCTTCTTCTTTAATTCCCCAAACATCAGAAATATATTTACGATGTTCTGGATTTTCTATATCCCTGTTTCCTGGCAATTGGTCGCATTTATGACCATGTTCTCTTCCTCCCTGACCATTTCCCTGCCCTGTAATAGTACCGTAACCGCAATATGGTTTACCAATTCTTCCTGTTGCCAAAACTAGATTGATACAGCCTACAACGTTATCTACTCCTTTTGAGTGATGTTCGATACCACGTGCGTGAAGTAAAAAGCTTGTTTTTGCTTTTCCCCACAGTTCGGCCGCAGCTTTAATTTTGTTTTTATCTATTCCTGTAATTTCTTCTGCCCATTCCAGAGTATAATCTTTTACAGCATCTATCGTTTCTTGAAAGCCTGATGTATAATTATCAATAAAATCGTGATCCAACATATCATGATCTGCCAAATACTTAAGCATAGCACCATAAAGAGCTGAATCTGTTCCTGGACGAACATCTAAATGTATGTCTGCTGTTCGGGCAAGCGGAATCATCCTCGGATCTATTACAATCAATTTCGCACCACGATCTCTTGCTTTCCAAATCCAGTGTGTTAAGGTTGGAAAAGTTTCGCTGATGTTTGCTCCCGTAACAATAATTACTTCAGCATATTCCAAATCAGAATAATTGTTTGAGGCACGATCCAAACCAAATGCCTTTTTATTTCCAGCTCCAGCACTTACCATGCAGAGTCTTCCGTTATAATCTAAGTTTCTGGTTTTTAATGCTACACGGGCAAATTTTCCTACTAAGTAGCTTTTTTCGTTGGTCAAAGAAACTCCAGAAAGCATTGAGAAAGCATGTTTACCATATTTGTCCTGAATGCGTTTTATTTCAGATACTGTTTTATCCATCGCCTCATCCCAAGAAACTTTCTCGAATCCTTTGCCTTCAACTCTTCGCATAGGGTGCAAAAGTCTGTCTGGATGATTATTCTGTAAATATCTTTGAACTCCCTTTGGACATAAACGGCCTTCATTAAAAGGAAATTCCATCCAAGGCTCAAAGCCTACCACTTTATTTTCTTTGACTAATAACTGAATACCACACTGCATACCGCAAAAGCAGCAATGGGTCTTTACGACCTCATCTGGTTCATCTTTTCCTACATATCCGTCTATTGGCGAGTAGTTTAAATGCGGTCCAAAAACATCTATAATTTTTTCTATTTCTACTGGTAGTTTTGCCATGTCTTTTTATTATTTTTTTGTTTCAAGCTTCAAGTTTCAGGTTTTGTGCGAACTTGAAACTTGGAACTTTAAACCTGAAACTATTAAAGATTATCCAAATAAATTTCCGCCTTCAAGTCGGGCTTTTAAATGTGCCTGCGCCAAACGTGATCTTTTCCCTTCAGGGCTTAAGTCAAGATGCGAAGTACCATCTTCGTGCGAAAAATCGAAACCTAATTCTTTAGTTACAATTTTTAAATCGCTTATATGAAGTTTTGTCGCGAATTCTTCTCCAGTATGCGGACAAACAGCCATTCCTTTTTTGATCCCTTCTTGTTTATAAATATGGGCTCCAATTTGTGCTGGACGCTGAATAATATGAAAGAATTTTCCAAATGGAATCCAAATCAAAAACATAATTACAGTTACCGCATGAATCACGGCTAAGAAGTCATATGCAAAACCTTTCATGAATTGATAGGAATACGTGAGACATAAACCTGTAACTGAAATCGCGATCAATAAAATCAAAGGCAATAAATCTCCTTCAAAAGTCTGCGTAGCAATTAATCCAGGGTTGGTTAATCTTCTTCTTAAATAATATACCGAACCAATTATTACAAGCCATGAAGACCAATTTAAAGCATGGAAAATTAAAAATGCTAAAAACGATCCAATCTGAAAATCCATCATTTTGAAACCAAAAAAATGTGCTTCATAAACGGAAATAGAATTAGGAGCCAATGTAAAGTGAATCCATCCAAACGTAAGCGGTATTGTAATTGCAAAAGCCGAAATACAGCCCAGAGCTATACAAAAATGAGCAAACCAGCGGTATTTACTTCTCGGGTATATAAACTTTTGCAGAGCAATGTTTTGTACCGATTCTTTTCCTAAAAACCAGAGATGTGAAAATATCTTTCCAGTAAAAAGAAATTTTAAACTTCTTTTAAAATACATCCATGTTGGAGGACGCTGCAGCCAAACTGAATATCGATAAACGATTCCAAAGAAAGCAAATACAGTTCCGAAAAGATAAGTTATCAGGGCTGCATCGAAGTTTTGTAATTCTCTCGAACCGTAAAATACAAACACAATGGTAAGTATCGAAACCAGCGAAGCAAAAAGTAAAGCTTTGGTATTAAATGTTTTATTTTTCATCCTTAACTTTTATTTTAATGATTACTTATTTAACTTGGTTTTTCACAATTTTTACGATTGTAAAACCACCAATTGATACCTGTAGCTAATATAGCAAAAACAGCAACACCTATAAAGAACTGATTTACAGTACCATTGGCGGAAATATTATTTCCAATCAATTTAGAGAAGATAAATGGTCCGAATGCCGCAATCGCAGCTGTCCAGCCAATTACTCCAGCCGCCTGACGTGGGTTTTCTTTAAAAATAATTGGATATTGTCTAAATGTTCCTGCATTTCCAACTCCGGTAAAAAAGAACATTGCTAAAATAACCGTTACAAAAAGAGGAAATTGTTCCATACTTGTAGGAGCAACCAATCCTTGAGTAACCAAAATAATTGCTCCAGATAAAATTCCTAATCCAGTAATAGTAGTTAAAATTGCGCCTCCTACTTTATCAGCCACAAAACCAAAAGCAATTCGGCTTGCAGAACCAATCAGCGGACCATAAAAAGCATATACTAAAGGATCTGGTGCATTGGGAAAATCTCCATACAAAAATTTAATCATCAAAGGAAATGCTGCAGAAAGCCCAGCAAACGTTCCAAAAGTCATTACATAAGTTATCGTACAATACCAAGTATGTTTATTTGAAAAGATATCCAATTGCTCTTTTACAGAAGCTTTCATTGGAATACTTCTTAAATAAAACCAGCTTACAATTGCCATAATAATCAAAAGAGGTGCAAACCAAAATGCTGCAGACTGCAGATAAATTGGTTTATTTTTTACAGCTTGATTTTCGGCTTCAATATTATTTAATATTTTCTCTGCCAATTTTGGATTCGCATTGGCAATTGCTTTTGCTTTTGCTTTAACAGGAAGTGAAGTAAAAAGAACTACATTATCAGTAGAATTTACCGCAGTGCTTACAGAATCAATAACGTTTTTCTTAACATTAGAAAGTATTTTAGTTTGGACAGCAGCATCCAGCGTAGCAAAAACTTCTTTTTGTTTTTCAATTGACGAATTCTGGAAAACAGACACCGTTTCTTTAGGATCGATACTTGTAAATACTGTTGAAGCTCCAAAAATTCCAACACTAATAATCATTGGTGTAACAAATTGTGCAAGTGAAACCCCAAAATTTCCTATTCCCGCCTGAATTCCAAGAGCAGTTCCTTTTAGTCTCTGTGGAAAGAATAAACTTGTACTTGGCATGTAAGAAGAGAAATCTCCCCCGCCAAAACCAGTTGTAAAGGCTAGAACTGCAAAAACCCAAAATGGTGTATTGACATCCATAATCGCAAAACCAATTCCGATTACAGGGATTAATTTTATTGCCGTAGCAAAAGATACTATATGACGTGTTCCAAATATAGGAAGCAAGAATGTGTGGATGATTCTCAAAAATCCAGCTGCTAATCCAGGTATTGCTGTCAGCCAGAAAAGCTGATCTTTAGAAAAATTAAATCCTAGCCCTGGTAATTTTACCGCAATAACACTCATCATAAACCATGAGGCAAACGATAATGTTAAGGTAATTGTTGTAATTATCAGCGTTCTCCAAGCTATTTTACTTCCGCCAGCATTCCAAAAAGCATCATCTTCAGGGTTCCATTTGTCTAACCAAGTTTTCATATTTTTTATTTTTTTAGTTTTTATTTTTTTTTAATGATTATCTTCTATTTGTCTTATAAAATTGGGTGATTTGCTTCTCATCGCTTTAATGATTGTTGTATGCATCCATACGAGGCAAAGGACAGAAACTATAAAAATAAAGATCCAGGAGCTTGTCCATAAACCTGTATAATTCAATAAATAGCCAAAGATTATTGGTCCCAGAAAACCTCCTAAACCACCAATTAGTCCGACCATTCCTCCTACAACTCCCACTTCATTCGGGAAATATTCTGGAATATGTTTGTACACTGCCGCTTTTCCTATTCCCCATGATATACCAATAAGGATTACCAAAACAAGATATACCCAAAGATTGGCGCTGAAATTAATCTGCGTAATACCTTGTGCCAGCAATTCTTTCTTCTTTACTTCTTGATTTTGTTTGACAACGATTTCCTGCCAAGATTTTTTTACAGGAAAAACAGGATTACCAGCATTTTCATTTTTTTTCTGAATGTTTACGTGGTGTATTTTTCCATTAACTACAATTTTATCAGCTGTTATTTCTGTAACTGTACCGTTATTCATTGCTAGTACACCCGGACCTGCGGTAAATATTTCCATTTTTGGGAACATTAATAAAAAGCTTATGATAATTGAAGAACCTAAAACCCAATACATTACTTTTCTAGCGCCAAATTTATCTGACAAATAACCTCCAAATGCTCTGATAATGCCAGACGGAAGACTAAAGAGGGTTGCAAACATTCCGCCCATTACCAAAGTTGTATTGTAAACATTCATAAAATTTGGGAGCAGCCATTGCGAATAGGCAACGAAAAATCCGAAAACTAAAAAGTAATAAGCTCCAAAACGCCAGACTCTTGTCTTAGCAAGAGGCGACAATAATTCACTCATCGTTTTTGAAACTCCTTGATTCGTTTTATTTTTAGCAAAAACTAGAAAAAGAACTCCTATAACAATAAGAGTAACACCATAAATTACTGGAAGCATTTTCCATCCGTTAATTGGATCTTTTTCTGATAAATTATTTAACAAGGTAGGTGCTATGAAAGTGGTAATAGCCGCTCCGGCATTTCCCATACCAAAGATTCCTAAGGCCCTTCCCTGCCATTCTTTTGGATACCAAATTGAAGTATATCCTATCCCAACAGCAAAGCTTGTACCGACCAATCCAAAGAAAAAACTAAGAATTGCAAAACTCCAAAAGGAACTGGCAAAAGACATTAGTAAAAGCGGAATAGAACACAATAAAAGTAAAGCAGAATAGACAATCTTTCCGCCGTATTTATCTGTTAAGATCCCTATTGGAAGCCTGAAAATTGAACCCGAAAGAATTGGGATTCCAAGAAGCCATCCGATTTCTACAACCGTAAAATTGAAAATTCCTTTATCTGCCAAAAAAGTAATTAAAACACCGTTGAGTGTCCAGCAAGCAAAACAAACCGTAAAAGCAAGCGTGTTAAGAAATAAAATTCTGTGAGATTGTGACAAATTACTCATATGATTATAAAATTTACTTGCACAACTGAGCAGATTCATTCTCAATTGTTGCGCAAAATTATGTCCATACATTCTTACTAAATATGACAAATATCATATTAAAAGATTATTTTGTCTTTATTTAAAATCATCCTAAATAGCTAAAAATGAAGCACTAATTATTATTGTTTCAAATAAAGACCTTTTCATTTTGTAAGAATAAAAATTTACAAACAAATTATAGCTGATTTATTGCGGCAAGTAATTAGAGACAACGGCGAAAAAAGTATGAAATAGCATGGAGAAACTTTAAGACTTTATGCTGTATAAACGTCAGCATAAAAAGCTATTTGGCGTAGAATTTACTTTTTTTTGTTTTTTGTATTAAGAATCAATGTCAAATTTTCTTTATATAGAGAAATATCATTCATCGAATAAATACAAAATCTCATCTGTAATGTTTTATTGAAGAATAAAAAAAATAATTCTACCATTTTATTTACTAAATACAAATAAGAAGTATTAAAAGTAAAAAAAAACACATTAAAACACAAATAATCAGACAATTAATCTTTTATTTTTATTATATCACCTCATTTCTTTTCGTTTGAAATATTGAAATAATCAGTAAATCTTTCTTTTAAAACGACTGCAAAAATTTACTATAATAAAATTCTGTTATCTGATATTTATCATTAAAAAGTAGGATTTTACACTTTATTTTTGCCCCATAATTAAACTTGCATCGTTTATGAAAAAAATTATTAGTTATTTCTTACCTCCACGTAAATGGGTTCCATTTGTAATCGTAGCAACAGGAATTGGAATGGGATTATTTGCGTATTTACTATATGTTTCTAATGCGGTCTCCTATCTTTCTGATGAACCCAAAACATGCGTAAATTGTCATGTTATGGCTCCATTTTATGCTACATGGCAGCACAGTTCACATGCTAGAGTAACCAATTGTAATGATTGTCACGTACCTCATAACAATCCCTTTAATAAATATTTTTTTAAGGCTAAAGATGGTATTTATCATGCCACAGTATTTACATGGCGTGCAGAGCCACAGGTAATTCAAATAAAAGAAGCAGGAACGGATGTGGTTCAAAAAAACTGCCAGCGATGTCATAGTGATCTAAATTCAAATGTCAGCACTACTGGAGTCACTCTCGAAAGCAAAAAACATGGAGAAGGAAAGTTATGCTGGGACTGTCATCGAGAAGTTCCCCACGGACGTGTAAACAGCTTATCGTCAGCGCCAAATGCTAGAATTCCTAATCTGGATTCTCCAGTTCCTGAATGGCTTCGCAAACAAACAGACAGCACAGAAAATGCAAAAAAGAACACAATAAATGCAGTAGATAAAAATTAATCAAAACAAAATTAAATACAGATATAATTATGGCAACTCTAAAAGAAATTATAAAACAAAAACCTTGGATGGGGTGGATAATGTTTGGCATTACAATGCTATTGGTTTTTGTACTAGGCTTGTTAGTAAACAGCGTGATGGAGCGAAGAACCGAAGCTTTATTTGCTAATAAAGTTATGGCACCAGTAGGCGAATTTGAATCTAAAAATGAAGTCTGGGGGGCAAATTATCCTCGTGAATATCAAACTTATTACGAAACCGCAGATACCACTTTTACCAGTCTGTATGGAGGAGGAAAAATGAGAGATATGCTTCATGAAGATCCTCGTATGGTAATTTTATGGGCAGGTTATGCTTTCTCTAAAGATTACAATCAGGGTAGAGGACACTTTTATGCATTAGAAGATATCTACAATACTTTGAGAACAGGTGCTCCAAAAGGGCCGCAAGACGGACCTCAGCCTTCTAGCTGCTGGGTATGTAAATCTCCAGATGTACCAAGAATGATGGACAAATTAGGAATTGATGAATTCTACAAACAAACATGGGCTGCATTAGGACCTGAAATTGTAAATCCGATTGGATGTGCAGATTGTCATGATTCTAAAACAATGAATCTAAAAATTACCCGCCCAGCATTAATTGAAGCGTTTAAAGAACAAGGAAAAGATATTACAAAAGCAACTCATAATGAAATGCGCTCTTTAGTATGCGCGCAATGTCACGTAGAATACTATTTTGATAAAAAATCTGTAGAGGGTGCTGCAAAAGTAAAATTCCCATGGAAAAATGGTATGGCTGTCGAAGATATGGAGAAATATTATGACGGTATTGAATTTAGTGATTTTACACACGCACTAAGTAAAGCTCCTATTATAAAAGCACAACACCCTGATTATGAAATTCATCAAATGGGAATTCACGGACAAAGAGGCGTTTCTTGTGCAGATTGTCATATGCCTTACAAGAGCGAAGGAGGACAAAAATTTACAGATCATAAAATTCAGTCACCACTTAATAACGTAGCAAACTCTTGTCAGGTTTGTCATCGTGAAGAAGAGAAAACTTTGGTTGCCAACGTAAATGAGCGCCAGAAAAAAATTCATGAGATCCGTATCGAATTAGAAGATCAATTGGTAAAAGCTCATTTAGAGGCAAAATTAGCTTGGGATAAAGGTGCAACCGAAGCTCAAATGAAAGATATATTAAAACTAATTCGTCAAGCGCAATGGCGTTGGGATTTTGCTGCTGCATCACATGGAGGTTCTTTCCATGCTCCTCTAGAAACTGCAAGAGTGATCACAAATGGATTAAATAAGGCTGCTGAAGCTCGAGTTGGACTAAGCAAAGTATTGGTTTCTTTAGGTCAAACGGCTCCAATGCAATATCCTGATTTATCTACAAAAGATAAAGCCCAAAAATATATCGGTCTTGATATGAGCAAAGAAAGAAGCAATAAAGCCGAATTTAAAAAGAATGTTTTACCAAAATGGCTGGAAGAAGCAAAGAAAAAATAATTGCTGTTTCTATACCTATTAAATAATTTGAGAGGGAGCTGAAAAAAGTTTATTAGACTTTTTTTTGCTCTCTTCTCTACATAAAATCACCACAGAATAGAATGGGAATACAAAACTCTGAAAATCGTCAATCCACTAAAAAACAGTTGTGGCAGTATCCGTGGGATTATAAAGAATCTGCTATAATCAGTTTCGGTTTATTAATTGTGGGATATCTGCTGCAAATAACAACCAGAACGTCTATAAAAGCAGTTGGAGCTCCAATAAATTACTTTATCGGAGCAGTATTTATTATCATGCTGCTTTTGCTTCACTTTTTTTACAGAAATCATCCTTGGGTAAAATGGCTGCGATCTGTGCCGGCATCGGTAAGCGCGATAACATTAGTTTTAATTCAAGCAATTTTAATGGGAACATTGCCACAGCAAAATTTTGTTGAAGGAACCAAACCAGATTTATTTGGTTTTTCGTTTGTACTGTCGAGCTGGCCCTTTATCATTGCGCAATTCTATTTTTTAACAACTCTTGGGTTGGCAACATTGAATCGAATGACACCCTGGCAATGGAAAAATTGGGGATTTGTATTAAATCATCTCGGTCTTTTTATCGCAATGACGGCAGGAATTCTAGGCAGCGGCGATCTAAAGCGTTATACAATGGATTTATATGAAAACCAGCTTGTATGGGGAGCCAAAACAGAAAAAGGAAACCAAATACCTATGCCAATTGCTTTTGAGCTAAAAAGTTTTGATATGGAAACCTTTGCGCCAAAACTTGCTCTGGCCGACATTACCACCAATAATATACAAACCAAGGGGGTTAATGCTCTTCGAATGATTGAAAAAGGTGATCATTACGATTATAAAAATTATAAAATTAAAATCTTAGATTATCTTGAAAACAGCAAATTTACCGGAAATGGTTATTTTCAAGTAAATGAAGAAGGTGCCGCGCCAGCAGCACGCATCGAAGTAAAATCGGCAACAATGGATACCATTGCCTGGATTAGCTGCGGCAGTTTTGCAACCCAATACTCCTATTTACAGTTAAGCGAAAAAGAAGCAATCGTAATGCTGCAACCTGAAGCCAAAAAATATAGTTCGCACGTAAACGTATATGTCAAAGATGGTAAAAATGAAAGTGCTGTAATTGAAGTTAATAAACCTTATAAGGTTAATGGATGGAAGGTGTACCAATTGAGTTATGACGAAAAATTTGGAAAGTGGTCTAAATTGAGCGTTATCGAAATAGTAAGTGATCCTTGGCTTCCTATTGTTTATTGCGGCATATTTATGATGCTTGTTGGAGCTGTATATCTGATCTTTAAAGGAAAAGGAACTGCACTATAATTTTCAAAAACTACTGTGAATATTTAATCACTATAATTAAATTGATTTTTAATGAATTACTGGATCTATTTTTCTAATTATGCTCTTACTGCCTTATTCTTTTGGCTGATTTGCATGCTTCTTCAACTCATAAAGAGCACGAGGACAAAAACACTATTGCTATTACTTTTTGCATCATTAGGCGCTTTATCTATGATTATTTTTACCTATAATTTATGGTCTCACCTAGGACGCCCTCCTATGCGTACCTTAGGAGAAACAAGGTTATGGTATGCTGTTTTTTTACCAATAATTGGTATCGTTACTTATTTTCGATGGAAATATAAATGGCTGCTCAATTACAGTTTAGGGATGGCCTGTATTTTCTTAATCATAAATTATTTAAATCCTGATACCTATAACAAAGCTCTTATGCCTGCCTTACAGAGTATATGGTTTGTACCACATGTTTTAGTTTATATTTTCTCATATGCGCTGCTCGCTGCCTCATCTATAGTCTCTTGTTATGGGTTATATAAATTTTATACCGGCACTTATAAAGATACTGCGCTGCAGCTGGCCAATAACCTCGTTTATGTAGGTTTTGGTTTTCTTTCCTTAGGGTTGTTATTTGGAGCTTTATGGGCCAAAGAAGCTTGGGGACATTATTGGACATGGGATCCTAAGGAAACATGGGCAATGCTTACTTGGTTAGGATATTTGATTTACATACACGTACGCTATCGCTATCCAGCTAAAGTCGAAGTAGCTTTAATTACTTTAACAGCGGCTTTCGTTATATTATTATTATGCTGGTTTGGTGTTAATTATATGCCGTCTGCGGGGCAAAGCGTACATACTTATTCTAACACATAAAATAACTAATTACTATCTCTCAACTGGAACTGTATTTTTTAATACAGTTCTTTTTTTTTATTTCAACTCAAAAATGATGATGATTCAAACAGCATTTCTGCATCAATTATTTTCGATAAAATTAAACCACTCCTATTTTTTGACATTTAAAGCACTCCATTTTAAGACAATAAAATTCTCAGCACAAAAAAACATCAGAATAAATACTACATTTTTTAATTATTGCTGATTTAATTTTAACATACTCCCCTCTTTTCAATTCTTTGCAAATCCCTTTTAAAATGCGGTATGCGGTACTTTCAAATTGTCTTTCACTGGCTGTAATCGTATTTTTTTCAAAAAAAAACTTCTAAACTTTTGGTTTTTATTATATTAAATTTAACTTTGTCCTATAGAGTTAGTAGAGTTTTAAATATTATTTCAAACCATAAAAGACTAAATTGTGATAACAACAGAAAACATCTCGTTTGATATTCTTCCTAAAAAATACACTTATAGCGCTGTTTGTTATATGTGTAGCTGTTGCTAATACACTGTATCTATATTTTCGTTTTTAAATGATTATTTAAAACGAAGTTCGAAAAAAAACACCACCAAAAATATTTACCGAAATAATCCTAAAAGTCTTTCTGATGCACTTTGTGCATGAGTCAGCTACTTTAAACCATGCGATAATTAAAAAATTAAATAACTAACAACTAAAAAAACTAAAATGAAAATAATGCAAAACTGCTGTTGTAAATAAAAAAAGCCATTTCTGCGGCAACAGAAATGGCGAGGCTTAAAGAACATTTATCACTAAATCAAGAACACTTTTAGAGTGCTGTAAAAACAGTGCTCAGGGCGTCTTGTTAATTACTTAAAACCAGTACAAAGAAATGAAAAAAAAGTTAAACATATACATACTGCTGTTTCTACTCTCAATAACAGCAGGATTACAAGCCCAAAATACCACCCCTCTAATTCAGTCTAAACTCGATGGGACTGTTGTAGACGCTATTACAAACGAACCCATAATTGGTGCATCTGTAACTATTAAAGGCACAACTCACGGAGTTGTGACAGATGCAGAAGGAAAATTTTACTTTCAAACAGGTCAAAAATTTCCTTATACTTTGATCGTTAGTTATATCGGTTATAAAAAAGCCGAAATAATTGTAGAAAAAAATCCTATCATTATCAATCTTAAAGAAGAGCGTCAGGAACTTGACGAATTGGTAGTTGTTGGATATGGAACTCAGAAAAGAAAAGACATTACGGGTTCTGTTGCTTCGGTTCCAAAAGCAAATTTATCTCAGGTTACTTCTTCGGCAGATAATCTATTAAGAGGCGCTGTTGCTGGTGTGGTAGTTACGCAAAGTTCTGGTCGCCCAGGTGCTTCTTCAAGCGTTCGAATTCGCGGTGGAAACTCTATTACAGCAGGAAATGAGCCTCTTTATGTTGTGGACGGAATTTTAATTTATAACGACAACAATAACAGCTCTGCGGGGGTTGCCTTTTCTGGCGCGAGTGTCAATGTAATGTCGACAATAAATCCGGCAGATATTGAATCTATTGAAGTTTTAAAGGATGCATCTGCAACTGCAATTTACGGTTCTCGCGGTGCAAATGGAGTTGTAATCATTACCACAAAAAAAGGTACTAAAGGACAGGATAATATTTCGTACCAAGGTTATTTTGGTTTTCAAAATATTTCGAAGAAACTAAGACTGATGAATGCCAGCGAATGGGCAAGTTTGAGAAATGATGTTCAGGCAAGTATTGGTCAGGCACCTTCTTTTTCAGCAGCTCAGATCGAAGCATTAAAAACATCTGGTAATTACGACTGGCAGTCGGCAGCTTTTATAAAAGCGGCACCTGTACAAAACCATCAGCTTTCTTTTTCTGGAGGAGACGAAAGATCAAGATATGCAATTTCTGCAGGATATTTTGACCAGGAAGGGATTGTTTTAGGCTCTGATTTTAAACGCATTTCACTTCGCGCTAATTACGAAAGAAATTATTCGCAGAATTTTAAATTTGGCGTCAATGCAAATTATACCAATTCTATTTCAAACGGCGTAGGAACAAATGGAGGCACTGCTGCCGGAAGAAATCCAAATCCGCTTGTGAGTGTTGTTTTGACTGCTCCTGTGGTTCCAATCAAAAATGCTGACGGGAGTTATAATGTAACGAATAATCCGTACGCGACTTCTGTCAATGGTTATGTCCCAAATCCGATTAATGATTTGGAAAACACAACCAACGAAACCAAATTAAACAGAATCCTGACCAGCTTATTTGGCGAATATAAAATCACTAAAAAATTAACGGCTAAAGTTGCGGTAAGCGGTGACGTATTAAACACCAAACAAAATTATTATGCACCAGCCAATACCACAACCGGAGCAGGAACAAAAGGTCTGGCTTCTGTGGGAGAACGCGTTGTAAGTTCTGTTTTAAATGAAAACACATTGAATTACAATACCAATTTTGGTGAAAATCATAAATTTTCTGCTTTAGGAGGTTATACACTTCAATATACTAAAGGTGAAGTTGTAAATGCCGGCGCACAGACTTTTGTAAATGATGCTAATACCTACAATGCACTGCAAGATGGTGTGGCGGTTAAACCGTACAGCGATGCTTTTGAAAGTGTGCTAAAATCCTGGCTGGCAAGAGTAAATTATTCTTATAAAGGAAAATACAACTTTACTCTTTCTGGACGGGCCGATGGTTCTTCTCGATTTGGAGCGGAGTCTCTTTGGGGGTACTTTCCGTCTGCTGGTTTCTCTTGGAATATTACCGACGAAGAATTTGCAAATAATATAAAAGGCGTAACCGAAGCCAAACTTAGAATTACTGCCGGAACAACAGGAAACCAAGAAATAGGAAACTATCTGTCTCTTCCTGCAATGGGTTCTGTAAATTATTCTTTTGGAGGTACTTTGTACACGGGGCTCGCTCCTACCCGTTTAGCAAATCCGGATTTGAAATGGGAAAAAACAAATCAGTATAATGTTGGATTGGATTTATCCTTACTGGACCGAAAAATCAATTTTGTTTTTGATGTGTATTACAAAAAAACAAACGATTTGTTAATCAATGTTCCCGTTCCGTTGAGTTCAGGTTATGCAACGGTTCTTCAGAATATTGGAGGCGTAGAAAACAAAGGTGTTGAAATTGGGCTGACTACAGAAAACCTTAAAACCAAAAACTTTGCGTGGAACTCTAACATCGTTTTTTCTGCAAACCGAAATAAAGTAGTTGCTATCGGAAATGGTGTTAACGAATTTTTCCCTGTTGTTCCAAATGGCTCCTTATTGCAGCAACAACCAGTTATCGTAAAAGTAGGGCTGCCTTTGGGAACTTTCTGGGGATATAGAACAAACGGAATTTTTCAGACTCAGGAAGAAATAAACACGCAGCCAAAAATCAATAGTCTGGCTAATACTAAAGTGGGAGACCGAAAATATGTTGACACAAATGGAGACGGTGTAATTACAGCATTGGATAAAGGAAATTTAGGCACTTCTCAGCCAAAATTCATCGGAAGTTTCAGCAATACGGTTTCATACAAAGATTTTGATCTGAACTTTTCTTTTCAGGGATCTTACGGCGGTAAAATCTTCAATGCTTTGAACCAGCAGTTAGAAATCTCAACGCTTGGAACTAATGCTGCCGCAACTCTTAACGACCGATGGACACCGACAAATCCAAGTAACGAAATTCCGAGAGCTTCAAGTTCTCCGCTGGGAATTGTTTCTGAAAGATATGTTGAAGACGCTTCTTTCTTAAGATTAAAACTAATTACGCTGGGCTATACGCTGCCAAAAAGTGTTTCGAAAAAACTAGGAACAAAGAGCGTTAAATTTTACATCTCTGCAGAAAACTTAATTACATGGACTAAATATACTGGTTATGATCCAGAGGTAAGTTCATACGAACAAAACAACTTATATCCGGGAATTGATTTTGGTTCTTATCCGAATTCTAAAACCTTTATTTCTGGCCTTAACGTAACATTCTAAGTAAAAATACAATGAAAAAGATACTGATAACATTCCTTTTAACGACGGGTTTATTAAGCTCGTGCGCAGACTTGGAGGTAACGCCTACCTCATTTGTAACCGAAGACAATTATTTTGTAACACAAGATGATGCTGTGGCGAGTGTTACAGCCGTTTATGCTTCGCTGAGTTTAGATCCGGGAGAACAGAGTTTGTTCGGACGAAACCTTTATTTCTTGACCGATATGGCATCCGATTATGCTGCTGCTGGAGTTTCTGCCACCAATCCGCAGGTTCGCGCTTTGAGCAGTTTGACGCATGATGCTACTTCAGACCGTGTTCAGGTGGCATGGAGACAAATTTATGCGGGAATCAACAGAGCCAATGTTTCTATCGATAATATTCCGAAAGTTTCGGGTTCAGAGGTTATTAAAACCAGATTAATCAATGAAGCAAAATTTATCAGAGGTCTGTTGTATTTTCAAGCAGTTCGTCTTTGGGGAGGGGTTCCGATTGTTTTACACGAAGCGACTTCTATTAATTTAGAAAACCTAAAAACGAATCGTGCAACGGTTGACGAGGTATACGCTCAAATTATTAAAGATTTGACTGATGCTGAAGCACTTCCTGCCACTTACGCTGCAACAGATGCCGGACGCGCTACCTCTGGAGCTGCAAAGGCAATTTTAGCAAAGGTATACATTACCAGAAAAGACTGGCCTAATACTATTGCAAAGGCCAGAGAAGTCATCAATGGCGGTTACGGCTATGCCTTGTTTGAAGATTTTCAGGATATTTTTACTAAAACCAAAAAGAACGGAAAAGAACATATTTTCTCTGTTCAGTTTGAGCCTAATCAGGCAGGAAATGGTTCTAGCGGGAGTACTTTTCAAGCAACTTCTTTTACCGGATTTACCGCGACAGAACCAGCCGATATTATCTCAGACGTAGCTTTGTTTTATGATATTTATGCCGCAGGAGATAAAAGAAGAGATGTAAGTTATGCCAAACAATTGCTGAATCCTTCGACAGGAACCTTATATACTTTTCCGAAACCTATTTTCAAAAAATATCTGGATTTAACCAACCTGGCAACTCCAGGAAATGTAGCAATCAACTTTCCTGTTATTCGTTATGCAGACGTTTTATTGTCTTTAGCGGAAGCGATAAATGAACAAGGCGGACCAACAACCGAAACTTACGAATTGATCAATCAAGTAAGAAGAAGGGCTTTCGGAAAACCAATTACTACTCCAGATGCAACCGTAGATTTAGTTGGATTAAACCAAACCACTTTTAGAGCGGCGATTCAGGAAGAACGTAAAAAAGAATTTGTTCAAGAAGGACAAAGATGGTTCGATTTAGTTCGATGGGGAACTTTGGTTACTGAAGTGAAAAAAGTAACGGCTAAAAATTCTGTATCAGAAAGAAATAATCTTTATCCGATTCCGCAGAGCGAAAGAAATATAAATCCGGAAGGGCTGCCGCAAAATCCTGGGTATTAAACGTTTCTTTTTTTAACACATAGAAACGGTTTAATTATTAATAAAAAAGAGTTGCAAGAGAAACTCGTTTTTCCAAACATAGTCTGCTATGTATGATAAACGCAATCTTGTCATTTCGACGAAGGAGAACCGAGCGATAGCAAATAGGCGAATTAAATCTCTTTAAGAAACTCTACAAAGATTCACGACTCTTCTGTACGAAGTTACTTGCGCGGGCTTCGACTTCGCTCAGTCTGACAAACTGAACGAAAACATTATTATGAAAATGAGTCTACTAGCCCCGATAGAAGTGGAAATCCTTTTGTGGCGGTCCCGAGGCTTCGGGAGCGGGATTAGCTCCTAAAAAAAACACACTATTATTTAAAAACCATATAACTAAAAAACTATAGAAAATGAAAAATATTAAAAATAGCATTACAATCAAAAGCTCTAAGAAAGGGCTTTTGATTACTGCTGTCCTAGTCGCACAATTAGGATTGGCGCAAGAGAAAACAGAGTTTAAAGGAACCATTGGTAAAACATTGGCCGATTCTAAAGAATATTGGCCAGATCCTGTAACGGCCCCAAAAGGCGCTCCAAACGTTGTTTGGATTTTGTTGGATGATGTTGGATTTGGCGCTTCAAGCACTTTTGGCGGTTTAATCAATACGCCGACTTTTGATAATCTGGCAAATAACGGACTTCGTTATACTAATTTTCATACCACAGCAATCTGTGCGCCTACACGAGCTGCTTTGCTAACGGGAAGAAATTCGGGAAGAGTTCACGTAAGCGGTTTTTCTCATACTGTTTTATCGGCTGGTTTTCCAGGTTGGGACGGAAGAATTCCTTCTGATAAAGGAACCATTGCTGAGATCTTGCGTGACAACGGTTACAACACTTTTGCTGTTGGAAAATATGGTGTAACTCCAGACGAAGAAGCTACAGATGCAGGTCCGTTTGACAGATGGCCGACTGGAAAAGGTTTCGATCATTTCTACGGATTCTTAGGCTCTCAAACTGATCAATACAATCCCGATTTAGTAGAAGATCAGGTGCATATTAAACCCGACGGACGCCACTTAAATGAATTAATTACGGATAAAGCTATTAGTTATATTCAGAAGCAGCAAAAAGCAGCGCCGGGAAAACCATTCTTCTTGTATTATGCACCGGGAGCAGTGCACGCACCTCATCAGGTTGCAGAAAAATGGGTGGAACCTTATAAAGGAAAATTTGACGAAGGCTGGGATGTTTACCGCGAAAAGGTATTGGCAAACCAAAAGAAATTGGGAATCTTTCCTCAAAACGCCGTTTTACCAGATCGTAATGCTTTGATTACGGAATGGAAAAAATTAACGCCAGACCAAAAGAAAGTTTATGCACGATTTATGGAAGTTTACGCTGGATTCTTAACCTATACGGATTATGAGGTTGGAAGAGTGGTGAATTACCTTAAAGAAAGCGGACAGCTAGATAATACCCTGATTTTTGTTGCAATTGGAGATAATGGAGCAAGTAAAGAGGGAACTTTACAGGGAACTATCAGCCAGAGTTTATTTTCTCAAGGCAAAACAGATGAAGAAAATTTTCAAAGTAATTTGAACAATATTGGAGAAATCGGAACTGCAAAAGGTTTAAATACCAATTATCCGCTGGGCTGGGCTCAGGCAACCAATGTTCCATTCAAAAACTGGAAACAAGATGCACAATCTGAAGGAGGAACTCGTAACCCATTGATTGTATTTTATCCGAACGGAATTAAAGAAAAAGGCGGTATCAGAAATCAATACAGCCACGTAACAGATATTCTGCCGACTACTTTGGACATTGCAGGAATTCAGGCCCCGGAATATATCAAAAACATCAAACAAGATATTATTCAAGGTTCTACTTTTAAAGCTTCTATCGATAATCCAAAAGCCGAATCACTGCACAAAGTACAGTATTACTACATTTTTGGAAACAGAGCCATTTACAAAGACGGATGGAAAGCTGCAGCGGCACATTTACCCGATTCTTTTGCGGTTAAAAAATCGATCGGAAATAATGAGAAACCAGCTCCAAGTAACTTTGATACTGATGTTTGGGAATTATACAACTTGAACGAAGATTTTAACGAACGTAACAATCTTGCAAAAAAATATCCTGAAAAATTGGCTGAACTTCAGAAATTATTTGATGAACAAGCCAAAGAAAACAATGTGTATCCGTTGATTGACTGGCAGGATGTTTACAACAGAAGGATTCACAATACTGGAGCCGACAAGGGAAAAACAATTTCTGATTTAATCAAACAGGCAACTAAACCTGCAGGAAGTTCAAACTAATTACTATAACCATCCTGCAGGGTTTGCAAAGCCTTGCAGGAATTTCAAATTATTAAAACTTAATGTAAATGATCATGAAAAGAGTAGACTATGAAATTATCGGAAAAAAGATTGTCGTTGGGATAATCTTGTTTTTAGTGCCTCTGGCCATTTTAGCTGGAGGATTAACAATAATTAATCAATTTTTAAAATAAGAAATCATGGCAGCAGTTCAAAATTCAAAATTGACTAGAGACTTGACAATCAGTCTTTTTATTTATTCATTGCCTGTTTTGGCAATTTACCTTTATTTTAAGCTTGGAAATGGCGTTGTGAGTGAATCTCACCTTACATTACCAGCTTTCTTAGAATTTCTTCAGCCCGCTTTTGCAAACATCAGAACTTGGGGCTTAACCGTATTTATGATCGTTTTAGGCCTTATCGAATTTGGAGCCGGTTTATACGACGACCAATGGACAGGCGAAGAACGCAAAATTGATATTGTTTCTTTCTTAGCGCCAAAATTACTTTTACCGCCAATAATTGCATTTTTTAGTTTAACGGCTCTGCCCTATTTAATTCCGAATCTGGCCAATTCACTGTCTTGGGTTCCGTTTTGGGGAGGTTTTTTCCTGATTGCAATTGCCGACGATTTAACGCAGTATTGGTACCACAGACTGCACCATCAGGTTCCGTTCTTATGGCGTTTTCATAGAACACATCATTCTGCTCCCTACATGGGAATGGCAATGGCTTCTAGACAAAACTTTATCTATACGGTTTTCTTTTCTCAAATCTATTTAACTGCAACTTTAACGTATTTAGGTTTAGGACTTCCTGCTTTATTTGTTTTGGTTATTAAAAGTTTCATCACTTTGGGAGCGCATTCGAGCATTGCATGGGACAAACCTTTTTACAAATACAAAGTATTACATCCAATTGCATGGGTTTTAGAACGATTGATTTCGACTCCGGCAACGCATCATGCGCATCATGCCGATACAAGCGGAGACGGCGTAGGTCACTTTAAAGGAAACTTTGGAAACATGTTTTTTCTTTGGGATGTCATTTTCGGAACAGGATTAATTACGAGAAAATTCCCAGAATCTTACGGAATGAAATCCTACAAACAAGAAGAATGGTACGCACAGTTTCTTTGGCCTATATTCAAATCTAAAAAAGAAGGAAGTGCTTTGGCAGAAGGCGTATTATCCGTTCCGTTAAAACCAAAAACAGTTGCTGCTGAAGAAAACGCTTTACCCGTTTTAGAACAGGTGCAATCATAAAGATGAAAAATAAAAAACTTAAATTTAGTTTAACAGCAATTGTATTTCTAGTTACAATTGCTGTTTTTTCGCAGGGACAAAGTGCCAATTTACTGCTGGATGCTTTTTATGCTAAAGTTAAAAGCCAAAAAAATCCGCAGATTATTGATGCAAGAGGTTCAGATGAATTTGGACTCAATCATATTGAAGGTGCGGTAAATTTTAATCTTAAATCAGACGATTTCGAGAAACGAGTTATTGCTTTAAATCCGTCAAAACCTGTATTTATTTATTCGATTGCGGCGTACAGAAGCGGCCTTTTGGCGGCTGAATTGGGAAAAAGAGGTTTTGCAGAAGTATACATTTTAGAAGGCGGTATTGCGAGCTGGATCGGTGGCGGAAAACCTTTTTACAGTAATTTAAAAACTAAACTGACACTCGCAGAATACAATAAAATACTTTCTGAAAATCAATATGTTTTAGTTGACATTGGTTCTAGATATTGTGCAACTTGTAAAACAGTAAAGCCGATATTAGAATCGCTGCGAACTCAATACGGAGCCAAACTAAAAATCATCGAAATTGAATTAGAAGAAAGTCCGCAGGTCATTGCAGATTTAAAAAACGTAAAAGTCTTTCCCACTTTAATCTTTTATAAAAATGAAAAAATTGTTTTCAAAAAAGATGGCTTAGGAGATTTAAAGAATGATGTTGATACCGCGCTGGCTTCGAAATAAAATGTTGGCAGTTTTTCAAATTTATCAATAAACCATTTATTAGAAATAATAGACCAAAAGTTAACAAGTCCCAGCGGAACGAAATATTTATAGAAATAATTAGTCCATTCCAAAAGAGCTCCAGCGGAGCGGTATATTTTATAATTTGATGTCTAAATGTGTCGCTCCGCTGGAGCTTTTTGGTAGTTTGATCATCACTATATCTATAAATATTTCATTCCTCCGGAATTGTGATTTGAGAAAACCTATCAAACCTTCTTCCATTCAATTAAAAAACTAACCAAAATTATATGGCAAACTATAAAAAAATAACCAAAATTGCTGTTCCCCTATTAATAGTGCTTCTCATTCTGGCCGTATTTCTATTCTGGCCCATTAATACCGACGGTACTTTAATAAAAGAAGATGCAAAGCTGGCTGCAGGAAAGGCTGCTTTTCTAGCTCAGAAAGATACCTCAACAAGAGAAAAAAAGCCCAATATTATCATTCTTCTAGCCGATGATTTAGGTAAATATGATATTTCGTTATACGGAGGAAAATCGACGCCAACACCGCAAATTGATTCTTTGGCCGCTTCGGGCGTAACATTTACAGATGCATACGTTTCTGCTTCTATTTGTTCGCCTTCGCGCGCCGGATTAATTACAGGTCGTTATCAGGAACGTTTTGGCCACGAATACCAGCCTGGAGACAGATATCCGAAAAATAATTTAGAATATTATGCTTTCAAATATTTGATCGATACCAATAATTGGAGATTAAACGATAAAATCGAATATCCAAATGATGCCTCTATAGCCACTCAGGGTTTGCCAAAATCAGAAATCACTTTTGGAGATTTAGCCAAAAGAAAAGGCTACAGCACAGGAATAATAGGAAAATGGCATCTTGGCCACAACAAAGGATTTTTTCCTTTGGACAGAGGTTTTGATTATCATTACGGGTTTTATCAGGCGTTTTCGCTTTTCGCCCCAGAAGACCAAAATCCCGACATTATTAACCACCATCATAAAGATTTTACCGATAAAATGATTTGGGGTAAAGGACGCGTTGGAATTGGACAAATTCGTCGCGATACCACCATTATTGATGAAAAAGAATATCTGACAGAAAAATTTGCAGAAGAAACCGAAGCCTTTATTGATAAAAATAAAAACAAACCATTTTTATTGTACGTACCATTTAATGCGCCGCATACACCCTTTCAGGTTCGTAAAAAATATTACGACCGTTTCCCGAATGTAAAAGATGAAAACAAACGAGTTTATTTTGCTATGATCAGCGCACTTGATGATGCAATCGGAAGAATTCGTGCCAAAGTAAAAAAAGAAGGTCTGGAAGAAAACACTTTAATCTTTTTTGCCAGTGATAACGGCGGTGCCGATTATACTTTTGCCACCACAAACGCACCCTTAAAAGGCGGTAAATTTTCACATTTTGAAGGCGGAATCAATGTTCCGTTTGCACTTTCGTGGAAGGGGAAAATCAAACCGCATACTGTTTACAAAACACCTGTAAGTTCTCTTGATATTTTTACGACGATTGCTGCAGCCATTCATTCTGATCTTCCAAAAGACAGGACTTATGACGGTGTTGATCTGGTTTTTGTTGTGAATGAAAATAAGACTGCCCACAAAGATCTCTATTGGCGTTCTGGCGATGCAAAAGCAATTCGAAGCGGTGATTGGAAACTAATTCTAAGCGGTAAAACACATGAAAAATGGCTTTATAATTTAGGCAGAGACAAATCGGAAACTACAGATCTTGCCACTAAAAATCCGCTAAAAGTAAAAGAATTAGAAAATGCCCTTCAAAATTGGGAAAAGGGATTAATTAAACCACTTTGGCCCAATTTAACGTATTACGAATTTGATTTTGGTAAACAAAAATACTTTGTTGATTTATAAAATACACCAACCTGCACGGTTACAAAACCTTGCAGGTTTTCCGTTTTCTAACTCCAAATAATAACACTGCGTAAAAGGTTTTAAACCTTTCAGTAAAATAATTATATACATTTAATGTCTATTCAATCAAAAAAAATAAACCTTCATGAAGACTGGATAGTTGTCCTTTTAGGCTTTTTAATCATCGGGATTTCCCTATTTATTTTTCTTCCTTTAGTACCTGTTTTCAAATGGGCAAATACGGCAGATTTACAAAACGATGTCTTTAATTTCGAAAATCTTCAAACCCTTTTCATACAATTTGTCTATTTCATTTCGATAGGAACCATCGGAGCTTTTTTGGCTGGCAAATCTGTAAAAAACTTTCTATTGGTTTTTCCGATAGTGTACCTATTAACCGTGATTGCCTTGATTATTGCCGGAAACAGTTTTGTAAAAGGACTCAATTTAGAAGCCGTAATTTTTAGTCTGGCAATAGGATTATCTATTGGCAATTTCTTTAAACTTCCGGAATGGTTTCGTGCAGCACTTTCTACAGAAGTCTTTGTAAAAATCGGATTGGTTTTGCTGGGTACGAGTGTCATTTTTTCAGATATTCTTAAAGCAGGTTCGCTAGGATTAATTCAGGCATTAATTGTTGTTTTATCCGTTTGGTATTTTGCCTTTTGGCTTTGCAAAAAATTAAAAGTAGATGATGAATTAACGATGATGATCTCAAGTGCCGTTTCTATCTGCGGTGTTTCTGCCGCAATTGCGACATCAGGCGCTATCAAAGGAGATTCAAAAAAATTATCGTACGTCATTTCGATTGTTTTGGTAACGGCCATTCCCATGATGATTTTTATGCCTATTATTGCTAAATATTTTAATTTCCCCGAAGAAGTTACAGGAGCCTGGCTCGGCGGCAGTATCGATACTTCGGGAGCGGTTGTTGCCTCAGGAACTTTGGTTGGCGAAACGGCTTTAAAAATTAGTACAATTGTCAAATTTTCGCAAAATGTATTATTAGGATTAGCTGCTTTTGCCATCTCCGTTTATTGGACCTATACACATAATACTTCACAAGGTGAAGTATCAAAACCTACTTTGGCCGTAATCTGGGAACGTTTCCCAAAATTCGTTATCGGATTTATTGCCGCTTCCCTGCTCTTTTCTTTTGTGCTGACTCCCGAAGTCAGGGACACTGTAAAAGACAGTATAAAAAATCTGCAGGGACTTTGGTTTGCCTTGGCTTTTACCAGCATCGGCTTAGAAACCAATTTTAAAGAGCTGCTGCAAAACAACAGTAAAAAACCTTTATACGCCTTTTTAATAGCCCAGCTGTTCAATATCATCATTACACTTTTAATCGCTTTTTTACTTTTTAGTAAATAATGTGATGCTAAATATTAAATAAAAAAAGAATGAAAAAAATCGCATTTACAATATCACTTTTAGCCTCAGCCATTGTTTCCGTTCATTCACAAAATAAAACGGAAACTTCAAAACCAAATATTATCCTCATTATGGTCGATGATATGGGATATTCTGATTTAGGAAACTATGGTTCTGAAATAAAAACACCCAATCTTGATAAATTGGCCGGTGAAGGTTTACGCCTGCGCGAATTTTACAACAACTCGATTTGCGCCCCAACAAGAGCTTCTTTATTAACAGGGCAATACCAGCACAAAGCCGGAGTGGGCTTTTTTGATGTCAATCTGGGTTTACCCGCTTATCAGGGCTATTTAAATAAAGAATCATTGACCTTGGGAGAAGTTTTCCGATCTGGCGGCTACAGCACCATTCTATCTGGAAAATGGCATGTTGGTTCAGAAGACCAAGCGCAATGGCCAAATCAGAGAGGATTTGACAAGTTTTATGGAATCTTGAAAGGGGCTTCCAACTATTTTGATACCAAACCACTTCCATTCGGAAAAAATCCATATCCCGTAAAACTGATTAAGAATAATGTTGAATTACATCCAAAAGACGATTCGTATTACTTTACAGATGAAATTGGAAATAATGCGGTTACTTTCTTAGACGAACAAAACAAAGAGAACAAACCTTTCTTTTTATATCTGGCTTTTACGGCTCCGCACTGGCCTTTGCAGGCTAAACCGGTTGATATTGCCAAATACAGAGGTAAATTTGACGAAGGCTGGGATGTTTTGAGAGAAAAGAGAATTCAAAAACTAAAAGAAAACGGCATTTTACCAACCGATCAAACTGTGGCACCAAAAGATCCCGAAGTTCCAGAATGGAACAAATTAACCTACGACGAAAAACAATTCTGGAAAGCAAAAATGGAAGTTTATGCTGCAATGGTAGACAATATGGATCAGAATGTTGGAAAAGTTTTGGACAAATTAAAAGCTTTGAAAAAAGATAAAAACACGCTGATTATTTTTATTTCTGATAATGGAGCGCAAGGCGGTTTTAATACTTATAACCCATTGGGAAGAGGTTTAGTTAGAAATGACGGGCCGGTTGGAACTTCGGGATCATTTGATTATCAAGAACAAAACTGGGCTTATTTATCTAATACACCTTTACAGCAATATAAAAACAATATGCACGAAGGCGGATTCAGTTCACCGTTTATCGCTTGGTTTCCATCAAAAATAAAAGCCGGAAGAATCGATAAAGGAACAGGACATATTATTGACCTTGCCCCTACTTTTTACGAATTGGCAGGAATCGAATATCCCAAAGAATATAATGGTGCTGCGACAAACGCATTGGCTGGAAGCAGTTTGTTACCTGTTTTATTTAATAATGTTTCGCAGGTCGAAAGAGGCGCGCCATTATTCTGGGAAAGAGCTGGAAATCGTGCCGTACGCGATGGAAAATGGAAACTGGTTTCGACTTATCCTTCTTACGAATGGGAACTGTATAACATTGAAACCGACCGAGGAGAAACGACAAACGTCGCACAGCAAAATCCTGGAATTGTAAACAAACTTTCGGCCTCTTATTTTGATTGGGCAGACCGAACCGGAGTTGTGGAATACAGTAAATTTAAACTAAAAACAGAAGTAATGCCTGGAGGCGCTCCTTTAAAAAGATAATTGCTTTTTTTTGATATTTTAAGCAATTATAAAAAAAGGCGATTGTATACTGCAATCGCCTTTTGTATCATACTTTTTTTTGTTTTGAAAGATTCAAGAATACTGCATTTTTCAATAATTTAATTGACTAAACATGGTGCTTTTTCTGCTTCTTTTTCGCCTTTTAATACTTCATACAAAGAATCAAACACACAGTACTAAGAGCTTTTAGTGGATTGGGATTTCTTAGAAGTTTAGGGATGAATCCGAATTTCCATCACAAGCACTAATTCTTTTTCAAAGAAAGCTCAATTTACCAAAGATTTTAAACGCTATATTTGTTAAAAACGTATAAAAAACATAAATTAGCAATCCCATAAGTTAAATTAAATACAATTCTTCACTTCTTTTTCTAAGAAAACCACTAATTTTTTCTTCAAAAGTTACAATAAACACAAAAACCGCTTGATTTGTTATTTTTATTGTTAAAAAATCATTAATAGTTAACATTATTTTAAGATATTTGAGATATCTAATTTAATCGAAAGAAAAATGAAAATCAACTTCAAGCATTTTTTGTGGCTTTTATCAGTGCTGTTTATGCAGATAGCTGCCGCGCAAGACGGATCAATTTCTGGAAAAGTAACGGATAAAAAAGGAATGCCAATTCCAGGAGTAAACATTGTGTTAAAGGGAACAAAAATTAGTACGCAAACTGATTTTGACGGCCAATTTAAAATCGATGCTGCCAAAGGCCAGATACTAGTTGTAAGCTATGTAAGTTACAGTTCTGTAGAGGTTCCTGCCTCCAACGGTATGAAAATTGAATTAATTGAAACTCAAAATGAGCTTGAGGCTGTTTTAGTAGTAGGTTACGGAACACAATCTAAGAAAAACCTAACCGATAATATCGCACGAGTTACAGCAAAAGATATTCAGCAGATTCCTGTTTCGAATATGCAGAATGCTTTAGTTGGAAAACTTGCCGGGGTTCAGGTAACGCAAACCAATGGTAAAGTAGAAGGCGGTATCAATATTAGAGTTCGCGGTGCTGCCAGTATTAGCGCTGGAACACAGCCTTTGTATGTATTAGACGGTATTCCGCTTATCAATGATAACGAATCGAGCAACGGAGCGCCAACCAATCCGTTATTAACATTGAGTACCAGCGAAATCGAATCTATCGATGTTTTAAAAGACGCCTCTTCTGCTGCAATTTACGGAGCCAGAGGAGCTAATGGAGTGGTATTAATTACAACCAAAAAAGGAAAAGAAGGAAAAGGTACTTTTTCTATCAATCTTTCTCAAGGTGTCAGCGAAGCAACGCACAAAAAGAAATGGTTGAATGCCAAACAATATGTATCATTATTGCAGGAAGCAGGACGAAATGTAGACGATTTAGAATCTGTAGAAGATGAGTTAGAATTTTTATCTCAGGGAACAGATTGGAGAAACGGAGAAATTGATACCAATTGGCAGGATATTGCCTTAAAAACAGGTTACACTACAGATGCCGATTTCTCGCTCTCTGGAGGTGACAGTAAAACAAAATATTTCTTTTCTGGTGCTTACAACAATACTGTCGGGATCGTAGACAGCAACAGTTTAGAAAGAATTACAGGAAGAACCAATTTATCTCACAAAGTATCAGACCGTTTTACAGCGGGAATGAATCTGGGATTTTCTAGATCGCTTATTGATCGTGTGCAGGATGACAACTCGTTCTCTACTCCTTTGCAGTCTGTTGCGCAGGCACCAATTTCGCAGGCGAGATTAGCAGACGGAACTGCAAATCCAAATACAGAATACTCGAATTATCTTTTAGCAAAAGACAATACTTTCTGGAAAACGATAATGAGAAGACTTACGGGTAAAATTTACGGAGAATTAAAACTTTTAAATTCTTTAAAATTCAATTCTGATTTTTCTTATGACTTTTTGAGCCAGACAGAAGATTACTGGCAAGGTAAAAATGCTCCTTTTATGGCTACAGACGGTGCTGTATTTGCAACTTCTGTAAACACAGAAAATTATGTTTGGAGTAATTACTTTACTTACGATCATACTTTTGCAGAAAAACACAGCCTAAACATTGTAGCGGGTATGGAGTTCAATAAATACAACAGAAGATATCAGGATGTTAACAGTATTTATTTCCCGAACGATGATTTTCAAACAGTTGACGGTGGTGCCGAAGTAAATGAAGGTCACGGAAGCCAGACCGATTATGCTTTTGTTTCGCAGTTTGGGCGTTTAAATTATTCTTATCAAGGAAAATATCTTTTCAAAGCCAGTGTGCGTCGTGATGGGTCTTCTCGTTTTGGTAAAAACGAAAAATTTGGAGTTTTTCCAGCATTCTCAGCAGGATGGGTAGTTTCTCAGGAAGAATTTCTAAAAGACAATGCAGTGCTTTCTTATTTGAAATTAAAAGGAAGCTGGGGGAAATTAGGAAATGCTGAAATCGGAAATTTTGCATCACGCCAATTATACCGTCCAAATCCGTATAATTTAAAATCTGGACTTACTTTTGATCAAGCTGGAAATGATAACCTGACTTGGGAAAAATCTACGCAGACTGATTTTGGTGTGGAATTAGGCTTTTTAAACAAAATCAGCTTTGAAGCGGATTATTACCAAAAAGATACCGACGGATTGTTATTTGAAGTTCCGGTTCCGATAAGTTCTGGTGCGCAATTCATCAATAAAAATATTGGAAAAATAAGAAGCAGTGGTTTTGAATTTACTTTAAACACTAAAAACATTGAAACAGAAAACTTTAGATGGAATACTAGTTTTAATATTACAACAAATAATTCTGAAGTAAAATCACTGCCAAATAATGGTACTGATATCATCACAACTTATACCATCAATAGAGTGGGCGAAAATATTTCATCTTTCTATTTGGTTGAATATGCTGGAGTTGATCCTGCAAACGGAGATGCATTGTTTGTAAAAAATACGGTAAATGCAGACGGAACTTTGGATAAATCTACAACAAACGATTACAGTGAGGCAAAAAGAATCATTGCTGGAAATCCGTTCCCGACTTTGATGTCTGGTTTGACCAATACAATATTCTACAAAGGCATCGATTTTACTTTTACATTCCAAGGCGAATGGGGTGCTAGTATTTATAATTCTGCTGGAGGTTATATGTCATCTGCAGCCGATTATTTTGATAATCAAACAGCAGATCAGTTAAACCGCTGGCAAAATCCTGGTGATATTACTGATGTCCCACAAGCCAGATTTGGAGGCACTAACGGAACACAAGATTCTTCTCGTTACCTTGAAAAATCCGATTTTGTTCGTTTAAGAAACCTAACTATCGGATACACTTTGCCAAAACAAACCGTATCTAACATGGGAATGAGCAGTTTACGAGTTTATTTAACTTCTGTAAATTTACTTACATTCACAAATTACAAAGGTACAGACCCTGAAGCAAGAAGAGATGATACAGGAATCGGCGAAGATTTTTACTCTGCACCGCCAGCAAGAACAATAGCATTAGGAGTAAATATTAATTTTTAAAAAAGGACATGATGAAAGCACATAAATTAATCTTACTTATAATTTCTGCAGTATTTTTTACAAGCTGTGAAAATGAACTAGACTTAGATCCCAAACAAAGAGAAGATGCAGAAGTAACCTTAAGCACAGAGGCTGGAGTAACCAATGTATTGACTGGAACATACGCTCTGGCAGCGTATGGTAATGCATACGGAGGAAGGATTCTGCTTTATGCCGATTTATTGGGAGTTACCGGCGCGCTGAATACTACCGATTTAAGATGGAGAGGAACCTTTGGCGAGCTTCGTCAAATGTACCTGAAAACCATGTATTCTGATAACGTTATTATCGAAGGAACTTATTCTAGATGTTACGCCATTATCAATGCTGCCAATACAGTAATTGAAAACATAGACAAAGTAAAAGATCCAGACAGACAAGCTGTAATGATTGGAGAAGCCAATTTTTTAAGATCACTGGCTTATTTTGATTTGGTACGTTTCTTTGCAAAACCTTATATAGCCGGCCAAACCAACAGCCAGCTGGGCGTTGTAATTAGACCAAATGCAATTTATGATTTTAGTGCAGATCTCTCTAAAGAAAGAAGTACTGTCGAAGAAGTATACAAAGTAATCATTGACGGATTAAATCTGGCTTATACCAATCTTCCTGAAGAAAATAGTTTTTATGCCGATAAATATGCCGCACAGGCGCTTTTGGCTAGAGTCTATCTGCAGCAAGGCAATTACGCATTAGCAAGAGATGCCGCGGATGATGTTATCGAAAACAGCGGTCACGGTTTATCAGCTAGTTATGGCGCTGCATTTAATCATGACACCGATCAAATCGAAGATGTTTTTGCTATTCAGATTACAAAACAAACCGGGGTAAACGATGCCGTAACGTTTTACGCTTCAGAAGATAACGGAGGGCGCGGTGGTGATTTCTCTATTAGAGATGCGTATTTGAACAAATTTAGCTCAACAGACACAAGAGGGACATTTAATTATGAAAATCCAGCAAACGGCAGAATTTTAACTTCAAAATTCACCAATCAGTTTGCCAACGTAGGGATTATTCGTCTTGCAGAATTATATCTAATAAGAGCCGAAGCCAATTTTAGACTTGGAACTGCGATTGGAGACACCCCTTTAAATGACATTAACACTATTAGAGAACGCTCAAACGCAGGAGCTATCCCAGCAGTTACATTAGACGATATTTTATTAGAACGCGAATTAGAATTAGGAATGGAAGGATTTTTAATTCACGACATCAAAAGAACACAGCGTTCTATCGACATCAGCACCGATGGCGACGGATCGGATTTATTGCCTTTTGATGATGATGTTTTGGTATTCCCGATTCCGCTTAAAGAAACCGACGCCAACAAAAAAATCACGCAAAACCCAGGTTACGGAACCTAAATTAATAATAACCAAAGCAAAAAACCATCCGATTACGGATGGTTTTTTATTTTTTAACTCGTTGGGTGTAATTCAAAATCTATGAATTTCAATACCTATGAATTTAGGTATCTCAGAATCTTAAACGTTCTTAATCTTAAACAAATTCCTTCAACGATTTTTCTATAATTTCTAAACATTCCTGTATTTGAGATTCTGTCATAACCAAAGGCGGTGCCAGACGAATTTTATTTCCGTGAGTCGGTTTTGCCAATAATCCGTTGTCTCTAAATCTTAGACAGATTTCCCAAGCCAAATTCGAATCTTCATCGGTATTAATTACAATTGCATTCAAAAGACCTTTACCTCTAACCAACGTAATCAAGTTGTTTTTTGCTGCAATTTCGTTTAATCCCTTTCTTAAAATAATTCCTAGACGTTCTGCATTTTCAGCCAGTTTTTCGTCTTTAACTACCTCAAGCGCTGCAATGGCAACCGCCGCCGCAACCGGATTTCCACCAAAAGTAGAACCGTGCTGTCCCGGCTTAATTACATTCATGATTTCATCGTTACACAAAACAGCCGAAACAGGATAAACACCTCCAGAAATTGCTTTTCCTAAAATTAAAATATCGGGCTGAACATTTTCGTGGTGTACTGCCAATAATTTTCCGGTACGCGCAATTCCGGTTTGTACCTCATCTGCAATAAACAAAACATTGTGTTTTTCGCAAAGTGCTTTCGCTTTCGCTAAATACCCTTCAGAAGGTACATAAACCCCTGCTTCACCTTGAATTGGCTCTACTAAAAATCCAGCGATATTTTTTGAGGAATTCAAAGCATTTTCCAATGCTTCCAGATTGTCGTATTCAATTTTTATAAAACCATCTGTAAAAGGTCCGAAGTTTTTGCGAGCCGTTTCATCGTTAGAAAACGAAATAATCGTCGTAGTTCTGCCATGAAAATTGTTCTCGCAAACAATCACCTGTGCCTGATTTTCTGGAATTCCCTTTACTTCGTAAGCCCATTTTCTACAAACTTTTAGTGCTGTTTCTACCGCTTCAGCACCTGTATTCATTGGCAGAACTTTATCAAAACCAAAATATTTTGTTACGTATTCTTCGTAATTTCCTAGCTTATCGTTATAAAAAGCTCTTGAAGTCAAGCTGAGTTTTTGAGCCTGATCTACCATTGCCTGAACAATTTTTGGATGACAATGCCCTTGATTTACGGCCGAATAAGCAGATAAAAAATCATAGTACTTTTTCCCATCAACATCCCAAACGTATACACCTTCTCCACGTTCTAAAACAACAGGAAGCGGATGGTAATTATGAGCGCCGTATTTATTTTCTTTTTCAATCAAAATTTCTGATTTTGATGAAAGTGCTTTTTCAGTATCAATCATATTGTTTTGTTTTAGAAAGGCAAAAGTAGTAAATTTTATTTATTATAAAGCCAAAAACAATAGTATTGACTTTAAAAATCACAATTAAAAGTCAAAACCAAACATTTTTAAAACTTAAAAAATCAATTTTAAATTTTATACAAAAATGAATTTCTATTTTTAAATTAAAAAAAATGGTTACTTTTATGAATCTATAAAAGTTTTTACCTCAATTAAAATATGGATAATTTAGACGAATTTGATATCAATATTCTTAAAGAATTAGAAAAAGACGGCCGAATGGCATTTTCTGCCATTGCTGCCAATTTAAAAATATCAAATACAATGGTACATCAGCGAATCAACAGATTGGTTGAACAAGGCGTTATCAGCGGTATAAAACCTATTATTCAAGAAAAGAAAATTGGTTACGATTGGGCTTCCTTTACCGGAATTACTTTAAACAAAGATTCTGATTCTGATCGTATTATCGAAGAATTAAAAAATATTCCCGAAATCACAGAATGCTATTATGTTACGGGATCTTTTACGCTTTACATCAAAATTATTGCAAAAAACCACGAACACATGCGCTCGATTCTTTATGAAAAAATCGACAGTATTCCAGGAATTGCCAAAACCGATTCGATTATAGAATTGGGTTGTGCTTTTAAACGAAATATCATTTTATAAAAAAAGAAACTATGCGTCTATCTCTACTGACTACATTCTTTTTACTGTTTGGTAAATCGGTATTGACTGCGCAGATTTCGGTTGCAAATCCTTCAAAAAACGATTTTGAACGGACTTTTGCTCTTTTGTCTTCCGATTCGCTTCAGGGTAGAAAACCTAATGAAAGAGGGGGCAGTATTGCCGCTTCTTTTGTGGCATCCCAAATGAATTCTTATAAGTTAAAAGCTTACAATAATTTTGAATATTATTTTCAAATTTTTGAAATACAAGAACATACCCTAAAAAAAACGACTTTAGAAATCAAAAAAGGAAATCATAAAACTATTTCCCTTTCTCCGGAAAAAGATTTTGAAGTTGCTCCAACCAGAAATTCTATTCAAAAAAAACATATTGAAGTCGTTTTTGCTTCTTATGGCTTAGAAGATTATAAAACACTCGATGTCGCCAATAAAATTGTTGTGGTTTTAAGCGGATTTCCTAACGATCAAGACAGTACTTCTACAGCTTATAAAAAATTCAAAAAGATATTTCCAGAAGAAAGTGATCTAGAAGAAACCAAACTTAAAACTGCCATCAGCAAAGGCGCGGCAGCTTTAATTATTATTGAAACAAAAGAAAATTTCAAACCCAAAAATAGTAAAGAGAAGGAGGTTTTTCATTCTTTAGAAAATACAACTTCCACCTCGATTCCGGTTTTTAAAATTGGTAAAACGACTGCAGAAAATCTTTTTTCAGAAATTCCATTAAAAGGCGGCTTCCCTCCTCTTCCATTAAAAAAAGTAAAAATCAATTTTTCTATAAAAGTACAATCTGAGCCTTTTTATGCTGCAAATGTTTTAGGATACATTCCAGGAAAAGACACTACCAAAACGATTATTGTCGGTGCACATTACGATCATTTAGGAATTAAAAATGATTCCATTTACAATGGCGCAGACGACAATGCATCCGGGACTTCGGGAATGCTGGCTTTGGCAAAAAAATGGTCAGAGTCTGCTATAAAACCCGATTATAATATTCTCTTTGCCGCTTGGACTGCGGAAGAAATGGGACTTTTAGGAAGCGAATACTTTGTTTCAAGTTTAAATCCTGAAAAACAAAAAATCCTTTTGGCAATCAATATGGACATGATTTCGAGAAGTGCTCCTGAAGACACAACCCATCGCATTTTAAGCGTCGGAACTCAAAAAGCAGATCAAGAGCTGCGAAACATTATTACCGATGCTAACAAACAGCTCTTAAAACCTTTTACTCTGGATTTGTGGGAAACCAACCGACATTCGGGCAGTGACTATGCTTCTTTTACCGCTAAAGGAATTCCGATTCTCACTTTTTTCAGCGGTTATCATGAAGATTATCATACGCCTCGCGACACTTTCGAGAAGGTGGATTTAAACAAAACCGAAGCTGTTTTATCTTTAGTAAACACGGCACTTTTACAATTTATAAAAAATCAAAACTCTGCAAAACCATGAGCAAGTCCTTTCTTTTTAATTCTAAATTCAGGAACTTCCTGTTTTTCTTATTTCTCTTAATTTCGTCTGTTACCAACGCGCAGACTCCAAAAGGGAAACTGTTTATTATTGGCGGCGGTGATCGTTCTGATGAATTGATGAAAAAAGCATTAAGCTTGGCTAAACTAGAAGCAAAAGATTTTATTGCCGTTTTGCCAATGTCGAGCGAAGAACCGGACAGTTCGTTTATTTTCTTTAAAACCCAAATGGTAAAATTGACAAAAAATCCGATTGTGATGCTCAATTTCAATAAAGAAACGGCACAGAATAAAACCTTGACGGATTCACTTCAAAAAGCAAAATTGATTTTTATAAGCGGCGGTGATCAAAGCCGTTTTATGTCGGTGGTGCAAAATACCCCTATAAAAACAGCAATTGTCAAAGCATACGAAAACGGAAGCACCATTTCTGGAACCAGCGCCGGTGCAGCTGTAATGTCTGAAAAAATGATTACGGGCAACCAAAAATTAGAAAAAGAATATTCGGGTACATTCGATAATATTCGTCATGATAATCTGGAAACCACTGAAGGTCTTGGATTATTAAAAACCGCGGTTATCGATCAGCACTTTTTAAAGAGAAACCGTTACAACAGACTGCTCTCTGCATTGGTTGAATTTCCGTCTTTAACCGGAATCGGTATTGACGAAAGTACCGCCATTATTGTCAGCAATAATGAGGTTGAAGTTACGGGCGAAAGTGAAGTTATTGTGGTTCGAAACCCAAAAGGCATTCAAAAACAGACTAAAAACAATCTGATTTCTATTGAAAAACTTGAAATGAGTATTTACACTACAGGACAAAAATTTAAAATCAAATAATGAAAAATACTAATTGCATCAAAGCATTAATCACTACAGCCTTTCTTTTTTTCGGTGTACTAATTAATGCTCAAAAATTAGCTCCAAAAGACATTACGCGTTTAGAAAAACAAGCTAAAGAAGTAACCATTATTAGAGATAATTGGGGAATTCCGCATATTTATGGCAAGACCGATGCCGATGCTGTTTTTGGATTATTATATGCGCAATGTGAAGATGATTTTCCGCGTATCGAACTCAATTATATCGAAAAACTGGGAAGACTTTCTGAAATAAAAGGGCAGTCTGTTTTGTACAATGATCTCGAAATACGCCTTTTGATTGATGCTGACGAAGCCAAAGCAGATTATAAAAAAGCACCGCAATGGCTCCAAAAATTATTAAACAGTTATGCCGATGCGATCAATTTTTATCTTTACAAACATCCAGAAGTAAAGCCTGCGCTGCTTACTCATTTTGAACCTTGGTTTCCGCTGTTATGGACAGACGGAAGTATTGGTGCCATAAGCACTGCAGATTTGTCTACTGGTGAATTAAAAGCTTTTTATTCTGGAAACACCAATAAAGTATCCTATGTTGAAAGAGAAAAATATGTTCAGACTGGTTCGAACGGATTTGCATTTGCTCCCTCAAAAACGATTAACGGCAACTCGATTTTGTACATTAATCCGCATACCACTTTTTATTTTAGACCAGAAGTACAGGTTACAAGCGAAGAAGGATTAAATGCATATGGCGCTGTAACTTGGGGACAGTTTTTTGTTTATCAAGGTTTTAATGAAAACTGCGGCTGGATGCATACGTCATCAAATGTGGATGTTGCCGATATGTACGCAGAGAAAATCAGTTCGAAAAAAGGAAAGTATTATTATGAATTTGATCAAAAGTCCTACCCTGCAAAAGAGAAAGAAATCACGATTAACTATTTGAATGACGGAAAGTTAACTGCCAAAAAATTCAAAACTTACTTTACCAATAATGGCCCGATAATGGCCGAACGAAACGGAAAATGGATCAGCTTAAAATCGATGAACCGATCCATGACTAGTTTAATCCAAAGCTGGGTAAGAACCAAATCGAAATCTTTTGAAGAATACAAAAAAGCAATGGATTTAAAAGCCAATACGTCCAACAATACCGTTTACGCAGACAATAAAGGAAACATCGCATATTGGCACGGTAATTTTATCCCAATTAGGGACAAATCTTTAAACTGGTCAAAAGTTGTGGATGGTTCTGTTTCAGGAACACAATGGAAAGGACTTCATGAAGTGAATGAAAGCGTACATCTCTACAATCCAGCCAACGGATGGCTGCAGAACTGTAATTCTACCCCATTTTCTGCCGCTGGAGCAGACAGCCCTAAAAAAGCAGATTACGTTCCGTATATGGCACCTGATGGCGAAAATTTTAGAGGGATAAATGCCGTTCGCATTTTTAGCAACAAAGAAAAATACAATCTGGATGATGTGATCAAAAACGGATACGATTCTAAATTATCTATTTTCGAAATATTAATTCCAAGTTTAGAAAATGTATTTGCTAATGTTCCTAAAGAAAGTGCCGCTTATTCTAAAACTGCAGAAGCAGTTTCCGTATTAAAAAACTGGGATTATTATGCAAACGAAAATTCTATTGCAACAACTTTAGCCGTTGAATGGGCATATAAATTGGATCCTATTATTCAAAAAGCGTATATTGATGAAGGAGAAACAGATCAGGTTGAAAACACAAAGAATTTTGCAAAAAATGCTGTTGTTTCGCAAATGATTCCGCAATTGCAAGAAACATTACAAGAATTGGAAACCAAATTTGGAACTTGGAAAGTGACTTGGGGCGAAATAAACCGTTTTCAGCGTTCAAGCGGCGACATCAATTTAAAATATGATGATGCAAAACCAAGTCTTCCGATTGGTTTTGGCCCCGGTTCTTGGGGAAGTCTGCCTTCTTTTAAAAGCAATTATCAAAACAATTCCAAGAAAAGATACGGCTATAACGGAAACAGTTTTGTCTGTGCTGTTGAATTTGGCCCAAAAATTAAGGCAAAATCTTTATTGGCCGGCGGCAACAGCGGCGATGCCAACTCCAAACATTTTGACGATCAAGCCGAAATGTACCAAAAAGGTAAATTTAAAGAGGTTTTATTCTACAAAGAAGATGTTCTGAAAAATGCTGAAAAAACCTATCATCCCGGCGAATAAAACGCAAAATTAAAACCTGTAATACAAACCTCGCAAGAAATAGCTTTCGAGGTTTTTTTGTACCATTTTATTTCTGATATTTGTGTAAAATTGTAAAAACCATGAAAAACTCCACTCTCATTTTAATTGCTACTATATTGCTTACCAACACCATAAGCGCTCAATTAAAAACAGTAAAATATGCTGACGGCGAGCAGCAGCTTAACGGTTTATTTATTAAATCGGCTAAAAAAAGCAGTCAAAATCCGGGCATTTTGCTTTTACCAGCTTGGCTTGGAATTGATAATGCCTCTAAAGGAATTGCCGAAAATTTATCAAAGTTAGGGTATAATGTTTTTATCGCTGATATCTACGGAGAAGGCAATTATCCTAAAAATACTGCTGAAGCGGGCAAACAAGCGGGCTATTACAAAAAGAATTTTGAAGCGTACCAAAAACGCATCAATGCTGCTTTGCAAGAATTAATAAAATCGGGTGCCAATGCAGACAATATTGTGGCAATTGGGTATTGTTTTGGCGGTACTGGAGTTCTTGAAGCTGCCAGAGGCGGCTTAAACGTTAAAGGAATTGCTTCTTTTCACGGCGGTTTAGGAAAAGATGCCAGCCGTCCTGCAGCGCCAATCACCACCAAAGTTTTAATCTGTCACGGAGCCGACGATCCATTTGTTTCTAAAGAGGAAATCACCGCTTTTCAACAAGAAATGCGTGATTCAAAAGCAGACTGGCAAATGATTTATTATGCCAATTCTGTACATTCTTTTACCAATCCTGAAGCTGGAAGTGATAATTCTAAAGGCGCAGCTTATAACCCGCTGGCTGCCAAAAGATCTTTTGAGCATTTACAGCTTTTTCTGAATGAGGTCCTAAAAAAATAACCTCTTTTAACTAACCAAAACCACCCAAAGAAACCAATGTCACATAGTAAAATTAGAGAAGACAAAACCTGTCTCAACTGCAGACATGTAGTCGAACAGAAATTTTGTCCAAACTGCGGTCAGGAAAACACCGACAGCCGAAAAACTTTTCATCATTTATTTGTCCACTTTTTTGAAGATCTCACGCATTATGAGAATGCCTTTTGGAAAACAATAAAAAACCTGCTCTTTAAACCTTCTACTTTGACAAAAGAATATTTGTCTGGTAAACGTTTATCCTATCTGGCACCGGTTCGATTATACATTTTCATCAGTTTTATTACCTTTTTATTAATTGCAATGTTTCCAAGTAACATAAACGATGAGATTAATAAAAGTGAGAAGCAACTGGACAAAGAAATGGCAAAAGCCAATATTAAAATAGACAAAGGAGAAGACAAGAAGTACTTTCATCTTAAAACCATGAAGGAAATTGATTCTGTTCAGAAATACGGAAAAGAAGAAGATAAGCTTAATGCTACGAGCTATTGGTTTACTGAAAAAGCAATACACGTAACGGAGAAAAATACTAAAAAAGAGATTTACGAAAAATTCGTAGAATCTTTCTTTCACAATCTTCCTAAAATTCTATTTATCATTATGCCGTTTTTTGCTTTTTTTCTGTGGCTTTTTCACAACAAAAAAAGATGGTATTATTTTGATCATGGGATTTTTACACTCCATTATTTTTCTTTCCTGCTGCTCATTTTTCTAATCATGTTTGTCATTGACAGATTATTGGGTCTCTTTGGCGAAAATAGTCCGTTATCTTATGTTGCAGCTATTATAAATTTTGTGGGCACAATTTGGATGTGTTATTACTTTTACCCTGCGCATCATCGTTTTTACGGCGAAAGCAGAATTGTATCATTTGCAAAAAGCGTAATATTGTTCATTATAAATTCACTTTTTATTCTATTTTTACTAAGCTTTTACGTTCTTTATACATTTATTAACTTACACTAACTACAGCAAATGAAAAAATTGCTCCTTTTATTATTAATTGCTTCTGCTTATTCCTGCAAAACACCGCAGACAACAGCATCCAAAGACAATTCGGATCCAACAAAATACATGAATCTTATTACTCAAAAAGATTTAAAGAAAATGCTTTACGTAATTGCTTCTGATGAAATGGAAGGCCGAGAAACAGGCTCTGCAGGACAAAAGAAAGCAGGTCTTTATATGATTGAACAGTACAAAAAAAATGGCGTTTCATTTCCAAAAGGAGCTGCCGATTATTACCAGCATATCCCTGCATCTTATTTAAACGCAAGACGCAACCAAAACCTTCAAGATTCTGAAAACATCTGGGCATTTATCGAGGGATCTGAAAAACCAGACGAAATTCTGGTAATTTCTGCTCATTATGATCATGTGGGGATTAAAGATGGAGAAGTCTATAATGGAGCGGACGATGACGGATCTGGAACTGTAGCGGTTATGGAAATGGCTAAGGCTTTTGCTAAAGCTAAAAAGCAAGGCCACGGACCAAAACGTTCTATTTTATTCCTTCACGTAACGGGAGAAGAGCACGGCTTACACGGATCTCGTTTTTATTCTGAAAATCCATTATTCCCAATTGCAAATACCATCGCTGACATCAACATTGACATGATCGGACGCCGTGATGTAGAACATGCCAAAACCAATAATTATGTTTATGTGATTGGTGCCGACAGGTTATCTTCGGAGCTGCACAATGCAGTTGTAGCGCAAAACGAGAAATACATCAAAATGGACTTAGATTTTAAATTTAATGACCCTAAAGATCCAAATCATTTCTACGAGCGTTCTGATCACTATAACTTTGCAAAACACGGTATTCCGTCTATCTTTTTCTTTAATGGTGTTCACGAAGACTATCATGGAAAAGATGATACTCCAGAAAAAATAGAATACGATGCTTTAACCAAAAGAGCACAGCTTGCTTTTGTACTTGCATGGGATTTAGCTAATAGAGATACTAGACCGGTAGTGGATAAGAAGTAAGGTTCTTATTTTTTAGGTACAAAGGTTCAGAGCTGCAAAGATTCAAAGGTTTTGAAACTTGTGGTCATAAAAAAAGGATAAGCTAAGCTTATCCTTTTTTTATACTTTAAAACAAAGCCTCCACATAAAGCCTTTGTAACTTTGAACCTTTGTAACTCAATTTAGTCATTCATCGAGATCAAAAACTCTTCGTTGTTTCTGGTTTTCTTGAATCTGTCGTTTACAAAATCCATAGATTCTACTGGGTTCATATCCGATAGATACTTACGCATGATCCACATTCTTTGTAATGTTTTTTCGTCTAATAACAGATCGTCACGACGCGTGCTTGAAGACGTAAGATCGATTGCTGGGAAAATACGTTTATTGGCTATCTTACGATCTAACTGAAGCTCCATGTTACCGGTTCCTTTAAATTCTTCGAAGATAACTTCGTCCATTTTTGAACCTGTTTCTGTCAATGCAGTTGCGATAATACTTAACGAACCACCGTTTTCTACATTTCTGGCTGCTCCAAAGAAACGTTTTGGTTTTTGTAATGCATTAGCATCAACACCCCCGCTTAATACTTTTCCAGAAGCCGGCTGTACGGTATTGTAAGCTCTTGCTAAACGCGTTATGGAATCCAGCAGAATAACTACATCATGCCCGCATTCTACTAAACGTTTTGATTTTTCTAAAACAATATTGGCAATTTTTACGTGTTCCTGCGGTTCTCTGTCAAAAGTTGACGCGATAACTTCGCCACGAACACTTCTTTGCATATCGGTAACCTCTTCAGGGCGTTCGTCAATCAAAAGAACAATTAAATATACTTCTGGGTGATTTGCTGCAATGGCGTTTGCAATATCTTTTAACAGCATTGTTTTACCCGTTTTAGGCTGTGCAACGATCATTCCACGCTGTCCTTTACCTATTGGAGAAAACAAATCTATAATTCTAGTTGAAATGGAACTGCCTTTTTCGGCTAGTTTGAATTTTTCTGAAGGAAAAACGGGTGTCAGGTGTTCAAAAGAAACTCTATCGCGAACTACCTGCGGGTCGTGGCCGTTAATTTTAAGCACACGAACTAAAGGAAAAAACTTCTCACCTTCTTTTGGCGGACGTACCACACCTTTTACGGTATCTCCTGTCTTTAAACCAAATAATCTAATTTGCGAAGTCGATAAATAAATATCATCTGGAGAAGCTAAATAATTATAATCTGATGAACGTAAAAAACCGTAACCATCCGGCATCATCTCTAGAACACCTTCACTCTCAATAATTCCGTCAAATTCAAAATCTGAATCTCTAAAATTACTGCTCTTTTTATTTTTATGATTAGGGTTCTGATTGTTATGATTTCCGTTACCATTACCTCCCTGATTTTGATTCGGGTTTTGATTTTTATTCTGGTTCGGGTTGATCTTTTTTGCTGCAGGAGCCTGCTTTTCATTTTCTGTCTCCGCAGTTACCGAGACTGTATTTTCTGCCGGAGCATTTTCTGCTGGTATGTTTTCAGTTACCTCATTTTCAGCAGCAGGAGTATCTTTTACAGTATCTTTTTCCTTTTTAAGCGCTACTTTCTTTTCGTATGCCGATTTATTAAACTTTACAATTTTCGGCTCTTTTTTTTCTGCTGTTTTGTTTGATTTAATTACTTCAGGAGCAATTGCTTCGGGTTGGTTTACAACTTCTGATGCTTTGTTCTCTGAGACAGTTTCCTCTACTTTATCAAATTCTAGAACAGGCGCATTTTTTGCATTTGCTGTTTTTTTAACCGGTGCTATTCTGGCACGTTTTGGTTTCTCGTCTGAGACTTCGTTAACAGTTTCGACTTTTGGAGCTTCTGAGTTCGCAAGAGTTGCTTCTTGATGGGCTAAAATCTGACTAATTAAAGTCTCTTTTTTGACACCATTAATCTTTATTGTTTTAGCTAACTTAGCTATTTCTTGAAGCTCAGCAAGCTTCATTTCTTTTAATGCAGAAATATCAAACATGAATATTCTATGAATTTAATTATTTTAAAGGAAAAACTGTAAAAAGAATAGGTAGATAATTTTTTTGAACTTACCGCAGTATGAAGTGCTTACGGTATTATGATGCAATAATACGAATAAAATTTAATCATACAATAGTATTTTAAAAAAAGAAAATATATTTTTGTAAAACAATTTCACATTATGTTACAACGAATTCAAACTGTATATTTAATTCTTGCCTTTGCCGCAACAGGTATTTTAATGTTGTTTGTTCCGCTTTGGACAACAGCAGACGGAAAGCCTTTCTTTTTTATGCAGGATCAGTTTTATACTATATTATTAGGCTTAACAACTATGCTGAGTATTATCAGTATTATTTCATTCAAAAAGAGACAAAATCAGTTTGTATTAAACAGACTGAACATCATATTAAATTTAATTTTATTAGGATTATTTGTATATCGATCACTAAATTTATCTGGAGAGGCTCAAGTCTCTGAGAAAGGTATTGGGATGTTTCTTCCTATTGTTGCTATCGTGTTATTAGTGTTAGCTAATAAGGCCATCAAAAAGGACGAAGATCTTGTAAAATCTGTAGATCGTTTGAGGTAAACCTATAAACTTAATTTATTTGTGCGAAGAAAGACCTGAATTTTATATTCAGGTTTTTTTTATTTATAAGCTAAGGCGATACCGCGAAAAACCTAAGCAAAAACAAAGTTTGTAAGATATTTTTTTCATAAATTTGGGGTCGTTTCTTAAAACTAATTATGGCAGCTAAAATTAAGATTCATCTTGCAGATGATCATCAGGTTCTTCTTGATGGTTTAACCAATCTATTACAGACTGTTCCAAACTTTGAAATAGCGGGAACATCAACAGATGGTACAATGGTTTATCAGGATGTACTGCAAAATAACGCTTCTATACTGGTTCTTGATATCAGCATGCCTGGTAAAGACGGAATTGCTGTTTTAAAGGAATTTAAAGAAAATGAATCGGCTTGCAAAATTATAATTCTCTCTAGTTATGACGATTTGAAAATTATTAAAGAAGTCATGAAACTGGGCGCAAAAGGTTATCTTACTAAAAAATGTGCAGGCGAAAATATAATCGAAGCCATTCAAACTGTCAACGATAATCAAGAATACTTTTCGGCTGCTGTGCAGCAGAAGATTTTCGATTCTTTTAGAGAAAAAGACCCCAAAATAAATCAAAATACGTATACTGAAAATCAATTTTTAAGTCCGCGTGAGATTGAAATACTACAACTTATTGCTTTAGAATACAGCGGAACCGAAATTGCCGAAAAACTCTATATCAGTGCTCATACTGTTGAAACACATCGAAAAAACATCATGAAAAAACTGAATATCAAAAGCATAATCGGTCTGGTTAAGTATGCTTTAAAAAATAATCTTATCAATCCTTAAATCAGTTTTCAAATGTCTGTTTTTAGAATACTGCGATACTTTATTTTTCTGATTGTACTAAGTAGTTCTCCCGTTTTCAGCCAAAACAATCTGAAACAAAATACGGTTACAACAACTGTAAAAAGCAGCACCGCAGATTTTCAAAAATCAGAGCAGCTTCGCAATAAAAAAGTAGTGAGTCTTTTTATCGTATTAATCATCATTCTGTTTTTTCTTTTTTATTTTTTTTACCAGAATAACAAACTGAAACAGAAGATCAAACGAAAAGATATTAAACAAAAAATATTACTGGATGTTATTAATTCTGGTATTGATTCTCAAGAAATAGAACGAAAAAAAATAGCTTCTTTTTTACACGATAATATTAATTCTCTTTTGTCATCGGCCGGACTTCATTTAAATGTTTTTACAACGCAAAATCAAATAGAATCTGACGAAATAAACAAAGCAAAAGCTATTTTAGCAGAAGCACATGATTTACTTCGGGATATATCTCATGATTTAGTGCCTACGCTATTAGTACGTTTTGGTCTCATATATGCTTTGGAAGATTTATGCGAGAAGAATTCTAATTCTACTATTTCTTTTGAATTTTCGAGTTCAATATTATCAGAGAAAAGATATCCAGAAAAATTTGAAATAAAAATTTATTTCATTGTTTCTGAACTATTTAACAACATCATAAAACACAGCAACGCACAAAAAGCCCAAATTATCCTGAAAGAAAAAGACCAGCACCTTATTATTCATATTCACGATGACGGAATCGGGTTTAAAACTCAAAAATTAAAAGAGGCAGAAGGTTTTGGTTTGAATAGAATAAGAGCACGTGTGAAAAAATACAAAGGAAATTTAGCGATTACTTCTGATGCCGGCAAAGGCACATCCGTTAAGATTCAGATTCCGCTTCCCCATTAATTAAAACTGCTGTTTTTACACTTTTGTAAAACCTAAGTGTGCTTATTTCTCCCCTATTTCTATAATTTCCAAGTCTTTGATTTTATCATCGTCAATCACAAATCGCAGCATTGTTCTCACTTTATGAAAACCGCTTTTTCCCGACGCGCCCGGATTCATATGCAGCAGATTATTTTTTTTATCAAACATTACTTTTAAAATGTGCGAGTGTCCGCAGATGAATATCTTAGGCGGATTTTTTGCTAATTCTTCTTTAATATTCGGATTGTATTTTCCTGGATAACCTCCAATATGTGTAATCCAAACCGATACATTCTCGCATGAAAATCGATTATGAAGCGGGAATTCCATTCTCGCTTCAGCATCATCTATATTTCCGTAAACAGCTCTAAGAGGCTTTAGTTTCTTTATAGTATCCGTAACATTGAGATCACCAATATCTCCAGCATGCCAGACTTCATCGGCTTGAGAAACGTATTTTAAAATGGTGTCGTCAATATGGCTGTGAGTATCAGAAAGAAGAAGGATTTTAGTCATTTTTTTTAGAGGCAAAGGTTGCAGGGACAAATATACAAAGGTTTTTTCTGCCGCGAAGTCTTTCTGCCGCGAAGACACAAAGACATAAAGTTTTTTTTAGAATTCTGTATAATAAAATCTTAATGCTAGACGCACTGCGGTGCATCTCTGCAGAAAATCTTTGTCGCTTAGAACCTCCACCTCTGCACCTTTGAACCTCAGAACCTCAGAACCTTTAAAAAACCTTTGAACCTATGTCCCTTACGAAACCTTAGCAACTTAAAAAAAACCTTTGTACCTTTGCAGCTCTGTACCTCAGAACCTTTTAAAAAAACCTTTGAACCTCAATAGTGAGATATTTTATTCGATTTGCTTATAACGGAACACATTATCATGGATGGCAGATACAGCCAAATGCATCTTCTGTACAAGAAACCTTAAATAAAGCTTTTTCTGTTTTGTTAAGTGAACCAATTAGTATTATGGGCGCTGGACGCACAGATACTGGTGTTCATGCGACTGAAATGTTTGGGCATTTTGATAGCGAAAAAACTTTAAATGTTCCTGTTTTAGTGCATAAATTAAATTCTTATCTCCCAAAAGATATTGTGATTTTTGATATTCTTTTGGTTCACGATGATGCGCATTGTCGATTTGATGCCAAAAAAAGAACTTACGAATATCATATCAATACGGTTAAAAATCCGTTTTTGGAACAACTAAGCTGGTATGTGAATCAGAAATTGGATGTGGATTTAATGAATGAAGCAGCGCAGGTTTTGTTGAAACATACGGATTTTCAATGTTTCTCTAAATCACACACGGATGTCAATACGTTTGACTGCACTATTTTTGAGGCATTTTGGAAATTAGAAAACGATAAACTGATTTTTACAATTTCGGCCAACAGGTTTTTGAGAAATATGGTTCGGGCCATTGTCGGCACTTTAATCAATATTGGTTTAAAGAAAATTTCTTTGACTGATTTTGAAAATATTATTGCGAGCAAAAACAGAGAAAAAGCCGGGTTTTCGGTTCCGGCACATGGTTTATATTTAACCAAAGTTAATTACGATTACATCACCAAATAGCCCTGATTGAAGTGAAAAGCTTTTTTTGAAAAAATTGTGTTTTTGTGTTTTTATAAAGCGACCGGAGGAAGCTCTTATAAAAACAATACAAAAACCGATTTTTGAAAAAAAACTTGTAACGAAAAGCAGGAAGCAGCTCCTAAAAAATAAATGAAAGCAAAAGCATTTGATACTGGTTTATTCAAACGAATTTTAAAATATACAAAGCCTTATAAGTGGCGTTACTACGGCGTAATTATTTTTGCCGTTTCGCTGTCTATTTTTGCCGCGCTTCGCCCTTATTTGCTAAAACAAACTGTTGATGGTTATATTAAAACGCATGATCAGCATGGTTTGTTAATGTACATTATTTTGATGGGTGTGGTTTTGCTGCTGGAGGTTTTTTCGCAATTTTATTTTGTGTTCTGGGCAAACTGGCTGGGGCAGGATATTGTAAAAGATATTCGCACGAAACTTTTTCAACATATCCTGAGCTTTAGAATGAAGTATTTTGATTTGGTTCCGGTGGGCCAGCTGGTTACGCGCGCGGTTTCGGATATCGAATCGATTGCGCGTATTTTTAGTCAAGGGCTTTTTATGATTATAAGCGATTTGATGAAAATGCTGGTGGTGCTTCTTTTTATGTTTTATATGAATTGGAAACTGACTTGGATTGTAGTGATTGCAATGCCGATCCTGGTTTATATTACGAGAATTTTTCAACGTAAAATGCAGGTGGCTTTTGAGGAAGTGAGAACACAGATTGCCAATATGAACTCGTTTGTTCAGGAACGTGTGACGGGAATGAAAATTGTACAGCTCTTTAACCGTGAGAAAATCGAAGCTGAAAATTTTAAAGACATCAACAACAAACATAGAGTGGCTTGGATTAAAACGATTTTGTACAACTCGATTTTCTTTCCTATTGCTGATATTATTTCGTCTATTACTTTGGGTCTGGTTGTAGTTTATGGCGGATTCAGAATTTTGAACGGCGATCATTTTACTACTTTTGGAGATTTGTTTTCTTATACGATGTTTATCGGAATGCTGTTTAATCCGCTTCGTCAAATTGCGGATAAGTTTAACGAGATGCAGCTTGGAATGATTGCTGCAAATCGTGTTTTTGATATTATTGACACACAAGACCATATTCAGGACACTGGAACTCTTGAAGCGCCGGTTTTTAAAGGAAGTATTGAATTTAAAAATGTGCGTTTCAGTTACATTCCAGAAGAGGAAGTAATCAAAGGAATCGATTTATCGGTTTCGGAGGGACAGACAATTGCAATTGTGGGTTCTACAGGCGCAGGAAAGTCTACTATTATTAATCTTTTAAATCGTTTTTACGAAATTAACAGCGGTACTATATATATAGACGGCGAAAATATCGAAGATTATACTTTGGCTTCTTTAAGAAAACAAATTGCGGTGGTTTTGCAGGATGTATTTTTGTTTGCCGATACGATTTACAACAACATTACGCTGCATAATCCCGAAATTACGCGCGAGCGTGTAATTGACGCGGCGAAGAAAATCGGCGTTCATGATTTTATTATGAACTTGCCGGACAATTATGATTTTGATGTAAAAGAACGCGGCGTTATGCTGTCGTCTGGACAAAGACAGCTTATTGCATTTTTGCGTTCGTACGTTAGTAATCCAAGCATTTTGATTTTGGATGAAGCAACTTCGTCTATCGATACGTATTCTGAAGAAATGATTCAGCGTGCGACAGAAACGATAACTAAAGGAAGAACTTCTATAATTATTGCACACCGATTGGCGACAATTGTAAACGCCGATAAAATTGTGGTAATGGACAAAGGTTTGATTGTGGAACAAGGAACGCATCAGGAATTATTACATAAAACTGATGGTTATTATAAAAATTTATACGACTCGCAATTCTCAGTTGCCAATTAAGTTGTAAACTCAAATACTATTCTTTGAAATTTAGATTAAAAAAAATAACTTCCAGAAAGGCCTTTATAATATATGTAGCGGTTTCTATTCTAATTACGGTTTCTTCTGTTTATATCCTGAGTAATTTGATTACGGATTTGACAGAAAAAGCAAATGATGAAGTATCTGAACGTAATTTTATGAAAAAGCAGGAATTTCTGTCGCAGGAGTTTTCTAAATTTCTGGAACATGAAAACCGTGTAAAACATGTTTTAAAAATAAGCCAGCAAGAAGATCTGGCAGCCAACCTAAAAGTCTTGTCTTCTGTACAGAGTATAAATTTTTTGGTTGTTGACAATTGGTTTCAAATCAATGACAATAAAATTCAGTTTGGGACAGATTCCATTTCTGATGCTGTAAAAAAAGATGCCGCCGCTTTTATTCTAAAAAACAAAAACACAGCTCATTTTAGTGCCGTTATACCGCAGGGAAAAGATTGGGTTTGGAGGATTTACTTTAAACTCAATTCTAAAAATACCATTGTACGCTATGGTTACGACATCAACTTAAGAAAACTTCGCGATTATTTTTCTAATATAGACAAATCTAAGTCGGCTACAAATTACGCCTTTATTTTTGATAAATCTGGAAGATGCATTTATCATCCGGATTCTACATTTATAGGTAAAGATATTTACAAAGTCTCTTCTACCCGACCTCTTGACACTATTTTTACTAAAAAACAGGATTATGTAAAAAGAGTTACAATGTCTGAATTTTTAAAATTGGATGTTATCCGATTTACTAAAAGATTAGATTTAAAAAATTCGCATTGGTTTGTATGTGTCAATGTCCCTAAATTTTCTATGGATGAAAATGTAGAAGTGATAAAAAAATATTCGACTTGGATCTATTCGATTACAACTGTAATGCTTTTATTGATTTTCTATTTATTCTCGTACGCCAACAGACGCGCTTACCGAGAAAAAGGAATTGCTATAAAAGAGAAAAACAGGCTTTTGGTAGAAAACGAAAAAATCATCAAAGAAAAAGCTTTGATTCAGCTGCAGCAATTGAAAGAACAGATGAATCCGCACTTTTTATTTAATTCGCTCAATTCGCTTTATATGTTAATTGGAAGCGACATTAAAGTGGCACAAAAATTTACGCTGAACTTATCTCGTATTTATCGTTATCTAATTGATCCGCCTGAAGAGAATATTGTTCCTCTAAAGGATGAATTATTATTTATAGAAAAATACATTTTTTTACAGCAGACCCGTTTTAAGGAAGAATTATTCTTTTCGATAGAAATAGAAGACCAAGCTGCTTTAGAAAAACATATTCCGTATCTGGCTTTACAGACTGTGGTAGAAAATGCTATTAAGCATAATGCAGCAACGCAGGAAAATCCGTTGACTACGAAAATCCTGATTCAGACAAATCAGGTAATTATCAGTAATAATTTACAAACAAAATCGAGTGCCGAACCGAGCACAAAATTTGGCTTAAATTACCTGAAAAGCATCTATAATTACTACTCAAAAACCGATTTTAAAACCTCAGAAAAAGACGGCAATTTTGTTTGTATTCTTCCTTTAATATCCATTCACTCCTAAAAAAAAACCATTCACTCCTTTTTGTTTTTTTTCTACGCGAAAACAAAATAGTTTCGGTCCAAAATTAACCTAAACTTAACATCTGATGAAGGGAAAGGCATTCCTGCATAGTTTTATAACAATCTGCTTATTTATTTTATTATTAGTTCCAGTTACCGCTCATTCTCAAAAGAAAAAGAAGGACAAAAAAGAAACATCGACTGAAATCTCAAAAGATTCAACTGATGCTAAAAAAGGAAAAAAATACAGTGATCTTATAAAAAAAGGAACTGTAAAAAAGGGGCTTTTTAATATCATTCAAGTTAAGACAGATGTTTATTTCGAAATTCAGGACAGCTTATTCAAAAGAGAATTTTTAGTTGTTAATAAATTATCCCAGGTTCCTTTTCAAATAAATGAAGCTGGTTTGAACAAAGGAATGAATTATGAAAACAAAGTAATTAGTTTTTATAAAGATACCATCGCAAAGAAAGTCTGGGTAAAATCGTATGTACCTAAGGTTTCTTCTCCAAAAGAAGATGCGATTACAGAATCTGTACATAATAATTTTGCCGAGTCTATTATTGAAGTTTTTGATATTGAAACTAAAAATAATGATTCGACAGCCGTTGTTATTAAAGTAAATAAGATTTTTGACGGAAAACAGAAAAGTTTCAATGATGTTTTGAACAACATTGGTCTTGGCAGTTCTGTAAAATCGGAACTTTCTTATATAGAAGGTTTAAAATCTTTTCCTAAAAATATTGTAGTAAAATCACAGCTGACAACCTCTATCAGCGAAGGCGGACCGGCACTATCGGTTACGCTTGGTGTGACAAGTAATATTATTTTGTTGGATAAAACTCCAATGAAACCACGTTTTTCTGACAAGCGAATTGGTTTCTTTACCGAAAAGCATTGGTATTTTGCCGATGCACAGCAGGCAATGCTTGAAAAAGAATTGATTACACGCTGGCGTTTAGAACCAAAAAAGGAAGATGAAGAACGTTATTTGAAAGGTGAATTAGTGCAGCCGAAAAAACCAATCGTTTATTACATTGATCCATCGACTCCAAGGCAATGGAGAAAATATATCATAGACGGGGTACACGATTGGCAGGTTGCTTTTGAAAAAGCAGGTTTTAAAAATGCAATTATTGCTAAGGAACCAACAGAACAAGATCTAGATTTTGATATTGATGATGTACGTTATTCTGTTATCACTTATGCGGCATCTCCAAAATCAAACGCTATGGGGCCGTCGGTTGTTGACCCAAGAAGCGGTGAAATTATCGAATCGGATATTATCTGGTGGCATAATGTAATGACTTCGCTTCAGAGCTGGATGCGCATTCAGACTGGTCCAATTGACCCGAAAGCTAGGGGAAATAAATTCAGCGATGAACATATGGGAGAAGCAATTCGTTTTGTTTCGTCTCATGAAGTGGGTCATACTTTTGGTCTGAAACATAATATGGGTTCTTCTTTTGCTTATGATGTTGAATCTTTAAGATCTAAAGAATTTACAGCAAAAATGGGCGGAACAGCGCCGTCAATTATGGATTATGCGCGTTATAATTACGTTGCACAGCCTGAAGATAATGTTACGATTATTACTCCAAAAATTGGAGAATATGATAAATATGCTATTGAATGGGGTTACAGATGGTATTCGCCTGACGAAAATGAAACAACAAAACTAAACGCCTTAATTACAAAACATCAAAATGACCCCATTTACTTTTATGGTGAACAACAAGGACCTATAATTGATCCGCGTTCTCAGTCTGAAGATTTAGGAAACGATGCTGTAAAAGCAAGCGAATACGGTTTAAAAAACCTTAAACGAGTTGTAGACAATATTTTAAGCTGGACTTACGATAAAGATCAATCGTATTATGAGACTGGTAAATTGTATATGGGAACTATTGGTCAGTGGCAAATGTACAATGGTCATGTACTGAACAATATTGGCGGTGTTTATTTAAACTCAACTGTTCACGGCGATAACAAACATAGTTATGTTCCGGTTGCCGCTTCGATGCAAATAAGAGCAGCAGATTATTTGGTAAAAAATCTAATCACAATGCCAAAATGGTTGTTTTTTAATGACATTTTAGACAAAACAAATCCGCTTAAAGATTCTCCTCTTGGTCCTTATGAATACACTCCTTATACACTATCGAGAGACTTACAGTACGATGTTTTGTACAGTCTGTTTAATGATGAACGTCTGCTTAGAATGACTGAAAATGAATTGTATCAGCGAAATAAAACCACAGAGAAGGTTTTTACCGTAAATGATTTGTTTAAAAAAATACACCAGAGTGTATTTGCAGGAACACTTCAAAACAAATCTTTATCGATTCTGGAGCGCATGACACAGAAGAACTATGTGGATGTTTTGATTGTTTCGACAAACAAATTATTTGAAAAAACAGACGCTAAAAAAACAATCGATTTACAAGAAACATTACAAATGCCTCATTTATGTTCTTTAGATGATGCACATATGGCAAGAAATATTAATAATACTTTTTTGAAAAGAGTTGCAGAAGTGACTTCTGATAAAAAAGGAGAATTATATAAAGTGCTTCAATTATTAAAAATGAAGAAAAGCACCGGTGATCAATCCACCAAAAACCATTACCTCGATTTGATACAACGAATCGAAAAAGCTTTGAATAATACAACCTTTTAAATACCAATTCCAAAAACATGAAAAAAATTTTACATGCCTTACTGCTGTTCCTGGCCATCGCAGGATACTCGCAGGAAACCCGAACGATTACGGGAATTATTTTAGATGAAGCCGATCAGCAGCCAATTCCTGGTGCCTCTATCTTTATCGAAAACAATTCGATTTCAAACAAAACGTCTCACGCTGGAATCATCCAAAGCGAGAGTATCGGAACTACAACAGATTTCGATGGTAAATTCCAATTAAAAATAGGAACTAAAGTTACTTCTTTGAGAGTTACTTTCATGGGGTACAAATCGTATACACTTGAACTTGATGGTCAAAAAAACTATACTGTTAATTTAAAATCTGAAACTGCAAAACTTCAAGAGGTTGTAGTAACAGGTTACCAAAAAATCGAGAAAAGAAAACTTACTGCAGCGGTTACCAAAATAGACATGGCGGCAATCCAGCAGACAGGGGTTTCGAGCATTGACCAATTATTAGTTGGACAAATTGCCGGAGTTGCTGTTTCTACTCCATCTGGAGCACCTGGAGCACCTGCTAAAATCAGAATCAGGGGTACGGCTTCTCTTAATGGTACACAAGATCCTCTATGGGTATTAGATGGTTTACCATTAGAAAGTAATGATGTTCCTAAAAACTATGACAAAGACAATATCGATAATCTTACTAATTATTCTATCGCAGGTTTAAACCCTGATGATATTAAAGATATCACGATTCTTAAAGATGCTGCTGCAACAGCTATCTATGGTGCCCGTGCAGCAAATGGTGTAATCATTGTAACTACAAAAAAAGGACGTGCTGGTAAAATGGTAGTAAGTTTTAATACCAATACCTTTATCACACAAAGACCTGAGTTTTCTAAGTTAAACTTAATGAACTCAAATGAAAAAGTTGATTTCGAACTTGGTCTTGCTTTACGTGATGATTTATCATATAGAGATACTAGTGGTGATATTGCTCGTATCCTTAACTCATCAAATGAATTAAACGCATACAGAAATGGCGGATTCTCTGCTTTAAGTCCTGCTACACAACAATCTATCAATAGCTTAAGAGGTAACAACACCAACTGGGGTAACTTATTGTACCAAACTGCTATTAATACGCAGCACGGTTTAAGTTTATCTGGAGGCGGCGAAAAATCAGATTACTATTTCTCTTTAGGTTACTACGATGAGAAAGGAACAACTGTAGGAACTGGTTTCAAACGTTACAACTTAACATTAAAAAACAACTACGAAATTACAGATAAATTTAAAGTAGGTATTGGAATTTTTGGTGCAGAAAACAAAACCACATCTTACTTAACAGATGTAAATGCACAGACCAATATTGGAAATTATTCTAGAAACGTAAATCCGTATTTAACTCCTTACAATGCAGACGGAAGTTATAAATACGACAGAGATGTTGTTGGTCTTAACGGTGGTGATTATATCCCGTTCAACTTTTTAGAAGAAAGAGAAAATACTTCTAACGAGTTAAAAACAAGATCTGTAAAAGCATTATTAGATGCTGAATATAAAGTAACTAAAGATTTAAAAGTAACTTCTCAGTTAGGTTTACAATTGGATAATACATCTAGTGAAAAATTTGCTGGTGCAGAAACGTACTACACAAGAACATACAAAGAAAGATCAAGATTCTTTAGCGGCGGAAAACAGATGTATTTCCTTCCTGCTGGAGGCATTATTCAAAATTCGAATACAGACTTCTTTCAGTACAACCTAAAAACGATGGTGAATTATTCTAAACGTATAGGTGAAAAACACGAAATCGAAGCCATGATCGGTAACGAGTTAAGAAGAAATTACAATACCTATGTTTCAACAAAAGGTTTTGGTTTTAATGATAAAACCTTAACTACACAGCAAATTGTTTTCCCAAATGCTGGTTTTGCAAAAGAATCAGATTGGAACTCTTACACTAAAACTAAAAATGAAAATGCTTTTGCATCGTTCTTTGCTACAGCAGCCTATACATACAACAAAAAATACAATGTTTTTGGAAGTGTTAGATACGACGGTTCAGATTTGTTTGGTGTAGATCCTAAATACAAATACCTGCCCTTATGGTCAACATCTGCTTCATGGACTGTTTCTGAAGAAGATTTCTTAAAAGACAATTTAACATTATCTAACTTAAGACTTCGTGCTTCTTATGGTTTACAAGGTAATATTGACAAAGGTACTTCTCCTTATGTTGTAGGATCAAACAGTACTGCTACTATCCTTCCTGGTCAAACTGAGCCTACTATTGTAGTGGTAAGTCCTCCAAATGAAAAATTACGTTGGGAAAAAACTACCAATACAAACGTTGGTGCTGATATTGGATTATTTAACAACCGTATTAGTATCGTTACCGACTATTATACTAGAAAAAGTACAGATTTAATTGGTCCAAGAGCGCTTCCATTAGAAAATGGTTATGCATTTACCAACATGAACTGGGCACAAGTAAGCAACAAAGGTTACGAAATCACTTTGTCTACAAGAAATATTGATCGTCCTAATTTTTCATGGAACACAAGCTTCAACTTTTCTCACAACAAGAGTAATGTAGATCGCGTACAGGTACAAGACAACGCATTTTTACCAAGTCTTCAAGATCGTCCTGTAAATGCTGTGTTTGGATTTAAAACAAATGGTGTTGACGAAAATGGTTACCCATTATTTGTAAACAAAAAAGGAGAAACTGTAAATGCTCAGACATTCTTTAGTTTATATGATGATTTAGCAGATATCGTTTTCCCTGGAATATCTTCAGACACAAGATTATCTCCAGCTGAGTTTAGAGAGTTATTTACGTATTTAGGAGACAGAGATCCTAAATTTACAGGAGGTTTAACAAATAGTTTTAAAGTACGTAATTTTGATCTTACTATTGCTGCTTCTTTTAACATCAAACAAACAGTTACAAGAACTCCTCCTTACAACGGAACACAGATTGACAGAGGACAAAATTACAGCAGAGATATTCTAGATGCGCACTCTTCAACAAACACTTCATCTAATTTACCAGGAATTGTAAGTGAAAATGGCGGAACAGGAGATTCTTGGATGGCATACCAATATTTTGCAGGAAAGAATGCGATCCCAACTATGAATTATTTAGATACTTGGACAAGCGAAATGAGCTACATGAGATTGAGCAGTGTGCGTTTAGGGTATACATTCCCTAAAACGTTTACAGATCATCTTAACATTCAAAGCATCAGATTTAATGTTGAGGCTAGAAACTTATTCGTAATTAGTTCTGATTACAAAGGTTACTTTGATCCAGAAACTTTCGGAAACATTTATGCACAACCAGTTCCTAAATCATACACTTTAGGATGTAATGTTACTTTCTAATAAAAACAAAAGATGAAAAAATTCTCAAAATATATATTACTTTTTGCTGCCGCTTTAACTGCAGCAAGCTGCGATGACTATCTAGACATTACACCTGTTGGAAGAGTTATCCCTGAAACTTTAGAAGATTACCGTGCTGTTCTTACCTCTGGTTATGATAAATACCCTGAGCACAAATCATTGACTGCTGCCCGCACAGATGAATTGAAAATGGTTGAATCTTCTCAAGAGATCACAGTATTCAAAGATATTTTTATATGGAAAGATGTAAATCCGGATCGTATTACTACAACTTTTCAGTACCAAGATTTATACAGCTCTATTTTTTACGCTAACGTAGTGATTAATGAAGCCGCTCCAAAATTACCTGCATCTGCAGAGAAAGATCAATTGATTGGGGAAGCTTATGCTTTAAGAGCAATGGCTTATTTTGATTTGGTTAACCTATTTGCTAAACCTTACAATCCTGCAACATCGGGTTCTGACAAAGGAGTTCCGTTGGCTTTAGAAATAGATTTAGAACAAACATTTCCTTCTCAAAGTGTAGAAGCTGTTTACAATCAAATTATTGCTGACGCTAATCAAGCAGAAAATTTATTAAATGTAACTACACAGCCAAAAGGCTTAAACTACCGTTTCTCAAAAGCTGCTATATACAGTTTAGAAAGCCGTGTGTACTTATACATGCAGCAATGGCAAAAATCTCATGATGCAGCTGACAAAGCTTTAGCAATAAACAGTACTTTAATTGATTTAAAAGCGACTCCTGTATTGGCTACAAAATACGATTCAAAAGAATCTATTCTAGCACTTGAAGACGGTTACATCAATGGGCTTAAATTATTATCTTTTGCTTCGGATGATTTATTAGCAGCGTACAACAGAACAACAGATTTACGTTTCCCTATTTACTTTATAGCTGATGGAACTGATTTCATTATCCAAAAAGGTGGAAATGATGATCAAAAAAGTTCATTCAGAACAGCTGAATTGTATTTAACAAAAGCAGAGACTTCATTAAAATTAAACAATCTTAATGACGCTAAAACAACTCTTTTAAACTTTGTTGAAAAAAGATACACAACTGCTGGTTACAATCAAATTGCTGCTTCGGTAAATGCAATGAATGCTGCAGATTTAACAACTTTTATAGCTGATGAAAGACAACGTGAATTCGCTGTAGAAGGACACCGTTGGTTTGATTTGAGAAGAACTACTCAAAAACAAATCATTCACAATTATAGAGGTCAAGATTATACTTTGATGCAAAATGATCCGCGTTATACCATTATCGTTCCGGCAAATGTGAGATTAAACAATCCCAATCTATAATACCTATTGTTTTTTTTTAAAAGAGTCCAGCCCAAAAAAAGCTGGGCTCTTTTTTATTTATAACAAACTCAAATCAAACTTTGAAAAAACGAATTTGCATAAAACAATTACTAGACTATATTTGCAAAATGATTAAAAGCCCTTAAAGTGGTGCTCCAGATCATCAAACCAGAAACAGTTTCAAATGAAAATCGCAATTGTAGAAGACGAATACCTTGCTTCCAGCTATCTAAAAACTATTTTAGAACAGCAAGCCATTTTACAGATTGCAGAAATTACCGTTTTAAAATCGGTTAAAGAAGCGGTTAACTTCTTTAACGAAAACAGAATTGATCTCGCTTTTATGGACATTCATTTAGGCGACGGAAAAAGTCTCGAAATCTTCGAGAAAACAATCGTCTCCTGTCCTGTCATTTTTATTACCGCTTACGATTCATATGCTATATCTGTTTTCAAGCACTTTACAATCGATTATTTATTAAAACCATTTGAAGAACAGGAATTACTGGAAGCACTGTCTAAATTCAAAAAAATAAAAGACAGTTTTAACAGCGATACCACACTGCAGTCATTAGTTGCGATAGAAAATCCAGAAAACACTAAAATACAACGCCATTTTCTTGTAAACCACGGATATAAACTTATTTCTATAAACGAATCAGAAATCACCTATTTTACTGCCACAGGCAAACATCTTTTTATACATGTACAATCTGGAAACAGCTACTTGTACAACAATACGCTTACAGATATTATAAACAGTCTAGATCCATTTTATTTCTTTAAAATAAACCGTAAGTATATTGTACACCGAAACAGCATAAAAGAAGTTGTCAAACATACAGCCCAGAAAATCGAATTGATTCTAACGGTGCCGTCGGTAGAAAATGACGCGATTTTAATCAGTAAAAAAGAGATTAATAACTTCAAAAACTGGCTCGATCAGTAATTTAAAACTATAATTCTTCTTAAAATTTGAATTTTTCAAAATTTCAAAAACTGAATTATTCTTAATTTGTGAATCAAAATCTTCCAAAAAACTGCTAAAAGATTTTAAAACGTTAAAAAAGCGTTATAAAAATCATAAAACTGCTTCTGAGAGGCTGGATGTTAACATTTATGCTGTGGTTTATTCTTTATCTTTGAGAAACAAACATCAAATGAAAAAGAAAAATGCCACACATACGATTTTATCCTAACGAAGTATTCAAAGAAATAGAAATAAACGCCTCATTACAATTACGATACGCCATTTCAAACCGAGGCAGATTAATAAGTTTTACTGACGAAATAGAAAACGGACGTCTCCTCAAAGGCGGTTTAAGCGATGGATATCCAACCTTTCGTTTTAAAGTAAAAAAAGACGACAAAATTGTCAACAAATACCTCTTCCTTTACAAATTAGTAGCACAATATTTCATCCCTAAACAATCTGAAGATCAAACTTATGTACTTCATTTAGACTATGTGCGAAGTAATGATGATGTAAACAATCTACGCTGGGCAACCAAACAGGAAATGATGGCACACAGCCGCAAAAGCCCACGCGTCATTCAGGCGAAAAAGAACTTAATCGAACACAATTTAAAAGCCGACGGACGAAAATTAACTACCACAAAAGTGATGTTAATCAAAAAAATACTTGCCCGCCCAGAACAAAAAACACGTTTAAAAATGATCGCCAAACAATTCGGCGTAAGCGAAATGCAGATCCGAAGAATCGCCCGCGGCGAGAACTGGGGACATCTGAAGGTTTAAGTTTTTGTTTCAGGTTTCAAGTTTCAAGTTTCAGGTTTCACGTTTAAAGTTTCAGGTTTCAGAGTTGAAGCTGTTTAAAGAATAGTTTGCCATGAATTTCACAAATTTTCACTAATTACTATAAATTCGTGTTGATTTGTGAAATTCGTGGCAAAGCCATTTTTAGACAGAAATGTAAAACTTCTCATTCATGCCGATTCTTATAAATCGTACCGAAAAACGTTTTCGATCAAAAACTTGAAACCGGAAACTTGAAACAAAAAAAACAAACCCGAAAAATTAAAATAAATCCTTAAATTCGCAATCACAAATAACAAAAGAATAAATCGAAAAATGGATTTCGGAAATATAATCTCATTTTTCGGTAGTTAATACTAAAAACCAAAAAAATGAAATACGACGTTATTGTTTTAGGAAGTGGTCCTGGAGGATATGTTACAGCAATTAGAGCTTCACAATTAGGCTTTAAAGTAGCTGTAGTAGAAAAAGAAAACTTAGGTGGTGTATGTTTAAACTGGGGATGTATCCCAACAAAAGCATTACTAAAATCGGCTCAGGTTTTTGATTACCTTAAGCACGCTTCTGATTACGGATTAAAAGTTTCTGAATTTGATAAAGATTTCCCAGCTGTAATTCAGCGCAGTCGTGGAGTTGCAGAAGGAATGAGCAAAGGTGTTCAATTCTTAATGAAAAAAAACAAAATTGACGTTATCGAAGGTTTTGGAAAATTAAAGCCAGGAAAAAAACTTGACGTTACAGACAAAGACAATAAAGTTACAGAATACAGCGCAGACCATATTATCATCGCTACTGGAGCTCGTTCTCGCGAACTTCCAAATTTACCTCAAGATGGTGTAAAAGTAATTGGTTACCGTCAGGCAATGACCTTGCCAACACAGCCAAAATCTATGATCATTGTAGGTTCTGGAGCAATTGGAGTTGAGTTCGCTCACTTCTACAACTCAATGGGAACAGACGTTACTATTGTAGAATTTATGCCAAACATTGTTCCTGTAGAAGACGAAGACGTTTCTAAACAAATGGAGCGTTCTATGAAGAAAGCAGGAGTAAAAATCATGACCAATTCTTCTGTAGAAAAAATTGATACTTCTGGAAACGGAGTAAAAGCAACTGTAAAAACAGCAAAAGGAGAAGAAATTCTTGAAGCTGACATCGTACTTTCGGCAGTTGGAATCAAAACAAACATCGAAAACATCGGACTAGAAGAAGTTGGTATCGCTGTTGACAGAGATAAAATCTTAGTAAACGCTTACAACCAAACTAACATTCCAGGATACTACGCAATTGGAGACGTTACTCCAGGACAGGCACTAGCTCACGTTGCTTCTGCTGAAGGAATTAACTGTGTAGAAAAAATCAAAGGATTGCATGTAGACCCAATCGATTACGGAAACATCCCAGGTTGTACTTACGCAACTCCAGAAATCGCTTCTGTTGGTTTAACTGAAAAACAAGCGAAAGAAAAAGGTTACGAATTAAAAATTGGTAAATTCCCATTCTCAGCTTCAGGAAAAGCAAAAGCTGCCGGTGCTGCAGACGGATTTGTAAAAGTAATCTTCGATGCTAAATACGGAGAGTGGTTAGGATGCCACATGATTGGTGCTGGTGTTACAGATATGATTGCTGAGGCAGTTGTAGCCCGTAAACTAGAAACTACTGGTCACGAAATCTTAAAATCAATCCACCCTCACCCAACAATGAGCGAGGCAGTTATGGAAGCTGTTGCTGATGCATACGGCGAAGTAATTCACTTATAATATATTTTTAATCAAAATATAATTTTCAATTTAAAGAATCCGATTTGCGAAAGTGAATCGGATTTTTTTATGGACTTTCTACAAATGAGGACAATTATTTCTATAACTATTCTGTCCCGCTGGGACATTATCAGCGTAAAATTACTTTTGTATATTTGATTCGTTTTTAAATATTTACAAGCTTACTAAGCTTCAAAGTTGCAAAGTTCTAATTAGCAAAGTGACTAATTATCGAATTGTCTAATTATCTAATTGACCAATTATCTAATTATCTAATTAAAAAAAATGACCACCGACATTATAGAAGTAAACAATTTCATTGTCTTGATCGAGCAGTCCAATTCTGACAAAGAATTTGTGCAGCGATGCGAGATTGACGGCGATGCAGTGGGTTTTGCTTTTTATGGTTCCGGAAATGTCGAATTAGAAATTAAACACAACGACCAGACAAAATACTTAACGAACACAACCGGTTTGGCGATTTCTTTTTTCGGAAATCAGAAAGTTGGTTTTGCCCATAAAATTGCACCCGAAAAACCTTTACAGTCCATTAGTATTTTTGCTAAATTAAAAACTATTCAGAATTTACCTCAGACAGAAAAAGAGATTTTCGAAAAACAATTGCCCGAATTGGTCAATCCCAATTCTCATTTTGTAAAAGGCCCTACTCTATTTATGACATTGGAAATGCAATTGGCTGTTCAAAAAGTTTTTAATACTAATTACACAGGAAATACAAGACTTCTATTTTTGAAAAGTCAGATTAATGAATTACTGGCGCATTATTTTGCTCTTCTCTCCACCGAAAAGAAAACAGATTTAACCGAAAAAGACAAAGAAAAACTTTTTCAGGCAAAAGACATTGTGACTTCCAACTACTCCAAACCACCGACCATTACTGAGCTTTCCAAGCTAATCGGCTTAAACAGCAGTAAACTAAAAAAGAATTTTAAAGAACTCTTCGGAATTCCAGTTTACAAATTCATCCACGAAGAACGTCTTAATAAAGCTTACGAATTGCTTTGTACCAGCGAAAAAACAGTACAAGAAACCGCTTGGGAAGTGGGTTACGAAAGTCTGAGTTCTTTCTCCAACGCTTTTCAGAAAAAATTCGGATCCAGACCCAACGAAGTCAAAAAACAATTCCTTTCAAACAAATCTTAATTCTTTTCAGACAAATGTTTTGATGATGATAGCTGCAACTTTACAGCATCATTAATTAAAAACATTCATCATGAAAACAAACAAAATTTTAGTCCTTGGCGGTAACGGGAAAACTGGCCGAAGAGTGGTACAATTATTAAACGACAAAAAAGATGTCGAAGTTAGAATCGGCTCTCGAACGGTTGCAATTCCGTTTGATTGGGAAAAACCAGAGACTTGGCCGCTTGTTTTAAAAGACATTGACAGTGTTTACATTACTTTTCAACCTGATTTGGCTGTTCCAGGCACACCAGAAATTATTCGAAAATTTACAATATTGGCGGCAAAACTCGGCGTTGAGAAAATAGTTTTACTTTCTGGAAGAGGCGAAAAAGAAGCACAAGTCTGCGAAGAAATCATAAAAGCAGCCGCTCAAAAATGGACCATTGTAAGAGCATCTTGGTTTAATCAGAACTTTAGCGAAAGCATATTCTTAGAACCTGTCTTAGCTGGATTTGTCGCACTGCCTCAAGCCGATGTTCTCGAGCCTTTTACTGATGCTGATGATATTGCAGAAGTCGTTACAGAAGCGCTTTTAAACGAAAAACACAATGGGCAGACTTATGAATTAACCGGACCTCGCTTACTAAGTTTTCAACAAGCGGTTGCCGAAATAGCCAAAACTACTCAGAGAAAAATCATTTTTCAACCTGTAACAATAGACGAATATGTCACTATGCTGCGCGAATATCAAGTTCCGGAAGAAGAAATCTGGCTGGTAAATTATTTATTTACTGAAGTTTTAGACGGCAGAAATTCGAGCATTACAACGGATATCGAAAAAGTTTTGGGACGAAAAGCAACCGACTTTACAGCCTATGTCCAGAAAACGGCACAAAGCGGTATTTGGAACACCATAAACCAATTGTCATGAATTATCTAAAAGCCATTTTATGCGGCGTTTTACTCTGGATTTGTGTCGCGGTAACTTTTTTCATTTTAGAACACACCCCTATAATAAAAGATTCAGTAAGCATTCAAACTATAATAACCTGCGTTTTAATTGTTTTTTATGCCGCTATTGCAGCTTCATTTTATTATAAAAAACAAAATACGCTATCTGGGATTTCACTTGGAGTTATTATGTCACTTAAGGCACTAATATTTGACATATTGCTCTTTGTACCTCTTGTAGAAATTCCGAAAGGAAATACGTATCAAGACTTTTTTACCAATCCATTACTGTGGGTTCTCATCCTGTTAAATATCACAACAGTATATTGCTACTGGAAAAAGAGATTTAAGATCAGCGCCGCGCAACTGAAATAAAAAATAATCCGAGTTCCGTTTCTACTCGGATTATTTTTTTTATTGTAAAATACCTATTAAAGTTATTAACATAATTGCAAAATAAATATCAAAAACTTGATTCAAAAATGTTTTGATATTCTTACAGAATACCTATTTTTATTTCTTCCAAATAAGAATGCAAATGAAACTCCCTTTTATAGAAATAATCGAAGCTGCAACCAGTAATCCGAATTTACTGATGTGGAAGTTTTTTGATGAAGATAAAGAAATCAAAAACGGAGCAAAACTAACGGTTCGCGAAAGCCAGCAGGTTATGCTTTTAAATGAAGGTCAGCTGGCAGACGTTTACCAGCCGGGACTTCATACCTTATCTACAGAAAACATACCGATTCTGAGTAAATTAAAAGGCTGGAAATACGGATTCGAAAGTCCGTTTAAAGTTGATGTTTATTTTTTCAATACCCATCAATTTATCAATAACAAATGGGGAACTCCCGCTCCTATCCTGCTTCATGATCCACAATTTGGACAAATCAGAGTACGTGCTTTTGGAAGTTTTGATATTAAAATTGCCGACCCTGCTAAATTCTTTACCCAATATGCCGGCACTTATGAGCAGTTAACAATCTTCGAACTGCAAAATCAATTGCGCGATTTTATAGCACCAAAATTTGGAGAAGTACTTGCCAACGAAAACATTACCATTACAGACATTGCGGGAAACATTACGCAGTTAGGTCAAAAAATTGAACCGTATTTAAAACCTTATTTTGCACAATTGGGAATCGAATTAACACAATTTGTCATTACAAGCGTTACGCTTCCAGAAGAAGTTACGGCACATTACGACAAAATCACCAATATGAATATGGTAACCGATATGGATAAATTTACCAAGTTCAATACCGCAGCGGCTATTGGCGATAAAGGAAGCGCTTTGCACGATGCCACTCAGAACGCATTAAGTATGGGAATTCTTTTTAATCAATTGCAGCAAAACAAAGAAACTCCAAAACAAGAGCCAACAGACGATCTGACTTTGAAACTTCAAAAACTTAAAACACTTTTTGATGCTGGTTTAATCGACCAAGACGAATTTAAAAGTAAGAAAACCGAACTTTTAAGCCAATTGTAATGGAAGAAAAGAAAGTCAATTCATTTTTAGAAAGACTCAAACAAAAAGCTCAAAACCAGACTAATTACGGCGGTGAAGCCGACATGTCCGAAGCCAGAATGAATGCCAAAGACTGCCCCAGCTGCGGTGCCGGAAGAGCAAAACAAGATGGCGTAACGCATTGTGCTTACTGCGGTTTTGAGTTTTTAAGCATCAAACTGACAGATGGAGTGTACATCAAAAAAGAAGACAATTCAATTTAAAAAATTCAGATAAAGTGTTCGGATTATTTAAAAAACAAAAAGAAGAAGAAACAGTACCAGAATGGTATGCAGAACTTCAGGAATCAGAGCAAAGATGGTTTGTATTCTTAGAAAAACTAGAATCTAAAGTAGAAGAATTAGCCGCAGCGGCAATTCCAGAATTAAAACAAGTTTTACAAGAAGACGAGGATCTTTATAAAAGAACTTTTCAAAGAGTTTACGCTGGAGTAAACGGGCAATTGAAAAATATTCGAGAAAAAGCCAGAGACGTTTACGAAGAAAAAATTCTCGATACGTATTACAATTTTAATGCACAGGTTTCTGTTTTAAGCAAACATCATGGTTTGGTTTCCAATTTTAGGAATACCTGTTCCGACCGTCACAATAAATTTGAAGAACACTGCGAATATTGGAGCACAGAAATCGAGAAAACACAGGAACGTGATCTGGAAATTGAATATCAAAAAATATTGAATGAATTTGAAACTATAAAAGATAAATTCAACTGTACACAATGCGGCGGCGGCATCACGATCGAAAAAATCTTTTTGATCGAGACTTATATTTCTTGCCCGTACTGCAAGACACAAAACACTTTTGCGCCAAGCACGCAGGGAAGAAACCTGCAAAATATCGCCCGCGGACTTGCCGAACAAAGAACCGCGCATTTACTTGAAGAATTTGAAACCGAAAATAATAAAGAACGTGAATTGTACCACCAGCGTCATGAATTAAGTCTGAGTCTCATTCACGAAAGTGATCCAAAAATCCGAAATGAAGTAGAGACAAAAATGAAGGAATTAGAAGAACAAAGACAATTTGTGATTCAGAATGCTCCAAAACTGCATCGGGTATATCTAAGAGCTATGTATGATGAGTGGAATAAAATTACCCCAGATTTAAAAGAGCACAACGAAAAAATGTATCAAAATCAATTACCCAATCTATAATTTATTAACCCCTTAAAAATCGAACAATGTTTAAAAAACTTTTTGGCGCCCTAACTGGAGACAGCAGACAAGAAAATCACAATTACGAAGCTCAGACTTCTAATAACAATTATGAAAATGAGTACGAAGAAGCATACACAGAAGTAGAATACGATCCTGAAACATTACATGGAACACATTATACTGTAGAAGATTTTGATGCCGAAGTAGCTGAAAGAGCCGAAAATTGGATTGCAGACGAACGTGCAAGCGGCGAAAATGTACACGAAAAAGACATTCAGAACATTTATTTTAATTACAGAAGAGCGGTTTATACAGAATGGAATAACTGTGATTCTGATCAAATGATTCGTTTTGAACATGCCAATTCGTTAAAATATACTGGAGTACAAACTTCTGGTTTTGTAAAAGCGGATGCCAATAATCCATTTTTAGAACCTGTACACGGTGTAGATTTAAGAACATATACCGCAATGTGTCTAAAGATAAGCGCTGGAATCGATTATCTTGAAGTTTGCAAAGCAATGGGATTTGAACCAATTGTCTGGGAAGAATTAAATACGATCTGGCCGCAAAGAATGGCTGAAGACACATCATTTACCGTTACGACTTTGTTTGGACAATATTATGCTGAAAATGTGACGGTACCTCAGTTAGAAAACCTTAAAGCTTCAATTTCAGAAGAAGGACAGGCAAATCTGGACCGAATTAAAACAGATCGTTACTTCTACGAAGAATTGGCTGGAGCCAGACAAGCAGCTTATGAATATGGAATTGACGGTGCACAATGGATTTTGGATAACTTCGGAATTAATTTGGCCGATTTTCAATCGGTTGCCATGCAGTGGATGACGGAGCAAAACCAAAACTGGAACTCACAGGATATTATGGAATTCTCTAATTATCAGCAGGAAAAACAAAAAGAATATGCTGCCCGATTTGCAGCAGAGCAAGGCGGAAATATTGCAGACGATGTAAATTTCTAAATTGACAATCTTTCAAATAAAACTAAATCCGATTTATGAAAAACAAATCGGATTTTTTATTTAAATTAGAAATCCTTTTTAAAAGCTTCAAACAGACCAAGAAAAATACAAATATTAATAAAAAAAGAAAATATGTCTGAGACAACAATATTCTACGCCGACGGAGAAAATCCAAAAATGATCGAAGCTTACAAAAAAGCACAAGATACCTTTAAATATTTCTGGAGGGAACTTTCTTGGGAATACCGCAGAATTATTCCTGCGCTTGACGTCGCGTGTGTGAAACTGGCTTTTACACAAGATATAGACGATGAAACTGTGGTTGAACATATGTGGATTAACGATGTAAACTTTGACGGAGAAACTATTTACGGCGTTTTGGTAAATGATCCTGACGAATTAACGAATGTAAATAACGGAGACGAAATAGCAATTCCGATTGATCAAATCAGCGATTGGTTATTTGCAAGTCAGGGAAAAACATACGGAGCATTTACCATACAGGCCATGCGTTCTGAAATGAGCGACGAAGAAAGAGAATCTCACGATGAAGCCTGGGGATTAGAATTTGGAGATTTTAATGATATACAAGTCGTTTTTGAACAAAAAGAAAAACCAGAAAATCTTGTAGAACATCCGATGAGTAAAAATATGAAAGATAGTCTTATCGAATTTTTAAAAGAAAATCCAGCAGAAATAAACACTAAGGACGAACGAGGTTATACGTTTCTGCATCGCGAAGCCATTGCAGGAAACAGTACTTCGGTCGAAATTTTAATACAATCCGGAGCCGATAAAAATGCTCAAAACCATGTGGGCAAAACACCGCTTGATTATGCCAAAGAATATAATTGGGAACATTTGATTCCTTTATTTTAATAAAATGAAAAATCCGATCTGCATGAGTAAATCGGATTTTTTTATACTCTTTTAAAAACAATAAATCCAAATAAATTTATTTTCTTCAGTAAAAATAATATCTTGTCTAGCATTAACCTAAACTATACTAATGACTTTAGAAGAATACAAAAATAAATTTTCAGAAGATGATGCAGTCGGCTGGTTAGAAATCGACCAAGAATTTGATCGTTTATATCCTGGTCAGGAACCCAAACACTTTGCTCCTGCAATAAGTTATATGCTTGGAGGCGAGCATCCGCTTGACGGGGTAAGTTATTACGAAAGTAAAACACAAGAAGAGCATTATCATTTTGTTACTTACGGATTTTCTGAATTGTATTATGATGAAGAAAAAGCAGATGGAGAATTCAGTAAATGGGGATTTGAACTCACTTTTAGACTAAAACCATTTGAAGCCGATAACGGCAATCCGAGCTGGGCGGTGGCTTTGTTACAAAATATTGCAAAATACGTTTTCAGCAGTGGTAATTGGTTTGAAGAGTTTCATTACATGCCTGCTAATGGGCCGATACGTCTTAATACCGAAACCGATATTACGGCATTGGTCATTATTGCAGATCCTGAAATTCAGAAAAAACAAACTCCTCACGGAGAAGTTTCCTTTTTACAAATCGTAGGAATAACTACTGAGGAATACGAGAATATTATCGCAAATCCAGAAACGGTTGAAGCATTAGTTCAAAAATTAAAAGAAAACAATCCTTTACTAATTACCGATTTAAATCGAAAAAACTAAATTCTGAGGTAAACGGGAATTTATTTTAATAACTTTATGCTCCAAATTATTCTCTTATGAAAGAAATATACATTGTTGAATTTCCTTCTAATTTGGGTTTAAAAGAACCTCAACCAGGAAAAGCACCAGGCGTAAATCGTCTGCCAGACTGGCTGTGGAAACATAATTTACACAAATCCTTAAATACAGAGCATGTTACAAGAATAACCCCGTCGCAATATTCTAATGTAAAAGATTCTGAAACCCATTTTCTAAATGCCGATTCACTTGTAAGTTATGCGAGAGAACAGGCCTATTTGATCAACAATTTAATCAGTCAGAAAAAATTTCCGTTCATCCTTGGCGGCGACTGCAGTATTCTTTTGGGAGTTGCAGCGGCGCTCAAACAAAAAGGCAATTACGGTTTATTTTATCTCGACGGGCATACCGATTTTATGGATATTGCTTTATCTGAAACCGGCGGTGCCGGCGGTATGGCAGCATCTCTAGTGACGGGTAACGGGAATCCAAAACTAAGCAACATTCTTAACTTATCGCCTTATATAAAAGAAGAAAACCTTTGGTGTGTCGGCAACCGCGAGTATGACGATGCATACGAAAATGAGATTAGAAAATCTACCGCAGCCTATTTAAGCCTTCGGGAATTAAGAAAAAAAGGCATTAGAAATACGGCACAATTATTTCTTTCAGAAGTTCGAAACAAAAAACTGGACGGCTTTTGGCTGCATATCGATGTAGATGTTTTAAACGATATGATAATGCCTTGCGTAGACAGCAGAACTCCAGACGGTTTGACGTATGACGAATTTAACGAACTCACTTCGTACTTATTTCAAAGTCCAGAGCTGAGCGGACTCGAAATAACAATTTTGGATCCTGATCTTGACCCGACGGGAGAATACACAAAAGATTTTGTTACTAATATCAGTGATACTTTTAATTCTAATTTTCATAAAAAGAGCTTTTAGAATTATTTTTCAAGACTTTTCTATACTAAAAAACCATTTATATGAAAACTGAAATACAGAATTATAACAACGCTCAAATCGATTCGGACAAAGAAATCTGCGATCTTTTGTATGAAATCATAAATGAAAATTTACCCGAAGCCGAAAACAAAATCTGGCACGCACATCCGGTTTGGTTTCTTGACGGAAACCCGATTGTGGGCTACAGCAAGCTAAAAGGTTCTGTAAGACTGCTGTTTTGGAGCGGACAATCTTTTGACGAAGAAGAACTGCAAAACGAAGGCTCTTTTAAAGCAGCCGAAATTCGTTTTACAGAAGTTTCGCAAATCAATAAAGAAGATTTAAAAAGATGGCTGCAAAAAGGCCGTGAAATCCAATGGGATTATAAAAATATTGTCAAACGAAAAGGAGTACTCATCCGATTAACATAAAACAACTCAAAAACTATTACAATCAAAATGAAATTTTTAACTGCCGCAGCTTTTTTATTTATAACCCTAAATACCTTTTCTCAAACTAAAATGAGACCTGTAAACGAACTAACAAACACCAAAAACCTAGGCTGGAAAGATTTGCAGGAATGGTCAGGAAAAGCTTCAAACAAAATCGAAATACTGCCTGCCGACCCTCAAAAAGCCAAAGACGCACTATACCAGACACAAGTTACAACGGATTCTGCATTGGGAGCCGTAGTTTACAAAACCGGCGGTATCTTGGTAGACGATGGCTGGATCAGAATTCTGGGTTCTGGAAATGCAAGACTAGACAGAACTCTGCCAGAATGGAATAAAGGAAAATCGTTTAAAGAATTTGGCGAAAAACCAGGCTTTTTATTAGTTGCAGACGATGCTTTGGGCGGTTTTTTTATTTTAAACGGCGGCGCACTTGGCACAGATTTAGGAAAAATGTACTATCTCTCGCCAGATAACCTGCAATACGAAGCGCTGGATATTTCGTACTCCGAATTTTTATTATTCTGTTTTAATAACGATTTGAATAAGTTTTACGAAGGAAGCCGATGGGAAAAATGGAGAGATGAAGTCTCTAAACTAAATGGGGATAAAGTTTTCAATTTTTACCCGTTTCTATGGACAGAAGAAGGTCAGGACATTAACAAAACGGTTCGAAAAATAATTCCTGTTGAAGAACAATACGGTTTTAATATCGACATCAGAAAACAGATGGGACTTTAAAAAACACCGTAACAATTTATTTTTCAAACAGATAAAAAGTAATTTTACTACTGACAAACTGTTGTCACGAAGTCATTTTATCTTTATAACAAAAATAAATAGGTTATGGAAACTAAAGACGGAAAATTGGCCGTTTATGCACCAAGCAGACAAGATTGGCGCAATTGGCTTACAGAAAACAGCCAGACCGAAAAATCGGTCTGGCTTATTTTATACCATAAAAAAAGTAAAACACCAAGCGTCAATTTAATCGAAGCTACAGAAGAAGCACTCTGTTTTGGGTGGATCGACAGCTTGTGTAAAAAACGAGACGCCGAAAGTTATTATCTCACTTTTTCGCATCGCAACCCCAAAACCAGTAAATGGAGCAAACCCAATATCGAAAGAGCTGAACGCTTGATTCGGGAAAAATTAATGACCGAACACGGGCAGAAACTCATCGATCTGGCCAAAGAACAAGGCAAATGGATAACCGATATTCCGTAATTCAAAACCTTTATCGATTTTAAGCATTATCATAGCGCTCCCTCTCTTTTTAAATGATAAATACCGCGACTGTTTTGGTTTTTGGCTTTGTTCGGATATAATAAAAATCGAAATATTTTTTAGACTTTTTTCCTACTAAAGAATGGTTTTAATTTGTAACTTTAAATAAAACAAATTATCTAAAAACACTCAAAACCATGTTTAAACAAATTATCATTCTGCTATTTCTGTTTTTAGGTAATGCCATTTCTGCTCAGGAAACCAGTTTTATTGCACCCGACTATAAGGCAATTCAAAAAGAAATAACCAATAAAAAATCTTCTTATTATTATCCTAAATTAATGGATCGTTTAACCAAAAATGACACGCTGTTAACACTTGATGAGTTTCGTCATTTGTATTTCGGATACTTTTTTCAGCCCAAATACAATGCTTATTGGAAATCTCCAGACGAAGAAAAACTTATCGCGTTTTACAACAATGACAAACTGAGCACATCAGATTATGATCAAATCATCCAATTAATCAATCATTCGCTAAGCGATTTTCCTTTTGATCTAAAACAGCTCAACTATCTCGCCTATGTTTACCACCTAAAAGGAGACGAAACAGCTGCAAAAACGGCATCTTTTAAGTTTCATAACATTATGAATGTGATTTTTTCTTCTGGTGACGGAAAACAATGCGAAACAGGATTTCATGTTTTGCTTGTTGAACATGAATACATCATGCTCCGTTTTTTTGAAATAGAGACCAAATCGCAGGCATTAACTGGTAATTGTAATTATTTCAGCTTAGAAAAAGGCAGATACAAAATAGACGGTATTTATTTTAATATCGAAAAAATGCTCGAAAACGAGAGAAAGTCTCTAAGATGATTTTTTGCCGCGAAGGCGCGAAGGCAATGATTAAAGTTTTTTACAAAAAAATGATTTTTGATCTTTTGCAAACTTTTAAACCTTTAAAAAACGTTGTATCTCAGCTTCTTCGCGGCAAAAAAATGAACCTTTAAAAAAACTTGAGCCTTAGTACCTGAAAAAAAGCGCATTACTGAACAACAAAATACCGTTTTCCCAGAATCCTCTAAAAAGCGGATTGTCCATCATGTAAATTACATTTCCGTCGCCTCTTTTGTCAACTGCAAAAGTCACTGTTTCGGGAAGTTTTTTCTTGATATCATTTCCAACAAAACCATAACTCAAAAAGTTTTTCGGGATATACGCCACATTGATGGCATTTTTTAAAAGTGAAAACGATCTTTCGTTGGTTTTTAAACTATAGTACGTGTTTCCTAAACCAAAAGCCATTGGATACGTCTTGTCTAATTTGTTCTCGATTATCGCACCAGGGATGGTACCCGAGATTTCTCTTCGTTCTGAACCTTCAAAGTCTAAAAAGCGTTTTTTAAGTTCGATTTCTTTTTGTTCTTTCTCCGATTTTTCTTTGTCTTCTTTACTCGCAAACATACTCAAGGCATAACCCTCGCGATCCTGAAACAACGAAATGGCGCTGCTCATCGCGATTACTTTTCCTCCGTTTTTAATCCATTCGTCGATTTGTTTTTTCTGGTCTTCAGAAAAATCATAAGAACCGTCAGAAAGTATCAAAGTATTGTAGTTGTATAATTTAACACGATTGAAATTGGTAGTTTCTACAATACTTACGGGATATTTAACAACTTCATCCAGATAATGCCAATTGGCTCCAAATTCTGTCGAAACAATTCCTTTTCCAGAAAGCATTAAGATTTTTGGCGCTTTTAAAAGCACAAAATTTTCTCCTCCAATATCTTTAGAATTGGTAGAAAATCCAGTTGAGATAAAGCTGTAATCCGATTTAATTTTAATGATTTCGCTGACCGTTTTTTCAAAATCAGCAATTTTGGGATTATCTGCACGGCTAATAATTAAGCCTCCAGGTTCGATTGTTAAAGTTCCGAAAACGGCTTTTTTCATTGCCGAACGCACTTTTATTTCCGCCTGGTGCAAAGAAGAAACCACCTGAGCCGAAACCCTGCTGTTCCAAGGCACATAAAAAGCATAAACACTTTCTGGAATATTTTTAGGAGCGATTTCAATAGAAGCTTTCGTTTTTAGCGAAAGTGCATTTTTGACAGCATAACCTTCAATTCCATACGCCAATGGCAAAGCCCAAGCCGTTATATCATATGACAAACTATCATTTAGTTTTTGATTGGGCTCAAACAAAACCTGTGCTAAAACAGATCTCGGCTGGTCTGCTTTTATGATTAAATCGTTGGGTTCAATTTTAAAACTTTCGTTTTTCTTGTTTTGATAATGAAAACCCGAAGCACTGGTAGCTGCATCGGCATAGCTAAATTCGATGTCATTCTTTTTTAGTAATTCCGCCAATTGTTCTGCTTTTGCATTGTTCTTTAAAACATACATCGTGTAAATTCCTTTGGCTTTTTTTCGTGCGTTTGCATGAAAATCCCTAAAACCTTTTAACAAAACCTCTTTTTGCGAAGCGGCGCTTTCTACCACTGTCAATACCGCTGTGGCATGATGTGTCAAACGGTCTTTTATAGTAACGTTTGCGCCGTTTTCCATCGTCACTTCACGGCCGGCTCCTATACCGCCCTGCTCTAATGTTAATCCGACGGCACCATTGTAAGTTGGATAAGTATCTCCATAACTTGGATAAAACAGATCAAAACGTTCTCTGGTATTGTACATCCAGTTTTGTTTGTCAAATTGCTGCGAAATATTTTTACCTAAAACATTGTGAAAATCCTTTTGATACTGTTCTATAAACTCATGAAGCGGTTCTGCTGCGGGCGGAAAAAAGTATGGCGAATTGTAACTCATTTCATGCACATCGGTGTGCACCTGAGGCATCCATTGGTTGTATAATTTTAAACGCTGCTGCGATTCGGCTTGTGTCTGCCACGCCCAATCTCTGTTCAAATCAAAAAGATAATGATTGTATCGGCCTCCCGGCCAGACTTCCATATGTTCGCGGTCGTATAAACCAGGATGTGTTTTTTTTCCTGAGATTTCCCTAAGCCAGTTTCCGTAACGCGAATAGCCGTCGGGATTAATACAAGGGTCTAAAACGACAACCGTATTTTTAAGCCATTGTTTGGTCTTCTCATTCGACGGATTTAAAAGTTCATATGCAACCGTCATGGCACTTTCTGTACCTGCAAATTCATTTCCATGAACATTAAAACTCAGCCACACTATAATTTTATCTCCAACAGCAGTATTCTTAGCTGTAGAAAGTCCGATTGAAGCCAGATTATTGTTTCGGATTTCTTCTAGGTTTTCCAAATTTTCGGGAGCAGAAATAAAGTAAACATTCAAATCACGCTGTTCATTGGTTAAACCGTACTGCTGCTTTTTGATCAATTTCGAATTCTCTGTCAGGTATTTAAAATAATCCTCCACTTGATGGTAATAACTGATCTGTTTTCCGTAATTCGGAATAAATTCTGAAGGTGATTTTAGCTGTGCTGCGGCAGTAATGGAAGTCGCTATAAACAATAACGCTGTGTAAAAGTTTTTTGTCATAATTGGAATTGGTTTGCAGTTGGTTAAAAATAAGAATTAACTTTATATGATTTTAAATTCCTGTTAAATATTAATTTATGGACCAATCCTTAAAAAAAATACTGTGGAAACAATTTGGAGCAAGCATTGACATGCTCCAAAATGCTGTAAAATTTTGTCCTGAATCGTTTTGGGATACCGAGCGGCAATTTGGCTATAATGCTTTTCATTGTGTCTTTTTTCTCGATTATTACCTTACACTCAATCCCGCAGGGTTTACTCCTCCCCATCCTTTTTCTTTATCTGAATTTGAAGATCGGCTTCCTGAAAGAATTTACACCAAAACAGAAGTTCTTGATTATCTGCAATTTTGCCGTGAAAAATGCAAAAACTTAATTGCCAATATGACCGATGAAATTTACAACAGCAATTGGGAGAATGAATCGAAAACCATGCGCTATAATATGGTTGAAATACTGCTTTACAATATGCGGCATGTGCAGCATCATGCGGCACAGCTTAATTTACTATTGCGAGAAAATATAAACGACGCCCCTCATTGGATTCGTCATGCAAAAGATACTATCTAATTTTTACCTCTATGAATATTTTAATTGTTTACGCACATCCAAGTAAAAAGTCTTATACTTTTCAGGTTTTAGAACGACTAAAATCTGTTTTAAAAGCCGAAAATTTTGACATCGAAATCTCCGATTTATATGCTCAGAATTTTCAAAGTGATTTGTCTGAATCCGAATACGAACGCGAAGGTTTTGCCAAAACTGAACTCCCTGCTCCTGCAGACGTTTTACTTGAGCAAGAAAAAATAGAAAGAGCCGACTGCATCATTTTTCTTTACCCTGTCTGGTGGAGCGACTGTCCGGCAAAATTAAAAGGCTGGTTTGACCGCGTATACTCTGTGGGATATGCTTATGGACAAACTGAAACTTCCAAAAAAATGAAAACTATTCCGCTTGGATTGGTTATTTGTACTGCCGGCCATCCAAACGAATTTCTTAACGAAACCGAAATTGCACCAAGTATGGTAAAAATAATGCTGGAAGATCGTCTTGGAAAACGTTTTGAAGAAAAAGAAATGATTATTCTGGGCGGTACTTTAGACCTGGAAAATGTAATGCCAACACATTTTCAGGTAATCGATAAAATTCCGGAGAAAATAAAATCATTAAACGAAGAATTTTATGACGTTTAATTTCTATTTTTATCGAAAATATTTAACCCATTAATTATACCAAATGCTGCCAGAGGAAACAATAGACAAATCAGTTTTTGAAGAAATTCCAACAGAAAAAATTTATTCCGAAAATGCCATTAGAGTAGGAACCTTCTTAGCTGGCCCTCTTGTTGCGGGTTATTGCATTTCAGAAAATTTTAAAGTTTTTAATGATTTAGAGAAAGCAAAAAAGACATGGCTTTTTACTATTCTTCTTTCTGTACTAATCATTGTATTGGCGTGTTTATTACCAGAAAATATTCCGAGCTTTATTTTTCCTATTATATATGTTTCAATTACTTCTTATTTCCTAAAAACATACCAAGAAAAAGAGATTCAGAAACATCTTAGCAATGGCGGCGAAACGCATGGCGGATGGAGAGTTTTTGTAATTGGTCTCCTAAGTGTTTTAGTTCTTTTTTCAGTCGTTTTAAGCTTCGTAATGCTGGCAGATTATGTTTAATCTACAGAAAATTAAAATTTATCATGTATTCTGGATTGTTTCTTTACTAATAATTGTAATTGCATTGCTTCTTGGCAAAGAAGCAACCGTTGATGTCAATATCCATGATACGTATTTCGTTTTAGGTAATTACGATTTCGCCATTATTTTGTTTTTCGCTTATTTTATAACAGGACTTGGATATTGGCTGGTTCAGAAAAAATTAAATAAGCGTCTGGTTAACTATTTGGTTATAATACATTCTGTTATTTTAATTGGAAGTTTTGTATTGTATTGGGGCGTTTTCTTTTATACTAAACTTTTTATTCACAGTGATTTTCCTCTGTATGATGGTTACTTGACATTAAATACAATTTTAGTTATCGCCTTTTTAGTTATAATTTTTATAGCAACACCCATTTATATTATCAATTTATTGATTGGATTATTTAGGTAAGAGTACAATTCATCAAATATATTTGTCTGAAATCCCCCTTTTATTTGTCTCTTAAATACCTGATGAATTGACTATTAAAAGGTAATTTTGTTGTACTAACTTTTTAAATCTTTAAAAATGAGTGCACAAGATTTTACTACAACCCTACTAGTTGACCAATCTCCCGAAATTGTTTTTAAAGCCATACAAAATGTACGCGGCTGGTGGTCGGAAGAAATTGAAGGAAATACAGCAAATCTAAATGATGAATTTAACTATCATTATGAAGAGGTGCATCGCTGTAAAATAAAATTGATAGAAGTTATCCAAAACCAGAAAATCGTCTGGCTGATTGAAGAAAATTATTTTAGTTTTACTAAAGACGATACGGAATGGACGAATACCAAAGCCGTTTTTGAAATTTCTAAAAAAGATACTAAAACAGAATTGACTTTTACACATATTGGTTTGGTTCCAGAATACGAATGCTATGAAGTCTGCAAATCGGGCTGGACCAATTACATACAGAACAGTTTAAAAAAACTAATCACAACAGGCAAAGGCGAACCCAACGCCAGCGGAAAACCACAAACAGCAGCCGAAAGAAAACTATCCAAAAAATAACATTAAGTCATTTTAAGATTAACAAGAGTTACGTTATCTATTAATCATCAAATTAACGAATTGGCTTTAAGTATCTTTTTTTGGCTAACACAATAATAGATTTGGCTAAATTAAATCTGCAGATCTAAAGCAATTTTGTACTAATCTAAAAAGTACAAAAAATGAAAATTACAATCACAGGTTCTTTAGGGAACATCAGTAAGCCATTAACAGAGGAGTTAGTGCAAAAAGGTCATATTGTTTCAGTAATAACAAGCAGTGCCGAAAGAGAAAACGAAATCGAAAAAATAGGCGCAAAAGCACTGATCGGTTCTGTAAACGATTTAGATTTTCTCACCGAGGCTTTTACTGGTGCAGACGCTGTTTATTGCATGATTCCGCGTGCCAATTATTTTGATCTAAATCTTGATTTAGATACTTTTACACGTAAAATCGGAAATAATTATGCCAAAGCCATCGAAAAATCGGGTGTAAAACGCGTTGTTTTTTTAAGCAGTATTGGAGCCCATTTAGAAAAAAACTCTGGAATTATTCAGCGATATAATGAAATCGAAAGCATTTTGGAGCAGCTTTCAGATGTTTCGATTACCTTTATGCGTCCAACTTCGTTTTTCTATAATCTCGAGGCCTATATACCGATGATAAAAAATTCAGGAAGTATATTTGCCAATTACGGCGCCGGCGAATTGATTCCGTGGGTTTCTCCGTTAGATATTGCAGCAGCTGCTGCAGAGGAACTTACGGCTCCATTAAACGGAAAAAAAATACGTTACGTATCAAGCGAGGAATTAACAGGAAACGAGTCGGCTGCAATTTTGGGCGCAGCGATTGGAAAACCAGATTTAAAATGGGTTCTAGTAAGCGACGAACAGGTTTTGGAAGGATTGATTAATGCTGGAATGCAGCCAAAAATCGCCCAAGGCTTAGTCGAAATGTACGCAGGACTTTACAACGGATTGTTAGGTGAAGATTATTATCAAAACCGACCAGCCGAAATGGGAAAAACAAAGCTGGCAGCTTATGCAAAAGATTTTGCTGCAAAATACAATCAGTAATTAGTAACTACTTCTATGAGCGTTTCTCAACCGTACCGAATAAAAAGCATCAGCGAGTTTCATGAATTTCGTGATTTGCCAAAACCAGAACATCCGCTGGTGAGCGTTTACAATTTTGAAGATCTTAAATACCTAAACGAAAATGAACCTAAAAGTCTCATTCTCGATTTTTATTCGATTGCTTTAAAGAAAAATGCCAATGCCAAAATGCGTTACGGCCAGCAGGAATATGACTTTAAAGAAGGCGTTTTACTATTTATTGCACCAGGACAGGTTTTTTCTATCGAAGGAAATGCCGAATTACAGCATACAGGATATTCGTTATTGATTCATCCCGATTTTTTATGGAATACACCGCTGGCGCAGAAAATCAAACAATACGAGTATTTTGGTTATGCCGTTCACGAAGCTTTGCACCTTTCGGACAAAGAACAAAAAATGATTCTGGACATTATTAAAAATATTCAGCAAGAATACCAATCCAATATTGATAAGTTCAGTCAGGATGTAATTATTGCTCAGATAGAATTGCTCCTTACCTATTCAGAACGTTTTTACAACAGACAGTTTATTACTAGAAAAATAAGTAATCACGAAATTTTATCACGCTTAGAAAAACTGCTGGAAGACTATTTCAGCAGTGATTCTCTGCAAAAGAAAGGGCTGCCGACAGTACACGAAATAGCCGAAAATCTAAATGTTTCGCCAAACTATCTAAGCGGTTTATTAAAATCGTTAACCGCACAAAGCACGCAGCAGCACATTCATAATAAATTGATCGAAAAAGCAAAAGAAAAACTTTCAACTACCAGCTTATCAATCAGCGAAATTGCTTTTGAGCTGGGCTTTGAGCATCAGCAGTCTTTTAGCAAATTGTTCAAAACCAAAACCAATATTTCTCCAATTGCTTTTCGACAGTCTTTTAGTTGAAAATTATTGCGGCAACAATCTATATTTTTCATAAATTTAGTCCCACTAAAAACCGAAAAATATGAACCCCATTTTTAAAAACATTTTAGCTGTACTTCTTGGTCTTTTTATTGGAAGCGTTGTCAATATGGCGATTATCAGTATAAGCGGTTCTGTAATACCGCCTCCAAAAGGTGCCGATGTTACTACTGCCGAAGGCCTGAAAGCTACGATGCACTTGTTTGAACCCAAACATTTTATTTTTCCGTTTTTAGCACACGCAGTCGGAACTTTTGCAGGGGCTTTCGTTACGGCCTTAATAGCTTTTAATCATAAAATGAAACTGGCTTTGGTTATTGGTGCATTCTTTTTATTTGGAGGCATTATGATGATTTTTACCCTTCCTTCACCAATTTGGTTTTCATTGGCAGATGCTGTTCTTGCTTATATTCCGATGGCTTATTTGGCTGCGAAAATAGCTTCGAAAAAGAAAAATTAGACAAATGCAAACAAAAATAAAACCCGCAAAAAAATGCTACGAACATCTGGGCGGTAAGCTTGGAGAACTTCTCTTAGAAAATTTTGCAGACAAAAACTGGATCGCCAGAAAGAATCCTGCTGATAAGCATTTTTACATTACAGAACTTGGCGAAAAAGAATTTACAAAACTAGGATTGGATCTTTCTAAAATAAAATCAGAGGAAGTTTAGTTTTTTATTTCACACAGATTTAAACGATAAAAGATTTTTAAGTATCCGTTTACAGCAGCTTTCTTTACGAAGTAAATCTGTTTTGTCAGTGTCATTTTTTTTCTTTTAGACATTTAACCTGCATTTTTTGAAACCCGTAATTTTATAATTTTTGATTTGCTTTTTTGCAAAAAAGAGATTCTTAATTTTCATAACTTAGTTTGCTTTAAAATTTTGAATCATGACTAAGAAAGAAATTGCAAAAAACTTCCTGAAATTGGCGGCGAACGGACATTCTCATGAAGGTTTTAGATTGTATGTCGGAAAGAAATTCAAACATCACAATGCTTATTTTAAAGGCGATGCCGATACATTAATGCTGGCAATGGAAGAATCTGCAAGAACAAATCCGAATAAGACTTTTAAAATTCATCATATATTAGAAGACGGAAATTTAGTTGCCGTTCATTCACACTTAAAACAAACACCTGTTGACGCTGGTTTTGCAGTTGTTCATATTCTCAAGTTTGATGGAGATAAAATCGTGGAATTTTGGGATTTAGGACAACCCGTACCCAAAGACGCTGTTAATGAAAATGGCATGTTTTAGCACTAAAATACACTATCAAAAACAACAAAACCGTAAACCATAAACCCATAATGAATCCAATTTTCAGATTATTTACCATTCTTTTTTTATTGACCAATTGTATTTTGTCTGCACAGAAAAACGACAAAATCTCTGCTCAAACAGATAGCACATTACTGGTCTCTTCGCCTAAATTTAATGGGACAATTTTAATCTCTAAAAACGGAAAAGCGGTTTACAGTAAAGCTGTTGGTTTTGCAGACTTTGATAAAAAAACACCTTTAAAATTAGACAGTCAATTTGAAATTATGTCTAATACAAGACAATTTACAGCTGTTTTGATTTTACAAGAAGTAGAAAAAGGAAAAATTGATTTACAGGCTCCGATTAAAAAATATCTGCACAATTTAAAACAGAGCTGGACAGATTCGATTACAGTTCATCAGTTATTAAATCATACCCACGGAATTGTGGATCCAAATAAATCTTTGGCTTTTAAACCAGGAACCGAGTTTAAATACGGCAACGAAGGATATCCTTTTTTAGGTATGATCATAGAATCTGTTTCTAAAAAGCCTTACGCAGTAATGGCAGAAGCACTTTTTAAAAAGCTTAAAATGAACAATACATTCTGTTATTCTAAGGACAACACTAGAAATTTGGTGACAGGTTATATGAATGATAAAGATGCTTTAGAAAAAGCTGCTAATTCTCTAATTACTCCAGAAAAAGTTCCGTCTGCTGGTATTATTTCAACTGCCAATGATTTATTGATCTGGAACAACAACCTGCATAAGGGGAAAATCTTAAAACCAGAAACGTATCAATTAATGCTGCAATACAACATTCTTGCCCAGCATAATGTTTTTGGAACAGAAAAAGTGGGTTACGGCTACGGCCTTAGAATTGTAGACAAAGAATCTCCAAAATATTATGGGCATACAGGTTTAGGCAATGGATTTTCTTCAGTAAATTTGTATTTTCCTGAAAGCGATGTGAGTATAATTGTTCTAGAAAACGAGATGAATGCCAATTCTGATTTGTTTTATAAAACGGGAATTACCATCAAAAAACTGCTTTTAAAAAGTAATTTGTTCAACCCGAAACAATAAAAAAATGGCAGCCAATAAAACCACCGAAACCCAAGACAGTGTTACCGATTTTATTAACGCTGTTGAAAGTGAAGTAAAAAGAAACGATTCTTTTGAACTTCTCAAAATCATGCAGGAAACAACAGGTTTTGAGCCAAAAATGTGGGGGCCGAGTATTATTGGTTTCGGAAGTTATCATTATAAATACGACAGCGGACATGAGGGCGATGCTCCATTAGCCGGTTTTTCGCCAAGAAAAGCGGCAATTACTGTTTACTTCTATCTGCCAGAAGAAAAAAGAGAAACGCTTTTATCTCAACTCGGGAAACATACTTCTTCTAAAGCCTGTATTTACATCAAAAAATTAGCCGATGTAGACTTAGAAATTTTAAAAAAGATCATTTCACTTTCTACAGAATACATCCAAAAATTATACCCTTCAAAATAAAAAATGATCACATTCTTACTTATAATTACGCTTTTTGCAATTGCTTTTTGGGGTTTTATGCAGCAGCCAAAATTTGGAAAAGCACCATCTGGCGAAAGGTTAAAACTTATTTTGAACTCCCCTCAATATAAGAATGGAAAATTTGAAAACCAAAATTATACGCCGGATCTCGCTGAAGGAGTCACTTATTATTCTTTGTTTTATGACTTCTTTTTCAAAAAAGCACCCAGAAAGAAACCGACTGATTTGATTCCGTCCATCAAAACAAATTTATTAGAGCTGCCTCTCGATCATGATGTTTTGGTTTGGTTCGGACATTCGTCTTATTACCTGCAGCTTGCAGGAAAACGTTTTTTGATTGATCCTGTTTTCAGCGGTAATGCCTCTCCTGTTCCAGGCACTACGAGATCTTTTAAGGGAACTGATATTTATACGGTTGATGATCTTCCAGAAATTGATTATTTATTGATCACCCACGATCATTATGATCATCTGGATTATGAAACTATTTTAAAACTCAAACCCAAAACAAAAAAAGTGATCACGGCTCTTGGAGTGGGTTCTCATTTTGAATTTTGGGGTTTTCCAACAGAAAATATTATCGAAAAAGACTGGTACAATCAAGTAATACTAGACCCGAATTTGACGCTTTATACCGTTCCGGCAAGGCATTTTTCGGGAAGAAGTTTTAAAAGATGCAATACACTTTGGACTTCTTTCGTTTTAGAATCCAAAGATTTTAAAATGTATTTGGGAGGTGACAGCGGTTACGATTCCCATTATAAAGAAATTGGCGAAAAATACGGTCCGTTTGATATTGCTGTTATGGACAACGGTCAGTACGATGAAAAATGGAAATACATTCATAATACGCCCGAAGATGTTATAAACGCATTAAAAGAATTAAAACCAAAACGGGTGCTTCCTGTTCATTCTTCCAAATTTGTATTGGCGCTTCATCCTTGGGACGAACCTTTAAAAAGAATAACGGCATTAAACACAAATTCAGAAAATCCGCTTCCTTTAATTACTCCAATGATTGGAGAATTGGTCGAATTGCGAAATGAAAAACAGCAATTTAAACAGTGGTGGAAAGAAGTTGTTTAGAAAAAAAAAAGATTCAGAGTTACTGAGGTTCTAAACATTTCTCTACTTAAATTATTAACTACTAACAACAGTCGTCTTGAAACAAAATATATTATTTCTATACTTTTTATTCCTGTTTACACTAACGGCTTTTGCTCAAAATACGTATGTTTTTCTAGGTTCGTACAATCGGGATGTAAATGCAGAATCGATTCAGGTTTTTGAGTTGGATGCTAAAGGAAATTTAAACAAAATTACATCCGTAAAAAACGTTATTAATCCTTCGTATTTGACCATTGCTCCAAACGGCAAATATGTATATGCCTGCACTGATACTAAAACGCCAAATGCGGGAAGTGTGAGCAGTTTTGAATTTAATCCTGAAAAAAAATCGCTTACTTTTTTAAACAAACAATCCAGCGGAGGCGAAAATCCCGTTTATGTTTCGGTACACAAAAATGGCAAATGGCTGGTAAACGCCAATTATACTGAAGGAAGTGTCTCGGTTCATCCGATTTTAGAAAATGGAAAAATTGATTCGCTTGCTCAAAATTTCCAATATTCGGATGGGAGTGTGCATAAAGACAGGCAAACCCGTTCGCACGTACATTCGGCAGTCTTTTCGCCTAATTATGATTATTTGTTTTTACCCGATTTGGGCGCAGATAAAATACGCTGTTATGCCTTTGATGAAAATTTAAAACAGCCTTTGGTGGAAACTAAATTTCCGTTCATTAAAACCGATTTAGAGGCTGGACCGAGACATTTTACTTTTCATCCCAATCAAAAAATTGGATATAGTATTGAAGAAATGGCCGGACAGATCAGTGTTTACGATTATGAAAATGGTGTTTTGACCAAAATTCAGCGTATTCCAACGCATCCCGAAAAAACAAAAGAAGGTTTTGAAAGTTCTGATATTCATATTTCTCCTGATGGAAAATTTCTATATGCCGCAAATCGCGGTAAAGAAAATAACATCGCTATTTTTTCTATCGATGAAAATGGATTACTGAAAAATATTGGCTATCAATCAACTTATGGCAAACATCCCAGAATTTTTGCCCTTGACGAAAGTGGTAAATTTCTGGTTGCCACAAACGTAATTTCGGGAAACGTAATCGTTTTTGAACGAAATGAAAAGACGGGAATGCTCCAAAAAACAGGTAGAAAAATTAAGATGGAAAATGTCTCTTGCGTGCAGATTAAGAGAATATAGAGATTGTTTATCATTTCAAAACAAAATCATTTTTAAGCCTAATAATCTGCAGTAAAAAAACACTTTTAAAAATCAAAAAAATGAACTTAAATTTGCAACCCGAAATATTAGAAAACGAGACTGTAAAATTAGTCCCGTTACAAGAAACTGATTTTGAAAATCTTTTTGAAGTAGCTTCAGATCCGCTAATCTGGGAACAGCATCCGAATAAAAATCGATATGAAAGAGAGGTATTTTTAAACTTTTTCGAAGGTGCAATAGAAAGCAAAGGCGCGTTTCTTATCATTGATAAAACCACAAACGAAGTTGCTGGAAGTACCCGTTTTTACGATTACGAACCTGAAAATAAAAGTGTTTTTATCGGCTACACTTTTTACGGAAGAAAGTTCTGGGGAACAGGATTTAATGCTCAGGTAAAAAAAATGATGCTGGATTATGCATTTCAAGCCGTTGATAAAGTTCAGTTTCATATTGGTGCCGAAAATTTCCGTTCGCAAAAAGCAATAGAAAAATTAGGCGCAATAAAAATAGACGAACAAGAAGTTGCCTATTACAATGAACCTTCGAGACATAATTTTGTTTATGAGATATTTAAGGGTTGTGAGTTATAGGTTAGGAGTTAGGAGTTATGGGGTATAAGTTATGCGGTATGGGTTATGAGTCAAATTAAAGGCTTGATACTATTTGTACGATTTTTTAAACTTTAATCCATATCATATAAAAGACATAACTTCTAACATATAACATATAACACATAATAACACAAAACTCTTAACCTATACCCCCTAACTTTTAACTCCTAACTCCTAACTCCTAACCCCTAACTCCCAACCCCTAACTCCTAACCTCCTAACCCCTAACCCCTAAAAAAAAAATGAAAAGAATAACAGTTTTCTGTGCCTCTAGTTTTGGTACAGACAAAATTTACGAAGAACAAGCTGCTTTAGTTGGAAAAACTCTGGCAGAACAAAATATAGAATTGATTTACGGTGGTGCAAACGTTGGCTTAATGGGAGCAGTTGCAGATGCTGCGCTTAATGCAGGCGGAAAAGTAATCGGTGTCCTTCCGAACTTTTTACGCTCTAAAGAAATCGCGCATTTAGGTTTAACTGAATTGATTTTGGTAGAAAGCATGCACGAAAGAAAAACTAAAATGAACGATTTGTGCGATGGTGTGATTGCGCTTCCAGGCGGGTTTGGAACTCTGGAAGAACTTTTTGAAATGTTGACTTGGGCACAGCTTGGACTTCATAAAAAACCAATCGCAATTTTAAACATCAACGGATTCTACGATGCGTTAATTACTCTGCTCGAAACAATGACCGAAAAAGGTCTGTTAAAAGAAGTCAACCAGAAAATGCTTTTGGTAAGTGACAACATTGATGATTTATTGCATCAAATGAAAAATTATGAAGCGCCCACAGTTGGGAAATGGATTGAGAAGAAGGAGTTATGAGTTAAAAGTAAATGTTAAGAGTTAAGGGCTAAAGTAAAAATAGAGTATATTTACATTTGCTTAAACATATAACTATAACTTCTAACTAAAAAAAGATGAAACCAGAAAACAACAAATTCGCAAAAGCCGAAATGCTGATTCGAAAACCTGTTTCAGAAGTTTTTCAGGCTTTTATTGATCCGGAAATTACCAGTAAATTTTGGTTTTCTAAAGGATCAGGAAAATTAGAAGAAAATCAAAAAACAGAATGGACTTGGGAAATGTATGGTTTTTCGCTTTCTGTAACTACTTTGGTTTTACAGGAAAATAAAAAGATTGTAGTGGAATGGGGAAATCCAGACGAAACCACTTTGGTAGAATGGATTTTTAGTCCGTTAGACGAAAACGAAACTTTTGTGAGCATTACCAATTCTGGTTTTCAAGGTGATACCGATAAAATTATAGATCAAGTCAGAAATTCTACTGAAGGTTTTACGTTGGTTCTAGCTGGAGCAAAAGCGTATTTAGAGCATAAAATACAATTGAATTTGGTTCTGGACAGATTTCCGAAAGGATTAGCTTAATTTAATTTTGTTTCAGGTTTAAAGTTTTAAGTTGACATTTGAACATATATTTAACCGCAAAGTGCGCAAAGATTTACGCTAAGCACGCTAAGTTTTTAACACATCGCTTTGCGAACTTTGCCTTTTATAAAACCTCCAAAACAAAAAACCTTTGCGAACTTTGCGTTTAATTTCACATCCCAACAAAACCTGAAACCTGAAACCTGAAACTTGAAACCTGAAACCTGAAACCCCGAAAACCTATGGAAGTCAAAAAACGCGAAAATATCGACGAATACATTGGTGCATTTCCGAATGATGTTCAGGAGATTTTAGAAAAAATCAGAATGACGATTCAGAAAGCAGCTCCGGACGCGAAAGAAAAAATCAGTTATTCGATGCCGGCTTTTGAGCAAAACGGAATTGTAGTTTATTTTGCTGCGTTTAAAAATCATATTGGTTTGTATGCGCTTCCTACGGGTCATGAGGCTTTTCGTGAAGAACTTTCGAAGTACAAATCGGGAAAAGGTTCTGTTCAGTTTCCCTTAAAAGATCCGATCCCATTTGATTTGATTACCAAAATTGTAAAATTTAGGGTGAAAGAGAATTTAGAAAAACCCAAAAAGAAATAATTCTTTATGAATTTACAAGAGCACTACAATCAACTTTATAAAACAGCTAAAGGAGCTATTTTAGACGAAAAATATGCAATTGATTCTCATCTTAAAAAGGAATCTGATTCTCGATTCGGTATTACTTTATTAATTCGTCCGAGTGACGCGGTAAAATCAGAAATACAGTTATTGCTGTATGATTTGAGGAAAGCAGAACCAGAGCAGTATTTCTATCCCGATTCTGATATTCATATTACGGTGATGTCTATTATTTCCTGCTCAGAAGATTTCACTTTAAATCAAATCTCACCCAGCGATTATATCGAAATTATCTGCAAAAGTCTGGTTGAAGTTGACAGCATTAAAATTCAGTTTAAAGGCGTGACTGCATCGCCGTCTGCCATTATGATTCAGGGATTTCCAACCGACGAAACTTTGAATAATTTACGAAATAAACTTCGTGAAAACTTCAAAAATTCTGGTTTACAACAAAGTATAGACAGCCGATATACCATTTCTGCTGCGCATGCCACAGTAATGCGTTTTCAGGATAAACTTCAAGATCCGAAGAAGTTAATTCAAATCTCAGAAAAATATCGTGATTATGATTTTGGAGCATTTGAAGTCAAAAACTTAGAATTGGTTTATAACGATTGGTATCAGCGTAAAAGCAATACGCGGGTTTTAGGAGATTTTGGTTTAAGATGATTTTTTTGCCGATGATTTCAGGAATTTGGCACTAGTTATTTTTTTACTTAAACTTACCGAAATGCCATAAAACCCCGGACGGATCGTGCAGAAAACATTCGCTTCCCCATTCTTCGTAACGAATCGGCGTTAATTTGACTCCATATTTGTTGGTAAGATTTAAAGCAGCAAGATCATTGTAATATCTTTCGACATCATCCACTTCTAAGAAAATCATGGTGTTTTCGATCCAGTTTTTATCATAATAATCCTGAAGGTAAAAAGCGATTTCTCCTGTTTTAAAAACAGAAAAATTGTGTGCTAAAACCGTTTCTTCAAATCCTAAATCTTGATAAAATTTTCTGGAGATTTGAAAATCTCTGGCTCCAATAAATGGACGAATGGATTTGGCGTTGTGGTTCATTTTAGATAAATAAAATTTATACTTTGTTTAAGAATCAATCCCGAGTGACACTATTAATTTACCATCTTTATTTTTAAAAACCTGAATGTCTGTTAAAACTAAATCTGCAATATCATGCCCCCAAATTCCATACTTACCGTTAGTTTGATTTCTATTGTACATTTCTCTTTCTTCCATTGGCTGCGTTTTTACAGATGCAGATTTTTCTTCTTCTTCATAAAGTTTAAAATAGTTTTCACCTATTTCCGTAAGAAGTTTTTCTCTAGTAAATCCTTTTTCAGATTTCAAATTAAAACTGTAAACATTTGTCAATGGATAATCAATTATAATTGTGATCTCTTTTTCTGAAATTACAACTTCATCTTTGTTTATTAAATTTATAGATTCTTTTTTGAAGTTTTGAATACTCACCCAAGTCTGAATTCCATTTTCAAATTCTTTATTATCAGTTTTTACTTCAAAAAGAATTTCTTTTATACGTGTACCATCAATTTTCAAAGGATTGGTTCCCGCATTATTCTCCCGATCAATTACAACTTTTTCGTAATCACTTACTGGCGAATTATTTGCTTTGTTTTTACAACCACCTAGAATTAAAACACATACTATAAGCAGATAAAAACTACATTTTTTCATTTCAAAATTGATCATTTAACTTTTATTAAAAATACTTCCGATCCCTCTTCCAATCTGCTCAATGGCTTCAATACCTTTTGCTAAAGGCGTCGAAGTAAAATCTTCGTAAGCATCCATTGCACTTTCTTTTCGATCGTCTTGAGGATATACTAAAATCACATTGTTCTCTGGAAACGATTTCTCGAATTTCTGAGGCAGTTTATCAAAGATGGATTGATACGAAACAGAACCTTTTCTTGAAAGGTTAAAAACAACTAAATCAGTAAGTTTTATTTCGTCGGAGATACTTTCAAAATTTTCCCAATCCAAAATACTTTTGAAACCTAATTTTGCATTTAATTTCAAATTAGAAGCAATCTGCTGAATAGCTTGATGCGTGCCGTATTCCGCATAAATAATAATCTGAATACTTAATTCCTGAGACAAACGGCAGATTTTCTGTAATAATAAATGAAACCCTTTTCCTCTTTCTGAAAATGGCGGACAAACAAAAACGAGTCTTTTTTCTTCAATAAAATTCTTTTCCAGCTTACAGATAAACAAACTTTTATCAACATTATTGATAATAGAATCTACATTTTCGCCAAAGATTTTATCTAAGAATCCTGTTTTTCTCGGCCAGCCGATAATCACAATATCCGACATGATTTCTTTAGAAGTTCTTGCGATTCCACTTGCAGGATTATGATCAATTCTGGCAATCGTATTAATTTTTACTTCTGATGCCGAACCTTGAATTACAAATTTATCTACGGCTTTTCTGTACTTTAAAATATTCTTTTCGGCCTGATCGTTGTTCGGAACAATGGTTAACAAAGTAACCGGGTTTGATGATTTTTTGTCTTTAATCAACAAAGCAAAATCAAGCAGACTTGCCGTTGCAGACGTTTTTGCCAGCGGAATCAAAATATGTTCGTCCAGAATCAGATCTTTTCCAGCCTCTTCATGCGAAACTTCTTCTTCGCAGATGGCAATTTTTTTTGCTGCTTTTTCTGTAGCAAAAGAAGCTACAATACAAGTTATCAGAATCAGAATAATGGTTCCGTTAAGGATATTTTCGTCTAAGATTTTAGCTTTATAACCAACCAAGATCACAGCAAGAGTTGCAGCGGCATGCGCACTGCTCAATCCGAAAATCAGCTGGCGTTCTGTTTTTGTATATTTAAAAGCAAGCTGCGTAAAAAAGGCTGCGATCCACTTTCCAAATATGGCCACAACACTCAAAGTTCCAGCAACAATAAGCGCTGTTGGTCCGCTGAGAATCACACTGATGTCCACCAGCATCCCCACAGAAATCAGGAAAAACGGAATAAATAATGAATTTCCGATAAACTCAATTCTATTCATCAAAGCCGATGAATGCGGTATTAAAGGATTTAACGCCAAACCAGCAACGAATGCTCCAATAATAGGCTCTACTCCTGCTACTTCTGCCAAAAAGGCAGCAAAGAAAACAACTGAAAGCACAAAAATATAGTGGGCATGTTTTTCACTTTCCAATTTCTTAAAAAACCATTTGGCCACTCTCGGAATCAAAACAAACATAATAGCAGAGAAAATTGCCAGCGAAACGCCTAGTTTTAACCAAAATGCCTGGGTAAGATTACCTTGACTGCTTCCCATAATTACAGCCAGAATAATCAAAACAGCAGTATCGGTCAAAATGGTGCCTCCAACGGTAATTGCAACGGCTTGATTTTTGGCAATTCCAAGTTTACTCACAATCGGATATGCCACCAAAGTATGAGTTGCAAACATACTTGCTGTCAAAAAACTGGCATTAAAATCGTATTGAAGTAAATAATAACAAACAGGAAAACCAATGGTAAGCGGTAAAATAAAAGTAAAAAAACCAAACAATAAACTCTTGTTTCTGTTGGCTTTGAATTCATTCATATCCAATTCTAATCCTGCAATAAACATGATATACAAAAGTCCGATGGTTGAGAACAAATCAACCGCAGAATTTTTTGCCAGAATATTTAATCCGTGAGGACCAATTACGACTCCAGAAAGAATAAGCCCAATAATTCCAGGGATATTGATTTTTTTAAGTAAGATCGGAGAGAGCAGAATTATAAATAGTATCAACGAAAAAATCAATACTGGGTTGTTAAGAGGTAATTCGAATTCCTGTAATAAATGCCTGAAAAATTCTATCATATTGTAACTTTATCTTCTTGTGGTATTCTTATTTGTAGAAAAAACATTTTTTAGAATTAAACAAAAATCCCTGAAGTATTAATAAAAGAATCGAGGTATTTAGGTCTCGTTTCTGCACAAAAATACCGAAAAATAGCGAACTTTCTACGAAAACTGCATATTACGTAATTAAAATTATTTCGTTGTCAAATTATTAAAATTTAATATTTATTTTAACAATTTAGCAAGATTAACATCCAAACATATTAGTTCGTTGCATTATTCAATTATCTTTGTGATAACAAAATTAGAACAATGGAAGAATGTATCTCTGTTTTTGATATGCTTAAAATTGGTGTCGGCCCTTCATCCTCACATACTTTGGGACCTTGGAGAGCTGCAGAACGCTTTTTGGAAGAGTTAAAAGACGAAGCCATTTTAGACGAAATCACAAGAGTAAAAGTCGATTTATACGGTTCTCTTTCTTTAACCGGAAAAGGCCACGCTACTGATTTGGCAGTAATGCTCGGTTTAAGCGGTCAGGATCCTGAGTATATTCCGGTTGACGATATTGCCGGAATTATCAAAAAAATTGAAAACTCAAACGAAATCAATTTAGGAAACCATAAAGTGATTCCGTTTTTCTTTCTTCAAGACATTGTTTTCAACAAAGACTTTCTTCCTTTTCATGCCAACGGATTAAAATTTACCGCTTACAAAAGTGATGATTCAACATACGATTCTACTTTTTACTCTATCGGAGGTGGTTTTGTGGTAAAAGAAGAACGCACCAATGCCAAGCAGAAAGAAGTTATAAAATGTGCTTTTCCGTTTCCTGTTCAAAACGCAGCAGAATTATTGAATTATACTATTACAGAAAACAAATCGATTTCTGAAATTGTGTATGAAAATGAAATTTCGATGCGCTCAGAAGCAGAAGTTCATTCGGAACTAATGAGAATCTGGAACACGATGCTGGAATGCATGTATATTGGCTGCCATTCTGAAGGAATTCTTCCGGGCGGACTTCATGTGCGTAGAAGAGCTTTTGACATGCACCAAAACCTGATCGGATTATCTAATTACAGCGATCCGCAGTCCTGGCTAGAAGAAATTAGAAAAACAGAAGTCAAATTCCGTCAGATCTTAAAATGGGTAAGCTGTTTTGCACTTGCCGTGAATGAAGTCAATGCTTCTTTAGGCCGTGTGGTTACAGCTCCAACAAACGGAAGTTCTGGTGTGATTCCGGCCGTTTTAATGTATTATATGGTAATTGAAAACCATAATGCAGGCGAAAAAGAAATCAAACAATTTTTGATGGTTGCTGGAGAAATCGGCAGTATTTTCAAAAAAGGTTCTACAATATCTGCAGCTATGGGCGGTTGTCAGGCAGAGATTGGTGTTTCGTCCTCAATGGCCGCAGCAGCACTTTGCGAACTGATGGGCGGTACTCCTGCTCAGGTTTTAATGGCGGCAGAAATCGCAATGGAACATCATTTGGGACTTACCTGCGATCCTATCGGAGGTTTGGTTCAGATTCCGTGTATCGAAAGAAATACCATGGGAGCGATCAAAGCCATAAATGCAGCCGAATTGGCACTAGAAACCGATTCTAAAAATGCAAAAGTACCCTTGGACAAAGTAATCAATACAATGTGGGAAACTGCAAAAGATATGAATTCTAAATATAAAGAAACCTCAGAAGGTGGTCTTGCCATTGCGGTAAACATGGCGGACTGTTAAAGTTTTTTTGTCGCGAATTTCACTAATGCTCACTAATTTTTTAAAGTACACTTTTTAAAAAATAACTTATGAAAATTCGAGAAATTCGCAGCAAACCCTTTTAAAATTTCAAACAATTCATCAAAACATTTCTATTCTAAAAATTCGCAGAATTCGCGGCGAACATTTCTACAATTATTCAATACTTTTACAATATCAAAAAAAAATACAATGTCAGTAGCAAAAAAAGATTATAAAAGAATCACAACAAAGTCATTAATTGAAATGAAAAGTAATGGAGAAAAAATCTCTATGCTTACTGCGTACGATTACACAATGGCTAAAATTGTGGACAGTGCTGGAGTCGATGTGATTTTGGTGGGAGATTCGGCTTCCAATGTGATGGCGGGTCACGAAACCACACTGCCAATTACCTTAGATCAAATGATCTATCATGCATCGTCTGTTGTTCGCGCTGTAGAACGAGGCTTGGTGGTAGTTGATTTACCTTTTGGAAGTTACCAATCTGATTCTAAAGAAGCTTTACGTTCGTCTATCAGAATCATGAAAGAAAGCGGGGCGCATGCCGTAAAATTAGAAGGCGGAAAAGAAATTAAAGAATCGATTAAAAAGATATTAAACGCCGGAATTCCAGTTATGGGACATTTGGGTTTAACACCTCAATCTATTTATAAATTCGGAACTTACAGTGTTCGCGCTAAAGAGGAAGAAGAAGCAGAAAAATTGATTGAAGACGCTAAAATGCTCGAAAAAATCGGCTGTTTTGCAGTTGTTCTTGAAAAAATCCCTGCAGATCTTGCAAAACAAGTAGCAGAAAGTATTTCGATTCCTGTTATCGGAATCGGTGCCGGCGGAGGTGTTGACGGACAAGTTCTGGTAATTCACGATATGCTGGGTATGAATAATGAATTCAGTCCGCGTTTCTTACGTCGTTATTTAAATCTGTACGACCAAATGACAAAAGCCATCAGCCAATATGCAGCAGATGTTAAGTCTAGTGATTTCCCTAATGAAAAAGAGCAATATTAAAAATTACTAAGGTTCTGAGATTCTCAGATTCTAAGTTTTTTTTTTAACTACAAAGACTCAAAGTAAACTTTAAATAATTTCAATTGCCTCCAGCTTGAGCTGGAGGTTTATTTTAAATAGAAGAAAGGCTTTAGCCAAATCTTTTTGTCATAATCTAAAATCTACATTCAAAAATCTAAGAAGTCTAAATGAAAATTCTTTCCAACAAAAACAATCTCCAGATTCTTCATGAAGACAACCACATTATCGTGGTTAATAAACGTGTGGGTGATATTGTGCAAGGCGATAAAACAGGTGACAAACCTTTGTCTGATATTGTTAAAGAATACATTAAAGAAAAATACAACAAACCGGGAGATGTTTTTTTGGGTGTTATTCATCGTCTGGACAGACCCACAACCGGAATCGTGGTTTTTGCAAGAACCAGCAAAGCGCTTACGCGGATGAATGAATTGTTCAGCAATCGGGAAACAAGAAAAACGTACTGGGCGGTTGTCAAAAATAAACCAAAAGAAGCATCAGCTAAATTGGTTCATTACTTAAAAAGAAACGAAAAAAACAATACTTCAAAAGCACATTTAAAAGAAGTTCCAGATAGTAAATTGGCAAGTTTAGACTACACTATCATTAAAGAATTACAGAATTATACGGCACTTGAAATCAATTTGCACACAGGTCGTCATCATCAAATTCGAGCACAATTAACAGCGATTGGTTCTCCAATTAAAGGCGATTTAAAATACGGTGCAGATCGCAGCAATCCCGACGGCGGTATCCATCTTCATGCCAGAAAACTGACTTTTGTGCATCCTGTTTCTAAAGAAGAGATCACCATTACTGCCCCAACTCCAGACGATCCGATCTGGAATGCTGTATGATTTTTATGATTTAATTGTTACTTTTTAAATTATAATCGGTTAACTTGCATATACTAAAAAACAAGCTGATCGAAAATGGATTATAAAAATAACATCGGATATCGAAGAGAAACGCTGAAAAAGTTGTTGTATAATATTCAGAAAAGCGAAGATTTAATCATTAAAGCTTTGTACGATGATTTTCAGAAACCAGAGTTCGAAGCCGTTGTTACAGAAACCAGTTATGTCATTTCTGACCTGAAACAAACCATTAAAAACATTCATAAATGGGCCAAACCCAAGCGTGTTTTTCCTTCACTGCTTAATTTTCCTTCTTCAGACTCTATTTACAAAGAACCCTATGGCCATGTTTTAGTCATTTCGCCCTGGAATTATCCTTTTCAACTGGCCTTATGTCCGTTGATTGCGGCAGTTGCTGCTGGAAACAGAGTGACATTAAAACCATCAGAACTTACACCGCATACCTCGGCAGTCATTGCCAGAATCATCGAAAAGACTTTTCACATCAATCATGTTGAAGTTGTTGAAGGTGGTGTAGAAGTATCCAATAAATTACTGGCGCAGCGCTGGGATTATATCTTTTTTACCGGCAGTGTTGCCGTAGGTAAAATTGTAGCCAAAGCTGCAGCCGAAAACCTAACGCCGGTTACTTTAGAATTGGGAGGCAAAAATCCGTGTATTGTAGATGAAACAACAGATTTGAAGCTTGCCGCTAAAAGAATTGTCTGGGGGAAATTTATAAATGCCGGCCAAACCTGTATTGCACCCGATTATGTTTTGATTCAGAAAAACATGAAAGTCAATTTTATCACCTATTTGATTGAAGAAATTATAAAAGCATACGGCAAAAAAATTGACAAATCGCCGGATTTTGCCCGAATTATAAATACTAAAAACTGGTATCGCCTGACCAATATGATCCAAAACGAAAATATTTTGTTTGGAGGAGAAAGTGATGCCGGCAAACTCTACATTGCTCCTACTCTTTTGGAAGAACCCGATTTGGACAGCCCTGTGATGAAAGAAGAAATCTTTGGCCCTATTCTTCCGATTCTGACTTATGAAAACGAAAAAGACATAGAAAACGTAGTCAGCCGATATGAGAAACCTCTTTCATTTTACATTTTTAGTGAAAATAATTCATTTACTAAAAAATTAATCCAACAATACTCGTTTGGAGGGGGCTGCGTTAACGACACAGTTGTCCATTTTTCTAATAAACGTCTTCCTTTTGGCGGCGTTGGCCACAGCGGCCTTGGTGCTTATCACGGAAAATTAAGCTTTGATACTTTTTCGCATCACAAAGCCATTGTCAAAAAAGGCAACTGGCTTGATTTACCTATGCGTTACGCGCCTTACAAAGACAAATTAACCTCAATAAAACGTCTTTTAGACTGGTTATAAATGTGGTAAAACAATTTCGTTATGTTTGGTAGATTTTTATACGGAATTGATTAAAAATATTATATTTACGACAGGATAACGAGCTAACACATAAGTCTATTAAACAACTCTACATTAAACAATGAAATCTACACTTGACAAAATTGATGAGATCAAAAGAAATGGTTACACATTAAATCTTTCTAGTGTTATTGATCTTGCTTTCGAAAATTTTAAAAAAATAACACTCTATTCTGCTTTAATAATATTAGTTTTTTCTTTTATAATAGGGGTTATTTTGGTAGCCGTTTTAGGAGCTGTTTACGGAATGGACAATGTATCCAAAGTTATTTTGGAAAGCATGCAGCCATCAAAATTAACCTTAAATGAAATAGTAATCTCTACAATCGGTGTTTCTATCGCTTCGGCCTTGTTTGCTCCTTTTGGTGCTGGATTTTTCAAAATGGCCGATTCTGCAGCCAAGGACATTGAATTTAAGGTTTCTAATATTTTCCATTACTATAAAGCGCCCTATTTTGTGCAGTTATTCACTGCAACGCTAATCATAACAGCTGTTAATAATGCCATTGCCAACACGCTGGAGAGCGCCGGCCTTATATTTGTAGGTGTTGGAATTTCAATTTTCATCAACTTTCTCATGTATTTTACAGTACCGCTGCTTGTTTTTGGAAACCTTAAAGCGATCGATGCAATTAAAGGAAGTATCGTTCTTGTTACAAAAAATCCACTGATCATTTTTGGTACATTCCTTATCGGAATTATTGGTTCTGCTGTTGGAGCATTTGCCTGCGGTGTAGGTGTCTTGTTTACGATTGTTTTCAATACATCGATGATTTACGCTGCTTATTATGAAATTTTTACTAGAGAACAAGAAGAAAATTCAATTGACACTATTGGTCAATCGGATGTAGAATAAAAAAACAGAGTATTCTTTATACAAAAAAAGAGATTAACCAACTCTTTTCAAGAATTCTCTAAAGCCTGTTTACTTAACCAACATACCCCAAATTCTATGGCCGGAGTCTATAGTATTTTCAATACGTTGTTTTCAGGAATTGCCAATTTTGGTAATACCCTGAAATCGATCATGACAAACTGGTATGTTTTTAATTCGGATATTATTTTTTACAATAATCCGAAACTTATCTTGTTAGGATTGTCGCTTCTCGGTTTTTTATCTTTACTAGTGTATCAATTTTTCAAGATCAAAGCCAAAATTGGTAATTTCATCGAAAAAAAGAAAGAAGAAGAAACTGTGAGCCGCGAATATCAGCTTTACATTCTATTCTTCGGAATTGCAGTAATCGTTATCGAAATCATCAACGAAATCTTCAAAATAAGACCCAAAAGCCTGCTTGTTATCAACGTTTCTATCGGTGTCTCTGTCCTTATTATTTATGCCATAACAGATCGTATAAAATGGCTTCGAGAGCATATTCCGCAGATTTTTATTTTTTGTTTCTTTATTTACATGGGTTATGTCGGGTGCAATATCATTCTGCTTTCAAATGATGTAGTGCCGATAATTGTCTTTTTGATTTCTTTCTTCTTTTCGTACAATATTTTAAAACCCATAAAAATATATTGGTTCTTTGTCGGATTGGTATTTACTTTTTTAATCATCACGGTAGCCCTGCAGTTAATCCCGATAAAATCATCTATTCTTTTAATTAATTTCTGCATTTTAATTTTCATCATTAATCAAGTTAAATATGCCGTTCTTTTAAACAACCGTGACAATTTTAGATTTGCAAGTGAGATTGTACACAAGGGAAATTCACTTACGATTGCATCCAACCAAAAAGGAGAAATACTTTTTTGCAGCGAAACCATAACGCCTATTTTAGGATATCAGCCGGAAGCAGTTATGGGATTAAAATTCTGGGAACTAACCGAAGAAAGAGAATTTCTAAAAAAAACAGATCAATTTACAAAAGCAGACGACAAGCTTTACATTAGAAAACTGAAAAGTGAAAACGGTGAGTTTAAATACATTCAATGGAAAGATAAAAAATTCTCTGAAGATCTCATCATAAGCATCGGACAAGATGTAACAGAGCAGATTCTGGTTCAGGATCAATACAAAAACCTGATTCAAACCGCAACTGATATTATTTTTGAAATTGACAGCGAAGGTTATTTTTCCTTTATAAATGAATTTGCATATGCCGCTTTGGGATATTCTGAAAAGGAAATCATCAAACAGCATTATTCTAATTTTATTCACGACAGCTACATCCATAATGCTGTTGAATTTTATGAAAATATCGTTCTCAACACTAACAAATATCCCGTAATTGAAATTCCGATTGTAAAGAAAAATGGTCAGGAATTATGGATCTCTCAAAAAATTATTGTCCGCAAAAATGAATCTGGCCAAACAATTGGTTTCTCGGGAATTGCAAGAGATATTACCGAAATTAAAAATATTGAAAACGAGAAAAAAAGACGTCTCGAGAAAATTGAAGCTTACAACAATTCTACCAAAAAATTATCCACCACAGATTTCAGCAGTTACAATGATCTGGATACTGTAATTGATTACATCATAAAAGAAGCTGCTTTTGTCAGCAAAACAAATCGCGTCAGTTTCTGGAAATATCATAAAGATTTAATCAGCTGCAAAAATCTCTACAGTGCAGACAATCAAAGTTTGAGCGACAAAAATATCTTAGACAAAGAATCTTATCCGATTTATTTTGAAACATTAAAAAATAAAGCCATCATCAATGCTCCTGACGTTTTTAATAAATTAGAAACCTCAGAATTTCAAAAACTTTACTTTACCAAAAACCACATTAAATCGATGCTTGATGTCCCGATTTTTTTCAGTGGACAACTGGCAGGTGTAGTTTGTTTTGAAAGCACTGAAACAAAACGTGAATGGGATAACGAAGATATTAACTATGCCCGAACAATCTCTGATGTAATTTCGCTCGCCATTTCTTCGCAGATGCGATTAGAAGCAGAACGAAGATTAGAGTTTAAAAGCCAGCTGCTTTATGCACTTTCGCTTTGTACCGAAAAATTCCTGCTGAGCAAAACCACGCAGCAAATGTTTCAGGAAACGTATGATCTGATCGGAAAAGCGGCCAAAGTAGACCATATGTATTATTACGAAAGAGATTTCAGTTCTAATACAGTGAGCCAAAGATACAAATGGTCCCGAATGGGCGTTGCGCATCAAATTACACCGCTTCGTCATATGACAGAAGAAAATCTAAAAGAAATTTATGATGCCGCACAAAACAAAAAAATTCTTAATACGCTGACCAGAAAACTCGAAGAAGGTTTTTTTAAACAGCTTTTAATAGATAACGAAATCAAATCGATCTTAATTCTGCCGTTATTTATCAACGATATTTTTACAGGTTTTATTGGTTTTGATGATTGCACCAAGGAACGAAAATGGTCTGAGGAAGAAATCTATATTTTTCAGGTTTTAGCCAATAATATCTCCTCAGCTTTAGAACGAAATCGAAATGAAACCCGAATTTTAGAAAGTGAAGAAAAATTCAAATTAATTGCTAACAATATTCCTGGAACGGTTTATTTATCAAAATTTGACGCATTTTCGACTAAAATTTTCCTCAATGACGAAGTTTTAAACCTTACAGGATATTCAAAATCGGAGTTTATAGAAAATAATTTATCGTTTCTTTCGTTGATTCATCATGATGACAAAGAAGAAGTCATCAATAATCAAATCGATAATCTGCAGAAAGGAATGCCTCTACATAATGTCTACCGCATAAAACGAAAAACAGGAGAATATATTTGGGTTGAAGAATTTGGAGATGTTATCAAAAAAGAGGATGAAATAGAATTTGTGGGCGGTATTTATTTTGACATTACCAATAAGAAAGAAATAGAAGATGCCATAAAAGCCAAACAATTGGCAGAAGCCGCAAACAAATCTAAATCGGATTTCTTAGCGAACATGTCTCACGAAATCAGGACACCTCTAAACGGAATAATCGGTTTTACGCATTTATTAATGAAAACCGAATTGGAAGAAATTCAGGAAAAATACATGACTACGATCAATCAATCAGCGCATTCGCTGCTGGAGATTATCAATGATATTTTGGATTTTTCTAAAATTGAAGCAGGAAAATTAGAACTCTTTATTGATTTGTATGACATCAAAAAAGTACTCGGACAGGTTTTTGATTTGATTGTATACGAATCAAATCAAAAAAACTTAAAGCTCGAATTAAATGTCGATCCTGATGTTCCAAAATACATTTGGACCGATATTGTGCGAATCAAACAAATCTTAATCAACCTGCTTTCGAACGCAGTTAAATTTACCAATGAAGGTTCGATCATATTAAATGTTTCTGTTTTAGGAAAAGATAAAAATGACAATTTCATTCTTCGCTTTTCTGTAATTGATACCGGGATTGGTATTTTGGAGAAAAATCAGAAGAAAATTTTTAAAGCTTTTTCGCAGGAAGACAGCTCTACAACCAGAAAATTTGGCGGCACAGGATTAGGATTAACCATTTCGAACCAGCTTCTTGCTTTAATGGAAAGCCGTTTACAGCTCGAAAGCAAAATCGGAGAAGGAAGTACCTTTTATTTTGATTTGAATTTAAAAACCAGCAATCAAAGCATCAACGACAAATACAATGCTGAAATCAAAAGTTTAAACCTGGACATCGAATCTGAAGATGACGAGCCTAACAATAAAAACATTACCTTTTTGATTGTTGAGGATAATAAAGTGAACATGCTGCTTTTAAAAACGATTATCAAAAATCTTTACAGCAATGCTTATATCTGCGAATGCGAAAACGGTTATGAAGCCGTTCAGCGTTTTGAAACCATCAATCCAACGATTGTTTTTATGGACATCCAAATGCCTATAATGAATGGCTACGAAACCACCCGTGCGATAAGAAACACAAAAAAAGGACGAGATATACCCATTATTGCCGTTACTGCAGGAGCAGAAAAAGAAGAAAGAAACAAATGCATCTCTGCAGGAATGGATGATTATATTTCGAAACCTATTATGAAAGGATCGGTGGAAGAAACTTTAGTAAAATGGCTGCGCTAATCATTCTTTTTAGAACATAATTGCCGAGAATGCGAAATGTATGGTAAAAAATATATAAATTCGTACAATAAAAAACATAAAAAATTTTAATACAATTCAATATGAAGTGGTTAGGCAGAAGACAAAGTGATAATGTTGAAGACCGAAGATCAATATCTGGCGGAAAAGCAGTTATTGGAGGCGGTGTTATTGGGATTATTATTTTACTGTTGAATGTTTTTGGCGGCGAAACAGGTCAAACTGTAGGAGCAGCATTAGAACAGATGCAAGGAGGACAGCAGCAAACAGAAGCCGCAGCGCCTTTAAGCAAAGAAGATGAAGAAATGGGTAATTTCGTTAGAGTAATCCTAGCCGATAATGAAGACATCTGGAGTAAGATTTTTGAGGAAAACGGAATGACTTATGAGAAACCAAAATTGGTGCTTTTTAGAGGCTCTGTTCAAACTGCTTGCGGTGGTGCATCATCAGCGTCTGGACCATTTTATTGCCCGGGAGATCGTAAAGTATATATGGACTTAGCTTTTTTTGAAGAATTGAAAACAAAATTTGGCGCCAAAGGCGGCGATTTTGCTATAGCTTACGTAATAGCACACGAAATTGGTCATCATATTCAAACCTTGTTAGGAACATCTGCAAAAATGCGTGAGGCGCAGCAAGGAAAAAGTGAAGCCCAAGCCAACAAACTATCCGTAGCCTTAGAACTTCAAGCTGATTTTTATGCCGGTGTCTGGGCACATTACAATCAAGAAAATTTAGATACAGGAGATATCGAAGAAGCATTGAGTGCTGCAAATGCAGTGGGTGACGATGCTATTCAAAGTAAAATGCAGGGACATGTGGTTCCAGATTCCTTTACACATGGATCATCTGAACAAAGAATGTATTGGTTTAATAAAGGTTTTAAAACCGGAGACATTAAGCAGGGAACTACATTTGAGGAAATACGATAATACATTAAACCAAATATAATAACCACCAAAAAAGCACAACTTAACAGTTGTGCTTTTTAATTTTCACTATTTTAAATTCCATAATCCTGCAAGGCCGAAACCAGATACGTTATCAATTTGGAATTTGAATTCTTTTTAGCTTTTAAGAAGTGACAGGCTTACGCTTACCTTAGTTACATAACTTAAGCTTGATCCATAACCTATATGGTTTTAAAAAGCTTCAGCGTACAAAAAAAGCCTTGAATTTCTTCAAGGCTTTAAATCTGGGTGGCTGACCGGGTTCGAACCGGCGACCCGCGGCACCACAAACCGCTACTCTAACCAACTGAGCTACAACCACCATTTTTGCTTTGCTTTTCTGCTTAGCGAGTGCAAATATAGAACAAAGGTTGAGTTCTACAAAGAAAAAAATGAAAAATTTACAACAAATTTTCTAAACTATTGACTGCCAAACACCTTTCAACAGTAAAACCTTCTGCAAAATCTTTCCCAACCAGCCTTCCTAAGTCTTGCGCTCGGTAATTTAAGCTTTCCATAAAGTTTTTACTTGTAATAGGCGTAGCAGGTTCTTTTGAATTTGGATCATAGAATTGTGTTTTATATGCCATAACAGCTTCAATTTTCTTTTCTTCAAAACCAGTAATATCAACAACAAAGTCTGGTTCGAGGTTTTTCCATTGAATATAATGATAGACTAATTTGGGTCTCCATGCTTCCTGTTTTTCTCCGTCTAGTATTGTTTCTATTTTCATTAATCCCGATAAAAAACAAGAATCAGAAACGAGTTTACTTCCTCTTCCATGATCAATATGGCGGTCGTCTATCGCATTGCATAAAACAATCTCAGGCTTATACTTACGAATCATTTTAATAACCTCTAATTGATGTTTTTCATCATTAACAAAGAAACCGTCGCGCATGCGCAGATTCTCACGTACTGTAACTCCTAAAATCTTTGCTGCAGCCATCGCTTCCTCATCACGAGTTTCAGCCGTACCGCGCGTTCCTAATTCACCGCGGGTTAAATCAACAATACCTACTTTTTTCCCTAGAGAAACTTCTTTTAAAATTGTTCCGGCACAACCCAATTCTACATCGTCCGGATGTGCACCAAAGGCTAATATATCTAATTTCATTTTTTTTTTGTTTTTTTTTGTTTCAGGTTTGAGGTTTCAAGTTTCAGGTTTCAAGTTTCAAGTTTCAGGTTTCAAGTTTCAAGTTTCAGGTTTCGTACAGAACGTGAAACATGAAACCTGAAACCTGAAACTATTTTCTCAAAACTCTTTTCATGGTCATCGACTTATTGACGCTTTCCTCCCATTCTTTTTCTGGAATGCTTTCTTTTGTAATACCGCAGCCCATATACAATATTGCTTTGTTATCCTGAATCTGCATGCTTCTTAAATTTACGAATAAATCTGAACTTCTGGAATCACCAAGAAAACTACTGTTTAATTCGCCCAGAAAACCAGTATAGAAAGTTCTTTCGTAGTTTTCATTCTCCAAAATAAAGGCTTTCGCTTTTTTCTTTGGCAAACCGCAGACCGCCGGTGTTGGATGCAGTGTATCTATTACTTCTTCTAAAGTGGAATTATTATTTAAAACTCCCGAAATATCGGTTTTGATATGCCAGATCGAACCTGCCCTAAAACTATACGGCTCTGTTACCGAAACGGACAAAACAAACTCTCTAAGTCTTTTTACAATAAAATCGGTCACAAATTGCTGCTCTTCTTTTTCTTTCTGTTCCCAAACCACTTCAGTTTCTGGCGACGCTTTTTGAGTTCCTGCCAATGCAGTGGTTGTAAACACTTTTCCATTCGCTTTTAATAATTGTTCGGGTGTTGCTCCCATCCAGAATCCAATTTTCGGATGAAAAAAACAATAACACAAAGTAGCAGGATATAGTTGAACCAAATGCTGGAAAGTCTCAACCAAATCAAATTCAGACAATAGCACTTCTTCGCTTCTGGACAATACTACTTTTTTGAATTCTTCATTTTTAATAGCTTGAATTCCTTGGGCAACTAAATATTCATATTGAAATTTGGCTTCTGGATCAAAACTTAAATCATCAATTTCAATGGGTGCAATTGAAGTCGTTTCTTTTTCAACAGTAATAATTTCAGATTCGCTTTCAGGAATTAAAACCAGCTGCTTTTCATCAAAAGAAGCAAAAACAAAACCTTTTTCTGTGAAATTCTCGACTTGATGCAGCGTATTATTCTGCTGTAATAAGCCTGTAATTATCGAAGTATTAGGTTTTGAATAAATTACGAACGGAAGTTGCTGCCCGTACTGTTTTTTAACTTTAGAAAAAAAATCATTCATGCTGCTCGGTTTTCTTTCTATCCAAAACCATATTCGTCAGTTTGCAAAGCGAAATCAGATTTCCGGCTTCATCGGTAATTTTAATTTCCCACAAATGCAGGCTCCTGCCTTTATGGATAATTCTGGCTGTACCAAAAACATAACCTTCGCGAATACTTTTTAGATGATTTGCTGAGATTTCAATTCCGCGTACTTCTTGTTCCTTCGGATTGATAAAAAAGAATGAGGCTGCACTTCCTACACTTTCGGCCAAGGCTACAGAAGCTCCTCCATGAAGTAATCCCATTGGCTGGTGAACGCTCGGGTTTACTGGCATCTTTGCGGTTAAAAAATCTTCTCCAGCGTCGATATATTCAATTTTCAGCGTTTCCATTAATGTGTTTTTAGAAAACTCATTGCAGTGTGCTAAAATCTGTTCTTTTGTATAATTCATTAAAATAATCTTTAAAATCGTAAAATTAAAGAAAAGATGAGATACAAATTAGAAAATCGTATTCTAAAATTAAAAATCGACTTTGCACCTGTAAGTTTTTTGTTATTTTTACAAAAACAATCAATATTGATCTTTGGCTGAAACGCAATGTTTTTTTGCCACAGATTGCACAGATTATCACAAATTATTTTTTTAATCTTTTTGATCCTTTAATCTGTGGCAAAAAACTTTATTCAAATGCGTCAATACTTTATACTCTTTATTTTCGGAATCCTTCTAGCTTTCAGTTCTTGCCGAACTGATTTTGATACAGTTGCCAGTTCTGGAGATTTAAAGTTTTCAAGAGATACTGTTTATTTGGATACCGTTTTTACGAATATAAGCTCCAGCACGTACCAGCTAAAAGTTTATAATAAGAGTAAAAATGATATTTCGATTCCAACCATTCAATTAAAAAAAGGTCTCAGTTCCAAATACAGACTCACTGTTGATGGAATGACCGGCAATAATGGAAAGATCTTTAAAGATGTAACTCTGCTCGCAAAAGACAGCCTGTATATTTTTATAGAAACAACTGCAGCCATTACAGATGCAAATGCTGCAGATTTTTTATATACAGACGAAATTCAGTTTGACAGCGGCGCCAACTTACAAGAAGTCGCTTTGGTAACCTTAATTCAAGATGCCGTTTTTCTGTATCCAAAACAAAATCCTGACGGTACAAAAGAGAAAATTAAAATTGACGACAAAGAGGTTGATGGATTTTATTTAGAAGATAACGAACTGAATTTCACTAATGAAAAACCATACGTGATTTACGGTTATGCAGCAGTTCCAGAAAACAAAACCGTAATTTTTGAAGCTGGAGCCCGCGTTCATTTTCACGCTAATTCTGGAATCTATGTTGATCGCGATGCATCGCTTCAAATTAACGGAAGTAAATCAAATACTGAAAAACTAGAAAATGAAGTCATTTTTGAAGGCGATCGATTAGAATCGCTTTATTCTGATATTCCTGGACAATGGAATTCTGTTTTATTTGCAAACGGCAGTAAAAACCACAGCATAACCAATCTAACGTTAAAGAATGCCGTTATTGGTTTAGATTTTAAAAGTCCTGCTAACCTTATTTCAATCAAAAATACTCAGATTTACAATTGTGCCCAATACGGTATTTTAGCTCAAAATGCGGCAATAATCGGAGAAAACATAGCTGTTAATTATACGGGATTAGCCTCACTTTCCTGCGTTTACGGCGGAAATTACAGCTTTACACATTGTACCTTTAATAACAATTGGCCAAGCAGTTCACAATTTGCGGTTAATCTGAGCAACAGCCTTCCCGGTGCAGTTCCAGAAACCAATCCGTTGACACAGGCAGCTTTTAATAATTGTATTATTTACGGATCGAATACAAATGAATTTAATTTGAACAAAAATACCAATACCCCTTTCGTATATCAATTGAATAATTGTTTATTAAAATTCAGCAGTACTACAACCAATCCGGATTATCAGTTTAAAACAGATGCTATTCATTATAACGGTATTACATTGAATGAAAATCCGAAATATTACAATGTAAATCAGAATAAATTGAACATTGACAATACTTCTGCCGCTTTCGCGAAAGGAAATCAGGCGTATATAATTCCGTTAGACATTCTCGGAATTACAAGAACTTCACCACCGGATTTGGGCGCTTATCAAAGTAAGGATTTCCCTAAGTAGCGTTTTTTAAACCATATAAGTGATATAAGAAAAATTAAGCCTTTCTGTCGAATTTCTAGCGTGATTTCTCCTTACGTCGAAATAACAAATCGGACGCAATTATCGTAAAAAAAAGACTTTACGCCTTAGTGCTTTCACTTCAATTAAAAAACATCCGTAAGAAAATATAGTCAAAATTAAACATCTCTTAACGTAACGTATTACTAAAAGTAGTAGATTTGATATACAAAGATTTAAAAATCTAAAAATCAGAGTTTTAAAATCCTATTCAACAACCAAGTCTTAAACTACAACTTATGAAAAAAAACTACTTCTTACTGTTATTAGCATTTACAGCAATTGGATTTGCCCAGATTCCTTCAGGTTATTACAACACCGCAACAGGAACGGGGTATACTTTAAAAACGCAATTGTACAATATCATCAAAGGCCACACCAATAATGGCTACGCGGGTTTGTATACTACGTACTTAACTTCTGACGTCGATAATTTTTATGAAAATGACGGAACAATTTTAGACATGTATTCTGAAAATCCTTCAGGAACCGACCCTTATACTTATACAACCGGAACCACTCAAAGGTGCGGTAATTATTCTGTTGAGGGCGATTGTTACAACAGAGAACACATTATTCCGCAGTCGGTTTTTAATGAGCAGTCACCAATGGTAGCCGATGCGCATTTCATCACGCCAACAGACGGAAAAGTAAACGGAATGCGATCCAATTATCCGCATGGCACTGTAAGTACAGCAACTTATACTTCTCAAAACGGAAGTAAATTAGGATCTAGTTCAGTATCTGGATATTCAGGAACCGTTTTTGAACCCATAAACGCGTTTAAAGGCGACATTGCACGAATGTATTTTTATTTTGCCACACGTTATGAAAATACTGTTTCCGGATATTCTTATCCTATGTTTGACGGTTCGAGTACTAAAGTTTTTACTACTGCATTTTTAAATATGCTTTTAGCCTGGCATACGCAAGATCCCGTAAGCGCGAGAGAAATTGCCCGAAACAATGCGATTTATGGACGCCAGAATAATCGAAATCCGTTTATCGATCATCCCGAATACGTAAATCAAATTTGGGGAGGAACACCTCCTTCTGGAGATACACAGGCACCAACGGCTCCGACGAGTCTGGCTTCAACAGCAAAAACTTCTACTTCAATTACACTTGCGTGGAATGCCTCAACGGATAATACCGCCGTAACTGCATATGATGTTTATGCAAACAGCGTTTTAAAAACAAGCGTTTCAGGTTTGACGGCAACCATAACAGGATTAACGGCTTCTACAACTTATTCTATTTATGTAAGAGCAAAAGATGCAGCAGGAAACACTTCTACTTCAAGCAATACAATCTCCGTAACCACCAATAGCAGCGGTACCGGAACTGCAACAGATTTACTTTTCTCTGAATATATTGAAGGATCTGGAAACAACAAAGCTTTAGAAATTGCTAACAATACAGGAACTTCTGTTAGTTTAGCCGCATATACCATTAAAAAACAAACAAATGGCGCTGGTTCTTGGAGTACAGGTTTAGCTTTAAGCGGCACTTTAGCGACGGGAAGCAAATTTGTAATTGTGAACAGCTCCATTTCATCAAGTTGTTTTACAGCAGGAACCGCTAATATTTCAACAGCAGCAACAGAATTAATGTTTAATGGAAATGATGCCGTAGGTTTATTCAAAAATGGAGTTTTAATTGATATCATCGGAACTTTTAATGGCGGAACGGCTAACTTTGCCGTAGATGTTACTTTGAGAAGAAAATCGACTGTAACATCTCCTTCAACAACTTTCAATTTAAGTTCACAATGGGATTCTTATGCCACTGACACTTGTAATAACCTGTCAAGTAAAATGGCATTAGCAATTGAAGACAACGGAGCAGAAAAAATCGTAGAGAATTCTAATGAGATTGTTTTGTATCCAAATCCATCTGATGGAAACTTTAATATTGCTTATGCCGATTCAATACCCTATTCAATAGAGATTATTTCTTTTGCAGGTCAAAAAGTATTCGAAAAACAAAATACATTAGATAATACCGTTTCAGTCTCTCATCTTTCTAAAGGAATTTATATAATTAAAATCATAACAGCTGAAAAAACTTTAATTAAAAAAGTAGTTATCAATTAATTCAAAACAATTTTTACCACATGAAAAAGCAGCATATTTTGCTGCTTTTTTATTTTCGAATTGCGGATAATCTTTTTTCTTCACACCGATTTTTTTCGAATAAAAACGATCAAAATCTCCCGAAATCTGAGTAAATGTGCATGAAATATTTTTTTTCAACCCCTTCTAAATGAAAAAAATCTGCAAGAGCTGCAAAATCTGCGAGAAACACTTATTCATCATTTTAAGCATTTTTTAATATAAAAATAATTTAAAAATCACGACAATCCACTTAAAATAAAAACCTTTACCTATTTCAGAATTAAAAAATAATCGTGCGTTGGAGTATATGCGGCAAAAAGAAAAATTCTGCAAGAAAAAAGCATCTTCAACTTTTTTTTAAAGAGAGGGTTTCCAAATTTGCGCTTGCTATTTATTTAAACTAAATTTGTAGCTTCAATACAACAAACTACACACAAAAATGATCCATTTCTTTGAAAACCAAAGCAAAACTGTTTTTGCCGTACAAACGCAAAACGAAATTTCAGCTCAAGACATTTCAAAATTAAACTGGCTTTTTGCCGACGCAAATAAGATCGAAAAATCCGCATTGACGGGTTTTTTTGTTGGTCCCCGTGCCACTATGATCACACCGTGGAGCACAAATGCTGTAGAAATCACTCAAAACATGGGTGTTCCGGGTATTATCAGAATTGAAGAATTTCATCCTGCAACAGAAGATTTCACAGATTTTGACCCGATGCTTTCGCAAAAATTCAACGAATTAGATCAGGAAATCTTCACGATCAACATTCAGCCGGAACCCATTCTGGAAATTGATGACATTGCAACATACAATAAAGTTGAAGGTTTAGCTTTAAGCGAAGAAGAAGTAGATTATTTAAATAATCTTGCAACAAAACTTGGAAGAAAATTAACTGATTCTGAGATTTTTGCTTTCTCTCAGGCGAACTCAGAGCACTGCCGCCACAAAATTTTCAACGGAACTTTTGTAATTGACGGCGAAGAAAAAGAAACTTCTCTTTTTAAATTAATCAAAAAAACATCACAGGAAAATCCTAACGATATTGTGTCTGCTTACAAAGACAACGTTGCTTTTGTAAAAGGACCAAAAGTGCAGCAGTTTGCACCAAAAACAGCTGACAAACCTGATTTTTACGAAATAAAAGAATTTGATTCGGTTATCTCATTAAAAGCAGAAACACACAATTTCCCAACTACAGTTGAACCTTTTAACGGAGCTGCAACAGGTTCAGGAGGAGAAATTCGTGACCGATTAGCAGGCGGGCAAGGCTCTTTGCCATTAGCCGGAACTGCGGTTTACATGACTTCGTATTCTCGTTTGAAATCCTTCGACTCCGCTCAAGATGATAGAAAATGGGAAAATGCTGTTGAAGAAAGAAAATGGTTGTATCAAACTCCAATGGATATTTTGATCAAAGCTTCAAATGGAGCATCTGATTTTGGAAATAAATTTGGACAGCCGCTTATTACAGGTTCTGTTTTAACTTTTGAACACTCAGAAAACGACCGCAAAATTGGTTACGATAAAGTAATCATGCAGGCGGGCGGAATTGGTTACGGAAAACTAAATCAGTCAATTAAACAAAAACCACAAGAAGGCGATAAAATCGTAATTCTTGGAGGAGAAAATTATAGAATCGGAATGGGTGGTGCTGCGGTTTCTTCTGCAGATACCGGTTCTTTCGGTTCAGGAATCGAGTTAAATGCAATTCAGCGTTCAAATCCTGAAATGCAAAAACGTGCTGCTAATGCCATTCGTGGTTTAGTAGAAAGCGACAGCAACCCAATTGTTTCGATTCACGATCACGGTGCAGGCGGACACTTAAACTGTCTTTCTGAATTGGTGGAAGAAACCGGAGGTTTGATCGATTTAGACAAATTACCTGTTGGAGACCCTACACTTTCTGCAAAAGAAATTATTGGTAACGAATCTCAGGAAAGAATGGGATTGGTTATTGGTCAAAAAGATATTGATACCTTACAAAGAATCGCCGACAGAGAGCGTTCGCCAATGTATCAGGTTGGAGATGTAACGGGCGATCATCGTTTTACTTTCCAATCGCAGTCAAATGGTTCCAAACCGATGGATTATGCTTTAGAAGATTTCTTCGGAAGTTCTCCTAAAACGGTTATGACAGATAAAACGATTGATAGAAAATATGCTGCTGTATCGTATTCGGCAAATGATTTCGAAAGTTATTTAAAAGACGTTTTACGTTTAGAAGCAGTTGCTTCAAAAGACTGGTTAACCAATAAAGTTGACCGTTGTGTAGGCGGAAAAGTAGCCAAACAACAAAATGCAGGTCCGTTACAATTACCATTGAATAATGTTGGGGTTATGGCTCTGGATTATTTAGGTAAAGAAGGAATCGCGACTTCTATCGGCCACGCTCCTATTGCAGCTTTGATTGATCCGGTTGCGGGTTCTAGAAATGCGATTGCAGAATCGTTATCAAACATTATCTGGGCGCCGATTAAAGACGGATTGAAAGGAATTTCACTTTCTGCAAACTGGATGTGGGCTTGTAAAAACGAAGGGGAAGACGCTCGATTATACGCTGCTGTTGAAGGCTGTTCGGATTTTGCTATCGAATTAGGAATCAATATTCCGACAGGAAAAGATTCACTTTCGATGAAACAAAAATATCCAAACGACGAAGTAATCGCTCCGGGAACGGTTATTATTTCGGCTGGAGGAAACTGTACTGATATTAGAAAAGTAGTTGAACCTGTTTTACAGAAAAATGGTGGTTCTATTTATTATATCAATTTGTCTCAGGATGATTTCAAATTAGGAGGTTCGTCTTTTGCACAAATTAGAAACACAATCGGAAACGAAACGTCTACAATTAAAGACGCTTCTTTCTTCAAAAATGCATTTAATACAATCCAGGAATTAATTGATGAAAACCAAATTTTAGCAGGTCACGATATCGGAAGCGGTGGTTTAATTACGACGCTTTTAGAAATGTGTTTTGCTGATGTGAATTTGGGAGCTAAAATTGATTTCTCTGCTTTCAATGAAAAAGATTTATTGAAAATCCTTTTTGCAGAAAACATCGGAATCGTATTCCAAGCAAACTCAAACGAAGCAGTTGAAGCTAAATTAAAAGTTAACAATATCGAGTTCTTCAAAATAGGTTCAGTTCAAAATACTGCAGTTTTAGAATTTGGTCCCGAAGCTTCGGGATATAAATTGGATATTCCGACTTACAGAGACATTTGGTTTGAAACTTCATATTTGCTAGATCAAAAACAATCTAAAAACGGAAGAGCTCAGGCACGTTTCGAAAATTACAAAAATCAGGTTTTAAATTATACTTTCCCTGCACATTTCACAGGAAAGAAACCAGAAATCGACAATTCTAAACCAAGACCAAAAGCGGCTATTATCCGTGAAAAAGGAAGTAACTCTGAACGTGAAATGGCAAATGCTATGTACTTAGCCGGTTTTGATGTAAAAGACGTTCACATGACCGATTTAATTTCTGGTCGTGAAAATCTTGAAGATATTCAATTTATTGGAGCAGTTGGAGGATTCTCTAACTCAGATGTTTTAGGTTCTGCCAAAGGATGGGCCGGCGCTTTCTTATACAATGAAAAAGCAAAAACAGCTTTAGAAAATTTCTTCAAAAGAGAAGATACTTTATCTGTTGGAATCTGTAACGGATGCCAGTTGTTCATGGAATTAGAAGTAATTAATCCGGATCATGAAGTTCACGGAAAAATGCATCATAACGAAAGCCAGAAACACGAAAGTATCTTTACTTCTGTAAAAGTTCAGGAAAACAATTCGGTTATGCTATCGACTTTGGCTGGAAGTACTTTAGGAGTTTGGGTTTCTCATGGAGAAGGTAAATTCAAATTGCCTTACGCAGAAGACCAATACAACATTGTTTCTAAATATGCCTACGAAGGTTATCCTGCAAACCCTAACGGTTCTGATTACAACACCGCAATGATGTGTGATAAAACAGGAAGACATTTGGTTATGATGCCTCATATTGAGCGTTCGACTTTCCAATGGAACTGGGCTCATTATCCAAAAGACAGAAATGACGAGGTTTCGCCTTGGCATGAAGCTTTTGTTAACGCCAGAAAATGGATTGAGAAAAACTGAAAATATATTTTTACTAAAAGCGCCCGGAATTTATCGGGCGTTTTTTTGTTTAAATGGCTCACGGATTTTACGGGTTAAACAGATTCGCACAGGTTTTATTTTAATAAACTCCTGCAAGGTTTTCAAAACCTTGCAGGAAAACCCAAGAAACAAAATTATCAAATATTTTTTTTTCCACAGATTACAAAGATTATCACAGATTATTTTTTTACTGTACAGAAAAATCATTTTAATCCTTTAATCTGTGGCTATTTTTAGAATTACAAATAATAATTCGTTCTAATTTGTGGAATTCGTGGCAAAAAAACCTTCGGAAAAAAATTAACAAATTCTCGGTAGCTGCTCTCCCACTAAAGGATTCACCACTCTTTTACCGCCAAAGGTACTTTCTATAATTATTTTAGATGGATGTTCATTAGTAACAAAACCAATAGCTGACGCATTTGGATTTACTTTCTGTAAAATTGCCAAAACATCCTCTTTAATTTCAGGAGCGGCAAGACAGACAAAAATCCCTTCATTAGCCACATATAACGGATCTAATCCTAACAATTCACAAGCACTTTTTACCTGATTTTCGACTTTTATATCGTCTTCAAAAAGTGAAATTCCAAGATTGATTTCAGTTGTAATTTCATGCAGTACAGAAGCCAGACCGCCACGGGTTGCATCTCTTAAAAAATGAATTTTATCGCCAAATCGTTCAATTAAATCCAGAACAATATGATTTAAATTTGTGGTATCGCTTAGAATATCACTTTCAAATTCCAAACCTTCGCGCTCAGACATAATTGCCATTCCGTGAGAAGCTATTGGTCCGTTAATGATAATTACATCATTTTCTTTGATATTTTGAGTTTTGATATTGGCTTTTTCATGCAGAATTCCAATCCCCGAAGTGTTGATGTAAATTTGATCGCCTTTTCCTCTTTCGACAACTTTAGTATCTCCCGTAACAATTTGAACATTTGCTTTGTCCGCAGATGTTTTTACAGATTTAATGATTTCCGTAAACTCTTCTAAACCAAAACCCTCTTCGATAATTAAAGAAAGAGAAAGGTATTTTGGCACCGCACCGCACATCGAAAGATCATTTACGGTTCCGTTTACGGCAAGTTCACCAATGTTGCCGCCTTTAAAAAAAACAGGAGAAATTACATAACTGTCAGTAGAAAAAGCCAGATTTCCCTTCAGATTCAAAAACGCGCCATCATGACGAACTTCTAAAATATCATTTTTTAGGATCTTAAAGATTACTTCATTCAATAATTTAGTCATATGTTCACCGCCACTTCCGTGGTGTAAATGAATCACTTCGGCTTTCTTGTTCATTTTCTTAAATTAAATTTCTTCCCCCATTTGTTTTAAAATCTCCATCGTTTTTATGGCTTCGGCTTCATCAATAATTCCAATTGCCGCGCCTACGTGTACCAAAAGATAATCTCCAACTGTGGCTTCTGGAACAAGAGCTAAATTGACTTCTTTAATTATTCCTTCAAAAGAAACATTCCCTATTCTAAAAGTTTCGTCAAATTCTATTGTCACTTTTTCAAGTCTTCCAGGAACTGCTAAACACATAATTATTGTTTTATAGATTGTGCTAAATAATCGTACCAAGCCTGTAAGCCTTCGCCAGAAGTTGTCGAAACTTCAAAAAAGGTTAAATGCGGATTTACTTTTTTAGCATATTCTTTTAGTTTTTCTAAATCAAATTTTAAGTACGGCAATAGATCTATTTTATTGATAATACAAATCTGAGATCCGTAAAACATGTCTGGATATTTCAACGGTTTATCTTCACCTTCTGTTACAGAAATAATGACAACTCGCTGTAATTCGCCCAAATCAAACATAGCAGGACAAACTAAATTCCCAACATTTTCAATCATTAAAATTGAATCGGGAACAGGTTTTAATTCTTTTACTGCTCTCGAGATCATTTCGCTGTCGAGATGACAGCCTTTTCCGGTATTGATCTGAATTACAGGGACATTTAGTTTATGAATTCTATCGGCATCATTTGTTGTCTGCTGATCTCCTTCAATCACAGAAAAAGCCATTTTATCTTTTAGGTCGGAAATGGTTCGTTCTAATAATGATGTTTTTCCGGAACCCGGAGAACTCACCATATTGATTGAGAAAATATTCAAAGCTTCAAAAAAGCCTCTGTTTCGCTCTGCCGTCAGCTGATTTTTGTATAAAATATCTTTTTCCAGCTGTACAATATTTATTTCGTGAGAATGTCCATGATGATGATCGTGATGGTGATCATGCGGATGATCGTGGTCATCATGGTCGTGATCATGATCGTGGTGGCATTCATGATGATGATCTTCATGATCATGATGATGAAAATGACCAAGATGAGAGTGAGAATGAGAATGTGAATGAGATTGTTTGTCTCCTATTTTAGTAAATCTTACTTCATTTTCGTCAGAACTACAGCCGCAAGTGGTACACATAACTAAATTATTTAATGATTATTTTTTTGATTTTTAATTCTTTACCCGCTATAATTTCTTTAAACGGACTATTACAGTTTGGGCAGCTGTCAAAACTTTTATCAATGTGAAATTCGGTTTCACACTCGGCGCATCTGGCTTTTCCTGCAGGCTCTTCGATAAATAATTTTGCGTCGCTCAAAGCACTTCCATCAATGCACTGCGGCCAGACAAAATAAAAAGAATCCATTTCTACGCCTGATAGTTTCCCAATTTCTAAGTAAAGTTCTAAAGCTTTTCTGCCTTTAATTTTATGTACTTCTTGTTGAACAATCTTCACAATTGAAGTCACGACTGAAAGTTCATGCATGGGATATCACTTCTAAAAAAATATTTAACCTGGCAAATTACTTTAAAAAAAACCAAGATAAAACTGACATTTATCACGTTTTAGAAATAAGTGTTTAAATACTTTTGTACGCTCTAAAATGAAAAATGAGCAAGTCTACTCACAAAATTTTAAAAATAATTTAAAGCTTCTCAATAAACATAAGCAGTATGGAAGACAAAGACAAAGTTCCCGAAACCTATTATAACAGTATACAAAGACAAGGTTACACCAGGAGAGACTTTTTAAAATTTGCAGCCTATATAGGAGCCTATATGGGGGTTCAAAGTTCTGCAATTGGCCAGATCACTAAAGCATTAGAAACTACACCGCGTTTACCTGTAATTTGGGAGCATTTCCAAGAGTGTACCTGCTGCAGTGAATCTTTTATTCGTTCAGACCACCCGATTGTTGCCGATATTATTTTAGATAAAATCTCATTAGATTATACGTTAACCTTAATGGCTGCCTCTGGGCATCAGGCCGAAGCGGCGAAAAAAGCAACAATGAACAAATACAAAGGAGAATATATTCTTTGTGTTGAAGGTTCAATACCAATGGGAGCCGATGGAAATTATTGCTGTATTGGCGGCAGAAGCGCTTTGGATATTCTTAAAGAATCTGCTGCAGGAGCAAAAGCTATTATTGCATGGGGAAGCTGTGCAACATCAGGTTGTGTACAAGCTGCGAAACCAAATCCTACAGGGGCGGTGCCAATTCATAAAATCATAACAGACAAACCTATAATCAATGTTCCAGGCTGCCCTCCGATTGGCGAAGTTATGGCCGGAATTATTGTGCATGTTGTCGCATTCGGAAAATTACCGGAACTAGACAGCGCAGGGCGTCCAAAAGCTTTTTATTCTAAAAGAGTTCACGACAGCTGTTACCGCAGACCGTATTTTGACGCTGGTTTATTTGCAGAAAACTTTGATGACGAAAATGCTAAAAAAGGATATTGCTTATACAAAGTGGGCTGTAAAGGACCTAGTACTTACAATGCCTGCGGTAATATGAAATGGAACGGCGGTGTAAGTTATCCGATACAATCTGGACATGGCTGTATTGGCTGCAGCGCTAATGATTTTTGGGATGCAGGAAGTTTCTATTCCAGAGATTCTTCGATTATACCTGGAAACATTGAAGCAAATGCTGATACACTAGGGAAAATTGCTCTGGGCGGTGTTGCGGCCGGTATTGGCGCGCACGCTGTAATTTCGAATGTATCAAAAAGAAAAGAGCTTACCCACAGAATTAATCAGGGAACTGAAAACGAAAAACACCTCGAAGATTTATAATTTATAAAAAGACAACAATGGCAGAGAGAATAGTTGTAGACCCAATTACAAGAATAGAAGGACATCTTAGAGCCGAAGTAGAAATCTCAGACGGCACGATACAAGAAGCATTTCTTTCTTCTACAATGGTTAGAGGCTTAGAAAATATAGTTAAAGATAGAAATCCAAAAGACGTTTGGGCTTTTGTGCAGAGAACCTGTGGTGTTTGTACGTCTACCCATGCCACCGCATCTGTTAGATCGGTTGAAGACGCTTTAGGAATTGTAGTACCGCCCAATGCAGAAATTGTTAGAAATATTATGCTTGGAGCTCTATACATGCACGATCACGTGGTTCATTTTTATCACCTGCACGCTTTTGACTGGGTTGATGTTTTGAGCGGTTTAAATGCTGATCCTGTAAAAACATCTCAATTGGCACAATCCATTTCAAATTGGCCTAAAAGCTCACCGGGATATTTTTCTGACTTACAAAAAAGATTGAAAAAATTTGTAGCAAGCGGTCAATTAGGAATTTTTGCGAATGGTTATTGGGGACACCCTCAAATGAAATTACCTCCAGAAGCTAATTTAATGGCAACAGCCCATTATTTGGAAGCGCTGGAATGGCAAAAAGAAATTGTAAAAGTTCATGCCATATTTGGTGGTAAAAATCCGCATCCTAACTTTTTGGTAGGCGGCATGGCTTGCTCTATTAATCTAGATGATGCAAGTGGTTTAAATGCCGAAAGATTAGCTTTTGTGAGACAACTTTTAGAAGATGGCAAAAGATTTGTTGAGCAGGTTTATCTTCCAGATGTACTCACTATTGCTTCGTATTATAAAGATTGGGGCGCGATCGGAGGTTTTCATAATTTCATGACTTTTGGAGATTTTCCAACCCAAGGTCATAATAATACCAACATCAATACTTTCAAATTTCCGTCGGGAGTTATTCTGAATAAGGATTTAACAAAAGTGCACGATTTAGATCTAAGAGATTTAAAAACCGTCGAAGAATACGTAAACAATTCTTGGTATGATTATGAAGGAGACGGAAACTCAGGAAGACAGCCATGGAGCGGTGAAACTAAAATAAATTATACTGGTCCAAAACCGCCTTATACTCACTTAGACGTTGATCAAAAATACAGTTTTATTAAAACGCCAAGATGGAAAGGCCACGCTATGGAAGTTGGTCCGCTGGCACGAATGCTTGTTGGATATGCTTCTGGAAGAGAAGATTTTAAAACGATTGTTGATAGTGCACTGTCAAAATTACAAATTCCTGCGGGTGCTTTATTCTCTACTTTAGGAAGAACGGCAGCCAGAGCTTTAGAATCACAATTGGTCGCTAATTGGAATCTTGAATTTTTTGACAGCTTAATTGAAAATATTAAGAAAGGCGACACCAAAATGGCCAATACAGAGAAATGGGAAACTACAACCTGGCCTAAAGAAGCGCAAGGTGTCGGACTTGTAGAAGCACCAAGAGGAGCACTCAGCCATTGGATTGTTATAAAAGATGCAAAAGTTGCTAATTATCAACAAGTGGTTCCTTCTACATGGAACGCTTCTCCGAGAGACCCTAAAGGACAAAGATCGCCTTATGAAAGCAGTTTATTGAATACACCTGTTGCGAATCCTGAACTGCCTCTGGAAATCATCAGGACCATACATTCGTTTGATCCCTGCATTGCCTGTGCCGTGCATTTATACGATGAAAAAGGCGACATTATAAAAGAAGTAAATGATATTTCTATTTGTACAATATAAATATTAGAGCATGTCAACAAAAACTAACGATTATAAAAGAGCTTATATCTGGCAGTTACCCATTCGAATTTTTCATTGGGTAAATGCTTGGGCTATAACCGGGCTTGTGGCAACAGGATTTATTATTGGTAATCCGCCGGGGCTTATTTCGACTAAAGAAGCTACGGATCAATTTTGGTTCGGATACATTCGCGAAATTCACTTTATCTGCGCTTATCTTTTAGTCGCTGTTATGATTTTGAGGGTTTATTTTGCTTTTAAAGGAAATAAATATGCCAATTGGCGCATCTTTTTTCCATTTAAAAAGGAAGGTTTCAAAAGAATGTGGCATGTAATTAAGTTTGATATTTTCTTACAGAACGAAGAAACAAACGGCTCTCCAACGGGTGCTGTCGGCCACAACAGCGTCGTAGCGGCTTCTTATCTGGTCATGTTTCTGATGGGACTTGTAATGATCGGAACCGGATTTGCTATGTACGCCCCTACTTCGACTTGGTTTTTCCCGAAGATGTTTGGCTGGGTTACAAATCTGTGCGGCGGTGATTTTAACGTAAGAACAATTCATCATTTTACAACTTGGACTTTTATTTTGTTTGCCATCGTTCATATCTATTTAGTGTTTTTCCATGACTGGTTAGAAGGTTTGGGAGAAACATCGGCAATGGTCAGCGGTTACAAATTTGTTCGCAGAGAAAGAATTAAAGAAGACAAAGAAACAGAGATTGTAAAAGAAATTGCTGCGGCAGAAAACACAACCAAAGATTCTGTATTAAAATAGAATTTTACAAATATAATCAGATGCAAGAAGATGTTATGACAAGAAAGCTAGACGCGTTTCATTCTGATGGAAACGAGATTCTGGTACTTGGAATTGGAAATTATTTAATGGGGGATGAAGGTGTAGGTGTCCATTTTATTAATAGAATTGACCAAAGCAAATTCCCTAAAAATGTTTCATTCATAGATGGCGGAACTGGTGGTTTTACCTTAATACCGTACATAGAAAATCACAAAAAAGTAATCATTGTTGATGCTACAATGGATGGTAAAGAAGAAGGAACTATTGCATTATTAAAGCCTCGTTTTTCTGAAGATTTTCCTGTTTCGCTCAGCGGTCATAATTTCGGACTTAAAGACATGGTCGACATCTTGTCTATGCTGGACACGATGCCGGAAATCTATTTGTATACGATTACCATTTCAAAAATGGAACCCATGTGCATGAGCCTTTCTCCAAAAGTAGACGCTGCTATCAAAAAAGTAACACAGCAGATTATTGAACAAATACAAAACTTTAAAAATTAAATAATTACGTTCTTGAATCCTTCATTTCAAATACTTATTTCAGGAAGTGTACAAGGTGTTGGTTTTCGGCCTTTTGTATACAATTTGGCAGTCCAATTGAGACTGAGGGGATTTGTTACCAATAATGAATCTGGTGTACTGATTATCGTTCAAGAAAATGAAAAAACAGCAAATAATTTCTTTAACGAATTAAAAAGAAAGCATCCAAAAAATGCAAAAATAAATTCGATTAAAATTTCAGAAATTGTAACTGAAGAAAAATTTGATACTTTCTTTATAAAACCAACAGCAGAAAATACTTTAATTAATGCACCCTTAACCCCAGATTTCAGAACATGCAAAAATTGTAGAGAAGAAATTCTGGATCCAGAAAACCCAAGGTATTTTTATCCTTTTGTCAGCTGTACTTCTTGCGGTCCAAGATATGCCATTGCAGAAAAATTTCCTTTTGAAAGGGAAAACACAAGCATGAGTGAATTCAAAATGTGTGATAACTGCCTGGAAGAATACTATGATCCTAAAAATATTCGGTTTCATTCGCAAACTAATTCCTGCCCAAATTGCGGTCCTCAAATAAAATTTACCGATAATACTGGATTTGTTTTCTCTGGCACCAACAAAGAAATCTTTGAAACTCTTTGTCAAAAATTAAAAGAGGGAAAAATTATTGCTGTAAAAAATACTTCTGGCTATTTACTGCTTTGTGATGCCACAAATGCTGTTACGGTACAGGAATTACGCAACAGAAAAAAACGTTTAACAAAACCTTTTGCTGTTTTATTTCAAGACATAAAGCAAATAGAGACGTATTTGTTATGCCATCAATCCGAAAAGAATCTGCTGAAATCGGCACTGGCACCCATTGTGATTTTACCACAAAAAAAACAGTTGGATTTAGCGGCAGCACAGATAGCCCCAAATATGAAAACAATTGGTGCGATGCTTCCCAATTCGGGATTGCTGCACTTAATTACAACTCTATTTCAAAAACCCTTAATTGCAACAAGTGCAAATTTTAATGGATCTTCCATTTTTGCCAATGAAGAGGAAGCGGTAAAAACATTGAATCCGATCGCAGATTATTATCTGCACCATAATTTAGAAATTCTAAACTCTCAAGATGATTCTGTAATCAGGTTATCTAGAAAAAACAAACAAAAAATCATATTAAGACATGCAAGAGGTTATGCTCCCAATCTTAATTTTCCGTTTTTAGAAAAAACTCCAGAAAAACTACTCTGCCTTGGTGCCGCATTAAAAAATACGATTACAATTACGCCAAACCAGCAAGTGTATATGAGTGAATATATTGGCAGTTTATTAAACTTTGACACTTATAACCGATTTGAAAAAAAAATCGCAAATTACCAGCGTTTTTTTGATTTTTCTCCTCAGACAATCCTTTACGATCAGCATCCAAATTACGAGAATAATAAAGTAGTTACCGAATTTACAAAAGAAAATAAAACGGTAAAAACCTTAAAAATCCAACATCATGAAGCGCATTTTGCCGCAATTCTAAGTGAAAAAAAACTTTGGAAAAAATCCAAAATATTGGGCGTCATCTGGGATGGTTCTGGTTTTGGGAGCGAAACCGAAATTTATGGGGGCGAATTTTTTGAATATGACCACAAAATTATAAATAGAATTGGTCATCTGGAGTATTTTTCATGGATATTAGGCGACCAAATGGCTCAAAACCCTAAAATAGCCGCACTATCTATTAGCAGAAATAATAGTTTTTTCCATCCCTACTTCAACAAAAACGAGCTCAAAATTTATTCAAAATATATTAAAAACAGTTCGATCAAAACCTCTTCAATGGGAAGACTAATTGATGCTGCTGCTTTTATTCTTGGATTTCATAAACCTATTTTATTTGAAGGCGAAGCTGCTATTTACTTAGAAAATCTGGCACAACAGGCTTTTTGCAAATCAAATATAAAAGTAAAAGACTATTTAAAAGATGAAAACGCAACGGCAATTATTCCGTGCAAAAAACTTTTATTTCAAATTATTAAAGCTGCCAAAACTCAAGCAGACCCACAAACCATTGCTTTAAATTTTCATTATACACTGGTGAAATGTATCGAAAGAGCAGCATGTTCATCAAAATCAAAAGAAATTGCTTTTAGCGGAGGCGTGTTCCAAAATTCAGTTCTTGTTGATTTGATTATTGATCATTTAAAACCAAAATTCAAATTACATTTTCATGAAATGCTTTCGCCCAACGACGAAAATATCTCCTTTGGGCAACTCAATCATTATTTAAATTTAAAAAAATAAACTATGGATATTCTGGAATTATTAGGGCACATTGGGAAAACTGAAGAAAAAGATAAAATTTCGTATTCTGCTGGAGTGGTAATGGCTCTAAGCCTTAAAGATATTGGTTTTGATGAAATTAAATACGAAGATTATATTGACGGAATGAAATCTGTTTTTGAGAAATCTGCCGAGAAAATTTCACCAAAGCGTTCTATCGAAATCTTCAATAATTACGTGGCGCTTTTACAAGAAGAATTAAAAGTAAAAAATGCCGAAATAGGAAAAGCTTTTTTAGAAAAAAATGCTGAAAAAGAAGGAATAATTACACTTCCGAGCGGTTTACAATACGAAATTATACAAGAAGGAAATGGTGCTGTTCCTAAAATGACGGATACTGTAAACGTACTTTATGAAGGATATTTACTGAACAAAAATGTTTTTGATTCTACTAAAGAAACCGGTCCTCAACAAATGCATGTTTCACAAACTTTAAAAGGCTGGCAGGAAGCTCTGCAGCTAATGCCGGAAGGTTCCCGCTGGAAAGTTTACATTCCGCACGATTTAGCCTACGGGCCTATTGGTGCGCCGCCGATGATTCAGCCTAACGCTACTTTGGTTTTTATTATTGAACTTTTAAATATTCTTTAAAATGAAATATCTTTCGGAATATCGAAATCCAGAATTAGTAAAACACTATTTAAGTGAAATCCATAAAATAACCACCAAACAGTGGAATATCATGGAGATTTGCGGCGGACAAACACATTCATTAGTAAAAAACGGACTGCTGGATTTACTGCCGAAAAATATCAGAATGATCCACGGACCAGGCTGTCCCGTTTGTGTAACTCCTATTTCGTTGATTGATAAAGCAGTCGAATTGATGAAACAAGGCGTCATTATGTGTTCATTTGGAGATATGATTCGGGTTCCGGGATCTTCTAAGAGTTTATTGCAGGCAAAAGCAGAAGGCGGTGAATTACGAGTTTTATATTCGCCCCTTGAAGCTGTAAATATCGCTTCAAAAAATCCAGATAAAGAAGTGGTGTTTTTTGCCGTTGGTTTTGAAACTACTGCTCCCAGTAATGCCCTGGCCGCTATTCATGCAGAAAAACTGGGGTTAACAAATTTTAGTTTATTAGTTTCTCATGTATTGGTTCCGCCTGCTATGGAAGCTATTTTATCTGATGAATTTTGTACTATAAATGCTTTTTTAGGCGCAGGTCATGTTTGTACTATTATGGGTATGGAAGAATATTATCCAATTGCCGAAAAATACAAAATTCCGATTGTGGTTTCTGGATTTGAACCAGCAGATATGGTTCAGGCCATTTATCATGCTGTTTTACAATTGGAACAAGGTAAATATGAAGTAGAAAACCAATATACGAGATTGGTAAAAGAAGAAGGAAATGTAAAAGCCAAAGCAGTAGTCGATACAATTTTTACAATAGGCACTCAGGAATGGCGGGGAATTGGAGCAATTGAAAACAGCGGACTTGTTATGAGAGAAGCTTATAAAATGTATGATGCCAATTCTAAATTTTCTATAGAAACTACAACTGTTAACATCGACCAACATTGTATTGCCGGAGAAATTTTGAGAGGAAATAAAAAACCGAATCAATGTCCCGAATTTGGAAAAAAATGCAAACCGTCAAATCCGCTTGGTGCGCCAATGGTATCTTCTGAAGGTGCTTGCGCAGCCTATTTCAACTACCTATAAAAATTTAAAATGATTCGATTATTAATTACAATCTATGCCGGATTAGAGCATGCTTTTGAAGCAGATCATTTATTGGCTGTCAATAATCTTGTCACAAACAGGAGCCGCATAAAAGACGCTTTAAAAGATGGAATGTTCTGGGGAATTGGTCATACAGCCACTATTTTTATGGTAGGTGTGGTGATGATTGGTTTTAAAATTTCGATAAGCGAAAATGTTTTCAGCTATTTGGAAGCCGTTGTCGGATTGATGCTCGTTATTTTGGGAGTAATACGTTTATTCAAATTATTATACAAAAAAACACATTCTCACACCTATTATCACAGTCACGAGCATACGCACAGCAATGGAGTAACACATACACATATGCATGCACATACTTACACGCATTCTCATCCGATTGCAGGCTTTAAACACGCTCATTTTGACGGAACCGCCAATTATAAAACAGCATTTGGAGTGGGTTTAGTTCACGGACTTGCAGGAAGCGGCTCATTGGTAATTTTGGTAATTTCACAAATGAAAACCCCACTAGAGGGTCTATTGTATATTTTGATTTTTGGAATCGGATCAATATTCGGAATGTATATTGCTGCGGGTCTATTCAGCATTCCGTTTACAAAAAGTATTCTTAAATCTCAAAAACTGCAATATATTTTGATCATTATTTCATCTTTAATATGTATTATTTTTGGTTTTAAGATTATTTACACCAATTTATTTTAAGGTTTAAATTTCATTTAAAAACCGATTTAAAAATTGCCTTGACGCTATCCTCTATAGGTCAAGGCTTTTTTATTTTCAGTTTTAAAAGCCGAAGCTATTCTGGTTACAATGCTGGCTTGCGTCAACGGCAGATCATCCAGATGCAATTGCATTTTGTCCAGAAAAAAATGCTTTTGCCAGCTTCAAATTGAACATACTACAGATTTGATGCTTACTCCTGCTTACACTTTTAAATCTGATTTTAAAGAAAAATTGCTGGAAAACCAGTTTCCAACGGAGTAAAAAACCAACTTGACAAAAATTAAAATTAAAAGTATGATTCTTATATTCAAGCTAACATTCTATTGAGTTTTTTGGTTTATATTCGCAATAAATAAATTTGCCCAATAGATTTATTTAGACCCAAAAAACAATTTAAACCTACATCGAATGAAAAACTTGAAAGTATTACTTTTTGCCTTATTTTTTGTTGCTTTAAAATCACACGCCCAAGTTCAGGTAGATCAAATTCTTTACAAAGCCAAAGAACATTATATTACCAATACTTTAGACTACCCTATCTCGGGAACATTTTTGCCGCCCGATAAAAAAGAACCCAGCACTGTCCTAAATCCGGACGGAACAGGTGTGATACAATACGATGATATGAGCAAAAAAAAGATCAACTGGGGTATTGAGTGCAACTGGGAAGGCAAACCTATCATTAAAGAAGGATTTAACAGTGCTTCGTACACCTTTTGGTATCGAACTTCAGACAGCGACGAATGGATTTACAGTCAGTTTTCTATTCATTTTGCTAAGAAAAAAATGTTCCTGATGGGAGAAAGAGTCAAACTTTATGAAGATTATAATGTTCAATAATTTATAAATTGGACGAGTCAAAATAAACTTTTCTCGATTTTTTCTAAAATTTACTACAAAAAAGAAAACGTTTTCGTTGAATTTTAATAGTACCCATAAATTTTGCCATTTAATTTTATAAAATTCAAAATCATTCCTAAATTTTATTTAATTTGCAATAAAATTCAATATATTAAACATGGTTTCAATCACACGCCTTTTTGATTTTCCCTACTATCAACAAGAAACATACAACCTCCCAGTTGCTTTGGCAACCAAGAAAAACGGGGTCTGGGAAAAAACATCCAGCGAGGAATATATTGCAAAAGCAAATGCTGTTTCGAGAGCATTATTGCGCATGGGCGTACAAAAAGATGATAAAATTGCTTTAATCACTTCGAACAATAGAACTGAATGGAATATCATGGATATTGGCATCCAGCAGACTGGTGCGCAAAACGTGCCGATTTACCCAACTATTGCAGAAGAAGATTATGAATACATTTTAAACCACAGCGAAAGTATTTATTGTTTTGTTTCTGATACAGAAGTATTGAAGAAAGTCAATGCAATAAAAGCAAATGTTCCCTCATTAAAAGAAGTATATTCTTTTGATGAAATAAGCGGCTGCAAAAACTGGACAGAACTGCTTGTGGCTGGTGAAGATCAAAGCAACCAAAATGAAGTTGAAGCTCGTAAAGACAGCATCAAAACAGATGATTTAGCAACGATAATTTATACTTCTGGTACCACAGGAAAACCAAAAGGAGTGATGCTTTCTCATAGAAATATTGTTTCGAATGTTTTGGACAGTGCACCTAGAATTCCGTTTGATCCAGGAAAAAGTACGGCTTTGAGTTTCTTACCTATTTGTCATATTTTTGAAAGAATGATTTTGTACATCTATCAATTTTATGGTGTTTCGGTTTATTTTGGAGAATCTATTGACAAAATCAGTGACAACTTAAAAGAAGTTCGTCCAACGGTAATTACTGCTGTACCAAGACTTTTAGAAAAAGTTTACGATAAAATCTACGCTAAGGGCGGGGAACTAACAGGCATTAAGAAAAAATTATTTTTCTGGGCTATTGATTTAGGATTAAGATACGAACCGTACGGAGCAAATGGTGCTTGGTATGAATTTCAATTAAAAATTGCCCGTAAATTAATTTTCAGTAAATGGAAAGAAGGTTTGGGAGGAAATTTAGAATTAATGGTTTCTGGAAGCGCGGCTTTACAGCCACGTTTAACAAGAGTTTTTGCTGCTGCCGAACTTCCTGTAATGGAAGGTTACGGTCTATCTGAGACTTCTCCGGTTATTGCTGTAAACGACCAAAGAAACAAAGGTTTTAAAATTGGAACTGTTGGAAAAATAATCCGCAATGTTGAAGTGAAAATTGCTCAGGACGGAGAAATCTTATGTAAAGGTCCAAACGTAATGTTAGGTTATTACAAAGATCCTGAAAAAACGGCTGAAGCTTTGATTGACGGTTACTTTCATACGGGAGATATTGGTGAAATTGACAGCGAAGGTTTCCTTAAAATTACAGATCGTAAAAAGGAAATGTTTAAAACTTCGGGAGGAAAATACATTGCACCGCAATTGATCGAAAATGCTATGAAACAATCTCGTTTTATTGAGCAGATTATGGTTGTTGGTGAAGGCGAAAAAATGCCGAGTGCTTTTATTCAGCCAAACTTTGAATTTGTAAAAGAATGGGCAAAAATCCATAAAATTACTTTAGGAAGTACAAATGCCGACATCGCTTCAAATCCTGACGTTATAAAACGTATTGATAATGAAGTAGAAGAAATAAACAAAAAATTCGGACACTGGGAACAAATCAAACGTTTTGAATTGACTCCGGATGTCTGGTCTATTGACGGCGGACAGCTTACTCCTACTTTAAAACTAAAGCGTAAAATTATTAAAGAAATCTACAAAGATCTTTACGCTAAAATCTACGGAAATAATTAATCAAAATAATATAACCAAAAGTAAAACGGCTGTCTAAATTAGACAGCCGTTTTTTTGTGCCTTAAATTAATCTATTGGCAATGGATCTAAAAATCCATCACAGCTAAAAAATCTTATACTATTACTTTTTTGTCCTAAAGAGTCACACTTAACGATCACCTTCTATCTAACTTTATAAGAATACTGCATAACAAATTTTACAGATAAATATTCTGTAGAAATCCAAAAACAATCTTAGAACTCAGCTTTCAATTCCTTTTTTCAAGTGAATCTGGAATACTGCCCCTATGCCTAAAATTAACCTCAAAAAAATTGGATTTCAACTTACTAATCACAAACTAATTTAATTATGTCAAAATTCTCAGAACAAGTACAAATTACCATAGAAGGCTTTGATCACAATGTTATTTATTACAATCTGGAACTCTCTCAAAAAATGGCTGACCACCATTATTTTTCGTTTTTTTGGCAGTACACTGGAAAACCTATCATTGAACCTCAGGATCAGGAAAAAGCAATCAGCAACTTTACAGGCAGTGAAGTCATTTTTACTTTTACAGTAAATGGCATTCGATTGATGTCTAAGGGACGAATTACAAGATTAGGTTCTCCCCATAAGAACGGAAGCCCTGCCGGACTGCAGGTTTTTGGTATCAGCCATACAATTGCCCTTGATGATATGCCAAAGTCGAGAATCTTTCTGGAAAAAAATCTCCAGCAGATAGCTCTCGAAATTTTTGCCGAAGAAAGTTCGGGAGAATTCTATCAGCGCGAAGCCATTGTGCCTACTTACACCAAAGAATTCAAATTTAAAACCCAATATAACGAAACCAGCTTTAATTTCCTCAAACGCCTTGCGTTTCGTTATGCTCAGTGGTTTTACTTTGACGGAATGCGCATGCAGTTCGGAAAAATAAAAAACACTGACATAAGACTAATTAATGAATCATCACTGCATAACTTAAATATCGAAGCCAATCTGATGCCGCACAAAACATCATTTAGCGGTTACGACTACCTCAGCGCTTCAAACATAAGAGGCGGTGCCGAAAAAACTACAGAAGGAAGCCAGGACCGATTTGCATCGCTTGCCGTTTTTAAACAACCTTACATCGTAAGACCCGGATTACAGCATGGTGCTTATACAAGTAATGCCCAAAATAAAGAAGAAATCGAAGAAATGGCAAAAATGCAGACGGCAGGGTGCGATGCCAACAGCGTTTTTTACAGTGGCACCTCTTATTATCCTATTGGCTTAGGACAGACTTTTATCCTGCAAAACAAAAACGTAGAACATCACTTACTTGCTGTTGAAATTGTACACCGCTCTGAGGTAAACGGAAATTATACCTGCAACTTTACAGCCATTCCTGCTGATGTTGCTGCACCGAATTATACGAATGTCAATGTATTTGCACCAGCTGAAATCCAGCCGGCAAAAGTAATTGACAACAACGATCCCGAAAAACTCGGGCGCGTACGTGTAGAATATTATTGGTATACCTATGCTTGCAAAAGTGACTGGATGAGAATGATACAGCCCCACTCTGGCAATGGAAAAGGTTTTTATTTTATCCCAGAAATTGGCGAAGAAGTACTTGTAGGTTTTGAAGCTGGAAACATTGAACTACCGTTTGTGATGGGAACACACTATAACGGACAGGCAAAAACTGACTTTTTTGACGAGAAAAACAGCACCAAAGGCTGGAAACTCCTTTATGGAATGATTTTTAAGTTTATCGAAAAAGTAGGAATCTGGCTTTCTGACCCAAGCGGTAACGAAATTCATCTTGATGAGGAAAATAAAAACATCAACATCACTTCGACTGAAACTATTACTGTAAAGGCAAAGAATATTATTCTGGATGCTGAGCAGAGTATAACGTTCAAGGCGGGAATAAATATTTCGGAAACGGCTGGAGGAAGCCACAGTATTGAGACTGGAAAGAATATGATACAAAGTGCAGTTGGAAGTTATTTCTTAAAAGCAGCTAATATTTATGAAGATGCTATTGGAGAAAGAAAATCTAAGGCTAAAGACATTCAAGAATCTGGAAAATCAAAAACCTCTACAACTGAAAATGACACAAAATTTAACGCTCAATCAAATATTAGGGCTAATTCTGGAGACAAAACTAACTATAACTAATTATGGAGAAAGGAATTATATTTAGAAGAGCAGGAGAAGGTTTTGTGTCTGAAAGTCAAACTTATTTAGAAAATTTTGATAACATAACTCATAATTCTGGAACACAAGTAATTTATAGTGCTGAAATAAACCACTATTTAGATCATTGGGAGGAAATTCCAGCAGGAAAATATTTTATTAAAGGATGGTGGACGAATGATAAAAATGTTCAAATAAAAAATGCTTATGTAGGTGATGTAATTAGATTTCATGTACAAACAAAAGACATACCCGATGGCGAAGAGATTATATTTACCATTTATGATTGGGATGGATTAAAAATTTTAAACGATAAATTAAAACTTTCCAATATAAATACATCTCAGGAAATAAATAAAATTAAAATTCAAGGAAATACTGGCTTCTTAGAATGGAAAACAGGTACAGGAACTTTGAGTCTGTTAGAAGAATTTGCTGAAGGTGATGAAATCGAATTGTTTGTAGAATGTACATATAAAGACGAAACAATTGAACTACCTGAACAAACTGATGATTATTTGATTGTTTTTGAAAAAGAAGAAATTATAACAGTTTTAATAGAATTACCACATAGCGGCTACACTGATAAACTTAATAGTAAAGGATTGGGAGGACATACTGCAATAATGATTGGTAATGAATTTTATGATTATGGGCCTCAACCTGGAGAAGGAAGTGATGTTTATACAAAAGGAAGACCATGGTGGGATATAAATGGTAAATCGAGGAATTTGTCAAAAATCGATGTGATGAATATATTATCAAATGAATTCCCTAATCAAAAAGAAATAGATTCTCTGGTTGATGATTATAAATTGACTGGAAAAAAATCGATTCCTATCACAAATCGTCATTCATTGGGAATAGTAGGTAAAGTTTGCCTAATAGATATACATATCAAAAACAGTGAAAAAAATAGAATTGAAAAGTGGTGGATTGATAAATATAAAAATTTAGGTAACTATAGTGTGTGGATTATTTCTGGCGAACAATGCACAACCACTGTAAAGATTTCCATAAAAGAGTCCACAGATGTTTTTTCTGTTTTAGATACAATTGCTACAAATGTAACTCAAACTCCAGAAGGTTTTTTAAATTTATTGATTGAAAATGGAAAACACACTAATGGAAAAGATAAGAATTCAAGACTTACAATTAGTAAAGAATATCGAGAAATTCCACAAAATATAACAAATCAATTTTTGATTGATTTAGACATTCGATTAAATAATTAGTAAATCAATTTCGATGAAAAATATAAATTTAAAAAATATTATAATTATGGCATTCCTTACTAGTATTTTTTCTTGTAAAGAAAAAGAAAACAAAGTCTACATTTATCAGACAGAAGAATTTGCTGTAAAAGAAAGAAGTATGAAGTTTGATTTGAGGGATTGTTCTAAAATTTTAGAAAATTTTGCAACTAAAAATACAATAAAAAGTAATAGTATTTTTACACTTGATATTATATATGAAGATAATTATATTTTTAAAAAAAATTTGGAGCCTTATAGTTTAAAAACTGGGAAATACAATATATCCGGAATATGGATAAATGGTAATACAGGAGAATTGAAAGAGATTAAAACAGAAAAAAATATAACAATTATTTTAGATCCTAGTGAACATATTCCATTTGTACAAAAAGTAATTTTATAATTTTTAAATATTGTAAAAGGAACATAAAACATCTAAGAGTTATAGTGTTTTTACACACGACACGAATAGACAACAACTGTAACAACTCTTTTTAAGAAAGCTTCCTCAACTTTGTTAGGAACTAATTATATATCTAGTACAACACAAAGCCTTAAAGATTATTAGAAGATTTACGATACTTCGTTAGTATATCGAAAGAGCACAACTATGAATTAGCTAGTCAAGTTGTAATAAAACCTAAAAGCATAAACTTCCATTAAATATGAAAAATATATTATTTTCTCTACACTAGCATCTCTTTTTAAATTATTTGGATGTAGGTTCAAGCGATTAACCCGAAATAAGTGGTGCTACAGGTCATTTTACATTATGGGATGAAAAAAAACAGATATACCCACGAGTAATAGAGCACGATAATCCTTCTAGACTTAATATGTAATTCATTGACTCTTTCCGCAGACTCAGGGGGATGGTTTTGGAAATATGGAAAGGTGTTAGAGGATGGAAGCATTTTAAATATCAATAATGTAGTCGAAATTGATAATATCGAAAAAATATCCAAATTAATAAATGGCGGGAAAGAAGCATTGAATCAAAGAAAAGAAGCTTTCAAAGAATTAAATAAAACATTTCCAAATGAAAAATGCAATAATAAAAAGTAGTATTATGCTTGTTTTAATAGTTTGCTTAGGATGTAAAAAAGACATTCCCCCTTTGTTACCTATTAAAAATGTGGATTCAATAAGCACGAATGGATTTTTTTTCGCCTATCCCTATAAAGAACTATACGATGTTTTAAGAATGCCAAATAATGAAACTGAAAGAGTTTTGCTGTATAGGATAACAACTAAAAAAAACATCAATTATGAAATTGAACTTTATAAAACAGGAAATCAAGTGTCATTTAAATTTCCTTTTTAGGATATGGGACTGGACATGTTCAATGGAATTATTTATATGAAGTTGATAATGAAATCACGTTAAAAGACATTTTTTATACTGAAACTCGGAAAAATTACATCGATACACCTGATACACTAATGTACTTAGCTAGATTTAAAATAGATAAGAGTTTGAAAACTATTCCGATCGAATTTATAAAAAATATAAATCGCGATATTGACAATGATACTTTAAAAGAGGAAAAATGGTTAGTCAATTAATCTTTTAATTATGAAAAAATATATCATATTTTGGCTTTGCTCTTTTGCTATTGCATTTGGTCAAAATAAAAAAGTAAATATTAAGAAATTTGCTTTTAATCAATGCATAATTATAAATTACAGTAAAATTGATACAAATTTTTATAACAATTTAAATGATGCTTCCACTGTGCAATTTTCTGTAGATGGGAACTTTCTCGAAGACCCTGATCTAATAGAAAAGGTAATTAATTTTACAACATTACAAACGTCAAGCTATTATTCTCGCAAAAATAATTTACATTTTGAGCAGGGAAATAAGAATATTGTTTTTTGTGATTGTTTTAACTTTTATGAATCTAAACAACTTGATAAATTCGTCAGGAAGTTATTATCTAATACAGCACAGAAGCCTTAAAGATTATTAGAAGATTTACGATACTTCGTTAGTATATCGAAAGAGCACAACTATGAATTAGCTAGACAAGTTGTACTGTTCCGATTTTTATGAATCTAAAGAATTTATAAAAAAACTATTAAAGAAAAAGTGATTTACCTAGCTCAAAAAATACCCCGCAAATTGGTATTTGCAGGGTTTGTTTTTCTATTGGCTCACTTTTAAACTCGCGCAAGCCTTATAAATTTGTTTCTCTGAAAACGGAGCCAAAGTTTCTGCCAGATTTCTGCTGGTTCTTAAACAGCTAAGCATTTTTTGCCTTAAACGGATATCGTCGCCAAATTCGGTATGCATGAGGAGCTCGAAGATTTCCTGCAAATACATGGGCTGGTCTTTGTAATCTCCATCAAACAATTCGTCTGAAAGGAAATTAATTACGGATGGCACTACATCACGATGTGTTGTTTTTTGATTTTCTCTTAGCATAATCGAAAATATTAGATACACGAAACCCTCGCTTTAGATGTGCTAAAATACCCATATAGGATAGATTGACCATTGTTTCCGCAGGTTCATCATTGCGAGGGAATCGTTTATGTTAACTTATAAAGTTTTTAGGATAATATCCTAGGTATTTTAGCGATGTAAAGATAATCTTTCTTAAGATAAATAGATGTATTTACTTACAAATTATAATAATTCTAAAAGCATACCTAAAAGTATAAAATTTAAACAGAAAAGACATTATTCGTATACTTCTAATCTATTTTTTTTACCAAACTAATACCTTTTCTTCACCTTTAGTTTGTACTTCATAATATCCTTTGTCATTGTGGTATTATTTTTATTGAAATTCAATAACTCTGATGCCAATTCTGGTCTTTCGTCAATTTTTGAAGCTACAATTTCGTAAGCTATACTTTTGGTAATCTCTTCAAGTTCTGGAGTTTTATTAAATTCATATTTCAGGACATTTAGAAAACTAATATTATTCGTTTCGCTGACCTCTTTTTCATACACAGCTGTAATCGCCTTAGACAAAGCATCAAGAGAAAGTATGTTTGCAAAATAATTATTCAGACAGTTGGATGCATCTCTGTTTGTTTTCCAACCCTCTAACAGCAATTCTTGTGCTTCTCTTACATCTCCCATTTTATTTTTATAGACCAAAGATGCTTTTACATATTGAAAATTCTTTTTGTAATCTTCTATTACGATTCTAAAATATCTATCTGCCGTCTTTTTATTTTTCAGTAAAAGATACAAATCGCCTACTTTTTCGTTCTCGTTAAGCTCTTTGTAAAGCGCAATTGCTTCGCTGTAAACATGACCTTTTTCATAACATTCTGCTGCTTTTACTTTATTCTGCAGGTATTTTAGATAAACCCCGGCCGCTTCTCTATAGAGTTTTCCTTGTTCCAGCACTGCTGCTGCTTTATGATAATTCTTTAAGAGCTTGAGATAAATGTGCGCCGATTTTTCGTATTCTTTTCTGGATGCATATTCTTCAGCCATTTTTTCATAGCGGTTATGCAAAGTATTAAATCGCTCAGAATCGACTAAAGCAGCACCTCCCCCTTTGCTGCTGCTGGAAGAAGAATTCTCGTTTATACCACTAGCAAGTGCCTTGATGATGAAAAGAACAACAGCAGCAATCATCATGAATTTCATTATGTCGCCAGAATTTATACCCGTACCAGAATTGCCGCAGCTTCTAATCGAAATTACTAACAATAGTAAAAGCCCATATCTGATCATGTTGATCTTAAAACCATCACCCGACAGCAGTTTCTCAAAATTACGTCCTAAACCTTCAGAATTAAAGTTACTGCCAAAACCAGAATTAAAAGTAAACTGCCCTTCGTTACCGCCTCTTGCAGCGCCAATTGTATCTAATGGAATGGCGAGTTTCATGGCTTTTTCTGGGTTTTTCTCCAAATAAGCCAAAAACTTATCCATTTCTTTATTATTCCCCATCATTAACTTTTTAAGGTTAAAGGGCAGTTTTTCATCACTTTCTTCTTCTTCAGAATACGGATTTTCTATTTGTTTTAAAAGTTCTTCTTGATCAACTTCGATGCGAAGGGAAGAAATAAAACTCGGAATCGCGACGCTCTTACTTGGTTCTATGATCTTAACATTTAAAAAATCTGGGGATTTTATAAAATCTGACCAAACTACTTCTTCTTCCAATTCTACAAGTCCAATATCCGGATGCAGCAAATGATACTTATCCGAAAATAATGTCGTCCATTCTCCTTTTGTTAATTTGGGTACGACGATTGAATGCTCTGGAATAAAAAGTTTATGCTCTATCAGCTGATAAAAATTGTTCTTTCCAAGATCTTTTACTACAGTATTTCCAACCAAAACAATACAGCCGAAAAGTTCATTGGCTGCGGTTCCCGGCACTGGAAAGACACGACAGTTTTCGAGTGTTAAACCCAAATTCTGAATCTCTACCAGCCAAGAAGAAATAGAATTGCTTTTTATAAAAACCCCTTCTCTCGGAAAAGAGTTTTTGCTATGCTGTTTTAGTTTTAATTCCATGGCAATACATTCGAAATAAAAGGATTTAAATACTTTTCGTTAAACAAATCAACATCAATTTCCTGCTGCGGATTTTCTTCATTAATAAAATAAGCTCTTCCTGCAAATTCATGCTCCGTTGCCATTGCTGTTTGCTGTTCAGATACAAACGGAATATAAAATACAGGGATTTTTTTATCACTGCTTTCAAAAATTAAAATTCCGTCTCGATTCGATATTTTGCTTCCGTCCTGAGATTCATATAATTTTGTTTCTATATAACAAACTGCACCTATATTTTCAAGCAGTTTTTTTAAATTTTCTGCCGGATGAAGGGCTGTATTCTCAAGAATAATTCCTAAATCCTGAGAAACAATTTCGTTTACATCTTTTAAGGACTTACCTGTATTGTCCATAATCAATTTGATAACTGCCACCTTTTTGACTCCTGCATGCTTTAGGACAAGGTTTACAAGAGGCTTAAATCTTTTTTCATCAACAGTAAAATTTTTTCGATCTCTTTCAAAGACTAATTTCCTGAAGTAATAATTATTGATTTGAATTTCTCCCTTAACAATTGCAACCCGATCCACGCGTTTGATAAATGTGAATTTTGATTTACTGCTTTTGAAGTTTTTGACAAAAAGATAGTTCTTGCTAAAATATTCATCGTACGATTGTACCACATTAGGGTTGTCACCTAACTCTATTTCTCCGCTATCTTTTACTTTCCAGAAAGCTACATTGTTGGTAAAATAAAAGCGTTGGTTATGCTGAAAAAAATGAAGTTTATCGTGCTGTTCTTCATCAGAAAAAGCTTTATGGCTTAGGGTTTTCTTTGTTTTTAGATTTACAATTGTAATGACAGAAGAATTATAAGAATAGTTGAGCAGCAAAAGCGCTCCATCTGCATTTGTTTTTACAGCAAACTCTCCTAAATAAAAAGGCAGACTTGATGCGATCTTTTTAAATCCTTTTTCAAAATCGTTGTTCGAAAACAAGAACAAAGTCCCGTTTAAATAAATGTAATACTTGTCGTTTTCATGAAAAATATGTTTATAATTTCGTTCTGCCGGATACAGAATCGGAATGCTGGTGTCGAACGTAACATTAGAAACACCAAAATGCGTAAATTTATTCTTTTTCCACAGTTCGGTTAAAGGCATTACAATTTCCTGCAGCAGTTTTTTTCCTTTATTCTGATTTTTGAATATCGAAATTTTCCCTTCTACATTGGTTGCAAAAACATACTTGATTTGATTAAAATAATCGCTCATTGCTTTCTGCATGAGTTGTAATTTCAAACTTTCATCAGAGGATATGAAAAAGATTTCCTGACTTTTTTCGTTCAGAACATTTTCTTTGAAAAATAAATCCAAACCTGCTGCACAACTCAATTTACCACTAAGACTGTTTAAAGAATCGATTACCTGCTCTACACTTTCTACAAAAATTTCTTCGTACGTATCTCCCACCGCAAAAACTTTACACTCAATATCCGTTTTCGGATGTGCAGCCACAGCAATTGCCGATGCAAAAGCCAATATTTTAGGATTTCCCCAATTGATCAAAGAAGTATCTATGATTAATATTCGCTGAAACTTATCTGCTTCCGGCGGTACTTCACGCTGAATATACAAGGCTTCGTTGTTGGCAATTCTGGACATAAAAACGTCATCGTCATGCGCAAATTCAGAAATCAGCAGTTTATCAAAATCTCCTTTATTGGTCAAATCAGAAACACCGCCCAATGGCTGTGCACTCGGCAAATTATGATGAAACGGAATATTTAATCCAGACCAAATGTGTTTAATGAGACTTCCGACCTGAAATGTTTTTTCTTCTAAAACCAGCTGTTCTATAAAATCTAACGGATTTTCTGCCGCTTCTTTTTCTTCTAAAATTTCTTCTGGCAGCTGCTCCTTTACTTCTTCCTTCGGTACATTTTCAATAGCTCGAAGCAATTCTTGAACAGTGGGAAACTTTTTTTTTAAGATCGCAATAGTTCTAAAATCTTTTATAAAATTACCAAGATTAAAAGGCTCTTTACCTCTAAATTTTATGCCATTTTTTTTATTATCCTGATACTCAATAAGTATTTTTTTTGCTTTTTCAGACGAAACTCTTTTATGACAGTTATGAAAAATGGTTTGAAAAAGCTGCAAACGTTTTTCGCCTTTTTTATATTCTTCGGGTAAAGACGATAATATTTTTAAAAAGTCTACTACTGCGCCAACTCTAAAGAATTCGCCTTTAGGATTACTATAAGAAGCTTTATTCAACTTAATCTTTTCTTCGGCTATCCATTTTATCATGTCGATAGAATGTTCATTTTCTTGATTTGTGCCAATTATGGCAAGCAAAAGCGACCCAAACGGCGGAAAACTATCCTCTGATACAAACTCTAAAATTTCAAAAATAAATTCTTCGTAAGCAATTGTAAATGTGTTCGGAATTGATATGATCTCTCCTCCGCTGTCGGAAGATACGCGAGTGTCAAATTCCCAAAAATAGTCTTCAAAAGATTGAAAGTATTTTTCTAATTCCATTATTTCTTTTATGAAAAAGTTAAGCGAAACGAACTAATAGATAGTGGTTTCAAACTGTCTTTTTTTATTTTAAAACAGCTGTTGTCTGTATTCCAAACAATTAAATGTTCTCCCAGCAGATTTAAATTCTGCTCTATTGTTTTGGATAAAACCGAATGTTCAAAATCATAACCTGCCGGCAGTAAAAAATTATTCTTCAGCCAGAAGGTATCTCCTTTTATGGGCAGCATCGGTTTTCCTAAAAGGAGTATATTTTTTTTAACCACAATCCATTTAAGCGGTTTCAGCCTAAAATCGGGTGCCGTTTCGATATACGTTTTTAATTCATTATAATCTGTAAGCAGTGCGTAAGCTTCATTTTCTATTTCCGATGGTTTTAAATGAAGTTCCAGCCTTTGATCGATACCAAAATAATTGTGGTTGAATTTGGGAAGCGTAACTGGAATCGCACGTATGATTGGCGACCACAATAAACCTGACGGCAGTTTTTTTACCGGCAGCAGACTTCCTTTTTTAAACAACAGGTTTTCTTTTAATTCATAAATACTATGAAATGGAATCTGCTGGATTTCGATCGCGTTCAATTGTTCTGGATAAAAATCTTTTGCCCAGACAAATTCGCCGTCAAAAGCCATTTTTACATTTTCCCAGTCTCTTATGGCGCCTAAAAAATCGATATGTTTTTTGCTTATTTCTAAAAAATACATTTTTAAACCGTTTGAAGTATCTTCTGCCACAAAGCTTCTATTTCTTTCTGAATATATTGCTTCTGGTCATTGTTTCTAACCCAGTCGCAGCGGCTTTGCAGATATCTTAATTTATCTTTTATTACATTTTGTTCTTCAAAAGAAAGGGATTCGTCTTGCCAGCGCTGTGTTAAAAGCTGCATCTCTTTCATCAACTCTTCCGGATTTGGTGTTTTGTTGAACAAAGCCTGAGGATGCTGCGAATCTGAATCGTCTTTTTCGATGATATGATTGATGATTCCTTCCAGAATTTCGATTTGCTCTTCGTTATCCCAAATGTATTTTAAAACCCAGAAATCCGATAAAACCGCTTCCTGCCTGCCGCACATTAAAGCACTTGCTGCAATTAAGTTTTGAAGTTTTACAGCACGTCGGTCTGAAACTTTGATTCCGGTGTTTCTCAAATTATGAATAATATCAACGTATTGTTTTCGAATTCCCGTTAAATCAACCGTACGGCAAAGAGACTGCAGTTCTACAATTTCTGCTGCCGTAATTTTTGGCGTTTCCAAATTTTGGCTGCTTTCTATTTTCCATCCAGCTAAAAGTACTTCGTGAAGCAGATCTGGATCAACATAATCACATTTTACACGAATAAGAAAACGGTCTAAAAGAGCATTCAAAGCTTCATCTTCCGGCAATACGTTGCTGGCACCGATAAACATTAAGGCCGGCAGTTTTTTGGTTTCTTTTCCTCTGCGAAATATTTTTTCGTTTAATGCCATCAATAAACTATTCAAAATAGCCGAATTAGCATTAAAGATTTCATCCAAAAAAACCATCGAAGCTTCTGGCATCATCCCTTCTGTATTGGTAATCAGCTCTCCTTCTTTTAGTTTACGAATATCAAAAGGTCCGAAAATTTCGTTTGGTTCTGTAAAACGGGTTAAAAGGTATTCGAAGTTTTTACCGCCTTCTATTCCGTTTGACAATGCACGAACCAAAGCACTTTTTGCAGTACCTGGAGGCCCTAACAAAAACGCATTTTCTTTTGCCAGCAATCCGATTCCTAAAAGATCGATGATTTCGTTTTTACCAACAAAAACATCTTTAATATGCTGTAAAACACCATTTAATTTATCAGTAGATTTCATTTTTGAACAGGGTAATTTTATTTATAACTATTTATTTTTTTATTTATAATTCATTCCAAAACACGTGTTTGTAATCTCCAAATCCAGCCAAAAGTTCTTTTTGAACACTATCAATAAGGGCTGTTTTTTCGGCTTTTCTTTCTACCACACGATTGAGGTACAATTGTTTAAGACAGGGATTAGAAAACACAATATCGACATTGACCGTTTCAGAAACAACATCAAAACCTATTGCCGAATAACTAAATGCTGCCATATATTTTTCTAAAATAGGAATAGCCAAATCATCGGCATCAATACGCTTTAACTCCAAAATAATCTGTGGTAAAAACCTCAAACATAAATCTGCAGACAACATCGCTTTTGCATCAATCTCACCTTTAAAATCTGGAAGAAATGTATAAAGTTCTTCTACTTTGTGATCTCTAAACAACAGTAATTGTGCTGCAAAATAGATTGTTTTTGCTCCCCATAAAGCAGCTTCACCATCAAAATCGGGCGCCTGACCGGGATACTCCAGCATTTCATTTTCATATTGAGATTCTAAAAACAAGATTGTTTCCTGTTCTTCTTTACTCAAAACTTTTGTCATTTTGTTGTAAAGAATAATCTGCTCAATTGTTCTGAGGTGGTAAATGGTCTCTAAAAAGGGCATGTCTTTATTTTCCATACGACCAATGTAGGTTATTCATTTGGTTTAATTTTCAATGTTTTTATACTATTGACATTTCCAAAAATAGGGTTTCTTTTTCAATATAAATTAACTAGCTGGGCGTAATTAAAAAAATATTTTGACGCGGATTTAACAGATTCGCTAACACCAAGACGCTGCTTTACACAGATTTTTTTTGACTCTATTTAAACAGCATTTTGGGGACAGCAAATCTGTCTCATCTGCGTTCTAATCTGCACAATTTTTATTTTAAAACACTAACAGCCAACAGATTTTAATTTGGACTTTTTAGTTCTAATTCTGGATGCACCAATGCATAATTTTGGCAATGTTTTTAGCATCGTCAATTCCTCTGTGGTGTGTACCTTCCAGCGGAATATGCAGCAGCTGCAGTGCGCCATTCATTCCCTGCGGTTTCTGCAGGCCGAACTTTTCTGCAAACCACGTTTTAACATTGATGTGCTGTTCGCCCATTGGGTAGGGTATGCCAAACGAAATGCATTGTTTTTTCAGCATATTCAAATCGTACTGGCCGTAACTCGCCCAAGTATATAAATCGGGATTGTACTCGTCTACCAGCTGATTGATTGCGTCTTCAAAACTTACTCCGTTTTGGTCTAGCAAATCCTGTGTGATTGTCGTTAGTTCTGTACAAAACGAACTTACGGTAGAGCGCTGCGGTTTGATTAGTATTCCTTTATTTTTGGTAATTTCTCCGGTTGCTGCGTCCAATACAGCCAAACCGATTTCAATAATTTCGTTTTGCTGTCCTTTCGGGACTGCGCTTTGCCAGCATGTGGCTTCTAAATCGATAATAATAATTTTATCTGTAGTTTTCATTTTTTCTATTTTTTAATCCGCCCACCTGAAATTGCAGCTTTTTTTAAGCCGCAATTAGGCGCTCGGTTTTTTAATTATATCTAGATCGGAACTCTTTTTTCCAGAGCTGTTTTCTCATCTCTTTTTTTAGAAAAGATAATAGCAAAAAGACCTCTTTTCTTGAACAGTTTTTCTGATTTTTCCTCTTTTATAAAAATCTTATTTTCAAAAAATGCGGCTGCTTTATCAACCCGTTTAACTGGTTTTGACTCTTCTATTTTACAATTTTGATAAAATTTTTTAAAAGGACGCTGTTCAAAACCTACCATAATTGCAGCCATATTTATGGCATCAATATTCGTAAGGTCTGTTTCTCCTTTAAAGAAAGTTTCGATTGGTCTAAACTTATCTTTCTTTTCTTTAAACTTATTTTTTTTGGTATGATCGAAATCTAAACTGAATAGATTTCTAAAAACATTTAAATCATCCTGAGACGGATTGCTCTCGAAAATAAGCCAGCACAAATCGCGCAGCTTACCACGAGAAGGCTTATACAAATAATCAAAGTACTTGCCTTCTTTTTCTATCTCATATTTATTTTTAATTGCTTTCTTATATTGTTTTAGTGTATTGTTGTTCATGGCTTTATTTTTTTGCAATTCTTGGGAACCTCAGGAAAATGTAAATCATGGGAACTCAATAGCTGCAAAGCCTTAAACATCGCTGCTTTACCAGAGAGCTAACTCGTGGCTGATACCATATCCCGTGATCTTACCTTTTCATTCCATAGGTTAAAGAGTTCCAGATCCATTTTTTTGAATTTGGCAAATGGAACCTCACTTAACTCGACTATATCTGTTTGGCCAAAATGGCTGGACGCAAATACTATTTCTTGATTCATCCTTAAATTTTTATTGTTAAACTAAAACGATCCGCATTTACTGCAAATGGTTTCTTTTTTACTTTACGAAGGTTTTCTTCGATTGACTTTTAAAACTTTACAATTCTCTGTCTCCAAAAGGAGCTTTCCAATCTTTCTTTAAGATGCGTTCTTTTACCTCATCATAAGAAAGCGGCTCGTAATTATGACAGTCAACGCCGACATCAAAAGAGCGGGAAGTTTCATCGTCAAATAATTGACCGTGAGAATGTCCGTATAAATGCCATGTTCCTCTAAAAGAGCTTCTCCAGACCTTCATCGCATAATGAAAGAGAATGATTTTTTGTCTTCCGTTTGGTTCTTCTTCGTCTGCAACACTCAATTCGTAATAATCTTTGATCCATTCAAATCGTTTTGCATAACTCAATGCCGATTTATCGTGATTGCCTTTTACCAGAAAAATAGAACCGTTTAACTGGTCCAAAATTTCTTTTGTTCGTTCTGGTCTTGCCAAAGAAATATCCCCTAAATGGTATACAACATCTCTCGGACTTACCTTCTCATTCCATCGTTTAATAAGTTCGTCATCCATTTCTTCAACAGTCGTAAAAGGACGCTCACTAAACCTAATTATATTCGTATGACCAAAATGATGATCAGACGTAAAAAATATTTTTTGATTCATTCTAATTTTAATTTTTAAAAGAAAACCTCAATCTTCATCATCTGGTTTTCGTATTCAAATATTCTAAAACTACTGCGCGGTTATTTTGCGCAGCAGTCTATTTTTAGTTAATCCATTCTATCACAGTGGCTAAATACGCTTCTCGAACCTCTTCAAATCGCGTAATGTTTGGGATATGGTTTACTTCTAATAAATACTTAGAACCGTCTTTTGCCACGATGTAATCATTTCCTATCATGTCCATCTGCAAAGTTTCCTTAATATGTATCGTATCAGCCAGTAAATCCTCGTCAACCGTCATAAAACCAGCGTCATCAGGGTGAATGGATTTCAGCCAATCGTCTCCTTCTAATTTGATCTGCCAATAGGTATCGCCAATCATCATGATCCGTACTGCTTCGCCTTCAAAATAAGGTTCAATAGTTGCTGTAAATTCGCTTTCCCATTCTCCGGTAAAACGATGTTTGTTTTCTCCGCAATGCCAGTTTCCCCATTTTGCCACGGTATCGCTAGTTACATTAACAGACGCTCCAGCACTTACAAAACCTCTCGGCGCACTAAATCTAGAAATAGACAACGCTTTTACCAGACACGGAATTTTAAAACGACAGTCTAACATTGCAGTGGCATTAGGATAACAAGCACCTTTCCAGATAGCAAGACCGGCAATAAAATCAAAATCATTGTCGTAAATTCCGTAATAGACAACTTTATCTACAGGTAACATTCCAATTCCGTTTGATTTTTCCATATACAAAACTTCATCTTTCACAACGATTTTTGGTATCGATTGATGCCAGATAATATGTCCTGAATAATTGGCTTTTATGATGTCGTATTCTTCTTGTTCAATTCCAACAAGAGCTATTCGGTTGTAATCTTGTTTCATAACTTTTACTTCTAGTGTTAAACTTTTTTATTTGCCGCAAAGGCTCAAAAGCACTAAGTTTTTTTATTCAAAAACAAAAGCGATTTTCTCTTTGCGCCTTTGCGGCAACACTGTAATTTTAGACAGCTTCTAATTTTAATCTTTTAATACCGAAATCTGTTTTTCTTAATTTGCACATTCTTTCATCAGATTTATGGTAAAAAACAATTCCTTCGATATCATTTTCGGATAGAAATGTTTCCAAATCCTCGAAATCAAGACTTACAAAATCAAGAATTTCACTGCCGTGTTTTACTAAAGTATGTCTTTCGAACATTTCTGGATTTCCTTGTACTTTAGGACCGCATAATTCGTAAGTTCCATCGAGTTTGTTTTCTAATGCATCAAAACCTTCAAAGAAATGTTTGTCTTCAGATTTTGATCGATCGCATTGTAACCAGTGCGGGTGATGCCCCGAAATCGGATCTGCTTCTTGACACGGAATCGCACCCACAGGAATTTTTCTTCCTTTTTTGGCATCAAATCGTTTGAATAATTCTCCGTCTATAATAGCTGCCGCAGTACCGTCAAATTTTCTGGTTGCAATGGCTTCTCCATCAAAAACCCATTTATTTTCAATATTAATTTTATCTATAACCCTTCCTAAATCATTAGGATTTTTGGCGAATAATGTACTTATCTTTTTCATTTTATTATTTTTTTAGGTTCTGAGATACTAAGATTCTCAGGTACTAATTTTTTTTTATTTAAAAACAAAAGCGTTTTCTCTTGTGCCTTCGCGGCAAAATTGCTTTTACATTTTTTAATCTCACAAAGTCACAAAGACGCAAAGTTTTAATTTAAGGCCTCCTGCCCATGTCCCTATGCGCCTCTGCACCTTGCCTCTTTCTAGAGAGCATTTTTTTTGATTTTGAAAGGATTCGAACCTTTAACCTATTGGGTAATATCCAATTGCTCTGCCTATTGAGCTACAAAATCAGTATTTTTTGGGCATAAAAAAAGCACCCGATTAAAGGTGCTTACAAGATTTATAAGATATACGTATCCTATAGTCCATATTCATGCACCTGTATTTTTATACATCCAAGATAAAAGCTCGGCTGTCGTGATTCTATATTTGATAGTAATTTGAAATTCATTTTATATGTTGTATTATATTTTGAAATCATTTTTTAATTGAAAATCTTCTTCTGATTTTCTTCGGCAAAGATAAAGTCTAAAAAATCAATTATCCAAATTATTTTTTGAATTATTTTACTGATTATCAATTAGTTACACCTTAATTTAAACCATGAAAAGGCCTCTCCGCAAAGCTTTGCAGATTCTTATTTTTATCAAATGACTGTTTATCATTAGATTGCTTTTCAAGATTAGATTTCAATATTTAGTTTACGCATTAAACATTTTCTGGTTATTTTTTTAATTATTTTTAGTTAAGGCTTATGTTTTAATCATTTTCAACTGTTAAACTCTAATTTTCTTAATTCTGATTGTATAATTTTTGTCTTCCAAATAATCCCAAACAAAAAAAGCGTCCCATTTTTAGGACGCTTTTTGTATATTTTTATGGAGTTTGAAACTATAGTTTACACTTCAATTCTCTAAAATACATATCACGCCCAGATACATCAGCAGGAGAAAATCCTTCTAAACGATCGTAGTTCATTTGTAGTGACATGATAATGTGTTTTTAATTAATTATTTATTTCGAGCGCAAATGTAGTCTTTTTTATCTTAATTTAACAAACCTTTATGAAAATGTTTGATTTTAAACACTTCCTTTTTTCAAAAAAAAGCAGACATTAAAAAAATAACTATTTTATAATATCCTTTCAAAAAACGTTTCATCCTCACAATGAAACCCTTACAAGCATTAGAAAATAAAAGTTAAAAAAGCGGATTCGATTTTTAATTTTTCTGCCATTCTATTAAAACTTTTTTTTCTATGTTTGTTTTGAGTTTAAGAAATACCTTGCTTTTCTTGTATAAAGAAAATGATGATGTTTCGTCATCGGTGTAAAAATATTTGACATTCAGCACTACTTCTATCTTATGGATGAGAAAGTGTACTAGGCGTACAGTTTCGGTTCCACCTCCTCGAGATTAACTGTACGCCTAGTACACTTTCTCTGGAGTTGATAGACATAGTCCTTAGAGAATACGAAGGTTTTAAACTTTAAGCCCTATTGCTGCAATAGGGCTTTTTTAATGTAAAAATCGATTATAATATGTCTGAAAAGCTTAGCAAACAACAAATTTATGATAGAATAAAAGCTACCTCAAAAGATAGCTACATATTAGAAGAAATGCAGCGTTTAGGATTCTGGCAGTCTGGAGGCCAGCCTACTCTTTCTGAAATCCTGATCAAACAGGAAGCAGCGATCGAAAAAGAATTGAACGAACTTTTGGCGCAGGACAGAAAGTTTAGCAATCGCGAAGCAATGGTGCTGGAAATGCGCAAAGCACGAATGAAAGCGGCTAAAGAAAAAAGAGTCGAAACCAAATTAAAACGTGAGCAAAAGCGTCTCGATAAAGCAGAAAACTGGAAATTACTGCAAGAAAAGCAAATTTTATATTTAGGAGAAGAAGTTTCTAAAGGTCTTCATTATAAAGAAGCTGCTGTTAATCTTTTAGAAAAATACAATTTACCTGTTTTTGAAGATGCACTAGCATTGGCAAAAAGCATGAACATCGATTTGAAAGCTTTGCAATACCTTGCTTACAACAGAAAGGTTTCTAAAATTAACCATTACCACACTTTTGAACTCGAAAAAAAATCAGGCGGTAAACGTAAAATATCGGCTCCAAAACCAAAATTAAAAGAAATTCAGACCTGGATTTTAGAAAACATACTGCATCAAATACCTTATACAATAGAAGCACATGGTTTTGTAAAAGAGCGTTCTATTGTAACCAATGCACAGCCACACGTTAACAAAGACATTGTTGTGAATGTCGATTTAAAAGATTTTTTTCCAACCATAACGTACAAAAGAGTAAAAGGATTATTCTGTAAATTAGGCTATTCTGAAGAAGTTGCGACCATTTTAAGCTTGTTATGCACCTATTCTGAAATCAACGAAACAACATTGGACGGTGTTACTTATTATGTGCAGTCCGGTGAACGCAAATTGCCGCAAGGTTCGCCTGCCAGCCCGGCTATAAGCAATTTGATTGTTTATAAATTGGATAAGAAAATTAACGGACTAGCCCAAAAATTAAATTGCAGCTATACCCGTTATGCAGACGATATGAGTTTTTCTACCACTCAGGAAAACAGCTCAAATATTTCGAAATTATTATATTTTACAAAAAAAATCATTGCATCTGAAGGCTTTATAGTTCATCCTGAAAAAATTCATGTGATGAGAAAAGGAATGCAGCAAAAAGTAACGGGAATTGTTGTAAACAATAAACTGAATATTGATCGAAATCAATTACGAAAATTTCGCGCCCTTTTGCATAATATCGAAAAAAACGGCTGGAAAGACCAAAAATGGGGAAAAGCTGTTCATGTTATCAATGCTATAGAAGGTTATATTAATTATGTAAATATGGTAAATCCCGAAAAAGGAACTCTATTTAAAGAAAATTTGAAAAACATTATAAAGCTGCACGGTTTGCCTCATATAGAAAAAATAATTATTCCAGAAAAAGTGACTCCAATTGCTGTTTCTCTTCCAGAAGAAAAAGAAGAAACAACGGTAAAGCAGCAATCAGAAAACTGGTGGAATATTTTTTAATTAAGCACTTTTTCAATTATGAAATTAATTAAACAGATCAAACTTTTCTATAAAGAAGGGAATTCAGATAAAGTATACGAAATAGACTTATGCGCTATTGATGCTGCCAATTTTGTGGTCAATTTTAGATATGGAAGAAGAGGTGCTGCATTAAAAGACGGCACTAAAACTCCCGAATATGTGTCAGAAGAAAAAGCGAAGCTTATTTTTGACAAACTTGAAAATGAAAAAAAAGCTAAAGGTTATGCTTCAGAAATAGAAACGCTTATCGATCTTCCTTCATTAGAAAGTGTAGAACCAGATTCTGTAAACGGTGTCATTTTACAGCGTCTGCAAGATGCCATAACCGGCAAAAATACTTTTAAAACCTATTGGAAAACCAGCCGTGTCATCTGGAAAGCAGGTTTATTGGATATTCAGGAAGCTGTCCCGTACATCATTAAATTAGCCTCAAAAGGAGATGATTTACAAACTTATGCTGCAATCTGGGCTTTAATAAAATTAAAATCTGAAGCTGGAAAAGAAGTTTTTAAATCAAATGCTTTTCAAGGCAAACAAAAAGAATACATTAGAAATCTGGCGCATGAAGGATTATTAGGAATCTTAAAAGAGGACGAATTGCAGCAGCATATCGGTGCAATTCTGGAAACGATTCCGCAGGAAGCCCGATATTATATTGATAAAAAAGAGTATGATTCATTGGTTAATTTTCTACAAGAAGAATTAGCCAATAATGCCATTACGTATCTGACTGCTTTGTATTTAACAGCCAAGTTTGACGCAAAACTGCACGAAATTGTGGTGTTTTTATTAGAAGCCGTTCCGTTTAAACCGCCGTATTTCAAACATATCAGAGCTATTTATAAACTGGCTCATCTAAGAAACGATGCCGATGCAATTGCTGTTCTTGCTTATCGATTTGAAAATGAATATGCCATGTTTAATTCGAATGCATCTTTAAGAAAACAGCTTCGAAGAGAAGATACCAAAATAGCTTTTTCGAATTTTACCAAACTTTATTTTCAGAAAAACAGCCTTAATTTCTTAAAAGAAATGAATGCTGAAAAAGACGCAAAAAAATACCTGAAATTTGCTGTTTCTATCTTATCAAAGTATACAGAAAGTGATTATACAAAAGCAGGAAAAACGCCTGTAAACACTTACGGACAATACAATTATAATGACAGAAGGTATTATTATACTGTTGTAGATTATCCAGAATGTGCTAATCTGGCTTTGCTGTCAACGATTTTATTTGGGAATGATCCCAAACGAGTTTTAAATTCAAAATTGAAATACATTTTGGGTCAGGAAGTTTTCTCTACCACAAATTATTATTTTATAGAAAATGATCCAAGCAGAATAGATCAGAATCCAAAACAGGAAAGAAAAACTACTAACGCCTCTACTCATAATTCAGGTTCCGTTTTAGATACTGCCAAAAAAGTATTCTCTACCTTTTTTGGTAAAAAAGAGGAAGAAAAAAAGCCGGAAACGCCTATTGTAAAGCAAGAAGAAAAAACAGTTGAAAATGAGAATCAAAGCCGTTTAGAATTATTCCCAGAACATTGGGATGCTTTTCCAGAAGCTTACATTCAGCTGATTATGGAAGCACAGATGAACATCATTCATCAATTTGCTTACAACAATTTAAAAGCGCGAACCGATTTTACTACTTTGATCGCTCGTTTTGACGAAAACAATATTCTAAATCTTTTAAACAGTGATTTTGCAATACCAAACAATTTAGGATATGAAACCATCATCCTAAAAAATGATGCGCTTGCTTCTCAAGTTGGTTTTGTTGCCGATGTGTTGGGTTCTCATACAGAACCGGCAAGAAATTGGGCAAAAAAACAAATCGATTCAAACCCATCGTTGTTTTTTAATGATGCTGATTTTGTCACAAAACTACTTTTTAATGAAATTCCTGATTTAAAAAACTGGATTGCAGCTTCTCTACAAAAATTTACTTTTACCGAAGACAAAATCAAAGTTATTACTGGAAAAGTTCTTGTGGTACTGCTTACACTCGAACAAACTGACGAAAACAACATTACGGCATCAGTCGCTATAGAAAGGCTTAAAACCATTGCGGCATCACAGCTGGAACAATTAAGCTGGGATATTGTAGCGCGCTTGGTTTCTTCAGATCTAAAAACAAATAATCTGCTGGCCAGTACAATTTTGATTTTGAAATCTAAAAAAACAGCTTCAAACGAAATTCCGTTCTCGCTGATTACACTGTTTTTAGAAGATGAAAGTCTTGAAATTAGAAAAAATGGTATTCAGTTATTGAATAATTATGAGCAAGAGCATTTAATCGCCAATAGCGAATTGCTGTTAGGTTTATTCCACAATCCGTTTCAAGATGTTCTTTCGACTGTTTTGGAAAGTATTACTCAATTAGGAAAATCTGATGCATCTTTTTTTGATATTGCGCTGCCTAGTTCTGTTTATGCGATGATCCGAAAAGAAAAATTTGAAGGCGCTCATTTACTTTTCAAAAAATTCATACTAGAAGAAACTGTCGAGCATTGGAATACGGCATTAAAACCACGCGATGTTATCAAATTAGTTTATGCCAATTATAGAGAAAGCCAGTTGACAGGATATGAAATATTAAAAAAATATTCCCGCAGTTCTGAATTTACGATTCCGCAGCTTATTGCTCTGTCCAACCACGAAATCTTGGCTGTAAGACAATGGGCATGGAATTATTTTATTGCTCATAAAGAAAGAATCCGTGCTGAAAGAAACAATGCTTTAGCCATTTTAGATACCACTTGGGACGATACCAGAGCGTTTGCTTTTAATTTCTTTAAAACCGAATTTGACGAATCGGATTGGGATTTAGAATGTCTGATCAGTATTACAGATTCTGTATTGCCTGCCGTAGAACAATTTGGAAAAGAAATGATTACCAGATATTTTAATCCAAATGACGGGCTGACGTATTTAACCAAATTAAGCCAGCATCCGAGCGTAAACATACAGCTTTTTGTGACCAATTATCTCAACACTTATGCTGTTGATAATGTGCCAAAGTTAAAAGAACTTGATTTTTATTTTCGTTCTGTGTTAACGCGCGTATACAAAGCCCGAATCGCCAAACAGCGTGTTTTTCAGTTTTTGCACAGCGAAGGCCGAAAAACCGAAGAAGCGGCTGTTTTTGTAACCGAAATTCTGGACGAAATTTCGGCAACGGTTTCTATACAGGATAAAGCAAATTGTATCGAAATCCTGACCGATTTAAAAACGCTTTACCCGCAATTGAATACCCATTTAATCCTTAAAAACTAAGTTATGTTATTTGATTATAAATACAGTGGCAGCACGATTGTAAATAACACTTCCAATAGTACCGGCATGAGTTTTTCGCCGGATACCCTGCGGGAACCGACTTTTTTTGTTGGAAAACTAAATCAGAAAATCGCTTTTAGAGAAGCGATCTCTGCATTGCATGATGTGGTAATTTCTGATCTGCGTTTTTTTCCGAAGGACAAAGAACAATACAAATTATGGGCGGCCGAACAGGAAAAAATCTGGCTGAGCGAATATATGGCCGATTTTCAGATCGAAAATGTACGTGCCCGTATTCAGCAGTTAAAAGAAGAATTGAGTGCTGTGCATAAAGAGAAAGCTGCCGTTCTGGGGCCTTTTAATAAAGCGAAGTCTGCCTATTTTGATTATTTATATAAAAACGATAAAGATGCTTGGTTTGTTCTCGATCCTGTAATTACAGTACATCCCGACGAAGTATTTTTTGAATGTTTCAGCAAAGACGAATCGTCTTATGGAAAACTGAGCTGCAATTATAATGTTTTTACTGAAATCAGTGATTTTAAATGCGGCACCACTAATATTGATTATTCTGAAGGATTGTACAATGAGTTTCAGAAAATAAGAAACTATAAAGAAACCGAGTTTAAAATTGACCCTTCGGGTTTTGAGGCCAAAACCACAAACGAACAAGTGTACAAAGAAGTAAAAATCGATCTGCCGGATTCGTGGGTTAGAGGATTTTTGCAGGTAAGTTCGGCAATGACACTTCCGGCAACAGTACTCGATTTACATCCTATGGATATTTTTAGTTTGTGCCAATATTTGCGTCGTTTTAAAGAAAAGAAAGGACCGAGAGCTTTGCGTTTTGTACTTGAGCCAGACAAACCAATAAAAGCGGTTTTTGAACCTTCTTATGACGAATTAACTTTTCATCGTTCTCTTTTTCAAGGTAACGAAGCCAAAACCATTCGTATTTGGGGAAGACGCCGTTTATTGATATTAGAAAGATTAATTCCTGTTGCACGAAATTTTAAAGTCGTGTTATTAGGTTCTGGTCTGCCATCGTTTTTTATTGCCGATCTGGGCGACATGTCTTATACTTTAGGATTATCGGGCTGGACAAAAAACGATTGGAGCACCGCCGGAAATTTTGATTTAATGGCGCCAAGAACCAATGTCGATTTGTTTACTCAGGAAAAAGTTTTTGATGCCTTAAAAGAAAACTGGTTTGATACGTCTGATAATCTGGCTAAAAAACTCAATCTCGATCCGTCGGTAGTTTCGGCATCTTTGACCGCTTACACACAGGCAGGACGTGTGATCTACGATTTAAATTTAGGTTTGTACCGCGTTAGAGAACTGACTCAGGAACCACTAAACATGAAAAGTTTACGTTTTGCAAGTCCGCAGGAGGAAGCTGCGAATGCTTACATCACACAAAACCGCGTAAAAATTGACACCGCTGTAAAAGGCGATCAATTACAAATCAAAGGAAAAGTAAACGATAAAGAATACACTTATACAACTTTGGCTGTTTTAGACAAAGACAACCGACTGATTGAAGGGAATTGCGAATGTTCGTTCTACAAATCCAATCAATTGCGAAAAGGTCCTTGCGAACATATTCTGGCGACTAGAATGGCATTGCATGCTAAAGTACCTGTTTAAGAAATTTTATTTTAATGCGTTGGGTGTAATTCAAAAACTATATATTTTGACGCGGATTCGACGGATTCGTTATCACGAAGACGCGGATTTTCGCAGATTTTTTAAATTCAACACATAAAATCCGTTTTATCTGCGTTTACTTTTTGCGCACTGTACTTTATTTAACCCCAATGGATTCATTTTTAAATAAAAATGCCCCAAAATAGTTGTTTAACTTTTTGGGGCGTTTTTTTATTAAATAACGTTATTTTCGTAATCAAAAATCCTTGTAAGTGTATTTCATTTTATATGGGAAACCTACGTTCGTATCTGTTGTCAGTATTTTTCTTCCTTGGTGATCAAAAGTATAGTTAACTATTCGCTTTTTACCTTTTCCAATTTCTTTTATTCCTTCAGGTGATACAACATAACTGCTTTTTTCTTTTTTTATTCCTTCATACCTAAAGATACTATTATAATTGTAGCCAATAACTTCATTTTTATTATTGTAGATATAAACGTAAGAGTAAGTCAATAAATTTTTCATATTCGGATCGAAAACTGTACTTATCGTCTTTATCAGTTTTTTATTTTTGTAATAATATTTTATGTTATAATTTTCTCTAGCGCCTGATTTTAACTTCATTTCTTTTAATTGATGTAGATTGTCATAGTAAAAATTATGAGAAGTAACATGATCTTCACCAAAACTTTCCAACACATGTAAAGTACGTGAATCTGGCCTTTTAAACAATATTGTATCATAGGATTTCAATTTAAAATTGATTCTTTCATCCATGTGATTAATCTGTTTTATTGTTCCATCTTCATGATATTCTATTTTATAGATATCAATACTATTATTTTCATTTATTCTTTTTTTATAAGAAATAATGCGTTGCTGCTTATCATATTCAAAAGTATAATTTATGCCTTTCCAGGAACCCTCTGTATATTCTGCATAAACTTCTTTCGTATTTTTCATTTTTTTATAATCTGGAAAAATGTTTTCTTCATAAAATACATTTTTTAGAATAATGTCATTAGTATCATATATAGGGTCAAATACCAAATCATCGGTTGCCTGCGTCTGCAAAAAACAACTTGAAAACACTAGACCAACAACAATGCTGTAAAGCACTTTTTTAAAATCAACTAAAGAATTTTGCATAGAATATTTTTTAGATCAAAATGAGAAGCGACCGATTATTTAAATGTATTCAATAATCGGCTGCTTTTATAATTAAACTTTTGCTTTAAGACTTCTTTTACACATACGTTTTATCAATCTGGCTCAAAATGGTCGGATCCTGAATTTCATTATCTTTTGCAAACAATAAAACTTTTGACATTACTTCTGCTGATTTTGGATCATCGTCTGCAAACGGAAGGAATAATCGACCGCGGTGCTGCGAATGAATTGGTAGAATCGATAAGTATTTACCCGGCATCTGGTGTACTACAGCACTTCCTAAATGCACGCTGTATTCGGCCATACTTCCTTTGATAATTGCATGATTTTCTTTGATTTCGACATTTTTTATTTTGAATAATCGCAGTGTTTCTCTCAGTAAAACGGCTCTCATCTCGATAGAAGAATGACTCGCTTCTGGATCAACGCCTCCAACATGGGCAACACTTACGACCAAATCAATATCGCGCATGACTTCTGAGAAAATCCTCGGATTTACCGCTTCAAAAGCAATATTTTTATAATCTTTTAAGGAATGGAATTCGATAGTTTCCAGAGTCGGACTTTCTACATCTGCCGGCGAAAACCAATCGGCCATCGCGTACATTTTTACCTGATAGCCTTCTTTATGGAAAACTTTCTGCAAACCTTCTTCATAATCTACTTTCCAGCCGCGGGTTTTCAATAAAGCCAAGGTTTGTTTTGGCTGTACCTGATGTCCGGCGTAGCGGCGGGAAACTGATTTTTCTTTTAGTTCATCTGGCGTTGGAACATACAATTCTCTAAAGATTTGTTTGAATGGCTGCTGTAACTTATTGTCAAAACAATACGATTGAAAATCAACCCAAACGCCATTTTTATGCAGATCGTAACAATGTGCAATTCTAAAAGTCTGTTTGTCATTCAAATACAAAACTTCGCCCAGAGCCGAAATCAGATTTCCATCCACATAAAAACCAATTTGATTGTCGCTGGAAATAAACACCAGTTTTTCTAAATGTTTAGAAATAATAGGATGTTCAAAAAGGTTCTGCATTTCTGCGAATAAAAATTCATCACCCCGAATCATACTTTCTTCCAAACCTTTTCTAGAGCGTGTCCATTGTTCACGCATGGTTTTTCTGTAGTCTGTCAGTTCCAAAATTGCTTTGTCTTTTTTGTATTTTGGCGGAATCGATTTCAATTCTTTATCTCCTTTCAGCGTTACCAGATCGGCTTTTCCTTCTTTATTGATGACCAGTTTTATGGTTACATCGTCCAAAGTAATTTCTGTCTCTTTCGATAAAATATTCTGAATCTGTTTGGTTTCCATCGCCCAAGTCAAACGCACCGGATCCGGATATCCCGCATTACGGGCCAGATTTTCTAAAGCAACTCGTATTGCCAAACCTTCGCTTGCCTGTTTCATCGAACCAAATTCGCGGCTTTCTTTTTTAAACTGCTGTAAATATTCATAACGAGCCAGAATGTCTTTTTCAGGACTAGTTTTACTCAAAGGCACTAATCCGTAAACTCTTAAATAATCCTGATCGCGTTTGTCTTTTACTTTTGCCGTAACTTCTCTAATTTTTAAATCGCCCGTAATCGTATCTGCGTAAAGTCTGGCGCGTCTGTGCCCATTTCCGTCGCTTACATATTTGGCCGATTCATACAACATTTCCCATTTGGCTTTTCCTAATTTTTTATACGCCGATGTAAACCAGTCTTTGTCAACAGCACCGTCTTTGAAGTCCTGAAGATCAATTGCCGAAAACTTAGCCATTTCACTTTCTAACTCCGAATTTGCTGCGCTGTAACTTGCGGTTTTTGTATGTGCATGAAACCACCAGATTCCTTCATCCAGACCTTTCCAGTCTAAATAAGTACTGATAAACTTTTGCCATTGAGGCGCATAAATGGCTGTCTGGATCAATCTTTCTTCTGAGATTTTTGCCTTTTTGACTGCTTCGTTAAAAAGTTCCTGCGTGTCAGATTCCAGCGGGTAACATCTTTTTAATAAATAGCTGAACAATTTTTGTTTCGTCAAATCGGTATAACTCCACGAATAAATATAGCCTTTGTATAAACTTGCTTTACCCAATGCGGTAAGCATTTCGATCAAACGATTGATGCCGAAAATCTTCTGGAAACTCTGTACCAAATGTGTAACCGAAGTATTAGAATCTCCTCTTTTGACTTCTACATCCAAAAAGGTTTCGCGGATCTTATCAATAATCGGAGCCAAAAACGGAAACTTAACCAATAACTCTTCGCCTCCAAAATGTCTGTAATGCTTTTTATTTTCGCTTGTTAAAACAGAAATTCGTTCGCTTTCCAGAATCCCTTCATAAAGTTCTCCTTCCGTAATTAATTTTTGTTCAAAAGCAGCACAATACAAAAACATTGGCGGTTTGTTGTACACAATATTGCGTTCTAAACCGCTGAATTGTCTCCATCGGTGCAAATTCCAAACCTTATTGTACTGCGCCGCGGTTAAATCTCCTAAAGCTATTTTATGCAGATAAATATCAAAAAAGTTCTGATTCTGCCAGCCGTTTCCGTTATCTGTATTATAATAATATTCGTCCTTTCCGGGTTTGTATTCAAACTCCAGAATAGATTGCGGCAGAGCAGCATACAAAGTACTGCAGGCATCGATTAAGAAATCTGTTTTTTCTGTAAACGGATATTTCAACTGCAGCGCCTTCAAAATATTCAGAACCGCATTGTCCCAATCATAACCTCTTTTGTTTTGGTGCGGCAGTAATTCTTTATAATAAAAAACATATTTTTCCAGAAAATCACGGAAAACCTTTCGGTCACAGTTATTAATAAGCGTCATGATAAACAAATCACTTGCTGCTAAACCAGAATTTTCAAACCAGCCCGACCAAACTTCGTACAACGGATAATTGGTCGCGGCGATTTCGGCATTTTCTTCTTGTAAATTTTTTATTTGTCTAAAATTATTCCCTAGTAAAACCGTCATTTTACTGTTATCATAATTCTCGACTTCGTACTCGTAATTGCTGTTTTCCTGATATAATTTGTACAGTTTCTCTATTTCAGATTTTATGTGTGACATTGGTTTAGAGAAACCATATTGATTCGATTTTACTGCTTTTGCATACAAAGAATCAGACTCTGGTTTGGGCAGTGCATAAGGCGAAACTTCATTTGGCACGTAGAATCCGTAGCCGTTTTCGGCACTCAAAATATCTTTCTTTTTCTCAGGTTCCAGCTGCTCTAAGAATTTGGTTTCTTTCTCGGTAATTTTTGGTCTTACCGCATATGCTGCAACCCAATCATTTACTTTGTCGGCAAGTTTATTGTTTTTTTGCAGCTGCAGCATTAAATCAAGAATCGACATACGCTGTTCCAGATCTCCTTTTTCTAAAGTCTGATTGACAAAATTGATAATTTTATCGTCTTCCTGTTTTACTAAAATGGCCGTTAGATTTTTCTTTAAATTCGAATTCTTACGCTTGTACAATTCCTGAAAAGTCGACAATTCGTTTTCGGTTAAGCTCTCGTTATGCAAAACACAAATTGCCGAAGCCACAAGAGATTCTCCCCTGTCTTTTAAAATTCGCAGCGCAAAATTCCTCTGGAAATCGGTTGGTGTTTTTGTTTCTTTTGCCTGATTATTCTGGAAACTGTAAAAAGAATAATTGTAAAAACTTCCCAATAAATTTCGGGCCAGTTTTTCTCTTAAATGAATTGAAAATCCTTCAAAATGTTCTAAAACCTTTTCCAGTCTTTCGTTGTTATCGCCAACCAGATTAATCGCTGCGGCAAAAAGCGTATCTCTCTCAAACTTGATATTGAGCCATGAAAATACTTTTCCTTCAAAAGTTTTTTCCTTTTCGGTTATTTTTTGAGCAAGGTCAAATACTTTATTAAAGAAGTCGGGATAATCGGCATTTTCTACATAAAATTTAGATTTGGCGTTGGCTTCCAGCAGCATGTTCATCCTCGGAACAGCAAAGGCTAAAACCTGCAGGTTTTCGTCGTCTAAGGCTTTAAAATACAACGGCATTTCGATGTACGGATCGTTGGTTTCTCCCGCAAATTTCAGCGCTAGAGATTTCTTTTCAACCGAACCTTTATCTAACAATTCATGCAGATACGGAACCGTTTTCTCGACATCCAAAACGCCCTGAACCCAAAGCGCCATATATACTTCATTATTGTTTTTGCTTTTAACGCCGTTTGGAATCGTTTCTGGATTCGAAAAATAACCCGAAGCCAGATCGATTATATTTCGAACCGTTGTTTCTTTCTCAGATTCCCAGCCTAAACCCGTCCAGGTATCGATCGCTCGTACTACCGACGAAAAACGGGTTAGTTTATGCTCGATAATCACTTTTATCATGTATTGCAAAGCGCCGATACTGGTTTCGTCTAACGCTTCTAAAACCGTCTGGCGCAGCCCTTCCTGACGCTGTGCGGCCAAAAGCAGTTTTTCTACTAGTTCCCAGCTTTCCTTTTTTTCGCTGTTTAAAAGTGCTTTGATGATGTTGCGCGACACTTTTCCTCTCGAATCTTTATTGAAAATAATATCTTCAAAAAGCTGGAATAAACCTTCTTTGTTCAAATCTAAAGCCGCTGACCAAATCATAAATTGATTCGCCGAATTTGAAATTTCGGTATCATAACGAACCTGATCTTCGATATTCAAATCATAATAAAAAGTCGTACTGTCCTGATAATCGTATTTATGCGGACCGTTGAGCAGCGAACGCAGAAAATTGATCTGATTCACCAACAAATAATTTTTATGATTCGGAGCTCTAAAAGAACGTCTCGCATAACCGCTCTGATACATTTTTTGAGGCAGTCTGCTCCAAGCTTCTTTTACATACACTGCGTTTTCTCCTCCAAAAAAGTAAACCAGCAGCTCGTAATAGTCCTGATCGTCCCACATATTCTCTTTGACCAAAGCCGCAAAGGTTTCGGCTTGTTTAGAACCCAGCGCAATATAATTACTGTAATAATTGTCCTGAAGTTTTAAAAGTTCCAGACCAAACGCTGCAGCTTCTTTTTTGAGTTTTGTTTTTGATAATAACTTAGAAACCAGATTGCTGTTTACAATTTCTTCCAGTTCTTTTTTAAATCTCTTAATCGGACTTTCGATTACTTTACTTTTTAAAAGATCTTCTATTGTCATGTTTTGATATTTTAGATTAACTAAATTTTAGATTTTAGTCCCGAAGCCTCGGGATAGATTTTAGTCCCGAAGCCTCGGGATAGATTTTAGATTCCTTAGATGGCGCTCAATTTTTGATATTGATGTTGATATTGTAATTGATATTGATATTGCAATTGAAATTTGAAATTTTAATCACCAATAACTTCCCGCCAAGAAAGTCAGTCTGATAAACGTGATGGGTTTGTTTTGATCCAGATCGATTGTTTGGTTTAAGTTTTCCAGCTGATCGTCGCCGTAGAAAACAGCGTATAGACCATCTTCAAAAGCCAAAATGGCATTTTCCTGCGCTTTTGCCAGATCTACTTGGTTGTGGTTGTAAATCGCGCCGAAACCTACTTTTCCGGTATCGGTTAAAATGGGAAGGTAATTTTCTTTTGGAAGATGAATTTTGTCCTCGTCTTCAAACTCAAAAGAAGAAGAACGAAATAATTGTACCTGATGGTCGACAATCGATTCTATGAGTTTTTGTGTAGTAATTACAGGATTTTCTAGGGCCAAAGCGATACTTTTTTCCTGAAGCAGCGGCTGTTTTTTTCCTAATTGTTTAACTGAGATGCTTACATTCATCTTTACGGGCTTTTATTTTGAAGCTGTAAAATAAGAATTTTACAGCACGTTTTTCTTAAAACAAGATCTTTTAATTGTTAAAAAATCTTACGAGTTAAAAGTACTATCAGACCGCAGAAAAACATCCCCAAAATTGGTATTTGCAGGGTTTGGGTTTTTATTGAGAAGTAATTGCAAGTTTTTCAAAATGTCTTATTCTGATACTTTCATGTCCTGCACAGCACAGCTTATACTCTTCTTCGTTATAATTTTATAAAATCACTATACACAAAATCTACAGCTAAAATTCCTTGTAGAAAAATCCATCCAATTACAAAGACAAAACATGACTTCTAATTCCTCTGACAAAAGGAATCTGGAAGTATTCAGCCAATTTATCTAACTAAAAATAACCATAAAAATTCCAACGCTCATCTAAATGCAGCCCCATCAGAAAAAATGGATTTCACCCAACTATTTACAAACTAACTTAAAGATATAACCATGTCAAAATTCTCAGAACAAGTACAAATTACGATAGAAGGCTTTACTCAAAATGTTATTTATTACAATCTGGAGCTGTCTCAAAAAATGGCAGACCATCATTATTTTTCGTTTTTTTTGGCAGTACACCGGCAAACCAATTATTGAACCGCAGGATCAGGAAAAAGCCATCAGCAATTTTACCGGCAGTGAAGTCATTTTTACTTTTACGGTAAACGGCATTCGATTGATGTCTAAAGGACGAATTACAAAATTAGGTTCTCCTCACCAAAACGGAAGTCCGGCGGGGCTTCAGGTTTTTGGAACCAGCCACACGATTGCCCTTGACGATATGCCAAAGTCGAGGATCTTTCTGGAAAAAAATCTCCAGCAGATTGGTCTCGAAATTTTTAGTGAAGAAAGTTCGGGAGAGTTTTACCAGCGTGAAGCCATTGTCCCGACTTACACCAAAGAATTCAAATTTAAAACCCAATACAACGAAACCAATTTTAATTTCCTGAAACGCCTTGCTGCCCGTTATGCCCAGTGGTTTTACTTTGACGGAATGCGCATGCAGTTTGGAAAAATAAAAAATACCAGTATTAGACTAATTAACGAGTCGTCGCTGCATAACCTAAACATCGAGGCTTATCTGGTCTCGCATAAAACTTCATTTGGCGGTTACGATTACAGCAATGCGTCTAATATACGAGACGGTGCCGAAAAAACTACAGAAGGCAGTCAAGACAGATTTGCTTCGCTTGCTATTTTCAAACAGCCTTACATTGTAAGACCAGGACTGCAAAACGGCGCCCATACCAGCAATGCGCGAAACAAAGAAGAGATCGAAGAAATGGCCAAATTGCAGACCGCGGGACGCGATGCCAACAGCGTTTTCTACACGGGTACTTCTTACTATCCTATAGGTTTGGGGCAGACTTTTATCCTGCAAAATAAAACCGTAGAACACCATTTACTGGCCATTGAAATTGTACACCGCTCGGAGGTAAACGGAAACTACACCTGCGAGTTTAGAGCAATTCCTGCCGATGTGGCCGCACCGCATTATACCAATGTCAATCTGTTTGCTCCATCCGAAAGCCAGCCCGCAAAAGTAATTGACAACAACGATCCCGAAAGGCTTGGCCGTGTGAGAGTAGAATATTATTGGTATACCTATGCTTGTAAAAGTGACTGGATGCGTGTAGTTCAGGCTTATGGAGGCTCTGGAAAAGGTTTTTATTTCAGACCTGAAATTGGTGAGGAAGTACTCGTAAGTTTTGAAGGAGGCAACGCCAAATGCCCGTACGTTTCTGGAACCTATTACAATGGAAAAGAAATGCCGGACTTTTTTGACGAAAAAAACAGCACCAAAGGCTGGAAACTCCGATTTGGAATGCTGTTTAAGTTTATAGAAAAAGTAGGAATCTGGCTTTCTGACCCTAGCGGCAATGAAATTCATCTGGATGAGGAAAATAAAAACATCAACATCACTTCTACCGAAACGATTACCGTAAAGGCGAAGAATATTATTCTCGATGCTGAGGAAAGTATCACATTCAAGGCTGGGACGAATATTGCACAAGAAGCAGGAAGTAATATTACACATGAGGCAGGAAATAATATTACAGTGACAGCTTCAGGAAATTTATTTGAAAAATCAGACAACAGAACTGAAATTACAGATCAAAACTACATAAAAACAGTTGGAGGAGTTTCTGGCGAAATTGCTGGCAGTATCAATGTAAGTTCAACCGATGGAAATATAGACATGCATAGTTCAAAAGATTTAAATGGTTATTCAGGCGAGAAATCAAACTTACACTAAGATTATGGCAATTCTAAAACAAGCAAAAAACATTGTAATAAATGTACATTCGGATAGTACAGCAATCGTAAATAATAATATGACTAAAACAGCTAAAAAGATTACGATGCGCTCAATACAAGGTAATTTAGAAATACATTCTATTAATAAAATAAATAAAAAAAGCAATGGCAATTAACTTTTATGATTATGTCAGCAAGTATGATTTTGTACCTTTTGCAGAATTACTTAATAGCGATGACTTTAAAGTACTTTCAAAAAGCAAAACAAGTCTTATTTCCACAGCTTTAAAGGATTCATACAAAGAGCTTTCTGATACTAAAATAGAATTTACTCCAGAATCTCTCAAAAAAGAGAAAGTGATTTTAAAGTTTAAACTTCAAAAGGCACATCAATATGCAAGTGATCCTGACGGCTATTTAAGATATAAACTAAGTACCATAAAGGGACATGCATTTGTTACCAACCATAACAAACCAGAAGTAGAACATGATTTGGGAATAAAAAAATACGGTGATATTGTAGAGATTGTGTTTAGCAAAAACTTAATGGATACGGTACAGTTTATTGATTTCTACTTTAAAGACAACTCAGAAGACTGGCTGGATCTTAAAGGCAGTATGCCTGATAAATGGGAACATTGCGGGAGGGTAAGTATTGGAGCAGGTTCTGCTTGCTATTGTAATCGAGATTTTACTGAAGAAGAAATAAAAAAAATTGTAAAAGAATTAAGAGATAATACATTTTACAATGAAAAGTCTATCAGTTATTATCATAGTGATAAATTATTTCATAGAAATTCTCAAACAAAGGAAGAATACAAAACCGAAGAACTTCCAATAAATGATAGAAGCTATAAAAAATTAACAGAAGTTTTAAATGCCGTTTTCAAAAAGCATCATATAGACAAATGTATTAATAAGGTAACTTTTTTGGCACAAATGTATATTGAGACTGCTTATTTCACAGCAACAATTGAATTGACTCATCAAAAAAAAGAATATGAACCTTACAGAGGAAGAGGTTTTATACAATTAACTCATAAAGGCAATCAAGATAAAAGGACATTAAATGCTGTTTCTTATTTAGGTTATAAATTATATTCAAATATAGATGTTATTACTACCCCAAGCAAAATATCAACTTCTTTAGAGATATCTGGTGATTCAGCAGGATGGTTTTGGGAAAAAGGAGTTAGGAAATTCGATGGAAGTGTAATTAATTTAAATACAAAATGTGGAAAAGAAGAAAGCGAATTTAGAGAAGTAACACGATTAATCAAAGGTGCGGCAACAGAATTTGGAGAAAGAAAAGAAGCGTTTTATGCATTGCTGAAAATTTTTAATTATGAAGATTGTATTAACAAAAAATAGTTTAATTCTATTGACAGTATGCTCAGTTATTTTATGCTGTAAAAATAGAACTGAGAAACTTCAACAAAATAAGGTTTATAAATCAGTTATATCTAAAAAGATTGAAAAAGTATTTATTGACTCATTGAATACATTAGAGCATAAAATAATTTTAAACAAAGTTTACATAGAACGTAAACTGATTTATGAGATAGAAATCTTTAATTCTGAAAAAATAGTAAATGCTTTTAAAATACCATATCATTTTATATCTGAAAATGATACACTGCAGGCAGATGAATTAAGATTAAGCAAAAACACTGTAAATAATAATCATATTAAAGTAAAAATTGAAAATGGATTTATTATTGAATTTTGGCAGTCAGAAACATTATTTCAATATTTAGTCTATTTTGAAAAAGAAGATCTGTATTTACGGAGAATAAAAAGAATAAGTGAAGAAAATGCTTATAGTAAAAAGATTAAAATTTGTGAAGTGGCTCTAAATGAAAATCTGCATAAACTATCTGCTACAAAAATTGATTCCATTATTAATAATTTCGATAATATTAAAAACATAAACTGCAATTAATTCAAAAAACAAACATCTAAAAAAAATCAGATAGGGTAAAAATTATAAAGTTAAGTGATGAAACAAATTATATCAATAGTATTACTAACATTTTCTTCATCTCAAAAACAAACTTCAAATAATTACAATTCTTTTTTTATTGAAGATACTGTTAAAAAACAACACTAAGGAATCAAATAAAAGCAGGTTGACTGATAGTATTTTCTATCAAAAAAATCTAGACATAATTAATTTTATAACATCTGACTATGATAAAAATGGAATCAACGATACTGTATGCTTATCTTCTAAAAATTCTATCGTTAAGTTTTCAATCATTCTAAATGGAAAAAATGTAATTGAAACAACGAAACTTTTGATTCCAATGGCTGATATTGAAAGTGAGAGAAAGCATAATTTTTTCCTATTTGGAAATAAATCCGATACGATATCTCTAATTCAGGAATATGGAGCGACTAGAGATGCAATGTCTTGTATAATTTACTTCGATAAATTTCAAAAAGAATTTATCGCCAAATATATTATTTACAAATACACAAACAATAAAACTGGGCATATGATAGAAGATACTATAATAAAAGACAAGCCTATTAAAAGGTAAATATGCCTACATATTTTAAATTGTAAAAGGTGAAAAATAAGATATCCGAAAAAAGTGATGAGTTAGTAAAAAAAACTAAGGATATCTTTGATAAAATCAAATATTAAATGTCATGAAATTATTTTGGAGAGTTAATTTGTACATGAGTGTTATAACTTTTGTCTTGTTTTTGTTATACTATTTTGTTGTTAAGTTCTCATGTTTTACTCCATCTGTTAACAACACTGTAATATCAATCACATTCGTATTTTTTATTTATGGTGCATTTTTAGAGATTATTCAAATTCCGATATGTATTCTAGCTTTATTTTTTAAATATAGACCTCCAAAAATTTGGTTTATTTTTATATCTATGATTTTATTTTTTATTATTAAGATTGCTTTTTTTATTTATTTACTAGGAGCTGGGGTATGAATTAAGAAATTTCATGATATCATCCTACAATGATGTTTTCAAACCTCCATTATTTTTTGGTATTGGCTCAGATCAATATTGGTCTGCAGGTATAAATATGCAGGCACTTTTACCAGGGCAAATTAAACTTGTCTACGCAGTAGACATGCATTATGGTAAGTCGAATCATCTTTTGCCGTACTTGGGTTATTATGGTTATCAAAACTTAAAATAAATGAAGAATAAAACATGTCATATTGGAATAATTTTATTCATTATAATATTATTTTCAAACTGTACGAAGCAACATGGATATATTAAAGATATAGAAACTAATTTACCTATTCAAGGTGTATTATTGACCGATTGTATAGATAAACAAAACTACACTACTACTGATGAAAATGGGATGTTTTCTTTTATAAATTGTAACGATTTATCAATTTCTAAAAAATTTTATAAATCAGATACTCTCAAAAAACACGGTTGCAAGCCCTCTGGAAAATGCTTCAATGGACATGTGTTTTATATGACACCTAATAAATCCGAAGTTCGATAAATAGATTTGCTATTTATTCAAAGAAATTATTCCGACTACCCAGATTTCCCTGAAGCATCAGAATTAACTTGGTTACACACCCGCGACTATTCTAATATGGCATCAGAATATGATGTTCTAGCACTTATTTGGCTAAACAAAATAGAAACAAAATGAAAAATTTTATTTACTTATTTGCTTATTTAATTATCTGTACATCTTGTAGCGAGCAGAGTTATTACGGATATGTTTATGATCTGAACAAGAATATTCCTTTGCAAAATGTCAAAGTATGTGATTATGAAAATAATAAAATCACATATACTGATGAAACAGGATATTTTAAACTATTATATAAGAAAAAAACTCCATCTAAGTTACTATTTGTTTGTGAACGTTATACAATAGATACCATTCCTGCTTATGGCTGCAGTCATTATGGAGAAACATCTAATGAGTGCTTTAAGGGACAAAGGATTTATCTTAATAGAAAATAAAAAATGACAAAAAAAGCACTTCTATTTTTACTTTTCACTTCTATAGTCGCTTGTACTTCTACAAGAGAAAAAAAAGAAGCCTCAAATAAAATTCGAAAAGAATATGTTGATTTTGTGGTTTCAAGAGGTTTAGACACATTAAAAACAAAGCATTATCATGATTTTGTTGAATTTAAAGAAGAACAAAAGAGAAAAGAATTAATTAACAATCCCTATTTAAAACTAAATCATGTCTATACTTTTCATCATTATACTAGAGGACAAGAAGTTGGAACTTTTATTGAAAAACCTAAAGAATTTATAACTTTTGTTATCTATTCTGTTGAAGGAACTTTTTGTTTAAGTAGTTCTGAATTAGGCGGAGAATATTTAAGCTTTTCTGAAAATGGCATCATTAAAATAAAAAAACCTATTCTGATTGAATATTTTGGAAATTTTGAATTGACAGATAATTTTCTAAAAACAAGAAAAAGGAATAAGACTCCTTACAAAGAATGGTATGATTACTTAAATGGAACTATAAAAAATGACACCATTTTTTTTACTGAAAAGTTTGTAGGACAAAAATATGAATTTAAAAAGAAGTGGACTTCTAAAACTCGAAAGGCAAATCTAACTGAAATATATCAGCCAAATTTAAGTGTTACAAAATATATAAATAAATCTGGAATTGTCTCTTTTACTGTTACTGGAGAACTTAATTCAAAAAGAAATTTAGAAGAAGAAAAAGTACTAGAGCTTATGGATAAAGTTAAGTATTGAAGCACACATAGTTCAAGTCATACACAATTCTGGGAAAAAGTTGAGAAAGGTTTAAAAGGACTTTTTAGTTCAGGTAAAAGCGCAGGATATAAAAAGAAATAATTATGAAAAATTCTCAAAAAATGACCTTAGTCAGCGTATTAATATATCAGGGTTCATATGGTTGACTAAAATTGAAATAAAATGAAAAAAACATTAATATTTTTTTTTACAATGGTGAGTTGTAAAACTTCTGTCAAAAATTACGAGGGATATATTTATGAATACAATACAAAAAAACCATTGTCAAATATTGAAATATGTATTGAAGATTTGAAATGTGTGAAAACAAATAAAAAAGGTTTCTTTAAGACTGATTTTATTAATTCATCGCTATCACGTTATATATATTTATATGCAAATGGAGAATTAATAGATTCTATAGAAACTATTAGAGGTTCTGGTGGAGAAAAAATAAATTTTTATTTTATAAATGGAAGAAAAGATACATCCTTTATAGATATGGAGCAAAAAAAAATAATTAGACAGTAAGTAGATTTCCTTCAAGATTTGCCATAATAAACCAGATTTAATGGCAAAAAACAAAAATTACAGCGATAAAAAGACGAGAACAAAAAGAAGCCTCAAGCATCAAATTATCCAAATAGTCTTCCCATGATTCGTAATAAATACTATCATTTAACTTAATAACTTTATGTTTGTTTTGAAGGTAAACTTTTTGCTCAGCGCCAGAAGAAATAAAAGCGTTGATATTAATTGACGTGATCCAAAAACTATTACGATCACAAAACTCTTTTATTAACGCTGTTTCTTCACCTTTGATTTGCTTGCCTGACTCAAACGTTCTGCTTGGGCTCTTGCTTTTTCTAAGGTAACGGGAGATTGTTTGGATAGTATCTCCATGCCCAACTTGGCTCTTTCCTGAAATGATATTTTGTAGTTCATTTTTCATGAAATTAAAGTTCAAAGATAAGGATTATTTAGCTCAAAAAAACACCCTGCAAAGTTGACATTTGCAGGGTTTTGGTTATTATTGATGGGCTTTCAAACTAGCACAGGCTTTATAAATTTGTTTCTCTGAAAACGGGGCCAAAGTTTCTGCCAGATTTCTGCTGGTTCTTAAACAGCTGAGCATTTTTTGCCTTAAACGGATGTCGTCGCCAAATTCGGTATGCATGAGGAGCTCGAAGATTTCCAGCAAATATTGGGGTTGGTCTTTGTAATCTCCGTCAAACAATTCGTCTGAAAGGAAATTAATTACGGATGGCACTACATCTCGATGTGTTGTTTTTTTATTTTCTTCTTGCATGTCTGAAAATATTATGTACACGAAACCCACGATCGGTTGTGCAAAAACACTCCAAGGAATGAGACTAGGGCTATCACTAGCACCTACAACGTAACGTGGGTTCGCTATATTAAACTTAAAAGTTTATTAAGGATTTCTCCTTGGTATGATGTTTTTGCTTTGCAAAGATATAACTTTTTAAAATAAATAGATGTATTTACTTACAAATTATAATCATTCTAAAAGCATACTTAAATGTACAAAAATCTGAGAGAAATGATATTAACTGTATAATTCTTCTCTAATTTTTATCAAGGTCTGAATCGCTTTTGCTTCGTCTGGTCTTTCGGGCAAAGTCGAAGTTTGATAATGACTTTCTATCGAAGCGATAAGATTATCGGCCATTTCGAGTAAATCGTCGTATGCTCTGTTTCCCGCTTTTATGTCCAACAATTCTTCGCGGTTAGGAACCCGGATGTTTAATTTTCCTGTCGAAAGAATCTGTTCTGCTGTTTGCAAAAGCCTGATGGTGTGCATCATGTTTTTGCTGTCGTAGTTTTTTCCGTGCTGCTGGTTGGTATTGTAGCGGTCTTCGTTGCGTTTCTCGATCCAGCTCCAATATTCGGTGTATTCTTTGCAATATTTAGAATAACCGTCTTGATTGAAAGACAAATAACCGATCCATTTTTCGTTTTTCGGAATCGACGAAAGCGAAACTTCATTGGAGGTTTCTTTCTGGATAATGCCTTTATAACCTAAACTCTTTTCAGGATCGTAAAACATCGCAAACATTCCTTTTGAATTCGGCAGATCGACCAAACCAATTTGTTCTTGTTTGAAATTATTTGCTGCCAAAAACTCTAAAACCGAAACCGTTTTATAATCTTCGAGAACATAACAAAAATCCAAAAGACTTTTCTTTTCTTTCGGCAGCGGATTCACGATTTTCTTGTTTAAACCCCTCGCCTTTTTGATCTGCGTAACGGCATAACCGGCAAAAGAATCTTTGCAGAGTTTAGACAAAAAATCTTCGATTCGCAGCTTTTTCATTAACGGATGTTGGTACAAAATACAATCTTCCGGCGAGGCCAGAATCTCCAATATATTGGGATTATTTTTAATCAACAATTCTACAAAACGGCCAATTTCGTAATACACCTCATCATTGGTTTCATTCGCTACTTGCGGGATATAATCTAACCCAAAAAATTTGTCTTTCGGAAGATAATAAACCCCCTTTATATCGGTATCTGATGTTGGTGTATTCAACCCAAAAGACCGACTTCCCGAAATTGCTTCAAAAAGGATTAGGTTTTGGGATTTTAGGTCTTGGATGGTCATTTTTTATTTGTGGTAATTATTTATGCTAGGAGATAATTTTTGAATAATTGCATTATATTCTATTCAGGCAAACTTAAAATATAAAGAATAGATTTAGGCAAATCATCATAGGTTTTTAAAACAACATAATACCATTTATTTTCAGGAATATCAACTTGAAAGAGATCGTTCTTTTTATGATTTTTAACTGCATCTTCAAATGTTTTATGCATCACTCCTTCATTAAACCATCCTAAATCACCTTTATTACTATTACCGTCCATGTTGTAAACAGCCACTAATTCTGCAAATGACTTGCCTTTTTTGTACAATTTGATAATCTCTTCTCTTTTTTTATTAATCTGATTAATAGTCAATTTACTGCCGTCTAGGTAAATATAACTAACTCTCATCGAAATAACAGATTCCGTTTTTACAATTCTATCTTGATCTATAAGATCTTTTTGAAGAAATCTGTTTTTATAATAATCCAGACTGTCATTACTAATTTCTAAAGTTGTAATTGCAGCTTTTGGATTCGATTTAATAAAATTCTCAGCTTCTTCAAGAGAATTAATTTGTCTAAAGTTTTGTGAAGAAACTACAGTTAAACAAAAAAAGTTAAGTGCTAGTAATAGGTATTTAAACATTATAAAATGGTTGTTTTAAAATTTATTGAGTTTTACGAATTTTGGGTTTAGGCTGAAAAAGATTTACTTGCGGAAATGGCTTCAGAAAGGATTAGCTTTTGGGATTTAAGGTCTTGGATGGTCATTTTTTATTTTTATAAAACTTTTTCATTACAAAGGTTTACATAAGATTTAATATTTGGAAAATATTAAACTGAATACTAAAAAAAATATTACGAAATATGCGAAAAAAGTGTTTTTGTTATGTTTTTACTCCTCAAATATTACGATAACATCACAAATCTGATCTTTCTCTTTTTTTTCTAAATTTAATATAATATTTATTTTAAGAAGATTTTTTTTAATTAATTGTAAAAATGTATTTTTGACTTCTAACTACTAAATTATGACCGAAACTTTATCTATTCCACAAAAATTAGAAGATGCAATCAAAAATAATTCTTTAGTAATATTTGTAGGTGCTGGTTGCTCTATGCCTTTAGGTATGCCTTCCTGGAAAAATCTTGTAGAAGATATACTTAATCATTTAGATAAGAAATATGGTCTAACATCAGATACGAATTTCAAAAATATATTAAATGGTGTTAAAAATAATAGTAAATCTTTACTTGATGCGCTAAATAAAATTGAAAATGATTCAGACAACGGGATTATTTTTAAAATCAAAACTCAAGAGTTTATTAATTACCAAATAGAAGAAATTTCAAAAAAATTACCTGAACAATCCAATATTCATAGTTTATTATGGGAAATTTCAAATAAAATAATTACCACAAATTATGATAAAATTTTGGAAAAATACATTCCAAAATCAATATCTCCAAAAATATTTGATAACTCCAATGCTTTTCAAAGTTTAAAAAGCCAATCTGATAATGCCGAATTTCTTTATAAAATACACGGTGATTATGAAGATCCAAAATCTATTATTCTTTTTGAAAGTGATTATAAAAATATTTATAAAAATGAAAATTATAATGCGGATACATTGGCAACTTATTTCAAAGAGAAAACCTTATTATTTATAGGATTTAGTCTAACTGATCCTTTTGTAAATGATTTATTTATGAAAATAAAAGAGATCTATAAAGGCTATTCAATCAAGGATCATTTTATTTTCACAACTAAAGATGAAGACTTTATAAAATACGACGTTATTCCAATAAAAATTAAAAATTGGGAAGACGATTTATTACATCATCTTTTAAAATTAAAAGAAATAAAGTTAGATATTGAAAAAAAAAAAGCGCCTCTAATAATTCTGGAGAAAAACCAAGAAGAAAAACAATTAACGAAAGATGATATAAATAATATTGTTGAACTAATTACAAAAAAAACTCAGGATCTAGTAAATGACCCGAGTAATAAGGATCTTATAAAAGAACTTACAGACTTAAGAAGTAAACTCGATAAATTATTATTTGGAAAAATGGACTATCTGCAAGAGGTTGAAAAACCATTTAGAGATAGCGATTTACAAATTCTGTTTGAAACTATTTATTCTTCTGAAAAATTGAATAAACAGACCTTAGAACAAATTCAAAAAATACGAAACAATGATGATAAATATAAATGGTATGATCGCAGTGTCATTGTTAGTGCAATTTGTTGTAGTCTAATACATTTTAACAAAGCTGACGAGCAAAAAATTAACTTGCTCATTGACTTCATAAATGATAATGAAGAAAAAGTATGGGAAAAAGCAATGACATCTTTATTTCTATCATTAAACCATTTAGGAAGTAAGTGGCTGAAATTTAATGCAATTAAAGCTAAAATTGCATCCTTAAATCAAAATTTAAGAATACAAGATGCTTGCTCAACAATTATAAAGGTCTTTAACACTGGATTAAATAATATTTCTATGATTGGTGAAGAACTATTCGATAACCCTTACTTTAACGAAAGTCCTTTTAATTACTTTTTCCCTTATCATGAAGAAAAAAACCCTGCTTTTGAATTAGTTTATGAAACGTACGACGGAGATAATATAGAAAATTTTATATCTTTCTTAAATAAAGTACCGATTCCTGATCAAGTAAAATATTTAATATGTGGTGATGCAACAACAAAAGACAATAATCAAAAAGATGACCAATATAATGAGAGAGAAAAAAAATATAAATCAGATTTAAATCTTATTTTAAATTACAATTCATTTTTATTTCCTTATTCACTCTATGTTCAAGAAATAATAAGTTTTTATAGGTTTTATCCAAAGTATAAACATGAAGAAAAACTAAAATCACAACTAAAATTAACAGAAACACCCTTAAAAGATTATTTGTTAAATGAAAAACAAAAATATTCTGCATTAGGTTCACATTTCATGCAAGAAAAAACATGGTCACAAGCAATTGTAAATTTTAAAAAAGCTCTAAAAATTGATGAAAATGATATTTCAAATTTATTAAATTTAGCAAACTGCTATAAAAATAAGAAAGAAAAGGATAAAGAGTTTTCTTTACGTTTAAAAATAAAAGATAAAGACCCTAAAAACGAGAATAATCTAGCTAAACTTTTTGTTTTATATTACGAATTCAAAAAGGATTTCAACATTTCTTTACAAATCGCAAATGAATTATTAATAATAGATAATAATCAAGAAAAATATTATAACTATAAAGGAATGTCTCTTAATAATTTAGGTCATAGAAAAGAAGCTGCCGAAGATTTAACAAAATCAATCAGTCTTAAGCCTAATGATGATACTTATCATTATAATAGGTCTATAATTTATTATGATGATGCAGAGTATCAAAAATCAATTTACGATGTAAATAAAGCCATGGAAATTACTAAAGACTCAGATGAATTTTTAATACATAGAGCAAGTAATTATCTGGCGTTATTGATGTATGATGAAGCTCTAGAGGATATTAAGTTAGCTGAATCTTTAAGTAAAGAAAAGGGGGAAATTTATAATGTTTATAGTAATTATTATCGAATAATTGGCAATTTTGAAAAAGCGTTTGAATATATCGAAAAAGCTGAAAAAGTAGAAAAACAGGTTAGTTTTACTGGAACTCGAGCAACAATATATGGCTCAATGGGAGATACAGTAAATTTTTATAAATTTTTAGAGATCTCACTAAATGATGGTGGAAATGTCAATTCTTTATATCCAGACGTAAAAAATAAATTTAAAGATGAGCCCGAATTTAATGCTTTAATGTCTAAGTACAATCAGAAAATTATTTAATATTTTTTACTTTACTCTTCTTTAACAAATGTTTATTATAAACAAAAAGCTTTTAAAACTAGAAGATGTACAAATCTACATTAAATACTTTTACAATTAATAATTTTTCATTTTTATCATCTCCCTAAAAAACAAATCCAACTCCTCATTCAACTTTTTTCCGCTTCCCAGCTTAGTTGCATTTTCCTGATTAAAATGTACCGTTTCTAATAAAAAATCGGTTATCAACGTTTCTTTTGGGTGTAGGTAGGTTTCGTCTTTGCTGGCTTTTATTTGTTGTAATTCTACTATTTTTTCTTGTATGTTTTTCGGCGCAATTGGCAATAGTTCGGCAAAAGCTACGGGCGGAAATGTATTGGTTTCTATAATCCATTTTCCGGCCAGTGCGGTGCGTAAGGCGTAGAAATAGCTTTTTAGCTTTACTTGTTCCAATTTGCAGACTTCCATAAAGTTTTTTGTTGTTCCCAAATAATGGTGCAAAACCGCTATGGGCGAAAAACATTCTACGGCTAGCTCACGCATTTGCTTTGCGAAATCTTCGTTCTCAAAATACACAACCGGCGAAAACAACCATTCCAACAAAGGTGCATTAGATTTTGCTAATAACTTTACGGTTTTCCGTAAGTCCCAACCAGAACCGTCAAGATCGTCTTGGGTCATGAATTCGATTACATCGGTTTTTTCCCAAAGCGATAAATAATAGTCGGGTTTGTGTTTGTATACAAAACGGATATCGTAGTCGCTGTCTGGAGAGGCAAATCCCCAGGCACGGCTTCCAGATTCTATAGCAAAGAGTATTTCTACGTCTTTCTGTTTTTCTATTTCTTTTAGTTTTTGAAGTATTTTTTCTTTCATGGTTGTTTTTTTTGCCACGAAGGCGCTAAGGCACGAAGTTTTTTTCTCTGTTTCTTTTCTCTGTCACTATGCCCCTTTAAACCTTAAAAAAATCATTCCCCTTCTCCTTCTTCGTCGGGTGCGGTTTTATTGCGTGTTGCGATTTCCCAGTTTTCTTTTTGATAGGGATTATCAATTTTGTCAATCTGAACTAAAAAACGAAGTTTATTCTGTTTTGGATCATTCTGCTGAATTAAAATCCGGAATCCGTATCCTTCAACAGATTCAATATATTTATCTGTTATCGGGTTTTCTTCAAAGTATTCGATCACCTCATTTATTTCTACAGAGAACTGAGTTTGGGCAGATAAAAAATGTAAAAGTTTTAAAGCCGTATTTTTTCTAAATGCAGCGTTTTTTAGTTTGGTTTTATCGACTTTGTATTCGGTGTCAAAAGTCAGTAATAAGTTGTCGCAGCCTTCGAGTTCGGCATGAATAAGGGTATCACCTTTTTGGTAGATTTCACTGATCGTTTCAGTATAGTTATGCCATTCGATATCGCGTACACGTTTAGTAACTTCGGGTATGTGATGAAAAATAGTTTTAGAATCTAATTGTGCAAGCAAACAATCAGACAAATAGGATTCTTCATATAAGTTTCCGTCTTTATACACAAAAGATAAAGAAGCAGATTTTAAGTTGTCATTCATGTAAGTTCTGAAATTCTGCGTAATCTTGACTTTAAATTTATCTCCATCAAATACTGCGTCGTCAATTATGTTATATGAGAAAGGCGCATATCCTAAAATGGTATGCGTTTCCTGATAAATAATTACGTCTTGCATGATATAATACACGAATGTTTGATTGGTATTTGCATTGCCGCCCAACATTCCGGTTGAATCGACATTGAGTACATAATCAACAATTCCGTCATTGTTAAAATCCTGCTCTTTTATAATGTCATAAGAAACACTGTAAGGATCGCCATCATTAGTAAAATGTACCGAATAAGGGGCTTTTTCTGTCTGCAGGTAATCGTACTTTTGTTTTCCGATATCTTCTCTCATGACGTGTTGGAGAAAATTACTCTGGATTTCTGTCAGGATTCTGCCTTCAACTTCCTTTTCAGGTTCGGGTTCGGCTGCAGTTACTTCTTTTTTATTACTCTTTTTAATCTTTATGGGTTTCTTTTCTTCTTTACAGGAAAATAATACGAATAATACCGCCGAAAATAGAATTAATCTGCTTGTTTGAATGTTCATTTTTTAAACTTATTTGAAGTTATTTCAAATGTAATTAAAGACGGTAGTTTTGAAGTACGTAATTACACGTAATTTTTTAAAAAGTTATTAAAGTTCTGAGCTGTTATCCCGATAGCTGTCGGGATAACAGCTTTTTTTTATTCTTAATTGAAAGAAAAAATCTCTGCAGTTTTGAAATTTTGAAAAAGAAACTACTCTTCCAGAAAATCTTCTAAAAATCCGATGAATTGTTTTCCATCAGCCGACCATCTTAATCCTTGGCCGTTTTCTATTCTTGCTTCGTAAACCAAATCGTGTTTGTAATGGTAAAATACATTCCACCAGGTTTTATTGCCTATTATAAAATAAATCAGCTTCTCGGCTGATAGGCGTTTTTGCTCTCTATTTCCTTTAATTTCTCCTAAAATACTCTTTGTATTTCTACCCGCATGTTTTTCCCAAGCTCTTACTGCAACCGAAATATCTTTGTTATAAGGTTCAAAACAGCTTTCAATAAGTTTTTTTCGCAATGGCGGAATTCCGGTTTCGTCTCTTCGGCTGGCAGAAGTTAATCGTTGTCCTAAAACAAGCAGCAGGATTTCAAAAGGTGTTTCTTCAAACATTTTAATCAGATTGGGTCTCAATTGATTCGATCCGTTTTCAAAACTTTCTAAAACAGCTTCAAAATAAACTCTTTTATCTGGTAACGGCACTATGATTTCATCCTTAAAATAAGGTTCTCTTTGTATTGCTGCATTTTTATCAAGAAAGGAAAGCAATCGATACGAAAACAGCGCAAGATGTTCGTCTTCTAAAAACAAGGCATATTTTTCTTTCCATTCTTTTTTCAAGTCCGGAATTACAGCTTTTATTTCTTTTAAGAGATCGGGTTTCATTTCTATAATTTCTCTAAATATATCATCCCTTTGGGATTTTTGTATTAAATGCTAAAAAAGTTTGTTGCGTTTTTAGTGGTTTCCTCCGCTGCTTTATCCAAAGCAATTCCTTTAAACTGGGCAATTGTTCCAGCAACATACGGCAGAAAAGCTGGTTCGCATCTTCGTTCGTGGTATTTTTTTAAAAGGCTGTTGGGAACATTTTTTGGCAGCATAAACGGCGCATCTGTTTCGATCATCATTTTGTCGAGCGGCACGTACTGAATCACTTCTTTTAAATGCGCAAAACGTTTGCTGTCTGAAATGGCTCCTGTAAAACCAAGATAAAATCCGTTATCGAGATACGTTTTGGCTTCCTGCAAAGTTCCTGTAAAGCAATGTACAACGGCTTTGGGAAGTTTCGGCAGATAGTCTTTTGTAATATTCATAAAAGAATTAAAAGCTGCTCTTTCGTGCAAAAACAATGGTTTCTGAACTTCGATCGCCAATTCTAACTGCGCCTTGTAACATTCTTCTTGTTTGTTTCTGGGCGAGAAATCACGGTCAAAATCGAGTCCGCACTCGCCTACCGAAATTACGTGTTTCTGTTCTAATAATTTCCGAAGCTTTGCAATACTCTGATTGTCGAAACTCTTCGCATCATGCGGATGTATTCCTGCCGTCGCATACAATACTCCTGGATACTGCTTGGCAATCTTGGCAGATTCTTCACTATTTCTTACGCTTGTTCCGGTAAGGATCATTTGGGTTACGTCGGCATCTACCGCGTCTTGTACAACATCGTCTATGTCGTTTTGGAATTGTTTATTGGTTAAATTAATTCCTATGTCTATGTATGTCATTTTTTTTCTTTTTAAGTTACAAAGGTTCTGAGAGGCAAAGGGACTAAGTTTTTGCCTCTTGGAACGGTTATTTTTTTGTTTGTGCCACAAAGACACTAAGGCTCGAAGTTTTTTCTTTTTTCTTTGTTGAATGAATTAATCTCGCAAAGGCGCTAAGACGCTAAGTTTTTTTATGCAATAACTATCGAAAAAGTTTCACGCAGATTTAAAAAGATTTAAGCAGATATTGCACATTATTTATTTAAAAAATCCATTAAATCTGCTTTGATCTGTAATCCCGATAGTCAGCGGAAGCGTGAAACAAAATCTTTGCGACATTCTATTTTTTTATTCACTTTGCGTGAGACGCACTGCTGTGCGCCTCTGCAATACAATGCGGAACAAAACTTTGCGTGCCGAGGCTTCGGGATTGCGTAAATCTTAGCGTCCTTTGCGGTTAAACAGACATCTCTAGAAATCTCCGTAATACACTTGAAAGCACGGCAGCTTCAAATCATTTCTCCAGGTATCAACCACTTGATTTCTATCGTCTAATACAAATTCTACAAAATATTTATCTTTGATAAACTCGTTATAGATTTCCGTTTTAATGATCGAATCTTTTCGGCTGTCTTTGGTTTTACGCATGATTAAATCATCGTATTCTATTTCGTGTTGTTGCAAAAATCGCAGCGTTGGTTCTTTGTAGCGGTCCTCTCTTCCAGAAACCAAAAGGATCTCGTACCCCAATTTCTTGTAGTTTCTCAATACATTCGCTACCGGATTATTGATTTCGTCTTCATCGCATTTGCTGGCATCAAACGGATTTCGTCCGTTCATCAAAGCCAGTGTTCCGTCAAGGTCACAGATAATTGCTTTTGGCAGCTCTGGATTTTGTTCGCAGTATTCGACGTTTTTTGCTGCTTTTTTAATCGGTTTAAAATCAAATTTTTCCTTGGTTTTCTGCAATTGATGGTACATGTTTTCGATCACTTTCTTCGGAACTTTTCGATCTCTTTTTTCATTTCTGATAAAAAGCTCTTCCAGCGGTAAATCAAATACTTTAAACTCAATATCTGCCATTTCAGAAAAATCTGTTATTGGCTGTTTGATATAATCTAACTTTACATTACAAGTATCCAAAAGTACATTCCAGCCGTTTGAAAGCAGGGTTTTAATCTGCACATTGATAATTTTAGAAATCATGTTTTCTACAGAATTATCCATCACTTCCTGAAACTGCGAAAATCTAATTTCGTCACGACTTATACGCATCGTTTTGGCTTCTGTACGCACTTTCCATTCGGCAAACGTACTTTTTCCTGATGCTGGGCAGCCTACTAATAGCGTTAATGTTGGTGTCTTTTTCATTTTTATAATCGTGTTACAATCTTGGATCTAATGTTTTTTCTATTTCTTCGTTATTGATTCTTTTCAAAAGCAGTAAACGCATCAAATAATTTTCTTCGTTTAAGTCTTTGTACGGAATCTGAAGCATTTTTTGGTTGATTTCCCAGCCGTTTATAGATTGTTCTAATTTTTTCTTTACGTTTCTCTTGTCAAAATAATGATCAAAATCCTGATGGAAATCAATACCATAAATCATCGTCAGGTAATTATTGTTTCTGACTTTAAAACACGGCGGCAGATTTTTAATATAATGCTGCACCGGCTTAATCATAATACCTTCTTCGTTTGCTTCTGTCAATTTTTCGAAAAACGAATACATTTCTTGCAGCTGTTCTTCTTTATTCGAATCTGTAATTTCTAAATGCAAAAATGCATCGTCATTTACCAATCCGTAAGTCAGATTAGTGTTTGGAATGGACTCTTGACCCGAAACTCCTACTACTTTTAAAATTGCGAATGGCTTAAAATGTATTGCGCCGTCTACTCCAAAAGTTTCAATCTGGTTTTTAAAAACATTAAGAGATTCCTGCTGTTTCTCTAAATTCGGTATTTTAACCGCTTGCAAAGCTTCGTACTGACGCACAATATGAGGCTTGTGTTTACTGCCAAATTCTCTTCTAGTAAGCGCCTTTTTATCTGCAGCATAGGCTGTAAAATCGTTTCCATTTTTCACGCTGGTCAATTTTTCAATCAATCCCGACGATTTCAAATACGAATGATGGGTTTGCAAAGCATCGTAATAAGCCGTAAACTCTTTCTCGATCAAACCACCGCCCAAAACCTTCCAAGGCAATAATTCTGAAGCCAAAATCAAAGTTTCGAAATCAGGAAAAGAATCGAGCATTTTAGCGTGTAATGACGCGAGGCTTTCTTTTGCTTTTTCGAGATCGATGTGTTCAATTTTAAAACCATTTCTAGAAACAAAATACGTTTGTTCCAGATTCCTTTTTAGATAAATAGTACAGTAAGAACCCATGTATTTCTTTTGAACTACAAATTCTGTTACCCCGCGCTGCAAATAATAATTGACTGCTTCGGCTATACTTTCGATCTCATTTCTGGTTTTGCTTTTTGGAGCCGGCGAAATTGTCGGCGAAAAATCATTGATTTGATTTTTACAAAACCATTCTATTCTGTTTCTTATTTTATGATCTAACATCTTTTACTTTTTTTGAATGATTACCGCGCTGGTCGGATAAATGCCTTTTACACAATCTCCTACTCCATGAAATGTTTTTTGATTTGGAAAAATTTCATCGATAAGGTTTCTAAACTCCTCATTTGATAATTCAAAATCGTGATCGTCGTGTCTAAATTCTTCTGTCAATTCATAATTTACATTAAAATCTTTATCCGGCGTAGTTACAAACAATCTTGTGAAATTGGTATTGTCACGAATCCAGATCAATAACGCTTTTGCTTCTTCTATCGAATTGTGTTCTATCACCTCGCTCAAGATGATCTGACCATCAAAATCTTTAAGTTCTGCTTTATTTTCAATCCAAAATAAATTTTCTGCTCTTTGCGTTTCCTGAATTTTTTCTGCAATATGCTTGAAGTCAACCTCATCATAAGCATAATATTCTTTCTCGAATCCTTTTTTGTTCAATAACTTAAAATATTGCAATTCACCGCAGCCAAAGTCTAAAACCGTTTCTTCAAAATTAATTTTACTGCAGATAAATTCTTTTCTCGATTGATGCGTATCGGTAAAAACAAACTGAACTTCGTTATCAAAATACGCTTCCAATTGTGGTTTAAATTTTTCAAACTGCAACGGCGAACGCATGATTCTTTTTATAAAAAGATAAAACACAAAATACGGAATCCCGGTAAGATTGGTAAACATCGTAATATGCTTCTGGATAAAATAATCGTCTATAAACGTGTAAACTGCATATCTGTTGGTAAAATGAGTAAATAACGCCACAAGCGAAAATTTCTGAACGGCTTCTCTTACCGTTGCTCCTTCTATCTTTAATTCGAAATTATTCCCGATTTTATGCTGCAACGAAATTCCATCAATGTATTTAGACAAAAGATAGCTGCCGTTTTTATACCAATTGGTATCAATAAAAAAAGTAGGAACTTCTATCGTACATTTTTCAGTATCAACATCGTTATAACTTTTTTCTAACCAAGAAATTACGGTTTCGTTTAAAACATTATTCTCTTTGTACAGATGATTAAAAAATTCTGTCATCATGTTTAACGCTAATAACGGACTGCAGTAGCTTTGAAAATCGATTTGATTTCCTTCTTCTGGCAGATAACTTTTTTTGTCGTCTAGAAAAACACAATGATATTCTGTTTCATTTATTACATTTCCTATTACAATTCCGTTTTTCAATTCTTTCAGATAAAGTCCCTGGTCTGTATTGGGATTTTTGTAAAGAATGTCTAAAAAGAATTTATTTTCTGATTTAAGTTTTATAATCATGGCTTTTGTTTTGCTTGTACAAATATAGCTTTAGAACTGCGCAGTAATTCTGCGCAGTTTTGTTTTTTTTTCTTTGCTCCTAATTTTTGTACGCGGATGACACGGATTCGCTATCGCGAAGACACGGAAAAAAACGGATTTTTAATATTTTGTTTCATAAATAAAACCTATGTAAATCAGCGTCTTCGCGATAGCGAATCCGTGTCATCAGCGTTATAATTCTTCTGCTTTAGCAAACGGCTTTTCAAATACCGGACGAATGATTTTCCAGATTATATCTGAATAATCACGCTGGTCCAGCATGGCAAAAAGAACTTTTGGATATTGGCATTCTAAAAAATAAAATGCTGTTTCTTTCCGCGATTCCAACACTTTAAAATCCATTTTACATTGATTTTCTATTGTTTGGTATTTGTTTTCTAAATCGGCTTTAGTAAGTTTTACCCAAGTAAAGAATTCATCAGGAACGCGCTCCAGAATTTCATCAAACGGCTGTTTGGTACTTAGATACTCCCAAATATTCAGATTAGAAACCTGTGTAATAATCCGGTGCAGTCTAAAGTATTCGTCAAATTTAATTTTTACCCGAAAGTTGTTTGCATATTTAATGATAAAACCTTCTTTATTGGCAAGTTCCATTTCTTTTAAAAGTGAAATATCCTTAATTCCGTCGTATTTTTCAACCACAGGAAAACCAAGATCTTCCAGCGCAAATTCAGCACCCGATTGGGTATCAATAACAGCCAGCAAAACCAATTCTTCTTTTGCTCCGTAATCCAAAACAATTCGGTTTTCTGGGTAAATAATTTCAAACAAATACGTTTTTGATTTATCCAAAAGTGACCAGGAATCTTTGTATTTTCCGTGAAGCATCTCATTGGCTTTATCCGATTGTTCGCTAGAAAAAGAACCCCGGCTTGCTATAAAAGGAACGTCATCAATCCAATATAAAATTCCCATCGAACCGTCCATTTTATCGTAAACTTCAAAAGCTGTGTTTGGAAGCACTTGATTTTCTATTTCACCCAAATTAAAAAATTTAGGAAAAGGTCTGGCCACGATATTCAGTTCTGCATCCAGAATCAAGCCTCGGCAAGTTATGGTGATTTCATTCCAAACACGCTCAAACTGGGCATTTTGGGTATAATTATAAATATACAAATCGTGTTCAGGATGTTTGTTTACCCGTACATAATTTTTTGAAATCATTTCTTGTAAAAGCGTTGTGTTCATGTGTTCTAATCTTTTTTAAGTGACAAAGCTGTAAAGACACATAGAAACAAAGTTTTTTTCATCTATTGTAAAACTTTGTCACTTTGCAGTTCTGTGCCTTTGTCACTCTATCCTAATCTTAAAACAAAGATTCAAAACGAAATGCGCAGTTATCCTGCGCAGTTAAATTTATTTAGTTCTTCGTATTTGTATTCTGAAAACTTTGGCATTTTTGGCATTCTGTTTTTAAGTATTACTGCAAATTTCAAAAGATAGTTCTGCAAGTTTTCACAATCACAATTCTCTTCCCGAAACAAATATTTCCTTAACTCTGGAAAACTTTCCGCAATCTGATTTTTGGTATACAATTCGTTTCCTTCATGAAGCGAAATAGATTGTCCTAATTGAAAAGCTATTGATTTTAAAATATCTTGATAATTTGTATTTTTTCCAAAAGAAGAAATCTGATTTAAATCTATTTTTTCTAATGTCTGTATTTTTTCCTCTAAATCGCTTCTCAACGCACTTTTTACAGCAGCACGATATTCTGTTTTACTTAAAAATGATAAAATCATTCTGGTGCTTCTCAAAAATTTTAAATCAATATCGCGTTTTAAAAGTGTATTAATCTGATTGTCATATTCCTGTTGATGAAAACCATAAGTATAAAACAAGGAATTATTCAATTCATCTGTTGTTCCTTTATACACTTCGATTAAACGACCATTTTTGCAAACAGCAAGATTGGCATTAATTACTTTTTCGGGAAAATTTGCTTTTATAGAATCTGTTAATTCTTTTGATAATGAAAGTTTCTCTACAATCGTTTCGGGCATTTCTTCAACAAAGAACACCAAATCGACATCGAGCGAATTTTCAGAACCAAAGATTTGATAAATTGGTGTTTTCATCTTTTAAAATTTTTCGTTCAGCATATCGATTCTTTCTTGTTTACAAACTAAAAAACCATCTTCCGATTGAAATGTACCGAAATTGTTCAGAAGAGTCAACCAACGGTTGATGTATTGCTGCAAAACTATTTTTTCATTTGTTGAAATTTCTTTTCTATAAATAAAAGGTTCCAAATCCGAAAAAGTTTTTACTAAACTCTTCTTGGTGTAAATCTCAAGATCGCTTTCAATCAAAGCAATATTCTGACCAACATAAAAAGCGATGATTTTCCAGACAGCAGCGTCTGCCGTATTTTTTTGATTGAATTCTGAAATAGAAAGAAAATCTATTTTACTTAAAACTTCTCGTTTCAAATTAAAATCATGAATTCCCTTTAAAATTGGTCGAATCTGAGTTCTGTATTTTGTTCTTGTCAGCATTGTTAAAACGGTACGAACTGCTTTATAAATTGCCAGGGTTTTGTTTCTAATGTGTTTTTCTGTTACTAATAATTCATGTTTTTGTTCATGAAGAAAGTACGTTTCGAGCAATGCGTTATTGAGGGAATCGATCCAGGATTTGGTATAAATAGTATCGCTGATTTTTCCATTCTCAATAACCGCGAATGTTGCATTCCAGTTCAGTTTGTATTCATTCAGAAGAAAAAGGATTTTATTCTTTCGTTCTTCCTGCGTTTTTGGCATTTCCTCTTTAGAGATAACAATAATTACGTCTTTGTCTGTAGAATCGTCAGAACCATAAATATAATAGGGATAGGGAAATGTGGTTTTCATGTTTAGTAATTATAATTTCTACAAAAATCATTTTTTAAATATTCTTTCAAATCGTTACCATATACCATTATATCGTTGCCCCAAACTGAAATAACCGGAGAAAGATATTTATTTTCGAAAACAACAAGAACTCTATGAATGTAAATTGGTATGTAACCGACAATTTTAGAAACATCAAATCCAGCTTCGGTTAAAGTCTCTTTTACAAACATTATATTTGTATTTATCTCCTCAAGCAAATATTGTATTTTTTCAATCTCTTTTGGATACTGATAAAAAAAATTATGGAATGCAACTTCCTCTTCTCCATCTGGATCGATTGAAATCTCTTCGGTATCTAATCCACCAATAGTTAAAAGCATTTCTCTGTAATCCCAAGGAAAATCAAATCCAAACAACAATTGTAATTCATCGATTTCTTTTCTGCTGATTCCTTTTAAAAATTTAGTATTAGGTTGTATTTGAAATCCGTAAGCATCATTACGAAGCTTTATTCTCTTGAAATTCTTTTCTGCTTTGTATTTTATATCTTTAATTGTTAACATGTTTCAATTTTAAAAGTAAAAAACCACGAACCCAATTAAGAATCCGTGGTTTAAAAATTAATCTATTAATAATTGTGTCACCGCAGCAGCGTTCATTGCCCATTGCGCGTTGTACACCTCATCAGCATTTTCATCTTCGATGATCGTCAATCCTTGGGCTTCCGCTTTCAATTGTAACAATCGACCGATATTCAATTTACTGTTTAGTTTTGCCAATAAAGCCTGAACTCCTTTGAAATCCAAACCTTGCACAACCTGACCTCCAAATGTCATCTCTAACCAAACGATTTCTCGTTTTGCTACATCCAACACTCCAAAAACCAAACCTTTGGCAACATTCTGCGTCACACGAACCTGATGATCTACACACGACGGATCGTATGCTACACCTGTTCGTTCCGAAATTTTCATCGGATATTTACTGTTCATCCATCCCACAACCAAATTTGGCGTTATACTTCCGTTGCTGTACGCATTGCAGGTAAAAGTCACAAATTTTGCGTTGGCTTTTGCCAATTCGTCGATGTTAATATTGATGTATTCAGCCGTTCCAATTTTATTCGGAATACTTCTGATATCACCGCTATGCTGACATCCTGTTGTAGTCAATCGGCTGAAAGAACAGATATCTGAACGTGTTTCGTAAGCGATATGACAGCTTAAATCCATATCCAAATGCTGTGCTGGCAAATCTTTACCCCATTGCATAAACAATCGCACTTCGTTTCCTTCAACTGGGAAACGTGTTCCCATCAAAGCAACTGGAAGATCCTGAACCGTATCGCTTCTATCTCCAATCGAAACTGGCATATTATACAATTGCGGATCAATATAAATTGTCTTGTTTGGGTTTGAAACCGAAGCAAATCGTTTTTTCATAGCCAAAATACACAAATCTTCTACTTTAGCTTTCATGTCGTTTAACATAAAATCTTCGTACAAATTCAATAATGCATTTGGTGCGATTCTTTTGTTTGTTCCGCCCAAAGGTTTCACACTTCGCTGCATGTTTTTATCAAAATAATTTTGTGCATACATATTCAAAGTAAAAATCAATCGAGCCGGAACTTTATCGATAATCTCAGAAAAATGCGCTACAGTTTCTTCTGCTCCAAACCAAAGCATATTCGAAAATAAGGAACGTGCAAACAATCCTGGGCGTTGTTTTAACAATGCAAATGTTTTGTCGGCATCATATTTCAATCTTGACGAGTTCACTTTGCTTTGCCAAACCTCATACACTTGGTTGTAAAATACATCTAATAAAAAGTTTAATTTTTCAAAACCTTTTCTTTTGCTGTATTCTGCCAAACGCAAGGCACGGATAAAACGCACCCACATTCCTCTTTTCGGATGCATGATTTCGCACATGGTCTCAACATCCATATCCATACTATTCAGCCAAGAAGCGACCATTAAACCTTCTTTTCTTGAATATTTTAATTTCAAATCGTTTTTAGAACCAATTTTTGCCTGTGCGCTCGTATCCATAAACTCATAAAAATGAGTATGGTTTTTCAAAGCTCTTTTAACAATCGTTTTTGGCTCAATTATTTGTAATAAACCAGTGTTTTTAAACCACAAATATCTTAAGATATCGGTTGGCGATTTAAAAAATTGGGACGCATTTTCGGCTTGGCCATTCTCTATTAAAGCATCAATTACAAGCATCAAAGTTTCCTTCATTGCAACCTCTGTTTTTGGTAATGGCAGGTAATTCAAAGCGATCTTTAAACTGTCAACCTGAGTTGCGTCTAACGCAGTTTTTGACTGCAATAATGAAATATAGAAGTCTTGCAGCTCTTTTTCAGTCCACAATTCTAAAACTTTTAATTTGCTCCCTTGTCCGATATTTTCCAATTTACCGAATTCAAATGGAGTTCCGCAGAACGGACAACCATTGTATCTTTCTAACGGAAAAGTATTATCTGGAATCCTATGCCCGCATTGCAAATCTGTTCCGTTTTTAGTTTTAAAAACGTTAGCAAACAAAGTCACGATATGATCTACAACATCTTCTCCAGTTGGAATATTCCACTCTTTAACCAATGGCGTCCAGTTTTTATCGGTTCCTAAAACTTCTCTTAGAACCTCTAAAACTTCCATTTTATATTTTGGGTTTACATTGTTTAATGCATGCAATAATGATTCAGAAAATGTAAATCCGAGTTTAGAAACATTGGTTAATAAAACCGATGTTGTTCCTGATAATGTTTTGATATCATTTGCGATATATTCGCTTGGAATAAATAAGGCATTTTGACGTAAACTGATTTTTAATAATTCTTTTGTTTTCATTTTTTTTAATTTTTAAAATTTAGATAATTGCGTTTCTGATTTCTACCTAAAAGAGTTTTGAAGTAAGAAACACTTGACCTGAAATTGGAGTGTAATTGATTAACTTAACAAAATATCGGATTGTGGGAAGTAAGTTAATCTTGACCCTCAGTTTTTTTTGTATTAATGATGATTTTAAAACTTATAACCAGCAGCCTCCTTTCGGAAGTTAGGATTCGAACCTAAGAAGTAAGTTTTAATTGACCAATAATTGTAAAGCAGATGGGATTCGAACCCACAACCCCAGGGTCCCCGATTGAAGTAAGTTTAGATTGACCTTTAATAAGATAATTTCGAAACTAATATGACCTGTGCTCTATCCGTTGAGCTACTGCTTCAGATTTTAATAAAGAGATAATTGTATAAGTGTGTACGTGGAAAGTGTTTTCGAAGTAACTTAAACTTGACCTGCTTTATTTAATTTTTATTTGTAAGAACGTATTGTTTTATTTCTTGAACAAAGATTTTTAAACTGCTGCGCAGTTATTTTGCGCAGTAAAAAACTTTATTCAAATTGTGGAGCAGACGGGATTCGAACCCGCGACCTGGACATTAAAAGTGTAGAAGTAAATTCTGATTGACCTTTAAGGTAATTTCAAAATTACCTGCTCTACCTCTGAGCTACTGCCCCAATTTATAATTTGAGTTTAAAAGGTAATGGTGTAAGTGTGTACATTGGAAAGTGTTTTCGAAGTAACTCAGACTTGACCTGTTTAGAACTCAATTTTTATTTCTATGAACGTGTTGTTTTTATTTCTTGAACAAAGATTTCTAAACTAGTGCGCAGTTATTTTGCGTAGTAAAAAAAGAATTCTATATTTGGGTAAATATTAATTAAAGAAAGCGCGTAAGTCCTAGAGGGACGGCATATTTATAGACATTTCCCGATTACAAAAAATGAGTCCCAGAGGGACGACATATTTATAGCTATTTTTGAGATGCATTTCAAAAACCCCAGCGGGGTGACATATTTATTGATAAAATATGAAAGTCGGTGTGTCGCTCCGATGGAGCTTTTGATCCTATCCTATAAAATTGCTATACATATTACGCTCTGCTGGAGCTATTATCTTACTTAAAAAAAACTTAGTTATTATAAGTTCCGCTGGAGCTTTCATTTAAACAAAACAAAATGAATTTACAGAAAATTTATTCTGAATTACTTAATAATATTGGCTTTTCAGCAAATGAAATCCATCAGAAATGGACTGATTTAGAAAAGGCATATTCCAAAAAATCAAGGCATTATCATAATCTCACACATTTAAAAGAAATGATAGAAAGCTTTGAAACCTATTCTAATCGACTTCAAAATCCGAATGAAATATTATTTTCTATTTTTTATCATGATTTCGTTTATTCGGCTTCAAAAAAAGACAACGAACTCAAAAGCGCGGAATACGCTTTGACGATTTTACCTCAAAATGTCAACTTAAATAAACAATTGGTTTTTGATGCGATCTGCGCTACACAACAGCATCAGCATAATGCCAATGAAGATATCAATTGGTTAATTGATTTTGATTTGAAAATCCTTGCCAAAGACTGGGACGATTATAAAACCTATTTGGAACAAATCAGGAAAGAATACCTCATTTATCCTGATTTACTCTACAAACCCGGGCGCGCCAAAGCTTTGAAACATTTTCTGGAATACGAGTTTATTTTTCAAACTGATGAGTTTAGGAATTTGTATGAAGAGAAAGCGAGACGAAATATTGAAAAGGAGATTTCTTTATTAATTTAAATTATAAACCCGACAGAGTTTAAAAAACCTGTCGGGTTTATTGGATGTGAAAAATAAATAAACACAACGTATATCTGTAGAGGCGCACAGCAGTGCGTCTACGCAACGAATATCCATAACGAAAATTGGAATAACAATACGTTCATTTAATAAAGAAATGTGATTTCATTATTACTGTAAACACTGCAGATTTTTCAAACCCAACAGATTCGTCGGATCTCAATTGACTGGGGTTACGATGTGTTAGACGCACTGCTGTGCGCCTCTACATAAAAAATGCGAAAACAAAAACACACAACAATGTCACAAAACAAAAATGCCCTAATACGCTACAAAATAATAGACAAATGTCTGCAGAACAGATACAGACAATGGACCTTAGAAGATTTAATCGAATGCTGCTCTGAAGCTTTGTCTGAATATGAAGGACGCGATATCCCGATTAGTAAACGAACGATTCAAATGGATATTCAGCTGATGCGAAGTGAAAAACTCGGATATAATGCACCAATCGTCGTCTACGATAAAAAGTATTATAAATACGAAGACGAAGATTTTACTATTACGGATATTCCGCTCACGGAAACGGATATGAATGTTTTGACCGAAACGGTTTCGATGCTCAAACAGTTTAAGGACTTTTCTTTGTTTAGCGATGTATCGGATATTTTACAGCGATTGGAGGATAAAATCTATTCTGAAAAATCGCATACCAAACCCGTAATTTATCTGGATAAAAACGAGAACCTAAAAGGATTGCATTATTTGGATGAAATCTATCAGGCGATTGTAAAAAAAGTGGTGCTGGTTATTACGTATAAATCGTTTAAATCGCGAGACGAAACAAAATTCAACTTTCATCCTTTTATATTAAAGGAGTTTAACAACAGATGGTTTTTAATTGGAAAGAAAAAAGGTTCACAGCCCATTACCAATCTGGCTCTGGACAGAATCATCTCGATTGACTATGACTTTAATCTGTCTTATATAGAAGAAGATTTTGATGCGGAGTTATTTTATAAGGATGTAATTGGGGTTACGGTTAATACGGGTTTACAGCCCAGACGTATTGAACTCTGGATTGATGCTGTAAATGCACCGTATGTACTCACAAAACCTTTGCATGCTTCTCAGCGGCTGATTAAAGAAAATGAGGATAAAAGTATTATCGTGCACATTTTTCTTTGTCCTAATTACGAAATGGAACGCCTGCTGCTCGGTTTTGGTGATGGAATTGAAGTGCTGCGACCAGAAAACCTGCGAAATCGAATGAAAAAAATTCTTGTAAGTGCTCTAAACAAATACGAAACCGAAAATAAAAATGAATTAAATGCATGATTTTTTACATAAAATCAAAATAAAGCCATTATAAAATTGATAAAAATATTTTTAAAGCATCTATTTTGTTAAAATATCAAAAAAGAATAGTATATTTCAAATAAAAAGCAAACCATAAAACACTGAAAACCAAAGGTATTTTTTAACTAACCAAAAAAATATTAAAAAATAATATGCATGCATAGTATTTTTTAATTATATTTGAAATCGATATAGTTACCTATGAAAGACAAAACGATAGATTATATTTTGAGAGCTACATGGCAGGCTGTTTCAAGAATGTATAATGAAGAAGCTGCAAAATACGATGCTACAATGGCAACGGGATTTGCGCTTTTGAGCATGGATAAAGAAGATGGAACGCCCTCTACTGCTTTGGGCCCTAGAATGGGAATGGAAGCTACAAGCCTGACCAGAACTTTAAAATCTATGGAAGACAAAGGTTTAATTGTTCGTAAAAAAAATCCGAGCGACGGAAGAGGCGTTTTGATCTATCTCACCGATTTTGGAAAAGAAAAAAGAGAACTATCTAAAAATACAGTTCTAAAATTTAATGAAACCGTTAGGAAACATGTTTCAGACGAAAAACTAAAACATTTTATAGAGGTTTCGGAAATTATAAACGAACTGATTCACGATAAAAACATATTTAATCAAACAGAAAATACTGAAAAGGAGTAATTTGAAAGTTATTCTGATTCTAACAAAAAACAAACATTAACGACTTATGAAACGCACAATTAAAAAAGTTGCTGTAATTGGATCCGGAATTATGGGTTCAGGGATAGCTTGTCATTTTGCCAATATTGGTGTTGAAGTTTTACTGCTTGACATCGTACCCCGCGAGTTGACAGAAGCTGAAGCTAAAAAAGGATTAACTCTTGAAAGTAAAGCCGTTCGCAACCGTTTGGTAAATGACCATTTGGCGAACTCATTAAAATCGAAACCCTCACCTATTTACAGTCAGAAATTTGCAAACCGTATTACGACTGGAAATACGACAGACGATATGGCAAAAATTACCAATGTAGATTGGATTATCGAGGTTGTAGTAGAACGTTTGGATGTTAAAAAATTAGTATTCGAACAAATCGAGAAATTCCGCAAACCAGGAACTCTGGTTACTTCTAATACTTCTGGTATTCCAATTCACTTTATGAGCGAAGGAAGAAGCGAAGATTTTCAGCAGCACTTCTGCGGGACACACTTTTTTAATCCGGCGCGTTACTTAAAGTTGTTTGAAATTATTCCGGGTCCAAAAACTTCGCCTGAAGTATTGGATTTCTTAAACGAATACGGATCTAAATTCTTAGGAAAAACTTCGGTTGTTGCTAAAGATACTCCAGCGTTTATTGGAAACAGAATTGGTATTTACGGAATCCAGAGTTTATTCCATTTGGTTAAAGAAATGGGATTAACGATCGAAGAAGTGGATAAATTGACTGGTCCTGTAATTGGCCGTCCAAAATCGGCTACTTTCCGTACGGTTGACGTGGTTGGTTTAGATACCTTGGTACACGTTGCCAACGGTATTTACGAAAACTGCCCAACAGACGAACAGCACGAATTGTTTAAACTTCCAGAATTTGTTACCAAAATGATGGAAAACAATTGGCTGGGAAGCAAAACCGGACAAGGTTTTTATAAAAAAGTAGATAAAGATATTCTTTCTTTAGACTTAGATACATTAGAATACCGCGCTGCCAAAAAAGCAAATTTTGCTACGCTGGAATTAACTAAAACCATCGATAAACCAATCAATCGTTTTAAAGTTTTAGTAAAAGGAACAGACAAAGCGGGTGAATTCTACCGTAAGAGTTTCGCTGGAATGTTTGCTTATGTATCAAACAGGATTCCTGAAATCTCAGACGAATTATACAAAATTGACGATGCTATGAAAGCTGGTTTTGGATGGGAAAATGGCCCGTTCGAAATCTGGGATGCGATTGGTGTTGCCAAAGGAATTGAAATCATGAAAGCTGAAGGTTTAGAACCAGCTGCATGGGTTACTGAAATGCTGGCTTCTGGAAGCGAAAGTTTCTATACTGTTAAAGAAGGAGCTACTTATTTCTATAACATTCCAACAAAATCACAAGTAAAAGTTCCTGGACAAGATGCATTCATTATTCTAAACAACATTCGCGAAAGCAAAAAAGTTTGGAGCAACAGTGGTGCAATCATTCAGGATTTAGGTGACGGAATTTTAAACTTAGAATTCCAATCTAAAATGAATACTATTGGCGGCGACGTTCTACAAGCCATTAATAAAGCAATTGACTTATCTGAAAAAGAATATCAAGGTTTAGTTATTGGAAACCAAGCAGCGAATTTCTCTGTTGGGGCCAATATCGGAATGATTTTCATGATGGCGGTTGAGCAGGAATACGACGAGTTGAATATGGCGATTAAATTGTTCCAAGACACGATGATGCGCGTACGTTATTCTTCAATTCCAGTTATTGTTGCGCCTCACGGAATGACTTTTGGCGGTGGATGCGAAATGAGCTTACACGCTGATAAAGTGGTTGCTGCTGCTGAAACTTATATGGGATTAGTTGAGTTTGGTGTTGGAGTTATTCCTGGTGGCGGTGGTTCTAAAGAACTGACTTTAAGAGCTTCAGATTTATTCCGCAAAAACGATGTGGAGCTGAATGTTCTTCAGGAATATTTCTTGACAATCGCAATGGCAAAAGTATCGACTTCTGGTTATGAAGCTTTTGACACAGGACTTTTACAGCATGGAAAAGATATTATTGTAGTAAACAAAGACCGTCAGATTGCGGAAGCTAAAAAACATGCTTTGTTAATGGCAGAAGCTGGTTATACGCAGCCAATTAGAAGAACAGATATCAAAGTACTTGGTAAACAAGCTTTGGGTATGTTCTTAGTTGGAACGGATCAAATGGAAGCTGGAAAATACATTTCTGAACACGACAAGAAAATCGCTAACAAATTGGCTTATGTAATGGCTGGTGGTGATTTATCTGAAGCGACTTTGGTTTCTGAACAATATTTATTAGATATCGAAAGAGAGGCTTTCTTGAGTTTATGTACAGAACGTAAGACATTAGAGAGAATTCAATATATGCTTACTAAAGGGAAACCTCTAAGAAATTAATAGCCTCAGAGAGGCGGCCTGTTTGTAGAATAAGAATAAGATTTTTGATTTAGCTCCGGAGGAGCGGCCTGTTGTAAACGAATTTATGGCAAATACATATTCACAAATTTACATTCAAATTGTTTTTGCTGTAAAGGGAAAAGAAAATTTGATTCGAAAAGATAATCGTGAAGAATTGCACAAATTCATAACGGGAATTGTTTCTAACAGAGGTCAAAAATTACTGGCCATTTTCGCAATGCCAGATCACGTTCATATTTTGATTGGAATGAAACCAAACCTTTCATTATCAGATTTGGTAAGGGATATTAAAGCAGGTTCATCAAAATTTATAAATGACAGCAGATGGATTAGTACAAAGTTTAACTGGCAGGAAGGATTTGGAGCTTTCTCTTATTCAAAAAGCCATTTAGATAATGTGGTAAAATATATTTTAAATCAAGAAGAGCATCATAAGAAACAAACGTTTAAGGAAGAATATCTTTCATTTTTAGAAAAATTTGAAATTGAATACGATGAAAAATATTTATTTGATTGGATTGAATAAACAGGTCGCTCCTACGGAGCTTCTTAACACATCGTAAATTCGATTTCTAGTAACAGTCCGCCTCTCCGAGGCTTTCTTGAAAGAAAAAATATTTCTAAAAATTGTTTTCAGATAACATTCAAAGCCTCCGAGAGGCAGAATGTTTGTAGAAAATGAAATGAGATTTTTGAATTAGTTCCAGAGGAGCCACCTGTATATAGAATACAATAAACATCTAAACAAAACAAAAAAACAAATGAAAACAGCATATATAGTAAAAGCTTACCGTACAGCGGTAGGAAAAGCACCAAAAGGAGTTTTTAGATTTAAAAGACCTGATGAATTAGCTGCAGAAACCATTCAGTTTATGATGGACGAACTGCCTGATTTTGATAAAAAACGTATTGACGACGTTATGGTTGGAAATGCAATGCCAGAGGCAGAACAAGGACTTAACGTAGGACGTTTAATTTCTCTTATGGGATTAAAAGTGGAAGACGTTCCTGGAGTTACTGTAAACCGTTATTGTGCATCTGGATTAGAAACTATCGGAATGGCAACTGCTAAAATCCAATCTGGAATGGCAGATTGTATTATTGCCGGCGGTGCAGAAAGTATGAGTTATATCCCAATGGGAGGTTACAAACCAACTCCGGATTATAAAGTAGCCGCTGCAGGTCACGAAGATTACTATTGGGGAATGGGTTTAACTGCCGAAGCGGTTGCGAAACAATACAATGTTTCAAGACAAGATCAGGATGAGTTTGCTTACAACTCTCACATGAAAGCATTAAAAGCACAGGCAGAAGGAAAATTTGATAAACAAATCGTTCCAATCACTGTTGAGCAGACTTTTATCAATGAAAATGGTAAAAAAGAAACTAAATCTTATGTTGTTAATAAAGATGAAGGCCCAAGAGCTGGAACTTCTGTAGAAGCTTTAGCAGGTTTAAGACCCGTTTTTGCTGCTGACGGAAGTGTGACGGCTGGTAACTCTTCTCAAATGAGCGACGGTGCAGCTTTCGTTCTAATTATGAGCGAAGACATGGTTAAAGAATTAAACCTTGAGCCAATTGCGAGACTTGTAAACTTTGCTTCTTCTGGTGTTGAGCCTAGAATTATGGGTATTGGCCCTGTAAAAGCAATTCCGAAAGCATTGAAACAAGCTGGATTGAGTTTAAATGATATCGAATTAATTGAGTTAAACGAGGCATTTGCTTCTCAGGCTTTAGCGGTTACTCGCGAGTTAGGTTTAAATCCTGATATCGTAAACGTAAACGGCGGCGCCATCTCTCTTGGTCACCCTCTAGGATGTACGGGTGCTAAACTTTCTGTTCAGTTATTTGATGAAATGAAACGCAGAGGAAACAAATACGGAATCGTGAGTATGTGCGTGGGAACTGGGCAAGGAAGCGCTGGAGTTTACGAGGTGTTGTAAGCATTATTAAGTAAAGCATACGTTCAGTTTGTCATTTCGACGAAGGAGAAATCTCCGTAAGTGGCTCGACAAAGATTGGATTACTATGCGGATAATCGTCGCGGGGATTTCTCTCCCGAAGCCTCGGGATCGAAATGACAAGATTCAAAAAAACAAAATATAAAAAAAACATAATCATGGCAGATACAATCGAAAAAAACGTGACTCGTGGTGGTCAGTTTTTAGTTAAAGAAACAAAGTGCGAGGACATCTTTACACCAGAAGATTTCTCGGAAGAGCAGTTAATGATGCGTGACTCTGTAAAAGAGTTCGTAGACAAAGAATTATGGGCGCATAAAGATCGTTTTGAGAAAAAAGATTATGCGTATACAGAAGCTTCTATGCGTAAAGCGGGTGAATTGGGACTTCTTGGAGTTGCAGTTCCTGAAGAATACGGCGGATTAGGAATGGGATTTGTTTCTACAATGTTAGTTTGCGACTACATTTCTGGAGCAACTGGTTCTTTCTCAACTGCTTTTGGTGCGCATACAGGAATTGGAACAATGCCAATTACACTTTACGGTACGGAAGAACAAAAGAAAAAATACGTTCCGAAATTGGCTTCTGGAGAATGGTTTGGTGCATATTGCTTAACTGAACCAGGCGCAGGATCTGATGCAAACTCAGGAAAAACAAAAGCTGTTTTGTCTGAAGACGGAAAATACTACTCTATCACAGGTCAAAAAATGTGGATTTCGAATGCAGGTTTCTGCAGCGTTTTCATTGTTTTTGCTCGTATTGGAGACGATAAAAATATTACAGGTTTCATCGTAGAAAACGATCCGTCAAACGGAATTTCTATGAATGAAGAAGAACATAAGTTAGGAATCCGTGCTTCTTCTACTCGTCAGGTTTTCTTTAACGAAACAAAAGTTCCGGTTGAAAACATGTTATCTGAAAGAGGAAACGGTTTCAAAATTGCAATGAATGCTCTTAATGTTGGTCGTATTAAACTAGCTGCTGCATGTTTGGATGCTCAAAGAAGAGTAACAACTGGAGCAGTAAAATATGCTAACGAAAGAATCCAGTTCAATACTTCTATTTCTAGTTTTGGAGCTATCCGTTCTAAATTGGCTGAAATGGCTACAAATGCCTACGCTGGAGAAAGTGCTTCTTATCGTGCTGCAAAAGATATCGAAGACAGAATTGCTGCTCGTGAAGCAGAAGGAACTTCTCATCAGGAAGCTGAATTGAAAGGTGTTGAAGAATATGCTATAGAATGTTCTATCTTGAAAGTTGCTGTTTCTGAAGACGTTCAAAACTGTTCTGATGAAGGAATTCAAATTTTTGGCGGAATGGGATTCTCTGAGGATACTCCAATGGAAAGTGCTTGGAGAGATGCTCGTATCGCACGTATTTACGAAGGTACAAACGAGATCAACAGAATGCTTTCTGTAGGTATGCTGATCAAAAAAGCGATGAAAGGACATGTTGATTTACTTGGACCTGCAATGAAAGTTCAGGAAGAATTAATGGGAATTCCATCTTTTGATACTCCTGATTTCTCTGAATTATTTGCAGAAGAAAAAGGAATCGTTGCCAACCTTAAAAAAGTTTTCTTAATGGTTGCCGGAAGCGCTGTTCAAAAATACGGTGCTGATTTAGATGCTCATCAGCAATTATTAATGGCTGCTTCAGACATCTTAATCGAAATCTATATGGCAGAAAGTACCATTTTGAGAACTGAAAAGTTAGCAAAATCTCAAGGTGAAGATAAAGTTCAGGAGCAGATTGCTATGGCAAAATTGTACTTGTACAAAGCAGTAGATATTGTAAACCTAAGAGGAAAAGAAGGAATCGCTTCTTTCTCTGAAGGTGATGAGCAGCGTATGATGTTAATGGGATTAAAACGTTTTACAAAATACACCAACTTGCCAAATGTTGTGGCATTGAGAGAAAAAATCGCAGAAAAATTGGTTGCAGAAAACTCATACTGCTTCTAATTCAAAAATAGTTTTTAGCTTTTAATTTGTTTTAAACCCGCGCAAGTCCGAAACTGTGCGGGTTTATTTTTTATGTCTTGCCACAGATTTTCAGGACTCTCATAGATTTTTTAAATCATTTTAAGCCTATAATCTGCGGCATTCTTTTCTAGCACACTGTACCTCGATTAGCAAAAAGAACAACAGTAAAACCGCAATATTTTTGCAACGATTTGCAAAATTTTCGTTAAAATTACTTTTTTAGAGTTATTAAAAGCTAAATATTGAATGTATTACTTTAATTTTAGCATTCTAAAAACTCAAAAAAACTTAAAATGAAACAAATTAACCTTTTGGCTCTGTTTTTAATGTGCCTGTGCTCTTCCAGTATTTTTGCACAAAAAAATAAAAAAATGGACATTATTGCTTATTACACAGGAGATTCCGATTTAATCGATCAATATGAAGTGCAGCAATTAAATCAGATAATTTTTAGTTTCTGTCATTTAAAAGACGGAAAACTAACTGTAGATTCTCCTAAAGATTCACTTACTATTAAAAAATTAGTTTCGCTTAAAGCGAAAAATCCACAGCTTAAAATTATCGTTTCACTTGGCGGCTGGGGTGGCTGCGAACCTTGTTCGGAAGCATTTTCAACAGCTGAGGGGCGTTTGAAATTTGCTAAATCGGTAAAGACCTTAAGTGATTCTTATAAAGTAGACGGTTTAGATCTGGATTGGGAATATCCTGCAATTGAAGGGCTTCCTGGGCATTTATTCCAGCCGGCTGACAAACCAAATTTCACAGCACTAATCAAAATTCTGCGTTCTACTTTAGGAAGCAAATACGAATTGAGTTTTGCAGCAGGCGGATTTCAAAAATACTTAGACGAATCTATCGACTGGAAAGCCGTAACTCCTTTGGTAAACCGAATCAACATTATGAGCTACGATTTGGTAAACGGATATTCTAAAGTTACAGGTCATCATACACCACTATACAGTACAAATCCGAAAGAAGAGTCTACCAATAGAGCTGTTGAATATTTATTGAAACAAGGCGTTCCTGCTTCCAAATTAGTGATCGGAGGGGCATTTTACTCTAGAACTTGGCAAAATGTAGAAAATATAAACAACGGTCTTTATCAGCCGGGAGAACATATTCAAGGCGTAGATTTTAAAAACTTTGCATCAACATATACAGAGGCAAATGGCTGGAAATATTTTTATGACGAAAAAGCACAAGCACCTTATTGGTACAATGCTGGTACAAAAACTTTTGCTACATCAGATGATTTAAAATCTATTAAAGCGAAAGCTGCGTATGTAAAATCTAAAAACCTAGGTGGTATAATGTTTTGGGAATTAACATTGGACAGTCCAAAAAACGGAATGGTAAACGCTATTTATGAAGTTAAATCAGCTAAATAAATAGTAATCAATCATAAAAAAAAACGGAGGCCATTCTAAAAAATAGTCTCCGTTTTTTTATGATTTTAAATAAAATCAATTCACTTTTGTTTTATCTAATTCCCCAATAAACGGAATAGCTTCTAAAGTTTCGCTGCGAATAATCGTTTGTAAATAAATCTCAAGCTGAATAAATTTTGCAGCATTTATAGCCCCAATCGCTTTCTTGGCCTGATTATAAGTCTTATTGTAAAGTTTCTCATAAGCAATATGATTTTTTAAGGTTCCTTTTGCCAATTCATCTGCTTTTGCATCTGTCAGGGTTTCATAATTGGCCGCGTAATCATTTATTAATTGAAATTTGGTTTGTCCAAGTGCTTTTCGTTCTGTTTCGTAACTGTCGTATACTTTAGCAAACGCTGTCGCTTGTGCATCAGACAAGTTCATGTACTGCTGTACCAGTTCACTTTTAGATTTCCCGTAAATACTTTGAACTACTTCAACATCTTCTTTAAAAGAAGACTGCGCATAAGATGAAAATGTGGCTGCCGCCATGATAAGAATAAGACTTAATTTTTTCATAGTTTTGATTTTAAATTTGTACTTAAAAATTTTACGCATTACTCAAATATACTGATTTTTAACACATTAACCCAAAACAAGATTCTAAAAAAGAACTATTGATCAGCGGCAAAACTATTTTGATTCTGATTTTTTTGGAGCGTATATGACGCCGTCATAAGAAATCGGCCCTCTGTTATTGCTAATTACAGAAAGCGTTGCTGTACCATTATAAAAAATATTCAACAACAAATCGTAAATATCATTTTGACCTTTTACTGTAGTTTTGATTATGGCACTATTCTTTTTATTTTCGATCTTAATGTTTTCAGGTTTTCCTTCAAACTTAATACCGCCGTCACTGCCGCCGTAACCAACATTAAAGCCGCGTCCGAAAAAAGGAAGATCACAGGTTGTATTATCAGTATTAAATTTCAAAAAATAAGTATTGTAATCTAAGTTGATTAATCTCCCACCCTGCGGTGTTAATTTTTGTGCTTCAAAAACAAAATTTTTATTATCAATTAAAGTCTGAATTTCTTTTTGTTTTTGAAGTTCTTTTTCTGCCCTAAGTTCCTTCTTTGATTTTTCCTGAGCCGAAGCAGAGAAACCCAAAGAAAACAAACAAAGCAATAAAATGAATACGGTATTTTTCATAATTTTATTTTTTAGTAAAACGCATCATTGCAATATCTCCAGAAATAAAATTTAGCGTTTTTCCATCATCTGTGATATCGTACGCCGTAATTTTCTGCAGTGTGCTCATATAAACCTGCTCCCCTTGTCCGTCCAAACACATCATTTTTGTTACAGCCATGGGCTGTGTAAAATCAATTTTATTTCCCACTACATTTAATTTTCCAGTATAAGAATTGCAGCTGTTATTTCCTGAAACTGTATTTTCTTTAGTATTCAAAACAATTACAGGCTTTTTATTAGGATAAAGTCCGTCAAAAGCTATTCTTGGACCAGAAATATAATTGAGTTCCCAAGTGCCGTCCAGCTGAGAAATTGATTCTTTCTTTTTACATTTAAAAATGGAGCACGAAATAAGCATTGAACTCAAAAAAACGAGAAGGAAAATTCTTTTTGTCATCATATCAAATTTAAACAGTATTGAACTATAAAATTGGTTTTCAATAATTTACAATTAAAAACAAACTCTAATTTAAGCAATATTATTGGATTGGAAAGACAAAAGAATTTTAATTTCTAAGCAAGTGTTTGACTTTTTTTTAACTTTTAGAGTTAATGAGTTCCATTATTTTGTGTTAAATTTACTTAATAAATAACTTAAAAAGTCTTCTTTTATGAAAAAAATCATCGTTTCTTTCGCTATAATTACAGCATTAATCATTGGCTGTAAGACTAATACAAAATCAAATGACGCCAAAACATTAACCGTTGCATTAGAACCAAAAAGCAACAGTAAAGTGGGCGGTACAGCCGTTTTTACAGAAAAAAACGGCAAAGTTACTTTTACTGCAAAAATTACAGGATTAGAACCTGGAGTTCACGCAATCCACATTCATGAAAAAGCAGATTGTACCGCAGCCGACGGAAGTTCTGCTGGAGGGCACTGGAATCCTACGTTTAAAAAACATGGAAAATGGGGAGTTGAAGAATATCATAAAGGTGATATCGGAAACTTTACTGCTGATGCAAAAGGAAACGGATCTATCACGCTGACTACAGACGAATGGTGTGTTGGATGTGGTGATACTAACAAAGATGTTCTAGGAAAAGGACTAATAGTACACCAAGGAGCTGATGATTTTACAACACAGCCAACCGGAAATGCCGGAGGAAGAGTTGCCTGTGCAGGAATCATTAAATAAAGAAAAACGTCATAACCACTAAATTTTAACAAAATCTAGTGGTTATTTCATTTAAAATGAATTCTAAAACAAGAAAAAGGCATAGCTTTGCAGCAGCAAAATTAAGTCAATGATTAACCCATCAGCACACGGCTGGATCGATAAATTTTTTAGTGAACAAAAGTTTTCAGAGGCAATTCCTTTTGAGACTGCAGACTCTTTTTACTATAAAGTAAGAGAGACTGGTTTTATTTACGGCCATATTATTGCTATTGATGCCCAAGTCCCGATTCCTATAAAGGGCTGGTTTAAAACCGAAATTTCTAAAGTTGCTCTGCTCAACACACTCTATCATGTTTTTTGTCTGGAGAAAAGAAATTCGGAACCTAATAATTTTATTTCAGAGGTTTTAAAGTTTTACAAACAAATGAGTCCAGAAGGATTTAATTTGTTTAAAGTATTACTACCTAAAGATACGCCTTCACATTCTCTAGAGAATATCATCGACCAAAGAGTTCAGACGAATGACAGCATTATCAGCAAGAATTTTTCGCATTTGGTAACCAATGCATTGTTATTTATCGATGTTCTGGCTTTTAGACAATATTTGGAACACGGAGAAATTCCCGAAAAATATTTAAAAAGAATTGAAGAAACAGTACTGGGAATTGTAGGTTTGGCCTTAAAAACCAAAACAGCCAAATCACAGCATGACGATTTATTGATCAAACTTTTTGAAGCTTCTATCCGTTATTCTAAATTCTCAAAAGTTACTGTTGAAACTTTAGAGACTTTACAACTCGATTATTTTAAAAACAAATTAGAACATTACTACCTGATCGATATGGCAGGAATGGCTTTGTGGAGTGACGGCGTTGTTGAAAACGAAGAATCTTATTTTTTATATTCACTAGGTTCTATGATGGGTGCCGGCGATGACTTTGTCACAAAAAGCATTGACACCACGCATGATTTTATTACGACACACAAAAAGAAAATTCCATACTTTAATTATTCCAATCCTGTTAAGCATTTCTACGATCAAATGACGCACAGCGTTGTCAAGCTGATTATTAGAAACAAAAACAGACTGATTAAGGAAATTGTTCAAAGTAAAGAATTGATGGTTTTACTGGCTTATTCTACAACGAGGGATCTGGATGCCAAGGAAAAGAAAAAGGTTAAAAAACAGCTTTTGGATATTTGCAAAACCATTCCGTCTCTTACGATATTTCTGCTTCCAGGCGGAAGTTTATTACTGCCTATTTTAATAAAGTTTATCCCGACAATGCTGCCTTCTGCATTTAACGAAAACTTAGACGAAAACGAATAAAAAAAAATCGCCTATAAAAAGGGCGATTTTTTTTTATTATCTATTTTGTTTGTTATTAAAACTTCAATTGGTAAACTTCATCAAGTTCCTCATTCGAAGAGATATTTACATTTAAATCGGTCACAAAACCAGAATTTAGACCGTAAACCCATCCATGAAGCATTAAATCTTGCCCGTTTCTCCAAGCGTTTTGAACAATCGAAGTTTTGGCCAAATTGTAAACTTGTTCTTTTGCATTGATTTCTACAAAAGCATTAAAACGCTCTGTTTCGTCTTCAATAGAATTCAAATATTTCTCGTGTAAACGGTATTCGTCTTTAATGTGGCGAATCCAGTTATCGATAATTCCAACAGATTGATTTCCCATTGCTGCTTTTACACCACCGCATCCATAATGTCCGCAAACAATAACGTGCTTAATTTTCAGCACATTTACAGCATAGTCTAAAACACTCAGCATGTTCATATCAGAATGCACAACCATATTTGCGATATTACGGTGAACAAAAACTTCACCTGGTTTTGCACCAACAATTTCGTTTGCAGGAACACGGCTGTCAGAACATCCAATCCATAATAATGGCGGCGACTGTCCTTTTGCTAAATCTGCAAAATAATTAGGGTCTAAAGCCAAAGAATTTTCAACCCACTTTTTGTTGTTTTCTAATAACTGCTCATAAAATTTTCTCATTTTTTTTATTTTTTGTAGTATTTTCTAAAGTACGAACCTCTCCAAAAGAACTTAAATGTAAAGTTACCTAAATTTGAACATTTCTTTTACCTAGAAAACAGCTTAATTTTAATTTTTCTATTTAGAATTTCTCTTTTACAACTTCTTTTTGAACTAATGCCCTCTTAGCCACATCATAATAATGTTCGATCGTAACGTGATTGTTATTCTCCGGCGTATTTTCTAATTCGTATGCTTCTTTAAAGCCTTTTAGTTTCACTTTGATATTCTCATCAATAGCTCGGGTTTCTTTAAATTCGCGTATAAGATCCAAAACATCATGTGCAATGTATTCTGTATCATGCGCATTAATTACGACTTTAGAATTTTCTGGAATTTCACTTAAAGTTTGTTTAATCGCAGCTTTGTTCAAAAACGATACTTCCTGAGCTAAATCAATATGAATGATATCGCCGTCTTCGTATTCTTCCTTTTTGAAAACATAAGCTCGTTTTAAGTTTCCTCTTAAAACAAAAATGATACTAATAATGATTCCCAACGCAACACCTTTTAGCAAATCTGTCGCAACAACAAAGACTAATGTTGCAATGAAAGGAACAAACTGGTATTTTCCCTTTTCCCAGAAATGCATAAAAGTTGCTGGTTTTGCTAATTTATATCCGACCAAAATTAAAACGGTAGCCAAAGTTGCTAACGGAATTTTGTTAAGAATCGCTGGAATGGACAGTACGCTTATCAATAAAAGCACACCATGAATAATTGCAGACATTTTAGATTTTGCTCCAGCATTATTATTTGCAGAAGAGCGTACTACTACAGAAGTCATCGGAAGCCCGCCTAAAAGTGAACTTACAATATTACCCACACCTTGCGCACGAAGCTCTACATTGGTATTGGTGTAACGTTTTTGAACATCCATTCTATCCGAAGCTTCAATACATAATAAAGTTTCAATAGAAGCCACAATCGCAATGGTAACCGCAACCACCCAAACCTGCGGATTTGTAACAGCTCCAAAGTTTGGCGTAATTATAATTGATTTAAATTCATCAAACGATTTTGGAACCGGCAAAGAAACCAAATGTTCTTTTGCAATTGCCAGACTGCTTCCTGTTGACAAAAAGATTTCGTTTAAAACTATACCGGCAATAACTGCAACAAGTGCCCCTGGAACTAATTTTATTCTTTTTAAAAACGGAACTTTTTCCCAAGAAAGCAAGATTACCAAAGAAACCACAGAAATTACTACAGCACCTAAGTTGATGTGATTTAAAACATCAAACAAAAATGAGAAAGAATTGCTTCCGTCGTTTTGTATAAAGGCTTGATCTCCTTCAAAATCTGCATCATAGCCAAAGGCGTGCGGCAGTTGTTTTAAAATAATGATGATCCCGATACCCGCTAACATCCCTTCAATTACATTGGTCGGGAAATAATTTGAAATACTTCCGGCTTTTAAAAATCCTAATGCTAATTGAATTAATCCAGCAATAAATACAGACATTAAAAACACATCGAAAGCTCCCAAATCGGTAATAGCGGTTAAAATAATAGCTGTTAACCCAGCTGCCGGTCCTGATACACTAATATGTGACTGGCTTAAATAACCAACAACAATACCACCCACAACACCAGCGATGATTCCAGCAAATAAAGGCGCTCCCGAAGCCATTGCAATACCTAAACACAATGGAAGAGCCACCAAAAAAACCACTAAACCTGAAGCAAAATCAGATTTAAGGTTGGCAAAAAGATTGATTTTTTTTGTCATAATACAATACTAAAAAAATTATTCATTAAAGATTTTCCCCATTTATAAAAATGCGGCTAAGGTCAAATAATCCGAAAGTATTATGCTAAATTAGGAGGTGGAGCAAATATGCTCGGAGAAATATTGTCGAGTTTTACAATATTTTCTGATATGATCGTTTTTTTCTCGATATAAACCGGAATTATAACTTCATGTTCTAGAATTGTAGGATGCATTACGTTTTTAAGCTCTTTATGTACTTCTTCTTCAGCAATACTAAAAGACACAGCCGTATTATTCCCTTTCTTTATCGCCTGAACAATTGTCGGGGTCGATAAGAAAGCAATAAATATGAATAATAATATGCGGGCCACTAATTTCATCGAAACAAAAATAACGTTAAACAGATAAAATCAAAGAGATTTTGATAGAAATTTAACAAAATAAAAAAGCAGAATGAAATTCGACTTTCATCCTGCTTATAATTACTTAAACAACAACAGATTAAAGCGTTTCTTCTAACCACGCATTCATCATCCAAATTGTCTTTTCCTGTTCTGCTATAAAGTCGCTCATCATAGAATTCGTTCCTTCATCACTGATTTCGTCTGCTTTGTTTAATATTTCTCTCTCTATTTTCAACAAATCTGATAGCGAATTCACAATTAAATGCACCGCTTTTTCGTCATTAGAAATATTTTTTCCTACCGTAAGTTTATTATTTTTGATATAATCTTCAAAAGTATGCAGAGGAGTACCGCCAATAGTTAAAACTCTTTCGGCAATCATATCTATTTTCAACTGTGCATCGGTATATAATTCTTCGAATTTTACATGTAAATCAAAAAAACGCTTCCCGCGAATGTTCCAGTGAATTCCTCTTAAATTTTGATAATATATTTGAAAGTTTGACAATAACACGTTTAATTCCTGAACTAATACTTCTGATTCTTTTATAGGTAAACCTAAAATGTTTGTTTTCATAATACTTATTTTTTACTATAAATTTACTACAAATTTAAAACATCTTCAAAATAATTATATAATTAAAAATTATATTTTCTTATTTTTACATCACAAAATACTATCCAAATGACGATAACTCAATTACAATATGTTCTAGCAGTTGCGGAGCACAAAAACTTTACCCTTGCAGCCGAAAAATGTTTTGTTACACAGCCTACTTTAAGTATGCAGATTCAGAAAATCGAAGAAGAACTCAATATTTTAATCTTCGATCGCAGTAAAAAACCAATCCAGCTTACCGATATTGGACAGAAAATTGTTAATCAGGCAAAAAACATTGTTAATGAAGCCGATAGAATCAAAGATATTGTAGAACAGCAAAAAGGTTTTATTGGCGGAGAATTTCGCTTAGGAATTATTCCGACCATTATGCCGACGCTGCTTCCGATGTTTTTGAATAATTTCATTAAAAAATATCCGAAAGTAAAACTGTTGATTGAAGAATTAAATACAGAAGAAATTATCCTAAAATTAAAAAACGGACATCTTGATGCTGCAATTGCCGCAACACCGCTTGAGGATGAAAAAATAAAAGAAATTGTTTTGTATTTTGAACCTTTTGTAGCTTACATTCCAGAAGGCCACTCCAGTTTTCAAAAAGAAGAGATTGAAGTTGCCGATTTAAACTTGAATGAAATTTTACTTTTACAAGACGGCCACTGCTTTAGGGACGGAATTTTAAATCTGTGCAAAACGGTTTCAGAGACGGATCAAAGTAATTTTCAGATCGAAAGCGGCAGTTTTGAAACACTTATAAAATTGGCAGACGAAGGCTTAGGCACCACTTTACTTCCGTACCTGCACACTTTAGACTTGAAAGAATCTGATAAATTAAAGCTTCGAAACTTTAAAGAACCAAAACCTGCCCGCGAGGTGAGTTTAATTTACCCAAAAAGCGAATTAAAAATGCAGATTATTGATGCGCTTCGATCTACAATTGCTGGTGTTATAAAAGGAGCAATTGTTTTTCAGAATGTTCAAATCATAAGTCCGTTGCAGCAAAAGAAATAGCGGAGCAAGATCAAATTTTACTTGCTAGCGCTTGAACGCGGACTTTGGTTAAATCTCGTACAGCTAATATAATGTCTACAAAATAAAAAAGGAGCCAAATTGGCTCCTTTTTTTATACTTTAATCAGTAGTAGACTTTGCTGTAGTTCTGGCTTTTCGATAATAAAATTCATTAACCATTCTTGTAGTTGTTCCATTTCGTATGGTAACAGTGTTTTGATAGCTTTTTCTAGCTCTTTGCAGAAAAGTACCGGATCGAAACTAACTCTCTCGAGTATTGATTTCGTGTAATCGAACATCATTTTTGACATAATAAAATAAGATTTTTGGGGGTTATCTATTTTTTTAAACTCGCACCAAATTTAAACAAATTACCTATATAAAAACCTCTTTTAACTTATTTTTTTAAAAACTTTAGCAACGAATACGTTTTCTTAAAACAAATAAATCAATATAGAATCATTCTAAACAATTCATTTTTAAAGGGTTTTAACGGCTCTAAACATTTCTCGTTTTCCCGGTGGTCCAGCCAATTTTTCTACGGTAAACCCTACAGCAATCATGCTTCTTTTTACAACTCCTCTGGCTGCATAAGTTACTAAGACTCCATTCGGCTTTAAACTATTGTACATTTTCTGAAATATTTCGGTACTCCACAGCTCTGGCTGCACGCGATATCCGAAGGCATCAAAATAAATCAAATCAAAAGTTTCAAAATCGTTTATTTCGTGAAAAAATTGTTTTCTTTTGGTTAACGAGAAACGGCTGCTAATTTCCGTTTTTTGGTCCCATTCTGATTTATGCATTTTTTCGAAAATGTTACGAAATTCCAATGATCCTAGTTCTTCGGCGTAATTCATTTCTAAAATTTCGTCACTTGCAACAGGATAAGCTTCTACTCCAACATAATCAATTGTTTGTTCTTTTCTAACAGATTCTAAAAAAGTGATAAATGCGTTTAAACCAGTTCCAAAACCTATTTCTAATAAAGTAACAGGCTTTTCAAATAACGAAAGGCCGTTTTTAATAAAGACATGTTTTGCTTCCTGAATTGCGCCGTGTTTAGAGTGGTAACATTCATCCCATTCAGGCAAATGAATTGTAGTTGAACCATCTAACGTTTTTATTATTTCTCTTTTCACTTTTTTCGAATTTTACAATGGCTTTATGTTAATTTTTCAGCCATTTTAATATTCAAATTTACTCAAAACAAATGCGTAAAGCCTTAAAAAACGATCCTTTTTTCACAAATTCTTTATAAAAATCAATTAAATATTTAAGTTTATTATAGGATAAATAAATCGCAGTTAAAGAGAGGAATTAATGCGTTTTTACTAAGCATTTTAGAGATTTTTACGTAATTTTGCATTCAATAAATTCTATTTTACATAGTATCATCACTTTAGTACATGATACATCACAAAAAACTTACATAACTATGAGTACAACTCAAACAAGCAAAATTGAAATCATAAAAGCATCTTCGACAAAAATAAACGAAGTAGACTTTGATAACTTAAGTTTTGGTGCTGTATTTACAGACCATTTATTCGAATGCGATTTTAAAAATGGACAATGGCAAAACCCTGTCATTAAGCCTTATGCTCCAATTTTAATGGATCCATCTTCAAAAGTCTTCCATTATGGACAGGCTATTTTTGAAGGAATGAAAGCTTATAAAGATGACAATAATGATGTTTGGTTGTTTAGACCAGATGAAAACTACAAACGTTTTAATAATTCTGCAGTGAGAATGGCAATGCCAGAAGTACCAGAAGCAGTTTTTATGGATGGTTTGAATGAATTATTGAAATTGGACAAAGACTGGATCCAGAGAGGAAACGGAGCAAGTATGTACATTCGTCCTTTTATGATTGCTACAGGTCCTGGGGTTATTGCAAATCCTTCTGACGAATATAAATTTATGATTTTACTTTCTCCTGCAAAAGCATATTACGGAGGCGAAGTAAAAGTAATTATTGCTGAACATTACAGCAGGGCAGCAAATGGTGGTATTGGAGCTGCAAAAGCTGCAGGAAACTATGCTGCACAGTTTTACCCAACCAACCTGGCAAACAAAGACGGTTTTCAACAAGTGATCTGGACTGATGATGCCACACACACAAAATTAGAAGAGGCAGGAACGATGAACGTTTTCTTCAGAATTAACGATACTTTATTGACTGCGCCTACAAGCGAAAGAATTTTGGATGGTATTACCCGAAAAAGTTTAATTGAAATGGCAAAGAAAGAAGGTCTTAATGTAGAAGTTCGTCCTGTAATTGTTTCAGAATTGGTTGAAGCTGCTAAAAACGGATCTCTTAAAGAAATTTTTGGTGCCGGAACAGCTGCGGTAATCAGTGTTATTAAAGGGTTCTCTTATCAGGATCAATATTATGAAATGACTCCGATTGAAAACTCATACGCTTCTATTTTAAAAGAGAAACTAACAAGTCTTCAAAACAAGCTTACTGAAGATACTTTTGGCTGGACTGTTAAAGTTCAATAAACCCAAAATCTAGAATAAAAACAAAAACCCGATAAAATTATCGGGTTTTGTTTTTATTATCCTTTTCTTTAAAATAATTTCGAGAAATCAGGTTTAAAATAATTCGGACCTTTCATTACTTTTCCATCTTCGCGGTAAATCGGCTGTCCATCCTCACCTAGTTTACTCATATTACTACGCTGAATTTCATCAAAAACAGCCTCAATTTTATCCTGAAGCCCATGTTCTATAATCGTACCGCATAAAATATACATCATATCTCCAAGAGCATCGGCAATTTCGACTAAATCATTGTTTTGAACCGCTTCAAGATATTCTTCATTTTCTTCTTTCATTAAATTATAACGAAGCAGTTTTTTCTCCGAACTAAGGTCGGTTGTAGGTATTTGGCTGTGTCCAATTCTAAAAGCGGTATGGAATTCTGTTACGGCGTCGAGTTGTTTTTTCATATTCTCTTTTTTCTTTTTTTGTATCAGTTTTTAAAATTACATTATTTTAATGAATTTTTAACACCAATAGCGATCATTTGCCCTTTAATCGAATCAGAAATCGACACAAATTCGCATTCAATTCTCTAAATTTGCCAAAAAAAAAATTATGTTTAGTCAAGGACAAGTTATATTTGGAATCTGCTTTTTTATCGTATTTGTTATTATCATGATTTTTGCCTACCGCAAAGATTTGGCCCTTCACAAAATATTTTACAAAGGAAATTATAAAGTATTATTAGTTTTCCTTCTTTTCATACTTATACTATTTTTAATCAAAATCTTTATGAAACGATAAACTTTAAATCTTTTTTTATTTAATAATAAAAAAGACTAAGTTTAGTATAATAAAAATTAGAAATTTTTTGTTGTAAGTAAGACTCGAGATAAAAATTTATAACTTTACGACCAAACACCCTACCAATGAAGATTCTTAAATACTTATTTCTTTTAGCATTATTAAGCCTTGTAGCTCTTACTGTTTTTGTTGCCACTCAAAAAGGCGATTTTACAGTAGAGAGAAGTAAAGTTATCAATTCTCCAAAAGGAGTTGTTTACAGCTATCTTAATGATTTTAGAAATTATGAAGATTTTGAATCTTGGGCTGTTGAAGATCCAGCAATGAAAATGACTTTTCCTCAAAAAACAACTGGAAACGGCGCTTATTTTTATTGGGAGGGAACAGAAGGAAAAGGAAATGCCATCACATTAAAAACAAAAGAAGGCGAAAGTATTGAACAAAAATTAAAACACGAAGGTACAGATGCTGTAATAAACTGGACTTTAAAAGATACCCTGAACGGAAAAACAAAAGTTACTTGGAAAGGTAAAGGGACTATGAGCTTTATGTTTAAAATTTATGCCGCTCTTCATGGAGGCTCAGACCGCGTGATTGGAACTATGTATGAAAAAAGCCTTGCTAATATTGACAAAAATCTAGACTACGAAACCAAAACGTATGCTATCAAAGTTAATGGCGTGGTCAAAAAAACAGAAACTCCCTATATTAAACAAACTTTTACGAGCGAAATAAAAAAGATAAATAAGAATGCCCGAATTGTGATTCCTAAACTCGTTCATTTTAGTGAAACAAACGGACTCGCATCAAACGGAAAACCGTTTATTATTTACCACACTTATGATACTGCTTCTGGTTTGGCAAAAATTTCTATCTGTCTGCCTATTAACAAAGAAATCTCTATCAGTTCTGGAAGCGATATTTTATCTGGCAAACTAAATAGCTTTGACGCTGTAAAAACAACTTTAACGGGAGATTATTCTCATACAAGCGAAGCAATTGCAAAAACTACCGCTTTTATCAATAAAGAAAAAATAACTCCTGAATTGGGCTGGTCGCATCTTGAAATCTTAACCATCAGCAAATTAGACGTTAAAAGTCCTTCTAAATTGATGACCGAAATTTATTTCCCGATCAAACCAAAAGAAGTGCCTGTTGTCAAAGCTCCTGTGTACAACACAGACACTACAACACAAGCACAGCCGGCACAGCCAAAACCAGTACAGCCAAAACCTGCTGCAACAGCTCCGGCTCCTAAACCAGAAGAAGAACAATCTGAATTTTAATTTTTTTTTAGGTTCCTTTTAAACCTTTTATAAAAATTAGATTCTAACCAAACATAAGGTTTGATAAATCTATGAAAGTTTGATAAACGAAAGGGAATTTATACAAGAATTATTGAATCCACAAACGCAGAACACAGCGTTTCAAAAGCTCCTATCCGATTATCAAAAACCGCTGTATTCACACATTCGAAATATTGTTTTGAATCATGACGATACAGACGATGTTTTACAAAATACCTTTGTAAAGGTTTTTCAGAACCTTAAAAATTTTAAAGGAGAAAGTAAACTTTTTTCCTGGATGTACCGTATTGCAACCAACGAAGCTTTGACATTTTTAAGCCAAAAGGCTAAATTGAATGGAATCACTTCTGAGGATCTGCAAAACAAAACTATTGACAATTTAAAAGCCGACAGCTATTTTGACGGTGATGAAATTCAGATTAAACTTCAAAAAGCCATTGTTACGCTTCCTGAGAAACAACAACTGGTCTTTAAAATGAAATATTTTGAAGAATTGAAATATGAAGAAATAGCAGAAATTTTAGGAACATCTGTAGGTGCCTTAAAAGCATCTTATCATCATGCTGTTAAAAAAATTGAATTATATGTTACGACAAATTAAACCTTTTGTAATAAAAACTGTCTAATTAGTATTATGAAAACATTTAAATTAGAAAACGAACCGAAAATAAAAGCTGGGTTTAAAGCTCCGGAACATTATTTTGATACTTTTTCGGCAAAAGTTTTACAACAGATAGAAAAAGAAAAAGAAGTAAAAGTAATTCCGTTCTACAAACGCAGTAAAATAATAAGTTTAGCTGCAGCAGCGGTAATTGTTTTGGCATTAATGATTCCTATTGTCAACAATTATAATGCAACCTCTAATGATCTGGATGAAGCTACTTTAGAAACTTACCTGTCGTATCAATCTAATTTAAATCAATATGATTTAATTCAAAAATTAGACAACAAAGATCTTCAGAAACTCAACGAGAATATTGCATTAGAAGATGAAACCCTTGAAGATATTTTATCTTCAAACCCAAACATAGAAAACTTAATTTCAGAATAAAACAAAACTTACGCTATGAAAATTAAAATTAAAAATAGACTATCACTGCTGCTCTTTCTGCTAAGTTTTTCATTTTTTGCCCAAGGCACTAAAACAGATGAAAAACGAGAAAAAGTCAAAGCTTTTAAAGTTTCATTTTTAACTACAGAATTAGAACTATCTTCTACAGAAGCAGAAAAATTCTGGCCTATTTACAATGCCTATGATGACAAACAATTCGAATTAAGGCATTTAAAAATGAAAACGTATCTGCACAAACTAGATGATGATAATCTAAGTTCTATGACAGATAAAGAAGCCACTACATTACTTTCTCAAATGGAAAGCACAGATAAAGAACTGTATCTGCTTCGAGAAAAATACATGGCAAATTTGAAAAAAATCCTTTCTGCTAAAAAAATATTACAGCTAAAAAAATCTGAAGACGATTTTAATCGAAAATTATTACAGCAATATCGAGACAAAGCTGGTAAAGATTAAATAGCAACGTACCGTACAACAGCGATAAGACCCCTATATAATAATACTTACTTTATTATTTAGGGGTCTTGTTATTTTATGTTGTGACTGAATTTTATTTAAAATTCAGACGGGCCATTATGTTATAACCTGCTGCAATTGCAGTGTTTTTATTTAGAAAGCGTATTGTAAAGAATTTTGCATTATCAGACAATTGCACCCAGCTTGCTCCTCCATCTGTAGAATAATGTATTCCAGAAGCACCAACTGATACCAATTCCTGACCGTTACCTCCTGGTACATACTGCACACAAGAAGTATAACCAAAACCTTGTTTTTGACCGATTAACTGCCAAGTTTTACCACCGTCTTTAGTAAATGCTTTATTATCCGAGTTTTTACCTTGATCATCATAATCTCCTCCAGCAATAAAACCTTGTTTTTCATCATAAAAATCGGCTGTAAAAATACCTGTCATTTCTCTTCCTTGTACTATTGGAGTATCAATAGCTTTCCATGTTTTCCCTTTATCTGCAGAATAAAAAACTCGTGATTTTTTTCCTCCAGAAACCAGCCATGTCTGATCTCCTTTTATTACAATATTAGTGTTACTTGCTGCAAATGCAGTTTCTCCAACGGCATTTGTAGGCAGTTTATCCGACAGTACTTTCGTCCAAGATTCGCCGCCATCACGCGTTATCACAATAGAAAAAGTATCTTCTGTAGGATCTCCAATAGCAATTCCTTCTTTATCATTCCAAAACTGCATACTGTCATAAAAAACTTTTGAATTAACTTCTTTATAAACTAATTTCGGTTTATTCGTTTTTTTATCAACTTGATAAAGCAGTGCAGGATTTGCCACACTTAATAAAAAAATGTGTTTTGAAGTCTGTGCAATACTTCTAAACTCTAATCTAAGCGTATCGCGATAAATATGCTCTTCGAATTTTTCTCTTTTATCTAAATCAAAAAAACCGAAACGAGAATTATCAGCACCGTACCAAATCTTATTTTTATCAATTGAAATAGCACGAATACTAATGTGATCCTTAAATAAAGTGTCAACTTCTACAGTAGAAAACCAGTTGTAAACTTCTATTTTATCTTTATAATTGAAAGTTTTAAAAGACACCAATAACAAAAATGCACCAAAAAGAAGTAATATTTTTTTCATATAATTAAATTTAGGGTTTTGCGAAAATACAATTATTTACCACATATATTATTTAAATTATTTTTTTTTAAGGCATAATAACTGAATCCTTTACATTGTAAGTGAATTAACAAGAAAATAATTCGCCAATAACCGCACCCAGATTCTGCCTTAATTTGCAAATTTAGCGACTCTAAATTAATTGAAAATTAAAAAATTAAAAATTAAACAAATTAGTTGAACCCAGAATCAAAAACAACAAATGCCGATATATACATTTAAGAGGAATGATTTATATATTCTTACTATAAAAAACAATTAGTACCTCAAATAACCCATAGTTTAAATAAATTCAGAAAAACACAAAAGGCACTCATTTACAATGTTTTAAAAAAAAATTAACTTTAAAAATACACTGCAGAAAACAGTAACTTTTTTTTGTGGCACAGTAATTGGATACCTTCTAATACAATAATTTAATATGGATTTTATCATGAAAACGAAATTACTTTTAATAGCGCTTGTAGCATTAGTTTTTGGTTCTTGTGCAGCACAAAGTCAAACTACTGTTTACGCAAAAAACTCAGATATAAGTGATAATTTAGATTTAAGAGCTGTTGCCTCAATGTTTGGAGAATCAGCCAATCTTCAAGATTTTGAAAGACGTCTGAATGATCCTAAATATCAAATATCAAATCTTGACTTAAATGGAGATAACGAAGTAGATTATCTTCGTGTTATCGAAACTGTAGAAGACAGAACTCACGTTGTGATCATTCAGGCTGTACTAGATCGTGATGTCTACCAAGATGTGGCAACGATTGATGTAGAAAGAGACAATTACAATAAAGTAAGTGTTCAAGTTGTTGGAAACACTTATTTATATGGTGCCAATTATATTTACGAGCCTGTTTACAGTGTTGTGCCAGTAATCTACACTTCATTTTGGGTGAACAACTACCGACCTTATGCTTCTGCTTATTATTGGAATTATTACCCAACGTATTACACTGCTTGGACACCATATCCTGTTTATAGATACAGAAATAATATCAACATCTGTATTAACGTAAACAATCATTACAACTATGTAAACACCAGAAGAAGCTACAGAGCACCTGTTATGTACGAAACAAGACGTAGTTATGGTTACGAAAGAATGCGTCCTAATTACAGCTTTGCTCAAAGAAACTCGAATGTAAACAACAGATATGAGTTAGATCAAAGACGTGTTGCCAGCAGAGAAAGTAACAGAAACAATTACAATACCAACAGAAATTACAACGCCAATAGAACCAGTTCATCAAGACCCGTATCTAATGAAAATAGAGTTTCTAATCGTAATTATGCAGAAAACAGATCTTCAGCTGATAGAAACAGCAACACCAATAGAAGTACAAATACACAAAGATATGAAAGCAGAGACAATGCTCCTCGTACAGAAAACACTCCTAGAGCTGTAAGCCGTGATAACAATCCTTCTAGAGAAAACACTCCTGCAAGAACTCAAAACACACAGCGAGCAGAACCTAGAAACACTAACTCAAACGAGAACAGAAATTCTGAAAACCGAATGAGCAGACCGTCAAGCAGTCCAAGAAATGAGTCCAGAGGTTATTCTGAAAACCGTTCGAACAACGAAAACAGAACTGCAACAGCAAGACCGCAGCAAAATACGCAGCGTTCTGAGGCTCCTAGAGCAAGCCAAGAATCTAGAGGCGGGCAATCGCAAAGAGACAACAATGCAGGTTCTCGCGGGGGCAGAAGAGGTTAATCTTAAATTAAAATATATTGAAAAGATAAAGCACAATTTTACGATTGTGCTTTTTTTTATCTTTTTACTTATAATTGGCTCTAATTTGTTTTAAAACAGTAAATTTGCAACCGTCTTTTATAAAAACACACATGAGCGCATCGCATAAAAGTTTACATAGTAAGCTGACTCTCGGGGGGTTATTAATAACTTTAGGGATTATTTATGGAGATATAGGTACCTCTCCATTATATGTAATGAAAGCCATTCTCGGCGATCATACCATCAATGCAGATATTGTTTTAGGAGGTATTTCCTGTGTATTTTGGACACTAACTCTGCAAACGACAATAAAATACGTACTTATAACCTTAAGTGCCGATAATCACGGTGAAGGTGGAATTTTTGCACTATATGCATTAGTCAAGAAAACAAAAATTCAGTGGCTTATAGTACCCGCCATTATTGGAGGAAGCGCCCTGCTTGCCGACGGGATTATTACGCCGCCTATTTCTATTTCTTCTGCAGTAGAAGGAATTAGGGCTTTCTATCCAACAATGGAAACGCAGACTATCGTTTATATTGTAATCAGTATTTTATTTGTATTATTTACCATTCAGCAGTTTGGAACCAAACTTGTCGGCAAATTTTTTGCTCCGATGATGTTAATCTGGTTTGCAATGCTTGGAACGTTGGGAGCTATACAAGTACTGCATTATCCAGAAGTTATAAAAGCTATTAATCCTTATTACGCTTACAAACTTTTATCGATCCATCCTGATGGCTTTTTCGTTCTTGGTTTCGTATTCTTATGTACAACAGGAGCAGAAGCTTTGTATTCTGACATGGGGCACTGCGGCAGGAAAAACATTAGAATAAGCTGGATTTTTGTTAAAGCAACTTTAGTATTAAACTACTTTGGACAAGCCGCTTATTTAATTCACCACGAAGGAAGTACACTGCAGCAATTGGGAGGTGAAAACGGAAATCCGTTTTATTTAATCATGCCGCATTGGTTTTTACCATTCGGAATTGTTGTTGCGACCCTAGCAGCTGTAATTGCTTCTCAGGCTCTTATCAGCGGTTCGTTTACTTTGATCAACGAAGCGATGCGTTTGAATTTCTGGCCAAAAGTTAAAATCAAATATCCTACAGAAGTAAAAGGACAATTATATATTCCATCGATCAACTGGTTATTATTTATTGGTTGTGTTGGAATCGTACTGCACTTTGAAAAATCTGGAAATATGGAACACGCTTATGGTCTTGCTATTATTTTATGCATGATTATGACGACGATCTTATTGAACTATTATTTAATTATGAAACGTGTCAAATTGTACTTCATGGTACCCTTGATCACTATTTATTTATTAATTGAATTTAGTTTCTTAATCGCAAACATTACCAAATTTGCAGAAGGAGGTTACGTTACATTAATCATTGCCTCAATGCTTATTTCGGTAATGACGATTTGGTATCTGGCTAAGAAAATCAACAAAAACTACACTAAAGTGGTTAAAATTGATGACTATAAACAAGTATTAGTAGAATTGAGCCAAGATTTATCCATTCCAAAATATGCGACACATTTGGTTTATATGACCAACGCAAACCGTGTTGATGAATTGGAGGAAAAAGTGATCTATTCTATCCTGCAAAAACGTCCAAAAAGAGCTGACATTTATTGGTTTGTTCACGTAAACATTCTGACAGAACCTTATAAAACGCAGTATAAAGTAACCGAAATTGCTAAAGATGATATTTACAGAATTGACTTTAATTTAGGTTTTAGAGAGCCTACAAAAATCAATTTAATGTTTAGAGAAGTTATTAAAGAGATGGTTAAACGCGGTGAAGTAGATATTACGAGTCGTTACGAATCTTTAAACAAAAACAATATTATTGGTGATTTCAAATTTGTATTGTCTGAGAAATTCTTATCTAATGATAATGATTTAAGATGGCACGAAAACATTATTATGAACTCTTATTTCTTCATCAAAAAACTGAGTTTGTCCGAAGAAAGAGCTTTTGGCTTAGACAGCAGTTCTGTTAAAGTAGAAAAATTCCCAATGGTACTGCACGCACCAGAAAACATTGGATTAACTCGAATTATTGTAAAAAAGGAAGACGAAAAAAAATAAAAAACGGATTCTAAAATATATTCAGAAAACACTCTTTTAACTTTATTAGAGTGTTTTTTTTCTTTTAAATGAAAATCAAATTACAATTAAAATTAAAAATTTCACTTTCAATCAATTAATAGTACCTTTGCACTTCAAATTAACAAAATGAGATTACACAGAAATTTAGTTTATACTACCATTGATTCTTTGAATGCTATCTTCAACGAAGGAGAATATGCAGACAAAGTGGTAGCAAGAGCATTAAAAAAAGACAAACGTTGGGGAAGTTCTGACAGGAAATTTGTTGCTGAAACGATATACGAAATAGTTCGCTGGAAAAGGTTATACGCAGAAATTGCCGATGTAAAAGAGCCGTATGACAGAGATAACTTATGGAGAATGTTTGCTGTATGGGCCGTTTTACGCGGTTACCCAATTCCGGATTGGAGACAGTTGGAAGGAACTCCAGAAAGAAAAATCAAAGGTCGTTTTGACGAGTTGTCTAAAAACAGAGCATTAAAAGAATCTATCCCGGATTGGATGGACGAGCTGGGCGTAAAAGAACTTGGCGAAAAGGTTTGGGCTAAAGAAATTACAGCACAAAATCAGCCTGCAAAAGTTATTTTGAGAACCAATACTTTAAAAGGTACCAAAGAAAGCCTTAGAAATACATTAATGGATTTAAATATTGAAACAGAATATTTAAAAGACCAGCCAGAAGCGCTTGTATTAAAAGAAAGAGCGAATGTTTTCTTGACAGATGCTTTTAAACAAGGACTTTTTGAAGTACAGGATGCCAACTCGCAATTGGTTGCCGGATTTCTGGATGTAAAACCTGGAATGCGCGTAGTAGATACCTGTGCAGGTGCAGGTGGAAAAACACTTCATATTGCTTCTTTGATGGAAAACAAAGGGCAGTTGATTGCAATGGATTTATACGAAAGTAAATTAAAGCAATTAAAGTTAAGAGCTAAAAGAAATGGTGCTTTTAATATCGAATACAGAATTATCGACACCACTAAAGTAATCAAGAAATTACACGAAAAAGCAGATCGTGTACTGATTGATGCACCTTGCAGCGGATTGGGAGTTTTAAAAAGAAATCCTGATTCTAAATGGAAATTACAGCCTGAATTTATCGACAACATTCGCAAAGTTCAAGCAGAAGTTTTAGAAAGCTATTCTAAAATCGTGAAGCCAGGAGGAAAACTAGTGTACGCTACTTGTTCTGTTTTACCATCTGAAAATCAAGAACAAATTGAAAAATTCTTAAAAACAGAAATCGGACAGCAGTTTACTTTTATTGAAGACCGCAAATTATTGGCTTCTGAATCTGGTTTTGACGGATTCTATATGGCTTTGATGGAAAGAAAAAAGTAAAAGAAATTCCAAATATTTTAAATTCCAAATTCCAAGATTAAAATTGGAATTTGGAATTTTTATTTTTAGAATTCGTAAACCTCTACTCTAAGGTTGGTTTCCTTAGTAGTTTACCATTTTCATTTTCTTTAAATTTGGCAACAAAAATAATTTCTTTCGGTTTTTCGTATTTCCCTAAAACATCAAAGAAATCTGCAGGAAAATCTTGTTTTTCGCCTTCAATCACCAAAACCAGCTTTTCACCTAAAGCAGCATCAGGAAGTCCGGTAACAAAAAATCTAGAATTGATTTTATTAATCAGTTTCGCTTCGATCTGTTCAGGAATAAGCTTCACTCCTCCACTATTCACTACATTATCAATTCTTCCTAAAAAAACAAATTGCTGCTCATTAATCAAATCAACCAAATCATTTGTCACAATAGGCTCATCAGAAACCGAAGCAAGATTTATCACCAGACATTGACGATCGTCCTGAGCTATTTTTACATTTGGCAGTATCGAGAAAGCAGGAGTGCCTAAACGCTTTGCCGCAATATGCGTAATCGTTTCGGTCATTCCGTATGTTTCGTAAATTTCTGTTTTCAGGGGCATTAATTTTTCTTCTAAAGCGGTATCCAGTTTTGCACCGCCAATAATCAGTTTACGAATATTGACCAGCTTCTCAATAGAATTCTGAACCTGCAAAGGCACCATTGCCACAAAATCGTAAGTTTTTGTATTAAATGCCAAAGGTGTAACGCTTGGCGCTGTAATATCTAATTCTAAACCTAAAATTAAACTTCGAACCAGCATCATTTTTCCTGCGATAAATTGCGTTGGCAGACATAACAAAGCTCTATTACCCGGCACCAAGCCAAAGAAATCCCCAGTTGCCAGAGCCGATTGTATCATGGCCTGTTTTTCTAGTCTGACTAATTTTGGAAGTCCTGTTGTGCCGGAAGTAGTCATTTCGATATAACTCTTTTTATCAAACCAGTCTAGAAAAAACTCACCAATAGCCTTTTCGTACGCATCTCCTTCTTTTACATAACTATAGGCAATTTGACACAAATCTTTAGCATTTAAGTGATAGCCGTTTAGTTTAAAATAATTATGAACTTTATGTTGGGTTAAATGTGGCATAATTTTTTAGTTTAGTTCTTTGTTAATGAGAATATTTCCTGATATTTTTTTTTCCCAATTTGTCCAGCCGTATTTTTTACTAAAAATAAAAAGCAGAATAGGATAAATAACGACCACAGGCAGAATAACATCAATTCCTGCTGAGGGCTCAGATAAGTCTATAAAAAGGGAATGCGTTTGAAAAACCGTCCAGTCTGAAGTAACCAGCAGTGCACCTATAAGATTATTTGCCGCGTGAAACCCTAAAGCCAATTCCATCCCTTCGTCCATTAAGGTAATTATACCCAAAAACAAACCTGTTCCGATATAATAAATCATAATAATATTCCCCATCTTGGTAACTTCCGGGTTAAACCAGTGCATCGATCCAAAAATTAAAGAAGTCATCATAAGCGGGAACCATCTATTTTGTGCAAGATTAGCAAAACCCTGCATTAAATAACCTCTAAAAACATACTCTTCTGTAGTCGTTTGTATCGGAATTAATATGGAACCTAGGAGCAATAATATAAAAAAAGGAATTGGTTTAAAATTAAAAACAAATTGCTCTGGAGCTTTTAAGTACACAAATAAAAAACTCAGAACAGAAAAAAAAGCCCATAAAAAAAACGAAAACCAAATACGTTTCCAATCTACTTTTGAGCGAGAAGTTGTTACGGATAACAAGGTTTGATGGTGTATGTATTTGACCACAAAATAAATTCCGGCAAAGGCAAAAACAAACGAAATCATTACAAGGAACAACGTCATATTCGATTCAAACATTTTCATTACACCTTCATTGGTTGTTGGAAAAGCTTTGTTTTCTGTAAATGTTTTATAAAAAACAGCTGCAGAAATCGGAATCTGCCCCACAAAAGACGCTGTGATTATAAAAACAGATCCTAAAAGATATTTCCAAAATTTATTTTCAGGTTTAATTCCTTGTTCTAAAAACATAGTCTCAAATTTTAAAAATGACAATTCAATTCTAATAAGATAATCTTATTTTTGATCTCGCTAAAATACCGCTTTTTATTCCGGCCTTTAAACAAACAATTAAATATAGCAAAATGATACAAATATATCACAATCCACGCTGTGGAAAATCAAGAAACTGTTTGGCTTTTATTGAGAACACCAATCAAGAATTTGAAATTATTCCCTATTTAACAGAAACTCCGACTTTTGAAGAATTAAAAACCCTGCTTCAAAAATTAAATCTGTCACCTTTACAACTCATTCGAACCAAAGAAAAAATCTGGATCGAAAATTATAAGGGAAAAGATTTAAATGACGACCAAGTCATTCAGGCTATGATAGATAACCCTATTTTGATTGAAAGACCTATTGTGATTAAAGACGGAAAAGCTATTATTGGAAGGGATCTGGAACGAGTTGCTTCTTTTTTAGAATAATTCTAAAATGTATTATTAACATATTTTTATGATTTAACTCTTTAAACCAAAAACTACTTTTGGCGTCTAAAAGAGAAAGACACCAAAAAAAAATGAAACAAATCAAATTTGCTGTAATGCTTGTTTTCTTACTGACAAGTTTTTACAACTATTCACAAGAAGGGCCAGGAGCCAAAAACAAAGTTAAAGTTACCGGAAAAGTTTTCGAAAAAGTTACAAAGCAACCTTTAGAATATGCTACTATTTCGATAACACTTCCAAATGATACCAAAGTTATTTCAGGCGGTATCACTAATCCTAAAGGAGAATTTGAAATAACAGTTGCTCCAGGAACTTACGATATTAAAATTGAATTTATTTCTTTTAAACCAACAGAAATCAAGCAAAAAAGCATTCAAGGTGACACCAATCTGGGTGTAGTTAATTTATCTGAAGATGCGGCACAATTGAATGAAGTTGTAGTACGTGCAGAAAAATCTACAGTAGACATTAAACTAGACAAAAAAGTATACAACGTTGGTCAGGACATGATGGTAAAAGGCGGTACTGTAAGCGACGTTTTAGACAATGTACCTTCTGTTTCTGTGGATACCGAAGGAAATGTAAGCTTAAGAGGAAGCGATAACATCCGTATTTTAATTGACGGAAGACCTTCGCAAGCTATTAATATGGCAGAAGCTTTAAGACAGCTTCCAGCCGATGCAATTGATAAAGTTGAAGTTATCACCAATCCATCTGCGCGTTATGATGCCGAAGGTGGATCTGGAATCATCAATATCATCCTTAAAAAAGGAAAAAATCAAGGATTCAACGGAACATTTATTGCTTCTACCGGAATTCCTGAAACCTATGGTTTAAGCGGAAATTTAAACTATAAAACTGAGAAATTAAACTACTTTACTACTGCAGGCTATAATTACAGAACCAATGAAGGAACTGGTTTAACTAATTCTCAATATTTCAACGAAGACGGATCTACAAAAAGTTATCTTGACGAAGATCGTGATACCAAAAGAATTCGTAATGGATTTAATGCCAGAGCCGGTGTAGAATGGACAGTTACTAAAAACACTTTTTGGACCAATGCCATTAATTACCAAAATAACACTGGAGAAGACAAAGATTTAATCAATTATAATAATTTTGATGCCGGTCGTAATTTTACAGGATCAACTTATCGTTTAAACAATGCAGATACGGGAAGTGATAATATCGAATTCACGTCAAACTTAATCAAAAATTTCAACGATAAAGGACACAAACTTACTGCTGATTTGTCTATTTCTAGAAATACAGACGACAGCAATAGCGAAATTTCAACGTCGCCAAACACCATCGTGAACTCAACTTTAAATGATCAAGTTCAAAAACAAGTTTTATTTCAGGCAGATTACGTACTCCCTTTAGGAAAAGGAGGACAGTTTGAAGCAGGATATAAAGGAAGTTTTGGCGATTTGAACAATGAATATTTTGTTACTGATGCTCAAGGCGCAAAAGACACAAATCTTTCTAACAATCTAGAATACAAAGAAAACATTAATGCGATCTATACACAATATGGTTTTAAAGTGAATAAATTTTCTTATTTATTTGGTCTTCGCTGGGAAGACACCAATATCCAAGTTAATTTGTTAGATACTAATGATTTTAACACCAAAAAATACAACAATTTATTCCCAAGTGCTTTTATCAGCTATGAAATCTCTGATCAAAGCAATTTCAACATCAGCTACAGTAAACGTTTATCACGCCCAAGAGGACGTTTTATGAATCCTGCAGTTAACTACTCAAGTAACATTAATATCTTTCAAGGAAATCCTGATTTAGATCCTTCTTTAACTGATAAGTTTGATATTGGATACTTAAAAAAATGGACAAAAGTTACTTTCAGTACTTCTGCTTACTTTGAAGACACAAAAGATGTTTTCAGCTTTGTAAGAACTCCAACAGGTCAATTAGTAGATGGAATTCCGGTAATCTTAAGCCGTCCAATCAATTTAGGGAAAGAACAAAAATTCGGTTTTGAATTTACTTTTAACTACAACCCTTTCAAATGGTGGAGATTAAATAGTAATTTTAATTTCTTCAATGTAAATTCAACAGGAGAAAACAGCTATACTGATTTCGTTACAGGTGAAGTTATTACACAAAATCTGGACAACAAAGCCAATTCATGGTTTGCAAGAATCAGCTCAAAAGTAACGTTACCATACAAAATTGACTGGCAGTTAACTGGTATGTACAATGGCGAACAAAAAACAGCTCAAGGTAAAAACCTAGGCCAATTCGGAATGAATACTTCATTTAGCAAAGATGTATTGAAAGATAAAGGAACCATCGCATTTAACATCAGTGATGTTTTCAATTCAAGAATTATGAAATCCTACACATACCTTGATAACCAAACTTCTTACGGAGAAATGCAATGGCGTAAACGTCAATTCAATTTATCATTCACTTACCGTTTCAACAAATCGAAAAGTGATAGAGATAAAAATGCACAGCCTAGAAATGATGGCAATGGAGATGGAGGCGAATTCCCAGGATAACACATTCATAAATTCCAATAAAAAAAATCCAAATTCCAATTGTTAGCGATTGGAATTTGGATTTCTTTTTTGAGTTAAATTGAAACTTGAAATTTACAAATTTAGAATTTTCTTTGTCGAAACATTTATAAATAAAAAAAAGAACCCAATGGGTTCTTTTTTTATGACATCAATCTAAAAAATTATATTTTAAAAGATTGTTCTTCTTGTCTTTTTCTAGCTCTCTTTTCTTTGATCATTTCCCAGCTTGCTCCAGTAACCCAATAAGATACGAAACCAACTAAGAAAAACATTAACCAAAATCCTATAGTAAGAATGGTTAAGAAAAGTAAAAAGCCTAAGTACTGTGAAAATTCAAACATGTTTTCCGGAATTTTTGAATGTTGCTACAAATGTAAGCCATATATTCTTCCGCACCAATAAAAACCAAATCAATTTTTATAAAATAACAATTATGACTATATTTATACTCATTTTAAATAAGGGTTCTTTCAGCATCAAAATCGATTAAAATTTGAAACCCTTAAAAAAGAGAATAGTAGGTTTTATCAGGAGCTGATCCTGCTGTCCGCTGTATCTTTTCCTGTCTAAAGAAGACAGAAAAAGGATGCCGCTCCCATCAGGGCTAGAACTGTAGTTTTCAAAAGAAATTACAAATAACCAGATTAAAACATTTTGCAAAACACATTTTACAAAACAGAAAATACATTTTTACAAACAACATATTTACAAATACCAATGAAATACAGAATAGAAAAAGACACCATGGGCGAAGTTCAAGTTCCAGCCGATAAATATTGGGGTGCGCAGACAGAACGTTCTAGAAACAATTTTAAGATAGGAAACTCAGGCTCTATGCCGGCAGAAATCATAGAAGGTTTTGCCTATTTAAAAAAAGCAGCGGCTTATGCTAATTACGATTTAGGAGTTTTGCCTGTAGAAAAAAGAGATGCCATTGCAGCAGTCTGCGACGAAATCTTAGCTGGAAAATTAGACGATCAATTTCCGCTTGTAATTTGGCAGACCGGTTCTGGCACACAAAGCAACATGAACGTTAACGAAGTCATCGCCAACCGCGCACAAGTTCTAAAAGGTTTTGAAATCGGAGAAGGCGAACAATTTATAAAAGCCAATGACGATGTCAACAAATCGCAATCTTCAAACGATACTTTCCCAACCGGAATGCACATTGCAGCTTATAAAATGGTTGTAGAAACTACCATTCCAGGTGTTGAAAAACTGCACGCAACATTGGTAAAAAAAGCATCTGAATACAAAGACGTTGTTAAAATTGGCCGTACTCATTTAATGGATGCTACTCCGTTAACACTAGGACAAGAAATTTCCGGCTACGCTGCTCAATTGGCTTTTGGGTTAAAAGCATTAAAAAACACCTTGGCACACTTAGCTGAAATCGCCCTTGGCGGAACAGCAGTCGGAACAGGATTAAATACTCCAAAAGGTTATGATGTAAAAGTGGCCGAATATATCGCGAAATTTACCAATCTGCCTTTTGTAACCGCAGAGAATAAATTTGAAGCCCTTGCAGCGCACGACGCCATTGTTGAAACACATGGCGCATTAAAACAATTGGCTGTTTCTTTAAACAAAATTGCAAACGATGTTAGAATGCTGGCTTCTGGACCACGTTCTGGAATTGGCGAAATTCACATTCCAGAAAACGAACCAGGGTCTTCTATTATGCCTGGAAAAGTAAACCCGACACAATGCGAAGCTTTGACAATGGTTTGCGCTCAAGTTATCGGGAATGATATGGCAATTGCCGTAGGCGGTATGCAGGGACATTATGAATTAAATGTTTTTAAACCTGTTATGGCCGCTAACTTCCTTCAATCGGCACGTTTGCTTGGAGATGCCTGCGTTTCATTTGATGAACATTGTGCACAAGGAATCGAACCAAACCATAAACGAATCAAAGAATTGGTAGACAATTCGTTAATGCTTGTTACCGCTTTAAATACTAAAATTGGTTATTATAAAGCAGCTGAAATTGCCCAAACTGCTCACAAAAACGGAACTACTCTTAAAGAGGAAGCTGTTCGTCTTGGCTATGTAACCCCAGAAGATTTTGATGCTTGGGTAAAACCGGAGGAAATGGTTTAGTTTTTTTTGTTTCAGGTTTGAAGTTTCAGGTTTCAAGTTTCAAGTTTCAGGTTTCAGGTTTCAGGTTTCAGGTTTGAAATACTAAACGAATAGAAATGAACTTATTTATTAAAAAGGGAGAAAATTTAAAATTTTCTCCCTTTTTAATAACGCTTAACATTTAACGCTTAACAATTAACGCTTAACATTAAACTTGAAACCTGAAACTTCAAACAACTCCTATTTCCCATCTACATAATCCTGCAGGTAACTGAATCTTGCGGTCAATTTTCCGTTTTCTGTAATTTTTGCACGTTCTAGAATTCCATCTTTATCCTTATTAAAAAAAGCAGGAATTACATGTTCCAAAAATTGTTCTCCAAAACCTTGGCTGGCATCTTTTGGAATTTCACAAGGCAGATTATCCACAGCCATTACCGCCACTGCTGCAGGGTGAAACAAATCTACTTCTCGGTCTTCTAACGGAAAATAACCGTATAACGGCTCCTCTATTGTAGACGATCGAAGCGTACTAGCGATAGGTCCGTTAACATCACAAGAAATATCGGCAACAACTTTTAACTTACAGTCACTTGCGTTAAGCATTTCTTTGGTCAAAATCATTGGAGCATTATTAGCATAAAAATGACCTGCAAAATAGATATCCGAAACTTTAGTAAACCTTTCAAAATCAGATTCGTATTCATCAGGATTTTTTACAAAATCATTAAAATCCAAAACCTGGCCGTCTTTTCTTTTATTATATTCTAAAACATCAAGTTGTACATAAACAGCCTGAGCATATTTTTTAGTCAAATAATTATCTATAGTAATTTCTTTGACTTTTATAGCATCTAAGATTTCTTTTGCACCGCTTCCCACCTTTCCGGTTCCAGTGACAACAAATTTCAGCGCCGGCATTGTAATGCGTTTTAAATGCATTATCAAAGCTTCTTTCCCAGAAAGCGTTTCTGCTTTAGGAAGTTTAAACAATTCAAACTTAATTCCAAAAGCCCTGATTCCGTTGTACACACCTACCATTCCGGCATACCTTCCAAAACCAATCAAACGGCGGTCCAATTCATCTACAATGGTTTCATGATCGTACAACACGATATTTTTTTCGAGAACAGCCTGAAGCAGTTTTCTATTATGAGGTTGTTTCTTGATAGTATGCGAAAAAAAGAAATAGCTTTTGTCTGGAATCAAATTTTCGACCGGAACTTCTTTTACACCAAATAAAACATCACTGCCCGAAATATCTTCTGTAACCGTGATTCCCATATTTTTGTAATCTAAATCACTGAATATTCTAATATCAGAACTTTCTACTTCAATACTTAAATCATGATGCTGTTGTTTTAATTTTGCTAATTGGTCTGGAGTAAAAACAACTCTTCTATCAGGCGGATTTTTTCTTTCTTTTATGATTCCAAATTTCATTTAAACAGATTTAATATATTTTATAATATAACTTTTTGACTACTTTTTGTTTCAAATATAACAATTTTAGTTAAAATTTTGTTGTTAAATTGTAATTTAGAATGTTTAAAAACCGTTACAAACTGGAATACAGACAACTAAATTTAAATACTGTTAACAAAATGTTAAAACAAGGCTTTAGATTATCTATAAGTAAGAAATCAACAAAATTGAATTCGATATATTTGTTTTTAAAGAACGATGCAAATGATTTTCCCTAAAAAAACAAAGATACTACAAATACTTTTCGCAACATTGGTTTTAAGCTCTTGCGGAAAAACAAACAAAGCTGAAACTGCCGAAAAACCACAAGTCGAAGATACTTTACCCAAAATGAAACCCTTAGGTCCTGAAAAAAAAGTTTCCCAGGCTTATAAAAATAGTGTTGTCGGAAGAATTAATCATTTTTACAATAAAAACTGGCCCAATAATAACATGAACGGAAGTTTTTTGGTCGCCAAAGACGGTCAGATTCTTTTTGAGAGATACAATGGTTTTGCCAATAAAAATGAAGGAACAAAAATAACACCCGAAACTCCTGTACAAATCGCTTCGGTAAGTAAAGTTTTGACTGCAACTGCAATTTTGAAGCTGGTAAATGCCGGCAAAATTGATCTGGATCAAAAAGTAAATACAATTTTAAAAACATTTCCATACGAAGAATGCACCATCAGAATGCTTTTGAGCCATCGCACGGGAATGCGTAATTATGCCTATTTTACCGATCATGACAAATCGGTTTGGGACAGACACAACCAGCTTACCAATAAAGATATTTTGGATATTCTGGCAACCAAAGATGTCGGTCTTGAGTCTAGAGTTGGAACCCGTTTTAGTTATTGTAATACCAATTATGCAATGCTGGCACTTATTATAGAAAAAATTACCGGCCTGAGTTATAAAGAAGCAATGTCAGAAATGATTTTTAAACCGCTGGGAATGACGCACACTTACGTTTTTGATGACGATAAGGATAGAAAAAAAATTGTTCCGTCGTACAAAGGCAACGGTGTTGAAATTGGTTTTGACTATCTGGATAATGTTTACGGCGATAAAAATATTTTCTCGACCGCACGCGATCTTTTAAAATTTGACCGCGCTAGAAATTCACCCGATTTCTTGAAACCCGAATTGCTTAAGCAAGTTTATACCGGTTACAGTAACGAACGTAAAGGCACCAAAAACTACGGTCTGGGCATTAGAATGATCAACTGGGAAACAGGACAGAATTACTATTTCCACAACGGCTGGTGGCACGGAAATACCTCATCTTACATTACTTTGATGAATGAGGGCGTTACGATAATTGCACTTTCGAATAAGATGACGAGAAATACTTATGCAGTTCGCAAGCTGGCTCCAATCTTTGGAGATTATCCATTTAATTTTAAAGAAGAAGAATAACCAAATTTTTCTGAAATTTTTAATAAAAAGTAATTGTAAATAGTATACATTTGCAGACTCATTTTTCGGGGTCGACTGGTTTTGACAGCAAGTCGAATTGAAAAGTAAGCACGTCGAGCATTGAGACCTTGCTCGTAAATATAAGATCTCACAATTTTACACGGCGAAAATAACTACGCTTTAGCTGCATAATCCGAATCATAGTACGATTAGCCACGTCTCTACAAGGTAGAGAAGCTGGATTCTCCTAGAAAGCCTTGGTTTGTGGCGTTCTGTCAAGGGGAACCGTAAAAATAAACCTAGATTTCCATGAGCTTCGGGTGGATTTCAAAACTTAAGAAGATAAGTGTTGAGTGGTTGTTCCTGACCTAGCTTAACATCGAAAATCCAATCAGGAAATAAGCGTGTAGAAAGCTCTTTAGTTGCTTGTTTGGACCCGGGTTCGATTCCCGGCGACTCCACAGAAAGGAAGGTATCAAACACCTTCCTTTTTTATTTAGAACGACATATCTCATATAAAGAAATCCTGAGAATTTTGATTCTCAGGATTTTGTTTTTATCAAGTAATCTCTGCCGACTCCACAAAAAATTTTATCCACATACTCCACCCTTTATTCAATTTAGAATATTATTGAATGAACAAGCAAAAGCAATTGTAGCCAATAGAATTCCTAAAATTAGAAAGAAGCCAGCCAGCAGTAAAAACCATTTGCAAATGTTTAGATCATTTTCAAAACTAATCTCCTCATTCTTTATAGATTCTTTAATTCGAATAATCTCTGAATATTCATCTTTATCTTGATTCTTTAGTTCTTTTAATCTCTGCCGTAATCTAAAGCCCCTAATAAAATGAGTCATACAATCTGTTGAAAAATAGCGGTGTCCTAAGGCAAAAAAAGCTCCTAAAATCAAAAAGACAGCACCAGCAAATAGCAGCGATTTATAAATAGAAAGTGCTCCTAAAAAATTGTTTAACTTTTCGCATTCACTTATTTTTACAATTACATTAGCAATTAAAAATCCATAGATAGTCAAGCCAAGTAAAGACAATCTCAATATTTCAGATGAGAAATTTTGGTATTTTTCTAATATTATAAAATCAACTTTATAATTATCTTCTTGGATCGGAATTTCACTCAGATATTTTGTTCGTAATGTTCTCATAAATTCCAGTTAATTATTCAAGTCAAACTCACAAACTCTGAAAAAACTCATAAGCTCTTGTCTCCGCATAAGAATACGTTGAGTTGCGAAGCGGAAATGCGCAGTGTCCTCCATACTTTGGGGTTTCTAGATAGACGTAGGCGCTGTCTTGTGCTATGGCTCTTGGATAACATCTTTCGCCCAGAAAAGGATCGTCGAGTGAATTAATAATCAGAACCGGGGTAGTAATATTTTTTAAGTAAAATTCAGGCGAAACACGCTCGTAATAATCGTCTCGGCTTGCATAACCGTGGAGCGGTGCCGTAAAATACTGATCTACTTCGTCAAAAGAAGTGATTTTATCAATCTGGTCGCGGTTTATAAAATCAGGAAATTGGGCCGCTTTGTATTTTAGTTTTCTTTTAATATCAATGGTAAAATTCTTTAAGTATACTCTGTTAAACCCCTGTTTGAGTACAGCGGCACTGGTGGCAATATGAGTGGGAACCGAGATCGAAACGGCTGCTTTTATGCGCTCGTCGATTTTGGTCCAGCCTAAATAATTCAGGAGCTGAACGCCTCCCATTGAATACCCGATTAAATAAACATCTTCGAAGCCTTTTTTTAAAACAAACTGAACCACTTCGTCCAAATCATCAACGGCACCGTGATGGTACAGTCTTGGCAGACGATTCATTTCTCCCCCGCAGGTGCGGTTGTTCCAGGCAAAAACAGAAAAATCCCGCTGCTGAAAATACGCCGCGCAACTGTTATTATAAGTTCTGCGCGAATCTCCTTCTAAACCATGACATAAAATGACTGCTTTTTTTGAATCGTTTAGAATATAATCGATGTTGATAAAATCGCCGTCACTTAATTCTTTTTTTTCTCTGGTGTATCCCGGAACTTCAAATTTCTTAAACAAAGCAGCATAGATAGTAGAAACATGTCTGTTGCGATGCATAATAGAGGGAAAGCTATATTCTGATTGTTCAATAACTGGCATGGCAAAAATGTTTTTGTGGTAGTTACTACAAATCTAAGAAATCAATTGATATGTAATATATTACTGTCGTTTTATTTCACATTAAAAATTATTTTCTGCCTCTTCCCCTACCTTTTCATCATTTCGTATATCTTTAAATTACAGCACTAAATCTTTTATATTGTAACCTTATTAAACCTTAAAAACAAAAAACTGGAACTTTAAAACAGTTCCAGTTTTGTGTTTAACCTCTTTTTTCAAATTGAGAAATTCCTTTCTCAAGCCAGTTCAAATATTCGGCAACATCCGGATTATAAGCCGATGTTTCGTTCAGCGATTCTCCTTTGTGGTCTACCAACACATAAAAAGGCTGTGCATTGGTTTTATAAGTCAGCGTTTGAAATTCACTCCATTTCTGCCCGATGTATTTGAGTTTCCTGCCCGTTAATTTTGAAACAATCTGTTCTTTAGAGTCCAATTCTCTTTTATCATCGACATAAAGCGAAATCAAAACCAAATCGCCTTTTAGAATTTGCTGTACTTTCTCGTCAGACCACACATTATCTTCCATTTTTCGGCAATTAACGCAGGCGTGACCTGTAAAATCAATCATCACCGGTTTTCCTATCTTTTTGGCATATTGCATTCCCAAATCATAATCGGTAAAAGCCATAATATTATGAGGCCCCAGCGATGCCCCTTCTGGCAGACTTGGTATACTTTCTTTTGCGTTAGAATGGTTTAAACCATTCGGAATCTCGCTGTAATGCATTGGCGGAGGAAAACCGCTGATCATTTTCAAAGGCGCTCCCCAAATTCCCGGTATCAGATAAATCGTAAATGCCAAAGCAGCAACTCCAAGTCCTAATCTGCCGACACTGATACTCGAAATCGGACTGTCGTGCGGGAGCTGAATTTTTCCGAACAAATAAAAAGTCAGGGTTGCGAAAATAGCAATCCAGATGGCTAAAAAAGTTTCTCTTTCCAGCCAATGCAGCTGCAAAACCAAATCGGCATTCGATAAAAATTTAAAAGCCAGAGCCATTTCCAGAAACCCTAAAAATACTTTGACAGAGTTGAGCCAGCCTCCTGATTTTGGCAGCGAATTTAACCAGCCTGGAAAAGCAGCAAATAAGGTAAAAGGCAAAGCCAAAGCCAGCGAAAAACCAAACATACCGACAAAAGGCGCGATACCGCCCCGCGAAGCCGCTTCTACTAATAAAGTTCCCACGATAGGTCCCGTACAAGAAAAAGAAACAATTGCGAGCGCCAGAGCCATAAACAATATTCCTGCAACACCGCCTTTGTCTGCCTGAGAATCTACTTTGCTGGCCCACGAATTGGGAAGCATAATTTCGAACGCGCCTAAAAACGAAAAGGCAAAAAATAATAAGAGCACAAAAAAGATCAAATTGAACCAAACGTTTGTAGAGAGCGCATTGAGCGAATCGGCTCCAAAAATCCAAGTAACCACAGCGCCCAAAAAAATGTAAATTGCAATAATCGAAATCCCGTAAAAAATGGCTTTTCTAATTCCCTGCGATTTGGTTTTGCTTTGTTTTGTAAAAAAACTCACGGTCATCGGAATCATCGGAAAAACACAAGGCGTTAATAAAGCAGCAAATCCAGAGAAAAATGACAGCAGAAAAATCGTTCCTAAATTTCTGGATGCTGTTGGCTTTGTTTTTTGAAACACTTTTCGAGGCTTTTTTACAATTGCAGCTACTTTTCCTTTTTTAGTTTTAATTTCAGATTCCAAAGGTTTTGTGTCTGTTATTTCTGCCTCGGTTTGGAGCGTATTTTCGACTAAAGTTTTCGCTTTCGCGGATGGAATAACAGCAAATTCTAATTCGTCTGAACTTGGCGGTAAACAGTTTTCATCATTACAAACCATAAATTCAACCGCAGCTTTGATTTTGAAAGGTTGAGACGATAGTATTCTAATGCGTTGCCTAAAAACAGTTTCTTTTTCAAAAAACTTAATCTGCATTTTAAAAACAGGATCATTGATTGTCTTTCCTTTTGCTTCTTTTACAGCGCCGATCAATTCAAAAGCGGCACTTTTAGTAAAACTAAAATGGGTCGGAATCGGACCGCCGTCCGAAACTTCCTGACTGTACAAATGCCAGCCCGGTTCTATAATGGCTTTTGCCTCCAATTCATACTCCGTATCTGAAATCTTCTCAATACTCGTTTTCCATTTTAACGGATTGTAGATTTGAGCTTTCACGAAAGTAGAAAACAAGAGGATAGAGCCCAGTAAAAAAAGATTCTTTTTCATGGGATAAAAGGTTTAAAAAAGAGGGTTGAATAGCAAAAAACAACCCTCCATAAATCCGCTATTCAAATTATCTGCTTACTAATTCAAAATATTATTTGATAGGGAAATACAAATTAAATTGTGGTAATTAAAAGGGGTGAGATTACTTTAATGGTTTGAAAACGACTTCCATCGAATCGGCTTTATCTAATAATGAATTGGCAAATTCCTGAATATCTTTGGCAGTAATGCTTTTTACAATATTCTCATAAGTTGCAGGATCATTCCTATTATAGCCTTCTTCAAAATAATTAGAAAGCACACTCATACTGTAACTGTTGAAGTTTTTACTGTCTTCTCTAGATTTTAAATAATTGGTTCTTGTCTTTTCGATATCCTCAGCAAGGATTTCGCCTTTCTTAATTTTATCGATTTCCTGATACACAATTGGCAGTAAATGCTCTACTTTATCGGCATCACAATCAAAAGTTATCTGAATACCACCTTTTGTAACTGGATCTTTAACTAATGAGCCTTTAACCTGTGCGCCATAAGTTCCGCCTTCTTTCTCGCGAAGACTTTCTGTATAACGCAAAGTCAAAATATCGCCTACGAATGAATTCAAAATTCTATTTTTATGTGAATAAACATAATCTTTCATGAAAGCAATGTTAACCGAACTTTTAGGGGTTTCCATTTTTATAAAAACATCACGGTCAATCTTCTTAGAAGTCCATTCGGGAACTTCTTTTTTAAACTTTTCTTTTCGTTTAATCCCTTTTATACTGGCAATATATTTTTCTAATAAAGGCTTTAAAACTTCTGGTGTAACATCTCCAACAATATAAAACTCAAAATTCGATACATCAGCAAATCGGTCTAAATAGATAGACTTCATTTTTTCAAAAGATAAATCATCGATATACTTTTGGTCTAATGAACGGATTTTAGGATTGTTTTTTCCGTAAACTATGTTGGACAAACTATCCTGCATTTTGGCACTAATATCATTTTCTCTATTTTTTAAAGAGTTCTGAAGCCTTTGTTTCAAGAGATCATACATTTTAGTGTCAAATCTTGGCTGTACAAAACGTAAATGCACCAGCTCCATCATAGTTTGAATGTCTTTTACATTTGCCGATCCAGTAACGGTTTCTTTTAAGGAACTGATTGCTACATAAGAATCTGCAATTTTTCCTTTTAAAACTTTTTCCAAATCAACATTTGAAAGTTCTCCAACACCAGACATCATGGCAAGACTTGTAGACCTAAAAGCTGATGGAAGATCCTGCGAAAGGTACAATGAAGTTCCTCCAGAACTTTCTGCTTCCAGATTTACTTGTTTTTTGTTTTTATCAGCAAATTTATAATGCACTTTTACGCCATTACTTAATACATATGTAGTTGCATCGATTTCGGAAGTCTTTTTCTCAGAAACAATTTTTCCTGATTTAATTTCTAAATTTCCTAAAAGTGTTTTTCCTTCAAAAGTGTCTATATAGGGCTGCAGTGAAGCATCGTTTTCTGAATTCTGAATAATATCAAAAGCCTTTTCTTGTGTTAGATTTTCTTCATTAACTACACCTCTTACCGCAACAACGCGGTTTTGTGCAGTATACAATTTAGAAATTTGTTCCTCCAGAATTTTAGAATTAATATTGTTTAAAATTGCTTTTGTCATTTCAAATTCGGCATTTGGATCTGCAATAACTTCATGGTTCAAATAATCGTCTTTGACCATTCCGATCACTTGTTTGTGCGAGATCTCATTTAGCTTCTCCAGATAATTTTCGTAATTCGAAATGTTTTCAGAAACTGCACGTTCAATTTCTCCTTTTGAGAATCCGAATTTGTAAGCCCGAACCCATTCGGTCATCGCTGCTGAAAAAGCTTCGGCTTGTTTTCCTGGTTTTGGCGAAACACTCAAAAACCAAATATCATTTAATCTAGTATATTTTTGGTAACCGGCCTGCGCACTTTTAAAAGGGCATTCCTGCTTTTGCGCCATTTCTGCCAAACGATTGTTCAAAATTGAAAAAGCCAGAGCGCGCTGCGTTGCCGTTTCTAATCCTGCATAGTTTGTTGTTGGTTTTTCAGCAGTATGACGAACCATAAAAGTGATATTGGAAGCCGAAATTTCTTTGTCTAAAGCGAGTTTAAAAGTCGGCGCTGCTTTTTCTGGAATAACAATTTCAAAACGCTTTTTAGGATTTTGAGGCGTTGGAATATCAGCAAAAAGCTTTTTAATTTTGGTTTCAATTTCGGCTGCATTAATATCCCCGACAATGGCGATTGCCTGCAAATCTGGCCGGTACCAATCTTTGTAAAAATCTTTTAAAACCTGGTACTTAAAGTTTTTAACGATTTCCATATCACCAATAGGCATGCGGTCTGCATAAAGCGAATTGTTGTAATAATACGGCGCTAACTGATTGTAAATTCTTGCTCCCGCATTTTGTCTCGTGCGCCATTCTTCGGTAATTACACCGCGTTCGGCATCGATTTCGGCATCGGTCAATGATAAAAAATTAGACCAGTCGTGCAAAACCAATAAGCAGGTATCTACTACTCCACCATCTTTTGACGGAATGTTGTCTAAGTTGTAAACGGTTTCGTCTGTACTGGTGTAGGCATTGATATTTTTTCCGAAAACCGCACCTTGTTTTTGAAGCGTATTCAAAATTCCTTTGCCTTCAAAATTTTTGGTTCCGTTAAACGCCATATGTTCCAGAAAATGCGCCAGCCCTTTCTGCTGGTCGTTTTCGAGAATCGAACCTACATTTTGAATAATATAATAACTCGCCGTATTTTTATTGACTTGTGTCGGATAAATATAATACGTCATTCCGTTTGGCAGCACTCCTTTTTTGATCTTTTGATTGACTGCAATTGGTTCATCTGCCTTGAAATTCTGGGCATTCGAAAAAACGTTAATCCCAATTACAAGCAGAAAAGCCAGTACCGATTTTTGTTTGTTAAACATATATTTTCTTTTTTTTTATTTACTGCTGACAGCTATTTTAAACACTTAGAGACAAAATCTTTTGAAACGCATAAAAGGGGTTTTACTTTCATTCACACATCATTAGAAACTAGTTTCTTTTTCTATTCTTTTTAAAGAAACTTAGGCCTATGTTTCTATTTGTTTACTACTTACAGCTTAAACTTTCAATAATTTATCCAACTGCACCCTCAATTCTGGATTTGACGGACGAAGCGCGTCGGCATTGATGATATTTCCATTCGTATCAAACAATAAAAATCTCGGAATCGCATTGACATCGTAATTTTTAGCCACATCAGAACTAAAATCTTTATCTGCCATTAACTGAATTCCTTTTAATTGTTCTTTGGTCACAAAATCTTTCCATTTTTGTGCGTCTTTTGGTTTGTCTAGCGAAAGACTCACAAACACAATATTTTTTCCGTGATAGTCTTCTTCAATTTTTTTCATGTGCGGAATCTCTGCTTTACAAGGCCCGCACCACGTTGCCCACAAATCAATGTATACCAATTTACCCTTGAAATCTGAAAAGGAAACGGGTTTGTCATTAATGTCTTTATACGTAAAATTTAATCCTTTCTGCCCAACATTTTTATGCAGTACTTTTTCGTAATCTACTAAAAACGTTTTGCTTGCCTCAGAAATCATGAAGGGTTTTATCGTTGGTGCAATTTTTTCGTATTCTTCAATTTTCATTCTTGATCCTGCAACTGCATCGCGAAGATACGCATCTTTTAAAGCTGGATCTGTAATATGCGTAATTGCTTCTGTTAAGTCTAAACGTTTTGGCGCTGCACCAGCATTCATCGTTACATAAAAGAAATAATTTGACATTAACGAAACGCCGTTTTGCAATTTTAATAGATCTGGATCTGTAAACTTTTTATCGGTCTGCCAGGTTTTGATCACCGCCGGACGATCGTCTTTATCAGGAAATGCAGTTCTGGGCATTCTAAAAAAAGTATAGGTCAATTCTTCAACATCTGTTGCAACGGCTAATTTTAATAACTTATTGAATGCAGCATCTTTGGTTTTAATGGTTTTGGAGAATTCATCGGCTTTTGCCACACCTTTGTCAAGCCAAGGATAAAATTCTACATACGTTGCATCTCCTCCTAATCTGGCGAAAGGTGCAAATTCGTTATAGATTTCATTGGCTTTCTGCACCAAAGCGTTTTGCCCGATATTTTTGCCGCTCAAAACATAATTCTCTTTATTAACGACAAGACTAATGTCTAATTTTGGTTCTAAATACAATCGTATTAATTGATTTCTGCTTTTAAACTGACCGTAATCAACGTAATAAAAACCAGGTGCTGCAACTGGAATCATAAAGCCAAATTCCCCCAGAGCATTGACTTTTGCAGTTGCAGCAGCCGCTGGTTTTCCTTCTTCCACGGAAAAAAGTGTAACTTCTTTCACTTTATGATCTGGTATTGCAACTGTTCCTTTAATTACTGCATATTCAGATAGACTAGCAGCAAAACTCATTTGAACCGTAAGGAAGGTTAAAATGAAATAAAAAATGTGTTTTTTCATAATAGTATATTTGTTTTTTGTTTGATAGATTAAATTGAAATTCGCATCGATTGATCGTCTTGTTCTATGATAATATCTTTGCTTTCTTTAGTCTCTTTGAGCTTTTTTAGATTTTCTGGTTTTACTAAATCTGTTGCTTCAAAATCGTTGATCTGCGTAACTTTTGCCCCGACTTTTACTTTCTTTAAATCTTCATTTTGCTGCTCTAAAACTTTTTTTACCAAAAGATTCTGGTTTTCATCAAATTCTAAATTGAGTCCGCCCAAATAAAAGGAAGGTATTTTTTTGAAATTTTTATTGGGTTCTAAATACACGGTTTTGTGTAATAAATCGATTGTAAAATTGAAACGCTTTATCAAATCAATTCCCAAAGATCCATCGGCAGAAGCCCAATTTTTATTCTCCTCCTGATATTCCTGAAGTGCCACGGTTACATTTGGAAAATTGTTCCCGTTAATGCTGACATTCGGGATGGCACCGCCGACAATTTTAGTTTGTTTTCCTAAACTGTAATTGACTGAGGTGTACTCGGTTTTTAAACTGGCTTCGAGATTGTTTTTGTGATTAAAAGGTCCGTAAGCGATAAGATCATAACCTGCTCCGGTATCAAAAGTGAAACTGCCTTCGACTGTTTTTTTATCTTCAAAAGTCAGATTCATTTTTACTACCGGAAGTCCTGATTTATAATCAAAAACCAACGGCTTTGCTTTTCCCCAATAATTAAAATTTCCGAAGTTGTACAAATCAATGGTCATCGTATCAAAATTGACAGAAGTGATGTAATTGCGAAGCAGATTGGCGCCAAATAATCCGTCATAAACCCCATGTTTTGGAAAAATTACCAAGCCTTGATTTTTTAAAACCTGATCTCCCAAATAAATGGTATTATCTGCAGAATACTGAACCTGCTGACTGCCGCCAACAACAGATGCCGATTTGCTTTTCGTAATCACAACTCCGGCTTTGTAAGCACTGTCTGGATTTAAAGCCATTCCGTCTGCGCCGGTATCAAAAAGCATTAAAAACTCACGGTCGGCTTTGTTTAGTTTGATTTTAATGGCGATTCCGTTTTCGATAATTTGAAACGGAATACTGGCCACTTTTTTTACTGTTGCATTTCGGTCAACTTTATACAAACCATCGAAAAAAGTCACATACAACATTTTGCTTTCCGAATTGAAAACAATTTGAGACGGTTTCTTTTCTTTTCCTTTAAAGTAAAAATCTACCAAAACGTAGGTTTCCTTTTTTATTTCTACAGTCTTTCCAATCTGAATAGAATCTAAAGCGGGAAAAGCATTAAAAATACCGTTCAAATAATATTCGTTTGAAGATGAATCTCCTACACCAACAGTAAATTGTGGCGCCAGAAGATTTTTCATACTGCTGTAATCTTTATTTTGAAAGGCTTTTTCGAAAGTTTCAATAGATTTTCGGATGCTGTTTTGAGCATAGATCGTACAGCCAAAAATCAATATTGAAAACAGGAATATCTTTTTCATTTCGATTTACTTTTGTGGAGTATTCGGTTTAACCACCACTTTTTCAACTCCAAAATCTTTCAGTAAAATACCCGAGTATTTGGCAAATTCTTCTGGCGTGTATAGTTCTTTTGAACCGTTTACTAATTCTGTAAACCCTTTTAGATCATTCTTTTTTTCGTATTCTCTTTTCTTGCGTTGTAAGATGGTAAACACGTGACTTGTAACGTTCCATCTTCCATAATCTTCCATTAATTTTTTACTCTTTAAAAGAAATTGATCATCGTATTGTTTGCCTACTCGCAATCCCGTAACAATTACAAAAGGAACTTCTTCAGTAATATCTTTAGATTTCAAATAAGCATCGATCACATCAAACGGCACATTTCTTTTTCCATCTAAATACGCTTGTTTGTAAAAATCAGGATAGTCTTTTTCCTGAATTTCTGGACTGTACTTTTTAAAGATTCCTTTTTTAGCCGTCTCTTTTGCATTTTGAAGCAGGGCAGTAAATTGCTCTACGTTTTGAAATCCGCCCGCAATATCAATTACTTTTCCATCTGCATTCATAAATAAAAAAGTCGGAAAACCGGTTACGCCGTATTTCATGCATAATTTTTTGCCAATTTCTTCTTTTAAAATATCCGACTTGAAAGTGACAAAATCTGCACTTAAAACAGCTGCTACTTTTGGATCTGGAAATACTTCTTTGTCCATTTGTGCGCACGGCGCGCAGCCTGTAAAATACAAATCGACAAAGATTAATTTTTTCTCCGTTTGAGCTTGTTTTTTAACTAGTTCCCAGCTTTCATCGCTTGATGAAGCCTGCGCATTTAAGGCAATAGAAGTCCAGGCAAGCAGCAAAAATGCACTTGCGGTTTTAAAAATGAGTTTCATAAAATGTGATTTTTTTATAAGCCGAATGACTATTGAATTTTCATTCGGCTTTTTTTAATTTTTAGGGTTTTTAATTATCTCGGGCGATAGGCTACATCTACAATTTTGCATAAACCTGGGTAGGTATTTTCTAAAACTAAATCGCCGTTTACCGGAGGTACTACAAATAGTTCTAGTTTTCCGGCGGTACCGTTGTAACTGCCCACAATTAGTTTTTTAGCGAAAGTTTTGGATCTCGAATTAAAATCTAAATAAGTAATTTCCTCTGCTCCTTTGTCGAGCATTAATTTTGCCGACTGGGTTCCGTTATCGTATTCGTATAATTTTCCTCCTACTGAGTAAAATAAATATCCGGAATCAGGGCTTACAGCAAATTTTACAGCTTTGTCAAAATCTGGTGCATTTAAAATTTCCTTATAATACGTCTGCGCTAAGGCTTTATTGAATCGCAGCAAATAAAACTTACCAGTTGCTATATTTTTTAAAACCGCAAAATTCTCATAATTGTTAAAAGAAGAGGTTGTCATGAAGACTAAATCGCAGTTGGTATTGTTCCAGTCTAAAACAGTTGGAGAACCAGTAACGGGAGGCATTATAGAACAATTACCCTGATACAGATTGTAGCGCACAAAACGTCTTGCATCTTTATCATAAAAAACCGGAGGTCCAAAAGCCCCTTGATTTTCTGCAATAAAAGGAGCCGCATAAAAAGGTTTTGTTTCGCTATCGAGTATATTTTGAGGCAGTCCATATTTTACCTGACCAGCACGATAATAAGAATAGATATTTCCTTTACTATAGATTATGTTTTCACCAGGTGAATTCGATTTCATAAAATCAACTCCAAAATTAGTATCAAAACTGCCGCCTATTGTTTCATAGGCAATATTTTGCGACTGCACCCATCCAAATGAATCCGGATCGATTCTGGCTGTTCCGGTTTCGGTAGAAGTTACGTAAATTCCATAAGCAGTCGAAGTAGAAAGCGGTGTGCCAAAACACTCCACATCTACTGCTTTTCCGCCTAATTTTAAGGCAGAACCTGCAGCATCTAAAACGTCATTTATAATACGCGGCTGGGCAATACCCGGGATGATAGAAACCATATCTAATCTTGGTTTTCCATCGGCTTCGCCAATAACAAGCCATCCTTCATAAATAGCAGAAACAACATTAAGGATAAAAGGTTTTTGCTGCCAGGTAACTCCGGTAACTAAATCTTTTACAAAATAATAAATTGTATATTTTGCAGGCGGTAATTTTATTAGGTCATCAATATCTTTCTTAGTTGAAATGGTATTTTTGACGCTGCTTACCGCAATCCATTCAAATGAATACCGGTTTGGATCGCTTCCGTTATCTTTAGTAGGATTTAAACTTGGCGTTATCTTTAAATGTTCTCCTGTGTAAATTGTATAGTTTTCTTCAATTCCCGTTACGTTCAGTTCGTTTATAGCTGTATAATTATAATTGCCTTCGTCACTGACACAACCGTAAACTAATGTCAATACTAGTATCAGGGCAATCTGTATTTGTATCTTTTTCAACATTTTTTTAAATTTTTAAATTAAAATGAATGATTAAGGAAAGGACATTTCTGTACCATCATCCTCATAAACTGTATTTCCTGACTTCTTTTGATCGGCTAAGTAACGCTGCATAAAATTTTGATAATAGGTTACCTCAGGAATTGATAATCCAGGTGCACCTAGTTTTTGAGCAAACATCGAAGGATCCAGATCCATTAAGCCGCACATTAAAAAGAACTTTTTGGCTGTAAAAACACCCAAATACGGTGCATACCAACCTGAAGGCTGTGTTAATTTGTCATCAAATGTTAGTTTATAACGAATGAAACTCATCGTTTTTTGCGTGAGTGCATTGACGACTTTTGTTTGCATTTTGGTTGTAAAAAACTCGTTTTCTTCCAGATTTAAGACCAATGTAAAAGCATTTGTTTTCATGTCTGGTGCTCTCAAAACAGTAACTTCTATGGTATCTACTTCTTGTCCGGCATGCATTACAATATTTTCAGGCAGAGAAAAATGTGTTCCTTCAACGGCTGTACTTGTGGGATCAACAGTCAGTTTTACTTTTCTGTCCACATCGCTTAGTCTTCCCTGAACTCTAATTGGAATTTTGAAAATCCTTTGTGTAATGGCCGGATTGTCTAATCCAAAACTAAATCCGGTGCTGTCAATTAATGGCGCACTGACCTTATTGGGCGCAAACATCGCATTAGAAAAATAAATGTTGTCTGTGTCCTCATACGCTTTGATTTCCTCTTTTTCGCATGAGGTAAATCCTAAAAAGGACACGAAGATTATGCTTAAAATCAATATCTTTTTCATCTCTATTTTTTTAGGTTATTGAAAATTAATTTCAGAATCCGGCATTGGCACAACATATTGAAGTGCTGTCATAGTTAGGTTTCCAGATGCAGCAGTCCCATTCGGAATTGTAGCTGAGTTGATTCTTTTATAATAGAAAAACAACTGCCCTTCGCCAATAAATTCTTTTTTGTATTCTTTGGTTATTTCTGTCGTAATATTTACTGTTGCTCCTAAATTTGGCAGCCCGCGATTAAAACGAAGGGTATTTAAAAAAGCAATTCCGTTTGGAGCAACAGCAGTCTCTGCTGCAATAAGGTACATTTCTGAAATTTTAAACATCGGAATCTGAAAACGGAAGGCCATTTTCTTTTCTGGAACATCTTCATATTTAAAGAATGTTTTTTGTATTTTTCCTCCAACAATCGGAATCTTCCAGCTTGGCAGACTTCTGTAATCATTATCGTTTGATTCGAAAACAGCGTTTAAACGGGTTAGTAAAGGAGAGTATATTTTATCATCGGCCAGGCTCGAATCAAATAACTCTTTCTGCTTGGTGTACAAAGTATAATCACTCAGTGCAAATAAATTTTCTGATGAAAAAATACGATCTGGATTTGCGGTATTTGTAGCTTCTAAAAATGTTGTCCACGGAAAAAATGCATTTGATTTTGTAAAAGTAATCACTTCATTTGCCGCCGCCGAAGCTCCGGTTTTATCGCCGGCATATAAGAGAACACGAGCCTTTAAGGCTTTTACCGCCAGATAATTCATTCTTTGCCCTCTATTCGAATAATAATATATGTCGCCGCCAAAAGCATTTGTAACTCCGTTTTTTCCAATCGTAAGAATAGGATCATTCGCTAACAGCTGTAACGATAAATCAAGATCAGCAAGTATTTTTACCATTACTTCGTTGGCCGGCAAAATTGGATTATTTGTTGTAACAAATTGATCATAATACGGTATTCCGGGATTTGTAGGCGATGTTTTATAAATTGGTCCGTAAAGACGAAGCATATCAAAATGCAGCATGGCGCGGATAGCAATAACTTCTCCTTTTAACAAATCTTCTTTTTCTTGAGAGACTACGCCTTTATATTCTTCAATGCTTTCTAAAAATTTATTGGCCGATAAAATAGTCGTAAAAGCCGTTTCCCAGATATTTGAAAAAGTGGCTTTTGGCGTTGCTTCGGCATAAGCATAAGTTGTTACAGTATATTTTGTATGCGAAGAATTCATGTTGTATTGCTGTGCTAAAATCTCAACAGCATCCATCGTTAATTGTTTCCCATAGAGATTGTTATTTGCTAATTGAAGATAAAGCCCGTTATGTACATTTTGTACGCCTTTCTCAGTGTTATAGGTTTGGTCTTCTAAAATCTGGTCTTGCGGCACTACATCCAAAAAATCACTGCAGCTTATGGTTGTAAGAGACACAAGAAACAGAAATGTAATTTTATATAAATACTTTTTCATAATTATTAAAATGATACGTTTAAACTAAGTGAATAGATTCTCGAAAAAGGATACTCGATACCGCGTTCTGCTTTAATGGTAGCCACACGAAAGAATTCGTTTGCCAGTACATTAAATCCTAAACCAACTAAACCTGCTCTCTTTAGCCAGTCTCTATCAGTTACTCTGTATCCTAAACGTATAGATTCTCCTGAGATATAATCGTCTTTTTGAATAAAACGGGATGAGATTGGTGTATTATTGGTTAAGCCTATCGCTTTAAATTGTGCCATCTGCCCTGGAGTTGTCCAGCGGTCTGTAAAGGCTCTGGCATCCTGATTATCAAAAATATTATCCTTCGAAATGTTTTCTACCTTATTGTATAAAGCGCTGTTAAATCTTTCGGCACCAAAACTATAACGTACAAATAATCCAAAAGTAAAGCCTTTGTAAGTTAGGTTTGTAGAAACAACACCTGTAGCAGTTTCTCTCGAATTTCCCATTACAACTTCATCTTTTTTATCTAAAGTAAAAGTAGGCTGGCCGTTTTTCTTCAGGAAAATTTCTCTTCCCGTTGCAGGATCAATTCCTAAAGAAGGCACTGCCCAAAGATCGTTGCTGCTGGCTCCGTCATAATATCGTGTCAAACTGCTTGTTTTTTGAGCTGCTGTATTTAATGATGATAAAGCATTGTTGAAACCACCCAGTTTATTGTCGCCAGATGCTCCCATTATGCCAACGCCCCAGATAAAATTATCTTTCAGATCGTAAATAAAATTGTAGTTTAATTTGAACTCGATTCCTTTAGTAGTAAGATATCCCACATTTAAAGGATAAGCATTTACTCCTGTTGAAGCAGCCAGATCTATCGCTACAATTTGAGGAGAAGTCTTGCGCTGATATGCGCCTAACGTTACGGTTAATTTATTGCGAAACATCGCTAAATCTAATCCTAAAGAAACGTCTCTTGTTTTTTGAGCTTCAAGATTTGGATTTGCAACTTGTGAAATCGCTAAACCCGGACCAAAAACATTCGTATTAATGTCATAAGCATACACATCATAAGACGCATAACCTACAAGATTCTGGTTTCCGGTCTGTCCTATATTAGCACGAAGTTTGAAGATATTTACAATATTTTCATTCATTTTGAACTCGTTATTTAAGTTCCAGCCGATACCCGCACCCCAGTAAGGCGAATACTTTTTGTTAGTTCCAAAATTGGTTGCGCCTGATATAGTTTGTGTAAAATCAAACAAAAATCTTCGGTCGTAAGCGTAGTTGATTTGGTTTGTTAAATCGACACTTCGAATTAATTCTGTATATACTCTCGGTTTTCCATTTGGTTCAAATCCAAAAGCAAAACTTGGATTTCCGGGAACCCCAAGAGGAAATCCTCTTAAAAATGAACCGTAAGAATTATTTCTGGTTTCCTGCGCAGTTGCGCGAATGGTGTAATTGAAAGAATGTACATCTGCAAAAACATTCGAATAAGTAGCACCCAAATTGGCATTCCATTTATTTGTTATGGCTTCATTTCTGGAATAAGTTCCTTTTTCTGTCGCAATGTTGGTGATAAAGCGAGTATCATCCGGAGACACAAACACAGTCGATATACTGCTGTTTCTGGTAACAGATATTGCTCCGGTTGTTTTAAGATGTGCATTTACATCATAATTGATTCCAAAGTTATTGGTAAAATTAAAATCATTGGTTTTATCATAACTTGGTAAAAAGACATTATAAAGCGGATTTGGTGCTTGGTTGACAAGAACATACTTTTGTTCTAAAGGCAATGAGGATCCGTCTAAATAACGGGTGATCACACCATTTTCATTGTATTTTGGATAATAAGGACTTGTTTTGGCCCAAGTTGCAAAAGAACCGTATTGCGATTCCTGATTATCACCTCCTGCCACAAAAAAGGTATTATTAATGCTGAATTTATTCTTTCGGTAAGTCAGAGAAGCGTTATATCCCCACGTATTATGCTCAGAACCTTTCATTGTTCCGGTTAAGCTTTTGTAATTTCCCGCGATATTAAATCTAAATTCATCTGTTCCTCCTCCGAAAGATAAACTGTGTCCAGAGGTAATTCCCATTTGAATGGGTTCGTTTAGCCAATACGTATTTACACCCCGGCGCACCGCAGCCAAACGGTTGTCATAAACTTGTTTTATGGAATACTCATACGGAATATATCCATCAGAGTCATAAACTCCTGAAAGTCTTTCGAATTCTAATTTTTGTTCTGCATTCATTAAGTTATAGACACTTAAATCTGCTACTTCAAAAGAAGAATTGTAAACATAGGAAAACTGCAATTTTCCTGGTATCGGTTTATTGGTTTCTATAACCACAACTCCATTTGCAGAACGTGATCCATATAAAGCTGTTGAAGCGGCGTCTTTCAATAAAGTAATACTCGCAATTCTATTAATATCTAAATCGACCACCTGCTGTAAAGTGGTTGGAAAGCCGTCCAGAATAAACAAAGGCTGGTTTGGATCGTCTCGAAACTGGCTGCCTACTTGATTGGCTGTTAAACTTGTCTGTCCTCTTACCTCGATCGTTGGCAGTACATTTGGGTTAGAACCAACTAAATTATTATTTAAAACAATAAATGAGGGGTCCAAAGATTTTAAAGCCTGCACTGCATTTTGAGTCGAAATCTGCCTCAATTCTTCTCCCTTAAAAGTAGTCACGGCACCGGTAATCAATTCTTTTTTACGAACGGTTACCCCGGTATTGATCACAACACCTTCCAGCTGCTTTGTTTCTTCCAGCAGTTTTACAATAATTGTTTTTCTTTTATTTACTTCCACAATTTGCGAGCGGTGCCCAATGTAGGTAAACAAAATCTGCCCGTCTTCTGGCGCAGTGATGGTATATTTTCCGTCAAAGTCCGTTTGAGTGACTGCGTTTGTTCCTCTCACTTTAATATTTACTCCCGGCAGCGGTTCGCCTTTTTCGTTGGTTACCGTACCTTTAATTTCAATATCTTTTGACTCAACGACCACAACCCTTTCTGGTTTACGATTTTCTTTTACCACGATCGTATTTCCGTTCATAAAACTCAAGTCAAAATCTTTGTTAGAAAAACTGTTTTTCAACAAATCATTTACTTTAATTTTTCCTTTCTTTAAATGTACTTTTGGCGCGTTTTTAAATAAATCTTCCTGATAAATAAAGGTATAGTTGGTTTGTTGTTTTATGATGTCAAAAACTTCGTCAACAGTTACCGATTTATCAGCTGTAATTACAACTTTTGTGTTTTGCGAAAATAGATTTACGGGAGAAAAACCAAAAATTGTAGTACAAAACAAGAAGATAAAAGTTCTCATAATGTTAATAATTAGCCTCTTTCTAAAATAGAAATAGGCACTGGTTAATTTAAATTTCATAAATTTACATGTTAATTGGTTGGTTGGTTGTTAAAACTGATTAATGGATTAATACACAGAAAGGGATAAAGCGCAGTACGGTGAGAGGTCTAAACTTTAATCCCTTTTCTTTTTATTTTATAATAATCTTATTATCTTTTTTCTCATAGGCATTAATAAAATTGATATTCTTGATCGTGGTTAATATGTCTTCTAATTTTTGATCTTTATTTAAAACCCCGTTAAACTTTACATTTCCTAAAGCCGGATCGGCAAATACAATATCAACATCGTACCATCTTGAGAGTACTCTTGCAATATCTTTAAGAGGTTTTCCTTTAAACACAAATAATCCTTTTCTCCACGAAATCTCATTGTAAACATCTACGTCAGAAACGGCAATATTTCCGTTATAATCCGTTATTCTGGATTGTTCGTTTGGTGATAAAATTTGTTTTTTGCTTTGATTACTTACGGCAACAACACCTTTTACAAGTGTAGTATAAATTGTAGTTTCGTCTTTGTAAGCTTTAATATTGAATTCCGTTCCAATAACTTCTACATTTTGACTTTGAGTTTTTACCTTAAATCTCGAACCGCTGTGTTTCGTGCTTGGCGATACTTCAAAATAGGCTTCTCCATAAAGTAATTCTACCTGTCTGGTTTCGCCGTCCACAAATACAACCGGATATTTTAACTGCGATTCAGAGTTCAGCCACACTTTTGTGCTATCTGCTAATTGCACAAAAAACTGCCCGCCTCGCGGAATCGTTAATAAATTGTTTGCAATAGCAGCTGTTTTTTTGTCTTTAGCATTGTAGATTAATTGCTCGCCATTGCTGGAAACATTCCCTTTTGTATAGGATTTCCCTTTTTCTAAAGCAATTACAGAACCGTCTTCTAAGGTCAAAGTTGCTTTGTCACTGCCAATTAAAATTTCTTTATGGGCAACAGCAGGTGTTTCGATCTTAAGCGGATTGGTTTTATTGATGAATAATGAAATCGAAATCAACAATAATAACGATGCCGCCATCGCCATTAGTTTAAAGGTAGTTTTAGTATAAAAAGGCTGAAGGGGAATAATTTTATTTTCTTCCGATTGAAGTGCATTCTGAAGACGCGTTCTCATCTTCAATTCCATTTGTTCCTTATCTCCCAACGTTTCGTCCCAATCTTGTGCGGTTTGAAAGCTCTCGTAATAATTCAATAATTTGCTATTCTCCTCGAGATTGGTATCACCGGAAAGGTATCTATTTAGCAATACTATAAAATCTTCTTTTTTCATCTTTTTAACATTAATTCGGGGAGTATATTAAGTAAGTATCCAAAAAGGCACATACCCCCTAGTCCAAATTGTATTTTTTTTGATTTTTTTTGAAAACAATTATAAAAGAAGAGCAATTATACAGCACTAACCCAGCCACTACCTTTGTTTTTGATGCTAAAAGATATTTTTTGAAAGCCACAAGATCATGGCCATACTCATGCTTTCGCCCATAGAGGAGCGTATTGTATTCAAGGCTTTTGTAATATGATTTTCAACTGTTTTGGTAGAAATATTCAGTCGTTCGGCAATTTCTTTATGACTCAGCTGTTCTTCACGGCTCAATCTATAAACCGCCTGACATTTTTCAGGAAGCGATGCAATTATCAAGTTAAGCTGCTGTACTAATTCGTCGTGCATTAACTGCGTTTCGGGAGTAGTTGCCAGAAATCGTTTTTCGAGATCATCAAAAAGTTCGACATGAACTTTGTCTTTGTTTTTTCTTAAATGATTAAAAACCTGATAGCGTGCGCAGGCATACATATAGCCTTTTAAAGAAATATGGATTTCTATTTTTTTGCGGTTGTGCCAGATGTTCATAAAAACATCCTGAATAATATCTTCGCACAACTCTTTGTCTTTGATCACATTATAAGCAGACATAAAAAGTGCCTGCCAAAATCTATTGTACAATTCTGTCAAAGCAGATTCATCGCCGTCACGAAGACGATCAATTATAATTTGATCTTGATTTAAGAGGAGATTCGACAAAGACTTGGTGTTTTTGAAATTGAATAATTCGCAGCAAACATACTAAATTAAGCCAATAATCCTAATTTGTCGCAAACATGACGGTTTTATCTTAGAATAAATTCTCTTTTTAAAATTTTATTTCTGTTGAACAATTTTCATTTTAAAGACTTTAACCGGCCTGTTTTTTAAATATTACCAAAATCTTTGCTCTTTTTAAAATAGATTTTATAAAAGCTTTACACTAACCCGCAGTTAATTTAAAATTGTATTTATATTATTTTTTTATAAAATACCGTAGCCAATTTCTTTAAATCTAAAATCAAGAATAAAACCCACTAATTAAGTTTAACAAATAAATTGAATCAGAATCAAATATTAATCGTAATATTGCGATGTATAATAAAATTTACAAAATGGGAATTACCAAAACAGACATCTTTAATGAGCAGCAGAACAAACTGGCGTTGCAATTAAAAGCTCTTGCACATCCTGCGCGTATTGCTATTTTACAATATATCATCAAACAAAATGCTTGTATCTGCAATGACTTGGTTAATGAGTTAGGCTTGGCTCAGGCAACTATTTCGCAGCATCTGAAAGAACTTAAAAACATCGGAATTATTAAAGGAAATATTGAAGGAACCAGTATTTGTTATTGCATTAATGAAATCGTTTGGGAGCAAATCAAAAAGGATCTTTCGCTGTTCTTTGATGTAAATGTAAAAGCCAACAATTGCTGTTAACCTTTTTTTGAAACAATCAATCGTAATAATGCGATATAACAATAAAAAAAATCATCATGAAATTATCAGAAATTAAAAAAGTATTGGAAACAGTTGAAACGGTTAATTTTGAATTACCCGACGGAACTTTTGTTCCTGAATATTTTCACGTAACAGAAATTGGACAGATCAATAAGCGTTTTATTGATTGCGGCGGAACTGTTAGAAATGAAAGCACCGTCAATTTTCAGTTGTGGAACGCCAATGATTTTGAACACAGGCTTAAACCTAAAAAACTGCTTGATATTATCGAACTTTCTGAAAAGACACTGAATATCGAAGATCACGACATTGAAGTGGAATACCAAAATACTACGATTGGCAAATATGATTTAGGTTTTGATGGTACAAATTTTCTACTGTTGAATAAACAAACTGCCTGTCTTGCAAACGAAAAATGCGGAATTGATGCTCCTAAAGAAAAAATTAAAATGATGAATCTTTTAGATCAGTCAAATTCATGTACTCCAGGCGGAGGATGCTGTTAAGATGTATTTGTTTCTTTAAAACTAAAAATAATGGAAATAGAATATCCAAAACTAAAAAAGATTCTTGTTTTATGTACTGGAAATAGCTGCAGAAGTCAAATTGCAGAAGGTTATTTGAAATATTTTGCCCAAAACAAAGCAGTAATTTACAGTGCCGGAATTGAAGCGCACGGCGTAAATCCTAAAGCCTTATTTATCATGAAAGAGGACGGACTGGATATTTCTAACCACACTTCTGATACCATTGATGAATATAAAAATATCGCTTTTGATTTTGTGATCACGGTCTGCGATAATGCAAAAGAGCGCTGCCCGTTTTTCCCTTCAAAAGCAATTAAATATCATTATAATTTTCCGGATCCTGCTAAAGCTTCTGGTAATGAAGAAGAGATTCTAAAGGAATTTCGTTTGGTTAGAGATCTGATTAAAGAATATTGCAAAAAGTTTGTTGAAGATCATTTATAATAAAAGCTAAAAAAAGGGATAATTTTATTTTAATTATCCCTTTCTACTTTATTTAGAAAATAACTCTAAGTCCAACTTGATTATTAGAAGCCACAATTACAGTTTGAATCTTTTCATCATCATTATAAGCTACTTTAGCATTATAGATGCCTAAAGCTTTTTTGATTCTTTTAGGATAACCAATTTTAATAGGGATTGAAGCTGCCAAAAAAGCACCTCCAATCACAGCCATGGTCATATTGGCGCGCTCTTGTGTGTAAGTCGTACCGGAGCCAGAAACTACTAGTCCGTCGTTTATATCACTATTCATTTCTGAAATAACATTTGCAGCAATTAACCCCAGACCTCCATAAAAAAGTATATTTCCAAAAGTTTTTTTGCTTCTTCCCGCATTATACAATTTTAAAGCTTCTGGACTATTATCTGCCAGAATTGCTCGGACCGTATTGGTCTTTACTTTCTTTCCTTCAGCATCATAGACAGTTCCTGCCGTTCCGTAAGTAAGTTGCTGCGCAAATCCTGCGGCAGATAGAATAAAAAATAAAATGGTTAATCTTGTTCTCATTTTTGGTTTGTTTTTTTGGGTTAATTATAATTGTTCGTAAATATAGAAAATAGAAAATTCTTTCAAAATTTAATTTCTGTAATCTCAATTTCGTTTCTTTTTCAAACCTAAAAAAATGTAAATTTGGACTAGTACAAAATCTATTTTTAATTCTAATACCTCCTCCAGATGCTGCGACCGTGGCCTTTAGAAATTCAGCTAGACAAAAAATCAGACAAGGCTTTGTATCTGCAAATTGCCGATGCGGTTATTGATGCCATAAAAACAGGTAAACTAGTAAGCAGTAATGCATTACCAGGAAGCAGACAGCTTGCAGGATTACTGAGCGTAAACCGAAACACTATTATTGAAGCTCTTGATATTCTGACTGCCGAAGGCTGGCTGGTAACTATTGATAGAAAAGGAACTTTTGTAACAGAATCACTGCCGGAAATGATTCACAAAAAAGAAAATATCCCTGCTGTTCACAACGCTGTTCTGGATTTCAAACCGCATTTAATTTTTGATGACGGACTTCCCGACAGCCGTCTTGCACCGATGAATGATCTCGCAAGAGCATACCGAGAAATTTTCAGCAGGAAATCACGATGGCAGATTATGGGGTACAGCAGCGAATTGGGGAATGAAGCCTTTAGAAAATCTATTGCTCAAATGCTAAATTTCAAGCGCGGTATGAGTATTTCGCCAGAACAAATCTGCATTACAAGAGGCAGTCAGATGGCGATGTATCTAGCCTCGCATTGTATTCTTGAAAAAGGAGATTTTGTTCTGATCGAAAACCCAGGTTATAAACCCGCATGGGAAACTTTTGAAAATGCGGGAGCTAAACTGCTTCCCGTTGCAGTGCATCCCGATGGTTTAGATGTGGATCAAGTAGAGGCATATCTTCAAAAACATCAAAATATCAAAGCTATTTATGTTACACCGCACCACCAATTCCCGACTACAGTCACATTGTCTTTAAAGAAAAGATTAAAACTGATCGAATTATCCAACCATTACGGATTTACGATTATTGAAGATGATTATGATAATGAATTTCATTTTAGCCAGCGCCCTGTAATGCCGGTTTCGAGTTTTACTACATTAAAAAACTTTATTTACATTGGCACTTTCAGTAAAATTGTTGCGCCCGCACTGCGTATAGGCTATTTGGCCAGTTCTCATGAAAACATTCAAAAAATAGGCCTTCACAGAAAAATAATCGATGTGCAGGGAGATAATATTATGGAAGAAGCTGTGGTCAATCTTATTAATGAAGGCAAAATAAAACGGCATCTTAAAAAAGCTAACTTAGTCTATAAGGCCAAAAGAGATTATTTTGAAAGTTTACTGCAGCGCTATCTTGCTGCTAAAATAACGTACACAAAACCAGAAGGCGGCTTGGCTTTTTGGATTGTTCCTAAAGCTGAAGTGAATGTTTTGTCCATTCATCAAAAAATGACAGAAAGCGGAATTCAGATTATGAATCCGGAACGATTTAGTCATCAAGAAATAATTTCAGGTTTCCGGTTGGGTTACGCTTCATTATCCGAAAAGCAAATGGAAGAAGGAATAAAAGCACTTTCTAATTTATTATAAAAAAAGACTGAAAACAAAAATGCTTTCAGTCTTAAAACAAATCTAAAATATTGTAAAAATTAATTACAATTTTCCATTTCAATAATAGAGAAACCGTTTGCTGCGATCTGATTTTCGATTTCTATCGGTGCTTTATCAATGTGACAGAACCGGCATTCTTTAGAAGATAATGCCTGTCCTTCCTGCGCTACACTTTTCAGGTATTTTTTACCGTATTCATAAACCTGTTCGGCATTGATATTTTCATCAACTAAAATATCAAAGTGCATAATTTTTCCGTCTTTACGAGTTACATAAGTATCCCAAACTGCTACTTTCATAATGTGTGTGTTTTTTTTAGCTGCTAAACTGATAAGCCGCTAAGGTTCTAAGTTTATAGTACAAATTTACGTTGGATGTACTAATCCAAAATCATCCAGTTTTTCTATTTCCTGCAAAATACTGGACCAGCTTAAATAATAGAAACTGGACGAAACTGCAGATCCAGTTTTGTTCTAATTTTGAAACATGAAAAATGCTATTGTAACAAACTTAAAAGCAGTCCACGAGCGTATAGAAAATGCCTGTAGAATCTCGGGACGAAATCCTGCCGATGTGCAGCTTTTATTAGCTACCAAAACGGTGCCGGCAGCAGATATCCGGACTGCAATAGAAGCCGGCGAAATATTAATCGGCGAAAACAAAATGCAGGAATTACGGGATAAAAATGAGGTTTTAGGACAATTGCCCGTAGAACGCCATTTTATAGGTCATCTTCAGACCAATAAAGTCAAAGATGTATTAAAATATGCAAACTGCATTCAGTCTTTGGACCGCTTAATTCTGGCTGATGAACTGCAGAAACAGCTGCAGATTCAAAACAGAAAACTGGATGTTTTTATACAAGTGAATACTTCTTATGAAGAAAGCAAATTTGGTCTTTCCCCTGAAAACGTTTTGGATTTCATTCAAAAAATAAAAAACTACCCTACTCTCAATATCAAAGGCTTGATGACGATTGGTTTGTTAGATGTAGAAAAAGAAAAAATGCGTCCGTCATTGCGGCTTCTTAAAACAATTCGAGACGAGATTTATGCCGCAAAAATCGAAGGTCTGAATAATTTGAAACTCTCTATGGGAATGTCTCAGGATCTTGAAATTGCAATTGAAGAAGGTTCAAACATGGTGCGTGTCGGCACTTCGATATTTGGAAACCGTTTTTTAGGGAAAGAAATCTGGAATGAAAATAGTGCAGAATAAACATCAGAATATTTTGCTCTGACGGCTGTTCGTTTTTTCTATAATATTAGGCTCCTACAGAACATTAAAAAACAAATAAAAATAGCGCAGAATAAATTAATTTTGCAGCAAATACAACACACATGAACCTGAATGATCTTACGGTAATCGATACAGAAAAAATTGCTTTAGACGATTTGTTTTTCAGTAATGAAAATAAAACGGCTTTATTACAAATCATTAAGGAACACCAATATATTACCGAATTACAAAAATACAATCTGAAGGTAGACAACAAAATTCTCCTGCACGGAAGTTCTGGATGCGGCAAAACGACTACAGCAAAAGCGATCGCGAATACTTTGGACAAAAAAATTGTCATCATCAATCTGAGTACCATTATTGATGCCAGAATAGGCGAAACCTCTAAAAATCTAAAAGCTATTTTTGACAAAGCCATCCGCGAAAGAGCAGTTTTGTTCTTGGACGAGTTTGACCAGATTGGCAAAAGCCGTGACAGCGATGATAAAGATGTAGCGGAAATGCGCCGTTTGGTGAATACTATAATCCAGCTTTTTGATTATTTTCCGTCGGATAGTTTATTAATCTGCGCTACAAATCATTACGAAATTATCGACAGTGCTTTACTGCGAAGATTCCAGCTTCGATTAAAATACGAGCTGCCTGTGCAAGAACAGCTTGATCTGTATTACGATAAAATTTTAAGCACGTTTCCAGCTCATCTGCAAAACATAGAACGCCGCTACGGAATTTCGTATGCGGAGGTTTTGGATTACATTAATACTTCCATGAAAAAGCAAATTATTGCTGCATTAGACTTAAAGCAGTAATATTTTTTTAGGCTGGTATTATCATTTTAAAATACAAACTGCATAAAACATCACTTGGATGAAACCAATTTGCTTTCGATACTAATTCATGTAAATCTTCGTTAAAATAATATGCTTTTTTTGATTTAGGCAAAGCGAATAAACTAAGTAATTACATCTAAAAAGATAAAAAAACTATTTCAGCTCCTTTCTCGTAAATACTGGTATGAAAAAATGTTGGGGTTGATTTAAAAAACAAAAGAATTACAACGTTTTCTGACTGTTTTTCAATGTAAATTTCTTATCAATTTTTCAATAAAAAAGAAATATTGTTATCAAAATCACAATTTGCATTGGTTAAAATCACCTTAAATTAAGGATTTCGTTTTTAAATTCTTGTACTCCAAATAGTACGATTCTGAAATTTATAAAATGACAAGGGTGTTTTTTTTGATCTCATAATCTTTGAGGCCAAAATTTATCAAAAAGACATTTCTTGATTTTCTTTTGCTTTCTTAGTATGCAAACTATTTAAAAAATTAATAATATTGCTCAAACTTAACAAATTGATCACATTATGTCTCTTAATTCCAGCTATGATGAAAGCGTACTTCTGCGAGAACTTTCGCAGGGAAGCGAGCTGGCATTTACCACTTTGTACAATCAATATAAAAATAACGTTTACGGAACTGCACTTAAAATAACCAAGTCAAAAATTTTGGCAGAAGAAGTCGTTCAGGACGTTTTCTTAAAAATCTGGCAGAATCACCAATCTTTGGCAGAAATATCCAATATTGAGAACTATCTTTTTATCATTGCCAGAAATCACATTTTTGATATGATTAAAAAAATTGCCCGCGATGTTAGTTTAGAAAATACTGTTGTTGAAGAAGATAATTCTTTTAACGATACTGATACTGCTGTCAAAGACGATCAATACAATATAATTCTGAATCAGATTCTGGATCAATTACCGCCGCAGCAGCAAAAGATTTATAAAATGGCCAAATGGGAAGGTTTAAGCCACCAAAAAATTGGTGAAGATCTGGGCATTTCTACTACAACGGTAAAAAAACATATGGCACAGGCCCTAAAATTTATCCGAACAAAAATTTCGCCTTACATGAATATGTTCATGACGCTTTAGGACTTTATACTTCTTTTTACTTTGTAAACTATATTTTACAAAACAAGACCCAATTGCATTTTTTTACGTTTTTTTTACATTTTTTTTACTTTCGACTACTCCCTCCCCTTTTTTAGATCGTCTTTATAATAAAGAGCGCTAATTATTGTGCTTAAGCCCTAAATTTTTTAAGGCATTTTAGAAAAGATAAAATTTTCAAATATTTTTAGTTTTAATAAAATTCAATAAACAATTAACCCCACATCGCAAATGTATCAAAACGTCTTTGAAGAATTATTTGAACGTTACCTCAACAAAACGCTGTCTGAAGCAGACGAACTACTGCTGATGGAGTTTATTCAGGAAGGCAGTCATGATGATTATATAAAAGAAAAAATCAACATGATTTTAAAAGAAAAACAAAATACCGAAATTCTTGATGCTGAAAAAGGAGACCATATCCTGCAATACATACTTGCGCAGACTCCGGCAGAGACCAAAGTAATTTCTATTGCCGAAGAAAAATCTTCTTCGCGCCGTATTTTCAGAACTGTCATTGTAGCTGCAGCGGTAATCGCGTTGTTGTTTGCTGTTCGAAGTGCCTTTTTTTACAATCAAAATACCGTTATAGCAACACCGCAGCAAACTGAAACGGAGGAAACGAATTCGATTTTATCTTATAACGGTAAACAGCTTATTCATTTACCAGACGGAAGTACGATTGTTTTGAACGAAAACAGTTCTATCGAATACGACCAGAGCAGTTTTAATTCTAAAACAAGAGAGGTAAAATTAACTGGAGAAGCATATTTTGATATTAAAAGAAATGAAAAAGTTCCGTTTATCGTTCATACTGGAAAAGTAAGCACTAAAGTTTTAGGAACTGCTTTTAACATTAATGCTTTTACTAATTCTGATCATATTGAAGTTACCGTAGAACGTGGAAAAGTCCAGGTTGGAGATGATCAAAAAATCTATGGAATTATTATACCAAACCAGCAGATTAAAGTCAATAAAGCCACTTTGGTTTACGAGCAAAACAATGTAAAAGCCGAAGAAGCAATGGTTTGGAAAAGTAAATACCTGATTCTGGATAATATTAATATGGAAGAGGCAATTGCTTTGATTTCTCAAAAATATAAAACACCAATAAAACTAGCCAACCAAAATATTAAAAACTGCCAGATTACTGCCAGCTTCTTAAACGATGAAGATCTGGATCATATTATGAAAGTAATCTGCAGCGTGATTGAAACCGAATACCACTATGACGACAAGGGTACTATTATTCTTGACGGAAAAGGATGCGAATAAAAAAGCTTTGAATAAAAACTAACTTAAAACCAAGATACTATGAAAAAAAAGAGCCATCCAGCTCCTACCCCGGATGGCAACGAGTTTTAATAATTAATCCAGTAACCATTAAAAAACATGCAAATTTATGAAATTACTCTCTAAAAAAACCACCTATGAGAGGGAAAAGAACACGTCTTTATTTCGCCTTTCCAAAAACACTCTAAAGATTATGAGAATCAGTTTGTTCCACATTTTTTTACTGACCTGCGGCACTCATATGATCTTTGCTACTACATTGAGCGGCCAGACACTAGAATCTATTTCTGTTGATATTGAACTTCATAATGAAGATATTAAGACGTTGTTTAAAAACATTGAAAGTAAAACCGGACTGCTATTTGCTTACCAGCCTCAAATTATTAAAGATTTCCCAAAAATCAACATAACAAAAGGAAAAAAGCCAGTAAGCCAAATTTTAAACAGCGTTTTACAGGGGACCAATTTGGTTTACAAACAGGTCGATCAAAATGTGGTGATTTATAAAAAGGAAAATAAAACGGGGTTTTTATCTCCTGCAAAAAATCCTGCCGCAGAAGATGCTGACCGTATTTTTTCGGGTCAGATTCTGGACGAAAACGGAAATCCGCTTCCGGGAGTTTCTGTTATTCTGGTTGGAACCAACCGAAACGGAATCTCGGATTTTGATGGTCATTTTAAAGTGGTTTTAACTGCTGGTAAAAATATCCTCAGAGTTTCTTACATCGGTTATAAAACACAGGAAATTACAATCGAAAACCAAACTTCACTGGTTATAAAATTACAGCCCGATTTAGCCAAACTAGACGAAGTTGTTATTATTGGTTACGGAACAACAACCAAAAGAACTTCTACGGGATCTGTAGCAAAAATTACTGCCAGCGATATCGAAAAACAGCCCATAACTAACATCTTACAAAGTTTGCAAGGAAGAACTCCAGGAGTTTTTGTTTCACAAACTTCTGGTTATGCCGGCAGTAATGTTAACATACAAATTCGAGGACGAAATTCTATCGATGGGAACAATCTGCCTTTGTATGTCGTAGATGGTGTTCCGTATATTGGCAACGATATTAAAGAGCAATCTCAAACGGCTAACGTAATTAGAGGAGCACAAAAATCAACAAGTCCTTTAAACATAATTAATCCGAATGATATTGAAAGCATCGAAATTTTAAAAGATGCTGATGCGACTTCTATCTACGGTTCCAGAGGTGCAAATGGTGTTGTATTGATTACTACGAAAAAAGGTCAGGCCGGCAGAACAGAATTCACGATCAATACCAATTCTGGTTTATCTCAAGTGGCAAACAGAGTAAAAATGCTCGACACGCCGACTTATCTCAATATGCTTCAAACTGCATTAACCAACAGCGGCGGAAAAGCAGACAATACGGCTACAGGTATTGCTTTAACAAACTGGAGCCCAAATACGTATACAGACTGGCAGAAAGAATTAATTGGCGGAACAGCGAATTTTAATGATTACAGCGCAACTTTAAAAGGCGGAAGCGGCAATACGACTTTTCTTTTAAGCGGTGCTTATCATAAAGAAACTACTGTTATTCCTGGCGATTTTAATTACAATAAATTCTCAACCAATTTTAATATCAACCACAGCGCATTAGACAATAAATTGAAATTAGGAGCCTCAATTATATTTTCTTCTGATAAGAATACTCTGCCTTATTTTGATATTACAAGTTATGCCTTGAGCAGTCCGCCAAATAGACCAATTTATAATCCAGACGGAACCTATTACTGGGCTTCTACTTATTTCAGCGACATTAACCCGCTTGCTGCTTTGACCAGAAGAGTTGAAGATAAAGGAAACAATTTGGTTTCGAGCTTTAACATCGAATTTCAGATTGCAAAAGGATTTACTTTTAAAACAGATTTAGGTTTTGGAAGAGCCGAAAATTTAGCCAAACAAACGACGCCTTCAACAGCAATTAACAATGCGTACTACAAAGCCCAAAATACAACTTTGAACTTAATCAGATCGTATACTGTTTCTAGTAATACGACCAATAATTTCAGTATTGACCCACAGTTAAATTACAATACTTCTTTATGGAAAGGTAATCTGGCTGTTTTAGTCGGAGGATCTTGGCAGCACCGAAATTCTGAAATGCCTTCTTTTGTTTCTTCAAGCGGTTACAGCGCAGACAACCTGATCGGAATTACAGGTTCTGCAGCTAATGTTACTTCGACTAACGGAACTTCAGAGTATAAATATGCTTCTCTTTTCAGCAGGGTAAATTATAATATTTTAAATAAATATATTTTAAATGTAAACTTCAGAAGAGATGGTTCGTCTAAATTTGGTATCAATAACCGTTACGGAAACTTTGGTTCTGTAGGTGCGGCGTGGGTTTTCTCTGAAGAAAATTTGATGAAAAATTTATCATGGTTAAGTTTTGGTAAACTGCGTTCAAGTTATGGTAAGGTAGGAAGTGACGGCGCTCAGGATTATGCCTATGCAAGCACCTATTCTGCGTCGACTTACGGAACAGATAATGCTGCTTTATCTGCCTCTAGAATTGCTAATCCGAATTACAAATGGGAAGAAACAACTAAATTTGAAGCTGCAATGGAATTAGGTTTCTTTAACGACCGTCTTTCTTTTACAGCGGCTTATTACAGAAATTTATCTTCTAACCAATTAGTTGGTTATCCGTTAAGTTCACAGGCAGGATTTACTTCTTATCAGACCAACCTGGATGCTGAAATAGAAAATAAAGGATGGGAATTTACTTTTACCACAACCAATATCCGCAACAAAAATTTAAACTGGAGCACTTCATTTAATATCTCTACAAATTCTAACAAATTACTTTCTTTTGACGGTATCGAAAGAACCAGTTATTATTCTACGTACGTTGTCGGAAAACCATTAAACAGCTATAATTTGTATCACTTTACAGGGGTTACCAATGGTGCTTCTCAGTTTGAAGATGTTGATGGAGACGGCAAAATACTAAATGGTTTTCAAGCCACTGGAAAAGGGGACAGAAAATATTATGGCCCGACTTATCCTAAATATTACGGCGGTTTGCAGAATTCGATTTCTTATAAATCATTCTCTCTTGATTTCTTATTTCAATTCGTAAAACAAAACGGAAGAAGCATGATGTCTTCAACAGGTATTCAGCCGGGGTATCCTTACGGTATTGCGAATTATCAAGTTGATGAGTACAACGAATATTTAGCTCTAGGACATACTTTACAATCGGCTTATCAAAGCAGCTTTTTCAATTATATAGGATCAGACAAAACATTGGTAGATGCTTCTTATATCAGACTTAAAAATGTAAGCGCTTCGTACAATATTCCGCTTGACGAAAAATCGAAAAAGTTTATACAAAACATTCGCATCTCGGTACAAGGACAAAATTTATTGACGATTACGGGCTACAAGGGAATGGATCCTGAAACGCAAGGTTTAAACCTTCCTCCATTACGTACCATCACATTTGGATCTCAGTTTACTTTTTAAATCTAAAAACTATGAAAAATAATTCAACAAAATATCACTATATATTTTCGTTTTTCCTTTTAATAGGATTGACAAGCTGTGAAGACATTTTAGAAGTAGATCTTCCGAGCAATCAATTAGCTTCAAACACTGTTTATGCAACAGATGTAACTGCCGAAGCTGCAGTAAATGGTATTTACAAAAGCATGGTTACAGATGTTTACTATAATAATTTACATTCGACATTAGGGCAGACCTCAGATGAATTGATTTTAAACAGCCTTGCTCCAAATGTTTATACATCTAATGAAATACAGGTAATCGATGGCACTATAAACAGCATGTGGGGAAGTTTGTACAAAGTAATCTACAACGCCAACACTGTGATTGAAGGTATCAACGAAAGTACTACATTAACACCGAGTTACAGTAAAAAATGGATTGCAGAAGCTAAATTCATCAGAGGTTTATCTTATTTCTATTTGACGAATCTTTGGGGAGATGTTCCGTTGGTTTTAAGTACAGATGTTAATAAAACTGCTTTGGCGCCGCGCAATGCACAGGCAGAAGTATACGCACAAATTATTGCAGATTTAACAGATGCTTCTAACGACCTTCCAACAGATTATACCGATTATAAAGCACAAAGAATCAGAGCTCCAAAATGGGCTGCAGAAGCCATGCTGGCGAGAGTAAATCTTTATTTAGGAAAATATACAGAAGCCATTACCCACGCAGATGCTGTGATCAACCAGTCGGGAACTTATAAAATGATTACAGGACTTTCTGCAGCAAACAGCCCGTTTATTGCCAATAACAATGAAGCTATTTTGCAGATTCCGTATTTTAATACCGTTTATACCTACGAGGGCGGAGCAGTATTTACCACCAATGCACCGTTTCTTTTAAGAAAAAGTGCGACTCTTTTTGAAACAGGCGATGCCAGAAAAACCAATTGGACTTTAAACTTTGCAGTTTCTGGAGTAACGTATTTGGCTCCAAGAAAATATAAAAACTCTTATACGACAACACCTTCCGAACGTTCTACTATTTTGAGACTGGCAGAAGTATACTTAATCAGAGCCGAAGCTAGAGCAATGACCGATAATTATACCGGAGCCAGAGACGACGTCAATGTAATTAGAGACCGTGCCTTGGTACCCCTAGCCACAACAGTCGATAAAAATGAATTATTGGACTTAATTGCTTTAGAAAGACAACGCGAACTTTTTGCAGAATTCGGCCACCGCTGGTTAGATCTTAAAAGAACCGGAAAAGCCGATGCCGTTTTAGGTGCACTTTCTGATAAAGTCTGGGCCTCCACAGACGCGCTTTATCCTATCCCGGAAACAGCAAGACTTGCAAATCCATTTTTGACTCAAAATTTAGGATATAACTAAACTTAAAAAAATACTCAGGAATATACATTGAAAAATATTCCTGAGGTTTTAAAATATACTATGAAAAATACAATTGTAAAAGTTGAGGGATTGTCGCATCAATACAGTAAGGATTGGGCAATTCAGGACATTAATTTTGAAATTAAAGAAAACCGAATTTTAGGCCTATTAGGTTCTAACGGTGCAGGAAAATCGACTACAATGAACATTCTCTGCGGGGTTTTGAACCAGACCAAAGGAAATATTTATATCGATGGCATCAATCTGAAAGAAAATCCGGTTGAAGCCAAAAAACTAATAGGCTTTTTACCGCAGACACCGCCGCTGCATTTAGATTTAACAGTAGACGAATACTTGATTCACTGTGCTCAGTTACGATTGGTTAAAAAAGAAGATTTGAGAAACGCGGTTGAAAAAGCCAAAGAAAAATGCGGTATTTCGCATTTCAGTCATCGTTTGATAAAAAACTTATCGGGCGGTTACAGACAGCGTGTTGGGATTGCGCAGGCGATTATTCACGAACCAAAATTGGTTGTTTTGGATGAACCTACAAACGGTTTAGATCCTAACCAGATTCTGGAAGTTCGAAACCTGATCAAAAAAATTGCAAAAGACAAAGCGGTAATTTTTTCTTCTCATATTTTGTCAGAAGTGCAGGCAACCTGTGAAGACATTAGAATGATTGAAAACGGACACATGGTTTTTGCGGATACCTTGGATGCTTTTAACAATTATATTCAAGCCAATACTTTGATTGTTTCGCTTGAAAATGCTCCTGCTATCGAAACATTTAAAGAAATCCACAATGTAACCGCTGCTGAGTTTCTGACTCCAAAAAAAGTAAAAATCACTTTTGACGGCGGCCAGGAAATTGCCGAAACGATTGTTTCTCTCAGCGTACAGAATGGCTGGAAACTCCGTGAAATCCAATTTGAAAAAACTTCGCTTGACGAAATCTTTGCCCAACTATCTAAAAAAGCTCCGTCGAAAAACGCAGCCGCACTTTAAAAAAATAATTAAATGAAAACAATATACAGAATTGCTAAAACGGAATTAAACACTATGTTTTATTCTCCGGTTGCCTGGGTCGTTTTAGTTATTTTCAGCATTCAGTCGAGCTGGAAATTTTTTAACACAATTGAGCGTTTCGAAAAATCGCAGAAAATAGGACAAGGATTAAATAATATAACGCAGTCCCTTTATTCAGGTTTCAGCGGATTATTTCCTGAAGTGCAGAATTATCTCTATCTCTATGTGCCGCTTTTGACAATGGGATTGATCAGCCGCGAAATTAACAGCGGTTCGATTAAGCTTTTGCTTTCTTCTCCAATTCAGATTAAAGATATTATTATTGGTAAGTTTCTCGCAATCTGCACCTACTGCCTGCTCTTTATTGCGGTTTTAGGGTTAATTGCCGGAATTACTTATTTCTCAGTAGAAAATGTCGATCTTAAATTTATTTTATCCGGGCTTTTAGGACTTTACATTTTAGTTTGCACCTATGCTGCAATCGGACTTTTTATGTCTTGTCTTACCTCCTATCAAGTGGTAGCTGCAATTAGTACTTTGGTCGTTTTAGCAGGTTTAAATTTTATCGGAAAGCTTTGGCAGGACATCGATTATGTTAAAGACATAACCTATTTCCTTTCTATTGCCGGACGTGCAGATGAAATGATCGGAGGATTGATAATCAGTAAAGATTTAATCTATTTTGTATTGGTAAGCGGTCTTTTTATTGGTCTGAGTATTTTTAAATTACAAACTGGTAAAGACGCACAATCGACTTCTAAAAGAATCTCAAAATATGCTTTATTGATCGTAGGTGTTTTAGGACTTGGATACATTACTTCCGGAGCGGCGCTGACTTTCTATATTGACATGACAAGCACCAAAAGCAGAACACTTACAGAAAGCAGCCAAAAGGTTGTCAATCAAATTAATGGCGATATTAAAATCACCACTTATGACAACTTACTAGACATCAATTACTATAACGCGCTTCCTACGTCTCAGAACAGCGATATCGCAAGTTTTGACAAATATTCAAGATTTTTGCCGCAGCTTAAAATGGAATACGTGTATTATTACGATACCTCAAACAATACGGCTTTGTATGAGTTAAATCCTGGATTGAATGACAAACAACTGGCCGAAAAAATGATCGAAACACAGGGATTGAAATTCAAAAAATTGTACACTCCTGAAGAAATCCATAAAATAATTGATTTAAGACCAGAACAAAACAGGTTAATCAGAACCATCGAATACAATGGCAAAAAGACCTTTTTAAGAGTCTATGACGATCTTTTTAAAATGCCTTCTGAAAAAGAAATTACAGCAGCCTTAAAACGTTTGGTAACCGATGCTCCAAAAGTTGTTTTTGTAAATGGCAACATGGAACGCAGTATTGACAAAAACGGAGACAAAAATTACAAAACAGGTTTTAACGAAATTTCTTTTAGATATTCACTAATCAATCAAGGTTTTGATGTTACTGCTGTAGATGTAAACGCACAGGATATTCCAGCTCAGACTTCTATTTTAGTAATTGCAGATCCAAAAAGCGAATTAAGCCAAGGCGCCGTAGACCGAATCAACAAATATATTGATCAAGGAAAAGATGTTATTATTTTGACAGAGCCAGAAACCAATTCTGCGGTTGCAAAAATCACTGATAAATTGGGCGTGAGTTTTACCAAACAAAGTTTGGTTCAGGAAAGCGGCGACAACGTTCCTACCTATTTAGAAACAGAATTATCTGCAGCTATTCCAAAGACTATCAAAATTTCCAAAAATAAAGCACCTATTCCGTTTTTAGGAAGCAGCGGTGTTAAAACAGCTGCTGCATCAGGATTTACTGCTACAACTTTACTGCAGACCAACAGTAAACCAGTATGGGAATCTCCATCTGGAATTATCGCGATTTCTGAGGATTTAAAAAAACAGCCATCACAGAAAAATGTACCGCTTGTAGTTGCGCTTACGCGAAAAATAAACGGAAAAGAACAAAAAATATTAGTATCGGGTGATGCTGATTTTATGGGCAATGCCGAGCTTGGAAGAGCTGGTTCTGGGACATTCCAGTTTGTAACAGACGTTTTTGGCTGGTTTACCAACAACGAATTCCCGATAGACACAACACGTCCGGAACCTGCAGACAAAAAAATAACGATCTCTGCTAATGCATTGTACATCAGTAAAATTATTTTTATTGCAGTACTTCCAGCCTTTATCATCTTATTGGGTGCTTTTATACTAATTAGAAGAAACAGAAGATAATCATGTATTACAACCAAAAACTAATCATAACGGCAGCTATGGCTTTTACAAGCTGCCTTATGTTTTCGCAGTTCAAAACTACTATTCCATTAAACAAAAATGTAGTTTCAGGTAAGCTTGAAAATGGTTTGACGTATTATATCCTTCATAATGAAGAACCAAAAGAAAGAGCCAGTTTTTACTTTGTACAAAATGTTGGTGCTATTTTAGAAGAAGACAGCCAGGATGGTCTGGCGCACTTTCTGGAACATATGGCTTTTAACGGAACCGAACATTTTAAAGGCAAAGGTGTTATTAAAATGCTGGAAAAAAATGGAGTCAGTTTCGGAAAAGAAATCAATGCTTTTACGGCTCACGACGAAACCATTTACAACATCAGCAATGTTCCTGTAAAAAACGAAAAACTAATTGATTCTACACTTTGGGTTTTTCACGATTGGTCGGGATCTTTGTCGCTGACCAACGAAGAAATTGATGCCGAAAGAGGCGTTATCCGCGAAGAATGGCGCACCAGAAGAACCAGCGATTTCAGACTTAAAAAACAATCTGATCAGGTTTTGTACAAAGGCTCAAAATACGCAGATCGTGATGTAATCGGCGAATTGGATATCATCAATAATTTTAAATACAAAGAACTTAAAGATTATTACAAAAAATGGTATCGACCAGATTTACAAGCCGTTATTATTGTCGGTGATATAGATCCTGTTGTAATGGAAAAGAAAATAAAAAGTATTTTTTATAAAATTCCGTTAGACAAAAACAGAGCTGTCCGCACCTATTTTGAAATTCCAAAACACGAGGGTTTAACGTATGGAACCGCAACCGATAAAGAAGCCAAAAACACTACGATTTCGCTGCGTTTTATTAAAGACGAACCTTTGGTAAAAGATTCTTCTGTAACCCGAAAAAATATTTTAGGATCGTTTTACAACAGCATTTTGAACAATCGTTTTAAAGAAATTACACTTAAAAACGAAAGTGCCAGTTTGGGAATCCAGTCTTATTTTTCTCCGATTTCGAGGTTAAATACTACTTATAATATTACCGCTGCTGCCAAAAAAGGAAGGCTAATCGAAGCGTATACTGAAGCTTATACTGAGGTAGAACGTTTTAAAAGATACGGAGCGACTGCAGCAGAATTCGAAAGAACCAAAAAGGCTTTTATAAGTTCGTACGATGATTTTATTAAAAACAAAGACAAAGTAGACAATGATACCTGGGCAGGAAAACTATCGGATTATTTCTTAACGGCAAAACCATTTTTAACTGCCCAGGACGATTATAATCTGGTTGTCGGAATGATTAATAAACTTACTTTAGAAGATGTAAACGCTTTCGCGAAAGCACTCCAGACCAAAGACAATCAGGTTGTTTTGATCAATAGTCCAGAATCTATTGAAAAAGAACTTCCAAAAAAAGAAGATATTCTGGCTGTAATGGCAAAAATAGAAGCGTCGACTTTGGAGCCGTACAATAAAAAAGAAAACAACAGCCCGCTGATAGAAAAAGAACTGACAGCAACACCAATAAAAAGCACGTTTGCAGTTTCGGGAATAGAAAAAGCAAAAGGATACATTCTGGCAAATGGAGCAAAAGTTGTAGTATTGCCAACGACTTATTCACAAGATCAGATTTTGTTTTCGGCATTTAGCAAAGGCGGAAAATCTTTGGTAAAAACAGCAGATTTATACAATGCAGAAATTGCAACGTCCTTAACAAGATCTTCTGGAATTGGAAATTTTGATATTACCGCTTTACGCGAAAAACTATCCGGAAAAGTAGCGCAGGCAGCACCTTATATTGGAGAAAATACAGAAGGTTTTGATGGAAGTTCGAATCATCAGGATTTTGAAACCTTACTTCAATTGACGTATTTATATTTTGAAAAACCACGTTTTGATCCGAACATTTTTGCGCTTCTGAAAAACAATTATCAGGAAAAATTAAACACCCTTAAAAAAGACAACGGAAGAGCTTTTGCCGATACTGTAGCTTTGGCCAACTCAAACCATAATGCGCGAACTTTTATTTTTGATGAAAAATTTGTTGAAAACATCAATTTTGAAAAAGCACAAAGCATTTATAAAAACAGGATTCGCAATGCAGCCGATTTTACTTTTGTTTTTGTTGGAAATATTACAGACGATCAAATTGGTTTAATTCAAAAATACATCGGAAACATTGCTTCTGATGAAAAAGAAAAAGAAACTTTTGTAAACCATAATATCGAACCTAAAAAAGGAAAAACAACCGTTCATTTTAACCGTTCGATGGAAATTCCGAAAACAACGGCTTACGTAAATTTAACCGGAGCTATTAAATATTCGCAGCAGACGGCTTATGAAATGTACATAATCGGCGAATTACTTTCAAAGCGATTTTTGCAGACCATACGCGAAGAAGAAGGCGGCAGTTATGGCGTTCAGGTAAAAGGAAGTCTTCAAAAATTTCCTGTCGCAAGTTTCGATCTGGCTTTAAATTTTGACTGTAATCCAGAAAAACGAGATAAACTGATGGAAATTGTCTGGAAAGAATTGAATCAATTAAAAAACAATCCGCCAAATGCCAGCGATTTAGAAGATATTAAAAAAGCCATGCTCAAACAACGTGAAGAATCTAAGATTACGAACAGCTTTTGGAGCGGCATTTTATCGGCAGTTTATTTGTATGAGAATCAATATCTGAATGAGAAAGATTATGCAAAAATCATTAATTCTATTAATGCAAAATCAATTCAGAAACTTGGTGCATACCTCATCAATAATTCGAATAGTGTTGAAGTACTTATGAATCCTGGTCCCCAAACAGGCAAATAAGAGCTTAGCAGTATATTTTTATTTTTTATTTTAATTAGTCCTCAAAAGGTTGTCTGCCAGACAGCCTTTTCTGGGCTAAGCACATAAGGAAAAATAGTATTGCAAACCCTTTGGATGTACTTTAAAATGTTTTTTTTAGACACATATTCCCAATAACCATTGGCATTAAAACAAAAACAGCTGCAAAACAAATTTGCAGCTGTTCTTCTTAAAAAAAGAAAGATATTCTCTTGGGGAGGAATCTATTTTTAATTAAAATATTCCTTTTTATATTTTTACAAACCTCTTGTTAACCAGCCTCTTTTGTTGGCTGTAATGATTGCATAAGGCGCAATCCAGAATAAACTAAAGGTATAGAATATACTATAAGTATACGCCCAGAACGATTCGGCTATATCATATCTCTTAGCATAAAACACCATTGAGAAAGTAGACATAATTAAAATTCCTAGAAATGTCGAACTTAAAAACAATACTGGATGTACGGCAACAAAATAGATCAGGAATGCTAAAAATGGATACGTCATTACAATTTTGAAGAATTGGTTCAAGAACAACATTCTAGCTCCAAACTTAGATTCTTTTCTAAAATTTTTGAAAACAAATTTTCCCATTGCCAGATTTTCACGAACATTACTTCTGCTCCATCTGATGAACATTTTGTACAGACCGTTATAGTTTTCTGGTACGTTGGTTAATACAACCGCATTTTTTTGAAACAATACATGCAAACCTTGTTTTAAGATCATGTTGGTCATGGCACGGTCTTCTCCAATATCAGACGGCTGTCCCATAAACGTTTGGTTGATCCATTCTGGAAGACATTCTAAAACAGCATCTTTTCTGTAAGCTGCCAATGCTCCTGGTGTACATAATACAGATCCCAACATACTTTCTGCAGAACGCTGAAACTCAAAACTCATCACAAAACTTACGTTCAGCATTTTTGGTAAAATGGCTTTTTTATTGTTTAAAACCTGAACGTTTCCTGCTACAGCGCCGCATTTGTCATTTACTGCAAACGGACTTACTAAGTTTCTTAAAGTATCTTTTTTTACAATAGAATCACTGTCTACTGTTACAAAGATATCTCCAGTTCCTAAATTAAATCCACGGTACAAAGCGTGACGTTTTCCTTGGTTTTTTGGCTGCTGAAAAATCTCTAAACGATCTCCCAGCTTTGCTTTTGCTTCCTGCATCCAATACCAAGTATCATCTTTACTTCCGTCATCAACTCCTAAAATCTGCATTTTATGAGCTGGATAATCGCTTTCTGCAAGACTTAATAAAGTATTCCAAACCAACTTTCCTTCATTGTAGGCCGGTACAATAATCGTAACCGTCGGAAGTAATTCATCAGAAACTGATGGGATTGGTTTGTATCTTAAGTACAAGTAAGAACTGTATAAAAATACTCCTGCTTGGTAAAAGAATAATATTGTGGCAATAATCAAGAAAGGAAATCCTAAAGTTGATTCTATTCTTTCTAATTGAAATTGCTCAAAATCATCCTGTAATAAAAAAACAGAATAACTGCCTATGAGCATTAAGGCAAAGGTTCCTATTAAAACCGCTAACCCAAAAGGGCTTTTTGGTCGTTCAACATTTACTTTGGCTGCTTTTTGCTGCGTTCCGAAAAAAGAACTGTTTAAAGAATTATCAGCAATAACCGCCGCGTTACTTGCTGCATAAAATTGTTTTGAGGTGATTGTTTCGCTTTCCATGCTATTCTCCTTATTTGATTTCTTGTTATGGGCTTTTAGTAAAATCTTTTCTTTCCGATTTATTTGCTGCTTTCTAAAAACAGAAATAAAAAAACGAACACATTCAAGATTTAGACATTAACCCAATTTACAAGCGTCGTGCCAACATGGTTCTAGACTATTGTAGAGGCATTTAGCGAATATTGCATTTTTAAAAGTGTATATTTTTTTTACACTTTGATATACAAGTATACAATAAACAGTAAATTTTGATGGTGAAAAATGGCTGGATTTAAAAGAGATTTTGACGGTTTAAAGCGCTGCATCAAAAAAAAATCCGATAAAATTAAAAATATCAGAACGATATTTAAGTTCTAATTAAAACGTTTAATTTCAATTAAAATTGCAGCAGTATTTAATCTTTTTTATTCATTTATAAAAAAAACATGCCGAATAAAAAAACATTCTTCATAAAAAGGCTCTTTATGACTTAAAAAATGTTAAATTTATCGAAAGTTTTTTAACAATTAAATTTTAGGGGATTAAAGAATGAATACAGAGTACAATCTTTTACTCGCAGATGATGACGATGATGACTGCGATTTCTTTAAGGAAGCTCTCGATGAAATACCTGTAACCACAAGCCTGTCAATGGTTCATGATGGTGTACAGTTAATGGACTATTTACAAAATAATGTTTTAAAAAACCTGCCAGATGTTGTTTTTCTGGATTTAAACATGCCGCGTAAAAATGGTTTGGAATGTCTGTCTGAGATCAAAGCAAACCATAAGCTGCAAAATCTTCCGGTAATTATTTTCTCGACCTCACTAGACAGCGAAATAGTAGATAACCTATACAAAAAAGGAGCTTCTTATTATATTCGAAAACCGGGCGATTTTTCTAAACTAAAAAAAGTAATCGAAAAAGCATTGACTATAGCTTCAGAGAATCATTTTAAGCAGCCCGAAAGAGCTAATTTTATATTGCAACCCTAAACTTGTTTTTGAATGAACCGCAAAAAAAAGGAACATTATTTTCTATCCGAAGGGGGCGAAATGAGCAGTATAATGCTTTCTACAGATTGGAGTAAAACACCTTTGGGCAATCCTGAAAAGTGGCCTCAGAGTTTAAAAACAATGACGGCAATGATGCTCAGCAATCCGTTTGCGATGTATATTGCCTGGGGAAACAGTTATACACAATTGTATAATGATGCTTTTCGCCCAATATTGGGAGCTTCTAAACATCCCGAAGCTTTGGGCAAAAGTTCGCAGCACACTTTCTCTGAAATCTGGGATACGATTGGCCCTATGTTTGCCGATGTCATGCAGGGGAAAGCAGTTACTTTTCCTGAATTTAAAGTACCCCTTCACCGAAACGGTTACTTAGAAGACTGTTATTTTGATTTTTCATACAGCCCTATAAAAATAGAAGACGGAAAAATCGGCGGTATTTTGGTTACCGTAGTAGAAACTACTGAAAATAAAATGGTTGCCGATGCCTTACAGGAAAGTAATGCAAGATTTGTGAACAATATCATGCAGGCTCCTGTAGCGATGTGCATTTTTAGAGGCGAAAATCATGTTGTGGAACTTGCTAACGAACAAATGATTGCTCTCTGGGGCACCAATGACAAAACAATTATTAACCAGCCTATTTTTAAAGCTTTACCCGAGCTCAAAAAACAAGGTCTGGAAGAAATACTGCACAGCGTTTATACAACGGGCAAAAAAATCACGGCCAACGAAAACTTTGTTCAATTAAACCGAAACGGCCAGATTGAAAATACCTATATCAATTTTGCATACGAAGCCTTAACAGAAACCGACGGAACTATTTCGGGCGTTGCTGCAATCGCTACCGAAGTGACTGCACAGGTTTTGGCACGATCCAAAGTCGAAGAAAGCGAGCAAAAAATACGACAGCTGGTAGAAAACGCACCTTTTCCGATTGCGGTTTATGTCGGGAAAGAACTTCGTATTGAACTAGCGAACGAATCTATCATAAAAGTCTGGGGAAAAGGCCCTGATGTAATTGGCAGATTATACAAAGAAATTCTCCCAGAGCTGCACAATCAGTCCGTTTTTGAGCAGCTGGCGGCAGTACTAGAAACTGGAGAGTCTTTTCATACCCAAAACACGCGTCTGGATTTGATGATGAATAGTGTGATGGAGACTTTTTATTTTAACTACAGTTTTACACCGCTTTATGATACCAATGGAAAAATTTACGGGGTAATGAATACTGCAGTTGATGTGACAGAAGTAAACTTGGCCAAGAAAAAAATTGAAGAAAGCGACAAACGTTTCCGCAACACTGTAAAGCAGGCGCCTGTCGGGATTACCATTCTTCGCGGTCCTGAATATGTGGTCGAAATGGCCAATGAAGCTTATCTTAAACTTATTGATCGTGAGGAAAAATCTTTTGTCGGCAGATCACTATACGATTCGCTTCCTGAAGTAAAAGAAACCGTAAGCAGTCTTTTGGACGGTGTTTTAAAAACAGGGATTCCTTTTCATGGTTACGAAGTTCCTGTTCCTCTTAATCGTTACGGGAAACAAGAAATATCCTATTTTGATTTTCTTTATAATCCGCTGAAAGAAGAAGACGGCAGTATTTCTGGTATCTTAGTAACGGTAACAGAAGTCAGCGAAAAAGTAGAAGCAAGAAAAAAAATTGAAATTAACGAGGACCGTCTTAAAATCGTGGTTGAGGCCAGCGAGCTTGGAACTTGGGAATTAAATGTAAAAACCAGAAAACCTACTTACTCCAAAAGATACCTCGAAATTATAGGCGGTTATACAGAAGATACTTCACTGACACATGAAGAATTATTATCGCACCTTCATCCCGATGACATCCATGTTCGAAATAAAGGTTTTAAAGAAGCCTTAACTTCGGGTTTTCTAAATTATGAAGTTCGGGTAATCTGGAAAGATCAATCGGTACATTGGATCGAAGGAAAAGGAAAAGTTTTTTATGATGAAAACAAACAGCCCGAAAAACTTATTGGAACGATACGAGATATTACAGAAGAAAAACAATATCAGCAGCAAATAGAAGAAAGCGAGAAAAAATGGCGTAATCTGATTATGCAGTCTCCTGTACCAAAAGCAATTTTGCGCGGTGAAGATTTTGTGATCGAAATGGCCAATTTGGTGCTTTTAAAAAACATCTGGAAAAAAGAAGAAAAAGAAGTTCAAGGAAAAAAAATATTAGAATTGTTTCCCGAACTCAAAAAACAAAAATATGCCCAATTATTAAAAAAAGTATACGAAACAGGTGAAGTGTATTCTGAATCGGAGTCGCTGCTTTTTATTGATGATGAAAACGGCGGTGCTGAATTTTATGTAGATTTTGAGTATGCACCCGTCCGCGAAAGCGATAATACTATTTCTGGAATAAAAATTACGCTTATCGATGTAACCGAAAAAGTGGTAACGCGCAAAAAAATCGAAGAAAGCGAAATGAGATTCCGCTCACTCACAGAAAGTATTCCACAATTAATCTGGGAAACCGATGCTGAAGGAAATGCTTTGTTTGCCTCTGGAAAATGGCTCGAATTTACCGGCATACAACCTGGAACGGAGGAGTCTTGGAAATCTATTGTGCATCCTGACGATTTTGAGGAAAGTCTGAAAACGTGGGAATATGCTTTGAAGACAGGAGAAATTTACCGATCTGATGTTAGAATGCGCCGCAAAGACGGAGTTTACAGATGGCATGCCGTGATTGGCGAACCTGTTTTTGACCTTGATAATACTATTATCAAATGGGTTGGAGCTTTTACCGATATTCATACCGAAAAAGCTTTTTCTCAGGAGTTAGAACAGCAGGTTACGGCAAGAACCCGAGAATTAATCCAGATTAACGAATCGCTTACCAAAAGTGAAGAACGCTACCATTTAATGGTCGAAGAAGTTCAGGAATATTCGATTCTATATCTTAATTCTGAAGGTATTATAGAAAACTGGAATGTTGGTGCCGAAAAAATTAAAGGATACAAAGCCGAAGAGATAGTAGGCAAATATTTTGCTGTTTTTTATACAAAAGAAGATCAGAAAAACCATCTTCCGGAAAAACTTTTGCAGCTTGCCAGAGAAAAAGGAAAAGTGGTACATGAAGGCTGGCGCTCCCGTAAAAACGGAAGTTTATTCTGGGCGAGTGTGGTAATTACGGCTATTCATAATAAGCAAAATAATGTTATTGGTTTTTCTAAAGTAACCCACGATTTGACCGAAAGAAAAAAAGCCGATGATAAACTAAAACAAAATGCGCTGGAGCTGGAGCAAAAAAACATTGAGCTGGAAGAAATGAACAAAGAACTTCAGTCTTTCGCATATATTTCGAGCCACGATTTGCAGGAACCGCTTAGAAAAATTCAGACTTTTGCTTCGCAGATTATGGAAAAAGAGCTGGAAAATTTATCCGAAAATGGTAAAGATAAATTTAAAAGAATGCAGAATGCGGCACAGCGCATGCAGACTTTGATCAATGATTTGCTTTCGTATTCCAGAACCAATATTCAGGAACGCGTTTTTGAGAAAACCGATCTTTCTAAAATTATTGACGAAGTAAAAGAGGATCTCAAAGAAGAAATCGAACAAAAAGGCACTCTTATAGAAGTCGGCCCAATGCCGGAAGTTGACATTATTACTTTTCAATTCAGACAGCTTTTATACAATTTGATCAGCAATTCATTGAAGTTTTCGAACCCCGAAACACAGGGAGTTATTCAAATTAAGAGTAAAATTGCTTCAGGAAAAGATTTTGAAAACGAGCTTTTAAAACCCGATCAGAACTATTGCCTCATTCAGGTTTCCGATAACGGAATTGGTTTTGATTCGCAATACAACAAAAAAATATTTGAAGTTTTTCAACGTCTTTACGGACGAGATCAGTATAAAGGAACAGGAATCGGACTGGCCATCGTAAAGAAAATTGTAGAAAACCATAACGGATTTATTTCAGCATCTGGAGTTCAGAACAGAGGAGCTTCGTTTGACATCTATATTCCGACAGCTTAACTTAACATATTTTAAACCATATAAAAAGGGCAGTAATTAATACAATTACTGCCCTTTTTTAGTTCAACTTAAAAAAAACAATTTCAATTAAAGCGGTAAATTATCTCGTGTAAACGGTAATAATTCCAGTCGTTTTATCTTTAATTTTCAATTCTTTATTAGTAAGATTCATAATATCACTTGTAGAACTTAAAGCTCCAATAGTTAATGTTAAATCATTATGAGATCTTACGTAAGTTCCTGTAGTTTCTGTTAAAGCACAGTTAGAACCGTTGTAATCTCCAATAACTGCAGTATTACTTAATCTTAGCTCTAAATAATCTCTATTACACCCTTCTGCGTTTTGAGGTGCATTAACCAACACTTCTTGTCCGTTAATAATTGAACCTGTTTGACTTAGGTTGTATTTCCCTTGTAGTGGGATAATTGTTTCTCCCTCATTATCGTCATTACTGCATGATGTTGCAAATACTCCCAAGCTTAAGGCTAATACCAATAATATCTTTCTAGTTTTCATGTTTATATGTGTTAAAAATTTATACTGCTAAATTAAGAGTATAATCCTACACAAAATTTCATGATTACAATTCGAATTTTACATAAATCGCATATATTTCAAAAAACAAGCCTGTTTTCTAAGGAATTTAGGGCTTTTTCACATATTTATTGATAATATACTGAGTAACAGGTCTTAATGAATTATTGCTTTCGGGATGCCTGCCGTGTCCGTCAAAAAAATCAATTCCATTAGCTGTTTTAGCATACCAGATAACTGCATTTCCGTTTTTATCAAAATATTGGGTGGTATCGCAGACCTTGATTTTTTTTAAATTTATTAAACTTTCATCCAAAAGTTCTACCGGATTTGAAGCAGCAAATCCTTCTACTTTCAAATCACAATCTACAAGTTCATAATGATCTTCTGACCATTGCATACAATGTTTTTGGGGCAATGCAAAGTAAATTATACCGCTTACAAACAATAGCGCTGCAAATACTAATGCATATTTCATTTTCTTCGGTAATCGTTTACCTATTATATCTGTTTGCTGTACAGATACAATTCCTTGCTGGTTTTCTGTTGTATGATTTGCAGGCTTTGAAGTAAAAAAGTTATTCATTTCTTGTGCACTGTCCAAAACAACTTCCTCAACTTCTTTCTTTATTTCTTCTTCTTTTATTTCCTCCTGTTTTACCTCAACCTCTTTTACCTGCTCTTTTATAGCAGTTGTTCCAATCGTTCTAAATTTATTAAACGGTCTTAGTTCATAATCCACCAAAATTGCCGCCATATCAAGAGCGGCATAATTAGTATCTGCTGTTTTTCCTTTATAAAAAAAACCTATTGGCCTAAACTTATCTGTTTGGTCAAATACTTTCTTTTTGTTTTCTGGTGAAAATTCACATCCAAAAAAACTAGAAAAAACATTTAAATCATCTTTACTTTTTCCCGACATAAAAAGATCCCAGCACAAATCTCGAAGTTTTGCTGGTGATGGTTTATTTAAAAACTCAAAATTCTTTCCATTTCTTTCACTTTCATATTTGTCTCGAATCGCTTTTTTAAATTTTTCTTGAGTAATGTTCTGCATAATCTAATCGGATTTTTTAGGTTTTTTTCGGAATTCTTCGGATTCCTTCAACTTCGTCGGAATTCCCGGAATTCCTTATGAGTACAGGCTCAAAAGCATCGTTACTTTGCCTCAACAAATTAGTTATCGCTTTGATCTGCAGGTCTAAGCAAAAGTACTAAACTAGTTCAATTAAAAGTGCGGAAAACCGTAAAACGGAGTTTATTCCGGGAAGTATAAATGAAAATTTTACTGTTCTACGCACTTCACTTCCCACCAAAAATGGCATTGCCCAAACATGATTCAGAATAGTTCTGAACAGGCACGCCTATAACCAATCTAAAAAATTTCAAAATGAAAAAGATATTATTTTGGGGAGCTTGTACCCTATTGACAACTATGTTATTCTCTTGCAGCGCAGATGAAGACGATACTACAATAAAAAAAGAAGTTAAAAAAGAAGCCGCACGAACATATGCAGACGGCCCTGGTGATTTACCAACAATACCGCCACCGCCACCAGAAGATGAATAATATTTTATTTTGTGAATAAATATTCACTAATTTCGGGGAAAGTAAGTATTATGCTGCGTTCCTCGTTTTTTTATTTATTTATTTCATTACTACTTTTTTCATGCAAAGATGAAAAAGTCGTTTCTATAAAAAATCCAATTGCACAAAGAGAAGCGATCGCTGTAAGGAACAAAGCAATTGCAAAATATCAAGAGAAAAAATACAATAACGCTTTTTACTATTTTAATACTTCGAAATCCTTATTTGAAAAATTAAAAGACAGTGCCAACATTGTTTATGTACTTTCACAAATGGCCTATATTCAGCAAATAAACGGTGATTATTACGGAAGTAAAGAAACACTGACTGAAGCACTTCCTTTTATCACAAAAAAAGATGTTTATAGTGCCACAATAAATAGTCTTTTTGGAATTGCGGATAAAGAATTATCTAATTATGAGGATGCAATTAATTATTATAAAGAATCAATAAAAGAGCACCCTGATTATTCAAACAAAGAACGTAATCTAAACAATATTGCTGTTGTATATATGTTGCAAAACAAATATGATAAAGCAATAACCATTTTTGATTCTATTTTAAAAATAAAAACATCTGGTCCAAATTCTGAAAATAGTAAAGCACGAATTATGGATAATTTGGGTTATGCTTTGTATAAAAAAGGATTAAATGAAAAAGGGCTTTTGCTAATGCAAAAAAGCCTAGAACCAAGAAACGGAATTACTGAAGATTACGGAAGTATTGAAAGTAATCTGCATTTATCTGAATATTATGCTGCTCGTGAACCTCAAAAATCGAAAAAATACGCCTTAAATGCATACGAAACAGCAACAAAACTACGCAGTATAGATGAGCGCTTAGAAGCTTTATCTTTTTTAATGACAAATGAAAAGATCTCAAATAATACTCAATATGCTCAAAAATTTGCTTTTTTAAATGACAGCATAATCAAGATTAGAAATAATTATAAAAACAAATTTGCCAAAATTAAATACGACTCTAAGAAGGAAAAAGATGAAAATGAAAAACTTCGTTTAGAAAGAGCTGAAAATTTGGTCGCTCTTAAAGAAGCTGAAAAAGACAAAGTCATTTTGTTTGCCACTATCATTGTAACATTAATTTCTCTTGTAACTTTGGGCATTTATTTAAGAAAACGCTATAAACACAAAACGCGTCTTGTAGAAATAAAAACAGCATACGACACAGAAACCCGCATTGCAAAAGATATTCATGATGGGCTAGCCAATGATGTTTTTCATGCAATTACCTATACTCAAACCCAGCCTTTAACCAATGAAAGCAGCAAAGAAAACCTGCTGCAAAAATTGGACGACATTTATTCTCGTGTTCGCGACATTTCTCGAGAAAATAATGACATCAACACTGGCCCCAATTATCAGAATAATTTAAAAGAAATGCTTTCTACTTACAACAACAGCCAAACCAATGTTATTATTAATGGTATCGAAAAAGTAAATTGGGAAGCTGTGGAAGATCTAAAAAAGATTGCCATTCAGCGTGTACTGCACGAATTAATGGTCAACATGAAAAAACACAGTGAAGCTTCTCTTGCAGCATTAAAGTTCGAAAGCCTGGCCAATATCATATCTATAAACTATACAGATAACGGAAAAGGCTGCGAAGAATCAAAAATTACAAAAAATGGTTTGCAAAATATGGAAAACCGTATTTCGGCTGTAAAAGGAACTATTACTTTTGACACTGAACCTAACAAAGGTTTTAAAGTAAAAATAACAATGCCTAAATAAAAGCCTATGTTTAAAAAAGTAATTTTAGCAGAAGATTTTGAAGAATTCAATTTAGCAGTCAAGCAAACTTTAAATGATTTGAATATTGTTGATTTTCAACATGCGAAATATTGTGATGATGCCTTAACAAAAATAAAAAGAGCTCTTCAAGATAATCAACCCTATGATTTATTAATTAGTGATTTATCTTTTAAAAAAGATCATCGAGAGGTAAAAATTGGCAGCGGCGACGAACTAATTCAAAAAGTTCGTGAGATACAGCCCAATCTAAAAATCATTGCTTATTCTATCGAAGATAAAAATCCCCGCATTAAATCCCTTTTTGAAAATTCCGAAATTGATGCTTTTGTATTAAAAGGCAGAAACAGTATTGTTGACTTGAAAAAAGCCATTCAGGTACTTTCTACCTCAAACGAGAAATTTATTTCTCCCGAAATCGCTTCAGCTTTACACGAAAAAAACAATTACGAAATTGATGATGTTGATATTAAAATCCTAAAATATTTGTCTGACGGAACTTCGCAGGATGAAATTATCGAAATATTCAAAAGTTCAGATGTAAAACCTAATAGTAAAAGTGCTGTAGAAAAAAGATTGTCTAAACTCAAAGACTTTTTTAAAGCCAATAACACCGTTCATCTGGTTTCAATTACAAAAGATATGGGGATTATTTAATCCATTCAAAATCTATTACTTAAAGCTCCTTCGGGGGCTTTTTTTATTTCTTGTTTTAAGCTGCAAATTATGGTTTTCCGTAATATACTGGTTTTGATTGGTTCTACTTTTGGATTATTAAAAACAAAAATCTAATTAAAAAAACCTTAAAATCATGAAACATTATTATGTCAACAACACCGCTCAGTCAAACAGCGATCATGAAGTTCATACTGATGATTGCCGCTATTTTGACAGTATCGTAAGTAAAAAATATCTTGGTCTTTATTCTAACTGTAAATCTGCAGTAGATCAAGCAAAAAAAACTTACTCCAAATCAAATGGATGTAAAACTTGTTGTAACGATTGTCATACAACTTAGTTATGGGCTTTCGATTTCAAAAAAGAGTCAAACTTGGAGGCGGACTCGGATTAAACATCAGCAAATCTGGTATCTCTCCAAGTTTTAGGACAAAGATAGGCACCTTTAGTAAAAACGGCTATTCTACCAGAACAGGTATTCCAGGAGTTCGATACCAAAACAGCGGTTGTCTTGTTCTAATTGTATTTACAGGATTTCTAACATTTTTAATTTATACACTTAAACTTTAATAATTATGGGATATCGAAAAGGATATTACAGAAAAGACGGAACCTACGTTCAAGGTCATTATGCCAACAACAGATCTAGATCTTTTTCAAAGAAAAACAGCGGATGCATGCTTTTAATTTTGGCTTTTATGACATTCATCTCAACAATTTCATGCTCAGAATCTGGAGGTTCAGAAGAAATTACTTCAGGATCAAATTCAGGATCAAACTGCCCTACTAAAACTTGTGGCGATTTTGCAACAAGAGCACAGGCACAAGCCGCATACAACAGTAATAAAAGCTGCTATAAAAATCTGGATGCAGATGGAGACGGAATTGTATGCGAAAGTTTAAAATAACACCCCAAAACTATGATAACATTAGAACTTAAAAGCCATTTCTTACGATTATATCAAATGGCCTTATCAGACGATCACTTTGATGTATTAGAATTACAGATGCTGTATCATTTTGCAGACGAGAGAGGAATTCCAAAAGAGGAACTTGATAAACTTTTCTCAAATCCTGTAAACACAGAATTCATAGTTCCAGAAGCTTTGAATACAAAAATTGAATACTTATACGATCTTACCAGAATTATTTGGGCTGACGGAAAAGTTACTGATGACGAGCTTAATATGCTTAGAAAATATTGTCGAAAATTCGATTTTATGGAAGAAAACATCAATGATTTGTCTGATTATCTTATAGATTGTGTGCAGCAAAACATTGGGAAAGAAGAAATTATTAGTCAACTAAACGCATAAACTATGAAAACACTTTCACAATTATTCAGTCTAAAAAAGGCTGATGATTCTTCTATTAGAGTTATAGAAGACAATGAAGAAGACAGAGAACAAATTAGGATTACTTATTATCAAAGCGGTTTTGCCGCATCTGTCAAAGCGACCGGAAAACCAATTGTTTTAAAAGCGTGCCTGCAAAATTTATATATGAGTTTTGAAGACCAGTGCCGAAAACAAAAAATGGAACAAGATAAACTGAAACAACCTTATCGCGAAGAACAGGAAAAAAACAGAACTGAACTTAAAAAATCTGAAGCAGCGATTGGTATTTACGAGAAAAAAGAACAGGATATTGATGATAATATCGGTCAAATTAAAAACGAAATCATCGAAGTAAAACGCAATCCTGACAAATACGGAATTGAAGAAGGAAAAGGTCTTAAGGCGCAATTTTACATTGGTTTAATTCTATTACTTCCTATTACCCTTTATGTTTTAGTTTTTTACATTTCTGCCTCTTACTCTGCTTTTTTCAAAGAATTTTCAAATGACAGTTTAACCGCAGCCATTTTTGATGCCGATGCTTTTACCAATGCTTTTAAAGCCAGCTGGCTCGAAGGTGTTTTGGTCGTCACAATTCCGTTTGTTTTTATGGGATTAGGCTATGTAATTCATATGGTGCAAAAAGGAAAAGGAATTAAAAATATTTTCAGTCTTATCGCGCTTTTTGCCATTACCTTTTTATTCGATTCTCTTTTGGCTTATATTATTGAGAAAAAAATATATGAATTTAACAAAACAACCGATTCTTTACCGTACAATTTAAACATCGCTCTGGGGGAACCTGAATTCTGGATGATCATTTTTGCTGGTTTTGTAGTCTACATAATCTGGGGCCTTGTATTTGATTTTGTAATGAAAGAATTCGAAAACATTGATAAAATAAGAGCTTTTATTAGAGGTAAAAAAGAAAACATACTTAACCTTGAAAAACTTAAAACAGAATATGCCAATAAAATAAATACTTTTAAAGAACAGATTGTCACTATAAATGGCAAAATATCTGAACTACAATTAAAAATAGATGGTTTTGTTTTTCCTGTAAAAGAATATCTGCATTATCATCATCAATACAAAGAAGGATGGTTTCAGGCGATTAATACAGAAATTGCTTTACCACATAAAGAGAAAGTGGAACTATTGGAAAGCTGCGAAAATTTATCCGAAGAACATCTTGGAAGACTGAATTTGGTGGATCCCGATTTTCAACATTTAGTATATTTTAAAAACTAATGCTATGAAAAAAAATATACTAAGAATCACAATGCCTTTATTATTGATTTTATTTTTTTCGTGTAAGGAAGAATCAAAAAATGAAGAAAAAGAAACTGCCGTTAAAAGTTCTGTTTCCGAAAACTATAATATCAGCATTCTAATTGATTTATCGGATCGAATAAGTCTCAAAAAAAATCCAAACCCAACTATGGAAATTTATCAAAGGGATTTAGGATATATAAAATCGGTTTCTGAAGCTTTTACCCAGCACTTAAAATCGAAAAGAATGAGACAGATCGACGACAAAATGCAATTATTCTTTAATCCTGAACCTGAAAATGCTGCAATCAATTCAATTTCAAAACAATTGCGAATTACAGTTGATAAAAATAATGCTTCAAAAGAATTATTAAATTCTATAAATGAGACCTATTCTTCAAAAACCGCATCTATTTATGAATCTGCAATTAAAGATGATAAATATATCGGTTCTGATATATGGAACTTTTTCGACAATAAGGTAAAAGATCAATGTATTGAAAAAGGTTTTAGAAATGTCCTGATTATTTTGACTGACGGTTATATGTTTTATGACGGAACACAAATCAAAGAAGGAAATTTATCCACTTATTTAACACCTCCCTTAATCAAACAAAATGGCTTAAATACCAATGATTGGGAGAAAAAATTTGATTCAGGAAATTTTGGTTTCATTAAAATCGACGCTGACTTATCAAATCTTGAGGTTTTAGTTTTAGGAATAAATCCTAACAAAAATAATCCGTTTGAAGAAAAGGTAATTAAAGCATATTGGAATAAATGGCTCTCTGAAATGAGAATAAAACATTTCGAAATTAAAAATGCCGACCTGCCGTCAAACATGGATAAAATCATCAAAGATTTTATTTTACAAAAAGATTAAAAAAAAAAAAAAGCAAAATCTACTTGTTTAAAGAGGAACTTCATTGTCCTCTTTTTTCTGTTTAAACCCGCCTCAGAAAAACTTCTTTTAAAAATATTGCAACCTATTACGGATTTCCATAAAATACTGGTTTTGATAGGTTTTACTTTTGGGTTATAATTAATTCAAATGCTAAGTAAAACTAAAAAATATGGAATATAAAGTAGTCCCATTCGTAGCTTCAATCGATCCTAAAAAAGGAACTTCAAATCATGTTGCTGAACAACTTGAAAGTTTAATAAAAACTTACACCAATATAGGCTGGGAATATGTGAGTTTAGAGAGCGTATCAACATTTGTTCATGCTGATAACGGATGTTTTGGATTTGGAGCCAAACCAGGTTACACAACAAATAATCAAATGGTTGTTTTTCAAAAAAAATGAAATTTTTCATCTTAATAACCATTCGTTTGTATTGGTTTTTAATTCCTCAATCTAGCAGAAAAAAATGCATTTTTAAAAAATCCTGTTCGAATTATGTTTTTGAAACAACTCAAAAGGAAGGTTTTATAAAAGGATTAAAAGCATTTCAGTTTAGATATAAAAATTGCAGAGGAAATTTTTCAATTTTCCAGAATCCTATTGACAATAAGATTCAGATGATCCTTCCTTCGCAGATTATTATTAATGAGGAAGAAATCGCCGAAAGACTTATTTGATAAACAATAAATAAATCCAAAAAATATCATACTATGGAAACCGCAATTCAACTAAAATCATTAGCAGAAAAAATAAATCAGCTAAAAGACAGAATTGAAACCGAAGAATCAACCAAACACGCTTTTGTACTTCCGTTCATTCATGTTTTAGGCTACGATGCTTTTAATCCACTGGAAGTCGTTCCAGAATTTACAGCCGATTTGGGACTGAAAAAAGGAGAAAAAGTAGATTATGCCATTTTTCAAAATGGAGAACCTATCATAATTGTAGAGTGCAAAAGCTGGAAAGAAAAACTTACGGTTCATAACTCTCAGTTATTCCGTTATTTTCATGTTACCAAAACACGATTTGCACTTTTGACAAACGGAATAACTTATCAGTTTTTTACTGATCTGGACGCACAAAATAAAATGGACGAAAAACCATTTTTAGAATTTGATATTACGAATCTGAAAGAAAATACGATCAATGAAATTACAAAGTTTCATAAGTCTAATTTTAATGTTGAAAATATTGTAAGCAATGCCAGTTCGCTAAAATTCATCAAAGAAATTAAAAAGCAGATAAATACAGAACTTGAAAATCCATCTAATGATTTTACAAAGTTTTTTGCTAATAAAGTTTACACCGGAAGATTGACTGAAAAAGTGGTTGATGAATTTAAAGATTTGGTTCAAAAATCATTAAATCAATTTATCAGCGAAAAAATCAATGATCGTTTAAATGCGGCGCTTTCCAAAGAAACGATTAAACAGCAAGACGAACAAATTGAAGTTGTTGAAGACGATAATAAAATTGTAACTACAGAAGAAGAATTGGAAGGTTATAGGATAGTGGTTGCTATTCTACGAAGAAAGATTCCCATAAAACGCATTGTATATCGTGATACTCAATCGTATTTCGGAATCCTTTTAGATGATAATAATCGAAAACCGCTTACAAGACTTCACCTCAACGGAAGTAAAAAATACATCAGTCTTTTTAACGATAACAAAACAGAGGTAAAGCTGCCTATTTCTTCTATTGATGATATTTATCAATTCGAAAAAGAATTATTAGAAACAATCGAAGTTTATGAAGAGCAAATTCAGGTATAAGTACTCATTTTAAAATACCGAATTCTATTTAGATTTATCACATCCTAGATTTTTATAAGCTAACCTAATACCACAACCGCCTATGTCAAAAAACTACCTCATCTTACTTTTATTATTTTCATTTTATTCCTGCGAAAAGTCTTCTGCCCCTCCTCCGTTACCGCAAGTAAATTCGTTTTACAAAACCGCTGTCACAGCGGACGACCGTAAAACCATTACACCGGAAGAGGCTAAAACGTATCATGTCAATAAAACATATCAATACGAATACCGAACCGGAAATCCAGGAAACTACGAATACAATTACGATGTAAAAGGAATTAATGAAAAAGGCGATTCGGTTTGCGGGAATATTAATGTACAGGGAAAATACGGCGCCGGAATTTTGACCGGAGATACCGTGGCCGAAATCGAAATTAATACAGAATGGGTCTCGTACGGAAAATTAAAAGCCGTTGATAAAAAAGGAAATCAATACAATTTAATTGTCAAATAAAACATATAATGAAACATACGCTGCTCTTACTTTTTGTTTTTTTAACCTCATTTCATCCGCCTGAAACGAACGTTTACATTTGCGGTTCTGCCGGAGCAAAAAAATATCACTATAAAGAAAACTGCCGCGGCTTATCGAGCTGCCGTAGTGAAACTGTAAAAACAACGATCAAAAAAGCACAGGGACTTGGCTTAACACTTTGCGGATGGGAAGACTAAAATCTTTCCATCTGTTATTTTTAATTATTTGATAATAATCACTTTACAATAAATTCACATTAGTTTTATTAATTTGATATAAAACTAATCGTTATGAAATTCTTTAACCTAAAATTTCTAGTATCATTCAAAGAATGGCTTTTTTTAAGAGCTATGCAATCTTCTTTCCTTCATTAATGAATCACAAATTAAATACGGAAAGTACATTTGAATGAATAAAATTGAAAACTCATTTTTGAACAAAGATCAGTTTGGACAAGATTTCTTGTGGGGTGTTTCAACCGCTGCTTTCCAAATTGAAGGTGCTCATGATGCTGACGGAAAAGGTTCGTCTATTTGGGATGTCTTTACTTCTCAAAAAGGAAAAATAAAAAACGGTCATCATGCTGCCATCGCCTGCGATTTCTACAACTCTTACCAATCCGATATTAACTTAATTCGCGATTTAAATATTCCTAATTTCAGGTTTTCGATAAGCTGGTCGAGAATTATGCCGACAGGAATTCATCCCTTAAATCAGGCGGGAATAGAATATTACAACAAAATTATTGACTCGCTTCTTGCTTCGGGTATTGAACCTTGGATCACACTGTATCATTGGGATTTACCCCACGCTCTAGAAGTTAAAGGCGGCTGGACAAATCGCGATTCTGTAAAATGGTTTTCTGATTATGTCGAAGTTTGTGCTCAATATTTTGGAGATCGTGTCAAAAACTGGATGGTAATTAACGAACCTTCTGTATTTACTGGAGCCGGTTACTTTCTTGGTATTCATGCTCCAGGCAAAAAAGGAATTACCAATTACCTAAAAGCCATGCATCATGTTACGCTGGCAACGGCTGCGGGCGCCAAAATACTACGAAATAGAATACCTGATGCCAATATCGGAACTACTTTTTCCTGCACACACATTGAGCCCGCAACAGAAAGTTCTAAAGATATTGAAGCTGCAAAACGAGTTGATACTTTACTGAACCGTACTTTCATTGAACCGATTTTAGGATTGGGTTATCCGCAGAAAGATCTTCCGGTTCTCAAAAAACTCAATAATTATATTCGCGAAGACGATCTTGATAATCTGGCGTTTGATTTTGATTTTATAGGCCTGCAATGTTATACTCGAGAAGTAGTAAAATATTCGCTGCTAACGCCCTACATTGGCGCTGAATTGGTAAGTGCTGAGAAAAGAAATGTAATTTCGACCGATATGGGCTGGGAAGTATATCCGCCTGCACTTTACCATGTTTTGAAGAAATTTAACGAATATCAAGGAATTAAAAAGATTATCATTACCGAAAATGGCGCTGCTTTTCCTGATACTGTTTCAAACGGAAAAGTATACGATATCAAAAGAACCCACTTTATCCAAGATCATCTGGAACAAATTTTAAAAGCCAAAAATGACGGATTAAACGTTGATGGTTATTTTGTCTGGAGTTTAACCGATAACTTTGAATGGGCAGAAGGCTACAACGCCCGATTCGGATTGATTCATGTTGATTTTGAAACCCAAAAAAGAACCATTAAACATTCTGGATTATGGTTTAAGGATTTTTTGTCTTAGAATAATTTACCTTGAATTTTAGTGCAAAGGGCGCTAAGGCGTTCGCAAAGTTCGCAAAGCTTTATTTATACAGCTTTGCGAACTTTGCGGTTAAATCAACGACATTAGAATTCAACTACTTAAATCTAAACGGATAAGACTGTTTTAAAATTCCAACATGAATTTTTCCATTTTGTTTTAAATGGGCCGTAACCATAATGTATTTTTCTTTAGGATACTCTATTTCGTAACTAAAGGTTGTATCTTTTGCTTTAACCTGCAAAAGATGTTTTCCGTCGTCTGAAATTGAAAGTTCGGCTTTCTCGTAGGCAGGCAGTGCATTGGTAGCTTTTAAGTTAATCTCTTGAACTTTCTCTTTATCCAAAAGTATTTCGAGCTTTAAATTGTCTAGTTTGCTATTGGTTGGCTGTTCAAACGCTACCACATATTTTTTGCAGCCCAAAAAGCATAAAACAATTAAAAGAAGTATAAGTTTTTTCATAAAAAATATTTTAAAACTGATGGTTATTGTAAATCAAAATCGATTTTAATGTTTTATAAATATAAGCATTTGAAATTTCTAAAAAAACATCCTTTAAAGGTCTCAAAATATAGCAGTTAACGGAACAGTTTTTCAGAAAAAAAAAAATTCAAAAAACAACCTTAAAATTCAGTCATTTCAGTGATTTACAATAGGTTTAGCCGATTTTTTTTCTTATCTTTATAGTGTAAATAACAGTAAATATATGCCGAAAAACTACCTATTTTATTTCCAGAATTACTTCTTAAAAAATCATTTTTTTTATCTATTAAAGCATTTTAATTTTCAAAATGCTCTTCATTCACTTATTCTTTTTTCTGTACAAAATTCAAACAGACAGAAGACACTGCAGCGACAACCCCAATTGCAGCCGTAATTACTTTCTTAGGATAGACTTTCTGAATTTTTTCTTTAGAAAATAAATCTTTAAAATCTAAAAAGAGATCTTCCAATTTAGGAGGCTCTTTTGACTCTTTCTTTTTATTATCCACAAAATCCTCATCCTCTATGATCTCATTCTTTAGTTCAGCTTCGCCTATTGGCCCAACTGCAGGTTCCATTTCTTTTGGTTCAATGATTCTGCATTTTTCTACAAATTTTTTAAAAGGTCGCGGCTGAAAATCGACCAGAACTGCTGCAAGATTAATCGCGTCAATATTCGACGGATCGGTTTCGCCTTTAAAGAAAGTTTCAATGGGCCTGAATTTATCTTTCTGCTCTTTAAACTTATTTTTTTGAGCATAATCAAAGTCAAGACCAAATAACGTTTTAAAAATATTTAAATCGTCTCGACTCGGATTATTTTCGAAAATAAGCCAGCATAAATCGCGGAGTTTTCCGCGCGAAGGACTGTATAAAAAATCAAAATACGCTCCCTCTTTTTCGGTCTCGTATTTAATTTTAATTGCCTTTTTATATTCTTCTAATGTATTATTCATTTTACCTTTTTTAGGAACTTCTTTTGACTCTGTAATTTTATTTTTCACTCAAATATTTTTTCTATGCCTTTACTTTCGACTTCTACAATTAAGCCTTACCAGTCCTTTCAATTTTTATTCCAAATTCTATATTATTCCTATGTTTTTTTAATAGATCGCAGCCAACTTTTTCCAGACTTATTGCATCTATTATAATATAGGTTTGTTTCGAATTAAATAAACAATTAATAAAAAAAATAAGCATTGCATTTTCGCTTTATTGGGAATTCATGGGAATTCACGGGAATCTCAGGAAAACACGGGAATTCTGGGAATTCCTCATCTACAATGCCCTCAAAGCGCCTTTTCTTTGCCATAGAAATTAGTTCAAGTTTTGTCTGCAGACTAAAACAAAAATAGAAAACTAGTTCTAATTATCAATGTGGAAAGCCGTAAGATCGAGTTTATTCGGGAAGTATAAATAACATCTTACAGTCTACACATATCACTTCCCTCAATCAATTGGTATTGCCGCCAATAAATTTCTGGATCTCGATCCGGACAGCAATACCTATGTCTAATTTCTAAATCAATAAAAATGAAAAAATTATTACTTATAAGCGCTTTTGCGTTGTTATTTACCATATTTTCTTGTACTCCTGATGAGTACGAGACTCCTGTAAAAACGGAAACTAAAAAAGATATCAAGCCTTTAAAATCTGGATATGCTGATGGTGATGGTCCTGGTGATAAAGGTGGTGTTGGTGGTAATACTCCACCGCCAACAGATGACTAAAAAATATGTTTTTAGTATCTAATAAATTACTATTTTCGGGGAAAGTAAACTTGTATGTTACGGTCCCCGATTTTTCTTTTTATTCTTTTCCTTTTTCTTTTTTCCTGTCAGGAAAAAGAGACCGTAAATCTTAATGAAGTGCCTGTAAGAAAAGAAGCCCTCGCATTACGTAATAAAGCAATTGAAAATTTAAAAAAACAAAATTACAATACTGCCTTTTATCAGTTCAACAAATCCAAAAAACTATATGAAGTTTTAAAAGATAGTGCTAACATAGGATACATACTCATACAAACTGCTTGTATACAACAGGTTAACGGAGACTATTACGGTAGCAAAGAAACTCTAACTGAAGCTTTGCCTCTTTTTAAAAAAAGAAATGGCTATACAGCTGACATATATAATATAATGGGAATTGCCGATAAAGAGTTAGGACTTTATGATGATGCTATTTTTTACTATAAAGAATCAATAAAAGATTATACAGACCCTATTGGAAAATCTGCCCCCATGAGTAATATTGGAACAGTCTATATCTTTCAGAAAAAATATGATAAGACAATTGCTATTTTAGAGTCAATTTTAAAAAATAAACTATTCTACAGCAAATCCATATCGTTTGACAAATCAAGAGATCTTGACAACTTAGGTTACGCTTATTTTAAAAAAGGAGTAGAAGAAAAAGGATTTCGTTTAATGAGTGAAGCTCTCTTAAAAAGAAAAGAAAACAAAGATATCTATGGAAGTATTGAGAGTTATTTGCACTTAGCTGATTATTATTCTAAAAAAGACCCTCAAAAATCTGATGAACATGCGATGGAAGCATATAAAATCGCAACCCGATTAAATAGTGTTGATGAAAGACTGGAAGCACTTCAAATTTTAATTTCTAATGATAATACTACTAAAACGCCTGCATACACGCAAAGGTATTTTACCTTAAACGACAGTATTATTAAGGTTCGAAATAACTTTAAAAATAAGTCGGCTAAAATAAAATACGATGCTAAAAAAGAAAAAGACGAAAATGAAAAACTGCGTCTGGAAAAAGCAGAAAACTTGTTATCCTTACAAAAAGCAAAATACCAGCGCATCGTTTTTGCAATTATTTTTGTCTTTTTAGTGATTTTAATAACCATTTTAATCCGTTATTTTAGAAATAAAAATAAGGCCATCAAAGTCAAAACTTCGTACGAAACGGAAACGCGTATTGCTAAAAAAATTCACGACGAATTGGCAAACGATGTTTACAACGTGATTGCTTTTACGGAATCCCAACCGTTGGCCGCCGAAAACACAAAAGAAAACCTGCTCCAGAAATTGGATGATATTTATTCTCGCGTGAGGGGAATTTCTAAAGAAAACAACAGTATTGAAACCGGTGCAGATTTTACTAACAACATCAAGGAAATGCTCTCGGCTTACAGCACCAACGAACAAAATGTTTTGATTAGTAATATCGAAAGTATTGAATGGGAAACTATTGATGATATTAAAAAAATTACCATCAGTAGAATTTTGCAGGAACTCATGGTAAACATGAAAAAACATAGTAAGGCCAGTCTTGCTGCAATAAAATTTGAAAACACTCCAAACGCTGTCTTAATAAACTACACGGATAACGGAAAAGGCTGCGAAACAACCAATCTTGCAAAAAGCGGTCTTAAAAACATGGAAAGCCGTGTTCAGGCTGTTAATGGGCATATTTCTTTTGAAACTGAAATAAATAAAGGTTTCAAAGCAAAAATAGTGCTGCCTAAATAAAAAAGCTTTTCAGTTTTTAAAGGCTTAGTTATTTTAAACGCAAAGTGCACTAAGAATTACGCAGCGTTTGCAAAGCTTTGAGTTTTGTTTAAAAAGATTAAAAAACTCTGCGCTTAAATTCAAAATTAAAGATCTCTGGAAATTACTTTATAAAAAAGCCTTTCAAGATTTTACTCTCAAAAGGCTTTTCACTACAAATTAACAGGCAAAATTATTTCCATCCGCCGCCCAAGTCTCTATAAACATGGACTGCAGCATTTAACTGTTCTTTTTTAGTATCCACTAATTCTAGTTTTGCTTCTAATGCATCTCTCTGTGTCATCAAAACTTCGAAATAATCTACACGTGCCGATTTAAACAAATCATTAGAAACATCAATTGAAGTATTTAAAGCCTCAACTTGTTTTGATTTTAAATCATACCCTTTCTGCAGGTTTTCTATTTTAGAAAGCTGTGTTGAAACTTCTAAATAAGCATTCAAAATCGTTTTATCATAATTGTATAAAGCTTGAAGCTGTCTTGCGTTCGCGCTAGAAAATTCTGCTTTAATGGCATTTCTATTGATCAAAGGCGCTACTAACTCTCCAGCAAGAGAATATAAAAGTGATTCTGGCATGGTCAACAAATAAGAAGGTTTAAAAGCCTGAACTCCAACTGCAGCAGAAATATCCAATGAAGGATAAAACTCTGCACGAGCCACTTTTACATCTAATTTTGCAGCAACCAATTCTAATTCGGCCTGCTTAACATCTGGACGGTTCATCAATAATTGTGATGGAATACCCGAATTAACTGCAGCTGGCAGCATAGCCAAGAAATCGTTGTGTGTTCTTTTTATTTCCTGCGGATAACGTCCTAACAAAAAATTGATTTTGTTTTCGTTTTCTTTAATCTGCTGTAAAATAGCAAACTCTAAACTTTTAGAAGTTAAAACTTCGGCTTCGAATTTTTTAACTCCAAGCTCAGTCGCTCTAGCTGCCTGCTTTTGTACTTTTACAATTTCTAATGCATTGCTTTGCAGCGTAATGGTTTGTTTTACAATATCCAGCTGCGTGTCTAAAGCCAATAATTCATAATACGAATCTGCAATCTCTGCAATTAGATTCGTAATTACGAAATTTTTTCCTTCAACAGTTGCTAGATAACGGTTTACGGCTGCTTTTTTAGAATTACGCAGTTTTTTCCAGATATCTACTTCCCAATTCGCGTAAGCGGCAATTGTAAAATCTCCAAGCGGATCTGGCGTTTCTACACCCGGTTTAATTTCTGTCGTTGCATCACCTGCACCTTGACTTGTATAACGTCCTACTTTTTCAACTCCTGCACCAGCACGAATTCCGGCAGTAGGAAGCAACAATCCTTTTCGAACTCGAATATCATTTTTTGCAATTTCAATTTCCTGCAAAGTCATGTTCAGCTCCTGATTGTTTTTTAACGCTGTATCGATCAATTCGTTTAGGTTCTGATCTTTAAAAAATTCTTTCCATTGCAGCGTTGCTGTATTGGTTGTGTCCTGACTTTTTAGTGTTCCAAAATCTTGCGGAACTGCAGCACTCAATGCATTGGTATTGGTCTCTGCCGCAGGAGCTTTACAGCCCGTTACAGCAAGACAAAGTCCTAATGCGACACTATATTGGTATAATCTAACTTTATACATGATTATTGTCGATTTCTTCTGTTAATGGATTTTCTTCTTCATGTTTTACCAATTTGTGTTTTTCAGCAATTTTGGCAAAGATGTAGTACAAGCCCGGAATTACAAATACACCGCAAATGGTTCCTACAAGCATACCGCCGGCTGCTGCAGTACCAATCGTTCTGTTACCGATTTTACCTGGACCTGTTGCAAATGCCAGCGGCAATAATCCGGCGATAAAAGCAAATGAAGTCATCAGGATCGGACGGAAACGTTCTTTTGCTCCTTCCATTGCAGCATCTAACACTGATTTTCCAGCGGCATGTCTTTGAATCGCAAATTCGACAATCAGTACGGCATTTTTACCTAATAATCCGATAAGCATTACCATGGCAACCTGAGCGTAAATATTGTTTTCTAATCCCGTTAATTTTAATAAAAGGAAAGCTCCAAAAATACCTGCCGGCAATGAAAGAATTACGGATAATGGCAGAATAAAACTTTCGTACTGTGCAGCCAAAACCAAATAAACAAATCCTAAACAGATCAGGAATACCCAAATTGCCTGATTTCCCTGTGCTACCTCATCGGCAGAAATACCAGCCCAGTCAATATCATATCCTCTTGGTAATTTTTTGGCTGCCACTTCTTGAATGACTTTAATTGCAGTACCAGAACTGTAACCCGGCGCAGCAGAACCACTAATTTGCGTAGAAGTGTACATATTGTGACGCGTAATTTCTGAAAGTCCGTATACTTTTTCTAATTTCATGAAAGCAGAAAAAGGCACCATTTCATCACGATCGTTTTTCACATACAATTTTAAAATATCATCTGGCTGCGCACGATATTCTGGAGAAGCCTGAACGATTACTTTATAGTTGATCCCGAATTTAATAAAACTAATCTCGTAGTTACTACCAACAAGAGTGGACAAAGTATTCATTGCATTTTCTATAGAAACGCCTTTTTGCTGTGCCAGATCATTGTCGACTTTCATCATGTATTGCGGGAAACTCGAGCTGTAAAAACTAAATACGTTTGATAATTCTGGCTGTTTGTTCAATTCTGCCACAAAATCATTGTTTACCTGTTCTGTTCTTTTGTAATCTACAGTACCTGTTTTATCCAGCAAACGAAGTTCAAATCCTCCGGCTGCACCATAACCAGGAACGGCAGGCGGTTGAAAGAATTCGATATTGGCTCCAGCAATGTCTTTAGATTTTTCTTCTAATTCCTTCATGATTTCGATAACAGAATGCTTTCTATCACTCCAATCCTTAAGATTGACCAAACAAGTTCCAGAATTGGCACCAGTACCCTCAGACAGAATTTCATAACCCGCTAACGAAGAAACAGATTTTACCCCATCTACACCTTCGGCAATTTTTTGCAGTCGCTCTGCAATGTTGTTTGTTCTTTCTAATGATGATCCTGGAGGTGTCTGGATAACAGCATAAAACATTCCCTGATCCTCATTCGGAATAAATCCAGAAGGAACAGAACTGCTTATCAACCAAGTCCCGGCACAGAATACCAAAAGAGCCACAACAGTAACTGCTCTCCTATTAACGATTTTACCTAACAGATTTTGATATTTGCCCTGAGCAAGATTAAACTTGTTGTTAAAACCATCTATAAACATGTTTACAGGGGTTTTCTTTTTAGGTTTACCATGATTGTTTTTAAGCATCATCGCACAAAGTGCCGGCGTTAAAGTTAAAGCCACAATACCCGAAAGAATAATTGCAGTTGCCATAGTCACAGAGAACTGTCTGTAGAATACTCCAACAGGACCAGACATAAAAGCAACAGGAATAAATACTGCCGCCATCAAGAAAGTAATCGCAATAATTGCCCCCGCGATTTCATGCATTGCTTTTTTAGTAGCTTTAAACGGCGAGAGATGTTCTTCTTCCATCTTAGCGTGAACGGCTTCGATAACTACAATCGCATCATCGACTACGACCCCAATTGCAAGTACTAAAGCAAATAGTGTAATTAAGTTCAATGAAATATCAAAGAATGTCATGAAGACAAATGTTCCCACCAAAGAAACCGGAACCGCAATTGCCGGAATAACCGTAGAACGCCAGTCTCCTAAGAAAAGGAATACTACTAAACCTACCAGAATAAAAGCTTCAACCAAAGTATGAATTACTTTTTCGATAGAAGCATCCAAGAATTTAGAAACGTCATACGAAATTTCGTAATCCATTCCTTTTGGAAATCTTTGTTTGATTTTTTCCAATTTAGCCTTAACTTCTTCGATAACCTGGTTGGCATTACTTCCAAACGATTGTTTTAATACGATAGCTGCAGATGGTCTTCCATTCAAATTAGAATAGATATCGTACATCGAGCTTCCAAATTCAACTTTAGCAACATCTTTCAAACGCAAAAGTTCTCCGTTTGGATTTGCTTTTACCACAATATTCTCATATTGTTCTTTTGTAGTAAAACGTCCAGAATATTTCAATACATACTCAAATGCCTGAGAACGTTTACCAGAACTTTCTCCCGTTTTACCCGGAGAAGCCTCCAAACTCTGACTTGATAATGCTTCCATTATTTCATCAGCAGAAATTTTATAAGCCAGCATACGGTCTGGTTTCAACCAGATACGCATGGCATATTCACGTGTTCCTAAAATATCTCCAGAACCAATACCATTTACCCTTTTTAATTCAGAAAGAACGTTGATATCGGCATAGTTATACAAGAACTTCATGTCTGTATTTTTGTCTGTACTGTAAAGGTTTACGTACATCAACATACTCGGTACTTCTCGGGTAATTTTGATCCCTTCTCTAATTACTAATGGAGGAAGTTTATTGGTAACCGAAGCCACACGGTTCTGAACATTAATAGCGGCTTGATTAGGATCTGTACCTAAGTTAAAGACCACTTTTATTGTTGCTTCACCATCATTTCCGGCATCAGAAGCCATATATTTCATTCCAGGAACACCGTTTAAGGCTCTTTCTAAAGGAATAACAACCGCTTTTACCATCAATTCTCCGTTAGATCCCGGATAATCTGCGGTAACATTCACCATAGGCGGCGAAATTGTAGGGAATTGTGTGATAGGCAGACTTAATACCGATAACACCCCTAAAAAGACAATGATCAGCGATATTACTATCGAAAGAACAGGTCTTTGAATAAATTTATTAAACATTTTAATATTTTTTAAATGATTAAATTAAATGGAAATCAATACGCAGTCAGTAAAATTTTAAGTGCATCATTTTACTGAATACTTAAAACTGATAACTGAATACTTCATTTACTCTGCTTTTAAGCGTAAATGATTCATTACCTCTTTAGGAGATTCGTAATCAAATTTAATCTGATCGTTTTCTTTAACTTTCTGAACTCCTTCCAGCAAGATTTTATCATTTTCTGTAATACCGCTTTTGATCACGAATAAATCAGGAATTTCACCCGTAATGGTGATTTCTCTTGAAGTTACTTTGTTGTTTTTATCGATCACAAAAACATATTTTTTATCCTGAATTTCGTAAGTCGCTTTTTGTGGAATCACAACAGCATTTTTAAGCGGAACATTCATTTGAACTTGTCCCGTTTCTCCGTTTCTAAGTAATTTACCTGGATTTGGGAATCGCGCTCTGAAAGCAATATTTCCGGTTTCGTTATTAAATTCACTTTCAATAACTTCTACATTTCCTTTTTCTTTAAAAATATCACCATTTGCCAATACCAGCGCCACTTTGTTATCTGCGCGGTCTTTGATATTAGTTTCGTACTGCAGGTATTCTGGTTCAGAAACGTTGAAATAAGCAAACATCTGACTGTTGTCTGAAAGGCTTGTCAATAATTCGCCTTCGTCAATTAAGCTTCCCAGTTTTAAAGGAATGCGGTCAATTGTTCCGTCAAACGGAGCTCTAATTTCTGTGAAAGACAAATGAAGTTTTGCCAAAGAAACTTCGGCTTTTGCAGATTGTAATTTGGCCTGAGCAACACTTAATTCATTTCTGGAAACGATATTTTTGTCTGCCAGCAATTTAGAATTCTGCAATTCGATTTCTGCAGATTTTTGTTCAGCCTGTGCTTTCAGCAATTCAGATTGATACATATTGGGCATGATTCTGAACAGCAATTGTCCGGCTTTTACATACTGGCCTTCATCGACGTAGATATTTTGTAGAAAACCTTTTTCCTGAGCACGGATTTCGATATTTCGAACAGATCTTATTTGGGAAACATAATCTTTGGTAAACGAAGTGTCAATTTTAACCGGATTGGTAACGGTAAATTTTTCAACTTCTTCTTTTTCTTCTTTTTTAGATGTACAACTAGTCAAGCACACCAAGGCGATTAAGCCTGTGAATAAAACAATTTTTCTCATGATTTAGTTTGGAAATTAAGCGATTGAATGCTTGGAATGAAAATTCCTTGGATGTTAAATGCATCAGAAAGCCTAAAGTAAGACCCTTAATTATCCTATAAGGAGAAGTAAAAAAACAAATCACAAGATAAGCAGGATCACCATTTGGCAACCGATGTTTTCTTGTAAATCAAATTCTTAATACTCTTTGAGTAATGTATAAAGGATTTGAATGCCCTGAAAAAGGCAGAGAAATTTTAAAGCGATTAGAATCATTCGCTGCAGACTGATCTGAAAGTGCCAGATACAAAATGTCTACCAAACTGTACGAATAGGCAAAAGACTTATTCGTAAGAGTTTTAACATCATCGCTTCCCAGAAGATCTTCTTCAATATCAACATCAGCATCTTCAATTATAGAAGAGCCTCGGTCTTGGCTGGTAAATTTTACGCGATGTTTGTGTTCAAAATTGTGGTGGTGAGAAGCGCCAAAAGTATTTGCATTCAGATATTGGCCTCCGCCGAGCAGAAGCATATTCATGAATACTAAAAATAGGATTAACTTTCTCATTTGGGTGCGAAAGTAATAAAAGATTAGAATAAAAAAAATAAAATAAGAAAGTCTTAACATGCAGCAGAAACGAAAACGTTTTCAGACAGCACCTTAGTTTTTACTTTGTGAATAAAAAACTACAAAATAAAAACAAGTAACTACATATCAAATACTTACAACCAAACTGACATGATTATGAATTCGACTCCCTCTTTTGTAAAAACCTCATTATTGGGTACCATTCCGAACTTTTTATAGAACTCACTTTTGCTTTTTCGGGCATTGCACCACACTTTTTTAATGCCTTTATCTTTAGCAAAGTTTAAAATAAACTGCAATAAACTTGTAGCAATTCCTCTTCCTTGAAAAGACTCTAAAGTTGCTAATTTTCTAAATTGCATTTCTTCACCAGAAATAAAACAGGAAACGATTGAAACCAATTTTTGTTCTATAAAAACACCAAAATGAAATCCTGATTGATCTTCTTCTAATTGCACAAATTCAAAAGGCATATCGGGCCACATTACTTCATGTCGAATCTGCCAGGTTTCGGATGAGTTAATTGCTTTTATTTCCATTTTTCTATTCTTTAATTCTGCCAAAAATAATGCATTTTACTATTAATAAGAAAACCTAAAAACATATGAGAGCAAAATGCTTTACAAAAAATCAAAGAAAAATAAATAAGTCAAATCATTCATTTTAAAGCAATTATGACTATTTTTATGTAGTAAAAAACAAACAAATACGTTATGAAAAAATTCGTTTTAGCAGTTTTCTTATTTATTTGTGCTAATGGATCTGCACAATTGATACAGATCGGACCACAGCTCTCTACCAATATTACTTCTGTAAGAACAGATAATTTCAGCTCAGATCATACCAATACCGGAATTGGTTTTGCCGCTTTTGCGCGTGTCAATCTGCTTCTTTTTTATGCTCAAGGCGAATTTGGTTATGCAAAATCTAATTTCAGCGTTTATCAAAATAATATTGGTGAAACCGAATTTGAACTCGCAGGAACAGATGCTTCTCTTATTGCCGGATATAAATTATTACCATTAGGAAAAGCAGGTAATGTCCGTCTTTTTGTGGGGTATAATTGGAAAAATTATTCGGATATAAAAACGAGCAACAGTTTAAACACTATTCCATTAGAAAAGAATAATCACAGTGTTCTTGGCGGTGTCGGCGTTGATGTCTGGAGGTTTACGTTTGACGTAAGGTACCTTGCTGGACTTACTGACATTGATAGTTCTGACAGAGAAGTAAAAACAGGTGTAACTAATCTATCGCTAGGATTTAAGTTTTTATAAACAGAGCTTCATAAAAAAAGGGAATCTTACGACTCCCTTTTTGCTTTTTATATTTTAATGTAAAAACGTTCCTGATTATTGGTGGTGATTTTTTCAATACCACCATCTTTTTGAACCGCAACATTTATAACATGAAGAACATTTAATTTGTCATTAATTGTACAATTCCAAATTGTTCCGTCTGATAATACAATCTCAGAATAAAGAGAAGCTGAGCATTTATCACTGTATACCAGATTTTCTGTTTTTAGCAGCTTTTTTTGATTTGTTTTTTTATTTAATTCATAAAAAACAATTTCGTTTTCACTGATCTCGATGATTTCGTCAACTTCAGACTGACTCATGGTACTAGCACTCGCACTTGCCCATAATGGCTGATTACCAGCTTTTTTCCAAGTTCCAATTACTTGCGTAATAATATTTTTTCTTAAAATTTCTCTCAAAGAATCAACTTTCTTAATTGATTCTTTACCAATTTCATTTTCTGGTTTGAGTTTGGCAGCTAAATAAAATAAGTCAATAGCTTTGACAAAATCAGCTTTCTTGTAATAAGAAACCGCTAACTCATACTTACCTCTCTGGAATGCAGATTTAGGGTCATTCTGCGAAAAAACATGAGAAGTAACTAACAAAACGATAAAAAGAACGTAATTTTTCATTAATATAGTAGGTTTTGGGATTCCCTGCAAACCTACATTAAAAATCTATATTTTCTTACGCTTTTCCGTATTTTTTCATTATTTAAAAAGGTTCTAAACAAAAAAAATCTTTCTTAACAGAAAGATTTTTTTTACAGTATTTAATGTGTTTTTATTTTGCTGGCCAACTGTTATTTCGGGGTGTTGCATCCATAAAGATACCCCCGTCAAGCTGTACTTCTTTAATTTTTTTCGTGTTTTTCAAAACTATTTTAACAGTCTTTGGGTTCTTTTCCCAAATTGCAGGGGTTTGATGAATCGTTTCTTTTGAGTTATCAAAGTAAGTAATGTTGACATCAAACGGAATAGCAAAACCACCAATATTTTCTACTGTAATTACTTTATTATCTGTTGAAACACTTTTTACCGCTAGATCCAAATAGGAATTCGAAAAAAACCAATTATTAAAAAACCAATTGAGATTTTTGCCTGTCGCGGTATTAAAAGAATTAAAATAATCCCAAGGAATCGGATGTTTACCATTCCACGTATCCATATAATGATGCAGTGCTTTTTTGAATCCATCGTCGCCTAACATATCTTTTAACGCTAAATACGATAAAGAAGCTTTTCCGTAAGAGTTATTTCCATATCCAGCTCCCGAAACTTGGGTTGACATGGTAATGATAGGCTGATCTTCTTCTGTAGAACGATCATTGATATAGCCTTTTACTCTAAAATCCTGGTAAAATTTATCGGCAGCTTCTTTGCCATGTTCTGCAATTCCGATTAAATATTCGAAAGTTGTTGCCCAGCCCTCGTCCATAAAAGCATAACGCGTTTCGTTGATCCCCATATAAAAAGGAAAATACGTGTGCGCTACCTCATGATCCTGAACCAATTGAGCAAATTTTGCATCTCCCATCTGCGAATCGTTGCACATCATCGGATATTCCATATCGGCAAAACCTTGAAAAGCGGTCATTTTTGAAAACGGATACGGAACTCCCGGCCAGTTGTTAGAAAACCAATCCAAAGCATATTGATTGTTCTTTACCGAATTTACAAAATCGGTTCCTTTTATATCGTATGCGGCTTGTACACTTGCGCGACGGTTGGTTTTCTTGTCTACTATAACACTGCTGGCATCCCACAAATAGTGGTCGCTTAATCCAAAACATACATCTGTGATGTTTTTAGCTTCAAATTTCCAGACATTCCAATCGTATTGTTTGGTCACAACGCCATTCTTCATTTCTGTTTCATTTGCAATATGCAGCACTTCATCTGTCGTGTACGATTTCTTTAATCGCGAGGCAAACTCCGGCTGCAAAACCTCATCCGGGTTTAATAAATCGCCCGTTGCATATACCACATAATTCTTTGGTGCTTTTACCGAATAAACGTAATCATTAAAATCATTATAAAATTCCTGACGGTCTGTATGGGGTAATCTATCCCAGCCGTTATAATCATCAAAAACCGAAACACGCGGATAACTGTAAGCCACAAAAAAAGTAGTCTCATCGATCTGCCCTTCTCTGCCGCTTTCTTTAGACAAAGGATAACTCCAATCTATAGTAAGGGTGGTTTTTGAATTGGGTAAAATGGCTTTCTTAAGTTTTACATTTCCTACTGTACCCCAGTTTTTTGCGTCTTCTTTATAAACTTCATTTTCAATTTTTAAAGACGTGATTGTAAGCCCTTCGCTTAAAAAATCATCACTTACAAGACTCCCGCGAGGCGCCGCAGGTTTATGAAGATTATTCACAAATCGGATTACGATATTTCGCAGCGTATCTTTACTATTATTTTGATAAACAATAGTTTCTGTCCCGCTTACCAATTTCGTTTTAGGATCAACGGTAATTTCCATTGTATATTTTCCGTGATTCTGCCAGTAGTTTTTTCCGGGATTTCCGTCTTTCGAACGAGTTCCTTTTGCGTAAGCTTCTTTTATGTTTCGAGGCATATAAAGCTCTTGGGCAAAATTAATTTGGGTAAAAAGAACAAATACTAGTAATGCAAAACGCAAAATTTTCTTTTTCATCATTATTCTCAGTCTTTAAAATGTTTTTGGTATTTAATTAGTGGAGATTTTTCTGTAAATGTTACACACAGGGCGTAAATTTAATATTTTAATCTTCAATAATGAAATAGTCAATTTTAAATTCTAAATCCCAATCTAAAAATCTAAAATAAAAAAACCGTCTGTCTCAAAAACGAAACAGACGGAATTTACAAATACTATATAACTTTGATAACTACAAAATATAATCGGTGTTAATAAAATTAGATTCTTTGCTGTTAAGCAATTCCTGCAGAATTTCATTATTATAAGCAATATCTTTTGAAGCTACAAACGTACGGATTGAGAAAGAACGCAAAGCATCTGGAATACTTAAAGTTCCAACAGCAGAATCTTTTCTTCCTGTAAACGGGAAAGCATCCGGTCCTCTTTGGCAAGAACTATTTAAGTTTACGCGGCAAACTAAATTTACTAATGCATCTATAAGCGGTGCAAGAGTTTTAATATCTTTTCCAAACAAACTTACCTGTTGTCCGTAATTAGACTCAGCCATATCGTTTAATGGTTCTTTGATGTCTTTAAAAGAAATTACCGGAATTACAGGTCCAAACTGCTCTTCATGATAAACTCTCATTTCTTGGTTTACTGGAAACAAAACAGCAGGGAAAATATAATTATCAGTATGTTTTCCTCCTTTTTCATTTAAGATTTTTGCTCCTTTAGCAGTAGCATCATCAATTAAACCTTGAATATATTTTGGTTTCTCTGATTCTGGAAGCGGTGTTAATGAAACGCCTTTTTCCCATGGATTTCCAAAAGTTAAAGCGTCTACTTTTTCAGAAAAACGTTTGTTAAATTCTTCTGCGATAGACTCGTGAACATAAAGTACTTTTAAAGCTGTACAACGCTGTCCGTTAAAAGATAATGTACCCGCAATACATTCTTGAATAGCCAAATCTAAATCGGCATCTGGAAGAATAATGGCTGGGTTTTTAGCTTCTAAACCTAAAATTAAGCGCAGTCTGTTTTTGTTCGGATGCTGATCTTGTAAGGCAATAGCCGACTTACTGTTTCCAATTAAGGCTAAAACATCGATTTTACCCGATTTCATTATTGGCGAAGCTACTTCACGGCCTCTTCCGTATACGATATTGATTACTCCTTTAGGAAAACTGCTTCTAAAGGCTTCTAATAATGGCGAAATACACAATACACCATGCTTTGCCGGCTTAAAAATTACGGTATTTCCCATAATCAAAGCTGGAATTAATAACGAAAAAGTCTCGTTTAAAGGATAGTTGTAAGGTCCAAGGCACAAAACAACTCCAAGAGGTCCGCGGCGAATCATAGCGTTTACGCCTTGCACTTTTTCAAAATGCGAACTGCGTCCGTTTAATTCTTTATAACTTGCAATAGTATCGTAAATATATTCTACAGTTCTATCAAATTCTTTTTGCGAATCGCCCAATGATTTTCCGATTTCCCACATCAAGTATTTTACTACTTCTTCGCGGGTTTCTTTCATTTGCTTCACAAAGTTTTCCATGCATTTTATACGGTCTGCCACTTTCATTGTCGGCCATAAGCCTTGTCCCATGTCATAAGCAGCAGTAGCGGCTTCTACAACTTCAGTAGCTTCTTTTTCTGCCATAAAAGGAATAGAGCCTAATAAAGTAGGCGAATATTTTTCTGTCGAAGAAATAGTAGAAAAAACAGGTGTAGTCTGTCCTGTCCATTGTTTCAATTCTCCATTTACAAGATACGTATCTTGGTTTATCAGCGTATTAATCTGATATTCTTCTGGTATAAAACTCATAATTTTGGTAATTTAATAGGTCTGGTAATTCGTTTAAAAAAGAAAAAAGAGGCTCTTATATGCCTCTTCTATTGTATTTATGGTTGTATGGTCTCGCCTTCCCAATCCAGAATACCACCAAGCAGATTATAGGCATTATTAATACCTAACTCATTCATTATCTGACATGCTTTAGCACTTCTGGCTCCAGAACGACAATACACATAATAGTTTTTATTTTTATCTAATTCTTCGATTTCATAAATAAAACCCTGACCTTTATTGATATCAATGTTTACTGCATTTTCAATATAGCCGTCGTTAAATTCGTCTTCAGTTCTTACGTCCAGTATAACTGCATTCTCGTCAGCAGCTAGCTGATTAACCCAATCTTCTTGTGATAAATTCATAATAATGTGTTTTTGTAAAATTACGACGTTTCTATTTATAAAAAACGTCTTAAATGCGATTTCGATTATTATTCTCAGAAAACGTTTTAGAGAAAGTATTATAATCAGTGAATTACAAATTTACTTACTATTTTTAAAAATATAGTCTATAAATTCGATAGAAAATAGGATTTTTTCATTTGCATTAAATTAATCTTAAAAACCGTTTTCTGACAATTAATCCGATATCAAACGGCTATATTTGCAGTTAATTACAAGTTTTGATTCGATTTTAACAAAATCCCACGCCACGAATTGCATTAATTCTCAGGAATTAAATTAGTGTACATACGTGAATTAGCGGCAAAAAAACATCACAATGCAAAATTCACTACAAATCATTTTTCCTAATTTCTCTTCAGAATTGATTGCTACAATCGAAGAAAACGGAACTTTACAAAATTTTGAAACGGGCACTATATTAATGAGAACGGGACAGTATATTAAAAATACCGTTTTGATTACGAAAGGAAAAATCAAAATCTACCGTGAAGGCGAAGATGGCGGCGAATTTTTAATGTATTATTTACAACCGGGGCAAGCCTGTGCCATTTCGATGATCTGTACGGCCAAAAGCGAAAAAAGCCAGATTATGGCCAAAGTAGTCGAAGATGTTTCGGTAATGATGATTCCGCTGCAGATGATGGATAAATGGATGATGGAGCACCGTTCTTGGTACGAATTTGTAATCGAAACCTATAGAAGCCGCTTTGAAGAAGTGCTGGAAGTGGTTGATAATATTGCTTTTCGTTCTATGGACGAGCGTTTGGAGTTTTACTTAAAAAGACATTCTGATGCTTGCGGCTGTTCTGAGGTCAATCTATCGCATCAGGAAATCGCAACCGAATTGAACACTTCAAGAGAAGTAGTATCACGATTATTAAAAAAAATGGAACAGCGTGGTTTGGTTAAGCTTAACCGAAATCAAATTGAGTTATTAAACGTTAAATAGTTTTTTTGCCACGAATTCACGAATTTTATTAATTATTTTATCGCGCTAAATTTCACGAATTCAAAAATATGTTTTCTGTTTATGAGTTATTAAACGTTAAATAGTTTTTTGCCACCAATTCAAGAATTTTATTAATTATTTTATTGCGCTAAATTTTACGAATTCAAAAATATGCTTTCAGTTTTTGAGTTATTAAACGTTAAATAGTTTTTTGCCACCAATTCACGAATTTTATTAATTATTTTATTGCGCTAAATTTTACGAATTCAAAAATATTTTTCAGTTTATGAGTTATTAAACGTTAAATAGTTTTTTGCTACGAATTCACGAATTTTATTAATTATTTTATTGCGCCTAAATTTTACGAATTCAAAAATATTTTTCAGTTTATATTAAAAAATTCGTGAATTCGTGGCTGAAAAAAAAACAAAAAAACTCTTCTGTGATAAATGTTACTGTAGGTTTCTAATTTACGAAGCACCTTTGCATCAAAACAAATGCAATGGAATATCTGGGTTATTTTGCCTCAATCATAATCGGAATCACGCTTGGCTTAATTGGCGGAGGCGGTTCTATTTTGACCATTCCGATTCTCGTGTATTTGTTTAAAGTAAATCCAGATCAGGCCACTTCGTATTCCTTGTTTATTGTTGGATTAACTGCAATGTTTGGCAGTTACAGTCATTATAAAATGGAAAATCTAAAACTAAAATCGGCTTTGTATTTTGCCATGCCTTCTGTAATTTCCATTTTGATTATCCGCGAAGTCATATTTCCTCAAATCGCATCTACATTGTTTTCTGTAGCTTCCTACACCGTTTCAAAAGATTTTCTGATTATGATTATCTTTTCGGTATTAATGATAACCGCGGCGATTTCGATGATAAAGAAAAAGCTGCCAGATGCAAAATCGGCAGAAACCAATTATCTTCAATTAAGCATTATTGGTTTTCTAGTCGGAATCGTAACTGGATTTCTTGGTGCCGGAGGCGGATTCCTTATTATTCCTGCCCTTCTTTTCTTTGCCAATCTGCCTATGAAACAAGCGGTCGGAACTTCATTATTAATCATCACTATTAATTCAACCATAGGTTTTGCCGGCGATTTGTATATCGGCACTCCCATTAATTACAATTTTTTACTAAGCGTTTCTGCTATGGCTCTTATCGGAATGTTTATTGGCAGCAAGCTTTCTAAAAAAATAGACGGTACAAAGCTAAAACCGCTTTTTGGATGGTTTGTACTTGTAATGGGATTTTACATTATTGCAAAAGAGATTTTGCTTTAAGCATAGAGTTTCCCGCAGATCCTAAAAGTCTGCACCTTTTTAATTAAATATTTTTAGAATTTAGTTTCACTTGTAGTGCAATCTTTGTCAAAGTTTAAAAGCTTTGACAAAGATGAAACTAACTTTTTTAAATCTCTCCAAACTTTTCTTTGTAGCGGTCCAGTTCGATTTCGGTTCGGCTTAAGAGTTTTTCTAACAACACAATTTTATCTTCATAGAGTTCTTTTAAAACCGAGGTGCTGTCTGTATTTATCAAAATACTTCCGTTGTTATTTCCTGTAATTTTATTAAAACCATTGAAATAACGGTGGTAATCAAAACTAATAATATCCTCAACACTGACGTCTAAAATTCGTCCAATTTCCACCAATTTATCATAACTCAAAGAAGTTTTTCCTTTCTCTATTTTACTGTAACCCGCCTGTGTTACACCTAATCTTTCTGCCATATATTCCTGAGTGTAATTCTTTAACTCTCTAATGCTTTTAATTTTGTTTTTAATTGTTGCGGCCATAATTTGTTTGATTTGGGGTCATGTATAGCTAAAACAGCCCGCCGTTGAACTCTTCAACAGCATAACTATACTTATTTTTGGGTATTCTAAAACTGCTTATCTGGGGTAACAAACAGTGGTTTTATTATTTTTTTCTGGCAGTTATAACATAACCATACATTGAAGCTGCCACTATGAAAATTACATCATATTCTGAAATTCCGATTGTAAACATCTTTTTACTGTATCTAAGCCGTTTTTTTAATATTTCTTTCAAACTGAAGCTCCAGATACTGATCAATCTGTTTACCAATCACAATACGATCCTTTAATGCAATTTTGGTTTTCATTTCTTTTTCGTAAACATCTCTCACTAAAACAAAATAGACAAACTCTACTGGTTTATAAAACCTCAATATTATGATAAAAGTATAACAAAGCAAAGCCGGAATTATATAGTACAAATCGGGTAAGTTAGAAAAAATCATGCAGTAATAGGCAATCGCCGTTGTGAGCATAAAAGCACCATTTTCGAGATAGTAGGTTTTCTTTTTCTTTAAAATTGTAAGTTCTTTGATTTCATCAAAATCGTATTGCCAGGTTTTAGACTGATAGCAAAATTTAATCTTGTCGGGCGTAATTGTAATAGGCATAATAATCAGTAGGTAATAAATAAATTTAGGGATTTTCGAAAGAAATTCTTCTTCAAAAATTCTGAGAAGAATTCTTAGATACGCAATATTACGCAATACCCTCTTTTTTTTCCTACAATTCAAATTATAGAATATAACTAAGAGTTGTAATTAAATCTTTCGTCAAAGTTATCTTATACTTTTTATCTGCTAAAATATAGTATTCTCAAAAGGTGATAATTGTGGCGTTGCCTCCGGCCGGGCTATCCGCTTGTATCTTTTCCTTGCTAAAGAAGCAAGAAAAAGGATACCGCTCCTATCCCTAACGCACACTCGGGTGAAATGACGTTTTTAGTTTTAAATTTCAATGAATTTCCTCCAGCTTTACATGGAGGTAAATAAATGTAGACAAAAAAGGATTTAGCAAAACTTTATCATTTTGGCTAAAGCCCAATTCACATTAAAACAAAAAACCTCCAGTTAAAACTGGAGGCAATTTATATCTTTTGCCTTTTAATCTTTGCTTAAGGTTTAAAATTGAAAAATCCGTTTATTCTCAAGGAAAAAACGGATTTTATAAAGTCTTCTTGTTTCTACTTCTTAAGCAGTTTTTCTAAATATTCTACTTTTTCTTTTTCAGCCTGAACCAAACGTTCGTAAAGTTCAACTACTTTATCTAAAGGATTAAAAGTAGCATACATACCTTGATTAAAGCTATTGCCCTGACTTGAGCTATTATCATAAAAGTTATTAAAGAAATTAAAAACAGATTCTTCCGAAAAATTTTCAATTGCTTCCACAGTAACGCCGAGCGCTTTTGCTATATCCAAAAGTCTTTCGTGATCAACTGTTTCGCTCAATTCAATATTCGAAACAGTCTGTTGGCTGATACCAATTTCATAAGCCAATGCTTCCTGCTTCATTCCTTTAAGCTCTCTAATTCGGCTTATGTTTCTTCCTACGTGTTTTGGTTTTGCTGCTATGCTCATAGTTCAAAGATATTTAAAATTCTTTAAAATTTTCTATTTTGGTAGAATACAAATTCATATTCGTAAAATACAATCTCAGAAGATTTACAATAAGCAAAAATACAATTTTTCGCACAAGAAAAGATCTTAAACTAAAAAACCGTTTATTCCATAATAGATTAAACTATTTTGTGTCTTTTGGGGCGTTTTCGTCACGGCGAACTTGCTATCCGCTAAATTCCCGATTAACAAAAACTACGGCTAAAAAAGCCTTGTTTTTCTAATAGTATGTCATTTAGTGTCAGGCTGAGCGGAGTCGAAGCCCCGCATAGTAATTCTGCAAAGATTGGCGATTTTGATTGTGTGGCTTCGACTCCGCTCTGCCTGACAAAATTAAAAGAAATATTCTTATGAAAATGAATGTCCTAGCCCCGATAGAAGTGGAAATCCTTTTTTATTTTTTCTTTAAAAATAAAAAAGATTGAAACGGATAGCGGGATTGGCTCCTTAAAAAATGGCTCTATGATAGAAATCGAAATGACATAAATGAGAAAAACTCTTAACTTAATGACATTGGGCTAAAGCCCAATTCAAATTCAATAAAAAACCTCCAGCTGAAGCTGGAGGCAATTCATATTATTAAAATTAAAAAAAATCAATTCGCTAAAATTCGTGCAATTATTGTCAAACAAAAAAATCAATGTTCTCCATACCCGATATCATCCATTTTACCGCTGAAAACACGGTATTGAATAATAAAATAAACAATCACCAAAGCTAAGGCTACAAAAAACCAGCTCAAACCAGCATTCAAACCATATTCTCCTGCTGCAGTGTTGTAAATTGTCAAAGAGGGATTTACTTTATTGGTTGATGGTAAAACATTCGGAAAGATCGAAACCGCCGTCGAAGCAAATCCTCCGACTAAAAACAAGGTCGAGAAAATAAAAGCCTGACCATCTTTTTTGAAAGATCGTACTTTGAATAATCCTAAAATACCCGCAAAAGTCATTAAAGGAAAAAACCAAAGCAGCGGATGTTCTACAAAATTATGAAACGGTTCCGGCTCAATAAAATGCCAGATTTGGAGCGAAATACAAACCAAAACCAATAGAACAATATTTAAGGCAAAAACTACTTTTTTAAGTTTCGGATTCAAAGACGAATTGGTTTTGTAAATAACCCAATTTGCTCCATGAATCGTCAGTGCAACAACACTCACGATACCCAGGAAAAGCGTAAACCAATCGATAATTCCCAATTCATTTGCCTGCGGACTAAAAGTCGGATTCCACAACGGGAGAAAGAAATAATGCGCTTCTTGTGTCGAAACGCCGTTTTGCACCATTCCCAGATTGACACCACGGACAATATTCCCCAGAGCAATTCCGAAGAAAAGCGCCAAAAGCAAACTTGCAACTCCAAAAGCTTTATCCCAAATACTTTCCCACATCGGGTGATGCACTTGTCCGCGCATTTCTAATCCGATGGCACGAAAAATCAAAAGCCACAAAATCATAATCAAAGGCAGATAAAACCCACTGAAGGAAGAAGCATACAAAGTCGGAAAAGCAAAAAACAAAACGCCTCCCGCAGCAATAAGCCAAACTTCGTTAGCATCCCAAAACGGGCCGATGGCACTTGTAATCGCTTTTTTATCTTTTTCTTCTTTCGCAAAAAATAAATGAATAATTCCTGCACCAAAATCATAACCGTCTAAAACCAGATAAACAGCCAGAATTCCCATTAAAACTACGTACCAAAAAAACTCCATACTTATATTTTTTCTGTTGAAAGTTCCACATGATGAGGTCCTTTATTGATAATTTTTCCAATCAAAAGCAAAAACAACATTCCTAGTAAAAGGTATAAACCAATAAAACCTAATAAGGTAAATAACGTATTTCCCGAAGAAACCGTGGGAGATGCGCCAGATGCTGTTCGCATTAAATTATAAACCAGCCAAGGCTGTCTTCCTAACTCTGCCGTGTACCAGCCTGTTGTATTGGCAATATACGGAAACGGCATCATGAACATAAGCGACCATAGCAGCCATTTGGTCTGGAATAATTTACCTCGAATTAACTGAAGCAGCGAAATCAGCATTAAACCAATAAAAACTGTTCCGAGTCCTACCATAATATGATAGGCATAATACAATCCCGAAATATTGGTCGGATGCAGATCTTCTTCAAACTGATCCAGACCTTTAATTTCCTGATTCCAATTTCCGTAAGTCAAAAAACTCAAAATATTTGGAACCGCAATTTTATTGTCCAGCTTTTTGTCTTTTACATCCGGCTGGCCGATTAAAACAATTTCTGAACCTTTCTTTTCGGTATGAAAAATTCCTTCCATTCCTGCAAAAGTTACGGGCTGGTATTTTACCACATTTTTTGCCAGTAAATCTCCTGTTGGAACAGCCACAACAATACTCGAAATCAATCCGAAGATAACTCCCGTTTTTAAGAACAATTTACCAAACGAAACATTCTTTTTGCTCAAAATATAAAAAGCACCAATTCCAGCAACCACAAAAGAACTTGTGACCAGAGACGCCGCTTGATTGTGCAGATACGAAGGCCAAAGCCAAGGATTTAAGAACAAAGCTTGAAAATTATTCAAAACAAATTTTCCGTTTTCCAGAATTTCATAACCAACAGGATTCTGCATCCACGAATGTGTTGCAATGATTAAAAAACCGCTGGCCCAAGAACCAATACAGATTAACAATCCGGTTACAAAATGCCATTTGTGTCCAAGCAGTTTTTCGCCAAATAAAAATATTCCGAGGAAAGAAGATTCTAAAAAGAAAGAAAACATTCCTTCCATTGCCAGCGTCTGCCCGATGATTCCACCCGTTAATTCGGAGAATTTTGCCCAATTGGTTCCAAATTGAAACTCCATTGGAATTCCGGTTACAACTCCCATCGCAAAATTGAGGGCGAAGATTTTCATCCAGAAATGGGTGGCGTGATTGTAATGTTCGTCTTTAGTTTTTAAATATTTCCATTTGAAGTAAACAATGATCAGCGAAAGACCCATTGTAAGCTGCGGAAAAAGATAATGAAAAGTAATAGTGAACGCGAATTGCATTCGGTCATAAAAGAGCATTTCTTCCATAAGTAGTAATTTGTTTTATGAAGTTCCACAAATTTACCCATTAAAAGCCGAATTAATGCCCTTTAAAAAAAGTTTATCACCCCATATTTGTTAAACTTTTGAACAATTTAAAGAGTAGAAATGACACTTGGTCTTTTTTACAAGAAATGAAAGATTATCTATAGATTTACGTGATAAAACATTGCCCGCGGTTGAACCCCCAGGCTATGTTTGATTTTGATTGCGTGAATATTATTGATTATTTCTTCAAAATCCCTTTTTCAACGCTTTCATTAATCAAACCTTCGGCGTAATTCCATAAAGATGTTGATCCATTTTTGATTATGCTTTTTTTCTCATAAACCTTATCGTAATTCACACCGAACTCTTTCCAAGTTCCGCCATTGTTTGAAGTATTTTGAAGTAACGGCTCTAATCTGTCCATAGATCTGGCAAACTTGGCTTCGTTGGTTGCTCCTGCTTCAAATTCTTCCCAAATAGCAATAAAATCCTCTGCCTGACTTTTGGGCAATAAACCAAAAATTCTATTTGCCGCTACTCTTTCTTCGTCTGTATTATCATGATTTTTGATTGTGTCGTACATAAAAACATCTCCAGAGTCGATTTCGACAATATCATGAATCAAAACCATTTTAACGACTTTCAAAACATCAATCGGTTCGTTCGAATGTTCTGCCAGAACAATTGCCATTAGTGCCAAGTGCCAGCTGTGTTCGGCGTCATTTTCGCAGCGGTCGCTGTTAAATAATTTTGTCTTACGCTGAATGTATTTTACTTTATCAATTTCTTTTACAAAAGCGATTTGATCTAATAAGTCTTGTGTGTTCATTTTTTCGATTTTAGTAAAAAAACAAAATTACTTAGTTTTTTTTCCATATAAGTGATATAAGTAAATTTAAGACAATAATATATTTTTAGTCAATCTAAAATGAACTTATAGCACTTATATGGTGAAATTCTTTTTTTTACACAAAAACCTAATTTCTGTAACATTAGTCACCCAATTTATTAAAAAACAAACCTACCTTTGTAACCCATCATTTTTATAATACCTATCATGAAAATAGAACAAATTTACACCGGATGCCTTGCACAAGGTGCTTATTATATCACTTCCAATGGCGAAGCGGCCATTATAGATCCGCTTAGAGAAACACAGCCTTACTTAGATCGCTTAGAACGCGATGAGGTAAAATTGAAATATATTTTTGAAACTCATTTTCACGCCGATTTCGTTTCTGGGCATGTTGATTTAAGTAAAGAAACCGGAGCTAAAATTGTTTACGGCCCAAACGCTGCCTGCGAATTTGACTGCCTTTCTGCAGAAGACGGACAGGAATTTAAAATCGGAAAAATCACTATTAAAGTATTACACACTCCAGGACATACAATGGAAAGCACTACTTTTTTATTAATTGATGAAAACGGAAAAGATCACGCTATTTTCTCTGGCGATACTTTATTTATCGGTGATGTCGGACGTCCAGATTTAGCACAGAAAGCTGCAGGAATGACACAAGACCAATTGGCTGGAATTTTGTATCATTCGTTAAGAGATAAAATCATGACGCTTGCTGATGATGTGATTGTTTATCCTGCGCACGGTGCCGGAAGTGCCTGCGGAAAAAACATGAGTAAAGAAACGGTTTCAACAATCGGAAATCAGAAAGCTACAAACTATGCTTTGCGAGCCAACATGACCGAAGCCGAATTTATTCAAGAGGTAACCGACGGTTTACTGCCTCCTCCTGCTTACTTTAGTATGAATGTTGCGATGAACAAACAGGGTTACGAAAGTTTCGAAACTGTTCTTCATAACGGAATGAAAGCTATAAATGTAAAAGAATTTGAAGCAATTGCAGAAGAAACTGGTGCTTTGATTCTAGATACAAGAAGCGCAGCTGATTTCAGTAAAGGATTTATTCCGCAGTCTATTAATATTGGAATCAACGGCGATTTTGCACCTTGGGTTGGAACTTTAATTGCTAATGTAAAACAGCCCATTATTTTAGTAACCACAATTGGAATGGAAGAAGAAACGGTAACGCGTTTAAGCCGTGTTGGTTTCGATTCTATCATCGGACATTTGGATGGAGGTTTTGAAGCTTGGCAAAATGCAGGTTTTGAAACTGATACTGTTAATAGAATTTCTGCAGAGCAATTTGCAGCTGAATTTAAATTTGGTGAAGATAAAGTAGTTGACATTCGCAAAGAGACAGAATACGAAGCAGAACATATTGATGAAGCTTTCAGTAAACCTTTGGCTTATATTAATGATTGGGTAAAAGACATTAACCCAAATGAACATTTTTACCTGCATTGCGCAGGCGGCTACAGAAGTATGATCGCGGCTTCTATTTTACAGGCAAGAGGTTTTAGAAATTTCTCTGAAATTGAAGGCGGTTTTGGGGCGATTTCTAAAACGAATATTCCTAAGTCAGATTTTGTTTGTCAAAGTAAAGTATTAAAATAATTTTTTAAGTTACAGAGAGACAAAGGTTCAAAGCTGCAAAGTTTTTCCCTTTGAACCTCTGTTCCTTTGAACCTTTGAACCTAAAAAAAATGTTAGAAATCATCAAAGAACCATGGCCTTGGTATGTTGCAGGTCCGTTGATTGGATTGACTGTTCCAATTTTATTAATTATCGGAAACAAATCTTTCGGGATTAGTTCTTCACTTCGTCATATTTGCGCGATGTGTATTCCTGCGAATATTCCGTTTTTCAAATACAACTGGAAAAAAGAAAGCTGGAATTTATTTTTCGTTCTCGGAATTTTTATTGGCGGTTTTATAGCTGCTCATTTTTTATCCAATCCAAATCCGGTAGAAATTACTCCTGCATTATCAGAGAAATTAGCGGGTTATGGAATCACCGATCATAGCGGTTTGGTTCCTGCACAATTATTTTCTTGGGAAAGTTTACTTACGCTTAGAGGCTTTATCATGATTGTTGTGGGCGGTTTTTTAGTTGGTTTTGGAACACGTTATGCGGGCGGATGTACCAGCGGACACGCGATCATGGGATTATCAAATCTACAATGGCCGTCTCTTGTCGCTACAATCTGTTTTATGATTGGCGGTTTTGTCATGGCACTTTTGATTCTGCCTTATATTCTTTCACTTTAAAATTTCAAAAATGGATACTTTAGAAAATAAAAGCATAGATGGCGAAGGAATCAACGCCAGCCAGAAAAAAGAAAACACATTTGGAAATCTTAAATACTTAATTGTCGGTATCTTTTTCGGAATTGTATTTGTAAAAGCCGAAATCATCAGCTGGTTCCGCATTCAGGAAATGTTCAATCTTGAATCTTTCTTTATGTATGGCGTAATAGGATGTGCCGTTGTGGTTGGAGTAATTTCAGTATTTCTGATTAAAAAATTCGATATTAAAACCCTTCAGGGCGAAAAAATTGAAATCCAGCCAAAGACTTTCAATAAAGGACAAATCTACGGCGGATTATTATTCGGTTTCGGATGGGCAATTACAGGCGCATGTCCAGGACCGCTTTTCGCTCAAATCGGCACAGGAGCAACTGTAATTGTCGTTACTTTATTAAGTGCTATTGCAGGAACTTGGTTTTATGGTTTGATTAAAGATAAACTGCCTCATTAATATTTTGTTTTTTTCTTGTTTCAGGTTTCATGTTTCAAGTTTCATGTTTCAAGTTCATGTTTCAAGTTTCAAGTTTCAGGTTTCAGGTAACTTAATATAACGTAAACCCGACAGGTTTTTAAAATCTGTCGGGTTTGATGCTTTTAGGAAACAATTCATTCCGTAGGAATGTCTCATTGGTAGAAAATTAGATGTGATTGCGATTACACGTTCCGTAGGAACGTTTGAGACACATTGTGGAAAATGCGTTATTTTCATAAAATCACGTGTCCCTACAGGACACAATGCAAAACAATATTATCATTTTTTCTACCGACGAAATATTCCTACGGAATATAAAAAACATTCGTTTCTCTATAAAACTTCCAATTTCATTATAGATTTCGAACATCCACTTGAAACCTGAAACCTGAAACTTGAAACTTGAACCTGAAACTTGAAACTTGAAACCTGAAACCTGAAACCAAAAACTTTTCTTCATCGATTATTAATTTCATTTCATTAAGTTTGCTTTCGAACAACATTTCCTAGAAAACCAAAATAAAATATGATCCGTTCCGAACAGTTATCTGAATTACAAAATACACAAAAATGGGACGTAATCATAATTGGCGGCGGTGCAAGCGGCCTCGGAACTGCGATTGATGCTGCAACCCGCGATTATAAAACTATTTTACTCGAAGCCGTAGATTTTGCAAAAGGAACTTCAAGCAGAAGTACAAAACTGGTTCATGGCGGCGTGCGTTATTTGGAGCAGGGAGACATTCATTTGGTAAGAGAAGCTTTAAAAGAAAGAGGTTTACTGGTTCAAAATGCCAATCATTTAGTCAAAAACCAATCTTTTGTTATTCCGAATTACCATTGGTTTGGCGGTTACTTTTACACTTTCGGATTAAAGATTTACGATTTGTTATCGGGCCGTTTGAGTTTAGGAAGTTCTAAATTTCTTTCGAAAAAGAAAACAATTGAATTGCTTCCAAACGTCGAAGAAATTGGATTGAAAAATGGCGTTATTTATCATGATGGACAATTTGATGATTCTCGCCTAGCGGTTAACATGGCTCAGACTGCTGTAGAGAATGGAGCATGTCTTTTAAATTATTTTAAAGTTAGTAATCTAATAAAAGACGAAAAAAATCAAATTATTGGTATTGAAGCAATTGATCAGGAAAGCGGCATTAAATACAACATAAAAGGTTCTGCTGTTATAAACGCTACAGGAGTTTTTACAAATGCGATCATGAAACTCAACGATAACATTTACAAAAAATACATTGTTCCGAGTCAGGGAATTCATTTGGTTTTTGATAAATCTTTTCTACCGGGTGAAAATGCCTTGATGATTCCGAAAACAAAAGACGGAAGAGTTTTGTTTGCTGTTCCTTGGCACAATAGTATTGTAGTAGGCACAACCGATACTTTAATTAAAAAACAAAGTTTAGAACCAATTGCATTAGAAAGCGAAATTGAATTTGTTCTGGAAACAGCGCAAAGATTTTTAGCAAAAAAACCAACACGAGCAGATGTATTATCGGTTTTTGCAGGTTTGCGTCCATTAGCAGCTCCGAAAGAAGAAGGTAAAAGTACCAAAGAAGTTTCCAGAAGTCATAAAATCATCGTTTCAGAAACGGGATTAATTACGATCACTGGAGGAAAATGGACCACTTATAGAAAAATTGCGGAAGATATTATTAACAAAGCAATCAAAACGGGAAAATTACCTCAAAAAGCAAGTTGCACAGAACATTTATCTATTCATGGAAATAAACCAACTACTTCTTTAGATAGAGAAAATCATCTTTATATATATGGTACAGACATTCCAAATATAATAGCACTGCAAGAAAACGAACCCGAATTAAAAGCAAAACTACATCCCGATCACGAATTTACCTGGGCAGAAGTGGTTTGGGCTGTTCGACACGAAATGGCCAGAACTGTAGACGATGTTTTAGCAAGACGTGTTCGCTTATTATTTTTAGATGCCAGAGCAGCCATAGCAGTTTCAGACCAAACAGCTCGATTAATTGCCAAAGAACTGGGGCATGATGAATCTTGGATTACTCAAGAAATTTTGAATTTTAAGCAGGTTGCAAAAGGTTTTCTGCTTTCTGAATTCCAATAATTTTTAAATTGTGTTGACTTTGAGCATTTTTTAGCTTAAAACTATCTTACAAATATGATTTAGTGTTTTTTTGAGTCCAAAATTAGTTTCAGATTTTAAAAAATCATTAAACAACATAAAATCAATAGTTTACACTAAAAAAATATCTTACTTTTATATCCAAAATTGATACATTTCGTTCTTCGAAAAGCGCGTTTAATCATATTAACAAAAAATTAACACAACATTTGTATATACAACTATTAAAAGTTCTACATTTGTATATACAAATTATACACTTACGACTATGACAATTGAAGAGGTTATTAAGAGTACGGTTAAGATGGATAATGCGAAAAAAGTTATTCTGAATATCATGTACACACAAAATGTAGTTCAGGATCATTTCAACGAGTTGATTAAACCGTATGATTTATCTGGAGAACAATATAATGTGTTACGTATATTAAGAGGGCAAAAAGGGAAACCTGCCAATATGTGCGTAATACAAGAGCGAATGCTTGCTAAAACAAGCAACACAACAAGGCTGGTAGACAAATTATTATTGAAAGAGTTTGTAACTCGAAATGTTTGTCCGGATAATCGAAGAAAAATTGAAGTCTTGATTACCCAAAAAGGATTGGATGTTTTGAAAGAATTAGATCCGAAGGTAGACGAACATGAGAAAACGTTTGCTGAAAATTTAAAGCCAGAAGAATTAACGTTCTTAAACCAATTATTAGAAAAATACAGAACCAATAAATAAATTTATATAACTATGAGCAATTTCTTAGAAAATCAAAATTGGCGTTATGCAACGAAACAATTTGATGCTTCAAAAAAAATATCATCTGATGATTTAAATACCCTGAAAGAAGCGGTTAGATTAAGCGCTTCTTCTTACGGATTACAACCTTACAAAGTAGTTATCGTTGAAAATCCAGAATTAAGAGAGCAATTAAAAGGTGCTGCTTACGGGCAGACACAAATTACTGATGCTTCTCACCTATTTATTTTTGCTAACGATTTAAACCTTGATGCAGGTTCTGTTGACAAATACATCAACACTATCAGCGATACAAGAGGTGTTCCTGCCGATGCATTGGGCGGATTCAGCGATATGATGAAAGGTGTAATCTCAAATTTACCTGTAGAAGCAAAAAACATCTGGACTGCAAAACAAACGTACTTAGCTTTAGGAAACTTATTAAATGCTGCTGCTGAATTAAAAATTGATGCTACTCCAATGGAAGGTTTCAATGCGGCTAAATTCAACGAAATTTTAGGTTTCGACCAATTAGGTTTAAATGCTTCTGTAATTGCTACTGTAGGCTACAGACATGAAGAAGACAGTACTCAGCACTTTAAAAAAGTTAGAAAATCTCACGAAGAATTATTTATCACTCTATAATTATTTATTAATCAAATTCAATTTTAATTTAACAAACATGAAAAATTTAAAAACAATTGCAATAGCATTATTCGTAGCAGCGGCTGGAATCTCAGTAAACGCTCAAACTAAAAAAATCGACGTAAAAGCATCTACTATCAAATGGGTAGGTAAAAAAGTAACTGGAGAGCACTCTGGAACTGTAAACTTCAAAGATGGCGCAGTAGTTTTCAAAGGAAAAAAATTAACTGGAGGAAGCTTTACTGTTGACATGACTTCATTAACTGCTACAGATTTAACTGGAGAATACCAAGGAAAATTAAACGGGCATTTAAAAGCTGACGATTTCTTCGGAACTGAAAAATTCCCTACTGCAAAATTAGTTTTCAAAACTATTGGTGCTAAATCTACTGACGTTTACACTGTAACTGCAGATTTAACTATCAAAGGAATTACTAAACCAGTAACTTTTGATATCACTGTAAAAGGAAACACTGCTACAACTGCTTTTAAAGTTGACAGAACTAAATACGACATTAAATACGGATCTGGTAGTTTCTTCGAAGGTTTAGGAGACAAAACTATCAATGACGAATTTGAATTAGCTGTAGCTTTAAAATTCTAATTTAAGCTTCGTAATTCATAAATACAGTAAACCCCAGCAGTTAATTGCTGGGGTTTATTATTATGTACTTCTTCTAATTTTTATTGGGTTTTGTCTTGTATCAAATACATCTAAAATTTCAATTGAATTTTTCTTTAAATTAATCCAATAAATAATTTTATAATTTTTATAAACCAAATATCGTATCTCTTCGGAGTAACTTTCTAAAAGTTCTTCTTTTTGTCCTATCGCATTTGTTGAGTTTGGTTTTAATTTCAGAGTCTCCCCAGTAATTCCGACTACAAGTTTTTTTGCAACAGTTACACTAGCTTCCTTCTTATAAAAATCAAAAATCTTTTTTAATTCTGCTTTAGCAAAATCAGTCCAATAAATTTTCAACTCCATTTCTGAATTTCAGAAATTAATTCATCAACATCTGTAATTCTTCCATTTTTTGAATCATCTATAGAAGCATCAATTCGTTTATGAAATTCGGCAATAGACATTGGCTTTAATTCTAAATCTGCTTTAATTTCCTTTTTTAACAGTTTCTCAAATTGAGAAATTGCTTTCTCACTTTCAAGTTTAAGAAAGTCTCTAATAAAAATCACTTTTCGAGTATCTAAATCCATTTCTTTTATTTTTATCAAAGTTACAAATTATCTTCAAATGAAAATTTAATTGCAAACAATTTTGAAATAGGCATTTACAACCTAAAAAAAGTTAACTCTTTTCAAAAACTTAACGTTCTTAATGCTAACATAACTCTTTCGTAATAAGCATCAGGACTTTGATTAACATACGGCTTCTAATTTTGGGGAAATAAATAAAATCAAAAACTAGAAATTAAAATTATAGTTATGAAAACAAAATTACGAATTGCATTTATTACCTTGATTAGCAGCTTTTTTCTACATGCACAACAACAGCCAAAAGGAATTATCGGTACTTCAAACTGGATGAACAACTGGACTAACTTTAAACCAGCTTTAAATGAATATAATGAAGCAACCAATATAATTGCCGGCACAATTGATAAAGATACCCGATTATTAAAAAGAAATACTTACCACTTAGTTGGCGTTGTGTACGTTACAAATAATGCCACTTTGACTATTGAACCCGGAACTGTAATTCGAGGTGATGATAAAACCTGCGGTACGCTTGTAATTACGAATGGTTCTAAAATTATGGCGGAAGGCCTTGAAACTGATCCTATTGTCTTTACATCAGAAAATGAAAAAAACAATAGAAAACCAGGTGATTGGGGAGGTATAATTATTTTAGGAAAAGCGCCTATTAATACTTTGGGAGGTGTCAATATACTTCCTTTTGATCTTGAAGCAAACTTAAACCATTATGGCGGACAAGATCCTGAGGACAATTCTGGGATTCTAAAATATGTTAGAATCGAATATGCAGGAAGAAAATTGAGTGCATCAAAAGAGCTAAATGGCCTTTCTCTGGCAGGAGTCGGCAGAAAAACTGTGGTAAGCAATGTTCAAATTAGTTTTTCAAATGATGATTCTTTTGAATGTTATGGCGGTGATTTGAATTTGAGTAATTTGATTTCCTATCGAACTACAGATGATGATTTTGATTTTACGCAAGGTGCCCAAATCAATATTACCAACAGCATTGCCATTCGTCATCCTTTTTCTTCTGATATTTCCGGGTCAAGATGTTTTGAGGTAGATTCTTATGAAAAAATCGCTAACACAGACATGACCAAAAAAATGACCAAAATAAACGCCAGCAATATCACTTTGGTTAATTTAGAAGAAAACAATCAAGGATTAGTGAGAGAATCGGCTCACATTAAAGAAAATACGTTTTTTAGTTTAACGAATAGTGTTATTTCAGGATTTGAACCGTTTGTTTTATTAGAAGGTGCTATCGGAAATGGTGAAGCTAATTTGTCTAAAATTACTCTTAAAAACATTATTGCGAACAATTGTACTGGAGGAATTGAAAGTGAATCTTCCAGCAATAATTCTGGCTTAAAAAATTATTATGTTACCCCTGCAAATGGTATAGAATTTACAAAAATGAAGCTTGGAGAGTTGTTTATGCTTCCAAATATTAAAGTAAATCCAGATTTTAGATTAAATGTAAATAATACGATAGCTATTGGAAACTAAGGATTTGAAGGAGGCTTTAGATAAAAAATTTAACAAAATTTAAAAATTATAAAAGTTTTTTTTCAAAATTTATGTTCTTCAATTCAAATTACATTTATATCTTTGCTTCAACAAAAAACAGATATGAACACGATTTTAAACAATACTTGGTGGTGGAACAATTTACGTCAGACGTCGTGAACAAAGCTTCCTATGGTATTGTAAAACTATAAAATATAAAAGGCTTGTCATCACGACAAGCCTTTTTTTTTTGGCCGAAACTTAAACAGAATTAAAAAACTAAAAAACATAAATTTTGAAACCTTTTATACTCAACACACATTACAAACAAATTCTGGCAGACACTATAACGCCGGTGAGCATCTATTTTAAAATTAGAGATAAGTTCCCAAATAGTTTATTATTAGAAAGTAGTGATTATCACGGAAATGACAATAGTTTCTCGTATATCTGCTGCAACCCGATTGCTACTATTAAAATCGAAAATGAAGTAATCGCTAAAACTTTCCCCGACGGAACTTCAGAATCTTTTAAGATTGATGCTGCAACCAATATTCCGCAGGTAATTCAGGAATTCTCCAGTCAGTTTCAATCAGAAAAAAACGATTTTAAATTCATCAACAACGGTTTATTTGGATACATTTCTTACGATGCCGTTCGTTATTTCGAAAAAGTTTCAATTGCCAAAAAAGATACCGCAACTTCAATTCCAGACGTATTTTATGCGGTTTACCAAAATATTATTGCCATCAATCACTTTAAAAATGAGGCTTATATTTTCTGCCACAGCGTTGATGGAAAAAATAATATTGCCGAAATAGAGCAATTATTACAATCGAGAAATATAGCTTCATACAAATTTTCAAAAGAAGGTGAAGGTTTCTCAAATCTAACAGATGAAGAATTCAAACAAAATGTAGCGTTAGCCAAAAAACACTGTTACAGAGGCGATGTTTTTCAATTGGTACTATCACGAAGATTTTCACAAGGTTTTAAAGGTGATGAATTCAATGTTTACAGAGCTTTAAGAAGCATCAACCCTTCTCCGTATTTGTTCTTTTTTGACTATGGAGATTTCAAAATATTTGGGTCTTCGCCCGAAGCTCAAATTATCGTAAAAAACAGAAAAGCCGAAATTCACCCAATTGCCGGAACTTTTAAAAGAACCGGAAACGACGAGCAAGATGCACTTTTGGCCAAACAACTTTCTGAAGATAAAAAAGAAAACAGTGAACATGTTATGCTGGTTGACCTTGCCAGAAATGATTTAAGCAGAAACGGACACGACGTGAATGTAGAAAAATACAGAGAAGTTCAGTTTTTCTCACACGTAATTCACTTGGTTTCTAAAGTTACTGGACATTTACACGAAAAAGCTACCACAATGCAGGTTGTGGCCGATACTTTTCCTGCTGGAACTTTGAGCGGCGCGCCAAAACACAGAGCCATGCAATTGATTGAAGACTTCGAAAAAACCAATCGTAACTTTTATGGCGGTGCTATCGGTTTTATGGATTTTAATGGAAACTTTAACCACGCAATTATGATTCGAACTTTCTTGTCAAAAAATCATCAACTGCATTGTCAGGCAGGAGCCGGAATTGTTGCAAGTTCTGATGAAGAAAGCGAAATGCAGGAAGTATATAACAAATTAAGGGCTTTGAATACAGCACTTGAAATGGCAGAGAAAATTTAATTTTTGCTTCAAGTTTCAGGTTTCAAGTTGTTGGAACGTGAAATAAATTAAACCAAAAAACAAAACCATGAAAAAAATAATATCCCTTTTTGTTTTAATAGTTGTTATGACATCTTGCAACTCCGAAAAGAAAAATTCGATTCAAGGAACCTGGCGTCTTATATCGGCAGAAACTACAGAGAAAGATTCGACTTTTTCTACTTTTAATGCCAACACAAAAATGATTAAGATTATAAATGAAACTCATTTTGCTTTTTTTAATCATGATTTGAAAAACGGAAAAGATTCAACAACCGCATTATTCTTTGGCGGAGGCGGAAAATACACTCTAAAAGACAGTATTTATACCGAAAACTTAGAATATTTTAATAACCGCGATTGGGAAAATGGAAAATTTGAATTTGTAGTAAAAGTTCAAAACGACACTCTGATTCAAGAAGGAGTTGAAAAGGTAGAAAAATTAGGAATAGATCGCATTATCACAGAAAAATACGTTCGAGAGAAATAAAAAAATTTGTTTCAGGTTTTCTTTGTTTCAGGTTTCAAGTTATAGCAGACGTGAAACCTCAAACTTGAAACAAAAAAAACCTGAAACCTGAACAAAAACAAAATGAAAAAAATATTAGTTATAGACAATTACGATAGCTTCACTTACAATTTAGTGCACTATTTAGAAGATTTAAACTGCGAAGTAACCGTTTACAGAAACGACGAATTTGATATTGATGAAATCGGTGTTTTCGAGAAAATACTACTTTCTCCAGGACCTGGAATTCCAGATGAAGCGGGGCTGCTAAAAGCGGTTATTGAAAAATATGCGCCAACAAAAAGTATTTTGGGCGTTTGTTTAGGGCAGCAGGCTATTGGAGAAGTTTTTGGCGGAACTCTTTCTAATCTGGACAAAGTATACCATGGCGTTGCAACTCATGTAAAAACAGTAGTAGATGACGAGATTTTGTTTGAAGGCTTAGAAAAAGAATTTGAAGTCGGACGTTATCATTCTTGGGTTGTAGACACCAATCTTCCTGATGAATTAGAAGCAACTTCTTTCGATGAAAACGGACAAGTTATGTCGCTTCGCCATAAAAATTATGATGTTAGAGGAGTACAATTTCACCCAGAAAGTGTTTTGACACCAAACGGAAAAAAAATGCTGGAAAATTGGGTAAGAAGTTAGTTTTGCTTGTTCAAGTTTTGTTTCATGTTTTGTTTCATGTTTCAGGTTTCAGGTTAGTTGGAACTTGATATCAGACATGAAACTTGGAAACTTGAGACATGAAACTTGAAACCTGAAACTTGAAACCTGAAACCTGAAACCTAAAACCTAAAACAAAAAAACTCAAAACCTTAGCAACTTAAAAGAAAAAATGAAAACAATATTAAATAAATTAATCAATCACGAAGTGCTTACTAAAGAAGAAGCAAAAACAGTTTTGATTAATATCTCAAGCGGTCAATACAATCCGAGTCAGATTTCGGCATTTTTGACTGTTTTTATGATGCGAAGCATTACCATTGATGAACTTTCGGGCTTTCGCGAAGCTTTATTAGAATTATGCATCCGAGTAGATTTATCAGCTTACAATACAATCGATTTGTGCGGAACGGGCGGTGACGGAAAAGATACTTTCAACATTTCGACTTTAGCGTCTTTTATTTCTGCGGGAGCGGGAATAAAAGTGGCAAAACACGGAAATTACGGCGTTTCGTCTATTTCTGGATCAAGCAACGTGATGGAAAAAATGGGAATCAAATTCAGCAATGACGCTGCGTTTTTAGAAAAATGTATTGACAAAGCAGGAATCTGTGTTTTGCACGCACCCTTATTTCACCCGGCAATGAAAAACGTCGGACCTATCAGAAAAGAATTGGCAGTAAAAACATTCTTCAATATGCTGGGACCAATGGTAAATCCAGCTTTTCCACAGAATCAATTGGTTGGGGTTTTCAACTTAGAATTGGCTAGAATGTATGCTTATTTGTACCAAAACACGAATGTGAATTTTACAATCCTGCATTCGCTTGACGGATATGATGAAATTTCGTTAACAGGTCCAACCAAAATCATTACCAGTCATATGGAAGGAATGCTGAACCCAAGTGACCTAGGCGTTAGACTTTTATCGCAGACAGAAATCGAAGGAGGTAAAACGATTGAAGAATCAGCAGCAATTTTTACAAATATCATTTCTGGAAAAGGAAACGAAGCACAGAATAATGTAGTTTGTGCTAATGCTGCAATGGCAATTTCAACCGTTACAAAATGCACACCGCAAGAAGGTTTTGAACTGGCGAAAGAAAGTCTTTTCTCTGGAAAAGGATTGAAGGCATTGCAGACATTACAGGAATTAAGTAAATAAAATTTAGTTTCAAGTTTTCTTTGTTTCAGGTTTCAAGTTATTGAAACGCACCTGAAACCTGAAACTTGAAACCTGAAACAAACAAGATCATGAACATTTTAGACAAAATAATAGCAGACAAAAAACGAGAAGTGATTCTTAAGAAATCGATACTACCGGTTTCGCAATTAGAAGCTTCGGTATTTTTTGGAAAACAAACCCTTTCATTAAGTCAAAACTTAAGAGCAAGTAATTCTGGAATTATTGCAGAACACAAACGCCGTTCGCCTTCAAAATCAATCATCAATAATAATTTTACGGTTGAAGAAGTAGTAAAAGGTTATGAAAGTGCTGGCGCTTGCGGAATCTCTGTTTTAACCGACGGAAAATATTTTGGGGGTTCGCTTGACGATTTACTTTTAGCAAGAGCCAGCGTAAATATTCCGCTTTTGCGAAAAGAATTTATTGTAGACGAATATCAAATTCTGGAAGCCAAAGCACACGGAGCCGATTTGATTCTTTTGATCGCAGCGGTTTTAAGCCGCGAAGAAATTAAATCGTTATCTGAGTTTGCAAAGAATTTAGGTTTAGAAGTTCTTTTGGAAGTTCATAATCTGGACGAATTAGAAAAATCGATTATGCCGACTTTAGACATGATTGGCGTAAACAATAGAAATCTAAAAACTTTTGAAGTAAGTCTGGATTTCAGTAAAGAATTGGCAGCAAAAATTCCAGACGAGTTTGTAAAAGTTTCAGAAAGCGGTATTTCATCCGTTGAAGCCATTCAGGAATTAAAACCTTACGGATACAAAGGTTTCTTAATTGGAGAAAACTTCATGAAAACCGATAACGCGGGACAAGCAGCAACAGAATTTATAAAAGGATTATAGTAAACACAAATTTCACCAATTAGCACGAATAAAAATTTTGCGCTTTAGTGCCTTGGCGGCAAAAAAACAAACACAAAGCTTTAGGAACTTATCTTAATCATAATCAAAATAAAAAAACTTAGCGCACTTTGCGTTAAAATACACACAACAACAATGAAACTCAAAATATGCGGTATGAAATATCCCGAAAACATAATCGAAACAGGCGCTCTCCTACCCGATTATATGGGATTTATTTTCTATGAAAAATCCGCGCGCTATTTTAACGGAACAATTCCGGAACTTATTAAAACAATCAAAAAAACAGGTGTTTTTGTAGATCAGAGTTTGGAGGAAATTCTCGAAAAAATAAAAAAATACGATTTGCAGGCTGTACAGCTTCACGGAGAAGAATCTACAGCGTTCTGTCAGGAATTAAAAAATAATATCAGTCCTAAAATTGAAATAATCAAAGTATTTTCGGCAGATGAAAACTTTGATTTCGAAACGATAAAACCTTTCGAACCAGTCTGCGATTATTTTCTATTTGACACCAAAGGAAAATTACCAGGCGGTAACGGAACAACTTTTGACTGGACTATATTAAAAAAATACAATTCAAAAAAGCCGTTTTTTTTAAGCGGCGGCATTGGAATGAATGAATTAAAAGCCATCGAAGAAATTTCAAAAACAAATCTTCCGATTTATGCTGTTGATGTAAACAGTAAATTTGAAATCGAACCGGGACTAAAAAATAAAAACCTATTAACCAATTTCAAACGAAAATTTGAGGTTGCAAACTTTTAAATTTCAAACAAAATGAATTTTAACGTAGACGAAAAAGGATATTACGGAGAATTTGGCGGTGCTTATATTCCCGAAATGTTATACCCGAATGTAGAAGAATTACGCCAGAACTATTTGAAAATTACGGCCGAACCTGATTTTCAAAAAGAATTCAATCAATTATTAAAAGATTATGTTGGAAGACCTAGTCCGCTCTACTTTGCTAAGCGGCTTTCTGAAAAATACAATACCAAAATTTATCTGAAAAGAGAAGATTTAAACCATACTGGCGCGCACAAAATTAACAATACAATCGGCCAGATTTTAGTAGCACAAAAATTAGGCAAAAAACGTATTATTGCCGAAACAGGAGCCGGTCAGCACGGCGTTGCAACGGCTACCGTTTGTGCTTTGATGGGATTGGAATGTATTGTTTATATGGGTGAAATCGACATTGCACGCCAAGCGCCAAACGTTGCGAGAATGAAAATGCTTGGAGCAGAAGTCCGCCCGGCTCTTTCTGGTTCAAGAACTCTTAAAGATGCAACCAACGAAGCCATTCGCGATTGGATCAATAATCCGGTAGACACGCATTACATTATTGGTTCTGCTATCGGGCCGCATCCGTATCCAGATATGGTAACGCGTTTTCAAAGTGTTATTTCAGAAGAAATTAAATCGCAATTAAAAGAAAAAGAGGGTCGAGAAAATCCTGATTATGTAGTGGCTTGTATCGGCGGCGGCAGTAACGCAGCAGGAACGTTTTATCATTTTCTTCACAAACCAGAAGTGGGTATTATTGCAGTCGAAGCAGCAGGAAAAGGTGTGGACACTGGACACAGTGCTGCAACGAGTAAATTAGGAAAAATGGGAATCATTCACGGTTGTAAAACTTTGCTGATGCAGACTCCAGACGGGCAGATTACCGAGCCGTATTCTATATCTGCAGGATTAGACTATCCGGGTGTCGGGCCTATGCACGCGCATTTGGCCGAAACAGGAAGAGCCGAATTTTTCTCGATTACCGATGATGATGCCATGAAGGCTGGTTTGGATCTTTGTAAATTTGAAGGAATTATTCCGGCAATCGAATCTTCTCACGCTTTGGCGGTTTTAAACGAAAAGAAATTTAAACCCGAAGATGTTGTTGTTATCAGTCTTTCAGGACGCGGTGATAAAGATTTAAATACTTATATTGAATATTTTAATTTTTAAATCCTAATTTGCGTGTTCCTAATAACGCAAACTTATAACGAGAAATAGAATCATGGAACATTTATTTTCTTACGGAACATTACAATCAAAAGAAATCCAGATGCAGGTCTTTAATAAATTATTGACCGGAAAAAACGATCAGCTTTTAGGTTATAAACTAAAGGATCTTCAAATTGAAGAAGAATTTGGAATGGCAGATTATTTTGTAGCTATACCAAGCGAAAATCATGAAGATTTTATAAAAGGTAAAGTCTTTGAACTTACCAGCTTTGATTTGGCTAAAGCAGATCAATTTGAATCGAATGCGTATAAAAGAATTCAAATCAAATTAAAATCTGGAATTATTGCCTGGATTTATATTGAGAGTTAAAAACTTACATAAAAATGATTTTAGCGGCAGCGCAGACCAGACCAAAACGTTATGATACCGAAGCCAATCTTTTAGACCATTATAGTCTAATTGAATTGGCTGCCAAAAATGGAGCGCAATTAATTGTTTTTCCTGAAATGTCCATTACGGGTTATGAAAGAGAACATGCTGCCCAACTGGCTTTTCAAGAAAATGATTCCCGCTTACAGCATTTAATAACATTGTCGCAGAAAAACAGCATCACAATCATTGCCGGAGCACCAATAGTAATTGACTCTGAGATGTTTATTGGGCAGTTTATAATTGCTCCAGATCGATCAGTTTCTATTTATACGAAGCAGTTTTTACATGAAGGTGAAGATGATTATTTTGTTTCTTCTTTCAATTACAATCCGATGATTGAGTTGGAAAACAAGAAAATTTCTTTTGCAATTTGTGCTGATATAGACAATCCGAAGCATCCAGAAAACGCTTCTAAGAAAGCAACAGACGTTTATATTGCCAGTATTTTCTTTTCACCAAATGGAATTCCGAATGCGTATCGGGATTTACAAAGCTATGCTGAGAAACATAAAATGAATGTTCTGATGTCTAATTTCGCAGGAGAATCTTGGGGATACGCATCGGCAGGGCAAAGTGCTTTTTGGAACAATAAAGGAGAATTAATCGGTCAGATGAATGACTCAGATTCTGGATTATTATTGGTTGAAAAACGAAACGATAACTGGACAAGTAAAGTTGTGAAGATTTAAAAATAATGCCGCAGATTGCACAGATTAAAAAGATTTTTTTTCCAAGCAGATTTTGCAGATTGGATCAGATTTAATTAGATAATCTGCGTGAAATAATTTGAAACAGCAGCAGCTGTCGTAAAAAATAACTTAGTAAATACCTGCAAGGTTTTGAAAACCTTGCAGGAGAAAACATAAATAAAATGAACAGAATAACTCAGAAATTACAAGAAGATAAAAAAATACTTTCTATATATTTTTCAGCAGGATTTCCTAATTTGAATGACAGTGTTCAAATCATTCAGGATTTAGAGAAAAACGGCGTTGATTTAATCGAAATCGGGCTTCCTTTCAGCGATCCATTGGCAGACGGACCGACCATTCAGGCGAGTTCAACTACAGCGCTTCAAAACGGAATGACGACACAGCTTCTTTTTGACCAGCTGCAAAACATCCGCGAAAGCGTAAAAATTCCGTTGATTATTATGGGATATTTTAATCCGATGTTACAATACGGCGTTGAAGCTTTCTGTAAAAAATGTGCCGAAATTGGTATTGATGGTTTAATTATTCCAGATCTTCCGGTTGATGTGTATGCAGAAGAGTACAAAGCTATTTTTGAAAAATACGGTTTGATTAACGTGTTTTTGATTACACCGCAAACTTCAGATGAACGTATCCGTTTTATTGACAGTGTTTCAAACGGCTTTATTTATATGGTAAGTTCTGCAAGTGTTACAGGTTCACAGGCTGGATTTGGTGATACACAGGAAACATATTTCGAAAGAATTGCTCAAATGAATTTGAAAAATCCGCAAATTGTTGGTTTTGGAATTTCGAACAAAGAAACATTTAATCAAGCGACTAAATATGCAAAAGGCGCTATTATCGGAAGTGCCTTTGTTAAACACTTATCTGAAAACGGAAGTGGTAAAATTGACGAATTTATTGGAGGGATTCGATAGAAATTAAAAAAAAAATCACAAAACGACATTCATTTTTCTGAGTGTCGTTTTTTTTTATGCAGATGTGTTTATGAAATAATCTGATTTTTTTGAAGAATTAAATGTAATTTACAAGGATTTTAATTTTAAAAAATCCGTGTATGCAGCTATCTTTTATAATTAATAAAAAAACAGTTTTCCTTTTCATTCTAAATTTGTTGTTTTGTTCAGTTGAGGCTCAGCAAAATGCAGCTTTAAGAACGCCCACAAAACACGATACTTTAAACGGCTCGATAACTCCTGAAAGAATTTGGTGGGATATTCAACATTACGCTTTAAGTGTAAAACCAGATTATTTAAATAAATCCATTACTGGAAAAAACGAAATTGAATACAATGTAACCAATTCAAAACATTCTGATTTAATGCAGATTGATTTAGTCAGTCCGCTTAAAATTGACAGTGTTTTTCAAAAAGGAAAAAAGATTGAATATACACAGGATCAAAATATCTGGTATTTAAAACTGCCTCAAAAACAAACTTCAAAAAACAACAAAATTCTCATTTATTATTCTGGCAAACCCACAGAATCTATTAAGCCACCTTGGGATGGCGGTTTGGTTTGGGCAAAAGATTCACTAAATCGACCTTTGATTTCTGTTGCCTGCCAATATAAAGGGGCAAGTTTATGGTACCCCTGCAAAAATACTATGTATGATGAACCCGATAAAGGAGCTTCAATTTCGATAACTGTTCCTGATACTTTAATTGCAATAGGAAACGGACGCTTAATAAGCCAAATAAAAAATCGGGATAATACTGCAACATATAAATGGGCAGTAAAAAATCCTATTAGCCATTACGGCATTTCATTTTATGCCGGTAAATATGTAAACATCAGTCAGACTTTTAAAGGAGAAAACGGAAAACTGGATATGGATTTCTGGATACTGGATTACAATAAACCAAAGGCAGAATCACATCTAATTCCTGGTACTATTACCGCAATTAAATCATTAGAACATTGGTTTGGTCCCTATCCTTTTTATGAAGACGGCTTTAAAATTGTTGATGCGCCTTATATTGGTATGGAACATCAAAGTGCTATTGCCTATGGCGGCGCCTATAAAAACGGCACTAATAAAAAAGGCGGTGATATTTCGAATACTGGCTGGGGTAAAAAAACAGATAAAATTATTGTTCACGAAATTTCGCATGAATGGTTTGGCAATAATATCACGGCAATAGATATTGCAGATAGATGGATTCAGGAAGGTTTTGCAGGTTTGGGAGAAGAACTTGTAATTGCCGACCTACAAGGCCGAAAAGCTGGAAATGAATTTATGGCAGGAAGATTCAGAACGATCCAAAATGATAAACCTGTTATAGCGAGATATGGAATAAATGAAGACGGAAGCAACGACAATTATGTAAAAGGATGGGCAGTTCTGCACATGATTGGCACCATCATTAATGACGATGATAAGTTTCGAAAAATACTGCGCGGTTTAAATCATGATTTTCACAATAAAACCGTGACAACAAGGGAAATCGAAAGTTATATAAGCACCAAATCGGGAATTAATTTTGACTATTTATTCGATCAATATCTGCGAACTGACAAAGTACCAGTTTTAGAATATAAATTAAAAAATGACCAATTAATTTATCGTTATACTAACTGTAACGAAAATTTTGCTATGCCTATTAAAACCAACTGGTCTGGAGATAAGTGGCTAAATCCTAGCACATCATGGCAGTCTTTACAAGCTGTAAATAAAGAATCTACGCCTGATTTAAAAATTGATATCAACTTTTATATTAGGCTTCAAAAAGTCGAATAATTACTTTAAAAAACCCTTTACAACCTCCTAAAACAACTACACCGTTTTATGTTAATATTATGTTAAAATAAAATTAAACAACTGTTTAAATTAAACAAGTGTTTAATTTTGTACCCGATTAGAAAAAATACCATGTCTACAATCGAATTAAACGATAAAAAAATTCAGATTCTGGAAGTCGCAGAAAAGCTTTTTTCTGAGAAGGGATTTGAGGGAACATCAATACGGGATATATCTAAAGAGGCAAAAATTAATATTGCTATGGTTTCGTATTATTTTGGTTCTAAAGAAAGACTTTTGGAAGCTTTGATTCTTCATAAAACTGTTGATCTAAAATTACAACTCGAAAATTTATTACTGGAGGAAATTGAGCCTCTTGAAAAAGTCAATAAATTAATTCGAATTTACATCAACAGAATTTGTCTAAACAAAGGAATTTACAGGGTTTTGCATTTTGAACTTAACAATAAAAAAAGAGAGCGAAGCCTGAATGCTTTTACAGAACTTAAAAAAGGAAATTTAAAATCTGTTGAAAGTATCATCAAGCAGGGACAAAATCAAGGAGTCTTTAGAAAAGATATCAATATCCAATTAATTACTCCGACAATTATTGGAACCTTTTTTCACTTTCACATGAATCGCTCTTTCTTCGAAGAACTTTTTGATTTAAAAACAGAAGAAATGTTTAACAACTACATTACAAACGATCTTACAAAGCACATTCAACAAACTATAAAAGCGCTACTTGTTTATGAAAATTAGTCAATTAATGCTCTTTGGAGTTTTCTTTATCGGAATATCTTCAATAGAAGCACAAGAAAAAACAAGTTTAACCTTAGATGAAGCCGTTAAAATGGCTTGGGAAAAGAGTAACGAAGTTACGCTTGCCAATACTAAGGTAAACTCGAAAAAATATGAACTGCAATCGGTTAAGAATAACCAATATCCTGATTTGAAAATTTCGGGACAATACCAAAGATTAACAAAAGCTTCTATCGACATGCCAAATCAAGGTGAAAGTGCTTCTTTAGCATCACCAGACCGCGCAATGATCGGAATGGCAAATTTAAGTCTGCCGCTTTTCGCCGGATTTAAAATACAAAATAATATTGATGCGTACGAAAGTTTGTATGAAGCGGAAACGGTTACTGCCGAAAAAACAAAAGAAGATGTTGCTCTAAGGGTAATCACTTATTACACTGCTTTGTACAGAGCACAAAAAACTTTGGATGTTTTAAATGAGAACCAAAAAAGTGCAAAACAGCGTGTTACCGATTTTATTGAATTGGAGAAAAACGGAATTATTCCTAGAAACGATTTATTGAAAGCGCAGTTATTAGTTTCAAAAACACAATTATCTATTGATGAAGCGACTAATAATCTCAATAACATCAACTTTTATTTGGTAACATTACTTAAATTAGAACCATCTGTAAAAATTCAGGTTAATGAGGATGATTTTTTCAATTTAAAAACGACTAATGCTCCAACATCGGATGCTGTGGCACTTGAAAACAGAAAAGATCTAGAAGCAATTCGTTTACAGCAAAAAGCTTCAGAATCAAATATTAAAATTGCAAAAGCGGGTTATTACCCAACGCTTTCATTGCTTGGAGGTTATACAGCTTTAGATCTTAAGGATATTATTACGGTAAAATATGCAATGAACTTTGGTTTGGGTTTATCTTATGATTTATCTGGAATTCTAAAAAACAGCGCACACGTAAAACAAGCTGAAAGCAGAGCTCTTGAAGTAAAAAACACAGAAGCTATTATGACGGACCGTATAAAAGTTGAAGTGCAAAAATCTATTGAAGATTATGATTTAGCCATCAATCAAAGTGTGGTTTATGAAGAAGCATTTCAACAAGCTGCAGAAAATTACAGACTTGTAAAAGACAAATTCGACAACGGCTTATCTGATACCAACGATTTGGTTGAAGCTGATGTAGAACAGTTAAGTGCGAAAATCAATACTGCGGTAGCTAAGGCAGCCATTATTCAAAAATATTACGAATTACTTTCAGTCTCAGGACAATTATCACAATCATTCAATCTTTCTAAAATATAATCGACAGTTCTCATGGAAAAGAAAAAGACAAATAAAAAATTCATCATCATATTAACCGTTTTGATTTTAGTGGGCGGAACTTATGGAATATCAAAATACCTTCACTCACAATCTCACGAAGAAACGGATGATGCTCAAATCGAGAAAAAAATGAATCCGATTATCCCTAGAGTATCAGGATATATCAGCAAAGTGTATGTGAAAGATAATGACTATGTAAAAAAAGGTGATACTTTATTTACTATCGATAAGAGAGATTACCAATTAAAAATTGATGAAGCAAATGCTGCTTTATTAGGAGCTGAAGGACAATACGAAGCTGCAAAAGCTGATATTGGAAGTGCATACGCAAGTATCTCTGTTTCTGATGCCCAAATGAGATCTGCCGGTGGTTCTATCGAAAGTGCAAAAATTAGATTGAGACAATTGACCAACGATTTTAACCGTTACAGTAATTTATACAAAACACATACTATTACAAAGCAGCAATTTGAGCAGGCACAAACTGCAAAAGATGAAGCAGAAAACCAAGTACGTGTTTTAGAGCAGCAACAAAGAGCAAGTTCTTATCAAAAATCGGTTATTCAGTCAAAATCTAAAGTTTCTGACAAACAAACTGAAGTAGCTTCTGCAAACATCAAAAAAGCAAAAACAATGTTAGATGTTGCTCATTTAAATTTAAGCTATACAGTGGTTACAGCTGCAATTGACGGACAGGTTTCTAAAGTTGATATTCAGCCGGGACAATTGGTACAGCCGGGACAATCTTTATTCTACATCATCAATAATAATGAGGCTTGGGTTGTAGCAAACTTTAAAGAAACACAATTAAACAAAATGGTTGTGGGTCAAAAAGTGAGTTTAAAAGTAGATGCTTATCCAAACTATGAGTTTAAAGGAACGGTAACTTCATTTTCTCCAGCTACAGGATCTCGTTTTTCTTTATTACCTCCTGATAATGCGACAGGAAACTTCGTGAAAACAATTCAAAGATTACCAGTAAAAATTAGTTTAGATGAATCAAACGATCCTGAAAAAGTAAAACTTTTAAGACCAGGAATGAATGTTGATGTAGACGTACATTTAAAATAAATAAATGGCAGCAGCAGTACAAGCAGACGACGATTTAGTAGAATACGGTTACCGACGCGTAATTATTACCATTACAGCAGTACTTTGTGCACTGCTGGAAATTGTAGATACGACGATTGTAAACGTAGCTCTAACAGACATGCGCGGAAGTCTTGGTGCTACCTTGACAGATGTGGCATGGGTTATTACAGCATACGCAATTGCGAATGTTATTGTAATTCCGATGACGAGCTGGCTATCACAGCAATTTGGACGACGTAATTATTTTGTGGCCTCTATCATCATATTTACGGTCTGCTCCTTTTTGTGCGGAAACGCCAGTAATATTTGGGAACTTGTAGCCTTTCGATTCGTACAAGGTATGGGCGGAGGAGCATTACTGGTAACAGCCCAAACGATTATTACCGAAAGTTATCCCGTTGCAAAACGTGGTATGGCACAGGCTATTTACGGAATGGGTGTAATTGTAGGTCCAACTTTAGGTCCGCCTTTGGGAGGGTATTTAGTAGATAATTATTCTTGGCCTTATATCTTTTACATCAATATTCCATTAGGGATTATCGCTACTATTTTGGCAATTTCTTTTGTTAGAAGTCCAAAATACGGAGAAAAATTAAAAGCCAATCAGGTTGACTGGTGGGGAATTATTTTGTTGAGTGCTTTTATTGGATCTTTACAATTCGTACTAGAACACGGACAACAGGATGACTGGTTTAACGATTCGACAATCGTGACTTTAAGTGTTGTGACTGTTTTAGGATTGGTTCTTTTTATTTGGAGAGAGCTCACGTACGAACATCCAATTGTAAACTTAAGTGTTTTAAAGGATGGAAATCTAAGAATTGGAACCGTAATGTGTTTCATCCTTGGTTTCGGATTGTACGGTTCCACTTTAATTATCCCAATTTATACGCAGTCAATCTTAGGATGGACCGCAACCGATGCCGGATTGTTATTGATTCCTGGATCTATTACAACAGCTCTTATGATGCCTTTTGTGGGTAACATGATTCAGAAAGGTGTTCCTCAAGGTTATATGGTTGGAGTAGGATTTTTGGTTTTCTTCTTCTTTACCTTTATGATGTACAGCCGTATGACGCCAGATACTGGTGTTGAACATATGTACTGGCCTTTAATTTTGAGAGGAATTGGTTTAGGATTGCTTTTCGTTCCTATTACAACACTTTCTCTTTCTACTTTAAAAGGAAAACAAATTGGTGAAGGAGCAGCATTTACAGGAATGATGCGTCAATTAGGCGGATCTTTTGGTATTGCGATTATTACCACGTTCATTACACGTTTCAGCCAGTCGCACAGAGTAGATTTAATTAATAATTTAGATCCTGCCAAATTTGAAGTGCAGCAGCGAATTGCAGGAATGCAGCACGCTTTTATGGCAAAAGGATATAGTGCAGATGTTGCTTTGAAAAAAGCTTATCAGGCAATAGAAGGTTCAGTCATGAAACAAAGTACAGTAATGGCTTACATGGATATTTTCATGTATCTAGGAATCATGTTTTTATGTTGCATACCGATTATTCTCTTTATCAAAAAAGGGAAGAACAAAATTAGTGCAGCCGACGCAATGCATTAATAATAATAATTTTATAATACGCAGAAACGCCGAATTCATCATTTAGAATTTGGCGTTTATTTTTTATTTTTATTTAACCGCAAAGTTCGCAAAGATTTTATTCCTAGGATGTGATAAAACGCAAAGTTCGCAAAGCTTTGTCATAAAAACTTTGCGAACTTTGCGTTTGTCTTAGCGCTCTTCGCGGTTAAAGCCTAAGAATCTTAGCGTCTTAGTAACTCAGAACCTTTAAAAAAAATCTCTGAACCTTTGCACCTTTGAACCTAATACTAAGCCCTAACGAGTAAAAACCAAATGATTGCCTTTTGAAAGATTGGCATCAAAAGCATATCCGTCATAATTGAAACCTTTTAAGTCGTCAATCGTTTCTGCATTGGTATCAATTATATAACGAACCATCATCCCCCTCGCCTTCTTGGCAAAGAAACTGATCATTTTTAATTTTCCGTCTTTGTAATCTTTAAAGTCTGGAGTAATTACAGGAACTTTTAAAGCTTTTACATCAACTGCAGAAAAATATTCATTACTCGCTAAATTCACAAATAACTCCTCTTTTTGCAATTCTTTATTTAAAGCTTTTGTAACCGTTGGTTTCCAGAATTCGTGCAGATTTTTGTATTCACCAACCGGCAATTTGGTTCCCATTTCTAAACGATATGCCTGCATTAAATCAAGCGGTTTCAAAAGACCGTAAAGCCCTGATAAAATTCTCAATTTATCCTGAAGAACTTCTAATTTTTCCAAAGGAATAGTATAAGCGTCTAAACCTGTATAAACATCTCCGTCAAAAGTATAAATGGCCGGACGTGCGTTTTCTGGTGTAAAAGGCGTTTTCCAATCCTGATTACGTTTCCAGTTTAAATCTGCCAATTTATCTGAGATTGACATTAATTCGGATAATTCGGAAGGCTTTTTTTGTTTTACTACTTTATGAACGATTCGCGCTTCTTTTAAAAATGAAGGTTCGGTATGTTTTGCAGTAGGCAATTCTTTCTCGAAATTCAATGATTTCGCCGGCGATATAACAATTTTCATGTGTGCTTTTTTCTATGATTCAAAAATACAAATTGCATTTCTAAAAATTATCGTTTGCAATTGATTTGTTCTATTGGTGTATATTTTTTTCCGCCACGAATTCACGAATTATTTTTTATAATCTTTGAGTATAATTTCGAATAAATTCGTGTAATTCATTACTCTAATTTATTAGAAATGATTAAAATTAATTAAAACAATTCGTGAATTCGTGGCGGAAAATTTAGACGATCACAAAATTCACGAATTCATTTTTAAAACCTTTTAAGCATAATTTCGAATAAATTCGGGTAATTCATTACTCTACTTTATTCGAAATGATTAAAATTAATTCGTGAATTCGTGGCGGAAAATTTAGACGATCACAAAATTCACGAATTCATTTTTAAAACCTTTGAGTATAATTTCGAATAAATTCGGGTAATTCACTATCACATTTTTTTTAAATTAATTAAAACAATTCGTGAATTCGTGGCGGAAAATTTATACCATGACAAAATTCAAGAATTCATTTTAAAACCTTTGAGCATAATTTCAAATAAATTCGGGTAATTCATTACTCTAATTTATTCGAAATGATTAAAATTAATTCGTGAATTCGTGGCGGAAAATTTGCATTAATTCATATAGTTCGTCACCACTGTTTTTTATTTTAATAAAATTCAATTGAAAAATTGTGAATTTATTCAAAAAAGTGAACGATAGATTATAAAAGGCATTTTCTATATTGTAAATTTGCAACCATAAAATTCCAAAAACATTTTCAATGCAAAAATTGAAAGTTGTATTCTAAATAACAGTCCCGAATTCTCGAATTAACTTTTTAAAATTAATTAGAAAAATTTGTGAATTCGTGGCGGAAAAATTTAGATCATGGCAAAAATATTGTATCAGCAGGAAAGCTATCAGATAATGGGAATTTTATTTGATGTTCATAGAAATTTAGGTGGAGGTTTTTCTGAAATCGTATATAAAGACGCTTTAGAATATGAGTTCAAGAAAGCCAATATTCCATTTGAAAGAGAAAAAGAATATTTGGTAAATTATAAAGACATAATATTGGATCACAAATTTTATGCTGATTTTGTTTTGTTTGATCAAATTATCCTTGAAATAAAATCAAGTGATTATTTACATCCAAAATACATTTCACAATGCCTTAATTATCTAAAAGTTTCCAAGAATAAATTAGCAATTCTGGCAAACTTTAATTCTTCCTCGCTTGAACATAAACGTATTATTTTATAAAAACTAGTGAATTCGTGGCTATACAAACAAATTACAAATCTGCTCTACAAAATAAAATCTTCGAAATCATTTCGAAAGCTTCTAAAGAATTAAAAGTCGATTCTTATGTGATTGGCGGCTTTGTTCGTGATTTACTTTTAAATCGTGGTTCTAAAAAAGATATTGATGTTGTCGCAGTTGGAAGCGGTATCGAACTAGCGCTGAAAGTTTCTGATTTACTTCCGAACAAACCAAAAGTTCAGGTTTTTAAAACCTACGGAACAGCCATGCTTCGTTTTGAAGATACCGATATTGAGTTTGTTGGCGCCAGAAAAGAGTCTTACAACCGTGACAGCCGAAATCCGATTGTAGAAAACGGAACTTTACAAGACGACCAAAACCGTCGTGATTTTACGATCAATGCTTTTGCTTTATCATTAAATGAAACTAATTTCGGAGATCTCTTAGATCCGTTCGACGGTTTGACCGATTTAGAAAACAAAACTATCAAAACACCTTTGGATCCAGATATTACGTATTCTGATGATCCTTTGCGCATGCTTCGTGCGATTCGTTTTGCGACACAGTTGAATTTCGAAATTGAAGAAAATTCATTAAATGCGATCACTAAAAATGCAGAGCGTATTAAGATTATTTCTGGCGAAAGAATCGTAGATGAATTGAATAAAATTCTTTCTACGCCTAAACCTTCTGTTGGATTTTTACTTCTATATAAAACGGGACTTTTAGATATTATTTTACCTGAATTAACTGCTTTGAACCAGGTGGAAGAAATTGAAGGTCATACCCATAAAAACAATTTTTACCACACGCTGGAAGTTGTCGATAACATTTGCCCAAATACCGATGATGTCTGGTTACGCTGGTCGGCATTATTGCATGATATCGGAAAAGCACCAACGAAACGTTTCAATAAAAAACAAGGCTGGACTTTTCACGGACATGAATTTCTTGGCGGAAAAATGGCGAAGAAAATATTTGAACGTCTGCACATGCCTTTGAACCATAAAATGAAATTTGTGCAAAAAATGGTTGTGATGAGTTCTCGTCCAATCGTTTTGGCTGAAGATATTGTAACCGACAGCGCTGTCCGCCGTTTGGTTTTTGATGCAGGAGAAGATGTAGAAAATTTGATGACTTTGTGTGAAGCCGATATTACGACAAAGAATCCAGCGAAATTCAAGAAATATCATAAAAACTTCGAAGTTGTCCGCAGAAAAATTGTTGAAGTAGAAGAACGCGATCATGTCCGTAATTTTCAGCCGCCTATTTCCGGCGAAGAAATTATGGAAATATTTGATCTAAAACCTTCTCGCGAAATTGGAGTTTTAAAAGAAGCGGTAAAAGAAGCTATTTTGGAAGGGGTTATTCCGAATGAATATCAGGCTGCTTATGATTTTGTTTTGAAAAGAGCAGAAAAAATGGGATTAAAAAAAGTTTAGAAATACGTATTATTTAACAAAATGAAAAAAGGAAATAAATCAGTAATCATTTGGTTACTATCAGGTTGTGTTTTATTGTTCTTAATGGTTGTTGTGGGTGGTATTACCCGTCTAACAAATTCAGGTTTATCTATGACCGACTGGCATTTGGTAACGGATACTTTCCCGCCATTGTCAGAGGCAAAATGGAATGAAGCTTTTGAACAATACAAGAAATTTCCGGAGTATCAAAAAATCAATATTCACAACGATTTTCAATTAGCAGATTATAAATTCATTTATTTCTGGGAATGGTTTCACCGTTTTATTGGCCGAATCATTGGTTTGGTATTCTTTGTCCCATTTGTTTATTTCTTAATCAGAAAGAAATTAGATAAATCGACTATCAAAAAATGTATTGTGCTTTTGGCAATGGGAGGTTTCCAAGGATTTTTGGGATGGTTTATGGTGAGAAGCGGTCTTATTGACAATCCGGATGTAAGTCATTTTAGACTTTCATTACACTTAACATTTGCCTTTATCACTTTTGCCTATACCCTTTGGGTGGCACTGGATTTGATCTATCCAGAAAAAAATACGCAAATTAATCTTTCATTACGAAACATTGCTCGTTATGCCTTGGTGGCATTGTTAATTCAAATTATCTACGGAGGATTTGTTGCTGGATTAAATGCTGGTTTAATTCACAATCACTGGCCGTTAATGAGTGACGGACAATTTATTCATGATTCGGTTTATATTGAACAGCCAACATTAATTAAAAATCTTATCGAAGGAAAAAGCGGTGTTCAGTTTGTGCACAGAACTTTTGCTTATGTTGTAGTGGCTTTTATTCTATTTTTATATTACAGAAGCACCAAAATTTCGTTGACAAACACACAATCTAACGGAATCAAAACTCTTGTCGTTTTTGTTTTCATTCAGTTTCTATTAGGAGTTTTTACCTTATTGTACAGTGTTCCTCTTGCTTTAGGATTGATTCACCAGATTATGGCATTTTTCCTTTTAAGCGCCATGACTTTTACGTTGCATAGATTGAGTAAATAACAAACAAAAAATATTTTGATACAGAAAAGAGCCGATAATTTCGGCTCTTTTTTATGTTTAAATAGGTATTTTTTTTTTAATTCGTTGAAAGGATAAAACGCCTGTTATATAAAGTTTCGAAGGAACAATACATTTTACATCTCACATTTCACAAAAAACTATCCCAGCCAAGATTTAAAATCCTGCACTTTCTCGCGGCTCACAATAACCTCATCGTCTTTGTAACTTGGTAAAATTACCTTAAGACGAGAATTGGTATAAACCTGAATTTCTTTAATTGCTTTTAACGGTACAATAAATTTTCTGCTTACGCGAAAGAACACTTTTTTGTCCAATTCTTGTTCTAGTATTTCTAAGGTCGAATCGATTAGATAATCACGGTTGTCGAATGTATGGATATAGGTTCCTTTGTTTTCACTAAAAAAACATTCTATTTCTTCTGTGGTAATGACTTTCAAATGCTGTCCGATCTTAACTGTAAATCGTTGTTTGTAAGTCTTCTCAAAGGGATTTGATAACATTTGGCGAATCTGCTCAAAGTCCATTCTCAGGTTTTGAGATTCTTCTGAAACTTTTGGAAGTCTGTTTCTAAATTTAGTAACGGCGGTTTCGAGATCGTCTTCGTCAATTGGTTTTAGAAGATAATCGATACTATTAAGTTTAAAGGCTTTTAAAGCATATTCGTCATAAGCAGTTGTAAAAATAATAGCGCTTTGAATAGTAATCTTTTCAAAAATTTCGAAAGACAAACCATCCGAAAGCTGGATATCCAAAAAAATCAAATCAGGATGACTATTATTAGAAAACCATTCTAAAGATTCTTCTACAGAATGCAGCATCGTTTCTACCTGAATGTCTAACTTTTCTAATTTACGCTGAAGCAGTCTCGCTGCTGGTTTTTCGTCTTCAATTATTAATGTTGTCATGTATGGTTTTGGTCGGTTTGGTTTGGTCGGTTTTGAAAATAACTTACTTAAAAGTTATTCCCATTTGTCTGCTTTAGCTTGTTCTTTGTCAATGTACTGCTGAATTTTCTTTTGTTCCCAGTCTTCGCTGAAAAACCACTCACGGCCAAAAACAGAAATTGCATGAATCAAGAGTCCTATTCCCCAATAAAAAGCAGTTGAATAAGTTCTAAAATCAAAAAAGCCGGTCTCATAAAAATTTCTCGTAAAAAAATCAGAATTCACATTGGATACAATAATAATAACATTTACAATAATATAAATTCTTAAGTGAGAATAAAAACCTTTAAGTCTTTTTACTTTTTTATATGCAATATTAAATCGTTCGTCTGTACTAAATTCTTCTCTATAATCTTCATACATGCGTCTTTTAAAATCTCCCATTATTTCTAAAATTTATTATTGCCATTTATTTTTATTGTTCTTTTCTTTTTCCATTAACTCTTTTATCTTTTTTTCTTCCCAGTCTTTTCCAAAACTTGGAAATACTTCAAAAACTTTTAAACCGTGAATTACAACTCCAAAACCCCACCACATCAACGGCCAGTAAAACCATAAATGATTCGGACTAGTGTAAAGATTGATAAAAATCAAAATAATATTTACTAATATAAAAGAGGTAAGATTTCCGTAAAAACCTTTTATTTTTTCTACTTTCTTTTTTGCCAGAAGATATTTGTCATCTTCATTAAAATTCATTTCCATAATTACTCCCATTTTTGTTTTTCTTTATTTTTCTGCATGATACTTTTTACTTTACGCTCTTCCCATTTGTCTCCAAAAATTTGATAAGATGCGAATAAATCGACAGCCGAAATCAAAAAAGCTGTTGTCCATAAACACATTACAAATCCGTTGATATAGCGAATCGGAAAAAAATTGAGCGGAGCCTCTGTGTATTCTTTCAAAATGTAAACTATTACTCCAATAACGTAGACAAAAGAGTGCGAATAAAACGATTTAAGTTTTAATACTTTCCTGCTGGCCATTTTTTGAAGTTCAGCTTTTTCTTCTTCATTAAAAAAAATCGGTTCCATAACTATTTCAGATTTGCTTTTTTACTTTCTTGTTCGATGATTTCTCTGATTTTTCGCTCTTCCCATTCTTTATCAAAAAAAGGCGCGTAATTAAAAGCTTTCAATCCGTTCATGACAATTGCAATCCCCCATCCAAATAAGCAGTACAAAAACCATAAATGTTCTGGAGATGTTGTCAGATTTACAACCATAACAATCGGATTTACTAAAACATAAACCGTCAAATGTTCGTAGAATTTCTTAATTTCTTTTACTTTTTTCTGGGCTTGATAATAACGTTCTGCCTCTGTGTAATGGAGTTCCATAATTACTTCCAATTAGGTTTATTGTTATTTTCTTTATTTAAGATTTCCCTGATTTTTCTTTCTTCCCAATCAGAGCTGTATCCAAAAACTTTAAATGCATGCATTATTATTCCAAATCCCCAGCCCAAAGCCGAAAACCAAAACCATTGAAATTTAGGTGAGTAAGTCAAATTTACAAAAATTAAAATCGGAATTACACAGCAATATGAGATCACGTTAGCATAAAATCCTTTTAATTCTTCTACTCTTTTTTTAGCTCTAAAATAAGCTCTGTTTTCGTCGTTATTATAATCTAATGTTGTTTCCATAACTGTAATTTGTTTGGTTAAAATCGGAATTCTAACAGTGAAATTTTTCTCGGTCTGATCTATTAAAACTTTTCTGTTGGTTACAATACTGTATCGATCTACAATATTCTGCAGTCCAACTCCTTTTCTGTCCTGTAATACTTCTTTCTTTTGATAATCATTTTGTATGGCGAGGTAATCTCTATCAATAAAAATTCGGATATGCAATGGTTTTTGCTCGCTTACCACATTATGTTTTACCGTGTTTTCAAGCAAAAGCTGCAATGATAACGGAACCACTTTTGCGTCTGGATTTACTCCGATTGTAGGCAGTTCGTAAAACAAACTGTTCTCAAAACGCATCTTTAAAAGATTCATGTACGTTTTTGCAAACGATAATTCATCTTCTACAGATACCAATTCTTTGTCACGCTGTTCTAAAACATAGCGGTAAATTTTGGACAAAGAAGTGGTAAATCTTTGTGCGTTGTCTGGGTTTTCTTCGATCAAAGAACTTAAAACATTCAAGCTGTTAAACAAAAAATGCGGATCGATCTGATTTTTTAAACTTTCAAATTTTGCATTGGCAGTACCCGCAATAATTTTTTGCTGTGTAACCTGGTTTTCCTGATAAATCTTGTAGAACTGCAGGGCGTGAAAAAACAGCAGCACGATAAAGGTAATTACCGAAGATCCTATATAATTTGCGCTTCTTTCGTTTGCTATAAAACTTAGAATCGTTTGTTTCTCTATTATGACTTTAATAAAAAGTCTCAACACTCCGATAACAAAAAGCGATATTAGAAAAGAACTTACAAACCCGATTATGATTCTTTTTATTGAAAAGCGGTTTTCTCTAAAAACCCTGTCTAAAAATTCAAAGAGCGCTGCATTGACGATGTACAAAACCACACTATACAGCATGCAATACAAAAAATAGATGTACAGATTCTTGTCAAAAACTGCTGTTCCAACAGAGGCAAACCGAAGCAGAAAAGTGAACATAAAAACCACTCCTCCCACTAAGAATGCTTTTAACAAATTAGGTTTTAACGTCATTCTAATACAATTGAATTATTTACAGGTTTTTTGAGTTTCTAACGCTCTTTCTAATCCCCATTTTGGAGAGAATTGCGTTTCTGGTTTAAAAGTACCAAAAAGTTCAATAGCTTTATTCACCTGAGCACATAAAGGTTTGGTATCAACACCTGTCCATTTCGCGCCTCCTAACTGATAATCCGCTTCTCCAAAAACAGCTCTCGGATTGTTTGGATCTATAGCTTTGGCTTTTGCATAAGCTTCCATCACCTTAGACGAATATTTCATTCCGTTTGTCATCGGGTCCATTACCACATAAGCAGTGTAGATTAAAGCTTGTAACACATAAAGTTCTGAATTACTTTGATCTTTGATCATTTCTACATCTAAGACGTCTTGCGCTTTTGTAAGCATCAAAGACACTTTTGTTTTGTCTTTTTCAGAAAAAGAAGCTGTAGTATTTACCAAAGCCACATAATAATTAGGAAGCCAGCTTGTTTTTTCTGCAGCGGCAATTCTTTCAAACAATTGAGAAGCCTCCGTATTTTTTCCTTCTTTCCAAAGCCCGAATGCTTTACCCATTCCTTGTTCAAATTGTGTTTGTGCAGAAACGAATAGTACTGTAAATAATGCGAATAGGGTGATGATTTTTTTCATTTTATAAATAATTAAATGGTTGTTTTTTTGTTTGCTAGTTATCCTTTTATTAATATTTAATTTCAATTTTTGAATCTTTACTGACACTAAATTTAGCATCTTTATAGGAAGGCGGCCCCATAAATCCTTTAGCATTATTAGATGCTGCATAATCTTCAGAAGGAATTCCCATCATATTTTTGTCGAGTTTTCCGTTATTATTTTCATCATGATAAGTAGAAATTGCATATTCTCCTGCCGGAAGATTTTCAAATGTTACTGCAGCCTGATTATTTTTTATTTCAGAAGAAAGACTTTTATAAATTGTTTTAAGAAATGTTCCTTCTGAATTGTACAATCCTACTTTAACGGTTCCTGTATTGTTTTTTAAACCCGAAACAGAAACAGTCAATTTTGCATTTTGAGCAGCCATTAAACTGCAGATGAACAACATGGTAATTGTAATAATTTTTGTCATGGTTATTTTTTTTTAAAGGTTCTATTTTTTTTTTTAGGTTCTAAGTTGCTGAGATTCTAAGTTGCTGAGATTCTAAGTTTTTTTCTTAGTATCTTAGAGCCTTAGCTGCTTAGTCACTTATTATTATACTTCAAAAGTATACTGATTTTAAGTCTTTTAAAATTAAATGCTGCTGAGTTGTTGATTTTGGTTACTGAATTGTTTTTTCTTGAGGTGCAAAGGTCCAGAGTTTCAAAGCAACAAAGGTCTTTTCTTTTAGGTTCAAAAAAACACAGTCAAAAAACTCTGAACCTTTGAACCTTTGCCTCTTTGAACCTAAAGATTTTTCAACTGATTCTCATTTTTATTCTGGCTGATGGTCCAGAAGAAACCTACGAAGAAAAATCGGTCTGCGGTTGGTACTACGGCTTGTCTGTTGTAAACGCCGGCCGCATCAGGAGTTTTCGCATAATCGTATCCAAAAACATTTTGAGTTCCTAATATGTTTGAAACCGAGAAATAGATAATCTTTTGAGTGGTCAATAAATAAGCCCAGTTAAAACTCAAACTGTTGTAAGACTTTGTTTTACCACTCATAAACTGAGTTTGATTTGGATCATTGTATGGACGGCCTGTTGCGAAAGTGTTTGTAAATCCAATTTGAGATTTCCAGTCTGTTATAAAATATTTAGTTACGACAGATAAATTATGATTGGCAATAAAATTTGGAGTCGCCATTGTTGGAAAGTTTTTATATTGTCTTTCAGAATCAATATACGAATACGAGATCCAATATTCTAAGTTTTTGTACAAATTGCTGTCTCTCCAAAACAAATCTAAACCTTTTGCATATCCTGAACCGTTATTATTGAAAACCGAATTGTATTGAATATCTTTTGTATCGTACTGAACTAAATTTCTGTAATCTTTATAATAAGCCTCTGCTCTAAAAGTCAGTCCTGGCTTTGTATATTGATAATTTAAAATATAATGCGAAGCACGTTCACTCTCAAACTGGTGGAATTTTGAATACTTAATATAATCAACTACTGGTGTCTGCGAAAAGTCTCCGTAAGCAAAAGAGAATTGTCCTCCTTTTGAAACTTTGTAAGCAATTGACGCTCTAGGTGCCAATCGTGATTCGTCTAAAAGGCTATTATTTGAAAAACGAAGTCCTACTTTAAGTGCTAAATTTTTTGAGAATAAAACATCTCCTTCTGTATAAGCCGCAAAAATATTAGAGTCGTAACCTGTTACGGCATTGATCGAAACATTATCATTAAAGTCTTCATTGTATTTGGTTATAAAATAATCTGTTCCAAAAGATAATTTAAAATGATCCGATACATTTTTTCTAAGTTTCAACTTCAGCTGTGCAGCATTTTCTCTACTGTCCAAATCGCTTAAATTGTATTTTATTTTGCTGTTGTTATAACCATAACTTACTCCAGATGTTAACTGCCATCCTGTTCCGATTGTACCTTTGTAAGAAGCATTTAGATAAAAATTATTGTTATTCATATCAGTTCTCACAGGATCGACAAAATTGACATTCTTCTGATTTAAATCAAATCTTTCTGAGTCAAAAGCAGCATATAATTTAAAAGTTCCGTTTACAAAATGATAACGATACACTGTTTCTCCAGAAAGCGATTGATAAGGGCTGTTCCAATCTACATTCTGCGGAATAACCGCTTGATAAGGCGCCAGATTAATATAAGCGGCATTGACACTTAACGAACTTTTATTCCATTTTTGTGTATTTCCTAAACCTAAACCAACCGTCATTAAAGAAATATCCGTTTTATTATGATCGGCTTCATCCTGCGTATTTAATAGCAAAACACTTGATAAAGCTTCTCCGTATTCTGCAGAATATCCTCCAGTTGAAAAAGAAATTCCACTGAAAAGAAAAGGAGAAAAACGACCTCTTGTAGGTAAGTTGTTGGTTGTCGCTCCGTATGGCTGCGCCACGCGAACACCGTCTACAAAAGTCTGTGTTTCGCTCGCTTCACCACCACGCACAAACAACCTTCCGTCTTCTCCAACCGACTGCGTACCTGGTAAAGTCTGCAGTGCTGCAATAATATTTCCTGCAGAACCCGCCGTAGTGACAATATCTAAAGGTTTTAAAACCGAAACTCTCGCTTTATCTCCAGATTCCAAATTTCCGGCAGTAATTACAACCGCATCCAGAGTATTCACATTCTCTTTCAGTTTTACTATTTGATCTTTATAATTGGCAACATCAATTTCTTTAGAAAAAGTTTCGAACATCAAAAAACTCACCACCAAAGTTTTATTTCCAACTTCAGTCGTTTCAAAAGAAAAATCTCCAGTTTCAGAACTTGAGGTTCCGTCGTAAGTACCGTCTATGTAAATATTGGCTCCTGCTACGGGTTTGCCTTTTTGGTCTACAACTTTACCAGAAACAATGTTTTGAGCAAAAGTAAAGGCACTCATTAATAATAATATAAAAGTAATTTTGGTTTTCATGATTAATTGTTTTTTGATGAAGCAAATGTATTTTAACATCTCCTGTTAAAAAATATAAAATAACTCAATTGTAGAAATTTGAGGATGAGTTGTAAATTACTTCTTCGTATCTTAGCTAAAGAACTAAAAAAACCGAAAAATGTCTGAAAGTAAAAGAATATCAAACCTTTACCAATCGATTTACAATGGAAATCCGTGGCTTGAAGTGAACTTAGCAAACACTTTAAAAGATGTAACAGCAGAACAGGCTTATCGAAAAACAAACCCAAATCTTAATACCATCTGGGAAATAGTCAATCATTTAATTCAATGGAGAAGAAATATTTTGCAGCGCATGGAAGGCGAAACCATTATAACTCCAGATCACAATTACTTTGTTCCGGTTTTAGATCCGTCAGATGTTGCTTGGGAACAGTCGCTGCAAACACTGGCAAAAACTCAGGAATCATGGAATGCTTTTTTGGAAAGCTTTAATGAAGAAGATTTAGCCAAAATATATGTCAATAATGGACATTCGTATTATGAACATATTCACGGTATTATTCAGCACGATGTGTATCATTTAGGACAAATTGTAATATTAAAGAAACTGCTTTAAAAATATATAATGATTAATGAAACATTAGATTTCCGATGGCAAAAGATTAAAAATGGAAAGCCGCATTTTGCCCTTATCAATCTTGAGATCAGTCCTAATGACAATCAAAACGAAATCATAGAAGAATATAGCGGTGAAGGCTGGATTGGAATGGGATACTTTGCGAGTATTCCCGCCAAAGATGTACCTGGTACAGCAGGTTTTGCCGATTGGAAAAAAGCAGTACTAAAAGGATTGCAATTTGTTTTTTCTAAAACTGAAACCCATTGGAGCGTTAGAATAAAAAAAGTGGAAGGATTAATTGCAACCGATACCAATCCTACGATTCTGGGGTATGCCACGATTTTAGCTTTTTGCAAACAAACCAATATAGAATTGGATCCTGATTTAATGAAAGCTATTGAAGATTTTACCTTTAGAAGCTGGGAAGGAAAAAACTATGAAAAAATTCCAAATTTTATGAATTTACAATATGAAGATCATTCTCATTTTTAATTTATAAAAAAGTATTTTTTGTACTATTTAATTGTAAACTAAAAACCATTCTGTCATGAAAAAATCGCTATTCTTATTCTTTTTTTTGACGATCAGCGTCGTCGGATTTTCTCAGGAAACCAAAGTTAAATACGACGAAACTTTAGCAAAATCTCTTCATGCCGACGAATACGGAATGAAAAAATATGTTTTCTGTCTTTTAAAATCCGGCACTAATACGACAGCTTCTAAAGAAGAAACCAAAAAACTCTTTGAAGGTCATATGGAAACTATTAATAAACTGGCAAAAGAAGGAAAACTGGCTGTTGCTGGGCCTTTTATGAAAAACGACCGAAATTATCGAGGCATTTATATTTTTAATGTAGAAACTGCAGCAGAAGCAGAAGCTCTTGTTGCAACAGATCCCGCCATTAAAGCAAAATTATTAGAAGCCGAATTAACGCCTTGGTATTGTTCTGCCGCTTTGCAGGAAATTCCGGAAATTCATGAAAAAATTACCAAGACGAAAATGTAAATCACTTCTCCAATTCAAATCAGTAAAACAAATGAGCAGCTTAGTCCTGAAAATTTTAAAAAATACAGTATTCGTGATGCTGTTTTTTATGATAAGTTGTTCCGAAAAAAAAATTACCACAGTATCTGAGGAAACTAATGTAATTGTAAAAAAAATAGAAAAAATAAATATTTTAATGGGATCGATAGCAGGTTTTGCTGCCATAAAACCCGAGCAATATGAAAATTTTGAAGCGTTAAAAGAAACCGCTTCAAAAGAAGAATTACTACTGCTGACCAATCATTCTAATGCTGTTGTTCGATGTTATTCTTTTTGGGCATTAGCACAATGTAGAAATGTAGATTTATTTTCTATAGTAAAAGCGCATATAAATGATACCACTCAAGTAGCAACGGAGTTTAGCTGTCTTCTTTCTTCAGAAAAAACAAGTGATTTTTACATTAATCTTGTTAACCCTAAATATGAAAATTTTGAAGTCAGGCAATTAAGCGAAGAAGAATTCAATAAATTGGATAGTATTTTAATTCTTAAAAAACAGGGACAATTCTCTAGATGAAATCCTGAAAAAGAATAATTTAAAATTATGAAAACAGAAAAAGAAAAAATGATCACAGGCGAATATTACAATGCCTTTGATCCAGAATTAGTAAAGGGACGCCGTACTGCAAAAAATCTGCTGCACAGCTTAAATGTAAAAGAATACAGAGTTACCAAAAAAGCAAAAGAAATCCTTAAAGAACTGATTCCGAATGCTGGAGCTGGTTTGTATATCGAACCGCCGTTTCACTGCGATTACGGTTATAATATTATTGCAGGCGAAAACGTTTATTTTAATGTAAACTGCGTTGTGCTGGATTGCGCACCCGTAACGATAGGGTCAAATGTTTTTATTGCTCCAAACGTGCAGATTTATACCGCATCACATCCGCTTGACGCCGAATTGAGAAAAACACTGGAAAATGCGTATCCAGTGACAATTGGAGATGATTGCTGGATTGGCGGCAACTCGGTAATCTGCCCTGGCGTAACCATCGGAAAAGGCTGTGTAATTGGTGCTGGATCTGTCGTTACAAAAGATATTCCAGACAATTCATTAGCAGTTGGAAATCCAGCAAAAGTAATTCGAAAATTAAATAAATGACCTGAATAAATTTAATATCTTTAAAAATTAATTTTTGAGAAAATCTTAAAAGATTGAAGAATATTTTTGTTACACATAACTACATAATGACTATAACGATTCCAAATGATATTAGAAGTGAATTTGAAGGCTATAATTACATAATAACTTGGATAAACAAATATAAAAATGTAAAAAATACAGAAATTATTTTTGATTTTGGAAGAGTGACATTTCTTGAAGCAAATTTATGTGCTTTAATTGGTACAATTTTTGAAATGTTGGAGTCAAACAATAATATCATAAGCATTATCAATATTCAACCACAAGTGGAAACTATTCTTAGGAAGAATGAGTTTTTACTTCCTTTTGGTTTTAATAAAATTACTGACTATAATGATACTGTACTTAGATATCGAAAATTTACTCCAACTGACGATTTAGGTTTCAATAATTATATACATAATGAATTATTAAATAAAAGACAGTTCCCTTCTCACAGCGAGAAATTAGGAAAAGAAATTACTAGAAATATTTTTGAAATTTATGAGAATGCTAGAACGCATGGACAATGTGACTATATTCATAGTTGTGGTCAATTTTATCCCAATAAACTTAATAAACCTCTATATTTTACAATAGTAGACAAAGGAGTTAACATAAAACAAAATGTCTCAGCTTTTTTTAATCAAGATATTGATGCCGCAAATGCAATTGAATGGGCAATGAAAAAAGGTAATACTACTAAAAGTGGTGATACCTCAGGAGGATTAGGTTTGGCTGTAATTTTTGAATTTATAAAACATAATAAAGGTAAAATTCAAATTATTTCATCAAATGGTTTTTATGAATATAAAAATGAAAATACAACTAAGAGAAAACTCACTACAATTTTTGAAGGAACAATTGTTAACATCAAATTCAATTTAAATGATTCTAATTACTATTCATTAGTAAATGAAGAAGAAGATTTTGAAAATATTTTTTAAAAATTAAATTTATATATAACTATTAATGATAATAAAAACAACCATGAAACATCTAATTATTAAGGATATAATTAATTCAGAATTGGCTGTATCAACCGAAAATGGAGAAAAAGTTTTCAAGCTTATAGATTCATATTTACAAAAAAAAGAAAAAGTGGAACTTGATTTTGTTGGTATTTCCATAATGATCACGGCTTTTTTAAATGCTGCAATTGGAAAATTGTACGGAAAAAAAGAATATACACCTGATTTTTTAAATGAATATCTAAAACTCAAAAATGTAGAATTAGAAGATCGAAGTTTATTTAAAGATGTTATTCAAAGAGCTAAAGAATATTTTGCAAATAAAGAAGATTTTGAAAAAAATTCTAATAATGCGATATATGGCAACGATTAAATTACAAGATTTTAAAATTGGTTTTTCTGATCAATTCTTTTTTGACACTAATATTTGGCTTTTACTTTTTGGAACTGTTGCGGACTTTCAGAGTAAAGATCAAAAGGTATACTCTAAGCTTTTAGAAGAGTTAATAATTAAAGACAAACCTATATACATTTCCTCTACAGTTATCTCAGAGTATGCAAATGTCTTGTTACGAAGAGATTACGACCAATGGATATCAATAAAAAAAATGGTAAATGCAAAATTCAAAGTCGATTTTGTAGGAAGCGAAGCATATAAAAACTCTGTTGACGTTATTACAAAATCAATAAATAAGATTTTAAAACTACCTAACATACAGCCTGTTTCAGATAGTTTCCATTGTATAAATGTAAATAATATAATCGAAAATTTAAAAATTGTAGATTTTAATGATTCATACATGTTGGAGCTATCCACACTTAACAATTATAAAATTGTTACCAATGATAAAGATTTTCAAAAAATAAATACAAAAATTGATATCATTACTTCCCAAATTTAATAGTTTTCACTTTTATGCTTACCCTTAACAAAGTTCATCACATTGCTATTTTATGTTCTGATTATGAAAAATCAAAATACTTCTACACACAGATTCTCGGCCTTACAATTATAAGAGAAATATATCGTGAAGAACGTCAGTCTTATAAGTTGGATCTGGCTTTGAACGGTTCTTATGTTGTTGAATTATTTTCATTTCCAAATCCGCCTCAAAGACCTTCGAGACCAGAAGCGGTTGGTTTACGTCATTTGGCTTTTGAGGTAATCAATCTGGATGAAACCGTAGCTTTTTTAGATTCTAAAAACATAGAAGCAGAACCCATCCGAATTGACGAAACCACTGAAAAGCGTTTTACGTTTATTGCCGATCCCGATTTACTGCCGATTGAGTTTTATGAGAGATAGGCCTTAAGGTGCAGAGGTGCAAAGTTTTTTAGTTAAAATTATTTAATTGCCTCCAGCTTTACCTGAAGGTATGCAAATAGAACAGTAAAAGGCTTTAGCCAAACATGTGAATTGTTTGGCTAAAGCCTTTTTAAGCCTGAGACTTTAAATCCTCCAGCTAAAGCTGGAGGCAATTGAGTTATTCCTCTTCACCTTTCTGCCTCTGCACCTCTGCACCTTTGTACCTCTGCACCTTTGTACCTCTGCACCTCTGTACCTTTGAACCTTTGAACCTTTGAACCTTTGAACCTAAATAAGCGATATACAAAGAAAAAACACTGAAAGAATTTTCCTGTTTTTACCAGTTTTAACACATTATATTGCTTATTTTCTATAAAAAACCGAATTTGATTCTTAATTTTGTAATCCGTATAAAAAAAATGCGATCCCTTCTGATGAACAAAACAGCGCAAATCAAAAAAAATCATCAATTTATTAAATTCCAAAAATTAGTAATTGTTTCTATTTTAATTGGCTTTCTTTCTGCTTTTCTCGGAATTTCATTAAAAAAAATAACCGAATATTACGAAGAAATCTTCTTTCATGAAGTTACCGTAAATCCGATTTTCTATGTTATTTTTCCCGTTTTCGGATTGTCTGTCATTTATTTTTTGAGACAATATCTTTTTAAGAAAAAAGAAAACAAAGGGATTAAAGAAGTATTTGAAAGTACGGCATCCAATTCAAAAAATCTTCCTTCGTATAAAATTCCATCTCATTTTATTAATGGTTTATTGACTGTCATTTTTGGAGGTTCAACAGGAATCGAAGTTTCTACTGTAGTTGCCACGGCGACCATTGGATCTGTTGCTCACGAAAAAGAAAATATTTTTCGCCGTTATAAAACCGAATTAATCTGTGCAGGTGTTGCAGCGGGAGTCACAGCACTTTTCAGCAGTCCAATAGCCGGGATTTTGTTTGCTTATGAAGTTATTTCAAGAAAAGTAACTCGAGCTTTTTTAATTTCTAACATCATTGCCGTTTCGATTGCATTTGGTTTATTAACGATCTTAAAAGAAAAACCATTATTTGCCGTTTCGGTTACAACCTGGCATCTTAAAGCGATTCCGTATTTCATTCTTTTAGGAATTTTGGCCGGAATGAATTCTGTTTACCTGACACGCTGCGTGTTGTTTTTCAAATCTCAATTCGGAAAAATCGATAAACATTATTATAAAATCATTTTAGGTTCTATTGTATTGAGTGTTTCTTTATTTGTATTTCCACAATTATACGGAGAAGGATATCATGCCATTAAAAGCAGTTTTATCGCTTCCAACCAAATCATGACACTGACTTTGGCCTTAACATTCATCGGGATTTTAATTTTAAAACCTATCGTAACTTCTATAACGCTGGCTTCTGGCGGAGACGGCGGTGTTTTTGCTCCAAGTCTTTTTATTGGTGCTTTTTTAGGACTTTCGCTGGCTTCCATCTTAAATACCTTTTTTGGTCTGCAGATGATTCCGGTAAACTTTATGATTATAGGAATGGCTGCTGTTTTAAGCGCTAGCATTCACGCTCCATTTACAGCGATATTTTTAGTTTGCGGTTTAACGAATAATTACACCTTGTTTTTCCCTATTTTGGTAGTTTGTCTGATTTCAAAATATACCGCAAAAACAATCTATCCGTATACCGTATATAGTTATTCTCCAAGTTTAATCAAATAATTTACGATTGCAGACTCTCTAAAGATTTAATCTTAACCATAATTTATCAAAAGCAAAATATATTAAAAAACATACTGGCTGATTTTTTTGAGTAATTTTAATATTCTTTGAAAATCACTCCTTTGTTCAACATACATTACACAGCAAAATAATACCACATTATGCCAACGCCAAAAATAAAAAGAAGCTATCGAAAAACACGTTACATACTTTATAAGGAAACTTTAATTGATTATAAAGAACATTTTTGGTCCTTTTTAGGTTCTTTTGTCGGAATCGGAGTTCTGGCTTATTTTCAATCCATGCATTTTTCAGGCAGTGATGCTGTTTATTTAATTGGATCTTTTGGAGCGTCAAGCGTTTTGGTTTACGGAATCATTCAAAGTCCGTTTTCGCAGCCCAGAAATTTAGTCGGCGGTCATGTAATTTCAGCTTTTGTTGGTGTAACGGTTCATAAATTAGTTCCAGACATTATGTATATTGCCGCTCCTTTGGCGGTTTCTATTGCCATAATTTTAATGCAGATTACCAAAACACTGCATCCGCCGGGAGGCGCCACTGCTTTAATCGCTGTTATTGGGACAGAAAAAGTAAAATCACTAGGTTATTTATACGTGCTTTCTCCTGTTTTAAGCGGCGTGCTTATTTTACTTTTAACCGCTTTGATTTTTAACAACATGACTTCAAGCAGAAGTTATCCGAGCCATAGTACTTATCATAAACAGTATCATAAGATCAGAAAAAGATTGATTGGGAGATAATGATTATATCGCTTAGCCTGACAAATAATTACGTCGAGATTTAACGCAAAGATCGCTAAGTTTTTTTAAGAAATCATTTTTAGGCAATTTAAAAGTTCGCAAAGCCTTATAAACACCAAGCTTTGCGAACTTTTTTTTCATAAAAAAACAACATATAAATAACTTTGCGTGCTTTGCGGTAAATTTTGACAACACCAAGCTTTGCGAACTTTTTTACAAATCTTGAAGATAAAAAAATTTAGCGCGCTTTGCAGTAAATTTTCAATAAAAATCTGACATGAAAATCTTTTCAACAAATCACAATTCACAATTCATATTTCGTTAATTTAATTTTACCTTTGACCTCTCAATAAAAACAAAGATTATGGTTTATAAATTTAGAGTTATTCTAGACGCCGAAGAAGATATTTTTAGAGATATTGCAATTCTTGAAGAAGATACACTTGAAGATTTACACAATGCAATCTTCAACGCTTTTGGTTTTGACGGATCTGAAGTGGCTTCGTTTTATACTTGCGATGAAACGTGGAATCAGGAAGATGAAATTCCACTTTTTGACACAGGCGACGTTCCGGGCGAAATTAGAACGATGAACGATTATCCATTATCTAGTATCTTAGACAAAGAAAATACTAAAATCATCTATGTTTACGATTTCATCAGCATGTGGACTTTCTTAGTAGAATTGGCTGCAATCGAAGAAGAAGCTGTTGGGGCGGTTTATCCAGAAACTTTATTCGCACACGGCGAAATGCCAGACGAAGCCATAGAAAAAAACTTTGAAGCCGATATGCACGACGATATCTACGGAGAATTTGAAGACGATCTGGACGAAGATGATCTCGACATGTTCGAAGGCGACGACAGCTTTGAAGATTTTGGATTTGAGGAGAATTGGAATTAATTTTTTTGAGGTACAGAGGTTCAAAGAGGCAAAGGTACAGAGGTTTTTATTTAAAATCCCAGATTGCTTAATGTAAGAATATTTTTATTTTTGTATTTAATTTTTTAAATATAAAATATGAATACTTTTAGAGACCTTTTGATTTGGCAGAAGTCAATGAACTTAGTTACTGAAATTTACCAATTAACAAATTCATTTCCCAAAGAAGAAATTTATGGATTATCTTCACAAATTAGGAGAAGTTCAATATCAATACCCAGTAACATTGCTGAAGGTTATGGCCGAGATGGAAATAATGATTATTTGAGATTTCTAAATATTTCGATGTCATCCTTATTTGAAATGCAGACGCAGCTGGAAATTTCATTCAATTTAAAATATACAACCGAGTATCAATTCAATAAAATAAATGGAGAAACCAGAGAAATAGAACGAATGTTAAGTGCTTTTATTAGAAAAATAAAAGACAGAAAGTAACCTTTGTTCCTTTGAACCTTTGCAACTCTGAACCTAAATAAATACATGATAAATCTTTTCAACACCCACATCGAGACGCTTGCGATACACCGCGTAGGAAACAAAAGCCGTAACGAAGCGATTTTTTTATCAGAGCAGCCATTTAACTTAAATGACGAAATTGTTCCTTTGATAAAAGAATACTTTTTTAAACCTTTTAGAGAAAAAGAAGAAAACTATTATCAGTTTGCGCACGAAGTGGATTTGGATTACAATGACATGTTCAAATACGCGACTGAAATTTTTACGAATCCATCCAATATTCAGGAGGTTTCTAAAAACATTACGAAACATTTGTATGAGCAGTCCAACCATCCGCATATTAAAAACGGAGAGGTTTATGTAACGTATTTGACGAATTTAAGTATTGACAATAACGTCGTTGATGCAATCGGAATTTTCAAAAGCGAATTACAAGCAGACTTTTTACAATTTGAAGAAAAAGACAGCAACCTGGAAATGATTTTGCAGCAAGGTATCAACCTGAGCAAATTGGATAAGGGATGTTTGATCTTCAATTACAAAAAAGAAGAAGGATATAAAATCCTTACTGTAGACAGTAACCGTTACGATGCGCGTTACTGGCTGGAGCACTTTTTATCTGTAGATGCATTTGAAGACGAGAATTTCATCACTAAAAAATATTTGAAGTTCTGCCAGAACTTCGCCAAAGATGTCGTTTTACCGGCAGAAGACAAGAAAGAGGAAGTAATGTTTATGAACCGATCTGTGAATTATTTTGCAAAAAATGATCAGTTTGAAGAGCAGAATTTCTTGAATGAAGTACTAGACAACCCTGATTTGATTCCTGAATTTAAAAACTATAAAGTTGATAAAGGAGAAAAATACAGCATCGAAGATGTAACTACATTCCCTATTGCCAACGCAGCAGTTTCTGATGCTAGAAAATCGATTAAAAACGTAATCAATCTGGATACTCATATTCAGATTAAAATGGATTTTATCAACCCTGAAAGCGCTGAAAAATTTGTTGAAAAAGGCTGGGATGAAGAAAAACAAATGTATTACTACTTAGTGTATTTCAATAAAGAAGAAAAAAGCTAAGAAGTTTTCATTTTCTATTACTTACTTACAACACAAAAAACGGCAGTTACAAAATGTAATTGCCGTTTTTTATTTCTTTATAGTTTTGATACATTAACTGAAGTAAGGAGCAATACAAAAAGCCTAGAAAAATTTAAACGAAAAGACCGCTAAGTTTATTTTTAAACTCGGTTTATTTCTTTATACAAAAAAGTTCGCAAAGCGATATGTATAAAGCTTTGCGAACTCTTTGCGTTTGTTTGAAATCTTAAATAAAAATCTTTGCGTTCTTTGCGTTAAAATAATTAGTTTAGAGATGAATTTTCTACAGCATTTAGTTATTGAAGCATTATGAATTAAAACAAAATAAACATAGCTTTTAGAATATCATCATAAACTTGTTTGTTTTTTTCGCCGGCTCTTGCCAAAACCCGAATTCCAGAATAATTATTGAAAACAAATCTGGCGAGCGTAAGCGCATCTAGTTTTGTCGAAATTTGTCCTGCCTCCTGACCTTTTTTTACGGCTTTTAGAAAAACATCTTCCATCGTTTGCCGATTATCGCTTACGATTTTGGCAATTTCTTCGTCATGCATGGCAAGTTCTACTGATGAATTCACCATAAAACAACCTTTTGTAATTCGGTCTTCCAGACTTTCTAGTACAGCTTGTTTAAAGATTTGAGTAAAAGCTTCTTTAACATCTTCAGATTCTTCCAAAAGTTTTATAACCGCATCTTGTCCTTGCTTCTGATAGCGCTTTAAAGCCGTGACAAACAATTTTTGTTTATCACCAAAAGTATCGTACAAACTCGAACGGCTCAATCCTAAATGTGTTACTAAATCCTGTGCCGAAGTTCCGTTATATCCTTTGTGCCAAAAAATTTCAACCGCTTTGTCTAAGACTTTATCTTCATTAAATTCTTTTGTTCTAGCCATGACTTCAAAATTTAAATTACTTTGTAAAGATACAAAAAATACGGAACAATCGTTCCCGAATTAAAGCAAAAAATTAAACCACTGCGTTTACTGTAAGACCTCCGTCTACAACAATCTCTGTTCCTGTAATAAACGATGAATCGTCTGACGCAAGAAATGCAACTGTTTTTCCAATTTCTGAAGCCTGCCCAAAACGTTTCAATAAAATTTTATCGCTCAAAACTGCTCCAAAGCCTTCTACTTCTTCTTTTTCTAAACCTAGTTTTCCATAAAGCGGCGTTTCAACAGGTCCAGGAGAAACGGCATTGATTCTAATTTTTCTTGGAGCTAATTCTGTTGCAAATACTCTGTTTAAAGATAAAAGTGCCGCCTTACTTGCTGCATACACACTAGAATTTGGCATACCAACACTGGCGTTTACAGAAGTATTTAAGATGATGGAAGCACCGTCATTTAATATTGGAAGCAATTTTTGAAGTGTAAAATAAACTCCTTTTACATTTACGTTCATGATTGAATCATAATGTTCTTCTGAAGCCAATTCTAGAGGAGCAAATGAGGCGATTCCAGCATTTAAAAATACAGTATCTACTTTTCCAAATTTCGAACCTACTTCGGCAACCAGATTATCTATCGATTTTAAATCGGATTGATCTGCTGCAATTCCAGTAACGTTCAATTCTTTTTCTGCTTTATCCAAAGATTCTCTGTTTCTTCCGGTTACAATTACTTTGGCACCTCTTTCTGCTAATACAGCTGCTGCTGCATATCCAATTCCGCTGTTTCCTCCAGTTACTATAGCAACTTTATTTTCTAAATTTTTCATTTTTAAATGTTTTTAAGTTATTGATTATTCAATTATTATGGTACAAAGATATAATAACGGAACGATCGTTCCGTTATTTATAATGTTAATTTTTAGTTAAAATAATTTACTTCAGATTATTATCCTTGAAAACAAAGGGTTCTTGCCTATTGATGCATAAACTAAAGCAATAGCATTTTGTTAAACTATCTTAATTTATGCTTAATTTTGTATCCTAAAAATAAACTCACAATGGATATTCAATTTTTTAAAGAAAGTCCTTTCACTACCATAATCTCATTTCATAAGCTAATTGAATCTTTCGAACAAATTGCTTTATCAGATGTTGACTACAGATCAAATTACGCCAAAGCTATTTTAAAACAAATTGAGTCTATTCCAGAATTAAAGACTGGAATTCAGGACTACTCAATTATTAAAGACAACGAAGCTTTAATCAAAAACATACTGGCTGACCTATTTCCTACGGCTCTAACACATAACGAAATAAAGGCAGTTACGATTCCATTTCAAAACATCTCTTTTAATTATACCGAGCGTTTCAAAAAAATCCTCAAAAATGCTGGAGATGAATTTTATATGGAAATTCGTGATTTTGATGAACATCAGTTTTATATCAACAACTGCTGTTTAATTTTGAGCGTGCATTACAAACAGGTTATCGATTTTAACAAACCTTTTTTCTATGACATTCCCAACGAAGAAGGCGTAGAAAAACATTACCGTATTTTGTACAATGCCGATTTCATGGAAATTATTCCGACAGAAAATGCCGTACAATTGACTCAGGAAGATATCGATCTGCTGATTGACAATTATAATGATATCGAATTATGGAAATCTAAATTTCCAAAAGGAAGCTGGGTTTTAAGAGGTTTTGGCATTGTATCTTTATTTGATGCCACTACAGAAAGTGCTATTTCTACTTTAAAAAGTAATTTATTAAAGCCTGGAGCCAAAACGGTTACGACAGATCAGGAAATATCCAATATTTTTCAATCTATTTTTAATCTTCCTAATTTAAAAGTCGGATTTATTATTTACAATCCAGAAGAAGAAAAGTTTATTCGACCTGTAAAATATGAAACGCAATTGAAAAGCTTTTTACTTTCTTCAGATCAGGAAGTAGATTGTAAAAATGCCTTTTTTGGATGTTCTTTTGATAAATTATTGGACAATAAGGAACCATTTGCGATTTCTAACGTGTCTAAATTTGTAGAAGAATCCAGCAACAAAAAACTTGGCGAGCATTTATTGAGTCAAAATATTCAGAGCTGTATTTTTGCACCTGTAATAAAAAATGGGCATTTATTGGGAGTTGTCGAATTGGTTTCAGAAAAACCGAGAGATTTAAACAGTGTCAACGCTACCAAATTAGAATTGGTTTTACCTTATTTAACGGATACTATTGACCGTTACAATACGGATATGCAGCATCAGATTGAAGCCATTATTCAACGTGAATACACTACCATTCACCCAAGTGTCTATTGGAAATTCAAAAAAGAATCACAGAATTATTTTCAAAATAACAATCCTTCTAAAGATTATATTTTTAAGGAAATTGTTTTTAAAAATGTTTATCCGCTTTACGGACAAATAGATATTAAAGGTTCGTCTGAGCATCGAAATGACACCGTTAGAAAAGATTTAAAAAACCAGCTGAACACGATTTTAGAAATTTTTGAAAATCAGAAACCAAACAGCAGTCTAATGCTTTTGGAACAGCGAAAATTTGAATTGGAATCGCTTCGTGACGAATTAGACCAGCCCCTAAAAGCAGATACAGAACAGTATATTCAACGCTATATTGAGGATGAAATTCATCCCATACTAAAAAACACAAAAGATACTTCTATCAACAAAAAGCTGGAAGAAGAATATTTTGAAAGTCTTGACGAAAAAACGGGAATGTTCTATCAAGAAAGAAAGAAGTTTGACAATGCCATGTCTATCATAAACAAAAAGTTAGCTTCAGTTCTGGACAGAAAACAATTAGAAGCGCAACAGATTTATCCGCATTATTATGAGCGTTTTAAAACAGATGGTGTTGAACATAACTTGTATATAGGAGCTTCAATCGCGCCGACAAAACCGTTTGACATTATGTATCTTCATAATCTGCGTTTATGGCAATTGCAGACTTTATGCGAAATGGAATTGGAACATCATCAGCTTAAGGAATCACTTCCATATGAGTTAGATGTTACGTCTCTTATTCTAGTTTTTAGTTCTGCTCTTTCTATTCGTTTCAGAATGGATGAAAAACGTTTTGATGTTGACGGAACTTACAATGCGAGATATGAAGTTGTTAAAAAACGTATTGATAAAGCGCATATAAAAGGAAGCAGCGAACGTATTACAGAGAAAGAAAAAATTACGATTGTTTATTCTCAAAACAGCGAAGAAGCAGAATATTTAAAATACATTAAATACCTGCAGCACAAGAAAATATTAGAACCTTCTCTCGAACAATTTGAGGTTGAGGATTTACAAGGTGTTTCTGGGCTGCGTGCGATTCGTGTAAAAGTGATCAACAACATTACAAATACTAATACAAAGAAAATAACCTATCAGGATTTATTAGACGAGCTCAACTAATTAGTTGAGCTTTTTTTTTGAGTTTATTGAACACTGTTGAAACGAATTGGCTATCGCGAAAACGCGGATGGACACAGATAAAAGTTTTCTTTTAATTTATTCAAAATAAGAAATCCGTTTTAGCAGCGTTTTTGCGATAGCGAATAAATCAGTGTGTAATAAGATGTAAGTTAAATTAAATCGATTTAAAAGCGATTACAAAAGAGATTACAGTAACGATCAATCCGAACATAAAAAAATTGTACGCAATTCTAAGCAGATTGTATTTACGCTGCAATACTAAGCCTAGATAATACAAATCTTTAATCATTGTCGAATAGAGATAATCCCGGTCTTTCATCATTTCATTCATTGCCCAATCATAATCTTCAAGAGGCATTTTATAAAAATTTCCGAAAAACATTAAGTTTACTTTCTTGGCTTCAACATCATCGCGAGTAAAAAAACCAGAAGTTACTTTTGGTCGTGTAGAAAGTATGGCAAAAATAATGGTAATAACACTAGAAATGAGCATGATAAAAGTCGGTACTACCAAATGGGCATTTTTAGGACTGTCTAGTTTTGGAATAATAGACGAAAGTGCAATCGAAATAATAATTGCGTTTACAGACAATAAAATATTCGCTTTGCTGTCTGCAATACCGCTCAAACGGGTATGATTTCCTAAAGTAACACGAAACAAAGTATCAATACCGCGCTCCGGTTTTTCTCCTTTATCTTTCTTTTTGTTTTCTTCTTCTATCGCCGCTGCCGCTTTTAATTCCTGTTTGTTTATTTTTTTCTGAATCAACAATAGGTTTTTTTCTTTTAACGGCTGCCATTTTCGCAATGCATAATCGGTATAAAAACGGTGTTTATTCAATAGAAAGTTCAGGTTTTCTTTCGTCCATTCGGCATTAGAAAAACTAACGATTCCGGTATTTTTTAATTCTAAACGCAGTAATTCACAAGTTGTAGTATATTCAGTTCCCATCAAATGTGCATAATCTGCATCTCTGATGATTTTTTCTAAATGTGTTTTTGGCTCATATGTTTTAGCGGTAGCCAGAATCAAACTAGAAACCAATGCTATAAATTCTTCCGATTTTCCTTTTGTATGCAAAAAATCGGCGGCTATTTTTGTGCTTGATTCTTCATGGTTTTCATAACCTTCAATATAGCCCGTATCATGAAACCAAGCTGCTATCAAAAGTGCTTCTTTATCCTCGCCTTCGACATCCTCTTTTTTGCATAGTTCTTTTACCGCATTAACTACTGTGAAAGTATGGTTAAAATTATGATAAGAATATAGATTAGAAAGTTTATCTTTGAGTAAATTACTGACGAAATCTTCGGATTGTTCTATTAGATTCATAAAGAATATTTTTATACCACTAAATTATGAAATTGTTTTTGGATAATCATTTTATTGCGAAAATTAAAACCGGCTTCGCAGCCGCTGCCATACTTTTGCTTGTTTTTTCCTGCGCTACTAAACAGGCGCAATATGGGAAAAATGTAAGCGTTAACCTAGACGAAAACGCAACCGATAGTATAAAAATTGCACACACCTACTATTTGGTTGGAGATGCAGGAAACGCCGACGAAGAGCAGGCACAGCAAACGCTGGAACTTTTGCATCAAAGGCTTAAAAAAGCAAGCAAAAAGTCGACTCTTTTATTTTTGGGCGACAACATCTACCCAAAAGGTTTTCCGGCTGACAAGAACAGTTCTGAAAAGGCTTTGGCAGAAACAAAACTGACTAACCAATTAAAACTCACCGAAGGCTTTAAAGGAAAAACGATCGTAATTCCCGGCAATCACGATTGGTACAACGGTATAAAAGGGCTGGAAAACCAAGCCGATTTTGTTACCAAATATCTGAATGACAAAAAAGCATTTTTGCCGCGTAAAAGCTGTCCTATCGAGGATGTAAAAATTGACAGTAGTTCAACATTGATAGCTGTTGATAGTGAATGGTTTCTGGAAGAATGGGACAATCACCCAACGATTAATGACAACTGTGATATTAAAACAAGAGAACAATTTTTTGAAGAACTGGAAAATATCTTAAATAAAAACCAAGAAAAAACAGTAGTTCTTGCCATTCACCATCCATTATTAAGCAACGGAACTCACGGCGGACAGTTTTCATTAGAAAAACAATTGTTCCCTCTGGAGAAAAAAATACCGCTTCCGGTAATTGGGTCTTTCATTAATTTACTTCGTAAAACTTCTGGAGTAAGTCCGCAGGACATTCAAAATAAGCAGTATACCATATATGCAAAGCGAATTAAAACCCTTTTGCAAAAGCAGAAAAATGTTATTGTAGTTTCCGGGCACGATCATAATTTGCAATATATCAGCAAAGAAAATATTCAGCAGATCATCAGCGGTGCCGGATCAAAATCGGAAGCTGCAAGAGCGATCAATCCAAACGATTTTTCATATGGAGGAAATGGTTACGCTACTTTAACGATGTTTAAAAGCGGTGACGCAAAGGTTACTTTTTATGCAAATGAAAACAACAAAGAAAAAAAGCTGTTTGAGCGTGAAATTATAAAAGCCAAAGAAATTAATTGGGCATCCAACATTTCGGATAAGTTTCCAAAAACGATCACTACTTCCATCTATTCTACAAAAATGACCGACAAAAGTTTGTTTCATAAATTTTTGTTCGGACAGCATTACAGAAAATATTACAGCATGCCAATTGAAGCCAAAATTGCAACTGTTGACACCTTAATGGGCGGGCTGAAACCGATTCGCGAAGGCGGCGGTCATCAATCAGTTTCTTTAAGAATGTCTGATCCAAAAGGCCGTGAGTATGTAATGCGAGGCATGAAAAAAAGTGCCACTGTATTTTTACAATCCGTTGCTTTTAAAGATCAATATGTTGTAAACGATTTTCAAAATACGTACGCAGAAGACTTTTTATTCGACTTTTATACCACTTCTCATCCGTATGCTTCTTTTGTAACAGGCAGTATGTCAGACAAAATTGGCTTGGCGCATACCAATCCGGTTTTATATTATGTTCCGAAACAAAATGGTTTGGGAGAATTTAATGCTGGTTTTGGAGATCAATTATACATGGTGGAAGAAAGACCTGCTGATAACCATCTTGATGCTAAAAACTTTGGAAATCCGTCTAATATTATCAGTACAGACGATATGATGGCTAATCTGCATAAAGATGAAAAATACAGTGTTGATGAAAAAGAATATATAAAAGCGCGTTTGTTTGATATTCTTATTGGCGACTGGGACAGACACAGCGATCAATGGCGCTGGGCAGAATTTAAAAAAGACGGAAAAGTAATTTACAAACCCATTCCGCGAGACAGAGATCAGGCATTTGTAAAATACGACGGCGCTTTATTATCTATTTTAATGAATATTCCGGCGTTGCGCCATATGAGAACCTTTAAGGATAAAATTGGAAATGTAAAATGGCTGAGCCGTGAACCTTATCCTATGGATTTGGCGTTTTTAAGAACTGCTGGAGAAAAAGAGTGGATTGAACAGGCAAAATATATTCAGGAAAATTTATCTGATGAAGCTATTGATGAGGCTTTTAAAAACATGCCAAAAGAAGTTCAGGATGAAACGGTTAAAGAAATTCAGCGAAAATTAAAAAACAGAAAAAAGGACCTTCAAAAATATGCTGCGGAGTATTCTGATATCTTAAGCAAAACAGTTATGATTGCCGGAACAGACAAAAAAGATAAGTTTGTTGTGAATCACAATGCGAGAAAAAGTGTCGAAATTCAGGTTTTTAGAGTTAAAAAAGAAGGCGATGAATTGGTTTATGCTAAAACGGTAAATGATGCAAAAACCAAAAATCTATGGATTTACGGATTGGATGATAATGATGTTTTTGAAGTGAAAGGAAATGAAAAGTCAAAAATCAAAATTCGTTTAATTGGAGGCCAGAATAATGATACGTACAATATAGAAAATGGCAAAAAAGTTATTGTATATGATTTTAAATCAAAAGAAAACACATACAATCTCGATTCTAAAACTCAGACACAGTTAACAGACGATTACGATGTTAATCTTTACAATTATGAAAAGCCGAAATACAATGTAATTTCTGGACTTCCAAATATTGGTTTTAATCCAGATGACGGCGTAAAAGTGGGGATTAATTTAAATTACACCGTAAATAATTTCAAACAGAATCCGTACACACAAAGACATATTCTTAATGCCTTTTACTATTTTGCAACAGGCGGTTTAGAGTTTAATTATGCTGCACATTTTCCTGGTTTATTAGGCAAGTGGGTAATTGATGTTGAATCACTTTATACGACTCCAAATTTTGCCATGAACTACTTTGGATACGGAAACGAAGCGCAATATGATGACGAAGTGAGCATGGATTATAATCGTGTGCGTATTAGAAAATTTAATGCTTCTGTCGCTACAAGACATGTTGGGCGTTATGGAAGTGAATTTAGTATTTCGCCGATTTTCCAAAGAATGACGGTTGAAGAAACTGAAAATCGTTTTATTGACACACCCAATATCGTAAACCCGAATGTATTTGACAGCCAGAATTTTGGAAGTTTAAAAGTAAAATACTTGTTTAAGAATTCTGATTTTGCTGCGAAACCAACCTTAGGCATCTATTTTATGATGGCAGGAACTTGGACTACGAACTTAAACGAAACAAAACAAAATTTCCCAACATTAGAAAGTATTTTAGGTTTTACTCACAAACTGGATAAAAACGGCAAACTAATCTTTGCAACCTATTTTAAAGGGAAAGCAGTTTTAAATAATAATTTTGAATTTTACCAAGGTGCTTCTTTAGGTGGCGATACCGATTTACGTGGTTTTAGAAATGAGCGTTTCTTAGGTAACTCTTATTATTCTCAAAGTTCTGATCTGCGTTTAAGCATCGGGAAAATCAGAAAGACTATTGCTCCTTTTACGTACGGTATTCTTGGCGGATTTGACTATGGAAGAGTTTGGCTTGACGGTGAAGATTCTAAAAAATGGCATCACGATTACGGAGGCGGTCTTTGGCTGAATGCTATTAATATTTTAACAGCCAGAATCTCTTACTTTAAATCTCCTGACGAAATTGGAAGGGTGATTTTTGGAGCAGCTTACAGTTTTTAGAGGTTCATAGCCACAAAGGTTCAAAGTCACAAAGTTTATTTGCCGCGAATTCATGAATGATTTTTAATTAAAATTCGTGAATTCGCGGCAAACTTTTTTCACTTAGAAGCTTAGAAACTTAGTTGCTCATAAGCTTAAACTCATACACATTCCCTCCTGTTTTATTAGTTTTTTCATCTGCAATTAACAAAGTATTATTGTCTTTGAAAACAACAGCTTCTTTTTGAGAAAAATGATTCAGCTCTATTTGGGTTTGAGTTCCTTTATGGAATAAATCTCCTTTGAAGTTTTTAAACAAAAGAATTTTATCATGGCTTAACAATGCAACTTTTTTTCCGTCTGGACTTATTGTAGCACTGGTTAAGACACAGTGATTGTAATTACTGCAAGTTTTAAATTCGCCTATTTTTTGCGCTTTTTGGGTTCCCGAAGCATTTTTTATTTTATAAATAAAAGCCGTTCCGTCAAAACCTTTACTTCTGTTTTTTGTAAAAAGGTAAAAATATCCTCCATATTCAAAGAATCCTTCCACATCAAAAAACATTTCTTTTTTCTTGGGAGGAAATTCAGTTTGTTCTGGATACGAAAAAGAAACTTTGTACTCGGCGGAAGCCAAATCATTTTGCAGCTCACTTTTAGCAAGTTTATAAATACATAAATCCGTGCGGTCGTTGTCATTATTTCCGAAATCCCCTATGTAAACATTCCCTTGTTTATCTTTGGTTATATCTTCCCAATCTACGTTTTTAGCATTTTCAATCGTAATTGTCTTTTCTATTTTTCCTTTAGAATTTAAGGCGTAAACAGCATTTTTGTTACCGCTGTCTTCTAAAGTGTAGAGCGTTTTGCTTTCTGGAAAATAAGTAATTCCAGAAACTTCTTTGAGTTTTTTAGGAAGCGAATAAAGACTTTTTAAATCACTGTCAGATTGCTGCTGACAAGCCAATAAAGCAATTGAAATTCCAAGTAAAAAAAACTTTTTCATAGTTTGTGTTTTGTTTAAACCATATAAGTTCATTTAAATAAAATACTTAAACAGGCTGCTTAAATTTTCTTATATCACTTATAGGGTTAAAAATTTATATCAAATTTGTGTTTTTAAAGTTACGCGTAATAAACTCAAAAGTCGCAAACATAATGTGCCCCATTGATTTTGCATTTTTAAACTTCATGTCGTTTGTATAGCGGTACAATTCCATTTTTAATTGATTCAAATTTTCAACGGTCGAAATAGTATCGTGGCACATAATATTCAATAATTTTGTAATTCTTGTTTCGGCAGAGTGAATTCGTTTTGCCAAAATAGCACGTTCTTCATCTTTATACTGAATCACCGAACGATCTTCTAACTTTTCTTTAATCAGCTCTATCATTGGATAATTTTCTTTAAAAAATTGCGGGCGATATACTTTAAAATTCCCCTCATAACATTGCTGATCAAAATCTATTGCCCGAATTCTGTAAACTACCTGATCAAAATCATGTATCGGCACAATTACATAATTATAAGAGCGCATATCGCCTAAAAGCCTGATCATACAGCGTTCGTTAAACTTGACAAACTCTTTTGCGATCTGAGATTTTTCTGTTTCGGTAGAAGTATGCAGCAAAGTTTCCATAAAAATATCACCCGGAATCCCAACAATATGCTCTTCAATCAGCGTATTTCCAAAGACCAAAAAATTTATTTTATCTGGTGACAAAATGTCTTCCAATTCCAAACCGTAAATTCGGGAAGCATCGGCTTTTTTAATATAAAAATGAACGTAATTGTCATTAAGAATATTTCGCACTTTTACTCTGAAGGGTTTTGAGTTTCCAAAGGTGCAAAAATCGATAGCATCAACATTTAAATACTGAATAATATCATTATTTCCGTCTGAATGCAGAAGCGAATAAATCTTTTTTAGATTCAAATCTATTTCTTCTCTATCAAACTCACCATAATAAACGCGAGTCCACAAAGTATCTTCTCCGTTTTTATCATATAAATTTATACTTCCGGCAAATCGCAATAGATCGTCATAGAATATCGAAACTTTAGAAATACGCTCGTATCGTTCTAAATAGCTTAAAAGTGGCTTTATTAAAGGGTAAGAAGGTTTTTTTAAAACCATTAACGGCTCGCTCATTTTGAATATCTTTAATACAAATTTACAGGAATACGATTTAAAGTAAGAATATTGAGTAACAAAAAACAAAATGATTCGTCATACTAAAAACTAAAACCAGAAAAACTTGGAAACCATTTTAACCATTGAGAATTTAAATAAAAGATACGGTCGTATTCAGGCGTTGAAAAATGTATCTTTTGAAATAAAAAAAGGCCGCGTTTACGGCATTCTTGGCCCAAACGGAAGCGGTAAATCGACGACTTTAGGAATTGTATTAAATGTTGTCAACAAATCTTCTGGAAGCTACCGCTGGTTTGACGGCACGGTTGAAACCCACGAAGCTTTAAAAAAAGTAGGCGCTATTATAGAGAGACCCAACTTTTACCCTTACATGACCGCCGAGCAAAACCTAAAATTGGTTTGTAAAATCAAAAACATCAACTACTCAAAAGTCGATGAGAAACTGGATTTAGTAGGTTTAAAAGAAAGAAAGGACAGCAAATTCAGTACTTTTTCGTTAGGTATGAAACAGCGTCTTGCAATTGCATCGGCACTTTTAAATGATCCTGAAATTTTAATTCTGGACGAACCCACAAACGGCTTAGACCCACAGGGAATTCATCAGATTCGTGATATTATCAAAAAGATTGCTTCGCAGGGAACTACTATTCTACTGGCTTCTCATTTATTAGACGAAGTTGAAAAAGTCTGTTCTGAAGTAATTGTTCTCCGTAAAGGCGAAATTTTGTATTCGGGCTCTGTAGACGGAATGTCTTCTAACGAAGGCTTTTTTGAAGTTCAGGCAAATGATAATGAGGCTTTAAAAAATGTTCTAAGAGAACATCATGCTGTTGAAAAAATAACTGAAGAAGACGGAAAAGTTTTGGTTTACTTAAAATCAGAATTAACTGCTTCAGAATTGAATTTGTATTTATTTTCTAAAAACATTGCGTTAAGCCATTTAGTAAAACGCAAAAACAGCTTGGAAGCCCAATTTTTAGAATTAACCAAAAACGCCATCGCTCAAAAAAACTAAACCATGAAAAGACTTCTTTCTATAGAATTACAAAAAATCTGGATGAATAAAGCCAGCAAAATACTAACGCTGACTTATTTTATTTTACTTTCATTCATTGCTCTAATTGCTTCCATAAAATTTGATATTGGTCCGTTCAAATTTCATTTGGCCGAAATGGGAATTTTTAATTTCCCTTTTATTTGGCATTTTAACACCTATGTTGCAGCCTGGCTTAAATTTTTTCTGGCAATTGTTATTGTTTCGATGATGGCAAACGAATACAGCTATGGCACTTTAAAACAAAACTTAATTGATGGTCTAAGTAAAAAAGAATTTATTTTATCAAAGTTTTTAACAGTAGTATTATTTGCTTTTTGCTCTACTGTTTTTGTATTTGTTATGAGTTTAATTTTAGGATTAGTATTTTCCTCTTATACAGAACTTGATGTTATTTTAATGGATTTGGATTATTTATTGGCTTTTTTCATCAAATTGACTGGTTTCTTTTCTTTCTGTTTGTTCTTAGGAATTTTAGTAAAACGATCGGCTTTTGCTTTAGGCTTTTTATTGGTTTGGAGTATTCTTGAAGGAATTATAAGAGGAACACTGGCTTTTCAAATTTTCCCACAAAGTGATACCGACGAAAAAATAACACAATTTCTACCTCTTGAATCCATGTCCAACTTAATTGTAAACCCTGCACCGCGACTTTCTGTAGTAAAAAGTATTGGTAATCAAATGGGAATTGCAACTGACATTGACTATAGTGTAAGTTATTCTGCTGCTGTAATTGTACTAGCATGGACTTGTTTGTTTGTATGTTTTTCTTACAAACTTTTAAAAAATAGAGATTTGTAGTATATTTGCTACTATGAGCTATTTTAGAGTTTTTCTCCTCACCTTTACTTTGTGTTCAATCAGTACAATGATGAACGCCCAAAATATCAGTGTTGATCCTTCAAAAACTCCTGTAGATTTAGTTCAAAACATCTTAATAAACAGTTCGTGTATTGATGTTCAAAGTGTTAGCGCGTCTGGAGATCCGAGACCGGGACAGACGAGCTATGCTTCTTTTAATGCCTCTGGCACTAATTTTCCGTTTCCCAGCGGTATTGTCTTAACCACTTCACCAAGCATCAATGCCCAAGGTCCTTACGATCAAAGCACCTCAATTGGCGTTAGAGTAGCAAACTGGGATGGAGATCCGGATTTAAATAGGGCCATTGGCATAAACAACAGCACACAAGCAACAGTATTGGAGTTTGATTTTATTCCTTCGAGCAATATGATTAGTTTTAATTATATTTTTGCTTCAAATGAGTATCAACTCTACTTTCCCTGCAATTTCAGCGACAGTTTTGCTTTTTTAATAAAAGAAGCTGGAAGTACGGAAGATTATAAAAATCTGGCCGTTATACCCAACACAACAACACCGGTATCGGCGACAACAGTACATCCAAGAATTAATCCATCTGTTACTGACGGAAATTCGCACAATGGATGTAATGCTGCAAACGAAACTTATTTTAACGGTTACAACCTGCCGTCAAGTCCCATTGATTATGCTGGCCAAACTACTGTAATGACAGCTCAAACGGAAGTTATTCCAAATAGAAAATACCATCTGAAATTAGTTGTAGCCGACGATGAATCCCGACAATACAATTCTGCCGTTTTTCTGGAAGCAGGCAGTTTTATTTCTAAAATAAATTTTGGAGAAGACAAAACAATTGCCAATAACAACGCGATATGTTTTGGTCAAAATTATGTTTTAGATACTAATTTGGATCCGGCTGTATTTACTTTTACATGGTTTAAAAAAGACAATACAGGCAATTATATGCAGATTCCTGGTGCGTCTGGAGCTACTTATTCTGTTTCATCAACCGGAAGCTATCGAGTTGAAGCCTTTAGATCTTCATTAAATTGTTTGGCAAGCGGCGAAATTACCGTAGATTTTACTCCAGAAATTGTTACTGCCAATACTTCTCTCCTGCAATGTGATGATAATAACGGCGGAATTTCTATTTTTAATTTAACGAAGGTCAACACAATTGTAAACAATGATCCGCAAAATACGATAGAAGGTTTTTATGAAACTTTGGCCAACGCTGACGCTGCAGCAAATGCAATTTTAAATCCGGAGAATTATGTCAATAAATCTCCTAATCAAATTGTTTTTGCTCGAATTGAAAATGCCTCGGGCTGTTACAATACCGCTCAAGTTACTTTAGGAATAACTACGACAACAATTCCACCGCAGGCTCCAATTGCTAAATGTGACGGTGATGCTGTTCAGGATGGCCTTTATGAATTTGATTTAAACAGTGAAGTAACACCACAAATTTTGACGGGTTTACCTTCTGGCCTTGTGGTCAATTATTATCTCACAGGAAATGATGCGCTGCTGATGGTAAACCAGCTTCCAAATATTTTTAAAAATACTGCCGCCAGCAGTCAGACTATTTATGCCCGTGTTCAAAACGGAGCTGATTGCTACGACATTACGCCAATTGAATTGCGGGTAAATACTTTTGATCCGCCAAAATTTGAGGACGAATCAGAATTTCTTTGTAAAGGAGAGGAAATAGTTTTATCTGTGGCTGCCGGTTTCAGCGGTTATTCTTGGTCGGCGGGCGGTAATTCAAACACCCTTACCGTAACTGCTCCCGGCGACTATTCTGTTACCGTTACAGATAGCAATGGTTGTACAAAAACAAAGAAATTCACTGTACTTTTATCAGAACCAGCAACAATTACCGGAGCAGTCGTTAAAGATTTTTCTGCAACGGATAATTCTATTTTAATACAATATACAGGAGTTGGTGATTACGAATTTTCAATTAATGGTTCAGACTTTCAAAATTCTCCGTCCTTTCAAAATGTTGTTCCGGGCATTTATTATGCTTCTGCCCAAGACAAAAACGGCTGTGGAATATCCAACATTTTTAAAATTTATGTTTTAGATTATCCACGCTTTTTTACGCCAAACGGAGACGGTCAAAACGATTTATGGATTATTAAAAACATCGATCAAATGCCTGACTATACTATTTCTATATTTGACCGTTACGGAAAATTATTAAAACAGATGAATCAAAATAATTCAGGCTGGAATGGTATTTTTAACAATCAGCAAATGCCTTCTGATGATTATTGGTTTACACTTCTTTTTGCAGACGGAAAAAATGTAAAAGGACATTTTAGTTTGGCAAGATAGACTTTTAAAAACACCAATAATCAAATTCCAGCTCGAACTCTAAAACTCAACCAAGTCCCATAAAAAAATCCCAAACTCCATAAGGAATTTGGGATTTTTAGTATTTGATATTTAAAATAAATTAGATTTTAAATCTTTTTCTATCTGTTTCTGTCAAATAGATTTTTCTCAAACGAATAGATTTTGGTGTAACCTCTACATATTCATCTTTTTGAATGTACTCTAAAGCTTCTTCAAGAGAGAAAATGATTGGAGGAATAATTCTCGCTTTTTCATCATTTCCAGAAGAACGAACGTTAGATTGTTTTTTCTCTTTAGTTACGTTCACACACATATCATCAGCACGAGAGTTTTCTCCAATTACCTGACCTTCGTAAATTTCGGTATTTGGTTCAACAAAAAACTTACCACGATCTTGTAATTTATCAATAGAATAAGGAATAGCTTTTCCTTTTTCCATAGAAATTAACGAACCTTTATTACGTCCAGAAATTTCTCCTTTGTAAGGCTCATATCCAATAAAACGGTGTGACATAATAGCCTCACCAGCTGTAGCAGTAAGTAATTGATTTCTTAAACCAATAATTCCACGAGATGGAATATTAAATTTAATAATCATACGCTCTCCTTTAGTTTCCATAGAAAGCATTTCTCCTTTACGAACTGTAACGAATTCAACTGCTCTACCTGAAAGGTTTTCTGGTAAGTCGATTGTTAATTCTTCAATTGGCTCACATTTTTTACCATCAATTTCTTTGATGATAACTTGCGGCTGACCAATTTGTAATTCGTACCCTTCTCTTCTCATTGTTTCAATAAGAACAGATAAGTGAAGTACACCACGGCCAAAAACCATGAATTTATCAGCAGAATCAGTTTCACCTAACTTCATAGCTAAGTTTTTCTCTAATTCTTTTGTCAATCTTTCTCTAATGTGGCGAGATGTTACAAATTTACCTTCTTTACCAAAGAATGGAGAGTCATTAATAGTAAACAACATACTCATTGTTGGCTCATCAATAGCAATAGATGTTAAACCTTCTGGATTTTCGTGATCAGCGATAGTATCACCAATTTCAAAACCTTCAACTCCAACAATAGCACAAATATCTCCAGCAATTACTTCTGTAACTTTCTTACGTCCAAGACCTTCAAAAGTGTGTAATTCTTTAATTCTAGATTTTGTTATAGTACCATCTCTTTTAACCAAAGATATTGGCATACCTTCTTTTAGAATACCTCTTTCAAGACGACCAATAGCGATACGACCTGTAAATGCAGAGAAATCAAGAGATGTGATCAACATTTGAGGAGTTCCTTCAGATACTTTAGGAGCAGGTACATGCTCAATAACCATGTCTAATAATGGTTCAATGTTTTCTGTTTGGTTTTTCCAATCGTCAGACATCCAGTTGTTTTTAGCAGAACCGTAAACAGTTGGGAAATCCAATTGTTCTTCAGTAGCACCTAATTCAAACATTAAGTCAAAAACTTTTTCGTGAACTTCCTCAGGTGTACAGTTTTCTTTATCAACTTTGTTGATAACTACACAAGGTTTTAAACCTAAATCAATAGCTTTTTGTAGTACGAAACGAGTTTGCGGCATTGGACCTTCAAAAGCATCGACTAACAAACATACACCATCGGCCATGTTTAATACACGTTCAACTTCACCTCCAAAATCCGCGTGGCCAGGAGTGTCAATAATATTGATTTTTGTTCCTTTATATTGAACAGAAACGTTTTTAGAAGTAATAGTAATACCTCTCTCGCGCTCCAAATCGTTATTATCTAGGATTAAATCACCTGTATTTTCGTTGTCACGAAATAATTGACAGTGATACATAATTTTATCAACCAAAGTGGTTTTACCGTGATCGACGTGGGCAATAATTGCAATGTTTCTAATAGATTCCATCTGTGATTTTTAATGGCTGCAAAGGTACACTTTATTTTCTAAAAAAAAACGTTTCTGACATAGTTTGCGTATATACAATCAATTAGTTAATATAAAATTCAGAAAACAGTCTGCAAATTGGGCTTCACATATCAATTACTTATAGTTAAATTAACTATATTTGATTAATGAAAAGTAAAAGTCTACAAATTATTCTTACCTACATTGCGGTATCGTTTATTTTAGCGATAACCTTTCATAAACTGCTTATTTCATTAGACTTTACCCCAGAAAACAGTTCTATATTTCTCGCAAAAGACATCTTTTTTATCTTATCCACAGGAATACTTTTCAGCTACATCTTATCCAAAAAAGAAAAGAAAAACAGTACTTTTTTTGAAAAACTAAATATTACAAATGAGGTCATAAAAGAATCCAATGAAAAATATGACATTGTGGCAAAAGCGACAAGTGACACGATTTGGGACTGGAAAATTCAAGAAGACAGCATTAATTGGAACAAAGGAATCGAAAGTGTTTTTGGATACAATCCCTCCGAAGTTGGAAAAACTTCAAAATGGTGGTTTGACAAAATACATCCTGAGGACAGCATCAGAATGTCCATAAAACTCTATTCTTTTATTGAACAAAAAACAGAAAAATGGCAGGATCAATACCGTTTTAGATGCGCCGACGGAACATACAAATATGTTCTGGACAGGGGTTTTTTATTGAAGGATGAAAATGGAAAAGCCATCAGAATGATTGGTGCCATACAAGACATTACCAAGCAAAAAGAAGAAGAACAGCGTCTAAAACTTTTGGAAACCGTAATTACACAATCTAAAGATTCTATTTTAATTACCGAAGCCAATTCTCCTGACGGCAGAATCCCCAAAATTGTATATGTCAACCCTGCATTTTCACAAATGTCCGGCTATTTATCGAATGAAATCATAGGCAAATCTCCGAATATATTTAAGGGCCCGAAATCAGATTCTGAGGAATTAAAAAAACTGCTGCGTGCCATAAAAAATGAAGAAGAATGCTTAATTGAAACCATTACTTATACCAAAACAAAAGAAGAATATTGGGTTCGTTTTTCTATGATCCCGATTTTTAACAATGAAGGCATCATCTCTCACTGGATTTCTATTCAACGAGATATTACCGACGAGAAAAAACTAGAAACAGAAAAAGAACATTTAATTAGAGAGTTAACTCAGAACAATAAAGATTTAAAACAATTCTCTTATATTACCTCGCACAATCTACGGGCACCTTTATCAAATTTAATTGGTCTTTTAAATTTAATTGAAGATATCCCCGTTGAAAATCAAGAATTAGAAGAAATTCTTTCCGGCTTTACCAAATCAACTCATTTATTAAACGAAACAATCAATGATTTGGTTAAAGTTATTATTATTAAAGACAACCCTTCGATGCAAAAAGAAGAAACCTCTTTAAAAGAAGTATTCGAAAATGTATTCAGCCAGCTTTCTTTTCAAATTGAAATGCACAAACCCATCATTAAATTAAAATTTGAAAAAGTTCCAGTATTAGTTACCAACAAAGCATATCTTGAAAGTATTTTACTTAACTTGCTTACTAACTCAATCAAATACAAATCTGAGAATAGGAAACTTAAAATTTCTATTATCGCTGAGCAGATCGAAAATAAAACGATATTAACTTTTAAAGATAATGGAATCGGGATTGATCTGGAACGCAATCGAGACAAAGTTTTTGGACTCTATCAAAGATTTCACAATTATCCTGACAGCAAAGGTTTGGGTTTATATCTTGTAAAATCGCAGGTAGAAACAATGGGAGGCACAATCAGTATTGACAGTGAAGTCAACAAAGGCACTACATTTACAATAACATTTAAAAATTAACTATTATGCTTGAGCAGATTTTATGTATTGATGACGACCCAATCACATTAATGCTATGCAAAAAAGTAATTTCGAAATCATCATTCTCAAACGAAATTATAACAGCTCAAAACGGCGAAGAGGCACTGCACCATTTCAATACCTTAAAATACAACAACAGCAAAAACAAAGCAAACAAAAAACCCGAATTAATCTTCTTAGATTTAAACATGCCGATAATGGGAGGCTGGGAGTTTTTAGACCACTTTACTTCTCCAGATTATGCAGAATTTAATACTGCAAGTGTTATCGTTTTATCTTCAACAATAGATCCAGAAGATCTTAGAAAAGCAAAAAAATACCCCATTATAATAGATTTTCTCTCAAAACCTATCACACTGCCCATGCTTGAATACTTAAAAAAGAAGATGGGATTAATTTAAAAATAAATAAAATTCCAAACTCCAATTCTCACACTGTGTTATTGGAATTTGGAATTTCACATTTAGATTTTGAAATAAGCACTAGCAAAAAAAAAGTCCTCTATAAGAGGACTTTTATATACTATAAGAATGTAATTTAATTACAATTTAGCAACATGTTTAGTTAATTTAGACTTCAAGTTAGAAGCTTTATTATCATGAATGATGTTCTTTTTAGCTAATTTATCAATCATAGAAATTACAGTTGATAATTTTGCAGTAGCATCAGATTTATCAGTAGCTAATCTTAATGCTTTAATAGCATTACGAGTAGTTTTATGCTGATATCTGTTAAGAACTCTTCTTTTTTCGTTACTTCTGATTCTTTTTAATGCTGACTTATGATTTGCCATTTTGTTTTAATTTTAGATGTAATAATTATTATAAATACTAGTTAAAAAAGAAAAACCTCCCACAATTATAAAACAATCACTTTGGTTTTAACTAATAAAACAAAAACCGAGACACCAATCTTTGTTTTACAAAACTTATTTACAACTAATTTTGTAGTCTGTAAGGGAATCGAACCCCTGTTACCAGGACGAAAGCCTGGAGTCCTAACCCCTAGACGAACAGACCGTTTCAACTTCTAAGTTCTCTTCAATCTAAATAAGATTAAAATAGTAGTCCGTGGGGGAATCGAACCCCCCTTACCAGGATGAAAACCTGGCGTCCTAACCGATAGACGAACGGACCAATATATCAAGCTGCAAAGAAAAAAAGTAGTCCGTGGGGGAATCGAACCCCCCTTACCAGGATGAAAACCTGGCGTCCTAACCGATAGACGAACGGACCGTGTGTTTCTCTAATGCGGATGCAAAGATACATCTATTTTTTATCTGCACAATAGCTGATGCAAAAAAAATATATTTTTTTTAATAAGCCTTAGCAAAAAGCACTCTCTTAGTAGAAGGATTCCCTGTAAACACACAGACTCCCGCCTCTTCAACAGCATCTAAAGGAATACAACGAATAGTAGCTTTTGTTAGATCTTTTATCTTCTCTTCAGTCGCAGCTGTTCCGTCCCAATGCGCAGACAAAAACCCTCCTTTTCCTTCTAAAACTTCTTTAAACTCCTCAAAATTATCCACTTTAGTAATGTGGGTATCACGATAATTCAAAGCTTTGTCAAATAAATCTTTTTGAATCTGTTCTAGAAGATCATTAATATAGTTTACAATTCCATCTGCAGCAACTACTTCTTTTGTCAATGTATCACGTCTGGCTACTTCAAAAGTTCCATTTTCAAGATCTTTTGGACCAACAGCGATTCTAACAGGAACTCCTTTCAATTCCCATTCAGCAAATTTAAATCCTGGCTTTTGAGTTGTTCTATCATCAAATTTAACCGAAATCTTAAGTTTTCTCAATTTGGCAGTCAATTCATTAACTGCAGTTGTAATCTGAGCCAATTGTTCGTCTGTTTTATGAATAGGAACAATAACCACTTGTATTGGAGCCAAATTTGGAGGCAGCACTAATCCCTGATCATCAGAATGCGTCATAATCAATGCACCCATCAAACGGGTAGAAACTCCCCATGAGGTCCCCCAAACATGTTCTTGTTTTCCTTCGGCGTTAGCAAATTTCACATCGAAAGCTTTTGCAAAGTTTTGACCTAAAAAGTGAGATGTCCCAGCCTGAAGCGCTTTTCCGTCTTGCATCAAAGCCTCAATACAATACGTTTCATCAGCACCGGCAAAACGCTCTGATTCGGTTTTAAAACCTCTCACAACTGGTATTGCCATAAAGTTCTGTGCAAAATCCGCATAAACATTCATCATTTTTTCAGACTCTTCCAATGCTTCCGCTTTTGTAGCATGAGCCGTATGCCCTTCCTGCCATAAAAATTCTGCAGTTCTTAAAAAAAGACGCGTACGCATTTCCCATCTCACTACGTTTGCCCATTGATTAATAAGAAGAGGCAAATCTCTATACGACTGCACCCATCCTTTGTATGTAGACCAGATAATTGCCTCACTAGTCGGACGCACAATAAGTTCCTCCTCTAATTTTGCATTGGGATCTACCATCAATTTACCAGGTCTATCCGGATCATTTTTTAATCTATAATGCGTTACAACGGCACATTCTTTCGCAAATCCTTCTGCATTTTTCTCCTCTGCTTCAAACATACTCTTAGGTACGAATAAAGGAAAATAGGCGTTTTGATGTCCGGTTTCTTTAAACATTCTATCCAACTCAGCCTGCATTTTTTCCCAAATTGCATATCCGTAAGGTTTAATCACCATACATCCTCTAACACCTGAATTTTCGGCTAAATCTGCTTTGACAACCAGTTCATTATACCATTTAGAATAATCTTCTGATCTCGTAGTAAGGTTCTTACTCATATTATATAGTTTGGCACAAATTTTGTTTTAAATATTTTTAACTAAATAGTTTGACAAAACTAACTATTTTTGTAATGTGCAACAATAAAAAACACCACAGATATGAAAACTTCCATTTCTCTTCGCCAAAACTCAACTCATTTTTACTTACTAGGATTATTGAGTTTTCTACTAGCGTCGTGTGGTTCTTACCAAAACAGCTCCTACAGTGACAATGATGGCGTTTATGGTAACTCCCGAAACACTTATGCGCAGAATACTACTGCAAACAACAATCAATACAAAGATTATTTTAGATCTTTACAAGACGATGATCAACCGACTGAAATTTTTACAGATGTAGACAATTACTCTAATTACCAAGAAGGAGACAGTACACAAACTGCTTCTGTTGGCTACCCTGCTTGGGGAAGCAGTAATTCTGAAGTATCCGTAAATGTTTATTCTGACCCAATGTGGTCAATGGGATTTGGATTCGGATCTGCTTACTACGGATGGGGCTATGGCGGTTACTGGGGCTGGGGATACCCAGGCTACTGGGGCGGCTGGGGATATCCAGGCTACTGGGGACCTACTTGGGGATATCCAGGATATTGGGGAGGCGGCTACGCTTACAACAACTATAACTATGCTTACGGAAGAAGAGGCGGATCTGCTTATTATGGAAACAGAAATTACAACAGCTACAACCGCAATTACACTTCTAGAGGATATGCAAGTAATAGAAACTACACAACCAATAGAGGATATACATCAAACAGAAACTACACCACGAACAGAAGTAGTTTTACAACAAATAGAAACTATTCGACCAATAGATCTAACAGCTATACTGATTACAGAAGAAGCTCTAACATAAACAGAACAAGCCCTACTTTTACAAATAGAAGCTACAACAACGCTAATTCTAACAACAATAGTTATAGCAACAGAAGATCTTATAACAATAACAATAGCGCAACTACAACAAACAGAAGCTATAATTATAACAATAATAGCAGCAACAATAATTCGTCAAGAAGCTACTCTCCTAGCCCATCTCGATCAATGAACAGCAGCGGTGGCAGCATGAGATCGTCAGGCGGAGGCGGCGGCGGAGGCGGAATGAGATCTGGCGGAGGCGGAAGAAGATAATCTTCGCCTTCATCAATCAAAAATTCACCTAAAAAATTATCCAAATGAAAAAAATACTTTTCCTACTTGCAACAGGACTAACTGTCAGCGTCTCACATTCTCAACAGGTTCCAGATGCAGTTCGCTTTGCACAAGACAACATAACCGGAACTGCGCGATTTAGAGCTATGAGCGGTGCGTTTGGCGCAGTTGGAGGCGATTTGTCTGCCACTACAGTCAATCCTGCTGGTTCTGCCATTTTCAACAACAATCAGGTTGGCATCACCTTAAGCAATCAAAACATAGCAAATGATTCCCAATATTTTAATGGCAATCCTACCACAAGCAAAGAAAATTCTTTTATTCTAAATCAAGCTGGAGGTGTTTTTGTTTTTAAAAATGGAAACTCAAATAAGGGCTGGAACAAGATTACGATTGGAGCGAATTATGAGAACACTAACAATTTCAACAGCAATACTTTTTCTATAGGAGACAATCCAAACAATTCTGTAGCCAATTATTTTCTTGCTTATGCAAATGGCATCCCATTAGGCGATATAAAAAATATTGATTACAGAAATCAATATTACAATGAGCAACAAGCTTATTTTGGCTACGAGGGCTATATAATTAATCCTGTAAATCCTTCAGATAACAGCAACACCATATACACATCAAATGTACCTGCCTTATCTCCAGGCCAAGCTTATTATCAAGAAAACAGCGTTAATGAAAGAGGCTACAACAGTAAAATAAGTTTTAACATTGCAACATCATATAATGATCGCATTTACTTTGGAGCAAATTTAAACGTACACGTAACCGATTACAGAAGAACAAGCAGTTTTTACGAATTCAACAGAGAACCTCTTACACCAAACGCAACTATTTCCGATATAACATTCAATAATGATTTATATACATACGGAAATGGGTTCTCTTTTCAATTAGGAACAATAGCTAAAGTTACAGAAGCATTCAGACTTGGATTAGCTTATGAATCAAATACTTGGTACGAATTATACGATGAACTTTCTCAAAGTGTATATACCACAACACAAAACAATGCAGATGAAACATTTTATAATAATGTGAACCCTAATATTATTAATGTTTATGAACGATATACTTTACAGACTCCTGGAAAAGTGACTTTTAGTGCTGCGTATGTTTTTGGAAAAAGCGGTTTAATCAGTATTGACTATGCTATTAAAGATTACAGCAATGCTAAATTCAAACCAACTAATGATCCAGATTTTACAAATACCAATCAAGATATAAGCAATCAGCTAACCAATAATGGTGAATTGAGAGTGGGTGCAGAATACAAAATAAACAGATTAAGTCTAAGAGGCGGTTACCGATTTGAAGGAAGTCCTTATAAAAACGGAACTACAATTGGGGACACCAACAGTTTTTCTGGAGGTTTGGGTTACAATTTTGGAGGCACAAAGCTTGATTTAGCCTATTCTTATTTAGAAAGAAAATCAAATCAAGGATTTTTCACCAAAGGATTCACAGATGGAGCTAACATTACTTCGAGACTTAATAATGTTTCTCTAACTTTATTATTTGAATTGTAATTAAAACATAATAGATGAATGTAAATTTCCGTCAGGTTTTTCTTGGCGGATTTTTTTTATCCAGACGCAATAGTATTTTTTCAATCCCTAAACAGAAACAAACCAAGAACTTTGCTTCATAAAAAACACCTAAAAGCAATGAAAACTAGTGCTGTTTGAATAAAAAAAGTGTAATTTTGCACTCCAATTTATAAAAGTATGAGAACCAAGTCTTTAAAAAAGAATAAAATCAACGTAATCACTCTTGGGTGTTCAAAAAATGTTTATGACAGCGAAGTCCTTATGGGACAGCTTCGAGCTAGTGGAAAAGAAGTTGAACATGAAGCTCCGGCTGAAAAAGAAGGAAATATTATTGTAATTAACACTTGTGGTTTTATTGATAACGCCAAAGCAGAATCTGTGAATATGATTCTGGAATACGCTGATAAAAAAGACAGAGGTTTAGTAGATAAAGTTTTCGTTACCGGATGTTTATCTGAGCGTTACAGACCAGATTTAGAAAAAGAAATTCCGAATGTTGACCAATATTTCGGAACAACCGAATTACCTCAATTATTAAAAGCATTAGGAGCTGATTATAAGCATGAATTACTAGGAGAACGTTTAACTACGACTCCAAAAAATTATGCTTATTTAAAAATTGCAGAAGGATGTGACCGTCCGTGCAGTTTCTGCGCCATTCCATTAATGAGAGGATCACATGTTTCGCAACCAATTGAAAAATTAGTAAAAGAAGCTGAAGGCCTTGCTAAAAACGGTGTAAAAGAATTGATCTTGATTGCTCAAGACTTAACTTATTATGGTCTTGATTTATACAAAAAGAGAAATCTTGGCGAACTTCTAGAAGCTTTGGTAAAAGTAGAAGGAATCGAATGGATTCGTTTGCATTACGCTTTTCCAACTGGATTTCCAATGGATGTTTTGGAAATTATGAAACGCGAACCAAAAATCTGTAACTATATTGATATTCCGTTACAGCATATTTCGGACTCAATCTTAAAATCGATGCGCCGTGGTACTACACAGGCAAAAACCACTCAATTATTAAAAGACTTTAGAGCCTCAGTTCCTGGAATGGCAATTAGAACCACTTTAATTGTTGGTTATCCTGGAGAAACTCAAGAAGATTTTGAAATTTTGAAGGATTTCGTTCAGGAAATGAAATTTGACAGAATGGGATGTTTTGCTTATTCTCATGAAGAAAACACACATGCTTACTTACTTGAAGATGATGTTCCAGACGATGTAAAACAAGCAAGAGCAAATGAAATTATGGAACTGCAATCTCAAATTTCATGGGATTTGAACCAAGAAAAAGTAGGCAAAACTTTTAAATGTATTATCGACAGAAAAGAAGGTGCGCATTTTGTTGGAAGAACCGAATTTGACAGTCCAGATGTTGATAACGAGGTTTTAATTGATGCTTCTAAGCATTATGTTAAAACAGGAGATTTTGTTAATATAAAAATAATTGAAGCAACAGAATTTGATTTATACGGAGAACCTGCTTAAATTTACACTGAACATTTTTTACTATTGCTAAAAATAATTTTATGAAACCAATCCAGACTTTATTTATTATAGCTTTTGGCTTTTTCTGTTTTACTACAGCATCTGCACAATACGGAAACGGCTACAACAATGGCTATGGCGGAGGAGGTTACGGCAGAGGCGGCGGAATGGGAATGGACAGAAGTATGATGGGAGGCCCGCAAGGAAACACCAGCAAACCTAAAGAAGTCCCTGCTGAGGAAACTGCAGCTCAACTAGTAGAACAAATGAAACCTGAAGTTAATCTTGATGAACTTCAAGCAATTGCGATTACAAATGTATTAGCGGACAGCATGAGAGAGCAAGGTGTTTTGTTAAAAAACGAAAGCAGCAGCCAGGATCAAAAAATCGAACAGATAAAAGCCCTGAGAGAAAGCACTAATAAAAAAATCACTGCGTTTCTAACTCCAGACCAAGTAGTAAAATACACTGCCTTTATGGATAATTTCAAAGAAATTAAGAAACCAAAATCTAAAAAGAAAAAAGAAAAAGAATCTAAAGAATCTAAGGAGTCTAAAGAAACTAAAGAAAACACAGATACGAAAACGGACCAATAAACCGTTTTAATAGTATCTTAAATACTTAATTATGACAAAAAAGATTTTTTGTTATCTGATCCTAGCTGTATTCATCTGCTCTTGTTCTACCAATCCGTATAAAACGACAGAGAAAGCATATGACCAGCAGCTTAAAACTCTGGAAAACCAAATTACAAGCAAAGATCCGCAGCAGATACCTGGTGTAAATCCTCTTGTGATTGACACTTCGTACGCACAGCAGCTTGGCATCATAAAAGATACTTTATCTAAAACGGGTTCAACCGCTTTATTAAATGGAATCAGTACAGAATGGGTTGGAACCGTTAATTTCAACCTGAGAAAACCAAGTTTTGTTATTATTCATCATACTGCACAAGATTCGCTGCAACAGACTATTAATACTTTTACTAAGACCAAAACCCAGGTAAGTGCGCATTATGTAATTTCTGAAAATGGAAAAGTTGTTCAGATGCTGAATGATTACTTAAGAGCATGGCACGCAGGAAATTCGACTTGGGGAAAAGCAACCGATTTAAACTCCAGCTCTATCGGAATTGAATTGGATAACAATGGTTTTAAACCTTTTACAGAAGCTCAAATTGCAAGTCTGGTTGCCCTTTTAACCAAACTAAAGAAAGATTACAACATTCCGACACAGAACTTTTTAGGTCATGCCGATATTGCTCCAGGAAGAAAACAAGACCCAAGCGCTTTATTTCCTTGGAAGACATTAGCAGAAAAAGGATTTGGGATATGGCCGGATGAAATCCTGGAACCTGCCCCATTTGATTTTAAAATTGAACCAGCACTTCGAATTATAGGTTATAATACCAAAAATTTAACAGCTGCAATTCAAGCTTTTAAACTGCATTACATACAAACAGACGCAACCTCAACTTTGGATAGAAAAACAATAGATACTATTTATTCTATTTTTAAAAAACAGGTTCAATAATAGGTTTATCTAACCGCAAAGATTTACATAGAGTTCGCAAGGCAATTTAACGATAGCTTTGCGAACTTTTCATTTTAAGCTGAGTCAGAATACTTTTTACGATTTTTTTTATACTCATCATTGTTTCGCGCAGGTTTAAATGATCTAAGCAGATTATAATAATTCATATCAAAAAATCTGCAGAATCTATGTCTATGATTAAATCTAAAGGCATCAAGGAATTTGATATTTTCCGTTTTAGATGGACAACTATTTAGGTTTAATTTTTATTGCTGCAGCTTACAAGATTAAGACTCTCCCTCGTTAACTTCAAAATCCTATCATCTAACTCCTAGCATTTAAGTCCTAACCCTTAACCCTTAACCCTTAACCCTTAACCCTTAACCCTTAACCCTTAACTTCTAACTTCTAACTCTTAACCCCTAACTCTTAACCCCTAACTCTTAACCCCTAACTCTTAAGCCCTAACTCTTAAGCCCTAACTCCTAACACTTAACTCCCACCTCCCAAATCCCAATCCTAAAAAAATAAAAAAGCTGCCAAAACATTAATATGTTTCGACAGCTCCAAAAAAAAAAAAAAAATATCAATCTTTATCTCTAGAAAGAGTATGTTGTAGCAATTAAACCGTAGAAACTTCCTCCTGTCGGCAACGCATCTTTATCTAAGAAAATATCATTTGATGCAGCATCGTATCGTAACTCCGGAATTATCGTAAGTTTTCCAACTTTGTAATTTAAAGACACTGTATTTGCAAATACATTAGATCCTGTCAATGTTCCTAAACTTGGCGCAGCATCTTTAGCATCAAAATATTCTATTCTATAAGCCAAAAGCAATGACGGGCTAAATGAATAATTAGCGTATCCTACGATTGAATACCAATCACCATCTAAAGTACTGTCAAAATCATTTTTAGTTTTGGCATAAGTAGCATTAAATCCTAAAGCAAAAGCATCGTTTATCGTTTTAGAAGCTACAAAATCGATTTGTGTCTTATTTTCATCAGATGCAGGGTTACTGCTTCCTGATGTAAAATTCAAATAAGCGCTTCCGGTTTCACCAATATAACCTACTTGTCCGATATAGGTCTTTTGAGAAGAGCCTGCATCCATCGCAGATTTAAAATCAGTAGGATTTGTGATTCCAAACATGGCCGTAAATTTACCTGAGGTATACTGTGCTTTTACTCCAGTATTAAAGAATGGTCCGTACGAGAAAGCATAAGACATACTGTAGTTTTTATTATCCACAGCATCTAAGACTTCATATCCGATATGGGTTCCGAAACTACCCACTACCACTTTAAATTTCTCAGTTAAATTATAAGTAAAGAACAATTGTTTAATTAAAAATTTTGCGTTAATATCTTTATCTGTTGTTTCATTATAGGAAAATTCCCCTGCTCTTTTTCCGAATCCTAAGTCTACGAAAACAGAGGCTTTCCCAAAAGTATGACCTGCCTCAATGGATGCCATCCCTAGTTCGAATGAATCTTGTGAGTTGGTAAAGCTCGTCAATCCATTCATTTGTTTAGAAAAATCATATTTATAGTACGCATCTGCAGACCCTCCCCAAGTGGTTGCCGGCGGAGCCGTGGTTTCTTCCTCTTGGGCAAAAGCAAACGAACTTGTTAACATTGCGGCTAAAATGTGAAATACTTTTTTCATGGTTAAAATTGGTTTTTAGTTATTAATTGATTCTGGTTAGTTAATCTTTTATATATCTATTTTAATAGTATAAGTCATTTCTAAAACCTTTTTATGCGCCTTTAAACATCTTCATTTTCATTAGCGAATTTATTAACTTTTGCATCAGTAGAACAATGCAGAAGTATTTTTTTGACGTTTTAGACGAAGAATTACGGATTACAAAAATTAATCTTCCAATAATCGTTATTTGATATTATTCGATATTTCTTTTTGAAAATTCAACAACCAAAAAACCCTTTCAAACTATCCTAAAAACATGTTTTACAAATAACAACCACCAAAAAATACAATAATACTTATATTTTCATCATTCAAAAACAACATACCCCCTAAAATTTTAGGGGTAGTAAAAATTTAATAAAAAATTAAAATACTAAAACAGTTTAGACAATTGATAATCCCTCAAAACTCATCCCTGTTATAATTCCTACAAAAACACCCATACAAAATACCTTTTTATAACCAATCTTAACTTTCATTTTGAACAAAAAAATCGAAACATAAAAAAAACCTGCTCAAATTTTGAACAGGTTTTAATCATCACTTTTGATTGCATTTATTGCCGATTGTATTTTCGTAAATACTCACGAACTTTAATTCCCGATTCTTTCAAATCTTCATCTTTCCATTTTCCATCAGATTTTGCCGATTTTTTTAAAATAGAACAGGTTTCATCCTTATCTGATACAGACCATGTAATCCAGCTCAATTTTCGGGCTTCCATCCATTCAATATATTCTTCCCAAGCTTTACTATTTAACGGGCCGTCACCAGATGCTTCCATTCCTGCAGATTCAGAAATAAATACCGGCAAACCACTTTTGATTGCTGCATCTGTTCGGTCTCGAAGTTCTTTTCCGTGCGTTGCGGCATAAAAATGCATTGTATACATTATATTGTTATAATCGACTATAGGATCTGAAGCGGGCAAATCAATATCCTGATCCCAATGCGGGCAGCCGACTAATATAATGTTATTAGGATCATTTGCTCGAATTTCTTTAATAACTTCTTCTGCGTAGCTTTTCACTTCCCACCACGTTTCATAATCGGGCTCATTAAATACTTCATAGATAATATTAGGATACTTGCTGTACTTTTTTGACATTTCTGCAAAAAAAGCTTTTGCTTCTTTCAAATTAACATTATGACTGTGCCAATCAATGATTACATAGATATCAGATTTTATAGCTCCTTCTATCACTGCTTCTATTTTCTCTTTAGAAAACTGTGGATCTTTTTGATATGAGAATTCTCCAAGCTCAATTCCCATTGCTGCGCGAACTACATTACAGCTAAAATCTTTTTTGAGCCAGCTTACAGCTTTTTCATTATAAAATCTGGGCCACATGCTGTGCCATCCAAAACTCAAACCGCGAAGTACAACGGGATTATTGTTTTTGTCTACAAGCTGGGTTCCTTGAACGCTAAGCTGACCGTGTGTTTTTACAAATTGCGCATTTAGATTAAAAAAAACTGACAGCATACAAAAAACTAAAAAAGAAGGTTTCAATTTCATACCTATATATATTAAGGAGTTAGTTTAAACGTAATGACATCATGCGATGCTATTTCTGAAATAAATATCTTTTTTGTTGTTCCAGCCTCTTTATTTTTCCAGAGGTCTTTTATCTTAAAGGTCGTTTTGGTAAAATCGGTTTCGAAACCAAAATCTGAATCCTTAAAGTTATTCTTTTTCCAATCAAAATTGATTTTTTTAGGATTGTCAGTTCTATTTAGAAAAGAAACTGCCCAAGCACCGTCTGACAATGGTTTTACCCAAACCTCAACACCATCAATAACCTTATATTTAAAACCCTGAATTCCTAATTTATCTTGATTTACCGCCAGCAGTTCTTTATTGGTCAAGATTGCCAATGTTTCTTTAGACATTTTTCTATAATCATTTCCCGTAAATAAAGGAGACGCAACCATACACCAAATTGTAAAATGCGATTTGTCCTCGGTATCGTTCATTTCGTTTCCAACTTCCATCATATCAAAATCATTCCAATGATCGGGGCCGGAATATTTACGAATATCTTTTCTCATGTCTGCAATTTTCATGAATCCCCAAGACGACCAGTTTTCTGGATGTTTAAATTCGCAGTCAAAACATGGATAAATATCCCCAGAAATCCTCCAAAGATTCCCAATTGGTTTTCCCCATTCCCAAGGCTGATTGTCACCCCATTCGCAAAGACTGAAAACAATTGGTCTTCCGGCTGTTTTAAGTGCATTACTCATTGTCTTGTACGCTTCTTTTGCAGTGATTCCTTCTGTATTACACCAATCGTATTTTAAAAAATCGATTCCCAGTTTTGCATAAAAACGCGCGTCCTGATATTCATATCCTCTTGTTCCAGGATATCCTGCACAAGTTTTTGTCCCTGCACAATTGTATAATCCGAATTTCAGCCCTTTACTGTGCACATAATCAATAAGTGCTTTCATGCCGTTTGGAAATTTTTGAGGATCAGGAACCAAATCTCCGTTTACATCACGCTCGTGTGTCATCCAGCCGTCGTCTAAAACAATGTAATTGTATCCCGCAGCCGCTAAACCTGATGAAACCATTATATCGGCTGTTTCTTTAACCAATTTTTCGTCAATATTAGTAGCAAAGGTATTCCAGGAATTCCACCCCATTGGAGGCGTCATGGCTAAACCTTCAAATTTTCCACCTTCCTGAACGTGTGTGTTTCCTTGGCTGAAACCTAAACTGAACATACTCAGAGCAACGAATAGTAATACTGCTTTTTTCATTTTTATTTATTTTGTGATATTTTTTAATCTATTGGATTACCCAAAAAATAACCGCTTATTTATGTAAAAAAACTCCATTGCGATCATCTCGAAATGGAGTTGTCTGCTTTATTATGAACCTACTATTAAATCACTACCAAATTTTTTGTTCTTACAACTCCATTTGAATAGGTTACCTGAACAACATACATCCCTGCTGTTAATGCCGCTCCTACGCTTGACTTAAGGGCAATTGCTGTGCTTGAATTGGTCAATGAAAAAGTAGCGACCAAAACACCCGAATTATTATAAATTTTGCATATGCCCGGTGATACCTGCGTAACCTGAGGTGCCAAAATGGTAATATATCCGTTACTGTAAGGATTTGGCGCAACTGTTATGTCATAATTTACTGTTGGTGTGTTGTTGGCACAATTGGTTAAATTTAAAGAAACAGAATTACTGTAAGATGTTGCTGTAACCGAGTTAGACAAACAACCTGAAGCTGATGTTCTAGAAGTGATGTCGTATAAAAAATAAGGCTGTCCGTTTAAGGGTAATTTTAATTCGAATACATTTTTAGACGTTTCTGTGATAATGATCGAAGCATCTGGTATACGAGGCGCAATAGTATAACTAGTATAAGGACTCGGGTTTGGATTTGTAGCAACGTTTAATGTTATAATGTGATATTGCGGCGTACAATAGTCGCTTGTTTTGGTAACGAGATAACTTGGCGGAGTTGGCGATGTTGCCGTTAAAAATTGAAAATCTGGTGTGGTATACACAACGCTGCCTGCCAAGTAAAATGTCGCTTTGATGGAACTTGGACTATTAATTATATTCCCCGATTTAATTACCACTCTATTAATAGGATCTGACGGGTTTCCTGAAAAAGTAATTCCACTATCATTAGACGACCAGACTATACTATCGTAACTTACTGCATCGGCATTCATAATCTTATACGTTGGATTACTAGAAATACAGTAGGGATTTAAACCCGTAATATATTGTGCCTGCATTCCTGAAATCATCAAAAGAAAAAAACTACTGGTTAAAAGAATTTTGCTTTTGAGAGTACTAACATTCAAAAAGTAATTGTTTTTCATAATTATATTTTTTTAGTGTTAAAATAATTGAGATCTGTAAATTTAGATATCGATTTTATACCAATTCGATACTATTTTATTAAAACACAATACTATATGATCATTTAGAAAGAATTTTCTTTAATAAAAAAAAACTCCACTTCGATACATCAAAATGGAGTTTTTAGAAATACTAACAATAAAAACTTACTTACTCAGCTTTAACGGTAAAACCGATATTGTCAAAATAGAATGTATTTTCAATTCCATCTCCTTTTTCTGTTGTCGTTCTGTTTTGGAATGATATGTTTTGAACACGATCTGTATTAGTTAAAACAGACCACGGAAGATAAAATGTTTTCCACTCTGTAGTTACATCTAGGATAGGAGGATTATTATCCCAATTTCCATTAAAGACAAAACCAAGTTTACCTGGAACTTTTGCTTTTATAGCCACACGCAATCCAGAATATGGCGTAAGTTGATCGTACCAGCTCCAGTTTCCTTGGATATTACCCCAAGCATCCATTTTTTTAGAGATATACGTTAATCCCTGTTCTGCAGTACCATCGGTAACATAGGTATAATTATTCCAAGATGGGAAATCTAATCCGTAGTACGAAACGTCATCAAATATTGCAGTTCCAACAGCATAAGAAGAACTAGTCTCTCCAGACATATTGGCTACTGTAAGGTATCTTGTATCAGCATCTGCCGGCAGTTTCACCACAATTTTTTCTAATGTAGAAGAAACCACTGTAACAGGAACCGCTTCTTTTGATTTTGTTTTTGCAAGCGTAACAACTGGATTTAAGAAATATTTACCCACTATAGTTACCTCTTGATCAGCAGCTGCATTTATTGGATAAAATCCCGCAATTGTCGGCACAGGCGGCGCAATTACAAAATCGAATACAGCGGTACCATTTTTCGTTTCTACTTTTAACTGGTTTGAAGAATTAGCATAGGGCGTATTTTCATCAATTTGAATAACAATATCAGTATCAGTTACAAAAGTCGGTCTAAAATAACTGCTGAAATCATTAAACGTAACTTTTGTAGTAGTCAAAAATCCTTTACCATGAATCACATAGTAATTTTTTGGATATCCAACAGTAACAGGTTCAAATGGTTTAAGAGTACCATTTGTCTCGTAGCCAGTAGGCGAAACAGACTCAATAACCAGTGTTCCAGAAGAGGCAGAAGCATTATCATCATTTGAACATGCACTGAAAAGTATTAAAGATAACAACCATGTCAAACATGCTGCTAACGAAACAATTTTTATATTTTTCATCTTTTTAGTTTTAAAAATTATTTAAAAGCATATGGCACCACTTCTTTTAATCTTGGGTTTTTAATCAAATCATCTGCCGGATAAGGCAATAAAAGATTGGTAGCTGAAATTGAAATGTGTTTTTCGACTTCTCTATTCCCTCTGTTTTGAGCTTCTAATATTGCCTTAGCCTTACTAAATGGCAAACGTCCTAAATCAAAATAATAATCTCCTTCACATGCTAATTCTGCACGTCTTTCTTTAAATATATCATCAAAAGATATGGTTGTTTTTTCTGGAACTCCTGCTCTTCTGCGCACTGCATTAAAAGATGCAAGAGCAGCTGGATCTGAAGTACTTCCTGTCTGTGTACCCAAAGTAGCTTCGGCATGAATTAACAACAGTTCTGCATAACGCATCATATAACTATTCATACTGCTTTCTCCATTAAACGGAGGATTAAAAGGACCTGTTATTGGTAAATTTTCTTTTCCGATAACGTATTTTTTCAATCCTGCACCCGATTTTTGTGCTTCGTATTGAATATCAAATGTATAACCTAAAATCTTTTTTGCATCTACTTCAAGAGTTTCTGCGTAAGTCAAGTTTGGATAAAAATCTCCCGGAAGCATAAAAGTTTCTATTCTTCTTTTATCATTAATTTCGTATACATTCTTGATCAAATCCTGAGATGGCGCTATCTGCCCTGAATAAGTAGTTTCTACCAATCTGTTTTCTGGTGCGAATAAGGTATTAGAGAAATTACCGTCAAAGTACGTTCCAGCCCCATTCCACTGCCAAGAAAAAATCGATTCCTCGTTATTGTTATTTTTCTGAAGCCACAAATCTGCAAACGATTTTGTAGGCAGAGCATCTCCGCCTAATAGTTTAAACTCGCCGCTGTCAATAACTTCTTTAGACAATGCTTTTGCCAGATCATATTTTTTCTGGTACAAATACACCTTTGCCAAAAGCGCTTTTGCAGAACCACTTGACACGTGAGCATTTGCAGCATAATCTGAACCTCTGTTTTTAGATCTCAAATTAGCAATAGCAAATTTCAAATCATTTTCAATAAATTTATAGACATCCTCAGTAGGATTACTTGGAATCACAAAATTTAAAGAATATGCACTATTGTCCTCAATAATAGGCACATTGCCCCATAATCTTACCAAGAAAAAATAAGAGAAAGCTCTAATAAAATGAGATTCTCCAAGCGCATTATTCAAAGCTGTTTTACTAACGTTTGGTCCCACACTTTGCGGCAGACTATTAATGTAAGCGTTAGAATTTGCGATTGCTCCAAAACAAGATCTCCAGGCATCAGAAATAAAAGCTTGAGAATCTGTAAAACTCAAATCTGTAAATTTTCCAAAATCGTTATAAACATCCGCATACATATTACCCGAAATCACGTCTGTAATTCCGTAAAATGCAGATTTATTCATATTAAACCATACAAGACCGTACAAGCCATTCGTTGCATTATCAAGCTTTACATCAGAATCGTAATAATTTCCGATGGTTGGCGCCGCTTCTGCAGGAACGTCTAAGAAATCCTGAGAACAAGACGATGAGATCAACAATAGTATTGCTAAACCAAAAACACCGCTTCTATTTAGTATATTTTTCATATTAATTCGTATTAAAATTCAACATTAAAACCAAAAGTGATTTGTCTCGGAACTGGGTAACGACCGTTATCTACACCAGACAACAAGGCATCTTGGTTGTAAGCCCCTACTTCTGGATCATATCCTTTGTACTTCGTAAAAGTGAATAGGTTTTGACCCGAAGCATAAATTCTCAATCTTGTTAATTTAATTTTTGAAATGACATCTGATGGCAGAGAATACCCTAAAGTCACGTTTTGAATTCTTAAATAAGAACCGTCTTCGATAATACGTGTTGAAACCGCATTATTTATATCATCATAAGTTGAAGGTCTTGGCAGACTTCCGTTAGGATTTGAAGCAGAATAAAAATCAGAAGCCTCTGTTAAATAATTTGTTCCCAAATTACTATTAAGCGTTCCAGACAAACGAGTTAAGTTCATTAATTTATTTCCAGCTGTACCTTGCACGAAGATAGACAAATCGACGTTTTTATATTTAAAGTTATTTGTAAATCCGTAAGTGAATTTTGGATTTGGATTTCCAATTGGTTTCAAATCCTTCTGATCTATAACACCGTCATTATTTTGATCTTTATAAATAACATCTCCTTTTCTGAAATCCGGCAGTAAAGAGTTTGTTCCGTTTTTCAAAATTACTCTGTTGCCATTTCCGTCTGTATGTCCATATGTTGTCAAATCCTCATCTGTTCTGTAAATCCCCAGCGCTTCATACCCGACAAACGAACCTATTGGCAGCCCTTCTACCGTTCTAGAAACTGTTACGGTATTATAAGCAAGCGTTCCCATCGTTTTTACGATATTCAATCCTGCCATATTCGTAACCTCATTTTCATATTTAGTAAAGTTCAAACTTCCGTTCCATGTAAAATTCTCTGAGAATTTCTCTGTATAACCAACTGTAATCTCTATCCCTTTATTTTTCATGCTTCCAAGATTAAAATACGGCGGATTTACACCTCCTTCATAATCACCACCTCCAGAAAGAAAGTTTGGCAACGGTACTTGGTACAAGAAATTTTTTGATACTTTTTGATACAAATCTACAGATGCTGTAAGTTTAGCATGAAACATATTAAAATCTAAACCTATGTTTGTTTGATCCTGAGTTTCCCATTTTAATTTTTGATTCGCTGTATTTGACGGCAGATAAGAAGTTCCCATCGAGCTGTTAACCACATGCAGATTAGACTCGTACAAATTATTCCCAATTTGATTATTACCAGTCTGTCCCCATCCTGCTCTAATTTTAATACCATCAACATATTTTTTAGTTCCTTCCATAAAAGCTTCATTAGAAATTTTCCAAGAACCGCTTATAGAACTAAAAACGCCCCATTTATTTCCTGTATAAAATTTGGAAGATCCATCTGTTCTTATAGATGCCGCTACACCATATTTATCTGCATAATCATAAACTGCTCTTCCTAAATAAGAAGCTAAAGTCTGCGTTCCAGAATATACCCCGCTTGTAACTGCTTTTGGTAAATCTGATGCTGCAAGGGTTTTGTTATTATTGTCTGTGTATCCTCCAGCCAATATAGAATATCCTTCCCAATGTGCTCTATTAGATTCTTGTACTGCCAAAAGTGTTAAATTGTGTTTACCAAAAGTATTTCTATAGGTAAGCATGTTTTTTAAGTTCCAAGAATTTCCGCTTGACGGATTATAGTACAAGTTGGCATAACTTTTTACAGCATTACCCAAAGAGTACATTGGATCAAATCTTTGCCCTAAGTTATCGTAGATGTAACCACCTGCTTCAAAACGGTATTCTAAACCTTTTAAAATATCTACCTGAGTATAAAAGTTACCCGAATAGTTTTTTCTAACTAAAGTATTTGAACCTAATAATGAAGTCGCTACCGGATTTACAAATGAAGTATTTCCTCCAGAAGGCGGTCCCGAAAAAGCACCTGACAATTCTCTTACCGCAACATCTGGAGTTGCCAGTAAAGAAGTAGCTACAACACCATTAAATTGACCGTTTAACGTTAATTTCTCATCTGTAATTGCTCCACTCACGTTAACTCCAACTTTGATAAAGCTGTTTACTTTTGCATCAATATTAGTTCTGAAATTATATCTCTTAAACCCAGATTCGATAACAATTCCCTCTTGATTTAAAACACCTCCAGAGATATAGTAATTGATTCCTTCTTTGCCTCCTGAAAAAGACAATTGGTTAGACGACATCAAACCCGTTTCGTAAATAGCATCCTGCCAGTCTGTACCTTTTCCTAAAACTTCAGGATGTGCAAATTCTGGGCGTTTTGATGATGGATCGTAAACATCTGCTAAAGCATTCTGATGTATGGCATATTCCTGCAAGTTCATCGAATGCAATTTTTTTGGCAGATTACTAATCGAGTACGAACTCTCAAAAGATAATTTACCAGTGCCTTTTTTACCCGATTTTGTAGTTACAATGATAACCCCGTTTGCACCACGAGAACCATAAATTGCTGTTGCCGAAGCATCTTTTAAAATATCAATAGACTCGATATCATTTGGATTTATCAGTGCCAGCGGACTCTGAGTGATATTACCATTATTAGAGAAATTAGAATTTCCCTGCGCATTTCTTCCAGACGTAGAAGAGTTTCTTGCATCACCAGAAATCGGCACACCATCTATTACATACAAAGGCTCGTTAGTTCCTGTTAATGAAGAAACCCCTCGAATTCTCACCGAAACGTTACTTCCCGGTTCTCCAGAGTTACTATTAACGACTACCCCCGCAGCTTTACCCTGCATCATCTGATCGAATGAAGCTACTTTTAAATTTTCAATATCTCTCGAACTAATGCTGGAAATAGCACTATTTACGTCTTTTCTCTTTTGAGTTCCGTACCCAATTACCACAACATCTTTTAGGTCTTCTGTATTTGATTTCAGAATTACATTAATTGTAGTTTTAGTCCCAACTGCTATTTTTTGAGTAGTAAATCCGATAAAGGAGAAAGACAAAGTAGCATTTGCTGGAACATCAATCGAAAATTTTCCATCAAAATCTGTTGAAGAGGTAATCTTTGTGCCGACAACTGAGATATTGGCACCCGGAATAGACAATCCTTTTTCATCTGCAACCGTTCCCGAGACCTTTACCTGAGCCGTAATAAAATTACTAGTCAGCAACAAAAATAAAATCAAAGGAACTGCTCTGTGGTTAGCGTTCCAATGAATGAAGTTAGTCATTAGTTTTTTCATAATAAGTGTTTGGTTAGTTTAATTGTAATCTATAGAATTTAAGGCATAAAAAGTGGCGGCTTATTTTCTTAAATTATTTAACAAATCTATAACAGAAGGAAATATCAAATCGATAATATTATATCATTTAATGATAATATTTTTACTATACAGGTTTAAAAAAACATATATCAAAATAAAACCTATCAAATTTTACATTATTCGCAATCCGCAACTTTAAACAGCCCAATCTTATAAAGAAAAGTTAACGAAATCGTAAAAAGAAAACGTTTTCGTTAAAAATAATATCTAATGATGAAAAAAAAGTATCATTATAAAATTCGCTTCAGACCTGAGAAATCTTCACGATACTGACTTGGTGTACAGTTTTTGGTTGCTTTAAAACTTCGGTTAAAGTTAGCAATATTATTAAAGCCCGATTTGAACGCCACCTCAGAAACACTCATATCTTTTTCTACCAGCCATCGTGCCGCATAACCTATTCGGATATCATTTATATAATTGACAAAAGTTTTTCCGGTGCGTTTTTTAATAAAGCGATTAAACGAAATGATCGACATGCTGGCAACGCTCGCAACATCCTCTAAAGTAATTTTTTCTGCAAAATGTTTCTGCACATATTCGTAAACCAATTTCATTTTATCATAATCGTCAAACGTATCATAATCTACTGTATAAGTAGAAAGCAATCGCTGGTTTCTAGAATTGGCAAGATCATATAATAAAGAAGTAATTTCTAAAAAATAGTCCATACCATCTAATTTAGACAGCCTTACAAGTCTTGGAGTCAATTCTTCGGCGGTTTTTTTAGAAAAAAGAATTCCGTGAATAGAGCGGTTAAACATATCCCGAATCGGATTCATTATACGTCTGGAGAGCAGAGACTCGTGAAATAAATCATTATGAAACTGAATTGTTATTTCGTGAATTTTTTTACTCGTGCATTTATTCAATTCCCAGCCGTGATATAAATTAGGTCCAATTAAAACCAATTCGACATTATCAATTTCTTCAATATTATCTCCAACAACACGCTTTACTCCTTTTCCGTTTAGGATAAAATTAATTTCAAATTCCGGATGGTAATGAACAGGAAAATCAAAACTATCTTTGACACGGTCAAAAACCAAAAAACTGTCTCCTGCAGCAAGCGGCGCAATTTCTCTGTAAAAATTTTTAGTAGTACTCATTCTAAAATATAAGGTTAGGTTGTGGTTGTAAGTTTTATTTGACTGCAATAATATGATATATAATTGATAAAATAATATTAATTATACGAATAACATCCTTTTATCTTTGAAAAATAGAATTATCAGTTTTATAAAAAGCAGACAGATTATAAACATTAATCATTTTTTATCAGGAATCTTTTTATAGTTTTAATAATTTTAGCTCCAAAATGATATTGAATTTTCGAAACAAAAAGACCACTTATTTGATTCGATTACAAATCATCAATTTGAATTACATTACACTGAAAAACAAGTATATTAAAATGAAAAAAAAGCTGCTGACATTTTTAACCGCCGTATTTATTGGAACTTCTTGTTCTGCTGCACCTATAAACAGTAATACTAATTTGTCACTTTCAGATAAAAAAGCAACAAAAGAAACCAGCGCCCTGTACCAAAAATTAAATGCTCTTTCTCAAAAAGGTTTTCTTTTTGGGCATCAGGATGATCTTGCCTACGGTGTAAATTGGAAATACGAAAACAACCGAAGCGATATAAAAGACGTAGTGGGCGATTATCCGGCTGTGTATGGCTGGGATATTGCAGGTTTAGAAAATGACAGTCCAAACAATATTGACGGCGTTCCCTTTGCTAAAATGAAACAATATATAGTTGAGGCACACGAGCGAGGCGGTATTTCTACCATCAGCTGGCATTTTGACAATCCTGCCACAGGAAAAAACGCTTGGGACAATACGCCAAATGCGCTTAAAACCATTTTACCAGGAGCAGCAAACCATCAAAAATACACCTCTTGGTTAGACAAAGCCGCTAATTTCTTTTTATCATTAAAAGACAAAAAAGGAAAAAACATTCCGATTCTCTTCAGACCTTTTCACGAACTTACGGGCGGCTGGTTTTGGTGGGGAAAAGGAAACTGCACACCAGACGAATTTAAAGCTGCTTGGAAATTTACTTTCGAATACCTGCAGAAAAAAGGAGTGCATAATTTAATTTACGTTTACAATACCGGAAGTTTTAAAAGCGAAGCCGATTTTCTAGAAAATTATCCTGGCGACAATTACGCAGATATTTTGAGTTTCGACACTTATCAGAATAGTTCTGATCCGTCTGGCGAAAAATTCGTTTCTGAAGTACAGCAGCAATTCAAAATTTTAAACGAAATTGCTCTTAAAAAACAAAAACCGATTGCCTTGGCTGAGGCAGGCTATGAAGCTGTTCCTGACCCAAAATGGTGGACTGGAACTTTACTAAAAGCAATAGGAGATTACAAAATCGCTTATGTCCTATTGTGGAGAAATCATGGCTGGCAGGAAAAAGAACAAAAAATGCATTATTATGCCCCGTTTTCAGGCCAAGTGAGCGAAAAAGATTTTATAGATTTCTATAAACTTGACAAAACTTTATTTGAAAAAGACATTAATAAAAAATAATTAAAACACAGGTTTCAATATTTAGAAAACAATAAAAAGCCTTACCAAACACAACCAACTATGCTGTTATGTGTTAAAAATAAAACTCAATATAAAACTCCCAAACTTAACCACAACCACTAAAAAAGTCCTAAATGCACGAAAAAATTAGCTTAAAAGAAAAAATAGGTTACGGCCTAGGCGACGCAGCTTCTTCAATGTTTTGGAAAATCTTCAGCATGTACCTGTTGTTTTTCTATACAGATGTTTTCGGAATTGCACCTGCCGTAGTAGGAACCATGTTTTTGATTACTCGAATCTGGGATTCCTGCTTTGATCCTATTGTTGGAATTTTAGCCGATAGAACCCGCAGTAAATGGGGAAAATTTAGACCTTATTTACTTTGGGTCGCCATTCCCTTTGCAATCATAGGTGTCTTAACTTTTTATACCCCCGATTTTGATGAGAAAGGAAAAATAATATATGCTTATGTTACCTATTCGTTGATGATGATGATTTATTCTTTAATCAATGTTCCCTACGCTTCTCTTCTTGGTGTAATGTCTTCTGACAGAAAAGAACGCAATACACTTTCGTCTTATCGAATGGTTTTTGCATTTGGAGGAAGTTTATTAGCACTTTGGTTAATTGAACCTTTGGTAAATTATTTTGGAGGCAGTTTAAACTCAAAAACAGGCTGGCTGGCTACAATTGCAATTTTCGGAATAATTACCACTGTTTTCTTTTGGGCTTGTTTTCTATTCACCAAAGAAAGAGTAAAACCAATCGGCGATGAACAAAATAACTTAAAAGAAGATTTAAAAGATCTTTTGAAAAACAAACCTTGGTGGATTTTACTTGGAGCCGGAATTGGCGCTTTGGTCTTCAACTCCATTCGTGACGGCGCTGCAGTTTACTACTTTAAATATTATGTAAGCAGTACCGTAAATTTTGATTTTTCACTTTTCGGAACCGATTTTCACATGACTCCTACTTCTATTTATTTGGTTTTAGGACAAGCTGCAAATATTATCGGAGTAATCATTGCTACGCCAATTGCAAATAAAATTGGCAAAAAGAAAACATTCTTTGGAGCAATGGCTTTGGCTGCCGTTTTGAGTCTTATTTTCTATTTATTCGGAAAAGAAGATGTCTTTTTAATTATGAGTTTTCAGGTTTTAATCAGTATTTGTGCTGGCTGCGTTTTCCCATTAATCTGGTCTATGTATGCCGACAGCGCCGATTATTCGGAATGGAAACAAGGACGTCGCGCAACGGGATTGGTTTTCTCAGCCTCATCAATGTCCCAAAAATTCGGCTGGACAATCGGCGGCGCGGGAGCGGGATGGCTTTTGGGTTATTTCGGATTTCAAGCCAATGTTGAACAAACCGCTTTTACCCAGAACGGAATTCAGTTAATGCTGAGTATTCTTCCAGCCATTGCCGCGGTAGTATCCGTTTTATTCATTTTGTTTTACCCTTTATCAGAAGAAAAACTGCAGATTATCGAACAAGATTTAAACCATCAGAGAGACCAAATCAATTAAAATATACAGATAAAGAAATCAATTTATGACAACAATAACCTCTTCGGCCACTTTTTTAGATAGAAAAAAGGCATTAGAAAAAGAACATACATCGCTGATCGAACAAAAAAACGAACCCGTGCAGATTGCTGGAAACGGTATTTATGAACGTTATAAAAATCCCGTAGTAACCGCAGCACATATTCCGCTAAACTGGCGTTTTGATTTTAACGAAAATACCAATCCGTTTTTGCAGGAGAGAATCGGAATCAATGCTGCTTTTAACGCAGGTGCCATGAAATGGAACGGAAAATATTTACTAGCAGTTCGTGTGGAAGGAATTGACAGAAAATCATTTTTTGCCATAGCCGAAAGTCCAAACGGTATTGATAATTTCCAGTTTTGGGAAAAACCGTGCGTGATTCCACAAACCGAAGAACCAGATACCAACGTTTACGATATGCGCTTAATAAATCACGAAGACGGATTTGTTTACGGCATTTTCTGCACCGAAAGAAAAGATCCAAAAGCCCCAAAAGGCGACACCAGTTCGGCTGTAGCCAATGCAGGAATCGTTCGTTCTAAGGATTTAGTAAACTGGGAAAGACTTCCTGATTTGATTTCGAATACAGGGCAGCAGCGAAACGTAGTCCTGCATCCAGAATTTGTAAATGGAAAATATGCTTTGTACACACGCCCGCAAGACGGATTTATTGATGTAGGCTCTGGAGGCGGTATTGGTTTAGGATATGTAGAAGATATGGCTAATCCTGTTGTAAAAGACGAAAAAATCATTTTTGGCAAACAATACCACACCATTTACGAATTAAAAAATGGATTGGGTCCTGCTCCTATAAAAACCGAAAAAGGCTGGCTGCATCTGGCACATGGTGTTCGTAACACTGCGGCAGGACTGCGCTATACCTTATACTTGTTTATGACCGATTTAAATGATATTACAAAAGTAACACACGTTCCGGCCGGACATTTTATGGGTCCAGAAGGTATCGAAAGAGTTGGAGATGTGTCTAATGTATTGTTCTCAAACGGATGGATTGAGGATGAAAACGGAACGGTTTACATTTATTATGCTTCTTCAGACACCAGAATGCACGTTGCTGTTTCTTCTGTCGAAAAACTAATCGATTATGTGACCCATACACCGGCAGACACTTTTATTTCTGCAGGTTCTGTAAAAACTATTATTAATCAAATCGAAAAAAATAACGCCATTTAATCGTGCCACTAAAATTAAAGCTTTTAAAATCAGAATTGACTGCAGAGCTGGAAGCCATTTTAAAATATTGGTCGCAGCATACTGTCGATAAACAAAATGGCGGTTTTGTCGGACAGATTGATTTTGAAGATCATATTATTGCAAATTCAGAAAAAGGTTCGGTTTTAAACGCCAGAATTCTCTGGACTTTTTCTGCCAGTTACAAAACCACTAAAAACGAAAGCCACAAAAAACTGGCAGAAAGAGCATTTGATTTTCTAATTTCTAATTTTTATGACACCACTTTTGGCGGTCTCTTTTGGAGCATCAATGAGGATAAAACTCCAAAAGACACTAAAAATCAAATCTATGCTCTAGCATTTGCGATTTACGGATTATCCGAATATTATAGTATTTCTAAAGATGAAAAAGCTTTAGAAACTGCTAAAAATTTATACGCAAAAATTGAGGAACATAGTTTTGATTCTGTAAACAAAGGTTACCTAGAAGCTTTTACAAGAGATTGGAAACCTATTGAAGATCTTCGTCTAAGCGAAAAAGATGCCAACGAAAAAAAAACCATGAACACGCATCTTCATATTATTGAAGCGTATGCGAATTTGTTTAAGGTTTGGAAAGACAAGACGCTTCAAAATACGATGATCGAGCTTCTTGAAACAATCGAAAAGCATTTTATCAATACCCAAACAGGTCATTTTCGTTTGTTTTTTGATGAAAATTGGAATGAAAAACCCGATGTGATTTCATACGGACACGATATCGAAGCTGCGTGGCTTTTACAGCAATGTGCCGAAATTTCCGGAAACGAAGCTTTAACAGCCCGGTATAAAAAATATGCAGTTCAGGTTGCAGATGCCACAAAAGAAGGTTTAGACATTGACGGCGGTTTGTGGTATGAATTTAATCCAGAAAAAAAACAGCTCATTGCAGAAAAACATTGGTGGCCTCAGGCAGAAGCGCTGATTGGTTTTTATAATGCGTATCAAATAACCGGAGACGAAAATTATCTGACTATTGTTTATGAAAACTGGAAATTCATTAAAAAGCACATTCTCGACAAACAAAATGGAGAATGGTTTTGGGGAGTTTACAGCGATTATTCTACTATTCAAAAAGATAAAGCCGGATTCTGGAAATGCCCGTATCATAATGCCCGCGCTTGTCTGGAATTAATAGAGCGTATTCAAGATTAATTAAGTGTTTTTTTGAATATTTGTAATTAAAAATAACAATTATGAAACAGCTTCTTTTTTTAAGTGTATTATTTCTAACTACAATAGCCAACGCACAAACCAACCTGATTAAAAACGGCGGTTTTGAATCTGATTTTATTGATTGGCGCGGCGAAGAAAATGCGATGACTTCTCCTTACGACAAGAAATCAGGAAAAAACAGTGCTAATATTAATCAGTTTGTAGGTGCAGAATGGAAAGCACTGGATCAGGTTATTACGATCCCGAAAAATACTTTTGCAGTAGAATGCAGTGTCTGGATGAAAGCCGACGAAATCGAAGAGCAAAAAGAACCTTACAAAGCCGGCGTGGTAATTCTCGAATTTACAGATGCAGGCGACAAACAGATTAGCACCGAAAATATCGCTCAGGCAAAAGGCACCACAGAATGGATCTATTATAAAAAAATTATAAAAGTTCCTGCCGATGCCAAAACTATAAGAATCATGCTGGCTCTGGCACAAACAAACGGAACCGTCTTTTTTGATGATGCAAAAATAATTGCGCTTAACGAAGCTGAATACTTAAAACTAACTAACTAACTAACTAACTAACTAACTAACTAACTAACTAACTAACTAACTAACTAACTAACTAACTAACTACCGAAACCAAATAAACCAAAAATGAAAAACCCTCTTTTTAAAATAATCTATCTGAGTTTCTCAGTACTTTTTCTCATTGGCTGTTCTTCAGAAAATGAGTCTAAAGACGAGGTGATCGTAGATCCGCCAACGCAGGAAGATCCTTTGACTGCTGCAAATGCAGCGTCTTATATGGTTGATGCCAGTGCTGCAAAAGAAACTGTTGCTTTATTTTATAATTTAAAAAGACTGGCAAAAACCAAAACTGCTATCGGCCAGCAAGATGCTTTTAATAGTTTTTATCAAGATGCAGGCGGCGAATCGGACATCAAAAAAAACACCGGTTTTGATCCTGCTGTGTTAGGTTCTGATTTTATGTTTATTACTGATAAAAACAATAACGAACAAAGCAATAACTGGTTTTATCAGCAGGAACAAAAAATAATTTCTGATGTTAAAGCCGCTTACGCGAAAGGCATAATCAACACTTTCAGCTGGCATTTGAGAGAACCCAATAACGAAGATTCATTTTACGCTGCCGATATGACGGCTGCTCAAAAATCAACTGCATTTAGAAGTATTTTACCTGGCGGCGCTAACAATGAATGGTACAAGAAAAAATTGGATAAAGTAGCCCGTGTCGTATCAAACTTAAAAGGTACAAACGGCGAATTGATTCCGATCATTTTCAGACCTTTTCACGAATTTGACGGAAGCTGGTTTTGGTGGGGAGCCGATTTCTGCACTCCCGATGAATACAAAAAAGCCTATCAGTTTACGGTAGATTATTTAAAAAATACAAAAGGCGTTCACAACATCTTATATGCTTTTTCTCCTGATAACTCCTACACAACAGAAACGGCCTATTTAAGTCGTTATCCAGGCGATCAATATGTTGACATCATCGGAATGGACAATTACGGTGACTTCAATAATCAAGGACAAACCGGTGCAGACAAAGCCAACGCCAAACTTAAAATCCTTTCTGATTACGCTAAAGCGAAAGTAAAAATCGCAGCCTTAACCGAAACAGGTTATCGGGTTACAACGACAACTCCCGCTATTACCGATTGGTTTTCAACTTTATTGTACAGTGCCTTGACTAAAAACGATATACAAATCAGTTATGTAATGTTTTGGAATAATAACAAAGACGGATATTATGTTCCTAACAGTACAGCTGCAAATGCCGCAGATTTTAAAACCTACAGTTCTAAATCAAAATCTACTTTGGTGAATGGACTGCCAAAGATGTATGAAATGCCTAAGTAGTTTTTTGTTTCAGGTTTGAAATTGTTTCAAGTTTCAGGTTTCAAGTTTCAAGTTTCTGGAATCTTGTTAATTTCGGCGGAGAACCGAATGATAAAAAAAAGGCAAAACAAACCTTTACAGGAGACTTAATACAGATTAGAAAATTCAACGAGCGAATTATATAACTGACAGGTTTTGAAAATCTGTTAGAATAACCAACGTCTTAAAACCGTAGAGCCCTAGCCCTGATAGAAGCGGCATCCTTTTGTGTCTCGTTTTTTAACGAGACACAAAAGATAGAGCGGATAGCAGGAAACAGCTCCTAAAAAATAATATCATGAAAAATAGATTTCTAAAAACCCTTTCATTAGCCTTGATTTTATCAACGATTGCCTGTACCGCACAGGAAAAAATCACGGTTAAAGGACAAGAATTTTACAAAGGCGACAAACCTTACGCTTACATTGGTACGAATTATTGGTACGGAAGCATGCTGGCGTCTAAAAAAATTGGTGATCGTAAAAGGCTGATTCGCGAATTGGATTTGATGAAGAAAAACGGAATTGACAATTTACGTATTTTGGTTGGTGCTGATGGCGGAAAATATGATTTTACCGTTCGCCCGGCACTGCAATACGAACAGGGAAAATACGATGAAGATTTATTGGACGGTTTGGATTTTTTAATCAGCGAAATGAGCAAACGTAATATGTACGCAGTTTTGTATCTCACCAATAATTGGGAATGGTCTGGTGGAATGTCGCAATATCTGGAGTGGAATGGCAAAGGTCCTGTTCCTGTGCCGGCGATTCCACCCAATACTTGGCCGCAGTTTATGTCGTACACAGAACAGTTTCACAGCTGTGAGCCGTGTATGGAAGCTCTAAACAATCATGTTAAGTTTATTATCGGAAGAACCAATGTTTATTCTAAAAAGAAATACAACGAAGACAATACTATTATGGCGTGGCAGGTTGGCAATGAACCGCGACTGTTTACAGTTGAAAACGAAGTGAAATTCACAAAATGGCTCAATTCTATTGTGGATTTAATTGACAGTTTAGATAAAAATCATTTGGTTTCTACAGGTTCTGAAGGAAAAAACAGTTCGAACGACAACATGGAAATCTTTGAAAGAACGCATCAAAATCCCAATATTGATTATCTAACGATGCACATTTGGCCTAAAAACTGGAACTGGTTTAAAGCCGATAATGCAGCTGCTACGATGCCAAAAACAATCGAAAATGCTGGAAAATATATTGACGATCACATTAAAGTTGCCAACAACTTAAAAAGACCTATTATTATTGAAGAATTTGGGCTTCCGAGAGAGAATGAAAATTTAAATGGAGGCGCGCCTTCGGTTTTTCGTGATCAGTTTTACAATTACATTTTCGGACGTGTTCTCGAAAGTCATAAAAATGGAGGACCTTTGCAGGCAGCAAATTTCTGGGGTTACGGCGGCGAAGGAAAAGCAATTCATCCTGACGGAAAATGGAATCCAGGTGAACCACTTACAACAGATCCTCCGCAAGAACCTCAAGGTTTGAACTCTGTTTTTAATGGTGATAAATCTACTCTTGAAATCGTTAAGAAATACAATCTAGAATTGAAGCAATAAAAAAATTATTCATTCCGTTTTCTGTTGAGACGCACCTCAGTGCGTCTTATGTGCAACGAATATTTGCAACGTAAACTGGACGTAGACGCACAGTTGTCCATCTCTACAGAAAAAAAATCAAAAATTGATGAAAAACGCTATAACAATATTCCTGCTTTTATTTTTCTTAAACCTATGTTTTTCACAAAAGAAACAGGATTTTATTTTGAAATCTCCTGATAGAAAAACCGAAGTAAAAATCAATGTTGATGATAAAATCAGCTGGACAATCTCGCATGAAAAAGATTTGATTTTGGCTCCATCTGAAATGTCTTTGACTTTGGATCAAAATGAAGTTTTAGGCAAAAATCCTGTAGTTCTAAATTCGAAAAATGAAAGTGTAAATAGTTCATTTGAAACGCCGTTATACAAAAAGAAATCAGTTAAAAATAATTACAATCAGCTTACTATAAACTTTAAAAATGATTTCTCTATCGAATATCGTGTTTTTGATGACGGCGCTGCGTATCGATTTATAACGAAAAAGAAAAAAGACATTACCGTTAAATGGGAAAATGTCACCTTAAATTTTGATCACGATTATGCTACTTTAATGCCATATGTTCGTGATTTAAGAAACCCGAAAGACCAATACATTTCTTCTTTTGAAGCACATTATGAAAACAAAAAAATCAGCGAATTTGCAAAAGATACTTTGGCCTTTCTGCCTTTTTTAGTTGATTATAAAAATCATAAAAAAGCGGTTTTCTTAGAAGCGAATCTGGAAGATTATCCGGGATTATTTGTTACGAATAATAAAAACAAATCGGGTTTTGAATCTCGTTTTTCTAAATATCCGACAAAAGAAACCAATGGCGGTTTTAACAACATTAACAGATTAATTTATGAAAGGGCCGACTATTTGGTCAAAACCAAAGGCACCAGAAGTTTTCCGTGGAGGGCGATTGTTATTGCAGAAAACGATGCTGCCTTAACAAATAATGACATGGTTCAGAAATTGGCAGAACCATCTAAAATAAAAGATATTTCGTGGATAAAGCCCGGAAAAGTAGCTTGGGACTGGTGGAACGACTGGAATATTTACAACATTGATTTTAAAGCTGGAATCAATACGCAGACTTATAAATATTATATTGATTTTGCCTCTAAAAATAAGATCGAATATGTGGTTCTGGACGAAGGCTGGAGTTTGGAAGAAGACATTATGAAACACAACCCCAATGTTGATCTCGAAGCCTTGATCGCATACGGAAAAGAAAAAAATGTAGGTCTTATTTTGTGGAGCTCATGGATGGCGCTGACCAAAAATACAGATGGAATTTTAAAAAACTATGCCGATTTAGGAATCAAAGGTTTTAAAGTAGATTTCTTAGATCGCGACGATGCCAAAATGGTAAATTCGGTTTATGATATTGCGCAAAAAGCGACCAATCATAAATTGATTTTGGATTTCCACGGTATGTACAAACCAACCGGAATTCAGAGAACGTATCCAAATATTTTAAATTTTGAGGGTGTAAAAGGTTTAGAAAACAATAAATGGACACCAAATGACGATGTACCGTTATACGATTGCACCATTCCCTTTATCAGAATGTTGGCCGGCCCAATGGATTATACGCCCGGTGCAATGCGAAATGCCGCCAAAAGCGAATTCAAACCTAGTCATTCCACTCCAATGAGTCAGGGAACGAGATGCCACCAATTAGCATTGTACACGATTTTTGAAGCTCCTTTACAAATGATGGCCGACAGTCCAACCGCTTTTATGAAGGAGCAGGAAAGCACTGATTTTATTGCTAAAGTTCCGACCACTTTTGATGAAACAGTTTCCCTAAATGGTGAAGTTGGAAAATTCGTTTCCATTGCGCGAAAAAAAGATAATATTTGGTATTTGGGCGCCATTACAAATTGGGATTCCAGAGAAATTACCATTGATTTTTCTTTCCTAGAAAAAGGTAAAAAATTCCAAGCTGAGATTTTCTCTGATGGTTTAAATGCAGATAAAGCCGCAACCGATTATAAAAAAGAAATTGTAACCGTTGATTCCACAACAAAATTGACGTATCGATTAGCAAGCGGCGGCGGATTGGCAATGATTATTAAATAAAAAATGGGACAAATTGTCCCATTTTTTATTTTAGATCCCGTATCTTATGTAGAGGCGCACAGCTGTGCGTCTTATGCGTAAAGAATATACTGGACGTAGACGCACTGCGGTGCGTCTCTACAATCATGCACATTCACAATCAATAATCAACAATTAATAATTAAGATAATATCTTCTCAATCGCATTCAATTCATCATGCGAGAACTCCGTATTTTCTAGACAATCAATATTATTACACAATTGTTTTACCGAACTTGCTCCTATTAAAACCGATGTAATTCGTTTATCTTTCTGCAGCCAAGCCAAAGCCAATTGTGCCAAAGACTGATTTCTGTTTTTTGCAATTTCATTCAATTGAACTAATTTCTGAATGCGTTCTTCCGTCACTTCATTTTCTTTCAAATGCCCGTTTGGGTTATGCGCTCTGGAGTTTTCTGGAATTCCGTTTAGGTATTTATCCGTTAAAAGTCCTTGTGCCAAAGGTGAAAAAGCAATACACCCCACTCCTTTTTCTTCTAAAACATCCAATAAACCATTCTCAACCCAGCGTTCCAGCATCGAATATTTTGCCTGATGAATCAAACACGGCGTTCCCAATTGTTTTAAAACATCAACCGCAACTCTGGTCTGCTCCGCCGAATAATTACTAATTCCAACGTACAACGCTTTTCCGCTTCTAACAGCGTGATCCAATGCCATCATTGTTTCTTCAATCGGCGTTTCGGGATCTGGGCGGTGCGAATAAAAAATATCAACATAATCAATGCTCATTCGCTTCAAACTCTGATCTAAACTTGACAACAAATATTTTCTCGAACCCCAATCTCCATAAGGTCCGTCCCACATGGTATAACCGGCTTTTGTAGAAATTACGATTTCATCACGAAGGTTGCCCTGAAAATTATGCCATAATATTTTACCAAAATTTTCCTCAGCAGACCCTGGGACCGGTCCGTAATTATTCGCCAGATCAAAATGGGTAATTCCTTTATCAAAAGCTTCTACGGCAATACTTTCGGCATTATCAAAATTATCTACAGAACCAAAGTTATGCCATAATCCTAAGGAAATTTCAGGTAACAGCAACCCGCTTTTTCCGCATCTGTTGTATTTCATTATTTTAATTTAGGGATTGGAGTTTTTATAGATTTTAAAAATACAAAAAACTCTCGAAGTTTTGCCACGAAGACACTAAGACACAAAGATTTTTATCCAAAAATGAAATCGCCACGAATTCAAGAATTTTTAAACAATAAATTCGTGAATTCGTGGCGGAAATATGCTGTAATAATTAAAAATTTACTATGAATTGCGTCCAGCTTTAGCTGGATGGATATGTAATACATTGAAGAGGCTTTAGCCGAACTATCAAAGTTCGGCTAAAGCCTCTTCAATTCAAATCTTTTTCCCCTAGCTAAAGCTAGGGGCTATTCAAAAAAAACAATTCCCTTTGCTTCTTTGAACCTTTGCTTCTTTGAACCTTTGAACCTCAAAAAACCCTACTCTTTAATCTCAAAACCACCCTGCAAACCTTTATCAGAACTTCCTCCTACCATAATTTTAAAAGTTCCCGGTTCTACTAAATAATTCCCTTCGTTATCATAAAAACCAAGTTCCTTATCCGTTAAAGTAAAGTTTACTGTTTTCGTTTCTCCTTTTTTAAGATTAATTAATTCAAAACCTTTTAATTCTTTTATTGGGCGAATGATACTTGCAAATTCATCATGAATATACAATTGGACTACTTCTTTCCCGTCATAATTTCCTGTGTTGGTCACTTCTACTGAAACAGAAACTTTTTCACCTTTTGCCAAAGACGTTTTATTTAATTTCAGATTTTTATACTTGAAAGTCGTATAACTCAAACCAAAACCAAACGGAAATTGAGGCGTTTTCTCCACATCCATGTAATGCGACCAGAAAACATTTTTATCACTGTCAGTTGGTCTTCCTGTGCTGTACTTGTTATAATAAATTGGCACCTGACCTACATTTCTAGGAAACGACATTGGCAGTTTCCCACTCGGATTGTAATCTCCGTACAAAACCTGCGCAACAGCATTTCCAGCCTGAGTTCCTAAATGCCACGCTTCGACAATTGCCGGAACATTTTCTGCGGCCCACGGAATACTCAACGGACGGCCGTTATTTAAAACCAAAACTACATTTGGGTTTACTTTATAAATTTCCTCCAATAATTCCTGCTGCAAGCCCGGAAGATTCAAATCGGTTCTACTTCTTCCTTCACCGCTTTGGAAACCATATTCACCTAAAACCATTACCACAACATCAGCATTTTTTGCGGCTATTTTTGCGGCTTCAAATCCACTTTTATCTGTGGTGTTAAAAACCGTTTCAGTCAAGAAAGTCGCTTTTTGTTTCAATAAATCAACTCCTTTTTCAAAAACTAGTTGATTGTCTTTGTATTGCTGCATTCCTTCTAAAACTGAAACTGCAGTATTATCATCTGCGGCAATTCTCCAGCTTCCCAACGGACTATTTTTATCATTTGCCAAAGCACCGATTAAAGCAATTTTTTGTCCCGATTTTTTAAGCGGAAGCAAATTCTTTTCGTTCTTCAACAAAACAATAGATTTCTTCGCCATATCTAGAACGCCTTCGTTATTGGCCTTGCTTCCCACAACTGCTTTCTCGCGTTTTTCATCGCAATATCTGTACGGATCATCAAATAATCCCAATTCAAATTTTACACGAAGAATTCTGCGAACAGCATCATCAACCAAAGCTTCTTTTACCTTTCCAGATTGTACCAAATCAACCAATTTTGCCACATACAAATACGATTCCATATCCATATCCGAACCAGCGATTACAGCTTTTGCAGTGGCATCTGCTTCGTCTTTGGCGTATCCGTGCGCGATCATTTCGCGAATCGAAGCATAATCCGAAATCACAAATCCATCAAACTTCCATTTTCCTTTCAAAATATCTCTTTGCAAAAAGGAACTTCCCGTTGCTGGAACGCCGTTTAACGTATTAAAAGAATTCATAAACGTACGAACTCCCGCTTCTACAGTCGCTTCAAAAGGCGGCAGAACCGAGTTGTACAATTTGGAATTGCTGATGTCCACAATATTATATTCTAATCCAGCTTCCACATAACCGTAAGCTGCAAAATGTTTCGCACAAGCCGCAATCGTATTTACTTTTTGAAGATCGGCAATCGTTTCTCCCTGAAAACCTTTTACTCTCGCATAACCAATTTTACTGCCCAAATAGGGGTCTTCTCCCGCACCTTCCATCACACGCCCCCAGCGCGCATCGTTTGCTACGTCTACGTTTGGTCCAAAAGTCCAGTTTATTCCAGATGCCGAAGCTTCATCTGCCGCAATCGCCGCCGATTTTTTAATCGCTTCCAGATCCCAGCTTGCCGCTTCTGCCAGCGGAATCGGGCTTAACGTTTTATAGCCATGTATTACATCAAAACCAATAATTAGCGGAATTCCCAAACGAGTTTCTTCAACCGCAATTTTCTGTACGGCACGAACTTCTTTTACGCCTCGAACCGTCAGCATCGAGCCAACCAATCCTTTTCTTAAATGTTCGTATTTTAATTCGGCCGTTCCGCCTTTTGGAGCCGGTCCTGTTACATCCCAAAAACCGTTGTATTGGTTCATCTGCCCTACTTTTTCTTCTAAAGTCATTAACGGCAAAAGCAAATCAATTCTTTGCTCGATAGTTTTGTTTTTATCCAAATACGGCTTTTTCTGTGCATTCATATTTCCAACAGTAAACAGGGACAAAACCCCAATAATAATTATTTTTTTATTTTTCATGGTTAGTTTTTTAGATGCTATCCCTAGCCTTCGGGACTAAGATGCTGAGATTCTAAGATTACTTTGGGCGTGACCCGCCAAAAAAGGCGGGTCGGGCTTTCGGCTTTATCTTTTGTTCCGTTTCTCTTCACAAAAGGATACCGCCTCAATCCCTCACGCAAATCGTTTTCAAAAGAGACAATCTTGTCATTTCGATCCTGAGGCTTCGAGAGAGAAATCTTCGCAAGAAACTCCGCAAACAAAAATATTCACTTTATAAAGCTTCGACTTCTCAGCCTGACAAACGCAGACAAGAATCAGTGTTAATCTGTTCAATCAGTAAAATCCGTGAGCAAAAAAATCTAAAATCCTGACATAAAACACGAAGCCGGCAGATTCGCTTTATTAAACAAATCGGACTGAATTGTATTTCCCCACGCAAATCTCACTTTTACAGGATTCGAAACTTTTTTACTAACTAAAATCACTTCATTATTTTTTATTGAAGCTTCGGCTGGATAGAAAACTCCATCAGCACCCGCTGCTTCAAACTGATTTGATTTTTTATCCTTAAAATACAAACCCTCAGCATAATCAAAAGAAACTATAACTTTGTTTTTCTCAATTTTAATGTCTTTAAAAAGCGGCCCATTTACCAAAGCTGCATGCGTTTTATAAGTATTTGCCAAAGCTAAATTTGCAAGGCGGATTCCAACCGATTTTTTATTTTTTGGATGAATGTCAATCGTATCCGAAACATCGCTGATTACCACCATTCCAGCATTATTAATTTCTTTCAATAATTTACGCTGCGAATCTCTGACGGTCACATTAGAAAAATTATTGCTTCCCGTTTTGTACGGCGCAATTTGTACGTAATAAAAAGGGAAATCTTCTTGCCATTCTTTTCGCCAAGAAGTAATTAAGGCTCCAAGAGTTTTATCATAAACCAAAGACCCCACATTCGATTCGCCTTGATACCAAAGCGTTCCTGCAATTTTAAAACCAACGATCGGATGAATCATGGCATTGTAAGCACGTCCGGGCTGACGCGGTCCATATTCCTGTTCGTTAAGTTTTTTGGCATTTTCTAATAACAAAGGATCGCTGTTAACTACCTCCTCTGAGATCCAGATTTCTGCAGGAGTACCGCCCCAGTTGGAAGAAATTAATCCTATTGGAACATTTTTTAAATCTTCGCGCAGACGTTTGGCAAAAAAGTAACCAATTGCACTAAAGTATTTCATGGTTTCTGGAGTCGATTCTGTCCAGTTTCCTAATAAATTATTTTGCGGCGTTACTGCGGTAAGTTTCGGAACAGTAAAAAATCGAATGTTCGAATTCGCAGCATTTTTCATTTCCTCTTCACCATTATCAATTCCCCAGCTTGCAGACATTTCCATATTAGATTGTCCAGAACAAAGCCAGACTTCGCCTATTAGAATGTTTTTTAAAACTACTTCATTATAACCTTTTATCGAAATTGTAAAAGGCCCTCCTGCTTCGGGAGTTTTAACCGTTAGTTCCCATTTTGCCTGATTATTAGCTATCGTTTTATATTCCTGATTGTTCCAGCTCGAAATCAGTTTTATTTCTTCTTTTGGATTTGCCCAGCCCCAGATTTTTACTTCGGAGTTGCGCTGTAAAACCATATTATCGCCAAAAATATTCGGAAGAGCCACGTTTGCCATAATAGTACTGGAAATCAATAAAAAGAAAACAAACTTAAAAATATTATTTTTCATTTAGTAACTTCTTTAAAAATGGAGCATATTCATCTGCCAAAACTTTATGATCTTCAACATCCGGATGACCGCTGCATCCTTTTGGGGTCATCGGTTTGAATTTAAAAATCTGAATTTCTTTATGCGTTTTATCTTTCGCGAAAGCGTCTTTTACTTTCTTCAAACATTCATCAAATACAACTCCTCTTTCACCGCCAACCATTGGGCTGTTGGTAATTACAATCTGTGCATTCGGATTATGTTTGTATAGCATTTTAATAAAATTGATATAATTCGAAACATACTTTTCCGGGTTAAAAGGCAGGCGTTCTTTTTTTCCGTCTCCACCAGAAAAATCATTTGTTCCTAAAGCAATACTGATAATATCAGGCTGAAAAGCAAAATCATATTTAGGTTTTGAGTTGTCTTTTGTTAAATACAAATTGGAATAAACATCGGGCATTATGCCTTCATCTTTATTTTCGTCGTTCCAATTGCGGTACATTCCAATTCCAGAAACGCAGCTCATCAAATAATCAGTTCCAAGTTCTCTCGAAATTCTAGGTCCGTAAGCATAATAACTGTTATGATGATCCATATATTCGCCTTTATCACAAGGAACATCAGACGGATCACTTGCTGCGCCACAGGTTATAGAATCTCCAATAAATTCGATTTTCTTTTTCTTTTTAGATGAAATTGAAGTCAGTTTTGCAGTTGTTCCTGCGAATAAAATTCCACCGCTGTGGGCTTCTGTATTTTTATAGATTTCTAAATGATGTTCTTTTTTGCTTTCTGTAACCTTAATTGGAAAAGACTGCACAGCTCCTTTTTCAATTCTTATTTTCCCAATATACTTATCGTCTAAAACCAATGAAACATAATTATGATGCTCATAAGAATCAATACTTTGCAATGCAATTGAACATTCGTTTCCAGTAAAATTGAACGAAACTGATGCTGCAGTTCCTATCAGAACAACTTGATCATTGGGTAATTTTTCAATTCGTCCCTCATAAAGAAAACGATTCTGACTTTGTGAATTCGAAAAAATCGAAAACAGCAAAAACAGAATTAAAAGCACATATTTTTTGATAAACATAATTTATTTGTTAAAATATAAATGAGATTCACAAATATATCTGAAATCAATTACACAGAAAGATACTAAAATGTCAAAATGCAATAAAAAAACACCACATAAACACATCAAAGCAGCAATTCGAAATATTAATTCATACAATAGATAAGATTCAATTCTTTTTATATTGATACTAAGAACCTATCTTTAGCGTTTAAACATTTTTATACCTTAATAAATGAGATCAATTCTATATCTTTTCCTGCCATTTCTTCTGTTTTCCTCTTTTTCTTTAAAAAAAGAAGAAAAGCACATCTCATTTCAAAATAAGATTATTCAAAAAGAAATTGATCGTGATGCTATCATTGAATATGCTAAAAAATATTTGGGAACTCCTTACTTATACGCCGGCAGTAATCCAGAAAAAGGTTTTGACTGTTCGGGTTTTGTAAGTTATGTTTTTAAAAATTTTGGATTGAATTTACCCAGAAGTTCGAGCGGGTATAAAAATTTAGGAAAGGCTTTAAAACCAGAAGATTTTAAAGTGGGAGATATTTTAGTTTTTTATGGATACAAAGACCGAACTGTTATTGGTCATTTGGGAATTATTTGTGAAGCCAACGGAATGCAGTCCAAATTTATTCATGCTTCATCTGGAAAAGCACAGCAAGTTACTATAACAGCTCTAGATACAGAACATTATACCAAACGCTTTTATAAGTGCATTGGTGTTTTATCGGAATAATTTTTTAACACAAATTATTTTAAACACAAATTTCACAAATTAGCATAAATTTATTTTTGCCAAAGATTAAAAGGATTTCCACAGATTAATTTTTTCCGCAAATCGTAAATCAGAGTGATTTTTGGCCACGAATTCTCGAATTTTCTTTTGTATAGAATGAATAATATTCTTACCGCAAATTTCACAAATTAGCACAAATTTAAATGCCAAAGATTAAAAGGATTTCTACAGATTAATTTTTTCTGCAAATCGTAAATCAGAGTGATTTTTTGCCACGAATTCTTGAATTTTCTTTTTTATAGATGAATAATATTCTTACCGCAAATTTCACAAATCAGCACAAATTTAAATGCCACAGATTAAAACGATTAATCTGTGGCATATTTAAATTGATATAAAATTAAAATTTGCGCTAATTTGTGGCAAAAAAATAAATTCTTTGCTAAAAAAAATTATTCCTCTGTCAAAAGTTTAATCAAACTTTCGTCTCTGCTGTAAATATCTTTATAGAAATTTAAATTCCCATCGCGATCGACCCAAGCGGTAAAATAGCCTATATAAACTGGAACTTTCTTTTTTAAAGTATACCAGCTTTCTTTTCCGGCATGCATTGCTTTATCAATTCTGGCAGGATTCCAAGACGGATCTGGTTTTAATAATTCGATTGCTAATTCTCTTGGTTTTGCCACACGTACGCAGCCATGACTAAAAGCTCTGCTTTCTCTTTCGAACAAACTTTTTGAAGGTGTATCGTGCAGGTAAATATTACTCGAATTTGGAAATAAAAATTTCACTAATCCTAATGAATTGTTTTTCCCCGGAAGCTGACGCACTGCGCCGTTATTCCATTCCAAATTTTTCTGTGCCAGATAGTTTTTATTTTTTTCCATTCCGGGTTTGATCTCGCTTTTGATAATACTTGGCGGCACATTCCAATACGGACTAAAAACTATATTATTCATCATACCACTGAAAATAACTGTTTTATTCATTGTTTTTCCGACAACCACTGCTGAAGTAAAAGCAATTTTTCCGTCTTCGATCAGATACAATTTAAACTCTGGAATATTAACTTCAATGTATTTTTTTCCCTTTTCCAAATCAGGATCAATCCACCTGCAGCGTTCCATATTAGCAATAATGGTTTTAATACGATCCGAAACTGGAATATTCAAATCGTCAATATGCTCTTTTAGAATGGTGTTTTTTGGCGCATAGCCGTGACGGATTTCGTAGTTCTTAATGGCTTTAATTAAAGTTGTATCGCAAATGGCACTTTTGCTATCTTCTTTAATGTCTTTGGTCACAAAAAGTCTTTCTCTGATTTGTGCTACAGCATTGGAAGAATCTCCAAGTTTTAGACCTTTATACTCTTCGCCAATTTCGATAGTTTTCCAGCCGCCATTTTTTTCTATTTCTCTATATTCTTTAAGAGCTTCACGCAGTTTATAATACTGGCTGAACATCTTTTTCTTTTTATCATCACGAATAGTTGATTTTTTAAAAATAGAATCAGACAAAACTTGGTAATTCAGCTTTTTTCTCGGCAAAAGCCATTCTAACGAAATACTTGTTTTTTCGTCAAATCCCATATATACTTTTTCAGCGTAATAATAATAGAGATTTGAAATCAGTAAATCAGTATCTTCTTTTGATAATTTGACCGCTGTATTGTTTTCAAAAACCGAACTTAATTGTTCTTTATAAGGATAATTTGCTTTTAAGCCTTCCTGATCTAAGTTTTTGTATTGATTGAATAAGGTATTTCCAAATTCTACAACTCCTTTATTATCCTGCCACAATTGGGTCGATTTATTTTTTTGATATAATGAAGTTACATCGTTTTTAAATTTGGCCAGTTTGGGATAACTTTCATAAAATGAAGCAATACGAACACTGTCGATTGTGAGTTTTAATTCTGGAATTTCAACTTTTTTAATTGAATTTTCATCTTTTTTGTCTGCTTTCGAATTACACGAAAAAACAACAAAAAACAGTATTGCAATAAGAGGCGAATACCAAATTTTCATAGCTTATAATTTTCATTAAAAGTAGAAAAAATTCTGTTAAATCAAAATTTAGAAGTTAAACCTGAAAAAGTAATAAAAGGAACGACAGCGGAAAACATATTCTTTACTCAGCTTACTGTTTAAATATAAAGAGCACAAGGTTTTATAATCTCAAAAATTGCTTGCCAAAATGCCAGTTTTATTAAAAAGATTTAAATAAAAAACTCCAAACAATTTCTTGTCTGGAGTTTTTGCCATATAACCAACCTATTAAAATTCTTAGATAACCGTACCTTTTAAAGTAAGGATTTTTGGTGCAGTTTCTGCGCTTGTTGTTACAGTAACTGTTTTTGTAAAAGCACCTTTGTTTGCAGCATTATAAGTTGCGATAACTTTTGCCGATTTACCTGGCTGTATTGGTTCTTTTGTATAATCTGTTGCAGTACATCCGCAAGAACCCTGAACTTGAGTAATTACTACTGCTGTTTTTCCAGTATTTTTAAATTCGTAAACAATTACTTTTGGTGTTCCCTGTGGGATTTGTCCAACATCAATTGTTTCTGCTTTCCAAACAATTGTAGAAGCTGTTTCTGCTATTTTAGTTTCTGAAACTAATGATTGCACCGGCGCTACAGCCGAAAAAGACATCAGGCCTAAAGCCAATGCTAACATCGAAATTTTAATCATTTTCATAATGGTGTATTTAAAATGGTTTATAGTTCAAATTTTATATTACAAAGGTAATTCAGACAAATTCAGATCGCTGTTAAGTGGTTCCAAATGTTTGTTAACGACTTGTTAACCGCTTATTTTCAGCATAAAATTGATTAATTTCACACCTTCAAAAATACTTTTCCTTGAAAATTAATAAACTCAACAGCATCATTATATTAGGACTAGTTGCCATTATCAGCATATTGGTCGCGCAGCTGCTTTGGACGAAAGAAGCGTTTACAATTGAACAGAAAAAACTGAGTCAGAAAGCACATATTGCCTTATTGGAAGTTGCTAAAAAATTGTACGAAGGAACCAATCACGAACTGCCCGCACAAAATCCTGTACAGAAAATTGCAAACGACTATTATATTGTCAATGTGGATAATGAGTTTGAACCCGAAATTTTAGAATTTTATCTGAAAACGGAATTCAAAAAAATGAATATTACCACAGATTTCGAATATGCAATGTACAACTGCCAAAGCGATGAAATGATTTATGGTGATTATATTTCGCTTTCAAAGAAAAAGGCCGAATGCAAAAAAACCGTTTATTTCCCGAAACATAAAAGTCTGGTTTATTATTTCGCAGTTCGTTTTCCTAATGAAACTACGTATTTATTTAGTTCGATGCGGTTTTGGTTTATCCTTTCAACTGCTTTGATTCTAATTCTGCTCATTTATGTTTATTCTATTTTTAAGCTTTTACAGCAAAAAAAATATTCTGAATTACAGCGCGATTTTATAAATAATATGACGCATGAATTTAAAACACCTTTGGCTTCGATTCTTATTGCATCCAAATATTTAATTGAACAAAAACCAATAAAAGAAGACAAAAAACTGTATACGTACACCGATATTATCATCAATCAGGGAAATAAACTGAACGGCCATATTGAGAAAATTCTAAATATTGCAAAATCAGATTACAAGCCTTTAGAACTAAAAAAAGAAAGTGCTCTTATTGTTCCGATAATTGAAGAAGCGATAGAAAATATACAGCTTAAATATCCAGAAGCGGTCATTAAAATTGAAAGCCCTTCTTGTGAATATTTATTAGAAACGGACACCTTTCATTTTGCCAATTTAATTTACAACTTACTGGATAATGCCGTTAAGTATTGCAATGAAAAACCTGAAATTACAATCCGTATTTACGAGGAAAACAATTGTCTAAAGCTTGAATTTATTGATAATGGAATTGGAATTGCCAATAAAAAAATTTCCTATATCTTTGATAAGTTTTACCGTGTACAAAACGAAAAAAGCAATGAAGTCAACGGTTTTGGTCTCGGATTATATTACGTAAAAGAAATCTGCAGCCTGCAAAACTGGAAAATTAAAGCTGAAAATAATATCGAAAAAGGTGTCACTATTACCTTGTCAATTCCTTATAAAAAATGAGTACTTTCAAAATCCTTTATGCCGAAGATGATGAAACTTTAGCGTTTCTTACTAAAGATAATCTGGAACAAAATAATTATGAAGTAATTCATTGTTCTGATGGAAAATCTGCTTTAGAAACTTTTCAAAATGATAGTTTTGACATCTGCATTTTTGATATTATGATGCCAAAAATGGACGGTTTTGAATTGGCAGAATCCATTAGAAAAATCGATCTTGATGTTCCTATCATTTTTCTTTCGGCCAAAACTTTAAAAGAAGATCGAATAAAAGGACTGCGTTTAGGTGCCGATGATTATTTGGTAAAGCCTTTTAGTATTGAAGAATTGCTTTTGAAAATTGAAATTTTCTTAAAGCGCTCGCAAAAAAATATTCCAGCGGTAAAAACTATTTATGAGGTTGGAAAATACCAATTTGACACCAAAAATTTTATTCTTTTTAATGATCAGGAAAAAGTGGGACTGACTCAGCGCGAAGCCGAATTGTTGAAATTATTTCTCGATCATAAAAATTCGGTTTTAAAACGCGAACAGATTTTAACCTCTCTCTGGGGAACCGATGATTATTTTATGGGAAGAAGTCTGGACGTTTTTATTTCGCGTCTGCGAAAGATTCTAGCCGATGAAAAAGGAATTACGATAGAAAACCTTCATGGGATTGGCTTTCGGTTTTCAATAGGATAAAATCACAATTCTGCTAAAAATAAAGAAAAATCTGTAAACAGTTTTTCGAAAAACTTTGTATTTTTAATATCTAATTTTCTTCGATATGAAATTACATCACTTGCGAAATGCCACTTTGGTGATTGAAACAGAAAAGCATGTCATTTTAGTTGATCCCATGTTAGGCAAGAGAAAAACGATTCCTCCATTTACCATTTTTAGATACAAGCCAAAACGAAATCCGCTGGTGGCACTGCCTAAAAACAGCCGCGAAATATTAAGCACCGTTACACACTGCTTAATTACACATTTGCATCCTGATCATATTGATAAAGCTGGCGAAGTTTTTTTAAGACGAAAAAGTATTCCGGTAATCTGCAGTTCTAAAGATGAAAAAGAGCTGATAAAAAGAGGACTAAATGTTATTCAGACTTTAGAATATTGGGAGCCTCAAAAGTTTCTGGACGGAAAAATTACTGGAATTCCTGCTGTTCATGGTTATGGGTTTATCGCCAAATTGATGGGGAATGTAATGGGTTTTCATATCGAATTAGCAGATCAAAAATCTGTTTATGTAAGTTCTGACACTATTTTTACAGAACATGTTGAAAGGGTTTTAACAGAATTGAAACCAGACATTTCGGTAATGGCCTGCGGTACTGCGAGATTAGATTTTGGACAGCCTTTGCTAATGCGAATGAACGATATTCTAAAGTTTGCCGCTTTAGCGCCTGGAAAAGTTCTTGCCAATCATTTAGAAGCTTTAAATCATTGTCCTACAACAAGGCTCCAGTTAAAAAACGCACTTTCTGATCATGGTCTTTTAGGAAAAACGGCTATTCCGAACGATGGAGAATGTACCGAATATTGATGATTATAAAACCAATAAACCAAACTCCCGTAACGTATTAACTGGTTTTGAATACCAAAATAATTCAAAATCTTCTAATGACGTTTCAAAATCGTTTTTAACTTCCTGAAAAGTATAATTTTTAGCATTTGAGACCGCTATTTTATTCAAGATAGAAACCAGCCATTCGCCTTCTTCTTTATTGGTTTGAATATCAAAACTTTCTTTTTTGTCATGAAAAGTCAGCGACATCATTTCCCAGCTTCTTCCTTTTTTTGATTTTGTAAAAGAGGACGCAAATGGTTTGCCGCCAAGCCAGACTACTTTTGCATTTGGTTTGGTATTGAAATCATTTTGTTCTTCTAATGCATTAAAAATAAAGTCGGGATCAATTTTGGTTCTCGGAATTTTAAAATCAAACCAATCCTGAAGTTCGTAATCAAAACAGATTCCGTGCATGAAATTAAAGAGTGATTTCTTTAATCCGAAACTAAATTTATCGTGATTAATTCCTGTGGCGTCTGTATAATCAATATCGTTATTAGCAAAAGTTCCAATCGCTTCTGTTTTTTTGGTAACGCCAAATTGCTCTGGATATAATCCAACGGGACTATGTGCTGTTAAAGCAAATTGGTGCCAGAAACCAGACTGCAAAACTCCAGCTTCAAACAACTGGCGCACCATTTCGAGACTGTCAACCGTTTCCTGAATGGTTTGTGTCGGATATCCGTACATTAAATACGCATGTACCATAATGCCGGCTTCCGTAAAATTGCGGGTTACTTTTGCCACTTGTTCAACAGTAACTCCTTTATCAATTAATTTCAACAATCGATCTGACGCGACTTCTAAACCACCAGAAACGGCAATGCATCCAGAAGCTTTTAGCAGGAGACACAAATCTTTTGAAAAGCTTTTTTCGAATCTAATGTTTGTCCACCAGGTTACAGCTAATTTTCGTTTTAGAATTTCTAAAGCCAAAGCGCGCATTAAGGCTGGCGGTGCAGCTTCGTCTACAAAATGGAATCCGTTTTGTCCTGTTTTTTCGATTAATTCTTCAATTCGATCACAAAGCAGATTCGCTACAACAGGTTCGTATACTTTTATATAATCTAAAGAAATGTCGCAGAAAGTACATTTCCCCCAGTAACAGCCGTGAGCCATAGTGAGTTTGTTCCATCTCCCGTCACTCCACATTCGGTGCATTGGATTTACGATTTCGATAACCGAAATGTATTTGTCTAAAGGAAGATCCGAATAATCCGGAGTACCTACATAAGCCTGTTTGTAATCGTGTTTTAGGGAATTGTTTTTATAAACTACTTCTCCATTTTCTAATAAAAAAGTTCTTTTAAAAGAATTGGAATCTGGATTTTCTAAATGAAAAATTAATTCTTCAATTGGAACTTCTCCATCGTCTAAAGTTATAAAATCGAAAAACTCAAAAACACGTTTGTCAGAAAGCGAACGCAATTCGGTATTAGGAAAACCACCTCCCATAGAAATTTTGATTTCAGGGTGATTTTGTTTTACCCATTGTGCCGAACGAAAAGCGCTGTATAAATTTCCTGGAAAAGGAACGGAGATTAAAAATAATGTTGGTTTTACGGCTTCTATTTTTTCTTTCAAAATCGAAATCAAAATCGAATCAATATAAGTTGGTTCCTTTTGTAAAGCGTCGTACAATTCGTCAAAAGAATTGGCACTTCGTCCTAAACGTTCGGCATATCGGCTGAAACCGAAGTTTTCATCGACACATTCTACGATAAAATCCGAAATATCTTCGAGATATAAAGTTGCTAAATGTTTGGCTTTGTCCTGCGTTCCCATTGTTCCGAATGCCCAGTCGAGTTCTTCTAATTGTGAAAAGCGAGAAGCTTCGGGCAGAAAATCTTCCTGACAAATCTGTAAAGCCAATGTTGGATTTTTTCCTTGCAAAAACTGAATTACAGAATCGATCGTTTTGATATATTCGTCTTGAAGAGCAAAAATTCTTCTAGAATTATCTGAAACATCAGAACTTGAAACGTGAAACTCTGAAACGTGAAACAAATCGACAAGTCCTTGCTTTGAAAACAATTGCAAAATCACATCAATACCCAAATCAGCCTGAACCGATTCGACATTTTTTGTATTCAGAAAACCTTTTATATACGCCGTTGCCGGATACGGAGTATTCAGTTGCGTAAATGGGGGCGTAATTACAAAAAGTTTCGTTTTCAAGGCAGCATTATTTTTTTGCAAAAATACGCGATATTGAGGACTTTTTAGGAAAAGATTTTTAGTGGTCTCCAGGCTGTGTTTTTTATTTGGTTTTGTAGATAATTAATTACATTTGCTTCGCCGCTAAATATCCTATATGAAGAAAATTTTACTCTTATTTACTGTTTTTATTAATTGTTTGTGCGTTTTTGCGCAAGAAACTCACCCGAATTCCTCCAATACTTTGTTATTAGAAGATAAAAATGGTCATCTCATTCAAGATTTGGAACAGCAAAAACAATTTTTGAAAATTAGGGAGGAAAAGATGAAAGCAGAAATGCTGGATTTGCAAAAAGTAATTTTGAATTCTAAAGAGGGAAATTTTACTTCAAAAACAGCTGCTGCTCTTCAGGGGGTAGAAATGTGTACCAATGGAGGTTTTGAGCAATATGAAACTGTAAACGGAAATAGTTATCTGAAGAATTTTCTTTACACTATAGGTGATCCTCCTGGTCCAACGCAATGCCGATCGATTACGAATACCGCAGATGCATACATCAATCGCTATAATCCTAATAACATGAACATTATGGCAACTGGTGTTTCTGCCAATTTGGTTGATCCTTATATCGGAGACATTAAGGCATTTGACCAGTATGCTCTTAAAATTAATTATGAGAACTCCTCTACTTACGGCGCTATTGTTCAAGGAAAAAGGTATAAAACGAATAATGAAAATTATCTAAAATTTAACTACAAAGCGGTATTACAAAGTGTGTACGACAATAGCCACACTGATAATCAAGCTTTTGTAAAAGCACGAATTTTAGATAAAAATAAGACGGTTGTTAGTGAATTTTGTTTGGTAGGAGATGAAAAAAATTGCATTTTCAGCAAGGTTCCGAGCCAAACTTCTGATTTTGTTACTTTATACACTACCAATTGGCAATCAGGATTCTTGGACATTTCATCAATTCCTAATAATGAAGAATTTACCGTTGAATTTATGGCTTCAAGATGTGGATTGGGCGGGCATTTTGGGTATATGTATATTGATGATGTTTGTACCTTACATTCTGCAGAAAATCTGCAAGGCTCTATAGAACTTGATCCTTTGAATAAAGTTTGTCCAAATTTACCGATTTCAGTATGCGGCAGTTATACTATTCCTAATTCTGGAGGAATTTCTGCATCAGTAAAAAAAATCACTTTAAATGTTTACAACAGTAATAACGTGTCGGTTTATAGTACCTCAACTACTTCAAGTTTAGACACAACAAATAAAAAATTTTGTTTCACATTAAAAACCAGTGATTTTCCAAATATTACAAATGCTAATTATAATGTAGGCGTACAAATTGATTATGACATTTCTGGAACTTCCTGCGCAGGAACCACATTTAATTCTGCCATAGATGCTGACGCAAATCCTGGCTGGGATGTTTCTTTTTTGAACTGCTCTTCAAGTTGTGCCATTAATGTAACGACCGCCAAAATATCTCAATGTGATGCAAACCGTGACGGAAGTGAAAATTTTGATTTGTCTACATTAAATCCTTTAGTGGTTGCTTCTACATCGGGTTTAAATTTTAGTTATTTCAAAAACTATAACGAGGCAGATTCCAACTTGAATGCTATTACCAATTTTACAAGTTATCCAAGTTCAAGTGCTTCTATTTTTGTCAGAGTGAGCAAGGATGCAACTTGCTACAAAATTATTTCTGTCAATCTAGAGGTACGAAATCCGACAGCAAATATTACAGGTATCTTAAATGTCTGCTCTGGAAGCACTGTATTAACTGCTTCTCCAGGAGCTTCGTATTTATGGAGTACTGGTGGAACTACGCAAAGTATTACGGTAACTTCGTTAGGAGATTATTCTGTTACTGTCACAGATTCTTTTGGATGCGCCAGCAATGCAACTGTCACTATAGAACCAAGCCAAACTGCCGTTTCTCCTGTCTTGCAGATTACGCAGCCCTCTTGTTTTGTCTCCACAGGAACAATAAAAATAACTTCACCAGCATCCCAATATAGTTTTGATGACGGCTCAACTTGGGTCGCAAGCGATACAAAGAGTAATTTATATCCTGGAACTTATTTAGTAAAAATAAAGACTGTAAACGGATGTACTTCTTATTCTCAAAGTGTAACTATTACAGCTGCTTCAACTTTGTATCCCAATTATACTTATACCAATCCTTTATTTTGCGGAGATACCGGCCGTATTACCATTACAACTCCAGCCGCATCCTATAGTTTTGATGATGGTATAACTTGGGTAACTAATGCTACTGCTAACAATCTTTTACCAGCAAATTATAAAATTCGCACCAAAGACTTACAAGGTTGTATTTCGTCGGCAAACAATGTACTCATCAGTAGTAATACATTGGAAACCCCAACTTACACAATCGTATCACCTGCTTGTACTGCAAAAGGAAGTATTACCATTAATACACTTTCTGATTTTTACACTTTTGATGGAGGAACTACTTGGGTTACAAACAATACAATGAGTAATTTAAATCCAGGAAGTTATCCTTTAGGAATTAAAAATGCTTTAGGCTGTACTTCCAATTACACTTATGCCTATTTATATGCTTATGAAAATTCATCTCCTCAATTTACAACGGAACAGCCTGTTTGCGGAACAGACGGAAGCATCACTATTACCACACTTGCAGATTCGTATAGTTTTGATAATGGAGTAACGTGGACCAGCAATAATGTTAAGATTTTACCTTTTGGAAACTATCAAATAAAAACAAAAAACAGTGCGGGATGTATTAGCGCTAGTAGTTATGTTTATTTAAATCAGCCTTATCTGAATTCGCCAATTATTACCGAGGAACAGCCAACTTGTGGTGTCAACGGAAAAATCACTATTAACTCCTTATCAGATTTTTATAGTTTTGACAATGGTGTAACTTGGACAACTCTCAATTCTAAGTCATTACCTCCCGGCATTTATAGCATAATTACAAAAAACAATCTTGGCTGTACGTCTTATCCAAGAAATGTTTTTTTAAATAACCCCAATATAGATTTACCTGATTATACTGTTGTTCAGCCTACTTGTACGTCTCAAGGAAGTATTACAATAAATACAACTGCTAGTTCCTATAGTTTTGATGGTGGTAATACTTGGGGAACTTCTCCTTCTTTATCCAATCTTAATTCTTCCAGATATTACAGCATTAAAATAAAAAACAATTTAGGATGTGTTTCTAACTCTGTGAGTGTTTTAATCAACAACGCATACTTTCCTGATCCTGATTATACAGTTACCAATCCAAGCTGCGGAAATGTTGGCAATATTACATTCAATACTATTGCAGATTATTACAGTATCGATTATGGAAGAACCTGGAGTACAAATAACGTTTTTAACAATTTAAATCAAGGATCTTACTATTTAATGATAAAAAAAGATAATTGTACATCCAATTACATTTCTATTTATCTGGATGCTTCGAAGCTGGCATCACCCAAATTAACTATCATTCAGCCACTATGCGGAACAAAAGGCACTATTAAAATCAACACTCCTGCAAGCTTTTATAGTATTGACGGGATAAATTGGGGGACAAATCCTGTTTTTTCGAATCTTTCAGCAGGATATTATTTTCCAGCTATCAAAGATGCCCAAGGTTGTGTTTCTAACTCAAACGGGATAATGCTTCAAGAATTTTATCTCCCGGCTCCCACCTTTAAAACAACACAACCTACTTGTGGAGCTGGCGGAATTATAACCTTTACTTCAACTCAAGCACAATACAGTATAGATGGAGGCAGAACCTGGAGTACTAATCCTGTATTTACTAATTTAAATCCGAATACTTATTATTTAATGGTAAAAAATGCTTCTGGATGCACATCTAATCCATACGCCGCTTACACAAACATAGATCAATATTATCTACCTAATCCAGATTTTACATTAATTCAACCAACATGCGGCATCAATGGTAGTATTACTGTTGCAACAGTTGCAAGTTTTTATAGTTTTGACGGTGGTAATACTTGGACTACTAACCCCGTTCTTACAGGACTTACTTCTGGTTATTACAACATCATCATAAAAAATGCAGCGGGTTGTCGATCTAATACTTTATCAATTACCATTAATCCTTATTATCTTCCAAATCCAAATATAAAAATAGTACAGCCCAGCTGCGGAAATGGAGGAAGTATTACCGTTACAACTCCTGCCGCCAATTATAGTTTTGATGGAGGAAATACTTGGACTACAAATCCGATTTTATTAAATCCCGCAAATTCGTCTTATAACATCGTTATTAAAAATGCAACAGGCTGCAAATCAAATTCACAATATGTCTACATAAACAAGTACTATCTGTCCTCACCAAACATAAGTACTATTCAACCTACATGTAGTACGCCTACTGGAACTATAATAGTAAATTCTACAGCAGACCAATATAGTTTTGATGGAGGAATAACTTGGACTACAAATCCTGTAAAGAAAAATTTAGCCGGGGGCTCATACACTGTGATAATAAAAAATGCTTTGGGCTGTACCTCTTCCGGCAATTATATCTATATAAATACTCCTCCGTCAATTCCTGCTGCACCAGCTGTAACGATTGTTCAACCTTCTTCCTGCGGTGCCACTGATGGCAGTATAACCGTAACAACATCAGCCATAAGTTATAGTTTCAATGATGGAAATAGCTGGACAACAAGTCCTACTAAAATAAATGTAGGGGCTGGTACCTACATTATTAAAATCAAAACAAATTCATATAACTGCGAATCAGCAACCACTGTTATCAATTTGAGTTCTGGTACTACAATTGCAGCTCCAGCTTTTAGTGCTACTCAGCCAAGCTGCAACTCATCAAAAGGTTCTATTACCATTACAACAAATGCCGCAACTTATAGCTTTGACAATGGATTGACTTACGTTTTTTCTAACACAAAAACAGATCTTTCGCCGGGTATTTATTTTGTAAAAATTAAAAACGCAGCAGGTTGTGTTTCAGATGCTGCTCCAGTGACGATCTCCACATTAGCACCGCTTTCAGCTCCTGCCTTTACAGCTATTCAACCTACTTGCACCAATTTTACAGGATCAATTTCAATTAATACCGCCGCCGATTTTTATAGTTTTGATAACGGAATCACGTTTGGGACATCCAATACAAAATCTAATCTAGCTGCCGGAACTTATAATTTGATGATTAAAAATAATTCTGGTTGTACTTCTCTTGCTGCAAACGTCACTATACAGCCTGCTCCTGTAATTCCTGAAGCACCACAAGTTGTAGTCACAGATCCAATTGGTTGTACTTCGGCTACAGGGAATATTATGGTTTCTACCGTTGCGAATCTCTATAGTTTTGATGATGGTCTAACGTGGGATACCCGCAATAGTGCCAATTTATCTCCCGGAAGCTATTTTATCCGAATAAAATACACCAATGGCTGCGAATCTATTGCGTATAAAGCAACAATTAATACAGCGCCAAATGCTCCTGCAACTCCTACTACAACTATTACTCAACCTATCACTTGCAGCAGTCCATTTGGTTCAATTTCTATTACAAGCACTGCTGATCAATATAGTTTTGACAATGGTAAAAATTATGCAGCCAATCCAAATTCAGGAAATTTAATAGCCGGGACTTATATGGTTCGTGTTAAAAACAGCAGCGGCTGTGAATCTGCTCCATTCTCTGCAACCATTAATCCTCCAACAGATTATCCTAGCAATCCTGCATATATAACTATACAGCCCGATTGCAATAATCCTAATGGCAGCATTACAATTACCGACGCTGCACCAGAATATAGTTTCGATGATGGTGTTACATGGACTACAACTGCAATGAAATCAAATCTTGCCCCAACGACCTATTTTATTAAGGTAAAAAATAATAACGGCTGTGTTTCAAATGCAACCACAGTTACCCTGACTCCTTTTACAAATTTTACTCCAAAGCCAGCTTTAGCGAGTCCTCAAACATTCTGCATTCAACAGATTGCGACATTAAATTCAATTACTATCACAGGACAAAATATAAAATGGTATGACACATTAATAAATGGATCTCTTTTGAGTAATGCAGTTTTGCTTCAAAACAATACAACATATTACGCTTCGCAAACTATAAATGGCTGTGAAAGCGAAAGAATTGCTGTATCCATAAAAATTCAAGATACTGCTGTCCCATCTGGAGATGCTAATCAAACATTTTGTACTGGACAAAATCCAACTTTAGCAAACATTAAAATTACGGGGACTTCTATAAAATGGTATAATGCATTAACAAATGGTTCATTGTTACCAGAAACAACAACTCTAATAAATGGAAAAACCTATTACGCATCTCAAACAGAAAACAATTGCGAAGGTTCTAGATTGGGTGTTACAGTATCACTTGTAAGTACACCTTCTGCTCCAAATGCAAAAGGCAGTCTTTCTTTTTGCAAAAGCGATAATCCATCATTAGCCAGCATTCAAATGACAGGTCAAAACCTAAAATGGTACGATACTAATTTCTCTGCAGCCGCTTTGCCCAACACCACTATTTTAGAAAACAATAGAACTTATTATGCTTCACAAACAATTGGGTGTGAAAGTGATAGAACGCCAATTCTAGTTCGCGTTTATGACACTGCAATGCCAGCAGGTAAAAGCAGCCAGCAGTTTTGTATTGATGAAATTGCAACAATTGAAGATCTGAATATTTCTGGAACCGCACTGAAATGGTACGATACGCCAGCAAAAGGAAACATTTTAGCTGAAACCACTTTATTAGAAAGCAAAATATACTACGCTACACAGACACTAAATAACTGCGAAAGCCAAAGATTTGCTGTAACTGTAAAAATACAAGATACCCCTATACCGAATGCTGATTCTCCGCAGCAATTCTGTATTCAGAAAAATGCAAGAATTAGAGATATTAAAATCGCAGGAGAAAACATTAAATGGTATGAAACTGCCTCATCTACTATAGCGTTATCCGAAATAACGGAACTTGTAGACGGAATCACGTATTATGCATCACAAACTATTAGTAACTGCGAAGGTGACAAAATTCCTGTTACAGTAAATATTCTTGGAGCTACAACTACAGAATGTATCCATTTTGTAGATGAACTTCCATATCCAAAATTCTTTACCCCAAATAATGATGGGCATAATGATACATGGACTATTGATTTTATCTATTTAGCGCCAAATAGTGGAATTAGAATTTTTGACCGCTACGGAAAATTCATCAAAGAATTACGTCCAGATAATTCTTGGGACGGGACTTACCTGGGTCACCACGAACCTTCTTCAGATTATTGGTTTACTGTTACGAGATTAAACGGAGTAGAATTTAGAGGACATTTTACTTTGAAAAGATAAAATGCAAAAGCCCTTTCGATTGAAAGGGCTTTTGCATTTTAAAATTATTTTACCTGCGATAAAATCCAACCAGAGATTTCTTCTAATGCTATTGGAGAAAATGTTTGCTCAATAGCACCATATTCCGCTGGAGAACCCGTTTTGCATTCCTGAAAAAAATGATTCAAATCTGGGAGATTTTTTGTGGTCACTTTTTTATTTCCACCGCTTAATACTGCCGTCTTAACAGCTTGTAAATTTACTTCGGCAGGAACTTGCAAATCTTTCGAACCATTCAGTGCCAAAACTGGGCATTTTACTTTCTTAAACGCAGTCGTAGGATCAAACCTCAAAAAATAATACATCCACGGATTCAATACGCTTTCTGACATAATTGTTAATTGATCATCAGTTGTAGTGACTCCAAGTTTCGACTTAAAATAATTGCTGACTTCTGTTTTTAATTTTTCGTCGTTTGAAGTTGAATTCAAAATAATTTTATAAACACCACTATAAACATCTTTACTTTTTAAAATTTCTGTTTCAGAAATTCCCATTTGACGTTCAATAAGTTCTCTTTGGAGCAGCAATAATTTATCTCCGCGAAGTCCGGGTCCTGCCAATGAAACGATATAATTTATATCTTTTGAATTTCCAGCCACAATCGCATTAATTACTCCGCCTTCGCTGTGGCCTACAAGTCCAATTTTATTTTTATTGATTTCTTTTCTGGTTTTCAAATAAACAACAGCAGCTTCTACATCTTTAGAAAAATCAGCTGTTGTAGCTTTACTAAAATCTCCAGTCGATTTTCCCGCTCCACGATCATCAAATCGCAAAACTCCAATCCCTTTTCTAGTTAAATAATCGGCTAAAACAAGAAAGGGTTTGTGTCCTAAAATTTCTTCATCCCGATTTTGCTTGCCGCTCCCCGATATTAAAATCACAACGGGAAAATTCCCTTCTTTTTGAGGCAATGACAAAGTTCCTGCTAAAACAACATTGTCAATTTTATTCTCAAAAGCAACATCTTCAGTATAATAAGGATAAGGTTTTTGCGGTTCCTGTGCTCTTACGATTATGTCTTTTTTAACCACTTCGCGAGACAAATCTAAAGCTATATTCTGACCGCCTTGCTTAAAATTACCCGTAATAATTTGATCTTTATTGAGCGTTCCTTCATACGTTATTCCAGCATCTTTTATTTCTAATTTTAAAACAGAATTTTCAAAAGCAGTTGTGGTAACTGGAATTCCGTTAACCTTTTGATCCGGACTGTCCATTGTAGCACTAAATCTGTTTTCGGTTTTAAAAATATTAAATACAATTCTGACCTGCATTCCCTGAACTTTTAAAAGTCCATTCCACTTCCCGGTAATTTCTTGTCCAAAAGTCAGAGCAGATATGAAAACTGCCATAAAACATAGTATTTTTTTATTCATTTTATATAGATTATTCATTTTATATAGAGCTGTTAAATTAAAGCCTTGCTTCTTTTTCTATCTGTTTAAATTTAAAATATGAAAATAGGATCGGGACAATGGCATTTATAATCGTGACTGTGATCAAGGTATTTTTTGTTATTTCTTTAGAGAAAATCAAACATGAAATTAAAATGAGAAAACCTCCCAGCATCCAAATTTTACCTGCCATAAGGTGTGTCGCTTTCCAAACTTCTTTGTTTTCAAGAGTCCAAGGAGTCTTTATTCCGATAAAATAATTGGGTTGTATCACTTTAAAATAATTTCCTAAAGCAATAAATAATATTGCAGCCGGCATATAAAGCAAACTCGGATTGGGCATTTCTTGATTTTTAGAAAAATAGATAATGATAATTGCCAGACAAGAGAAAAATAACAGCAGGATAAATTTTAGCTGATAAAATTTATTCCCCATAATCGTAAGTCTTTTTTTAGGATCAATTTTGGGCAAAAACAACATTAAAAGATAAAAAAATACAGTCATAAAAGAGGTCATCAATATCAGAGTATATTTTTCGCCCCAATTATCAACCACGCCATCATAATTCCAATGCAACGGAACTCTGTTTGGAATACTTTCCCAAATTATGTACAAATAAACTAAAGGTGTCAAAACAATTCCAATCAATGGAAGCTCTTTTTTAAAGTCAAAATTCATTTCTAGTTATTTTTTAAAAGTTAATATCCATTGCAAAACATCTTCCATTATGGTGGTATTGATAGAATAAATGATGAATTGCCCGTTTTTTTCAGATGTAATTAAATCGGCACGTTTCAAAATATCCAAATGATGAGAAATACTGGGTTTTGAAATATTAAAAGCATCGGCAATTTCTCCTGCAGATAAATCTTTCTCTTTTAAAAGTTCCAGAATTTCCCTTCTTGTGGCATCATTGAGCGCCTTAAAAATTTCATTCATGATATTTATATATTTAGACAAATATCTAAATACTTATTTAACTGACAAAAAAAAAGCAGCAATTTTTATATTGCTGCTTTTTTTATATTTAAAATTGCCTTTAAAACTTGTGCTCTTCTTTACTAATCACTAATAACGAGAATAACGAAAGACAGGCTGCAAAAGTCAGGTAAAAACCAACATAAATTAATCCGTAATTACTTGCCAGATATATTGCAATCATGGGCGCAAAAGCAGCTCCCAGAATTCCGGCTAAATTAAAAGTCAATGAAGCTCCAGAATAACGAACAGTTGTTGGAAATAGCTCTGACAAGAAAGTTCCTAAAGGTCCGTAAGTAAAGCCCATTAAACTCATTCCCATACACACGAAGAAAGTGACCATAAAAGTACTTCCAGAATTTAAAAAATATGAAAAGAAAAATCCAAAAAGCGCAATTACAGTTGTCGTTACAATCAATATTTTACGTCTTCCGATTTTATCGGCAACAATAGCCGAGATCGGAATAAATAATGCAAAAAACAATACCGAAAACATTTGAATCAAAAGGAAATCTCTTTTTTCAAAACCTAAATCTGAGGTTGCCCAGCTTAAGGTAAAAACCGTCATTAAGTAAAAAACCAAGAAAGTTGTTATTGCAGCAAATGTTCCAAAGATTAATTGATTCTTATATGATTTTATTAGAGTCAAAAATGGAACTTTAACTTCTTCATCTGCTTTTTTAGAATGTTCAAACGAAGGTGTTTCTGTTATTTTTGTTCTAATGTAAAATCCTACTACAACTAAAAGGGAACTCGCGATAAAGGGAATTCTCCAGCCATAATCCATAAAATCCTCGTTAGTCATGGTGTCTGTCAGTAATAGAAAAGTTCCTCCAGAGAGCAGTAATCCAATAGGCGCCCCTAATTGTGGAAACATTCCATACCAAGCACGTTTATTTGGAGGTGCATTTTCGATTGCTAGTAAAACAGCACCGCCCCACTCGCCTCCTAATCCTACACCCTGTCCAAATCGGCATAACATTAATAATAATGGAGCTGCAACACCAATACTAGCATAACTTGGTAAAAAACCAATTGTAACGGTAGAAATCCCCATAGTAAGCAAAGCAGCTACCAAGGTAAACTTACGGCCGATTTTGTCGCCGTAATGTCCAAAAAAAGCTGAACCCAGCGGACGCGACAAGAAAGCAATAGAAAATGTTGCCAGCGATTCTAAAGTTGCCATCGTGCTGTCTGAACTTGGAAAAAATAATTGTGGAAAGACCAATACTGCAGCATTGGCATAAATATAAAAATCAAAAAATTCGATTGTAGTACCAATAAGACTTCCAAAAAGGACATGTCTTAAAGAATTTTGTTTAGGCTTCATGTAAAATAGATATAACTTTTTTTTACTTGCAAAAATAGAGTTTCATTATTAATAATTCAGACTTAAGCAAATTAGTTTTAGAACACTATCTGTTTTTTAACAAATTAAGTACATTTTCTATTTTACAAAACACAATCTTACTTCAAATTAAAAACCTGATTACAGTGCATTTAAATCAAAAACAAAAAAATCAAATCATAAGCAATCGTTAAAACCGTTTTTAAGTACATATTTTCATTAAATTTACAGCTGTCAAAAATAAATTTAAAATTATGCCTACCGACTGTATCAGCTACCAAACCTCAGGATATTTCTCTAAATTGATACAAGATTATTTAGATCAGAAATCAGAATTAAAACCGCTGTACAATCATTTTCCGACTTTAGAAAACTTCGAAAAACAAATTGCTGAAAAAGAAGCCAATTTTGATAATGCAAACCGAATTCCGCTCGTAGAAACTTTAAAAAAGCAATACCAGCATATTGAAATCTCAGATGCTACAAAACAAAACATAGAGCTTTTAGCGCTTCAAAATACGTTTACTCTTACAACCGGACACCAATTAAATTTGTTCAGCGGTCCGTTGTATTTTTTATACAAAATCATTTCGACGATTAATTTAACTAAAGAATTAAAGTTAAAATATCCTTCACAGAATTTTGTTCCTGTCTATTGGATGGCAACAGAAGATCATGATTTTGAAGAAATTAATTATTTTAATTTTAAAGGAAAAAAATTCCGCTGGAATGCAGAAAGTACCGGACCCGTTGGAAGATTATCAACACAAGGGCTTGAAGAATTTTTCGAAATTTATTCTAAAGAATTAGGATCAAACAGCAATGCCAATACTTTAAAAAAACTTTTTGAAGAGTCTTACTTAAAACATTCTAATCTTGCAGATGCAACCCGTTTTCTAGCCAACAGCTTATTTGCACATTATGGTTTAGTAATTTTAGATGCCGATGATGCCGATTTGAAACGTGCATTTATACCGTTTGCTAAAGACGAATTAGAAAATCAAACATCTTTTAAAGCCGTTCAGGAAAGCATCAAAAGTTTGCAGGAATACAATGTACAAGTAAATCCGCGCGAAATTAATTTATTTTATATTGAAGATAAATTAAGAGAACGCATCATTTTTGAAAATGATAAATACTATGTAAACAATACTAAGATTTCATTTTCTAAAGACGAAATACTTCAGTTATTAGAAAGCAATCCAGAGAAATTCAGCCCGAATGTCATCATGCGTCCGTTATATCAGGAAATTATTTTACCCAATTTATGCTACATCGGCGGAGGCGGAGAAATTGCATACTGGCTGGAATTAAAAGCTTTTTTTGACGCCGTAAATATCACTTTCCCAATTTTACTGGTTCGTAATTCTGTTTTATTAGCAACCGAAAAACAGGCTAAAAAAGCAGATCAATTGAATTTGAACTGGAAAGATTTATTCAGCAGACCAGATAATTTAATTAATACAATCACACACAAGTTATCACCGTTTCCAATCGATTTGACAGCACAAAAAGAGGCGCTTGAAAAGCAATTCAGCTATCTTTTTGAATTGGCAGAACAAACCGACAAGTCATTTTCTGGAGCAGTAAAAGCACAGGAAGTAAAACAGAAAAAAGGTTTAGAAAATTTAGAAAAGCGTTTATTAAAAGCACAAAAAAGAAAACTGCAGGATCAATTGCAGCGTGTAACCGATTTACAATGCGAGTTGTTTCCAAATAAAAGCCTGCAAGAACGCCAAGCCAATTTTTCTGAATTTTATTTAGAAAACGGAGAACAATTGATTCCGCTTTTAATTCAAAAATTAAAACCTTTAGAAGACAATTTTAACATTATAACAATATAAAAAGCTAGCCGCTAATTCCCGAATTCATCAAATAAAAATTCTTGAATTAGCGGCTATAACAATAATTCTGAGAAACAAATAACCACCTCTTTTCTCGAGATTATTGCCCTCTAAACCAAATAGCGATTTTTAAAATTATTAACTAACCCCTTTACCCAAAACCAATGGTAAAAGAACGCTTAATTTCGCTAGATGTCTTTCGTGGACTCACTATTTTATTAATGACTATTGTAAACAACCCTGGAGATTGGGGCAATGTTTACCCGCCGCTTTTACACGCGCATTGGCACGGCTGCACCCCAACCGATTTAGTATTTCCGTTTTTTATTTTTATAATGGGAGTTGCTTTACCTCTCGCAATGCCGGATAAGTTTTACGATGGCACTACTTTCAACAAAATTTTAGTTCGTTCATTACGAATGCTTTGTTTGGGGATTTTCTTCAACTTTTTCGGAAAAATTCAGTTGTTTGGATTAGAAGGAATTCCGCTTCTTATTGGCCGATTAATTATTACCATTGCTGTAGGTTATGCTTTAATGGGCACTTTCAGTTCTAAAGTCAAAAACATTTTAGCCTTTTCAATTCTGTTTATTTATCTGTTTCTGGCTTACAGCGGTATCAAAGCCTATAACGATGTACGACTTCCAGGAGTTTTACAACGCATCGCCATAGTCTACTTTGTAGTTTCTTTATTGTATTTAAAAACATCAAAAAAAACGCAGATCATTACCGGAATTGTTTTATTGCTAGGCTATTGGGCTGTAATGACATTACTTCCTGTTCCCGGAATTGGAGAAGCCAATCTCGAAAGAGGAACCAATTTAGCTGCCTGGGTTGACAGCATTTTACTAAAAGGACATATGTACCATGAAACCAAAACGTGGGATCCAGAAGGAATTTTAAGCACCATTCCATCAATCGTAAACGGAATTATTGGTTTATTGATGGGACAAATTTTACTGTATAATGCTACCAAAATTCAAAAAGTACAGCAAATGGGAATTATCGGTACAGTACTAATCTTTTTTGGATTAATCTGGGATTTAATTTTCCCGATCAACAAATCCCTTTGGACAAGCAGTTATGTTTTGTACACAACTGGATTAGCAACAGTATGCCTCTCCATTTTATATTATGTAATAGATATAGCCGGATATAAAAAAGGTTTTAAACTATTCTTAATTTGGGGAGTCAATCCGATGATTGTTTTCTTTGCCTCACAGATTATTCCGCAGGCATTGGTAATGATTCAGTTTCAAAATCCAAAAAACCCAGAAGAGCAAACCAATCTTCTAGATTATTTATACCGCTTCGGGATTGCCCCATTTTTTAGTAATCCGATGAGTGCTTCTTTGGCAGGTGCCCTAATTTACGTCGTCATCTGGTCCCTTATTTTATGGATTTTCTATAGAAACAAATTAATATTCAAAGTATAAAGGATTTCACCATATAAGCGATGTAAGTTCATTTTAGAAAACAGCAAAAACATCAGAGCTGTCTTTCTTCCCAAAGTTATTTAAATGAACTTATATTACTTACATCGTTCAAAAAAAGCTTTTCTTGGTCAAAACATCATTCTATCATGTTTTAATTAGGAATTTATTAAAATCAATTCATAAAAAAAGTCTACTTTTGCACAAAATTTAATAAATAAAAAATGGCAACAAATAGAACTTTTACAATGATTAAACCAGATGCTGTTGCAAACGGACACATCGGTAATATCTTAGCAATGATCACAAACGGTGGTTTTAAAATCGTTTCATTAAAATTAACTCAATTAACTGTAGCAGATGCAAAAGCATTTTACGCAGTTCACGCCGAAAGACCTTTCTACGGAGAATTAGTTGAATTTATGTCTCGCGGACCAATCGTTGCAGCTATTTTAGAAAAAGATAATGCAGTAGAAGATTTCAGAACTTTAATTGGAGCTACAAATCCAGCTGAAGCTGCTGAAGGAACTATTCGTAAAGCATACGCTACTTCAATCGGAGAAAATGCAGTTCACGGATCTGACAGCGACGAGAACGCTGCAATCGAAAGTGCATTCCACTTTGCTGGTAGAGAGCAGTTTTAATAATTTTAGATTTTAGATTTTAGATTTTAGATTCTAAAACTTTAACGTCCACAATAAAAAAATCCATTTCATCAGAAATGAATTTTTTTTATATCACAAAATCTAAAATCTATCCCGTCCCGAGGTTTCGGGATCGGGACTAAAATCTAAAAAGTCTACCTTAAAACTACTTCTTTCACCACTTCGCGGCCCAGTTCTTCATTAATCATTTTGACTATTTTAGATTTTCCGTGGCTTAATTCATCCCGAAGTACCGAAGAACCCAGTTCTACATAAAGCGTACTCCCTTTAAGGATCACATTTCTAGTATAAGTATTCACACCGCTGCCCATAAGAGATTTCCATGCATCCCGCACATCAATCTGATCCATTCCCGGCTGTAATTTATTAACTTGAATGATCTGCTGTAAAACAGCACTTATAGAAGATTCACTATTTGTTCTTTTCGCCATCTTTCAATAAATTTATAGGTGCTGCTTTTTTATAATGATATTCTATTTTCTGTGGATTCTTAACTACTAACTGTTCATCAGAAAGCGAAATAATTTCTTCGCTCCACTTTGCGTAATCTGTTTTATAATCTAAAAAAACCTGTTCTCCTGCAAAACGAACCGAAACATTTTCAAAAGTATCTGTAGTTAAAAATGTCCCATCAAACTGTGGTGCAACTTTCGTGCGCACGCCTTTATTATTTTTAATCTGAAAAAAATCGAACGTTTCATTCATCTTATATTCTTTCTCTTCTCCCTTCTCCAAAACCACTTTTTCAATTTCCCAATAACCGTTTAATTTAGCAATATCTGCAGGTTTTATCTCTTGTTTGCAGCTTATAAACAAAAGCGACAAAATCAAAACCATAAAAGTGTTTTTCATATGTATTCATTAAAATTAAAAATCAAAGAATAAGGAGCTTTTACCTGCTGTCCGCTGTATCTTTTGCTTTTTAAAGAAAAAAGCAAAAGGATGCCGCTTCCATCAGGGCTAGGAGACTCGTTTTCAAAAGAAATTTTTCCCAGAATACAAAGGTAATCTTATAATCATGAAAAGAAATAAAAAACTCATTAAACTATTTTCAATATTTTTGGTCTTATCTACAAACCAAAAACTCAAAACATGACCAAAACAATTTTTAAAGCACTGCTGATCTTAAGCTTTCTTAGCTGCAGTACCGATCCTAAAGAAGAAACACCAGTTACAGAAGAAAACATGTATTTTCCGCCTGTAACAGGCTCAGTCTGGGAAACCAAATCGATCTCTGATCTTAAATGGAATCAAAACGCAGTGCAGCCGCTTTTGGATTATCTCGAACTCAAAAATTCCAAATCTTTCATCATTCTTGTAAACGGCAGAATTGTACTAGAAAACTATTTTAATAATCACACTGCTTCTACAAATTGGTATTGGGCAAGCGCCGGTAAAACACTTACAGCCACCATGACTGGGATTGCACAACAGGAAAATCTCTTAAATATCAACAATAAAGTTTCTCAATATTTAGGAACGGGGTGGACAAGCGAAACTCTTGCGAAAGAAAACTTAATAACCTGCAAGCACCTGCTGACAATGACTTCTGGCTTAGATGACACTTCAGACGAAGTTGATCCAGAAGATTTAATCTACAAAGCCGATGCCGGATCTCGCTGGGCGTATCATAATGTATATGTAAAACTTCAAGATGTTGTGGCAAAAGCCAGCGGACAAACTTGGGAAAACTATTTCAATAATAAATTAAGAGATAAAATCGGAATGAACGGCGCTTGGGTACAACTTGGTGTAAACAGTGTCTACACAAGCACCACCAGAAGCATGGCACGTTTTGGTTTATTGATGCTCAACAAAGGAAAATGGGATAATACAACAATTTTGAATGAAGCCTTTTTCAATGAAGCCACTACAACTTCTCAAAACATTAATTTAGGATACGGTTATTTATGGTGGCTAAACGGAAAAGCAAATTATCATTTACCTCAGTCACAACTTACTTTCCAAGGAAGTGTAATTCCGACAGGACCAGCAGATATGTTTATGGCTTTAGGAAAAAATGATCAAAAAATATATGTAATTCCAAGCAAAAAAATGGTTGTCATCAGAATGGGAGACGCTGCCGATAATGTCAACTTAGCGCTTTCAGATTTTGACAAAACGTTATGGGAAAAGATCAATGCCCTGTATCAATAAGAAATTCAGATCAAATACCATCCCTTATTTTCTAAAAAGCTTTTGCAGTTACCGCAGAAGCTTTTTTCTTGATCAAAAGGATTACCGCCTTCTGCATCGCGCATTAAACAAGTTTTTACTTTACAATGCGACAAACCTTCGGTATGCCCTAATTCATGTAAAACTAATTTAAAAAATTGTTCGTTTTTAGTTTTGTGCGAAAGCCTGAAAGTCGAAACTACGCAAGATTTGCCAGGCCTATAACCCAGCCCCATAATTCCCCAGTCTTTGATTCCGTTTTTTGTGGTACTGATATCAAATTCAGACAACCCCACAATAACAGAATCTTTATCTATATTATTTTTAAGATTTTTGATGATACTATCGGCACGATATCTATTTCGCGGTTTGTAGTAAGAACCTTTTGGAAAATCAATATTTTTCCTTAAAACCACATTTGGATTAACCGCTTTTATTTCTGAAAACACTCTTTTTGCCTGATTTAAAGAAAAATTACCCAAAGGCTGGATAACTATTACTTTCTGAGCCTGAATACTATTTTCGCTTTTCTTATTTGTACAACTGACCAAAAAGCAGAACAAACCGAATAAAAAGTATTTCATAAAAGCAGCTGTAAAACAGAATTATTTTTTGGTACGAGATCTTTTAACGGCCCCCATAAAAAACAGACCGATTCCTAAAACTAATAAAACATAATACAGAGAAAGGCTGTTGGATTTTAAAACACTTGCCAAAACAAAACAGATAACGCTTGCAAAATAAAAAGCAGAAGGCGTTATATTTTTTAAAGAATCAAAACTCATTAATCTATTATTTAAAGAAACTGTCTACGAATTCGTATTTATTAAAGACTTGTAAATCTTCAATTCCTTCACCGACACCAATATATTTTACTGGAATTTGAAATTGGTCCGAAATACCAATTACCACACCGCCTTTTGCAGTTCCGTCCAGTTTGGTAACCGCAAGAGAAGTTACTTCTGTCGCTGCTGTAAATTGTTTGGCCTGCTCGAAAGCATTTTGACCTGTTGAACCATCCAAAACCAAAAGTACATCGTGAGGCGCATCGGCAACTACCTTTTGCATTACACGTTTTACCTTTGTCAGCTCGTTCATGAGGTTAATTTTATTATGAAGACGTCCAGCAGTATCAATAATGACAACATCTGCATTTTGAGCCACAGCAGACTGCAATGTATCAAATGCTACAGAAGCTGGGTCACTTCCCATATTTTGTCGTACAATTGGCACATCTACGCGATCTGCCCAAACTTGTAATTGATCAATTGCTGCAGCACGAAAAGTATCTGCCGCACCCAAAACAACTTTGTGTCCTGCTTTTTTAAATTGATAAGCCAGTTTTCCGATCGTGGTTGTTTTACCAACACCATTTACACCAACAACCATTAACACATACGGTTTTTTAGCTGCAGGAATTTCAAATTCTGTTGCTTCTCCCGTGTTGGTTTCAGATAATAACGCTCCAATTTCGTCGCGAAGAATTTGGTTTAATTCTTCCGTTCCTAAATATTTATCTTCAGAAACTCTTTTTTCGATTCTTTTAATGATTTTTAAGGTTGTATTTACCCCAACATCAGAAGCTACAAGAACCTCCTCCAAATCATCCAAGACATCATCATCGACTTTAGATTTTCCGGCAACGGCTTTGCTTAACTTTGAAAAAAAAGTAGTTTTTGTTTTTTCGAGACCTTTGTCTAAAGTCTCTTTTTTATCGGTAGAGAATAATTTTTTAAAAAAACTCATTTTATATAGATTGTTAGTTTTTTTTTTGAATTTCAAGATTTAGGTTTCTTAAAATCCCATTGCTCAAAAAAGCAAATTGTTTGTTTCTAGCCCCGATAGAAGCGATATCCTTTGCTTGCCTTCTTTAGGCAAGTAAAGATATAGCGTATAGCGGGAAAAAATGTTTAAAAAAAGCCTAATTGTTGTGCTTCTTTCAAAATTTAGACAAATATAGGTAATAAAAAAGCTACTTCCGCAAGAAAGTAGCTTTTCTATATAATGTGATTGTAATTATTTCTTTTTCAAGAATTCATCAACTTCTTCAGGAGCCATAATAGATTCTACGAATGTATATGCACCAGTTTTAGGAGATTTCACCATTTTGATGGCTTTTGATAATCTCTTAGAAGATGTTTGTAACGATGCTACGGTTTTCTTTGCCATGATTCAAATGTTATTTGAAGCTTTTATAAAACTCAATGGCCAAACCATTTGAGATTTACAAAAATCTCTAATTATTACTTAATTTCTTTGTGAACAGTTACTCTTTTCAAAACTGGATTAAATTTTTTAATCTCTAATCTGTCTGGAGTATTTTTTTTGTTCTTAGTTGTAATATATCTAGAAGTTCCTGCAACACCAGAAGCTTTGTGTTCAGTACATTCTAAAATTACCTGGATTCTATTACCTTTCTTTGCCATCTTGCTATATATTTATTTAGGAAAAGATTATTTGATAAATCCTTCTGACTGCGCTTTTTTCAAAACTGCAGTGATTCCATTTTTATTAATTGTTTTTATCGTAGATGCTGCTACTCTAAGAGTAATCCATCTATCTTCTTCTGGAAGATAAAAACGCTTTTTAACTAAGTTTACAGAAAACTTTCTCTTAGTTTTGTTCATAGCGTGAGAAACGTTATTTCCTACCATCGCTCTTTTACCTGTAAGGTCACAAACTCTTGACATTATACTTATCTTTTATCGTTATTCAAAATCAGGGTGCAAAGAAAAGAAAAATAAACCATTGTAGCAAAAAAATATTACACAATTTTTAAAATTTCTTTCTGCAATATTTCTAAACTCTTAACAGTAGCCCTATCTATCACTTTTTCACGCGGTTGTCCGAAGTTAAATTCTTCTACAATTATGTCGTTTGGCGTTGCCAAAGCAATAAAAACAGTGCCGATTTCGGCATCAGAATCTCCTTTTGAGGGCCCTGCATTCCCCGTCGTTGCTATTGCGTAGTCGGTTTTCAGTAACTTTTTAACATTCAAAGCCATAGCCGATGCAACCTGCGCACTAACTACAGAATACTCGTCTATTAATTCTTCCGAAACTTCCAGAACATTTATTTTGGCTTCGGTGGCATAAGAAACCACACTTCCTTTAAAATACGCCGACGCTCCCGGAACAGCAGACAGCAGCGACGCTACTCTTCCGCCTGTAAAACTTTCTGCTGTAGCAATTGTTTTATTTTGTTTAGAAAGTAATTTCCCTACTACAGTCTCCAGTGTCTCGTTCTCATCATAACCTACAATAATATCATGAATGATCGCATCTAGCGAGGTTACATTTTCTTCTATAGCGGCTTCTAAAAGCTCTTTATCTGTCCCTCTAGCCGTTAATCTTAAGCGTACGCGCCCAGGATTTGGCAGATAAGCCAGTTTTATAAATTCCGGCAGATTGTTTTCCCAGTGTTCGATACGCTCTGCGACTAAACTTTCGCCTTGACCATAAGTCAAAATCGTTTTGTGAATAATGTAAGGACGTTTGTATTCTCGAACAATTTTCGGAATTATTTCTTCTTCTACTAAATATTTCATTTCATACGGAACTCCCGGCAATGAAATAAAAACAGTGTTTTCTTTTTTCATCCACATTCCCGGAGCGGTTCCTACCTTATTAGGTAAAACCGTACATGTTGACGGCACCAAAGCCTGATCTTTGTTTAATTGTGAAATCGGCCTTTTGTAAAATCCTTCGATCAACTGCGTTACGTGAGCCAAAACTTCTGGATTTACAATCAACTCATCATCAAAGTATTCGCAGAATGTTTTTTTGGTAACATCGTCTTTGGTAGGACCTAAGCCACCGGTCACAATTACTACGTCTACTCTATTTTGAAATTGCGAAAAAGTATCTAAAATATGCTTTTTATCATCGCTGATCGAAAGCATCTCTACAACCTCAACGCCAATTTTATCCAGCGATTTTGCAATAAAAGCCGAATTCGTATCTACGATCTGACCAATTAAGATTTCATCCCCTATGGTAATAATTGCTGCCTTCATGTCTGTGGAAAATTTTACTTACTCAAAACAGTAAGTCATTATTAAGAAAAAAAGTTTACCGCATTGAATCTTAGTAAAACAATGCATTCATTTTATTTTTAAAAAATGGTATTTAAGTCGGGGGAAAACAAATAAAACCCAATTCTTTTCACAAAAACAGAATTGGGCTTTATTTTTATTTACAAATCAAAGTCTTTTTTGATTTCTTTAATTGCTTCTTTAACTTGTATTTTAATACTTTTAAAAGTTTCAATAATATCTTTTTTCTTGCCTTCTGCTTTTGTCCAGGCTTCTACCTGCAGAATTTCTTCGAAAGCCACATTCAAACCCATTAAATCTAATGTCGGCTTAATTTTATGTGCATAAGAATAAGCATATTTATGATCTTTCTTTTTAATTCCTTCTTTGATTTGTTTTAAGTCTTCAGGAACTTCTGTAACAAATAAATTTAAAATTTCGTTTACAAATTCAGGATCGTTATCTGAAAGCGCATATACTTTCGAAAGGTTGTACTTTAAAGCCATTATTTTACTTGTATTCTAAATAATTTTTTATCTTCTAAAAAGCCTTCTAAAACATCATTTGGTTTTACGGCTGCAACACCTGCTGGTGTTCCTGTAAAAATTATATCTCCAATTTTTAAGGTAAAAAACTGTGATACATGCGAAATCAATTCGTCAATTTTCCAAAGCATCATTTCAGAATTTCCTTTTTGAACTGTCTCGTTATTATTTCGCAATTCAAAATTAAGGTTTTCCATAGAAACAAAATCGGTTTTTGGCAAAAAATCTCCAACAACAGCCGAACCATCAAAAGCTTTTGCTTTTTCCCACGGAAGCCCTTTTTCTTTTAATTTACTTTGCAGATCACGAGCTGTAAAATCAATTCCAACACTTATCTCATCGTAATATTTATGAGCAAATTTGGGCTCAATATATTTTCCAACTTTATTAATCTTTATGATTATCTCGATTTCATGATGCACATCTTCCGAAAATTCTGGAATTACAAATGGATGCTGTTTTAATAAAACCGCAGAATCCGGCTTCATAAAAACAACAGGCTCACTCGGGCGTTCGTTTTTCAACTCTTCTATATGATTGGCATAATTCCTGCCGACACAAATAATCTTCATTTTTTTTTAGGTCTAAGATTCTAAGGTGCTAAGGTTCTAGAAAAACTATGCAAAAAAACTTAGCAGCTCAACAACTCTATTTCGTATTTAATTTTCTTAATTTAATTGCTGTCAAAACTTTTTTGGTATACAACGGAAAATCAGCATTTTGAATCCAGCTGAAATAGCCAGGTTCTGCTTCTAATACTTTTTCCACCTTTGCCCCTTTGTGTTTTCCAAAAGTAAAAATCTCTTCGTTATCTTTATCAAAAGCGATCATTCCGGCAAAATCGGCGATTTTTTTACGGGTTGTAAACTCCGATAAAGATTTCATGTCATTTTCTAATTCTGGGTAACGATCTAATTGTGCTTTTAGAATTTCATATGTCGCCATAGTGTCTGCTTCTGCAGAATGCGCATTTTCTAAACTTTTACCACAGTAAAACTTCAAAGCAGCACTTAAAGTTCTTTCTTCCATTTTATGAAAAATAGTCTGTACATCTACAGAAACTTTATTTTTCATATCAAAATCAACTCCAGCACGAAGCAATTCTTCTGCTAAAAGCGGAATATCAAAACGATCGGAGTTAAAACCACCCAAATCACTGTCTTTTATCATATTATGAACCTGCGGTGCCAGTTCTGCAAAAGTGGGTTCGTTGGCTACTTTCTCGTTCGTGATACCGTGAACTGCCGTTGTTTGTGGTGGAATTGGAATTGTTGGATTAACCAGCCAGGTTTTACTTTCTTTATTTCCGTTAGGAAAAACTTTGAATATTGAAATTTCTACGATTCTATCTTTACCGATATCAATTCCCGTTGTTTCGAGATCAAAAAAGCAAATTGGTTTGTTAAGTTTTAATTCCATTTCTAATTTTTATAAGTTTACAAATGTAATTTTTAAAGCCGAATATCCTCCTTTATTCTCGATTTTTTTGTCTAAAAAAGCTTTCAAATCTTCGATTTTAACTTTTTACAAATAACTCTTTTGCAGCCAAAGCTCCGAGTCCTAAACTTTTCTTACAAAACAAAAAACCGATAGGTTTTTACACGTATCGGTTTTTAATCTATTTTTATAATTGTCTTTTAGAAATCTCTATCTACATCAAAAGCTTCTAAATATTCTGCTACTCGTTTTACAAAACTTCCTCCTAATGCGCCATCTACTACCCTGTGATCGTAAGAATGCGACAAGAACATTTTTTGACGAATCCCGATAAAATCACCTTCCGGCGTTTCGATAACTGCAGGCACTTTGCGAATTGCTCCAAGAGCTAAAATCCCAACTTGCGGCTGATTGATAATCGGAGTTCCAAAAACACTTCCAAAAGTACCTACATTTGTAACAGTGTAAGTACCGCCTTGTGTATCGTCTGGTTTTAGTTTTCCAGTTTTTGCACGGTTTCCTAGATCGTTAACCGCTTTTGCCATTCCAACCAAATTCAGTTGATCTGCATTTTTAATTACAGGAACAATTAAATTTCCGTTTGGCAAAGCTGCCGCCATTCCTAAATTGATGTTTTTCTTTTTAATGATGTACTCTCCATCTACAGAAATATTCATTCCAGGAAAATCTTTTAACGCCTTTGCAACCGCTTCCATCATAATTGGAGTAAAAGTCAATTTCTCGCCCTCTCTTTTCTCAAAAGCTGTTTTTACTTTATCTCTCCATTTTACAATATTTGTTACATCAACTTCTATAAAAGATTGTACGTGAGCAGAAGTCTGAACTGAAGCTACCATGTAACCCGAAATCAGTTTACGCATTCTGTCCATTTCTATAATTTCGTCACCTCCATTTACAGAAACAGGCACTGGCTGTTGTGTTTTTGCAACAATTGGCTCAGCTGTTTTTGGAGTTTCAACAACTGCCTTTGGAGTTTCCTGAACCGTTTTTGGAGCCTCTTCAATCGCTTTTGGAGCCTCTTCTACCGTTTTTGGAGTTTCTTCAACTGCTTTTGGCACTTGCACAGCACCCGATTTACGGTCTTCTATATATTTTAAAATATCTTCTTTTGTTACACGGCCTTCTTTTCCAGAGCCTGCAATAGCGTCTAATTCAGTAACAGAAATCCCTTCTTCTTTTGCTATATTTTTTACTAATGGCGAAAGGAATTTTTCTGAACTGCTAAAATCCTGTGCAACGACAGTTTCTTTAACAGCTTCTATTGTCTGTTCAATCGCAGCCGCTTCAGCCGGTATCGAAGTTTCTACCTCTTTAGCTGTTTCTGTAACTGCGCTTTCACCACCTTCTGTTTCAATAATAGCAATAGTCTGCCCAACCTGCACCAAATCATCTTTTCCGAACAACTGCTCAACTAAAATTCCAGATACTTCGCTAGGCACTTCGCTGTCAACTTTATCAGTTGCAATTTCAAGCACTGCTTCATCAGCTTCAATTTTGTCTCCTACTTCTTTCAACCAGTTTGTAATAGTTGCTTCAGCGACACTTTCTCCCATTTTAGGAAGCTTTAATTCAAATCTTGCCATATTGTTATTCTAAAGGATGATTTTGATTTTCTGATTGCGAAATTACTGAAAAATTTAAACATAAATTATACTTTGTATAATTTTTACTTAATTATTCTGATTTCCCCTCTCCCATTTCTTAAATTACTTCCAATAATAAAAGCAGTCCTTTTAGGGAAAATCTTAAAAGTAATGTTCTTATCTTTAAGAGTTTCTATTATATTGATACATTTTTTGAATGAAACATATTGATTATCCAAAATGATCTCTGTCTTTTTACCCTTTAAAATCAGGCACGAATTTACCATTTTTTCTTTTTTCAAATCCAAAAAACTAACTTTATTTTCTAAAATCGAAGCTAGTTTTTCCGATAAATTCGCATTTTCGGAGTACAAAATATAGCATTCTGGCAATGGTTTTTCTTTTACATTTCCCTGAAACATTTTTGCGAACGAGAAAAACCAAGTTCCGATTTGAATAAAAATGCTAAAAAACCAAGATTTCTTAAAATGTTTCGCATAAAAGAAATTCATAGCTTCCTGAAAACGTTTCATGTATTTTTCGTCTTTTATCGTGCTTTCTCCTTTATAATGCAAAACTGTGGTTTCGTGAAAATAAAAGTTATTTTTCCCTTTCTGCAGCACACGGTATGACAAATCGATATCATCTGCATACATAAAACAGTCTTCATCAAAACCATTTAATTCTTCATATAAATTACTTTCTAAAAACATAAAAGCCCCAACCAAAATGGCAGCTTTTCCACTTTCGTTTTCATTTAGATGCTGGGCATAATATTGATTGAACAGTTTTGATTTTGGAAAGAGTTTGTATAAACCAAAAATCTTCGTAAAAGCCACCCAGGGCGTCGGAATGCCGCGTTTACTTTCGGGCAGAAAATTTCCTGTTCCGTCAATTAATTTACAGCCAACAATTCCGAGATTATTTTGCCTTTCGGCGAAAGCCAGAATCTTTGTAAAAGTATCTTCGGCAACAACTGTATCGGGATTTAAAATGCAAACGTACTTTCCTTTCGCTTGACAAAAACCAATATTATTACCTTTTGGAAAACCAAAATTTTCAATGTTTACAATCAGTTTTACTTCTGGAAATTTTTCCTGCATCATCAAAACACTATCGTCTGATGAATGATTGTCGACCACAATAATCTCTGCTTCAATGGTCGTAATGGCTTCTTGAACGCTCAAAACGCATTGTTCTAGAAAATAACGAACATTATAATTAAGGATAATAATCGATAACTGCATGAAAAGGGTCTGTAGATTTTGGCCGAAGTTAGAAATTTTCTGATAATCCCAAACGCAAAGACCAATCGTTTTTACTGATTCCGTAATCCAGCGCCAAATTGCTGCCATTCCGTTTGTTCCACTTTATACGGATTCCGGTTCCCACAGCTGGATTCCATTTTTTAAAATCATACGTTTCTAATTTAGAAACCGAAGAAATATTGGTAAAAAAAACCGCTCCAAAAAAACCGTTTTTACTAATATCGGTTCGGTATTCGGTTTCAAAATAAATCAAGACATTACTTCTGTATCTGTTTTTTGTAAAACCGCGTCCCGTTTTTCCGTCACGATCCCAACCGATACTCGGCAGATCCAAATAATGCGGTTTTCCGCCAAAAGTAGACCAATAAAAAGCTCTGGAAGCCCAAACGCGGTGTTTGGTTTTGCTAAATGAATGATATTTTCTGGCATCTATATACAAAGACTGCCATTTGTCTCCTTCGACACCGCTGGTATTGATCCGCAAATCGGCTTCGATATACAATCCTTGTTCCGGATTAATAATATTTTCCCTAGAGTCATACAAACCTTGAATGGCGTAACCAAAAGAACTTTCGTCAGCATAATCTCCATTCATGTATTTGTAATAATCGGTCGGAACATCAATATAAGATTCTTCAGAAATATTTTGGTAATTATCAAAAAGAAACCCAATTCCTAAACGATAATTTCCAATTACTTTTCGGGTTATAAATTGATAAAAACGCCACTGCTGATAATCTAATGTTGACATTTTTTCTTTAGAATTATGTTCACCTATACCATAGGTATATTGCGGGTAAATCATATACCGATAATCGCCGATAAAATTCCATTTGTTCTCACTGGTATAAACATAGGATTGAACTGGGAAAACGTATTGTTTTGTAAAACTAAAATAAGGCGAAAAAGTAACCTGGGACATTTTTGTTTTTTCGTGGTCTTCGCCCAGATAAAAAGTGGTTAAAAAAGAAACTACCAGACCTGTACTCGAATTCACATCTACAGGAACAGGTAGCAATGAAAAAGCTATTTTCTTCTGTCTGTCTTTTTTTATCGAATCGTTTTTGTCAAAGATTTTATGAATAACATCTAAAATATCGTGATTTCCCATAGTAATACTGTCATTCTGCGCCAGACAAAATGAAGTGGTAAAAATTAAAAACACAGCAAATTTTATTTTTAAACTACTCACTTACAATATTTTAAAAGCATTGTCTTACAAATTTATAATTTTATTAAGAATAACAAACTATAATTTTCGTGCTATTGAAAAAGAATTTTAATCTTGGCAAAAAAACTATATTTGACTACTCTGATAATATTTTTTATGAAGAAAATTTGTTTTATAGTTTTATTAACTGCCTTATTTGGTTTTTCAACAAAACAATTAAGAAATGAATCGGATCTGGTAAAAACGAACAAATGGTTTATTGCCGGGCCTTCAATCGAAAATGAAGAAACTCTAAATGCAGTTCGTTTACAAAAAGAAATTATTATTGTTACTGCAAAAGATAATCCGAAAGGAGAAATCGAATTAAATGTAACGATCAAGCCATCAGAAACTAATGATGGTATTGCTGCGAATTTGCCTGATGATTCAAAATATGTTGAAATAACTTATCAGTCTTCGCAGGATATAAAATTACAGGCAAGAGAAGGAAATGCTGAAGGAACCGGCTGTGTACACGGAGGTTCGCACCCGAGAGTCAATCTGCCTGCTTCTCCAAAAGATTATTCTACCGTAAAAATTCTGTGGACCGATTTTAGACAAGACGGTCGTAAAGACGGAAAACTTTTAAACATACATAATTTGTGCAAATTTAACTTTGTCAATTATAATCCGGTTTCTGGATCTGTCTTAAAGATCAAATCGGTAATTGTACAGTTGTAAAAAATGTTGTTTCAGGTTTCATTGTTTCAAGTTTCAGGTTTCAGGTTTCAGGTTATGAAAAACTTTAAACCTGAAATAAAAAAAATCTTAAAGCTGCATCTGAATTTTATATTTATTCAATACTTTCATTACTAGAAGCATTATTGTTGAAAAAACCAGCGACCAGATAATTCCTGGAACTCCTTCTCTAAAGTAATCCGGAATAATATGAAGACCAAATGCTTGATTGAAATAATAGATAACGCCGGGTAAAATATAAATCAATAATGGATTTGCAGCTGCGGGCATAAAGAATTCACTCCATTTAGTTTGTTTTTTAATTTCCATTAACCAATACAAAAAATAGAATAAAACGGTGCAGATTCCTGCCGACAACATTGTCCACGATGGAGTTCCTTGTATTTTGGAGATTCCAAAAAAGGGTCTCAGAAAAAATCCCACAGTAAAAAACAAAACAATAAAACCGATAACTGCCCAATTGATTTTGGAAGCCGTTTTTCTATCAAAAAACAAAAGTGAAACAACTATTCCAGCCGAAGCCAAAGAGGCATGCGTAAGATGTCCTGCTATAAAGCTCAGCCATGCTGTATTTTGCACAAAAGAATTTTCGACTAGATTTAACGAATTCATTGTCACAGAAAAAATCAGAAATCCGATCATTGCCCAAAGATTGCCATTTACCAGCCAATAATAAATCACTGTAAAAAGATATGCCCAGCCAATTAAGCCAAGAATTCCCCACCATTTTGGAGTCATTCCTCTTTCGCCGGTATCCTGAATATAAAAAAAGTATAAGGCAATTAAAACCAATATTCCGCCGTACTGCAGAATATTTTTAAGCCAAAGCGGAAAATCTTTCGGATATTTATTCCAGATCGGAATTGGCATTGAATACGCTAAAAGCCCCCAAAAGGCAGGAGCTATAATCATTTTAGACGCATCATAACCATATTCAGCATTGACCATAAAAACACCAATAATTATAAGTGCAAAGGCTCTTTTTAAAGTGTGTGTCCAGATTACCTTTTTACTATCGCCTTTTAAAAGTCTGGCATTAAACGCAAAGGGAATCGACATTCCAACAATAAATAAAAAAGCAGGAAAAACTAAATCTACAAAAGTCATTGCATCTGCGTCTGCAGGCATGTGTTTCATCCATTGCGGTACATTTGCCACACTAGCCAATTCATTTACAAAAATCATTACAAAAATGGTAATCCCCCGCAAAGCATCAATAGAAATAATCCTTTGATTGTACAAATTCTCTTTTATTCTCATAAAATATTATCTTTTCGACAATGCAAAATAGCACATTAATCACAAAGAGCAAAATTATCTTTGAATGCCATATGTTACCAATAAACTTCTAAATAAAAAAGACAGTCAGTAGGAAAATACAATCAATTTATTTTTACTTTTGCCGAATGTTATCATTCTTTAAACCGAAACCCTATTTAAAAGATCTTCTTGGTGAGGATTTTGTTGATATTCATTCTCATTTATTACCTGGAATCGACGATGGTGCAAAAACCATAACTGAGACGGCTAAACTTGCAGAATCGTTTAAAGAAATTGGTGTTTCACAATTTATCACAACACCGCATATCAGCCATTATGTATGGAATAATTCTCCTCAAGAGATTATCAGCAATTCTATTGAAACAAGACTTACTTTAAAAAAGAATAATATTAATATTCCGTTTTTGGCAGCAGCCGAATATTTTATGGATGACTGGTTTGAAACTCACTTTAAAACAGAGAAACTGCTGACTATAAAAGACAACTATGTATTGGTTGAAATGTCTTACATGAACGCTCCGGTACAATTGTACAAGATTCTTTTTGATTTGCAAGTCGCTGGATACATTCCTGTTTTAGCCCATCCAGAACGTTATTTATTTTATCATAAAAACTTTAGTGAATATACTAAACTAAAAAACGCAGGCTGTTTATTTCAATTGAATCTCCTTTCTGTTGTCGGATATTACGGCGGGCATATTGCTAAAATTGCAGAACAGCTATTAAAAAAAGGAATGTATAATTTTGCAGGGACAGATGTCCACCATTCTAAGCACATAGCGGCATTTTCTCAAAAAATAAAAATCGATACTGTTGATGCTTTAAAAGAAACCATATCCAACAATAATTTTTTTAAATTTTAAAGAACCTTTTTCTAGATCATAACAAAAAAAGCGATCCAATATTGAATCGCTTTTTTGCATTTTACACCCATTTAACTAAGAAAAAAATCTTCTGAACCAAGGTTTTTTTTCTTCCCTAATACCATAACCATAGCCATACGCATATGCTTTTGTCGAGTCAGTATCATTAAGAATTATACACATATTTGGTAATTTCTTTTCTTTGTAAAAAGAATTCACTACAGATAACATTCTCTTTTCTAATTTATTGGCACGCATTACATATGCAAAAACATCTGCGTTTTTAGCGATCACAATCGTATCTGTAACCAAACAGGCTGGTGCTGTATCTGCTATAATGTAATCGTATTCTTTTTTAAGGTTCTCAAAAAGCTGTTCTACTTTAGGATTCATCAGTAATTCTGCCGGATTTGGCGGCACTACGCCAGGAGGCAGAATATAAAAATTCTCATAATCTCTATGCTTTACAATATACCCTTGTATGTCTTTATCGTTTGACGTCAAATAGTTAGTCAGACCTTTGTTTGGAAAGTCCACAAATCTATCAAATTTAGGGTTTCTAATGTCCGTTCCAATTAATAAAACACGTTTTCCTGACATCGCAAATGTTGCGGCAAGATTGGCAGAAACAAATGTTTTTCCTTCAGAAGCAAACGATGAAGTGACAAAAATTGTTTTAGCTGTTTTTTCATCATCTTTATTGACCATAAATTCAAGATTTGTCCGCACGATCCTAAACGCTTCTGCAGAACTGCTTCTGTCGTCGAATTTAATCAAGCTTTCAACATCATCAGAAGAAGGAATATCACCAACATAAGGAATTTGGGTCTTGCCTTCAAGGTCTAGTTTGCTTTTAATTTTTGTATCCAACAAATCATCTACATAAATAATCCCAAAAGGAACCAACAAACCTAATAAGATTCCTGCCAGATAAATGATCTTCTTTTTTGGGCTTATGGGATTTTTTTCTTCTTTTGCAAAATCAATAACTCGCGCATTGGGTTCAGTAGCGGCCAAAGAAATGGCTGTTTCTTCTCTTTTTTTCAGCAAGTATAAATACAATTCTTCTTTTACCTTTTGTTGCCTTGCAATAACTCTAAACTGTCTCTCTTGTAACGGAATTTTCCCAATTTTACTTTTTAAAACGCTCTCTTGTCCTCTCAGATCACGGGCTTGAATCTGGAGATTAGACTGCATACGTTTCAAACTTTCTGCAATATTCGATTTAAGAGAAGAAATATCGTGTTCTAGTTTTACAACAGTTGGATTTTCTGTGGTAGCAGATTTTAAAATTCTGTTACGGTCTAAAACCAGCTGATTGTAAGATGTCATTAAAGCACTAGCTTCTCCTTTATCAGAAATAATATTAGTTGGCAGTAAATCTGTAGTACTGCTTTTTGCAATAAACCCCAGCAAAGACGAAATAACATTCAATTGAATCTCGGCATCAACACTTTTTTTATTAAATTCATTAGAACCATCAATAAACAATTTAGCTTCTGATTCTATATCTGTTAATTGATTGTTTTTTTTAAAACTTTCTACGTTTTGCTCTACTCCGTCTAGTTCTTGAGAAATTAATACTAAGCGGTTTGCAATAAAATTTGAGGTGTTTTCTGAAACAATATTTCGATCTTCATCCGCATCTTTATTGTAAATTTGGATCATAGTGTCCAAAAAGTCTGTGGCTTTTTGAGCTACTGGATCTGAAATAGAAATATTTACAATACTGCTTGTTTTACTAACAGGTTCTACTTTTAGATTTTTTCTAAATTTATCAGTAACATCATCTAAAGGGGTTATTTCTATATCAACAAATTCATATTCATCGGTATGCTTATTCTCAAAAAAAGAAGTCTTTTCAATAATAAAGGCACCTATTTCGGTTTCGATCTTTTCACCGTATTTAAATTCTTTTTTACCTAATAAAACTGAATTTGTTTCGTCATCCTTTATACTTTCTAATGAGAATACATTTTCATTTAAAAAATGACATTTCAAAGTCATTTTCGATTCATAAAACAGCTTCGATTTATTTAGAAAAACAATTTTTATGGGGGCCTTTTTATAAACATCACTTTTCACTACAGTTTCGTTAACGAAAAGAGAAACATTTAAATTCAATTTTTGAATCGTACTTTCAATCAGTGTCCTTGATTTTAATATTTCAATTTCATTATCTACGTTATTGCTTATGTTTCCTCCAAAACCAAGATCTGAAAAAGCAGATAATTCTGAAAGCATACCGCCTTTTTTCTCATCTTTAACTAATATAGAAGTAGAAGCTTGATAAACCGACGGAGTATATCTCAAATGTAAAAAAGCTCCAGCCAGCCCAATTGAAATTGTTAGTAAAAACCATTTCCAATGAATTGCATATTTTCTCAACTGCTCCCGAAAATCTAAGCCTTCGTTTTCATCCTCTATAAAATCATCATAAAAATCTTGACTCTTCATATTTTGCATTATTTAAAAATTAAGACAGCAAGTGAAACTAAAATGGAAACTGCCGAAATAATCACAGAAGTATTTGGTCCTACAGCAGATGAATTTACTCTTGTTTTATTGGGTTCTACATAAACCACATCATTTTGGCTCAAATAGTAAAACGGAGAATTAATAAAATCTGATTTTGTAATATCAACTCTGTTGTAGCTTTTTGCTCCATTAACCTCTCTTATAATTAAGATGTTATTTCTCTTGCCATAAATGGTTAAATCTTTTCCCATACTTAAAGCTTCTAGCAATGTAATTCTTTCTGAGGCAACAGTATAAGTTCCAGGAGTATTAACCTCTCCTTGGACAGAAAATTTAAAATTTGTAATTCGAAGATTGATTGCGGGATTTTTAATATAGTTTCCAATTTTATCTCTCAATAACTGCAGCACTTCTGTACGAGACAATCCTCCAACATGAATCTTCCCTAAAACTGGAAATTCAATATCTCCTTCATGATCTACCAAATACTGCTGTATGGTTTCTTGTCCGCGTGCCACATCTAGTTTGTTGCTTGCCGACGCATTATAGGTTTTCAGGTTAAAAGGCTGTGCAGCTTCATTATCATCTGCAGAAACAATAATCAGTAGTAAATCATCTGGTTGAATTTTGATCTCGTACGAATTTGCATTTTGCCCAGAAGTGATGTTATCAATATCTTGATAGTAAACAATATTTTTCTTCGATGCACACGAAAAAAATAAAAACAAAAAACACCAAAAGACAGTGCTTTTTACAAGAAAAAACAATTTAGATTTCATTAAAGTTTTAATTTAAAATTGAGAATCCGCAATCTGATGAGATCTGGCAGAACAATATGTTTTACAAAAAGTATTATAAGGAAATGAGGGATTTAGTATGCATTTTTTTCACCATGAAAAACATTCAAAACTGTTTTAATAACAATTTTACAATCAAGAAGTAAACTCCAATTTTCAATATACCAAATATCATATTCAACCCGGTTTTTCATATCAATAAGTTCTTTGGTTTCTCCTCTGAAACCGTTTACTTGTGCCCATCCTGTTATGCCTGGTTTTGCATAGTGACGAACCAAATAATTATTGATTAATGCACGATATTGATTGGTATGATTTACCATGTGAGGTCTAGGACCTACAACAGACATGTTTCCAATAAAAACATTAAAGAACTGCGGCAATTCATCTATACTTGTTTTTCGCATAAAAGCTCCAAACCTCGTAATTCTACTGTCTCCTTTTTGTGCCTGCTTCGTATTTGCGACCGTATTTACTTTCATACTCCTAAACTTCCAGCACTTAAAAGAGTGATTATCTCTGCCTGAACGTTCCTGTTTAAAAAATATAGGACCCGGAGATTCCATTTTTATAAGCAGCATAATGATCGGAAACAGCCAAGGGAAAATTAACACGATTACCAATGATGAGAAACAAATGTCAAATACTTTTTTAAAAAAACGGTTGACGGCATATTCTAAAGGTTCGGGATGAAAAATTAAAATCGGAGTATTTTGATAATATGCTATTTCGACTTTATTAGACTTTGTATATTGTTGAAAATCTGGAACAAATTTAACCCGAACCATATTCTGATCGCATATTTTTACCATCCTATTGATTATTTCTATTTTATCAATGTGGAGCGAAATATACATCTCGTCAACTTTTTCTTTTTTAACAAAGTCCTGTATTGCATCAAAACCGCCAATATAGTTTTCAGGTTTTTCAAGAACAGGTTTTTCATCAAAAAAACCTAAAAAACGGTATCCGTTAGTCAAGTCTTCGGCTAAAATTTTTCTTATCTGCCTTCCTGCAGCATTGGCTCCAACAATAACAAAATTTCTAAAATTATAGCCTTTAGCTCTAATATACTTTAGCAATTTCATTGACATATATCGTGAGAACATCAGCAGGAAAAAGAAAAATATGTAAAAGTATGCTAGTCGAAAGCGTGATATCTCAGAATAGTTTAAAAAGAAAACAAATACTGCTGTTACAGATGCATGAATTACAATTTTTTTTATCGTTCTCGCCAGCATCGATTCGATCGGTTCAATGCGAATTATTCTGTACGAATCATGATAAAGTAATAAACAAATCCATATGAAATTCCCTAATAGCGAAATTGTCTGAACTTCTTTTAGACCAAGCCTCTCTAGATTTCCATATCGGGCTAATGCAGACAATGCAATACACAAATTGAAAATTGCTAAATCGAAAATAATAAAAATTAGTTTGAAATATCGGGAGAAACGATATTGTGCCAGTTTCTCAAGAATTTTCATAAGATAACCCAATCATTATTGAATATTAAATACATGCTTTACTTTTGAACATACTGCTTTAAAGCCAGCAGCTTTTTTTGAAAAACTGCTTTAACAGCAGACAAATTGTGAAATTTGTAGATTTTATAATCTTCTACTAATACCTCTATAGCCTTACGATAATCGGTGCTTAGTCCTCCCATTCTCATTTTTATGATATACTTATTTAAATACGTAATGTTTATTTTGTATTTATATAAGTACCTTAATAAAAATTCAGTATCGGAACCAATCTTAAAATTTAGATTATAGTAGCCATATTTTTCAACAACAGTTTTCTTGATGTAAACTGTAGGATGCAATGGTAACCAGCCACGATTTATTTTCTTATAGTTATACTCGCCGCCAATTCTGTTTCTAACTATTTTTTGTCGCTCATCATTAGTAACGTACAATCCATTACCATATAAAGCATCTGTTTCAGGATTTTTTTTGAAGGTTTCTACTATACTCGAAACTACTGTAGTGTCATAAAAAACATCATCAGAATGTAATAATCCGATCACATCTCCAGCTGCTAAACTTAAGCCTTTATTAATAGCATCATACATTCCTTTGTCCGGCTCTGAAATATAGATCGAAATTTTATCGGAATAGGATTCTATTATTTTTTGTGTACCGTCTGAAGAATTACCGTCTATAACTATATATTGGATGTTTGGGTAATCTTGGCTTAAAACACTTTCAATAGAATGTGCAATGGTTGCTTTACGATTGTAGCAAACCGTAATTAAGGAAACTTTCATAAAAATTTATTATCTAAAAAGAATAAAATTTTATTCTTTTTTTTCTTTCAGAAGCTCTTTACTTTTTAAAACGATAAAGTATTCGTAAATTGATTGCAAAGTGGCATAAGTAAAACCGGCACTTCCATCTAAAAATGCCTTTCTAATGATTACCATATAGAACCATTTTATTAAAGGACGAGCAGGCATTTTGTAGAAAAGCCCTTTTTGATGGTAACGTTTTTCAGTAAAATCAGAACTAAATAATGCTTTCTTAAGAGAAAAAGAAATATCATTATTAATATCTTTTACTCGTGTTAAAGCTTCCATATCAGCATAACTCAAATGTCTTTGAATCCAAAATTTAAAACCTTTACTAAAAGGATAATGATCTAAATATCCTTCTATTTTACTAGTAGGACCATCGGGTAAGGAAACTGGATTTACTAACCTTTCATAACGCATTTTTTCTGGACGAAATAAACGCAGATAAAAAGGAGACATTTGCGAATATTTCAACCATTTTCCACTCCAAGCAAAATCTCTCCTTCTTAGTTCATAAGCAACAAATGCGGAATTAGTATCCAATTGGAGATTTTTAATAGCATTTAATAATGAATCTGAAACCCTTTCATCGGCATCAATATATAAAACCCACGGATATTTAAATTTTATATTTGCCAGTCCCCAATTTTGATGTGCTGACCAATTATCAAAAACACGCTGAGTAATATTTGCTTCCGCTTTTCTCGCAATTTCTAATGTTTTATCATCACTAAAGGAATCAAACACATGTATGTCATCACTCCAGGCTACCGATTGAAGGCAACCTGGTAAATCTTGTTGCTCATTTTTGGTGAGAATAAGTATTGAAATCATTTTATATTATTTAACTAAACTCTCTTTTCTTTATAAATTTGGCAGGATTACCTCCCACTACATCGAAATCTTCAGTACTCTTAATTACTAATGACTTAGCTCCAATTACAGAAAATCTGCCTAATGTAACACCAAATAAAATGTAACTACCTGTCGCAATCCAACACCCTTCATTAATCACAATTGGTTTGGTTATCAAATTAAAAGCTACAGACTCGATGGTATGGCTACCCGTAATCAGATAAACATCTTTCCCTATACAGCATTTTTGACCAATCTCAATTTTATCCAAACAATATGCCCAAGAATTTGCCCCCAAACTGGAAAGATGTCCCATCGTTAAATTCCAAGGTAATTCTATATTAGCTTTTCTATTAATATTCACTGTTGATGCTATTTTAGCGCCAAACATCCTTAGCAATAATATCCTCGGTTTTTTTATTTGATTGGGGAAAAGTCTAAAAATTGTTACATTAACAAATCGCCAGACGTGAATTTTAATCTTTATTCTTGTTGAAAAAGGGGTTGTTTGCACAGGAATAAAATCATTAATTATCATAAATATCTCTCTTTTTTATAAATTTTGCGGGATTGCCTCCAACAATAGTCCATTCATCTACATTTTTGAAAACAGCAGCTCTAGCACCAACAACAGCACCTTTACCAACAATTACATTAGACATAATAAATGCTTCACTGGCAATCCACACAAAATCTTTTATAACAATAGTACCTGCTTTGAAAGGTGTATTTATTGATGTGGTTTCATGACTTGCACTACACAGGTAAGTTCTTTGCGAAATAGTAACTTTACTTCCAATGATTGTTTTACCAAAATGCAGTTGCACTTGAGGCCCCATAGCAGAATGTGATCCGAAAATTAAATTCTTCGGAGATGGTATATAAACAGAGGAATGAATAACACAATTTTCACCTATTTCAGCACCAAAAAATCTCAATAAAAAAATACGCCAGCCGTTAAACGATGGAAGTGAAAATGGCTTAAAAAAAAATAGGGATACAATTCTCCAACCAAGCCTGTAAATTTTATCTGATTTTGGAATGGTATCTATATATTTTGGAATTTGATTTTTCATAAATTATCAAAAAACAGATTTAAACTAATTAATAATGGCAACTGGTTTATTACGTACATTTTTCAATATTTTACCATTTAACATATTTAAATGAACCAATTCATTTTCATCAGAATCAAAACGTTTTCGTAAAAACTTAGCAGGAACTCCTGCTACTATAACGAATGGCTCAACATCTTTTGTTACTACAGAACCAGCTGCAATGATACTACCGTCACAGATCTTCACACCCGCCATTATAATGCTATTTGCTCCAATCCAAACGTCTCTACCGATGATGGTTTTTTTTAGAGTTGGTCTGCCAGAAAATGTAGTTGGTAATGCTGGTATATCATAATTATGATCTGCACCGATTATTTGGACATTCTGTGCTAACATAGTATATCTTCCTATTGAAACACCTGGATAAATCAAACAATTATTTCCAACATAAGAATATTCATCTGCTTGAAAATCTTTACTTATTTTACATTTTCCTCCTATGTTAAAAGTTGGATGTACAAATTTTAACCTGTAAACATATTTTATTTTCAACCTCTTATAAAACCTATATATACTTGCAATTTTATCACTTCTTTTAAGCTTTGACATTAAAACTTCCATCTTATCTAACTTTTTAGTAGCACAGATTCAAAAACTTTTCTTTGATATATTGGATTATAGTAAGTGTCAATGACAGAAAAACAAGCATTCATAAGATTATGTTCTTTTAATGGATGTTTTAATAACCATTGATGTATTGTTTCTGATAAACTATCCGTATTTCCATAGCAGAATAAATCCCCCGTCACACCTACTTTTATAGCTTCAACTTCTGGCATCTGAATGTTAAAATTATTATGAGATATTACAGGTGTTCCATAAGATAATGCGTGCATTGCAGTAAGCCCAACTTCACCAGGAACCACACATAAATCTGCAAACATTAAAACCTCAGAATTTATCTTTTCATTAAAAACTGCTCCAAGGAATTTCACATTATCTTCCAAACCCAATTTTAAAGCTTGTTTTTCAAGACTAATTCTTTTCTCTCCGTCTCCTACTATTATTATATTAAATTTTGTCTTGCCTGTTTTGTATAATAAATGTTGAGCATTAATAAGCATATCTAATTTTTTAACATCATTTAATCGTCCTATAAAAACGACTACAGGAGTATACTCATCATTAAAAAAATTTCTTCTATAACTAAAAACATCATCTTTAGATATTAAATAACGTTGTTTTAAGCTCTCCTCATAATCAAGAGAATTATAAATTACATGCATATTTTTATCAGACTTAACTCTATGCTTTTTTAAAATAGATCGTGATCTGTTTCCATACAAAAAAAAGCCAGTTGGTAATTTATAGAACAACTTTATTTTCATAAAATCAACTATGCCTAATTTGTCATTATAAAAACCATGCATCCAATAATAAGTTTTTTTTCTTTTAAACTTTGCTATTAGTACTCCAACCCATGTTGTAATATGATATGGAGATCCCAGAAAAATAAATGAATCATATTTTTCAAAAAGAATTACACTAATCAGTCCCGATTGCCATAAAAATCTATTTTTAAATATCCATCTATTTTTTAGAAAACGCCATCTCAAACCTCCATCACAAACCTCATCATTAGCTTTTTTTTCATCTATTTTCATTATATCAATTTCACTTTCAAGACCTGAATAAATAGTAAATTCTATTACTCTTGATTTCATTAATTCAGTAAAAACAGGTCCCCTATAAGAGGCTAAATAGTGATAAAATACTGCCGTTTTAATCATAATCAATTCTTAAAAATTAAGAAGCTAATTTTGTTACACATTTTATTTACTATACTTATTTTTAAGATTAAAAAATAAAATAGTAATATATAAATCGTAATAAAATAATACGAAAAATCGAATCTCCAACTTGCGATCGCGACCATAAAGAATATTGAACTAAGTAGTTTAAATAGAGATTTTTTAAAGTACTTTTCTATTATAAATAGCATTAAAACGATATAGAAAATTCCATAAAAACTAAAATTTGCCCATGCATCTCCTAATAATGTAACGTTTAGATATAAAGAAAATCCACTTAAAGCTTTTTCGCCAACTAAATTACCTAAGCCATCAGGCTTTGAGGGCCATATACTTTTAGGAATTATTGCTCCTATAGATTTCAAGACCATAGTTTCTCCTAAAGAATAATCATATTTATTAGGAAAATTATCTGTTATATATTTTAATGCCACTAAATTAGATCCTTCAGTTAAAACTAAAATTGCGTCTGACTCAGAATCGTTTGCAACAACTTCACTTTTATATGCCAATTTTATTACATCAACAGTCCTTTCAATTGAAACTTTTTCTGCCCAAATCATTCCCCTTACCATCGGCCAGAACTTGGCAATAAAAAGTATAGGAAAACATATTATTGCGATGTAAAAAATCTCTTTTATTTTTTTTCTTATGGCAAAAGGGATAATAATGGAAAAGACAAAAAATAATATAACAATTCTATTTCCTGCTAAAAAAAGCTCAAAAACTATTACAAAAAAAGCAATAAAAAAATGTGGTTTAAAAAATTTATTTGTCCGTAGGTAATGCAGCTGAAAATATAAACAAAGTCCAGGAATGACAACTCTTCCGACATTATGAATTTGCCCTAGCAAAACAAACATAGCGCTTTTCTGATACAAATCTTCGTTAGCTCTATACCAATGGCTTCCTCCATCAAGTTTACCTGAACTTATAAATGAAACAATAAGAGAAAAGAAATACATCAATAATGTCAATACAAAAAAATTTTTTTCGACAACTTTTAAATTTCTCGTTAAAAATTTTTTCTTGTTTGAAAATTGAAGAGAACAAATTCCAAAAAACGTTATGGAAAAAATGCCATAAAATATTATGTTACAATCCTTTTCTGGAAGAAAGTCTGGCAAACCTACCAATTGTATTTTACCAACCCAAAAAGAATAGCAAATTGGAATAAAAATAAAGAAAAATCCCCCAAAAAACAAGCCGTCAAAAATCGACATACAATTTTGATTTTTGAGAATCTTAACTCTTTGATTTATTAAAATACAATTTATTAAAAAAAATATTATGACAATAAATCCTAACATTTTTAAATTAATTCAGTTTCCATTTATAATATACTGCCATTAAAATCATGAATAAAAAATTTAGAATAAACACACTAAATAAAATTGCTTCGGCACTTGTTCTAAAAAAAAATTTAACTACAAAAAAGAATCCTATAATGCCAAAATCTCTTATAACTCTAAAACCAAGCATAATCCAATTTTTCCCTATTGACATATACGCTTGAGAGTAGACATTACTAATACTAATAAACACGGTTGAAAGAACTGCTAAATTTATTAGCGTACTGATCCCGTTATAAGAAGTGCCGTAGATGGAACCAAGAAAACTTGAAATTGCAATAACAATTATTACAGGTATCATAGTCATTACTACATTAACAATGATAGTCAGTTTTAAGATCCGTTTATGATTATCCAAATTATCTTTTTGTTCGGACAAATGAGTCAATATTACATTTCTCATTATTCCTGGAATAAATAAAATTATGACACTCCACTGTATGGCGGCTGAATACATTCCTAATTCTCCATAATTTGAGAACTTAATTAATATCAAGCTTATTAACCAAGACGTTAAAGCATAAACACCTTCCTGCAAAGACACTGGAATAGAGAATAAAAGTATTTCTTTTAAAAACGATTTATCTCTAACGCTATTAATAATGAGTTCATTACAATTAATTTTTATTTGTCTATAATTTAAAAAACAGTCCAATATCTGTACAATTAATAGAGCTGTAAGTGCACCCTTCAAGCCAAAAAAGAATGTGAGCAAAAGACTTAACATAAAAGTCGCAATACCTGTTATAATACTATTTTTAGCAATTTCTTTAAAGGAGCCGAAACCAGCCAATATCCCAAGTTGAGTTGTAGAAACTGCATTAAAAATTAACCAAAATGACATAAACTTAAGCGGAATCTCTAAATTTACATTTTCCAGAATTGAGTAAGCAATTTCTTTTGCGGTAAAAAAAAATATTAAAGTTAAAAAACTACTTACAGACAAAGTAATAAGACGACAATACTTCAAAATCAAAGGAATGTAGTCTGGTTTACTTAATTTGTATTCTGCTATAAATTTTGTTGACGTGTAACCTAATCCCAGAGTAGAAAAAATAGCAAGAGACATTAAAGTATTTTTTATCATGCCAAATTCACCATAAACATCTTTTCCAAGAAATCTAGCTACTAAAATCCCCGATGTTAAAGCCAGTCCTTTCGCGATTATGTTTCCAAATAAAGCCCAAAATGAGTCAACTGTAAATTTACTCTTTAAAACTCTATCTTTAATTTTATATATTTTTTTCAATAGCTTATTAGAATAATTTCAAATCACTCGCTACCATCTCCTTAACCAAAGAGTCCAAATCATATTTAGGCTTCCATCCCAATTTTGTCTTAGATTTGGCAGGATCTCCAATTAAAAGATCCACTTCTGTAGGTCGGTAATATTCTGGATCTACTCGTACTACCACTTTTCCTTTTTCTAATTGGTATAAAGGATTGTTACATGCTGCTACTCTAGCTACTTCGCTTTCATTTTCTCCTTCAAACTTTAGTTCTATCCCAACCTCTGCAAAAGCCATAATGACAAAATCTCTAATGTAAGTGGTTATACCTGTAGCAATCACATAGTCTTCTGGTATGTCCTGCTGTAAAATTCTCCACATTGCTTCAACATAATCTTTGGCATGCCCCCAATCTCTTTGCGAATTTAGGTTTCCAAGGTATAGGCAGTCTTGTTTTCCTTTCGCAATAGCTGCAGTTGCCATTGTAATTTTACGCGTTACAAAAGTTTCGCCTCGTCTTGGAGATTCGTGATTGAAAAGAATACCATTACAGGCAAACATATTATAGGCTTCGCGATAATTTTTAGTGATCCAAAATCCATAAATTTTTGCTGCTCCGTACGGCGAACGGGGGTAAAAAGGTGAGTTTTCATCGTAGAATCCTTTTTCATTTTTATTTTCGGCCAAACCTCCATAAAGCTCTGAAGTTGAGGCTTGATAAATTTTTGTTTTTTTCTGTAAACCCAAGATTCTGACGGCTTCCAAAATTCTTAAAGTTCCTAATCCGTCTACATTTGCAACATATTCTGGAGAATCAAAAGAAACTTTTACATGTGACATAGCGCCCAGATTATAAATTTCATCAGGCTGTATTTCCTGAATTATTCTGATAATATTAGTAGAATCGGTCAAATCTCCATAATGTAGCTTAAAATCTACATTCGCTCCATGCTGATCTTGATAGATATGATCAATTCGCTGGGTATTAAACAAAGAGGAACGTCGCTTTATTCCATGAACCTGATATCCTTTTTCTAATAATAGTTCGGCTAAATAGGATCCGTCCTGACCTGTAATACCAGTTACAAGTGCTACTTTTTGATTAGTATCTTTATTCAATTTTTTTACAACTATTTACCTAATGACAATTCCCTAAAAGCAACTTCTTTTCTCAAGCCACTGCTCGAAAAGCGATGGTCGCGTGTATTGTAATAGATCTCAATTCCTTTCTCTTCGCAGTAGTTACGACCTGTGAAATTTAGCTCTCTATATTCTTCTCCAATTATGCGCAAGTCAATCTCGAAGGAACGTAAAATATCTTCTAAATCCTGTTCGGTTGCGTAAGGAATAATTTCGTCTACAAACTTGCAGCCTTTGAGCTGGATATATCTTTCGACTACTGTTTGTGTTGGACTATTTTTTTCTGGACGATCTAATGCAGGATCTGTCTGTAACCCTACAATCAGATAATCGCATTGTTTTCTAGCTTCTTCTAACATCTTAATATGTCCGGCATGAAGCAGATCAAAAGCACTAAAAGTTATTCCTATTTTCATAATTTTAAATTTTAGGTCTTATTTTCTGGCACAGCTTCGCATCTCCAAGTCACATAATTTTGGAAATTTTAGCAGGATGTAAATCAAAAACCTCAATAGATAAACCTCTATTTTCTATTTTTTGCCAAAAGTATTTTAGTAAGCAGATTAAAAAAAGCTATAAAGTAAGAATTGTCTTATACTATTATAAATCGGACTTTTAAGGGAGTTTTCTATAACTCTAAAAACCTTTCTAATCGGCATTAAAGTCTTATTTTTACAGGTGTTAAATACAATTAAATGAAAAGGACAATCCTGTTTTTCTTCTTAGTAATCACAACAGCACAAGGTCAAACTGCCGGCTGCAGAGATTTGCTTGCAAAAAATTATAATGAGAGCGCTGTTGTTAATGACGAAAGCTGCGTTTATGAAAATATTAAAGTAAAACCTCTCTATTCAATGCAACTGTCTGATTCGATTAAAGAAACTTCGGGATTAATTGCTTTTGAGAATTTACTCTGGACACATAATGACGATCACGACAAGACTATTTACGGGATTGATTCTTTAGGAAAAATCAAAAAGAAAATAATTTTAAATGAGATTGTAAATAACGATTGGGAAGAGATTTCACAAGATAGTTCCCATATCTATATTGGTGATTTTGGAAACAATTATTCCGGAAATAGATCTGATTTAAAAATCTTTAAAATCGAGAAAAAATCTTTCTTAGAGCAAAATCCTAAAATAGAAACGATTTCGTTTTCCTATTCTAATCAAGCTGCTCTTTCTACTTCTAAACCCAATAAAACCGATTTTGATTGTGAAGCTTTTATCGTTTCCAAAGACAGTATTTATTTGTTTACCAAACAGTGGAAAACTTCTAAAACAAGTATTTATTCACTCTCCAAAAAGTCTGGCTCTCAAGTTGCAAAATTAAAATCGACGCTCGATACCCAAGGTTTGGTGACTGGAGCGACTTATTTAGAAAACAAAAAACTACTCGTTTTATGCGGTTATTCTAAAATTGGCAAACCGTTTCTATATCTGCTCTACGATTTTAAAAACTATGATTTTTTATCTGGAAACAAACGCCGAATCCAACTGCAACTTTCCTTTCATCAAATAGAAGGAATTGCAACGAAAGACGGACTTCATTATTTTCTCACGAATGAATCCCTAATTCGAAAACCTATTATCAATGTGCCACAGCAGCTGCATTATCTGGATTTAAGTCCTTTTCTAAGCAACTACATCAAACAGGAAAAATTGTAAAACCTTTTTTCAATCCCTCTGCAGTTTGTCTTGATTCAAGTGTAAATCATAAAAAATACTATTTTCTTTTCTTTTGCGCATAAGATTTTCAAAAGAACTCCAGTAATTACTATATGTTATTGTGTGATTACTCTTAAACAAAACAGCACATTAAAATATATTCTTGACAAGGTCCCCAAAGAATTAAAAATGCAAATAAATGAGTTGATTTTACCTGATTTTTTAAAATGATTACAAAAGTTTTAAAAGACAGAGTTGAAGAAGACACAAAAGATCAAACTGTATTTATGATTATTGTGTAACTTGCTCTTGCAAAATAATTCTAGAATTATTTTATTTGATTATGAACTTTATGATTTAGTTGTTACTAGAATTTCATACTAAGTCAGCATATTCATTTTTGTACAATTACAAAAAATAAGACCGACAAAAAAGAATGCCTATGAAAAAGATCAGAATACTTCTTTGTTTACTCCTGCTAACATCTCTTGCTTGCAATTCACAGACATTAAACGATACTATTGCTCTTATTGATAAAGCGATGGCGGTTTATTTACCAGAAAATCCTGGTTCGCAGTTATCTATAAAGAAAAATGGAAAAATCATTTTCTCAAAAGCTTACGGAATGGCCGATTTAGAACATAATGTTCCTCTCACCTTAACATCTAAAATTGAAGCCGGTTCTGTTTCTAAACAATTTACAGCAGCTGCAATTTTACTGCTGGAACAGCAAGGAAAGCTTTCTTTAAATGATGATGTTAGAAAATATATTCCAGAACTTCCTGATTATGGAGACATTATCACTCTGGAACAAATGATGCATCACACCAGCGGCATAAAAGATTGGGGATCTATTGCTGGTCTTACCGGCTGGGGAAGAACCACAAAAACTTTTACAAATGATGATGCTTTACTAATAATCTCATCCCAAAAAACCTTAAACAATAAACCCGGAGCCGAATTTATCTACAGCAATTCAAATTATACCTTATTTGCGATTATTATAGAAAGAGTTACCGGCTTAAGTCTGGCAGAGTTTACTAAGCAAAATATCTTTATTCCGGCAGGAATGATCCATACAGAATGGAGAGACAACCATAATCGAATCGTAAAAGAACGAGCTATAGCCTATGATTTTGACAAGGGTGAATATCAAACTAATATGCCCAATGAAGATGCATATGGTAATGGCGGTTTAATAACAAATACAGAAGATTTATTAAAATGGAATGAATTTTATCAATCGGGGAAATTTGGAACTCCTTCTCTATTTTCTAAACAATGTAAAACTGAAAAATTTAATAATGGTAAAATGAATAATTATGCTGCGGGTTTATTTATGCTAAAATATAATGGCTATGAGCAAATTGCGCATGATGGGGCTACAGCAAGCTATAGGGCAAATTTAGAAACATTTCCAGAATTGAATCTTTCAATTGCATTCTTGAGCAATACCTCACAGTTTGACAAAAGCAAAAACCCTCTGAACGACATTCTGAGAAATCTTTTTATTTCAGAAAAAGAAAAAACTAAAACTGAAGAAAAAGAAAAAACAATAAACATACCTGAATCTGTATTATATACTTATACGGGCTGGTATAAAAATGAACGAACTGGTGCGGGACTTAAAATGGAAATAAAAGATGGAAAACTTTTTTTTAACAAGCTTCCATTTGAAGCAGAATCCGAAAATAGATTTAAAAATGGTTCAAGGATAATGGAACTAAACCACAAAAAGGGGTTTCTAAATTATATCACTAGTACAGATACCATTACATTTTCAAAAGTTCAAATTGCAAAACATGCAGACTTAGATTCTTTTACTGGGAAGTATTTTTCTGCCGAAACCAATTCTACACTACTGATCTTTCAAAAAGAAGGAAAACTTTTTTTTCAATTAAAACCAAAAAACGAATATCAATTAGTTTCAACTTACCAAAATGCTTTTAATATTATGGATTACAATGGGAGTGTCTATTTTTTAAAAGACAAAAAAAATAAAATTAACGCCATGAAAGTGAGTCTGCCCAGAGCCCGCAATATAGAATTCGTTAAATTACCCTAAATTTTATTTAGTAGAGATAGTGCTTATTCGATAATAGAAAAATTTGAAATTGTAAATGCGAAGATTGAATGAGTAACTTAAACAAATTACCCTCTTTTTTGTCACAAAAAAGCTAAGGCGGTTTAGAATACCAATATTACGGAGTCATTAAATTTTCAAAGTAAAAGATAGCGCCCCGCTATTTTTTTTTGTTACGTTCAAAAGGGTATCTTTGCCAACAAAAATAAAAAACAGTTCTCTAAAATTAGAGACCTTATTAGAGATCTTTACAGTATACGACACCAATAAAGACTTTAATTTAAGCACTTTACAAACATGAATTATCTATCAGTAGAAAATATATCAAAGTCATTTGGCGAAAGAGTTCTTTTTGACAACATTTCTTTTGGAATCAATAAAGATCAAAAAATCGCTTTTATTGCCAAAAACGGTTCTGGAAAAACAACCATTATGAGTATCATTAATGGTTTGGATGAGCCGGATACCGGACAAGTAGTATTAAGAAAAGGTATTAGAATGGCGTTTCTTTCTCAGAACAATAATCTGCAGGACGAACTGACTATCGAAGAAAGCATTTTTGCTTCGGATAATGAAACTCTTAAAATTATTGAAGCTTACGAAAAAGCATTAGAAAATCCTCAAGACGAAGAAGCCTATCAAAAAGCTTTTGACGGAATGGATCAGCATAATGCATGGGATTTTGAAACACAATACAAACAGATTCTTTTTAAACTGAAACTTGAAGATTTTAAACTTAAAGTAAAAAATCTTTCGGGAGGACAAAAAAAGCGTCTTTCGTTGGCAATTATCTTAATTAATCGTCCCGATTTATTGATTTTGGATGAGCCGACCAACCATTTAGATCTTGAAATGATCGAATGGCTTGAAAGTTATTTTGCAAAAGAAAACATTACGTTGTTTATGGTGACGCACGACCGTTTCTTTTTAGAACGTGTCTGCAATGAAATCATTGAATTGGACAATGGAAAATTATACCAGTATAAAGGAAACTATTCTTATTATTTAGAGAAAAAAGAAGAGCGCATTACGTCTGAAAACGCCAGTGTAGACAAAGCTAAAAACTTATTTGTAAAGGAGTTAGAATGGATGCGTCGTCAGCCAAAAGCGAGAACTACAAAATCTAAATCCCGTCAGGACGATTTTTATATTATTAAAGAAAAAGCCCAAAGCCGACGAAAAGAAAATAAAGTCGAGCTTGAAATCAATATGGAAAGAATGGGAAGCAAAATTATTGAGCTTCATAAACTTTCTAAAAAATTTAAAGAGAAAACCATTCTGGATAATTTTAGTTTTGATTTTCAGCGTGGCGAAAGAATCGGAATTATCGGTAAAAACGGAACAGGAAAATCTACTTTCTTAAATCTTCTTACAGGAACAATTCCGCCAGACAGCGGACGTGTTGTAAAAGGTGACACTATAAAAGTTGGTTATTACACACAATCTGGCATCAACCCAAAACCAGGACAGCGTGTTATCGATATCATCAAAGAATATGGAGAATACATTCCGCTGGCAAAAGGCAAAATCATTTCGGCTTCGCAATTGTTAGAGCGTTTTCTTTTTGATGCGAAAAAACAATACGATTATGTCGAAAAATTAAGCGGAGGCGAATTGAAACGTTTGTATTTATGTACCGTTTTGATTCAAAACCCAAACTTCCTAATTCTCGATGAGCCTACCAACGACTTGGACATTGTAACGCTGAATGTTCTAGAAAGTTTCCTTTTAGATTATCCTGGATGTTTACTGGTTGTTTCGCACGACCGTTATTTTATGGATAAAATTGTGGATCATTTATTTATCTTCAGAGGACAAGGTGAAATCGAAAATTTCCCAGGAAACTATTCTGACTTTAGAGCGTATGAAGACAGTGCCGATGTTGCTCAAAAAGAAGAAAACAAAGCCGAAAAGAAAGATTGGAAACAAAACAATCCGGTTGGAAACCTAAGTTTTAATGAGCAAAAAGAATATCAGAAAATCGAAAGAGAGATTAAAGATCTTGAAATCGAGAAAACTAAAATCGAACAATTATTTTCTGACGGAAAAGTTGCCGATGCTGATATTGAGAAAAAAGCTAACGAGCTTCAAAATATTATCAAAAAAATTGATGCAAAAGAAGAACGCTGGTTTGAACTTTCGGCAAAACTCGAAAGTTAAAATTATGTGTCAGAAGAACATGAAAAACTAATTTTATTATATTAGCCATCATAAAAAAAACAATACCACATGAAAAAATTATTAGCAGTGTTATTTATCCTAACACTTTTTACTTCTTGTTCTATTGACGGAGGCAAAAATCCTGAAAACATTACGCCAAAAGATTATTCTGCAGAAAACGAAACACAAATTACAGAATACTTAGCCAAAAACAATCTTACTGCAAAAGCGCAGGCAACCGGAACTGGTTTATATTTTATTATTAATGAACAAGGAACAGGAAAACAAGCATCTGCTTCATCAACAGTAACAGTTGTTTATAAAGGAACTTTACTATCTGGATCTGTTTTTGACCAAAGTAATGCCGACGGAGCAACTTTTCCGCTTAGTCAGTTAATTGAAGGCTGGAAAGAAGGAATTCCATATTTTAAAGAAGGCGGCAGCGGTGTTCTTATAATTCCTGCTCATTTGGGTTACGGAAGTTACAATCAAAAAGGGATTCCAGCGGGTTCTGTACTTATTTTTGATATTAAATTAGTAGCTGTAACTAATTAAAATTGATCCTGAAAAGTTAACAAAATGTTCTTTCAAATAAATTCTTATTTAAAATTCCTTTGGAAATCTAAAAACGAACACGCGGTTCATTCGCCTTTTGTTTTCAATTTACTGACAAAGTGTTTTTATGACAAAAAAACCAAACCTGAATATCAGGTTTTAGAAAACTATCGCAAATCACTTTTAGAAAATAAGAATTTTATTGAAGTAACTGATTTTGGAGCGGGCTCAAAAGTTTTCAAATCAAACCGAAGACAGATTGCGAAAATTGCTAAAACAGCGGGAATTTCGTCGAAAAGAGCTAAACTATTATTTCGTGTTACCAGGTATTTTCAGTCCAATACTATTTTAGAAATAGGGACTTCTTTAGGTTTGGCAACAGCTGCTTTGGCTCTCGGGAACCCTAAAGCAAAAGTAACAACGCTCGAAGGCTGCCCCAATACAGGAAATACCGCAAAAAATCAATTGCATCAATTTGACTGCACGAATGTAGAAAGTATAATTTCTGAATTTGAATCTTTTTTAATTGCAGAAAACCTGCAGTCAAAAATATACGATCTGATTTATTTTGACGGAAATCATTCTAAAAAAGCCACTTTGGCCTATTTTGAACTTTTACTGCCTACAATAAATAACGATTCTGTCTGGATTTTTGATGATATTCATTGGTCGCAGGAAATGGAAGATGCTTGGGAAATTATAAAAAATCATCCTAAAGTAAAAGTAACCATCGACACCTTTCAATGGGGATTTGTATTTTTTAGATACGAACAACCAAAAGAACATTTTATCATAAGAGTATAAAAAAGACGATCCTATTGGTCGTCTTTTTTTTATCTAATTTAAAAGTTTGTTTTTTAATTGCTTTGTGTTCTTCAGTTTTGATCCTATTACTACTAAGAGGAATCATTCTACATTCTGACATAATATCTGACAAAAAAAGAACTTTTATAAGATGTTTTTTTATCTTTGAAATTCATACTTTTTATGCGGATAACTTTATCTTTGAACCTCTAGAAAATGACACTCAATTATGGAACAGAAAATTCATCAGGGAAGAAACGTAAAACGATTCAGAGAAATGCTTGGTATCAAACAGGAAGCACTTGCTTATGATTTGGGAGAAGACTGGAACCAGAAAAAAATTTCTATGTTGGAACAGAAAGAAATAATTGAAGACAATCTGCTTAGACAAATTTCAAATTCTTTGAGAATTCCTGTTGAAGCTTTTCAAAATTTTGATGAAGAACAGGCATTAAATGTTATTGCGAATACATTTAACGATGAGAGTACGATTGGATTTATAATTAATAACAATAATCCAATAGATAAGATTATTCAGTTACATGAAGAAAAAATTGCTCTCTATGAGCGTATGCTGAAAGAAAAAGAGGAAATGATTACAAGACTTGAAAAACTAATTAGTAAATAAATCTCAGTGTCATTTTACCATTAGAACATAAAAAAGGCGATCCATATGGATCGCCTTTTTTCACTAATTCAAAATTTAATTTATTTTTTTGCGTCTTTATTTTCTTCAGCTTTTGCTCCCATTCTGTTTACAGTATACATAGGTGCAAATTTAATTTTTAGACCGGCAATTTTTCTATTGTCTTCAGCTGTTAAACCTTCTTTTTCTACAGTATTCTTTCTACTGTCTAGTGCTTCATACAATACTTTTATTTCATCCCAGTCTTCTCTAGAATAACTGTCTTTATTGTTTTCGACAGTATGAACAAACTGTTGGTAAACACTATGAATATTTTGAGCATTTACCCAGCTGAAACTCATATCGTCTCCAATTTTTCCTTCACCAAATAAAGCGTTACGCAATTGTTGTTTCGGGCTTGGAGCCGGAGGGGCAAAAAGGGCGGTAACTTCATTTTTAAATTCTTCGTATTTTGCTTTACTTGTATTAATTCTTTCACTTTCAGCTGTATTATCTTTAATGTCAGCCAAAGCTAAATTTGCTTCTGCAGATTTTCTATCGTACTCTGCTTCTACAGTTTTCCAATTTTCTTTTAAATCATCGGCTTTTACATTTTTTACCGAGTCAACGTAAGCGACATATGAATCAATTGTTTTTTGTGCTTTTTCTTGTTTTTCATCTTTACATGATGTAAATCCTAACGTTAACATTGCAACTACTGCAGCTATTTTTATATTTTTCATAATTTTGATTATTTAATTAATATATAATTCAAATTTACTAAAGACCTAAGCTTCATATATTACATTATTATCATGTTTTTAAAATTTAAAACATTTAAAAACTATAAAACATTTAAAAAAAATAACAATTATTCAAAACCAATCAACCCAATCTTAACCTTTTCAGCTTTATAAATATAGCAGGCTACCCTTATTTATGAAAGCGTTTTTGTAACAAAAAGCAATTACAAACTACTTATGATTTATTGAAAAGTGTTTTGTACATTTAAATCCAAAATTGTAAAATCAAATGGCTGAACCATTAATTAAAATAACCGACATTAAACGAAATTTTGTTTTAGGCAACGAAATCGTATACGTTTTAAAAGGAATTAATTTAGAAATAAACAAAGGAGAATACGTTGCGTTGATGGGGCCTTCTGGTTCTGGAAAATCAACTTTAATGAATTTATTAGGCTGTTTGGATACTCCCACTTCTGGACATTATGTTTTGAACGGAAAAGATGTTAGTCAAATGCAGGATGATGAATTGGCCGAAATTCGAAACAAAGAAATCGGCTTCGTTTTTCAGACCTTTAATTTATTACCGAGAACAACCGCTTTGGATAATGTTGCGCTGCCAATGATTTATGCCGGCTACGGAAAAGCAGACCGAATTGCCCGCGCCACAGAAGTTTTAAAACAGGTTAATCTCGCAGATAGAATGGATCACCAGCCCAACCAGCTTTCTGGAGGACAGCGCCAGCGTGTGGCTGTTGCGCGTGCGTTGGTAAACAAACCATCGATAATCCTTGCCGATGAACCTACGGGAAACTTAGACAGTAAAACTTCGGTAGAAATAATGAAACTTTTTGGAGATATCCACGAACAAGGAAACACGGTCATATTGGTAACTCATGAAGAAGATATCGCGGCGTACGCACATCGCGTAATTCGTTTGCGCGACGGTTTGATAGAAAGCGACACGAGTAAAAAATTGTAGATTTCTGATTTTAGATTTTAGATTGGAAAAAATGAACTGAAATCTAAATTCATTACTGATTAAAATTTTAAATTATAAGAACTTTTTTAAAGTCTCAGAATAAATCTAAAATCTATCCCGTCCCGAGGTTTCGGGATCGGGACTAAAATCTAAAATCAAACCATGCGTTTACTGTATTTTTTATTTATGCTATTGAGTTTCGCATCTTGTAAAAAAGAAGCAGAAATTGAAAGTTCTCTTCCACAGCTGCTTCCGCCAAAACCACCAAGTATAGAAATAAAATGGTTGAGCGAAAATCCAGTTAAAATAAAAACCGGCTTACATTTATCCTATTTAAAAGGTTTTGACTGTGACTCTGTTATCGGAATTGATTATATTGGTTATAAAGGAGAGCATACCTTTACTCCTATTAACGAAAAAGGTCAGTTTATCAATACGATTCGGAAAAAACAAAAACTTAGTCTTTTTCAAATTTCGGAATTAAACGCAATTATAAAAGACAAAAAAACATACCAAAATGCTAATATAACAGGCTGCTATCAGCCAGAACTTGGATTTTTATATTTTAAAAATAATGAACTCATCTGCCAGACCATACTCTGCCTAGAATGTTCAAAAATTGAATCAACCGCCGAATTTGGAAATGAATGGGAATTTAATAAAAAAGCCCGACTGCGATTTAAAAAACTGCATGATGAACTTGGTTTCTGATTTTAGATTTTAGATTTTAGTCCCGATCCCGAAACCTCGGGACGGGATAGATTTTAGATTTTAGATTTTAGATTTTAGATTTTAGATTTTAGATTTTAGATTTTAGATTTTAGATTTTAGATTTACTCTGAAATTAATTCTTTGAATTAATTTCAGAGTAAAGGACTTAGAACCTCTGCAGCTTAGAAACTTAGAACCTTAAAAAAAATGAAAGTATATACAAAAACGGGAGATAAAGGAACCACAGCACTTTTTGGAGGAACCCGTGTGCCAAAAGATCATATCCGTATTGACAGTTATGGAACTGTTGACGAATTAAATTCTTATATCGGATTAATTCGCGATCAGGAAATGGATTCGCATTATAAAACTATTTTAATCGAAATTCAGGATCGTCTTTTTACAGTTGGTGCCATTTTGGCAACACCTCAGGAGAAAGAAGTTTTAAAAAACGGCGAACTTCGATTAAAAAATCTTGGAATAATTGATTCGGATATTGAATTATTGGAAAATGAAATAGATAAAATGGAAGAAAGTCTGCCGCCAATGACGCATTTTGTTTTACCAGGCGGCCACTCTACCGTGTCACATTGTCATATCGCACGTTGTATTTGTCGTCGTGCAGAGCGATTAGCCGTCCATTTAAGCCATAACGAACACGTTCCTGAAATCGCAATTCGATACTTAAACCGACTTTCTGACTACCTTTTTGTCTTGGCACGGAAGTTGTCGTTTGACCTAAAAGCGGAGGAAGTGAAGTGGATTCCGAGAAAGTAAATTTCTTAAAAATCCAGCTTTTTGAAATCCCAAATTCCAAAGAAAAAAATTAAATTCTTTCGATTTTAGAAAATACTGAAATAGCCTTCCAGCATTGGAAATTGAAATTTAAATATTGGTTTTTTAAACGCCTTTTTTAGGATTTTGAGTTTAAATATTGGAATTTAACAAGAGACGTTCTTAAATTTTATTAAAATAAATCAAAAATTACTTGTCTTTTTCAGTAAAAAATTTATTTTTGCACAAAACTAAACAGATAACAGATGTATTGGACATTAGAATTAGCATCTTATTTAAGTGATGCGCCATGGCCTGCTAACAAAGATGAACTTATAGACTATGCTATTAGAGCTGGTGCTCCATTAGAAGTAGTAGAGAACCTTCAGTCTATCGAGGATGAAGGCGAGATATATGAATCAATGGAAGAAATTTGGCCTGATTATCCAACAGACGAAGATTATCTTTGGAATGAGGATGAATATTAAAAAATAAACCAAATGAAAAAGTCTCTCATCATAGAGGCTTTTTTTTTGGTTCAAATATATACGTAAAATAGAAATACAATAAATCATGAGTTTCATAAACAGTATTATTAAAGTCTTTGTCGGCGATAAATCGCAAAAAGATGTCAAAGCTTTACAACCTTACTTAAACAAAATTAAAACATTCGAATCTTCTCTAATGAGTCTTTCAAACGACGAATTAAGAGCAAGAACCGTTTATTTTAAAGAAAAAATAAAAGAAGCCAGAGCTGATAAGGATGCTAAAATTGCTTCGCTTAAAGCAGAAGTAGAAAACATCGAAGACATCGACAAAAGAGAAGATCTTTATGATGCTATTGACGCTCTTGAAAAAGAAGCTTATGAAATCTCTGAAAAAACTTTGATGGAAATTCTTCCTGAAGCATTTGCGGTTGTTAAAGAAACGGCTCGCCGCTTTAAAGAAAACTCACATATCGAAGTTACGGCAACTCCAAAAGACCGTGAATTCTCTGCTGCAAAATCTTATATCACCATTGAAGGTGAAAAAGCAATTTGGGCAAACAAATGGAATGCTGCAGGAAAGGACATTACTTGGGACATGATCCATTATGATGTTCAGTTAATTGGAGGTATGGTTTTACACGAAGGAAAAGTTGCCGAAATGCAGACTGGAGAAGGTAAAACATTAGTGGCAACTTTACCGCTTTACTTAAATGCTTTGACAGGAAACGGTGTACACTTAGTAACTGTGAATGATTACCTGGCAAAACGTGACAGCACTTGGAAAGCACCATTATTTGAATTCCACGGTTTATCTGTAGATTGTATCGATAACCACCAGCCAAGTACAGAACAAAGAAAAAAAGCATACGATGCCGATATCACTTACGGAACCAACAATGAATTTGGTTTTGACTACTTAAGAGATAACATGGCGCACGCACCAAGTGATCTGGTACAGAGAAAACACAATTATGCGATTGTCGACGAGGTTGACTCGGTATTAATCGATGATGCCAGAACACCGCTTATTATCTCAGGTCCAGTTCCTCAGGGAGATCGTCATGAGTTTAACGAATTGAAACCAAAAATTGAAAACTTAGTTGCACAACAGCGTCAGTTAGCAAATGGTTTCTTAGCAGAAGCTAAAAGATTAATCAAAGAAGGAAATACTAAAGACGGAGGTTTCTTATTATTAAGAGCTTACAGAAGTTTGCCTAAAAACAAAGCTTTAATTAAGTTTTTGAGTGAAGAAGGAATTAAACAATTGCTTCAAAAAACTGAAAATCAATACATGCAGGATAACAACCGTGAAATGCATAAAATTGATGAAGCTTTATATTTTGTGATTGAAGAAAAAAACAATCAGGTTGAATTAACAGATAATGGTATTAAATACCTTTCTGGAGATACTGATTCAGACTTTTTCGTACTTCCAGATATCGGAACAGAAATCGCAGCAATCGAAAAACAAAAATTAGACAAAGACGCTGAAGCAGAAGCCAAAGAAAGATTATTTCAGGATTTTGGTGTAAAAAGTGAGCGCATCCATACTTTAACACAGCTTTTAAAAGCATATGCTCTTTTTGAAAAAGATGTAGAATATGTGATCATGGACAACAAAATTATGATTGTCGATGAGCAGACTGGCCGTATCATGGACGGACGTCGTTATTCTGACGGTCTTCACCAAGCAATCGAAGCAAAAGAAAATGTAAAAATCGAAGCTGCTACGCAGACTTTTGCAACTGTTACATTACAGAATTATTTCAGAATGTACAACAAGCTGGGCGGCATGACAGGTACAGCGGTTACAGAAGCTGGTGAGTTATGGCAGATTTATAAACTGGATGTTGTTGAAATCCCGACCAATCGTGGAATTTCAAGAATTGACAAGGAAGATTATATCTACAAAACAACACGTGAAAAATTCAATGCTGTAATCGAAGATGTTACAGAATTATCAAAAGCAGGAAGACCAGTTCTTATTGGAACAACTTCTGTAGAGATCTCAGAATTATTAAGCCGTATGCTTAAAATGAGAGGAATCACACACAACGTATTGAATGCTAAAATGCATAAGCAAGAAGCTCAAATCGTTGAAGAAGCTGGTAAAGCTGGAGTAGTTACTATCGCAACAAACATGGCTGGTCGTGGTACCGATATTAAATTATCTCCAGAAGTAAAAGCTGCGGGAGGTTTAGCAATCGTTGGTACAGAGCGTCATGACTCGCGTCGTGTAGACAGACAGTTACGTGGTCGTTCTGGTCGTCAGGGAGATCCAGGAAGTTCACAGTTCTATGTTTCTCTTGAGGATAACTTAATGCGTTTGTTCGGTTCTGAAAGAGTTGCAAAAGTTATGGACAGAATGGGACTTAAAGAAGGTGAAGTTATTCAGCATTCTATGATGACTAAATCTATCGAACGTGCACAGAAAAAAGTAGAAGAAAACAACTTTGGTGTTCGTAAACGTTTATTAGAATATGATGACGTAATGAATGCACAGCGTGAAGTAGTATACAAACGCCGTCGTCATGCCTTATTTGGTGAGCGTCTTAAACTAGATATCGCAAACATGCTTTATGATACTTGCGAATTGATCGTAAGCCAAAATAAAGTAACCAATGATTTTAAAGGATTTGACTTCGATTTAATCCGTTATTTCGGAATCACTTCTCCAATTTCAGAGGCTGATTTCACTAAATTATCGGATATTGAAGTTACTGGAAAAGTATACAAAGAAGCTTTAACATTCTACACTGAAAAAACAGAAAGAAGTGCCAGAGAAGCTTTCCCAATTATCAAAGGTGTTTATGAAGAACCAAACAATCATTTTGAAAGAATCGTAGTTCCGTTTACAGACGGTATCAAAACTTTGAATGTAGTAACAGATTTAAAGAAAGCTTATGACAGCGAAGGAGCGCAATTAATTGCTGATTTCGAGAAAAACATCACGCTTTCTATTGTTGACGAAGCTTGGAAAAAACATTTACGTAAAATGGACGAATTGAAACAATCTGTTCAATTGGCTGTTCACGAACAAAAAGATCCATTGCTTATTTACAAATTAGAGGCTTTCAATTTGTTTAGAGGAATGCTGGACAACGTAAACAAAGAGGTTATTTCTTTCTTATTCAAAGGTGATTTACCAGCTCAAAATGTTCCTGAAATTCATGAAGCAAGAGAAGTTCGTCAAAAAGAAAATTTACAATTAAGTAAAGACGAAATTCCTAACAGCGAAAACATCAATCGTGAAGCTGGAGAAACGCAACAGCGTCAGGTAACTGAAACAATTGTAAGAGACATGCCAAAAATCAACAGAAATGATACGGTTACCGTTCAGGAAGTTGCCACTGGTAAAACCGAAACAATGAAGTTTAAAAAAGCCGAAAGCTTAATCGCTGCTGGAACTTGGGTTTTGGTTAGTTAATTTTACGAAAATCTCTTTTAGAGAATAAATATAAAATCTCCGATTATTGAAAAGTAGTCGGAGATTTTTTTATTTTCTTATTTCAATGATATTTAATTTCACATCCCTTTTATTAAAACCTTTTTTCCTACATTTGCTCATCAAAATCTTATAAGCTAAATTGAAAAAATATCTAAAATCTCCATTATTATTGTTACTGACAATATGTTTTGGTTACTTTTTCATCTTAATGATTAAGATTACAATACAGTATTTCCCGTTTAAAACTGACGCAGGTTTTCTTCAAATCAAACAGACAGAAGTTACAGAAATTCCCTTATACCTTGTCTTTTTCTATATTCATGTTTGTTCTTCTATTTTTGTTTTACTAGCTGGATTTTCGCAGTTTAATTCAACGATTTTAAAAAAATATCCAAAGCTCCATCAAATGATGGGGAAATTATATTCCTATACTATTCTTTTTCTCAGCGCACCTTCGGGATTCTTCATAGGTCTTTTTGCCAATGGCGGTTTATTTTCAAAAATATCATTTGTAACACTGGCAACTCTTTGGTTTTATTTTACTCTTAAAGGTGTTACAGCCATAAAAAACAAAGACGTTAATGCTCACAAAATCTTTATGTACAGAAGCTTTGCTTTAAGTTTTTCTGCTATAACATTAAGATTTTGGAAAGTAGTTATCGTTACTATATTTCATCCCGGCCCTATGGACGTTTACCAGATTATTGCATGGCTGGGCTGGATTCCGAACTTATTAATTATCGAATATTATTTATACAACCAATCAAAAAAATGAAAAAACCTTTTTATTTATTACTTGCCGTTTTGCTTTTTTCATGCAATTCAAAAGAGAAAAAAGCTTTAGAAGTCATTCCTGCAAAAACAGAGGAACCTGAACTAATGACAGAACTTTATGGCTCTTGGGTCGGCGATTTTGTTGCAGAAGAACGAACCAATACAGAAACACAAAATGAGATGTACAGCAATAAAATTAACATTTCAATTAAAAAAATTACTTCGTCTGAAGTTACAGGACGAAGCATTGTTGCTGGAAACAACAGACCTTTTACAGGCAGAATGACAAAAAAAGGAGATAAAATACACTTCGTTTTGAATGAACCGGGAGACGATAAAAATGACGGTTTTTTTGAATGCGAAATTAAAAATGATACGCTTCTTGTGGGAACTTGGACAGCAAATAACCCTAATAAGGAAGTGCGAAAAAGAAGTTTTACACTTTCTAAAAAAGAATTTAGATACAATCCGTACTTAAAACTTCCAGAAGAAGGAATGTATGTGGATTATCAAAATCCTAAAATAGAAAAAGTAAAATATGAAGCGGAAGAAACCGAAGATGCAGAAAATATCGGAATCGAAAATGAAGAAACAGAATACGAAAATACTTCTTTGTACAGAGTGGCGTCGGAAAAAGTTGTAACATTGAATTCTTCTGTTCAAAAATTCACTGAATCGGATCTAAAAAATCTAAAGAAAATAGATCTTCAAATTCTTAGAAACACCATTTTTGCCCGCCACGGACTTACTTTTAAAACCAAAACAATCCGTCAGTTTTTTAATCAAGTAGAATGGTATATTCCGATGTACAGCAATGTAGACGATAAACTGACAGCTGTTGAAAAACAAAATATTGCTATTTTAAAACGTTTTGAAAAATACGCAGAAGACAATTATGATTCTTTCGGAAGGTAATTTTTAAAATTTAACCAGTATATTTTAGCCGCGAATTCACAATTTTTTTATCAAAAAGATTGTGAATTCGCGGCTAACTTTTTAGATTAATGATCTTGGATTTTCCTGATAGTAACGGGCTTCAATTCTTTTAATATCTTTTATAGAATTCTTTGCCCAATGCAAACGTTTTTCCAAAATTTCTTCTGCTGACAACTTCCAATCAATATCAGATCTGCGGAGTCTGTTGGTTAAATCCTGAATAATAATGGCCGCAGAAACCGAAATATTTAAACTTTCTGTAAAACCAACCATGGGAATTTTTAAAAAACCATCAGCATTTTCCATGATTTCTGGAGACAAACCTTCTTTTTCTGTTCCAAAAAACAAAGCGCTTGGTTTTGTAATATCAAAATCTTCCAGCATGCAGTCTTTTTCATGCGGTGTTGTCGCAATGATTTGGTAGCCTCTATTTTTTAAACCTGTCAAACATGCCGACACCGATTCAAAACGATTGATGTCTACCCATTTTTGAGCTCCCAAAGCAATCTCTTTATCTATTCTTTTTCCAAAACGCTGTTCGATTATATTCAATTCCTGAATTCCAAAAACTTCACAACTGCGCATGACAGCACTTGTATTATGCATCTGATAAACATCTTCTACAGCAACGGTAAAATGTTTGGTGCGATTGTCGAGTACTTCTAAAAATCGTTCTTTGCGGTTTTCTGTTAATATGTTTTCTAAAAATGCGAGGTAATCTAAATCAATCATTTTATTTGAATTTGCGCAAAAATACACTATTAATGAAATAGAATAAAGATTTATCTTTATTTTCAACGCGCCAATTGCCTGCTGAAATTTTCATTTAGTTTCTGGTGCAATAGATCAGCCTTTTTATGATTTACTATTAAAACATCATCTTTATAAGAATCTCCCATAAAGACGGAGCTTTCGTTTTTAGAATGTTTTTTTAGGCGTTCAAGCATTTTATCCATTTCATCTTTAGAATAATCAACTTTAATAAAAGAGACAAACTGTTCTACAACACTTTTCATTCCTTCATTATAATTAAGAATGATTACATTTTTGTCTGTTTGATGAAAATCTAAAAAGCCTTGAAAATATTTCTCGAGAACTAATGCCCTATATTGTTTAGAATCTATCTGATCGATTTCATTTGGGGTAATTCCAAATACAGCTGGCGGAATCAAATTTGGCACCATATGCATCCCTGCCATCTTTTGATGGGATCTTAAAACCTCTCCCGGATTTCGATACAATAAAGCAAAAGGAATATTTGGGAAAATAGATCGCAAATAATCAATTTCAAAGATATTCCAAGCATCTAGTTTAAGAATCAAATGTTTTTGTTTGGGAAATCTTTTTTGCCCAAAAAAGCGTAAAACCGCTTTTAACAAAGCCGTTTTCGTTTCTGTTCCGAAAATTTCATTTCTCAAAATCTGATCAATAATGGGTGCTTCAGAAATCATAATATTTTCAGACGAAGTAGCCAATGACTGACTCAGCATAGTAGAACCACATCTTGAAATATGAAAAATCAATGATTTCAATTCAACCGAAACCATTTCTTGAGACCAATCAATTGTATTCTCAATCGTACTTAAAACTTTAAAACTTTTAGAATTGTAAGCATGACTTCTGCATTTGGCAATTGTTTCATCAAAAAAGGGTTCTGCAAATTTTAAATCCGATAAATACACCCATTCTACATAGATTCCATTATCTTTTTCTACCAATTTATTCGGAATCCAATTTACGAGCGGCTGTTGAGAGTTTTCCATTTTTGATTTTTATTTTAATTGAAGATCAGCAATAATTTGATTATTAATTTCAGATGGATTTCTAGAAAGCTCAGCAATTATCTGCTGTTTTTCTTCTTCTGAGTATTGATCATTATTAGGAGTATAACTTATATCAAAACCCATTTGAGAGAACAAATTATCAGACCATTCGTTCCGAATGCAATCGAGTGTAAGATGAACGCGAGGTTCTGAACTTTTATTCTGCACGTAGTGGGGCCGCTGAAAATTAGCATACCAGCACTCTCCCATTTTCATCGGAACTAGTTTTTTATCTACATAGAAAAATACTTCCGAGTTAGTTACAATCGGCACGTGAATCCTGAAAAAACCGTCTTCATAAGAAGTGTCATTATCCACATGTTCTTTAATTTCGCTGTCTGATCCAAGCCTTAGTAATCGTACTGCTTCTTTTTCACATTCAAACCAATCCATAATTTCTTTAAAATAAGAGCAACTGTCTAATAAGGGCGTGTTTTTATATTCTTTATCCGGAAAAGAAAGTATATCGGTTTCTTTTCCCGATTGAGAACGCAGCGAAACACTTGTCCAATTGCCTTCATAACGTCCTGTATTAAAATGCGGTGTCCATAAATTGGTTTCGCAGATCAGAAGATCCTGCTGTAATCTTTCTATAGAAAAAGAAATCGGAAGCTGGCATGAAGATGGATTCGTAGGCTTAAAAGAAGATTGGTTTGTCACTATATTGTTGATAATAAAATCATATAATTTCTGAGTAGAATCTTGAACGGTTTCCAAACCTGTTTTCAACACTAAATCTGCCTTTAACGGTACTTCATAAACATCGCTTATACCAGTAAAATTTTTAATTTTATTACTGTCATGTTCTGGCAGTAGTGCTTTTTGATAAAGCCCTTTTGGATCTCTTTGGATCAATTTATCGAGCGAACAATCTAAAAATACCGTCTTTACAAATTCAAATTGAGCAATTTCTTTTCTCAAATCTTCGTACGGATTTATAACAGACATTAAAACAATACAATTGGATTCTACAAAATCGCAACCGACCTTAAAAAGCCTCCTTACGTTTTCGAGGCGGTCTTCTTTAGAAAATCCTAAATCACTGCATATTGTTTTCCGGTACACATCACCGTCTACAATTTTTACCTGATACCCTTTTGCTGATAACATCATACTGACATTTTCTGCCAATGTAGTTTTTCCTGAACCTGATAATCCTGTAAATTGTAGTAAAATCATTTCGATTTTTTTTGTTGAATAATTATTTTAAAGCTAAATAATTTACAAAAATGCCGCAATAAGTAAAAATACGGTTTTTTCTTTCAAAAAAAATAGTGACCATACATCTTAGAAATTGTTATTTTTATCTTTTAATAAAAGAAGAAATGAAAAAGAAACTTGTGGTTTTAACTGGCGCCGGAATTAGTGCCGAGAGCGGTATTAAAACATTTCGCGACAGTGACGGTTTGTGGGAAGGACACGATGTAATGGAAGTTGCAACGCCGGAAGGCTGGCACAAAAATCAAGAACTGGTTTTGGATTTTTACAACAAACGTCGCCAGCAGTTAAAAGAAGTACAGCCTAATCCCGGACATATTATTTTGGCAGCATTAGAACAAGATTTTGATGTACATATTATCACTCAAAATGTAGACGATCTGCATGAACGCGCCGGAAGCACAAAAGTTTTACATCTTCACGGAGAATTGTTAAAAGTAAGAAGTACCCAAAACAAAAACCTTATTCTGGATTGGACAGAAGATTTATTTACAGGCGATCTCGATGCAGATGGTCATCAACTTCGCCCTCATATTGTGTGGTTCGGCGAAGAAGTTCCTGCGCTTGAATCTGCAATTGACATAACCGAAACAGCCGACTATTTTGCGGTAATTGGCACTTCGCTGCAAGTTTATCCTGCAGCAGGTTTAATCTCGTATACGCCAAGTACAACGCCTGTTTTTTATATTGATCCAAAACCTATTTCGATTCCGAACATTAGAAATAAAGTTGAAACAATTGCCAAGTTTGCTTCTGAAGGAGTTGCGGATCTAAGAGAACGATTAAAATCACTTTAAACACCTAATCATTAAACACGAATGATCATGAAGATTATTTATTTTGGAATCATTTAAACACCAATTGAAAAATTAGTGTTTGTTTTCTTTTTCCCTTTTAAAATACTTCCAATTGACTTTGTGATTACTTTAAATCCGTAAATTCTGTTTATATTTGCACCTTTCGAAAAACAACATAACAATGACTACTCTAAACGAATTGAATGCTATATCGCCAATTGATGGACGTTATAGAAATAAAACCCAAAATTTAGCACCTTACTTTTCCGAAGAAGCTTTAATAAAATACCGCGTTTTGGTTGAAGTGGAATATTTTATTGCTTTATGCGAAATTCCGTTACCACAATTAAAAGGTATTGATTCTGGTTTATTTGACAGCCTTAGAAACATTTACAAAAATTTTTCTACAGAAGATGCACTTTGGATTAAAGAAACAGAAAAAGTAACCAACCACGATGTAAAAGCAGTAGAATACTTTATTAAGGATGCTTTTGAAAAATTAGGTTTATCTCAATACAAAGAGTTCATTCACTTCGGATTAACATCTCAGGATATTAACAACACTGCCATTCCGCTTTCTACAAAAGAAGCTTTTGAGCAGGTTTACATGCCGACTTTAATATCTTTAATTTCTAAATTAAAAGAGTTAAGCACCGAATGGAAAGACATTCCGATGCTGGCACGTACGCACGGACAGCCGGCTTCTCCTACTCGTTTAGGAAAAGAAATTTTAGTTTTTGTTGAACGTCTTGAAGAACAAATGCGTTTGTTATTCAATATTCCGTTTGCGGCAAAATTTGGAGGCGCAACAGGAAACTTTAATGCACATCATGTAGCCTATCCTCAAATTGACTGGAAACAATTCGGAAACAAATTTGTTGAAACCGATCTTGGTTTACAACATTCTTTCCCAACAACTCAGATAGAGCACTACGATCATTTTGCAGCATTTTTTGATGCTTTAAAAAGAATCAATACCATCATCATCGATTTAGACCGCGACATTTGGACGTATGTTTCGATGGATTATTTCAAACAAAAAATCAAAGCCGGCGAAATTGGTTCTTCTGCAATGCCGCACAAAGTAAACCCAATTGACTTTGAAAACTCTGAAGGAAACTTAGGAATTGCAAATGCTATTTTTGAGCATTTAGCAGCCAAATTACCAATCTCAAGATTACAGCGTGATCTTACTGACAGTACCGTTTTACGTAATGTGGGCGTTCCGTTTGGGCATACTATTATCGCTTTTGAAGCTACTTTGAAAGGTTTGAACAAATTACTTTTAAACGAAAATAAATTCGCTGAAGATTTAGAGAAAAACTGGGCTGTTGTGGCCGAAGCTATTCAGACTATTTTGCGTCGTGAAGCGTATCCAAATCCATACGAAGCTTTAAAAGGTTTAACAAGAACTAATGAGGCAATTGACAAAAATGCAATTCATAATTTTATTTCGACTTTGGAAGTTTCAGAAGCTGTTAGAGCAGAATTAATGCAGATAACACCTAGTAATTACACAGGAATTTAAAGAAAACCTAAAATATTTTGTCAAAAAAAGCTATCTTTATCGAGATAGCTTTTTTTTATTAATTATTTCGAGCGAAACCAGCCCAGATTACACCTAATTTAATTTTCGTAAAAATTAAAGTGAATTTATTTTAATAAAAGCTGGATGAGTTCTTAAAGAAAAAATACCACTTTATGATTGCCTTAAGCGCCGCTGCTGAAACTACACACCACTTAAAACCTTTAATTAGTGATTTGGGATTAATCCTGATGACTGCTGGAATCGCTGTTCTATTATTTAAAAAAATGAAACAGCCTTTAGTCCTTGGGTATTTAATCGCCGGATTTTTGGCTGGAAATCATTTTGATTTCTTTCCATCAATATCAGACATGCACAGCGTTGAAGTCTGGGCAGAAATTGGGGTAATCTTCCTGCTGTTTAGTCTCGGTCTCGAATTTAGTTTTAAGAAATTGATGAAAGTCGGCGGCACGTCCTCAGTCACGGCCATAACCCAGATTATCTTTATGGTGATGATTGGTTATTTTGTTGGACAATGGATGGGCTGGGGAAAAATGGATAGTATTTTTTTAGGTGCTACGCTTTCAATTTCATCCACAACTATTATTATCAGGGCTTTTGATGAATTGAATGTAAAAGGAAAAAAGTTCGTCGGTATAGTATTTGGAGCTCTTATTGTAGAAGATATTGTTGCCATTTTAATGCTTGTTTTATTATCTACAATTGCTGTAAGCAACGAAGTTTCTGGAGGCGCATTGCTGCAGTCGGTTTTAAAACTAATTTTCTTTTTAATTATCTGGTTCTTGGGCGGTATTTTCATTATTCCGACTATTTTTAAAAAAGCCAAACATCTTTTAACAGACGAAATGCTTTTGATTATTTCGCTCGCTCTTTGTTTAATGATGGTTATGTTCGCTAATGAAGTAGGCTTCTCTCCTGCTTTAGGTGCTTTTATTATGGGTTCTATTATAGCAGAAACTACAATGGCCGAGAAAATAGAACATTTGATTCAGCCTGTAAAAGATCTTTTTGGTGCCGTTTTCTTCGTTTCTGTTGGAATGTTAATCAATCCCGAAACTTTGGTCAATTATGCGCTTCCGGTAGCAATAATTACTTTAGTTACAATTTTCGGAAAAGCATTCAGTTCTTCTTTTGGTGCGTTACTATCTGGGCAGCCTTTAAAACAATCTGTGCAAACAGGTATGAGTCTCGCACAAATTGGAGAGTTCTCTTTTATTATTGCAACTTTAGGAATGACGCTTAAAGTAACAAGCGACTTTTTATATCCTATTATCGTGGCTGTTTCTGCAGTGACTACATTTACAACACCTTTTTTAATTAAATATTCAGAATCTTTTGCACTGGCTTTAGAACAAAAATTACCCAAAAAATGGATTAAAAACATCAACCGATACAGTGTCAATGCACAGGCGATAAAGTCTGTTAGTACTTGGCAGGTTGTACTTCGCGCGTCAGTTACACAGATTATTCTTCATACTATTATTATAACAGCTATTATTTTATTGTCTTCCAAATTTGTTGCGCCGCTGGTAGCCGACACCAGATTTGGAAACACTTTGGCAGCTTTAATTACATTGGCCGTAATTGCACCTTTTTTATGGGCACTTTCGCTGCGTCGTGTAAAAGTAGATGAAGTAGAATCTTTATGGGAAGAACGAAAATACAGAGGTGCGCTTTTGATGCTTATTTTGATCAGAATGAGCCTTGGGTTATTTTTTGTCGGCTTTTTATTGAACATTTTTTTCTCACCTTTGGTTGCTTTTGTTGCTTTGATTATTGCTATTGGAGCTTATCAAATTTTTCCTAAAAAGTTAAACGAACAATATCATCGCATCGAAAGTCATTTCCTTAAAAACTTAAACGACCGCGAAAACAAAAAAATCGACCGTCGTTATGCCAATTTAATGCCTTGGGACGGTCACATGTCTTTTTTTGACATTGGAAAAGAATCGAATCTTGCTGGAAAAACATTGCAAGAACTTCGTATTCGAGAACAAATGGGGATTAATATTGCGTACATTAAACGCGGTGATGTCATGATTTCTATACCGACGAAAACTGAACGTCTTTTTCCTGGTGATGAAATCTGCGTGATCGGAACAGATGCTCAAATTACAGAGTTTACCAAATATCTAAACCAAAACGAAACTGAAGCTGCGAAAGAAGTAGAAGAAGCTGAAATTGTTCTAAGACAATTAGAAATTGCTGACGATGATTTTATTGAAAAAAGTATTGGCCAGTTTAGATTTAAAACCGGAGGAATGGTTGTTGGAATTGAACGAAACGGAAATCGAAACCTAAATCCAGAATCGAATGTTATTTTGCAGAAAAATGATATTATCTGGGTTGTGGGTGATAAAAAGAAAATGAATGCTTTGTTTAGGAAGGTATAGTTTTTTTTTAAGGTGCTAAGGTTCTCAGAGTCTAAGGTGCTAAGTTTTTTTGATTTTTTCGAATCTGACAAAAGAAAAAGCTTCTGAATTTCTAATTTCAATTAGAATTTCAGAAGCTTTTTTGTTCTTCATATCTTTATCTTAGAAGCTTAGTACCTCAGAAACTTAGTTCCTTAGAATACCAGAAGCTCAAACTACTTATTTGGCTGCGGTGTCAAACGCAGGTATGGTTTAATCGGAGTGTGTCCTTTTGGAAATTTGGCCGGAATATCACTATCTGGAATTGCAGGCGCAATTACTACATCTTCTCCGTCTTTCCAGTTTGCAGGCGTTGCCACGCTGTAATTTGCCGTTAATTGTAAACTGTCAATCACACGAAGTAATTCATCAAAATTTCTTCCTGTCGAAGCTGGATAAGTCAAAGTCAATTTGATTTTTTTGTCTGGCCCGATTACAAAAACAGAACGAACTGTAAATTTATCACTCGCATTTGGATGCAGCATATCGTACAGATTGGCTACTTTTTTATCTTCGTCGGCTATGATCGGGAAATTAACCTCTGTATTTTGAGTTTCATTAATATCTTTAATCCACTCTTTGTGTGAGTCCAGACCGTCAACACTCAAAGCGATTACTTTAGTATTTCTTTTAGTAAATTCTGGAACATAGTTCGCTACAGTTCCAAGTTCTGTTGTGCAGACAGGCGTAAAATCTGCTGGATGTGAAAATAAAACACCCCAAGAATCTCCAAGCCATTCGTGAAAATTAATTGGTCCCTGTGTGGTTTCTGCATGAAAATCTGGAGCTATATCGCCTAATCGTAATGTTGACATAATTTTATAGTTTTTAGTTCCACTAAAATTAACTAAAAAATGGATTTGGAAAACATATAAAAATTAAAATAAAGTTAAAATTCTACTAGCTCTATATAATTAATACGAAATGAGATATTTTTAATTTTTTAAATACCTGCATTAGATTTATGAGTTTAATAAAACATCACTAAAATCAAATAAAACCCACAATAAAATACCAAATAGCGAGCGTTACAAAAGAAATTGGGATTCCAAAACCAATCATCATACTGCTTAATTTTGGTTTCAGTCCATAAGTAGAGGCTAAAATAGCGCCTGTAATCATGGGCGCCATAGCGGTTTCCATTATTGTAATCTTTATGGCTTCTGAATGCTGGTTGAAAATAAAAACATACAGCACAAAAATTATAAACGGTACCAAAAGCAACTTAAAGAAGAGCCCAAGACGAAGAAATTTCCAATGCTGGCTTTTTCTATCAAAAGTCAATTGCAAACCAACAGAAAGCAAAGCTAAAGGCGTAACCAGACTTCCGATTTTCAACAAAAGAGATTGAATATTTTCATTTAAATCAAAATCTAAAATATTCATCAAACAGGCAATGACAAACATTATGAATGGCGGAAATAAAAGAACCTTTTTTATAATCCCCCACGCATTTGTGCTTCCTTTAGAATAAAAAGCGGCCGTAAAAACGCCCAATGTAGAAACCACAACAAATGTTCCCGGCTGATCGACCAAAACAGCTGTTTCTAAACCTTTTTTTCCGAACAAAGCTTCAATAATGGGATATCCTAGAAATGAACTATTACTGAGTCCAGCAGTCAGAATCAGACATCCAATTAATTTATTGGACCAGCCTTGTATTCTTCCTAAAATATGAAAAAATAAAAAAGCTAAAATATAAGTGATCCAGCCCGCGCCTATCGGAAACAACAATTCATTGCTCCACTTAATCTTCGGAATATGGTATAAAGTTATAGCAGGAAGACAAAAATAAATGACAATTTTATTAAGAGTCTTATAGATATGAGTTGGAAATTGTCTTACTCGTTGTAAAACTAAACCAAGCGCAAGGAAGAAAAATATTAGTATAAAGTTGTTCATATCGTAAGATCAAAACAAAAATAGGGATTTATAAATTGAGGTAAAAGATTAATTTTTAGTTAAAATCGTTTTTTGTGTTACAAAACAAACTATATTTGTAACAAATTTTATTACAGTATGATTTCAGGTAAATTTGCCATAACGGTTCACATTCTTACTTTGCTGAATAAATTTCCGAACGATTATTTATCATCGGAGTTTATTGCAGGAAGCATGAATTTAAATCCGGTTTTGGTTCGAAAAGAAATTGCCAACCTAAAAGCACATCATATTGTAGAAAGTAAAGAAGGTAAAAATGGCGGTACAAAACTGGCTGTAAACGCTTCAAATTTGTCATTAAAAGAAATATTCGAAATGACTTTTGAAAGTATCGGTTTAGGTTTTGCTAAAAATCAGCCAAATCCAGATTGTCCCGTCGGAAAAAAAATCAATCAAAATTTGGAAGCTTTGTATAGTGAAATGAACAAAAATGTCAGCGCACAGCTGGAAAACATTTCATTAGAAGATTTTTCGAATCAATTTTAAAAACCTTTTTTTATTCAAAACTGTAACATTTTTTATTACTAATTAAAATTATATAATTATGAAAATTGCAATTATCGGAGCAACAGGATTTGTAGGCTCAGCTTTATTAAATGAATTCGCAGACAGAAAACATGAAATCACGGCTGTTGCCAGAACTCCAAAAGATACCGCAAACGCCAAATGGGTTGCAGCAGATGTTTATAATGTTGAAGCTTTGGCAGAAATTCTAAAAGGACATGATGTAATTGTAAACGCATTTAATCCGGGATGGACAAACCCAAACATTTACGATGATTTTTTAGCTGGATCAAAAGCGATTCAAGAAGCTGCTAAAAAATCGGGAGTTAAACGTTTTATTACTATCGGAGGTGCAGGAAGTTTGTTTGTTGCTCCAGATTTACAAGCCGTTGATACGCCAGATTTTCCAAAAGAAATTTATCCTGGTGCCAACGCAGCAAGACATTATTTAAACATAATCAAAGAAGAAAAAGATTTGGATTGGGCATTTTTCAGTCCGGCTTTTGAAATGCACGCAGGAACTAAAACAGGAAGAACCGGGAAATATCGTTTAGGATTAGAAAATCCAGTTTTTAATGACGAACAAAGAAGTATTTTATCAGTAGAAGATTTAGCCGTTGTTATTGCTGACGAAGTTGAAAATCCAAAACACCACCAAGTTCGTTTTACTGCGGGATATTAATTTTAAGATACTAAAGGCACTAAGATGCTAATAGTCTGAGCTTTTTTAGCCGTGAATTAGACAAATTTTTATTAATTCTATTTTTCAAATAGCACTTTGAGAATAACAAATTAGTAAAAATTCGTTTAATTCGCGGCTAACTAACTTTTTGTAACTGTTTTTGTTTTCTGTACTTTTACAGAACAAAAAAACTGCTGTGTCTGATTTAAGAAAACAATCGAGTGCTTTACAAGAAAAAGCTGGGATTTCACCTCCAGAAATCACCAATAAGACTGCTATCAATCAGATAAAAAAAAACAGACAACAGCAACCTACTTCAGAAGAATTAATTGCTGCTATACTAGACGGAAACCGAACGGCTTTGAGCCGTGCTATAACTTTGGCGGAAAGCACCAATCCTGCTCATTTTGAAAAAGCTGGAGCGATCATTCAAGGCTGCCTGCCGCATGCCAATAAATCCATACGTATCGGCATTACGGGCGTCCCTGGTGTTGGAAAAAGTACTTTTATCGAAGTTTTTGGAAAACACTTAACCCAGCTGGGCAAAAAAGTTGCCGTTCTGGCTGTCGATCCGAGCAGTTCGCTTTCGCATGGAAGTATTCTCGGTGATAAAACCCGAATGGAAGAATTGGTAAAAGATGAAAATGCTTTTATCAGGCCAAGTGCTTCTGGAGAAACTTTAGGCGGTGTAGCGCGTAAAACCAGAGAAACCATCATTTTATGTGAAGCTGCTGGTTTTGATACTATTCTTATTGAAACCGTAGGTGTTGGTCAAAGTGAAACCGCTGTACACAGTATGGTAGATTTCTTTTTACTTTTAAAAATTTCTGGTGCCGGCGACGAACTTCAAGGCATTAAGCGCGGGATTATGGAAATGGCCGATGCCATTGTAATCAACAAAGCTGATGGCGATAATATTAAAAAATCTAATCTGGCAAAAGTAGAATTTAACCGTGCTTTGCATTTATTTCCTAAAAGAGAATCTTCTTGGGAACCAAAAGTCACAACCTGCAGCGCAGTAACAAAAACTGGTATTTCTGAGATCTGGGAGTTAATCTCAAGTTACTTTGACCTAACGAAGCAAAGTGGTTATTTTGAACAAAAACGAAAAGATCAAAATCATTTTTGGATGCTGGAAACTATTAACGATCAGCTAAAAACAAACTTTTACAATAACCCTGAAGTTATTCTAGCATTAGAAGAAAATAAAAAAGCAGTGCAAAACAATGAAATTTCATCGTTTGCAGCTGCTCAGAGTTTATTACAATTGTATTTCAAAAAATAGTCTTTTTAAAACCATGTAAGCAATATAAGTTCATTTGAAAACTTAAATTCCCTCATATCCCTTACATAGTAAAACTTATTTTTTCCTCAATTTGTATTCATTTTCTTTGTACAGATTTCCTGCCGTAATTACATGCGCCAAAGCATCTTTTGCCAAGTCTTCATTTAATTTTACAGGTACTAAAGTCGTATCATTTTTTATCTTGAACTGAAGCGGTTTTAAATTGGGCTGCATAATCACAACCTGATTTTCTACTCTAAAAGCATTGATATCATTAAACTGCATGATGGATCTTCCCTTCACTTCTGGTTTTAATTTGGTCAAATTTCGCCCCACCATAGGTGTTTCGAACGGAAGTCCTAAATAACCTAATAATGTTGGCGGAATATCAATCTGGCTTGCCAATTTGGAATACGAAACTCCTTTTGGAACTCCAGGCCCCATAATTAATGCGGGAATATGAAACTTGTTGATTGGAACTAAATTCTTTCCGTACGTTCTGGTGTTATGATCTGCGATTACGATGAAAATAGTGTTCTTAAAATAGGCTTCTTTTTTGGCCATTTCAAAGAATTTTCCAATAGAAAAATCAGCATACTTCATTGCATTGTTTACAGTAGCAGCTTTTTTATCATAGGTTTTTATCCTTCCTTCTGGATATTCAAAAGGCTCATGATTTGAAGTTGAAAACATTAAAGAGAAAAAAGGTTTGTCTCCTTTAGACTTAAAATAACTGTTGGCTTTGGTTACTAAATCTTCGTCTGAATACCCCCAAGTCCCTTTAAAAGCATATTTATTTCCATCAGATTCAAATTCTGTCTGATCAATAATGTTTGAGAAACCATTTCCGTTAAAGAAAGAAGCCATATTATCAAAATTAGCCATGCCGCCGTAAATAAAACTGGTGTCGTAACCTTTTTGCTTTAAAGCATCTGCCAGCGTAAAAAATCCTTGCTGCGAGTTTCCTAATTTTACAACACTTTCAGAAGGCGAAGGCAGAAATCCAGTTACAACGGCTTCTATACCACGAACACTTCTTGTCCCTGTACAATACAAATTGGTAAACAGCAATCCTTCTTTAGAAAGTTTATCAAATTCTGGAGTCAGAGGTTTTCCCCCTAAAATTCCAACATACTCAGCGCCTAAGCTTTCTTGCAAAAAGATTACCAGATTATACGGTTTAGCGTTTGCAGAATCCGGCTGCTGCAGGTGCAAAAATGGAATCTCTGGATCTTTAAAATCATTTTTATCTGCCATCATGTATTTTTTTACACGAGCGATGGCTTCGGCTTCGTCCATTTTGCCGTACATTTTAGTGTTTCCTTCGTTTTTAATCGAATAAGCGGCAAAAGCAACGGTGTAAAATGAATTTAATCCTAAACAATTTGTAAGTTGATCTGTAGAAAATACAGCATTACTAGCATTAATCGGACGTTTTGAAGTAAGACTTGAACGCGCTCCAAAAAACAGCAAAAATGCTACTAACGGAAAAATTAGTAATTTGAGTTTATATTCGGAAGCACTTGTATGAAAATATTTTTTACCTTTTTTGAAAGCAAAATACAAAGCAGCGCCTAAAATTAAAAACGTAACAATAATTGAGATCAAATAGCTTTTTAGAAGCATCCCGACTACCTCTTTTGGATAAATAAGATAATCCAGAAAAATCTTGTTGGGTCTTGTATCATATTGCTTAACAAAATCTGGCGAAGCCAATTCTACAAAAAGAATCAGAAACAAAAACAAGAAACTGTAAATTACCAAAAAACGGTTGGTGAATTGCAGCCATTTATTCGGTAAAAAAGTAATCAGTAATGCCGGAAGAAATGACAAGTAACAAAGGAGAATCAAATCCATTCGTAAACCAATCGGAAAGATGTACCAATATTCTGGTGTCTGTTCAACTCGGTCTTTAAACAGAAAGAACAAAAAGATTCTACTTAAAGTGGTAATCAATAAACCTATTGCAATAAAATTAAAAATAGGCTTTAAAAAAGATAATTTTTTCATCAATAAAAAATTAGAACGTAAAAGAAAATAAAGTCCGCTAAAAGATTACTCTTCGTAGCGGTTTATTTCGCGGTCATAAAACTCATTAGCTTTTTCAATCAAACCTTCCATTTCGGCGTTTAATTCAGCTTCATCCAAATCTTCTGCCTCTTCTAAGAATTCTACCTCATCATCTTTCAAATTGATAATGAATCTAGGGTAATCTAAGTGAATGATAAAAATATCATCTGGAAAATCAGTATTGTCTCCAAGTAAAAATTTAGGTAATTCCATATTATTTATATTTTAGTTTTATATTTTCTTTTGCTACAGATTATTTTTTCGCCACGAATTGCAAACTTTTTAATCTCTGTAATCTAATAGCATTAATTATATTTCAAAATTAGTTATTTGTAGATGAATTTTTGATTAATTTCTTGGTCAGGTAATTAAAGCGAAGGTACAGTAAAATTGCTGCGGTTGTTAGACCTGCCAAAAGTCCGATCCAGACACCTTCTGCTTTCCATTCTGTAAATTCTCCCAGATAATACGAAATCGGAAAACCGATAACCCAATAAGCAACAAAGGTGATGTACATTGGGATTTTTACGTCTTGTAATCCGCGAAGAGCACCTAAAACTACTACTTGAATTCCGTCAGAAATCTGGAAAACAGCAGCAATTAATAATAGTTTTGATGCGATTGCGATCACTTCTGTATTATCTGTCAGCTGTATAGTGTTTTCCATATTCAGGAAAATATAAGGCAGTACTGTATGGAATACGATAAAAATAATGGCAAATAAAACTTCTAAAATAATGGCCAGCAGGAAAATTGACCTGGCCACAACGAGCAGTTTCTTATAATCCATTAAACCTCTTTGGTTGCTCACACGAATCATAGAAGTAACACTCAACCCCATTGCAAACATAAAAGTTAACGAAGCAAGACTCAGCGCAATCTGATTAGCAGCCTGACTTGTTTTGCCTATATTACCGCAGAGCCAGATCGAAGCGGTAAACAAAACAACCTCAAAAAGCATCTGCATTGCGGACGGAAAACCTATGCTTACGATTTTCTTAATCGTCGATTTTTTAATTTCATCAAAACTGAAACCTTTGAAAAAACGTTTTAAATCATTTCGTCTAGACAACATAATATGCATAAACATAACGAGGAAGATTCTCGAAATCACCGTACCAAGTGCTGCGCCGATAATACCCATTTTAGGAAAAATCCATATTCCGTAAATCAAGACATAATTAATTCCCACATGCAGCAAATTTGCCATAACCATGGCATACATCGAATATTTGGTCATCGACATTCCATCTGCAAACTGTTTGTAACCTTGGTACATGATTAACGGAATCAAAGAAAAAGCAACCCAGCCCAAATACGGTTTTGCCAGTACAATAACTTCGGCAGGCTGGTGCAGTAATTCCATTATAGGTTTTGCCATCATAATGACACCAAAAAGGATTAAACCTAAAATCGTGCAGAGAAATAATCCGTGGTGAAAAGCAGATCGAATTTTGTTGTCATTTTTCTCAGCATCTCCTTCTGCGACAATTGGCGTAATGGCAGTAGAAAAGCCAATTCCTAACGACATTGCAATAAATATCATACTGTTACCCAGAGAAACTGCTGCAAGTTCTGTACTGCCCAGTTTTCCCACCATAATATTATCAACAATACCTATTAAAGTGTGCCCAACCATTCCTAAAATAATCGGATATGCCAGCTTTAAATTATAGGAGAACTCTTTTGTATACTGCTCTAAATTCACTTTTATTCTTTATTAAAGCGGCAAAGATAGTCAGAAGCTTGCAATTCTTTCATATTAATAAAAACATAAGCGAATATTAAGTCAATTTTCGTCAAAGTCAAATATTATATAACAATTTTTAAAAATTATATAACAACATCAAAACACCCCTAATTTAATTTTACATTATTAATAATTCAAAAAATATTTGCCATGAAAAAATTACAGTTTATATGCCTAGCTGCTTTTGCTTTTTTATTCTCCAACACAACTTTCGCTCAAGAAACCGCAGCAACAAACTACGATCAAGGATTTAGATTAGGTTTTGGAGTAAATGGAGGATTGCCAACCGACGGTGATTATGACTGGGCTCTTGGTGGAGATGTTCGTTTGCAATACGATTTGTCAAAAAAAACATCGTTAACCCTAACCACAGGTTTTACCAATTTATTTAATGGGAAAAAAGATGACCTAGGAAATGACATTAAAGACCTTGGATTTATTCCAGCTAAAGCAGGTTTTAAAGCATTTTTTTGGGAAGATCAATTTTATGTATTAGGAGAAGTTGGTGCTGCTTTTGCCGTAACAAATGGTTACGATAAAACCAGTTTTTTATGGGCTCCAGGAATTGGATACGCCAATAAATACATCGACTTAAGTGTTCGTTATGAAGATTATCACGATTTCAGAACCAATCAAGTAGCACTGCGTGTTGCATATGGTTTTGATTTATAAAAATAAGGTTTAATTTATTTTTTTGTTTTTGGTAAAAACCCGGCAGTTGAGCATAGTCTGCCGGGTTTTTTATTTGATAAAATTATCTAATTATTCAATTGCCAAATTATCTAATTATCTAATTGTTTAATTTAACTATCCTCCAAAGTCTTTTTATAAACTTCAAAATTATCCTTAATCTCTTTGTTCAATTCCGGAACTTTGATATCCGTATATTGCTTCATTTCTTCCCAAATAATCTTCGCTACAATATAGCGTGCCATATCCTTGTCATCAGCAGGAACAATATACCAAGGCGCGTGTTCTTTTGAAGTCGCATTTATAGCTTCCTCATAATATTGCTGATATTCATCCCAATGTCCGCGTTCTTTCAAATCCCCTGGCGAAAACTTCCAGTTGTGTTTTCCTTCTTCCAAGCGGCGTAAAAGTCTCTCCTTTTGTTCGTCTTTACTTAAGTGCAGAAAAAACTTCATTACAATAGTTCCGTTTTGCGCGATATGCTTTTCAAAATGATTGATCTGCTCTATTCTATTTTCCCAAAACTTAGGCTTAATATCCTTAACCGAAGTAATATCAGGCAGATTTTCAGCCAAAATAAATTCAGGATGCACGCGTGTTACCAAAACGTTTTCATAATGCGTGCGGTTAAAAATCGCAAACTTCCCTTTTTCAGGCAATGCGATATAATGTCTCCACAAATAATCATGTTCCAATTCAGTCGAATTTGGCGTTTTAAAACTATGCACCACCACCCCGCGCGGATTAAATTCTTTAAAAACCTCACGAATCAAACTGTCTTTTCCAGAAGTATCCATTCCCTGAAGGCAGATCAAAACCGAATATTTATTGTGTGCATACATGACATCCTGCAAATCGCTCAATTTCGCCTGAACTTTATCCAGTTTTTCTTCTTTTTCGTCGTCATCGGCTTTTATATCTAATAAAGTTGGAATCTTTTTCAATTTAATTTTCTCAACAACTTTAAAATCTTTCGGATCTATCGATTTCATATTTTTAAATTTTGTAATATAAATATACTACTTTTACGAAGCACATTCCTGCTATTCATTGCAATACTTTTCAATAAATTGCTTTTTTCTAAGCCATAACAAGAGCTTCCGCTGGTCGCTTTGTTCTGTCCAGAAAAAAATGCAATTTCTTTTCAAAGTATTTCCATTGCTATCAGGGCTAGGCAGACATTTTCAAAAAAACATTCATTACTGATGAGAAATATAATTGTAACATTTTTGATTCTTTTTATAAATCAAGTTTTTTGTCAAAATGAAAACGACACAAATTCGGAAAAACTAGTAACAGAAATTTACGGAAAACTTTATAAAGATCTCGATCCCATTGAAGGAACAATAAATATTCTTCCTTTAAATAAGAATATAAAATTTTGCTCCTTATATCAATGTGTCTCAAGAATTGGATATGCAGAAAAACATAAGATAATAGAAGAGAAAATTATTAAAAGAGCCCTAGAAATCACAACTCGGCTTTTTAACGAAGGAACTGCAATATATTTAACATACGGAGCAGAAAGCTTAGGTCAAGCCATCTCTGATAATGAAATTTTGACAGATGACAATAATTTGATTTACGTAAGTGTTGGTCAATGTATTGTTTCAGATTCTTTAATAAAAATAAGTGACGCAATAAATAAAAGGACAATGGAATTAATTAATAAAACAAACTAAATGAAACTCAAAATTATCATTCCCCTTTTCCTTTTGTTTAGTTTTAATGGAAATTCACAAACAAATACCAAACTCAATATTGACGATTTAGTTTCTAATTATATAAAAGAACTTCAATCTAGAAAAATAGATACAATTTCTGTTTATGAAAGTTATTGTGTAGGATGCGTAATGACTTTTGACAGTCCTTTAAATGATGACGCAGAAAAATGTATAGATGATTTAACAAATTCGCCTGTTTTTATTTTTTGGAAAGAAAAAGAAAAAACCTTTTTAAGTAAAGCTAATTACTGTTACGAATATTCGAAAATTCTAATAAGGAATGATAATTTTTGGCAAATTTATTTCTAAAACAAAGATATAATTGAGAATGAAAAATTTAAACATTTTGAATATGAAACTGAAATAAATTCCAAAAAGAACATTTATAGATTGGGAGTTGATCACACTAGTCACAAAAATCTAAAACTCATTATAAATGGAAAAACAATTGAGAAAAGATTTAATAATTTCGATTTACAAAAAGAATATGATTCAAAACAAATAAATATCAATTACAACAATAACATTAATCTAAAAAGTAAACTAATCGTTGATATTCTTGAAAAAATAACTTCAGAAGCCCAAAAAAACAATGCATTTAAAAAGATAAAGTCCAGATAATTCACAGACTTAAAAAAAACAATTCATGGAAAAATTCACCTTAGAAATATTATTTCAAATCATCGGAATCGGTTCTGCATCGGGCTTATTCTTCAATAACGATGCACTTTATGTTATTGGCGACAACAGTGGATTTCTGTACGAATACAATATGCAGAATCAGCAATTGAATCAGCATCCTTTAATAGACAATCCGACGCAGAATATCCCAAAAAATCTGAAACCTGATTTTGAGTCAATGACCAATCATAACGATACACTTTATGTTTTTGGTTCTGGTTCTACCGAAAAACGAAATCAAATGATTGCTTTTGACCTTAAAAACAAAACGGTTTTACAAAAAAACAATTTAGTTGATTTATACGGTTTAATGCAGAGTTTTGGGGAAATCAAACCAGAAGATTTTAATCTCGAAGGCGCCATTTTCGATGGAGAAAACTGGTATCTTTTCAATCGCGGCAACGGAATCTCCAACAAAAACACCATTTTTACCGTTCACGCCAAAAGTCTGGCAGAAGAATTTGCTTTGATTTCTGTGAATTATAAATTACCTAAAATAAAAGGTGTTCGTTCCAGCTTTACAGACGCTGTTTTGGTTGATGATAAAATCTATTTTCTTTCTACAGCAGAAGATACCAAATCGACTTACGACGACGGTGAAATCTTAGGCAGCTTCATCGGCCGAATCGATCTTAAAACCATGAAAATAGATTTTACCCAAAAAATCACCTCAACCAATAAATTTGAAGGTTTGACTTTCTATAAAAAAGAAAGCAATAAAATCGAGTTTTTACTTTGCGAAGATAATGATACTGATTTGCTGGAAACAAAGATTTACAAATTGACTTTGCCGATAAAATAAATTCCAATAAAAAAAGTCCAAATTCCAATTTTGGCTTTTGCGAGATTCATACCAAATAAACTATAAACCACTAAAAAACCAATGATCAAAAAAACAACTTTTGCATTTTTACTATTTGTTGCGAGTCAAATTTCTCAAGCACAATATAAATATCCAAGTACTCCAGAACGTCCTGTAACTGATGATTATTTTGGTACAAAAATTACAGACTCTTACCGCTGGCTGGAAGACATGAACAATCCAGAAGTTCAAAAATGGTTCAAAGACGAATCGGATTACACCAACTCTATCGTAAAAACAATTTCTGGGCGCGACATTCTATTCAATAGAATGAAAGAAATTCAGGCTTTAGGCGGTGACAGTTACGGATTTATTAAACAAGTTGGAGACATTTACTATTATACCAAAAACAAAAAAGAAGAAAGTATTTATAAATTGTATTCCCGCAAAGGCAAAAGCGGAGCTGAAATTTTGCTGATAGATCCAAATACAATCAAAAAAGGGGCAACGATCACAACTTTTAACATTAGTCCCGATAATAAGAAATTAGCGGTTTCCATATCCGAAGACGGTGCAGAAGTCTGCGATATCAAAATTATGAATCTTGAATCAAAAACATTTCTTGCAGATAGATTGACACCTGTTTGGAGCGAATTTAACTTTGAATTTACACCCGACAGTAAAGCCATTACCTATACTCAAATGGCTACCGGAGACAATAAGAGTGATGATTTTTTGAAGAACATGAAATCTTTACTGCACGTTATCGGCACCGATCCAAAAACGGACAAAATACTAGCGTCTAAAGCGAACAATCCTGAGCTTACTATTTTGAAAGAACAGTTTCCTGAGATAAGTTTTTCCAATGATTACAGTCATATCATACTAAATATCGGATCAACAAAAAATGAAGAATTCTCTTTTTATGCATCAATATCAGAACTTTCAAAATCAAAAATAAACTGGAAACCGTTAATTAAATATGAAGATGAGATAACTGCCAGTCATATTATTGGTGATAAAATATTTTTTCTTACTCATAAAAATGCTCCAAATTTTAAAATCGGATATACAAGTTTAAAAAATCCAGATTTTAATAACGCTGTGATTTTAGTCCCTGAAAATGATAAAGTGATACGAAAATTAAGAAAATCTAAAAACTTTGTCTATTACAATCTAAGCGACGGAATCAATCAGGAAATTTTTCAGGTTAATGCCAAAACACTAGAAACCAAGCCTATTCCATTGCCAATGGGTTCTAATGCAGGATACGCTTTAAATCCCCGTCAGAACGATGATCTGATATTTTTTAACAGCTCTTGGGTTACACCTTCAACAGATTACGATTATAACAGCGTAACGGGTAAATTAGTAAAAAGCACACAATTAACTTCAAACGGTGCTTTTCCAGATTTCGGTAAAGATTATATTGTAAAAGAAATAGAAGTTCCAAGTCATGATGGCGTGATGGTGCCTTTATCTATTATTTATCCAAAAAACATTAAAATGGATGGCTCGACACCTTGCTACATTACAGGATACGGCGGGTATGGCGTAAGTCAATATCCACATTTTGTGGGACCTGCTTTAATGACGCTCTTAGAACAAAATACAATTGTTGCGTTTGCCCACATCCGCGGCGGGGGCGAAAAAGGCAATAAATGGCATACTGACGGAATGAAAGCGAAAAAACCAAATACTTGGAAAGATTTTATTGCCTGTTCAGAATATTTGGTTAATGAAAAATATACTTCTAAAGAAAAATTGATTGGAAATGGTATTAGTATGGGAGGGGTTTTAATCGGCAGATCCATTACGGAACGTCCTGATCTTTATAAAGTCGCACTTGTTGAAGTAGGTTGTACCAATACAATCAGAATGGAAACAACTCCAAATGGTCCAAATCAGATACCAGAGATTGGAACCTTAAAAAATGAAGAAGATGTAAAACACATTTTAGAAATGGATGCACAGAGCAAAGTAAAAAAAGGGGTGAAATATCCTGCTGTACTAATTCGTACCGGAATTAACGATCCAAGAGTGACGCCTTGGGAACCTGGGAAATTTGCAGCCATACTACAAAATTACAGCAGCTCCCAGAATCCTGTTTTATTACATGTTAATTATGTCAACGGTCACCACTCTAGTGATCTAGACGTAACATTTAATGATGAAGCAGATATGTATGCTTTTGCATTATGGCAGACTGGAAATCCTAAATTTCAGATTCAGAAGTAAAATTCGAACAAAAAAATAAAAAATTCTGTAGAGGCAGTTAATCTGTTTCTACAGAAATTCATAAAACGCCCCCATTCTTTAAAACCAAATCTACAAAACTCACTAAATGCTCTCTGATCTTAATTTAAAAAAGAAAACATTAATTATTGGTATTCTGCTTTCCGTTATTTTGCCTTTTCTCGCAATGCTTGTCTCTTTCTTTACAAAAAGTCCCAGCATTGACAATGTAACTCAATTTTACATTTCGAGATTTGCAATTTGGGCTTCTTTGCTGCTCCTATTCTTATATTCTTTTAAAATAGAGAAACAGCACTTTCTGCTTTGGGGAGAAACAAATTATTCTTTTTTAACTTTTATGAAGGCGTTATTAATAACATTCCTAAAATTATATACAGCTGTTTTTGTAACTGGTTTTTTACTGCTTTTGTTTAGCGTACCAAAAGAAAGTATGGCATTAAATAATGCCTTGCTGCTTTTTAAAAAGAGTTATTTCTTGCTTTTTTTCACTTGTGTAACTGCAGGCATCACCGAAGAGTTAATTTTTAGAGGTTATTTATTACCAAGATTAGAAATTGTATTAAAGAATAAAATTTCAGCTATAGTTCTTTCCAGCATCTTATTTGGATTAATGCATATTGGCTACGGAACTTTATTACATATAATCGGCCCCACTGTGATTGGACTTGTATTTGCATTTCAATATGAGAAATATCGAAACATTAAAATTCTGATTTTATGTCATTTTTTATGGGACCTTTTAATTCTGACCCTAAAAACATAAAACCATATTTTTAAAAATAAAACACATAAAAATCAATACCTTACAAAGTATTTTTAAAATTATCTTATATTTTTTTCATTCCCTCCCAACCTTTTTATCTTTTTAGTGCTCTATATAAAAAAGACAACAATTGTGATAAACGAAACTCTAATAGCAAACTGTAAAAAAATGCACCGCGATGCCCAGCGTCAGGTGTACGAATACATGGCACCAAAGTTGTACCGCGTTTGCAAAAGATACTTAAAAAAGGAAGAGGAAATTGAAGAAGCAATGGCTGACGCATTTTTTACCATCTTCACCAAACTAGATCAGTTAAAAGAAGCGTATGCTTTTGAAGCCTGGGCGCGAAGAATAACTGTAAACCACTGTTTGGCATCTATTCGCAAAAACACCAATTTTAATATGTATCTCGACGATGTGAAACTTATTTCGCAGCCTTCTGTTGACGAACTGAACACATTGGAAGAAGAAGATTTACTTAACTTATTAAACCATATTCCCGACGGCTGTAAAACAGTTTTCAACCTTTTTGTCATAGAAGGTTTTGGACACAAAGAAATAGCCGAAATGCTAAAAATCTCTGAAGGCACCTCTAAATCACAATTGAATGCCGCCAAAACCAAACTCAAAGAACTGGTTAATAAACTGTATTATCAAAAAGCAAAGTAGTCATGGACAATCAAGATAAATTATTCGATAAAATAAAAGAAGCTTCGCAAAATGCGGAATTCAAAGACTTTCCCGGAATGGAAAAGGTCTGGTCGCGCGTAGAAGAAAAACTGGATAAAAAAGCCGATAAAAAAACAATTGCCTTATGGAAGAAAATTGCTGTAGCAGCTTCTCTCCTGCTTTTGATTTCGCTGGGATATCAATTTCTTCATTCAGATAATAATTTAGGGAATGAAACCCAAAAAGTGGTTCTTGAGGAAAAAGAAAAATCTAACGAACCGATCGTTAATCAAAATAATGAAATTATTCGTAATGACTCCGGAATTATCGCTAATGAAGAAGCTGTAAAAATCATTAAAAAACAATCTAAAAAACAAGAAACAGTTGCAGTTCAAGAATTAATTACTCCAACAGATAATGTAGTGGCGGCGCCACTATCTACCCCAAAAATGAGTACCGAAAGTGCTGCCTCTGCACCAGTTCAGGAAGATCATTTTGCCGAAGAAAACGATAAAATCTCAAAAGATAAAGCTCTTTCTAATTACGGATTTATGAACGGCGAAGAAAGAGAATCTGCCAGAGTAGTGTTTGCAGAAAGAAAAGCAGCAAGTACAAAGAAACCTGCTCCGTTGGTCATTTTAAACGGAAACGCGATGGCTCACAGCAATGAAATAAAAAAAGACAAAATGATGCAGAATGAACTTCCGAATTTAAATCCGGAAAATGTTGATTCTCTTGTCGTTCTTGAAGAACCATTGTACATCATCGATGGAATTTATTACTCAGAAAATGATTTATTCGGAAACAACCCTACAAGCCCGTATGCGCCTCTAGACAAACAAGACATAAAAACCATCACCATTTTGCAAGACCTTGAAGCTACTTCAAAATATGGCGAAAAAGGTAAAAAAGGAGTCGTAATTATCACTACAAAAACAGGAAAGCCGATCCCGAAGAAATAGTCAATTCTGGAAAACTTTGTCAAAGCCGTGGACTTTGACAAAGTTTCAAACTCATCATTAACTTAAAAAATAATATCATGAAAAGTCTAAAACTTATTTCATCAGTCCTTGCTATGCTTATTTGTTTCGTAAGTATGGCGCAGGAAAAAACAATTACTGGAATTGTTACCGAAGAAACCAAACTGCCAATTCCAGGTGTGAATATCTTCAACCAAACCTCAAAAACGACAGCTGTTACTGATTTTGACGGATTGTATAGTATTAAAGCAAAAAAGGGAGACCTTTTGGTTTTTACTTGTATTGGTTACGATACACAAAGGCAAAAAGTGCAGGATGCAAACACCATAAATATAGTTATGAGTTCAGCGCATCAGACTTTAAGTGAAGTTGTAGTTACGGGTTACGGATCAAGTAATTCTAATTACGAAGACAGAAGTTATACCCGCACAGAAAGAAAAAAAGCCAAAACTCAGAAAGCATTAACAGGAAGTGTTCCTGCGATTCAAAATAATACCGCTTACTCTCCAAGTCCAAATGTTGTTATACGCGGTGTAGCAACACTATCACCAGCAAATGAGCCGATCTATATTGTTGACGGTATTCCGATGAAAGCCAATCAAATGTCAAAAATTAATCCTAACGATATTGACAATGTTTCTGTTTTAAAAGACCAGGCAGCTACTTCAATTTACGGAAGCAGAGCTTCAAATGGCGTTGTCATTATTGCAACCAAAAACGCGATTTACAAAAATCTTTCGGAAAAAGAATTAGACAAAAAATTAAACATTACGCCAATCCCTGTTGAACCAAATCAGGAAGATTATGATTCTTTTGTAGAAAATGCTTTCGAAAGTCCGAAAACAGCACCGCTTTCCACTTTCTCAATTGATGTTGATAATGCATCGTACACCAATATCAGACGCTTTTTGAATAATGGCCAAGCCGTTCCTAAAGACGCTGTTCGTGTAGAAGAAATGGTAAATTTCTTTAAATATGCTTATCCGCAGCCAAAAGGAGAAAATCCATTTTCAATCAATACCGAATTGAGCGACTCGCCTTGGAATTCAAAAAATAAGATCCTGAAAATTGGTTTGCAGGGAAAAAATATTCCAACAGAAAATTTACCTGCATCAAACCTTGTTTTCTTAATAGATGTTTCGGGTTCTATGAGCGAGACGAACAAACTGCCTTTATTAAAACAATCGATGAAAATTTTGGTAAACGAATTACGTCCAAAAGATAAAGTTGCTATCGTAGTCTATGCTGGTGCGGCAGGAATGGTTTTGCCTCCAACTTCTGGAGAAGAGAAAAAAACAATTATTGATGCTTTGGACAAATTACAATCTGGAGGAAGTACTGCCGGCGGCGCCGGAATCGAACTAGCGTATAAAACCGCGGCAGAAAACTTTATTAAAGGCGGCAACAACCGAGTGATTTTGGCAACCGACGGCGATTTTAATGTGGGCAGCACATCAAACTCAGATATGGAAACTTTAATTGAAGAAAAAAGAAAAACAGGTGTTTTCTTAACTTGTCTCGGCTACGGAATGGGAAATTACAAAGACAGTAAAATGGAAACGTTAGCCGATAAAGGAAATGGAAATTATGCCTACATAGACAACATCAGGAAGCCAATCGTTTTTTAGGAAAAGAATTTAAAGGTTCGATGTTTGCCATTGCAAAAGATGTCAAAATTCAGATTGAATTTAATCCGAAACAAGTGCAGTCGTACAGATTGATTGGTTATGAAAACAGAAAACTTCGCCCAGAGGATTTTAAAAATGATGCTATTGATGCTGGTGAATTGGGAAGCAACCACATTGTTACGGCGTTGTACGAAATTATTCCAGCAGGAGTTTCCAGCGAATATATTACGAGTTTACCAGATGATTTAAAATATACTAAAACACAAACCAATTCAACGAATTACAGTACTGAATTGGCAACTGTAAAATTTCGCTACAAAAAACCAGACGGTGATAAAAGCATCGAAATGGTTCAGGTTATTGAGAACAAATCGGTTGCTATGGAGAAAGCGAGTGATGACATGAAATTCAGTACCGCTGTCGCTTGGTTTGGGTTAAAATTGAGAGATTCCAAATTGATTGCTGACAAATCTTCTGAAGAGATTGTGAAATTGGCAAAACAAGGATTGTCTAACGATATAGACGGTTACAAAGCTGAGTTTGTTAGATTGGCGGAAACTTCGAAACAGTTTAACTAACTTTTTAAATCGACAAAATAGTTTTTTATTAATTCGCATAACCAAGAAAGATCTTTGTCAAAGTTTAAAACTTTGACAAAGATTATTTTTTAAACTTTGTACTACACACCTTTCTGTACATCTCTGCAGAAAATCTTTGCGATTCTTTGAAATCTTTAGAAAAAAACATTTGCGAATCTCTATGTAAAATAAGCATCACGAATACATTTCATCTATATTTTATTACATTTGGATTTTATTCACCACAATATTATTTACACTCAATGAATCCCATTTTAAGCCAAAATTTATTTTTAGTTAAAGAACATGTCGGAATGTTTAAGGCCTCAAACAATTACGATATTTATAACCCAGAAAACAATCAAATTATTTTAAACTGCCGCGAAAACAACTTAGGATTTTTTACCAAAGTTTTACGTTTTACCGATTATAAAAGAGCCACTCCTTTTAATGTTGAAATCTCAACTCCGTCTGGAGAAAAATTAATTACTGTTAAACGCGGTGTTGCTATTTTCCGTTCTACTGTAGAAGTTTTGGACGAGAAGGATCGTCTAGTTGGAACCTTCAAACAAAAATTCTTTTCTATCGGAGGAAAGTTTGACATTCTAGACAAAAATGAAAAACCTGTTGCAACTTTACAAGGAAAATGGACCGGCTGGGATTTTAAATTTTCTCATGAGGGCAGACAGCTTGCTCAGGTAAGCAAAAAATGGGCCGGCGTAGGAAAAGAACTTTTTACAAGTGCCGACAATTATGTACTTCAAATTGAAGATACAGTTCCTGCCGACAGTGCATTGCGACAATTAATTTTGGGCGCAGTAATGTGTATTGATATGGTTTTGAAAGAATAACAAAAGTTGTTAAACTTAGATTAAGAATACATCTGAAAGCATTATTTTTAGTTTGCAAAAGCTTATTTTTGTTAGACTTAAAATAATGCTTTCTGCATTTCAAAAAATACAATCATGACGGACTTAAAAAATAAAAATGCACTGATTACAGGTGCTGGAAAAGGAATCGGTAAAGCTGTTGCAATTGCTTTGGCAAAAGAAGGTGTTAATTTAATTTTGGTTTCAAGAACACAAAGCGACATTGACCAACTGGCACAAGAAGCTTCTAACCTTGGTGTAAAAGCATTGGCATTGGCTGCTGACGTTGCTGATATTACTTCTATTAATTCGGCTGTAGAAAAAGCTTTGGCAGCATTTAAAAATATCGACATCTTGATTAACAGCGCCGGTATTGCTTCTTTTGGTAAATTCTTAGAATTAGAGCCAGAAGCTTTTGAAAGAATTATTCAAGTAAATTTAATGGGAACGTACTACACAACTCGTGCCGTTATCCCGAATATGATCGAAAGACAAACTGGAGACATTATCAATATTTCTTCAACTGCAGGTTTAAACGGAAATGCATTGACAAGTGCCTACAGTGCTTCAAAATTTGCAGTTTTAGGTTTAACCGATTCTTTGATGCAGGAAATGAGAAAACACAATATCCGCGTTACGGCTTTGACGCCGAGTACCGTTGCGACTGATATGGCAAAAGATTTAAACCTGACAGACGGAAATCCAGAAAAAGTAATGCAGTCTGAAGATATGGCAGAATTAATCATTTCGCAGTTAAAACTTAACCGAAGAGTTTTTGTAAAAAACAGCAGTATTTGGTCTACTAATCCCTAAAAAATAAATTTCAAAAATCAAATTTCAAATCCAATTACAGACTGTTAAAGATTTTGAATTTTGAAATTATTAAACACAAAAACAATGGAACAATATTTAAGACAATTGGTCGAAATAGAATTTCTGGATAAAAAAGAAATCTTTAACGGTTTTTTGATCGATTATTCTGATGAATGGATTTTGCTTCGAAATAATCCTGTCGATTTTATTTTGGATGGATTTGTGATTTTAAGAAATAAAAACATTCAAGCAGTAAATAGCGATCAAGATCTAGCTTTTACAGAAAAAGTAATTCGTTTAAAGGGCTTAAAAATTAATTCTGATGATATTATTCCGATTAAGGATTTAGCTTCTATAATAAATTATATTTCTGAGAAATACGGGATTTTTCAAATTGCAAAAAAATCATCTAAATCAGCTTACTTAGGAAAATTAATAGAATTGACTGATGAAGAATTGACGATTAATTTTATTGATATTCGCGGTCAGTTTGGCGGTGAATTGAGTTTTAACCCAGAAAAAATTCGTGTTATAGAATTTGATACCGATTATATCAATTCTTTGAAATTGATTGTCGAGGACAATAATTGATTTTTTTTTTAGCACAGAAATTCTCAAAGGTTTTTCGCAGAGATACACGGAGAATAAATAAAAACGACAAAGCTCTTTATTAAGTTAAAGAGCTTTGTCGTTTTTATTTGATAAACTTTGCGTGAGATGCACAGTAGTCCATCTCTACAATATGTCTAATATAAATTTTAAAGAAAACTTTGGGAAATAAATTAAACCTCAGCAAGTTTATTCAAAAACTCCAAACGGACACTTCCGTCTTCGTCTATTTTAGTTAAATTAATTTCTTGCAATGTATTTACCAACTCAGGATTCCACGGTGTTTTTACTTTTACGTAGTTTTCAGTAAAACCATGAATGTATCCTTCTTTGTTTTCACTTTCAAAAAGAACCGTTCTATTAGTTCCTAATTGGCTTTCGTAAAAAGCACGGCGTTTTTTCACCGATAAGCCACGAAGCATCTTACTTCTTTTTGCCCTAACATTTGAAGGAACAACACCAGCCATATCTACTGCTTCTGTATTATCTCTTTCTGAATAGGTAAATACATGCAGATACGAAATATCCAAATCATTTAAGAAATGATAGGTTTCTAAAAAATGCTCATCTGTTTCTCCTGGAAAACCAACTATAACGTCAACACCAATACAAGCGTGCGGCATTACTTCACGAATTTTATTGACACGATCTGTATATACTTCACGTAAATAACGACGTTTCATTAATTTTAAAATATCGTTGCTTCCTGATTGTAATGGAATATGAAAATGCGGTACAAAAGTGCGGCTTTTAGAAACAAATTCGATTGTTTCATTTTTCAATAAATTCGGCTCGATCGACGAAATTCTTAAACGTTCGATTCCTTCAACTTTATCTAATGCCTGAACTAAATCCAGAAAAGTATGTTCGTGTTTTTTATTTCCGAATTCGCCTTTTCCATAATCTCCAATATTCACACCGGTTAAAACAATTTCACGGATATTTTGAGCAGAGATTTCTTTGGCATTCTTAAGAACATTTTCTAAAGCATCACTTCTTGAAATTCCTCTTGCTAATGGAATTGTACAATACGTACATTTGTAATCGCAGCCATCCTGCACTTTCAAAAATGCGCGCGTACGATCGCCGATAGAATAACTTCCAACATAAAAATCGGCTTCGGCAATTTCGCATGAGTGCACTTCACCCATATCGTTTTTGCTCAAATCATGAATGTAGTCTGTGATTTTAAATTTTTCTGTTGCTCCCAAAACCAAATCTACACCATCTACAGCAGCTAATTCTTCTGGTTTTAATTGCGCATAACAACCAACCGCGGCAACAAAAGCTTTTTCGTTAAGCTTCATGGCTTTTCTCACCACTTGTTTAAACTGTTTGTCTGCGTTTTCTGTAACCGAACAAGTATTGATTACATAGATATCTGCGATTTCTTCAAAGTCAACGCGGTCAAAACCTTCGTCGTTAAAGTTTCTGGCGATTGTAGAAGTTTCTGAAAAATTCAGTTTACAACCCAGGGTATAAAAGGCAACTTTTTTTCTGTTTTCCATAATTGATCTTAAATTAATGAAATCGTTGTCAAAAAATTTAAGGCTGCAAATTTACAAACAATATTCATTAAAAGAAAGTTAATAAACATTTACCTCCATTATTTTGCTAAAAAAACATTTACAGGTTTTAAGAAAAAACACAGCTGAAAGGCAAATTTTGACTAAATTGCGTCCTGTAAATTTGCGGTTTTAACATTAAATAAGAATAAAACGACAAAATTGTCGATTAAAAGCATTTTTTATCGATTAAGTGCGTTTTTTATGGATTTAAAATCAAAATTTCTTACATTTACCTTTGTTATGAATCTCACTAAAATAATTCAAATTTTAGAATTTTAACAAGATTTGATTAATTAAATAATAATTCACACATAACAATTTTGAATTTTACTCGTTATGTTGTTGTTTTGTGTTACAAAATGAAATGGGAAAGCCGAAAACCAAAGAGAGTAGGCAAAATATTATATAAATACCACGCTTTATGAAAGCATTTTTACCCACGATCTGCTTGATGTTCTTAACCTTATTTAGTTCGCAAGCGCAAACTAATACTAATGTCCCTGCCACAAATCCATTTCCTACCATTAGCACATTAACGACTTGGGCGAGCTTTAACTCGCAGCAGCAATTTGATGTTGCTATTCGCGCAGTTGGGTTTAAATTTGAAGTTAAAGAGCCAGGTGAAGGTTCTACGGCTTACACTTATATTCGTAAAGTAACTGTAAATGAAGTAAACTATACGGATAGAATTGTTTACAGAATCACAAACAATAATTCAGCAAGTATTATTTCGCTTGTAACAGCTTCAACTGACTTAGTTAGCTTGTATACACCGCAATTGGCAACTTTTAAAAACAACAACTGTAAAACAGAAATGTCTAAAGACAAAAACACTACTTGCAGCTGTTACGAAAGTGCTAGCTTTGCAATCGATCTTTGCGACGAGCGTGTAAAATTGACTATGGGTGACGGAAATAAATATTTTGTTTCTGTAGCTAAAAAATAATATTTCAAAATATATTTTTTAACTCTGAATTGTTTCCAAATCTTTACTGACTTTTAAGTATGTAAAGATTTGGGATACATTTCTTAGTTTGAGTTTGGATTTTTGAGTTCGTACCAAACTTCTAGTTCTTCTTGATAAGTAAACGAATTCACAAAATGAAAACCTAATTTTTCTAGAATCTTTCTGGAGTTTTCGTTTCCTGCATCTGCATACGCATAAAGTGCTTCTGCTTTCAATTCATTAAAAGCATACTCTACAAAAGCTTTTCCAGCTTCAGAGGCATATCCTTTTCCCCAGTGTTTTTCTATAAAACGATATCCTAATTCGTAAAAATTCTTATGATTATTGATTTCGTATGTAATATATTTAATTCCGGACCATCCGATAAATTCGTTAGTTTCTTTTAAAATAACCGCCCATCGTCCAATTCCGAAAGCGGCATATTGCTTTTGAATATTCTCAATCTGCTCTACACTTTCTTCAATATGTTTTACAGGTCTATTGCCAAGAAACAAATGCACATTGGGGTTCGAATCCAATTCAAACATACCTTCTTTATCAGAAAGCAGCAACTCTCTTAAAATCAAACGTTCTGTTTCAATTGTTTTCATCTTTTTTTAATTTAAAATAAAACGCTGTACAACCTCAGCAACTCCATCATTATTATTTGAAGATACAATTAAATCTGCTTTATCACGCAATTCTGGCGTAACATTATCAACCCAAACCCCCAATCCTGCGTATTCGATCATTGTTAAGTCATTTCCTGCGTTTCCAACAGCGATAATTTCACTTTGATGAATTCCCAGCTTTTCTGCCAAAAGTTTTAAACTGGCCGCTTTATCAATTCCTAATTGGGCAACTTCCAGGAAAAAAGGCTTGGATGTTGAAACACTCAAATGAGGCATAAAATCAATCAGGTCTTTTTCAACCGTTTTCAAATATTCAGGATCCTGCAGTAAAATACACTTTACAGCGGGTCTGTCCACATACGCTTTAAAACTCGAAACCTTGCGATGCACCATGCCGGTTATCTCTTTTTCGATTTCGATATATTCAGAATCAGTTTCGCTGATTATTTCATTATCCAAATACGTGATAATATGCGTATTCATTTTAACACTGTAGTCGTATAAGTCATGAATTTGTTCCACTGTTAATTTCTGTTCAAACAAAACCAAATCATCTTTTACACGGCTTATTATGGCTCCGTTAAACGAAAGCATATACGAATCGTTTAGATCCAATTCTAATTCTTTGGCGTAAGAAGTCATCGCAATAGTGGGTCTTCCTGAAGCCAAAACTACATAAACACCTTTTGCCTGCGCTTCTAAAAGTACTTTTTTATTTAAATCTGAAATTTTGTGGTCGTCTGTCAACAAGGTATCATCCATGTCGAGCACAATCATTTTGTATTGCATTTTTTTTTTAGTTTTCAGTGTTCAGTTTTTTTAGTGTTCAGTTTTAAACTTAGTTTTTACTCTTTGAAGAAAATATTTTCTCAGACTGCAAACTAAAATCCTGACCACTGAACACTTTTTAAATACTCATTCTAAACTGTTCTACAACAGGATTTGCTTTTGCATAATCTGTCTCCTGAATAAACAATTCAACTGCTAAATCTGTGCCGCCAAACCCGCCTAATCTTGCCGATTGAATATTGTCTTTTTTTACTGTGTCAACCCCTGCTTCTTCTAATCTTTCCTGCAAAGCAATTGCTAATACTTCACTTCCTGAAAATACCTTCATTAATCCCATAACATTATGTTTTATTATTATTTATTCTTTATTTTAAAATTATACTAAGCTGTTTTTGAAAAACACCATTTTCATTCATCCCAATGTGCTCTTGATTTTCGAGTAAATAAAGATGTGCTTTTTGATTTAAAGCCGTATTTAAACGAACAGCATTATCGTACGGAATCAAATGATCTTCTTTACCATGAAAAATATAAATTGGCGCTTTAACTTTTGGAAGATATCGATACGTTTCCATCTGAAATTTTTTCATGAAATTTGGAAAAAACCGAACTCTTGTCCCCGACAATTCTGTAAAACTGTAGTAAGGCGACTGCAGAATCAATGCTTTTGGATTGTTTTCTGATGCCAAAATTGCCGCCAAACCTGAGCCAATAGAATATCCCGTAATTATGATGCTATTTTCGGCATAGCGTTTTTTTAACTCTTTATATACTACAGCAATATCTTTATTCAACTGCTCTTCATTTTCAATTTTTCCTTCGCTTTTTCCAAAACTCCTGTAATCCAAAATAAAAATATCATATCCTAAACTGGTGTATACTTTAGCAATTTTCCCCCAAGTTTCGAGCGTTCCGGCATTTCCATGAAGATAAAAAATGAGTCCTTTGGAATTTTCTGCTTTAAAAAGAAGACCATTAAGGTTCGTTTCGTCGAACGATTTTATATTTAATTCTTCAAAGTTCTGAACGTAATCAAATTTATAATCTTTTGGAAGTGCGGTACTTTGAAAAACCATTCCAACCTGATTAAAATAGACATATGAGATAATCAAAATATAAATCACAAGGAAAGTACACAAGAGAATAATTATCAAAAATTTAAGCGTTTTAAAAACCTCCATATTTTCTACTATAAAATTTTAAGTCTCAGTTTTCAGTATTACTACTAAAAACTGAGACCGAAAAATTTAGATCAATTTACAATTACTCTTCTTCTTCTTCAATATCTTCTTCCTCCTCATCCAGTTCTTCTTCACCTTCTTCATCCATATCAAAAAGATAAGGTTCGATCAGCATTTTATCTGCCAGGATTTCGACACGTTCTGTCAATTCTTCAGCAAAAATAATACGCTGTACTTTGGCGATACTGTTAGAAATCCGCATGATTTTTGTTTCGTTGCGCAATTTCAAAATTGGATCGGCATCATCCAGAATCAGCATTTTTAGGCGGTTTACATTATAACCAGCCGTTGTAAACATATCGTTTAATTTGACTGGTGTTCCAATTAAAACATCAATTCCTGTCGAAATATAGTTTTTATCATAATCCATATCCCCTTTTTCATTCACGCCGTAAACTTCGAGATTAGTATATTTACCGTATTTATTGAAAAGTTCTACCATTTCCAAAACCTTCGGCTTATCTTCTACAATAATCAAAGCACGAGGTGACTCTTCTGTTTTTCCAGCCAATTGCTGAATCACATTTAAGACAATAGTCGTTGTTTTTCCAGTTCCTTCTGGCGAAATAATGATACAGTCTGCACCACTTTTAATAGTTGAAAAAGTCTCTAACTGCAAAGCATTTGCTTCTGTTAAACCATTTTCAATTAAGCCGTCCTGCAGCTTTTCGTTTATTTTTTTTAGTTTCATTTCTAATTTTAGAATTTAGATTTTAGATTTCTGATTGAAAACTAAATCATTATTTGCTTGCAAACATTTTGACATCAGTTTCAGAGATTTCGCTGCCGCCAAGAATAATCAATCTTTCAACCACATTACGAAGTTCACGAATATTTCCTGTCCAATCGTATTCCTGCAATAATGTTATCGCTTGTGCCGAAAAACCTTTAACTGCATTTCCTTGTTCTGAAGCTATTTTTTCTGCAAAATGCGAAATCAAAGCTGGGATATCATCACGTCTTTCGTTCAACGGCGGTACTTTAATTAAAATTACTGCCAATCTATGGTACAAATCTTCACGGAAACGGCCTTCGGCAATTTCTGTTTTTAAATCTTTATTGGTCGCTGCCACAACACGAACATCTACTTTAATATCTTTATCGGCACCAACACGAGTAATCATGCTTTCCTGCAAGGCGCGTAATACTTTGGCTTGCGCCGAAAGACTCATGTCTCCAATTTCATCTAAGAAAATAGTTCCTTTGTCTGCCGCTTCAAACTTTCCTGCTCGGTCTTTAACAGCCGATGTAAAAGCTCCTTTTACGTGTCCGAATAATTCACTTTCGATCAATTCGCTTGGAATCGCTGCACAGTTTACTTCAATTAAAGGAAAATTAGCACGTTCGCTTTTTTCATGTAATTGATGTGCTACTAATTCCTTTCCAGTTCCGTTTGGACCTGTAATCAAAACTCTCGCCTCGGTTGGTGCAACCTTATCAATCATTACTTTTATATGATTGATTGACTCACTCTCCCCGATCATTTCGTAATTTTTACTGACTTTTTTCTTTAGGATTTTGTTTTCAACAACCAGTTGTTTTTTGTCTAAAGCATTACGAACTGTATTCAAAAGACGGTTTAAATCTGGCGGTTTCGAGATATAATCAAATGCCCCCAAACGCATGGTATGAATCGCCGTTTCCATATCTCCGTGTCCGGAAATCATCACCATCGGAATCTCTGGTTTGATTTTTTTCACTTCTTCTAAAACCTCAACTCCATCTAATTTTGGCATTTTAATATCGCACAAAACCAAATCGTAATCGTTGTTTTTAATTTTTTCAAGTCCAGCCGCACCATCTTCGGCCTCATCTACTTGATAAGAATCATTTTCTTCTGATAAAATTTTTACCAAAACTCTCCTGATCGCCGCTTCGTCTTCTATAATTAGGATTTTACTCATTTTTTTTTCTAAGGTTCAAAGTTGCAAAGGTTCAGAGGCACAAAGTTTCAAATCTTTGTCACTATTAATTCCTTTCAAACTGTTATTCGTAATATCTTTTTTTTAAGTCCTAGTATACTTTTGAGCTGTTCATTTCTAAGTTACAAAATTCAAAAAAAACCTTTGAACCTTTGTCACTCAGAACCTTTGCAACTTTAAAAAGCTAGTACTTGAGCCACTTATACAATTCTTTCCACGTTGGTTTTTTGCCGTACATTAAGATACCTACTCGGTAAATTTTTGCAGCGAACCAAACCACAAGGAAAAACGTTGCAAACAATAATGATACCGAAATTGCAATTTGCCACCACGGCACTCCAAACGGAATACGCATCAGCATAACAATTGGTGATGTAAGCGGAATCATCGAGAATATAACCGCAACGCTTCCGTGCGGATCATTAACAACTGTAAAAAATCCGATATAGACGCTTAAAATAAGCGGCATTATGATTGGCAGTAAAAATTGCTGTGAATCGGTTTGATTGTCAACCGCCGCTCCAATTGCTGCGTAAAACGAACTGTACAAAAAGTAACCGCCTATAAAATAAACTACAAAGCCAATGATGATACTCAAAATAGGCAGATTCCATAGTTCGGCTATATACATTTGTGCCGTTCCCGAAAGTTCTTGTTGCGCCGACTGCATCAGTTCTGGCGAAATTCTCGCTGTCGGTCCGACATTGACACCAAAAAATGCAGATGCGGCAAACATTAATCCCAAACCTATAATCGCCCAAATCATAAATTGAAGTATGCCGGCAAGTGAAGTTCCTACAATTTTTCCGATCATTAAATCAAATGGTTTTACAGACGAAATAATGATTTCGATAATACGGTTTGTTTTTTCTTCAATTACGCTTCGCATTACCATGTTTCCGTAAATGATAATAAACATCATAATCAGGTATCCAAACGCGCCGCCGATTCCGATTTTTATTTCGTTTAATCCCTTTAAACTTTCTTCTCCAGAAGCTTTGGCTAAATGAATATTCACAGCAGCCTGTGCTTTCTCTATGGCCAAAGTATCTAGTTTTGCTTTCTCTAAATTTATTTTAGTAATTTTTGAAGCAATAACGTCCTGCGTATTTTCGATAAAAGAAATACTCGGACTGTTATTAGAAATAAATTCAATTTTAGATTCCAGTTCTTTTTCCGAGTCCGTTTTAGGAATTACGAGTAACCCGCTAAAATTCTCTTTGGCAATACTGTCTTTTAAGGCACTGACACTGATCTCAGATAAATTAAGATATCGATATTCGCCTCCTTTTTTATTCTCTTTCAAAAAGTCACTGGCAAATAAACCCGTTTCATCGTGAATTGCAATTCGTTTGGTTTCAGCTTTCATCGAACTTAAATATCCAATAAAAAAGGCCACCGCCACAAAAAGCAGCGGACTTAAAAAAGTCATGACCACAAAAGATTTATTACGAACCTTTGCGATAAACTCTCTTTTTATAATTAATGAAATAATATTCATTTCTTTATTTTAGATTTTAGATTGTTGACTTTAGATTTTATTTTCGGTTACTGTCTGAATAAAAATATCATTGATACTCGGGATTTTCTCTACAAAATGGGTTACTTGCCCGCGTTGTGTCAGGATATTCAACAATTCATTTGGAGCAGCATTTCCGATTTGGATATTCAATTTCAAATCATCATTCAGTGATTTAAAATTAGCCGGCGAAACTGTAAACTTTTGGGTAATGTCAAACATTAAACCTTCGACATTATTGGTTAAAATTCCGACTTCAAAACTATTAGTTCTAAATTGTCGTTTTACATCCCCAACTTTCCCTTCAATTAATTTATTCGATTTATGAATCAATGAAATATGATCACAAAGTTCCTCAACACTTTCCATTCTATGAGTAGAAAAAATAATCGTTGATCCCTGCTCTTTTAAGGCTAAGATCTCGTCTTTGATCACATTGGCGTTTACAGGATCAAAACCGGAAAAGGGTTCGTCTAAAATCAGTAATTTAGGTTTATGCAGCACGCAGACCACAAACTGAATTTTCTGCGCCATTCCTTTAGAAAGTTCCTGAATTTTCTTGTTCCACCAGCCCTGAATTCCTAGACGGTCAAACCAATAATCGAGTTGTTTTTTGGCTTCGGCTTTAGAAAGTCCTTTCATCTGCGCGAGATACAAACACTGTTCCCCAACTTTCATGGTACTGTATAACCCTCTTTCTTCTGGCAGATATCCGATAGTCTGTACATGTTTGGGCTGCAGTTTTTCTCCATCCAAAATTACTTCACCGCTATCCGGCATTGTAATTTGGTTGATGATTCTAATAAGGGAAGTTTTTCCAGCTCCATTTGGACCTAAAAGCCCATAAATGCTCCCTTTTGGCACATTTAATGAAACTTCGTTAAGCGCTACATAATCACCGTATTTTTTTACGACTTTATGTACTTCTAATAAGTTGCTCATGTATTTTTATCGATTTTCTATGTCAAATTGACCTTTGCGCACAGCGCGGATGTAAAAATAATTAATTCAATGCTATTCTAAGTATGAATAAGCAAAAAACCCATCCTAAAATTTACATTAGAATGGGTTTTCATTTTTATTTAAACATTTCAAAAAAGTTCCAGTTATGAAAACATGTCTTTTACTTTTTCAAAAAATGATTTTTCTGATTTTTCTGGACTTGGAACAAAATGCTCATCATTTAAAGCATTTTCAAAAAATTGTTTTTGTTCTTTGTTCAAAGTTTTTGGAGTCCAAACATTTACGTGAACTAATAAATCACCACTTCCGTAACCATTTAAACTTGGAATTCCTTTTCCTTTTAATCTTAAGATTTTTCCAGACTGAATTCCTTCTTCCAGTTTGATACGAACTTTTCCGTTGATCGCATCAATATCTTTAGAAACTCCTAAAACAGCTTCAGGAAAACTGATGTACAAATCAAAGTGAACATTTTCTCCTTCACGTTTCAAAAACTCGTGTTCAATTTCTTCGATCGCCACAATTAAATCTCCAGGAATACTGTTTCCTGGCGCATCATTTCCTTTGTTAGAAACTTTTAACTGCATTCCGTCAGCAACACCAGCAGGAATTTTGATTGATACCGTTTCGTCTTCCTGTACCATTCCTTGTGCATCTGCTTCAGAAGGTCTTTTATCTAAAATCTGTCCAGAACCACCACAAGTCGGACAAGTTGACGCAGACTGCATTCTTCCCAAAATAGTATTGGTTACACGCATTACCTGCCCTTGACCGTTACAAGTCGTACAGGTTTTGTAGGTTACGCCTTTGGCCTGAACTTTACGTTTTACTTTAACTTTTTTCTCTACACCATTTGCAATTTCTTCCAAAGTCAATTTTACTTTAATTCGAAGATTGCTTCCTTTTGCACGACGAGGGCCTCCGCCTCCGCCTCCGAAACCACCAAATCCGCCTCCAAAAATATCACCAAACTGGCTGAAAATGTCATCCATATTCATACCGCCGTGACCACCGCCAAATCCGCCAGAACCATCAAATGCCTGATGTCCGTATTGATCGTATTTAGCTTTCTTTTGCGGATCGCTTAAAACTTCATAAGCTTCTGCTGCCAATTTGAAGTTTTCTTCTGCCTCTTTGTCGCCTGGATTTTTATCAGGGTGATATTTCAGCGCACTTTTTCTATACGCTTTTTTAATTTCAGCAGCATCAGCATTCTTTGAAATGCCAAGTATTTCGTAAAAATCTTTTTTCATAATTTAGGTTAATTCCAAATTTTAAAATTCCAAAAAAGCAATTGAAATTTTTACTTGCCTTTTAGTTTCCAGTTACAACTTTAGGATAACGAATAATTTTATCACCTAATTTGTATCCTTTTTCAATCACATCAACGATTTTACCTTTCAATTTATCTGAAGGCGCAGGGATTTGTGTAATTGCTTCAGCAAAATCAGCATCAAAAGCATCACCAGCTTTTACGTCAACTTGCTCCAAACCTTTAGCCATTAAAGTGCTTTTTAGTTTTTCGTGAATTAACTCAACGCCTTTTTTCAAATTTTCATCGTCAGATTTATTGATTTCTACAGCAGCTCTGTCAAAATCATCTAAAACAGGAAGCATTGCTAACAAAACTTCTTGATTGGCTGTTTTAAATAAATCGATACGTTCTTTCGAAGTTCTTTTTTTGTAATTTTCGAATTCGGCAAATAATCTTAAAAACTTGTCTTTTTCTTTGGCTAAGTCTTGTGCTAATTGCTCTTCAACACTTAATTCTTCAACAATTAATTGCTCTCCATTGGCGTTATTCTCTAACGTTACATCGTCTAATTCTTGATCGAATTCTGTATTTTCCGTAGTCATATTACTTTTATTTTTAAAAATATTTTTAAACTTCATTTTTATTCTTTCTTTTGGATTGCAAAAGTACTGCCAAATGTAATAAAATGTCAAATTGTCACTTTATTAAAAATGAGCGAATTAAAATTTATTTTTACGTCTGAAAAATTTAGTATAATTTTAAGACTATTACGTTTTAGTTTACTGTAAATTTGAAGTCAAACAACAACTAAATCATTATCATCTAAAATTGAATTTAAGGGTTAGCCTCAGGCTATAAAAATAATTATTAATTCAAGTTTACCTTATATTAAAAAAAGCTTCGCCAGAAATTCAGACGAAGCTTTTTTTTATGTCTTTTTTTTTTAAAATTACCGCAAAGAACGCAACGTTTTTTCTCCTTAACCTTTTATAAAAAACAAAGTTCGAAAAGCTTTGTATTGATTTAGCTTTGCGAACTTCTTTTTTTGTATTCTTAAATAAAAATAGTGCACGGGCGGAGGGATTCGAACCCCCATCAACGGTTTTGGAGACCGCTATTCTACCCTTGAACTACGCCCGTAACTTAAGGTTGGCAAATTAAAAGTTTTTTTTCTTCTCTGGCAACTATTTTATGCAGAGATTTTAAAAGAAAACCCTTTAAATCTGCGGAATCTTAAACAAAAAGCTTTGCTTCAAATAGTTACCTACACTTTTTTGTTTCACGCAGATTTAATAAAGATTTTTGTAATATATATGAGAAATAGAAACCCAAATAATCCTTTTAATCTGTGGCAAAACACTTTACCATTCAATTATGCTAACAAAGCATTTTTCAATCCTTCGAAATCAACTGTAACCTGTTCGCCAGAAACCAGATTTTTAAGTGCATAAGAATTAGACGCAATTTCCTGATCCCCTGCAATAACTGCAAACGGAATCAATCGTTTATCTGCATATTGAAATTGTTTACCCAGTTTTACATTATCGGGATACAATTCTACTTTTATATTTTCTGCTCTTAATTTCTGAATTGCTTTTGACGCGTACAAAGCTTCTTTATCTCCATAGTTTAAAAACAATGCTTTAGAAGTTGCCGCAACTGTTTCAGGAAATAACTGTAATTCTTCAAGAACCAAATAAATTCTATCCAACCCGAAAGAGATTCCGACACCACTCATATTTTTCAATCCAAAAATACCCGTCAAATCGTCGTATCTGCCACCGCCTCCAATAGAACCCATTGCAACCGTTTTTGGCGCTGCCACTTCAAAAATAGCTCCTGTATAATAATTTAATCCGCGTGCCAGAGTAACATCTAAATCTAAAGTCGCTGTTGACAAACCTAGAGTTGCCACATTGTCACATATAAATTTAAGCTCTTCCACACCTTTCATTCCTTCTTCTGATGAAGCTAACATGTTTGAAAGCTGTTCGATTTTATCTGCAAAGGTTCCAGAGAAACTAAAAAGCGGCTGTACTTTTACCAAAGCACTTTCAGCAATACCTTTTTCGATCATTTCTTTTTTAACGCCGTCTTCACCGATTTTATCCAGTTTATCCAGCGCCACTGTAAAATCAATTAATTTATCTGAAGCTCCGATTACTTCTGCAATTCCAGATAAAATTTTACGGTTGTTGATTTTAATAGTTACGCCTTCTAAACCTAAAGAGGTAAAAACAGTATCGTACAACTGTACCAATTCTACTTCCTGCCATAATGACTTTGAACCTACAACATCGGCATCGCACTGAAAAAATTCTCTAAAACGTCCTTTTTGCGGATTATCTGCCCTCCAAACCGGTTGAATTTGATATCTTTTAAAAGGAAATTCAATTTCGCTTTGGTGCTGTACAACGTATCTTGCAAACGGAACTGTCAAATCGTAACGCAATGCTTTTTCAGAAATTTTTCCTGTAAATTGATTCAGTTCAATTCTTTGTTCTAAAGTGATCTTATCAGCAGGATATAATTGTAATTCTGCGATTGATTCTGGTAATTCGATTTTTTTGCTATCGTAGAAAAAATTACCTGAATTCAATATTTTAAAAATCAAACGATCTCCTTCTTCACCATATTTCCCCATCAAAGTATCTGAATTTTCAAACGAAGGTGTTTCGATTGGCTGAAAACCGAATTTCTCAAAATTACTTTTTATGGTTTGAATAATATATTGACGTTTTGACACCTCTGCTGGTGAAAAATCTCTAGTCCCTTTTGGTATTCTTGGTTTTGAAGCCATCTTTTTTATTTTAGATTTCTGATTTTAGATTTTAGATTTCCTGTAAATTCTAATTTCTAAAAACACTTTGACATTACTTATTTTATTTTTTGATTTTCTGCGAATGCTAAATCGCCTGCAAATATCTTACTTTTTAAAATAAATAGTAACACTTGGAAAACAAACTTGTAACAAAAAACGTATTTTCGTGACAAATTGGTCATGATGCTAAAATTATTTAAAGAAAATATCCGAATTGCTTTTGGTTCTATCAAAACCCAATTGCTGCGCACTATTCTTACGGTTTTAATTATTGCAATTGGGATTACGGCTTTGGTCGGAATCTTAACGGTTGTTTCGGCTCTTGACAATACTATTTCGAACGATTTTGCTTCGATGGGAGCCAATACCTTTAACATTAATCAATACGAAAATAAAATCCGAAATCGTGGTGGAAACGAGCGGGAAGTAATTAATCCAATTATTTCGTATCCAGAAGCCGTGGCTTTCAAGACTAAATACAAATATCCTTTTACCGAGACTTCTCTTTCGTTTACAGCGACTTCAACAGCTGAAGTTAAATATTTAGGTCAAAAAACAGATCCTGAAATTAAAGTTGTTGGTGTAGACGAACATTTTATTACCAACTCAGGTTTAGAAACCAGTTTAGGAAGAAGCTTTAACCAATTTGACATCGATAACAATACCTATTCCTGCATCGTTGGTTCTGATTTTGAAAAAGGACTTTTAAAAGATGTCAATCCAATTGACAAAATAATTTCGATTCGCGGTGCACGTTTTAAAGTAATCGGGGTTTTAAAAGAAAAAGGATCAACATTTGGAAACAGTCAGGATTTAAGGGTTTTAATTCCGATTCAGGTAGCGAGATCTTTATTTACCGCACCCAACATCAATTATACTGTCAGCGTTATGGTTTCAAAAAAAGAAGTTTTAGACCAAGCGATTGACAATGCAACCAGCACCATGCGAAGAGTACGCAAATTAAGCCCTGTTCGTGATAATAATTTTGGTGTGGTGCGAAGTGATGACTTGATCAACCGTATTCTTGGAATTACACAATATTTAAGCTGGGCAGCCTGGATTATTTCTGTAATTACCATTTTAGGATCTTCTATTGCACTAATGAATATCATGATTGTGTCGGTAACAGAACGTACCCGCGAAATTGGTGTTAGAAAAGCTTTAGGAGCCAAAAGATCAACTGTTGCTTTTCAATTTTTTATCGAGACTTTACTAATAGGACAAATTGGAGGTTTGATCGGAATTTTACTGGGGATTTTACTTGGTTTTGCCATTGCAACTGCCATGAGTTTTGTTTTTGTAATTCCGTGGATGGCTATTCTAGCAGCCTTTGCAACTAGTTTTTGTGTCGCCTTGGTTTCAGGTCTATACCCCGCAATCAAAGCATCGAAGTTAGATCCAATCGAGGCTTTGCGATATGAGTAATTTTTAAGTGGTCAGTTTTTTTTAGTGATCAGTATACTATAGTGATCAGTACAATATTTTAGGACTGAATACTAAATACCTGAACACTTAATACTAAATTATAGTGATCAGTACAATATTTAGAACTGAATACTAAATACCTGAACACTGAATACTAAAAACCCTAGCACTGAATACTAAAAAACCTGAACACTGAATACTAAATACCTGAGTACTAAAAAACCTGAACACTGAATACTAAATTCTACACGAAACCATACGGTCATTATCGTAAATATCTTTACGGATTTCAACCTCTTTAAAATTCATGTTTTCCAACAAATCGACCGTTTCTTTCCCTAAGTACTGATTGATTTCAAAGTATAATTTACCGTTGTCACTCAAATTTTTTTGTCCTAAAGAAGCAATCTGCCTGTAAAAAACCAATGCGTCATCATCTTCTACAAAAAGTGCCAGATGCGGTTCATAATCCAAAACATTCTTTTTGATTTCTTGTTTTTCTAAATTACGCACATAAGGCGGATTAGAAACAATTATATCATAATCGGATTTAAGGATTTCTAATTCTAAGATATTTTTAAGCATAAAAACAACTTCAACATTATTATTGGCAGCATTTCTTTTAGCCGTTTCAATTGCTTTTTTAGAAACATCAATCGCATAAACAGCTGCGTTAGGCAGGTTTTTTGCCAGAGAAACAGCAATACAGCCGCTTCCTGTCCCGATATCCAGAATTTTTATTTTTTTAGATTTAGAAACAGCGGCATTTTCATTAATAATCCATTCTACCAATTCTTCTGTTTCGGGTCTCGGAATCAAAACATTTTCGTTGACTTCAAAATCTAAACCGTAAAAACTAGTTTTACCCAATAAATATTGAATCGGAACTTCGTTTTTCAACTGCTTTAACAACCCATTCCAAATCACAAAATCATCCTCATTAAAAGTCAATTCATGATTCAGGGCTAAATCTATTTGACGTAGTTTATATTTATCCTCAAGTATTAAATAAAAAAAACTTTCTGCTTCATACGCATCGTAAAAAGGAGCTAATTCTTTAATAAACTGAGTACGGTATTGTTTAATTTTCATTTTATATATCTATTACTTAGATAGTAATTTAATTTATCATTCAAGATACCATTCTATTTCTGATACTTTTTTTACAGCTTCTGTATTTTCAGCTTTTGAAGAAAGAAACAAGACTACTCTATTATCTTCATTATTTCTATCTGCTTTTAACAAAAAATCTAATTTTCCATCTCCATCAATATCTCCTACAAAAAGCAGTTCCAATACATTTTCCCAAAAAGATTCCTCTTCAAAAATCAACTGTTCAGCAATATTACCAGCAGTTAAATAGAGTTTGAAATCTGCAATTTCATTAAAGATTGCCTCTTTATCATCTTCCTCTGTAACTGTCTTTGCTTCGGATAAAACTTTCCCTTCAGCACGTAAAACATAATCTACATTATTAAAGCTAAAAGTTAATTTGTCATTAGGCCAAATTTTTCTTTTTGAAATGTTTAAGTGTTTAATTTTACCTGTTTTAAACTCTGGAAAATCCATAAAAATGAGCGTTTCATTTTCAGACATAATCGACATTAAAGGAAAACCAGAACTATCAGATATTCCTTTTTCTATTTTAAATTTTGGAACACCTAAATAATACTCACCATCTTTCTGATACAGATCAATCCATTTTTCATTTAAAGAAGCTGCTAGATTTACATTAGCATGCGTTTCATAGGTATCTGGCAATAAAATATCAAAATCATTTACAAAACCTTTTTCTTCGTTTATTGGAATCTCACTTTTTTGAATTTCTTTAAGTGTATCTTTAAAAACAACATCACTTTTTACCGTTTTTTCTTCTTTTACGTTTTTACAAGAGAAAAGAATTGCAATTAAAATAATCGTACAAATATTGCTTCTCATTGCCTATATTTTCTTCAACATCCAAACTGGGCAAGAATTATGCCCCGTGCATCCTAATGGCGCATCCAAATATTCAAAACCAGATCGTTGATACAACTTTTGAGCAGCATGCATAAACGGCATAGTTTCGATATAACATTTTTCAAAACCAAAATCTCTCGCCTCATTCAAACATTTCTTCATCATTTGAGCACCAATTCCTAAGCCGCGAGTTTCTGGCAGAAAATACATTTTTTGCAATTCGCAAATCTTTGGATCTCCATTTTCTAAAGGTGCAATTCCGGCACAACCGACAACTCTTCCGTCTTTTTCTACAACAAAATATCTCGATTTTGGCTTTTTGTATTCTTCATACATCAAATCTAAGTATGGATCTGCGTACGCAGTTCCCACTTTAGGAATTTCCATTTCATCAAAAACCGATCTTATCAAACTCGCAACTGCCTGATTATCTTCTTTTTTAATTGCTCTGATAAGCCAATTTACCATTTTTTTTGTTCTAAATCATTATCAATACAAAAGTAAAAATAGTTTTTGATCCTAATTAAAACTATTTGGATTGTTTCACAACTTAACTGTCAACATTAGACAAAACCTTCAAAAATAATTACTTTTGCATTGTGAATATACATGAGAAATACATAAAACGCTGTATACAGCTTGCTCAAAACGGACTTGGAACTACGTACCCAAACCCAATGGTTGGCAGCGTAATTGTACACGAAAATAAAATTATTGGAGAAGGCTGGCACAAAAAAGCCGGCGAACCACATGCTGAAGTCAATGCTGTTCATTCAGTAAAAGACAAATCGCTGCTGGCAAAATCTACCATATACGTAAGTCTGGAACCTTGCAGTCATTTTGGAAAAACCCCTCCGTGCTGCGATTTAATTATTGCCAATAAAATTCCGAATGTAGTTGTAGGAACTGTTGATCCTAATGAAAAAGTAGCCGGAAGAGGCATAAAAAAATTACTCGAAGCTGGTGTAAACGTTACGGTTGGAATTTTAGAAGACGAATGCAACGAATTAAACAAACGTTTTTTTACTTTCCATCAAAAAAAGCGTCCTTATATTATTTTAAAATGGGCAGAAAGCCAAGACGGATTTCTGGCTCCAGAAAAAACAACCGATCAAGAACGCAGACCAATCTGGATTACTAATGTATATTCTCGACAATTGGTTCATAAATGGAGAACCGAAGAACAGTCTATTTTGGCGGGAACCAATACGGTGATCGATGACAATCCAAAACTTAACGCGAGAGACTGGAGCGGCAACAACCCAGTTAGAATTGCTTTAGACCGAAACAATCGAATTAATAAAGACAGTTTCATTTTTGATGACTCACTAAAAACCTTTATTTTCTCTGATAAAAAAACAAATTCCTCAACAGAAAATACGCAGTTTGAAGCAATTGATTTTAGTCAAAATATAATTCCGCAGATTTTAGAGACTTTATATCAAAATCAAATTCAATCGATTATTGTTGAAGGTGGGAGACAAACTTTACAATCTTTTCTTGATGAAAATATTTGGGATGAAGCTCGAATTTTCGTCGGAAAAACCATTTTTAGAAACGGAACAAAAGCACCAATTCTAGCCAGAACAAACAGCATAAAAAGCAATATACTAACCGACGAATTAATACAAATTAGAAATTATGATTGATACTATAATTTTTGACTTTGGAGATATTTTCATCAATCTTGACAAGCCTGGAACCATTTCTGGATTTCAAAATTTAGGCATGAAAGAATGGCATTCTGACTTTGACCAATTGAACCTTTCCTTTGAAGTTGGCGCAATTTCTCCCGAAGATTTTATTGGCGGTTTTCAAAAACATCTTCCAGATGCTTCTAAAGAAGAAATTCTAAAAGCTTGGAATGCAATTTTAGGAGATTTTCCTTTTTACCGATTGGAGTTTCTTCAAGAATTATCCAAAAAATATCGTTTGTTTTTATTGAGCAATACGGATTCTATTCATATCGAAACATTTGAAACCAAAAGCGGTGCTGAATTCTGCGAAGATTTTTATCAATGTTTTGAAAAAGTATATTTTTCTTTTGATATGGGACTCAGAAAACCAGATCCTAAAATTTATCAGTTTCTAATAGACAAACATAATTTGGTTCCAGAAAATACTTTGTTTGTTGATGATAAAAAAGAGAACACAGACAGCGCCGCCGCTTTAGGAATTAAAGTATGGAATCTTCAAGTCGGCAAAGAAGACGTTGTGGATCTTTATAAAAAAAACATTTTATAGAATACTGTTTTGGAAATTAATGACACTTATCAAACTATTGCTTTTGCATCTGAAGAAATCTTGTTTAAAGAAAAAGGCAGCAAATTCTTCGGACTTGCTTTTCCGATAACTTCTGAAGATGAAGTAAAGCCAATTATAGAAGACCTTAAAAAAAGACATCCGCATGCAGTACATTATTGTTATGCTTATCAAATAGGCGTTGGCAATACCATTTCGTACCGTGCAAATGACGACGGTGAACCCAGCAATACGGCAGGCGCACCTATTTACGGACAAATACAATCTTTTGGACTGACAAACGTTCTTATTGTGGTTGTCCGCATTTTTGGAGGAGTTAAATTAGGTGTAGGCGGTTTAATAAGTGCTTATAGAACAACGGCTCAAATGACTTTGGAAGTCTGTACCATTGTTGAAAAAACAATTGATGTCGAGTTTTTAATTTCTTTTGATTACAAAAACATGAATAAAGTAATGCGGGTAATTAAAGAAAAGAAACTCGAAATTGTTTCTCAGGAAATGGAAATGGATGAAGTTTCAGGGCTGCCAATTGGAAAAATTATCACAAAAACACGAAAAAAAAATGCCGAAACAGTGTTCAGTATTTTTGATTTAATGTTCGAAATCGATATTAAAATTATCTAAATTAACGAAAAAAGAGCAACTATTTTAACAATTATTCCATTGATTTAAATATATCCAAAATGTATTCTGGCGGAGCTGTCGGACGGCCTGTTTTTAACGCTACAAATACTAAAATAAACGACGCCGTTGTTAATAACTCATTTGCTTCATTATAAATTGCGCAGTCAAATTCGATCTTGACAGAAGAGTGGCTTTTGAAAGTCGTATGAATTGTTAACAGTTCATCGTATCTAGCCGATTTTTTATAATTAATATTCATATTTACAATCGGGAGCCCGATACCGCTTTCTTCCATGCTTTTATACGAAACCCCTTTATTTCTAAGCCATTCCACGCGTCCGATTTCAAAATAAGGAACGTAATTTCCGTGATAAACGACTCCCATTTGGTCGGTTTCTGAGTAACGAACTCTTACTTGAGTCTGGTGATTTTTCATTGATAAAATATTAAAAAAATTCAAATTTAAAAAGCCCCTTTACAACTTTTTTTTATAAAATTAGATGACAAAATATTTTTTTTTACAGAAATTTGTTCACATATTTGTTATCCCGAAATAAGGAATAAAATCGCTCCTTTTTTATTAGGAGAATCTTTATCAATAATATAAAAATTTAACTGAATCTATGACTAAAACTGCTCAATCGGTATGGGAAAACTGTTTGTCCTTTATAAAGGATAATATTCAAGATCAAGCATACAAAACTTGGTTTGAACCAATCAAATCAGTTGAGCTAACCGATAACGCATTATACATTCAAGTTCCAAGTAAATTTTTCTACGAATGGCTCGAAGAGCATTACGTAAAATTACTGAAAGTTGCGCTTACCAAAGAACTGGGAAAAAACGCAAAGTTACTCTATAAAATTAAAATGGAAAACACTTATGGTAATAAACAGCCGTTTACCGAACAGCTGCCAAGTGCCAATAGAGTGCCAATGAAACCGCAAGAGGTTGACGCTCCGTTTAAAAACTTAAATCCAGAGCTGAAAAATCCGTTTGTAATTCCTGGAATCCGAAATTTAAAAATTGAATCTCAATTAAATCCGAACTATAGTTTTGACAATTTCCTTGAAGGAGATTCTAACCGTCTGGCTCGTTCTGCGGGTATGGCCGTTGCCAATAAACCTGGAGGAACTTCATTTAATCCGTTATTGATTTTTGGAGGAGTTGGTTTAGGAAAAACACACTTAGCACACGCAATAGGTGTAGAAGTAAAAGATAAGTACCCGGAAAAGACCGTTTTATATATTTCTGCAGAGATTTTTACACAACAATATATTGATTCTGTCAAAAAGAACAATCGTAATGATTTCATTCACTTTTACCAATTAATAGATGTTTTAATTATTGACGACGTTCAGTTTTTATCAGGAAAATCGGGAACTCAGGATGTATTCTTTCATATTTTCAATTACTTACACCAAAACGGAAAACAAGTAATTTTAACTTCTGACAAAGCTCCTGTTGACATGCAGGATATCGAACAAAGATTGTTATCTCGTTTCAAATGGGGATTGTCTGCAGAATTACATCAGCCTGATTACGAAACACGTATTTCCATCTTAAAAAATATTTTATACCGTGATGGTGTAGAAATGCCAGAAGATATTTTAGAATATGTTGCCCGAAACATCAAATCTAATGTAAGAGAATTAGAAGGCGCTATCATTTCGTTGATTGCTCAATCTTCTTTCAATAAGAAAGAAGTTACAATCGAATTAGCCAAAAGTGTTGTAGAGAAATTTGTTAAAAACGTAAAGAGAGAAATCTCTATCGATTATATACAGAAAATTGTTTCTGATTATTTCCAATTAGACATTGAAACCCTGCAGTCTAAAACTCGAAAGAGGCATGTTGTGCAGGCAAGACAATTAGCCATGTTTTTTGCTAAGAAATTTACAAAAGCATCTTTAGCAAATATTGGTTCACAAATTGGAGACCGTGATCACGCAACTGTTCTTCACGCTTGTAAAACAGTTGATAATTTAGTTTCTACTGACAAACAATTCAAAAAATTTGTCGAAGACATCAACAAAAAACTAACGCTGTAAACGCGAATCATGCCAATAAAAATTTTAATGGTTTGTTTAGGGAATATCTGCCGATCTCCCCTAGCCGAAGGAATTTTAGCTTCAAAATTACCTCAAGATAAATTCTTTGTAGATTCTGCCGGTACAGGTTCCTGGCATGTTGGTCATTGTCCCGACAAACGATCGATTGAAGTTGCCCGAAAAAACGGAATCAACATCAGCGCACAAAAAGGCAGACAAATAAAAGCCGCAGATTTTGATGAATTTGATTATATCTATGTAATGGATAGTTCGAATTTTAGAGACGTTGCCCAATTAGCCAAAACTCCAGAACACAAAAACAAAGTCCGAATGATTCTGAACGAATTATTTCCAGATGAAAATGTAGATGTTCCAGATCCTTACTATGGCGCCGTAAATGGTTTTGACAACGTGTATCAAATGCTGGACGAAGTAACCGATCTAATTGCAGATCAACTTATTAAAAAACATTCCTAATACAATTCAATTGTTTCTAAAAAAGAGATAATTGAATTTTTTAATTTAAACACATACACATGAAAGTTTTCGGAAAACTATATCTTATTCCAACTACAATGGGCGAAAGCGATCCGATGGATGTTTTACCGCAGACTGTAAGAAGAACCATAGAGGTTATTGACCATTATATTGTAGAAAACGACAAAACGGCAAGAAAATCTATAAAAGCGGTTTATCCAGAAAAAAAACAATCTGAATTAGTTTTATTCACTTTAAACAAGCGTACCGAACCGAGCGAACATTTAGACTTTATCAAGCCTTTATTAGAAGGGAAAAACATGGGTTTAATGAGTGAAGCCGGCTGTCCAGGCGTTGCAGATCCTGGTGCAGTTATTGTAAAATTAGCACACGAAAAAGGAATTCAGGTTGTACCATTGGTTGGTCCTTCTTCTATCCTATTGGCAATGATGGCTTCTGGAATGAACGGCCAGAGTTTTACTTTTAACGGCTATTTACCAATTGATAAAGACGAGAAAAAATCGGCAATTCGTCATTTTGAAAAATTATCTCAAGATAAAAACCAGTCACAGCTTTTTATTGAAACACCGTACAGAAACAATAAATTGATTGAAGATCTTTTGCAGATTTTAAATCCATCGACACATCTTTGTATTGCTACAGATATTACTTTACCAACAGAATTTATTAAAACTTTGAAAGTTTCAGATTGGAAGAAGTTGAAAATTGATATTGATAAACGTCCTACTATTTTTATTATTCATAAAATGTAAATATGTAAATCTTCTCAAATGAAAAAGTTTTTGATTGTAATTTTAATTTGTTTTGTCCAAAATGGATTTTCACAAACTGAAGAACCTAAACGATATATTAGCGATGCTGAAAGAGCTGCTATTGAAGAAAATCAAATTTACAATACAGCAGGAATCGAAGTTAAACCTGAATTTCCAGGTGGTCAAGAAGCATTAGAACAATTTTTAAAAGACAATTTTAAAAATCCACAAAAAGACTTGAAAGGGAAAGTATATATTCAATTTATTATCGAGAGAGATGGAACTTTAAGTGATCTAAAAATCTTGAGAGATCTTGGATACGGAACAGGTGCTGAAGCAATTAGGGTTCTGAAAAAATCCCCTAAATGGATTCCTGGAAAACTAAAAAACAAAACAGTTAGAGTTTTATATGCTCTTCCTATAGTTGTAAATTAACATCTTCAACTTTTTGCAAAAACTACTCCTCTATGACCAGACTTTAATTATGAGTAAACTCCCAAACGTAACCACGAGCATTTTTACGGTAATGTCTAAAATGGCAGCCGAACACAATGCGATAAACCTTTCGCAGGGATTTCCTAATTTTCCTGTTGATGAAAGACTAACGGATATTTTAGCACGATTATCTAAAGAAAACGTACATCAATATACGCCAATGGCCGGTTATCCGCCATTAATGAATAAAATTGCAAAACTGACTTTAGATTCTTATAAAAGAACTATAAATCCAGAATTAGAACTTTTGGTTACAGCCGGCGCGACGCAGGGAATCTTTACTTCAATTTTAGCTTTAGTTAAAGAAAATGACGAAGTAATTATTTTAGATCCGAGTTACGATTCTTATGAATCTCCCGTTTTACTTTGTAAAGCAAAACCAATCCGTGTGGCACTAAACGATGATTACACACCCAATTGGGAAAGAATTGAAAAAGCTTGTTCTGCTAAAACCAGAATGATGATTATCAACAATCCCCATAACCCGACAGGCAAAATTTTGACCGAAAATGATTTTATTCAATTAAAAAATCTGCTTGAAAAATATCCAGATATCATCATTTTATCTGACGAAGTTTACGAATACATTACTTTTGAAGAAAAACATATTTCGGCCCATACCAAAGACTTTCTCTTAGATCGCTGTGTAATGGTTTCTTCTTTCGGAAAATCTTTTCATATTACAGGCTGGAAAATCGGCTATACAATTGCTCCAGAACATTTGATGAAAGAAATCAAAAAAGTGCATCAGTTTTTGGTTTTCAGCGTAAACAGCATTTCGCAATTTGCAATAAGCGAATATCTGGATGCTGTTGATGTAAATTTGCTTGGAAAATTCTATCAGGAAAAAAGAGATTATTTTCAGAAACTGCTTCAAAACAGCCGATTTGAATTGAAACCCTGCGAAGGAACTTATTTTCAAGTTGCTTCTTACTCCAATATTTCAGACGAAGATGATGTGAGTTTCTGCAAAAATTTAATCCTCAATCATGGCGTTGCAGCAATTCCAATTTCAACTTTTTACTCCGATCATAAAGACCAGCATTTAATACGATTTTGCTTTGCCAAAGATAATTTTACGCTGGAATCTGCCGCAAAAAAATTAAGCGAAATTTAATTTTTTTGAAATTTTATAACATTATTATGCATGCATCCTATTTTATTTAACTAATATTGTAAAAAAAGAAAAGTATGAGCTATACAGATAAAATGTTGCGCGACGATGCTTTACAAGGTAAAGTTATTGTTGTTACAGGCGGCGGAAGCGGTTTAGGAAAAGCTATGACCAAATATTTTCTAGAGTTAGGAGCTCAGGTAGCGATTACTTCTAGAGATTTAGAAAAGCTTAAAACTACTGCTGCAGAACTTGAAAGCGAAACCGGCGGAAAATGTTTACCGCTTCAATGTGACGTTCGTCATTATGAAGAAGTAGAAAATATGCTTCAGGAAACTTTAAAAGTTTTTGGCAAGGTTGATGTTCTTTTAAATAATGCCGCGGGAAATTTTATTTCTCCAACTGAAAGATTATCAGCAAACGCATTTGACACTGTTATAGATATTGTACTTAAAGGTTCTAAAAACTGTACGCTGGCTTTTGGAAAACATTGGATTGATACGAAACAGACTTCGGCAACGATTTTAAATATTGTTACCACTTACGCCTGGACAGGATCTGCTTACGTAGTTCCAAGTGCTACAGCAAAAGCTGGAGTTTTGGCCATGACCAGAAGTTTGGCTGTAGAATGGGCAAAATACGGAATTCGTTCTAACGCTATCGCACCAGGTCCGTTCCCAACTAAAGGTGCATGGGACAGATTGTTGCCAGGAGATTTAGCCGAGAAATTTGATATGGCGAAAAAAGTGCCGTTAAAAAGAGTTGGCGACCATCAGGAATTAGCCAATTTAGCAGCTTATTTGGTTTCTGACTTCTCTTCTTATATAAATGGAGACGTTATTACAATCGACGGCGGCGAATGGCTAAAAGGCGCTGGACAATTCAACTTATTAGAAGCAATTCCAGAAGAACTTTGGGATCAGCTTGAAATGATGATCAAAGCAAAAAAGAATAAATAATTACAAGTGCTTACTAAATTCAGAATATTTTTTTTTAAAACTATACTGATTGCACGAAATCCCGAAGGTTTACTTTCGGGATTTTTTTTATCATATAATTGACAATCATTTTAACCATATAAGTGATATAAGTTCAATGAAGTAATAAATTGTTTAAACATCTGTTTACTTACATTTACTAATATCACTTATATGGTTTAAATACATTAATATGTTTAGACAATTCAGTTAAATTATTATTTTTGCCAAACAAATATCAAACAAAAATTTTATGCTCATTATTGGAATTGCAGGAGGAACAGGAAGTGGAAAAACGACGGTAGTACACCAAATCATGAATGAATTGCCAGACACAGAGGTGGGCGTGATTTCTCAAGATTCGTATTACAAAGAAACCACCAATTTATCTTTTGACGAAAGAGCATTAATCAATTTTGACCATCCGCGTGCGATCGATTTTGAATTGCTGGTAAAACACTTAAAAGCTTTAAAAGCAGGAGAAACAATCGATCAGCCAGTTTACTCTTTTATTCAGCATAACAGAACAGACGACACTATTTCTACTCATCCTAGAAAAGTTATGATTGTTGAAGGAATTCTAATCTTAACCAATCCAGAATTACGCGACATGTTTGACATCAAAATCTATGTTCACGCAGATTCTGACGAAAGATTAATTCGCCGTTTAAAAAGAGATATTTCAGAACGCGGCCGTGATATCGATGAAGTTTTAAACCGTTACCAAACTACTTTAAAACCTATGCATGAACAATTTATCGAACCAAGTAAAGCTTTTGCAGACATCATTATCCCTAATGACAAATACAATACCGTAGCAATTGATGTTGTTCGTGCCGTAATTAATCAGAGAATTTTATAATTTTTATTGTAAATTTAGTCCATAAAAATTAGGAGCTGTTTCCCGTTATTTGTTACAATCTTTTGTGTCTCGTTTTTTAAACGAGGCAAAAAAGGATTTTTACTTCTATCAGGGCTAGAAACCAAACAAAGACAAAAAAAAATATTCGTTTACAATGAAATTTAAAAATCCATACAAAGACAAAAAATGGTTTAAATACTTCGGCAACAAATATGTTTGGGTTTTGTTGTTTTTTGTAATTTGGATGTTATTTCTGGATAATTATTCTTATTTTGATCATCGTTTCTTAGATGGGCAGATTGACGAACTTAATGACAATAAAAAATATTATCAAGAAGAAATAAAAAAAGATCAAGAACAGATCAAACAGCTTAAAAATCCGGAACAAATTGAGAAATATGCCCGTGAGAAATATTTCATGAAAAAAGACAGCGAAGATATTTATATCATTCAATTTGAAGGAGATACTATTCAAGAAAAAGAATAATCAAAAAACACAAAATGGCCACTACACTATTCGACGATTTTAATCCGGTTTCATCCAAGCAATGGAAACAAAAAATTCAGTTTGAATTAGATGGAGCCGATTACAACCAAACCGTTATTTGGAATTCTCCGGAAGACATTCAGGTAAAACCTTTTTATCACATCGATGAATTTTCAAAAGCCGCAAAAGTAAAAACTCAGGCATCAGAATTTAAAATCTGCCAAAATATATTTGTTCACGATGTTGAAAAATCAATCAACAGAGCAATTAACACGCTGGAAAGAGGCGCTGAAAGTTTACGTTTTACCATTCAAAACGAAAATACTGACATTCACAAATTATTAGAAAATCTTCCTTTAGAAAACAGAATCGTTTACTTCAATTTAAGTTTTATCTCAATCGATTTCGTAAAAAAATTAGACCGTATATCTATTCATAAAAAGGCAGTTTTTTATTGTAATTTAGATCCTATAGGTCAACTGGCCCGAGACGGTAATTGGTTCACCACTGCCGAGAAAACCAATTTTGAAACTTTAAATCTACTTTTTAAAAACACAGTCAACCTGAATTTGCTGAGTGTAGATTTAGGATTGTATCAAAATTCCGGAGCGAATATTACCCAGCAAATTGCTTATAGTCTGGCACATGCCAACGAATATTTAAATCGTTTTTCTGATTTAGCAAAACCAATTGTTTTTCAGGTTGCTGTAGGCACCAACTATTTCTTCGAAATTGCAAAGCTTCGCGCCTTAAGAATGCTTTTTAATCTCATTGCCAAAGAATACAATCCGAACTTAGAATGTCATTTACTGGTTACACCAACCAAACGCAATAAAACAATTTACGATTACAATGTCAATATGCTTCGCACCACAACCGAATGCATGTCGGCAATTTTGGGCGGTGCAGATGCAATTGCCAATTTACCATACGATGCTTTGTACCATAAAGACAATGAATTTGGTGATCGCATTGCCAGAAACCAGCTTTTAATTTTAAAACATGAAAGTTATTTTGACAAAGTAGACAATCCAGCTGACGGCAGTTATTATATTGAAAGTTTAACAATGCAATTGGCAGAAAAGAGTTTAGCGCTATTTAAAGATATTGAAGCAAATGGAGGATTTTTAAAACTTTTGAACGACGGAATGATCAAAAAGAAAATTCAGGAAAGCGCCAATAAAGAGCAGGAATTATTCGATTCTAAAAAAGAAATTCTTTTAGGGACCAACAAATATCCGAATAAGGAAGATCGAATGAAACATGATTTAGAATTGTTTCCTTTTGTCAAAATCAAACCCCGAAAAACATTAATTACACCAATAATAGAGAAAAGATTAGCTGAAAAGCTGGAACAAGAAAGATTGGAAGTAGAATAATCTTATTTAAGGTAATTAATAAAAAATCAAATTTAAAGCGTCTCATGATAAGAAAAGACCTTAAACATATAAAGTTAGATGTTAAAAATGAAACGTCGAGCGCACAGCCGCATGACTCTTCTCATTCAACTCCTAACTTCACCACAGCCGAAGGAATTGAAATCAAAAAAAACTACTCTGAACAAGATATAGAAGATTTTGATTTTCTCGATTTTGGAGCTGGTTTTGCACCCAATCTTCGCGGACCTTACGCAACAATGTATGTAAGACGTCCGTGGACGATTCGTCAATATGCAGGATTTTCGACCGCAGAAGAAAGCAATGCTTTTTATAGAAGAAATCTTGCTGCGGGACAAAAAGGACTTTCGATTGCGTTTGATTTGCCCACACACCGCGGTTACGATTCAGATCACGAAAGAGTGGTCGGCGATGTTGGAAAAGCAGGTGTTGCCATAGATTCTGTTGAAGACATGAAAGTCTTGTTTGATCAAATTCCACTTGACGAAATGTCGGTTTCTATGACAATGAATGGCGCTGTCCTTCCAATTATGGCCTTTTATATTGTTGCTGCCGAAGAGCAGGGCGTTACTCCAGAGAAATTGGCAGGAACCATTCAAAACGATATTTTGAAAGAGTTTATGGTTCGCAACACTTATATCTATCCGCCTGCTCCTTCAATGAAAATCATTGCCGATATTTTTGAATTTACAAGCAGAAAAATGCCAAAATTCAATTCGATCTCGATTTCTGGTTATCATATGCAGGAGGCTGGAGCAACGGCAGATATCGAATTGGCATATACTTTGGCAGATGGTCTGGAATATATCAGAACAGGTCTTTCTACTGGAATGACTATTGATGAATTTGCACCGCGTTTATCTTTCTTTTGGGCTATTGGCATGAATCATTTTATGGAAATCGCTAAAATGAGAGCAGGACGAATGATTTGGGCAAAGTTACTGCAGCAGTTTAATCCTAAAAGTGACAAATCTTTGGCATTGCGAACACATTGCCAAACCAGCGGCTGGAGTTTAACCGAGCAAGATCCTTTTAATAATGTTGCAAGAACTTGTATAGAAGCTTCTGCCGCAGCTTTTGGCGGTACGCAGTCTCTTCATACAAATGCATTGGATGAGGCCATTGCGCTTCCCACAGACTTTTCTGCAAGAATTGCCAGAAATACCCAGATATTTTTACAAGAAGAAACTAAAATAACCAAAACAGTTGATCCGTGGGCAGGAAGTTATTATGTTGAAAGTTTAACCCACGATATTGCTGAAAAAACTTGGAAACTAATTGAGGAAGTAGAAGAATTAGGAGGGATGACAAAAGCTATTGAAGCTGGAATTCCGAAACTCCGAATTGAAGAAGCCGCAGCAAGAAAACAAGCACGCATTGACAGCGGGCAAGACATTATAGTTGGGGTAAATAAATATCGTTTAGAAAAAGAAGATCCTTTACACATATTAGACGTAGACAATCAATTGGTTCGCAAACAGCAAATTGAGCGTTTAGATGTTATAAAAGAGACTCGAGATTCAGAAAAAGTAGAGCGTTCACTAGAAAAATTAATTCTTTGTGCAAAAAACGGCGAAGGAAATTTACTGGAAATTGCTATTGAAGCTGCACGAAACAGGGCAACTTTAGGCGAAATCAGTAATGCACTCGAAAGTGTTTTTGGCCGATTTAAAGCACAAATCAAATCTTTTAGCGGTGTGTACAGTGCAGCAATAAAAAACGATGAGAATTTTGAAAAAGCAAAACAATTAGCAGACGTTTTTGCCAAACAAGAAGGAAGACGCCCCAGAATTATGATTGCCAAAATGGGACAAGACGGTCATGACCGTGGTGCAAAAGTAGTCGCAACGGGCTATGCAGATGTTGGCTTTGATGTTGACATTGGGCCGCTTTTTCAGACTCCTGCAGAAGCTGCTAAACAAGCAGTAGAAAACGACGTGCATATTCTTGGTGTTTCTTCATTAGCTGCCGGACACAAGACTTTGGTACCGCAAGTTATTGAAGAATTGAAAAAACATGGACGAGAAGACATAATGGTTATTGTCGGCGGTGTAATTCCGTCGCAGGACTATCAATTCCTGTTTGATGCTGGTGCAGCAGCTGTTTTTGGGCCAGGAACGAAAATTAGTGAAGCCGCAATTAAAATATTAGAAGCTTTTATAGACTAAAAAAAAATCCCTTTAAGAAGGGATTTTTTTTTAGTCGTTAACTGTTGCGTTATTATCTGCTTCTATAAAAGAGAGATCATAACCAGCAAAATCACGCATATAGCTCTTTAAAGAAGTTCCAAAGGCATCTCTAAAATGTTTATTTCCTTTGTTTTTAAAGAAGTTTTTCACAGAACCCGCGCCTCCTAAGTGAGCTGCCGCTAAAATTCCTGATTCGGTAATTTCAATACCACTGATGATTTTGCCTTGATACTTTTGGATTTCATAACGCAAAATCCATTTGTTTTTGGCTAACAAAGCTATAAAAGCTTTTTCTTGTAAAGCAGGATCTTTTAAAAAGGCTTTATTATCATTAATTCCAATAGCTCTGAGCGCTTTAGAACCAAATTGATATTTACCCATGTATCCCAAAGAATTTACAAGTCTGTATTTTCCCTGCGATTCTTTAAAAGCTACTGCCTCTTTAAATCCTATAAGATGATTTCCTGTGTATGGGACGTTTGTATTAGGATAATCATCCTTTTCAATTGATGGAAAAACATATTCTGATCCATCTGTTTTTTCAATATGAAACCAAGGTTTGGTTTCTTTTTCTGAGGGAATAAATCCCAAACTTAAAAATGTAATAATAACGACTAAACTCGCATAAAAATACCATTTCTTTATCATAAATTGTTTTTCTTCAAGACGCTGTCACCCTCTTAAAATTTCTACGGTGCAAAGATAACAATTAAAAAAAAATACTGAATTTCAAGCACTTAACATAAAGCCGAAATTGTAAGAATCTTTGCTAATGCCTATAAACATAAATGTTACCGAAGATTACGATAAGGTGAATTTTAGATCAAAAATTGAAAAATTTAGACTTATAAAATTTCAATTTTAAGGTTTTTTTAAGTTTTTTCTGCTATTTTGAAAGAATAAGATTACAGTTTTATTGTTACTTTTAGATTGATTTTAAAATTTTAGTTTTTCGAAATCTTTAAATCATAAATAAAAATACCTTACTATTTTATTGTTTTAATATCCGAAAACGACCAAGTTTAATGATTCAATAATTTATTCAGAAATAGATTGTTTTTGTTTTCCTGTCCAAATAAAAAAAACCGAAACTTTCGTTTCGGTCTTTAGGATTTTTTGTTTGCTTTTATCTTGTTACTCCCTGACTGGCGATCCAATCAGAATATTTTTTTGCATTGATATTATGTTCTGCTAATGTCGCTGCAAATTCATGATATCCGAAGCGTTCCACACTTGCACAGAAATAAATATAATCGTTTTTCTCTGGATTTAAAACCGCTTCTAAAGCTGTAATGTCAGGCATTGCGATTGGCCCAGGAGGAAGACCTTTATTCACATAAGTATTATAGGGAGATCTCATAACCAAATCGTTGTAAAAAACACGTTTAATTACTTGATCGAAGTTATTATCTCTTAATTTTAACGAATAAATGACTGTTGGATCTGCTTGTAAAGGCATTTCTAAACGAAGACGATTTAAGTAAACACCCGCAATACGAGGTCTTTCATCTTTTTTAACCGATTCTTTGTGTACAATTGATGCTAGAATTGTTGCCTGAACTGGAGTTAAACCCTGCGCTTTGGCTTTAGCAATTCTTTCATCTGTCCAAAAATTATGATATTCCTTAATCATTTTGTCACGGAATTTCTCTGCAGACGTATTCCAATAAATTTCATATGTGTTTGGAATAAACATTGCAAAGACATTGTCTTCATTAAATCCGTTTTCAGCCATAAATGTAGAATCTCTAATAGCTTTAACTAAAGACAGACTGTCCGCTTCAATTTCTTTACCGATTCTGCCGGCAAAATTTTCCAGACGTTCCTGATTATTAAAAACTAATTTCACAGGCACATTAGAACGCATTGCTCGCACTAAGTCGATATTGTTCATGTCTTTTTTCAGCAGGAAACGCCCTGATTTTACATTTTCAGGATAACTTCTTTTTTCTGCAACCATTTCAAAATTATCGAAATTCTTTACATAAGGTTCTAATATCTTTTTTACATCTGCATAGTTTGCGCCAGTGGGAACGTATACATATAATTCTTTTTCTTCAAATTTAGTATTAGAACTAAAAATTTTACTGATTAAAATAAAACCATAAATCAGTAAAACTGATATGATAGCTACGGCACTTATCGTGATAATTTTCTTTAGACTCAAAGCTTAAAATTTAAATTTGTTTGTTAATTAACTGAAAAATTGCTTCATCATAATAGTGGTTCTGAAACAATACCCAATCTTTTTTTACACCAATCTTCTCAAATCCAAATTTAGTAAAAAGAGCTATACTTGCTTCATTATTTGTACTAATATTTGCATAAAGCTGATGAAGATTTAAATTTAAAAAAGAGTAATTTATTAAAAGTTCTAAAGCCTCAGAACCAATATTTTGTCCTCTATTTTCATTTTTTTGAATGACAATACCAACTCCTGCCCTATTGTTTTTAGGATCAAATTCGAACAAATCTATTAATCCTATTGCCGGAAAATCTTCATCTTGGCAGATCGCCAGCCGCAATTGTTTGGCTTCATAAATATCCTGCTGCGCATTTTCGAGATACTGGCGAATTAAAAAACGACTGTATGGAGTATTTGTATTACTGACTTCCCAAATGCTTAAATCATTTTCCATCGCATAAACAAACTCTAAATCATTTGGTTCCAGCGCCCGTAAATAAATGGTTTCGCCTTTTAATGTTATCATTTACAATTTTAGATTTTAGATGTTGATTTTAGTCCCGACAGTTATCGGGGTCGGAATTTAAAATTTGAAATTAATTAAATCTCTATCGTTCCTTTGAAAACAAATTTAGCTGGTCCGGTTAAAAAGACATTTGTAAACTGATTTCCATTTTTATCAAAAGAAACAATCAGTTTTCCGCCTTCGACATTTAAATTAATTGACGTTTTATCCGTTTGTCCGGTCGCATTCATTGCAATCGCAACAGCAGTCGCTCCCGTTCCGCACGCTAACGTTTCATCTTCAACACCTCTTTCGTAGGTTCTTAAAGAAAAAGTATCATTATCTACTTTTTTTACAAAATTGACATTACTGCCTTTTTCGCCATACAATGCTCCATAACGAATTGCGGCACCGTTGTCTTTTACATTATAATGCTCCAGATCCTCTACAATTTGTACGTGATGCGGGGAACCAGTGTTTAAGAAAGTATAAGAATCTTTTTGCTGAATTTCATCAACATCAATCATTTGAAGTGAAATAATTGAATCCTCACCAACAGAAGCATGATGCAATCCGTCAGTCGCAATAAAAGTTGTTTTTTCGTCGATTACACCCAATTGATTTGCAAAAGCAACCAGACAGCGGCCTCCGTTACCGCACATCGAACTTTGGTTTCCGTCTGAGTTGTAGTACACCATTCTAAAATCGGTTTCCGAGTCGTTTTCCAGCAGAATTAAACCGTCTGCTCCAATTCCAAAACGTCTGTCACACAAGCGTTCAATTAGTTTTACATCTTCTTTTGGAAAGAAATTAGAACGATTGTCAATCATTACAAAATCGTTTCCTGTTCCTTGGTATTTATAAAATTCTAGCTGCATTTTTTTGTTGTTAGAAATACAAAAGTACGAACTATTAATTAATGAAATGTTAATCAATGTTAAAGAGCGTTAAACCATTTTTACAAGTAATTTTTTGAATTAATTTTACGTTAAATAACATGACATAAATTTCTAATAACTTAATTACAAATTTTAAAAATGAAAAGATTTTCAGCCTTATTTTTAGTATCATTATTAAGTGGTGCTATTACTCTTGGTGCTTACAAGTTATTATTTGAAAGCAGCAATTCGTTTTTTGGAAAAGGAAATTCTGTTGTAACTCTTGCCCCTAATTCGTATGGTAAAAATGTCGGTTTGGGAGCTGAAACAGTTGATTTTACCGAAGCCGCAGATAAAACAATTCATACGGTTGTTCACGTTAAGAATGTTTCGAGAAGAACTGTCAGCAATCCAATGCTGGAATTTTTCTATGGATATGGCGGACAGCAGCAACAAGAGCAAGTTGGAACTGGTTCTGGTGTAATTATTTCTGAAGACGGCTATATCGTTACTAATAATCATGTTATTAAAGATGCTACCGAAATCGAAATTACATTGAACAATAAAAAATCTTACAAGGCAAAATTAATTGGAACTGATTCTAAAATGGATATTGCTCTATTGAAAATTGATGCCAATGAAAAACTTCCTTATACAGCTTTTGCAAATTCTGACAGTGTTAAAGTAGGAGAATGGGTACTGGCTGTGGGAAATCCTTATAATTTGACTTCAACTGTAACCGCTGGTATAGTTTCGGCGAAAGCCAGAAATTTAGATCAAAGCGGTATTCAGTCTTTTATTCAGACAGATGCTGCCGTAAATCCGGGTAATAGCGGTGGAGCGTTAGTAAATGCAAGAGGAGAATTAATTGGAATTAATACCATGATTTCATCCATGACTGGATCTTATGTTGGGTATTCATTTGCTGTACCTTCTAATATTGCCAGAAAAATTATCGAAGATATTATGGAATATGGAAACGTACAAAGAGGTATTTTGGGCGTTGAAGGGGGTGAATTGAACAGTACAGCATCAAAAGAATTGGGAATTACAGAAACTCAAGGTTTCTACATTAACAGAGTAACTAAAAATTCTGGTGCAGAAAAAGCCGGCTTAGGAAAAGGCGATATTATTATAAAACTTGACGAACAAAATATTTCGACTTATGCTGATTTATCAGGTTACATTAATACAAAACGTCCAAACGATGTTGTAAAAGTGACCTACATTAAAGATGGAAAAACAAAAACGGTTCCTGTTACCTTGACTAAAAATGAGTTTTTCAGTGCCGAATTTAAAGGAATCGAATTGGAGAATATAGATGCTGCTGATAAAAAGAGATTCAGAATTGATTATGGCGTAAAGATCAAAAACATTACTAATGAGAATTTAATGCAATATCAAAATGAATTACAAGGAAACATTATTCTAAGTATTGATAATGTAAAGGCAACAAATGTTGAAACCGTTTCTAAACTTTTAAGCAAAAAAGACGAAGGACAAAGTGTCCGAATTGAAATGATCAACAGAAACGGAGAAATTTTTAGAATCATTATTTAAGTTCAATTTAAAAACAGCTTTGTTTTGAATCTGAATTGAAAGCTGTACAAACAGACTTTAAATGCATCAAAAGCCATCTTAATAATTTAAGGTGGCTTTTTTATTTTCAAAAATAAACCCGAAAAAAGTTTACGAAATCGATTGAAATGGATACTTTTGCGCCAAATTTTAAAATAGTGAGCATTTTATTTTTTCAATTATGAGTAACAAAACATTATACCAAAAAGAGGTAACATTACAAGTCGACCGAAGAAGAGCCGGTGTCGAATTAATTAAAATCATAAGTGATCTATGGTATGACAAATCCATCGAAATGGTTTTGTTCAAAAATCAGCTTTTGGATAAAAATGTCAGCGACATCATTAATCTGCATCAATATGCTGGTGAATTTGTAGGCAAACCGATCACCATATTCGATTCTGTTGAAATCGCAAGAGTAATTTTATCGCTAGAACTCCCGCCAGCAAAAATCGATCTGGGAAAACTAACTTACGAATACGGTTTGGAAGAAGACAAATATCCAGATGCCAGATATTTTGTCATGGAGAAATTAAAGAAAGCAAAATCTTCAAAAGAAATTCAGCCAAAAGATGTTGTTCTCTATGGATTTGGACGCATTGGACGTTTACTCGCGAGAGAGTTAATGTCTAAGACAGGAAAAGGAAATCAACTACGTTTAAGAGCCATCGTAACGCGCGATAAAAACGATGCATCAAGTTTAGAGAAACGAGCTTCTCTACTAAGATACGATTCTATTCACGGAGATTTTCAGGGTTCAGTTTCTGTAGATCTAAAAAGTAACGCGTTAATTATCAACGGAACAACCGTTCACATTATCACTGCAAATTCACCAGAAGAAATCAATTATACAGAATATGGCATCAACGATGCTTTGGTAATTGACAATACTGGAGCATTTACTACAGAAGAAGCATTAAAAAGACACTTAACTTCACAAGGGGTTAATAAGGTTTTGCTGACAGCTCCAGGCAAAGGAATTCCAAATATAGTGCATGGTGTAAATCATAACGAATTCAATCCAGATGAAATAGATATTTTTTCTGCTGCATCTTGTACCACAAATGCTATTACACCAGTATTAAAAGTTATAGAAGATACTTTAGGTATTTCAAAAGGCCATTTAGAAACCATCCATGCTTACACAAATGACCAAAATCTGGTCGATAATACGCATAAAAAATACCGCCGCGGAAGAGCTGCTGCTTTAAACATGGTCATTACAGAAACTGGTGCCGGAAGTGCTGTCGCAAAAGCTATACCATCATTAGAAGGAAAATTAACATCAAATGCTATTCGAGTTCCTGTGCCAAACGGTTCTTTAGTTGTATTAAATCTAGATGTCAAAAAAGCAACTTCTATTGCTGGAATTAATAAAATAATGAAGAAATATGCCTTGGAAGGCGAACTCGTTGAGCAAATCAAATATTCTCTAAATAACGAATTGGTTTCATCTGATATTGTTGGAACTTCGGCTCCATCAATTTATGATAGTAATGCTACAATTGTTTCAAAGGATGGAAAAAATATCATACTCTATATCTGGTATGACAATGAATATGGGTACAGCCATCAGGTTATTCGTTTAGCAAAGTATATTGCCAAAGTTAGACGTTATACTTATTATTGATAAACCAAACCCCTTATTTCTAAAACCATCAAGTTTTCTTGGTGGTTTTTATTTATATCGGAAGCACTGTAGTACTTTTTACTTCAGAAATAACAAATACCGTATTAATCAAAGAGACTTCTGGAAGAACAGATAACTTCTTTTGATGAAAATGATGGTATCGTTCCATATCTGGAATAATTATCTTCAACATGTAATCAAAATTTCCCGAAACATAATTACACTCCACAACTTCCGGCATTTCTAAAATTGCTTGATTAAAACCTTCAGAAGTATCATAAGTTTGTTTTGTCAAAGTAACTTGACAATACACGGTCAGATTATTGCCTAATTTTTTCTTATTTAAAATAGAAACATACTTCTCTATAACTCCCTCTTTTTCAAGACGTTTAACACGATCATGAACCGGTGTCAAAGACAAATTTATTTTATTTGCAATATCTTTTAAAGTGTAATGAGCATCTTCCTGAAGAAGGCGTAGGATTTTTTTGTCAATTTCATCTAGCAGCATTACGAAAACGTTTTAATTAAAAATCAGAAATCAGTCATTTTTTCTTTTTAAAGGGTCAAATATTTTTCAAAAAAGAAAATTTTTCTGTAAAAGTATAAAATAAAATAATATTTTCTTATTTAATACCGCTTTATCAATAATATATACGCTATCTGTAGCTTTGTAAAAACAAATTTAAAAACAACAAAACGTAACAATATGATAATAGGTGTTCCTAAAGAAATCAAAAATAACGAAAACCGCGTAGCTTTAACCCCAGCAGGCGTATCTGAAATGTTAAAAAATGGACATACAGTTTATGTTCAGGCAACTGCAGGTTTAGGAAGTGGTTTTGCAGATGAAGAATATACAAATGCTGGTGCAGTTGTACTTTCAACAATCGAAGAAGTTTATGCAATCGCAGAAATGATTATTAAAGTAAAAGAGCCTATCGCTTCTGAATATCCTTTAATCAAAAAAGACCAACTATTATTCACTTATTTTCACTTTGCTTCATCTGAAGAGTTAACTCATGCAATGTTGGAAAAAGGAGCTGTTTGTTTGGCTTACGAAACTGTAGAAAAAACAGACCGCAGCTTACCGCTTTTAGTTCCAATGTCTGAAGTTGCAGGTCGTATGGCTATTCAGCAAGGTGCAAAATATCTTGAAAAACCATTAAAAGGAAGAGGAATTCTTTTAGGAGGTGTACCAGGAGTTCCCCCAGCAAAAGTATTAGTTCTAGGCGGGGGAATAGTAGGTACTCAAGCAGCAAAAATGGCTGCAGGTTTAGGTGCTCAGGTAACTATTATGGACCTAAGTCTGCCACGTTTACGTCAGTTAGATGACATCATGCCTGCAAATGTAAACACAGAAATGTCTAATCATTACAATATTACAAGAGCAATTAAAGACGCTGACTTAATTGTTGGTGCCGTTTTAATTCCAGGAGCAAAAGCACCGCACTTAATCACTCGTGATATGCTTAAATTAATGCGTCCAGGAACTGTAGTTGTTGACGTTGCTGTTGATCAAGGCGGATGTATCGAGACTTGTACACCAACAACTCACGAAAATCCAACTTTCATTATAGATGATATCGTTCACTATTGTGTAGCTAATATGCCAGGCGCAGTACCTTATACTTCTACTTTAGCTTTAACTAATGCAACTTTACCTTATGCTGTACAACTAGCGAACAAAGGATGGCAAAAAGCTTGTGCAGAAAATGAAGAATTGAAAAAAGGATTAAATGTAGCTAATGGAAAAATTCTTTACAAAGGAGTTGCCGAAGCTTGGAATCTTCCTTTTAACGAAGAAATAGTGTTGGCAAACGCATAGTGCCTGCACTAAAATAAGTGCTTACTAAGTCACTACATTTTAAAAGACTTTTCTTAATTGAAAAGTCTTTTTTTTATGTCATAAAAAAACCTGCCTTAAAAGACAGGTTAATACTATTTACTTTAAAATATTTTATTTCTTTTCATCCAAAATTTCAGTCATCACTTTTGCTTCGGTTCCGTTAGGAAAAGTAACTTTAATTTTTTGAGCGATTGTAGGAGCTATTTCTGTTATAGCTTTCTTATCGTATGATTCTCCTTTTTTGATATGCCAGCCGTAAAAAATAGCAGGCACATGAGTATCATAAGAATAAGGGGTTCCATGTGAAGTTCCTGTTGTTGAATATTGAATATCTCCAGGCTTATCTAAAACTATAAGATCTCCGTTTTGTGTAACGTCATATCCTTTTGCTACAAAATTCAAATAATAATCGTTTCCAGAATTAGCCAAAATTTCTTCCTCTGTATATACTTTTTTCACGTGAGGCTGTGCCATCAAGTAATCTTTAAAGGCTTGTTTTACTTTAACAAGTTCTAACCCTTTTTCCTTAATCAAAGATTTATTAAGAAACACATTAAAATTAGAATAGTTTTGAACTAAATCAATTCCAAAAGTCTTAACTGAAAAATCCTGCATACCTTTTCTAACATCTTTAGAAGGGTAATTATCAACATTATATTTACGATCTTTCAAGTAAATTACATTTTCAGCTCCAGCATGATCCGCAGTTAAGAAAAGTAAATAGTTGCCTTTTCCAACTGTTTTATCTAAATAAGCCAAAAAGTCAGCAATTGTCTGATCCAATCTCAAATAAGTATCTTGCAATTCCATCGAACGAGGCCCTAGTAAATGCCCTACATAATCAGTAGAAGAAAAACTAACTGTTAAGAAGTCTGTGATATTATCTTTTCCTAAATCTTCTTTTTCAATGGCTCTCTTTGCAAATTCTGCTAATAAATCATTCCCATAAGGAGTAGCTCTGATTATTCCAGCATCATTTTTCTCATACATTGTTTTTAAATCATAAGGAAATACTGGAGCTGCACTTCCATAAAGCTTTCCTTCATAAGGATTATTATCAGGAAGACTTTCGTTATAAGTAGAAGCTGGTTTGTAAAGATCCCAGCCTTTATTGATGTAATTCATATAATGTTTCTCATTATTGAACTGAGAAACCCATTCTGGTAATTTTTCCCCGTAAAAAGTACTTGAAATAAAATCTCCAGTTTTACTATACCAAAAAGCCCAATTAGCAAAGTGTCCTGCAGGTAAAATAGCACCACGATCTTTTAAACTCATTCCGATAACTTTACCGCTAAAATTGGTTGCCATTCTAACTTCATCTGTAATGGTAGTACTTAAAAGATTTTTTGGCGACATTGCACCTTCTTCTTTTGTTCCATTTCCAACCGTTGATACCGATGCATCATCTGTACAATATACATCTTTTCCTAAAGATCTGCTGAACCATTCGTTTCCAACAATCCCATGAGTAGCAGGAGTAGTTCCTGTGTAAATTGAAGCATGCCCTGGAGCTGTATAAGTAGGCATATAATTATAATGCATATTCTGAAAAGTATATCCATCATTCATTAATCTCTTAAATCCGTTTGGTGAAAAATCGTCTGAAAACCGATATAAATATTCCATTTTCATCTGATCTACTACAATACCAACTACTAACTTAGGGCGTTGTTGCGCACTTAAACTTGAGACAATAAATAATGTCAGCAAGGCTATACTTTTTTTCATACTTAAATTATAATATTTAATTACAAAAATAAAGATTCACAATCAAACAGACTAGTAAGACAATCATTAAAAGCTATTAATTGACTTTAATTTAACAGAATACGAATTATTATAAAACTTTGAAAACCGATTAAAAACAAAAAACCCTGTTTCAATAGAAACAGGGTTTTAAAAAGAAAGGCGACGACATACTCTCCCACATAACTGCAGTACCATCTGCGCAGGCGGGCTTAACTTCTCTGTTCGGGATGGGAAGAGGTGAGCCCCGCCGCAATAACCACCTTAAGAAGTTATAATTGCTTTGGGCAATCTGTTTTAATTAACAATTGATAATTGACAATTCATAATTAAAACCAATATCTTAACATACTGAGATAAAGAAATACAATAAATTTGGTTAGAAAGTTTCCTCCCGGGTCTTTGGACCCGGGAAAAGGGTGTACATAAGCTTACGGATTATTAGTACTACTCGACTATGACATTACTGCCTTTACATCTATAGCCTATCAACGTGGTCATCTTCCACGATCCTTAAAAGAAATCTCATCTTGTGGTGGGTTTCGCGCTTATATGCTTTCAGCGCTTATCCCTTCCCAACGTAGCTACTCTGCGGTGCCCCTGGCGGGACAACAGATACACCAGCGGTTAGTCCAATTCGGTCCTCTCGTACTAGAATCAGATCCACTCAAATTTCTAACGCCCGCAGTAGATAGAGACCGAACTGTCTCACGACGTTCTGAACCCAGCTCGCGTGCCACTTTAATGGGCGAACAGCCCAACCCTTGGGACCTTCTCCAGCCCCAGGATGTGACGAGCCGACATCGAGGTGCCAAACCCCCCCGTCGATATGAGCTCTTGGGGGAGATCAGCCTGTTATCCCCGGCGTACCTTTTATCCTTTGAGCGATGGCCCTTCCATGCGGAACCACCGGATCACTATGCTCTACTTTCGTACCTGATCGACCTGTATGTCTCTCAGTCAAGCTCCCTTATGCCATTGCACTCTACGCACGGTTACCAAGCGTACTGAGGGAACCTTTAGAAGCCTCCGTTACTCTTTTGGAGGCGACCACCCCAGTCAAACTACCCACCAAGCAATGTCCCCCACAATATGGGGTTAGGCCTCAGATAAACAAAGGGTTGTATTTCAACAATGACTCCACAACGCCTGGCGACGCCGCTTCATAGTCTCCAACCTATCCTACACATCATTTATCCAAGGTCAATACTAAGCTATAGTAAAGGTGCACAGGGTCTTTTCGTCCCACTGCGGGTAAACGGCATCTTCACCGTTACTACAATTTCACCGAGCTCATGGCTGAGACAGTGTCCAGATCGTTACACCATTCGTGCAGGTCGGAACTTACCCGACAAGGAATTTCGCTACCTTAGGACCGTTATAGTTACGGCCGCCGTTTACTGGGGCTTCAATTCAATGCTTCTCCGAAGATAACATCTCCTCTTAACCTTCCAGCACCGGGCAGGTGTCAGGCCCTATACTTCATCTTACGATTTTGCAGAGCCCTGTGTTTTTGATAAACAGTCGCCTGGACCTCTTCACTGCGGCCCCGATTGCTCGGGGCGACCTTTCTCCCGAAGTTACAGGTCTATTTTGCCTAATTCCTTAGCCATGAATCTCTCGAGCACCTTAGGATTCTCTCCTCAACTACCTGTGTCGGTTTACGGTACTGGTGCTTATTACCTGAAGTTTAGAGGTTTTTCTTGGAAGCCCTTAGGCGCACTATCTCTTTGTCCGAAGACTCCGAGTACTATCGTATTTCACCAAGCTCTACGGATTTGCCTGTAGAGCCTATAGTTAGGTACTTTAACGAACTATTCCGTCAGTTCGCGGCGCTTTCATCACTCCGTCACCCCATCACAGTAATAAGCAGTACGGGAATATTAACCCGTTGGCCATCGACTGTCCCTTTCGGGTTCGCCTTAGGTCCAGACTAACCCACAGCTGATTAGCATAGCTGTGGAAACCTTAGTTTTTCGGTGTGCGGGTTTCTCGCCCGCATTATCGTTACTTATGCCTACATTTTCTTTTCTGACCAGTCCAGCATCCCTTACGGAACACCTTCAGCCCTGTCAGAATGCTCCCCTACCACTTACAGTAAACTGTAAATCCATAGCTTCGGTAATATGTTTATGCCCGATTATTATCCATGCTCGTCCGCTCGACTAGTGAGCTGTTACGCACTCTTTAAATGAATGGCTGCTTCCAAGCCAACATCCTAGCTGTCTGGGCAGACAAACCTCGTTCTTTCAACTTAACATATATTTGGGGACCTTAGCTGATGGTCTGGGTTCTTTCCCTCTCGGACTTGGACCTTAGCACCCAAGCCCTCACTGTTATCAATCATTATACAGCATTCGGAGTTTGTCAGGAATTGGTAGGCGGTGAAGCCCCCGCATCCAATCAGTAGCTCTACCTCTGTATAACTAAAATAACGCTGCACCTAAATGCATTTCGGGGAGTACGAGCTATTTCCGAGTTTGATTGGCCTTTCACCCCTACCCACAGGTCATCCGAAGACTTTTCAACGTCAACCGGTTCGGTCCTCCACTGTGTGTTACCACAGCTTCAACCTGCCCATGGGTAGATCACACGGTTTCGCGTCTAACACTACTGACTAAAGCGCCCTATTCAGACTCGCTTTCGCTGCGGATCCATACCTGAAGTACTTATCCTTGCCAGCAGCGTTAACTCGTAGGCTCATTATGCAAAAGGCACGCCGTCACCCCACGAAAGGGCTCCGACCGCTTGTAAGCGTATGGTTTCAGGATCTATTTCACTCCGTTATTCACGGTTCTTTTCACCTTTCCCTCACGGTACTGGTTCACTATCGGTCTCTCAGGAGTATTTAGCCTTAGCGGATGGTCCCGCCAAATTCAGACAGGGTTTCACGTGCCCCGCCCTACTCAGGATACCACTATCTATTACACTTGTTGCCCATACGGGGCTTTCACCCTCTGCGGCGTCACTTTCCAGCAACTTCCGGTTCCTTGTGCATAAAATATCGTGGTCCTACAACCCCAGTCAGGCCGTAACAAGACTGGTTTGGGCTGTTCCGCGTTCGCTCGCCACTACTTACGGAATCACTTTTGTTTTCTTCTCCTCCGCCTACTTAGATGTTTCAGTTCAGCGGGTTTGCCCACCTATCGGTGTGTTATGTCTTCAACATAACGGGTTGCCCCATTCAGGTATCTGCGGATCAATCGGTGTGTGCCCGTCCCCGCAGCTTTTCGCAGCTTATCACGCCTTTCATCGCCTCTGAGAGCCTAGGCATCCCCCATACGCCCTTATTTTGCTTATTGTACCCAGTCATAAAATTAATTACGACCGTTTTTTTTTGTTCTTTACAATAAAATTGTAAAAAACGCTTTCTACTTTTATTATTTTCTTATCTCAATATGTCAATGAACTTTTATTTACTATGCTTATAGTAAACCAGTGGAGAATAACGGAGTCGAACCGTTGACCTCCTGCGTGCAAGGCAGGCGCTCTAGCCAGCTGAGCTAATCCCCCATTTTTAAATCTTAGATTTTAGAATTCAGATTTTAGATTACTGATTCTGATCTAATTTCCTTTGGTGAATCCCAGCTTCCAGAATTTCCTTTAAATCAAGCTTTTCAGTCTATTGTTTTAAATCTAAAATCTGAGATCTTAAATCTAAAGTCAAATAGTAGTCCCGGGCAGACTCGAACTGCCGACCCCTACATTATCAGTGTAGTACTCTAACCAGCTGAGCTACGAGACTCTGTTTTACTTAATTTTCATTTTTTTTCAAATTAACAGCAAGAGTAATACAGTCTTGGAATTCCAAAACATCAAATATCCATCTTATTTCCAAGGCGTGTCCGAAGACTAACACCAAGGCTCTAGAAAGGAGGTGTTCCAGCCGCACCTTCCGGTACGGCTACCTTGTTACGACTTAGCCCTAGTTACCAGTTTTACCCTAGGCAGC
>NZ_PRDM01000005.1 GCF_015182285.1 Flavobacterium hungaricum
CTTTCGTTGTTGCGGGTGCAAAAGTAGCACCTTTATTTACATTAACAAGCTTTTATTTTACATTTTTCCCATCTTTTTTAACCGTTTTTCTTAACTCTTTGATAACAGCAGCTTTACAAATCAAAGTTTTTTAAAATAACGTAAGTTTTTTCTTCTTTCAGGTGTGTTTTTGTTATTTTCAAAGGGTTTGCAACAGCGACTTTTGTGGAATTTTCAGATTTAAGCAGTCCTTTCAGCTGATTTTACAACATAACCATCTTTTCAAAATGTCTGCCCAGCCCTGATTGAAGCGGCATCCTTTTGTTTTTTCCTTTAAAAAACAAAAGATACAGCAAAAAGCAGGTAACAGCTCCATATCATCAAACTCCAAATTCCTGAAATGCCGAATTAAAAACAGAAAGGATTATTAAGAGAAATGATTTTACACTTATATATAATAGAACAAGCAAAAACAAACCAGACAGGTTTTGAAAAACTGTCGGGTTGGAGATGAGAATTATTATTTCGTTATTATCAATCGAAGCGGATTGCTTTTACTGGAGATATCTTTGTTATTATATAAGACGGAATCAAAAGAACCAAAAAACAAACTGTTATAGTAAGCAGGTTTAACAATAAGATGTACATCCAGTTTAGATAAACAGGTGCTTGGTTGACATAATAGTTTTCAGGATTTAATTGAACTATTCCAAATTGCTGCTGCAACAATAATAAAGTAATACCAATTAGATTTCCCCAAAACAATCCTCGAACAATTAAGTAAAAGGCATTATACAAAAAGACTTTGCGAACTGTCCAGTTATTTGCTCCCATTGATTTAAGAATTCCAATCATTTGTGTTCTTTCTAAAATCAGGACCAGCAATGCCACCACCATGTTGATAGTCGCCACCAAAATCATTACGGCTAATATTATAACAATATTAAAGTCGAACAATTGAAGCCAGTCAAAAATATAGCTGTATTTTTTTACAATCGTTTTTGTATCAAGATTTGATGATGTCTGTTCATAAATTTGATTACCCGTTGACTCTATAGCACTAAAGTCTTTTACAAATACTTCGAAAGCGCCAATCTGATCTTCATTCCACTTATTAATTCTTTGAACATGTCTGATATCACCTATTATGTATGTTGCATCAAAGTCCTGAAATCCAGAATTAAAAATACCTGCAATTTTAAATCGACGACTGTTGGGCAGTTTACCCTGCTCTTCTTTTATAAAAAAAGTATTGAATTGATCCCCAAGTTTCAGATTTAATCTATCGGCAAGAAATTTTGAAATTATAACATCTTCGTTCAATGCTTTTGTAAAATCAGGCAGCTTGCCTTGTACAATATACTCTTTGATATTATTCCAATCATAGTCTGCACCCACTCCTTTAAAAACAATCCCTTCAAATGCATTTTCAGTTCTTATAATTCCAGCTTTAGTTGCGATTGCCTGAATATGGCTCACTTCTGGGACACTTTTGAAATCTGGATAGAAATCCTGCTTTTTTGATATTGGAATTAAAGTAATATCTGAATTGTTATTGTCATAATTCGAAATAATAACCTGCCCATTGAATGCGGAAACTTTATCACGGATTTTTTTCTGCAGACCAATCCCGGTTGCTACAGAAACAATCATCATAATAATTCCGATTGCAATTGCAGAAATCGCGATTTTAATTATAGGTGCCGAAATACTGCTCTTATAATCTTTTGCAGTAATAAGTCTTTTGGCTATAAAATATTCTAAATTCAATTTAAAAGAGATTTCTTAAAGTTATTAATCTATTCAAAAATACGTTTTAAAAAGAGAAAATCAGATTCTCTTAAAAACAATTAACGATTTCAAGTTTTACAGCGGAAGTTTTTTCTTCATTTCCTCTACGATATTAAAAGCTGCTGGGCAGATTGCAACATTTTTTAAAGTTAAGTTAGAAATCTGATGGAATTTCTTTCTATCTGTATGCGGAAACTCCCGACATGCTTTTGGACGCACGTCATAAATCATGCAATAATTCTCATTATCTAAAAAAGTACATGGAACATTTTGCAAAACATAATCCTGATCTTCATCAATTCTCAGATATTGATCAATAAACTGCTGGGGCTTTTGACGGAAATGTTTTGAAATTCTTTCGATGTCGGCTAAAGTAAATAACGGCCCCGTTGTTTTACAGCAATTAGCACACTGCAAACAATCTGTCTTTTTAAATTCTGCATCGTGCAAATCCTGCATTACATAATCTAAATTCTTAGGCTGTTTCTTTTTGAGCTTATCGAAATACTTTTTGTTTTCGTTATGCCTATCTTTGGCTAACTTATTTAAGTTGTTTAAAATTTGTTTCAAGTTTATAATTAAAAGTTGAACTGCAAAATTAAGCAACTTTAAACTTGAAACCTTAATCTTTGAATTAAAACAATGAAAGATCTTTTTGGGAAAGCGATATTCGATTTCCAAACGAACAATAACCCTGAGGACATTATAACAGAAACTTCTATTTCTGAAGAAGACGAAATGAGCATCGAATATCTTTTTCGTACTTATAACGAAATGCCTCAAATCGAGCAAAAAGCACTGCAGCTCGCTAAAGGCAAAGTTTTGGATGTTGGATGCGGGGCAGGAAGCCACACTTTATCATTGCAAAATGAAAGAAATCTAGAAGTAACAGCAATAGACATTTCAACAAAGGCAGTTGAAACTTGCAAACTAAGAGGCGTAAAGAATGCTGAAGTTAAAAATATTTTGGATTTTGAAGGAGAAAAATTTGACACCATTTTACTTTTAATGAACGGGACGGGAATTTTTGGAAAATTGAAAAATTGCAATACTTATTTATCCAAGTTAAAATCTCTTTTGAATCCGGGCGGTCAAATTTTAATTGACAGTTCAGACATTATTTATATGTTTGATGAAGACGAAGACGGCGGTAAGTGGATTCCGTCTGATAATGATTATTATGGGGAGCTTGTTTTTAATATAAGTTACAAAGGCGAAAAAGAAGATTCTTTTGATTGGCTGTATCTGGATTACAATACGCTTCAAAATGTTGCAATTTCAAATGGTTTGACTTGTGAATTAATTACGGAAGGAGAACATTTCGATTATTTAGCCAAACTTTCTATTTAAAAATAAAAAATGCTTTTACTATGACGGAACGAGATTTAGAAAAATTAAAATATCCGATCGGAAAATTTATTGCCCCAGAAAACTATTCGAACGAATATCTTTCTGAAAAAATTAAAGAAATTGAAAATCTGCCAGAAAAATTAGAAAAAGAAACTGCTCATCTTACAGACGAGCAGCTGGACACTCCTTATCGCCCAGGCGGATGGACTGTGCGACAAGTGATTCATCATTGTGCTGAAAGCCATATGAATTGTTTCATAAGAATAAAATGGACTTTGACTGAAAACAATCCTGTTATTAAAGCTTATGATGAAGTGATGTGGTCTGAGCTTCCTGATAATTTAAAAATGCCTGTCCAACCGACACTTGATTTATTAAAAGGCCTTCATTTTAGAATAGCTTACATCATGAAAAACTTATCAGAAAATGATTTAGAAAAAACCTTTGTTCATCCCTCAGACAATTCTGAAAACAAATTGAAAAAGATTATTGGCACTTATGCCTGGCATGGAAATCACCATTTAGCACATATAACTTCTTTGAAGAAACATAAAAATTGGGATTAAAAGCATATTGTATCCTTTTTACACATTTGCATCCTTTTCAGTAAACAAAAAAATCTCTTCATATGAAGAGATTTTTTTGTTTATGGTATATTCAAATATTTATGCGTCTGCAGCGACACTCTCCATTTTGGATTATTCATTACATAATCAACAATGAGCGGTGTCATTTCTTCTTTCTTACTCCACTCCGGCTGTAAAAAAAGAATTGCATTATCATTTACTTGTTCCGCTTGTTCCTCTGCAAAAATAAAGTCGTGTTTGTTATGAATAATTACTTTAAGTTCATGTGCATTATCATAAACGGTTTTTGTCGGCAGTTTATTTTTTTTAGGTGAAAGACAAATCCAATCCCAAGTTCCTGATAACGGAAAAGCTCCAGAAGTTTCAATATGGACTTTCAAACCACTCTCCTTTAATTTTTGTGTCAAAAGCGTCATGTCCCAAGACAATGGCTCGCCTCCAGTTACCACAACTGTGTCTGCATATTTTGCAGCGTTTTGAACAATTAGGTCAATACTTGTTGGCGGATGATTTTCTGCATTCCAGCTTTCCTTTACATCACACCAATGACATCCTACATCACATCCCCCAATTCTAATAAAATAAGCAGCCCTGCCCGTATGTGATCCTTCTCCTTGAATGGTATAAAACTCTTCCATCAAAGGCAGCATTGCTCCTTTATTTACTTCTAATTGTATTTCTTTTGGTAACATTTTATTATTTTAAAGTGCAAAGATAGTCAATAATATATGAACAAAAAACCCGATAGTTTTTTGAACTATCGGGTTTTACTATTTGAACTAAAATCTAAATTATTTTAAAGATTTAATAGATTGTGCTGCGTAAGTATTTGCAGGGTCTAAAACCAAAGTTTTATTAAAATACTCTACCGCTTTTACTTTGTCAGTATTTGCATATGCCGCTCCAATTGAATTGTAAGCTTCAACAACTTTTTTCACTGTTGCAGGTTTTGCTAATTCTTCTGCACCTTTTGCAGTAGTTTTAGCTACATATTCTTCATAGTTTTTGATCGTTAAATCATCTTTGTCTAATGCACTATTGATTCTTCCTTTGTATAAGTATGCTTCATCATAACTTGGCGAAGCGACTAAAACTTTATCAAAAGTTGCATCTGCATTCTCTAAAGCAGCTTTATCACGGCTTTCTGCAGGTTTTGAAGCATTACCGTAATAAACAGAAATACCATAATAAACAGCATCATCCAAATAATTCTTAGATTCTTTGTTGCTTGCTCCAAGTTCAAAAATTGCTGCAGCTTGAGTATATTGTTTTTTACCGAATAAAGCTTTTCCAAAATCAGCCAATTCTTCAACGGCTAAAGGCTCTAACTCAATTGCTTTTTTGATATCTGCAAATCCAGCATCAAAAGCTGCTTGCTGTACAACACCAGAAGCATCAGTTCCTTTTTTGATTTTTGCCAAACCTAAGTATAAATAATCTCTACCAATTACTTTGTTTGAAGGAACTTTCATGTAATCTTCGATAGATTTAATCGCAACGTCAACATTTCCGTTTTCGTAAGCTGCGTATCCTAAATATCTATAAATTCTTGGATTAACTTTATCCTCAGCAATCATTTTGTTTGCTACAGTTTCTAAACTTTTGTAATCTTTTACCAAAATCAAGAAATCTGCGTGACGCATTTTAGAATCAAGAGAATAATCTGTTAAACTTAAATATTTCTCATAGTTTGTAATTGCATTTTGCAAATTAGTCTTAGCAGTTGAAGGTTTGTTTCTTGCCCATTTGTAATATGTTTCAGCAAGTTCTCTGTACACTGGTCCGTAATTAGCATCTAAAGCTATAACTTCATTAAATGATTTAATTGCTTCGTCATACGATTTTGCATTTTTCAATAAAACCCCTAATTGCATTTTTGCTCTTAACAAAGTATTATCTGCTGTAAAAGCATCACGATATGCTTTGTAAGCATCATTTTGGTTCTTATCTCCATAATATGCATCCCCAATTGCTAACAAAGCTTGAGCATTTTGAGGTTCAATTGCTAATGCTTTTTGTAAAGTGGTGATTGCTGTTTTATAATCTGGGTTCTCAGAATTAATATAAGCTCTACCAATGTAAATAAATTCATTTACATCTTTACGTTTCATATCTTTTGTAGCTAAAGTAAAATTAGCTTGAGCAGCAGCACTATTTTTAGCATCTAAATCCAATTGACCTAAACCAATATAATTTAAGTTTTTCTTATCAGAAGCCTGTAAACCATTTTGGTAATAAATTTTAGCAGAATCAACAACAGATTGATTTAAGTAAACATTTCCTAAAACAAAATTTGCTTCACCATCAGAAGGTTTTGCTTTAATGATTGATTTCAACAAACCTTTTGCTTTATCAAATTGTTCTGCATCAATTGCCTTTTTTGCCTGATTGATGTCTTGCGCTTTTGCCGCAGTAGCTGAGACAACTAAGGCAAGACTAAAAATTTTAAATTTATTCATCTTTATCGTAATTAATTTATTCGTTATCTTTTATAATTTCACTTCTTATTTTCAGTTTTCTTCCTGGCGTATTAATAGGAAGCAACCCTGATTTTAAAACGATTCTTTGTCCGATATCACCCGCAATGAATGAAGCGAACCCCATTCCAAGTCCAGAATAACCCTGACAATTGATTATAAACAAATCACGTGCCAAAGGATATTTTGCTTCTGCCAAGTCATTTTGAGTAGGACTGTAATATTTATCACTATTCAACCCTTTTACACTCAAAACATTAATTTTCTTGATTAAGTCTGTCGTATTTGGTGAAGGCTGCGAAAGCCAATTTACACCAACAATTCCAATCATCCCATCATTTTCCGAAACAAACTTAATAACTTCGTCATTTGTTTTAAAAGAGAAAACTCCGGTTTTTGGAACGTCTTTAATCTTAGCCAATTCTTTCATATATCGAACCGTACTAGAATTCGGATTATCAAAAACCAATCCTTTGATTCTAGAATCTCCTTTTCCCTGCATAAAATCGATTACGTTTTTCAACGCAATTAAAGTATCATTATTGCTTTTATTTGAAATAAATGCAACGGCATCTTGAGCGAAAGGGGTAACACGTGGATTAATCTTACTTTTCTCAAAACGCGCTTTTTCCTCAGCGGTCAAATCACGGGCTGTAATCGCAATTTTTGCTTTTTGGTTCAATAAATCATTGATAACTTCAGCTTCTGATTTTGATTTTACCGTAATTTTTGCATCATAGTAAGTTCCTTCAAAAACAGCTACCTGATCATCTACAATTTGCTTTACTGTTTCATCAACAGTAATATCAACAGCTCCTTTTAAAATAGTTTCTTTCTGCGCTTCATTCTTGCTTTTTTGGTTACACATGGCAAACAAAAAGACAAAAATAAACAAAGCCAATACCTTACTATATTTCAACATATTTTATTATTCTTTTGAATTAATTAATCTCAAAAATCTAATTGCGGAATATACTATCAGCAATCCGCCAAAAGCATATCTGTATTTAGTTTCCATGTTTAACGGAAGTTTTTCCCAAAACATGATCATTAAACCCAGCACAAGATAAATTAAAAAAAACAGTATTCCTAAAACAAGAAGAAATCGCTCTTTGAGCGATTTCTTCTGAATATTATTAAGCATATCTTTTAACATTATTCTGCAGATTGAATAGTAATAGGAAGCGAGTATAATACCCTAACTTTTTTACCATTTTGCTCGCCGGGAGTCCATTTTGGACATTTTTTAAGAACACGAATTGCTTCTGCTCCTGTACCATAACCGATATCTCTTAAAACTTTAATATCTGTTAATGACCCGTCTTTTTCAACTACAAACGTAACGTAAACTTTACCTTTAAGACCTTCTTCTTCTGGAGTTTTGTAATTGTTTCCTACGAATTTGTAGAATTTCTCAATACCTCCTGGGAAATCTGGTTTTACTTCGATACCAGCTGTGTTGTATACAGTGTTATCTTCTTGTACTACTTCGGCAACTGGACCTTTACCAACTGGCTCATCTACAGTTAAAACTGCATCTGGATCTCCTTTGATAGTTTCAGCACCTACTTTTTTGTCCTTTAAATCCACAATTTTTGGTGGATCTTCGGTAACTTCTTCTGCTTTTGCAACAACCGGTTTCACAAACTTCACCTGATCCACTTTTGGCGGCGGCGGTGGCGGCGGCGGTTGATTTGGTTTAATTTCCTCTTTTGGTTTAGGAGGTAATTTTACCGTAGCAATCTTAATATCTGTATTCACTTCTTCTTCTCCAGAATCAGGTAATAAACTAACAATAAGAGGAGCTGCAACAGCAAAGCTAAAAATAATCGAACCAATGATAAGCGCTTTTACAGTAGTCTTACCGTTTGATTTTCTTAACTCATATGCACCATATATCTTATTACGTCCTTCGAATACGATATCAAGCCACTGATTTTTTATAATATCTAATTTCATATCTCTTGATTTTTAATTTGATAAAAAAGCTTATTGAGCAGCTGGTTTATCTATCAATTTCGTTTCTTCTGCAGTAAACTCAGGAACAATCGCATAAGTTTCAACTTTAGTAATTGCCATCTCATCCAAAATATCAACCAAATTACGGTAATTTGATTTTTTAGTTGGTTTGATAATCACAATTATTCCTTGGTCTGGTTTTCCTTTAGCAGCAGAATAAGCTAAAACATTTTTCTTTTGTTTTAACAATTCTCTACGAATACCATCTTTACCATATGCAATATCTTTAGGCCCCACTTTAGGAGTTTCTAATAATCCCATATAGTAAACCATCTTATTATCATCCCCTAACATTACTGTCATAGTTCGATTCTCATCTACCTTAGTATTATCAGTTGGCTTGTCATTTTCATCTTTATTAGGCAATGACAAATCCATCGATTGAGGTTTAGACAACGAAGTAGTTAACATAAAGAATGTAATCAACAAGAATGCCAAATCCACCATCGCCGTCAAATCGACCTTCGAGCTTTGTTTTTTGCTTCTTACTTTACCACCTTTACCACCACCGCCGTCGCCGGTATTTAATTCAGCCATTTAGTGTATGTTTTTTAATTAAAAGTCTTTTCCTCTCATTCCAGTAACTAAGTTAAAGGAATTGATTTTCTGATCTTGTAGGATATCCATAATTTTTTTAATTTTTGGATATTCTTCTTTTGCATCTCCTTTTATCGCAATCTGCAATTCTTTGTCATCTAAATCAATTGCCGCTCTTCTAGAAACTAAAAGCCAATCTTTTAATTGATTATCTAACGAATCCAACGGAATTCCACCTTGATTTGCTTTGGTTCTGTCCGCTGCTTTCATATCAATGATAGACTTTAACCCTGCAACTGGTACACCAAAATCGTCCATCAATGCAAATTTAGCTTTATCATCTTCAGAAAATGTTACACCATATTTTGCACCCATTCCTTCAAGAGTTCTTTTACGAAGCTCTCTTCCTTTGATGTCAAAAAATACTTTTCCTTTTCCTACTGTAATAATTGCCAAATCAGAATCTGGTAATTTACTTTGTACAGTAGATGAAGGCGTATCTACAGGTAGTGCCTCTGGCACTTTAGCAGTAGCGGTCAAAATAAAGAACGTTAGCAAAAGGAATGCAACATCACACATCGCAGTCATGTCTGTCGATGTCGACTTTTTTTTCATTTTTATTTTAGCCATTATCTTTTTATTTTGTTTTTTTGATATAAAAAATTAATATCAAAAATTAATTATTGTCTTAAGCTTCCTCTGAATTTTCTGTAAGTATTAACGATAGTAGTACCAGCCTCATCAATAGAGTAAGTTAAATCGTCAATTTTAGCAGTAAAGAAATTGTAAGAGATAATCGCTAATACAGAAGTAGAGATACCTGTTGCAGTGTTGATAAGTGCCTCAGAGATACCTGTTGCAAGAGCAGCTTGGTCAGGAGTACCAGCAGAAGCTAACGCACCAAACGCTTTAATCATACCAGATACAGTTCCTAATAATCCTCCTAATGTACCTAAAGATACTAAAGTAGAGATGATAGTCATGTTTTTCTCTAACATTGGCATTTCTAATGAAGTAGCCTCTTCGATTTCTTTGTGGATTACTTCTGAAGCTTCTTCACTGTTGAAACCTTCTTTCTTAACATCTTGATATTTAATCAAAGCAGATTTAATTGCATTTGCAACTGAACCTTGTTGTTTGTCACATGAAGCGATAGCAGCCTCGATGTTTCCTTCTTTAATACTTCCTTGAACGTTTCTCATAAATGCATCTAAGTTTGCTTTTCCAGCAGCTTTAGAGATAACGATAAATCTTTCAATAGAAAAAACAACAACCATTAAAAACATACCTAATAATACTGGTACAATGAAACCTCCTTTATATACCATTCCTAAAGTATTAAGTGGATGACCAGTTTCTGAATTTCCGCCCTCGAAGTTAGCAGAATCTCCCATGATAAATTTCCAAATAAACACCCCCACTATAATACACGCTGCAATAATGATTCCAGTAACCATTCCTCCCCCATTTGAAGTGCTTTCTTTTTTAACTTTAACGTTTGCCATTTTTTTTAATTTTAATAGTTTTAAATAATTTTTATTTTTTAGTTATATTTAACTTGTAGAGGAGCAAATTTATACGTTTAGTTTAAATAAAAAAACTTTTTTTAATTTTATTGACCGAAATTTAACTTCAATTTAAAAAATATCTCATTAATTTGTCAGCGTCATTTTTTAGATAAAACAAAAAAAAGGTCGATAATTAGAAAAATTACAACGTTTTAGTAAATATTCAAAGATTCCGTTGATATCTTCTTAAAAAGCTGCGAATTTTTTTTTTATTTATAATTCAATCAAAAAAAGCTTTTTCTTACTAAAAAAAACCATCACAAAAATGCCTAAAATACAAGCAACACTCATATAACCAACTAAATTACAAATAAAAAAATGAATAAAAAAGACAATTTTATTGCTGCTATAAATAATGGTTATGCATCTAAGGGAGACAGCATTATTCTTGGGGGCGCAATGCTTGACGGTGAGCCGCTTGCAGAAGCTCATGTCAAAATTCCGCTTAAAACTTTAAACCGACACGGACTGATTGCGGGAGCAACCGGAACTGGAAAAACTAAAACGATTCAGGTTTTTTCGGAACAGCTTTCGAATGCTGGAATTCCTGTTTTGATGATGGATATTAAAGGAGATTTTAGTGGTATTGCCAAAGAAGGAAAAGAAGAAGGTTTTATCACAGAGCGTCACGCTAAAATTGACATTCCTTTTAATGTATCTGCTTTTCCTGTAGAATTGATGTCACTTTCTAAACAGGACGGTGTTCGCCTGCGCGCAACGGTTTCTGAATTTGGACCTGTTTTATTTTCCAGAATATTAGACCTTAATGATACTCAGGCGGGAGTTATTGCAGTTATTTTTAAATATTGCGACGACAACCAAATGCCCTTGTTAGACCTTAAAGACATTAAAAAGGTTATTAATTATATTACCGAAGAAGGCAAAGAAGAAATTACTGCCAATTATGGCAAAATCTCAACTTCGACAACGGGAACGATTTTAAGAAAAATTATTGAACTCGAACAACAAGGCGGTGATTTGTTTTTTGGCGAACTTTCGTTTGAAACGGATGATTTAATGCGCATCGACGAAAACGGAAAAGGTTACGTAAATATCATTCGTTTAACAGATATTCAAGATAAACCAAAATTATTCTCGACTTTTATGTTGAGCCTTTTAGCAGAGATTTATCAAAAAATGCCTGAGAAAGGAGATGCTTCGCAGCCGGAGCTGGTTATTTTTATTGATGAAGCGCATTTAATATTTAATGAAGCCAGCAAAGCACTTCTGGAGCAAATCGAAACGATTGTAAAACTAATTCGTTCAAAAGGTGTTGGTGTTTATTTTGTAACACAAAACCCGATGGATGTTCCGAGTGGTGTTTTGGCGCAATTGGGATTAAAAATCCAGCATGCTTTGAGAGCTTTTACCGCTAATGACCGTCAGGCAATTAAGAAAACGGCAGACAATTACCCAACTTCTGAATATTATAAAACGGACGAATTATTAACAAGTCTTGGAATCGGTGAAGCTTTGGTTACAGCGTTGAATGAAAAAGGTATTCCGACTCCTTTGGTTGCAACTATGATGCGTGCACCAATGAGCCGAATGGATATTTTATCATCAGAAGAAATCGCTGCCATAAACGGCAAATCGAAACTGGTAAAAAAATACGCCGAAGAAATTGATCGCGAAAGCGCCTACGAAATCTTGACAAAAAAAATTGATCAAGCCAACCAAGCAGTGGCAGAACAAGAACAACAAGCTCCAGCTAAATCTTCTAAAGCGGGACCAACTACTACAGAAGTAGTAACCAAATCTGTTCTAAAAGTCGTTACAAGCGCTACCTTCATAAGAGGCGTTTTTGGTGTTTTGACAAAAATCTTTAAGAAGTAAAAAAATATTTGATCCCTATAGTTATAAAAGCAAAACCCGACAGTTTAAAACATGTCGGGTTTTATTTTGTAGTCTCGGTCAAAAAGAGTTTAAGGACAACAGTTTTGGGCTGTAATGAACTTATAAATTATCTAGACAGTAATTCTAATATTTTAGTTTCTACTTCTGGAGTGTCCCAAATATTTTCAATATTTTCTATTCTCAACACTTCTTCCATAATTCCGTTTTGGTAATCGCCAATCGCCAAAGCTTCAGCATAAGGACGATCGCTAAAAGTAACACGACTGTAAAGGGGAATCCATTTATCAGGATGTTTATCCGAAAATGCTTTTTCTATTTTCTTTTGAAGCAGGAATTTTTCATCGGCCGTTTTGGTGCTCATTTCCATGAAATTTCGATACGAAAGTTCTGCAATCGCATCGGCATTTGGTTTACGGGAAATCTGATATTCTGAGAAGATCTTTTTCCAATCATTTCCGTATTTCTCAATCATTTCGTTCAAAACGGTAATATCTTCAAAACCGGCATTCATTCCCTGTCCATAAAATGGAACAATAGCATGACACGCGTCACCGATCAAAGCAATCTTATCTTCATACGTCCACGGAAAACATTTCATTGTAACCAATGTACTTGTCGGATTGTTAAAGAAATCATTTGCTAATTCTGGAATTACCTCAATAGAATCAGGGAATTTCTTTGCAAAGAAATCTTCCACTTCTTTACGATCTGTTAACGATGCAAAAGAATTTTCGCCTTCAAACGGCATAAAAAGTGTACAAGTAAAACTGCCGTCTAAGTTTGGAAGCGCAATTAACATGTATTCACCTCGAGGCCAGATATGAAACGAGTTTTTGTCTAATTTATGGGTTCCGTCGGGATTTGCTGGAATATTTAATTCTTTATAACCTACATTTAAAAATTCCTGCGAATAGTTAAACATACTCTGACGCTGCATTCTATGGCGGATTCTCGAAAACGCCCCATCAGCGCCAAAAACCATATCGTATTTTTTTTCTTCCCACTCGCCTCTTTCGCTTTCGCCGATATGAAGCGTTGCGTCGCTCATGGTAACGTCCCAGATTTTCTGTTCAAAATAGAATTCGGCTCCCGCATTTTCGGCAAGATCAATCATTTTTCTATTTAATCTTCCTCTAGAAATAGAATAAATCGCTTCTCCGTCTTGACCATAATTCTGAAAATTCAGTTTATCGACCAAATGAATCGCGCGTTTGTCCATCGGAATTGCTATTTCGCGTACAGAATCTCCAACTCCAACCGCATCAAGTGCTCTCCAGCCACGATTAGACATAGCGAGATTTATAGAACGTCCAGAAAAATTTATTTTACGAATATCAGGACTGCGATCATAAACATGAACGGTGTGACCTGCTTTTTTAAGATAAATTGCCAAAAGCGATCCGACTAATCCAGAACCGACAACTGCAATTTTTAGTGAAGTTTGCATCAAGGAAAATCTAATAATAAGATTGTAAAAATAAGTAATAAAAACACAAGACCTTAAAAATAAAGGAAATATTTACTGTTATAGATAGAAAAAGACTTTTACTTTAATTATTCTTTTTAATTTTTTCAGTTCAAAACAGGTATAAATAATTTTATATTTTTATAACAAATTGTTATTTTATTAAATTTATTTACAATTATTAAACAATTAGTTTTGCTTTAAAATCATTACAAACTATTTAAGAAAGTTTATGAACAGCGAAATTTTACACTCCAATATAATCTTAGAAAACGAAAAAGTATTGTTGATTCCGTTTGAAAGCGAAAGAAACATCGAACTAAAAGAAATCATTTTTGATGATGAAATCTGGAAGTATATGGGAATGTACATCCGAAGCGATCAGGATTTTGAAAACTATATTCAAAGTACATTAAAACAAAAAGAAACTGGAATGTGTTATCCATTTCTTATTATAGATAAAGCAAAGAATAAAGCAGCAGGAAGCACTCGCTATGGCTATTTGAATCATGCAAGTCAAAAATGCGAAATTGGCTGGACGTGGTATGGAAAAGCTTTTCAAGGAACTGGTTTGAATAAAGCCTGTAAATTTGAATTACTGAATTTTGGTTTCGAAAAGATTCAGTTTAGAAGAATACAATTTAGTGCCGATCTTGAGAATCTGCGTTCTCAAAAAGCAATCGAAAAATTGGGCGCTAAAAAAGAAGGTCTTTTTAGAAATAACTATGTAGATTCTGAAGGAAAAAGCAAAGATGATGTTTATTACAGTGTCATTTTGGAAGAATGGGAAAAAACTAAGAATACTTATTTCGAAGAGTTTTTATAATTGTAATTGTTTACTTTAGCCTCTAAAATTTCTGTTGATCATTATTAAAATACATGAAAAAAAAACTTTTCTTATTCCTCTTAATTTCAATTAGTTTTCTAAACTCTTACGGACAAACAAAAATGATTGTAGGCAAAAAGCACTTACTTTTTGTGAGTATTCCTAACAGCTGGCTTCAGTCGCCTAACGAAGAAATTCCGTTTCTTATAAAACCTGAAGCAAAAAATGTCAGCGACAGGACCTATATGTATGTTCTTGGATTGGATTACGAATCTTCTCCAGATTTAAATGCTTGGATTGAAGGAAATAATACAGGTTTAAAAAATAACATTCCAGATATTAGTATTCAAAATCTCGATCTCACTTTTGACAATTTAAAACCAAATAATTTCCTGACTGGAAAATACAAGATCGTAACCTACACTTATCCCAATGGACGAAAAGAAGCTTTATTAGTCATCGAATCTAAAACAAGTATTTTTACAGTGGTACTTTCTGCTAAAGATTCGGCAGAGTTTAATACTTATTTAAATTCTTTCAAAGAGTTGACAAACTCATTAGAAATTAAAGCTGCAACAGTCCGATAAAAATATTTTTATGTCTGACAACTTAAAACTGTATTCCGAACATTACGTATCGCAAAAATCCGAAAGATTTGTCAATAAAATATGGTGTTTGGATAATTCATTCGGCGAAAGTCTGATTGAAAACAAACTTGTTTTGCCAAACGGATGTTTTAATATGGCCATTGTAAGCGGCAACGCTATAGAGGTTCATACCAGCAAAAAGAAATACGAAATGAATGAAGGTTTTTACTTTTGTTCGCAAATGACGAATAAAGTTTTGGTGAATATCCAGCCAAAAACTAAAGTCACCATCTTACAGCTTCATGCATGGACACTTTCGATGTTTACCAAATATGATCTAAGCAATTTTACCGATTCGATAATTAAAATCGACAGTGAAACACTTCCTTTTAGAATTACTATTGCTAATCCTGTCGAAAAACTGTTAGAAACGACCAATGGTTATTGTGAACAATTATCCGACTTAAATCCAAGCCAAAACAGCGTTGAAAAAATCTGTGAAATAATCAAAAATAAGGAAGACGAAATTTCTGTTTCTGAAATTGCATTGCAGTTACAATCTTCACAGCGTTTACTCCAGATTAAATTTAAAACCGCAACTGGGCTTACGATCAAAAAATACATTCAGATTCTAAAATTCAGAAAATCGGTTGACCAAATGGTAAATACTGATTTAGAAAAAATGAGTCTAACCGAAATTGCCCTTTACAACAAATACTTTGACCAATCGCATTTTATTCGAAAGTTTAAAGATGTGACCAAAGCAACTCCAAAGACATTCAATCCTGATTCTTATTTTCTTTCGCAAAAAAGATAAAATTTCGCTTTTGTACAATTTCCAAAATCTTGAGTGAGGTATTTTTGCAAAACGTTTAAATTAGTTTTTAACACCTAGAGGCATAGTTTACAGAATGTATTGCATAGTACGTTCTTCTTTTGGCAGCAAAAAAACCTATGTTTCTATGTGTTAATCAATTACATTTAAACTTTTAATCATCAATCCAATCAATCACAATGAAAATCATCAATTCAATTTCAAAAATTATTCTTATCGGAATTCTATTTTTTTCAACTCTAACGGGATTTTCTCAGGAAGAAAAAAACTCCGAATTGTACAAAACTATTATGTCAAAAGACAGTCTTCTTTTTAATGTAGGTTTTAATACATGCGACATTTCACAGTTTGAAAATTTGTTAAGCGCAGATTTTGAGTTTTATCACGATAAAGACAGTATTTCAGACAAAGCATTGTTTCTTCATAATCTTAAAAAAGGCTTGTGCGGTTCTATTGAAAGCTATAAAGCCCGAAGATACTTAGTCCCAAATAGCACCGAAGTTTATCCGTTATACAAAAAAGGCGTTCTGTATGGCGCAATGCAGATGGGAATTCATCAGTTTTATGAAAAATCAGTCTCCAAAAATGAATCCCTTGCAAATGCAAAAGAAAATTTTGGCAGCACGGCACGGTTTACTCATGTATGGTTACTTAACAACGGTATTTGGAAACTGAGAAGATCTTTTAGTTACGATCATCAAAACGCCAATACTGCAGGCACAAAATCAGATATTTTTGATAACGATCAGGAAATTAAAAAATGGCTGGCGCAAAATAATGTTCCAGCTCTTGGAATTGGAGTTATAACTAACGGAAAACTACAAGAAGTAAAAGTTTTTGGCGAACTTAAAAAAGGAGTTACAGCTCCCTATAATACTATCTGGAATGTGGCTTCACTTACAAAACCAATCACAGCGATGGTTACTTTAAAATTGGTAAGTCAAGGAAAATGGAATTTGGACGAACCGCTGGATAAATACTGGATCGATCCGGACATCAAGAACGATCCAAATTATAAATTGTTGACTACAAGAATTATTTTAAGCCATCAAACGGGTTTTCCGAATTGGAGGCATATGAACGAATCTGGAAAACTCGATTTTAAATTTAAACCTGGTACAAAATACCAATATTCAGGAGAAGGTTTTGAATATCTGCGTAAAGCTTTGGAAAAGAAATTCAACAAAAAACTAGACCAGCTGGCAGACGAATTGATTTTTAAACCCCTTAAAATGAATGATTCTCAATTGGTCTGGAACGATAAAATTGACCTTACAAGATTTGCAATTGGTTATGATAATAAGGGAAATGCCTATGAACCTACCAAAATTAAAACGGCAAACGCAGCTGATGACCTTATGACTACACTATCGGATTATGGAACTTTTTTATGCAGTGTGATGAATGGCGAGGGTTTATCTCAAAAAGTTTTTGAAGAGATGAATGCGCACCAAATACAAACTAAAAAGGATAAATATTTTGGGCTTGGTTTTGAAATTTATGATTTTGGAAACGGCGAATATGCCCTTTCACACGGCGGAGCAGACAAAGGTGTGCAGACACTGGCTTTTATACTGCCAAAAACAAAAGAAGGAGTCTTGATTTTTACCAACGTTGACGATGGGTATAAGGTTTACGAAAAGATAATTACACATTATTTAGGAGAAAATGGAAAAAAATTGATTGCGATTGAAACCAAATGAAAATTTGGTCGTCTAACATTTTGTAAGCGTTTAAAAGTTTCATCAAAAAAATCGTAATTTCGATTAATTAACTGATACACTAACAATTACAAAGTTTCAATCATCAATCAAAAAACGAATCATTTATTAATCCTAAACCAAATCATCAATTATGAAAAAATCAATCCAACTAATTGCATTATCTTTTTTGGTCCTGCTTTCGACATCCATTGCAACTGCACAGGATAAAGCCAGGCAAATTGAAGATCTTTTAAATAAATATAAAGAATACGGACAATTTAATGGTGCTGCTTTGGTGGCAGAAAACGGAAAAGTAATCTTTAAAAAAGGTTTTGGCGAAGCCAACATGGAATGGAATATTCCAAATCAAGCGGACACCAAATTTAGATTAGGTTCTATCTCCAAACAATTTACGGCATTGCTGATTGTAAAATTAGCTGAAGAGGGTAAAATAAAACTAGATGTTCCGATTACGACTTACCTAAAAGATTATCCAAAAGAGAATGGAGATAAAATTACGATTCATCACTTATTGACTCATACTTCTGGAATTCCAAATTATACCAGTGCGCCAAATTTCTTTAAAGACAAAGCCCGAAATCCGTATACCCCAGAAGAGTTTGTCAAAACTTTTTCTAGTTTACCATTAGAATTTACTCCTGGTGAAAAATTTAATTACTCTAATTCCGGTTATTTCTTATTAGGATATATCATTGAGAAAATTTCAGGCAAAACCTACGAACAGTATTTACAGGAAATAATTTTTACGCCTTTGAAAATGGTTAATTCGGGTTACGATCACAGCGATGTTATCTTAAAAAACAGAGCGGCCGGCTATGAAAAACACGGTAAAAAAGTGGTCAATGCAGCCTATCTTGATATGAGTATTCCGTATGCAGCGGGTTCTTTATATTCGACTGTAGAAGATTTATATTTATGGGATCAGGCACTTTATACTACTAAACTGCTTTCAGAAAAAGCTATGGAATCTTTATTTAAACCTTACATAAGTGCAGGACGAGCTTCTTACGGTTATGGCTGGTTTATTGATGAAGTTGATAATGGAACTAAAGACAAGATTAAAACTGTAGGACATGGAGGAGGAATAAATGGTTTTAACACCATTATCTCGCGTTATCCTGCAGATAAAAATTTGATCGTTTTATTGAATAATACCGGCGGAACGGTTTTAGGTGAAATGAACGATGCAATTAAGGCTATTTTATACAAGCAGCCTTTTAACCAGCCAAAAAAATCATTGGCGCTGGATTTATTAGATATTTATACTGCAAAAGGTCTCACGGCGGGGAACGAAGCGTATAAGAAATTAAAAAATGACCCTGTTTACGCCATCAAAGAAGGCGATATAAATCGTGTGGGTTATCAATTATTGCAGGATGGAAAAAAGAAAGAAGCTATTGAAGTTTTTAAAATCAATACTGAAACTTTTCCAAAATCTGGAAATGCTTACGATAGTCTGGGTGAAGCATATTTGGCCGACGGTGATAAAAAACTAGCCATTGTAAATTATAAAAAATCGGTAGAATTGGATCCGACTAATGAAGGCGGCAAAAAAGTTTTGGCAGAAATCACGAAGTAAAGTTCAAAACTGCAAAGGCGCAAAGATTTTAAACAACTAGAAATGTCAACTTTGTCAAAGTTTAGAACTTTGACAAAGTTTTTTCTAACCTGAAACTTGAAACTTGAAACTTGAAACTTGAAACTTGAAACCTTAAACAAAAACTACTTCTTCGGTTTCAATATTAATTTTGTAGAAGTCTTAACAATTTCCTCTTTATTCAATTTCATTTTTCTAAATTTTCCTGCATTGTACATTTCGGCTTGATCGTCGTAATGTTTACTAAACGGATTTCCAGATTGTCCCGTTGGCAGAATACTCCAGCTATTTTCTACATCTGCAAAATCAATGATTCTTCTGGTTGACGGACCGCCTTTGGTATAGTATTTTCCTTCTTCATTAAAACCGAAAAATAAATTATTAATGACTTCGTTTGATCCGGGAGAATCAAATGGTCCTACATTAAATATGCCTCTCAGCGCTTTTACTTTTCCAAGCGGATGTTCGTGTTCGAGAGTATGAACTTTACCCCATTTCCAATCTGAAATTTCATTTCCAAGCTGCATTTGCAATGACGCAACCGCATCATGAAACGATTTTGAAACAATTTCTGTTCTGGTTTCTTTTATGTTTTTAGTTTTCACATTATCCCACCAAACAGAACTTTCATTTGTAATTTGTCTGGCAATAATCTGTTTTCCAGCAGAAATATCCAAAAACAATTTAAAATTCTCTTTGCCCATTTCGTCTTCGAAAGTGTTTTTCAAATACAGATAAATCCATTTGTTGTAAATCGTCGGCGCAATATCCTGCAGATTGTTTGTCCCTTTCCAAGATTTCAAGACATCGAGTACCTCTTTTTCTTCGGCAGAAAGCGTTTTGTTATCTAAACTCGAAATCAAATTCTTAACCACTAGAGGAGCAACATCAGAAGTATTGTCGTAAATCATTTTACTTATCGCTTCTTTATCCCAATCCGATTTTGCGTTCAGAATTCCCGAAATTCTTTTAGCACGATCTTCCGGCAGGTAATAACCCGGATACAAATAGCCGTTATCAATAGCTTCCGGCTGATTATTGGCAGAATAGATGTATCCCCATTCTGGATTTTCTGCTGATGGATTTTTATCAAAATCTAAATACTGCTTGATGTCGTCTTTTCCGCTGGCTCCATCCAAAATTAAAAACGTATTGACGCCTTCATTGTGTCGGTACAATTTTCCAGAAGCCCACCAGCCGACATTTCCTTTGGCGTCACCATACATTACATTTAATCCTGGCGCGGCAATTAATTTGACCGCATTTTTAAAATCCTCCTTATTCTTAGCATGAGAAAGTCCGTAAGCGGCATCCAAAATCTGAATAGGCTGATTCGTATAAGTCCATAACATTGCAATCGGATTCTTCTTTTCCAGACGATCCATAAAATCATTCATAATAGGTCCGTGGCGGCTTGATTTTATACTCAGAACAACATCCGAAGTGTCTTTTACTTTAATGGTCTTTTTTCGTACTTCATAGGAAGCAAAACCAGTTGGTGTTTGATATTGATTGGGATCATCAGATTTATTTTTTTCCTGATAAAAATCGATGTCGTCATTTTCGAACATTGTTAATCCGTAAGCGTAATCACGATTATGTGCTAAAAGCGGAAATGGCGTTCCGGCCAAATAACAGCCGTACAATTCAAACTTTGGTGTAATTAAATGCGCTTCGTACCAAGTTGCCGGCTGCGAAAACCCAATATGCGGATCGTTTGCAAAAATCACTTTTCCAGTTTTGGATTTTTTAGGCCCTACAACCCAGCTGTTACTCCCTACAAAAGGCGGCACCGGCGATTGATCGAGCATTGCTGCAACCGATTTTGAAATTTCGGCATATTCGGCTGCCTTTTCTTTAGAGATTTTAATTCTCGTTGTATTAAATTCTCCTTCAATCCCTAAATCTTTTAAATATGATGCTCCGTATTTATTGCGAATATCGGTCATCAAAGGATCCGATTTTTGGGCCATTGCAAAACTGAAAGACATGTATCCGAAAATATTGTAAACGTCTTTTATCGTAAATTTTTGCTTTTTTACTCCAACCAAAGTAAACTCAATCGGCGTTGCTCCTTCTTCTAAATATTGATTAATTCCGTCCAAATAAGCTTGAGTCACTTCATAACTTTCGCTGTTTTTGTCGAGTTTTGCTATCGCTTTCGCGGAAGCTTCTTCTATCCCAATCCCTGCAAAAAATTTATCGTTCTGCAGTGCAACCGAACCAAAAAGCTCAGAAAGCCTTCCGGGTGCAATTCTGCGCAATAATTCCATCTGCCATAATCTTTCCTGAGCATGAACGTAACCAAGCACTCTCATGGCGTCTTTTTCTGAGTCGGCATAAATGTGCGGCACTCCAAATTCATCAAAATAAACTGTGGCTTCTTTTTCAAGATTTTGCAATTCCAGTTCGCCTTCGTATTTCGGTTTCAAATGAAAAATATAAGCCCATAAACCAATAGCCGCTACTATAATAAAAACTAAAAGAGTCAGAAGGATTTTTTTAATTATTCTCATATTTTAAAGAAGTAAAAGGATAAAATTTGCAAGATGTAACTTTTCTTAAAAATTTTATAAGAGACATCCGTTTTTAAAAGTCTAAATTTATGTAATTAAAATTAATAGCATAAATGTCAATCTATAAAAAAATAGCAATTGTTATAATATCTCTCTTTGTTTTTGTGATTTTAATCAATATTGGACTCAATTATTGGATTAAAAAACAATTACCAATTGTAATACACGAAAAAAACAAGACAGCCTATAATATCAATTACGAAAAAATAGAAGTTTCTCTTTTCTCCAGAAATATTTATGCGCAAACTTTACTGGTAAGTCCTAAAAACGAACCTAAAGACAGCAAAAATGGCTTGTTTTCTAAAATTGAATCCATTACCATCAAACATTTCAACATTTGGGATTTGGCTTTTAGAGATATTATTCAGGCAGAAAGCATCATCATTAACAAACCACGTGTAATTCTTTACAAAAAAGGCGAAAAATTATTGAATAGCAGCAAAAGCATTAAAACCGAAATTGTAGAACCGTTCAGAAAAATTGTTGCTGTCAGCAATATTTACTTAAATGACGGAACTGTTGATGTGGTTTCTTTAGACAATGACAAAACGCTTTTTAGTGTCAAAAATATTATTTTAAAGCTGGAAGGAATTTTAATTACCGATGCAACTTTGAATGAGAAACTGCCGCTTCAATACAAAAAATATACGTTGATGTGCGACAGTCTATTTTACAGACCAAGTCATTTTTATCACATTACTATTGGAAAAATCAGCACCGAAAATAATTATGCAAAAATTAATAATTTTAGTGCAGTGCCACAGTATGACCGCAAAAACTTTGTACGCCAATTACCAAAAGAAAAAGACATTTATACCATAAAATTAGATTCTGCGGATATTAATAAAATGGATTGGGGATTTAAAAATGATCGTTTTTTCTTTAAAGCGACCTCCATTGTCATGAATCATCTCAATGCTAATATTTATCGCGGGAAAATGCCAAAAGATGATTTGAGCAAAAAATACTTGTACAATCATTTGTTGCGAAATATTAAATTTCCATTACAAATAGATACTTTACAAGTTTTAAAATCAAAACTGGTTTACGAAGAAGAAATGGATTTTTCTAAAGGTCCGGGCGTTTTAAATTTTGATCAATTCAACCTGCAGGCAACAAATCTGCGAAGTGGTTTTGGATTAAAGAAAATGGATGATGTAAAAATTAAAATCAATTGTATTTTTATGAAAGCATCACCTTTGAATGTCGATTGGAGTTTTAATGTTTTGGATCTAAAAGACAGTTTCCATATTCAGGGCGTTATTTCAAATTTTGATGTGAGAGCGATGCAAAATTTCAGCAAACCGTACATGAATGCTTCTTTTACCGGAGCCTTTCATAAATACCGCTTTAATTTTTATGGTAATGATGCCGCTTCAAAAGGAAATGCTTCTTTGGATTACGATGATCTTAAGGTAAAGCTTTTCAAAAAGAAAAAACCAGAAAAAGAAGCCAAAATAAAGAGTGCCATTGCTAATTTACTTGTCAAAAACGACTCAAAAGATAAGGCAAAAACCGCCGATGTGGAACTAGAGCGCATTCAGGAAAAATCATTCTACAATTTCTTATGGCGCAATATTGCTGAATCTTTGAAAAAGATTTTGATTTAATATATTTTCGGTCCTGAAGTCACCAATTTTATTTTAAAATAATTAGTGAATTCAGGACCGAAAAACTTTTTCACCAATTTTCAAACCTGACAATTATCAGGTTTTTAAAAAAAATATTTTTTTTCATTTGTTCCTATTTTAATCTAAAACAAATGACAAAAAGTAATCTGCATACTTTTCATATTCCCGTGATGGGGCTTGCTTATACCATAGACAGTCCCATTCGAGTAGCTCAATACGGTATTTCGTCTGTTATTGCACTTGCCGATGACGATTTAATAGAGAAGATGCGAAATTTTTACAGCACAAAATTTAATTTTCCCTACGAAGAAATCAGTCAGAAATTTCATGACTATCGTGCCGAACGAATCACTTCTTATTTAAACTTAGTTGATAAAATTGTAAAAGAAAAATTCGAAAACTTTAAAACCGAATTAGCCGGAAGTAAAGCTGCTGTCGAAAATTTTATCGATATGCTGCCCAATACTTCTGACATTAAAAAAGGGTTTCAAAATTTATTAGAAGAGGGAATCTCTTTTAAGGAGAACATTCAAAATTACATCGAATCGCATCTTACTGCGGGAGAAATAGATGTTAACATCATGACGAAATTAGATAAAGATAATTTCATCAAAAACGAACAGCTCCCGATTGAATTTAACGATGCTCACGCAGCTTTACGTGGTTTTGCTAACAGCAATTTAGAATCGTCTCTGGTGCTTTCTGCCGGAATGAATCCGAGACTTTATAGTTATTTTGAAAATTTCCCAGACTTCTTTCCAGACGAAAACAATAAACTGAGAAAGAAAATTATTTTAAAAGTCAGTGATTTTAGATCGGCTATGATTCAAGGAAACTTCTTGGCAAAAAAAGGACTTTGGGTTTCTGAATACCGAATTGAATCGGGATTAAACTGCGGCGGACATGCCTTTGCAACCGAAGGACTGCTATTGGGCACTATTTTAGAAGAATTCAAGCAGAAAAAAGAGCAATTGATACAATCTGCCCACGAATTAATGATTAAGGCCTTAGAACAAAAAAATAAAGTAGTTCCGAATGCCCCTTTAGAAATTAAAATTACAGTTCAAGGCGGTGTAGGAACTGCTGCAGAACATGAATTTTTATTAGAAAAATATCAAGTCGATTCTGTTGGCTGGGGTTCTCCTTTCTTATTGGTTCCAGAAGCCACTTCTGTAGATCAGGAAACCCGCAATTTATTAATGAATGCCAAAGAAGATGATTTTTACCTGAGTAATATCTCGCCTTTGGGAGTTCCATTTAATACTGTAAAAGGAACGTCTAATGAATTTTTAAAACAAAAACGAATTGACGATAATAAAGCAGGAAGTTCTTGCCCGAAAAAATTTCTGGCTTTAAGTAAAGAGTACGACCCGCACGGAATTTGTACTGCCTCAAAAAAATATCAGGATATAAAATTAGAGGAATTAGAAAGCAAAAAAGACACACTTTCTCTTGAAGAATTTGAAAAAAGCAAAGTCAAAATAACCGAAAAATCTTGTTTGTGCGTTGGTTTGGCAAATGCTTCTTATTTAGAAAATCATATTAAAGTTAAAGGACAAGCGCAAGGTGTTGTGATCTGCCCAGGTCCTAATTTAGCTTACTTCGATCAAGAAGTCAGCCTTAAAGAAATGATGCATCACATTTACGGATATAAATCGGTTTTGAGAAACCCCAATCGACCAAACCTGTTTATAAAAGAGCTGAGGATGTATGTGGATTATCTTAGAAATGAGATTAATACTTTTTCCAGAGAATGCTCTACGGCTCAGCTTAAAAAATGGAATGCCTTTAAATCGAATTTGTTAGATGGAATTGCGTACTATAAAAATTTATTTGAATCGACCCCAGTCTTTACAGGAGACTTACCACAACTCGATTCTTGTAAATCTGAATTAGTAAGTATTGCAATTCCAGTCAACGAGCTTGTTTAAAAATGAAAACCCCAAATTAAATTGATAATTTGGGGTTCTTATTTTTAATATAAATTTGTTTACTCTTTTTTCTTTTTACTGTCAATAACGGCACCCGTTCCAGTACCCAAAGCAGCTCCGGCTAGTCCGCCAATAATAGCGCCTTCTCCTTTTTTCTTACTTACAATTGCTCCAGTTGCAGCACCTACTCCGGCACCAATAACAGCACCTTTAGCTGTTGCACTCCAGCCTTTCTTTTTTGGAGTTGCTGCAGCTGCTGTACCATCTGTTTGATGTACAACTACAACTTTTTGTTCTGCCGCTTTTTGTTCTAAGGCTTTTTGCTCTGCTTCTTTTTTCTCTTCCAGCGCAGCCATTTCTACCTTCATGGAATCAATAATTTTCTGCTTGTTAATTTCAACTTTCATTGAATCTATACTCGCTTGCTTTGCTTTATTAATTTCATTTTTCCCTTGGTTTTGGCAAGAAACGATAGTCAATGCTGCCAATAAAATATATAAGGCTTTCATGATTGTAGTTTTTAAGATTATTACTCTACAAATTACGGAAGTTCTATTTTTATGGGGTTACAGTATTTTTTTGATTTTTTATAAAATTTAAAGAAAAAGGGACAAAGGGGCAGAGTAACAAAGGTTCAAAGTTTTTTTTTAATATGTAGAGGCACACCGCAGTATGTATAACGCATTGTTTTTAGCCACAAATTAAGAGGATTAAAAAAGATTTTTTTGTTCAATCGGAAAAATAATTATTATTACATATTTTGATGACGCTACAAATAATCATCTCACCAAAAAGCAAAGTTTTATTTCACGCAGATTTTAAAAGATTTAAGCAGATGTACGCAAATTATTTTTTTAATCTGCTTGATCTGCCAAATCTGCAGGAGAATTATTCTCGCAGAGGCGCAAGTTTTAATTGTAATTATCTCCAGCTTCAGATGTGTCTAATAGAAGAATATAACTAAAGAGTTTAGCCAAACTTTTAAAAATTTGGCTAAAGCCTTAAACTGTGTGTATAAAAAACCTCCAGCTAAAGCTGGAGGCAATTGATAAGTTTATATAAATTCTCAGATCAAAAAATCCCTTTTAATCCTCTTAATTTGTTGCTAAAAAAACTTTGTCGCTTTGTAGCTTTGTAACTTTGCAACTTATTTCCCTAAAATACCACTTTTCAAAATCTGCCCAAAATCATACATATCTTCGTAAGAACAATATAACGGCACGGGCGCCAGACGAATTACGTTTGGTTCGCGCCAATCTGTAATGACTCCATTTTTCATTAAATAATCGAATAAAGCTCTTCCTTCTCCGTGTAAAAAAACAGATAATTGAGAAGCTCTTTCTTCTGGATTAGAAGGGGTAATAATTTCAAAATTACCCGCAACTTCTTTATCAATTTCATGAAGAATAAATTCTAAATAGGAAGTAATATGATCTCTTTTTTTAATTAAAGCCTCCATTCCAATCTCAGCAAACATTTCTACTGAAGCCAGATAAGGTGCTAAAGAAAGTACTGGCAAGTTGCTTATCTGCCATCCGTCTGCTCCATGAACGGGATCAAAATTAGGTTCCATTTTAAAACGACGTTCTTTATTATGTCCCCACCATCCGGCAAATCTTGGCAGCTCTGAATTGTGGTGTTTTTCATGAACAAAACATCCAGAGGCATTTCCTGGTCCCGAATTCATATATTTATAACTGCACCAAGCAGCAAAATCTACGTTCCAATCGTGAAGTTCTAGTTTGATATTTCCGGCAGCATGAGCTAAGTCCCAACCTACTTTTGCACCTGCTTTTTGTCCAGCAGCGGTTATGGTTTTAATATCGAAAACTTGTCCGGTATAATAATTAACCCCGCCAATTAAAACTAAAGCCAGCTCATCGCCCACTTCTTCTATTTTTGCCAGAACATCTTCAAGGCGAATATTGTGCTCGCCCTCGCGTCGTTTAATTTCTACGATGGCCTCTTCCGCTTTATAGCCGTGAAAATTAACCTGGCTCTGAAACATATACTGATCAGAAGGAAAAGCTTTTTCTTCGCAGATAATTTTATATCGTGTTTTTGTCGGCTGATAAAAAGAAACCATTAATAAGTGAAGATTTACCGTCAGCGTATTCATTACTGTAACTTCCGAAGGCAAAGCACCTACTATTTTACTTAATGGTTCAGCAAATCTTTCCTGATAATCCCACCAAGGTTTTTCGGCATAAAAATGACCTTCAACTGCCAATTCTGCCCAGTCAGTCATCACTTCGTCTATATATGCTTTGGTTCGCTTTGGCTGTAATCCTAAAGAGTTTCCTGTAAAATAAATAACTCTTTTGTCGTTTACTTTAGGAAAAATAAATTCGCTTTGGTAAAGGTGTAAAGCATCATTTTTATCGAGTTGTTGTGCAAACTCACGAGTATTTTGAAAAGTCATTGTGTTTTGTTTTGAATGCTAAAATAACAAAAAAATCGATTATTGTTTTTTTGTTTCAAGTTTCAGGTTTCAGGTTTCATGTTTCAAGTTTCAAGTTTCATGTTTCATGTTTCACGTTTCATGTTTCATGTTGACATGCTTTGTGTGTTTAACCGCAAAGTTCGCAAGGATTTTTTATCAAGGCTGACGTTTACAAACGCTAAGTTCGCAAAGCTTTGCGTTCTTTAGCACTTGGCAAATATAAAGTGAGCAAAAAATCCTTGCGAACTTTGCGGTTAAACTGCAGAACGAACTTGAACCTGAAACTTGAAACAATATCATTAAAAATAGAAAACCCGACAGGTCTTAAAACTTGTCGGGTCTTTTTATATGCTAAAAAATCTAATTATAGAATTAACATTGCATCTCCGTAAGAATAGAATTTGTATCCTTCTTTGATCGCTTCTTCGTATGCTTTTTTCATTAAATCATGTCCACAGAAAGCAGAAATCATCATTAATAATGTTGATTTTGGTGTGTGGAAGTTTGTAATCATACAGTTTGCAATACTAAAATCGTGAGGAGGAAAAATAAATTTGTTTGTCCATCCTTCGTAAGGGTTCAAAGTATTTGCAGAAGAAACAGAACTTTCAATTGCACGCATAGAAGTTGTACCTACAGCACAGATACGTTTTCTTTTCGCTTTTGCTTCGTTTACGATATCGCAGGCTTTTTGATTGATAATCAATTCCTCAGAATCCATTTTATGTTTAGATAAATCTTCTACCTCAACCGGATTAAAAGTTCCTAAACCTACGTGTAAAGTTACTTCTGCAAAGTTTACTCCTTTGATTTCTAATTTCTTCAAAAGATGTTTTGAGAAGTGTAAACCAGCAGTCGGTGCTGCTACAGCTCCTTCTTCTTTTGCATAAATTGTCTGGTATCTTTCTGCATCCTCAGCAGTAACTTCTCTGTTGATGTATTTAGGAATTGGAGTTTCTCCAAGTTCTGTCAATTTGTTTCTAAACTCTTCGTAAGAACCGTCGTATAAGAAACGTAAAGTTCTACCACGAGAAGTAGTATTGTCAATAACCTCAGCAACTAATGAATCATCATCTCCGAAATACAATTTATTTCCGATACGGATTTTTCTAGCTGGATCAACTAAAACGTCCCAAAGCCTTTGCTCAGAATTTAATTCTCTTAATAAGAAAACTTCAATTCTTGCTCCTGTTTTTTCTTTGTTTCCGTACAAACGTGCAGGAAAAACTTTAGTATTATTTAGAATTAAAACGTCTCCGTCATCAAAATAATTGATAACGTCTTTAAACATTTTATGTTCGATAGTTTGTTTTTGACGATCGATTACCATTAAACGAGACTCGTCTCTATTTTCTGCTGGAAATTCAGCTAAAAGTTCTTTCGGTAAGTTGAAATTGAAGTGTGATAATTTCATATTTGAATTGTAGATTTTAGAATGTAGATTTTAGACAACATGCCTAAAATTTTAAATCGGATGCAAATATACGATTGTGAGATAGGCGTTGTCAAGTGTTTTGACGTTTATTTTCAAAAGTCGTTGATTTACTGAGGTTTTAGTAACCATTAAAAATGTTTTTACCTACAAAAAACATCTTCAACATATTATTATCATTTCGATCCCGAGGCTTCGGGATCGAAATCTCCGTTGCAGAATCAACAAAGATTGACTTTTCTTTACGGAGCTTCTTGCTAAGATTTCTCTCCCGAAGCCTCGGGATTGAAATGACAAACTATGCGATTATAGCCAAACTCAAGCATAAAAAACCTCTGGTTAAAACCAGAGGCTATGTTTTATTGAGCTTTAATTTAAATGAACTTATATAACTTATATAGTTTAAAGTCTTTACAATTCTGAAACTTGGAAGTTTAAAGCTTTTAAATCGTTCCAGAAATCCGGATATGATTTTGAAACTACTTCTGCATCATCAATAATGATAGGCACTTTTAATGCCAGCGGCGCAAATGCCATTGCCATACGGTGATCGTTGTAAGTAGCAATTTTCACATTGTGATTGATATTTTGAGAAGCATTCAAAGTCAAACTATCATTGGTCACAGAGATGTCTGCTCCCAGTTTTGTCAATTCTATTCTTAAAGCTTCTAAACGATCGGTTTCTTTTATTTTTAAAGTATGAAGGCCTGTCAAGTGGCATCCAATACCAAGACCTAAACACGTAACTACAATAGTTTGTGCGATGTCTGGAGTATTATTCAGATCGAAGTTTATAGTCTGGTATTCAAAATTTTCTTGTTTTACCAAAGTCATTTTATTTCCATCAAAAGTGGTTTTTACTCCTAACTTTTCATAGAAAGAAACTAACTCTGAATCTCCCTGCAGACTGTTTGCTTTGTAACTGCTTAACGTAATGGATGCAGTGTCTGCCAAAGCGACTAAACTAAAAAAGTAAGAGGCTGAACTCCAATCTGATTCTACGACCATTTCTTTGGTTTCAACTGCTGTTTTAGGAAAAACTTTAATCACATTTCCTTCAAAAGTAGTCTGAATATCTAAATCTTTTAGCAAAGCCAAAGTCATTTTAATATACGGAATAGAAGTAATTTCTCCTTCTAAAGTCAGTTCTAAACCATTTTCTAGTTTTGAAGCCACTAATAAAAGTGCCGAAATATACTGACTGCTGACATTGGCTGCCAAAGTCACTTTTGAAGCGGTAACTTTTTTTCCTTTAATTCTGATTGGCGGATAGCCGACTTCTTTTTCATATGAAATTTCAACGCCTAATTGCGCCAAAGCTTCTACTAATATTTTAATCGGACGTTCCTGCATCCTGCTTGAGCCTGTCATTACGACTTCTCGATCTGCATTAACGGCAAAATAAGCTGTTAAGAAACGCATTGCAGTTCCAGCGTGGTGAATGTCTACAATTTCATCATTTCCAATTAAGGCTTTCTGCATGACTTCGCTGTCGTCTGAATTTGAAGTATTGGCTAAAGTAATATTCGGAAACAAAGCTTTTAGAAGTAATAAACGATTGGTTTCGCTTTTTGAACCCGTAACGGCAATTTGACCTTGTAGATTTTTATGATTGGTTTGTAGTAATAAATTCATTTTAGGAGTGTTGTTTTAGGCATTTTGGCAAATTTATTTTAAAAAAAGCATACACCAAAACTTTGCCGCCACTTATCACATTATTTTAATTTATCGTTGTTTTTATGGCGGTCTTTGTCACGAACCGATTTTAGGTCCATTTTTTTGTCAAAAGCGGCCTGTAAATCTATTCTTGTCTGATTGGCCAGACATAAAACCACAAAAACAACATCGGCTAGTTCTTCTCCTAAATCTTTATTTTTATCGCTTTCTTTTTCAGATTGTTCTCCGTAACGGCGTGCAATAATTCGGGCTACCTCCCCTACTTCTTCTGTAAGCTGCGCCATATTGGTTAATTCGTTAAAATAACGAACTCCGTGTTCTTTTATCCAAGTATCAACATCAAGTTGTGCATTTTTCAAATCCATTTCCTATGCTTTTTTTAGTATTATTTTTTGATTTTGAATTTCGATTATTTTATCAAAAAAATCTCTTATCATATCATAATCGTCAACTGCAAAGATAGCTTTAGTTATTTCTTGTATCACCTTAATTTGTATTTGATTTTCATCAGCTGTCAAATTCATGGTATAAGAAGCTGCTTTGTCTTCCATTACAATTCGTATGGGAGATGGCAGGGATTCTACTTTGTAACCTTGCGGAATTTGCAGAAACAAATTAAATCTTCGCTGTTCTGGATAACCAAAATAAATTGGCATTTGTCTTTTTTCCAATTTGAAAGGATTGTTCTTGTATGCAAAAAACACCAGCGGATTTATAATTAGTTTGCCTCCGATTATATCATAAGCATTTGCAGCACTAAAAGTAACTTTCTCATATACTGGCTTTGATAGATTTTTAATTTCAGCCTTATACTCTTCTATTTCTAAGCCTTTATATTGACTTTCAATATTTTCAATATGACTTTCATTTGTCATATTTGCAAAGCTTTCTCTAAAATCTAACGCTTTGTAATCTGTTTTTTGCAAAGATAAAACCCCTTCTAATTTTGCTGATTCCGGCACTATTGAGGCACTAACACTGTTAACAATCATAGAGGGTTTAGTCGGAATTAATTCTACTTCCTCACTAGTACCGTTCTCTCTGATTAATCTTCCTTTCCAATTTAAAACATTCAACGGAAGGATATTGGGAACGGTAAATTTGTTGGTTGCATCCAACAGAATTTTTTCTCCGTCAATTTCGGCCGCCGCAATAAGATAATTAAAAACAGTTCGGTTTGGAAATAAAGGAATTCCGTTTTCGATCGTGCTTACTAAAACAGGATGAACTTGTATTTGGGCAGCTTTTAACATCGCAATCAACAGTAAATTGATTTCGGCTGTATTACCAGTTTTTTCTTCGTATGCTTTTTTTACCCCTTTATCTACGTAATACCCTTTCTTTTTATTCCAATTCATTCTTTCCTGAACAAACTTGAAAATCGTATCCAAACGCTTTCTTGGAGAGCTTTTATCTGCTATAATCTTCTTTAAATCGTCTTCAAAATAACCTCTGTCTGTTAATTCTCTAATCAGATTCGCATCTTTATAAGTACTGACAGCCAATCCTTCCCAAGTTTTAGTATAATTTACAACAGGTTTATTTGGGAATCTTTTTAGTTCCAATTCATTTTGAATAGAGCCTTTATAATTGTCAATATTATCTATAAAATTTTCTTTTTTAAGCGCAGGAACGTCCTTTCCCGAATAGAGCGTATTTATTTGTTTGTACTCGCTTGCATATACTTGTTTAATTTGCCCAATATCACCACTCATTTCAGGTTTAAAAGTTCCCACAAGCAATGTTTTGTAAATAAAAAACTCTGGAATTTCCGATCGATATTCAAAATAGTTAACTGGGATCTCGTACTGAAATTCAAAATCTGGAAGACGAACTATATTTTCCGATTTCAACGTATACTTAAATTCAATCACAGACCCCTCTTTTACATTAGGCAAAGTAATAGAAGCAACATTCCAATATTTATTAACTTTCTCTTTAAAATTGCCTTCGCTATTGAGTTTTGTTTTTACAATTTTCCCATTCTCGAGATTGTATGTTGCCACGTCTGAAAAAGCCGCTTTATCATCTCTCAAATTCTCGTAACCCACATAATACGATACTTTTTGAGTTGCCCAGCTTAAGCCTTCTTTTTTGTAAATTTTTATTCTGAACTCGTAAACATGATTGGCAAGAAACCCGGTTTGCTCATTGTAAGAGAAATAAGTTTTCCCTTTTTTAAATAAAATAGCAGCTGGTGCTGTAGTATCGGTTTTATTTACTTTTTCCTGCAGTTCTTCAATTGTTACTTTTCCTAACTCATAACTTTGTGCATTTACTTTTAAAATAAAAAAAAGTAAAAAGACGGCAATATAAAATCTCATTTTCAAATCTTTTTTAAAACTATTTTCTGGGTTTGTTTCGCAATCATTTCTTTATAATACTCTCTTATGGTTGCATATTGTTCTGTGGTTACAATAGGAACGTTAATCTGATGGGTAATGAGGAGCTGCAGCATGTTTTCGTTAAATGCAATATTGTATTTAAAAGTTCCCAAATCATCTTCCATAACCAACCCTTTGGCCTCAGGAATAGTTTCTAATGTAAATCCGTCGGGGATTCTAATGTTAATGTTGTATTTTTCTGCGAAAGGAAAACCAAAATCTATCGGATATTCTCTTTTTTCCTGCTTGAAAGGATTTGTAGTATTCGCAAAAAACAGCATGGGGTTAAGGTAAATTTTATCTCCGATCAATTCGCATAAATCTGCGCCGGAAAAAGAAAAACTTTCGACAGGAGCAAGCAAAACGTCATTTAAGTTGGATTGAGCGTAATCTGTAATTTCAATTTTACCCAGTTGCTCTTCAAGAGTTATTAGATAGGTTTCTTGTTTATCTTTTTCAAATTTATTTCTAAAAGCCAATGCATTGTATTCTGTAAACTGATGCCTTACTTTTCCGTTTATCTGTCCGTTTGCTTCAATGGTATAATCAACAGAAAAATTCTCTGCCGATGTTTTTTTCGGTGCTAAATCTATATTTTCAGAAGTCCCGTCTTTACGAACTAATCTTCCAAACCAATTTAATGCTCTTAACGGAAGCACGTTCGGAGCCGAATATTTGTCTGTTGCATCCAAAAGTATCATTTCATCACCGTTTTCAACAGCGGTAATTACATAATTAAAGGCAGATAGATTTGGAAAAAAAGCAATTCCGTTAGAGCGAGTACTTATTAAAACAGGATTTGCCGTTAATCCTGCATAACGCAGCATGGCGGTGAGCATTAAATTAATATCGGCACAATTTCCCAATTTTTCTTTATACGCTTTTCGAACACCTCTTATGCAGGAATACCCCACATAGTCATCCCACTTAACCGTTGCCTTTACGTATTCTAATATTGCTGTAATTTTTGCATTCGGATTGTTTTTTCCTTCAATTATTTTTTTCAGGTCTTCTTCAAAATATCCTGTTTTATTAAGTTCTGGTCCAAACTTTTCAAAATCATAAATTGTCTTTGTAACACTTACCCAATCAGTCGAAAATGTTTTGTAAAGCTGTCCTGGAACAGCAACACTTTCTAGTTCAAATGAAATACTGCTTCTGTAGTTATTGATATTATTAACAAAGGCCTCTTCTTTCATCGCCGGAAGATTCTGAAAAGAATAACTGGTCTCTGTCGCACTGTAGCCGTAAGTATTGGCTACTTTAGAAATCATCTTAGGTGTATACAGTCCTTTGATATTTTTTTTGAACACATACGGATCTGGTATAATGGTTTTAACTTCAGAATAATTTACTGGAATATTTTCTTGAAAATTCCAATTGTACAAACCCAAAAAACCACCCCATTCTTTATATTCATATTCAACAATAGAACCTTCTTTTACATTTGGAAATGTAATTTTTTTAATCCAGAAATTGGTATTTGTTTTCTCGACAAACTCACTCTCAGAAGTCAGTTTTGTTTTAACAACTTTACCGTCTTCTAGATTGTAAGTAAAGGCTTTTACAATCGCTACAGTATTTGATTTTCCTGCCGGACAATAGATTTGAATGTTGGATAAATTATACCCTTCTGTTTTATAAATTTTTATCCTTTTATGAGTAACTATTTCTGTACTTCCATTCATTTTAAGATTAACTTTTACTGTACTCAGTAAAACAGCGCCGACAGCAGCCGAATCTTTAGGATGGGCTTTTTCTTCGAGCGCTGCAATAGTGATCGTACTAAATGCCAGATCTTGTGCGCTGCTTTTTAGTAGTGTAAAAAAAAGAAAAACAAATAGAAATAGATTACGCATTTATGCTAGATTTTTTTCAGAACAATTTTTTCTGTTTGTTTAGCAACAAGCCCTTTGTAATATTCTTTAAGCATTTCATATTGTTCTGTAGAAATAATAGCCTCATTAATCTGATTGGCTACAGTTAATTGTAACACATTATCATTAAATGCAACATTAAATTTAAAGCTCCCCACATTATCTTCCATGTTTATTGCAGATGGTGCTGGCAAAGTTTCTACCGTAAAACCATCTGGAATTTTTATTGTTACATTAAATTTATCCAAAAACGGAAAACCAAAGTCTACCGGATATTCTCTCACTTCCTGTTTAAATGGATTTTTTTCGTTAGCAAAAAACAATAGTGGATTAATATAAATTTTACCTCCTATTACCTCGCACAAATCGTTTCCAGCAAAAGAATATGTTTCAATTGTAGGCAGTAAAACATCTTTTTCGTTAATACGCGAATAATCGCTGATTTCGATTTTACGATTTTTATTTTCTAATTTCTCTAAATACTCTTCTTCTTTTACGCCGTCAACAGTATTTCTTGTTTTAAAAGCATTATAATCGGTACATTGTCTTCTAATTTTCCCTGTTATCTTACCCTCTGGCGCAATATCGTAACTCATAAAAACGATATCATTTGAATTTTTTTTCGGAATTAAATCGACATCTTCAGAAGTTCCGTCTTTTCTAATTAATCTTCCGTGCCAGTTCAAAGTTCGTATCGGCAGAATATTTGGAGCCGAAAACTTATCTGAGGCATCCAATAAAACTTTTCCATTAGAAGTTTCTACTGCCGCAATTACATAATTAAAAGCTGTTCTGTTCGGAAAAATTGATATACCATTAGAACGTGTACTTACTAAAACTGGATTAGCTTCTAAACCAGAATATCGCAGCATGGCAGTAAGCATCAAATTAATGTCGCCGATATTCCCACTTCCTTCTTTGTATGCTTTTCTTACGCCTTTCTCAGTAGAATACCCCATATAGTCATTCCACTTTACTTTTGATTTTGCAAAATTTAAAATAATCAGTATTTTTTCTTCGGCTGTTTTAGCATTGGCAATTAAAGGTTTCAAATCATCTTCAAAATAACCTGTTTTATTCAATTCTGGACCAAAACTGTCAAAATCGTAAATAGTTTTGGCTACAGATTCCCAATCGTGCGAAAGGACTTTAACCGGTGCACTTGGATATTTTATCATCGATAATTCCTGCTCCAGACTAGATCTGTAATTATTAATATTATTTACAAAATCTTCTTCTTTCATTGCCGGAATATTCTCTAGCAGATAGGTTGTTTTTGTTTCTAGATAATCTACTTTAGAAGTTGAAAAAGAAGTCTGAACTACATGTCCGTCTGTACGTTCTTTTTCTGTATAAATCATGCTTTTCTGGTTTTTCTCTACCGCTATTTTCGGAAAAATATAACCTTTCTGTCTTATATTAAAAACATAATATTCTGGCACAAAGGTTGAAAACTGAGAATAATTTACTGGAATTTCTTCTTGAAACTCCCAATCCGGCATCCAGGCAATATTTTTGGTGCGAACACTATATTTGTATTCTAAAACAGAACCTTCTTTAACATTTGGAAATGTGATTTTTTTTCGCCCGCGGTACTTATTGACTACTTCTTCAAAAAAACCGTCACTTTTTACCTTTATTTTTTCTATTTTTCCGTTTACAAGATTATAAGTATAGGCATCAGAAAAACTCACCACTTCTCTGCTATTTCCATCTAGATAATAACTTACCTGCTGGTTTGCGTATTCTGAACCGTCTTTTTTATAGATTTTTATTCTTGTTTCTACGTCTGTAACGAGAACAAAGCCATCGGTTTCATTATACTCAATTTTCGAGTTTCCTCTTTTGTACAAAATAGCTGCAGTTGCAGCAGAATCTTTTGGATGTGCCTTCTGTTCTAATTCAGCAACAGATACTTTTCCTAATTTAAGTTCTTGACCGTTTACAAAAGTCGCAAGCAGTAAAAAGAGTGTACTGCTAAATAGTTTAACGATTTTCATTACTATTGGTTTTGGTTAGTTTTGATTTATTATTGGGTTGTTTTTTAATTTTTAGTTAGAATGATTTTGGCATTATCATTTCTGGAAACCTGCTCCATAAAAAGGCGGTATTCGTCGTATTCTTTATTTGAATATTTTCCTTTATTGAGAAACATCGATCTTTTGTAAAGCAGTTTATTATTGTCTTTTTTAATGATTTCGGTTTTGTATTCTCCAAACTTCCCTTTCAATTCATAATTAGAAGGAATAAATTCAATGTTAAAACCAGTTGGCAGATTAATCTCAATTTCGTCAGTATCGAAATAACCTCTTTGAATTTCAAACGGATTTTTTCTGTTTCGAATGCGTTTTACACTGCCATCTGTCTGATTAAAAGAATTGACTACAAAAATCATTTTGTTCCCAGAAACTGCTCCGTAACTTGTCGCGCTCAACTGAACATCTTCTGTAAAACGAATGTTTTCTTTATCGTTGTTCAGGCTGATTTTTTCTAATTTTAAATTGTTGATGTTTTCCCAGTGATTTTTATAATGCTTTTCTTTTTCTGTAGGCTGCAAATGTTCTACCCTCGTTCTTTGGCTATATTGTGATCCTTCTGAAACAATAGACAGCGCTCCTGAGAAATTACCATTTTCGTCAATAGAATAAGATCCTTTATCTTTTTGTATATTTCCTATGTCCTCATAAATTTTGGTTCTGACAATCTGCCCTCCTTCTGGTTTTACGACCAAAACATTGCGGTCATCGGTAAAAGTTCCCTGATATCCAAATGGGTCATCCTGACTGGTGCATTCGAGCCAGACATAATCATTTCCGCTTGGAATGGCCAATATCATATGATTTCCCTGCATAGAAACAAAATCAGATTCGATACTGGATTTATTATAGGGATCACCATACAAAATAGTGTTATACGAAGGCACATCTACAGCTTCCAAAAGCGCTTTAGTATAATTGCTTAAAGCTTTACAGTCGCCGTAACCTAACCTGTCTACATCTGACGCCAGCATGGGTTTCCAGCCTCCGATTCCTACCTGAATGCTGACATATCTGGATTTTTTCTGTACAAAATCATAAATAATTTTTGCTTTTTTTATCGGATCTTTTTCATTTCCTACCAGCGCTTTTATTTTAGTTTTTGTTTCTTCTGGCAGTTCAGTAGTTCCGTTTAAGATGTTATCACTGTACCATTTTCCAAATGCTTCCCAAGTAGCAGCGTTCCCATCAACACCTTCAAGATGAAATTTCTCCAATCCCATCATTACCCTTGGAAACAGATCACTAGACGAGGGACTGTAATCTTCTCTTTTTTGTGCTGCAATATTGACTGCTGTGTAACTAAGCTTAGTATCTGTCTCTTCTTGTTTTTTTATATTATAACCTGAAAACTGGAATTCCTTTTTTTTGAACCCCAAATTATTTGGAAAAGTGACATTCAAAACACTTTTTTCAACACTTGCATAATAACCGCTTAAAAAAGCCCACTGCGGAATAAAAGCGGTATTAGAAGTTTCGACTTCACACGTATAAACAATGGTAAAAGGATAAGTAACTGGAGTGTAGTCCAGAAAAACGACACGGCTGTCTGAGAAAAGCGTACTGCCGCTTACAGCGCTTTGATCTCTAAAATCTTTGCGCTTAATCTTTTTGATTTCGCCGCCCAAACTATTATAAACAACTGCCTCTATATTTTTAATCGAAGTTTTTTTGTCATAATGCTGATATGCTTCTATATGATTAAGTCCTTTTTCGTTTAAAACAGTTACGACTCTTTGGGATTTCATATTCATGCTTCGCTGCGAAACGATAACGATGTCCATCTGATCCAGACGCACTACAGCATTGGCATTTTCTTTTAAACTATCGGCAATGGTTAATATAGAATATTCTGCTTTCTGGGCGTAAGAAAATAACGTAAATAGTAAAAAAATAAACGTGTAATAAAGGCTTTTCATTAGTAAGTAATTTCGTCAAATATATATTATTTTCAGAAATTCTTAACAAATGTTTAATTTATTTTTACTCTTTATTTTTACTGTCTATTAGTATTGTTACAGGACCGTCATTTAAGAGACTGACTTTCATATCGGCACCAAAAATTCCGGTTTGTACTTTCTTTTGAAATTCTTTTTCCAGAGTTTTTACAAAGTTCTCATACATCGGAATTGCAAACTCTGGTTTTGAAGCTTTTATGTAAGAAGGACGGTTTCCTTTTTTAGTAGAAGCATGAAGTGTAAATTGAGAAACGACAATAATATCGCCATCAACATCTTGAACCGAGCAGTTCATGACATCATTTTCATCACCAAAAATTCTCATTTTAATAATTTTTCCTGCAAGCCAGTCAACATCTTCCTGAGTATCCTCATCTTCAATTCCAACTAAAATCAATAAGCCTTTTTGAATTTCGGCAGTGATTTTTTCATCTACTGTTACAGAAGCTTGAGAAACTCTTTGGATAACTACTTTCATTTTGTTGACATGTGGTTTTAAGCCACAGATTAAAGGATTATTTGGATTTTATTTATGAATGTTAGCTGCATGGCAATGTAGCTCTACAAGTGCAAATTGGCGATTATCTGGGATTTGAAATTTAAAAGAAATGGAATTTATTATTTCTTACTTTCTCGTTTCATCACTCGCGGCCCTATCTTCTCCATAAGTGTCTGTACGATAATGTTCGTCATCGCCCTCTAGGATTTTAAGATAGCTGTTGTATCGAGACCAAGCGATCTCGTCTTTTTCTAAAGCTGCTTTTATAGCACAATGCGGTTCTTCTTTGTGTAAACAGTTGTTAAACTTACATTGATATTTCAGCTTGAAAAATTCTGGAAAATACCCGCTTATTTCTGTAGGTTCCATATCTACAATTCCGAAACCTTTTATTCCCGGCGTATCAATAATTCGGGCATCAAAAGACAAATCATACATTTCAGCAAAAGTCGTAGTATGCTGCCCCTGCTTGCTTTGTTCTGAAATGACAGAGGTTTTTAAATGTAAACTTGGCTCCATGGCATTTACCAAAGTTGATTTCCCAACTCCAGAATGTCCCGAAAACATACTTACTTTTCCCACCATCATTTCTTTTAATTTGTCAACACCCTTATTTTCTGTTGAAGAAATGCGAAGACATTTATATCCAATTTCCTGATAAATGTGCTGCAGATAAAGCTGATCGTCTAAAGTTTGTTCTGTTAAAGTATCTATTTTATTAAAAACAAGAACCGCCTCAATTCCGTATGCTTCTGCAGTAACCAGAAAACGATCTATAAAACTGGTAGTCGTTGGCGGATTATCAATCGTAATCAGTAAAAAAACCTGATCGATATTCGAAGCAATAATGTGAATCTGTTTGGATAAGTTAACCGATTTACGAACGATGTAGTTTTTTCTTTCGTGAATTTTATGAATCGTTCCCGTTAAGGTATCGGAAGTTTCTTCGAGTTCATAATCGACAATATCGCCCACAGCAATTGGGTTGGTACTTTTGATACCTTTCATTCTGAATTTCCCTTTCATACGGCATTCTATAAAATCGCCTTTTTCAGATTTTACGGTGTACCAGCTTCCTGTAGATTTATAAACGAGTCCTGTCATTCTTTAATTTTAGATTGCAGCTTTTAGATTTCTGATTGTTTTGAAATCTAAAAAATAAAAGGCAAAATTACGTTTTTAGAATTGAACAACGCAACTTCGCCTTTTAAATTTGAAAGACATCTTATTTATTTAAAGCCATTACCAAACGATTTCGGCTAAAACTTCATTTTCTTTTATTTTTCCAAGCTGAATTGTTTTTAAAGTTTTAGTCACTTTTCCTGCTTTGGTAGTATAAATTTCTATCATAATCGTCGCAGGACCGTTTTCTGTTAATTGCGTTTCGCCAAAATAATTGGTTTTAATTAAATATTTCCCTTTGATTGCATTACGAATCAAATATTGCTCTGGGCCATAACCCTGTGTAAAGTCTTTTGAGAATCTTGCGCCTGCCTCAGTACTGGTATGACTATAGTAACATTCTTCTCCGTTTGGTTCAACTACATGAAGATCTAAATCTACATCCATTTGATTCCAATTCATGAGAATTCTAATATCAACTGGCATTTTATCCAAATATTTTTTATCTAATTTTCCTGTTTTCAAACCTGAATGTTGTGTAATCATTCGGTTCAAATCCATTAGAATAATATCTTCAACACCCTCATATTGCCCACGCATTTCTCCGTAATAATTCACTTCTAAGGCTTTAATCAATTCATCAAAAGCTTCCTGATATTTTCCAGCATCTTCAAGAGTCAAAGCATAATCACGTAAACTCTGCGGTTCGTGCGATCTCCATTTTACCACTTGTTTTGCAGTATAGACCGCATCATCATAATCTTTCCATTCGCGCAAAGTATAGGTCAATGTTTTATAAAGCTGATGATTTTCTAATCCTAAATCTGCAATATTACTGATAACCTGCAATGCTTTTTTGATATCGCCCTGATTGTAGAAAAAATGCGCAACATCAAAATAAAAACTCGGATTTCTTTCCTGTGCCTTTCTTAATTCAAAATACAAATCGTATTGTTTTTCTTTTGGCGCTGCTGCTAAAGCTTTTAAATATAATCGGTCTGGGTTCCAAGATTTTGTTGTTGTCACACTCTTATTACCCGCTTTCTTTTTTGTAGTTATTATGATAACTCCATCTGCTCCCCTGCTTCCATAAATAGCTGTTGCAGCTGCATCTTTCAAAACATCAACAGAATCGATATCTTCTTTTACATCTGTTAATTCCCCCTCATAAATCTGACCGTCTACTATAATTAAAGGCTTTTTTGAATCTCCTGATAGATAACCTCTAACAGTCTGACTTTGTTTATCTCCATCACGATATACTGGCACGCCTTCTGTTTTTCCTTCTAACTTTTGCGACATATTATTTGTTAGCCCCGAAACAACCTTTTTTTGAATCTCATATCCAGCTGCCTCAACTTCATCATTTTTTGAAGTATCTATAATTTCACTACCCACTTTTTTATCTTTCAACTCCACAATTTTTGGCGCATCTTCAATAACTTCTTGCGATTTTGCAACAACTGGTGTAACAAATTTAACCTGATCAACTTTTGCGGGAGGAGGAGAAGCTTGTGTATTATAAACAGCATTATCCTCAGCTATAACTTCATTAACTGGCCCTGATCCAACAGGTTCATCAATAGTTAAAACAGCATCTGGATCTCCCTTTATTGTTTCCCTTGCATTGCGTTTCTTGTATTTGGATCTTGGAATAACTTTCGGAGCCACATATTTTATATCTTCTTTCCACCAAGAATTTAAAGCTGTAAAATAACCGTCTACATTTTCCCAGTTACTTTTTTGTTTTGCGCTATTTCTATCTTGCTCCTGCTTTTTAATTCTGTCAAATTCTGTGCGTAATTCAGCCGGAGGAATAATATCATACATGATATAATCTTGAAGATTTTCCAAGACAATCAGAGACGTATTTTTGGTAATGATTCCATATTTCTTTCCTAAAGTTTCAATTTCCTGAGCATTTTTCTCGTATTGCAATTCAAGATTGGCGATCTTTTTCTGAGCCCAAAGCTTTTCGACATTAACTTCATTTGTACTTTGAACAGCGGCATCTAACGTTATTTTTCTTTCTAAAACAGCATCATCGCCATTTCCGAACAGCAGCGTAATTTCATTTTTCGGATTTAGTGAAATTCCAGCAAAACTAAAACTTCCAGAAACTGGAGTTCCTTCCATCGGAAATAAATCGGTAATCAACAGATTTTCTTTTATTCCTAAAAACTTTAGATTCGTATTTGTCAATTTACCCAAAGCATTTTCTGTACTCAATTGATTCAAATTGATGAAATTGCCGCCCGTTTGCGAAGCCGTATAATTTAAAAAAGCAAAATCTGCAGAAACGCAAGATGAAATCGTAAATACTGGTTTTTTCGTTTTAGGAAATGAATTTTCGCTCAAAGAAGACAAACCATCCGTAGAAAACAAATACTGATCGTGATTTGCAAAAGTTAACTGCGAATAACGAGTTCCTCCATCGTATTTTGTATTTTCTAAAACCGTTTTTAATTCACTCCAATTTCCATTCGAAATCACAAACTCTTTTTGCTTTTCAAAAATGTAATTTAAAAAGTACAACGTCACTTTGGTGTTTTGTATTTTTTGAAAATAAGCCTCCAATAAATCCAATTCTTTTTTCAGATCACGAGTCTGGCAGCTTAATGAATTATCCCAAATTAAACCAATTGAAGACGGAATTTTTCTTGCTTTTGTATTGCCTTCAATAAAAACATTTCCATAAAAATAATATTGACCACCAGCATCCTGAGTCAAAACACTTGGCGCATTGTTTTGTATTGGAACTTCAAAAACTATTTTTTCTGTCGGCTGATAATTTTCTTTTTCGAAAGAAGCATTAAAGGATTGATCCCATTTTGAAAAGGAAATTCTGGACGATTTTTCGATAATTTTTGGTGAAGTTGAAGCGCCAAGAACAGAAATTTTCACTGAAAATTTATCCAATTTCTTAGGATAACGACTTACCAACTGGTAAGCCAGATTATTTTTGTCTGAAGCCGTAAGTTCTTCTTCATACCCAATTATCACAATTCGTTCTCCGTTTGGCATTAAAGGATAAATTCGGGTTTTAAAATTATTCCCGTCTACTTTTTCCAGCAATCCTGGATCAACTCTACGATGTTCAATGGCTTCAAAAACTTGTTTCCCTTTATTTTTATTTACAGGAACCGCTTCTCTCATTTTTCCATTAATGTCAATGGCATATCTTGAAACCGAAACATTCTCGGGCAATGGAAAAATCAATTCTGCTTCCATCTGGCGGTTTCCCGAATTAAAAAAATGCATTTCGGCAGTTGTGTAAGCGATATTGCCAACCACTTTCACATTTACAAGCAGCTGGCTCATTCTGACTTTTTCAGCTTCTTCACCTTTGACTGACATTTCTGGACTCTGCGCAAAAGTTTTGGTTCCGAAAAACAGCAGAACATAAAATAATAATTTCAAATGGGCTTGAAATTTTTCTGGCTTAAACATTTTTGATTTCATGACTCGAAAGTTAAGGTTCTATAATCATATAGAGAATCAAAAATATAAAAAGGTTGGCAGCCGTGAAAAAAAAATTAAATCATACAAGTGATATAAGAAAATATTAGCTGAAGATTGAAGCAGTAAGTCAGAGAATATAGAAGTTTAGAACAAAAAATCTCCAAAACTTTAAATTAATAAAGCAATGGAGATTCTTAAAAAACAATATAATTTTAATATTATGATATAAGAAAACCCAAGATCAGCGTTTTATAGAAACTTAAATTATCTTATATCACTTATATGGTTCAGCAAAAATTATGCGTTGAAAATTTTCTCTTGGTGACCAATACTTTCTTGGTGGATTGCTTTGAACATTCTCAAAACAAACTCTTCAGTAAGACCTTTTTTCTCACCTTCCAAGATCATTTTTCCTAAGATTTCGTTCCAACGGTTGTTTTGAAGAATCGCTACGTTTGCATCTTTTTTCACCTGACCAATTTCGTCAGCTACTTTCATACGTTTTCCTAAAAGTTCTAATAAGTTAGCGTCTAGAACGTCGATGTTAGCTCTTAATTTTGTCATTTTTGAACTGTACTCATCTGTAGTATCATCCGTTTTTCTGATCGTCAAATCTTTAATGATTTGTTTCAAAGAATCTGGTGTAACTTGCTGTGCAGCATCAGACCAAGCATTGTCTGGATCGTAGTGCGTTTCGATAATCATACCATCGTAATTCAAATCTAAAGCCTCTTGAGTTACTTCAAAAATCATTTTACGATCTCCTGTTATGTGAGATGGGTCGATGATTAATGGTAAATCAGGGAATTTATTTTGCAATTCGATAGCAATCTGCCATTCTGGAATGTTTCTGTATTTTGTTTTTTCGTAAGTAGAGAAACCTCTGTGAATAACTCCTAATTTCTCAATTCCAGCCATGTGTAAACGCTCAACACCACCTAACCATAAAGCTAAATCAGGGTTTACTGGGTTTTTAACCAAAACGATTTTATCAGTTCCTTTTAAAGTATCAGCAATTTCCTGAACTGCGAAAGGGTTTGCAGTTGTACGGGCACCCACCCATAATACATCGATATCATGTTCTAAAGCCAGTTTACAGTGTGCTGCAGTTGCCACTTCAGTACCCATTAATAAACCAGTTTCAGCTTTTGCTTTTTGTAACCATTTTAAACCAATTTCTCCAACACCTTCAAATCCTCCCGGACGCGTTCTTGGTTTCCAGATTCCTGCTCTGAATACACTAACTTTTGAATCTTTTAATTCGTGAGCAATTTTCAATACTTGATCTTCCGTTTCTGCACTACAAGGTCCAGCTATCACAAGTGGGTGATTTAAATTGAAATCTTCTAACCACTTTCTCATTTCTTTCTTATTTTCCATCTTAATTCTAATTTACTTTTTAGTTGTTGTTAATCCGTTTAGTATTTCTTTTATTTTATTTGTGCTTTCCATTTCTTCAAAAATGGCATTGTAATTTTCGTCTTTCAACAAATCCCTAAACCGACTGAGATTTGCAATATATTCTTCTAATGTTTCCAGAACGTGTTCTTGATTTTGTTTGAAAATTGGTGTCCACATTGCCGGCGAACTTTTTGCCAGACGCACCGTACTTTCAAATCCACTTCCCGCCATGTCAAAAATATCCTGTTCGTCTTTTTCCTTATTCATCACTGTTTTCCCGAGCATAAACGAACTAATATGCGACAAATGCGAAACGTAAGCAATGTGTTTATCGTGCGAAGTCGGATCCATATATCGAATTCTCATTCCGATTGAAGAGAAAAGATTCAAAGCTTTTTCCTGCAGTTTAAAAGCCGTTTTTTCTACTTCGCAGATTATATTCGTTTTCCCTTGAAACAATCCTCTTATCGCTGCCGAAGGTCCCGAAAACTCTGTTCCTGCAATTGGATGTGTCGCGATAAAATTTCTTCTCTTCGGATGACCGGCTACTGCTTCGCAAATCGGTTTTTTAGTCGATCCAACTTCAAAAACAATTGTTTTATCTCCAACCGAATCCAGAACTTTAGGCAAAACCGTCAGCGCTACATCTACCGGAACCGAAACAATTACAAAATCGGCACCCGACAAATCTTCCATTTTCCCTGCTTCGTCGATAACCCCTAATTCAATTGCCTGCTGCAAATGTTTTTCGTTATTATCGATGCCCAGAATAGTTGCTTCAGGATAACGGCCCTTGATGTCTAACACCATTGAACCTCCTATTAATCCTATTCCTATTACGTATACTTTCATAATTCTTTTTATTTGAAGCTAATCCTGCTATCCGCTGTATCTTTTGTGGTCTCGTTAAAGAAACGAGACCACAAAAGGATGCCGCTTCTATCAGGGCTAGGGCTTCTCGTTCTTTCAAGACTTTTTATCTTTTCTGTCACCCTGAGCTAAGTCGAAGTGCTTTTCTAACTAGAGCGGGCTTCGATTTCGCTCAGCCTGACAATCTAAAATCTAAAATCTGATATCTACAATTACTAAAATCGATCTATCGCTTCTTGTACTTTTTCTTCTTTTACACACAACGAGAATCTAATATAACCTTCACCATTGCTTCCGAAGATTGTTCCCGGTGTGATGAAAATATGTTTCTCGTATAATATTTCGTCAATGAACTTTTCTGATGATTCAATTCCTTCTGGAAGTTTTGCCCAGACAAAAAGCCCAACTCCTTCTTTATAAACTTTACAGCCTAATTTTTCTGCTAATTTTTCGGTTAGTTCTCTACGGCGTCTGTAAATTTTATTTTGGTCTTCGAACCAATATTTATCACAATTTAGCGCTGCAACTGCACCTTTTTGGATTCCGTAAAACATACCGCTGTCCATGTTGCTTTTTACTTTAAGAACGGCATCGATAATTTCAGGATTTCCTAAAACCATTCCGACTCTCCAGCCTGCCATGTTGAACGTTTTACTAAGTGAATTCAATTCTAAAGCCACATCTTTTGCACCTTCAACCTGCAATAAACTCATTGGATTATCATTCAAAACAAAACTATACGGATTGTCGTTGATCAATAAGATGTTGTGTTTTTTAGCAAAAGCAACCAATTTTTCAAATAACGCTAAACTTCCTCTTGCTCCAGTCGGCATGTGCGGATAACCCAGCCACATAATTTTTACTTTCTCCAGCTCTAATTTTTCTAAAGCTTCAAAATCCGGTTCCCAGCCATTTTCTTCTTTCAAATCATAATAAACCGGAACTGCCTGAACCAAATTGGTTACCGAAGTATAAGTTGGATACCCTGGATTCGGAATCAAAACGTGATCGCCTTCATTTAAAAAAGCCATCGAAATGTGCATAATTCCTTCTTTTGAACCCATCAAAGGCAAAATCTCATTATTCGGATTTAATTCAACACCAAACTGATTCTGATAAAAATCGGCCATCCCCTTTCTCAATTCCGGCAATCCCTGATAGCTTTGATAGCCATGTCCGTTTTCGTCCTGAATTGCAGAAGCCACCGCTTCAATAACTGCTTTCGACGGACTCAAATCAGGGCTTCCAATTCCCATATTGATGATCGATTTTCCCTCAGACATCAGCTGTCTCACTTCTCTCAATTTTGAGGAGAAGTAGTATTCTTCAACTGTGTCTAATCTTTTTGCTGTTGTAATCATTTTTTATTTGTTCTCTTTTTCAGTTTCTTTTTTTGTCTCGCGGGCTTCGACTCCGCTCAGCCTGACAATTGGAATTTCAAATCTTCCAAGTTGGAATTTGGAATTTCAAAAATTGGAATTTTCCTTTTACAAAGGTTTCGTATCTCTATACTCACCCAGCACTTTAAAATATTCTGCCATTATATTTAATAAGGCTTTTGCTTTTGCATAATCTTCGTATTTCTCAAATGTCACATCTACGAAAAATGAATATTTCCAAGGTGTTTCGATTTTTGGAAGCGACTGAATTTTTGTTAAATTCAGTTTGCAGTCGCTCATAACATTTAAAACTGCCGCTAAACTTCCTCTTTTATGATCCAATTCAAATTTGACAGATGCTCTGTTGATTTCGCTCTCTGGCAGAAATGAATTTTGTTTTTTGATGATTACAAAACGTGTCATATTATTTTTGATCGTCTGAATCGATGGTGCAATAATATCCAAATCGTACATTTCAGCTGCTGTTTCGCTTGCAATTGCCGCAATTCCTGTCAGCTGTTTTTCCTGAATTCTTCTTGCCGTTTCTGCCGTATCTTTGTCCTCAACCAATTTGATATTTGGATATTGCTTCAAGAAATCCATACACTGCAAAAGTGCCATTGGGTGCGAATGAACCTCTCTGATATCTTCAATTTTCTGACCTTTTAATGCCATTAAATTCTGTTGAATATTTAAATAATGCTCTCCAATAATGTGCAGATTGTTCTTGTCAATCAAAGCATAATTCGGGATAATCGGACCTGCAATCGAATTTTCAATCGCCATTACAGCCTGATCAGATTTTCCGGCAATAAGGCTGTCGATCAATTCTTCAAAAGACAAACATTCATCAATAGCCACGTTTTCAGCAAAATACTCTTTTACAACCTGATGATGAAATGATCCTTTAATACCTTGTATTGCAATTTTCGTTGTCATATAGTCAAAAAAAAATCCTGATTTGCATCAGGATTGTATATTAGTTTTATTTGTCTTAAAATTTTTCTCAAATAACCATAGCACAATCCTGACTTCTACTAAAGAAGAAATAAAAATTGCTGCTAAAATAAAAACGGTTACTTGCCATTTTGTTTGTCTTATTGTTTAAATTCTCTGCGAATGTATAAATTATTTTTACCCCTCCAAAAAAAATATTGCATTTTATGAAACAAAAAAGGAATTCTTAACAAATTTAGCAGGTTTTGTATGATAATGTAAAAATATCGGCTTGAAATGAGATATTTACAATGGGTTTTTCGGAGATGATAAAGATACTGGGGTACTAAGGCGCTAAGTTTTTTTTACCTCTCTAGCCTTTTAGACCAGTTTTTCGGAGAGCGAGAAGTATGAAAAACTCCAATCACAACAATTTCATCTTTCCCTACCAAGTAATGAATTCCATAAGGAAATCTGGAAATAAAATGTATTCTTATCTTTTTATACTTCTTTTGAAATAAATCTGGATTTCGTAAAACAGCATCAATTCCGGCTTCCAGACAGAGTTCAAAATCATAAGAAAGTCCAATTCTTTGTTGTTCATACCACATAACAACATCTTCAATATCAAATAAAGCTTCTTTTACAAAACGAATTTTGTACATTATCTAACCGATTTTAGATGTGCTTTAACCTCATCCCAAGAATACAATTCAGCTTTCCCTTCTTCCAAATTCTGAATTCGAATATCCAATTCTCTTTTAACATCATCAGAAATTTCTAAATCCTCTTTAGAAACGCTATCCCACAGCTGCTCTGCTAAAACAATTTTTTCAGCATTACTATATCTCGATAAATTTTTAATATCCATCTTATTCGTATTATTATCAATGTACAAATTTAAACAAATTAAATTACGTTATAACTTATTCAAAACAATCCCGAAACCGGCGCGTTCCTAATCCCAATTTTAGAATAATCAAAGTTCATTTTTTCTTTTAATAAAGAGGCATAGACACTCCTAAAATCAATTTCATATTTTAAATCTCCATTATCTAAGTCTGCAAGATTGGGATTTTTACCTAAAATCGTTCCTTTATTATTTCCTCCAATAATAAACATTGGCGCCGCAGTCCCGTGATCCGTACCGTTTCCGTTGTCTTTTACGCGACGTCCAAATTCTGAAAAAACCACTATTGTTACATTTTGCAGTAGATTAGCCTGTTTTAAATCTTTATAGAAACTAAAAACCGAATCATTTAGGTCGGTCAATTTCCTTTCATGAATCGCAAGCTGATTGTCATGTGTATCAAAACCATTTAACGAAGTATAATATACTTTTGAATTTAAATTTCCTTTAATCAAACGAGCAATCCATTCCAAGTTTTTAGAAAGTTCCGTTTTTGCATAACTGCTTTCCGATTTAGATTTCGATAAAGCTTTCTGGATTTCATCAGAACCTTCAGTAACCGAATTGGCAATTTTTCGAACAAAATCCAATTGCGGATTATCCGATAATTTTAATTCTTCCATTCCCGCTTTTACTTTAAATCGATTCGGATCTTTTACAGTAATTGAATTCGGTTCTATTCCTTTCAAAGCCAGATTATCAATCGAATCTAAGTTAACACCTGCCGTTGGCTGATGTCCCTTGCATTGCAAATCCAGATAACGCCCCAGCCATCCTTCATTTACATATTTATTAGAATCAACAGCAGTCTGCCAAATTTCCTGGCTTCTAAAATGGGACCGCACTGGTTCTGGATAACCAACATTCTGAATAACGGTTAAATCTCCATTTTGCTGTATTTGCGCAAAGTCTTTCAGCGACGGATGAAACGCCATGCCTCGGTTTTTACCAATCACCAAATCTTTATTCAAAGCAATTTTTGTTCGTAAATCATAATACAAAGGATCGTCGTACGGAATAAAAGTATTCAACCCATCATTACCACCATTTAATTGTACAAAAACGACACGTTGCTCACCGACAATTAAATTTTGCTGCGTTCCAAAAGCGTGTAGAAAATCTGGCAGTACAAGCATTCCGCCGGTAAAAGTTCCTGTTAGAGTTAAAAAAGTTCTTCTGTTCATGATTTCAAACTTTTAGATTAATTGATATTCGGGCAGTTTGGTGATATAATTGAATAACCGAATTACAGCCGCATCTGCATTGGATTCTTTAGGATCAAAATCGTATTTCAAAAGGTTTTCCATATCTTTTTGAATAGCCTCATTTGTTTTAAAAAGCAAGCGATCTGACAATTCAGAAATAATTGTTTTATTGTTTCCGCTGTCATCAAATTGAACCTCAACTTTAACTTTATTAATTTCAAGTACTGGTTTTTCAGGATCTGAATTCATTTTATTTAGAAATTTCCCCGTAATCGTTCGTCCTTTACACAATAAATCAGATGTATTATTTCGCTGCAAATAAATCTGAGAAGTCAGCCACGAATTGCCGCCGTCCCAGCCTTTCACATTGATTTGATTGTACAAATCCATTCCCTGTTGTTTCAAGAAATACTGCACCATTCCATTGTCAAAATCCTGCATGTGCAGTTCATTTGTTAACTGCAGAATATAAACAAGCGGATTTTTAATTTTGCTTCCAGCATTTTCTTTAGCATATTCTTCTGTAAAAATCTTGGTCAGCAAAGGCTCGATTTCAAACTTTACTTTTCTGAAATAATCGCCATAATACGTCACTAATTTTTCTGAAGGAGCATCATATACAAACCATTTTAGAATTTTTCGTGTAATTAAATACGGAATGTTTTTCTGCTCAAAAATAATATCGACTAAATCGTCTGCCTTCCAGTTTCCGGTTTTCCCGAAATAAGTTTTATCGCTGTTGTCTTCTGCATTCTTTCTATAAACTGCTCCGTTATCACCTACATTTAAACCCGCCAAAGCTTTGGCACCGTTCTTAATGTCTTCTTCGGTATAATTTCCAATTCCGATAGTGAATAATTCGAGCAATTCACGGCTTAAGTTTTCGTTGATTTTGCCTTTTTTATTATCGCCATTATCGAGATAGCGCACCATTGCATTCGATTTCAGAATCTGCTTGGTTAAATCTTTAAAATTCCCAAAAGCATTTTCGCGTAAAATCATATTGTGCTGATAAATCCAATAATTGATTTTTACTTTTTGTGAAGTGGAGACGAAATGATTGTGCCAGAAACAAACCATATTTTCACGCAACGGAAATTCGTCATTGCGCATTTTGGCAATCCACCATTTTTTAAGTTCTGTGGCTGCTTGATTTTCTTTTTTCTGAATTTCCTTTTTAGTTTCAGGATCTGAGGTTTTGACTAATTCGCGAACTTGCTTAAGTTCTAAAGCGGTTTTAGGCTGATCTTGCAGAAACGCCGGGAATTCCCTGTCAAATTTTGAATCATAGGAATGTTTTAGAAATTTTTCTAATCCGAGTTTTTCAATTTTATCGGCTTGTTTTCCCGAAAAACCTAATCGTAAAGACCAAAGACTGCTTTTTTTCATAATCTGGAAATTATTACAATAAGACTTCGTTCTCTTTAAAAGGTTTAATTTTTTGAAGAGGCTAAGTCACTGAGGTTCTAAGGTGCTAAGATTTAAAAGTATTTGGTAATAGTTTTAAACGGGGAATTTTTCGGGATATTGTTTATTTAATAGTAAGCATAATGATAATCAACATAACCGGGATTGAAAATACAGGCTATGTTAGAAATTCATCTATAAATTCTCTGTTTTCATTAACATAAACAAAATAAGTAGCCACTCTTTTTTGATTTCTTAAAAGCTCTAATCTGATTTCAATACATGGAGTGGGAATAAAATCATGATCTATTAAAATTGAAATAGATTTTGCAGCCAAATCATCGAATGTAATATTTTCATATTCATCAGGATTTATATTTTGAAAATATTTCACAGCAAGTTTATAAAGTTCTTTTTTCTCTCTAATTGTATTTTCTAATAAATTCATCTTCTCAATTTTATATAATGAAAACGGAATTCAAACCCAGATTAAAGTAAAAACCTCTTTAACAAAGAAAAGTGGGAATCGCTCCAAAAAAAAAAGCAGTCACCAAAAAAATGATAACTGCTTTAAATATATTAAATCTAAATTTTAAAAATCTAAAATCTATCCCGAGGCTTCGGGACTAAAATCTAAAATTATTAAGACCCACACATTTCACAATCCTCAGGATCTGCGGCTTGAGCTTTTAAAAGCATTGCTTTATAATCCTCAACACTGATTTCTTCTGTTGCTGCAACTAATGTTGGTGTCTCTTCTTTTTTATCGTTGTTTAGTGTGAATTTAATCGCATCAACTGCAGATTTTGTTCTTAAGTAATACATTCCTGTTTTTAAACCTGACTGCCAAGCATAGAAGTGCATTGATGTAAGTTTAGAATAGTTTGCATCTTGCATGAACAAGTTCAACGATTGAGATTGGTCAATAAAATAACCTCTTTGGCGCGACATATCGATAATATCTTTCATCGACATTTCCCAAACTGTTTTGTATAATTCTTTTAAGTCTTGCGGAATAATATCAATATTTTGAACCGATCCGTTGTGACGCATGATTTCTTGTTTCAAATCTTCGTTCCACAAACCTCTTTCTACTAAATCGTGAAGTAAATGTTTGTTTACTACAATAAATTCACCAGACAATACACGACGTGTGTAAATGTTAGAAGTATACGGTTCGAATGCTTCGTTGTTTCCTAAAATCTGAGAGGTAGATGCTGTTGGCATTGGCGCAACCAATAACGAGTTACGAACTCCGTGCTCTACAACTTCTTTTCTTAATGAAGCCCAGTCCCAACGACCAGATAATTCTTCATCTTTCATTCCCCACATGTTGTATTGGAATTCTCCTTTTGACATTGGAGAACCTTCAAATGTAGAATACGGTCCTTCTTCTTTCGCCATTTCCATAGAAGCGGTTACAGCAGCAAAGTATAAAGTTTCGAAAATCTCTTGATTTAATTTCTTAGCCTCGTCACTTGTAAAAGGCATACGAAGCATGATAAAAGCATCTGCTAAACCTTGTACCCCTAATCCAACCGGACGGTGACGTAAATTAGAATTTTCTGCTTCTTTTACCGGATAGTAATTTCTGTCGATTACTTTGTTCAAGTTACGAGTTACACGTTTTGTAACATTGTAAAGCGCTTCGTGATCAAATTTTCCGTTTTCGATAAACATTGGCAACGAAATAGAAGCTAAGTTACAAACAGCAATTTCATCTTTAGATGTAAACTCCATAATCTCTGTACACAAGTTTGAAGAACGGATTGTACCTAAATTCTTGTGGTTCGATTTACGGTTTGCTGCATCTTTGTACAACATATAAGGTGTTCCAGTCTCGATTTGAGATTCTAGGATTTTCTCCCATAATTCACGAGCGCGGATTGTTTTTCTTCCTTTTCCTTGAAATTCGTAATCAGTATATAATGCTTCAAATTCTTCTCCGTAAACATCGTAAAGACCTGGACATTCGTTAGGACACATTAAAGTCCATGATGCGTCTTCCTGAACACGTTTCATAAATAAATCTGAAGTCCACATAGCAAAGAATAAATCTCTTGCACGCATTTCTTCTTTCCCGGTATTTTTCTTTAAATCCAAGAAATCAAAAATATCAGCATGCCAGGTCTCGATATAAATCGCAAAACTTCCTTTGCGTTTTCCTCCTCCTTGATCTACATAACGAGCGGTGTCGTTAAACACTCTCAACATCGGAACAATTCCGTTTGAAGTTCCGTTTGTACCACGAATATAAGATCCTGTCGCACGAACGTTATGAATAGAAAGACCAATTCCTCCCGCTGACTGCGAAATTTTTGCTGTTTGTTTTAAGGTATCGTAGATTCCGTCAATACTGTCGTCCTGCATTGCTAATAAGAAACAAGAAGACATTTGCGGTTTTGGAGTTCCGGCATTGAACAATGTTGGCGTTGCATGTGTAAAGAACTTTTTAGACATTAAATCGTAAGTTTCAATTACCGATTTTAAATCGTCTAAGTGAATACCAACCGATACACGCATCAACATGTGCTGCGGACGCTCTACGATTTTTCCGTTTATCTTAAGAAGATAAGAACGCTCTAAGGTTTTAAATCCAAAATAATCGTAATTAAAATCTCGAGTGTAAATAATATGCGAATCTAAGAAAGCTGCGTTTTCCTGAATTACTTTAAATACCTCATCCGAAATTAATGGCGCATCTTGTCCGTTTCTTGGATTTACGTAATTGTACATATCTTTCATCGTTTCTGAGAAAGATTTTTTGGTATTTGAATGTAGGTTCGAAATCGCCACACGTGCTGCCAATTGTGCATAATCTGGATGCGCAATTGTCATAGAAGCCGCCGTTTCTGCTGCAAGATTATCCAATTCAGAAGTAGAAACACCATCATACAATCCTTCGATAACACGCATTGCTACCTTAACAGGATCTACAAGCTCATTCAAGCCGTAACACAATTTTTTAATTCTCTCTGTAATCTTATCAAACATTACGGGCTCTCTGTGGCCATCTCTTTTTACTACATACATAAGCTTACTATTTTTAGTTATTGAAAAAATGAAAGTCACATGGAAAACGAATCCAAGCGCCTAAACATTGCGTGTTTTTAAATTAATTTTAGAGAATTATGACATTCTCAATAGTTACCCTTTTCAAATTTGAAAATCAAATTTAAAAGGGTCAAAAATTGCTATTGAATCTGCGATTTGGGAAAGAGATTCAACCTAAAAAAAATGTTTGTTAATCTTTTTTAATACTGCTTGAAGAGCAGTCATTAAATTATTCTTGTTGTCTAGAAATCTGCATCAAATGAAATTTTCTGAGCATCACTGTCGGTATTCATAACACCAGATTTTTGATACTCTGCAACACGTTTTTCAAAGAAATTAGTTTTTCCTTGAAGAGAAATCATGTCCATGAAATCAAACGGATTCGCTGATCCATAAACACGCTCGCAGCCTAACTCTACTAACAATCTGTCTGCAACAAATTCTAAGTATTGTGTCATTAACGCTGCATTCATACCAATTAAACTTACCGGAAGTGATTCTGTAACAAATTCTCTTTCGATATCTAAAGCATTAACGATAATTTCCTTAATTCTTTCTTTTGGCACTTTATTAATTAAGTGATGATTATGAAGGTGGACTGCAAAATCACAATGTACGCCTTCGTCACGCGAAATCAACTCATTAGAAAAAGTTAATCCCGGCATTAAACCACGTTTTTTCAACCAGTAAATAGAACAGAAAGCTCCCGAAAAGAAAATTCCTTCTACGGCTGCAAAAGCAATTAATCTTTCTGCGAAAGAATCAGACTCGATCCATTTTAAAGCCCATTCTGCTTTTTTACCAATGGCAGGAAAAACCTCCAAAGCATTAAACAATTGTGCTTTTTCTGCTTCGTCTTTTACGTAAGTATCTATTAATAAAGAATACGTTTCACTGTGGATATTTTCCATCATGATTTGAAAACCGTAGAAAAATTTCGCTTCAGCATATTGAACTTCGTTTACAAAGTTCTCTGCCAGGTTTTCGTTTACAATTCCGTCAGACGCAGCAAAGAATGCCAAGATATGTTTAATAAAATATCTCTCGTCATCATTTAATTTATTATTCCAATCTGTCAAATCTTGGTGCAAGTCGATTTCTTCGGCAGTCCAAAAACTTGCTTCCATCTTTTTATACCACTCCCAAATATCATGATGTTTAATCGGGAAAATAACGAATCGGTTTTTATTTTCTTGTAATATTGGTTCGATTTGAGACATGATGGATTTTGTTAATTTTTGTATTGATTTTTTGCTCTCAAACAAGCACTACAAAGATTGTCAATTACTGCCAAAAATGAAAGGCAAACTTATTCACAATCTGGCGTAGTTTTTAACAACGGCTAAAAATTGCGATATTTTTCAGACAATAATTAAATATTTGTAAATGAGATATTTAAAAGCTCAAAAACCTCCTGAACAGGCGTAAAATATAGACTTTTAAACTAAAAATGCAAGTACTTTTTAATAGTTTTTAAAAAGTTTTTTTTGAGTTAAAACTTTATTTTTTTGAGTCAAAAATATGTAGTCAAAAAGACCATATAACGGATAGGTAATTTTATGAATTTTTAAGCTCCTGAGCTACCTTTTCAAGTTCCAGATACCAATCTTCGCCAAATCGTCTGATTAAAGCTTCTTTGACAAATTTATAAACCGGAACTTCTAATTCTTTTCCAAGAGAACAAGCATCATCACAAATATCCCATTTATCATAATTGACTGCAGCAAACTCTGTGAAGTCTTTTACACGAATTGGATATAAATGACATGAAACTGGTTTTTTCCAATCTACGATTCCTTGATTATAGGCTTGTTCAATACCGCAAAGCGCAGTCTGGCCGTCAAAAATTACATAAGCGCAGTCTTTATTATCAATAAGCGGCGTTTCAAGATCACCGTCTGTTCCTTTTACCCAAGTTCCCTGCGCTTCGATTGCCTCAATTCCTTCTTTACGCAAAAATGGTTTTACTTTTGGATAAATCTCTTCCAAAATTTTAGTTTCGGCCTCACTCAAAGGCGCACCCGCATCACCATCAACGCAGCAAGCTCCTTTACAGGCAGACAAGTTGCACACAAATTCTTTTTCAAGAATATCCTCCGAAATAATCGTTTTTCCTAACTGAAACATGATCTTAAAATACTGTTATTTATAAAGTGCAAAGATAGTCAAAGAAAACAGATAAACACTCTTAATATTTAACCGCAAGGCACGCAAAGATTCACAAAGCTTTATCACTTTTCTATCCTTTGCGTACTTTGCGTAAATCTTTGCGAATCTTTGCGGTTAAATTATCTTTTGTTACAAATATCACTTTTTCAATACGGAAAACATGTTTTTATAACAAAAATACAAGCTGTCGAAAAAACACCTAACTTTATTATCTACTTTTGCAGCAGTTTTTAAACCCTCAAAATCAAAGCGATATGTTAGAAATCGATTTTAAAGAAATTGTCACAGTCAGTATGGTACTTTTTGCAGTAATTGATATTGTAGGGTCTATCCCGATTATTGTAAATCTTAGAGCTAAAGTGGGGCATATTGAATCTGAAAAAGCTTCGATTGTTGCAGGTGCCATCATGATTGTATTTTTGTTTGTCGGCGAGGGCTTGCTTAACTTAATCGGAATCGATGTTCACTCTTTTGCTGTTGCGGGTTCTTTTGTATTGTTCTTTCTTGCTTTAGAAATGATTTTAGGAATCAGGATTTACCGTGACGAAGAACCAGGCTCCGCTTCTATCGTGCCGCTGGCATTTCCGCTTATTGCCGGTGCAGGAACGATGACGACTTTATTATCTCTTAGATCGCAATTTCACACTATAAATATCATCATCGCGATTTTACTAAATATCATCTTGGTCTATGTGGTTTTAAAGTCATCCAAAAAGATCGAAAATTTGTTAGGCGAAAACGGCTTGGGCGTTGTTCGCAAGACATTCGGGGTGATCCTTTTAGCAATTGCTGTTAAATTATTCGCTGCTAATGTTAAAGGTTTGTTTGTCTAAAATTAATTTTTATACTTTTACCCCATAAAATTTCTAAAATACAATTATAAGACATTTTTTCACTTATAGTTCTACTTTTATTATTTTAGACAAACAAAGACAATCTTATGAAAATTTTCACTTCAATCTTAGTGCTTTTGGCATTAGCTTTAATTGTTTTTAATATTACGCTATTAGATTTTAAGAATCCTTTTCAAGGGGATAGTATTGTAGCTTTTATTGGAATCGCCGCTTCGTTCTGCGCAGTTCTGATTCTTTTGATCTTTAGAATTTCTAAAAGAATTGAAGAAAAAACAAACGGTCAATAATATATGTTTGACGTTTTAATTATCGGCGGAGGCGTATCTGGAATATCTTGTGCATTGGTTTTAGGATCTGCAAAAAACAAAGCTTTTGTTACCGACAAAAAAATCGGAATTTTTACACATCAAAAGAATTCTTCTCTACAGGAAGCAATTTTCTACAATGCTTATGGCATAACGCCAGGAAAACTAGGATCTGAGTTACTGACAGAAAGCACACAGGATTTAGCTGTGACTTATCCGCACATTACTCAAATTCCAAATGAAAAAGTAATTCGTATTGAAGGAAGTTATCCCGAATTTACAGTAGTTACTAATAAAAACTCTTACAAGACAAAAAATATTGTGGTAGGAATTGGCTCTGCTAATACTTTTGATATTGAAGGTTTAATGCAGTTTGTAGAACCTCATAAAAAGGCTTTACCAGAAAAACAAAGAATCCAGCTTAAAAACGAAGATCATAAAGTTGCAGACGGAATTTACGTTATTGGAACTCTGGCTGGCTGGAGAAGCCAATTAGCGATAGCTGCCGGAAGCGGTGCCGCTGTTGCAACTGATATTCTAACTTTATGGAATAACGGCACACAAACACACTCTCACGACAGCATTCGATAAAACATCTTAAAAAATAAACCATATAAGTTATATAAGGTCATTTTAGCTTTGCGCATAATTAAATGAACTTATATAACTTATATGGTTTTAAAATTTTATGTTTTTATTTTATTTAACCGAAACGATTTCTGTCACTTTAATATGATTTTCATCTTCGGCTTTCCATTTTTCTCCTTTTACAGAAACTACATCACCGATTTTTAATTGTTTGTAATTTTGCGGGCCGCCTACATTTACAATGCTTATTGTCGCAAAGTAAACCTCTTTATTGTCTGTTGTGATTTTCGCTGTGTATCCGTCTTTTCCGCTTTCTATAGATTCAACTTTTCCTGAAACAGGAGCATTAGCATCATTTTTCATCGTTGTACAAGAGATTACAAAAGTCATCAAAATTACCAGTAAACTTATTTTCTTTAGATTTTTCATATATATGGTTTTATAAGCAACAAAGAAAGTAATCTTCTTTCTGTTTTGCTTTACGTTTTCATTAAATTTATTTTCAAAATTTATGCCAGCTGTATACAGCTTCCGGCAATAACTTTTAAAACTCCATTGGTTTCTCTCCAAACTCTTATGTAGCGCAATACTCCATTGATTGCAGTATTGTCATAAGTTCCTTTTAATGAAACAGTAACAGCTACAACAGCAGTTTCTTCAATTAAATTGATAATTTGATCTGAGGCTTCCAAAGATTCTATCTTCATTTTTCCAGAACGATAGGTTTCCAAATCATACTCTTTTGTGATTGTATTTCCGTCGGGAAGATTAAAAAGAAGATCATCATGCAGCAGTTTTTCTAAAACAGCAATGTCAGCCTTTTTAATTGCTGTTAGAAGTTCAATTTCAGCATTTACAACTTTACCTATATCCATCTCTTTTTTTACTTAAAATTAAAAAAAATCTGCCGAATCTGCTAAACCTGCGAGACAAAAAACAGCTCTCGTAGATTTAGCAGATTGGCAGCTTTATTATTTTTTTGAAATCTTTATTTTATTTCTTCGGATTTAGAATTGTTTTGATCATGGCATCCTCTTTTAAGATTACGTCGTAATAATACAATTCTCCATATAATTGTCGTGCAAATTCTGCAGTAATATGACGGTTTACCAAAGCTTTGGTCTTATCCAGCTTTAAATCTAAACCAGTTTGCAGCATATAATTTTTAAACTTTTTAAAATACAGATCTGAGCTTTTCATTTTAGTCAAAAACTCACTAAACTGAACACCATCAAAAACGTGGCGATTTTTATCTAATTCTTCAAAAACAAAATGACCTACAATACCAGTCTGCATTAAGTAAGCAACATTTTCATTTCCGTGCTCAGCTTCCATCGGAACAAAAACATCTGGGACAATTCCGCCGCCGCCGTAAACTATTTTACCTTTTGGTGTTTTAAACTTTAAGGAGTCTGCAACTTTTATACTGTCTTTTGCATACAATTCGCCAGTTACTACTCTAGCTTCAGATTCTTTAAAATATTCTTCGTTTCCTTTTTTATAAGGTTTCTGAATAGATCTTCCTGTTGGTGTATAATATCGCGCTACGGTCAGCCTTACAGCAGATCCGTCATTAAAATCCATTTCTCTCTGCACCAATCCTTTTCCAAAAGAACGTCTTCCAACTATGGTGCCGCGATCACTATCCTGAATTGCTCCAGCTAAAATTTCACTTGCAGAAGCACTATTTTCATTAATTAAAACATATACTTTCCCCGTTTCAAAACTACCTGCTTTTGTGGCATATGTTTTTTCTGTAGAACCATTTTTACTTTTTGTAAAAACGATCAGCTGTTTGTCTTTCAAAAACTCATCGGCAATTGCAATCGCTTCTTCCATATACCCGCCTCCATTATCACGGAGATCAATTACAAGAGATTCAATTCCCTTTTGCTTCAGCCTTGCAAGACCCGTTTTGAATTCGTTAAAAGTAGTTTCAGCAAAACGATTGATTTTGATATAACCTGTTTTGTTTCCAATCATTATAGAAGCATCAACACTCTTGATCGGGATCACGTCTCTTTTGACTTTAAATTTCAGGTTCTTTTTCTCGGATTTTCTAAAAACGGTCAATTCTATTTCAGAACCCTGCAGCCCTTTTAATTTAGAAAACAAGCTGTCTGAAGGCAGTCTTCTGCCGTACAATTTAGTTTTTCCGGCAAAGAGAATTCGGTCTCCCGATTTTAATCCGGCTTTTGCGGAAGGTCCGTTTTCGATTGGCTTTATAATCGCAACCGAATCTTTATACATATAAAAATTAATTCCGATTCCGACGAAATCGCCTTTCATGCTTTCGGCAACTTCGGCTTGTTCTGTCGGCGGAATATAAACAGAATGCGGATCTAATTTTGAAAGGATATTATCGACAGTCAGATTTACAATAGAATCGGTATTGATACTGTCAACATATTCGTTATTAATAAAATCGATTAATTTATTGAGTTTGGTTTTCGAGTAGTTTTTAGCCAAAAGCTGTTCATCTGCGGGAGCACTCATCAGACTTCCGAGAATAGTTCCGAGAGCAAAAGTCCCTCCGATTACGATTGGCAAATATTTCGAATTAAATTTCATTATTCTTCTAAAACGGGAATATGTTCTACCTCAACACCTGCTTTTATTAAAAATTGAATTCCAGAATCGTCACGATATCCATCTTGATACACTACTCTTTTTATTCCGGATTGATGAATCAGCTTACTGCATTCTTTACAGGGCGAAAGCGTAATGTACAGAGTCGCTCCTTCACAGGATTGAGTCGAACGCGCGACTTTTAAAATGGCATTGGCTTCTGCGTGCAATACATCCCAGCGTGTTAATCCGTCTTCATCTTCGCAGCAGTTTTCAAATCCAGACGGGGTTCCGTTGTAACCGTCAGAAATAATCATTCTGTCTTTTACGATAATGGCCCCTACTTGTTTGCGTTTGCAATACGAGAGTAAACTCCATTCTTTGGCAATTCTAAGATACGCTTTATCGTACTTATTACTTTTTTTTACTTCCATTTATTTTTATCTGTTCCAAATCGGACTTTCAATAATCATCGGAATTACTACTCCAATAATAAAAGCCGACATTACGAGTGCCCAATCGCGTTTTGAAAAACGAAATACAGTCTGCACTATATATGATATTACCAATACCACAAAAACTACAATCAGCTGCGCCGCTTCGATTCCTAATGCAAACTCTCCCAAAGGTAATAATTTTGATGTTGGTGATCCTCCTAATATTGTTTTGAAATAATTTGAAAAACCAAGACCGTGAATAATTCCAAAGAATAAAGTTATGAAAAATACCAGATTTATGCCATCATTCTTAGCGGTCTTTCCGGCTGTAAACAAATGATATAATGCTGTAATTAATATTGTTATCGGAATCAGGAATTCTACCAAGTTTACTTTTATTGCTACGATTCCGTAAACAGATAGCAGCAATGCTAAAGTATGTCCTACTGTAAAAATCGAAACGAGAACAAAAATCCTTTTCCAGTCTTTAAATAAATAAGGAACCGTTAAAGCAATTAAAAAAAGAACGTGATCGTAAGCATTGATGTCTAAAACGTGTTTTAATCCTATTTGAAAATAAATCCAAAATTGTGACATAGGTATATTGTAATTAAATGATTAGGGGTTGTAAACTTACGATTAATTTTCAAAATTAAAGATTTACGTTACTAAATCCTTCAATAAAAATAAGTTAAATTTTATGAGAAATTTAAAATCAATAATTTAAAAATAGGATTATATTTGTTGCTTAAAAACCGATTTAATTATGCCATTTTCAGAATTATTTGATAACGAATTCAAACAAAGAAACAGAGGTCATTTCTCTGCAATTGTGCGTGTAGCTTTTGCAGACGGAAAAATTAGTAAAGAAGAACAAGAGTTTTTAGATAAAATCGCTTCTACATTACAAATATCAGAAGAAGAATATAAAGAAATCCTTGCTGATCCTTGGAAACATCCAATAAATCCTCCTTATTTATACACGCAGCGTTTAGAGCGTTTGTATGATTTGGCAAGAATGGTACACGTTGACCACCATTTAGGAGACCAGCAGGAAGTTATGTTAACTCGTATGGGATTAGCACTAGGCTTTACTCCAGGAAACGTAAATTATATCGTAAGAAAGGCATTGTCTCTTGTTGACAAAAAAGTAGATTTGGATACGTTCCTTTTCGAAATGGAGAATATGAACAAGTAATATTTAGTGTTCAGTATTCAGGTTTTTAGTGTTCCGTTTATATGCTGATTCCTGAAATTGAAATCTAATTTAAATTATAAACCCGACAGATATTTAAAAATCTGTCGGGTTTTGTTTTTATCTAATCTTTATCAAATCACCATCATCAAATCCTGTAGTTATAGCAATTGCATTCTCGAATAGCGGAATATCAAATTCACCTTCTTTTTGAAGTTCTTTGAAAACCTTTGATACAGCATCTAAAACATGTTCCCAGTCTACATTTGCAAACTTATTTGGTAATTTAAAATATCTATGCACTTGAGCCGGCAATTCCAGACAAGCCCAATCATCATCGTTTTCGTCATATTCAAAACTTCCCACTAGATAAATTGAATATCCATTTTCGTCTTCAAATACTCCAAAATTAAACGCAATTATTTCCTTTGGTGGAATTCCATCAATTTGTTGAATATTATCAATCCAATTTAGAATATCATCTTTCATTTATTTTATCTTTTTAAATTATTAATCAATTTATAAAAACCCGACAGATTTTTATAAATCCATCGGGTTTGTCATATAAAATCGAGCCGAAAACGATGACTGTTACTGAAGACTTTCCTGAAAATTCAGGACTGAACACTTCATTCAGCCGCCATAAACTCTTCTGCTTTTTCTACCATATTATAACTTCCGCAGAAAAACGGAACTCTTTGATGCAGTTCGGTCGGCTGTATTTCCATAATTCTTTGAAATCCGTCGGTTGCTTTTCCTCCAGCTTGTTCTGCAATAAATGCCATTGGATTACATTCGTACAACAAACGTAATTTTCCTTTTGGCGCTTTTGTACTTGTCGGATAAATATAAACACCGCCCTTAATCATATTTCGATGAAAATCGGCTACTAAACTTCCGATATATCTTGATGTGTAAGGCCTGTCCTCTTCTTCACGCTGACAATATTTGATGTAGTTTTTTACACCTTGTGGAAAATGAACATAATTCCCTTCATTTACCGAATAGATATGTCCATCTTTCGGAAATTCCATATTCGGGTGCGAAAGGTAAAAAGTCCCAATCGCAGGATTGAGTGTAAATCCGTTTACGCCATGTCCGGTTGTATAGACAAGCATGGTCGAAGTTCCATAAATTACATAGCCTGCTGCAACTTGATTGATTCCCGGTTGTAAAAAATCCTCGCTGGTTACCGGAGTTCCGATTGGGGTAATTCTTCTGAAAACAGAAAAAATAGTCCCCACAGAAACATTCACATCAATGTTTGAAGATCCGTCAAGCGGATCCATTAAGATCACGTACTTATTATTATGACAGTTGTCGCTCCCCTGAACTGTAATAAAATCGTCGTTTTCTTCAGAAGCAATACCACAGACAATCTCACGGTTTATTAACGTCTGGATAAATACTTCGTTTGCATAGACATCTAATTTTTGCTGTTCTTCTCCCTGAATATTCTGTTCGCCTGCGGCGCCAATAATATCCACTAATCCAGCTTTGTTAACTTTGTAGTTGACGACCTTTGCCGCCAAACGTATCGAGTTAAGAATTCGGGAAAGCTCTCCCGACGAATACTGAAATGCTTTTTGGTTCTCAATAATAAACTCTCCCAGTGTTTTATTGCGTTCTTCCATTGCTAAATCGTTATAGTTTTAATTTTAAGTCACAAATATCGCTTATTTTGTGAGAATGATTTAAAAATTATTTTGTTAGTTTGCTACTATTGTATATTTGCTAATATTTTACATAAACCAACAATCAAAGCTTTGTTTTCTTTGATAATATGGAGATAAAAATACGAATACATGAAATTGCCTCCTCTATGCCTCTGTGAAAACAAATGCTGCATTAGGAAAAAGCAATACTATAAAGGACAAAAAAATAACGTTTAATAATTATGAATATTAGAAAAGGAAATCCTGAAGACATGAAATCGGTGCTGGGACTTATTCAGGAGCTGGCGATATTCGAAAAAGAACCTGAAGCGGTTGTTATTACAGAAGAAGATTTGGTGCGTGACGGTTTTGGCGAAAAACCATTATTTAATGTCTTTGTGGCAGAGATTGAAAACGAAGAAAAACAAAAAGAAATTGTTGGAATTGCATTGTACTATTACCGCTATTCTACCTGGAAAGGAAAAACAATTCATCTTGAAGATTTAATTGTAAAAGAAAAAATGCGAGGCACTGGTTTAGGCTCTGCTTTGTATGCAGAAATAATGAAACAGGGTAAAAAAGATAATGTAAGAAGGGTGGAATGGAATGTTCTCGCTTGGAATACCCCAGCGGTAAACTTCTACAAAAATTCTGGCGCAAATATCTTGGAAGACTGGCAGGTTGTTCAAATGGATGAAGCAGGAATTAATGCGTTCTTAGAAAAATTATAAAAAAAATATTTAGCCACAAATTTCACGCATTACACTAATTTAAATTCGTCTAATTCGTGGCAGACAAAAAATAAAATACTAGATTTCTTTCAATCTGAAATCTAAAATTAAAAATCTAAAATCAACAATGAGAGTATTTAAATTTGGAGGAGCATCGGTAAAAGATGCAAATGGAATTAAAAACGTATATGACGTTTTGCAAAAAGTAGGTTACGAAGATGTAATTCTTGTAGTTTCGGCAATGGGAAAAACAACGAATGCTCTTGAGGTTGTAATCAAAAATTATTTTGAAAAATCAACAGAATTAAGTTCTTCTGTACAAGAAATAAAAAAGTATCACAATCAAATCTTGCTGGATTTATTTGAAGATGAAAATCACGAAGTTTTTGGAGCTGTAAATGCACAATTTACAGAATTGGAATATTTCTTAGCCCATAACAAATCGCCAAATTACAACTTTGTTTACGATCAGGTGGTTAGTTTTGGTGAATTGATTTCTACTAATATTTTAAGTCATTTTATGAATTTCATGGGAATTCAGACGCAGTGGCTTGATGTTCGTAATTTCATCAAAACAAATGCGAACTACAGAGATGCAGAAGTAGATTGGGAAGTTACGCAGCAAAACATCAGCAAAAATGTTCCAAGAAAACAGCTGAATATCACACAAGGATTTTTAGGTGCCGACGATAATAATTTCACTACTACTTTGGGTCGTGAAGGTTCTGATTATACTGCCGGGATTTTTGCTTACTGCCTAAGTGCCGAAAGTGTAACGATCTGGAAAGACGTTCCTGGAGTTATGAATGCCGACCCGCGTTATTTTGAAAATGCAAGTTTATTAAATCAGATTTCATACCGTGAAGCAATCGAATTGGCATTTTACGGTGCAACGGTTATTCATCCAAAAACATTGCAGCCGTTACAGAAAAAAGAAATTCCGTTATACGTAAAATCGTTTATCAACCCTTTATTAAAAGGAACTTGTGTTTCTAAAGGAGTCGATTTAGAACCGCAATATCCATGTTTTATTGTAAAAAGAGAGCAGTTGTTAATCTCACTTTCATCAATTGATTTCTCTTTTATTATGGAAGAAAATATCAGTGAGATTTTTGGATTGTTCCATCAATTTAAAATCAAAGTAAACCTGATTCAGAATTCGGCGATTAGTTTTTCTGTTTGTGTAGAAGATAAATTTGGAAATTTCCCCGAACTGAATGCCATACTTTCGAAAAAATTCAAAGTAGAATACAGCGAAAATGTGACTTTGTATACTATTCGCCACTTTACCGAAGAAGCAGCACAAACTGTCGAAGCAAACAAAGCTGTTTTATTAAAACAAGTGAGCCGTGAAACGATGCAGATTGTGACAAAAGAACTTAACTAGTTTTCTTAGCGTTAATTATTTCAATTCCTTATAAAGGTCTTCTCTTAATTGAGGAGACCTTTTTTAGTTTAAGAGTTTTCTTATGCCAAACAATTACTTTACATTTACTAAGAATATATAGCAGCAATTTATGGCCAAAAAATACAGCGCGATAGTAGTTTTAGTTTTGATTGAGATTAGTATAACTGTTACTTATTTCAATAGTTCGTTTAAAAACAACACTATTTTATCATCTTTATTTACTGCTCTTTTTTTAATTGCTCCTGTTATATATTATTTTTTAAGCCGAAAAAACAAAACGGGATTAACGTTTTGGTTTATTTTTTACACTGCCTTTAAGATTACTCCCTATATATTTTCGATGGAAAATAATCTTTTTGCAAAAGTATTTCAATTGAAAATTTACATAAACATTGTCCTTTTATTTTTTTTAATCTGGAAAGCTTTTTCGTTTATTAGAAACTTCAGACAAACAATCCAGCAAAAGAATAACATTGAACAGGACGAACATTTTGTCATCACTAATTCTTTAAAAAAATCACTTCGATATGAAAGATTAGGAAAAATGATTGCCTTTGAAATCTGCTCTTTCTATTATTGTTTTCTAAAATGGAAAAATACAGATGATACAGAAAACAGTTTTTCTGGCAATCACCAAAGCGGATTGACTGCAATTTATTTAGGTCTAATACTGGTTTCTATTATTGAAGCCGTTGGTTTTCATGCGGTATTAATTGCTCGTCACAGAAATTTAGCGTTTCTTTTTCTGGTACTTCATGTTTATTTGGTAATAAATTTAATTGGCCATTTAAAAGCAGTCTGGTTCAGATCACATCTTATTTTATCCGAAAAAATTATCTTTCGCTACGGGCTTTTTGAGACTATAGAAATTCCTTTTAATAGTATTGACAGCATTTCAAAATTTGAAGGGGATTATGAAAAAAGTCCTGAACTTTTAAAATTAGCCTTATTAGGAAAATTAGAACCTCATAATATTTCTTTAGATTTAAAAAATCTTATGACCATACACCTGCCTTTTGGAATTACAAAAAATACGGCTAAAATATTTCTTCATGTAGATGACGCAAACGGTTTTATTAAAATAGTAATGCGTAAAATCGGCGAAGAGGAAAATTTAAAAAATAAAAAATTACTTCTGTCTTTATAAACTCAAAAACATGAAAATCATTACGCTCCTTTCTAAAAGTCCCATATTTATCATCTGTCTTCTTATTTTTATTGTATGCCGCCTATTTCCGCCAAAAAAAATAAATGATTTTTATGGTTACAGAACTGCCAATTCTAAGAAAAACCAATCAAATTGGGATTTTGCACAAAAATACAGCAACAATCTTTTTATAATTCTTTTATTATTTATGATAGCGATTCAGGTCGTTTGGCACTATGTCGATCCAAAAAATCCCAATGCCGATTTTATGTCGGTTATTGGTTTGTTTTTAATTATTGCAATCGTTTATTATAAAACAGAAAAAAAATTAAAAAAAATGTCTTCTTGAGTTTTCACTCTTTTTTATCCTTTTTCAATTTATCAATTTCCTTTTTAAGTGCTTCTATTTTGCTTTCATATTCTTCGATTGCTTTCTGAGAAAAAGCTTTCGGGTATGCAAAATTTAAATGGCTGCCGGGGTTTTCCATTTTAACAAGATCTTCTGGTGCAATTTCAAAAATCGAACAAATCTTCAATATATGATTTGCCCAGGAATGACTTTCGCCGCTTTCCATTCTCGCGTAGGCAGACTGCGATATACGCAGATAATCTGCCATTTGTTCCTGAGATAAGTTATTTGTTTTCCGAAGTATTTTGAGCTTAGATGCAATGATGGTATTCATACTAGAAAAAATTTGCTTTAAAACTATAGAGGACACTTTAATAAAAATATACTCACATAAACAGCACTTTTTTTGTGTTAAATCAAAAAATAAAATAAAATTACCCGAAAAACGACTAAGACAACAACTTACAAAAATCGTAACTTCGTCTTACAAAATGATTTTTCCCAAATTTTATATCATAAGTAAATGGAAGATAATAGAGAACCTTCTGAAGAAACAAAAGAGCAATGGCATCAGGATCCAGACAACTGGATTTGGGGAATGTTTTATTATAACCCGAAAGATGCCAGATTGTTTCCGCCGAAAAAAGTTAGAGAACTGGGATGGACCATCAATTTTGCAAACCCCAATTCCGTTTTTATAGCCTTCGTTATTATTGGCATTTTGCTTATTATTTCCGAAAAAATTAAACTCGCCCAATAACTTTTCAAGACTAAAATATTCATAAACCTACACAAAACTTTTATCCAAAAAATGAAACTCTGTATTATTAAATACATTCCGCTTATTCTAGGATGCTTCTATCTGACAGTTTCTTTTTATCATTCTAATCATACGGGATGCCGCATAAAAGCAGGAATATCTTTTTTTCTGGCGGTCGGTTTTTCACTTTCTCTTTATCAAAAAATTAAAAATTAAAGTAAAAACCGTAGTAAATTCTTTTATTTAGAACGCTCCTCTGCCGATTCTAAATTCCCAATTATAAATACTACTTTTGGCTTTTTAGAGTTAAAGTATTTATGTTGAAAAAATTACTGTTTTTTACGGTGTTTCTCTGCTGTTCTGCGCTTCAGGCTCAGGAAATAGAATCGTTGTATAAAACAAAAAAAGTAATTGCGGTAAAAGACACCATCCGCCTGGAAGATGTCAGCATTAACTCTGGTTTTTTTGAGATATTAGATGCTAAGAAACAGCTTATAGATACTGCTTTGTATAAAATCAATTTTCAGAAAGGGCATTTGATTTTGAACGAAAAACTAACGTCTGTTCCAGATACTTTAATTGTTAATTATCTCAAATACCCCGATTTACTAACCAAAGAGTACAGCTTATACAAATCGGATCAGGTGGTAAGCAATGATTTGGGTACAGAAAAATTATACCGAATAGAAAATAATACGGGCAAAAAAGCCACTCCTTTTGATGGTTTAAACACTTCTGGAAGTATAACGCGAGGCGTAACGGTAGGGAATAATCAGAACACGGTTTTAAACTCCAACCTCGATTTGCAGATTACCGGAAAACTCTCAGAAAAAGTAAGTTTGCGGGCTTCACTGCAGGACAATAATATTCCGCTGCAGGATGGCGGTTACTCGCAGAAACTGGATCAGTTTGATAATATTTTCATGGAACTTTTCAGCGACAACTGGAACATTCGGGCCGGTGACGTGTTTCTTGAAAATAGAAAAACACAATTTTTAAGTTTTAATAAAAAAGTTCAGGGCCTTTCGGCCAGTTTTGACTTTGGCGGTGAAGAAAACAAAACCAATGTATTTGCTTCGGTTGCTTTTGTAAAAGGACAATATGCCAAAAGCACTTTTATTGGACAGGAAGGCAACCAAGGTCCGTACAAACTAAAAGGCCAGAACGGCGAATTGTATGTTTTGGTTATTTCGGGTTCTGAACGGGTTTATGTAAACGGTGTTTTGCTGAAACGCGGCGAAAACAACGATTATGTTATAGATTACAATGCGGGTGAAATTGTCTTTACGTCACTTTTTACCATAACGTCCGAAATGCGTATTAATATAGAATACCAATATTCAGAACGAAATTACAATCGTCTGGTTACTTACGCGGGCGCTACGCATGAAAACAAAAATTGGAGTTTTGGCGGGTATATTTATTCTGAAAATGATATGAAAAACCAGCCTCTTCAGCAAAATCTCTCTACAGAGCAAGTGCAGATTTTGAGCGAAGCAGGAGACAACATTAATTTGATGAAAGCGCCTTCTGCCTACGAAGACACTTATTCTGAAAATAAAATTTTATATAAAAAGAGCGTTGTCAATGGTATTGAAGCTTACGAATATTCTAACAACCCGGCCGATGTGCTTTACAATGTAAAGTTTAGTCTCGTTGGTGCAAACGCGGGAAACTACATCATTCAAAACAATAATTCGGTTGAACGCATTTATCAATACGTAACTCCTGTAAATGGAATTCTTCAGGGAAATTACGAACCTATTGTACAATTGGTTGCACCGATAAAACTTCAGGTGGCGACTTTTTTAGGCAAATACAATCCGAACGAAAAGACTTTGGTTGACTTTGAAGTGGCGGTAAGCAATAACGATCAAAATTTATTTTCAGGAATCGATGATGGCGACAATAAAGGAATTGCGTTTAAAACCAATCTTAAAAAACGTCTTTTTTCGCGAAACTGGACTTTAGATACTTTTGCCAATTATCAATATGTGCAGCAGGATTTTAAATCAATCGAACGTTTGTATAATATTGAATTTAACCGTGATTGGAATTTAACGGGAACGCTTTTGGGCAATCAAAGTCTGCTGGTTACGGGGTTAAATTTTGATTTGTTTAAAGAAAAGAAAACTTCGGATCTGGGTTTGTTTACCTATCAATTTGAAAAATTAGATTTCAGCGAAAGTTATACCGGAGTACGACATACTACTTCTGCCTTGTTTAAAGTCAGAAAATGGACGATCGAAAATAACGGCAGTTTCTTAAATTCGGATGCGACGGCTTCGACTTCAAAATTTATTCGAAACCAAACCAGGGCCAAATATCATTTTGGAAAAAACTGGGTGGGCGGAAGTTTTCAGCTCGAAGACAATCAGGAAAAGGATAAGGCAGCCAATCAGTTTTCGGCTTTAAGCCAAAGATTTTCAGAGTACGGCGTTTTTACAGGACGAGGCGACAGTACCAAAGTTTTTGTTGAGATCGGATTTTTACAACGACGCAACGACAGTTTACAAAATGGATTATTGCAGCATGTTAACAATTCGCAGACCTATTATCTAAAGTCAAAATTGATTCAAAACAAAAAAACAGATCTGGCGGTATACGCAAGTTATAGAAATCTGGATTTTACTGATACTGCCCAAAAAAATGAGCCTTCTCTAAATTCTAGGATTTTGTACAACGATCGCTTTTTTAATCAATTAATGCAGATCAGTACGGCATACGAAACCAGTTCTGGAACAATCGCGCAGCAAGAATTTACCTATGTTGAAGTACCAACAGGCCAAGGCGTGTATACTTGGAATGATTATAATGGGAACGGAATTCAGGAATTGGAAGAGTTCGAAATTGCGGCTTTTGCCGATCAGGCCAAATATGTGCGTATCTTTTTGCCGAATCAAATTTATATCAAAACCAATCAGAATAAGTTCTCTCAGTCGTTGATATTGAATCCGCTGCAATGGCAGAACGAGAAAGGTTTTAAAAAACTGCTTTCTTACTTTTACAATCAAACTTCTTTTTTAATGGATCGAAAAGTGAGAAGTGATGGAGAAAAACTAGAACTCAATCCGTTCAACTCCTCCGAAGAAAATATCTTGGGACTGAATTCAAGCTTTAGAAATAGTTTGTTTTACAATCGAGGCAGACAGAACCATTCTGTTACGTATTCGTATTTGGTTAACAAGGGAAAAAGTCTGCTTTCTGTAGGTTCTCAAAATGTTCAAAATTATTCGCACCAATTACAGTACACGCATTTGTACCAAAAAAGCTGGCTGTTTAATTTCTTTGCTAAAACAATTAAAACAGATTTGGTTTCTGAAGATTTTGTAGAAAAAAATTACGACATAAATGGCTGGCAATTGGCACCCAAAATCAGTTATTTATTTTCTAAAAACACCAAATGGGATTTGTTTTATGAACTTCAAACCAAAAAAAATCAAATTGGAAATTTTGAAACTTTAGATCAAAACAGAATCGGAACTTCTTTTTCTTATGCCGGCGAAAAAAAAGTAACTGTAAATGGGGAGTTTTCTTTTTATGAAAATAAATTTAATGGTAACGAATTTTCGTCTGTAGGGTTTCAGATGTTAGAGGGTCTGCAAGCGGGTTCTAATCTGGTTTGGAAACTGCTTTTACAAAAAAATATTACCTCTTTTTTGGATATCAATGTAAACTATCAAGGGCGCAAAAGCGAAACGGGACCAACGATTCATACAGGAAATATCCAGCTCCGTGCATATTTTTAATTGCCTGCGAAAAAGATGACAATAAATTGATTAATTTTAGTAGAAATTTAAACATATAACCTTATGAAAAAATTAGTATTAATCTGTTTATTAGTTGTTTTCTCTTCTAATTTTTATGCTCAGGAAACAACAAAAGCTGCAAAAAGCAAAACAGAAACTTCGGCAAAAAAAGCAAAATCTACTGCAGACAAAGCTTCGGCTGATGCCAAAAAAGAAGCAGCAAAATCTAAAAAAGCAGCCGATGATGCTAAAGAAGCTTCATCTAAAGCCAAAAAAGAAGCGGCAGACAAAACTAAAAAAACGGCAGACAAAGAAGCCGCAAAAGCTAAAAGCGATGCTAAAAAAGCAACAAAAGCTGCAGATAACGCAGATGCCTCAGCAAAATCTGCAAAAAAAGCTGCCGCAAAAACTGTAAAAGAAACCAATGAAAAAGCTCCAAAAACACCAGACAAGGTTACTGGAGAATACAACGGAAAAAAAGTTTATACAGGACCAAAAGGCGGTAAGTACTATATTAACAAAAATGGTAATAAGACTTATATTCAGGATTAAGGTTCTTAAGTTCTGAGGTTCTTAGGTTCTTAGGTACTGAGGTTCTGAGGTACTGAGGTACTGAGGTACTAAGCTAAAACTAAACCGAACGTAAGTTCGGTTTTTTTTATTTCTACAGATAAGTATACTATTATAGAAAATATTAATCGTAACAAATTAGCTCCGGCTGGGATTTCTCAAAATATAAACTTGAAATCTTCTTTATAAAGAAAAGAAACTTAATATCTCAGAATCTTAGTTCCTCAGAACCTTAGTACCTCAGAAACCCAGAACCTTAAATTACAGTTAATAATTTAGTAATACCCTCGAAATAGCATCGAAAACATATTTCTTTATCTTCGTTTTTAAAACGTGTTAAAAATGAGTATTGATTATTCTGCGAATAAAACCATTTTAGTAGCTCCATTAAATTGGGGATTAGGCCATGCCACTCGATGTATTCCTATTATCAAGGCGCTTCAAGAGAACAACTATATTCCGATTATTGCTTCGGATGGTGTTGCACTGGCTTTATTACGAAAAGAATTTCCATACATTCAAACTTTAGAACTGCCTTCTTATCATATTGAATATGCCAAGAACGGAAAGAACTTTAAGTGGAAGCTGATCAAAAATCTTCCAAAAATGATTACTGCTATTTTGGATGAGAAAAAAATGGTCAACAGCTGGATTAAAAAACATGGCATTGACGGTATTATCTCTGATAATAGATTAGGAGTTTTCAGCAAAAAAATTCCTTCTGTTTTTATGACGCATCAGTTGAATGTCATGACTGGAAACACGACTTGGTTTACTAGTAAATGCCATCAGCATATTATTAAAAAATACAACGAATGCTGGATTCCTGATACTAATGGAGCCCTAAATCTTACTGGAGATCTGGGACATCTTAAAAAGAGCAAACTCAATCTAAAATACATCGGACCGTTAAGCCGCATGAAAAAAAAGGAAACTCCAAAAGTATACGATTTGATGATTATATTGTCGGGGCCAGAACCTCAGCGTACTTTTTTGGATGAAAAACTGCAAAAGGAAGCTGCAAATTATAAGGGTAAAGTGGTTTTTGTACAGGGAATTGTAGAAAAAGCACAAGAAAAATGGCAGGCTGGAAATGTTACTTATTACAATTTCATGAATTCTAAACAACTTGAACAAACTTTTAATGAAAGTGATTTTGTTCTTTGCCGTTCGGGTTACACAACCGTTATGGATTTAGCTAAATTGGGCAAAAAAGCATTTTTTATTCCGACTCCAGGTCAATACGAACAGGAATATCTGGCGATAAAACTGCAAGAAGAAAACTTGGTTCCGTATGCTCTGCAGGACGACTTTACCATAGAAAATCTTTCTAAGGTCGAATCTTTTAAAGGTTTGTCTCAATTTGAAAATGAAATCGACTGGGATTCTCTTTTTACTGTTTTTGAAGATAAAACTGCTTGATAATGGAACGCGGATTAAACAGATTCGCTTTCGCGAAAACGGAAATAAAAACGGATTACTCTAACAAATATGAATTGCCTCCAGCTTCAGCTCGAGGTTTTTTTTGATATCTACAAGAAAGGCTTTAGCCAAACTAATTAGTTTGGCTAAAGCCTTTTTTCTCTTTTATTCTTAATCCCCAGCTCAAGCTGGAGGCAATTCCTCTTTTTGAATGGCAGTAAAAAAGGATGAAAAATCCGTTTTTATTTCCGCTTTCGCGAAAGCAAATCAATCTCATCCACGACTATTTTTTAAAAATTAAACTGAGCCTGCAGTCTCAAAACATTTCCCTGCTGTCTGTTGATTGGCAGTGCGCTGTCTTCAAAAGTTCGGTCTGCAATTACGTATTCGGCCGTTAATTCTAATGCTTTGATTGGCTGCCATTCTACACCAATTTCGTAATCTCTTACAACGTAACTTCTGGCATCTTTTTCATATTTTTTTCCTCCGTCATAATATTGAAATTTTGCAAAAGGATAAATATGCTGTTTTTTAATGTCCCATTTATAGTTTAACAAAACATAACCCCCATTTAGATCTGTTTCATCTACTGTTTTAGTCAAGGTATTGTATCGAGGTCCTGTACCAATATTATATTCTGTCTGAATTCCGAACGGTCTTGGATACAAAACAAAAGTTGCACCAACTCTTTGATCTTTTACATACTGCGGATCATTTACAGTAACTCCTGATGAAATTTCACCAGTAAAAGCCCATTTTCCAGTGTAAGCCTGAATTCCTGGTTCGATAATCTGGCTTCCAATCACAAACGGATAGGTAACTCTTGTCACTACATTTATATCTCTATTTCCATCTAGTTTGTTTGCAATTTGTCCGTTGTAAACTCCAAAAGCAAAAACTCCAAAATCACCAGAACCTTTGTAACCGTCTTTTACCAGCATCGCAAAACGTTCTCTAATTTCGGCTGGAGCCCAATAAAAGAATATTCCTAAATCACGTTCGTTTAAGATCGCACTGTTTATTGCATCGGCACGGTCTAAGGTCAAACGCTGCGAACTTGACTGCATATTTTCGAAGCCATATGGAATTTTACTCTGACCGACACGAACACGGTATTCTCTTTTCTTATCAAAAGAAAGATCAAAATACAAATCTCGAACCTGTACAAAGTTCTGGATTCCGGTACTTGGCGAACTCGCAAAATCGGGTTGAAAATAGAAAAACACATTTGGATGAACCTGCCCTGAAAATACTAAACGCGCTCGGCGAATAAAAAGTCCGTTATTTGATTTTGCATCTGGAACTGTAGAAGTTGTTCCCCAAGATTTATCGCATTGCTCGCAGGAAACTTTGTCGTTTGTAGAAAGCAGCCCATTGTAACGAATTTGAGCGTATCCTCTAAGAGAGATTCTATCGTACCAATGTTCTTCGCCGCTAACTCCAGACTTTGTATCTGGTAATTTTGCTTTATTGATAGAATCTAAAATACGCATTACTTCGTTTTTTACATCCTGTTTGTTTAACTCTTGTGCCTTAACTCCACAAGAAATCATTACTAAAATGGCAACAATGGTTCTTTTTATCATCTTTTTCTACTACCCTTAATTTCAGGATGCAAAGATGTATCACCTATGTTAAGAAATCATTAACCAGATGTTACTATAATAAAAATTTAATGTTATGAGCCAGGCTTAAAAGTTTATTTAGTGTTAAACCCCTTGTTTTAAGCCTTCTCGCGAAAGTTTGGTTACAATTTTTTAAAGTCAATTTTTTGTGATCTATTGGCTTTTTCAAGTGTAAAAGAGAACTCAGAACCAATTCCGAACTCACTTTCTACGTAAACTTTCTCTTTATGCGCTTCAATAATATGCTTAACAATTGCTAATCCTAAACCAGAACCTCCCTCAGAACGGGTTCCGCTTTTATCAACACGGTAAAAACGTTCAAAAAGTCTCGGAATATTTTGTTTTTCAACCCCTTCTCCATTATCACTGATACGGATTAAGACTTTTTTCTTGGTCAAGTTTACAACGCCTACTTCTGTCAAACCGCCTTCTTTTCCGTACTTAATAGAATTGACAATCAGGTTTTCTAAAACCTGCTGTATTCTGTCCTGATCACCTCGAATAATAACCGACTGAACATTTTTGCTTTCAAAAGCCAGTTTAATTTTCTTTTTGTCGGCTTTCATTTCTAAAAGTTCAAAAACACTCTGAATCAATTCGACAATATCAAAATCAGTCATATTCAAATCCAAATCTCCCGATTCTAATTTGGTAATCATATCCAGATCTTCGACTATATAAATAAGGCGCTCTACTCCTTTTTCGGCACGTTTCAGATATTTTTTTCGAATGTGCTTGTCGTCCATGGCACCATCAAGTAAAGTAGAAACATAACCCTGAACGGTAAACAATGGCGTTTTTAATTCGTGCGAAACATTTCCTAAAAATTCTCTTCGGTATTGTTCGCGAATCTCCAGCATTTCGATTTCCAGTTTTTTATCCGTTGCAAACTTTTTCACTTCACGCGAAAGAGTTTCCATATCGGTATTAATCGGTTGATTGATAAGTGTAGTCGATTCTAAAAGCGAAACCTCATCGTAAATTTTCTTAACTCGTCTGTAGATAAAACGCTCTACACGATATTGCAAAACCAAAAACGAAAAGATGTAAATGCTGATAATGAAAATTATTCCAAATGCAGCTTGATGTTTCAGCTCCTGCTCTTTGTAAATCAAAGACATCAACAGGAGCACAAATCCTGTCGCAAAGAGACTGATATACAATGCCGATTTGATAGCAAATTTGTATGTTTTTTTAAAATTAATTTTCATTGAAAAATTTGAACCATTAAGATATTAAGGAAATTAAGTTTTTGTTTTTAGGTACTCTTTAATCAAAATCAGAAAAAGAATAACTCAAAAACCATATAAGAAAATGAAGATTATAAACTTCAATTCTTATATGGTTTAAATGTATTGAATATTTTAAAAATATCTGAATGTATTTAATCTTTACTAAAATTCAAGTTCAAAAACCTTAGCAGCTTAGAAACTTAGCATCTTAGAACTCTAAAATTAAACTTCAAATTTATAACCCACTCCTTTTATTGTTTTAAAAAGATCTTCGCCGATTTTCTCACGCAGTTTTCTGATGTGAACATCGATTGTTCTTCCGCCTACTACTACTTCGTTACCCCAGACTTTATCCAAGATTTCGTCTCTTTTAAAAACTTTTCCAGGTTTTGAAGCTAACAAATAAAATAGTTCAAATTCTTTTCTTGGCAGGGCAATTTCGACATTGCCTTTAATGATTTTATATTCTTCACGGTTAATTTCAATTCCGCCAACATTTAGAGTATCTGTAACTACTTCTTGTTCTTTTAACCTTCTTAACAAAGCCTTTACTTTAGATACTAGTAATTTCGGTTTAATAGGTTTGGTAATATAGTCATCAGCACCTGCATCAAAACCAGCCACTTGAGAATAATCTTCGCTTCTTGCTGTAAGGAATGTTATGATAACATTATTCAACTCAGGAATTTTTCTAATATGCTCACAAGCTTCCATTCCGTCCATTTCAGCCATCATCACATCCATAATAATTAATTCCGGCAATTCTTTCTGAGCCTTTGCAATAGCATCTTTTCCGTTAGAAGCTGTTACAATCTGGTAGCCTTCCTGAGCTAGGTTGTAGCCAACGATTTCTAAGATATCTGGTTCGTCGTCAACTAATAAAATCTTAGTTTGTGTTTTTTTCATAAATAGCAAAAATTGAGATTTTTACATCAAATATTCGTAATTATTTATCCGATGTTTTTTATTTCACGGGGTAAATATACTAACAAAAGAACCTTTAAAAATTGGTGTTAACTGTAATTTAATCTCGTAACAATTTGATAATCTTAACAACACAAAAACATAACAAGTTCGTAACATCGACTTTACAGGGCGGTTCTTTCTTTGCACCAAAATAAATTAACACAACACTGAACAATGAAATTCAATTTAAAATTTCTATTAATTGCATTATTTACCTGTACGATTTCGATCGCGCAAAACAAAGGTACAATTTCTGGAGTTCTTACCGACAAGGAAATGAACAATGAAGTTTTACCATTCGCTAATGTTTTAATTAAAGGTACAAATATTAGCGTAAATACCGATGTTGACGGAAAATATTCTTTGAGCGTAAATCCAGGAAATTATACTCTTGTTTTCAGCTTTTTAGGATACGAATCTGTAGAAACCCCAGTTGCGGTAAAGGCAAACGAAACTGTGGTGGTTAACCAGGCACTTTCGTCTGGAAGTTACACTCTTAAAGATGTAGTGGTAAAATCTACCGGACCAAGTAAGCAGAAAGAATCTGCTTTACTTTTGGAGCAAAAAAATGCTGTAGATATTAAACAGTCTATTGGAGCTCAGGAACTTTCTCGAAAAGGTGTGGGCGACGTAGCTGCTGCTGTAGTAAAAACATCAGGTGTTTCTAAACAAGAAGGAAGTAACAACGTATTTGTTAGAGGATTGGGTGACCGTTACAACTCTACTTCTATGAATGGACTGCCAATTCCATCTAATGATCCTGAAAGAAAAAATATTGCACTTGATTTATTCTCAACTGATATTGTTGAATATATTTCTATCGATAAATCTTATACGTCAAGAATGTACGGTGACTTTGCCGGAGGAAATGTAGATATCGTTTCTAAAGATTACCGCGGAAAAGGTATGTTTGAGATTTCGTTAGGATCTAAAGTTAACACCAATGCATTACAGCAATCTGATAACTTTTTATTGCAGCAAGGACCAACTAAAACAGGTTTTGTTTCTTATGGAGTTCCTTCAAACGCTTTGACTGGGTATAATTTTGGAAACAGCTTAAATCCAACTAAAGAAGCTCCTTATGCTGGAAGTTTTAACTTAAAAGCAGGTACAACTTTTAACATTGGCGACGAAGGAAAATTAAGTATTTTTGGAACTGCTGGTTTTAGTAATGGTTACGAATTTAGAGAAGGATTAAGCCAGAGCGTAAATGCTCAGGGCGTAAGTCTAAGATCTTTTCAAGAGCAAAAATATACCTACACTACCAACACTACTGGAATGTTTAATGCAAATTACCGCTTAAACAAAAACCACAAAATTGGTTACAACTTTTTGTTCGTTAATTCATCTGAACAAACAAGAGACAACTATTTTGGTTCTGATAGAGATTTTGATAATGATGATGCCGATCTTTTGGTTCAGAGAGGTACGTTTACACAAAATACTGTTTACATCAATCAACTTTTAGGAAATCATAAAATAACAGACAAAATTGATTTTGACTGGGGAGTTTCTTACAACACTGTAAAAGGTGACATGCCAGACAGAACGCAGAACAAAATGTTCTTAGACCGTGCAACTGGTATTTACAATATCGCTCAAACAACAATTACTGACAACCAGAGATACTACCAAAACCTTAAAGAGGATGAAACAGCTGCAAATCTTGCTTTTACATACAAATTGGGTGATAAAGAAACTGGCGAATCTAAAGGAAAGATTGTTGCAGGATACAACGGAAAATTCAAAAAACGTGATTTTGAAGCCCTTCAGTTTAACTTTAACGTTACAGAACAAGGACAGAATACGCCTGTTTTACCAAATGAGTTAGATTCATTTTTTAATCAGCAAAATTATGCTAACGGTGTATTCGGAATTAGTGCTTTTGCAGGAATGACACCTCAAACGTACAGCGGTGAACAGGACATCCACGCAGGATTTGGAACTTTTGAATATAAGTTTGGCACCAAGTTTAGCTTTAATGCAGGTATTAGATACGAAAAAATATCTCAAATGGTTACTTGGAGAACACAGCTTGATGCAACTGGTGGAAAAAACACTTTTGACAGAAACGAATACCTTCCAAGTCTTGTATTGAAATATGAATTGAATGAAAAACAAAACCTTCGTTTCGCTGCAAGTAAAACATATACATTACCACAATTTAAAGAACGTGCTTTGTTTATTTACGAAGATGTAATGGAAACTAAAATTGGTAACCCATACTTATACCCTTCTCAAAATTACAATGTTGATTTAAAATGGGAAATGTTCCCTAAAAGTGACGAGTTATTCTCTGTAACTGCTTTCGGAAAATACATTCTAGATCCTATCAATGAAGTTGTAATTGCATCTGCATCTAATGATATTTCTTGGGTAAATATTGGAGATAAAGGTTATGCTTATGGAGTTGAGCTTGAAGCAAGAAAAAACATTTTTGAAATCGAGAGCGAATTTACAAACAAACTTGCTTTTGGATTTAATGCTTCATTCATGAAAACAAACCAGGATATCGATTCTGATAAAGTTCGAAGAGAAACAAACAGTACATTAAACATAAGTCTTACAGACACAAGTTCTGGCTTTACCGGAGCTTCAGATTTAATTTTAAATGCTGATTTATCTTATACTAGAAACTGGAAAAATGATTCTGGAATTATAGCAACATTAGCATACAATCATTACTCTGATAAACTATATGCAATTGGTGCTTTAGGAAAAGGAAACTTAGTTGACAAATCTATGGGCTCTTTAGATCTTATCTTAAAAACTAAACTAAATAAAAGTCTTGGAATTGATTTTGGAGCAAGAAATTTATTGAATCCAGAATTTAAAAGAGTACAAGAAAATGCTGGTGGAGATGTTCTAGTTTTTAACTATAAAAAAGGAATCACATTTGGACTTGGAATGAATTACCAGTTCTAATACTTCAGAAGAAGTTATTAGCAATTCCTTAACATTCGATTAAAAAACATATAACAAAGACATTACAAGGGCTTAACACACATTCAGCCATTAGTTATAATCTTTGCATAAACACAAACTAATTAAAAAATAGTAATGAAAAAAACAATTTCAACAATTTTAGGCTTAGCTGCTTTATCGCTTGTAACATTAACAACGTCTTGCTCTAGCGATGACAACAACAATGGTTCAACTGGAGGAGGTTCTACTTTCGTATTAACAAGAGACAATCTTCAGGGAGAAATTAATGACGGAGAAGTTATCTTGGAATCAGGAACTTATAAACTTACAGGGAAATTAGTTGTAAAAGCAAATGCAAAACTTACAATTAAACCTGGAGTAACTATCGAAGCTACTACATTAGATCCAAACAAAGTAGAATCAATTAGATATATAGCTATTGCTCAAGGAGGAAAAATTGATGTTCAAGGTACAGCTGCAAGCCCAGTTATCATGACATCTACAGCTACTAAACCAGGATCTTGGGGAGGATTAGTACTTTGCGGAAAAGCACCTATCAACTCTGGAGCTACTGCTTCTGCTGAAGTTTCTGACTTACCATACGGTGGAACTGACATTAACGATAACTCAGGTTCTATCAAATATTTAAGAGTTGAATATCCAGGTTACGCTTACAATACAAGTAAAGAATTCAACGGTATCTCATTCTTCGGAGTTGGTAAAGGAACTGTTGTTGATTATGTACAAATTTTCGAAAGCTCTGATGACGGATTCGAATGGTTTGGTGGAACTGTAAACGCTACTCACTTAGTAGTTTCTAACAAAGATGCTTCAAACGTTGGTGATGATTTATTTGACTGGACTGAAGGATGGAATGGAACTGCTGAAAACTGGTACGGTATCAGAACAAACGCTGGTAACAGAGGTATCGAAGCAGATAACAATGCAAACAACAACTTAGCTACTCCAATTTCTTTCCCAACAATCAAAAATCTTACTTTAGTTGGTTTCGGATCTACAGATACAAGTGCTGAATCTCAAGCTTTCAAATTAAGAGTTGGTACAAAAGGTAAATTTGATAACGTTGTATTAAAAGGTTGGAAAACTGGATTTGATGTTGAGCACAACGAAACTATCGGATATGTTGGAACTGATTTATTAGCAACTAACGTTAAATTCGAAGACGTTCCTACAAAATCAAAAGGTACAAACACTGCAAAAGAAACTGTTGATGTATCTAAAGTTTTCACAGAATCTGCAACTGCAACTGGAGCAGGAAACGGATCAGGAGTTCCAACTTGGGCTGCTGGATGGACAAAAGGTCTATAATCTAAAAATCACAATATTTTAAAAAACACTCTAAATTAGAGTGTTTTTTTTATATCATTTTATACTAATGATATACTTGATCTGCAATAACTTCAATTACAAAATGTTAAAAACATCCTAAATCTTTAGGATGTTTTTTTTTGGCGTGCTTTTTGTAATTTTTTTTGTATATTTACTATATCCAAATACACGCGATGGCAAAAAACTACTTTTATATTACATTCTTATTGGCATTTTTCTTTACTCTGAGTGTTTCTGCTCAAGACAGTAAACAATTACCAAAACCTCAAGAGCCCACGGCTATTGAGGGTCTAAGCATGTACCCTAATCCCGTAACAAACGGAAAGGTTTATATATCTTCTAAAAACGATCTGGAAAAAGAAATTATAGTATTTGATATCTTAGGAAAAAAAGTACTACAGTCCCATTTATCCTCAAAAGAATTAAATGTTTCTGATTTACCTCCCGGCGTTTACATTATTAAAATTAGCGAACAAAATGCTTCTGCAACACGAAAACTAATTATCAGATAAACAAAAAAAGCTCCTTCTATTGGGAGCTTTTTTAGTATTTAGTGTTCAGCTTTTGAGTGCTCAGCACTGCATATAACCGACATTAAGACTAAATGATTTTAAAAAATCCTGCTATTTATTTAAACTGCAAGGAATGCAAAAATTTTTACTAAAAATATTAAGCTTATAAATATAAAGTTCGCAAAGCTGCATCAACACAAAGCTTTGCGAACTTTGTGTTGTATAAAAAAACATCTCTTTTAAAATCTTTGCGTCCTTTGCGGTTAAATTTTTGCTTGCTACTATTTATTATTAATTTTCACCTACAGGTATTTGTATTAATCTCTATATCAACAATAATTACTGAATACTAAAAAACGCCACACTGAACACTAAAAACAATATCTTTGCAAAAAAAAGTTTTGATCACAGCCAGCGATATATTTACCATTTCGAGTCAGAAACAATTTGAAAAAACAGCGCTAAAAGTGTTTCGTTTGCAGCACGAGAACAACAAAGTTTACCGTGATTTCTGTGATTTTTTAAATGTCAATCCACAACAGGTAAAATCACTGCAGCAAATTCCTTTTTTACCCATTCAGTTTTTCAAAAGCCATGATGTCGTTTCCAATACAGACCCCGCTCAGGTAACCTTTACCAGCAGCGGTACAACAGGAATGATAACCAGCAGGCATTTGGTAACCGATGTTTCGCTTTACGAAGAAAGTTACCGAAAAGGTTTTTCGCAATTCTACGGCAACATCGAAGATTATGTTGTTTTAGCCCTTTTGCCGTCTTATTTAGAACGCGACGGCTCTTCGTTAATTTATATGGTCGAAGATTTGATAAAACTATCTAATCAGCCTGAAAGTGGGTTTTATTTACACAACCACGGAGAACTTACCCAAAAGCTTTTAGAATTAGAAGAAAGAGGACAAAATGTAATTTTGATCGGAGTAACTTATGCTTTGTTAGATTTAATAGAAAAACACCAATTTGATCTTCACAATACCATTATTATGGAAACAGGCGGAATGAAAGGAAAGCGCAAAGAAATGATTCGTGAAGAACTGCATGAAATATTATGCAAAGGCTTTGGTGTTTCTGCCATTCATTCTGAATACGGAATGACAGAACTTTTAGCACAGGCCTATTCTTTAGGCGAAGGTGTTTTTGAATGTCCTTCTTGGATGAACATTTTGGTTCGTGATCCAGAAGATGCTTTAACTTATGTAAAAGACGGAAAAACAGGCGGTATAAATGTGATCGATTTGGCCAACATTAATTCCTGCTCATTTATTGCGACACAGGATTTAGGCAAAAAAAATCCCAACAACTCTTTTGAAGTATTGGGACGTTTTGATAATTCTGATATTCGCGGGTGTAATTTGATGGTGCTTTAAAGTATAATATTGATTTTGTTAATCATCTAATTGTGATAAAAACAGAGCGGCTAAAACATTAACCCATTTAAACAAAAAGAATTAATTTTCGTCTGTTACACCAATACTTTCAATTCCTTCTTTCTTTGACACTGCCCACTCTTTTATCGCTTTTCTTTCTAAAAGCTTATACGTCCCGTAACATACTAAAATACCACAAAGCACAAAAAGTATATTCCAGCCTGCATTATTAAAACTATTTTCGGTTACATTTGCGACACCATTTACCAAAACCACCAACATACCAGCAGCAAAACCAGAAATCATGGTGCTTCCGTAATAAGCAGCTAATCCGATTATAAAATAAGTCCATTTGTTTTTATTGTATTGAAGAGCCAAATTGGTAAACGCCTTCCAAATCCAGTAAATAAATAAAATTCCAAGCATAGTTTCTAAGTTAATTTGAAGTGTTAAACTTAGGAAAAAATACGACTATTTATACACTCAAATATTCAAACAAAAAAATCCCAACAACTCTTTTGAAGTATTGGGATGTTTTGATAATTCTGATTCGAGGGTGTGATCTGATGGTGCTTTAATTACTCGTATATATCTTTTCGATGTCCTAAATCAATGACGTCAATAAGTAGTACATCATCGAAAACTTCATAAATCACTCTATAATCACCCACTCTAATTCTGTATCCAGATCTTCCTTTTAATTTTTTATATCCATTTGGTCTTGGATTTTCAGCTAACTCATAAATTCTTTTTTTTATTACCGAATAATATGGTTCGTTAATTTTAATCAAGATCTTTAAAACTTTATTTCGAAATTGAATTTCATAACTCATTATTTCGTCATTTTTCGCTTCTCTTCAATAATCTTAAAAGCATCATCAATAGAAATTCTAAAACCATCATCATTTCTTTTAGCTTCATCGTACAATTTCACATCTTCCAAATCTTCCAATTTTTCTAAAAGCTTATTATACTGTTTTATCGGCAACAAAACTGCTGTCCTATTACCTTGCTCATCAGTTATAAATTGTGTTTTCATAGACTAAAATGTATTTCTAGTAAAGTTAGGGATTTATATTGCTCTAATCACAAAATAGTTCTTCTTACCACTTTGCAATAAAACAAACTGATTGTTAATCAAATCATTTGCAGTCAAAACAAAATCTTCTTTGATTTTTTCTCTGTTTACCGAAATTGAATTTGCAGTTAAAGCGCGTCTTGCTTCTCCGTTAGATTTAAAGAAACCTGTTTTTTCGTTTAAAACGGAAATAATATCCAATCCGTTTTCTAAATCTGCTTTTGCAATTTCAGCCTGCGGCACTCCATCAAAAACTTCTAAAAAAGTTTTTTCATCCAATTTCTTTAAATCATCTGCAGTCGAATTTCCAAACAAAATATTGGAAGCCTGAATTGCTTTTTCTAATTCTTCTTGGTTATGAACAAAAATCGTAATCTCTTCTGCCAATTTCTTTTGCAAAACTCTTAAGTGTGGTGCTGTTTTATGCTCTTCGATCAAAGCATCAATCGTTTCTTTATCTAAGAACGTAAATATTTTGATATATTTTTCAGCATCAACATCTGTTGTGTTTACCCAAAACTGGTAGAATTTGTAAACAGAAGTTTTATCTGCATCCAGCCAAACATTTCCTCCTTCAGATTTTCCGAATTTAGAACCGTCTGCTTTTGTGATCAAAGGAGTAGTTAGAGCGTAAGCTTTTGCATTTTCTCCTCCCATTCTACGAACCAGTTCTGTTCCCGTAGTGATATTTCCCCACTGGTCAGAACCTCCCATTTGTAAAACACAGTTGTTGTTTTTATATAAATGATAAAAATCGTAGCCTTGAATTAATTGGTAAGTAAACTCCGTAAACGACATTCCCTCTCCTTCTCCATTGATTCTCTTTTTTACAGAATCTTTAGCCATCATATAATTTACCGTGATTCGTTTTCCTACTTCACGCGCAAAATCAATAAAAGAGAATTCTTTCATCCAATCGTAGTTGTTCACCATCACCGGTGCATTAGCTTCTTTTGAATTAAAGTCTAAGAAACGAGACAGAACACTTTTAATTCCAGCCACGTTTTTAGCCAGAGTCTCCTCGTTTAACAAATTTCTTTCGTCAGATTTTCCAGAAGGATCTCCGATCATTCCGGTTGCACCTCCAACCAAAGCGATTGGCTGATGACCGAAATTCTTCAAATGAACCAATAAAATGATCTGAACCATACTGCCGATATGCAGTGAATCTGCTGTTGGATCAAAACCAATATATGCCGATGTTACCTCTTTTAGTAATTGCTCTTCAGTTCCAGGCATACTATCATGATATAACCCGCGCCATTTTAATTCTTCAACTAGATTCTTCATTTTTTTTTAAATATTTTGTGCAAATATAATTAATGGCAAGCGCAATCACAAAAAGTTATGCCGCTAAGGCGGTAAGGCACAAACTTATTTAAAAAACCAAAAACTTAGTGTCTTAGTGACTTCGCTGCAAAAACAAAAAAACCTTTGCAACTTTGTGCCTTTGCCACTTTGCACCTTTAAACCAAAAACTTATCTTTACAAAATGGTATTAGTAACTGGAGGAACAGGCTTAGTCGGCGCACATTTATTACTGCATTTAATAGAAAATGGAGAAAATGTCCGGGCAATTTACAGAAGCGAAAATAATATTCAGAAGACAAAAGCAGTTTTTGATTTTTACAAAAAAACAGCTTTGTTTGAAAAAATTAACTGGCTTGAAACCGATATTTTAGACATTCCTTCACTCGAAACTGCATTTGCGGGAATTACCCATGTATACCACTGCGCCGCATTAATTTCTTTTGATCCTAAAGACGAAGAAAAACTTCGAAAAACCAACATCGAAGGCACCGCCAATATGGTGAATTTTTCTCTTGCCTATAAAATTCAGAAATTTTGTTTTGTAAGCTCTATTGCTGCACTTGGAGACCTTGCACCTCACGAAAAAGAAATCACAGAAGAAACCGACTGGAATCCAGAAAAGCACCACAGCGATTATGCTATTTCTAAATATGGCGCGGAGATGGAAGTATGGCGCGCACAGCAGGAAGGTCTTGACGTTATTATTGTAAATCCTGGAGTGATCTTAGGACCGCTTTCTAAAAACAAAATTTTTGATCAGGGAAGTGCCGAAATCTACAAAAAAGTCGCTGATGGACTTAGATTCTATACACTTGGAAGCACTGGTTTTATAACCGTAACGGATGTGGTAAAAATTACGTTTCAGTTAATGAAAAGCGATATCAAAAATGAACGTTTTACCTTAATTGCTGCCAATATTGTTTTTAAAGAAATCCTAAATACTGTGGCGGACACTTTAAAAGTAAAAAGACCATCGATTCATGCCAAGCCCTTTTTTATGCATTTCCTTTGGATGGCAGACTGGTTGTTTTCGACTTTATTTTTCAGAAGAAGAAGTATTACAAAAGCCACAGCAAAAGCTTCCTATTCTAAAAATCTGTATTCTAATGAAAAAATAAAAACCGCTCTGGGAACGGTTTTTTCTGATGTTTATCTTTATATAAAAAGCACCGCTGATAATTAACGGTCTTGAGGAATATTAGGATCTGTAATTAATTCTGGTTTCTTTATAGTGTCATTTGTTTTTGATCCCGGCTTCTTTTTATTTGCTTTTGCTGCCTTTTTCTCTTCTAATTTTACTATAGAATCCACAGCTCTTTGGTTTCTGGCCAGCCTGTCAGAAACTTCATCAAACATGTCTTTATAAGTTTCGTAATCTGCCGCATAATAGATATTATTCTGTGCAAACTGAAGGCTGTCTACTTTGTATTTTTTTAAAATAAATTTTGTCGGACTGCTGTCAATAGAATCCAAAGACAATGGTTTTTGATATCGAATAGCATCTAGCAGCGACAAGTCATACATAATATCAACCATTTTACCTCTCTCAATAAGTTTTGCCGGCTGTTTTACAAGCTCTTTTTTGCAGCTTACAGAAAGAACCAAAACTAATAGTAATACTATAAAATTCTTCATAGTTATCTTTTATCTGTCAAACAATAATCTTTTTCCAGCTCTGGAATCTTTTACTTTGAAGTTGTTGTATAGCAATTCGCCATTTACAAATGTATGTGTAATTCTGGATCTAAAAGTAAAACCTTCAAATGGAGACCAGCCGCATTTTGCCAAAATATTATCTTGATTCACACTCCACGGCAGACTCGGATTTACAATAACCAAATCGGCAAAATATCCTTCTTTGATAAAACCTCTTTTTTCTATTTTGAAAATTTTAGCTGGATTGTGACACATTTTTTCTACGATTTTCTCCACGCTGATTTTACCTTGATGATACGCTTCAAACATTGCCACAACAGCGTGCTGCACAAGCGGCCCTCCAGATGGCGCATTCAAATATGACTGTTGTTTTTCTTCTTTTGTATGAGGAGCGTGATCGGTTGCAATGACATCAATTCTTCCGTCATTTAAAGCTTTCCATAGTTCGGCACGATCTTCAGCCGTTTTCACCGCAGGATTCCATTTAATAAAATTGCCTTTTGTTTTATAATCTTCATCAGTAAACCACAGATGATGTACACAAACCTCGGCTGTAATTTTTTTATCTTCCAACGGAATTTTATTCGTAAATAATTCCATTTCTTTTGCAGTCGAAAGATGAAAAATATGAAGTCTGGCTCCCGTTCTTTTTGCCAAAGCCACAGCTTTTGAAGAAGAAATATAACAAGCTTCTGCACTTCTAATTAAGTTGTGTGCCGTTACAGGAACATCATCCCCGTATTGTTCTTTAAACGCTGCTAAATTATTTTTAATCGTAGTTTCATCTTCACAATGAACAGCAATTAACATAGGCGTGCTCGAAAAAATCTTTTCTAAAACTGCTTCATTGTCAACCAGCATATTACCTGTCGAAGATCCTAAGAAAATTTTAATTCCAGCAACATTTTTTGGATTCGTTTTTAAAACTTCATCCAAATTATCATTCGTTGCTCCCATCATAAAAGAATAATTCGCAAATGATTTTTCAGAAGCAATACTATATTTATCTTCTAATATTTCCTGAGTAACCGCGTTCGGAACCGTATTGGGCTGTTCTATAAAAGAGGTAATACCACCCGCAACCGCTGCACGCGACTCCGATTCGATATCTCCTTTGTGTGTTAATCCAGGTTCTCTAAAATGTACTTGATCGTCAATCGCACCGGGCATTAAATAATTGCCCTCAGCATCTATTACGATACAATCTGATGTTTTAAGCGAAATACTATCGGCAATTTCAACAATCAAATCATTTTCTATCAAAACATCACCTTCAGAAATTTTTCCTTCGTTTACAATTTTGGCATTCTTTATTAAAATCCTGTTCATCGCGATTGTTTTATAATGAATTGAATAGTTTTCTTAATCTCAGCGAAATTACCCCAAGTATAGCTTCTTTAATAATAGCATTACTCATTTTAGAAACCCCTTTTGTACGGTCTGTAAAAATAATCGGAACTTCGGTAATTTGAAATTTGGCACAGTAGGTTCTGTACTTCATCTCGATTTGAAACGCGTAGCCAACAAACTTTATTTTATTGAGATTGATCTTTTCTAAAACTTCTCTTTTGTAACAAACAAAACCTGCAGTTGCATCGTGAATTTTCATTCCGGTAATAAACTTCACATAAACAGATGCGAAATACGACATTAAGACACGGCTTAACGGCCAGTTAACCACATTTACCCCCTTTACATAACGAGAACCAATAGCAAGATCTGCGCCGCCAAAGTGGCATGCATCATATAATTTTTCTAAATCGTTTGGATTGTGCGAAAAATCAGCGTCCATTTCAAAAATAAATTGATAATCGCGCTCTAACGACCACTTAAAGCCATGAACATATGCCGTTCCTAAACCTGATTTTTTGGCTCTTTGTTCTAAAAAAAGTTTGTCTGGAAATTCTTCCTGCAAAGCAATTACTTTTTTTGCCGTGTGATCTGGAGAATTATCATCGATAATCAGCAAGTGAAAAGATTTATGCTGCGAAAGTACAGCTCTTACTATACTTTCTATGTTCTCAATTTCGTTATATGTGGGGATTATGACAATACTATCATTCATTTTATCTCGGTAATTTCACCGCAAAAGTAAACTTTTTATAGCATTTGATTCATAATAAATATATAATAAAAGTATTGCACCAAAAAATTACTAATTTTGTATCGCTATGATTGAACAACTTCACCCTCGAATTCTTGAAAACAAAGACTGGGCAACACTTTTATTCGTGCTGGCCTTTGCTGTTGTTGCCATGACAAAATCTGCTTACGAAACTAGATTCAGTGAATTCAGCAAGCTTATTTTTTCTGATAAATACGCTAAGATTTATCGTGACAATAACCACTTAAAAAGCAGTTTTACAGTAGGCTTGTTCTTTGTACAGATTATATCGTACGCCTTTTTTATTCTGCTTACGTTGAACATTTTTGGTTATGCCGAAAAAACCGACTGGATTTTGTTTATTCAGATCGCCACTTTTCTGCTTTATTTTATTTTGGGGAAATATTTAATCGAAAAAATTGTAGCAGCTTCTTTTAATATTGATGAGTTTGTAGAGCTTTTTAACTTACAAAAAGTAACTTACAGAACTTATATAGGCCTTTTAATCCTCCCAATTAACGCTGTTTTATTTTATTACAACAATATTCCAAAAATTGTACCCCTAACAATCATAGGCATTTCGCTGTGTATTAGCGTATACTCTTACTTTATTTCAATTAAAACATATCAAAATGCAATAATCAGTAAGTTATTTTATTTTATTTTGTATCTTTGCGCTCTTGAAATAGCCCCTTATTATCTTATGTATTATTGGATAATAAAAGGGAGTGCTTAGAAAATGTTTATAATATGAAAGTGAAAACAATTTTGGTGTCACAGCCTGAACCTAAAGTGGAGAATTCTCCTTACTTTGAGCTCCAACAAAAACACAAAATAAAAATTGATTTCAGACCATTTATTCATGTGGAAGGGGTTAGCGCAAAAGAGATTCGATTACAAAAAATCGATCTTAATCATTACACTGCGATCATTTTAACAAGTCGAAATGCTGTAGATCATTTTTTTAGAGTGGCTGATGAAATGCGTTACAAAGTTCCTGAAGGATTGAAATATTTTTGTCAATCTGAAGCTGTAGCGTTTTATCTTCAAAAGTACGTTGTTTACAGAAAACGTAAAATTTACGTAGGAGCAAAAGATTTTGCAGATTTATCTCCATTAATTAAGAAGTACAAAGACGAAAAATTTTTACTTCCAGCATCTGATCAATTAAATGCAGATGCGCCTGTAACACTTAACGGTCTTAAAGTAGATTGGGCACAAGCTATTTTTTACAAAACTGTAATGAGTGACTTGTCTGATCTTGCGGATGTTTATTATGACGTTTTAGCTTTTTTCAGCCCAACAGGAATCAAATCTTTGTTTAAAAACTTCCCAGACTTTAAACAAAACAACACTCGAATCGCTGTTTTTGGAAGCACAACTCAAAAAGAAGCTTTGGATCACGGTTTAAGAATTGATATTCTTGCTCCGACTCCAGAAACACCTTCGATGACAATGGCATTAGAAAAATATATTGCCGAAGCCAACAAAGCCAAATAAAACCGAAGAAATTACAATATTTAAAAATCCAAATCCCAAACTAATCACTTGGAATTTGGATTTTTTTTTGAAGTATTTTTTAACCGCAAATTCCCCAAGGTTTTTCTATCTTTAAGTTCTGTGTAAATCTAAAGTTCGCGAAACTGTATCAATGCAAAGCTTTGCGAACTTTAGACAATTAAACAATAAAATTTAAAAATCCTTGCAGACTTTGCAGTTAAAACTATACTATGCCGCCACATACCAAAATTAAAACACAGACTATTTTCTAAAGTTGGAATTTGGAATTTAAAAATTGGAATTTACTTTATTAAATACTAGAATTTTATTTTCAACACCTTTTAACTACATTTGATTTCTATTCCAAACCCAAATCACAAAAAATAGTTTCAAATTTTAAGTTATGAAAATCAATTCCCTATTAATTGAAATAGACGGTATCGACAAAGAAATCCTGCGCTACTTAATGGACGATGCCCGAAAACCAATTCTGCAGATTGCCAATAAAATCGGAATTTCTGGAGCCGCCATACATCAGAGATTGAAAAAACTCGAGCAATCTGGTGTCATTTCTGGTTCAAAATTTACCGTAAACCCAAAAGTCCTAGGTTACAATACAATGGCTTTTATCGGTGTTTATCTTGACAAAGCTTCCCGAAATTCTGAAGCAGTAAAAGAGCTTAGAAAAATTCCTGAAGTTTTAGAATGCCACTATACCACAGGAAACTGGTCCGTACTGATTAAAATCATTTGCCGAGACAACGAACATTTAATGTCGCTTTTAAACAATAAAATTCAAGCAATTGAAGGCGTTTCCAGAACCGAGACATTTATTTCGCTGGATCAGCAGATTGACAGGCAAATACAGCTTTAGAATTAGATAATGTTATAATTTGAAAATTAGATATTTTAAATCTCAAAAAACAAATTCCAAATCCCAATAAAACCGATGTTAAATACTATTAGACCTGAAATTAAAACAATATTATTTTTTACGATATATGCTATACTTACTTACATTGGAGAAAAAACTGCTCCAAGCGGGGTCTGTACTCCAGGCTTAGGTTTTTTATTGTTTTTATTATCAGTCCCAATTAGTGTTATTTACACTTTAATCCTTTATTTCAAATACAACAGATCCGAAAACAAACAATATCTAAACTGTATTTATATCATTTCAGGAATATGGATAATTCTATTCTTAATTCTAAAATACGCAAACCTATAAAACAAAAACCCGACAGATTTAAAAATCTGCCGGGTTTGCTATAAATTTTCTAATTGACTAATTCGCTAATCGACCAATTATCTCAATTATTTAATTCCTTCTGTTTCCCGAATAAATAGAGATATAGTACAACAGCGTTGCTATAGAACCAATTGCCGCAACAACATACGTTCTTGCTGCCCATTTTAAAGCATCTTTTGCTCCTGCTTGTTCTTCTGGCGTCAGCATGTGTTTGTTTTGCAGCCAAGCCAAAGCACGATTACTAGCGTCATATTCTACCGGAAGTGTAATTACCGAAAACAAAGTTGTCGCTGCAAAAATGATGATTCCTATTAATAATAATCCCGGAAAAACTTTGATCATCAAAATTCCGGCAATTAGAATCCACTGCACATAGTTGGATGCTACGCTTACAATCGGCACCAATTTAGAACGCATCGTCAGCCATTCGTAACCAATTGCGTGCTGTACCGCGTGCCCGCATTCGTGTGCTGCAACTGCGGCAGCGGCGGCATTTCTATGATTGTAAACTGCTTCGCTTAAATTTACTGTTTTATCTGAAGGATTATAATGATCGGTTAACTGACCAGGTGTCGAGATTACCCGTACATCTGTAATTCCGTTATCAGCAAGCATTTTTTCTGCAATTTCACGGCCGCTCATTCCGTTTCTCAATTGTAATTTCGAATACAATTCAAATTTACTCTTCAGCTGAGCACTTACAAGCCAGCTGAATAACATGATAGCTCCAGCAATAATTAAATATCCATACCCCATATTTCTTTGTGTTTTTTGATTTAATAATTTAAAGTTACAAAACAAACATCAAAATATGAACCAAATTAACAAAATGCCAACTTGACATTTTCTTACCAATTTTGTCTAGTTCAAAAGATTATTTTTGAGCAGGAATGCGATTAATTCTGCCACATTTTTCATTTTATATTTTTGAAGAATGTTTCGGCGGTGCGTCTGGACTGTTAGAAAACTCAGGAACAAATCATCTGCAATTTCCTGTGTCGATTTTCCCTGCGAAAGCAGCAGTGCGATATCGCGTTCTCTTCTGCTTAAACTCGGAATCCGTTCCAATTCTTCAGATAACGGCTGACTGATAATCGTTTTTACCTCTTCGCTAAAAACAATTTCACCCTCAATCGCTTTATAAATACAATCCTTAAACTCATCAAAAGACGCATTCTTTAAAACATAGCCATTTCCTCCGTTCTGAATAAACTGCATCACCAGACTGCGCTCTGACTGACTGCTCATGCCGATAATTACCATTTTCGGATATTTTTGTTTAATCGTTTTACAAAGATCAACTCCGTTTATAACCGGCAGAAAAATATCCATTAAAATCAAATCCACTTTATGATCTTCAATATATTCTAAAAGAGCCACTCCCGATTCGAATTTTTCGACGATTACAATATTTTCCAAATCCGACAATAAGCCTGCAATTCCCGAAATCACTATTGGATGGTCGTCTACAATTACCGTTTTATAATTCATTTTTATATTTTTAATTCGATATAAGTCGAAGTTCCTTTTCCAATTTCTGAGTCAATTTCTATTTTTCCATCCAAGAACGCTACTCGGTTCTTAATATTCCGCAATCCCATTCCGTCACGTTGTTCCGCTTCTTCAACATTAAAACCAACCCCATTATCTTCTACCGTGATAAAAAATACATCTTTGTTCTGTGAGCAGGAAACTAAGATTTCTGAGGCTTTAGAATACTTCAAAGCATTATTTAAAAGTTCCTGAATAATTCTAAAAATGACGATTTTAAAATGCTGCGGGAAAGCGGTTTTTTTTATCAGATATTGAAATTCAATTATCGTTTGTGAATTAGAATGTGATGCGCACAAATCTCTTAAAGCATGTTCTAAGCCTAATTTCATTAAACTCTCGGGCATCAAATTTTGAGAAATATTCCGAAGCTCTTTAATCGAATTGTTCAGCATCAAATTGATGTTTGACGTGTCTACACCTTTTTCTTTATCTGCCAGATTCAAATGCATTTTAAGCCCAGAAAGCATACTTCCGAGTCCATCGTGCAAATCTCTGGCAATTCTTTTTCTTTCTACTTCTTCCCCTTCAATCAATGCATTGGAGATAGACAATTTCTCCCGATTTTCCAACGAATCCAGTTCTTGCTGCAGATTGACTTCTTTCTGAAAGCTTAACTTTTTTTGATAATTATTATAAATCCATAAAAACAAAACAGTTAAAAACAAAAGAAACGAAAGCACCGCAAACAACATCGAGTTCAATCGGTTATTATTGACCTGCAAAACTGCTTTCTCATTTTCGGACTGCAGCAGCGAAATTTTTTTCTCGCTTTCGGCTTTTTTATATTTCGCTTCCAGCTCGACAATTTCGTTTTTTAATTGTACTCCATTAAGGCTGTCGTTTATAATATTGTATTTGTTCGAATAATAATAGGCTCGCGAAAAATCTTTTGTAGCATTATAAATCTTTGACAACTCTTTGTAGTAGTTCTTTTTATCAATTATAAAAGGTGTTTTTTCTACTAAATATTCCAGATTTCTTTTGGCTTCAGCAAAATTTCTTAATTTAAAAAACACTTCATATTCAGCAAATTTCAATCGGTTTAATGCAATTGTATTTTGATGTTTTTCAGAAGACTTTATGCCTTTTTCAAAACTTGCCAAAGCTTCTTTATGTTTGTTTTGTTTAGCAAAATAAATTCCTTCCGAATAAAAATAAGAATCATTCAGGTTGGAATCGGGATGTTTTTGGAGCGTTAAAAATGCTTTTTCCAACACTTTTTCAGCATCATAAAAATGTTTGAGTTCTACCAGATTTTCAGCATTTATAATATAAGTCTCTATTTTGGATTCTGCCAAAGTTGGAGATTTTTTAGTAGCAAATTCAATATATTTTTGAGCCTGATCCAGATATTCGGCAGCTTTTTCGCGTTCGCTATTATTCATAAAAATAATCGCAACTGCTTTATTCAATGCACTTATTAATTCGTAATCGCCGCTTTTTTTCGCAACTGGGATTGCTTCGTTAACCAACAGCTTCATATACGCATTTTCGTTATTCTTGCGCTGCTGCATGATTCCGTAATTCTGGAGCACTATGGCGCGAAGACGGTAGGCTTCTTTGTTGTAGTATTTTTTAAGTTTTGAATTGGCATCGAGCAGTGTTTTCTCAAACCCTGCAAAATCACCTTTTTCTACAAAACCAGAGGCATTGTAAAAAAGCGAAGCGTCTTGTAAAAAAGGAAATTTGGTTTTCAGCCGATTCGCCTGTTCCAAATATTCTTTAGAACTTTTGGCATCCTGAACCATTAAAAACAACTTCGAAAGTCTGAAACTATTCAAACATTTTACACTATCTGATTTTGTGTTTTTAGTAATATTAACAATACTGTCAATATAAACTCTGTCATCATCCAAAGAAAGAATAACTTGAGAATACGAGCAGACAGAAAAAAACAAAAATATAAAACAGGCGTAAAATTTCTTCATGTGGTGGTATTTAGCCAAAGTTATTAAAACAAAATACCCCACAAAAGAAAGAAAGCATTTTTTACCTGATATCAGGTAAAAAAAAATACACTTTATCAGGTATTGTGGTCACTTAGTCTAGATTCTAACTTTGTTCATAGATTATTTCAAATATTAATGACTTAAAAACTGGAACATGAAAACACATTTGAAAAAAATTATGCTGGTGGTAACACTTGCATTTACAATTGGTTCTTGCAGCAGTGATAATGACGATAATGCATCAGGCAGCTCTAGAGACGTAAAATATGAAGTAACAGGAAATTTTACAGGGAAACTTTCTACAACTTATATGGAAAAAGGCGGGAATGCTTTAAGCGAAGATATTAATGCTCTTCCATGGGTTAAAGAATTTACAGCTGAACCAAAATCTAGTGGAGCAACTATATCTGCAGGTGGTTACGGCGGAGTTGACGGACAAACTATCACTGTTAAAATGTATGTTGGAGGAAAAATTGTAAACGAACTTACTGCAAAAGCAAACAGCGATGGCATTGTAACAGCATCTCTTACTGCTCACGTATTTCCCATATAAATTCGCATTTAGAATTTAATTTTTTTTTTGTTTTTGGAAAAAGTAAAGCCTCGTAATCGTTACGAGGCTTCTTTTTTTATTAGAACTGATTGTTTATTTCTTCAAACTTTTCGACAAGGCTGTTTATCTTATCCTGATGTTTTTTAATTTGTTTCGGACGAATATAAAACCAATTAAAAGCAATCCACAAAAAGGTTACGCCATAGGTTATTAAGGCCAGATACAATTTCATTCTCGAGGCATACTCATACATGTACAAAAAGATTCCAGCCATTAATAACAAGAAATACAAGCTCAATACTTTTGTCTGCATAAATTGTTGTTTCTTTTTGATGACTATTAATTTCTGGAGATACTCCTGATTGGTCAAATTGGCATCAATTTCTTTATAATGTTTTAACAAACGATTGTAAACTACTACATAAATCACCATTGCCAAGATCGTTACAACAATTCCGATTTTTGTCGAAATAAACTGCGGCTGGTAATAAATCCAGATAAAAATGATAAAAGCAGAAGTTGCAAAAAGCACCAGATTGGTTTTTAATACACTGCGCAGAGAAGCTTTCTTAAATTGTTTTATTCTATTTTTTAAATCTTCTATACTGGACTGACTTACGGTTTGTTTTTTCCATAAATCGTTGAAATCTATATTATCCATTTTGTTTAAATTTTTGAGTCAGTTTTTCTTTTATTCTATGAATTTTAACCCGCACATTTGCTTCAGAAATCCCGACGATTTTAGCAATCTCTGCCTGTTTAATTTCTTCTAATTCTAATGAAATAATAATACGATCGGCTTCTGGAAGTTCGGCAATGCATTTGTACAAAAACTGAATCTGCGGCTCTATAGACTGCTGTTTTTCTTCGCTTAAATTTATTGGAAGATCCGATTTCGGAAAACGCTTTTCTTTTTCGATCTGCCGCAGGCAGTTGTTAGCAGCAATTCTAAAAATCCATGTTCCGATACTCGATTCGTTTCTAAAGGTTTCGAGTTTTTGCCAAACAATGATAAAAGTTTCCTGAGCCAAATCCTGCGCCGCACTGTGATCGTTTACAAACCCCATGCAAAGCCTGAAAATTCGATCCCAATACGTTTTGTAGATTTCTTCAAATTCCATTCTAAGATTTTATGAAGTTATTCAATTGAGCCATGTACCAAACTGTATCGTCATACATTATAAAATGCAATCCTTTATCAGCATACTTAAAAGCAGCTGTTTTTAAATTTTTATATTGATCTTCAATTGCTGGTTTTAAATTTATAAAATAAGATTCTAATAAAATTAATGACGGACATTTTATCGAAGCGATTTTCTCTCTCAAATCGATATTATAGAAATCGCAGTACATTTCGGCAAAGGTTTTTCTGTCTGATTTAACGCTCCAGTCTACTACCATTTCCAATTTTGACTGATCTGATAAAAGTCTTGGCATGGTTTGTTTTTGCATATCGTAAAATTGTTTTTCATTCAAAGCAGTGATTTGCGTTACGGCTGCAGAACAATCATTCTTTTCTTTGGATTGAAATGAAGGATCTGTCAACGCTGCCAGACAAGGAAGTGCATCTACAACTACTATGCTTTCTGCCAATTCTGGATAATCTGAAGCAATTGCCAATGCTAAACCACCGCCCATACTATGGCCTACAATAATTGGTTTTTCTATTTTTTTGTCTTTAATGAATGCTGCAATACCGTCTTCCCAATTTTTAAATGACGGATTCGCTTCTGGTTTTGTTCCTGCAAATCCGGCCATTGTTAAGGTATAACAAGTATATTTTTTTTCAAAATTGGCTTTTGTTTCATTCCAAACTTCTCCAGAAGACGCAAATCCTGGAATAAATATAATGGATTGCTTTCCAGTTCCCGTTTTTACAACTTCAAACGGATATGATTTTGTCTGTGCAAAAACATTTAAACATAAGGCCGAAAATAAGAATGCGATAACTAATATGATATACTTTTTCATTTTAATAGTTTTTAAGTTTATAAATAATCGGATCCATGCTTTGGATACGACAACTATTAAAATGTTACAAAAGTTTTTTAACTTTTAATGATAAAATTCCAAATCTCAATGTTGGTAAGGGTTTTTAACCGCAAAGTACGCGAAGGTTTACGCAAAGAGCGCAAAGTTTTTTTGCCACAAATTGCACCAATTTCCACTAATTTTTATTTGGCAAAATGCATAGTTTGTCTGTCTGAGCGAAGTCGAAGACCACGCAAGAAGCTCCGCAATCAAAATCGCCACTCTTTGTAGAGTTACTTGCGGAGATTTTCTCTCCCGAAGCTTCGGCAAACTTTATGCATTGTCTGTCTGAGCGAAGTCGAAGACCACGCACGAAGCTCCGTAAAGAAAATCGCCAATCTTTGTAGAGTCACTTATATGGTCTTCGACTTCGCTCAGACTGACAAAAAGAGACAAAAAAAAATCCCAAACCCCAATCGTAAAATTGGAATTTGGAATTTTAAATATTGAAATTTTAAATAATTACCCTACAAGGTTAATTATTTTACCAGGAACAATAATCACTTTATTTGGAGTTCTTCCGTCTAATTGTTTTTGTGTTCTTTCGTCTTTCATTACGATTTCTTCGATTTGTTCTTTGGTTAAATCCAAAGGCAATTCGATGGTGAAACGCATTTTTCCGTTGAAAGAAACTGGGTATTCTTTATTCGTTTCAACCAAATGTTTCGCTTCAAAAACTGGGAATGGAACTTCTGAAATAGAAGTTGTATGTCCTAATTGCGACCATAATTCTTCTGCAATATGCGGTGCGTATGGCGAAACCAAAATAGCTAATGGTTCTAAAATCGTTCTTGAATGACAATTTTGAGAAGACAATTCATTCACACAAATCATAAATTGAGATACCGAAGTATTGAAAGAGAAATTCTCAATATCATCAGCTACTTTTTTGATCGTTTTATGCAACGATTTTAAGTTGTCTTTTGTTGGTTCGTCGTTGTTTACGATTAAACCATTATCATCAAAATACAATCTCCATAATTTTTTCAAGAAACCAAATACACCAGAAATACCAGCCGTATTCCAAGGTTTTGCCTGCTCTAACGGACCTAAAAACATTTCGTACAAACGTAATGTATCAGCGCCGTATTCAGCACAAATATCATCTGGAGTGACAACATTGTAATATGATTTCGACATTTTTTCGACTTCACGACCTACAATGTATTTTCCATTTTCATCAAAAATAAATTCTGCTGTATTAAAATCTTCTCTCCAAGCTTTGAACTTTTCAATATTTAATTCATCAGAAGAATTAACAAAATGAACATCAACACGAATTGGCTGTACATTTTGACCTTCAATTTTATTCTTAGACACAAAAGTATTTGTTCCTTCCAATCTGTAAACATAAGCTGTAGTTCCCAAAATCATTCCCTGATTGATCAGTTTTTTGAATGGTTCTTCTGTTGGAGCAAAACCTTTGTCTTTTAAGAATTTATTCCAGAAACGAGAATACAATAAGTGACCTGTTGCGTGTTCGCTTCCGCCAATGTATAAATCTACACTTTCCCAATAAGCTAACGCTTCTTTGCTTGCAAATTCATTTTCGTTGTGTGCATCCATGTAACGCATCCAGTACCATGAACTTCCCGCCCAACCTGGCATCGTGTTCAATTCTAATGGAAAAATAGTAACATTGTCAATCAACTCAGTACTAACCACTGCTGACTTAGCAGTATCCCAAGCCCAAACAGCTGCGTTTCCTAACGGAGGCAAACCGTCTTCTGTTGGTAAATATTTCTCCACTTCCGGCAAAATAATTGGCAAATGCTGTGCATCAATCATTTTAGGCAATCCGTTTACATAATAAACCGGGAAAGGTTCACCCCAATAACGCTGACGAGAGAAAACAGCATCACGCAGACGGTAATTTGTTTTTCCTGTTCCCTGCCCGATTTCTTCTAATTTGGCAATTGCCTTTTTAGTCGCGTCTTTATAATTTAATCCGTTTAAGAAATCAGAATTAGCGATTTCTACGTTGTCTTTTGATCCGTAAGCTGCTTCAGAAATATCAACATTAGCGAAGATATTTTTGATTTCCGGCATTCCGTTTTGTCCTTTAAAGAAATTAGCAAAAGCATAATCTCTTTCGTCTCCGCAAGGAACCGCCATTACAGCACCAGTTCCGTAACCTGCCAAAACGTAATCACCAATCCAAACCGGAATTGGTTCTTTTGTAAAAGGATGTTCTGCATAAGCTCCTGTAAATACTCCCGAAATGGTTTTTACATCGGCCATACGCTCACGCTCAGAACGTTTTGCTGTTTTTTCGATATAGGTCTCAACCGCTTCTTTTTGTTCTGGAGTTGTAATTTTAGCCACCAAATCATGTTCTGGCGCCAAAGTCATAAAAGTCACTCCAAAAATAGTATCAGGACGAGTTGTGAATACTTCTATATAATTTGTTTCAGGTTTCACGTTTAAAGCTGCTTCACTTTGCGCATCTTCCTGAGACTTGCTACTTGAAACTTGAAACTTAACCAACGCCCCGACTGATTTCCCGATCCAGTTTCTTTGAGATTCTTTTATAGACTCGCTCCAGTCAATATCATTTAAACCTTGAAGTAAGCGCTCTGCATAAGCAGAAATTCGCATGCTCCATTGTGTCATTTTTTTTCTTATAACAGGAAAACCGCCGCGCTCCGAAACTCCGTTTACAATTTCGTCATTTGCCAAAACCGTTCCTAAACCAGGACACCAGTTTACCTCGGTTTCTGCCAAGTAGGTCATTCTGTATTGCAGTAAGATTTTTTCTTTTTGATCTTCAGAATATGATTTCCATTCATCCGCAGTAAAAATTGCTACGTTGTCGTCGCACACTGCTTCAACCAAAGCGTTTCCGCTTTCTTCAAAAACCGTTACCAATTCTGAAATATCAAAAGCCTGTCCTTGTTTTCTGCAATACCAAGAATTGAACAATTGAATAAAAATCCATTGTGTATGTTTGTAATAATCAGGATTTGACGTACGTACTTCACGAGCCCAGTCAAAAGAGAATCCGATTTTATCTAATTGTTTTCTGTATCCTGCAATCTGCTTTCCTTCTTTATCTACACCTCCGTCAATATTTACGCGCGTTGTATCTTCAGGGCGTTGTCCTGTCTGAATCGCATATTGTTCTGCAGGCAATCCGAAACTGTCATAACCCATCGGATGCAAAACATTGAAGCCTTGGTGTCTTTTAAAACGAGAATAAACATCTGATGCAATATACCCCAGCGGATGCCCCACGTGTAATCCTGCTCCAGATGGATAAGGAAACATATCGAGTACATAGTGCTTCGGTTTTTCAGAGTTGTTTTTTGCCGCAAAAGTTTGCTTTTCTGCCCAATATTTTTGCCACTTGGCTTCTATTTCGTTTGGATTGTATTTCATTTTTTTAAGGTACAAAGTTGCAAAGTGACAAAGTTTCTAAGGTTTATCACTTTATGAATTCAGCGCAAATTTACATTTATTGTAGATTGTACCAAAGCTATTTCGCTGACAAACAAATAAAATCTAAAAATACTTATTTTGAATTAAGTAAAAATACGTATAATTGCAAATGCAAAAAAAACACGTAGCGATTCTCACTAGAGCTTTTTAATGCATTTAAACATAGATTTTTATTCTCAAAAGACATTTAATAGAAATAAATTTCTCACAGATAACAAAACTATGTGTATTTTTATAATGCGAAATGCTTTTTAAAAATAGTTCAAAACAATAATTGTATGTTTTGTAAAATCACATTTAAAAAAGAGCTTTCTTACAAACCATAGTAATGTCAGAAAATAAAAAATACAATATTGAAGTCCGAATTTGGATCGAAGAAACTTCGGGTCCATTTTTGGGAATCGGGAAAGTCTGGCTTTTAGAAAATATTCAAAAAAACGGCTCGATTACCAATGCAGCCAAAGAAATGAAAATGGCGTATCGACAAGCATGGCAATTGGTAGAAGAAATGAATCAGCGTGCTGAAAGTCCGCTGGTAGAAAAACTTTTGGGCGGAAAAGGCGGCGGCGGCGCAAAACTGACCGAAGCCGGCGAACGTGCTATAGCAGTATTTTATGAAGTTGAAAAACGCATTAAAGATTTTGCTTTGAAAGAAACGCAAAATTTAAAATTGTAATTTAATAAGCAGTAATTATTGTTTCCAGAACTGTAATGATGATTTTAATCATATTCTAGAAGCTAAAAAAATAGTTTTTTTGCTCTAAAAACCAGTATTCATTTTAAAACATATTGCTTTAATTTTTATTGTTAACTAAAAACCATTTTTCAATCAAGCAGTATTCATTTTAAAACACACTGAAAAAGGCACCGTACTTTCACAACCTTTAAACATGCTGCTTAAATAGTAAAATCATGAAGATACAACTTTACTTATTCTTGTTTTTTATAAGTTTTAAAAGTTTCTCTCAAATAGAAAATTCTAAAAAAAGCCAAGACAGTATCAAAAAAGAAGAATTAAACGAAATTGTAATTACAGCTTCGCGTCGTTCTGAGAGCTGGATGCGCTCGCCGATTAGTATTGAACAATTAAAATCGGCGGAAGCCAAAATAATGGGTTCTCCAAGTATTTATGAGGCTTTAGAAAACGTAAAGGGTGTACAAATTATTACGCCGAGTTTGGGTTTTAAAGTCATCAATACGAGAGGTTTTGCCAATTCTACCAATGTTCGTTTTGCCCAATTGGTTGACGGAATCGACAATCAGGCGCCACACTTGGGTGCTCCAATTGCAAACGCTTTGGGCGCCAATGATCTGGATATTGACAAAATCGAAATTATTCCCGGAACCGCGGCGGCTTTGTACGGAATGAATGCCATTAACGGTCTGGCAAACATTCAAACCAAAAATCCTTTTGAATACCAAGGCATCAGTATTCAGCAATTGACGGGCGTAAATCACATTGGAAATGTAGATCGGTTTTCACCAAAAGTATATTCTCAGTTTAATCTACGACTTGCAAAAGCTTTTAGCGAAAAACTGGCTTTCAAAGTAAATGCTTCGACAACCGGCGGAAAAGATTGGGTTGCCGATGACCGAACCGATCTAGCTCCGAATGCAAATGCTTCTACTAATTTATTCGGAATTGATAATCCCGCTTATGATGAAGTAAACGGTTACGGAAACGAGTCTGCAAACCGAAAAACACTAAATCTAAACGGAAAAAATTATGTGGTGGCAAGAACGGGCTATCGTGAAACGGATATTTCTGATTACGATATCAAAAATTACAAAGCTGATTTTGGATTGTACTTTCGACCAAAAAAAGATCACGAACTCTCGCTGACTTATAAAACGGCATTGATCAATACGATTTATCAACGCTCTAATCGCTTTAGCTTAAATGATTATACATTGAATCAATTTGCGGTTGATTACCATACGCCTATTTATCAAGTAAAAGCATATGCCACGACCGAAAATACAGGAAACTCATACAACCTGCGCTCACTGGCAGAAAACATGGATCGTGCTTACAAATCTGATGATAAATGGTTTGCAGATTATAGTACTGCTTATAAAAACGCGGTAACAAACGGAGCAACAGTTGCAGAGGCGCATAAAATTGCCCGAACACAATCTGATCAAGGTCGTTTTGAACCTGGAACTGAAGCATACGAAAACAAAAAAAACGAATTAATCGACATTAATAATTGGGACATTGGCGCAGCTTTACGCGTAAAATCGACTTTGGTTCATGCAGAAGGTTTGCTAAATTGGGATAAAGCTTTTATACCTTTTTTCGAAAAAATCAATGCCAAATTGCTGAGTGGTTTTGATTACAGAAATTATATTATTGTTCCTGACGGGAATTATTTCATCAATCCAAAAAATGACGGCGGCAATCTGACCTATCAAAAAACTGGAGGTTTTACACAGTTAACTAAAGATTTGTTTGAAAGTAAACTGCGTTTGGGAGCAACGTTGAGAATTGACAAAGCCGATTATTTTGATGCTAAATTAACACCGCAATTTACAGCAGTATATTCCCCAAAACAAAGTCTGAATTTTAGAGCTTCTTACCAAAATGGCTATCGCTTTCCGAGTATTTTCGAAGGCTTTTCTAATGTAAATTCGGGCGGCGTAAAACGTGTCGGAGGTTTGAGAATTATGTCTGATGGTATTTTTGAAAACTCTTATACAAAAACTTCAATAGATAAATTTCAGTCGCAGGTTAATAATGATGTAAATACATTAGGTCTCACACAGGCGGCCGCGATTGTAAAAAACCAAAACACGCTTCAAAAAAATCCGTATACGTATTTAAAACCCGAATTTGTAAATTCTTTTGAAATTGGGGTTCGCGGCATTGCTTTAAATAATGCCCTTTATATTGACGCCGATTTTTATTACAATGCTTATAAAAATTTTATTGCGCAGGTCGAAGCCAGTATCCCGAATACAACAGATCCTAATTTGATTCCGACCTCCTTATATTCCAGAACAACGCAAAGTCGTTACCGCTTATGGACGAATTCTAAAAGTAAAATCTTTAATTACGGCGGAAGTTTAGGTTTAAAATACAGAATTGACGAAACTTTTACGGCATTAACAAATCTCACCTACACCAAACTTGACCGAACAGATGACAAAGACGGATTGGAAGATGGTTTTAATACGCCTGAATTTAATGTAAACGGAACTTTATTGGTCAATAATATCTGGCGAAATCTGGGCGCGAGCGCAACGGCACGCTATCAGAACAATTTTGATTATGTTTCTTTTTTGGTTTCAGGAACGGTTCCTGCTTATTGGTCTATGGATGCTCAGATAAATTATGCTTTCAAAAAAGGAATTTCAGCAAAATTAGGCGGAACAAATATCCTCAACAAACCCTATACTTCGATTCTAGGAGGGCCCTCAATCGGCGGATTGTATTATTTGTCACTAGTTTGGGAAACGAATAAAATTTAGAAAAAAAGGTTCAAAGCTGCAAAGGCACAAAGCTGCAAAGGTTAATTCGAACCGCAAAAATGCAGACTTGCCTATTTTTTTTCAGCCACAAATTAAAGGATTTAAAAATCATTTTTAATTCTTTTAATCTGTGGCTATTCTTCTTTACTTTGCTAACATTACTTAAAACTTTGCGCTCTTTGCGGTTAAATCTATTTTTCAGATTTCTTATTTCAATATCAAATCGTACATTTATACTATAAAAGTTTGTTAATAACTTTAAATAAAGAAATTCTTTATTATTTTTACCACATAATTTAAGCATACTATGAGTTCTAACTTTGATAAATTTCAAAAGCGCAGGTTAATTTCCTCTTATTTTTCGGTAGTATTAAGTGTTTTCTTGGTATTGTTCCTTTTGGGAGTACTAGGATTGTTCATTATTAATTCTAAAAAATTAGCGGATGATTTTAAAGAAAAAATCGCCATGACGGTTTTCTTCAAAAACGAAGCTAATGACAGTATTATTAAAGCTTTTAACAATGACTTAAAAAAAGCTCCTTTTGCATTGTCTTATGTTTATGTTTCTAAAGAAAAAGCTGCTAAAGAACATACCGATATTATCGGCGAAGATTTCTTAACCTTTTTGGGAGAAAATCCTTTATTGAATTCCTACGATATTCACTTAAAAGCAGATTATGTAGAGAGAGACAGTATCGCTAAAATCGAAAGCCGTCTGCGTCAAAATACTATGATTTCTGATATTGTTTACGACAAACAATTGGTAAATCTGGTGAACGACAACATCCGAAAAGTAAGTATGTGGATTTTGATTATCAGCGGTTTCCTTACTGTAATTGCCGTTTTATTAATCAATAGTTCGCTTCGTTTATCGATACATTCAAATCGTTTTATCATCAAAACCATGCAGATGGTTGGTGCTACAAAAGCTTTTATTCGTAAACCTTTTGTAATGCGAAGCGTAAAATTAGGAATGCTGGGTGCTGGTTTGGCGATTATCGCTCTAATTGCACTTTTAATTTATGTAGAAACCAATTTCCCTGGATTGGGAATTCTGGAAGACAAAGTTTTAATTGCTTTAGTTTTACTTGCAGTTTTCGGATTAGGTGTTTTAATCACTTGGATAAGCACGCATTTTGCAACACAGCGTTTCTTGAATTTAAGAACAGACGATCTTTATTAATTTAGATTTTAGATTTTAGATTTTAGATTTTAGATTTTAGATTTTAGATTTTAGATTTTAGATTTTAGATTTTAGATTTTAGATTTTAGATTTTAGATTTTAGATTTTAGATTTTAGATTTTAGATTTTAAAAGCCTTCGGCTTTTAATGGATAATAAATACCAATTCTGAGTTGATCAGGAATAAAAAAATAAAAATGAAAAACAACTATAAAGACCAACAACAGCCGCAGTCCAAACAAGAATTTCTTTTTGACGAGATCAATTACAAAATTCTTTTGATCGGAATTGCTGTTATTGCAGTCGGATTTATCTTAATGTCTGGCGGCGGAAGTAAAGATCCGAATATTTTTAACGAAGAAATTTTCAACTTTAGAAGAATACGTTTGGCACCGACAACTGTTTTATTAGGTTTCGGAATCACCATTTTTTCTATTTTCAAAAAAAACTAAATAATTCAGATTATCAAGATCTAGATTAGTATGCCCTTCTCCCGAATTCTCGGGATCGCTCGGGATGACAATCTAAAATCTAAAATCTAAAATCTAAAATCTAAAATTCTTAATGAATACTTTACAAGCTATTGTTCTTGCTATTATTGAAGGAATCACAGAATTTCTACCGGTTTCTTCGACTGGACATATGATCATTGCTTCTTCTTTTTTCGGAATAGCACATGATGATTTTACCAAACTTTTCACGATCGTGATTCAGCTTGGTGCAATACTTTCGGTAGTCGTTTTGTACTTCAAAAGATTTTTTCAGACTCTTGACTTTTATTTTAAACTTTTAGTCGCTTTTATTCCTGCCGTTGTTTTAGGATTATTATTAAGCGATTTTATTGACGGTTTATTAGAAAATCCTGTAACGGTAGCCGTTTCTCTTTTACTTGGAGGTATTATTTTATTGAAAGTAGACGAATGGTTTAATAAACCAAACGATCCAGAAATTTCAACAGAAATCACGTATGCTAAAGCTTTAAAAATTGGTTTATTTCAATGTTTGGCCATGATCCCGGGAGTTTCTCGAAGCGGTGCCAGCATTGTCGGCGGTATGTCACAAAAGCTGACCAGAACTTCTGCTGCTGAATTTTCATTTTTCTTAGCCGTTCCTACTATGCTGGGCGCAACGGCAAAAAAATGCTACGACTATTACAAAGATGGTTTTGAATTGTCTCACGACCAAGTAAACCTGCTTATTATTGGTAACATCGTTGCTTTTATAGTAGCGCTTTTAGCGATCAAAACTTTTATCGGATTTTTGACTAAAAACGGTTTTAAAGTTTTTGGATATTATAGAATTATTGCTGGAATCGTTTTATTATTGATTCACTTTTTCATTCACCCGCTTACCATTATATAATGACACCTGAAGAATATTTAGACGGACAAGTTTTATTGATTGACAAACCATTAAAATGGAGTTCGTTTCAAGCTGTCAATAAATTAAAATACCTTTTGATCAATAAAGTCGGACTTCCAAAAAAGTTCAAAATTGGTCACGCCGGAACTTTAGATCCGCTTGCAACTGGACTTTTATTAATCTGCACTGGAAAATTCACCAAAAGAATTTCTGAATTACAAGGGCAGGCAAAAGAATATACCGGAACTTTCTATATTGGGGCCACTACTCCATCGTACGACTTAGAAACCGAAATCGATCAGACTTTCCCAATAGAACATATCGACGAAAATTTAATTCACGAAACAGTAAAACAATTTTTGGGCGAAATCGACCAAAAACCACCTATTTTTTCGGCTATTAAAAAAGACGGTGTTCGTTTGTACGAACATGCGCGTGCTGGAGAGACAATAGAAATTGCAAGCAGAAAAACAACTATTCATGAATTTGAGATCACCAGAGTAGCATTGCCTGAAGTAGATTTTAGAGTAGTCTGCTCAAAAGGAACTTATATTCGATCTTTGGCTTATGATTTTGGAAAAGCGATGAATTCAGGTTCCCACTTAACCGTTTTAAGACGCACTAGAATTGGCGAATACGACGTAAAAAACGCCATTGACATTACTTTGTTTGAAGAAGAACTCCTAAAAAAATAAATCTTGTATGAAAAGAATTTTACTGACTATTGCATTTATTTTATTCTTTAATTTATTTATTAATGGTCAAGTAACAAAATTCACGTACACGCAATTTGACATCGCTGTATCTATTACAGGAAATCCAGATCGAGATAATTCAAATTATCCTGAATCTACTTCTTCAAATGCTTTTTTTGTTCCGAATGGTTTAGGATCAAAAATCGGATATGGAGTTCATTATCGAAAATGGCTTACTTTCGGAATTCATAGCGGACTAGACTGGAAATGGGACAGTAAACTTGTTGCGGTTCCTGTATATTTAAATTTCGGATTAAGTCCAAAAGTCGGTCCCGAAACTAGAATTATGCTTCAAGCAGGTTACGGAAAAGGTTTTGCTCTGGGTCGCGGCAACTTAAACGGAGAATATAAAAAACTAAAACTCGGAATTGGTTCTGATGATTTTATCCTTTTTGCAGAAATCAGCGATTATGCTTTTCGTCTTCACGATGAAAAAAGCATAGGAAGTATTTCTTTTGGAGTAACCTTAACAGATTTCTTTAGCTACAAGTCCCAAGAAGATTAATTTTCTTTCTAAAAATAAAAAAGCACATTACTTTTTTATGGAGTAATGTGCCGTGTTTCCTTAAGTAAATAAGTAAAATTAGTTCATACTTATTTTCCTGAGTTAATAGTGAGGCACATTTTTCCCTCCGAATAAAAACATAGAAAAGAAATCATAAAATCTTTCGAATAACTTTTTCATAATAGTGTATTTTTAATTATTAAACATTAAATAAACACCAATACAAAGAGTAAATCAGAAAGTTATAATAGAAGTGGGTTTCTATTTACTAAGTTACAAAATTAGAATTAATATAAAAACACTTTATGATATTTTTTTTGATCAAATTGTTTGTTTCTCAATAACTTAACTTAAAAAAATCCTGAATCAAAGTACTTTCTAAATTAATTATAACCTGTTGTACTTTATGCTTTCCATGATTCCGACTAGTTCCTGCTGTACCGAAATACCTTTATCCGTTAAATACCACAACTGCAGATCTGTTTTTATTTTTTCGTCAATAACTCCAAAATCTCTTTTGTAATTTGTCATTAATTCTGAAGCTCCTGTAGGTCTTGGTCCCCAGTCGGCACGAACAATTCCGGCTTCTTTGCAAATAATAAGTACTTTAGGAATTGCTCTTCCTCCGTTTGTCAAATATTGGTTCATCAAATCGTTATTTTCATCACGAAGTGCAATTCTAAGATCAATCTTTTTGTTGGAGCTCAGCGCCATCTTATTTAAAACTGGAAGGATCTGCGCTGCATCGCCGCACCAGCCCTCAGAAAGCACAAGCCAGATGTAATGATTCTCCAAATTCTGAAGTTTATGCGCAATCACTTCTTCAATTGCGATGGTTTTGTCCAGCCTGTTCATTCTCGCTTCATTCAGTTTGGAGTAATTCGTCAAACTTTCAGACTGTTCATTTCCTGTAGATTTTCCTTCAGACAAGAGATCGCTTACTAGTTTTCTGTATTCAATATAGGAATGCGTACTGAATAATGTTTTGGCTACGATGCTTTTCATATTTTTTTCTTTTTGAGTACGATAAATTTAAGCAATTTTACAAACACAGGATTATGACTTTTGTCATAATAAAAACATCGCTTTTAAGACAAAAGTCATCACTCCTGATATATTAATAAATTCTAGGTATCGCACGTAACATCATCCCAATCTGCTCCTCCATAATTTATCAGCCAGTTTAAGGCATAATGGCGCTCATACACAACCCCAGGATGCACCTCTGTCATTTCTTCTCCATTTATTCTTGCATCAACACAAGCCCAATCCAGTCTGTAATACAAATCATTTAATGCTAGTATTTCATCCTTACTCCTGGCATTAAAATTCGAATTGATAAAATCATTAGGATCTTTATGCGGACCAACCGGATAGTCCTGTTCTGGAATATCATTTAAACTGCACAAAACATCCGGAAAACCAAGATCCTCTATTTTATTAAGTGCGTACATCAAAACCCAAATGCATTCGCATTTCCATGACTCGCTGCTTTTTTTCTGTTCTGTCGGATTTGCCAGAAAATCTTTTTCATCTGGAGTAACAAAGTCCCACAAGTTATAGTTTTGCAAATACGCAGCCGCTTCTTCATTTGAAATGGAACTAAAGGCAACTAAGTTGGTCATTGCCAGAATACAGATACGCGTTGCAATTTCTTGCGGAGTTCTCAATTCAACCTCTTCTTCTGCTTCTATAAACGGCAGGTATTTATTGATTTTTACAGCTCTTTCTTCCAGAATTTTTTCGCTGTCGGCTTTCCATTTCTTTTGTTGTTCCGTTATTTCAGCAGGCTGCTTATCGTAATAAATACTGTTGATTTTTACTTCAAGACTTTCAACATCACAATGTCCATCAGTATCAAGCAGTAAATCGAGATTTCGGTCTAAAAAATGCTGTCCGTCAGATTTACTGATTATGGTTTTGGGCTGCACAAAAAGAACGGCATCAAAATCTGCCGCCAGTTTTTGGATCAGCTCTTTTAAATCTTTGGTTTGTCCCTTTTCCTGACTAATTGAAAACTCCGAATTTAAAGTCTCTATCTTACGCAGAAACAAAGTCTTAATTTTTTCGTTTTTTGATGGCAAAGAATCTACATATCCATACAAACCTCTAAGATTTCCGGTTAGCGAACAATTGTCTGTGTCTGGAATTTGGTAAGACGGTTCTTCTCTCTGGCGGTATTGTATCGTAAATTTACTTCCAGAACTCAGGAAACCTCCTTTGATTTCTACTTCGGCAGTTTGAGATTCAGCTTGGGTACTTATTTCAACAGCAGCTTTAGGATAAGTGCTTTGGATTGTCTCAACAATTTTTTCAAAACCAATTTGGTGTGAATAAAGTGTACAAATCATATTTTAAAGTTTTCAATTACTATTTTTTATGTTTTTTATTTCCATTTTTACATACGGCAGTACCTTTAAACCAATTCTTACAAAAACAAAAAACATTATTCAAATATAGAGAGAAATTATTTTTACAAACATTATTTTTAAAAATGAGAATATGTCTATATTTGCACAAATTAACGCAACACACACATGAAATATAAAAGAATTCTTCTAAAACTTAGCGGCGAAGCGCTAATGGGTGATTTACAATACGGTATTGACCCGAAAAGATTAGCCGAATATGCAGATGAAATCAAACAGATTCATAGCAAAGGGGTAGAAATTGCGATTGTGATCGGAGGAGGAAATATATTTAGAGGCGTTGCAGGGGCAAGTGCAGGAATGGACAGAGTACAAGGCGACTATATGGGAATGCTTGCAACGGTAATAAACGGAATGGCATTGCAAGGCGCTCTTGAAGACAAAGGCATGAAAACACGTCTGCAGACTGCTTTGAAAATGGAATCCATTGCGGAACCTTACATTAAAAGAAGAGCAGACCGCCATCTTGAAAAAGGAAGAATTGTAATTTTTGGAGCCGGAACAGGAAATCCGTACTTTACAACTGACACTGCAGCGGTTTTGAGAGGTATCGAAATTAATGCTGATGTTATTCTAAAAGGAACTCGTGTTGATGGTGTTTACGATTCTGATCCTGAGAAAAATGCTGCTGCTGTAAAATTTGACTTTATTTCTTTTGATGATGTATTGAAAAAAGGATTAAATGTAATGGATACTACAGCATTTACGCTAAGCCAGGAAAATAAACTGCCGATCGTAGTTTTTGATATGAACAAAATTGGAAACTTATTGAAAATCTGCGAAGGAGAAAATATTGGAACTGTAGTAAATATCTAGACTGCCTAGAATAGTAGAATTTTAGACAATTTAGATTTTCTGAATTCTATAAATATTGATAAGCAATCTTAAAAATTAAATTATATTCGTTAGTAAATTAGACGTTCTATTTTATTTCAAATAAATCGCCTAAAAATCTAAAAATCTAAAAAAATGACTGAAGAAATAGATTTTATTTTAGAAAGTACTGAAGAGTCAATGAATGGTACTATTGCACACTTAGAAAAAGAATTTCTAAACATTCGTGCCGGAAAAGCTTCTCCAGCAATGCTTGGAGGTGTTTTTGTAGATTATTATGGTTCTGCAACGCCGCTTTCTCAAGTATCAAAAATTAGTGTTCCTGATGCTCGAACAATTACATTACAGCCTTTCGAAAGAAATATGCTGCAGGCAATTGAAAAAGCAATTATGATCGCTAACATTGGTTTTAACCCAATGAACAATGGTGATATGGTAATTATCAGCGTACCGCCATTAACAGAAGAGCGTCGCCGCGATTTGGCAAAACAAGCAAAATCTGAAGCTGAAGATGCTAAAATCGGAATTCGTAACTCTCGTAAAGACGCGAATACAGACATCAAAAAATTAGAAAAAGAAGGAACTTCTGAAGATATTTGTAAATCTGCAGAAGATGAAGTTCAAAACTTAACAAACGCTTTTATCAAAAAAATAGATGAATTATTAGTCGCAAAAGAGGCTGAAATCATGAAAGTGTAAGTTAGATTTACAATAAAATAAAAATCCGTCTGGTTAATTGTATCAGACGGATTTTTTTATTGCTATTTTTGCATACGAAAATTAAACCCTTTTCGTTTTTGAAACTATATTACTCTGTATGAAGCTATTTTGTTTTTTGACTTTGTTTTTTACGCTGACACTTCAAGCGCAATTTCAAATAAACGGTATCGTAACTGATTCAAATAATAATCCACTTCCGTTTGCTACCATTACTACTTCAGAAAACAACAATACTATTACGGATGTTGATGGGAAATTCATTTTCAAAATCAGCACATCGGCTTCAAGCTTAACGGTATCTTATATTGGTTTTCAGACTAAAACAATCGCTTTAATTCCTAATAAAAAATTTTATGCTGTTTCGCTTTTACAGAAAACAGATGACTTAAAAGAAGTCGTAGTTTCTAATGAAAACCCAGCGCTCACCATAATTCGAAAAGCAATTGCGAGCAAATCATTAAACGATCCTCAGAAAAAACTAAATGCATTTGAATATAAAACATACAATAAACTTATTGTAACGGCTAATCCAGACTCTATAGGCGGCCGAATTGATTCGTCTGCTGCTTACAAAAATCTAGATAAGAAAACGATTAATATTGATTCTTCTGATTACAAATTCAAAGGAATCATAAGCAGACAGCATTTATTTCAAACAGAAAAAGTTTCGCAGTATCAGTTCGGGAACAACAAATTAAAAGAAACGATTCTGGGGACTAAAATGGCAGGATTCAAACAGCCAATTTATGAGGTTATTGCATTTAATCTTCAGTCTATTTCGATATACGATCCGCAGTATGAATTGTTTGAAACAAAATATGAAAACCCAATTTCAAACAATGCACCATCAAGTTATGCATACAAACTGCTGGATACTGTAAGTATTAAGGGCCGTGATGCTTACATGATTTATTTTAAGCCAAAGAGAAAACGCAAAGCATCCCGATTAGAAGGGGTATTATATATTGATAAAGAAAATTTTGCAGTTGCTAAAGCTGTCATGAGAATAAAAGGTGTTTTGGACATTAGCGGGGTTCATGAATTTGAATATATTCCGAAAGAAAAAATATGGTTTCAAAGCAACACGACTTTCAAAATTGTAAAAGGAAAAAATGACGATGACATTAAAATTCTAGGCGGCACCATTCAGTTTGATGGTGATGTCAAGGAAAATTTTGAACGCAGGCCAAAAGCAGCTTCCGATTTTACGTATCTGCTTTCAGAGAGTAACAGCTTTGACATTCGTGTCAATCCTGCGGCTCCCATAAAAAACCCTTCTCTTTATATCGAAATCAACGACGATGCTGCACAAAAACCAGAAAGCTTCTGGGAAGCTTACCGCAAAGAAAATCTCGACGAGAAGAGCCAAAAAACGTATGTGCTTCTGGACAGTATTTCTGTAAGCAATAGAATAGAGAAACGTCTGGGAATCGGCCGAAAAATTCTTAATGGATTTTATCCTATCGGTCCTGTTGATCTGGATTTAAAAAAAATAATCAGTTATAATAATTACGAAGGTTTCCGACTTGGATTAGGCGGGATTACTAATGATCGTTTCTCGAAAAAATTCAGAATCGAAGGTTATACGGCTTACGGTACAAAAGATGGTGCGTTCAAATACAGTCTGGGAGGCGGGGTTTTGCTGGACAAACATAGTAATACATGGTTTAACGGTTACTATACCGACGATGTTCGTGAGATCGCAAGTACGCTTTTTGCAGTAGATAAACGTGTTTTTAAGATTTATGATCCCAGACCGATTAACATCAGTACTTTTTATGAATACTCTGGATGGCGCGGTAATATTCAATCTAAAATTATCCCAAAAACCGAAGCTGTTTTAGAAATTTCCAGAAATTATATTGAGCCAAAATTTGATTACCAATTTAATCTAAACGGAAAACAGTACTCGAGTTATATTATGACAACTGCTATGCTGTCATTGGTCTGGGCGCCTTTTAGTGATTTTATGCAGACTCCAACGGGCAGAAATGAAACCGATAAGCGTTTCCCGAGATTTACTTTTCAATATACGCAGTCGCTTCCGAATGTTTTTGCAAACGATTTTACTTTCGCCAAAATCGATTTTAAGGCCGAGTATGAGAAAAAATACCTGAACCGTCAAAAAACGAGTCTATTGCTGCAGGCAGGATATGCTATGGGAGATGTACCGCTTACCCATTTGTACAACACTTCTCCGAACAATTTAACAAAAGAAACGGTTGTTCAGCGTATTACTTTTGCCGGACGAAACGCTTTTGAAACGATGTTTTTTAATGAATTTTTCTCGAGCCAATATCTTATGTTTCAAATTAAACATGGTTTTGACCGAATTAAAATCATGAAAAAAGTTCGTCCGTCTTTGGTTTTGGTAACTCGAATGGCTTGGGGAAATATGGAAAATCCAGAGCAGCATATTGGTCCAGAATACAAAACACTGAACAAAGGTTTTTTTGAATCAGGGATTGAATTAAATAAAATCTACAAAGGTTTTGGTTTGGGCGGTTTCTATCGTTATGGACCTAATCAATTATTGAAGTTTGAAGATAATATCGCGGTTAAGATTTCTTATGTGATTGATCTGGGACTTTAAGAGTTAATTCCAAATTTTTTATCCCGAGGCTTCGGGACAAAGATTGGATATTTATTGTGGAGTTACTCGTGGAGATTTCTCTCCCGAAGCCTCGGGATCGAAATTACAAAAAGCCGAAGTACATTAGAAATCTTTGTAAAAGTTTAAAACTTTGACAAAGGTCACTCTAATAAATCTCTGTGCGAAATAGAACGAAATCTCGGCAAAATATCTTTGCGGTAAACAAATTACGTGAGCCGTTGCTTTGCATCTCTACGATTCTAAAAAAGCACCTTCAAATCTCTTTTCAAATCGCTGTGGCAAAAACAAAAAAATCCAAACCCCAGAAATTTGGAATTTGGATTTTTAAATATTGAAAATTTTAAAAATTTTTATGGTTTCAAAATCAAAACAGAAGGTGTATTGTTCAACCAGATACTTTGAGATTCGATTAATTTCTTCCAGCTTTCTAGGCTGATGATCATTAAATTCTGCGTTTCCAGAAACTCTTTTTTAATTGTTCTGTCGTTCATCACCATAATATGATTTGGAGCGATTTGCTCGATAGAGCGAATACTTTCCTGAATTTCTCTCATGTTTTTTACCTGCCCTCCGGCATCTAGAACCGTAATTTGAGAACCGTTATTATTGATTAATTTCTTAGCATAATCAATTAAGAACGCATCTTCTTTATCAAAAATCGGCATAAAGATCTGATTTAATTCTTCAAAATCTTTATCAATAAAAATACCAACTGGCATTTTGCTTTTTGCAATTATATGACGTGTTCTTTCATCAAAAGGAGAATTCTCGAACAAACCTTCTTTTCCGGTAAACTTGTCAATAAGACGATCTGGATTTACAATTCTGGTTGTAAAACCTAATATTTTACCAAGAAGCGTTCCATCAAAAATAGACTGTCCTAAACCGATTAATAATAAATCATATTCACCATGATTTGCTGTATCAATAATATCAGTATCAATATCGGTGGTAACCTTAAAGAGGCTTACCATATTTTGATTTAGTTTTTCGGACTCTTCTATTACCGGCATTAACATTTTTCTTTCGTGATCTTTTATGTCAAAAGAATGCACTTCGGTACTTAAAGATAAATGCATCGCTGTTACAATCGAATTATCACCTTGTTTTTTGACTAAACTATTCGCGATTTTCAAAAGTAATTTCCCTTTTTCAGGTGTAGCAAATGAAAGCAGAATCTTGTATTTACTTTTATTTCCTATTTCCTGAGGTATCGCTGTGATTTTATCTTTAAATATAAAACCAATAAAATCTAAAGCCGGACCTGTCATAAAAGTTGTAATCAACGCCATAATTACCATCATGGTAAAAATTTCTGTAGACAAAACTCCTAAATCGTAACCGATATTCAGCACGACTAACTCCATCAAACCACGAGTATTCATCAAAGCTCCAATTGCCAAACTATCTTTCCAATTTTGGCCGACAAATTTAGCTGCCAAAGCACTTCCGAAAAATTTACCGACTACAGCAACTGCGATTATTATTCCTGTGATTTTCCATAATTCAGGATCGTTCAAAAGACCAATCTGGGTTCTTAAACCTGTGAAAACAAAGAATAATGGAAGCAGTACAATAATTGAGACATCTTCTACTTTTTCAATAAAAATATTTCTGAATTTATTATTCTCCGGCATAATCGCTCCAGCAAGAAAAGCTCCAAATAAAGCATGGATTCCGATTAATTCTGAAGCATAAGCTGAGATCAAAAGTGTAATAAAGAAAATCGCCACTACTGGTTTGTTCAAACTTTCGCGGGTCGAATTTAAATCTCCTACACGTTTTAAGAACGGGCGAACAATTTTTAACATGATAATCACATACAAAATTGCTAAACCAATTACATAAAAAGAACTTGCCAGCGACCCTGCTTTTACGATCGCGATTACAACAGCCAAAATACACCACGCTGTAATATCATCGGCAGCCGCACAGGTTATGGCGATGGTACCCAGTTTTGTTTTTTGAAGCCCTCGCTCCTGCACTATTCTTGCCAGAACGGGAAATGCTGTAATACTCATTGCAATTCCCATAAATAATCCGAAGGAAGAAAAAGCGACTCCTTCTGGGGCAAAAGTTCCGTAAATGAAATAAGCTAAAACCAAACCTAAAGCAAACGGAATTACAATACTGGCGTGGCTGATTACAACAGCATCGTGGGCTTTATTTTTTAATACTTTCAGATCTAATTCCATCCCGATTACAAACATGAAAAGAATTAAACCGATCTGGCTTAAAAACTGAAGATTTCCTAAAGATTCTTTTGGGAATAATGCTGCTGAAAACTCTGGAAAGTACATTCCGACCAAAGATGGCCCCAGCACAATTCCGGCAATCATTTCTCCTATTACAGACGGTTGTCCGATTTTTCTAAAAAACCAGCCGAATAATCGGGCAACTAAAATAATAGTCACAATCTGCGCTAATAATATCGCTAACGGATGCTGTAAATTATCGATCATCGAATGCAGAAAATCATTCCAGTGATTACTTTCTACTTGTTTAACCGCTACATTTCGTCCCACTTCAAGTGAAGCTCCCTGCGAAATTACCCAATATATTAAAGCAGTAAATCCACCGATTACTGTAATGTAAAATAAGGAGTTTTTAAAGTTATTCATAACCATTTTTTAAAATTATGAAGCAAATATCAGAAGTCGTCTTTAGGTGAAAAAGCAATTTTAAACCTAATTTTCAAACTATGTAATAAGATGGAAAAATTTTGTAATAAGTTCGAAACGGGAAACTTTGACTTCACTCCTTCTCGCAGCTGAAAAATTTACATCTTTACCTTTTTCAAAAAATCAGAACGATACGTTTCGCTCAGCAAAATCGTTGTGTTTTTATCATTTTTTTCTAAATGATGCAGTACAATTTCGTTATGATTAAAAAATTTAATTGCTTTTACCGCAACGATTTCTTTTTTATTGACACGGCAAAAATAAGCGTCTGGCAATTCTTCTAGGAGCGTATCAAATTTAATGTTTTTTAGATTCAAAAAACTACCGTCTTCCAAGAGCACTGTTTTATCACGACTATCTCCAACCGCTGTTTTTATATAGAGAATTTGACTGAAATACAACAGCGTTTTTCCTCTGTCAGTATTTAACTGTATAAATTTCTTGACTGTTTCCGGCTTATTAAAACGCTCAATAGCTTTAGATACCGCTTTTTGCAGCCGTTCTAATTTTACAGGTTTGGTAATATAGTCCACAGCATCAATATTAAAAGCTTCGGCAGCGTAGTCTTTGTATGCGGTACAAAAAATCACCAATTTATCCTGCAGCTGAGACGCAAGATTAAGTCCGTCAATTCCGGGCATTTCGATATCAGAAATCAAGAGATCAAAATCGAGTTCAGGAATTTCGGCCAGGAGTTTTTCAGGGTTGTTAAACGTTTTTACAATTTCAACTTCATGGATCTGCTCACAAAGCATTTTTAGATACGTTAATCCCGGAAGTTCATCATCCAGCAGTAAGCATTTCAGTTTTGTATTCAAGTAAATCAATTTTTAAGTGAGCAATGTAAACGTCGTTTTCAACAAAACGATCGAGTTTAAAATTATTTTTATAAATAATTCTCAAGCGATGTTCTAATGTGTTGTGGCCAAAACCGCTTCGTTCTTTTTTTAATACTTTTTTATCCGAGATTTTATTAGAAACAGTCATAAAAAAAGCATTGTCTTTGAACTCAAAAACAACCGAAATAAAAGCATCGGCACTTTGAAGGTCGGCATGTTTAAAAGCATTTTCTATTAAATCTATCGAAATCAGCGGCGCAAGCAAAGGCTGTTCGTAAAGTTTATCTTCTTCGTTGATGTTTTTCTTAACCTTCAGCTCAAAAAGCGGACTGATTTTTATTTTATTGATTTCGATTAAATTCATCGCAAAATCAATTTCTTCTTTTGCCGTTACAAATTTCTTTTTGCTTTCGTATAAAATATAATCCAAAACATTCGCCAATTTATCTAAAGCAAAATAAGTCTGATACGCGTGCGACTGAATCGAGTTTAAAATATTCTTAAACAAATGCGGGTTTAGTTTTGATTCTAAAGTTTCTAACTGAAGATCATTTACTTTTCTTTCAAGCGCAAAAAAACTTTCTTCAGCATCATCTTTCGATTTTTTGGCTTTCATTAACTGAAAAACCATTAATCCAATAATGATTACCAAAAGAAAAATAATGGCTAAAAAAATAAAAGTTGTCGTAGTGTTTTCTTGCATTTATTAAGATTGTAAAATTGTTTTTAATGATGTTCTAAAATTAATAAAAATTCCAATTGTCAGCAGTAAGATACTCAATACCCAAAGATAATAACCTGGTTCTAAGGAAATAATTTTGGCCATGCTGCCACTTTCAGAGCCTAAAATTTCGTTCCAAAAGAAAAAAGAAATGGCTAAAGAAAGGGCAATAAGACTATACCAAACCGCTTTACCGTCATTTTTTACTAATTGCCTGATCGCGATTAAAGATAACGGATTGGCCAGCCAAATAATCTGCTCCAGCGTGCCGCCTCCCATCAAAGCAATTGCTCCCATAAAAAAATAATCAAAAGATGCTGCCGTTTTTATTTCATTATTAAAACTAAAAACAAGCACATTCTGTGTCAAAGAAATCCCCAAGACCAATAGACTTACTGCAATTGTTATAACTTTTATATGCTTCAAATACATTTAATTAATTTGTTTTATAAAATTAGAATTACGCTGAGAAAAATCCCTTTGATCCTTTAAATCTTTGGTTTTTGGCTGCTTCTTTAAAATTAACTGCAAATATGAGAAAAGCTCATGATTAAAAGATCAGAATAAGTCAAATTCTAGTTTTTTTTGAATCAGGGGCATAAGTGTTAACATTAAGTAAAATAGAATCGTTTGTTTTAAGATTACGAGCGCTTTTCACTACATTTGCAACCATTTTTTAAATATTTTATGAAAAACGCAATTCAAGTTGGATTTTGGGAGAAATTAGCCCGAATTATCCTTAAAAACAGAATTACAATATTGATTATACTTTCTGCTTTGACCATTTTTCTTGGCTATCAGTGGAAAAACCTTTCTATGACGTATACAGAAGCAAACCTGCTTCCGAAAGATCATATTGCCAATAAAGAATATCAAAAATTCTTGGACAAGTTTGGTGAAGAAGGAAACCTTGTCGTGATTGGTTTTCAGGATAAGAACTTTTTTAAGCCTAAAAATTATGCCGCTTGGAATGAGTTAATGACGGGTTTAAAAAAATCAAAAGAAGTTGATCTGGTTGTTTCTTTAAATGATTTAAAGAAACTTGAAAAAGATACGGTTAACGAAAAATTTGTTTTAGCTCCATTTATCGACCAAAATAAAACTCTGGATCCTGCTTATTTGAAAAGCGTTCAGCACGATTTATTCAATAATTTACCTTTTTACGAAGGCTTGTTATTTAATAAAGAAACCGGAAGTGTTCGTTCTGCGGTTTACATCAATAAAAAATTGGTAAATACTGCCGAGAGAAAGACTTTTATACTTAAAAATCTGGTTCCAAAAATCGCTAAATTCGAAAAAACTACCGGGATAGACCTTAAGGTTTCAGGAATGCCTTATATCAGAACAATTAATGCTGATAACATGAAAGGCGAAATCGGACTTTTTATTGGTGCATCTTTATTGACAGTTTCTTTGATTTTCTTTTTCTTTTTCCGTTCGTTCAGAGCAACTTTTATATCAATTTGTATTTTAATTGTAGGTGTAACCTGGTCATTTGGAACATTGGGATTATTTGGATATAAAATCACAATTTTAACTGCTATTATTCCGCCGCTGATTATCGTAATCGGAATTACCAATTGTATTTTCCTGATCAATAAATACCAGCAGGAAATTAAAATACACAATAATCAGGCAAAAGCGTTACAGCGTGTAATTTCTAAAATCGGGTCTTCGACTCTGATGACCAATTTAACGGCTGCAATTGGTTTTGCAACCTTGATGATTACAGGAAACGAATTGCTTTTTGAATTTGGTCTGGTCACTTCAATCAACGTACTTTCTGTATATACTTTGACACTTTTTATTGTGCCGATTATTTACAGTTTTATGCCATTGCCAAAAGCGAAACATTTGTACCATTTGGACAAAACTTATATTTCAACATTATTAAATGCTGTCGCAACTATCGTGAAAGGCAAAAAGACAATTGTATACATTATTTATGCGGTTCTTTTTGTTGTCAGTTTAAATGGAGTAAGACAAATGAAAGTTTCAGGAAGTTTGATTGGTGAGATGCCAAAAAGCGCTTCTTTCTTTAAAGATATTCTGTTTTACGAAAAAGAATTTAACGGAGTTATGCCGTTGGAAATCATGATTGACACCAAAAAGAAAAAAGGTGTCATGAAACCGGCGACAATTCGTAAAATGGATGAACTACAGAACACCATTTCTGAAATTCCAGAATTGGCAAAACCAGTTTCTGTTGTCAATCTGGTTAAATATGCAAAACAAGCTTTCTATAACGGAAATCCTGAATATTATCAATTGCCGACTTCTCAGGAACAGACTTTTATTTTGGGATATGCTAAAAATGCAACCAAAAACAGTAAAGAAAATCTAATGAAAGCTTACGTGGATTCGACTGGACAATATGCCCGAATTACTACTTTCATGAAAGATATCGGAACTGATGAAATGGCTAAAGTAGAAGGAAAGCTTCGCAAAAAAATAAATGAAATTTTCCCTAAAGACCGCTTTGAAGTTACAATTACAGGAAAAGCATTGGTTTTCCAGAAAGGAACTACTTATTTGGCGCACAACTTAATCGAATCATTGCTTTTTGCAATTTTGACTATTGCTATTTTGATGCTGTATCTATTCCGATCTTTTAAAATGGTTGCAGCTTCTTTGATTACCAATATTTTACCGCTTTGTATTACTTCGGGATTAATGGGTTATTTCGGAATTCCGCTAAAACCTTCAACGATTCTGGTATTCAGTATTGCTTTCGGAATCTCGGTTGATAATGCGATTCAGTTTATGGCGAAATACAAACATGACCTGATTCAAAACAGAGGAAAAGTAAAAAAATCGGTATTCAGCGCTTTAAGAGAAACTGGAGTAAGTACATTTTACACATCTGTGGTTCTAATTTTAGGTTTTGCGACTTTCACTTTATCAAGTTTCAGCGGCACTATTGCTCTAGGAGGATTGATTTCTTGTACTTTGGTCTTTGCAATGTTCGCGAATTTAGTGGTGCTGCCTTCATTAGTTTTGACTTTTGAAAAGAAAAAAACTAAAAAAGAAGAATTGGAGAATTTGGAGAAGTAATTTTTTTGCCGCTAATTTCTAGAATTAACACAAATTAAAAATGCTGAAAAAAAGAATTACAGCAATTGCATTACTTTTTTTATATAGCAGCAATTGTTTAGCTGAAGGACAATATGGATTAGCGCGATTTATAACGTTTATTCACGTACTATTTTTTTGTTTGACTGTTTTTATTTATACAATGATTGGAGGAATCATAATAAAATTCATTTTACAAAAATCTAATCTTTTAGTAAAAAACCAAACCCGTAAAGCATTTTCTATTTCATTAGTAATAGCAATTTTGACCGCACTGTTTTTTGAAGATGATTTTATATTTTACTTATGGAATAACACCTAATCTCCAAAATAGTCTGTGATTTCTAGTAATTTTTAAATTTGTCGAGTTTCTTGAGGAGATTTCTCTTTCATTAAAATGACAAGAACAAAAAAAATATTTCTTTTGAAACCGACTGCCCTAGCCCCGATCGAAGCGGCATTCTTTCTATTTTTTCTTTAAAAATAGAAAGATACAGCGAAAAAAGAGCGGGACACGAGCTAAAAGCGAATTGACGAAGTAAACAGCTTCAAAAATTAATTATTATCGTTTATATTTGCAATTCGATATAAAAAACACTGGTTTTATTTTAATGTAAAATCAGCAATCTATAAATCTAAAATTAAAATGAGACACACAAAGGTTAAAGACTTATTAAACAGTACGACGACGCTACAGGAAGTGAATGCAAAAGGATGGGTGAGAACTTTTAGAAATAATCAGTTCATCGCGCTTAATGACGGTTCTACCATTAATAATATACAATGTGTTGTTGATTTTGAAAATACACCAGAAGAAACTTTAAAAAGAATCACGACTAGTACTTCAATTTCTGTAACTGGAACTTTGGTAGAAAGCAAAGGAGCAGGTCAGAAATATGAGATTCAGGTTTCAAAAATCGAAATTTTAGGAGATAGCGATGCTGAAGCTTATCCAATTCAATTAAGAAACAGACCAAGTTTAGAGTTTTTAAGAGAAAAAGCACATTTACGCGTACGTACAAATGCTTTTGGAGCGATTATGCGTGTGCGTTCGGTATTGTCTTATGCCGTTCACAAATATTTTCAGGATAAAGGTTTTGTGTATGTAAACACACCAATTATCACTGGAGCTGATGCTGAAGGTGCTGGAGAAATGTTTCAGGTAACTTCATTGCCTTTGGACAATCTTCCAAAAAATGAAGAAGGAAACATTGATTTCAAAAAAGATTTCTTCGGAAAACATACGAACTTAACGGTTTCTGGACAATTAGAGGGTGAAACTTTTGCAATGGCTTTGGGTCAGATTTATACTTTTGGACCAACTTTTAGAGCCGAAAACTCAAACACTTCTCGTCACTTGGCAGAATTCTGGATGATCGAGCCTGAAGTTGCTTTCAACGACCTTGACGACAACATGGATTTGGCTGAAGATTTTATTCAGTATGTAATCAAATATGCTTTAGACAATTGTGGAGATGATTTGAAATTCTTAGAAGGAAGACTTCTAGAAGAAGAAAAATCAAAACCACAGGCAGAAAGAAGCGAAATGGCGTTGTTAGAGAAATTAAACTTCGTTTTAGAAAACAACTTCAAACGTGTTTCTTATACAGAAGCAATTGATATTTTAAGAGATTCAACTCCAAATAAGAAAAAGAAATTCCAATATTTAATCAATGAATGGGGAGCTGATTTACAATCAGAACACGAACGTTACTTGGTTGAAAAACACTTTAAATGTCCGGTAATTTTATACGATTACCCAGCAAACATCAAAGCGTTTTACATGCGTTTGAACGACAACACAGAACCAGGAAGAGAAACTGTTCGCGCCATGGATATCCTTTTCCCAGGAATTGGAGAAATCGTTGGTGGTTCTGAAAGAGAAGAACGTTATGATGTTTTAGTTCAGAAAATGGAAGCTTTAGGAATCGACAAAGAAGAATTATACTGGTATTTAGACACCAGAAGATTTGGTTCTGCAACTCACGCAGGTTTCGGTTTAGGATTCGAACGTTTGGTATTGTTTGTAACAGGAATGACAAACATTAGAGACGTAATTCCTTTCCCAAGAACTCCGGGCAGCGCGGAATTTTAATAGAAGTTATGAGTTATTTGTTATGAGTTAGGAGTCAAATCTTGACTCATAATCATTTAAGAGAAATATTAAAATGTTTTAAGTTATAGGTTACGAGTCCAACAACTCATAACTTTTAACTCAAAACTCTTAACCCAAAATATGCTAAAGCAATTTTTAAATTTAAAATTATCCCAGAAATTATCTCCACAGCAAATTCAGCTGATGAAGTTAATTCAATTGCCTACGCAAGCTTTCGAGCAACGTTTATTAGAAGAGATGAACGAAAATCCGGCTCTGGAAGCTGGAAAAGAAGATGAGTACGAAGCAGATGAATTTGCAAATGAAGACTACGACGATTATGATGATGCAGAATCGGACAGAATCGAAGCAGACGACATTAATATCGACGAATACTTAAGCGACGACGACACACCAGATTACAAAACTCAGGTAAACAATTACAGCGAAGATGAAGAACGCGAAACGCCTTTTGCTTCGCCAATTAGTTTTCATCAGGATTTAATCAATCAGTTGAATACTTTTATTTTGAATGATGAAGAACGCGAAATCGCCGAATTCCTTGTGGGAAGTATCGATGATATGGGTTACATCCGCAGAAGCGTTCCTGATATTGTAGATGACATGGCTTTTACTCAGGGAATTTATACTGATGAAGCAATGGTGGAAAAAATGCTGCATGTCATTCACGAACTAGAACCATCGGGAGTTGGAGCGCGTGATTTACAGGAATGTTTGTTATTACAATTAAAGCATAAAACACCAACAGAATATGTTGATCTGGCGATTGATATTATCGAAAATCAGTTTGATGCCTTTACTAAAAAGCATTACGACAAACTATTACAGAAATACAGCGTTTCTAACGAACAGCTGAAGAAAGCGATTCACGAAATTGAAAGACTGAATCCAAAACCAGGCGGTTCTTTTACAGGAAACAATAAAGTGACTGAAAACGTGGTTCCAGATTTTGCTATCAGGATTGTTGACGGCGAATTAGAATTGACCTTAAACGGACGAAATGCTCCTTCTCTGCACGTTTCTAAAGATTATCAGGAAATGATGCAGACGTACAAAGATTCTCGCGATAAATCTTCGGCGCAGAAAGATGCAGTACAGTTTATCAAACAAAAACTGGATTCGGCAAAATGGTTTATTGACGCGATCAGACAACGTCAGGAAACACTTTTTGTAACGATGAATGCCATTATGCATTATCAGGAAGAATTCTTTCTTGATGGCGATGAAACCAAGTTAAAACCAATGATCTTAAAAGATATTGCAGATATGGTTGGTTTGGATATCTCGACGATTTCGCGTGTGGCTAACAGCAAATATGTTGAGACACCTTATGGAACAAAGCTTATTAAAGAGTTTTTCTCTGAAGCAATGAAAAATGATCAGGGTGAAGATGTTTCGACTTTAGAAATCAAAAAAATTCTTAAGAATACAATTGAGGAAGAAGACAAGAAAAAACCGCTTCCAGACGATCAATTGGCTGAAATCTTAAAGGAAAAAGGATATCCAATTGCCCGAAGAACAATCGCAAAATACCGCGAACAGCTCGATATCCCCGTAGCAAGAATGAGAAAGAAAATTTAGGTTTTATTTCCCTCCATTAAGAGATTAAGAAAAATTAAGTTTTTACAGCTAATAGCAAGCCTAACAGTTTTTAAAACCTGTTAGGCTTGCTATTAGCTGCACGAACATCTGTTTTACGGAATTAACAATAATTCGTCCCGTCCATCAAACGTTCCTACGGAACGTAAAATCACGATTTAAATTCAAATATCTACCAACCAGACATTCCTACGGAATGAAACAGACAATCCTGGCAGATTTTAAAAACATGCCTGGTTTATGAATTACAAGATAACTCATACCCAAAATAATTTTGCATTGCTAATTATTCCGTTAGGAATATTTCATCGGTAGAAAAAAAAAATAACGGATTGCATTGTGTGCCGTAGGAACACCTGTTTTTATGTATAAACCTCAACAATAATTCATTTTGTTAATCAAACGTTCCTAGGGAACGTATATCTCAAAAATCAAATTGTTTCTACCAACCAGACATTCCTACGGAATGAACAATTGCTTTTAGAAACACCAAACCCGACAGGTTTCTAAAGCCTATCAACATTAAATATCATTAATAATTACCAATCATAAATATTCCATAGGAATATCTCGTCGGTAGCAAAAAAAAAATAACGTGTTGCATGGTGTGCCGTAGGAACACCTATTTTTACGTAATTAACCTCAACGATAATTCATTTTATAATCAAACGTTCCTAGGGAACGGATATCTCACAAATCAAATTGTTTCTACCAACCAGACATTCCTACGGAATGAAACAAACAATCCTGGCAGATTTTAAAAACGTGTCGGTAATTATTTCATGAGTTCATTCCGTAGGAATGTTTCATCGGTAGATATTTTTTAATTGGATTCATAGAAACGTTCCGTAGGAACGTTTGATCGACAGCAATATAATTTTGGATAATTAGATAAAACAGAAGTTCGTACATGAGCAATACAAAACGTGTGATATTTTCACCAAGCATTTCTATGGAATGAATGAACACCATTATTTAAACAACCAAACCCGACAGGTTTTAAAAACGTATCGGGTTTGGGTATATTGACAAATATGGGATTATTTATACTGATATGGGAATACTTCTATATCAAACAAAAAAGCTTTCTTTTTGTCGTTATAATGGTAAATCAATATAAAATCTTTTTCTCTAAAAATCTGAAGTCCTGGATTAGCTTTTGCGGTACTGATAAGACTTTTTCTAATCTCCTCTTGAACAATCTCAACTTCTGCGGTTTCTTTTTCTACATTCAATAATGTCAAATTATATTGAACTCTTCTTTCTTTTGGCAGACTTACGCTATCCAACTGGATTCCTTCTTGAATACGTAACGGACAGTTTTTATTATACTTTTCTACTAATTCATTTATTTCCGTATTCGTTTCTTTGGCATCATGAGAGAGGTAAAACTGAAACAAAACAACTAAAACTATCGCAATTCCAACTGCAATCAACAACACAGTATTGACTTTTTTTCCGCTTTGATTTGATTTTTCCTGCATACTATTTAGAGAATTAAAGAAGTTAAATCTATTTTTCCTGATTTTTTTTCATGGCATTAAAATAGGCTGCACGGCTGAGAGGCTCGTATTCTTCTGTTTCTCCCAACATTACCAATTTATCATTTGCTGTTTTTCGGAAACTGTAATTTGCGAGATTTCCTGTTCTTGTACAGACAGCGTGAACTTTAGTTACATATTCTGCAGTTGCCATAAGTGCCGGCATTGGCCCAAACGGATTTCCTTTAAAATCCATATCTAGACCAGCGACAATTACACGAATTCCCTGATTCGCCAAATCGTTGCAGACTGTCACAATTTCGTCATCAAAAAACTGCGCTTCATCAATTCCGATTACATCGCAGCCCTGTGCTAAAATCAGAATATTGGCTGCCGCCGGAACTGGCGTAGATCGTATTTCGTTAGCGTCATGTGACACTACCATTTCGTCATGATAGCGGGTATCAATAGCGGGTTTAAAAATTTCGACTCTTTGTTTGGCAAATTGGGCGCGTTTAAGTCTGCGGATTAACTCCTCGGTTTTACCCGAAAACATTGATCCACAAATAACTTCAATCCACCCAAATTGTTCTTTGTGATTTACTGTATTTTCGAGAAACATTTTGTATTTTTCTGCCTTTAAAAATGAATAGTTTTTATTACTTTGTACTAGTAATAAACAAGTGTAAAATTTTGCTCTTTTACGTTTTTCAAAAGTAGAAAATTTTTATCAAATCGAAGACAGCTATCGCTTATTAACAGAATAAAAAATAAGACTTAAAATTCTACACCAGAATAAAGACAATCAATTACAAAATATACTAAAATACCCTATTCACGATAATTTCAATAGTTATGAAAAAAAAATTGGAAGCCGATTTAATCAGCATTGCACACCGAATTTTGAAGCTTAAAAACAAATCTGACATCAATCAGTTGTATCTTGAAACACAGAAATTATACGAGAAATTAGCGGTATTAAAATTTGTAGAAGAAAATTTCGATGCCGTAAAACCAACTATCGGTCAAGCCGAAATTGAGTCGCAAATCGAAACTATTTTTGAAAAAGACGAAATTATTGACGTTCCTGCTGTAATTGAAACAGCAGTAAAACCAGAAGAGGTTTTAGCAGCAGCTTCAATTAAAGAAGAAATTACTGAAACTCCTATTGAACAAAAAATTGTTTCAGAACAGGAAGCTGCAGCAATTGAAGAAATTCCAACTATAGAAATAGAGGCCGAAGTTATTGAAGAACCTGTAACCGAAATTAAAGAAGAGCCAATCGCAGTAATTGAAGAACCAATTGTCGAAGAAGTAAACGAACCGATAATTGAAACTAAAGAAGAAATAAAATCGGAAGAGGAAAATTCTTTTAGAACTTTCAGCGAATTAAAACCAATTCCTGATTTCAAACCTGCTTTCGAATTAGAAACAGAAGAAATTAAAGAAGTCGTTAAAGAAGAACCCAAAACCGAAACTTCTCCGATCCCAACTATTTTATTTGAAGATTTCGGGTTGAATTACGCCGACGCACAATTTGTAAAAGTAGATAGTATCGAAGCGGTTGCTCCTGCTCCGTCAATTTCAGAATTTAAAGAAAAGACGACGCCAGAAACTTCAGTTACAGAAAAACCTGCTGAATCGAAAACGGTAACTTTAAACGAAAGATTGGCTAGAGGTTTTCACGTTGATTTAAATGACAGAATCGCATTTACTAAGAACCTTTTTGGAAACAGCACCGAAGATTACAGTCGTGTTTTAAACCAATTATTGACTTTTGATTCTTTCAGCGAAGCAAAAGATTTTATCGAAAACATGGTAAAACCAGACTACAATAATTGGGAAGGAAAAGATGATTATGCTGAACGTTTTCTTGGAATTATCGAGAAGAAATTCGCTTAAAAACACAAATTTCACCGATTCACACGAATTTTAATCAGTGTAATTTTTAGAAAAATTAGAATTTGTGCATTCGTACAATCCGTGTTTAAAAATTAAAATAAACTATGTCTAAATTATATATCGTTCCAACGCCAATTGGCAATCTTGAAGATATGACTTTTCGTGCCATTCGCATCCTGAAAGAAGTCGATCTGATTTTGGCCGAAGACACCAGAACGAGTGGTAAACTGTTGAAGCATTTTGAAATTGGCACGCACATGCACAGCCATCATATGCACAATGAGCATAAAACAACCGAAAATTTAATTGCACGTTTGAAAGCAGGCGAAACCATCGCTTTGATTTCAGACGCAGGAACACCGGCAATTTCAGATCCAGGTTTTTTATTGACTCGCGCTTGTGTCGAAAATAAAATTGAGGTAGAATGTCTGCCTGGCGCAACCGCATTTGTACCTGCTCTTGTAAACAGCGGACTCCCCAATGATCGTTTTATTTTTGAAGGTTTTCTGCCGGAGAAAAAAGGACGTCAGACCCGTTTTTTGGCTTTAGCCGAAGAAACCAGAACCATGATATTATACGTTTCGCCGCATAAACTCGTTAAAACTTTAGCTGAATTTGTTCAGTATTTTGGAGAAGACCGACAAGTATGTGTTTCGCGTGAATTATCAAAACTCCACGAAGAAAATGTACGCGGAACCGCAAAAGAGGTTTTAGCACATTTTGAAAAAACGGCTCCAAGAGGAGAAATTGTTGTGGTTGTTGCTGGAAAAACAATCGAGAAAGAAGCGAAGAAAAGTAAATATTCAAAAGACGAAGAATAATTTTCGCCACGAATTTCACGAATTAGCACGAATTAACATTAGTGGAATTTGTGACTCGAGCGATAGCGAACAGACGAAGTAAATTCGTGGCAAAAAACTAATACATAACAATCATGAGCATACAAGCATTTTTAGAAAAAGTAAAACAAACTCCAACACAAATCACATTTCCTGAAACTATTGCAGTTATTGAGGAAAACTACAACTTTACTCCAACTGCTTTTCAGAACGGAACACAGCATAATGCAGCAGGCGAAAATTCTGGTTCTTGCAAGTTATTTTCTTTCGCAAAACTGCAGAACTTAACAAAAGAAGAAACTTTAGCATGTTTTGGCGCTTTTTATTTTGAAGAAGTTTTAGGCGATCCAAATGGAACCAATCACCAAAACATTAGAAATTTCATCAACTTAGGCTGGGACGGAATTCAGTTTGAAGGAAATGCTTTAGAAGCGAAGTAATAATTTAGATTTTAGAGTGTAGATTTTAGATTTCTGAAATCTACGCTCTAAAAAACTTTGACAAAGTTAAAGAGTGAATATCTCTACTACAGATTAAAAATCCTTTTAAATCTTTTATCCCGATAGCTATCGGGAGTGGCAAAAAAAATTACCAATCAGATTAAACGATTTAAGAAATCTACAATCTAAAATCAATAATCTAAAATCTACAATCAACCCATGCGTTGGACTTTAAAACCAAAACCTTCTGAAGAAAAAATCAAACATTTGGCGCAGGCCTTAAATGTAGAAGATTTTGTTGCCACCCTTTTGATTCAGCGCGGTATAGAAACTTTTGACGAGGCAAAGAATTTCTTTCGTCCGTCTTTAGAACATTTACATGATCCGTATCTAATGAAAGATATGGACAAAGCTGTTGCAAGAATTGAATCGGCAATCAAAAACCAAGAAAATATTATGGTTTTTGGCGACTATGATGTTGACGGGACAACAGCGGTTTCTTTGGTTTCTTCTTATTTAAAATCGTATTACCCAAACATTGCAACATACATTCCAGATCGTTACGACGAAGGTTACGGAATCTCTTATAAAGGAATCGATTACGCAGACGATAACGGAATTTCGTTAATCATTGCGCTTGACTGCGGTATCAAATCTATTGATCATATTGCTTACGCGAAAGCAAAAAATATTGATTTTATTATTTGCGACCACCACAGACCAAGCGATTTTCTTCCAGATGCTGTAGCGGTTTTAGATCCAAAGAGAGAAGACTGCGAGTATCCTTATGATGAATTGTGCGGCTGCGGTGTGGGTTTTAAATTGATTCAGGCTTTGGGTCAAAATCGAAATCAGAAGATTGAAGATTTGGTGGCGTATCTGGATTTGGTGGCTACAGCAATTGCCGCCGATATTGTTCCGATTACGGGCGAAAACCGTGTTTTGGCCTATTTCGGATTAAAAGTAATCAACAGCGAACCCAGACCGGGAATAAAAGCATTGGTGCATCAGGTAAAAAAGAAAGTTTTAGATATTACCGATGTTGTTTTTATAATTTCGCCAAGAATTAATGCGGCAGGAAGAATCAAACACGGAAATCATGCGGTTGAATTATTAACTGAATTTGATTTTGAGCAGGCACAGCAATTTGCATCCGAAATTGAACAATACAACGCCGACCGAAAAGATTTAGATAAAAAAATTACTAAAGAAGCATTTCAACAAATTTTAGAAAACAACGAGCAAGAACGCTTTTCAACAGTAGTTTTTCAGGAAGACTGGCACAAAGGCGTCATCGGAATTGTTGCTTCAAGACTAATCGAAACCTATTATCGCCCTACTTTGGTTTTTACTAAAAGCGGCGACAAATATGCTGCTTCGGCTCGATCGGTAAAAGGTTTTGATGTTTACAATGCTTTGGATGCCTGTGCAGAACATCTGGAACAATTTGGGGGACATATGTATGCTGCCGGGATGACTTTAAAAGCAGAAAACTACCAACCTTTTAAGGAAGCTTTTGAAAAATGTGTAGAAAGCACTATTCTGCCCGAAATGCGCACTCCAGAAATAGAAATCGATGCTGAGATTAACTTTTCGGATATTACACCCAAGTTAATTCGAATTTTAAAACAATTTGAACCTTTTGGTCCTCAGAACATGACGCCGGTTTTTATGACAAAAGACCTGAAAGATACAGGCTATGCCAAAACTCTAGGTGCCGAAGATGAACATCTGAGGCTTTTTGCCAAACAAATCTCCCAAAACATCGCGACTGAAGGCATTGCAGCAATTGGCTTTGGTCTCGGAAAAAAATTAGATATTGCCAAAAATCAGAACACTTTCCAACTGGCCTATTCCATCGCTGAAAATGAGTGGAACAATACAGTTACGACACAGCTTTTACTAAAAGACATTAGAACAAATGACAACTAAATCCAACAAGCCAGATCCGTATCAGGCACTTCGTTATAGAGAATTCAACGTATTTTTATTACTGCGTTTTGCAATGGTTTTTGCTTGGTCGATGCAGTTCATCGTGATCGAATGGGAAGTATACAGCTTAACCAAAAATCCGCTTTCGCTAGGAATTATTGGTTTGATGGAAGTTATTCCAGCTGTTTCGATGGCACTTTTTGCCGGACATATTGTAGACCAAAGAGAGAAAAAAGGCTTATTGGTCAAATGTATTTTAGGCTTTTCTGTCATCAGTTTTGGCTTGTTTTTATTGACTTGGCCAAAAGTGATCGGCGATTTATCTTCAAACGTTATTTTATATTCTATTTATGCATTGGTCTTTTTGGGCGGATTGGTTAGAGCTTTTTTGGGCCCGACTATTTTCTCCCTTCTATCGCTTATCATCCCTAAAAAAGCATATCCAAACGCTGCAACTTGGAGCAGTTCTGTCTGGCAGATTGGAGCCGTAATGGGGCCGGCGCTGGCAGGATTTTCAATTAACTGGATTGGGGTTCACTGGTCAATGTGTCTTGTTTTCGGGTTTTCTATTCTATCCTTAATCGCTTTATCACAAATCAGTAAAAAACCAATTATTAATCCAAAAATTGGAGAATCAATTAAAGACAGCCTTACAGAAGGTTTAACTTTTGTGTTTAAAAACCAGATTGTTTTAGGAGCACTATCCCTAGACATGATTGCTGTACTCTTTGGAGGCGCAGTGGCATTACTGCCAGTTTTTGCACAAGACATTCTCAAAGTCGGTTCTGAAGGTTTTGGCATATTAAGAGCGGCTCCAGCGGTAGGCGCTTTTATTACAATGCTCGTTTCTGCCTATGTGCCTTTGTATCAAAATGCAGGAAAAAAACTTTTAGCAGCCATATTTGTTTTTGGATTGTCAATCATCTTATTTGGTCTTTCGACTTCATTCTGGCTTTCCGTTTTTGCTCTGTTTTTGAGCGGACTTGCTGACGGAATTTCTGTAGTTATCAGACAGACTATTTTACAGCTTAAAACTCCCGATCATATGCGCGGACGTGTTGGTGCTGTAAATTCAATTTTCGTTGGATCTTCTAATGAATTAGGTGCGTTTGAAAGTGGTGCAACTGCCAAATTAATGGGAGCTGTAACATCGGTTGTTTTTGGAGGAAGCGTTACGCTTGTTACTGTTATTGTGACAGCTTTAAAATCGCCTACTTTTAGAAATTTAGATTTGAAAAGAGATATGGAAGATCATCAGAAATTGGAGTAATCTTTTTTTTGAAACCATATAAGTTATATAAGTTCAATTTAGAGTGCATAACTCACTTTTTGTGTAGTTGATTAAAAAAAAAATAAAAACCGTGTAAATGAGATTATTACTAATCGTTTTATTTTCAACCTTTTCTTTTATAGCTAAAGGTCAAAACTTGTACATCAAAACATACGGGAATTCAAAAGATAAAACCATAATTTTCATTCATGGCGGACCAAGCGGCAACGCGACTTTATTTGAAGGAACGACAGCACAAAAACTAGCCGATCAGGGCTTTTATGTTATTGCTTACGACAGAAGAGGCGAAGGAAGATCAACAGATCCTAACGCAAAGTTTACTTATGAAGAAGCATTTCAGGATTTAAATTTAATTTATAAAAAATATCATTTAAAAAAGGCTGTTCTTCTCTGTCACAGTTTTGGCGGTTTGGTCGGAACTCTTTATACACATAAATATCCGCAAAATGTGAGTGCCTTGGTTTTAGCCGGAGCTTTATTTTCGCAGCAAGAAACTTATGACCATATTTTAAATACTTTAAAGAAAAAATACAGCAATGATTCTGAGCAATTATCGAGAATAAAAACGGTTGAAAATTTAGACAAAAATTCAGCCGAATATCGCAAAAAGTGTTATGAACTTGCTGGAGAAAACAACTTTTTTAAAATGCCAAATCCAACTTCTGAATCTAAAAAATTATATGCAGATTATGAAGCCGGTGAATTTTACAAAACCAACATCAGAAACAAAAATGCGCCTTTGCTTTTTTATCAAAACGAAAAACAAAATAACATTGATACCCGACCAATTTTAAAGAAAATTAAAGCTTCTGGAATTCCTATTTTTACTATTTACGGAAAAGAGGATCGTGTTTTTTCGTCGGCACAAATTACTTCTATTAAAAATCTGGCAGGAGAAAATCACTTCACTTTTCTGGATAATTGCTCTCATTATTTATTCGTAGATCAACAAACCGAATTTCTTTCGAACATAAAAAAATGGCTTAAATAATATTTTTTAACCATATAAATGATATAAGTTCATTTAATATTGAGACTTGAATTGACAACCTTCAGTTTACTGAAGGTTTTTTTTATGAAATAATCTTTGAAAGAGTTTCAAAAAGCAACTCAAAATTCAAAGTACATCACTTATATGGTTCAAAAACATTTTTTCAAATTTTTATGAATTTTTTATTTAGAATTAATATAAATAATATTTATATTTGTTGGAACAAAAGGATTTACGATGAGAGAAATAGAACAGATATACCATAATAACTTTGGAATAGCTTTTTACTGGAAGGATCATAATACAACTCTTTCAGATAAAGTTCAATTAGTTTTTAAAGAAACCGGCTTTTATTTTACCGTTGAAGAATTGAATCGTTTTTGCGATTTAATAGAAGACAGTATGATTGAAAATGCATGCTGCGAAGCCTGCGAAATGAAATATTCCTGTCATAAGTTTTTATTGAAAACGCCTTGTACTTCTATTGATTTGGCGGTTAATATGACCGAATTAAAATCCATTAAAGATTTGGTTGAAGGTTCGTTATTCAAAATTGAATTAGGCGAATATATTTATGGAGTCGGGATGAATTAAGAAACATTCTAAATATTTTAACAGCATTTTTTCATTATTAAAATATATTTTGATTGAAATCAAAAAAAAGTATATTTACAACAATGAAAAAAGCTGTATTTCTACTTGTCCTATCTTTTCTGGCCATCTATTTTGCCAGCTGCACCAATAAATCTGAAGAATACATTGATCCGCGCGGAACCGATTATGCAGGCTCAGAAAGCTGCATACAATGTCATAAGCCAGAATATGATATGGCAGTAAAAAGTTCTCATTTTAAAGCAACAGCACCAGCAGTATTAGGCAACGTTTCTGGAGCTTTTGACTCTAAAAATCACACTTTCGTTTATGATAAAGATACTAAATTGGTCATGGAAAAAGAGGGCGACAGTTTGTATCAGGTTTTGTATAAAAATGGAAAAGAAACAGCGAGATATAAATTTGAAATTGTTTTTGGCGCCAAACATGCACAGACTTCTGTGTATTGGAAAGACGGCAATACCTACGAATTACCATTATCTTTTTACCATTCTGTAAATTCTTGGGCCACAAGTCCAGGTTTTCCGGCAGACAAACCGTATTTTGACCGAATGGTTGTAAAGGATTGTTATGCCTGCCACAGCTCTAACATCAGTTCGAGAACCGTGGACCAAAACTCGGCAGACAGAAATTTTATGTCAATGGAGGTGCTGGACGTTATCGATAAAAAAACAATTGTTTACGGAATTGACTGCGAACGCTGTCACGGTCCTGCAAAAAAGCATGCTGCATTTCATTTGAAAAATCCAAATGTAAAAACGGCAAACAGTATCGTTAGTTTTAAATCTTTGGACAGACAGCAAAGACTAGATGCCTGCGCCCTTTGTCATGCAGGTAACGACGGAATGAAATTAAAATCTCGTTTTGATTTTAAACCAGGCGATCATTTATCTGATTTTTTCCGTGAGACGAAAAGTATAAATGATACGGCACAATTTGATGTTCACGGAAATCAATTTCGTTTAATGGCGCAAAGCAAGTGCTTTATTAAAAGTGAAAAAATGGATTGCATCACTTGTCATAATCCACATGACAATGCTTCTAAAAACAGGGCTGCTTATTCTAAAATCTGCATGAGCTGCCACCAGACAATAAAACATACCGATAAAACCTTAAAGTCAGTTTCTGGAAGTTTATTAGCAGATAATTGTGTAGAATGTCACATGCCGAAGAAATCTTCGAATGCAATTAGTTTTCAGTTATCCAACAGTAAACAACTATCCAATTACATCTTGAGAACGCACAGAATCGGGATTTATCCGAACGCTAAGAAGTAATTATTTTTCAAATTTATGCAATTCAAATTTCTCACCGTCAAAAACGCCATAGGTAAAGTAACCGATCCAGTCGCCTAGATTAACATATTCGGAATTTTCTCCCACTGTACGGATCATTGGTAAATGACGATGCCCAAAAATAAAATAATTATAATGTTTCGTTTCTAGTTTTCGTTTAGCATACAAAATCAGCCACTCTTTTTCTTCGCCTAAAAACTTAATGTCTTCATCTCCGGAAATTAATTTATTTTTAACCGACAAGTATTGCGCTAAACTCACGCCCACATCGGGATGAAGCCAGCGGAAAAGCCATTTTGAAAACGGATTTGTAAAAACCTTTTTCATTCTTTTATACCCTTTGTCGCCAGGACCCTTTCCGTCTCCGTGACCAATTAAAAAAGTTTTTCCGTTAAAAGTAAATTCTTTGTTATCATGATAAACCGGAATATTCAATTCGGTTTCAAAATAATCATTCATCCATAAATCATGATTTCCAACAAAGAAATAAATCGGGATGCCGCTGTCGCGAATTTCTGCCAATTTGCCTAAAATTCGAACAAACCCTTTTGGAACAACCGTTTTATATTCAAACCAAAAATCAAACAAATCTCCTAATAAAAAAATAGCTTCTGCATCTTCTTTAACCTCATCGAGCCAAGCCACAAATTTCTTTTCGCGCGGCAAGCTCAGTTCTGGAGTGGGCGCACCAAAGTGCTGATCTGAAGCAAAATATATTTTTTTCATTTGATGTGAGATGTGAATTGTGAAATGTAAGATGTGAAATGAAAAGCATTTACAATTTACTTTTCACATTTCACTTTTAACTTTTTTACAAATTATCAGAAGCGTACCATTCTGCAAACGAAGATTCTGTTTCTTGAAGTTTAAGTGAGAAAAGAGAAATTCCTTCTGGCAGACGAGCTACAATTTTCTGAGCAAAATCTACCACCATGTTTTCGCTTGTTGGCTGGTAATCTACCAAAATAACATGATGTCCGCGGTTTTTCAGTTCATTTGCCAATTCGATATGCGGCGTAGTTTCGTTAAAAACAGTCGCGTGATCAAATTGATCGACAATTTCTTCTTTTACAATTTTCTTTAAATCCGAAAAATCGATAACCATACCGAATTTCACATTAGATCGGTCTGTAATTGGCGACCCAATAACGGTAACCGATAATTTGTAACTGTGTCCGTGAACGTTTTTACATTTTCCGTCATAACCGTACAAGGCGTGTCCAGTTTCGAAATTAAATTGTTTTGTAATTCTGATTTTACTCATCGATTTGCATTTTTAGGTTGCAAATTTACGAATTAATAACCGTTTTCGTCTCTTTTTTTAGCACGGTTATACATCCAGTAAGCAAGACCGATTAAAATTACAAAAGGAATAAAAGATCCGATGACAACACCAATCTGATAACTGCTGTCTGGCGCCTCTTTTATTTTCTCCGCCACATCGACTTTTTGAAGTAATGAAATGAGTTTCATTTTAAAATTATTTTAATGCTGCAAGGTCTTGAAGGTCTTGAAAGCCTTGCAGCATCTGATACAAAATTATTTCTTGAACTGTACTAATGCAGCCTTTGTAAAATCAGACAAAACCAATTTTCCTGTAATTGCGGCACGCTCAAAAAGAAGGGATTCCCATTGTTCTGTGCCTTCCCAAATAATCTTTTTCATTTCTTGCAAAGCTTCTGGATTATACGAACTTAGTTTCTGAGCAAAATTTTCTACGGTTTCATCTAATGTATCGGCGCTGTGAATTTCTGAATATAATTTGTGCTGCAAAGCCCAATCTGCCGATTTCCACTCTTGGGCAGAAAGCGTCATTTCGGTCATTGCTGCTTTACCGATTTTTCGAGAAACAGCAGGCTCAATTACAAACGGACCAATTCCGATTGCCAATTCCGAAAGTTTAACAGCACTTTCCGGGGTTGCAAAAACGTAATCACATGCCGAAATAATTCCGACACCGCCGCCAACAGCCTTTCCCTGCACTCTTCCGATAATTATTTTAGAACAGCTTCGCATGCCATTGAGCAAATGGGCAAAACCTGAAAAAAATTCAGTTCCCTCCTCTTCCGTTTTAACTTCCAGAAGCTCATCAAAAGAAGCACCAGAACAAAAAACTTTAGAACCTTCGCTTTGCAGAATAATAACCGAAATGGCCGTATTCCTGCTCAACTCATTAATTTCTAATGTTAAGAGATTCAACAATTGTCTCGGAAAAGAATTACTCGCCGGGTGCCCAAACTGCACCGTTGCCACAGTATTTTTTATAGTAGTCTGTAAAGAACCATTCTGATATTCTGAACTCATAAAAATTGATTTAAACGTAAAGTTACGCTTTTGAAAAATAATTCTGACTAAGCGATCTGAAATTTGTTTTTTGAAAAATAATTGACTTTATTTGCTAAAGATTGGGGGATTAGCTCATTTGGCTAGAGTACTTGCCTGGCAGGCAAGGGGTGACCGGTTCGAATCCGGTATTCTCCACAATAAAACCGTATCAATAATATTTTGATACGGTTTTATTTTTTAATGCGTTTTAGATGCGCTTTTCTAAAGAAATAGTTCTAACCAAAATTATCTTCATTAATTTCATTAGGAGCTATCTTATCGTAGTAAGAGGTTCATACATCCAAAAAAAATCAGAACAACCGTACGCTGTAAATCATCTCTCATTAGCCGAGTCTTCACCGTCTACTCGATCTTTATCTGCTTTCTTAAAATCATTATTCAGCAAATCTTCCAATTTCTTTTTCTCGCGCAGATTTTTTCTAATTGTAATGACAACTATTATCAAAACAATCACGGCCACAACCGCCAGAATTCCCCAATTGATTTCCATAACTTTAATTTTAAATTAAAAGTAAAGTTTTTGACATTACTTCACATTATCAAAAGGTTAAGAGTTTTATCATTAGGAGACTTAATAAAAAAAGTATTCTTTCGAGATTATTATTTCGATCATTTTCTTACATTTATCGATTAAGATATTAAAAGCCAATTTCAAAATTAAACTGTCATTTTATGAATAGTAAAGCTCTTTCCATTTTTACATTTTCATTTCTTTTACTATTTTCCTGCACTAAAAAACAAGAAAATCAAAGCGTTGAAGACCTTCCCGCTCCTGTCGAAAATATCGAAAAAGACTCCATAACCGATCAAGAAACTCCAAGAAAAGAAAGCATCAACTTATTTACAATTATGCCAAAAGACAGCAGTGATGTCGCTTTTGTTTCGTTGTCTGATATTTATCCTTTAAACGAAACCGATGCCGAAGCACTGCCCAATATAGAAGAAAGAGGAATATTATCGGCAGAATATATGACTCTCGAAGCGAAGTATCGAAAAAAATTTCTGTCTAAAATTAATATTTCCGAAAACGATTCTTTGTTTGCTTATGATTACGGCAAAAACAAACTGGCTCGTTTTGCTATTAAAAACCTAAAAGCTTCGGCATTACTCAACGGTTATTCTTCTCAGGAAGACTGGCCATATAAACCGTATGATTATATGGTTGGTTTTTCTATAAACAAAGAATTACTAAACGGATTCAGCGAATATTATCGCGATGCAATCGTTTATGTGGGTAAAAAAAATCCATTTTCAACAGAAGGTTTAACTGCTATTGCATGGAAAAAAATGACCAGTGCAGAATTTCCGTCCAAACCTTTAAAAAATGAAGATAGAAAACTACTGAAAAATACCTCTTTGGGTAGTATGTATTTTTACAAAAACAACAGTTTTCACTATTTCATACAAGATTATCTAGACAGCAGGAAAGAAGTTTTTGCACGTCGTCTGCTTATCCTCAATCCCGAAACAAAAGATATTATTCTTGAAAAATTATACAGCCAAAGCGAAGGCACTTCTCCTTCTCCATTAAATTATCAAAATCCAGACAACATCATTGAGCAATATACGGGCAAACTTTTTAAAGACAAACCGCCTGTTGTTTTTGGTTTTCTTTACGAATCATTTGGCTGTCCGGTAATTTCATTGATCGACAAATCAAAAGAAGAAATTTACATTCAATGTGATAATCGTCATTAAAGGTTGAAATTTCCAATTCCAAATTTCAAATTCCAATTACAAAATTATAATAATACAATGCAAGAAATTAAAAACCGTCTTATGTCATGCGAACTTGAATATGATGAAATTCAAGAAGCTGCTCCGGCATCAAACGAAGAAATACAAACTTTAACAGCTTATTTTTCTCAGCCTATTCCACAAGAATTAGTCACTTTTTATAAAACCATCGGCGGTATAGAATCAGATGAAATCTTTCACATTTTTTCTCCAGAAAATTTCATTAATCAGATTCAGGAAAGAGAATCACTTCAACATAATTCTACCGGAATTATCGATATGATTATTGCTTTTTGGGGAAATGACAGACCTGAATTTCAAGAATACGAACTGCTTACGGAAGAAGAAACTGATAAAATAAACAAAGCTTTCCCTTGCATCGGCTGGATCGTGGCCGAAGAAGATAATTATGAAAGCGGCGAGTATGTAATTTTCGATAAAAATGGCAATTTCATGAATTTGTATTGTCATCAAGATAATCTTGGAAAGACTAAAAATCAATTGCTTAAACTTTTAGAATCTGGTCTTCCTAAAAGATCTCTTGAAAATGTTCTCGAAGAACTTTTTGAAAGAGCCGAAGGAAATTTAAGCCGTTGGGATTAAGGTTTCATAAAAAATCAAATAACAAAGTTTATCTGCAATAAAAATAACAACGAACAAAACTTAAATCATGTCTGAATTAAGCTCATTATACTGCAAAGTCAAGATCACAAAAACGCAATTAGAGAAATTCTTAAACAGTCCGCTTGAAGAACCAGAATTAAATCAAAATTGGTTAGATTTTTGGGAAAGCCGAAAAATGTATTCTAAATCTGTTTTAACTAAAGAATTACTTCGCACTTATAACGACCACAATAATCAAGAAGTTATAAACGGCTGGATCGATTATCCCGAAGCAATGGCTTTTTCTGATTACGACGAAACTACAGAAGAATGGCATTGGGGAATGATGTTTTTTAGCGAAAATTATGTCGAAATGATTCCGATGTTTGCTTTTATCATCAGTCTTGAAAAATACGTAATTGAAAGTACTGAAAATTATGCCGTTGTTTTTCCTTTCTTTTGGGGCGATGACGGCGTGAATGCTTATATTTATTTTGAAAACGGAAAAGCGATTTTGAGTCCGAAAGTACAGGTTTTAAAGGATATTGATTCAAAATTTGTAGAACAAACCAAAGATTTTCTCAACAAAAAATGGGATCAGCTGGCCGAGGAAATGGATTTAGATAATTTGGATTAATTATTTAATTGTATGAAAAATTGTATTTTTGTTCTGCTCCAAAATAGAATGAAATTGTAATTTACTTCAAAAACCTGTTTTTTACGAGAGGCTATTTTGTAACCAAATTTTGAATACCTTTGAATTATGAGCACAGCAACAAAACAAAATCATATAGGGCGAAAAATAAGCCGTATTCGTGAACTTCGCGATATGAAACAAGAAGCTTTAGCGCAGGCTTTAGGGACAAATCAACAAGCTATTTCTGCAATAGAAAACAGCGAAACTATTGATGAGGCAAAACTTGTCGAAATTGCAAAAGCGCTTGGTGTAACTGCAGAAGCTATTAAAAATTTCTCGGACGAAAATGTGATTAATTATTTTAATACATTCACAGACAGTCATGGAAATTTTGGAAATTTTGCCAATGGTGCTGTTTGTAATTTTAATCCTCTTGATAAAGTTGTAGAACTTTATGAGCGTTTGGTTCAGGCGGAGAAAGATAAAGTGGAATATTTGGAGAAATTTTTGAAAGAGAAATAATTTTTCAATTCATTATAACACAAAAGCCATTTCTAAAAAGAAACGGCTTTTTTTTACGCAATTACACCTTTGTCAAAGTTTAAAACTTTGACAAATTTATTCTATGAATTGCCTCCAGCTTTAGCTGGAGGTAAAAAGTAATTTTAACAAAAAGGCTTTAGCCAAATTGATTTTTCGGCTAAAGCCATACGGTTCTAAAAATATAAACCTCCAGTTAAAACTGGAGGCAATTCATTTTTTATAATCTAAAATATTGAATAAGTTAAATTTTATCTATTCAAAAAAAACTTGCGTCTTTGCGCCTTTGTGGCAAAACATTACCTCAACAAAAATCCCATTCGAATTGATCCATAAAAATAGCCCGTATTAGTATCAATTCCTGGATCTTTTAATTCTCTGCCTCGGTATAAAAAAGAATACGAAATATTAAAATTGTTATAACGATACTTCAAACCAAATTCGGCATTAAATCGAAGCGGTTCCAATTCAAAAGTAACTGGACTTGTATCGTTAAACATGCTGCCTTCTATCGTCGCATCATAAAATTGATAATTAACACTTGGCATCGCATAGAAATAAAATTCACGCACATTAAACTGCGCTTCTGAACTTACAGACGCATCATGCAGATTAGAATCGTAGATCGGAAGCAATTTTTTAAAACCAATTCGTGCTAAAAATCCTGTTGAAACTCCAGTGAAAATGGTTCCCAAATTGGCTTCAGACTGAAAATGCAGGTCTAGAAAATCGTTGTGTTTGGCGGGAAACATTTTTTTAGAATACAGTACATGGGCCTGCAAACCTAAAGCGTTATGAATTTGGTTTTCCCAGCCATAGACTTTTTTGTAACCAATAATTTTATGAAATCCTTCCTGCAGATCCTGGCCCAATGCATTTGGACCGACAAAACCAACTTGAAAATCAGTCTTCAAAACCGATTCGCTTTGATAGAAAAAGCTTCTTCCTGCTTCGGCAAAAAGATACCCCGCAAAAGGCCTGTCGTTAATTTCTACCGCTGCTTCGTTTATAAATCTCGGATTATATAGATACTGCCCGATACGAAATTCGGTTATCTTTTTATTGATTTTCGGATTATCATTCTTGGATAAATAACGATAAAAAAGCTCTAATCCATTCGTATAATACATGTCGTTTTTAGACGATGTGTACAAATCATTATCGGTAATAAAACCAATTTCAGAAGTTTTTCCTTGTCCAAAAGTCAACGTTACGGTCAATATTAGAAAAGCAAAAAGCGTTTTTTTACTTCTCTTTCCCATTATAATTGACTTTTTTTCCAACGTAACGCATTTCGCGAACAATTCTTTCTTTTCTTCTATTAATATAACTGGATGATCCTGTAGCTTTAAATTTTCTAGGATTTGGCAGAATCGCTGCAATTCCCGCCGCCTGCATTGGTGTTAAACTAGATGCATCTCTACGGTACCAGTGTTCTGTTGCGGCATAAGCGCCGTAAACACCGTCACCCATTTCGATACTGTTTAGATACACCTCCATAATACGTTCTTTGCCCCAGATAATCTCGATCAAAACGGTAAAGTACGCTTCAAGTCCTTTACGGAAATAACTTTTACCCTGCCACAAAAACACATTTTTGGCTGTTTGCTGCGAAATGGTACTTCCGCCGCGAATTCTACGGCCGCGCTCGTTGCTTTTATAAGCTTTTTGAAGTGCTTTAAAATCGAAACCATTATGCGTTAAAAAAGTTCCGTCTTCACTGGCGATTACCGCTTTTTGCAAATTCATAGAAATTTTTTCAATCGGTTCCCAGTCGTGGTCAAAATAAACCTCTTTCCCTGCCCATTTATTTTCTATGGCACGAATCACCATCAAAGGAGTAAACGGTACTGGTACGTATTTAAAAAAGATTACCGAACCAATCGAAACTCCAAAAAACCACAAAGCCGCTTTGATGAAAAACCATTTTATTTTTTCGCCTAAACTTCGATTCGATTTTTTCTTTGCAGCCGGTTTTGGCTTATTGGTAGTTGTTTTTTTTGGTACTGTTTTTTTGGGTGCTGCCATTTTATTATATTAAATCTGCTAATTCTGTTCCTATTAAACTTCCTATTGCTACTCCCATACCGCCTAAACGTACACCGCAGAACACGTTTTCAGAAAGTTGCGAGACAACAGGATTCTTACTATTTCCGATTCCCATAATACCGCTCCAACGGTGCGCTATCTGAAAATTCTGATTTGGTAAAATTACATTTTTCAGCAAATCTTCCAATTTATTTTGAACAATTTTCGTCTGTCCAAATTCTGTGGTTGTTTCCGTTTCAAAATCTAGGTTTCTGCCGCCCCCTAACAAAATTCTATTGTCAATGTTTCTAAAATAATAATAACCGCGATCAAGGTGAAAAGTACCTCTGATATCAAGATTTGAAATCGGTTCTGTAATTAAAACCTGTGCTCTTGCAGGTTTAACCGCATCATTGGTGAGCTTGCCTGCAAAACCATTGGTTGCAAAAAGCAATTTTTGAGTTTTAAAACTAAAATCATTCAAAACCACTTCGACCTGGTTTCCAAAATCTGAAAAAGACGTGACGGTTTGCTGGTTTAAAATTAAAATATTGGCAGAAACGGCTTTTCTCATTAGTTCCTGCATCATATTTCCGGTATCAATCTGCGCTTCAAACGGATTAAAAATCAAATATTCGTGGGTATTTTGAAATCCGAATCGGTCTATTTCTTTAGAAAAAACATCAGCCTTAAAAAGCGGTTTTAAAACTTCGTTAATAAAGGGAATTTTCGAGACACAATCATTAAACCCCAATTCGTCGTCTTTCAAAAACAATTCATAACCGCCGTAAGGTTTAAAATCGATGGCAGTATCTCCTAGGTTTTTTCTAAGTAATTGCAAACCTTTCCATCGTTTTTCGATCAAAGCTGCAACGTCGTCTTCTGTATGGGTTTTTAAATCTTCCAGAATTTCAGACAGACTTCCAAAACAAGCAAAACCAGCATTTTTGGTACTGGCTCCCTGCGGCAGAACACCGCGTTCTAAAACTAGAATTTTGGCTGCAGGAAATCTTTCGCGCAAGCGTAAAGCTGTATGCAAACCAACGATACCGCTGCCGACGATTGTGTAATCTACATTTGTAAACCAATTTTTAAGTTCCCAATAACTAAGTTCCATATTACAGTTTTTTATAAAAATAATGATTTTTTATTCGCCACGAATTCACGAATTATTTTTTGGCAATCGTTAGGAATAAAATTCGTGAATTCGTCGCGGAAAAACTTTTACCGAATTTTAACAATTTTTGGAATTTGGAATTTAACTAATTGGAATTTAATTGTTGTATTTTTAGCGTCACAAAAAATAGAATTTTTATTATGAAAAAAGTATTATTAACAACTTTAATAATGATGGGTTTAAACGCTGTTGGACAGAATGTAATGTCGCCAGAATTGTTATGGAAATTAGGAAGAGTAACACCTCTTGGAATTTCTAAAGATGCAAAAAATATCGTTTTTAAAGTTTCTACTCCTTCTGTAGAAGAAAATAAATCGACTTCTAAATTGTATACCATTCCTGTTACGGGAGGAAATGCAGTTGAAATTAAAGACACAAAAGCTATTTTGGCTGACAAAAATGTTTCGCCTGACGGAAAATTTTTGGTTTATAATGAAGAAGTAAAAATCGAAAAAGTTTTAGGAAAAGATTTTTATCCAAACCTGACCAAATCGGATGCTCAAATTTACGACGGCTTAGATTACCGTCATTGGGATACTTGGAACGAAGGAAAATTTAATCATGTTTTTTATAAAGAAAATAAAGACGGTGCAAAGGGAATCGACATTTTAAAAGGCGAAACTTTTGATTCTCCGCAGAAACCTTTTGGCGGTGACGAAGATTATATCTGGTCGCCAGACAGCAAAAGCATTTTTTATGTGTGCAAGAAAAAAGCGGGAACTGCTTATGCTACTTCTACAGACACCAATATTTATGAGTACAATTTAGAAACTCAAAAAACGACAAACAGAACCGAAGATAATTTAGGTTATGATACAGCGCCACAATTTTCGCCAACTGGAAATCTTTCTTGGCTGCAAATGAAACGTGATGGATATGAGTCTGACAAAAACGATATTATTGTTGAGTTTAAAGGCATCAAACAAAACTTAACAGCAAACTGGGACGGAACTGTAGGTAATTTTATCTGGAGTAAAGACGGGAAAAATGTATTTTTTGTTGCTCCGGTTGACGGAACAAAACAACTTTTTACAGTTAATTTTCCAGGATTAACAAGAATTGCAATTACGGTGCGTCAATTGACTAATGGTGATTTTGATGTTAATGATTTGGTTGGTTTTGCCGGAGATGATATCATTGCCACAAGAACTGATATGAACCATGCGGGCGAAATTTTTTCTTATAATTTGAAGAAAAACACTTGGAAACAATTATCAAACGTAAATACCGAAACGTACAAAACTTTAGCGTTGAGCAAAACAGAAAAACGCTACGTTACGACTACTGACGGCAAAAAAATGTTGGTTTGGGTAATCTTGCCTCCAAATTTTGATGCTTCAAAAAAATATCCAACTTTATTATTCTGCCAAGGAGGACCACAATCTCCCTTGACACAATCGTATTCTTTCCGTTGGAATTTCTCATTGATGGCTGCTAAAGGTTATGTGGTTGTGGCACCAAATCGCCGCGGCATGCCGGGTCATGGTGTTGAATGGAATGAACAAATCAGTAAAGATTGGGGCGGACAGGTTATGGACGATTACCTTTCTGCAATTGATGATGTGGCCAAAGAATCGTATGTTGACAAAACCCGTTTAGGATGTGTTGGTGCAAGTTACGGTGGTTACTCTGTGTTTTACTTAGCTGGAATTCATAAAAACCGTTTCAAAACTTTTATTGCGCACGACGGTGTTTTCAATACGGTAAGTATGCTGGGAACTACAGAAGAAGTTTTCTTTAACAACTGGGATTTTGGCGGTGCGTACTGGGAAAAAGATAATGCTGTGGCTCAAAAAGCATACACCATCTTCAATCCTGCAACTTTGGTTCAGAACTGGAATAAACCGATTTTGATTTTCCAAGGCGGAAAAGATTACCGTGTACCAATCGGACAAGGACAGGAAGCTTTTCAGGCAGCGCAGTTAAGAGGAATCAAAAGTAGATTTGTTTATTTTCCAGACGAAAATCACTGGGTGCTGCATCCTCAAAATGCACAAGTCTGGCAGGGAGAATTCTTTAAATGGTTAGACGAGACTTTATAATCAATTTTTTAAAACAAAAAACAGCCGTAGATTTATACAATTTACGGCTGTTTTATTTTGAAAACATAGCAATTATGTAACATAATTACGTACATCTACTGTTTATAAAATAGATTTTTTTAGATAAATTGCGATAATTTATAAAAGCCGAAATCCCAAATATCTACATTAAAATATGGAAACCAAAAGAAGTTATACCGCACTCAAAGTTTTATTCAGTTATGTTGCTTTATTAGCTTTGGTGGTAACTGTAGGATGGTTTTTATATTCAGAATATGTAGTTTACAACAAACTCGAAGATAAAATTGCGCTTGAAAAAACCAAAATTTTAAGAGTCAGCAAACTTTTCTCGAATGTATATAAAACAGAAGGTCTGGCACGACAAACGATTCAGACCAATTCTCCAAAAGATTTTAAAAAATATCTTATCGAAAGCGACTCTCTCCGTCTGCGAATTGACAGTTTAAAACAAATTGCTTCTACAGATTATCAAAGGTCACTTTTGGATACCGTTTCTTTTCTGCTTTCAGAAAAAATAGAAAACATCAAACAGTTAAGAGAAATTAAAAACAAAGCTGATGACGAAACTTCTGTAAACAATGCCATTGATGAAATTACAAAAATGGAGTTTAATCTGCGAAAACTTGAATTAGAAGATTTCACTAAGAACCCTAATCAACTCGGAACTTATCAACGCGGCGTATTACAACGCTATGTAGATTATTTAAATCAAAACATTCCTGACGACAGTACGAATACCCTAAGCAAAAAAGCCTCGGATTCTATTTTAGCAAATTCGAAAAAGCTTTTAAGCTCCGTAAAACTGAAAGCCGAAAAAAAGAAAGAATCTCTAAACTTTGAAGAAAACAAATTACTTCAGAATGAAATCGCAATTTCAGATCAGCTTAGAAAAGTCCTTCGAATTATTGAACGTGAAATCATCAATAATTCCATAAAAAACAATTCATTAAAAGAAAAATCATTAAAAAGAATCAATGAAATTGTTACGGCTTCTGCTGTGATTGGTTTATTATTGACTATCTTCTTTTCGATATTAATTGTGAGCGATTATTCGAAATCACATCTTTATAAAAAACAACTCGAAATTGCCAATTTCAAAACTAAAAATTTACTAAAGAGCCGTGAACAGCTAATCTCAACAGTCAGCCACGATTTAAAAACACCTTTGAGCACAATTGTGGGATATTCTGAATTATTAGGCAACTCAGACATCAATACAAAGCAGGCATATTTTATTAAAAACATCAAAAATTCGTCGGAATATATTACACAGCTGGTTCAGGATTTATTGGATTTTTCGAAAATAGAAGCCGGTAAAATTGCAATCGAAAAAGTACCGTTTTTACTTCCTGAAATCATAGACGATGTTGCCAAAAATATTCAGACTGTTTACAAACAGAAAAATATTGATCTGATTATTACTGTTGATGAAGAATTGAACAAGCGAATTGTGGGAGATCCTTTTCGTTTAAAACAAATTCTGACCAATATTATCGGGAATGCCTATAAATTTACCGAAGAAGGTCATATAAAAATCACCGCTTTCGCGAATGACAATCAGTTCTTTACCATTTCGATAGAAGATACGGGAATCGGAATTGAAAAAGGAAATCAGAAATTGGTCTTTGAAGAGTTTGCACAAGCAAATGAGGGCATCGAAAAAAAATACGGCGGGACAGGTTTAGGATTGTCAATCTGCCAGAAGATTATTTCTATTTTGGGAGGAAAATTGAGTCTGGACAGTACTTTCGGAAAAGGAAGCACCTTCAATATCCAGCTTCCGTTATTATTTGACCACAGTATCACAGCAACCGCCACTCCTGTAGAGGCTAAAAAGCCGTTGTACAAAAACACCAAAAAACAAACTTTTATAGTGGTTGACGACGACATCAATCTGCTTAATTTAACCAGCGGTGTTTTAAGACAAGAAAATCATCAGGTATTGGCTTTCAGCAGTGCGTCAAAAGCATTAGAAACAATGGAGAACACCGCTTTTGATTTTGTGATTACAGACATTCAAATGCCGGAAGTTGACGGCTTTTCATTTTTAGAAAATTTAAAAAATAATCCTAACATTCCTTTCAAAAATCAGCCTGTAATTGCGCTTACCGGCAGAACAGATCTGGAACTTTCTATTTATAAAGAAGCCGGTTTTACGACGGTGGTCAAAAAACCTTATTCTCCAAAAATTTTATTAGAAACCATTCAGCATATTTTGGATAATGAAGAATTGCCAGATGTTGAAATAAATGAAATCGAAGAAACAAACTCTTTGCAATTGTATTCTCTAGAAACCTTAAAAGACTTTTTGGGTCATGACGAAAGTGCCTTAAAAGAAGTTATAAAATCTTTTATTGAAAGCAGTATCGAAAACCTAGAGCTTTTGGAAACGGCTATTGAGGAGAAAAACATCGAAGAAATCAAATCTATAGCGCATCGAATTGCACCTATGTTCAAACAAATTGAAGCAAGGGAAATTGGCGAAACTTTGAAAAAAATTGAAAAAGACGAATATAAAATCAGTCAACTGCCTGCTATTTACAAAGATCTGATCATCAAAACAGCTGTTTTATTTGAATCGTTGAAACAAGAGTTACTGTAAGGCAGACACTTATTGTTCGATATTGTATTGTTTCAATTTATTGTAAAGTGTCTTTCTAGTGATTTTAAGCAATTTTGCGGCCTCCGATTTATTATTCTGCGCTTTTGACAAGGCATGAATAATGGCTTCTTTTTCATTATCAGACAATGAAAAACTGCTGTTTGCTGTTTGTTTCTGAATCTGGAAAAATTCTGCCGGCAGGACATCGCTTTCTATAAAATCCCCTCGAGATAAAAGTGTTGCGCGTTTTACACAGTTTTGTAATTCGCGTAAATTTCCAGGCCAATTGTAATTTTGAAATATCGAAACCACTTCTGGAGAAAAACCGATGATTTCTTTATTCAATTGCTGATTGGCTTTTTCAAGAAAATAATCTGCAAAAACCATTAAATCTTCATCACGATCTTTTAATGATGGAGACTGAATAGAGAATTCGTTGATTCTATGGTATAAATCTTCTCTAAAATCGCCGTTTTTTACTGCCTCGCGTAAATCTTCGTTTGTCGCCGTAATAATGCGTATATCGACGTTTATTTCTTTATTGCTCCCAACGGGTTTAATTTTTCGTTCTTGAAGCGCTCTCAAAAGCTGGATTTGATTTTCGTAAGAAAGGTTTCCTATTTCATCCAAAAACAAAGTCCCTCCATTTGCCGCTTCAAAATAACCCATTTTATCGCTGATTGCTCCGGTAAAAGATCCTTTTAAATGCCCGAAGAATTCACTTGCTGCCAATTCTTTCGGAATTGCACCGCAATCTACCGCAATAAAATTATTGTTCTTTCTATTACTCTGCTGATGAATACTTTTGGCAATAATTTCTTTTCCAGTTCCGCTTTCGCCGATAATCAAAACGGACATATCGGTCGGACTTACCAATTGAATGTGGTCAAGCAGTTTTTTAGAAGCCACAGAAATTCCTCTTACAAATTCATTTTCGCCAGAGGTTTGTTTTTTAACGGCTTTTTTTTGTTTGACAGGAACTTCTTCCTCTTCTTCTGTTTGAGGTGTCTGCAAGGCATTGGTAATAACCAGCAGAACTTCATCTGGATTAAATGGTTTTGAGATATAATCTGCCGCACCATTTTTAATTGCCTTAACAGCAGTATTTACATCAGAATATCCTGTCATTAAGATCACAGGAATATGAGGATAAGCATTTTTAAATTCAGACATCAATCCGATACCATCAGAATCAGGCAGACGAAGATCTGTCAAAATCAAATCAAATGATTCGTTTTTAACCGCAACACGTGCTTCTGCAGCAGAGAACGCAATGGATACATCGTACGCTTTTTTAACTAGAAATTTTTCTAATAATTTACAAAACGCGATGTCGTCTTCTATCAATAATATCTTTGGCATTTGCTTTTAGTGACTTTTTTGCTAAAATAATACTATTAAACTTGTCTTTTCATAAAATTATCAAAAAAAAAAGAGATTGCACGTCGCAATCTCTTTTTCACCAAAAACATAAATCTAAATTCACCTAATTATATTTTCAACCAGTTACCATTGACATCTGAGTAAACAGTAGCCTTTTGGTCTCCAACTGATATTTCGAGTTTATACTCTTTTTTTTCGTTAACAAATGCTTTATCCAATTTTGCTCCTGGATAAGCAGTCTGCAAAGCTGTTTTTACAGCTGCAGGCACAGCATCTGCAGTAACTTCTGTATATTCTGTCTGCACAGAAATACTAGTTTTAATTTCTTTAGCATGAGTCGATGCATTGGCATCAATTGACATCATCCCTAATAAAATTGCTGCTGATAAGATTAGATTTTTCATAATGCTGTTTTATTTATTTTTTGACGATATTTCCTGAAGCATCTGTAAATACAGTATACTTTTTGTCGCCAGTAGAAATTTCCAATTTGTATTGGTCTTTATCGTTTTTATAAGCTTTATCAAGCTTAGTATTCGGGAAAGATTTTTCTATTGTAGATTTTACTGCAGCAGGAACTGCGTCTAGAGCAACTTCAGTATATCCATCTTGGACAAATACTGACTGAGTTACTGGAATTGCTGTTGGAACCGCCGCATGAATCGACAAACTTCCTAAAACAATCACCGCTGATAAGATTAACTTTTTCATAATATAGTGGTTTAAAATTATTTCTGTAGAATTTTACCCGCAGCATCAGTGTAAACGATCGATTTTTCTCCTCGAACGGTTACCTCAATTTTGTACTCTTTTTTATCATTTACCCATGCTTTTTCAAGCACTACACCAGGATAAGCATCATCTAAAGATTTTTTTACAGCTGCTGGAACTCCATCTACTTCTTTATATCCATCCTGATCATTAACTGTTTGTAACATTTGGTTAGGAACAACAGTGGTTTCTGCATGCATCGACAAACTGCCTAAAACAATTGCTGCCGATAAGATTAACTTTTTCATAGTAATAGTTTTTAAGGGTTAGTTGTTATTATTTTTTAATCCATGTTCCGTCTGCGTTAGCATAAAGATTTCCTGTTTTATCTCCAACAGTAACTTCAAGCTTGTACTCGGATTTTGTGTTTTTAAAAGCTTTTGTCAGAACTGCATCTGGATACGCTTTTTTAAGAGCATCAGTTACAGCAACTGGAACTTCTACTACTTTAACTTCTGTATAGTCGTCTTGAACAGAAATTGTTTTAACGATTGTATTTGAAATTGGCGAAGTTGAAGCAAATGATGTTAAACCTCCCAAAACGATTGCGGCTGATAGAAATAAATTTTTCATGATAGTTGTATTTTAATATTGTTAATTTAATCTTAGTATTCTTGATTTGAATTTTCATATCGAATCTTCGATTACTACTTGATTATTTTTGAATCCAAGTTCCGTCTGCATTAGCGAAAAGATTTCCAACTTTGTCACCAACAGTAACGTCTAGTTTGTACTCTGATTTTTCGTTTTTATATGCTTTTGTAATTACTGCATCTGGATATGCTTTTTTCAAAGACTCAGTAATTGGAGCTGGTAATTCTTCTAATTTAATTTCAGTGTATTCGTCTTCAATAGAAATCGTTTTTACGATTGTATTATTTACTTGTGTAGTTGAAGCGAATGAAGTTAAACTTCCTAAGACAATTGCGGCTGATAAAAATAAATTTTTCATAACGTATATATTTAAGATTAATAGTTGTTTACGCTTTAAGTAATGAAATTATTATGCCGTAAAAGAAAAGAACTGTGCCAAACCATGCAAAAGCCTATATTTAAAAGGATTGGCGGAAAATTGATTAAAACACTAAAAATCAAAAAAGTGTGTAAATGGCAGGAAAAGTGTGTAATAAGTAAACACAAATTGTGTTTACTTCGGTTTTTTTCATTCCGTAGAAATGTTTCGTCGACAGATTCGATTTACCGTTTGTAGAGATTCGTTCCATAGGAACGTTTAATTTGATTCGATTTTTTTCGTCGTGAATTTTTGCGCGATGTTAATGTTCTCAATTACGAATCAATTGCTCCTATCGAACACTATTCAAACAAAATCTTTTTAACATCGGATTTCATCCGTCTACCGACGATTTGTTCCTAACGGAACATTACATGCTTTTATACGAACTTGGAAATAAAAAAAAAGGCTGTCAAAATTGACAGCCTTTATATTATTCCTCTATTGGATTCATTTTGAAAGTATCCATAAATGCAGTTGTATAATCTCCTGCTATATATTTTGGATCATCCATTAATTGTCTGTGGAAAGGTATTGTAGTTTTCACACCTTCAATTACGAACTCATCCAAAGCTCTTCTCATTTTACTGATTGCTTCTTCACGAGACTGCGCTGTTGTAATTAACTTTGCAATCATCGAATCGTAATTTGGCGGAATGCTGTAACCAGAATATACGTGAGTATCTAAACGTACTCCGTGACCTCCCGGCATATGAAGCGTAGTAATTTTTCCTGGTGAAGGACGAAAATCATTGTAAGGATCTTCTGCATTAATACGACATTCGATAGCGTGTAATTCTGGAAGATAGTTTCTACCAGAAATCGGAATTCCTGCTGCAACCATTATCTGCTCACGAATCAAGTCATAATCAATAACTTGTTCTGTAATCGGGTGCTCTACCTGAATACGAGTATTCATCTCCATAAAGTAGAAGTTTCTATGTTTGTCAACTAAGAATTCTACTGTTCCAGCTCCTTCGTATTTAATAAATTCTGCGGCTTTTACAGCAGCTTCACCCATTTTTGCACGAAGTTCGTCTGTCATAAAAGGAGAAGGAGTTTCTTCTGTTAGTTTTTGGTGACGACGTTGTACAGAACAATCTCTTTCAGAAAGGTGGCAGGCTTTACCGTAAGCATCTCCAACAACCTGAATTTCGATGTGACGTGGTTCTTCAATAAGCTTCTCCATGTACATACCGTCATTTCCAAACGCTGCAGCTGCTTCCTGACGTGCACTTTCCCAAGCTTTCAAAAGCTCATCTTCTTTCCAGATAGCACGCATTCCTTTTCCACCACCACCAGCGGTAGCTTTCATCATTACTGGATAGCCAATTTCTTTAGCTGTTTTTTGTGCATGTTCAAAAGACTCTAACAATCCGTCTGAACCAGGTACACAAGGAACTCCTGCAGCTTTCATTGTAGCTTTTGCAGAAGCTTTATCACCCATTCTGTCAATCATTTCAGGAGCCGCACCAATAAATTTGATTCCGTGCTCTTGACAAATTTTCGAGAATTTAGCATTCTCAGAAAGAAATCCATAACCTGGATGAATTGCATCTGCATTTGTAATTTCTGCAGCTGCAATAATATTTGACATTTTCAAATACGATAAGTTACTCGGAGGAGGACCAATACAAACCGCTTCATCAGCAAATTTAACATGTAAACTTTCTGCGTCGGCTGTAGAGTAAACTGCAACAGTTTTAATTCCCATTTCCTTACAGGTACGAATCACACGAAGTGCAATTTCTCCTCTATTCGCAATTAATATTTTTTTAAACATCTTATTTTAATTAGATAATTAGACAATTTGATAATTAGATAATTTTAGATGATTAACAAAATTCTCTGCGAACCATTCTAAAATCTAAAATCTAAAATCTAAATTTATTTATGATGGGTCAACTAAGAATAAAGGCTGGTCAAATTCTACAGGAGACATATCGTCAACAAGAATTTTTACAATTTTACCAGAAACTTCAGATTCGATTTCGTTGAATAATTTCATTGCTTCAATTACACAAAGAACATCTCCTTTAGCGATTGTGCTGCCAACTTCTGTAAAAACTGGTTTGTCTGGAGATGGTTTTCTATAAAAAGTACCAATAATTGGAGATTTTATAGTAACATATTTAGAATCGTTAGTCGCTGCAGGAGCTTCTGGAGTAACATTTACAACTGTTGGAGCAGTAACTTGCGGAACTACTGCCTGAGGCAATGCTTGTTGAGCAGGTAATTGCTGCACGTAAGTAGCTTCAGTTACATTTGTTTCTAGAGTTGTTCTAATCGTGATTTTCACATCATCCATTTCCAACTTCACCTCTGCAACGCCCGAATTTGCAACAAATTTGATTAGGTTTTGAATTTCTTTTAAATCCATAATGATTCGTTTTTAGTTTTAATTTATTTCTTATCGTAAGCCCATTTTAAGTAAATAGATCCCCAAGTGAATCCACCACCAAATGCAGCAAAAATAACATTATCTCCTTTTTTAAACTTACCTTCAAAGTCAGCTAACACTAAAGGAAGAGTTCCAGAAGTGGTATTACCATATCTTTCGATATTAACCAATACTTTTTCTTCTTCAAGTTCTAATCTTCCAGCTGTAGCATCAATGATACGTTTATTAGCTTGATGCGGCACTAACCAATCAACATCTTGATTTGTTAGATTGTTTCTTTGCAAAATCAATTCGCTTGCATCTGCCATATTCGTTACAGCATATTTGAAAACGGTTTTTCCGTCCTGCATGATATTGTGCTGTCTGTTTCTAACAGTCTCTTCAGTCGGCGGGATCAAAGAACCTCCTGCCGGAATTTTAAGAAAATCGCGTCCTACACCATCACTTCTTAAATATTCGTCTTGAAGCCCCAGCCCTTCATAATTTGGTTCAAAAAGAACTGCACCAGCTCCATCGCCAAAAATAATACAGGTCGCTCTATCTTTGTAATCAACGATAGAAGACATTTTATCTGCACCAATTAAAAGTACTTTTTTGTAACGTCCAGACTGCACATAAGCAGCAGCAGTAGACATTCCGTACAAGAAACTTGAACAAGCCGCTTGTAAATCGTATGCAAATGCATTAACAGCTCCAATTTCTGTTGCAACATAAACTCCCGTAGAAGCTACCATCATATCTGGTGTTGCAGTAGCCATTATAACCATATCAATCTCAAGCGGATCAATATTAGCTTTGGCTATTAAATCTTGTGCTGCTTTTATAGCAAGGTACGATGTTCCTTTATCAGCATCTTTAAGAATTCTTCTTTCTTTAATACCTGTACGAGTGGTAATCCATTCGTCATTCGTATCGACCATGGTTTCTAGAACTTTGTTTGAAAGCACAAAGTCTGGAACGTAGCCTCCAACAGCGGTAATTGCGGCTGTGATTGTATTCATTATATTCTATTATTTCCTTTCAAATACTTCTATTTGAAAAATTTTTAAAAGACTCGAAAATTACAAAAAAAAACGAAGCGAATTTGTCTATATTTTCTTAAAAAACAAAAATTATAACCAACAAAAAAAACTCTCACGAAGTGAGAGTTCTAGTATAATTTAGAAAAACGTATTAAGCAACCGCTTCAGATTTATCGATCACAACTTGTCCTCTGTAGTACATTTTACCTTCATGCCAGTAAGCTCTGTGGTATAAATGTGCTTCTCCAGTAATTGGACATGTAGCGATTTGAGCTACAGTAGCTTTGTAATGTGTTCTTCTCTTATCTCTTCTTGTTTTCGAGGTTTTTCTCTTAGGATGTGCCATTTTACTATATTATTTATCCGTTAATAGTTTCTTTAATTTTTCCCAACGCGGGTCAATATCTTCTTCTTCTTTATTCTCTACTTTTTCTTCTTTGACTCTTAATTCATTCAGTTTATTTAAGGCTTCGGTCTGCAGACTTCCGTCTTTTACTCCTGGATGAATCCGTTTTGATGGAACAGAGAGTACAATCATTTCGTAAACATACTGCGAAACGTCTATCTCAAATTCTCCATGAGGTAAAATTAATAACTCCTCATTGTCATTATTAAATTCTTCTCCAAAACGAACAATCAACTTCATTTTTCCTTTTATAGGAAGATCAAAATCTTCGCTTGTAAGATCGCAAGGCACATTTATGGTCCCTTTATGCTTAAAATCTAACTCAAGCATAGTGCTCTTCTTGTCTAAAACTAAATTTACTTTAATATCCGAATTTTGAAATTCGTGATAATCAAAGTTCTCAAAGAACTCATTATTTATCTGATACTCAAAATGGTGTTTCCCTAGTTTTAATCCTACGAAAGGAATTAAAAATTCTTTTAATTTGCTCATTTCAATATCGATTTGAACAATTCAGTTCTAAAACTAGATATCTGAATTGGGGTGCAAAGATATAAAATTATTATAAATCTAATAATCTTATTCACCTTTTTTTGTTTATAACTGTTTTTCTTTTATTTTAAGAGGTTTTTGGCTAATCTCCTCATACTGATTACGCGAGCGAAAAATATCGATTGCAAGATAAACTGCTTCTTTAAACGAATTGTAATCTGCCATATCTTTTCCAGCAATATCATAGGCTGTGCCGTGATCTGGAGAAGTCCTTACCTTACTTAAACCCGCTGTATAATTAACTCCTTTACCAAAAGAGAGTGTTTTGAACGGAATTAAACCTTGGTCGTGATACATGGCCACAATGGCATCGTATTTCTCGTATTGTGAACTTCCAAAAAAACCATCTGCAGGAAACGGTCCAAAAACCATTGTTCCAGCATCGAATATTTTTTTCAAAACCGGCTTTAAAATCAAATCATCTTCTTTTCCTATCACTCCGCCGTCGCCGCAATGCGGATTTATTCCTAAAACAGCAATCTTAGGCCTAACGATACTAAAGTCTTCGATCAAAGATTTTTTGATTGTTTCTATTTTCTTCGTAATCAATTCCTCTGTTAAATGAGAAGCCACATCATTGAGCGGCACATGATCTGTAATCAAACCTACTCTTAAATTATCCTGAACCATCATCATAAGCGCATTGCCCTCTAATTGCTGATCCAAATAATCGGTATGTCCAGGGAATTTAAAATCTTCTGACTGGATGTTGTATTTATTAATTGGTGCCGTAACCAAGACATCTATGTCTCCGTCTTTTAACGCTTTGGTTGCTGCTGTAAAAGATTTTATGGCGTATTCTCCAATTTTTTCATCATTTTTTCCAAAATTAATATCCACACCTTCTCTCCAAAGATTTAAGACATTTACTTTTCCCGGTAAAACCTGATCTAATTTTTCAACCCCATGAAACTGTACAGTCGAAGTGAAGCTTTTTTTAACAAAAGAAAGTATTTTAGCATTTGCAAAAATAACAGGCGTACACATCTCTAACATCCGAGAATCTTCAAATGTTTTCAAGATAACTTCGCTTCCAATACCGTTAAGATCTCCAACTGAAATTCCAACAATTATATTTTCTGCTTTTTTATTCATGTGCTCAGGGGATTTATTACTAATTTTGATGTGCAAATTTAGTAAAATAAAACCATAATGTTCACAGGAATTATAGAAACACTCGGAGGGATTCACGAAATACAAAAAGATCAAAACAATCTTCATGTTACAGTGGACTCCTCGATTACCAACGAATTAAAAATTGACCAAAGCGTTTCGCATAACGGAATATGCCTTACGGTTGTAGCAATAAAAGACTCTTTTTATACCGTAACGGCTATTGAAGAAACTATTTTGAAAACCAATATCGGCGATTGGAAAGCAGGCGACATTGTTAATCTAGAGAGAGGAATGAAACTTGGCGATCGTCTTGACGGGCATATTGTACAAGGACACGTAGACCAAACCGGAACCTGCATTAAAATTGAAGAAGCAAACGGAAGCTGGAATTATACTTTTGAATACGACGAAAGCCTTAATAATATTACAATAGAAAAAGGTTCGATAACCGTAAATGGAGTAAGTCTGACCGTCGTAAATTCTAAAACAAATGAATTTAGCGTCTCAATTATCCCGTATACTTATGAGCATACCAACTTCAAGGATTTTAAAGTGGGAACAAAAATTAATCTTGAATTTGATGTCGTAGGAAAATACATCTCAAGACTTTACAGCATTAACAAATAAAGAATTGTTTATTTTTCATAAAAAAAGCTTCAAATTATACTGAAGCTTTTTTTATTTTATTTTTATATAGAACTGCAATTCCTAAAGCGGTACCTGCTATCACTAAAAAAACAATGTTTTCATCAATTGGAGTACCCGGTGTTACAGGAACTGTACCTGGAGGACCTGGGTTACCACTACCTTGCGCCGAAGCAACAGAAACATTTAGTAATAATAAAGCAATTAATAGATAAGGGGCTTGTAATTTCTTCATAAACTCTACCTGTTGACAAACAGAATACTTAGTTAATAAATACATATATTGAAATTTCGCACAAAACTTCTTTTTAACGAAATTCTTTGACAAAAGTATAAGTTTTTTGCACAAATCCAACTTTAAAAACAAAAAAGCTTAGCGCAAAATTTAACATTTTCAGAAATAATCAAAATAAATCATCATCTTAAATTAATTACGTAGCGCAAATCTGTATTTTTTACATTATATCAAAAAAACTTTTATGAAAATAGACTTCAAAAGAGTCTCGACGAATTAATATATTTGCATCAAATTAAAATAAAGGTTTTAATTGCCCGAAACTTTTAATTTAAAACCTTCAAATTCACATTCAAATATCAAAAGAAAAATTACATGAAAGACAAATTTACAGTTGGAAGTTTATATGCTGGCGTAGGTGGTATCTGTTTGGGTTTCAAAAATGCAGGCTTTGCATTAGAATGGGCGAATGAATTTGACAAAAATGCATGTGTTACTTATAAAAAGAATTTCAAGCACAATCTTATTGAAGGCGATGTCATGCAGCTGGATGTAACTAAATTAGAAAAAGTAGATATTCTTACCGCAGGTTTTCCGTGCCAGCCATTTTCTGTGGCGGGTTACCGAAAAGGATTTGAAGACAGCAGAGGGAACCACTTTTTTAAGATTTTAGATTTTGTCGACGAAATGCGCCCTAAAGTTATTTTTCTTGAAAATGTAAAAAACTTAAAAGGACACGATAAAGGAAATACTATAAAAGTAATCGAAAACGAAATCAGAAAACGCGATTATACTTTTGACAGTGCTGTTTTAAACACCAAAGATTTCGGAAACATTCCGCACAACAGAGAACGTATATTCATCGTTGCTTTTGACAAAAAATACCTCAACAATAACAATTTTGAATTTCATTTTCCTGAAAAAGAAGATCTAACCAAAACCATCAAAGATCTGGTTACAAAAGAAAAAGTCGATGATAAATTTTATTATCACGAAGACAAATACATGTACAATATGCTGAAAGAGTCTATTGTAGACAAAAATCGAATTTATCAGTTTCGAAGACAATATGTTAGAGAAAACAAATCGAGTGTCTGCCCTACTTTAACGGCTAATATGGGAACCGGAGGACACAATGTACCGCTGATTACCACCGATTTTGGTTTTAGAAAGCTGACTCCAAGAGAATGCTTTAGATTTCAGGGTTTTCCAGATGATTTTAAACTTCCCGAGATTTCGAATTCCCATTTATACAAGCAGGCCGGAAATTCGGTAAGCATGCCGGTAATTGAAAGACTGGCATCTGAAATATTTAAAGTGATTGAAAACACAGAAGCTAAAAAAACGAAAAAGTCTAAAGAAAAAGCTTAAACTGTCCGTCTTGGGTTTCTGCTATTTTTTCGATAAAAGATTCATACGCATCGAGTTTGGTAAAATCTATAAAATACTCATGATCTGTCGATTTTGTAATCTTGACACTGTCGTAACCCGTTTTTCTAAGTTGCTCATAAGTCAGCAGTTCGTTTTCCTGCAGCATTAAAACATCGCGAAGCATCCAATCGGCCAGTGCTTTGTTCGGATTGGTCATTAAAGCTTTGCTGCCGTCCTGACAAACTTTTGCCGAGAGCACACTTCCGTTTGGAATTTTAAGATTAAAAACAACGTCTTTCTCTGGAAAAAAATCCGGGGCATTACTCCTTATTTTCGAAGGTATTGCAATGTAAACTTCGCCTGGATCTCTTTTTCTGCCGCCGGCGTTCCATTGATTCAATTGGCTTTTTTCAGGAACAATCGGTTCTTTTGATTTCTTTTTGGCTTCTGGAGAATACAAAGGCAGCACCACATAATCTACAAACGGAATCAATTCTTCTTCTGTAAGCAGTCCGATTGCCGTTTGAAGTTTTGCTTTTGTAAAATCAACGCTTGTTTTACCATTTGGCTCCATTAAACCTAAAAGAACATTTATAGGTTCTTCTAGTATCTCGACAGGAATTTCGATACAATCTTCAGGAATCACAAAGCGTTTCATCAAAACGCTTTTAGAAAAATTAAAATTATATTCGTTTAAGGCATCTTTAAACTTTAAAGAGCTTTTTGTTTCTTCCAGAATTTCAATTGAAGCTTTATCAATAAAATCATAGCTGGTTTCAAAAACTTTGATAAGGAATTTATCCCGTCCGATGATGTGATAAACCCTGTTTGAAGTATGGTAAAGCCGGTCTGCAAATGCTATTCTTTGGTTTCTAAAATCAGCCAGTTTTTGGACGAGGTCTAAACCTTTGAGCAATCGCAGTTCTGAACTTCTGGAATTAAACTCGGCTATTTTTTCGATTTTAGAACTTCCCGTTAATACAAATGTTTTAATTCCGACTCCGTATCCGTTAATGACAGCATCAAAAGCTACATCGGCACGCGCGAGATTTTCGGCGCCAAATGCTTTACAAAAAGCATTCTCGGCAACTCTGTACTGAATAAAAGGCTTATCTGAAGAACTAAACAAATTAGAAAACGCCCCAATTGCTTTTAAAGCGCTCGTATAGTTTTCTATATTTTGATTCGTCTGAGTTTTTAAAAACATTACTTTGAAAGTTCGATTTCTTGTCTAATTTTTTTGATGCAAGATTCTAATTCTTTTTGGATTTCTTTGCTCCAAAACCGTAAAACTTTCCAATTCTTTGAAAGCAAATATTCATTGACTTCAATATCACGTTTCCTATTGCGTTCGATTTTCGGAATCCAATAGTCGCGATTCGATTTAATACGAAGCTGCTGCGTTTCCCAATCTTTTCCGTGAAAAAATTCGCTGTCAATAAAAATAGCAATTTTATAACTGGCAAAAGTCAGATCTGGTTTCCCAAATATCTTTTTGTTGTTTTTACGATAACGGTATCCCAATTTCCATAAAGCTTTGGCAAGGCGGACCTCTTCTTTGGTATTGGTGCTTTTTATGGCCTGCATATTTTTCCTCCTTTGCTCGGGAGTTAAATTATCCATTTCTTTAAGATTAAATTTGTCTTCAATCCTAAATTTACTTTATTTTCTTTTAAATACGCTCTTTTCAAAAAACTAAATTGTTATTTTCGTTTTCTAATGCATTCTATTACCTGCACAATAAAGCCTATACTGATCCTCATACAAATCCAAAAGTTAGACCTGAGCCCAATTAAAACCTAAATTATGAAAATGTACATTTTAGTAAAACAAAACACTCCGGACAAGCTCGTTCCTGTTATCGCGGCACATGCTTCATTGGCGTGTTTTAGAAAATTTGAACATACCGAAAACATGCAGCAATGGATCAATGGGATATTTAAAAAAGTAGTTTGTTCTGTAACAGACAAAGAATTTGAAAATGCCCAAAAAGAATTGGACCATTTAATCTTAACAGAATCCTCGTTAGACAATCAGGAAGTCTGCATTGTTTTTTCACCAAGAGAAGAATATTCTAAAATGTTTAAATTTTTAAAAATGTGGACACCCAATCACAACTAAACAAAACTAATTCAAGCTGTTTTTTACTTCAGATTAGCATACAAATCCTCTAAATGATGTAAAGCAGCAGCTTGTATGTAATAATTTTCAGCATCCATTTTAGTTTTACCATTCAGCAAAGCATTTTTAGGAATAACAAATTTATTTTCAATCACATACCGAATTGTATTTATAGAACCGCAGCCTGGAATATCATACAGCCAAATGGATTTCTGGATTTCTTGCCATAAATTTTCTTTAGTTTCAAAAACCGCTTTTAAAATATTTTTTATATCAGGTTTCATTCGAACCAAAACAAAAAAATCGTAGACCGCTGTTTTCGAAATATCCTGATTTGGAATATACTTTCCTTCTGAATTCCAATCTTTGGTTTCGAGAAGCAGTAAATTAGAAAAAAACGCGGCCGACTTTACGCAAATAAATTTCCCGTTTGCTTTTAGATCTGCTTCGTCCCAAATTCCTTTTCCATGAATACTAAAGTCTGGCTCTTCCACTTCAATAGGATGACGTTTCAGATTTTCATACAGTACCATTTCTGCTAATTTTCCTTGAAAAGTATTTTGAAAAATTTCCAATGGTGTCCGGTCCACTTGCCCGCCGGATCTTTTAATTCGATGAAAACCTTCTCCATAAGTCATTTCGAAAGCAAAATCAAACGCTTGTTTTACAAAAACAAGATTCACAATGCTTCCCTCAAAATCCTTTTTTAAAGTGATGAAATAGCTGTTGTCTTTTTGTTTTAACTTCATAGTTTTTACTAGATCAAATACAGATAGTTCTTTAGAAAAACGTACTATGATTGCAACAGTAAAAATACACTTTATTGATAGAATATTATTACAAAATAATTTCGCTCCAACAAAAAAGCCTCTACATCACTGTAAAGGCTTTCTATTTCTAAAGAAGTGGTCCCACCTGGGCTCGAACCAGGGACCACCTGATTATGAGTCAGGTGCTCTAACCAGCTGAGCTATAGGACCGGTTTAGAGGTTGCAATATTACTACTATTTTTCGTTCGTACCAAATATTTTAAGAGATCATTTTGTATTTAATTTAAATTCGGTGTGTGTATTTTAAAAATAATATTGATTTTCAATATCTTATTTAAAATAAAAAATGTCTTTTTTTTATCTAATTTCCTGACAAAGTTCTACCAAAACCCCGTTTGTATTCTTTGGATGCAGAAAAACCACCAGTTTATTGTCGGCACCTTTCTTGGGAACTTCGTTAATCAATACAAAACCTTCGTTTTTTAAGCGTGCAATTTCTGCTTCGATGTCCTCAACATCAAAAGCGATGTGGTGAATTCCCTCTCCCTTTTTCTCTAAAAATTTCGCAATCGGACTTTCTGGGTTTGTTGCCATTAGAAGTTCGATTTTATTCGTTCCGGTTTGAAAAAATGAGGTCAGAACACCTTCGCTTTCCACAGTTTCTTCTTTATACGACGGAACGCCTAATAATTTCTCAAACAATGCATTTGCATCGTCCATATTTTTAACGGCAATCCCGATATGTTCTATTTTATTGACCATCTGATTTTATCTTAATTGGCTAACATAAGTATTAAAATAACCGCATTCTGCAATTACATCCTGATAGTATTTTGTATCTGAATATTCTTTTTGAAGCGTTTTGAATCCGTTCCAGGCAATAAAGTTCACCTTATCATCCTGAATATCCCAATAGTTTCTGATACTGTTGTATTTTTTATTGTAATAATCGTTGCGCTCGCATTTCGAAATCAGATAAATACATTTTGCTTTTTGCTCTTTTGTTGCAGCAGCTTCAAAGGCTTTCTGGTAATACATTTTCGAAACACTAGTATTCGTAATCATCTCTTTCATTTTATCTCTAAAAGAATACGGACTTGAGCCATACCCTACAATACTGATTTCGTAAAAAGTTCTTCCGTTGCCAAAATGAGATATATTATAAAATGCATTTCCTAAAAGTAAACTGTTCATATAAACATCTTCTTTCTGCGCCAATTTATCCTGCATCTCTTTAATAGTAGTTAGAAAATCCATCTGCGTATACTTTCTTTTTTGATACGCCGCATGATCACAGTCGTGGCAGTCTTTAATACTTCCGTTAAACGGATTTCCTAAAAATTTATAATACTGCACCGAATCTGTCTGCTTCAAAAATTCAATTGCTTCCGGGATTTTATTTTTGAAAGCCGCCTGAACTGCCTGAAAATTATTAATATCTTTTAGTTTCAAGCTATAAATTCCGGCACCGATATTCTCAATTTCGGTTTTATTTGGCTTAGCCAGGAATGTTTTTATGCCTTGCAGATTCTTTTCATCATCATAAAAAGCATTTCCATCGTTCCAATAGCTGTAACGTGATTCTCCAAAAATTTCTGCTAATACTAAATTTCCTTTTTCTCTGTATAGGGCAGACAAATAATTTCTGCTCCACGAAGAAGCATTTTGATAACGGAATTCCTGTCCTTTATAGTTTTTTGGAAGCTCGTTATACAACCAGTTTAAATCGGCTATAATTGTTTTCTCGTTTTTATCTGTCAGTTTATCAATTTTGTTCAGGTTGTTGACAAAACGAAGCAAACGAAGCTGCATTCCTGCTAATTCGGTTTTAGGAAGTGTTTTTACCGCTTTATCAAAATTCTTATCTGCATTGGCGTAATCTCCTTTTAAAGATTGTAAATATCCAAGCGACAAATCCCATAAATAAGGTCTGTCTGTGTTTCCTGTAGCCGAAATTTTAGCGATTAGGTCCAATGCTTTTTGATCGACCTTAACTTGATTTTCGGTTTTACTGTCGGCAACGGACTGTTTTGTTCTGGGCTGATTTTCGCTTCCGTCTTTCTGAAATGAATTGTTTATAGACTGCTCCAATCCATTTACCAGTCGTGTCGCCAGATAATTTAAATGTTCGCTTTTGGGATCCAATTCGTATATCTTTTCGATTGCTTGTTTTTCATCTTTATAATAACCGTGAATGGCCCAAAGCGCCGCTTTTTCTTTATTGTTTTTTGCCATTGTAAGCGCTTTATTCCAGTCGGCTTGGTTTTTCGGACTAAAACTATAAGCGGTTACAACTCGTAATTCGGGACATTTGTCAAAAACTTGTGCGTACAAATAGTTTGCAACGGCATATTTCTTTTGTTTGTGATTGATTCCCGCAACATAAGAAAGAGCACGATAATACAACACATTTTTGGGAACCGAACTTTCTGTTTTATTAAAAAAGTCAATCGCTTTTTGTTTGTCGTTGCTGTAAAAACGGGCTTTCATGGTAAGAAACCAATACCTGTTTTTTAAGAAGGGATCAGACAAAGTATTGTAAACATTCTCGATGGACTGAATCATTTTGACATCGTTGAATGTTTTTGCCACAACAGGCTCGTAACTCCAATAATCCTTGTTAATCGAAACCGTTTCAATTTTTTGTGCCAAATACAAAAACTCCACAAAGCTTTTTACTTTTTCATCTTTCAATGGTATTTTTTTACCCCATTTTACAGATGCGGCATTTTCTTTTTTGTTTTTATAATAGCCATGAAGATTTGTAATTTCTTCCTTGTTCTTAATCGTATTTTTATTATCCGAATAATAGTTCAGGTTTTCATCTCCAATCAAGAAATAATTTACCGTTGTTGTATCTATTTTTCCTTTTAGATAAGCTGCCCAATCTGATTTTATAGCTGCATTAAAACGAGAATTATGCTGGGTATCAAAACCAATTCCGTAGAAAATACCGCCCGACAAAAAAAGCGGCGAATAGGATTTGTCTGCAAAAGTTTCTGGAGTGAAATTTGAGTTATAACCAAAAAAATCCCAATCGTCTCCTCCTGCACACGCATAAATTATTCCATACACAAAAAGGAAAGCTGCACTAAAACCAAGAAACAACTTGCTTAAAAATATTCTTTTCATAATTATTTAAATTGAATTCGTCTAAATCGTAAAATATAATTTCTTTTGGAGCCTGGGCTTTGTTATCGTCTAAATCTTCTGCCATTTCCTTTAAATCTTCTTTAGAAATGGTTTCTGTTTTGAGCAGATCATTTTCCTGATAATAAACCCCGTTTTTGTAATTAGATTGTTTTACCCTAAAAAATATTGGACTTATCTGCTCAAAATTTTTATCTTTTTTGAGTTCGGTGAAATTCAATTTTGACCGAAGCCCTAAAATTTTCTCGTTTCTGATATGAATCGCCCACGAATATACGGGCAGTGCATAATCCAGATGAAGGGGATATTTCTTTAAACTTTCCAGGTATTTTTCTGAAATTTTTCGGCTGTAAATCGAGTTCAGCGAATCATTCGCAATAGCGCCCATATTATAAAACATCAAAACACCATTATCTACATTCGGGATTTTTGTCTTTTTAAAATATTTAACCTGATGAAGCCTGATTGTGGCCGAAAGTTTTTTCTTTGAAAGCTGTTTAACTTGTTCAATAAATTTAAGATAATTGTCTTTACTGTCTAAGCTCCAGTCGCAGTCTATCTGGATTTCGCTGTACTTAATTTTATTTTTAGAATTAATTTCGGCTATCAAATGAATTGTTTTTGCTGCCAGATCGTGCACCTCAAGATCCTTTTGCAGCATTACTTTGTTTTGAATAAAAACAACCGGAATAATTTCAAACTGCTGCACAGTATCATAAAAATGAATGGGACTTATGGGAAATGGTTTTTGTGTCTGAGGATGAAGTCCGATGTCAAAATAACGAACGTAAAGTCTTTGAACATCATTATCTTTGAGAGCGTTTTTTTCTGTTTCTGAGAATTTTAAATTGGTTTTCCAATAATAAAAAGAAATTATTGGTTCTTCATTTTTACTGCATGCTGTCAGAAAAAGAAATAACAAACCCAAAAAAAATCTTTTGCTCAAAACGAAGTGGTATTACATTTAAACTCAAAAGTAAGAAATTATAACGTATCACGGATTTTGAATTCTAAAAAATGCAAAAATATATGATGCTTGAAATCCTAATAAATGGATAAAAAATTTCAATTAAAGCAAATATAATTGTTATTTTGTGCAATAAAACTGAAAAACCGATATGTTGAAAAACACTTTTAAATACATTTCAATTATTATTTTAATCTCAATGTTTAGCTGCGCTAAAAGAGGCAGTATTACCGGTGGAGCAAAAGACACCATTCCTCCTACTTTGGTTTCCAGTTTTCCAAAGAATTTCAGCACTGATTTTAAAGGAAACGAAATTACCCTGACATTTGACGAATACATCAAATTAAAAAACGCTAACAAACAGTTAATTATTTCGCCTCCGCTGAAATACGAACCGCTGATCACGCCTTTGTCTGTCAGTAATTTCATTAAAATAGAAATACGCGACACTTTAAGCCCCAATACAACTTACAGTCTAAATTTTGGACAAAGTATTACCGACAATAACGAAGGAAATCCTTTGAGCCAGTTCAAATATGTTTTCTCTACCGGATCTCACATTGACTCTCTAAAATTGAGAGGAATAATAAGAGATTCTTACGAAAAACATGTTGACAATTTTGTATCGGTTATGCTTTATGAAGTAAACGAGAATTTTAAAGACTCTACTATTTACAAAGAATTTCCGCGCTACATTACCAATACTCTGGACAGTCTCCGCACTTTTCAATTCGAAAATCTAAAAGAAGGAAAATATCTTTTGGTTGCTTTAAAAGACAAAAGCAGCAACAACAAATTTAATCCAAAAGACGATAAAATTGGTTTTCTAAAAAACTACATTACCATTCCAAATGATACGGTTTACGAGTTAGAATTGTTTAAAGAAACACTTCCGACAAAAACTTTTAAACCTATTCAAGCTTCTGGAAACCGAATATTACTTCCATACGAAGGCAAACAAAGCTATAAAACTACAGCGCCAAAAATTGTATTAAAAAACAATGGTGAAGCTGTAGAAACTGTGGTAACGCAGTTCCCTAAAAAAGATTCGCTGCAGATCTGGTACAAACCTATAAAAACAGATTCTCTTTCTCTTGAAGTAGAAAAAGACCAGTACAAGAAAAAATACAACGTTCGAATAAAAGACCAGAAAAAAGATACGCTGAATATTACCGCGGTTCAAAACGGAACTTTGCATTTTAGAGACCGATTTACCTTAGAAACAACAACTCCGCTGGTAAAATTTGACAAAACTAAAATCAAATTAGTCAACAAAGATTCTACCGCAGTAGAGTTTACAACAGACTATGATGTTTTTGATCAAAAATTGTATCTTGATTTTACCAAAGAGCCTTTACAAAAATATAATTTCACCTTTTTACCGGGTGCTCTTACTGACTTATTTGAAAAAAGCAACGATACTTTGTCTTATAAATTAAATACTCAGGATTTATCTGATTATGGGAATCTTATTTTAAATCTAAAAAATGTAAAACGTTTCCCAATTATTGTTGAACTGACCAATAAAAAAGGTGATGTTGTACTGGCAAGTGATTACTCTGAAGGAAAAACAACTTTAGAATTTAATCTGGTACAGCCCGAAGTTTTTACCGTACGGGTTATTTATGATGATAATAAAAACAAAAAATACGATTCTGGCAGTTATCTCGAAAAACGTTATTCTGAAGAAGTTTTCTACAATCAGGAAGAGTTTGATGTGCGCGCCAATTGGGACCGTAACGAAACCATCGATTTAATCATTCCATTTAATCCGGAAGTAGAGAAAAAGACGGATGAAAAGAAGAAAAAACAAGCTGAAAAGAAACGGAAAGCTTTTTAAAAATTAATCCGTAATTTGGGTATGTCTGATGAATTGATTCAACATAAAAACTGGCTTAAAAGAAATTGGAAATGGCTGTTTCCTATTTCAGGTCTGTCGATTTTAATTTTATTAATATCAATTGTACCAAATTCTGGAGAAGTAATCATCAGCACAACAAAAGCCTATACGGAAACTGCTTTATATGAAGATATAGTAAAAAAAATAAATTCAGATAAAGAAGTTGTCGCCTTTTTTGGAACAGTTCAGCCACTTGACAAATTAGCTCTTTTAGAAGGAAATGCAGTTTATTCAAACAATTATAATACTATTATTGTATCTGTACGAATTAACGGAAGTCAAAGAAAAGGGAAACTTAATTTTGAAGCTGTTAAGAATAAAGAGGTCTGGAAATATACAAAAATCACTATTTTAGATAAGATTACTAAAAGAAAAATTATTGTTTTAAATTCTCAACAAAGAAGTTTTTAAAAAGAAATTTCAAAATTATCTCTATCACTCAAAAAATCTAGTTTTTTTCGAGTTTCATACAGACTGTTTTTATCTAACTCTACGATAAAAACACCATTTTTTTCTTGCGGTTCTAAGATATAATTCCCTAAGAAATCAACAACCTGCGAATGTCCGATATGTTCGTAATTATTGGCATCTAAACCCGTTCTGTTTACGCCGATTGTATAACTCAAATTTTCTATTGCTCGAGCTTTAAGCAATGCATCCCAAGCATTGGTGCGGACTTTTGGCCAATTGGCCACATACAGAAGCAAATCATAGTTTTCTACATTTCGGGCAAAAACCGGAAAACGCAGATCGTAACACACTTGAAGACAAATTTTCCAGCCCTTATAATCTACAATTACTTTTTTATCTCCAGCCATGTAAAATTGGTCTTCGCCAGCCAAAGTAAACAAATGGCGCTTGTTGTAAAATTGAATTTCTCCAGAAGGAAAAACAAACAGCATTCTATTATAATATTGTCCATTTTCAACAATAATTAAACTTCCTGTCAGGGCGGCATTTTTTTGCTTTGCTTTTAATTGCATCCATTGTACGGCGGTTCCGTCCATCGTTTCTGCAACTGCCGGAGCATTCATGGTAAAACCTGTAGAAAACATTTCGGGAAGTACAATTAAAGCTGCATCGGTATTAATCGCATCAATTTTTGAATCAAAATTTTCAAGATTTTTTACGGTGTCTTCCCAAAAAAGATCCGATTGTATCAAAGCAATTTTCATAACATAAAAATTTTAATTTTCTAAAGCACAGATTAATCTAATCTGTCTCAAATGTACTCTATCTAAAATTAAATAAGCACTAAATGCGGATCTGAACTTCTATAAGGTTGCAGCATTGCGTCGTCTGGATTCAATTCTGTAATAATATAATGGACTTCGGATAAGTTGGCAATTTTCATTTTTAATACGGTATTGAGCTTTTCAGAAATAGTTAAAACCGCTGTTTTTTTTGCGGCCTGAATCATCGCTTTTTTTACCTGCACCGTTTCCCAGTCAGAATCTGAATAACCTCCTTGCACGTCAAGCGCATTGGTTCCAAAAACCAAAAGATCTGCTTTGATGTTGGCCAATTGATGAAATACTTCTCCACTCACACACATTTGACTGTACGAAGAAATACTGCCGCCAATCATGATTGTCTTAATATTGGGTTTGTCTAAAAGCTGTACCGCAGAAAGAGCCGTAATGGTAAAAATAGTCAGATTCAAATCATTTGGAATCAATCTGATAAACTCCCTAATGGTAGTACCGCCGTCCACAATTAAAACCATACCATCATGCAGTAAATCGACTGCTTTCTGAGCAATTACCTGCTTAGATTCTATAGCATACGTTTGGTTAGAAGACGAGTAATGATAGCCTTTGGCCATAGCTCCGCCTTTCACTTTAATCAATAACGATTCCGATTCAAGTTCATTTATATCGCGTCTTACCGTATCTTCAGAAACACCCAGTTTTGCAGAAAGCGTTTCAAAACTTACTCTGGTATGCAGGTTGATTTCTTTTAAAATATGATTTTTACGTTCTTCTTTTGTAAGATTTACTAATTCATTTTCATTCATTTCGAATCGTATTTAGAAGAACAAAAGTAAAAAATAATGCAATAATATTGCGAAACAATTTCTAAAACAAAGGATTAACTTTGGAAAAACCTTAATTTTAGAGTGTTAAAAAAAATTACTCCCTGCATTTTTTTTGCAAAGGACTTTTTCTTGTACGTTAAAAATAATAGTACCAGTATGAACAAAATCTTATTTTTCGTTTTCGTATTTATTTACACTGCTGTAAATGCACAATTTACCAGCACGAACAATTCTATTATCCCGCAGCCGAATTTTTATCAAGCCAAAGGAGACAGCACTGTAATAAACGGAAAAATTAAAATCATTTTTAAGAATAATACCTACAGTTCTAAAGAAATAATGTCTGCCAAAATTTTTGAGTCGGCTGTAAATTCGATTACTGCTTCAAAAAAATCAAATCTCAAAATTGAGTTCGATACAAACGAAAAATTCCCATCAAAAGAAGGGTATAAAATTGAAATTTCACCCGAGAAAATTTTAGTTTCAGGGCAAGAAGAAGGATTGTTTTATGCTGTGCAGACTTTATTACAACTTTTACCAGACCATCCATCCAAAAATGAAATCAAATTACCCTGCCTAATCGTGCGAGACCAGCCCAGATATAGCTATCGCGGTTTACACCTGGATGTCTCCCGTCATTTTTTCCCTGTTGCTGTTATAAAAGATTTTATCACACAAATGTCTCGCTATAAATTAAACAATTTTCATTGGCACTTAACAGACGATCAGGGCTGGCGAATTGAAATTAAAAAATATCCAAAACTTACCGAAATCGGATCTAAAAGAGCACAGACTTTAGTGGGGAACAAATTTGAACGAATACCTTTTTTTTTCGACGGAAATCCCTACGGAGGATTTTATACTCAGGAAGAAATTAAAGAAGTTGTACAATTTGCCGAAGAACATTATGTAAATATTATTCCCGAAATCGAAATGCCGGGACATGCTTCTGCTGCCATTACGGCTTATCCGAATTTGGCTTGTTTTCCAGATCGAAATTATAAAGTGGTTACATCCTGGGGTGTTTTTGAAGATGTTTTCTGCGCTGGAAAAGACGAAACGTTTACTTTTCTGGAAGAGGTTTTAAAAGAAGTAATGCTTTTGTTTCCGAGTAATTATATTCATGTTGGAGGCGATGAATGTCCGAAAACAAGATGGAAAGTCTGCCCGAACTGCCAAAAAAGAATCAAAGATTTAGCTTTGAAAGACGAACACGAATTACAGAGTTATTTCATTAAAAGAATTGAAAAATTTCTCAATGCAAACGGAAGACAGATTTTTGGCTGGGACGAAATTCTCGAAGGCGGATTGGCTCCAAACGCCGCAGTAATGTCTTGGCGAGGCGAATCTGGAGGAATAAATGCTGCAAAACAAAAACATCCTGTCGTGATGACACCAGAAGGAACAGTTTATTTGGACTATAATCAAGGTTATTCTCCTAACGAACCGCTGACTGTCGGAAGATTGAGTACTTTAGAAAAAGTATACCATTACAACCCCACTCCTGTTGATAGTTTGAACATTGAAGAACAAAAATATATTTTGGGCGTTCAGGCCAATCTTTGGTCAGAATATTTGACAAGCGAGGCAAAACTGAATTATATGCTGTATCCGCGAATGTTTGCTTTGGCAGAAATTGCCTGGACAGAATCTCAAAACAAAAATTATGAGCATTTTATTCAAAATCAACTGCCGTATCATTTAGCAAAATTAGAACAGCAAAAAAGATTGTATAAAGCTCCCATCCCTTTTGGAGCTGCTGAAACGGCTTTAATTGCTTCAAACTATCTTTTAAATTTAAAACCCACCATTAAAAACGGAAAAATATTCTATACAATTGACGGCTATAATCCAGATGAAACCGCAAATCTGTATCAAAGTCCGGTACAAATCACTATTCCGAAAGGAGAATTCAGGACTATTAAAACAATTCAAATCAGCGAAAGCGGCAAAAGAAGTTCCATTAGTAAAATAATCGTTCGAAATCCTGAATTAAAACCAGCTTTAAACATAAAGCCCAAGAAAAACGGTTTGAGATATGAGTATTTTACAGGAAAATTATTCGAACAGACTCAGGATTTAGAATTAGCAAAACCAGTCAATTCTGGAATTCTGGAAGGGAAAATCAGCGCTGAAAAATGGAAAACGAAATTAGAGCGCTATATTGGTTTAAAACTTACTGGATATGTATATGTTCCAGAAACAGGAAATTATACTTTCTCTACCCTTTCAGACGACGGATCGAAGCTTTTTATTGATGATGAACTAATTGTGGACAACGATAAAATACATTGGGCAAATGAAGCTTATGGCGCTGTAAAATTGGAAAAAGGTTTTCATAAAATCAAGATCTCTTATTTTGATCTAACAGGCGGTACTATTTTAAACGCTTTTATACAATCAGCAGGAAAAGAAAAAATAGAAATAAAAGCATCCGATTTATTCTATGATTAAGTAAAAGGAACTTAACAGCAAAGAACGAAAAGGTCTTTATTTTTAAAGATTTACAAAATACAAAGTTCTCAAAGCTTTATTTATAGCGCTTTGAGAACTTTGTATTTATATCTTAGCTTGCTTTGTAATTAAAATACTAAACAAGATCTGATTTCAATTATCTTCGGCCTCTGAAACCGCCTCCACCGCCTCTAAATCCGCCGCTGCCAAATTGACCGCCGCCACTTCTGAAATTACTGTTATTTCTAAAGTTTTGAAAATCATGATTTCTTGTTTCGCCCTGTATTCTGGAATTTTCAAAATGATCCAGATCTCTGGTCACATTTTGACTGCCTCCTTCGCCCAATGGTTTTTCTGGTCTGCCAAGTGTTTGATCAGCTTTTGGAAAGTTATCGGTTCGACCGCCGAGACGATTGTTTTCTCCCAGCGATTTGTTGGCTAATCCAGCATCTCTATCTGGTTTCGGTAAATTAGTGCCATCAGGCTTATTAATTTTATGTTGAGATGAACCTAAAGTTCCTGCTTGAGTCCATCCGCCATTGCCATTATTATAGTGGCTCCAATTACCATTTTGATCTCTTTTGTAAATATGACCGTCGTGTCCGGCATACATATTATTATTGGTATGAATAGTAGTACCGCCGCCTCTTCTATGCGTAATTACCCCTTTATTGCCGCCAGAAGTTTCATAACCAATTGCTGTGCCCCGTCTGGTAGTCACATGTCCAGATTGTACCCAATCGCGTCCATTCGTTGCTGCCGAATGCCCCCATTGTGCATAGGCATTATGACCTTGAACAGTTCTTCCATAATTTCCTGTCCACGGATTATAAGAACTCGCAGCTGTTCTGCCGCCGTACCAACCCTGCACACTGGCAGAACGACCGTATCTTCCTGTCGCCGGATTGTACCAAGCAGAAGTTCCTGCAGATCCATAAGGACCGTAGACTCTTCGTCCTGCCGCCCATCCGCCCGTCCACGGATTGTACACTGCGCCTGCACCGTATGTACACGGCCAAGGTCGGTAAATCGGATAAGGATACAAGCCTCCATAATAAAAATAAGGCGGGTAATAAAATCCTGTACCATAAGTTAAAATCGCCCCAACTGTTGCCCCTATAATAAAGGCTCCAAAATAGCCTGCGGTTGTATTGCTTTCTACTGTTGTATCGGTCACATTGGTCTGCGTCACATACGTCACATTATAAACTGGTGAACTTGGCGGAATGGTATAAATTTCTTTCGGAACAGAATTGGTAACTTTCCAAGGTCCATTGGGACTTGTAGACATAAACCAAACAGCTTGAAAACATAAATAATACAAATCACCAACTTTTATGACTTTATCTGGCGTGTTAGCTGCATACTGCATTTTGGTTCCCTCGATGGGTTTAAACTGAGGAGTTCCGTCATAGGTTACTTTGGCTTTTGCTTCAGCGTCGGCTTTGTTTATAATTGCAGTTGTCGGCACTTGTGCCAGCATTACAGCATCTTTTGCTTCTTGTGTTCCAGGTACAGAAGCCAAAACACTTGCACGCGGGGAATCTTTTGGAATTTTGGCAAAATCGGCTGGTAAATTATTCCCAGCATAACTCCAAGGCCCTTCTAAGCTTTTAGAACCAAACCATCTCCCAGACAAGAGTACATAATATTGTCCCTGCGCTTCATTTGCAAAAACATCATTTTCTGTATTGTCAATATACAACAACTGGGTTCCTGGTATCTTAACAAATTTTGGAGGACCTTCTACTAAAATTAATTCTGCAGGCACTTTACTAAAGAAAACCTCTGGCGCATTCCCTGAAGATGGCGGCGGAATCATCTTTTTAACCTCATCAAAATTTTGTCCAGACGGAAGATTTTTTAAGCCCTCGGGAACTTTAGTTGTTTTGATCCATTTACCTTCGACTTTTTTAGAAGTAAGCCAAATATTTTCGGCAAGGAGGTAATAATCGTTTGTTGCTTTATCAAAAAATAAGTCCCAATTCGTATTTACGACATATTGTATATCTGATTTTTCTACTGGAACTAAAACGGGTTCTCCTTGTATAATAAGTAAAATCGCCGGATTGGAACTATAAAAAATTGGCGGCGCGCTGTTTTGAGCCGCAATGCCTTTTGCCGGACTTGTTGTTGTGTCTAAGTCTGCCAAAATACGATCTACAGAAACTGGGTCTCCTCCTTTGGGAAGTGTTTCTTTGAAAAGTTTTTCCATTTCAGGTACTTTTTTCTGATCAAGAGCTGGAAACCGAACATCTGTTACTTGAATATTTTTTAGAAAGACGCTTCGGGAATCTTTATCAACCAAAGTTGCCGCTTGCAGAGAAGCAACACCTAGAACTTGTTTTCCGTCTTTTGGTGTTAAAGAAAAAGCTATTCTTGCTTTAATTTCTTTCTGATCGTCCCAGCTGTCAACCTGTGGCTGATAATAAACCAGCTTTGTTCCATTATTTGCTGCTTCTCTCGGCCAGCCATCATCACCAATATCAGTCGAATCGTTTTTTTGATCGGTTACTGCTGCTATTTGTTTATCGGTTTCTTTGTCTTTTTTACAGGATAAAAAAATAAAAAGACCACATAAGCTCATTAGTAGAAAAATCTTTTTCATAAGTATTAGCATTAGATTACTGTATAAATTGAAAACTTATTTACTTTTTGAAATGATATTAACTCAAAAATATCAAGTTGAAAATCTGTAAGTTAAAATTATACTTTGACGTATAAAAAATCAAAAAATGAGAATATTACTTGGTTTCAAATTATAAAATGCTACAAGAAAAATTGAACAGTATCTTTTCTGGCTTACAAATTTTAACTGCAAGGATCGCAAAGTTTTTTTATTTCCCACCCTCTTTACAAATCAAAAATTCGCAAAGCATCGACAGATCTAGCTTTGCGAATTGTGTACATTTTATAAATCTTATATAAAAAAACCTTTTGCTGCTAATCCGAAAATATACTGTGATAAAAGATTTAATCGTTTTTAGTAGTAAACAAAAAAACGCATTCAAATTAATGAATGCGTTTTTTGATATAATGATTGGATGTATTATCCTTTCAAACTTGCCGCCAAATATTCACGGTTCATACGTGCGATATTTTCAAGAGAAATTCCTTTTGGACATTCGATTTCACAAGCTCCTGTGTTAGTACAGTTACCGAAACCTTCTAAATCCATTTGGTGAACCATGTTTAATACACGGTCTGTTGCTTCAACTTTACCTTGTGGTAATAATGCATATTGAGAAACTTTTGCAGAAACGAATAACATTGCTGAAGAGTTTTTACAAGTTGCAACACAAGCCCCGCAGCCAATACAAGCTGCAGCGTCAAATGATTTATCTGCATCGTCTTTAGGAACCGGAATTGTATTTGCATCAATTGTATTTCCTGAAGTATTTACAGAGATAAATCCTCCTGCATGCTGAATTCTGTCAAAAGAACTTCTGTCAACCACTAAATCTTTAATTACAGGGAAAGCTTTTGCTCTAAACGGCTCGATAAAAATTGTATCACCATCTTTAAACATACGCATGTGTAACTGACAAGTTGTAACACCTCTGTCTGGTCCGTGTGCTTCACCGTTGATAAATAAAGAACACATTCCGCAGATTCCTTCACGACAATCGTGGTCAAAAGCCACTGGCTCATCTCCTTTGTTGATCAATTGTTCGTTAAGAACATCAAGCATTTCAAGGAAAGACATATCTGGTTCAATTCCATCTATAGGATATTCTACAATCCCTCCTTTATCTTGTGCGTTTTTCTGACGCCATATTTTTAATGTAAGTTTCATAATTTTGTTATGGGTTATAAGTTAAGAGTTAAACGTCATAGGGTTACTACTCCATTTTAGTCCTAGCTAAATAATTTATATATCCATTTAATATTGCTTTGGTTCTTTCGAACCTTTCTCTAAATTTTTGCAACAAATCTTCTTCAATATAATTCTCATCTAAAGCAGTAATAACCTGATTTAAAGATTCACTTAATGAACCACGGGCAATTCTGCAGAATTGAATATTTTCTTGATAATGATATCTTCCAAACCCTTCGGCAATATTATCACTAACAGACCTAGAAGATCGTTTAAGCTGGCTAGTTAGGGCATATTTTTCGTCAATTGGAAATTTCAAAATAATATTTTGAGAAACAAAGATTCTTAATTCACGTGCAGCTTTCCAGCACTCTAAATCTTCGAAAGACTTTAAACTCATAACCCTTAACTCTTAACTTTTTTATTTATAACTACGTTGTACCAATTTAATATTTTCGTAATTCAGAGGTTCTTTGTGTAATACGGCATCACTTGGTTTTCCTTTATATTCCCAAGCTGCAACGTATGCAAAGTTATCGTCATCACGAAGTGCTTCTCCTTCTTCTGTCTGGTATTCCTCACGGAAATGACCTCCACAAGATTCGTTACGGTGTAAAGCATCTTTTGCGAACAATTCTCCTAATTCTAAGAAATCGGCAACACGAGTTGCTTTTTCTAATTCTTGATTAAATTCGTTAGCACTTCCTGGTACTTTTACATCTCTATAAAACTCTTCACGTAAAGCGGCAATTTCTTCGATAGCTTCAGTTAAACCTTTAGCATTACGAGCCATACCTACTTTATCCCACATGATTTTCCCTAATTTTTTATGGAAATAATCTACAGAATGTTTACCGTTGTTATTGATAAATTTCTCGATTTGATCTTTTACCGCTTTTTCAGCTTCAACGAATTCTGGTAAGTCTGTAGAAATTTCTCCCATTTTAATATCTGGAGCAAGATAATCTCCGATAGTATAAGGCAATACGAAATATCCATCAGCCAATCCCTGCATTAAAGCAGAAGCTCCAAGTCTGTTTGCTCCGTGGTCAGAGAAGTTAGATTCTCCAATTGAGAAACATCCCGGAATTGTAGTCATTAAGTTATAATCAACCCAAGTTCCACCCATAGTATAGTGAACCGCAGGATAAATCATCATTGGTGTTACATAAGGATCTTCGTCTACAATTTTCAAGTACATTTGGAATAAGTTTCCGTATTTACTCTTAACGATTGCAGTTCCTAATTTAGTAACCAAAGCTGCATCATTAGCATCTAAACCTTTTACGTAAGCTTCTTCAGTTCCGTAACGTTTGATTGCTGCTGCGAAATCTAAGTAAACTGCTTCTCCAGTTTTGTTAACTCCAAAACCAGCATCACATCTTTCTTTAGCCGCACGAGACGCAACGTCACGAGGTACTAAGTTACCAAAAGCAGGGTATCTTCTTTCTAAGAAATAATCTCTCTCAGCTTCAGATAAATCAGTTGCTTTTTTTCTTCCTTCGCGAATTGCCTGAGCATCTTCTAATTTTGCAGGAACCCAAATACGACCGTCATTACGCAACGATTCAGACATCAAAGTCAGTTTTGACTGGTGATCTCCAGAAACCGGAATACATGTTGGGTGAATTTGTGTGTAGCAAGGATTTGCGAAAAACGCTCCTTTTTTATGAATTTTCCAAGCTGCTGTTGCGTTTGATCCCATAGCATTTGTTGAAAGGAAAAATACGTTTCCGTATCCTCCAGAACCAATTACTACCGCGTGAGCAGAATGTCTTTCTATTTCTCCAGTGATTAAGTTACGAGCGATAATACCTCTCGCTTTTCCGTTCACGATTACAATATCAAGCATTTCGTGACGGTTGTACATTTTAATTTTTCCACGGCCAATCTGACGGTTCATTGCAGAATAAGCTCCTAACAATAATTGCTGTCCTGTTTGTCCTTGTGCATAAAATGTACGAGAAACCAAAGTTCCTCCAAACGAACGGTTGTCCAAAAGTCCTCCGTATTCACGAGCCAATGGCACCCCTTGAGCCACACACTGGTCGATGATGTTAGCAGAAACCTCAGCCAAACGGTGAACGTTTGCTTCACGTGCACGGTAATCTCCTCCTTTTACAGTATCATAAAACAATCTGTAAACAGAGTCACCGTCTCCTTTATAATTTTTTGCTGCGTTGATTCCCCCTTGTGCTGCAATAGAGTGCGCACGACGTGGTGAATCTTGGAAGCAAAATGCTTTTACGTTATATCCTAACTCTGCCAGAGTAGCCGCAGCCGAACCTCCAGCTAAACCTGTACCAACTACGATAATATCAAGATTACGTTTGTTAGCAGGGTTTACTAAATTAATATGATCTTTATAATTTGTCCATTTGTCCGCTATAGGACCATTCGGAATTTTTGAATCTAATGCCATTATAATTGATATTAATTATTGAAATGATGAAATAATGCGATAATTACGAAAGCAGCTGGAACTACAACTGCAAAACCGTAACCTACTTTTGCTAAAAATCTAGAGTATTTGTTGTGCATTCCCATAGATTGTAAAGAAGATGCAAACCCGTGCCATAAGTGAAATCCTAATAGGATAAAAGAAATACAGTATAAACCTGTACGGATTGGGTCCTGAAATTTGTGAACTAACTCACCATAATATCTTGTAGCATCCGGCGCAGTTCCAGCTATGTATTTGTAGCTTACCTCTGGAAACCAGAAATCATAAAAGTGCAATCCTAAGAAAGCCAAAATAACCAATCCAGAAATAATCATATTTCTAGAACTCCAAGAAGCATTTGCCGCTCCGTTGTATTTTGCATACGCAATTGGTCTTGCTGCGCTGTTTTGAGCTGTTAGTACAAATCCCATAACGAAATGGAAAATTACCCCGAACGCCAAAACTGGCTGCATTACATATTGAATCAGCGGATTGTATCCCATAAAGTGAGAAGCTTCGTTGAAAACGTCTTCACTCAAAATAGAAATAAAATTTAAGGAAACATGCAGCGCTAAAAACGTGATTAAGAATATTCCCGAAAGAGCCATAGCTACTTTCTTTAAGATGGAAGCATTCAACTGTGCAGATTGTGCCATAAGTGTTTAAGTAGTTTGTTTTAAAAAATTAGACAAAAATAACTCAATTACAAAAGAACTACAACCATTTCGCTGTTATTTATAATGATTTTAAAATAGGTTACGTATACGTATTTTTACGTATAAAATTATTTTTCATATTGATTATTTTAGTATAAAAACCCGCAACAAACTATTATATAGCGCTTTTGAAGAAAAAAAGACGCTAAAGAGTTTCCCGAAAATTTATCATATTGTTATTTTATTCAAAGTTTTGATCTGTTTTCTTCAAAAGTGATTCTGCCCCGTTATTTTATCAAAGTAAAAAATTGTCAGTCCATCACATAGTTTTACCTTTAGCGGCTCAAAAAAATAAGAATGAAAACAGGAATTGACGCTATCTCTTTTGATGTAGCCAACATACATTTACCCATAAAAACTTTGGCCGCAGCCAGAAATATTGAACCAGAAAAATTAGAAAAAGGTCTTGGATTATTAAAAATGACTTTCCCAGACGTTCATCAGGACGCAGTTGTTTTTGGAGCAAATGCTTTGACCAAACTTATACAGGACAACAATTTAAACCTTAACGAAATCAGCAGAATTTATGTTGGAACAGAAAGCGGCATTGACAGCTCTAAACCAATTGCTTCTTATTTAATCAGTTTAATGGAGCAGAAATTTGGCGAAGATTCTCTTGCCGAATGTGATGTTGTCGATTTTACTTTTGCCTGTATTGGCGGTGTAGACGCTTTGCAAAACTGTCTTGATTTTGTAAAATTGAATCCAGCTAAAAAAGCAATTGTGGTTACAAGCGACTTTGCAAAATACGATTTAAACTCTGGCGGAGAATATACTCAAGGTGCTGGAGCCGCAGCGATGTTAGTAACTGCAAACCCAAGAATTATTGCTTTTGATGACAATTGGGCAACGAGTACAAAAGGGGTTTTTGACTTCTTTAAACCTTACAGAACTATTTCTAAAGAAGAAATCACTCAAAATACCAACAACGATTCTTGGTTTGACAATCTGGAAGCCGAAATCGAAATTCATAAAGACCAGCCGGTTTTTGACGGTCAATATTCTAATCAATGTTATATGGATCGTACGCGTAATGCTTACTTTTCATTTAAAAAATTAAAAAATACGACCGAAACTTTATACAATACATGGCACAGTATCGTAATGCACTTGCCGTATTCTTTTCAGGGGCGAAGAATGTTGTCTGAAATTTATGCTTTAGACAGTGCAGAAAAAATTATCGCAGATGATATTGCACCCGCAGATTATCAGACTAAAATTAAAGAAGTAGCAAAATCTGATGATTATAAAAGTTTTGTAACTGAGAAATTACAACCTGCAGAATTGGCTTCCTCTTTAATCGGAAATCTTTACACAGGTTCTATTTTCATGGGATTGCTATCGACTTTGGCTCATTTTTACGATACTAATAAAGAAGTAGCAGGAGAAAAATTCGGTTTCCTGGCTTACGGCAGTGGATCAAAATCGAAAGTTTTTGAAGGAACAATTCAGCCAGAATGGAAATCAGCATTGGCAAATGTGAAGCTTTTTGAAAATTTAGCGGAAAGCGTAGAAATCGACTTTAATACTTACGAAAGTCTTCATAAAAAAGAACAAAAAACAAGCGTTAGAACTCCAAAACAAGAATGGGTTTTAGACCGAATCGAAAAAGAAATCCCTGTTTTGATTGGGGCGAGATATTATAAATGGGTGGAATAAATTTAAATTCCATTTTTTTATCCCGAGGCTTCGGGACCAAATTCCAATAAATAAAAAGCCGAAGCAAATTGCTTCGGCTTTTTTATTCTCATACCCGTACAGTTTGTTATTTCGAGTGAAAGGAGAAATCACAAGATTGCGCAAAAACCTTTGTCAAAGTTTAAAACTTTGACAAAGGCTATATAACAAGAAAATAATTACAACATTCTCTAATTGCCAAATTATCTAATTTTAAAAAACTCAATCTTTCTTATGCTGTTCGGTATAGTTTTGATTTCCTTTTATTCTGGTATCTTCTGTGTGCATTCCGTTTGCGATTCCGAGCATGAAAGCAGTTATTATTAAAAGTAATCTTCTTTTGACCCAATGAAGCGGTCGCTTAGATTGCTCTAAACGTTTTTTATTTTGTTTATACATTTTGTAAATGATAAATGATTAGACATTATTGTATCATCTTACGCTTTGAGAAAGCATAATTGCTCAGAAAAGAAATTTCTTAAGCGGTGTATAAACTTTTACGAAAGTTTCTGGAATGGATTATTTCATTCACAAAAACAGCTTGTTTTACAAATGAATTTATTTTTTGGTGAAGTGATTCACAAAATAGTAAAAGAACTTTGATTTGAAGACTTAAAACTTCTTTTACGCTTTTATAAATTATAAATATCGAAAATGAAGATTTTCCGAATGATTTTGAAAAGCTAAATCTGTATAGTCGTAAAGTTGCAAAATCTAATTCGCGATTTACAATTACATTCGAAGATTGATAAAACTCCGCTGATTTAGATTGAAAATTTAAAGTACCATCACCAGCAATCACGGCAAAAGCCAGAAAGAGCGTGATTAGGTATTTTAGATGGTTTTTCAATGTTAAATAAATCTTTGGAAATAATTATTAAACGAAAATACAAATTAAAATAAAACTTACAATTTTACTTTTTCGGATTTACTTTAAAAAGCAATAAACCCAATCCGAAAGTAAAAACAATACAACTCAACAGCATCCAAACTCCATCTTTCAAAATAAAAAAGGAAATACCAATTGCCGGCGCAGCAATAATTACCATCAAAGCACTTATTGTACTTGTTCTAATAAAATTGAATGCATGCATTGCTAAACCAATGAAGAGTAAAGACGGACCAATTATTATAAAAGGATATAAAATAAAAGAAGAATTGCTGATATTCTGACTTAATTGTTCTCTTGCAAAATCATCATTTCCGAAACTAAACATTATAAAATCGATTGTACAAAGTCCTGCATGGGCTATTACACCTAAAAAAGTAACGAATGAAGCAATAGAATTTAGTTTGTTTTTTGGAAACACATCATTAAAAGACAACAACAAACAAGCGCCGATTAAATTGAACCAATGTGCTAAATCTATCGAAGTTTGAAAGTCGGGTAAAACTTTAGAAAAGAACAAATAACTCAGAAGAAAAAAGAATAATCCGAGGAGGCTAAGGTGTTTTGTTTTCATAAATTGATTTTTAAGTTGAAAACAAAACTAGATTAAGAAAGTTTCTAAAACACTGATTTTACTGACTTAGGTACAAAGTGCATTGTTTTAGGTACGAAATTATAAGACCAATATATTTTCTTTATAATTTTTAGAAACTGGAAGTTCCATTTGCGTCAAAAGAATTGTATTGGAATCTTTCCAAGATTTAAAATGAAACGGATTTATTAAATGTGAACGGTGTATTTGAACTAAAAAATCAAAATCCTGCTGTACTTTTTTGAGCGAAGAACGAATTATTTTCGATTTAAGAATATTATTTTCTGCATAAAAAATCTCTACATAGTTTTGGGCATTCGAAATACAAATCAAATCGACTTGTTTGATCTTTAAAACATCGTGTTTGTTTTCTCCTCTAAAAATCAATAAATCATCTTTTATGGGAATGAGTTTAAGCAAATATCTTCTAGTAAGAATGATTACAGGCGTTAAAACCAAAGTGACTTTAATAAAAACCATAGAAAAGAACTCCGCAAAGCTATAACCTCCATTTAAAATTGGACTTTTATAAAACGAATAAATCCCGAATAGATAGATTAAAAAAAAGAAAAGAATACTTGCTGTTTCTAAACCCAGATTCCATTTTGAGATTTTTTCGTACACCGTTTTCTGAATAAAAGAAAGAACGGCATAACACACAAAAGCAATCGAACTAAAACCAATACTTATTAAAAGCCAAGATCGAAAATTGATCGTTCCATCATCAAAAGGTTTGATGATAAAGGCAAAAATGAAAAGCCAAACACCAATTAGAATTCCAACTATTAAATTTTGTTTTATGGATATATTGAGCTGTTTCACTTGGTTCTAGTTAGATTTAAAGTTTCATTTCCATAATGGGCATGAAACGATTTTTTATTGAAGTTTCGAACTCTCCAATTTTCACAAATCCCATTTTGGAGTAAAAGTTTTCTGCATTTGGTTCTGAATTGAGTATTACTTTTTCTGTTTTTTCTTCTTTCATTCGGTTTAAGAAATCTACAAGTAAATACTTTCCAAATCCGCGCCCAATATATTCAGGCAAGATAAATAAATTGTCCAATTCTACAATCTTTTCATTTTCGAAAATATACGAATAGTAACCTACAATTAAATCATTATCAATTAATTTGAACACGTTATGTTGTTCAATATAATCTTGAGAAATGGTTAAATTTTTATCCCATTTGTACATTTGCTCCGCAGAATATCCCCAATAGGCTTTTGACTTTTTGGTTATTACTGTGAGGATTTCGTTGTCGGTTAGTTTGGCTTTTTCTATTATCATTATTTTAAAATTAAAAAAGATAAAGCCTTGTCGAAGTTTAAAACTTTGACAAAGCTATCAGTATAGATATGACTTGACTCCAGCTTTAGCTGGAGGCTAAGAAATCTTCAATACAAATGGCTTTAGCCGAAAAACGCATTTTTTGGCTAAAGCCGAGCATCTCCTTCAATAATTACCCCCAGTTAAAACTGGGGGCTATTGAAACATATCTTTACATATCAATCGTAAACTTATTATGACTCAAGGTAAAACCTAGATTTTCATAAATTGCCACATTCTCTACTCGTTTTTTATTTGTGGTTACTTCGATACTTTTTAAGTTATTCTGATCTGCAAAATGCTTGATTTCATTGATCAATAAACGTCCAACACCTTTTCCGCGATGATTTTTGTCAATAAAAAACTCCTGAATCTCGCCGACAACTCCGCAGTGATGTAAAAGATTTTGAATATGGAACGTGATAAACCCCAAACTTTGGCCTTCGTTTTCGGCAATCAAATACAGGTTATTGGGGTTTGAAATATTTTCATTGAAAATTGCTTCAAAAGTTTCCAGATCAAAAACTTCATTCTCGAGTTCGCATATTGATTTATAAACAAAATCTAAATCTAGTTTTTCTATTTTTCTGATTGTAACAATTGATTGCATAATCTACAAATTACCATATACGACAATATAAGCCGCATAACTTAATTTATCGTTTAACCATTCTGTAAGCTCTTTTAGAAAACGAGTTTCGTTTGCATCTTTACTTTTTATCTCATTTATTTTCTGCAGAATAATTAAAGCTTTTTTCTTGTCGAAAAAATTATTTCCGACTTTGTCAAATTTATCTTCACTACTATTATTCCAAGGATTTTGTAACGGAAAAACCGATTGAAAAACTTCTAAAACAAGATCAAAATCTTCTGCAGTAATAAAAGCATCGTTTCTTTTAGCGGTTTTATAAAATTCTCCATTTTCATTTTCGGGCCATAAAATAAACCCGATTTTTGAATCCTGAAACTTCCCTGTACCTATTACAACCAGCTTTTGATTGATTCTTTCGACAGCTTTTGTTACATCGCAATTACAAATTTGATATTCTTTTTGCGCTGTTTCTTCATCACATTCTGTGACTTTGCAAATTTCGATGATATTTTCGGTATGAAAACTTTGTTCGGAAAGCGCCACATCTCCGTTGTTCATTTTAAGAAGCTCAATTGCTTTGTTTAAAGGAATTGAAATTTTGCTTCTTAATATTTTTATGCTTTCGGGATTCATATCAAAAATTTAACAACGTCTTATATGCTTCAAATAAGCCATTCAATAGTAATGCATTTTGAACATTTATCTTTTACATCATCTCCTGCCCAATCAATTAAAATTGCAGCGCCATCATTTTTAATTTGATCTTTTACAAAATCAAATGTTTTTAGTGCTCCGACAGGACCTTCTCCACTCAAATCAAAAACTATATCACTTGTTTTGGTAAAAACTGAATATAAAGAAAGTAACTTTTTTTGACTATAATCAAGATTTTTCACTTTATCCTTTTTAGAAAAACCATTTTCTTCAAAAATTCCTGGTTCTGATTCATCATATAAAGCTGCGTTTCTTTTTAAATATTTACCGACTGTTACCGGATTAAAAACACGCTCCAATCTTGATTCTTTAAAATTTTCTGCAAAAGTTAAAGGCTTGAATACATTTACATTTTCATGCCGCGTTTTTCCTGTAAAAATATCCGTCAGCATTTCTTTCATTTCATAAAAATGAGCCCCTCCAAATAAATGAATAAGAACGAGTTCTCCTTTTCTGAGTTCGAATGGAGGAATAAAATACTCATCGGTTCTTATCCCTTTACTTTCTATTAGCCGTTTTTCCATTTTTGTCTTTTTTATTATTCTTCAGACGGCTTTTTGCACAGGATTGCAATTGCGATAAAAACAGAACTTAGGTATATTGAAATCGGAAATCCAATGCCTAATTCATACTTAATAATATCATCATAAAATGGCAGTAATTTTAAAGTTACAGCTGTTAAAATCGGCAGTGTAAACAGCACCCAAAATGCTATAAAATTATCGGCAAAAGAAAACAATCGCCTAAGAATAAAATAAAGTAATACTGTTGTTGAAAATAATGGGACTAAAAACCAAGCCCAACTAGCTTTTATAATAATCGAAATAACAGATCCAAGTGTTAGCGTTAAAAGAAAAACAGCAAACCAACCGACAACCAAATGAAAAAATGTTGCCAAATATTGTCCTGATTTTTGTTGTGCAAAGAATTTCACTAAAATAAAACACAAAATAATTGTATAGCCAAAACTAGTCATTAATCCACGATCGTTCTCTCTATCATATTTTGAAGCAATAAACATCCATATCCAAACAAGAAAAAGCGAAACCAATAAAAAAACAGCGTTTTGTTTAATTGTAAAATATTTAATATCTGTGCTTAGTTTCATTTTCTATTTTTTCTGATTTTTTTGTTTCATCCAAATCTATAAACCATTCAATTCTTATATATTTTGTGCTGTACTTTTTCAAAAAATCACTTCTATCAATTAATACAGCCGATCCTTTATTTGCTATTTCATCTTTTACAATTTTGGCAGCATGTTCCATCCCATCCCAATCTTGTGCTGTCAAATCAAAAATAATGTTATTTGTCTTTGATAATACAGAATACAGTGAAAGCAATTTTCGGGAATTTCCTCCAAGTTTATTTATTGGCGTGTTTTTATTTATCCACGCACTTTCGTAAATCTTATCAGCAAATTTACTCTCTGGATGCACATTTTTAGACATATATTCTCCTACTGTTACAGGAAAAAATCGATACCTGAATTTTGATTCTCTATAATGTTTTACAAAAGTATGCTGCTGATTTATCGTAACATTTTCATGTTTTTCTTTTCCTGTCAAAATAGCGATTAATTTATCTTCGACATAACAAGAAGCAATATGATTGTCCAGATGAATTAAAACAAAATCACCTTCGTTTACTTCAAAAGGCGGTATAAAATATTGATCCGTTTTTATTCCTTTACTCTCAATTAGTAGTTTTTGGGGTTGATCAGATAAGTATTCACTCAAACCTAATCGTTCAAACTTCGATTTGTATTTGTGCACTATTCGTTCCCATTTTTCTTTGTTTTGAACACCATAAACCGAAAAAGCATACTCCACAACTTCTTTACTGAAATGATTCCCCAAAACAACATCCAAATGCTCTATTCCCGAATCGATTACTTGTTGTAGAACATTCCATTTATCAATACCGTTTTCTGTACACGCTTTGTCGAGCCACAATCCTTTTCCGATCTTTACATATTCCTGCAAAAGATTTTGCGTGATTAATTCTGACGGAACATCTTTAATATCGGGTTCGTGTTTTCCGTTTTTAAAAACACTAATAATCAGTTCTTCAAAATAAAATTCGGCCGGAATAAATCGCAGCATCGTACCGCTTTCGGCTGCTTGAAAACAAAGTTCCAGCGTAATGAATTTGTCTGGAATTACCTGAATTGCAAAACCGTCTTTTTTGACCAATCTCTCGCAAAGTTCTGGCGTAATAAATTCGGGGTTTACATACGGCAAAGCGTAAAATGTCGCCTTTAATGTAGCATCGCATAATTCTTTTGTTTTATACTCAGGCGGTACTAATTTTAAATCTCTGTAATTGAGAAATACTAAATGTTCCCACTGCGCAAACGTTTTGGGTACAGGATTGCTTTGTTTTAAAATGAATTCGCCGCGTTCTAAGAATCGTTTTAATTCTTCAAAAGTTTCTATTAACGGGTACAGCAGGTGTTTTTGCAATTGATTTGAAATAATGTTTTCACCTGAATATTCGTCGTAGGTACACTCATTTTCAGGATCCGTATCACCTGTTTTATCGTTGTAATAAAACAAATCATTTTTGCGGTCTCCAAAAGTGGTATAATGATCGTCAACAATAAAAACAGGCGCTTCAATTGTTCCCGAGCATTTAAAATTTCCGTGATTGTAAGAGCTCATGACTACTTCTTTTGCTTTTACGTTTCCTTCTATTTCTAAATACGAACCTCCTAAAAGCAAACTTTGGCAGGAAACATTTCCTTTTATAAAAACATACGGCCCGTAATCGCCCTCTGCATTTACAATTGAGCCGCTTGCAAAGACATTTCCATTAACCAAAATGCCTTCAATTCGCAATTCGTCAGGGTTCTTAATCGGCAGATTAAAATTCCGGATGTACATTTTTTTGATCTTTTCCTCATAAATATCCAAACTAAAAAGTCCGTCAACATATACATCTTCATCGGATGCCAAAAAAAAGTCTTCATCGTCCCATTCGTCAAAATAATCAAAACCTTCACGATCCAATAAAAAAGGATATTTGACTTTAATTTCTTTAATAGCAACTAATTTAAAAGCGAAAAAGTTCATTTATTTTTTATTATCTGGGGTTGTAATTTTTTCTATCATCAAGATTACGGAAATTCTAGATTTGAATCTATTCCATTACGTAAATTAATTTTGGCGCTCCTGCGTCATGTTCACCAACTGCAATGTAAAATGGCTTTTTCAAATTAAATTTTTCGAACAAATTCTCTTTCTCTGCTCTTTCAAACAATGTATTAATTTCTATTAAAGCCGTAGCTTCATAAAGATTATAAAGATCATTTATATCCAGAAAATCATCAAATTCTTTTTCTCTCCCTTGTATGTTTTCGGTTAAATGATACAACGTTGGCGAGATAAAAGACGGCATCGACGCAATGTTATCCAGATATTCTAATTTATCATCCAACATTTCAAAATCAGGCAGTTCGTTATCCGAATAATCCAAATCAATAGCGTACGCTTCTAAATCGCCGCCGTACAAACCGCCGTGTTCAAAATACAGCATATTGAAACTTTTCTCAATATCATTATTATATTTTTCTGAAAGCCAATATTTTTCAATATTCAATTTTAATTCTTCAAACATCAAATCGTTATGCTCGCTTCTGTTTTGGTTTTTCCATAAACTATAAAATTCCAGAAAGGTTTTGTTTTCTGATTCTTTTAAATTTTCCAGTACAATTTCATTCATTTCTTTCTCCGTTTCTTGAAGAGTTTTCAAAATCGAATTGTTTATTTTTTCCATTAGTATCTTTCTATTTTTATTTGAAAACGTATCGGTATGCTTTTTCATCATGGGCACGTTCCCAGAAATCTTCTCCCAATACTACTCCAATTTGGTTCCAAATTATCTCAGAAGTATCGTCTTGGTTTTCTTCTGCCGTTAAAGGCTCACCGTCGTCCGTCATTCGATCGCCCTCAACTTCCATGATCTCTCGTTTTTCTTCTCCGTTTTCTGTATATCCGATATAAAAAGCCATAGAAGTTTCTGAAAGCGCAAAAGTAAAAACATTGGCATTTTCGAGATAATGCATTCGCGTGCATAAATCCATACTCACAAATAACAAAGTTGCAGTGTCTGAAAAAGAAACGTCACAAATACCTTCGTCTTTCCAGTTTGCCGAAGCGGTTTCAAAATCTATATCTTCGGTTTTCTCCAAAGTCCAGCCTAATTCTTCTTGAAGTTCTTCAAAATTATCTTTGTAACTCTTGTTTATCGCAATTCCAGAAAAATTAAATCCCATTTTACTTTTGTTTTAAAATTAGTACATTAAAAATTAAACATAAGCAATAAAAACTAGAAATGAGACTATTTTTTGTTACTCGTTTGATTTAATAGAACTCTAAATTGAAAAACCTAAACAGTCGAAAAGTTGTATTTTTACAAAATCAGATTTTTTAGAAATTGTATCTCACAACTAAAACCTTGTTTTGAACCAAAATTAAAAAACCTAAAAGAATTTTAAATATCTTTGAATCATGAGCACAGCACCAAAACCCAGACATATCGGTAGAAATATCAGCCGAATAAGAGAATTGAGAGATATGAAACAAGAAGCTCTTGCTATTGCAATTGGCACGACGCAGCAGTCTATCTCAATTATTGAAGGAAGCGAAAGCGTTGACGATGAAAAATTAAGCAGAATTGCAGAAGCTTTAGGTGTCCCAGCTGACGTAATCAGGAACTTTTCTGAAGAAGCTGTTTTTAATATTATAGGGAATAGTTATGACAATGGATCTTCATCAATAAATCATAATAATTGTACATTTAATCCACTTGATAAACTTTTGGAAGCTTTTGAAGAAAATAAAAAACTTTATCAGCAATTGATTCAGGCTGAAAAAGAAAAAGTAGCGCTTTTGGAGAAGATGTTGGATAAGATTTAAAGATATATTTATTTTATAGAAAAAACCGAAGTTTTAGATGCTTCGGTTTTTTTTATGTGTTCTTGTTTATCGTTTCGGAAATACTTTGTGTCCTAACGTTGCGGGCACGGATTGCAAATCCGCGCTATCGGATGGACGGATGACAAGATTGCGGAAATACGCTATCGGATGGACGGATGACAAGATTGCGGAAATACTCTGTGTCTTAACATTGCGGGCACGGATTGCAAATCCGCGCTATCGGATTGCGGAAATACTTTGTGTCTTACATTGCGGGCACGGATTGCAAATCCGCGCTATCGGATTGCGGAAATACTCTGTGTCTTAACATTGCGGGCACGGATTGCAAATCCGCGCTATCGGACGGATTGTGGAAAAACTTTGTGTCTTAGCGTCTTTGTGGCAAATAACAAACAAATAAGAAAACTTTAATAAATCTGATTATCTGATTCTAAATATTTTGCAACCAAGCTATCCATTTTTTTTGAAGCATCAGCAAATCTTGTGGTGATGAGTTCATAGAAACTGAACCAAAATTTTCTCCAGTTATTACTGTCAATAATCTGTTTGCTCTTCCAGCAATTGTAAAGAAATCATCATTCACAATAAAACCATGCCCGTAACTTTGTAAATCTCCGCTTTCTATCCTTTCAAGTATTATTAAGTCTGCACTGTTAACAAGACCAACTTCTTTTTTATTTACAATTCTATTTATTAACTGAGGAATTATTTTATCGTAATTAAAAGCTATCCAATATTCAGCTTCCATTAAATAACCATATTCTTTATTGTTATCTATTTTATCTAAAATAAATTCAACTGTATAATTTTTGATACCTTCTACATTGTTTTGATAGATACTGTAAACTTCATTTTTCTTGTTATCAATACTAGCTTGAAATTTTTCAGAAATTTTCGGCTCTTTTGGAAACCCTAAGTTTATTTTATTTGTTTGTGAAAACAATAAGTTTGTAAAAATTAAAAACAGAAATAGCTTTTTCATTTTAAATTTCAGGTTTAAAACATTCCAAAGCAATATACAAAATGCTTTAACTACAATGCCTTATTTTTTTAATTACTTAAACGAGTTGTGTGAAGGAAGATACAGACGAAAGACCTACCTGAAGGGGCTTATTAATTCCAATTTTCGCCACTGTTCATTTCTAGGAACGAGAAATCTTTGCAAGAAACTCATCAACAAGGATTGGTTATTTTGGTTGAGGAGTTATTTTCGGAGATCTCTCCTTCGTTGAGATGACAAGATTAAAGAAATACTTTGCGTCTTAACATTGCGGGCACGGATTGCAAATCCGCGCTATCGGATTGCGGAAATACTTTGTGTCTTAACGTTGCGGGCACGGATTGCAAATCCGCGCTATCGAACGGAGTGAAATACTTTGCGCACTTTGCGTAACTCTTGGCGAACTTCGCGGTTAAAAATAAACTTTGTGCCTTTGTGTCTTCGCTGCAAAATCTTCAAAACTTCTAACAAATAAGAAAACTTTAAGAACTTCGCGGTTAAAAATAAACTTTGTGTCTTAGCGTCTTCGCGGCAAATAATAAACAAATAAGAAAACTTTAATAAATCAATTTCACGCTGTTTATTTAAAATATGTAATTTTGAAATTCGAAGTTCAAAAACGAAATAATTATGAAATATCATCAAATAAACAGCGGTCTTTTTGTAAAAAACCGTAGAAAGTTCATGGCAGAAATGAAACCTAATTCGGTTGCCGTTTTTAATTCTAATGACATTTACCCAATCAGTGCCGACAGTACTTTACCGTTTGCACAGCACAGAGATATTTTTTATCTGAGCGGTGTAGATCAGGAAGAAAGTGTTTTGCTTTTGTTTCCAGATGCGCCTTACGAAAGCCAGAGAGAAATTCTTTTCTTGAGAGAAACTAACGATCATATCGCAGTTTGGGAAGGTGAAAAATTGACTAAAGAACGTGCTTTTCAGGTTTCGGGAATTAGAACTGTTTATTGGTTACAGGATTTTCATAAAGTTTTGAACGAGATGATGACGTATGCCGACACAATGTACATTAATACCAACGAACATTACCGCGCATCTGTTGAAACAGAAACCCGCGAAGCTCGTTTTGTAAAATGGTGGAAAGAGCGTTACCCAGCGCACAACGTAGCAAAAAGCAACCCGATTTTACAAAGAATTCGTTCTGTAAAAGAAAGTGAAGAAATCGATTTGATTCAGCATGCTTGTGATATCACAGAGAAAGGTTTCCGCAGATTACTTTCGTTTGTAAAACCAAATGTTACCGAATATGAAGTGGAAGCTGAATTGGCGCACGAGTTTATCCGCAACCGCTCAAAAGGTTTTGCTTATACCCCGATTATTGCTTCTGGAAATAATGCGAATGTTTTGCATTATATCGAAAACAACCAGCAATGTAAAGCGGGAGATTTGATTTTATTAGACGTTGCAGCAGAATACGCGAATTATTCAAGCGATATGACGAGAACGATTCCAGTTTCTGGAAAGTTTTCAGATCGTCAAAAAGCAGTTTACAATGCTGTTTTAAGAGTTAAAAACGAAGCGACAAAAATGCTTACTCCAGGAACGCTTTGGAAACAATATCACGTTGAAGTGGGTAAAATTATGACTTCAGAATTGCTTGGTTTAGGTTTATTAGACAAAGCTGATGTGCAGAACGAAAACCCAGAATGGCCGGCTTACAAAAAATATTTCATGCACGGAACTTCTCATCACATGGGACTTGACACGCACGATTATGGATTATTGCACGAACCGATGAAAGCGAATATGGTATTTACCGTTGAACCTGGAATTTATATTCCAGCAGAAAAATTCGGAATTCGTCTGGAGGATAATGTGGTGGTTCAGGAAAAAGGAGAACCTTTTAACTTAATGAGAAACATTCCGGTTGAAGCTGATGAAATTGAGACTTTAATGAATTCATAAATAAACAAAGCCCTTAATAATTAATATTAAGGGCTTTTTGTTTCTATAAATCCGATTTAATTATCCGATTTTTGCTATTTGCACATCCAATTCAAATTTGCCTGTAGCTTCATTTTCGTTGATCAATTCAAAAAGCTCTAAAGCTCTTCTTGCATTTTTCTCTTCTTCTCTTTGTTCAGCTACATACCACATCATAAAATCTTCTGTAGCATAATCGTTTTCAATTCTACATTTTGCAATTACTTTATTAATTGCCTGAGTAACTGCAATTTCGTTTTGCAAAGCAATTTCAAACACTTCTCTAAAAGAAGCAAATTCCTGTTGTACTTCTGGAACAGACGGCGTTACTGCAATCCCTCCCATATCTGTAATGAATTTGAAAATTTTTAGAAAGTGCTCTCTTTCTTCTTCAGCTTGTTTGTATAAATACGATGCTGAATGAGCAAAACCGTTTCTATCCAGCCATGCTGCCATAGCTAAATATTTGTTTGAAGCGTCGCTTTCTAATTTTGCCTGTAAATTCAATATATTTTCTACGCCTTCAGTCAATGAAGTGCTTGTTCTTAGTAAATCTTTCATAACCTTTATTTTTAGAACTGTAAAAGTACTAAAATTAAAGGACGCAGCTCTAACTCATTGAAAATTTGGATTTAATCTAAGTAAGAATCTAAATAAGCTCGCCTTTTAAAACATTACAAAGCATAGAATGTAAAGTGAGGGTAAATTTGGTTCCGTTTAATAATTCTCTAAGCTGCACTATTTCGCAGATGGTAAGATTTCTGGAAAAATTTCTTTTAGTAGTTTCAATCAGCTGTGCATCCGACTTATCAGACAAGTCATAAAGCATATTAAGAATATCAACGTTATTGACTTTTCTTTGAAAAATCAAAAAATCATGAATTCTATAACTTGATACTGTATCCACAAAATTGATAACTATACTATTAGTTACATCGCATTGATAACTGTATCCTTTTTCGGTTTCAAATAATACTTGATTGGTCGAATCACTAACTAATGCCATTCTGATAAATTATTAACGATGCAAAAATATAGAATTTCAATCAATTAAACACGTAATTAAGACTAATTTAAAATAACAAAATCTTTTACAGGGTTCTTTTTAGGAAACAAGCAGTCTAAATTCATCAAATATTGTCTCAAATAAGGAATAATTTTAACTGCAATAAACTTATATTTCTTATATGATCCCTCAATTATTACCTTTGTGTCCACACATTAAAACTATTATTTTGAAAAGTATTTTATATAAAAACATCAATATCTCTTTTACCGATTCTGGAGAAGGAACTACAGTTGTTTTACTGCATGGATTTTTGGAAAACAAAAAAATGTGGAAAGAATATGTCGATCTTTTTTCAAAAAAAAATCGTGTCATTACAATCGATTTATTGGGTCATGGCGAAACAGATTCTTTAGGTTATGTTCATGAAATAGAAGATAACGCTAATGTTGTCAAAGAAGTTCTGAATCACTTAAACATTAAAAAAGCGATTATCCTTGGGCATTCTATGGGAGGTTATGTTGGTTTGGCTTTCGCCGAATTGTATCCCGAAAAAATACAAAAACTGATTTTACTCAATTCTACTTCTAAAGAAGACAGCGCCGAGAAAAAAGCAAATAGAACCCGGGCGATTAAAGCGGTTAAACAAAACTATGTCAACTTTGTGAGTCTGGCGATCGCAAATTTATTCAGCGAGAACAACAGAACGCGCTTAACAGACGAAATTGAAAAAGCAAAAACTGAAGCGCTCAAAACACCATTGCAAGGGATTGTGGCTTCGCTGGAAGGCATGAAAATTAGAAAAGACAGAGAAGCATTGCTAAAGCAGAACTTATTTCCTGTTTTACTAATTTTGGGTAAAAAAGATCCTGTTTTAAATTATGAAGAAAGTCTGGCACAGATAGAAAATACAACAGCAGAATTGGTTTCTTTTGAAGACGGACACATGAGTCATATTGAAAACAAAGAAGAGCTGAAAACTATTTTATTAGATTTCCTGAACGAAGACTAAATTTGGCAGAGAAATAGAAATTAAAAAACTGAGCGTTCCGCATGAATTGCAAAGTTTTTTAGAAGAATCTTTATAAAAGCAAAGTTCGCAAGGCTGTAATAAATATAGTTTTGCGAACTTTTCTCGTTTTAGTTTTATAAAAACATTTGTGCCATTGTTTTTAGATAACCAAGCCAATAACAAATACTGATCTCATTTCTTAGAACAAAAACTATATGATCAGAATCAAAAAAGGCCATTTCTAACCGAGGTTAAAATAGCCTTTTTCTCATTCTTGGGGGCAAAATATTGTTATAACTTCGAAATAATATCTTTTTTATATTTAGATAAAGTTGCTCTAGTCAAGCCTAAATTTGCTTTCGTAGAATCAACCGCTAAATAAATAAAATATCTTCCATCATCAGAAACATCAATAATATGCAACTGATCTGTTAGAGAGATTAAAATGTCGTTGATTTGTTGATTAAGCCCTAAAGCTTTAATAGCATTCATTTTTGCTTTTACAACTTCTAAATTATATGCTGACGCTAATTCCGGATCAAAATCAGGATTAACTGTCAAGGAGCAATACGCCATTCCTGTTTCAACTTCAGTTACTGAAACAGCAATAAACCCGTTAATATTTTCTTTTAGATCATTTTGAAAATTTTGTAAAAAATCTGACATGTTTTTTATTGGTTTAAATTAATTATTAAAAATGGTGTCCATTTTACGGAGCAGAAGTCCCATTTTACTTATATCTTTAGTAAGCAGCGCCACACAATTATCATCTTGATCCTTGTTAGCCACTACAATACCATCGTTATTCTTAATCATTACCTGTTTAAGGTCACCATTGTTAACATCTTCAGACATCTCTAGACACATCTTCAAAATCATTCCGATCATTGCGGCTACATTTCCGTCATACTCTAAATTAACAGATTCGTTTAAGATTCCGTCAATATTAAAGATCAATCCAGATTCAGCCCCAGTCTCTTGTACTAGTGTTTGTAAATCAATCATATTCTACTTTTGTCATGTTTTGGAAGGTCAAAGTTATTTTAATAAAACACAATTGTTCGATAAACACTTGTTAAAAAAACATACTGTCTCAACACATTGAATCACTTTTGTTTAGAGTATAATTAAACGGATTTTTTTGAATAGAATATTCAAAAAAAATTAACATAAAAAACAAATCTTATCAAAATCCTAACATTTCGTTTCATAAAATTGAATTTTAAAATTAACATTTGCCCTTTGTTGCATTTCACGAAAGTTTTTATATAGCTTTGCAAAAAAATCATCCAAATGAAAACTGTTGACGAATTACGATTTGACTTAAATGTCAAACTAATGAAATTTAGAAGATTTCGTATTGAAAATGGACCGATCAATAATACGATCCCTGAAGAAAGCCCTAAGAAAGGTTTTTTCAAAAAAATATTCAGCTGATACCTGTATAAAAAAAGCCAGATTTCTTAACAAAAAATCTGGCCTTTTTATTGATATACTGCAACTTACATTTAAAAAATAATTTAAAAATATTTTTTATTTTACAAAATCCCTATTCAATAGTAACTAATCTTTTTACTACATTTTCCTAATTCGCTTTATTTCCCTGAAAACATAAAAAGGCGAAATTTCATAAAAAATTTGTTTGATTTTTTATACTGCTGAAAAACTTCAAAAGAAATAAGAAATACTTCTGAGAATAAATAGTGAGAGAATTTTCTACAAAAAAATAAATTCGCTTTTATTAGTTTTTAAAAAACTTAGAAATTTCGTCTTTCTAAAAATACACATTTTGTTTATCGCTTTAAAAAAAAAATATTCTCAAAAAAGCCAAACAACTATAAATGAAATAGTTTCTATTCTCAAAAGATTAAACAAAAGTGTAAAACTGAAAAATCAAAGCTAGAAATATTAATCTAATTTCTCTTCAAACGGAATTGAAGTATCAAAAATCTCGTTCAAAAGCAGCACAATTTCCTCTAAATATTGATTTAATATTTGAGTTGTTACAACCGAATTCAACTCTTTTTCTTCTTTAAAACCGAAAGGCAGAAAACCTGATTTTAAATTTTTAAATGAAATAATACCCACTTCAATCGGAAGACCGCCGGCATGTTCTTCATACATAAAAGCATAAGCAAGAACCTGGATAATTTTATCGTTTTTAATCTCTTTTGTTAAACCCTGCCATGATTTAAGAACAACATTATACTTTTCAACCTTTCCTGTTTTATAATCAATAATTCTGATTTTTCCGTCTCTCTTTTCAATTCGATCCACGTTACCCTTTATTAAAACAGGAAAAGGCAGACTAGGATGTTCTAATAAACGTTCAAATGTTTTCTCTAGTGCAATAATCTGTATCGCTTCATCTTTTCTTATTGCTTCCAATTCCATTTTCAAAAAATTAGAAACATTACGCTTTGCGACTTCAAACGCCAAAAGATTTCGTCCTTTTTTAATCTCACCTTCTTTATATACCAATTTAAACTGATTCAATACTTCTTCATCCAAAAGTTTAAAACAATTTAAAACAGCTTCTTCAGAGATAAACTTACCTATAAAAGGTTCATATAATGCTTTTAAAGTTTCATGAATAATGGTTCCTAACGTATTGAGGGCGATATTTTCTTCAACTTCTTCGACCTCGCGAATTCGAAGTATCTTCTGAAAATAAAAGGTAATCGGATTACGAATATAGCTGGTTAATGCCGAAGGCGAAAAACCATTTAGAGCAATTTCTTTTAATCGCTGCATCACGGCATCTGACTTAGGAACGATCGTGGGCGTATAGGCAGAAGCTGGCAGAATCGGATTGTAAATATCAAAAGTCAGGGTGTGGTTACGTTGTTTTTCGACCTCAAGCTGTGTGATAAAACGACTTCTTTCGCCGGCACCCAAACCATCATTCTCTGTATTATAAATCAGAAAAATATTTTTTGCTCTTTGTAATAAGTGATAAAAATGATAGGTATAAATAGCATCTTTTTCTTTGAAAGTAGGAAGCCCCAGCTCTTTTTTAACATCATATGGAATAAAAGAATTCTGAGATTTTCCTGCCGGAAATATTCCTTCATTCATAGAAGTAACAATAACAGTATCAAAATCCAAAACACGACTTTCTAAAACTCCCATAATCTGAAGTCCTCGAAGCGGTTCTCCTTCAAAAGAAACTTCTGCAAGATCAATTATTTGTTTATACACTGCATGAAGTGTATTTATGTTATCTATATGGGAGTGTTTAGTGTAATAATTGATTAACTTATTTACCACTTTAAACACACCATACACAAAAGCTTTTGCAATTTTTTCTTGTTCATTATCATTGCTGAAATTTTGCTTGATCATTAACAGCAGACTTGAAATATTCTGAAGTACTTCTATAGATGAACATTCCCATTTCTTAAAAAGCAACGTAAACAAATCAGTATGCTTCGGATTAAGTTCTAAAATTTTACTTTGGGTAATAAAAGTATAGTTATTCTCTTTAATGATTCGAACTAAAACAGAAACGCCGGCATACGGCTCGATCAAAGGATGCGTTAAAACATCCAAAACATCTTTATAATAAAAAACATAACTCGCTCCTTTTCGAGAAAGGGCATTGGTATGCATTTTAAAAAGTTTTGCTATCAGAATTTGAGAGGGATTATTTTTACCCGAATATCCCATGGTAATATTCAAAGCTCCTACAGATGATGGAAGCGCATACAACAAAGGCACCAAAAGGTTTTCTTCTCCCAGTACGACAGCAACTTTATCCAATGACATCTCCGGATTATCTTGTATTAGATCCTCCAAAATACTTCCAGCTAATTTAGCCTGACCTATTGTTTTGGGTGTACCAATAACTTTAATGTTTTTAGACTGCGAAAAGTCGTCAAAAATCCATTCAAAATGATTTGACTTATAATGCCTCCAACTTTCCTTAAAACGTCTTAAAAACAACCCTGCATCATGATAAGGATCGTTTAGCAAAGTCTGATCAGAATCCCAGAAAATTTTGGCCTGGCCAAGAGCCATTAAATGTTGTACAATTTTTTCTTCGGCTGCGTTCAAAGCATTGAATCCTGCAAAAACAAAATTTCGATTACCTGCCGAATTCGAAAAATGATTAAGATTGTTTACCGCTTCTCTGTAAATCAAACCTTGATAACCAATAGATTTATGCAATAAGTGTGCATAAAGCGACTCATAATACAACGGAAGCAATTTCCAAAAATCTATATAATTCTCTAGAAGTTTTGTTTTTTGATCAATCTCTAATCCCCATTTTTTAATATCCTCAATATCTTTTAAATAAGACAATACATGAGAAGGTTCTAAAAGGTATCGGTCAATTTCATTAAAATCCTGAAGTAAGGTTTTTGCCCAATTCGCAAACAACTCAAAAGACTGCTGATGCTGTTTTTCTGTAATGGATAAATAAACCTCATAAAATTCGAACAAAAGCTCAATTGAATCTATTGAACGAATAGCGGCAACATCTTGTACAAAATCTTCAATACTAATAATTTCTGGCGAAAGTATTGTTTTGCTGGTTGCTTTTTTTAAAGCTTCAATCAAGAAAACCTTCGCTCTTTTATTAGGAAGTACAATAGTTGTTTCAATTAATTTATGTCCATAATCTTGAATTACAACCGCAGCAATTTTTTCTAGGAAAGAAGTATTTATCATAGGATAAAAATAAAAAAAGCCATTCAATTAAGAATGGCTTTTAGTATTTATTTAGAAAGTAAATTAGATTTTACCTTGGTATTTAGAACCAATGTGTCTAATTTCTGTTCTTCTGTTTTGTGCTTTACCTGCAGCAGTTTTGTTACTTGCAACTGGTTGAGAAGCTCCAAATCCTTTAGACTCTAAGTTTTCTGGATTAACACCTCTTTCAATTAAAGCGTTCATTACAGCAGCTGCTCTATCTTCAGAAAGTTTCTGGTTGATTTTAGCAGAACCTGTACTATCTGTGTGTCCTTCAATAGAGAATTTCGCGTTTGGATAGTTTTTAAGGATTTCTTTAATAGCATCTAATCTAGCTGGAGTTTCTTTGTCACCAGTTTTGAAAGTAGCTTTTCCTGAGTTAAAGTAAACCGCTCTAGCTTGAACTTTAAGATCTTCTAATGCCTCAGCAGTAACTTCTGGACATCCTCTGTTTGATGCAGGACCAGCAACTGTAGGACAGTCATCATCTTTGTCAAGAACACCATCTTTATCAGCGTCTAAGAAAGGACAACCACCATTTTCTTTAGGACCAGCAACTGTAGGACATTTATCGTCTTTATCAGCGATTCCGTCACCGTCAGTATCAGGACAACCTTTTAATGCAGCTGGACCAGCAACATCTGGACAAGCGTCATCTTTATCAGCAATTCCGTCTCCGTCAGTATCAGGACATCCGTTTAATGCAGCTAAACCAAATACATCTGGACAAGCGTCAGAAGCATCAACGATTCCGTCACCGTCAGTATCAGGACATCCGTTGAATTGTTTTAAACCAGCAACATCTGGACAAGCATCATCTTTGTCATAGATTCCGTCTCCGTCAGTATCTTTACCTCCGAATTTGAAAACTAAACCTGCGGTGTGTTGGAAGTGAGATGGAGCATCTGGAACACCAGCTGCATCTTGTCTGTCTCCACTAACTGCCCATTTGTATCTTGTAGCTAATTCAAGACCAATAGCATCAGTAAACCAGAAAGTTAAACCAGCACCTGGGTTAACTGTTCCGTAGCTGCTGTCTCCGAAGAATGTATAACCTCCACCAACAGATAACGAAGGATCGATTACTTTAGATTTAATCAATTCTTGGAAGCTGTATTTGATAGTAGCATCAATTCCGTAGTACATTAAATCACCAGGATTAGTAACAACATTACCTCTTCCATCGTGCCCTGCAGCAGTTGGAGCGAAAGTAACATATTTATCAATTTTGTTTACAGAACCTTGTAAACCAACAGAAAAACCACTACCTACATATCTAGACACACCAATGTAAGATAAAGAAGGAAGAATATTCCAGTTGTCTTTTACAGCGAAAGGCTGTGAGAAGTGTTGGTCAAAGAAACCACTACCTGCTCCAGAACTTGTTCTAGTATCCACGGCATTAACCCCAAAAGAGATCGCCCATGGATTGTTACTGTCTTGCGCGTGAGAGCTTAAACCCATCGCCATCATTACAGCAACTAAAAGTTTGTTAAGATGTTTCATACTTAATTTTTTTAATTACAATTTAGTTAATTACAAGCAAAAGTAACACCAAATTTTTTAAATACAAAATGAAATGTTAAAAAAAACCTACAAAAATTTGACCAAAGTGGTAATTATATAACTTTTAACATTTTACCGACAACTGTGAAAGCATTTATAGCTTTGTCAAGATGTTCCTGAGTATGCGCCGCAGATAGCTGTACACGTATTCGAGCCTTATTTTTTGGAACTACAGGAAAAAAGAACCCAATAACATAAATTCCTTCTTTTAAAAGTTCATCTGCCATAGTCTGGGATAATTTTGCATCATATAACATCACCGGCACAATTGCAGAATCCCCATCAATTATATCAAATCCGGCTTTTTTCATCCCCTCTTTAAAGTAATTGGTATTCCACTCTAATTTATCACGTAAAGCAGTATCTTTTTCTAATAATTCAAACACCTTTATCGAAGCTCCCACGATTGCCGGAGCCAAAGAATTTGAAAATAAGTAAGGTCTCGAACGCTGGCGTAAAATTTCAATAATTTCTTTTTTTGCTGTAGTATAACCACCCATAGCACCGCCTAGAGCTTTACCTAGTGTCCCGGTAATAATATCTACTCTTCCTAAAACTCCTTTTGCCTCAAGTGTTCCTTTTCCCGTTGCGCCGATAAAACCAGCAGCATGACACTCATCAACCATAACCATAGCATCGTATTTATCAGCCAGGTCACAAATTTTATCCAATGGAGCAACAAGACCATCCATAGAAAACACACCGTCTGTCACAATCAGCTTAAAACGAGTTCCAGCCTCATTTGCCTTAATCAACTGCTGTTCCAAATCCTCCATATTACTATTTTCATAACGATAACGCGCCGCTTTACACAAACGAACTCCGTCGATAATAGAAGCATGATTTAAACTATCTGAAATAATAGCATCATTTTCCCCAAGCAAAGGCTCAAACACACCACCGTTTGCGTCAAAAGCTGCCGCATACAAAATCGTATCTTCTGTTCCGTAAAAATCAGCAATTTTCTGCTCTAATGTTTTATGAATATCTTGGGTTCCGCAGATAAAACGAACCGATGACATCCCGAAGCCATGCGTATCCAATGCATCTTTTGCTGCCTGAATTACTTCTGGATGTGAGGACAATCCTAAATAATTATTAGCACAAAAATTCAAAACAGTTTCATCTGTCGAAATTGTGATCTCCGCCCCTTGAGGAGAAGTAATTATTCTTTCTTTTTTAAAGATTCCATTTTCTTCAATAGCCTGCAACTCACCCTGCAGATGCTCTTTAATTTTTCCGTACATTTTTTACCTATTTAAAACGTTAAAAATTAACAGCTTAACCAATATTAAGCTTCGTTATTTCTTTAACTTCTGATTAATTTTTTCACAAATTTACTACATCAATTTCTGTCCCAATGTACACCAATGCCTTTTTTAACACTTTGTATCCTAAATCCTCAACAGCATCTTGATATTCCTGAATTTGCTGTGCATATTTTGTATTAACAGCTCCCGTTTTATAATCCAAAAGATAAGCTTCTCCATTTTGAGCAAGCACCAATCTGTCGGGTTTCAGAATCCTTCCTTCTTTCTGCACAATTGTCTGCTCGTTCAAAATAGTATACTTTCCGTTATAACAGTCACTAATTTCAGGATGATTGACAATTTCATGTAATGTAAAAGCAACCTTATCAACTTGTTCAGAAATAATCAATCCATTTTCTAATGCTTTGGTAATGGCCAGATCTACATCCGATTTATCTTTAACAAAAGCCAAAATCTCGTGAACTATATTTCCGTACGAAATTGCCTCCTGCTGATGTGTTCCCCACATGAGCGCTTCGCGTTGGGCAATTTTTATATTTTTAGGATCCAAAACATCTTGAACAGACGGAATAGTTTTTACTATCTCGGTCTGCTTAGAAGAAATTGACAATCTTATACTGCTGCCAAATTCATATTCTAATTTTTCTTCATCATAAACTCCTTCATGAATCAAAAATTTAATAAAAAAAGAAGCCATATTATACGGATAATCGCCCTCTTTCTTTTCTTTCAACGATTGAGAAATAATATAAAGCTGTTCTTCTGCGCGAGTCAATGCCACATACAAAACATTAATATTATCTAGTAACTCTTCTTGCTTTTTTAAATTAAATAGCGCCGAAGCACTTTCTCCAAAATTCTCTACAGAACTATTATTATCAATTAAGACTTTTGGAACCCCTAAAGACTCTTCTTCTGCATCAAGCCATAATTTATCTTTTGGTTTGCGACTGTAATCTTCTTCGGCAAAAGGCATGATGACAACCGGAAATTCAAGTCCTTTTGATTTATGAATAGTCATAATTCGAACAGCATTGGTTCCTTCTGGAGAAGGAATACTGAATTTCTCTGAATTTTTATCCCAAAAACTCAAAAAATCTGCGACACCAGCCTGATTCCGAATATCTCTTTCCAAAACAATATCCATAAAAAACTGAACATACGCATTTCCTTCTTTCTCATGAATGAATTTAGAAATAATAATTTCTACCGCTTCGTATAATGATTTTTTACGAACATCTTCAAAAGAAAAGGAAACATCGAAAGTTAAGAGCCAGCTTTCAAAATCAGCTTCAAATCTATACCCCATTCCTGTCGCAATAAAATCATGCACCGGCATATTTATTTCTTTTCTAGAGGATAAAAAATAAAGAAAATTAGCTTTTGCATCTAAATCGGCATTGTTGTTTAAGTATCTCAAAAGAAAAATAATCAAACGAACTTCTACCGCATTTTTAATCATCAAGGTTTCCGATGAAAGCAGCGGAATATTTTGTTCTGCTAAATAATTCGCCACCAAAATCCCCTGACCTCTTTTTCGAGTAAGAATTACAATATCCTTGTATTCAAAACCATCTCGAAGTACTTTCTGAATACAATTTAAAACCGCCAAAAGATACAAATCCGATTTTTCGATCGCATCTTCTTCGTCAACAGAATCATTTTTATCTATTACAGGGAGAAAAGAAACATTTACATAACCGCCTTTTTTTGAATTTACATTCTGAAAGCTGTGATTTTCATATAAATCTTTATAATCTGCATTTTCAAACTCTGAGGAAATCAATTTAAAAAAAGCATTATTAAATTCAATTACCTCACTGTAACTTCGATAATTAGTATTTAAATGTCTTAATTCTTTTTCGGGATTATTAAACGGGTTATTATCTTTACTCAGCTCTATAAACTGTTCTGCTTTTCCGCCGCGCCAGCGATAAATAGATTGTTTTGGATCACCGACAATCATAAGGGTTCCTTTATTTCCAAAATCATCCAATCCAGAAAGTGAATTATCTATTAACGGAATTAAATTCTGCCACTGCATTTCTGACGTATCCTGAAATTCATCTATAAAAAAATGACGATAGCGCTCCCCAAGTCTTTCGTAAATAAATGGAGCAGGCTGATTTTGAATTTCGCGGTAAATAATTGCATTGAATTCTGAGATCGAAAGAATATTTTGTTCTTCTTGAATTTTCGCAAGTTCATTACTTACCGTATTCAAGAGCGAAAGCGGCGTTATATTCTTCAAAAAAGCTTTATAAAAATCTCTTTTCTCAAACTTTTTATAAATACCCTCTAAGATCTGCAGCAACTCCGGAATAATATTTTCTATTAAAGCTCGGTCCTTTGCTGTTTTATTTATGGCAATATCTTCAAACTCGTGGAATGTTTTATTTTTTGGATTAAATCTTCCGTCCCGAATACTTTCTAAATGATTCGGAAAAGTTCCTCTGGAAAACGATTTTAAATCAATTCCGTTTCGTTCAATCAAAGAGAGCGCCTCCGTTGCAGCTTTTTCATTTGCAGCTTCCAGCTCCTTACAAAGGACAAGCATTTTTGTTTTAATCTGCACAAACTCTTCAATAGATTTTCCTTGAAAATGCAAAATTTCATTTCGATTATTTTCATTCAAAACCAATCGCCCTGTTTCCAAAATTTCACGAGAAACATCCCAGCTTTTATCGTCATCGGTTTTCTCCATTGTAAAATCGATCAGAAGCTTGGTCAACGTTTCATCCTCACCCGCCTGCGCAATAATTGCATCAACTGCTTCTATCAATAAATTTTCGGTATCCAAAGTAACCTCAAAAGACATTGGAAGATTCAGATCGTGCGCAAAAGCACGAATTACTTTGTGGGTAAATTTATCGATAGTAGAAATATCAAAAGCCGCATAATTATGAATTAGGTGCTTTATGATCTGCTGCGATTTTGTTTTGATTTTAATAATCGAAAGCCCTGTTTCGCGCGAAAGATCCTCCATTAACTCACCTGCTTTAACCGAAGGTTCGTCTTTTGCAAATTCAGACAAGTTACCCACAATACGGCTTTTCATCTCATGAACGGCTTTGTTGGTAAAAGTGATCGCTAAAATATTTCGGTAAGCATCATTTTTGGGAGAAGAAAGAATAATTTTAAGATATTCTTTCACCAAAGTATACGTCTTTCCTGAACCCGCAGAGGCATCATAAATAGAAAAAGACGGACTTTGCATGAGATTGGCTTTAATATTGTAAAAATAGCACATTAAAATTAAATCCCAATAATTGAAAATCCCAAATTCCAACACCTAAAGCTTTACGCATTATAGATATTGGAATTTGGAATTTATTTATTCTGAAATTTACTTATTTTGGAATTTTAATATTTAATGTTTCGGAAATGCTCTTTTATTAAAAACCAGCAAAATTCCAACACCTGTAGAAATCGCCACATCAGCTACATTAAAAATAGCATTGAAGAATGCAAAACGATTACCTCCAAAAAAAGGAAGCCATGTCGGAAGATTTCCTTCCCAAATTGGAAAATAAAACATATCAACCACCAGACCATGAAACCATGTTCCGTATGGCTCTGAAGAAAACATTGTTGCCAGATTATGGGTGCTGTCATCAAAAATAACTCCGTAAAAAATAGAATCAAAAATATTTCCTGCTGCTCCAGCAAAAATTAATGCAATAGCCGTAATTAAATAATTCGAATGACGTTTCTTAACAGAATCAGCAAGCCACCAGCCAATTCCGAATACAGCAAAAATCCTGAAAACAGTCAAAATCAATTTCCCATATTCTCCAGGAATTTTTGTTCCCCAAGCCATTCCTTCATTTTCTATAAAATGAATTCTGCACCAATCTGTAATCACAAACTCTTCTCCAAGAATAAAATTTGTTTTGACATAGATTTTGGTAAGCTGATCAACAATTAGAACTAAGAATATAAGAAGGTATGCTTTTCTTAATGACATTTTATATTTTTTTGATGGGCAAAAATAACAATTAAATCAAAAAAAACGCCTCCGAAGAGACGTTAATTCATTTTTAATAACACTAATTAAGTTTGTCTGCTAATCTAAACTCAATAAAGTTACTTTTTTACAGCTGCATTTGCAGGCGTCTTGGGACTGTCGGAAAAAAAATCAGAAATAGATTTAAAAATCCCTTTGCTTTCTTTTCCGGCAGCCGCTTTTTTGGCCTCGCCTTTCTTTAAATCAGCTTTAAACTTAATTCGCAGTTTTTCAAAATCTTTCATTCTGCGCTCCACATCGGAGTTTACCTCTTTGAATTTCAATACTTTAGCCATCGTGTAAGTTTTTTATAGTAAATAATTAAAATTATTACCGATTTGGTATTACAATGATACATAATTTAATTTATATTTGTTAAAGAAAATTAACACTTGTTTAGGCAAAATTCATAAAAAATCCAAAAACACCACAACAAATGAAGTAAATTCTATTAACTTCCCTAAATCCTACAAAATCATGAATGAAATTACAACCACCCTAAACGACTTCTTAGTCACTACAAAATCTACCGCGGCTTTAATCTTAAACGGAAAAGGAAAACTAATCACTTCTTTACATCTAGATTATGGAGACAGCATTGCAGCAATGAGCGCTGCTATACTATCAATGAGCGAAAAATTCTTGATTGATCTTGAAAAAGGATCATTAAAGCAACTTTTTCTTAAAAGCTCAGAGGGAGTGGTTGTTGGAAACAAAATAAGCGGCTCTAACTTCATTGTTGCATTTTCACGCGAAGGAAGCAATCTTGCTCTTTTAATGCGCTCAACAGAAGAAGTTTCTATCGAATTGAGCAAAAACTCCCTACTGAAATAACATAATCTATTAACAAACAAACCCAACGAACTATGAGTAATGATTTTTTAAACGTGTTTTTACATGAAATGAAAACGAACGTAAACGGCTTTATCGCTGTCGCTGTAACAGAAATTGAATCTGGATTAAGTTTTGGAAATTTAACTGTTGACCCAAGTTTTGACCCAGAACTTGCCGCTGCCTATAATTTAGAAGTAGTAAAAGCAAAATTAAGCGCCGTAAAAGCACTCAATTTAAATCAAGATATTGAAGATATTTTAATTACTCTATCAAATCAAATTCACATTATTGATATTTCTCCAAACAAAAAATTCATGATCTACTTGGCTGCAGATGCTTCGAAAGCTAATTTAGGTATGACAAGAGCTATTTTGAGAAAACACAAAGCGGATGTAGAAAAAAATCTAGCGTAACAATTTTACTTTTAAAACATTACAAAACTGCTTCGTTTGAAGCAGTTTTTTTATGCACTGCATTTTTTTTTAGAACCTTTTATATTCTTACAAAAACAAAAGAGATTCTTTTTAGCTCCAGACTACTAAACATAATCCATTTCTTTCAAAAAAGGAATTCCCCAGCAGAAACATTAGTAGAGTAAAGATTAAACAAAAAACGCTCCTTTTTAAGGAGCGTTTTTGTCTTACGTAGTTTTACCTATCGTTGTAAATTTTTTGCTTCAATACTCATCGTTGCGTGAGGAACGATTTTAAGCCTTTCTTTACCAATTAATTTACCTGTTACTTTGCAGATACCATAGGTTTTATTTTCAACGCGGAATAATGCGTTTTTTAAGTCACGGATGAATTTTTCTTGTCTGATAGCCAACTGAGAGTTTGCTTCTTTAGACATTGTTTCGCTTCCTTCTTCAAAAGCTTTGAAGGTTGGAGACGTATCATCTGTTCCGTTATTTAAATCGTTCATATAAGCACTTTTGATCAAGTCTAGATCTTCTTGTGCTTTTTTTATTTTTGCTTGAATTATTTCTTTGAACTCCGCTAGATCAGCATCAGAGTATCTTGTAATTTCATCTATCATTATATTTTTATTTTGAAATTAATATCATTGTTTTAATATCATCAAACTCAATTTCTGTGCCGTTTTCTAAAACGTCTGCAAAAGTCAAGTCGTCTGTTAATGTTTCTGACTTAATATAGTCTTGGTTTTTTAAAACTGCCTCTTCTAATAGGTCGTTTCTTTTAAGTTGAACTTTAATTTTATCTGTAACCTCAAATCCAGAATCTTTTCTGATATTTTGAATTCTATTTACTAACTCTCTCGCAATCCCCTCATTTTTTAATTCTGGAGAGATTGTGATATCAAGAGCGACTGTAATTCCGTTTGAATTTGCTACCAGCCATCCTTCGATATCTTGTGATGTTATTTCGACGTCTTCTAATGATAAAGTTACATTATTTCCATTAATAACAATATCCAGCGTTCCCTGCTTGTCCAGCTGATTGATCTGTTCTGCAGAAAAACCTTGTATCTCCTTGGAAATCAACCCCATATCCTTACCAAAACGCGGTCCAAGAGCTTTGAAATTTGGCTTAATCTGCTTTACCAAAATATCAGAATCATCATCCAAAAGTACGATCTCTTTAACATTTACTTCGGCTTTTACCAGGTCTGAAATCGCTAAAATTTCAGCACGCTGATTCTCGTCAAGTACCGGAATCATTACCTTTTGCAGAGGTTGACGCACTTTTATCATTTCTTTTTTACGAAGTGATAAAACCAAAGATGAGATGGTTTGCGCCTTCTGCATTTTGCTTTCCAACGTTTTATTAACAAAGTTTTCGACAAATTTTGGAAATTCTGCCAAGTGAACACTAGCAAAATCCTCGGTTCCTGTCGAAGCAGTTAAATCTCGGTACAATTTGTCCATAAAAAATGGAGCTACTGGAGCGCTTAATTTACTAATTGTAAGCAAACAAGTATAAAGAGTCTGATAAGCTGCAATTTTATCTTTTGCATATTCTCCTTTCCAGAAACGGCGGCGGCATAAACGAACATACCAGTTACTTAAATTCTCCTGAACGAAGTCTGAAATTGCTCTGGTTGCTTTTGTCGGCTCGTAATCATCATAACATTCATCAACAAATTTGATTAATGAATGTAATTCAGAAATAATCCATTGATCGATTTCTGGTCTTTCGTTTAAAGGAATTTCAGCCTCTTCGTATTTAAACCCATCGATGTTAGCATATAACGAGAAGAAAGAATACGTATTGTATAATGTTCCAAAGAACTTACGCTTAACCTCAGCAATTCCTTCAATATCAAATTTTAAGTTATCCCAAGGATTCGCATTCATAATCATGTACCAGCGCGTAGCATCAGGACCGTGTTCTGCAATAGTTTTAAATGGGTCCGTAGCATTTCCTTTACTCTTAGACATTTTGATTCCGTTTTTATCCAGAACCAATCCATTAGAAACTACATTCTTGTACGCTACTTTATCAAAAACCAAAGTTCCGATTGCGTGCAAAGTATAAAACCAGCCACGAGTCTGATCGACACCTTCGGCAATAAAATTGGCTGGAAAATCTTTGTTCTCGTCAATTTTATCTTTGTTTTCAAAAGGATAATGCCATTGTGCATAAGGCATAGCTCCAGAATCAAACCAAACGTCAATTAAATCGCTTTCGCGTTTCATTGGTTGTCCAGAAGCTGAAACTAAGGTAATTTGATCCACTACATTTTTATGTAAGTCGATTAAATCATAGTTAGATTCAGACATGTTTCCAATTTCAAAACCTTTAAACGGATTTTCTTTTTGAAAACCTGCTTCGATAGATTTCTCAATCGCATTATATAATTCTTCAACAGAACCAATCAAAACCTCTTCTTTTTTGTCTTCGGTTCTCCAGATTGGCAGCGGAATTCCCCAATATCTAGAACGAGATAAGTTCCAGTCGTTGGCATTTTTAAGCCAGTTTCCAAAACGTCCTTCACCAGTAGATTTAGGTTTCCAGTTGATAGTTTCGTTCAGGTCGAACATTCTATCTTTTACATCGGTTACTTTAATAAACCATGAATCTAGGGGATAATATAATAACGGTTCATCTGTTCTCCAGCTGTGTGGATAACTATGTACGTATTTTTCAACCTTAAAGGCTTTATTTTCTTCTTTTAATCGAATCGCGATTTCAACATCTACCGATTTCTCTGGCGCCTGACCTGCATCGTAATATTCGTTTTTCACATATTTACCAGCCAAATCACCTAAATGCGAAGTGAATTTTCCTTGTAAATCTACTAAAGGAACTGCATTTCCATCTTCATCCAAAACCAACATTGGCGGTACTTCTGGTTTTGCTTCTTTTGCTACTTTAGCATCGTCTGCACCAAAAGTAGGAGCTGTATGCACAATTCCGGTTCCATCTTCTGTAGTTACGAAGTCACCTGAAATTACTCTAAATGCATTTTCAGCATTTTCATAAGGCAATACGTACGGCAATAATTGTTCGTAACGAATTTCTACTAAATCTGCTCCTTTTGCTTCAGTTAAGATTTTGTACGGAAGTTTTTTGTCGCCGTTTTTCACATTGTCAAAATCAGCATCGTCTTCACTTAAGAAAAATCCTTTTCCGAATTGTTTTCCAACTAAGTTTTTAGCCAAAACAACATTTACAGGTTCAAAAGTATATTGATTGAAAGTTTTAACTAAAACGTAATCGATTTTTGGACCAACTGTCAAAGCGGTATTTGACGGAAGTGTCCAAGGAGTAGTCGTCCAAGCTAAAATGTGGATATCACCAAAGCCTTGCAAAAATGAAGGCAGTGTTTCTGGCAAAGTTTTAAACTGTGCTACAATTGTAGTATCAGTAACATCTCTGTAAGCTCCCGGCTGATTTACTTCGTGAGAAGACAATCCTGTTCCGGCTTTTGGAGAATACGGCTGAATTGTGTATCCTTTGTACAACAAACCTTTATCGTAGATTTGTTTCAAAAGCCACCAAACAGATTCCATATATTTTGGTTTATAAGTCACATACGGATCTTCCATATCAACCCAATACCCCATTTTTTCGGTCAAGTCATTCCATACGTCGGTATAACGCATTACGGTTTTTTTACACGCTTCGTTATATTCTTCGATAGAAATGGTTTTACCAATATCTTCTTTTGTAATTCCTAATTCTTTTTCGGTTCCCAATTCTACAGGAAGACCATGAGTATCCCATCCGGCTTTTCTTTTTACCTGAAAACCTTTTTGAGTTTTATATCTGCAAAAAATATCTTTAATCGCACGTGCCATCACGTGGTGAATTCCTGGTAATCCGTTTGCTGAAGGAGGACCTTCAAAAAACACGAAAGGCTCTGCACCTTCTCGGGTTGTTACACTCTTTTCAAATATATTTTCTTTCTTCCAAAAATCAAGAACTTCAGACGCTACCGTTGGTAAGTCAAGTCCTTTGTATTCAGTAAATTTTGTGCTCATTTTATCCTTTTCTTAAACGAGGTGCGAAAGTAAGGAATTTTGAGGAAAATAGATAAAAGATGAAGGAAAAAAGACTGATTTCAGGAAATTTCGAGTAGATTCTGCAACAAATAATGACAGCTGGGACTATTTAAGAGAAAACTTCTTTTAAAATATCCAAAGATTTAGGTTTTTTGAATCCTTCCAAGTGAAGACTATAGTAGTCAATCAGAATTTTCAGCAAAAGCTGCCTTTCTACTACATGAAAAACTTTTTGATTAGTATCAAACTTTAAATCTATCAATTTTTTAAGCAGACTGGTTTCTTGTTCAGAAAGCACATTTCCAGTTTGAAAAAGCGTAAACACGCCTTCATTCATTTCAAAAAAAGAAAAATTAACATCCGAAACATCAGGATAAAACCCCAGATATTTTGTCATTTCCAAAAGTAGAATCAAATGAAAATTAGCAATTTCATCATGATTATCCAGCCAGGTAAGCGCAGTTTCTAGAAACAAAAACAAGGACTCATTTTTTTCTTCTTCCTGAATCGAATGATGCAGCATTTCGGACAAAAACATCACCATTGTGCTTTTAACAATATCCGTGTGGATACTCTGAAAAGGAACAGCAACTTTTACTTCTTTAAAGTTTTCTAAAGTGCCTTTGTTTTTATGAACGGCTTCTATTTCTATAATTGAAAAAGGTTGAAAATAAGCCATTTTCTGGCTCGCCTTTCGACTTGAAAAAGCATCGCGCACAAAATAAGATTTCAGCCCGCTGGAAAGTGTAAAGCATTTTACAATCAAGCTTTTTTCCTGAAATTTTAAAGATGAAATTACTATGGCTTTGGTTTTGACGAGCACGGGTTATTTTTAGATTTTAGATTTTAGATTTTGTAGAGACTAATTACTGCGACTGATCACTAAAAAAACGAAACACTGATCACTAACGAATAATCATCACTTTCTTTACTTTGGTTTCGCCGCCGTCTTGAGCAGAAATAAAAACCATATAAACTCCAGAAGCGACTTTGTATTTACCAAAAGCAGTGGTATCCCATTCTATTGTACCGCCGGACGCCGTTATTTCGTAAACTAAATTCCCCTCAATATCCGTAATCTTTACATTGGCTTTATCAATTAACCCTGCCACTTTTACGGTTCCGGTATAAGAAGGACGAACTGGATTTGGATAGACATACACATTATTCAAATCTTCGTTTGCTCCGGTTGCAATACCTTTAAAAGAGATCATTCCCTTTGTGGTAGCAATAAAAACTTCTCCTGTTTTACTATTAATTTTGATATCGTTAACGGTATTGCTTGGCAGCGGCGAATTGTTTATTGTAAAATGATATTTGGTTTCCTGACCATTAGCCGAAACCATAAAAACACCAGAATCTGCTGTTCCGATCCACTTATTGTTGGCGCCGTCTACTGCAATGGAGGTAATGAATTGTTCATACATTAACTCTTGTGCAACATCATCTTCCATTATAATAATAGGATTTGCTTTTAATTGATTATCTGACTGAAAACTGCTTACATTAGACAAAACACGCAAACCTTTATCTGTCCCAATCCAAAGTTGATTTTTGGCATCCAGTGCTATTGTTCGTACATCTGCCGTCGGTAGATTTCCCGCATCAGAACCAGATGTAATTTTCTTAAAAACATTTCCGTTTTCACTAAAACCCAACACACCTTCATTACTGGTTGCAATCCATTTTACATTATTTTGATCGATTACCAAATTTGCATAGCTGGTATTTTCTGCATTACTCAAGACAGAAGACGTGGCATAACTGCCCCACTGACCATTGGTTCTTAAAACTTTCAAACCATTTTTAATTCGGCTGTTTGTAACCCAGAGGTTTCCAGATTTATCAAATGCGGTTCCATTTATACGCACATCGATATAACTCGGACCTTCATAAGTGAGTGTTTCTAAACCGCTGTTTTTTTCATTGTATAAAAAATTAGGAACTTCATTTTCAATTCTTAACAAGCCCGAAAAAAAAGAGCTCGCATAGACTTGTTTTTCGTTAGATGGATTCACAATAATTTTGGTAATCGATTGTGCATCATAAACTTCTGAATACGGAATATTTAACCAGCCTGAAGTATTAAATCTGCTGATTCCGTAACTATCCAAAGCATACGGATTGTAATAGGTATCGTAATCTCCATAAACAGCCCACAAAACATTTGGCGTAACGTCTAACGAAAATATGTTATTTCTTAAGGGTCCAAAAGGCGTACTATTTTCAAAAGCGGCGCTGCCGTTCAAATTGGAAGAAAACAATCCTTTGTCTTTTGTTCCTATATAGATCTGATTTCCGACTGCTGTTGCACAGGTAAAACTTATTGTATTGTCCGAAACTTGCGAATCCGAAATCTGTCTGTTCAAAATCAATTGATTATTGTATACATAAACCGTATTGGCTGTGGTAATATACAAATTATGATTTCGCGCTTTTAGATCTACTGCCGGCTGCGGTAATTGAACAAAACCAACAAATACACTTGAGTTGTAACGATGCACATATCCTGAATTATTTACCGCTACAAGTTCTGTATCTAACGTTTCAACACTAGACCAATCTCCAGCATTAACAACCGGCCATTGATTAAAATCGATCAAATTTGCGTTTGTACTGTCTGCTCTGCGAAGTCCGTTTGCTGTTGCCGCAAAAATATAACCATTAAAAAAGGCTGTCTGCCTTACGCTCGTTTCTGCACCGTTATCCCCTATAAAATAGGTGTCTCCAAATTTTGATGTATTCAAATTAAACTGCACAATCCCGAAATCACACGAAACATAAAGCAAACCATTATGTTCCATAAAATGATTGATTTTCTTAATACTGGACGAAAGCTGTTTATTAATTATATCGACTACTTTTAAGATGCTTCCATCGGTTTCATTAACCAAAATCATCAAACCGTTTTCATAACCTACAATTGTTTTTTTGAAAGCTTCACTGTGGTAAACAGCCGAAATAGTCTGTCCCGATAAGCCGTCAACAGTTGTGGTTGTTTTAAGAATGTTTGTGGTATTGTTTTTTGAAAACAAAGCGTTTTCTGAAGCCGCAAAAAAACTAGCCGACGATTCTGAAATATCTTTTATTTCATTAAATGAAAAATATCCCTGCCAAGACAAATTGTTTTGAGCAGAGCAAAGCTGCAGCAGCATTAAAAATAAAACGAAATAGAGTTTTCTCATCATCATTTAATGTATTCAAAAAGACAAATATACTACAAACGGAATTATATGTTTTTTGTTCTATCCAATAAAAAATGCCCTCGATTTATCTTCTCAGATAACCGAAGGCACTTTATCATTGTAAATAAGTCTTAAACTACACCTTGTGCAAGCATAGCATCGGCAACTTTTACAAATCCGGCAATGTTTGCTCCTTTTACGTAGTTAACATAACCATCTTCTTCTGCACCGTATTTTTTACATTGATTGTGAATTCCAACCATAATGTCTTTTAATCTTAAATCTACTTCTTCACTTGTCCAGTTTAGACGAATAGAGTTTTGCGTCATTTCTAATCCAGATGCCGCTACACCACCAGCATTTGCCGCTTTTCCTGGTGCAAACAATACTTTATTATCTAAGAAAAGCTTAATAGCTTCTAATGTAGAAGGCATATTTGCAGCTTCAGTAACACAAAGAACACCATTATCAATTAATTTTTGAGCATCTTCTCCGTTCAACTCGTTTTGAGTCGCACAAGGAATCGCAATATCAACTTTTACTTCCCAAGGGCTTTTTCCTTTATGGAAGACCGCATTTGGATATTTCTCTAAATATCTTTCTGCTCTATTGTCTCCAGTAGCTCTCATTTCGACCATGTGTTCGATTTTCTCTCCAGAGATTCCTTCTTCATCATAAATATAACCGTCAGGTCCAGAAATAGTAACTACTTTACCCCCAAGTTCATTTACTTTTAGCGCTACACCCCAAGCCACGTTTCCGAATCCAGAGATCGCAACTACTTTTCCTTTAATTTCATGACCAATTGTACGCAGCATCTGATCTGTAAAATATACCACACCGTAGCCAGTAGCTTCCGGCCTGATTAATGAACCTCCATAAGCCAGACCTTTTCCAGTCAAAACTCCTGTAAATTCATTTCTGATTCTTTTATATTGTCCGAATAAATATCCGATTTCTCTAGCTCCAACACCAATATCTCCAGCAGGTACATCTAAGTCTGGACCAATATGACGGCATAATTCTGTCATAAAAGATTGGCAGAAACGCATAATTTCACCATCTGATTTTCCTTCTGGATCAAAATCAGAACCTCCTTTACCACCACCCATTGGAAGTGTTGTCAAACTGTTTTTGAAAACCTGCTCAAAAGCAAGAAATTTTAAAACAGATAAATTAACGGTGTGGTGAAATCTGATTCCTCCTTTATAAGGTCCAATTGCAGAGTTCATCTGAATTCTAAAACCTCTGTTTACGATAATTTCTCCTTTATCGTCTACCCACGGAACTCTAAATATAATTGATCTTTCAGGTTCTGCGATTCTTAGAAGTATGTTTTTACCATCGTATTTTTTACGCTCAGATATAAACGGAATTACAGTTTCTGCAAATTCTCTAACAGCCTGAAGAAATTCTGGTTCGTTTGGATTTTTCGACTCAACTAGAGCCATAAATTCATTTATTTTTTGTTCCATTTTGAAATAAATTAATCGACAAATTTAATTTGATTCTCATTCAATTAAATAGGAAAACCGTATTTAAGAAAACGTTTTCGTTTTAACGCACAAAGATAGATTAAAATACAATTGATTGTTATATTTTTTCGCTTTTCGCACTGAATTGTGTATTTTTCAAACAATAGAAAAAAATTGTATTTTACCTGTAGGTGTTTACACGCAAACACCATTGTTAAAGTTAGTAAATTAAGTATTTTGTTACTTATTATTTAATAGATTAATTTAATATTTTGATTAGAATATGTTTTTTATATATTTGCCAAGATTTGTAAGCCCCCAAAACATGCCTAAGCACCTATTTATCACATTATTTGCCTTATTTGGTATATCAACCGCGGCAACTGCTCAATTAAACCTAGCTCAAGAGATAGGAATCTTCGCAGGACCTGTTACTCTTCAATCTGATTTTGGAGAGAGAAACAACTTCGATACAAACGTTGGAAACACTGGTTTCGGCATCGGAATCATGCACTTTATCAACTTTTCTGCTGCCAACAACCGCGAAAGTTTTTTTACAGAGCATTTTAAAGTTAGAACTGATCTTTCTTTCAGTAAAACAACTTTAAAACATTTTGGACATTGGGTTGAACATAAACCAAATGGTGTTTTTGCTCAACAGTTAAAAAACATGTATGCAAGTTCTAGTATATTAGGTCTTGGAACCCAGTTAGAATTTTCTCCTTTTATGAAAATTCACGACTTCGAAAATACAATTGGTGCTCTAAGCCCATACGGAAGTATTGGTTTTCAAGTAAGTTATTATTCAACTAAAATAGGTTCTAATTTAGGAGACATCAGACTGCCTGCTGTTACTCCTGGAAAATATTTAACTCCATCTGACGGACGCGCACACGGATTTTCTTCAGAAAACGGTGTTGCTTTATCAGCAACTGCTGCCCTTGGGGTTCATTATAAATTAAGCACAATGAGTGATTTAATGTTCGAAACCCGTTTTCAGATGTACAACTCAGACTGGATTGATGGATTAAATCCTAATAAAGATATCTATACAGAAAACAAATCTAACGACTGGCAGGTTTGGTTTAACTTTGGATACATTTACTATTTAGAATTCTAGATTTACAAAAACGATATAAAAAATCCCAAATTCCAAAATTATTATTGGAATTTGGGATTTTTATTTTTTGGGATTTCTTTATTAAGACAATGCCTGTTCTAAATCGGCAATTAAATCGTCTGCATCTTCAATACCAACACTTAATCGAACCAAATCATCAGTAATACCAACTTCTGCTCTTTTATCTGCAGGAATTGAAGCATGTGTCATTAAGGCCGGATGATTGGCTAATGACTCAACACCTCCCAGAGATTCTGCCAAAGTAAATACTTTTAGTTTTTCTAAAAACGCAATCGAATCTTCTTTTTTACCCGATTTAAAATCAAAAGACACCATACCGCCAAACGCTTTCATTTGTTTTTTAGCAATTTCATGAAACGGATGATTCTTTAAACCTGGATAATAAATTGTTTTTATCTTTGGGTGATTATTTAGGTATTCCACCACTTTCTCTCCGTTTTCACAGTGTCTCTGCACTCTCAAAGCCAACGTTTTAATTCCTCTTAAAACCAAAAAACTATCCATTGGTCCAAGCGTAGCTCCAGTTGCAAATTGTTGGAAATGCAATTGCTCGCCAAGCGCCGCGTCTTTTACGATTAAAGCACCGGCAATAACATCAGAATGCCCTCCTAAATATTTAGTAGCAGAATGCATTACAATATCAGCCCCTAGATCCAAAGGTTTTTGCAAATAAGGTGTTGCAAAAGTATTGTCTACCGCTAAAAGAATATTTTTAGCTTTAGTGATTTTTGCAATTTCGGCAATATCAGCCAATTTCATCAATGGGTTTGTTGGTGTTTCTACCCAGATTAATTTGGTATTTTCATTAATTAAAGCATTCAATTTTTCGATATTCGTCATATCTACAAAATGGAATTTAATCCCTGAATCTTTATAAATACGAGAAAACATTCTGTAAGTTCCGCCATACAAATCATCCATTGCAATGATTTCGTCTCCTGCTTTAAACGATCTTAAAACGCAGTCTGTAGCTGCAAGACCAGAAGAAAATGCCAGACCTCTAGTTCCGTTTTCGATACTTGCCAAAGCATCTTCTAAGGCAGTACGCGTCGGGTTTGAAGCCCTGCTGTATTCGTAATCTGCCAAAGGTTTTCCCGGACTTGTCTGCACAAAAGTTGATGTTTGATAAACCGGAGGCATAACCGCACCAGTTGATGGATCATGATGTTGTCCTCCGTGTATAACTTTAGTATTAAATTTCATATTATTAAAATTTGTTTTTAAATTTTTGTTTCAACAAATTTGTTGATATTCGCATTTTTTTTGATTTATGTTTTTAAAATCGTAATTTTAGAATACAAACTTACCGTTTTAATTTATTTTATTTAAGCTCCTCTTCTCTATCTTTTAATATAATTAACATTTCTTGACATGAAGCAATATCCTTTTTTAATCTTTTTGTTATTGACTATTATTAGCTGCAGTAAAGAGCTTTCATTTGAAAACGAATCATTTGAACAAAATTCTACGGTTCCATGCGAAAAAGACTGCCCCTCAATTACGATGGATATTCCGATTGCGAAAAACAAGAAAATTGTTTCTGACAGCATCAACAAAAAAATCTTTTCTGTTATACGAGAAATTGTTTTTTTTGAAGAAGATTCTGCAAAAACAACCGACTACAATTCCCTTGCAGCTGCTTTTATAAAATCTTATGAAGAACTGCACAAAAAGTTTCCAGTAGAGACTTTTGGATGGGAGGCCAAAATTAAAGGAAATGTAGAATTTGAGTCGAATCAGATTTTAAACATCAGGTTGGATCATTATACTTTTACAGGCGGCGCACACGGTTATCAAGGTTATCGTTCTCTATTATTCAATCCTAAAACCGGAAAGACTATTTCTAACGATCAATTATTTAAAAACAAAGAAGATTTTAAGGCTTTCGCCGAAAAACAATTCAGAGCTAAATATCATATTCCCGAAAAATCTAATATCAATGCCACAGGTTTAATGTTTGAAAATGATAAATTTCAACTGCCTCAAAATATATTTTATACTTCAGAAGGTTTACTTTTATATTATAATTCATATGAAGCTGCCTCATACGCAGACGGTCCAAAAGAGATTTTATTTCCTTATGATGAAGTGAGTAAGTTTTTAAAGTTTAGATAATACTACACAAAATTAAATTTTACATCGAAGAAATGAGTCATATGCAATTTGAAGAAAATGACAGCTTAAAGAAAATTGAAAACGTATTTATTGAAAATTACGCTTAAATATTCCATTTGTACTTGGGCAAAAAATCTCATCATTTAAATTAGACACACTGCAGTGCAGCTCCACAAAAAACCTTTGAACTTTTGTCACTTAGAACCCCTGAACCTTTATTGCACATCATACTTCATCTTTCTCAAAATTCGAAGCGATTCTTTAAAAGAAGAATAAACCGGTTTAAAAGGCTTTAAAAGTAACTTTGCATCAATTAGTTTTTGTCTTGCATCTTCAAAACCATTCAGATAGCAAATCATAAAAGTAGAAGGCAGGTTTTCCAAGTCTTTCATTTCGCGGTCAGACAATGCTATTTCTTTTTGAAGTTTTGCCAACAAGGCCATATTTGAGTTGTAAATATGAAACAACATTTTACGGTTGAATTCTGGCGGTTGAAAAAGTATCTGCCGGTCTATTTTGTAATAACCATTATCAAAAAAATGAATCGTTTGTTCTTCCAGCGGATAATAACTTGTTTTGTCATTTAATCCCAGCGGCACATATTCTGTAATCGTAAAACTATCATCATCATAAACAATAGTAACCACGTCTTGTGCCGAATAAAAAAGTTTAATCTGTTCGTTGATCAATTCAATATCAACCCGGGAAAGATACGTTATATCCCGCATTTTTTTTGGGACTCCAGCCCAGCAAATGACAAATAATTCTTTGAAAACACGATATTTTGGCGACATATCTTTATGTCTGAAATTCATAAAATCGATTACGCCATCTAAAGTGTATTGAATGCTGTTTCGAGAGCTGTTTTCGATCCCGATTACAGTTTCTGTGTTTTGGTAATTTTTCTCTACTTCTTCATGTTCTTCTACTGGAATAGAATTGCTGCCGCGCCTTATAAAAATGCTGTTGGCGAGAATGGTATGAATTCCTTTTTTAAAATAAGAAATTTTACTTTTGGGCTTAATGGTAACCAAACCAATCACTTTGTCTTTTGGAAGATTGGGAAAAGGAACATTTTCGTATTGAATTTTTGGAGGATTTTCCAAAAAAGCATTGACAAGATTCTGAATTCTGCTGTCGTCGAAAAAATCATCTCCGACAATTTCATTATCCTGGTCTTCTACTCCAACCACAATATAAGAATTATTGTTTGGGTTCGAATTCGACAAAGCGCAGATATGTTTCAGGAATTTGCCTTTCCCTTCTCGGGAATGCAGGTTCAACTGCCTTTTTTTATCATAAAAACTGCTTTCGTCATTATGAGCGAGCAGGTTTTTTATTAAAAGGCGTTTATTGATCATTTGATTAGACTTCTTAGATTTTGGTTTTTTAGACTTCTTAAATTTTAGACTTCCTAAATATAATAAATCTAAGAAGTCTAAAATTCTAAAGATCTATAATGTCTTCTTAACAATCGTAGAAGAAGCTTGCGCTGTACTCATGACAACCAAATCGGTAATATTAACATGATACGGTCTTGAAACCACAAAATGTATAATATCTGCAATATCTTCTGCCAGCAGCGGCTCAAATCCTTTGTAGACATTTGCTGCTCTGTCGGCGTCGCCTTTAAAACGAACTTCACTAAATTCTGTCGCTACCATCCCAGGATGAATACCGCCGACTCTAATTCCGTAAGGATTCAGATCGATTCGCATTCCTGCCGTAATAGCATCAACCGCATGTTTAGAACCGCAATACACATTTCCGTTAGGATAAACTTCTTTAGCAGCCGTTGAACCAATATTTATTATATGCCCAGATTGTCTCTCAACCATCTGCGGAATAATTGCTTTTGAAACGTACAAAAGCCCTTTTACATTGATATCAATCATGGCATCCCAATCGTCTAAATCTCCTGTCTGAATCGGATCTAAACCATGTGCGTTTCCTGCATTGTTGATTAATACATCTATAACGGAAAAATCGTTTGGTAAAGTACTTATTTTTTCCAGAACATCAACTTTATCACGAACATCAAATTGTAAAGAATGTACTTCTGTAAAAACAGCAAGTTCTTTTTCAAGTTCCTCCAAACGGTCTTTACGTCTGCCGCAAAGCACTACTTTATAATTGTTTTTTGCTAATATCTGAGCCGTCGCTTTCCCGATTCCACTGGTTGCTCCAGTAATTAAAGCTGTTTTTTTCATTACTATTATTTTATTTTATGCCACAGATTAAAGGATTCACACAGATTAGAAAAATCCTTTTTTAATCTTTTTAATCTGTGGCAACTATTTTTTTTAGCTTAAAGCAAATTATAATCCAGCTAAACTAATCACTAAAAAACTGATCACTGAACACTAAAATTTAAGGCACATCATGCCCCATACTTTCTGTCCAGATCGCAAACCAGTCTTCGTTATCCATATCCAATTCAACTGCTTTAATCAAAGATTGAATTCTGGCAATATTTACCGTACCGGCAATCGGAATTATTTTTGCAGGATGCTTTAAAATCCAAGCCAATAATAAGGTATCTGATCCTAAATGGTATTTTTCTAGTAATTCAGAAAACAATTTTTTCAAACGACGGGTTTGTTTAGTATCTTCTCTAAAAACAGTTCCAAGCGGATTCCAAGATAATGGGCGAATTCCGTGAGTCTGCATATAATCTAAACTTCCATCAGTCATTGCTTCGTAATGTGTAGCCGAAAATTGCACCTGATTGTAACTCACTTCGGTTCTGCTGCGAATTAAATCTGTTTGTGATCTAGTAAAATTCGAAAGACCAAAATCTATAATTTTTCCTTCTCCTTTCAGTTTCTCAACCGCTTCGGCGATTTCGTCTGCTTGCATCAGCGGACTTGGTCTGTGTAATAGAAAAACATCTACATAATCTGTTTTTAAATTCTTTAAAGATCCTTCTACAGATTTTATGATATAATCCTTAGAATAATCATAATGTTTGATTTTGTTTTCAGGGCGTTTTTCAGCAATCATCTGAATGCCGCACTTGGTAATTAATTGTAATTTTTCGCGAGAAATTTTACTTGCTTGGAAAGCTTTTCCAAAATCGGCTTCGGTGGTATAAGATCCGTAAATGTCGGCGTGATCAAAAGTCGTAATTTTGTTTTCGATACTCACTTGTATCATGTTTTCCATTTCTTTGGTTGTAAGGTTTTTATCCCAAACTCCCCAATTCATAGTGCCTGAAATTATAGGCGATAAGACAGTTTTACTCATAATCGTTATGCGTTATTTTTGGTAATAAATATGCTTTTCAAAAACATATTCATCAAAGTTCTTAAAAATATAAAAATAGATTCACAATTAGTCCTTAAAATTAGGTCATTGGTCGAAGTTTTAACCATTCTTTAACATCTTACTTCTCAAAAAATAGTCAATTTGCACTCTCAAAAATTAGGCGTACCAATCACGGTTTTAAAAATATTTATATGGAAGAAAATACAACGACTTTAGACATTAGAGCGATAAATGAAAAAATTGAAAGAGAAAGTGCCTTTATAGACCTTCTTACAATGGAAATGAACAAAGTTATTGTGGGACAGAAACACATGGTCGAGCGTCTATTAATCGGATTATTGGGACAAGGACATATCTTGCTGGAAGGAGTTCCAGGTCTGGCCAAAACTTTAGCCATTAACACATTGTCTCAAGCGGTTCAGGGTTCTTTCAGCCGTATCCAGTTTACGCCGGATTTATTACCAGCCGATGTTATTGGAACCATGATTTACAATATTAAAGCAAATGAGTTCTCTATCAAAAAGGGACCTATTTTTGCCAATTTCGTCCTTGCCGATGAGATTAACCGTGCTCCAGCAAAAGTGCAGTCTGCATTACTTGAGGCCATGCAGGAAAAACAAGTTACAATTGGCGACACTACATTCAAACTAGACCGTCCGTTTTTAGTATTAGCAACGCAAAACCCGGTTGAACAAGAAGGAACTTACCAGTTACCTGAAGCACAAGTCGATCGTTTTATGTTAAAAACTGTGATCGATTATCCAAAAATCGACGAAGAGCGTTTTGTAATTCGCCAGAACTTAAAAGGATCTTACGAAAAAGTAAACCCAGTCGTGTCTGTAGAGCAGATTTTACGTGCACAAGAAGCTGTTCGTGAAGTTTACATGGACGAAAAAATTGAAAAATACATCTTAGATATTATTTTCGCTACGCGTTACCCAGAGAAATACAAACTGGCCGACTTAAAACCGCTTATCAGTTTTGGAGCTTCTCCTCGTGGAAGTATCAATTTGGCTAATGCAGCAAAATGTTATGCCTTCATCAAACGCCGCGGTTATGTAATTCCAGAAGACGTTCGTGCCGTTGTTCACGATGTTTTACGCCACAGAGTTGGAATCACCTACGAAGCAGAAGCAGAAAACATTACTTCTGTAGACATTATCAACAAAATTGTTAACGAGATTGAAGTACCTTAAAAAAATTTTAGATTTTAGATTGCAGCATTTAGATTTAAATCTGCAATCTAAAAATAATCTAAAATCTAATATCTAAAATCTGCAATCCGAAAAATGGATACAAAAGAGCTTTTAAAAAAAGTACGGAAAATAGAAATCAAAACGAAAAGACTGAGTAATCATATCTTTTCGGGAGAATACCACTCTTCATTTAAAGGACGAGGGATGACGTTTAGCGAGGTGCGTCAATACCAATACGGAGATGATATTCGTAACATCGATTGGAATGTGACCGCACGCTACAATGAAGCTCACGTTAAAGTATTTGAAGAAGAACGTGAATTGACTATGGTTTTAATGGTCGATATTTCGGGTTCTGAATCCTTTGGTTCTAAAAATCAATTCAAAAAAGACATCGTAACCGAAATTGCGGCAACGATGGCTTTTTCGGCTACACAAAACAATGATAAAATTGGTTTGATTCTTTTTTCTGATACTGTAGAATTATATATTCCGCCCAAAAAAGGGCGTTCCCATGTTTTGCGTATTATTCGCGAATTGATCGAATTTGAGCCAAAAAGCCACAAAACCGATATCGCACAAGCTTTGAAGTTTCTATCTGGAACTCAAAAAAAGAAAGCCATCATTTTCATGATCTCCGATTTTATGTCTGACGCTTATGAGCATACTTTAAAAATTGCTTCTAAGAAACATGACATTACAGGCGTTCGTGTGTACGATATGCGCGAAGAAAAAATTCCGAATTTAGGAATGGTAACGATGCTCGATGCCGAAACTGGGAAAATACAATTAGTTGATACGAGTTCTAAAACAGTGCGCCTGAATTATGAGAAACACTATCAAGATAGATTAAATTATTTTAAAGATACTTTTCGTAAATCAGGTGCCGGAATTGTCAATACCAGAGTTGACGAAAATTACGTTACTAAGTTATTAGGCTATTTCAAATCGAGATAAATTAATTTTAGATTGGGGATTTTTGTTTTTTAAACTCATGATCCTAATCTCTGTCAAATATCAAAATAAAAACCCGCTTAGATCTGTTTCCTCCGTGTTCTTTTTTAAGCATTCATTTTAGACTAAAATCTAAAATCAAATCAAATGAAATTTAAACTATATATATTTTTATTTTTACTTTCTTCGGCTGTTTTTGCTCAAAACAAGCAGATAGAAACTAGTATAGATACTACAAAAAATAAGATTGGTGCCGAGTTTAAGCTGACGCTGAAAACCGTTGTGACGTCAACACAAAAAGTTGAATTTCCAAAGCTGAAAAACATTGGTGCTTTAGAAGTAATTCAATCTTATCCGATAGATACTGTAAAAAAAGACGGAACGTATGAATTAATCAAAAAATATGGTTTAACACAGTTTGATTCTGGTCGCTATACGATTCCCAGCATCAAAATTTTAATTGATAAAAAACCTGTTTTCTCAGATTCTTTAAAAGTCGAAGTAGCGAATGTAAAAGTAGATACGCTGCAGCAAAAAATGTACGATATTAAAGATATTACCACCATTGACGAAGGAATCGGAAATTGGTGGATTTATGTTTTAATTGTAATTGCGATTTTAGGAATCGGGGCATTTATTTATTGGTACATTAAAAAACATCAGAAAAAGAAAATTGAAGAAGAGGTTTATAAAACACCAATAGAGAAAGCTACAAGCCTTTTAAACAATTTAGAGCAGAAAGAACTTGTTCAAAAAGGTGAAATCAAAGAATACTACAGTGAACTTACTGATATTGCTCGTAATTATATTGAAGAAGCGATTCATATTCCAGCAATGGAAAGCACCACTTCCGAATTAATTCTGGCTATCAGAACGGCATCTACTAAAAAGAAAATGACCTTAACTCCAGAAACAGTTGAAAATCTGGAACGCGTTTTACGTCAGGCCGATTTAGTAAAATTTGCTAAATCCAAACCCTTGGATTTTGAAATTACAGAAGATAGAAATAAGATCCAGAAAGTAATTTTAACGCTTGATAATGCGATTCCAACTGAAAATCCAGAAGAGATAGAAGATCAATTATTGAATGAGGCGCAAAGACAAAAACAAATTCAGTTACAGCTTCTTAAAAAACGAAATGCCCGTATCGGATATTCTGTAGCAGCTGTGATTCTTTTATTATTTGTTACTACTACTTTCTTTGTGGCAACAAAAGGTTTTAATTACGTAAAAGACAATATTATTGGTCATCCGTCAAAAGAATTATTAGAAGGCGAATGGGTTAAAAGTGCTTACGGAAATCCTGCGGTTCTTATTGAAACTCCAAAGGTTTTAAAACGTATGGATACCCAAAAAGTTCTTCCAAAAGAAGCGATGGCGCTTATTAAAGAAATGCAGCTTTTTGCATACGGAAGCATGATTGACAATTTCTTTATTACTGTTTCTACTAGTAAATTTAAACAGCCCACAGAAATTGATTTATCAAAAGCACTCGAAGGTTCTTTAAAAATAATTGAAGCGCAGGGCGGACAAAATATCATTGTAAAACAGGAAGATTTTCAGACAAACGAAGGAATTCAAGGAGTCAAAGGTTATGGTACCATGACAATACTGAATCCGCAGACTAAAACGAGTACAAAAGCATATTACGAATTATTGCTTTTTAAACAAGATCAGGGTTTACAGCAAATTATGATTTTACACGAAGAGGGAGATACGTATGCGAACGAAATCACAACCCGAATATTAAATTCTGTTGAACTTCAAAGAGCAAGCAACTAATGAGCAAAATCACTTTTTTAAATCCAGAATTTTTTTGGTTGTTTCTTTTAATTCCGATTGCAATAATTTGGTTTTTATTGAAACGCAATCAGCAGTCGGCTACTCTAAAAATGAGTTCGACAGCAGGTTTCAAAAGCACCGACTCCTTTTGGGTCAAAGTAAAACCTTGCTTATACGTTTTTAGAGTATTGGGTTTAAGTTCGCTTGTTATTGCTTTAGCAAGACCAAGAACGGTAGATATAAGCAACCAGACCAAAACCACTAAAGGAATTGATATTGTGATGGCAATTGACGTTTCTGGGAGTATGCTGGCAAAAGACTTAAAACCGAATCGTATGGAAGCTTTAAAAAGAGTTGCCGGAGATTTTGTTCAAGAAAGACCAAATGATAGAATTGGATTGGTTTTATATGCTTCTGAAGCATACACCAAAACTCCAGTTACCAGCGATAAAGCCATTATTCTAGAAGCGATAAAAGACATCAAATACGACACCGCATTACAAGACGGAACAGGAATTGGAATGGGACTAGCAACTGCGGTAAATCGTTTGAAGGACAGTAAAGCAAAAAGCCGCATTATCATATTATTGACCGACGGTGTTAATAATGCTGGTTTTATTGAACCAGAAACAGCAGCAGATATCGCAAAACAATACGGAATAAAAGTCTATACAATTGGATTAGGATCAAACGGCATGGCTTCTTCACCTTATGCTTTTGCTCCAAACGGAGGCTTTTTATTTAAAATGCAAAAAGTTGAAATTGATGAGCGATTGATGAAGAGCATTGCAAAAAAAACCGACGGGACTTATTTTAGAGCAACAAGCAACGACAGATTAGCCGAAATATACAATTCAATCAATAAATTGGAAACCACAGAAATTCAGGAATTGAAATTCTATGATTACGACGAAAAATACAGGTTTTTTGTTTTATTTGCAGGCTTTTTATTGTTACTCGAAGTGGGGTTAAGAAATACTGTTTACAGAAGCTTTATTTAATTTTTCAAGGTTAAAAAATTCCAATTTTAAAATTCCAAAGAACAAATTGGAACTTGAAATTTGAATATTGAGATTGATAAAATAAAAATTGGAATTTGGAATTTATCTCAAAGCTGTTTTGAGATTGGAATTTTAAAAAATTTATGGAATTAGACGAAAAAAAATATTTATATCTCTTACTATTAATCCCTATTGTGGTGTGTATTTTTCTTTTCAATATGTATTGGAAAAGAAGAAAACAGCTTGAATTTGGAGACTTGGAAATGGTAAAAAGACTGAGCCCTGAAAAATCGGTTTTTAAACCAGTTCTAAAAATCACGGTTATCCTTTTAGCACTTACTTGTTTGATTATCGGACTTGTGAATCCGAAAATTGGAACAAAGATGGAAACCGTAAAACGCGAAGGTATCGATATTGTCTTTGCCGTCGATGTTTCTAAAAGTATGCTGGCCGAAGATGTGGCACCAAGCCGTTTAGAAAAAAGTAAACAGCTGGTTTCGCAGATTATTAACAATCTTGGAAGCGATAGAATCGGAATTGTAGCTTATGCAGGAAGTGCTTTTCCTGTACTGCCGATTACATCAGATTACAGCGTTGCAAAAATGTTCCTGCAGAGTATGAGCCCTGACATGGTTTCGTCGCAGGGAACTTCACTTGATGAAGCTATTTTGATGTCGGCAAAATATTTTGATGAAAAAAGCAAAACCAGCAAATTACTAATTCTGATTTCTGATGGAGAAGATCATTCTGAAGGCGCTTCTACAGCTGCAGAAGAAGCCAATAAACTTGGAATGAAAATCATTACTATCGGAGTTGGAACAGAACGAGGAGGAACAATTCCGCTAAAAGAACGAGGCGTTGTAAAAGGCTATCAAAAAGATCAGAACGGCGAAACAGTTATCACCAAATTGAATCAAGAAGGTTTGAAAACCATTGCAAAAGCTACAAAAGGCGGTTACGTCTACGGCGGAAGCACGAAAGAGGTTTTAGATTATATAAAAAATGCTTTGAATAATATTCAGAAAACTGAATTTGAAGCGACTCAAATGGCAGAGTTTCAATCGCAGTTTCAATGGTTCATCGGATTTGCTTTTTTACTGTTGTTCTTGGATATTTTCCTTTTAGAAAGAAAAACAAACTGGATCAAAGAGTTGAATTTATTTAACGAAAAGAAATAATAATGTTTGGCCGCCGATTACAATAATTTACTAGAAAAAAATATTCCTAAAAACGGATTAGTAAAAATTAGCGCAATTCGGGGCAAACAAAAACATAAAAAATTAGAATGAAAAATTTACTTCTTTATATTTTACTAACGGTTTCTTTTGCGGTTTCTGCCCAGGAGAAAGACAAAACATTGCCTGCAGCCAACGAAGAATATAAGCAGAAGAATTTTGTTGATGCTGAAGCTAACTATAGAATTTCGGAATCAAAATTTACGAAGCGTACTGCAGCGCCTTACAATCTGGGAAATACTATTTACAGACAAAATCAAGTTTCGGAGGCAAAATACGCTTACGCGAAAGCCATAAAAAATGCCAAAACAAGACCCGAAAAACACAAAGCTTTTCATAATCTTGGAAACGTTTTCATGAAAGAGAAAGATTATACGCAGGCAGTTGAAGCTTACAAACAAGCTTTGCGCAATGATCCTACTGATGATGAAACGCGTTATAACTACGCTTACGCTAAACAAAAGCTAAAAGAGAATCCGCCGAAAAACGATCAGAAAGACAAGAATAAAGATAAAGATAAGGACAAAGACAAGAACAAAGATAAAAACAAGGACAAAGACCAAAATAAAGACAAGGATAAAGATAAAAAAGACGATAAAGGCGATAAGGACAAGGACAAAAAAGACGGCAAAGACGATCCTAATAAAGACGACAAGTCTGACAATAAAGGAGAACCTAAACCACAGCCTGGAGGAATCTCAAAAGATCGTGTTCAGAATTTATTAGATGCTGTTAATAACGAAGAAAAGAAAGTTCAAGACAAAGTAAACGCTCAAAAAGTAAAAGGCAGTCCGAAGAAAACAGAAAAAGACTGGTAAAGGTTTGTTTGTGGTTTTTGGTTCAAAGTTTACAGCTTTTTCTGGATTCAAAATATTAAAAAGACAAATTAAAACGTTAAACAATTAACAACAAACTATAAACAACAAACAATAAACTGATTAAACATTAAATGAAAAGATTTTTAATTCTATTTCTACTCACTTTTCAAGGACTCATGGCTCAAGTACAATTTGAAGCCAGAGTTAGCAAAAATACGCTTGGAGTTAATGAAAGACTCCGCATTGATTTTATGATGAATGTTGACGGAGATAATTTTGAACAGCCATCTTTTGAAGGATTCAAAATTGTTGGAGGACCAAGTCAGCAGATCAGTCAGTCTTGGGTAAACGGAAGAAGTTCTTTTCAAAAAATATACTCCTATATCCTGCAGCCAGACAGAAAAGGAACTCTTACAATCAAACAGGCTGCAATTGAATATAACGGGCAGATCTATAAAACTTCACCGATCAAGATTACCGTTACCAATGCTGTTGCACAAGAACGAGATCCTAATGACAGACCGCAGCAAGCAGGTACTGGAAATGAATTACTGCAATTGGTTGCCGAAATTTCAAAAACAAATCCGTATTTGAACGAACCTATTACAGTCGTTTACAAATTATATTTTAACTACATCAACGTAACAGGGTTCAAAGAACTTGCAAAACCTAAGTATAACGATTTCTGGAATCAGAACATTGATATCAAACAACTTTCGGTAGAACAAGGAAGTTATCAAGGACAGCAGGCGTATTATGTAATCTTAAAAAAGACGATTTTATATCCTCAAAAAACGGGAAGATTGACAATTGAACCGCTGTCATTGGACATTGGTGTTCAAATGGGAAGCAACCGCCGCGATATGTTTGGACAGATGATTACTACTGAAGGCAATAAAGTAGTTTCGGCTGGAGCCAAAACAATCAATGTACGACCACTTCCTGAAAGCACAAAACCAGAAGGATTTACGGGCGCTGTCGGTAAATTTAATTTTGTTGTTACGCCATCAAAAACGACTCTTAAAAGCGGCGAAAGTCTGGATTTAATTGTCAGCGCGCAGGGAACTGGAAATATGAAGTTATTTACACTTCCAAAACCTGTTGTTCCAAACGCATTAGAAATGTATGATCCTGTTCATGATGAAAATGTGAACAATTCATTGGCTGGAATGTCTGGAAGAATTACAGATAAATATACTATTGTACCACAATACAAAGGGAAATATGCGATTAAACCAATGCAGTTTTCTTATTTTGATTTGAGTACTGGTTCTTATAAAACAATCACTTCAAAAGAAATTATGGTCGATGTTCTGGACGGACCGACATTAGCAGAAGCCAATCCGTCTACAGCATCAAAAGCTGAAGCTCCAGAGAAAGATCAATTTACGCACATTAAAACCAAAACTACTTTGGTTACTATTGCTAAAAATGATTTCTACGGATCAAATCTATATCTAAGCTTATTATTTGCGCCTTTTATTATTATTCCGTTAATCATTTTAGCGAAAAAGAAAAAAGAAGCTATGGACAGCGATGTTACTGGAAATAGAATTAGAATGAATAATAAACTGGCGAAGAAATATCTATCGCAGGCGAAAAAACATCTTAATAATAAGGAACCTTTCTATATCGCATTAGAAAAAGCAATGCATAATTTCTTAAAAGCAAAACTGCATATTGAGACTTCAGAAATGAGTAAAGAAAATATTCGAGAATTACTGCTGTCAAGAAATGCTGGTATCGAAACGGTTCAGAGTTTTATTGATTTGACAGAAAACTGCGAATTTGCACGTTATGCCCCAGCATCGAGCGCATCAATTCAGCAGGATTATGACAAAGCGGTCTTGATTATTTCTGAATTAGAAAAGCAGATTGCTTAATTGTTTATTAACCGTAAAGTTCGCTAAGAATTATTTTAGACTGAATTTAAATTCAAAGTTTAAAATCTAATTACAGATTTAGAAAATGAAAAATATAGTATATTTCTTTTTATTGGTTTCACAGGTTTTCTTAGCACAGGGACGCTTTGAAAAAGGAAATGATTTGTACCAAAAGGGGCAATATCAAGAAGCTGTTCAGGTTTACGAAAACATTATCAAAGAAGACAAATTACATTCGGCTGAGCTTTATTTTAATTTAGGAAACAGCTATTATAAATTGAATAAAGTAGCACCGTCAATTTACAATTACGAAAAAGCACTGGTACTAAAACCAAGCGATTCTGCAACATTAAACAATTTAAAATTTGCCAAAAAACTAACTATTGACGAAATCAAAGAAGTGCCAAAAGTTGGTTTTGCAAAATTGATTCAGAACTTTACTTCGATTTTTGATTATAATATGTGGGCCAAAATTTCGGTTGGAATTGCTTTTGCTTTTTTACTGTGTTTTATTGGTTATTATTTTTCGCAGCTTACAGTTGTAAAAAGAATCTATTTCGTCGGAATGTTTATTCTTTTGGTTGCTTTACTATTAACTGCTTCTGCGGGAATGTCCGAAAAAAGTCATTTTGACAACGACCGCCCGGCAATTGTTTTTTCTGAGTTAAGCCAAGTACGCAGCGAACCTCACAAATCAGGAACAGGTGTTATTTTATTGCATGAAGGAGCAAAAGTTTACGTTTTAGAAAGCATTGACGGCTGGAAAAAAGTAGAACTCACCGATGGAACAGAAGGCTGGATTGATGCTTCGACTATTAAAGAAGTCAAATAAGATTTTACATCCCAAAAAATAGAAAATTCCCAAATTACAAATTAGATGCAATTGTAATTTGGGAATTTTCTATTTTTTGGGATTTATAAAAGATTTCCTTTGAAATCAAATAGTTTCCAGAGGAATAGCTGATTGGTATTCAAAATCAATATTTCACACGTTCTCTGTAAATTCAAACGTTCCTACGGAACGTAATGCGCCGAAAACAAATGAAATTCTACCAATGAGACATTCCTACGGAATGATTCTTTGAAGTGCTTTAAATTATAGGAGCAGATTATAGATAAGAAGATTTCCTTCGATCCCGAAACAAAACAAATTAAATCTATTCATAAGACATTCCTACGGAATGATTCTTTAGATTGTTTTTTATAGCAGCGATCATAAATAAAATTCCAAACTCCAAGCATTTTTGGAATTTGGAATTTTTCTTTAATGTATTTTAAATTTAATTTACTGCATCAACCAATCTTACAAATTCAGATCGATAACCCTCATCGTCGTTTGACAATCCCGATTTTGCCAGTTTTTTAATATCAGAACTTGAACTGTTTGCAATGTATTTTGATTCACGCAATTTTAATCCAAACCAAGAAACAGCAGTTGTAAATTTGAAATCGGGAGAACTGCTTTCAAGATCCTTTTTCTTGTCTGCAATTACATTTACTATTTCAATGCTTTTATTGCCATCAGGTTTTTTATATCTGAATTTCACTGTAGCCAGTTCATCACTGTAATTTGAGTCGTCTTTCTTAGTTTTCGTATATTTTAAATCCGATGGTACATAATCACTTTCAACCCCAGTCGGAACAATCTCATAAAGTGCCGTAACTGAATGACCGCTTCCTAATTCACCCGCATCGATTTTGTCATTTTTAAAATCTTCGGCATTCAACTTACGGTTTTCATATCCAATTAATCGATAAGCCTGAACGTGTTTCGGATTAAATTCGATTTGAATTTTTACATCTTTTGCGATAGCAAACATAGAGCCTTTAAACTCTTTACCAAGAAAACGATTTGCTTCCTGAATGTTATCGATGTAAGCATAATTTCCATTTCCTTTATCCGCTAAGATTTCCATTTTACTGTCTTTGTAATTCCCCATTCCAAAACCTAAAACCGTTAAGAAAACGCCAGATTCTCTTTTCTGTTCAATTAGTTTCAGCATATCATCATCAGTTGAAACACCTACATTAAAATCACCATCGGTAGCTATCACTACTCTATTATTGCCTTCTTTAATAAAATTTTGCTGTGCTAATTTGTATGCTAATTCAATTCCCTCTCCGCCGGCTGTACTTCCGCCCGCGTGCAAATCGTCAAAAGCATCCATAATTTCGTCTTTTTGATCTCCCGAAGTTGGTTCTAAAACCACTCCAGCCGAACCCGCATAAACCACAATCGAAACTTTATCTATTGGACGCAGTTCTTTTACCAAAATTTTCATTGATTCTTTTAATAGCGGCAATTTGTTTTGTTCATCCATCGAACCCGAAACGTCTACCAGAAAAACCAAATTTGATGGCGGTAAATTGGTCATCGGAATATTTTTACCCTGCAGGCCAATTTTCAGCAGTCTGCTGTTTTTATTCCACGGACAATCGCTGTATTCGGTATTGATAGAAAACGGGTGCTGACCGTCTGGCTGTGGATATTGATATTTAAAAAAGTTAATCATCTCTTCTACTCGAACAGCATCTTTAGGAACTTTTTGTCCTTCATTTATAAAACGGCGAATATTGGTATAAGAAGCATTATCAACATCTATAGAAAAAGTAGAGAGCGGTTCTTTGAGCGGTGATTCAAACGCGTTTTCTTCTAACCCAGCATAACTTTCTGTATTAGGTTCGGCAATATATTCTTCTCCTGAAACAGAGTCTGTAGTTGCTACAGCAACATCGGCATTGTCCAGCATTTCGCCAGTAGCATAATCGGCTTTCTTACAGCCGAAAATAGTAAGTACGAGGAATGCCATCATAAAGAAATTAAAATTTCTCATAAAGTAAATTTTTTAAAATTAGTAATAGATTTTTGCTTTCAAATAAGGACTAGCATTCCGGATGCACTAGAAGTAATTATTTGCAATTTTCGAGGATTAAAAATCGTGCCAAAAAATTACAAACGTTTTTCTTACAGGAAACAAAAATTCGTATTTCTATATTTTACAAGGCATTGCGTGAAGAAATATTTTGTAGAAAGTTTTTTTTCAACACGAATTTACGAACTTTTCTTTAGAAATTGTAAAAAATTAATTCGTGCGATTCCGTGTAATTCGTGGCAAAAGAAAAATCCATTCAATCCATTTAATCTGTGGCTGAAAATTGATTTACAATATGGGAAATTTTGTGAGAATTTGTGGAATTTGCGGTAAAAAACAGTTGTAAAACGGTAAAAAAATTCGTGAATTCGTGGCCAAAAAAACTCAACGAAAATCGTAAATCTTCTCTGGCGTTACACAGAAATCCAATTTAATATCCGATTCAAAAACATCATCAATCTGACTTACAGCTTCAAAAAAGGAAAGGCCAATTTTAATTGTTTCAGGTTTACATTTCGCTAGAAATTTATCATAAAAACCTTTTCCGTAGCCAATGCGGTTCCCATTACTATCAAAAGCCAGAAGCGGTACAAAAACTACTTCAATTTTAGAAGCCGGAACTTCGATTCCGTCAACAGGTTCTGGGATATTGTATTCGTTCTTTTTGATTTTAGTATTATCTGTCAAAAGAAAATGTGTCATTTCTCTGGTTTCAAAATCACTTTTTGAGATCAGGATTTCTTTATCTTTTCCAGACAGCAGGTGCAGAATATATTCGGTATTTATTTCTTTTTGTTCTTCGATCGGAAGAAAAACATGATAATATGTTTTATCCCAAATCGGCATTGTAATTAAAGTATTTGCAATCGACAGGCTTTTCTCTTCTACTTCATCAAAAGAAAGTTCTTTACGAAGACTTTTATATTCTATTCTAAGTTCTTTTTTACTCGTCGGCATTTTCGGTATTACTTTTAGATAAATGATAAATGGCATCGCCTTCATAAACAATCGGCGAATGATTGGCATTAATTACGTAACCATCATGAGGGGCTTTTACCTTTTGCTCAAACTTTCCAAACGGATCGGTAATAATCGCTAAGATAGTTCCTTTGGTTACAAATTTCCCAACCAGATTAAAATCGTGAAGCAGTCCAGAACATTTCGCACGAAGCCAAACCGAATTTTTAATATAAATAGAATCCTGAGGCGCCGGTTCTACTATTTGATTAGAATCGAGCATATCTAAATAATGGAGCAAACGTTTTACCCCCAGAACACCTTCATTGGCAATTTCGTTATTGATATCCAGCGATTTTCCGCCTTCAAAAAGCAGCATTTTTACGTTGGCTGTTTCAGAAGTTTTTCTAAAAGAGCCCGATATATTTTTAGAATACAAAGTAAACGGCGCATTAAAAACATCGGCCAAAACTTTCAATTCGGGATTATTTTCTGTGATTCTAATCTGCGGCGCATTAAAACGACTTGCCCCGCCGGCATGAAAATCTACTGCATAATCTAAAATCGGCAGAATTTCTTCGACAATATGATAGGCAAATCTACTGGCAAGCGAACCTTTTTTGCTTCCCGGAAAAACACGATTTAAGTCGCGGCCGTCTGGAAACTCACGCGATTTATTGACAAAACCGTACATATTAATGACCGGAATACAGATAATGGTACCTCGAGAAGGTCTGTTCAATTTTTTACTGATGATCTGACGAACAACTTCGACACCGTTAATTTCGTCTCCGTGAATTCCTGCAGAGAATAAAACAGTCGGACCTTCATTTTTAGACCGGCGTACAATTACAGGAATATTAAGTTTGGTTGTAGTATGCAGCCGAGCAATTTCGACATTTATAGTTCTGTGTTCTCCTGGCAGAATCGATTCGCCAAAAATAACCAATGGGGTATTATTTTTCATCTGGAATTATAAAAGCTAAATATAGAAATTATTCTTTTGATTTCGTAAATTTGAAACTAATTCAATGTTAAGCTTCTTTTAGAAATCGGAATGGTTTTTGAAAAAGCTTTTCGACTATCTCCAGAAATAAAACAGAATGCAAAAGCCGGCCTTAGATCTTCAAATTTTAACCTTGCCAGACAATCCAGGTGTTTATCAATATTATGATAAAGACGGGAAAATCCTGTATGTGGGCAAAGCCAAAAATTTAAAAAAACGGGTTTCATCATACTTTAATAAAATTCACGATACTGCCAAAACGAATGTTCTGGTCAAAAAAATCGTGACGATCAAACACATTGTAGTTCCAACAGAAACCGATGCTCTTTTATTAGAAAATAATTTAATCAAAACGTTGCAGCCGCGTTATAACGTCTTGCTTCGAGATGACAAAACGTATCCGTGGATCTGCATTAAAAAAGAACCATTTTCCAGAATATTTTTAACCCGAAGAATGGTCAAAGACGGATCCGAATATTTTGGTCCGTATACCAATTTCAAGATGGTTTACACAATCTTGGATTTAATTAAAGAACTCTATCCGCTTAGAACCTGTAATTACGATTTAAGCGAATCAAATATCAATTCGGGCAAATTTAAAGTTTGTCTGGAATATCATATTGGCAACTGCAAAGGACCTTGCGAAGGCTTGGAACCTTTGGAAGAATACCAAAGACAAGTCAATGCAATCCGCGAAATCTTGAAAGGAAACTTCAAAGAAAGTTTAAAAGATTTCAAGAAATTGATGACCAATTATGCGCAGAACCTTCAGTTTGAAGAAGCGCAAAAGATCAAAGAAAAAATTGATATTCTCGAGAATTATCAATCCAAATCAACCATCATCAATCCGAAGATTACCAACATTGACGTTTTCTCGATTGTGTCTGACGAAAGTGCGGCGTATGTCAACTTTCTGCAGATTTCCCATGGTTCCATAATTCGATCGCACACTTTAGACATCAAGAAAAAGCTGGACGAAAGCGACGAAGAATTATTAGAGCTGGCAATTGTAGAACTTCGCGAACGGTTTCAATTATTATCTAAAGAAATTATTGTTCCGTTTGAAATGAATTTGGGTGAGAACATTAAAGTCACCGTTCCGCAGCTCGGAGACAAAAAACAGATTTTAGATTTATCCATCAGAAATGCCAAATTCTATCGCATCGAACAATTAAAACAATTGCAGATTGTAGACCCCGATCGTCACGTAAACCGAATCATGGCGCAGATGCAGAAAGATCTACGCCTTCCTGTTGAGCCCCGCCATATAGAATGTTTTGACAACTCGAATATTCAGGGAACCAATCCCGTTGCGGCCTGCGTTGTTTTTAAAGACGGAAAACCAAGTAAAAAAGATTATCGCCATTTTAACGTTAAAACCGTTGAAGGTCCCGACGACTTTGCCTCGATGACCGAGATTGTAGGCCGTCGTTATAAAAGATTGTTAGAAGAAAACGAGCCTTTACCGCAGTTGATTATTATTGATGGAGGAAAAGGACAGCTTTCTGCCGCTTTAAAAAGTATTGACGAATTAGGATTAAGAGGAAAAGTCACTATTATCGGAATTGCAAAACGTCTCGAAGAATTATTTTACCCAGGAGATTCTATTCCTCTCTATTTAGATAAAAGATCAGAAACCTTAAAAGTAATTCAGCAATTACGAAACGAAGCGCACCGATTCGGAATCACCTTTCACCGTGACAAACGAAGCAAAGCCGCGCTCAATTCTTCTGTAGAAAGTATTCCGGGAATCGGCGAAAAAACAATGCTTGCTTTAATCCAGCATTTTAAAAGTGTCAAACGATTAAAATTGGCAACAGAACAAGAAATTACTGCTGTTGTCGGCGTTTCAAGAGCTAAGAAAATTGTAAACTTTTATCACAGCAAACCTAATTAATTGATTTTGAAGAACTATTTTTTATCTATTTTTTTAATGCTTGTTTTTTCTATTTCACATAGTCAAAACACTATTTCCATTATACAAAAAGATAAAAGTAAAATCACCATCAGCTTGAATTCAGACCCGAACGATAGCGAAATACCGGTGCAGACACTAGATATAAAAAACTCCAAAAACAATTACATTCAAGTGGCAAGTCTCGAAGCTTCTGTAACCGGAAAACCATCACATTTAACCGCTGACGATTATAATTTTGACGGTTACACAGATTTTGCATGTTTTTATTCAGACGACGGAATGGGAGTATACAACATTTATCAGCTCTTTATTTTTAATCCCAAGACAAAACAATTTGATTATTTACACTTTCCTGCAGGATCCGATGCCAAATGCGGTATGTTTTGTGATGTAAAAATTGACAAGATCAAAAAGACGTTTTCATCAAGTTGCAGAGGCGGTGCAAGATGGCACACCGATGTATGGAAATTCAACAAAAACAAGAAATTAATCTTAATTAACGATAAAAGAAATTAAAAGAAAATTGACAAAATAAGTTCAATAATATTTCCGACTTTTACAAAATTAACAAACGTATTTATGCGCCTATTCCAGCTGTCCATTACAAATACTCGGTCAAAAGGATTTTTTTCCAAATCCAAAAAAGGAGCTTCTTGGGTCGCTCTTTTTTGTCAGGAAAAAATAACCTTTTGCCACTCGCAGTTTTCCATTTCCATCTGGGGCGTAACACCACTTATTTTAATAATGGCTTTTTTATTTTCTCAGGAAACATTTTCTCAGGAAATAAAAAAAGACAGTGTCAAAAGACCTAAAATCGGATTGGTATTAAGCGGCGGCGGCGCCAAAGGTTTTGCACACATCGGAGTTTTAAAAGTTCTGGAAGAAGCCGGAATCAAAATTGATTACATCGGAGGTACCAGCATGGGTTCTATCATCGGCGGACTTTATGCTTCTGGCTACAATGCTACACAGATCGATTCTATTTTTAAAAAAACCAATTTTGACGAATTAATAAACGATTATATTCCGCGATCTTCTAAGAATTTCTACGGAAAACGCAACGACGAATTGTACGCCATTGTACTTCCGTTCAGCAATTTAAGAGTAGGGATTCCAGAAGCTCTTTCTAAAGGAATGTACAATTACAATCTGCTGAGCAGTCTTACCAGAAATGTTCGCCATGTCCGCGATTTCAATCAGCTGCCGACACCTTTTTTATGTATCGGAACTAATATTGAAACCGGCGAAGAAGTTTTGCTTAATAAAGGAAACCTGGTTCAGGCCATGATGGCAAGTGCTGCTTTTCCGTCCCTGTTTACTCCCGTAGAAATCGACGGCAATTTGTTAGTCGACGGAGGCGTTGTGAATAATTATCCAATCAAAGAGGTTCGAAATCTTGGAGCAGACATCATTATTGGTGTTGATGTTCAGGACGATCTAATGAAAAGGAAAAACCTCAAAAATGCTACCCGTATCTTGGTTCAGATCACCAATCTGCAATCAATTGATAAAATGAAAAATAAGATCAAAAATACCGACGTTTATATCAAACCCGATATTCGTGATTTTGGTGTAATTTCATTTGATAAAGGGGAAGAAATTATCCGAAAAGGTGAAGAAGCTGCTTTTGCGGTTTATGAAAAAATTAAAGCATTGGTTCCGGAAACCGAATTTTACAAAAAACCAAAATTAGAATTGGTCAGCGATACACTGCAGATAAAAAAGATCAATACAGACATGCTGGACAATTACACCAAAGAATATATTCGTGGAAAATTGCGATTTAAACCAGGAAGCACCATTACCTACAAAGATCTGAAAACCGGAATCAACAATCTTGATGCCACTCAGAATTTTAGTGCTATTTCGTATTGTCTCCAGCCAAACGGAAATGCAGACGATTTGGATTTGGTTTTAAAAGAAAATCCAACACAAACCTATTTAAAACTAGGTTTACATTATGACGGACTTTATAAAAGCGGGATTTTACTCAATCTGACGCATAAAAAAACATTCTTAAAAAACGATGTTACTTCGCTGGACATTATTTTAGGGGATAATTTCAGATATGATTTTAACTATTATGTCGAAAACGGATTTAACATCAGTTTTGGTTTCCGCTCGAGATTAAATCAGTTCAATCGAAATGTAACCACCAGTTTGAGTAATCTGATAACTGGAAATCCAGGTGTAAGTTTAATCAATGTTGATTTTATGGACATCAACAATCAGGCTTATTTTCAAACCATCTTTGTACAGAAATTTTTAATGGGAGGCGGATTAGAATATAAGTACTTAAAAATAAATTCGCCAACATTGGCAAACGAAGAAAACATAATTGATAAGAGTAATTATTTTAGCGCATTCGCTTATTTAAAATACGACTCGTTAGATGAGAAATATTATCCAAGTTCTGGGGTTTATTTTTCTACCGATCTGCAAACCTATCTCACATCTTCGGATTACACCAATACGTTTAAACCGTTTTCTATGGTCAAAGCGGAGCTTTCTTTTGTCAACAAACTGTTTACAAAAGCCACTTTTAAAATCGAAGCCGACGCAGGTTTCACATTTGGAAACAACAGTGTACGGTTTTTTGATTATATCTTAGGCGGTTACGGCTACAGCAAAATAAACAACTTCAATTACTTTTACGGTTACGACTTTTTGAGCATTGCAGGAAATAGTTTTATAAAAACGGGAATTACCTTAGATTACGAAATACTGAAAAAAAATCATATTAATCTTTCTGCCAATTTTGCCAACTTAGGAAATGATATTTTCTCGGGTGTAGACTGGATTTCGATGCCAAAATATACAGGTTATGCGGTTGGTTACGGATTAGAAACTATAATTGGCCCTATCGAAATTAAACAATCTTGGTCGCCAGAAATGTCAAGAGGCTTTACTTGGTTCAGCATTGGTTTCTTATTTTAAGAAAGAATTATTTTTCGTATCATTTTAGCGTTAAAACCAAATATTTTAAAATAAATTAATGCTAAAAAAATGTGATTTATAATTTTAATTAATAAAAATTACGATATTTGTTGTGATGAAAACAAAATGGACAGGTTTATTGGAGTATCTTCAATTTCTCATCAAGAGAAATCCGGAGTAATACTATCGAATTGAATAATTAGCTTTTTAGAAAATAAGCTGATTATCTGTTCACAATTTACATTTTCTAATTATCTAATTTATAAATTATCTAATTGAAAAGCCATGCCATTATATCACAAACTCGGAGATTTTCCGCAAAAGAGACACACCCAATTCGAAAAGCCAGAAGGCGGTTTTTACTACGAACAATTATTTGGAACCGAAGGTTTTCACGGACATTCTTCATTGTCCTATCATGTACACAGACCAACACAGGTCAAAGAAATTTTAAATTCGTATTCGGTTGAACCTAAAATTGCAATCGGAAAAAATATAAAATCATTATTATTTAAAGGTTTTGAATTGAAACCTGAAAACGACTTTTTGGACAGCCGTAAAGCCATGCTGGTCAATAAAGACTGTATTATTGGTTTGGCCGCTCCAAAAGAATCGCTTCGAAATTACTTCTACAAAAATGCCGATGCAGACGAAATGCTTTTCATTCATAGAGGAAAAGGAAAACTACGCACCATGCTCGGAAATATTCCTTTTGAATATGGCGATTATTTGATTATTCCGCGAGGCGTCATTTACCAAATTGAATTTGATACAGAAGACAATCGATTATTTTATGTAGAATCGTATTCTCCTTTTTATACTCCAAAACGATATAAAAACCAATCGGGTCAGCATTTAGAACATTCGCCTTTTTGCGAACGTGATTTTATTCTGCCAAACGAATTGGAAACGCATGATGAAAAAGGTGATTTTTTAATTAAAATCAAAAAAGAAGGAATGATTCATGAAGTCGTTTATGCCACACATCCGTTTGACGTTGTGGGCTGGGACGGTTACAATTTCCCATACGGATTCTCGATTCATAATTTTGAACCGATCACAGGACGCGTTCACCAACCGCCTCCTGTACATCAAACTTTTGAAACGGCTGCTTTTGTCGTTTGTTCGTTCTGCCCTAGACTTTACGATTATCATCCAAAAGCCATCCCAGCGCCGTACAATCACAGCAACATAGATTCTGACGAAGTACTTTATTATGTAGACGGAGATTTTATGAGCCGTAACAACATTGAGCAAGGCCACATTACTTTGCACCCAAAGGGAATTCCGCACGGACCGGCACCTGGTGCAATGGAACGCAGTATTGGTCACAAAGAAACTCAGGAATTAGCAGTTATGGTTGATACTTTCAGACCATTAATGGTTACTGAGGAAGCAATGGGACTTGATGATGGACAGTACTATAAATCTTGGTGTGAATAATGAGTCAATGTGTCAATTTGATAATTAGATAATTTATAAGTTAGAAAATATGACAATTTCTAATGAGATTAAAAAGTAGTCTTTGGATTACAAATGTTATATTTGCCAAGCATAATAATTTATCTCATTTACACATTTTCTAATTATCAAATTAAACAAATGACATTCAACGAAAAATACAAGGATAACGCTCTTTTAATTAAAACTTTCAATTTTGCCTTAAACATAATTGACTACACAACAGAACTTCAAGATCAAAAAAAGTTTGTAATCGCAAATCAATTATTAAAAAGCGGAACATCAATTGGAGCAAATTCAAGAGAGTCACAAAACGCAGAAAGCAAAGCAGATTTTATACATAAATTAAAAATAGCTATCAAAGAAGCAGATGAAACCGAATATTGGTTATTTCTGTGCGATGCTCACAAAAGCTATCCAAATTGCAAAGACTTATTAAATGAATTATCAGAAATTTTAAAAATTTTAAATAAAATAATATCAACATCTAAGATGAGGAATTAGAAAATTGATCAAATTAAAACATTTCAAAATTATCTCATTTTCTCATTGTCAAATTATCTAATTATGAAACAAGTAAAATCAGTAGAATACGGATTAGAAAAAATATTTGAAGGAGCACAAGACTTCCTTCCATTATTAGGAACAGATTATGTAGAATTTTATGTAGGTAATGCCAAACAAGCCGCACATTATTACAAATCTGCTTTTGGATATCAGTCTTTGGCTTACGCCGGATTAGAAACTGGAGTTCGTGACAAAGCCTCTTATGTAATTAAACAAGACAAAATCAGAATTGTTTTGACAACGCCATTAAATGCGGATTCTCCAATAAACGATCATCTAAGAAAACATGGTGACGGAGTAAAAGTGGCTGCACTTTGGGTTGAAGATGCGAGAAGCGCTTACGAAGAAACTATTAAACGCGGCGCTCGTTCTTTTATGGAGCCAACTGTTGAAAGCGATGAATTTGGAGAAGTGGTTCGTTCTGGAATCTATACTTACGGAGAAACCGTTCACATTTTTGTAGAAAGAAAAAATTACAACGGCGTTTTCCTGCCAGGATACAAAGAATGGAAATCAGACTTTAACCCAGAACCAACCGGATTAAAATATATTGACCACATGGTTGGAAATGTGGGCTGGAACGAAATGAATACTTGGGTAAAATTCTACGAAGAAGTTATGGGCTTTGTAAACTTTTTATCTTTTGACGACAAACAAATCAATACAGAATATTCGGCTTTGATGAGTAAAGTAATGTCTAACGGAAACGGAAGAATTAAATTTCCAATCAATGAGCCAGCAGAGGGAAAGAAAAAATCTCAGATTGAAGAATATTTAGATTTTTACGGAGGTCCTGGAATCCAGCATATTGCCATTGCAACAGACGATATTATCAAAACCGTTTCGGCTTTAAAAGCACGCGGTGTTGAATTTTTATCAGCTCCTCCACATGCTTATTACGAAGCAATCCCAGAAAGATTGGGCGTTCATATGGATATGATGAAAGAGGATTTGAACGAAATTGAGAAATTGGCCATAATGGTAGATGCTGATGAAGATGGGTATCTTTTACAAATTTTTACGAAGCCGGTTCAGGATCGTCCGACGCTTTTCTTCGAAATTATTCAAAGAATGGGAGCAAAAGGCTTTGGTGCAGGCAACTTTAAAGCCCTTTTTGAATCGATTGAAAGAGAACAAGAATTGCGAGGAACGCTATAAAATGTTAATTTTAATTCACAAAACAGTATAATTCTCTAAAAAACGATGCTTTTTTTGCAAATGTTATGTTAAACTTGACTTTAGCTATTTATTTTTTGAACTTTCTATCTATCTTTGCACTCGCAAAAAGGAAGGGGTGGTTTCCTTCCGAATTGATATAAATTTCATAATTTATAGTTTTTTGGTTAGTTAATAGCATAAAAACTCAGTCATCTTTGACTGAGTTTTTTTGTTTTGGTACATTTGGAATAAAATTTGCATTTATTTATCTTTATAATGATATGTAAAAATTGTACTATGAAAAAACTCATCCTCATCATACTAGTTCTCTCTTCATTTAGTTTTGATTCTTTCAAAGGAGATGCCTTTGACACCGGCGAATTTTTTAAATTTAGGATTCACTACGGAATCGTCAATGCGGGTTACGCAACACTCGAAATAAAAGACGCTACCATCAATAATAAAAAAGTATACCATGCTGTCGGCAAAGGTTACACAACGGGAATGTCTAAATTCTTTTTTAAGGTTGAAGATTTATACGAAAGTTATTTTGACAAAGAAAGCGGCAACCCTTATCGCTATGTGCGAAAAATTGACGAAGGCGGTTATACCAAAAATCAAGAAGGTTTTTTTAATCAAAATGAAAATCGCGTTTTAGTAAAAGATTACAAACGAAAATCAGAAAAAACGATTGTTGTAACAGAAAATGTACAAGATATTGTCTCGTCTTTTTATTACTTGAGAAATCATCCAAACATAGACAAATTAAAGTCTGGGGAATCTATAATAATTGATATGTTTTTTGATGATGAAATCACAAAATTTAAGTTAAAATATATAGGTCGTCAAGATATTACGACTAAATTTGGAACGATAAATACAATGGTCTTTAAACCCTCTGTACAAAAAGGAAGAGTCTTTAAAGAAGACGAAAGTTTAACACTCTGGATTACAGACGATGTAAACAAAGTTCCCATTAGAATCAAAGCAGATTTAGCAGTTGGATCTTTAAAGGCAGATCTCGACGAATATAAAGGATTACAAAGTCCACTTAAAGTAAAAAAATAATGAATACCACAGATCATTCTGAAGCAATTTTAAAAGAAATTGAACAAAAATTTCAAGCTATAAATCAAAAAACTGATGTGCAGCTTGAAGGATTGCTTTGGTCGAAACTTATTACCTATTGGGATTATATTCAAACGGATGCACTTTTAAATTTACAAATACAGCGCACTACACTTCCTGACGAAATGGTTTTTATCATGTACCATCAGGTTAACGAATTAATCTTCAAAATGATTTTGTGGGAAATTGATCAGATTGCGGATACCGAAAACATTCAAGTCGATTTTTTCAGCGAAAGATTATCCAGAATTACAAGATATTTTGACATGCTTACCAATTCGTTCAGCATTATGGAGAACGGAATGGAAGTAGATCAATATATGAAGTTTAGAAATACATTGACCCCGGCGAGTGGTTTTCAGAGTGCTCAATACAGAATGATCGAATTTGCATCTACAGACGTTATCAACTTAACAGACAGAAGATATAAAGATGGTTTTGATGAAAATACAGACTTAGAAACTTCATTTGAACATTTGTATTGGCAGGCAGCAGGAAAAGATTATCACACCGGACAAAAATCTTATTTGCTAAATGAATTTGAAAAAAAATACAAAGAGTCTTTTTTAAGACAAATGTCATCATTTAAAACGAAAAACATTTGGCAGAAATTCACACAATTACCAATTGAAGACCAACAAAATACAGCACTTATTGATGCCATGCGTCATTACGACAAAACGGTAAATATTACTTGGGTGATGCAGCATTTAAACACTGCGAGAAAATACATTTTAGAAAGCGGAAAAGGCAACGGTGAAGCGACTGGTGGCAGCGACTGGCAAAAATATATGCATCCAAAATACCAAAGACGCATCTTTTTTCCTAAATTGTGGACCGAAGAAGAATTGTCCAATTGGGGAAATGAAACTATCGCGTAATTCTCCACAAAAAAATTTAAAAAGTTTGAAAAAAGCAGTCGTAATTTTAATTGTCTTGTTTTCGATTTTCTCATGTAACAATAAAACAGAAGAAAAAGTCGAAGCCAAAATCACTAAACCAAAAACAAAAAAAGTAGAATTCGGTTTTAATTACGCAGATTTCAATGTTGTAAATGACACAATTTCTAAAGGCGATTCTTTTGGATCTATTCTTCAAAGCCAGAACATTGGCGACAAAAAAGTGCACGATATTGTGGAGCAGGTAAAAGATTCTTTTAATGTAAGATCTATTCGATACAACAAACCTTTTACTTTACTTCGCTCCAAAAACAAAACCAACAAGCTGCAGGCTTTTATTTATCAGCCCGATGCTTTGACTTATTATGTTATTGATTTAAGAGACAGCGCTGCAAAAGCTTATAAAAAAATAAAACCAGTTACGCTGAAGCGAAAAATAATTGGAGGTGTTTTAAAAAGCTCATTATCCGAAACTTTAGGAAATGAAAGTGTAGAAGCTGCTCTTGCCAGCAGAATCACAAAAGTATTTTCTTGGTCTATCGACTTCTTCAAACTTAAAAAAGGCGATCGTTACGGTTTAATTTTTACCGAAAGATTCATCAACGGAAAAACTTACGACGGTGTTGAAGAACTAGAAGCTGCATTTTTTGAATACAAAGGCAAAATCGTCTATGCGTTTCCGTTTGAAAAAGACACTACTTCTGGAAAAGTAGAATATTACGACGACGAAGGAAAAACACTAAAAAACTTCTTTCTAAAAACACCTATTAAATTCAGCCGAATCACTTCACGATTCACAATGAATAGATTTCACCCCGTACAGCACACTTGGAAAGCACACAAAGGAACCGATTACGCTGCGCCAACAGGAACACCGATTTCGACAACTGCTTCTGGAATTGTAGAAGCAACTGGGTATACCGCAGGAAACGGAAACTTTGTAAAAGTAAAACACAACGGAACCTACTCTACTCAATATTTACATATGTCGAAAATCCTGGTTCGCCGCGGACAACGTGTTACACAAGGTCAAACTATTGGTTTGGTCGGAAGTACAGGTTTGGCCTCTGGCCCGCACGTTTGCTATCGCTTCTGGAAAAACGGCGTTCAGGTTGATGCACTTCGTTTGAATCTGCCAACAGGAGAATCTTTGACAGGAAACGACAGAACTCTTTTCATGGCGCATATCGAACCTTTGAAAAGAGAATTGGACAGCATCGGGAATTTATAAAGAATAAATCCTTTTCCTTACCAGATAACATTTATGATTACTATACATCAGAAAAGCGACATTGTTATTCCTTTTGATAAAATAGGTGATAATTGCTGGGATGTAAAATCAAAACTCATCATTGAATCTTTAGCCGAAAACTGGAGCAATGACTTAAAAGATCCCATTTCAACAGCAGCTATAGAAAATTTAGAAAAACGTTTGGGAACAACTCTTCCCTATGGTTTAAAAACTTTTTACAACACTTTTGGAATTGCTGATATCGGCGAAGAATTACAGAAATTTGATGATATCATTTGGTTAAAAGATATTTGGGAAGAAGATAGTCCGTATGGTCCAGAATTCACAAAAGAGGATAAAATTTCTTTACCGCACTTAATTTCATTTAGTGACTACTTAGGAAATGGAAACATGTTCTGTTTTCACAACGAAACAAAAGAAATCTATTATTACGACCACGACACAAGACCTTTTATAACAAAAATGTTTGATAGTATTGACGATTATATTAAAGGCTGCTTAATTTTTGCTCAAACCGATCTTTTTGGAGAAGTCAAACAACAGCAGGTAGAAGAATGGACTGAAGATATTATAGAAGATTTATTTGGAAAAGATATCGTTAAAAAATGGCGTTATTAAAAATCAATTCTAAAAATAAAAAAATCATGAAAAATTCGCGTCTTAAAACCATGTATCATGAAACTTTTTCTGGTTTAAAATTATTTTACCGAGACACCAATCTTTCAGAAGATTTAATTTCAAAATATAAAGTCGGACAAATAATTCAGGAAAAAGGTTTTACTGACATGAGTTCTTTGGGCGGCGGACTTTCTGGAAATCTACGCTATTTAATTGCAAGTGCTCATGCAAAAGACATTTCAAAATTCAACCCTGATTCAGGAAAAATCGGTCACTTTCTCTTAGATTCAATTGCTTATTTTAAAGTTTTAGATATTCAAAAAATTGGAGATAAAACGCAAATCTTTCTTTTGAATATTCCTGATAATGCAATTTCGCTTTTTAAAAATTCAACTTCCAATCTTGAAGAAGAAATTACAGAAAAGGCAAGAAAAAAATTCATTGATAAAAGAGATATTGCTTTAATTCAAGATTTACAAACGGAAAATTGGAAAGAAAGAACAAAATCTCCGCTTGGAATGAGTGACATCGGCGAATTGTTTTTTGATGATTCTAAAATTAAAATCGAAACTTTAAAAAGAATTGAAATTGACACTGAAAATAAAGTTATTCATATTAATAAAAAACCCTGGTGGAAGATTTGGTAAATATTATAAGAAAAATATTATATAAAATATTTTTCAATAATATAGATTTAGTATCTTTGTGCCTGAATTATATTTTAAAGTAAAAAATATGGCAACTACAATAAAAATTACTCCAGTAGTAGAAGGTCTTGAATCTAAAAAATTCAACACTACCATATCTTCAAGTAAAACAAATAAAATTTCTGAGGAAAAAAAAGCTAAAATATTTTCTTTAGTAAATAAGGTTTTGGCGAAAAATTCTTAATTAAATGGATTTATCTGATTTTTCTTTTTCATTATTAAAAGATGAAGACATTTTAGATGATTTTGACTGCGAAGACATTGAAATAAATGAATTTTTATTAGAAGATTCAAAAAAATTTCAAAGTGAAAAAATCACAAATACTTATCTATTTAAAGAAAAAAATAAAGTCGTTGCATTTTTTTCAATATCAAATGACTGCCTTAATGATTTAGGTTATCAAAACTCTATTTGGAATAAACTTCATCGCAAGATTAAATTACCAAACCAAAAAAGAATAAAACAATATCCAGCCGTCAAAATTGCACGTTTGGGCATTGACAAAAATTACAAAGGCAAAGGGTTATCTCATCAATTACTTGATTTCATTAAAGGCTGGACATTTATTGAGCACAAACCGGCCTGCCGTTTATTAATCTTAGATGCTTACAACAGACCGATACAACTTAATACATACCAAAAAAATGATTTTACATTTTTGTTAGATTCTGATAAGAACAAAAAGCATAGATTTATGTATTTTGATTTAATGAGATTAGAATAAAAGAAGTAATAAAATCAAAAAAACGTTTTCGTAACTAATTGTTATATAATCGTGAACCTTTAATGTATTAAAAGTTATTTCAGTATTTTTGTGTTTGGATAAAAATAAACTCAATTATATATAAAATGGCTTTAAACACAACCAACCCAACCGGGACTGAAGCGTGGAAAAATCTGCAAAACCATTATAACGCAATTCACGAAACCACACTACAAGAATTGTTTGATCAAGATAATGACCGTGCAGCAAAATTTAATCTGCAATGGAATGACTTTTTAGTAGATTATTCTAAAAACAATATTAGTCAGGAGACTATTTCGCTTTTATTAGAATTGGCAAATTCAATTGGATTAAAAGATTCTATTGCGCAATATTTTGGTGGAGCATTAATCAACCAGACCGAAAACCGCGCTGTTTTGCATACTGCTTTGAGAGCTCCAGAATCTGCCGTTATTAAAGTAGACGGAGAAAATGTAATTCCAGAAGTGTACGCAGTAAAAAATAAAATCAAAAGCTTTACACAAGAAGTAATTTCTGGAGAGAGAAAAGGTTTTACAGGAAAAGCTTTTACCGATATTGTCAATATCGGAATTGGCGGTTCTGATCTTGGACCAGTAATGGCTGTTGAAGCTTTACAATTTTACAAAAATCACCTAAATACACATTTCGTTTCAAACGTTGACGGCGATCATGTAAATGAAGTAATCAAAAAACTGGATCCAGAAACGACACTTTTTGTAATTGTTTCTAAAACTTTTACTACTCAGGAAACACTTTCAAACTCAGAAACTATTAAAGAATGGTTCTTGAAATCGGCTTCGCAAGATGATATTGCAAAACACTTTGTGGCGGTTTCTACCAATATTCAAAAAGTTACCGAATTCGGAATTAATCCAGACAATGTTTTCCCTATGTGGGATTGGGTTGGCGGAAGATTTTCGCTTTGGAGCGCTGTTGGTTTAAGCATTGCTTTGGCAGTTAGTTTTGATAATTATAATGATTTATTAAAAGGTGCCTACGAAATGGATGAGCACTTTAAATCAGCAGAATTTGACCAAAACATTCCGGTAATTTTAGCATTATTAAGCGTTTGGTACAATAATTTTTATGGTGCAGAAAGCGAAGCTTTGATTCCGTACACACAATATTTACACAAATTAGCTCCTTATTTGCAGCAAGCATTTATGGAAAGCAACGGAAAAAGTGTCGGCCGTGATGGAAAACCTGTAAACTACCAAACCGGAACTATTATCTGGGGAGAGCCTGGAACCAATTCGCAGCATGCTTTTTTCCAATTAATTCACCAAGGAACAAAATTGATCCCAACGGATTTTGTTGGTTTTGTTAAACCATTATACGGAAATGAGGATCACCACGACAAGTTAATGTCGAATTTCTTTGCACAAACCGAAGCTTTATTAAACGGAAAAACGGCAGATCAGGTTCAGACAGAATTTGGCAAACAAGGTCTTGCAGCAGACAAAGCTGAGTATCTAAAACCTTTTAAAGTTTTTACTGGAAACAAACCTACCAATACTATTTTGATTCAAAAATTAACTCCAAAAAGTTTAGGTTCTCTAATCGCTTTGTACGAGCACAAAATTTTTGTTCAAGGTGTTGTTTGGAACATTTTCAGCTTTGATCAATGGGGAGTTGAATTAGGAAAACAACTTGCTAACTCGATTTTAGACGAAATCAATTCTAAAACAGTAAAAAATCACGACAGTTCAACTTCATTTTTGTTAAATCATTTTTTAAAAAACAAGTAAGATTTACAAAAAAAACATTTTAATAAACTCAAACGCCTTGATTTACCAAAAATTAAGGCGTTTTTTCGTATAAAAAAGCCAAGCTTTACCCAGCAACACCCTTAATTTGACACTTTTTGACTACAAGAGCATTTAAATTGTTGCATTTTTAACAAAAAACACCATTTAAAATTCATAAAAACCTGATTTTTTCTAACGAAAAAAGAAAAAATCATTTTAATACGCAGCATAAAAAACAAAACTGATTTTTCTTAACATTTCGATAACATTAACTGATTTAATTGTTATAATTTTGCCAAAAACAATAAACAAAAAAAACAAATGACGAAAATGAAAAATTGGTTACTTACCGGACTATTTTTTATGATAGTTTCAACCGTATTTTCTCAAGGAAAAGTTAGTGGTATTATTACCGACGGTGTAGGTTCACTACCTGGGGCAAATGTGGTTATTAAAGGCTCATCTGCTGCGACTTCTTCAGACTTTGATGGTAAGTTCACCATCGACTCGCCAAACGCTTCAGGCGAATTAGTAATTTCTTTCTTAGGTTTTGAAACTAAAACAGTTAAATTTTCTGTTTCAGGTTCTACAAACTTAGGTAACATTGTCTTAACTTCAAATTCTAATGAATTATCAGAAATTGTAGTTAAAAGTAGTACAGTAGATATCGCAAAAGACAGAAAAACACCTGTTGCCGTATCTACAATTAAAGCTGCTGATATTCAGGCAAAATTAGGAAACCAAGAACTTCCTGAAATGTTAAAAAGTACTCCATCTGTTTACGTAACTAAATCAGGCGGTGGATTTGGAGATTCTAGAATTACAGTTCGTGGATTCAGCCAAAATAACGTTGCTGTAATGGTAAACGGTATGCCGGTTAATGACATGGAAAACGGAGCTGTTTACTGGAGTAACTGGGCTGGTTTATCTGATGTAACTTCTTTCATTCAAGTACAAAGAGGTTTAGGATCTTCAAAATTAGCTATTGCTTCTGTTGGGGGAACTATGAACTACGTAACTAAAGCTTCAGATTTGAAACAAGGTGGTACAGTTGGTACTTCTTTTGGTAACGATAACTTCTTCAAATCTAACGTTTCTTACAACACTGGAAAATTAGACAGCGGTTTCTCTGCTTCTGTTTTATACAGCCATACTCAAGGTGACGGTTATGTTGACGGAACAGCTTTTAACGGAGACAACTACTATGTAGCTCTTGGTTATACTACAAAAAACAACAAGCACGATTTCCAATTTACAGTTACTGGTGCTCCACAATGGCATGATCAAAGATCTACATTCATTACTATTGCACAGTATCAACAATATGGTTCAGTATCTGATCCAAACATCAAATACAACTCTGATTGGGGGTATAAAGATGGGCAGGAATTTAACATGGTAAGAAACTACTACCATAAACCTGTTATCTCATTAAACTATGACTGGACTATTAACGAAACTTCAAAATTATCTACTGTAGGTTATGTTTCTTTCGGACGTGGAGGAGGATCTAGAGGTGCAGGTGGTGCTGGAAACAATAATTATGCTAGTGCTGTATTTAGAACAGCAGATGGTTTAGTTGATTATGACAAAATCGTTCGTTGGAACACAGGGCAAGAGGTTATAAGATTCAACAACACGAACAATACTCGTGCAACTAACGGAACAAGTGGACAATTCCAAAACAGTTCTAACACAGGAAGAACTGGATCAGGAACAGCAACTTCTCCATATGTTTTCAACAATACTTCAGGTATTTCTCAGATTTCATCTGTTAACTCTCACAACTGGTATGGAGCAATTGTTAACTTCAACAAAAAATTCTCTGATCAGTTAACTTGGGATCTTGGAGTTGATGTAAGAGGATATAAAGGTCTTCACTACCAAAACGTAAACAACCTATTGGGTGCAGATGCATACATTGATAATTTTGACGTAAACAACCCGAACAGAGTTTTATACGGTACATACACTACATACCCAGCTTGGAATGTATTTAAAAGCACTGACAAAGAAGAAAAAATCAACTTCAACAACGATGGTGATGTAAGATGGTACGGAGGATTTACTCAATTAGAGTATTCTACTGATAAATTTACAGCATTCGTACAAGGTGCACTTTCTCAACAAGGATTCAAAAGAGTTGACTATTTCAAATATGAAGCAGGAACTCCTTTGGCAAGTACAGATTACGAAAACATCTTAGGTGGTAACGTAAAAGGTGGTATTAACTACAACATCAACGAGCACCATAACGTTTTTGTTAACTCTGGATACTACTCAAAACAACCATTCTTTAATGCAGTTTACCCAAACAATGCTTCACTTGTAAATGGTAACCTAACAAACGAGAAAATCTTCGGTATCGAAGCTGGTTACGGTTTACGTACAAGTAAGTTTACTGCAAACTTAAACTTATACAGAACTTCTTGGAAAGACAGATACCAAAGACAAAATGACGGAGCTGCTGACAACCCTGGAGGTTACTTTGATTTCGCTGGAATCACAGAAATTCACTCAGGTATTGAGTTTGACGCTACTGCAAAATTACTTGATAAACTTACTCTTACTGGAATGTTCTCTATTGGAGACTGGAAATATGAAGGAACTAGTACTAGTAACCGTTATGACTCAGGAAACAATCCAATTGGCGGAGGAACTCCAATAACTTTATACCTTGATGGTGTAAGAGTTGGAGATGCTGCTCAAACAACTGCTGCAGTAGGAGCTGTTTACGAAATTTTACCACGTTTTACTGTTGATGCAAACTATAACTACAATGATAAATTATACGCTGCAATTTCTCCAGGAAACTTTACATCTGCAACTAACAGAGGTTCATTACAATTACCATCTTACGGTACAGCTGATGCTGGATTATCTTACAAATGGTTAGTTGGTAAAAACAAAGACAACTCAGTAGGTTTCAGATTAAACGTAAACAACGTTTTTGATTACACTTACATTGCTGAAGCAAAAACAAATATATTTGCAGCTGACGTTCCTACTGTTCCAACATACAAAGGTATTGCTACTACAAACCAAGTATATTTTGGTTTCGGCAGAACTTGGAACTTCGCACTACGTTACGATTTCTAAAATTTAGAATCTAAATAAATAATACAAACGGCATTGACTTTTAAGTTTAATGCCGTTTTTTTATGGTCCTTTTTGTTATATTTGTTTTTAAACAAAAAACAAGGTTTATGTATAATTTTCTACAAAAATTTCATTCCGGATGGGCTTATTTAGCTTTGCTTCTTTTGCTTGTTGCGGTTGTAAATGCGATCATCGGATTTACGTCAAAAAAAGACTTTACTGCTAAAGATCGTAAAATCGCTTTATTTGCTTTAATTGGAACTCACACACAATTATTGATTGGCCTGATTTTATATTTTGTTTCTCCGTTAGGAAAAGCAGCTTTCGGGCAAATGTCTAATGCAGAATTGAGATTAACATCATTAGAACACCCTTTAATTAATTTAATTGCTATCGTCCTAATTACTATTGGATGGTCTAAACATAAAAAACTAATCAACAGCGAAGCTAAATTTAAAACCTTTGCTATCTTTTACGGATTAGGATTATTGCTTATTTTAAGCAGAATTCCATGGAACCTTTGGTTCTAGAAAATACCAATTAAAAAGCCCTCGTACAGGGCTTTTTTTATCTCGGCATATTATTTGTACAAACTCCCCCAAGTCTGAAAAAAAATAACCCATGAGAAACAAAAAAAACATCTTATTCGCCACTATTGCCTTAACCTTACTAAGCGGCTTTACATACGTTATCAGCCAAACCAAACCTGCTACTGAGCCCAAAATTATTCAGGACACAGTAAAAAATGTAAAACCTAATATTATTGCATTACCTACAGACTCGGTATTTACAGACAAAGGTTTAAAGCTAAAAACGTATAAAAAAAATGCTCACGCCTCTTACTACTCCGATAAGTTTAACGGAAGAAAAACGGCGAACGGAAGCAGATTCAACAACAGCAAATACACCGCGGCTCATAAAAAACTTCCGTTTGGAACAAGAGTCAAAGTAACAAACGAAGCCAACGGCAAATTTGTAATTGTAAAAATAACAGATCGCGGCCCGTTTGTAAAAACCCGTGAAATAGATCTTTCAAAAAGAGCTTTTATGGAAATCACCAAACACAAAGGTGCCGGAGCTATGAAAGTTACAATAGAAACTATAATAGAATAAAAAAAACGTCCCGAAAATTCGGGACGTTTTTTTGTTAAACTAACTTTCTCAAAGCCATTATAATTCCGGTATGAGTTCCTTCATGATAGTTATTAAAGTGTAAAGCATCCTGTACATTTCGGAGCGTAAATCCCATGCTGGTTGTATATTCAGTATAATCAACAAAAAGACTGCTCTCGAAATCATTTTTAGTTTTTTCTAATGTTGCCTTTAATAAAATACGAATCTCATCAACTTCTTCTTGAGAAACATCGCCTTCCGGTCTGGTTCCTTTTCGGTATTTTGAAATAAATTCTTCGGTTACCATTGCAGGAAGCCCCGACAATTTATAAACTAATCCCTGCTGTGCGGCAACACAATGTCCAATATTCCAAATAATATTGTTATTAAAACCTTGCGGAATCTTATTTAACTGCTCTAATGAATGATTGTCTAAAATCTTTAAAAGGATTTCTCTAATCGTTTTTTGTACTTCAAAAATTGGGTTCATCGTTTATTTTTTTTCTAAAATTAATCATTTTTCAATTTCAAATGGATTTTCTTTGTATTCTAATTCAATTCAGAAATCATGAACAAAATATACTACCTAGCCTCTTGCGATACGTGCAGAAAAATCATTAAAAGTTTACCAAAAAATGATTTGGTTTTTCAGGATATCAAACAAGATCCTATCACCGAAGAACAATTAGAAGAAATGCACAAGCTTTCTGGAAGCTACGAAGCGTTGTTCAGCAGAAAGGCGCAATTGTACAAATCGATGGGACTAAAAGATCAATCGCTTACTGAAGCTGATTTTAAGAAATACATTCTGGAACATTATACCTTTTTAAGCCGTCCGGTTTTTATTATTGACGGCAAAATTTACATTGGCAACAGCCAGAAAAATGTTGCTGAAGTCATTACGGCTTTGACAAAATAATTCCACAAAACGTGCTTTTGGATGCTGATGCGTTAGGGATAGCAGTGGAAATCCTTTTTTTTGTCTCGTTTTTTTACGAGACAAAAAAAAAATTGGAACGGATAGCCCGACCGAAGGGAACGCCCAAACGCTATTAAAATTAGGCAGTAAAAAACTAGAAAACCGTGCTGTAAAGTTTTTTAGTATCTTTGCGCCTTTATACTCAATTATATGATACAATCTATGACAGGGTTTGGCAAAGCTTCTTTGCAATTGCCTACAAAAAAAATTACCGTTGAAGTAAAATCCTTAAATAGCAAAGGTTTAGATTTAAATGTAAGAATGCCGTCGGTTTACCGCGAAATGGAGCTTGGTTTACGCACCCTTATTTCGACTAAGCTGGAAAGAGGAAAAATTGATTTTGCTATTTATATAGAAAATACTGCCGAGCAGACTTCGACGAAAGTAAATGTACCTGTTGTAAAATATTACATCGCGCAGCTTAAAGAGGTGAATCCCGATGCAGATGAAACAGAACTGATGAAAATGGCGGTTCGTATGCCTGATACTTTAAAAACAGAGCGTGAGGAAATTGATGAAAATGACTGGGATCAAATTCAGGTAATCATTAATGAGGCTTTGCAGAATATTTTAAATTTTAGAAAAGACGAAGGAGAATCGCTTGAAAAGGAATTCAACTTAAGAATTGGAAATATTCGTCAGTATATGAATGATGCTCTGGCGCTTGATCCAGAACGTGTGCAGGCAATAAAAGACCGTCTGCAAACTGCAATTGCGGAATTACAAGTGAATGTTGACGAAAATCGTTTTGAGCAGGAATTAATCTACTATCTCGAAAAATTAGATATTACAGAAGAAAAAGTGCGCTTAACAAATCATTTGGATTATTTCTTAGAAACCATAAAAGGCACCGAAGCTAATGGCCGTAAATTAGGTTTTATTACTCAGGAAATGGGTCGTGAAATCAATACTATGGGTTCTAAATCGAATCATGCGCAAATGCAGAAATTGGTGGTGATGATGAAGGATGAATTAGAGAAAATTAAGGAGCAGGTTTTGAATGTACTTTAAAAGCCGTAAGCTTTAAGCTGTAGGCTTTAAGCAAAAAAAACATAAAGTAAGAGAGCTTAAAGCGTATTGCCTAAAGCCTAAAGCATAAATTAATGAACAAAGGAAAACTAATTGTTTTTTCGGCACCATCGGGATCGGGAAAAACAACTATCGTAAAACACTTATTAGGACAAGAAGATTTAAATCTTGAATTTTCGATTTCGGCAGCGTCACGTGATCCGCGTGGTGAGGAAGTTCACGGAAAAGATTATTATTTTATTTCGTTGGAAGAATTCAAAAAACACATTAAAGCAGAAGATTTTCTGGAATGGGAAGAAGTATACCGCGATAACTTTTACGGTACTTTAAAATCGGAAATTGAAAGAATCTGGGCTTTAGGAAAAAATGTGATTTTTGATATTGATGTAGCAGGAGGATTGCGTATCAAACATAAATTCCCAGAACAGACATTAGCCGTTTTTGTAAAACCACCAAGTGTAGACGAATTGAAACGCCGCTTAAAAGAACGTTCTACAGAAAGTGACGACAAAATCAATATGCGTATTGCAAAAGCTTCTGTTGAATTGGCAACTGCTCCTCAGTTTGATGTAATTATCAAAAATTATGATCTGCCTGTAGCTTTAGAAGAAGCACATCAGCTAGTAAAAGATTTCGTGAATAAGTAATTTATTACGCAGAAATTCACAAAACAAAAACACAAAGATTCGCCAAGTTGAATAAAAACTTTGCGAATCTTTGTGTTATCTTAGCGACTTTCTGCGAAACTTCCAAAAAATGAAAATAGGTCTTTATTTCGGCACATATAACCCAATTCATGTCGGGCATTTGATTATTGCCAATCATATGGCAGAATTTGCCGATTTAGATCAGATTTGGATGGTCGTTACACCTCATAATCCGTTGAAGAAGAAATCAACGCTTTTAGACGATCATCAGCGATTGGAAATGGTTTTTCTGGCAACAGAAAATTATCCGAAGATAAAACCGTCGGATATTGAGTTTAAATTACCTCAGCCGAGTTATACTGTAATCACGCTGGCTCATTTGCAGGAAAAATATCCAACCCATGAATTTTCATTGATTATGGGGGAAGACAATCTGAAAACGCTTCATAAATGGAAAAACTATGAAGTTATTCTGGAAAATCATGATATTTACGTGTATCCTCGCATTTCTGATGAACCTGAGAACGCCGAATTAAAATCACACCCAAAAATTCATGTAATCGATGCACCGATTGTAGAGATTTCTTCAACTTTTATTCGAAACAGCATTAAAGAAGGGAAAAATATTCAGCCGTTACTTCCTCCGAAAGTCTGGGCATATATTGATCATAATAATTTTTACAAGAAATAAAAATTATCAAAATTTTGAATTGCCTCCAGTTTTAACTGGAGGTTTTTTATTTTCAAAAAAATCATTCCATAGGAATGTATCATCGGTAGAATTCAATTTGAAATATGATGATACGTTCCGTAGGAACGTTTGATAGGGCTTACCATTTCCATAAAAACAAGTGTCCCTACAGGACACAACGCAAACTATATTATTTTTTTTCTACCGATGAGATATTCCGACGGAATATGATTAAGCATAAAAAAAAGCCTGAATTTAAAAATTCAGGCTTTCCTTATTTAGTTCAGACAGCTCTAGTGGAGCGAAATATATCTTTTGTCTTAATTATGCTTCAACATTAACTTCACTTTTTACTCGGTTTCGAATCTCACTTAGCGATTGATCAATTAAAAGTTTTCCGTCTCTGAAAACCTCCTTCAATTCGCCTTGTTTTTCTTCTTCCCAAGAAACATTATCGGTTAAATGATACTTGCCATCAATCAAATCAATTTTCATCAATCCTTTAGCCGATTTTTTCGTTCCGTCGTCAGTGATCGGATCTTTGAAGATCGCTCTTCCCTCCCCGTTTACTTCTCCGTAAGTTGCTTTCATGGCAAAACCGAAAGTATCTCTGGTATTGTATTGGTATGTAAAAGATCCGATTCCTAAAACAACATTTGTTGAAGCAAATCCTTTCGCTTTTAATTTTTCACAGATTTGAGTTGCTCTTGCAACTGTAATACTATCTCCGTAAATAGCTCCAATTTGCGGAACCAATTCTTTAAATCCTTTATCATTTGTAGTACCGCCGAAAACATCCCAAAGCAATTCGATAACTCCTTTTTTCTCTTGTTCTGTTTTTCCATCTGGATTTCCGCAGATGATTAAAATCGGATCACCGCTGTCAGGACGAATTACAACTTTTCCTTCTCTAGAAACGATTGCTTCTTTTAATCTCGGAAGATAATCCGTTAGTACTTTCCATAAATCCCAAGTATCTGAAACGATTGAAACAATTCCTTTTGGATATACTTCTGTAATTAATCTTTTGAAAGTTTCGTACTCACCTTCTGTAGTTCCCATACACATAACAGAATGCTCTGTTGCTGCCACTGAACCTGCTACTAATTCTTGGTCTGAGTTGGCGTTGTAATATTCCTCCAGGAAATCGATCGCCGGAATGGTATCTGATCCTGTAAAACTTAATAAATGTCCTGCTGCAGAAGTCAATGCCGCTTCGATGCCACCCATTCCTCTCATTGAGAAATCGTGTGCCTGCCAGTCTACAAATTCTGGAACAGAAGAAGTTTCTGCTGCAAATTTGTCTAATACTTTTCTGTATTCTTTGGCAATTGTCGCTGAGTTACAAGGCAGCCAAACTACTGCAGAAAGCAGGGTTTCAAAATAATTAGTCAGCCAGAAAAATTCTGGAATCGTATTGTACATGGTAAACATTGGCACTCTTAACGGAACGCTAGCTCCCTCTGGCAATGCTTTAAAAACCATCGGAATATATCCTAGATCGTGTAAATCTTCGACATGCTTGATTCCGACTAAATTTTCGCCTAAATAGTTATTAATCCTGCGGGAATACTTTTTTACAACCTCTTCTTTCGGCTTTTTGAAGAAAAATTCTTCAAAGTCATGGATGATATATTTTTTGATGAAATACTGTAATCCGAAAAAGATTACCTCATCCACTTCTTCAATACGTGATTTTCTCGGTGTCCAGTTAGAATATACTAATGTTGTTCCGTCTGGATATTGTCTTCTGTGGTCAACTTTGTAACCGTCGGTTAATAATAATGGGTTCATATTTTGCGGTATTATTTTTAAATGTTCGTATAAAGCATCCAATTTCAAAGACCAATCAAGTATTCTTGACTTCAGTCGATTTAGATTGCAATTTCTTGTAAAGTTCCAATTCTATGACAGTATTCCAATCCTCTTCTAAATCTGCTTATTTACTGCCTCAACTTTTCAGCCAATCGTTCTGCCAAATCTTTTACATCATTTCCTCTGACTAAATTCTCGATCCATTTTTGCGGAATATCATCCAGTCCATAATAAATTCCTGCCAGACCTCCGGCAATTGCAGCTGTTGTATCGGTATCGCCGCCCAAATTTACTGCTCTTAAAACTGTTTCTTCATAAGAATCCGTATTTAAGAAACACCAAATACTGGCTTCTAAACTATGCAAAACATAACCCGAAGATTCTATTTTGCTTTCGTCATATTTCGAAATGTCATTTTTTAAAACTTTGTCAAATAACTGAATTTCGACTGGATTAAAACTCTTATTTTCTAAGAACTTCGACAGTACATTTTGCATGTCTTTGTACGCTTCGAATTTATCTTTATCTTTTAGAATTTCCAAACAAAAAACAACGTAAATAAAACAGGCAAAACCAGAACGAAAATGTGCATGCGTTATAGACGAAACTGCTTTGACTTTCTGATAAACGATTTCAATATCTTTTTCTTTTTGAAGATAAAAAACCAATGGCAAAATACGCATTAAAGAGCCATTTCCGTTATCCTCATCAAAAAAATTACCAGAAAAAGCTGCCGATTCGCCTTTAGCAACTCTCAGCAAAGAATGCTTGGTTGTACCGCCAATATCAAACACTTTATGATGTGCTCCCCAATATCCTTCCAGCATCCATTTTACAAAAGTCTGTGCCATATCTTCTATATCAAAACCTCGGCACAAACTTTCGGCGGTACAAAAGGCGAGTGAACTGTCATCGCTGAATGTCCCGCGAGGCTGATGCCAGCACATAAACTCCAGCATGTCTTGAACGGGATTTTGTCTTAAATAATCTCTGGTTTTAAACTCTACCGGAACTCCAAGTGCGTCACCAATTGCGACACCAAGAAAACCTGATTTTATCGTATTTTTCATTTTTATTTATTTCTGCCTTTTTCGTTAGGATAAAAAGTCTGTACAGCATCACTCTGCCAATATTTTTTGGATTCGACATCAATACAGGAAAGTTTTCCGTAAAAACCTGCTCCAGTATCAACATTCCAAACATTACAGCCCTGCATCGGAATTTCGACATTATAATGAAGTGTCGGCGTGTGGCCGATAAAGATTTCCTTATAAAGCAATAATCTTTTTGGATATAAAAGAGAATTTTTTTGGATTCTTTTATCCATTGTTAACGCCATTTCCCAAAGCGTTCTGTCCCAGGAAAAATTAGTTTGGTAATGTTCTTTCTCTGGTCCGTGCATGGATGAAAAACCGGCATGAATAAACAAATTGTTGTTTTCATCAACGAAATAATCTTTCATCCCGCTGAAAAAATCCAGATGTTTTTGCTTTCTTGAAAGTTCCATATTCTGATAACTTTCTATGGTCGATTTTCCGCCGTGCATAAACCAGATTTCGTTTACAAAATCACTCATAAGCCATTCGTGGCACCAGACATCATGATTTCCTCTTATAAAAATACATTCTTGTTTTTGCGATAAATCAATAAGAAAATCAACAACCTGCGCCGATTCGCTCCAGCCGTCTACATAATCGCCAAGGAAAATCAGCCGGTCATTTTCAGACCAATCTATTTTTTCTACTAACTGAGTCAAGGCTTTTAATCCGCCGTGAATATCTCCAAAAACAAATGTTCTTTTCATTAATCAAATGTCACTTTTACGTTTATACATAATATCACTTCTTAAAACATATTTTATTCCCGAAATCAAAGCTGCTCCTTCATGACGCTGGCTGTGCTCAAAAATAAGCGCTGTTCCGGTTTTGGGGCTGATAACTTCGCCCGAAGCAAATTTTGTTTCACCGCCTTCGTACTTATCATTCAAATAAATTAGAAATGTATAATAACTAAATTCAGATTCATTGCGCTTATAACTGCCGTCACGATGCATTTTAAAGCGCTGTCCTGGTTGATATTTATAAAATCGGAACATTTCATTTAATCCTACAGCTGTACTGTTTTCTACTTCGGACTTAACGTAAGACTTTAATTTTTTCCACAATAAAGAAGCATATTCCTCATCTTCGTATAAGATGCGTTCGTTATCGCGAACCATCTTCATCATTTTTTGGGCGCCGTCAATACTAACTGCTGCCTCTTGAAAACCGATTTGCTCACTTTTTTCTATTAACTTGTTGCACTCCTCAACGGTGAGAAAATTATCGATGGTATAAATTTCCAATTCTTCATTAATAATAGTCGGCATGGTTATAGATTTAGGATTATTAAAATAGTTTTTGAAAGTCTTATTTCTAAAATGGTCTTTTTATCAGGATGTAAATTCAATGTATTTCACCGGAACCTCATCTGTAAGCCAGACATTGTTTTCGGATAAATAAAATACAAATCCGTCTCTGTGCATGGCACCGCTTCTTACGGTTAAAATTTGCGGTACGCCCCTTCTGCTTCCTACTTTGACCGCCGTTTCTTTGTCTTTACTCAAATGCACATGCTGACGGCTCATCTTTTTCAGACCTTCTTTGCGAATGCTTTCCATGAATTTACCCACTGTTCCGTGATACAAATATTCTGAAGGCGCCGTTTCTGCCAGATTCAGTTCTACCGAAATAGAATGTCCTTGGCTCGCACGGATTTTGGTTTTATCCTCGTTAAAAGCAAATCGCTTTTTATCGTTATTTTCTACAACATAATCCAAAAGTTCCGCCGTCATCTGATTCTGGCTCCCTTTCTTATTACATTTTACAATTAATTCTTCCACATCTGCCCATCCATTTTCGTCTAATTGCAATCCGATAGTTTCAGGCGAATGTCTAAGCACCAGACTCAAAAATTTGCTGACGCTTTTTGCTGTTTTTTCATTCATCTTTTCTATGCTATTTTTAATTTTTTATTCAATTTTTCATCCCTAAAAAGAAAAGGTTTCTCTGCGGGAATATTCAGTTTATCTAATTCATTTTTCTGAACCAATTCGTATTGTTCCTTTACAAAATCCGAAATATCTTCGATCAGCAATAAATCTTCTTTGGCAAAAGATCTCGTAAATTCATTTCGCAAACCAATCTGAATCGCTCTTCTTTCTAGTTTTCCTCCGTAAGGATCATGATCGGGATCCCATTGTAATCGTACCGATGATGATTTTACCTGATCCTGCCATTCTTCATTGCTAATTCCTAGATCAGGACTGTAAGAAGAATAAACAGCGTTTTGAAGATATTTTTCGAAGGCATCTCTTTTGAGATGAATTGCCAAAACTACTTCTTGCCCCTCTTTTGTTCCCCAGCCGTTTCTGTACATCATCCACAGGAAATTGGGTTTGATCCAAGTCATTCTGTCGAGACTGAAAGCGCCTCCAAAAAACTGATTTTTTACGGCAAAATCGCCTATTTCTTTTCTGTAGGACTGATAAACGATTATTTTTTCGTCGTCATGCTGAGCCATTATATGATAACCTGTCTGAGGCCATTCGGTTAATTGCTCGTTATATTTTTTTAATTCTATTTTCATTTTATAAGTACACAATATCTTTATTGTGTTTATTTTCAACACAAAATATTTAAAAACCATAAAGTATACTCTATGGTTTACCCTTTGATTTGTTTTGTTTTTTTAAAAGTCATAAACTACGACTTCCACATCTTGATCAGACAGCGTTTTAAGAATGATCGGTTCTATCATTTCCCATTTCCCGCCTGCCAATCCGCATCCGATTCTCGGCATGTGAACCGATGCATTGTTTGTTTGTGCAAAATCAGAAACGGCTTTTAATCCTTCTTCAATCGCATCGTATCGAATTGGAGCGCCGCCATTTTCATCTTTATTTATTTTATGCTGGCCAATTAAATTCGCAACCCATAAATCTTCTTCAACCTGAACAAACTGGACTTTTCCTAATTCAAAATCTTCTTTAGATTTGAACCACTCGCGATATTCTTTTTCTGGTTTTTTCCATCTTTTCGAAATCGCCATTACAAATCCTTTTCCCCATCCGCCAATGTCATTGCAAACGTGAACAATTATTTTATTTCCTGATGTTTGAGGCGACGTTGCATCGCCTTTTGTATATTGAATGTCTTTCATTTTTTTTCTACCGATGAAATGTTCCTACGGAACAATATGTGGTTTTCTTTTTTTTGGAATACCTTTTACTTTTCGCTTTTTTCTATTTTCAGCTTTGATGAAAATCTTTTACATAAATCATTAATATTATTCTTTCTTGCCAAAACGTCAATCCATTTTTCGGGAATGGCATTAAATCCATAATAAATTCCAGCCAGACCTCCGGTTATAGCCGCCGTTGTATCCGTATCCTCACCAAGGTTTACTGCTTTTAAAACAGCTCCTTCAAAAGTATTCCAATTTAGGAAACACCAAAGACCAGCTTGTAAGCTATCCAAAACATATCCTGAAGAATGAATATTTATTTCTGGGTATTTTGAAATATCATTTTTTAAGATCCGGTCAAACAATTTAATTTCTACAGCATCAAATTTTTTATCCATTAAAAAAGCACCTATCCTTTTCTGCATATTTTGATATGCCTCTACTTTATCAATTCCTTTTAAGATTTCTAAACCGTAAACGACATAAATAAAACAAGAAAATACAGCTCTAAAATGAGCATGCGTTATAGACGAAACATCTTTTACTTTTTGATAAATGACTTCAATATCTTTTTCGTTTTGAAGATAAAAGACCAACGGTAAAATTCTCATTAAAGAACCGTTTCCGTTATCTTTTTCTTCTTGTCCGCCGCACAATTCCGGCTGTTCCCCTTTTCCAATATTATGAATCGCATTTCTGGTTGCAATTCCGATATCGAAGACTTCTCCGTGCGGCGTCCATAATTGGGCGCTGTACCATTTTACAAAGTTTTTGGCAATATCATTCAAATCATAACCTGTGCATAAACTTTCGGCCAGACAAAAAGTAAGCGAACTGTCATCACTCCAGGTCCCGATTGGCTGATTATGGGTTCCAAAACTCAACATTTCTGTAACGGGGTTTTCCTTCAAATAAGCTCTCGATTCAAATTCTACGGGAACGCCTAAAGCATCTCCAACCGCAAGACCAAAAAGACCCGATTTAACTCTATAAGCAAAATCACCCTTAACTATATCATTGTAAATCTTGAAATTTTCGTCATCAAAACAAACAAAAATGATTTTCTCAATCTGTTCTTTGTATTCAAATCGTTCAATAACATCCATTGCAATTTCCGCGGCCAATTCTTTTGGGAATTTATAAATTCCTGTACTTATGTTTGGGAAAGCAATTGTTTTGATATCATTATCAACAGCTAATTGTAAAACATTCAAATAACAATCTTGCAGTAATGCTTCTTCACGACTTTTACCATTATTCCAAACAGGTCCAACCGTATGAATAACATATTTAGAAGGTAGATTTCCCGCTGTTGTAATTACCGCTTCTCCTGTTTTACAGCCTCCTTGTTTATTACGAATTTGAACACATTCGTCTAGAATTGCTTTTCCTCCTTTTCTGTGAATTGCTCCGTCAACACCACCGCCTCCTAGAAGAGATGTATTGGCTGCATTTACAATTGCATCAACTTTTAGTTCGGTTATATCTCCTTTTACAATTTCTACTATCATTTTTTCTAATGTATTCAAACGTTCCTACGGAACGTAAATCAATCTGATGGATATTTTTCTACCGACGAGATGTTCCTACGGAACAATTACTCATTGATAATCTTTTTTGATTTATTTTCTAAAACTGTTTAATTTAATATTCAATTCTTCGTTTTTACTTACCAATGAACGCTCTGTAAAATAGACATTTACTATTTGAATACCGCCTACTATGTTAAAATTAAAAGCTTCTAAATCTTCTGATGGAATCCAGAGTTCGTTATGATTCTTATCGCCGACATTTTGAATTTCATACTTTTCTAAAAAAGCGGTTTTGACTTCAAAAGCTGTAATGATTCCTATAAATCCTGAAAACTCGTCCACTGTATTCCACTCAAAAGCAATTTGTTCTGCGTATTGCTGATTCGTTACGGGATAAAAAATAGGCTGCCAATCTAATCTTGGCGGAAATGCATTGTAATCTAACGCTGCAATTAATTCCATTTCTTTCAATCCAACCGGACGGTATAATCTTGTTGTTTCCATATTAAATCTATTTCAATTCATCTCGAACTTCCATCAAAGCAAAACCTAATAAATTCAAGCCTTTCCATTTTTCAGGATTCAGCGCGTCTTTGTGATCGCCCGCCATGCCGATTCCCCAAATGGGATCTACGGGACTTGCTTCTACCAATATTCTTTCATTTGTATTAATCAGGAATTCTTTCAAGTCTGGGTTTTGACTGAACTTGTGGAAGTTCCCTTGTTTTACGATTTCAAATCGGTTTTCCAGCCAGATTTTGTCATCGTAATTTCTAACCTTTCTCCCCAGTTTTTTAGCTTCCGCTGGAGATTTACATGCTATGATTTTAGCTAAAATTTCCTGATCTTTAAACAGTTCTGCCTTCTTCGCCATCATCCAGTGTTCAGCTGTGTTGTAAGTCACGTTATCTACTTCAAAAGAACTTAACCACCACTGGCTGAAACAGGTTTTAGATATGCTTCCGTCTTTTGTTGGCTGATGTCCCCAGAAAAACAAGAATTTACTTTCTGGAGCTATATTTTCTATATTGTATTTCATTTTTTCTATTTATTGATATAAAGAAGTGATGTTTTTGAAATCTTTTGAATCGGGTGAAAATGATCCGTAGATTTCCTTAAATTCTGTTGTAAGACTTTCAAACTCATAATCCTGCTCTTCTAACTGGTCCATACAGGTTACAACCAAATTTCGTTTTGCCATTGGGCTGTAAGCGGCATCGAGTTGTAGAGCGTAATTCAACAGTTTGTAATCTAGATGTCCAAATCGCAGATGTTTTTGAAATTCGTTGAAAACACAGGTTTCTTCTTCGTTGTTTTTTAATTTTATTTCTCCTTCATTCGGCATCCAGCCGTGTCCGTGGCGGGTGGTATAACTTCTGGTTGCATAATATACCGCTACGTCTTCAATTTTCAGTTTATTACAAATTTCAATTGCATTTTTTGAAGTTGTATTGGCATAGGTTACATTAGGAAAAACGCCGTGATCCATGTCGAGTAAAATTCCCTGGCTTCCTTCAAAAATTAGATTTTCATAATTGTTCAGGAACATATAATCAACGATATTCCACTCTAATTTATCAATCGCTTCCAGATATTGTGTTACTTCCTCGTCGATTTCGCTTTCATTTAAAAAACCATAATAGTTAGCGATTTGATTTAGTTTTTCTAAAAGCATCTCGCGCGGTGCAATCAAATCGATGGCGAATAATTTATACGGTCCTTCGTTTCTTTTCATCGTAGAACCGATGCCTTTTCCGCAGGTTCCGTGATCAATGTTGCGAACATTTCCTTTGTTGTGCCAAACGTCAAAAGGCGTTGTAACTTTTGCTAAGGGATGAATGTACAAATCCAGATTGGCATTTTTTTCTTTTAATTCTTCTCTTTCGTTATATAAAAAGAGCGGGTGAATCGTACAATGCTCGCTGTAATAAGACGGCAGACCGCGAAGTGCACCGCTTGCAAAACTCGAATGCACGTGTTTTCTGTCGCCGATCATAACTGTATGTGCGGCTTGCTGGCCTCCCGAAAAGCGAATAACTATAGATTCAGGGTTTTGTTTTGCCAGAAAATCTGTTGTTATGCCTTTTCCTTCATCACCAAATCCTAAACCTATAACTATTTGCGCTGTTTTCATTTTTATTTATTTTTTAATCTCGCAAAGACGCTAAATCGCAAAGTCTTTTTAAGTTTTTATTTTAATAATCTTTGCGACTTCGCGTCTTTGCGAGCAAATTTTCTTTCGCTAAAAAACTTTATTTGTTAATCTCGCAAAGACGCAGAGACGCAAAGTTTTTAAAGCATTTCAATATTATCTAAACCTGTATCATTTGCATCAGAAACTGGTATGGTTCCTAATCCAGTACTTTTGTGTTTATCGCAGATTATTTTCTTGATTACATTTGGAATTTCCCTGTGATCTTCAATTGAAAGACAATTTTGTCCTAACAGTTCTTTCCATTCTACATCGGCATTAATGGCTTGACCTGAATGCAAAACACTAATGTGATACACATCGTATTTTTTTTGCGCTTCTGCCAGCAATTCAAGATGCGTATAGGTCTGCTGTCCCTGTCCCATAATTTCTTTGATCGAAGAAGCTGGCAGTGTTTTCAAACCTGGCTCATCACCCACGGTAAACAACAATCCTTTTTGGCCTCTTTTTTCGAAAGCATCGGTTTTGGTATGAAATGCTGCAAAATACCAAGCCAAAAGGTAACTTTCTCCAGCGTTTCCTCCGCCTCCACCTTCAATATAGGTTCTCGTCAACCACATGTCTAATTCTTCGTCACCCGATTCAAACTGTCCCACCTGAAGCGGATATCTGTCGCACTCGTGATCGCCGATTCCTAAGAATAAAAGTGCTGGATCCGGAACACCACCCTGAATGATACCGCCCATTAATTTTGGCAGTCCTTCTTTGATCAATTCATGCGGAATATGTCCCATACTTCCTGTAACGTCCAAACCTAAAATGATTGGAACGGTGTTAGGATGCACTTCAGAATCTCTTGCTTCTCTCAAAATCACTCCGTTTGGGTTCATCGATTCGTGAGCCACTCGTAATGCATTTTGTGTAAAAATTTCGCCAGCTGATTTACTAGCATAACCTACTTTTTTTGCTCTGCTTTCGCGAGCACCGAAATCATATCTTGTTCCTCCCATGACTAAAATGTTTTTCCAAATAAATATTCAAATCTCTTTTTTGTAACTTCAAACTGGATGTTTAAATTTCTGATGGTCAGCGAAAGTTCCATATCTTTCTGCACAAAGGCTTCGGGCTGAAAATCGGCAAAGGTCAAACTGTTTTTATCCAGCGGACTAATATCTATCAGTCCTTCTTGTTCTCTTTCGAGTCTTTTGATTTTTAATTCAATATCTTCGACTCTTCTTCTGTAAATTAATTCAGAATCTTCGCCAATAACTTTGGCTCTGTCTTCTCTAATCTGATCATTGTTTCTTTTTAAAGATTCAATAAATCTTGGTTTTAAATCATCACTCATAGCTTTTGTGGTTGTTTAAATTTTGTTTCAAGTTTCAGGTTTCAAGTTTTGTAAATGACTTGAAAATTGGTTTTCAAACTTGAAACGGTTAATAGCTTTTTTGTTTTGTTTCAGATTTTCTTTGTTTCAGGTTTTCTTTGTTTCAGGTTTTCTTTGTTTCAGGTTTCAGGTTTCAGGTTGTGTAAATGACTTGAAAATTGGTTTTAAACTTGAAACGGTTAATAGCTTTTTTGTTCTATTTCAGATTTTCTTTGTTTCAAGTTTCAGATGCTCCGATTAACTTGAAACCTGAAACCTGAAACCTGAAACCTGAAACCTGAAACCTAAAACCTGAAACTTGAATTTTTCTTATCGAAACTTCTCTACCAATCTATTATCTAAACTGATCAGAAAATCTTTTCCGTAGGTGCCGTTTTCTAACTCATCATACAGAAACTGTGGCAGTGTTTTTTCGCAATCTTTTTTCTGACTTAAAATCGCCATGCACAAAGCGGCTACGGTATCGGTGTCGCCCCCAAAATCAATTCCTTGTTTCAAACAATCTTGCATTGAATCGGCTTCAGAAACGATTTTAAGAACAGCCTGCGTGGTAAAATAACCGTGCATGTCAATGGGCGAAGTCACTTTATAGATTTCTTTTTCTTTTAAAGTATCGTTTACAAAATCGATTAACGAACTTTTATCTCCCAATTGATATTTGTAAAAATGAACGGCTAAAGCAATTCTTTTGGCACAACTGATCCCTTCTGCCGTATTGTGAGAGGTTTTGGCCTGAATCTCGCAAAAATCAAGTATCTGTGGTATCTCTTTCAGTAATCCGATTGAGTAGGCTCGCATCGCAGAGCCGTTCCCGCTGCTTCTATTGTCAATGATTTTCAAGAAATCATTTCCGTTTTTACTGGCATCTAAGGCATTATAAACACGATCAGAATAACCTCTTCTTTTATCTCTGTGAAAAACTTCTACAAATTTATCAGCCACTTTAACTTCATTCCAGTTATCCTCTTCTAACAAAAGTTCGGTGATCGCAATTGCCATTTGTGTATCATCAGTATATCTTTTGTAGATTTCAGTATACATACCGTGTTTAAGATATTGCGTTACATCATTGTTTTTAATTATGTAATCTAACTCCTGAAATTCAAATCCTGCACCGTATGCATCTCCTATTGCTGCTTCTAATATCATTTTTTGGCTTTTATTAATGGATTAAATTCTTTAATGCTGTTGTTAATTGTTCTAAGTTTTCAAAAGTTGGAATTCCTTTTCGTTTACAGACAATATCAATATTTCCTTTTCTCCAAAAACCTTCTTCACAGCACACCAGCATCTTTTTGGAATCGGCAAACAATCCGAGTTCGAGCATTGAAATAGGCGATTTAGAGTTTTTATCAAAAAACATGATAATGAAGTCTGATTTTTCTAAGGCGTCTAGTTCCCAATTCACCTGATCGCTGAATTGTTTGTTTTCGATGGACTGAACCGAGCTCGAATCCCAATTGGTTCTTCTTGGGTTTAAAACAACAATTTCTTTTTCTTTGTAAAAATGCTGGAAATCATCGATTACTTTTTGCTGCCAATCTTCAGAATTTCCCATTTCTATTGTTCCAGCCAGAAATATTTTGATTCCTTTTTCTTCAATTTCACTGACTGGATAAAGTACTTTCATAACAATTGATTTAATTCAATTTTTTCATTTGAAGATCTGTTCAAACTGCTTAAAGTTTGTTTTCTTTTCAGAACTATCAAATACTGCAAAAACAACCTTTTTAAAAGCAGCTGCATATTTTGCTGTGATAATTTCTTTGAACATCTTCGCCACATCTTTAGGCTCATTTCTAAAAACCCCGCAGCCCCAGGCTCCCAAAATCAGGGTGTCAATATTTTGTTTTACTGCAATTGCTAAGACTTTATCCATTCTGTTTTTAAAAACCTCTTCTGTTTTAGCAATTTCTTCTTTCCTGTTGTGCTGCAGCATCGCGCCTTTGTTCGGTGCTGGTGCCGTAATCACGTCTGCGACAAATGGTTTGTCAAAATAATTGCCATTATCGTCATTCCAAAACAAAACCTTCGGACTATAAATCATGTACTCTGAATATAAAAACGAAGACTGATTTCTGTTAAAGTCATACATTGTTTTGTCTTTAATCTGCGTTTCATAAAGGCTCGATGATCTTGCCAGACTTTCTTCCTGTGCAGATGCCCCGCCTAGAAATCCGCCGCCCGGATTTTTTGCAGAAGCAAAATTCAAAACCCCGATTTTACCGATTTTCTCTTCGACAAGAGCTTCAATTGTAGAACAGTTTTTGATTACAATTTCTGTTTCAAACTTATTTTCAATTGGTGTATTTAAAATTGCATTCCAATCCTCTGGCGCAATGGTGAACGTATTTTTATTCGACTCTTCGAGTTCTTTTTCTATAAGGATCTTTTTTCCTTTGTATTCATAAAAACCATTTTTAATGATTTCTAAGGTATTATTTGCTATTGCTGCTCTATCATTTTTATTCATAATTCTAATTTTACAACCTCGACGTTTTCTCCTTCAAAATCTTTAAAAGAGTTGGTTGTGAAAATACCGTCGAAGCAGTTTAAAACTTCAAAACCTTTATTGAAAATTCCGTGGCTTACCGCTAAGTATAATTTTCCGGCGTTTTTCTTTTTTAATTCTTCCGCTAATCCTACAAAAGTTCCTCCTCCGTCGCAGATGTCATCTACAATTAAACAATCGATCCCCTGCAGATCGTCTTCATACACTTTAAAACCAGATAATTTTCCAGTTTTTACATCACGGCTTTTACTGCATTCTACAACTTCAACACCGCCTAAAAACTCAGATACTTTATAAATTTTCTTTAAAGCGCCGCCGTCTGGAGAAATCAGTTTTACATTGCCGCCAATTCTGCTTATCACTTCTTTTATAAAACTATAATTTGGAATTACAGTACTGTTATTTAAAAGTGCTGGAGTCACTTCTGAATGCGCATCAAAAACATAAACTTTATGCAATTGCATCGCATTGATGATATCGGCATACACTTTTACAGACAATGGCTCTCCTGGAATCATAACACGATCTTGTCTCGCCGCCGGAAAATACGGAATAAACAACTCGATAATCTTAACATCCATTCTGCGTAAAGCATCCACCGTAACACACAATAATCCTAAATCGTTAAAAGAATTTAATCGGTGTGTAATGGTTACTTTTCTGTTGGGATCAAAATCTGGGGCGATTTTAATATGCGGTTCTCCTCCAGAGAAAGTAAAACTTTGAAATTTGATTTCTTCCTGATTTTGAAAAGGAGCGAATTTTGGGTCGAGATTTAGTATCATAGTTTTTAGGTTTGCGTTAATTATACGCAAATGTAGAATTTAATTTTTAATAAACAATTTATTTTGTGTAAAAATTACGCAAACTTTATTTCGAAGTGGAACCCTTCTTTAGCTAATTCATTATATTTCAATTTGTTAAATCGAAATAATTTTGCTGGACGGCCTGTTTTTATTGGCGAATAATTTTCTGTTTCTTCGACAATTCCGAAACTGAGGATTTTTTTTCGGAAGTTTCTGCGTTCGATTTCTTTTTCTAAAATCGTGCAGTATAAGTTTTCAAGCTCAGAAAAAAGGAATTCTTTCGGAAGCAGATCAAAACCGATTGGTTCATATGTCAGCTTGGATTTTAAACGTTCTACTGCTTTTTTAAGAATGCTGTTATGATCAAATGCCAGTTTGGGAACTTCATTAATCTTGAACCATTGTACTTTTTCGGCATCAGAATCGGCTTTGATTTCTAGTTTTGAAGGATCAACCAAAGCAAAATACGCCACCGAAACCACACGGTTTCTAGGATCTCTTTCAACATCATCTCCAAACGTAAACAATTGTTCAAAATAATCAACATCGACATTGGTTTCTTCTTTAAGCTCTCGCTTTACCGCATCTTTTAGAGACTCATCATTTTTTACCAATCCGCCGGGTAAAGCCCAATACGAATTGGTAGAACCAAATTTCTGCTGAATCAACAGTACATATAACTGACTGTTTTGATAGCCAAAAACAATGGCATCAACAGCTACTCGAATATTTTGTAGATTTTCCATAATCATACTATTTATATTGTTTGCCACGAATTGCACTAATTTTCACGAATTAATTATAGCTGATGGCAAAAAAATTAGTGGAATTCGTATAATTAGTGGCTAAAAAAACTATAATCTATTTCCAAAAAACAATTTGAGTTCTTTCTCTATCACATCAAAAATTGATTTGACATTATTGTTTTTTGGAGCTAACAAATACACAAATTCTTCTGGAACGTGAAAACTATTCCAAACTAACTGCAGTTTATTTTCTTTGATGTAATTTCTCGCGTTACAGTTCCACGTTACTGCCACACCTTCATTTTTGGCTAAAAGCCGTAACATTTCAGATTCTGATGGAATGATATAATTAGGAACCATTGATGGTCTTTTTTTATTAAAAGCATGTAACCAGAACAATTTGATATGCGGAATTCTGGCATCATGGCTGTACCATTTTTGTTCGTTAAGCCATTTTTCTATTTCGGTATAATTATCTGCTTTTAACTTAGAACGGAAATCGGTTATGTCCAAATTTGTGGGCGCAACCATGATGAGTTTAATTTTTCCGACAATTTCATAAGTCGTATCAAAAGTATCAAACCTTTTTGTGGTAATGGCAAAATCCAGCTTTTTAGAATCTACTAAAGCAAAAAGTTCGTCATTTTCTGCAAAAGTAAAATCGATTAAATCAAATTTTGAAATGAGAAGATTTCCAACGCAGTCAAAAAGATGTTTGGAGATTCCGATAGAAATTAATCGGTTTGCATCTTCTGCTTTGGCGCGAAAACCAGTTTCGACACTTTCAAGACGATCGAGCGCGTCTATTATCAAATTATTCAGTAACTTAGCATATTCCGTTGGCTCAACTCCTTTTGATTTCCTGTTGAATAATTTATTTCCAACATGGGCTTCGAGCATTGAAATCTGCTGACTAACGGCAGGCTGACTCATAAACAACTCTTTTGCCGCCACCGAAAAATTTCCGTTTTTATAGACTGCCTTAAATGTTCTGTACCATTCGAGATTTACCATGACATAAATTTATTTATAACAAACATAGTTTATTTTATTTTTACTGATATCACATAAGACGTAAATTTGTTCGAAATTTAATATTATGAAGAAAATAGCATTACTCGCAATAATTGCATTTACAGTCGTAAGCACATCGGCTTTGGCTCAAAAATCAAATAAAAAAGGTATGAAAAAAGTATTATTTGTTGTGACCAGCAACGATAAACTGGGCAACACAGGAGAGAAAACAGGATTTTGGTCAGAAGAATTTGCTGCGCCATATTATGAATTATTAGATCAGGGAGTTGAAATTACGATTGCTTCTCCGCTTGGAGGCCAGCCGCCAATTGATCCAAAAAGTGCTGATCCGTCATCTGCAACAGAAGACACCAAACGTTTTGACGCTGATAAAGCGTTACAAGAAAAATTAAAAAACACTTTAAAACTTTCTACAATTAACCAGAAAGATTATGATGCTGTTTTTTATCCAGGAGGACACGGTCCGCTTTGGGATTTGGTAGAAGATAAAAATTCTATCGCCTTAATAGAATCTTTTTATACACACAATAAACCTGTCGCTTTTGTTTGTCACGCACCAGCTGTATTGAAAAACGTAAAAGTAAAAGGGGAATATTTGGTAAAAGGCAAAAAAATAACTGGTTTTACCAATGAAGAAGAGGAAGCTGTCGGCTTGACAAAAGTGGTTCCGTTTTTATTAGAAGACGCTTTATCATCAAACGGAGGCGTTTTTTCTAAAGGACCAAACTGGGCACCTTATGCTGTTGAAGATGGTCTTTTAATTACAGGCCAAAATCCAGCTTCGTCTAAATTAGTAGCTGGAAAATTGCTTGCTAAATTGGGTAAATAAAAGACACTAAGGTTCTGAGATGCTAAGCTGCTAAGTTTTTTACAAACTTTGTGGCTTAGTAACTCAGAATCTTTGCAAATCAGAATCTTAAAAAAATTAAATAACATACTGCTAAGCTTTAAAGAGGAAAACCTTAGAACCTCACAATCTTAGCAGCTTAGAACCTTAAAAAAAAATGCTCAACTTTGAATTATACAATCCGACGAATTTAATCTTCGGAAAAGGACAAATTGAAAAACTTTCGACATTGGTTCCAAAAGACGCAAAAGTACTTTTGGCTTACGGCGGGGGAAGTATCTTTAAAAACGGAATTTACGATCAGGTAACTGCAGCACTAAAAGGTTTTGAAATTGTTGAATTTGGCGGTATCGAACCAAATCCGCGTTTTGAAACTTTGATGAAAGCGGTTGCTGTTATTAAAGCTGAAAAAATTGATTTTATCTTGGCTGTTGGCGGCGGTTCTGTAATTGACGGTGTGAAATTTATTTCAGCTGCTGTTAATTTTGAAGGAAATCCGATTGACATTCTTCAAAAAAGAATCCTGATTAAAGAAAATGCCATGCCTTTTGGAACTGTTTTGACTCTTCCGGCAACGGGAAGCGAAATGAATTCTGGATATGTGGTAACGATTGAGGCGACTCAGGAAAAATTGTCTTCTGGCGGAAGCGCTTTGTTTCCACAATTTTCAATCTGCGACCCGACGGTTATTGCTTCTTTACCAAAAAGACAAATCGAAAATGGTGTTGTAGATGCGTATACGCACGTTATGGAGCAGTATTTAACGTATCCTACTGACGCTTTTCTTCAGGACAGAATTGCCGAAGGCGTGCTGCAGACTTTAATTGAAGTCGGCCCTGGAATTGTAAAAAATCCAACCGATTATACTTTGGCTTCCAACTTTATGTGGAGCTGTACTATGGCTTTAAACGGATTGATCCAGAAAGGTGTTCCAAGCGATTGGGCAACGCACATGATTGGTCATGAATTGACAGCTCTTTACGAAATTGATCACGCGAGAACTTTGGCGATTATCGGCCCAAGTTTATATACGGTAATGTTCGAAAGCAAAAAAGGCAAACTGGCACAATACGGAAGAAGAATTTTCAACCTTACAGGTTCTGATGAAGAAGTGGCAAAAGAAGCGATCAGCAAAACGGTTGAATTTTTTCACACGATGGGAATGGATACGAAACTTTCGCAATACACAGAAGATTATTCTAAAACAGCAGATTTTATCGTAAAACGTTTTGACGAAAGAGGCTGGAAAGGTCTGGGAGAAAAACAATTGGTAACTTTAGACAAAGTAAAATCGATTGTTGAGCTTAGTTACTAAAAAGATAAATTCTAAGTTTCAATCTTAAGGAGAATATTCGATTCAATATTTTCTAATTTTCATAAAAAAAGGCGTTCATACTACTATAGAACGCCTTTTTAATACTACTAAACAAAACTAACTAACTGAGTTTTTGTCAACATTAAAATTTTTTAATGTACAATAGCAATAACGCAGGAAAAAAATATTTATTGTATAAAGCGTTAAAAAAATTCTATTTTTTTCAAACCCAAAGAAATGCAATGCTTATTTACCAGATAAATCTCTAGAAAACATAAGGAATTCGCAAAAACTCATTTAGATTCTTCTGGCGAACTTTATTTACAATGACAATGTTATAATAATCAAACTTTGCTTCTGAAAGTCCTCAGGATTACGGTTCAATTTAGAGTTTAGAGAACATCACACATTACTGCTCCAAAGGGTTTTGCATGGATTCTAAAACTTTTTTAATGTTATTATAATTAAAGGGCTGTTTAAAATTTCTTAAATCAGATTTTGCTTTATTGGCACATTATTAAGTACTTTTGTTTTAAATTATTAAAATAATGAGCGAAAATCTAAAATTTGCAGTAATTGGTGGTGGAAGCTGGGCAACGGCAATTGCAAAAATGTTGTGTGTAAATCTTTCCGAAATTTCGTGGTATATGCGTAATGATGCTGCAATAGAGCACATTCTGAAATACAAACACAATCCAAACTATTTAAGTTCAGTCGAATTTGATATTAACAAACTTAAATTAACGAATAATATTAACGAAGCTGTAGCGTATGCAGACTATATCATTTTTGCGATTCCGTCTGCGTTTCTAGATGCTGAACTTCAAAATCTTACAGTTTCACTAGCGGATAAAATTATTTTTTCTGCTATCAAAGGAATTGTTCCCGAAACGAGCTTAATTGTCGGTGAGCATTTCCACATTCAATACGATATCCCTTACTACAATATTGGTGTAATTACAGGTCCCTGCCATGCCGAAGAGGTGGCATTAGAAAGACTTTCGTATTTAACAATTGCCTGCGGTGATCCGGACAAGGCTAAAATTGTAGCCAAATCTCTTTCTGGAAATTATATTAAAGCAAAAATCTCAGATGATATTATCGGAACGGAATATGCCGCGATGTTGAAAAACATTTACGCTATCGCTGCCGGAATTGCTCATGGTTTAGGTTATGGCGATAATTTTCAATCGGTGATGATGAGTAACGGAATCCGTGAAATGAAAAAATTCATTAGAAAAGTACACAAAATGAAACGTAACATTAATGATTCGGCCTACCTAGGCGATTTATTGGTTACAGGATATTCTGTATTCTCCAGAAACAGAATGTTCGGAAATATGATCGGAAAAGGTTACACTGTAAAAAGTGCCATGATGGAAATGAGCATGGTTGCCGAAGGTTATTATGCCACAAAAAGTGCCTATAAACTAAATCAAGGTTACGGAGCAAAAACGCCAATTATCGATGCCGTTTATGCAGTTTTATATGAAGGAAAAGATGCAAAATCGGTATTTAAGAAACTAACAGAATCTTTAGATTAAAGTTTTTTAGAGAATAGAATACAAAAAAGAGTCGGAGTATTTCCGGCTCTTTTTTTTGTTTACAAGTGTCTTTAAAATTTAATCAGCCAATAAATCAAAACGAATTAACGAGAAATATTTTACTTCGAAACACATCAAACCTACATCTTCCCAAAAAAAAGTTAATCTTTTAATCTTACAAAACAGCAAAAAACATCTAACTGTATCACAACATTATAACAGCATATTTTTAAAATATAAAATCACTTGATTTCTCACAAATCAGCATGCACACATTGTAACAAACTCCTTATTTGTTATTGCGTGACAAAGAATAAATGATAGTTTTGCATCACTATTTTTATTCGTTCTAATTAAAAACAGATGCGTTTTATTATATTCTTTTTCTTATTCAGTCAAATCATTTTTTCTCAAAAGGTAATTTCTGGTAAAGTTTTGTCTAAAGAAACTTCAGCGGCTTTACCGAGCGTTTTTGTCCGCGATACCAAAACAGAAAATTGGGCCATTACGGATAAAGATGGAAATTTCTCGATTACACTTCCCTACTTTCAGGATATCGAGCTTAACTTTTCTATTCTTGGAAAAAAAGAAATTAATCAAACTTTAAAAAACGATCAAAACTCGATTACGGTTTATCTAGAAGATAATACGCTTTTTCTAAAAGAAGTCGTCGTCACAGCCGAAAAAAAACGCCAGTATTCTGAATTAACGCTTGGAACAAATGCGATAAATAATGTTCAGGCCTTTTCGCTTGATGATGTTTTACAGCAGCTTCCTGGACAGACTACTGAAGATTTTAATTTGAATCAATTCAAAAATATCGTTTTTCGTACAGCATCTGATTTATCTTCTTCTAAATATTCTAAGGCTTTCGGAACTTCATTTGTAATAAATGACATTCCACTTTCGAACAACGAAAATATGCAAGCCCTAAATCCAAATTCCACTGGACCTTACGGTTATCATCGTCCAAACAGTTTCGCAGAATCAAACCAAAATGTGTTTACCAATGCCAATTACGGTGTTGATTTAAGAGAAATTCCAACTAATACTATTGAAGAAATCAAAGTTATACAGGGAATTCCTTCTGCAAAATATGGTGATTTAACTTCTGGACTTGTGTTGATAACGACAAAAGTTGGTTATAGTCCTTATCGCGTATCAGCTTCCATACGTGATGCAACTACAGAATTTAACCTTACAAAAGGTGTAAAATTCAATGCAAACAATTCAATGAATATCGGTTTTAACTATCTGGATTCTAAAACTGATCCCAGAAATAATCTTTTAAGTTATCAAAGAGTAAATGCAAATCTTTCATGGCAGACCAAAAACAACTCGTCGAAGGTTAAAAACACACTAAGCACCACATTTCGAACCAATTTGGATGATGCTAAAAGTGATCCAGATGATATTAGTGATGCTGTGGTTAAGAATGATAAAAAAGGCATTTCTATCTCGGATAATTTTATGTGGAAACTGGACAATTTATGGGTTGACGGTATCAACATAAACAGTGGTTTTTCTTATGACAAACAATTCTCTCGAAAAGAGCAATGGATGAATAGATCACTTTCGGCTGCAACTAATTCATTAGAAGAAGGAATTCATGAAGCTTATATTCTTCCTTCACAGTATACAAGTGTTAGCACAGTAGAAGGAATTCCTATTTCCTCTTTTGTAAGTATCGAAACTACAAAAGCAATTACTAATAAGGCACAGTGGGTTCATAGTTTAGTCTTTGGTATGTCTGGAAGAACAAGTTCTAACAAAGGCGCAGGCAGGAAAAGCGGCGTAAGCGGATTACAAAATTTTTACACCTTGGATCAAGGAGAAGATAGTAAACTGGGGTACAGAGATTATGATTTTAATAGGGTTAAAACAGAAAGCCAAATATCGGCTTACTTTGAAGATCGAATCTATAAAAAATTCGAAGAAGATCGGATTTTAAACATTGATTTTGGATTGCGTTATGAAAATCAGCGAGGAAATATATCACTACAGCCTCGTTTAAACTCTTCGTATTCTATAAATAAAACTTTTAGATTTAGAGGTGGATTTGGTTTATCATCAAAAGCCCCATCACTGAATCAATTATATACTGGAGAACGCTATATTGATCGATTAGTAGGGAATGGAATTTATGTTTATCCTGGAGCTTACCAGAAAGCATGGATTCAAACCATTATAACTCCTGGAGATAATTTAAATCTAAAATCTTCTAAATCTTACAAAACAGAGGGAGGAATTGATATCAGTCTTCCTTTTGCTAATATTAATTTAACGGGATATTATAATAAGCTTTTTGACGGTTTTATCAATCAGCAGCTTCCTGTGTACAAAGAGGTACCAAAAGCCGTTGTAAACGCTGTTGGTTCTGAAACTCCAACTTATGAAATCAAGGGAACTGAAAAATTCTATTATTTAACTAACAGTGTAGCAAACAATAACACTTCTGAAGATATTGGTATCGAATCTATTATCAATTTCAAAAAGATAAAAGCGTTAAATCTTGACATAAGCATGAATACTTCTTATGTTAGATCGAGTGATTTTAGCGGATCGTCAATTTATGTAAAATCATCAAATCTTCTATCTCCTGAAAAATATGGCATTTACAATTCACGACCTGTAAAAAATGAAAATTTTACGGCAAGTTTTAATTTCAATTATCATATTCCAAAAGCAGGGCTAGTCTTGTCTTTAAGAAGTGAACATATTTTACTTAAAACCAGCAATTCACCTACGAGTAATTTCCCAAATGGTTACTTAGACACTGAATTGGTTTATCACGAAATTCCAGAAGAAGAACGTACCGATCTACAAAAATATGGACATCTTATTCAAGATTATGATACGACGCAATATAAACTTGATAAAATGCTGCACAATTTTCATTTACGAGTTTCTAAAGATTTCTTAAACGGATTCAGCGTTTCATTCTATTCTACCAATTTTTTAAATCTTAAGCCTTATTACTATATAAATGGCGAAAGATATCCGTCAGATATAGCAAACTTTTCCTTTGGAACCCGACTTAATTATCAATTCTAAATCTATATACTATGAAAAAAACACTCTCTATTTTTATAATACTTTTTGGATTAATCATTCAATCCTGCAGCAATGACGATAACGAAAGTGAAGCATTAAAACCTGTAGACTTTACGGTGTCGCTTAAATACGATGCCGATTTTAACAGCTTAAATGTTAAGAAAGCAAGTGTAATAATTGTAAATACAGAAACAGCCAATAAATATACTGTAGAATCTGATGAAAATGGCACTGCCACTTTCAAACAAATTTTACCAGGAACCTATTCCATTTCTGCAACCAAAGTGATTCAGTCAGCAGAATTTACGGAGACTTTTGGTTATACTCCAACAGAAGCTGAAATCAATTTTAATGGTTCCGCAAGCAGTGTTATTGTAAATGCAGCTGCTATTACAACTAGCATCGAAATGAAAACTTCTAAAGTGGGTGACTTCGTAATTAAACAAATTTATTATGGCGGATCTGACACTAAAAAAGGAGCGGTATTCAGAGATCAGTTTATCGAAATTTACAATAACTCTAACACAGTGCAATATGCAGATGGTTTGTACATGGCACAACTTACAGGAGCGACTACCTCAACCGTTTTAACTTACTCTCAGCCAAACGGGCAGTTTGACTGGAGCAAATCAGAAGGAATGACAATGGGCAGCGAAGCCAATACAAATTACGTTTATGGAATCAACATCATTAAAATTCCTGGAAACGGCACACAATATCCTGTAGAACCAGGAAAAAGTATTGTAATTGCTCAAAACGCTATTAACCATAAAGCAAACTATGTTGACAATAATGGTAAAGCGGTTAGCATTGTAAGTCCTGAGTTGACCGTAGATTTAAGTACCGCAGATTTTGAAGCATTTTTAGGAATTTACTCTGGCAGCACCTATCAATATGATATTCAAAATCCTGCTGTTCCAGATGTAGATATCGCATATTGGGGAAATAGTAACAACGATTTGATATTAGATTCATTAGGAAGACAAGCGTATACTATTTTTAAAATGACTGATGCTGAATTTACAGCTTTGAAGAAATACAAAAACCCTAAAGGAGATGCGAGTTTGTTTCTTCAGATTCCTGTAACTGCACTTATTGATGGTGTTGACACAACGAGAGACTTAGGATCACTTTTAGTTCCTAAAAAATTACCCTCTCAGATTGATGGAGGAAATACCTACATCCCTTCTGGAGCCTATTCTTCTAAATCGGTAATGAGAAAAACGAAAACTACAATTGCCGGAAGAATTATTCTTCAGGACACTAATAATTCTACAAATGATTTTGTAGAAGTAACCGCAAATCCAAGAGGATTCAACTAAAATTTTCTTTAATGAAAATCAATAAAATTAAAATACAAAACATTAAAAGTAATGCCTGGAAATCCTGGGCATTACTTCTTTTGTTGTTTCCTTTGGTTTTTACCGCACATGCACAAGACACTATAAAAGTGCAAAATCATCTTATTGATAATCAGATTAAAAATCAAATTTTTAAATACCCAATTGTTTATACAACTCCCACTATTAAAGATTTTACTTTTACTGAGGTTTCATACGAACATCAGCAAAATGAATTCGCTCGAAAACAGATTGCAAACGAAATCAATACGTATCGATTTGCAGCGCAGGGCTATTTTACCACAAAATCTAAATGGAAGTTATTTGGCGATTTAGTCATCAAAAAAATACTAGAAAAAAATCTGGGATTTGTACTTTCTGATGATCGTGCAGAAGAGCAGGAAATTATTGCACCGCATTATTTTTACGTTCCCCGAAAAGCCGATTGGGACAATCAAGTCTATGCGCTGAGCGGCGGTTTTTCTAAAGATATTACCAACCATTTATCTGTTGCGGTTAAAGCCAATTACGGTGCTGAAAAATTCAGCAGAACTTTAGATGCAAGATCACAAATAATCAACAGAAATTTGGGTGCAGAATTGCAGATTGGCTATCAAATTTCACAAAATCACAAAGCATTTGTTCTGGGAAGTTATGCAGAAAACCAAAAAGATTTTAATTACACATACAATAACACAAGCTTAAACTACGAAGCATATCCAGAAACCTATTTACGTTTTAATGGTGGATACGGTAGAATATTGAATTATTTTAAATCTTCCGGATCTGGTTATCTATACCAAGATCTTGTAGATAAAATTGGATTGGGTTATACAATGAGAAACAAAAATTCAATTTTCACGGCATTGTATTATTCTCAGAATTCCAATAATACTTTTTATACCAATTCTCTTGATTTAACTGAAAACGAAAGAATGAAGATCAAAACAAAGTCCAATCATGCAGAATTATTTGTTTTTCATAAATGGAATAAAAAAGAAATTCAATCTACTTTACAGTTTGATCAAAGCGAAGCTCGAAATTTTGACAAACAAAGTAACGGTTACAATTACACCAATTCATTAAATAAAATAAATTGGACTACTTCAATTGCAAAAAGGACAGTTTCTAAAATTGATTATTTATTCGGTTTAAATATGTTGTATCAGCAAAATGAATATGATGATATTTTAGCTGCAGCTCATATCGAATTAAATTCGTTAAACACCGGAATATTTGGAAGTAAAGATTTCGCTTTTCAAAAAAGTAAATTGAATACAACGGTAAGTTTTAATATGTATTTCCCGCTTCCATCAAAACTAGAATATTACGACACTTCAGGCGGGACAAATGCCCGATTTTTTGATGAAGTGATTATTCACGATTACGCAGTGAATACAACCAATTATTTTGCACCGGCATTGCGATTAGAATACAGCTATCCGGTAAAAAACAATAAAACAGTGGTTTTCTTTACGAATCTGAAAGAAAAAATCGCACTTAAAAAACAAACTGATTATCCAGTCAGCATTAATACCAATACCACCTACTGGGTTCAAATGGGTGTACAATTAAATTATTAAAAAATGAAATCAAGATTTATTGCTGTCATGGCAATGCTGTTTTCCCTTGCTATTCTTTCTTATACTAAGATTGAATCTAATTTTACGATTTCAGAATTAAAAGCGCTTTACAGCAGCGGTGATTATCAAAAATGGCCAAAACCAGAAGTTGACTCGATTGTTTACGCGCAGGGTTTTGAAGACATCGGAACTTTAGGCAAACCTGAATTCCCCGAAAAGAATCCGTATACCGAAGAAAAAGCCGAATTAGGGAAAGTACTCTTCTTTGATCCTAGATTGTCCAAATCCGGACAAATATCGTGTGCCAACTGCCACGATCCTGAATTAAGCTGGGGCGACGCCAAAAGAGTTTCATACGGGGAAGGCAGACAGCAGGGAATTAGAAATTCTCCAAGTTTAATGAACATCGCGTATTCTAAAGTTTTCTTTTGGGACGGAAGGGCGGCAACTCTAGAAGATCAGGCGAGTTTCCCGATTCAGGATACTAAAGAAATGAATTTTCACATTGACTTAGCCACAAAACGATTGAACAAAATAAAAGGTTACAAACCGTATTTTAAAAAGGCTTTTGGCAAAGAAAAACTAACGCAGCAAGAAATTCTAAAAGCAATTGCTACTTTCGAAAGAACTTTAATAAGTCCAAAAAGCAAGTTTGACAAGTTTATTGCCGGAGATTCAACTCAGTTAACGAATAGACAAGTTGAAGGATTGCATTTATTCCGTACCAAAGCAAGATGCATCAACTGTCATAATACCGCAAATTTCACGGATAATAAATTTCATAATATTGGTTTAACCTATTACGGAAGAGAATACGAAGATTTGGGAAGATACAATGTAACTAAAAAAGCAGAAAATGTAGGCGAATTTAAAACGCAGTCTTTACGAGGCGTTTCTCAAAATGCGCCTTATATGCACAATGGTTTATTTCCAAATTTACGCGGTGTTTTAAACATGTACAACGCTGGAATGCCGCAGCCCAAAAGAAAAGAAAATCAATTAAACGATACTTTGTTTCCAACAACTTCTAAACTGATAAAAAAATTACAGTTGAATAAATCAGAGATGGATGCTTTAGAAGATTTTATTTCGAGTCTTTCAACAGGTGCTTATAAAATGCGTCCGCCTGTGATGCCGATGTGATTTTGAGTATTCAGTATTTTTAGTGGTCAGTATTCAGTTTTAGTGGTCAGTATTCAGTTTTTTAGTGATCAGTATTTTAGTGGTCAGTTTCAGGGTTGAAAATGATGACTTAGATATTTTCTAATTAGAATAAAAGAGGGTCTGGAAATTTTTTCCAGACCCTCTTTTATTTGATACTGTTCTGAATACTAAAAACTGAATACTAAAAACTGAATACTGACCACTAAAACTGATCACTAAAAAACTACTTCACCATAATTCCTTCAACAAACAAAATCGGCACTTCTTCCGTTTTGTTTTCGTCAAGCGAATTGGCTTTAAAAATGAATTTCTTATCGTACAAAGTATTTCCGATAAAGAACGTCACCATAAATTCGTTATTCATCACCAAAAGGCTTTTCTCGATCATTTCGATTTTAACAACCGAAACTGCCGGCACTTCAACAAATGCGTGGCGCAGAATCGACGTTTTTTTCATTTCGCCGTCAATGGTGCCAAATGCTTTTGAAACCACCATTACACTGTCTAAATTAAAGTCGCTGTCGTTTACTAAATAAGCGTACCAGACTTTCTCCATAAAATCGTCGCTCCATTCCTGCACGGCTGCAAGAAATACATTTTCTACCTCTGGAATTACTATATCTTTCTTCATTTTTATTAAATTTTAAAAACCTTTGTCAAAGTCTGAACTTCAACAAAGGTTTGTTTTTTTGTAAAGGTATTTTATAAAGTAAAGCCCTAGCCCTGATGGAAGCGGCATCCTTTTGTTTTTTTCTTTAAAAAACAAAAGATACAGCGGACAGCAGGAAACAGCTCCTAAATATTTGCCTTGAACTGCTCTAAGAAACGAACATCATTTTCATAAAACATACGGATATCACCAATTTGGTACAACAACATTGCGATACGCTCTACTCCCATTCCGAAAGCAAAACCGTTGAATTCGTCCGGATTGATATCACAGTTTTTCAAAACATTTGGATCTACCATTCCGCAGCCTCCAATTTCCAGCCAGCCTGTTCCTTTTGTGATTCGGTAATCGGTTTCGGTTTTTAAGCCCCAATAAATATCAATTTCGGCACTTGGTTCTGTAAACGGAAAGTAGGACGGACGAAGACGGATCTTCGATTTTCCGAACATTTCTTTTGTAAAATAAAGCAGCGTTTGTTTTAAATCCGCAAACGAAACATCTTTGTCAATGTACAATCCTTCTACCTGATGAAAAATACAGTGTGAACGTGACGAAATTGCTTCGTTACGAAATACACGTCCCGGAGAAATTGTACGAATCGGCGGTTTGTGATTTTCCATATAACGCACCTGAACCGATGATGTATGCGTACGCAATAACACATCTGGATTGGTCTGAATGAAAAACGTATCCTGCATATCTCTTGCCGGATGATATTCTGGCAGGTTTAATGCGGTAAAGTTATGCCAGTCGTCTTCGATTTCCGGACCTTCGGAAACGTTGAAACCAATATTGGCAAAAATATCAATGATTTGATTTTTAACTATAGAAATGGGGTGGCGAGAACCAATAATTACGGGTTCTGCAGCACGCGTTAAATCTCCGAAAATACCTTTTGCTTCTTCTTTGCTTTCAAGTTCTTCCTGAATCGCTTTTACCCTTTCTTCGGCAACCGCTTTTAAGGTATTCATTACTTGCCCAAAATCTTTTTTCTGGTCGTTCGGAATATTTCTGAACTCGTTAAAAAGTTCTCTTACTAAACCTCTACTACCTAAATATTTAATACGGAATTGTTCTAAAGATTCTTTGTTTTTATCATTAAAGGCTTTGGCTTCCTCTATGTGTTGTTTTATCTTATCTATCATTTTCCTTCAATAATTGAGGAAACAAATTTAAGGAATTTGTTCCAAGTATAGTGTTATAACTTTAAAGTTTCGTTTAAATACAATTATCTATTTTATGAGACCTATTTTTGTTTCTATTTCTTTTACTCTTTCCAGCCAATAATTTATCCCTTCCTGGTTGGTGATGGTTTCTTTTTTGGATTTTGAGGAAACTCTTCCTAATTCATACCAATTTCGCTGATAATCTTTTTCTTTTTCTTGTTTATCTGCTGGTTCAATTCTGGAACGCCAAAAATCAAGATTCTTAAGATACGAGTGCTTTAATTCCTCAAAATATTCTATCAGTTTTTCTTTTGAATTCGGAATATAGCCTGGTCCGCTGCAACCGCAGGAATAAAAGCCGATCCCAACGCTGTATAAAGTTTTAATGTGTTCCCACTTTTTAACATCCTCTTTTTTAGGCGATTCAAAATCGAGTCCCATATTGGCCATTAATGCGGCACATTGAGGACATTTCGCTTCAAAAACAGCTGCTTCTCCTCTTTTTATATCACCCATCAATCGTCTTTTAAAGGTCTTTCGACAATTAAAACAAGCATAATGAGGTTTATAAGCAGTCATTGCGTATCTACACATCTTTTAGTAATCAGTGGTTAGGTTTTTAGTGATCAGGTTTTAGTACTCAGTTTCAGTCTGAAGTTGCAACTGAGAACACTAAATACTGTAATCTGATGCACTACTCAATAAGCTTTCTTTCTAAAAAATAATTTACAATTGCTTCTTTCATCAAAACTGATTGTTCTCCGGCTTTTAACGGCGGTAATTCTTCTTTTACTTTATAATGCGGCCATCCGTCTTCATCAAAATATTCGAATTCATAAAATCCGTATGGTTCTAACAATCGACAGATTGCAATGTGCATTAAATTCAGTTTTTCGTCTTTTTTGTATTCGCGGTGTACTTTTCCGTATTCCTGAACTCCGATCAGGTAAATTATGGCATCTAAGTCTAAATCTTCGCCTTGCGAAAATTGATTAGAAAGCAGGTCAACGAGCTTTTCCCATCGCTCTTTTAATTGTATATCTCTGGACATTTAATTTATGATTTTAGATTTTAGATTTTAGATTCCCGATTTAAAATCTGAATCTGAAGTCTAAAATATGAATTGGCAAAGATACGCACTCTTTCTATAAAATACATATATAAGCTTTGTTGATGTTTTTTCAACACATAGAATTATAGAATTTAGCAAATGCAAAAGGCGTTTTACTTTTTTAAACAATCATAACTATGTGTGAAAGTTAGTTTTTTCAAAATATTTTTACATCAATAAAAAACTATGTTTCTATGATTTTAAAAATAAAATTCTACCAAAAAAACCTTTGTCACTTTGCTCCTTTGAACCTCTGCCCCTCAAAAAAAACAATATCTTTGCCCTTCATTAAACACCAAACCAAACATGAGTTTTTTTGATATTATAGTTGGCGCACTTTTATGCTACAGTTTATACAAAGGCATTAAAAACGGACTTTTTGTAGAAGTAGCTTCTTTTATTTCTTTGCTTTTAGGAATTTATCTTGCTATTAAATTTTCTTCTTTAATGACAGGGATCATTTCAAAACATGTTTCCTGGAATCCAACCAATATTCAGATTACGGCTTTTATCTTAACTTTTATTCTGGTTGTTATCGGCGTGTATTTATTGGCCAAAATGTTAACTGGAATTGCGGATTTTGCCATGCTGGGATGGATGAATAAATTAGGAGGCAGTTTTTTCAGGATTCTTAAGACTATCTTGATCTTAAGTATTTTTATCGCGTTGTTCGAAAAAATAAACTTCAATAATACTTTTGCTAAAAAAGAAACTCTGGACAATTCTATTTTTTATAATCCTGTAAAAAAAGTTGCCAGTTTTGTGTATCCATCAATCGAAAAATGGTACGAAAGTTTTAAAAAAGAACATTCTCAAAAAACAGAAGAAAAAGAAAATTCTGAATCTGAAAAAGAATAATTCGTATATCAAACCCGACAGGTTTATCCCGAGGCTTCGGGACTGTCGGTTTTTTTATTAATGGAAACAAATTTATATACCGCTCCGCTGGAGCTCTTCTATTTAGAACGTTCTCTATTTGCTATAAATATTTAGCTCCGCTGGAGCTGCTTTGCAAATGTGTTATCTATTCTATCGATATTTCACTTCTCCGAAGCTATAACTATTTAGCTCCGCTGGAGCTATTTTATCTGAGCCCCAGCGGGGCGAAATATTTGTAGAAATCAAATTACCAATCAAAAAAAGCTCCAGAGGAGCGACCTGTTTGTAGAAAACAAAAATGAGCCCCAGCGGGGCAAAATATTTGTAGAAATGAAATTACCAATACAAAAAAGCTCCAGCGGAGCGACCTGTATGTAGAAAACAAAAATGAGCCCCAGCGGGGCGAAATATTTGTAGAAATGAAATTAACAATACAAAAAGCTCCAACGGAGCGACCTGTTTGTAGAAACCAAAAATGAGCCCCAGCGGGGCAAAACATTTGTAGAAATGAAATTAACAATACAAAAAGCTCCAACGGAGCGACCTGTTTGTAGAAACCAAAAATGAGCCCCAGCGGGGCAAAACATTTGTAGAATGAAATTACCAATAAAAAAAAACTCCAGCGGAGCGACCTGTTTGTAGAAAACAAAATGAGCCCCAGCGGGGCGAAATATTTGTAGAAATGAAATTACCAATACAAAAAAGCTCCAGCGGAGCGACATCTAAATTTTACAATTACCTAATGCCGCTCCGCTGGAGCTCTTTTATTTAGAACGTTCTCTATTTGCTATAACTATTTAGCTCCGCTGGAGCTGCTTTGCAAATGTGTTATCTATTCTATCGATATTTCGCTTCTCCGAAGCTATAACTATTTAGCTCCGCTGGAGCTGCTTTGCAAATGTGTTTTCTATTCTATAGATATTTCGCTTCTTGGAAGCTTCCCTAAAAATTGATTTCGATACTTTCTCCTTTTTTCAAAACAATCTCTTGTTTTCTATCGCCGAAAATCAAAGTGGTTTTTCCTCCATTTTTAGAAGAAACAGTCACTTTTTGAACTTTTTTATTTCCCCATGACATTTCAATTTCAAATCCGCCTCGTGCACAAAGTCCTTTTACAGAACCCTCTTCCCAAGCATCTGGCAGAGCAGGCAGCAATCTGATTTCGTTTTCGTCTGATTGTACTAACATTTCGGCAACAGCGGCCGTTCCGCCAAAATTCCCGTCAATTTGAAACGGCGGATGCGCATCAAATAAATTCGGATACGTTCCTCCTCCTCGTCTTGGCGTTGCCGTTTTTTTTCCGTCTGGATCAACGTAACGCAACAATTCGCGAAACATTTTATAAGCGCGGTTTCCGTCCCAAAGTCTCGCCCAAAGATTGATTCTCCAGCCTTTTGACCAGCCTGTTGTTTCGTCGCCTTTTATTTCGAGCGTTTTCTTTGAAGCTTCTGCTAAATCTGGCGTTTTAACTGGAGTAATGTGGTTTCCAGGAAAAAGTCCGAATAACTGCGATTGATGGCGGTGCTTCGGATCGTTATCATCCCAGTCAAAATACCATTCCTGCAGGTTTCCTTTTTTACCAATTTGGTACGGATGCAGTTTTGCAAGTGCCGTTTCTAATTTTGTTCTAAAAGCAGCATCTGTATTGAGTACCTGTGACGCTTTTATGGTTTTATCAAAACATTCGCGAATCATGGCCAAGTCGGCAGTTCCACCGTAAAGTGTTGCCCCCACAAAACCGTCTGCTAGTTTATACTGATTTTCTGGTGAAGTCGATGGCGATGTAATTAAATTTCCGTTCTTATCGGTTACGAGCCAGTTCAAGCAGAATTGTGCGGCGCCTTTCATTAACGGATAACCTTCTTTTTTTAGATAATCTCTATCTTGGGTAAAAGTATAATGTTCCCAAATATGCGTACTCAGCCATGCGCCTGCCAACGGCCAGCATGCCCACATCGGGTCTTCTTTTCCAAACTGCCCGACGGGATTGGTCATTGCCCAAATGTCTGAATTGTGCGCTGCTGCCCAGCCTTCGTTTACGCCATAAAAAGTTTTGGCCGTCACTTTTCCTGTTACCGAAAGATTTTTGATAAAACTCAAAAGTGATCGATGCATTTCTGAAAGATTGGTGTTTTCTGCCAGCCAGTAATTTTCTTCCAGATTGATATTCATTGTATAATTACTGCTCCAAGGCGGGCTCAGATGCGGGTTCCACAATCCTTGTAAATTGGCTGGAACGCCCAGCGTTCTGGACGAACTGATTAATAAATAACGTCCATAATTGAAATACAGGATTTCGAGGTTTTTATCTTCTTTTCCGTCTGCGTAACGCAATAAACGTTCATCTGTCGGGAGATCCGCTGCGGTTGTTTTCCCTAAATTTAGATGGACACGATTGTAGAATTTCTGATAATCGGCAATATGATTTTCTTTTAATTTGTTGTACGGTTTTGCAATAGCTTTATTCAGATTCTGCCAAGCAATAGTAACATCGTCTAAGCCTTCGGTTGCTGGATTTTTGTCGAAACCATTAAAACTTGTGGCTGTCGAAATATAGATAATAACTTCTGATGCATTTTTTACCGTCAAAGTCGAACTGTTATTGCTGACTTTTCCTTCTGTGTTTTTGATTTGAAGTAAAGTTGTAAATCTCGTTCCTCTGTCTTTTACTTCCAAATATTTTGGCTGTACAGTGTAGCCTGCGTTTTCATGAATGGGCGCGTTTCCGGTCATCATCATGGTATTGTTTCTTATTTCGACATTTGTTTTTAAGAGGCTTCTTAAATTAACATCAAAATTTAAAGCACCTTTCTGACTGCTTGTAAATTTGACTGCCATGATCTGATCAGGTGCCGAAACAAAATATTCGCGGGTAAATGTTACACCGTCTAATTCGTAAGTTACTTTTGTCACAGCGTTAGAAATATCTAATTCTCTGTAATAATTTACAGCTTTTCCTTTTTCTGCATTACTGATTTCTAATGTTGCCAAAGGCGCATACGATTCTGAGTTTTTTCCCTGAAGTTTTTTGTTTAACTCTTCGGCTAGTTTGTAATTTTCGTTTTGCAATGCTTCGCGAATTGCCGGAATGTTTTTGTACGCTTCTGGATTCATATTGGCATTTACGGGTTCGCCAGACCAAAGTGTAATATCATTCAAATAGATTTTATCTGAATTAACGCCGCCAAAAACGGTTGCTCCCATTTTTCCGTTTCCTAAAACAAGGCTTTCTTCAAAGAATTCTGCGGGTTGTTTGTACCACAATTTTTGAGTGGATTGTGCTTTTCCGCAAAAAGAGGTGAGCAGTAAAATGTAAAACGTTTTTTTTATGATGTTTGAATTCATAATCGGGTTGTTGTTTTTGATATTTTTTTTAAACCAAATTTACACAAACTTGTCATTTCTCCTTAGTCGAAAGACATGCTAGTTGTTTTTGCGCGCGTGAGGGATAGGAGCAGGCTACCGAAGTAGCGCGGATAGCCCGACCGCGTCCCGATAAGCGGGCGAATAAGCGTAAAGAATATTTGCCCGCTTATCGGGATGGGGTCACGCCCAAATTATCTTTTGCTGCCAACGAATTGTTCCTAGCGGAACCTATTTGTGTTTTCTATTTGCTTACACTGTATTTCTCATTTTCTGTAACCATTTCCCAATTATCGGTTCTGAACGGCGACGCTGGGAATTTTTCTTTATTGAAAAGATTGATTGTCGTATCGTCGTCTGCCCAGCCGTAATGTACCGCAATGGGATTTTTGACATTTTCGCTCGAAACTATTATTTTGTTGTCTTTGATTATCGCTTTCGCGGAATGAAAAACTTTGTCTGAACCGGCAATCTCAAAGCCTTTTAATTCATCGTTATTTGGCGTTGAAAGTCCACCGCCAATATTATCGAAGGTCAGGATGATTTGGTTTCCTTTTATTTCCTGCGATTTAAAAGCGGGGCCGCTGTGCACTTGCTTTTTGCCGTAAATATTGTTCAAAGCAATGGCAGCCAAACGTAATCCTATGTCTTGTTTGTTGGTTGGGTGAATGTCTTTTGCGTTTCCGATATCGGTGGTTACAGCCATTCCCGTATTTGGTAATTTTAAAGTTTCTAATTGTGCTTCGCGAAGTTCTGCCCAGCGGCTTCCTTTTTGGCTGTTACCGCCAAATTCGTCGAAAGTGGATAATTGCACAAAGTAGAATGGAAAATTGCCTTGTTTGAATTTGGTTCTCCAATCATTGATCATTAACGGAAATGCTTTTTTGTATTGTTTAGCACGCCAAACATTGGCTTCGCCCTGATACCATAAAGCGCCCTGAAATGCGTACGGAACCAGCGGATTTACCATTGCGTTGTACAATAAAGACGGATAACTGTTTGGCGACACCTCGATTCTAACTTTTACAACATTGAATTTCCAAAGTCCGTCAAGCGGCAGATTTGTGTCTTTAAAGTCAATTTTTAGATCGGATGGATCGCCGTAGATGCCGCCACCGCCGCTGTAATCAGTGATTCGAACGGCGATTACGTTGGTACCTTCTTTTAAGACATTTGCCGGAATTTTATAAACTCGTAGTTTGTCCCAAAGATTATTGGTTCCTACTTCTACTCCGTTTACATAGGTTTTGTCTTCATCATCTACTTTGGCCAGATGTAAAACGGCTTCTTTTTTGGCTTGTTCGGCTGTTAAAACAATGGTTTTTCGCATCCAGACAATTCCATCGATATTACCGATCTGCTGGTTTTCCCAAAGTGATGGTGCTTTTATTTCGGGCCAGTTTTTGTCTTGGAAATCTGGTTTTTTAAACTGGTCTTCGTTTTCCAAAGTAACTTCAAAGCCCTGCACTTTTTTCAGATTGTCTAAAACCGATTTTTTATACGTTTCGAAAATGGCATTAATATCTACCGATGGAACATTGGCAATCATCGATTTGAATTCGTCGCTTTTTTCGAAAGCTTCGCGGCTTGTCCAGGTTTCGACATTGGTACCGCCCCAAGAGGTATTGATGATTCCGATTGGGATTTTTAATTCGGCATATAATTTTTTAGCAAAATAATATCCAACGGCTGTAAAATTGCCTACGGTCTCTTTGCTTGAAACTTCCCATTTTCCTTGTTTCAAATCGTCTTTTGGAGTACCGCTTAAATCTTGCGCTACGCCAAAATGACGAATCAATGGATAATTAGAATCTTCAATTTCTTTCTGTGCATTCATGGTTTTAAAAACCTGAAATTCCATATTCGACTGGCCGCTGCAAATCCATACTTCGCCCACCAAAACATTTTTGATGGTGATTTTATTTTTTCCAATAATGATTAGTTCGAATGGCCCGCCGGCTTTTTCTGGATTTAAATGCAGCGTCCATTTTCCGTTTTTATCGGCTGTTGTTTTTTTGATTTGGCTGTTAAAATGCACTTCGATATTTTCACTCGCATCGGCAAAACCCCAAATCGGAATTTGTTTACTGCGCTGCAATACCATTCCGTCAGAAAATAGTAAAGGCATTCTAACATTGGCACTAGCTAAAATACTAAATATCAATAAAGTAAAAACAATTAACTTTTTCATTTTCTTATTTATTAAATGAATTAAACCATATAAGTGATATAAGCAAATTTAAGTTCAATCTAAAACAGAAACTTAAAAATCTTATATCACTTATATGGTTTAAAAAAGATTTTTTACTGTAACCCTTCTTTTAAAGCATTTAAAGCTTGAGTATCAAAAACAGTATTATCGGTTCTATTAAAAATTCCGAAACCATTATTTTGCAGACTTCCTTCATCCCAATAAAAAGGTAATAAGCCGTTTGCTTTTGCGGTCTTTACAACTGTTTTTAAATAGTAAGCTCTGGAAGCTAAATGTAAAGTTAAGGCATCTCCCGTTAAAGTTGTTCTGCGGATTGCACCAAATTCGCCCAAAAGAACTGGAATTCCTTTGTCTACAAACTGAGTTTTCATTAATTTAAAATTTTTCTCTAAATCAGCTTCTTCGCCCCAAGTTGCATTTCGTTCTGTATCGGTTGTAGAATGAAAACCAGCTCCCCAATAATAGAACATTTTACCCCAGGTTTCGTCTTTGGTTAACCCTCCAAAATTCCAAGGAGAATAATAATGAACCTCCACCATCATTCGGTTTGCCGCTGTATCTGTTGGCAAAACAGTCATCCATTTATTGGTTTTTTCAATATCGGTGGTTGGTCCCTGAACTACTAAAGTACGATAAGCATTTTTCCCTCCCGTAGAACGAACAGCGTCAATAAAAGTTTGATGATATGAAGTTAAAACGGTCATTTGCTCTGCCTCATCAACTGCCGGTTCATTGGCACTGGCAAAAAGCAAATGTTCATCGAATCCGCGTAAATGTGTTGCAATTTGCTCCCAGAATGCTTTTTGTTTGGCATTGTTTTCTACTTTTTTTGCCTCGGTAATATTGCTTTCCAGCCAGCCTCCGTCCCAGTGAATGTTCACCAAAACATACATATCATTGTCAACACAATATTGAATAACTTCTTTGACACGGTTTAACCACTCGGTACTGATCTTTGCTGTTGAAGCATTTTCTAAGTTCTGATTCCATGAACATGGAATTCTGATGGCATTAAATCCGTTGGCTTTTACCAAATCAATTAACGCTTTTGTCACTTTTGGATTCCCCCAAGCTGTTTCTCCGCCTGTTGCTTCTAAAGTGTTTCCGATGTTCCAGCCTAATTTTATTTTTGCTGCTAATTGGACTGCCGTACTTGACATGCCGCTTTGATCTGCTGCAATTGGGTTCGTGTTATAACTCGGATACAAACCTGCAGCAACAGCTCCAGCCGCTTGAGAAACTTGTATTGTTACCGATTTTGACTCATTGGAACTTAAGGTAATAACAGCTGTTCTTGCCGTTTTTTCTGCATTTTCTAATGCCGTAATTTTTATTATAATGGTTCCTTTTGTTCCGGCAGACTGACTGAATTTTACCCAGTTTGCTGTACTTGCCAGAGACCACGCGGTGGCTTCTGACGTAATAGTAAGATCAACAGCGTTTTCTTTGCTTTCAAAATCTAATTTTGCTGTGCTTGCTGTCAGGGTTTTTACAGTAGTTTCCTGAGCAGTTTCTTTGTCTGAACTGCAGGCCAAAACTCCTAAAAAGGCAAAACTTAATAATATACTTAAAGTATAATCTCTTAGTAACTTTTTCATCTTATTTGATTGTTACAACAATTTCTTTTTTGATATCTCTTGAAGAAGTTCCAAGTCTTAGGGTATATTTCCCTGGTTCTACAGTCCATTTTTTAGCCGTTACATCGTAATATGCCAATTCTTTTACTGGTAATTTGATCGTAATGTCTTCTGAACTTCCTGCTTTTACTAAAACTTTTTTGAAGCCTTTTAGTTCTTTTGCAGCACGTGATACTTTAGAATCTGATTTTGAAGTATACAATTGTACTACTTCTTTTCCGTCTATTTTTCCTGTATTTTTAACATTCAAAGAAATTTCAATAACATCGTTTTGTGCATATTCTGGTTTATCCGATTTTGCATTGTCAAGGGCAAAAGTTGTATACGATAATCCGTAACCAAAAGGATATAAAGGCGCCACATTTTTAGTATCAAACCAACGGTATCCGATTAAAATTCCTTCTGCATAATTTACTGTTTTGTCTCCAGGGAAACTGTTGGTAGCATGTGCTGGAGAATCTTTTAATTGTTTAGGCATTGTCCAAGGTAATTTTCCTGATGGATTTACTTTTCCTAAAATCACATCTGCCAAAGCATTTCCTCCTTCAGAACCATTGAACCAGCTCCAAACCAAAGCTGCTGATTTTTGGCTTACTTCATTAATATCAAATGGAGCGCCGGCAATCATTACTACAATAGTTTTTGGGTTTACGGCCAATACTTTTTTAATTAATTCTTCTTGTCCAAAAGGCAGGTGCAAATCTCTTCTGTCTGAAGCTTCAGTTTCGTAATCACGGTTAGAACCTGCAAAAATGATCGCAACATCTGAGTTTTTAGCCGCTTCTACTGCTTCCTGAACTTTTGCATCGTCTAATTTATCGATAGTTACTGGACCATTAGCTGTAATATTTCCTAAGTTTCCTTTGTTTTTTTCGTCGTAACGCTCTAAATATCCTTCTGCGTAATTGATTTTTATTGTAGAAGGTAATCTGTTTTTAAGACCTTCTAGCGGTGTAACTTCTCTTTTTGTTTTTACACCAGCTCCGAATCCGCCAAGGGCATTTTTCTTTGTGGCGTTGTTTCCGATTACGGCAATAGATTTTACTCCGTCTAATTTTAACGGCAATGCGTTGTTTTCATTTTTCAATAAAACGATCGCTTCAGCTGCAATTTCGTAAGCATCTTTGTAATGTGCTTCGGTTGCGATGCTTCCTTTTGCACGCGTTCCGCCGCCCATTGCTTTTACTTGGAACAGCGTTCTTAAAATACGTTTTACATGAAGATCAATTTCTTTTTCTGAAACTTCTCCAGACTTAACCGCAGCAATTAATTTATCTGCTAAGAAAAATTCGTTGAATGGTTTTGGAGTTCCCATTTCGATATCCAAACCATTTTTCAATGCTTTTCCTGTTGAGTGCACCGCAGCCCAGTCTGAAACAACAATACCTTTAAATCCCCATTCGTCACGAAGGATTTTATTGAGCATATAATCGTTTTCACATAAGTATTCGCCTCTAAATTTATTATAAGCTCCCATTATACTGTATGCTTTTGCTTCTTTTACCGAAGCTTCAAAAGCTGGAAGATAAATTTCGCGCAAGGTACGCTCGTCAATCTGTACGTCTACAAAATCACGATTGGTTTCCTGATTGTTTGCTGCATAATGTTTTACGCAGGCCATTACGTCTTTTTCCTGTAAACCAACGATTAACGGCACAGCGATTTTTTTATTCAAAAACGGATCTTCAGACATGTACTCGTATGTTCTTCCTCCAAGCGGTGTTCTCACCATATTAATAGCCGGCGAAAGTAACATGTCTTTGTCTCTTGCACGCAATTCTTCTCCTAAACTGGTTCCGAAAGTATGTGCCATTGCGGTATTAAAAGTTGCCGCTAAAGCACCTCCAGCTGGATAATAGGTTGCAAAATCGTTTGTTAATCCTGCCGGCGCCCAATTGTCACGTGAGATTTCTTCACGAACTCCCAACGGTCCATCGGCCATTTTTAATTCTGGAATTCCAAGACGTTTTACTCCAGCGTTAGCAAACATGCTGTTTCCGTGCAGCATTCCGATTTTTTCTTCTAAAGTCATCTGCGAAATCAGTTTGTCGATTTCTGCATCGTGCTCTGTTCCTATTTCTTTACCTGCGTACTCTTCCGTTTGATCTGAATTGGAAACTGTCGTTTGAGCATCATTTTTACAAGAAGTAAAAAGGGCAAAAACCAAAGCTGCCGAAAGGTATATCATTTTGTTTTTCATAGATAGTTAGATGTTTTAGATTTAAAGATTTTTAATTCATCGAATTTTGGTCTTTAATTAGTGTTACTATTATTATGTTGTTTGTGGTTTTTTGTTTTTAAAATTATTGTCTTTTTAAATTCAGAAAGACAACGTCGTTTTCATTGATTTTGAATGCTCTGCTGAAAGTTCCTTTTGCATCTACTGTTATATTTTCTGTTGCAATCGGATCGCCATTATTTTTCTTTTTCATATTGTTTACCTGCTCGCGCGTTAACTGATTTGGTTTGTTCAACGCCAGATAATCTGCATAAACGTCATTTACTTTGTAACCTACTTTGTAGATTTCTAAAGTATATTTTCCTTTCTGCAATCCGTCGACTTCAACTTTTACAGTTCCTTTTTCTTTTGATGGAAGATCCTGAATGTAATAGGTTTGATTCCAAACTTTTTCGCCTGGATGTGTATTGGTAAAATCCCAAAGTAAAACTTGTACATCGCCTTTTGCATTTTTAGAAGTCCAAGAAGCTTTATCCGAATTTTGAAGTTCTGTTTCTCCCAATTTGTTCAAAAACTGATACGAGAAATAAGCCGGTTTTTTGATTCCCTGTGTATTCAATAATCCAAAGCCGCCGTGAAAAGGCGTAAATCTTGGGCCCGGTTCTTCAAAAATATCCGTAAAAACCCAATACGACATGGAGTTTGCCGCATTGCCAACTTGTTTTAATTTCTGCAGAATATAAGCTGCCGAGTGATAACTGTCGTGAATGGGATCTGCAGGTGTGTACGAAGAACTCCATTCTGTATAATGCAATTCTAAATTGGGTTTAGCCGAATTGGTAATCTGCTTACGCGAATTAATAACGTCGTCGCTAATACTGTTCTCATCTGGACTCAAAACGGTTCCAGAAGTTCCGAATTCGTCCAAATATCCTTGGTTTACACCGTAAGTATGTGTCGAAACAAAATCCATCGGCACGTTATTTTTAGCACAAAAGTCTATAGTTTCTGGAACCCATCCTGCACCTGCTGTTGCTGGACCGCCCACTTTGTAATCTTTGTTTACCGCTTTTACACCGCGAGCTGCATAATCATACAATTTGAAATATTCTGCCTGAGTTCCTGTCCAAAAACCTGGTGTTAAATTCGGTTCGTTCCAAACTTCAAAATACCATGTTTTTACTTCTTCAGCTCCGTAACGTTCTGTAAAATGTGCAGTTAAATTTTTAATTAAATCTTGCCATTTTTTATAATCTTTTGGAGGCGTAACATTTCCTTTCCACCAAAAAATAGTTTCTTTTCCGCTTGCCAGAGCATTCGGCATAAAGCCTAATTCAACAAAAGGTTTCATTTTCAGACTCACAATATAATCAAACAAAACATCTACGTATTGGTAATTGTATTCTGGATTTCCTTTTGGATCTTCACGGTAAACCGCCATATCATCAGACAACAAACCATGAAATCGAATGTATTTAAAATCGCATTCTTTTTTTACCAATGCCAATTGTTGCTGCCAGTCGGCTCTCAAACCTTCGTTTGCTCTTCCGGCACCGATGCATTCTTTAAACATGGTGTTTAATTTTCCAGCCGATTTGTTGTAATCTACTTTTATCGTTCGTTCTTGAGCCATCAAATGGACTGAAGTAATTAAAACTGCTGCTATTAAAAGTTTTTTCATCTGGAAATAGTTTGGTTTATTTTTTTTACCACTCCCGATAGCTATCGGGATAAAAGGATTTTTTCTTTTTTTTCTCTCTCGCAGATTTAGCAGATCATGCAGATTCAAATCTTTTTTAATCTTTTTAATCTGTGGCTAAATATTTTATTTTCTAAAAATATGTTAGACGCACTGCAGTGCGTCTCTACATATCATGCGTAATCGTTCCGTTACAAAACCCGACAGTCCCGAAGCCTCGCGATAAAAACCTGTCGGGTTTAACTTTTTACTTCTAACATTTAACCTCTAACTCCAATTACAATTTTTTAAATCTCACTACACCACCTCCGGCACCGCCTAGATTCAATTGTAATTTGTCTGATGCTTTTACTGTTTTCTTAGAAATAGCCACTGCTTCAGGATTATTTTTTTGATTTGTTCCTTCTGCATCCACATAAATCTGTGCTTCGTAAGTCGCATTTGGATCTAAGAATGATAATGAAACGTCTACTTTTCTTGGATTTTCATTGGTCAATGTTCCTAAATACCAGTCAGCGCTGTTTCTATCTTTTCTAGCTGTTGTAATGTATTCACCAATTTTTCCTTCTATAATTTTGGTATCTTCCCAATCTGTCGGAACGTCTTTTAAGAATTGTAAAGCTGGTTTTCCTTCGTAGTTTTCTGGAAGATCTGCCAGCATTTGAATTGGAGAATAAAGCACTACATACAATGCCAATTGCTGCCCAACCGTTCCTTGAATTCTTTTTCCTGGATACCCTTGTTTTACCTCAACATCAAAAATTCCCGGCGTAAAATCCATTGGTCCAGAAAGTAATCTTGTAAACGGAATAATACTTAAGTGGTTTGGCGGATTTCCTTCACTCCAAGCATTGTATTCTTGTCCGCGTGCTGCTTCTCTTGAAACCATGTTCGGGAAGGTTCTTCTTTCTCCTGTATCTTTAATTGATTCGTGGTATAAAACTGCCAAATCATATTGTGCTGCTTTTTCTAAAATGTATCTGAAATAGTTCACTCCAAATTGTCCAAAGTGCATTTGTTTCATATTCAATTTTGAACCTACGTGACCAATTTTTACGGTATGAATTCCTAGTTTTTTGTATAAAGCAAATCCTTCGTCAACTTCTTTTAAATAGTTGATTAAGTTCGAACCTGTTTCGTGATATCCAATTAATTCAATGTTTTTGCTTTTTCCGTAAGCGACTACTTTTTCTAAATCAAAATTGTCGGCGCTTTTCGTGAAACTGAACATGTGCATACGGTTTTCATACCAAGCAGGCGTCCAGCCTTTGTTCCATCCTTCGATCAATAAGTGGTTGAAACCTTCTTTTGCTGTAAAATCAATATATTCTTCTGCGTGTTTGGTTGTTGCTCCTTGTTTGTCGCTTTCCCAAAATGTATATTTTCCGATGTGCATTCCCCACCAGATTCCTAAGTATTTATAGGGTTTGAAATAAGATGCTGTATTTTTTAATTTGTCTGGTTCGTTCAAATTTAAAATCAGGTAAGAAGTAATCAATTCTCCTGGATTTTCTCCAATTTGAATCGTTCTCCAAGAAGATGTAAAGGTATCTTTTACACGAACTTTTACTCCGTCTGCCCAAGGCACTAAGTCTGATTTTAGTTCTGTTCCTTTATTGTTTACCAAAGTCATACTTGCAAAATCATATAGATTTGCTTCGTGGAAACTTAAGGACAAACCGCTTTTACTTTCGATTGTTAATGGAGTCAAAACGGTATCCAATGTACTTACTGCAGCTTCTTTAAACAAGTATTCGTCACGATCTGGACGGTTTGCTGGAATCCACCATGCTTTTCCGTCTTCTTTTAGGTTGAAAGTTGTTTTTTCATCCATGATGAAAATACTGTCTTTTACATTTTGTTTTGGATACACATATCTAAAAGCAACTCCGTCATCAAAAGCACGGAACTGAATTTGCAGCTTTCTTTTGTTTCCTGTTTTCTGCTGTAAATCGACTACCAATTGGTTGTAGTGATTTCGAATATTTTTCTTTTCTCCCCAAGCTTGTTCCCAAGTTTCATCAAAGGTTGAAGTTTTAGCTCCTTTGATTTCAAAATTGGTGCTTAAATCTTCATTTCCTTTTAATAAAAATCCCATTTCTGAAGATGAAATCACTTCGGTTTTTCCGTGAGAAACACCATATTTTGGAGCATTTTTTACTAACTCAAATTTGATTTTATTCTGACCGTTTGGAGAGGCCAGTTCGTAAGCATTTTTGTTTTTCTGACTGTGTCCGATAGTGATCGAAAGCAGTACGGCTGGGAGAATTAGATAGTTTTTCATGTTTTTTGGAATTATATTTTTTAGCCACGAATTCACGAATTTTATTAATTAAATCTTTGGCTAGATTATTTTAAACACATAGAATCATAGTTTATTTGAAACTAAAAAAAGGCGTTTCACTTGTTTGAATTCACATAGCTCTGTGTTGGAAACTAGTTTCTTTTTATTCTCTTTTTCAGAAACAAAAATTCTATGTTTCTATGTGTTTATTTTTTTCGCCACGAATTCACGAATTATAAAAAATTAAATTCGTGAATTCGCGGCTAACTTTTTTACTTAACCCACTCCGTTTTGAAAGTGGTTTTTCCGTTTAACGGATTTGCAGTTACATCAAAATTGTTTCCGTTTTTAGTAACTTTTATTTCTTGTACGGCATCGCCTTCTGGTAAAAATACTTTAGCTGTTGCCGCTGTTGTTTTATCGCTTGCGTATACTTTTAATGTCAATTTGCTCCAATCCATATCTTTTGTAGACTGCGCTAAACCGATGTGTGGAATCGCTGTTCCGTCTTTAATTAAAACTACAATTGGCACTTCGCCGGCTTTAATTTTATGCCATCCCGATTGGTATACTTTTTTAGTTTGATAATCGATCCAAGTTCCTTCTGGAAGGTAAACGTCTCTTTCTTCTACTTCTTCAAAAAGCGGTGCAACCAACATACTTGAACCAAACAAATATTGATTATCAACTAACCAAGCTCCCGGATCATTTGGATATTCTACAAATAAAGCACGCATCATCGGTAAACCTTTTTGAGAACTTTCTTTTGCCTGAGCATAGATATACGGCATTAATTCGTAACGCATATTATCTGCTTTTCTAAATCCTTCTAAGAACTCTTTACTGTACAACCAAGGCTCGCGAGGCGGTTCTCCGTGGCTTCTTACGTGAGACGTCAACATTCCGAATGGTGTCCATCTTCTGTAAATATTCTCAGGAGATTTAGTTGCAAAACCTCCAACATCATGACTCCAGAAACTGAAACCAGAAAGACCTAATGAAAGTCCGCCGCGTAATTCTGCCGACATGGCTCCGTTTGAAGTTTCAGAATCTCCTCCCCAATGTAACGGGTAACGCTGCGATCCTGCCCAAGTACTTCTTGCCCAGATTAAAGTGTATCCTTTTTCTTTCTGCGTAATTTCGGCAACAGCTTTGTTGTAACGTAACGGATATAAATTGTGCTCGTAGAAACCAGTTCTTCCAGAATGGTAAATTCCGTCCGGCGGCGCAGCTTCTCCAAAATCTACTTTGAAAACGGCTACGCCTTCATCAAATAATTTTTTCAATTTTCCTTGGTACCAAGTTATCGTTTCAGGGTTTGAGAAATCTAAAACGGCATCTTCATAAGGAAGGTTTCCTTTTCTGTCTCTTACTGCTAAGTTTTTATCCATGATTTCTGGAAACAAAGTATTCTTTGGCGTGAAATAAGGCAATTGCCATAAACAAACCTGGAAACCGTCTTTCTTCAAATCAGACATCATTTTTGTCGCGTCTGGGAAACGAGATTTTGCAAACTCGTAGTTGTTTCTCCAATCTACATCAAACCAGCCGGTATCAAAGTGAATTACATCGGTTGGAATTTTGTATTTACGCAAATCTCTTGCAACTTCGCGTCCTTCTTTTTCTGAGAAATACGTGATACGGCTCATCCAGAAACCAAATGACCAAAGCGGCGGCATGGCAGCTTTTCCGGTTAAATTGGTATACTGATCTAAAACGTCTTTTGGTTCTCCAATAAAGAAAAACAAATCGGCTTCGTCATCACCAATATACATTTCGTTGGCACTTGAAAAATATTTTCCAAAGTCAACCGTAATTGGTGTAGAATGGTGCATGAAAACACCGTAACCACGGCTGCTCATATAAAACGGAATCGGTTTGTACATCGTTTCATTTTGGATTCCGTTGGCATCATCCGTCCATAAAACTACTTTTTGTCCGCGTTTGTTGAATTGCGTGAAAGATTCGCCGCAGCCAAATATTTTTTCGTCCGGTTCTAAACTGAACGCCGCGCCCATACTTCTGGAGTAATCGCTGTTTCTGCGAACATAAGAAAACGGAAGTGTCGGTGTATAGGTGTTTTTAAAATCGGTATCGTGAAGAGTGCTTGTCAACAATTTTCCTTTTTCATCGTAGATTTTTACGTGCCAAGGTTTTGTCAGGATTTCAACTCTTCCGTGTTTGCTTGTATAACTGTGCCCTCCTTCGATTTTAGAATATTTCCATAATTCCGGGTGATTTGGCGCAACGCCGTCAACCAGCATTAAAGATTCCTTTTGTGGATGAAACTGCGGCCCGGAAGTCGTTTTGATTCGAACGGTTCTATCCGAAACAAACTGAATTTCAAACGGCAAAACCGGAGATTCTGCGTATTCTGTTGTTGGGAATTCGTTTGCTTTTTCTACATCAGGTTTCATCATCATGTTGTTGAAAGCCTGACGCGTTTTGTAGTTGTATCTTAAATATTTGATTGTTCCTTTTCCTGTTGCAGGATCAAAAGAGGCCAATTCATCAGCAAAATAAAAAGTGTTCAGATAGTTCTGAAAATCTTTACTGATATCTATTGGTGCGTTCAGTACATCTGCGTTCTGAATTTGAGCTGATGCATTTGGAACTGTAAGAAGTCCAAAAACGCAAATCGAAAACAAGGTTTTTAAATGTGATTTTTTCATTAGTTAGTTATTTTTTTGCCACTCCCGATAGCTATCGGGATAAAAGGATTTTTTATTTTCTCTCGCAGATTTTGCAGATTTAAATCTTTTTAAACAGATCTGGAAAAATAAATCCGTCTGATCTGCAACCCGAGCGATAGCGAACAGGCGAAGCAAATCTGCGAGAGCATAAAATATTTTTAATTTGCGGCTATATTTAAAATTTCAAAAATTAGAAAAATTATTATTCTGCTGTAATTACGATTGTGGCTTGTTTTAGTCCATTCGCTTTAGCGGTTAATTCCAATCTTCCAGATTTATCTCCAGATTGTACAATTACTAAACATTTTCCAGCCAAAGCGGTGTGTTTATTTCCTTTGTACGGTTCATGACTTACCGGATCTCCGCTGCAAACTCCAACAATTTTTCCGTTTCCTTTTAAAGAGAAATTAATTTCGTTATTGGCATTTGGAGCTAATGTTCCTTTATCGTCTAAAATATCAACTGTAATAAATGACAAGTCATTTTTATCTGCTTTTATCGTACTTCTATCTGCAGTCAATTTTAATTGAGATGGATTTCCGGCTGTTTTAATTTCTTTTTCTAAAACCACTTTTCCGTCTTTACGAGAAACTGCTTTTAAGGTTCCTGCTTCAAAAGGAATTCGCCACATTACGTGTAAATCATCTCCTTTTTTACTTCTTTTTCCAACCGACTTTCCGTTTACAAAAAGTTCCACCTCATCGGCTTTGTTATAATAAGCCCAAACATCAACAGTTTGTCCGGGTTTCCAGTTCCAATGCGGGAAAATGTGCAGAACCGTTTTGTCTGTCCATTCACTTTGGTACATATAATACACATCTTTCGGGAAACCGGCTAAATCAACGATTCCGAAATAAGAACTTATTGACGGCCATTCGTATGGCGTTGGTTCTCCGATATAATCGAAACCAGTCCAGATGTACATTCCAGAAAGGAAATCGTGTTTTTTGATTACTTTCCAAGTTGCTTCGTGTGTAGAACCCCAAGGCGTCTGCACCTGATCGTAAGCCGAAACGGTGTTGCCTGGATTTCCTTCTGTAAATTTAAGATCCCATCTTACCGGCCATTTTTTTATGGTGTCTGAAACGGCATCGTAATATCCTCTTGTCTGCAGTCCCGAAGTTGTTTCGGTTGCGATGAAAGGTGTATTAGGGAAATTCTTCAGATGATGTTCATATGTTTGATGCGCATAATTGTATCCAATTAAATCTAAAACACCTGATCCGGCAAGCGGATTGATCGAAACATCTTTTTTCTCAAACTGTAAAGTCACGGCATCAATATTCATGTTTACCGGCGGATTCATCGCTGCAGTCAACGGACGTGTTTTGTCGTATTGGCGTGTGATTGCTGCTAATTCTTTGGCAATTTCAACACCTTTTTCATTCCATTGTTCTGGGATTTCATTTCCTATGCTCCAAACAAAAATACTTGGATGATTTCGGTCGCGCAGCAATTGATCTACTAAATCTTTCTTGTGCCATTTGTCCCAATCATTTCCGTAATCGTATTTGGTTTTGGTTTGTTTCCACATATCAAAAGCTTCATCCATGACAATGAAACCCATTTTGTCGCAAAGGTCTAAAAGTTCTGGTGCAGGCGGATTATGAGAAGTTCTGATTCCGTTTACTCCCATTTCTTTCATGATTTCCAATTGGCGTTCGATGGCGCGCGTGTTGATTGCAGCGCCTAATGGACCTAAATCGTGATGCAGACAAACTCCTTTTATTTTAACTTGCTTGCCATTCAAAATAAAACCTTTATTCAAATCGAATTTAAAATCTCTGATTCCGAAATTGGTTTTGTATTGATCAATGATTTTATCGTCAATCGAAATTTCGGTAACTGCGGTATACAATTCTGGTTTTTCAACAGACCATAAAACAGGATTTGGTACTTGTATTTTTTGCTTACTTTTTTGATTGGCATTTGCACCAATTGTTATATTTTGACTAGTCGATTTTATTCTTCTAAGATCATTTCCTATACCATAAAAAATAGTTGTTGTTACTGTTGCTTTCTTTGAAGTCGAATATTGATTCTGAATTGTAGTTTCAATATTTACCGAAGCTGTGTCAGCAGTAACTTTTGGCGTTGTCACATAAGTTCCCCACTGTGCAACATGAAGTTTATCTGTGGTTTCGATCCAGACATTTCTAAAAATTCCTGATCCCGAATACCAGCGTGAATTGGGTTGTTTTGAATTGTCAACCTTAACAATTATTTCATTATTTTTTTCTCCGTAATTTAAATATTTGGAGATTTCATATTGAAAACCAATATATCCGTTTGGACGTTTTCCTAAATAATGGCCGTTTACCCAGACTTCGCTGTCTTTATAAACACCATCAAAAGTGATTGAGGTTATTTTTGTGCTGTCTGCTGCAGCGACTTTAAATGTTTTTTTATACCAGCCCAAACCGCCGTTTAGTGCGCCTCCGCCGTAACCTGCAGGGCTTTTTTCATCGAAATTCCCTTCGATGCTCCAATCGTGAGGAACGTTTAATGTTCTCCATTTTGTCGAAGTGCCGATGGTATCTTTATCAATAATGCTGTCATTTAAGTGAAAACTCCAATCTTCATTAAAAGAAACTTTTCTGTTTACAAAAGCATCGTTTTTTTGGGTGCAGGAATTCAAAAAAATAATTCCCGCTGCCATTGCTAATAGGCTTAAGTTTTTTATGTTCTTTCTAATTTGCATGGTACTTTTTATGTTTTCGGAATTTGAAGATAGAAATAAAAACTGAGTCCCTTTATTTCTTCATAAAAACAATTTAAGTCTCAGCTTTAAAGTATCTTTTTGATATTATTTAAAACTGAGACTTCAAAAACTAACTAATTATGATTTTGGAACTAAATGGTAAATTAAATAATCTCCATCTGCTCTTATTGCAATAAAGCATAAACTTGTATCGGTCAATTCAACAATTTTTACATTAGTAAAACTAAATGATGGACTAAAATAACTTGGTTCATTTGGATGCAGCATTTCTGTGCCTCCGTTAAAAGAAATTCTGTCATTTGTTTCACCCGTTGTTAAACTAAAATTGAAAGTTCCTTTTTTGGTTGTTTTTTGTGTTGCTCCTAAAGTTGGGTTTGTCTGCGTTACCGAAACATTATAACCTCCATCCAAATCAAATGTTATTTCTCCCCAATCTTTATTTTCAAGACCAGCCCAAGAAATATCAGTAAGGTTTGGCCACCATCCTGGACCACTTACTGCTCTGTTAACATAAGAAGGTGTGTTTCCGATAAATTCTAGTGGGGCAGTCATGTACAAAACCCAAGTTTTTCCTGCTTGACCGTTGGTCAATTTGTTCCATCTCGGATCGCTGAAAAAAGCATTATCATTTTCTGGAACATCTATTGCTACAGGTGCTGCTTCTACAGAACCTCCTCTAACAAATGCTGTATAAAAAACCGTATACTTTCCTGCAAAAGGAAAAGTAATTTTGTCTTCGCTTTTGTTAGAATGTCCTAATTCATTTCCTTGTGCATCTACGTATTTCCAATACGGAATTACAGTTGGATCATCATTCTTCAAAATTACTTCATTCTTTTTTGCCGCATTTTGAGTCACAGAATATTTTATGGTCTCTGGCGTAAGTGTTACAGCTGGAAGACTTTCGCGATCTTCGATTGCTTCACATGAGAATAAAAACGAGCTGATCGTTACAGCCGCTAATACTATATATAATATACGTTTCATAATCAATTTGTTTTTTAGTTAATTCCAGCCTGGATTTTGGGTAATGGTACCATTTGAAAGTACTATTTGAGACTGCGGTAATGCAAACCAGCCTTGTGTTTCTGTTCTAAAAGTTACAGCAAATTGATCTCCTGTGTTGTTATCAATAGCTGCTTTCATAGCAGGCATTCCTTGTCTGATTAAGTCAAAATAACGCAATCCTTCAAGAGCTAGTTCTAAGCGGCGTTCTTCCATAATAACAGGTAAGCTTATCACTTTTCTATTAGTTGTATTTTTAAAAGCACGATCACGCACTCTGTCAAAATCTGCTTGCGCCAATCCTGCATTTGATGTTAGATTTAATTCTGCAGCCATTAACAATACATCTGCAAAACGGATAACTGCATAATCTTGGTAGTTGTCAATCTGGAAGTTTCCTCCGTTTGCTTCTACCACAGCAACTCCTGCAGCATTGGTAATCGGGCAGTATTTTTTCCAAGAATATCCAGTGTATTGACGCTGCTCTCTCGCTTGCGGATCAAAGTTTAATCCTTCACCAGCATAGTCAATAAAAGAAGCTGCTTTTCTGGTATCACCTGCGTCATAAGCTGCAACCAAATTAGGATTTACAGTTGCTCCTCCCCATCCTGTTGCATATCTTCCAATCGCTCCTCCACGAGGCGCAATATTTACCTGAAAACGGTTTCCTTCGTGAAGATCCCAGTTTCCTTTTCCTGAACCGTTAAAACGAACAGCCCAAACCATTTCTGTATTGTCTTCTCCAGCAAAATTTTCTAAAGAAGCTGCCAGCCAAAGATTCGCAAAATCTGCAACCAATCCGTGTCCGCTGTTACTTACCACATCATTAATATAAGTTGTAGCCTCTGCTTTTGTAATAACTCCAGCCAAATCTGGTTTGTTGTATGCTCCAGTGTAAAACAAAAATGTTCTTGCCAAATAAGCTTCAGCAGCCCATTTTGTAATACGTCCGTAGTTTGCATTTCCAGGTTGAGAATAATTTTCTGGTCCTAAGTTATCTGCAGCAAATTTCAAATCATTTGCAATTAAGGCATAAGTAACTTCTGGTGCTTGTCTTGGCAATTCAAATTCGCTGGTTGTAACAGTATGATCCAACGGAATAATGTCTCCAAACATTTTTGCTGCCTGAAAGTGAAAGTGCGCTCTTAAAAAACGAGCTTCTGCTTCGTATCTTGTTTTTAAAGCGATGTTTGCTCCCCAATTTACCTTGTCTAAATTTTCTAACAAAATGTTGGCTCTATAAATTCCAAGATAAGAGTTTGTCCACGTAAGTGAGTTCATGTCTTTATCTGTAGTATATTGAAAGCGGTCCCATTGTAAATCTACCGTTGGATCTGCAATACCAAATCCTCCAAAACAGTTGTCAGATGCCTGCTCACTCACAATCAATTGTGTACCGTAAGCTTCTCTTTGCAATACATCATAAACGGCTACCAAACCTTCAAAAGCATCAGATGGAGTTTTATAAAAATTCTCTGTTACCTTATCTGTGTACGGTTCGTTTTCCAAAAAATCTTCCGAACAAGCTCCTAAAGTAAGTAAGCTTGAAAGAGCGAATAATTTTATATATGTTTTCATGTTTTTCAAAATTTAAAAGTTAACATTTAGACCCATCATGTAGGTTCTTGGCTGTGGATAATACCCAACATCGATTCCCTTTGCCCAAGATTGATTTACGTTTCCGAAACCAATTTCAGGATCCATCCCTTTGTACTTTGTAAATGTGTAAATGTTATTTCCTGCTACATACAATCTGAATTTAGAGAAGAATTTCAATCTGTCTGTTAACTTTGTTAAGTCGCATCCAATTGTTGCATTTTTAATTCTAAAGAAATCTGAATCCTGAACATATAAGTCAGAGAATTTAGTGTAGTTCCCATTTTCATCAGTTCCGTAAGTTACTCTTGGAACTGAGTTTGAAGTTCCTTCGCTTGTCCATCTGTTTAATACATCTGTTGTATTGTTGGTATAAGCACGTGTGTAATCGTGAATTCCGAAAACATTTTGTCCTCCCGCAGTACCATAAGTATTGATAGAGATATCAAATGCTTTGTATGATAATTCTAAATTTACACCATAATTAATATCTGGATTCGGATTACCAACTTGTGTTTTATCGTTAGCATCAATTTGTCCATCACCATTTAAGTCAACAAAACGAACGTCTCCCGGCTGTGCATTTGGCTGAACACCCGCTGCAACTTCTGCTGCATTTTGGAAAATACCGTTTGTTTTTAATCCGTAGAAATAACCCATTGGTTTTCCTACCTCAACACGATTCATTTCGTCTAAACCTTGGAATAAAACGTTGTTTTCTCCGTGAATAATTCCTTCGTTGTTAGCAATTCTAAGTACTTCGTTCTGGTTACGAGAAAGGTTGGCATTAATACCAAAATTCCAGTCTTTTCCAAAGTGAGTTCTGTAAGCCAAACCAATTTCAAAACCTTTATTACTTACGTCTCCACCATTAATATACGGTGCAGTTGCTCCAGCATAAGTAGGAATAGAAGCCAGTACTAACCAGTCTTTTGTCTTTTTATCATAATAATCAAAAGTCAAAGTAAAGTTGGTAAACAAAGTCGCATCAAAACCTAAGTCTAACTGCTCAGAAGTTTCCCATTTTAAGTTACGGTTTGCTAATTGATCAGGGCTTGAACCTACTAATAATGTTTCGTCTCCTGTACCAAAGTGATATGTTTTGTCTGTAGAATTTACAGTTGACAAATACGCGAATCTTCTTCCGAATTGGTCGTTACCATTTTGTCCCCAGCTCGCTCTTAATTTGAATGAATTTAAAACTTTGTTTTCTTTAAAGAAAGCTTCTTTGTCTAAGTTCCAACCCGCAGAAAACGAAGGGAAAATAGCATATTTGTTATTTGGTCCAAATTCTGATGAACCGTCACGACGAACTGTCGCAGAAAATAAATATTTGTTGTTGTAATCGTACAATAAACGGCCAAAGTAAGATTGAATAGCATAATCTCTACGATTTCCTTTTACCACATTTGACGTCGGGTCTTTTGCATTGTCTAAATAAGCGTGTGCAAAATCGTCAAAAATCAAGTTTCTTCCTTGTCCTTCCATGTAATCAGAAGTATTCTTTTTAGCAGAAGTACCTGCCAAAATATCGAAATTATGAGCAGAAGCAATATTGAATTTGTATTGAAGTGTATTTTCAAAAATCCATCCCATAGATTTTGTAGCACTTTGTGTAACACTAGAAACAGTATTATTATCACTAGAAGAAAGAGAATAAACTGGTCTGAAAGATCTGTAGTTACTGTCTGTCATATCAACACCAAAACTAGTTCTAAAAGTAAGGTCTTTGATGATTTTCAACTCAGCAAAAATATTCCCTACATAACGATTTGTTTTAGTCTGATTGAAGTTATTGTAATACAAAGATCCCACTGGATTGCTGACATCTGCTGAAATAATTGATGGTGCAAAACCTCCGTCTGCATCATAAGCTGCATCTATCGGCGCCGCATTTAAGAAACTTCTAATTGCATTGCTGTAAATACCATCATCGGCAACACCGCTTGATTTGATGTTTGATAAGGTAAAGTTCTCTCCAATTTTAAGATAATCTTTAATTACTTGAGAAGTTGAGTTTACTGTAAAAGTAATACGATCATATTGAGATTGATTATTTACTCCTCCAATCATACCTTCTTGTCCGTAGTAAGACAGACCTGTCGCAATTGTAGATTTTTGATCACCGCCGGTAATCAATAAAGAGTGGTTTTGTTTCATCGCCCCTTCATTAAACAAATCATTCTGCCAGTCGTGATTTGGGAAAGAAGCAATTTGCGCTTTAGTGTATAATGGAGCATATCCAGAATTTACACGAGCTTCGTTCATTATAGTTGTATATTCCTGTGTATTCATTAAGTCCAGTTTTTTAGCGATTTGCTGAAAACCTGTGTATGAACTAAATGCCACATTCATTTTACCGTCTTTTCCTTTTTTTGTAGTTACTAAGATAACTCCGTTTGCTGCTCTTGCACCGTAGATAGAAGCCGCAGAAGCATCTTTTAAAACGTCAACCCTTTCTATTACAGAAGGATCTAAATATCCAATTCCGTTATCAACCACAACACCATCCACTACATAAAGAGGATCACTGTTTCCTGCTGTACCTGCACCACGAATGTTTACCACCATATTTGCTCCCGGCTGTCCAGAAGAAGAAGTAACAGAAACCCCAGTTGCCTGACCTTGCAAAGCATTTACAACATCAAGACTTGCTACCTGCTGAATGTCTTTTCCTGATACTAATGATGTGGCTGCAGTATTTACTTTTTTCTTTTGAGTACCGTAACCAATTACTACAATCTCTTTAAGCTCCGAAGTTTCTGGCTGTAAAACTGCGTTGACTACTTTTTGAGATCCAACTGTAATGTTTTGTGTTTTAAACCCAACAAAAGTGATCACTAAAACATCACCTGTTTTGGCCTCAACTTTATATTTTCCATCAAAATCGGTAACAGTACTCGATTTTGTACCCTGTACTTGTACAGTTGCTCCCGGAACCCCAAATCCGTCTTCAGACGAAGTAATTGTTCCGCTTACAGTTTTAGATTCTTGTGCAAATCCAAACTGCATCATAAATACGCTAAGCAGCAGCCCCATAAAATATGGAAGCTTTGTTGTTTTAATACAATTTTTGCTTTTCATAATAAGAATTGATTAAGTTTAAGTTATAGTTAGTAATCTTTACCCTAAGAGAAATCTGGAACTTCCCAAGCAATTCCTGTCGCAAATGAGGGCCTGAATCTCATTTCTAACATTCGCACTTGCAGACTACGAGCAGAAACTAAAAACTGAAAGTTTTAAAGCTTCAAAATTGTTTTTATATTCTTCAATCCATTTACATGTCTCAAAAACTTTTAAAAAACAATTTAAAAAAAACAATTCGGGTAAGTTTAAGTTAAGTTTTATCTTTGCCTTCTTTGCTTATAGTCAATTTGAATTTATCTTATGGTAAATTTGACTACAAGTGTAAAACTTTTTTTCTATTTTAGCAAAATATTAAGGTTATTTTTTTTTTATTCTGATTTAAGAGGAGTCATTTTTATTAATCTAACAAGCCGACTTGTTTTAGTGAAATAATTTTTAAACAAAAAACAACCAATTAGCGATTTGACAATCAAGTATTTAAAAGATTTACATTTTAAAACGGTTCTTTTTATGAATTTCAAAGCCTTGATTATCAAATTTTTAATTTGTTAAAAAAATATTAAGTAACTAACAAAGACAGTTTAGCATTTTATTTGCTTAATTTGTCAAAATTTATATCAACTTATGGTAGAAAATGAAGACGACAAACCTTTCGCAAAAAGCGAACAAAGTGCCATGAACGCGATCACGATTGACTGCGTCATATTTGGTTTTGATAAAGGAAGTCTTGAAGTACTTTTGGTACAACATGGAGAAGGAATCAGTAAGGGGAAATGGGGTCTTCCGGGAGGATGGATTTACAAAAAAGAAAGCACAGACAATGCCGCCCATCGATTATTAAATGAACTGACGGGCCTTGATAATATTTATCTTGAACAATTAAAAGCCTTTGGCGATCCTGATCGTTTTCCGCTTCGTCGTGTTATTACGATTGGGTACTATGCTTTGGTAAAAAGAGAAGATTACAACATTAAAGCCGGTTTTACAGCGTCTGACGCTAAATGGTACAAAATAAACAGCATTCCGGATCTAATTTACGATCATAACGAAATTCTGGACTACAGTCTAAAACATCTCAGAGGACGTGTTCGTCAGGCACCAATTGGTTTTAATCTGCTTCCAGAGAAATTTACTTTATTACAGCTCATGCAGCTTTATGAAGAAGTTTTGGGAGTAGAAATGGACAAATCAAACTTTAGACGTAAAATTCTACATATGAAATTACTGGCTGCTTTAGACGAAAAGCAACAAGATGTCTCGCATAGAGCGGCACAGTTATATAAATTTGATCCCGCAATCTATCAAAAACTTACAGAAAAAGGATTTAATTTTGAATTTTAAAATTCGTCTAAACCGAGAAAAATTTCGTTTTCATAAAATTTAGTAGAAATTGGCAGAAACAGAGCACCATAACAAAACAGCAGTAGACGGAATCACAATCGATTGTGTGTTTTTCGGATTTAATAAAGAAAGTCTTGAAGTACTTCTGGTACAGCACGCTCAAGGCGAAAGTAAAGGCAAATGGGGACTCCTAGGGGGCTGGCTTCAAAGAGAAGAAAGCGCTGATGATGCCGCACAGCGAATTCTGCAGGAACTTACAGGTCTTGAAAACATTTATTTAGAACAGCTTAAAGCATTTACAAATCCGAAACGTGTATTAGAAAGACGTGTTGTTACTATCGGATATTATACTTTGGTAAACCGCGAAGATTATAACATTAAAGCCAGTCTAAGAGTTATTGAAGCGAAGTGGTATAAAATAAACGAGATCCCGGATTTGATTTTTGATCATAACGAAATTCTGAATGTCAGTTTAATGCAGCTGCGCAATCGCGTACGCCAGGCTCCTATCGGATTTAATCTCCTGCCGGAAAAATTTACTTTATTACAGTTAATGCATTTGTACGAAGAAATTCTGGGAATCGAAATGGACAAATCGAATTTCAGACGAAAAATTCTGCACATGAAACTACTGACAGAATTGGACGAAAAACAAAAAGACGTGTCGCATAGAGCCGCAAAACTCTACAAATTTGATGACGAAATGTACAAAAAACTCACTCAAAAAGGATTCAATTTTGAGTATTAAAAAAACTGCCTAAAGAAATCTTTAGGCAGTTTGAGTATTCTTTACGGAATACAGAGGATTATGACATTGCAAAAACCTCCCACTATTCCTGGAAACTTAGACGGATCTTCTGTTCCCGAATTCGCTGCAACTCCTTTACCGCTCGGGCAGATCGAAGTCGGCACGCCATTTCTTGGACCACAGACCGTTCCTAATGCTCCTCCTGTAATGCTTTTCATTTCTTCTTTGGTAAGCTTTTCATATTTCAGAATAAGCCTAATGGTTTCTTTTTCCATAATTTCCTGGGTTTAATTAGTAAATAAAAACACAATCGCTGTTTGCAGTATTGGATTTATCCTGTACAAGCCATTTCAATAAAACATTCAAAACCAAAAGCAAATAAGCTTATGGTTAAAACGACTACAAGTTACTTCTATTTATTTAAAAAGATAACTATTCGTACAAAAAATACATTTATACCATCCAAACGCCATTTTTTCTGTTTTTTAATTAAACTTTGATACCGTTAATCTAAATCTAAAAACTATTTTTCATGTTTTGCGGCAAAAACCCTTATCTGACCAAAATGATAAGATGCTGAAAAACAGTTTTTTGACTTCTGCATTCAAAATCGATAAAGTAAATTCCAGAATCCAAAACTTTGCGCTATCTTTGCGCCTTAACAACACGTTTTAAAGCAATTGTTTAATCGTGATTTATTTCCCAAAAAATACTTAAAACTCGTTTAGAGAACTGATATATTAAAATGAAGAAGATACGTAATTTTTGCATTATTGCACACATTGACCACGGTAAGAGTACATTAGCAGACAGGCTTTTGGGCGCAACACAAACCGTTACGGCTCGTGAAGAAAAAGCGCAATTGCTTGACAACATGGACTTGGAGCGCGAGCGTGGAATTACCATTAAGAGTCATGCCATTCAGATGGAATACAAATACAAAGGCGAGGAATATATCTTAAACTTAATTGATACTCCGGGCCACGTAGATTTTTCGTATGAAGTTTCGCGATCTATTGCAGCGTGTGAAGGAGCACTTTTAATTGTTGATGCTGCACAAAGTATTCAGGCACAGACTATCTCGAATCTTTATTTAGCATTAGAAAACGACTTGGAAATTATTCCGGTTTTAAATAAAGTAGATTTACCAAGTGCAAATCCAGAAGAAGTAAGTGATGATATTATCGATTTATTAGGCTGTAAACTAGAAGACATTATTCATGCTTCTGGTAAAACAGGTTTTGGGGTAGAAAATATCTTAGCGGCTATTATCGAAAAAATTCCTGCTCCGAAAGGAAATCCTGATGAACCTTTACAAGCTTTGATCTTTGACTCGGTATACAATCCGTTTCGTGGAATCGAGGTAATCTTTAGAGTTGTAAACGGTGAAATCAAAAAAGGCCAGAAAATCAAATTCATGGCGACCGATAATGAATATTTTGCTGACGAAATTGGAACTTTAAAATTAAATCAGGTTCCTAAAAATGTAGTTTCTGCAGGAGATGTTGGTTATTTGATTTCTGGAATTAAAGAAGCCCGCGAAGTAAAAGTGGGTGATACGATTACAGATGCAAAAGTGCCGACAACCAATATGATTACTGGTTTCGAGGACGTAAAACCAATGGTATTTGCGGGAATTTATCCTGTTGATACAGAGGACTACGAAGATTTGCGTTCTTCAATGGAGAAATTACAATTGAACGATGCATCCTTAGTTTTTGCTCCAGAAAGTTCTGCTGCTTTAGGTTTTGGTTTCCGCTGCGGGTTCTTAGGAATGCTGCATATGGAAATTATCCAGGAGCGTTTAGAGCGTGAGTTTGATATGACGGTAATTACAACTGTACCTAACGTTTCGTATTTGGCTTATACTAAAAAACACCCAGAAACGGCGTTGGTGGTAAACAATCCATCCGATCTGCCAGAACCTTCAAAACTAGACCGAGTAGAAGAGCCTTTTATTAAAGCTACGATCATTACAAAAGCTGATTTCGTTGGAAACGTTATGAGCTTATGTATCGAAAAACGTGGTTTAATTACCAATCAAACCTACTTAACAACTGAAAGAGTTGAATTGAATTTTGATATGCCTTTGGCCGAAATTGTATTCGATTTTTATGACCGTCTTAAAACAGTTTCTAAAGGTTATGCTTCTTTCGATTATTCACCAATCGGAATGCGTACTTCTAAATTGGTTAAACTAGACGTTCTTTTGAATGCACAGACAGTTGATGCACTTTCTGCTTTAATTCACGAAGACAACGCTTATAATATCGGTAAAAAAATGACCGAGAAATTACGCGAATTGATTCCGAGACAACAATTTGACATTCCGATTCAAGCAGCAATTGGTGCCAAAATTATCGCTCGTGAAACGATTAAAGCCCTTCGTAAAGACGTTACCGCAAAATGTTACGGTGGAGATATTTCGCGTAAGCGTAAACTTCTTGAAAAACAGAAAAAAGGTAAAAAACGTATGCGTCAAGTAGGAAACGTGGAGATTCCGCAAGAAGCATTTATGGCTGTTTTGAAATTGAATGATTAAGCTCTTCTTTTAGAATAAAGAAAATAGAGAATAGAATATAGTGAAAACCTGATAGCGAAAGTTGTCAGGTTTTTTGTTTCATTTTTAAAATACCCGTTGCGTAAAGACGCACTGCTGTGCGTCTCTACAATTCTGTGTCGAGAATATGATGACAAATTTCATTCAAATTATTATAGCCGTAATCCTGTAACCACAATCTTCATCTGTAGAGACGCACAGCAGTGCGTCTTACGCAAAGTGCTTTCAAAATATTCTTAAAATAAAATGCCTGCGAAAAAGAAACCCTGCAAATTGATTCGCAGGGTTTTAGCTGTTATCGGTTGGCTGGCACAAAAGCTATAGTGTTGCAAGAATTTTGAATCTGCCGATCTGAAAATGGTGATAAAGTTTCTGCCAGAATTCGGCTTGTTCTAAGACAGCTTAACATTTTGAGCCTTAAATCGAGATTATTACCCATTTCTGTTTCAAGTATGAGCTCGAAGATTTCCTGCAGATAAAAAGGTTGTTCTTTAAAGTTTCCCTCAAAACAAAGTTCTGAAAGGAGATTTGTAACGGAAAGCATTACATCTTTTTGTGTTTTTTGATTTTCTTTTGACATATTCGAAAATATTAAACGCACGAAGCCCTCATCTTCGGTTGTGTCAAAACACTACAAGGAGTGGAATTAGGGCTATCACTAGCTCCAGCAACGTGAATGAGGGCTCGTTATGTTAACTTAATAATTAAGTTTCAGGATTTCTCCTTGTATTGTATTTTGACATCACAAAGATACAATTCAATTCTATTAATTAAGTTTTTACTTACAAATGATAATGATTCTAAAGACATACATAAATGTACAAAAATCTGAGGAAAAAGATATTATTGATATAATTTTCGCCATTTTTATACACTTTGCGTGAGACAAACTCCATTGTGCCTCTAAGATGCAGATTAAAATCTGTCCCAATTTGGAACAGCATTTTATTTCTATAAATATTCAACCTTTGTATCTTTGAAACTCTGAACCTTTGAACCTCAAAAGAAAAAAATGGACGAAACCCCAAAACGATTTGATAGAATTGTTGCTATTCTGATTCAATTACAATCCAAAAAAATTGTGAAAGCACAGGAATTGGCCGATCGTTTTGAAGTGAGTTTACGAACGATCTACAGAGACATTCGAACACTCGAAGCTTCTGGCGTTCCTATTTATAGTGAAGCTGGGGTTGGTTACGCTTTAATGGACGGTTACCGATTGCCGCCTGTTATGTTTACGCGCGAAGAAGTAAGCAGCTTTATTGCGGCAGAAAAGCTGATGCAGAAATTTACCGATCCGTCTTTGGGAACGCATTACGCATCGGCGATGTACAAACTAAAATCGGTTTTAAAAAGCAATGACAAGGATTATCTTTCGAATATCGAATCGAGAATTTTAATGCAGACGGCAGAACCCATGTTTAATGATAATTCTCCCAATACATTAGCGGTTCTTTTTGAAGGAATTGCCGAAAAAAAACAGATTCTCTTAACGTACAAAACTTTTGACAAGGAAGAAACTACGCAGCGAAATTTGGAACCTGTCGGTGTTTTTCATGATAACAATAACTGGTATTTCTTAGGCTATTGCCATCTTCGAAAAGATTACCGTCAGTTTCGAACCGATAGAATTCAGGGAATTAAAAAAACGGAAATTGATTTTACCATAGAACATGATTCTCTGGAAACGTATTTGGATAAAAATGAAAAAACGATTCCAACGACAAAAGTTCGAATTTTGGTTGAAAAGAAAATCGCAAGATATTTATCCCACGAAAGAAAATATCACGGTTTTGTTTTTGAAGAAGAAAGGGGTGACGAAATCGAGATGACGTTTAGATGTCACAACATTCATGATGGTTTTCCGCGATGGTTTTTAATGTTTGGTGATTATGCCAAAATACTGGAACCCGAAAGTTTAAAAACCCGCACTTTAGAATTGCTGGAAATTAACAAAGAAAGGCTTTTACAAAAAAACTCCTCAAAAGCATAAAGCTTAATTGAGAAGTTTTTTTGCTGGAAATCAATGTTTATCTTTCCCAGAAAAATGGCGGTTCAATATTCAAAGCTCTTAAGTACACATAAGCTTGTCCGCGGTGATGCACTTCGTTATCAATAAAATACAATATATTTTGAATGATAGGAAATTCGTATTGTCCAAAAAGATTAAAAGTTTCACTAAAATCTTCAATCGACAATTGTTCCCAATATTTATTGATTTCCTCTGTAGCTTCATCCCACTTTTCCAGATACTGCGCTTTAAAAATCAATTTTTCTGTTTCTTCTTTATAAGGCTGGCTTTCACGGTTTACAATTCCTTTTAAGGCTGGAGCAGCAATGGCTAAAAGTTCGTCAACTAATTTTGCAAAAGGACGCATGCCGCCAATTGAAAATTCGAAGAAATCTTTTTCAGGAAACATCACGATCAAACGGCGCGTAAGTGCGCGATGCCCTTGCCAGTGTTTTAATAAATCTTCTGAAGTAATTACTTGTGCTTCTAACGTTTTCATGATTTTTAGTTTTTAAATTTCTATACTTCAAAATTAAAATGGGCCGGTGACAACAGTTTGTCAGCAGGAAAAAATATTTTTTTGATTCTCCTTAAATTTTTCACTTTAACAAAAATTCGACTCGTTTTCACTTTTTATTCAAATAATGCCTTAAAATCATAAAATACTTACAATCAAGAAATTAAAGTAAAACATTTTGTAACTTTAAGTTTGGCAACTAATGAACGTGAATTATGAAAAGTGTTTTGCTTTTGCTTTTATTATTGTATTCGACCCTATCTTTATCACAAGGAATTGCAGTCGACACTACCACTTTGAGCATCCCTGAACTTATAAGAATGGAATTGATGCAGAATGGCTGTTCAAACGAAAGTAATTTTAAATTCTCCTCACGACAGGGTATTGGTAAATTCACAAATACTAATCCAAACTTTCCCATATCGAGTGGTATCATTATACGAAATGGAGTTGCCAAATACACCGAAGGTCCATACAACGGAACGAATGAAAGCAGTAAACTAAATAATGCTGCTGACAGCGATTTACAAAATATCAGTGATAATAGCGGGCAGATTGTTCCTGTTACCGATGTCAGTTTTCTTGAATTTGATTTTACTCCTTTATCCAGTAAATTTAGCTTTGATTTCCTTTTTGCCTCAAACGAATACGGCGAATTTCAATGTGGATTCAGCGATGTTTTTGCCTTTATATTGACCGATCTTACTACAGGAGTTTCTACAAATCTTGCTGTTGTTCCAGGAAAAAATATCCCCGTTTCTGTAAAGAATATTAGAGATCAGCAATACAATTCGTCCTGCTTATCTGCCAATGCCAATTTATTTGACCGTTATAATTTGAACAATCCCTCTCAGTCCTCTATCAATATGAGAGGTGAGACTAAAGTCTTAACTGCTGCTTCAACGGTTATCCCTAACAGGACTTACCGCATAAAATTGGCGATTGGTGATTACAACGATAGTAATTATGATTCAGCGGTATTTATAAAAGGAGGCAGTTTTATGACGACGATGAATTTAGGCCCTGACAGAACAATTTGTGAAGGCGAAAAAATCACCCTTAAGTCTGATCTCGTGGGGAATTTCAGCTATACATGGACATTAAACGGAGGAATAATTGCAAATGAAACCAGTAATTCTTTGACAATTGACAAAGCCGGAACTTACGGGGTTACAGCAACACTTTCGGGCTGCGTTATTAAAGATGAAGTCGTTATTGAAGATCTTATTATTAAATCTCCCCAAAACTTAACTGCCTGTTACAACACAACTGCTGCTTATCAATATGATTTAACTCTTAATAACTTAGCCTCATTAGGTATTGATCCAGCTAAATATGCTATTTACTATTTTGATTCTTTAGCTGCAGCTAATGCAAACGGACCAACAATACCCGAAAATCAATTAAAATCTTATGTAAGTTCAGGAAATCAAACCCTATATATAAAGGCTGTACCCATTTATGATAAAAGTTTCTTTTGCAATAATTTAGTTTCATTTCAATTATTAGTAACACAACCCATTAATGCTGTAAAACCACCTGACATAAATATTTGTGACACCAAAAATATATCTGTTGATCTGACTGTTCAAGAAGCTATAATCTTAAATGGATTAAATCCTTCTGAATACAAAATCCGATATTACAACAGCGAAACAGATGCTAATAATACCCGAAACAATATTGCAGATCCAAAAAAATATGTTACATCTTTATCACAATCGCCAAGAACAATTTGGGTACGAATTGAAAATATTTCAAGCTCGGCTTGTTATACCACAGTTAATTTCAATGTAATAATTAATTCACTTCCTGCAGTAGATCAAATTCCGAATGTCATTGCCTGTACTAGTTATACGCTGCCACCGATTCAAAATGGCGAATACAATACGGCGCCAAATGGAACCGGAACTAAATTAAATGCTGGAGATATCATTACAAAAGGAGGTGTTTATTACATATACAAAGGTCCCAATGAAAACAATTGCACCAATGAGACGAAGTTTAATGTAACGCTGATTTACGAAATTGGTTTTAAAAAAGAAGCTTGTGGCCAATATGTTGTTCCTACGGTTCCTGCAGGCGGTTTTTTTACGGAGTCTGGGGGACGTGGAGATCCAATTCTGGAGGGAACAGCTTTTACAACAAGTCAGACTATTTACTACTATGCTGTAATCAATGGTTCAGTCTGCCGTGATATAGTGGTACCCTTTACAGTTTACCCGTTACCATTAGTAGATAAACCTAATAATGTAGTGACTTGCGATTCCTATACACTGCCTCCACTAACAAACGGAAATTATTTTACTTTACCTGGGGGTTTAGGTAGAGCATTGAAAGCTGGAGACAGAATAACTTCAAGCCAGACCGTTTTTGTTTTTTCAAATGACGGAAGATGTACAAACGAATCTTCTTTTAAAATTGACATTATTAATTCTCCGATTTTTATTCCGATAACACGCTGTGGAAGTTTTACTTTACCTCAAGTTTCCGTTGGCAGTTATTTTGAAAGCCCTGGTGGTCAGGGAAAGAATATTGCCCCCGGAACTGTTATTACCAATTCGCAAACCGTCTATTATTACGCTGCCACGACAACGTCTCCCAATTGCACCGAAAACCTTAAGTATGTCATCACTATAGACCCGCTTCCATTAGTAGATACACCAGCTAATAGATTGGAATGCAACCGTTATGTATTACCTCCGTTGACAAATGGGAACTATTTCACAAACACCAAAGGCGGAGGAAAAGCATTAAAAGCCGGCGATGTCATTACCACAACACAAGTTATTTATGTTTATTCCGTTGGGCCAAAATGTACCAATGAACATAGTTTTACTGTAGAAATAAGACCTCTTCCTCCGGTTGACAGTTTTACGGATGTGGTAACCTGTACTGATTTTAAACTTCCAAAATTGAAAAATGGAAAATATTACACTGCTTCAGGAGGCTCAAAAGGTTTAGGAACACAGCTTGCTGAAGGAACACTCATTAATACCACTCAGACTATTTACATTTATAATGAATGGGCAGATTTTACGTCATGTAATAATGAAACCTTTTTTAAAGTGAATTATAACGGAATAGATGTTGGTAATTTTAGCAATATAAACGTTTGTGATAGTTATACTTTGCCTTCATTAAATTTGGGAAATTATTATACACAGCCCGGAGGAAAAGGTACTGTTATTCCAGCCGGAACCGTCATTACCAATTCTCAGACCATCTACGTTTATGCCATTTCTGGTACACGTCTAACTTGCGTCAGCGAAAAGAATTTCTCCGTTACGATTTCCAAAACTCCTGTATTAGTTCCAGCTTCAGATATTGCTATTTGTGAAAGCTATACTTTACCGCCTTTAGCTTTAGGGAATTATTATAGCGAACCTAACGCCTCGGGGACTCAATATACTGCAGGGCAAAAAATAACTTCGAGCCAAAAAATGTATATTTATGCAAAAGCGTCGACAAATTCCAGTTGTTTTGCTCAGGATGATTTTGATATTACTATTTATCCACTTAAAAAATTTTCTGTACCAAACGGAATCATCTGTGTTGATTTCCAAACAGGAACTTTACAGCATTCGGCAGTATTAAATTCAGGAATAAATTCTAATGATTATACTGTTGAGTGGTATTTCAAAAACACAAAGGTCGGTACAGGCCCCACTTATACTGCAACTCAAGAAGGAATTTATACCGTTGTACCTGTCAAAAATGTACCCGATGTTGGCAGCGACTGTGGTTATAGTCCAGCCACCGTTACGGTCGAAAAATCCAGTCAGGCTGTAGCAACCGTTACCGTTTCTGATGATTTCACCGATAACGTCGATATCACAATAAACCTGATAAATGGTTTCGGAACCTATGAATACCAGCTAGATGATGGCGATTTTCAAACGAGCAATATATTTCATGATGTTGATTCTGGAGAACATGCTATTACGATAAGAGACACGAAAGCAAATTGCGACAATCTTATTTTATTTGCCAAAGTGCTCAAATATCCAAAATTTTTCACTCCAAACGGTGACGGCTACAATGACACCTGGAACATTCCGGATCTCGCTTACCAGCCCGATGCAACTATTACGATTTACGACAGATATGGTAAACTCTTAAAAATGATCAAGCCTTCGGGAGCCGGTTGGGATGGTAATTTTGATGGCGCTGCACTTCCTTCTACAGATTATTGGTTTCGGGCAACCTACACCCAAGGCGGCATGATTCAGGAATTTAAAGCACATTTTACTTTAAAACGTTAATACTTTGGGCGTGCCACCATCGCGATAAGAGGGCAAACTCAGATTGTGGTCATTCGCCCTCTTATCGTGATGCTGTCAGGCTGTTCGCGTTACTTCGGTAACCTGCTCCCATCCTTCACGCGGTCTCAAAAGAACTTTCATGGAAATTTGAGATTTTGCAAAAAGAAGCACCAAAGAGCCTCTATAAAAACTCATAACCTTAGTATCTCAGAATCTTAGCATCTTTAAAAAAAACCTTTGTACCTTTGCATCTTAAAACCTTTGCACCTTAAAAGAAATGATTGAAGATAAGAATCAACAAAGAACGAGTATAGCACAGTTGGGCGAATTTGGCTTGATTGAACATTTAACCCGAAATTTTGATGTCAATCAGGAGTCGACATTAAAAAGCATTGGAGATGATGCTGCGGTTCTTGATTTCAAAGACAAAAAAGTAGTAGTTTCTACCGATTTATTAATTGAAGGCGTTCATTTTGATCTGTCCTACATGCCGTTGAAACATTTAGGATACAAAGCTGTTGTTGTAAATGTTTCTGACATTTGCGCCATGAATGCCAAACCGACTCAGATTACAGTTTCTGTTGCAGTTTCTAATCGTTTTCCGCTGGAAGCTTTAGAAGAATTATTTGCCGGAATTACGCACGCTGCCAAAGAATATAATGTTGATGTTATTGGAGGCGATACGACCTCATCTCAAAAAGGATTAATTATCAGCATTACCGCAATTGGCGAAGCTGATGAAAATGAAATAGTGTATCGAAACGGCGCCAAAGAAACCGATCTGCTTGTAGTAACTGGAGATATTGGTGCTGCTTATATGGGATTACAGGTTTTGGAACGTGAGAAACAAGTTTTTCAGGTGAATCCGAACAATCAGCCAGATTTAGATCCGTATACTTATTTGGTAGAACGCCAATTGAAACCTGAAGCCCGAAAAGACGTCCGCACTTTGCTTCATGCTTTAGACATTAAACCAACTGCAATGATTGATATTTCGGACGGATTATCTTCAGAAATTATTCATATCTGCAAACAGTCTAAGGTAGGCTGTAATTTATACGAAGACAAACTGCCGCTTGATCCTCAATTTATTTCAACTTGTGAAGAATTTAATATTGACAGCACAACGGTTGCTATAAACGGAGGCGAAGATTACGAGCTTTTATTTACAATTGATATTAATGACTTCGATAAAATAAAAGGAAACCCAAATTTCTCCATTATAGGCCATATGGCACAAGAAAGTGAAGGAATTCATCTTGTAACCCGTGCAAACACAAAAATTGCCTTAAAAGCACGCGGCTGGGATTCTTTGAGCGAATAAAAATTTTAAAATCAATAAAAAAATTCCAAATTCCAAATGCTAGTTGAGCGATTGGAATTTGGAATTTTTTATTTGGAATTTTATTTCTAAAAAAGCCCCTTGCTTTTGGCTTCCTTCACTAGATCTTCATCAGAACTGGTTTTTATTTTTAACAGCTCTTTTAAATGGCTTTTTCGTTTTTCAATAGCATTCAAAGAAATCGGAATGTGCTGGGGGATTTCATGAGTTTCGGTTCCCAAAGAAAGATGATGCAATATCTGCTTATCGTATTGATCAATTTCTATGGCATTGTGTGTCGACTGATTCAACATTTTGACTACAGACTGGCTGTAATATTTTTCACTTTTCATTACTTGGTCAAAAGCAAAAAGGAGTTCGTCAAATGTGAGGTCATTTTTAATAATTAATCCGTTTGGCTGAATGGTACGGATGATTGTTTTTATCTTCAGCAGTTCTGTGTACATCGTCAAAAGTACAATCTTGCAGGAAGGCATTTTTTCTAAAAGAAGTTTTGCCAAATCTACGCCCGAAAAAATCTCTCTTTCTTCGTATGCCGGCATGCTGATATCTAGAAAAGCAATATCAAATTGAGGCGTATTTTTGTCTTCGATCAATTCATAGGCCGACCGGCAGTCGTGTGCCTGCGAAATCACAAATTCATATTGCTTCGGATTATAGCGTGTTATCGCATTTTTATATCCTTCTATAATAAAAGGATGATCGTCTACTATTAGAACATTTTGTGTTTTCAATTGTGCTGTTGGAGTTGTTAAATCAGATGTCATTAGTTAGCAGGTTATTGGGGTCAATTGGGATTTTTATATAAAGAATGGTTCCTTCACCTTTGGCAGATTTTATCGAGAGTGTACCATTACATTCTGCCACACGATAATCGATATTATGCAGTCCGATGCCGCTTTTGGTTCTTTTGGTATTAAATCCCTGACCATCATCTTCAATAGTTAAAACCAAATTTTCCCTGCTAGTTTCAAAAGTGATTTTTATAATATCTGCAGCAGCATATTTATTACAATTCTGCAGGCCTTCCTGAATAATTCGGTACAGATTGATCTTGACCATATTACTCACTACATCCCATTTGATATTAGGATCAAAAGAAACAATTAATTTAGAACTAAATGTATTTCGCTGATCTTCAAATAATTTATTGAGGATAACAACAAAATTATTAATTAATTCTGACTTTTCTCTATTTAAATCATGAGAAATTTCTCGAATATCCTGTTCGATATTCTTAAGTTCCATAAGATATTTATTTCGCTTAGCAGCCGCTTGCTCTTCATCCAGCTTATCCAAACTGTCCAAACTGATTCGTATTCCAAACATTCTGCCCAAAACACCATCGTGCAATTCCTGCGCTACTTTTTTCTTTTCTTTTATACGAGTAAGTTCAATTTCGTTTTGCTGCGAAATCATCAGATTATAAATATCCTCATTGGCAACTTGCTGCTGTTGTTTAAAAAGTAATTCGCGATTTTTTGCCTGCTGGGTTTTATAGACATAAAAAAAAAGTCCGATCAAGGTACAGATACTGAAAACGTAGACTAAGGTTTTGTTTTTTTCCTGTAAGTTAGAGTTTTGATCTTTTATTTCGTTGGTTTCATATTCAATACGAGAGAACTTCTCTCCCATTTTCCGTTCTGCTTTCAACATTTTTTCGTTAAGCTGAATATATTCTTTTGAATATCGAGAAGCATTTCTAGGATCAACCGCCGCGGTTTGTTTGAGAGCTTCTAAAGTATTAACAAACTTTTCTGTAGTACGAGAAAGTGCCAATGCTTGTTTTGAAAGCTGAACTGCTTTAAAAGTATCTTTTTTAAAAGCATAATATTCCGACAAGTGTATTTTACTAGACACCACTCCAGATGTAATATCAAGGCTGTCTCGAATTCTTAAAGATTCATAAAACAAATCGGGCAATTGATCCGATTCATTTAGTTTAAACTTGGCATATCCCAAATTATCCAGCAAAATTGCATACAAACTGGATCTATCGACAAAAAGGTTTTTTTCTTGAAGTCCTCTTTCAAAAAAACCTTTTGCTCGTTTGTAACTGCCCATGTGCATATAGATAAAGCCCAAATTGTTTAATGAAGCCGCTTTAAATTGAAAGTCCGATGCAATTTTTTTATCTTTCAATATATTCAACGCTTTGTTCTGAAACTCCAAGGCTTTGGTAAATTCTTCTCTTTCATTGTATAAAATACCCAATAAATTGTAACTTTCATAAAGCAGCTCATTTACATTTTTCTCATTTTTTAAAATGCTCAAAGCCTTAAAAACAGCTATTTCACTTTCAAAAAAATCACCCTCATTGTATTGCAGATTTGCCTTGTTTAAAAAAGTTTTAGCCAAGTTTAATTCATCATGAAGTTTCAGATAGGTCTTTTCTGCTTTATAATAATTCATAAAAGCACTATCAGAAATGGATTGAGACAAATAGTAATCTCCTAAATACGTATAAGCTTTAGCCATATGTACTGAATCCTTAGATGCTTGAGCTCTTTCTAAGATTAATTTAGTCGTTTTAAGATAAGCTTTCCAATCGCTCATATTGTAATAACGATTGGCAACTTTAAAGAGATTTACCTTATTGAGCGAGTCATCTTTCTGCTCTAAGATCACATTTAATGCTTTCTGCGCGTACTTTTGTTTAATCTGTAAAGGCAGATTATCCTCATTTGCTAACGTAAGGTAAGTAGAAAGGCTGTCTACAGAAGAATTCTTCACCGCATTTTCTGTCTTCTTGGTACAAGCCAATAAAACAAAGAATAAAAGCAGTAGTATTTTATTTATTTTCTTCAATTGTGACTCAAGTTTTATCAAAAATAGTAAAACTATACACACAAAAAAAAAGCTGTCAAAAATTGACAGCCTTGATTATATAATTTTATTGAAGTTTAATCTACTTTTTTATCGTTTCCGAAAGCTTGATTAACACTTGCAAAGTTTGTGTTGCTACTTCTCTGGAATGATTCAGTATTAGAACCATGAAAATCATGTTTTTTAATAACTCCTCCTGCTGCACCACCATCGATTGGTAAAATTTTAATAGAATCATTAGCTGCCAAATAAATTGGTGTTTCTGTTGAAGCAAAAGAAGTTGCTACTACTACTAAAGAAAATAATCCGATTGTTAAAGCTGTTTTTTTCATGACTGAGGTTTTTTTATATTAATTTATTTTTTTGGGACATCATCACTTGTGCGTGAATCATGGTGTAAAACTAATACCGTAATCGAAAAAAATTTATACAAAAAAATAGGTTTGTGGTAGATCGTACCCAATTGATAGTCAATGGACAGCAAATTCATGTAAATGCTTAATTTTTAGACTTCTAGGTAATTTCCAGCAGCAAAATCGGCAATAACCTGATCCACATTTGCCTTGTAGGTTTTGGAAAACGGAATCTTTTTTGAAGAGTTTTTGATGTAACAGATTGAGTTTCCGCTGTGAATTCTCGAAATGTAATTTCTATTGATTACATAACTGTTGTGAATTCGGATAAAAGGATAGCTCAAAAGACTCTCAAAATGCTTTAAGGTTTTAAAAGCCGTAATCATTTCGCCTGAATTCAAATAAATATCTGTCGAATTATTATCGGCTTGAAAGTAACAGATATCGGAAGCATTAATATAGCGATAATCGCCATACGATTTGATGCAGATAATTAAAGGTTTTTCTGCGCGAAACGGCATCGCGGATTCTTTTACAATAACCGGAATTGTTTCTTCTGGATAAACTGCCGGTTTTATTTCTGGCTTAGATTTAAGGCGAAGAATCATTTTGAGTAGATCGGTGCTGGATAACGGTTTTAAGATATAATCAAAAACACCGTATTTAATCGCTTCGAATGCGAAATCTTTTTTGGAAGTTGTAACTACTATTTTCGGAATCTCTGTTAGAAACCGATGCAGTTCACTGATAAAATGTAAGGATAAATTACTTTCTTTATTTTTTGGATTGATTTCAAGAAAAATCAAAGACGGTTTTTGCTCTAAAACCAAATCAAGCGCATCTTCAAAATTGGAGACCGAAGCCATAAAAGACAATTCAGGAAAAGAGGCTGCAGCTGTTTTGGTTTTCAAAATACTTGCAGCGTCATCATCAATAATAATATACGAATACTTTTTCAATTTTTGTTTTTATTGCTTTTCTCACTACGCGATAATAACTAAAAAATATTTTTAATTGAACGTAATATCGAAAAAAATTGGTTTTGGTATTTGCCTGCAATTAAATTTACGCATTATAATTTTTCAAGCGTTTCATTGTTAATACATTACATAAAAATGTTGATACATAAAGATTAAATGCAATAAACACCGACAAACTACGCATTTTTAAAATCAAAAATCCCAAACTCCGATTGGAATTTGGGATTTATATTTTGAGATTTTAAAAAATTTACATTTTCATTAACCAGTTTTTCATCGACACTTCGTTTTCGATAATTCCTCTTAATTCTGTAATTTTTACACGATCCTGTTTCATTGTATCTCTATGACGAATGGTTACCGTTTCGTCTTCAAGTGTTTGATGATCTACTGTAATACAGAACGGAGTTCCTAAAGCATCTTGTCTTCTGTAACGACGCCCTACAGCATCTTTTTCATCATAAGCCACATTGAAATCCCATTTTAAATCCTCGATGATTTTTTTAGAAATTTCTGGTAATCCGTCTTTTTTAACTAATGGCAATACTGCTGCTTTTGTTGGTGCTAAAACTGCTGGTAATTTCAGAACTGTTCTTTCTGATCCGTCTTCTAATGTTTCTTCTTGTAATGAAGTCGCGAAAACTGCTAAGAACATACGATCCAGACCTACAGACGTCTCAACTACGTATGGCACATAGTTTTCATTCAATTCAGGATCAAAATACTGAAGTTTTCTTCCTGAATATTCTTCGTGTGCTTTTAAGTCGAAATCGGTACGAGAGTGAATTCCTTCTAGTTCTTTGAAACCGAATGGGAAGTTAAATTCAATATCTGCCGCTGCATTTGCATAGTGCGCTAATTTTTCGTGATCATGAAAACGATAGTTCTCTTTTCCTAATCCTAAAGACAAATGCCATTTTAAACGCGTTTCTTTCCAATGATGGTACCATTGCATTTCTTCTCCTGGACGTACAAAAAACTGCATTTCCATTTGTTCAAACTCACGCATACGGAAAATGAATTGTCTTGCAACAATTTCGTTTCTGAATGCTTTACCCGTTTGAGCAATTCCAAAAGGAACTTTCATACGACCTGATTTCTGAACGTTTAAAAAGTTCACAAAAATACCCTGCGCTGTTTCTGGACGTAAATATAAATCCATTGCAGATTCTGCAGAAGCACCCAGTTTTGTTCCGAACATTAAGTTGAACTGCTTAACATCTGTCCAGTTTTTAGAACCTGTTTCAGGATCAGCAATTCCTAATTCTTCGATTAATGCTTTCACATCCTGAAGATCATCAGTCATTCCTTTTGCAAGTCTTGCTAAAATTTCTTCTTTTTTTGAAAGATATTCTACAACGCGCGCATTTGTTGTAACAAATTCTTCTCTATTAAAAGCATCCCCAAAACGAGCTTTTGCTTTTTCTATTTCTTTTTCAGCTTTTTGATTTAGCTTTTCAGCATAATCTTCGACTAAAGTATCAGCTCTATATCTTTTTTTAGAATCTTTATTATCAATTAATGGATCGTTAAAAGCGTCAACGTGTCCAGAAGCTTTCCAAGTTGTTGGATGCATCAATATCGCAGCGTCAAGGCCGACAATATTTTCATTCATCTGAACCATTGATTTCCACCAATATTCACGGATATTCTTTTTTAATTCGACTCCATTTTGTGCGTAATCATAAACTGCACTCAATCCATCGTAAACTTCGCTTGACGGAAAAATAAATCCGTACTCTTTTGCGTGCGAAACCACATTCTTAAATATATCTTCTTGTTTTGCCATAGTGATGCAAAAATATAAAAAGTACCTGTAAAAAAAAGAAAAATTATAAAGATTGAGGATTCTATTTTGTTATTTTTGTAAATAAATTCCTGTAATTTGTGATTAAATCTTTAATTAACCTCTTTTTCCCTAAGGTCTGCAGTGCCTGCCGCACGCTTTTAATGTCTAACGAAGTTGTTTTTTGTACGAGCTGCCGACACGAAATGCCTCTGACCCAATATTATTTGGACCCCAAAAATGAAGCCGCTAAAAAGTTCTATGGACGGGTCGATGCTGTACATGTTTCTGCCTTATTGTATTTTAATAAAAGAGGAATAGTTCAGGAACTGATTCATAATTTAAAATACAAAGGGCACGAAGAAATTGGATCGGTTTTAGGAAGCTGGCAGGCCGAAGAATTAAAAGAACTGCAGCTCGAAATTCCGTTTGATGCCGTTATACCTGTTCCGCTGCACAAGCGTAAACTCAGAGAACGAGGTTACAATCAAGTCAGTACTTTTGGAAAAATTATTGCCTCGGAACTTAATATTCCGTTTAGCGAAAAAATATTAATTCGAAAAGTGTATTCAAAAACGCAATCCAAAAAAAATCTAATTGGAAGAACAGAAAATATTGAGAATATTTTTGATACAGTATTTACCGAAACCGATCATCACAAACATTATCTTCTAGTTGACGATGTTCTTACGACCGGCGCTACTCTCGAAGCTTGTTCTCGTGCTTTATTAAAAATTCCAGGTGCAAAAATCAGCATCGTTTGTATGGCGATGGCACATTAGGGAAAATTCCAATTTTTTTAAATTCCAAAATCCAAACTTTTAAAAATCTAAACTCTAAAATCTAAACTCTAAAATCTAAAATTAGTTAACTACAACTTTCTTTACAGTTCTTCTTTCGCCGTCAATTACGGTAACCAGATAAATTCCCGAAGCGACGTTAGAAAGCTGTATGTTTTGATTAAATGTTCCCGTACTTTCAAATGTTTTATCGTATACCCTTTTACCCAGAATATCGTGCACTACTATTTGTACGCCTTTTGCAGATTCACTTTCAAAAGAAATTGTAAAACTTCCTTGGTTTGGATTCGGATAAAGCACAAAAGGAATATTTTCAAAATCAGCTGTTCCAAGTGTTGTTGTTTTATTACAAATATTTATTGACGCCGAATTTATGGTTCCAAAAAGACCTGATTCATTATCTCGTACTCTTAAAGTCCAATTCCCTTGGGGATTTTCACCAATAAACGTACCTAAATAATCCACCGGAATTACAATCTGGCTTGTGGTTTTACTGCAATCTAATGTTGTTCCGTCGTCATCAAACTGAAGAGCTAAGCTTGTAGTTGAAGTCCCGCTGCAATTTCTATTAAACAAACTAATAAGATTCCCGCTTGGGCTTACGATTTCTATTTCAAGGTCCGACATTCGCTGATGCGTGACATTCAAAGAAACATTTACATCTGAAACCGTACCGGTTGAGGCTGGCACAGAAACTGTTCGCGTTGTATAGGCACTTCCGTATGGTATAGCAAATGCACTGCCAAAACTGTAAGTATTACAATTTGTTGTAACTGTGTAACCTATTGCAAAAGGCTTGCTGTTTACTGCATAATAAATATTATCTGTTGGCTGTATCCAAATTCGGCAGTTTGTAGAAGAATCTACACTTGTTGGAACAGTAATCGTTTCTGAGCCGTCGTTTGGTGTATTAGAAGCTAAAACAATCGGAAAAGTCAAACCGCCGTCTGTAGATAATTTTATAGTAACGTTTGCAGAGCCGGCTAAACTATTGGTATTATTAACACTCCAGGTTATGGTTTGAGAAGAACCTTTATCCCAGGCAACGTTGTCTGCATTTTGCGATATAACTGCAAACGGCCCTGCTCCCGCATTAACAGTTACCACCATAGCATCTGTCTGCGTTTGAGCCGTACCATCTGGTGCATTGTCTCTTGCTGTCAAAGTAAAATTCATTGTTTTACCAATAGCCGAAACCGATTCCCAAGTGGTGGTCAGCATGTTTTGCAGCACCGAACTTAAGGCTGGCATATAACGAACTGGAGAAGTTGTAGGAGCCAAAGACCTAAACATTGGGCCATTGGGTTTTAGTGCATAGGCAATACTATTGCCTTGACTTGTTGTAGTAGCGCTGTCGTATTGTTCCCAAGTATAAGTTATGGTATTTCCTTCTGGATCTGAACCTGTTCCTGTCAAAATAAAAGGCGTACTGATCGGAATAGTGTAATCGAAACCAGCAGAAATAACCGGCGGATTATTGACAGTCGATGTAATAACTGCGCAGGATTTATTCGCAAGATTATTTTGAATTTGAATAATACTTCCGTATGCAAAATAATCATCAGAATTGCTTTGTACATCATAATTTCTGGTAACACCAGCATATCCCATAATGGTCGATCCGCTTCCTGGTTCAAAACTTGTTCCGGCTCCTTCTAATTCATAAGAAAAAGTATGAGTTCCTCCCAATTGATGTCCCATTTCGTGCGCAACGTAATCAATATCAAAAGTATCTCCTTCAGGTCTACTGTTAGATGGAGAAGTAAATGCCGCTCCCTTTCCTAAAGGAACAGTCGTAGTCGGGTTAACACAAACACAGCCAATACAGTTGGCGTTACCGCCGCCGCCAGAAGCACCAAACAAATGACCAATATCGTAATTAGCGTTTCCAATTGTATTGGTTAAAGTAGTCTGAAGCTGCTGTCCCCAAGTACCGCCAGGCGATTGTACCCCAATTTCAGCCTCAGAATACGGATCTGTCGAAGCATTAGTATAAATAATAGCATCATTATTGGCAATCAACACCAATTTTAGCGCAAGGTCTTTATTAAAAACACCATTAACACGTGTCATTGTCGCGTTCATTCCTGCCAAAGCCGCTGCTTTGGTTCCTCCAAAGTAAGTTGTATACTCTGCCGTACATGATAATGCCAGACGAAATGTTCTAAACTGTTTTGTGTTAGAAGCTGTTTTGGCTGTTTTTGAAGACGCAGCATTTTCTGTAATTAAATTGGCTGTTTTACATTCTAAAAGTGACTTGGAACCGGCATTGTCTGCAGACTTGAATAAAACGTACTGTGATTTATTTTCTGTATTCTGCTCGATATATTCAGTAGGTTTTTCGGCACGAAAGATCATTGTCTGTACTCCGATCGGGGCTACGCTAAAGTGTATTTTTGCCGTTTTATCATCAATTCCTTTTCCTTCGTAGGCTCTAATTTCGGGATATTTGGCTTGAAGTTCGGGTTCAAAATTAGAAGATTCCCAAACAGAAAAACGTTCCAAAACACCTTCGGAATTGGGAAACGTCAATTCGACAGCATTTCCTGAATTCGTCTTATCTGCAATAGAAAGTTTCGATGTCAATAAGTCCGAATTCAAAGCAAAATACAACTTATCAGAACTCGAAGTTTCTATTTTTTTACTTGAAACGGAACCAGCGTTAACTTGCTGCCATAAAGTTTCTTTCTGCGCATAACCAGCTGTACAGCAAAGGCTAAAAAATATGTAGAGTAATTTTTTTCTCATATCTGGGGATTGAAATTCAAAATTAGTTCAATTTAATTTAATTCTTACAATTATAAGACAATTAACGCTTTTTTATCGACGAGTCGGCCATTTTTCACAAAAAGAAACCCAACCTGCTCAAAAATCAGTAACACATTAACACCAAATTTAAAATAGAATAGTATAAATTTGCGGCATGTTTAAATAATTTTTGTTTTGAAGCTTTTTCATTCTATAAACGATTTTCAGTCCGATAAAAAAACCATTTTAACTCTTGGTACTTTTGACGGCGTTCATATTGGACATAAAAAAATTCTAGAACGCATTAGACAGCAGACTGAAAACGGAAAGTATGAAAGTTTAGTACTTACTTTTTTTCCGCATCCGAGAATGGTTCTTCAGGAAAAATCGGAAATAAAGTTACTGAATACGATTTCAGAAAAAACAAAACTTCTTGAAAATACTGGAATAGAAAATCTGGTTATTCATCCGTTTAACGAAAACTTCTCCCGATTAACCGCCGAAGAATTTGTACATTCTATTTTGGTGGATCAGTTTCACATTCACAAAATAATCATTGGCCACGACCATCGCTTTGGAAGAAACAGAACGGCTAATATTGATAATCTTATAGCATTTGGTGCCGAATATGGTTTTGAAGTAGAACAAATTACGGCACAGGAAATTCAAGATGTATCGGTGAGTTCGACAAAAATCAGAAATGCTTTAAAGGAAGGAAACATGAGTCTGGCGAACGACTATCTTGGTTATCAATACTTTTTGACGGGTCAGGTTGTTAAAGGGAAACAGCTGGGAAGAACAATTGGTTTTCCAACCGCCAATATTCAAATTGAAGAAGAGTACAAACTGATACCTAAAAACGGAGTTTATGCTGCAAAAGCACAGATTCAGGGCAGAGAAGTATTTGGAATGATGAATATCGGTTTTAATCCAACGGTAAACGGAGAAAAACAAAGTATCGAAATTCATCTTTTTGATTTTGACGAAGATATTTACGACCAAAAAATAGAAGTTTCCCTTCTTCATTATCTTCGCGAGGAACAAAAATTTGGTTCTGTAGAGTTGTTGAAAGACCAATTAAATCAGGACAAATTAAACGCATTATCTTTTATAGGCCAGCTTTCTTAACAGGCTGTAAACGAGTTTTCTGCCTTTTTAAATCAGCGTAGTTATTTTTTTAGTAAATTTGATAGAGATCTGTTCTTCAAACACATACTATTAACTTCTTTAAAAATAACCACTATGAAACTACCTAAAGAAATTACCAACGGTTTTCTGATTTTTCTCGGAATTGGCATTTATTTTTTATTGATGAATGTCTTAGGTTTAGCCGATCTGTTTTATCTAAGAACACTTAACGTCTTTTTTATATTTTACGGGGTTAACAGGACGATGCAGATGAATCTTCACGAAGGTGAAACCAATTTTGTATCCAACGCCGTTTCTGCCATGACGACTTCTGTAGTCGGTGTATCGATGAGTGTTTTTGGACTATTGGTTTACAGTTATGCTCGAGGCGGTGATGCTTATGTTAGAACTTTATCCGAAACTTTTATGTTTGGAGGTAATCCTTCGGTGCCAACTTACTGCATTTGTTTATTGTTTGAGGGAATTGCTTCATCTGTCATTGTTACTTTGATGATGATGCTGTATTGGAACAACAAATACGCCGCTGATTAATCTTTCAATAAAATTAAAATTTTAGCGCTCTAAAAGCAGAGAAAGTAAAAATTCTTTGCTTTTAGAGCGCTTCTTTTTTGAAAAAAGCTTCTAAAAATTCATTTATACTTCGCAGATGTCTTCATTATAATAATTTACTTACTTTTAATATTCCAAAAAACAGTATTTAATGAGCAAGACAAAACACAACTGGACCAAAGAAGAAATAATCGGCATTTACAACAAGCCTTTAATGGATTTGCTTTATGAGGCAGCCACTATTCACAGACAAGAACACGATCCTAATGTCGTACAAGTTTCTACGCTTTTATCTATAAAAACTGGAGGATGTCCTGAAGATTGCGGTTACTGCCCTCAAGCGGCACGATACAATACGGGTGTTGAAGGAAATGATTTAATGACGGTAAGTCAAGTTAAAGCTCAGGCTCTGCGTGCCAAATCCAGCGGTTCTTCGCGCGTGTGCATGGGGGCTGCCTGGCGAAATGTAAAAGATGGAGCAGAGTTTGATCAGGTTTTAGAAATGGTTCGTACGATTAATAAACTTGATATGGAAGTCTGCTGTACACTGGGAATGCTAACCGAAAACCAGGCACAGCGTTTGGCTGAGGCAGGTTTGTATGCTTATAATCACAACTTAGACACTTCTGAAGAATATTATAAAGATGTTATTTCTACACGCGGTTTTGAGGATCGTCTGGAAACGATAGAAAATGTTCGTAAAACAAATGTTACGGTTTGCAGCGGCGGTATTATCGGAATGGGCGAAAGTATAGAAGACAGAGCTGGAATACTTGTCGCGCTTTCAACGCTAAATCCGCAGCCAGAATCTGTTCCTATAAATGCATTGGTCGCAGTAGAAGGAACGCCGATGGAAGATGAAAAACCAGTTGAAATCTGGGAAATGATCCGCATGGTTGCTACCACTAGAATTGTAATGCCCGAAACGCAGGTTCGTTTGTCTGCAGGCAGAACCAATATGAGCCGAGAAGGACAAGCGATGTGCTTTTTTGCGGGTGCAAATTCTATTTTTGCAGGAGATAAACTGCTCACTACCCCAAATCCAGATGTAAACGAAGACATGAAAATGTTTGAAATGCTGGGACTGGTTCCTCAAAAGCCTTTCATAAAAATTTCGCAGCCCCAAACAATCGAGGCATCAGAATCTCAATTTCTTCCATTGGGTGAAAAACCAAGATGGTCAAGACCAGGACATACTATAGAAAGAAATATTGAAGCATCGATGAAGTCAAAAATTTAAGCAAAAGAGTTCATACATTTCAAAAAACAGTATTAAATTGCTTGTAACACAGTGTTATAAGCAATTTTTTATTTATAGAAATGAATTTAAAACAAATAGAAAGGGTTAAAAAAATCTCCAAAAAAGATTTTATCTCCCAATATGTAAAAACCCAGACTCCAGTTGTTGTAGAAGAGCTGACCGAAGACTGGCCGGCATACAGCAAATGGAAATTATCTTATATGAAAGAAATAGCAGGTCATGCTATTGTGCCTTTGTATGATGATCGGCCGGTGAATCATGAAGATGGTTTTAATGAAGCGCATACTCAAATGAAGATGAGTGATTATATCGATCTTTTGGAAGAAAAGCCTACCAATTACCGCATTTTTCTTTATAATTTAATGAAACAGGTACCATCGCTGAAAAATGATTTTTTATGGCCTGATATTGGTTTGAAATTAGTGAAGCAGCTGCCGATGATTTTTTTCGGAGGCGAAAATTCGAAGGTCTTCATGCATTATGATATTGATTATTCTAACATACTGCATTTTCATTTTCATGGAGAAAAACAATGCATGATATTTGCTCCAGATCAAACGAAGTTTATGTACAAAGTTCCTCACGCTTTGATCTCTAGAGAAGACATTGACTTTGATAATCCGGATTACGAAAAATTTCCCGCCCTTAAAAATGTTCAAGGATATATTACCAATTTAAAGCATGGAGAAATGATGTACATGCCGGAAGGTTATTGGCATTATATGAAATATTTAACTCCGGGATTTTCTATGAGTCTGCGTTCTTTTCCTAAAAACATCAGCAACCTTTCAAAAGCGGCTTATAATGTTTTTATCATGCGCCATTTTGATATTATGATGCGAAAAATAAAAGGCCAGAAATGGATTGATTATAAAAACGAAAAAGCAATTGCAAATACGCATCAGTATTTATAAAAACAACTTGTTGGGTATATTCACTACGCTTGAATACTAAGCACTTATTTTGACGCGGATTTGACAGATTCGTTAACACGAAAACGCGGATTTACACAGATTTTTTTTGATCTTATCTGTGTAAATCCGCGTTTTTGCGAAAAGCAAATCTGTTTAATCCCGTTCTAACTCATTTACTTTATGCTTATTAAAACAAATGAAGGAATAAAAACCGCTGTAAATTTAAGTTACAGCGGTTTCTTATTTCTAGAATATGACTTTGGTCGTTTTTACAGTGCCGTTTTCTAAAACAATCTTGAGCACTAAAACCTGATTCGCGACTTGAAAATTTTCTATCGAAAATTGGGTATCTCCAATAGCTTTTTTGGTAAATAATAATTTTCCTGAAATATCATATACGAATATATCGGCAAGGTTTTCTTGTAAAGTCTCTGAACTGACCTTAATGGTATTGTCTTTTACAGAAACATACACATCATTGGCTGTTTTCTCAAACTCGTCCTGACCTAAAGTTCCGCTTCCAAAACGAATTAAAAAACGATCATCAAATGTCCCTATTTCTGTCTTAAATTTATAACTGCTTTTTTGCAGATTATGTACAACGCCCATTTTTTTATCTTCTAAATAAACAGGAGTAGTATTTAAAAGTCCGTCTGCATGATCAATTTCGATACTAAACTCGCTCACAATGGCGCTTCTGTAACCCAACGGAAGAACATCTGTATCATTAAATGGAAGAGCACGTCCTTGAATTACTAATTTTTTATCTTCATTGATACTGTAGAAATCCAGATACTTATTAGCATCCATAGTAATAGCGTCATAATTATTATCCCAAAAATTGGTTGCTCCTTGAACATAGCCGATCAAAAGCTGTTTAAATGCTCCCTGAGTATTTGATAAATTAAGCCAGACTCTATGGCGCTCAATAACCGCGGTCGTTTTATAAAACTGACTGTTGTTTGCTGTGACACGCATTGAATTTGTAAAAACTGCCGTTCCAGCTGTTTTAGATTGTACAAAAAAGGATTGGCCGGCTGCGATATATCCTAAAGGCTGCGATTGATTCCCTGGCGTAGTTGCTCCGTTACCCTCCATATTTCCTGGAACGGTGCTGCCTGATAAGTTATAAATGGCATAATCACTTTCTGTATAATTATTTTGTGCATCGCCGGGAACACTGCTGCTTGGCAGTGAGTTGTGTGTCCAAAAATAAAGGGTACCGTATAAATTGGCTTGATTATCAGCAATAAACTGATCTGCATAAACAGCCGACGGATAAGGATTTCCGATAAGAGACCAAGTATCTGCTCCTCCTAAAGAGATATTCACCGGACCATTATTCGGTACTCCAACAAATTCTGCATCATATACCGCAGGCACGCTAAGACTAAAACTTTGCGGTGCTCTAACAGAATAACCTGCTCCTTTCCCCATAACTTCTGCTCCGTTGTACGATATTGACCAGCCGCTTAATGGATTGTATTTATAATACTTATCACCCAGTGTTCCTGGAGATAAATTTTTTAATGTAAAACCTGGAGTACGGGTAACCGGTGATGACCAATACGTAAAATCATAACGTCTAACAGGAGTTGTTTTACGTCTATAAGTAATGTTTCCTGAATTTACTGCGTTGGATAACTGAACCAAACTTGATCGATCCTCAAAAATCAAACTACCTGAATTAGAAACTGTAACCGCATTGGTAACTGTTATTGTGTTTGTAGGATTAACGATCATTAAACCGTTATCCTCAACGGTTAAGGTGTGCATTGCAAAAGTCGCATTTGTTCCCGAAACTATCGGTGCATTGCCAACTAAAGGAATTTCTACGCAATCTGTACTAACCGGTACTCCAGATGGAGTCCAGTTGGCCGCATTATTCCAATTAGCATTCACGCTTCCGTTCCATTCTTTTACGGTCGCGGGATCAACGATTAAACTCAATATTGGAGAAGTACAGGAGGCACTGCTTCTAACTGTTATGCTGTAAGTACCTGCTGAAAGCCCTGTAAATATTCCTGATGTATTGCTATAATTTACACCATCTATACTATAAGTATATCCTGTACCCGAAGCTGGTGAGGTAACGGTTATTGTTCCAGTACTATCAGAACAGTTCGGTAATTTTGTAACTGTTGCAACTGGTTGTGACGGCAATGCATTTACCACCAAAGTAATCGCTTGGTTTACCGAACAGTTATTCCCATTAAAAATCGTCAACGTTCCTGTATAACTACCTGCCGGAGTATTGGCCGGCACACTGATTCCTGTAATAGTTCCAGCTCCTGCTGAAAAGGTTATTGGTGTTAAGCCTTGATCGGTCAAAGTCGCCCAATCAATCGCATAACTGGTCGGGGTATTAGTTGTCGCGGTATAAGGAAGCGTCGTAGTTTGAATCCCCGCACTTGAACATACCGGTGCCACAGTTCCTGTTGTAGTAATGTTCGGAAGCGGATTTACCACCAAAGTAATCGCTTGGTTTACCGAACAGTTGTTTGCATTAAAAATCGTCAACGTTCCTGTATAATTTCCTGCCGGAGTATTGGCTGGAACACTGATTCCCGTAATAGTTCCTGCTCCTGCAGAAAAGGTTATTGGCGTTGAGCCTTGATCGCTCAAAGTCGCCCAATCAATCGCATAACTGGTCGGGGTATTGGTTGTTGCGGTATAAGGAAGCGTCGTAGTTTGAATCCCTGCACTTGAACACACTGGAGTTACTGTTCCTGTTGTCGTAATAGTCGGAAGCGGATTTACCACCAAAGTAATCGCTTGGTTTACCGAACAATTGTTAGCATTAAAAATCGTCAACGTTCCTGTGTAATTTCCTGCTGGAGTATTGGCCGGCACACTGATTCCCGTAATAGTTCCTGCTCCTGCTGAAAAGGTTATTGGTGTTGAGCCTTGATCGGTCAAAGTCGCCCAATCAATCGCATAACTCGTAGGTGTATTGGTTGTCGCGGTATAAGGAAGCGTCGTAGTTTGAATCCCTGTACTTGAACACACCGGTGCCACAGTTCCTGTTGTGGCAATGGTCGGAAGCGGATTTACCACTAAAATAATCGCTTGGTTTACCGAACAATTGTTCGCATTAAAAATCGTCAACGTTCCTGTATAATTTCCTGCTGGAGTATTGGCCGGCACACTGATTCCCGTAATAGTTCCTGCTCCTGCTGAAAAGGTTATTGGTGTTGAGCCTTGATCGGTCAAAGTCGCCCAGTCAATCGCATAACGCGTGGGTGTATTGGTTGTCGCGGTATAAGGAAGCGTCGTAGTTTGAATCCCTGTACTTGAACATACCGGTGCCACAGTTCCTGTTGTCGTAATGGTCGGAAGCGGATTTACCACCAAAGTAATCGCTTGGTTTACCGAACAGTTGTTCGCATTAAAAATCGTCAACGTTCCTGTGTAATTTCCTGCTGGAGTATTGGCCGGAACACTGATTCCCGTAATAGTTCCAGCTCCTGCTGAAAAGGTTATTGGTGTCGAGCCTTGATCGGTCAAAACAGCCCAGTCAATTGCATAACTGGTCGGGGTATTGGTTGTCGCGGTATAAGGAAGTGTTGTGGTTTGAATTCCTGTACTTGAACAAACCGGTGCTACCGTTCCTGTTGTTGTAATGGTCGGAAGCGGATTTACCACCAAAGTAATCGCTTGGTTTACCGAACAGCTGTTCGCATTAAAAATCGTCAACGTTCCTGTGTAATTTCCTGCTGGAGTATTGGCTGGAACACTGATTCCTGTAATAGTTCCAGCTCCTGCTGAAAAGGTTATTGGTGTCGAGCCTTGATCGGTCAAAGTCGCCCAATCAATCGCATAACTGGTCGGGGTATTAGTTGTCGCGGTATAAGGAAGTGTTGTGCTTTGAATTCCTGTACTTGAACATACCGGAGTTACAGTTCCTGTTGTCGTAATGGTTGGAAGCGGATTTACCACCAAAGTAATCGCTTGATTTACCGAACAGTTGTTTGCATTAAAAATCGTCAACGTTCCTGGATAACTTCCTGCTGGAGTATTGGCCGGAACACTGATTCCCGTAATAGTTCCAGCTCCTGCTGAAAAGGTAATTGGCGTTGAGCCTTGATCGGTCAAAGTGGCCCAATCAATTGCATAACGCGTGGGTGTATTGGTTGTCGCGGTATAAGGAAGTGTTGTGGTCTGAATCCCTGTACTTGAACATACCGCCGTTACCGTTCCTGTTGTCGTAATGGTTGGAAGCGGGTTAACAACAACACTAAAAGGTATCGCAGCACTGGTACAATTACTATTTTTTACTGTTAACGAACCCGTATAAGTTCCTGGTGCAGTTCCCGCTGGTACTGTAATCGAAATGGAATTTGCCGGCAGTGCTGCATCCGTCACAGCTAAGAAGTTGTTTGTTGGTGATGCACTCCAAGTAATACTATAAGTTGTTGGCGATTGTAATGCATTGGTATAATTTAATGCTGTAGTTTGAGGTAAAGAATTAAAACATACAGGAGTAACACTGCTCACCGTCAAACTTGGAAGTGGATTTACAGTTACTTGGACTTCTGATGAAGTGGCTGCCGAACAAGTTCCGTTAACTACAACTGCTCTAAATCGTGTAGTCTGTGTTAATGGTCCAAAAACAAAACCTGGTCCATTTGAGTTTGCAATGTCAAACCAAGTTGTAAAAGGAGATACCGCAAGCTGCCATTTTTCTACTGTACCTGTATAACCAGATACTATTATACCCCCACTATTAGCACCGCTGCAAATTGTACTTCCACCTGAAGTAGTCCCTCCCACACTAGGAGCATAAACATTGACATCTATAAAATTAGCCGTTGAAATTGGACTTATACAAACACCCGATTGCAATTGTGTCACGGTGATTCTACTGATTCCTGGAGCTGTTAATCCAACTGCAGTAAAAGTTCCTGTTCCTGCAGTAGTTACAGTCATTGCCGCTGTTAAACCATTTTGTAAAGGAGCACTTCTGCTATAAGTTACGGTGTAAACTCCTGCTGGGAGACCTACTCCAGTTAAAGTCACAACCGAAGTATTGCCTACACTGGTACAAACAGGTACTGCTGAAATTCCCGTGAAGGAATAGGTTGGGCAAGTATAAGTTACTATTACTTGACCATGTTCTCCTCTTCCTCCTGCTTGTGCGGCTCCTAACGCAGAGTTCATAGCGCCTCCACCGCCACCGCCAAGTGGACTACCATTATTTCCGGGACCATTTCCTAAAAGTACACTTGTAAAACTGGCACCACCGGCACCACCGCCAGTCCCTGCTCCTGCTCCTCCTGCACCGGTTGATAATCCAAGTGACAAGAGAGCTGCATTACCTGCTGTACCATTACCACCAGGAGTTCTTGTAGTCCCAGCAGAAGATGCGACTGTACCGCCACTACCCCCAACAGGTGCAGTTCCAGCAGTATTTGCTATACCTCCAGCTCCACCAGCAGCATAAATCACAGATTCAAAACCAGTTATAGTTGAGTGTCCACCAGCTGCTCCATTTGCACCTGCAGTACCATTTACTGCGGCTGCAACTTTAACAGCTAATGTATTTCCTGGAACTACTGTAATAGTTGCACTTGCAAAAGCGCCGCCACCGCCGCCACTACCGCTTCGTCCAGATAGTAAAGGAGCTCCACTTGCACCACCACCAGCACCGCCGCCACCCCATGCCTGAACACCCATGCTTGTAATTCCTGCAGGAACTACGATTGAAGCATCGGCGGTTAAATTATGCGGAGGCTGTGCCATTAAAGAATTATAAAAAAGAAAAAAGAATAGACTAAAAAGGATTTTAGCCGTAGCCGCTTTGTGCTTCCAAATAGAAAAAGATGAGAAAGAAGGCTGAAAAAAAATGCCTATTGAGAGTAAGTTTTTTTTCATGTTGTGGTATTTAAATTAAAAGATCAGAATATGGCGTACATAAATAGGTTTGAAATTTTAGGCCGATAAAAAAACTGAACCTTAGGATTCAGCTCAAAATTTGTGCGATAAAAAAAGAAAAAAATCAAAGGCTTATAGTGTGTTTTGACGACTTTTAAAGCATTTTGTCGATCAAAGCTTACAACAAGGTACGATTTTATTTACGCAAGGTTAAAATATCCATCTTTTAAATCTAAACTTTAACAGTGAAAAATTGATTTTAACATATTATAGGAAAAAACTGTTAATAAATGCATATGTACCTACAAATCAATATTTTAAATAAAAATCATTTTTTTAACAAAAATTCTTTTTTATCTCCGTTTTCAGATTTTCATTATTCTTAAAAAATTGAAAAATGTGGAAAGAAAAACAGCTTCAAAAAATCTTCATAAAAGGGTCGCATTCATTATAGAAAAAGCGTAATTTTATGTTAAAAAATAATTTTGGTGTTTATTTTAATCCCATTTTCAAGAATTGTCTCCACAAAAAGCACTTGATTCGCAGCTTTTAAATCTGAAATCTGTATTGATTTGCTTGCAATCTGCTTGCTGTTATAAAGCAATTTTCCCAAAACATCATAAATTGAAATGTCCTGAATATTGGATTGCGAAGAAAAAACCTGAATTATTTTCTGATTTACGGCAACCCAGACATCTGGATCTTTATTTTCAAGTTTGGAAGGGATTCCTAAAGTGTGATTATCAAAATGCAGTACAAACCGATCATCGAATGTTCCTTTAGGGACATTAAACTTATAAGCTGCTTTTGTCAAATCGTACATTTGGTGTGTTTCTTTATCTTCTAAAAACACATTTGTATCTGCTAATTTTCCATCTGCATGATCTATTTCAATAACAAAAGTATCTGCTGCTTGAATATCAAATCCAAGTTTAACGGTATCTGAATCGGTAAACGGAAATGCGCGGCCTTGGATTACTAAATGTGTATTGCCACACAAACTATAGAAATCTGCAGATTGGCTGCCGCTCATATATTCTGCATCGTATAATAAATCAAAGTCATTCGATGCTTCTGGCGCATAACCGATCAATATTTGTTTAAAAAGTCCTTGACTATTGGTCATGTTCAGCCAAAGGCGGTGTCTGAATTCTTGTGAACCGCTATTTTCTTTTTCTTTTACAGGTTTAAAAAACATATTATTTTGACCGCTGATACGCATGCTGTTATCAAATACAATTGTACCAGCTGTATTACTTCTAATAAAAAATGCCTGCCCTGAAGCGATGGTGCCATCGGGTTCATAATTATTAAAACCTGATGATATAGCTGCTCTTGTCGCAGTACCGCCCAAGAGATTGTAAACAGCATAATCATCTGCGGTATATTTGCGGTTTGTGATGGGTGTATTGTGTGTCCAGAAATACAGTGCTCCTTTGGTTTTATAAGCATTTTTCTTTAGAAAAACAGAAGCGTCTACTGCCGATGGATAAGGATTTCCGATCAGATTGTAATCATCGGCCTTTTCAAGATTTATTTCGACTTTTCCGTTATTTGGGATTCCTTTAAAAACACCTTCAAAAACCGATCTATTCGTATCCGAAAAAGATTGGGGACTTCGAATGGAATAACCTTTACCGATCTGCATTATTGATGCAGGTTTTTCGATCTTCCAATTTTGCAAAACATCATTATAAGAATAATATTTATCTGCGAGGGTTTGCGGCGAAAGATCCAACAGCTTTTGAGGCGCCACAGGAGAAGACCAATAGGTAAAATCAAACTTTAATACGGGCTGTGTTTTTCTTTTAAGATGTATTATTCCTGTATTCACCATATCATCATCGGACTGATAAAGGCTTGCTGCTTCTTCCAGCACAAGAGTTCCAGATCCTGAATACGAAAACTCAATTCCTAAAGTATTTCCCTCTACTACAGTGACGGTTTTTTGGTTTTCGATGGTACAGCTGCAGACATTTACAGAAGTTAAATGTGTAAAATCTTCTTTGAAAGTTACTTCTTTTCCGCCTGACGGAAATCCTCTTGACCAAGAAATACCATTCCAAATGGTTGAATCCAGACAAAGTTTAAGCCGTGCTATTCGGTGTTTGGAAATTCCAGAAACGGAATTAAAATTACCGCCAATCCATAGTCTAAAATCGGCTCCAATAGTCACCGCAAAAAGTTTGTTGTTAAGAGTTACTGCAAATGAATTGTCTGCATTTCCGTTCTCAAGAAGTCTTATTAAACGAAGAGCGGTTACATTTTTATATGTTCCAGAAAAAGTACCGCCCACAATAATTTTAGTATCGGGCTGAATTAAAATGGTTCGGACCTCTCCTTTATTAAAACCACTCCCAGATTCAAACGAAGTATCTAAACTCCCGTCTGGATTCAAACGTACCAATCGATTTTGTTTTGTTCTATTATACTCTGTAAAATTACCTCCCAATACTATTTTTCCGTCAGACTGGAGCGCAACAGCATAGACATTTTTATCAAAACCGTCGCCGATAAAAAAGGTTTTATCTATGCTTCCGTCTGCATTTAGTCTGACCAATTTTGCATAAGTATCATTATTAAAAGAAGTAAACCTTCCTGCAGCCAAAATTTTTCCATCGTGCTGTATGGCAATCGCTTCAATTACTCCATTTGCTCCAAATCCAGGATTAAAACTGCTGTCTCGTGATCCGTCTGGAAGAATTCGCACAATTTTAGGGGAAGTCACGCCATTATAGGTAGCAAAATTTCCGGCTGCAATCAAGCGCCCGTCAGACTGCAGCTGCATGGCATACACTTGACTATTAAACCCTTTTCCAACAGAAAATGAATCATCAATAGCTCCGTCAGGTAAAATTCGGACAATACGATTATTTTGCACCTCATTGTATTTTGTAAAATTACCGCCTAGAATAATCTTTCCGTCATTTTGAAGCACTGCAGTTTTGATTAAATTATCTGCTCCCGATTTCTCTGAATTAAAAGAGGGATCTAGTAATCCGTTTTCTAAAAGGCGGGCAATCCGATACGTTGGAATAGCATTGAATTTTGTAAAACTTCCTACAGCGATCGTCTTTTTGTTTTCTACGGGAAGAAGATTAAGAACAGAATTATCAAAACCTACACCCGCTGCCAGATAAGCGCTATCATGTTCGCCTTCATCCGACACTTTTGCAAGCCTGCCTTGGATTTGCCCATCAAAAAGAACAAAGGAGCCGCCAATAAACCAAGATCCGTCTTGATCGGTTTCTAATGCAAAAACAGATGCAGAACCAGGACCGCTGCTGAGATCAAAATCACTTTTTATACTGCCATCGGTATTTAAGAAAACTACTCTGTTAACATTGCTTCCATCGTAAAATCCAGTAAAAGATCCGCCCGCCATTATGTTCCCAACGCCGTCAATTTTAATGGTCTGAACTCCCTCTTTGCTAAATCCCGAACCAGATACAAAAGCTGTATCTGGCGTGCCGTCTTCGTTGAGTCGAATAATTCTGCTGGCTTCAATTTCGTTAAAACTTGTAAAATTTCCTCCCGCCACGATCTTTCCGTCAGGCTGAACAGCAAGGACATTAACATTTTCATTAAAACCTGTCCCGATATTAAAACTAGTATCAATACTTCCGTTTGGATTTAATCTGGCAATTCTATTGGCTGAAGTACCATTAAAAGAAATAAAATTACCTCCAATTAAAATTTTATTAGAAGTCAGCACTTTGACGCTGGTAATGTTTACGCTTGAACCGATTCCTGTAGCAAAGGAAGGATCTATAGAACCGTTAGAAAATAAACGAACAATTCTATTGACTGTTACAGTATTATATTTTGCAAAACTTCCCACAATAATAATGTTTCCGTCGGGCTGCTCTGCCATATCGTAAACAATTCCGGTCGGGGCACCAATTCTTGTATTAAAAGAAGCATCATAAGAGCCATCTGCATTTAATCGAATTAATCTCCCCGCACTATGACCGTCGAAACTGGTAAAACTGCCTCCGACTAAAAGCTTTCCGTCTGACTGCGGGCATACCTTGTAAATTTTTCCATTAAAACCTGCTCCTGTATTAAAAGTCTCGTCGACAGATCCGTCTGGTTTTAATCTTGTTAAATAGGCCGTTGGAACTCCGTTCAGACTCAAAAATTCACCGCCTACAATTAAATTGCCGTCGGGTTGTAAAACCAAAGTCCGGACAGCATTGTCAAAACCATCTCCAGTCAGACCGTCGTCTATAGTATTAAAGCTAAGATCAACTTTGCCTTGCTGTGCAGAAAGTACAGAACAAAATAACAGGATAACGAAACCAAATAAAGAACGTTTTATAATTTTCAAAACCAAAAGTATTAGATTAATCACATTGTAAGAATTAACCGAAAATTAAAAGATTCTTCATTCACTGGCAATACCGTGATTAAGGGATATTTCTAAAAATAAAAAAGCCCATTCTATTGTCTAGGATGGGCTTAAGAAATAAACGTTTCTGTTTATTATTTTTTAATGAAATACAATTTTCTTAGTAACAGTATGTCCATTTTCTAATGTTATTTTGACTAACAATACCTGATCAGCAGCCTGAAGATTTGTGATCTGCAATTCTGATGCATTTACTTTCTTTTTGTTATAAAGTTCCTGACCTCCAATATTGTATACCAATACGTCTTTTATGTTTTCTTTTGAAGAAACTACTTTGATATTTTTATCTTTTACAATAACTACTACTGTGTTCTCAAGATTTTCGAAATCGCCTGTTCCTAATGTTTTGTCGGTATATCTAAGAACAAAACGGTCTGTAAAAGTTCCGATTGCGGTTTTGAACGTATAATTTCCTGTACGAAGATCTATGATTTTCGAAGTAGTTTTATCTTCTAAATAAACAGCTTGACTCGTAAATAATCCGTCAACATGATCAATTCCGATAGTAAAATCTCCTGCAACAGTAGTTTTGTATCCTAACGGAATAACTTCTGAATTATCAAATGGTATTGCACGCGCCTGAATCGTCAGCTTTTCTGAATTACTAATAGTGTAGAAATCTATAAAAGTATTTCCGCTCATAGTTACAGCATCAAAATTATTATCAAAGTTGTTTGTAGCTCCTTGAACATAACCAACCAAAGCTTGTTTGAAAGCTCCTTGTGCATTACTAAGGTTTAACCACAAACGATTTTTTTCAATACTGCTTGTTTTTGCTGTTTTGAAAAACTGAGAATTTTTTCCCACTTTGTCACGCATAGCATTGGTGAAAGTAATCGAATTGGTATTACTTCCCGTTGGATATAAGAAGAAAGCTTGTGCGGATCCAATAAATTTATCTACTGGTTCTGCACCTGGAACTGTTACTGTTGCCCCTGTAAGATTTAAAACAGCATAATCGTCGCTTGTATAATTGTATTTTGCATCACCATCTACTGCATCACTTGGCAGCGATTTATGAGTCCAGAAATACAATGCTCCTGTATCGATACCATTTAAACTTGCATTTAAATCAATAAACTCTTCGGCATCAATTGCAGATGGATATGGGTTTCCGATTAAGTTCCATTTCCCGTTTACTGTTCCAGCACTGATATCTCCGTTATTCGGTACACCTCTAAATTCAGCTTCATATACCTGACCTGCACCTGTAATAGCATAAGTCTGCGGTGCTCTCACGCTGTAGCCATGTGCACGTTCCATTGTCATAGTCCCTTTTCCGTTGATCTTCCAAACAGAATTTGCAGCATCATAATAATAGTATTTATCTCCTAGTGTAGCAGGCGATAAATTAGTAAGTTTATAAGCTGCACTATAAATTGGAGCTGTCCAATAAGTAAAGTCATATCGACGAACTGGTTTTGTACGGCGTTTGTATGTGATGTTTCCAATATTCGCAATATTTGATGTCTGAACCAAACTTGATTTGTCCTCAAAAACTAAAGCTCCATCTCCTTGTACCGTTACGGCATTTTCTACTTTTAAAGTAGAAAGACTGTTTACCGTTAACGAACTTTTGTCATTTACTAAAAGAGAATAGGCAAATGCTATAGCTCCCGTTCCAGAAACAGCTGGTTTATTGGTAATGAATGTTAAATCTGGTATCACTACGCAATCACCATCGTTTGGAACACCGTTTGGAGTCCAGTTTGTACTTACGTTCCAATCTGTACTGGTGTCACCATTCCAAACTTTAGAACCAGTCATTGTTACACTCAATGGTGCTGCCATTGATGCAGTACAACCAGAACCGTTTCTTACCGATACTGTATAAGATCCCGGTGCTACACCTGTAAAAATACCGTCGGTATTAGTATAGACTGATCCATTAATACTATACGTGATTCCCGCTGCAGGAGCCGGACTTGTAACTGTAATGGTTCCTGTCGGCACACCACAATTTGGCTGTGTAGTTACGCTAGCAACTGGGGTTGATGGCATTGAGTTTACCGTAACTGCAAAATTTCCTGATACTATTCCGTTTCCACAGCTGTTTGTTCCTTGAACTGTAATATTTCCAGTTACCGCTGTTGCAGAATAATTAACTGTAATTGTACGGGTATTTGCACCAGATGCAATTGTAGCTCCTGCTGGTAAAGTCCATGTATATCCTGTTGCATTTGTAATTGCAGGAACTGAGTAAGTAACTCCATTTTGTCCCTGACATACAGGAGATGTTCCGCTAATCGTTCCTGCTGCTGCTGGAAGAGGATTTACCGTAACTGCAAAATTGCCTGACACTGTTCCGTTTCCACAGCTGTTTGTTCCTCGAACTGTAATATTACCTGTTACCGCTGTTGAAGAAAAATTAACTGTAATTGTATTAGTATTTGCGCCAGATGCTATTGTTGCTCCTGCTGGTAAAGTCCATGTATATCCTGTTGCATTGGTTATTGCAGGAACTGAGTAAGTAACTCCATTTTGTCCCTGACAAACTGGGGATACTCCAGTAATAGTTCCCGCTGCCGCTGGAAGAGGATTTACTGTAACTGCAAAATTGCCTGACACTGTTCCGTTTCCACAGCTGTTTGTTCCTCGAACTGTAATATTACCTGTTACCGCTGTTGCAGAAAAATTAACTGTAATTGTATTAGTATTTGCACCAGATGCAATTGCAGCTCCTGCTGGTAAAGTCCATGTATATCCTGTTGCATTGGCAATCGTCGGAACTGAATAAGAAACTCCATTTTGTCCTTGACAAACAGGAGACGTACCGCTGATAGTTCCCGCTGCTGCTGGAAGAGGATTTACTGTAACTGCAAAATTGTTTGACACTGTTCCGTTTCCACAGCTGTTTGTTCCTCGAACTGTAATATTACCTGTTACCGCTGTTGCAGAAAAATTAACTGTAATTGTATTAGTATTTGCACCAGATGCTATTGTTGCTCCTGCTGGCAAAGTCCATGTATATCCCGTTGCATCGGTTATTGCAGGAACTGAGTAAGTAACACCATTTTGTCCTTGACAAACAGGAGACGTACCGCTGATAGTTCCCGCTGCTGCTGGAAGAGGATTTACTGTAACTGCAAAATTGTTTGATACTGTTCCGTTTCCACAGCTGTTTGTTCCTTGAACTGTGATATTTCCAGTTACCGCTGTTGCAGAAAAATTAACTGTAATTGTACGGGTATTTGCACCAGATGCTATTGCAGTTCCTGCTGGTAAAGTCCATGTATATCCTGTTGCATTGGTTATTGCAGGAACTGAGTAAGTAACTCCATTTTGTCCCTGACAAACTGGGGATACTCCCGTAATAGTTCCCGCTGCAGCTGGAAGAGGATTTACTGTAACTGCAAAATTGTTTGATACTGTTCCGTTTCCACAGCTGTTTGTTCCTTGAACTGTAATATTTCCAGTTACCGCTGTTGCAGAAAAATTAACTGTAATTGTACGGGTATTTGAGCCAGATGCAATTGTAGCTCCCGCTGGTAAAGTCCATGTATATCCCGTTGCATCGGTTATTGCAGGAACTGAATAAGTAACACCATTTTGTCCCTGACATACAGGAGAGGTTCCGCTAATGGTTCCTGCTGCTGCTGGAAGAGGATTTACTGTAACAGTAAAATTTGTTCCCGCACTAGTACATCCATTAGCATTTTTAACAGTTAATGTTCCTGTATATGTTCCTGCTGCAGCTCCTGATGGAATTGCTATAGTAATAGGACTAGAATTTAATGATGCATTTGCAACACCAAGGAAAGAATTTGATGGTGTTGAATTCCAAGCAATACTGTAAGTTGTCGGAGTTCCTGTTGTAGCCGTGTACGCTAAAGTTGTACTTATTGTACCCTGACAAATTGATGCTGCTGTTGCTGCATGTGTAATTGTAGGCAGTGCACTAACTTTTACCAATACCAGGCCAGAAATATTTGTACATCCATTAACCGTAACTTTTCTTCTAAACCAAGTATCTTGAGTTAAGGCAACAGTTGGAGTATAATTTTGCGTATTATTAGTTCCAGCTGCATTTCCAAAAGGCCCTGCCGCACCTGAAGTACTGCTTTCCCATAAATAAGCCGTTACAGTTCCTGTTGGAAGAGTTCCAGAAATAACTCCTGGTATTGTACCTGAACATATTGGCTGTGAATAATTTGCAGAAACATATAATCTTTTTTCTGTTCCAACACAGGCGTCATCAAAAACCATATTTGTTGCTGGAATAGTAATAGAATTGGTATTTCCTAAAAGATAAGTTTCGGAAACCGATTGACTTAAATTAGAATGACAAGTATTTCCTATTGTAAAAGAACCACAAGAACCGTTTGGCAACCCATAACTGGCAAAACTTACATTATTAAAATATGTCCCTGCAGGCGCAACCAAAGAAGCATTACCTCCTTCAGCTGCTGTATCACAAGTTTGTGTGGAACCAGCTAGTGTTATTTTATTATTAATCTCGCTTGGATTTACTGTTACTGTTACATTAAAAGGAGTTCCAGAACAGCTTCCCGTTAAAGGCGTAACTGCATAAACTACGTTTTGCGAAGTGGTATTAATATTGGTTAATGTACCTGAAATATTAGAAGCACCGCTTCCTGCCACAGCTCCTTTTACTCCATCAGGCATTGTTGGTATTGCCCAGCTATAAGTAGTGTTTGCCGGAACAGTGCCATTTGTTCCATTTACGGGAGTTACAGTAAATGTTCCTCCAGAACAAATTGTAGCTGTCATAGCGTTAATCGTCGCTTTTGGATTTATGGTTAATGTAACTGGAGTCCTTGTACATGCTCCAACTGCCTGCGCATAAAATGTATATGGCCCTGGAGTATTTGTATTTGGCAAACCTGAACCTGCAACTCCAACAGGATTAAACGGAGAACCTCCACCTAAGAAAGTACCACCTGTCGAAGCTGTGTACCATTCTATTGGCAATAATGTTACCTGTCCGCCAGCTGGAGCCGTAACGCTCCATGAATAATTACCAGAATATGTTCCATTATTATTCGAATAAGTTGTAGAAATTAATGTGTACACAACTCCTGCAGTTAGCGTTGTGGTCAACCTTGGCTCGGAGTATAATGTCCCATGATCATCGTCACCTCTTATCCATGTCCCTCCTCCACTACATGTACCTGGAGTAAAATTTCCCGTATATATGTAGGCCATACCGTCATAATCGTCAGTATCTGCCATTTTAAAGACATAATTTCCGGTTGTATTTACTGTAAAATTTATTGTCGTATAATTTCTTACAGTATTTCCAAAGGCACAGGTAGCATTATCATTCATCGCAGAAGCAATAATTCTGGCTGTTGGATCACTACCCCCATTCCAAGACCCGGAAAAAGTATTTCCTGTAACAGCCGAAGTTGAAGTAGCATTTATGGTTGCTGCATCTCCTTGACAAATTATAGTCGGTGTTGTAGTTGCTGCTGAGCGACAAATTGTTCCATTAAAAGTAAAATCATTTATACCATATACTCTACTAGTAGCAGCACCCCATGCATAAATTCTAAAAGTTATTGCAGATGTTACACCTTGAAATGCTGCTGCTGACAACGATATGGTACCACCTCCAGAACCAGGAGTCGAAATATTGGAGCTAAATCCATCAATGCTAGATCTAATCGCAAAATTGGTGAAGTTTCCACCACTTCCGCTTATCTGTCCATCATATTCTAAACTAACAAAATTAATACCAATACCAGAATTTGGAGTCAAAGTAAACTCAAAATAATTATTTAAATTAATAGCAGTTGTTCCTGTCCAATTAGAAGCGGCATATCTACCATTAACGTTAGATCCTATTAATGCAGATGCTCTTCCAATTCCACTTACTGTAATATTTGGGTCAACTGTCTGACCAGTTGTATATGGATTTGATCCGCTAGAATTATTTCCTATTGGATTGGTCCAAATAGATTGTCCAAAAGTTATACAAGGAAAAACGATAAAAATAATTAACAAAAGTAATTTTCGTTTCATAGGCTAGTGGTATTTAATGATAAATTTGTTTTTGGGCTATTCAAAACAAAAAAAGGGCATTTCTTTAAAAAAGTATTCCGAATTTTGTGCTTTGAATTTGAGATCTAAATAGTGTTAAAATCCTGTCTTGAAGAAAGTTCCAACAAATGTTAAAATCACTTACAAAAATATTTAATTTACTGACAATCCCAAGGATTTAAGCAAATCAAATCACAGAAAAATTTAACAATTTTAAGAATTATTTGATTATCAAATGATTACTTTATGATATAATCGTTAAAAGGAGAGAAAAACCCGATGAAAAACACTTTTACACCCAATGAAGCGCTGCAAAAATTAGAACATTTTTGTGCTTATCAAGAAAGATGTCATCAAGAAGTCGCCGCAAAGCTATATAGTCTCAAAATGACACCCGATGAAGCTGATTTTATTATAGTTAAGCTTATTGAGGGAAATTTCCTTAACGAAACCCGCTTTGCCTGCAGCTTTGCCAGAGGCAAACACCGAATGAAAAGCTGGGGCAGAATTCGAATCAAAAACGAACTGAAAGCCAGACAAATATCTGCTGCAAATATTACGCTGGCTATGAAAGAAATTACAATTGAAGAATATCTTTCGACTTTTGAAAATCTAGCGGAAAGGTCTTGGAACATCTTAACGGAAACCAATCAACTGAAAAAACGCAAGAAATTTTGTGACTATCTTCTGCGAAGAGGTTTTGAGAGCGATCTTGTCTATGAAAAAGTAAAAGAATTAGAGAAAAATCAGGGCTGATTTTTTTGTTTAACTTTTCGGTCAAAAATTACAAAATCAGCTATATTCTCATTATCAATTGCTACCGTTTTGAATTATCTTAAATTCCTTACGGATTTAACCATAACCATTGGTTATAAATTATTCCATTCTTTTGGATTTTATAACTAAACTCGCGTTTTTTGAACAAAAAGCTCAAAAAAACACTTAAAAAATTGCTTCAATTTGCGATTTTTCTTATTTTTTAACAGTCAGATTTATAAGAATTTCCATAAATCTGCTGTTTTCATTATGCATTTCGTCGATTATTTTAACATTTCATCGATTAAATAAGGGTTCCTAAAACCCGAACTATTTACCACACGTAGATGTATCTATCTTTGCGACGGCTGTTAAATCCTATGCCCGCATAACAACCTGATAGAAAACATTTAACATGAAGAAAACTTTACTTTTATTTTTATTGTTACCTTTTTTTGGATTTGCTCAAACTGATTTGGTGAGATGGGACAATCCAAACAATTTTACTCCAACCGTTTTAGCTGCTCATGTCACTTCTACAGACATGACAGGAAGTAATCTATCAATGTTGAACTATGTTGGATTTACCGGTACAAACTGGCCAACTGCAAATTCTATCAACTCAAATACTTACATCCAAATATCAATTACAGCAGATGCTGGTTATAGAATTGATTTAACTAGTTTAAAATATGCTTATTTTGACTACGATAATCCGCAAACATGTAGAAAATACCAGATTCGCTATTCTAAAGACCCTTCTTTTCCATCGAATGGAACTTTATTACTAGATAATCAAAGTTCACTAACAGGAAAAAACAATGCTGTTGCAACTTTTCCTGCAAATGTTTTTTTACTTCCTGGAGAAACAATGTACATCCGTTTTTATGGTTACTATAGTGCAAATGGGTGGAATGGTGCTAGATGGGGGTTAATTAGTTCACATCCAGATGTAAACAGTGGAGGAACTTATAGTGTACCAACTATAAATGGAAATGTTAGCATTAACAATCCAACATTAAAAGCCAATAACGATAACGCCACAAGTATAAAAAACAATTTTGTATCAATTAACGTATTATCTAATGATACGCAGGCAGCTAATCCCATTTCTACAGTAACGATAGCTTCTCAATCTGCTAACGGAACTGCAGTTGTTAATGCAGACAAAACAATAAAATTCTCTCCTGCAGATGGATTTACTGGGACAACTTCATTTAATTATACCATTGGAGACGGCACAAATACTTCTACAGCAACTGTAAATGTAACAGTTACTGACCCGACTACTACTGCTTTAGTAAAATGGAATGGTCCTGATACTAAACTGCCAAACATTTTAGTATCTACAAACGCAGTTGGGGCAGAAAGTATGACCAATGGATCTGGTATAACCCTAGATGCTCTTGCAAACGAGGGCTTTAAAGGAAGTCCTTGGCCAACTCAATTTAGTATAGACGCCACAAAATATTTTCAGGTTAGTGTTTCGGCAAAAACAGGCTATAAAATTAAATTGAATGCGTTTAATTTTACTTATAGAGGAGATGCCAATCTTTATGTACAAAGATATCAGGTTCGTTATTCTAAAGATGATTTTGCTACAAGCACTTTGTTAATAGATGATCAAACTGGAACTGGAAAAGTAACCAAATCATTGGATTTATCGAATGTAACTCTTTATCCAGGAGAAAAATTGACTTTACGTATTTATGGTTACAAATTACAATCGAACAAAGACAACAACTCGCCTCTGTTTTTGATTAATTCTAATACTCTTGATGCAGGAAACACTACTCCAACTTTTACAGGAACTGTTTTAAACTATGACACAAATGATTTAAATGCTAATGATGATCTTGTAACGACTCAGGAAAAAAGAGCTGTTTCATTTAATCCATTAACAAACGATAGTAATTACGCAGGAGCAGTTATTACTAATACACAGCCGCCTGCAGCTGCTGGTACGGTTACCCGAAATAATAACGTTTTTACTTTTACGCCTACAGCAACTTTTAAAGGAACGACTTCGTTTACGTATACTTTAACAGCTGGTGCTAAATCATCTACAGCAACTGTATCAGTAACAGTTACCGAACTTACTCCACGATTAATTATCTGGAATGGTGCATTACAGCAGCCAAAAGCTGTGGTAACAGATCCAAATATAACTGGAAATGATATCTCGGCAGCTAGCATGGCTTTAGCCACTTACAGCAACCCAAATTATTTTAATTTAAGTGGTGTAAATGGTACACCGACATTCAATAAAGACAAATATGTACAGGTAAGCATTACTCCTAAAACGAATTACAGACTTACACTTACGCAATTTAGTTTTATTTATAATTCTCCAACAGAAAATAATGAAGGTGCTACTAAATATCAGGTGCGCTATTCTACTGACCCAACTTTTGCCGATGGCGGAACAGTATTGGCAGGAGAAACAAATGCTGTATTAGGAGCTGACACTCAGGTTACCCTAAATTTCCCTGCAAATACTATCGTAACAAGCAGTACCACTCAAACTTTTTATATCAGAATATACCCATACGCGGTACCGAATCAATATAACGGTTATTTCAAAATAAAACATGATTACGGAGGAGAAGTAGGACCAACTATTACGGGTGTTGTTGAACCTTCAAATTTATTGACTGCAAATCCGGACACAGCATCTACAGCTAAAAATACTGCAATCCCGATTGCCATTTTATCTAATGACGAAAACTATAATCCCCTAACTTCTATAACCGTTACACAGCCAAGTACTGGAGGAACAGTTGCGGTTAATGGCACAACAAATGTTACGTTTACTCCAGCTGCAGATTTCGTAGGTACGACTACTTTTACATATACTTTGTTTAATGGAACCGATTATTCTACTGCAACAGTTACTGTAAATGTAACCGCACCACCATGTGCGGCAACACTAACTCCAGGAAATAATTTTTGGAAAGGATATGTGTATACTTATACAGGAAACATTCCTGCTGCAACAACCTATGTAGGAAGTGTTGCAGAAAAAGCAAATTTTGAAAGAAATGTAGAATATGGTACTATTACAGGAGACGCCACAGTTGAAGCAGATAATTTTTGCGGACCTGTTCCTGCAGAAAATTTCCTTGTGCGCTATTTGATGCAGACTACTACTGTAGCTGATACCTATAACTTTACAATTGGAGGAGATGACGGAGTACGACTTTACATTGACGGAAATATAGTAAACGTTAGTCCAGCAAACTCTTGGAGTGATCATGGATACAATACCTATGTAGCGCAAGTTCCATTATCGGCAGGATCACATAGTTTCGTATATGAGTATTATGAAAAAGGCGGCATCGCAAGAGTTTCCTTTTCATATGGCGCTGTAAATGCTGCCAATGCTTCACTTCCGTTTGGAATTAATCAGTGGAATGTATATGGTTTCAATTTACCTGATCTGACATTACCAAGTGCCGCTTTTGCTGGAACTTATGTAGACAAGGATTTAAGCTTTGACAGTCAAAAATTTTGGCCAAAAGGGCAATCACCATCATACTCTCCTGCGTGGCAAGGCGCACCAATGCCTATTGACAATTTTGCTTTAACATACAAACGTGAAGGGTTTCCTTGTGGCCGCTACAAGCTTACTTTTGCAAACTTTGACGACGCTGTACAAATTTTTATTGACGGCCAGGAGGTATACTATTACGATGGTTACAGTCCTAATGCTAGAGAAGTAAATTCACCTACGCTTTATTTCTTAAACCAAAATTCTAGAGTAGAAGTTCGTTTAAGAGAGAACGGCGGAGATGCAAATGTCGCACTAAATTTTGTTGATAACCCTACTACATATGATGGAACAGGAACTTTCCCATCCAATACAACTTCGATTAAAATTTCTACGCCGACTATCTTAAATAATGATCTTCAGGTTTGTTCTTGTACAATTGATGCCGGCGCGAGTTTGACTGTTCCAGACGGAAAAACTTTAACCGTAGATCAAGACTTAAATGTAAACGGTAAACTGATTTTGCAAAACGGAGGATCTCTTTTACAGACTACTTCAAGTAAGGATTTCTATAAAGGTTCTACAACTTCATTCGAATTAATAAGAGATACTCAGCCGGTGCGTCGTTACGATTTTACTTATTGGTCTTCTCCTGTTACGTTTGAATCGAACTTTACGCTTAACAATTTATCACCAGCAACTTTGGGCGACAAATATTATTATTATGACGCTGCTACTTCGGCTTGGAAAATAAACGGAAAAGGTACTATGAGTATGGCTTTAGCAAAAGGTTATAGTGTGAGAGCACCACAGACGTATGCTCTTACAGGTTCTGGTCAGGTTTATACAGCAACTTTTAAAGGTATTCCTAACAATGGAGACATCGATGCTACTACATCAAATTCAAAATGGAACTTAATCGGAAATCCGTATCCTTCTGCTGTTGATGCTGAAAAGTTCATCAATTTAAATTTATCATTAAATGGTGTTGAAACTGGAGCATTGTACTTCTGGACACACAAATCACTTCCTAGCAGCGCTGTTGCAGGAGATGCTAAATACAATTACACCAGCGATGACTATGCAGTATTTAATCTTACAGGTCATGTTGTAACACATAATAATGCAGTTGTGGGTGATGGGTTTATTGCTTCTGGACAAGCTTTCTTTGTTTACCCAACTGGAACTAAATCTATTGTATTTAATAACGATATGCGTGTTGGCAGTAAAAATGGTCAATTTTTTAAGACTGCTAAAACGGATGCTATTGAGAAAAATCGTTTGTGGCTGAATTTTACCAATGAACAAGGTGCTTTTAAACAAATACTTCTTGGTTACATGGACGGTGCGACAAATAGTATCGATCTAAATTATGATGCAGTTACTATGAGCGGTAACAGTTATGTTGATTTTTATACTATAAGTGATGCCGAAAAATTGACTATCCAAGCTCGTGCTTTACCATTTACAGATACTGAAGAAGTTCCGTTAGGATACAAAAGTACTATCGCAGGTGATTTTACAATTTCGATTGATCATGTTGATGGTTTATTTACTAGTCAAGCTGTTTATTTAGAAGATAAAACGAATGGTAAAATTGTAGATCTGCGTGCAGCCAATTACACTTTTACAACTGCTGTCGGAACTTTTACAAATCGTTTTGTTCTAAAATATACTAATAAAACATTAGGAACCGGTGATTTTGAAAATACCGCAGAAAGTGTTTTAATTTCTGTAAAAGACAAGTTGATCAAAATTACTTCTTCGCAGGAAAACATAAAAGACATTCTTATTTACAATATAGCTGGACAGCAGCTTTACAGTAAGAACAAAGTAAACAGCAGTGAGCATCAGATTAGCAATCTGCAGTCTGGCGAACAAGTTTTACTTGCAAAGGTTACGATGGAAAATGGTTACACAGTAACTAAGAAAATTATATTTCATTAATTGATTTAAGAACATACCAAAATCCGGCAGCTAACATTGCCGGATTTTTATGCATAGAGATTAACCTAAATTAAAACAGATTTTAGAGCTTACTTTTTTCAATAAGAAGAAAAAGCAAAAGAGAAAAAAAATAACTAAACCAACCCTAAACCGTCAACCCCATGTCACAAAAATTGCATTTGCACTTTCGTTCTTTTACGATGCATTTTTTAATGTTGTCGTTTTTTTTATTTTCAATAAAGACAACTGCACAACTTAGAATATCAAGAATTCACACAGACTGGAAAGGTTACTGGACATCAAATGACAAAACACTGGTAAACAATCGTCCAGATACTGCCAACAACTTACTTGCCTTTCAGTGGAACGGGACCACCTATTCTACAGGCGTAAACGACAATACTCTTACTACGCAGGGTGTTACTTTCGTTCCGCAAAAATTCAGAGCTTTAAAAATTCAATCTTTAGGTTACACAACCGACACCTATTTTTTACAAGGCTCGATGATTGATGGATCTAACGCTGTCACTAAATTAGAACCGCCTCTTGTAGGGACAACTGCTACTGGTCCAGAACTTGCCGCAAGACTTACCGATGGTGTCAACGGATTAACTCTAGGAACGGGAATCGCAAACATAAAAGCGGGAACTGCCGAATTTAAAATCGGGACGAACAATCTAAACATTACAGGAATCGGAGACGGAAAACCCGATCTTATTGTAACACAAGTTGCAGAACCAGGAGGAACACCAGACAAATTTAAATTTGTTGATGCTGCTGGAAATACTATTGGAACTGAAATATCGGTAAATTTTGTTTCTATCGATGCAGTCGGTACTTACAGTTTAGATTTATTTAGAGCAGACAATGGTGCTCCAGCCTTTACCGCTGCTGACAAAAGAGATATTAGAATGCTCGGAATTGAAACCAGCTCATTTGGTATTACTGCTGCAAATGCTTCTCAAGTAGACCGTTTTGTGGTTACGTTTTCTGGAAACTCCGATTGCGCTTTTATTGCTTTTAATACCGAATCTTTAAAAATTGCCGAATTAAGCATGATCAAAAGTGTTTCAATGCCTTCGGCTTGTGGAAAAGCAGGCGATGTTCTTACCTATTCTTTTGATATTAAAAATACTGGAGAGGTTCCGATCAGCAATATTAGTGTTTCGGATCCGATGGCAGGATTAACTATCGCTGGAAATTCTATTCCGACTTTGGCTGCTGGAGATACCAGAACATTAACGGGAACTTATACTATTACGCCAGCGAATGTTTCTGCAGGAAAAGTAGTAAACTCTGCAAAAGTTTCGGGATCTGATCCGTCATTAAACATTGTTGAAGATGTATCAGGCCATAGTTATACCGATAACATTGCAACTGAAATTATATTACTTCCACCGCCAACTCTTGGCGCAATTACCAATGTCGGCTGTTCTAATCTAGGAAGTATTGAATTAAGCAACCTTCCTGCTGGATCATGGTCGGTACAAAGAACTCCGGGAGGAGTTGTAACGACCGGAACTGGCACCACCGCAACTATTTCAAATATTCCGGTTGGAACGGCTTATTCGTTTACTGTCACCACTAGTTCTGGCTGTAAATCACCTTCATCTGCCCCTTTTAATATTGTAAACCAATCTACTACAACTTGGGATGGTACGGCATGGAGCCAAGGCGCACCAGATATTAACAAAAATGTTGTTTTCTCAGGACCTTATACTATTACCGGCAATATCAATGCTTGTGCGCTAACCGTTAGCGCAGGGGTAAATTTAGTCGTGCCAACTAACGTTACGCTAAATGTATTAAATGCTGTTTCGGTTTCGAGTACCGGATCTTTAACTTTTGAAAACAATTCGAGTCTTGTACAGACTAATAATGTTACCAATACAGGAAATATTATTTACAGAAGAATTACAAAACCAGTTCGTCGATACGATTTTACCTATTGGTCTTCTCCTATTTACAGTTCTGCTTACACACTTAAATCTTTATCTTCTGCAACTTTGGCAGATAAATATTATTATTACGATTCTACCAACAGCACTTGGAAAATAAGCTATAGAGGAGAAATGGTTATGGCACCAGGGGTGTCTTACAGCGTACGCGCACCACAAACTTACAGTATTACAAATGCGGCAACTTATCTGGCTACATTCACAGGAGTTCCAAACAATGGAAACTTTTCTATTACAACAATAGCAGGAAATTGGTACCTAATTGGAAACCCGTATCCGTCGGCAATATCTGCAGATGCTTTTATAAACAGCAATCTACATACAGGAGCTATTTATTTGTGGACACACAATTCTCCTCCAAGCAATGCGGTGGCTGGTGACGCAAAATACAATTATACCAGCAGTGATTATGCCGTATATACTTTAGCAGGAGGCACAGGCACAACAGCTGGTGCAGACAGACCGAATGGTTATATTGCTGCAGGGCAGGGCTTTTTTGTTAACTCCAGCACTGCAACTCCAATCGTATTTACAAACTCTATGCGAAGAGTTGGCAACAATACTCAGTTCTACAAAACTGCCGCAAACGAGGATGGGGATAAAAATCGTTTGTGGTTGAATTTCAGCAACGAACAAGGAGCTTTTAAGCAGATCTTATTAGGTTATATGGAGGGCGCAACCAATAATATAGATACGAACTATGATGCCGAAACAATGAATGCCAACAGTTATGTTGATTTTTATACGATCAGCAATACTAATCAACTGACTATTCAGGCTCGTGCATTGCCATTTGACAACACAGAAACAGTTCCTGTAGGATACAAAACGACTATCGCGGGTGATTTTACAATCGCAATAAATGAGGTTGACGGATTCTTTACTGGACAAGAAGTATATCTTGAAGACAAACTTCTAGAAAAAATTCATGATTTAAGAACTTCAAATTATACTTTTTCTAGTGCAATCGGAACTTTTACAGATCGTTTTGTCTTACGTTATACCAACAAAACATTAGGAAATGAGGATTTCGAAAGTGCTGATAATAATCTTTTGGTTTCAGTAAAAGACAAAATTGTAAAAGTGAATTCGTTAAACGAAAACATCAAAGAAGTTTCTGTTTATGATATTGCGGGACATTTATTATACAACAAAAAGAAAGTGAATGAGACCGAATTATCTATTCAAAATCTACAATCAAGTAATCAAGTTTTATTGGTGAAAGTGACTTTAGAAAATGATCATATCGTTACGAAGAAAATCATATTTCAATAAAAATTAAATAATTACTCCATAAAAAAATCCATTCTGTGATGAAACAGAATGGATTTTTTATTTTAAATCGTTTTTTTAATTGAGTTTTATTCCTCTTTTAACTCATCGATTACTTTTCTGATTTCTCTAGCATATTTTCCGTAATAAGAACGCACCCACCACTCTAAGGTAATTCCCATCCATAAAATCGAAAACGCAACCATTACAAAAACACCAATCAGAAACTGATTGCTAAAATTATCCAATTGAAAACCTGGCTTTAGGGAAAACCTATAGTACAAAAAGCCAACTAAAAACAAAACCAAAAACGGAGTCAAAGCAAACCCGAAAGTTTTGTACAATTCCATATGAAGTCTGATGTCAAAATACGTTTCATAAAGACTGTCCTTAGTTTTTAAATTAATCTTATTTAGTCTCTTATAAAAAATGTAAAGTTTCACCAAATAATACACAGTCACTGACGTAAAAATACTGTAAAGCAAATAAAACGGAACGATCCATTTTGAAGGAAAGTCGAATAAAATTGGTGTGAAGCCCATTAAAACAACAGCTACTGACTGCCCAATTAATTCACCCTTCAAATTTTTTCGGATCTTATCCAAAGGCGTATTTGCCGATTGTATTTTTTCTAAATTATTTGGAACAACTACATTTTCAGTCTTTTCATTGTTCCATGCGTTTTGTATATCGTTAAAATCCATATCCTTGATTTTTAATAATTTCTTTTAATTTTTCTTTTGCTCTATTTAATTTAACCCTGGCATTGCCCTCAGAAATTCCGAGATTATCCCCAATTTCTCTATGAGAAAAGCCTTCTAGCTGATAAAATATGATCGCTTTATCAATTTTTTCAAGCTTTTGAACCGCTTTATAAAAATGCTCCAGCTGACTTTCTTTTATTGCCGAATCCCCTTCATCCTCTTTAATATTTTCTGAAGCTATTTCGTATTTATCAACCTTCTTCTTTTCTTTCTTCAAAAAAACAATGGCTGTATTTACCGCGACTCTGTACATCCAAGTCGAAAACTGGCTTTCATTTCTAAAAGTATCATACGATTTCCATAATTGGCAGACAATTTCCTGAAACAAATCCTGCTGATCATCATGATTGTCCATGTACATTTTAGAAACTTTGTAGAGAATCCCTTTATGACTTTCTATCCGTTTTAAAAATTCTTGCTCTTTCTCTTTCAAAATAAGTTTAGTTCAATACTGGTTTTACACTATACCCTGCTTTTCTTAACAAATCAATTACTCCAAACTCACCTCCCAAATGTGCCGATCCCACTGCAAAAAAGACTGTTTCTTTCTCCATAAGTTCTGGCATAATTTTAATCCAGTTTAAATTTCTGTTGTCCAGAATTTCTTTTTTAGTTTTTTCGCTGGTTACTTTTTTATCTGTGATGATATCATACAAAGCATCAATGTTTTCTTTTTTATATTCCTCAACTAATTTCGAAGTCGCTTCTTGATCCGATTCCTCAAGCATCTTAATCATTTCGTCATTAGAATAAGCGCCTTCTAAAATAGAAAATTGCGATTTCACTGTTTCTAAACCGCCAAAAGTCATGTTTTTCTTTTTCGCCTGTTCAATAAAATCCAATTCATAAAACTTAAGATCGGTACAGCCAAAGCTCTTCATTGATATTAAACTCATAACGGTCATCATATTAAAACCATCTACCTGCTGCACTGTCATTCCCGAAGTACGTTTTAAAATCGCATCTAATTTAGTCAATTGCTCTGGACTTAACTTTTTGCTCAAAGGTTCTTTACCCATGGCCAATTTTTGCATTTCTAACGTTTCTTTTGGATCAGCAAAATTGATTTCTAAAACCAATTTAGATGAAGCATCAAATGCTTTTTTGGTTTTTTCGGTGAGAAAATAATCTCCCGAGCAAATCATATGAACGGTTCCGTACAAGTAAGAAGGCTTTGATAATCCGTTTCCTGAAACTTCCCATAAAAGCGAATTTTCTAATTTTGGTGCATTTTGCGCTTTAGCAGTGATATTAAAAAAAAGTGCTGCTGCGATTACGATTGATTTGATTGCATTTTTCATTTTGTTGATTGATTTAAGTTGCTGATTTGATTGATTTCTTTTTGATGATTAAAACTCCTTTTTAGATTTGTTATATTTATTTCGCTGCTCTGAAGCCACAATTGCTGCTATCACACAGACACCAATAACAAATCCCACGAACTTGATTAAAAAGTAACTTAGAAAGCCTACTAAAAATCCTATTGAAGTGTAAAGAATAATTTTAAAAATGTTTTCTACTGATGAAGTTGATTTTGTTTTCATAATTGTTTGGTTTTATTTGATTACGACTCGTAAGTAATCGAACAATCAAAACGTTACAAAAAAAATTAAAACTTTTTTAAAAAGTGAGGAAATATAAAGCTTAGCGAGAGAATTTTTTACTTCAAATTAATTACCACAGAGATTCAAAAAGTAAAAACACAAAGACACAGTAAATTAACTTTTGAGAATCTTTGCCGAATTTTAGCGAAGCTTTTGGTATAAAATCAAACATAAATACTATCCGCCTTAAGCATTCAAAAATCAGCCAATTTAAGAGCTATATTGACCTAAATGCAAAAAACCGGAGCATTCATAGCTTTGCATTATTTTTCGCCTTTAAAAATCTAAAAAAGAAGCAGGTTTTAAACCTGCTTCTTCAAATTGTTATTCTCCTGCTATAAATGGCGCTTGTTTTATAAAAATAGACTCTTCTAATACCTTAATCATAAAACGGGTAATAGCTGTCGCTGCAATTCTCTCGCCAAGACAATCTTCCAAACTTATCAAAATTTTAGATGAAGGAACATTAAAGTCTATGAACGGTACACGAACTAGAGTCCAATCAATATTACTTTCAACTAAAGCATCATAAGCCTTCTGACGATCTTCTTGAATTTCTGGAAAATTAGTCTTCATGTAATTAGTCGCAGAAATTGTTATATCGCTTTTTTTATCAAATGGCGTATCAACGTTTAAACCCGCCAGCAGAATATATCTTTTAATTGCATATTCTTTCATGACTTTAAGAATATTTCCTGTTGCTTTCAAAGCTGTTAAAGGTTCATTTTGACGCTGTCCTAAAGTACTAATAGCAACATCACAATCTTTCAATAAATCTCGGATACAATTCATCTCAAGAGCATCTCCTTTGACAATTTCTATTTTAGGATTTTGAATGGAAAAATTTTCAGGATTTCGAAGTAACACTTTTAAATCAAATCCTTTTTCTAATAATTGGCGAACAAGATGATTTCCTGTTCTGCCATTACCGCCAAGTACGGCAACTTTTTGTATATTTTTCATATAATCTCTTTATAAAATTTTGACATAAAAATTTTTGCTTCTTTATCGACGAAGAAGCAAAATATAAAAGCTTACTGAGCTTTTACAAATGATCAAATATTTTATAAAGAGATTTTAATACTTCAAAAATAATAAAATAAAAAAAAGCCAGACAGTATTTGTCCAGCTTTAACTTATTTCTTAAAATCTAAATTATTCAAAAACTAATTAACTGTATAAGTTACAGTATTACTTGTGGCACTTTTAATAATGTATTGTGTAGTAGCAGGATATCCGCGATTAGCAAGATCACGTTCAACCGCTGTAAGTGGCGACTCACAACAAACTCCTAGCCACGGAGCTGTATATGTTGGCCCAAAAACAACTTCAATCCCTTCTTGATTGTCGATAGAAGCTTTAGTAATATCATTAGAACCAAAAGACATAGTTCCAAAACCTAATGCCGTTAACAGCATTCCTAAAAATACTTTTTTCATAATTACTTTGTTTTTTGTTAATATACTTACAAATATATTTAAGACAAAGTAAAATGCTACAACATTTTTAAGTGGTTATTTTGGTTTCTTGTTAATTTTATGAAAGATCTCAGGCATTTTGGTATTACAAAAAAAGCCAGACAATACTGTCTGGCTTTTAAAAATATTCTGTAATTGTTTTAGTCAACTAATACAATTATTTTATTGTTTTTCATTTCGATAGTTCCTGAAGTAATCTCCAAAGTATAGGTTTGGTCATTTACTTTCGTGAATTTATCTGCGGCCTCTTTAGAAAAATCAAAGCTTGGTGCTGCGATTTTAATAGTTCCTTTTTCTAAAATAGAAACGATCGGCGCGTGGTGATTCAAAATCTGAAAGCTTCCATCAACTCCTGGTAAAGTAACTGATGTTACTTCTCCTGAAAATAATTTAGCTTCTGGTGATACTATTTCTAAAATCATATTTTTTAAGTTAGAAGTTATTTGTTAAAAGTTAAAAGTTACGAAACGTATAACCTTTAACTTCTAACTTTTAACTTTATTTTTATGCTTCAGCTAACATTTTCTCTCCAGCTTCGATTGCATCTTGAATCGAACCTTTTAAGTTGAAAGCAGCTTCTGGAAGGTGATCTAACTCACCATCAATAATCATATTGAATCCTTTGATAGTATCTTTAATATCAACCAATACACCTGGGATACCTGTAAATTGCTCTGCTACGTGGAATGGCTGAGACAAGAAACGTTGTACACGACGTGCTCTTGATACAGCAAGTTTATCATCTTCTGATAACTCCTCCATACCTAAGATCGCGATGATATCTTGTAATTGTTTGTATTTTTGAAGAATTTCTTTTACTCTTTGTGCACAGTTATAGTGCTCATCTCCTAAGATATGAGGAGTCAAAATTCTTGAAGTAGAATCTAACGGGTCAACCGCAGGATAGATACCTAACTCAGCAATTTTACGAGACAATACTGTTGTTGCATCTAAGTGCGCGAAAGTTGTTGCCGGTGCCGGGTCAGTTAAATCATCCGCAGGAACGTAAACCGCCTGTACAGATGTAATAGATCCTTTGTTTGTAGAAGTAATACGCTCTTGCATAGCTCCCATCTCTGTTGCCAATGTTGGCTGGTAACCTACTGCAGAAGGCATACGTCCTAAAAGTGCTGATACCTCAGAACCTGCTTGTGTAAAACGGAAGATATTATCAACGAAGAATAATACATCTTTACCTTGATCAGATCCAGCTCCATCACGGAAATACTCAGCGATAGATAATCCTGAAAGTGCCACACGTGCACGAGCTCCAGGCGGCTCATTCATTTGTCCGAAAACGAAAGTCGCTTTAGAATCTCTCATTCCCGGCATATCTACTTTAGATAAATCCCATCCTCCATTTTCCATAGAGTGCATGAAATCATCACCGTATTTAATAATTCCTGACTCTAACATCTCACGAAGTAAGTCATTCCCTTCACGTGTTCTTTCTCCTACTCCTGCGAATACTGAAAGTCCACCGTGACCTTTTGCGATATTGTTGATCAACTCCTGAATCAATACTGTTTTACCAACACCAGCACCACCAAACAATCCAATTTTACCTCCTTTTGCATAAGGCTCGATCAAATCGATTACTTTGATACCTGTAAATAAAACTTCAGATGAAGTTGATAAATCTTCGAATCTTGGAGCTTGTCTGTGAATTGGCAGACCATTTTCTCCAGTTTTTGGCAAGTTTCCTAAACCGTCAATTGCATCTCCTACAACATTAAATAATCTTCCATATACATCTGGACCGATTGGCATTTGGATTGGATTACCAGTTCCAACTACTTCATATCCTCTCGACAAACCGTCTGTAGAGTCCATAGAGATTGTACGAACAGTATTTTCTCCAATGTGAGATTGTACTTCTAGAACTAAAATAGTTCCGTCTTTTTTATTGACTTCTAGAGAATCATAAATTTTTGGAAGTTCAACATCTTTACCGTTGAAAACTACGTCAACTACTGGTCCAATGATTTGAGCAACTTTTCCTATTACTTTTGACATTACTTATGTGTTTATTAAATAGCTATTTAGGTTTATCGAAAATACCTCTTTTTTCAGAGCGCAAAGATAATTTTTTAAAATATAAAATCAATTTTTTTTTCATAAAAAATAGCATGATTTTGTTTGATTCATAAAACTTACCCGAAAAATAACCAAAACAGCATTTTTTTTATTAAAAGAAAAAACCGCTGCATTTTAAAAATGAGCGGTTTTTTATAACTTTAAAGCATCTCTTTTTATGGAAGTGTTGCCGGATATTGGATTGGATAAATACCTAAATCAACATGACGAAGTGTAGCACCATACTTTGCATTAATTGCATCGATAAAAACATTAGCAATCAACCCATAACCTCTTGCGCTTGGGTGAACTCCATCTAAAGAGAACGCTCCGCCTGTTGCAAAAGAAGAACTCATTGTAAAATTTCCAAATCTAATTCCTCCGTTTGCCAATTGTGTTAAAGTTGCTTTTGTATTCACAAACGCCAGGCCTTTTTCTTTAGCTGCCGCCTCGATTGTTACATTATACGCATCTGTCGCTTTTTTGATTTCCGCAATTTCCGTTGGGATTAACACATGTTTATCTTGTAAAGGATAAGAGATTCCAAATGCGTTTAATGGCGCTGGAGGTGCCATTCCAATTCCAGAATTAGCCGCCGTTGGCGCTGTTCCAATATCTGCTCTTGTAGTCAACACTACTAAATCAGTAGCTTTAGCTTGTCTCGCTTGTCCAAAAACAGCCCCATAAAAAGCAGCTGTCTGCGCCCCCACTAGTGGCGTAAATTCAGTAATTAAACCCACAGTCAAATTCTCAAGAGACTCATCTTTTATCAACATAGGACTCGCGCCAGTTTCTGAAAGAAGGTTAATTCTATCCCCAGCACCCAACTTAGTCAAAACTAATTTCAAAGGACCATAAAGCTGTGTGTTAAGAAGTTTAATTGTAGCCACACCTACAGCTTCATTATTTTTTCCAATCAATTTAGGAGTAAGAGGATTGTACGGAACAGTTGTAAAATGAGGCAAAGCCGTAATATACGGCAAATTAGCCACAACTCCTTTTGCACCTTTCGCAGTCAAAGAAGTCACTAACCCCCCGTATACATTTGCAAAAACCGCTGGATCTGTAATATCATTTGATCCGTAAGTCGCAGGATTCGGATTTCCTGTCTGATCTTTCCCGGTTCCTCCAGAAGTTGCATAAGCCAAAACATCATTTCCTCCAATAAACAAAGAGAAAAAAGTCGGATCCTGCGCCAAAGCATCAGCCAAAACTGTTGTTGAAGGCGTACTTGCAAATCTTGCAAAATACGGATTCGCCGCTCCAGTCGCTACTCCAGCTACATTACCATAGTTTGCAGCCAGTAAATGAAAACTTTTTGCCCCAGGAACACCTAAGTTATTAAATGTACCTGTAAGACGAGCCGTTATCTCTGTTGTTGGTTTTCCTTGAACATTTGTTGGAGTCTGAGTTTCTCCAACAAAATAAAGACGTGTTCCGGCAACAACATTTCCACCTAACAACAAACCTCCAATATTATCATTCATTAATGGCTGCGTAAAAGATCCTCCTCCAGCAGCAACAAATTGCTGTGACAAAATATTTGGATACGAATTCTCCTGTCCTTTCTTAAATAATGCATTATCACTATATCCCGCCGCAAAAGAATCACCAAGTGCAATATATTTTGTAAATACAGCAGAGCCCGGCGTTACTGGAACTTCTGCCTGTGCATCATTATTATCATCATTATTACAAGCAGCCATAACGGTTAAAGAAACCAATAAAAGCCATTTTATATTTTTTTTCATCTTAATACTTTTTAAAATTATAACCTTTTCATTTCCATTACAAATCCATTACGGATTAATTGTCCAAGATGCAAACCACATTTTACCGATTGCTCCCGCTCCAATAACCTGAAGGTAATCTGATCCAAAAAGGTTTGTCGCTCCAACTTTAATAACTGATTTCCATTTTGGAAGCGCATAATTTATCTGAGCATCAAGCACTGTATTTTCTGGTATCATTCCGTCTCCAAAAGAAGATTCCCATAGATATTCAGAATTCCATCTCACATTCACGTTAAACCCTAAGTTTTTAATTACTTTGGCATTTCCTAAGGAACCTTTAATCCTGTGTTTTGGAGTATTAAATCCAGCTACGAAATCTGGATCTTCTGACTGATCAAAGTTAAATTGAGAATAATTATAATTAACTCCCACTTCAAAATCCTTATAAACTTTTTTATTCAATCCTATACCAACACCAAAAGAAGAAATCTGCGCTGTTGTATTCGTATAAACCTGATAGACTCTTCTGTCTCCAAAAGCAAGCGCTTGATAAGTTTGCTGCACCGCTGGATTCGTTGGATCTGTACCCACTGTTCCGTAATAAGGAGAAATTACTCTTGCAGTGTTCATGAAGTCATTGTAGATATTATAGTAAGCATTCAAATCTACCGATAAATCATTTTGAATAACAGTACGATATCCTGCTTCAAAAGCCTGAACCTGCTCTGGTTTCACCAATCCTATATCTGCAATTTGAAGATCACTTGGATTTGCAGAAGCAGCAAAAGCCTGAACCGAAGCTACTGTATACGCGTTACGATACGCATTTTGACCTGACATTCCGATAGTCGCCGGCTGTCCTGCCGCTTGTCCTGCTGCACTTACGTTTACCGTTTCTTGAAAACGATCTAAGTTTTCAGGCGCTGAACCGATTAATGCAAACGGCCCTAAATCTAAACCAATATACTGATCTTGTGTAGTTGGGTTACGGAAACCAGTTTGATAAGACAATCTGAAATTATGATTTTTGTTGGCTCCTGCTGAATATACAAATGATACTCTTGGAGAAATATTTCCGTCAAAGTTCTGACTTTTATCGTAACGCAAAGATCCTGTAAACTTCAATCTGTCGTCTAAGAATTTTTTCTGAAGCTGCGCATAAGCACCGTATTCTTTATATTCAATCGGACCGTCATAATCTGTAAAAATAGTTCCTTCAGAATCCATTACATATTTTCTCCAAGATCCTCCAACTTGAATTTCAGCAAATTTGATAATATCTTTAAAATTATAATTCACATCTGAGTGATATAATTTTGAGTGATCAATAAATTTAGCTCCTTTTGTCAAATCTGGATTTGCAACTGCAGTTGCAAGCGCTTGATTGAATTGTGCACTTCCCGGTTCGAATCTTGCAGCACCTGTTGGTTTTGGAATAAATGAAATTTGAGCCGGCAAAACATTATAATCGGCAAAGTTTCTTGCAATAGAAGCAGATTGATTTGCATCTGTTCCCATTACTGCTCCTGCATACTGATACGCAGTTGCATAATTTGTAAACCATTCTTGATCCGATTTTGCGGCTCTGTTTACATTCCAGGCTGCAAATCTCATATCATAAGAGTTTCCGGCATCTTCACTTGTAAAATACACTCTACCAAAGAAGTTTTTCCCTTTTACCTCAAACTTACCTTGCTGCATTAAGAAATCTTTTAACGCATAACGGTTTGCTCCTTGATAAATAGTACTTCCTGTTCCAATTTTATATTGCAATATAAACTCTGTTTCGTTTGCCCATGGCTTGATGTGCGCACTAAAGTCAGCTTTCATACTCTGAACTTTATTATCCGTCAAGTCCTGCTCACGGTAACCCGTTCTACTCACCTGCCCCACATTCGGAATAAAAGTAGTAACCTCGTCACCATAAATATTCAATCCGTCATAATTCTGGTTCATGTCGTGACCAACAGAACCGCCTGTCATACTTCTTGTATCATTTGCAATCCATTCGCTCGCTTCCATATAAGTAAAGTTAGCTTTTAAAGCAAAATGTTTCGTGAAAGCTTTTGCCGCTCTAATTCCAAAATCATTATAATCATTTGTTCCTGCAGCATTTTGAGTAGTCTGTCCATATTTGTAATAAACACTGATTCCTTCATTAGTAAACGGACTTTTACTAGTCATAAACATAATTCCGTTGAAAGCATTCGCTCCATAAAGAGCAGAAGAAGCTCCTGGTAAAAGCTCCACACTGGCAACATCAATATCCGAAACTCCAATAAGATTTCCCAAAACAAAGTTTAAGGCAGGAGAAGAATTATCCATACCATCAACCAACTGCATAAAACGAGTATTAGCAACTGTTGCAAAACCACGGGTATTAACAGACTTAAAAGAAATACTGCTCGTATTGAAATTTACCTCTTTTAAATTTTCTAAACCGTCGTAAAAAGTTGCCGCTGTGGTATTTTTAATTTCCTGAATCCCCATTCTTTCAATAGTAACTGGAGACTCAATTACCCTTTCAGGAGTTCTAGAAGCAGAAACTACAATTTCATCTAGTTTTGTTTCTTCGTCTTTTAAAACAACAATTAGTTTTTGGCTGGCCGAAGTAACGTTAACTATTTTACTTTCAAATCCAATTGCCGTTACTTTTACCGAGAACGGAAGTTTGGCAGTTGTACTTAATTTAAATGTTCCGTCAAAATCGGTAGACGCTCCGGTATTATCTCCGACGACAACAATATTGGCACCTGGAATAGATTGTTTGTTACTGTCTGTAACCGAACCGGTAATTGTATTCTGCGCAAAACAAATTCCGCTGAAAAACAACATAATTAGTAAGTAGACTCTCATGGGTTAGTTTTATTGGATTAGTTATTCGTTAGTTTATATAGCCAAAATACGTAAATATTTTAATATGTATAAAAAAAAGTTAAATAAAATTAATATTTAATACCAATTTGTACAATATTTTAACTATTTGCTAATTCAATTTATTAGAATAAAATCAAATAAAACCGACAGAAAAACCAACTTACTATGCATACATATAAATTTTATTCAAAATAATGAATATTTCATAAAAATACATATCCGTAATTTTTTTTTTGACAATAAAAAAAAGCGAGACCTAAATCTCGCTTTTTTAACATTGTTGGATTTTCCTGAATTTCTAATTTTTTAATTCAACTTTTTCTAATTTGGTTTTTAATTCCATTATTTGTTTGCTCTGATCAATCAAATACAAAGTCAATTCTTCAATTTTTTGAAGCAGTTTGGCATTCATTTCACCTAAATTGATTCCGTTTTGCAAAACTTCGTTTTCACTTGGAATATTCTCTAGACGCCCTTGTAACATTTAACTTTTGCCCATAAAAAAAAGCGAGACCTAAATCTCGCTTTTTAAATATGTTTATCTAAACCTTATTCTACGGTAACTGATTTTGCCAGGTTACGCGGCTGATCCACATTACAACCTCTCATAACAGCAATGTAGTAAGAAAGTAATTGCAACGGAATTGTAGTAATAAGCGGCGACAATGCATCTGAAGTCTCTGGAATTTCGATTACATAGTCTGCCAGCTCACGAACCTGCGTATCTCCTTTGGTTACAACAGCGATAATTTTACCGCTTCGAGATTTGATCTCTTGAATGTTACTTACAATTTTATCATAGTGACCTTGTTTAGGTGCAATTACAATAACAGGCATCAACTCATCAATCAAAGCAATCGGACCGTGTTTCATTTCTGCTGCAGGATATCCTTCAGCATGAATATAAGAGATCTCTTTTAGTTTTAAAGCTCCTTCTAAAGCTACTGGGAAATTATACCCGCGGCCTAAGTAAAGACAGTTTGGCGCATCTTTAAAAGCCGCAGCAATTTCTTTTGCTCTATCGTTAGTTTCTAAAGCTTCTGATACTTTTGTCGGAATCAATTCTAATTCCTGCAAATAAGCATGAAAATCTGGATTTGACAAAGTTCCTTTTGCTTTTCCTAATCGCAAAGCAATCATGGTTAAAACAGTAATCTGAGTTGTAAATGCTTTTGTTGAAGCTACTCCAATTTCTGGTCCTGCGTGCGTGTAAGCACCTGCATGACTTTCTCTAGAAATAGAAGAACCTACTACGTTACAAACACCAAATACAAAAGCACCGTTTTCTTTAGCCAGTTTAATAGCTGCCATTGTATCTGCCGTTTCTCCAGATTGAGAAATTGCAATTACAACATCGTCTTTATTGATAATTGGGTTTCTATAACGGAACTCAGAAGCATATTCTACCTCTACCGGAATTCTGGTAAATTCCTCAAAGATATATTCTGCTACTAAACCAGCATGCCAAGAAGTACCACAGGCAACAATAAGGATGCGTTTAGCGTTTAAGAATTTTTCCAAATTATCTTCAACACCTGCCATTTGAACGATTCCTTCATTTGCATGAAGTCTTCCACGGTAGGTATCTTTGATCACACTTGGCTGTTCGTAGATTTCTTTTAACATGAAATGATCGTACCCACCTTTTTCAATCTGCTCCAAATTCATTTGAAGCTCTTGAATGTAAGGATCTACCAAAGAGTCGTCTTTGATTTTTCTAACTTTTAGAGGCTTGTGCAATCTGATATTTGCCATTTCGCCGTCTTCAAGATATACTGCATTAGAAGTATATTCGATAAATGGTGAAGCATCAGAAGCAATAAAATATTCTCCTTCGCCCACACCAATTGCCAACGGGCTTCCTAGTCTAGCAGCAACAATTTCGTTCGGATTTTTTTTATCAAATACAGCAATAGCATAAGCACCCACCACTTGGTTTAAAGCGATCTGGACTGCTTTACCCAACTTGATGTTTTCTTTTTTCTGAACTTCTTCAATAAGATTTACAAGAACTTCAGTATCTGTATCCGATTTAAAAGTATAACCTCTTTTTATTAACTCTTCTTTTAATGGCGCATAATTCTCAATAATTCCGTTGTGAATAATCACTAAATCACCAGAATTAGAAAGATGAGGATGTGAGTTTACATCATTTGGCACCCCGTGAGTAGCCCAGCGTGTATGCCCGATTCCGATAGTACCATTTACAGTAAGATTCTCTTTTGCTTTAGCTTCAAGATCTGAAACCTTACCTTTTGTTTTACAAAGTTTAACACCTTCGTTTGCGTCATACAACATCACTCCGGCACTATCATACCCTCTGTACTCAAGTCGCTTTAATCCTTTTATTACAATAGGATAGGCTTCTCGATGACCGATATATCCAACAATTCCACACATATATTATTTATTTATTTGGTTTCGTGTAGTAAACCTGAAGCATTAATCTTTTATCTTCTGAAACAGAAGATTTTCCTCCGTACAATATTGTTCCTAAAGGATTCATAACTGATGCTCTAGGCGCTGCTATAAAATATTCAATCGGATCTGCTTTGATTTGAATTTTATTTTTCAAAGCACTTGAAGTCACTGTAGCAATATCTTCGGTAACCACTAATCCTAAATCTACATTTTTATACGTCTTGTCTTTAATAAGACTGCGTATATGATCTGTAATTCTTATTTTATAACTTTTCCCTCGCTTATTATCGTCAAGGTTAATGATCCCGCTAAAAATCTGTTTAGCATATTTAGGATCTGAATTTACTGCCGAAGTACCGTCATTATAATAATCAGGTAAAGGCAGATTGGTACTTAAGTTATATAAGTACACACGCATTGCTTCTGTAGTCGGAGCCATTTTTTCAGCATCGATATAAAATACCAAATTGGCCTCATTTACCATCCAGCTGTTATCTCTTATGCTTTCCAGCTTCGATGCAAAATCATTTAATCGAAGAATTGCCATAGAGCCTTGTCCGCCTTTCAAATAAAGTCTTTCGTCTCCTTCGGTCGTATTTACATTAGTAATTGCGTTTTCATAAGTTGCATTTCTCTGGTTTTGCAGAAAATTAGCTGTACTTAACGAGCTTCCTAACTTTAAAACTACCGTACGGGTTTCTCTTTTACTTTCATCATCTGTAGTAATATCCGTTTTCACGTTATAAGTAATGGTGATCTTTCCTTCTGCAAAATTCATCAGTCCCATACTTGTAGTAGCGCTTGCTGCAGATTTTTCAACTTTAAAATACAATCCTCTATAATACTCTTGAAAAACATTAGCGCTAGATAGCTTTGCGGCTGGTGCCTTAAGAATTTTATTTAAAAACTCGTCTTGGTTCAGATTCAAACGCATTTCAGGCTTCGTTCTCTGTAATGTTTTTTTCCCATCTGTTCCTGCAATACTATCATTTCGTTCAACAGCACTAAAAAAGAATTCATCATTCTGCGTTTTATCCGCATCATCATTTAACAAAGCACTTGCTTTTAAACTTTCAAAACTTGCATTCTGATCTGTATAATATAATTGAGCCAGCTGCGTACCATTATCAAAATAAGAATTACGCATCTGCATTCCGTTTTGGTAAACGCTTAACTTAATTTTCCCTTCTTTTTTATCTCCAAAAATAGAATCCAAAGCATACACATGGCTTCCGTCTGTATTGGTCTGTGTAATATGGCTGAAATAAGGTATGCTTAGAACAACACTTTCAACTTTCGGGTCCTCGCCAATAGTAGGTGCATAAGTTTCAAGCGTCACCTGAGTAGCAAAATTAGCAGTAGTTTCACCAAAAACAGGGTCATTATAAATTCCCAAAGCATTTGTTGCCAAATTATTGGATTGAATTGGTGTTACTTCTTGATTAAAAGCCAAGACATCATATTTTTCAGGTTCCAGACCAAAATGATCATCACTAATCAAATCATCACCAATAGCATTAAAATCTTTATCGCATGAATATAAAAAAACAACAACTGCAGCTAATAGAATTTTCTTAATCAAAGAAGTATTATACATTTTTAAAATATAGTTAAATTTAAAGACCAAACGTTTTGTAGAAATTTGTATACGCTTCTGCGAATGCATTTTTCGGTGCGAAAGGTAAAAAAGGTTTTCCTGAAGATTCTATAAATTTTGTTAAACTTGGGGAAACATTCTCTGAGGCGATAATAACACCATCTGAATGTAATATACTAGCTTTTAAGATATTCTCGTAATTTGGAGTTTCTAAATCCGAAACAGATTCGTGAGGCACACCGTCAAATTTTACTTTGTTGATCATTTCCAAATCCAAATTCTCATCAAAAGACTGTCCGTAAACCGAAGTCACAATTTTTGTTTCAGAGAACATTGCTTCATGTTTGTAAAAATGCTTCATGTAGATTGGCAGCATTGCAGCAAGCCAGCCGTGAACGTGAATAATATCAGGAACCCAATTTAATTTTTTCACTGTTTCAACTACCCCTTTTGCAAAGAAAATAGCTCGTTCATCATTATCAGGATACAAGACACCTTCTTCGTCAGCAAAAGTTGCTTTTCGTTTAAAGTATTCATCGTTATCAATAAAGTAAACCTGAATTCTTTCTTTTGGGATAGAAGCTACTTTAATAATCAATGGCATATCTAAATCATTCACTACCAAATTCATCCCTGAAAGTCTGATTACTTCATGCAATTGATGTCTTCTTTCATTAATATTCCCATATCTTGGCATGAAAATTCTTATCTGACCGCCCTGATCGTTTATCATTTTCGGAACGTCATAAGACATTAAAGAAACCTCATTTTCAGCCAGATACGGCACGACTTCAGATGATACGTATAATATCCTCTTATCTTTCATAATAGTAATTTACTTAATTTTTGGTAATAAAAACGTCGCAAAATTACAAAATTTTATGCAGTTTATAACTAATATATTATGTTTGCACTAAATTTTAATAATACCTCAATGCATATTTTCTACAGTAAAGCCGCTTTGATAGCTTATTTAAAAACTATCAAAACCACAAATTCAACTATTGGATTTGTACCAACTATGGGCGCTTTACACCAAGGACATTTGGCTTTAATGCAGCGTTCTCTTAAAGAAAACGACGACACGGTAGTGAGCATTTTTGTCAATCCAACTCAATTTAACAATCCAGAAGACTTGGCCAAATATCCGAGGACTCTCGAAGAAGATGTTAAGAAAATGCGTACATTAAGCGATAAAATTATTTTATACGCTCCTTCTGTCGAAGATATTTATGAAGGAAACACTGTTTCGCAGGATTTTGATTTTGACGGATTGGAAAATCAGATGGAAGGAAAATTCAGGCCGGGTCATTTTAACGGAGTCGGAACTATTGTAAAAAGACTTTTTGAAATCGTTACTCCTACCAATGCATACTTTGGCGAAAAAGATTTTCAACAGCTCCAGATTGTTAAAAAATTAGTCGAAAAAACAAATCTGCCGGTTAACATTGTGGGCTGTCCTATTTTTAGAGAAGAAAATCAGCTGGCAATGAGTTCTCGTAACGAACGCCTTACTGTCGAAGAACGCAAAGAAGCCGCAATAATTTACAAGGTTTTAACAGAAGCAAAAGAAATTTTCCAGAAACAAACTCCAAAAGAAACCATTGATTTTGTAGAAAATTCTTTCAAAAACAACAAAGATTTTGAGCTCGAGTATTTTGTTATTGCTGACGAATCTACACTTTTGCCTATCGATCAGAAAGATAAAGACAAAAAATACCGTGCATTTATAGCGGTATTTGTTAATTCTATAAGACTGATTGACACCATTTCATTAAATTAATCTAACTTTGCAGCATGCAAATTCAAGTTATAAAATCTAAAATTCATCGCGTTAAAGTAACGGGTGCCGATTTAAATTATATTGGCAGCATTACTATTGATGAAACGCTACTAGAAGCTTCAAACATTATTGAAGGTGAAAAAGTATCTATTGTAAACATTAATAATGGGGAACGTTTTGAAACTTACGCCATTAAAGGAGAAAAAAATTCGGGAGAAATTACCCTGAATGGTCCTGCGGCAAGAAAAGTTCAGAAAGATGATATCATCATTATCATTTCTTATGCAACTTTAGAATTTGAAGAAGCCAAAACCTTCAAACCGTGGATTATTTTCCCTAACGAAAATGATAATTCGCTGACGTAATACTTTTCATTTTTTAAAAATACATGCTTTGTCCAATATATTTGAACAAAGCATTTCTTATTGCTGTAAATCGGAAAAGATTTACTCTCGAACTTTTTTTAACTACAAAGAACGCAAAGATTTTTGCACACAGCATCTATCTAATAAATATTAAAGCTCGCAAAGCATTACAGGTAAAGCTTTGCGAACTTTATCCTTTTTATATAATAATCTTACAAATAAACCTTTGCGTTCTTTGCGGTTAAATAATACGCCAAAAAAAATATTTCCCCACAACCTTTGTATGGATAGCCTCTTTTTCTTCATAGATAGAAACAAATAAAATAGTATATTGCCACACTATTTCCAATACTTTTTAATTCACTGAAATGCCCCAAATCATGAAGAAAGTTTACCTATTATTTATTTTAATTTCAATTTCTGCCTTTTCACAGAAAACGTTTGACAACATTAAATCTGAAAAACTCGGAACAGAAAGAAGAATCACAATCGGATTACCGCCTTCTTACGAAGCAAACAAAGACAAAAAATATCCTGTTCTTTATTTATTAGATGGAGATTATTTATTTGATCCTTTTTCTGGAGCCGTAAGTTACGGTTCGTATTGGGATGATATGCCCGAAATGATCATTATCGGAATTCATCAAAATAAAGATGGAGAACGTTTTGACGATACCACAATTGATCAAAATACCGGACTTCCGTTTGAAAAAGGAGCCGAATTTTTTGAATTTTTAGGTGGTGAATTAGTTCCTTATATCGAAAAAAAATACCGCACTTCGCCTTTTAGACTTATTGCGGGCCATGATCTAACAGCAAGTTTTGCTAATTTTTATTTGTACAAAGAAGATCCGCTTTTTAATGCCTACATCTGTTTGAGCCCTGAACTGGCTCCAAAAATGGAGGTGCGTATTGCAGAAAAGTTTGCCAAAATTAAAAAACCAGTGTTCTATTATCTTTCTGCCGGCGAAGGTGATATTAAAAAAATAAAAGAACCAATAGAAAAGTTAAACGGAAATATTAAAATCGCTAATAATCCGTTAGTGAATTATAAATATGAAGTTATTAAGGGTGCAACCCATTATACTGAGGTCTTACACTCTATCCCAAGTGCTTTGTACCAGATTTTTGAAGCATACAGACCAATAAATTCTGCTGAATACAACGAAAAAATTGCGGTACTTGAAACTGGTTATGCAGATTATTTAGAAAAAAAATACGCGACAATGTCTGAAATTATGGGAGTTCAGATTCCTGTAAGAATGAGCGATTTTAAAGTTATTGAAAATCTGATTTTAAAAAAGAATGCCTACGATGAATTAGGAAAAATGGCGGAAATAGGAAATGTAAATTATCCTAAAGCCATGTTGGGTGAATATGAGTTAGGATTAATGTATGAAAAAATGGGCGACCCGAAACATGCGTCTAAAAAATATCAAAATGCTTCGCAGATGGAGCCGATTGGTGATTTGAATAAAGATTTGATGTATGAGAAAATCGACGAAATGAATACGCTTGCTAAAAAAAGTAAATAATGTCAAAAGTTAAAACTTCCTTTTTTTGTCAGAACTGCGGAACGCAGTATTCGAAATGGCAAGGTCAATGCAATGCCTGCAAAGAATGGAATACGATTGCCGAGGAAATTATCCAGAAACAGGAAAAAGTGGCTTGGAAAAGTGAGCCAACTTCTACCAGCAAAGCACCAAGACCTTTAAAAATCACCGAAATTGATTCGGCTCAGGAAGTTCGCATGGATACGACTGACAGCGAATTGAATCGTGTTTTAGGAGGCGGACTTGTTCCTGGATCTTTGACGCTTTTGGGCGGAGAACCCGGGATCGGAAAAAGTACACTTTTGCTGCAGATTTCATTAAAATTACCCTATAAAACCTTATACGTTTCTGGAGAAGAAAGTCAGAAGCAGATTAAAATGCGTGCCGAAAGAATCACGCCCAATAGTGACAACTGCTATATTTTGACGGAGACTAAAACGCAGAATATCTTCAAGCAGATTGAAACTATGAAACCCGAAGTGGTTATTATAGATTCTATCCAGACTTTACATACCGATTATATTGAATCTACAGCTGGAAGTATTTCACAGATTCGCGAAACTACAGCAGAATTGATCAAATTTGCTAAAGAAAGCAATACTCCCGTAATTCTTATCGGACATATCACCAAAGACGGAAATATTGCCGGACCAAAAATCCTGGAACATATGGTAGACACCGTTCTTCAGTTTGAAGGCGACCGAAACCACGTTTACAGAATTTTGCGTTCGCTAAAAAACCGTTTTGGTTCTACTGCCGAACTCGGAATTTACGAAATGCTCGGAAGCGGTCTGCGAGAAGTCAATAATCCGTCTGAGATTTTAATCTCACACAAAGACGAAGAATTATCGGGAACTGCAATCGCTTCAACGCTTGAAGGCATGCGTCCGTTGATGATCGAAATACAATCTTTGGTAAGTACGGCAGTTTATGGAACACCGCAGCGAAGCACAACAGGTTACAACGCCAAAAGACTGAACATGATTTTGGCTGTTTTAGAAAAAAGAGCCGGATTTCGTTTAGGAGCAAAAGACGTTTTCCTGAATGTGACGGGCGGTATTTCTGTCGACGATCCTGCAATTGACTTGGCGGTTGTTGCTGCGATTTTGTCTTCAAACGAAGACATTCCGGTGGGAAAAGGTTTTTGTTTTGCGGGAGAAGTGGGGCTTTCTGGCGAAATTCGTCCGGTAAACCGAGTAGATCAGCGCATACAAGAAGCCGAGAAATTAGGTTTTGATACGATCTTTGTTTCCAAATACAATAAAATTGCTTTAAAAAATACCGGAATCAAAATTGAATTGGTTGCAAAAATTGAAGATGTTGCAAGTATTCTTTTTGGTTAATTTTTTTTATTTGCCACGAATTATTTATTTTATTAATTATAATAATTCGTGAATTCGCGGCTAAAAAAATCCCTACATACATCATAAAAATATTGTAAATTCACCCCCTATGAATTTTCCAAAACAAAAAATATACACCGCATTAAAAATACTAGGAGTATTAATAATACTGCTTTTCATTGGACTCTACTATTTTCGTGATTCGCTTTTAAAACAAGCTATTGCCAAAGTCACTCATAAAATGGCGGTACAGTACAACAGTAATTTTTCTGTAAAAGAGGCTTCTTTTGATGGTTTGTCTACTATAAAATTAACCAATATCGTTTTGGCGCCCATAAACGCTGATACTCTTTGCAAAATCAAAAGTGTAGAAACCAGCGTAAGTTTAAGCAGCTTATTAATCGGTGATGTTCAGGTTGGGACTTTAAAAATTGATAACGGATATATTCAATTAGTAAAGAAAGGTAAAAAACGAAATTTTGATGCTTTCTTAAAAAGAGACAAAAACGAAACCGACTCTAACGAAAAACGCAAATATGCTTCGTTTGCTTATAATATCATTTCAAAGCTATTAAATCTCGTTCCGACCGATATGGATTTGAAAAACTTTCAATTCAAAATCGATGATAACGGAAAACACACTTCAATTGCTGTAAATAAACTGGTTTTAAACAACAAACAGTTAGAAACCAATCTTCATGTTCAGGCCAAAGATTTTGACCAGCGCTGGAACATAAAAGGTTTTGCAGATCCTAGAAATAAAAAAGCCGATATTCGTTTCTTCAATCTAGACACAGGTGCAATCCGAGTGCCTTATTTGGACGAACGTTATAACTTAAAAGCAAGTTTTGATTCTATCCGATTAAATGTTCAGAACATTGATAAAAGCGGCAGCGAATTACACATTGACGGTTATACTTCGATCGCCAATCTTACCATCAATCATCCAAAAATTGCCAGCAAAGATGTTGTGATCAAAAATGCCCGTTTTGATTACCGTTTTTTACTCGGAGACAATTTTATTTCTATCGACAGCAGTTCGACCATGCAGCTGAACAAAATTAAAGTACGTCCTTATGTTTCTTATGATACCGAAAAAGACACAGTTTATACGCTGAAAGTGGACATCCCGAAAATGAAAGCGCAGGATTTTATTGTTTCGCTTCCTGATGGTTTATTCACCCATTTTCAAGGAATGCAGGCAACGGGGAATTTCGATTATAAATTGGATTTCAAATTCAATAAAAACAAACCAAATACGCTTGTTTTCGACAGTAAACTCAACAAAGAAGATTTACGCATTACCAAATATGGCGAAGCCGATTTGAACAAATTAAACGGCGAGTTTGTCTATCGCGCGATTATTCAGAATGTGTTACAGCGACCTGTTTTGGTTGGAAACGCCAATCCGAATTACACTCCTTTGGACCAGATTTCGCCTTATTTAAGAAAATGTGTTTTAACGACAGAAGATCCGTCTTTCTTTTCGCATCGCGGTTTTATCAATGAAGCGTTTAAACAATCGATCCTAAAAAACATTCGAACCAAAAAATTCTCGCGCGGTGCCAGCACGATCAGTATGCAGCTGATTAAGAATGTGTTCCTGACTCGTGAAAAAACGCTTTCGCGAAAGCTTGAAGAAATCCTTTTGGTTTACATTTTAGAAAACAATCGAATTGTAAGCAAAGAAAGAATGCTCGAAGTATATTTCAATATTATCGAATGGGGCCCAAATGTTTACGGTATTGGCGAAGCAAGTCATTTTTACTTTCAGAAAAGTCCATCAGCTTTAAATGTCGATGAATGTTTATACTTGGCCACGATTATTCCGAAACCAAGAAAATTCATGTATCAATTTAATGACGAAGGTAATTTGAAAGATTACGCTTTGAAGAATCAGACATTTTTGAAGAATCTGATGTTTAGGAGAGGTTTGTTAATTCCCGAAGATACCATTGGGCAGTTACCCGTTTATATTTCTGGAAATGCGCGTTCGTTTATAAAAATTAAAGTGCCGGATTCTACGGCAATCAAATTAGATTCGCTCAATACAACTGATGAATTTGATTTGTAAAAGTTAGGGCTGCCGCGAAGACGCTAAGACACAAAGTTTTTTAATCTCGCAAAGTCGCAGAGTCGCAAAGGTTATTCTCATTTTTGTCATCCTGAGGAACGAAGGATGACAAGCAGTACGGTCACTGTGATTAAAAAACTTTGTGCCTTAGCGTCTTCGTGGCAAAAAACAACTATTTAAAATTCTTTAAAAAATCTTCCTTATAAGTCGGCGAAACTTCTATTTCTGTTCCGTCGTTTAAGGTTACGATACCGCCTTTATTATACGATTTGACAACATTGATATTGATAATATGCGATTTATGAACGCGTATAAACGGCAATGGCAAAATCTCAGAAAAATGTTTTAAAAATCGGCAGACCATTTTTTTGTTTCCATTATTCAGGTACAAATCGGTAAAATTGCCGTTACCGCGAAGTCTGATAATATCTTCCATTTTTACAACTTCAAAACCTTCCAGAGTGGGCAGAATAACTTGTTGCTTTTCTGGTTTTTGTTCGTGAAAATTTTCTACAATAATCTTGTTTCTATTAAAAATTTCATGATTTAAAATCTGATGCTGGACTTTGTTTACCGCAACAATCAATTCTTCGATACTGATTGGTTTCAAGAGATAATAAGCCGCGCTTTGGTTTAAGGCTTTTAGCGAGTATTCTGAAAAAGCAGTTACAAAAATGGTTTCGAACTGCAAATCTTTGCAAGCTTCTAAAACATCAAAAGCATTCCCAAAAGGCATTTCTACATCCAGAAAAACCAATTGCGGTTTAATTTCGTGTAATAACGGAACGGCTTCTTTGATGTTCTGCGCCTCGCCTACAACCTCAACCTGCGGACAATATTTGCTCAAGTAATTCTTAAGTACTTCGCGTGCCGCCAATTCATCTTCGACAATTACACTTTTTATCTTTTGTATCGTCATCATATCTTATAAATTAATGGAAAAACAATTTGAACCACGGTTCCAGATTCTGGAAGTTCTTTTTCTGAAATCGTAAACGAAATATCTTTTTTATACAATTCATTCAAAAGCTCTATTCGTTCTTTTGTATTGTTTAACCCGCGCGATTCGTATATTTTCTGGTTCGTTGTTTTCAGTTCACGGCTTTTGGTTAAACCAATTCCATTGTCTTCAATAAAAACATTAATTTTTCTGTTTGTATATTCAAATCTCAAAGACAGAAACCCTTTTGTTTCCAGATAACGCAGCCCGTGCCAGATCGCATTTTCCAGATTGGGCTGGATAATCATATTCGGTACAAAAACCCTTTCGGCATCCAGCGAATCATCGACTACAATTTCAAAATCAAATTTATCCTGAAAACGCAGGTGTTCCAGATCCAGATATTTCTTTAATTGCTCAACTTCTTTATCTAATGAAATAAAATCTTTATTCGAGTTTTCCATCATGTTGCGCATTAAATTCGAATACGACGTCAGGTATTTATTGGCTTCCAGTTCTTTGTTCTCTGCAATAAACTGATTCACGCTGTTGAGACTGTTAAAAATAAAATGCGGATTCATTTCACGGCGGAGTGACTGCAGCGCAATTTCTTTATTCTTGATTTTGATGGAATACAACGCTTTTACAATAAAAAGAAACAAAAGCAGTAATAAGCCAACCGATCCTAAAAGAAAATAGTTAAAAGAGTTTTTCTTCGAAATCAATTCATCTTTCAAGTCTTTTTCTTTTTCCAGCTGTCGAATTTTATCTTCGGTAATCTGAAACGTTTTAGCATCAATAAGTGTGGTATCCGACTTGATGAGTTTTTCAAAATTATCAAAAAACTGTTGGTAAAGCGCCATACTTTCTTTGTCTTCGCCTTTTGTTTTGTAATATTGAATCAGAGAAGACAGACTTTTTTTGGCTTCTGCCGAATTTCCTTTTTGAAAGGATAAATTGTAGGCATTCTTTAAAGACGAAATGGCTTTCTGAGGTTCTTTCTTTTCAAAATAAAGAGCCGCCAGAGATTGCAGCTGTTTTATTTCGGCTGTATAATTATTAGTGGTTTTCGCCTCGGCCAGCAGTTTTTCATTAATCGCAAGCGCTTTGTCAAATTGATTGTCTGCCACGTAAACTTTGGCAATTTCGTTTTTGATTTTAATGACTTCTTCTGGTTTGTCTTTGGCGTAGTCCAGCGCTTTTTTATAACTTTCAATCGCCACTTTTTTATCTTTTAACTCCAAAGAATTTTCGGCTTTTTGCACGTAGGCTTCTTTAACTTCTTTGCTTTTCTTTTCTCTTTTGAGCAATTCGATATTAGAATCTACATAATTGGTCTGACTCGCCGGATCTGCCTGATTTTTTAATCGATTGGCATCATTAAGATTGATTTTTTCTTCGGCTTCATCTTTGGACAATGAACCTGCTGCTTCATAATTTTTGATTGCTGAATCAAAGTTTTTCTGATTTTCCTGTGCTTTGGCAAGACTTCTCGTCACACGGGTTTTATCTTCGTTGAGTTTTAATTTGGTATAAGTATTTAAAGCCCTTTTATAATATTCTTCTGCTTTGGCATTGTCGCCTTTATTCAGGAATTCGTTTGCCAGCTTTTCATAATTTGCCGCAATTTTCGATTCATCGTTTTCATCCAATGATTTCGATAATTCAACAGCCGCTTTGCTAATCTTGTTTTTAGTTTCCACTTTCTTTTCAGGAAGTGCCTGCGCTGTTGTTTGCTGCGGAAACAATAACGTTAAAAAAAACAGACTAAAACCAATTAATAGATGACGTTTCACAAATAGTATATTTAGAAGTGTAAAGTAACTTAATTTCCAATTTCTAACCTACATCTTTCACCAAGTCAAACACTCGGTTGACCCATTCTCCCAAAAATACGTTTTTTCAGTCAATACATTTGCTTCATAACTTAAAACAACGACCATGAAAAACTATTCTCTTTCTTTTCAGCAGCATTATTTGCCAATGTAAAAGCAGATGCTTATACCGCGATTTTCAGCACACCCCAAACGGGTAAAACAATAAAAGAAGTAAACGTATTAATCTACAATCATTGAACGTACTATTTCAACACGGAGAACACAGATTTGCTTTCGCAAAGACACGGATTTACGCGGATTTTTTTAAAACACTAAAGATAGATCCGATTTTATCTGGGTTTTGCGAAAGTAAATCTGTGTTATCGGTGTTCTAATCTTTGCTAATTTATTTCACCAAGTCAAAAGACCGTTTCACCATTTGTCCAAAAACGGAGCTTTTTTAGTTTCTAAGTTTGATCTGTAATCATCCAATTAAAAACTAACAATTATGAAATCAAATCTTTTTACCACAGCATTTTTAGCGGTTACGCTACTATTGATGGGCTTCAATTCTTCTAACGCACAATCTCAAAAAAATTTAGAAATAAAAAATCTTGATTCTGGCACTGCAACCAAAATCCAAGTAGCACTTTTACTAGATACATCGAGCAGTATGGACGGATTAATCGATCAGGCGAAATCGAGATTATGGGAAATTGTAAATACAATGACAACCTTAAAATACGAAGGAAGAACTCCCGAAATAGAAATCGCTTTGTATGAATATGGAAACAGCGGTTTGTCTGAAAAGTCCAATTACATTAGACAAATAACGCCTCTATCGACAGATCTCGATTTGATTTCAGAACAATTATTTGCCCTTAGAATAAACGGCGGCAACGAATATTGCGGTGCCGTAATTCAGGATGCAACTAAAGAATTGAAATGGGCTTCGGAAAACAACAGCATGAAATTGATTTACATTGCCGGAAATGAAGGATTCAATCAAGGAAAGATCAGTTATAAGGAAGCGATCAGTGATGCTTTAAAAAATGATATTTATGTGAATACTATTTTTTGCGGCAATAAAATTGAAGGCATAAACATTCTTTGGAAAGACGGCGCTGACCGCGGAAAAGGAAAATATTTCAACATCGATTCTAACCAATCTGTACAGTATATCGCAACGCCTTATGACGATGAAATCAGTAAATACGATGAAAAAATAAACAAAACATATATTAATTACGGTGAAAAAGGAGCGGCTAAAAAAATGAATCAGGTTATGCAGGACCAAAACGCAAAAAAAGTTTCTAATGCCAATTATACCAATCGCGCCGTAAGTAAATCTAAAGCAGTCTACAAAAATGAAAGCTGGGATTTGGTTGATAAAACAAAACAAGATCCGAATGTGATTTCTAAAATTAAAAAAGAAGAACTGCCTGATGAACTGAAGGACAAATCGGAAGCAGAAATTAAAACAATTGTAACCGAGAAAACAAAAGAGCGCGAAGCGATTCAAAAAGAGATTAGTGTTTTGGCAAAAAAACGCCAGGAATATATTGATGCCGAAGCTAAAAAAACCAAAAAACAAGACGATTTAGGCAACACGATAAACAGTTCTATTGTGGCTTTTGCAAAAGTAAAAGGTTATACAGTAGAGAAATAAGAAATGTTAGTCCCTAATTCAATGAAAAATACAATCTATTTTATCCTGTTTTCAGTGATGCCGTTTATTTGTTTAAGCTGTGAAAACAAAAAAGAAAAAACGATAACGATCAAAAATTCGAAACCGATTTATTCCTATGAAGAGAAACTAAAAACTGAAGTAACAAAAATGAGGAGCTTTTTGGGGAAATCTACTCATTACAATTCAGATGTTGCTTTATTTTTAGACATGAGGCTGGATTCTGGAAAAAATCGGTTTTTTGTTTACGACTTAAAAAACAATAAAATAGTGCACAAAGGTCTGGTCGGACATGGTTCGGGTTCAGAAACAGGGATCCGGGGCGAATTAAAATTTAGTAATGTCAAAAACTCCAACTGCAGTTCGCTGGGCAGGTATTCTATTGGAGGTTCTTATGTTGGAACATTCGGAAAGGCTTACAAACTGCATGGCTTAGACCAAACCAACAGCAATGCCTTTGATCGAAATATTGTGCTCCATAAGTATGAAGATATTCCTGATGAGGAACAGCCTTATCCTATTTGCAACAGTTTGGGATGTCCGATGGTGAATGAAAAGTTTTTTAGCGTATTAGAAAAAACAATCGATACTTCTAAAAAGAAAATTATTTTGGTTATGTATTATTGATTTGCCACAAAGGCAATAAGAAGCAAAGTTTCTTTTATTCCACCCGGATTTTAAATCAACCTCAATTATCTGTATATTTCCCTTGTAATTTAAATTCAACCTTATGAATAAATCAATTCTATTCATTGTGCTATTAATCAGCGCTTTCGCGAATGCGCAAAAACCAATTTTTACTACCGCAAAAGTAAAAGCGGCAACAGTATATTTTAATGCAGCCGAAATTTCGCAGACCGCAAGTACAACTCTTCCTGCCGGAACAAGCGAAATCGTGATCAAAAATGTGGCTTCCAACTTAAACGAAAGCTCTGTGCAAATTGGTGCGCCGGCAAATGTAACGGTACTTTCGGTGCAGTTTACCAATAATTACATTTCAGAATTTGAGCCCGATTTTAAATCACCTTTGATCAAAAGAGTGAGTGACAGTATCGTAATCGTTCAAAAGGAAATTCAGAAAGTAAACAATGCCATTAATTCTGAAACAAAAACCATACAGCTGTTAGACAAAAATCAACAGATCTCTGGAGCCAATACAGGATTAAATGTTGCCGAATTAATGAAAATGGTAGAGTACTACAAAAGCAAACAAGTAGAAATCGCCAACAATATTAATACACTGACAGATAAACAGAAAAAGCTGCAGGAGACGCTTCAAAAATTAAACAATAAATTGGAAGTAGATACGAGCAAAGAAGAAAAAATGTCTTCTGGAAAATTGATTGTTCAGGTTATGAATACAGTTACAGGACCGGTTCCGCTTGAAATTTCATACTTAACACATAGTGCTTCGTGGGCTCCATTTTACGATTTGCGCACCGAAAGTGTCAACGCTCCCATTAACATGATGTACAAAGCACAGGTGGTTCAAAATACAGGAATTGACTGGAAAAAAATAAAATTGAGTTTATCCAGCGGTTATCCCAACCAAAACAATCAGGCACCGATATTGAGTTCTTGGTTTTTGGCAAATCAAGCCTCTACTAATCAAGTTGCTGCTACAGGTTACGGAAACAGTACAAGAAATCAGCTGCAGGCAAGCATTCATAAAGCAAAAGCAACTGGAGATATGTCAGCGGCTCCTATAATGGCAGAATCATCAATTTCTGACTACACTACTGTTGCCGAAAATCAGCTTAATATTTCTTTTGACATAGATATTCCGTATGATATTTTGTCTAACGGAAAGATACACAGCGTTTCTTTAAAAGAAATAAAACTGCCTGCAACTTATAAATATTATGCTGCTCCAAGGGTAGAAAACGAAGCGTTTCTTCTTGCCGAAATTGCAGACTACAGCAAATACAACTTACTGCGAGGCGAAGCCAATATTATTTTTGAAGGCATGTATGTCGGCAAAACGTTTATTGAGCCCAACCAGACGAGCGATACTTTAAACTTAAGTATGGGACGTGATAAAAAAGTTTCTATAAAAAGAGAAAAAGTCGCTGATAAATCGGGAACTAAGTTTTTGTCTGCCAGAAAAGAACAAACTTTTACCTACGATATTACGGTTCGCAATAACAAAAAAGAAAATGTAGAACTTTTATTAAAAGATCAATATCCGTTGACGACCAATAAAGAAATTGAAGTGGAGCTGTTACAAAGCGACGGCGCCAAAGTAAATTCTGAAACCGGAATTCTGACTTGGCAGCTGCTGCTAAAAGCAAATGAAACCAAGAAATTCAGGATTAGTTACAGGGTGAAATATCCGAAAGACCAGGTTTTAAATTTATAAGCAAATAGCATTAAATGCAAATTCCACAAATTTTCACGAACGATCCGTGTTAATCTGTGGAATTTGTGTTTTTTGTTGTTTTTAAATTAAGGCGCCGGATCTGGAATTATTGCCTGAACGGCGTCGATTTCTGCCAATATTTGTTTAGAAAGCACTACATCAATCGTGTCAATGTTTTCTTTTAATTGTTCTAAAGTCGTAGCTCCGATAATGGCACTTGTCAAGAACGGCTGTGCTAAAACAAATCCCATTGCTAACTGGGTCAGCGTTAAACCGTGTTTTTTAGCGATTTCCTGATACAATTTGGTCGCTTCGGTACATTGGTCGCTGTTGTAACGTTTGTATTGCGGAAAAAGGTTAATTCTCGCTTTCGGGTGACTTTCTCCAGTTAAAAATTTTCCTGTCAAAACTCCAAATGCTAAAGGCGAATATCCCAGCAAACCAACATTTTCATATTTTGAAACTTCGGCGGCATTTACTTCGAACAAACGATTCAATAAAGAATACGGATTTTGAACGGTTTTGATTCGCGGCAGATTCTGATATTTGCTTTCTTCTAAAAGACGCATCATTCCCCATGAATTTTCATTAGAAACGCCAATGTGTTTGATTTTTCCTTCTTTGATTAATCCGTCAAAAGTTTCCAGGATTTCTCTAAAATTATCCTGCCAAACATCATCATGTCCGTGAAAAGCGCGCTGCCCAAAATTATTTGTTTTACGCTCTGGCCAATGCATTTGGTACAAATCGATATAATCGGTCTGCAGTCTTTTCAGACTTTGCTCAACAGCAAATTTGATACTCGCAGGCGAAAAGTCTAATTTCTCACGCATGTATCCAAAATTTGGGTTCGGCCCCGCAATTTTAGATGCTAAAATTACTTTATCGCGATTTCCTGATTTCTTAAACCAAGTCCCGATAATTTTTTCGGTGCTTCCGTAAGTGGCTTCACTGGCCGGAACCGAATACATTTCGGCAGTATCAAAAAAGTTCACGCCTCTTTCAAGCGCATAATCCATTTGCTGGTGTCCTTCGGCTTCTGTGTTTTGCTGCCCGAAAGTCATCGTTCCTAGACATATTTTTGAGACTTTTATATCGGTGTTGGGTAATGTTGTGTATTTCATTCTATTCTAAGGTTCAAAGTTGCAAAGAGGCAAAGGTACAAAGGGATTTTTCAAATTGAAATTTGTTAAAGGTTAAAAAAACTAAAAGATTTTTTTGTGAGGTGCTAAGGTGCTGCGTAACTACGTTTTTTATAATGCTCCTGCAAGATTTCTAAAACCTTGCAGGAAATAAAAAAGGCTCAAAGTAAAAACTTTGAGCCTTTGCAACTTAGAACTTCAGTCCCTCAGAACTTTAGTTAATACTATTAAGCATCTCCGCAATCTCATCTAATCTTGGTGTCAAGATGATTTCGATTCTTCTATTTTTTGCTTTTCCTTCTGGAGTTGCGTTACTCGCTAATGGAGAAAACTCGCTTCTTCCGGCAGCGGTTAATTTCTGTTTGTTGATTTTAGTGTTTTCACTCAAAATTGCCACAATTGCTGTTGCTCTTTTAGTCGACAAATCCCAGTTGTTTGCAATTGGTCCAGAACCAGCATACGGATCGTCATCTGTATGTCCTTCGATTAACACCGAAAGATCAGGATTGTCTCCCAATACTTTTCCAAGTTCTACAACCGCTTTTCTACCTTCTGTTCCAACGGCCCAGCTTCCTGAGTTAAAAAGCAGTTTGTTTTCCATAGAAACATATACTTTTCCGTTTTTTTGTTCCACTGTCAAACCTTTACCTTCAAAACCGTTTAAGGCTTTTGATAAAGTTTCTTTTAGTTTACGCATCGACTCTTCTTTAGCCGCGATCATGTCTTCAAGCTCTTTTAGACGGCTTGCAGTTTTGTCTAAGCGTGCTTGTTCGTCTGCCAGCTTTTTAGATTTTGCTTCTAATTGTGCTAGAAGTTCACGGTTTTTGGCCATGTTGCTTTCTAATGCATCGTTGCTGTTTTTTTCTAATGCGTTATAAGAGTCTTGTAATACTTTGTATTTTTTTTGCTCTGCGGCTAAATCTGCTTTTTGTTTGGCTAAATCATCTTTGGTGCTTGCCAGATCTTTAGTCAATTTATCGCGATCCAGTTCTAACTGATTTTTGTCTTTCTTTAAATTATCATTTTCGTCTACAACAGAACGATTTTCTTTTTTTAGATCCGAATATTTGGTTTCTAGATCATTGTAAATTTTCTTAGAAACACAAGACGTTGTGGAGAGGGCTAATACCAGCAATCCGATGGAGGCTTTTTTAATCATCTTTCTTTAATTGGTTTTATATTTGGGGCGTTTATAAATTGTATTTTTTGTTTTATGTAAGGTCTAGCCCTGATGGAAGCGGCATCCTTTTTCTGGCTTCTTTAGCCAGGAAAAGATACAGCGGACAGCAGGAAGCAGCTCCTAAATAAAATCGTAAGCTTTATAACAATAACAATACCAAAGTTTACTCAATCTCAACTAAAACCGGACAATGATCTGAATGCACTGCATCTGGAAGGATCACTGCTCTTTTTAAACGGCTTTCTAATGAGTCGCTTACCAAATTATAATCGATACGCCAGCCTTTGTTGTTTCCTCTTGCGCCTGCGCGGTAACTCCACCAAGAATAATGATGCGGTTCTTTATTAAAATGACGGAAACTATCAATGAAACCCGATTTCATAAAACTATCCAGCCAAGCACGTTCTGCGGGTAAAAATCCCGAAACGGTTTTGTTGCGGACTGGATCGTGAATATCAATGGCTTCGTGGCAGATATTGTAATCGCCGCAAATAATCAAATTTGGAATCGTTACTTTTAATTCGTTGATGTAAGTCTGAAAATCATCCATAAACATGAATTTATGATCGAGCCTTTCTATGTTTGTTCCCGACGGCAGATACAAGCTCATAACCGAAACATCATCAAAGTCTGCGCGAAGGTTTCTTCCTTCAAAATCCATATGCTGAATCCCAGTTCCGAAAACTATATTATTGGGTTTTGTTTTAGAAAGAATGGCAACGCCGCTGTAGCCTTTTTTGGTTGCAGGGTAGTAATACTGAAACGGATATCCGGCCTCTGTAATAGCATCTACAGGAATTTGATCCTGAGTCGCTTTTATTTCCTGAAGACAGATCACATCAGGATTTGCTTGCTGCAGCCATTCGATAAAACCTTTGTTTATCGCAGCTCTAATTCCGTTTACATTATAAGAAATAATTTTCATCATTGGTTTTTTTAGGATTTCAAATGTAATAAAAAAGTGCAAAGTTTGTCTTGGAAACAATGAAAAGTAGAGTTTTTTGTTATCTTTGTTCGCTGTTCTAATAATTTAAAAGTAGTACATGGGTTTAGTTACCGCGAAAGAAGTTGCAAAGGCAATAAATGTTGAAAAGTACGGAGTTCTCGGTACATTTTCTGGCTGGATTCTTATGAAGGTTCTTAAGATCTCTACCCTTAATAAAATTTACGACCATAATAAACATCTGGAAGATGTTGCGTTTTTGAACGGAATTTTGGATGAAATGGAAATTAAGTTCGAAATCCCGGAAGAAGATTTGAAACGTCTGCCAAAAGACGGCGCTTACATTACGATTTCTAATCATCCGCTTGGAGGAATTGACGGAATTTTGCTTTTGAAATTAATGCTTGAAAGAGAGCCAAACTTCAAGATCATTGCCAATTTCTTATTGCATAGAATTGTTCCGATGAAAAAATACATTATGCCGGTTAATCCTTTTGAGAATCATAAGGATGCAAAATCGAGCGTAATTGGTATTAAAGAAACTTTACGCCATTTGAGCGATGGAAAACCTTTAGGAATTTTTCCTGCCGGTGAAGTTTCTACGTATAAAGACGGAAAATTAATGGTGGACAAACCTTGGGAAGAAGGTGCTATTAAATTGATCAGAAAAGCGAAAGTACCGGTTGTTCCGATTTATTTTCATGCTAAAAACAGCAAATTATTTTACTGGCTTTCTAAAATTGACGATACGCTGCGTACTGCAAAACTGCCGTCTGAACTTTTAACACAAAAAGACCGTGTGATTAAAGTTCGTATTGGGAAACCAATTTCTGTAAGCGAACAAAACGAAATTGAATCTTTTGAAGAATACTCTGAATTCTTAAGAAAGAAAACCTATATGCTGGCAAATCCGTTTGAAAAAGACACCAAACTGATTGATACTGCAAGTCTTAAAATAACAAAAGCTCCTAAAAAAATCGTGACGCCTGCCAACGAATCAAAAATGATTGACGAAGTTCAAGCATTGCGAAACAGTGACGCTAGATTTTTACAAAGCAAAAATTACGAAGTTTTCTTTGCAAGCGCAAAAGAAATTCCGAACATTATACACGAAATTGGCCGTCTGCGCGAAATTACTTTCCGCGAAGTGGGCGAAGGAACCAATGAATCTATTGACTTAGACGAATACGACCAATATTATCACCATATGTTTTTATGGGATGATGAAACTAAAAAAATCGCTGGAGCTTACCGCATGGGACTGGGTTCTGAGATTTATCCGAAACACGGAATTGAAGGTTTTTATCTGACTGATCTTTTTAGATTTGAGCCAGAACTTCATGATATGATGCACAAATCTATCGAAATGGGTCGTGCTTTTATCGTAAAAGAATACCAGCAGAAGCCGATGCCTTTGTTCTTGTTATGGAAAGGGATTATTCACACTACTCTGCGTCATCCTGAGCATAAATATTTGGTTGGAGGAGTGAGTATCAGCAACCAGTTTTCTGATTTCTCTAAATCGTTAATGATTGAGTTTATGAAATCTAATTATTACGATCCGTATATCGCACAATACATTCATCCGAAGAAAGCATATAAAGTAAAACTAAAGGACGCTGATAAAGATTTTATCTTTGATGAAGCTGAATCTGACTTAAATAAGTTTGACAAAATCATTGATGAATTGGAACCAGGAAACTTACGTCTGCCGGTTTTAATTAAGAAATACATCAAACAAAATGCGCGAGTTGTTGCGTTTAACGTTGATCCGCTTTTTAATAATGCTATTGACGGTTTAATGTACATCAGAATCGCCGATATTCCAGAAAGTACTATGAAACCTGTTATTGAAGAATTTCAGATTGAACTAGAAAAGAAATTATCTGAGAAAGAAGATTAAGTTCATCATAAAAACTAAAAAAACTCATAAGCTTAGAACTTATGAGTTTTTTTTATGTCTAAAATCTATTTTCTGAATGCGGCTTAAACTACTTCTTCCCGCTCCAAACTGAAAATTTCTTCTCCAATGCTGTCCAGTTTATACAGTAATTCCTGCGAACCAGATTCTTTTACCACTTCCAATTCGCTGCTTGAAATAGGTACAATCCATAAAAAAAGAGTTTTTAAATCTCCTAAAACAGGGATATTCATTTGAGGCAGGACTTTTAATTTGTTAGTAAGAATACCATACTTAAATTTTCCTGCAGCCGTAGTGTTAAACTCCACGGTATGTCCTTGAGCCAGGAATGTAATATAATCCCAAGGTATTGCTGTAATCCCGCTGATAAAACTGGCAACGCTGTTTATTTGATCATGGGTTAGCCCTGCTCTCAAAATAATCCCGATTTCAATTCTGTTTATTTCACTTGAATTTTCAAAGTACATTTCAATTTTTGGCTGTGGACGCAATGAGACGGCAACAGTTGCAAAGACAATCTTTTCTGCTCCTTCGTATACGTAAAGACCTTTTGGAGGCCATTCTGAATTATCAATTCCGTAATACTTATCACTTTGCCCGAATATTTCGTCGTAATAATTTAAAATTTCCGGCTGCAGTAATTGAAAAGGATTCTCATCTTCATCCCAGGCTTTTACAAAAGCAGCCGCGTTTTTGACACGTTGATGCATTTCATTATCTGCCGAAAGCTCCCAGGCAAAATGCCCTTCGCCTTTGCAATCACGAGCATATCCAAAGAAGCCGTCATTACCGCCCCAGCTGGGAATTATGGCTAAAATTTCTCCATTTTCCAGTAATGCCGCTCCATCTCCTTCTTCCAGCCATACAATTTCCAGATTATTTTCATTAAGTCTTTCCTGTCCTTCTGGAAATTTGCAAAATTCCGTGGTTAACATGGGAGGGACACCTTTTTCCATCAATTTTTCCTCAATCTGTTCTGGTGCTGCAGCTAAATTTCTAACCCAGCAGCTTTTTACGCGAAAATCATCATTATCACCAAACAAATAAAAATAGGCCGTTCTATTGTCTTGCTCTACAATTGCAGTTATCGGACAGCTAGGACTTCTAAGCTCAAGGAGTACTTTAGGCGTTTCAATTTTATTATTACTTCTGCTAAATAATCCCATATTTTATTCTTCTTTTACATTAAAAAATTAATACTTCAATCCCAATTTTTAGTTAGAAACCATCATTGTTTCTAAGCAAAATAAGCATTTGTGTATAAAATTCCAACAATAAAAAATCCCATTCTTTTGAAATGGGATGTTCTTATTACAATTTTATTTAAAACTTTTTAGATTTTATCATTTCCAATTTCGTTGATATCTTCAAATTGGTTCTTAGGATCTGGACCGTATTGATTTGCTCCTTTTTCTCCATCAATACAATATAGATATAAATTGTAATATGGAATAAGGCAATACCAGCCGCTTTTACCAACATCATGCATTCTTCTTACACTTACTGCAATCGAAGGTACGATAACGCCTAATACACCTACAGCTAATACTAGAGGGCCGACAATCGGCACTATAGCCGAGACAAAAGCTAAAACAAATATAAGAACATAATATCCTAAGACAAACATCCAATATTCTCTTCTTCTTGCTCTGCCATCAAAATTTGCGTAGTTTTCAAAAACTACTTTTTTAAACATTTCTATCATAATTAATTTATTTTAAATCTTTTCTTTATTGGGCTTTATTCTGTACACTCTAGTAGGATTACGACACAAGAATACCTGCAAGGAATACTTTCCATTCAAAGAGAAAACGATTAATTAAAAAATTCCGTTTCTATGTGGGGAATTCTCTAATGTAATTTAGCTTCCTTTAAAACCAGCCTCTTTGGCCAGCTTGGTACGTTTTATAAAAATCGTCGTCAGATTTGGTCAAGTAAATTATTCCTTCGATAATACCGATAATACCACCAATTCCGAACATAATTCCCAAAAGCAGCTGTATGATTCCTTCTTTGTTGTAACCGAGATAAAATTTGTGAACTCCTAAATAGCCTAATAAAATAGCCAGGATTCCGGCAATTACTTTTTTATTGTCCTGCTGATAACGCGGATTATTCCAATCTTCTCTTTTTGTATTTTCCATAATCTTAATTTTTATAATTCTTAAAATAGTACTCGAACAAAAATTCTAGTTCTCGAAGAACTAGATTATTAAAACCAAATTGACTGACGCAGTATCTCATCAAAAGTATTATGTTGCACGAAGTAAATCAATCTTAAAATATGATAAACTCCTAAAAACACAGCCAATACATATGCCAGTTTTCTATTGTATAATAAGCCATTAAAGTATTCTTTTTGAGTAATCAATTCTGTTGTTAATACTAAAATCGTCACTACACAGAATACAATTACAAAGGGCCCTAGAATATGGTAACTTATTGATTTGTATAAATCTCCCTGATAAAAATAAACCAAGGATTTTGTAATACCGCATCCTGGACAAGGAAAACCGATAAGCATTTTGAACGGGCAGAACGATTGATCGGTTTCTAAGTGATGGTCATGATTATCAAGCATTAAAAAAAATGGAATTATCAGTGTAATTACTGCACCGATAATTCCGTAAATTTTTCGTCTTGTCTGCTTATTATTTATAAAGTCTGTTGATATCACCTTGTACAATCATTGCTGCAGCGAAAGGAAAAAAGAATCCTAAAATAATTAATAACGTAGATTGGTCTTTTTGAAGTTCTCCAGTTCTTTTATACACTTCTGGCAATGCTTCTTTACCTGCCAAATAGTAGAAATAAATATTAACCGGCATACAACAACCTGCAAATATTGCAATAGGCTGCGAAATAACTTCTCTGCCTGCTACAGCATTAAAAACCTCTGCTACTTTAATATTCCAATAAATTAAATACAATCCGCATGATAAAAAACTAAAAAGTAAAACCATAATTGGATCTACATTAAATACTGGGATTGGGTCGTTAAAATTATTTGATGTCTTTTCTAAGTCCATTTTTCCTTTTAAAATTGTTAATTCCTACTCTTTGGATTTTCGGTTTCTCCAAATTCAAAAGAACTTTATTTAGATTGATTCTTCTGAAATTCGGAAACAATATTATTAAAAATTAACAAATAAAACTAATATCGACTCATTAATTTACAAGAAAAAACTCGTTATTAAAATCTAAAAGGCTCCTGACTATGCTCTGTTGTATACAGCCTTAATTTTATCTACTATTACCTGCGCCAAACGTTCGTGACTTTCAAAAGTCCATCCTGCAATATGGGGCGTCAATAAGACATTTTTAGATTCTAAAAGATATTGAAAAGCTTCTGGCGTATTTTTATCCTGAAAAAGCGTTTCAAAAGAAAGCTTCTCATACTCCAAAACATCCAAACCTGCTCCGAGAACCTTTTTTTGTTTCATTGCTTCTACCAAATCTGCTGTAACGATGTTTTTACCGCGAGAAGTGTTTATAATCCAAATCGGCTTTTTAAAGGCATTTATAAACGCACTATTGACCATTTTATCTGTTTCTGGTGTCCAAGGAAGGTGAAGACTTAAAACATCGCTCTTTTCTTGTAATTCGGCAAGTGACACTTGTCTGGCATTTTCGTCACCTACATTATCCAAAATATCATAACATAAAACTTCACTTTCAAAACCTCTTAGTTTTTTCGCAAAAGCTTTTCCCATGTTTCCGTAGCCTATAATCCCAACAGTCTTAAGATCTAATTCATGACCGCGATTGCTTTCACGATTCCATTGTCCAGCTTTTACTTCGGCGTCGGCTTGATTTAAGTTGTTAAATAACGATAGAATTACACCCAGCGAATGTTCTGCAACAGCGTTGCGATTACCTTCTGGAGCTGCAATGAGATGAATTCCTTTCGACAAAGCATGCTCACAATCAATACTTTCCAGACCCGCACCAACTCTTGCAATAAATTGCAACTTTGTTGCTTTATCTAAAAAGCCCTTGTCAATCTTGAATCGGCTTCGTATCACGATTCCGTTATAGTCTTGAATTTTGGCTTCTATTTCTTCTTTTGAAGATTTAAAATCAGCGTGATTTTCAAACCCCGCTTCTTCTAACTGATTCCAAAGAATGGGATTGTTGCTGTCGATATGAAGAATTTTTACACTCATTTTTATTGTATTTTATGATCTAACAAAAATACAGTAATTTGAAGTAGAAGAAGATTTTATTGAGCAAGTTATTATAGTCATTGCGTTAAATTTTATCACAGAGTTCATAAAGATTTACGCAGAGTACTCTAAATTTTTTAGAATTGAGATTTTTTATAATCAAAACAAGCTAAAGTAAAAACTTGGCTGCTTTGCATTAAAATTTAGATCAAGCTGGTCTTTTTTTAAAACTTGGGTCTTTAGTGGCGAAGCAACACACAGCATCTTATCAAAAATTTTTTATTGGTCAGATTTTTTTTAACTTTGAATGAGTCGTACTTTTTACGATTAAATCTTCAGAATAATTCCAAATGAAATTAACCAAAACTTTTAAAGCCTTTTTTGAAAATGAGAAATCAGGTGGTATCATCTTGCTTTTTGTCACGATTTTATCCCTGTATCTTGCCAATTCAGCTTTTCAAGGGCCATATATTTCATTTTGGGAAAAACAGATTGCAGGCCATACCATAACGGATTGGATCAATGACGGTTTAATGACTGTCTTTTTTCTTTTAATCGGATTGGAACTGGAACGGGAAATATATCACGGAGAATTATCAAACTTAAAAAATGCCGCTTTGCCTATTATGGCTGCTTTTGGAGGCATGCTGGTTCCTGCCGGAATATTTCTGGCGTTAAATTTCGGAACGACAACACAAAACGGTGCCGGAATTCCGATGGCGACTGATATTGCTTTTGCAATTGGAATTTTGTCTCTTCTCGGCAATAAAGTTCCTGCTTCTCTCAAAGTTTTTTTAACCGCTTTGGCTGTTATTGACGACTTAGGCGCGATTATCGTGATAGCCATTTTTTACACTACTTCGATATCTTTTTTAAACTTAGGCATCGCACTCGGAATCTGGTGTTTTTTATTTGTTTTGAATCGAATGAAAATTCACAACTTAATACCCTATATCCTAGGCGGCGCGGCAATGTGGTATTTTATGCTTAATTCTGGCGTTCACGCTACGATAACGGGTGTAATCTTGGCTTTTGTAATTCCTTTTGGCGATGGCGGTGAAAAAACATCTTCATACAAACTGCAGCATTTTTTACACAAGCCTGTGGCATTTTTTATCCTTCCTTTGTTTGCTGTTGCCAATACTGCCCTCACAATTACCGAAAACTGGCATGAAGGGTTAAGCCACAGCAATTCGTACGGAATTATTCTTGGACTTGTAATTGGTAAACCGCTGGGAATCCTGCTCTTTTCTTCTGTTGGTGTAACTGCTGGTTTGTGCATGTTACCTAAAAACTTAAAATGGGCACATATTTTAGGCGCTGGAATGCTGGGTGGAATTGGTTTTACAATGTCTATTTTTATAACTGTTTTAGCATTTAAAAATCCAGAAATTATTGTTTTTTCTAAGATAGCGATTCTTATTGCTTCTTTCTTAGCAGGAATTATGGGCTTTGCATTTTTAAAATACACACTTAGTAAAAAATAAATTCCAAATTTCAATATTTTTAATTTGCTGTACATGATGCTATCGTTCGAGTTCAAATTCCAATAATTAACCTTTTCAAAAGCAAATGAAAAGTATTAGAAAAATACTTCTTTTTCCTATCCTGCTTATTTTGATTATTAGCGGTATCATTATTTATGAAACTACTATCGCGACGCCCGAAGTTTTGGGTTGTGCAGTAGTTGATACTGTTCCTTTTTGCGGCACAACGAATCCTATTTTAACTGAAGACCAGAAAAAAGGAAGAGAGATTTTCAACTCCAACTGTGCTGCCTGTCACAAATTGGATGCAAAAAGTACGGGGCCAGCACTTCGCAATGTAGACTCGCTTGTGTTTGTAAAATGGCTCATCAACAAAAATCATAAAGTCGACAGTACTAAAATTGAAAAACTTGGAATCGATTTTCACCAAACAATGTTTACAGAACGCGTAAACAAGAAAGATGCTGTCTTGATACTGGATTATTGTTCTAGTGAGCGTTATTAGTTTGAAATTCAAACCATGACAATCTTTTTTGTTCTTCTTTTCATATCTGCTTTATAATTGATAAGAAAATTAAACACAGATCATTCGTTCGAAATAATAAAGCACAAGCGGCTTCAATAAAATTATTTTCAGCAAGTCCCAGAGGGACGAAATATTTGTAGAAATAATTTATCCGATTTGAAAGAGCTCCAGCGGAGCGATCCGTTTAATAATCAAATTGTGAAATATGCCGCTCCGCTGGAGCTTTTGAGATTTGGCATACAATTAATCTATAAATATTCAATTCCTCCGGAATTTTTATTTCACCTCAGAAATCACTGAGGAAACGGAAATGTTCCTATAATCGGAAACAAAAAATCCAAACTCCAATATCAATTGGAATTTGGATTTTTAATATTGAGATTTCAATAATCTAACCTTTAATCTGTTTCAAAGAAGTTTTAATCCCTTTAATCAAAGAAGAACTAAAGCCATTGTGTTCCATTTCATTCAAACCGACAATGGTACAGCCCTGCGGCGTTGTTACACGATCGATTAATTGTTCTGGATGCACTCTTTCTTCTAAAAGCATTTTTGCAGCTCCTTTTACCGTTTGTGCAGCAATAGCCAAAGCAGTATTCGAATCGAAACCAATTTCGATACCTGCCTGCATAGACGCACGAATGTAACGCAAGGCATAAGCAGTTCCGCAAGCGCCCAAAACTGTTGCAGCGTCCATCAGCTTTTCGTCAATTACGGGTGCTGTACCCAAATCTTGGAATAAATCTACAATTGGCGCGGCGTTATCTTTATATTTTTCCGGGAAAGAAATACAAGTTGCCGATTCTCCAAACTGCGCCGCAATATTGGGCATAATACGAACAACCGGAAATTCGTTGTTTGTTTTTGTCTGAAGTACATCCAAAGACAATCCGCTGACTGCCGAAGCAATTGTTTTGTTTTGAATAACAGGAAGGATTTCACCCAAAACGGTATCAACCTGATACGGCTTTATGGTTAAAATCACCACGTCTGCTTCCTGAATAGTATGTTTGTTATCAGACGAAACAGTAATTCCGTATTCTGCTAAATATTGAATACTGGCTGTGTTTCTTCTGGTAACAGTTACTTGATTGTTTTTTGAAAATTTTGCAATTCCCAAGGCAATAGAAACTCCAAGATTTCCTCCTCCAATTATGTGTACTTTCATTTTGGCTGGCTTTAATTATTTGAAACTGATTAACAACAAGCTATTAAATGCAATTTTTGTTTTAACACATAGAGACATAGGACCAATAAATCTGTAAAGGCGGTTTACTAATTTCTTTTTACTGCCTTTTCTTTAAAACAAACTTATGTTTCTATGTGTGTAATGACTAATAGCGAATTGCAAATAACACTGTCTTTTTCCTGCTCACAAATTACGCAGATTTTAGAGATCTAAAATCACGGCAATTAATCAATTTGTGGCAAAAATCTAAAATCCTAAAATTAATTTGGCAACTGTAAAATACAGCATGATGCCAAATACATCATTTGTAGTTGTAATAAAGGGTCCTGTTGCAATAGCAGGATCAATTTTGTTTTTATTCAGGAAAAGCGGCACTAAAGTTCCAAGAGTTGCTGCAAAAAGAATCACTACAATCATAGAAATTGAAATAGCAAAACCGACCAAATACTGCTGGTACATTACGGAATGATATCCTAAAAGAAGCAATGAAATAATACTTCCCGAAATCATCGATACGGTAAGTTCTTTTGTAAAGTAAGCTCTGCTGAATTCTTTCAGGGTTCCGTTGGCCAAACCTTGTACAACAATTGCTGAGGCCTGTACCCCAATATTTCCTGCTGTTGCCGAAAGCAATGGCACAAAAATAATTAAAGTAGAATATTTTTGAAAAGTGGCTTCGTTTCCTTTCAATACAAAAGAAGCAACGATTTCGATAACCATCCCTATTAAAAGCCACGGAAGACGCGCTTTTGTCAATTCGTAAACACTGTCATTAGACTCAACATCCTGGGTAATACCGGCCGCTAACTGGTAATCTTTGTCTGCTTCTTCCTTGATTACGTCTACGATATCATCAATTGTAATTCTTCCTACCAAACGTCCTAGTTCATCTACAACAGGAATAGCTTCCAAATCGTATTTCTGCATGATACGCGCGACCTCAACATCTTCGGTATCTACATTTACAAAATTTAATTTTCTGATGTAAACCTCGCCAATTTGTGTTTTAGTCGAAGAAGTCAATAAATCTTTCAGAGACAATCTGCCTTTTAGCCGGTTTTCGTCATCAACAACATAAATAGAATGTACTCTGGATACATTTTCTGCCTGAATGCGCATTTCTTTTACGCAGGTTAAGACGTTCCAGTTTTCATTTACTTTTACAAGCTCTTTCCCCATCAATCCACCGGCGGTGTTTTCGTCGTAACGCAAAAGATCTACAATGTCTTTGGCGTGTTCAACATCGACCATTTCCGAAATTACTTCGGCTTTGATTTCCTGCGAAAGTTCTGCGATAATATCGGCAGCATCATTGGTTTCAAGCTCGTCAAGCTCTTCAGCAATTTCTTTTGGCGAAAGACGGCTTAAGATGTTTTCACGCAGATCTTCTTCTAATTCCAGAAGAATTTCGGCTGTTTTGTCACTATCTAAAACCTTGAAAATATAGGTTGCTTCGTCAAAATCTAATTCATCTAAGATTTCAGCAATATCGGCATGATGCAGATCATTAAGTAAAACTTCAAGTTCGTTGTCGTTTTTACTGATGATCAGCTCTTCTAATTGATGTATAAATTCTTTACTAACTTTGAACTCCATCGGCTTCTATTTTTTGAGTTAGTTCAATAAATTCCTCTGTACTAAGCTGTTCTGGACGTTTATCAAAGATAGTGTCTTCTCGCAGTTTATCAGATAAATTTAATGTTTTCAAACTGTTACGTAATGTTTTTCGTCTTTGCTGAAAAGCCGTTTTTACAACAGTAAAAAACAACTTTTCGCCACAAGGAAGACTATAATCTTCCTTTCGGGTCATTCTCATCACACCCGATTTCACCTTGGGCGGAGGAATAAAAACGTTTTCATCAACCGTAAACAGATACTCGGTAATATAGAAAGCCTGAGCTAAAACGGATAAGATTCCGTAAGCTTTTGAACCTTTTTTCTCGCAGATGCGTTCTGCGACTTCTTTTTGAAACATTCCCGAAAATTCAGGAATTTGATGTTTGAATTCTAAAGTTCTGAAAACAATCTGCGTTGAAATATTATAGGGGAAATTCCCAATTATAGCAAATTGCTTGTTCTCGTAAACTTCGTTTATATTGTATTTCAGGAAATCCTGAGAAATAATATGATCTTTTAATTTTGGATAATTCGCTCCTAAATAGTCTACAGATTCTGTATCAATCTCGATAACGTGCGTATTGATTGGTTTTTCAAGCAAATACTTAGTAAGCACACCCATCCCTGGTCCTATTTCTAAAACCTCATCATATCCTTTAAGCGTCAAAGTATCTGCAATTGCTTTAGCGATACTTTCGTCTTTAAGAAAGTGCTGTCCTAAGTGTTTTTTGGCTTTTACTTTTTCCATTTCATTATCTTATTTGCCCAGAGGCTGCAAAAGTATTCTTTTTGCTGTAAAGGCTCAAAGAACCAGAACTTTATTTTTTATTTATTTCACGGAGCTGTTGCACATCAAATAAATCTTTTGCACGATTTGCTTTAATTTTACTGGTAATCAAATCTTCTAAAGACAAAACATTCCATCTCAAAAATGTTTTATCATTTACATTAACTGCTCCAACATCAACCATAAGCATTCGAACATTATGCTTTGCAGCCACAGTTTTGACATATTACTTTGATTTTATTACAATCAAAAAATTGTCCTTATTCTTATTTATTAGATTTTTTTACCGGAAATCTACTCATTGTTCGCTTAATCTTAGAAAACTGCGCAAGCGTTAAGCTCCAGATAATTTCAAAAAATCCTCTTGCTGTTGTCTGTTACTTTCTTCTTTGTCTGAAATCGAATTTTCATAAATTCTATTTTTTAACTGAATACTAATTCCTGAACACTGAACACTAAAAAACCTAGTGTTCTGAAATCACTTCCAATTCTGTTCTAAAAGAAAGCATCTTATCGGCAAATAATCCTAAAGCTTCTCTATGAAATTCTGGTTCATCTTCGATATAAAACTTCTCCAGAGTTTCTTTGCTGTCTGTTACATATTGAGTCGAATATGTAATGCCGCCCATTTCTTCTTCAACCAAAACTTTTACAATTCGCGCTGAAGAGAATTTCTGAGTTGCTAAAATTTCTGGTATGTGTTTTTCCTGCATCCACTTTAACCATTGGTCGTGAACGCTTTCGTGTATGTTGGTAGTAACGTTGTAAATAATCATTTTTTTTTAGGTTCTAAGGTTCTGAGAGGCTAAGCTTCTAAGCTTTTTCTCTTAGAAATTTGGATTTTGGGATTTAAAATTTGGAATTTATTTTTACAAATTCTTATCCCCTCTCAATTCGCGGTATTTTTTTCTGGCATCGACAAAGTAAATACTGTCTTGATGGTTAAAAATTACCTTTTCATATAAAGGCTTTGCCTTTTCTGGATCTTTTAGTTCGTCATTATAAATTTCTGCCGAGAAGTACAAAGCTTCGTCTACATAAATTCCGTCGCTGTGATGGTCAATAATCTGCTGGTATTGGCTTAAAGCCGAAGCAAAATCTTTCTGACTTTCGTAAACTTTTCCTAAACGCAATAATGTTACGGCTTCTATTTCCTGACCTTTATACGTCTTCAAAATATTCTGAAACTGCGTTATCGCCTCTTGTTTTTTATTTTGATAAATTAAAAAATCTGCTTTGGCAAATGCCTTCAAAGCAACCTGAGTCGAATCTGCAGCAGTATTATCATTAATTAATAAAAAATATTCAAGCGCATCATTGGCAATTAACTGCGTATTGGCCGCTTTTAGTTCTTTAAACTGTTTATTGGCCCATTCAAAATCACCTTTGTAATAACTTGTTTTAGCTGCTTTTAAACTCGCTTCGTGCGCCATCACATCATTCTTCAAATCCAATTGAATCTGCGAATAATAAATAAGCGCCTGATTGTATTTTTCTTCTAAAAGCAAAATATCCGCCAATTCCATTTTAGCATCGGCTTTTTGATATTCGTTTAGATTTAATTCTAATGCTCTCCTCATTACAGCTTTCCCTTCTTCGATATTTTTTAAATTGAAAGCCAGAAAATGTGCCTGAATGATTTGCAAAGATACGGTAAAAGGACTGATTTCGTAAGTAGTCAATAATTGCTGCAATTCCTGGCTGATTGCAGGATAGTCCTTTTCCTGTGCTTTTTCGATTTTAATCTCCATCAAATAAGCATTTGACTGAATTAATAAATCTAAATCTTTTGTATTCTGCAGTATAAAGTTCAGAATCTCTACAGCCGTTTCGTCATCACCTTCATTCATCGCAAACTGACTCAGATTGACAATACTCATCAACGATTCTTGTTCTCGTTTGTAAATGGCTTTTTCCTGAATAAAGGCTTTGCCAAATTCTTTTTGCTGTACATAAAACCAGCTTAAGTAATGATTCCAGAAAACGTCTTGTTCTTTTTGAGTTTTAAGAATTAATGCTTTACGCATGGCATCTTTAAAAGCCGTATTATCGGTCTCGCCATTCATAAAACGAGACAATTGTGTCTGAATGAGATTGGTGTTCTGCGGATTCTTAAAAGATTCGGTTAAAAGCAGGTCAATCATTAAATCGGTCTGGCCCAATTGACCGTACAACATTCCGATCTGGAAATTAAAATTGTAATTCGGCTGTACCTGCATTGCGGCTTGATAAGATTTTAAAGCATATTCCAGCAATACTTTTTTCTCAAACGAATTGGCAACGCCGTAAACATCATTCGGATTTGTTTTAATTTTTTCAACAGCTTCTTCGTAATACTTTTTGGCTTTTGATTCTTCTTTTTGAAGCTGGTAATTATAACCCAATTCTACCAAAAAAACTCCTTGCTTTGCTCTGTTGTAACGTTCCAAAATTGCTTTTTCGGCATTGGCAAACTGTTGCAGCTGCTGATAACAGTCTACTGTACGCAAAAAATATTGTGTGTTAGAAGGAGCGTTTTTTAAAAGTTCTTCGTAGCTTATTTTGGCTTTTTCAAAATCGCCTTTATCGTAGTAATACTGCGCTAGCTGATCGTTTTGGCTAAAAGCAAAACTAGAAAATAACAAAACGATATAAAGCAATATGTTTTTCATTTTTAAAACTTAAAAAATTATCCTGTTCCCTACAGATTAGAACCCAATCAAACCTTATGAAATTCTGAAGCATTCCTCTTTGATGATTTCCAGAAAATCAAAAGTACGCCAATTAATATAAACGGAACACTCAAAATCTGCCCCATATTCAGCAGCATACTATTTTCGAAGCTTTCTTGATTTTCTTTAAAAAATTCAATTATAAAACGTGCCGTGAATAATAAAGTTAAGAAAGTTCCAAAAATTAATCCTTGTGCCTTTCTATTTTTTTCTGATTTATACATCCAAAACAAAATGGCGAAAATCAATAAATATGCAAATGCTTCGTACAATTGTGTGGGATGACGCGGTATTAAATCGTCTCTTTGAAAAACAACGCCCCAATTTCCATTCGTTGGTTTTCCATAGATTTCAGAATTCATAAAATTTCCAAGTCTGATAAAAGCCCCGGTTACAGGAACTGCAACGGCCATTTTATCGAGAAGTCCCAAAAAATTTACTTTGTATCTACGGCAGTATAAAATCATTGCGGTAATGACTCCGATTGATCCTCCGTGACTTGCTAAACCCTGATAGCCAACAAACTCATAAACTCCTTTTATTTTCTGAATCGGTAAAAGAATTTCTATCGGATGTTTTAAGAAATAATCGGCTTCGTAAAAGAAGCAATGTCCTAACCGCGCTCCCAAAACGGTTCCGACAATTACGTAAATCAATAAGGAATCGAGGTTTTCTAAAGAAAGATTTTCTCTTCTATAAATTCTTCTGACGATATAATAACCTAGAAGAAGTCCGCAGGCAAAAAGTGCGCCGTAATACTTTAAAGGAAAGCTTTTGGTGACCCAGAAAATAACAGGATCAACGTTCCAGTTTAAAACTCCGTTCTTCATAAGCTCGGTTTTGCAGCAGTAAAAAACCTGACAGATTTTAAAAACCTGTCAGGTTTAACTAAACTTTTTAATATTTAGTTTATAATATCAAATCCGCAGTACGGACGTAAAACTTCTGGAATTACAATTCCTTCCGGCGTTTGGTAATTTTCTATAATTCCGGCCAAAACTCTTGGCAATGCCAATGAACTTCCGTTCAGAGTATGCGCTAATTGGTTTTTTCCGTCTTTGTCTTTAAAACGCAATTTCAAACGGTTTGCCTGAAAGGTTTCAAAGTTAGAAACAGAACTAATTTCTAACCATCGGTCTTGTGCTGTAGAGAACACTTCAAAATCATACGTTAATGCCGAAGTGAATCCCATGTCGCCTCCACAAAGACGTAAAACTCTGTACGGCAGTTTTAATTCTTTAAGAATCTCTTTAACATGCTCTACCATTCCGTCAAGCGCTGCATAAGAATTGTCTGGATGTTCAACACGAACAATCTCTACTTTATCAAATTGATGCAGACGGTTTAATCCGCGTACGTGCGCCCCGTAAGAACCTGCCTCACGACGGAAACAAGGTGTATAAGCAGTATATAAAACTGGTAATTCTGTTTCTGTTAAAAGAACATCGCGGAATAAATTCGTAACCGGGACCTCAGCAGTTGGTATCAAATACAAATCATCGATCGTAGAATGGTACATCTGCCCTTCTTTGTCTGGCAATTGTCCTGTTCCGTAACCAGAAGCTTCGTTTACTAAATGCGGCACCTGAACTTCATTATATCCTGCAGCTGTATTTTTGTCTAAAAAGTAATTGATTAAAGCACGCTGTAACCTTGCTCCTTTTCCTTTGTAAACAGGAAAACCAGCTCCGGTAATTTTTACACCCAATTCAAAATCGATGATATCGTATTTCTTAACCAATTCCCAATGCGGCTGTGCGCCTTCGTGCAAAACCGGAATGTCTCCTTCTTGAAAAACATTCAAATTATCATCTGGAGTTTTTCCTTCTGGAACAATATCCGCCGGAAGGTTTGGTAAAGTGTATAATTTATTCGTCAATTCGACAGCCAAAGCTTCTGCTTTTTCGCCCAATTCTTTGCTTTTTTCTTTAAGGGAAACTGTTTTTTCTTTTAAGATTGCAGCTTTTGCTTTCTCTCCAGATTTCATCAATTCACCAATATCTTTGGACAATTTATTAGATTCGGATAAAGTATTGTCTAATTCTACTTGTGCAGCACGACGGTTTTCGTCCAATTGCACCACCTCTTCTACAACGCTTTTAGCATCGATATTTCGTTTTGCTAAAGCTTTGATTACTTTCTCTTGATTTTCTCTAATAAATGCGATTTGTAACATAGCTTGATTTTTGTAACTAATGTATTTTTTATATAATGGAAGCAAATTTAAGGAAATGTTTGTTAAGAATAGAACAAACTTTAACACGAAAGCCGAAATCTCTTAAAAATAACAAAAGCACTAAAAAAGTGCTTTTTGATTTGATTTAAATTCTAAATTTTATTCTAGAAAACGATGTCTGTCGTCTCGATTAAACACGTATTCTTTTCCGTTGAAACGCAGTTTTTGTGATTCTTTTTTGGTCTGAAGCACCGTCTTTCCTTCAATTTCATTTTCAAGATCTCCTTCAACAGCTTCTTCGTACGAAAAATTCTTAGTCACGATTAAATCGAAAAAACCGTGGGTTTTATGACCCGAAAAACTCATTCCGGTCTCTAAGGTTTCGAGCTGAAAAGTACCACTTCCGTTAGAATCTCCGTTGGTCAGCCGTATCGGGTACTCGTATAAATACTTCTTGATTTCGTTATCGGCCAAAGCAAGAATGGTAAATTTTTGTTCCGAATATAAAACAATTCTGCTGCTGGCGCTTACTTCTGTATAAAAAGCGATTCCAGAAGTATCCTCATTCAACTGCACCAAATCTTTTAAGATATGCGATTTTGAAAACCGAATGGCTTCGTTATCGTAATATCCGAGATTATCATCGAATTCTTCGGCAATTATGCTTCCGCTTTCGCGATCGACAAACAAATATTTGCGTTGAAAATAATCTCCCAATTCTTCTTCATCAGCAGATTTGGACATTTTTTTATTATGCTCTGCAATTGTGAGAACAAAAAAAGCCGTTTTATCATTATAATTAATCGAACTTGTTTCGTTTAACTTGATCGAAGCATATCTTATATTTAAGTTTGAAGCTACTTTGGAAAGCAATGCCCGATCTAGATTTTCGTCAGTTTCAAATTGATCTGTATTTTTAAAAATCAATTTTTTGAGTGGTTTTCGAGCCGGTCGTGCTTCATTTTGAGAAAAAAAATCCTGGTCTTGTTCCGCAGCCAATGCTTTGTTCTTAATGTTCTGGCTTTGATTACACGAAATTAAAAACATAACCATTCCGCTTAGAATAATATATTTTTTCATTGGCATTTATTTGTTTTTAGAATTTGGGGGACTCTTTGCCTTAAAGACACAAAAGTTTTCCAAATATATAATTTTCTTACAAAAAAAATACTAAAAATCTTAAAACTCCAATATATTTTATCTTAACGCCCTGATTTATTGCTTTTCTGAGATTTTAAAATTACCCTCTTTTGATTTCGTGCCCCACAAACTCTTCTAAAGCAGCAAACATTTCGTCAACGGAAAGTATTTGGGTATCCGGATGTGACTTTAGAAAATCGGCATTAAGTGCTGCCAGATTTTCTTCTAATTCAAAAAAAGTATCATTATTTAATAAATCTCTGGTTGGGTTTACCCCTTCAAATTTACCTTTTAAGAATTTATCTATCTTAACACTGCTCAACAATCGAACTCTTTTTGCTTGAGCCTGAAACAATTCTAAATGCTTTTCGGCGCCAATTAAAGCCAAACCTTCTTCAATTAATTCGTTTAGTTCTTTATTCCATTTAGAATCATAAACAAACTTTGCAAAATTGCCTTCTGCATATTTTGAAGCATAATAATCGAGATAGTAACTCATTAAAGCATCTTCGTGAATTAAATCATCGTCTATTTTTTCCTCACGCATTAAGTTGATTACCGAAATATTTGAATTTACTACATCTTGAGGATTTTCGCTGTTTGCCGCCGTTTCTGAAATTATGATTCTGCCGAATTCCATGATTTGTTATTGTTTAGATTTTTGAATTGCAAAGTTGAGGGAAAAATTGATATAATTAAGTTAAACAATTCATTTACTTGAAAAACTAGATTTATTAAAATGAAAGACTAACAACAAACCTTAACTTTACAGCATTCAAAACCCAAAAAAAGGCATTAAAGCAAATAGTAAAATATGGAACACAGAGAAAGTATCATTGAAGGATATAATGCTCTTTTAACAGAATTTGACGGTTTAAAATTAAAACAGCTGATCGTATGTCAAAAAACAGAAACAAAAGAACCTGTTATTCTGTTTTTAAAAATTGAAAATCAAAATTGGCATGAATATTTTCTCGATGCTGGACTTGTCTTTTGGCGAAACTATGATGAGATGGAAGCGGAAATAGAAATGGAAGAAGAGGATGCCTTCTGTTATGTTGATAAAACTAATGAATTGGATCTTTTTGAAAAAGTTATTTCTACGATTCGCTGCGAAGCAGACCACAATAACAGCAAACTTATTATTGAATTTAAAAGTAAGGAGAAACTAATTCTTCAAACCATTACACCAGAAATTTTTGATTCAGAAACTGAACTTATTTTTAAGAAGTAAAATGATCCTAAATATTATAAAAGAATAAATAGTAACTTTAGTCCTTCTAAAAGCTAAGAAACTATGAAAGAACGAACGACTTTAGAATATTACGTTTTAGATGTGTTTTCGAACGAAAGCTACAAAGGAAATCCGCTTTCTGTTGTGTTTACCAATGGAAACTTAAAACTAGAAACCTATCAGGATATTTCTAAAGAATTTCGCTATTCTGAAACCTCTTTTGTTTATTATTCAGAAAGAGACAAGGCACTTATAGTTCGTTCGTTTACTCCAACCGGAATAGAAATCGACGGCGCAGGGCATAATTTATTAGGCGCGGTCTGCGGTGCACTATTAAAAGGAATGCCCATTTTTGATGAGCAAAACGAAAGCGAGCCTTTTGTGGTTATGAAACATTCTGCAATTCCATTAACGGTAAGTCTTGATCCCGTTACGTTATATCCTACAGTTCAAATGCATCAAAAATCGGCTGTAATTAAAGAAGAAATTCCAACTTATAGAATTGCGGTGGCGCTGGGTTTAAAGATTGAAGATTTGGATGTAAATTCTTTTGTTCCAACAATAGTCAAAACAGAAGTTGCGCATACAATGGTTCCCATAAAAAACAGCCAGATATTGAACAGCTTTGTTCCAGACAACCAACTTTTAATTCAAATCTCAAAAGAATATAATTTTGAGGGTTTTTATTGTTTCGCTCCTGCGGATGAAGGTCAGGATCATATAGTCGAAACAAGGTTTTTTAATCCTATCATCGGAATAAATGAAGATCCCGCAACAGGAACAGCTGCCGGACCTTTAATTGGTTTTTTAACACAAAAGAAATTTACAAAATCTGAGAAGGAATATAAAATTCTTCAAGGCGTAAAATTAAAACAGCCATCGATGATTGAGGTTATGAATCGTGACGAAGATATTTTAGTGGGAGGTTCTTCGGTTATTACCATGAAGGGCGAATTGTATATTTAAGCCTAATCAATCGTAAACCCAACATGATTTCATTTGAACAAGCCAGAAAAATAATGACTGATCGACTTGAAAAAAATTCTAGTTTTTTTGATGAAGATTCATTAATTATTTTAGACGAATATACGATTGAAAAACCATACGGCTGGATTTTTTCTTATACTTATAAATTGCTGCACGAAACACAAAACCCTAAATACTTAATTGCAGGAAACGTTCCCATCATTGTCAGCAGAAAAGACGGACAAGAAATTCCCTGTTCTCCTTACGATGAAATAGGTCAAGAATTTGAAGAAGATGAAAAAATTTGGAATTTGGTTTTAACTCCAGATATTCCTCTCGACAATGCCAAACTTATTGCACTTAAAAACAAATTGAATTTGAGTTTGAATACTTTAAAAGAAATAAAAGAAAATCCAGCTTATTTGCTTGACAGTGGTTCTGAGTTTAGACTGAAATCATTACAATCTGAATTGCAAAATATCGGCGTTGAAACAAAATTGTTTTTTTCTTGGGAAAACTAATATCATTTGTACAGCACAACTATTAAAATAAAAAAACCGCACTCCAAAAAATGCGGCTTGCTATTATTTCTTAAGTTCTTTTTCTAATGTTTTCTTTTGTTCTGGCGGAATTCTTTTCTTTAAAAACAAAATCTGTCCCAAATGACTTGACTGATGTTCCATAACATGAAACCAGCAGTATTGGTTTGTCATATCATATTTTAACTGCACTTCGGCAAACCATTTATCATCTCTTTTCTTTAGCTCTTCGATGGTTTTTGCTCGTACTTCATTGTAAATATCCAAATAATATTGAATGTTGTGGCCTTTAAATTCGTCGCGCCCTGCTTGATCTAGATTTAAGGCGTTGTTCCATATTTTCTTTTCTTCTTCATTAAAGTCTCGGTTTTCAAAAGTAAAAACCTGATAATACTTTTCAGCTGCGGCCAAATGCATGACCAAAGCTCCTATTCGATTTGCTTCTGCATCATGCAGGTAATCAATTTCATATGGGGTCATGTTTTTAACCGTTCTTTCAACTCGGGCTTTAAGATCTTCGAGCATCGAAATCATGTCTGCAATTTTGGGAGAAGCTCCTTCTACATTTCCTATTCTGGCTTCTGGTCTAGGTTTTATACCAGTTCCTTCTAGCAGTATACTGCTTTTTCCGTCGGCACTAGATTTATCAGATGTAACTTTGTATTCTTTTACCTTGACTACAGCATCTTTTGAAGTTCCAAAATTCCATTTCGGAATATCTCCATTTTTTGCAGGAGTTTCAAAACTTGAGTTTAAAACCGTCAAAGGCTCAAAAACTCCTTTGTCATTTTCAATCAGCAGCTCAAACTTATCAAAATAAAATTTTCCGTTATTGATGCACAATCCACCAAAAGTCAAAGATTTACTATTCGCATCTATAGTACCCTCAACAGTATAAGAATTCCATTCTTTTGATTTTACCGGTCGGTCCTGCATATTATCAAAAAAACCTTCTTCATCGTTTTTGGTATCGACTCTTGCCCAAACGCCAGCCCAGGACTTCGGATCTGTAGTTTCTGCTTTTACAAAAGCAATAACTTTAAATTTCTTCTTAACCGCGGTTTGAATATCAATAGTCTGATTAAAGGATATCCAATCACTCGAAACCACTTTTTGTGTCTGCGCTTGAGTTAGAGTAAAACTTAAAATCAAGCAAAAGCTAATTATCTTTTTCACTTTCAATTCTTTAGGATTAAAATGTAAATATAAAATTGTTTCTAAGAAATAACTTATTTTTTTAATAAAACTTGGTTGCAAAATCACGATGCTTTTTTTACAGCACAAAAAAACCGCATTCTGTAAAGAAATGCGGTCTTGTATTTGTAAATCAATATCTTAATTCGTTTTCATCGGAGGTAAATCAAACGCAACAGAATCGTGTTCGAAGTTGTTACGGTGTGCCCCATCGCAAAATGGCTTGTTCGAAGAATGTCCGCAGCGGCAAAGCCCTAATGCCGATCTTCCTTGTAAACCATAAAGTGCTCCTTCTGGATCCATGATCTCAAAATCACCTTCGATTTTAATAGATCCGTTTTTATTGATAATTAGTTTTGTCTTGCTCATAAAATTTGTTTTTTCGGTTACAAAGATTGCAAAATATATTCCGAAGATTTTAGGACCAATGCTAGTTTAAACTGGTTCTATTTTATGGGGTTTTACGACAGAGATGCAAAAGTTTTCACGGAGATTCGGGGAGGTTTTTTGTATGACGTGTGAAATTAATCGCGCAAAGTCGGAGAGGCGCAAAGTTTTATCCGCTGTTTTGTCAAGCTGAGCGATCCCGCAAAGCTTTTTTGAATTACGTCCAGCTTTAGCTGGATGTAATTATAATAAGAACACACTAAATTGGCTTTAGCCCAAAATAAGAATTTGGCTAAAGCCATATAAATCAAGATTACATTACAACCTCCAGCTAAAGCTGGAGGCAATTAATATTTAAAATTAAAATCTTTTATAATTCTTCTAAGCTGTGGCATAAAAAACACTTCGCGACGCTGCGCCTTTGCGAGATTAATTCGATTTACTTAAAAAAAACTTAGCAAATCTCTGTGTTTTTCATCGGGCAACTCTGCGAAATTGCGTGCGAATCTCTGCGCATTAATAAAATCTCAAATCTATTGCTTATTTTTGCACTCAATAAAATTCATATTAATGATACAGAATCCAAAAAGATATACGATCACAGCGGCATTGCCATACACCAACGGACCAATTCACATTGGACATTTGGCTGGAGTTTATGTACCTGCAGATATATATTCGAGATATTTAAGATTGCAGGGAAAAGATGTGGCATTTATCTGCGGAAGCGATGAACACGGTGTTGCAATCTCTATGAAAGCTAAAAAAGAAGGTGTTACCCCACAAGAAGTTATAGATAAATACGACGGAATTATCCGTAAATCATTTGAAGATTTCGGGATTTCATTCAATAATTACTCTAGAACTTCTGCAAAAATTCATCACGATACTGCTTCAGAATTCTTTAGAACATTATATGATAAAGGAGATTTTATTGAAGAAGTAACAGAGCAGTTGTACGATGCAAAAGCAAATCAGTTTTTAGCAGACCGTTTTGTGGTTGGAACCTGCCCTAAATGCGACAATCCAGAAGCGTATGGCGATCAGTGTGAAAAATGCGGATCGACTTTGAATGCGACTGATTTGATCAATCCAAAATCGACCATTACTGGAGAAACTCCTATTCTAAAATCTACAAAACACTGGTTTTTACCATTAGATCGTTATTCTGATTTTTTAACCAAATGGATTTTAGTGGGTCATAAAAGTGATTGGAAACCTAATGTTTACGGACAAGTAAAATCTTGGATCGATGCCGGATTAGAACCTCGCGCCGTAACACGTGACCTTGATTGGGGAATTGATGTGCCGGTTGAAGGTGCAGAAGGCAAAAAATTATATGTTTGGTTTGATGCGCCAATCGGATATATTTCTTCTACAAAAGAATGGGCAGCCCGCGAAGGAAAAGACTGGGAACCGTACTGGAAAGATGAAGAAACGAAATTGGTTCACTTTATCGGAAAAGATAATATTGTTTTTCACTGTATTATTTTCCCAGCGATGTTAAAAGCCGAAGGAAGTTATATTCTGCCAGACAATGTTCCAGCAAATGAATTTTTGAATTTGGAAGGAAACAAACTTTCGACTTCTAAAAACTGGGCGGTTTGGTTACACGAATATTTAGAAGATTTTCCAGAAAAACAAGACGTTCTACGTTACGCTTTGACTGCAAACGCGCCAGAAACTCAGGATAATGATTTTACTTGGAAAAGTTTTCAGTCGAGAAACAACAGCGAATTAGCAGATAACTTAGGGAATTTTGTAAATCGCGTTATTGTTCTGACTCAAAAATTTTATGAAGGTGTTATTCCGCAGCCAAATGATTTTAATGAAGTTGACGAAAGAATATTATCCGAACTAAAAGCGTACCCAGCAGTTATTGCAAGTTCTATAGAAAGATACAGATTCCGCGAGGCACTTAACGAACTAATGAATTTATCTCGTTTAGGAAATAAATATTTAGCCGACGAAGAACCTTGGAAATTAATCAAAACAGATCCAGAAAGAGTTAAAACACAAATGTATGTGGCATTGCAGATTACAACTGCATTGAGTGTTTTATCTGAACCTTTTCTGCCTTTTACAGCAAAGAAACTAAACACACTTCTAAAATTAGATGGAAGTTTGAAATGGAATGAAATTGCTGATTTATCAGAGTTAATTGCTCCTGGTCATGTGATTCAAACTGAAAAAGCAGACGTTCTTTTTAATAAAATCGAAGATTCAGAAATTCAAAAACAAATAGATAAATTGGAAGCAACAAAAACAGCCAATCTTGCAGAAAGCAAACAACCAGAACCGCAGAAAGATTTGATTCAGTTTGAAGATTTTGCAAAAATGGATATTCGTGTAGGAACTATTCTAGAGGCTGAAAAAATGCCAAAAGCAAACAAACTATTGGTTCTTAAAGTAGATACTGGAATAGATGTTCGTACCATTGTTTCTGGAATTGCTGAGAGTTTTTCTCCAGAAGAAATTATCGGAAAACGTGTTTCTGTTCTGGCAAACTTAGCACCAAGAGCTTTACGCGGTGTTGAAAGCCAGGGAATGATCTTGATGACGACCAATGCAGAAGGAAAATTGGTTTTCATCAATCCAGATGCTGATGCGCCGAATGGAGAAACTGTGAATTAAGATTTTTATTTACTCAAAATATAAAAGAAAGTTATCAGTCTAAAATATAGGCAGGTAACTTTCTTTATTTTAGATATAAAAGCATACGATCTGAAAATAAATTTTTAATTTTGAAGATATAAAGAGATATTATGGACTTGACTGCACAAATAAAAAAGAATTTGATCTCGAGAATTAAAGATTCTACAGATTTGGACTTTCTAAAAGCTCTTCAAACAATTTTTGATTCATCTGAGCAGGAACTTTACGGTTTATCTAGTGATCAAAAAATGGCAATTGAAAGAAGCCGAAAAGAAATTGAAAGTGGAAATTTTCATAAAAATGATGAAGTAATTTCAGAAATGAGGGAATGGCTAAAAAAGAAATAGTCTGGTCTTCTTTGGCTAAACTTCAACTAGAAAATGTACTTGAATATTATTATATTAAAAATGAAAGTCCAACTTACAGTTTAAAACTTTTAGACGAAGTTGAAGATTTATTAAATACACTTTCAAATTCAGAACTACTCGGAAGACTTACTTCAAACAAAATTACTCGTGTTATTCCGATGAAAGTTTACTTGTTATTCTACGAAATAAGTGCAACTCAAATTGAAATTGTTTCGTTTTGGGATAATCGGCAGGACATTAAAAATAGAAAAGTCAAATAATCTCAATTTAAAACTAGCAATCGTTTTAAAAAGCCTTCAACATTAACTAACTGTAATCTAAACACATAATAAAATTAACAGAAATACCTTACAAATATAATGATTTATTTGTAAGTTTGCAGCGACTAAATCTCTGTAGACTTTCAATAAAACTTATTAAAAGTTAACAATAAGCGAAGCCCTTGTTATGGTGAAGGAGCAGGAAACTGCCCTAAATCTATCTACGGATATTTAGTCACACCTAAAGCAAGGGTTTCGTGCGTTTAAAATTTTCGATTATGACTAAAGAAAATCAAAAACCAACACATCATGATGTAATGCCATCAATGGCCAATTTTCTTTCCGATTTATGGTTTGAAGGAGAATTTAGAGAACAGCCTGATTATTTAAACGAGATTTTCAAGCGAATTCTCGAAACAGAATTGGGCGATGACAAAGATTTAAGATCCAAAATGATGGAATGCATCAAAACCAGTGAAATGCTGGCCGAAGCACTAGAACCGTTTTCGGATAAGCAAATTCAAAAAGCCTGTCTTAAAACACTAACGGCTTAACAATCTTAAACGCGTGAATCAAGAGAATCACGCGTTTAAATTCTCAAATTAAATTTCTCTTAAAATCATCTTTTTATTCAAAATAAAATAAGACATTGGTCCTAAAATATTTATCAAATGCAGTTCTTACATAATTCGTCACTTTTACTAAAATCATTTTGGTTTATAGCAGTTCCAATAAGCCTTATGTTTTTGATTCAAACACTGGCATTCTTAACCGGTTTGGATATTATGGATCAATCCGAAAATTACAATTCTATCTTAAATGAAGAGGATAGTGCTTTTCATTTTTTCTCTTTGAAAAGTTTAATTCATTTTCTATTTGCTTTCAGCTGGACTGGTATTTTGCTGTACAGTTTCATAGAAGAGCCTTTGTCTCTTTTTGCTTTATCCGTTGCTTCGGGTATTTTATTTGTTTTTGTATGCGCGTACATTATCAAAAAAGTACAGCTTTCGAGAATAGATTCTTCTTTTAAAATTCAACATGCCATTAATCAGACAGCCGAAGTTTTTGCAGCCATTCCCGAAAATAAAAAAGGAACGGGTAAAATTAGAATTCAACAAAATGGTATCTCTCAAGAATTGGAAGCTGTAACAGAACACGGTCAAATTGAAATGGGAACACTTGTAAAAGTTGAAAAAATAACTGCTGGGGTTTTGGTTGTAAAATTGATAAGAGAATAAAAAAAACGGCTCGATAATTCAACATTTCAAATCGTAAATCTATTTTAAAAAATAAAATCCAGCTTTATCTCGTATTTTTGAAAAAAACTACTTTTTATAAAATGAAAATTACCAAACCAAGATTAGCACTTATCACCGGAATCCTTTGCATTTCAATATTCCCAATCTTGGTTAAACTCAAACTAACTCCAGGTCTGATTTCGGCTTTTTACCGAATGTTTTTTGCTGTTACTTTGCTTTTGCCTTATGTAATTATTACAAGAAACTTTAAACTTCCTAAACCAAAATTCTTGCTTTTAGCAACACTTTGCGGCGTTCTATTTTCGTCGGATGTTGCTGTTTGGAACATCGCCATTCAGGAATCAAGCGCGACTCAGGCTTCGCTGCTGACAAATTTATCTCCTGTTTGGGTTGGTGTGGGTTCTTTTTTCTTTTTAAAAATAAAACCTGCTGTAAATTTCTGGATCGGAACTCTGGTATCACTTTTCGGAATGATAACTTTGGTTGGTTTTAGCTTTTTTATGGAGCTGAATTTTGACAAAGCATTTCTGTTCGCTGTCCTATCTGGCATACTATATTCTATTTATCTTTTGGTCAGCAAAAATGTGTTGTCCGAAGTCGATGTCTTGTCTTTTATGACCATCAGTCTATTGGCCTCGAGTATTTATTTGGGAGTCCTTTGTTATTCTTTGGGCGAGCCTTTTAATGGTTTTACCAATACGGGCTGGTTTGTCTTGGTTTTGCAGGCTGTGATTTGTCAATTGTGTGCTTGGCTTTCGATTAGTTACGCTACACAGCATATGCGCGCGACTAGAGTTTCATTAAGTTTATTGAGTCAGGCAATTATTACTTCTATATTGGCTTGGTTATTTTTGAATGAACAAATAACTTTGCAAATGGTTTTGGGCGGAATTATATTGCTTTTCGGAATCCGAATTACATTTTACGATAAAACCATTTCATTAAGAAGATTGTTTTCTAAGGATTAAGGAAAAAATAGACTCCGATTGTTTTAAAAGAATTAGTGATTTCGTGGTAAAGTCTCACGCAGATTCAGCAGATTGAGCAGATTTTTAATCATTATAATCTTTTTTATCTGTGGCAAAAATTAGAGAAATTCGTGAATTTGTGGCAAAAAGTCTCACGCAGATTCAGCAGATCGAGCAGATTTAATCATTATAATCTTCTTAATCTGAGACAAGAATTAGAGAAATTCGTGAATTCGTGGCAAAAAGTCTCACGCAGATTCAGCAGATTGAGAAGATTTTTAATAATTATAATCTTCTTAATCTGTGGCAAACAATTAGAGAAATTCGTGAATTCGTGGCAAAAAGTCTAACGCAGATTCAGCAGATTGGGCAGATTTTTAATAATTATAATCTTCTTAATCTGAGACAAAAATTAGAGAAATTCGTGAATTCGTAGCAAAAAGTATTACGCAGATTCAGCAGATTGAGCAGATTTTTAATAATTATAATCTTCTTCATCTGTGCAAACAATTAGAGAAATTCGTGAATTCGTGGCAAAAAGTCTCTCCCAGATTCAGCAGATTCAGCAGATTTTTAATCATTTTAATCTTCGTAATCTGTGGCAAAAATTAGAGAAATTCGTGAATTCGTGGCAAAAAATCTCACGCAGATTCAGCAGATTGGCAGATTTTTAATCTTTTTTATCTGTGGCAATAAATTCGTGAATTCGTGGCAAAAACCTGGAATTCGTGGCAAAAAAACCAAAACTAAAACAAAATTTGAAACAAAAACATTATGTTACATAAAAGCAAAATCCCGAATCTTAAAGTAATCGCATTTGATGCCGATGATACACTGTTTGTCAACGAACCTTATTTTCAGGAAACCGAACATAAGTTTTGCGCGTTGATGGAAGATTATCTTTCGCATCAAGGTATTTCGCAGGAATTATTTAAAATAGAAATTGCCAATCTTCCTTTATACGGTTACGGAATCAAAGGTTACATTCTTTCGATGATCGAGGCTGCAATGAATATTTCGAACAATACGATTCCGATAGAAGTGATTCAAAAAATCATTCAATATGGAAAAGAACTACTCGAAAAACCAATCGAACTTTTGGATGGAATCGAAGAAACGCTGCAGACTTTACACGGAAAATACAAATTGGTTGTTGCAACAAAGGGCGATTTGAAAGACCAGCACAGTAAACTGCACCGCTCAGGTCTGGGGCATTACTTTCACCATATCGAAGTAATGTCAGACAAACAAGAAATTGATTACGAAAAATTATTAGGCCGTTTGGAGATTCACCCCAATGAGTTTTTAATGATCGGAAATTCACTAAAATCAGATGTACTTCCAGTTTTAGGAATTGGCGGTTATGCGGTTCATATTCCGTTTCATACTACTTGGGAACATGAAAAAATCAATCATAAAGTAGAGCACGAACATTTTAGTTCATTCGAAAAAATCACAGAAGTGGTGCACAATTTAATATAATGAAAACACTTTTAGACTTAGAAAACTGGAATAGAAAAGAGCATTTTGAACATTTCAGCAGGATGGATGAACCCTTTTTTGGTGCAACCGTCGAGATTGATTGTACAAAGGCATATGAAAAAGCCAAAGAACTCAAAGTTTCTTTTTTCATCTATTACCTCCATCAGACTTTAACAGCCGTAAATGCCATTGAAAATTTCAGGTACAGAATTTCAGAAGGAAAAATCTACAGCAATGATCGTATTGATGCATCGGCAACTATTGGGCGTGAAGACGGGACTTTTGGATTTTCTTTAATTGAATATAATCCTGATTTAAAGGTTTTTGAAAAAATTGCTTTAGCTGAAATTGAGCGTATTCAAAACACAAAAGGACTTTTTACAAGATCTTTTGATGACGACAACCTCATACATTTCTCTGCAATTCCGTGGTTAAATTTTACATCACTTTCGCATGCCCGAAGTTTTACTTTTCCAGACAGCTGCCCTAAAGTTTCTTTTGGTAAAATGATTACTTCTGAAACTGGAAAACGAACAATTGCAATGTCAGTGCATGTGCATCATGGCTTGATGGACGGTTTGCATCTGGGACAATTTGTAGATTACTTTCAGGAGCTAATGAATAAAAAATAATGTTAATCTTACAAACTTACCCTATTCTAATACTTTAATGACTTTTAGTGGTTTAACTGAGCAGTAATAAATTCGTTGATTTGAGGAAAATTTTAAAACTCACTTACAATGAAAAAAATTGTTATTACTCTAGCGTTTGCTTTAAGTCTCATGCACGTAAATGCGCAAACAGAAAAGACTGCTGACAACTATAACAAATGGTCTGTAGAATTAGCAGGGGGATTAACTAAACCTCAAAGACCATTCTCTGCTGGTTATACTACAGAAACCCCAAGCCCGTGGGTTGGTGAATTAGGTGTTCGTTATATGTTTAACAACAAATTTGGTCTAAAAGCTGATTTTGGATACAATAGTTTTACTTCAAAAAGTAATACTATCGATTTTGATACAGAATACTACAGAGTAGATTTACAAGCAGTTGCTAACTTAGGACGCATCATGAATTTTGAAACCTGGACGAATACTTTTGGTTTATTAGGACATGCTGGTTTTGGGTATGCGCAATTAAGAGGTGATAATATTAAAAAAACAGACGAAATCGGTAATTTTATTGCTGGTGTAACAGGACAGATACGATTATCAAACCGTGTGGCTTTAACCGGAGATTTTTCTACTATCTTAAACGCATCTCAGGATCACACTTTTGATGGTGCTTATCTTGCTAATAATAGAGGATTTTCTGGATTGATGTTTAACGGTACTATCGGTTTAAATGTTTATTTAGGAAAAAACACCAAACATGCTGACTGGACTGTACTTTCTGAAAATTTAGACCTTGCGGCTTACGATAACAAAATTGCTGCTCTTGAAAATGAAATCAAAAAAATCTCTACAAAACAAGTTATCGTAGAAAAACCTATTACAAACACAGTTGTAAACGACAAAGATGTTGTAAAAGAGATGATCAACGACAAGTATTACAGTGTTTATTTTGATTTTAACAAAGCAACTCCAATTGAAAACTCAACTGCTGCGATCGATGTTGTCTTAACGTATTTAAGAAAAAATCCTTCTGCTTCTCTTGACATCATTGGTTATGCAGATCAAGTTGGAAAATCTGATTACAACGAAAGATTATCAAATCTTAGAGCAACAAATGTGAAAACAATTTTTGAAAAAGCTGGAATTGCCTCTTCAAGATTAAACGTTGTTGCTGCAGGTGCGGATACATCAATCCAAAAAGATTCTGAAGAAGCTAGAAGATTAGCTAGAAGAGTTACTTTTAAAGTAAAATAAGTATTTTATTAAACTTTGGATTAGCCTGAAAGAAGTTTTCTTTCAGGCTTTTTTTATTCTTCTTCCTCTTATAATTTTCCAATGTAATTTTTACGATTATTTCGGAAACGTATATTTCATTAAATTTGGAATGATCTTTGAGCACCGAATCTTATGAAAAAGCTATTTCTTCTATTTTTATTACTCTGTAAGTCAGTATCGTTTAGTCAAACCATACTGAACTCTGTTCCTTTAAATCTAAGTGAGCGTTCTTATACACAGCTGTTGAATATGGAAGATGTAAAGACACACGACCTATATCTTTTTGCTTCAGATAATACAAACTTGAAAATTTTTAAATACAACAAATCGCTTTTTCTCACCCAGCAGTTTACCGATTCTATAAAATTTGCCAAAGACCGAAACCTTCTGGGATATAGCATCGGCGAGGACCAAAATCCGCTTTTGTATTGGAGTACTAAAAACTATAGCAATATTAGAATCATCAAATACAATCTGAACAACGGTACTACAAAGTCCTTAAATTTCGATTTTCCTTCCAACCATGATTATATTGTCACTATTTTTCAGAAAAACAATGTTTTTTATGTTTTAGCAAAAGAAAAACTGCAGCCTCACTTACTGTTGTACAAATTTGAAAATGGAAACTGTGAAATAAAAATGTTTGATTTTTCGCCTTTTACGTTTCAAAACGGCGCTGGAAAAAACTTTTCTTTTAGTTTACTTATTCTTCGCTATCCGATTCAAAAGATGGAAGAGGATCTTTATAATCCTTTGGACAAAACAGCATCCCTCAACAAAATGTATGTTTTGGACAATCATATCCTCTTGACATTGGATTATAATACCAAGAAAACGCATGTTTTTGATCTCAATATGGAAACTGCCGAAATTCAAGAAAAGACTTTTAATTTTCCTGCTGCAGCGGGTACAATCAAAACGGCAAATTCTTTTTACAGTGATAAAAAGTTATTCCAGATTGCAGCTAATAAAGACACGTTTTTATTTGATATAAAAGATTTTAATTCTGGTGAAACGCTGAAAAGTATTGCTGTTTCCAAAAACGACACTATCACTTTTAAAAATTCACCATTTTTCTTTCAAACCAATGACATGAAGCCTCAAGAATTAAAAACTACTGCTCGATTTTTAAAAAGCCTAGCCGACTTAGGGGCTGGAATTTCGATATTAAAAAACAAAAAAAACAGTTTTATTACTTTTGGCGGCTTTGTTGAATATCGAGATTACTACTACGGCGGTTACAATGCTGATGAAATTTTATATGAGCCGCCCACAGAATATTCGCAAAGCAAAATGGTTTACTTTGAATCTATGATGGATGAAAAATATAACTTTATAAAAAATGTGCAGTCAGAACCTATGGCGCTTGATAACATTTCCTACTTTTTAAGTATCAGCAAAAATATAGTGCTTCAAAACATTCTAAAGTTAGACGGTTACTATATTTTAAGTTATTACGACAACAGTTCTAAGCAGTATGTGATGCGCAGATTTACAGATGGCTATATCAATCTGGATCCTGGAAATCCGATTAGGAACAAGTCTTTGTTTTCGCAGCCCTTTAGTTTTGAAAAAATTAAATAGCGTAATTCAATAGAGAATTAGGCCAATATTTGGTATGTTTTGGGGCTTTCAAAAAAAGCATCCAGAAGATTTTTATTGGTTTATCTTTCAAATTTCAAACATTGCAATAGGCATAAATTGGACCATAGCGGAATTAATTAGAACTTTAAAAAAACAGATTTATGAAAAAACTATTTACTCTTTTTCTTTTGTTTTGCAATACCCTAATATTTAGTCAGACAGTATTGAATTCTTTTCCTTTAAATCTAAATTTCTTAGGAAAAACCCAGATTCTAAATACTGAAGATGAAAAAAACAATGCTGTTTATGTTTTTGCCTGGGACGATGAAAACATCAATATTTTAAAATACAACAAATCGCTGTTCCTTACAAATCAATTTACAGATTCTATAAAGAAGGAAAAAAATCGAAATTTAATTGGCTGCAGTATAGACAAAGAACAAAAACCAACTTTATACTGGAGTTCTTTAAGCTATAAGAACATTTTAATTTCGACCTACGACCTCGAAAATAAAACCTCAAAATCATTAAATTTTGATTTTCCAAGAAATCATGAATACGTTATTTACAGTTTTCAGCAGCATAATGCTTTTTATATTTTAGCGAAAGAAATAGACTTCGAACACCTTTTGCTCTACAAATTTGAAGACGGTAAGTGCGAAATCAAAATGTTTGATCTTTCTACTTTTACTTATAAAAATAAAGACAATGTAAGCATCTCTTTCAACGCGCTTATTAAATATTTTCCGATCAAGAAAATAGAACCAGATGTTCTTAATCCTATAGATGTGGCCGCAAGAATAAGTAAACTGTATGTACAGGATGACCATCTTATTTTGACCGTTGACAGCAGTTTACTAAAAACACAGGCTTTTGATCTTACTATGAGTACTGGTAAAGTAAAAGAAAGAACGTTTAATCTTCCTGCTGCGCAAAATCCGTTTCAGAGCGCTAATTCCTTTTACTTTGATAAAAAGCTATTTCAAGTAGTTGCAAATACAGAAGAGTTTGTATTTGAGATCAAAGATTTTGAATCTGGAAACAGCATTAAGACTTATCGTCTTACTAAAAGTGACAGTATTCCGTTTAAAATGTCCCCATTTTATATGCAAGTTGAGAACAAAAAACCACGTGAACTGGAAACAACTGCAAAATTTCTTAAAAATCTAGAGGGACTTACTCCTGGAATTTCTATTACTAAAAACAACAAAAACAATTTTATTACTTTCAGCGGTCTTGGAGAATTCAAAGACTTTTATTACAATGCTGCTGCTGATGATGATTTTGGAGAACGCAGCTATTATTCGGCAGGTAAAATGGTTTATTTTGATGCCATGTTAAATGAAAATTTCGATTTTATAAAAGACAAACGAGCAGTACCATCAGCCATAGATAATTTGTTTTATTTTTTGAACAGCAACAAAAAAATACAACTATACGATGCTTTAAAACTAGAGGATTCTTATCTTTTAAGTTATTACGACACCAATTCTAAACAGTACATCATGCGAAGGTTTACGGAGGGTTACAGCAATCTGGATTCTGGAAACCCTATCAGTAATAAGTCTTTGTTTTCGCAGCCAGTTCGTTTTGAAAAAATTAAATCACGTTAATTAATTGAATTGATCCGGACGCCGCTATGTTTTGGGCTTTCAAAAAATGGTTTGGATTATTTTTTTTAATTTTACAAAAAAGTCACAAATTATGCTATCAAAAAATATTGAATCAGCTTTAAACAAGCAAATCCGAATAGAAGCAGAATCTTCGCAAACTTATCTTTCTATGGCTTGTTGGGCTGAAGTACACGGATTAGAGGGAATCGCTCAATTTATGTACACACAGTCAGACGAAGAGCGTGCACACATGCTAAAATTAGTAAAGTATGTAAACGAACGCGGCGGACACGCGCAGATTACCGACCTAAAAGCTCCAAAGACAAGCTATTCTACTTTTAAAGAAATGTTTGAGGAACTTTACAATCACGAACTTTTTGTTTCGCAATCCATCAATGAATTGGTACACATTACCTTTGAAGATCGAGATTATGCCACACATAATTTCTTACAATGGTACGTTTCTGAACAGATTGAAGAAGAAGCTACGGCTAAGTCTATTTTAGACAAAATCAACTTAATCGGAGATGATAAAGGCGGACTTTACTTGTTTGATCGTGATATTCAACAGTTAACAGTTACGAGCTCCATTGCAATTAACCCTAAATAAAAAAGTTAAAGTTTATTTAGAACGCTTAAAAATAACTTTTTTCATTTATATTTGTCTCTGTTTTTATAATACAGAGGAAAATTGGGCAAGAAAGAAAAAGACAAGGATAAGAAAAAGGACAAAAAGAAAAAGAAAAATCAGGATGTCCTTGATAAGATAAAGAAGATTGAAAATTGTAAATCTTCTTGCTGTGAGAAATATAAAAAAAGCGAAAAGAAGCGTTGTTCTCGCTGTCCTATGTTTGATTTATTCAAAAAAACAGCTTAACAAAATATAGAAAAACCCATCAGATTTCTCTGGTGGGTTTTTTAGTTTTAAATTGCAGGGTATTTAGATCTTAAATTCAATTATGAAAAATGATATTACCATACCACAATCAAGTCTTGATTTTTTGGTACAGCTTAAAGAAAATAATAACAAACCTTGGTTTGAAGCTAATAAACCGCAATACCTCATCGAATTAAATCACATAGAAACTTTTGCAGGGGCTTTACTCAAAGAATTATCAAAAACCGATGTTTTAGAAAATGCTTCTGGTAAAAAAAGTGTTTACAGAATCTATCGCGACATTCGTTTTTCTAAAGATAAAACTCCGTTTAAAACTTTTTGGGGCGGCAGTTATACCCGCGCAACAGCAGCGAGACGCGGCGGTTATTACTTTCATCTCGAAAAAGGCAACAGCTTTTTTGCCGGAGGTTTTTGGGGACCAAATGCCGCAGATTTAAAAAGAATACGATCTGAATTTGCCCATGATCCAGAAACGTTTCAGAAAATATTGAACTCCAAATCTTTTGTAACCAACTTCGGAACTTTGCAGGGCGAACAGCTTAAAACGAAACCAAAGGGCTTTGATGTTGATCACCCAGCGATTGATTTACTGCGATTTAAACAGTTTTTAGTCATAAAACGTTTTACAGACGAAGAAGTTTTAAGTCCGCTTTTTCTGGAACAAGCTTTGGATGCCTTTAAAAATATGAGACCCTTTTTTGATTATATGAGCGAAGTATTGACAACAGATGTAAACGGCGCTTCGGTTTTATAAGCTTTTAAAATTAAGTTTAAAGAACAGCCCTGATTTGTAAAAAGAAAATGCTCCTCATAAATGGATTTCGTTCTAAAATAATACTATCAACTGCCGGCATCTTTAGATACTGGTTTTAATATGATAATCTAAATGGCTTTAGCCGAATAGAATCTCCTGAAGCAATAATGTTATTTGGCTAAAGCCTCTTAATACGCTTTCTTCACTCTAGATAAATCTGGAAGCAATTGACATTTTAAATTTTAACGTATAAAAATAGTAATCCCGACAATCCCTCTATTGGGGCACTGTCGGGTGTTACTCTAATAAAATCTTATTTACTCAGAAGAATAATTTCATTAATAACCACTTCGGTAATAAATCGTTTTTCTCCATTCTTGTCGTCGTAAGTACGATGGGTTAATTTTCCGTCAATAGCTACCTCTTTGCCCTTCACCACATATTTTTCGATGATTTCAGCTGTCTTTCCCCAGGCTGTAAGACGATGCCATTCGGTCTGCTCTACTTTTTCACCTTTGTCATTGGTATAATAATCATTGGTTGCGACATTTAAGTGCGCTAATTTTTTACCGTTTTCCAATGTTTTGATCTCAGGCTGGTTTCCTACATTCCCTATTAACTGTACTCTGTTTCTCATTGCATTCATGGCGTATAATATTTAAATGTTCGTATAAAAATTCGTTGATTCATTTCAACAGTGCAAAGATGCATCGATCAAGAAACAGTATTCGGCTGTTAAGTGTTTACTTTCGACTGTAACTGTTTGTAACCGTTTGTAAATGGAAATTTTTTTTAGTACATTTGAAAGTATTATCTCACTTGAACGTCAATGAAATTAGGATTTAAAAGGAAATCGGTTATTAGATTTTTAGCAGTCACGAGTCTGCTGCTCTTCTTTCTGACTTTTTTTCAAACGTACTCAGATGGACGTATTAGATACAGCATGATTCTTTTCTTAGTCAATACCCTGCTGCTTTTCTGTTTTATATATAACGATCGAGAAATAACATATAACAATACTTAATTTTCCTTTGTTAGCTTTAGGAATAAATAGTGTTTTGCGTTCAGATTTCATTTTTAAACGCAGATCAAAATAAAAATTAAAATAAAGATGCAGACAAAAATTAATAAAGTAGAGTTACGAAATTTAGAGATTGAAGACTACAAACAATTAAAAAAATCAATGATCGAATCGTATCCAGAAATGGCCGATTCTTATTGGGGCTCTGATGATATAGAACGATTGCTTTCTATTTTCCCAGAAGGGCAATTGGTGATTTTAGTTGACGGAAAAGTAGTTGGTTCTGCATTATCGCTTATTGTTGATGAAAAACTGGTAGACAAAAAGCACAATTACCAGCAGATCAGCGGTGATTATACTTTTTCTACCCACAATAAAAATGCTGAAATTTTATACGGGATTGATGTTTTTATTCACCCCAATTATAGAGGGCTGCGCCTTGGCCGCCGATTGTATGATGCGAGAAAGGAACTTTGTGAGCAATTAAATCTAAAAGCTATCGTTTTTGCAGGGCGAATTCCGAGTTACAGGGAACACGCTAAAAAAATGACTCCAAAAACTTATATCGAAAAAGTTCGAACTAAAGAATTGTACGATCCGGTACTTTCTTTTCAGCTTAGCAACGATTTTCACGTTTTAAGAATCATCAAAAACTATTTGGAGGGTGACGAAGAATCAAAAGAATTTGCGGTTTTATTAGAATGGAATAATATTTATTACGAAGAAAGTCCAAGACTGATTAATCTTAAAAAGAATATCATTCGTCTGGGGTTAATTCAATGGCAGATGCGTCCGCTTAACAATGTGGAAGCTTTGTTTGAGCAAGCAGAGTTTTTTATCGATGTGGTTTCGGGTTACGGGAGTGATTTTGCCCTTTTTCCAGAACTTTTTATTGCGCCTTTAATGGCCGATTACAATCATCTTTCTGAGGCAGAAGCGATTCGAGAACTGGCGCGTCACTCTGATCCGATCAGGAAACGTTTTCAGGAATTTGCCATTTCATACAACATCAACATTATTACAGGAAGTATGCCTCATCTAGAAAATGGTAATCTGTACAATGTTGGCTTTTTGTGCAAACGCGACGGAACATCAGAAATGTATACCAAAATTCATATTACCCCAAATGAAGTAGTTCATTGGGGAATGAAAGGCGGCTCGGAGTTTAAAACTTTTGATACGGATTGCGGTAAAATCGGAATTCTAATTTGTTATGATGTCGAATTTCCTGAACTCCCAAGGCTTTTAGCTGATGAAGGAATGAATATCCTTTTTGTACCCTTTCTTACCGATACACAAAACGGTTATACTCGTGTTAAACATTGCTCGCAGGCACGTGCAATAGAAAACGAATGTTATGTGGCAATTGCTGGATGTGTTGGAAATCTGCCAAAAGTAAACAATATGGATATTCAATACGCCCAGGCTTCTGTGTTTACTCCTTCTGATTTTGCTTTTCCGAGTAACGGGATCAAAGCCGAAGCGACTCCAAATACAGAAATGACTTTGATTGTTGATGTGGATTTGAATCTTTTAAAAGAACTTCATGAACATGGAAGTGTTAAGATATTAAAAGACCGCAGAAAGGATTTATACGAAATTAAAAAACTGAAATGATAAAATTTATTTCATATTGATCAATGACTGTAATTAGAAAAAAGCCATTATTTGAAATCTATACCGAAAACAATTATTTGATAATTAACAATTCTGACAGCAGAAAAGATAATGGGATATTTGAATTGGAAAGTATTCTGAATGTTGAATTAATAAGGAATGGATCTCTTTTCAATAAAATTATTGAAATTACATTTGGTTTTAATATCCCTGCGAAATCCAATGAACTAAGAATTAATATGGAAAATGGTTTCAAGAATATAATTCTAACTGATTGTAATATTGAAAAAGCTGAAGCGGTAATCTACGAGATTAACCGGCTGATTCTTAAAAATAAAGTTTCAAAATCTGATTTTTAATAAAAAGAAAATAATGAGAACCTGCCTAGAATGTTCTGAGAAAATTGTGGGACGCGAAGACAAAAAATTCTGCTCAGATAGTTGCCGCAATGCGTACAATAATAAAATAAATAAAGATAGTACAAATTTCATGCGTAATGTGAACAACAAGTTACGCAAAAATTACCGTATTTTGGCAGAATTAAATACGGAAGGAAAATCAAAAGCAACCAGAGAGAAATTGATCACAAAAGGTTTTGATTTTGAGTTCTTTACCAATATTTTGCAAACCAAAACAGGAAATACATATTATTTTTTATACGACCAAGGATATCGTTCGTTAGACAATGATTACTATATGCTTGTCAAAAAAGAAATTTAGCGCTGCCCACCATGAGAAAAAACCAGAACTCCATTCTAGCCATAATCGGTATTTTAGCGATTCTAGCTCTAATCTACATTACAATGATGCCGCAAGGTATTTCTAAAGATGAAGAAGCTTTAGCAGAATTTTCGACCGAAAGAGCACTCAATCAAGTCGAAATCATTGCACAGAAACCGCATTATGTGGGGTCAACTAACCACGAACAAGTTGCCAATTACTTGAAACTGGAACTTAACAGAATTGGTTTAGAAACGAGTGTTCAAGAAGGTTTTACCTTAAATGACAAAGGTTTATTGGTAAAATCTAAAAATATTCTGGCGCGAATCAAAGGGACTCAAAATACCAAAGCGCTTTTATTACTTTCTCATTATGATAGTGCACCGCATTCTTTTTCAAAAGGTGCCAGTGACGACGCTTCTGGAGTAGCAACAATTTTAGAGGGAATAAGGGCTTTTTTATATGCAAAGCATCCGCAGAAAAACGATATCATTATTTTATTTTCTGATGCAGAAGAATTGGGTTTAAATGGAGCTGCATTATTTGTAAACAAACATCCTTGGGCAAAAGATGTTGGTTTGGTTTTAAATTTTGAAGCAAGAGGAACTTCTGGACCAAGTTACATGCTTTTGGAAACCAATAAAGGAAACGAAGCTTTGATTAAAGAATTTTCTAATGCTAAAACTTCTTATCCGGTTTCAAACTCTTTAATGTACAGTATTTACAAAATGCTGCCAAATGATACCGATCTAACCGTTTTTAGAGAACAAGGCAATATTCAAGGTTTTAATTTTGCTTTTATAGACGGGCATTTTAATTATCATACACAGCAAGATGACGTACAGCATTTAAACAAAACAACCTTGGCACATCAAGGTACTTATTTAATGCCTTTGTTAAAGTACTTCGCCAACATCGATCTTACGAAAACAGAATCTGCTCAGGATAATGTTTATTTCAGCGTTCCGTTTTCATTCATCACTTATCCATTTTCTTGGGTAATGCCAATGACACTTATCGCTTTTGGACTATTGGTTCTGATGCTTTTTATCGGAAAAGCGAAACGAATTATCTCATTTAGAGAAATCTTCAAAGGTTTTGTACCGCTTTTGGGATCCTTAATTATCGCAGGACTTGTTACTTTCCTGGGGTGGAAAATTATATTAGAAGTTTATCCGCAGTATTCCGATCTTTTAAACGGATTTACTTATAATGGTCATGCGTATATTGGCGCTTTTGTAACTTTAAGTATCGCAATCTGTCTGGCTTTCTACCATCATTTTTCTGAGGCAAAAATCACAATGAATCATTTTGTTGCGCCTCTTTTACTTTGGATTATCATCAATGCTTTCTTAGCAAACAGCTTAACCGGCGCTGGTTTCTTAATTATACCAGTTTATTTTGGAATCATTCTTTTTGCACTATTTGTCTTCACACAGCATTATAGTTTAGGGATCAATTTAATTTTCAGCATTCCAGCTTTGGCGATCATCGCTCCGTTTATTGTAATGTTTCCTATTGGCTTAGGACTAAAGATTCTTTACGGAAGTGCTATTTTAACCGTTTTATTATTCGGCTTACTACTGCCTGTTTTTGGCGCCTTTGCTAAAAAAGGGGCATGGATCATGGTTTTCTTTGCAGCATCGATCGGATTTTTTATTTACGCCGGATATCATTCTGGATACGAATATGGAAAAGCAAAATCGAACAGCCTTCTGTATATTTACAATGCAGACAATAATAGTGCTGCCTGGGCAACTTATGACACTAATTTAGACGAATGGACCAAAAGTTATTTGGGTGAGAAAAACCAAAAAGCAGTTGGTTTAAATGCTCTTCCAATTTCAAGTAAATACAATACAAGTTTTACATACAGTGCTGTTGCTCCTGTTATTGAGGTGCCTAAACCTACAATTGCATTTCTAAAAGACAGTGTTATTGGTGCTAACAGGTATTTAAAAATCCGAATTACTCCCAATAGAAAAGTAAACCGTTACGACATCTACGCCAATCCAAAAATGACATTTTATAATTTCAAAGCAAATGGCGTTGCTACTTCTGATCAAAAAGGAAACCGTTTAGAGCGAGAGGGAACCAAAATAATTTGTTATTATGTTGTTGCAAACGAACCGCTTGAAATGGAATTCTACATTAATAAATCATCTGTCTTTGATATGGATTTAATAGAAAGTTCTTTCGATTTAATGACCAATCCGCTTTTAAAAGTAAAACCAAGAAGCGACTGGATGATGCCGACACCATTTGTTTTAAACGATGCCGTAATGATTCAGCAGAAAATAAAACGATATACAGAACCTATTGCGCCGCTCCAAACTGCGCCGGCAGTAGACAGCACAGCAATTGTAAAAGACAGTCTAAAACCAGTTCAACCGTAATAATAAATTATGGAAGGTCCGGATTTAACAACATTGTTCCTTTTACTTTTTGTTTTATGTTTTTTGATGTACAGATCAATTAATGCTAAAAAAGGATTTTCAAAAAAAGACTACTTCCTTCAATATGATTCTATTAGTCAACAGTTTTACTTGCTAATCGGGATTATAATAGCAGCGGTTGTACTAATAGAACGGTTAACAAATCTTTAGAAGATATAAAAAAAGCAGACTTTGGTTAAAGTCTGCTTTCTTTTTTTAGCACGCACATTCTATTTTCAAACCTGTCTGCTGTCCTTTTACGCCTTCGGTTGCATAACCATCAAACTTCCACCACTCGATACCGCCAATTAATTCTTTTACTTTAAAACCCAGTTTCGCCATATTCAAAGCGCCCTTTGTAGAAGCGTTGCATCCAATTCCGTCGCAATACGTAACGTACAAAATATCACGATCCAAATGTTTTGTGGTTTCCAGATTCATTTCGCGATGCGGTATATTAATCGCATTCGGAATATGTTCTGCCTCAAAACCAAAAGCTTTTCTTGCATCAATCGCAATTACTTTCTCGCCATTTTTAAGGGCATCAAACAAATCGGACGGATCCATTTCAAAGGCCAGTTTGTTTTCATAATGTTTAATTTGTGCTTCCATTTCTTAGAATTTTATTGATTTCATTTTTCAAAAGTACCGCAGTATACATTCTCATAAAAACGAAAAGAATTCATGAAGTTGATTACTTTTTTTCATGTAAAAGCCAATTCAAAATTTTGTTCCTTTGCATAAACCACCCGCAAAAAATGGAAATTCGTCATTTAAGATTAATAAAAGCAATTGTCGAAGAAGGCAGCATTACCAAAGCGATCGATAAACTTCATTTGACACAATCGGCTTTGAGTCATCAGCTCAAAGAAGCAGAATCTCAATTGGGAACGGCTATTTTTTTGAGAGCAAATAAAAAGTTGATTCTGACCAAAGCTGGTGAAAAAATCTATGAACTCGCCAACGAAGTTCTCGACAAACTCGCACAAACTCAAACGCAGATCAAACAAATGGTTTACGGGGAACAGGGCGAGATCAGAATCAGCACCGAATGTTTCTCGGGTTATCATTGGCTTCCGTCGGTTTTAAAACAGTTTCAGCTTTTATATCCAAATGTTGAACTTAAGATCATAACCGAAGCAACTCATATACCGCTTCAAAAACTTTTAGACCATACGATTGACATTGCGATTGTAAGCGATACCATCAAAGACCATAACATCAAATATACCGAGCTTTTTCAGGACGAAGTGGTCATGGTAGTTTCTGAAAATCATCCTTGGGCAGACAAAAAATATGTCGTTGCCGAAGATTTTGCAAACGAGCATTTACTAATACATTCCCTTCCGTTAGAAACCGTGACCATACATCAGTTCATTTTGGCTCCAGCCAAGGTCAATCCTAGAAAAATAACCCCATTACCGCTGACCGAAGCCTGCGTCGAAATGGTCAAAGCAGATATGGGCGTGATGTCAATGGCAAAATGGGCCTTACAGCCGTATTTAAAAAACAACCCTATTAAAGCAGTGAAAGTGGGTAAAAATGGTTTAAAACGAAAACATTTTGTTGCCATAAGAGCCAAGGAAAATCATCCGGATTACTTACAGCATTTTATTAATTTTTTACAAACCGAAATCAACCTGCAATGGAATATGCAATAAGAAACTGCGAAATCGCCGATTTGCCGAAACTCATTATTTTATGTCAAAAACACGCCGAATTTGAAAAAGCCGATTATGCTCCAGAAGGAAAAGAAGAAAAGCTGAGAAAAGCCCTCTTTGGTGAAAATCCACAACTATTCTGCCTGGTAGTTGCTGCAAAAGAAACCATCGTTGGTTATGCATCCTATACGATTGATTTTTCAACTTGGGATGCTGCTGATTTTTTATACATGGACTGCTTGTTTCTTGAGGAAGAAACCAGAGGTTTAGGAATTGGCGAGATGTTAATCGAAAAACTAAAAGAAATTGGAAAGCAAAAAAACTGTGTTAACATTCAGTGGCAGACACCACAGTTTAACGAAAGAGCGATTAAATTCTATAACCGAATGGGCGCAAAAGGAAAAGACAAAGTGCGATTTACATTGACCTTGTAAAAAAATACTATTGTTAAGCCGCTAAGATGCAGTTTTTTTACACATTATTGTCATTTCGACGAAGGAGAAATCTCCACAAGAAGCTCTACAAAGATTTGCAAGTTTGCATAGATAATCTTGCGACTTTAAGAATGATCTAAATTTTTTATTTCACGCAGATTTTACAGATTCCGTCGATTTATTTACTTTTTGCGAATACATTGCTGCTTCAATCAACATAAAATAAACCTTTGCAACTCTGAACCTTTGTAACTTTGTACCTCATAAAGAAAAAAATGACACAAATAAGTATTTTAGGCTGCGGCTGGCTGGGATTTCCTTTAGCAAAAAGATTAATCGAAAAAGGATATTCGATAAAAGGTTCTACAACCTCAGAAAACAAACTTTCAACTTTAGAAAGTGCTGGAATAAATCCGTTTTTGCTGATTCTTAATAGTGAAAGTGTTTCTGAAAACGTCATTGATTTCTTAGCGGAAAGCGAGATTTTAATCATTGATATTCCGCCAAAATTGAATAGAAAATCTGAAATAAATGCAGTTTCTACCGAAATGGAATTCGTCAAAAAAATTCAAAACGTAATTCCTTCAATAGAAAAGTCATCGATAAAAAAGGTACTTTTTGTAAGTTCTACTTCCGTTTACGGAGATCAGAATGAATTGATCACAGAAGAAACAATTCCGAATCCCGAGACCGAAAGCGGCAGACAATTACTTATTACTGAAAATATACTGCTTCAAAACCAAAATTTTGAAACGGCTGTTTTGCGTTTTGGAGGTTTAATTGGCGAAGATCGGCATCCTGTAAAGTTTCTAGCCGGAAAAGAAAATCTGGAAAACCCCGATGCGCCCGTAAATTTAATTCACCAGGATGACTGCATTTTAATTATTGAAGAAATCATAAACCAATCAAAATGGAATGAGGTTTTCAATGCCGCGGCGCCTTTTCATCCGACAAGAGAAGCATATTATACCCAAAAAGCAAAGGAACAAAACTTAGCTTTACCGAAATTCAGCACTGAAAAATTAAATATTAAAAAGATTATTTCAAGCGAAAAAATCCAAAACGTTTTAAATTATAAGTTTAATTTAGAAATTTACTAGTTTTAGATGTCAGACTGAGCAAAGTCGAAACCTCTTTTCGTTTTTACAAGCCTTCGACTTCGCTCAGGTTGACAATTGTGTAAATTTTGCAACGTAACTTATAGGGGTTAAAAAAACTTTGCGAACTTTGCGAGAAACCTTTGCGGCTTTGCGGTTAAAAATGCAGTTAAACTATGGAAACAGTTTACATCAATTCCCCATTAGGAATTACCAAAATCATTGGAGATGAAAACGGTATTGCTGTAATTTCTGTTTCGGATGTTGGGACTAATGAAGTTTCTACAGAAGTTCCAGAGGTTTTACAACAAGCTGTTTTGCAGTTAAACGAATATTTTGAAGGTAAAAGAACCGATTTCGATTTAAAGCTCAATCCGCAGGGAACCGAATTCCAGCAGAAAGTCTGGAAATCGTTATTAGAAATTCCGTACGGAAAAACGGTAAGCTATATGGATCAGACCAAAAAAATGGGCGATCCAAAAGCTATTCGTGCTGTAGCTTTTGCAAATGGTAAAAACCCGCTTTGGATTGTGGTTCCCTGCCATCGTGTTATTGGCACAAACGGATCTTTAACTGGATACGCCGGCGGTTTGTCTCGCAAAAAATGGCTTTTGGAACATGAAAGTCCATCTGCACAGCAAAGTTTGTTTTAGTTTTATAGCCACGAATTCACCAATTTTCTTTTTAATTAATTCAGTAACTTATATTTCAATACTTTTATATAAGAAAATTCATTCTATTTGTACTTTAAAAAAATACTAAAATCAAATTTGTGTACATTTATATCCAATAAAAAAGTCAAAATAAATTCGTGAATTCGTGGCAAAAGACCATAGCAAAATATGATTGAAAAGATAAACCTCAACAACATTCTCTTTCTTGATATAGAAACCGTTCCTGAAGAAGAGAATTTTAATTCGCTTGACGCGGAAATGCAGTCACTTTGGGATTTGAAAACGCAATACCAGCGAAAAGACGATTTTACGCCCGAAGAATTTTATGACCGTGCAGGAATCTGGGCAGAATTCGGAAAGATTATTTGTATCTCTGTGGGGTATTTTACCATCAAAGGAGATATTCGGAATTTTAGAGTTACTTCATTTTTTGGTGAAGAAAAGAAAATCTTAAAAGACTTTTCTAATTTGATTAACAATCATTTCAATCAGCCGCAGCATTTAATGTGCGGGCATAACTCTAAAGAATTTGACATTCCGTTTATTGCCCGCCGAATGATCATTAATCAAATGGCAATTCCAGACAAACTGAATTTATTTGGCAAAAAACCTTGGGAAGTACCCCATTTGGATACGCTTGAATTATGGAAGTTTGGCGATTACAAACATTTTACTTCTTTAAAACTGCTGACCAAGATCCTAGGGGTTCCATCGCCAAAAGGCGATATTGACGGAAGCCAGGTAGCACACGTATATTATGTCGAAAAAGACATAGACCGAATTATTACGTATTGTGAAAAAGATACGATTGCCGTGGCGCAGATTTTCCTTCGCCTGCGTAGAGAAGATTTATTGATAGAAGAAGAAATAATTCATGTATAGCTTTGAGGTGCTGAGTCTCTAAGATTCTGAGGCACTAAGGTTTTTGCTAAGGGTCAAACTTAAATTACTTATATAACTTATATGGTTTAAAATATGACGCATTCTGAAATTTCACATTACCGTTTGGCTTCTCAAAAGCTTTATAAAACGAGTCAATTACTGCCAGAAGAAATTGTAAAGCATTTTGGAGCCATGCAGGCGCAGGATTACGCAATGGCAAAATGGGCTGTCGGATCTCGTTGTGATGCCACCGAAAAAGAAATAGAAGAAGCGATAAACTCCGCAAAAATTATTCGAACCCATATTTTACGGCCAACCTGGCATTTTGTTTCAGCAGAGGATATTTACTGGATGTTAGATCTTTCCGGATCTCAGGTTAAACGTCTTTTTGCTTCCACAGCACTGCAGCACGGCTATGACACCCATAAGCTTAATCAGGTTAATACCGCTATTGAAAAATTACTCGCAGGAAATAATCATTTAACGCGAGAAGAAATCATGCAGGAACTGAGTATTCAGAAGAAAACAGGCGATTTATCTCCGGTTATTGTAATGATGAATGCCGAACTGGATGGATTGGTCTGCAACGGAAAAATGAAAGACAAACAAATTACCTATGCCTTATTGGAAGAAAGGGTTTTAAAACCACCAACCAAATTCACAAAAGAAGAAGCATTAGCAAAACTTGCCCTTCGATATTTTGAAAGCCACGGCCCGGCAACTTTACAGGATTTTTCGTGGTGGTCGGGTTTTTCACAGACAATTTGCAAAAACGCAATTAAAGCAATTGAGTTGCAATTAGAAAACACTACCATTGATAATCAGCAGTATTGGTTTAAAAAAGGGCTTTTAGAAGAGATGAGCTTTCGCGAAAGCGTACATTTTCTTCCGGCTTTTGATGAGATCTTGATTTCGTATAAAACCAGAGAAGCTTCAATTTTATTAGAACACCAATCGAAAGCTTTTACCAATAACGGCATTTTTAAACCGATAATTCTCGAGAACGGCAAAGTCATTGGAACTTGGAAAAGAACCATAAAAAAGGATCACGCAAAAATTGAAACAGCGTTTTTTAATGCAACAGACGCAGACAAAAAACAAGATTTAGTCAAGGGAATCAAATTGCTTGAAAATTATTTGGAGACGAAAATTGTGATTGATTAATAGTTCTCTTTCAAATTCCCGTCTCATTAATTAAAATCTTTGTGCATATTCTGGCTAAATAATTACATTTACAAAAAATTAGAATTATGGTATTAAGTAGATTTTGGTTAGCGATTTTTATTTCTTCGATTGTCTTTATTGTAGTCAGTTTATTTACGGCTAACACTTATACTATTGATTCTGTTTTGAATGGAAAGAAAGACGATCCTATTTTAGTTTCAGAAAAATACATTCATGAACTTCCTGTTTTTATTAAAGACAGTATACAAAAAGCGCCAGATCAAACTATGATCATCAATCGTGACACGCTTAATTCTGACACAACTTACGTTTACAAAAATAAAACCGTTAAAATTTACAGCGGTCTTCAAAAATCGGATGGTTTACTGCCAACTTGCAAAAGCACTTTGGTAGATTTGATTCTGCCTCTTATTGCCTATCTGGCTTTTTTCTGTGGATTAATGGAGCTTTTAATCGTTTCCGGAGCATCTGGAAAATTGGCTAAAGCACTGAGTCCGGTATTTGTAAAGGTGTTTCCAACTATTCCTAAAAACCATCCTTCTATTTCGTATATGACTTTAAATTTTGCTGCGAATTTCCTCGGATTAGATTCGGCTGCAACGCCATTTGGACTTAAAGCGATGGAAAGTTTACAGGAAATTAACCCCGAGAAGGACAAAGCAAGTGATGCACAGATTATGTTTATGTGTCTGCACGCTTCTGGTTTAACTTTAATTGCTACTTCTATCATCGGATATCGCGCTGCGGCAAACGCAAGTAACCCGGCCGATGTAATGCTGCCGTGCATTATTACGTCGTTTATCGGAACTATTGCAGCCTTTTTAATTGTGGGAATCAAACAAAAAATCAATTTTAGAAGTGCTTCGCTTGTTATTGGTTTAATGGTTTTAATTGCAGCGATTGTTGGTTTGCTGCTGTATGTAAATCATCTGGATTTAATCGGAAAAAATTATTTCACTTCTAATCTTTCTGGATTAATCTTACTTGCTATTATTGTTTTTACACTGATTTTCTCTTTTGTACATGAGAAAAAATTTAAAGAAGCCGAAACGACTGTTTTTGACACTTTTGTTGTGGGAGCCAATAACGGAGTTAAAACCGGAGTTACTATTTTTCCTTATGTTTTAGGAATGTTAGTTGCAATTTCATTATTTAGAAACAGCGGTTTATTCGAAATTATAAGTGATGCTATTGGATTTATTTTTTCGAATATGGGCGTGAGCAAAGAAATCACAAACGCACTCCCGGTTGCGATGTTACGTCCGTTTAGTTCTGCGGGATCAAGAGGATTTTTAATTGATTCGATGAATACTTTTGGAGCAGATTCTTTGACAGCAAGATTGAGCAGTATTTTTCAGTGCAGTGCCGAAAGTACTTTTTATGTAATTGCGGTTTATTTTGGTTCTGTTAATATCAAAAATACGCGTTATGCGCTCGGCACTATGCTTTTGGTTGATTTAATCTGTGTGATTACGGCTATTTTTGTAGCGACTTGGTTTTTTTAATCCGTTGTCGATAATCTTCAAAATGTATTAATTACGATCCATTAACAAAATCAAAATTTTATTAGTGAGCGGGTCATGGTGTGTTCTCTTACAATCAGTCTCCGAATGATTGTGTTTTAAATACACGAAAAACCAAAAAGGACCTCATAAAAAAGCGAAATTTTAACAAGGAATATTTAAATTTTCTGAATAAATTTATCCTCGATTACAACGAAAGATATATTTTTTGAATCTTTAATCTAACCTCATGAAAATCCACACTATCCTCCTTTTATTTGTTTTAATAGGATGTCAAAAAACAAAAACGGAAACCACTGAATCAGCAACTGAATTACCCGTTCCTCAGGAAACCGGCGCTGTTTCTGCAGACGAAAAGATCATTAAAACCGATACTATTTCAATGTATGCTGATGGAAAAGAATCTGCTGCTGATTATGTTCTAGCCAATCTGATAGAACAAAAAGCGGATAAAGACAGTATTGTAACGGCAAAATATCGATTGGATTTTTATCAGAATAAAACCAAAACTACGTCTTCAAAAATTACAATTACAGGTTTTCAAAAAGGTTCTGAATGGGTGGCTTCATACGGACTAAACTCAGAAGGCACTTCAAAATCTCCTTTTATACAAGTTTCTGTTGGTTACCCTGCCTGCGGTTATACGCACGATAATTATTTGTATTATCTTAAAAACAATACTTTACAATTAATACATCAGTGGAACACCATGACCGACAGCGGCTGGGGAAGCTGGGTCGAAATTGTAAGCCCAGAAAGCGATTCCAGCCCAAAATCCTTTTATTGCAAAACTGTTGCATTTGAACCTACAGAGGATGATAATATGGACATGGGGATTGTAAAATACTCCGATTCAATATCATTTGAATTAAAAGACGATCGTTGGAAAAAAATGCTTCTTTCATCAAAAGACAAACCTTATTTTGAAAAGAAAATGACTTTTGACGAATTTCATAACCAGCAATAAGCATTGTAAAAACTCTCTCTGCAGCCCTTATTCAAATTCTTTCTTAGGTAAATAATTTCTAAATTTGTAAAAAAAAACAAAGCAATGATTGATTTTATATACCAAGATCCTTATCCAATCTTAAAGGATGATACGCAGTACCGCAAAATCACCTCAGATTTTGTAAAGGTAGAGCAGTTTGGAGAACGTGAAGTTTTGACCGTTGACCCAAAAGGTTTAGAATTATTGGCTGAAGAAGCTTTAACAGATGTTTCGTTCATGCTTAGAACGACCCACCTGCAAAAACTAAAAAACATTCTGGATGACCCAGAGGCTACAGACAATGATCGTTTTGTGGCTTACAATCTGCTTCAGAATGCTTCTGTAGCAGCAGAGGGGCAATTACCAAGCTGCCAGGATACTGGAACGGCAATTGTTATGGCTAAAAAAGGAGAAAACATCTTTACTGGTGTTGATGATGCAGAATGGTTGAGCCGCGGTATTTTTAATACCTACCAAAAACGCAATTTACGTTATTCTCAAATTGTGCCGATTTCGATGTTTGAAGAAAAGAATTCGGGATCAAATCTTCCGGCACAAATTGATATTTATGCTAAAAAAGGAACTTCTTACGACTTTTTGTTTATGGCAAAAGGAGGAGGTTCTGCCAACAAAACATATTTATACCAACAGACTAAATCGCTTTTAAATGAAAAATCTTTGGACGAATTTGTTCGTGCGAAGATCAAAGATTTAGGAACTTCTGCTTGTCCTCCTTATCACCTGGCTTTGGTAATCGGCGGTACTTCTGCAGAAGCAAACTTAAGTGCTGTTAAAAAAGCATCTGCTGGATATTACGATCACCTTCCTACTACAGGAAATATGGCCGGTCAGGCGTTCCGTGATCATGAATGGGAAGAACGTGTTCAGAAAATCTGTCAGGAGAGCGCTATCGGAGCACAGTTTGGAGGTAAATATTTTACGCATGATGTACGCGTAATTCGTCTTCCGCGCCACGCAGCTTCCTGCCCGGTCGGATTAGGCGTTTCCTGTTCTGCAGATCGAAACATTAAAGGAAAAATTACAAAAGATGGGATTTTTGTTGAGCAGTTAGAAGTAAATCCAAAACAGTTTTTACCAGAAACAGCGCCGCATTTAGAAGCGCCGGTAGAGATTGATCTGAATCAGCCAATGGCGGATATACTTGCGAAGCTTTCTCAATATCCTGTAAAAACGCGTTTAAAACTAAACGGAACTGTAATTGTAGCACGAGATATTGCTCACGCAAAAATCAAAGAATTACTAGACGCTGGAAAACCAATGCCTGAATATTTTAAAAATCATCCTGTTTATTACGCTGGTCCTGCAAAAACTCCAGACGGAATGGCTTCGGGAAGTTTTGGACCTACAACTGCCGGCCGTATGGACGTGTATGTAGATGAATTCCAGAAAAACGGAGGCAGCATGATTATGCTTGCAAAAGGAAACCGCACCAAACAGGTAACAGATGCTTGTAACAAATATGGAGGTTTTTATTTAGGTTCTATCGGAGGTCCTGCCGCAATTCTTGCTCAAGATAATATTCTTAAAGTTGAAGTAGTTGATTTTGAAGAATTAGGAATGGAAGCCGTTCGAAAAATTACAGTAAAAGATTTCCCTGCTTTTATTATCACAGATGATAAAGGAAATGATTTTTTTGCTAATCTTTAGTGAAATGATTGCCGCAAAGGCATTAAGTCGCAAAGATTTTATAATAAGAAAACCGCCAACAGGCGGTTTCTTTTATTTTATAACTAAAGTATTCTTTAAAAATTCTTCGCGGCTTAGTGCCTTTGCGGCAAAAAACTTTACGCACTCATATCCTGCTTTTCAAACGCGATAAAATGCGACAGCACACCTTTACGGTTGTAAACAGGGAAAGCATTTATGATACACTTGTAAGTCTGTCCATTTTTTCGGTAGTTATCGAGCGTTTTCTCAAAAGGAATCTGAAGTTTTACCGCTTTTCTAATTTCACTAAGTGTTTTTTTAGATGTTTCAGGACCTTGAAACATTTTAGGCGTTTTTCCCAGCACTTCATCTTCTTTATATCCTGTCATTTTTTTAATACCGCTGGAAGCAAAAACGATCGTCAAATCTAAATCGGTTATTAAAACCACCTCTTCTTTAATCCTTTCTTCGATATTTAGTTTTTTTTCGTCCCAAACAAAGCGACTCGAAATCTGACTTACTTTTTTTAAGTCGGCCGTCAAAGCTTTTAATTCATTTACATATTCATAATGAAAATCCCAAGCCAGTATTGGAACAGAATTACGCTGTGTAAAGTCTTCATAATTAGTGTTTTTCATACAAAAATATTTTAATGACCGACAATCTTTTACTCAAAGATAAGCCGAATCCCCTTTAAATCTTTACGGTTTTCCACATTTAATGTGCAAAAATCGTTATTAAAAGGTAAACTTTAACTGCACCACAACTGCTTTTTTTTCTTCTGTATTGAGATTGCTTAAAGAAATTCCGAGCAATCGTACAGAATCTTTCATTTTTTCCTGATACAATAATTCCTCCACTGTTTCCATGATCAGCCTTTTGTCGGATATAAAATAGGGCAATGTTTTGCTTCTTGTCTGCTGGGTAAAATCGCTGTATTTAATCTTAAGGGTCACTGTTTTTCCCGAAATAGTATATTTTTTCAACCTTTTTTCTAAAGAAGCTGCAATTCTTTCTAATTGTTCGAGCATAAAAATCTCCGATGATAAATTGACATCAAAGGTATGTTCTGCGGCGACAGATTTGGTTATTCTAGAAGGTTTAACCTCGCTGTTGTGAATGCCTCGAACAACGTGATAATAAAAAACGCCTGATTTTCCGAAGTGTTTTTCTAGAAACTCTAACGACCTTGCTTTTAAATCGGTTCCAGTAAAAATTCCCAGCTGATACATTTTCTCGGTCGTTACTTTTCCGACACCATAAAATTTACGAATAGGCAAATCTTCCAAAAAAGCCTCTACTTCATCCGGATTTACGGTTTTCTGTCCGTTTGGTTTATTATAATCACTGGCAATTTTTGCAACAAATTTGTTGACTGAAATTCCAGCCGAAGCGGTCAAACCGACTTCGCTTAGAATTCGCTGTCTAATTTCCTGAGCCAGAAGGCTCGCACTGGGGTTTCCTTTTTTATTTTGAGTAACATCTAAATAGGCTTCGTCAAGCGAAAGAGGTTCAACTAAATCGGTATACTCGTGAAATATCTTATGAATCTTGGATGATATTTCTTTATACCGATCAAAACGCGGCCGTACAAAAATAATTTCGGGACAGTATTTTTTGGCCAAGACACCACTTATAGCACTTCGGACACCAAACTTTCTGGCTTCGTAACTTGCGGCAGATACTACTCCTCTATTTTCGGAACCGCCTACTGCAACTGGTTTGCCGCGCAGATCAGGATTGTCCATTTGTTCTACAGATGCATAAAATGCGTCCATATCAATATGGATAATCTTGCGATATGTTGGCGTTTCAGACATTTTACAAATTTAAAAAGTAAAGCAATAAAAAAACCTTGTTGATAGTTATAAATAATATCAATTTTTAAAGAATAGAGATTCGATGAGTGCAAACCGATTATTCTTTTTATTTTTGTTGTTCTACACGAAAAATTAAATAATGCGAACATTTGTTATAGGTGACATTCACGGCGGATTACTTGCACTGGAACAAGTGATGAAAAGAGCCGAAGTTACTACAGAAGATACTCTGATTTTTTTAGGCGATTATGTTGACGGCTGGAGCCAGCCTGTAGAAGTAATTGACTATTTAATCGAATTGAAGCGAAGACAAAACTGCATCTGCATTAGAGGAAATCACGATCAGCTGGCATTGGACTGGCTCGAAGAAAGACACGATAACTTTGATGAGGAAATGTGGTACAAACATGGCGGTAAAGCTACTGTTGAAAGTTATGCGAAAATTTCTGCTGAAAAAAAGAAAGCCCATATAGCATTTCTGGAAAACCTGCAAGATTATCATCTTGATGATCAGAACCGTTTGTTTGTACACGCTGGTTTTACGAATCTGAATGGTGTTAAATGGGAATATTTTTCGAAATTATTCTATTGGGACAGAACACTTTGGGAAACTGCTCTATCTCTGGACCCAAAATTAAAACCTGATGATATCAACTATCCGAAGCGATTTACGGTTTATGATGAAATCTATATTGGACATACTCCAGTAACACGAATCGGAAAAACGGTTCCGGTACAAAAGGCCTGTGTATGGAATGTTGACACGGGAGCGGCCTTTAGGGGCCCTCTGACGATTATGAATGTCGATACCAAGGAATACTGGCAGAGCGAACCGTTAAATGAGCTGTATTTTAACGAAAAAGGTAGGAATTAAATTATTTAAAATTTACATTTGCGCCTCAAAATAATTAATATTAAAATTTATGAAAAAGGTTATTACACTTTTGTGTTTAGTTTCATTCGGATTTATTAATGCTCAAGAAGCCTTTTCGGGAAAAGGTGACATCAAAGTAAATGTTGGTGCTAATCTTCAAGATGGAGGTTCTGGAATTCAAGGATCAGTTGATTTTGGTTTGGGAGAAAATTTCTCTTTTGGTTTTGTTGCAAGCTATTTATTAGGTGTTGATAATTATAGTGGTTTTTATCATGGAAGTTTAACTCCATATAACGATCAAAAACCAGAATTTATCGATCGTTTTGATGCAAAAGCAAGAATTAACGCTAACTTATCTAGTGTAATCGGCGTAAAACAATTAGACGTTTATCCTGGATTAAGCTTAGGTTTACATAATTTTGGTGCTCATGTAGGAGGTCGTTACTTCTTTACTGACGGATTCGGTGTTTTCACAGAAGTTGGTTTCCCAGTTGCAAAATATGGTTCTAACAACGATCCTTTTTACCACTTAAACAATCAAGCAACTTTTAGTTTAGGAGCTTCATTTAACTTGTAGTTTTTTGGAGTTTCAAAGTCTCAAAGACACAAAGGGACAAAGTCTCTAAGTTTATAAAAAATAAAAACCGCCTTATGGCGGTTTTTGTTTTTTTATAGTTTAGCAAATTTCTTAATTATCTTTTTAGCACCATTATTCAATTCGATCAGGTAAATTCCTGTACTCAGATTGCTTACATCAATTGGTCCTGAAATTTGTCCAGAACCTAATTGCTGTCCTAGTGTATTAATAATTTTATAAGAATAGCCGTTTATTTCTGAAATTGAAATATTTAATTCACTTTGTACCGGGTTTGGATACAAAGCAAAACTTTCTGTTTCAGCAATTTCAACAATTCCTGCGGTTACTGGTTCTGCTTCAATGGTTCCCGAAGCCGTAATATTTATGGTATAATCTTCGACTTGTCCATATGAGAATGATTCACAAGATGTTGGAATGGCATTATATTTCATAGAAACTCTCATTCTAGTTGCTCCTAATACCGCAGTCGCCGGAATTGTAATTGTTCCTGTTACCGGAGTAGTTTTTGACGCCGTTTTTGTCCAGACTGTTTCACCAGAATCAGTGAAATCACCATCTTGGTTATAGTCAATAAATACGGCATAACCTTCATTATAAGTTGTGGATGTCCAAACCGGAGTTATTGTGATCGTGTAAGCGCTTCCTCTGGCAGCATTCGTAGAAAGTGAAGTATAATTTTCATAACCTGTTGTTCCAGTTGAAGTATTGTTAATAGTTCCAAAAACAACTTTGCTTATTCTTTCATCCGCAGTACTATTTCCTTGAGATGTACAGTAAGAAACTGTTGCTGCCGTAGTAGTTACGCTTACAGCATTGCTCGCAGCAGAAACATTTCCAGCAGCATCTTTCGCTTTTACAGTAAAGCTGTAAGTCGTTAAAGCTGTTAATCCCGTTACGTTATACGAAGTTGTAGTTGACGAACCTTTTAAAGTTGTTCCTTGGTAAATATCATATCCCGTTACTGCAACATTATCTGTTGAAGCCGTCCAAGTCAAATTGGTAGTAGTTCCTGTTGTTCCAGAAGCAGCTAAAGCTGTTGGTGCAGATGGCGCAGCAGTATCTGTTGATCCTGTATATGCCGCTCCAACACCTATGGCATAAAATGCATTTGTAGTTGCAATAACTTCTGCAGATCCTGCTCCATATAAGTCAATTGCAGACTGAATACCCGATGTTCTTGCATTTGCAAAAGTAGAGTTGGATGTTAAATAAACATCTTCTAATCGAAATGCAATTTTTGCCGCTTTATCAATTCCAATTCCTGTAACGTTATAGGAACTTCCTATGTCATTTGTACCTGTTTTACCTACAGCCAAAATATAAAACCAGTGGTTAAAAACTCCCGAATTAGTATGTACCCCGCAATAATCATTATTGCCCGTTGGCGTACAATTTACATTGATCCAGTTTGTCCCTCCGTAAGTATCAGGCTGTCCTTCTGATTTTGGGTTACTCATAGAACGAAGTGCAACGTGCCCGCTTCTTCTTTCAATATCCTCCCCCACTAACCAAATTGATTTCGTTGGCGCCGCTCGATATTCAATACAAGCCGCCCAGATATCTGAGAAAGCTTCGTTCATCGCTCCAGATTCTTTTTGATAAGCCAGATTTGCAGTATAAGTACAAATAGCATGACCAATTTCGTGTCCAGCAACGTCTAAAGAAGTTAAAATATCAAATCCGCCTGTTCCGCTTCCGTCGCCGTACGTCATAACACTTCCATTCCAGAAAGCATTATTATTACTTGAATATCCAGCGGCAATTAAATTGTAATGTACATAACTTCTAATTTTTGCTCCAGCATCGTCAAAACTATTTCTGCCATGCACTGCAGACCAATAATCGTAAGTCATTTCAGCTCCCCAATGTGCATCAAGAGCCCCGTTGTCTTTGTTGGTATTATTATATTCTGCAGCCGTCCAGTTATTATCTGCGTCTGTAAAGTTAGTTGTTGGATAAGTTGCGGTTCTGGCAGAATTATACGTTTGAATTCCGTTACCACGTGTTCCGTCTAAAAGTATATAAGATGAACCGCTCAAAGTGGTTTCTATAGTTTGTGTACCGCTGTAACGTGTTTCAGCATTTGCTGCCACAATTGTTTTTTTAGCTGAAGCCGTTTTTGCATCTGCGTTTTTTGATGAAGATAATTTCTTTGCATGAACATTATCATTCAAATGCTTTATCGTTGCATTATAAAACAATGCTTTTCCTGTTTGAGCATCTATATACAAATCGCCGCGGCTTAACGGCTTTGTTGCATAAATATCAAACTTGTAAGCCAGACGAACTTTATCTGTAGTTCTTTGTTCTCCCTGTTGTTCCATATCTGGCAGCAACACCAATTCTCCAACAGGTTTTTCATATCCAATCTCTTTTGCGTCTTGTGGTTTTTCCCAAAGATATTCTGCTGCATTGGTATGACTAAGAGCTCTGTTAAAAGCTTCTTGTTGAGAAAGAGCTGGAGTTAATTTTACATTTTCAATATTGTAGTATTCTCCATTCATCGAAACTAACTTTCCGTTTTGAGAATGCAGTGTATAATTAGCAAATTCTACTTTGATTCCCTGTTCGTACAATTGAAATTTTTCGTGTGTATAACCTTGTCTGTCCGTTTCAGTTCTTACTTTTCTAAAAGTCTGATTGTCTTTTAATCCAAGTTGTTCTTTAAAAACTTTTTGAGAATCTGTCCCTTTGTAAGTCGACTCATTGCTAAAGGTAATTAAACTAGGCTGTCCATTTTCAGATACGTTTTTCTGGTTAATCCGCTTGTCAGCAACCTGTGCCGCAGCAGAAAACGATACTGTCATCACAACAAAAGCTGTGATAATTTTGGGTAATTTTCTTTTCATAATAATTTTGGTTTTTAATTTGGTTAAATCATTTACAAACATTTCCATTAAAGTAAGTAAATACTTAAATTTTAAATAAAAGTATTTTAATTTTGTTAGATTATCGATGAAATTTGCCGTTAATCGATAAAACGCAACAATTTTTACTTTAAATGCACTTTTATTTAACAAACCCTATAAAATCCACAAATAAAAGTGCGAATTTTTGTATATTTTAAATATTTAATTAACTAAAAACCAGTACAAAAACTAAAAAAAACCATTTTACAACTTTGAATTTTAATTTATACTTACAAAAAAAGCCGGCTTATAAGCCGGCTTTCATTTTTTTATAATTTTGAGTTATTTTAAATTATCATTTCAGGAATTTCGCCTTCAATTATCAAATCAGCTTCTGTAGAAGCAACAATGTGCTCGACTGAGACGCCTGGCGCTCGTTCTAAGAGCTTAAAACCTTTTTCTGTCACTTCGAGAACTGCAAGCTCAGTTACAACCTTTTTAACGCATCCTACGCCAGTTAACGGCAAAGTGCATTTTTTTAGAATTTTAGACTCTCCTGCTTTATTGACGTGCATCATGGCTACGATTATATTTTCGGCAGAAGCCACCAAATCCATCGCACCACCCATTCCTTTTACCATTTTGCCCGGAATCTTCCAATTGGCGATATCACCGTTCTCAGAAACTTCCATTGCGCCCAAAATAGTCAAATCAACTTTTTGGCTTCGAATCATACCGAAACTAAAAGCTGAATCAAAGAAACTAGCCCCCGGAAGCGTCGTAATGGTTTGTTTACCCGCATTGATAATATCGGCGTCTTCTTCTCCTGCAAAAGGAAAAGGTCCCATTCCGAGGACACCGTTTTCACTTTGAAATTCCACCGAGATATCCTCCCGAACGTAATTTGCCACCAAAGTCGGAATTCCGATTCCCAGATTTACGAAATAACCGTCTTTAACTTCCTTTGCAATTCGTTTTGCTATATCTTCTTTGTTCAGTGCCATAATGTGTATCTATTTATTATGTGTCAATTAGGCAATTTGATAATTAGATAATTTCATATATATCTAATTGACAAATTATCACATTTTCTAATTATCTAATTCTTTTTAACGAAATAAGCCCAAGCTGCTTTAGCAATGTCTGCAATTATCTTTTCTGTATCTTCTTGTTTTTCTGTAATTTCTTTTAAATAAACCGAAAGAATAAAATGTTTTCCGTTTGGGAGTTTCACAATTCCAACATCATTCATTGCCACTCTAAGATTAGCATCGTTAGTTCCCGAAATTCCTGTTCTATGTGCTAATTCGGTATTTTCAGGAAGTCCTGCTTTCATCCACGTCAAACCTCTTGATGTTTCGACCATAATTTGGTACAGGTATTTTGTCGTGTTTTCTTTTAAGACCTGCCCCTTGTAGAACTTCTCCAGCAATTCTGTTGTTGCCAGAGGCGTTGTGGTATTCACATACAGATTTTTCCAAGATCGCATTTGCTGCTCGTTTACTTTAATAACAAAGTCCTTGATTCCTTGTTTATTGATAAATTTCTGAACTTCTTTTGTTCCTCCAACCAGATCAATCAGAATATCACAGCCGTTATTATCACTGTGCGAAACCGTGTAACGAAGCAGTTTGTCCAAAGTCAAATTCATATTTCCGTTTGGAAAATCTTTCATCATCGGACTCCATGTATCCTCATGAAGATCTTTCTTTTTTATAAATATTTCTTGTTGTAACGAAAGTTTACCTTCGTCTACTTTATTCAAAACGGTTAACGCAATATGAAACTTGAAAACACTCATCATTGGTGCTTTTAAGTTTCCGTTAATGCTTAACGTATCCTTATCTTCAATACTTTTTATAGAAATCCCAGCTGTTGCATTTTTTGAGGCAATTATCTGTTGCAGTTCTTCTCTAAGTTGATTGGAGGTTTGTGAAAAACCCTGAAATGATATAATGGAAAATAAAACTAAAGAAAGTTTCTTCATCTTTTTTAATGTGTCAATTAGTCAATTTGATAATTAGGGAATTTTAGTGAAGACCTAAAGATAGCCTAATTTTTTACTTTACATAAAAGAAAATAATTATTTAAATATGAATTAATTACAATTTATAAAAACAATTAAAGCAACAAAGTTGCGATATTAAAATAATGCTCTAATTGGCCCATTTTCTAATTATCTACTGAGTTAATCTCTCTGCCTAACCGTTCGCTGCTCGATTCTCTTTTCAAACTTTTCACCTTGAAAAATACGCTGCACCATTATGCCAGGAATATGAATCTGATTCGGATCTAAAGTTCCAACAGGCACCAATTCTTCCACTTCGGCAATGGTTATTTTTCCAGCACCAGCCATACAAGCATTAAAATTTCTCGCTGTTCCCTTAAAAATAAGATTTCCAGCTTCGTCTCCCTTCCATGCTTTTACAATCGCAAAATCAGCTTTAAAAGCTTCTTCCATAATGTGCATCTTGCCGTTAAATTCTCGTACCTCTTTTCCTTCTGCAACTTCTGTTCCGTAACCTGCAGGTGTAAAGAATGCAGGAATTCCCGCCTGAGCAGCACGACAGCGTTCTGCTAGAGTTCCCTGAGGTGTTAATTCTACTTCTAATTCACCCGAAAGCATCTGACGCTCAAACTCCGCATTTTCTCCAACGTAAGACGAAATCATCTTCTTGATCTGCTTTTTTTGCAAAAGCAGTCCCAAACCGAAATCATCGACTCCAGCATTGTTTGAAATGCAAGTTAAATCGGAAACTGATGCCGCAACCAAAGCTGCAATTGTATTTTCTGGAATACCGCACAATCCGAAACCTCCAAACATGATGGTCATCCCGCTCTCAATTCCTTCAATTGCTTCTTGAATTGTATTTACTTTTTTTGTTATCATAACAAATGGTCTTTAATGCCTTATAATTTTGATAAAAATAAGATTTTCTAATTAAATTATAACGATTTCGTAAAAAATAAATTTAGATACAGCTGTTTAGCTGCATATTGTTTTACTGCAAAGTACATAAGGTTTTTCTAATGCAAGCAGCTGTAATTGTGCTAAGTTCGCAATGCTGCGCTTTTAGTCATTTCGAAAGTTGAAATAAAAACCTATTCCAAAAAAAATCCTTTTGTATCTTCTAAATTAAAGAAGATTACAAAAGGATTTTTTTATACTTGAAACCTAAACTATAACGCGAATTCGTCTGTGTCTTGTTCGGTCTGCGTTGTGTCTTTTACGACAGCCGGTCTCTGATAACAATCTACTTTTATAGAAAGATTTGCCGGACGCTCAAATTCAGATTTAGAAACCTGAAGATCTTTATCTGCATAACACAACTTCATAAAATACCCCCAAACCGGAAGTGCAGCTGTTGCTCCTTGTCCGTAAGTTAAGCTTTTAAATCGAGCCGAACGATCTTCGCATCCTACCCATACTCCAGTTACCAAATTAGGAACCATTCCCATAAACCAGCCATCCGATTGATTTTGTGTTGTTCCGGTTTTACCTGCAATAGGGTTTGTAAACATATAAGGATAACCTGTCCAGCGTTTGTCACCGCTTCCGCCTCCTTGTGTACGCAAACGTGCACCTGAACCTGTTTCGGTTACACCCTGAAGTAATTTGATTACTGCAAAAGCAATATCTTTATTTAAAACGTCGTGAGATTCTGGAATTGGTTCGTAAATTACCTCCCCGCTTTTATTTTCGATTCGGCTTAAGAACTGAGGTTTTACATATACCCCTTGATTTGCAAAAGTACTATATGCTGCCACCATATCTTCTACAGTAATATCAACGGCACCTAATGCAATAGAAGGCTGTACCGGAATCTCTGTCTTAACACCTAATTTTTTTGTTAAATCTACAACCGCTTCTGGACCAGTTCTATCAATCAATTTAGCCGAAACAGTATTAATGGAACCTGCCAAAGCTTGTTTTAAAGTTACCATACCGCGGTAGGTGTGGTTTGAGTTTCTTGGTTCCCAATCTTCTGTAACGTGATGGCGTCCTTTATGAATCATAAACGGACCATCCAAAATAGAATCACAAGGAGACATGTTCAGCTGCTCAATCGCAGTGGCGTACACAAAAGGTTTGAAAGTAGAACCTACTTGTCTTGCTCCCTGTCCTACGTGATCGTATTGAAAATATTTGTAGTTGATACCTCCAACCCAAGCTTTAATTGCTCCAGTCTGAGGCTCCATTGCCATTAAGCCCGATTGTAAAAAGTGCTTGTAATAACGAATAGAATCTAACGGTGTCATTGTAGTATCGCGTTCTCCTTTCCAAGTAAAAACACGCATTTTTGTTTTTATTTTAAATGAAGCAATAATGTCGTCTTCACTTTTATCTGCTTCTTTCATCTGAGCCCAACGAACCGAATTCTTCATGGCCTGCATCATAATTCTATCAGTTTCAGCTTGCGTGATATTTACGAATGGCGCGTTTTTATTGGTTTTCATGTCAATAAAAAACTGCTGTTGTAAATTCTTCATGTGTGCAGAAACAGCTTCTTCTGCGTAAGACTGCATTCTAGAATCTATCGTAGTATAGATTTTTAAACCGTCTTTGTAAATATCGTAATCCGATCCGTCTGGTTTTTTATTTTCAGTGACCCATTTTTTCATGTAATCACGAAGATATTCTCTAAAGTAAGTTGCCATACCTTCACGGTGGCTTTCTAATTTAAATTTTAAAGAAATCGGTAAAGCCTGCAGCCTTATTTTTTCTGATTCAGAAATCATTTTAGCTTTTTCCATCTGCGAAAGCACCACATTACGGCGATTTTTCACTCCCTCTGGATTACGAACTGGATTATACAATCCTGAGTTTTTAAACATTCCGACCAAAATAGCCGATTCGTCCATCGTTAAATCTTTTGGAACTTTTGAAAAGTAAGTCTGCGCTGCAGAGCTCACTCCAACAGAATAATTTCCGAAATCATAAACGTTGCAGTACATTGCCAGGATTTCGTTTTTAGTGTATTGTCTTTCCAGACGAATGGCGATAATCCATTCTTTTATTTTTTGTACAATTCTAAAAGGCAAGAACTTAGAACCTTCGCCATGAAACAATTGTTTTGCAAGCTGCTGCGACAGCGTACTCGCTCCTCCATTTGTTCCTAAACTAAAAACGGCTCTCAAAGTACCACGCCCGTCAATACCCGAATGTTCGTAAAAACGAGCATCTTCGGTAGCCACCAAAGCTTCTACTAAACTTTTTGGAAGATCCGAATATTTAAGCTGTGATCTATTGGTTTTAAAATACTTACCGATTACAACTCCATCCGAAGAAATAATTTCTGTAGCCAGGTTTGAGTCTGGATTTTCTAAGTCTTCAAAAGAAGGCATCGAACCAAATAATCCCCAAGAGGCAAACAAAAAGAATGCTAAGACACCTAATAAACCATAGGCAAAAATTCTCCAGTATTTCTTTTTGTAATAATTAATATCCTTATTACTAGTTGTTTGATTGTTTTTTTTAGCAGCCATACCTATTTTATCTAATCTATTTGTTCTATTCTAAAACCAACGTCTGTAATACCTTCTAAAGCTTCGACTCCAGAAATTTTTCCAGATTGTCTTACCGCTTGTTTGATATTTACTTTATATTTTCCTCTAAACTTTACATTGTCTTTGTAAAACAGTTTACTTTCTTTAATATCTGTAAATCCGTTTCCTAGTAGATTTCCTTCGGCATCGGCCATATCATATTCTAATGTATCTACTTTTGTAAAGCCATTTGGCATTTCAAGAGCAACAATTAAAAACAGATTTTTAAAAGGATAATTGTTATTGTCTCTCAGATTTACAAACAAATTGTATTTTTTGGTAGAATCTAAAACCGGCAGGTCAAAAGTTACAATACTGTCTTTGTGCCAGGCACTTCCAACAGATTTATACTCATCAAACACTCGTTTTTTATCACACGAAAAAAAGAGTATCGCTGCCAAGAAGAGAATTCCGCTATTTTTTATTCTCATTTTTAGTAATAATTATTGGTTTTCTAGGTTCAGCAGGTTTATTTTCATTAGAATTTTGCTTGTTCGAATTGTTCTGTTTATTCGGATTAGGCTTGTTCTTATGGTTTTGCTTGTTCGGATTAGCTTGTTTGTTCTGCTGATTCGGATTGCCGCCAGAAGGTTTATTGTTTCCTGCAGGCTTAGGATTATTATTGTTGTTTTTTTCCTGCTGTGGTTTTGCTTGAGTCGCTGCTCCAGCCGGTTCGGCATTTTTACGTTTTCTGTTTGGTTTTTTCTTCTTTTTAGGCTGGTCAAAACGAGTTAAACTCTCCTGCCCCATAGCGTTATTAAAGTCTTTTTCTGGTTCTGAGGTAACTTCAATCGCAAAATCTTCTAAAGACGAAACTTTGTTTTTCTGTTTGTTTTCGGCAATAATTTCTTTTACCTGATCAATTTTTAAAACGTGCCAGTTTGCAAAATTGTTAGTGTAGGCAAACCACATTAACCCTTTAAAAATATCTTGTTTTTGGCAGATTGCATCCCCTTTTTCAGTCACAAGTTTAGTGTCGTAATCCGGAAAATCTTTTAATGCATCCATGTAAGTGTCTAACTCATAGTTTAGACAGCATTTAAGTTTACCGCATTGTCCCGCCAATTTTTGTGGATTAAGCGATAACTGCTGATAACGTGCCGCAGAAGTATTGACACTTCTAAAATCGGTCAGCCATGTAGAACAGCAAAGTTCACGTCCGCAAGAACCAACACCGCCCAGACGAGCCGCTTCCTGACGGAAACCCACTTGCTTCATTTCTACTCTGGTACTGAATTCTTTTGCAAAATCTTTAATCAGCATTCTAAAATCGACACGATCGTTTGCTGTATAATAAAATGTAGCTTTAGATCCGTCACCTTGAAATTCGATATCCGAAATTTTCATCTCTAACTTATGCTGAATTGCCAGTTCTCGTGCTCGAACCTTCATCGGTTCTTCACGATCACGTGCTACAGACCAGATATCGATATCTTTTTGTGATGCTTTTCTGTAAATCTTAGGAACTTCATTACTTTCATAATTCACTCCTTTTTTCTTCATCTGAATTCTCACTAACTCTCCAGTAAGCGTAACAATTCCAATATCATGTCCTGGTGAAGCTACTGTTGCCACAATATCACCAATACTTAAAGTCAATTTTTCTGTATTTCTAAAAAATTCTTTACGTCCGTTTTTAAAACGTACTTCAACACAGTCAAAAATCGGCTCTCCATTAGACGGACTCATATTCGAAAGCCAGTCAAAAACCGTCAATTTATTGCAGCTGTCGGTGCCGCAAGTCCCATTATTTTTACAACCTTTTGGTGCGCCGCCATCTGAGGTTGAACAACTTGTACATGCCATAATTATATATGTAGTGCCGCAAAAAAGCAGCTTAAGTTCATAAACGTTTGATCGGTAAAGATAGTATTTTTTTTATTTGCCTTTTTATGCATTAATACTAATGCTTCGTTAAATACAAAAGCAAGCAATCTTTAAGGCAAAATAAGCTTTTTTTATAACAATATCAGGTTGAAATTTTCAAACAAAAAATTCTCTAATTTTTATTAAAATTATTCTAAAACTTATTTTACTATTCTCTTTATTAAAATTAAAAATTACCTACAGAATACTATATTTACATTTAGTAAATTCGTGATTCAATGAAGCCACTTTCTATATTTTTTTTCTTAATTTTTAACTATTCTTTTTCACAAACTGAAATTGATTCTTCTTATCATCTTGTTTTTAAAGTAAATTTTCCTCCTGCTTCATTAAGCGTCGAAGATATTGATTTTACTAAAGAAAAACCTGAATGCGAATTTGAATTGAAAGGAAAAATTCCATTAAAATATTCTTTTCGTTTACAAAATGATTCGATTGCATCGCTTTATGAATTCAAAAACAACAATTTTCAATTTCAGGAAAACCTGAATTTTCAGCCTTTTATGTGGCACTTTGATAGCGATGTGCTTATTTCAAATTTTAAAATAATTGATTTTGATAATGACGGAGATGAAGACCTTTTGTGTTGGGTATTTTCTAATGTAAATGGAAATCAGTGGACTGTAATTTTTATTAATGATCAAAAGCAACAAAAACTTGTTAGATTATTGAATACAGTTGAAAAAACGGATATTTGGTCAAAACCTGAATTTGAGAAAGAATCCCAAACTATCAATACAGAATTGTACGGAAGTGCTTTTGGAGTTTCTGAAGAAAGCACTTATCATTTAAAACCCAATGTTACTATTATACCGATAAAAAAGCATTTTCAGGACCGAACAGGTAAGCGAATCTATGATTATGAATATGTGGGAAAAAATGGGAAATGGAAATTAAAGTCTAAAACTAAAGAAAGGCAATAAACCAAAACTTAAAAAATCACTACCTAAAATTCACATGAATAAATATATACTCAATTTAGCAACAGCTTTACTATTATAAATAAACACAGGTTATAAAGATCCTAAAGACAAAAAAGAAATAAAATCACTCGCTTAAAATTTTAAAAACCGTATTCTATACATTCAGAACAGGGTTTTGCTTTTATATAGGAATATTTTAGGTGTTTTTACTTTTTATCCTAAAATATATTTCTCAATTTTATGTTTTATCTTACAACATAATTCATGAAGCCAGCATTTATCGATGCTGACTCAGCAAACATAATCTTTCATTTTAAATACCCCTCAAATGCAAACACAAAACCAGATTGAAAACTTCCTTTTTCAGGGAAAATTTGACGAGGCCAGAGAATGCCTAAATAACGGAGAAACTTTTAACGAACAATATCTTAAAAACAACTTTTCTCAGATCGCAGCCAAAATTATTGAAGCCAAAGAAATTGATTTCATCGAAAAACTAATCAAAGCCGGTTTTATTGAAACTGATATTTACGAATTGGACAGTTTCGACAAATCGATTTTCGCTCCATTAGCACTTTATCTCAAAGATGATGAAGAATCACAGGCTTTTTTCAAAGAATTAATGTCAAAAATCGATAACATCAATGACGAAATCAGCGATAAAACCTTACTTGGTTATCTATTTGAAAAAGGGGCTTCGCCAAAAATCATAAAAATACTTATTGATGACTTTGGCGCGAATACGCAATATAAAAACAATGCTGGAGAAAATTTCATTCATATCGTTCTGAATATCTACAGCACCAATAATGAGAAGACTAAAGAGTATCTTGCTATACTTTTGGAAAATGGTGTCGATATCAACGAAAAAAACATAGTCGGAACAACACCTTTAATGTGCGCGGTTAAAAGAAGCAAAAAAGAATTTGTCCCGTTCTTACTAGAAAATGGAGCCGATGCCAACGAAACCGACAACCTCAACAATACTGCTTTTTATTACGCCGTTGCCGAACAGTTTTCGTATGATATGTACGATGCCTTAGCTTCTGTTTCTTCACCCGATTTTAATATTGTGAACAAAGACGGACGAACTTTATTCACTCATTTTATTAGTTCTGTTTCGGGCTCGCCAAGCGATATTACTTTCTTAGAAAGGTTACTAGCTGATGGTGCCGATGTGAATTTCTGTGCACAATATTACGGACAGCCTAAGTCAGGAATTGATTTTATTGTTGAGAAGAAGTCGGAAATTTTAAAATCGGTTTTAGAAAATGTTTCTTTAGATATCAACGAACAAGACAATCAGGGAAATACCATTTTGCATAAAGTTTGTGCCTATAATGTCAATTATGATTCAGAAATGGCGAAAGAAACCTATCGAAAAGTAAAATTACTGTTAGATCAGGGAGCAGCTATTTCGATTACCAATGACAAAGATGAAACTGCCTTAATGCTTGCATCAGGAGACAACTTGAAAATAAAAACGGTCGAACTTTTGATGAAACAATAAAAAGATACATTTATTTAAAACTGAAAAACATGTCAATGTCCTTTATAATTGCCTGTGAAAACGGGAACAGAAAAATAGCCGAACTATTGCTTCAAAACAAAGAAGTGGATGCAAAATATACAGACGAAAGAGGAAGAACTGCTTTGCATTACGCCGCACACAGAGGTTATCTCGATATTGTAAAAATTCTAATCGAAGACGGAGCCGATATTAATTACGAAGATCATCAAGGAGAAACTCCTTTGTACTTTGCCTGTCTTCAAAAACAGAAACAAACGGCTTTGCATCTTTTAGAAAATGGTGCAGCAATCACCAAAAATGATAAATTAGGAAACAGCCTCTTGCATTTAGTTGTGCAGACGGCTCAAATTGAAATTGCAACAAAGTTGCTTCAAGGCGGAATCGACGTTAATTTATTGAATAACAACGGACAAAGCCCGCTTTTATTAGCCTCTACAAAACTCAATAGAGAAATTATCCAACTGCTTTTAGACAATGGCGCCGATATAAATACCACAGATAAACAAGGAAACACAGCTTTGCTTTATGCCTGTTATACCAAATCGATTCCAATGGTGACTTTACTTCTTGATAATGGCGCCGATGTAAATCACGTAAATCATTCGGGTGAAAATGCACTTTTAATTGCCTGCTATGAAACCAACAGAATGCTTGCAAAACTTTTAGTAGAAAGAGGAGCTGATGTTTTCACCTCAAACAATAACGGCCACTCTCCTATCTGGTATGCCTGCGCTAACAATCAAAAAGAAATTGTATCGCTGTTCCTGGAAAATGGTGTTGATGTGAATTTTAGTAAACCTGTCGCTCAAGACACCTCATCAATGAATGACTACTTGGATTGGATTACCAGCGCATCGAGTATTGCCAACGAATCTAGTTTTACGCTCAACAGCTCTTATAGCTATGGCGGAGAAAGTCTTTTACATATTGCTACCAAAAAAGGCAATTTGAGCATGGTAAAACTGCTGATCGAGGCTGGAGCAAACATAGACATTCAGGACGAATCTGGAAACACACCTTTGCATTACAGCGCCGCAAACGGAAAGAAAGATGTGGTTAAATATTTATTGGATAATAAAGCTGATGCCTCAATTGTCAATGTGAAAGAACAAAAAGCGATTGATTATTCAAACGTAAAAGGCTTTAATGAAATTACAGAACTGATTCTGAAATATGCACCGTCGGGAACTGTTGTAAATCCGATACAAACTCCTCAGAAAAATGAAACTTCAAACTCTGGTTCTGGAAATTCTATGGAAGAAAAGAAAAAGGCATTATTAGATTTGAAAGAGCTTCTCGATGCTGGAATTTTAACTTCGGAAGAATTTGATTTAGAGAAAAGTAAAATTTTAAAAGGATAAATAATAATAAACAAACTTAAAAATGAAAAAAATCTTAAATAAATCCATAGTATTCGCATTAATAACCGTAAGTATAATTACTGCTTCTTGTACAAACCTTTCGCCAGAAAAGACGTTTGAAATTGCTGCTTTAAATTCGAATTTGTTATCTCGATTTGGCAGTAAGGACATCAATTTTAAGCTGGAATCTGAACCTCAGATATATGAAGAAAGCCAAAAAAAGATGGTACCATCTTCTTATTACGATTATTTTAAATTTGACATCGCCAATTTAGAAACTCAACTTAATAGAATTAAAGAAATTCCGGAAGATGATGACAATAAAGAACTTCTTCAAGCATCCAAAGACTTGTTTTCATATGCAATTGCCAAACAAAAAGAAGGTTATCTGCCAATTGCTAAACTAAAAGACGAAAAAGCTTCGCCAGAGCAAATACAAAAAGCTATTGCAGATTTTGACGCCTCAACTCAAAATGAAATTGATGCCAAGTTTACAAAATTGATGACTGCAGCTAAAGCCTATGTAGAAAAACATAATATCAATGCTAAAATTGGTGTCTGAAATCAAATATCTTGACAAATGATTTTAAAAAGGAACGAAAAGAATGGCAAAGAAAAAGAAAACGCTTCCGAAAAATTTTAGCGAATTAATTGAGAAGAAAGACATTGAAGCTTTGAAAGCTGTATTTGACACCTGCGAATTGGATGCAAGAGGCGGCTACGGAAAAACAACAGCGTTAAGCTTTTGGGGTATTCCCGATGAGCTTATAATTTGGCTGGTAGAAAATGGTGCAGATTTGGAAGCTGTTGATACTTATAACCGTACTGCATTACATCAAAACGCCATGATACGAACTGGTAAGGTTTCAACTTTATTAGAACTCGGTGCCAATATACATGCAAGAGACCATTATGGAGATACCCCTTTGCATTTTGCAAGTGGAAGTGGCTTTAATGTAGATGCTGTCAAAAGATTGATAGAATATGGAGCAGATACCAAAGCATTGAATAATTACAAACAAACTCCTTTGGAACGTGCTTTGGTTAGAGCAAATAACATTGACCTTAAAAATTTGGCTGAAATATCAAAAATACTTTTAAAATCTGATATCGAAATAACTCAAACCATGAAAGATGCCGTTGTCCGAAGGGGAGAAGATTTTGAATTTCATAGGGAAAATTTCAACAAAGATTATTTAGAAGAGACAGACCATGCATTAAAGCAGCTTTACGAAATGTATAATGTCCCGCCTGTAAAAAGACGCATTCTACACGACGGTGTATCTCCCATTTCCGTAACTGGCACAACTTGGGAAAAACAATTCGAAGAACTATGGGAGCTCTTAATACCATCAAAGGGCAGTTCAAAAACCATACAAGGCGAAGTCGTGCGCATTTCAGGAAAAGTAAGAGATGAAATATATCGAAATGGCGGTGGAAATTGGAATATCGATTTTAAAAAAATGTTAGATGCCTTTTTTATCCATTTATCCTCAAATAATTCACTGTCTGATAACGAATTGGCAAAAGCAGATTTAATTATAAAATATGTTCGCAAAAATGGAGACGGAGAAATCGACGAACTTAATTTTTTATGCGAACTCGCAACTAAATGGGTTCTTGCCAATACAACACCCATTTTGCTAAGCGAACCAAATTACAAAAGGTAAGATTATAAACATTTTGAACGATACAACATTGTTTTTCTATGAAATCTAAAAACTATTATGATTAGAAACTTACTTATTACAGTCCTTATTTTACTATTTATTGGGTTTTCAAGTTGCAATAAAACCAAAGAAAAGACAGAATCTTCTCAGGTCACAGAAATTCCAACTGTTCCAGAAGTTTTTGAAGCAGATAAAGCTTCAATCGAAATAAAGAAAAAACCAGAAGATTTCATTCCGAAAGGATATGTCCCTTTTGATACCATTAAAGGAGATTTTAATAAAGATGGACTGGAAGATTATATTCTAATCATTAAAGGAACTGATAAAAGTAAAGTAATTCAGCATGAATATCGGGGAGCGCTAGACCGAAACCGTAGAGGAATTATTGCTTTAGTAAACAAAAATAACGGTTACGAACTGGCGGCTAAAAACTATGACTGCTTTTCTTCTGAAAATGAAGATGGAGGTGTTTATTATGCTCCCGAACTTGACTTTGAAATAAAAGACGGAAAATTATACATAAACTATGCTCACGGAAGATATGGTTATTGGCAGTATACTTTTAGATATCAAAATTCAGATTTTGAACTAATTGGTTATGATGCCAGCAGTAATCGAGGGCCAATTGTGCTTAGTGATGTCAGCATCAATTTCTTGACTAGGCAAAAAATTGTCAATAAAAACGTAAATGAAAATACGTATGACGATGATGAAATTTTTGAAAAAAGTGAGCGTAAAATCAAAAGGACAAAACTTCTTAAACTATCTGAAATTAAAGATTTTGATGAACTTGATCTTTCTGAAGAATGAAATAAAAACCCCTATCTTGTAATGTTACAAAATAGGGGTTTTGATTTTAAAAAGGTATTTCTATGTTTCTTTAACCGTAATAATCTTCACCGGACAAGCTTTTGCAGCCAATTCACAGCTTTCTACAATGGCATGATTGGGAGATTTTAAAGTGAAAAATCCTTTTGCATTCTGCGAATGAAGCAATACCGATTTTCCGTCTTTTTTCGACATCTGAAAATGAACTGGATCCATTTCGACACAGTAATTACAGCCGATGCATTTGTCTCTTTGCAGTGTTATAATAACCATTACGCTTCAACAATTTTATATAGTTTGTCCGACATTCTGATTCTGAACGGAAGTTTTAAACTGCAATCATCACCCTTTGTTGCTTTTTCTCCAGCAATATCATTCACAAACATTTCATCAATAATCATTTCCTGAGCTCCTGTACTTGGTCCGGTCACCAAAATTTTATCACCAATTTTAATGTCGTAAGCTTCTATTTTGAATTGTCCGACTTCTGCTTTTGGGAAATAATGCGTTCCTTTCCCCACATAAACCTTTTTTTGTGTTGCTGCAGAACCAGGAATATCACTCCACTCTCCCAATTCCTGCCCTAAATAATATCCAGACCAGAAACCGCGGTTGTAAACTGTATTTAAGGCTTCCATCCAAACTGCCGTTTTCTCTTTTGAGAAAGTTCCATTGTAATACGCATCGATTGCTTCGCGATAGGTTTTGATAACCGTCGCCACATATTCTGGCGCGCGTCCGCGACCTTCAATTTTTAAAACCTGAATACCCGAATCTATAACCTGATCTAAAAAATCCAATGTGCATAAATCTTTTGGAGACATCATGTATTCATTATCCAATTCGATTTCAAAACCCGTTTCCTGATCGATAACGGTATATTTTTTTCGGCAGTTTTGTTTGCAGGCACCGCGATTTGCAGATGAATTATGCGAATGCAGACTCAAATAACATTTTCCCGAAACTGCCATACACAAAGCTCCATGACCGAAAATCTCAATTTCAACCAAATTTCCGTTCGGACCTTTTATCTGCTCTTTCTCAATTTGAGCCGTAATATTTTTTACCTGACGCAGACTCAATTCACGACTCAAAACCATGGTATCAGCAAACAAACTGTAGAATTTTATGGTCTCGATATTGGTTACATTCAGCTGGGTAGAAATATGCACTTCCATTGCAATAGACCTTGCCATCGCAATTACAGCCTGATCTGATGCAATTACTGCTGTAATATTGGCTTCTTTTGCTTTGTTTAAAAGTGTTTTTACAACCGACAAATCATGATCATAAATTATTGTGTTTAATGTCAAATAGCTTCGAACGTTTTTGGCTTCGCAGCGTTTGGCAATTTCTGCTAAATCTTCTATTGTGAAATTTACTGTCGAACGCGCACGCATGTTCAGTTGTTCAACGCCAAAGTAAACAGAATCGCAGCCATTATCTAAGGCTGCCTGTAGCGACTCAAAGTTCCCCGCGGGCGCCATGAGTTCAATTTTGTGGGTAGTTGTCATTTTATATTTCTATTATTTCCTAATAGCCGAAACCATTTGGAATGTTATGATTGTTGTGGATGTTCTTTCTGTTCCTGCGTTTGAAACCGCAGGCTATGTCTTTTGTTTGTGGATATTTTTCTCATAGCTATTATCAATATAGCTCATGGTTTCAACACGGGGGAACGTATCGAAGAACAATCATTATCTAGCTGAGATTCGCTGACAGAGAAAGCGGCAAAACCAGTTGCCAAGCAATTTTTCAAGGATAAATGCTCCTCTATTTATAAAATGAGAAGAACTTCCTTTAATTTGCTTTACAATCTCTGAAATCGTTTTTGTGGATTTTGTAAAAATAAAACATGGACATGATCAGGCATTCCCTTACTAATTCTAACGGGACAACCTAATATAATTAGCTCATCCCGAATAAAATCATATAAATTTTCTCAATTGAAAAATCAATTAATTCCTGTCGATTTTTAGTTGCCCAAATTGCATATCCATAATTTGGTAAAGATTATGACATCAATAAAGCAGCATAAAAATTTATGCTACTTTATAATTTTATACAATTTATCTGATAAACGGATACGGAAAGGAACTTCAAAAGTAACTTTATCTCCAATTTTAGCAGTAGTGGTTGCTGCTCCGTTTACAACTAATTTTTCTAAAACCATTTCTTGATCACCAGTAGTTGGACCAGAAATTAAGATTTTATCACCCACATTAAGATCGTGGTTTTCTATAGTAAATTGTGCTACTTGAGCTTTAACATAATAATGTTCTGCTTTTCCAAGAAGTACTTTTTTGATTTTTATTTTTTGACGAATATCAGCAGGTTTCTCTGCAGCTGCAAGCGCCGTATCCGGCAGTTCACCAGAATGTTTGAATTTCAAATTTTCAGATTTTCCTTTTCTGAACACTTTATTTCCAACTTGCTTACCAGTTCTCATTCGAACCTGATCTACCAAAGGCATGTGAATTACTTCCAGACATTCTGTAGAACAGCAGTTTTCCATTGCTGCTTTACAATCATCACATTGAATGAATAACAAATGACAGCCATCGTTTTCACAATTGGTGTGATTGTCACAAGGTTTCCCGCATTGGTGGCATTGCGAAATAATATCGTCTGTAATTCTTTCGCCCAGACGATTATCAAATACAAAGTTTTTACCAATGAATTTGCTTTCTAAACCTTCTTCTTCAAGTTGTTTTTTGTAATTAATAATACCGCCTTCCAGCTGATACACATTTTTGAATCCCTGATGTTTAAAATAAGCACTCGCTTTCTCACAACGGATACCGCCTGTGCAATACATCACGAGATTTTTGTCCTCTTTATGATCTTTGAGCTGTTCGTTGATAATGGGCAGACTTTCTCTAAAAGTCTCTACATCTGGAGTAATGGCTCCTTTAAAATGACCCACTTCACTTTCGTAGTGATTTCTAAAATCAACTACAATTGTATTGGGATCATCAAGGATATCATTAAATTCTTTGGCTTTTAAGTGAACGCCAATATTCGTTACATCAAAAGTATCGTCATTTAGTCCGTCAGCAACAATTTTGTGACGCACTTTAATCGTTAATTTTAAAAAGGAATGATCGTCATGCTCTACCGCTTCATTCAAACGAATGCCTTTCATAAAATCATAAACCTCCAAAGTTGCTCTAAAAGCTTCCAGATTTTCGGCCGGAATACTCATTTGAGCATTTATTCCTTCGTTGGCAACATAAATTCGGCCAAGTGCATCGAGTGCATTCCAGGCAATAAATAAATCGTCGCGAAATTTTTTGGGATCTTGAATTTTGGCATACGCATAGAAAGACAACGTAAGTCGTTGTTTACCGGCATCATCGATCATGATAGCTCTTTCTTCTGCGCTCAAAGTGTTATACAGTTGCATGCTATAAACAGTTTTAAGTTAAGAATAAATTAATTGTGAATCTATAAGTGGAATAAATTCGGGTGCAAAGGTACGCTTTTCTTAGCATTTTCAAAATCTGGCTTTATTTTCTTTTTTGAAAATCTTAGCCTCTAAACAGCAAATACAAAATATAAGTGCCAAAAAATCAGGTGCTTACAAATTTTTAGTACATTTATACTAATAATTTTAACATTTGTGATTATGAATGCTTTAAAACTACCAAAACCAATCGTCCCCCTTTTCTTATTTCTATCTTTACTTTTTTCTTGCAAAAAAGAACAGCCAAAAGCACCCCCGCCCATGCAGGCTCCATTTGTAACTGCAAAAAGTGAAGATGTTCCTATCTATAAGGATTTTGCAGGACAGACTTTTGGAGATTTAGACATTGAATTAATTGCAAGAGTGGACGGCATCCTGACCGGCATGTTTTTTAAAGAAGGCCAAACCGTCAAAAAAGGACAGCTTTTGTACACCATCGATCCGTTGGAATATGAAACTAAAGTTGAGCAAGTACGCGGTCAGGTGGCTGTCGCACAAAGTAATCTTGTGAATGCTCAAGAAGAATTGAAGCGAATTAAACCCCTTGCCGATATGAATGCTGTCAGTAAAAGAGAATTGGATGCGGCTGTAGCCAAAGACAAAGCCGCAAAATCTAATCTAACCAGCGTTCGCGCAAGTTTAAGAAATCAAGAAATCGAACGCAGTTACTGCAACATAAAAGCCCCTATAGACGGCGTAATAGGACTTTCGAATGCCCGATTAGGCGATTATATAACTAAAATCGGGAACTCTTCTAAACTAAATACCGTTTCCAGATTGGACAAAGTAAGAGTTCAGTTTACCGTCAGCGAATCCGATTATCTGCGTTATCAAAAGCAGATTAAAGCCGGCGACAAAATAACCGATCTGCAATTGATTTTATCCGATGGAAGCACTCATCCATCAAAAGGAAGTTTAAATTTTTCTGATACCAAAATTGACCCTACGACTGGAACGGTGACAATTGAAGCTCAATTTCCAAATCCAGATAAAACATTACGTTCGGGACAGTTTGCGAAAGTCCGTGTTTTACTTCGAACCCAAAAAGATGCCATTGTGATTCCGCAAAAAGCCATTACGGAGATTCAAGGACTTTTTCAGGTTTCTATTATTGATGACAAAAACACCATTCAGACCAGAATGGTAGAAGTCGGACAGAAAATTGGCGTTGATTGGATTGTGACCAAAGGTTTAAAGCCAAATGAAAGAGTCGCTATCATCGGCAATCAGTTTATTCAGCCCGGAGCAACTGTAACACCGGTTCCTTATGTTGCTGATAAAAAAGAAAATGCACTTTCTCTAAACGACTAGATTATGGATAATTTCTTTGTACGTCGACCAATCGTTGCTATTGTCCTCTCCATTTTCATCGTTTTAATTGGAGGTCTTTCCGTTCTTTCAACACCCATTGCGCAATATCCAGAAATTGCACCGCCACTGGTACAAGTCTCTACAAGTTATCGGGGTGCCAATGCTTTAAATGTAGAGCAGGCCGTTGCAACGCCGATCGAGCAAAAAGTGAACGGAGTTGAAAACATGCTCTACATGCAGTCGACCAATACAGGAGACGGAAGCATGACATTGAACATAACCTTTGATATGGGTACCGATTTGGATAATGCCACCATGCTGACTCAAAATCGTGTGAACGAAGCGACCAACAAACTCCCAAATGATGTAAAAACAAATGGGGTTACAACCAAAAAATCGCTTTCGATGCCAATGCTCATTCTTTCGCTTTATTCTCCCAACAAAACTTTCGACAATAATTTCCTGACCAATTATGCTAACATTAATGTTGTAGATGCTTTGGCGCGTATAAAAGGTGTCGGCGAAGTAACCCTTTACGGGGGCAGTAATTACGCCATGCGAATTTGGGTCAAGCCAGATATTATGGCAAAATACAATCTTACTGTTCCCGACATCATCAAATCGATTCAGGACCAGAATGCGATTGCACCGGGAGGAAAATTTGGTGCGCCTCCAGCCACAAAAGACAACGAATTCACCTATAACGTAACCCTTCGAGACCGCTTAATTAATCCAGAAGATTTTGAAAATATTATTCTAAAATCAAACATCAGCAACCAGCAAGTTCGTCTCAAAGATATTGGAACTGTAACTTTAGGTACAGAAAGCTACGCCTCTGTTGCTAAGCTAAATGGAAATCCAGCAGGAACAATCGGAATCAAACAAATGCCAGGTTCTAATGCTTTGGAAGTTGCTGAAAATGTAAAAAATACAATTGCGCAATTGAGCAAAAGGTTTCCGCAGGATTTAAAATACAGAGTTTCACTAGATACCACTTTGGCCATTTCTGCCGGAATCGAAGAAATCATTCATACTTTGGTCGAAGCCATTATATTGGTAATTGTCGTGGTTTTTGTCTTTCTGCAAAATTGGCGTGCGACATTAATTCCGCTGTTAACAGTTCCAGTTTCATTGATTGGCGTTTTCATGCTTTTCCCGCTTTTAGGATTTTCTGTAAACGTGCTTTCCCTTTTAGGATTAGTACTTGCAATCGGAATTGTCGTCGATGATGCCATTGTCGTTGTCGAAGCCGTAATGCATCACATCGAGCAAGGCATGTCTCCCAAAGAAGCAACCAATCAAGCCATGCGCGAAGTTTCGGGCCCTGTAATTGCCATTGCAGTAGTATTGACTGCCGTTTTTATTCCTGTTGCATTAACTCCGGGAATTACAGGCAGATTGTATCAGCAATTTGCTATTACAATTGCTATTTCTGTGATTTTCTCCGCATTAAGTGCTTTAACTTTAAGTCCGGCTTTATGTTCGCTTTTGTTAAAACCCAATCAGGAATCGAAAGGACTTTTAGGCAGATTTTTTAAAGCTTTTAATGACAAATTCGGAGCTTTCACTAATAAATACACTGGTTTCGCTAATCTTTTAATCAAAAAAACAGCGCGAAGTTTCATTTTTATCGGAATCTTAATTGGCGCTATTATTTTATTGGGAGGAAGAATTCCGGGAGGATTTGTTCCCGAAGAAGATCAGGGGTATATGTTTGTGAATGTCGAACTGCCCGGCGCAGCATCTTTGGAAAGAACCGGAAAAGTGATTCAGAAAGTAGAAAGCATTTTAGCCCAAAACAAAGGCATTGATTCTTATACTTCTGTCGCAGGTTTTAGTTTGATTAAAAACTCAGTTGCCACTAATAACGGCTTTTTCTTTGTTTCCTTGAAAGAATGGAAAGAACGCGAACAAGATGTTTTTCAAATCCTGAAAGAAGTGAACGGAAAAGTCGTGTTCGGAATTCCAGAAGCTACTGTTTTTGCTTTTGGACCGCCGCCTATAACGGGAATCGGAAATGCCGCAGGTTTCTCAATGATGCTGCAGGATCGAGAGGGAAACACACCACAATATCTTTTTCAAAATGCCCAGCGTTTTATGGCCGAAGCCAAAAAGCGTCCTGAAATCGGAACGATCCGAACAACCTTTAATCCGAATGTACCGCAGATTCGTCTGGATATTGACCGCGAAAAAGTAACCGAATTAAATTTATCCCTTTCAGACGTTAATCTCGCGATTGGCGCTAGTTTGGGAGGGCAGTACATTAACGAATTCAATAAATTCGGAAGACAATATATTGTGCTTCTCCAAGCCGATCCAAGTTTTACAGTGAATCCAGAAGACATTAATAAAATATTTGTGCGAAGCCGGGACAACAAAATGATTCCGATTTCGAGCATCGCTGCAATTCAGAAAGAAAGCGGTCCCGAATTTACAACCCGTTTCAACTTATACCGTGCAGCCGAAATTGGCGGTACTCCCGCTCCTGGTTTTACTTCCGCGCAAGCGATGACTGCTTTACAAGAAACTGCAGACAAAGTACTTCCCACAGGAATGGGTTACGAATGGGCCAATATGAGTTATCAGGAAAAACAAGCCGAAGGAAAAGGAAATACCGTTTTCTTAATGGCATTGCTTTTTGTATTTCTAATTCTGGCTGCACAATACGAAAGCTGGAAACTGCCTTTCAGTGTTTTACTCGGAACGCCGTTTGCTGTTTTTGGAGCTTTTCTCGGTTTGTTTCTTTGCCGTTTCTTAAGTCCAGATTATGTCAATAATGTTTTTGCTCAAATCGGACTCGTTATGCTTATTGGCCTCGCTGCCAAAAATGCTATTTTGATTGTAGAATTTGCTAAAGAAGAATATGAAAAAGGAATGCCTGTGGTCGATGCGGCGCTTTATGCAGCAAAGTTGCGTTTTAGGCCGATTCTCATGACGGCATTTGCTTTTATCCTCGGTGTCACGCCATTACTAACGGCAACTGGAGCTGGAGCACAAGCGAGAAAAGTAATGGGATTAACGGTTTTCAGCGGTATGCTGATCGCGACAATTCTCGGAGTTTGTCTGATTCCAGTTCTATTTGTGTTTATTGAAAGTTTTGGAAAAAAGCATTCAGAAAAAGTGGAGGAACCTAAAAAAGACGCACCATGAAAAATCTAAAAATACTCCTCGTATTACTTTTGGCGGCTGTTTTATCAAACAGCTGTATGGTTGGTCCGAAATATCAAAAACCAGAACAACCCCAACCACAAAGCTTTTTGTACGGAAATAAAACTACCGATACGACTTCTAACGTAACGACTATAAAATGGTCTTCTATTTTTAACGACGATGTTCTAATCGGATTGATTGAAAAAGGGATTCAGAATAATTTCGATCTTAAAATGGCAGTGGCGCGTATCGAGCAGGCTCGCGCCAATCTCGGAATGGCAAGAGCCGATCTATACCCCTCTTTTGGTTATTCTGGACAGGTTAACAGCGCTCAGACTTTTATTCAGTCATCTTCTTTAGTTGCGAATATGTCATGGGAACTCGATTTCTGGGGGAAATTACGACATCAGAACCGGGCTCTGCAAAACGAACTTCTGGCAACAGATGAAGCACGAAAAGTAATTTTAACAAACGTAATCAGCGGTATTGCGATTGCTTATTTTGAATTGCGGGATTACGACAATCAACTCGAGATTACCATTCATACTTTAGAAACCAGAGAAAAGGCATACAACATTATCAACGAACGTTTTTTGAGCGGTTATGTCGCAGAATTAGATAAAGTTCAAATCGAACAGCAAGTGGCAATCGCGCAATCGAATATTCCGTTAATAAAAAGACAGATTACGGCTTTAGAAAATACCATTTCGATTTTAACGGGAGAAATTCCCGGGCCTGTACCGAGAGGAAAAACAAACAGTGAATTGATGGTGACGTCCGATTTCCCAATTTCTGTTCCCTCGGCATTATTAGAAAACAGACCCGATGTAAAACGCACAGAGTTCTTGTACCGCTCAGCATATGAGACAATTGGAGTTGCTCAAGCAATGCGGCTTCCTTCTTTCAACATTGTTGCATTAGCAGGTTATACCAGTGTAATGGTCAGCAATCTGTTTGACAATTCTTCTTATATTCAAAATGTTGGAGCTGGTGTGGCAGGACCAATTTTTAACTTCGGAAAAAACAAACGCCGTGTCGAAGTCAACCGTCAAATTGCGGAAGAAAGTAAATTCTTATTTCAAAAAACCTATCTAACTGCAATTTCTGAAGTCGAAAACTCACTTCAAAATGTGGCTATGTATAAAGAAGAATGGACAGCTAGAAATCGTCAGGTTATTGCTGCTCAAAAAAATTATGATCTATCAAACGCAAGGTATTACAACGGCTACGTTTCTTATCTTGAAGTCTTGGATGCACAGCGTTCTCTTTTTGAAGCGCAGTTGAGCCTTTCTCAATTAACCCAAAAACAATTAAGTTCGATGGTGCAATTGTACAAAGCATTGGGCGGAGGCTGGAACTAAATCTTATGTTTTATTTTTAATCTCAATGATAGTAATTGAATTTCTTCTAACTGCCTCGTTGAAATTCAATTATTTTATCATACACTTTTTTGACCTCTTCTATCAATTCAAATCTTGATATCTGTTTCACTCCAGGCCAATCAAAGCCCTGCATTATTGAACTTCTATAATCTAGCGGCCCAAATGTAATTGTCCCCGTATTATCTGCTTTTTGATTTAAGGTAATATCTGAAATTGTTTTGATATTTAATGATTTAATGTCCATGCTAAAAACACCCGATTTTATAATAATTCTATCGGGAGTAATTCCGTAAATTGTATTTGATCGTCTTTTTGCATCAATAAAAAATCTTCCGATGGTAATATAAAGCCCGACCACTACAAAAGGAATTCCCCATAACTTAAAAAAGAATGGAGCATCGGTAAGCAATACCGTAGATTCCCAAAAGAAGGCAAAACCTCCCCACAGCAGACTGAAAGGAATTAAAAAAATATCGGAATTTCTTAAAATAATGCCTTGCTTTGGTTTTCCTGTCCAAATTAATGCTTCATTCAAACCTAATGACGGTTTTAATTCTTTTTCGAATTCGTAATTACTCATAACAACGGTTACTTTTTGTTAAATATAGTCTTTTTGCAAAGCAGGCGTAAAGATTAAATGCAATTTTACGAAAATACTTCTCAAAATGAAGTCATTTTCGATCAAACAAAAAAGCTTCACAAAGAATTATTCTCTGTGAAGCTTTGTGTTTATATATCGAACCTCAACGAAATGTAATATCAGCTGCAGCCGCAATTTCCGTCGCCGCAGTCTTTTTTCTTTTTTGATTTCCAAAAGAACTTCTTAATCAGAAAAAGAACTGCAAGTCCTAATATCGCGAAGGCAAATATTTCCTGAATCATAACTTTTTATTTTAATAGTTGATAAGCGATTAAAGCAGTAAAATAAGCTAATGCACTCATAAAAACCAATTGCATTCCAGGCCATTTCCATGAATTGGTTTCTTTCTTAGTTATTGCTAATGTACTCGCACACTGCATGGCAAAAGCATAAAATAATAATAAAGAAATTCCCGTTGCAAAATCAAATACTTTCTTGCCCGTATCTGGCCGAACCTCTGCCTGCATTTTACTTTTTATGGTGGCTTCATTATCGCTGTCTCCAACACTGTAGATAGTTGCCAGTGTACCGACAAAAACCTCGCGGGCCGCAAAAGAACTGATTAATGCAATTCCGATTTTCCAATCGTAACCCAGAGGCTTAATTGCTGGTTCAATCGCTCTTCCCATTAAACCGATGTATGAATTCTCTAATTTTTGAGAAGCAACTTCGTTTTCAAACTGCGCTTCGTCCAAAGTGGTATTCGCAAATCTTTCTTTTACAATAGTTTCTGCTTCGTTAAATTCTTTTCCTGGGCCGTAAGAGGCTAAAAACCATAAAATAACAGATATGGCTAAAATAATTTTACCTGCACCAACAACAAAGGCTTTGGTTTTTTCTACAACATTGATCCCGACATTTTTAAAAAGCGGTAATTTATAACTTGGCATTTCGACTACGAAATACGTTTTTGAATCTAATTTTAAAACTTTGTTTAAAATATAAGCTGATAAAATGGCTGCAAAAAACCCTAAAACATAGAGTGCCATTAACGTTAATCCCTGAACATTCAAGATACCCAAAACACGCTTACTCGGAACTACAAGTGATATAATTATAGCGTAAACCGGCAATCTCGCAGAGCAAGTGGTGAATGGCGTTACCAAGATCGTAATAAGGCGTTCTTTCCAGTTTTCGATATTACGAGTTGCCATAATCGCCGGAATCGCACAAGCAGTTCCCGAGATTAAAGGCACAACACTTTTTCCAGAAAGACCAAATCTGCGCATTATTTTATCCATTAAAAACACCACACGGCTCATGTAACCACTTTCTTCTAAAATCGAAATGAAAAGAAATAAGAAGGCAATCTGCGGAATAAAAATAATGACACCGCCAATTCCCGGAATAATTCCTTGAGAAAGTAAATCGGTTAAAATACCGCTTGGCAATTCTTCTGCCGTCCAGCTGCTCAAAGAAGCAAAAGTACTGTCAATAAAATCCATCGGGATGGTTGACCAGCTGAAAATGGATTGGAATATTAAAAATAAAATAGCAAAGAAGATAAAGTAACCCCAAATTTTATGGGTTAAAACGCGGTCTAATTTGGCACGAATATCCTTCGCCATCGAAGCGTCGATTTTTAAACCCTCTTTTAATACATCGTTGATAAACTGGTATCTTTTAATGGTTTCTTTTTGCTGCAGACGCTTTAATTCTGAATGCGATTTGGTAAAAGTGCTTCGAACTTCATTTCGATCTAAATTCAAAAAATTGACATCCTGCGTAATGACAAGCCACAACTTATACATTAATTGATTTGGAAAAGCATTCTGGAGCTTTTCAAAATATTCTGGATCAATTACAGAAGCATTTAAACACGGTTCGTGGGTAATGGTTTTATAAGAAACAATTAATTCTTTTAATGACTCAATTCCGTGGCCTTTGCGTGAACTTACTAATGCAATTTTGGTTTTTAACTTCTCTTCTAAATACGGAATATCTAATGAAATTCCTTTTCGTTCCATCTGATCGGACATATTGATAACCAGAATGGTTGGAATTTCAAGATCTTTTATCTGAGTATAAATCAGTAAATTTCTTTTCAGATTTTCAACATCGGTTACCACAACAGCAACGTCCGGATATAATTTGTCGTTTTTATTTAATAAAAGTTCAATAACAACGCTTTCGTCCATCGAACTCGCGTTCAAACTATAGGTTCCGGGTAAATCCAGAATATTAGCTTTTACATTATTGGGTAATTTGCAGAAACCGATTTTTTTCTCAACCGTAATTCCAGGGTAGTTTCCAACTTGCTGGTTTAAACCCGTTAATTGATTGAAAACAGAGGTTTTACCCGTATTAGGATTTCCGATAAGGGCAACATTAATATTTTGAACGCTCATTATAAATTGTTTTCTATGAGTTCAACTTCAATCTCACGAGCAGTTTCAATACGAATAGCAACATGCGATCCGTTAATATCCAAATACAAAGGATCTCCAAAAGGAGCAATCTGCAGCAATTCAACTACACTGCCAGGCAGACACCCCATTTCTAATAATTTTAGAGGAATAAGATCGATATCAAAATCTTTGATAATGGCTTTCTCGCCTTTTTTCAGAGTGTGGATTGTATTTTGCAAGCTTATTTAGATTGAATTTAGATTGCAAAAGTAGGTAATTATTCTTTATTTCAAGGCATTTAACTCTTCGACAAATGCTAAATGTTTCTAAAAATAAGGGATTTTAGTCGTTTGAAAGAAAATCGATGTCTTCTAAAAGACGTTTGATATCCTCTTTATTTGTTCCGTCATAAAAACCGCGAACACGTCTTTTTTGATCCACCAATACAAAATTCTCTGTATGCACCATATCATACAATTGATCTGGTCTTCCCAATTTTACAGCGAGATACGATTTTCTGGCCATTTTATAAATCTCTTTTTTATCTCCGGTAACCAAATTCCACTTGCTGTCTACTACTCCATATTTTATTGCATACGCTTTTAAAACCGAAACACTGTCTACTTCGGGAAAAACGGTATGCGAAAGCAGCATTACTTTCGGATTATTCAAAACGGCTTTTTGAACCTCAACAAGATTGGTTGACATTTTTGGACAGATCGAACCGCAGGTTGTAAAAAAGAAATCGGCAACATAAATTTTCCCTTCGTAGTTTTTCTGCGTTATGGTATCACCGTTCTGATTTATAAATGAAAAATCTGCAATTGTGTGGTATTTGCTTTTGTATTGAATGGTGCTGTCTACTAATTCTGGATTTACATCAGACGGATTATAAATCGGAAGTGTTTTCTTAGGTTTTAATGCTGAATAAAATAAAGATATAGTAACAACCGAAAAGACAATTAGAACAATAAAGAATTTACGGTATCTGTAAAGAAGCGATTTCATAAAAATAATTTGGCACAAAAATACAAAAAGCACTTTTTAAAACCCTTAACTAAGCTTTTATTTTAACTATGTTCCTGACTGAAAATGTATCAGAATAAAATTATGATTTTTGTTCTCAACAAATAAAATATGCGAAAGCTGTTTTCAGGCATGTAACAAATTCGACAATGAGTACACTAACTACTAAATGTTCTTTAATTTTTAACATTTAATAAAAATAACTTGATGCAGACTTATTGTTAAATAATGTGAAATTTTAACACAATATTCAAATTAATAACAATAAGTTTGTGTTTTACCTAAAACAATAAACTATTATGAAAAGACAGCTTGTAAAACCTGTGTTTTGTGTCGTTTCTGCAATGTTCTCTTTCGCAACGCTGCAGGCTCAAAGTGGCACACCAAAAGAGCCTGGTATTAATGTTTCGAACATGGATACTAAAGTTAGTCCAAAACAAGATTTTTTCCGTTATGTAAACGGAGCATGGTTAGACAAAACAGAAATTCCAAGCGATAGAAACGCATGGGGAAGTTTTAATGAATTACGTCAGAAAACAGACGAAAACTCTTTAAAGATTTTAAAAGAAGCTTCAAAAGACCCAAAATACAAATCAAATACAGATCAAGGTAAAGCAATTGCTTTGTTCAACACTATTCTAGATACTGTTGGAAGAAACAAAAGAGGAGTTGCACCTTTGCAGCCGTATTTGAAGAAAATTGATGCGATTAAAAACGTAGCTGATCTTCAAAATTTCCTTACCGAAATGCAGCTTCAGGGCGGTATTGGTTTCTTTGGCGTTTATGTAAGCGCTGATGCAAAAAACAGTAATAAAAATGCGGTGAGCTTAACGCCTGGAGGTTTGGGGTTATCTGATAAAGATTACTACAACTCTGATGATAAGGATTCTAAAGAAAAACGTGAAAAATACGAAGTTCACGTGGCAAGAATGCTGCAATTTATTGGTGAGTCTCCAGCAAAAGCAAAAGAAAGCGCTAAACAAATTCTAGCTTTAGAAGTAGAAATGTCTGCTCCAAGATTGGATCGTGTAGAAAGAAGAGACCGTAGAAAACAATACAACCCAACTGCTGTTGCAGATTTGAAAAAAAATACTCCTTCTATTCAGTGGGAGAAATATTTTGCTGGAATCGGAATGGCAAAATTAGATACGGTCAATGTTGCGCAGCCGCGTTACATGATTGCGTTAGAAAAAACATTTACTGAAAAGAAAGTAGAAGCTTGGAAAGAGTATCTAAAATGGTCTGCTCTAAACAGAACAGCCTCAACTTTAAGTACAGAAATCGAAAATGCAAATTTTGATTTCTACGGAAAAACATTAACCGGAGCTTTAAAACAACGTCCGCGCGAAGAAGTAGCATTACAAGTTATCAATGGTGCAACTGGAGAAGCTTTAGGAAAATTATATGTAGAAAAATTATTTCCTGCTGAAGCAAAAGCAAAAGCAAAAGATATGATTGCTAATGTGATGCAGGCTTACGAAAACAGAATCAATGCACTGCCTTGGATGTCTCCTGAAACTAAGGTTAAAGCAATTGAAAAATTGAAAAAGCTAACGGTAAAAATCGGTTATCCTGATAAATGGAAAGACTATTCTAAATTAACACTTAAAAATGTTTCTGAAGGCGGTACTTACTTTGACAACTCTGTAAGTTTATCAAAATGGGCTTATGCAGAAAACTTAGCTAAATTGGGTAAACCAGTTGATAAATCAGAATGGGGAATGTCTCCTCAGACTGTAAATGCTTATTTCAATCCATCATACAACGAGATTGTTTTCCCAGCAGCTATTTTACAACCGCCTTTCTACAATTACCAAGCTGATGAAGCAGTAAACTACGGTGGAATCGGAGCGGTAATCGGACACGAGATTTCTCACGGTTTTGATGATTCTGGTGCTCGTTACAATGCTGACGGAAATTTAGTAGACTGGTGGACTCCAGAAGACTTAAAACAATTTACAGCTCTTGGAGGTGAACTTGCTGCACAATACAGCGCTCTTGAACCTCTTCCTGGAATTCATGTAGATGGTAAATTTACTCTTGGTGAAAATATTGGTGACTTAGGAGGAACGAACGCTGCTTACGACGGTTTACAATTGTATTTGAAGAAACACGGAAATCCAGGTTTAATTGACGGATTTACGCCAGAGCAAAGATTCTTTATTTCTTGGGCTACCGTTTGGAGAACAAAAGCTCGCGACGAAGCTATTAAGAGTCAGGTAAAAACAGATCCGCACTCTCCAGGTATGTACAGAGCAGTTGTGCCAATTAAAAACCTAGATTCGTTCTACGAAGCTTTTGATATTAAACCAGGCGATGCTATGTATTTAGAACCTTCAAAAAGGGTTAAAATCTGGTAATCGACTTTATACAAAACAAAAAACGGCGCTTATTGAGCGCCGTTTTTTATTGATGCTTCTACTAAAATTAAAAGCTATTATTTCAAGTGACTGTAAATATAAGTTTCCATAGCTTTCAGTTCTTCATCAGACATTGTCTTTGTTATTTCAAGATTGGTCTGCATTACAGAAAACTGGCTTGGGTCGACAATCGGATCTGCATTTCCTTTTAAGAAAGTTACCATGTCTGCTTTTTTATCTTTATAAATCTTAGCAATTTCTAGTATACTTGGACCAATCACTTTTTGATCCGGCTGATGACAAGCGGTGCAATTTCCTTTTCCTTCAAAAATTTCTTTTCCTAATTCTTCCGGAGTTTTAGTTTTTGCCGTTTCACCCTCAAAATACGTGTCTTCTGGTTGTTCCGTATTTTCCGGAATTTCTTTTTTGCATGCAGTAAAAGCCAGAACTGCAGCTAAGAATACTACTTTTTTCATTTTTATTTCATTATTATTTATTTAAAAGAATAGCGGCTTCTTTAGCAAAATAAGTAGAAATCAAACTAGCACCAGCACGTTTGATACACATTAACTGTTCCATCATAATCTTGTCATTGTCCAGCCATCCTCTTTCGGCTGCCGCTTTGATCATTGCATATTCTCCAGAAACGTGATAAACTGTTACTGGAACGTTTACTGCATTTTTTATTTCGCGGACAATATCTAAATAAGCAATTCCTGGTTTAACCATTACCATATCAGCTCCTTCTTCAACATCGTATAAAGTTTCTTTAATAGCCTCTATGCGGTTGGCATAATCCATTTGATACGTTTTTTTATCTTTTGGAACCACAACGTCAGCTTCTTTTGGAGCTGAATCTAAAGCATCTCTAAACGGCCCGTAAAATGCCGAAGCGTATTTTGCTGAGTAACTCATGATCCCCACATTGTGATATCCAGCAGCATCAAGACCTTCGCGAAGGCGTAAAATTCTTCCGTCCATCATATCGCTTGGCGCCACAAAATCGGCTCCCGCCTCTGCATGCGAAACAGCCATTTTTACCAAAGCCTCTACAGTGCTGTCATTTTCTACATCTCCATTTTTAATGATTCCGTCATGACCATAAATCGAATAGGGGTCTAAAGCAACATCCGGCATTACAATCATTTCTGGACATGCCGCTTTTATAGCACGAATTGCCTGCTGCATTAATCCGTCTTTGTTCCAGGCTTCTTTTCCGGTATTGTCTTTTAACTCTTCGCTGACTTTAACATAGATATTCACAGCGCGGATTCCTAATCCGAAGATTTCTTTTACTTCTTCAACAGTTAAATCAATTGACCTGCGGTAAATACCAGGCATCGAAGGAATTTCGACTTTATAATTTTCGCCTTCAGCAATAAACATTGGAAACATAAAATCTGTTGGACTTAAACTTGTTTCACGAACTAAAGAACGAATAGATTCATTTACTCTTAACCTTCTGCCTCTGTGTAATGGGAACATATGAATTTTAGATTTTCGTTTTTAGATTCCTCATTGAAAATTGGAATCTAAAAACCTGTTATTGTTTTTTATTTTTGAGGATTGCTTTTGTAAAATTTTAAGCGTTGCAAAGTTAAGCAAAAAGGAACAAAACTAGACTTTTAGCCCTTTGTAGAAACCGTTAATATTATCTAAAATTTTGTAGTTTTTTTCATAATTTAAAAACAAAATCCCCGAAATGAACTTTTGGGGATTTTTACATCATTGTTGTAATTATTTTAAGAACCAAATTCTAAAGATTAGAACGCGGCTAAAACAGATTTGCTTTGTAAAAACGTAATTTTCACAGATTCTTAAAAAACCGTCAAATCTGCATCAAATAGTCTTTTTTGAATCAAGCGAAGAATAAAGAAAGTAATGATACTTAACGAATTTTACACAATAGAAGCATCGTATATCCCTTTTATAGAATCGCTTAATTGATTATTAAACTCCGCATCAGATTGAGCTGCGCTTAATCCTTCTGATAAGGCTCTGGAGAAACTGGCAATCAATCCGTGATTTTCCGAAAGCTTATGATTGGCTTCTTCTCGAGAATAACCTCCCGAAAGTGCTACAACACGCACAACATGAGGATCAGACATGAGATCGCTGTAAAAATTATTTACTGTCGGAATAGAAAGTTTGAGCATTACTTTCACATCTTGATCCAATAAATTGAGCTGTTTCTGGATTTCTTCTTTTAAAATCTGCTCTGATTTTTCTTTATCAGCACTATAAATATCAACTTCTGGCTCAATGATCGGCACAAATCCTTTTGCAAAAATCTGCAAACCAACTTTAAATTGTTGTTCTACAACTTCGCGAATTCCATCTCTATTGGCTTCTTTAATCACAGAACGCATTTTGGTTCCAAATACATTTCGTTCTACGGCACGGTTTAATAATTCATCCAAATTAGCGATTGGTTTCATCAATTGCACGCCATTTGCAAGATCGGCCAAACCTTTATCCACTTTTAAAAATGGAATAATATGCTTTTTCTCCCAGAGATAATCTGCTGTCCATTGACCGTCAATTTTACGATCCATCGTATTTTCAAACAAAATGGCTCCTAAAATATATTGGTTGTCAAAAGCGGGACTTTTTATAATTCTGGTTCTCATTTCATGCACCAGCGTATACATATCTTCTTCATTTGTATAACTGTTTTCCAGAATGCCATATTGCGATAATGCCTTTGGAGTACTGCCGCCGCTTTGATCAAGCGCTGCAATAAAACCTTTTCCAGAATGCATGAGATTTAATTGTTCTGTATTTTTCATAACAATGAATTTTAGTATTTTATAAATCTCTGTAATTTAAGCATTTTTTACTAAAACTTAATCTTTAAAGGGATTTAAGAATCTTTACAATCCAATTTTCTCATTGACTTTATCGTAAACTTCTTTTACTTTTTTTGGAGGGTCAAATCGATAACCGGCAGAAAGTTTTAAAGTAACAATGTTATCGTCTAATCTGGGATTGACCTTTTCGTCCTGAGCAAAACTGACTGTATTAAGGCTGATAAATCCAAAAAAACGATCATTATTGTACGCCAATTTTAAATTAAAATCTGCCTGATATAAGGCCGATGTGTCGCCGTCAATATCGTTTATCCCGGCTCCCAAAGCAACTCCGGCACCAATTAAAACCCGATCACTGATTACAAAGTTGTAAAAATAAGAAGGCGCCAAAGTAAGAACATACAAATCTCCAGGCGAAGAATCGGGAGTATTTAAGTCCAAATTGGTATAATAAAAGGAAAGGGTCGGAATAAAACTTCCGGAACTTTTGGTCTGCCATTCGTTTTGGCTTACCAATGTTTTAAAAGAGAATTTATCATTAAAAACATATGCTGTCGATCCGCCAATTTTAGTCGTACGCATATTGGGCAGTTGTGCAGTGAAATTATCGTCGCTGATGTAAAATCCTTTTTGATTGATAAAAGTAAACGACTGCATCCATTTTTTATAGTAAAAACGGGTATTAAAATTAAAATGCTTCGAATTAGAATCGCCTTTGTTCCCGCTTAGAAATTTTGGTGCAAAACCAAGCGTTATATCAATGATTTTATAATTCAAATTAAAACCAATCTGTTCCCTTCGATTCGGAATAAGATTTACATATATCTTTGGATCCTGGTCGTCTGAAGCAATCTGAAAACTATTTGAAGTATCTAAATAATAAGCACTGACGGTAATTTTATCATTGTATGATTTAAAATAGGGATTTTGCAAAGAATCGTTTTGAGCAAAACACCAAAAAAAACTAAACAAGAATACTATATTGATTAATTTTAAATTCATCTGCAAAGTCAGTTTATATTTGCTCCAGCGGAGCAAAATATTTATAGCAATTGAATTGCCTAAATAGTTTAAAGCTCCATAGGAGCGATATATTATTAAACGTCTTCAAAAAGATATTCATTTCTAAAATCAATATTGAATAATTTTAAAAATGCAGTATATTCTTCGCTGAATGTTTTGGTTTTATGATGTTCTTCTTGATTTTCAATGTATTTTATAACATTGTTCAATTGTGAATGTCCATATGAAAACGCACCAAAACCTGTCTGCCATTCAAATTTTCCATTCATCCATTTTTGTTCGTTTATGAATTTGGATGAACTTGACTTAATATCCCTAACTAAATCAGATAATGAAATATTGGGTTTTATACCAACTAAGATATGAATATGATCTGGCATTCCGTTAATTGCGATCAATTTTTGTTTTTGATTGGTAATAATTCCTGTGATATATTTATAAATCTCATCTTTCTTGTTTCTTGAGATTAAATTTTGTCTCCCCTTTACAGCAAAAACAATTTGAATATATAATTGAGAATAAGTATTTGCCACGATTTAGTAAAATTATTAATGAGATAAAGCTAAATAATAATTTTTAAATGTAAGATAAATATTTCTTTTTTATTATAAAAAATTAGATATATCACCCCTCTGGGGCTTATTTGGGTTTGAATAATTTTTTGCTATAAATATTATGCCTCTTTGGGGCTTTTATAGATAGAAATAAATTATTTCTATAAATATTTCGCTCCTATGGAGCTTTATATAGCTAACAAATTTAGCCTAAAGTAAGTTCCAGCGAGACCATTTATTTTATAGAAAAATTATCGGATATTCTTCAAAAGCTCCATAGGAGCGAAATATTTATAGAAATGAATTGACGAAAAAAGTTTTAAGCTCCATCGGAGCGGCATATTTATAATATAAATTCGAATTTAAATATTAAACCCAGTCAATTGGATTTTCTAAAACCTTTATCAATTTTTCTTCTTCACTTCCCGCTTCAGGGTGATGATCACAAACCCATTTCATTTCACATGAGGGGGAAGACTTGTTTTTTTTATGCATGATAACTATGCCGCCCCTCTGGGGCTTTGTGTAGAACGCAAACAAATTAAGCTGTAAATATTTTGCTCCTCCGGAGCTTTTTATAGCTAACAAATTTAGCCTAAAGTAAGTTCCAGCTAGACCATTTATTTTATAGAAAATTATCAGATATTCTTCAAAAGCTCCATAGGAGCGAAATATTTATAGAAATGAATTGACGAAAAAAGTTTTAAGCTCCATCGGAGCGGCATATTTATAATATAAATTCGGATGTAAATATTAAACCCAGTCAATTGGATTTTCTAAAACCTTTAATTTTTCTTCTTCACTTCCCGCTTCAGGGTGATGATCGTAAACCCATTGCACATGAGGGGAAGACTTGTTTTTTTTGCATGATAACTATGCCGCCCCCCTGGGGATTTGTGGGTACGACGCAAACAAATTATGCTATAAATATTTTGCTCCTCCGGAGCTTTTATAGCTAACAAATTTAGCCTAAAGTAAGTTCCAGCTAGAACATTTATTTTATAGAAAAATTATCGGATATTCTTCAAAAGCTCCAGCGGAGCGAAATATTTATAGAAATGAATTGCCGAAAAAAGTTTTAAGCTCCATCGGAGCGGCATATTTATAATATAAATTCGGATGTAAATATTAAACCCAGTCAATTGGATTTTCTAAAACCTTTATTAATTTTTCTTCTTCGCTTCCCGCTTCGGGGTGATGATCATAAACCCATTGCACATGAGGAGGAAGACTCATCAGGATACTTTCAATTCTTCCGTTTGTTTTTAAACCGAACAAAGTGCCTTTGTCATGAACCAGATTAAACTCCACATAACGGCCTCGGCGAATTTCCTGCCACGTTCTGTTTTCTGGAGTATATTCAAGATTTTTTCGTCTTTCGACAATCGGAACATAAGCTTCAAGGAAACTATTACCTACTTCGGTTACAAAGTTGTACCAATCTCCCATCGACATTTGTTCGTTTGCTTTGCAGTAATCAAAGAACAAACCGCCAAGACCTCTGGCTTCGTTTCTGTGCGCATTCCAAAAATACGAATCGCATTGTTTTTTATATTTCGGATAAAACTCTGGATTGTGTTTATCGCAGGCTGTTTTGCAGGTTTGATGAAAGTGTTTCGCATCTTCTTCAAACAAATAATAAGGCGTTAAATCTTGTCCGCCTCCAAACCATTGCTGAATAACCTTTCCTGATTCATCATACATTTCGAAGTATCGCCAATTGGCGTGCACGGTAGGAACCATCGGGCTTTTCGGGTGAATAACCAAACTTAATCCGCAGGCAAAGAAATCGGCTTCTCCCACACCAAACATCTTTTGCATCGTTTCTGGAAGTTTTCCATGAACGGCAGAAATGTTGACACCGCCTTTTTCGAAAACTCCCGAGCCTTCGGGACCGTTTTCGATAACGCGGGTTCTCCCTCCTCCGCCTTCTGGACGTTTCCAAAGATCTTCACGGAATTTTGCAGTTCCGTCAACAGCTTCTAATCCAGCGCAGATTTGGTCTTGTAAATTTTGTATGTAAGCGTAAAATTTATCTTTCATCGTAATTATTTTTTGGCTTTCGCCGAAACAATTTTAGTATTTATCCCAAAGGAAAAAACTTTACTTTCTTGCTGAATGTATTGGTAAACAGTCAAAGCTTTATCTTCAAAATTGTAGTTTTCAATTTTTGAAAAATCCATCAAGAAATCTGCAAACTGTTCTAATTGTTCCCAGTCGAAATGAAGACGAACCAACAAATCGATTAAATCTTCATTGGAATAATCAACTAAAGTTTCCGTACTTAATGCGAATTCTTTTAGTTGATTTTCAATTTCTGCTATTTGCAAGTGATCCAAAGGATAAGGAATATAAACAAGAGTTCGTAACGTTTTGAGAACGTTATCAATTCTTATTTTTTCTTCATCTCTTAAGCCTTTGTTAAGCATGGTTTTATTGATTTCCTGCAAGGTTTTCAAAACCTTGTAGGTCTGTGATCTTAAAATTATAAATCCTATACCTGCAAGGTTTTGAAAACCTTACAGGAAAGTAAAATACGACTGAAAACTGATTACTAATTCCCGTATTCCTTCACCGCGTCAATAAACGCTTTTGCGTGATCTACTGGGATATTTGGTAGAATTCCGTGCCCAAGGTTCACGATATATTTATCTTTTCCGAATTCGTCGATCATTTGGTGAACCATTTTCTTAATTGTCGGGATTGGAGAAAGTAGTCTTGACGGATCAAAATTTCCTTGTAATGTAATGTTTCCACCAGACAAATAACGAGCATTTCTAGCAGAACAAGTCCAATCTACTCCAAGTGCAGAAGCACGGCTTTTTCCCATTTCACCAAGAGCAAACCAACATCCTTTTCCAAAAACAATTACGGGAGTAATATCTGCAAGAGCATCCACAATCTGATTAATGTATTTCCATGAAAACTCCTGATAATCAACTGGAGAAAGCATTCCTCCCCAAGAATCAAAAATCTGAACGGCATTTACACCCGATTTTACTTTTTCTTTTAAGTATAAAATGGTTGTGTCTGTGATTTTTTGCAATAAAGTATGTGCTGCTGCTGGATTTGAAAAACAGAATCCTTTTGCAGTATCAAAACTTTTAGATCCTTTTCCTTCAACAGCATAACAAAAAATAGTCCAAGGTGAACCAGCAAAACCAATTAATGGCACCTCATCATTCAACATTTCCTTAGTCAATTTAACAGCATCAAAAACGTAACCTAATGTTTCATTCACATCTGGAACATACACTTTATGAACATCTGCCAGCGAACGAATTGGATTTGGAATTATAGGCCCTAAATTGTCTTTTAATTCTACATGAATTCCCATTGCTCGTGGAACTACCAGAATATCCGAAAATAAAATTGCCGCATCTGGTGCAATTCGTCGAATAGGCTGTACCGTAATTTCAGCAGCTAATTCTGGAGTTTCGCAACGCGTGAAAAAATCATATTTATCGCGAAGTTCTCTAAATTCTGGTAAATATCTTCCGGCTTGACGCATCATCCATACTGGCGGACGCTGTACTGTTTCTCCTTTTAACGCTTTTAAAAATAGGTCGTTCTTTAACATGTTTTTTATTTTAGTTGCAAAGCCACAAAGGGACAAAGTTGCAAAGGTTTTTATTTATATTCATTAATTACATCCTCAATTACATTTTCAACCGTTGGCTGATCTGCGATGATGATGTTTTTTGTGATTTTATGCAAAGCTTCGGCAGTGGTTTCTCCAATACAGAAACAGGTTTCTTTTTTAATTGTATTCTCTTTTAAATAACTCTCAACACCAGACGGACTAAAAAACAATAATGCATCAACAGTTGTCTTTATTTTTTGAGGCTGTAAAGAAGTGTCATAAACCTGAATTTCATTAAATTTTATTCCGGCTTCTTTTAAAGCATCTGGCAAAGTATCTCTTCTAAGATTACCGCTAAAAAATGTGAAACTTTCTTTATTGTAGATCAAAGTTATAATTTCGGCAAGATCAGAAGCGTAACCTGTGTATGCCACAACATTAAAACCATTATCGCTTAATAGCGCTTTTGTTTTTAATCCAACACAAAAAACATTTTTGTCCCGAAGTTTCGGAATAAGGTCTTTAGATTTTGGATTTGCTAAAAAACTATGAACTGCATTCTGACTTGTAAAAAGAAGATTTTCGTTGAGTTCTTTTATTTCAAAAGATTTGTTTTCGGTTTTGATGAAATCATATGCAGCAACTTCAAAACCTGCTTTTACCAATTCCTGTTTTTGAATTCCCGAAAGAACTTTTGTAGATAGTATTTGGATCGATTTTGCCATTATTTCTTTAAAGATTCTTTAATGGACTGCATCAATTCCGCTCCGCCATTGTTTAATATTTCCTGAGCCGAATGGAAACCTAATTTTTTCCATTCCGAAATGTCTACCGTTTTATCAATTTCCAGTTTTTGTTTTCCATCAACAGAAAGCAGAACACCTTGAAAATGCAGCGTATCCTCATCTTCATTATAATTGACCAAAGCTCCAATTGGCGCGGTACAACCGCCTTCAAGCGTTCTTAAAAACTGACGTTCGATATACGTACAAATTTCAGTTTCGATATGATTTAACTTCGAAAGTGCATCAAGTGTATAATTATCATTTTCCATTGCCACAACCAGCATCGCTCCTTGTGCAGGTGCAGGAATCATCCAATCCAGATTGATAACATTTTCTGGTTTCAAATTAATACGTTCCAAACCAGCAGCAGCAAAAACGGCTCCGTCCCAATTATTATCCTGCAATTTCTGCATACGCGTATTGACATTACCGCGTAAATCAACTACAGTATGATTAGGATATTTATTAAACCATTGTGCCTGACGTCTTAAACTTCCTGTTGCAATAGTACTCGGATTAGCAAAATCAGGATTTCCTTTGTGAACCAAAATATCCAAAACATTGGCTCTTTCTAAAACTGCCGCCTGAACAATTCCTTTTGGCAAAGCCGTAGGAACGTCTTTCATAGAATGCACTGCAATATCAATATCGCCGTTAATCATAGCAATATCAAGAGTTTTGGTAAAAATTCCGGTAATGCCCAATTCATAAAGCGGTTTGTCCAAGATAATATCACCCTGCGATTTAACCGCAACAATTGAGGTTTTATACCCTAAATCGTTCAATTGTTTTTCGACAGTATGTGCCTGCCAAAGTGCCAATTCGCTATCGCGCGTTCCAATTCTGATTGTTTTTTCAGCCATGTTTTAATTTTTAACCATTAAGATATTAAGGTAATTAAGCTTTTCTTTGTCAAAGAACATTAAACTTAACTTCTTTAATATAGTACTGGTTCAAATTTTATTTAATCTATTAATCTTGCAAAATAATCATTCACAAGTGGTTTCATTGATTTTGTAATGTTTGTTGTGTTGAAATTTATCAATAGTCCTTGAGGCCTTTGCAGTAATTTCATATATGTCAATAATTGGGCTTCGTGAATGGGCAATAAATTTTCTATTGCTTTTAATTCCACAACAACACAATTATTTACAAGCAAATCAATTCTTAAATCAGATTCTAATTCAAGATCATAATAATCTATTTTGACAACTAATTGTTGCTTAACGTCGTATCCGTTTTGTTCTAATTCGTATTTGAGGCACTGTTCATAAATGCTTTCTAAAAGTCCAGGTCCTAAAGCTTTATGCACTTTTATCGCAAAACCTGTAATTTCATAAGCCAATTGTGTAACCTCTTTTTTTGTCATAGAACTTATTTTCACCCTTAAGCTATTAAGCTAATTAAGCTTTTGTTCAAGAATAGCTTGGCTTAATTTTCTTGACAAAGCTTGGACTTAATTTCCTTAATATCTTAATGGTTTAATTTTTATTAAGTATTGCTGCTACAAATTTTAACTTTCTTAATATCTTAATGGTAAAATTTAATCTAAGATGCTTTTATTTTGAAGACTTTTTCGATCCATTCGATGCTTTCATCGACCATGGTGTCGTCGTCTTTTAAATGATTGGCAAAATGTGTAGTGATTTTTTGGATGATTCTATTGCTGATGATTTCGGCTTGAGCTTCATTAAAATCTGCAATTTTTTTACTTTGAAAATCCAGTTCTGACATTTTTATTGCGTTTAATTTTTCTTTTAGCGCATTGATTGTCGGAGCAAATTTTCTGCCTTTCATCCAAATTGTGAATTCTTCTTTCACCTCCTCAATAATTGCTTCGGCTGCTGGAATGTGTAATTTTCTGTTTTCCAAAGTTTCATCTGTCAATTGAGACAAATAATCCATGTGGATCAACGTTACGCCTTCTAGCTCTTCTACATTTTCATTTACGTTTTTCGGAATCGATAAATCCAGAATCAACAAAGGTTTTTTAAGGTTTAAAATCGCTTTGTCAACCGTTGGGTTTTGAGCTCCTGTTGCCACAACCACAACATCGGCCTTTTGAAGTTCTAAGTGTAATTCAGAATAATCTTTAACAATCAGATTAAGTTTTCCTGCCAGTTTCTCGGCTTTGTCTTTTGTTCTGTTGATTAAAGTAATATGTTCGTTTTTAGTATGTTTTACTAAATTTTCGCAAGTGTTTCTTCCAATTTTTCCAGTTCCAAAAAGTAAAATGTTTTTGTTGCTGATGTCTTCAACATTTTTAAGAATATATTGTACCGATGCAAAAGAAACAGAAGTAGCGCCAGAGCTGATTTCAGTTTCATTTTTAATTCTTTTGCTCGCCTGAATTACCGCATTTACCAATCTTTCCATAAAAGTATTGGCTAAACCCATTGATTTTGAGTGGATAAAACTGGTTTTAATTTGAGATATAATTTCGAAATCGCCTAAAATCTGACTGTCTAAACCAGTCCCGACACGAAACATATGATTAATAGCTTCTTGATTTTTGTACACAAATCCCACTTTCTGGAAAGCGTCAACAGATCCGTTACTATTATCACAAATAAGTTTTATTAATTGAAAGGGATGTTCTGCAAAACCATAAATCTCGGTTCTGTTACAGGTTGAAGTGACAATTAAACTTTCTATTCCTTCTGTTTTAGCTTGTTCCAGCAAACGTGTTTTCGCAACTGCATCCAAACTAAATTGACCTCTGACCTCAGCATCAGCTTTTTTGTAACTCAATCCAACTGAGTAAAAATAAAGGTGTTTCGGTACGTTATTGTTTTCCATAATTCACTTTCTAAAAAGTGCAACAAAATTATTACTATACCGTTGATAAAAATAACGCTAAAAGTACTTTTTATGTCGCTCAATGTTTTTTTGGTCCTAATTAGGTGTTTTTGAGTAAAAAAGGCTACTTTTGTAGCAAAATCAACTCTTTAGAAGTGATTAGTTTAGAGCGATTCTAAATAAGATCACAACTTGGTTTTGATTTTTGTTTCAAAAAAATATCGCTATGGGTTCTCAAGAAATTATTAAAATTGAAGACGACTTTACGCTGATCCGTTTTCAAAACGACAGTTCCGAGCCATTTTTTGCACAGCATGAAATAGTCGGTACTGGTCTGATACAGTTTCACTTCGGTATAAAAGGCAATGCCAAATTCCTGTTCAATCAAGGAACTTATGCCTTGGAGCTGAAAGAAGAAAAATCACTGCTTTTATACAACCCGCAAAAAGAATTACCACTTCATTTAGAATTGGCTCCAAATTCCTGGGCGATCTCTGTAATTGTATCTATCAAGAAATTTCACGCATTATTTTCTGCCGAAGCCGATTACATTACTTTTCTAAGTGCTGACAATAAGGATAAAAAATACTACAACGAAGGAAATATCAGTCCGTCAATGGCAATTGTGCTGAGCCAGCTGTTTCATTACAATCTCCATCCATCCATCAAAAACTTGTATTACAAAGGAAAAGGATACGAATTACTGAGTTTGTATTTTAACAGAACCGAAGATCCAAACGCAGAACAATGTCCGTTCCTGATTGATGAAGACAACGTTTTGAAAATCCGAAGAGCCAAAGAAATCATCATCGCCAATATGGCCGAACCGCCGGGATTACAAGAACTGGCAGATGAAATTGGTCTGAATTTGAAGAAACTTAAAATGGGTTTCAAACAAATTTATGGCGACACCGTGTATGGTTTTCTTTTCGATTACAAAATGGATTTCGCTAGAAAGTTGTTAGACAGTGGTTCTTATAATGTGAACGAAGTGGGTTTAAAAATTGGCTACAGCACTGGAAGTCACTTTATAGCGGCTTTCAAGAAAAAGTTTGCGACAACTCCAAAAAAATATTTGATGTCGATAAATGCAAATGTTTAAGCATACTGTAAAGCCAGAGATCTAAAATCAAACGTTCCTACGGAATGTTATACTGTGTAGACATTTGAAGTTACCAACGAAATGTTCCAACAGAACATAAAAATGATGAATCTTTGGTCAAAATGTTCCGATAGGAACATCTCGTTGGTAGAAAAAAAAATTAAATGTTTTTTGCGTTCCATAGGAACGATTGATTTAAGAGAATCAATTTTATAAATAAAGACATAATTAAAAAGTAATAAATATCATATTTCTAATAAAGTACAGAACATACTTTTGTCGAAATTTAAAACAAATTAAAAGCTTAAAGCCTAAAGCTTAAGCCTAAAGCAATAAAAAACAAGAATGAAAGGCGTATTATTAGTAAACTTAGGTTCTCCGGAAAGTCCAACACCAAAAGATGTAAAACCATATTTAGACGAATTTTTAATGGATAAATACGTGATCGATGTTCCGTATTTATTAAGAGCATTGTTGGTTCGCGGTATTATTTTAAGAAAAAGACCCGAAGAATCAGCGCACGCTTATGCGAAAATATGGTGGGATGAAGGTTCTCCGTTAGTAGTACTTTCTGAAAGAATGCAGGCAAAAGTTAAGCCTCTGGTAAATGTTCCAGTTGCTTTGGCAATGCGTTACGGAACCATGACGATCGAAAAAGGACTTCAGGAATTGCATGATCAAGGCGTTACAGAAGTATTGCTTTTTCCTCTATATCCGCAATATGCAATGGCTTCTACTCTGACTATTTTAGTGAAAGCTGAAGAAATTCGTAAAAAGAAATTTCCAAACATGACTTTTACAGATGTTCCGGCATTTTACAACAAACCCGATTACATCAAGAATTTAGCAGATTCAATTCAGAAACATTTAGTTGGTTTTGATTACGATCATTTGTTGTTTTCATATCATGGAATTCCAGAGCGTCATATCCGTAAAACAGACGTAACCAAATCACATTGCAAAATAGACGGTTCTTGTTGTAATACGCCATCTCCGGCACACGACTTCTGTTACCGCCATCAATGTTATGAAACGACAAAGCAAGTCATAAAATTATTAGGACTTCCAGAAGATAAATACAGTCTGACTTTTCAATCGCGTTTAGCGGGAGACAAATGGCTGGAGCCTTACACAGATGTTGAAATCGACAATATGCCGGCAAAAGGAATCAAGAAATTAGCGGTTGTAACGCCAGCTTTCGTATCTGATTGTTTAGAAACATTGGAAGAAATCGCCATGCGCGCCAAAGAAGATTTTGAAGCAAAAGGAGGAGAAGAGTTTTTAGCAATTCCGTGTTTGAATGACGATGACGAATGGTGCCAGACGGTTTCTAATTGGATTAATGATTGGGCTAAATAATATTTGTTTCAAGTTTCAGGTTATTGAAAACTTAAAAACCTGAAACTTGAAACCTCAAACAAAAAAGTATGGACTACTATAACTACTTAAAATCACTGCATCTTATTTTTGTAGTGACTTGGTTTGCAGGTTTGTTTTACATTGTGCGTTTGTTTGTCTATCAAATAGAAGCCAATGAAAAACCTTCACCAGAAAAAGAAATTCTGCAGGCGCAATATAAAATAATGACGTATCGTTTGTGGTATATTATTACGTGGCCTTCGGCAGTTTTGGCAAGTATTTTTGCTTTTTGGATGCTGTTTTTTACAGAAGCTGGTCATGTTTGGATGAAAATGCCGTGGATGCACGTCAAACTGGTTTTCGTTTTCCTTTTGTATTTATATCACGGAAAATGCCATCAGATTTTCAAACAATTACAAAATAATGAAGTAAAATACTCGAACAATTTTATGCGTTTGTGGAATGAAGGTGCCACGATTATTTTGTTTGCTGTCGTTTTTTTAGTAGTTTTAAAAAGTGCAATCAACTGGATTTACGGCGTGATCGGAATTATTTTATTTTCGGTTTTAATCATGCTGGGATTCCGTTTTTATAAACGCATTAGAGAAAAAAAATAGTTTTTTTAGGTTCAGGTTTCAAGTTTCCAAACGCAGCCTAACCTGAAACTTGAAACCTGAAAATAATAAAACAAAAACAGATGCAGAACTTCAAAATGTCAATGCTTTCGCTTCGTACCAGGATTTTCCTGTCGATGATTGTATTGATTGTTGTAGCATCTTTTTTATTGGCTTCTATTTCTATTATTCAGTTTAAAACAGAAGCCAAAGAATACCATCAGGAAAGACTCGAAAGAAAAGAAAATGCGGTAAAAGAACACATCAATTATGTGCTTTCGACTACAACTTACCCATTAAAAACACAGAATCTGGATTTGATTTTTAAAGATAAAATCCACGAACTGGCGCAGATTCATAAAATCGAAATTAACATTTACAGCCTCGACGGAAAACTACTTAAATCTTCCAAAGAGTCTTTTGCAGTCGACAAAGTCGCGCCTCCGATTCCTGAATATATACTCAAACTCGTTCGTTCCTCAATAGAAAAACGATTTGTTGATATTAAAACTATCGATGGCGTCAAAAACAGATCTTCATACAGTTTAATAAAAGACGAAAAATTCAAACCCCTCGGCGTTTTAAACCTGCCCTATTTAGAAGATGACGGGTATTACGACAACGAATTGAATACTTTCCTGATCCGTTTAAGTCAGGTGTATTCATTTATGCTGATTGTCGCTTTTGCACTGGCTTATTTCCTTTCGACTTATATCACCAAATCATTAAAAACAATTTCGGATCGTTTAGAGGAAACCAACTTGGATCAGAAAAACGAAAAAATTGTTCTCGAAGCCAACAGCAAAGAAGTGAACTTCTTGATTAAAGCTTACAACGGCATGGTCGACAAACTGGAAAGCAGTGCCATTAAATTAGCGCAAAGCGAACGTGAAGAAGCTTGGCGTGAAATGGCCAAACAGGTTGCACACGAAATTAAAAATCCGCTTACGCCAATGCGATTAACGGTTCAGAGTTTTCAAAGGAAATTTGATCCCAACGATCCTGATGTAAAACAGAAAATGAACGATTACTCTGAAACCCTGATTCAGCAGATTGATACCATGACAGCAGTGGCTTCGGCATTTTCTAACTTTGCTTCGATGCCAGCACAGCAAAACGAAACCTTGAATGTTGTAGAGGTTGTAGAATTGGCTTTGGATATTTTTAACGAAGATTATATTGTCTTTGAAGCCGAAGAACAGGAAATCATTTCTAAAATGGACCGTACACAATTGATCCGTGTCATTACCAATCTGGTTAAAAATGCAACGCAGGCGATTCCTGAAAGTCAGTTACAAAAATCGATTTTTGTTACTGTCAAACGCCGTAATAATAATGTCGAAATCGCGGTAAAAGACAACGGAATCGGAATTCAGAAACTGGATACCGGCCGAATTTTCGAACCAAAATTTACCACCAAAACCAGCGGCATGGGCCTTGGACTCGGAATTATAAAAAACATTATCGAAAATTACAAAGGAACAATTACCTTTGAGTCAACTTACGGAAAAGGAACCACTTTTAGAGTTTCTTTACCTATCACCAACTCCTAAACCAATTGTTATGAACTACGAAAATATCTTAGTTGCTATAGAAGAAAAAATTGCAACAATTACAATAAACAGACCTACAAAACTAAATGCTTTAAACAAATCGACAATTGGCGATCTTAGCAATGCTGTTAATGCATTAGCAAATAATGAAGAGGTTCGTGTAATTATTATAACAGGAAACGGAGAAAAAGCTTTTGTTGCCGGCGCCGACATTTCAGAATTTGCTAATTATAATGTTGTTGAAGGAGCGCAATTGGCGGCTGAAGGACAAGAAGCGTTATTTGACTTTATTGAAAACTTAAAAAAACCGGTTATTGCAGCCATTAACGGTTTTGCTCTTGGAGGAGGATTAGAACTGGCAATGGCCTGTCATTTCAGAATAGCATCCGATAATGCTAAAATGGGACTTCCAGAAGTAACCTTAGGATTAATTCCAGGTTATGGAGGAACACAGCGTCTGCCGCAATTAGTGGGCAAAGGACGCGCCATGGAATTGATCATGACCGCCGCTATGATTTCTGCCGAAGAAGCGAAACAATATGGCTTAGTCAATCACGTAGTATCGCAGGCTGAATTATTATCTTTTACAGCAGTTATCGCACAAAAAATCATTAAAAATGCTCCCTTTGCAATCGGAAAAGCAATAAAAGCAATTAATGCCAACTTTAAAGACGGTAAAAACGGATTTGATATTGAAATAAAATCATTCGGAGAATGTTTCGGAACTCAGGATTTTAAAGAAGGAACAACGGCTTTTTTAGAAAAAAGAAAAGCTGAATTTACAGGAAAATAATTTTCTTAACCGCAAAGTTCACAAGGGATTACGCAAAGCACACAAGGAAATCAAAAACTTAGCGAACCTTGCGTAAATCTTTGCGACCTTTGCGGTTAAATTATAATACAAACATCATGTCCTACGAACCAATATTTGCCCTTTTTTGTGAGCGTGTTAAAGAAAGTATCCAAGCCGGAACTTTCGCTAAATTGACCTTGGCTAAAACAATGGGCGATACCGAAATCAAAAACATCTATTTTCGTTTGGTTTTGAATGAAGATGATACTTTCTCCATTTCATTGACTACACGATATAAAACAGAAGAAATCGAAAGCATTCATACGTTAGAGGAAGCGCTTTTGATTTTAGGAACTTATATTAAAAATCCATTTTTGACCGCGCTTTTATTTACGACAGACAATGACGTAACTTTCAAAGTAAATAAAAAGAATGCTGGTAGTATTATCGAGCAGGAACCGACATTTAAAAATGCGTCGCCAGTAATGTTAGAAATGATAGAAAAAGGGATTGTCTAATTTTTTAGAAGCTAATCCCGCTATCCGTTTCAATCTTTTATGCCTCCCGAAGCCTCGGGACCGGCACAAAAGGATTTCCACTTCTATCGGGGCTAGGAAATTCCTCATGTCAAGTTGAGCGAAGTTGAAGCCTCGGTTTCTGAATTACTTTGCGGAACTTCGACTTCGCTCAGTCTGACAAAAGAAAACTTCAACTCAGTCTGACAAAAAACAAAATCTCCTCGCATCTCTGCGAAACCTCTTCGCGAATCTTTGTGAAATAACTCTAAACCAGCTTTACAAACAAATTAGAAGCAATTTTATTCGAAATAGACAATTCCCTTCCATCGACTTTAATTTTAACGGATAAATCAAAAGATTCGCGGGAAAGAAATTCAATTCTTGAACCCAAAGCAATTCCCTGTTTGTCCAGATATTTTAAAAATTCTGATGAAGTATCCTTTACCCCCACGCAAACGCCGGTTTGATTCTCATTCAATTCAGATAAAAGCTGTTTTTCAATTTTAATAATTCGTCCGTTAGCATCTGGAATCGGATCTCCATGAGGATCTTCAGTCGGATTTCCCAGAAAATCATCCAATCGATTAATCAATTGTTCTGATTTGATGTGTTCCAATTGTTCGGCAATATCGTGAACCTCATCCCAGCTGAAATTTAATTTTTCTACCAAAAAGACTTCCCACAAACGATGTTTTCTCACGATCATTTTAGCAGCAAGCTTTCCATTTTCAGTAAGAGAAACCCCTTGGTATTTTTTATAATTAACCAAATCTTTATCTGCCAGCTTTTTAAGCATATCCGTTACCGATGATGCTTTGGTTTCCATCATTTCCGCAATCGCATTGGTGCTCACCTCCGAATCAGCAACGGCTGTTAGGTGATATATAGATTTTAAGTAATTTTCTTCTGAGAAGGTCATTTTTTATTTTTTGAGGTTCAAAGCTGCAAAGTGACAAAGGTTCAGAGTTTTCAAAAACTTTGCTCCTTTGTACCTCAGAACCTTTGTCCCTAGTTTTTAACAATCAACAAAGGTATAGAAATTTTATGTCTCAATTTATCGACTGTTGTACCAAAGAGAATATCTTTTAGTCCAGTGTGGCCATGGGTTCCCATGACCAAGATATCGAAACTTCCCTCATTTATAATTTTTGAAATTACATTGTTGGGTTTTCCAAATCCGAGCTTAGTTTCAATTTTAAAACCTTTCTCGGTCAACATGTCTTTATATTGCTGCAAAAGTTTTTCATCTATTGTCGTTTCATGATCGTGTACATGGACTCCATACATTAATGCTCCAACGGTTTCCACAATATGGATAAGGGTATATTCTGTATGGATTCCGCCCAATTCAAAAGCTTTGTTCAATGCGGCTTCATCTGCTTTAGAGAAATCTACAGAAATCGCAATGTTTTTAATACTTTGGCTTTCTCTTGGCGAAAACTGCAGATTTAAATTATGAGGCGAGTGATTGACTGCTTTGTTCTTAACTTTAGTGATAAAAGGATTAAAAATAATATAGAGCAATAAAGCCAAAAATCCAAAAGCCAGCGGTACAACTGTAAACCAAAGCACCATCGGATGATCTGAACTTTCCAGCCAGGATGTTATTTCATCGTACACCAATTTTGCGTTTAAGGAAACAATGATCGCGGCAATAATCCAAGAGACAATTTGTGTAGTTTTAGAAATATGAAAACCATTCATCTTTGATTTATCGCTGACAAAGTGAATAAGCGGAATAATCGCAAAACCCAGCTGCAGACTCAAAATAACCTGACTTAAGATCAGCAGTTTTCCCGTGACGCTTTCGCCATAAATCAAAATCACAATTACGGCTGGAATAATAGCAATTAAGCGGGTAATGATTCGGCGCACCCAAGGCTGTATTCTAAAATGAAGATAACCCTCCATTACAATCTGCCCTGCCAGTGTTCCCGTCACCGTCGAACTTTGTCCCGCTGCAATAAGTGCAATAGCAAACAAAGCCGGCGCCCATTTTGTTCCTAAAAGCGGTTCCAGAAACTTATGAGCATCCTGAATCTCTGCAACTTCGTACATTCCGTTTTTATGAAAAGTCGCGGCGGCGAGAATTAAAATTGCTGCATTTACAAAAAAGGCAAGATTTAAAGCAATTGTCGAATCTATAAAATTGTATTTTAAAGCCTGTTTGATTCCGGCTGGAGTTCGGTCAAACTTTCTGGTCTGTACCAAAGAAGAGTGCAGATAAAGGTTATGCGGCATAACTGTTGCCCCGATAATCCCGATTGCAATATACAAAGCTGCTGAGTTTGGAATTGAAGGAATCAAACCCTCCAAAACTTTATGCATTTCTGGTTCGGCAAAAATCATTTCAAAAATAAAAGAAAAGCCGATAATCGCGACCAAAGCAATAATAAAGGCTTCCATCTTGCGAATTCCTTTATTGATCAGGAAAAGCAGCAAAAAGGTGTCTAAAACAGTAATTAGAACTGCTTCGAGTAAAGGAATTCCGAAAAGCAGATTAATTCCGATCGCCATTCCGAGAACTTCGGCCAGATCACAAGCCGCAATTGCAATTTCGGCAAGAAAATATAAAATGTAATTAATATATTTCGAATAGGTTTCTCTTGATGCTTGTGCGAGATCTCGCTGCGTCACGATTCCGAGTCGGGCGCTTAAACTTTGCAAAAGCAGCGCCATTAAGTTACTCATCAACAAAACCCAGACTAAAGTGTAGCCAAACTGACTTCCGCCGGCAATATCTGTCGCCCAGTTTCCTGGATCCATGTAGCCGACGCTTACTAAATATGCTGGACCTAAAAAGGCTAAAATTTTCCTGAAACCTGTTTTTTTATGTTCGGTTGAAACAGATTCGTGTACCTCTTCTAAAGATTTACCCATTGTAAAAGTATTGTTTTCACAAATATATGTAAAAATTATATTCGCGAAACAATATTTTTAGACGAGTCTAAATATTATATGTTAGAATTTAAACATTTTGGACACAATCCAGAAAGCGTGAAATTTATCTCATTAACTTTATAATTGTGCGGCATAATGTAGCTTGGTTTTACACTTTCGAGACATGTGATTTCATGACAGTTCTCGCAGCTAAAATGGGCATGATTGTGTATGTGCACACGCTGGTGCGAATGATTGCATTTTGCATATTTTACCGTTCCGTCCAGATTCGAAATTTTATGAATAATATCATCGTTTACCAGACGGTCTAAAATTCTATAAATAGTAACGCGGTCGCAGACATCGTTCAATTGTTTTTGAATTTCGGTGTGAGACAAGGCGGTTTTGGATTTCTCAAAAACCTCTAAAACGGCCGTCTTTGCTGTAGTGTTACGTGTAGCTTTCATTATATTTTGAATTAAAAAAATTAACGCAACAATGTTGCAATTGATTTTATTGTGTATATTTGCAACAGTATTGCATTAAACAAATTTACAAGAAATGAAGAAATCAGCCTCCTCCTTTTACGATATTTTAGGAATTTCAAGTGCCGCAATTTGTCTCGTTCATTGTTTGATTTTTCCACTCTTAACGATTCTTCCTTTGGGCTTAACTCACAATCCAATTATCGATTTGGCATTTGCTTCAATCGGGTTATTTGTAATTTTCAAAATTACAAAAAAATCGACGCTTTTGGTTTCATCAATTTTGATTGTTTCAATGGGTTTAATCTGGATCAGCATTTTGACTGAAATTTTCTTAGAAATTCATTTGGACCTGATTTATTTTGGCGGAATAGGAATGGTCATCGGGCATTTGATAAATTATAGATTACACAAAAAACAAAATCACTAAAAATATGGAACAGGAAAATTTTGAAGTCATTATCATTGGCGGCAGTTACAGCGGCTTATCGGCTGCGATGAGTCTAGGACGTTCTTTACGTCAGGTTTTGGTTATTGACAGCGGTTTGCCCTGTAACAGACAAACGCCGCATTCTCATAATTTCATAACACAGGACGGAGAAAAGCCCGCTGTTATTGCGGCGAAAGCCAAACTGCAGGTTGATCTTTACAAAACAATCCACTTTTACAACGGACTTGCCACAAAAGCAATCCCAACCAAAAACGGATTTGAAATAACAACTGAAGCTGGGAAAGTTTTTAAGGCGCGGAAAATTTTGTTTGCAAGCGGCGTTAAAGATTTAATTCCCGAAATTAAAGGTTTTGGAGATTGCTGGGGAATTTCGGTTTTACATTGTCCATATTGTCACGGTTATGAAGTCAAAAATGAAAAAACAGCAATAATTGCCAATGGTGAAATGGGTTTTGAATATGCAAAACTGATTTCGAACTGGACCAAAGATCTAAGATTATGCACCAATGGGAAATCGACTTTGACTTTGGAACAAACTGAAGCTTTAAAAAAACACAATGTGCAGGTTTTTGAAAACGAAATTGATTCTTTCGAACATACAAACGGTTATATTGAGAACATTATCTTCAAAAACAAAGAAAAAATTGCAGTAAAAGCCATTTACAGTAAACCGCCCTTTGAACAGCATTGTGATATTCCGGAATCTCTGGGATGTGATTTAAATGAGCAGGGATTACTAAAAGTCGATTTTATGCAGAAAACGAATATCCCGGGAATATATGCGAGCGGCGACTGCACAACGCAAATGCGGTCTGTAGCCATTGCAATTTCTACAGGTTCTTTTGCCGGCGCACTAATCAATAAAGAACTTATTGAGGAAAATTTTTGAATCACCCCCAGCTTCAACTAGCGAGGAAAGAGCTTTAGTCAAATTATAACGTTTTGGCTAAAGCCTTTTTCGGTTTCGTATTTTCTTCATCCAGCTAAAACTGGAAGCTATTCATTTTTAATAAATAGAAATATAACATATTGACATGAGAAAAGTTATAAAAATATAAATTTAAAATCATTGTTTATCAAATTTAATTTTTAGATTTGTCTAAATTTAATTTTACAATAATGAAATATTTATTTTTGACAATATTAATATTCTCCATTACAAACTCCTATTCGCAGCATATCTCCGGAAAAGTATTTACCGACTTATCTGGATACAAGGAAATTAACGTTAGCTTATTAAACACTAACTTTAAAACTCAAACCGATTCGACTGGTTTTTATAAATTAGAAAATATTCCAACTGGAAACTACAAAATTCAAGTGACCTCGACTGGATTCAAACCAATAATCCAAAGGTTTTCAATTGAAAACGGACAAAATCTTACTTTCAATTTTGATCTAAAAGAAGACAACAACGAACTAAATGAAGTCGTGGTTTCTGGAACTTTAAAACCCGTAAAGCGTTTAGAAAGTGCAGTGCCAGTTGAAGTTTATTCTCCAACTTTCTTCAAAAAAAATCCCACTCCAAGTATTTATGATGCATTACAAAACATCAACGGCGTTCGGCCGCAGCTTAATTGCGGGGTTTGCAACACGGGAGACATTCACATAAACGGCCTTGAAGGTCCGTACACTTTGGTCATGATCGATGGAATGCCAATTGTAAGCAGTCTTTCTACAGTTTATGGTTTATCTGGAATTCCGAATTCTTTGGTTGAACGAATCGAAATTGTTAAAGGACCTGCTTCGTCTCTTTACGGAAGTGAAGCTGTTGGTGGTTTGATTAATATTATAACCAAAAATCCGACGAACGCACCACTCTTTTCTGTCGATTATTTTACCACTACTTATTTTGAAAGTAATCTTGATTTGGGAATGAAATTTAATGCCGGTAAAAAAGCCACATCGATTGTGGGTGTTAACTACTTCAACTACGATCAGGTTATTGATAAAGACCACGATAATTTTACCGATGTTACGCTTTCTGAAAGAATTTCGGTTTTTAACAAATGGAATTTCCTTCGAAATAACAATCGCCTTTTTACTATCGCCGTACGCGGCATGTATGAAGATCGCTGGGGTGGAGATATTCGATGGGAAAAAAAGTATCGTGGAGGAGACGAAATTTACGGTGAAAGTATTTATACCAAAAGAGCAGAATTAATTGGTAGTTATCAATTGCCGTTTGAAGAAAAATTAATGTTTTCGTTTTCTGGCAACGTGCATTATCAAGACAGTCGTTACGGAACAACGTCGTATATCGCCAATCAGAAAATTGGTTTCATGCAATTAACTTGGGACAAAAAATTAGGACGAAATGATCTTTTGGCCGGAATTGCCAGCCGTTACACCTATTATGACGACAATACGCCCGCAACCAAAGAAGCCGAAAACACCTGGCTGCCGGGAATTTTTGTTCAGGATGAAATTACGCTTTCTCCAAAAAGTCAGGTATTGCTCGGAATGCGATACGATTATAACTCCATTCACGGTTCGATTTTTACGCCCAGATTTGCTTACCGATTTAAAGCCAGCGAAAACACAATTTTCAGATTAAACGCCGGAACTGGATTTCGGGTTGTGAATTTATTTACCGAAGATCATGCTGCGCTCACGGGTTCGCGTGATGTTGTAATTGCAAATAATCTGAATCCAGAGAAATCGGTAAATGTGAATTTAAATTACATTCAGAAAATCAATTTTGGAAACGGAACTTTTATGGGAATTGAAACCACGGCTTTCTATACCCGATTCAGTAATAAAATCATATCAGATTACGAATCCGATCCTAATAAAATCATATACGACAATATTGACGGTTATGCGTTGAGTCAGGGAATCAGCACAAATGTGGATTTGAATTTTCCATCGGGTTTAAAATTTATTGTTGGAGCAACGCTTTTGGATAACAAAAATGTCCAAGATGGGATTTCGCAAAGACCCTTTTTAACCGAAAACTTCACCGGGACCTGGAGTATTTCGTATAAAATACAGCCTTGGGATTTATCTATGGATTATACCGGAAATGTATACAGCCCTATGAAACTGCCTTTATTAAGTGAAACCGATCCCAGAAATCCAGATTCTCCTTGGTACAGCATTCAGAATATTCAGTTTACCTATTCAGGCTGGAAGAATTTTGAAGTGTATGGCGGAATTAAAAATTTACTGAACTTTACACCAAAGCAGCATAATCCGTTTTTGATTTCGAGAACCAATGATCCTTTTGATAAAAATGTACAATACGATTCGGCAGGAAAAGTTTTGGCAACTCCAGATAATCCTTATGGGTTAACTTTTGATACAACTTATGTTTACGGACAGAACCAAACTATTCGAGGTTTTTTTGGATTGCGATATACTTTGAGGTAAGCTGTTAATGATGGCGCACGGATTTGACAAATTGAACAGGTTGCCACTGATTCTCTTTTGACAAACATTTGTCAGGCTGAGCGAAATCGAAACCCATTCCAACTTATAAGCCTTCGACTTCGCTCAGGGTGACAATTGGGTTTAAGCGACAAAAAAAAACAAAATGAAAAAGCTATTACTATTTATAATCTTCTTCGGAATTACTTCAACAGGATTTTGCCAGCTAAAGCAACATTCTTTTGAAGAAGTCGATAGTTTGCAGCAAACTCAAAAACGAAAAATGATTGTTTTTATTCATACCGATTGGTGTCAATTTTGCCAGCGAATGAAAGCGGCCACTTTTAGAGACAAGGAAATCATAGAAAAGTTAAACTCCAATTTCTATTTTGTTGATTTGAATGCCGAAGAAAAACAAGATATTACTTTTCAAAACCAAACATTCAAATTCAAACCTTCAGGAAATAATGTTGGCGTTCACGAACTGGCTTTGCAACTTGGAACAATCAACAATCAAATTACATATCCCGTTTTATGTGTTATGAATGAAAAGAAAGAAATTATATTTCAATATAACAGCTATTTAAGTCCGAAAGATTTTAAGCTTCTTTTAAAAAAACTAGAAGAATAAAATTCCTTATTTTTGAGAATGAATTCTTCGCAAATCAAACATTACGACTACATTTTTACAGGAACCGGCCTTACTTCTTTAATGACGGTTTATAAAATGATTTTGTCCAAAAAATTTTCAGATAAATCGATTTTACTTTTAGATCAGGATTTAAAGAAAACCAATGACAGAACTTGGTGTTTTTGGGATAAAAACGAAAGCATTTGGGATTCCGTTATTTCAAAAAAGTGGGATTTGGCGTTATTTGCGAATCAAAACTTTCAACGCGATTTGGCGTTGAAGCCCTATCGATACAATCAAATTAAGAGTTTAGATTTTTATAATTTTGTTTTGGATGAAATTTCAAGACATCAAAATATTATCTTCTTAAACGAAAAAGTAACTGATATCAACGAACTTGAAACACACGTTTTTGTTGGAACAGAACAAAGCCGATTTACTTGCAATTATCTTTTAAACAGTATTTATACGAAGGCTTTCGCGGAAAATCAAACAAAGTATCCTGTTTTGCATCAGCATTTTGTGGGCTGGTTTGTGAAAACGGAAACAGAAATTTTTAATTCTGAAAAAGTAACTTTCATGGACTTTTCGGTTGAGCAAAAGGGAAATACACGATTTATGTATGTTTTGCCCTTTTCTAAAACCGGAGCTTTAGTTGAATATACGCTGTTTTCTGAAAATCTCCTGCCGAAAGAAGAATATGAAAGAGAGATTGCGATTTATTTAAAGCAACTCGGAACCGAGCGATATGAAATTATAGAAAAAGAACAGGGAAATATCCCGATGACGTGTTATCCGTTTTGGAACAAAAACACCAAACGAGTTTTAAACATTGGCACAGCAGGCGGATGGACAAAAGCCAGCACGGGCTACACTTTTAAAAACTCAGACAAAAAATCTTCGCAGCTGCTGCAATTTCTCAATCCTACTGAGCAAAATCTAAGCATGACTGCGTTTCATAAGAAAAACAAATTTTGGTTTTACGATTTACTGCTTCTTGATATACTTCATCATCACAACGAATTAGGAGCTTCTATTTTTTCTTCTTTATTCAAAAAAGGAAATCCTGAGTTGATTTTCAAATTTTTAGACGAAGAAACTTCACTAATTGAGGATTTACAGGTTATACTTAAATGTCCTAAAATCCCCTTTATAAAAGCTTTATTTCGTGTAATTTTCAATTAATGTGTTTGACTTAAAAATTGGAACTGCTTATTAATTTCTAATCCAAAAAGCAAGAAACCTGCAACTACTTTGCTCTATTGGAAAATGCATCTAATTTTTCCCATCGCTAAAAATAGTGCATATCTTTAAAATACTGACTCCATTCTTTATCACAGAAAAGGTAAACCTTCGTAAAAAATGTCTTATTCTTTTGCTTTTAGAACTTTTACGGAAGCTTAAAACAAAAGGCTCTGTTTAATTTTGTTCTTTCTAAAAATTGCAAAGGCAATTATTATTAGAAAACAGGTTATTTGTTTTTTTTAATAACTGCGGCCAAACGATTTAGAGTAAATTAAATAAAGAGATGAACAAGGCAGACGTACTGTAATCGTTCATTTACGATAATGAGTTAGTAGAAATTATGGGAATTACCAAACATTTAGATTTTGACATTGAGACAAAGGCAATAGGAAAAATTTGCAAAGCTCTCGGACATCCTACCAGAATTCAGATTATGACACTGCTCTGGAAAAGAAACAATAGGACATGCGGCAATATTGTAGAATTAATTCCATTAGCGCAATCCACGATATCCAAACATTTGCTGGAGCTAAAAAAAGCCGATCTTGTCAATATTAAAAACAAAGGAAAGCAGGTTATTTACTCTGTTGATACTGACAAAATACAAATACTCAAAAAGTATTTGACAAACTACCTTTCTACCATTGAAATTGCCGAAAAGGAAAAATCAACCGTATTGACAACTAGAATTAGAGTAGGAAGAAACCATCATTTGAAAAAACACAATTATCAATTTCCCCACAAAATGCCAAAAGAAGAAGCTGTTTAGGAATTGGTGGGCAATTCTGGAGTAAATTATACATCCTATTTAGTACAAAGTTTTATCAATCAAACTATAACAAAACTTTATACTTGAAATTAAGGAGTTGCGTCTAAACTTTGTAACTTTGCAGATCAAAAGTAAAATTTAAAAACATTCAATATGTATCCACAAGAAATGGTAAAACCAATGGAAGCTGAATTAACAGCTGCTGGTTTTCAAGATTTACATAGTGCTGAAGCTGTAGATAATGCTATCAAAGCTGAAGGTACCACTTTAGTAGTTGTAAATTCAGTTTGCGGCTGTGCAGCAAGAAATGCACGTCCGGGAGCAAAAATGAGTTTAGAAGGGGCTAAAAAACCAGATCACCTTATTACAGTTTTTGCAGGTGTTGACAAAGAAGCAGTGGATGCTGCAAGACAACATATGTTTCCTTTTCCTCCATCATCGCCATCTATGGCTTTGTTTAAAAATGGTGAATTGGTTCACATGTTAGAGCGTCACCACATTGAAGGACGTCCAGCAGAGTTAATCGCTGAGAATCTTCAAGATGCTTTTAACGAGTATTGCTAATTAAGGCATCTAAGGTTCTGAGTTACTGAGATGCTAAAGTTTTAGGGTCAAAGCGACAAGATTGAGCAGACAAAGATTTAAAAAGCACTATTTCTATAGTGCTTTTTTTATTTTAACGACCTCTTTTTTAGTCTTATAATGATATAATTAAAACTTTTTAGGGAAGGGTATCTCTTTAACGATATCTAATTTTGCACAAACCTAAATTTCTTTTTATTATGTCTGAATTAGAAAAAACAGAAATTATAAGAGACAATAGAGTTACGCGATTGTTATGGTTTACGGTTGGATTTATCTGCGCTGTCATTATCACCCGCATTTTTGCTTTCCATTAATAATTCCAAAACTCTATAAAACTATAAATTGCCTTATAAAGCGTGTTTATGGTTTTCAGCTATTTCACACCCTCCCATTCTGCATAAAACTGCCCTAGGAAAGTTTCCATAAAGCGGTGTCTTTCAGCTGCGATTTCTTTTCCTTTTACGGTATTCATTTTATCTTTTAAAAGTAAAAGCTTTTCGTAAAAATGATTGATAGTTGGTGCATTGTTCTTTTTGTATTCCTCTTTTGTCATATTGGTTACAGGTGCAATTTCTGGATTGTATAAAGCTCTGTTTTTAAATCCGCCGTAATTGAAGGCTCTTGCCACTCCAATTGCACCAATTGCATCCAGACGATCTGCGTCTTGCACAATATCCAATTCTACCGAAGAGAATTTCTTTTCAAAATTTCCGCCTTTATAGGAGATATTTTCAATGATATTGACTACATGAGTAATGATATCTTCTGAAACGTTTTCTGCTTCTAAAAACGCTCGAGCTGTCTTTGGACCAATTGTCTCATCACCATTATGAAATTTACTGTCTGCAATGTCATGCAGTAAAGCTCCCAGTTGTACAACCGTTAGGTCACATTCGGTGTCTTTTGCTATTAGAAGTGCATTTTTATAAACGCGTTCTATATGAAACCAATCGTGTCCACCTTCTGCATCATTTAGTTTTTCTTTTACAAAAGCAATGGTTTTATTTATTAGTTCAGAAGTATTCATGAATTATTAGTATTTGAATTTCTCGCAGATCATGCAGATTAAGCAGATTTACGAAAGGTTTGTATTAAATAAAAAATGCTGATTGTTAGAGTTTTGAAAATCTAACAATCAACATTTTTTAATATCAAAATCAATTGCAAAACTCAATTTTAAATCTAAAATATAAAATCTGCAATCTAAAATTTACAATCTCGCAGGTTCTACCCATTTAAAAATATGTGACTCTTGAGGTATAACCAATCTTTCGGATATTTTTGCCATTCTTCCTGGCAGTTTCATCAAGTAATCACGGGCTTTTTCTGCTTCATCAGTCAAATTAGAAATTTTATCAATTTCCCATTTGGTAATTAATTTCTGCATGATGTCTACATAATCATTTGCGGTATAAACACCGATGCGCTGTGCAGAATCAGAAAACTGCTCAAAAGCAGAACTGATTTTTTGACCTGATTCTCTCAAGAAGTGGGCAGGCATAACGATTTTCTGCTTCATCATATATTGAAAAGCCAGCATCATTTCGCTCGGGTCTACCTGAAAAATTCTAGTTACAAATTCGCTGTATGCATGGTGGTGGCGCATTTCGTCACCTGCAATCATTTTACACATTTTAGACAACTTATTATCACCAAATTTTTTGGCCATTTGTGCTACTCTATTATGAGAAACGTAAGTTGCTAATTCCTGAAAACTGGTATATACAAAATTTTTGTACGGATCAGATCCAGTTCCAATATCAAAACCGTCGTTGATTAAGTGCTGTGTTGTCATTTCGATTTCACGCATATTAACACGACCAGACAAATACAAGTATTTATTTAAAAGATCACCGTGGCGGTTTTCTTCTCCGGTCCATTGTCTGATCCATTTCGACCAGCCATTACCGCCGTTCTCCACCTGGTTTACTCCTTCTACATCCATTAACCATGATTCGTATGTTGGAAGTGCTTCTTCGGTGATTGTGTCACCCACAAGCGTTACCCAAAAATCGTATGGCAATTCTTTAGCAATTTCGCGTAGTTCCTTCACCTCCTCGAAGAAATTTTCTCCTTCAGAATTAGGCAGGAAATCTGACGGCTGCCAAATTTTTTCCACCGGAATTAAATACTGTTCAACGAAGCTGTCCACGTTTTTTTCCAAAAACTGCATCACTTCTAATCTAATGTTTTTTATAGACATTACTTATTTATAGATTTGGGTTGTACGTTTTAGCTCGGACTAAAACTTAAACCTGTTTATACTCGTTTACTCCTTCTTTAACTGCTTTTTCAGTAATCTCCATCAGCTCATCAAATTTATAGTCTTTTACGGCCAAAGCTTTATGAGCAGTAAATTTTAAGTGATTTCCTAAACCAACAGGAAAAAAACCAAATTTTACCATTTTCCAAGAATTATTGATACTTACAGGCACCACATACGCTGAGGGCGCATATTTACATAAAATTTTTAAACCGCTTTGCGCAAATTCTTTAGGTTTTCCCGTTCTGCTTCTTGTTCCTTCTGGGAAAATAACAGCAGCTCTTGTGTATTTTTCGATATATTCTGACAAGCTTTTGATAACAGGTATCGCTTGTTTAGGGTCTTTACGGTCAATTAAGACAGAGCCGCCGTGTTTTAAATTAAAAGAAACACTCGGAATTCCGCTGCCTAATTCCTTCTTACTTACAAATTTACAATGAAAACGTCTAAAGTACCAAATCATTGCTATGATATCGTACATACTTTGGTGATTGGCCACAAAAATGATCGGAACTCCTTTCGGAATTGTATCTGCATTTTCTATCGTATATCTTGTTCCTACTAAGTTAGTACATTTTAAAAGAAAAAAGTTCAAGTAATCAACACTCTTTTTATGAGCCTGATAACCAAATAAGTTTAAGCAGATCCACTGAATGGGATGAAAAACAACCAAACACAAACTAAATAGCAAATAGTAAACTGCCGAGATTGGATACGAAATTATTTTTTCCATGCTTAAAAAAATTAATGCGCAAAAGTAATAAATATATTTTTAGCGGTATAAAAATCGAAAACAATAACCGCTTTTATGGTTTAATTGTACCTTTGCCTCAGCATTTGCAAATTTTTTCTGAATTAAATGAACTTCACATACCCAAAAAACGAACGGCTTAAAAGCAAAAACACAATTGGATTACTATTTTCTAAAGGGAAATCGGTATCTAAATATCCGCTTCGTTTGGTTTATACTGCTAATGAAGAAAATGCAGATGAAAAGATAAAGATTGGTGTTTCGGTTTCTAAAAAGTACTTTAAAAAAGCAGTTGATCGCAATTACTTCAAGAGAGTTCTTAGAGAAACGTACCGCTTAAACAAACATATTCTTTTGGATAATGTTAAAGAGAACTATTCTATAATGTTCTTTTACCAAACAAAAGACCGTTTGTCTTATGCCGAAATCAATACTAAAACGATACAATTGTTTGAAAAATTTCTAGAAGCAGTTAATAAACCTAAAGATTCTGAATCTAAAATTGAATTGTAAATTCAATCTGGAAGATATTTATTCAAAATAGACAAAAAAATCGTAGTTTTAGCTCTAAATTGAAATTTTATGCGTCCTATTTTCTTTTTATTTTTTATTCTCTTATTCTCTAACTGCGAAAAAAACATGGAAGCATCTGCTGATATGAAAATTGCCACAGTTAAATTACCTCCAAGGCAAGATTCAGATTCTAAAGATAAACAGCTTCCTAATGAAGTTTCTCAAAAAATAATTAAAACGGCTAATCTGCGTTTTGAAACAGATGATCTTGAAAAGACCTATTCTGAAATCCAGAAAGCTCTTGCGGTTAGTAAAGGCACCATTTTAAACGATTCTCAAGGAAAAGATTATGGAAGTGTTTATAGAAATATAAGATTGAAAGTTCCGAGCCAGAATTTTGACATTTTTATTAACGATATTTCTAAAGGAGTTTCTTATTTCGAATCAAAAGAAATCACGGCCGAAGACGTTACAGAACAATTTATCGACCTGACTTCAAGATTAAAAACAAAGAAAAAACTTGAAGAGCGTTATCTTGAAATTTTAAAAAAGGCTACTAAGGTTAGTGAGATTTTAGAAATTGAAGAACAGATTTCAAATATTCGCGAAGAAATAGAAGCAAAAGAAGGAAAGCTTAAATATTTGGAAAGCCAAGTTTCTGAAAGCACTATTATAATACAATTTTATAAAACAACTGCCGAAAAAGAAGGTGTTAAAATATCTTATGGTTCAAAACTGTGGACTGCTATTAAATCCGGATTTTTCAGTTTATCCGATTTTTTAATTGAACTTCTCAGCGTTTGGCCTTTTGTCCTTATATTTTGTGTATTAGCCTATTTTATTAGAAAAAGATTTAAAAGAAGAAAAAAAGAATAATCATGTATCCGTATTTCAAGAAGAAATTTATTATACCTGTCGCAGCGGCAGGAATGTTGTTTGTTGGAACCAGTTTTAAAGAAGATTTTTTTGAAATTGCCAAACAAATCGAAATTTTCACAACTTTATTCAAAGCCGTGAACACTAATTATGTAGATGATACCAATCCCGGAGATTTGATGGACAAGGCGATCAAAAGCATGTTGGGAAGTCTGGATCCTTATACAGTATACTTTAATGAGCAGGATGTTGTTAATTTTAAGATTAATAATACTGGTGAATATACTGGAATCGGCGCTTTGATTTCGCGAAAGAAAGATCGTTTAATCGTTCGCGAACCTTATAAAAATTATCCTGCTGACAAAGCGGGGTTAAAGGCTGGTGACGAAATTATTCAGATTGGCGATATTTTAATTGCTGATTTTAAAGATGATGCTTCTTCTTTATTGAAGGGAACCAAAAACACTAAAATCAATATCAAGTACCTTCGTCAAGGAAAAGTGAATACAACGGTTTTGGTTTTGGATGAAGTAGACATCAAATCGGTTCCTTTTTACGGAAAAATTGATGATAAAACGGGATATATTGTTTTAGCGCATTTTAGCCGCAAAGCTTCTAGTGAAGTAAAAGAGGCACTTGAAAAACTAAAAGCCGACGGAGCCACACAAATTGTTTTAGATTTGAGAGGAAATCCAGGCGGACTTTTAAACGAGGCAATTGACATCTGTAATTTATTTGTACCCAAAAACGAAGTTATTGTTACCACAAAGTCTAGAATTGAGAAACACAACAATACTTATAAAACACAGAAAGAACCTGTTGACACTCAAATTCCGTTAGCTATTTTAGTGAATGGCAGAAGTGCTTCGGCATCTGAAATTGTTTCGGGTGCGCTGCAGGATTTGGACCGCGCTGTAATTTTGGGAAGCAGAAGTTTTGGTAAAGGTTTGGTACAACGTTCTGTTGACCTTACTTACGGAACGCAGTTAAAAGTAACTATCTCAAGATATTACACGCCGTCTGGAAGATGTATTCAAGCATTGGATTATGCGCATAAAGACAAAAATGGTGTGGCTCAAAAAACGGATGCCAAAAACTTTAATGCTTTTAAAACCCGAAAAGGAAGAACTGTTTATGATGGCGGTGGTGTTTTACCGGATATTGAATTAGAAGAAGCGAAAACAAGTGCCATTGCAACGGCATTAATTAAAAATGATGGTGTTTTTGATTATGCTACCAGCTATTATTATAAAAACCCGAATCTTGGAGATAAGATTCCGACTCTTACAGATGCAGATTATACGGCTTTTAAACAATATTTGAAAACGAACAAAATTACTTTTGACACTGAAACTGAAGTGGCTCTGAAAAACACTTTAGCTGCAGCAAAAAATGAAAAAATAGACGAGACTATTGCACCTGAATATCAGCAGTTATTAGCCGCTTTAGAAAAAAGCGAAACTACTTTATTGGACAAAAACCAAAAGGAAATCAAAAACATGATTTTGGAAGAGTTGATTAAAAGATACCAATACCAAGAAGGTTTGTATCAATATTACATCAAAAATAATTCTGAAATCAAAAGGGCTGTAAACGTATTAAATAACCAAACAGAATATAAAACGATTTTAAAAATGTAGTAAATGAAACTTACTCCGGCTTTACTTTTATTTATTTTTTATACAGTATCGGCGCAGCAAAAACCTGTTGAAACCATTTATTTTGAGTTTGACAAATATGATTTGACATCAAAACAAATAAGTGCTGTAACCGATTTTGTAAAAAATATAGATACTTCAAAAGTAGAGTCTGTTCAAATCTATGGATATTGTGACGATCGGGGTAATGATGATTACAATTTTAGATTGTCTAATAATCGCGCTTATACGATTCAAAACCTCTTACTGGGCTGCGGGGTGAGCAGGAGTAAAATAATTATTCTGGAAGGAAAAGGCCGCGTAGTCATTAAACCCGATACAGTCGAGAATCTTTATGAAACGCGTTTACGCAATCGACGGGTCGATTTGATTGTAGTTAAAAAGAATAGTTTCGGAAAAGATATTCATTCTTCTTTTAAGGACAATCTAAAGGTTGGCGACAAAATATATTTAGAGTCTATTTTGTTTGATATTGGAAGTGCAAAGTTGACTCATAGTTCTAAGAAGGTTTTAGACAAAGTTGCGGTTATGCTTCAAAATCATCGAAATCTAAAATTTGAAATCCGAGGACATGTTTGCTGCACTCCAGAAATTTATGCGGACGGAATTGATAGAGACACCAAAGAACGAAGACTTTCCTGGAATCGCGCCAAAACTGTTTTTCACTATTTGATGGCAAAAAAAGTATCCAAAAGCCGTATGACTTATTTGGGATGCGGCAACAGATATCCGTTAGGAAAAGGTGATCATTACGATCGGCGGGTGGAGTTTTTAATTACTAAAGTATAGCTTGATTTTAAGTTTATAAATACTGAATACTTTAGATACCACGTTTTTTTTTTCTAAAGTTTTACTTTAACCTATTGGTTCAAAAAATTGTTTATCAGGTAATTATTCTACATTTTTAATTCATTGAATATTCTAATGCAATAATATTGCAAATTGTTTTTTATCCTCGAATCATCTCAATATGCGGAATATCATCTTCTAAATACATTTCGCTGGTTTGAATAAATCCGTGGCTTTCGTAAAACTTCTTCAAATACAATTGCGCGCCAATGGTGATTTTTTCTTTATTAAAATTAGATTTTATTCCCGCAATCGCTTCTCGCATCAAGTCGTGCCCCCATTTTCTGTCTCTGTAATTTTCATCTACCACTACTCTGCCTATTGAGGCATTGTAGAATGAGATTCCGGCATCAAACAAACGGGAATAGGCTACAATTCTGCCTTCAAATTCACCAATCAGGTGTAAGGCTTTCTTGTCTTTGCCGTCAAGATCCAAATAAACGCAGTTTTGCTCTACTACAAAGATTTCGCTTCGCAATTTCAGCACATCGTATAGTTCATCAACAGTTAATGCCTCAAAAGGCTTTATTTTCCATTTTAATTCCATTTTTCTTTATTTTTTTGCCACGAAGGCACAAAGGCGCTAAGGTATATTATTTTTAAAGTTTAAAATATAAGGCACAAAATCAATTTCACATTAAAATGAAAAAAACTTTGTGCCTTTGTTTCTTTGCAGCTTTGTGCCTCTTAAAAAAATTTATTTCTTCGTCATTACAATTTCCATACTTTTATATTCCGATCCGTTTTTTACATCAAACATTTCCATTTTACGGGTTTTGGCATCAACAATGGTGTAGACTTCTCTGTAGGGAGCTTTTTTTCCGTTCACCGGATTTACTACTTCTCCTTTATATTCTATTGTTTTCGATTTTTCGTCATATTTTCCAACAGCAACCATCATTCCTGTTCCCATATTGTCAATAAAAGTAGTTGTAAATTCTTTACTTGCATTATTAAAAGCCAAGGTGCTCTTCCCTTCAAAAGGTCCACCCATTATGGTTCCTTTGTAATCGGATTCCTGATAGCGTCCGCCCAGAATCATTTTAATAACAGCTGTTGAATTTGCTTTTTCTGGTTTTCCATTGGGCTCATACCAAAACGTCATATCACAATTCCATGTTCCCGCTTCGTCTGCCATGAGTTTATGTTCGTTACCAGGTGTTGCATATGCCTGCCAGGCTTTTGCTTGTGCTGCAGAATCTACCGGTTCTTCGGCGGACACTGCTTCTGTTTTAATACTGTCGGTATCTTTTACAGTTACAACTTCGGTTTTAACTTCTTTCTTGCAAGAAATAAAACACAAACTGATTAGTACGATTGTTAAGATTAGCTTTTTCATAACTATTTGTTTTAATGTTTGTTACAAATAAAATTACGAAAAAAAACATGTTCTTTCACGTTTCAGTCCAAAGCATTGTATTACCAAAACCGAAACATGAAACCAAAACTACTATCGTTTATCAATTTTAACTGATTTTATAATTGCTTCTAAATCGAGCATTAAATCTCGTTCTTGATTGGAAGGCGAGTAACAGAAGCCTTCTATCACCAAAAGGCGATTATATCTTTGGTCGACTATTGCATAATTAATAAAAGGACCGGCCATAAAATCATTCTTTAATTCCCAGTTCCCTTTTGTCTCAAAAGCTTTTTTTCCGTCTAAGGTAATGTTTGAAAAATAAGGTGCATACGCTTCACCAGTAATCATGCGCGTATTGGGTTCACGGCCTTTAATATATCTGCCTACCGAATCACGCATTTTAATAATACTTCCGACAACATCGTTTTTCATTTTAAAACTGCGCAGTGGAATCTGATAAATTAAAAGACTGGTATTGCCGCTGATAATATCTTTTTTGAGCCAAATAAAGTTTTTCTTATGGAGCATGTATTCATAACCGGTCGGAATTTGAAGATCGACATGAAATTTATTTTTAATCACTGCTGGATTTAACAATGATTTGCTATTGTCCTGCTGCACTTTTTCGATTTCGGCATCGCGAATCATTTTGATAATTTCGGCCGAATTCAATTCGATACTGCAGATAATATCGTCTACCGATTTGCCATAAATTCGAAATGTATTATGGGGCAGGGTTTTGCTGTGAAGAATTTCAAATTTATCCGCTGCAGCTTTTTTAACTACAATGATACTGCGGCTGTCTGTAACAAAGCCTTCAAGTAATCGTGCTGGATATTGATTGATTGTAAAAAGCGGTTCTTCTTGTGTAAGCCCAAGAACCGGCGATGCAAATTTGTTTCGGATACTGTCTCCTACTTCCCCATACCATAATTGGTCGTCAATAATGATCGAGATGGTATTGGTTTTACCAGAAATGGGTTCTGATTGCTTGTCATTTTTAAGACAAGAAACAAAAAACAATGAAAGTATAAGCAATAAAAAATGGGTTTTATTCATTTTTTTAATTTATGAAATAAAACCCAAATTTAAATAAGATTTTTCTTTTATCCGTTTATTTTAAGTTTCATTCCCGGTTTAATATCTTCATCTTTAATTCCGTTCCATTTTTTAATATCTGAAATGGTTACTCCAGGATATTTTTTTGAAATACTGTATAAAGAATCTCCTTTTTTAACGTAATAATCTTCGCCTAAACTTTTAGCAGAAACTGCTTTTTTCTTGAATGAATCAACAGAATTTGAAGCAATAGCTGTTGTTGTTGGTTCCTCTATTTCTGTAACTATTTTAGAAACTACTAAAGTCTTTCCTAAAACAATATTATTAGACGCTAGATTATTTAATTCTTTTAAGTCAGCAATAGTCGTACCGAATTTTTTAGCAATGCTTCCTAAATTGTCACCAGCAGCAACTGTATACTCTACAGTTTGTATAGAAACTTTTTCTTTGTCGTCTGCAGATGCAAGAGCTTCTTCTGTATTTTTCTCCATAGCCGGTAGCGCTTTAGGCTCTTTTACCACTTTTGCAGAAGCATCAACATCCGATTTAATTTTTAAAGTTCTGCCTAATGCAATTGCATTGGATTTAAGGTTGTTCCATTGTTTTAACTCCGTAACATTTACGTTGTATTTATCGGCAATTGCTCCTAAATTGTCTCCTTTTTTAACTTTGTAAAATTGAATGTCTTTTGCACTTTCTACCGCTTCTCTAACTGGTTTTGCTTTTGGGCCGATTTTAGCCGCTAAACGAGCTGGAATTGTTTTAGACAATGATTCGTGCTGTACGTAAGCATAAATCTTGTCTTCGTTTGAAACGAAAGTTGCTATTTTGTCTTTTGGGAGACGAAGGAAATTTTGTTCGCCATGATATGCCGGAACGACATTTAACTTATACGATGGATTTAAAAGCTGCAGCTGCGATTGCGGCATGTCTAACAAATCAGCAATTTGTTTGAATGACATTTGATTTTTTATGGCAACTGTATCTGTCTCAAAGTTTTTTACGACAGCTCTTTCTGGATTGATTCCGTGTTCTTTGTGGTACTCAAAAAGATACATTGTTGCATAAAATGCCGGAACATATCCTTGTGTTTCTTTTGGAAGATTGTTACGAATATCCCAATAACCTGTTTTTCCTCCAGAACGGCGAATTGCTTTGGTAACATTTCCTGGCCCTGAGTTATAAGATGCTAAAACCAATTCCCAGTCGTTGAAAACGCTGAACATTCTGTTCATGTAATCTGAGCAGGCTGCGGTTGCTTTAAGAGGATCGCTTCTTTCGTCAATATAAGAATCAATTTTTAAAGCGTATTGTTTTCCGGTTCCATACATAAACTGCCAAAGACCGGTAGCGCCCATTTTAGAAACTGCTTTAGGATTTAAAGCAGATTCTACAACGGCCAAATATTTTACTTCCAACGGAATGTTTTGTCTTGCAAATGTTTCCTCGAATATTGGAAAGTAGTATTCTGATAAAGCCATTAATCGAGAGAACGATTTTTTACGGTTCTTAAGGAATGACTTTATTACATTTTCTAAACCTTGATTGTACTGGATTTCAAAAGGTGACTTTTGATTCATTGCAGCCAGACGCTGTTTGAGAAGTTCTGTCGGCAGTTCTTCATCAACGGTAACGTCTTTATTGATGGTTTGAATGTCTTTGGTCAAGTCATCATAAATATCCAGACTTACTAATTCTTTCATCCATAGACTGTCTACTTTTGAAGCTAGATCGTCTTTTTTGAAAGTGCTTTTAATAGAATCTAAATAAGAAAGCTTAACCATTGGTTTTAGTTCCAATTCTGTTTTAGCAGTTTCCTGTGCAAACATTGTCATTGAAAATAAAGCCGAAACCACTAATGATAATCTTTTCATTACAATCATATAACATTTTATTAAAATTCTATAAATCAAACGATTATAGAAGTGTTACTTTTGCAAACTTAAGCTCTTTATCGAAGAAAACTATGTAAAAAAATGTTAATTGTGATATTTTAGTCTAAAATCGCAGCGATTCCAGGTAAAACTTTTCCTTCTAACATTTCCAGCATAGCCCCGCCGCCAGTAGAAACGTAGCTCATTTTATCTTCAAAACCGAACTGTTTTACAGCAGCAACAGAATCACCTCCTCCAACTAGAGAAAATGCTCCTTTTTCTGTTGATTCTGCAATAAAATCACCTAAAGCGATCGTTCCTTTAGAGAATGTTTCCATTTCAAAAACTCCTAATGGACCATTCCAAAGAATTGTTTTGGACTCTAGAATTACTTTTTTGAAGTTCTCTAATGATTTTGGACCTGCATCAAGACCCTGCCATCCGTCAGGAATTGCAGTTACGTCTACTACTTGTGTATTTGCTGTATTTGAGAAATCGTCTGCAGCAATAACATCAACTGGAATGTGTACTTGTACGTTTTTCTCTTTTGCCAGTCTTAAAATTTCTAAAGCCAAATCTAATTTATCATCTTCACAGATCGACTCACCGATTTTTCCTCCTTGTGCTTTAACGAATGTAAAAGTCATTCCGCCTCCAATAATCATGTGATCTACTTTATCTAAGATATTTTCGATTACAGTAATTTTAGAAGAAACTTTAGAACCTCCAAGAACTGCTGTTACAGGTTTTTCGCTGTTTTTAAGAACTTTGTTTAAACTGTCAATTTCTTTAGCCAATAATGTTCCGAAAGTTTTATCGTTTGGAAAAAATTGTGCTATAATAGTAGTTGATGCGTGTGCTCTGTGAGCGGTACCAAATGCATCGTTAACATAAATATCTCCAAGAGAAGCTAATTCTTTAGCGAAAGCTACATCACCTGCTTCTTCTTCAGCATGAAAACGTAAATTTTCTAATAATAAAACTTCACCTGGTTTAAGATCTTTTGCCGCAGACTGAGCTGGTTCTCCAACACAGTTTTCTGCAAACTTTACCTCAACTCCTAAAATCTCAGAAGCTGTTTTTAAAATATGTTTTAAAGAGTACTTTTCTTCAGCACCTTTTGGGCGTCCTAAATGAGACATCAAAATTACACTGCCTCCTTGAGCTAAAATAGTATCAATGGTTGGCTTAGCTGCTTCGATACGCGTTGTATCTGTTACATTAAAATTTTCATCTAAAGGCACGTTGAAATCAACACGAATAATTGCCTTTTTATTTTTAAAATCGAAATCATTTAAAGTTTTCATCTGCTAAATTTTTTAATTTTTTGAAAGAATAACAAATATAGAACTTTTATAGTAGTATAAATTTCTAAAAACTAAAAATATCGCGGCAATAAAAGCGAAAACGTTGTAATTTGTGAAAAATAAACAAATTATGTTCCTAAAATGACAAAAAAGGTTTTTTAATCTCGAATTGGACTCTGCGTACAAGGACAGTTACTAATGGACTGTAAGAAATCGAAACCAATAGTAATAGAATGCGTACCTGAATTGTAAGAAGAAAGACCGTTGAACATAATTTGATACGAGTATGCAAAATAGAACTTAGATTTCATGAAACCAGCCATTGGACTAATCGATAATGGTTTTGGAAATTGATCGTTTAAGAAACGATACGAAACTCCAACCCAATAATAATCTTCGTAACGGTTGTATCTACGGTATTTAAAGTTAAAATCGGTAGTCGAACGCTGGTCACTTGCAAAGTATTGGTAAAATACAGACGGCTCGTATTCGATACGTCTGTTTTCTCCATCTTTAAAAGTAAATCCTGAATAGACTTGGTAATTTGAAAGCAAATCTGGTTCATTTACCCTTTCTATATTAACATTTTTCTTTAAAACGTTATTGGCATTAAAACTAATGTAAAATCCTCTATTACGGTATAAAGCACTTAAATCAAAGTTGTTGTTGGCTGAGTAACGTCTGTCTGTAATAGGCGGCGATACTCCGTTTTGATTTACAAACTGATCTACATCAATTTGAAAGCTATTGAAGTTATACGAAATACCAAAAGATAAGTATTGCTCTGTACGATAATCCAAAATCAAGTGGTGTGCAAAAGATACTTTTGCTCCGGTTTGTCTTGTATATCCATTTTTATCATTGTAGATAGAAATACCAACACCCGAACGGTCCAAGATTCTAAAATCGGCATAAAGAGACTGGTTGTCCGGCGCATCTTTGATTCCGACCCATTGTGTAAGACCATTAGCCCTAATTCTCAAGTTGTCTCCAATACCAGCATAAGCCGGGGAAAGGATAAAAGGGTTGTCTGCCAAATATTGGGTAAACACTGGTAGGTTTAACTCTTGGCTGTAACTTGTTGTTACAGCCATGAGTACTAGGGATAAAAATAATCTTTTCATTGTAATAATTTTTTTAGATAACATCATAGGGGCAATTATTTTGTTATCTGTATAAAGTGAAATGTCCAACAAACTCTCTATTGTCTTTTTCATCATTCAGTTTAAGAACATACCAGTAATCACCTGTTGGTAATTCTGCACCGTTGTATCTACCATCCCATTTCTCTCCTACATGGTACTTAGCAACTACACGTCCGTATCTGTCAAAGATATCGAAAGTTAAGTTTTTGTAAGCCAATGCACCACAAGCTGGACCAATTAAATCATCACGTCCGTCTCCGTCAGGTGTGAAGTAGTTTGGTAAACAGAAATCGTAGAATGTTCCTGGAACTTGAATTGTCGCCTTACAACCATTGCTGTCCATTACTGTTACATTGTAAAGACCTGTTTCATAAATTCTATATGAATTTGATGAAGTAAACGGTTCATTGTTGAAGCTGTAAGTATATGGAGCAACTCCACCAGAAGCTTTAACTTGAATTGTATTTAAGTCTTTATTAAGTGTCTTCGTAACATCTATCAGTGTTAAAGGCTCTTTTACAACGATAGCAATCGTGTTAGATACTTTTGCACAATTTTCTAGTTCAGCTCTTACACTGTAGTTTCCAGAAGCAGGAATTCTAAATACCGGATTTCCTGTTTGAGTTGCTACAACTGTAGTTCCATCTAATAATAATGTGTAAACGATCTGTGCTTTTCTAGCTTCACTTATGCTTGAATCTACAGTAACTGTGATCTTAACAATTGGAAGGTCATTTTCACACTCATAAGCTTCTTCAATAACTGGGTTTAATGTTACTGGCACCGGCATAGAATTACTTGTTAAGGTAATCATACATCCGTTAGCATCTTTGATGTAAACAATATGTTGTCCTCCTGAAAGACCTGTAAAACTAAAGTAGTTTGTTGTACCAGCATCTGGGTTGATAAATGGCCCGTCTTCGTCATCAATACTTGCTGTGTATGGCGCTGTTCCAGAAGTGTCATCAACTTCAACGTATATAGCTCCATCTTTATCACCTGCACAATATTCAGGGATCATCATGTCTACTAACTCCGTTGCTTTGATAACTGTTGGCTGTGTAATTGTTATTGTTTCAACAATACTACATCCGTTATCATCTTTAACAACGATTTGGTAGTCACCTGGTGTTAATTTTTCAAAGATCGCTATTGTATCAAACTTATCTAAGTCTGGGTAAATCGCGTATTGGATTTTACCTGTTCCACCAGAAGCAATCACTTCAATTTTACCGTCATTCGCACCAAAACAAGTTACATTGTGAGGAATAAATTGCGCTGCGATCGGTGTTGCTGGCTCTTCGATAGTAATCACATCACTTGTAAATCTACAATCATCGCTTACTACAAGTATTCTGTATGTACCGAATACTAAGTTATCAAATGTTCCATCTGCCTGAGCTGGTCTTACTACATTTCCAGCATTGTCAAGTAATGTGTAAACGTAGTTTCCTACTCCACCAATACCTTCTGCAACAATTGATGCACTTGCTTCACCTTTACATTTAACCACTGCACTTGATTTATTAATCTTAAGATTAAGTGGAATCAATGCTGGGTTTTCAATTTCATTTGTAACAAATGAAGTACATCCATTCGTATCTGTTATGAAATATTTATAGTTTCCAACTGGTACATCAAATGTAATTGATGCCGCAGATGTGAATGAACCTAATGGTGTAACTCCGTCTGTGCTGTATGTATAAGAACCTGTTCCGCCAGTAGCACTCAATGTAATTTGTGCTAGAGTGAGACATGTCTGCGTTCTTGATAATACGATCGCACCTTCTACTCTTGTTGGGTTGCTGATAGTAATTTCAGTAGAAGCAGCTTGACAGCTGTATCCGTCTGTTACTGTAACAACATATCTTCCTGCTTTTAATCCTGTAAATACTGGATCAATCTGCGGTCCAACAATACTAACTGGATCATCAGAAACTACTGTTAATGTGTATAAGTAGTTGCTTCCTTGTCCGCCTGTTGGCTGTGCTACTGTGATCACTCCGTTGTCATCTCCATAACAAGAAAGTACAGATGCGTTTGCCGAAGCAGATACTGTAATCGGAGCTGGAACAACTAGTGTTTCGCTTGCGCTTACAGGACAATCTTGACCGTCTTTAACATTTACTGTATAAGTACCTGCAGATAATCCGCTGAAAGTAGATTGAGTAGAGTAATCTACCACAATCGTAGTTCCGTTCATTAACTGATACTGATAAGTACCTAACCATCCGCCGGTTGCAGTAGCTGCAATTTCGCCGTCGTTATTTCCAGTTACACAAGTAATGTTCGATTTGTTAAGCGTCAATGCTAATGCTGCATTTGGCTGTTCGATCGAGAATATGTTGGTAACTGTACAATATGGTCTTCCTACTAATGTAGCCTGAACTGTATATTGACCAGCAGTTAAACCTGTTAATCTTACAGGACCAGCATTTGTTGAAGTTCCGCTACTTGGTACAGGACCAGTAACTACATAATTAAAGATTCCTGCATCATCTGTTGGATCTAATTGATTGTCAACAAAAGTAAGATCAATAATTCCGTCTGCTGTACCGAAACAGATTTTTCCGTTTACAGCTACTGCTTTAATTTCAAAAGTATTCGCATTGTTTACGTAATGTATCTTCTGAATAGAGCATCCTGTTGCAGGATTTGTAACTGTGATCACGTAATTTCCAATTGTTAATCCAGTGAATACACCAGTTGTATTTGATTGGTTATACGTGTTTCCATCTGTACCCGCAATGTTATAATTTAAAAGAGCTGGTGTACCACCTGTACTTGTTACCGTAACTGTAACATCTTCGTTAGAGATACAAGTCATCGGTGCATTTACAGTCACATTCACAGCATCTAAGCTGATGAACGGATTCACTCTAATGATTCCTGTTGAAGAACCCATACATCCTTTATCATCATATACGTTTACAGTATAAGTACCACCTGTATGATCAGATTCTGTGTATACATTCTGTGGACCTCTTTGTACTGATACTCCATTTTTAAAGAATTCATAAGTAGTGTAGTTTCCAGAACCTCCAGTAACTGTACTAACTGTAATCGTTGCATAATTAGAAGTGTTAGTTCCAGAAGTACAACCGTACTGAGCGATAACCGGAGCTGCTACAGCAATAACATTTGGCTGAAGAACTCTGAAATCTTCTGAAACAACGCAACCTCTTCCTGAAGTTACTCTTACTGTATAATCTCCCGCTTCTAGATTAACAAATACATTGTTTGTCTGAGCTGGTCTGTTTACCGCTGCTCCCGTAGCTGATGTACCAAATAATGTATACGTGTAAACAGGGTTATCATTTACTCCTGGCGCATTTGGCGCTATAGTAGCTGTAATCGTTCCGTCTGAACCACCTCTACAAGAAACCGGAGTTCCCGTTAGATCAAATCCTGTAATTGGCGTTGCCACTGGAATTTCTACCGTTACATTAACTGAACAATTTGTATTCACATCTCTTACACGAATAACGTGTGTACCTGGTGCAACACCTGTGAATGTTGTTGGCGTAGTTGAGAAAGCAATACCACCATCAATAGTATATCTGTAGTTTCCTGAACCTCCTGTTGCAGCAGCTCTAATTTCTCCATTGTTTAATGTACAGCTTGGTAATGCCAAGATTACTGTTTCAAGCTGTAATGCTGGAGAAATAGTTACTAAAGCTGGTACCGTTACTGTACATGCATTAGCATCTCTCACTATTACATCGTATGTTCCTGCAGCATTTACTGTAAAAGTAGGACTGCTTTGGAAACCATTTCCAATACTGTATTCGTAAGGTGCCATACCTGATGTAACTGTTACAGTAAATGTATATTCACCTGTTGGTGATGGACACTGACTAGCTACAGCAGCTGTAATACCGCTTGGCAGTGGGTCTGTTCCGATTGTAATTGGAGTAGAGGCTATACAACCTTTAGAATCCATCACATAAGCTGTCCATGCTGTATTTGTCGCAGGATTCAACACAGCACTATTACTGTTAGAATAATCCGTTGACGCTGGAACAGCTGTTCCTGACATAAATGCATACATATAATTTGGAGTTCCGCCCGCAGCTGTTACGCTTACTTTGGCACCTGTATTACAATTTGCATTTACGTTTGTTGCTGGAGTTAAAGTTAATGCATCTGGCTGCGTTACTGCTACTGAAGCAGAAGCTCTACACTGCGTTACATTATCTACTACTTCAACTGTATAATTTCCAATAGGTAAGTTTGTTAATGTAACTACTTTTCCTGTTTGGGTAAGTGTTCCTGTTGTTGGACCTCCAATTAATGTCGCTGTGTAAGCTCCACCAAAGTTATCCACATCAAATTTCACAGATCCGTTTGATTCTCCATTACATATCACATTATTTACTAATTGACCTGCGATAGTAATGTTTACTAATGGATCTACTGTATAAGTCTCTTGATCTTTACATCCGTTTGCATCTGTTACTTGGAATATGTAAGTACCAGCTGTTAAACCTGTAAATATACCATTAGAAGCACCTGTAACATTTCCTACTGCACTTGCAGGAGAAAGTATTTCAAAGTGTAATGTTCCAACTCCATGAGAGTACGCAATAGTAACAGTACTAGTTGTACTTGCTGCTGGTGCACAATAAATTGGTGTTCCAGTTACATTGTCAATTACCGGCGCATCTAAAGCTGGAATTGTAACCGATACTGGTGCTGTAATAACACATCCGTTGGCATCTCTAACATAAGCAGTAACTGTTCCTGGTGTTAAAGTTGTGTACGTGTTAGTATCACTGTAATCTGTTCCTCCGTTGAAACTGTATTGGTAAGGAGAAGTTCCCGTTCCAGCTGTTACGTTGATCGTAACAATTGCTGCCTGAGCTGCATTTCCTGTTCCGCATGTTAAACTTTGAGTCAATACCGCTGTCGCTGCAAGAGCTGTTGGCTCTGTGATAGTAACTGGTATAGTTACAGTATCACAGTTTTTAGCATCTTTGACAACAATTGTGTAAGCACCTGCAGTTAAACCTGCAAAGATATTTGAAGGCTGGAATGTTGTTCCTCCATCGATACTGTATTCGTATGGTAAGATACCATTTGCTGCAGTAACAATGATGCTTCCGTCGCTTCCTCCTGTACATCTAACATTAGTTTGTGTAAAGGTAGCTGTTGGAGTTGTTCTAGGTGTAACTGTAACTGGTACAGAAACTGCCTGACATCCCTGGCTGTCTGATACTCTGAAAATATAAGTTCCGTCTACTGTCGCTGTATAAGGCGATGTTGCTGGAACATACAATCCTGAGTTGTAACTAACCTCAAAACCATTGTAAGTTTGAGTTCCTTGAGTCGCAAGTAAAGTAATTACTGCTGCTCCTGTACAAGTTAAATCTTGTGTCAAGGTAGCTTCTAATAACAATTCTTGATTCAATGTGTAAGGCGTTGAAACAATACAGCCGTTTCCGTCTTTAATATAGAATGTATAGTTTCCTGGTGCATTCAATACAAAGTTTGGACTTGACTGGTATTGATTTCCAATACTGAACATTGGCGTACCAACATAGGTTCCTGTAATAGTAATATTAACTGGACCTCCTGTATAGCAGTATGGTGCTGCTGCTGGAGTAATTGTTGGTAAAGCGTCTCTGCCTACTGTAATGTCAAGTTTCATTGGACATCCATTAGCATCAATTACATAAGCATCCCATTCTGTAATAGTCGCATCTAAAACAGCGCTGGCAAGTGTATCGTAATCTGCTGGGTTTGGAGTAGCTCCGTCCGGCACAAACTGATATCTGTAATTTGGAGTTCCGCCAGAAGCGATTACTTCAACTCTTGCTCCGAAATTACAATTTGCATTAATGTTGTGTACTAAATTAAGTGTCAATACTGGTGGTTCTGTAACAGTAACTGTAGCAAATGCTGTACAGTTTGTCGTGTTATCTGTAACCGTTACAGTATAGTTTCCAGGAGCTAATCCTGTAACATCAACTGTATTTCCTGTTTGAACCAAAGCTCCTGTACCTGCTGTTAACGCAGCTGTATAAGCTGTTCCGAAGTTTGCAACTGTAAAGCGTACTGCTCCGTTTGCATTTCCGTTACAAGTAACATTGCTCACCAATTGACCTGCAATGGTAATGTTTGTTACTGGAACAACCGTATATGATTCCTGATAAGTACAGCCATTAGCGTCTGTTACCTGGAATAAATAAGTGTCTGGAGTTAATCCTGCAAATGATGGAGTATTTTGTTTAGCAACTACAATAGGAGATAAAATCTCGTATTGAAGTGTACCAACTCCATTTTGTACATTACTAATTGTAACTGTACTTGTTGTATTTGCCGCTGGAGCACAATAAATAGGTGTTCCTGAAATATCCATATCCGTTGGCTTGTTCAACGCTGGAATAGTAACCGTTACTGGTGCAGTAATAACACATCCGTTAGCATCTCTAACATAAGCAGTAACTGTTCCTGCTGTTAAAGTTGTGTACGTGTTAGTAGCACTGTAATCTGTTCCTCCGTTGAAACTGTATTGGTAAGGAGAAGTTCCCGTTCCAGCTGTTACGTTGATCGTAACAATTGCTGCCTGAGCTGCATTTCCTGTTCCGCATGTTAAACCTTGAGTCAATACCGCTGTCGCTGCAAGAGCTGTTGGCTCTGTGATAGTAACTGGTATAGTTACAGTATCACAGTTTTTAGCATCTTTTACAACAATTGCGTAAGCACCTGCAGTTAAACCTGCAAAGATATTTGAACTCTGGAATGTTGTTCCTCCATCTATACTGTATGAGTATGGCAAGATACCATCTGCCACAGTAACAATGATGCTTCCATCGTTTCCTCCTATACATCTAACATTCGTTTGTGTAAAGGTAGCTGTTGGAGTTGTTGTAGGTGTAACTACAACTGGTACAGAAACTGCCTGACATCCCTGGCTGTCTTCTACTTGGAAAACATAAGTTCCTGCAGCTGCAGCCGTGTAAGGCGATGTTGCAGCAACAAATGGACCTGAGTTATAACTAACCTCAAAACCATTGTAAGTTTGAGTTCCTTGAGTCGCAAGTAAAGTAATTACTGCTGCTCCTGTACAAGTTAAATCTTGTGTCAAAGTAGCTTGTAATAACAATTCTTGATTCAATGTATAAGGTGTTGAAACAATACAGCCGTTTCCGTCTTTAATATAGAATGTATAGTTTCCTGGTGCATTCAATACAAAGTTTGGACTTGACTGGTATTGATTTCCAATACTGAACATTGGCGTACCAACATAGGTTCCTGTAATAGTAATATTAACTGGACCTCCTGTATAGCAGTATGGTGCTGCTGCTGGAGTAATTGTTGGTAAAGCGTCTCTGCCTACTGTAATGTCAAGTTTCATTGGACATCCATTAGCATCAATTACATAAGCATCCCATTCTGTAGTAGCCGGGTCTAAAACCGCACTTGCGAAAATATCGTAATCTGCTGGGTTTGGAGTAGCTCCGTCCGGTACAAACTGATATCTATAGTTTGGAGTTCCGCCAGAAGCAATTACTTCAACTCTTGCACCGAAATTACAATTTGCATTAATGTTGTGTACTAAATTAAGTGCCAATACTGGCGGTTCAGTCACTGTAACCGTAGCAAATGCTGTACAGTTTGTCGTGTTATCTGTAACCGTTACAGTATAGTTTCCAGCAACTAATCCAGTAACATTAACCGTGTTTCCTGTTTGAACTAAAGATCCTGTACCTGCTGTTAATGCAGCAGTGTAAGTTGTTCCGAAGTTTGCAACTGTAAAGCGAACTGCTCCGTTTGCATTTCCGTTACAAGTAACATTGCTTACCAATTGACCTGCAATGGTAATATTAGTAACAGGTTTAACTGTGTATGATTCTTGGTACGTACAGCCGTTGGCATCCGTAACTTGGAATAAATAAGTATCTGGAGCTAATCCTGCAAATGATGGAGTATTTTGTTTCGCAACTACAATAGGAGATAAAATCTCGTATTGAAGTGTGCCTACTCCATTTTGTACATTACTAATTGTAACTGTACTTGTTGTATTTGCCGCTGGAGCACAATAAATCGGTGTCCCTGCGATATCCATATCTGTTGGTCTGTTTAACGCTGGTACGTTAACTCCATTAGTCAATGTAAATATACATCCATGAGCATCTTTCACTAAAACATTAAATGTTGTTCCAGCGTAAGTTTCATAAGTATTAGCATCTGTGTAAGTAGTTCCATTGTCGTAGCTGTACTTATAAGGAGCTGTTCCTGATCCTGTTGGAACAGTGATCGTAACAACTGCTTTTGTTGGTGCATTTCCTGTACCACAAGCTAATGGCGCTGTTATCGCCGATGTCGCTGTTAAAGCTGATGGCTGTGCAATAGTTATCGGTGTACTAGAATAAGTACAAGATTTAGCATCTCTCACAGTAATGATATAAGATGTTCCTGCGCTTAATCCTGTAAACACATTAGATGCTTGGAAAGCTCCTCCATCTAATTGATATTGGTATGGACCAAATCCTGAAGTAACCGTTACAGTAATTGTTCCGTCTGAACCTCCATTACAAATCACATCTGTCTGAGCAGTTGTAAACACAGCTGCAGGCAATGGATCTAATGTAAACGTAGTTGTAGCTTGACAAGATGCAGGTAATTTAGCATCACTTACTCTAAAGATATAATTTCCTAACACACTTGTAGAAAGTACATTTGAAGCCATCGTTGTATAAGACGTTCCTCCATTTGTAGAATATTCGTAAGTATATGCAGTATTATAACCTCCCGTAGCTGTTAATGTAATTTCAGCATTTGGTGTACCTGTACAATCTAATTCTCTAGTCAATTTAGCTTCTAAAAATAATTGTGGTTTCACTTCGAAAGTAGTAGTCGCTGTACAACCGTTACCATCTTTAATTACCAAATTATAAACTTTTGCAGCATTGAATGTAAATGTTGGACTTGTTTGGAAAACACTTCCGTCTACACTATAAGTAGCTCCTCCAACAATCGCTGGATCAACTGTACCTCCAATAGTGAAGTTAAATGCAGTACCATTGTAACAGAACGCTGGCGGTGCAATAATGGTAGGCTCATCGTCCTTGTCTAAAGTCACCGTTGCAGATTTAATACATCCGTAGGCGTCTTTTACATAAACTGTATAAGTTCCTGCATCTCTATTAAATGTATTTGCAGGTACCCATCCAAGAGTCGCTGCTGTTGGAGCAGGATCTGTTGATGGCAATAGTAAATACATGTAAGGTGAAGTACTTGTAACAGTACCGTCTTTAGCAATAGCGGTTATAACTCCAGAAGCTGGATTACAATTCGCGTTTTTAGAAACAGAAGCTGTAATAGATAAATCAATCGCAGATTCAGTAATATTGAATGATGCTGTACCGATACTACATCCGGCATTTGTTGCACCAGCTGTTTCTCTAATTACTACAATATAGTTTCCGAAAGTCAATGGCCCTAGATTTGAAACCGTAAGACTTCCGTTAGCTGGAACACTTCCTGTTCCAACAACACCAGTACTAGCCATAGACTGAGAATTATAAATCTCGTAACTAATTGGCGTAGCAGCAGGATAAGTACTATTTACTGTGAATGTAACATTTCCGTTTGCACTTCCTTTACATGTAATGTTATTTGAAGTAAGTGCAGTAGTTGTTAATGTTGAATTTGTTGGAATTGGCATTGTAGCTGTTTCAAAATAGTAACAACCTGTCAAAGCATCGTGTACAACAAAAGTGTACTGAACCCCTGGTATTAAGTTCGGAATTGTCGCTTTTTTACTTCCAGGATTTACTCCTGCAGGAACTCCTAGAACATCTTCGTCATACCAAGGTAAAGCAGTCGGTGCTGTATAAGTCATTCCTGGTCCTGTGTAAACAGCAAAGTGGAAAGGACCATTACCAGTAATATTTGTTGAAGTTGCTCCAATTGCTACAACTGCAGAACCTAAACTTGAACAATTTGCTGGTGGTGCAGTAACTGTAATATCTAAATCTTGTGGAGGAGATGCAACTAATACATTTTGGATTAGAACTGAACATCCGTTTCTATCCACAACATTAATTTGGTACAATCCGAAATCAACAACATTAAAACTAACTGAAGTTGTTCCTAAATTGTTTAATTCAGAATTGTTGTATCCATTTACCCCAGTAACATAATAGTTATAAGGACCAACACCGCCTGTAACGCTGTCAACAATAACAGAACCTTTTGAAATACCTGTTGTCGTGTTACAAGTAATAGGCACTGCGTGATGAGCAACGCTTATTGGCAATGGCTCATTTATAGTAATAGTTTCTGTATCAAAACATCCTCTAGCATCTGTTACAGTAATTGTATAATTACCCGCAGCTAGGCCAGAAGTTTGTGTTCCATAGTCTGTTCCAGTAGTATTGTTCAAGACATTGATTACAAATGGAGCTAATCCTTTTGTAGCATCGTATGTCACAGAAATAGCTGCAGTATCCTCACCACTACAATTAATTGTTTGTGTTTGCGAAACAGCCGTAATTTCTGGTGTTACTGTCGGCGTTATAATTACAGCAGAAGATGTTGCAGTACAACCTCTAGAATCTGTTACTGTAAATGTATAACTGCCTGGTGTATTTGTTGTAAATACATTTCCAGCAAATGTTCCTGTGTTTGGAGAACTCGTGTATGTGTAAGCAGCTGCTCCACCTGCCGCAGTCAAAGTAACTTGAGCTGCTGTTGGATTTGAACACGTGATATCTTTATCTAAAATTGCAGATAAAGTTAAAGGATTATTTACAATCACTACATTACTGTCTGCAGTACAACCATTACCGTCTTTAATTCTAACGGTATAATTTCCAGGAGTTGTAATAACAAATGTATTACCCGGTTGATATGAAGCACCATTGTTTATGCTATAGCTTAATGGAGCAACCAATCCAGCTCCTGGAGTTGCTGTAATCGTATAGCTTCCCACACCAAAACATTGTCCTGTTGCACTAGCTGTTACTGTAGGGACAGCATCTCTTGTAATTGAAATATCTAATTTGAATGAACAATTATTAGCATCTAAGATATAAACATCCCAGTTAGGAATTGTTGGATCCAAGTTTGCTTTATTATTGTTTGTATAAGTTCCTGCAGGATCTCCATCGTGTACAAATGAATATCTGTAAACTGGAGTTCCGCCTGTTGCTGTCACTGTAACTGCAGATGTAGTTACAAAACAGTTTGCATTAACCGCTGTATATCCAGCAGTTAAATCTGCTGCAGGCTGGTTAATTGTGATTGATTCTGTTTCAGAACATCCTGTAGTTTCGTCTGTAACAACGATTACATAATTACCTGCTGTCAAGTTTGGAATATTAACAATAGCAGCAGTATTTCCTGTAACAGCGGTTCCGCCATTTACAGTATAGCTGTATGTAGAAGTAGCAGCAAAACCAGCAACCTCTAATCTTATAGATCCTGTATTACCTCCTCTACAAAGAACATCGCTTGTTTTCTTTACAACTAAGGTAATTGGAGTTACTGGATTAATAGTATGTGCTTCTGTATAATAACATCCGTTTGCATCTGTAACTCTGAACATGTATGTTCCAGGAGCTAATCCTGCAAAACTGTTAGAAGTTTGTTTAGCAATAATTACCGGAGACGGAGCAATTGTCTCGTATTGCAATGCACCTACTCCATTAGTAGCTGTTAAAGTAACTGTAGTAGTTGTAGCCGTACAAGTAACCGCTGCTGCCGCAAATGTTAAATCTGTTGGTGGGTTTAATCTTAAAAGTGTACCGCTTCCAGAAACTATACATCCTTTTGCATCACGCACTTCGTATGTGTAAGGCTGATCAACTCCTGTGTCGTTTAATGTCAAAACATTATTAGAACCAAAACCTTGTCCATTGAATCTGTATTGGTAAGGAAGTGTTCCTGTTCCAGCTGTAACATTTACAGTAACTGTTCCTGCTACTTTACCGTTTGCAGTATTACATGTAAATCCAACAACTGATGTAGTAGCCGCTAATGTTAATGGCTGTGTAATTGTAACTGCCACAGAACCGATACATCCTTTACCGTCTTTTACATAGAACGTATAAGAACCTGCTGCTAATCCTGTAAATACAGGGTTTACAGTAAATCCTGTTGTTGCATTATTACTGTAAGTATAATCTCCAGCCCCGCCTGCACCTGTAAGGGTTACAGAACCGTCTGAATTTCCGTTACATGCAGCCGCTACCGGAACTGCTGTTACAGTAGGATTTGAAATTGGGGCAACTGTTGCTGTTGCTGTTTTAGAACATCCGTTAGCATCTGTAACTACAAATGTATACGTGTCTGCATTAGCAGCAGTAACCGAAAGTGTAAAGTTAGGTCCCGTTATTGGAGCACTTGGAGCGCTCACTGTACCAGAACCTTTTTGAACTGTATAAGTAAATGGTGCTCTTCCGCCTCCAATCAATACGGTAATAACCGCATTTGGAGAAGCACTACAATCTAATTCTTTAGTAATGTCACCTACAGCCGTTAATTGCGGGTAAACCACAGTTGCTGCTGGAGCAGAAGCTGTACAATTATTTTTGTCTTTAACAGTAACAGTGTAAGAACCTGCTGCTACTGTAAAAGTAGGAGATGATTGGAAGTTTGTTCCATCGATACTGTATGTTAATGGCGCCAATCCTGTAGCTGCAGCTGTAATAGTAAAACTAGTTCCAGAAGCAGTACATTGATTGTTTACTGTAACATTAGTAACAGCCGGCAATGCATCTACAATAACTGTAACTGTAGATTTAGCTGTACAGCCGTTTACATCTTTAACATAAACATCCCAAACACGATCTGCGCCTGAATTAGTGTCTACTGTTAAAATGTTACTGTTTCCATACGCTGAAGTTGGAACAGTTGATGGGTTTTTCGCGAAAGCGTAAGTATAATTAGGGGTCCCGCCTGAAGCAGTAACCGTAATTTGTGAATTGTCATTGTTACAGCTTACATTGGTAGCAGTTGGCAAAGCAACTGTTAATGCAACGGCTGGCTGATCAATAACAATAGCTGCTGTACCAGTACATCCTGTAGCAGTGTCTGTAACCTGAACCGTGTAAGTTCCCGCTACAGCATTTGTCAATGTTAATACATTGCCTGATTTTGTAACGGTTCCTGTAGCCGGAGTAATAGTATAAGTATACGCACCTGCTGTTGCAATTCCTGTAACAGTGTAAGTTCCAGATCCTGTGTTTCCTCCTCTACAAAGAACATCGCTTGTTTTTGCTGGAGTTACTACAATTGGGGTAGCTGGATTAATCGTAAATGCTTCATTATAGTAACATCCGTTTGCATCTGTAACCTTGAACATGTATGTTCCAGGAGCTAATCCTGGGAAACTGTTAGAGGTTTGTTTAGCAATAATTACCGGAGACGGAGCAATTGTTTCGTATTGTAATGCTGCCACTCCATTCGTTGCTGTTAAAGTAACTGTAGTAGATGTAGCGTTACAAGTAACCGCTGCTGCCGCAAATGTTAAATCAGTTGGTGGGTTTAATCTTGAAAGTATTCCGTTTCCAGAAACTGTACATCCTTTTGCATCACGTACAATGTATGTATAAGGCTGGTCAGCTCCGTTGTCGTTTAATGTTAATACATTTCCAGAACCGAATCCGTTTCCGTTGAAACTGTATTCATACGGAAGTGTTCCTGTTCCAGCTGTAACATTTACAGTAACTGTTCCTGCTACTTTTCCGTTAGAGGTGTTACATGTAAATCCAACAACTGATGTAGTAGCCGCTAATGTTAATGGCTGTGCAATTGTAACTGCCACAGAACCGATACATCCTTTACCGTCTTTTACATAGAACGTATAAGAACCTGCTGCTAATCCTGTAAATACAGGGTTTACAGTAAATCCTGTTGTTGCATTATTGCTGTAAGTATAGTCTCCAGCGCCGCCTGCACCTGTAAGGGTTACAGAACCGTCTGCATTTCCGCTACAAGCTGCCGCTACCGGAACTGCTGTTACAGTAGGGTTTGAAATTGGGGCAACCGTTGCTGTTGCTGTTTTAGAACATCCGTTAGCATCTGTAACTACAAATGTATACGTGTCTGCATTAGCAGCAGTAACAGAAAGTGTAAAGTTAGGTCCAGTTATTGGAGCACTTGGAGCGCTCACTGTGCCAGAACCTTTTTGAACTGTGTAAGTAAATGGTGCTCTTCCCCCTCCAATCAATACGGTAATAACCGCATTTGGAGAAGCACTACAATCTAATTCTTTAGTAATGTCACCTACAGCCGTTAATTGCGGGTAAACCACAGTTGCTGCTGGAGCAGAAGCTGTACAATTATTTTTGTCTTTAACAGTAACAGTATAAGAACCAGCTGCTACTGTAAAAGTAGGAGATGATTGGAAGTTTGTTCCATCGATACTGTATGTTAATGGCGCCAATCCTGTTGCTGTTGCTGTAATAGTAAAACTAGTTCCAGAAGCAGTACATTGATTGTTTACTGTAACATTAGTAACAGCCGGCAATGCATCTACCACTACTGTTACAGTAGATTTAGCTGTACAGCCGTTTACATCTTTAACATAAACATCCCAAACACGATCTGCGCCTGAATTAGTGTCTACTGTTAAAATGTTACTGTTTCCATATGCTGAAGTTGGAACAGTTGATGGGTTTTTCGCGAAAGCGTAAGTATAATTAGGGGTTCCGCCTGCAGCAGTAACCGTAATTTCTGAATTGTCATTACTACAGCTTACATTTGAAGCAACAGCTGAAGCAACTGATAATCCAACAGCTGGCTGTGTGATCACAATATTCGCTGAACTCGTACATCCTGTAGTATTGTCTGTAACCTGAACTGTGTAAGTTCCTGCTGCAGCATTTGTCAATGTTAATACATTGCCAGATTTTGTAACAGTTCCTGTAGCTGGAGTAATAGTGTAAGTGTAAGCACCTACTGTTGCATTTCCTGAAACGGTATAAGTTCCAGATCCTGTGTTTCCTCCTCTACAAAGAACATCGCTTGTTTTAGCTGGTGTTACTACAATTGGAGTAGCAGCGTTAATCGTAAATGCTTCATTATAGTAACATCCGTTTGCATCTGTAACTCTAAAATTGTATACCCCTGAAGCTAAACCAGCAAAAACACCTGTCGTATTGGTAGCTGCTGATCCTGCAGGAGATGTGATAGCAAAAGTTAATGGAGCAACTCCATTAGTTGCTGTAGCTGTAACTGTAGTAGTTGTAGCTGTACAAGTAACCGCTGCCGCACTGAAAGCTAAATCAGTAGGAGGGTTTAATCTGTTGATTATAATAGTTTGAACTGGTGTTTGACAACCTTGAGCATCTTTTACTACGTAAGAGATTGTTTGGTTTGTACCATTATCTGTTACAGAAAGCGTACGTGTGCTTGTAAATGTTGTACCTCCATCAAAACTATATTCATAAGGTGCTGTTCCAGTTGTAGGAACTGCTATTGTAACTGTAGCAGCTTGTTTTACGTTTGAAGCATTACAAGTAAATGTAGTTGCAGACGCAGTTGCTGTTAAAGTAGTTGGCTGTGTAATTGTTATTGTTCCAACAGCAGACTTACAACCTTTGCTGTCCATAACTTGGTATGAATAAGTTCCAGCTGCTAATCCTGTGTAATTAGACTGCGTGATAAAAGCAGTAGGTACTGGTGTAGTTGTACTGCTGTAGAATAAATAAGAATATCCTCCAGAGCCTCCTGCACCTGCTAATTGTACAGATCCTGTTGATGCACCATTACATGTTGCATCTACTTTTTGTGCATCAACTGTAGGATTCACAATAGTATTTACTATTGCACTTACTGTAACAACACAACCTTTAGAATCTGTAATTTCAAAATAATATGTATCTGCTGTATTTGCTCCCGTGTAAACAAAAGAACTTCCTGTTACAGCAGTACTAGATCCGTAAGATCCAGTTCCTTTTCTAACTTTATAAGTAAAACCACTTGTTCCTCCAGTAATAGTAACTGTAATAGAAGCATTTGGAGTGGTTGTACAATTTAACTCACCAGTAATCTTCGCTTCTCCTTGAAGTTGTGGTGCAATAACAATATTACTAACTGTTGCTGTACAGTTATTACTATCTGTTACAACAATATTATGTGTTCCTGGGCCAACATTCGTAAAGGTATTCGAATTTTGTGGTGTTGCTCCGTCTAAACTATAAGTTAACGTTCCAGTTCCTGTAGCCGTAACTACAAGAGTAGATTGATTTGTAGTATCATAACATAAATCTGAAGTCGCTGCCAATGATGCTGTAGGAGCGTTTGGAGCTACAACCGTTACCGCCGCAGATGCAGAAGATACACAAGTGTTTGAATCTCTAACTACTACAGTATAGGATCCTGTTGGAACATTTGTAAAAATACCTGTTGTTTGGAAAGGTGTAACAATAGTAGCACCGTTCATTAATTGGAATTGGTATGCTGGTGTGCCGCCTGTAGCACCAGCCGTAATTGTTGCTCCTGTAGTACAAGTTGCTTCTTTTGTAACTATTGCTGTTGGTGCAATAGCTGTTGGTGCCTTAATAACCTGAGTTAATGGGAATACACAACTTGAAGCGCTATTATCATAACGAACTCTAATATTATAAGTCTTACTGCTTAATCCTGTTGCTGTAACTGGAGAAACTTTAGAGTTAATCCATGTAGCACCATTATCTAACGAATAATCAAATCCGTAAGGAAGATTAAAGTTTTGAGCCGCAATAGTGATTTCTCCATTATTAGATCCAACACAAGTTAAATCCTTAAATCCAGTAACTGAAGCTGAGAATGCTTTATTACTATCAATAACGATTGGGAAATTCTTTTGTGCAATACAAGATTCTGGAATTTGACGTACCCAGATATCATCTATAAGAACGTCATTTCCGTTAAATTCATTACTGTAAGAACGAATAACAAAACTTAAATTATTATATGCTCCTGGATTAAGAGACAATTCTTTATACTCCCATTTTTCAGTTTTTGGAACAACCCAAGGATTAGCTGTATCTGTTGTAGCAACAATTGTTTCTGTTCCTCCAACTCCATTTAAGTTATTAACTAATTGGATTGTCAGCTTTGGATCTGCATGAGAAGTAGATGTTTTTACAATTAAGTTTTCTGCCCATAATGAAATAATTACAGGTTGGTTTATAATAACATCTTTGATTGGTTTACTATATAAAATACCACCAATACCTGCAGAACCTCCTACGTTCACACATAAGAATCTTCCAAGAGGATGTGCTGGAAGTGTATGATCTTTAGCAAAGATCCAAGAATTTCCAAAATTAGTTTTAATAGAACTTGCTACTGCGTACTTACCATCATTAATTTGGTAATCATTAAAGTCACCACAAGGATAACCAACTGGGTGCGGTGTAGATTCGTCCTCAAAACAATATGCAGGGTTAATACCTGGAGTAGTTGTATAAGTACCTTTACCAAAATCTTCTTGTAATAAGTTACTATAAGTTGATACTGTAGTTACATTATATTTTACAGAAACTGTATGGCTTCCTGAAGGTACGTTAGTAAATACATTATTTGAGATTGGAGTATTAGCAACTCCGTCAAGATAATATTCATAAGAGTAATTAGAAGAAGTTCCGTTTGTAACTGTAACTGTACTTGTTGCAGTACCATTACAATTAAATACTGGGTCTTCTACTCTAATAGTCGGATCAGAAGGTCTAGGATCTAAAATAATGTCATAAGGAATGGTATAGGTACATCCTAAAGCATCTCTAATTACTAAGATATAAGTTCCTGGTAAAACATTCTTTTCATTAGAAGTCTGCCAAGTTGCACCACCATCAAAACTATATTGGTATCCTGGAGTTCCTCCTTGAGCATTATTAATTCTTAATTTTCCACCTTGGTTAACACCGCTTCCATCTGGAAGTGTACAACCTGCCAATGCGGCAACACCTGCAGAAGCTGTAAGAGCAGAACTTGGTCCAGTGATTGTCACATTTTCAGTTGGTCCAAAACAATCTTGTGTAGCCGAGTTTGGCCAGTTTGTAATTGGGTAAGTAATGCTGTATTTTACTTTAACTTTATAATTACCTGGTGATAAGTTAGAAAATATTGGACTTGCTTGGTAAGTTCCACCATCGTTTATACTATATGCCATAGTATAACCATTAGCATTGGTCAAGTTTATTCTAATTTCTGAACTTCCATCGTAACAATTACTGTTTGTATGCGAAACTGTATAAACAGGTGCTGGCAATGAAGCAACTTTTACTGTAATTGTTTTTTCACAAAGTTTTGAGTCACGAACGCGTATTACATAATCTCTCGCTGTCGGGGTTAAGATAATAATTGCATTCTGATCGTAATTATCATTATCTGAAGATGCCTGCGGTGTAGTCGAACCATCTACAAAGAATGAATAACCGCCGCTGCCGCCACTTGCCGAAATTTTATATTTTCCTTCACTACATGCTGTAAGTGGTGTAATTGCATTCGCTGTAAGAATAATTTCTGAAGCTGGATTGTTGATATATTTTCCTGTGCTTCCTGAACACTCTTTTGTGTTTCCGTTCATCGTGTAAACTTCAACAGTGTAGTATTTTCCAGGAGCAGGAGTAAATGTATATACGTTTGCAGTAATAGGACCAACTTGCTGAATCACTGTACTACCATCAAGAAGAACAAAGTAATAATTTGCAAAACCTGCAGTTGCACTTACCGTGATACTTCCATTTTCTCCATAACAATTTGGCTGTTCGTTAGGGTTCTCAACCTTAGGATCCATTGTCAGCGAAAGAATCTCGATACTATGCGATTTATAAACACAAGTATTCGGAACATTTTTAAGTCTGTAGTTGATCACATAATTTCCAGCCTCCCAAATATCAAAAACATTACTGTCTTGGTAATTTGTAGTATTACCATTGGCTCCAAGTTTGGTCAAACTGTACTCGTAACCAGCCAATAGTTGTGCTGTAATATTACCTTTATTATAACAGATAATGTTTTTATGAGTTTCTGTAATCGAAACGTCACTTTTGTAAACATTAAAATAATAACGGTTAATACAACCATTTACATCAATGGTAACGCGATAATAACCCGCTTCATTAACTGTAAATAACGAACCATTAGCTCCCGCAGAAACCCACGTACAGCTAGTTCTTTCGTCCGCACAAAGTTCAGATAAATCTGTTGGTCGCGCACAAGTCGTCTTTTCCCAGACAATGGTAGCGCCGCTCAAATTCAGATTGATTAATCGCGTATCGTTAGAACCACAAAGGTAAATTTTAGGTAATGGCTTACCATCAATTAAACACCCAGTGATTGTACCGTCAGGATTTCTATTATCTGCGTAAGGTATAATTGGGTTTGTTCTTACTCCGCCTCCGTCTACAACCGTAATAATTTCTTGCAAATCGATACATGGAGGGTTTGCAGTATTGTAAACATAGTAAGTTCCCGGCTGTGTAATTGTCAAAGTCTGGTTTGTTCCGATTACAGGAGTTCCAGAAGAATTTGTAGACCAAGAATAACTTTTATATCCGCCAGATGCAGATATTGTCATGCTTGTTGTACAAATTTCTGTTCTTCTATTTTTACACGCATCCAAACCAACCAAAAAGTTAGTCGACTGCGGTACAATATTACATCCCGCTGTCGAAGCATAACTGCTGTCTCCGTAATTAGTACCAGAACCGCCGCGATCTCCAACATAGGAGGTCATTGCTGTATTCTGAATAAGATTAGAACAAGCATCTGTTAATTTAGAACAATCGTCTACAACCTTAACTTTAAAACGAATTTTATATTCTGGTGATCGAGTAGGAAGCACCGCTACATAACTATTCGGAATTGTAAAAGTTAATGTTCTTGTTGTTGGATTGTATTGAACAAAAGAATTACCAGCTGCCGTAGTCGGAATTGTCATTCCAGGCGGTAATTCTAAAAGATCTGATGGAAAATTAAAATCAGTATTAATAGGAAGCTTATCCGTAATAGTAAATGATTTCGCATTATCATTTCCTTCATTTTTGAATACTAATTCATAACGAAGTTCTTCTCCTAATGTAACATCTTTACCACTTGCATCATTGTTATTAATATCTTTTACCCCTTTGGTTAAAACAATTTTCGGAGCAATGATATCAACCGAGAAAGCGGTAAAATAATAAATAAAGACATCCGTATTTGTCGCCAGAGTTATGGTTGCCGAGGTATCATTATTTTTGATAATTCCAGCCGAAGGATCAATATCGATAACCCCAGTATCAAATCCAAGGGTATTGGTACTTTTTGGTGTTCTATCGAGATAAGCTGAATTTAACGTATTGATCGTACTGTTAAAAAAGTTATTAGCGTTTCCTATTCTCGGTCTTGTTGGCGGTGTAATAGTCGTTCCGTTTATTTGAAGATAATCACCTGTATAACCTAAATCCCCTTCAAGCGCTGCAAATGCAAAACGTGCCTGAACAGGACCTGTAGGAATGGTTGTAAAACCAGTAATGGTGGTGTTATTTGGCCCACCCCCTTGTTGTCTTGCAGTAAAACCGTTAAAAGTAGATATGGCTTTAGTCGGCAGACTCGAATCTTCATAAACAATAAAAAGAGACCAACCGGCAGATAAACCAGTTCCTCCATTAGATCCTTCACTAGAAATTACGTTCGCAACCGTATAAGTACCATTCGGATTTGTCGCGCTCAATAAATTAGTAACATCGGCAAAGCAAGCATAAGCCTGAGTATTATCAGGATTAATACCACCCGCACGAGTCGTTATATCATGAATAATCGTTCCAGTAATATCTTGATAATTACTGTTAGATGTATTAGGTACCTTAAATTTTACCTTATTAATATTAGCCCTGTTAGTACCGTTTAATGTTGCTGCCCAATACAGTGCTGCGTAGGCAACTCTGTAACAAGGTGAAGCAGGAGCCCTGTTGTTGGGTACCGTAAGATTGGCACTACTTGAACTAAAAATTCCAGCTGTAGCTCCATTGTCGATATTGATATAACGCATATCAAAGTTACCATTCAAACCAGTTCCGTTGTAATCATCATTCGGACTTGCAGTAACTTGACCCTGTCTGTTGGTTTCCCGTCTGTTAAGAATGTTATTCCCGATAACAAGAATATCTCCTTTGAGCTGTGCATTATACTCCCTATCGAATGTCTTTAGGTTCTGAGACATTACAATATCGCATTGCAAAAACAACAAAAATAAAATTGCAATTTTTAGAATAGTAGGTTTTTTCATGGTATTTACTTTATTGGGCCTCGCTCTCTGTCCTAAGGGGCATTAGAACAGAAAATTTTGGCGCTTTAAACTCTTATTTACAAATGCTTTTAACTTTAAAAGCATACTAACAATATTCGTAACTTATCTTAATTCTCCACTTTTACGATGGCCATATTTCCATTATAAGGTTTGTTCCCTTTGGACTCTAAAGCTTTTGTTGCTTCTTGAAGACCATCAAACTTTTCGTAATAGATATAATACTTACTCGTTGTTATGTTATAAAAGAAATTAATGTCTGAACGTCCTGCTGCTACCGCTTTGGTCAAGAATTCATCTCTTTTTTCAACACTATTATGAACTGCGAGAATCAAATAATAACCGCTTTCAGAATTTTTGATATTCTTTATGATCTGCATATTTGACTGCTCCTCACCAAAATCAAAATCACTTGCTTTTAATGGCGTATTGCTGATTTTCGTTGTCTCTTTAATTCGTTTTAAAGCTGCAACGTCCTGTGCATATCTTCCTTGATCATTTTCATAAGCCGCACGTTTAATTCTACGTTTACGCTCAATTTCAGTTTCAGTTTTAATACGCTCTAAATCGGCTAATAAAGCTGCTCCTTCAAGTTCCATCTTCAACTGCACTGCTTTTAACTCATTTATCTTTTCAAGATATGCTTTGTTTAAAGGATCATTCTTTGGGAACTTTTTAAGTCTATCGTTATAAAGATTAGTCAGCTTAGCAATTTCATTTTTCATGCTGTTATTCGCCTCAGCAATCTGTGTCTTTAATGCCTCAATTTGACTATTTTCTGCCGCTACACTCTTAAATGGTTTTGGCTCTCTATAAATACCTTTTTCACTTAAATCATTTTCTTCTTTTAAATCATTTAAGTCTTTTTGTTTGTTTGCAACTGTTGCACTAAACTGTGTTAATAAATCACTTTGAGATTTACTTGTTGCCGCAATAGAAGCTGTTAATTCGTCAATTGCTTTAGCTGTTGCGTCTTTATTTGCTTCCTCAGCTGCAAGTTTCGCTGCAAGCGCTTCTGCATCTGCCTTAGCTTTTGCATCGGCTGCTAATTTAGCCTGACGGGCCTCTTCTGCCGCTCTTGCTTTTTCTTCAGCTGCTTGTTTTGCTTGTAATGCTTCTGCATCTGCTTTCGCTTTCGCGTCTGCTGCTAACTTCGCTTTTAATGCTTCTGCGTCCGCTTTTGCTTGTGCGTCGGCTGCTAATTTCGCTTGACGAGCTTCTTCTGCTGCTCTTGCTTTTTCTTCAGCTGCTTGTTTTGCTTGTAATGCTTCTGCATCTGCCTTCGCTTTCGCATCTGCTGCTAACTTCGCTTTTAATGCTTCTGCATCCGCTTTTGCTTGTGCGTCTGCTGCTAATTTCGCTTGACGAGCTTCTTCTGCTGCTTTTGCTTTTTCTTCAGCTGCTTGTTTCGCTTGTAATGCTTCTGCATCTGCTTTCGCTTTTGCATCGGCTGCCAACTTCGCTTTTAACGCTTCTGCATCCGCTTTTGCTTGTGCGTCAGCCGCTAATTTCGCTTGACGAGCTTCTTCAGCTGCTTGTTTCGCTTGTGCTTCAGCATCTGCTTTAGCTTTCGCGTCTGCTGCTAATTTTGCCTGAAGTGCTTCTGCGTCCGCTTTTGCTTTTGCATCAGCTGCTAATTTTGCCTGACGAGCTTCTTCTGCTGCTTTTGCTTTTTCTTCTGCTGCTTGTTTAGCTTGTAATGCTTCTGCATCTGCTTTCGCTTTTGCATCAGCTGCTAACTTCGCTTTTAATGCTTCTGCATCCGCTTTAGCTTGTGCATCGGCTGCTAATTTAGCCTGGCGAGCTTCTTCTGCTGCTTTTGCTTTTTCTTCAGCTGCTTGTTTCGCTTGCAATGCTTCTGCATCTGCCTTAGCTTTAGCGTCTGCTGCTAATTTTGCCTGAAGCGCTTCTGCGTCTGCTTTTGCTTTTGCATCTGCCGCCAATTTAATTTTTAATGCCTCTGCATCCGCTTTTGCTTGTGCGTCGGCTGCTAATTTAGCCTGGCGAGCTTCTTCTGCTGCTTTTGCTTTTACTTCAGCTGCTTGTTTAGCTTGTGCTTCTGCATCGGCTTTCGCTTTAGCATCTGCTGCTAATTTTGCTTTTAATGCTTCTGCGTCCGCTTTTGCTTTTGCATCCGCTTCTAGTTTAGCTTGACGAGCCTCCTCTGCTTCTTGTAATTTTTTAGCTTCCGCATCCGCTTTTGCTTTTGCAGTAGCTTCAGCATCGGCTTTAACTTTAGCATCTGCAAGTAATTTAGCTTGTAAAGCTTCCATATCTGCTTTTGCTTTAGCATCAGCCGCTAATTTTGCTTGTGCTGCTTCTGCATCTGCTTTTGATTTTGCATCGGCTGCTAATTGTGCCTGCTTCGCTTCCTCAGCTTGTTTTATTTTCAATGCGTCAGCATCTGCTTTTGCTTTAGCATCTGCTGCTAATTGTGCTTGACGCGCTTGTTCTTCTTGTTTTGCTTTAGCATCAGCTGCTTGTTTTGCTTTTAATGCCTCTGCATCTGCCTTAGCTTTTGAATCGGCTTCTAATTTCGCTTGACGTGCCGCTTCTGCTTCTTCTAATTTTTTAGCTTCTGCAGCCGCTTTTGCTTTTGCAGTAGCTTCAGCATCGGCTTTAACTTTAGCATCCGCTAATAGTTTAGCTTGTAAAGCTTCCATATCTGCTTTTGCTTTAGCATCCGCTGCTAGTTTTGCTTGTTCCTCATCTGCTTTTGCTTTTGCTTCAGCTGCTAATTGTGCCTGCTTCGCTTCTTCAGCTTGTTTCACTTTTAATGCTTCTGCATCTGCTTTCGCTTTTGCATCGGCTGCTAACTTAGCTTTAAGTGCCTCTGCATCCGCTTTTGCTTTTGTTTCAGCTGCTAATTGTGCCTGCTTCGCTTCTTCAGCTTGTTTTACTTTTAATGCTTCTACATCTGCTTTCGCTTTTGCATCGGCTGCCAATTTAGCTTTAAGCGCCTCTGCATCTGCTTTGGCTTTTGCTTCAGCATCTAACTGAGCTTGTTTTGCTTCTTCTGCTTGTTTTAATTTTGCTTCTTCAGCTTGTTTTATTTTCAACGCTTCTGCATCTGCTTTTGCTTTTGCATCGGCTGCCAATTTAGCTTGAAGTGCCTCCGCATCTGCTTTGGCTTTTGCTTCAGCATCTAACTGAGCTTGTTTTGCTTCTTCCGCTTGTTTTAATTTCAATGCTTCTGCGTCAGCTTTTGCTTTTGCTTCAGCAGCGATAATTGCTTGTCTTGCTTCTGCATCCGCTTTTGCTTTAGCATCAGCTGCCAATTTTTCTTTCAATGCTGCCTCTTCAGCTGCTTTTGCTTTTGCGTCTGCTGCTAGTTTCGCTTTGTTTGCTGCATCAATAGAAGCTTTTGTTTTAGCTTCGGCTGCTGCTTTTGCTTTTGCTTCAGCTGCTAATCTTGCTTGTAAAGCGTCCGAATCTGCTTTTGCTTTTGCATCGGCAGCTAATATAGACTGCATGTCTGCTGCTTCAGCTCTTGCTTTCACATCAGCTTTACGTTTTGCTTCTGCTGCATCGGCTTTCGCTTTAGCGTCTGCTGCTAGTTTTAATCTTTGTGCTTCTGCATCTGCCTTCGCTTTTTCAGCAGCAGCAAGTCTTGCTTCTCTTGCCGCTTCAGCATCCGCTTTTGCTTTTTCAGCTGCCAATTGAGCGGCTGTTTTTTGTGGTGCTGCAGTTTTAGCTGCTTCTGCTTTTGCCTTAGCCGCAGCTTCTGCATCTGCTTTTGCTTTAGCGTCTGCTGCCAATTTAAGCTTCATTGCCTCTGCATCTGCTTTGGCTTTATCAGCTGCTAATTGAGCTGGTGTTTTCTGCGGTTCTGCTGGTTTAGCAGTTTCTGCTTTTGCTTTAGCAGCAGCTTCTGCATCTGCCTTAGCTTTTGCATCTGCAGCCAATTTAAGTTTCATTGCTTCAGCATCAGCGGCTGTTTTATCAGCTGCTAATTGTGCTGGTGTTTTTTGTGCAGCAGCAACTGGTTTGTTTGCGCCTGGTTTATTTGCAGCAGCTTGTGCTCTTGCTGCTGCAGCAGCATCAACTCTTGCCTTATTATCTGCAGCAAGTTTTAATCTGCGTTCTTCTGCATCGGCTCTCGCTTTATCTGCAGCCAATTGTGCCTGTGTTTTTTGCGTCGCAGCAACTGCTCTGTTTGCGGTTGCCGTTTGTGCTCTCGCTGCAGCGGCGGCATCAGCTTTTGCTTTTGCATCTGCGGCAAGTTTTATTTTCTGTGCTTCGGCAGCGTCTACCTTAGCTTTATTATCTGCTTCTAATTTTGCTTTAGCAGCAGCGGCAGCATCGGCTTTTGCTTTTGCATCAGCAACAAGTTTTGCTTGTTTTGCTTCCGCAGCAGCGGCAGCATCTGCTTTTACTTTCTCCGCAGCGGCAAGTCTTGCTTGTTTTGCCTCTGCATCAGCTTTTGCTTTTGCTTCAGCAGCCAATCTGTTCTTTTCAGTGATATCAGCTCTGTTAACTTGAGTTGCATCTGATTTTGGTTTAGCTGGTACAGGTTTTGGTCTTGACGGATCCATTAATGATCCTTCATCATCATCTCCGTAATAATAATTTCTGTTTTTGAATCTATAAGCGATCGCAAATTCGTGCGACCCTCCAAGGTTGGCGAAATTACCCATACCTCTTTCATAATTGTATTCTATTGCAATGCTTGGAGAAATATTAACACCCAAACCTGCAGAAACACCATATAATGTGTTATAACCTACTTGTCCCCACACTCCTTGTTTAAGTGTCAGCATACCAAGTCCAGAAATAACTGTTTTGTCTTTTTTAAGTTCTGTTTTTACGATCCCAGAAAAACGGCTTCTGTCAAAAAATCCGTAACTATCAATATATCCAGTATACATTGCGTGCAGTTCTATTGCTCTTTCTGGATCTTCTTTTACCATTCCGGCTCCGAAATTGTAAAGAATTAAATTATTAATCGAAAGTCCAAAATCAAGAAAAGCTGTTCCGTAGTTGATTCCAGGGTTAACAGTTAATAACGTGTAAGATGGAAATTCACCTGTTAAAATATCTGTATCGTCTGTAATGATTTTTCCTTTATTTAAACCACTTTGATAAGCACCTACATTTAAACCAAAAGTTAAATTGCTGTCTTCTTGCAAAACGATATTGTGAGCAAAATTGACCATACCTCCAAAGACTGTCATTAATCCGTAGTTCTGTTGGAATAAACCAACTGCAAAGGCTTCGTTCTCTCTAAATCTTCCCGAATAGTTTGCTAAATACGTATTGGGCGCATCGTCAAACTGGGTCCATTGTCTTTTATTATAAAAACTTACATACGGGTTTGCTTCGCGGACAAAACTGAATGTTGGATTGATTAAATATCTATTAAACTTTAAAGAATTTCTGATAGGTAATGAAAACGAAACAACTCCATTCTCAGTAGCTTCCTGGGAATAGAGTACAATAGAAAAACCGCAAAATAAAGTGATGAATAGTAAAATTTTCTTCATATTATTTTATCACGGTTATTGATCCTTTTTTTTCACCTGCATCGCCTTGAATAACATAGTAATAAACGGGATTGACATTTTTAAAATCTACACTGTTTTGAGGCCAGTCGCCTTGATAATTAACTACGTCGAGTACCTTATCGCCGTTCGAACTAATGATAATAACTTTAGTCGAATCGTTTTTATATTCATCAGGAATATTCCAATACGGATTCATTCCGTTTAATTTAACAATGTTTGGAATAACCGTTGCTGGTCCAGATTGTCCGTTAACTCTAAACGAAAATTCTTTTGTAGCAACACATCCAGATGCTTGAGAAATTTTTACTCTATAACTGCCTCTTACTTTAACATCATAACTGCTTGTAGTTGCTCCCGCAATTACATTACCATTTAAAAACCATTCAAACGTTGGGCTTGTTGCGTCTGTAGTTACAGACACATTTATTACTTCACCCTCTTCAATAGTACTAGTGTCTGGAACATCAATACTAGCCTCAAATGAGTTGCTTTGTAAATTGATAGAACCAGAAGAAATACAGCCGCCAAAATCTACCTCAACACTATATACACCCGATTCGTTCGTTGCATACGTTCTGTTGGTTGCACCGGTGATTACAGCTCCGTCTTTTTTCCATTGGTATTTATTTCCAGAAGTTGCTGTTAGTACAGTTCCCTGACCGCTGGCACAAAAAGGGTTTCCTAAACTAGAAGTAACCGTTACGCCTGAACCAGAATTTGCAGCAGTAACCGTTACACGATTGGAACTAAAATTCTCATCCAGACATCCTCCGTAATCAATCTGTACGTAATAAACTCCGGCAGTATTTACCGTTAACGTTTTACCGCTTTGTCCTGAGATTAAAACATCGTCTTTAAACCACTTATATTTTAAATTCGGATAATTTGCTGGAGATGAAGATTGATTTGCGGGCGTAGGATTATCTATAGAAAGAGTTAGACTTCCGCCTGAGCAAAATGCTGCTGTGCTGTTTTTGTCGTTGATAAAAAAGGAATCAACAAACGTTCTGTAATAAATTGGAAAATTGGATACATTTTGAGAGTTTCTATACTTCAAACTGTACACCGGAACTGTTGTAACGCTTTTGATGCGCATACTGTAGGTATCAGAACCTACTAAATCTGTAGGCACAGCAAATTTGATAGTTTGCTGCTGCGGTACAGATGTATCAACAGAAATTGTAGTAGCTGCTATAGGTGACGTAAAATTTCCTGCTGTATCAGAAAGTTCAACTTGAAAAGTTGTGCCAGCAGGAAAGTCTACATAACTAAATGTTGCATTATATTCATTAAATGGTTTGCCATCGACAATAAGACCAGCACAAATTCTTGGATATCCAAGTTGCTGCGTCACTATTGTCTGGGCATATGAATCTGATCCAGCAAATAAGAAAATGCCGAATAAGAATAGTAAATAAGAAAAAGATAAAGTAATTTTTTGAATCATATAGTGCGTGTTCTTGCTAAGTCTATACGCTCAAAAAACAAAATATCTATAAATGTTTCAGAAAAATCATATTTATAGTTCTCAATAATATCTTTTGCAAGTACTGAAGTTGAGGCTAAAATAGAATTTTCTTGACAATCTGCAGATACTGCATTTGATTCAGCTGCCATAGAAAGGCTGTCCTTGGGGATGGACAGCCCTGCCATAAACTGATTAGAATTATCTAAGCTGCTGATCGAAACATCAGCTGTTTTTTCTTTTTGGTTTACAGAAACAGTTTTATTCTCTGTCGGTTTTTCTGCTGTAGTTTGTGCATACAGACTTAACGAAACAGGTGAAACCAAAAATATTATATATATAAAATACTTTTTTGATAGAGCCATTATGTTTTGATCTTTATTTGGGTCCTGGAGACGATACATAAATTGTGTCTGGGGACTTTATTAATAAAATTTACGCCGTGGAAATAAAAATCGAAATCTATTTATCTATTGCCGCTTGAAGCCGTGATTTTTCCTAATTGTAATCTGTAATCTGGTCTTTTAGGATTTGCAATATCAATAAATGTTTCTTTGTTAGTACTTTGAGAGTAAACATTAAAGAAAACACTGTTTCCATACCAGCTCTCTAAATCTTCATTGTTAGAATTGTACTCTGTAAAGATGTTACCATTACATAGGTTAAAGAACATTTCTTCAAATTTGATTTTTTTAAGATTGGCATCATTGATCTCAATTTTGCTGTCTAATAAAACAGCAGGATTAAATCCAGAGATTACGCTACGTTTCATTTCAAGCGAAGCAGTTTCAGCTACATATACAGCTTCTTTTACTAAACCTGCTTGGATATCAGCTTTAATATTTTCACTATCATTAAGCATTGTAATATTTGTAGCAGCTACAAGTGTAGTTTTTTTAGTAAAATCAGTTTCATTCTTTTTCTCGTATGATCTTACTTCCATACAACGAGAACCGTCTTTGTTACTAGACAAATAAGAAGATCTAATTGCTAAAGAGTTGAATAAACGACATTGTACACCTTGAGTGAATTTAAAATCGTCGTTGATAGATTTATAAGAAACTAATTTAGAAGCATTCACATCACCTCCGAAGAAAGCAAATGAGTCACCTCCCGAATAGCTTACCATAACATTGTCAAAAATTGTTTTGTTACCTGCACCAGCAACTGTTAAACCATTAAAAGTATCTACACCTTTAACTTTTTTACCAGCAAACTCAATTCTAACATAACGTAAAACTCCAGAATTTCCTGCAACATTATCACCACCGTAAGTAGTAAGTGTTGGATCTAAGTCTAAGTTATAAGAACCTACGTTTCCGAATTTATTAATAGGTGCATCACCAAGGATTACAATTCCACCCCAGTCTCCAGCTTTTTTCTGGCTGCGGTTAGAAGTAAATACGATTGGGTCTGTTTCTAAACCGTCTGCAACGATTTGTGCACCTTTTGTAACTACCAATGTTCCTTTCGTTTCAAAATCACCGATAATCAAAGTTCCTGGCTCAATTGTTAAAACAGCATTGTTTGTCACATATACGTTTCCTTGCAAAACGTAGATATTCCTTTTCAGCAATTTAGTATTAACAGAAATGTTTCCTGCTAAAATTTGGTTTGCTTCTCCATACTCTACTTTGTTAGGCTTAAATTCGGTCCAGTTATTCAACCAATTGTTGTAGCCCATAATTCCTTTCTCTTGTTGAGCACTCATACTCGTAACCGTCAAAAGAACGCAGATCAATTGAGTAATTTTTTTCATGATAAGGGGGTATTAGGTTAATAATAAATTTGGGTATGCAAAATGAAAAAACTCCTCCCGAGTTATCCGATCAAAATCGGACAACTTCGAGAACGAGTTGTTTTTTAATCTTTTTTAAAATTATTGCCGAAGATCTTATCTCTCTTACGTAAATAGTTTAAAAAAGGTTTTAAAAATATTGTTATTACATTTCGTTCAATTCGTTGAACTCGTGTAAAGATTTCAATGTACTTTCGTAAAATAAAATAGCCGCAATTAAGTTTCCTTTATCAGAGTAAGGCATCATTTTTCTTTGGAACTCTACTGTAGTATCCAAAAATGACGATGTTCCTGTAGCCTGTAAATCTAAAACTTTTTTGTGCTCACTATCGTCTGGAATACCAAGATCGGCCATAGTAACTCCTGGTTTTGTAACCAACGCAATATAAGGGAGCGTTTTTACAAGAACTTTAATACGCTCAATGTACAATTCCAAAAGTTCTCCTTTCTGCATACCACTCAATTCTTTTTGATCATGGTACTTACGAATAAGAGCTGTTGTACTAATAATACTTCTTGGTGCGTTCTTAGCTTGAGCAGAAACTGCAGCTGTAGTTAGGATGAAAAATGCACTAAATAAAATAATTTTCCCTTTCATAGATTCTGAATTTATAATTGGTTGTTGATAAAAACAAAAATATATAAATTAACTTAAATTACAACTCTAATGAAATTTTTTTTCAAAAAAAAATCTTAAAAAAACCTTAAAAACCAGTCTTATGTCGAGAAAATGTGCGTTTTAACGGGCTTTTTGTTAAAAATGTTAAAAGGAGATCCGTAAGATATTCGCTATCTTTTTCGAAAAAATCTATTAATTAATAACCAAAAAAAACTTACGTTTATCGGTTTTTCAAAAAAAATATCAACAAAAAAATCTTGATATCTGCTCGCATTGAGTCATTTATTAACAAAAAACAGTTAGCATCGAGCAAAAAAAATCAAAATCACCGGTTTTTTTGATTCCATAAACTGACTAAGAAACTTTATCAGGAATATTTTTGACTCCACCAATTTCTTCTATCTTTGCTCAATGCAATTTTCTCAAATTTTAGGTCAAGATTATATCAAAAGCCACTTGATAAAAAGTGCTGCTTCTGGCAGAATTCCGCATGCACAATTATTTGTCGGTCCAGAAGGCAGCGGTACTTTAATAACGGCTATTGCCTATGCACAATATATTTTGTGCAGTAATACCGGCGACGAAAATTCAAACGGAAACGATTCCTGCAATTTAAAGTTTGACAGTATATCACATCCTGATCTCCATTTTATATATCCTACTGTTACAACAGAAGATGTAAAAACCAAACCCAAAAGTTTAGATTTTATTCAGGACTGGCGTTCTTTTATTCAAGAAATGCCCTATGGCGGTTTGTTCGATTGGTATAAAATTCTGGGCGTTCAGAACAAACAAGGTGAAATTCGCGTAGAAGATGCTCAGGAAGTTTTGAAATCGCTTGCGCTGAAATCTTACGAGGGCGGTTACAAAATCATGATAATCTGGATGGCCGATAAAATGAACATCGCCGCCTCAAACAAATTGCTGAAACTTTTAGAAGAACCCTCAGACAAAACGGTGTTTATTCTAATTTCAGAAAACGAAGAAGACATTATCCAAACTATACGTTCGCGCTGTCAGGTGATTCACTTTAACGGGCTTCCTGAAAAAGTGATCGCAGAAGCCTTGGTCAAACAAGAAAATACAGATCCTAATGCGGCCAAAAAAATTGCGCATCAAGCGCAGGGAAACTTTAGTAAAGCGCTGCATTTATTAAAAGAAGACGATTCTGAATTTCCGTTTGAGCAATGGTTTGTCAATTGGGTCCGCGCCGCTTTTAGAGCAAAAGGAAATGCGGCAGCCATTCAGGATCTTATTTCCTGGAGCGAAGAAATTGCTTCATTAGGACGTGAGAGCCAGAAAAAATTCATACAGTTTTGTATTGAAATGTTCAGACAAGCACTCCTGCTCAATTATCAAGCACCCGATTTAGTTTACATTGAACCCAAAGTGGATAAATTTAAATTAGAGAATTTTGCTCCTTTTGTGAACGGAAATAATATTCACGAAATTTTCAAAGAACTTTCTGATGCCTTATATCACATTGAAAGAAATGGAAATGCAAAAATTATTCTAACCGATTTATCTATTAAACTGACTCGTTTAATTCATAAAAAATAGATTTCAAAATGAACAATGTTGCCTCAATTTTACTTTTAGCTTTTTTGGCTTTAACTTTTTTACAATCAGGTTACGAAAAAATTTTTTATTGGAAGGATAATGTATCATGGCTTAAAGAACATTTTTCTAAAACGCCTTTAAAAAATCATGTGCCGCTTGCCTTACTGCATTTATTAATTTTAGAATTAATTTCTGGAATTTTATGTGTCGTTGGAGCCATTCAATTATTGACAAATAACGGAAGAGAATTTGGTTTTTACGGTGCAATTTTTTCATGCATCTGTTTGTTAATGATGCTTTTCGGGCAGAGACTTGCAAAAGATTATGACGGCGCGAGAACCATCGTTATCTATTTTATACCAGCTGTAATAGCTGTTTACTGGCTGAATTAAACAAGCTGCAATTTTAAAAACGTTAGCCGCAGATTTCGCAGATTTTTTGAATCCGTTCCATCTGTGGCAAAAATAAATTTTACATAAAAAAATGAATCCAAAACATCCTTCAGAATCATTAACTATTTTAACTGATTTAGTTTTACCGAGCGAAACAAATCCTTTAAACAATTTATTTGGCGGCGAATTATTAGCTAGAATGGACCGTGCGGCAAGTATTGCAGCACGCAGACATTCACGCCGAATTGTAGTTACCGCTTCTGTAAACCACGTAGCTTTTAACAGAGCCATTCCCCTTGGAGCCGTAGTCACGATAGAAGCAAAGGTTTCGAGATCTTTTAAAAGCTCTATGGAAGTTTTTATTGATGTTTGGGTAGAAGACCGTGAATCCGGAAGCAGAACCAAAGCCAACGAAGCTATTTATACTTTTGTTGCAGTGGATGATAGCGGAAGACCTGTTGAAGTGCCGCCTATCGTACCCGAAACCGATCTGGAAATTCAGCGTTTTGAAGCTGCGCTTCGCCGCAAACAGTTGAGTTTACTGCTTGCCGGAAAAATAAAACCCTCTGATGCTACCGAATTAAAGGCTTTGTTTTTATAATGAAAATTGTGACAATTTGGAACAATTTGAAGTGCTGAAACTTCAAAAAAAGAAGTAATTTTACAAAATTACAAGCTGTCAAATAAAAGCCGGAAAATTGTTTCTTCTGTTTTATTTTGAAAGCTAAAAATAACAAATTAGATAATTAAAAGAAAAGATGAGTTCAGACAAAGAAGCCAAATTAAAAGCGTTACAGTTAACACTTGATAAACTTGACAAAACCTACGGAAAAGGAACCGTAATGAAAATGGGTGACAAAGCTATTGTAGAAGTAGAAACGATTTCTTCTGGCTCTCTTGGAGTTGATTTAGCTCTTGGAGTAAACGGTTACCCAAAAGGAAGAATTATTGAAATATACGGTCCAGAATCTTCTGGTAAGACCACATTAACGCTGCATGCGATTGCCGAAGCTCAAAAAGCGGGCGGTATTGCTGCGTTTATCGATGCTGAACATGCTTTCGATAGAAATTATGCAGAGAAATTAAACGTAGATATTGAGAACTTAATTATCTCTCAGCCGGATAATGGTGAGCAGGCATTAGAAATTGCCGAAAACTTAATTCGTTCTGGAGCTATAGATATTGTTGTAATTGACTCAGTTGCAGCCTTGACTCCAAAAAGTGAAATTGAAGGCGAAATGGGAGATTCTAAAATGGGTCTTCATGCTCGTTTGATGTCTCAGGCTTTAAGAAAACTTACTGGAACTATCAGTAAAACAAATTGTACGGTTTTCTTTATCAACCAGCTTCGTGAAAAAATTGGTGTGATGTTCGGAAATCCTGAAACTACAACAGGAGGTAACGCCCTTAAATTTTACGCTTCGGTACGTTTAGATATTCGTCGTTCTGCACAAATTAAAGACGGTGAAAACGTAATTGGTAACAGAACCAAAGTTAAGATCGTTAAAAATAAAGTAGCACCGCCTTTTAAAACTGCCGAATTTGACATTATGTACGGAGAAGGAGTTTCTAAAACAGGTGAAATTTTAGATCTTGCCGTAGAATTTGATATCGTTAAAAAGGCTGGATCTTGGTTTAGCTACGGAGATACAAAACTAGGACAAGGACGTGATGCTGTTAAAAATTTGATTAAGGATAATCCAGAACTTGCTGACGAACTGGAAGTTAAAATTAAAGAACATATCAAAGAACTAGCAAACGCTTAATATTTTATTTTCTGTTTTTTCCAAAAAAACTCAAACCGATAGATTTTTTGAATCTGTCGGTTTTTTTATTTTAAAAATAATAGTGAAAAGCACGCAACCTTTTTGCAACTAAATCATCTTCAATAAAAGCTGTTACAAAAATGGTATCCCATATACTTTTTAGCTTTTTTAGAATTAAATTTGGTTGTTTAGTTGATTTAAAATCCGTTAGCGCGAAACTAACGGATTTTTTAATTTCGGACTTATAAAAAAAATTTACTCCTACCAAGCAACCTTTTTCATTTTTCTTCATCTATAATAATGTGACACTAACTGGAGTTATTATATAAACTCTTAATTATCAACTATTAATATTTTTAACCATGAAAGAGAAAATAGAATTGTTGTACAGTAAAAACCGAAGAAAAACCAAATTAAAGATTAAAAAAGTTTTACGTTTCATTTCGGAAAAGATTATTCACAGATAATTTTTGAATAAAAATGGGGGTTTTTATTCAAAGAAAAAGCCTTAAGGTTTCGCAATCTTAAGGCTTTTTGTATTACAGACGTACTGTTTATTTTTGAAATTTGATCAACCCATCGTAGATTACAGATCGAACTTTTTCCTTGAGTTCTTTACGATTATCGGTTGTCAGACCAGCTGTTTCTATAAAAGGCAGAATTCTTACTCTCATTTTACCGGGGCTGCCACTTAAAAATCGATATGGAAAACGCTCTTTATTGTCTGGGAAAACGATCGGAACAATCGGAATCTGATGATCAATCGCCAATCTAAAAGCACCGTCTTTAAATTCGTCCAGCAAAATACTTTCATCATCTGGAACTCCTCCTTCAGGAAAAATACAAATACTCAATCCTTGATTCAAACGATTTTGAGCCCTTTTAAAGACTTCATTTTTGCTTTTTGATGAATTACGGTCAACTAGTATACAAGTTCGCTTATAAAAGAAGCCAAATAGCGGAATCTTTACCAATTCTTTCTTCCCGACAAATACAAAAGGATTTTTCATCAATACAAGCGTAAGCATGATATCGGTCATCGAAGTGTGATTCGCAACAATCATATAACTTTTGCCTTTAATAAGTTTCTGTTCGCGTTTTACGGTATAATAAAAACCCATCCCGAAAAGGATAATTCTGGCCCAGATTTGTGCCATTTTAAAAAAATACGGATATCCTTTTTCTGAGAGAATAGATAGTATCAAAAAAGGAAGCATGATTAGGATTGGAATTGCCATTAAAATGTAAAACCAAATCCGCCAAAGAATCCAAAAAGCAATTTTAAATATTTTCATAGCTTCAAAAGTAAGAAAGAGAAATGAATATTTTCTGAATATTTTAATTCTGAGAAAATTGATGATCAATAATTTTAATACAGAATTCTAATAGTATTGACTTTGATATTTTTAACGCGGAGCTCGCGGAGTTTTACGCAGAGGAAAGAAGTTTTTGAGATGTATTCTTTGGCATTTTTAACGCTGAGCTCGCGGAGTTTTACTCCGAGGAATGAAGTATTTTGAGATATATTCTTTGAAATTTTTAAGCTTACAAAGAATACTATTATAGATTTGAAAACTCTCTTTCTACAAAAATTAATTTATGTTTCAATCAATAAGAAAAATTATATATTTTTGCATGAAATTATGTGTTAAAATTATAAATAATAATGACTGAAAATGAAATCTCAACGATTGTAATTGGACTTGCCATAGAGGTACATAAAATATTGGGACCTGGTTTGTTGGAAAACGTCTACAAAGAATGTTTATTTTACAAAATTAAACAAAGAGGTTTAAAAGTTGAAAAGGAAAAATTTCTGCCTTTGATTTTTGAAGAAGTGCAATTAAACTGCGCATATCGTCTGGATTTACTCGTAGAAAACAAATTTGTAATCGAAATTAAAACGGTTGAGTCTTTAACCACAAATCATTTAGCACAAACTCTAACCTACCTCCGATTAGGAAAATACAAATTGGGTTTATTAATAAATTTCAATGAACTTTTATTGAAAAATGGTATCCGAAGAGTCATAAATAATCAATAACAAAAGAATACAATTCCCCTGAACTTTAAAAAACTTCTTTTCTGCGTAAAAAACTCCGCGAGCTCTGCGTTAAAACAAATCAAAAAACTTAAACACCTCTTTTACTCTGCGAAAAACTCCGATAACTCTGCGTTAAAAATGTCAAAGAATATCTCAAAAAACTTCTTTCCTCTGCGAAAAACTCCGATAACTCCGCGTTAAAAATCTCAAAGAATACATCTCAAAAACTTCTTTCCTCTGTGTAAAACTCCGCGAGCTCCGCGTTAAAAATGTCAAAGAATATATCTCAAAAACTTCTTTCCTCTGCGTAAAACTCCGCGAACTCTGCGTTAAAAATTTCAAAGAATATATCTCAAAAACTCCTTTCCTCTGCGTAAAACTCCGAGAACTCCGCGTTAAAAATCTCAAAGAATACATCTCAAAAACTTCTTTCCTCCGCGTAAAACTCCGAAAACTCCGCGTTAAAAATGTCAAAGAACACATCTGAAAAAACTTCATTCCTCCGAGTAAAACTCCGACAACTCCGCGTTAAAAATCTCAAAGAATATATCTCACAACCCATCGCTAAAACAAAACACTCCTTTGCGGTTAAAAAAAACATTCCGACATTTGCAGATAAGAAATAAAAATAATGGCAAAAATACTTACCGGTGTTCAAAGTACTGGAACACCTCACTTAGGAAATTTATTAGGAGCAATTATTCCAGCAATCGAATTGTCAAACAATCCAGATAACGAATCTTATTTGTTTATTGCTGATTTGCATTCGATCACTCAGATTAAAGACGGCAAAACTTTAAGAGAAAACACCTACAGCACAGCTGCGGCTTGGCTAGCATGTGGTTTAAATCCTGAAAAAGTTATCTTTTACAGACAATCTGATGTGGTTCAAACTACTGAATTGACTTGGTATTTAAGCTGTTTTTTTCCTTTTCAAAGATTAACTTTAGCACATTCTTTCAAAGATAAAGCAGATCGTTTGGATGATGTTAACGCCGGGCTTTTCACGTACCCGATGTTAATGGCGGCGGACATTTTATTGTATGATGCTGAATATGTTCCAGTTGGAAAAGACCAACTGCAGCATTTAGAAATTACTCGTGATGTCGCTTCACGTTTTAACCATCAAATGGGAGAAACTTTTGTAATTCCAGAAGCAAAAATACAAGAAGACAGTATGCTGATCCCTGGAACTAACGGAGGAAAGATGAGTAAGTCTGCGAACAATATTATCAATATATTTTTGGATGATAAAACATTACGCAAACAAGTAATGAGTATCGAAACAGACAGCACGCCGCTTGAAGCTCCAAAAAACCCAGATACTTGTAATGCTTTTGCCATTTATTCTTTGTTAGCAACACAAGAGCAAATCGCACAAATGAGAGCCAATTATCTAGGCGGAAATTATGGTTACGGTCATGCGAAACAAGCCTTGTTTGAATTGATTACAGAAAAATTTAAAATAGAAAGAGAAAAATACAATTACTATATCAACAATCTGGATGAAGTCGATGCGCTCTTGAAAAAAGGTGCTGCAAAAGCTTCTATTACCGCTGATGCTGTTTTGGCAAAAGTGAGACAGGTTTTAGGATTTGAAAAATAGTAAGTAACTCTGAATTACTTAAGTAAAGCGTTGATCAAATTAAAATGATCAACGTTTTTTATTTATATAATATTTTTTGTAACTTCATGTTTATTAATCTTTTAAAATTTAAAAAGATGGATAAATACACCGAGGATTACGATATTCCGCCTTATTTATTTCAGATTTTAAATATCCTATTTGGTCTTTTACTGCTGTATATTTTATACAAACTATATAGACATTTTAAAAAATAAATAAGATTTTCTGCGTTAAATAACTTCAAAAAGTTTTCCAGGCAAAGGTCTTATTACGCCTTTTAGTTCCATATTCAATAAAATTCCTGACATTTTAAAGATTGGAAAATCGCATTGGAGCGCTATAATGTCCAGAAGTTCTTTACCGTTTTTTAATAGAAAGTCATAGATTTTCTGCTCGTCAGGATCAAGATCAATAAAAAGCTGTTTTTGAATTCCAGGCAATTTTGTCTCAATGTCCCAATTGAGAATGTAAATCAAATCTGCGCCGCTGGTTAAAACATTTGCTTTCTGAGTTTTAATTAAATTATTACAGCCTTGACTGTATTTGTCTGTCACTCTTCCAGGCACAGCAAAAACATCTCGATTGTATTCGTTGGCCATATTTGCTGTTATCAACGAACCGCCTTTGTCTGCAGATTCGATTACAATAGTCGCTTCCGTCATACCCGCTACAATTCGGTTTCGCCGCACAAATTTTTCTTTGTCTGGGGTTGAGTTACTCCAAAACTCCGTTATAAAACCACCATTTTCTTCCATTTTTGCCATGTACTTTTTGTGCGTTCTCGGATAAATGTGATTCAATCCATGAGCCAAGACTCCAATCGTCTGCAAACCTAAGTCCATAGCTGTTTGATGCGCGACAATGTCAACACCATATGCAAATCCGCTCACAATTATGGGGTTCAGCGGTGCAATATCTTCGATCAGTTTTTTGCAGCATTCTGTCCCGTAGCTCGTGATTTGGCGTGTGCCCACTATACTAATTATTTTCCTATTTTTAAAATTGATATTTCCAGCGGTAAAAAGTAAAACAGGGGCATCGAAACAATGTTTTAGTCGTTCTGGATAACTTTCATCCAAATAAAAAGAAGTATTAATCTGATTGGATTTTATAAAATTGAGCTCTACTTCGGCTTTCTCAAAAACTGTTTTGTCTTTTAAGTTTTTCAGTAAAATTGTTCCAATTCCATCAATTCCAGCCAGCTGCGTATTCTTTGCTTTAAAAACTGCGGCGGCATCACCGCAGGAATGCAGCAGCTTTTTTGCCATAATATCCCCTACTCCCTCAATCTTTAATAAGGCTAATAAATAAAATAATTCTTGCTCGTTCATTTTTAAAAACATTATGTAAAATAGAGTTTCAGAAAAGCTTCTTTCGATCGGCAAATATGCGATAAACAAAGTAATTTCTTAATAAATTTTAACATAAAAATTGTTTATTTACGATTCTTGATAATAACTATAAACACAACTAATTGTTAATTAAGTATCTATAAAATTATTCCAATTGTTAATAAAAATTGTGAATAAAATTTTGATAACTATACGGGATGCATAACTTTGCTGATATGAAAATCGAACTTTATATTTCACAGTTATTGTACCGTTATCAGTGTGTAACGGTTCCTGGATTTGGTGCTTTTTTAACCGAAAGTCATTCGGCTCAGCTTAATGAAAGCACAAATTCGTTTTTTCCGCCAAAAAAAACAGTTTCTTTCAACAGCCGTATTAAAAACAACGACGGTCTTTTGGCCAATCATATTGCACATGCAGAAAAAACTTCTTATGGTTTTGCTGTAAGTGCTATTGCTTTTGAGGTTTTAAGCTGGCAGAAAACTTTGGACGAGAATGGTGTAATTCTACTGAAAAATATAGGTGAGATTCGTTTAAACTCTGAACGAAACATCATTTTTACACCAAACGATCAAACTAACTTTCTTGCTGCCTCTTTTGGTTTAAGTCCGTTTGTATCTCCAATGGTGAAAAGAGAAATCTTTGAGAAAAAAGTTGAAAAATTATCTTCAAAAGAAAAAGAGGTAATTGCCTTAAAATCTGATGATGAAGAAACGAAAACTTCTAACCCGTTTTTACGCTATGCGGCAATTTTTGTTTTAGGTCTTGGTATAACCGGAAGTATCGGTTATCCTTTGTATCAAAACCAAATCGATAATCAAACGCTTGTAGTAGAAAAAGCGGTTCAGAAAAAAGTGCAGAACAAAATTCAAGAGGCTACTTTCTTCATCAAAAGTCCGCTTCCCGCAGTAACACTTTCTGTAGATTCTGTAAAAGTCGAAACAGCAGAACCAACCATGCCGTACCACATTATGGCTGGAGCGTTTAGAAGTGAAGCAAATGCAAAAAAAGCATATAATCAATTGATTAAAGATGGTTACAATGCCAGAATGCTTGGCGAAGACAAACACGGATTATTTCCTGTCGTTTATGGAAGTTATGCCACAATGCGCGAGGCAGAACAAGCTCAAAAAGAAATTCAAAAAGGCGAAAATCCCGATGCTTGGATTCTTGTTGAAAATCTATAGTTATACTAAAATCCTATTCGAAAGAATGGGATTTTTTTTGGCTTTTTCTGTTTTCGATTAAGAAACTACATCATTGAACATAATTTATTATTTTGTACTAAAATCTGCGTTAATTTTTTTTGACATTTGCTTTTAAAAAACAACAACTTCCGAAGTAAAATTTAAATTTTGATGGAAATCCAAAGTTAACCCGTTGGAAATCTATTTGAAGCAGATTTAAAAATTCATGCATTTGAAATGTATTCAACATGATAAACTCTTTTTAATTGGATTTTTATAGTTTTACGTTCCACGCGAAACGTTAACATCACAGCATTCTTGTGCCGCTATTATAAACCGATAATCATGAAAATCTTTAAAAAGAAACAAACCGAAAGAGAAAATAATTTTGATCATTTCCCAGAAATAGGCGGGCTTATGGTTTCAAAAATGGTTGTTGATCAAAACATTAAACCTCACTTTTTGTATCGTGAAAAAAGAACACGCCCCGAAGACAGCGGCTGGAGAATTTTTTCTGGATCTGAATCTGAAGAGCATACAGATAACTCAGATAATGCTGGAATTTACCATCCTTCAACCATTCTCAAAATCGACCCTTCGCTAGAAGAGATTTTACTGAAAGGAGTTGGCTCTGTATATGAAAGAAAAGATGATGATTCGGAATGGTACAAGGTAACCGATTTTGATTTGGAAGATGATTACATGACGACCCAGCAGCTGACTGATCAATGGAGCATCGAAATCAATAATCTTTTTGAAGGTTCGATGGAAGAAGACGGAACATTGTTTTTTACTACTGGAGACAAATCACTTCGGTTAGTGGTATGGGAATCTGATAAAAGTAAGAACGAGCTTTATCAAGATTATCTACAAGAGATTGAAAACCGTGACCAAAGCCGCTCTAAAACATTGCAGCGATTTGAATTTTCTGATGCTGCTGTTTTACGAATTGGCTACTTGATTGAAGAAACTGACGGACAGAAAACTTACGATGTACTTTACGGATTTTCTATAGTCGACAAAGAATTGCTTTACCACGTTTTTTATTTTGACGAAAAAGCCGATCTGGATTGGGCCGTAAGCACTTGGAAAAACATACGTTTCGATGAAAAATAAACTTCGTAAAATAATCTTAAACGGTTTTCAATATTTGTATATCGTAACAGACCAATACCATTCTAATACGGAGACTAATACATTGACCATCAAAGTTTTCTTGGAAGGTCATAAAAAGACACCTTTAATTCTCGACTTTCTGACAATTGACCATCCGTATGCAGGCCAGCAATTGAAATCGGGTGTTGCACTGATAAACAAACTATCGAATACCACAGAAATTGTAAATCTCAACGAACCCAAACTGATCCGCCAACTGATTCTAAAAGGTTTACAAAACGGCTGGACAGGAATTGATCTATTAGAAAAACAGGATGGATTGCTTTACTTGTCTGCGATGGGTTACGAAATTGAGATATTAAAACCGAATCGAAACCATGAGCAATTATAAAGAAATTAAACCTAACGGATTTTTAAGCACTTTCGTAAAGTCGTTCTGGTTTTATCAAACCACCGACAGCGAAGTACAGCACACTATTCTACCCGACGGTTATTTTGATTTGATTGCCGAATTTGAAAACGAAATTCTAACTACTGTAAAGCTTACTGGAATATGGACAAAGCCAAAAGACATCCCAATACCCAAAAATACCACTTTTTTTGCCGTTAGATTCAAAATTCTGGCAATTGAGTATCTTTTTAAGTCAGAGATTAAATCTGTGCTGGATTCGGCCGAAAATCTAGCTTTTTCATTTTGGAACATCGAAAAGTACCGCAGTAATGATTTTGAAACGTTTGCTGCTGGAATAGCACAGCAGTTACATACTCAAATCCAGCAGCTAAATGAAATTGACGGTCGAAAAATAAAATTATTCGATCTTGTTTATCAGCACAAGGCAAAAACAGTCGCCGAACTTGCTGACCAAATTTTCTGGAGCAGCAGGCAGATTAACCGGTATTTTAATTCCCAGTTCGGTATTCCGCTCAAAGAGTTTCTTAAGATCGTGCGCTGTAATGCGGCTTATGGCGAAATTGCTTTGGGAAGTCTCCAGCCGCAAGAAGATTTTTTTGATCAGGCTCACTTTATCAAAGAAGTCAAAAAATATACTGGTGCTACTCCAAAAGAGCTTCACAAAAATAAAAATGACCGATTTTTACAATTATCAACCCGCGAATAAAAATAATTTTCGGGCTTAATTTTTAATTTTATTTAAATGAAAATAAGCAAATTATCTCCCAATTTTGAAGTAAGCGATATCCGAAAAACTGTTTTATTCTATTCCGAAAATTTCGGTTTTAAATTAGTAATGGCTGTTCCCGAAACTCAGGATGGTGTTGACCAAATTCTTTTTGAAGACAAAGAATATGTCTATGCCATGATGCAGCAAGGCGCCGCAGAAATTATGATACAGCGTTCGGACAATTTTAAAACGGATGTTGTTTTTTCTGAAGGAATGCCCATTGGAGCCAGCGTTTCTTTCTACATGGAAATTGAAGGCATCGAAAATCTATACCAAAGTCTTCAAAACAAAAACCTCGAAATAACCGAACTCAAAAAAACCTGGTACGGCATGCATGAGTTTTACCTCAAAGATCTAAACGGTTATATTCTCAGCTTTGCTGAAAAATTGGAATAACCCAAAACAGAAAAATATTTTCTCTTTTATCAAGCCAAAAGAGAAAATATTTTCACTCTTTTTTTTAAAATTATTCTCTTATTCTTAAATCAATTTTCAGTCGTTTTTTTTAAAAAATATTAAAAAATTGGCTCCCAACATTAAACAGATAAGATAGTTACAAATATCCGCCGCTAATATTCCCGTTGCACAAAGCTGGGCTGGCGGGAGCTAAAACGTAAATTGAAAACCAGAATTGAAGTCCGCTTTTAGTCTTATTTTATTGTTATTAAACTTTTGTCGGGTATTTTTTCAGGATTTGAAATCATAAATTCGTCCCTAAAAATTATAATTTATGGATAAAATTTTAAAACTCTTCGCCTTAGTAGTATTACTTAATTCGCAAACCTTTTTTGCCCAATCACAAATCGCTTCACAACAAGAAATTGCATTGAAAAAATCGCAAGCCGAAACTCAAAAAATCGTTAAGGAAAATCAAAACAAATTAGATGATAAAATTAAAGCGCTGAAAAAAGAGCAAAAAGAATTGGAATCTAAAAAGAAAGATCTGGACAAGTCTGAAAGTAAGCTAAAAACCACCCGAGAAAAAATCAGTAAAATGGAAGTGGAAAATCAGAAAATTGAGAAAAAAATAAACACTAATTCTGTTTCTGATGTAGAAGTTCAAAAACAAAAACTGAAAATCAAGGAAAACGAGGTTACAATCCAGAAACTAAAATTAACACAAATCACTCAGGAAAAAGAACTCGAAAAAGCACTCTCTGCAATATAACTAAAAAAGCCTAATTCATTAAGAATTAGGCTTTTTTGTTTATTGTGGAACAATCTTGGCATCTTGAGAAAGTATTTCCTTTTCTGACTGATAAATAAACAGCATTGCCGGAGCTGTTCCTCTTTCTCCTAAAACGATAAAATGGCACTCGTATCTAAAATTACCTTTTTTAAATTCGAAATGATGATTGCCTCCAGTTCCGTCGGCAAAAAAAGTACCATTTTCGATGATCAAATCTGGTGTATCGGTCATTTTCTTTTTTACTGACCATGAAGCATAACGATAATTGTTGTTTCCCAGATCATCGATTCTAATTCTAAATTTGGAAGTTTCTATAACAGCAACCGGCTCTTTAAACTTTGAAATGGATGCATGTACCGATTTTTTCTGCGCGGCAATCAATGCATTTTTCTGTTTCTTTTCTACTTCAGACTGATAGTTGATTGCAATTATTTTTCCATCTGTATCCATCCACATGTCGCCTTGGTTCAGCATTATACCGCGCCAGCCGACTTCCTCCCAATTTTTTGCAGGATCCGATTGGGTAATTTTTTCAGTCAGAACTTTATCAAACATTTCATTATATCTTTTTATAAAATCTGTTTTGTTCTTTATTGACGGAATGGGATAATCGCGCTTTAACGGATAACGCACCCGTTTGGCAATCGCTTCTTTGTCTCCGCTTTTGACTTCCTGAATAAATTTAGAAACAAATTTTTGGTAATCTGGTTTGAGTTCCTGCGCATTCGCGAATGACGAACAGCAGCATAAAATAACTAGTAAGGCTTTGAAAATTCTCATATAAAATGATTTATTGCATTAAAAATTAGACTTTTGAAAAACAAGTGCACTGTTTCACGTGGGACTATTTTCTGAGATTAATTTATGCTCGCTTTAAACATTTTTAGTTCGTCCCAGGTAAATTCATCGCCATGTTTTTCTTTCAAACCGCCCAAAGATTCTTCTTGATAAAATTGAAATGCTTCTCGAAGTGCTAAAATCTTATCGTACGGTAAAACTTCATTAATATCCACTTTTTTAGCCTGAATTAGTTTTATCAAATGTGTTTCAATGGTTTGTACCGTTAATTTACGCATTCTTGCAATAGCTTCAATAGAATTTTTCTCGAGCCATAGATCGTGCGTTTCTTCAACAGTCGTTTTTTTAGCCGTTTTAAGCTCACTTTTGGTTGCTTTAGCTGACTTATATCGAACAACTGGCACATCTTCTCTAAAAATGTCTGTATTTGTTATTTTAAGCTCATCGCGGATCTTTTCTGTTTTGCTGCTTTTGTAGTTTTTGATTACCGGCGATGAAAGTTTTTCTTTTGAGATCGCTTCTCCAGAAACTACTACTTCCATTAACAATTTGGCTTTCATCAATCTTAAAACCGCTTTTGTCTGCAAGTCCTCCAAAATTGTGAGTTCTTCATAAAACTCTTTTACCTTTTTGAATTTTTGAATTTCAGCCATTTTATACATCAAATCCTCGACCAGTTTATCCATCGCCTTATGGAAATAATCGTAGGCGGCATCTACCCTTTCCTTTACAAAAAACAAATCGACGGTATCTTTTGTGAAAATTTTATTAAGCTGTATTATAAATTTCTGCGAAGGGTCTAAAAGCTGCTCTATGGTCTCAAGACGCTTGTGCGCCCAAACGGAATGTTTTGATTTTTCTGATCCTGCTGCATTTTCGTTATAACTAAAACGATGATTGCGCCATTCCTGTGCCAGTTCGCTCCAATTGAAACTGTTTATCAAATAGTTGTGAATAAAATTTTTGGTTTCGAAGTGAAGAGAGTTCTTCAAGGTTTCTTCGGTAGCTTTATTCAAAGCATAATCCATCACATCTTGATCGTTAGAAATACCATTCATCCTCATCGGAGAAAGCAAAATGAGCCCATTTAAGGAACGTAAACGCGAAAGTGCTACATAGGCCTGGCCGGGCAGAAAAACTTGCGATACATCAAGCGCTGCTTTGTCAAAAGTTAAACCTTGGCTTTTATGAACTGTAATCGCCCACGCCAGTTTGATCGGATAGTGCGCAAAAGTTCCCAAAACTTCCTCTTCGATTTCTTTGGTCTGTTCGTTGACTTTGTATCGAATATTTTTCCATTCGTATTTTTCTACTTCCAGTGTCATGTTCTCTTCTGGAAAGTGAACAAAGATTTCTTCATCAGACAAAGATTTGACCACACCCATTTTTCCGTTGAAATATCTTTTTTCAAAAGACAAATCATTTTTAACAAACATAATCTGAGCTCCGACTTTCAGTTTTAATTCTTCTTCGACCGGAAAGATCTTTTCTGGGAAATCTCCAACCACAAAAGGCGTGTAAATATATTCTTTTCCATCCAAATCATTGATTGACTGTGAGTTAATAGAATCCGCCTTGGCATTATGGGTTGTTAAGGTGATGTAGCCTTTGTTTTCTTTGAAGTCAAAATCTGGCTTAACATACTGATTTAGAACCTCTATGTCCTGCGCACTGATCTGATTGTTTCGCAAATTGTTTAAAACCGAAATAAATGCATCGTCTGTTTGTCGGTATATTTTGGACAATTCGATGTAAAGCGGCGGATATTGCTGCAATACGTGAGAATGAAAAAAGAATTTGCCTCGGTAATAGTTTTTCAGCGTTCGCCACTCCTCATCGCGAATAACCGGAGGCAATTGCAATAAATCTCCGATAAACAAAACCTGAACGCCGCCAAATGGCTGTGTATTTCTGCGGACGGTCTGCATCATAAAATCTACCGCGTCGAGTAGATCTGCCCGCAGCATACTGACTTCATCTATGACGAGCAGTTCCATGTTTCGAATTACGTTTCGCTTCAGATTATTCATTTTGAAATGGCGTCGAAGCGTTTCTTTATTTTCAAACTTAACGGTTTCTGTAAATTGGGCGTTCGCTTCGTACGAGGGAATAAATGCAGAAAAGGGAAGCTGAAACATTGAGTGAATCGTAACCCCTCCGGCATTCAGGGCAGCAATTCCCGTTGGTGCAACCACCACTGTATTTTTATGCGTGGTTTCTATAATTTCCCGCAAAAGCGTAGTTTTTCCTGTTCCAGCTTTTCCCGTAAGAAAAATGGATTTTTGTGTCTGATTGATGAATTGTAATGTGTAAGCTGCCGCTTCTGAAACGTTTTGCATTGGGCTTGTATTAAAAAATAAAATTACCGCATTTTATAAAAAGAAAAAACCTAAATCTTTGTGGATTTAGGTTTTCAGTAATTTAGTTAGTTTGGTAGTTTATTTCTTTGCTTCTTCGCCTTCTTTAGCTGCTGGTTTAGCATCTGTTTTTGGCTCTGCTTTGTATTTATCATTTAATTCTTTAATGATTGTTTTTGTGATGTCGTATTTGTCTTCAGCATATAATACAGTTGCAGCATCTCCAGTTCCGTAGATATAAGAGTAACCGTTTTTCTTTCCGTATTCTTTAATGAATTTTTTAACACCGCTAACAAGAGAATCCATTTCTACTCCGCTTTCTTGTTGCAGTTGTTGTGCCAATGCTTGTTGAGCATAACCTAACTGCTGCTCTCTTTTTTGTAATTCAGCACCTCTTTGCTGCGCCCATGCCTGACCGTTTGCCTGCGCCTGGCTTTGAAAATTAGCAGCGTCTTGTTTAAAACGTGAAATTTCAGCTTGTAATTGTCTTCCTTTTTCTTCCGCTTGAGCTTTGTATTTTGCTTCTAGATCTTTTGCCTCAGTGTACTCTTTCATCAAAACCGAAGTATCCACGTAAGCTGTTTTTACTTCCTTTACCTCTGCTGTTTTGTTACAAGAAACTGCGAAAACTGAAAGTGCGATAATAACTAATGCTTTTTTCATTTTTTATAATTCTATTTTTTTTAAGTATTGAAGACAAAAATATAAAAAAAACGATAGCATCAGCATAAACTTTAAAAAATGCGCAAATTTTATGATATTGTTTTTATTTATCATAAAAAACATTCCCATAACCCCCCTTTATCGTTAAAATATAATGCTTTTTCAATTCTTCTCAAATGCAAAAAAGCTATTTCACAGTAAAATGTAAAATAGCTTTTAAAATACGTCTTTTTGTTTCTATTTATTTTTTAAAACATAAATATGCGACGAATACTCTTTTGTGCTGCCAGCTTTCCAATTTGATTTTAAACCAATGATCAATGCTTTTATATAATTCATTTTTCCTGTCTTATATTTTTCTGAAAGCAGACTCACGTAAAACGAATCAAATTTCATTGGAAGCACTTTTTCTAATTTCATATCTACTCTTTCAAAAAGTAATTGAATGGCTTTTTTAGAAAAATGCCAAAAGTGAATCGGCACATCATAAGCTGCCCAAAAAGTTTGATAATGGTTTGCATCAAACGATTTGAAATTTGGAACCGCAATAATTAATGTTCCAGTTGGTTTTAATAATCGCTTTAATTCTTGTATTTGAGCATCCAGATCAGGAACGTGTTCTAACACGTGCCACATTGTAATTACATCAAATGAACCGTTTTCTAAAGTGCTAATTTCTTCTACAAAAGAGATCCCTTTTTGTTTGGCAATATTTTTTGCTTTTTCGCTTGGTTCTGCTCCAATTGTTTCCCAGCCATTATTTTTTGCAGTTAGAAGAAAATCTCCTGTTCCAGCACCAATATCTAAAATCCTTCCTTTTTGAGGCTGCTGACTGTTAATTAGATTCAGTTTATTTTGAAGCGCAATATTTTTTACAAAATGATATGCTTTTTCAAATAATGAACGTTTGTTGTCTGTATGCGAAATATAATCTTCGCTTTCGTAATATTTGCCAAGATTTTGAAGTTCGGGCTGCGGATAAGTAATCAGCATATCTAATTCTTCGTCATGATACAAATCAAAAGTTTCTTTAGAAACAGAATGATCTTTTACAGTAAGAAAATGTTTTTTGTTTAAAACGTTCATTTTTTAATTCTCTAGGTATTTGGTTTAATTTACAAAAAATCTAAAAACGATAGATTTTCATTTTTAGATTTTATTTTATTTTTATATTACAGCGTTTCACGTGGAACAACTTTAATTCAGTTTTCAAATTTTAAGTTTAGATTAGTGAATTAAGATATCCAAATCAATCTAGACTTTAAAATTTGAAATTAATTATCTTCCCATATAAATCAAAAGCACCGAAATATCACTTGGTGAAACGCCGCTTATTCTTGAAGCTTGCGAAATGGTTACAGGACGAATCTTGGTTAATTTCTGTTTTGCTTCTATCGACATTGATTTGATTTTATTGTAATCAAAATTCTCTGGAATTTTTACATCTTCTAAACGATTTAGTTTATCCGCATTATTTCTTTCTTTCTCGATATATCCAGAATATTTAACTTGAATTACGGCTTGTTCTACGATTTCTTCATCCAAATCGTTTTCTTGAACATAACTAGAAACTTTCTCAAATTTCAACATATCTTCTAGTTCGATCTGCGGACGAGAGAAAATCTTAAACATTTTATCTCCCTGCGAAATTGGTGCAGATTCTTTTGATTCTAAAATTGGATTTGTTTCTGCAACGCTTACACTTGTTTCTTTAAAAAACGAAACCATCTTTTCAGATTCGTTTAATTTTCTTTCCATTCTTCGTAAACGATCTTCAGACGCTAAACCAATTTCGTATGACATTGGCGTCAATCTGAAATCGGCATTATCCTGACGCAGCAGTGTTCTATATTCAGCACGAGAAGTAAACATTCGATAAGGTTCTTCTGTTCCTTTGGTAATTAAATCGTCAATTAAAACTCCAATATAAGCTTCATCGCGTTTTAAAATTAAAGGCTCTTTTTCGTGCACTTTTAAATGCGCATTTATTCCTGCCATCAATCCTTGCGACGCTGCTTCTTCATATCCGGTTGTTCCGTTAATTTGTCCAGCAAAATACAATCCTTCGATTAGCTTCGTTTCCAAAGTATGTTTTAACTGCGTCGGCGGAAAGAAATCATATTCGATTGCATAACCTGGTCTAAAGAATTTTACTTTTTCAAAACCTGCCACAGAACTCAAAGCTTTAAATTGAATATCTTCTGGAAGTGATGTAGAAAAACCATTTACATAAACTTCGCAAGTATTCCATCCTTCTGGCTCCACAAATAATTGATGGCGTTCTTTGTCTGCAAATCGGTTTATTTTATCTTCTATCGATGGGCAATATCTTGGTCCTAAACTTTTGATTCTTCCGTTGAACATTGGAGATCGATCAAAACCTTCTCTCAAAATATCATGAACATCTAAAGAAGTATACGTCATGTAACAAGAACGTTGATGCGTTAACGGAGTTGTCAAATTTGAATATGAAAATTTATCTGGTTTAGCATCCCCTTTTTCTTCATTCATTTTAGAATAATCCAAAGAACGTCCATCCACTCTCGGCGGTGTTCCAGTTTTCATTCTTCCTGCTTCAAAACCAGCTTTAATTAAATCCTCGGTGATTCCAGTTGCAGCACTTTCGCCTGCTCTTCCTCCTCCAAATTGTTTTTCTCCAATATGGATCAAACCATTCAAAAAAGTACCGTTTGTTAAAACAACAGACTTCGCTTTGATTTCTACACCAAGCGAAGTTCTAATTCCTTTTATTTTTCCGTTTTCAATAATCAGCCCTTTTACCATTTCTTGATAAAAATCGAGATTTGGAGTTTTCTCCAACATCATTCTCCATTCTTCTGCAAATCGCATTCGATCGCTTTGAACTCTTGGAGACCACATCGCCGGTCCTTTTGATTTATTCAACATTTTAAATTGAATAGCCGTTCGATCCGATACAATTCCAGAATATCCTCCGAGTGCATCAATCTCTCTAACAATTTGTCCTTTTGCAATTCCACCCATAGCCGGATTACAAGACATTTGTGCAATGTTCTGCAAACTCATTGTAACCAATAAAGTTTTTGATCCTAAATTTGCGGCCGCTGCCGCGGCTTCAGAACCTGCATGACCTGCACCAACTACAATAACATCATATTCTTCTAAAAACATTTTATTTTATTATTCTCTAATAACCACAATAGCGGTTATTAGAATTAGATATATCTTTTTTTTTATTCTTTCAGCTTTCACGTTTCAAGTTCAGATCTGAATCTGCAAATAGATCTACGAAAGAAATATGTTTCACGTGAAACATATTTTTTATCAAATCGTAAATCTCAAACTTTCAATCCATGTTTCTCAATTGAAATACATTTCTATTACTTCACAACAAACCTTAATTTTCAAACTTTTAATCAAAACTCACAAAACAGAACTTTCAATTTATACGTTCCACGTGAAACGTTCCCTTTTACTTTCACCATAATCATTAAAGCAGAACTCTCACTTCACAACTCTCAATTTAAAATTTACAAAGCATAAAGTATAAATCTATACGTTCCACGTGAAACGTCTTCATTTAGTTTCACAATATCCTCAAAGCAAAACTCTCTATTAACAGCTTCAATTCACAGCTTCACTTCAAAACTCTCTAATCAGAACTCTCTACTTAGAACTTTCAAAGCATAACTTTCAAAGCATAACTTTCAAAGCAGAACTCTTAAACAGAACTTTCAATTCAGAACTTTCAATTCAGAACTTTCAATTCAGAACTTTCAATTCAGAACTTTCAATTCAGAACTTTCAATTCAGAACTTTCAATTCAAAACTTTCAATTCAAAACTTTCAATTCAAAACTTTCAAACATAGCTTTCAATTCAAAACTTTCAAAATACAACATTTAAATCTATACGTTCCACGTGAAACGTTTTCATTTACTTTCACAATATCCTCAAAGCAAAACTCTCTATTCACAACTTCAATACAGAACTTCAATACAGAACTTCAATACAGAACTTCAATACAGAACTTCAATACAGAACTTCAATACAGAACTTCAATACAGAACTTCAATACAGAACTTCAATACAGAACTTCAATACAGAACTTCAATA
>NZ_PRDM01000006.1 GCF_015182285.1 Flavobacterium hungaricum
TCTTACGCCTCTGCCTTCTAAAAACTTTTATTTTTGCGTTAAAATAGTTGCCGGCTCGCTTTTGCGGGCACGGATTGCAAATCCGCGCTAACGTTGTCTGCTAACGCACAGCCCGGTCCGGAGGAAAGGCTCCAATAAATAATCTTTAAAATCTATATTTTTCATATAATTCTTCTGCCTTTAAATTTTGTTCCTTTATTTTTTCACCGCAAAAGTTGTAAATAGTAAGTTTTCCTTTTTCTTTATTAACTAAAATGGTGGCTTCATGAATCTCTTCTCCTATGATCACGACTCTATGAAATTTTCGAAACCAAGAGTAATCATTGGTTTCCGTTGATTTCATTACAATTTTCATGATTACTTTTCCATTTTGATTAACAACTTTGTCAATTCTTTTTACCTTTTTATGGCTTGTTCGTCTAAAAAAGAAATATTTATATCTTAATTTGAGCTCTGTTACTATTTTAATATTTTCTTCCAGGCAATGGTCTTTTATTTTTGGTTGAGCGTTTTTTGCTTCTGTATTTTGGAAGATTAAGATGAATATACATAACAATGCATTTCTTTGTATCAAGCTCATAATGGTATCGTTTGTAATTTGTTTATAGCAGTAGTGGTGGAAAATTTTATTACGTTTTAATTAAGCTAATTCTATGCCATATATTAAACAGTATATTAACGTTATTCGGATTCGATTTGAGCTCTTCTTACTTGTTCTAGAGGTTTAGACTTGTTGAGCTGATAAAAGAGCTTTAAATGCTGTTTTTAGTTCTTTTTTGTTTTATTCCTTATATATTTGTTTCAGCCAACTTAATCTGTAGAATGAGAACATTATTAAACGTAATTGAGGGTTTTCAAGAATTAGACAATGAAACAAGAGAACTTATTAAATTTTATTTTGTTGAAGAAAAATTTGGTAAGGAAGAGATTCTCCTAAACCACGGTACAATATGTGATAAAATTTATTTTATTAAATCAGGTTTACTAAGAAGGGTTTGTGTCGAAAATGGAGAGGAAATTATCAAGTGGATTTATACAAACAATCAATTTTGTACTTCTTTAAGCAGTTATTTTGAACAAAAGCCTTCTTCTGAAATTATTGTTGCCAGCGATGTTACCATAGTGTATTCTCTTTCTTATAAAGATGAATTGAAATTATTGGATCAGCCTCTTTTTGCTAAATTTCATATAAAGCTTCTTCGGCTTTATTTGTCTAAGCTAAATGAATTCCACCATATTTTTACGCATATGACGGCTCAGGAAAAATATGTTTTTTTGCTGCAATCTTTCCCAGAGATTGTGAAAAAAGCTAAATTAAAACATATAGCATCGTTTATTGGCGTTAGTCAAGAAACTTTAAGCCGTATTCGCGCTTCAATTATTTGACATTACATCAAAAAATATATGCTGGTTTTACTGCAGTTTTGCACCTAATAAAATTATTGAATTGATGCAAAATACTTTAATAAGCAAAGAAGCAGAAATAGGAAGCAATGTAGTAATAGGAAATTTTTCTTGTATAGAAAGCGGCGTTACAATTGGGGAAAATACCCGGATCGGAAATAATGTTACTATTTTGAATGGAACTACGATTGGAAATAATTGCCAAATTCATTCCAACTGTGTTTTGGGCGGTATACCTCAAGATCTCAAATTCGATGGAGAATATTCTGTATTGCAGATCGGAGATCAAAATATCATAAGGGAATTTGTTACAATAAACCGCGGTACACGATCAAAAGGATGTACAATTATTGGAAATGGAAATTTAATCATGTCAAATGCTCATATCGGTCATGATTCTTTTATTGGAGATAATAATATAATTGGTTTTAGTGTTGGAGTAGCAGGAGAAGTTCATGTTGGAAATTGGGTAAATATTAGTGGTTTGACAGCAATACATCAGTTTTCGAGAATTGGAGATCATTCGATGATAAGTGGTTTAAGCAAAATTGTGAAAGACATTCCTCCTTTTATAACTGCCGCGAAAGAACCGTTGCGTTATATGGGATTAAATAGTATTGGTTTAAGAAGGAGAGGATTTAGCTCGGATAAAATTTTGGAACTAAAAGCTATTTATCAGGTTATTTTTGAAAAAGGCAGAAATACAAGTGCAGCGATTGAAATTGTTGAAAGAGATTTTGAAGAAACTCGAGAAAGAAACCAAATTTTGAGTTTTATTAAATGTTCTGAAAGAGGAATTTTGAAAGGACTGGAAAAAATAAATCCAGGTTTACAGTAAAAACAGGAATGAAAGATGCTGTTCAATATTCATCTCTGATTTTTTCCTTTGCTTTAAAATATTCAACCATATGAGATATTTCTTCTGCAGAAAAATTGAGATTGTCCAACGCTGTTTTTCTTATTTCATTTGTTTGTAATTTCACTAATAAGCGATAGCTTTCGGCAACATCATTAGGATCTCTAACTTCGATAGTTGTTTCTTGTATTTCGTCCCATTTAAATAATTGGGGATTATTACCAAAAGATATTCCGTCCTTTGTTAAAATTAGTTTTATTTCTGGCTGAAAAAGAAGGTATACAGGATATAGAATAATCGCTGCACAGAATAAGAAAATAAGTAATTTGTTGTTTTGATTTGGCATGTAATTAAAAATGCAAAAAGTGCCAAAAAGAGATAGAAAGAGCAAACCTAAAATAGACTTAATGCTTGTTTTAACCACTACTTTTTCACCGTATCTTTTATCCATAAAATGAGTAGATCTTTGGGTTTTCTCTATCATATTATTTATAAAAAACTTTTTGATTGCTTTAGTGATTTTAGACATGTCCAGACTTTTAAGCTTTAACGAATGTACGATTTTTTGAGCATAATATTTTTTGCAGAGTTATAGATTATTAAACCGTAAGAAAGACGTTTGATTTCATTATTAATTTCTATAATTTGCAACAAAACCCAAAACGCTATTATTTTACACTAAACTTAATTTGAAGATTTTATATTAGTATGGATTTAAATGAAAAACCTGCCATAATCCTGCGGACCAAACAACATTTTGAAATTCTTGACGGTTTACGCGGTGTTGCAGCATTGGCTGTAGTTGTATTTCATTTTATGGAATGGATCTATACAGATCCGAGTAAAAATTTTATCGGTCATGGTTTTCTTGCTGTCGATTTCTTTTTTTGTCTTTCGGGTTTTGTAATTGGTTATGCCTATGATGATCGAATTGCAAAAATGGGAATCTGGAAATTTTTTGTTTCCAGAATCATCAGGCTGCATCCGTTGGTGGTGGCTGGATCGGTTTTGGGTTTGCTGGCATTTTTATTTGATCCTTTTGGAGGGCATTTGGAATTGTATAGTAAGAGCAAAATTTTTCTAACTTTTTTGTGCTCCTTATTTCTTATTCCGCTGCCGGTTATAGCCGACAGAGGTTTTAATTTGTTTAGTTTTAATGCGCCAGCCTGGTCTTTATTTTGGGAGTATATAGCCAATATAGTATATGCGTTTGCATTGTCTAGAATTAAACGTGGTTTTCTGTTTTTGCTTACTTTGCTTTCTGCAGCAACCATTTGTTTTGTAGCTTATAATTCGGGTAATTTATTAGGAGGCTGGAGCGGTCCGACTTTTTGGGACGGCTGCGCACGAATCTCTTATTCTTTTCTGGCGGGATTACTTATTTATCGTTCTAACTGGATTATCAAAAATAAATTAGGCTTTTTTGGTTTGACCCTTTTGTTGCTTTTGGCTTTTGTGATGCCTTTCTCAGAATGGAATTGGTTATCTGAACCTCTTGTTGTTTTGTTCTATTTTCCGTTATTGATTTCTTTGGGAGCTGGGGCTGTCTTATCATCAGGTTTAGAAAAGATTTGTGTCTTTTCGGGTAAAATTTCGTATCCGTTGTACATGACGCATTATGCCGTTTTATGGATGTTCGGTAATTATTATATCAGTCAAAAACCAGATAGTACGCATCTTGTTTTTATTGTGGGGTCTTCAATTGTAGTATTAGTTGTGTTTGCTTATTTGGTAATGGTATTGTACGATATTCCGATTAGGAAATATTTAGCGGATAAGTGGATTAAAAAATCGATAAAGAACTAAGCAAAGTATTTGATTTAAAAATAAAAATTTAAAAAATAGAGCCTAATGAATGGGGTAACGCATATAGAAAATTTCATCCAAAATCCAGATCATTTGTTTGATCTCTTAACAACGACTGTAAAATGGGACGGAAGAATGACCGCACGTAAAACAGCAAGTTTTGGAAAAGCTTATAATTATTCTCAAATTGAATATCCGTATCAAGAATTTTTACCAGAACTGCAAAATATAATACAGCAGTTAAAACCAATAATCGGATTTGAAGCCAATAATTGTTTGATTAATTATTATGAAGACGGAAAATCTAAAATGGGCTATCATTCTGATCAAACTGATATTTTAGAAAAAAATACCGGTATTGCAATTGTCTCTATTGGAGAAACGAGAACGCTTAAGTTTAGAAACATTGAAAACCCGGAAGAATTTGTTTCTTACGAACTAACGTCTGGAAGTTTGATTTATATGACACAGGAAATTCAAGATTCTTGGCAGCACGCCATTCCAAAATCGGATACAGAAAATGGGAGGATAAGTTTGACTTTTAGACAAATCTTGTAGTTTAAATTTTTATAATCGTTTAAAATTTTGAGATTCTATATTGCTAATATTTTTTTAAACCTGATTGCAGTTGTAGTTTTTACTACTGCATTTTTGACGACTTTTAATAATATTAGATTTTATGATCAAAGTGATATAAGAATTGGAAAAGTTTCAAAAGTCAATCTTCAAACGGTTTTTTCTAATGGGCGAAATTTGAACGCGTATGAATTTGAAATCAATAATGATAAAAAGAAACTATTTCTAACAGCTTACGAAACTTTAGATTACAATATTCAAACAGGTGACAGCATTGTTTTCAAAAATTTGTATATCAATGAGACAAATGCAAAAGTGCTGTCTGTTAATGGAAAAAAAGTGGATAGCTATTATGGCGTTTTTGATTTATTAATGTTGATATCGCTTATCGTAATTATACTCTCTTATTACTATTATTTCAAATTTAAAAAGAGAAAAAAGTATAAGAATAAAAAGAAAGAATACAATTTGATGTATAATCAAAAGAGAAAAAGGAGCTGAAAATTGTGTAGTCAGTTGAGACTAATTAAAAAGTTTAAATATCATTCGTTAACCTAAAAAAAAGAAATTTAATTATGGGATTATTTGATAAAATATTCGGTCAAACCGAAAAAGCAAAACCACAAGAAAGTCGAAAACAATTTCAATCGGAAAAAGAACTTATCGAAAGATACGGCGGAATTGTATTAGACAAACAACTTCATTTTGGAGATATTATCGGCGATAACAATTGGAATATTAATATTGCTAACGCAGCAATTAGTTTCGGCGATGAGTTTGTTTTTCCTATTCAGGTTTTAGGTACCATTTCGCATTCTTCTCAAACCTGGCTTTGGGCTTGGGCAAATACGCAATCGGGACTTCCAGAAAGTATTATTCAGGATGCTTTAGCGTTGAAAAAATATGGAGAAGAAAATCAGATTGATCTTTTAAAAAATGATACTTTCGGTTTTACAGCTGAAGAATTGCATTTAATGGGACTTGTTGCGTCTGGGATTCATAATTCTAGTGCTTATTATATTTGTGATTATGGACAAGGTGCAATGGTAGTAACGATAAAAAGTAACGAAATTGAAAAAACAAGAACCGATAATCATTTAAGAATAATGACTGTTTTTCCGCAGCTTATTTCGCAGTATGAGGTCAATCATAATAAAGCCTTGACGTATTATTTGAAAGACAAAGGGTATACTATTTCAGAAAATGGAAAAAAACTGACTGCTTCTAAAAACGATGAAACAATTACGGCCGAATTTGACGAACTTGAAAGACTTACTAAATTAAACGGTTAAATAATTTGAATTATCAACTAATCCGGACCTGTAAAGACTGCAGAAACGAAGATATTATTGAACTTACAAAAATTGAATGTGCTTTTGAGCTTAATTTGAGAGCAATCTGGAATAAAGCATGTTCAAATTGCCAATCAACAGCCTTTTATTCTTTATCAAAATCATTTGTTGCTATTGATAAGGAAATTTTAGATCTATGGGGTTGTAATGAAAAGTTATATTTGAACGAACAGGACGAAGAAATAATCTTGGCAGAAATGGATTATCTGCCATTAATTTTATCTTCGATTGAAGAAAATAAATATCTGAAACGTAAAATAGAAAAACTTCTGGAAGCACTTTGTGTACTGTTGTATGACAATACGGAGCCTTCAGATGAATATTCTTTTGAAGAAAATATAAAAAGAGAGCAACGTGCGGCTGTAATTCGTCCTGAACTGATTCGATTGAAAGACAGGATTAAAGCTTGTGAAGAAAACATACTGGAATATATCAAAGAAATTGTTTTTCCTCAAATTGGACTCGTGTAGATTTTTAAAAATAAATAAAAGTAAGTTTTAGCCGGAAGCAAAGATGATAGTAACTTAAAAATCTTTTGCAGTTATTCGGTTATGGTATTTTATTCTAAATTTTAGGGAGTATAAAAACGAATTCCACTGATAGCGCATACCGCCTAGTTCCCAATTGACATCGTATTTTCTTTTTTTGTCGGATGCATAAGGCGGAATTCCAATTTTAGAATGTATCATAGGATCTCGATCTTTACTAGTTTCATAAAAATCAATATCCAATCTCGATTTTGGATAATACTGAATCTCGATAATCGTACTTTTCCTTTTGCTTTTATAAATGTATAAATTGATGTCGTACAGATTTTTATAAATTTCATTTAATGCAGCGGAAACTTCAGCAAGAGATCTTGGTGTTTTTTTATCGTTTGCTTTTTTTTCGGGCTTTTCTTGCATCGAAAAAATTTGGGTGCTCATTTGTAATTTCAGAAATGATAAATACAGTATTTTCAGAAATTTTATTCCAACAAGAATTTTGCGCCATCTCTAATAATTGTGCAGTGGCTTTTTTTAAGTTTAATTCTAAGTTGTTCATTTTTATAAGCGATTTTTACTTTATAAAATACTGATATTTGATATCGCTTTAATTTTAAGCTGTTGTCAAAGATAAAATTAATCGCTATTCCCAAAAAAGGTAAATTAAATCTGTTCAATTCGAAGATAATTGATTTTGGATATAATAGGTATTTTTTTACAATAGTTGTTAAAAAGAATATCCAATTTCCCAAATGTGTCCAAAAGGATCTTTCAATTTTCCGATTCTCCAATCTTCTTCAGTTGTCATCGGGCAGATTTCTACAGCGCCAAATTTTAGAGCTTTTTCAAATATTGTATCAGCGTTTTTGGTTTCCAAAATGATTCGAATTGGCGGATTAATAGTCAAATCAGAACTTAAAGTGCCATTGCAAGGCGCTTCGTCACTCAGATAGAATACGGCATTTTCTATTTTAATAACCGATGATATTTTATTCTTTTCAAGTTCAAATCTTTTAGATTCAACGGCTCCAAAAGCCGAAACATAAAAGTCAACAGCTTTTATGCCGTCGTTTACACTTAAAAAGGGTTTTATAGAAGTCGTGTTTTCAGTCATAGTGTTTTCATTTTGTATTACTTATCAGCTTAGCGTAATTTAAAATCCTATATTTCTTTTTTTAATCAGTGTTGTTTATATGTTTTGTTTTTTAAAGTAAATCATAATCAGTAGATTATTATTTAGCTATAAATATAAAACAAATCAACATAAAATTATTGCTACTTTAGCTAACCCACAAGCTAAATAGTATTTAGATATTTAAAACAGAAATCAATTTTGATATTAAAAATTTGAGAGATAAAAGAAAATTAAAGAAATTAGAACGAAAAAAGTTTAATAACAAAGAGAAAAAGAGAGAGCAAATACACTATTCTCTCCTAATCTTGTCCCTGTTTTTTTTTATTTTTTACTATGTTTTTTTTGAAAAGAGTACGATTGGACACGATGTAAGATATGTTATTTACGTTTTTTGTGTATCTGTAATTATTGGAATATTATTTTTTGGAATTTATAGAAGAGCATTTTTACTTAGAGCATATTTAAGTGTTAAAGACACGTATGCTAGAATCTATGTGATAGGATTTTATTTATTGCAAGGTGTTATAGTTTCTTATTTGAGCTTTGGTCAAATTGCAACTGTAACATGGAATTATTTAAATAAAAGAGCTGCAGAAAAAAGCAAGATTGAGATAATAAGCTGTAACGTAACAGGCTTTTATACCAAGAAAAATCCAGATGTTTCTTTTGAATTTAATAACCGAACAGAAGTCTTTAGTGTTGATTCTGAAATGAATCGAGAAAATCGTAACCGCAGCCCGAAAGACTATCAAGTAGAAATTACGATCCAGAAAGGAATTTGGAATTACTATATTGTACGAAATTGGGAATTAAAAAGGATTTGATAAGGTAGATTTTTGTTTGATTCAATATTCTTTCCTGTCCTATATAATTCCAGTAAACACACAAAACTGTTCTGATTCTAATTTTAAATTGCGAAACATTATTTGGTTTTCCTTGAAATTAAGAAGATTAAAAACAGGTTTTTATTTTGGTTTTTAGGCCGTTAGATTCGATTTCGTTTGTGCTTCCTCTTGTTAAAATTATTTTGCGTCTCATTTCTAATGTTTTAAAATCTAGAAAAGCAAAAATAATTTCTATATTTACAAGATGTAAGTATAGACTATACTCTATACTTTATTGTTTTTATATTAAAAGTAAAGCTATGTTAATAAACGAATTATCAAAAAGGACGGGGTTATCAATTCATACGATCAGATATTATGAAAACTTAGGAATGATCGAGGGATTGTCTAATGAAAAGGTGAAATCTAATAATTACAAACATTATGATGATAATGTGGTTGAGCGACTAGAAATTATTATAGAAGCAAAGGAAGTTGGTTTTACTTTAGCAGAAATCAAAAAGATATTGACCGCTTGGTTCGAAAGTATCGATTCGAAACCCGAAACGCTGGAGCTTTTTCAAACCAAAATAAAAGAGATTGATAATAAAATAAAATATTTCAAACAGACCAGAAAGCTTCTTGAAAAAGTTTGCGAAAAACTGCAGAATGATGAGAATTAGGCTTTTTTAAAAATAAGAAAGTGTTTCTTTCTAATTATTTGATGTTTTAAGTTTCTTGCTTTTAAAATCTTTCTGCTTTATCCATTGAACTGAAATATCAAAAGGTGTTGTGTCATTGTCAGAGACAGTATTGTGGCCTAATTTAGGAAACAAAGTGTATTCGAAAGGTTTGCCTTGAGATTTTAAAGTGTTTAACTGTTCAATGCATAATTTTACAGGTATCTGTATGTCTTTTTCTCCAAAAAGCCAAAGCCCAGGAATGGAAAGCGTGTTCAGGGAAGTTTTTGGATCGGTCGCAGTAAATTGATACCTGTCTGGATCATTTTTAGTGTGTTCACGGGCATCTGAATCGGTATGATTTTCCCAAAAATGATTGTTTCCGTTGGTATAAAACTGAAAGCGAAGCTGCTCTAGAGTTGTAATAGTTGGACAGCTAAATAAAACCATAAAATCTATTTGTGGATTTTTACTTGCAGCAATCGGCATTATCCATCCTGCCTGACTAAAACCAACTAATCCGATTGGTAATTTTTTATTTTTCAAATGACTTTGAAACGTGTTTACCGCTGCATTTGCATCTTGAGATAATAAATTAAGATTGGTAGTGTCAATATTATTTGTTCCCACAGTTGGGCCTGCATAAACGCCTCCAGATTCTCCCACTCCGCGTTTGTCATAGGTTAGTACAGCAATGCCTTCTTTGGCAAGACGTTTTGCGAACTCTATTTCTCTTTTTACAGGATCAGATCCATGAACAATTACAACGGCTGCAAATGGTTTTTTAGGCATTAAAATGGAACCTGCAAGAGTGATTCCTTGACTTTCAAATTTTACGTCTTGAATGGTAAAGTCAAAAGATTGAGAAAATACTATTTCTGGTAAAACTATTAATAGTAAACAAACGAGTACGTTGGAGAAAAAGTTATTGTTCATTTTGGGTTTAATTTAAAAACGTTTTGAATTGTCCTTACTAATAGTGTTTTAATGTGTATGTAATGACTGCGTTGACTAGTGATTAAATTTTGCCTCATAACAGTCTGACGTCTTTTTCTGTATATAACTCATTCTCCTAGAAAATTTAAAGTTTTACTGACCAGTGAAAAGTTAGGGGGAAATTAAATAAAAAGTCGACTTTTATTCCATTGTTGACAGCTGGTTCTAGAATTTTTATTTCGCTTATACTTTGCGCAACGTCTTCACAAAGCTTTTGGTTTTTGTGCGATACTTTGATGTTGACGATTTCATTATTTTTGGTAATGATAAAATTTAAACCAATTCGATGGTCTCCAGGAGTTAGATTGTAATCTTCAAAATATACATCATAAGAAATGTGTTTCCAGATGCTTTCAATAAAACATTTTTTAGATTTATCATTTTTGTTCGAGCATTTCTTTGTAACCGGAACTTGTTCTACATTATTATAATTAAATAAATTCTTTGGTTCTATTTCTCGAAACACTAATTCTTTCTTCGGTCTAAATTGGCGAAAGATTTTTTTTTCTCCTTCATATCTTTGATATTCTAAAGTGACCACAATATATCCAGGTTTTTTTCTTGTAAACGCAATAGAAACATTCTTGCCGTCTTCAGCGTCGTTAAAATTTGCGATAGTTCCTGGTTTTAAATTATCAATATAATTTTGGTAACGCAGTAGTTTTTGAGAGTTTATTTTTTCTATTTCTATATTCTGATCTCTATAAAAAATTTTAGCTGCTCTGGGATTTGAAAAATGATAATGACACCGCAGAGTTAATAAATCGTGGTAATGTTTTTCATTTAGTGTAGAGACGCTTCCTGTTGTTAATTCAACGTAGATGCTGTCTGCTACAGTGTTTTTGGATGTTTTTGGATCTAAATAACCAAAAAATGTTTTAACGATTTCGTCATCTCGGGTTACAATTCCATTGGACTTTTTTTCTATAAATCCATATTTTTTAATTGCAGAGTAGATAGTATCTCTGCTTGCTTCTAGAGGTAGATTTAAGAATAACTTATTAATGTCATTTTGAGCATATGAACTTAATAAACTTAAAAAATATATGGCGATAATTACTGTTTTTTTGTTCTGTGATTTCATATTTTCTAAATGCCTGTAAAAAATGAAAATGTCTGCAGTTTATAAATGTTTTTGTGTTATACAATACTACGCAAAAAAGGAATACTGTGATGAAAGTTTTTTATAGTGAGATTTATTTTTAGAAAATAATGTTTTGTACTCAAGAAAAACAAAACGCCTCAATTTTTGTAAGGAGCACATAAGCACAAGTGCTTTGGCAGAACATTTTAATGCAAAATAAAAGTATTTAAAAGCCGATTTAGAGAAGTAAGGAAGACAGGCTTTTTCTTGTTCAGATTATCTAATTTTTTTGCCTGATCTCCAGCTTTGCGCATGATCCAAAAAACTCCATTATTTCTAATGGAGTTTTTTATGCTTAAAAGGTTATTTTCCTTTTACTATTTTTTCGAGATATTCAACTTTATCTTTTTCAGCTTGGATTAAGCGTTCGTAAAGTTTTTCCTTTTCCTCGTAAAGTTCTACAACTTTATCAAGTGGGTTGAAGGTTGGCTGGATATTAATTGTACTATTTAGTGTTGAGTCATCATGACTGCTAATAATGTTCAAAACGGCTTCTTCTGAAAAGTTTTTAATTCCTTCAGCAGTTACGCCAAGAGCTTTTGCAACTTCTTCTAGTTTTGCATCGTCAATTGTCTCGCTGTTTTCAAGAACAGAAATAGCTTGCTGATTAGTTCCCATTGCCTGCGCCAATGCTTCCTGTTTCATATCACGAAGTTCGCGAATGCGGCTTATATTTCTTCCGATATGTTTTGGTTTTGATAGTGTGCTCATAATTCAAAGATATTTAAAATTCATGAGATTTTTTTAGATTTTGTAATTAACAGGCTTGAATTTGTAAGATACAATATTATATAAAAGAAAAAACTCCAAAATCAATTGACTTTGGAGTTTTTGGAATTTGGTGGGCGATGAGGGGTTCGAACCCCCGACCCCCTCGGTGTAAACGAGGTGCTCTGAACCAGCTGAGCTAATCGCCCTATTTTACTAGGTTGCTATCGTTTGTGATTGCGAGTGCAAATATACGTTTGTTTTTGATTTCTGCAAGGAATTTTTAACTTTTGTAAGTTTTTAAATATTTTTGTAAGTTTTTATTTATTTTATTTAATGTGATTTAATTTCTCTTTCTCGCTTAGAAGATGCTTTTCTTTCTAATAATTTCCCAATCACTCTCACTGCATATTCCGATAACTGTTTTGTTTTTATTGTCACGCTTATGATTTATAGGTAACTCTTCAAATAAAATTGGCGGTTTTCCGATGATTTCAATTATTAGATGAGAAGAATGTCCTTGCCATAAATTTGGGTGAAAAACATCTCTGTAGTTATAAGCATATTTTATAATTGTCTTTTGTTTCCAAAATCTTTCTTTATTGTGTAAATCAAAAATAATTTCATACACTTTTGGTAAATGAATATCTGCATAAGACTTATAATTCCCAACTGAAATTAAATTAGGATTGTTATTTTCTCTCACAAAAGATTCAAACTCTTGTTTTATCAATTCAAACTCTTCGTCACTTGTATTAGGGTAACGATTTTTATTTAATTGTTCTACAGTTTTTGGAAATTCAAAAGTATACAGAGAGTCTATTACTAAAAATCTGTTTTCAGGTAATATTTGTTCTTCGCTTACATTTATGATGAAACTCATAGCTTAATTATTTTAAAATGACCACAAGGATCGCAAAGGTTCAATTTATAAAGCTTCACAAAAATAAATAAAGTTCACAAAGCTTTGTGCTCTTTTTTAGCAAAAGCAAAAACTCAAAGCTTTGTGAACTCTGCGTAATTCTTACAGCACTCTGCGTTAAAATAATTTATTCCTGCTTTCGCTAAATAAAATGTAAACAACGAAATTCATAAATGCTTATAAAAGAAAAAAACTCCAAAATCAAATGACTTTGGAGTTTTTGGAATTTAGTGGGCGATGATAGCTTGTTCCGATTCATCGGAAGGTTCGAACCCCCGACTGCTTCCGATGGAATCGGAATGCTCTGAGCCAGCTGATGTTTTTGCTTTCGCTAAATAAAATGTAAACAACGAAATTCATAAATAGTAATAAAAGAAAAAACTCCAAAATCAAATGACTTTGGAGTTTTTGGAATTTTGTGGGCGATGAGGGGTTCGAACCCCCGACCCCCTCGGTGTAAACGAGGTGCTCTGAACCAGCTGAGCTAATCGCCCTATTTTACTAGGTTGCTATCGTTTGTGATTGCGAGTGCAAATATACGCCTGTTTTTGAGTTCTCCAAAGAAAAACGAATAAAAAATAAAACATTTTTAAAAATAACTTATATCTATTTGTTTATGAATTTGTTATTAAAATGAAATTTTTAAGTTTTTTTCTAAATCAAAAGTATATTTTAGTCCAGAGGCACTTCGGCAACAACAAAAGTACTTCCGCCAGCGTAAATAAAATCATTTTCTGAGGCGTTTTGCTTGGCTTCCGCGAAAGCGCTTTCGACAGAATCATATTTTTCGCCAATCAAATCGTACTTTTTGGCTTCGCTTTGCAAAATTTCGGTGCTCAATCCACGAGAAGAATTTGGACTGCAGAAATAATAATGAGCCTCTTTTGGAAAAAGCGGTAAAATAGAATCCAGATCTTTATCGTTTACAACTCCCAAAACAATATGAAGCTTTTCGAATTTTTCGTTTTTCAGCTGATTCATCACAACCGATAATCCGTGTTTATTGTGCGCCGTGTCGCAGATAATTTTTGGATTTTCGCCCAATTGCTGCCATCTTCCTTGCAGGCCGGTATTTTTGACAACATGCAGTAAACCTTCTTGCAATTGTTCATTCGAAATATTAAAATCAGTTTCATTATTCAGAATCGAAATGGTCTGCTGCACCGTCTTTTTATTATGAAACTGATAATCGCCGATCAAATCAGACAAATAAATCTGGTCAATCAAATCAGATGCGAAATAAATCGGAGCGTTATTCTCTTCGGCTTTAGCCAGAAAAACAGGTTTTGTTTCATCTGTATATTCGCCAATAACAACTGGAACATTTGGTTTAATGATTCCCGCTTTTTCGCCAGCAATAGCTTCCAATGTATTTCCAAGAAACTGTGTGTGATCTAAACCAATATTTGTAATTACCGAAACCAACGGCGTAATAATATTAGTAGCATCCAATCTGCCGCCAAGGCCAACTTCAATAATTGCAATATCCACTTTTTCGGCTGCAAAATAATCGAACGCCAAACCAACCGACATTTCGAAGAAACTCATATCGTTTGCTTCAAAAAAGTCTTTGTGTTTCGCGATAAATTCAATAACAAAATCTTCAGAGATTTCCTGACCGTTTATTTTAATTCTTTCTCTAAAATCTTTAAGGTGAGGAGAAGTATACAAACCGACTTTATAACCCGCTTCCTGCAAAACAGAAGACAGCATGTGAGAGGTCGAACCTTTACCATTTGTTCCCGCTACATGAATGCATTTTAAAAGGTTTTGCGGATTGTCAAGATGAGCCGCCAATACTCTAATATTAGTCAAATCTTCTTTATAAGCCGAAGCGCCCTGAAGCTGGTACATTGGAAGCTGATTAAACATCCAGTTCGTTGTCTCTTGATAGTTCATTTATTTGTGATAAAATGGTTGTTGATTGAAATAAATTTCGATTTTTGTAGTTTAATATTACAGCGAAAATTATCTTTATTGCAAATTTCAAATATTTTTTAGAATTAATTATTAAAAACCAGAATTAATATATGTTTAGTTTTATTCAATTACAAACAGATACAATCGCAAATGCTTCAAATGTAGTGATCGAAAAGATTGCACCAGAGAACGAAATTTCTATGTTTGGGTTTATTATGAAGGGTGGAGTTTTCCTAATTCCGATTGCGATTCTATTGTTTTATACTATTTACGTAATTTTTGAGCGTTATATGTACATCAGCCGAGCGTCTAAAATTGACAACCGTTTGATGCAGGATGTAGGTGATAAATTAAATTCTGGAAATATCGAATTAGCAAGAACCATTGTAGAAAGAAACGATACCGCAGCTGCGAATATCTTAAAAGAAGGTGTTTTGGTAATCGGAAGGCCAATTGCCGAAATTGAATCCAACATGGACCGTGCTGCCGATATCGAAATTGGTGAAATGGAAAGACGTTTGGGACATCTTGGACTTATTGCCGGTATCGCTCCAACACTAGGTTTTATCGGAACTATTTCTGGGGTAATCAAAATTTTCTACAGTATTTCGGTTACAGAAAATATCAGTATCGGAAATATTTCTGGAGGTTTGTACGAGAAAATGATCAGTTCAGGATCTGGACTAATCGTAGGGATCATTGCTTACAGTGCCTACCACTTATTAAATGGAAAAATTGATGATTTTGCTTTAAAAATTCAGAAGCAGATTTTAGAATTTGTCAACATCATTCAAAGATCATAAGCTATGTCTATCAAAAGAAAAAGAAGATTTCACGCAGAGGTGGCGACTTCGTCCTTAAGTGACATTATGTTTTTCCTGCTGTTGTTTTTCCTTATTATTTCAACACTGGCAAACCCAAATGTCATTAAAATGACGCTTCCAAAAGCCAAAGCAAATGAAAAAACCAACAAACAATTAATCAGTTTGTCGGTTACAGAAGATAAAAAGTTTTACATTGACAAAGAACCAGTTGATTTTGAAAACCTAGAAACTTCGTTAATGTCAAAAATAGGAACCGACAAAGAACAGACCGTTGTAGTTCGAATTCCGTTTAACCTGCAAGTACAGGATTTAGTTGATGTTTTGCAGATAGGTGTAAAGAACAATTTGAAGTTTGTAATTGCTACGAGTCCGAAATAAGAATGATTATCAGGGCGTGACCCCAATAAAGAAAATGGGCCAATCAGCATAACGTTGATTTGCCCATTTTTTTATTGCGGTCGTCCCGATAGCTATCGGGAGCGCTGCTTCGGCAGCCAGCTACTATCCCTCACGCAAACAGACTTTTGTAATTTCAGAAATGACAAAACTAGCCGAAAATAAAAAAGGCTTTCTGAAATTTTTTCAGAAAGCCTTTTCTTATAAAAACAGATTGGTGTAAATCCGTGAAATTCGTGTTTTTAATCCAAACTAAAATTATAAATAATTTTCCCGACTTGTTTTGCAGGAGCATCACTGTCAGATTCCCATTTGGTGTTCATTGCTGCCAATTTCGCTTGATCCAATAGACATCTTGCAGTATTCGTAGTTCCTTTTATACCGGCCGTTGCGCTAACAGTTTTTCCGTTTTGGTCAACGGTAACTTCAACAACCACTTTTCCTTCTTCATTACAAGTATATTTTGGTGCAGGCTTAGAAAGAGCCTTTCTGTTTCCTAAAGAATAACCAGATCCGCCTCCAGAACCGCCGCCGCTTCCAGCTCCGTAACCGCTTCCTGTGCCGATACCATTTCCGGTTCCGTTACCGCCTCCGGTTCCGCCGCCAGAGCCGCCACTTCCGTAATAGCCATTAGAATTTAAACTTCCGTTGGATTTTCCTTTATTTCCTGCAGTTTTATCATCTCCGTCACCGCCTTTGTTCGAACCTTTCATAATACTCGCCAAAGCATCGTTTGTAGAATTCGAAACTTTTGGTTTTTCGGGAACAGGTTTAGGATCTACTTTTACAGGAACAGGCTTTTTCGGTTTTTCTTTTGTCGGAATAACGACGTCATTATCGGCTGTTGTATTTTCTTGAGAAATAATAGCTTCTTCTTCTACTGCTTTTGCAGGTGCTTGTTTTGCATTGTTTTTTACATCCAAAACCTCACTTTTGTAATTAGCGCCAGAACCTAAATCGCTATCCCCAAAATTTACCGTTACACCACCGCCGCCACCGCCGCCTTCTGCAAGTGCAACATTATTTTCGGGATTATAGGGAGGCCAAAAACGGATAAAGAACAGCAAAAGTATAAGCAATGCATATATACCAGTAGTAAGCGCCAATGATTTCTTTTTGTCAGAAGAATTAGAAGCGTTTGCTCTGTTTGGGTTAATTTTATTTGGGTTCACCTTCATGGAACTCATTTGATTGTGAATTTTGTAATTGTATTAAATAAAAACGCTTAAAAGTACTAAAAATTGTTTAGAAACAAAGCGAGGATTTAACCGCGAAGTTCGCAAAGGTTTACGCAAAGAACGCTAACTTATTTCTCGCAAAGTCGCGAAGTCGCAAAGTTTTTCTTTTTTAAGTTTTTCTCTGCGATTTCGCGACTTTGCGAGATTAAAAAATAGCTTTGCGAACTTTGCGGTTAAACCATAAAAAAAACGAGCCAAATATTTGACCCGTTTATATTTAAAGTATAATATAAGTTTACACTAATTGTTTCAATGCAATTTCAAAAGCAGTTGCACTGATATGTGTTTTTGACGAATTTAAGGCATGAGCTTTTACAATTGCCTTTTTAATGGTCTCTGAGGTGTCGCTAAAAATAGCATCATCTGTCATTTGTACTTTTTTCTCCATAAAATAAGCAAAAACTCTTGCCATACCGCAATTTGAAATAAAGTCAGGGATCAAACTTACTTTGCTGTCTACTTGTTCCATAATAGAACCAAAGAAAATTTCTTTGTCTGCAAACGGAACATTCGCTCCGCAAGAAATAACTTCTAGACCATTTGCAATTAATTTTTCAATTTGATCTTGTGTTACCAATCTTGAAGCGGCACAAGGCGTAAAAATCTCCGCACCAATGGTCCATATTTTAGAGTTGATTTCCTCAAACGGAATTATATTGTCTGCAACTAATTTATTTCCGTCTTTATTTAAAAACAATGTTCTGATTTCTTCAAAAGAAAAACCGTCTTCGTTGATTAAACCGCCATCGCGATCTATAATTCCGATAACTTTTGCACCCATTTCAGCCAAGTAAAAAGCAGCAGCAGAACCAACGTTTCCAAAACCTTGTACAATTGCTTTTTTACCTTTGATGTCACCCCCGTAAATTCCGTAAAAATGACCTACAGCTTCAGCAACACCAAAACCAGTAATCATATCGGCAACTGTATATTTTCTGGTTACATCTGGGGAGAATTTTGGGTTTTCGATTACTTTAATTACACCTTGGCGCAATTGTCCAATTCTGTTGATTTTGTCAGCGTCAGTAGGTTTAAAATGCCCATTAAAAACCCCTTCCTGCGGATGCCAAACCCCGCATTCTTCTGTCATTGGAATCACTTCATGAATTTCATCAACATTTAAATCGCCGCCCGTTCCATAATAACTTTTTAACAAAGGAGAAACCGCTTTGTACCAGCGTTGTAAAACACCTTTTTTACGAGGATCGTTTGGGTCAAAGTTAATACCCGATTTTGCACCGCCAATAGCCGGTCCAGAAACAGAAAATTTTACTTCCATTGTTTTTGCCAAAGACAAAACTTCATTCATATCCAAGCCTTTTCTCATTCTTGTTCCACCGCCTGCTGCTCCGCCGCGAAGCGAATTAATTACAGTCCATCCTTCAGCTTCAGTTTCAGAGTCTTTCCAGTTAAAAACAATTTCAGGTTCTTTATTTTCAAATTGTTGTAATAAATCTTTCATTTTCTTGAGATATGTTTAGTTTGCGTAAAAGTATAAAATAGAATAATGCGAATAATGTATTTTAGGCAAATTTTAGCAAGTAAAAAAAGAAAGCCGAAAACGTTGTAGTTTTCGGCTTTCAAATAGTATTAAATACTGGAAATTACATTCCAAGCAAATTCTTCTTTAAAGTTTCGTCAACTGGTTTATCAGAAAGCCAGATGCCAAATAATGCTTGTTTAAAGTCAAATCCTGTAATTTTTCCTTTTGGAACTTCATTTTTAATTACAGTCAGACTTTGATCAAACGGATTGTAGAATAAAACAAATACGTCCTTTTCTGTTATTGCATCGCTTAAAAAAGTTTTGAACTGCTCAATTCTTGGACGCAGCGCTTCAAGATTACTTCCAGCAGATTTTTCAAAACCTGCGTTCATCGCTTTTGTTAATTTGTTTGAAGAAACCATAGACGAGGTAATTTCGATACGCACAGCCATTTCGGTATCACTGTCAATAATGAATTTTGGGTCTTGGCTCAGTTGTGATAAATAAAGAGCTTGAACATAAACTTCTAACCACATTTTAGATCTGCCGCCAGCACCGTTAAGCTGTAAAGTCTTGCCTTGAATATCTATTTTTCTAGGAACTGTAACACCATTAACATCAATTTGAGTCTGCGCAGAAACGGTTGAAAATTGTAAGCTTAAAAGGAGTGTAAGTAGTAGTAAAATCTTTTTCATGTTCTGTCAAATGTTTATTTTTTGGTCAAAAATAATGTTAATTTCTTAATATTTGGTTCATTTTTCGAATGTTTTTTTCTTGTAGTTTTTACATTTATAATTTGTATTATATTAATAATCAAATTAGTAAGACTTATTTTACGTAGTTTTACGTATTTTAAGGATTGTTTAATATTGGTAGTAGAAAAATTAGTCAAAAATAACCCTCATTTTATGTTTTTTGACCGTTATTATGATTCATCATTTTTAGAAAATTCGCTGCAAAATTCTTCTTCAAAATTGCGAAAACCTGCACATTAACGAAAACGTTATCGTGATCGTTGCTGATCTTGTAATTTTATATGCGCGCATTGTAAATTTGACTTTTAAAAAGTATCTTTGAAAGCCTTCAAATAGATGAGAAGGTCCTGTTAAACACAAAAAACAAAAAAATAAACCGACAGCTCAAAGTTTAATTAAAACCAAGCTGAACAAAAACAATAAAATAAACGATTATGGATTTTAATCTTACTGAAGAACATCTAATGATTCAGCAGGCGGCAAGAGATTTTGCTCAAAATGAATTACTGCCTGGAGTTATTGAACGAGACGAAAAACAAATTTTTCCTACCGAACAGGTTAAGAAAATGGGTGAATTAGGATTTATGGGAATGATGGTGGATCCTAAATATGGAGGAAGCGGATTGGATGCTGTTTCATACGTAATTGCAATGGAGGAAATTTCTAAAGTAGATGCTTCTGCTTCTGTGGTCATGTCTGTAAATAATTCTTTAGTTTGCTGGGGATTACAGGAATATGGCACCGAAGAACAAAAACAAAAATATTTGCCAGGTTTAGCTTCAGGACAAATTCATGGTGCATTTTGCTTGAGTGAGCCAGAAGCAGGAAGTGATGCCACTTCTCAAAAAACAACAGCCATTGACATGGGCGATCACTATTTGGTAAACGGTACTAAAAACTGGATTACTAACGGAAATACTGCTTCTGTATATTTAGTTATAGCACAAACCCATCCAGAATTAAAACATAAGGGAATCAATGCTTTGATTATGACCAAAGACATGCCTGGTTTTTCTGTTGGTCCAAAAGAACAAAAAATGGGAATTAGAGGTTCTGATACACATTCTTTGATGTTTTCAGATGTTAAGGTCCCTAAAGAAAATAGAATAGGAGAAGATGGTTTCGGATTTAAATTTGCAATGAAAACACTTGCAGGAGGAAGAATCGGAATTGCTTCTCAGGCTTTAGGAATTGCTTCTGGAGCTTACGAATTAGCATTAAAATATTCTAAAGAGCGTAAAGCATTTGGAACGGAGATCTGCAATCATCAGGCAATTGCTTTTAAATTGGCGGACATGGCTGTTAATATTGAAGCGGCCCGTCATTTATGTATGAAAGCAGCTTGGGACAAAGACCAGCATAAAAATTACGATGTCAGCGGTGCGATGGCAAAATTATTTGCTTCGCAGGTTGCAATGGATACTTCGGTAGAAGCCGTTCAAATTCACGGAGGAAACGGATATGTAAAAGAATATCATGTAGAGCGTTTTATGCGTGATGCAAAAATTACTCAGATTTACGAAGGAACTTCTGAAATTCAGAAAATTGTAATTTCAAGATCAGTTATCGCAGGATAATAATCTCTTATAAATATTTTAAACCCTTTCGACTTTATAGATTGAAAGGGTTTTTTTATGATTATTCTGTAAGTTTTCATAAGTTTATAGATTAAATGTTGTTTTCATCTTCTAAAAAAAAACTAACTTAAACTGATATATAATGAAAAAACTCTACTTTTTACTTCCATTAGTCTTTTTAGCTTGTAAATCGAGTACTTCAACAACGGCAGAAAAAGAATCAAAATCAACTTCAAAACCTCTTGAAGTCACTTATAAAGTTAATGAAACAGAGATCTCGGATTTCTTGAAATATCTTTCTTCTGATGAATTAGAAGGTCGTGAAACAGGAACAAAGGGAATCGAAAAAGCGGCAGTTTTTTTAGAAGATTATTTAAAGAAAAACAATGTCAAACCTTATTTTAAAACCTACAGAGATACCCTTACCAATTTTAAAACCCCAGCTTTTAATATTGTCGGCGTGATCGAAGGAACAGATCCGGAGCTTAAAAAAGAGTTTGTCGTTTTGAGTGCGCATTACGACCACATTGGTTTAGAAAAAAAACAACAGCCTGATATGATTAACAATGGAGCTAATGATGATGCTTCGGGCGTAACTTCTGTTGCTGCAATGGCGAAATATTTTAGTCAAACAAAATCGAATAAAAGAAGTGTTTTGATTGTGTTTTTTGCTGGAGAAGAAAAAGGACTGCTGGGTTCAAAAAGTCTGGCACCAAAACTTAAAGCAAGAGGTTTTGATTTATACGCTCAATTGAATATCGAAATGATTGGTGTGCCAATGAAAAGAGATTATCTGGCTTACATAACTGGATTTGATTTATCGAACATGGCACAAAAGATAAACGAATACACAGGTAAAAACACTATCGGATTTTTACCTAAAGAAGCAGAGTACAAATTATTTTACAGATCAGATAACTATTCGTTTTTTCAGGCTTTTGGAAAACCGTGCCAATCGATAAGCACATTTGATTTTGAAAATTTTGATTTTTACCACCATGTTTCAGATGAATTTAAAGTAATGGATATTCCGCACATAACTTCTTTTACTCAGGAATTATTACCGGCAGTAACCAAAATTACGGATTCACCAACACAGGAAATTACTATGACTAAATAGCGGTACGTTTTGCTGCATTTGATTATTTTTGTTTCATGAAAAATATTATTGTTACAGGAACCAGCAGAGGAATTGGATATGAATTGGCATTGCAATTCGCCAATGCTGGTCATCAAGTTTTGGCTATTTCAAGAAAAGTCCCTCAAATATTAATAGAACACCCCAATGTGAGTTGTCTTTCGGTTGATTTATCAGTAGAAGATTCGCTTCAAGAAGTAGAACATTTTCTTTCTTCAACTTGGAAAAAAGTAGATGCTGTTGTTCATAATGCTGGAGCTTTGCTTTTAAAACCTTTTGCAGAAACAACACAAGCAGATTTTGAAAGTATTTATAAAGTGAATGTTTTTGCAGTGGCAAACTTAACCCGTATTTGTCTTCCCTATTTAGAAAGCGGAAGTCATGTCGTAACCATTAGTTCGATTGGCGGTGTGAGAGGAAGTTTAAAATTTGCAGGATTGGCAGCTTATAGTTCAAGTAAAGGCGCTGTTATTACTTTAACCGAATTATTAGCCGAAGAATATAAAGAGAAAGGTATTTCTTTTAACGTATTGGCCCTTGGCTCTGTTCAAACCGAAATGCTGCAAGAAGCTTTTCCGGGTTATCAGGCACCAATTTCAGCAGCAGGAATGGCAAATTATATTTATGACTTTACCTTAAATGGGAATAAATATTTTAACGGAAAGGTTTTAGAAGTTTCTTCAACTAATCCGTAGTTACATCCCAAAGTTAAAAATCCAAATTCCAATGTTTGCGAAAAGGCTTTTAACTTTTAACAAATAACTTTTAACACACATTGAGCGAAACTTTAGCCAAATATATACCGGAACATGCAGTCAAACCTGTTTTTGATTTGATTGTTAGTAATCAGGTTCATCTGAAAATCGTAAATGAGCGTCAGACGCGTCATGGTGATTACAGACGCGGACCAAGCGGTAAACATGAGATAACGGTAAACGCCAGCTTAAATAAGTATCGTTTTTTAATTACGTTAATTCATGAAATTGCACATTTGGTTGCTTTTGAAAAATTTGGACGGAATATAAAACCGCACGGAAATGAATGGAAATTTACTTTCCAGCGTTTAATGGTTCCGTTTATTCGGCCAGAGATATTTCCGAGCCAGATTCTGCCTTTGCTTGCCAGACATTTTAAAAACCCTTCGGCAAGCAGTGATACCGATACTACTTTGTCCTTGGCATTAAAACAATATGACACAGACAGCGATAAGAGTTATGTTTTTGAAATTCCGTTTGGAAGTGTTTTTAGAATAAAAAACGGAAAGGTATTCAAGAAACTTGCCGTAAGGACAAAACGTTTTGAATGCATCGAAATAAGCTCTGGAAAAACGTATCTCTTTAATCCAAATGCGGAAGTAGAAATCATTCAATAAATTTCATTAATATAAATTCCAAGTTCCAATGTTATCAGCTGGAATTTGGAATTTTTTTATGGGAGTTTTAAGTAACTTATAAATAAAAATAAAACGGATTATGATGCAAAAACTACTTAAGATTATTTTTGTTCTATCACTTTCAAATTCAATTTATTCGCAGGAAATTAAGGATGCTGTAATAAAAGAACACCGATCTAATCCGATTATTTATGCTGAGGCTTTTGGAGGTTTTGCCTGTATGGATTATTTTGGTTTAGCCGGCGGGGGAGAAGTGAATTACCAGTACAAAAAAAGTTTATTTACTTTGCGATATTCCCATTTGACAGGATATGTACAAAGAGATAGTGTTTTTTCTTTTCAAAATGTACAAGATAATGATGAATATGCTGTAATGTACGGAAGAAGATGGACGAGAAACAGTCATTCTTTTAGTGTTTCTGCCGGAGTAAGTTCTAATAATTTAAAAACAACCAGAAGAGATTTTGAGCATAACCGCTATCTGAGATATGAAAGATATTATGCCGTTCCTTTTGAAGCTAATTTTAAATGGTTTAAACCCAAAAGAAAGTCCAGTTTAATATTGAATGCAATAACCCCTAGTGTTGGTCTTAAAGTATTTGGTTCGATATCTAAGAATGTTTTCGTTGGAGCTGGATTAACATTAGGTTTAGGACTTAATAAAAAATATGAGGAATAGCTAAAAATCAAATTCCAAAAAAAATCCCAAACCCCAACTTTTACAATTGGAATTTGGGACTGGGATTTTTTTAATTTTTTTACCCTTTCAAATATGCTTCTCTTACTTTTTTGAAGAGGTTCGAAGAATAAACAAACTTCACAATGTCTTTGTTATCAGTTCTAAAGATTTCTTCTTTGGTTCCCTGCCAAGCCTTTAAACCTTTTTTCAAGAAAACGATATTTTCTCCGATTTCCATAACCGAGTTCATATCGTGCGTATTGATAACCGTTGTGATATTGTATTCTTTGGTAATTTCCTGAATCAAATTATCGATCAAAGTTGAGGTATTTGGGTCTAATCCTGAGTTAGGTTCGTCACAAAATAAATATTTTGGGTTGTTTACGATAGCGCGGGCAATTGCCACACGTTTCTGCATTCCTCCCGAAATTTCTGATGGCAATTTTTTGTGCGCCTCGACAAGATTTACTCTTTCTAAAACAAAATCAACACGTTCTTTAATTTTTGCTTTATTATCACTAGTAAACATTCTTAGCGGAAACGCAACATTTTCTTCGACAGTCATCGAGTCAAATAACGCACTTCCCTGAAATACCATTCCGATTTCAGTTCGTAATTCCCTTTTTTCGTCTTTATCTAAGTCAGAATAAATTCTTCCGTCAAATTCGATTGTTCCAGAATCTGGAGTATGAATTCCTAACAGGGTTTTTAATAAAACCGTTTTTCCAGATCCACTCTGTCCGATAATCAAATTAGTTTTTCCAGTTTCAAAAACGGTCGAAACACCTTTTAAAACTTTACTGTCACCAAATGATTTCTCTATGTTTTTTACTTCTATCATTATCCTAATAATAATTGAGTTAATATATAATTAAAAAGAATGATACAAACCGATGTCCATACAAATGATACCGTACTTGCTTTACCTACTTCTAATGCACCGCCTTTCATGTAATATCCGTGAAAAGATGGGATTGTTGCTAACAACATAGCAAAAATTAAAGTTTTGATGAAAGCATAGGTAATATGGAAAGGTATAAATTCCATTTGAGCTCCCGCAATAAAGTCTTGACTAGTAGAAAATCCGCCATAAGCAGAAGCCATCCATCCTCCAAAAATACCCAAAAACATACTAATGCAGATTACAAACGGATACATTAGCAAAGCAATAATTTTTGGAAAAACAAGATAGTTTAAAGAATTAACCCCCATTACTTCCAACGCGTCAATTTGTTCTGTAACACGCATTGTTCCGATACTTGAGGTAATGTAAGATCCCATTTTTCCTGCCATAATAACAGAAATGAAAGTAGGAGCAAACTCCAAGATAACCGATTGGCGTGTAGCAAATCCGATTAAATATTTAGGAATTAGGGGATTGGTTAAGTTTAAAGCAGTTTGAATGGCAACAACTCCTCCGATAAAGAAAGAGATAAAGCATACAATTCCAAGTGAATCAATAATAAGATCGTCAATTTCTTTTAAAATTAAGTTTTTCATTACAGGCCATTTGGTCTGTTTATTGAAAATTTCTTTAAGCATTAAAAAATATCTTCCTATTTGAGATAAATAACGAATTAGCATCATAAGTTTTAAATATTGGCTAAGTTAAAAAGAAGTTACGAGTTTTGGGGTATGAGTTGCTATTTTTCGGCAGTTTGTCGAATTATATTAACTTTTGTTTCATTTTTTGCAAACGGTACTTTCTAATAAATTTAGCTTGTTCGGTGGTAACTAATAAAGGTGTTTTGGCTTTTTTGGCTTTCCAAAAGCCTCTGATATAATCTAAAAAAAGAAATGGTTTTTTCTTCATCATGGCTAGTTTTGCAGAAGCAATTGCCGTAATCCAAAAACCATAACCTAAAGTGTAAAAAGCTTCGCCTTGTTTGTAACGAGCTGTTTTGTTGTAATTTGCGCCCGTTGGTTTGAGGTGTTTTACATGTAAGGATTCATCGGTTACGATTTTCCAATTATAATATTTACATAATAATTCGTCAACTGTATCCCAGCCCATAGCTGGTCGTAAACCACCAATTTGTTGAAACGTTTCTTTGCGATATGTTTTCAAGGCACCGCGAATATGGTCTTTATCGGTTAAATTTTCCAAAACCCATTCGCCGTTTTTATCGATGTAACAAAATCCGCCGGCCATTCCAACTCTTGCATCAGCTTCGAAATGTTTGATTATCGTTTCGAAATAATTGGGAGGAAAGATTAAATCGCCGTCAATTTTGACAATGATATCGTAATTGGAATCTAAAGTTTCAAAACCTTTTTGAAATGCCTGAATTACTTTACTCCCGGGCATATGAATCGCATCTGAAGTTTTATTGACCACAGAAATATAAGGATTCTCTTTTGCAAAACTCAATACGACTTCCTCTGTTTTATCAGTTGAATTATCATTCACAACCACAATTTTTGCAGGTAAGACAGTCTGAGAAACCAAAGATTGTAAAGTCAGGCCAATTAAATCCTGCTCGTTGTGCGCGGGAATGACGATGTAATATTTCATTTTTAAATTCCAATTTTTTTAAATTCCAAATTCCAATTCTTGAGAATAAATCCCAACTTTTTTAAATTCCAAATTCCAATTAAATATGCTTCAATTGGAATTTGGAATTTTATTTTTTGGAATTTGCCTTTAGGCTTTTATTTTTTCCGCGACTACGATATAATATCGAGGCGTGAAATATCTTAATAAGGGTCTTAATCCAAACTTTTTTACCGGATGTGTAAATTGCAGGCGGTCTGTTATTTTCCAGCCTGTTTTTTCTAAAAGCCAGTCTAACTGCCAGTCTTCAAATTCATGGTAATGTCTGTCCCACATATCTGTTTTAGAACGATATGCCGGAGAAAACCATAAACGCAACGGAATTGAAATTAACAATTTATCGCATTTTACGTTTTGTAAAATGGTGTATGGATTTAGCAGATGTTCGAAAATTTCAAATGCTGTAAAAACGGTATATTGTTCTGTTTGTAAAGCCGTTTGATCGTTATCTAAATCTTCGCCTTTTGTGTTTTTTACTGTATAACCATTCTCTTCCATTATTTTAGAAAACGGATTGGGTACGCCAAAATCAAAAATGGTTTCTGATGTGCTTACGTGCTTTTGTAAAAACTCTAAGGTAAGTTTGAATCTTTTATTCGGAAACGTTTTTTCGTACATAGTTATTGCGAGGAACGGAACAGCTCTCGTTCTTGATTTTAATTAGGTCGCAAATATACTAAAAAAGTATTCAGTGTTAAGTTTTTAGTGAACGGTGTAGTCATTTAGATTAGAGTAACAGTGTTCAGATTTTAGTTATTGTAATTAGTTAGTCCTTTTTAAACGGAAATTAAATTCTGCGTAAAATGGAACTGCATACTAAAAGCTGAACACTGATTACTATAAATTAATATCTGTAAACAAAGGCATTGACATTCATTCCGGCTCCAACTGAAGCAAAAATGACAACGTCGCCTTTATTAATTTCGTGATTTTCTATTTCTCCTTTTAGAATTAAATCAAAAAGTGTTGGTACAGTTGCTACACTGCTGTTTCCTAAATCGTGAATGCTCATTGGCATAATGTCTTTAGGAGGGGTTTTGTCGTAAAGTTTGTAAAAACGCTCGATGATGGCTTCGTCCATTTTCTCATTGGCTTGGTGAATCAGGATTTTCTTTACTTCCTCGATTCCGATACCGCTTTTATCTAGACAGCTTTTCATTGCATTTGGAACCTGACTTAAAGCAAATTCGTAAATTTTACGACCGTACATTTTAATGTACTTAATATCTGGGTCTAATTCTGGGTTGTATGATTTTCCGAAGTAAAGAAAATTAGCTTCGTCATTGGCAAAAGTGGCACTTTCGTAAGACAGTAAACCAGCTTCATCTGTTGAAAGTTCCAATACAGAAGCTCCCGCACCATCTGAATAAATCATTGAATCGCGGTCGTGGTCGTCAACCACTCTTGATAATGTTTCGGCACCAATAACCAAAACGCGCTTAGCCATTCCAGATTTAATGAAGGCATTAGCCTGCAAAACTCCTTCGATCCAGCCTGGACAGCCAAAAAGAATATCGTAAGCTACACATTTTGGATTTTTTACACCCAATTTGTTTTTTACTCTAGTGGCTAAACTTGGAAGAATATCCGTTTGATTTGTTCCTATTTTTACATCACCAAAATTATGAGCAAAAATAATATAGTCTAAAGATTCTTTGTCAATAGCGGCATTTTCAATTGCTTTTTCGGCAGCAAAAAATGCTAAATCCGAAGCATTATATTGATCTTCGGCATAACGGCGGTTTTCGATACCAGTTATTCCTTTGAATTTTTTAATTACCACTTCATTCGGATAACCAAAAGGTGTTCCGTCTTCATTTAAAAAAACATGGTCGCCAAAGTCAGTATTACTGACTGATTTAGTAGGTATATAACTTCCTGTACCGATTATTTTAATTTTCATTTTTTCCCGTTTATCCGATAAATTTATTGCTAAAGTATAAATAATATTATGATAACTATCATAAAAAATACTATGCATGCATATAATTATGAAATAACTATTATTTAGTATATATATTGTTTATTTTTTAATGATTTTTTAATTTTTCCGAGATTTCAAACGATTGAAGAAAAGTAAAATATTTTAAAAAAGTTTCAATTTTCATGTTTTAAGCTGCCTCACAGAACTTAAAATGGGAGTCTTGAAATCTGAAATTAATTTTAAACCTGTCTTGTTTTTCTTGCGTGAGGGATAGGAGCAAACTGCCCAAGCAGTGCGGATAGCCCGACAGCATCCCGATAAGAGGGCGTATATACACAAAGTATTTTTTGCCCTCTTATCGGGATGGTGGCACGCCCAGATGACTTTAGATTAGAAAAGTTTCATGTTTCAAGTTTCATGTTTCAAGTTTCAGGTTATGCAAAAACCTGAAACTTGAAACATGAAACAAAAAAACAAACCCGACAGATTTCCTGTCGGGTTCTAAAATATTTAAAGAAAAACTAATTCTTAGTTTTCCATGTAAGCTTCGATAGGAGCACAGCTGCAAACTAAATTTCTGTCACCGTAAGCATCATCTACACGACGAACTGATGGCCAGAATTTATTTTCGGCAATGTAATCTAATGGGTAAGCTGCTTTTTCTCTTGTGTAAGGGAAATCCCAAGCGTCTGTAGTTAACATTGCTAATGTGTGCGGTGCGTTTTTCAATACGTTGTTTTTATCATCGGCTGTTGCAGCTTCGATCTCTTTTCTGATTGAAATAAGGGCATCACAAAAACGATCTAATTCTGCTAAATCTTCAGATTCAGTAGGCTCGATCATTAAAGTTCCTGCTACAGGGAAAGAAACCGTAGGAGCGTGGAAACCGTAATCCATCAAACGTTTTGCGATATCACCAACTTCAATTCCGTTTTCTTTAAATGCGCGACAATCTAAAATCATTTCGTGAGCTGCTCTGCCGCATTCTCCTGTGTAAAGAATTGGGTAGTGACCTTCAAAACGTGCTTTCATGTAGTTGGCATTTAAAATCGCGTGTTCTGTAGCGCTTTTTAATCCTTCAGCACCCATCATTGTGATGTAACCGTAAGAAATCAAACATACCAAAGCAGATCCGTAAGGTGCAGATGAAATAGCTGTAATGGCTTGTTCACCGCCAACGTTTAAAATTGGGTTTGTTGGTAAAAACGGAACCAGTTTTTCGTTCACGCAAATTGGTCCAACTCCAGGTCCGCCGCCACCATGAGGAATAGCGAATGTTTTGTGTAAGTTTAAGTGACAAACGTCAGCGCCAATTGTTGCAGGATTTGTTAATCCAACTTGTGCGTTCATGTTGGCACCATCCATATATACTAATCCGCCGTTTTCGTGGATTAATTTAGTAATTTCAATAATTGAAGATTCGAAAACTCCGTGAGTAGAAGGATACGTTACCATTAAACAAGATAAATCATCTTTATGTTCAATTGCTTTTTCTCTTAAATCTTCTACGTCAATGTTTCCTTCTGGAGTCGTTTTAGTAACAATGATTTTCATTCCAGCCATCGCTGCAGAAGCAGGATTGGTTCCGTGAGCAGATGAAGGAATTAAACATACATTACGGTGGCCTTCGTTTCTTGATAAGTGGTAAGCACGAATAGCCATTAAACCAGCATATTCTCCCTGAGCTCCAGAGTTTGGCTGTAAAGTTGTTCCCGCAAATCCGGTAATAACGTTTAATTGCTGCTCTAATTTTTTAAGCATCGTGATATAACCTTCTGCTTGCTCTACTGGTGCAAATGGGTGAATGCTGTTCCAGTTTGGCATTGAAAGAGGCAGCATTTCAGAAGCTGCGTTTAGTTTCATCGTACAAGAACCTAATGAAATCATTGAGTGATTCAATGATAAATCTTTACGCTCTAATTTTTTGATGTAACGCATTAACTGACTTTCTGAATGATGATTATTGAAAACATCATGCGTTAAGAAAGAAGATGTTCTCTCTAATGAAGCCGGTAATTGACTTGCTGCAGTTAATTCAGAAACGGTAATAGTTTCTTTTCCAACAGCCTCAGCAAAAATCGCAATAATTTGGTTGATGTCGGCAATTGAAGTCGTTTCGTTGAATGAAATCGAAATCGTGTCAGCATCAGGATAGAAGAAGTTTACTTCGTTTTTCTCTGCAGCAGCTTTTACTTTTTGAGCGTCTGCTTTTACCAAAATAGTATCAAAGTAAGCCGTGTTGGTTTGGTAAACGCCTAATTTATTTAAAGCTTCGGCAGCAGTAACTGCAGATGCATGAACTTTGTTTGCAATATATTTTAAACCTTTTGGTCCGTGGTAAACCGCGTACATTCCGGCCATAACTGCTAATAAAACCTGAGCAGTACAAATATTTGAAGTTGCTTTTTCACGTTTAATGTGCTGCTCACGAGTTCCTAATGCCATACGTAAAGCGCGGTTTCCGTTTACATCAATAGAAACTCCGATGATACGACCCGGCATAGAGCGTTTGTATTCGTCTTTAGTTGCAAAAAAAGCAGCGTGAGGACCTCCGTAACCCATTGGTACACCAAAACGCTGTGTAGTTCCAACCACTACAGCAGCTCCCATTTCTCCTGGAGAAGTTAACGCAGCCAATGATAAAATATCAGCAGCAAAGGCAACTTTAATTTCGTTTTCTTTTGCTTTAGCAACAAAAGCGCTATAATCGTTTACCTGACCGTATTTTCCTGGATATTGTAAAATGGCTCCGAAGAACTCATTTGAAAAATCAAAGTTTTCGTGGTTTCCAACAACCAATTCAATTCCGATTGGAGTCGAACGTGTTTGCAGTACAGATAAAGTCTGTGGTAAAATTTCTTCAGAAACGAAGAATTTGTGTGTATTGTTTTTCTTTTGATCGCGGGTACGAACGTCAAATAATAACGCCATCGCCTCAGCTGCAGCCGTTCCTTCGTCAAGTAAAGAAGCGTTTGCGATTTCCATTCCCGTTAATTCGATAACTGTAGTCTGGAAATTTAAAATTGCTTCAAGACGACCTTGAGCAATTTCTGCCTGATAAGGCGTGTAAGCCGTGTACCATCCTGGGTTTTCGAAGATGTTTCTTTGAATCGGAGCCGGAACAATAGTTGGGTGATACCCCAAACCGATATACGATTTGAATACTTTATTTTTCTTTCCTAATTCCTGAATATGATTTGCGAATTCGTATTCTGTCATCGCAGGATCTAAGTTCAAAGGTGCTTTTAGACGAATATCATCTGGAAGGGTTTCATAAACAAGTTGTTCAATAGAGTCAACTCCAATAGTCTTCAACATGTACGGAAGATCGGTTTCTCTTGGGCCAATGTGTCTTAAAGCAAAAGCATCTGTTCTCATTTGTAGCTATCTAATTTTTTAAGGTCAATGCCATCAGCCTCAGTTTTATGGGGCAAATAACATTTGAAAGTAAATGTGTTGTTTTTTTGTGGCGCAAAATTAAGTATTATTAATAATTTAATAGGTATTTTTAACTTCAATTTTTATCAAATTTCTAACTAAAGAGTTGATTTGTTACTAATTGATTAGATTTGAGCTATGAAACTTCTAAAACAACTATTAGATTTTTATTTAAACAGCAGTATTCACGTGGCTTTGTCATGTTATGCTCTGGTTCATATAACTTTCCATGTGTTTCATATTCAGTATGATGAAGCCATGACTTTATTTGTTTTTTTTGGAACTATTGTAGGGTATAACTTTGTAAAATACGATGCGCTCGTTCGACTAAAGAAAAAACCAATCGGAATACAGTTAAAAATCATTGCCTTTTTAAGTTTTATTTCGCTGCTTTTGGTCGGCTATTATTTTTTTCAATTAAAACGGATTACACAAATTGTCTCTTTCGGAATTTTTGCCATAACAGCACTTTATACTTTACCCTTTTTTCCGAACAGAAGAAATGCCAGAAACTGGGCAGGCGTAAAAATTTATATTGTGGCCATTTGCTGGGTTGGAGCCACTTTGGTTTTGCCTTTAATAAATGCTGAAATTCCGTTTTCTATAGATTTCTTTATCAAATGCATACAGCGTTTTGTATTGGTTTTTGTATTGATTTTAGTTTTCGAAATTTTAGATCTTGCCAATGACGATCCGCATTTGCAAACCGTTCCGCAGACAATCGGAGTCAAAAAAACCAAACTTTTAGGCTTTTTATTATTGATTCCGTTTTGGTTTTTAGAGATTTTTATTTCGTCTTTTAATTATCACGATGCCATTATAAATTTGATAATGGTTGTAATGTTAATGTTGTTTATCTTTTTTGCCAATCCAAACCGTTCCAAATATTATACTTCTTTTTGGGTCGAAAGCGTTCCGATTTTCTGGTGGCTAATGATTGTTTATCTGTAGCAATAAATTTATTTTGGGCGTGACCCCGTTTCGGTAAACGGGCAAAATACTTTGCGCTTATTCGCCCGCTTACCAAAACGGGGTCGGGCTATCCGCGCTGCTTCGGCAGCCAGCTCCTATCCCTCACGCAGACGTAAAACGAGAAAAATCATTTTCAAACAGACAAAAAACAAAGAGCTCGAACGGAGTTAACTATTTATTGAAATCCAATGTGTGATTGAATAGAGCCTTTAAAGGTAGATAGATACGATTCTAAAAATGTACCGCTCCGCTGGAGCTCAAGCCTGCAATGGTATTTTTTTATAAATATTTAATTCCTCCGGAGCTTTGTTACTTTATTAACGCAGATTTCTAATCTAATCTGTGCTGGCAATTTCACTATCTGGTGTCATTTTAAATCTCACTTCATGTCAAAGAATAGCCATTCTATGACATTTTTCCTCTAATCTCTACAAATCTGATATAGTTTTGATACAGCTAAAAGAAAGTTATTGGGTTTTTAATTCCAGATTTTCAGTTAGTTAAAGTTTTCCAAAAACATTAAAAATACCCATCAAACAAGTGGAGCAGACCCCACGAAAAAAAACGAGGCGGTTCCGAAAAGCCATACGAGTAGGAAACCTAAAAACAAAAATTATGTCAGATTTATTAGCAGGTGCTTACTTAGCAAAAGGCACAATCGGAAATGTGGGAACTCCAGGCGCTCCAATCGCAACATTTAATTTAGTTGTTGTACCGTCACAGCATTCAGTAACTGGTACAGTTGTAATTACCCAGGCTGTTCAAGGTCCTAGTAGTCATATTGTAGTTCAAGTAAAAGGAAAAATATATCATACTGGACTTGGAAAAATTACTCAGGTAGTAAGTCTTCACGGGCAATATATACAATCTTTCCCGCCGCCGGCAATTGGAGCTTTCCCAGCAGATTTCGATGCTCATTTAGCTATTGATGATGAATGGAATGGAGTTGGAGGTTTCTCTTACTACCAACACCATATCGAAAATGTACCAGTTGCTTCTGCTAGAAAAGCAGAATTGGTATAAGGAAACTTTAGAAAAGGAATTCTGTGAATCAGCATAGCGATTCCTGACTCAATAAGAGTTACAATACAAAAGCCGCCTGATTTGGGCGGTTTTTTATTAAAGCAAAGTTGTTTTAAATTCTCAAAAAATTGAATTCCCCCATCACTTTAAAAATAAAAAAATGATAAGAAAAGCTATTGTTTTTGGTATAGTGTGCATTGTTATCATAACAAGTGTATTGCTGGCTATTTATCACAATAGAGCGATAATACTAAGGAAAATGATTCCTTCTGCATATACCAGCGTTGCAGCCGATTCATTGCACAAAGTCAAATTAGTAAAAAATAATTAATTCTTTTCGGCTGTTTCAGTCAAGATTTTATTTCTTTCTAAAAGGAATTTGGTAAGGTGTTTTTTTAAAGTTAAAACATCAAACAATTTCCCGAAAATCCCAAACGGAGTTTCATACTGCAGGAGATCTGTCATGATTGTAACTCCGTTTACTTCTTTAAAATAATGTTTGTGTTTAAAGGATTTGAATTTCCCTTCTTCCATTTCATCCAAAAAATAATTATACAGCTCCATTTTAATAATTCGGGTTTTGTGAGTTAAGTAAAATCCGAAATACCTGCCCTTCCAGGTTACCGTTTCACCTTCATTAATTAATCCGGTTGTGACACCGGCAATCGCTTTTTCATTTAATGATGCTGTAGATTTTTGATGCAGATCGATATCTCTTGCCGTATCAAAAACGATTTGTATCGGCGCATTTATTTTGGTTGTGAGTTGAATTGTTGTCATAATTTTCAAATAAATTAAAAAGTATTTTTCTTTTCGATTTCAGGTAATGCTTCATCAATTCTTTTTGCCAATTCAGGTAATTTAATCGTTGGAACTGCAGGAAATAAATGATGTTCTAAATGATAAAACATGCTAAAAGTGATTTTGTTTTTCCAGCCTTTGCGTTGCGTTCTGGCATATTCTGGTGAATCTTCGGTGTCATGATGCACAGTCCAAACGGCGAAAAAAGCCATTAAGAATTCGGCAAAAACCATTACAATAATGTGGTACATCAAAAAGTGAATATTAAAATAGAAAACCAAAAAAGCGACGATTGCAATTGAAGTAAGTTCTAAAATTACATTTTTGACATAATTTTTATTCCCCAGCTGCAACGTGATTTTATGAATTAAAAACATATGAACAGGCCCATACAAAATAGCGCCGTACCAAGTCATTCTTGCAGATTTTCCCTCGTAATCGTCTTCGGTCAAACAATATTTATGATGTCTGATGTGATTAAATTTTACGGCATGAATAGAAACCATTAATAATATACTATTGGTGTAAAGTGTCAACCAAGTTAAAAACTTATTTGTTCCTAATGAATTATGAAAACCATTGTGAACTTGACGCAAACCTGCCAAAAAGAAAAAGGCTGAAAACGGAAGCGCAAGCAGATAATAACCAAAATAAGAAAGTGCCATAGAAGCCAAAAACCACGGAATAGTAAGGTTGTTTTCGATCAGCATTTCTTTGAATGTAAGGGTTTTTAAATCTTTCCATTGCACTTTTTTGAGTATTTCCTGATGTGTCATTTTGTTTTTGGCTTAGGTTTAGTTTTGTTTTTTTGATTGGTTTTATTTGGTTAAAGATTCTGGATCATTGCTTGATTTTAGCTTAAAAAATGATCCTATTATGATTGCCGGTATCGAATAAGATACAGCAATATTCATTGCAATTGTGCCGCCTATAATTTTTAAGGTTAAGAAAATGCCGATCACAAAAGTTGAAGTTAAAATTACTTTTATATAATTACTTTTAAGGTTATGGTTTTCTAAAAAAACGAAAAGAGAAATAGCAAACAGAAAAGTTGGAATAGAGAATAGACCACCAATAACGAGCGCCAGAAAGTAAAATTTGATGTTGGTAAAGAGATTTGATCCGCTTGGATTTTGTGTTGCTATTGCCATTTCAATCATAAAAACAATTGGTCCGCTGATAAGCATTAAAATCCATAATCTTACTAAATAAATCCAATTCATTCTTAAAGTAAATTTTTAAAAGCATTATCAATATTTTCAAACTGAAATGTAAAACCGTTTTCTAAAAGTCTTTTCGGAACTACATTTCTACTTTTCAAAACCAATTCGGTTTCTGTTCGAATGAAAAAAGAGCCAATTTCTAAAAGTGTTTTATTTAATGGAATTCCAAAAGGAGCGCGAACTGCTTTTCTCAATTTAAACATAAAATCAATGTTTCGAACGGGTTTTGGAGCAACGACATTTACTTTTCCGCTCATTTCTTTTTCAATAATAAAAGCAGCTGCACGCGCAAAGTCTTCTTCATGAATCCAGCTTACAAATTGATTGCCTTTTCCTTGTTTTCCGCCAAAACCAAACTTTGCCAAAGTCTTTAACGGAATTAAAGCGCCGCCATTTTTTCCTAAAACAATAGAAGTTCGCAAAGCGGTTTTTAATGTATTTGGAGTTTCAGTTTTAAAGAATGCTTTTTCCCAAGAAAGCGCGACATTCATAGAGAAATCATTTCCAGTTTCGCCATCAACTTCATCCATTTCTTTGTCTAATGAAAATCTGTAGATTGTCGCTGTTGAGGAATTCAGCCAATGTTTCGGCGGATTTTTGCAACTTAAAACTGCTTTGTTGAGAATTTTGGTGCTTTCAATTCGGGATAATAAAATTTCTCTTTTATTTTTTTGAGTATAACGACAATCAACTGATTTTCCTGCAAGATTTATTAGAACGTCGGCGTTTTCTAATTCTTTTTCCCAGCCAGAAAAAGTTCTGGCATTCCAGTTTACATATTTAATTCCGTCAATAATTTGTGATTTTCCTCTGGTCAGGATTACAATTTCTTCAAATTTGTTTTTGAAATGACTGACTAAGACCTGTCCTAGAAATCCTGTTCCGGCTGCTATAATAAGTTTACTCATGCGATCTGTTTTTTAGCCGAGAATTGACGGATTTAATTTTTTTTTAAAGTAAAAAATATCCCGTTTGCAAATTCGTGGCAGACTCTTTTTTGAAAATTAGTTTAATATTAAAAATAAAGCGATAAATCGGTATAGTATCCATGTGAAACAAAGATAAAATGGAAGTTTCAAAATTTTTGTTCTTCTAAAATGCTCCGCAAACATTATGAAAACCGTTACTCCAAACCATCCTAAAACTATCAATTCAGGAACAATAATAAATTTACTCAGAATCAAAATCGGAACTAAAACAAGAGAGCCCATCAAAGACACTGTCATTAGATTTCCAGCATAATTCAAAATTGTTTTTCTGTCGAATTTTAAAAGAAACAAGCTTTGAAAAACAATTTGTCCGCAAGCTAAAACAATTTCTCTCCAAATGGTTGTTTTAGGTAAAATCAGTATCAAATTAGAATATCCAAATAAAACCAAAGTCGTAATAGTTACAGCAAATCCGATAAACATAAAACGATATTTGTAATTGAAATCAGGGATGCACTGCAGCTTATTCTCTTCTTTTGCATTTGCTGGAATAATCACTTTACGATTGTAAGAAATAAAAGAATAGAGTTTTTTTAATGTAAAATGAATTGGTTTTACATTCGCAATTTTTTCAATCCACGGAAAAGAATTTCCAAGAACTTTGATCAAACTGTCAATTCCGTACATCACCGTTTTGGTTTTGTTATTAACCAAAGCAATTTCATTTGAAGCACGATTTAAGTCTATAAAATTTTGTTCTTCTGCAGACAATTGACAGTAAGATTTTCTTCCGTTTTGATCTAACATACCGCTTTTTACAAATCCAATGGTATATAAATTGCAAAGCGGACAATCTTCATCGTAAAGCAAAGTTTGGTTTTCGAGCGTTTTCATGACTATATGTTTTAGGCTTTAAAAACCAGTCTCTCTTCTCTTTGTGCTTCTTTGGCTTTTCTTTTTCCTCTAAAGAAGAAATACAAATTAAAGAAAAGCATTATTCCTAAATAAATAGCAAAACCGCCAATTTTGTAACTTAATCTTTCGACCAATTCCTGATAGCTGTTGTTGTATAAATTTAATTCTAAAATCATCAGAGCAAAACCAATATTTAAAAGATAAAAACCAGTTTCAAAAAGTCTGTTGGTTGCCTCTGCAATATCTTCACGTCCTTTGAAGATATCCAGCATAAAGATTTTTCCGTTTTTAAAAAGTGTTTTAGAAACATAATAGGTTAAAAACAATGCAACTGGTAAATAAATGCTGTAACCGATTAATATTTTTGTAGTTTCCATAAGATTTTGATTTTAAGTTATTTGATTAGTTTTTGAATGTATTTTGTTATAACAATAATATTGAGGTAATGCAGGAATGAAATAATAAAAATAATAACAGCTGTTTTGATGCAGATTACTTCAATCAATTGAGCAGCTGAAACGATTTTCTGCCAGGAAATTAAAGTCATCGCGCAATACCCAATATTTAAGAGATAATAGCCCAAAAGTAAAACCTGATTTAGTTTTTGGCAGAGATCAATATGATCGGGAATTAATGCGGCAACATAAATATTTCCGTTTTTGTAGCAGACTTTTCCAACTTTCACAATAATAAAAATCGTTATGCAGAGATAGATCAAGTATGCTGTTATGTTGAGGTTCATAATTTCTTTTTTTGATTGTAAATAATAAACGTCAAGAAAAATGCTAGCGAAATGGGCAGTAACATTAGCCAGCTAAAAACGCCGTCCCAGATTAAAAAGAAAAAAATGACCAGACCAAAATAAATGTAAATCAGTTTGTTTTTTGGAAAGACGATTAAAAAAAGAATTGCAGTCAAAACTTGTAAAAAACCTGTCACTGGTAATCCGTACCCTCCAGCAAGCATAAAAGTTAAGGCGCAGACATTGGTTATTTCAATTACTTTAAAAGCTGTTTTCATGTTTTTTAAATTTGGTTCAGACGGCTATTTCGTAAACTCTTTCTTTAATGTTTAATTTTCTTTTATTCTTTACGCCAATTTCAGAACCTTTTGCCAAAAGAACAGAAGTTGGTTTTATGTGCTGCAGAAACTCAAAATCTTCGCCGTAAGTTTCTCTAAAATCAAGTACTGTGTTATGATTTAAAACTTCCAGTTGTTCCCAGCGCGGGTGCGTCACTTCATATTCAAAAGTTGTTTCCTCACTGATTTTGGTATATCCGAAATAATGTTCTGTAATAAATTCGGCCTCAGAACCAACTTCTATTTTATTTAGATCTTTTTTCGTCTTTACCTCAATTGTATTCCATTTTTTTCCATTTTTCCATTGATAAATAAAAGTGTCGGTATCTTTATTTTCGACGATTTGATGTTTCATTTGCTGTGTTTCATAATGTTCTCGATACAAAGTATTCGCTATAAAAGTGATCGCTTTTCTCGGAACAATTTCTTTGATGAAAACGACACCGCGTTTCCATTCGCCATTTTCAAAACGTTTGACATAGAATCTTAAATTCACTTCTTCAAAATTGATATGAAAAGGAATTTTTACTCCCAGTATTTTTGTGTTTTTAAACATAAACCCAACAAGACTTACATAACATTTGTTGTTCCAGATGTCAATCTCAGTTCCCGCCGGAAGGTATTTTTCTAAAACTTGTGGAGCAACCTCATAATTAAATAAGGCTAAATTTTTCCATTCTGCTTTTAAGAAAGAATCAGAAGTAAGATTGGCTGTTAAAAAATAGAAATAAGTAGCAATTGACATTGGAAATAGAAAAAGAGTGATAAAATTCCCTAAATCATTTCCAGCTTTATAATTGAGGAAAATCAACAGAAAAGCAATTACAACTAAACCCCAGTAAAGGCGGATTTTGTTCTTTTTTGTTTGATCAAGTTCTTCCATTTCTACCAATAAAATAGTGGCTATCGTGATTTGAACCATTCCAAGAACGATCTGAAATAACATTCCAGGATATACCAATAGATATAATGCAAGCGTAATAAAATAAAAGATTTTGTTGATTTTATGAAGTTTTGATAATAGTCTCATGATGCTTTTTCGATTAGAATTAAAGTTTTGATAAAATAGACAGCGGTAATATTTGGAATAATGTTTATGAAAAACACTTGTAAAAAGTCATTCCACATAATGGTTTCAAAAAGCGAAAACAGTATTACAGCGTTCGCAATAGTTATCATCCAATATGTTTTAATTCGATTTTTAATATCCTTTTGATCAGGTGTCATTACGTACTGTATGGTAATTCCTATTGCTGAAAGAACTTGCACAAAGCTTAGAAATAGCTGCCCAGTAAATCTTCCATAACATGTCAGACAAAGCAGTATACAGATTGTAAAAGCAATAATATTAATTTGTCTCAGCGTGCTTATTTTATTTTTCATTTTGAACTTTCAGAAAATAATGAAACATTGTTTTAAATTTTTTTATTCAGTAACATTTTGTTTCTCAGAATATACCAATATGGAAAGATAAATGGCTAATATTAGCGGTAGAGAAAATATCAAAAAAGTATAGTTTGTGTTTGGAAAGCTGTACCATAAGATGAAGAAAAGTGTCACTCCTGCAAAATAGATGTAAATTTTACTATCACATTTTCCATCATACAGCATTTTAAATGCAATCATAACTTGAAGAAATCCCGTTGCCATTGTTGATAATAGACTAAAAATTAAAGCTCCTTCTTCAATAAAAGGATACGAAAGCAAGATTACAAACGGAAGTGAAACTGCAAACGTATTGATATATTTTATAGTTTTCATGATTATTGATTGTTTTAAACTTTCAGAAAAAAATGAAAGTTTTGGTTAAATTTTTTTAGTTTGGGCTTTATTTCATCATTTTTATAACCAGTTTTCCCAACCAGTTATCATTAAACTCAGTCATTTTATCCAGCATATTATCTGCTTTTAAAACAAAGTCGTACAATTTCGAAGTCTGATCTACAAAGTGTTTTTCTTCTTCAGAATCTTTAGCTTCAATAGTCGAAACCTCTTTTAAAATTTTAAGCGCTGGTTTGATTTCTCTTTTGCTTCTTTCTCTCGAAATTTTAGAAGCCAATTCGTCTAAATCTTTTTCGGCTGTAAAAAACTCTTTGCGTTCTCCGGCTTTGTATTCCTTGTAGACAATTCCCCAGTCCATTAAAGCACGAAGATTCATACTTGCGTTTCCGCGGGAAATCTGTAATTCTTCCATAATGTCTTCCATAGAAACAGCTTCGTTTGAGACCATTAATAAGGCATGAATTTGTGCCATGGTTTTATTAATTCCCCATTGAGAACCTAAAGCTCCCCAAGTCTGAACGAATTTATTTTTTGCTTCTTTGAATTCCATGAAACAAATGTATGTAAAAGTTTTTAAACTTTCAAAAATAATTGAAAGTTTGTTTAAGAAAGGGTCAATTTTTACGAATAAAATTAATATGGATATTGTTTTTTTTCGATTGAAAATATCTTGTAACAAGTTTTATCTATTTCATAACCAAATATTTAGCCTCTATAACATATTGTAAAAGATAATTTTAGATAAGATATAATTTTGAAATGAAATTAGTTCTCAAAACTATTTTTAAACACAATGTTATAAAATTCAAATGGTCTCACAAATTAATCACTTGTGAATGGAACGATTGGAATTTGAACACTCGAAAACTGATACTGCAGATCAGAGAATGAGAAAAGCATTAACACCGAAAATTGAATCTTATTCAACAATGTAAATGAGATTTTTATCTCAATAAAAAAAGAAAAAGTACAGCTGTTCGATACAGATTATTTTTCTGATTGTTAATTCTTAGAAAAGAAACCACAATTTGAGGTTTTACAATAGAGATCAGAAAGCCTCATACTATTGTCTAATGTAAAAACAAAATTATGATTGATGTATTAATTAAAAATGAAATGGGTACAGCGCCAATTGCAACTGCAAGAAGCAATGATCCTATTGGCGCACATGATTTGAGAGTAACCAATCTTGATCCGGCACAATTAATCGTTATTGGACGAGAATATATGGTAGGACTTGATGATAACACTCACATGACTGGCCGCACTTGTACTGCAAAAGCAGGAACTACTGCAACATTTACAAGATAATTAATGGTGGAGAAGAAACCACTTAAAAAACGAACTGTTTGCATTCAGAAAATAATGCAGGGCGAAACCTGAAAAGCCTATGAGTAAGGACAAACAAATCAAAAATATAAATTATGGCAACTTTTAGCACAACAATCAACATTAGCCCAGAAGATGTAAAAATTTTAAAAAGTCAAGGATATTCTTTATACGGATTTAAATCTGTATCTGCTTCTGGTGATGGAGCTCCTACGGTTTGGTTTAATCTTCCAGCAGATAAATTATTAACTAAAACGGTAATTACTTGGCAAGAAGAATATCAAGCTTATAATTCAACAAGTACAATTCTGCCTAAGACAGTAATTGAGGCAAGCAACACTATTGATACAGATTTAGGCCATTTAGTTACAATAGAAGAAGGATCTGGTAATTTAGAATCCAGTTTAGATGGTATTGATGGCGCTGTAGCTTTTCTTAACAACGACAAACAGCAATTTACTGTTGGAATCAATCAGTTGGTAAATGGAAAATCAAATATCTTGTGTGCATTCCCTATTTTAGGAGCTGGTTCTTCTAGAGTTATTACTCCAATTACCAAAATAGCATTAATTTTCTCTACGGAGCAAATCTTAACAGCTACTGTAATTACAAAAGCAATGTCGGCTGGTGCATTTATTAACCTTACAGGTGTAAATTCACGTGAAACTAATTATTCTGTAAATAGCGGATGGAGCGCAGGAGGAGCAACATGGTTGAAAAACTTTAATGCTCTTACCAATTTAAAAACATTGTTAATTGAAAATACTTCTAAGCAGGAAAGAGAAATCAGCGAGAAATTCGCGGTTTAATTTTGAGGACCCAGAATTACTCTTCATCAAATTTTTGATGAAGAGTAATTCTTTTATTTTATAAAATCAAGATATTCTATTTAACTTAATAAGAAGGAAATGAAAAGCTCATTAACAATTAATTTATCACAACAAACAGTTGAGATACTAAATAAAGGTAATTATACTTTATGCTGTTTTCTGGCTTCTAAATCTAATAATGCTTTATGCTATCCTTTATGCTGGAATACCACTAGTAAGAATTTTTTAAGATCAGTATTAGTGGAATGGAAATTTGATCTCTCAGCTTATTTATCTACAAGTCCAATTGTCGATAGAGGAGTTGTTTACATTCCCCAGCCTCAATCTTCAATGTCTCAAAATTCTACGAGATATACCGTCACAAAAAATATATCGGGTTCTAATGACAAAATAGATTTAAAGCAACGAATGCTAATTGAGGATTTAGGAAAAGTAACGATTGATACAAATAATGATTCTCAAAATGTATTGATCCAAAATAATTCTCATGATGCGTATTCTACAGGAATTTGTGTGTACAGCATTAATGATGATCAATATTATGGCAGTTGTGCTTTTTCCCTTTACGGAGGAAATGGTATTTCTGTTGCTCCAGTAAATAAAATATTAGTAATGTTTAGTACAAAAGATATACAAAATAATACAGTAATCCTAATTACAGAAAATATAGGATTTCTAATTGATTTTAACGGAAGTACTAATAATTCGAGAGTTGTTTCCTATGATATTAATAAAGGATGGAATTCTAACAGTCAAACATGGGCAACAAATATTCCTATTGGTACATCACTTAGTGATATTTTGGTAATTTGATATATTAGTTCCAAATAGTTTTCAAAATATTTTTTATGGTTTTTTAAAATTATAAAGTTATGTTAATTCAAGTCCTGAATTTTTGATTAACTAATGAGAAAGATATTTTTGTAAAAATCACATTTTATGGAATTATACTACACTTTTTCAGTACTAATCGTACTGGCCTCTTTCTTCGCCTATTTAAATTTAAGATTTTTAAAACTTCCAGGAACAATTGGGATCATGATTATTGCGATGCTCGTTTCTGTAGCAATTCGTCTTTTGGGAGATTCTTATTTTCCCGCAACCACAAAGCATTTTTTTGGTCTTATAAAAGAATTTGATTTCAACGAAATTCTAATGGGCGCCATGCTTAACTTTCTACTTTTTGCGGGCGCACTGCACGTAAATATGTCAGATCTTAAAGAACAAAAAGTCCCGATTATGATCTATTCTACAGTTTCTGTAGTATTGTCAGCCTTAATTATTTCGATGCTGCTTTTTTATATTGCCCCGATTTTCGGGATAAAAATCCCCTATTTATTCTGTTTGGTCTTCGGAACCTTAATTTCTCCAACCGATCCGATCGTGGTTCTTGGGGTTTTAAAACAGGCTAAAGTTCCTAAAAGAATAGAAACCAAAATTGTTGGAGAATCTTTATTTAATGATGGAGTAGCGGTGGTAATGTTTGCTGTAGTTATGGAAATGGCAACCAACCCAACATTTGACATGAGTTTTGGTTCTATTACCTGGCTTTTTGCAAAAGAAGGAATCGGAGGGCTTTTACTAGGAGCTGGTTTAGGATTTACAGCCTCAAAAGTTCTCAAGAAAATTGACGATTATAAAGTTTCGGTCCTCATAACGCTTTCTATAGTAATGGGCGGATTTTTGATCGCCAAAAGTCTGCACGTTTCAAGTCCGCTCGCGATGGTGGTTGCGGGATTGATTATTGGTAATTATGGTAAAAAAGTTGCGATGAGCGAAGTAACCAAAGATTATTTGGAAAAATTTTGGGAACTTATTGACGAAATATTAAATGCGATTTTGTTCTTGTTTATTGGATTCGAACTATTATTGCTGCCAAACTTAGAGAAACAATTGGTAATTGGTTTAGTAACTATTTTGATCGTACTCTTTGCTAGAATATCATCAATCGTTTTACCTTGGAAATTCTTCGATATCTTTAAATTCTTCGGAATTAAATCGGCTTATAATAAAGGCTCATTAACCGTTTTGGTCTGGGGTGGTATCCGCGGTGGTGTTTCTATTGCTTTGGTACTTTCATTACCAGACGGAGAATATAAAAACCTGCTTTTGGAAATAACTTATATAGTCGTTTTATTTTCAATCGTAGTCCAAGGATTAACGGTTGGAAAAGTAGCTAAAAAGGTTCTGGAGAAAGAGTAAAGAATTAAGAAAATAGAATAAAGATTTGCTCTTAGAATTTGATAAAAAAAGCCTGCAGAATTATTTTTTGCAGGCTTTTTATTATCGTTTATCTTCTTTTGAATAATTTGATTCTCCGTTAATATTAATTTCTTGACCTAAAAAGCGAGGTTCTCGATTTCTTAAAACATTCAGAAAAGATTTAAATCTTGACAGATATTCTCTAAGCGTTACATATTGGTATCCGAGATATTGTCCTTTGTTCGCCGAATATCCAACCGATTTAATTCCGAGTTTTTGTCCGATATAAATCGCTCGGTTCAAATGATATTCCTGCGAAATTAAAGTTGCTTTTTTAATCTTAAAAATATGTTTGGCGCGATACATGGTCGAATACGTATCGAAGCCGGCATAATCAATAAAAATTTTGGTTGTATCCACTCCGTGTCTGTAACAGTAGTTTTTCATTACCGTTAATTCATCATATTCTTCACGGCCGTTATCTCCGGAAAGTAAAATTTTATTGATGCGTTTTGCCTTCCAAAGCATAATTCCTGCATCCAGTCGATCTTTTAAATATTTACTCGGCTGATTGCCGTTAATTCCCGCACCAAAAATAATTCCGACATCATTTTTAGGAAATCTTTTAATCGAATAATAAATGTTCTTTTTGGTTGAAGATTTTACGTAATAATTTACAGATACAATTGCCACGAATCCTAGAATTGCAAGGTAAAGGAAGGTTTTTAAATATTTTTTCAATTTATTTTTTTGTAAGATTAAGATTTAAAAATGCGAAGATAACTAAATTTAGTTGCAGATAAAATCAAAAAAAACCGAAGCACAAATACTTCGGTTTGATCTAAAATCTAAAATCTGAGATCTAAAATTATAGCAATCCCGCTCTTTTCAACAAAGCTTCCGGTTTTGGTTCCTGACCTCTAAAACGTTTGTATAAAGTCATCGGATGTTCTGTTCCTCCTTTAGAAAGTACATTGTCTTTGAATTTCTTCGCTACTTCTTCATTGAAGATTCCCTTTTCCTGAAAATATTCAAAAGCATCGGCATCTAAAACTTCTGCCCATTTGTAGCTGTAATATCCAGAAGAATAACCGCCTTGAAAAATATGAGAAAAAGCCGTACTCATGGCATTTTCTTTTACATCAGGATACAATTGTGTGTTGGCAAATTGTTCTGTTTCAAATGCTTTTAAGTCTGTAATATTGGTTGGATCTTGTCCGTGCCAAGCCATGTCTAAAAGTCCGAAACTTAACTGGCGCAATGTCGCCAAACCTTCTTGGAAACTAGCACTTTCCTTAATTTTCTGAACATATTCAATCGGAATAATTTCTCCCGTTTCATAATGATTCGCAAACAAAGCTAAAGCCTCTGGTTCGTAACACCAGTTTTCCATAATCTGACTTGGCAATTCTACGAAATCCCAGTAAACAGAAGTTCCAGATAAACTTGGATAAGTTGTATCAGCCAGCATTCCGTGTAAACCGTGTCCAAATTCGTGGAATAAAGTCGTTACTTCATTAAAAGTCAATAATGAAGGTTTTGTTTCTGTTGGTTTTGTAAAGTTGCAAACATTCGAAATGTGTGGTCTTTCGTTTAAGCCGTCTTTTACATATTGTGATTTGAATGAAGTCATCCAGGCACCGTTTCTTTTTCCTTTTCTTGGGAAGAAATCAGCGTAGAAAATCGAAACCAAATTGTTTTCAGCATCTCTTACTTCATAAGTGGTAACTTCTTCGTGGTATTTATCAATATCAAAAACCTCGGTAAAAGTTAAACCGTATAATTTTTTGGCAACCGTAAAGGCACCGTCCAAAACTTTTTCTAATTGAAAATAAGGTTTCAGTTTTTCATCGTCTAAATTAAAAAGCTGTTGTTTTAATTTTTCAGAATAATAAGCGCCGTCCCATTTTTCTAATTGCTCGATTCCGTCCAGTTCTTTCGCGAAAGCAGTCAATTCTGCAAATTCTTTTTGAGCAGCCGGTTTTGCTTTTGCCAGTAAATCATTTAAGAAAGAGAAAACTTTTTCTGGACTTTCGGCCATTCTTTCTTCCAAAACAAAATGTGCGTGGGTTTTGTAACCTAATAAATTGGCTCTTTCAAAACGCAGTTTCGCAATTTTCAGAACATTTTCCTGATTGTCAAATTCATTGTTTTGAAATGCTTTTGCACCAAAAGCAATTGCCATTTTTTTACGCAGTTCGCGATTGTCCGCATAAGTCAAAAACGGAACATAACTTGGATGATCTAAAGTGAAAATCCAGCCTTCTTTTTCCTGATTTTTGGCTAATAATCTAGCGGCTTCGATTGTTCCTTCCGGTAAACCAGACAAATCTTTTTGATCGGTTAAATGCAATTCGAAATTGTTGGTTTCTGCCAAAACATTTTCACCAAACTGCAGACTCAGTTTAGATAATTCTTTGTCAATTTCTCTTAATTGATTTTTCTTGTCTTCTGGCAGATTCGCTCCGTTTCTCGAAAAGCTTTTATATTTTTTGTCTAATAAAGTTGTTTGCTCTGGGTTGAGATTCAAACTCTCTTTTTGATCGTAAACTGCTTTTACTTTCGCAAATAAATCGGCATTTAAGCGAATGTCATTTCCAAATTCTGAAAGTAGAGGCGAAACTTCCTGAGCAATTTTCTGCATTTCGTCATTGGTTTCAGCCGAATTCAAATTGAAGAAAATACTCGAAAGACGATCTAAAATATCTCCCGAAAAATCCATTGCCGCAATTGTATTTTCAAAAGTCGGCGCTTCCGGATTATTTACGATTGCATCAATTTCGGCTTTAGCCAAAGTTATTCCTTCTTGAAAAGCCGGAACGTAATCTTCGATTTTAATCTGCGAAAAAGGTGCAGTGTTATGTTTAGTTATAAATTTTGAAAGTAAAACACTCATTATGATATACTGTTTTTTTATTAATTGAAGTCGAAATTTTTGAATTCCAAAGATAGCAATTTATAAAAATCAAATCATCTAAACAAAATCGATTCTCGGCATAAAATCCTCTTAAATTGTGTTATAGATATGTTATTTATTCCTATAGGCGATTTTAAAAGCGTAAATTGAGAAAATAGGATTTAGCATATAAATGCTAATCATAATTATAAAAATAAAAAGATATGAATTATCAAGTTGTTATAAATAATATAGATACGGTAAATGAAGTAGAAGGATATTGGTCTGATGAAGATTTGATTGCCTTATTAGAAAAATTCAATTATCCTGACGGGGCTACAGCAGAAAAATCGACTTTACCGGAATTACTAGAAATGGCTATTTCTGATTATGAGCCTAATGAAGCTGCGCAGATTGTTTTAGAATATAAATTAGGAGAGCAGCTAAGTGAAGGACAGATTGAGCAGATATCGAACAATATGTTGATTGATAAAGTTTGTGAGGAATATCCGGAAATACACATGCAAGGGACTTTGTTTCATGTCAATCAATTGCTTTTTAAAGCCTACAACGGGAAATTTCCAAACGCAAAAGCCTCTGTTGTTCATTTTTCAATGAAGCCAACTGATGGCGAAGTGCAAAAATTAACAGCCGAAAATGTATTGAAGTTATTGAATAACGGTTTGTCTGATAGAAATCTCATTAAGAGATTATTCGAAAATCAAATTTCTCAAAATATCCCATTTCCTGAAGCCGAAAGTATTATTTGGGAATTGACAACTGAAGATAATATAAATTACAATCTGGTTACTTCAGAAAACTGGATCAATAAAGAAGATGTAACAGAATCTGAATTTGAATCTGTTTTAGAAGAAGTTGAGGATGCAGCGTAATTTCAAAAAGATAAAATATTAATTAAAAAAAGGCTTCGCATAATGTGAAGCCTTCTTTAATGTGATGATTTTAATTTATCTTAAATCTAGTTTCACCAAGAATCGCTAAAAAAAAAACACAGAGATTCACAAAGTTTTTCTTCAATAATAATCTAAAAAAGCTTAGCGAATCTCTGTGTTTTCTTTGTGTATCTCTGCGGAATAATTTATTTTTTTAATCCTTCTGCAGCTTTATTAACCGCAGCTTTCAATTCTTCTTTGTAAGAAATAATAGTATCCAATACTTTTTTATCGTGGCTTCCGATGATTTGTGCTGCTAGAATCCCGGCATTTTTTGCTCCGTTTAGCGCGACTGTCGCAACTGGAACGCCGCCCGGCATTTGAAGAATAGATAAAACCGAATCCCATCCATCAATAGAGTTACTAGATTTTACTGGAACTCCAATTACAGGAAGCGGTGACATCGAAGCCACCATTCCAGGTAAATGTGCCGCACCGCCCGCACCAGCAATAATTACCGAAATACCGCGTATATGTGCATTTTTACTGAAATCGAATAATTTCTCCGGCGTTCTGTGTGCCGAAACGATATCTACTTCAACTTCTACATTAAATTGTTTTAATATGTCGATGGCATCCTGCATAACTGGCATATCTGAGATGCTTCCCATTATAATGGCTACTTTGCTCATTTTATTTTTTGTTTATTTTGTTTTATTTCAAGTTTCAGGTTTCAAGTTGTTGGAAATTGAAAACTGTAATCAAAAATTTGTTATAATTACTCTAGTTGAGGAATCATGTTCCAAATGTCAATTTCAAATTCTTCTTGAATTGCTCTTAAATATTTCAAAGATTCTATTTCATTTTCTATTTTCTCAGTAAAATAAACAAAAGCAGAAACTTCTTTTTCGGAGATTCTTTCCTTTCTTCTTTGAATAAACCGCTTTCTGTTTTTTACAAAAATTTCATCATTTAAATTCAAAAGATCAATTAAGTTTTTTGCTTCAATATCCTTAGGGTCATGAAGGAAATAACCATCAGAATAAATTAATCTTGTTTCAAAATTTTCATCAGATGGATAAAGTATGGGTTCAATCCAAGCAGTTCTTTTAAGATTATTTGGTTTGTGCTTTACCATAAACCAATTTTGATAAGAATCAGTTTCTAAATATTTTAAATTCGGATTAAAATGTTCTATGTCAACAGCATCATTACATCCTATATATTCTTCAGTGTAGGCACAAAAATTTTTCTGTTCTTTTAAAAGAATAGAAGACAGCTTTTTATTATCACCTTTTTTGTAAATTATTTTTTGGATAATGATTTCAGAAGTAGGATTTTTAAAAACTCTTTTCATAATTAGAAATTGTATTCTTCACCTAACTTTTCCAATTGCTCTGAAATTTCTTCTTTCTTTTTAGGATCGGTTTCAAAATGTATTTTTTGTTTTAAATCTAAATATTCTTGATGTTTTTGTTGTCCGTATTTGTTAATATAATTGATTCCAAAATCATTATAAAGCATATCATTTGGATCATCACCAATTGGAGAAGTTCCTCTTCTCACAGCGACTTTTCCTTCTTCATCAAAATATAAAATAAATCGTTCGTCTGGTTCAAATGAAGCTGCAATAAAAGGAGAATGGGTGGCAACTATAAATTGTGCTTCTGGAGCAAGTTTTTGATAATAATCTATTAAATCCATTTGCATGTCTGGATATAATGAACGTTCAGGTTCATCAATTAAAATAATAGAGTTTTTGGTATTTAGTTTAAATAATGGCAAGAATGATAATAATAATCCTTTTGTACCTGTGCTGGTATTTTGTATTGGAATTATTTCATCATTTCTTTTATTCTTAATAGGAATTGAATATTCAGTATTAATTAGATCTACTTCTAGATTTAATTTTTCTAATATTGGATTTAATTTTTCTGCAAAGATTTCTAAGTGATTTGGATTGTTTTTTTGCCATTTTAAAAATTCATTATTTAACTTTTGTGCATCAGCAATAAAACCTTTATGTAATAACTCAGAAACTTTCTGAGTGAAATTTTTACGGTAACTTAATATTTCATTTAGGAGAAATAGCCAAACTTCATCATTAACACTATCAGTGAATTGTAATCCAAAATTGTCCTTTTGAGTGAAATTTTTTTCTATATCTTTAAGTTCAGAATTATGTTTTTCAATTAGATCTATTGGGTTTTTAGAAAAAATATCAATGTTTCTGTCAGAAATAAGATTGGCCTTAAAGTAAAGAGGATCTACTTTATATTGAAAAGGAATTAAAGAAGTTACCTGTCCTCCATTATTGTAATCCTCCTTATAACTACGATTTTTAAAGTAAATTTCTTGATTCCTTAGATGGAATATTTCATCATCAAATAAAAAAACAATTTCATTATTTTTTTTTTGTATAGAATTTTTAAGTGCAAATAAAGAATGACCATTTACTATTTCTAGATCTAAAATGTTTGTGATGTATTCATAAATTAGCTCCAATAAGCCAGTCTTCCCAGTAGCACTTTGTCCAATAAAACATATTTTATCCAAAGGCTCACCTTTACGTTCGCCACTTTGATAAGTAAAATCAAAATCTAGATTTTCTAAATGTCTAAATTGATCGATATGTAATTTTGAAATTTTCATTTATTGAGTTTTTACAAAGCTAATTAAAAAATGATTGTTATTAGAAACTGTAAACAGCGACTAAAATCTGATCATTATACTTTACTGACCGCTGATCACTTTAATAGTATTCTTAACCTGTTCTGCAATTCGTCTTGCTTCTTGCATGTCTTCGTTTGCGATAGTAACGTGGCCCATTTTTCTGAAAGGGCGAGTCTGTTTTTTGCCATAAATATGTGGTGTAACGCCATCCCATCCTAAGATCGTTTCGATATTTTCGTAAACTACATCTCCAGAAAAACCTTCGGCACCTACTAAATTTACCATAACTCCGGCAACTTTACTGTCGGTGTTTCCTAAAGGAAGATCTAAAATAGCGCGTAAATGATTTTCGAATTGAGAAGTATAACTGGCTTCAATTGAATAATGTCCAGAATTGTGCGGACGTGGTGCTACTTCGTTTACCAAAATTTCGTCGTCTGCAGTTTGGAACATTTCTACTGCCAAAAGTCCCACGTGATTGAATCTTTCAGAAACATTCAAAGCAATTGCTCTGGCTTTTTCTGCTACTTTTTCGTCAATTCTTGCAGGGCATATTACATATTCAACTTGATTGGCTTCTGGATGAAATTCCATTTCGACAACCGGATACGTTTTTATTTCTCCAGACGGATTTCTGCAGACAATTACTGCCAATTCGTTTTTAAACGGAACCATCGTTTCGGCAATACATTCTACATTTGGAAGATCATCCATATCAGAGATTTGACGAATTACTTTTACGCCGTTTCCGTCGTAGCCAAATTCGGTGCATTTCCAAACAAACGGAATGATGATTTCGTTGTTTCCAACTGATTTTTGTAAATGTTCCGGACTCTCAAATCTCAAGAAAGCAGCAGTTGGAATATTATTTTCGGTATAAAATTGTTTTTGAATGCCTTTGTTCTGAATTCCTTTTAAGGTTTTTGGGGACGGATATACTTTTACACCTTCGTTCTCTAACTGTGTCAAAGCTTCAAGATTCACCAATTCTATTTCGAAAGTTAAAACATCAACTTGTTTACCAAAATTATAAACTGTTTCATAATCCATTAAATCGCCTTTGAAGAATTTGTTGCAGGCAATTTTACTTGGTGCTTCATCGCTGGGGTCTAAAACGTAGGTTTGAATGTCAAATTTGCGTGTATCGAACAAAAGCATTTTACCTAATTGTCCGCCGCCTAATATTCCCAATTTAAAATCAGAAGAAAAATAATTCATTTTGTGTTGTGTTTTTGCAAAGATACTTTTTAATTTTTTTTTGCCGCGAATTTTTTATGGGTTCAGTTTTTTTGCTGCGAATAGCACTAATTAGCACGAATTTTTTAAACTTTTGGTGCAGATTAAAAATATTAGAATGATTTTTTATTTGCCGCGAATTGCACGAATCAGCACGAATTATTTTAGAAAATGAGTTAAATAAAAATTTGTGGAAATTTGTGTAATTCGTGGCGACTCAAATTATTTTATTTTCTTCAAAACCTCTTTGGCAACTGCTTTATAGGCTGCAGAATGATCTCCGAAATCTTTGTCGATAATTACTTTGAGTTCGGGATGTATCCAATCGTAATAATTTCCCAAAACATATAGCGTTCGTATAGAATAGGCTTTTGTGGCCACTTTTACATCTGTAATCAGCCAGTCGAAAGAAGCTTCTATACAATCCTGCAGATTTTCTTCAGAAAGTTTAATGCAGTTTTCACTTTTCTTGTAATGCGATTTTACTAAAAGCTGTACCACTTTTGCAATGGGACGAAGCGAACTTTCGTCTTTTAAAACCTTCAGATTCGAACAGAAAAAATCCAAATGCGGCTGGAGCCAAAGCAATTCTTCATACGAGACAAATTCTAGGATCCAGCAGGCTTTATGATTGTTTTTGTCTTCTGGCGAAAAACAAATTGAAACCAGTTCTGCGAAAAGCAGCGGATTTTCTAAAATATCCTGCGCCGCTTTAAGCCGGTTTTCTCGGTAAGCGTTGACATAATCCAGTTTCGATTGGAGTTCAGAAAACATTTTATATTAATTTGGGATTTTAGAGCTAAAATAAATAATTTAAAGAGACAATTCCGTAATAGTTTATGGGTAAGCCGGGATAATAATATCTGGGCTGTGCGGTGCCAACAGCGGCAGCATTAGTCAAAATCATTGAGGCATATTTTTCGTTCATTACATTATTTATGCCAGCATCTAAGCGTGCTTTTAATCCCGATAAAATTTCAAATTGATAACCTGTTTTTAAATTCAAAAGGGCATACGAATCAGAAAAAGCAGTATTAGCATCGTTTAATGGTATTTTATCTGTGAATTGAAAATCGGCCGCAATATAAAATCCAGAATTTGTATTTAAATTAAAACCTGCACTTGCTGTATTGGCAGGAACTCCTGTTAGTTTATTTCCCGAAAAATTATTTCCGTTATTATCGAATTCTTTAAATTCATAATTTCCAATTGAAGCCGCAGCGTACGAATTTAAATTTAAAAAGGAATTAATGGACCAATTGTGTTTAAGGGAAATTTCTATTCCTTCATGAAAAGTCCTGCCTGCATTTACTCCTTCGTATTGATCATCGCCTATTCTTTTGGCAACCAATAAATCTTTTATTTCCATTCTAAAAACGGCAATTTCAGTATACAATTTTTTATTGAAAAAATGAAGTTTACCGCCCAGCTCAAAATTATAACCCGTTTCTGGTTTGATGTTTGGGTTAATGTTTCCGGAGCTTGTCAAAGTTTCTTCGGTTGCGGGAAGAGAAAAACCACGGCTTATAGAAAAATAAAAGGTTCGAACTTCGTTGGGTTTGTATAAAACAGAAAGCTGTGGTGAAAAAATTCCATCGTAACTATAATTTTCCTTCGGATCATTCGCAGAAGCGGCAAAAACATTCTGAAGTTCGAATTTGGTTTTGTTATAATTTAATCCTGCTTGAACTTCAAATTGATCTGTCAGCAAAGTTCTAATTTGAGAAAAGATATTATAAAAATGTCTTTTTTGATCTGAGGCCGTTAGCGGATCGCCTTGTAAACTTCCGTTTCCATTATTTTGTTGATAGAGATTTTCGAAAGTATTACCGCTGTAATTATCTCTGAAATATTCAATTCCTCCAATAAATTGATTTTTGATTTTTCCGATTGTAAAATCTCCCGAAAATTGAGTTCTCAAGCCTGAGGCAAAAGTGTATTGGCGCAAGATATCAAAAGGACGCGGCTCGTTACTGTCTTTGTAATTAATAAAAACCGAAGTCGAATTGTTTAGATGCTCATTAATCTTAAAATCATAAGCCAATCCCGCCAAAGTCGATTTGTATTCTTTAAATCCTTTTGAGGCGACCCAAGTCGGTGCACCCAACTGCGGATTATTTTCAAAAGTGGTTTTGTTAATTGAGCTCGGTATGTAAGCTTTTAAATAGGTATAATTTGAAATATAAGTTAGTTTGCTTTTTTCTTTTCGAAATAATTCTCCCGAAAGCGTAATCCCTTCTCGATTATAAGCGCTGTTTTCGCGCCAGCCATCTGTTTTGAGATTGTGATAATTTAGATTTAAAGACGCATTTTTTTGATTCAAATCAAAACTGACTCTATTCTTTAATAATCCGAAAGAACCAAAAACAGAACTTACTTCGGTTTGATAGCGGGCTGTTTGCAGCGATTGGGGAGAAATCAAAATAGCACCGCCCAATCCCGCGCCGTAAATGCTGGAAAGCGGCCCTTTTATCACTTCAAGCTGTTTTATATTTTGCAAATCAATATCGTCAATAACCGTTTCGCTGTTTCCAGAAGTGAGTGGAATACTTCCGTAAAAAGCTCTGATTTTATTGGTTCCATAGGGTGTTCGGGCGCCAATACCTCGAATCGAAATTCGGGTTGTAGTAATATTAGACGACTGCATAAAAACTCCAGGAATCGTATTGATGACGTTGCTGATGTCGGTTGTATTATTTTGAAGTAATTCTTTTTCGGATAGAATACCAATTGAAGCTGGACTGTTTTGTAAATCACGATTGATATGAAGCGGACTTATTAAAACTTCATTTAGTTTTTGGGTCTTTACAGAATCAATACTTTTAACTTCTTTTTCCTGTGCCAAAATGTTTTTAGAAATAAAAAGAATAAAGAAAAGAAGAAGGTATTTTTTGGAGGGCATAAATGGCTGGGTTAAAAATGCAGTTTTATTTAACACATAGAAACATAGGTTTCATTGAGGCAAAAAAGGCGTTTCACTTTTCCTAAAGTCACATAGCTATGTGTGAAAATGAGTTTTCTTTTTAATCTTAATCTAAGAAACAAAAATCTATGTCTCTATGTGTTTAATTTTTATAGTTTGGAATTTGGAATTTGGAATTTGGAATTTCTATTTTTAAAAAACTTTATTTATTCGCAGTCACTTTCCAAATCGTATTACTGCTGTCATCATTTACCAAAAGCGATCCGTCATTCATAACCGTAACCGCAACCGGACGCCCATAAACTTCTGCTTTATTTTGATCTGAAATAAAACCAGTTAAAAAATCCTCTGGTTTTCCTGAAGGTTTTCCATCTTTAAACGGAACAAAAAGAACTTTATAACCAGAAATATTTGCGCGGTTCCAAGAACCATGCTGTCCTACAAAAGCACCGTTTTTGTATTTTGCGGGAAATTTATCTTTAGTATAAAATGCCAGACCCAAAGAAGCCGTGTGTGCCCCAACCGGAACATCCGGAACAATTGCTTTTTCGACTAAATCTTTTCTTTCGCCTTTCATTCTTGGATCAGGAATATTTCCAAAATAAGAATAAGGCCATCCGTAGAAACCATCTTTTTTTACACTCGTAATATAATCAGGAACCAAATCGTCGCCAAGTTCATCGCGTTCATTAACTGCCGTCCACAATTCTTTGGTAACAGGATTCCAATCCATTCCAACAGGATTTCTTAAACCCGAAGCATAGATTTTTTCGCCTGTTCCGTCAGGATTGATTTCGAGAATTCCGGCACGACGCACTTCTTTGTCCACACCATGTTCGGCATTATTACTTCCAGATCCCACAGAAACATAAATTTTGCTTCCGTCAGGACTTGCCAGTAAATTTCGTGTCCAGTGATTGTTGTAGCCTCCAGCAGGAAGTTCCAATATTTTTTCGCCTTTAGTTTCCAGTTTCAGCGGATTGTTTTTATAAGGATAACGGTATAATCCGTCGGTATTGGCGATGTAGAAAAAGTCTTTTAAAACCAGCATTCCAAAAGGTTTATTCAAATCTTTAATAAAAACTTCACGAGTTTCAAATTTCCCGTCTTTGTCTTTATCGCGCAAAACCGTAATCTGGTTTTTGCTGGCACGCGTACCGCTTTCTACCACAAAAATATCTTGGTTTGGAGCAATGTAAGTCCAGCGTGGATTCTCAAAACCGTCTCCAAATTTAGTCACCTTAAAACCTTCAGGCGCTTTTGGTGTAATTCCGTTTGGCCATCCTACAACTTTACTATTATTCGTTTTAGATTCTGTTGCATAGGGCGGCGGGAGTGTAATATCGCCGATGGCAGTTTTTACAGTATTTCCTGGTTGTTTTGCCAAAGCTTCTTTTTCTTCTTTTTTTACCTGTCCGTTACAGGCAGAAAATAATATTAGTAGAAACAGAGAAAGTATTGGAGTGGTATTTTTCATTTTAGTTATAGTTAAGAATTTTACTAACAACAATTTAAGAATTATAAAACAGCTTGAAATAAATTTTTGTAAATATTAACCGATGTTTAACATTTCTAAAAAATTGTGTGCTGTCCTTATTTTTGATCATTACAATTAAGTTGTAATTCTGTATCTTTGTCCATTATTTTAAAAAGAAAAATAATGATACAACTTCACGATAAACAATTTGTTCCGTTTATTTCGGCTAAAGAAATTGATTTTGCTTTAACTAAAATGGCAGCTCAGATAGAAGATGATTTTGGCGATGATACGCCAATTTTTATTGGAGTTTTAAATGGTGCTTTTATGGTCGTGTCCGATTTTCTAAAAAAATATAAAAAACCCTGCGAAGTGTCGTTCATCAAAATGGCCTCTTACGAAGGAACAGAATCGACAGAATCTGTAAAACAATTAATCGGAATCAATCAAGATTTGACTGATAAAACCGTTATTATTATAGAAGATATTATCGATACCGGAAACACAATCGAAGAACTAAAACATTTGTTTAAAGCACAAAATGTTAAGCATTTTAAAATTGCAACATTGTTCTTTAAGCCAGAAGCTTATAAAAAAGACATTAAAATAGACTATGTCGGAATCAGGATTCCGAACAAATTTATTGTAGGTTACGGATTGGATTATGACGGACTTGGAAGAAACCTGACCGAAATCTATAAACTAGCAGAATAAAAATTAAACAAAACACAACTATATATTCATTTTAAACTTCTTCGAAAAAAAAGAAGTCACAACTCAAACCTATTATGATTAACATCGTTTTATTTGGAAAGCCTGGAGCAGGAAAAGGAACTCAGGCAGAATTTTTAAAAGAGAAATACAATTTAACACACCTTTCAACCGGAGATATTTTTCGTTTCAATTTAAAAAACGATACTGAACTAGGAAAAAAAGCAAGAGTTTTTATGGACAACGGCGAACTAGTTCCATGCGAAGTAACAACGGCAATGTTAATTGATGAGGTAAAAAAACACCCTGATACTGCAGGATTCTTGTTCGACGGATATCCAAGAACATTAAACCAAGCAGAAGCTTTAGATGCATTTTTACCAACAATTGGGTCAAGCGTTACAGCAACTATTGCTTTAGAAGCAGATGACGAAATTTTGGTAAAACGTCTATTAGAAAGAGGAAAAACAAGCGGAAGAGCAGACGATCAAGACGAATCAAAAATTCGTGTAAGATATCAGGAATACAACGAGAAAACAGCTCCATTGATTGGATATTATAAAGAACAAAATAAGTTTCATGCCGTAGACGGTATCGGAACTGTAGAACAAATTACACAAAGATTAACGTCAGTTATAGATAATTTGTAGAAGCTTATTCCAGCTGTACGTTTCAAGTCCTCGCTAAAAAAACTATTTTTCTATACCATAAAACGAGCTTCCTCTGGTCGCTGTTTTCTGGCAAGAAAAATTAGTTTTTTTAGCTCCGGGCTTTTCACTTCCATCTGGGCTAAAAATCAAGATTGCGAATTATTACATAACAAAAACTATTTTATAACGAACAAGCCACAAATTGGAAATACTAATAATATTTTTTCTAATACTATTAAACGGAGTTTTCTCCATGTCTGAAATTGCACTGATTTCAGCACGAAAAAACAGGCTGGAAACAGCTGCCAAAAAGGGAAATAAAAGCGCTAAAACAGCGCTTGATTTAGCCAATTCCCCAAATAAATTTTTATCTACAGTACAAATCGGAATTACCTTAATCGGAATTCTAACCGGTATTTATAGTGGAGACAAAATAACAGCAGATGTTGAGCTTTTTGTAGCTGGTTTTGCTGCGTTAAAGCCTTATGCACATTCAGTTGCCGTAGGAATTGTAGTTGTTGTATTAACATTCTTTTCTTTGGTTTTGGGAGAATTGCTTCCAAAACGTATTGGATTGAATTATCCAGAATCGATTGCAAAAATGGTTGCGATGCCAATGAAAGTGATTTCGATTATAACGGCACCGTTTATTTGGTTATTAACTTCATCAACAGATTTTTTGCTGAATGTCTTCCAGATCAAACCAACTGCAGATGGAAAAGTAACCGAAGAAGAAATTAAAGCCATCATTAAAGAAGGAACAGAAGTAGGAGAAGTTCAGGAAATTGAACAAGATATTGTGGAACGTGTTTTTCATATCGGAGACCGAAAAGTAAGCTCGTTAATGACACACAGAAAGTCTGTTGACATGCTGCCATTAAAGGCTGACAGATTTAAAATAAAAGAATTAGTAGTTCAGGATTTACACGGAGTTTATCCAGTTTACAATGATAATTACGATGATATTGTCGGAGTCGTAACACTTAAAAATATTTTTGCAAGCATCGAAAACGATAATTTCGATTTGTCAAAAATAATGAGTGAAGTACCTTACTTAATGGAACAAACCACGGCCTACAAAGCTTTGGAGAATTTCAAGAAAACAGGAGTGCATTATGCACTGGTTTCTGATGAATACGGTGTTTTTCAGGGAATGATTACATTGAATGACATTTTAGAAGCTTTAGTTGGAGATGCATCAGAGTTTTACAAAGATGAATTTCAATTGGTAGAAAGAGAAGACGGTTCTTGGCTGGTTGACGGGCATTATTCGCTGCACGATTTCTTAACTTATTTCGAATTAGACGAATTGACAAACGATTACGAAGTAAATACTGTAAGCGGTATGATTATGACTGAGCTTTCGCATATTCCAAAAGAAGGCGAAAAATTAGTCTGGCAGAAATTTGTCTTAGAAGTCGTAGACATGGACGGCGTAAAAATTGATAAAGTGCTGGTAAAAGCACTTAAAGAGTAGAGAATTTGTTTCAAGTTTAAAGTTTCAAGTTTCAGGTTAGCTTACGCACTTAACTTGAAACATGAAACCTGAAACTTTGAAACTGCACATAACAATAAATAGAGGATAGAGATTGGTTTTAGTTTAATCTAAAATCTAAAATCTAAAATCTGAAATTCAAAACAATGACAGAGGGAAATTTTGTAGATTACGTTAAGATATATGTTTCGTCCGGAAAAGGAGGAAAGGGATCTACACATTTACATAGAGAGAAATTTATTGAAAAGGGCGGACCAGATGGTGGAGATGGCGGTCGCGGCGGACACGTATATTTAGTTGGGAACAAAGGTCTTTGGACATTGTTTCACTTAAAATTTGCGAGACACATTAAAGCAGGTCACGGTGGTGATGGAGGAGGAGACCGCAGTACGGGTGCTGACGGAGAAGATAAGTACATTGAAGTGCCTCTAGGAACAGTTGTAAAAGATAAAGAAACTGGAGAAACGTTATTTGAAATAACCGAAGACGGAGAAAAAAGAATTCTTTGCAAAGGCGGGAAAGGCGGTTTAGGAAACTGGCATTTTAGAAGTTCTACAAATCAGACACCGCGCTATGCACAGCCAGGTTTGTTAGGAATAGAAATGGACGTAATCCTGGAACTAAAAGTTTTGGCAGACGTTGGTTTGGTAGGTTTTCCGAATGCAGGAAAATCAACTTTACTTTCTGTTTTAACATCGGCTAAACCAAAAATTGCAGATTATCCGTTTACAACTTTAAAGCCAAATTTAGGTATTGTGGCTTACAGAGATTTTCAATCTTTTGTAATCGCAGATATTCCTGGAATTATAGAAGGTGCTGCAGAAGGAAAAGGTTTAGGGCATTATTTCTTAAGACATATTGAACGTAACTCAACTTTATTATTCTTGGTTCCGGTTGATACACCAGATATTAAAGCAGAATATGATATTTTGGTTAACGAATTAACAAAATACAATCCAGAAATGCTGGATAAAGAACGTCTTTTGGTAATCTCAAAATGCGATATGCTGGATGATGAATTAAAAGCAGAACTAAAAGCAGAATTGGATGTTTCTTTTAAAGATGTTCCTTATATGTTTATTTCGTCTGTTGCACAGCAAGGTTTAACAGATTTAAAAGATAAACTTTGGAAAATGCTTAATGAATAGTCTTTCTGATTAGATAAAATAAAACCCGACAATTTAAACTTGTCGGGTTTTTACTTTCTGCACGAAAAAAAACAAAAAGTATTTAGGATTTTTACTTTTTAACTGAATCCTATGAAATTATAATGCAAAGTTTTTAGAGATACCAATATTTAAAGTTTTTCCAAAATCAAAACCTAAACGCTCTTGTCTTGGATCATTTTTTCCGTCGAGATTATCATAGTTAATACCTCCAATGGAAAAGTTTAGGCCAAAACCATTTTTCATGTTAATAAATAATCCTGGATCAAAACTAGCATACATTCCTTTTGCATTGTTTAAAGAGGTATTTTGGTATCCAGCGCCCAAATCTGCATAAAAAGAAAACATATTGAAAAGCGGTACAGAGTAACGTACAAAACCACCTATTTTATACTTTTCAGTTTTGTCCAATCCTGTAATTTTTGTGTTCATAATAGAACCTTCTACTCCAATAGTCCATTTGTCAGCAAATTGGTAACCTACTTTTGGAGAGAATTCAAAATTTTCAAGTTTTGATTCTCCAATTTTCTCTGAAGAGAACCCAACGTTTCCACCTAACAAAATAGAATTTTTCTGTGCACTTACAATAGTCGTTACTAATAACGCAATTCCGGCTAATAATTTTTTCATGTTTAATCGTATTTATTAAAAAGGCAAATTTAGAATAAATATTATTGTAAGAAATACTTTAGTTTTAAAATTTATTATTGAAGCTTTATTTTTACAAATAATTCAGGTTTTTAATTTATCACTTCATTTTGCAATAAATTTAATTGGTATTTTAAGAGATTTAATTCACAGATTTGGCAATAAATGGATGTCTTTGTAAAATCGAAAATTTCGAAAAATCAGCAATTTACCTGTTTAATTGGTTTTGTTTTTTGCTGTAATGCTTATTTTTTCTTTATAAATGAGCTATATTCGCAGAACTTAAACAAAATAACATGAAAAAAGTAATTTTATTCTTGACCATGTGCCTTATGGCTCTTCCTGTGAAAGCCGATGAAGGAATGTGGTTTTTGATGTTTATCGAAAGATTGAACCATAGAGATATGGAAAAAATGGGCTTGCAGTTGACAGCCGAAGAAATTTACAGTATCAATAATCACAGTTTGAAAGATGCGATTGTACAGTTTAATGGAGGCTGTACTGCTGAAATTGTTTCAAAAAACGGATTAGTTTTAACAAATCACCATTGTGGCTACAATGCGATAGCAGAACTTTCTACTGCAGAAAAAAACTATTTAAAAGATGGTTTCTGGGCAAAAGATAAAAGTGCCGAGATGAAACCAAAATCGCTATATGTTCGTTTCTTCGTTCGTATGGATGATGTTTCTAAAAGAATTTTGTCAAAAGTCAATGATACGATGACAGAAACAGAAAGAAACGCAATCATTCAACAGGAAATCAGCTTAATCGAAAAAGAGAACAGCGAAAATGGAAAATACACTGTTTCTGTTCGTCCTTTCTTTCAAGGAAATGAATATTACTATTTTGTTTACCAAGATTATACAGACGTTCGTTTAGTAGGAACTCCTCCTGAAAGCGTTGGTAAATTTGGCGGTGATACAGACAACTGGGAGTGGCCTCGTCAAACAGGAGATTTCTCTATGTTCAGAGTTTATGCAGATAAAAACGGAAATCCTGCTGCGTATTCTAAAGACAATGTGCCTTTACAGCCAAAACATTATTTACCTGTAAGTATTAAAGGTGTTAAAGAAAATGATTTTGCAATGATTCTTGGTTATCCGGGTAGAACAAATCGTTGGATGCCGGCTGGCGGAATTGAGCAAAATATAAACTACTCTTATCCTGCGTGGGTAGAGGGTGCAAAAACCGGAATGGACCAAATGAAAAAGTATATGGATAAAGATGCAACTGTTCGTTTACAGTATGCTTCTAAATATGCTTCGACTGCAAATTATTGGAAAAACCGTCAAGGTATGATCGATGCTCTTACAAAAGCAGGAACAGTTGACGCAAAAGCAGCGCAAGAAGATAAATTCTATGAATGGGCAAGCAAGCCTGCAAACAAAGAAAAGTACGAAAATGTAATTCCGACAATTAATGATTATTACAGAGAAACAAACTTAAAAGCGCGTCATGATAATTATCTAATACAGCTTTTACGTACTTCTGCTTATGCAACTGGACCAGCGAATCTTGGAAACGCTTTAATTGCTTATTACAAAGAAAATGATGCGAAGAAAGCTGAAATGATTCCTAAAATCAATGCATTGGTTGAAAGTATCTATGGGGAATTTTATGCTCCATTAGAAAAAGATGTTTTAACAGCACAATTAAATTTATACGCTTCTAAAGCTGCTGAATACGGACTTGCTCCAGAAATTGCAAAAATGCAAAAAGCGAACAATGGAGATTTTACTGCAGATGTAGCAAAAGCAACCGAAATTAGTTACTTTACTAATAAAGAAAAAGTATTGGCATTTTTAGCAGATCCAAAACCATTGGCAATTGTACACGATCCTTTGTATATTATATCGAATGATTTATTGACAAAATACCGTGCTAAAACAGACGATCAGGCAAAAGCGGACGATGGTTTTGCAACGGCTTACCGTAAATTGGTTGAAGGTTTGAGAGAATCAAAATTGAATGCGATTAAATATCCAGATGCAAACTCTACTTTGAGATTAACATACGGAAAAGTTCGTGCTTTACCTGCTGATAGTCGTAATGAAGATGCAAAAATCAATAACTATACTACAATGGAAAGTATGGTGAAAAAATACAAAGCCGGAGATGCTGAGTTTGATTTACCAGCCCGTTTATTAGAATTGAACAAAGCAAAAGATTACGGACAATATGCTGATAAAGCAGGTTATATGCCGGTAAACTTTTTAACGGATAATGATATTACAGGAGGAAACTCTGGTTCGCCTGTTCTTAACGGTAAAGGAGAATTAATTGGTATTGCTTTTGACGGAAACATCGAGGCAATGGCAGGAGATGTAATTTTTGATTCTAAATTGCAAAGAACGATCAATGTTGATATTCGTTATGTACTTTGGATTATCGATAAATACGCTGGTGCTAAAAACATCATCGACGAATTGACGATTTCAAAATAATCTCAATTCTTACAATTTTTTCCGCCACGAATTCACGAATTAATTAAATAAAATTCGTGAATTCGTGGCGGATTTTTTTAATTTACTTTAACTCGAATTCCCTTAGTATGACTTGTAAATTCGGGCGCATACATACTTTCGATAGTTGTAATTCCATTTGAAAATTCACCGCTGTTGTTAACTCTAATATCATATTCTAAGACGTAAGTTCCTTTGTTTATTCTGTCGAAAAACAAATGTGTTGCAGCATCTTTTGTACTCATATAATATCCTAATCCATTTTTGTATTGGTATTCTGAGAGTACATTTACAGGCTCAAAACAAGAAGCACGCATATCTTTTAAATGAATGTATTCAACATTTTCTTTAGTAGAAATAACCAATCTTACAGTTACTAGATCTCCAATCTTCAAAGTGTTTCTTGAAGTTATTTTTTCTAATTCGTTTCCGTTCAAAGTATTTTTCTTTATATACAACTCTTTAGAAACCGATATCACATCGCCTGAGTTATTTTTGATTTTATCTAAATCTTCAAAATATTGCCAATACACTCCGCCAAAACCAGGAACTTTCGATTTGTTCTGAATGCTGATGGAAGCCATTTCTTTCTTTATTTCATCGGCTTTCCAGTTTAGTTTGATGTAGCCTGTTTCGGCTTCTTTTTCGTTTTCGGCTAGTTTTTTGGTGAGGATTTTTTCATCCCCCAATTTAATAACCGTATTATCTTTTACCGAAAGCCAGTCGGTTCCCTGCATTAATAATGCATAAACAGCTTCGGTTGTCGATTTTGTAGTCGGCCAGTTTTTGGTCTGTTTGTTTTTCAAGAGCCAGACTTTCATTGCGTCTACAGATTTGGTGTCGTTGGTAATTTCGGCGAAAGCCTCAATCAATAATGCTTGAGTTTCTATCGGTGCCTGATACCAAAACCAGCCCGGTTTATTAGCAATCCAGTACATTCCCCAATCTTCATTGTTGGATGATGTTTCTTTTAAACTTTCCAAAATGGTTTTGGCAGCTGCTTTTTCGCCAAAACGATTGAGCGTTAAAGCTGCTAGTCCTTTTTCATAAATAGAATACTGCAGCCATTCTTTTTTCGCTGTTTCTAAATATAACTTTGAAGCTTTTTTTAAAGTATCTGATAATGGATATTTCTCTAAATAAAAACTTCTGGTATATAAATAGTGCAAATCAGAATATGGATTGACCCAGATGAGTTTATTTGTCGTTTTTAAATCTTTGACAGTCGTTTTATAATATTCTAAAAATTTAGTGTCTAAGAACGGAATTGCGGTTTTGGTGATCTCATCGATTTTTGATGCATCAGTTTTACTGAGTTTTTGCAAATGTCCCAGACCGGCCAAAATATGTCTCGTAATATATTCGCTCTCATAATCTCCGCCAAACCAAACAAAGCCGCCTGAGGCTTTTTGTTTTTGTTTTAATTTATCAAAAGTGGTTTCTTGTGATGCTTTCATCTTTTCCAAATCAAATAAAAGCGCTAGATTTTTTTTCTTTTCTTCTTCACTTTGGGCATCTTTTAGCCAAGGTGTTTCGGCTAAAATTATCGATTTTAATTCTTCGTTTTCTTCTAGTTTAGAATTTAGTTTTCCGTCTTTTCTCCAGTTTTCAAAAACAGTTGCAATTTTCGGATTACTCGAAATAATTTCAGAAGCCAAAGCATTAGCATAAAACCTAGCAAAAGTCTGTTCTGCACATTCGTGTTCATAATCCATCAAATAAGGCAGCGACTGAATCGCCAGCCAGGTCGGATTTGAAGTATACTCTAAAGTTAACTGATGATTTCGTAAAGTCGTTGAATTATTATTTTTAAGATTCTCAAACGTGTATTCTTTTTTAGAATTATCACGAACCCAAATCGGAATACTTTCTGTAACCAGCATATTATTTGTCAAGACTGGAAGGATGTTTTCTTCTCCATCAGAATAATTTCCAGCTTTCGCTAAGATCTTATACTGAGCGCCTTGAAGTCCTTCTGGAATTGCAATTTTCCAAGTTGCTGTTGTATTTCCAAATGAACTAATCGTGAAGTTTTTGACATTTTTTGTATTCAGCATTTTTGCATCAATTGGCTGCATCGTCATGGCATCAAAAAACTGAAGTATTGCGATTCCAGTTTTAGCTTCAGCTGTAAGGTTCGAGATTTTAGCGCTGATTGTAATCGTATCTTTTTCTCTTAAAAATCTTGGGAAATTTGGCATTACCATTAACTCTTTTTGAGTAACAATACTTTTTTCTAAATAACCAGAAACAGCTTCTTTATTATGCGCAAGCAAGCGAAGTTTCCAAGAAGTTAAAGCTTCTGGTGATGTAAACTCAAAACTTACTTTTCCTTTATCGTCTGTTTTTAGGTTTGGATAAAAGAAAGCAGTTTCTGAGAGGTTTTTTCTGGCTTTGACCTGAGTTATGGCTTCAAGAGATTTTTTGGTTGTAATAATGATTACTCCGCCTGAAGCTTTATTTCCGTAAATGGAGATGGCTTTTTCGACAGTTAAGAAATCTATGTCCAGAAAATCGTCAGGGTTTAGTTTTTCGAAATTTTCTTTTGATGAGATCTCTTCGTCAATTACATATAAAGTTGAAGGAATAACTGTCATTGAAGTTAAACCACTTACAATTTTTTTGCCTGGAATAAATTTTATTTTAGAAGTTCTATAGTAATATTGAATACTATCCGATACTATTTGAACTCCTGGGACAAATCCAGATAACATTGCTGCTGCATCTTTTTTTGCATTTTCTGCTGCTATCAATTTTGCACCAGCAATAGTTTGTGCAGCATAAGTAAGCGATTGTTTTTTCTGAGCGCCATAGGCAGTAACAACGACTTCTTCGAGATGACTGGAGTCATCTTCCATGGTTTTATTTAAAGTTTTAGTATCTGTTACAACAACCGAAATATTTTTTAAGCCGAGAAACGAGAAAACTAATTCTTCACCAGCAACAGCTTCAATTTGATAATAGCCATCAAAATCGGAAGTAGCAGTTCTTTTCGTTCCTTTTACAGTTATCGAGACGCCTGGAAGTTCTAATCCACTTTCATCAGTTAATATTCCTGAGATCATTTTTGCATTTGCAGGTTTTTTTATTTTTTTGCTTAGCTGTTTTAAATATTGGCTTTGCTGATAAAAAGAATCTGAATTATTGAAATCAAAACCAAACCAGATCAAATTTGTTGACTCGTTGTTAAACTGTATTTTTGGTTTGTATGGGTTTAGATTTTCTATTGTTTTATAGATTTGACCAAAACCTAAAATAGATTTTTTGCTGGCACCATTGTAATTGTATTCATAAATATTGGGTGCGATCCACTGTTTTAAGGTGAATTTATCTAAGGAGCTGTCATACATAGACGCTAAAACTTCAGCTTCATTTTTAGTTTTAGTGGTTTTGAGCTGAAAAGACCAATTTTCAGTGCTTCCCGGCTCAATTTTATTTCTAAAACTTGTAACTTTCCATTCTAATTTTGTCATTTCGCTTTTTAGAACAACAGGAAATTCTTCATTGAAATACTGATTTTCAAAAATGCTTTCAAATTTTATTTTTAACAACTTTTCGAACTCATTTTTGAATGGTATTTTAATTACAAGTTCATTGTTGTGTAAATGATGTGCTTGGTCATAAAACAAGTCATTTTTATAATTTCCCGTAATCATAATATAAAGATCTTGAATAGGAGAAGTTAGTTTTATGCGGACAAAACCATCTTTCTTAGGATCTTCGTTAAGCTGTTGTACGGTCAATAACCTGCTGAGGTTAAACTTGTCTTTGTTTTGCGAAAGCTGAAAATCTGTAGTGGTTTCAATCGGGTTTTTAAAACTGTCATCGGCACTGAAAACAATTTTGTAATTTCCAGATTTATAATCAGAAATAAAATCCAACGGAATGGTTTTCTCTTTTTCGGTGTCGACTTTTCTAGAATAAACCAATGTTTTTAAAGGTTTTTTTTGTAATTCTTTTCCAGTGACTTCAAACGGAAATAATTTTTCGAAATCCTGATCTGAGATGTTTTCGATTTCTGGTTTTTCTCCATTCCGAGTTTTAAATTTATTCAAAAATGGATACAGAAAATATATTTTCACCTCACCTTTCGCTGCTTTGAATTCACCGTTGAGGTTAGCACTTGTTAAAATAATTTCGTTTCTATCTTTAGTCTGGATTTTGGACGGAAGTCCAACATGTAGAATTAAATCGTGATAGCCTACTTTTACTTCTGTTTGAGAATCATGCGTCTCTCCATTTATGTCGGTTATAGTGACTTTAATTTCATAAGTATAGATTGGTAATTTTTCTTTTACATCGTCTTCTGAAGGCGATGCTGTAAAATCAATAACAAATTTGCCAGCTACATCTGTTTTTGTTTCGCCGTTGGCTATTTCTTCTTCATCTTCTCTTCCAAAATAATTTTGTGTATAGCTTGTATAACGTGTAACTGTATATTCTACAATAGCATCCGAAATAGAGCTTCCGGCAAAAGCTTTGGCAGAACCTCTTACCTTTATTGATTGATTAACTTGAAAAGTTTCTTTTTTAGGATCAAAATTAACCTCAAATTTCGGACGCTTGTATTCTTCAACTCTAAAATCTATTTGAGAATTTTCAAAATTTACGTTTTCCCAAAAAGGTAAAATGGCTTTTCCTTTATTTTTTTTATAATTATCAGTTTCATCAACACTGATTTTAAACGTGCCTGTTAACCCTTTTTTAGGTAAAATAAATTCTCCCGAGAAAGAGCCAAATTCATTTGTGGTAACGTCAATTTTTTTATAATCGTTATTATCAGCATCTTCAATAAGAATTTTGAAAGCAGCATTCGGAAGGACATTCGTTTTCTCGTTGTTTTTTTGAATTGCAATTCCTTTAAAATAAACGGTCTGGCCAGGTCTGTAAATCGCACGGTCCAGATAAAATTCTACTTTTGCTTTTAGATTATTTGTTTTGTCCGATTGATAACTAGAGTTGTGGTGTAAATAGTTATTGGTGAGTGAAATTGTGTCATTTCCTAAAGAAAATTCAGTAGTTTCATAATTTCGATTACTATTAGCTTTTTTATAAAAAGCAATACCGTTTTGATCTGTTATAGCAGTGAATCTTGGAGATCTGATTGTAACATTTTTTAAAGGACTTCCTGTTTTACGGTCTACAACTTGATAGGTTTCTGTTGAATTAATTTCTGATGCTAATACCGAAAGATTCGAAATCGTAATGGTTTCATAAGTAAAAGCTTCTTGGTTTTTTGCGTTGCTTTCACTTTCAAAATAAACCAAGTATGAACCTGTTTTTAGATTCGGCAATAATACTTCTGTAGAATATTGGAAATAATCTTTTTGATTTTTAAGTGGATATGTAATTGCAGCTTCTGGTTTTTGTTTTTTTGCAATATTCGCAGCTTCAGCATCTTTGCGGCTTTCATATCGATTAAAATAGATCACGTTTTTTTGATCCATTCTAAAAAAAGAAATTTTAAGCTGTTCTACGTTTCGGTATTTAATAAAAACGCGTGCATTTTCATTGTCATATAGGTATTTTTGAAGCTGTACACTTACTGATTTTGCGAGTAGTTTTTGTTTTTGACTAACAGCCGTTTTATATGCATTCGATCTATTGCTGATTTTTATAATACTGTCCAAAATTGTAATGGCCTGAATATTGTAATCAGGATTTGTCTTTTTTGATGCATTTTGCATCAGATATTGCGCTTTTTCTAATTGAATTTTTTGAATCAAAAATTCCTCTTTTGCATTTCTTTGAAGTTTGTTCAGAACATTTAGATAGTCACTGTCTGTTTCAAATAAAAAGGTGTTACAGAACAATAAACGTTCAAATTGATTGTTTAAAGTCGGATAATTACTTTCTTTTTTTTGGTATAATGAAATAACGCAGCGAAGATTTTCATTCGTTACAAAATCCAGATTCACATTTATAAAATCGGAAGTACTGCCCAAAAAAGCCTTTTTATAAGGTGTAAAAGAATATTTTAAGATTTCCCAAGTATGTAGTTTGTTAGTATAAAAAAGTATATTTTCATCTAAAACATAATTAAGCAGATTTTCAGTGTTGAATTTTTCTAATGACGGATAATCAAAAATCGCTTCGTAACGTGAAAGCGGTGTTTTTTTTAATTCAAGTTCGTTTTCAAAAGACTGTTTTAGCGCACTTTTTATTTGATCATTAAAATCTTTTTCAGTCCATGTTAAAAAATTATCTGATAAAACATTAAGATTAGTTCGCTGTCGGATGTTATAATTGTTTTTTTTAAAATAATCATCAAGGCATTTGGCATAAACAATATTTAAAATTGCTTTAGATGGAATGGCAGCCTGTTTGATATTTGACTTTAAATTGTTTAAAATTTTAGTCTGCGCATTTTCTTCCAAAACCAACATGTATTTTGACTGATAAAAAAAACATTTTATCATTTGTACTTCATCTTTTTGGGCGGTAGCTTTTTTATGAATTTTAATAACAAGATCATTTGCAGATTTTATTTTACCCGCTTTTTCAAAAGCAATAACATCATCCCATTTTTTTTCGGATTGTTGTGCAAAAAGAGCGGAAGAAAACACAAAGAATACAAATAATATATTTTTCATAAATAAGTTTTGATCTATAGATGTATAATTTTTTGAAAAGGTTGGAAATAATGCTAAAATAATTTTCGTACAAATTAGTAATTTATATCAAAAAGCAAAGCAGCATTTTATATTTCCTTATTTTTGAAACATGAAAAAACTGTTATTTCTTTTTGTACTTGTGCCGGCATTCTGCTGGGCACAATCTAATTTTGAAAAAGCAGAAAAATTATTCCATTCCAAAAAGTATACTGAAGCCCAAGTTATTTTTGAATCTATATTGAAAACAAAACCTTCAGATGTCAAGACCTTAGATTATTTGGGAGAAATTGCGGGTCATAAAAAATCTTGGGTAGAAGGTGCTTCTTATTTCAAAAAACTCACAGAATTAAAACCTAACAATGCCGATTATTTTTTTAAATATGGAGGATGTCTGGCCATGCATTCGCAAGAAGTAAATAAGTTAAAAGCTTTCGGAATGGTTGGCGATATGAAAGCTGCATTTGAAAAAGCAATTGAACTCAATTCAAAACATGTGCAGGCAAGATGGGCATTGATAGAAATTTATCTGCAATTACCAGGAATTTTGGGTGGAAGCGAATCTAAAGCCGTTTCATATTCTAACGAATTGGCACAGTTTTCTCCAGTTGACGGTTATTTGTCTAAAGGTAGAATCGAAGAATATTTTAAAAGATATAATCTTGCCGAAAAAAATTATATGAAAGCACATGAAATTGGCAATTCAAAAGTGACATTTCAAAAATTATATAATTTATATTTGAACAAATTAAAGGAGCCTAAAAAGGCGCAGGAATTGAAACGAAAATTTGAAGCTTAAATAAAATCTCAAAAGACAAATTCTAGTAATTTTTGGAATTTGAAATTTAAAAAATTGGAATTTATAAAATGAAAACACATTTCATTGCCATTGGCGGAAGCGCGATGCACAATCTTGCATTAGCTTTACATAATAAAGGGTATCAAGTTACAGGAAGTGACGACGCGATTTTTGAACCATCTAAATCTCGTTTGGAGAAAAAAGGAATTCTTCCTGCAGAAATGGGCTGGTTTCCCGAGAAAATTACAGCAGATATAGACGCCGTAATTCTCGGTATGCATGCTAAAGCAGATAATCCAGAATTGTTGAAAGCGCAAGAATTGGGTTTAAAAATCTATTCGTATCCAGAATTTTTATACGAACAGTCTAAAAATAAAACGCGTGTTGTTATCGGCGGTTCGCACGGTAAAACTACGATTACCTCAATGATTCTTCATGTTATGAATTATCATAATGTTGCAGTTGATTATATGGTTGGTGCGCAATTAGAAGGTTTTGATACTATGGTGCACCTGACAGAAGAAAATGATTTTATGGTTCTGGAAGGCGATGAGTACTTGTCATCTCCGATAGACAGACGACCAAAATTTCATTTATACCAGCCCAATATTGCTTTGATTTCTGGAATTGCTTGGGATCATATTAATGTTTTTCCGACTTACGAAAATTACGTAGAGCAGTTTGAAATTTTTATTCAAATGATTACTAATGGTGGTATTTTGGTTTATAATGAAAATGATCCAGAAGTAAAACGCGTTTCTGAAGCAGCAACAAATCCGATTAGAAAATTACCTTACAGCACGCCAAATTACACTGTTAGTGATGGTGTAACACTTTTGGAAACTCCAGAAGGCGACATGCCGATAGAAGTTTTTGGAGCTCACAACTTAAATAATCTTGCCGGAGCAAAATGGATCTGCCAGAATATGGGAGTTGATGAAGCCGAATTCTACGAAGCAATTGCGAGTTTTAAAGGAGCTTCAAAAAGATTAGAAAAAATTGCAGAAGGAAAAGGAAAAGTTGCTTACAAAGATTTTGCGCATTCTCCGAGCAAAGTAGCAGCAACAACAAAAGCAGTAAAAGAACAATATCCGAACAGGACTTTGGTGGCTTGTTTAGAATTGCATACTTACAGCAGTTTGAACGCAGCGTTTTTAAAAGAATACGAAGGCGCTTTAGACCATGCAGATGTTGCAGTAGTATTTTATTCTCCAGATGCTGTAAAAATCAAACAGCTTGACGAGGTTACTTACGATCAGATTGCTGCTGCTTTTAATCGTAAAGATTTGGTGATCTATACCAATCCAGCCGAATTCAAAGAATATCTTTTTAATTTAAATCTGGAGAATTCTGCTTTACTCTTAATGAGCTCAGGAAATTACGGCGGTTTAAATTTTGATGAAGTAAAAGGTCTAGTTAATTAGGCAATTAGATAATTAGAAAGTTAGAAAGTGTCAATTGTGTTTTATGCAGTTGGCACTTTTTTTAGTAAAATTAATTATCTAATTGGCACATTCTCTAATTGACACATTCTCTAATTGCCTAATTGAATAATTTACTTCCATATTTAAAATGCCCTACGATCGTGTATTCAAAAAGACAATCCCTTTTGCGAACAGGAAATAAAAAGCAAAAGCAGGGGAGAGATTGGTAACCATTTCATTTTTAAACAGCTTGGTTTATAAAGATAACTAAATTTAAAAAAGGACTGTATTTTATGAAAGATTTTTCTTCTTTTTAATTTATATTCGCTATTTAAATATTATGATTATGAAAGGAGATCATTTCGCTATAAAAAATTGGTCTGATGATGATAAACCCCGCGAAAAATTAATGCTCAAAGGGAAAAACGCATTAAGTGACGCCGAATTGATTGCTATTTTAATTGGTTCGGGAAGCCGAAATGAATCTGCAGTAGATTTGAGCAAGAGAATCCTCAATAGTGTGGCTAATTTAAATGCTCTAGGGAAGATGACTATTTCGCAGTTAATTAATTTTAAAGGAATAGGTGAGGCTAAAGCAATTACTATTATTGCTGCTTTAGAATTGGGACGAAGACGCAGAGCCGAAGATTCTTTAGAACTCAAAAAAATTACTTCAAGCAAAATTGCCTTCGAAATGATGCAGCCCATTATTGGGGAATTGCCTCACGAAGAATTTTGGGTGCTTTTTCTTAATAATTCGAATAGTGTGATTTTGAAGTCACAATTGAGTAAAGGTGGTATTGGAGGAACGGTAGTTGATGTGAGGCTTGTTTTTAAACTAGCATTAGAAAATTTTGCTACAGGTTTGATATTGTGTCATAATCACCCTTCTGGAAATACAACTCCAAGCGAGGCCGATAAACAAATCACAAAAAAAATCCGGGAGGCGGGTGACCATTTAGATGTTAAAGTTTTGGACCATTTGATTATAACTGAATCAAAATATTATAGTTTTGTAGATGAAGGAATATTTTAATGTATGAATACCAATATAACCGACATCTTTTTTGATCTCGACCATACTCTGTGGGATTTTGATAAAAACTCAGAAATGGCTTTTGATCGAATTTTTAGAGAGAAGTATACAGAAATCCACACTCAGGATTTTATTAAACAGTACATTCCCATCAATCAGGAATGCTGGAGACTGTATCAGAACGATAAAATTACACATCAAGAATTGCGATACAATCGTTTAAAGTTTTCTTTTGATGCTTTAAACTATGTAATTTCAGAAGAAAATATTTTCCAAATTGCAAATGATTATATTGATTTTTTGACGGATAATAATTTTCTTTTTGATGGAGCAATTGAAGTTTTGGAATATTTAAAACCAAAGTATAAACTTCATATTATAACCAATGGTTTTGCAACAGTGCAGGATAAGAAAATTACAAATGCAGCGTTGGGAAGCTATTTTACCACCATTACAAATTCTGAATTAGCTGGTGTCAAAAAGCCAAATAGTATTATCTTTGATTATGCTGTCAATTTGGCGAAAACTTCAAAAGAAAATAGTATCATGATTGGTGATGATCTTGATGCAGATATTAATGGAGCTTTGAATGCAGGTCTGGATGCCATTTTTTTTAATGATAAAAAGATCGAAATAACCGAAAATTTCAAACAAATAAACCATTTATTAGAACTCAAAAAATACTTATAACTATGAAAATTAAATTTTTACTGACTGCACTTCTTTGTTCAGTTATCGGATTTGCACAGTCTGTTAATGATTATAAAGCAGTTATTATTCCATTAAAATACGACTTTATAAAAAAAGAAAACGAGTATCGTCTGGCAACACTTACGAAATCAAATTTAACAAAAGCTGGTTTTACAGCTTTTTACACAACAGAAGAGCTTCCTGCTGGTTATAACGACAGATGCGGTCTTTTGTACATTGATGTAAAAAAAGATAATGCATTTTTGGTTACAAAATTATTTGTACAGCTTAAAGACTGTTTTGGCAGAGTAGTTTATACATCAGAAGTTGGTAAAAGCCGTGAGAAAGATTATGAAGTAGCTTACAGAGAAGCATTAGAAAATGCTTTTACATCTGTTATTGCTTTAAAATACAAATACAGCGGTAATGCACCTGTAACGCCTGCTCAAGCAGTAACAGCAGCGACACTTCCTGCTGCAGCGTCAACAAGCGTTCAAACTTCAGTTGCACCAGCTCCAGTTGCAAATATGTCGGATCCAAATCTGCTTTATGCACAGCCAACAGAAAACGGATATCAATTAATTGATAAAACACCAAAAGTGGTTATAAAACTATTAAAGACTTCGCGTCCAGATTCTTTTATAGCAATTAAAGACGGTATTCAAGGTTCATTAAATGCAAAAGACAATCAATGGTATTTTGAATATTATCAAAATGATAAATTAGTTTCAGAGAAAGTTTCGGTTAAGTTTTAGATTTTAGATTTTAGATTTTAGATTTTAGATTAAGATGTTTAAAACTCTCTTTCTAAAACATCAAACAATAAATAGAAAGACTTAATATCCATATTTATCTTTCCAGCGGTTCTTTAAAAATTCGCGGGTGCTGTTCTCTCTAGAATTGTTCCCCGGATTGTAAAGAACCGTTTCTTTTACAGCATCAGGAAGAAATTCCTGCTCTGCAAAATTATTGGCATAATCGTGAGAGTATTTGTATTCTTCGCCATAACCCAATTCCTTCATCAGCTTGGTTGGAGCATTTCTTAAATGAATCGGAACAGGAAGATCACCAGTTTGTTTTACCAATTGCTGTGCGTTTCCGATCGCAAGGTAAGAAGCATTGCTTTTTGGCGATGTTGCGAGGTAAATAGCGCATTGGCTTAAAATAATACGGCTTTCGGGATAACCAATTGTTGTTACCGCCTGAAAAGTATTATTGGCCATAATTAAAGCCGTTGGATTGGCATTACCAATATCTTCGCTGGCTAAAATGAGCATTCTTCGGGCGATAAACTTTACATCTTCACCGCCTTCGATCATTCTGGCAAGCCAATATACAGCACCATTAGGATCGCTCCCTCGAATAGATTTAATAAAAGCAGAAACAATGTCATAATGCTGTTCCCCTGTTTTGTCATACAAAACCGTATTCTGTTGTACAAGTTCTAGAACTCTACTGTTTGTAATAACAATTTTGTCTCCCGCAGAAGCATTTACAACAAGTTCAAATATATTAAGCAGTTTGCGTCCATCACCGCCAGAAAGTCTCAAAAGAGCTTCAGTTTCTTTCAAAACAATGTCTTTAGAAGCCATGTAAGCATCTACTTTCATCGCACGATGCAAGAGCGATTCTAAATCGTCTTTAGTAAATGCATTTAAAACATAAACCTGGCAGCGTGACAAAAGTGCGGGAATAACCTCAAAACTCGGATTTTCTGTTGTAGCACCTACCAGAGTAATCCACCCTTTTTCTACAGCAGCTAAAAGCGAGTCTTGCTGCGATTTACTAAATCGATGAATCTCATCAATAAATAAAATCGGATTTTTGGCCGTAAATAGACCACCGCTTTGTTTTGCTTTATCAATTACATCGCGTATGTCTTTGACTCCAGAATTTATGGCGCTTAAAACATAAAATGGCCGTTTGGATTCTTGAGCGATAATCTGTGCAAGAGTAGTTTTTCCAGTCCCTGGAGGTCCCCAGAATATAAGTGAAGGAATAATTCCTTTTGAAATTTGCTGCGTTAAAGAGCCATTTGGTCCGACCAAATGATGCTGGCTGACATAATCTTCTAGTTTTTGTGGGCGAATTCGCTCGGCTAAAGGTGCTTCCATTTTGTAAAATTACTACTTCAATTTTAATTTTCAGTTTTTTTAGGAGCTTAATCCAGCTATCCGCTTGTATCTTTTTCTTATCTCGTTAAAAAAACGAGATAAGAAAAAGGATACCGCTTCTATCTGGGCTAAAAAAGACACTGCTATGACAAAATATCAGTAAATTAGTTTTGGATAGTTTTTTGATTTAAAGTTTTTTAAATGTAAATAAAATACCATGAATGACAGCCAGTTTAAGTTTTCGAATGCCGTTATTGGACTTCCGGGCCTTTTTGTTTTATTTCTTTGGATTATTTACTGGCTTCAAATAAGATTTGACTTCGATTTTTATCAACACGGAATATATCCCAGAAACCTGGAAGGCTTACAAGGTGTTGTATTTAGCCCTTTTATTCACGAAAATCTGGATCATCTTTATAATAATTCAATTCCGCTTTTAATTTTACTTGCAGCGCTTCAATATTTTTATCCCAAACAAACATTGGGTGTTGTAATTTACGGCATATTGTTTTCGGGTTTAATTACGTGGATTATCGGTCGTTCGAATTTTCATATAGGAGCAAGCGGATTGATCTATGTTTTGGTTAGTTTTATTTTTTTTAAAGGACTACAGACAAAGTATTACCGTTTGGTAGCATTATCACTTTCTGTGATTCTTTTGTACGGAGGGATGATTTGGTATGTTTTTCCAGATGTTGATCAATCTATTTCTTGGGAAGGTCATCTAGCAGGCCTTATCGCTGGTTTTGGATTAACATTAGGATATAAAACCCCAGAATATACTAAACCAATAATTTACGATTGGCAGCGCCCTGATTTTGATCCGGAAAATGATCCTTTCATGAAACATTTTGATGAAAAAGGTAACTTTGTGCCAAAACCAGCTCCTGAAGAATTGAGTTTAGAACAGCATTATTTTATATCTAATTTTCCAGTTAATTACATCGTTAGCAAAACAGAAAAAGAGGAAGAAAATTAATGAAAGGTTTTTTAAAGTAAATTAAGTAATTTTGTTAAGAACTACTTTTAAATTTACGTACAATGAAGAAAATCAGATTTTTAGTTTTATTTGGTTTTGTTTTTTTGAGCTTTGACTTAGCAGCGCAATGTGAAATTAAAAACAAAGTTCAAGCTGACGGAAGTATGGCTTATTTTTTTGAGCCAAAGGTTTTTTACACGACTGCATCAAAATCCTTAAAAATTAATATTGTTACAGACAAAGAACATTATTTTATAGCTCTTCTGCCCACACCATTCCCAGAAAAAAAAGAAGGCAAGAAGATAAAAGATGATTTGATAATGCATTTGGCTAACAATAAAACCTACAAATTAACACATTACGATACTCAATATAGGGATAATGATTCGATCATGCAGGTTTTGTATTTGATGGATGCTAATGATGTTGCTGATTTTTCAAACTACGAAGCTGTAACTGCCGAAATTAATATGCAGGGTACAGAATTTATTCGGGCTTATAATTTTAAACTTCATAAAGGAGCCATCATGAAACAGCTGCAATGTTTTCTTAAGAAAGAAGATTAACTATTCTGTATCTGAAGGATTGGAATGTTCTTGTTCGTTTCTTCTTTTCTGAATGTTTTTTAGAAGATTATTAAACGTGACAGTAAGAGATGCTGCGTTTGTAATTTGATTGCCTTTATTTCTTGGGAGATATTCATTGCAATAACTTATTTCTACCTGAAAATCATCTGTAAACAAATAACCAGCTCCAATGTTTAGCCGATTTCTATCAAAGAAACTTTCTTCCGTTACTTTTGTGCCCGATTTTAAATAGATTTCGTCAGAAGCAACCGCATATACTACGCCGGCGCGAAGTACTTTACTATTTATCGGTTTTAGATATTTTAGCTGCTGACGGTACCTCAAAACATTTTCGTAATCTTCATCCTGATTTCTCATGTGTCGAAACTCGGTTCTCATTCTGGTACTCAAAGTATAACCTGTCTTGTGAAAATAGTAAATTCCCTGAAGAGCAAAACGCCACTCAGGAGATTCAAATTGGCCGATTTCAGGAACATCTTTGTTACTGTAATAGGCAAGAAAAGATGATATTTTCCATCTGGGATTTAGATAATAATGTCCCCAGCCGCGAATAGATCTTTGAATAGTATTTTCAAATAAATTTGAAGAAGATTCGGTACTGCTGTGAGCTGTAGCAATATTAAGTTCTGCAGACCATTTTTCGCTGATAGTTCTGTTGAATTGGAGTTCATTCCAGAATTGATTGTATGTTGTGTGTTGTCCGAAGCTTTTATAAGGAGAAAAAGCAACAGACAAACAACATAGTAATTTAACCAGCGATATTGAATTAGATTTTGAAAGCATTAATTAAGTGTTTTTAATTATTCATTCTCATCTTCAATCTCAATGAAGTTTTGCTTTAACTTCTTTGGCGGACAGTTTCGTATAAAAAGGCGCCGCAGGCAACAGAAACATTTAATGATCCGATAGAACCAAACATTGGCAGTTTTGCTTTTTCGTCTACAATTTTAAGAACAGAAGGATTAATTCCTCTATCTTCAGACCCCATTATAATAGCAACAGGTTCTGTTAATGATACGTCGTATATGTTTTGATCTGTTTTTTCTGTAGCAGCTACTGTTTTAATTCCAGAACCCTGCAGGTAAAAAATAGCATCTTTAATATGTTCTACTTTACAGATCGGAACATTAAAAACAGCTCCAGCAGATGTTTTTACAGTATCACCGTTAACAGGAGCAGATCCCGCTTTTTGTACGATGATTCCGTTTACGCCTGTACATTCGGCAGTTCTTATAATGGCACCAAAATTTCGAGCGTCCGAAATTTGGTCTAATATTAAAAATAAAGGTTTTACTCCAGATTCAATAGTAGATTCAACTAAATGTTCTAAATCGATAAATCCAATTGGTGATATTGTGGCAACTGCACCTTGGTGGTTGTTTGGTGTAAGGCGGTTAAGCTTTTCTACCGGCACGTATGAGAAGTTAATGTTGGCTCGTTTCATCACCTTCATCAAATCTTTCATCAATTCTCCAGAAATCTCTTTTTGGATGAATACTTTGTCTACTTCTTTTCCAGCCTGAATCGCTTCTATAATGGCTCTAATGCCGAATATTTGGTGTTCTTTTTCCATGGAGCAAATATAGCTATAATGTTTATAAAAAAAAACCGCTCTGAAGAGAGCGGTTTAATGTATTGATTTGGAAATAAAATTATTTTACGTCCCAGAAAATTTTTGTTGTCAGTAAATTTCCTCCAATAGCATCTGAAGCTGCGCTCCAGTTGTCACCGTTAACAGTTTGTTCAACGATTGGATATGTATATCTTACTGGCACTTTTTTGTCTGATGCAGGAACAGAACTTGGGTGAGAAATTAAGATTGGGAAATCTAATCTTCTATAAGCAGTCCAAGCTTGGAAACTTCTGTTGTATAAAGCAATCCATTCTTGGTATCCAATTTTTTCTTGCCAAGTACCGCTTCCAGTTCCAGGGAATCCAGCAATAGGAGTAGTGGCAGCAGTTGCATAAGCAACTTGTGGATTTGTTAAATAAGCTGTAGTTTCTTCAGGAGATACTCCCCAGAAATTACAAGATAATGTAATTGCTTGGTTGTAATAGTACTCAACCGTGTTTCCTACTACAAAACCTCTTGCAGCAGCTTCAGCTAAGTAAAAGTTAACTTCGAAAGCCTCAATTAAAACTCCAGGTGCAGATGGATTTTTGATCACATCACCTACGTGAGAATATGTGCTTTCGTATGGAAGTGAATTACGACCTCCTGGAATACCACCAAAATAAGTTCCGTCAGCCATTGGAGTAAAGAAAATAGGTCTTCTAGGATCAGACATAGAATTCATTCTGTCAACCAATGTGTTAGCAGGAACGTTGTCGTTTCTTTGACTTGCTACAAGATTGTCAAAAATCGGGTTGTAGTTTGGTGCAAAAGAAGCATAAGTTAATAATGCATTATTAGCATTTGTTAGTAAAACACCGCCATTGTAAGCAGATTCAACTGTAGTTTTTGCTAAAGCAGGATTTTTATCTGCGATATTAATTCCTAATTTAAGTTTTACAGAGTTAGCAAAAATTTTCCATTTTGCTACGTCTCCTTTATAAATTAAATCACCAGTATCAAAACTTCCTCCAGTTGCATCTAATTGATTAATTGCAGCATCAATACGAGCAATTAATTTTGGATAGATCTCTTCGTCATTATCGTATTTAGGTAAAACGATAGTTGGGTTTTGTAGAGATTCAGTATAAGGAACATCTCCAAAAGTATCTACTATAATTTGGTAAGTATACACTCTTAAGATTTCAAGAATCGCAACTTTGTTTTGCTGCTGTTTTTGCCAGTCACTTGGAGAAGTTGCGTCTGGTTTTGTCTGAGCTTTTAAAACTTCTTCAGAAGTTTTTAAATTACCTAAAACATCTTGGTATAATTTTGTCCAATGTGTATCGGCAATAGTTCTTGTTGTTAAGTTATATCTTGATTCAGCAGTATATAAAGTTGCTGCCCAATATTGAACGTAGTAACGTAAAGGGTTGTTATTAACACTTGGAGTTGTTAATTGATCAGATAATTCTTTTTGTGCATTTGATAATAATGATTCTGCAGGAACATCATACGATTTCTTTGCATCATCATTAAAAGCTTCATTGTCACTAACACAGCTCGAAAGAGATAAGAAGGTTAGTGTTACTATTGATAAAAATATTTTTTTCATTTTGTTTTTCTTAGAAGTTAAGTTTTACATTAAATGAGTACACTTTAGTTGCTGGCATAACTCCTGATTGGTATCCTTGAATATTTCCTGCTGATGAACCTGCTTCAGGATCAGCAAATGGAAGGTTTTTGTCAATGATCCATAGGTTGTTTCCGATTACACTAAATGTCATACCTTTAATGTACATTTTGTCTAAAAATTTAGATGGTAAAGTGTATGATAATCCTACTTCTCTCAATTTAACGAATGAACCATCATAAACATAAGCCTTAGTTGGGTTTGTGTCAGAACTAAAGGCAGTTCCTCCAGATGTAGATGCGTCGATTCTTGTTGTATTTGGTGTTCCATCTTCGTGAACTCCTGGTAATATATATCCTCCACTGTCAGCACCAGATGTCAAAGGATCTCTTACAGAGTTTCCTAAATCATTTACACCTAGATCATAAATTCCAGTTTCTCTTCCGTATGCTTGGTCAAGTGAGAAGATATCTCCACCTTTTTTAACATCGATTAAGAAGTTGAAAGAAATGTTTTTGTAAGTAAGTCTGTTAGAAACACCACCAATCCATTTTGCTTGAGTATTACCAATAACTTTATTTTCAGCTAAGATATAGTATCCGTCTTCGTCAACAACTTTGTTTCCGTTAGTGTCATAAGTATAATCTCTACCTCTAAGAGTTCCGTAAGGCTGTCCAACAGTAGCATTCAAAGAAGCTCCACCTTGGAAATTTGCAAGTAATAAGTTATCTCTTCCTTGGTTAAGAGAAACTACTGTGTTTTGGTTTTTAGACCAGTTTACACCGATATCCCAAGTAAAGTTTTCAGTTTTGATTGGTTTTCCAGATAATGCAATCTCGATACCTTTGTTCTCAATTTCTCCAGCATTAACTGTAGAATAGTTTACACCAGTCGCTGTAGATTGAGGAACGTTGAAAATTTGGTCTTCTGTATTTGTTTTGTATAAAGACACATCAAAGTTTAATCTGTTTTTAAACATTGACATCTCTAAACCTGCTTCCCAAGCTTTTTGAGTTTCTGGTTTAAGATTTGCGAAGTCTAAATAAGTAGTACTGTTTCCAAATAATGGATTTCCTTCTAAACCATAATTGTTAACTTTTGCACCTAATCTTCCAGCAGCTGGGTCATTACCAACTTGAGCGTAGTTAAGTCTAACTTTTCCTAAAGACAACCAATCAGCTTGTACCAATTCAGAGAAGATTAAACTTGATCCGATAGAGTAGTAGCTGTAGTTATTGTTCTCTTGTGGAAGAGCAGTACTTTTATCAAGTCTGTAAGATCCCTCAAGGAAAATATATTTTTTGTAGTCTAATGACAATTGTCCGTATAAACCAGATTTCTCATAAGTAATTTGAGATTCTTTTGCTGGTAAGAAAACATTTGAGTTGTCTAAGCTGTATAAACCAGCTTTTGCTAATCCACCAGTTGTAGAAGCTTGGATAGAATAAGCATCTGATCTTAAGAAAGTATAACCTGCTAAAGCTTTAGCTCCGATATTTTCTGATAAGTTAAAGTCATAAGTAACAATGAAGTCATAAGTTTGCTGCATGAAATCTCTTTTGTATAAAGAGTATCCAGAACCATCATTAGCACCACTAATACCAAAAGTTTCAGCGTGGCTGCCAACAGCTTTTCTTAATTCTTGTTGATCGTTTGAGTAATCAATTGTTGCACGACCCATAGCTGTTAAGCCTTTGATGATCTCGTAAGATAAACTTGTCCCAGCTAAGAATCTTGTTCTTTCGTCTTGCTCAAAATTTTGATATCTGTCAAAGTAAGGGTTGTTCCAGAAAGCAGGAGCTAAATTGCCATTTGTTGGATCGGTCATGTTCCAAGTAATGTTTTGCTGTGTTCTGTGGTACTCTCTTTCCAATTCTTTGATGTCAACATTTGTTGCCCACCATTGTCTGAAACCTCCAATAAAGTTATCACCATAACCAGTGTTATTTCTACCAGTAGTATTTTGATTTGTGAAAGTAAAGAAAGCAGTTGAAGTTAATTTGTCAGATAGATCTCTTGTGAAATTACCATTCAAACTGTTTTTGTTTAGTAAACTGTTTGGTAAAACACCAGAGTTGTTGCTGTTTGTGAAACCTAAGTTATAACCACCTTTTTCATCACCACCAGTTAAATTGATGTTGTTTGTATAAGTAGTAGATTTTTGAAAGAAATCAACCGGAGTGTTTTTTGCAGCGACCCATGGAGTAGCTTTTCCGTAGTTTGGATTTCCTAGTACAAATGCATTCCAGTTATAAACCATAATGTTTGGATCAAAAGCATTTCCGTAAGAAGCATCATCTCCTGTAGAAGCTACCAAACCGTTTGGATTTCCAAAAATGTCAGCAGTGTAGCTGCTGTCTTCACCAGCGTATCCTTCACCATATTTATTTTGGTAAGTCGGCATAGTTTTTTTGTCAATTGCACCGATAGATACTGTAGAGCTGATAGATACACCTAAAGCAGAGTTCTTTTTACCTTTTTTAGTGGTAATCATAATCGCTCCGTTGGATGCCTGGCTACCATAAAGAGCCGTTGCAGCTGCACCTTTAAGAACGTTGATAGACTCAATGTTGTTAGGGTCAATATCAGAAGCAGCATTACCAAAGTCAAATCCTTGTCTTCCGTTTTGTGAATCTTGATCATTTAAATTCGCATTACTTACAGCAACACCATCAATAACAATTAAAGCTTGGTTGTTTCCAGTGATACTTTTCATACCTCTCAAAACGATGTTTGTAGAACCACCAAAGTTAGAGTTAGCTTTAATCTCTAAACCGGCAACTTTTCCTGATAAATTGTTTAAGAAGTTATTTGTAGGGCTGCTGTTTACTTGCTCAGCAGATACTAATTGAGAAGAATAACCCAAAGATTTTTTTTCTCTTTTTACACCCAAGGCAGTTGTTACAATAACACCTTCAAGTTCTTGTGCGTCCCCACCTAGTTTTACGTTTACAACTGATGAACTTGCAGTTATTTCTTGGGTTTTCATCCCAATGTAGCTAAAAACCAATACTTGGCTTGTGGTTGCTTTGATGGAATATTTACCATCAAAATCTGTTTGCGTTCCCGATTTAGTTCCTTTAACTAATACACTTACACCTGGCAAAGGCATACCTGCATCGTCAGAAACTGTTCCAGAAACAGCTCTTTCTTGCGCAAATGATAAATGCGCAGCTAGTACTAGTAAAAGTACTAAGAATCCATTGAACTTTAGTTTCATTTTTAAATATTTTGAATTAGTATCGCAAAACTCTTAATAATTTGTTAACTATCCAAGGGAAAAAATTAAAAATTTCGTTAAACACTAAAATTTAACATTGTAACATATGTTTATAATACTGTTATATAATTGTAAATCTTTGGTTTTTTCCGCGCCATTTGTAAGATTGATCTTTAGAATGCCGTTAATTGTGTTTAACGTTATGCCGATTCCAAGACCTGTTAAATTTTTGATTTTTTTAGGGTTTGTTGAGGATGTAAGATCTTGATACAATCCATAATCCAAAATAGAATTGATATATAAATTGCTGGATAAAAGATATCGGTATTCGGTAAGGATTAATGATGCAAAATTGGCTTGAAGACTGTTTTCTAAAAAACCCCGAATTGAATTTATGCCTCCAAAACGAAATAACTCATTAATGAGATAGGTTTTGCTTGATAAAATATAGTTTTGCGAAGCAAGGTAAATATAGTTTTTTCTATTTAGTTCAAAATTATATCCAGCGTTTAGCTGGCTGTAAAATTGTTGTATCGATTCTGTAGAACCAGTAGTGGTGTAAGAATCCCTTTTCCCAAAACCTGCAGAAAAGTTCAGAATAGATTTTTGTGGTAATAAAATGTTAGAGTAATCCCGTTTTTTATATTCAAAAGAGCTGGTAATATAAGAATTGTCAAAATCACTTATACTTGAATTGCTGATGTTTTGTATGTCACTTGATTCTGTAGATTGATAGCCCAAGTAAATTTTTGAGTTATAATTTAGATAATAACCTAGGTCAATAGCTGTTTTTGTGTTTTGAAAAGTGCTGTCTTGTTTGAAAATATTTAATTGCGCTTTTATTCCTAATGGTGTTTGAAATATATATGGGATTTCTAACTTAGTGTTGAATGTTTTTTGTTGATTGCCGTCACTTTTCCAGTAAAGTGAAAATTGTTCTCCGGCTTTTAGAGTGTTTAAAAGAGACACATCTATATATCCATTTAAATTAAGTTTTTTGTTTTCGTCGTTAGAAAAGCCAATATAACCGTCAAAATTATTTGCTTTTCTTTTTTCTATATACGTATATATTTTAGTAGAATCTTTTGTAAAAAGTATTTCGGGGTATTTAGATTGTGAAATAAATTCGAAGCTGTTTACATCATTATAAAGTTCTTTGCTGACTTCTTGATTGAAAGTTCTGTTTAGGTATTTTTTATTAAGTTGTTTTAAATGCCCTTTGGGGAAAAAGTCTTTTGAATTTGGATTAGTATAATTTATTACAATCGAATTAATATTTCTTTTTTCTTCTAAGCTGAAATTAAGATTTGCAAAAATTGAGTTTTCTGTTTTTTTAATGTTTTGAAGTTTTATTTTGCTTAATGCGTATCCGGCTTTTTCTGCCTCTGCGATTTTTTGATTTAGATAGGTTTCAAGTTGAGAATAGGGTATTGTTATGGTGTCTGATGTTTTTTTATCTGATTCTCGAAAATCAGTTTGTCCACCTATATATATATGAATGTACTTAATTTGTTTTTTTAGATTAATACTACATTGGTAAGTGCTGTCATCTTTTTTAACGGTTTCTAATATTTGATTCTCTATATATCCATTTTTTGAAAGTTTTTCGCTTGTTGTACTGATTTCAAAAAATACTGATTTAAGATTAGTGTGTAGGTTGTTGTAATTTAAAGAATCGATAATTTTAGTTTCTGTTTCATTGCTTCCCAAAATTTTCAAATGTATTTTTTGAGAAGAAACAGAAAGACTGAGACAGAATAATATAATGAAGAAAAGTGATTTCAATTGTAATGATTTTATTTTTTAAAAATAAGGCAAATATCTCATGTTTGTTTAGAAAATGATAAGCTTAAATAATGTTATTGAAAATTAATGATTTAACGTTTGTATACTGAGAAATATTTTATACATTTGCAACCCCGTAAAAAGCGGGAATTTAATAAACATAATAATTTTTAGTATTAATTATGCCAACAATTCAACAATTAGTAAGAACAGGAAGAACTCAGATCACTAAGAAGAGTAAATCGGTTGCTTTAGATTCTTGTCCTCAAAGAAGAGGGGTTTGTACGCGTGTTTACACTACTACACCAAAAAAACCAAACTCTGCAATGCGTAAAGTTGCGCGTGTACGTTTGACAAATGGTAATGAGGTGAATGCTTACATCCCTGGAGAAGGACATAATCTACAAGAGCACTCGATAGTATTAGTGCGAGGTGGAAGGGTAAAAGATTTACCAGGTGTTAGATATCACATCGTTCGTGGAGCGCTTGATACGTCAGGTGTTGCAGGAAGAACGCAAAGAAGATCTAAGTACGGTGCTAAACGCCCAAAAGAAGCAAAAAAGTAATTTAAAAACTTTTAAGAAAAAGACATGAGAAAAAGAGCGGCAAAGAAAAGACCACTTTTACCAGATCCAAGGTTTAATGATCAATTGGTAACACGTTTTGTAAACAACTTAATGTGGGACGGTAAGAAGTCTACAGCTTTTAAAGTTTTTTACGATGCTATTGATATCATCGAAACTAAGAAGCAAAATGACGAAAAAACTTCATTAGAGATCTGGAAAGATGCTTTAACTAATGTTATGCCTCACGTAGAAGTACGTAGTCGTAGAGTAGGTGGAGCTACATTCCAAATTCCAATGCAGATTCGTCCAGATAGAAAAATTTCTATGGCAATGAAGTGGTTGATACTTTATTCAAGAAGAAGAAATGAAAAATCTATGGCACAACGTTTAGCGTCAGAATGTTTAGCTGCGGCTAAAGAAGAAGGTGCGGCAGTTAAGAAAAGAATGGATACTCACAAAATGGCAGAAGCTAATAAAGCTTTCTCTCACTTTAGATTTTAATTCGTAAAGAAATGGCTAGAGATTTAAAATATACAAGAAATATCGGAATTGCTGCTCACATTGATGCTGGAAAAACAACAACAACTGAGCGTATTCTTTTTTATACTGGTAAGTCACACAAAATTGGTGAGGTGCACGATGGTGCTGCTACAATGGACTGGATGGCGCAAGAGCAGGAAAGAGGTATTACAATTACTTCTGCTGCTACAACTTGTACTTGGAACTTTCCAACAGAGCAAGGTAAAGTTTTACCAGAATCATTGCCATACCACTTTAATATTATTGATACTCCTGGACACGTTGACTTTACTGTAGAGGTAAACCGTTCTTTACGTGTACTTGATGGTTTAGTCTTCTTATTTAGTGCTGTTGATGGTGTTGAGCCGCAATCAGAAACTAACTGGAGACTTGCTGATCAATATAGAGTTCCTCGTATGGGATTCGTAAATAAAATGGACCGTCAAGGTGCTAACTTCTTAGGAGTATGCGGACAGGTTAAAGATATGTTGAAGTCAAACGCTGTTGCGATTACTTTGCCTATCGGAGATGAAGCTGATTTTAAAGGTATTGTTGACTTAGTGAAAAATCAAGCTATTGTATGGCATGATGAAACTCAAGGGGCTACTTTTGATATCGTTGACATTCCTGCTGACATGGTTGATGAAGTTAGACAATATCGTTCAATTCTTATTGAAGAAATTGCTACTTACGACGAAAATCTTTTGGATAAGTACATGGAGGATGAAAACTCTATTACTGAAGAAGAGATCAACAATGCATTAAGAGCTGCGACAATCGACATGGCAATCATTCCTATGCTTGCTGGTTCTTCTTTTAAAAACAAAGGAGTTCAATTTATGTTAGATGCAGTTTGTAAATATTTACCATCTCCTTTGGATAAAGAAGGTATTGAGGGTATTCACCCTGACGATGCTGATTTATTAGAAGAAGATCAAACTAAAATCTTGCGTAAGCCAGATGTAAAAGAGCCTTTTGCTGCTTTGGCATTTAAAATTGCTACTGACCCATTCGTAGGTCGTTTAGCTTTCTTCCGTGCTTATTCTGGACGTTTAGATGCTGGTTCTTATGTTTTAAATACTCGTTCTGGTAATAAAGAGAGAATTTCTCGTATTTACCAAATGCATGCTAACAAGCAAAATCCAATCGAATTTATTGAGGCTGGAGATATTGGAGCTGCTGTAGGATTTAAAGATATTAAAACTGGAGATACTTTATGTGATGAAAAGAATCCAATTATTTTGGAATCTATGAAATTCCCTGATCCAGTAATTGGTATTGCTATTGAGCCTAAAACTAAAGCTGACGTTGATAAAATGGGTATGGCTTTAGCAAAATTAGCTGAAGAGGATCCAACGTTTACAGTTAGAACAGATGAGGCTTCAGGTCAAACTATTATCTCTGGTATGGGTGAGCTTCACTTAGATATCTTGGTTGATAGAATGAAGCGTGAATTCAAAGTGGAGGTGAACCAAGGTGAGCCTCAGGTTGAGTACAAAGAAGCATTTACAAGAGCTGCTACGCATAGAGAAACTTACAAAAAACAATCTGGAGGTCGTGGTAAATTCGGTGATATCGTATTTACAATTGAGCCTGCTGATGAAGTTGATGGTAAAGTTCCGGTTGGATTGCAATTTATCAATGCTGTAAAAGGTGGTAACGTTCCTAAAGAATATATCCCTGCTGTTGAAAAAGGATTTAGAGAAGCGATGAAAACTGGTCCATTAGCAGGATATGCTGTGGATAGTTTGAAAGTAACTTTAACTGATGGATCTTTCCACCCTGTGGATTCTGATGCATTATCTTTTGAGTTAGCTGCAAGAATGGGTTATAAAGAATCTGGACGTGCTGCTGGAGCTGTTATTCTTGAGCCAATCATGAAAATCGAAGTTATTACTCCAGAAGAAAACATGGGTGATATCGTAGGTGACTTGAACCGTCGTAGAGGTCAGGTTAATGATATGGGTGATAGAAACGGAGCTAAAACTATTAAAGCTGATGTGCCTTTATCTGAAATGTTTGGTTATGTTACTACATTAAGAACATTGTCTTCAGGTAGAGCTACTTCAACAATGGAGTTTTCTCACTATGCAGAGACGCCTTCTAATATTTCAGAAGCGGTAATTAAAAAAGCAAAAGGTAACGCTTAATTCTTAAGAAAATGAGTCAAAAAATCAGAATAAAACTAAAATCTTACGATCACATGTTGGTGGATAAATCTGCTGAAAAGATCGTAAAAACAGTAAAAACTACTGGAGCGGTTGTAACAGGTCCAATTCCGTTGCCAACTCACAAAAAACTTTTCACTGTATTGCGTTCTCCGCACGTTAATAAAAAAGCGAGAGAGCAATTTGAAGTAATGTCATACAAGAGATTGATTGATATTTATTCATCTTCATCTAAAACTATTGATGCTTTAATGAAACTTGAATTGCCAAGTGGAGTAGAAGTAGAGATCAAAGTATAATTTTTTTTATTATATTTTATATATAAAAGCGAGGCATTTTGTCTCGCTTTTTTTTGTTTCTGGGTATGGGTTTTTTTATGCTCTTTTTGAGTGTTTTTTTTAATTTGTTTTTAGGGGTATTTTTTTAAATGCTTATGTATTAAAGGGGTTGCGGTATTTTTTTTGTTGCGATTCGATTAATTAATTGTTAAGTCTGTGCGGGTATAAATACAGGTTTTTATTTTTTGTTTTTAAGTAATTGGGTTTGGTTTTGTTTGTGGTTCTGGGCTTGGATTTTGATTATGAGCGATTTAATTTTCGTAACTGTTTGGTATATTCAATTTTAATATCTACTTTTGCACTCCCTGTTTGGAAATTTCTGTTATTTTCAAATTGAAGGGAATTTTAGTAATTAATAATTAATATTTATGTCTGGGTTAATTGGTAAAAAAATCGGCATGACTAGTATTTTCGACGAAAACGGGAAAAACATTCCTTGTACAGTAATCGAAGCTGGGCCGTGTGTTGTTACCCAAGTCAGAACCAAAGGTGTTGACGGGTACGAAGCGTTGCAACTTGGTTTCGATGACAAAAACGAGAAACATTCTACTAAAGCGGCTTTAGGTCACTTTAAAAAAGCTGGAACTGTTGCTAAGAAAAAAGTCGTTGAATTCCAAGATTTCGCAACTGAGCAAAAATTAGGAGATCTTATTGATGTTTCTATTTTTGAAGAAGGAGAATTTGTAGATGTACAAGGTGTGTCTAAAGGTAAAGGTTTCCAAGGTGTTGTAAAACGTCACGGTTTTGGTGGTGTTGGACAAGCTACTCATGGTCAGCACAACCGTTTAAGAGCGCCAGGTTCTGTAGGAGCTTCTTCTTATCCATCTAGAGTATTCAAAGGAATGCGTATGGCTGGAAGAATGGGAGGAGATAATGTAAAAGTTCAAAACCTTAGAGTTTTAAAAGTAGTTGCTGATAAGAACCTACTTGTTGTTAAAGGATGTATTCCTGGGCACAAAAACTCTTACGTAATCATTCAGAAGTAATGGAAGTAAAAGTATTAGATTTCAACGGAAAAGATACTGGTAGAAAAGTTCAACTTTCTGATTCAGTATTCGCAATTGAACCAAACAATCACGCTGTATATCTTGATGTTAAGCAATATCTTGCTAATCAAAGACAAGGTACTCACAAAGCTAAAGAAAGAGCTGAAGTAACTGGTAGTACGCGTAAGATTAAAAAACAAAAGGGAACAGGTACTGCTCGTGCGGGAAGTATTAAAAACCCATTGTTTAAAGGTGGTGGAACAGTTTTCGGACCAAGACCAAGAAGTTATTCATTTAAATTGAATAAAAACTTGAAAAGATTGGCTAGAAAATCTGCTTTCTCTATCAAAGCAAAAGAGTCAAATATTATCGTTCTTGAAGACTTTAATTTTGATGTACCAAACACTAAAAATTTCGTTAACGTTTTGAAAGCTTTAGGGTTAGAAAGTAAAAAATCTCTATTTGTGTTGGGCGAGTCAAATAAAAATGTATATTTGTCGTCACGCAATTTAAAGGCTTCTAATGTCGTAACTAGCTCAGAATTAAGCACTTACGCTATATTAAACACTAATAATTTGGTGCTTTTAGAAGGTTCTTTGGAGTTAATTGAAGAAAATTTAAGCAAATAATAGGATTATGAGTATCATTATTAGACCTATAGTAACGGAAAAAGTAACCAAAGAAAGTGAAGTTTTAAACCGCTTCGGATTCGTTGTTAACAAAAAAGCAAACAAAGTTGAAATTAAGAAAGCTGTTGAGGCTGCTTATGGAGTAACTATTGTTTCTGTAAACACGATGAACGTTAGACCGGATAGAAGTACAAAATACACTAAAAGTGGTTTAATCAGTGGAAAGACAAATGCAATTAAAAAAGCAATTGTTCAAGTACAAGAAGGAGAAACAATTGATTTTTACAACAATATCTAAGATAGAAAAATGTCAGTAAGAAAATTAAAACCTATTACCCCAGGTCAGCGATTTAGAGTTGTGAATGGTTATGACGCTATTACAACTGATAAGCCGGAACGCTCTTTGATAGCGCCGATAAAAAACTCTGGAGGTAGAAATAGTCAAGGAAAGATGACCATGCGTTATACGGGTGGTGGTCACAAGCAGAGATATCGTATTATTGATTTCAAAAGAACTAAAGATGGAATTCCAGCTACAGTGAAATCAATCGAATACGATCCAAATCGTACTGCGTTTATTGCTTTATTAGCTTACGCTGATGGAGAGAAAACTTATATTATCGCTCAAAACGGATTGAAAGTTGGTCAGAAATTAGTTTCTGGTCCAGAATCTCAACCAGAGATTGGTAATACATTACCTTTAAGCAGAATTCCTCTTGGAACTGTTATATCTTGTATTGAGTTACGTCCAGGTCAAGGAGCAGTTATTGCTCGTTCAGCTGGAACTTTTGCTCAGTTAATGGCAAGAGACGGGAAATATGCAACAATTAAAATGCCATCTGGTGAAACAAGATTGATCTTGTTAACTTGTTCGGCTACAATTGGAGCTGTTTCTAACTCTGACCACCAATTAGTTGTATCTGGAAAAGCAGGTAGAACAAGATGGTTAGGAAGAAGACCTAGAACTAGACCGGTAGCGATGAACCCTGTTGATCACCCTATGGGAGGTGGTGAAGGACGTTCTTCTGGAGGGCACCCACGTTCAAGAAACGGATTGCCAGCTAAAGGTTACAGAACTCGTTCTAAGAAAAACCCGAGTAACAAGTATATCGTAGAACGTAGAAAGAAATAATAAGATATGGCACGTTCATTAAAAAAAGGACCTTTCGTTCATTATAAATTAGACAAGAAAGTTCAGGAAAACATTGAAAGCGGAAAAAATGGAGTAGTTAAGACTTGGTCTAGAGCCTCTATGATTACTCCGGATTTTGTTGGACAAACTATCGCAGTTCATAACGGTCGTCAATTTGTACCAGTTTACGTAACAGAAAACATGGTAGGTCACAAATTAGGAGAGTTTTCACCAACTAGATCTTTTAGAGGTCATGCTGGAGCAAAAAATAAAGGTAAAAAATAAGAAGCAATGGGAGTTCGTAAAAGAGAAACAGCAGATGCGAGAAAAGAGGCTAATAAGTCTATTGCTTTCGCAAAATTGAATAACTGCCCTACTTCACCTAGAAAAATGCGCTTAGTAGCGGACTTGGTAAGAGGTCAGAAGGTAGAAAGAGCACTTAACATCTTAAGATTCAGTTCTAAAGAAGCTTCAAGAAAATTAGAAAAACTATTATTATCTGCAATCAATAACTGGGAGCAAAAAAATAGTGAAGGTAATTTAGAAGAAGCTGGATTATTTGTTAAAGAGATCAGAGTAGATGGTGGAATGATGTTAAAAAGACTTCGTCCAGCTCCACAAGGTCGTGCACACAGAATAAGAAAACGTTCTAACCACGTTACAATCGTGCTTGGAGCTATCAATAACACACAAAGCAATTCTTAAGCAGCATGGGACAAAAGACAAATCCAATTGGAAATAGACTTGGTATCATCAGAGGGTGGGACTCAAACTGGTATGGTGGAAATGATTACGGTGATAAACTTGCCGAAGATCACAAAATCAGAAAGTATATCCACGCTCGTTTATCAAAAGCTAGTGTATCTAAAGTAATCATCGAGAGAACTTTAAAGCTTGTAACCGTTACTATCACTACTGCTAGACCTGGTATCATTATCGGTAAAGGCGGACAAGAGGTAGACAAGTTAAAAGAGGAACTTAAGAAAGTTACTGACAAAGAGGTTCAAATTAACATCTTTGAAATTAAAAGACCTGAATTAGATGCTTATCTTGTGGCGACAAGCATCGCTCGTCAAATCGAAAGCCGTATCTCTTACAGACGTGCAATCAAAATGGCTATTGCTGCTTCTATGCGTATGAACGCTGAAGGTATCAAAGTTTTGATTTCTGGTCGTTTGAATGGAGCTGAGATGGCACGTTCAGAAGGTTTCAAAGAAGGTAGAATTCCTCTATCAACTTTCAGAGCTGACATTGACTATGCTTTGGCTGAAGCTCATACTACTTACGGTAGAATGGGGATCAAAGTATGGATCATGAAAGGTGAAGTTTACGGTAAGAGAGAACTTTCTCCACTTGCTGGAATGGACAAAAAACAATCTGGTACAGGTGGTGGTAAAGGTGGAGATGCTCCTAGAGGCAAATCTAACTTTAACAAAGGCGGAAAACCAGATGCTCGTAAAAGAAAGTAAATTTTTAAACTAAAGAAAAATGTTACAGCCTAAAAGAACAAAATACCGTAAGGTACAAAAAGGTAAAATGAAAGGTAACTCTCAAAGAGGGCATGAACTTTCAAATGGAATGTTTGGTATTAAATCTGTACATGAAGATGGAATGTTCTTAACTTCTCGTCAAATCGAAGCTGCGCGTATTGCTGCAACTCGTTACATGAAGAGAGAGGGACAATTATGGATTAAAATATTTCCAGACAAACCTATTACTAAGAAACCTCTTGAAGTACGTATGGGTAAAGGTAAAGGAGCAGTTGAGTATTGGGCTGCTGTTGTTAAACCAGGAAGAATTATGTTTGAAGTTGGAGGAGTTCCATTATCAGTTGCAAAAGAGGCTTTACGTCTTGCAGCTCAAAAACTTCCAGTAAAAACTAAGTTCGTCGTTGCTAGAGATTTCGAAGCATAATTTATATTTATTATGAAACAATCAGAAATAAAAGATCTTTCTGCAGCGGAGTTGCAAGAAAAGCTTAGTCAAACTAAGAAAGTATATGCTGACCTAAAAATGGCTCACGCTATTTCTCCAATTGCAAACCCACTTCAAATTAGAAGTGTAAGAAGAACAGTTGCTAGATTAGCTACTGAGTTAACTAAAAGAGAGTTACAATAATTGTATTCTGCTGAAAGATGGAAGAAAAAAGAAATTTAAGAAAAGAAAGAATAGGTGTAGTTACTTCAAATAAAATGGATAAGTCTATTGTTATTGCTGAAGTAAGAAAAGTAAAACACCCATTATACGGTAAGTTCGTGTTGAAAACTAAAAAATACGTTGCACACGACGAAAAAAACGACTGTAACATTGGAGATACTGTAAGAATTAGCGAAACGCGTCCTTTAAGTAAAACAAAATGTTGGAGATTAGTTGAAATCTTAGAAAGAGCTAAATAATTATGGTACAACAAGAATCAAGACTAAAAGTAGCAGATAACACGGGAGCAAAAGAAGTTTTAACTATCCGTGTTTTAGGAGGTACCAAAAGAAGGTATGCCTCTGTTGGTGACAAGATTGTAGTTTCTATCAAAGATGCAACTCCAAACGGAAACGTGAAAAAAGGAGCTGTTTCAACTGCAGTTGTTGTACGTACCAAAAAAGAAGTGAGAAGAGCTGATGGTTCTTATATCCGTTTCGATGACAATGCATGTGTTCTTTTGAACGCTGCAGGTGAAATGAGAGGAACTCGTGTTTTTGGTCCGGTAGCAAGAGAACTTCGTGAAAAACAATTCATGAAAATTGTATCATTAGCACCAGAAGTGCTTTAATTCGTTTTAAGATGATAAAGCTAAAAATAAAATCAGGAGATATCGTAAGAGTAATTGCTGGAGACCATAAAGGTGCTGAAGGTAAAGTTTTACGTGTTTACCGTGAGAAAAATAAAGCGATAGTTGAAGGTGTAAACATGGTTTCGAAACATACAAAACCAAGTGCTAAAAACCCTCAAGGTGGTATCGTTAAGAAAGAAGCTTCTATACAAATATCTAACATTTCACTAATTGATCCTAAAACTAAGGAAACAACTAGAGTTGGTATTAGAGTAGAAGGAGATAAGAAAGTAAGATTTTCAAAAAAATCTAATCAAGTACTATAGTAATGGCATATACACCTAGACTAAAAGAAGAATATAAGAGTAGAGTTATCTCTGCTCTTAAAGAGGAATTCGGATATACAAACGTAATGCAAGTTCCTAAATTGGAAAAAATCGTTTTGAGCCGTGGAGTTGGTGCAGCTGTATCTGATAAAAAACTTATTGACTATGCTGTTGATGAGTTAACAAAGATCACTGGACAAAAAGCAGTATCTACAATTTCAAAGAAAGACGTTGCGTCTTTCAAATTGAGAAAAGGGATGCCTATTGGAGCAAAAGTTACTTTACGTGGTGAGAGAATGTATGAGTTTTTGGATAGACTTATTACTTCTGCTTTACCGCGCGTTAGAGATTTTAGTGGTATCAAAGCTACAGGTTTCGACGGAAGAGGAAATTACAATCTTGGAGTTTTAGAGCAAATCATTTTCCCAGAAATTGATATTGACAAAGTAAACAAAATTTCAGGAATGGATATTACTTTTGTTACTACTGCAAAAACTGATAAAGAAGCAAAGTCATTATTGGCTGAATTAGGTTTACCTTTTAAAAAGAATTAAGACATGGCTAAAGAATCAATGAAAGCCCGTGAGGTGAAAAGAGAGAAAACGGTAGCTAAGTACGCTGAAAAAAGAAAAGCTTTGTTAGAAGCTGGAGATTATGAAGGCTTACAAAGATTACCAAAAAATGCTTCACCAGTTCGTTTGCACAATCGTTGTAAATTAACAGGAAGACCAAGAGGTTATATTCGTCAATTTGGTATTTCACGTGTAACTTTCCGTGAGATGGCTAATAATGGATTAATTCCTGGAGTTAAAAAGGCGTCTTGGTAATCTCGCAATAAGTTATTACTTTTGCAAACCAAAAAATAATTTTAATTGATTAAAGGTTCGGGAAACGAGTGTTTCCCGAAAACCATAATCGCAATCAAATACATATGTATACAGATCCTATTGCAGATTATTTGACTAGAGTTCGTAACGCTGTGGCTGCAAACCACAAAGTTGTTGAAATTCCAGCATCTAATCTAAAAAAAGAGATAACTAAGATCTTATTTGATCAAGGTTACATCTTGAGTTACAAATTTGAAACGAACACTGTTCAAGGTTCGATCAAAATTGCTTTGAAGTATGATAAAGATACTAAAGAGCCTGTAATTAAAGATATTCAAAGAATTAGTAAACCTGGTTTACGTAAGTACGCAGGTGCTGCCAAATTACCTAGAATCCTTAACGGATTAGGAATTGCTATTGTTTCTACATCAAAAGGTTTGATGACAGGAAAACAAGCTAAGCAATTAAATGTAGGTGGTGAAGTAATTTGTTACGTATACTAATTTTAAACACTAGATAAGATGTCAAGAATAGGTAAAAGCCCAATTGTAATCACTGCTGGTGTAACTGTAGAAGTTAAAGACGGTATTATTACAGTAAAAGGAAAAAAAGGTCAACTAACTCAGGAGTTTTCGGACGTAACTGTAAAAGTTGAAGGTGATCAAGTCTTAGTTGAAAGATCATCTGATCATAAAGACCAAAGAGCAAAACACGGATTATACAGATCATTAATTAGTAATATGATTGTTGGTGTATCTGAAGGTTTTACTAAAGAACTAGAATTAGTTGGAGTTGGTTACAGAGCTTCAAACCAAGGTCAAAAGTTAGATTTAGCTCTTGGATATTCTCACAATATTGTTTTAGAAATTGCTCCTGAAGTAAGTTTAGAAACAATATCTGAAAAAGGAAAAAACCCTATCGTAAAATTAACATCATTTGATAAACAACTTTTAGGTCAAGTTGCTGCGAAAATCAGAGGTTTCCGTAAGCCTGAGCCGTATAAAGGAAAAGGTGTTAAGTTTGTGGGTGAAGTATTAAGAAGAAAAGCAGGTAAATCAGCTTAAAAAATAAGATTATGTCATTAACAAAATCTGATAGAAGACAGAGAATTAAATACAGAATTAGAAAAGCGATTAGTGGTTCTGCTGCTAGACCAAGACTTTCTGTTTTTAGAAGTAATAAAGAAATTTACGCTCAAATCATTGATGATGTAAATGGAGTTACTATATTAGCTGCATCTTCAAGAGAAAAAGAAATAGGAAAAGGTACTAACGTTGAAATCGCTGCTGCTGTTGGAAAACTTGTTGCAGAGAAAGCGTTAAAAGCTGGGATTGATACCATCACTTTTGATAGAGGTGGATATTTGTATCACGGTCGTATTAAATCATTAGCAGAAGGCGCAAGAGCCGCTGGACTTAAATTCTAATATATTATGTCTAAATACAAAAATGTAGAATTAGTAAAACCTAGTGGTCTTGAACTTAAAGATCGTCTAGTTAGTGTTAATCGTGTTACTAAAGTTACAAAAGGTGGTAGAGCTTTCGGTTTTTCTGCTATTGTAGTTGTAGGTGATGAAAATGGAGTAGTTGGTCATGGATTAGGAAAATCTAAAGACGTTTCTGAAGCAATTGCGAAAGCAGTAGAAGATGCAAAGAAAAACTTAGTTAGAATTCCTTTGAATGGACAATCTGTTCCTCACGAACAAAAAGGTAAATTTGGTGGTGCTCGTGTATTCTTAATTCCTGCGTCTCATGGTACAGGAGTTATCGCTGGTGGAGCTGTTCGTTCAGTTCTTGAGTCAGTAGGTATTCACGATGTATTGTCTAAATCTCAAGGATCATCAAATCCACATAACGTAGTAAAAGCAACTTTTGATGCTTTATTGCAAATGAGAAGCGCTCATACTGTTGCAAAACAAAGAGGTGTTTCTTTAGAGAAAGTTTTTAAAGGTTAATTAGGAAATTATGGCTAAATTATTAGTAAAACAAGTAAGAAGCAAAATCAACTGTCCGCTTTCTCAAAAAAGAGGATTAGAAGCTTTAGGTCTACGTAAAATTGGACAAGTTGTGGAGCATGAGTCAAATCCTGCTATCCTTGGGATGATAAACAAAGTTAAACACTTAGTTTCTGTAGAAGAAGCTAAATAACAAAATACTGTTATGAATTTAAGTAACTTACAACCTGCTGAAGGATCTACACACAATCAAAATAAAAGATTAGGTAGAGGAGAAGGCTCTGGAAAAGGTGGTACCGCTGCAAGAGGACACAAAGGGGCTAAATCTCGTTCTGGTTATTCTAAAAAGATTGGTTTTGAGGGTGGGCAGATGCCTCTTCAAAGACGTGTGCCTAAGTTTGGTTTCAAAAACATCAATCGTAAAGAATACGAAGGTGTTAATTTAGATACGCTTCAATTATTGGTAGACAATGGTTCAATTACTGATTCTGTTTCTATGACAGATTTCGTAGCAAATCGTCTAGCTACTAAAAATGAAATCGTTAAGATTTTAGGTAGAGGAGAATTGAAAGCAAAATTAAAAGTAACTGCCCACAAATTTACTGCTACTGCAAAAGCGGCGATTGAAGCTGCTGGTGGAGAAGCTGTAACAATATAACTTATCTATTAAGATGAAGAAATTTATTGAATCAATAAGTAATGTTTGGAAAATCGAAGAACTGAAAAATAGAATCTTAATTACATTAGGATTACTTTTAGTATATCGTTTTGGAGCACACGTTACGCTTCCTGGAATTGATGCAACGCAATTGACTGGTTTAGCGGGACAAACTAAAAATGGTCTAGGATCTATTCTAGACATGTTCACTGGGGGTGCTTTCTCTAAAGCTTCTGTTTTTGCTTTAGGTATTATGCCTTATATTTCTGCGTCTATTGTTGTTCAGTTAATGGGGATTGCGATTCCATATTTGCAAAAACTTCAAAATGATGGAGAAAGTGGTAGAAAAAAGATTAATCAAATCACTCGTTGGTTGACTATAGCTATTACACTGGTTCAAGGTCCAACTTATATCTATAATTTATATAAAACATTGCCTAGTAATGCATTTTTACTGGGCTTTAATTCACCAGAATTTTTGTTTTCTTCTGTTATTATTCTTGTTACAGGTACAATTTTTGCTATGTGGCTTGGAGAAAAAATTACAGATAAAGGTATAGGTAACGGAATTTCATTATTAATTATGGTTGGTATTCTTGCTCGTTTACCACAAGCTTTTATTCAAGAGTTTACAACGAGAGTTACCAATAACAATGGAGGTCCAATGTTATTAGTTATTGAAATTATTGTGTGGTTATTGGTAATCATTTCTTGTGTATTGCTTACAATGGCGGTGCGTAGAATACCAGTTCAATACGCTCGTCGTACAACAACTGGAGACTATGAGCAGGATTTGGCTGGTGGTAACAGACAATGGATTCCACTTAAGCTTAATGCTTCTGGGGTTATGCCAATCATTTTTGCTCAGGCAATTATGTTTATACCGGCTGCTGTAGCTGGATTGTCTAAATCAGAAACATCACAATCAATTGTTGGGACATTTAGTAATATGTTTGGTTTCTGGTATAATTTTGTTTTTGCAACTTTAATTATTGTATTTACATTCTTTTATACTGCAATCACTGTACCTACTAACAAGATGGCCGATGATTTAAAGAGAAGCGGTGGTTTTATTCCAGGGGTAAGACCAGGGGCTGAAACTTCTGAATTCTTAGATAAGGTGATGTCTTTAATAACTTTCCCAGGATCTTTATTCCTTGCTTTGATTGCTGTGTTCCCAGCTATTGTTGTAAGTATTATGGATGTACAACAATCTTGGGCAATGTTTTTTGGAGGTACCTCATTAATAATTATGGTTGGAGTTGCAATAGATACTATTCAACAAATCAATTCATACTTGTTAAACAAGCATTATGATGGTTTAATGAAGACTGGTAAAAATAGAAAAGCAGTAGCTTAATATATTTATGGCAAAACAATCAGCAATAGAACAAGACGGATCAATCATCGAAGCATTATCTAATGCGATGTTCCGTGTAGAGTTAGAAAATGGACATATTGTAATTGCTCATATTTCTGGTAAAATGCGAATGCATTACATCAAATTATTACCTGGTGATAAAGTGAAACTAGAAATGAGTCCTTATGATTTGTCAAAAGCAAGAATTACTTATCGATATTAAAGGATATTCAATATGAAAGTTAGAGCATCAGTAAAAAAGAGAAGCGCCGAGTGTATTATCGTGCGTAGAAAAGGGAGATTGTACGTAATAAACAAAAAGAATCCTAGATTTAAACAAAGACAAGGATAATTATGGCAAGAATAGCAGGGGTAGATATCCCAAAAAACAAAAGAGGTGTTATTGCACTTACCTACATCTTTGGATTAGGAAAAAGTAGAGCTATTGAGATTTTAGAAAAAGCTCAAGTAAGCCAAGATAAGAAAGTTCAAGATTGGAATGATGACGAAATCGGAGCAATTCGTGAAGCTGTTTCATTTTACAAAATTGAAGGAGAATTACGTTCTGAAATTTCTTTAAACATTAAACGTTTAATGGATATTGGTTGTTACAGAGGTATTCGTCACAGATCTGGTCTTCCTTTAAGAGGGCAAAGAACTAAAAACAACTCTAGAACTAGAAAAGGTAAAAGAAAAACTGTTGCTAACAAGAAAAAAGCAACTAAATAATAAGTAATATGGCTAAAGCAACTGCAAAAAAACGTAAAGTTATCGTTGAATCAACGGGTGAAGCTCATATTTCTGCGACTTTCAATAATATTATCATTTCTTTGACTAATAAGAAAGGTGAAGTTATTTCTTGGTCTTCAGCTGGTAAAATGGGTTTCAGAGGTTCTAAAAAGAATACTCCGTACGCGGCTCAAATGGCAGCAGAAGATTGTAGTAAAGTAGCTCTTGAAGCAGGACTTAAAAAAGTAAAAGTTTATGTAAAAGGACCAGGAAACGGACGTGAGTCTGCTATCCGTTCTATTCATAACGGTGGAATTGAAGTAACTGAGATTATCGATGTTACTCCAATGCCTCACAACGGATGTCGTCCTCCAAAAAGACGTAGAGTTTAATACTCAAATTTAATTATAGTATAACGTAGATAGAACATAGATTATCGAAGGATAAGACCTGAATTCATAATCTCTATCTTAAACAATTTAAAATGGCAAGATATACTGGTCCTAGCACAAGAATCGCCCGTAAATTTGGCGAAGCAATCTTTGGAGATGATAAATCATTCGAAAAAAGAAATTACCCACCTGGACAACACGGGATGGCTAAAAAAAGAGGAAAAAAATCTGAGTACGCTGTTCAGTTAATGGAAAAGCAAAAAGCTAAATATTCTTATGGAATTTTAGAAAAACAATTCAGAAATTTATTCGAAAAAGCATCAGCTACTAAAGGAGTTACTGGTGAAGTTTTATTACAATTATGCGAAGCAAGATTGGATAACGTAGTTTTTAGAATGGGTATTGCTCCTTCTAGAAGAGGTGCACGTCAAATTGTATCTCACAGACACGTTACTGTAAATGGAGAAGTTGTAAATATTCCTTCTTACCACCTTAAGCCTGGTGATAAAGTTGCAGTTCGTGAAAAATCTAAATCTTTAGAAGCTATCGAACGTTCTTTATCAAATTCAAGTCATGTTTATGAATGGATTACTTGGAACAATGATCTTAAAGAAGGAACTTTTGTTTCTGTACCTGCGAGACTTCAAATTCCAGAAAACATTAAAGAACAATTAATCGTAGAGTTGTACAACAAATAATAATTGACTTAGTCGAAATTTATGGCAATATTTAATTTTCAAAAGCCCGATAAAGTTATCATGATCGATTCAACCGATTTTGAAGGTAAATTCGAATTTAGACCTTTGGAACCTGGTTACGGATTGACAGTTGGTAATGCACTTAGAAGAGTTTTGCTTTCAGCGTTAGAAGGTTATGCAATTACATCGGTTCGTATCGAGGGTGTAGATCATGAGTTTTCTACTATTTCAGGTGTTGTTGAGGACGTTACCGAAATTATCCTTAATCTAAAACAAGTACGTTTCAAACGTCAAATTGAAGATATAGATAATGAATCAGTTACTATTTCTGTTTCTGGTAAAGATCAATTGACAGCAGGTGATTTTCAAAAATTTATCTCAGGTTTTCAAGTTTTGAATCCAGACCTTGTTATCTGTAATTTAGATTCGAAAATCAAATTGAACTTCGATTTAACAATCGAAAAAGGTAGAGGATACGTTCCTGCTGAAGAGAACAAAAAACAGAATGCTGCAATTGGAACAATTTTTACAGATTCTATTTTTACTCCGGTAAAAAATGTAAAATATGCAATCGAAAATTTCCGTGTAGAGCAAAAAACAGATTACGAAAAATTAGTTTTTGAAATTAAAACTGATGGATCTATTAATCCAAAAGATGCTCTTACTGAAGCTGCTAAAGTTTTAATTCACCATTTCATGTTGTTCTCTGATGAAAGAATTACACTTGAGGCTGACGAAATTGCACAAACAGAATCGTATGATGAAGAGTCATTGCATATGAGACAATTGCTTAAAACTAAGCTTGTTGATATGGATTTATCTGTGAGAGCATTAAATTGCTTGAAAGCGGCTGAAGTTGATACACTTGGTGATTTAGTATCGTTCAATAAAAATGACCTAATGAAATTCCGTAATTTCGGTAAAAAATCTTTAACTGAACTTGATGAACTTGTTGCAGTGAAGAATTTAACTTTCGGAATGGATTTAGCTAAATACAAATTAGATAAAGAATAATTCAATCCGCTGCGGCGGATTAAATTTAAAATAGCAATGAGACACGGAAAAAAATTCAATCACTTAAGCAGACAGACTGGACATAGAAAAGCTATGTTAGCTAATATGGCTTGTTCTCTTATTGAGCACAAACGTATTAATACTACTGTTGCTAAAGCTAAAGCGCTTAAACAATTTGTTGAGCCTTTAATTACAAAATCAAAAGAGGATACGACTCACAACCGTCGTATTGTTTTTGCTTACTTACGCAGCAAATATGCAGTAACTGATTTGTTCAGAGATGTAGCTGCTAAAGTTGGAGACCGTCCAGGTGGATACACTCGTATCATTAAAGTTGGAAATCGTTTAGGAGATAATGCTGATATGGCAATGATCGAACTTGTAGATTTCAATGAACTTTACAATGGAGGTAAAAAAGAAGTTAAAAAAGCGAAAAGCCGTCGTGGTGGTAAAGCTAAAAAGGATGCTCCTGCTGCAGAAGCTCCTGCTGCTGAGACTGAAACGACTACAGAAGCTTCTGAATAATTATGAGAGTAATCATTCTATAAAAATCAAGGATAAACTAATTTTTAGTTTATCCTTTTTTTTTGAAATTTTTGAACTAAAAATCTAACTTATTTAGAGTAAGCGGTTTTATTTTTATGAGTGAAAGTTCTAAAAAATCTTGGACACACTCCTTTAAAGAGTTAAATTTGCAAAATATCTAATTGCACCTAAAATCTGTTTAGGATTTACGATGATAAAAAAAACAATACAAATTAAATAATGAAATACACAACACGACAAAGCGCCATTTTATTACTTAGTGATGGAACCATCTTTCACGGAAAATCTATTGGTATCAGTGGTAAAACTTTTGGTGAAGTTTGTTTTAATACTGGGATGACGGGATATCAAGAGATTTTTACTGATCCTTCGTATTTTGGACAAATTATGGTTACCACAAATCCGCATATTGGTAATTATGGTATAAATGATTTAGAAGTCGAATCTGAAAGCGTAAAAATTTCTGGGTTGGTTTGTAAAAATTTCAGCTTCAATTATTCAAGAGAAGGTGCTTCTGGAAGTTTAGAAGATTATTTTGCAAAACAAAATTTGATATGCATTTCTGATGTTGATACGAGAGCTTTAGTTAGTTACATTAGAGATAATGGTGCTATGAACGCTGTCATTTGTACTGATGGAACTTCTATTGAAGATTTAAAGAAAGAATTGGCAAATGTGCCTGATATGGAGGGGCTAGAGTTAGCATCTAAAGTTTCTACAAAAGAACCTTATTTTATTGGTGATGAAAATGCTACATATAAAATTTCTGCTTTAGACTTGGGTATAAAAAAGAATATTTTAAGAAACCTTGCTAAGAGAGATTGCTACATTAAAGTTTTTCCATACGATTCAACATATGAAGATTTGACAGCTTTTAATCCAGATGGTTATTTCTTGTCAAATGGTCCTGGAGATCCGGATCCGTTATACGGAGCAATTGAAGTTGCTAAAAGAATTATAGCTGAAGATAAGCCTTTGTTTGGGATTTGTTTAGGGCATCAAGTAATTGCTCTTGCAAATGGTGTTAAGACCTATAAAATGTTTGGAGGACATAGAGGAATAAATCATCCTGTAAAAAATCTTTTAACAGGTAAAGGTGAGATTACTTCTCAAAATCATGGTTTTGCTGTAAAAAGAGAAGCTTTAGAAGGTCATCCGGAATTAGAACTTACGCATATACATTTGAATGATGAAACTGTGGCTGGAATGAGAATGAAGAACAAGAATTGTTTTTCAGTGCAATACCATCCGGAAGCAAGTCCTGGACCACATGATTCTTCTTATTTATTTGATCAATTTGTGGAGAATATAAAACTTGCAAAAGTCTAAAACGATGTAGTTAATAAATAAAACTGTTTAATGACTAAGATGCGTTTATAGTATTAAATAATTTTATAATTTCGAAAAAAAAAGTATAATTTATTAATAAAAAACAAAAATAATGAGTATTATAATTAAAGTTCACGCAAGACAAATTCTTGATTCTAGAGGTAATCCTACTATTGAAGTTGATGTAGTAACTGAAAACGGAGTTTTAGGTAGAGCTGCTGTTCCATCTGGAGCATCAACTGGAGAGCACGAGGCTGTTGAATTACGTGATGGAGGTAAAGCTTACCTAGGTAAAGGTGTTTTGAATGCAGTGAATAATGTAAATACTGTTATTGCTGAGGAGTTAGTTGGAACTTCTGTTTTCGAACAAAACACAATTGATCAATTAATGATTGATTTAGACGGAACTCCGAATAAATCAAAATTAGGCGCTAACGCAATTTTAGGAGTTTCTTTGGCTGCTGCAAAAGCTGCTGCTAACGAACTTGGATTGCCATTATACAGATACGTGGGTGGTGTTTCTGCAAACACATTGCCAGTTCCAATGATGAACATCATAAATGGTGGTTCGCATTCTGATGCACCTATCGCATTTCAAGAGTTTATGATTTTCCCTGTAAAAGCAACTTCTTTTACACATTCTATGCAAATGGGAACTGAGATTTTTCATAGCTTGAAAAAAGTTTTACACGATAGAGGTTTGAGTACTGCTGTAGGTGACGAAGGTGGTTTTGCTCCAAACTTAGCTGGTGGAACGGAAGATGCTTTAGATACAATTAAATTAGCTGTTGAAAAAGCAGGTTATTCTTTTGGTGATGAAATTATGATTGCTCTTGACTGTGCTGCTTCTGAATTTTATGTAAACGGAAAATACGATTATACTAAATTTGAAGGAGAAACTGGAAAAATCAGAACTTCTGAAGAGCAAGCTGATTATTTAGCAGAACTTGCAGCTAAATACCCAATTATTTCTATCGAAGATGGTATGTACGAAAATGACTGGGATGGATGGAAATATTTGACTGAAAAAATTGGTGATAAAGTGCAATTAGTAGGGGATGATTTATTCGTTACTAACGTTGAGCGTTTGTCTACTGGAATTCAAAAAGGAATTGCGAATTCTATTTTAGTAAAAGTAAACCAAATCGGAACTTTGACTGAAACGATTGCGGCTGTAAATATGGCTAAAAATGCTGGTTATACATCTGTAATGTCTCACCGTTCTGGAGAAACAGAAGATAATACAATTGCAGATTTAGCTGTTGCTTTAAATTGTGGTCAAATTAAAACTGGTTCTGCATCTCGTTCAGACCGTATGGCAAAATACAACCAATTATTAAGAATTGAAGAAGAACTAGGAAGTACAGCTTATTTCCCAGGTTTAAATGCATTTAAAATTAAATAATTGTAACGATTATATGTTGAAAAGAAACCATCTGTGTGAGCAGATGGTTTTTTTTTGGAGTTTTAACAAATTCATAGCAGTATTCTTTTTTTAATTAGTCTTAAATTTATTAGATTTGGTAAAATATTATTTAAAGAATTATTTCTCATATATTATGTCAAAAATAGCTACATTAGAAATAGACGGTCAAAAAATTGAACTTCCAGTAATTACAGGAAGTGAAAATGAATCGGCTATTGATATCAACAAATTACGTGATTTAACAGGTGTTATTACAATTGATCCAGGTTACAAGAACTCTGGTTCATGTAAAAGTGAAATCACTTTCCTAGATGGAGAGTTAGGGATCCTGCGTTACAGAGGGTATTCAATTGAAGACTTAGCTGAAAAAGCAAGCTTTTTAGAAGTTTCCTATCTTTTAATTTTTGGTGAACTTCCAACAGCTGCTGAATTGGAGCAATTTGAAAGTGGTATTAAAAAACATTCTTTGGTAAACGAAGAGATGAAAAATATCATTGATGGCTTTCCAAAAACAGCTCACCCAATGGGAGTATTGTCTGCTTTGACAAGTGCTTTAACAGCATTTAACCCGAAAGCTGTAAATGTTGATAATGAAAAAGAAATGTATGAAGCTATTTGCAAAACAATGGCTAAATTTCTTGTAATTGCTACATGGACTTACAGAAAGTCTATGGGATATCCTTTAAATTACTATGACAACACAAAAGGATATGTAGAAAGCTTTATGCAATTAATGTTTAAATTGCCTACAGGACCTTATTCAGCAAATCCAGTAATTGTAAATGCATTAGATAAATTATTTATTCTTCACGCAGACCATGAGCAAAACTGTTCTACATCTACAGTTAGAATGGTAGGTTCTTCTCACGCAGGTTTATTTGCTTCTGTTTCGGCTGGAGTTTCTGCTCTTTGGGGACCTCTTCATGGAGGTGCAAACCAAGCTGTGTTAGAAATGCTTGAGGAGATTAATAAAGACGGTGGTGATACTGATAAGTTTTTAGCGAAAGCGAAAGATAAAAACGATCCTTTCCGTTTAATGGGATTCGGACACAGAGTTTATAAAAACTTTGATCCAAGAGCAAAAATCATCAAAAAAGCAGCTACTGAAGTATTAGAAACTTTAGGTGTTGAAGATCCAATTTTGGATATTGCAAGAAAATTAGAAACAGCAGCTTTAGAAGATGATTACTTCAAGTCTAGAAATCTATATCCAAACGTAGATTTTTATTCTGGAATTATTTACAGAGCTTTAGGTATACCAACAGATATGTTTACAGTAATGTTTGCTATCGGAAGATTACCAGGTTGGATCGCGCAATGGAAAGAAATGCGTGAAAATAAAGAGCCAATCGGAAGACCAAGACAAATTTATACTGGACACCCTTTAAGAGAGTTCAAGTCTAATAAATAAAAAAAGAAAGCTTCACTTAACTGTGAAGCTTTTTTTATATTTGCTCAAAATATAATAAGGTTATGTTGCAATTAAATGTAAAGAACGAAACATCGAGACTACGTGCTGTTGTTTTGGGTTCTGCTGTTCATAATGGGCCTACTCCAACAATTGAGGAAGCTTATGATCCTAAATCATTGGAACATATTAAGGCAGGAACTTATCCTGTAGAAAAAGATATGGTTGTTGAAATGGATGCTTTTAATGCCGTTTTTCAAAAATATGATGTAACTGTCTATCGTCCGGAAATGATTGAGAACTACAACCAGATATTTGCCAGAGATATTGGGTTTGTAATTGATGACATTTTTGTGAAATCAAATATTCTTCCAGATAGAGAGCGTGAATTGGACGCGATTCAATATGTAATAGATCAAATAAACCCTTTAAAAGTAGTTCGTCCGCCAGAAGAAGTTCATATTGAAGGAGGAGATGTTATGCTTTGGAATGATCATATCTTTATTGGAACATATAAAGGGAGTGATTATAAAGATTACATTACAGCTAGAACCAACATGCATGGTGTAAACTTTATTAAAGAATTGTTTCCAAATAAAATTGTAAAAGAGTTTGATTTAGTAAAATCTAAACTTGAAGCTAGAGATAATGCTTTGCATTTAGACTGTTGTTTTCAGCCTGTTGGAAAAGATAAAGGTATTATTTATAAAAGAGGTTTCCGCGAAGAAGCAGATTATTTATACTTGGTAAATCTTTTTGGAAAAGAAAATTTATTTCATATCGAAAGAAACGAAATGTATAATATGTTTTCTAATGTGTTTTCCATTGATGAAAACATTGTGGTTTCTGAAAAGAATTTTACCCGATTGAATAACTGGCTCCGAGCAAATGGTTTTACAGTAGAAGAAATTCCATATGCAGAAATTGCAAAACAAGAAGGTCTGTTGAGATGTTCAACTTTACCATTAATTAGAGAGTAAGAAACAACAGTTTCAAGTTTCAAGTTAGAAAAAGCTGAAATTTGTAATCTGAAACAAAAAGAAAAATGAAACAAACAACAAATTCAATCGTTATGATTCGCCCAGCTGCATTCAGAATGAATGAACAAACGGCTGTTAATAATTACTACCAAAAAGTATTAGACGGACTTTTGCCAAGTACTGTAAATGCTAAAGCACAACAAGAATTTGATGCTTTTGTTGAAAAACTTAGAGAAGTTGGTGTTGATGTAACTGTGATTGAAGATACATTAGAAACAGATACTCCAGATAGTGTTTTTCCAAACAATTGGGTTTCGTTTCATGAAAATGGGGATGTAGCATTATATCCTATGTTTGCAGAAAATCGTCGTCAGGAACGTCGTGAAGATATTTTGGATACTTTGGAAGAAAAAGGATTCGAAATCACCAATATTATGGATTATACTTCTGCAGAAGAAGATGGTATTTTTTTAGAAGGAACAGGAAGTTTATTATTAGACAGAGCTAATGGGAAAGCATACTGTGCGTTATCACCTCGAGCAGATGAAGAATTATTTATAGAATTCTGTGAAGATTTTGATTATGCACCGGTCATTTTTGAAGCTTTTCAAACTGTTGAAGGAGAACGTAAACTGATTTATCATACCAATGTAATGATGTGTTTAGGAGAAACTTTTGCCGTTATCTGCGCAGATTGTATTGATGATAAAAAAGAACGCAAAATGGTTTTGGATAATTTGAAAGCCGATAACAAAGAAATTATCTTAATAACAGAAGCACAAGTGAATAATTTTGCGGGGAATATGTTGGAACTTCGCGGTTCTAATGACAAACGATATATTGTCATGAGTGCATCTGCTCATCAAAGTTTGACTCCTAAACAAATTGCTCAGTTAGAAAATCATGCTGAGATTTTAAGTTCAAGTTTAGATACTATCGAGGCTTGTGGAGGAGGAAGTGCCAGATGTATGATGGCTGAAGTTTTTTTACCTAAAAATTAATTCAGAATTTTGATAAAAAGAGGGGATAAAACGTCAAGTTTTATCCCTTTTTTTATGTTTGACAAAGAAATTAATTACATCAAATTTCCTTTTATGATATTTACAATCGAACTTACAATGTATTGAATTCCGATAGAAATTACAATAAAACCAACAATTCTAGAAATGGCAACAATTCCTGACGCACCCAAGATTCTAGCTAAATAATGGGCACTTTTTAAAATAGCAAAAATGGCAATTGCTATGGCTAGAATTGCTAAAGTTGAAATTATAATTTCGTTAAGTTCGTGATGTTCTTGATAGAAAGCAATTAAAAGTGACATAGAACCTGGTCCTGCAAGCATAGGAATAGCCAGTGGTGTAAGTGCGATATCATTTCGCTGGTGCGCTTCATTTTCGATCTTTTTATTAATTCCTCGTTTTTTGTTGAATTTTCCTGAAAGTAAAGAAAAGCCAGAATTTACGATCACAATTCCTCCTGCAATTCTTAAGGCGTCAATACTAATTCCGAAAAAGGATAATACATATTGGCCGATAAAATAAGATACCAATAAAATAATAAATACATTAATAGCAGTCCATAGAGAAATTCTAGATCTTTCTTTTTTAGAATCATGCTGTGTTAATCCGACAAAGATGGGTACGGTTCCGATTGGATTAAGAACTGAAAATAATGCGGCAAATAAGTAAATAAATAATTCCATAAAAATTGGGTTAATAAAGTAAAAGTACTCTTTTTTTAATACTTAAATACTGATCGATGTTAGGATGCAGGTTTTAAATATTAAGTTATCTAAAATAGGTAAATAAAATAAGGCTCAATCTTTTTGATTACTTTTGCATTTCTAAATCGAAAAAATGAAAAATAAAAAAACACTAGTTCTTGGAGCATCCACAAATCCAGAACGTTATTCATATAGAGCAGTAAATATGTTGGTTGGAAAAGGGCACTCTGTTTTGGCAATTGGCCAAAAGGCAGGAGAAGTTGCTGGAGTAAAAATTCAAACTAAAGCGATTCCAGTTAAAAATATAGATACTATTACGCTTTATTTAAATCCTTCTCGTCAGAGAGATTACTATAATTATATTGTAGAAGCTCATCCAAAAAGAGTAGTATTTAATCCAGGAACAGAGAATCCAGAACTGTATCAATTACTTGAGTTGAATAATATTGAAGTTGAAGTTGCCTGTACTTTGGTTTTACTGGCTACAAATCAATATTGATTTGAAAGAAAAACCTCTTTTTGAATGTATAACAAATCTTGATTTGAAACTAAATAATAGTGAAGTAATTAAAGTTAAAAAGCAACTTTAAAGTATTACTTTTGTCGCTATGGAATTTTCATCAAAATTAATAGAAAAAGCAGTAGGCGAAATGTCGCAACTTCCAGGTATTGGTAAGCGCACGGCGTTGCGCTTAGTGCTTCATCTGTTGAAACAACCTAAAGAACAAACTGCTTTTTTATCTCAAGCACTTTTGGCGATGAGAGAAGATATTAAATTTTGTGAAAGCTGCCATAATATTTCGGATACAAAAGTCTGTGAAATTTGTGCAAACAGTAACAGAAATCATCGAACCATTTGTGTTGTTGAAGATATTCGAGATGTAATGGCAATTGAGAATACAGGCCAATATAAAGGAATTTATCATGTTTTGGGAGGTAAAATTTCTCCAATTGAAGGAGTCGGGCCAAGCCAGCTTACCATTTACAGTTTGGTTGAAAAAGTGAAGCAAGGAAAAGTTGATGAAATTATTTTTGCTTTAAGTTCTACAATGGAAGGAGATACTACCAATTTCTATATCTATAAACAAATTGTAGATACGAATATCATCATTTCAACAATTGCGAGAGGAATTTCTGTTGGTGATGAGCTTGAGTATGCTGACGAAATTACTCTGGGAAGAAGCATTTTGCATAGAGTTCCGTTTGAAAAAACATTTAAAAATAATTAACTAAACCCAAATTAAACTTAGATTTCCTGAAATTTAAAGGAAAAGCTATATTTGCGACAAATTTAAACTGATGACAAAAAAAAGCATTTATATCTTACTATTAATTAGTTCGCTATTTACTTCTTGTATTCCTCTTAAAGAATTAGTTTATCTGCAGGATAAAGACACTTCAAGCGAACAAAATAATGTTAAAGAAGTAGATTTAAAACCTTATAGGTTACAGGTAAACGATATTATAAGTATCAATATAAAAGCTAGTGATCCAAAATTAGTTTCGATTTTTAATACTTCAGAAAATGGATCTGGAAGTACAGCTAAATCTGAATCTACACTTTATTTTGATGGTTTTACTGTAGATGACCACGGAAACATTAGAATGCCGCTTTTAGGTGAAATAAATGTAATTGGTTTTACATTAGAAGAAGTTCGTATTAAAATAGAAAAGAAATTATTAGAAGAATATTTTAAGAGCGAAGCAAATCTTTTTGTGAACGTAAAATTAGGAGGTTTCAGATATACGATTAATGGCGAAGTAGGAAGCACAGGTACAAAAATGTTGTTTAAAGAAAATGTAAATATCATGGAAGCCATTGCCAATTCGGGAGATATCACCACTGTTGGAAATAGACGTGCAGTGACAGTAATTCGCCAGAATCCGACTGGAGTACAGATGCAGGAATTAGATTTGACAGATGTGAACGTAATGAAATCGCCTTTTTACAATTTACAGCCTAACGATTACATTTATGTAAAACCTTTAAGACAAAAAACTTGGGGTACAGGACAAACAGGAATTCAGTCAATTGGAACAATCATTACACTGTTATCTTTGGCAACTACAGTATATCTAATTATCAAAAACTAAAAGAACCTTTAAAAGATGTTAGATATAAAAGATTTCTCGATTTTTGAAAATCATTCCAATTTTGATTTTAAAGGTTTTCTGATGAAAATTCTTAGTTATTGGAAATGGTTTTTAATTAGTTTAATTATAACATTTACAATTGCCTATCAAGTAAACATTCGTAAAGAAAAAATTTACGCAATGCAGACTATGATTTCTATAAAAGAAGAAAGTAACCCTTTTTTTACTTCCAATACTAGTTTAGTTTTTAATTGGGGAGGGATTTCGGACCAAGTAAATGGAATATCTACTATTTTACAATCAAGGTCTCATAACGAAAGGGTAGTAGATAAACTACAATTTTATATCGATTACCTGCAACAGGGTAAATACAACCTAATTGATTCATACGGTCAGGTTCCTTTTTATGTTGAAATTGATAAAACGAAACCGCAGATTGCAAATGCATTAATAGGAATTAAGTTTTTAAGTGCAAATGAGTATCAGATTCAAATCTTATTTGAAAACAATTCGGTTTCAACAATTACCTACAGCACCAACACCTACGCACCAGTTTCAGTACAACCTGCAAATCTAATTAGAAGATTTAAAGTAGGCGAACGTGTAGTAATGCCTTTTTTAAATTGGAAATTACAGATAACTGATAATCCTGGTAGTTATATCGGAAAAGAATATTTCGTAAAATTTAATGATTTTGACGGAACAGTTTCAAGGTATAAAGGCTTAAATATTGATGGAGATAAAGGCAGTGGTTCTATATTAACTTTGTCAATGCAGGGAACTAATAAATATAGAATGGTCGATTATCTGAATTCGACCGTAAAGATGCTTATTAAAATACAGCTTGATGGTAAAAATCAATTTGCTACGAATACTATTCGTTTTATTGATAGCACATTAGTGGCAATGGAATCTCAAATAAAACAAACAGGTAACGAATTAAAGTCGTTTCAGAAGGATAAAAATATTTATGAGATAGAACAAGGCGGAGCGGGAGTTTCAAATAAAATAATGGGGTTTGATGTAGAAAAAGATCAGGTTACTAGAAAGATAGCTTATTACAATTCGTTAAAATCCTATTTAAATAATAGTAATGATTATTCAAGATTACCAGCTCCTTCAGTAGCTGGAATAGAAGATCCTAATATTGTATCGAGCGTAAGTAAGCTAATAGCGCTGTCTACTCAAAGATCGGAAATGGCTTATGCTGTAAAAAGTGAAAAAATATTTAGGGATTTTGATAATCAAATGGTTGCCCTAAAGAATGTTCTTTTAGAAAATATTAATTCGGCAAAAGCTTCGTTGTTATATGATTTGTCATTAGTGAATTCGAAAATTGGACAAGCTGAAAGTGCAGTTAGAAAATTACCTCAAGAACAACAAGAGTTATTGAAGATCAAAAGAAAGTATGATTTAAATGATAATATTTACAGTGAATTTTTGCAAAAAAGAAACGAAGCAGAAATTGTAAAAGCTTCTAACTTATCAGATATACACTTTATCGATCCAGCAAAAGATGTAGGAGGAGGCTTAATCGGGCCAAAAACATCAGTTAATTATGTTATGGCGTTGTTTTTAGGTATATTAATTCCGCTATTGTTTGTATTTGGAATATTTTTTATTAATAACTCGATTCAAAACACAGATGATATTGCCAAATTAACTCAAATCCCAATTATTGGGGTTGTGGGTGTAAATAAAGACGTAGTTAGCCTTGCGGTATTTGATAAGCCTAAGTCAGCTCTTTCAGAAGCGTTTAGAGGAATACGTTCTTCTCTTCAGTTTTTGTACAAAAAACAGCAGTTGAGTGGTTCTAAAACTTTAATGATAACTTCTTCTATTAGTGGAGAAGGAAAAACATTTTGCTCTATAAATATTGCGACAGTATTTGCATTAAGCGAAAAGAAAACAGTTATTGTTGGTTTAGATTTAAGAAAACCTAGATTAGCAGATGAGTTTAAATTAACTACTCCTCTAGGAGTTGTAAATTATTTGATTAGACAAAATAGTTTAGAAGAAATTACCAATAAGACTCCAATAGCAAATCTCGACGTAATTCTTTCGGGTCCAATTCCTCCAAATCCTTCAGAATTGATTTTAAGCGATGCAATGTCAGAGTTGATTAATGAGCTTAAACATAAGTACGACTATATTATATTAGATACTCCTCCAGTAGGTTTGGTTGCAGATGCATTAGAATTAGTTCAGTTTGCAGATGTGACATTATATATTGTGAGACAGAATTACACTAAAAAAGATATGATAACGTTGTTGAATAACAGAGTTAAGCGAGGGGAATTGAATAATGCAAGTATTGTTCTAAATGGTTATCAGAATAAAGCAAAATATGGTGCTGCTTACGGATACGGTTATGGAGCTTATTCAAACGGCTATCATGAAGAAGAAGTAAAAAAAGGCTTTTGGAAAACCCTTTTTAGTAAAATTAAAAAAGATTAAATAATTATGGATAAAGCAAAAAATACAATTTTAATTACTGGTGGAGCAGGTTTTATCGGTTCAAATTTATCTGAGTACTTTTTGCAGAAAGGTGATAAAGTAATTTGTCTGGATAACTTTTCAACTGGACATCGTCATAATTTAAAAGACTTTATTAGTCATCCTAATTTTAAATTGATTGAAGGAGACATAAGAAATATTTCGGATTGCAATACTGCTGTGGAGGGAGTAGATTTTGTGCTGCATCAGGCAGCGCTTGGATCAGTTCCAAGATCTATAAATGATCCAATTACAACAAACGATGTAAATGTTTCTGGTTTTTTGAATATGCTGGTTGCAGCAAGAGACGCAAAAGTAAAACGTTTTATATATGCGGCTAGTTCTTCTACATATGGAGATTCTCAAGGTCTGCCAAAAGTAGAAGAAGTCATTGGCAAGCCGTTGTCTCCGTATGCTATTACAAAGTATGTGAACGAACTCTATGCGGAGATTTTTAGTAATACATATGGAATTGAGACCATTGGATTGCGATATTTTAATGTTTTTGGAAGAAAGCAAGATCCTAATGGAGCTTACGCTGCTGTAATTCCTAAGTTTGTTTCGCAATTAATAAAATATGAAAGTCCTGTAATAAATGGTGATGGAAATCATTCTCGTGATTTTACTTATATTGATAATGTAATTCAAATGAATGAACTTGCAATGAACTGCCAGAACAAGGAAGCTGTTAACACAGTTTACAATACCGCTTTTGGAGATCGAAATACTCTGAATGATCTGGTTGGCTATCTCAAAGAATACTTGTCTGAGTTTGACTCAAAAATTGCAGACGTACCTGTGATACATGGAGAAAATCGTGCTGGAGATATTCCGCATTCATTAGCTTCAATAGAAAAAGCAAAAACAAATTTAGGATACGAACCAAAATATTCTTTGCAAGAAGGGCTAAAAGAAGCGATAAGCTGGTATTGGAAGAATTTAAAATAGTTAAAATTAAACGATCAAGATAATAGTTATATAAATGAAAATTACAAAGATTTGCTGTATTGGTGCTGGTTATGTGGGAGGTCCAACTATGGCAGTAATAGCTCAGAAATGTCCAGATATTAAGGTTACGGTTGTCGATTTGAATGAGCAGCGAATCAAAGATTGGAATGATCCAAATACAGATAATATTCCGATTTATGAACCAGGATTGTCAGAAATAGTTGCTGAGGCTAGAGGTCGAAATTTATTTTTTTCTACAGAAGTTGATAAAGCGATAGATGAAGCAGAAATGATTTTTATATCGGTTAATACGCCAACCAAAACTTACGGAAAAGGTAAAGGTATGGCTGCTGATTTGAAATATATAGAATTATGTGCAAGACAAATTGCCAGAGTAGCAAAACAAAATAAGATTGTAGTTGAGAAATCGACCTTGCCTGTACGTACGGCCGAAGCAATTAAAAGCATATTAGATAATACGGGAAATGGCGTTCAATTTCAAATATTATCTAATCCAGAGTTTTTAGCAGAGGGAACTGCCGTTACAGATTTACTTAATCCTGATCGTATTTTAATTGGCGGTGATACAACTCCAGAAGGAGAAACGGCTATTAATGCTTTGGTTGATGTTTATGCAAATTGGGTAACTAAAGATAGAATTTTAACAACAAATGTTTGGTCTTCAGAATTATCAAAATTAACAGCAAATGCTTTTTTAGCACAGCGAATTTCCTCAATAAATGCGATGTCTGAATTGTGTGAAAAAACGGGTGCTGATGTTAGTGAGGTAGCAAGAGCTATTGGAATGGATAGCCGAATAGGTCCAAAGTTTCTTAAAGCTTCTGTTGGATTTGGAGGTTCTTGTTTTCAGAAAGATATTTTGAACTTAGTTTACATTGCAAAAACTTACGGTTTAAATGAAGTGGCTGATTATTGGGAGCAGGTTATTATTATGAACGATCATCAGAAAAGAAGATTTTCTAATAAAATTGTCCAAACATTATACAATACAGTAGCCGATAAAAAAATTGCTTTTTTAGGCTGGGCTTTCAAAAAAGATACAAATGATACCCGTGAATCGGCAGCTATATATGTCGCAGACGATTTGATTAATGAGCAGGCAAAAATTGCTGTTTATGACCCGAAAGTTTCCAAAAATAAAATGCTGAATGATTTAGATTATTTAGAAACAAGACCAAGTGCAGATAATAAAGATTATTTAAATGCGTTTGATAATGCTTATGAAGCTTGTAAAGGAGCTCACGCTGTTGCAATTTTGACAGAATGGGATGAATTTACCACTTATGACTGGAAAAAGATTTATGATTCAATGCATAAACCAGCATTTGTTTTTGATGGAAGAAATATATTAAACCCTAAAGAATTAGAAGCTATTGGTTTTGTTTACAATAGAATTGGTTCTTAATTAATACCATGAATTTCATAAAAGATGAAAGAATAGAATAAGATTAAAGTTTTTTATTCAATTTAAATTGAAGGATATGAATTGGTATGTTGTATACACAAAACCTAAATGGGAAAAGAAGGTTGCGGAAAAACTGATTCAGTTGGGAATTGATTGTTACTGTCCTTTAATTATACAGTTAAAGCAATGGTCAGACCGTAAGAAGAAAGTCGAAGTGCCGCTTTTTAATTCTTATGTATTTGTTCATTTAAATGAAGCTGAAAGAAACAGTGTTTTTCAAGTTGCTGGTGTAGTTAGATATTTATTTTGGTTAGGAAAACCTGCGGTTGTAAAAGATCAAGAAATTGAAATTATAAAAACAAGTTTAAAAGCTCCTAATATAAGTGAGGTTTCTGTTTCACCAATTCAAGTAGGTGATAAAATTACATTAGAATCTGGAGCATTTGCCAATCAGAGAGCAATCGTTCAAGAAGTCTCTAGCAATTATTATATTCTTGTATTAGAAACATTAGGCTGTGTCTTGAAAATAAAATATAAATAAATAAAATATAAAAGTAAAAAACAGAAGAAAATAGCCTTTTTTGGAAAATTTTCTTCTGTTTTTTTATAAAGTAAATTTTTACAGGCTGATTGATAGTAAGTTGTAATGATTGATGTTTTAAAGATCAGTTGTTTTTTGACCATTACGGGAAAGCGTATTGAATTACTAGACTTATTGTGCTATATTTGCCGAAATGATTAATTTTAGGTATCTGTGTTACTGTTGTGTGACTCGGAAGGGCGAAGCCGTGAATTGACGTAATTGAGTAAATTAAAAAGAGAATTGAATTTGAAAAAAGATATAAAAATTGCAGTGATTGGGCTAGGTTATGTTGGACTGCCTTTGGCTCGATTATTTGCTACAAAATATTCAGTTGTTGGATTTGATATAAATGAATCAAGAGTTGCTTCTTTAAAGTCTGGAATTGATAGTACTTTAGAAGTTGAAACAGCTATTTTAAATGAAGTTTTAGTAAGTGATTCTACTACAAAAACAGGTTTGTTTTGTACTTACTCTATTAAAGATATTGAAGATTGTAATTATTATATTGTTACTGTTCCTACACCTGTTGACAAAAATAATCGTCCAGATCTGACACCTTTGTACAAGTCTAGTGAAACAGTGGGTAAAGTCTTGAAAAAAGGAGATATTGTTATTTACGAGTCGACTGTATATCCTGGAGTAACTGAAGAGCAATGCGTACCAGTTTTAGAAAGAGTTTCAGGACTTACATTTAATGAAGATTTTTTTGCAGGATATTCACCGGAGAGGATAAATCCGGGAGATAAAGAACATACAGTAGAAAAAATTTTAAAAGTTACTTCAGGATCAACGCCTGAAATAGGTTTAAAAGTAGATTCATTATATAAATCAGTTATTACAGCGGGAACTTATCTCGCACCAACTATAAAAGTAGCTGAAGCAGCAAAAGTTATTGAAAATTCACAAAGAGATATCAATATTGCTTTTGTAAATGAATTGGCAAAAATATTCAATTTAATGAATATTGATACACAAGAAGTATTAAACGCAGCTGCAACAAAATGGAATTTTTTGCCTTTTAAACCTGGACTTGTTGGTGGGCATTGTATTGGTGTAGATCCTTATTATTTGGCACAGAGAGCACAAGAGTTTGGTTATCACCCAGAAATAATTCTGGCAGGAAGACGTTTAAATGACAGTATGGGAGAATACGTTGCTTCACAAATTGTCAAGTTGATGATCAAAAAAGGAATTTCAGTTAATGGCGCACATCTTTTAATGCTTGGAATTACCTTTAAAGAAAACTGTCCAGATGTAAGAAATACAAAAATAGTTGATGTCGTAAAAGCATTAAAGGATTACGGAATAGCTGTAACAATTTTTGATCCGCTAGCAAATGCGAAAGATGTAAAAAAAGAATATAATTTAATAACATTAAACACTGTTCCTGAAAATAAATTTGATGCGATAGTGCTAGGAGTTTCCCATTCAAAATTTTTAGAATTAGATTTTCCAATTTTGCAAAAAGAAAAAAGTTTAATTTATGATATAAAAGGAGTTTTAGGATCTATAGCGGATAACAGGCTTTAGGTTCAAAATTTCTTTTTTCTATTTAGTAAATATATGAGTTTAGATAAATCAGTAACACACGTTATTCTTACTGGAGGAGTTGGGAGTCGTCTTTGGCCGCTTTCGCGTAAAAGCAGACCAAAACAATATCTTGAGATATTTGACGGAAAATCTTTATTTGAGATGACAGTTGAAAGAAATAGTCATTTGGCTGATAAGGTAATGGTGGTTGGAAATATTGACAATCATCAGTTAAGTGGTGATGTAATGGATAAAACCAATACTTCCTACATCAATATTGTGGAAGCAACACCTAGAAACACAGCAGCGGCTATTGCTTTTGCAGCATTTGCGTCAGAACCAGATGATATATTGATTATTACACCTTCGGATCATATTATTGATTTAATGGAAAATTATAACCAAGCAATAAGCGAGGCAGTTTCAAAAGCTAATGATGGTTTTATTGTAACTTTTGGAGTTATTCCAACAAAACCAGAAACTGGTTATGGGTACATTGAAGCAAAAGGTGATAAAGTAATTTCATTCCGTGAAAAACCTAATGAAACCACAGCAAAAGAATTTATTGCAAAAGGTAATTTTTTATGGAACAGTGGTATGTTTTGCTTTAAAGCTAGTGTTCTTTTAGAAGAATTGAAGCAATTTCAACCAGATGTTTATGAAAAATCAAAAAGAGTTTGGGAAGCAAGTAAAGATGGTTTTTTAGACTTCGATTTATCAATGGAAATTCCATCAATAAGTATTGATTACGCCGTAATGGAACGCAGTAAAAAGATAAAAGTGGTTCCAGCATCATTTTCATGGTCAGATCTGGGATCTTTTGAATCAGTTTACGATTATTTGGCTGCAAAAGGACATCCAGTAGATGCCAATGGCAATATGGTGATTGGCTGCGATAAGCACACCACCTTTTTAGGTGTAAAAAACACTATTTTTGTTTATACTGATTCAGCTAATTTAATTTTACAAAAAGAAAATTCGCAGGATGTAAAGGATATTTACAGCGAATTAGAGAAAATAAACTCAGAATTACTAAATTAAAATTAAACTTAAATGAAAAAAATTCTAATAACTGGGGGAGCTGGTTTTATAGGTTCACATGTTGTAAGACGTTTTGTAAATAAATATCCTGAATATCATATCTTTAATCTGGACGCTTTAACATATGCAGGAAATCTGGAGAATATAAAAGATATTGAAAATAAATCAAATTATACTTTTGTAAAAGGTGATATTGTAGATGAAGCTTTCATCAGCGAATTATTTAATCTTCATGACTTTGATGGAGTTTTACACTTAGCAGCTGAATCTCATGTTGATCGTTCTATTGAAGATCCTTTAGCATTTGTAAAAACAAATATTATCGGAACAGTGAATCTTTTGAATGCAGCAAAGAATCAGTGGAAAAATAATTTTAAAGGGAAAAGATTCTATCACATTAGTACTGATGAAGTTTATGGCTCATTGGGAGCTGAAGGACTTTTTACCGAAACAACTCCATACGATCCAAATTCACCATATTCCGCTTCAAAAGCAAGTTCAGACCATTTTGTAAGAGCTTACGGAGAAACTTATGGACTGCCTTATGTTTTAACAAATTGCTCAAACAATTATGGTTCATTTCATTTTCCTGAAAAATTAATCCCTCTATTTATAAATAATATTATCAACAATAGGCCTCTTCCGGTTTATGGAGATGGGAATTATACTCGTGATTGGCTTTTTGTTGAAGATCATGCTATTGCGATAGATTTGGTTTTCCATAAAGGAAAAAATCACGAGACTTATAATATTGGAGGTTTTAACGAGTGGAAAAATATTGATTTGGTAAAACTGCTGTGTCAGATTATGGATCAAAAATTAGGACGTCATGCGGGTGATTCTGAGAAATTAATTACTTATGTAAAAGACAGACCTGGTCATGATTTACGTTATGCAATTGATGCATCTAAAATCAATAAAGAATTAGGATGGAAACCTTCTGTTACTTTCGAAGAAGGATTAGAAAAAACAATTAATTGGTATTTAAATAATGAAGAGTGGCTGCAAAATGTTACTTCGGGAGCTTATAAAGAATACTATCAAAAACAATATTCTTAGATTTATGAAAAAAATCACATATGTTTTTTTCTTGTTTTTTACGCTTAGTATGTCTTTAAGTGTGAATGCACAAGATTTAATGAAGTCAAAAGACTTAAGTACTGTGAATGTTGATTATTTATCAGATGATGATTTAGCTAAAATCAGTGCACAGTTGAAAAGTAATAATGCAACCATAGATCAGGTTGAACCGATGGCATTGTCAAAGGGAATGACTCAGGCTAATTTTAATAAATTAAAATTAAAATTAACAGAATACGAAAAGAAAAATGGCGTAGGTACTAAAACTACTGCGAAGACAACTGAAAAAAAAGAATCCGAATTTGGAAGAAAACAAGAAAGCATTAAGAATGTTAAAGTAAAAGATTCTGCAAACGCACTTATTTTTGGATCAGAACTATTTGATAATCCTACTCTTAATTTTGAATCGGATTTAAAGATGGCTACTCCAATCAACTACGTTTTAGGTCCTGGAGATGAACTTCAGGTTTCTGTTTATGGAGTGCAAGAGTATAATGGAAATCTACCAGTAAGTGTTGAAGGGAAAGTTACTATTGACTATGTTGGGCAAATAACAGTTTCGGGAATGTCAATTGAAGCGGCAACTCAAAAAATTAAGAGTGCTATTGCAAGAGTTTACAGTACAGTTAGAGCCGGTCAGTCGCAGGTAAGTGTAAGTTTAAGTAAAATTAGAACGATTAAAGTTACCATTGTAGGAGGAAAACAGCCAGGGAATTATTCGATTTCTTCACTTGCGACAGTATATAATGCTTTACATCTAGCAGGCGGTCCAGGGAAAAATGGCAGCTATAGAAATATAGAATTGATTAGAAACAATAAAGTTTATAAAAATATTGACATTTATAGATTTCTAGTAAAAGGAGATCAATCTGATAATGTCGCTTTAAAAGAAAATGATGTCGTCAGAATTCCAGCCTACAGTCATAGAGTTACAGTTGAAGGAGAAGTAAAACGCCCAGGAATCTTCGAAATGAAAAAAGGGGAATCATTTTCTGATTTATTAAATTTTGCTTCTGGATTTAATGAGTTTGCATATACAGCATCAGTAAATGTGATTCAAAAAACAGGAAAGGAATTCAAAGTTCATGATATTAATGAAAGCGAATATAAATCTTATCAACTGCAATCAGGCGATGTTTTTAGAATTACAAAAATTTTAAATCGTTTTGAAAATAGAATAAAAATAGAAGGAGCTGTTTTTAGACCAGATTACTATTCTTATACAGATGGGATGCGAGTTTCTGATCTTATAACAAGAGCAGAAGGATTAAAAGAAGATGCCTACAGTAAACGTGCGCGAATTATTCGTCTGAAAACAGATTTAACTACGGAAATTGTTAATGTTAATCTAGAGGCTGCCTTGTCAGGAGATTTAAGCGCAGATATAGAATTGAAGAGAGAAGATATTGTTACGGTTTATTCGATTTTAGATTTTAGAGAAGAATATAAAGTTACAATTGATGGAGAGGTAAAAAATCCTGGAGAATATGAATACTATGAAAATCTAACTTTAAATGATTTGGTTGTACAAGTTGGAGGCTTGACTGGTTCAGCATCAAAAAGAGTTGAGATTGCCAGAATGGTTAAATCAGATGAAATTGATGATGCAGATCCAAAAAGAGTTGAATTAGTAGAACTTGAAATTACTGCGGATAATAATGAGCAGGTTAAAAATTTTGTGTTAAAGCCTTTTGATGTCATTAATATTAGAAGGATGGCAGTTTATGAGAAGCCACAAATGGTAACAATAAGTGGTGCAGTGAGTTATCCAGGGAAATACGTTTTAGCTAATAAAAAAGAAACGGTGTACAATGTCGTAATGAGAGCAGGAGGATTAACTTCTATTGCTAACCTTGACGGAATGAAAATTAAGAGGCCGATTAAAGCAGAAGAAATAGAAAAGTTAGAAAGTATTGATTTAAATTTAGCAAAAAGTGATACTATAAAAGATAAATTAACAAAGAAATTAAAGGAAGAGTTAAAATATGCAACAATTCCTGTAAACTGGGAAAAAATTGTAAAAGATAAAAATCATTATTCAAATGTTACTTTGTTTCCAGGTGATGAAATCGAAGTATCGATTTATAATGAAGGGGTAAAAGTTACTGGGAATGTTTTATTGACTTCTGAAATTCCTTACAGAAGTGGTAAAGGATTTAAATATTATCTAAATGCTGTTGGGGGGGTTGATAATAAAGGATGGAAACGTAAAGCTTATATAATTTATCCCAATGGAAAAGCAGACGTAACAACCTCATTTTTATTTTTTAGATCATACCCAAAAGTAGAGCCTGATTCACAAATTGTTGTACCCGAAAAACCTGAAAGAAAGAAAATGACTGCTGGTGAATGGGTTGGTATTGGAAGCGTAATTTCTAGTCTAGCATTATTAATAGTTACTGCTTTTAAATAAAAAATAATGAAAACATCTATAGAAAACGATGAAATATCGTTAAAGGAATTAAAACAAAAAACAAAAGAATGGCTTAAGTACTTATATTCAAAAAGTATTGTCATTGCTATTTCTATTTTTTTAGGTGCTTTATTAGGGTTAATATATTCTATTTCAAATAAGCCCGTTTATACAGCAACATTATCATTTGCTCTGGAAGATGAAAAAGCAGGCGGTGGTGGATTAGGTAGTGCGTTAGGGTTAGCCAGCTCATTGGGAATAGATTTAGGAGGAAGCGGAGGAAGTATTTTTACAGGATCAAACCTTACAGAATTGTTTAAATCAAGAACAATGGTGGTACAAACTTTATTAAAACCAGTAAGTAAAGATGGTAAAGTTATTTCATTAGCAGAAATGTATATTCAAAATGCTGGTTGGCGTGAAAATTGGGATAGAGATTCTAAACTTAAGCAAGTAAATTTTATTCCAAATAATAAAAAGCTAGTGTTTACTAGAGTTCAGGATAGTATTTTGGGAGTGATTTACCAGAACATCTCAAAAGGGAACTTATCTGTAGCGCAGAAAGATAAAAAAATTGCTATAATAACTATAGATGTGGCTTCAAATGATGAACAGTTCTCAAAATCTTTTTGTGAAGCATTAGTAGGCCAAGTTTCAGAATTTTATGTTGAGACGAAAAGTAAGAAAGCTAGAATGAATATGGATATTCTAGAATTCCAGTTAGATTCAATTAGAAGAGAACTAAATGGAGCAATTACAGGTGTTGCTATTGCCAATGATAATACTTTTGGTTTGAATCCAGCACTTAATATTCGTCGTACTCCTTCTGCTAGACGACAAGTTGATGTACAAGCTAATACAGCGATTTTGACAGAGTTAGTTAAACAATCGGAGATTGCTAAAGTCACCTTGCGCAAGGAAACACCTTTAATTCAAATTGTTGATAGACCAATTTTGCCATTACCTGTCGAACATTTTGGAAAAATAAAAGGAATTATTACAGGGGCATTATTGTTTGGTTTTTTGACAATTTTATTTTTAATAATAAAACAGATTTTTAATTAACCTTATTAATAAATTATGAACCCCTGTTTAATTATTACATCTTGTATTAATCCGTCTTCTTCTTTTGTAAAACTAGATGATGTGAAAGAGCGTGAAAAATTGCATGTCGCAGCATTAAAAAGATGGATTATAGAATCTAATTTCGAAACGATTATCATCTGTGATAATTCTGGCTATGTTTATTCTGAACAAATAGTTTCATTAGCTTTTGAATTGGGTAAAGTTGTTGAAGTTTTGTCATTTAAAGGAGATACAAAAAAAGTAGAAGAACTAGGAAAAGGATATGGTGAAGGAGAGATCATGAATTATATATTAAATAACAGCATATATATTAAAAAACACGAATACTTTTTTAAAATAACTGGTAAGCTATTTGTGGAAAATATTGAAAAATTTATCGCTTTAAAAAATATTGATTTTGCATTTGATCACTCCTACTCTTTTTTTTGGAAAAGTAATAAAATTAGCTGTGTTTTTACAAATTTTTATTTCGCCAATCTTAATTCTTTTAAATCAATTTTAAAAAATGAATATTTAAAGGTTAAAGATTATGATGGTTTTTTTTTAGAACACGCTTATGCTTTAGCACTTCAAAACCATAATAAATTAAATGTAATTTCAATATTGCCATATATTACTGGAATTAGTGGATCTACAGGAGTTAATTATTCAAAAAAAAGAAAGATGATTAACTTTTTAAAAAAACTTTTGTCATCATTGTCATTGGTAAGAAAATTTTAACTTTTAAAAATTTATTTATTTAATGTTTAAAATAAAAAGTATAATTGTTAAAAACAGTATTTTTTCGATATTTCAAATTATTTTATCTACTTTATGCTATGTTGTAATATACTATCAGATACTTCACAACTTAGGCAAAACTGAGCTCGGTGTTTGGTCAATTATTACATCCTTACCAATAGCTATATCTGTTTTTGGGTCTGGAGTTTCAGGTTGTGTATTGAGATATACGCCTATTTACAGTGTAAAAAACGATAAGGAATCCTTTAGTGGAATTATATTTAATGGTTTAATTTTTAATATACTTTTCGGAGGATTTTTAGTTATTTGCGGATATATTTTTTCTTATAAAATTTTGCAATTATTATTTAATGTTAATACAATTGATTTACGATATGTTACTCTATTTCGTATTTCATTACTTACTTTTTTTGTAAATTTTATTACATCGGTTTTATTGTCTGCGATTGATGGGTTGCAATTAATTTTTGTGAGAAATAAGATTATTATCTTTTGTTCAATTGTTTTTTGTTTTGCTGCTGTTTTTTTAGTTCGCATTTTGGGATTAAAAGGTATTTTACTCGCCCAATTTATTCAATCAGTTTTATTGTTTTTATGTGCATTTGTAATTATCAAAAAAATTGATCTCTTTGATTTTGATTTTATGAATTATAACAAATCATTCATAAAATTATTTTTGACATATGGACAGGGTTTTCAAGCGATATCTTTATCAATTTTAATTTTTGATCCTATAACAAAATATTTTTTAAACAAATATTTTAATCTTTCTACTGTTGGTATTTATGATCTAGTTTCTAGAGCAGTAACACAAATTAGAGTTTTAATTGTTAGTGCGGTTCAGGTTATTACTCCTTCAGTCTCTAAAAGCAGTGAAGAAAATAACTTAGATGTGGGGGGAATGTTTGCAAAAATAAATAGAGGAGCTTCTCTGCTGAGTTTTCTGCTTTTTAGCAGTCTTATATGTTTTAGTTCTGTTTTGGTCAATTACTTAGATAAAACTAATGGTAGTCAATACCTATCAATTTTAGTTCTTCTCTGTCTATCTTATCACTGCAATATTATTGCAAGTGGGGCATATTCAATATTAATGGGTTTAGGGAAACTTAAAAATATTATTATTTCACATATTTTATCTAGTTTCATTAATATAGCATTATTTTATTTGGTTGGTAAATTTCTGGTTAATGAGTTTGTTGTTTTACCAATAAGTTTTGCAATAATTATATCTTCAGAATTCCTTATATATAAATTCAAAAAAGAATTTAATTTAAAAAATAGCGCTATAAATAAGTCAGATTTTATTTTAAAGTTATTTTCATCACTTTCTATAGTATTAAGCATTATGTTAGTCTGGTTAAAATTTGATCTTTATGCAGGAATCTTATTGCTTATTATTCATTGTCTAGTCTTAGGATATTTAGTGTTTAAAAATGATTTTTTTGGTGCAATAATAAACAAAGTTTTGAATAAATAATTTTTATGGAGAAAATTTCGATAGTTACAGTAGTTTATAACGGGATGCGTTATTTAGAAAAGACTATTTTGAGTGTTATCAATCAAACATATTCAAATATTGAATATATAATAGTTGATGGAGGTTCAACAGATGGTACATTAGATATAATTGAGAAGTACAAATCTAAAATCGATATTGCAATTTCAGAACCCGATAAAGGACTCTCTGACGCTATGAATAAAGGAGCAAGATTGGCTACTGGAGATTGGATTTTATATCTTCATGCTGATGATACATTTACGGATAATCAATCAGTGGAAAAGCTTATAAAAGCATCAATATTGAACTCTGCAACCTCTTGGGTTACAGGATATCTACGATTTCAGAATAGTTCTGACGAAATCTTTCGAAAAGATTCATACCATAATATTTCTTGGAATGGTATGATAATAAGAAATGTAATTAGGCATCAATCGACTATGGTTCGTTTGAAAAATTTCATGGATATTCAATTTAATCAAAAATATAAATATGCAATGGATTATGATTTTTTCTTGAGGTTATGGAAAAAATATGGAGATCCTATTGTAATAAATGAATATATTGCTGATTTCAGATTAGATGGAAATAATTTATCATCGAATTATTACGCCTCAATTAAAGATGAAATGAGAGTTCGAATTGATTTTAGAAAAAATAATAAAGACTATCACAAATTGCCTTTTGACAGCTTCATTTATTTTTTAAGATATTGTAAAATATATTTTATACATAACAGAAAAAAAAATGTTGAATAATCCGGTTAAGTTTGTTCTATTAAATTTTTTCTCTTACCTCATTATATTGCTGTTTGGAGGGTTTTCTTTAGCCTTTCCTATTTCTGTTTTTTTTTCTTTACTAATAATCGCTTCTTCTTATAAAGAATTTGGTATTAAAGGAGGATTAATTTTTGCAACAATTTATTTATTGGCATTTGATAGTGAAATATTTTATTTTTCAGATTACAATATCAGAATATGGTATTTCTATTTAATAATAATATACCTAATTTCTTTTTTTGAGTTTTTACTTAATTTTCGAATTGTTTTTAAACGAAAATTCATTGTTGAGTATATTATTGGATTTGTTCTCTTTTTATGGTCAATTTATTTTCTATTAATAGAAGATTTTGTATCAAAAATTAACAATATAAAATATTGGGTATTTTACATTGGATTAATTTTAATATTGAACCATTTTTTTAGAAAGAATATTAAAAAATATAATTTTATATTAGATTATATTATATCAATTACAGTTTTTATTATGTTCTGGGGCATATTCCAATTTTTTACAAATTTGCTTTTTATTTCAAATTTTCAATTGGATTATTTCAATATTAGACCAAGTGCTTTCTTCTCTGAAACGACTTGGTATAGTGAGTTTATTTTTTTTGGAATGGTATTAATATTTTTGAAAATCTTGACGGTTCCTAATATGTTAAAGCTATTATATTTAGTTCCTTTCTATTTATTAGGGTTTTTGTTTTCAGTAACAAGAAATACCTATTTAGCTTTTATCATATACTTATTTTTTACTTTTACTTTTACTTTTTTTATAGAAAGAAAAATATTTTTAAGAATAGTTTCTTCAAGATTTATATTAACATTTATTTTTTTGTTGGTTTTAATTTTTATTATGTTAATTCCTATATTAACTGACATTGCATCATTTTTTGTGCTTAAATTTTCTGGTCAGGATGATTCAGCCCAAGGGAGAATAGAGGCATATCATATTTCAGTAAATAACATTTTGAAAGGCGGTGTTTTTGGAAATGGCTATTATTGGGATAAATCACATTCAACCGAAAGTGGTTCGGCATTAGGATCAAAATCATTTAATGTTTTTTTAATGATGGGAAGCATTTTTGGTCCATTTGGCGGCCTATTGTTTTTTATTTTAATTAGCTTTTACTTGATGAAGAGTCTATATTATTATGGCTTGTACAAATCTTTATATATTAAATATAGCTTTATAGTTTTCTTTATTTTTATTCAGATGGCTATGTTTGCTCCCATTCATCAATTTCCTTTCGGTATGTTAATAGTTTCGTTATCGGTTTTTTTATTTAATATAGGCGTTTTTAATTATGAAAAAAATAATATTTGTAACGCCTCAGTTTAAAAATGGGGGCGGAAATAGAGTTTTTGTTGAATTATCAAATTCAATTTCTCGTTTTGGGACACATAAACTAGAAATTGTTTACCCAAATAATTCAGCAGAAATTAATCATTATAAAATTGAAGCAGATATAGAAATCAAAGTCATTGGAAAGCTTGCAGCAAATATGTATAAAAAGCTTTTTAATTGTTATCTCCTATTTAAATATATTATTAATGTTTTAAAAAGTAGCGACGTAACTATAATTATATCTGATCCAATTTTGTCTGTTTTTTTGTGGACAATTCCAAGAAAATATCAAAATAATATTGTTAGATTCATTCAGGCGGATGATTATAGGATTTATGATGATTTATTTGTTTTAAAAAACAGACTTTTTCTTTCAATATTCAAACTTTTGACATTATTGAACTATAAGTTGAAGTTGAAGTATGCTTTTAATTCAAGTTTTACATATAAAAAATTCGTAGAAGTTAGTAAGCAAAGAGATGTTCGAAAAGTAATTATCCATCCTGCTGTTGATAAAAAAATTTTTAATAATCTGCAAAGAGAGAAAAAAGAAATAGATGATAAACTTTCAATAAGTTTAATAGCTAGGGATCATCCTTTAAAAAAATTAGATGATTTTTTAGAAATGTGGTCGAATCTGCCTGATAAAACTAAAAGTAGAATATCAGATGTATTTTTAATATCAACAGATAAATTAGAAAGATTTGATCTAAATGAGTTTACTATAATAAGACCGCAAGATGATTATGAAATAGCAAATACATTTAAAAAATCAGATATTTTTATTTCAACTTCACTTTGGGAAGGTTTTAGTTTACCACCCCTTGAGGCATTACATTGTGGAATGGTTATACTCTCAAGTGATTCTGGAGGCGTAAGAGAATATGCTTTTAATACTTTTAATGCTTCGTTATTTGAACCTGGAAATATAAAAGAATTAAAGGATGGACTAATTGAGCTTATTGATAATAACGACAAACGTGAAAAATATATTGAAAATGGAAAAAAAACAGTAAAAGAATTTTCATGGGACAAATCTGCAAAAGAATTAATAGCTTTAGTTCAATCTTAAAAAGATTAGTTTTATGATAGGTTTAATAGTTTAAATTAGAAAAGTATATTTTTAAGAAACAACAAATAAATGAAAAATATTTTAATAACAGGAGGCGCAGGTTTTATAGGAAGTAATTTAGCACTTAAATTAATAGATAAAGGTTATAGAATTACAGTTTTAGATAACCTTTCAAAACAAATACATGGCGATGATCCTGAAAATACATCTCCATTATTTAAAAGTATAAAAGATAAAGTTTCCTTTATTCATGGTACAGTAACCTCTAGAAAAGACTGGGTCAAAGCACTCGAAAACCAACATGCAATTATTCATTTAGCAGCTGAAACAGGTACTGGTCAATCTATGTACTGTATTGAAAAGTATACTGAGGTAAATATACAGGGTACAGCAATAATGTTGGATATTTTAGCTAATACTAAAAATTCGATTGAAAAAATTGTTGTGGCTTCATCTCGTTCTATTTATGGTGAGGGAAAATATAAACATCCTGAATTAGGGATAGTATATCCAGATCATAGAAAGGAAAAAGATATGCTGGAAGGTAATTTTGAATTGACTTATGGAGACAATCAAATACTTGAATTGTTACCAACAGATGAAACATCAAAAATTCATCCATCATCAGTATATGGAATTACCAAACAGAACCAAGAACAAATAATTATGACTGTTTGCCCTACAATTGGAATTGCACCTGTCGCTTTTAGATATCAGAATGTATACGGTCCTGGGCAATCATTATCAAATCCTTACACGGGTATTCTATCTATTTTTTCTACCCAGATTAGAAACAATAATGGAATTCAGATATTTGAGGATGGTAAAGAAAGTAGAGACTTTGTTTTTATAGATGATGTAGTGAAAGCAACAATCTTGGGACTTGAAAAAGACGAAGCAAATGGTGAAATTTTTAATGTTGGAACAGGCGTAGCAATTAACGTTCTTGAAGTGGCAAATTCTTTAATAACGGCATATGGAATTAGTGTTCCAGTTACCATTACAAGTAGATTTAGATTAGGAGATATTCGTCATAATTTTGCTGATTTAAGCAAAATTAAAAAGCTTTTAGGATTTGAACCGAAAGTGTTTTTTAAGGAAGGTATTCAAAAATTTTCAGCTTGGGTACTCCAACAAGAAATTCAAGAAGATAAGTTAAGTGTATCTCTAGATGAAATGAAAAAGAAAGGCTTGTTTAAATAATGGACAATAAAAATTTTAAAAATAAAAAGATACTTTTTTTTTCTGTTAAGCTTTTTAATTATGAAAATATTATTGCTGATAAGTTAAGATCATTAGGTGCTGTTGTAGATTATTATGATGAAAGACCCAGTAATTCAATATTTAGTAAAGGAATAATTAGGTTAAAAAGAGATTTATATAATGTTAAAATTTCGAATTATTACAATAGCATTTTACAAAGAATTAAAAATGAAAAGTATGACTATTTCTTTTTAATAAAAGGAGAAGTGGTTCCACAGTATTTTATAGATAAATTAAAAGTACTAAACCCTGAAATTGTTTTGTTATACTATACTTTTGATTCTTTTGAAAACAATCCAAATGGAATTAATATTATACAAAATTTCAATAGAAAATATACATTTGACTCTAAAGATGCAGAAAGTTATAATCTTAGTTTCAGACCATTGTTTTTTTCAGATGACTATTATAAACTAAAGAATGAGGAGGATCAAAAGTATGATTTGCTTTTTATTGGTACTGCGCATTCTGACCGATATGTGATTAGTGAGCAAACAGCTAAATGGTGCGATGAAAATAAGCTTAAAAGTTTTGCATTTTATTATTCTCCTAGCCGATTAGTGTTTTTATTTTTTAAATTATTTGATTCATCTTTTAAGAAATTTAAATACAATAAAATTTCTTTCACTAGCTTAAAACATCAAGAAATAATCGAATTATATAAGCAGTCAAAAGTCGTTTTGGATATAAACCATCCTAATCAGAGGGGTCTTACAATGCGAGTTTTTGAGGCATTAGGTAGTGGTAAAAAGCTTATAACAACAAATTTTGATATTAAAAGATATCCTTTTTATAACGAAAATAATATTTATATCATAGATAGAGGAAATATTGTTTTGGAATATAATTTTTTTAATCTGCCTTTTGAAGATATTGATCAAAAACTATATGATAGGATGTCTATTTCAGGATGGCTAAATGAATTGTTTTTTGATGATAAATCATTTGACTGGTTGAAAATAAACAAAGATTATGTTTAAAAATATTAAAGAACTCTAATGAAAATACTTCTTACTGGATCAACTGGTTTTTTAGGCTCAATTATAAAAAATGAACTATTAGAAGACAATTTAATTACATTATCTCGGACAAATTCAGATTATAAAATTTCACTTGAGAATGAAGTGCCGGATTTTAAGGAAATTTTTGATTTAATTATACATGCTGCAGGAAAAGCGCATAGTGTTCCAAAAACTTCGGTCGAAAAAAAGCAATTTTTTGATGTGAATGTTGAAGGAACGTCTAATTTGTTAAAAGGATTACAAAAAACAGGTATTCCAAAACAATTTGTCTTTATAAGTTCTGTATCAGTATATGGACAAAATTCTGGTAAAAATATTGATGAGAACCATCCTTTACAGGCAGTGGATCCATATGGCTTGAGTAAAGTTGAATCGGAAAAGCTTGTCATTAATTGGTGTAAAGAAAACAATATCATTTGTACGATTTTACGTTTGCCTCTGTTAGTTGGTGAAAAACCTCCAGGTAATTTGGGCGCAATGATTAATGCAATTGATAAGGGGTATTATTTTAATATTGGAAACGGAAAAGCTAAAAAAAGTATGGTTTTGGCACAAGATGTAGCAGCATTTATTCTTAAGATTGCTAATACAGGAGGTATTTACAATCTTACAGATGGTTATCATCCTGATTTTTATGAATTAAGTACAGTTATTTCGATGAAAAAAAATAAAAAGACTCCTTTGAATATGCCCATATTTATTGCGAAACTGGCTGGGATTATTGGTGATTTGTTAGGAGAAAAATCTCCAATAAATTCTTCGAAACTAAAAAAAATTACTTCAGATTTAACTTTTGATGATACAAAAGCTAGAAAAGCAGTAGGATGGAATCCAAAAAAAGTCTTAGAACATTTACAACATAATAGCTTGTAAGTATAAAAAATGATAATATAATTAGATTTAAGATCTATAAAAAATATAAAAATGAAAACAGCACTTATAACAGGTATTACAGGACAAGACGGTTCCTACTTGGCAGAATTATTATTGGAAAAAGGTTATATGGTTCATGGTGTTAAAAGAAGAGCTTCTTCTTTTAATACCCAACGTATTGATCATATCTACCAAGATCAGCACGAAGCACATGTAAATTTCAAATTACATTATGGAGATTTGACAGATTCTACAAATGTTATTAGAATTATTCAAGAAGTACAGCCCGATGAGATTTACAATTTAGGTGCGATGAGCCACGTAAAAGTGTCTTTTGATTCTCCAGAATATGTTGCTAATGTTGATGGAATCGGAACTTTAAGAATTTTAGAAGCTGTACGTATTTTAGGCCTAGAAAAAAAGACACGTATTTATCAAGCATCGACGTCTGAATTATATGGTGGTTTAGCTGAAAATAAAAATGAAAAAGGATTATATGATGAAAATTCACCTTTTTATCCACGTTCACCTTATGGAGTAGCAAAAATATACGGTTTCTGGATTACTAAGAACTATCGCGAAGCTTACAATATGTATGCTTGTAATGGTATTTTATTCAATCATGAATCTCCACGTCGTGGAGAAACTTTTGTGACTCGTAAAATTACAATGGCTGCTGCATCAATTGCTCTTAAAGAACAAGAATGTTTATATTTAGGTAACTTAGATGCACAACGTGATTGGGGACATGCTAAAGATTATGTAGAAGCAATGTGGCGTATTTTACAGCAGGACGTTGCTGAAGATTATGTGATTGCAATGGGAGAAACTACTTACGTACGTGATTTTGTTAAAATGTCGTTTGCTGAACTAGGAATAGAAGTGGAATTTAGAGGAGAAGGGGTAGATGAAAAAGGTTATGTTGCTTCTTGTAGTAATCCTGCTTATCAAATTGAAGTTGGAAAACAGATTATCGCTGTAGATCCAGAATATTTCCGCCCAACAGAGGTAGATTTACTTATTGGTGATCCAACAAAATCTAAAACTAAATTAGGATGGGTTCCTAAATATGATTTGGCAGGATTAGTGAAAGAAATGATAGCATCAGATCTTCAGTATGTTCAAAAAGAAAAAATGATAAAAGAGGTAAGATCGGCTGTTAGATATTAATTAAATAATAGATATTCTTTTCTAGTTAGAAATACATTATGAACAAAACAGATAAAATATATATAGCTGGTCACCGTGGAATGGTTGGATCTGCTATTTTAAGAAAATTAAAATCTGAAGGATTTACAAATTTTGTTTTGAAAACTTCTTCAGAATTAGATTTAAGGAATCAACAAGCTGTCGCTAATTTTTTTGAAACAGAAAAACCAGATTATGTTTTTTTGGCTGCAGCTAAGGTCGGAGGGATTATTGCCAACAATACTTATAAAGGTGATTTTATTTATGAAAATCTGATGATTCAAAATAACGTAATTCATCAGGCATATTTAAACAATGTTAAAAAACTGATGTTTTTAGGTTCGTCTTGTATTTATCCTAAAATGGCTCCTCAGCCGCTAAAAGAAGAATACATGCTTACAGGAGAATTGGAGCCAACAAATGAACCGTATGCAATTGCAAAGATTGCCGGAATCAAAATGTGTGATGCTTATAGAGATCAGTTTGGCTGTAATTTTATTTCAGTAATGCCTACAAATTTGTATGGACCAAATGACAATTACGATTTAAAGAATTCTCATGTATTGCCAGCAATGCTCAGAAAATTTATTACAGCTAAAAGGAATGGTGATGCGTCTGTAACAATTTGGGGAACTGGAAGTCCTAAAAGAGAATTTTTGCACGCTGATGATTTAGCAGAAGCTTGTTTGTACTTAATGAAAAATTATAATGAGCAAGGACTTGTAAATATTGGAGTAGGAGAAGATATTTCAATTTTAGATCTGGCAGTTCTAGTTAAAAAAATTGTTGGATTTGAAGGTGAAATTCTAACTGATGTTTCTAAGCCAGACGGTACACCTCGTAAGCTTATGGATGTTTCTAAACTTAACGGTTTTGGCTGGAAAGCAAAAACTTCTTTAGAAGAAGGTATACAAAAAGTTTATGACGAAATAAAAGATACAAACTGGGAGTAATCTCATTTAAAATATGGAATACGTATTACTAGGTCTTATTTTAATGATTTTAATGTTGCTTTATTTTAGAGTGGCTGATCGTTTTAATATCATTGATAAACCAAATCTAAGAAGTTCACATACAGAAATCACCTTAAGAGGAGGAGGCATCATTTTTTGGTTTGCCTCTTTGATTTATTTTGCGCAGCATCTTGAAAACAATTATTTTTTTTTCGCCGGAATTACATTGGTAAGTTTGGTAAGTTTTTGGGACGATATTCAGAGTCTGTCAAATAAAATTAGGATTTCAATTCATTTTCTGGCCATTTCATTGATCTTTTTGGATCTGGGAATCTTTAATACTTTACCAATCTGGCAGATTTTTACGGCTTATATTCTTGCTATAGGTTTAATCAATGCCTATAATTTTATGGATGGTATAAACGGTATAACCGGTTTGTATACTTTATCTGTAATGGGAGCATTATTATATGTTAATACAAAAGTCCAGCTTTTTGTTGATGGAAGTTTTATAATGTATTCCATGATTGCAAGCTTAGTATTTTTGTTTTTCAATTACAGAAAAAAAGCCAAATGTTTTGCTGGTGATGTAGGAAGTATTGCCATTGCGTTTTGGATTATTTATTTGGTTTTAAAACTTATTGTGAATACAAATTCTCTAATCTGGCTTTTATTTTTAGCAGTTTACGGAGCTGATGCTGTTTGTACTATTTTTCATCGTTTATATCTAAAACAAAATATTTTCGAAGCGCACCGTTTACACCTTTACCAGATTTTAAGTAATGAGTATAAAATACAACACAGACTTGTTTCGTTGTACTATGCTTTGGTTCAGACAGGAATTTCTTTTTTAGTTATAACCCTTTATCAAAAAGTGAACGATATAGTTTTGTTTGTTATTGTTATTGTTCCATTGATAATGATTTACTCATCCAAATTTTACTTGTTGAATAAATATAATGTAAAAGCAAAAGCATGAATCCAAAAGTAATTCAGGGAGGAAGTTTTTCAGATCATAGAGGCAGTATTTCGTATGTAAATGATTTTACGTTTGAAAATATTGAAAGATTCTATATTATAAGTAACTCTGATGAAAACCCGATTCGCGCTTGGCAGGGGCATAAATTAGATGCGAAAAATTTTTACTGTTTGACAGGTTCTTTCAAAATTTATTTTGTAAAAATAGATGATTGGCTAAATCCATCTAAAGATCTGCCAATTGAAACAATTTTGGTTTCAGAATCAGATAGTAAAATTGTTCATATTCCAGCAGGATATGCTAATGCTATAGAATCTTTAGAATCAAATTCAAAGTTAATTTCGTTTTCAACATTACCACTTACAAAGGTTAGTGAAGATGATGTGCGATATGAAAGTAATTATTGGAAATTAAATGGATAATAAGAGAATTTATCTTTCATTACCCAGACAAAGCGGTTCTGAACAGAATTACATTCAACGTGCCTTTGAAACCAACTGGATTACTTCAGGAGGACCGAATGTAAAGGAGTTTGAGAATACTTTAGAGAAGTATTTTGGAGAAAAATCATTTATTACAGCGTTAAATTCAGGAACATCTGCCATTCATTTGGCTTTAGTTGTATTGGGAATTAAAGCTGGAGATGAGGTTATTTGTCAGAGTATGACTTTTTCAGCTTCAGCAAATCCAATTTTATACCAAGGAGCTTTACCAGTTTTTGTAGATAGCGAAAAAGAAACTTGGAATATTTGCCCAGAATTTTTAGAAATAGCAATAGAAGATAGGATTAAAAATGGTAAAAAGCCGAAAGCAATAATTGCAGTACATCTTTACGGAAATCCATATAAAATTGAGGAAGTGCATGCTGTTGCAGCTAAATATGACATTCCAATAATAGAAGATAGTGCAGAAGCATTAGGAAGTTGTTATAAAGGTAAAAATTGTGGTGCATTTGGTACAATAGGAATTTTGTCTTTTAATGGAAATAAAATAATAACAACTTCAAGTGGGGGAGCATTAATATCAAATTCTGCAATTGTTAAAGAAAAAGCATTGTTTTTTGCAACTCAGGCCAAAGACAAAGCAGTTCATTATCAGCATAGTGAGATTGGTTATAATTATAGAATGAGTAACGTCTGCGCAGGAATCGGTCTTGGTCAGATGGAGATTTTAGAAAAGAATATCCAAGAAAGAAGAGAAATAAATTCTTTTTACAAAGAACTTTTCACAAACATTAAAGAACTTACTGTTTTTGAAAATTCGAATCAGGATTTTTTTTCGAATTGTTGGCTGACAACAATTTTAGTTGATTATCATAATGAAAAAGATATAAATAGGGAAAAATTAAGAATGGCATTTGAAAACGAAAATATCGAATGTCGCCCGCTTTGGAAGCCAATGCACTTACAGCCTATTTTTGAAGAATATCCCTATTATGGTAAAAATATTGCTGAGGGTTTATTTGAAAAAGGTTTATGTCTTCCATCGGGAAATCTATCTTTAGAGGATAAAAAAAGAATAAAAGAAGTAGTGGAAAACTTCTTTGTATAATAAAATTAGAAGAAAAATTAAACATGAAGATTAAAGAAACATTTATAAAAGATTTAGTTATTGTTGAACCAACAGTTTTTGGTGATGAAAGAGGCTATTTTTTTGAGTCATATAGTAAAACTAAGTTTGAAGATTTAGGGATTAATATTGAGTTCGTTCAGGATAACCAGTCATTTTCCAAAAAAGGAACTTTAAGAGGTTTACATTATCAAAATCCGCCATTTGCACAAACGAAATTAGTGCGTGTTTTAGAAGGGGAAATTATTGATGTTGCAGTTGATTTGAGAAAAGATTCTCCTACTTATGGAAAATCATTTAGTGTTTTATTATCTGCTGAGAATAAAAAGCAATTATTAGTTCCACAAGGATTCGCTCATGGATTTTCGGTTATCAGCGAAACGGCATCTGTTATGTACAAATGCGATCAGTTTTATAATAAAGCTTCAGAGGGCGGAATTAAATATGATGATCCTTCTTTAAATATTGATTGGGGTTTGGATTTAAATGATGCAATCGTTTCAGAAAAAGATCAGGTTCTTCCATTTATTGAGAATTGTAATAGTTTGTTCTAATGGGAAAAATACTTGTTACAGGAGCAAATGGGCAGCTCGGTTCTGAGCTTGCAGTTTTGTCAAAATCGTATCCGGAATTTGAATGGATTTTTGCAGACAGAACAAAAATAACTTTGGATAATCTAGATTTATTGAAAGTTCAGTTAGAAGAAATTAAACCTGATATTATATTTAATTGTGGAGCTTATACAGCAGTCGATAAAGCTGAAACTGAAAAAGACCTGGCGTTTACAATCAATCATCTCGCTGTAGCAATAATCGCTAATTATTCATTTGAAAATAATATAAAACTAATTCATGTCTCTACAGATTATGTGTTTGATGGATCTTCTTCTGTTGCTTTAAATGAAGATGCTGAAACAAATCCGATAAATGTGTATGGAGAAAGTAAATTGGCAGGTGAATTAGCTTGTTTGAAAGAAAATCCAAATTCAATTATTATTAGAACCTCTTGGGTTTATAGCAAATTTGGAAACAATTTTGTCAAAACAATGCAGCGATTGATGCAGGAACGAGATGAAATTAATGTGGTAAATGATCAGATTGGTTCGCCAACATATGCCGCAGATTTGGCTCAGGCAATGATTGATATTTTGAAATTTTCTAAATGGTTTCCAGGTATTTATAATTATTCAAATGAAGGGGAAATTAGCTGGTATGAATTTGCAGTTTCTATAAAAGAATTAGGAAGATATAATTGCAAAGTTGGCGGTATACCGTCAGCTTCATATCCAACTCCGGCAAAACGTCCTGAATTTTCATTATTAGATAAGAAAAAAATAAAAATATCTTATAATTTAGATATACCAGATTATAAGAAAAGTTTAAAAAATATGTTTATATAAAATCTTCCGATTTAAATTTCCAACATATTCGTTTAAGAAATTTATATCTAAGATCTAAAATTAAGATTTATGAAAGGAATTATATTAGCCGGAGGTTCTGGAACAAGATTACACCCATTAACATTGGCGGTTAGTAAACAGTTAATGCCAGTTTATGATAAACCAATGATTTATTACCCATTGTCAACTTTGATGATGGCTGGAATAAATGAAATTTTAATAATCTCAACACCTCATGATTTGCCCCATTTTAAAAAACTTTTAGGGGATGGAAATTCAATTGGCTGTAAATTCAGTTATGCTGAACAGCCGGATCCAAATGGATTGGCTCAAGCTTTTGTAATTGGAAAAGAATTTATTGGTTCTGATAAAGTAGCATTAGTATTAGGCGATAATATTTTTTTTGGAACAAATATGCAGCAATTATTAAAAGACAACTCAGATCCAGAAGGAGGAGTCGTTTTTGCTTATCATGTCGCAGATCCAGAAAGATATGGTGTTGTAGAATTCGATGAAAATAAAAATGCAATTTCTATAGAAGAAAAACCTCTGGAACCTAAATCAAATTATGCTGTTCCAGGGTTGTACTTTTATGATAATTCTGTAGTAGAAATTGCTGAAAATATTAAACCATCTGCACGAGGAGAATATGAAATTACAGATGTTAACAAAGTATATCTTGAAAAAGGAAAATTAAAAGTTGGTATTTTAAGTCGAGGAACTGCTTGGCTCGATACTGGAACTTTTAATAGCTTAATGCAAGCTGGGCAGTTTGTTCAGGTTCTTGAAGAAAGGCAAGGTTTAAAAGTTGGATGTATAGAAGAAATAGCATGGAGACAAGGATTTATTGATGATGAACAACTTGAAAAATTAGCACAATTGTTGTTAAAATCTGGATATGGAACTTATTTGTTGGATTTTTTAAAACAAAAGAAAAAGGGTGTTAAAATTTAAATTTGAAACACCAAACAGTCATTTAAAATATTTACTTTGTATTTTTGTATAGTATAGTTTACAGATTTTAAAAAAAAAAGAATTGAATTCAGACAGACCAAATAATATAACTTCCTTATTGTATAGCGCATTTTCGCCTAGAAATCTGCGTGCCAATATTAATAACCTAAGCTATCTGCCTAGATGGATTATTATTGCTATAGACGTAATGGTCTTGCTTTTTTCTTTTTCATTTACTTATATGCTTTTTGACGGTACTGCCATTGGGTATATAATTACTTCGCACGATTTCTATTTTGTTGGAGGGTTAATTTTTGTAAATGTTTTTTTCTTTTGGCTTTTTAGAACCTATTCAGGTATTATAAGGCATTCATCTTATATTGACGCTATAAAACTGCTGTTTTCTCAAATGTCAGTTTTAGTTTTTTTCTTGTTTGCTAATTTGGTTTTCGAACTATATACAGGGCATAAAGCTTTTTTAAATACTGCTCTTTTTATTAATCTGGTATTGTCTTTCTGCGGATTATTTTTGTATCGCGTAATAGTTAAACAGACTTTTGAGATGTATTTTTCAGAGAAAACATCAAATAAGCTGATTCGAACAGTAATCTACGGTACAGATGCGAATGCAATTTCTGTAGCCAATGCATTAAAATTTGAAACACCTTCTAGATTTAAGATTGTTGGTTTTGTAGATAAAAACAATCAAAACGCATCAAAGCGAATGCTGGATCTTCCTATTTTGATTTTGAGAAAAAAGCTTCCGGCTTTAATGCGATCTGTTGCTGCTGAAGGGGTAATTATAGCAGATAAAAGTTTAACGAAGGATGAACAATTAATTATTGTAGATCAATGTTTAGAATTTAATTATAGAGTATATACTGTTCCGCTAATATCGGATTGGGAAAATCAAAAAGAGATTTCCCAAAAGGTAAAAAATATTCAGATTGAAGACCTTCTTGAGAGAAAGCCTATAGTTCTAGACAGTAAGTCTATTTCGAAACAGTTAAAAGAAAAAACAATTTTAATTACTGGCGCTGCTGGTTCAATAGGCAGCGAAATTGTGAGACAGGTTTTGAGTTTTAATCCAAAAAATGTAATTATTTTGGATCATGCTGAGACACCGCTTCATAATTTATGTTTAGAAACCCAAAGCATGAATTTTAGCACAAAAATTGTGGCTGTCATAGCAGATGTTAGAAGTAAAAAAGCTTTGGAAAAAGTTTTTAAAACATATAATCCTCATGTAGTTTTTCATGCTGCGGCTTATAAGCATGTGCCTTTAATGGAAGAAAATCCGTCTCAAGCCATCCAGACCAATATTAAAGGGACTAAAAATCTTGCCGATCTGGCTTGTAAATATCATGTAAAGAAATTTGTAATGGTTTCTACGGATAAAGCAGTCAATCCGAGTAATGTAATGGGAGCTAGTAAACGTATTGCAGAAAAATATGTACAATCTCTATTTCTAAAAAATCAAAAAGAAAATATTGAAGGCGGTACAAAATTCATTACTACTCGTTTCGGAAATGTTCTTGGTTCAAATGGTTCTGTAGTTCCATTATTTACCAAACAAATCGCAGAAGGCGGGCCTGTAACGATTACCCATCAAGATATTATCCGTTATTTTATGACTATTCCGGAAGCTTGTCAGCTGGTTCTTGAAGCTGGAGCAATGGGTAATGGAGGCGAAATCTATATATTCGATATGGGTAAACCAGTAAAAATTATAGATCTTGCTAAAAAAATGATCAAATTGGCTGGTTTTATTCCAGATAAAGAGATAAAAATTAAAATTGTAGGATTAAGACCAGGAGAGAAATTGTATGAAGAATTATTAAATGATACTTCTAAAACCCTTCCTACTTATCACAACAAGATTATGATTGCGCAGGAAATACAAGATGAATATGAGAACCTGCATACAGATGTTGATGAATTAATCGGAATTGCAGATTTCTATGATAACGACGATATTGTTACGAAAATGAAAAAAATTGTTCCTGAGTTTAAAAGTATGAATTCTACATTTGAAGTTCTCGATAAATAATTTACATTTGGCAAAAATTTCTACTAATAAAAAGGTGTTTTTTTTAAAACGCCTTTTTCTATTTTTAGAAAAAAGTATAAAGTGTAAAAATCTTGTTAATTTAAGTTTTGATACTTAAATAACTAGATCGACACTATTACAAAACCATGTAGTAATCAAACAAATGAACCACACCCCAAATCCTAATGACTGGCTGTTTGAAATAACGCCCAAAAACAAATTCTTTACCCTTAATCTAAAAGAAGTCTGGCAATATAGAGATTTATTATTTCTTTTTGTAAAACGCGATGTAATTACAGTTTATAAACAAACTGTTTTAGGTCCGTTGTGGTATCTAATTCAACCTTTATTCACTTCTGTTACATTTACAATTATTTTCAATAATGTGGCAGGTATCGACACTGGGACTGTACCGCCATTTTTGTTTAATTTAGCAGGAATTACAATCTGGAATTATTTTACGGCGTGTTTAACAGGGACTTCAGATACCTTCAAAACTAATGCTTCAATATTTGGGAAAGTTTATTTTCCTCGAATTATAACACCGCTTTCCATAGTTATTTCAAATTTGATAAAATTTGGAATACAATTTTTAATTTTTATTGTATTCTATATTCTATTTCTCTTTAAGGGAGCAAATCTTCAAATTAGTGTTTCGTTAGTTTTCTTCCCATTTCTTATTATAATTATGGGATTATTAGGACTGGGTTTAGGAATGATCATTTCTTCAATGGTCACGAAATATAGAGATCTTAGTCACTTATTAGGCTTCGGAATACAATTACTAATGTATCTTTCTGCAGTAATGTATCCAATGGAATTACTAAAAGAGAAATTACCAAAGTTTGGGTGGATCGTAGAATATAATCCCTTAGCATATGTTGTTGAAAGCACCAGATATATGCTTTTAAATGTTGGCGAAATTTCTGTTTTAGGACTACTTTATACACTATTTGTAACTGTTATTATTTTCTTTTTTGGTCTTTTGATGTTCAATAAAACAGAAAAAGGCTTTATCGATACAGTTTAATTGTGGAGATGATATCTGTTTAAAAATTACTTCATTACTATATAATTCAAAATTGGAAAAAGATATAATATTAAAAGCCGAAAATATTTCTAAACAATACCGTTTAGGCCAAGTAGGTACAGGAACATTAAGTCATGATTTAAATCGCTGGTGGCATAAAGTCCGAGGAAAAGAAAACCCTTATTTGAAAGTTGGAGAAGCAAATGATAGAGCTGTTAAAGGTTCTTCAGATTATGTTTGGGCTTTGCAGGATATAAATTTTGAAGTACAGCGAGGAGAAGTTCTTGGCATTATTGGGAAAAATGGTGCTGGCAAATCTACTCTACTGAAAATTTTATCAAAAGTGACAGGGCCAACAACGGGAAGTATAAAATCGAGAGGACGAATAGCTTCATTACTTGAAGTTGGGACTGGATTTAATGGTGAGATGACTGGAAGAGAAAATATCTTTTTAAATGGTGCTATTCTTGGAATGACCAAAAAAGAAATTGCTTCTAAACTCGATGAAATAATTGAATTTTCGGGTTGCGAACGTTATATTGATACACCAGTTAAAAGATATAGTTCTGGAATGACAGTTCGTTTGGCTTTCGCTGTTGCAGCATTTTTAGAACCAGAAATTTTGGTAATAGATGAGGTTTTAGCAGTTGGTGATGCTGAATTTCAGAAAAAAGCTATCGGTAAAATGCAGGATATTTCTAAGGGAGAAGGACGAACGGTTTTGTTTGTGAGTCATAATATGGCAGCGGTTCAAAATCTATGTACACGTGGAATTGTCATAAAAAATGGAAAAATTGATTTTAATGGCAATATTGAAGATTCTATACTTCATTACTTAAATGACGGTGCCGATTCTGAGGATTTTGAAAATTGGACGGATAGAAAGGGGAATGGAATTGTTAAAATTAAAACACTTAGTGTTTTTGGTAATAGTGAATTTACTCTTCCTCAAGTTGGAATGCCTTTTACAATTAAAATCAAACTGGATAACCCTGCAAAAATTAAAAATACTAATATAAGATTTGACTTAAGATTGGATGATAATTTTGGGCAGAGAATAGCATGGATTAGTGATTTTTTGAAAACAAAAGAGCAAGTTGACGATTTTAATTTTATAGAGTTTACAATAGATAAACTTAATTTGAATAAAGGTAAGTACTACATAACTTTATACATGGAAGTTGACAAAGAACTGTCGGACTATATTCAAAACGCTTACAGCTTTGAGGTAATTGAAGGTGATTATTATAATACAGGCAACAAAGTGCCAAATGTTCAAAGTAAAATATTAATGGATTTTAATGTTTGTTACAAATGATTCAAAAAATTAAAAACATATTTAGAGGGAAGCAAAATCTTCAAAAGGAAATTATCCTGCAGAACAAAGAGTTAGAATGGGCACATATTTATCATGATAGTATTAGAGGTAAAAAATGGTTAGAAGAGTTACCTCTTAATATTGGAAGATGGGCAGGGAATTATTCTTTTTTTTATGTTTTAAATCGTGTCTTAAATGATTATAAGCCAAAATCAATTTTAGAATTCGGCTTAGGGGAATCTTCTAAATTTGTGATGAGTTTTATTGATAATACATTGTTTGAAACTAAACATATTATTATTGAACAAAACGAAAAATGGAAAGATGCTTTTAAGCTAAATAATAAAGTTTCAAACAATACTTTAATAAAAGTTTGTCCATTAGAAAAAATAGAAGTTAAAGGTTATAAAACGAATTCATATAAAAATTTAGATTCTGAAATTCAAGAAAAATTTGATTTATATATTGTTGATGGTCCCTTTGGATCTGAAAGATTCTCAAGGTATGATATTGTTAAATTAGCCGAAAATTTTAAATTAAATGATGAGTTTATTATTCTTTTAGACGATTTCAATAGATTAGGAGAACAAGATACTGCAAAAGAATTATTACAGATTTTAAAAGAAAAAAATATTAAAATTTATACAGAAACATACATAGGAATCAAGACTGTTTTAGTAATAGTAACTGAAAAGTATAGATATGCTTCAAGTTTATAATTTATTACTATCTCTAATTTTTTAAAGTCCAAAAATATGAAAAGTATATTAGCAGTTCTTGTCAATTATGGATCCGAACAAATTTCTTATTTAGAACAAGTTACCAAAGCTCTTAAAAACTTTGAGAATTACGAAGTAACTATTATTGTAAATTCTAATATTCCTCTAAATATCAATAACGTAGATAAGGTAAATGTCATTAAATTAGATGATTACCAATTATTGCCTCTGACTTGCAGAAAAATAATTTGGGAGAATAGAAATAATTTTGATTTGTTTATTTATGGAGAAAATGATCATTTGTTTTTAGAGCAGCATATTGATAAACATATAGAATATTCTCAAATTTTACCCAAAAATAGAATTTCAGGTTTAATTCAATTTGAGGAAGATGCATCGGGAAAATATTATCCTGGGTATCATGATGATTTTAATTGGGATTTTGAATCAGTAGAAGTATATGGAACAAAAAAATTCGCTCATTTTTCTAATGTACATCAAGCTACATTTATTTTAACAAAAGATCAATTACTGCGAATTGGAAAAAAAATTAATTTTTTAGAATTAGTAGATGAAAAATCTTTGATTTTTAGGATCAAAAGAAAGTTGAGAAAAAAATTAGGTTTAAAAGTAGATAGACAGAACAAATATAGCGTAAAATGCAAAGTCAATACAGATGTTTATCTCTATGGAGGAATGAAAAAGATGATCTGTATTTCAGAGTTCGAAAATAACTTAATTCATCACATACCTAATTTATATATTGAAGGCAAAGCTGGTAGAAATAAATTTAGAAGTGATTCAGAAAGAATGACTAATTCTTTAAATAAACTATTAAGTTTTGATAAGAAGAAGAAAATTTTTTAGATGAACTCAACGAATAAGAATAAAATTGCTATAGTTATACCATACTATAAAATCAGTTTTTTTGATGATGTTTTAAAATCATTAACAAGTCAAACTGATAAAAGATTTAAAATATATATTGGTGACGATAGTAGTCCAGAAAATCCAAAAGAATTACTAGAGAGATATAAAGAGAGTTTAGATTTTGTGTACCATAAATTTGAAAAAAATTTAGGAAGCATCTCTTTAACACAGCAATGGGAAAGATGCATTGCATTAAGTAATGATGAGGATTGGGTCCTAATTTTAGGAGATGATGACATTTTGTCTAAAAATGTAATTGAATCTTTCTACGAAAAAATAAATGCTGTAGAAAATGAGGGAATAAACGTAATTCGTTTTGCAACTCAGAAAATAAATACAGAGGGAAAGATAATTTCTAATATATATAATCATCCAGAAATCGAAAAATCAACAGATTTTCTATTTCGTAGATCGAGAAGTTCTTTGAGTGAATATGTTTTTAAAAAGAATCAAATACATACTATTGGATTTAAAGATTTCCCATTAGGATGGTATTCGGATATTTTGGCAGTTTTAGAATTTTCTAATTTTGAATATGTATATTCTATTAACCAATCAATTGTGCAAGTGAGAGTTTCATCGTTAAGTATTTCAGGGAGCTCTTTATATGATAAACAAAAAGACACTGCAACATTTTATTTTTATTTTTATTTATTAAATAACAAATTTGCTTCTTTTTCACAATCAGAATTGGATGAGTTATACTGTAAGATTAATAAATGTTATTTGAACAATAAAAAGCGGTATGGTTTCTTTTTAAAAATTTCAAAATTTTATATTGTAAAGAAGCTTTTTAGAGAGTATTTCCTCTTTATTAAACAGATAATATTGTTTACTATAAGAAGTATAAAATCGTAAAGATGAGAAAAGGAACAAATCTTTCTAAAGACGTTTTACTACCCGAAATAAATTCAAATCATCGAGTAATAATCCCTTTATTTATTCCTGAAGAAGAAGGTTATTATAAAGATGCATTTACAATTTTTAGTTATTGTTTAACTTCGGTTCAGAAAACTTCATTTTCCAATATAAAAATTAGTGTTGTAAGTAATGGATCTTCCGACTCTGTAAACACAAAATTAATAGACTTACAGAAACAAAACCTTATAGATGAACTTATTGTAGTAAAAGAAAATATTGGTAAGATAAACAGCATTTTAAAAGCATTGCGTACGGCTCAAGAACGTTTAATTACAATTACAGATGCTGATGTCTTATTTGATAATAATTGGGAAGAAGAGGTTTTAAAAGTTTTTAAAGCCTTCCCAAAAGCTGGAGCAGTAAGCCCAGTTCCTGTATTTAGAAATCATTTTAAATTAACCAGTAATATTTGGTTTGATTATTTTTTTTCATCAAAACTTAAATTTCGACCAGTTAAAGACCCAGAAGGAATGACTTTATTTGCTAATAGTATTGGCTGGCCGTGGCTTGATGAAAAGTATAAAGATGTTATAGCAACTTTAAAAAATAAAAATGGTGTTATCGCAGTTTTAGGAAGTTCACATTTTGTCTGCACCTATAAGAGAGAGATATTTGCAAAAACACCAAAAAAAAATAGTTTGTATAAACTAGGCGGAGACAGCGAATATTTGTATACCGATTTACCAGTTATAAATTCTGGAGGATATCGGCTGTCAACATACGGAAACTTTGCTTACCACTTAGGAAATGTAGCTGAAAAATGGATGCTTGAAAAATATAATAAGTTAAAAGAGGAAGATAAAAAACAAACACAAGAATTTCAATTACAGGTTTTAAAATCAATACCGTTTTTTAATTTAATGATTGAAAAAGTATTCAAAAAAATAATAAAGCAAAAACGTATTAAAAGGTTTATACTCAAAAGTAAAGGACTAAATGAGAAACAATTATCAGATTTTAAATAAACAGATTATTAAAACATAAAAATACTTTTCGTGAATTTTAATTTAGTATCTGTAATTATTTTCTTTGATAATCAGCCTCATTTCTGACCAAGTTTATAAAACAAACAAATTAAAATGGGAAAATTTTATGTTCTCAGATTATAACTCTCTAAACAAAATTTAAATATAATCTAATTATTTTTATGCTAACTGTAGTTCTAACCAATCGAAACCGTGATTTACATATAGTAAAAAACTGTCTTCAATCACTAATACAGCAAAACTATGATGACTTTTGTTGCTTTTTAGTGGATTACGGAAGTGAATTAAACTATTTGGAAAAACTTAACGAGCTATTATTAGAATTTCCAAAAATAAAATTCATTTCATGTCCTGTTCAGCATCAGCTTTGGAATAAATCGCGAGCAATAAATATAGCTTTGAAACAGTGTCAGACACCATTTTTCTTTGTAGCCGATATTGATATGATTTTTAATAACGGTTTCATTCAAAAATTGTATGATATTAAACAAGAAAGAGAAGCCGTATATTTTCAAGTAGGTTTTTTAGATGAAAAGGAAAGTCAAAGAAATTGCAATTTTGAAGATTATCAAATTAGTTTTAATTCAAATAAAGAAGCAACAGGAATGACTTTGTATCCAACAGATCTGTTAAAACAAATAAACGGATTTGATGAATTTTACCATGGATGGGGAGCAGAGGATACCGATACACATGTAAGATTGCAAAATTTAGGAATTAACATTAATTATTATGATTCAGAAGTATTAGTACTTCATCAATGGCATCCTAAACAATATAGAAGTATTAATAGCACTGATGCATATCATTCAGGTTTAGAGAAAATTAATCATTCTTATTTAAAAATTGGACAGCAGACAAATCAAACTATTGCCAATAAAAAGCAACAATGGGGGCTTTTTCCAAAGAATGATTTATATCAAAAATTAAAAAGAGACTTTGATTTTTCTTTTGACATTTTACCAGAAATTAATCAGTTAACGGCTTTTATAGCTCAATTGGCTAATTTTCACAATAAAACTCTCTCTGTCACAATAAAAGATGTAGATGAAAAGACTAAGTCTAAAGAGGTTGTAAAGAAATATTTAGGGAAAAAATATATTAATTTTTTGAAGATGGATTTTGTAAACGATCTCATTTTACAAGAAATTATTTTTCACTACAGAAATGTTCCTTACGAATATTCGTTTGATAAAAAAAATAGAATTATTGAACTCAAAATTTATCTTACAGAATGAAAATCGTAATGGTATCCATTCCCTCGCTCCATTTTTTTAGGTGGGTAAGCCAGCTAGAAGATTCGGGACATGAAGTATTTTGGTTCGATGTTTCCGGAATGAGCGGTAGAATCGAAAGAATCAGCTGGGTTTCTCAAAAATTGAATTGGAAACTAAAATGGAATTATCCAGGCAGGACCTTTTTTAAAAACAAATTTCCATTACTCTATAAAAACGTTCAAAAGATTAATGAAAATCATACGGCTGAGGTTTTTGAGAAATATATAGAGGAAATAAAACCCGACTTAGTGCATAGTTTCGCACTCTATTTATCATGTACTCCAATTATTTCAGTAATGGAGAAATACAAAAATTTGAAATGGATTTATTCGTCTTGGGGAAGCGATCTTTTTTATTTTCAAAATGAATCAAAATATTTAAATGATATAAAAAGAGTCCTACCTCGTATTAATTATCTGTTTACAGATTGTAAAAGAGATTTCGAAATAGCAAAAAAATATGGTTTTGATGGAGATTTTTTAGGGGTATTCCCTGGAGGAGGCGGATTTGATTTGGAAGAGATGAAACCTTATAAGATGCCGTTAGAAGAACGTAAAATCATTTTAATAAAAGGTTTTCAAGGAAGATCTGGACGCGCAATTCCAGTTCTAAAAGCTGTTGCATTGATAAAAGAATCTCTTTCGGCTTATCAAATTATAGTATTTGGAGCAGATATCGAAACCTTCCAATATGTTGACCACTCAACCTTGAAGGAACAATCTAATTTTGAGATTCAAGGAAAAATTACACATACAGAAGTTCTTAAACTTATGGGGAAATCGCTTTTGTATATTGGAAACAGCAATTCTGATGGAATTCCGAATACAATGCTTGAAGCTGTCTGCATGGATGTTTTTCCCATTCAATCTAATCCCGGAGGCGCTACTGCGGAAATTATTTCCCCTGAAGAAAACGGGCTGTTAATTGAAGATTGCGATGATATTGATGAGATTAAAAATTTGATCTTAAAAGGAGTTATGCTGGCTTCAAAATACAAATCGAATGATAAAAATTATATAGCGTTAGAATACTCTTATTTAAAAGACAAAGTCGTAGAACGATACAATCAATTGTTGTTAAATTGAAAGAAAGATTTTAGCCAATAAATAACATAAATAAAAAATTAAAAAAGAAAATAAATTGCAGACTAATATTTCGTCTCAAGAAGAAATCAAGCAATTGATACTTGAAATAGAACAAAAATGGCCGGTAGACAAATGGATTATTAATGAGATTCATGTTTGGCCGTATATACGCATTAAAATTTATACCTATTTTCTAAGCAGATTATTTTCGACTTCGGCAGTTAATAGTCAAAATAAGCAACATGCTGAGAAAATTATTTTCTTAAAACATCTGAAACATTTTATTAAATTACTAAGTTCTTATTTTATTTTAGTTTTCTTTTTTCTGAAGTTAAAGAAAAAGAAAATCATTTTTTTTGGAGCACATTATCACCGTATCCTTTACAAAGGAAAGTATTTTAATCGATTTTATGATTCAATGATTAAAACACATAATTTAGAAAATGATGTTTATACAATTGAATACAGAAAAATAAACAAAGAAAACTTTAATAATAATGCAATCATCAATTTAGAAAAATATCTAGGTTCTTATAAAAAAATTAAAAACCTTACTTCTAAATTTGACAATAAAAAAAAGAATTATGCTTTAGAGGGATTTGAAGATTTTTATGATTCTTTAAACTTGAAAGCAATCAGCATAGAAAAAGTTAATCTAATAAAGTGGAGTAATAAAGTTAACGCTGCCAGAGGATTTTTTGACATTCTATTTAAAAAAATTCAGCCTGAAAAAATTATTTTTTTAGGATATTACGGTTTAGACGATTTGACGGCAGCAATTGTGTCTGCAAATAAAAGAGGTCTTCATTCTGTCGATTTGCAACATGGTTCTCAAATAAATAACATGGCATTTAGTAATTGGACAAAAATCCCTAAAGATGGTTTTAATACTGTTGTAAAAGAGTTTTGGACTTGGGATGAAGAATCAAAAAAAAATATAGATTTATGGGCAGTAAATACAACTAACATAAAATCAAAAGTAATTGGCCAGCCATATGTATCATATTGGTTGAATAAAAAAGAAGATGCTGAAAAATCTCAGAAAAAAATACTTTACACACTGCATCTTTCTAGTTTAGAAGAAATGGTGACTCAGGAAATAATTTCATTAATCAAAAAGACAGGTTATGAATGGGTTTTAAGACTACACCCGCGAAATTCAGTATCAAAAGAAAATATGGAACAATTTCTTTTGGCTAATGAAATCAAAGAAAAAGTAACAATTCAGAATTCGGTAGAGAAACCGCTTCCAGAAATGCTGAGTGAGTCAATATTACATATCACAAATTATTCGGGCAGTTTAATTGAAGCCAGAATGATGAATATACCAACTCTAATTATAAACAAATTGGGGCTTGAAATTTATAAGCAATATTTAGACGAAGATTTGGTTTTTTTTATAGATTTTGAAAAACCTGATTTTGTTTCTGAATGCCAAAATTTAATTGTGGCTATTGAAAATAAAGAAAAAAAATCTCCTCAACTGCAAGTATTTAATCCTTTGTCATAACTAGAAAAATATAGAATATTGGAAACAAAACCGAATTTATTGTGGATTTCTTATCTGCGGGTTTTTAGCACAGTTGCTGTAATATTTCTGCATGCATCTTCACCCTTAGTAAGCAGTTACAAAACATTAACGTTTTCTGCTTGGAATACGGCTAATTTTTTTGATGCTGTTTCCAGATTTTGTGTACCGGTTTTTGTGATGATTTCAGGAGCTTTATTATTTAATAAAAATCTAGAGATAGGACAGTTTTTCAAGAAAAGGGTAATCAGAATTCTTCTGCCTTTTATATTCTGGAGTATATGTTATGCATTGTACGTCATTTTTATTAAAACAGACTTTTATAAAACAGCATCTTTTTTAGAAATTATCAAGAAAATAGTGAGATCAGTTTATTTTGGCAGTGCTTATCATTTATGGTATATCTATATGCTTTTAGGATTGTTATTGATTGTGCCGATTCTTAACTTTTGGGTAATTAGAGCTAAGAAAAAAGAAATTCATTATTTTCTGATTATTTGGTTTGTAACTTTATTAGTGAAAAATTTCAAGATTGGGGCTTTTATGCCAAATATAGAATTATCTTTTTTTTCTGAATATACAGGTTATCTAGTATTAGGATATTATCTCTCTACTATTGAAATAAAAAATATTCGAAAATTCCAACTTACTTCATTAGTATTATTCATTTTCGGAATTTTAATGACTTTTATTGGAACTTGTTTTTTAACTATTTTTCAGAAGAAACTCAATACCTCATTATATGATTTTTTTAGTTTGAATGTTTTGATAAGTTCGATAGGTCTTTTTCTTTTTTTTAGATCTTCAGATTTATTCAATAGAAAACAGAACTGGATTTGTAGTCAAATTAACCAATATAGCTACGGTATTTATTTAACACATGTTTTAGTGTTATGGACATTGGAAAATATTGGAATTAATGGATTATTGTTTTCACCTTTTGTCGGAATCCCTTTGACTGTATTTTTATGTTTACTGATAGCGCTGTGTATTGTTAAAATATTAAACTTAACTAAGTTTGGAAGTTATGTCTCAGGCTGATTAAGTTAGTCATCACTTAAAAGACTTTATATAAAGCTTAAAGTTTTTTAATGACAAATAAATAACCACTTTTAAATTATATTTGATTTTGAAATAAAGAATATTATGAAAAAAACCGCGATAATACCACTTCGTAAAAACTCCAAAGGGATTCCTGGAAAGAATAAAAAAAAGATGCTTGGACGACCTCTTTTCTCTTGGGTTTTAGGAGAAGCTATTTTTTCAGAACTAGATGAAGTATATGTTTTTACAGATGATCACGAAATCATAGAATATATTAAAAGAGAATATTCATGGTCGCCAAAAGTAAAAACACTTTTACGAAATGATGAAAATGCATCTGACACTGCATCAACTGAAAGTGCCATGCTGGAATTTGCAGAACAGATACAAAATGATTTCGATATTTTATGTTTATTGCAGGCAACTTCACCAATGACAAGTGCTGCAGATATTAACGCAGTGTTAGGCGAAATTCTTATTAATAAAAAGGAATCGGCATTGACTGTTGTTAATACACATCGTTTTATCTGGAATTCAGACGGTACTCCAAGTAATTATGATGTTTTTAATAGACCAAGACGTCAAGATTTCGAAGGACTATTAATAGAAAACGGAGCTGTTTATGCTACCACAAAAGAAGCATTTTTAAAATCGAAGAACAGAGTAAGCGATTCTATTGGTTTAGTAAAAATGCCGGAAGAGTCTTTGGTTGAAATTGATAGTTTGTCGGATTGGGAAATCGTGGAGAAATTATTAGCAGACCGTCAGAAAAAAAGAAAAGTGCATCAACGTATCAACTATTTGGTGTTAGATGTTGACGGAGTTTTTACAGACGGCTGCGTTTATTATGATAAAGAGGGCGAACTAGCCAAAAAATTTGATATGCGTGATGGAATGGGCTTAGAAATTCTTCGTCAAAATCAGGTTGAAGTAGTTGTAATGACCTCTGAAAACTCAGAGTTAGTCGCGCAGCGAATGAAGAAATTGCAGATCAAACAAACTTTTTTGGGTGTTAAGGATAAATTTTCCTTTTTAACACATTTTCTTTCCGAGAGAAATAGTAGTTTTGGCGCCGTTGCGTACGCAGGCGATGATGTAAATGATTTGGCCAATATTTGCAGTGTAGGCTGGTCTTTTACGCCTTCTGATGCAACAGATGTTGTCAAAGCTAATGCAGATTATGTGCTGACCCATGCATCTGGAGCGGGTGCAATAAGAGAAATTTGTGAAATTTTATTAAAGTATAATAAACGTTATGAAGGAATTTAAAAAACCTTACGTGATTGCCGAAATTGGATGTAATCATAAAGGAGAAATGGCAATAGCCAAAGAATTGATTAAAATCGCTAAAATTTTCGGAAACGCAGACGCCGTAAAATTCCAAAAACGTAACAATAGAGAACTTCTTACCGAAGAGCAGTACGATGCACCACACCCTAATGCTTCAAATTCTTATGGAGATACTTATGGAGCGCATAGAGAATTTTTAGAGTTTGATGTGACACAGCATGGTGAATTAAAAGCATATTGCGAGGAAATTGGCATCACGTATTCAACTTCGGTATGGGATACTACTTCTGCAAAAGAAATTGCTTCTTTGAATCCAGAGTTTATTAAGATTCCTTCGGCTTGCAATAATAATTATGAAATGTTAAAGTGGCTTTGTGACAATTACAAAGGAGAAATTCACATCTCTACGGGAATGACTACAAAGAGCGAAGCAGATATCTTAGTAGACTTTTTTACAGAAAATGGAAGAAATAAAGATTTAGTTTTATACAATTGTACTTCTGGTTATCCTGTTCCGTTTGAGGATGTTTGTTTATTGGACATTAATTTACTGAGAGAAAAATACGAAGACAAAGTAAAACATATTGGTTTTTCTGGACATCACTTAGGCATCGCTGTAGATATTGCGGCTTATACTTTGGGAGCCAATATTATCGAAAGACATTACACAATTGATAGAACGTGGAAGGGAACAGACCATGCGGCTTCTCTTGAACCAATGGGATTAAGAAAATTAACTCGTGATCTTGATGCTGTATACAAAGCATTGACTTATAAAACGACTGATATTTTACCGATTGAACAAGTTCAGAGAGATAAACTGAAAAATAAAAAGGTTTAGAGCTATGCTTTTTTCAAACAAAATCAGACTTTTTTGGTGGAACGAAAAGGTAATACAAGGCAAATCCAAAGAAAATTATGGAGATGTTCTTGGAAAATATCTAGTAGAAAAAATCTCCAAAAAGATAGTTGTTTTTGCTTGGCCTAAAAAGTTTTCAATACTGGACTTTGCATTTCCTATTTATGTAACTATTGGAAGCATTTTAGGAAATGTAAATCATAAATGTATTGTGTGGGGAAGTGGTATCATAGATAGAAAAATAAAAATAAAAAAAGCCGTTTTTCTAGCTGTTCGAGGCCCTCAAACAAGAAAATATCTAGTAGAACTTGGCTGCGATGTGCCGGAGATTTATGGAGATCCAGCGTTATTGCTACCTCGATATTTTAATCCAAAAATTGAAAAGAAATACAAATTTGGCTTTGTACCTCATTACAATGATTATAAGCAAGTACAGGAATGGTTCAAGGATAACCCAGAAGTACTGCTTATCGATATGATGACTAATGATGTTGAAGAAAAAACAGTTGAATTTCTACAGTGTGAAAAAATTATTTCATCTTCTCTTCACGGAATTATTATGGCACACGCTTACGGAATTCCTGCCGTGTGGCAGAAATTTTCGGATAAGGTTTTTGGAGATGATATAAAATATCAGGATTATATGGAATCTGTTGAGATTCCTTTTTATAAACCGGAAATTAAAACAACCGCTTATTCTTCTGAACAAATGGAAGCACTTTTTAATGCATTTCCAAATCTTCCTCAAAAACAAAAAATTGAGGAATTGTGTGATGGGCTTATGAAAGTTTGTCCTTTTAAATAATGCTGTTTTGAGAAACAGTTTTCTGAATGATTTTTATTGTAAATGAAAAAGAACATTTTTATTTTTTTACCAGACGGAGTAGGACTTCGCAATTTTGCCTTAACTTCTTTTAAAGAAATTGGAGAGAAAGAGGGTTTTGATATCACGTATTGGAATAATACCCCATTTTCTATTAAGGAGAAGCTAGGGTTCAAAGAATTAAAAATTCAGGAAAAATCATTGCATCCATTGACCACGGTTTATACTCGTGCTCGAAAGCGAATGGAGTTGAATTTTTTTGATAAAAAGTTTAAAGAAGTAGTTTACAATACTTATAATTTTCCTCATTCCTATAAAGGCGCTTCTAATCTGTTTAAAAGCTTAATGGTTGATGCCCTAACATTTTTTGGTTCTAATGAAAAAGGAATTAAATGGGTTAGGCAGCAAATAAAAAAAGGAGAGCGTAACACAAATAAATATAAAGAAAGTAAAAAACAGCTGGAAGAACACAAACCCGATTTTGTTTTCTGTACAAACCCGCGTCCGACACAAGCAATAGCATCAATTTTAGCTGCGCAGGATTTAGGGATTCCAACTGGAACGTTTATTTTTTCGTGGGACAATCTTCCTAAAGCCACAACTTTAATAGAAACAGATTACTATTTTGTATGGAGTGACTATATGAAGAAAGAGCTTTTAATGTATTGTCCGTATGTGAACGAAAGTCAAGTATTTGTTACAGGGACCCCTCAATTCGAAAGCCATTTTGATACAAGTCTTTTGCAGACAAGAGAAGAGTTTTACAAAACACATAATCTGGATCTTGACAAAAAATACATCTGCTTTTCAGGAGATGATATCGTGACTTCTCCGCTTGACCAATATTATCTTGAAGACCTAGCATTGACAGTTAGAGAATTAAATAACCAAGGATACTCTTTAGGAATTATTTATCGTAAATGCCCTGTAGACTTTACAGATCGTTACGATGCAATTTTAGAATTGTATAAAGATGTAATTATAAGTATTGATCCGCTTTGGACACCAGTTGGACAAAACTGGAATGAAATTATGCCGACAAAAGAAGATTTTGCCTTGCAGTCAAACATTTGTGAGTATACAGAATTTGTTGGAAACATTGCTTCTTCAATGGTGTTTGACTTTTCTGCTCATGATAAGTCGTGCCTCTTTTTTGATTACGAACAGCCGCAATTAAAAAAAGGAATTAGAGATATTGGACAAAATTACAAATACATTCATTTTAGATCAAAACCTTCTGAGGAAGCAGCTCTATGGGTACGAGATAAAAAAGATTTAACACTGATTGTAAAAGATATTCTTGATGGAAAAGCGTCAAGTGTTCTCGAAAGTAAAAAATGGTTTGAAATTATCGTTGGCCCAAACCCAACTCAAGCTTCTGCAAAACTTTGGGAAAGCTTAAGCAGTATTCTAAAAAAGTAATTATTTATGTTTTTTAATTCGTTGGCATTTGCCATTTTCCTTCCAATAGTTTTCTTTCTCTATTGGTTTGTTTTCAATAAAACAAAAAGTACGCAAAATGCTTTACTAATTATTGCCAGCTATTATTTCTATTCCTGTTGGGATTGGAGGTTTCTGTTTTTATTGGTCTTTTCTACTTTTCTGGATTATTATACCGGAATTCAGATAGAAAATTCCGATTCAGATAAAAAACGAAAATTCTGGTTTTGGTTAAGCATTATTGTCAATCTGGGATTTTTAGGAATATTTAAATACTATAATTTCTTCGCGGCTTCTTTTGCCGAAATGTTTACTTCTTTAGGATTTAAAGCAAGTCCAATTTTAATAGAAGTAATTCTGCCTGTCGGAATTTCATTCTATACTTTCCACGGATTGTCTTATGTAATTGATATTTATTATAAAAGAATCAAAGCCGAACACAATTTTGTAGATTATTCGCTTTTCGTAAGTTATTTTCCGCTTTTAGTTGCAGGACCAATAGAACGTGCTACACATCTATTACCACAAGTTAAAATAAAAAGGGAATTTAATGCTGAGACAGCCAAAGAAGGCGTTTATCAAATTGTTTGGGGTTTGGTAAAAAAAGTGGTCATTGCAGACACTTGCGCTGTATATGCAAATGCTATTTTTGATAATTACTCTTCGGTTAATTCTTTATCACTAGTTTTAGGAGCAGTTTATTTTGCTTTTCAAATTTATGGAGACTTTTCAGGATATTCAGATATTGCTCTTGGAGTATCCAAATTATTTGGTTTAGACTTACTGAGAAATTTCAATTATCCTTATTTTTCACGAGATATAGCAGAATTTTGGAGACGCTGGCACATTTCGCTTTCATCTTGGTTTCGAGATTATTTATACATTCCGTTAGGAGGCAGTAAAGGCGGACTTTGGATGAAAATCAGAAATACTTTTATCATCTTTATTGTCAGTGGCTTTTGGCATGGTGCCAATTGGACCTATATTGTTTGGGGATTTATAAATGCGGTTTATTTTCTTCCTTTATTATTGTCTGATAGCAATAGAAATAATATTGACGCTATTGTTCTGAAATGGAACTTAGATTCTGTAAAAGTATTATTCAGTATTCTGACGACTTTTTTATTGACTTGTATTGCCTGGGTATTTTTTAGGGCCAGAACAATTTCTGATGCCTTTTTATATTTAAAAAGAATAATTACCAATAGAGATTTTGGTCTTCAATATCTGGATAACGAACGATATAATTATGAAATCATTCTTATGATTGCAGTATTTGTTTTGGTAGAATGGTACAATCGTACTAAAGTGGAGCCTTTGTCAGGAAAAAGAAGTTTACTAAAAATGGCTCTGGCTATAACTGCAGTCATTGCTTTTGGAACGTATTCAGATTATAAAGAATTTATTTATTTTCAATTCTAATGAAGAAGTTTTTATTATATATCGCTAAAGTTTTTGTAATAATAGTTCTATGCGCTGTACTTCTGGATGGGCTTTATACTTATGTATATATGAAATCTCAAAATAGAGGCAAAGTTGAAAATGTTATAAATTCGAAAGCTCAAAATTTTGATGTAATTATTTTAGGTTCCTCTAGAGCGAACAATCATTTTGTATCTCAAATGTTCGAAGATAAGGGATTAAAAACTTTCAATTATGGGATGAGCGGCGGTCATTTGTTTGAAGCTTCGTTGATGCTAAAGTTAATGATAGAACGAAATTACAAAATAAAAAATGTAATTCTAGAAGCAGATTTGAATCTTTCAAATGATCGTGAAGCGGAAGGAATTGCGTCCTTATTTTTACCTTATATTCATAACTCGCAAGTAATCAAAGATCATTTTGAATCTCAAAAAAACTTTAAAGAATTATATTATATTCCTTTTTATAGATTTATAAAGTATGAGACAAAAATTGGAGTGAGAGAGACCTTTTTTACTGCAATTGGTAAAAAAACAAACGCATTAGATAACTTAGGCTTTTATCCATTAGAAAAGCATAAAAATGGCAATATGAAAAATAACATTGTCAATTTAAACCCGCTTCCTCACAATAAGTATTACGAAGAAATAAAAACAATCTGTAAAGAGAACAACATCAATTTTATTGCAGTTATGACTCCAATGTGCGAAAATGTTATTGGAATGAATTATTTTGATAAGGTACAGAAAGCTTATCCTGAAATTCATAATTATGAAAATGCAGTGGTCGAGAATAAATATTTTTCTTCCTGCGGCCATATGACAAGTGACGGCGCTAAAAAGTTTACAGCTAGAATTTTAAACGACTTTTTTAAGAAATAGATGCATATAGCTTTTTTGACCCCCGAATTTCCACACTCAAAAGTAATACATGCCGCTGGAATTGGAACGAGTATAAAAAACCTTACGGTTGCTTTAAGTAAAGAAAAAGTAAAAGTTACTGTTTTTGTTTATGGGCAGCAAACAGAAGAAATAATTGTCGAAAATGATGTAACTCTTCATTTAATAAAAGGCAGAAAATTTAAATTATTTGGGTGGTATTTTCATCGTCAATACATTCAAAATTACTGTAATAAAGTAATTAAGGAAGAAAAAATAGATCTTATTGAAGCACCTGATTGGACAGGGATTACCGCTTTTATGAAGTTTAAGATTCCATTAATAATTCGTTTTCACGGAAGTGATACTTATTTCTGTCATTTGGAAAAAAGACCGCAAAAGAAGAAAAATTTTTGGTTTGAAAAAACTTCGGTAAAAAGGGCACAGGCTTTTATTGCACCAACAACTTTTGCGGGTAACGTTTCTAAAGAATTATTTAAAATTAGAAACAAAGAAATTCAGACGATTCATCATGGTTTGGAATTGGAAAAATTTTCGAATGAGTCTCCAGAAGTTTTCGAAAAAGGAATAATGCTATACATCGGTACTTTAATTCGAAAAAAAGGAGTTTTAGAACTGCCACAGATTTTCAATAAAGTACGCCAGAATTTTCCAGAGGCAAAATTAATTTTGATTGGAAGTGATTCGGCCGATATCGAGACCGGCAGTGATTCTACATGGGCTTTAATGCAAGAAAAATTTGAAATTGAAGATTTGCCATCGGTTCAATACGCAGGAAAAATTCCTTATCAAGAAATACAAAACTATATTAAGAAGGCAAATGTTTGTGTTTTTCCAACTTTTGCAGAAACGTTAGGAATGGTTACTATAGAATCTATGGCAATGCAAAAAGCAGTTGTAAACAGTAATATTGGCTGGGCCCAAGAATTAATTGTAGATCAAGAAAGTGGATTTTTGGTATATCCTTCAGATCATGATTTGTATGCTGAAAGGATCTGCCAGATTTTAAGAGATGATAAATTTGTTTTAGAACTTGGTAAAATGGCTAAAAAAAGAGTTGAAGAAAAGTTTGATATTAATAAGGTCGTACTGCAAAATATTCAATTTTATAAAAGAATAATAACCTCAAAAAATTAAAGATGGTAGTTATTTATCATAAAAATAATTTAGTTGTAGAGGTTAAAAATAATCAAGACTCTATTGCTTTTAAAAATGTCACAATAACAGAAGCACTGTTTACTCTGGCAGAGAAATATCCTGATGAACTTATTTTGTGGTGTGAATTATCTTTAAAAGACAATTTAAATTATGAAGCTCTGCCTGTTATTTTTCATCACAAAAAAATACTGGCTTCCTTCAACTTAATTTCAAGTAATTTTTTACCTGATGCTATAGGCTACGTAGAACAATCTCCGTACATAAAAATCAATAAAAAAGTTCGTTATCCTACATGGATTATGAGCAGCAAAACGGGAGGTGTTCATGCCTCGGTTTTGTCAGCTTTAAAAAATCAAATTACATTAGATAATGATTTTGATTATTTTCTGTGTTCTATGGCGAAACTCGGTATGGACCAAGGACTTTTGTGTTATTCTGAACCATTGTTGATAAAAGATTTTCTGGAGAAAGAAAACAAACTCAAAGATAATTGGGATGTCTTATTTAAGTTTGTTAAGCAGCATTACAGAACTCGATGGGTCTTTTTATTATTTCTGAATTTATTGGTTTATGAAAGAAAAACACTTTTTTTTCCTCTTTTAAAAAGTTTTGTCTATCGAAAAAGAAATCTAAGAAGTAATTCACTAGAAAATATTAAGGTTGAATCAATAAATAAGGTTGTAGAAAAAAACACGATTGATGTAATAATTCCAACAATCGGAAGAAAAAAATACTTATACGACGTTTTAAAGGATTTGTCCAGACAGGTTCATTTACCAGAAAATGTAATTATAGTCGAGCAAAATCCTGATAAAAATAGTGTTTCAGAGCTTGATTATATTAAAAATGAAAATTGGCCATTTAAAATTAAACACATATTTACAAATCAGACAGGTGTTTGTAACGCTAGAAATACCGCACTGTCTTTAATTGAAAGTGAATGGGTATTTTTGAACGATGATGATAATAGATTTGATGAGAATTTATTAAAGGATGTATTGGCTAATTTAAAGTCTTATGGAATAAAGTCGTTATCAACCTCCTATTTGCAGCCAAAAGAAATTAAGGAAAATAAGATTATTAGTCAAGCACAGATTTTTGGCTCAGGAAATAGTTTCATACACGCATCTTTATTAGATACCGTTAAATTTGATATGAGATTTGAATTTGGCTACGGAGAAGATTCTGATTTTGGCATGCAGATTCGTAATTCGGGAGTAGATGTTATCTATTTTCCTAATTTAGAAATATTGCACTTAAAAGCACCAATAGGCGGTTTTAGAGTTAAACCAATTTTAGCTTGGGATAATGATGAAATACAGCCAAAACCATCACCTACAATTATGTTGAACATGCAATTACATTTATCGCAGCAACAAATAAAATGCTACAAAACGATACTGTTTTTCAAATTTTATAAAGTTCAAAAGATTAAAAATCCGATAATCTATCTTAAGAACTTTGAAAAACAATGGAAACAAAGCATTTATTGGTCAGATAAATTAAAACTAAAAAAAGCATGATGAATTTTTCTTTGGTTATTTGTACATACATGCGTCCTGATTCGCTTTTACAACTATTGAAATCGGTTGAAGAACAAAATTTATACCCCAATGACATTTTAATAATTGATGGTTCTAGTAACGAAGAATCAAAAAAAGTTGTTGAAGAAAATCAATTTAAAAGGGTTCAATATTTTTTGGTTTCGGATCAAGATCGTGGTTTAACAAAACAGAGAAATTTTGGTGTTTCAAAATTGGCTGTAGAAACTGAGATAGTCTGTTTTTTAGATGATGATACCGTTTTAGAAAAAGGGTACTTTGAAGAAATTATTAAGACTTTTGAGTTAGATTCTGAAGTTGTAGGAGTAGGCGGTGTAGCGTTGAACGAAAATAAATGGAAACCCCACGATTCCAAAATAATGTTTAATAAAAATAAATACTATTTTTTTGAAAATTATATTTATAAAGAAGGACTAAGAAATAGAGCTCGAAATTATTTAGGACTGGCCTCAAATCTTGGTCCTGGAAAAATGCCTGCTTTTTCTCATGGGAGAACTTGCGGATTTCCGTTAACAGGAAAAAGTTATGAAGTTGATTTATTGATTGGCATGTCGATGTCCTTTAAAAGAACTGTTTTTGAGAAGATTCATTTTTCTAAATTTTTTGAAGGTTATGGATTGTATGAAGATGCAGATTTTAGCCTTAGAGCTTTACAATATGGTAAAAATGTGATCAATACAAAAGCGCAACTAAATCATTATCATGCACCTTCAGGACGTCCAAATCAATATCAATATGGTAAAATGGTGGTTCGAAATGGATGGTACGTCTGGCGAATCAAAAATCCAAACCCAAGTCTTAACGATCGATTTAAATGGAATATGATTACGATTTTATTAGCAATAATTAGATTTACAAACGTATTAAGTGGTGCTGTGGAAAGTAAAAAAGCTTTTACAGAAACAATGGGTAGAATTGCTGGATATATAAGTTTGCTGTTTAATAAGCCGAGACAAATATGAAGAAAACAGTTTTTATTTCTTTTTCTTTAGGAAGTAGTTCTATTTCAGATTATTATTCCACGCTGGCTGAAAAGTTTAAGGATGAGTTTCAAGTAATTGTATTTTCAGATACAAAAAGAAATGATTTGATTTCTTTATCCGAGAATATTATTGTGAAATATTGGCCGTCCAAAAGACCAACAAAACTAAAAGATGGTATTTTTTTGTATAAAAATATGAGAGAGTACAAACCAGTTGCAACTATCTCAGTTTTTGGATCTGTTAATATATTTTTGATTGTTGGATTCTTATACGGTGTTAAAATTAGAATTGCTTGGATAAGTACATTAACCACACAATTTAAGCAGCAAAAATTATTGTTATTAAGAAAATCATTGATTTTTAAATTAGCAACCAATATTGTTGCAAATTCTCGAGCAACCCAAAAAGATGCAGAACAGAATTATCGTGTATCCAGTAAAAAGATAAAAGTCTTGCCAAATTCGGTTAAAGATCTGTATTCGGAAATAGAAATAACTAATTCTGAAGATTCAAAATTAATTGTTTATGTCGGTCGACTGCATAAATCTAAAGGTGTTGAGGTCCTCGTAGAAGCTTTTGCAAAGATTCATTCGCAGTTTCCTGAATTTGAATTAATGATTATTGGAGGTGGTGAAGAAGAAAAGAATCTAAAAAAAATGATTGTCGATTTGAAAATAGAGCAGTCTGTTATATTTAAAGGCAATCTCCCTAAGACCCAAGTATTACAAATGTTTAAACAATCATATTTGTCTGTTGTTCCGAGCCTAGCAGAAGCTTTTGGTTACACGGTAATAGAAGCAATGAGTATGAAAACCTTAGTAATTGGATCTAATAATACTGGAATCAAAGAAATTATAGAAAATGATAAAACCGGTCTACTTTTTCAGACCAACAATGCTGATGATTTGAGTGCTAAAATTAAAACAGCAATCTTGCAGCCTGAATTGAGAAATAAATTAGCCTTAAGCGGTTTTGATCATTTTAAAAATAATTACGAAGTGAAACAAGCGGTTGAAAGAGATGTGTCTTTCTTTAAAAATTTAATTAAAAAAGACAATGAGTAATTTTCTTATCATTACCAATGTTATTCATACAAAGGAAAACAACCAATATTATGGTTATTCCCCTTATATTAATGAAATGAATATCTGGATCAAATTTGCAGATCAAGTGACAATTGTTGCGCCCTTGGCCTCTAGAGACATTACTCCGATTGATTCTGCATATGATTGTAATAATCTTACTTTTAAAAAAGTTCCAGATTTTAGTTTTACAACATTAAAAAACAGAATAACCTCACTGGTCAAATTACCGATTATCTTTTACAAGATATTTATAGAAATGAATCGTGCAGATCATATTCATTTGAGATGTCCGGGAAACATGGGATTAATTGGCTGCTTTGTTCAGGTTTTTTTTCCTTCAAAAACAAAAACGGCTAAGTATGCTGGTAATTGGGATCCGGAAAGCAAACAGCCATGGACTTATAAATTACAAAAAAAAGTTTTGTCCAACACTTTCTTAACTAAGAATATGAAGGTTTTAGTTTATGGAAATTGGGACAAACAATCAAAAAATATAAAACCTTTTTTTACTGCAAGTTATTTAGAATCTGAAAAAGAAGTAATCGAAAAAGACGATTTTAATTTAGGCATAAAATTCATTTTTGTAGGAAGCTTAACCGATGGTAAAAATCCGCTTTATGCTGTAAAGTTGATTGAAGCACTTATTAAAAAGGGTTATAATGTTTCTTTAGATTTATACGGAGAAGGAATAAACCGTGATTTGCTTTTAAACTATGTTAATGCTAATAATCTCGGAATGAAAATTAGTTTAAAAGGGAATCATGATAGGAGAACAATAAAAGAAGCTTATCAAAAAAGTCATTTTGTTATATTGCCGTCTGTTAGTGAAGGCTGGCCAAAAGCAATAGCCGAAGGAATGTTCTGGGGTTGTGTGCCTATAGCAACAAAGGTTTCATGTATTCCTTACATGTTGGATAATGAGAATAGAGGCATACTTTTAGAAATGGATTTAGAAAAAGATTGCCAAAAAATAGAATACATCTTAGAAGAAACAGCTGTTTATAAAGATAAAAATAAAAAAGCAGCAGACTGGTCTAGAGAATATACTTTAGACGTTTTTCAAAAAGAAATAAAAGAAATGATATAGTTAAATATGAAGCATTCAACAAAAACAAGAATATTTAAGGTTCTTTCCATCTTACCCAATACAATAGGATATAATTTATATCATTTTTTGCAAAATAGCACCAGTAAGTTAACAATTGATAAAAAAATAAATGCGGCTTATGGCACTTATAAAACAGTTGTTAGAATATTAAAAGAAAATGGTAAAAGTCTTGATGGTATACGAATTGGTGAATTAGGTTCAGGCTGGGTGCCTGTTTTTCCATATCAATTAATTCTTGAAGGTGGAGTAAAACATGTAGATACCTATGATATCAATGAACATTATAATTTAAAACAGATTAAAGAACTTAATGAGTATTATAAGCAGCGTGATGCTTTTGAACTTCAATCTGAAAGTAAGTATCCTTTGTTAAAAGGAGTTTCGTACTATCCAAAAACGAATATTTGTAACGGAAATCTTCAAGATATAGATTTAGTATTGTCCAGATTTGTATTAGAGCATGTTCCTCCTAACGATATACGTGAAATACATAATTTTTTATTTTCTAGTTTAAAATCAGGAAGCTATATATTACATCTTATATCTCCGAGCGATCATAGAGCGTATAGTGATTCTTCTCTTTCGCTTCAAGATTTTTTAAAATATAGTCAGGAAGAATGGGATAAAATTCAAACTAAATTTGATTATCATAATCGATTGAGACTTCCGCAATATTTGGATTTGTTTAGAGACCAGTTTGAAATTGTTCACTTTGAGCACGATAAAATCAATACAGAATCTAAAAGTTATAAAAAATTCAAAGAGTTAAATATTCATTCCGATTTTAAAAAATACAATGATCAGGAGTTAATGGCAGGAAGCATCAATATTTTGTTGAAAAAGAAATAAATGAGAATAGTTCAAATTATAGATTCTTTAGAAATTGGCGGAGCAGAACGTATGGCAGTAAATTATGCTAATGCTCTTTCGGAAAAAATCGAATTTTCTGGCTTGATCTCAACGCGCCGAGAAGGCGTGCTCTTGGAGCAAATCAGGCAGGAGGTCTCTTATTTGTTTTTAAACAGAACCAAAAGTTTTGACATAAATGCGGTCTTTCGACTGAGAAAATTTATAAAAAAAAATAAAGTTGAAGTCATTCATGCTCATAGTTCGTCTTTTTTTATTGCTGTACTGGTAAAACTTACATTATTTAAGATCAAAATTGTTTGGCACGATCACTACGGTTCCAGAATCAAACAATCAAAAAAGCAAAATAGAGTATTAGTTTATTTCTCCATTTTTTTTGCATCTATTTTTTCTGTTAATCGGCAGCTGGCTGCGTGGAGTTTAGAAAATTTGAGATGTAAAAATGTAGTTTTTATTCCAAATTTTATTTTAAAAAAAGACCAAAACCAAAACCAAAATACCTATTTAAAAGGAACCGAAGGGAGAAGAATAGTTTTTCTCGCTAATTTAAAAGAACCTAAAAATCATATCAGTATTTTAAAAGCTTTTACAGCTCTTAAATTATACGAAAATGACTGGAGTCTTCATTTGATAGGTAAAGATTATTTGGATTTATATTCGTCAAGTTTAAAAGAATTTATAAAATTGCATAATTTAGAAAGTCATGTTTTTTTGTATGGAAGTAAAAGTGATATTAATTTTATTCTGCAGCAAGCCTCAATTGGAGTTTTAGCTTCAATATTTGAAGGTTTTCCTGTAACTTTGATCGAATATGGCTGTGCAGGGCTTCCAGTACTTTCTACAAATGCGGGATATTGCTCTGAAATTATAAAAAATGAAGAAACCGGGCTATTATTTGACCCGCTTAATGAACAGGAAATAATTCTTCAGATGCAGAAAATTATAAATAATAACGAGCTTAGAAACAAATTTGCAAACCACTTGAAACAAGTTGTAGAAAATATTTATAATGAAGATAAAATTATTGAAACAATATTGTTGGAGTACAGTAAGATAATCAAATGAAAAACCAAAAACTTACATACATAGGATTAATTGCTATTCATGCATTAATTGCTTTGATAGTTTTTGTACTGCCATTTTTATCAAAGCTTTTTGGGATTTTAATTCCAGTTATTGGTTTTTATGTTATTTACAAGAAACAGAATAAAAATAATGAAGTACTTTATGTTGCATCTTATTTAATAGGAGCGGAGGTTTTTCTCAGGATGACAGGAGGAAATTTTAATAATGAATATGTAAAGTTTTTGGTAATATTCTTCATGCTGCAAGGTATGGTTTATAGTAATTTTTCAAAAAACGGATTAATTTATTTGATTTTTTTATTCCTTTTACTTCCTGCCGTATTTATAACTACAACCACTTCAGATTTTTCAATAGATGTAAAAAAAGTTCTTTTTTTCAATCTTTCAGGGCCTGTATGTTTAGCGATTTGCGCGATGTATACCTATGGAAGAAAAATCTCTTTTGAAACCGTACAGAAGATTTTACTTTCGGCAGGCCTTCCTATAATTACGATCACCGTATATTTATTTTTATATACTCCAAGTGTAAGAGATGTCGTTACAGGAACGCAATCCAATTTTGAAACTTCGGGAGGTTTTGGCCCCAATCAAGTATCAACTGTTCTTGGGTTGGGTATCTTTATTTTTTTCTCCCAATTAATTCTCTTTTCCAAATCAAAAATAGAGCTTTTGCTTAATGGTGGATTATTAATTTTTGTCAGCTATCGCGGTATTGTTACTTTTTCTAGAGGAGGTGTTATTACTGCTATAGTGATGATTATTTGTCTTTTAGCGTTATTGTATTATTTTTCTAATTCAAGAGGCAAAAGTAAATTCACCATAGTATTTGTTTTGACAGCCTTAATGGGGATCGGAATTTGGACATATAGTTCTATACAAACTGGAGGTCTTATTGAAAAAAGATATGCAAACAAAGATGCCAAAGGAAGAGATAAGAAAGATAAAATAGGAGGAAGAGAAGAAATTATGGATGCTGAGATAAAGCTCTTTTTAGATAATCCGATATTTGGAGTAGGAGCAGGAATGAGTAAGTCTAAAAGATTAGAAATTATGAAAGAAGAAGTCGCGTCACATAATGAGATTACAAGATTACTTTCAGAACATGGTATTTTGGGAATTTTCGCCTTTTTACTCTTGTTTTTGACCCCAATACTTCTCTACACAGACAATATACAGCATTTGTATTTTCTGTCTTTTTTTATTTTTTGGCTTTTAACTATAAATCACGCTGCAATGCGTACTGCTGCACCAGCTTTTATTTATGCTTTGACGCTCTTATCTGTACAGGTAAAAATACCTGAAAAGGGGTAGAAAATAATGGAATAATTTCATTTTTTTTACAATACATTTGCCCCGAATCTTAGTAGTAAAAAATAAATTTAAAGATGTTTTCTAATAAAAAAATGCATTTTGAAATCTCAGAAAGGAAAGTATTGCTTTCTGTTTTTGACGCCGTTTTTGTTTTATCGGCACTATTTGTTTTGAGCATTTTATTCGACTATCAATATTTCGATTTAGATGGATTACGTTATTTTAAACCACTGCTTTTAATTGTTTATATCTATTCTTTCGGAACCATATTCGAAATGTATAATCTCCAGACAGCAAGTAACCAGCTGCAGATTATGCGAAGCACCATTCTTACTGCAATAGTAAGCGTTACCGTTTATTTGTTTACTCCTGTTTTGTCTCCAGAATTGCCTAAACAGCGTTTGGTAATTGTTATTTTTTATTTTGCAGTTTTGAGCGCCTTATTAGTATGGCGTTTTTTTTATGTTTTTTTCTTAGCCTCAATTCGTTTTTCGCAAAATGTAATTTTAATATGCGACCAAAGCCAAGTTGAAGAATTGGTTTTGGGTCTTGAAAACGTAGATCCGCATTATAAATTTGTCGGATTCGTTAACTCGGATTCACTATCGAATGAGAAATTGGAATTTTCTTATGTAAAAGAAATTAAGAAAAGCGATTTAGTAAATTTTGCAGTTAAAAATAACGTTTCGGAAATTGTAATTGCTTCTCAAAAAACAGACGGAATTACAGCAGATTTATACCAGCAGTTACTCCATCTGCTGGAGTCAGGTTATATTATTAGAGAATACACACAAGTTTACGAAAGCAAAACACAGCGAATTCCAGTACATTACATTGAAAGAGATTTTTACAGATTTTTCCCTTTCAGCAGAAGTAATAATAATCGCTTGTATCTGCTTCAGATTCGTCTTATGGAGTTTTTACTTTCCTTTGCAGGTCTTTTTCTTTGCTTGATTTTTATTCCAATTATTTCCTTTTTAAATTTATTTGCCAACAAAGGCAGCCTGTTTTATACTCAAGAAAGAGTAGGCAAAAATGGAGTTGTTTTTAAGATTTACAAATTCAGGACCATGACAGAGAATTCTGAGACAAACGGTGCTGTTTTTGCTTCTGCAAATGACAAACGAATAACGCCATTTGGAAAATTTCTACGCAAATCAAGAGTAGACGAGCTTCCGCAGTTTATTAATGTTTTAAAGGGCGATATGGCCGTAATTGGCCCAAGACCAGAACGCCCGTTTTTTGTTGAAGAAATTGCACGTGTTATGCCTTTTTACGAAACGCGTCATGTTATCAAACCAGGGCTTACTGGATGGGCGCAGGTAAATTATTCTTACGGAGAATCAATAGACGAAAGCTTGATTAAACTGCAATACGATCTGTATTACATAAAACACCGAAGCGTTTTTCTGGATTTAAGTATCACTTTTAAAACCATAACCACAGTTTTATTCTACCGCGGTCAATAGATTTTTAAATAATAATCGGAATTGGTTTTTTGTTGCGAATTGCGGTACGAACCAGAACGACACCGCTTGTTATGATCAACGGAAGCATAATAAAGAAATGCGCTTTGTTAATCAAAAATAAAAAGTAGGCGATTAAAAAAACAAAATGTATCAGCGAGAATCGATAAGTCCATTTTTTGTTTTTTAGGATTGAAAATAAAACTAAGAACAACAAAAACGGACTGAATAATAGAACATTATAATTCATCTCTAATTCTAGGTGATACGAATAAAATCCCATCACAACAAAAAAGATTCCCATTAAACCTAAAATCACGAAATAGATTTTGTCAAGAGTTTTATTTTTTGCAAAAACCACAAGAAGTAAAAGGATGATATAACTGTAGATGTTATTCCACCAAGATTTCGGAGTTTCTTTTGCAAATTCAATTAAGGTTTTACTTGAAGAAACCAATGATTGATTTTGAAATTTCGTTTTTTCTAAGCTGTTCTTTAACTCGAACGGCAGAAAAATGGTGTTTCCCGGCTGATCTACTTTTGTTCCAAAAATAATGCTGGTCCCTAACTGATCGTAAAAATGGCCATCGAAGTAAGGAAACAAAATCGATCGGTAAGAAATAGTAGTGTCGCCTTTTTTTGTAATTACATTTCCTCCCAATGATTTATTGATTACCTCAACAACCATAGAAGTACAGTTTCTGTCAATAAATTTATAAGTATAATAGCGTTCTTCAGAAAACAACGCTTTGTTTAAGTTGTCAAATATTTTTTGTTTAGAAGCTAAAGAGATCTGTAATTCCTGCTCATAAACACTTCTTTTTTCCTCGTTATATTCTGCAATGAAATCTGGGAAAGGATGAGTGATAATAAAATATTGCAAATCACCTTTAGCAAATTTGGCAACAAAATTGGGCGTTCTAAAATCAAAAGCTCCGTAATTGTAAACCAAGTCAATATTATTTGCAGAATCAGAAACTCGAATGGCAGTGTGCCCAAAATAAGAATAAGTTTCATTTCCCAATCCGCAGGTTAAGACACTTATTTTTGCGTCTTTAGACAACGGCAGACTCTGGCTGAAACCAATAAAACTAGTTAAGGATACTAAAATAAAAAGAGCTTTTTTGAAAAGGAACTTTTTCATGTTTTTAATTTTTTTAGAATTTATTGATTTCGCGATACTATCTAAAGATACCTAAATCTACTTTTAAAGAAAAAATATTCGAGTAAAGAGCTGTACTCTGATTTCCTAAATCCGTCAGTGCATAATCTACCTGAATCCCTTTATACCTAAAACCCAATCCGATATTAGGCTGGAAATTCAATTTTTCAGTGTTGTCGAGTTGAGTTACATTCTGAAAATTTCCTGCACCGGCTCTCAAGAAAACAAGATCTGTATAACCGAATTCAAAACCTACAGCAGGATCAATACTGACTGCTTTTGTTGAAATAATATCGTTTGTCTGCTCAAATCGCATGTTTAAATTGGCAGAAGTTACCAAACTGTAATCATTGTGAAAATCAAATCTTTTTGAAACTCCTAATTGCGCTTTTGGCAAAGTAATCTCGGTACTTTCTGGCAGTTCGTTATTTTCTCCCGGAATAGCATTAGCGATTTTCTCGTACTCTTTTTCGTCGATATTCCAGATATTATAAGTTGTGGTAATATCGCGAAGCATCAAACCAAATTTCCAATCGTTTCTTTCAAATTGAAGTCCAATGTCGAAACCGAATCCCCAAGAATTGGCAAATTTACCGATTATTCTTCGGATAACTTTAGCATTTACTCCATATTGAAAACCGTCTACAGGAAGTTTTCTGGCATACGAAAATGTAAAACCATAATCGGCAGTAGAAAACAAACGAATTCGGTTGTAATCAATATTTCCTTGACTGTCGATTAATTGTGTGGTGTCCATAATATCATCAACACCAAAACGAATCATCGAAATTCCCCAAGCACTTCTATCATCAATCGGACTTGCGTAGCCAATGTAATCGTATTGGGCAATATTGGCAAAATAACTAGCATGCATTAAAGCAATTTGATGATCTTCGAGATTAGTTAAGCCAGCTGGATTCCAGTAAACTGCATTTACATCATTGGTAGATGCCGTTACAGCGCTCGCCATACCGAGAGCAGCAGCATCAACGCCAATATTCATAAATTCATTCGAGTATTTTCGAACAGTTTGTGCATATTGGAACGTAAAACTCCAAAACAATAAAAATGCAAAGATTTTCTTCAAGATATAGTTTTTTGCAGATCGAGGCCTGCTTTTATTTTTTTTCAAAAATATAATATTTTGCGCATGTAAATGATTCCTTTTCAGAAATATTCTAAAACGAAGACTTCAAAATAAAAAACTCTTTCAAAAACTCGTTTTGCATGTAGTTATTATGCTAAATTTGTTCTCTGCCATTATCAAAATTTTAAAACATGAATATTAAAAAACACATTCCCAACATAATTACATTAATTAACCTTTTCTGCGGTTGTGCAGCAATTGTATTTGTTTCGCAAGAAGATTATTTAATGGCCTTTTACATGGTTGGTTTAGGAATCTTTTTTGATTTTTTTGATGGTTTTTTTGCCCGTTTATTCAAAGTATCCGGTGAGCTTGGGTTACAATTAGATTCTTTGGCAGATATGGTTACCAGCGGCGTGACTCCAGGTTATGTTATGTATACGATGTTTGCAAACAGCGGACACGAATTAGGAACAAATCCAGCGATTCCGTTTTTAGGATTTATTATTACTTTAGGCTCTTGTTACCGACTGGCTAATTTTAATATCGATACACGTCAGACCGATTCTTTTATTGGGCTGCCAACACCCGCAAATGCTTTATTTGTTTTAAGCCTTCCGTTGGTTATTAAGTTTTCAGACTCTTTAATGATGCTGGAAATTTTAACCAATCAATGGGTTTTATTAGTCATAACATTATGCAGTGCCTATATTTTGAATGCAGAAATTCCGTTGTTCGCGTTAAAAATTAAGAAATTCAGCTTAAAAGAAAATGCACTTCAAATATTCTTTTTGGCAGTTTGTATTGTAATGATTGTCTTTCTTCAATACATTGCAATTCCGTTAATTATCGTTTTTTATGTGTTACTGTCAATTATTAATAATTTGTTCTTGAAAAAGTAGTTTTATTTCAATGGCAAGAAAAACGACTTACCGTAAAACAACTTCAAGAAAATCAAACTCAGGAAGATCATTTTTGGGCCGGGTTTTTCAGAGGTTATCATTACTTTTTTTCGCTGTATTGTTTATTGCGTTGATCTATCATTATCGCAAAGGTTTGGCATACTATTTAGGTTTTAAAACAGAAAAGACTCTAGACGAAGATGCAGTTGATAAACACTTATCAGATGTTCGAAATATTCGAGTTCTCGAAAATCATAAAGGAAAAGTAATCGGAATCGATGTATCGGAGTTTCAGGGAAAAGTCGATTGGGATGAGGTTGAAGTTCTGGACGAAAAATATCCCGTTCAATTTGTCTTTATTCGTGCAACCGCTGGAAATGACAGAGTCGATCGTCAGTTTAAAAGAAATTGGGAAGGAGCCAAAGAAGAAAAAATTATGCGCGGCGCCTATCATTATTATCGTCCAAACGAAAATTCTTTGGAGCAGGCTGCACTTTTTATTAAAACCGTAAAGCTGGAAAAAGGAGATCTTCCGCCGGTATTGGATATCGAAAAACTACCTAAAAATCAATCTTTGGATAGTTTAAAAGTAGGTTTGAAGCGTTGGTTAACCAAGGTAGAAAAACATTATCAGGTTCGCCCGATTATTTATTCGGGAGAAAGATATTATTCTGATTTTTTGAAAGAAGAGTTCAGTGAATATCTCTTCTGGATTGCCAACTACAATTTCTATAGAGAAAAAATTGAAGACGACTGGCTGTTTTGGCAGTTTACAGAAAAAGCTTCTTTGCCGGGGATCGAACATCGTGTTGATGTTAATATCTATAACGGAGATTTACAACAATTGCAGTTTATTACGGTCGAGTAGAAAGTGTTCAGTGTTCAGTCTTTTAGTATTCAGTTTCAAACTAATCACTAAAAGACTGAACACTAAAAAACTGAACAATGATTACTTTTTTAGAATTCCAGTTTTTCAAACGGATCACTAAAAGACTAAATACTGATTACTTATCTTAAAATTCCGTTTTTCAAACGGATCACTAAAAGACTAAATACTGATTACTTATCTTAAAATTCCGTTTTTCAAACTGATGACTAAAAGACTAAATACTGATTACTTATCTTAAAATTCCATTTTTCAAACTGATCACTAAAAAACTGAACACTGATTATTTTTTTTAGAATTCCAATTTCTTCTTACGAAGCTCGAAGTTTTGTCCAAGATAAACACGGCGAACCATTTCATCTTCAACCAATTCTTCTGGAATTCCGGCTTTAAGAATTCCTCCTTCGAACATTAAGTATGTTTTGTCGGTAATCGCTAATGTTTCCTGAACGTTGTGATCGGTAATCAGAATTCCAATGTTTTTATTTTTTAGCTGGGCTACAATTCGCTGAATATCTTCAACTGCAACCGGGTCAACTCCCGCGAAAGGCTCATCCAATAAAATAAATTTTGGATCAGTCGCCAATGCGCGAGCAATTTCGGTACGACGGCGTTCTCCTCCAGAAAGTAAATCACCTCGGTTAGTGCGAATATGTTCTAAACTGAATTCTTCGATTAAACTTTCCATTTTAGCAATTTGAGCCTCTTTAGAAAGGTTTGTTAATTGTAAAACGCTTAGAATATTATCTTCAATGCTTAGTTTTCTAAAAACAGAAGCCTCTTGTGCCAGATATCCAATTCCTTGTTGTGCACGTTTGTACATTGGATAATCGGTAATGTTCAAATCGTCAAGATAAATATTTCCTTGATTTGGTTTTACCAATCCTACGATCATGTAAAAAGAAGTTGTTTTTCCAGCACCATTTGGTCCCAAAAGTCCCACGATTTCTCCTTGGTTTACCTCAACAGAAATTCCTTTTACAACGCTTCGTCCTTTATAGGTTTTTATTAAATTATCAGCTCTTAGCTTCATTTAGTTCAATTAGATAATTAGATAATTAGAAAATGAGATAATTGAAAAACTAACTCAAATTCAATTTTATAATTTGATATGAAAGGCAAAATAAATGTAAAATAATCAATCCGATGAATCAATTAACAAATTATTGCATTTTCAAAATTTAGAATTTGTATTTCAGAATTAAATAATTAGATCATTTCAAGAAATTATCTAATCATCAAATTGGTACATTTCCTAATTGCCATTCTCTTCAAGAGCTTCCCAGAATTCGTAAGCTCTTCTTAAGTGTGGTACTACAATGGTACCGCCGACAAGAGTTGCAATTCCCATTGCCTCCATCATTTCTTCTTTAGTAACGCCTTCTTTATAGCTGGTTTCTAAATGATATTTTACGCAGTCATCACAACGCAATACAGCAGAAGCAACCAAACCTAAAAGTTCTTTTGTTTTTACATCAAGAGCGCCTGCAGCATATGCATTGGTGTCAAGATTAAAAATTCGCTTTACAATTTTGTTATTGTCAGCTAGTAATTTTTCGTTCATTTTAGAACGATAGTCGTTAAATTCTTGAACGATATCAGACATTTTCTTTTAATTTATTTTTATAGACAATTTTCGAAATCAAGATGCTTATTTCGTAGATAATCAACATTGGTATTGCTACAATGGTCTGACTTACAACATCTGGAGGTGTTACAATAGCGGCAACAATTAAAATAATTACAACCGCATATTTCCAATACTTTCTTAAAAATTCAGGAGTAACCAGTCCCAGTTTAGTTAAGAAATAGATAATAATCGGAAGCTCGAAGAATAAACCACTGGCCAGAACACTCGTTTTAACCATTCCCATGTAAGACTCAATGGTAAACTGATTTACCACTACTTTACTCACAGAGAAAGTAGCGACAAAATTTACCGACATCGGAATCACGACAAAATACCCGAATATTACTCCTAAAAAGAAAAGCAGTGAAGAAGAAAAAATAAACAACTTTGCGTTTTTACGTTCTTTCTCGTACAAAGCCGGGCTTATAAACTTCCATATTTCATATAAAATATAAGGGAAACTGGTAATAAATCCGACTAGGATACACATCCAGACGAAAATATTAACCTGACCTTCCATCTCTGTATTCTGAATAATAAAGTTCAATTCGGTGATGCAGATACTGTCAGCAAAACCCAATTGGTGCGATAGATCGCAAAACCAAACATAGGTAAAAAATGAAGGTTTTGTTGGAGCTAGTATTATTTCATCAAATAAATAATCACTAAAAAAATACGTCACAATTCCCATTACGATAACTGCAACTGTGCTTCTGACCAAAAGCCATCTTAATTCTTCAAGATGGTCTAAAAATGACATCTCGCCAAGGTTTTTCTTTGCCATTATATGATTCCTTCTTTTAAAATGTCATGTAAGTGTAAAACGCCTTTGTATGTTCCTTCATCAGAAACAATTAACTGTGTGATAGAGTAATCTTCTAAAATGTTCAGCGCATCAACCGCCATTGTTTCAGAAGAAACCATTTTTGGATTTTTAGTCATAATATCTTTAGCTGTTAAGTCGGCAATAGAATCTCTGTCGTTCAGCATTCTTCGGATATCTCCATCGGTAATAATTCCGATAATTTTTTCATCTTCAAGAACAGCCGTTACGCCCAATCTTTTCTCAGAGATTTCAAATATGGCTTTTTTGATAGAAGTGTCTGCTGTTACCATTGGTTTTAGAGAATGCTCGATCATGTCTTTTACGCGGAGCAGTAATTTTTTGCCCAATGCGCCTCCTGGGTGATACACCGCAAAATCTTCGGGTTTAAAATCACGCATTTCCATAAGGCATACCGCTAGAGCATCGCCCATTACAAGCTGCGCGGTTGTACTGTTTGTAGGTGCCAGATTGATCGGGCATGCCTCCATGTCAACAGTAGTATTTAAAACATAATCAGAACCTTTTGCTAAAAAGGAAGTTACGTTTCCTGTAATTGCAATCAAAGTATTCCCGAATCTTTTTAATAACGGAACCAAAACTTTAATTTCAGGACTGTTACCGCTTTTTGAAATACAGATAATAATATCATCATTTTGGATCATTCCTAAATCGCCGTGAATTGCTTCTGAAGCGTGAAGGAACATGGATGGAGTGCCGGTAGAGTTAAAAGTAGCAACCATTTTTTGAGCAATGATGGCGCTTTTTCCGATTCCGGTAACGATCAGCCGCCCTTTTGTTTCGTAAATCCGCTGAACTGCTTCGTAGAAATTTTCGTCCAGAAAATCAATTAATTTTGTAATTGCTTCACTTTCAGATAATATTGTTTTTTTGGCTATCGCCAATATATTTTCTTTTGTAATCAAAACAGAATATTTAAAATTTGTATGTATAAAAGAAAGTTGTATCTTTATGTGTTGCAAATTTATACAAATTACCATTAATATAAAGAATGAATTCAAACGAAATTGAAATACATAAAGAATTAAAGAAGTATTTCGGCTTTAGCCAATTTAAGGGCTTGCAAGAGCAAGTCATTACGAGTATTTTAGGTAAGACAAATACTTTCGTAATTATGCCTACTGGTGGTGGAAAGTCTCTTTGTTATCAATTACCCGCTTTAATTCAGGATGGAACAGCAATTGTTGTTTCTCCATTGATTGCTTTGATGAAAAATCAAGTTGATGCGATTCGAAGCCTTTCTTCAGAAAATGGAGTTGCGCATGTGTTGAATTCCTCTCTTACGAAAACAGAAATTGCTCAGGTAAAAAAAGATATTACTTCTGGATTGACAAAGCTTTTATATGTTGCTCCCGAATCTTTAACAAAAGAAGAGTATGTCGCTTTTTTGCAAAGTGTGCCAATTTCGTTTGTGGCTATTGACGAAGCGCATTGTATCTCAGAATGGGGGCATGATTTTAGGCCCGAGTATCGTAATCTGAGACATATTATTAAACAGCTGGGCAAAGTGCCCATTATTGGTCTTACTGCAACGGCTACTCCAAAAGTTCAGGAAGATATTCTTAAAAACCTGGACATGTCAGATGCTAATACTTTCAAGGCATCTTTTAACAGGCCTAATTTGTATTACGAAGTTCGTACCAAAACTAAAAATATAGAATCGGATATTATTCGATTCATCAAACAGCATAAAGGAAAATCTGGAATCATTTACTGTCTTAGCCGTAAAAAAGTAGAATCTATTGCTGAGGTTTTACAGGTTAACGGAATCAGTGCTGTTCCTTATCACGCAGGTTTAGATGCTAAAACCCGCGCCAAACATCAGGACATGTTTTTGATGGAAGATGTTGATGTCGTTGTGGCAACAATCGCTTTCGGAATGGGAATTGACAAACCGGATGTTCGATTTGTAATTCACCACGATATTCCAAAATCATTAGAAAGTTATTATCAGGAAACCGGACGTGCCGGCCGTGATGGAGGAGAAGGACATTGTCTGGCTTACTATTCTTATAAGGATGTAGAAAAGCTGGAGAAATTTATGTCTGGAAAACCAGTTGCTGAACAAGAAATTGGATTTGCTCTTTTACAGGAAGTAGTGGCTTACGCCGAAACCTCAATGTCGCGCAGAAAATTCCTGCTGCATTATTTTGGTGAAGAATTTGACAGCGAAACAGGCGAAGGTGCTGATATGGATGACAACGTGCGTAATCCGAAAAATAAGATCGAAGCCAAAGATCAAGTTGTTAAATTGCTTGAAGTCGTTCGTGATACCAAACATATTTACAAATCAAAAGAAATTGTATTTACCTTAATAGGTCGCGTTAATGCGGTTATTAAAGCGCATAAAACAGATACACAGCCTTACTTTGGTTCAGGATCTGATCATGACGAAAAATATTGGATGGCACTCTTAAGACAAGTCTTAGTTTCTAGTTATTTGTCTAAAGATATTGAGACTTACGGAATTATTAAAATTACAGACAAAGGATTGGATTATATTAAAAATCCAGTTTCTTTTATGATGTCCGAAGACCACGAATACAGTGAAGCAGACGACGAAGCAATTGTTACAGGCTCTAAGGCTTCTGGTACTGCCGATGAAGTTCTGACAGGAATGCTTCGTGAACTTCGTAAAAAAGTAGCTAAAAAATTAGGTGTTCCTCCATTTGTAGTTTTTCAAGATCCTTCTCTTGAAGACATGGCGCTTAAATATCCTATTACAATTGCCGAACTGTATAATATTCACGGTGTAGGTGAAGGAAAAGCTAAAAAATACGGAAGCGAATTTGTTGCCTTAATAAGTCGATATGTAGAAGATAACGACATTATTCGTCCAGACGATCTAGTTGTAAAATCTACAGGAGTCAATTCTGCAAACAAATTATACATCATTCAGAATATAGATAGAAAACTTTCTTTAAAAGATATCGCTTCTGCGAAAGGACTTTCGATGGATGCTTTAATAAAAGAAATGGAACAAATTGTTTATTCTGGCACCAAGTTGAATATCAAATATTGGATCGATGATATGCTTGACGACGATCAGCAGGAAGAAATTCATGATTACTTTATGGAATCAGAATCAGATAAAATCGAAGATGCGCTTAAAGAATTCGACGGCGATTATGATATCGATGAACTGCGTTTGATGCGTATCAAGTTTATTAGTGAAGTTGCTAACTAGTTATAAGTTAAATGTGAGATGTAAAATGTATTTTTCGATACAAACATCTCACATTTTTCATTTCACATCTTACTCAGAATAAACTTCCCCGCGATGCGGTTTCAGGGCATCTCTTACTTGAATCATATTTTCATCGGTTACCACCATAAATGCTGTGGCGTGCATATCATTTAGAATATTAAAACCAGTAATATTTAAAGGTAATTTTTCTATAGCGATATATTCTTTCAAATGAATCTCGTGATGTTCGGCTGTTTTCGCAGAAGCCGGACCACGAAAATCCCAAATCAATTTTATTTTTCTAGACATTTTTTTTAAAGGTGCAAAGGTTCAGAGAGGCAAAGGTACAAAGTCTATTTTTAAAAAAAAGGTACTGAGGTTCTGAGATGCTAAGGTTCTAAGTTTTTTTCTGTAGAGACACACTGCAGTGCGTCTATCTTTTCTTCAAAGAAGTCTTTTTAATCCAAAGTAATCTGTGGCTTAAAATGAATATTAAAGATTTTACGAAAAAGAGAAAAGCTGCTATATAATTAACCGCAAAGTGCGCTAAGATTTTTTAAAGGTACGGTTTTATAAAAATACAAAGTTCGCAAAGCTTTGTGTCGATCTAGCTTTGCGAACTTTGTGTTTTCGATCCGTAAAGTAAAATTAAATCTTAGCGTACTTTGCGGTTAATTATATAAAGTCAGTTCAAAATAGTATTTTTGCATCTTCTTTTCATAGAAAGAAAAGCTAATAGAATAAATAAGATACAATGCCAAGAGAACTTTTACTTCAGGTAACGCCAGAAATTGCTGCAAACGAATCACTTTTAAGAGACCATTTGTCTAAACAAATTAAAGTTTCTGTAAAAGAAATACAGCATGTTTCTATTTTGAAACGCTCTATAGATGCGCGTCAAAAGGCAATTAAAATCAATTTGAAAGTTCTTATTTATTTACAAGGCGAACCTTTTCAGGAAACTAAAATTGAGCTGCCTTTGTATAGAGATGTTTCTAAAGCACAGGAAGTAATTGTAGTTGGGGCAGGTCCGGCTGGGCTTTTTGCGGCTTTGCAATTAATTGAATTAGGACTGAAACCAATTGTACTGGAACGCGGAAAAGACGTTCGCGGACGTCGACGCGATTTGAAAGCAATTAATAGAGAGCATATCGTTAACGAAGACTCTAACTATTGTTTTGGCGAAGGCGGCGCGGGAACATACTCAGACGGAAAATTGTATACCCGTTCTAAAAAACGTGGTGATGTAACCCGAATTTTAGAGCTTTTGGTTGCTTTTGGAGCTTCAGAAGATATTTTGATTGAAGCGCATCCGCATATTGGAACCAATAAACTGCCTAAAATTATTGAAGACATTCGAAACAAAATTATCGAGTTTGGCGGTCAGGTTTTGTTTGATACCAGAGTTACAGATATTTTAGTAAAAAACAATGAAGTCGATGGCGTCGTAACGCAAAACGGAGATACCATCAATGCTAATAAACTGATTTTGGCAACGGGACATTCGGCTCGCGATATTTTTGAATTATTAGATAAAAAGAAAATTTTTATAGAAGCAAAACCTTTTGCTTTAGGAGTTCGTGCAGAGCATTCTCAGGAATTAATAGACAGTATTCAATACAGTTGCGATTACAGAGGCGAACATTTACCTCCAGCACCGTATTCTATTGTAAAACAAGTTAACGGCCGCGGCATGTATTCTTTTTGCATGTGTCCGGGTGGTGTGATTGCGCCTTGTGCAACAAGTCCGGGAGAAGTGGTTACCAACGGATGGTCGCCGTCTAAACGTGATCAGGCAACGGCAAATTCTGGAATTGTAATTGAATTAAAACTGGAAGATTTTAAGCCTTTTGCAAAATTTGGTGCTTTGGCCGGAATGGAATTCCAAAAAAGTATCGAACAAAAAGCATGGCATTTGGCGGGGCAGACTCAAAAAGTTCCGGCACAAAGAATGATTGATTTTACACAAAATAAAGTTTCAGCAGATATTCCGAAAACGTCATATGTTCCGGGTACGACTTCTGTAGAAATGGGGCAGGTTTTTCCGGGATTTTTATCGCAGATCTTACGCGAAGGTTTTAAAGAATTCGGAAAATCAATGCGCGGTTATTTAACCAATGAAGCTATTTTGCATGCTCCAGAAAGCAGAACTTCGTCACCGGTTAGAATTCCGAGAGATTCCATGACTTTAGAGCATTTGCAGATTAAAGGATTGTATCCTTGCGGAGAAGGTGCAGGTTATGCCGGCGGAATCATTTCTGCAGCAATCGATGGCGAAAAATGTGCCTTGATGATCGCGGAATCCTTGAAATAATTGGGATTCGCATTTTTTGTGTAGTAAAAGATTTGTTATCTTAGTATTCTAATTCTAATAGAATATTCCCCAAAGATGACCATACAAGAAATAGAAACAAAATACGGATTTAGTTATCCGCTTTTATACAAACAATTAGATGCCGATAGTATGCTGGATGTCGGCGAATACGGGCCAAATTGGTATACAGAAGTGTATCCAACCTTAAAAAATAACCCGCCTTTATTACTGCATTCTTATGATTTTGAATCTTTGAATTTGAAATCTGTTGCCCAGGAAATTGAAGATTTAAGAGATCCTGAAGATTATCGCAATATAAATCCCGAATTTAGGTTTATTCCATTTGCAAAAAGCGGCGGCGGCGATCATTATTGTTTTTTCTTAAACGAAGAAAATAATGGAGATGTACCGATCGTATTTGTCTGGCATGATATGAATGAAGTGGATTATCTGGCAAAAAACCTGCAGGATTTTATCTTTAAAGTCTTATTGATCGATATGTCCAAAAAAGATATTTACAACGAACTTAGCGACGAAGAGTTTCGAAGCGATATCGAATCGGTTTTTAGATCTCATAAGAAATATTTAACCACGCGTCAAAATGAAATTTTGGAAGAAATTTTGACCCGCGAAATTATTGATTATGAAATAAATGTTTCGCCAAAAATAAAAGAATCCGCAAGAGGATTGTTGACCGATCACGAGTTAGAATCCATTGTTAACGAAGTGATTCTTTTTGATAAAATGAATAAAAGTTTTAAATATTCAAATGAATAATACTCCACTCTAAACGCCACTTACATGAAAAACTTTTTTTCAAATTTATTCAACAGAAATAATGATCCTGAGTCTATAATCTCGTTTGATGTTATCGATCCGATTTATTCGTATTTATATAACGAACAGGGAAGTTTTGAGTTCAAAGTAAAAGGGATTCAGGAAAATGTGACTGTTAATTTATTTTATTTCCCAGGTTCTTTTGACCACGATGAAGGGCACGCTGAAATTAAAAAAGCGGGGTTTAAGAATTCGTATGAAGTCTTAAATGAACTTTATAAAAAGATTAATATCGGTCCTGTTCCAGAAGAAAATATTCAAGAAGGACTAGAGTATGATTTTATTCATATTCAGTTTTATTCTGCTCCAAGTGCCGAAGTGAAAAAATATTTTAAACGGGTTCTCAATAACTTTATAATCTTTTTTTGTGCTACGAACAGTTTAGAAACAAACGATTTCAGGATTTTGTATTCCAGCACGCATTTTACAGACTACACCAAAGGATTATTAGATACAGAATATCTCGATTTTACCAATCCAAAAAACGAAACTCAGGAAATTGGCATTAAAGATTTTAAATTGGTGCTGCAGGGAATCTGTCAGTATTTGAATATTGAAATTCCTACAACAGTAGCACTTCCTTCTGCAGAAAATCTGATTGAAGAAGAAACAATTACTGAAGCGACTTTTGAAGAGTTTATTCAGTTGGTTTCTAGAGGAAATATCGAAGAAAAAGAACTTAAAAAACAATCTAAAAAATTGTTCAAGGATTTCAAGAAAGAGACCAAAGAATATTACGATAAAGTAGAAGGTCATTTTGCCTTTTTTGAAACGATAGATGCTTGGAACAGCGATTGGAAATTTGACCCCGAAGATGCAGAATATTTTATATCTGAAATGATAGGCGAGGATTTAAACTTCGAATATCCTGAAGAAACCTACAGCCATGATTTGTTTCCGTACATTCAATCGGCATTAGAAAAACATGATCTTGAATTAATGACATACGATACTTACGGCGATAATTATTTGTTTTTTGTAGCTAATAAAGATGACGTAGGCAGAATTTTAGAATTGTCTCAATTGACTAAGATTGAAATAAACCAGTTGTAGTTACTATTTGTCATACTGACGAAGGAAGGATCACATAAGAAATTCGACAAAGATTATGACAGTCAGTGTAGAGTTCCTAGTGGAATCTTTCCTTCGTCAGTGTGACAAGATTGTGAAAAACTGAGACTGAAAACTAAATATCAAGGAATCAAAATAATCTTCCCTGTACTTTTTCGGCTTTCGAGATAATCGTGAGCCAGTTTTCCTTCTGATAATTTGAAAGATGTTGGCGGTGAAAGCTTTAATTTTCCTTCGATAATCCAATTGAATAGTTGACTGGCTCTCTTGATTCTTTCTTCTTTAGAATTTAAATAACTCCATAAATCGCCTCCGGTTAAGGTTTTCGAGCCGTCCATCAGCATTCTCGGATCTACAAGTGCGGGATCACCGCCTGCCATTCCGAAGAAAACAACCTGACCGCATTCTTTGGTAACTTCAAAACTTTCTGCCAAAGTGCTTCCGATACTATCGTAAACTACATCAACACCTTTGGGTATTATTTTAAAAAGTTCCGATTTCCAATCGTCATTGTATAATAAAACGTGATCGGCACCTTGTTCGATTGCGGCTTTTGCTTTTTCTGCAGATGAGGTTAAGCCAATTACTTTTGCGCCCAAAGATTTACTGATTTGTGTTAGAAACTGACCAACTCCGCCAGCGGCAGCGTGAATTAAAACCGTTTCGCCTGCTGTTGTTTTGTGACTGTCTGTGGCTAAATAATGTGCTGTTAAACCCTGCAGTAGAATTGAAGCTGCGGTCTCAAAAGAAATAGCATCTGGCAAAGGTAAAACGTGGTTTACATTTACGGCAACTAACTCCGCATTGGCAAAAGGAACATCCGCGAAGGCAATACGATCTCCAATTTTAAACTCAGAATTGGTATTGGCGTCAATAACAATTCCGGCGCCTTCGTAACCGGCAATAAAAGGCGGATTTCCTTTAAGATGATAATTTCCTTTTCGACGGTAAACATCGGCAAAATTCAAACCGATCGCTTTCATTTCGACTAAAATTTCGTCGGGTTTTAATTCGGGATTCGGGATTTCTATATATTCTAAAACATCAGAATTTCCAAAAGTAGAAAAAGTAAGTGCTTTCATTTTGAATTACATTAAGGGATGCAAAATAAGTAAAAATTGAAGTTGGTAAATATTCATGTGAATAGGCTTTAACATAAAAGCCACCACAAAGTAACATAATTTAGTTTTCCATCTTTAAAATAAAATAGAAAAGCATCGTCAGTTACTTTGTCCAAATAAAATCTAAACCGTACTTCATTCTCATTTTCTGTTTTTTCCATTTCTGCATTCGGAAACTTCTTTCTGAATTCTTTTAATGTGGTGTTTTTATCTAATGTTATGTTGTGCGAAATAATTTTAAAAGAATTTTGATCTGCAAAACCGGTGTCAAACAATACAATATGGTTGTTGGTTGCAAACTGGATATTTTGGGTATAAATGGTTGTAATCTCTCCATTAAATGTTTTAAACGTTCCCATGTCAGAAGTTTTCTGGCCATAAGTTTTAATCATCCATTTTTCATCCAGCCACTCAAAGGGACTGCCGCATTCCCAGATCTGCGTTTTGGTCGAATCAATTTTAGTGTAAATAGATTCAAATTCCTGTTTTGATACGATTACTTTGTTTCCATTGATTAAGATATTTTCTTTTTCAATAAATTTTGAATCATAAACCGACTTGTCGTCCGGTTTCTTTTTTGTTTCTACTACTGCGCTAGTGTCTTTGGTAATTGTTTTTGCAGCTTCTTTTACTTTTTCGTTGCGGCTGTTGCACGCTATTAGCAATGTAAAGAATAACAGCAATGAATATCGTTTCGTTTTCATTCTCCTGAATTGATTTTTTATTTTTTACTAGTTTATTTTCTTAATCAACAACTTCAAATTTAAATTTTTTTGTGTCGCAGCTCATTTCAGATACTCGCTTTTTACGATCTAGTTTGAGATTTGTTTTAGAAGGAGTAAAGCCGGAAATAACTTCACTTTCGTCATAGAAATAATTTTTGTCTTTGGCATATCTATAATGTCCCGAAAGCAGCTTGAAAGTCTTAGGATCTGCGTTGTTGATTTTCGAAAGCTGCATACCGCCGCTCGTAGGTCTATAGAAATAAACATAGTTTTGGTCTTTTGCATACCAGCCGTCAAGCGGTCGAAAAGTGATTGGGTCTATTTGTTGAAAAAGAGATCCGTTGAAATAAGTAAAATCTGTCAGTTTGTTTTTTATTTCTTTTGCGGCGATTGTTTTTTCGTAAAGATGTCCGGTTTCACTTCTATAAAACTGATTTTTGATATGCGTCAGTTTTATGCTGTCTTTTAGGTCAAACTGCATGGGACATTTGCAAAGTTTGGAACCACTCTCTGAATAAACATTATGTGTGCTATTCTGCTTTTTATTTTGGGATTGACTATTGCAAACGGTCAAAAAACAGAATAGAAATCCGAAAGATAAAATAGTTTTAAGTCTGGTCATATTTGTTTTGGAGTGTTACTATTATATTCACAGGACTTTTTATCCCTGAAAATCACCGCAGTCATGTTCCTCAAACTTATCAAGCATTTGATGTGTTGTGTAATATTTTGAAATTCTCAGATCTTTAATTTTAGTAGTATCTCCTGTAATCTTCAATTCGTAAACAGGTGCTTTATCAATTTTTGTTAATGTGAAATTATTGCGCTTGGTTTTAAATTGTACTACGTTATCAGATTCCGAAAATTCGATAATTTCATCCTCCTGAGTTACTTGGTCATTACAGACATTAGTCATTTTAATCTGTTTCTTTGTTATCGATAAAACTGCCAGATCGCAGGCGTAACAATTGCCGGTAAACTCTATCCCATATTTTTTAAATACATTTTTGCTTTGCGGTTTAAGAAGTTCTATTGCAGATAATTCTTCTAAATCCTTATTTTGATTTTGCTGTTCTGTAATAGTAGCAGCTGGTTCTGATACAGTTTTTTCGGTTTTTGAGACCGTATCTTTCTCTTTAGTATTCTCAATTTCGGACTTCGTATTTTGATTGCATGCGGCAAAAAGCAAGGACAGTACAATCAATTTAAAAAATGTTTTCATTGTTTGATTTAGTATTTAGGCGAATATTCAAATTATATTTTTGGAAATTTCATGTCATTAAAAGTGCTCTTTTGCTTCGCTAAAGCTTCTACTTCCTGCCATTTTCTTGGAGATGCTGCCGAAAGATTTTCGAAGGAATCTTTTTGGATCAAAATATCGTCTTCGATACGCACGCCTATATTCCACCATTTTTTATCGCAATTACTGTTTGCCGGAATATAAATGCCGGGTTCAACAGTAATAATCATGTTTTCTTTTAATTTACTCATATAGTTTCCCTTGTCATGAACATCTAATCCAAGAAAATGGGAGCAGCTGTGCGGATAATATTTGCTTACTTCTTTTGCATTTGTAATAATGCCAAGTTTGATCAATCCGTTTGCGATTACTTCTTTTGCCTTTTTGTTTATGTCTTGAAAAGGCGTTCCTTCTTTACAAAGTTTAAAAACTTCTTCCTGCGCATCATAAACGATTTGATAAATGGCTTTTTGTTCTTCAGAAAATTTTCCGTTAGCCGGAACTGTTCTGGTTACATCGGCAGAATAACCGTGATATTCTGAGCCAACATCCATCAATAATAATTGGTTGTCCATTTTCGAGGCATTGTTTTCTCCATAGTGTAAAATACAGCCGTTTGCACCAGCGCCTACAATTGGCGGATAGCCCTCGTCTTCGGCACCATAATGTCTGTGAATATAAGCGTGAATTCCGTCAGCTTCATTTTCGCTCATGTTGGGACCGACAGCTTTCATAACTTCATTGTGTGCAATGCAGGAAAGCGTTACTGTTTTGCGCATCAAAACCATTTCTTCCGGCGTTTTTATTTCGCGCAGGTCAGTAGTGATTTTGATAAACAGATCAACAGCAGTTTTATCTTCCTGAATAATGCCGGCTTTTGCCTTAAAAGTTTGAAGTAGGGCATGAAGATGACCTGGGTTATTGTTTCCAGAAAGATCTGTTGGAATTTTATCGTAAATTAGTTTACTGAATTTTTTAAAATCAATTGCAAAACTGCTAAAGCCTTTTCCGTTGTACACAGCTGTAAAACCAAGTTTTGCTTTGACACCTTCGACACCCAATCGTCTTCCGGTCCAGGTTTCTTGTGCTGCATTTCTTTCTCTCACAAAAAGAACTTCATTATATGTGTCATTTCCTGTTGTTTGGCTTTCTTTAAAAAGAACTAAAACCGCATCAGGCTCTTTATATCCTGTTAAATAATACAGATCAGGATTTGCGTGATAGTTGTAGTTGATGTCTTGCGAAAAAACTCTTTCTGGATACGAAAAAACGACCGCAACAGAATTAGGAGGCATAAGGTTTCTAAAAGCTTCGCGGCGTCCTTTGTGGAATTCTTTAGTAAGGTAATCCGTTGGTAAGTTTTCTTGTGCCTCAATCGGAGCGATTGTAAACAAGAAGGCAAACAATAATAGGAATTGTTTCATTTTGTTTGTTTTTGGTGATGATTTTTGTTTTTTGATCACTGCAAAGTACAAAAAAAATGAAAGCGTATTTTGTTCTTTAATGGTTTGATTGGTAGAATAGTAAAGAAAAAGCTGTAACTTAGAGTTAGAAAATAAGGGTTAGAAATGAAAATTTAACGCTTAAAATCTGTAATAAGGGCATGAATATTGAAAGAATGTTTTTGATCTTCAAAAAACAAATTATAGTAATCTTTAAAAAGAACTTTTATGAAAAAATACACACTTGCATTTCTTTCTGTTTTAACTTTATTATTTGCTTCCTGTAAAACGTCGCAAGAAACCAAAAGTTCAGGAAATCTTTACGGTACCACTTGGGAGCTGGAATATATTTCGGGGCCAAGAATTGCTTTTGAGGGATTGTATCCAAATAAAAAACCACAGATCACTTTTGATCAAAAAGAAAAACAAGTTTATGGTAATAACGGATGCAACGGTTACAGAGCACCTTACACTTTAAACGAAAATTTATTGACTTTTGGAGAACCAGGTCCTGCAACCATGATGTTTTGTGAGGGTGGAGGAGAAGAGCAGTTTTTACAGCAAATGAAAAAAATTACAAGCTACGAAATTGATAAAGACGGAAAATTAAATCTGATTCAGGGCGATGTGCCGATGATGCGCTTTAAAAAAATAGCAAAACAATAGTTTTGTATTTCGGATTAAAAACAAAGGCAGCTGAAATTATTCAGCTGCCTTTTGTTTTACATGCACTTTATTAAAGCGTCTTATTTCTTTTTCAGTTTATCTTTAAAAACCTTTTCAAATTTCTCCAATTTCGGCTGAATCACCATTTTGCAATACGGCTGGTTTTTATTGTTTGCATAATAATTTTGATGATCGTCTTCGGCTTTGTAAAATGCTTTAAAAGGTTCAACTTTTGTCACAATCGGGCTGTTGTACACTTTTGCTTTATTCAATTCTGCAATAATGCTTTGAGCTGCTTTTTTCTGTTCTTCATTTTTGTAAAAAATTACCGAACGGTATTGCGTCCCCACATCTGCGCCTTGTCTGTTTAAAGTTGTCGGATCGTGAACGGTAAAGAATACTTTAAAGATTTCATTAATATTGGTTATAGTTTTATCATAAGTAATCTGAACCACTTCTGCATGACCTGTTGTTCCTGTACAAACTTCTTCGTAAGAAGGATTAGCAATTTTTCCGCCAGAAAAACCAGAAACAACCGATTTGACACCGTCCAGATTTTCATAAACTGCTTCAACACACCAATAACAGCCGCCGCCGAGTGTAATGGTTTCGAGATTTGATTTTTTATTTTGCGAAATGCCCTTTAGCGAAAGCGCCAAAAAACATATTAAGAGTATATTTTTCATAAGGAGATTTTTTTTTATTTAGAATCAGGAATAAAATCAAGCGCAATCGAATTCATGCAGTAGCGTTTTCCCGTTGGTTCAGGACCATCATCAAAGATATGTCCCAAATGACCGCCGCAACGGCCGCAAAGCGTTTCGGTACGCTCCATCCCAATTGAGTTATCCTCTTTAAAAACAATGCTGTTTTTATTGTTTTGTTCAAAGAAACTAGGCCATCCGCAGCTGCTGGCAAATTTTGCTGTAGAACGAAAAAGTTTATTCCCGCAAGAAGCACAGTAATATGTTCCTTTTTCATTAGTATTCCAGTATTTACCAGTAAAAGGTCTTTCGGTATCTGCTTCACGCATTACGGCATAAACGTCTTCGGGTAATACTTTTTTCCATTCCGCATCACTTACATTTAGTTTTGTAGTATCGGTATTCGAATAATAAGGATTCCCGGGTTTTTCTATTTGACTGGCAGTGATGGATTTTTTTTCGGTTTTATTTTTCGTAGTCTGAGCGCATGCCTGAAACATAAAAAAAGAAAATAAAACAAAAAGACTGTAGACTTGAGATCGGAGTTTGAGTGGCATAATTATTCAGTTTTTTAACTTCTTGATTCAAAGATACAACGAGATTGAGCGCGAAATATCAAATTAGAAACAATTCAGATTTTTTTAAGTGTGTTTTAACTTTTTATTAGTTACGTAAAATTGCGCATTGTAGTTTTTATGTCTTAATTTTAACGGCTTTTAAAAATTAAAAGAAATTAGCATATTGTAAATCAATAAAATAAAGATTGGTTTCAATGCTAAGAACAGTACAAAGCTGGTTTGGATTTTCATGCCATTTCTTTTTTCGTATTTTTGCTTGATTAATAAGCCTTATGATAGAAGAAAACGTAATATTAGTAAACCAAAATGATGAGCAGATTGGTTTGATGCCAAAGCTGGAAGCGCATGAAAAAGCACTTTTGCACCGCGCTTTTTCAGTTTTTGTTTTAAACGATCAGAATGAAATTATGCTGCAGCAAAGAGCGCATCAAAAATATCACTCGCCGCTGCTTTGGACCAATACCTGCTGCAGCCACCAGCGCGAAGGCGAAAGCAATATTGAGGCTGGAAGCAGAAGATTATTTGAAGAAATGGGTTTTAAAACAGATTTGAAAGAACTGTTTCATTTTATTTATAAAGCACCATTTGATAATGGTTTGACCGAGCACGAATTGGATCATGTGATGATTGGTTATTTTAATGAAAATCCGAACATCAATACAGAAGAGGTTGAAGATTGGAAATGGATGAAAATAGAAGATGTAAAATCAGACATAGAAAAACAGCCCGAAATATATACCGTTTGGTTTAAAATTATTTTTGACGAATTCTATCATTATTTAGAAGATCATAAGCTTTAACCAGACTAACCAAACAAACCTAAATGAGAGTAACCATATCAAGAAAAGCACATTTTAATGCTGCTCATCGACTACATAGAAAAGATTGGTCATTTGAAAAAAACGATGCTGTTTTTGGAAAATGCAACAATGCCAATTTTCACGGTCATAATTATGGTTTAACAGTAAGTGTTACAGGAAAAATTGACCCCGAAACTGGTTTTGTCCTCGATGTGAAAGTATTAGCGGATATTATACGAGAAGAAGTAGAAATTCCGTTTGATCACAAAAATCTGAATCTGGATGTTCCAGAATTTCAAGATTTAAATCCAACCGCAGAAAATATTGCTGTTGTGATATGGAATAAAATTAAAAAAAGAATTCAGTCCGATTTTGATTTAGAAATTGTACTGCATGAAACGGATCGCAATTTTGTAACTTATAAAGGAGAATAAAAAATGTCATTAAAAATAGGAGATATAGTTCCGAATTTTACTGCAAAAGACAATCACGGAGAAATTTTTGAAAGCAAGAATGTTTTAGGAAGAAAACCATTGGTGATTTATTTTTATCCAAAAGATAATACACCAGGTTGTACTACTGAAGCCTGCAGTTTTAGAGACCAATACGAAGATTTTAAAGATTTAGGAGCCGAGGTAATCGGGATTAGCAGCGACAGTGTTAAGTCGCATAATAAATTTGCCAATAAACTCAATCTGCCCTTTATTTTATTGTCTGACCAGGACAAAAGATTAAGACAGCTTTTTGGTGTTAAAAATAATTTGTTTGGACTTCTGCCGGGAAGAGTAACGTATGTTATAGACCGAAATGGAGTTGTTATTTATATTTTTGATAGTATAAATGCGGCAAAACATATTCCTAAAGCCCTCGAAATAATAAAAGAATTAGTACTGTAGATTCAAAAAACAGTATTAATCATTCATTAAATTAATGTAGATATTAGCCTTAAAATTAAAATATGAAACCAGAATTTTACCCTTTACAATTTGAGCCAATTCTAAAAGAAAGAATTTGGGGAGGAGAAAAACTCAAAACATTGTTAAACAAACCAATCACCTCTAAAATTACTGGCGAAAGCTGGGAATTGTCTACCGTTGAGGGAGATGTGAGCGTGGTGGCAAATGGAGATTTCAAAGGAAAATCGTTAATGGAACTTATTAATGAAACACCAAATGAAATTTTAGGAACAAAAGTATACGAGCGTTTCGGAAAACAATTTCCGCTTCTTTTCAAATATCTAGATGCTAGAGAAGATCTTTCTATACAAGTGCATCCAAACGATAAACTGGCAAAAGAACGTCATAATTCTTTTGGGAAAACCGAAATGTGGTACGTAATGCAAGCCGATGCCGATGCTAGGATTATTGTTGGTTTTAAAGAGAATTCTAGTAAAGAAGAATATTTAAAACATTTAGAAGATAATACCTTAGTTTCTATTTTGGATGACGTAAAGGCAAAATCAGGAGATGTGTTCTTTCTAGAAACAGGAACAGTTCATGCCATTGGGGCGGGATTGGTTGTTGCCGAAATTCAGCAGACATCTGATATTACATATCGTCTTTATGATTTTGACCGTGTTGATGCGCAGGGAAATAAGCGTGAACTTCACGTTGATCTGGCTCTTGACGCTATTAACTATAATAAAGTAGATACTCAGAAAAAATACACATCAGAAATTAATTCTTCGAATACAGTTGTGGATTGTCCTTATTTTACAACCAATTTTGTACCGCTGGACGGAAAAATTGAAACGGTAAAATCTGGCGAGACATTTACTGTTTATATGTGTATCGAAGGAAGTTTTGAAATAGAATATAATGGTTTGAAACAAATCTATAAACAAGGAGATACTGTTTTGGTTCCTGCTGCGATAAATGCATTTGTTTTGAGCGGAAAAGCTTCAATTTTAGAAATTTACATTTCATAGCAGTAAATATAAAGATTATATGTACTTTTGCAGACGCAAATTAAAATAATAAAAAAAATGGCAAACGTTAAGAATTTAAAGAAAGACATCAACTTCGTATTAGGAGATATTATTGAGGCAGTTTACTTGTTTGAGATGTCAACAGAAGGAAATCCAACTCCAGAAACGAATGCTTTGATCGATGAAGCTATTGCTGCATTTGATACTTTGATCACAAAAGTAAACGCAAAGAACGTTGAAAACAAAAAAGCGCACTTTAAGCAAATTAATGTAGAGTTAGAACAAACTGCTAATCAATTGATTGAAAAAATCAACGCATTATAAGCAAAAAAAAGTATAAAAAAGTGCAAATTTATTTTGGAGAAACGAAAAACCGCTTTATATTTGCACCCGTAATGAGGCCGATGTAGCTCAGCTGGCTAGAGCAGCTGATTTGTAATCAGCAGGTCGTGGGTTCGAGTCCCTCTATCGGCTCAACGGAAACCATTCGCTTTTGCGAATGGTTTTTTACTTAAAAATGAAGGCAGGTTTGTTTTGAAACTTAAAAAATCAAACTAAAATCTGTAAAATAAAATACGCCGATGTAGCTCAGCTGGCTAGAGCAGCTGATTTGTAATCAGCAGGTCGTGGGTTCGAGTCCCTCTATCGGCTCCAAAAACCATCACAATTTGTGGTGGTTTTTTTATGTCCTAAAATTATATATAAAATTGAACCGCAAAGTCCGCAAAGTTTTTTTAAGCATTGCGGACTTTGCGCTTTTACCTTTGCACATTTTGCCGTTAAAGATAATTTGGCATTAAAAAAAAGATAACATTTAGTATCGTTTCAGTTTTAGGCTTCAAGTTTGAAATTTGAAAATTGGAATTTAAACAAAGTGAAATTTTTAGAATATTTTTCCTATGTTTGTTTTTTAACCAAAAACATAAACACCTAATGGAAGAAACATCAGTTTTCGAAAAATTTGATTTGCAGCTTGACCTTGCTGCAAAAGACTTTGTTAAAGAAATAGCAAAATGGGCTTATTTCTTGTCAATCCTCGGCTATGTAGGAATTGGTCTTTTATTAATTATTGCGGTTTTCGCAGGAACATTATTCTCAGCATTTGGAGGGGTATTTGGAGGAGGAATACAAGGAGGCAGTTTGGGCTTTATGATGGGTTTTATTTATTTTGCTATGGCGGCAATTTATTTCTTCCCAGTGTATTATTTGCATAAGTTTGCTTCAAATGCAAAAAAAGCGTTTAGAGAAAATGATTCTGAAGCGCTGACAACTTCATTTCAATATTTAAAATCACATTATAAATTTATCGGAATCTTTGTTTTGGTTCTTTTAGCTTTATATGGTTTGATAATTGTCTTTGCTGTTTTAGGCGGTTTATTTGGCAGATAATAAAATAATATAACGCAAGACTCCAAGTCCTGATATAATTTGTATCAGGGCTTTTTTTATGCGGTTAAATTTCAAATTAGATTATCCAAAACTAATAAAGCGCCAATGGAAGGAAAGTCAGTCTTGGGAACAGGAGAGCTGATGAATAATTTCGGAACTGCTTTGAATGTTTTTTATCTGATTCTGACGGGATATTTTTTTTCTGTATATTTTTTGTATAAGTTTGGTTATAATGCAAAAAAAGGATTAGAAAACAGCGATGCTTGAGGTATTGACAAATCTGTTGAGTTGTCTAAGGATGCATTATAAAAGCGGCAGTATAGTTATATTGTCATATTAATTTTTATTTGGCTGCTCTGGGTTGAGCTTTGTTTTTTTTATAAAAAATGGATATAAAAAAAGCCCTGAAAATTCAGGACTTTTTGTAAATATTTAAAACTGCAATTATTCTTGTGCTGGTGCAGCTGCAGGAGTTGCCGGAGCAGATTCCTGTTGTTTTTTAATGTCAGCTACATATTTAGTCAATTTCTTTCCGTATAATGATTTTGCTACTTTTGGGCTCATTGATTTCTCAATTGTGTCCAGAAACTTAACATTGATATCGTAAATTTGAGATAAAGCAATGTAAGGCGCGATTTCGTAATCTTTATTATTTAAAGCAAAGTTGGTTGCGTACAAATACTTTCTTTTAATATTAGACTCTTCTTTAAGAGTAAGGCTGTCCAGAGCTTTTTGATCTTGTCTTTTAATGGCTTTAAAACGCGGCTCTACCATAGAAAGATTTTCGTCGATAAAACGAGAATTTATTTTTTGAAACTGCTCATATAATTCCTGATTTTTAGAACCAGTTATTTTTGCACTTGAGATATAATTGTCAAGGTTGGTTTCGATATTAATATTTCCTGGCTCAGCAAAGAATAAAATATTATTGTCTAACGAATTGGTTACACCGCGGTCCAAAAATAGGTAAAGCATTTCTGGAGAATCTAATTTGATGTTAGTTTCAAAAGTAGAATTTCCGTCAATTTTAATGCTGTCAATTACAACAAGAGAAGTATCTACAATTCTTTGAATATAAAGAGTTCCGTTTTTAAGTCCTTTAATGTTTCCTGTGATATGAAGACCGTCAGTAGATTCTTTTTTGCTGCAAGCCATTACAAGTAAAATGGCAGCAAAGGCAATAATAGTTTTTTTCATTGGTTTTTTAGATTTTGCTGCAAAATAAAGAAAATTGTTTAAATGTATAGAGACTGCTGTTTTATTTTTGAAAAAAATAAATCCCAATCTATTTCTAAATTGGGATTTCTAAATCTTTTGAAATCATTTGCTTACAGCGAAAGCTCAATACTGCTTCCGTTCTCGTGTGTATAAACGTATTTAGGATCACAGTCGTTGTTTCCGTAATCAATAACTCCGTTTAATATTCCTCCCTGAATTTTTACTTTTCCTTTAGAGATAAAAAGACAAGAATATTTTTTAATAAGCGTTTCTTGAACAGTCAGTGTCAGTACTGTTCCGTCTCCTGCGGTTACGGTATGTGCTCCTTCAGGAACTTCATAAACATTATCCGATAAAACATATGGAGTGTCAACGCCTGCGGTTTGTTTGGTAGTATACGTGCCAGAATTTAGGTAGACTCTGCCTTGAGTATCGGTTAATTTACCATTAGTTGCTTTTCTTGTCCATTGTGGTACAGTTGCAACGGTAGTGGTATTGGTGTATTCTATGGTTCCTTCTAGTTTTAAATTGTTTATAGAATAATCAATTCTTTTAATGGTCATTTTGCTTCCTGTAGTAGTAACAGGTCCAGTAAGAGTGATTTCTAATTTTCCTTTTCTTGTAAGGTTTCCGTCAAGACAGCCTGAAGTTCCAAAATCTACCGTAAAGATTCTTGGATAAGTAGTACCGCTTACGGTTATTGTAGTGCAATTACCAACTGGTGTTTCAGCAGGTTTTGTGGTATTAGGAGTAGTGGTTACAGAAAGAGCTGTATTTACATCCATTTCGTTAGCGGCATCGATCGCTGTAGAAGCACCTACCATTGTATAATCTGATGTTGTAATGTTTTTGTTGTCATCGTTGGAACAAGAAACATACAGTAATGCTGCTGCAAAAACAGCGGTTAAAGAAATAACAGTTTTTTTCATAGTGTTTTTGTTTTTGGTTAGATAAAAAGGGTATTCAAATGTAATAAAAAAATCGAATTACAAATTAGAAATCTGGATTAAGACCTCTTGTAGTATATTGTAACGCCGATTTCAGCTGAAAATTATCTAATTAAAACAATATAAAAAAGGGATAAAATATTTAAACAGATTTATAGTAATCGCTCTTCGCTTTTCGGATTTTTTTATATTCTTCCCAATTAAAACGGGTTAAAAACTCTGCTGCTTTTTGAGCGCCGCGAATGAATAAATCAATTTTGGCATCTTCGGTTAGATTGAAATTGAGCCAATGATGGCTTCCAGTGTCAATATATCCAATAAGATTTTTAAAATCTGGATTTTTTCTTAAAAACTCAGAATCGTAGCCGTATCTCGCTGTATCAAAAAGGGAACTGATCACGTTGGATATTTTTTCGTTGGTATTGATTTCGTTTTTATCGTATCCTAATTTGATTCCAAAAGTAGGGGAAGCTGGAACATTGTTGTTTTCATGAAAAATATCTATCGGAAAATTAGAAATAATACCGCCGTCCATAAACATGACTTCAGACGGAACAGATGTTCTCAAACAAGTTGCTTCATTCCATTTATTCCAAGCCTCAATTCCGGTCGGAATATTTTTTATTTTAAAAGGAGAAAAGAAAAGCGGAATCGACATTGAAGCGCGAACAAAATCTGCGGGATTCTGTACTTCTGGATTCGCATAAAAAAGATCAATCATTTTTGGAAAAATAATTTTACTTTCTGTAGTAATATCGGCAGCAATAATGGCCAGTTCGCTCCAATGATCTGTGCGTGTATAATTTTCTTTTTCACCAGGATTGGGTTTGTCCAAGCGGTATAATTGATTTTTTTCTGAAACGCCTTTTTGACGTAATGCTTTTAAGTCGCCATAGTTTTTTATTCCTTTTTGAGAAAGCAGATTTGTCATCCATTGATGAAAATTGTTTCCAGGGTTTAAGCCCAGATCATCTTTAAAATTGTCTACAACCTGACATCCTTTCAGAACCAATTTTAAGTTGCCTGCGTCACTTAGCAGGGTATCTATAAACTCTTTGGCGTCGCGGTCGCCGTCTACAAAATCGTATAAATTTTTATTACACAAACAATCCAAAATCCATTCGGATTTTTGAATGTCGCAAGTTCCGGCAGCAGCCATCAAAATAGTATTAATACTTCCTGCAGAAGTTCCGGCCAGACTCAAAAAACGAATTCCAACCTGTTCTAGAATATAGACGTATCCTACTAAGGCAATTCCGAGAACGCCGCCACCTTCCTGAACAAGATCAACATACTGGTAATTGTTTTTGTCTGTTATGTCAGAGAATTTCTTGTCCTTAATCTGTTGTTTTAAATCTTTTAAAATTGCTAGAACTTCTCCATTTTCAGTAAATTTTTTCTTGTCCATGATTTCTAGAATTTTGATGGTACTATTTTTATTTGTAAAATATTGAAAATCAAAATTATATAAAGTATGGTTTTGATAAAAGGGGAGAATTCCCCTTTTTTGAAACATAGTTTTTAAAACCAAAAAAATCCCGTAAAACTTAATTTGCGGGATTTATGGATACTATAGTTTTATAATTTTTATTGTAGTGCTTCAACAGCTTTTACAGCATAATCATCATAGCCAAAAATAGAATAGTCTACAAACATATTCCCTGTTAAATCAGGTACATCTTGTCGGTCTCTGATTCCGTTTGGATAATCTAATTTTTCAATAAAAGAACTTAGATAATACCCGACCTGATCGTCTTTCTTGTTTTTTGCAATGTCTAAAATTATTCCGACGACTAATTTAGAAAGTTCCACAACGGCACCACTTATAGGATTACTTGTTTTAGCCAGCACTTCTATTCCTTTTGTAATCACATTTATATTCGAATCGGTTAGAACGGCCTTAATCAATCCAGCATTATCACGTGTTTTTTTGTCCAATTCAACTCCAATAATCTGCCAGCTGAAATCTTTTGGGATCTTTTCGCTTTTGTAAACAATATAACCAGTATCGCCAAAAGTGATAAGGCTTTTGTCTTTTACTTTGTGAATAGTCATTAGAATTCTGGACTGAATGACGTTGGAGACAGAATCTTTTATAATTTCTTTTTTTCTTGCTTCGTCATTAGTTTCAAAAAACTCATTCAGATTTGGAAAACTATCGGACGATTGATTGATAAAACTCATAAATTGAATTTCTCCTTTTCCTATTAAGTCACCATTTTTCATGATTCTTAATCTGTTTAATCTTACGTAGAACATAGTATTAATATTTGTCTGCCTACTCTGTTTAGGATTTTTGGCGGGCTCCCATTGTTTTTATGAATAAGATTTAGAATGTGCGAATAGTTTTCTTAAGTGCTTGAAAAATATAAGTTTAAAGTTAATTATTTGCGCTGATCTAAAATGCAAATAATTGTTTTTTTAATAGGCTGGCCCAAAAAAAAGCCCTGCAAGTTAAACTTGCAGGGCTTTAGAGTTATGTTTAGGTTTGGTAAACCTAAATATTATTTGATCATCTCAAAGCTTCTTTTTACAAAAGCTGTAAGCGCTTCACCTTTTAATAGGTTTTGTGATAATTTAGCCAAATCCAAAGCTTGTTTTACCAGATGTTCTTGGTGTGTTTTGTCTTCGGTATTCAAAATATTGGAAGCCAAATCAGAGTTGGTGTTTACAACTAGATTGTACATTTCCGGCATATTGCCCATTCCGAACATACCGCCGCCGCCAGTCTGACTCATTTCTTTCATTCTGCGCATAAATTCTGGCTGTGTAATAATGAAAGGTGCTGCCTGACTGTCCATAGCTTCTAATTGAACTGTATAAGCTTTTGGAATATAAGCTTCTAAAGAAGTTTTTAAAGCTGCTTTCTCATCATCAGACAATTTAGAAATGGCATTTTCTTCTTTTTTGATCAAATTATCAACGTGATCAGAATCGACACGTACAAAAGTTAAATCGCTGTTGTCGCCTTCTATTTTCTGAATTAAATGCGAAATAATAGGAGAATCTAAAAGCAGTACTTCGTACCCTTTTTCTTTTGCTGCTTCTATATAAGAGTGTTGTGCATCTTTGTTTCCAGCATAAAGAACAACTAGTTTACCGTCTTTATCAGTTTGATTTTCTTTTAGGTTTTCTTTTAATTCGTCAAGCGTAAAATACTTATCGTCAACCGTTGGGTACAAAACAAATGCGCCCGCTTTTTCATAGAATTTATCTTCAGAAAGCATTCCGTATTCTAAAACGATTTTAATGTCGTTCCATTTTGCCTCAAAATCAGCACGATTTTCATTAAATAATGCTTTTAATTTATCAGCAACTTTACGAGTGATGTAGTTCGAGATTTTCTTAACCGCACCGTCGGCTTGTAATCCAGAACGAGAAACGTTTAACGGAATGTCTGGAGAATCAATAACACCTTTAAGCATTGTTAAAAATTCAGGAACAATTCCTTCTACATTATCAGTTACATAAACTTGATTTTGGTACAGTTGAATTTTATCTTTCTGGATCTGCATGTCATTTCCTAATTTAGGGAAATACAAGATTCCAGTTAAGTTAAAAGGATAATCTACATTTAAATGAATGTTGAATAAAGGCTCCTCAAACTGCATTGGATATAATTCTCTGTAGAAGCTTTTGTAATCTTCATCAGATAATTCAGAAGGCTGCTTGGTCCACGCTGGATTTGGGTTGTTGATGATGTTGTCTGTTTCAACAGTTTCATTAACATAATCTTCTGGAGCATCTTCTGGTTTAGGAAGTGTCTCTGTTCTAGTTCCGAATTTAATCGGAATAGGCATGAATTTATTGTATTTGTTTAATAGACCGCTGATTTTAGAATCTTCTAAGAATTCTAAAGAATCTTCTGCGATATGCAGAATGATTTCTGTTCCGCGTGAAGTTTTGTCAGCTGGTTCAAGAGTAAACTCAGGACTTCCGTCACAAGTCCAGTGTGCGGCTGGTTCGTCTTTGTACGATTTTGTAATGATTTCAACTTTTTCTGCAACCATAAAAGCAGAATAGAAACCAAGACCAAAATGACCAATAATTCCAGAATCCTTAGCAGAATCTTTGTATTTGTCTAAGAATTCTTCAGCTCCAGAAAAAGCGACTTGATTGATGTATTTTTCAACTTCATCAGCAGTCATACCCAAACCTTGATCAATAATGTGGATTTTTTTTCCTTCTTTGTCCACTTTAACTTCAATGATCGGATTGCCATATTCTACTTTAGCTTCGCCAATGCTGATAAGATGTTTTAATTTTAGAGTAGCATCGGTACCGTTAGAAACAAGCTCACGTAAGAAGATTTCATGGTCGCTGTATAAGAACTTTTTAATTAAAGGAAAAATGTTTTCTACTGAAACATTAATTTTACCTGTTGCCATATTTTTAATTTTTATTTTAATGTGATGATTTTCATTTAGTCAAATAGAATACCAATTGTTTTTTGGGTGACAAAATGTCGGAAATGTTAATTTTGAAAGAAAATAAATAGATTGTAAAACATAAAATTCCTTAATGAATCGTATATTTGTGGTACAATAATTGTTAAAAAGGCAAGTTATTAATCTATAAAAAATTGTACAAAATGAAGAAGAGTATTTTTATATGCTTGATTGCCGCTATGTTTTTTGCGTGTAAATCGGCTTCGTCGACAGCTTCAACTGAGGCTACAACACTTTCAACTAAACTTGACAGAAAGACTCAAGTAGCATTAAAAGGAAACTGGGTTCTTACAAATGTATCTTATCCAGGGTCTGACTATATCAAAGTAAATTCTTTTGATCTAGCCGATTCAAAATGTTTTATTGGCAGTACTTGGAGTTTTATTTCAAATAATAATAAAGGTACAATGAATTTAACATCGCCAAGTTGTACTTCATTTAGTTCGCCAATTGTTTGGAGTATCAATGATCAGGGACTTTTGGTTCTTAAAATTCTTGATGCTGGTGAAAAAGCGAAAAAGGTTAGAGACGGTTATTTATTAAAAGTTGCCGGTGTAACTGAATCTTCTTTTCAGTTAGTAGATAATATCAATGTCGGCGGTCAGGTTAAAGATGTGACGTACCAATTTCAAAGAGCTAATTAATATTTTAAAGATATAAAAAATGAGAAAGATAACTGTTTTAGGTTTAAGTACTTTACTAGTATTAACAAGCTTTTTTACAAGCTGTGACTCAGTAAAGAATGCAAATAATACACAAAAAGGAGCTGGGATTGGAGTAGTTGCAGGAGGTGTTATTGGAGCTGTTTTAGGAAATAATTTAGGGAAAGGCGGCAATGCTGCATTAGGAGCTGCGATTGGAGCAGCTGTTGGTGGTGGAACCGGAGCTCTTATTGGAAACAAAATGGATAAACAAGCTCGTCAGATCGATCAGGCTTTACCAGGTGCTTCTGTAGAAAGAGTTGGAGAAGGAATCCACTTAACTTTAAATGAAAATTCAGTTCGTTTTGACACTAATAAATCAACTTTGACTGCTCAGGCAAAAGCGAATTTAGATAAATTGGTACCTGTATTTAACGAATATGGAGATACTGATATTCAGATTTTTGGATATACTGACAGTACAGGAAAACCAGAATATAACTTAACACTTTCAGGACAAAGAGCAGCTTCTGTGCAGGCTTATTTAGTTTCTAAAGGGTTAAAGTCAAGTCGTTTTAAAACTTCAGGTTTAGGAATTGCTGATCCAATTGCAACAAACGAAACTCCAGAAGGAAGAGCGCAAAACCGTCGTGTTGAATTCTCAATTACAGCAAATGACAAAATGGTAAATGACGCAAAAGCTGAAGCTGGAAAATAATTTTCAGACAAAATAAATTATAAAAAAAAGCTGTTTCATATTTGAAGCAGCTTTTTTTTGACTTTAGAAATTAAACATCGTAAATTTGACGTCTCAATTGTAACTCATGCTCGACATTCAAAATATATCATTTTCGTATACCGAAAATCCTGTCATTAAAAACATTTCTTTTACCATAGAGAAAGGTCAGAACATTTCGATTATTGGCGAAAGCGGCTGCGGAAAAAGCACGCTGCTCAAACTGATTTATGGATTGTATGATTTGGATGAAGGACAGATTTTTTACGGAGACAAGCCTGTTCTGGGACCAAAATTCAATTTGATTCCCGGGATGCCTTACATGAAATACCTTGCGCAGGATTTTGATTTGTCTCCTTATGAAACAGTGGCAGAGAATGTTGGAAAATTTCTTTCTAATGGTTTTGCGAATATGAAAAAACTTCGTGTTCAGGAATTATTAGAAATGGTAGAAATGGAACAGTTTGCTAATGTTAAAACTAAATTTCTAAGCGGGGGACAACAGCAGCGTGTCGCTTTAATCAGGGTTTTGGCCCTGGAGCCAGAAGTAATTCTGTTGGATGAGCCTTTTAGCCAGATTGATGCTTTTAGAAAAAATGCGCTTCGCCGTAATTTATTCCGTTACTTAAAACAAAAACAAATTACCTGTATTATTGCGACCCATGACAGCACAGATGCTTTGTCGTTTGCAGATCAGGCCATTGTGATGCGAAATGGAGAAGTGGTTATAAAAGACGATCCAAATCGAATTTATGAAAACCCGCAGACTAAATACGTTGCCTCTTTGTTTGGAGAAGTAAATGAAATTCCGACTCATTTATTATTGTCTTACGAAGATGAAAATCATAAAACTTTAGTCTATCCGCATCAATTTAAAATGGTTTCAGAATCGAAACTTTTGGTTAAAATCAGAAAAACGTATTTTAGAGGAAGCCACTATCTGATCGAAGCGGTTTACAAAAGACAGTTGATCTTTTTTGAAAGCGAAATTGATTTACCGCTGGAGCAGGAAGTTTTCTTGGCTTTGAATTATTTATAAAAAAGAAACCCGTTAATTTAATTAACGGGTTTTCTTTTTGTAGAATGTGAAGTATTAGTTTTTCAAATATTTTTCTAAAAACTGATCTTGTTCCCATAATAAGTGCAGGATGTTTTCTTTAGCGGCATATCCGTGAGATTCTTTTGGCAGAATTACCATTCTAGCATTAGCTCCCAAACCTTTTAAAGCTTGAAAATAACGTTCTGTCTGCAATGTAAAAGTTCCTGGGTTATTATCTGCTTCTCCGTGTACTAATAAAATAGGTGTTTTCATTTTATCCGCATTCATAAAAGGAGACATGGTATTGTAAACCTCTGGAACTTCCCAGTAATTACGTTGTTCTGTTTGGAACCCGAATGGAGTCAAAGTTCTATTGTAAGCACCGCTTCGAGCAATTCCGCACGCAAAAAGATTAGAATGTGTCAATAAATTTGCGGTCATAAAAGCACCGTAAGAATGACCTCCGACAGCCACTTTTTTACGGTTGATGTAACCCAAAGCATCAACAGCGTCAATTGCAGCTGCAGCATTGTCTACTAATTGTGAAATAAAGTTGTCATTTGGTTCTGTTGTTCCTTCTCCAATAATCGGGAATGCAGCGTCGTCTAAAACTACATATCCTTTGGTTACCCAATACACGAATGATCCGTAGTAAGGAAGGGTAAACTCGTTTGAGTTTTGAGTAGATTGTGAAGCACTGTTTCTGTCTTTGTACTCAGCTGGATAAGCCCAGATTAACAAAGGCAGTTTTTCTTTTTTTGCTTTATCGTAACCAGCTGGCAGATATAATGTTCCCGATAATTCAAGACCGTCTTTACGTTTGTATTTAATCACCTCTTTGCTCACATTTTTAATGCTTTCAAAAGGATTCTTGAAATCGGTGATCGGAGTTAAGCTGTTTTTCTTGTAAATGTTTCTTATATAGTAATTTGGATATTCACTTTTAGATTGAATTTGCACTAAAATTTTTCCAGATTTAACATCATCAATTTCAATCAAATCTTCTTTTTTGTCCTTGTACGAAGAAGTGTAAAGTCGTTTGGCTTGAAGTGTTTTGGTGTTAAATTCATCAATATAAGGAAATTGCCCTTCTTTGGTATATCCTTCAGCAATACGGTAGGCATTATCTTTTTCTAAAAGTAAGATGTGTTTGTTGTATTGGTTTTTCTTAGTTTGAAAATTACCTGGATCAGAATATACATCTTGGTAATTTCTATCGGTAATTACTTTAGGTGCTTGTGCTGGATTTGAAGGATTTATCAAATACGTTTTGGTATTACGAGTGTCGTACCATTGATCTGATAGAACAGCGAGATTGTCAGTACCCCAAACAATATCATTGAAACGTTGTGGTGTTTTGGTAAAAGAAACCGGTTCGGCAGTAAATGGAGCTTCCCATAAAAACAATTCGTCTCTATATTCTACTTTGTTGGCAGGATTTCCTTCGTCTAATGCAACAGCATAGTATAAAGTGGCAGGTTTGTCATTTCTCCAAGCCATTTCTCTTTTTCCTTTTCGAACTGCCATAAAACCTTTAGGCATGATTTCGAAAAGCGGTACTTCGTTTACCGTTTTGATTTCTTTTCCTCTAATGTCGTAAACAACGGTTTTAGAAGGAAAACGATACAAAGGAACTACATACGAAAAAGGTTTGTGAATGGTAGTAAGCATAATGTAATTACCATCTGGAGAAATTTTTTCGCCAGAAAACATTGCTGCTTCTTTAAATAAGACAGCATTTCCGTTGAGGCTTACTTTGTATAATTCGGAAGTAATAGCATTTTCAAAATTGATTTCATCATTTTTGTTTTTCAACATATCTGGGTATGTTCTGTTTTGTGATTTTTCTCCAGATGTAGTAGAAACAATTGGCCCCGTTGGTAAATCTTTCTTAGAGTCTAGTAAAGGCTGTCTGTTTTTTGGAAGCATTTTTACTAAGATTGTTTCATTGTCAGGAAGCCAGCTAAACGGATTTCCTAGATTTGCATTTACAGTTGCTTCTGTTAATCTTGTTGCTTGCGCAGAAGCTACGTCCAAAACCCAAAGTTCAACTCCTGTAGCAGTTGTATGAGAAAATAAAATTTTCTTGTCGTTTGGGGACCATAGAATATTACTGATTTTTGGATTTTGCGGTAATCCGGCAACCTGAATTTCATTTTTACCGCTAACCTTGCGAAGTTTCAGATTGGTAATATAAGTTACTGTACTCGAAATATTAGTAGTCGGATTAATTCTTAAGCCAGCTAGTCGAAGCTCATCTTGATTTAGATCGTCTAAAGTTTTGTAGGTGTTGCGGTACATAAAGAGTATATTCTCATTTTTTGTATCTGTAGCCACCGTAGGAGCTTTTTCGTAATCTGCAAGATCGAGTATTGATTTTGAGGGTTTTTGGTAAGTAAGGTTTTCTTGTGCAAGTGCAAAAAAACCAAAGTTTAGAAATAAAAATAGCGTAACTTTTAATTTCATAATTTGAATTTTTGGGTTTAAAAAAAGTGGTATTATTAAATGTTTGTCTCAGGTCATTTAGACTTGTTACAAATTAAAGCGCTAATTTAATTCTTTTTATGTTTTAGAAGTTTTTTTTGCTTTTTTTGAATTAAAAAAGAAACAATAGAGGTAATTATTAGTAGATATTAAATTGCTGATTACGAAAAAAATGGTAATTTGTATGCTTATGTTTTAAAGTATGCGTAAATTTGCAATCCAATTTTTTAATAAATAATAAAAGAGTATGTATCATTCGAAAATAGCTGGTTTAGGATATTATGTCCCTTCTAATGTGGTGACTAACGATGATTTGTCTAAGATAATGGATACCAATGATGAATGGATTCAAGAAAGAACCGGAATTCAGGAAAGAAGACACATTATTCGTGGAGAAGACACTACAACGTCGATGGGAGTAAAAGCAGCTAAAATTGCCATAGAACGTTCTGGCGTTGCCAAAGAAGATATTGACTTTGTAGTTTTTGCTACCTTAAGTCCAGATTATTATTTTCCAGGTCCTGGAGTTTTAGTGCAGAGAGATTTAGGACTGAAAACTGTAGGGGCTTTAGATGTTAGAAATCAATGTTCTGGTTTTGTTTACGCTATTTCGGTAGCAGACCAATATATTAAAACAGGAATGTATAAGAACATTTTGGTAATTGGTTCAGAGGTTCACTCAACAGGTTTAGATATGACAACACGCGGACGCGGTGTTTCGGTAATTTTTGGTGATGGAGCAGGAGCGGCAGTTTTAAGCCGTGAAGAAGATTTGTCAAAAGGAATTTTATCGACACACTTACATTCTGAAGGACAGCATGCAGAAGAATTGGCATTGCAGGCACCGGGAATGGGAGCGCGTTGGGTAACCGATATTTTGGCTGACAATGACCCGAATGACGAAAGTTATTATCCTTATATGAACGGGCAGTTTGTATTTAAAAATGCAGTAGTTCGTTTTGCAGAAGTAATCAATGAAGGTTTGGAAGCAAATGGTTTGCAGGTTTCTGATATTGACATGCTGATTCCGCATCAGGCTAATTTGAGAATTTCTCAATTCATTCAGAATAAATTCAAACTGACCGACGATCAAGTTCATAATAATATCCAGAAATACGGAAATACCACTGCGGCCTCTATTCCGATCGCTTTGACCGAAGCTTGGGAGCAGGGAAAAATTAAATCTGGAGATACTGTTGTTTTAGCAGCCTTCGGAAGTGGTTTTACTTGGGCGAGTGCTATTATAAAATGGTAAAATAATTATATTAATATTATATTCAGACCTGCTTCTTTTTGGAGCAGGTTTTTTTATTTCTTTTTTTTTGAGTGATGCAAGACGTTTGTCAAGTTGAGCGCAATCGTTGTGAGGCTGGGCGGAGTCGAAGCCCCGCGTTCCAATTGGGATGCCCTTCGACTCCGCTCAGGGTGACATGAATATTGCGTTTGTTTTTTGCCGTTTGATTCAGATTGTCATGCTGAGCGGAGTCGAAGCCCGCGTTCCAATTGGAATGCCCTTCGGCTCCGCTCAGGTTGACATGAATATTGTGTTTATTTTTTGCTATTAGATTCAGATTGTCAGGCTGAGCGGAGTCGAAGCCCGTGTTCCAATTGGAATGCCGTTCGACTCCGCTCAGGGTGACATGAATATTGCGTTTATTTTTTGCTGTTAGATTCAGATTGTCAGGCTGAGGGGAGTCGAAGTCCCGCGTTATAATTGGATCGCCTTTCGACTCCGCTCAGGTTGACATGAATATTGTGTTTATTTTTTGCTGTTAGATTCAGATTGTCAGGCTGAGCGGAGTCGAAGCCCGCGTTCCAGTTGGATCTCCCTTTGATTCGGTTCAAGGTAAAATCTAAAAGCATATTGTTTTGAATTATTTTTCTTACTTTTATTTTTTAATTATAGAGAATTATGAAATTATATTATGTGTATATTTTAAAATGTTCCGATGGAAGTTATTACACAGGAGTAACTAACAATATTAATAGAAGATTGAATGAACATACTTACGGTACAAATCAAGAAAGTTATACTTATAATAAAAGACCAGTTGAATTGGTTTTTTGTACAGAATTTAATGATATCAATCACGCGATTTTATTTGAAAAGCAGGTTAAAGGATGGAGTCGGAAAAAGAAAGAAGCTATTATTATAGACAAATGGGAAGATTTGAAAAAACTTTCGAAATGCTTAAATAAAACAACTCATAATAATTTTAATAAAAAGAATGTTTAGTAGTAAATTAGTCCCCGATTTCACTAAGAATAAGATTTGATTTTTACTGAGGTCAAAGCCCCTTTAAATTAAGATAAAATGAAAAAAAATCAACTCGAAATAGCTTGCTTTAACTACGAATCTGCCATAATTGCGCAAGAAAATGGTGCGGACAGAATTGAATTATGCGAAAACATGAAACTTGGAGGAACAACTCCAAACTCTATTTTGGTTGTAAAAGTTCGGGAGAGTCTAAATATTAAAATGCATGTAATTATCAGACCAAGAGGCGGGGATTTTATGTATTCTGATGAAGAACTAACAGAAATGAAACAAGATATTAAGCAATTGAAAAAATTGGGTGTGGATGGTTTTGTTTTTGGGATTCTGAAAGAAAATGGAAAAGTAAATAAAAAACAAAACAAGGAGTTGGTCCAGCTGGCACATCCGCTTTCGTGTACTTTTCACCGTGCTTTTGATGTCGTAAAAGACGTTGAAGAATCTTTGGAAGATGTTATAGAATGCGGTTTTAATACTATTCTTACTTCAGGACAAGGTGCAAATGTTTTAGAAGGAATTAAAGTTTTAGAAAAAATTCAAAAATTGGCTGACGAAAGAATTGTGATAATGCCCGGAGGCGGGCTGCGTTCTACTAATGTTCAGTTAATAGAAGAAAAATTAAAAGAAGAAACTTACTTTCATACGTCGGCCATTACTACAGATTCTGAAACGGCAGATCCTAAAGAAATAAAAGCAATTTTGGAATATTTATAAAATAAAAAAAATCCTGAAGTTTGGCATAACTTCAGGATTTTCCTTTTCTACAAGTATTCTAAAAAAATAAGTAATAAAGGAAGATTAGAACATTCCTCCGCCGCCTTTATTAGTATTGTCATCTCTTTGTTTACGCTGTAATTTTTTGATTTTACTGCTTCCAAAGTTATAGGTTAATCCTAAATATACCGTTTGGCTTTCCCATGTAAACTGACCTGTTTGGCCGTACGGATACTCAGTATCAAACGCATATTTCATAGTGTTGAAAACGTCATTGAAACGTACACTGATATTCATTTTGTTATCTAACAATGTATAACGTGAACCAATATCCATTTTATACATCTCGTGACTATTATTTTGAACCCCGTCAACAGCACCTCTGTAGAATCCGAAAAGTAAGAAACTTAAACGTTTATTTGCTTTGAAGTTCGAGTTCATACGTCCGTTAAATGCTGCAACAGTTACCTTTCTGTTTTCTGCGATAATTTGATTATTGTCTTCGCTAAATTTAGACACAACTCCTTCTTGATTTATACTTGAAAAATCAATAGATGGCTGGATGTCCCACCATTTTGTAATTTTATAATTCATTGACACTTCAAATCCATAAGCGGTATTGTGGTCAAAGTTTGTGTAAGACATAATTTGTTTATTTCCACTTGGATCGGTTGGATCTGGGTATAAAATTCTGCTGATTTGATCATTGATGCTTCTCACAAAAACACCAGCTGTAAAGCTTCCTTTTTCAAGAGTTTTAGTATAATTTACTTCTACAGAATTAGTAAACTGAGGTCTTAGATCTGGATTTCCTATCGAAGTTACTAACGGAGTAGAAAACTCACGAATTGGTTTTGTCTGTCCTAAACTCGGACGGTCAACACGACGGCTGTAGCTTAATTGTAAAGTGTTTTTCTCATTTACGTTATAAGTCAAATAAGCAGAAGGATATAAGGTAAGATAATCATCGTCGTACTTAGTTTCGCCATGATTTAAATTTGCCTGCATTTTATAACTTTCACCACGAAGACCTAATTGATAACTGATTTTTTTGAATTTTTGTCCAAAAGTTACATACGCAGAATAGATATCAGTATCATAAGTATAATTAGAGATTAAGTTCTGCGACGGGTTTTGATCGTTTATTCGGCTGTAATCATTGTCAGTTCTTGTTAATCTTGCCTCAGCTCCAGCTTCAAGAGTGGTTTTTTCGTTTAACGGATTTACATAGTCAATGTTTACAGTACTTAGTTTTCGGTTGTTAGTCAAGAAATCATTATAAATATCTGAACTTTGAGTGTTATTAGTCGTTGTGATTTGATTGTCAAAATTTGCATTTTGACTTTCCTTCGTGTCACTGTAGTTTCCTTCAAAATCTAAAGTGTGTCCTTCTTTTTTAAAGATATGTTTGTAAGCCAAGTTATAAGTTCCAGTTTTATTAGGTCCTTGATATCTTGATTTTTGATACATATTAGCAATGTTATCTGGAGAATTAATATAATCAATGTCAGTATTCACTATACCATTTCCAGTTGATTTATTTTGATTCGTGTAGATAGACAAAGTATTGTGATCATCTATTAAATAATCCATACCAATTTTATACAAGTAGGATTCATTGTCGTTAACAATATCTAATTTTTGAGTAACAGTTCGATCTGATCTTTCGATAAAACCATCATTAAAGTATTTTCCAGAGTTGTTTCCAGCATTTCCAAAAAAGTTTACTTTTCCGGTTTTGTAGTTCAAATCTAAAGATTGGTTAAACTTAGCCGTTTCTCCAAAAGTGATACCTCCGCTGTAACTTCCGTTAAAACCAGTATTAGCATTTTTATGCAAAATGATATTGATGATACCAGACATTCCTTCTGGATTGTATTTGGCACTTGGATTGGTAATCAGCTCAATTTTTTTGATTGATGTTGATGGAATCTGTTTCAGCAACTGCGCTGGGTCAATATTACTTGGTCTTCCATCGATTAATACACGGACATTGTCGTTCCCGCGAAGCGAAAGTTTACCGTCCTGGTCTACATTCACAGACGGAATATTGTTCATAATGTCCGATGCAGAGGCTCCCGCAGTAGTTAAATCTTTTCCGACGTTTACTACTTTTCTATCGATTTTTTGTTCGATTGTTGAGCGTTCAGCTACAATATTTACGCCTTTCAACTGTGTTGCTTCTTCTTCAAGAGCTGCGTTTACAGTTGCCGCTTTTTTGTTTTCGCTTAAAATTACAGAACCGATGTATTTTCTAAATCCAATATATTGAATTTCGATCGTGTAACTTTTTAAAGCGATGTTTTTAAATGAAAAGTCTCCGTTGTCATCGGTATTTACTCCAGCTACAACTTTGCCGTTTTCTTTTAAAGAAACGCTTGCATAAGATATTGGTGCTTTATTCGACTTTTCTGTAATTTTCCCAGAAACCGATCCGGTGTTCTGGGCTTGTGCTGCTGCAAATACCCCCAGTAATGCAAGCAGAAAGAATTTTAATTTCATGATTAGTTAGGTGATTGATTTGATTTGATTGATGATGATTTTGTTAGTTTTTGCTTTTTTTATTTTTTTTTGATTAGCCTCAAATAAAATTTGAAGTCCCTATTAAGACTCTTGTATTTAGAATATGTTACACTAAATTTTAGAAAATTTTATAAAAATTTTTAGAACTGCTGTTTTATAACACTTTAAGCTTTTGGTTTTTTGATAATTTTAATAACCAGAAACATTGAGTTTTTATCAAATTCAAATTGTTTTGCTGAATTTAATATGTTTTTGATTTTCTGTAATTGATGAATAAGCAGTATCTTTGCTCACTTTAAAATTAAGTTTACATGTCATTAGCACAAATTCTAACACCTTCTATACAAAAAGCAATACAGGCATTATTTGATGTTACTGTTGATAAAATTGAGTTTCAAACTACTAGAAAAGAGTTTGAAGGCGATATAACAATGGTAATTTTTCCCTTACTAAAAGTGACTAAGAGTAATCCTGTTGAACTGGGAAATAAAATTGGAAATTACCTTGTAGAAAATTTTTCTGAAGTGGCACGTTTTAACGTAGTTTCGGGTTTCTTAAATATTGTAATCTCTGATAATTACTACTTAAATTTCTTTAATGGAATCAAAGATCAAAAGCAGTACGGTTTTGTAACTCCAAATCCAGAAGAAAAAGCGGTAATGGTAGAATATTCTTCACCAAATACCAATAAGCCTCTGCATTTAGGCCACGTTCGTAACAATCTGTTAGGATATTCTGTTGCAGAGATTTTAAAAGCTTCGGGTAAAAAAGTCTATAAAACGCAAATCATCAACGATAGAGGAATTCATATCTGTAAATCGATGCTGGCTTGGGAAAAATTCGGAAACGGAGAAACTCCAGAGACTTCTGGTCTAAAAGGAGATAAATTGGTTGGAAAATATTATGTAGAATTTGATAAAGCTTACAAAACTGAAATTAACAGTTTGATTGAAGCCGGAAAAACAGAAGACGAAGCAAAAAAACAAGCTCCAATTATTATCGAAGCTCAAGATATGCTTAAGAAATGGGAAGCTGGTGACGAAAAAGTAATGGAGCTTTGGAACAAAATGAACCAATGGGTTTATGCTGGTTTTGAAACTACTTATGCTAATCTTGGAGTTAATTTTGATAGATATTACTACGAAAGCAACACTTACTTACTAGGAAAAGATGTTGTACAGGTAGGTCTTGATAAAGGTGTTTTTGAAAAAGATCCCGATGGTTCTGTTTGGATCGATTTGACAGCTGAAGGTCTGGATCGTAAAATTGTACTGCGTTCTGATGGCACTGCTGTTTACATGACGCAGGATATCGGAACAGCAATTCAGCGTGTAAAAGATATGCCCGATGTAGGCGGAATGATTTATACTGTTGGTAACGAACAAGATCATCATTTTAAAGTTTTATTCTTAATTCTAAAAAAACTTGGTTTTGACTGGGCTTCAAATTTATACCATTTATCATACGGGATGGTTGATCTTCCGTCTGGAAAAATGAAAAGCCGTGAAGGAACTGTTGTCGATGCAGATGATTTGATGCAGGATATGACGGATACGGCCAAACAAATCTCTGAAGATTTAGGGAAATTAGACAGCTATTCGGCAGAAGAAAAAGCCAAATTGTACAAAACAATTGGTTTAGGAGCATTGAAATATTATATCTTAAAAATTGATCCTAAGAAACGTATTATGTTTAATCCAGAAGAGTCTGTTGATTTTGCTGGAAATACAGGGCCTTTTATTCAATATACTTACGCTAGGATTCAGTCGATAATTCGCAAAGCCGATTTTGATTACAATGTTACATTGAATGAACTCGAAGTAATGCATGAAAAAGAAAAAGAATTGGTAAAACAAATCGAACTTTTTCCAGAAATAATTCAAAATGCAGCTCAAAATCACAGTCCCGCATTGATTGCTAATTATACTTATGACTTAGTAAAAGAATATAATTCGTTCTATCAATCAGTTCATATTTTAGGAGAAGTAGATTTGACTAAAAAGATATTCAGAGTACAGCTTTCTCAAAAAGTTGCAGAGATAATTAAATCTGCCTTTGAATTATTAGGAATTGAAGTTCCAGAGCGAATGTAGTTAATAGAAATAAATAAAAATTGAAAAGCCAATAGTTGTAAAACTATTGGCTTTTTTTATTGTTTTTTAGGCTTTTAAGGGTATTCCACGTTTTATTTCCGTCTTATTTTTGTTACAAATTATTCCGTAGTATTTATTGTTAGTATTATTAACATAAATCGATTTTTTGCATAAAAAGAATTATAAAGTTGTCTGTTTTGATTCTGAAAAGAGAGGCAATTTTTGATCCCATATTTGTTTTTAACTATTTTGAATTAGTAAGCTTTTAGTAAAAAAAACAAAGGGAAATAAAACCATCTAACTTATCAAGATGGTTTTTTTATGCCTCATAAGTTTTTCTCACCATCGTTTTAACAAATTACCAAATATTAAAATGTTAAATGACAGTAAAATCTTGTTAAAAATAATTTAATTTTATAAGTTGCGCCCCTAAAATTAAAAAAGGACTATAAATGAGAAAGAAAATTACGGGGTTCTTGGTTATGCTGTTTGTCATAACAACGCAATTAAATTTTGCGCAAGAAAGAGCAATTTCAGGAAAGGTGTCAGATGCAAATGGCCCGATTCCGGGGGCAAATGTGCTTATAAAAGGTACAAAAACGGGAGTTCAAACAGATTTCGATGGAAAGTATACCATAAAAGCATCGCCAAATCAAACTTTAGTATTTAGTTATATTGGCTTGAAAACGCAGGAAATGTTAGCTAGCTCTGTTACAATCAATGTAAAAATGGTTGATGCAGCTGCTCAGGAGCTTGATGGAGTTGTTGTTACAGCTTTAGGAGTTAAAAAAGAAAAAAAAGCATTAGGATATGCTACTCAAGAAGTTAAAGCTACCGAATTAACAAGAGGGAATAATAACAGTTTAGCTGGGGCTCTCCAAGGAAAATTAGCAGGTGTACAAGTCACTCCTTCTAGTGGTGCTCCAGGAGCTTCCTCTCAAATTGTAATTCGTGGAGCTCGTTCTTTCACAGGAAATAATACTCCTTTATATGTAATTGATGGTATGCCTGTGGCATCACAAGCTGATTACAGTACAGGAAATAGCGTTAGTGGATCAGATAGCGCTAACAGAGCGGTTGATATTGACCCAAACGATATTGAATCGATCAACATTCTAAAAGGACAAGCTGCTTCAGCAATTTATGGGCTTAGGGCTTCAAATGGAGTAATTGTAATTACAACTAAAAGCGGAAGAGGGGCTTCTAAAAATGGTAAACCTACTATAAATTTCAACAGTTCTATTACTGTAGATAACATTTCCAGAAAGATTGATTTTCAAAATGAATATGCACAAGGAACTAAAGGTACATACGATCCAACAAATTCTTTGTCTTGGGGTCCAAAAATTTCTGATTTACCAAATGATGCGAAATATGGAGGAAGTGTTGCTAATACTTTGAATGGCATGGACGCAACAGTATATGCAGGTAAATATTATGTGCCACAAAGAGCTGCAGCTGGCTTAGATCCGTGGGTAACTCCTAGAGTGTACGATAATTTTGGTGATTTCTTTAAAACCGGAATAACAGTCAACAATTCTTTTAGTATAACACAAACAAATGATAAAAGCAGCTATGCATTTACTTTAGGTTCGTCAAATCAGGATGGTTTTGTATCTGAAACAGGAATGGATCGATATAATGCCAAAGCATCGTTCAGTACAAAATTAAGTGAAGAGTGGAAAACTGGATTTGTGGGTAATTATGTTACGACTAAAATTCAAAAGGCTACAGGTGCAAATGATTCATCTGTTGCAGGTGCATTTGCAAGCCCGATCAGCTACGATTTAAAAGGAAACGGATTTGAAAATCCAAGCGACCCTTATAAGCAAATTTACTACAGAACAACAGGGTTTAACAATCCTTATTGGGCAGCTAAGCACAATATATTTGACGAACAAACAGAGCGTTTTTATGGGAACAGCTATGTTGAATTTATGCCAAAAATCGCGGTAGACGACCAACATAAAATTAGCTTCCGTTACCAGCTTGGAGCGGATACCTATACCACTAATTATAGAAATATAGAAGAGTATGGTAACAAACAAACTACGGCAGGTCACTTATATATTTATGGAATTTCATCACGAACAATTAATTCATTATTCACGGCAAATTATGAATATAAAATATCAGAAGACTTAAACTTAACAGCTTTGGTTGGGAATGAAATTAACGACAGGTATGAAAAAGTATATGATATGATTGGTAATAATCTTAATTTTGGTGGTTGGGCTAATCTAGCTAATACACAGCAAACTGTTGCTACAGATGAAATCAATAATAATCGAACTTTTGGTTTATTCGGAAACGTAAACTTTTCATACAGAAACTTCATTTATTTAGGTGGTACTATACGAAATGATATTGTATCATCAATGCCAAGAAACAATCGCTCATTTCTGTATCCTTCAGTATCATTAGGCTTAGTATTAACTGAATTAGAGGCTTTAAAAGGAAACTCAATATTATCTTTTGCTAAACTTAGAGGGTCTTGGGCTGAGGTAGGTCAAGCAGGAAATTATAAAGCCAATTATTATTCTGTACCTACTTACGGAGGTGGCTTTTGGGGAACTGCCCCTGTAAGCTATCCTATTGGCGGGGTAAATTCATACACACCAAATAATGTAATGTATGATCCAAACTTGAAACCTCAAAATACAAGATCTTATGAATTAGGTGCAGAAGTGAGATTATTTAGTGATCGTGTAAGTATAGATTATACGTATGCTAGACAAAACGTAATAGATCAAATTTTTTCAGTGCCATTAGCTGGTTCAACTGGAGCTTCTTCTTTAATGATGAATGGAGGAAAAATTCATACTAACAGTCATGAGTTAATCGTAAGTATTAGTCCAGTAAGAACTACTGATTTTGATTGGACAATCTCTGCAAATTATACACAAATAGACAACTTTGTTGACGAATTAAAAGAGGGAGTGCCAAATATTTTCTTAGGAGGATTTGTTACTCCGCAAATTAGAGCAAGTATTGGAGAACGTTTTCCAGTTATTTACGGAACATCTTTTAAAAGAGATGATAAAGGAAATATTCTAGTTGATAATAATGGATTAGCAATAGCTGGTGAAACTAAATCACTTGGCGAAGTAGCTCCAAAATTCAATTTAGGAGGAACAACTTCTTTCAGATACAAAAAAATAACTCTTGCTGCTACTTTTGACTGGAAAAACGGAGGGAAAATTTATAGTGGGACAAACTCATTGTTAGATACTTACGGGTTAAGTACGAAAACAGGAAACCGTGATGAATTACTGGTTCAGAAAGGTGTAACAGCAACTGGAGAAGTAAACACAAAAGCGGCAACAAAAGAAGCTACCTACACAGTATATTCTAACATTGCAGAAACTGCAGTATATGATGCTTCTTTCGTAAAGCTTAGAGAACTTTCTTTAGGTTATACTCTTCCAAAATTTATAACAAGATTTGATATGCGTTTTTCTGCATTTGCAAGAAACGTTTTGTTATGGGCTAAAATGCCAAATTTAGATCCAGAGTCATCACAAGGAAATAACAACATGGCAGGAGGTTTTGAGAGATTATCTATTCCGCAAACAACTAGTATTGGAGTTGGAATGAATCTAACAATCAATTAATATAATTCAAAAAATCATGAAAAAATATAAAGTGATATTACTTTTAGTGATCACGTCAATTTTATTAAATTCTTGTTCAGAGGATAAGATGGACGATATCAACAAAAATGTAAACAATCCAACAGATGTACCAACTCGTTTTTCTATTACTGACGCTATGACAAGTACTACATTTGGTAACATCGGTTCAGATTTATCTTTCTACACTGGTATTTATGTAGAATTAAACGCAGGGGGCAGTGGTCAAATGTATAATGCTGAAACAAGAAATGGTGAGCCTATAAGTCAGACTACTTATAACAACTCTTGGAACAGTCAATATCAGACAATGTATAATCTAAAGTTAATAATTGAAAAATGTACAACTGGAGAGGAAAAAGGTAACTATGCTACATTGGGAATAGCGCAAGTTTTATATGCTTATAATTTAGCTTTATTAACTGATATGTATGGAGATGTTCCTTTTTCAGAGGCTTTTCAGCCCGGAGTTGTTTTTCAACCTAAATTGGACCGTCAGGAAGATCTTTACAAAATTGTTTTTGCAACTTTAGAAGATGCAATTGTTAATTTAGGAAAGACATCAACCTATGCAAGTTTAGGAACTCAAGATTTAATATATCAAGGTAACAAAACAAAATGGATTAAAGCGGCAAATGGTTTATTGGCACGTTATACGTTGCGTCTTTCTTTTAGACAGCCTGATTACACAAAGGTATTATCTTATGTGAGTAAATCTTTTACAAGTAAAGATGAAGAATTTAAAATGAAAAACGATGGCATTCCAAATCCTTATTACCAATTAGATAATGAGAGAGGATATCTATTTGCAAGTAAAAGTTTATTTGATAAATTAAATGCAAGAGCAAATGATCCACGTGCTGATGGTTATTTTGAAAAAATTCAAAAATCAACAGGAGCACCTTTTACATATGAATTTTTTATAAATGGTGTGAGTCCACAAAGTCAAAATTATTCATATTCAGCATTAATAAATAAAGCTAATCCAATATTTATGTTAAGCTACCATGAACTATTGTTTATTAAGGCTGAAGCAGAGGCAAGAAATTCAGTCGCAGTTATAAGCACAGCTAGTTTAACTGCAGCAGTAAACGCTGCTTTTAACAAAGACGAGGTTATTAATTTTTCGTCTACAAATGCTGCAGGATATGTTGCAGGATTAGGCATTACGACTAATGCTGCTCTATTAAAAGAAATTGCTGTACAAAAATATCTGTCATTCTACGAAAATGAATGTGTTGAAGCTTATAATGATTATAGACGTTTATTGGCAATGTACGGATCAGTTGCAGCACATCCAATTCAATTAGAAAACCCGCTTAACATAGATAAGTTTCCGCTTAGATTGACTTACGGAAACTCTGATGTCTCGGCAAATAAGAATGTAAAAGCGGCATTCGGAGATGGAACATATGTTTATAAAGAAAATGTTTGGTGGGCTGGAGGTACTAGATAATAGTATTTTTTGAATCAAAAATGAGTTTTATAAAGTATGGATAAACGATGAAGTATAATCTTTGCTTTTGTTCTTTTGAGATTTAAAAGAATTACAGTTTGATTCTAAAGAGAGGACTCGATAAAATATCGAGTCCTTTTTTTATATCTGTCAGATAAATATTCTTAATTGTTGTGTTTTAATTTCGGGTTTATTTAAAAAATTATAGTGCATGAATTTTCGCGTAAAAAACTATTAACAAGATTTGTAAGTGTCGTTTTTATAATTATGTTTACACTTTGAAAATAACCAGTGAGTTTTTATTTAATGAGCTTTTAAGTTACTGATTTAATGTTTATTAATAAAAGTGTATGAATAGTCGAGGAAGCCGAAAATCGAAAAGAGTAGGCACAAAACATAAACCCAAAAATACAATGAGTAAAAAAATTACTTTATTAATGATGTTACTTTTTGCATTCGGTATAATGAATGCACAGGACTTAATCGCTCCTTCTTATGGATTTTCTCACAGTAAAACAGCTTACATTACTTTGACTGACGGAACTGAAATCAGCGGGACTATCAAAGATATTGATAGAGAGAAAGGATTAATTGAATATATCAAATTGCAGGATGCTGCTGGAAAAAAACACAAATTGAAACCAGAAGACATTAAATTTATGTACTTACCTCCAAGTGGTCTTGATAAATTAACAAAAAAATTAGATTTCATTTCAGATTTTCAAAAATGGAATGATGATAAATTAAACCAAGAGTACTTAAAAGAAGGTTATGCTTATTTTGAAACTACTGATGTAAAAATTAAAAAGAAACAGACTAAATTATTAATGCAGCTTCTTAATCCTGCTTTTAGTAAAGAGTTTAAAATTTACTGCGACCCTTATGCAAAAGAAACGGCATCATTTGGAGTTGGTGGTGTAAAATTTGTTGGAGGTGATGCAAAATCATTTTATGTAGCTAAGAAAAATGAGCCTGCTTTCTTATTAAAGAAAAAAGAATACAAAAAAGAATTTGCTGAGTTGTGGAAAAACTGTGATAAGTTAATCTCAGAAAATCCAGAGCCAAAATGGGGAGATTTGACAAAACACTCTCTTACTTATTCTGAGTGTGTACAATAAATCTTTGCTTAAAGATAATTTAAAGCCGGTAGTTTTTAGACTATCGGCTTTTTTTGTATCGCTATTTAAGGACTAGAAGTTATAGCAATAAAAAAGCCGATGGTTTTAGAAACTATCGGCTTTTTTTATCAACTAATTCTAATGTAATTATTTAACAAATTTGTCAATAATTTTATCTGTTTCTGCTTTTGCAGTATCTGGTTTTAAATCAAATAAAAGAGAATAAAGTGCTTTTCTTTCTACTTTAGCCTCTAAGTTTAAGTCTTGATGTCTGTCAAATAAAGTCTGCCATTTGTCGCGAACATTTTTCCAAAGCACATTGTTAGCAGCCCACCATTTTTGAGCGGCCTGACATTTGATGTCTGGAACTTTTGTGTAAACATCAAACCCTTTTTCTTGCGCTAATAAAACATCTTTTCCAGCATCGTCACGAACCAATTTGTCGTTGTCTTGCTCATGATTCCATCCAGTTGCAGTGATTTCGTGGATGTTTCTTCTTTTTAAAACATTATAATCATTACGTTTTGTCTGCTCTCTTCTAGGAAGCGGTGCATCGGCAACGTTTGCCCAGTAATCTTGTCCGTCAACATGAACCCAAGTCGAAGATCCCTCGTATCTCGGACTGTCGTCTACTTGATATACTTTTTGAGTCCATTGTCCTTTTACCGCTTTCTTGTCTAATTTTTTGTATTTCCAAGAATTTCCTTTGTCAAAAGAATATAAGTCTGTGTTTTCGTATAGCCAATCTTGTCTCCAGTGTTTGATGATCATATCGTCGCTTACAATTAGTAAATGCTGCATAACGATTTTGTTAGGAGTATCTTCTAATAACTGAACCCATTCTAAAGCAGCTTCGTGTTTTGTTTCAGATGGTTTGTAAGTAAGAGAATCTTTAGGATAAGAGAATGTTTCTGTAAAATTAAATTTCACTTCATAACATCCGCACATAGATTTGATTGATTTTATGTCCTGTTGTTTTTTGTCCTGACTAAATCCAAGACCACACGTAAGAGCCATCGCGGCTGACAAAAAGAGGCTTTTTGAAATCATAACTTATTGTTTTGTTTTTAAATTTTTCGCAAATATATAAATTTAATTTAGAACAATTAAAAATAGTTATATATTTGCCTCGATTATTAAGACTGAATAAAAATAATGAAAATAAAAAATATCTTACTTATTGCTTTTGTGTACTCTGTGCAGCTTTCTGCTCAAGAAAAACAAAAGGATAGTGTAAATGCAAAAGAGTTATCAGAAGTTGTAGTTACCGGACAATTTGAACCTCAATCTATAAAAAAATCGGTTTATAATGTTCGTGTAATCTCTAGTAAGGATATCCAGAATTTAGCAGCGAATAATTTATCTGATGTGTTAAATCAATACTTAAATATTACGGTCAGACCAAGTGGAACAAGCGGACGATCAACAGTATCCTTGTTTGGATTAGATGCGCAGTATTTTAAAATCCTGGTAGATAATATACCATTAGTAAATGAAGCTGGTTTAGGAAATAATACGGATTTATCTCAGATTAATTTAAACGATGTTGAGCGAATTGAAATTGTAGAAGGTTCAATGGGAGTGATTTATGGTGCCAATGCTGTCAGCGGTGTTTTAAACATAATAACCAAAAAATCTTCTCAAAATAAGTGGAATATAAATGCGTATGTTCAAGAAGAAACGGTAAAAGATGAATATGCTCTTTTTGATAAAGGGCGTCATATACAATCTTTAAGAGCTGCTCATACTATTAACGATCATTGGTTTGTAAGTATTGGAGCAACTCGTAATGATTTTCAAGGTTTCTTAGATGATAAAAATGGAAAAGACTATAATATAAACGATCAAACTCGAGGTTACAGATGGCTTCCTAAAGAACAGCTTAATGGAAATGCTTTAATCGCTTACAATAAAGGATCATTTAAAATTTTCTATAAGTTTGAATATTTAGACGAAGACGTTGATTATTATAATGCTACTGTGCAGTCGGGATATAATCCAGTATTGGGGACTTATACTTACTCTGATGATATGAGATATTTTACTAACAGATATTTTCATAATTTAAATGCAACAGGAAAGCTTTTTAGCAGATTGAATTATAATGTTTCGCTTTCACATCAAAAGCAAGAGCGTAATGTAGAAGATTTTAAATATTATTTTCAGAATAAAAATGAGAAAGAAAACGTTACTGTAAAAGATCAGTCAATGGAAGTTCTTTACTCAACGGGTACTTTAAGCAATTTTTTTGTTAATAAAAAATACGATCTTCAAATCGGATATGAATTTGTAAATAATCAAGGATATTCTTTGATTCAAGAAGGGAATAATGCTTTTGTTCCTATTAGAAAAACTCTTGAAAACTACGATTTTTTTGCTTCCTCAGAGATTATGGCAACAGAAAGATTTTCAATTCGTCCAGGACTTAGATTTTCTGCACAATCGAGATTTAAAGATCAGTACGCATCGTCACTTAATTTAAGATATTTATTTAGTAGAGGTATTGAACTTAGGGGGTCGGTTGGTACATCATTTAGAACACCCACTTTTGAGGAATTGTACTCAAAATTAATCTTTGATGGGCACTTTTTTGTTGGAAATGAAAATTTAATTCCAGAGACAAGCATTTCGTATGAAGCTAGTTTAAAAAAATCAACATCTTTTGACTCTGGTCTGAGAGTTTTTAACACATTTTCTGGAAGTTATCTCGATGTAAATGATAGAATTGATATGGCATTGATACGCTTTAATCCAGATACAGGAAATCCGGAATATCAATATATCAATATTAGCAAATACAAAATGTGGAATTTTTCTACGATGAATCAATTCAGCATCGGCAATCTAAACTTTAATCTTGGAGCGGCAGTTGTTGGTGTTTCAAGAAAGATAGAAAACCAAGTGTTTAGCTCTGATGACAAATTCTTGTATTCTTTTAATGTTAATAGCAGTGTTTCATATCAACTTCCGAAGTGGAAAACTACTTTTTCAGCATATTATAAATATAACGGAAAAACACAGCAATTTATAGAAGGTACTTCTGCTTATATTTTATCCGATATTGAACCAAGTCATTGGTTGGATGCTTCTGTCCGTCAAGGGTTCTTTAAAAATCAATTAGAAGCTACCATAGGAGCTAGAAACATTTGTAATGTCACTAATGTTAGACAAACCAATACCAACCAGACTGCTGGTCATGCAGGTTCCTCAGAGCTGATGTTAGCTTATGGACGCTCTTATTTTATTAAACTTTCGTATAATCTTAATCTTTAAACATAAACTACAATAAAATGAAAAAACTATTATTTTTATCACTTTTCGTGTTGTCATTAGCATCTTGCTCAAGTGATGATAACAACACAGTTGAACTTAATGGAGTTGCTTTTGCATCGGCTTCGTTAAATTTGACTGCTGCAGAAACTCCAGTTGTAATTAATTTTGCAACAGCAACAGTAACAGCAGGTTCTGTAACTTTGACCTACACAGAGAACGCTGTTGTAGAAGGAACTGATTTCTCTACTGTTCCTGCTGTAGCTGCAAAAACTATTGTAGTTCCTTTTGAAAAAGGTGCTACTTCAGTTAGTTTTACTTTCAAAAAACTAAAAGAAGCTATCGAAGGAGAAGTTAAAAATGTAGTTTTCACTATTAGCAGCAATAGTATTAATGCTATTTTGGGTGAGAACAAGACGATTCAGGTAAACTTTAATGAAACGGCTTATACGGGAGGCGTTTTAGCAGCAAGTGTTGGGGGGCCAAATCAGCCAAATCAATTATATCTTGATTTAAGTTCTGGTATTTCTAAATCAGTAAACAGAGCTGCTTGGGATTTTGGATTCTATTCAGGAAGTGATTTTAGAGTTATAATAAACGGGTCAGTTAAAATGGCGGTTAAAAAACTTGAAACTTCTGATATTACTCTGCCACAGGAAATTGATAGTAATGTAAGTGTAGGTGCAGGAACAACAGCAGCTTCTAATGGATTTGTTGATAACCCAACTGGAGTTTTAGCTGGTGCCGGTGCAGGAATTGGAACTGCTATTGCTGAAGTTTCCGCTACTGATGCTGATAACAAAGTTTATCTAGTTAATATGGGAGCAGCTGTAGGAACTAAAGCTGCAGGAACTGGTGGAGTTGAAGTTGATGGAGATTCAAGAGGATGGAAAAAAGTTAGAATTTTAAGAAACGGTACAGGATATAAAATTCAATATGCAGACTTAGCATCTGCTACTTTTACAGAAAAAACTATTTCTAAAGATGCTGCTTATAATTTTACATTTTTTAGTCTAACTTCTGGAAACACTGTTTCGGTTGAGCCTGCAAAAGAGAAATGGGATTTAAACTTTACTGTATTTACTAATTATTTAAACATGGGCAGTGGTGATGTAACATATGGTTACGCTGATTTCATTACTACAAACTCAAGAGGAGGTGCTAAAGTTTATCAAGTTTTAGTTTCTGCTGGTGGATCATATGCTGATTTTACAAAAGCAAAAGTTGTTGAAGATAACTTTAAAGTTTCTGAAACAGATCAAAGAATAATTGGTGCAAACTGGAGAAATGGCGGGGGACCAACTACTTTACCAAGCATCAGAACGGATCGTTTTTATGTTATAAAAGATGCAGCAGGAAACTACTATAAAGTAAGATTCCTTACTATGTTAAATGAAGCAAGTGAAAGAGGTAATGTTACTCTGGAATCTGCTATCTTAAAATAATTTAAAAAATGAAAAATCTAAAAACAATAAAGATTATTTCATTCTAAAATACAATGCGATGCATTCAAAATTTAGTTAATCATTAGCTTTGTTTTTTTTATTTTTTTTTGATAAGGAGGTTAGATTTATCTAGCCTCTTTTTTTTGTTCTAGTTTCTTGTTAAAATGAATTAGAAACAAAATGTTATTCTATCTTTGCACAAATTTTTTCTGTAATAAATTAACATTAATTTAATTGGTTTAATTTTTGAGTACAGTCTTCAATATTTATTATAATTATTAGGTGAATACAAAATCTTATTTTTTTCAGTCTTTTGCAATTGTAGCTTTAGCGCTTGTCGCTTTTATTGGTTTCAAACAAATCTTGCCCGACAAAATATTTTCGGAGAGTAAACTCGATTCTAAAAATATTTTAATCGACAGTCTGCTTTTAGAATCTGTTGCTGAGGATTCTTTGGCTCTTGATGAAGACAGCGTTGCCAAAAGCGAAAGATTACTTAATAAACAAAAAATTGTTTATGATGAAACAGGCGGAATCGAATATCCGGCTGAGACTTTTGAAAACTACAAAGGCTATCAATATCTGATTCATTTTTATGAAAGATTGTATCAGTTAGAAAAAAATCCGCAGAACAAAGTTAGAATTGCCTATTACGGAGATTCTATGACCGACGGTGATTTGATCGTGCAAGATGTTCGTATGAAGTATCAAGAACGTTTTGGAGGAAACGGAGTGGGTTTTGTTTCTATTACTTCTGAGTCTGCAGCTTCTCGCGGTTCTGTAAAAGCACAATATTCTAAAAACTGGAAAACCCAGTCCTATTTAAATGTGAAGAAACCAATTAGTCCTTTTGGTGTAAATGGTCATGTGTTTTTTGCCAATAACGGAGGCAATACTACTTGGATTCAGTTCGAAGCGGGATTGAATAAATTCTCTACTTCTTTAGATAATCCGACCTTATATTACGGACGTTCGTCTAGAACTGGAAATGTAAATTTTATTATCGGAAAAGATACAATTAAAAAAACCTTGTCACCAAACAGTTTAGTAAACACCTTAAAAGTTTCATCTGGAAGTTTAAAATCTTTCAAAGCTAATTTTATCCACGCCGATTCTATTCCGATTTACGGATTTAATTTTGATAACGGCAGCGGTGTTCATGTCGATAACTTCTCTCAGAGAGGGAATTCGGGACTTCCAATTTCGATGTTCAATGCCGACGTGATGCAGGCTTTTAATAATAGTCTGAAATACGATTTGGTGATTTTGCATTATGGAACTAATGTTCTAAATTACGGCACCAAAAACTATTCTTGGTACGAAAAAGGAATGACAAAAACAGTAAATAAAATTAAAGAATCTTTCCCTGGAGTTTCGATCTTAATTGTCTCTACGGCTGATAAATCGACCAAATACGATATGGAAATGAAAACCGATTCGGCAGTAGTTCCGTTAATGAAAGCGCAGAAACATTATGCCTTAGAAACACAGTCTGGTTTTGTAAATTTATACACTTTAATGGGAGGCGACGGCTCTATGATCAAATGGGTTGACGAATCGCCTGCAAAAGCCAATAAAGATTATACCCACTTTAACCAGCGCGGTGCAAAAGCCATCGGGAATTTATTATACGAACAATTAAGTAAAGGATACGACGAATATAAAATACTCAGAGAAAAAAGAGATGCCGGTGTGAGTAAACGAAAAGCAGTGAGGAAAGCAAAAGCCGATTCCGTTTCCGTAACAAACGACAGCCTATGACCCATAAACTAATTATTTTCTTTTGTTGCCTCTTTTTTTCAACAAACGATAAGACGCCCAAAACAGACTCAAATTCAATTCCGAAAAATATGATTCAAAAAGCGGATACAGCCTCAATAGAGACTCCTTTTGATGATCCGATTTACAATGCGAAAGCATTAGACGTTTTTTTTAAGCAATTAAAAGAAAATGAAAGTCATAAAAATGAGAAAATCAATATTGTGCATATTGGGGATTCTCATATTCAAGGAGATTTGATGACTAATGAAATCAGGAAACGTTTACAGTATCAGTTTGGAAATGCAGGTCGCGGACTAGTTTTTCCGTATCAGCTGGCCAAGACAAATGGCTCTTACAACGAGCGTTTCAAATCAAACAGAACTTGGGAAAGTTATCGTAATATCTTGCCCCACAAGAATAATCCAGTTGGTTTGAGCGGTATTGCACTTTGGCGGAATAGCGGCGGATTTGTTATAGAAATGAATGTAAAAGATGTAGCGTATAAATTTAATACAATCAAAATTATTACGCCGCAAAATAAAAACATGTTCGATCTGGCCGTTTCGTCCAAAATAAATTCAATTCAGACTACAGAGCGGAAAGTAATTACACATAAAATTAAAAAAGGCGAAGTTCTGGGTACCATTGCCGATAAATATAATGTTTCTGTAGCCGAAATTAAAAGAGAAAATAATTTAAAGTCAACCAATATTCGAGCAGGAAGGACTTTAAGAATTTCGACAAACGAAACAAGGCCCAAAACGATTTCAATGTCCGAGTTTGTTTCTTTAGATATTCAAGCCGATTCTTTTTCACATTATTACAATTCAAAAGGACCGTTAAGCAGAATATTTCTTATTCCAAATAAAGAAGCTTCTGATTTTGAATTAAACGGGTTGGTTTTAGAAAAAGACGCTCCTGGAATAATTTACAGCGGCATTGGAGTGAATGGAGCCAAATATTCAGATTATAATAAATATCCGTTATTTTTTGAGCAGTTAAAAGCATTACATCCAGATTTACTTGTTTTTTCTCTAGGAACAAACGAGAGTTACGATAAAATGGAATCTGGTAAATACATCAGAGAACTGCGAGAGTTTATCAGCAATGTTCGGGCACAAAAAATAGACGCTCCGATCATCATAATGACACCGCCGCCCTCTCTGCTGAGAAGAAAACCCAATACCTACATTCAAGATTATACAAAAGATATTATTGAAAGTGCCAAAAAAGAAGGCTTTGCAGTTTGGGACCTGTACGACGAATTTGGCGGTATGAGCGGTATTCAGGAACTAAAAACCCAAGGATTAATCGGCCCGGATTGGGTGCATTATTCTAAAAAAGGATACGAAAAACAAGGAAAAATGTTTACCGAGGCTTTAGTAAAAGCGTACGATAATTATAAAAACTAAAAAGATAACATTGACAACAATAGAAAGCATCAATAACTGGTTTATTGAAAATTTTGGTGCAATTACGATGGAACAAGTTGAGAGCTGGTTTGTTTACAATCCAGACGAAAAACTTTTATTTAATACCGGTTTATTCTTAGGTTTATTTCTGGTTTTTTATTTTGTGTACGGTTTTTTACGCAAGACATTTTATTTAAGGTTAACATACGTTATTCTTTTTTCACTTTTCTTTTATTACAAATCAAGCGGTATTTACTTTTTGTTACTGCTGCTTTCCTCTGTCGTAGATTATGGTTTGAGCCAGATTATTTACAAAGAAAGCCGAGACGGAGTCAAGAAACTGTATTTGGTTATAAGTGTGATCTTGAATTTGGCACTTTTAGGCTATTTCAAATACATGAACTTTTTGATTGTAACGTTTAACGATATGTTCAACGGAAATTTTGCACTGCACAATGTGTTTCTTCCTGTCGGAATTTCGTTTTATACTTTTCAATCGATGAGTTATATCATTGAAATTTATCGTGAAGAAATTAAGCCGACCAAAAATTATATCGAATATTTATTTTTCGTTTCCTTCTTTCCTCAGTTAGTTGCAGGGCCTATTGTACGTGCAAAAGATTTCCTGCCTCAGATTTATCAAAAATTAAATCTGACCAAGCAAGACGTAAACAATGCTTTGTTTTTAATTATTGGAGGATTAATAAAGAAAACAGTAATCTCGAATTATATTTCGGTAAACTTCGTTGATCGTGTTTTTGATACCCCGTTAAGTTATACATCATTCGAAAACTTAATGGCTTCTTACGGATATGCCATTCAGATTTATTGCGATTTCTCTGGATATTCGGATATGGCAATTGGTATCGCATTATTGTTAGGGTTTAAATTGCCTGAAAACTTTAGAACACCATATAAATCAACTTCGATTACCGATTTCTGGAGAAGATGGCACATTTCGCTTTCTACTTGGCTAAAAGACTTTTTATACATTTCTATTGGAGGAAATCGATCAGGATCATTTGCAGGATATTTGTTTCCAAGTTTATTCTTCTTCGGATTGTTATTATGGGGAATTTCAAATTATACAACTAGTATAATTCCCTTAATTGTAGCGGTCAGCAGTATTCTTATATTCTGTTTATCATTTTTACTCTCAAGCAAAAGAAAGCAGACATTGGTAACCAATTTCAATTTGTTTACCACAATGCTTTTAGGAGGATTATGGCACGGAGCGGGAGCACAGTTTATCGTTTGGGGAGCTTTACACGGATTGGCATTGGCGGTTCATAAAATTTTTATGGAATTCTTTCCATCCCAAAAAGATAAAAAAACAAACTTCTTGTGGAGGTTTTTCTCTATCCTGATCACGTTCCATTTCGTAGTTTTCTGCTGGATCTTTTTTAGAGCAAGAGATTTCGAAACCGCTTTACAAGTCATCAATACTATTGGTCAATTAACATTCGAACCAGAACTTTGGAAAACAATTGTACTTGGTTATAAAAATGTTTTCGGATTAATGTTATTCGGTTACGTTTGGCATTTTCTTCCAGAAAGTTTTACCAACGGAATGAAATCTGTTTTTGATAAAACACCATTACTAATAAAAGCAATAATCTTAGGATTTGTATACTGGATCGTTTACGCAACCGCAGTTGCAGGATCGCAGCCTTTTATTTATTTCCAGTTTTAAATTTTAAAAAGGTTTATAGCCGCAAAGGCACAAAAGCGCAAAGGTTTATTCTTTGCGCTTTTTTATTTATTGCCACAGATTAAAGGATTAAAATGATTTAAAATCGGCTGATTTTTTTTATTCTCTCGCAGATTTAGCAGATTCGGCAGATTTTACTGGTGATTTTTTAAAATAGATATGCACAATCTGCTAAATCTGCGAGAGGAAAAATAATTTGTGTAATTATCGGCAGAAAAAATTTTGTGCCTTTGAGCCTTTGCGGCTATGGACCTTAAAATGCGGCTATGAACCTTAAAAATAAATTGCCTGAAATGTCTAATTAGATTATCTTTGCACTTCAAATAAACAAAATGATATGTTTGATAATTTAAGCGATAAGTTAGATAAAGCGTTCCATATATTAAAAGGACACGGTAAAATTACAGAAGTAAACGTTGCCGATACCTTAAAAGAAGTTCGTCGTGCATTATTGGATGCCGATGTTAACTTTAAAATTGCTAAAGATTTTACAGCAAAAGTAAAAGACAAAGCAATTGGTCAAGACGTACTTACAACATTACAGCCAGGACAATTATTGGTAAAATTAGTTAAAGACGAACTTACCGAATTAATGGGTGGAGATGTTGCTGGAGTAAACCTTTCAGGAAATCCGACAGTTATTTTAATGTCAGGACTTCAAGGTTCTGGTAAAACAACATTCTCTGGAAAACTAGCGAATTTCTTAAAAACAAAGAAAAATAAAAAACCACTTCTTGTAGCCTGTGATATCTACCGTCCGGCGGCGATCAATCAGCTGCATGTTGTAGGAGATCAAATTGGTGTTGAGGTATACTCAGAGCCAGAAAATAAAAATCCTGTAGAAATTGCACAAAACGCAATCAAACACGCCAAAGCAAACGGTTTCAATGTTGTAATTGTCGATACAGCAGGACGTTTGGCAGTAGACCAGGAAATGATGGACGAAATTGCACGTGTACACAAAGCAATTCAGCCGCAAGAAACCTTGTTTGTTGTAGACTCTATGACAGGACAAGATGCTGTAAATACAGCAAAAGCGTTCAATGATATCTTAAACTTTGACGGAGTTATCTTAACCAAGTTAGACGGTGATACTCGTGGTGGAGCAGCACTTTCTATCAAATCAATCGTAAACAAACCAATTAAATTTGTTGGTACTGGTGAGAAAATGGAAGCAATTGATGTTTTCTATCCAGAACGTATGGCCGAGCGTATCTTAGGAATGGGAGACGTTGTGTCTCTTGTTGAGAGAGCTCAGGAACAATTTGACGAAGAAGAAGCAAGAAAACTACAGAAGAAAATCGCTAAAAACGAATTTGGTTTTGACGATTTCCTAACGCAGATTCAGCAAGTGAAAAAAATGGGTAATATGAAAGACTTGGTAGGAATGATTCCAGGTGCTTCAAAAGCCATGAAAGATGTAGAAATAGAAGACGATGCATTCAAACACATCGAAGCCATTATCTACTCGATGACACCAGCAGAAAGAAGCAAACCTGCTTTAATCGACGTGAAAAGAAAAGCCAGAATTGCAAAAGGTTCTGGAACAAAAGTCGAGCAGGTAAACCAACTCATGAAACAGTTTGACCAAATGAGCAAGATGATGAAAATGATGCAGGGCCCAGGCGGAAAAAACTTAATGAAGATGATGGGGGGAATGAAAGGTATGCCGGGTGGAATGCCAGGAGGAATGCCGAGATAAAAAATAATAAAAGTTTCAAGTTTCAGGTTTCATTAGGAGACTGAAATTTGAAACTTTTTTAATATCATAAACAGGAGTTTCGTTTAACCTGAAACTTGAAACCTGAAACCTCAAACAAAAACAATAACAACAAACAATGCAGCTACTAGACGGTAAAAAAACATCTAACGACATTAAAAGCGAAATCGCAGCCGAAGTTCAATCCATAAAAGCAGCCGGAGGAAAAGTGCCTCACTTAGCAGCGGTCTTGGTAGGAAACAATGGTGCAAGTTTAACTTACGTAGGAAGTAAAGTAAAATCTTGCCAAGAGATTGGTTTTGACTCAACTCTAGTTGCTTTACCAGAAACCATTACTGAGGACGAATTACTGGCAAAAATTAAAGAGTTAAACGAAGACGATAACCTAGACGGATACATCGTACAATTGCCTTTGCCAAAACACATCGACGAAGAAAAGATTTTATTAGCAATCGATCCTGAGAAAGATGTAGACGGTTTTCATCCAACAAATTTTGGTAGAATGGCTCTTGAAATGGAAACTTTTATTCCAGCAACACCATTCGGAATCATGCAATTGCTAGAACGTTACAAAGTAGAAACTGCGGGAAAACATACCGTAGTAATCGGAAGAAGCCACATTGTAGGACGTCCGATGAGTATTTTGATGAGCCGTAAAGGAAATCCAGGAGATTCTACCGTTACACTTACACACAGCCGTACCAAAAACTTAGCAGAATTCACAAAAAATGCAGATATCATTATCACTGCATTGGGAGTTCCAGAATTTTTAAAAGGCGATATGGTAAAAGACGGAGTTGTAATTATAGACGTTGGAATTACGCGCGTAGACGACGCATCAAATCCAAAGGGATATGTAATTAAAGGAGACGTTGATTTTGACGGCGTAAGCAAAAAAGCATCCTTTATTACACCAGTTCCAGGAGGAGTAGGGCCAATGACCATTGCAATGCTTTTGAAAAATACACTTTTAGCACGAAAAATGAGAAGCGCAAAAAACAAATAATATTGTTTTAAAACATATTTTGTAAAGTCTTATTAACCGCAAAGTTCGCAAAGATTTTTTTTATAAACACAAAGTTCGCAAAGCCAAATCAATATAAAGCTTTGCGAACTTTGTGTTTTATGACGATTCACTAAAAAAATATTTGCGCACTTTGCGGTTAAAATTATTTGTATTTTTCAAGAATCTGTATTTAACTGAATACTAAAAACGGAACACTGAATACTGAATACTGAACACTTCTCATTTCTTTAACCCATTTTAATATATAATTAATACTTTAAACTTTTTCCTTGTAAAAATAAAGGATACTTTTGCACCACTTAAAAAACACTTCTCCACAATGGACGATTATTATTCGTTAGTATCTAATTAAAAGCAGCAATTGAGATTTCAAGGTGCTGCAATAAACTCGTAGTATCTAGAATGAAAGCCTTTTACACCAACAACAACGGATTAGTTGAAATTCCAAAATGGACAGCAGACTGCTGGATTCACATCGAATCTCCTACAGAAACAGAAAAAACATATTTATTAGAAGAACTTCAGATTCCCGAAGCATTCTACAATGATATCGAAGATATCGACGAAAGACCGCGTATCGAAATCGAAGACGGCTGGACACTTATCATTATGCGTATTCCTGTAAAAAGCGGCGACGTCAAAGTTCCCTTTCATACCGTACCGCTTGGGTTAATTTTTAAAGACGATATCTGTGTCAGCATCACTTTTAACAAAACAGAAATTATTCCAGATTTTGTACAATATTCACAGCGTAAGAATATTGAGATCGAAGACAATTTCAATTTAGTTTTAAGACTCCTGCTTTCGTCAAGCGTTTGGTATTTAAAATATCTAAAGCAAATCAATCAAAAAATCAAACTCGCCGAAGACAATTTAGAGAAATCCATCAAAAACGAAGAATTGCAGGCCTTGCTTCAAATCGAAAAATGTTTTGTATTCTTCATCACCTCTTTAAAAGCCAACGACGTTTTATTTCAAAGAATCAAAAACCTTAAAGCACACAAAGCCAATTATGATCAAGACCTGCTCGAAGATGTCGAGATCGAATTAAATCAGGCACAGGACACTGCCAATATCTACAGCAATATCTTGACTGGAATGATGGATGCCTACGCCTCTGTAATTTCAAATAATATGAACAATATGATGAAACAAATGACCTCTATTTCTATCATATTAATGATTCCGACATTAATCGCCAGTCTCTACGGAATGAATGTGCCGAACGGCCTGGAAGAAAGCAAATACGGAATCTGGATTTTACTTTTCGTATCCATTCTTCTTTCCGTTTTCGGAGTTATGTTATTCAAACGCAGAAGATGGTTCTAAAATAAATTAAAATGTTTCTAAAAGCCTGTTCGTTAAGAATAGGCTTTTTTCGTTTTTATAATTTGGGCGTGACCCCGAACCGTCGAGAGGGCAGATCTACTTTGCGCTTATTCGCCCTCTCAACGGTTCGGGGTCGGGCTATCCACGCTGCTTCGGCAGCTAGTTCCTATCCCTCACGCAGCCGCAGCGATATCGAATATTTTATTCAATTACATCATATCTTAAAATATTCAAAATTTACGGTTTGAATAAGTAAAAAATTAGCTGATTATTTGATTTTCCTTACTTTTTTTTAACATTTAGTTTTGATTTATTTGAGATTTTAAAAAGTAAGTTTGGCCCTATAAAATGAAATAGTTAAAAGCCTTTTAAAACAAATACAGCAGATATTTATGATTAAAACTCTACACTTCACTACATTTTTTTTTCATGATTTAGTTCTTTTAAATAAATTTTCCGCAGTGAGAAACAGGATAAAAACACTAGGTTTTTTTGTTTTTCTCTTACACAGTGCGGCTTCTTTTGCACAAAAAAATGTCGTTATCAGTGGTAAAATTTTTACTGAAAAAGATGCAGCCATCGAAGCCGCAACCATTTATTTGATCCATTCAAAAGATTCTTCGGTAGTTTCTTATACACTTTCAGATAAAAACGGACTCTTTCAATTAGCAGTCAAAGAAAAATTTCAAAATGTAATTCTAAAAATTTCGGGAGAAGGATATCAGGAATTTTCTAATGCTATCGAAAAACTCACTCAAAATATGGATTTAGGAGTTATTAAACTTTTAAAAAGTGAAATTGAGTTGAAGGAAGTTGTTATAAAAAGAGAAGCTCCGCCCATCCGTATAAAAAATGATACTATAGAATTTAATGCTTCGTCATTTAAAGTACGTCCAGATGCTAATGTAGAAGCCTTGTTGAAACAATTGCCAGGAGTAACTGTTGATATGGATAAAAAAATAACAGTAAACGGAAAAGAGGTCAACCAAGTATTAGTAAACGGAAAACCTTTTTTTGATGCAGATGGAAAAATAGCACTGCAAAACCTTCCAGCTGAGTTGATAAATAAAATACAAGTTTCAGCCACAAAAACCAAGGAGCAGGAATTTACCAAACAAACTGCAACATCAGATAATGTGTCAATGAACTTTACAATTGATGAAGAGAAGAATAAAGGCTTTTTTGGCAAAGTATTGGGCGGGTACGGCAGCGCAGATCGATACGAAAGCAGTCTTTTAATGAGTTATTTTGAAGATAAAAAACGCATTAGTTTTTTGGCTTCTTCCAATAATATTAATTCCAGTGGTTTTACTATGGATGATGTTTTTGATAATATGGGAGGCGGAAGAAACGATGGCGCACGTGGTGCTTCAGCTGGCGGTGGCGGCATAACAAAATCGAATATGATTGGGGTAAATTACGCTGATGAATGGTTTAAAGAAGGTCATACTGATTTAAATTATTATTTCACCAATTCTAATTTGGACAATACAAATAGAACGTCTGTGCTTACTTTACTTCCAACAGGTTCTTTAACAGCTGAATCAAATTCAAAAAGTCATCGGGACCTTAATAGGCATAATGCAAATTTAAGTTTTGACTTTAAAGTCTCTCCTTCCATAAGAGTTTTTTTTACACCAAACATTGATATAGGAAAAGGGGCATCTGCAGATAATTTCGATAAAAAAACTTGGGATGAGAATAGGCAGTTAGTCAATTCCAATACTTCTTTTAATACAAGTGAAAGTAATAATACTAATTTCAGAAATAATATTACGATCATGTCGAATAGTAAGAAAGAAGGACGATACTTTACGGCTTCTTTTCAAAACGATAATTCACGTAACGATTCAGATACAAGGGTAAATTCAGTAACAGTTTTTTCTCAGGGAACAAGTCCTGACGATTTGCGTAACCAAAATGTTATCCAGAAAAATGACAGAGATAAATATACAGGAACTCTTCAATATACTGAGCCGGTATCCAATTTATTGACCGTGAATTTTTCAGTAATTACAGATTTTGAAAAAAGAGCAGATGACAAAAAAACATTTGATCGCAATGGTCAAGCTGTAGAATATGATGTTTTTAATGAGTCACTAAGTAATTTTAGTTCATTTAATAGTTTTCAAGTAAACCCTAAAGCAGGTTTTACCTTTCGTACGAAGAAATTTAATGCAACAGTAGCTACAGGAACTTCTGTTATCAAGACTGAAAATCATGCAGTATATCTAAAGGAAACAACTGATTTGAGTAAAAATTATTTTATACCAAATGGATCAATTTATACCAGTTATAAAATCACAAAAACACAAACCCTATTTATGACTTATGATTACAAATTTGCAATTCCAACAGAAAACCAGGTTTTGGCAGTGGCTAATTTAGATAATCCTTTGATTGTTAGAACAGGAAATCCAGATCTAAAAGCGGCAACTTTTCATTCTTTACACGGAAGTTTTTCTAGTTATAATTTTCAATCGGGTTCAACTTACAACATTAGTTTTTTTTCAGCATATTATGACAATCAGATTGTGGGCGCTTCTGTCTATAACAGCTCTGGAAAGCAAATTTTAACTTTTGATAATGTAGATGGTACTTACAATATACTTTTGAGAGGAGAATGGAATAAAACCATAAAGCAAGAGGCAAATACTTTTAGACTGAGTGTAAACATGTCTAGCAATTATAATTTAGATAAAGGTTTTACAAATGGCGAGCTGTATGAGGCAAAAACATTTAGACTGAATCCAACTTTAGCATTTGCATATGATTACGGAGATTTATTAAGCATCAGACCATCCTATAATTTTGCCTATAATGACACTAGATATAGCAATACTTTCTTAAGTTCAACTTCAAATACAACTCATAATTGTAATATCGAAATGACAAGCTTTTGGCCTAAGAATTGGGTTTTTGGAAATGACTTTGGATATACTTATAATTCTAACATTTCTGGACCCTACAAAAAAGATTTCTATTTGTGGAACACTAGTTTATCCTACAGATTTGCTAAAGAACAATTTACGGTCAAAGTCAAAGTGTATGATCTGCTGAATCAAAATCTGGGTACTTCGCGAACAATTACGCCAACATCTGTTATTGATTCAGAAAGCAATGTTTTAAAGCGTTATGTCATGTTTTCGTTACTGTACAAATTTCAAAATTTTGGGACACATTATTAGTAGTTTTTACGAGTAACATAAGACTAAGGTCACTTTCTTTAAAAAAGTGGCCTTTTTTTATTGTTGTTCCAAAATAAATAATAACTTTGTACTGCAAAGTACTTTAATTATGAATCAAAAGCACCAAGAAGATTTAGCACATATTCGTTCCATGATGGAGCGCTCTTCAAGATTTATATCCTTAAGCGGACTTTCGGGAGTTTTTGCCGGACTTGCTGCTTTAATAGGCGGATTATATACCTATATGTTACTTGAGACTCGTGGAATAGGATATTTTAGAGGACAAGACGTTGTTCTTTCTGATAATTTGGTTTCTCATTTAATTCTTGTTGCCTTAATAGTGCTGTTATTTGCTTTAACATTTGGGATATTCTTTACAATCAGAAAAAGTAAAAAATACAATTTACCAATTTGGACATCCGCAACTAAAAAAATGTTATTTAATTTAGCCGTACCGCTTGCAGCGGGAGGTATATTTTGTCTAGGTTTAATTTATCATGGGATCTACGGATTTATCGCACCAGCAACTTTAATATTTTATGGTCTTGCTGTAATAAATGCCGAAAAGTATACATTCTCAGATATAAAATACCTTGGCTTTTCAGAACTGATATTAGGATGTATTTCGCTTTTTTATATAGGATATGGTCTTATTTTCTGGATTTTAGGATTCGGAATACTGCATATTTTATATGGCTTAGTGATGTTCAAAAAATACAAATAACCGCCAATGGGAATCATTGATAAATTAAATAAAGATTTTGAAAGCCGTGTCAGACTGGGTATAATGTCCGTTCTGATGGTCAACGACTGGGTAGACTTTACCGAGATGAAAACGCTTTTGGACATCACGGATGGTAATTTAGCAAGTCATTCTTCTGCGCTGGAAAAAGCGGCATATATCGAGGTTAAAAAAGAATTTGTGGGTAAAAAGCCCAAAACATCTTATAAAGTGACCGATTTGGGACGCGCAGCTTTTAAAGAACACTTATCTTATCTGGAAAAACTAATGAAATCTTAAGAACTAAATTTTTTTGCCTAAAAACTTTGAAATACAAAGTACTTTCAATTAAAAATAAAAACAAAAATACAATAGCCATGAAAAAACATCAAATTATTTTCGTCAGCAGTTTGGTCTTTACACTGCTTTTTTACAATGAGACTCCTGGAATAAATCTTTCTATTTTTGGAGTAATACTTACATTACTAGTTAGTTACTGTTTTCAGGAAAAATTCGTAAAACGATCTCATCTGGTTTTAGTCGTAACTTCTATTTTATCTTCGTTTGCTTTTGCCTGGTACGGCGATTTTGCCTCTTTTCTGGCTTTTGCTTTATCTGTTCTGTTTCTGCAATTTAAAACGCAGGACGGTGAACTTAAAATTCTTCAGATCTTTCCACTAATATTTTTAAACGCAGTTACCTCTCTAGGCCGCATTTTTATATTCAATCAATGGCTTCCAGAACGAAAAATTCATAACGATTTTGCCAAAAAGCTCGTGGCATTTGTTGTGATCCCAGTTATTTTCTTAGGTTTATTTTTTATTGTCTATTCGTTTGGGAGCAGTCACTTTTCGTCATTATTTACAGACTATACCTTAGATATCGATTTACCAGAGCTGATCTTGATCTCGATTTTAGGATTTTACATTTCGTTTAGCTTCTGGAATTATTGGGTTCCAGAACCTTGTTATCAATACAATTCAATGCTTAATAACGAGTTTTCCAATGTCTCTCAAATAAAAAAGGAAAGCACCTTTTCTTTTTTAGATCTTGATTTTGAAAGAAAAAGCGGCGTTGTAACATTGGTACTTTTAAACCTCATGCTTCTGGTATTTATTGGAACTTATAATTACGAGCAGTTTTTTGAAATCAAAAACACAGTAATAAAAATGTCGGAGTTAAGCGCAGATACTCATGAAAGAGTAAATGCCGTTATATTTTCGATTCTGATGGCGGTTGGTGTAATTCTGTTTTACTTTAAAGGAGGCTTTAATTTTGATCCAGAAGCAACATCGCTTAAAAAGCTTGCCAAGCTCTGGATTGTCTTAAATATTGTCTTAATCATTAGCGCATTTGCTAAAAATACTGAATACGTGTCCTTTTTCGGACTGACCTACAAACGTCTTGGGGTTTATGCTTTCTTAATTTTAGCGATCATCGGACTTATTCTAACTTTTTATAAAATCGTAAAACAAAAAACGAATGCTTTTCTATTCAATCAAATGGTGTGGTATTTTTATGGAACCATTTTGCTTTGCAGCTATATTAATTGGGGAAATATAGTAACAAATTATAATATTTCTGTAAACAAAGGCCTAGAGCCTGTTTTCTTAAGCGGCTTAAATTTTAACGATGAAGCCCGTAGAGCTTACTTTGCTAAAAATCATTTGAATGGAGAAATAAACGAAGTAATGCGAGAAAAGCAGATTCGATCTTACCAAAACAGCACCTTTCTATCTAAGGCTTTGTATTATGAGTTTATTGAGAAAAGAGAATAAGTAAGAATTGTTTTTGTTTGGATTCCCATCTTTCGAGATGGGATTTTTTTTAACCATTTGTTTCAAAAACGTTAATTTAAGTTGTTTGTCTGATTATTTATGCTATTTAACGATTGTTTATTAAAAGTTATAGGAAAATCTTTATTATATTTGATTCTTGAAAATCTTGCTTTTTTTTGCTTTTACTGTAAGAAATTAAAGTAAATCATAAGATTTTTATTATTCTATTAATTTAACCCAAAAACAATCACCATGTCAAACATTACCCCTAAACCGCTTTCTCCAACAGACAAAATTTATCCTCCAGGTGAAAAAATGAAACCTGAAAGTATAAATAGAATAACAAAAAAATTACCGGTAAGTTTTCCGGAGAATAAATCACCAATCCCTTTTTCTCCAATTGTTCAGGCTACATTAATGAAGGATGGAACGTTTCAAGTTAGGGCTGTTTTTTTGGTTGCTCGTAAACCGAAAGGACAAAAAGACGATGAAGACCATAAAGAAGATGAATTAGATTTTGATATTTATCAAAATTGGTATATAGATCTTGATGGACAGCGTCAGCTTCAGTTTTTTATAGCTTATGATATATTGGATGATCCAGAACCAGATTTTGATGTTTATGAAACAAGTTTTAAAGCTAAACCGTATCCTTATGGAAAAGATACATTTGCTACTATAAAAACAATTCAAACATTTTTGTGGGATATAGATCCAGTTTCGTCTCGTGGAACTGAAACTAATGTACAGCATGGGTAAATATAAATTAAATCCATTCTTAAAATTGAAATACAACATTGCTAACACGATGTTGCATTAATGTTATTACTATTAGGTGAAATAATGCATAGCAGTAAAATGATTAGAATTAAATTGTTTATTACTCCATTATTACTACTCTTTTCTGTTTGTCTTTTTTCTCAGATACAGCGAAATGAAGAATCTTTGATTTATAAAGAAATTAAAGCAAAATCAGAACAATTTAAGGAGGACGCCAATTTTGATAAAGCTCAAAGTTTTTTTAGAGATAGTAATTGGGATTCGACGCTAGTCTATTCAATGAAGACAATAAGCAGTTCAAAAAATAAAGAGCTGATAGATTATAGTCATTATTTTAGAGGAATTAGTTTTCAGGAAAAAAAACTGCTTGGAGAATCTAGAAAAGAGTTTGGTGAAATTTCAGAAAATTTTCTGTTTCATCATAAAGTAAAATTAAAATTAGGAGAAATTGCATTGCAACAGAAGCAGTATAATGCAGCTTTACAATTTTTTCAACAAGTTGAAAAAATTTCAGAAAGCTTTTCTTCCGATATTAAAAATAGTACTGTCCTGCATAATATTGGCCTATGTTATCTACATCTGGAAAGATTTGACAAAGCGGAACAGTATTTATTTAAAAGTGCCAAACTGCAAGAAATAGAAAAAGATAGTTTATTGCTTGTTGGTTCTTACATGGATATTGCTACTTTTTATTATGATCAATACAAGGACAGTCAGGCAATTCCCTATTTTAAGAAAGCTTATGAACTTTCCAAAAAAATAAAATCTTTTGAGCTTAAACGTACTGCCACCTTAAACATGGCTGTAGTTGAAGAAAACAGAAAGAATTTTTCCCAGGCTTTGGTTTACAGAAAAGAATACGAAGCTTGGAAAGATTCTTTAAACGATCAAAATAAAGTTTGGGCAATTGCAGATTTGGAAAAAAAGTTTGCGGTACAGCAAAAACAAAAAGAAGTCAATGTTCTTGCCGCCGAAAATAAAGCAAAAATTGCCGAAAGAAATGGGTTTATCATTTCTTCGGCTTTATTGCTGATTTTGTTTGGAACCGGAGTTTATTTTTACAGACAGAAAATTAGAAGCAGTAAAATTATTTTAAAGCAGAAAAACGAATTAGATGAGTTAAATGCGACAAAAGATAAATTGTTTTCTATCGTAAGTCATGATTTGCGTTCGTCTGTAAATGCTTTAAAAACAAGCAACAGCAAATTGTTGGAAAGTCTGGAGAGTAAAAACTTTTCAGAACTCGATGTTTTGCTTCATAATAATAGTACAATTGCAAACGGTGCTTATAATTTACTAGATAATCTGCTCAATTGGGCTTTGTTACAAACGAAACAAGCTTATTTTTATCAGGAATCTTTGCATCTGTCGTCGATTGTAAAACATGTGGAGTACAACTATAAACCTTTAATGCTGAATAAAAACATTGATTTTAAAAGCAATGTTGATAGTTCAGATTATGTGTTTGCGGATATGGATTCTGTGAAAATTACGATTCGTAATTTTCTGGACAATGCAATTAAATTCTCTAAAGAAAACGGATCTATTTCTATTTATTCAAAACCTTCAACAGAAGAGTTTTGCTATTTGGTCATAGAGGATACAGGTTTAGGAATGAATAATGCAACAAGAGAAGAATTGCTGAAAGATACAGTACTGCTTTCTAAAAAGAAAAATGACGATATCATTGGGACTGGTCTCGGATTACAATTGTGTAAAAGCATGATTCACAAAAATGGCGGTAAATTGGACATAGAAAGTGAAGAGGGCGTAGGAACAAAAATTATTATTGCATTACAAAAGTTTAAAAATCATGGATAATATAAATGTACTGATTATTGAAGACACGGCAGCAGAAAGTGATGCACTCGTAAAAGTACTTACAGATAATAATTATAATATTGTCGGTATTGCATCTACTTATAATGAAGCGCTTACAATGTTTTATAACAATGTTGTCGATATTGTGGTGATTGATGTTTTTCTGGACGGAAAACCAGATGGAATTACTTTTGCGGAAACGATAAATATTGTTCCTAACAGTGTAAAACCTTTTGTGTTTTTAACTTCGTCTAAAGATCGTCAGATTTTTGAGAGAGCCAAACTCACCAAACCGTTTAGTTTTTTGATGAAGCCTTTTAATGAATTGGAAATTCTATACGCTATGGAAATGGCTGTAGAGAAATTCTACGAACAGTTAAATGTTTTTCATAGCGAAGATCAAAATACGGTTGTAAGCAACGATTCGCTCTTCATCAAAAAAAAGAAAGCCTTAAAAAAGGTTTATATGGAAGATATCGTGTACATCGAAGTAGAAGATCGTTATTGCAATATCATAACCGATACAGAAAAGTTTGTAATTCTTATTTCGCTGACCAAAATAATGGAACTTTTAGATCCGACACAGTTTATTAGAACCCATCGCAATTTTATTGTAAATGCTAGTAAAATTATGGAAATCGTTTTGGGTGATAATCTGATTGTTTTAAAAGGGAACCACCATGTAACGCTGAGCGAAAAATATAAAGATGTAATCAGTAAGTTTATAGTACTGAGATAAATTGAATTCATAAAAGAAAAAGGGCGCTAAATTTAGTGCCCTTTATTATTTAATCTCTTTTTCTTCTAAAGCGAGGATCATTTTTATTGATAAAAGTAGTCCTTCTGCTCGGAATTTCGGGTTTTGGCAAACTTGCTTCTTCTGTTTTACTAGAAGGTGCTATTAATTGGTTTAACTCTTTAATTTCATTATCAGACAAATCACGGTAGCGTCCAACAGGAACATCCAGCGAAATATTTATGATTCGAATACGTTTTAAAGCAGTTACCTCATAGCCCAAATATTCGCACATTCTACGAATCTGACGATTCAGACCTTGTGTCAAAATAATCTTGAAAGTGTTTTTGCTGATCTGCTCCACTTTACATTTTCGAGTTACAGTATCCAAAATTGGAACTCCATTTCCCATTCTTTGTATAAAACGTTCTGTAATCGGTTTGTTTACCGTAACCGTATATTCTTTTTCGTGATTGTTTCTTGCACGAAGAATTTTGTTTACAATATCTCCGTCATTAGTCATAAAAATTAAACCCTCACTGGCTTTATCCAATCTCCCGATCGGGAAAATACGTTTTGGGTAATTAATATAATCAACAATATTGTTTCGCACTTCTAAATTAGTAGTACACTCAATTCCGACAGGTTTATTAAAAGCCAGATAAACCAGTTTTTCGTGCTTTTCTACAATTAACTTTCCGTCTATGCGCACTTCATCATCTGGCGAAACTTTAGTTCCCATTTCAGGTACAGCACCATTTATCGTCACGCGTCCTTCTTCGATTAATTTATCGGCTTCACGACGAGAACAATAACCGGTTTCTCCAATAAATTTATTGAGACGTTTTAGATTTTCTTCCATACTGCAAAAGTAAATAAAATTTAGGACTTCTTAGAATGAGCTTCGACTTCGCTCAGCCTGACAAAGGAAATTAATCTGCTTCATAAAAAAAACGTTGTGCCTTTGAGCCTTTGCGGCTATGAACTTGAACCTTCAGAAAAAAGAAACTCAAGTACTTTATCATACAATTCTTCGTCATGCATTCCGTGTCCCAAACCTGTGGTTTCAATAAACTGGCTGTTTTTCCAGTTGCTGGCTATTTTTTTTCCTTCTTCAAATGCTACAATTTTATCTGAGACGTCGTGTGCAACAAACCCTGGAATTGTAATTCCTGTTGCAAATTTTTGTCCTGAAAAATCTTCGAGTTTAAAATTAAAATGAGTTAAAAAACGGTTTTCAAGCAGTGAAAACATTTTGGAGTTTAAGCTCAGCATCGATACATAATTGTCGATCAAGGTTTTTAAATCTGACGGAGCGCCAAGAACCACCATTTTATTAATGCTTGTATTTGGAAATAAATATTGGTGATAAACACAGGCATTACCGCCAATAGAATGACCGATTATAATTTCGGGCTGGTATTTTTCTACCGCTTTGTTTATAAATTCGGCATACAACGGAACATTAAATTCTTTTCCGCTGCTTTGTCCATGTGCAGGTGCATCGAGTGCTATAATGGTACTTCCTGATTTTTGAAGATGTGGTAATGTCTTTTTCCAGCGCGAAGAATTACTTTCCCAGCCGTGAACCAGTAGAATTTTGGTTTCGTTTCCTTTCCAGATGTAGGTTTGAAAATGATGTTCGTTATGATGAAACGTTTCTGTTTGGGTATTTCTTAAGATTTTAGGAAGCTTTTCTTTTTTTAATCTGCCCAGTCTAGGCTGGCTGAAAAGCGCATACGAAAGCTCAACAGCTTTTTGAGGGCGTACGTAACTCAAAAAGTTAATGTAGGAGCCAACGGATTTTAATGTGATAAAACGAATTCCTTTTTTAATTCCCAAAACTAAAATTTTTTCTAAAGGTAAAAGGTCTGCCGCGAATTGCACAAATTAATGCGAATTTTTTATTCACATTATTATGTACAAAATGATTAGTGAAAATTAGTGCAATTGCTGCGCCAGTTCGCTATCGCTCGGGTCGTGGCAAAAAAAAAGACAAAAAAAAATCCCGATTTAAATCGGGATTTGATATTTAGAATTTTGTGAACAATTGTTCCATTTTTTCTTTTTCTTCATCTGCTAAAGCAGTATCAACTAAAATTCTTCCAGAATGCTCATCAGTAATGATTTTTTTTCTTGAAGCAATTTCTACTTGTGTTTGTGGTGGAATCGTGAAGAAAGATCCTGCAGAGGCTCCTCTTTCAATAGAAACTACAGCCAATCCGTTACGAACACTAGTTCTGATTCTTGTGTAAGCAGCCAATAATCTGTCTTCGATTTGTGCAGCAAACTCAGCAGATTTCTCAGTCAAGAATAATTCTTCTTTTTGAGTTTCAGCCATAATTGCATCCAATTCAGATTTTTTATGTTTCAAATGAGAGCTTTTAGCATCAAGTTTTTCTTTTAAATTAGAAATAACTTCTTTTTTGTGCTCGATAGAAGCTTTCATTTCTTTGATTTGCTTTTCAGCCAATTGAATTTCTAATTCTTGAAATTCAACCTCTTTTGTCAAAGAATTAAATTCTCTGTTATTACGAACAGATTCTTGTTGTTTAGTGTATTTTTTGATCACCTCTTTATGCTCATCAATAGCATTTTTCTTTGCTTTGATTTGCTCCTCAATTACTTCAAGTTCACCTTTCAGTTTTTCTGAACGTGTGCTTAAGCCCGCAACTTCATCTTCTAAATCTTCAACCTCTAAAGGAAGTTCTCCTCTAACGTTTCTGATTTCGTCAATTCTAGAGTCAATAAGCTGTAAATCATATATTGCTCTTAACTTGTCCTCAACACTTAATTCTTTCGTATTCGTCATATTCTATAAGTACTTAACTGGATTTGTATTTTCTTCCGATAAAATGATTGCAAAATTAAGAATTTTTTTTCGAAGATACTCAACAATATAATTTTTTGTATAGCGTTCGCTCTCAAAATGACCAATATCGGCCAAAAGTAACTTATTTTCAGCCTCATAAAACTGATGGTACTTCAAATCTGTAGTCAAAAAAGCATCTGCTCCAGACTGAATTGCGTTTTTTATAGCAAAACTTCCAGAACCTCCCAAAACAGCAACTTTTTTGATTTTTTTGTTTAAAAATTCAGAATGGCGAATTCCGTCTGCCTGCATTCTGCCTTTTACAAACTGAAGAAAATCCTTTTCGTCCATTTCATTTTCAAATTCGCCGATCATTCCCAGACCAATGTTTTGATGCGCATTCTTTAAATCATAAATTTCATAAGCCACTTCTTCATAAATATGATTTGCAAAAAGAGCTTTTAAAATTCGGGATTGCAAATGTTTTTCAAAGACAACTTCAATTTTGATTTCTTCTCCCGTATGCAGTTTTCCTTTTTCGCCAATTACCGGATTGCTGTCTTCATTTCCCTGAAAAGTAAAAAATCCCTGCGTATTAAAACTGCAGTTGTCATAGTTGCCAATTCTTCCTGCGCCGGCTTCAAACAAAGCATTTCGCACTTTGTCTGCATTATCCGGAACGGTAAAAGTGACTAGTTTCTGGATGAAATTATTTTTCGGAACCAAAACTTTGCTATTAATCAATCCTAAGGCATCGCAGAAAATTTTATTAACGCCTTGCGAATGATTGTCAAGCGCAGTATGAACGGCATAAATAGCAATGTCATTTTTGATTGCTTTTAAAATAGCACGTTCGACATAGTTTTTACCTGTAATTTTTTTAATTCCCGAAAATAAAATAGGGTGAAAGCAAACCACCAAATTACAGTTTTTAGCAATAGCTTCATCAATTACATTTTCTAGAGCATCGTGGCAGACTAAAACGCCAGTGCTTTCGGTTTCAGAATTTCCGACTAAAAGCCCGACATTGTCAAAATCTTCGGCATAAGCCAAAGGAGCCATTTCTTCTAGAACCGACAGGATTTCTTTTATTTTCATTTTTTATTTAAAAATTTAGATAAAAACAAAAGTAATTGATTTTTGTACTATTTCAATTGAAGATGTGAACGCTTTTATCGTGATTGTTTTTTTGAGTAAATTTTAATTTGTTAAAATATAATTTTGCAAAATAGTAGCTTTTGAATTCTTGATAACGCTGATCGTTATCGTAAAGTCTATTCATACTCATATGAATAAGATCTACAAGGTAATTTGATTTTACTAAATTGCTTTTATTCAAAACATTGCCGACTTGTGTTTTTAAATCAGAAAAATCAAGAAAGTTTGTTACACTAGCTTCTCCTAAAGAATTTTTTATTTCGGCAAATTTTTTATTAAGCTCTTTTTTTAGATCTGCAGCTAAAACAAATTCATTTGAAAATTGATCGATATTGATTTCGCAGAAACGGATCATTTCGTCTATTTGAAAATCAAAAAATTGCAGGAACTCTTTTATTTTAAATATAGAGCTGCAAATGGTTTCGTTGCTGTCTTGATCTTTTTTAATACTATTTGTGATGGTATCAAGACTGTCCAAATAAAATATTTGTTCGGTCAGCTGCATTAATTCATTTCCACCATATCGGTACATTTCTTGTTCATATGGTAAAATGGTATAGTTGAGAATTATGTTTCGTAACTTTAATTCATGGATTTTTTTTATAATATAATCTTTTACTTCTTGCGATTCTGTTTGGAACCGAACTCGTAAATGATTTTCAGGATAATCATATCGTACATAGAAGAATTTCTCTATACTTTTTTGCGAAAGAATAGTATCGTTAATAATTGTAAGCAGCTCATTCTGTCCATAAATATTGCATTGCAAATTAAAGTAGAGCCAATTGGAAACTATCGGAATGTTTTGAGGAATCGAAACATTGTTTTCTGGAAGTACAAAAGCAGATTGAGTATTTATAAATTCTGTGTTTTTAATGCTGGCTGCAAACTCATGGGCATAATGTTTTTTTTCACGCGAAATAGCAGGAAGAAATGATTCATACAAACATTCTGAAACATATATTGTATTTGTTGTTTTCAATTTGGAGAACAAAATTTTTAATTGCTCGTCATTTTCAACATCTATAATGATATCTCCTTTGGTATCGGTTAAGGATACTTTTTTACTGAAATTATTTTTTTGGATAGTTTCCAGTACTTTCTTTTTGAATCCATCAATAGTGTAATTGTCATTTATGAGCAGTATCTGAGCTGGATAAAGTAAAATGTCATCTTCTAGATAAATTCGCGGCACATACTGAATCAAGACGTTTTTGTAATAATTTAAATTGAAGTTTATATGATGAATTTCATTATTTTGAGATTGTAAATCTGCCAGAAAGCGATATGCTTCTGAATCTGAAAGGGCATTGTTAATGGATGAAGTTACTCTGGGAATGACTTCTTTTTGATGTTTTTTTGAAACCAGAATAAAACGAGATCCATTGAATTTCATATAAATGTCGGACAATAAAATCGGATTTGAATTATTGGAGTGAACCGTGTTTATAGGAATATTATAATCATAATATTGATGTGATGAAACAATGTTTAAAGCTCGTGGTCTAGCAATCATATTTACCTCGGCAATAATTTTTCCAGCATAAACCTCTTTTTCAAAATGTGCAATGTCCTGACAAAGAGATTCGGAAACATGATTAAAACGCGATAATAAATTAATGGCAGAAGTACCTGTAACGGACTTGCAATAAATAATTTCTTTTCCAGTTTTTTTGCAGTTCAGTACTTCAAATACAACATTGAATGTTGCTGGAAGCTGATTTCTCTTAAATTCAATTTCTTTTGTATTCTGAAGATGTAGATCTCTAGAAGCTGCAGTGAGAATTTTGGTCATTATGTCAGAATGAATCCTGCTTTCTGTTTTTAACTTAATACTAGTATATTTTAATCCTGAATAAGGATTAAAAACTTTGCTTAACGGAATAAAACCATCATTATAACTATGATAAAATTTATTGCCAAATTCAAGTAATGCATTGGTAATAGGAGTATGGCTGTTATTGTAATTGTAATTAAATTTTACATACTTAATTAATTGTTCTTGTATTTTAGTACTTAGAAAATCATTTTCTTTTTCAAACAATGTAATAGAATGCGAATATGTACTCTGAATCTCTTTGTCTGATAAAAAAGAATCCTGTTCCTCAACATATGCTTCAGAAAATTGAGCAATATCACTTTCGTTCTTTAACTCATGTATGTTTTTGTTTACGAGCTTAGAAAAATCGGGATGATTGTAGATTGTTTTACTGTAAGGATAAAAAGTTGTTTCAGAGATTATAAGTCCTGCATGAATTATTTCCATTAAAAAATCATCTATTTCCTGTATTGAAAAATCATTTTTTAGTAAATCATTTGTGACTGCATCAATGCTGGCGCCGTTTTCAAATCGATCCATCAGCCATTGAATGTCTTCATCATAATCTATTTCAACATATTTTGTTTCATAAGAACCAATCGGAAGTTTTTGAGATTTGTAAAAACTTATTTTTTCTGGATTTAAAAAATGAATAGACGGATTGATAAAATAGTTATGCTCCTTCCATTGCTGGTATTCTAAAAGGGCTGTTTTTTCTGTAATATAAAAATTATCAAATTCTGTTTTTACTTCGAGTGTTTTTGATTTTGAAAGTGAAGTAGTATCGCTCCATTCTGTCGTGCCAATACTGGTAAAAAAGCCAAAAGGAATTGGATTAAAATGTGCTCTCGAAAAGTATTTTTCTAACGACAAATTTGTTTTTTCAAGTTTATTTTTTTTTACATCATTGTACAAACTTCGGGATGCAAATAAAATAGAAAGCTGAAATAAGTTGTTTCTCGAAAAGAAATTCGAAATAGTATCTCCGTTTTCATCGTAAGATTCTATGGGAAATGAGACTACTCTTTTGACAATTTTATTAAAGAATTTCATTTTTTAAATTTTAAAGGGGCAATTAAAAAAAACAATAATACAGAATGTTTTTACGATAGAATTTTAAGCTTTAATATAAATTTAAACATTCGGTCCAATCAGGTGAAATCTGATTTTCTAGAGTTAACAAGGTTAGTGCTAAACCAGCGGAACCATTTAAAATATTTGTTTCGTTTATATACTTATCGATAAAGAATGACTTAAATTCAGTATAATTTTCAGTTTGTTGTTTGAGGTTTTCAAACCAAATTGATGTAATTTCTTGAAAAGACTGATTTGTTTTTTTTGCAGCAATAAAATATTGTAAAATTATCCCAGAAGAACCATGACACAGTGCAAAATCGTTAACCAAAGATTGTTTTACATTTATTTTAGTGGTCGTTTTTAATAACACATCAGCATATTTTTTTAGTTTTTCGTCATTTAAAAAAATACCTGAATTAAGAATTGCATTTGCTATTCCTAAATCACCCTGGCACCAGCCTAAACGTGCTTTAGCAATGCTAGAATCATTTGTAAGAACTTGACTTGGGTAAAATTGTTGCGATTCTTCATCATAAATTTTATATAGATTCATAAAATCTATTATTTTAATTATTGAGGGAGCAGCAGTTTGGTTTTCCTGATGTATAATTTTTTCTAAAAAAATCAAGAAATTAAGCGTTCCGGCTAGACCATGTGCTAAACCAAAATAAATGCATTTTTGATTTGGATTTTCTGAATTGCTCAAAAAGATACTTTCTGGATTATGGTTTATTTTGTCTATTAATGTATTTGAAAATTCTAAAAGAATACGTTTTGTTTTTTCTTCTTTTTTGTCTTTATATCTTTCGATAAAATACAGTGCAATGCCGAGAGCCCCATGCAGAAAATCATAATAATTTTTTTCAGTTTCTTCTCGCAATGCCTCTTCTAATATATCGTCTAGAGCTTCAAAATATTCATCTTCAATTTCTATATTCTGATTTTTTATTTTTGATAAAACCCACCCGTAGCCGGCCATTCCAGAACACAAAGAAGAGTTATAGACTTCTTCTGAAATTAAGTCGCTAATTTGGTCAATTATTGAAAATAATTTATTTTGATATTCCTCACGAGGTTCAATTTGTATCAAATAATGATAGAATAATGCAATTCCAGAAAGACCATCAAGAGCTCCGATTCGCTTTTCTGAAGCTGTTGATTTCCATATGTGCGGTTCAATATTTGAAATAATAAGATCCATTCGATTTTGCGTTAATGTATTGTTAGTTGCATCCATCAAAAATAATTTTCTCGTCGGGTAATATAAAGCTATTGGTTTTCCAGTATTCTGAATTTTCGGTTATAGTAGTGTTCAAATTGATTTTTAAAAGAGGACGATTTATTTTTTGACTGTTTACAGTTTTAATTTCGGAAGACATTAAATTGCTAACGTTGTAGGTATCATATAAAAAAGAATTGTCTTTTGTTGAAGTAATAATAGACTTGTCAATCACATACAAATATTTTATAAAATACTTTCCTTCGGTTAATTTATAAGTAATAATAATTTTATGATTCATTTGCGCCGTTTTATCAGTTTGATTTTTAACCTCAAAAGCTTCTCTGGATACGCAGTGTTCATATTTTAAGACAGCAAATGTCTGGGTATCGATATATAAAAAACCAGATGATTTTTTTGGAGCCGGATAGCCATAACCAGTAGAATAAGTATCTGGCGAATTATTATAAAAACTTATTTTATAAACTTTCTGATCATTGTAAATTACAATACCTTCTTTTTTCAGTGTATAAGATCCAGGTTTGTACAAAACATTTGACTTGCTAAGAATAAGATCCCGATCAAAAAGAAAAGCAAAAGTATTTATGCCGCTGTATTTGTTTTTTGACAAATTTTTGACAACTTCCCTAGTCTGTAATATTTCTCCAAACATTTTTTCATCAGGATTATTGATGCCTTTCATTCCCGAGGTATTATAGGTTGCAATAACAGATTCATCATGAGAGAGAATTTCATCTTTTTTAATCACCTCATTTCGATAATAAAAAGTTTGATTGTATGGTTCCGTATAATAATTAAGTGCAAGATTGTTTTGGACTTTGACAAGAATTTCTTCAGCAGATAATGGTTTTAAATTTGAATTGACTACAACTTCGTCTAAATTAATTCCATTAAAATAAAACTGTTTTAGTTTGATTTTGACATTTTGACGATTACTGTCAATTAATTTTTTTATAGAAATAGTATCCGAAATATATCCCAAAGCAGCTATAGCAATTTTTTTATCAAAATCTTCTTTTTCAATAACCAGACGAAACAATCCTTCTTTATTTGCAAGAATGCTTTTATTTGTTTTTAAAATAGAAATATCTGCATGGGCAATTGTCTGACTATTTTTATAATCATGAATTTTTCCAGTTACAATAAAAACATCTTTTTGATTGTCTGAAAATGCTTCTTTTTCAAATGTTCTGGTCTCGGGCTGATATGATTTTTTGAGGAATAATATTCCATCAAAAATACTGCTCCATTTGGCTTTTATTGGGATATTGCCAAATGCCGAACAATAAAAAGAATTAGGATCTCGCTGGTCAAATTCTACAAAAGTTTTATAGTGCCCTTCGGTTACAAGTTGTTGCTCTATACTGTTTTTAGGAGGTGTAAGAATTGGAAAAACCTTTCCGTCTACCAATCCGTATTGTCCCTCATAAGAAGAAAAGGCAATACTATAAATTTGATCTTTAAAATAGTTTTTTAGTAAACCACCCATGGGCAAAGCTCCTTCAAGAAGTTTTGCTCCACTTCCAGGAATATAATCTGTAAAACCAGTAGATTTTAATTCCAATTTTGATTGTTGCTGCAGATAATCTTCAGTTACTTCTGTATATTCTGTTTCGTTAATGTTTTTTCCAAAATGATAAGAGGCTCCCCAACAGATCATTTTCTGGTCTGGATACATTTGAGACAAAAAAATCAAATTTTCAGCCATCTGTTCATCTCTCGGGTTTTGAACTGCAATTTTTTGTTTTTGCAATTGCATAATGTCAAAACCAGCATCAGAAATTTTGCTGATAAAAACTTGTTTCATGATTTTTTCGTGAAAACTAGGATTGCTGATTTTTTGCAGCGAATGTAAAATCAAATCATAATCCTGATACAGTTCTAAAGAATCTTTTTTATTTGAAGCAATATTGGTTAAGTCTCTGTATACAAATGCTTTTTCTATTCTTGTTAAGCTGTTTTTAGGAATTTCGATTTTTCTGTTTTCAAGAAGTTGTATTAAGTCATTCATAAAATGATTTGAAAAAAGTAAACCTTCTTGATTGTCAAATCCCAAAATTTTTATAGTATCTTTTTGTTTAGCTCTTTCGTCAATATAAGAAAGTAAATTTTGAAAAGATTGTGTGTCCGACCATATATCTAAAGTGCTTTGATCAAATATAGAAATTGGAGTTTTTTTCTTAGAATATTCCTCAAACGCTTTATACTGATCATATAAACCGCTTTCAAAAACAATGATATTGTATCGCTGTTTTTCATGTAGATATTTGATAAGGGCTGTTTTTTCATCAAAAGTGGCGCCATCACCGTGTGATTGTTCTCCCAACAATATTATTTTGTTGTCTTTAATTTTCGAATCTAAGAAAGAATAATCATTTTTATTGATTTCGGAAAATTCACCAGATATTTTTTTTTGTGAAAAACTAAAATGAATAAGTAAGCTGAAGAATAAAGTAAAAATAAATTTCATGGTATTATTTGGGGGTGTTTTCTAATCTGGATTCTATTGAATTTTATTTTTAATAAAATAAAAGCTGAAGGCTATCTATAAAAGACAGCCTTCATTTAATTTAAAACATTACTGTTTTAATTATGCAATGATAGGTCCACAAACTCTTTCGCAAGAATTTCTAAGACTGCAAGTAGTTCCTATTGATAAGAATTGTTCTTGCTCTTTACCGCCATTAACGTTTTTTTGTTCTTCTTTAGTAAGTACTTTAACTTTTAAATTTTCTAATTTTAGTTTTTTCATCTTAAATTTTTTAGATGTTAATAATGTTAGGTTATTTTGATTTCTTGCTAGTAAAACTTCACCACGTGCACTTGGGAGTATTAAATTAGTTAAAGAAAATTCGTTCTAAAAATAACATATTAAAAAATTATTTTGCAGTATTTTTTTTCTGTTTTTTTTAATTTTTATTAAATATGTAGTAATTGCTGTTAGTTTTTGTTAAAACATTGATTTTTGAGAATAAAAAATAACTATTGGTTTTTTATTTTCAAAGTAAGGCTAAACTTACCTCTTTTTAAAGTCTTTTTTTTCGATGATTTATCTACATAAATTATTTCTTATTACTTTAGCTCAAAAGATTTTTTGAATTTAAACGAGTATTTCAAAAAGAAATGTTTAAAATAGATAAGGAATGTTTTGTAATTTCGTGAACTTATGAAATTACTCCGCTATATACTTTTTCCCTTTGCCGTTTTATACGGATTCATTACTTCAATCCGTAATTTTCTTTTTGATAAAGGAATTTTAAAATCAACTTCATTTGATCTTCCTGTTATTGCAGTTGGAAATCTCAGCGTTGGAGGAACTGGAAAAACACCTCAAATAGAATATCTGATTCGATTATTATCAGATCAGTATAAAATTGCAACCTTAAGCCGCGGTTACAAAAGAAAGTCAGAAGGTTTTGTTTTGGCTGATGAGCATGCTAATGCTGAAATTTTAGGTGATGAACCTTTTCAGTTTTATCAAAAGTTTCCAAATGTGATGGTTGCAGTCGATGCCAATCGTACCAACGGAATTCAGGAATTGCTTTCGAATAATACAAAACCAGAAATTATACTGCTGGACGATGCGTATCAGCACCGAAAAGTAAAAGCAGGATTTTATATTTTGCTGACTTCTTATGATGATTTGTATGCAGACGATTTTATGCTTCCAACAGGTAATCTGCGCGAGAGCAGGAGCGGAGCCAGACGCGCTAATATTGTAATCGTAACCAAATGCCCGAAAGATTTATCTGAAGAACAGCAAATTCAAATTAATCAAAAATTAAAATTAGAAGCATCGCAGGAATTGTATTTTACCTTTATCGATTATGATGATTTTGTTTTTAATGAAAAAGAAAAAACAGCAGTTACTGCAATCCAAAACGAATCAAAAACTCTCTTAGCGGGTATTGCAAAACCCCAGCCGTTTTTTAATTATTTAAAAAATGAAAGCGATGAATGTCTGACTTTTCCAGATCATCACCATTTTTCAGAAAGCGATTTAAAAGAAATTCAAAATAAAGCAGAGAATAAGAAAATTATAACGACAGAAAAAGATTTTGTACGTCTTAAAGATTCTAATCTTTCGTCATTATTTTATCTGCCAATCAAAAGTACTTTTATTAATAACCATCAAAACTTTGATAAGTCAATTTTAGAGTTTGTCAAAAAAAACTTAGAGCCTTAGTTTCTTAGAACCTTAAAACCTTAGTTAATCAAAAAACTTGGCTATTGTACTATAGAATTCGTCTGGAACAAAAGGTTTTGTAATCACATCATCCATTCCGAAAGAAAGCAGCATGTCCCTATTTTCGTCAAGCGAAATGGCTGTTAAAGCAATAATTGGAGTCGTTTTATCAAACTCTCGAATCAGTTTTGTGGCTGTCGTTCCGTTGATACCTGGTAAATGTACATCCATCAAAATCATATCAAAACGTTTAACTTTAAGCAAATCAACCGCTTCTTCTCCGTTATCAATAATTTCGCAGGTAATAGATTTGTTTTCGAGCATTTTACGTGTAATCATCTGATTGATTTTGTTGTCCTCAATCAGTAATATTGATTTGTGTTTCAATTGTTTATCATTGTAAGGTTTTACTTCTTCGACTACTTCCAGCGGTTCGTTATTAATTGCAAAATTTAATTTAAAGGTAAAAGTAGAGCCTTTTCCAACTTCACTTTTTAATTTGATTTCGCCTCCCAAGAGTTCAATTAGTTTTTTTACAATAGTGAGACCAAGCCCGGTACCGCCATATTTTCTATTGACTTCAATGGAACCTTGCGAAAAACTTTCAAAAACAGATTGCAGTTTATCTTCTGGAATTCCGATTCCAGTATCTACAATTTCAAAATAAATGGTTGCATTTTCTTCTTCCTGAGCGTATAGTTTTGCAATAACACTTACGTGGCCGTTCTGTGTGAACTTTAAAGCATTATTGATTAAATTCAGGATGATCTGGGATAATTTGGTAGGATCGCCAATTAAATTGTCTGGAATTGCTTTGTCTATTTCTAGATTGAAATAGTTTTTATTGGCTGTCGCTAATTCTTTGAGAGAACTTTGAATGTTAAACAGAAGCTCTTTTAGGTTAAAACTTATGTTTTCTATTTCAACTTTAGTCGAATCTATTTTGTTGATTTCAAGAATTTCGTTGATAAAAGTAGTAAGATAATTTCCAGAAAATTTAAGAGATTCTAAATATTTCAGTTGTTTTTTCTTCGGATTATCTTCAAGTAAAATATGAGTGATTCCGTTAATAGCATTTAACGGCGTCCGGAGTTCATGACTTACAGTCGACAAAAATTCTGACCGTGCTTTTGAAGCTTTTTCGGCTTTGTTTTTGGCCAATATTAATTCTTTATTTTTCTCCCGAAGCAGTAAATTATTTTGAGTTCTAATGATATTGTTTTTGTATAATGCCAGACTTAAAAGCGATAAAATCGAAATTAAGGCAATCGCAAGAATGCTGACCAGTTTAGAGTACCGATAAGTTTTAAGCTGTATTTTTTCTTCGCTTTCCCGCTTAATAGTATTATTTAAAGACTGCGTTTTTTTAAACTTTTCAAATTCATTAAGATCGATTTTGGCATTTTTTAATTTTAAAAGGTAATTTTCGATCTGATAATGTTCATCCAAATAAGAATACGCCAAATCAAAGTTTCTGTTTTTTTTGTAGTATTGGCTTATTCCCAAAATAATTTTAGATTTTTGCGCAAGATTATTGGATTTAGCGTTATAATCTAATGCATTATCAAAATAAATAATAGCAGAGTCATTTCGTTTCAGCTGTGTTTCAATTAAACCAAGCTGATAATAAGCATCTGTTTTGGTTTGCAATAGGGAAGCGTTGTCTGGCTTTTTGGTTATTTTTCGGAAAGTCTTAGCAGCAAGCACCAAATCTTTGTTGGCTTTAAAGGCCAAGGCGGTTTGATAATCCAAAACTTCGGCATGATCAACAATGTTAAGCTGTTTTAGAAGGTCTTGGGCTTTTGTGTAATAAACTGCAGCAGTTTTATAATCTCCTTTGGCAGTATTGGTCACGCCAATATAGTGCAAAGCAAGTACTTTGGAGCAGTTTGGTTTTAAGGTGTCATAAAAAGAAACTGTTTTATGAAAGTTTTTTAAAGCCTCTTCATACTTCTGCTGGTTGTAATAAATTTTTCCCAGCTTAAAAGTCTGGTTGGCAAGATTCTCTTTTTTACCATGCAGTTCGCAGAAATGAATTGATTTTTTGGTGTAAAGAACCGCCTGGTTGTATTTTTTATTGTTAAGATTGGCATTTGCCAGTTTGTTATAATAGGAAACACTGTCTGTATTCTTGTTGGCTTGAGAATACAAAAACGAAGTAAAAAAACAAACAACAATAAAAAGATAGTATTTCATGTATGGCCATGCTTTACAATGAATCTTATTTTTTGCTTAATAGTAAGATCAAATCTATCAATCGTGATGAATAGCCAATTTCGTTATCGTACCAACCTACTACTTTTACCATTTTATCGATAACCGAAGTAAGCTGTGCATCAAATAAACAAGAATGTGTATTGCCAATCACATCGACCGAAACAATCGGATCTTCTGTATAATCTAATATTCCTTTTAAATTTGTTTTTGAGGCTTCTTTAAATGCTTTATTAATTTCTTCAATGCTTACTGCACGTTTTACATTGAAGGTAATATCTGTCAATGAACCGTCTGGAACGGGTACGCGAATACCACAACCTCCGATTTTGTTATGCAATTTAGGAAAAATTTTTGTTAATGCCTTAGCTGCTCCTGTAGTTGTTGGAACAATCGACTGACTTGCACCTCTCGCCCTGCGTAAATCCTTATGCGGCTGGTCGTGAAGGCTTTGGTCTGTCGTGTAAGAATGTATCGTTGTAATGTAAGCCTGCTCTATACCGCACAATTCTTCGATGATTTTGATCATCGGTGCAGCATTGTTTGTGGTGCAGCTTGCATTAGAAACAATATCTTCAAAACCCTCTAAAATATTTTCATTTACTCCTAAAACGATTGTCTTTATAGTATCAACTTCTGATGGCGCCGATAAAATAACTTTTTGAGCTCCAGCTTCTAAGTGAAGATTTAAGTCTTCGTGTGTTTTGTATTTGCCAGTTGACTCAATTACAAAATCAACCTGATGAGATTTCCAATCTAAATTTATGATATTTTTTTCATGAAAAAAGAAAAAATGACGTCCGTCTACGATAATTCCGTTTTCATCAAAACTTACCTGAAAAGGCAGTACTCCATGTATACTGTCGTATTTTATTAAATGCGACATCGTTTTATTGTCTGCAATATCGTTGATCGCAACGACTTCAATTTCAGGGTGGTTTAAAAGCAGGCGAAATAAATTTCTTCCAATTCTTCCAAACCCATTAATAGCAATTCTTGTTTTCAATTATTTTATGTGTTTGTTTAATCGTTGCAATCGTTTAATCGTTTAGTATAAACGATTAAACTACTGCCAACTAAACGATTAAACTTAATTTATAAAATATGTTTTTGTGCTTTATAAGAAGAACGAACTAATGGTCCGCTTTCAACATGTCTGAATCCTAGATCAAGTCCGAATTTTTCGTATCGGGCAAATTGTTCAGGAGTAATAAATTCTTTTACAGGAAGATGTTTCTTGGTTGGCTGTAAATATTGTCCAATGGTTACAATATCAACATTGGCCTTTTTTAAATCCGTCATGGTCTGAAAAACTTCTTCTTCTGTTTCTCCAAGTCCCAGCATGATTCCAGATTTGGTTCTGTTAATTCCTTTTTCTTTCAGATAACGCAGTACTTCTAAGCTGCGATCGTATTTTGCCTGAATTCTAACTTCACGTGTTAATCGGCGAACAGTTTCCATATTGTGTGAAACCACTTCTGGATTTGCTTCTACAATACGATCTATGTTTCGCTCCATTCCTTGAAAATCAGGAATCAACGTTTCTAAAGTAGTATTCGGATTCATTCTGCGAATAGCGCGTACAGTTTCCATCCAGATAATAGAGCCTCCGTCTTTCAAGTCGTCTCTATCAACGCTTGTAATAACGGCATGCTTAATATTCATGATTTTAATAGAACGGGCCACTTTTTCTGGTTCGTCCCAATCTACCGTTTCTGGTCTTCCGGTTTTAACGCCGCAGAATCCGCAGGAACGTGTACAGACATTTCCTAAAATCATAAAAGTAGCTGTTCCTTCGCCCCAGCATTCCCCCATATTTGGGCAGCTGCCAGAGGTGCAAATTGTATTTAAGCTGTATTTGTCAACCAAACCTCTAAGTTCGGTATATTTCTGTCCAATTGGAAGTTTAACCTTTAACCATTTCGGTTTTGCAGGTGGTATATTTTCAACGACTGTTTCCATATATCAATATTCAAAAGACAAAGATACGGAATGTAGTTTATTTGGTGATTTCTTTAAGTTTTATTTTAAAGGTATAAACCGCTATTTGTTAAAAATGAGATTGAGTATAATGTTTTTTTATTGTTAAAATACTGTTTATAGATTATTATTTGTGCTGATAAAATGTTTTTTGTGAAATTGAATTAAAAAAGAATTGATAATTATGGTATGAAGCTGATTTTTAATCGTTTAAAATTTATACCTTTAAATGTTAGAAAAAATAAATTTTGGGAACGAAATTTGTCCTGAGATGTAATACATTTGGTGTTAAATTGTAATTAATAATAACTATGAAAAAGACGTTTATTGTATTAGGGATTTTGATAACTTTTGGGTTAACTAAAACAAATGCTCAAATTAATTTTGGGGAAAAAGCTATCGGAGCAGTTCAAAAAGGAGTGGCAGGTTTTACATTTAGTAATGCCGATGCAGCAAAATTGTCTAAAGAAGCAGTAGATAAATTAGATGCTGAACATGAAATTGCCGGACCTACAGATGGTTACACTTTAAGATTGAACAGAGTATTTGGAAAACACGCTACAACAGATGGGGTTGCATTGAATTATAAAGTATACAAAATAAAAGAAGTAAATGCTTTTGCAACTGCAGACGGAAGTGTTCGTGTATATTCAGGTTTGATGGATATCATGGATGATAATGAATTAATCGCGGTAATCGGCCACGAAATCGGCCACGTTATTAACAATGATTCGAGAGATGCTATTAGAGCAGCTTACCAAAAAGAAGCTTTACTAGACGGTGCCGCTTCTCAATCTGCTACAGTAGCAACTGTTACAGACAGTCAGTTAGGTAAAATAGGAAGTGCTATTATTGACAGTAAATACAGCCGTAAGCAAGAGTCTGAAGCAGATTTGTTTGCTTATAATTTTATGAAGAAAAACGGTTACAATGTAAATGCGGAAGAATCTGCATTTAGAATTTTAGCCAAAATGAGTGAAGGTGCAGAGGCATCATTTATTGATCAAATGATGAGTTCGCATCCAGATTCTAAGAAAAGAGCAGACGATGCTAAAGCGAGAGCAGAAAAAGATGGTGTGTACAAAGCCTACGTACAGCAAAAAATTGTAAACACTGTGCCAGTGACAACGACTAAAAAAGCAGCAACGACTACGAAGAAAAAAACTACTGCAAAGAAGAAGTAAAAAATCTTTAAATAAATGTATAAACCCCGGCAGATTTATAGTTTGCCGGGGTTCTTTTTTTATCCTAATACATGAAATGCAAGTACTTTCTGCACATCATAAACATTAACTGATTTGTTGAATTGTTTTACAATACTTGGATTTAATTCGCTGGAAACCCATATTTTTAATTCGGCATCAAGATCAAACGTTCCTGCAGTTTCTATGCTGAATCTTGTAATGCTTTTGTAAGCAATAGATTTGTATTCTGTTTTGCTTCCTGTAAGACCTTGTACATCTACAAGAATTAATCTTTTGTTTGTGAAGATAAAAGTATCGCGAATAAGTTTAAAACCCATTTCGATTTCTTCGTTATTGGTCAAAAGCTGACCGTATTTTTTAATTAAATCTTCTTGACTTACAGCGCCTGCATTGCCAAGAATAGCAGAAAATAATCCCATTGTTTTTAGTTTTTAATTTTATAATGAATTGACTTAGGTCTAGTAAAAGTAGTAAAACAGAATAATTTTTAAATCATTAAGAGGTTAAGTTAATTAAGATTTATAATGAATCTCTTAAATTAACTTAACCTCTTAGCGGTTCGTTAAATAAAGTAATAAAAAAAGCAGAACCTAAGTTCTGCTTTTTTTATTATTCTACTTCTGTTTTTATAGTAATTGGAAGATTGTATGCTGTACGTACTGCTTTTCCGTCAAGCATTCCAGGCGACCATTTTGTTTTTAATGATTTTAAAACTCTAATGGCTTCTTTTCCCATTCCGTAGCCAGGATCGTTTTTAACTACAATATCTGTTAGAGACCCGTCTCTTTCCACGATAAAAGAAACATACACTCTAAGTGTTTTTTCTTCATCCAATTCTGGTCTGTGAAAATTTTTTCCAACATAATTGTAGAAATTCTGGATTCCACCTGGAAATTCAGGCATTTTGTCCAAAACAGCTGGAGTGTACGGAACATTTGTTGGAGGCGCGATGATGTCTCCATTTCCTGCACTGCCTCCAGGTATTGGATTGGTAGTAGCAGGTCCGTCTCCTGTATTTGCGTTGTCAACAGCTGGTACGTTATCAGTGTTTGGCGCAATATCTTGTACCGCATTTGCAGTTTTGGTCACTACAGGATTTACTAACTGGTGTGCATCGGTAACAGTTGTTTTGCTTTGCTGCGCAGGTGGTGTTACTGGTGCCGGAGGAGTTGGTATAACAAGCTGATCAATAATTACAGGCGTAATCGGTTTGTCAATAATTGTTGGCTCACTTTCAATCGGCTCAGTTCTGAATTGATTGATCAAAACAGGTATGCTGCTCACAGCAGTTATTAACAATAAACCCATAAATAGAGCAGTGACAGTAGTCTTAGCATTCTCTTGGCGTAATTGATACGCTCCGTACTCTTTGTTTTTATTTTCGAAAACAAGATCAGTCCACTTGGTTTCGTAAAGGCTTAATTTAGACATAATTTTTGGGTTTTAAGGTTAAGTAACTTTAAATCATAAGCAATAAGTTTTGGGTTGGGCTACAATATACGATTGTAGTTTTAATGTGTGAAATAATTATCTTTTTAAGAACATATAAAAGAATATTGTGTTCTTTTATTAAAGATAATAAATTATCTGTTACGTTCGATAATTTCTGCTAATAATTTTTTAGCACGCAAAAGTTTTACTTTTACACTGCTTAAGGGTTCGTTTATCTTAACAGCAATTTCCTGATAAGACATTTCCTGAAAATAACGAAGCTGAATAACTTCCTGATAATGGGGTTTGAGTTCTTTGATGCATAAAAGCAGACGAGAAAGATTCTGCTCTTTAATTAAGGCATCTTCTGCAGATGGAGTAGGGTCGGCTATGTTGTATGCCTGCTGGTCTTCGTTGTCGGTAATTTCTATAAAAAGATTGGTTTTCTTTTTTCGAAGTAAATCTATGTAGACATTTTTTGCAATAGCAATAAGCCAGGTATTGAATTGAAATTCTGTATTGTAAGAAGCAATTTTGTCAAATGCTTTAGAAAAAGTTTCTATTGTAATGTCTTCTGCGGTTGTTTCGTTTTCGGTTCGTTTAAGCATAAAACCGTACACCTCATTCCAATAATGATCTAATAAAAAAGTAAAGGCGATTTGATCGCCTTTTTTTGCTTTTTCTATTTTAGAATTTATTTCCAATATACTGGTTTTGAGAAAATATTAGTTATAAAGATATTAATTTGCGTTAATATAAGCGCTATCTCTACAACCGGAAACCAGAATTTTAAATCATTTTCTTTTAGTTTGCCTGCAGAGCATCCTACTACAGACCAGACTACCGTGTATCGTGTTGCTAAAATAGCCAAGACAGCGATCCATTGAAATTGAAAAGACAGCAGTATGATAACTAATAAAAAGAAAAATAATTGTGACAAGAAAAATAAACTTAACTGCATTTTGTCAAAAAACTTATAATGTTCTGCAGTAGAAATATGTCTTCTTTTTTGGGTAAACCATTCTCTAAATGTTTTTTTAGGTTCAGAATAAGTAAAACTTTCTGGCATATAAGAAAGGGTAGTATTGGCTTTATTAGCAGCTTGATTGATAAACAAATCATCATCACCGGAGCGAATCTGAATGTGATCAATAAAACCGTTTACATTAAAAAATTCTTCTTTTTTGTAAGCTAAATTTCGTCCCACTCCCATATAAGGAAGTCCAGCTTTTGCCCAGGAAAAATATTGAAGCGCCGTCATGACAGTTTCAAAACGAATGATTTTATTTAAAAACGAGCGCTCTGCTTTTTCGTAACCGCCGTAACCCAAAACAATAGTTTTATCGGTTGTAAATTGCGAAGTCATGGTTGTGATCCAATCTTTAGAAGAAGGATAACAGTCGGCATCGGTAAACAATAAATATTCTTTTTTTGCAGCTTTGATTCCAAGCGTAAGGGCATATTTTTTATTTCCCCAAAAAGCTTCGTTATTCTCTACCTTAACCAGGCGGATATTTGAATATTGTTTTTCAAATTCTTCAAAAACTTCAAGAGTTTCATCACTGGAGGCATCGTCAATCAAGACAATTTCAAAATCAGGATAATTTTGCTCTGCCAGAAGCGGTACGTATTTTTTTACGTTTTCTTCTTCATTTTTAGCACAGACTATTACAGAAACCGGAATGTTTTTGGGTGTAATTTGCTGCGGTTTGCTAAAAGCAAACTTGCCAAAAATCCCGAGATAATAAAAAAGTTGAACAACAACAATAGCAATAAAAAAGTAAAATATGTATATAAGCATCTGATTTATTTGATTCTATTAATTTTCACGCTCTGCGACTGCAAATGTACTTATGAATTCGTAAAAACCAATAAGTAAAAACGATTTACTTTCGGCATTTTGACATTTCTTTTGCAACAGCAATAGCCTGAGGGTTTTTTGTTTTTTCTAATTCCGAAATTATGTTTTGATAATTAGAATCATCACGGTTTTGAGAGAGTTTTTTGACTGCTTGGATTTCTTCGATTTCTATTTCAAAACCAAAAATCCCTCTGGCTTCGCGCATTGTTTTTTCTGATAAATCTTCAACACGCACCGGATTTTCAGAACCTGCCTCATATTTGTCGACCAATTTTTTTAATTGTGTTACAGCAGTCTCGTAATCGACAATTTTAATTCTTCCGTAAACATGTACGGCGGTGTAATTCCAAGTCGGAACATTTTCATGATCGTACCAAGAAGAAGAAATATAGCTGTGCGGTCCTGTAAAAACAGCCAAAACCTGATCGTTTTCTTTAAAACCGTCTGCCTGCGGATTTAATTTAGAAATGTGTCCCTGCAAAATTTCTTTTCCGTCGGCGTTGACCTCCAGTTCTATCGGAATATGAGTGGCGGTCAATTTTCCGTTGGTCTGATTAATTAGAATTCCAAAACTGTTTTCTTTTAGAAAAGCTCTGATTTCTTCTGGGTTCTCGTTTTTATACAAATTAGGAATATACATGATGGTGTTTTTATAGTAAAGATTTTCCCAGACATACTGCTTCGGGACGATTGAGGTACTTCCCATAATTTGGGATTACAGTATAGCCCTGCTTTTTATAAAACAGTATGGCTTGTTCGTTTTTAAGGCGTGTTTCCAAAACCAGATTGGTATAATTAAGTTGTTTTGCTTTGCTTTCTAAAAAATCCAAAATCCTTTTCCCGATTTTACTGCCAGAATATTTAGCGTACATTCTTTTAATTTCAGCTGTATTTTCTGCAATAGGTCTAATCGCACCGCAGCCCACTATTTCGGAATCCATTGCAGCAACTGCAAAAACGAATTTTAAATTGTCGTTTTCCCAATCGATAAATGAATTTCTTCCGTCGCTTCCAAAACGCATCAATAGGTTCTCGGACAATTCGTCGATTATAGCGGTCGCTTTTTTATCGTTTGGATTTATTACTTCTATGGAAAAATTGGCGTTCATGTTTTTAATTTTCTAGCGGATCGTTTTTGGAACCGAATAACCTTGAAGACGTGCTAAAGTATAAAAGAGTTAATCCGATAAGTGTAAAAATTATCCCTTCGATCAGACATTGAATACCATAATCATTAGAAACGAAATTCCTGAGAGGCCGAAAGGGAAGCGATATAATTTCCCGTCTGAAAAATTTAAATCTCAAAAGTACATACAATACTATGGCGACTAAGATCGTGTTTAATGAGGAAATTTTACTTTTCCAGTTCAAATAAGAAATGATAAAAATACCGATCAAAAGCGCAAAAAATATCCAGATAAAGACACTGGGCCAAAAATCATTTATAGCTTCTTTTGTCGGGAACATTTTCATCCATTCTGCTGTATTTTGGCTTTTCAGATGTTTTTTTGCACAGCTTATCTTTTCTGCAGCAGTAAATAATCGAAGCTGCAGGATACCATTAATCAGAAAAACAACTCCGAAGAATTGAATTAGTATAATTCCAAAATTTAATTTTTTCATTCCGATTTAATGGGTGAAATTATTATACCGTTTTGAGGATGTAATGTAAGAAAATTAAATCACATTTACTTCCGCTTCGATCTGAATGCCGAATTTTTCAAAAACAGTCTTTTGAACTTCTTTAGAAACGGCTAGAATTTCCTGGCCCGTTGCATTTCCATAATTTACCAAAACCAGTGCCTGATTTTTATGAACTCCGGCATCACCAAAACGTTTTCCTTTGAAACCAGCCTGTTCTATCAGCCAGCCTGCAGGGACTTTTACTTCTGTTTCAGAAACTTCATAAAATTTCATTTCTGGAAATTTCTGGTGGATTTTCTCAAACTCAGATTTTAAAACAATTGGATTTTTAAAGAAACTCCCGCTGTTTCCTAATTCCTTTGGATCCGGCAGTTTACTTTGTCTAATAGCAATTACAGCATTACTCACGTCTTTTAAAGTAGGTTCGCTAATGTTGTTTTTTGCCAATTCAGCCAAAATATCTCCGTAAGAAGTATTGATTTTGTGATTGCGTTTGGTCAGTTTAAAAATAACCGAGGTAATTATATATTCGTCTTTTACTTCATGTTTAAAAATACTTTCGCGATAGCCAAAATTACACTCTTCATTAGTAAAAGTTCTTATTTCCTGAGTGGTAATATTCATTGCTTCGCACGAAACAAAAGTGTCTTTGATTTCAGTTCCATAAGCGCCAATATTTTGAACGGGAGTTGTACCCACATTTCCTGGAATAAGCGACATATTTTCTAAACCGCCGAAATTATTGTCGATAGTATACAAAACGAAATCGTGCCATGTTTCTCCAGCCTGACTTTCGACCCAGACAAAATCATCGTCTTCTTGGGTTATTTTTTTGCCTTTTAAATCAATGTGAATAACAAGTGCATCAATATCTTTGGTTAAAAGCATATTACTGCCGCCGCCAAGAATGAATTTTTTCTCGTTTTTGTTTGCTGCTAAAACTGTTTTCAATTCACTAATCGAATGAACAGCAACAAATTGTTTAGCACTGGCTTCAATGCCAAAAGTATTGTAGTTTTTTAAAGAAAAATTGGATTGGATCTCCATAAATAAAAGGCTTTATAATATGAGTTCAAAAGTAAGGATTATAATTTATTTTATCGCTTCAATAAATTGTTCCATTTCTTTCATGGTGCCGATTGTAATTCTAGTCCATTTTCCATTTTCCTCATAAATTTTTGTTCCCATTATATTATGATCTTCTAATTGCTTAAAGAAATCTTTTTTATAATTGTCCAAAGAAAAATAGATAAAGTTGGCGTGAGAAGGGATACAGGTTAAATTTAATCTGGTGAGTGCTGTAATGGTATATTTTTTTGCTTCTTCGTTTAAGGATTTTACTTGCTGTACAAATTTTTCATCGTTTAAAGATGCTATAGCTGCGGCCGCTGCAGTTGCACTAACAGATAAATTGGGAGAAGATTTTAAATTACTCAGTTCTTCAATAGTAGATTTGGCTGCAAGGGCATAACCAATACGCGCGCCGGCTAAACCATACATTTTTGAAAATGTTTTGGTGATAATTAAATTTTTGTTTTCAATTACCAAACTGCTTAATGATTTTTCTTTTGTAAAATCGATATAGGCTTCGTCAACAAAAACAATCGCTTTTTTAGAGGCTTCTTTTACAAAAGAAACCAGCTCTTCGTAATCGCATATAGTACCTGTCGGATTATTAGGATTACAGATGTAAATCATTCTGGTGTCTGCATCAATTGCTTTTAGTATTGCTGCTAAATCATGTTTTTTATCTGGAGTCAGCGGAACAGTAATTTTTTTTATTCCTAATTTATCAGAAGGGAATGTCCAATAGTTAAAAGTAGTCTCGGCAAGTATAAAATTACCTTTTGTTAAAGCCGTGTATTGAAGAACCAAATCTAGAATTTCTGTTGACCCCGCGCCTAATAAAATGTTGCTGTCTGAAACATTATTCTTTTTAGCAATTAAGGCAATTAATTCTTCAGAAAGATTCCAGCCGTAGCGATTACTGCTCTTGATGCTCTTTTCCATTGCAATGCGTGCCGCTGGAGAGGGCCCATAGGGATTTTCATTAGATCGTAATAATACAGGCGTTTTTTCTAAAGATTCTATTACTGCATCTTGAACCGGAGCATTTGCAAATGTTTCAAATTGTAAAAAGCTTATCCCGACTGCGCCTAAAGTGATTTGTTTTAACCAATTTCTTCTGTTGTTCATATTACTACTTAAGAATTAAAATTAGACAATTCGTTATTTTTAAATAAGTCGTTAGGATTGATAGAAAGTTACGAACTGGATTTTTTAGCGAATTATTTTGGCCGCTATTTTTTGTAAGGTTTTGTTTTTAACTTTTGTATGTTTGGTAAAAATATCTAAAGAATCAAAATGAAATCATTATTTAAGGCGCTGTTTTTTTTAATCTTAGTTTTTCAATTTATAAGCTGTAATAATTCAAAACCAGAAATAAAGACAACTAAAATAAGTCATAAAGATATTGTCAAAGAATCAAAAAATGAAGTGGCTGTTGTAGAAACAGAAGATTATTCTTTTCCTGTTGACAGTATCCTGAAGATTCCGATTTTAAATCTTGGAGTTTTTCATAGAGGTGAGGTTGATCCGGATTTAGAAAAGAAAACGTGGTTCGGGCTTTTTAAGAATCATGACAATTACACATTTTTAAAAACGAATATTGCCATAAAAAGCGCCTATGATCCTGTTCTTGATGAAGACGAAAGTGAACACACAGGATGGGAAGTTAGTGTTGCAGAAAAAGATACTTGCGTAATTTTGATAGAAAAATATCCTTATTTTATTGATAAAAAGGTTGAGGCTGTAAAGCTTCCTGAAAAGATTTATCCTCAGGGAAATTTTGAATTTCAATTTTTAGGAGTTCAATATATATTGTCTGCAACAGGAAAAAAGAAAAAGGAAAGCGAGGATTCTGATGCATTTGTGCTGTCTGATTATAAATTGTATTTAACAGCAAATAGTAATGGAAAAGCAACTAAAACACTTTTGGTAGAAAAGAAAAATTTTGATGATCAAATTATTAAAATAATTTTTGCAGGAGATATTGATGGCGATTCCAAACTAGATTTAATAATTGATACGGCAGCTCATTATAATGTTTCGAGTCCTACATTATATTTGTCAAAAGAGGCTGGTAAAGAAGAAGTTGTTAGACCGGTTGGTGTTTTTACTACTGTAGGCTGTTAAGTTTGAATTAATAATATAATCCGTAATTATGTCAAGATCAATTCGTAAGATTCAAATTGTCTTTTGTTTAATTCTGAATTTATTTTTTGCAGTATCTGCATTTGCTCAAATAGATATAGCAGGAAAATGGGAAACAAAAGATGTATTGGGATATTCAGATGTTAAAGAGTATTCTTTGACAAAAGCAAAAGAATCATCTTATGGTCGTTTTTTAACATTTAAGCTGGATGGAACATTCTTATCTGATGAATCAATTAAATGTCTTAACGGCTGTAATGTCTTTACTTCAGGTACATATGTGTTAGTGGACAATGAGCATGTGCGTATAATTGTAGAAGATGTTCGTTTTGTTGGTTTTTATTGTGGAATGCAAAGATCTGATGAAGAAGAGTATATTAAAGACTTGGGAGTTTTTTATATCTATAGAGAAGGAGATTCAATTCGCTTAATTCCAAGTAATGGAATTTTACAAGATGATAAAGATAAAATGCTTTACCATCAATTAGCAGCTTCTTTTGATAAAGAATGGAGATCATATAATTATGTATGGAAAAATACAGAAAAGACAGAACCGGAAGAAATAATAAAAGAATGCATTGAAGATGAAAAATGGATTGAATGGTCAAACTGTAAGATTTTAATTCCAAGCTTACAAGGAAATCTGTTTATTGTAAAAGAAAATCAAAAGCTTCATTACGTCCTTTACAATGAATATAAGAAAAAAGTTTCTTTAGCCTATCCAAAAAATAAAAGTTGAGTTTCAAGCAAAGATTTAGAAAATACAGCCAAGTTTCAATCTTGGGTACACAATAATTAGCAAGAAACAAATTCGCCAAAACAGGTATCAAAAGTTGAAAATTAGGGCTTGAGTTTACAGGGGTATTTTATAAAAAAAAATAATCTGCTTTAAATCAGATTTTTTATGAGCGTGACGAAAAACTTTGTGTTCTTTGCGGTTAAACTATTGTAGAGAATCGAGTAATTCATGATATTTCTCCGAAATCACTTTCATGTTAACGTCATAATTAGCATTTTCTTCTACAAATTTCCTGTTTTGCATAATAGCTTGATTTCGGGATTCTGTATTTTTAAAAGACCAAATAAGTTCTTCGGCAAGCATTTCGACATTGTCAATTTCAATTAACTGTCCGTTTTCGCGGTGTTTGATCCAGCTTTGATTTCCGGCAATGTCAGAAACTACAGGATAACAATTGCAGGCCATGGCTTCAAATAAAGAAGCAGAAACGCCTTCGGTAATCGGCATGCTGATGTAAATGTTCGATTGTTGTAAAAGATTAGGAAGTTCGGTATTCGGAATTCTTCCTGTAAAAGTCACCTTGTTTTCAATTTGTAATTCTTTGGACAAATCTTTCAGGAATTGCAAACGTGTTCCGTCGCCCACAATCGTCAGCGAAAAATCAATTCCTTTTTGATTCAAAATTCCAAATGCTTTTAAAATAGAATCGTGTCTGTATTCCGGCTGCAGCGAACGCGTAACAATCGCTTCAATTTTATTTGAAGTATTTATGGAAGGCGTAAAACGCGAAAAATCTATTCCCTTTGGAAGAACCAAAACTTTGGTCATGTCAACGCCAACTGCTTTCATCGAAATAGTCATAACTGGTCCCCAAGCATGAATTAAATGTGCTTTTTTGAAGGCGTATTTCTGAATGATTTTTTTTAAAGGATACAATAAAGAACCTTCTGGCCATAAATCGGTTCGTCCCTGTTGTGCAACAGCAATTGTTTTAGATCCTGACAATGCGGCTAAAAAACCGTAACTGGTCGTTCTTTCGGCAATTACCATATCTGGTTTTTCGGTTCTAATAATTTTTCGAATGGAAAGAGGGGAGAAGAAATACTCTAAGATACGTTTCAGCCTGTTGATTTTAGAATTGTTTGGAGTCTGTAATTCCCATGTTATAATTTCAAAATCGCCAAATTGTTTCAGACCGTTCATCCAAGTTATGGCATCTGCGCGGTAAGATTCTCCCAGAAAAAGTATTTTTCGTTTCATTCTATGAATTAAATTTCGCCACGAATTTCACGAATTTCCACGAATTAAATTTTAAAACGATGAAATATTTTTTCGCCGCGAATTCAGGAATTTATTTCAACCAAAATGATTTATAATAATTCGTGAATTCGTGGCAATTTTTCTTGTTTTAAAATTCCTCCGTCTCTAAAGCGCGGTTGATGAATTCGTTTAAAGGTTTTAGAACAATTAGTTTCTTACTCATTTTAGAAACAAAATCTTTCTGAGTCACTTCTGAGATGTCGAATTTTTGAGAAACGGTAAAACTTTTTAATTTTAAAAACTCAATAGCCGGATGATCTTTTTCGTAACCTCTAGGCATGCTTTTAAGCGAATTGCTTTCATTTACTTCTAAACTTCCAAATTCTTTTTTGAAGTTTTTGTCGGCCAAAATGGCTTCAAGATCTTCATGAAAAAAAGCAATTTCTTTGCGAACTTTTTTAAGTTCGTCGGCATCAGGAGAATAAAATCCGCCGGCAATAAAACTCGCTCCCTTTTCTATGTGAATATAATAGCCGGAACGATTCGCACCTTTTGCACCCGACGAAAGCCAAACGCCCAAATGTGCTTTGTAGGGAGATTTGTCTTTAGAAAATCGAATATCACGGTTAATTCTAAAAGTACAGTCTTTGATTTCTAACAATTCTAACGAAGGATCAAGCGGTTTCATTGCGTCCAAAAAATCACTTACCAGTTGGTGGTAGTCTTTTTTGAAGATTTCGTAACGTTTTTTGTTTTCCTGAAACCATTCTCTATTATTGTTCTTTTTTAAATCGTCTAAAAATTGCAATGATTCTTTTGTAAGCATATCCGGTGTTTTTGTTGCTAATTTACTGATTTATTTGAAGAAAGTTTGCCGTGAATTACACGAATTCATTTCTAAAGTTATTTAATTCTAAACAATTTCTTGCAAATCAAAAAAATCACAAATTAAATATTTTATACGTTTGATGGGTCGATTTTACAATCGCTTCTGTTCTTTCAGGATGCGTATCTGATATAAAAAGCTGCCCAAAGGTTTCGCTGTTTACCATTTCGATAATTTTGGCCACACGGGTTTCGTCCAATTTATCAAAAATATCATCAAATAAAAGAAGAGGTTTAACGCCGCTTTGTTTTTTTAGAAATTCAAACTGTGCGAGCTTTAGAGCAATCAAAAAAGACTTCTGTTGTCCCTGCGATCCAAATTTCTTGATCGGATGCGAGTCAATTTCAAAAGACAAATCGTCTTTATGAATCCCAACACTAGTATAATGCAGTGCTCGGTCTTTATTAATGTTTTCCTGTAAAAGCGTTAATAGGTCTTTTTCAAACAAATGGCTTTCATAAACCAACTGCACACTTTCTTCAGATCCCGTTATGTCGTGATGGTGTTTATTAAATATAGGTATAAATTGCTCCAGGAAATCTTTTCGTTTTTCAAAAATCGATTTTCCATATTCCTGCAGCTGCTCATTGTATATAGACAAAGTATCGTTGTCAAAAACATGATTTAAGGCAAAGTATTTTAAGAGCGCATTTCGCTGCACAATTATTTTTTGGTATTGAATCAGCTGATGCAGATAAGCGGAGTCCAGCTGCGAAATTACACTGTCCATAAATTTACGACGGGTTTCGCTTCCTTCTACGATTAAATCGCGATCAGCCGGCGAAATAATAACAAGCGGAATAAAACCAATATGATCCGAGAATTTATCGTATGCTTTTCCGTTTCGTTTTAAGACTTTTTTTTGTCCCTTTTTTAAGCTGCAGACAATTTGTTCGGTTCTTTCGTTTTTTTCTAATGCAGCGTCAATTACAAAAAACTCTTCGCCGTGCTTAATGTTCTGCACTGCAAGCGGATTAAAATAACTTTTTCCGTAAGCCAGATGGTAAATGGCATCTAATACATTTGTTTTTCCGATCCCGTTCTTGCCGACAAAACAATTGATTTTGTGGTCAAATTCGAAACTTGCCTCAGAAAAGTTTTTATAATTAAATAAGGAGATTTTGTTTAAATGCATTTTTAAGAGAAACTACAAAGGTACAAAAAGGAAGATTCTTAACGAAGTTTAATACTTTTAGAAATTGATGTCAAAATAGTCTTTTGGACGCCTCTAAAACGCCGTTTGAAATTTAGTATAAAAATTATCCGAAAAGCATTGCTGTCATTGGGTATTCCGTCGTTTTTAACTGATTCGTTTTTAATGCTTTCGCGAAAGCGTAAAAGCAAATGCAAAATATTTCTTTTAAAATAGTGATAAAATTGAAATTTTTTACGTCAATTTCAATAAAAATTTTATTTTTGCCGTTCACTAAATAATTTTTAAATGGCAACTTACAATAAAAGAGGATATAAGACACCAAAGGAGAAGGAAGTTAAAGAAGTTACTGAAGAGCAACAAGTAGTTATTGACGAAAAAGACAGCACAACAGCTGGCGTTTTTTCAAAATTAGATGAGACAGCTTCAAAGACTGAGGATTGGGTGGCTAAAAATCAAAAAATCATTATTGGTTTAGTTGCTGGTGTTGCAATTGCTACAATTGGATATTTAGCTTATCAAAAATTTGTTGCAAATCCTAAACAAGAAGAAGCTGCTAGCGAAATGTTTGTTGCGCAGCAAAACTTTGAAAAAGCTTTAAACGGTGTTTCTAGCGATTCTTTATACAAATTGTCATTAAATGGTTCAGAGGGTAAATTCGGATTTGTAAAAATCGCTGACGAATATTCTGGAACAGATGCAGGAAATTTAGCAAACTACTACGCTGGTATGGCTTATTTAAATACTGGAAAATATGATGATGCTATCAAATATTTAGGAGAATTTAAATCAGAAGATGTTATTTTAAGTGCATTGGCAAAAGGAGCTATTGGTGACGCTTACTCTCAAAAAAATCAACAGAAAGAAGCTTTAGACTATTATGTAAAAGCTGCTGGTTCTAACAAAAATGATTTTACAACGCCTCGTTTCTTACTAAAAGCTGGAAAAACTGCTTTGGCTTTAGGCCAAAAAGAAGATGCTTTGAAATATTTTAATGATATTAAAGAAAATTACGATGCAACTCCAGAAGCAGCAACTATTGATGCTTTCATCGGATTAGCACAATAATTTTAATTGTAGAGTTAAGATTTTAGATTTTAGATTCGTATTTTAGCAATCTTAAATTTAAAAAACTTAAATCTAAAATATAGAGATGGCTACTGAAAATAAAAATCTATCTGAATACGATAAAAACACAATCCCAAATGCGAAAGACTTTCGATTTGGGATTGTTGTTTCTGAATGGAATGATACTATAACAGAAGGACTTTACAACGGCGCTTTTGAAGCGTTGATCGATTGTGATGTTCCAGCGCAGCAAATTATCCGCTGGAATGTTCCAGGAAGTTTTGAACTTATTTATGGAGCAAAAAAAATGCTTCAAACGCAAAACGTAGATGCCGTTATCGTAATTGGCTGCGTTATTCAAGGTCAGACAAAACATTTTGATTTTGTTTGTGAAGGGGTTACGCAGGGAATTAAAGATTTAAATGTACAAACGGATATACCAGTAATTTTTTGCGTTTTGACCGATAACAACATCCAGCAGTCTATAGACAGAAGCGGCGGTGTTCACGGTAACAAAGGAACAGAAGCGGCAATTGCAGCAATTAAAATGGCTTACATTCGCCAGCAGGCTTCTATGACGCATTCTTTCACTCAGCCTTTATTAGCTTCTGGAGCTATTCAAATTGAAGACACTCCAATAAAAATCGAAAAAGAATAAACACATTTGTTTTAAAAATACTAAAACCTATACTGTGTCCTAATAGTATAGGTTTTTTGTTTTTTTTATGATAGCTGTTATTCTGAAACCAAACCAAAATTTACTAAATTTGTGCTTCTTGGTTTACAAAAAACTTAACCTAACCTTTAAATTATTTTTGCTTAATGTCGAGTATTATTCAATTGCTTCCAGATCACGTTGCTAACCAAATTGCTGCCGGAGAAGTGGTTCAAAGACCAGCTTCTGTTGTCAAAGAGTTGTTAGAAAATGCGGTAGATGCAAAAGCAACAGACATTAAATTGATTATAAAAGATGCGGGTAAATCTTTAGTTCAAGTTATTGATAATGGTGTAGGAATGAATGTTACCGATGCCCGTTTGTGTTTTGCGCGTCATGCGACTTCAAAAATTCGTCAGGCCGAAGATTTGTTTTCACTGGGGACCAAAGGTTTCCGCGGCGAAGCTTTGGCTTCTATTGCAGCGATCGCGCACATGGAGATGAAAACCAAACAGGATCAGGACGAACTTGGAACCCATATTATAATTGAAGGCAGTAAATTTATCTCTCAAGAAGTGGCGGTTTTGCCAAAAGGAACTTCGTTTGCAGTCAAAAACTTGTTTTTTAATATTCCCGCACGCCGTAATTTCTTAAAATCGGATACCGTCGAATTTCGTCATGTTATGGATGAATTTCAGCGTGTCGCTTTAGCACATCCAAATATTCACTTTACTTTTTATCATAACGGAAGCGAAATGTATAATCTTCCTGCAGCAGGTTATCGCCAGAGAATTGTGGGGATTATGTCTGGAAAAACCAACGAAAAGCTGGTTCCTGTAAATGAAGATACCGAAATTATAAACGTTCAGGGTTTTGTCTGTAAGCCAGAATTTGCCAAGAAAAACAGAGGAGAGCAGTTCTTTTTTGTAAACGACCGTTTTATTAAAAGCGGGTATCTGCATCACGCCGTTATGGCAGCGTACGACGGATTGCTGAAAGACGGTTCGCAGCCTAGTTATTTCTTATTTCTGCAAGTACCGCCAAATACAATAGATATCAATATTCATCCGACTAAAACAGAAATTAAGTTTGATGATGAACAGGCTTTGTATGCTATTTTACGTGCCTCGATAAAACACAGTTTAGGGCAGTTTAATGTTTCGCCTGTATTAGATTTTGACCGCGACGCCAATTTAGATACTCCTTATCATTACAAAGATTTAGAGGCGGAAGTACCTACAATTCAGGTAGACGGAACGTTTAATCCGTTTACAGATGATAAGACCAATCAGCATTACAGTAAAGCAAGTTCTGGCGGATCCAGTTACAGTTCTGTTTCATCTGGAGCTTCTTCGGGTTCTTCTTATTCTGGTTATTCCAAAAGAGTAGAGCCGACTGCAAGCTGGGAAAGTTTATACGTAGGATTGGATGTCGAAAATCCTGAAAGCATCGAAAGTTCGCCTTTTACATTCGAAAACGAAGAAGTTACATCCTCTTTGTTTAATGATGATGAGGTAGAACAAGCGGTTCAAAAAACATATCAAATTCATAAAAAATACATCGTTTCGCCTATTAAGTCCGGAATGGTAATCGTAGACCAGCAGCGTGCGCACCAGCGTATTTTGTACGAACAATTCCTGCTGAACATGACCGTAAATCAAGCGTCAAGCCAGCAATTGTTGTTTCCGTTAGATTTATTTTATTCGTCAAGCGAAATGAAATTAATCGAAGAATTAAAACCTTCATTAGAAACAACCGGATTTGTTTTTGACGAATCCAAAAACGATCATGTTGTGATTTCTGGAATTCCGGTAAATATCACAGAAAGTGAGGTTTCGCTGGTAATCGAACAGTTGTTAAGTGATCTGCAAGACGGAATCCCGGCAAGCAGTTACAGTCAGAACGATACTATTGCTAAGTCAATGGCCAAAAGTTTAGCGGTTAAAACGGGATCTTATTTAACCGAAAAAGAACAGGACAATCTGGTAAACGGATTATTTGCCTGTAAAGATCCAAATATTTCACCTTTTCAAAAACCTACCTTCATTACCATGCGTGTTGAAGATATAGATAAAAAGTTTGCCTTATGATGAATATCACTCCGGTAGTTAAACAACTGCTAATTATAAATATAATATTTTTTATTGGTTCTCAACAAGTTCCAATTTCGTATAATTATTTGATGCTTTATTATCCAGAGAGTGATAATTTTAGAATCTGGCAGCCTCTAACGCATATGTTCATGCATGCAGAATGGCCAAATGTTATGCATATATTATTTAATATGTTTGCTTTGTACAGCTTTGGGTCTGCATTAGAGCATTTCTGGGGTGGAAAGAAGTTCTTGTTTTTCTATATTTCTTGTGGTTTAGGGGCAGCTTTACTTCATACAGGAGTAAATTATTTACAGCTTCAATCTCTTTTAAATTCTGTAGCTGATTTGAATTTGTCTAAAACAGATTTACATTTAATTTTAAATACGGATCTTGGGTCTTTGTTTGATGCTAATAGTAGAATGATGCCTGGAGAAATAGCAACTATTTTAGATAATGCACATTGTACACAAGAACAGTACAATATTTTAGCTGAAGCTAATGGAATTACACGATCACCAGTTTTAGGTGCTTCTGGGGCTATTTATGGCTTACTTACAGCTTTTGCATTTATGTTTCCTAATGCTGAGTTGGCTTTAATGTTTATCCCTGTGCCAATCAAGGCAAAATATTTTGTTCCTGGAATCTTGGCAGTCGATTTATTTTTAGGTTTTAAAGGAAGTTCATTGTTTGGTTCAGGCGGAACTGGAATTGCACACTTTGCTCATGTCGGCGGTGCGCTTACAGGGTTTTTGATGATGTGGTATTGGAAAAAAAATCAGTTTAACAACAATCGTTGGAATTAATTTTTAACTTTAAGTTCGAATTCTAAAAATACAAAAAGGCTTTTTATGAATATTTTAGACGATTTAAAACTGCAGTATAGATTAGGCGGGATTGCAATACGTGTTATTTACTGGAATGTGGCTTGCTTTCTTATTTCTTTGATTTTTTTCTGGCCCGGATTTAAAGGTGGATTTGATTATCCTAGTTGGCTGGCTCTGTCTTCAGATCCTCAGATTTTTATATTTAAGCCTTGGACATTTTTAACGTATGCTTTTTTTCATTTTGATTTTTGGCATTTGTTATTTAACATGATGGTTTTAAATTTTGCAAGCAATTTGTTTCTAACTTTTTTTACTCAAAAGCAATATTTGGGTTTATACATCTTAAGTGCTCTTTTTGCTGGAGTAGTTTTTTCATTAAGCTTCTATTTTTCTAATATTTATGGTTCTATAGTTGGCGCATCTGCGGCGATAATGGCAATTTTAGTTGCCGTAACAACCTATTCTCCATTAATGAATGTCCGTTTGTTTCTATTTGGAAACGTAAAACTCTGGCATATTACGGGCGTAATTTTAATTTTAGATTTAGTGCAGTTTCGTTCAGGGAATATGGGCGGACATATATCGCATCTTGCAGGTGCTTTCTTCGGATTTGCTTATATTAAATTATTACAAAACGGTACAGACCTTAGTATCATTGTTTCTAAAATATTGGACTTTTTCACCAATCTTTTTAGAAAATCTCCTTCGACCCCATTTACAAAAGTTCATAAAAATTACAAAAAACCTACAGAAAGACCAACATCTAGAATTGTTACAAAAGACAAAACGCAGCAGCAGATTGATGAAATTTTGGATAAAATCAGCCAATCGGGCTACGATTGCCTGACAAAAGAAGAAAAAGAGTTTTTATTTAAAGCTGGAAAATAACTTGTAGGAGGAAAATATGAAAAACCTTTCTTGGTTTAATAAGATTATGTTCTTTTTGAATATTGTACTGACTGTCCTGACATTTAGTATTTATATTCTGCCATTCTTAGCACCTAAAAGTTTTCCGCTTTTATCGGTGCTTACGTTGTTTATGCCGGCCTTTTTCGTGTTAAACGGGTTCTTCTTTGTCTATTGGGGAATTCAGTTTAAAAAACGTCTTATTTTATCTGGTTTAGTATTGTTGACTGGAATTACTTTTATCAGCAAGTTTTATAAGTTTGCTGCTAAAGAATATGTTCAAGGCGAAAAAGACTTTTCGGTAATGAGTTATAACGTGCGTCTTTTTAATGTTTTTAAATGGCTGGACCGCGATGATATTCCATTAAACATAAAGACTTTTATAGACCAGGAAGATCCGGATATTTTATGTATTCAGGAATATTCTAATTCTGCTCATTTAGATTTAAAAGTCTATCCGCACCGTTATATTTTTATTGACGGAAAAAAGATTAAAACCGGTCAGGCCATTTTTTCTAAATTCCCAATTATAGAAGAAGGAAATATCGTTTTTCCAAAATCGGATAACAATGTAGTTTATGCCGATATTAAACGCGGAAAAGATATTATACGTGTTTATAATATGCACTTGCAGTCTATTAGGATTTCTCCAGATGTAAACGAAATTTCGAATGATATTGACAATGTCAACCAGAAAAAATCGCAGCTCATTTACAACAGAATCAGTAAAGGTTTTAGACAACAGCAAGAGCAAGCCGAGATTTTTAAAGAGCATATTAAAAAATGCAAATATCCGATCATCATCTGCGGTGATATGAATAACAGTCCGTTTTCATATGTGTACCGAAGCATAAAAGGAAAACTTAAAGATGCTTTTGAAGAAGCAGGTGCTGGTTTTGGTGCTACTTATAAATTCCGTTATTATCCTGCCAGAATTGACTATATTTTTACAGACAGTAAAATGAAAGTAAAGCAGTTCGAAAGTTTCTCTGATTTCGAAAATTCAGATCATTATCCGATCATGACAAGGCTTTCTATGGAATAAAGTTTAGGAAAATTTCAATTTATTATAAATTCAAAATCCTCCCAAGGCAGGTATTGAAAATTTAGAACCTCGATTACGCAATTGTATTTTCTAACTTTTTATTAATTCAAATAAATTTTCATTAAAATTTTATAATGAATCTATTCCTTCAATGATGTTAGACGCTAAATTATTATGTTTTGCGTTTTCAAATAATCCATTGCAAATTTACCTTCGTTAAAAAGTAAATCCAAAACACTTAAGTTATTGATGAATCCGTGTTTGTCATCAAAAACCTGAGTATATTTTTCGAAAGAATTAGGATCTTTTTTTCCGTTCGCCAGATATCTGAAATCTTTAAAGTCGGGCGTTTCATGAAAATATTCTGTAGTTTTTCCAAACTCTATTTTCATTCGAAGACATTTTGTTACGATATCAAAAACTTCGAGGTTTAAATCCATTAAAAACTCGTGTTTTTTCTCGAATACAGGAACGATATCGTCTTCAAAGTACTCAAAGAAAGGAGAACTTCTGTAAGCAGCTTCCAGCGATTTAAAATGCTGTTTCTGCCAGTCAAAATCATTTTCGATCAAAATGTCTTTTGTTTTTTGATGCGCATTTTTAGAATGCTTAACAGGTATATTTAATAATTGAATTCCGTTAGGACTATAGATATACGTTCTGTTTCTATTGGTCTGCTTCTGAAAATTATCTTCCATTTCAAAAGTAATTTTGTCAGATTGCGCTATAACAGCAAAATGACTAATTGAAGGAAAGTAGGTAGGAAGTAGTAAGGAATTCATTTTTATTTTGTTTAAAATTTCAAGTTTCAGGTTTCAAGTTCATTCATTACACGTGAGGTTTGAAACCTGAAACAAAAATAACATTTTTTATACTTTGTTGTTTTTTCTTCTTTTCCAGAAAAACTCGCCGACAAAATAAAGTGCTAGCAAAATTAGGAAATATTTGAAATACGATTGAGGCTGGCCTTCGCCATTTACGGTAGTGAAAACTCTATCCCATCGAATTTTATTAATTCCTTTTCTGTTACTATCCCAGCTCATCCAGATAAAAACAGGTTTTCCAACGATGTGGTTTTCTGGAACATATCCCCAATAACGGCTGTCTTCAGAATTGTGGCGGTTGTCTCCCATCATCCAATAATAATTTTGTTTGAAGGTGTAAGTCGCGACAGGTTTTCCGTTGATGATAAATTTTGAATCTTTTAGTTCTAATGTATTTCCTTCGTAATTGGTAATTATTTCTTGGTAATAAGGAAGTGATTCGTTTGTAAGTGCCACTGTTTTTCCTGCTTCTGGAATATAAATAGGCCCCATGTTATCCTGAGTTCCTTTGTTGATGTGTGGAAATACGGCATTATTATTTCCTTTGTCAAATATTCTGTCTAAAGAAATGATTCCAGGTATGGTTTTCAAACGCTGTGCATTTGCTTCTGTTACTGCATTAAAGAAAATGGTGTCTTTTTTTTCGCTTCTAAAACCAACTCCGTTAAGATCAATATCAAGCTCTTTTAATACACTTTCAAAATCAATTGGTGTTTTTCCATCTAGTGCTGCTGCGTAAGCAAACTGTGGTTTAGCTCTTTCTGGCAAGATTAATTTTTTTCCGTTGATAAAAACAATTCCATCTTTAATAGACAAACTGTCTCCAGGAATACCCACGCATCTTTTTACATAGTTTGATTTTTTGTCGATCGGTTTAATAACGCCGGGTCTTCCTTTTGGTTCAAAAAAATAATGAACGGTGTCTACCGGCCAGTTAAAAACAACAATATCGCAGCGGTTTATTTTTTCGAATGCCGGAAGTCTTAAATAAGGCAATTGAGGCCAGCTTAAATAGGATTTTTTCTTAGTCAAAGGAATAGAATCGTGAACCATTGGCAGCGCAACGGTTGTCATCGGAACTCTAGGGCCGTAATTTAATTTACTGACAAATAGAAAATCTCCAACTAGTAATGATTTTTCTAGTGAGGGTGTAGGAATAGTAAAGGGCTGCACCACATAAGTGTGTACTAAAGTTGCCACTATAATAGCAAAAAGTAAAGAACTTATAGTATCAGACGTTTTGTTTTCGGCCTTAAGGTTTCTTTCGGTTTTATATTGTAATTTTTGCGTGTAATTAACGTAGTAAACATAAAAACCTAACGTAAAAATTCCTAACAGAGTGTCTAAAGTACTGTCTTTGCCAAAGGTTTTTAATGTTTCAACCCAAACAACAGGAAACATTATTAAGTTGATAATCGGAATAAATAATAAAATAGTCCACCAAGTAGGGCGGTGTATGATTTTCATTAAAACAATAGCGTTGTAAACCGGAATTGCAGCTTCCCAGCTTTTTCTTCCAGCGGCTTGATACAGTTTCCAAGTTCCTAAGAAATGAATAATTTGTACAGCTAGAAAAAATACGAACCAAAGGTAAAACGTCATATGGATGTAGTTTAAAAAAAATCAGGTTTCAAGTTTCAGGTTTGCATAAACTTGAAACTTGAAACCTGAAACAAAAATGTAATTTGTTAATTATGCTTTATTTTCTCTTCTTTTCTTCCAGAAATAATCTCCAACAAAGAATAATGCCAGAACAATTAAGAAATATTTAAAGTAAGATTGCGGCTGGCCTTCGCCATCAACAGTAGTAAAAACTCTGCTCCATCTAATTTTGTTAATTCCTTTTCCATTTGTATCCCAGCTTAACCAGATGAAAACCGGTTTTCCAACAATATGGTTTTCTGGAACATAACCCCAATAACGAGAATCCTCAGAATTGTGACGGTTGTCTCCCATCATCCAATAATAATTTTGTTTAAAAGTATATGTGGTTTCTGGTTTTCCGTTGATAATAAATTTAGAGCCTTGTATTTCTAGTTTATTACCTTCATAATTGGTGATGATGTCTTTGTAAAAAGGAAGTGATTCATTCGTCAAAGCTACCGTTTTTCCGGCTTCAGGAATGTAAATAGGTCCAAAATTGTCTTGGCTCCATTTATTGATGTGCGGAAAAATAGCATTGTCGTTTCCTCTGTCAATTTCTCTTTTTACGGCAGTAATTCCAGGAGTGTTTTTTAGACGTTCGGCACTCGCTTCTGTTAAAGCTCTAAAGTACAAAGTATCTCTTTTTTCGGTTTTAAAACCAGCTCCGTCAGTAATATCTAATTCTCTAAGAAGACTTTCAAAATCGATAGGGGTTTTTCCGTCTAAAGCTACTGAATACGAATATTGTGGTTTTGCTCTTTCTGGTAAAACTAATTTTTTTCCGTTGATAAAAACAAATCCATCTCTTATTGATAAGCTGTCGCCAGGAATACCAACACATCTTTTTACGTAATTTGATTTTTTATCAATTGGTTTAATAACACCTGGACGTCCTTTTGGTTCAAAGAAATAATGTACGGTATCGACAGGCCAGTTGAAAACGACAATGTCACTTCGTTTTATTTTTTGTATCGCAGGAAGTCTAAGGTAAGGCAATTGAGGCCAGCTTAGGTATGATTTGCTTTTGGTCATCGGGATCGAATCGTGAACCATTGGCAGTGCAACAGTTGTCATAGGAACTCGAGGCCCATAGTTTAATTTACTAACAAATAAGAAATCACCAATTAATAATGATTTTTCTAAAGAGGAAGTAGGGATAGTGTAAGGCTGTACTACATAAGTATGAACCAGAGTTGCTACAATAATTGCAAATAGTAAGGAGCTGATGGTATCGCCTGTTTTGTTTTCGGGAGTTAATTTACGGTCTTTGTGATACTCTAATTTTTGAGTGTAATTAACATAATAGATGTAAAAACCAAGTGTAAATAAACCTAGTAAAGTGTCTAAAGTCGATTTTTTGCCAAAAGTTTTTAATGTTTCTACCCAGACAACCGGAAACATAATTAGATTGATAATCGGAATAAAAAGCAAAAGCGTCCACCAAGTCGGGCGGTTAATGATTTTCATTAAAACAATAGCATTATAAATCGGAATTGCAGCTTCCCAGCTTTTTCTTCCTGCTGTTTGATATAATTTCCAAGTTCCTAAAAAATGGATGATTTGAACCGCTAAGAAAAATACGAACCAAGCATAAAATGTCATAATAGTATATTTTTTAAATTTTAAATTTAGGTTTTAATTCTAATAATGTTCCTAAATTTTTGTCAATTTATTATAGGTTTAAAACATCTTTCATTGTAAAAATTCCTTGTTTGCCCGCAAGCCATTCGGCAGCGATAACGGCACCAAGAGCAAAACCTTCACGATTGTGGGCAGTATGTTTTATTTCGATGCTGTCAATAGCAGAATCATAATTTACAGTGTGTGTTCCTGGAACTTCTCCAATTCTTTTAGCTTCAATGCGAATCGTATTTTCTTTTGTTTCGTCCAGAGCCCAGCTGTCATAACTGCTGTTTTCGATTACGCCTTGCGCTAAAGAAATGGCAGTACCGCTTGGTGCATCTAGTTTGTGAATGTGGTGGATTTCTTCCATCGAAACATTATAAGAATCAAATGGAGCCATTAATTTGGCTAAATATTCGTTTAATCCAAAGAAAATATTTACGCCTAAACTAAAGTTAGAACTAGAGATAAAACCTCCGTTTTTTTCTTTACATAACGCAATCATTTCGTCATAATGCTCCAGCCAGCCGGTTGTTCCGGAAACTACGGGAACGCCAGAATTAAAAGCGGCAGAAATATTGTTTACTGCTGCAGTAGGAACACTGAAATCGATAGCAACTGCTGCTGTCGAAAGTCCATCGTAGGTATTAAATTCATCTTTCTTTAATACTATTTCATGACCTCTTTCTAAAGCAATTCTTTCAATTACTTTACCCATTTTACCGTATCCTAAAAGCGCAATTTTCATTATGATATTTTTTTTGATTTTTTTTAATAGAATGGCGTCTATTAAAACTTATAATTAAAGGTTAGTCCAACGTTGGGTCTAAATGTTACATCGTTGGGATAAATTTCTGGACGCATCGATAATCTTTCGTTTACATTAAACTGAATTAAAGCGGCGTCAACATTGGCATCTATAATATTTAGTACATAAAAGCCAACGACAAATAAAGCAGATAAGTCTCTGTTTCTCTGATAAAATTTCTGTCCGGCAATAAGTCTGCTGTCATCAAGAAATTGGTAATTATCATCATTAAAGCCTTCTAATCTTCTTTTGTAAGCATCTCGGTATTGGTTGTATTTTTTATTGTTGTCAATATAAAAATACAAACTGGTGCCAATTGCTCCGTAAACTAGTGGTATTTTCCAATATTTTTTGTTGTATGCCTGACCCAGACCTGGCAGAATTGCAGAATAAAAAGCTGCTTTTGCAGGGGTAAGCGGATCTATCTCAGGTATTGCAGTAGTGTCTTTTACGACCAAAACCGTGTCTTTTTTTACCTGAGCAAAAAGAGAAACGGTTCCTATTATAAAGAACAATATACTGATGGGGACAATCTTATTCACTATCCGTTTATTAATTTCATAATTCTATTAAAGTCGGCTTCAGAATTAAATGGAATTGTGATTTTTCCTTTTCCGTTGCCAGCGACTTTTATATCAACTTTTGAACCAAAATAATCGTTAAAAGTGTTTTTTTGAGTTTCTCTAACTATAAATGCAGATTCTGCTTTAGGTTTTCCGTCTGCCTTTGGCTGGTTTCCTTCGTGGTAATTTTTTACCAAAGCCTCCGTTTCACGAACAGATAAATTCTGGCTGACGATTTTTTGGTAAATATCAGTTTGAACGTCTAAATCATCAATATTAATAATCGCTCTACCGTGCCCCATACTGATAAAACCATCACGAATTCCAGTCTGGATAATCGGATCTAGTTTTAAAAGACGCAGATAATTGGCAATTGTAGAACGTTTTTTACCAACGCGGTCACTCATTTGTTCTTGAGTTAACTGAATTTCGTCAATTAAACGCTGGTATGAAAGAGCAATCTCAATTGGATCTAAGTCATGACGCTGAATATTTTCAACCAAGGCCATAACCAATGATTCATTGTCATTCGCGATACGAATATAAGCAGGAACGTGCGTTAAGCCCACCATGCTGGAAGCGCGAAGACGACGTTCTCCAGAGATTAACTGGTATTTATTGAAATCTAATTTACGAACAGTAATAGGTTGAATAACACCAAGTTCTTTAATAGAAGTGGCTAATTCGCGTAATGATTCTTCATTAAAATTGCTTCTAGGCTGAAACGGATTTATTTCGATAGCGCTTATTTCAAGCTCAATAATATTTCCAACAACTTTGTCAGCATTTTTATCTTCTACTGATTTGATGTCGTTTTCTGGATCTTTTAATAAGGCTGATAACCCTCTTCCTAAGGCTTGTTTTTTAATTACTTTTGTCATAAAAACTATTTACTGTTTTTCTTTATAATTTCTTGAGCCAGATTGATATAGTTAACGGCTCCTTTGCTGGTTGCATCATAATTAATGATACTTTCACCAAAACTCGGGGCTTCGCTCAATTTTACATTTCGTTGAATTACAGTGTCAAAAACCATGTCATTAAAGTGTTTTTGAACTTCTTCTACAACCTGATTTGACAAACGTAACCTAGAATCGTACATGGTTAACAATAATCCTTCGATATCAAGATCGGGATTGTGTATTTTTTGGATACTCTTAATTGTGTTTAAAAGTTTTCCTAATCCTTCAAGAGCAAAATACTCACACTGAATCGGGATAACTACAGAATCTGCAGCTGTTAATGCATTCAAAGTTAGTAAACCTAATGAAGGCGCGCAGTCGATAATGATATAATCATATTCTTTTTTCGCTTCTTCTAATGCTTTTTTAAGCATATACTCACGGTTTTCTTTGTCAACCAATTCAATTTCGATAGCAACAAGGTCAATGTGAGCAGGAATCACGTCAACATTTGGAGCTGTACATTTTAAAACGGCTTCTTTTGGTGTTACAGTATGCTCAAGAATTTGATAAGTCCCAGTTTCAACTGTTTCTACGTCAATTCCAAGACCAGATGTAGCATTGGCTTGAGGATCAGCATCGATTAACAATACTTTTTTTTCTAAAACACCTAATGAGGCAGCAAGATTTACAGATGTAGTAGTCTTTCCAACGCCTCCTTTTTGATTAGCAATAGCAATGATTTTGCCCATTTATTTTCTGAATTTTGAACCGTAAAAATACAATTATTTATGGTTTTTGAAAATCTATTTTGTTAACATTTAAGAAAGGTTTGGTTAATCGGGGTTTCATGGGTGTTCGGCACAAAAATAATTTTTAGCAGTTAATAGAATTGTAAACTAAATTTGATGAATTTGACTAGTGTTTCTGTTGTAAAAGAGAAACGAATCTGATTTTAACTTTAAACAGGTTTTAGTAGATCTTATTTTAATATTTCAATTTTTACATAAACCAGTCCGCTTTTTTTATTGGAAGCAATTTGCATAAAGGCTCTTTTGCTTAGGTCAATTTCTCTTCCTTTAACAAATGGTCCTCTATCTGTAATCTTTACAATGACAAAATTATTGTTTATTTCGTTTGTAATTTTCAGCATTGTTCCAAATGGGAATTTTCTGTGGGCCGCTGTTAAATCATTGTTATTGAATATTCGGCCGCTTGCCGTTTTTCTTCCATTAAATTTATCATGATAATAGGAGGCATGTGCATTTGTTTTATATAACTCATATTTTATGTTGTTATTACAGGAGTCTTTGAGTGTTTCTTGTGCAGTGGCAGCTGCTGCAATAAGGAATATTATAAATAGTAGTAGCTTTTTCATTTCTATTTTTTTTACAATCGGCAAAAAAAATCTTTTTATAAGTGATGCGCTCTTTCAAGAAGGCATATTAATGTTATTAAAGGACAAATGTTGCATTTTGTATAGTTTTTGATAAGAAATTTGGAACGAAAAGGCAACCTTTAGGTTAAGGATTATGATTATTTTGGGCTCTTTAAAATTACTATTAAACCCAAAAGATTATGATTAAAAAGTTAATCCCAGTATTTACTGTTTTTATGGTTATGCTGATACTATGCAGTTTTATAGCACCAAATTTAACGGATGAAAAAAATGAGGAGAATAAGGTGGAAGGAAAAATTGTTTACAATAAGAAAAAACACAGTCTAACCTTATCGTGGCCGGCTTTTGGTTCTTCTGGGAGCTATGTAATTACAAGAGGAGGCAGTCGGCTGGCATCAGATTTTGTGTCTCTGGGTTCAACTTCTAAATTGACTTTTACAGATAATAAACCAAATGCGGCCAAATACGAGAACTATTATAAAGTTACCCGCAACGATATTACAATCGTAATTTCGCTAGAAAATCAGATTTTTGGCGGGAATATGTATTTCTATGATAGAAAATATGAAAAAGCAGAAACGGCGAGAAACGAAATAAATTCACATTTTAATGCGATTGGTTTGGGCGGCGCAAACGGTGAATGGACCACAAAACGGCAGGCGTATTATTTTAAGCCAAACGTAAACGGACAGACTTACGATTCGGGAGGTTCTGGTTCTGCGTCATCGGCAGCGGCTAACGCAATAGAATTAGGATTCTACTCTCATATTGGAGGTCTGGGAAAAGTACCTTCTGATGTAAAAATAGGAGCAATATTTACAAGACCTCATCTTTCGGGCGGTGCAAATGCAACGTGTACGTTTTGGCGTTCGGTAGAAAATGTTGAAGTAATGCGTGATTTTTCATGGACTGTTTCTCAGTCAACGAGTGCCAGAAGACTGCTTATTGACAGTAGTTCGAAATATATTTCGGATATTGGAACTACTAATTTTTGGGGAAGCGGCGGTTTTATTGCCGATACTCATTATACATCTGCAAGACCAAACTGGGGCGGACAACAGCAGTGGTATACTAGAAATACAGTTTTTCCAGCTGGTTCAGGAACTATGGGCGGTTCTTATAATATGGTCTGGCAGGGTTGTGTAAATGCGCCCCAAGAAGATGAAGCTAATTCGCCAATTGCGGCAACACCTATTATTAGAGAAAAACCTTTTCTTTTTATTGATAAAGATGGCGAGTACAAAGTATTTGTTCCAGATTGGCAGCAAGACAGAGTTGGAACTTCGTGGACAAAAACTGATATGGGTAAAGGAAAAGTTCAGGATTTAACTGCGAGCTGGTTTGTTGCTAAAGAGGGAGATACAGATATTGAGATTAACGCAGCGCTAAAAGCAGGAAAAAATATATTTTTTACACCGGGGCATTATGCATTAAATGCACCTCTTCAAGTCAATAAAAAAGATGCAATTCTTTTAGGGGCTGGAATTGCTTCGGTAACATTAGAACCAACTGAAAAAAATACTTGGGGATGCATTTTTGCGGATGACAAGGACGGAATTATTATCGCAGGCATTTTAATGGATTCATTTAACAGTACCACTTATCAGATTAGAATTGGTAATGAAGGAGCAAAATCGAATCATGCCGCAGATCCTATTCTATTGACGGATATCACCTGCAGAATAGGCGGTGTTCAGTCCAAAAATATTCAGATTCAGGTTTCGATGCAGTTAAACAGTAACAATGTTGTGGGGGATCATTTTTGGTTGTGGCGTGCCGATCATGGTTCGCAGACAGGTGGTGATGCCCGCTGGAAAAGGGATAGATGCAAAAACGGACTTATTGTTGCAGGAAATGATGTTACTCTTTATGCTTTATTTGTGGAGCATTTTCAAGAGTACGAAGTGTTGTGGCTGGGAGAACGCGGCAGGACCTTTTTCTTTCAAAATGAACCTCCGTACGATGCTCCTAATCAGAAAAGCTGGAGCAGTCAGGGAGGCAGGGTTGATGGTTATGCGGCATTTAAAGTTGCTAATACTGTAAAAGAACATCACACAATAGGAATGGGATCGTATGCTGTTTTTACAGGTACAGATGGAAATGTAAATAAGAAAAATGGTTTTGAGGTGCCCAATAGTCCAAATGTGAAATTGGAGAAAATGTGTATTACCCGTTTTGCAGGTTCTGGAAATATTCAAAACGTTATTAATAATAATGGAGGAAGTACGGCAACGGGCACAAAACGTGTTTCATTGTACAGCGAAACTGGTCTGCAGCCTTATGATGAAGAATTTACTTTGCCTAATCGCGAATCATATCCAGCATATATAAGTATGGAATAGTACTAGTGGTAAGAAATTAAAAAAAGAAAAACTCTGAAGATTATTAATCTTCAGAGTTTTTTACTTTAAAAAAAAGCAAGTGTGTTTTTCCTTTCTAAAAAACTATTTGTTTACGGTTCCTGTTGAAACTGTAAAAATTCCAAAGTCGTCAATCAGCATGTTTTGTTTTGTAATCTTATTAAATTGGAATACATTGTCCAGTTCTCTTTGAGATCTGCGTCGCATAACCCAGTCTTTTTCTTGATGACTGTTTAGAACATATGCAATCATTTTAAGCTGCGGATGCCACGGCTGGCCTGTATAAATTACCGCGCTGTCTGGTTCAGAAATAGAAACCACGCCAGATATGGCATTACTTACAAGTTTATTGTCTTCAAACAATTCGAATATTCCTGAGATTATGGTAATATTAGGAGTAAAATCAATCTTTTTGTAGGTTTCAGGATCAAAGCAATTGTAATTGGTAAAACGCATTTTGTCAATTCCTTTTTCGGCCATCTCTTTTTCACCCGCTTCAATATTTGATTTTTTAAAATCGTTGACTACAATTTCGACTTCAGGATATTTATTTTTAATATCAAAAAGATAGTTTCCTGTTCCGCCTGCAATATCGAGAATTTTTACGGGTCTGTTTTCTTTTTGTAACCTTTCGATTTGGGCTTCAATTTGACGCAATAAATGTTGTTTACGAATCCTGATGCCTCGCCATCCAATTGCATTTAAATAAGATTTGTCCATTAATTTACCAAAACCGAATTTTCCAGCGGGAGTATTTTTATAAACATAATCCAAAGACAAACCAGAGTCAAAACCATAGACCTGGCCGATTTTCATTCCGTTGCTCACAAAACCGATTTTGCCCATAGACCATTTCTGAAACGCAAAATTTAAACGTTCAGGAAGTGATATCATTTTCAAAGAAATATTATGGTATTCATCTTTTGTAAATTTATCACTGCTCAAAGAGGCTTGAGGTATAGTTAAAGCAAAACTTTCTTCGATAAATCTTTTGATATGATCGTAAGCGATGGTTCGGTCTTTTTCGAATAAAATTCCGTGATAAAAATCTTTTAGTTCCACAAATTCTTTATGCGTAGATTCAAGTTTGATGAAGAATTTTTTTTGAGTACTGTTGCGGGCCACATAATCTTTTTCTGCCGAAAATACGATAGTAGGAACATTTATCGCTTCTGCATCGTCTACAATTCTTTTACTTTCGTTTAGATAATTAACCAGCATTTCTCCATGAATAGCTTTTGTGATTAATGGATCAGAATTGTATAAATCCTGCTGGGTCTTGTCGTGGGTTAGAACCTTTGCTTTTACATAACTTTTTACAGAAAGGTTTTTGTTTAATTTGGTTCCTAGAGCAATAAATTCTTTTGCAAAAGGAACATAAAGTTTAATGTCAAAAGCTGGGGCAAGCAATGCCATTCCTGCAATTCGAGGAGCAAAATCATGTACCCATGCCGATACGATAACGCCGGTAATACTGTTTGCTACTATAAAAATATCTTCTGTTTTGATTTCGTATTGGCTGTTTAAGAAATGTACAAAGGCGTCCATATCTCTAACATAATCCATAAAAACAGGAGAGACAGGCTCTTTGGTATGTCCGTGGCCTCTTAAGTCGAAACTGAAAATATTATAATTAGAAAATCTCTCGTTTGTTGCAAATTCTGTCATACGATCAGAATGTTCGTGACCTCTATGAAGTACAATTAAGGTTTTTTGAGAAGGTTTAAAATCCCACTCTTTGTAATATATTTCGGCTTTGTCAAAAGAGGTAAAAGTCTGTGATTTCATGATTTTGATTTAATTAGTTTGAATTTAATAGATATTTTGGGAATATGGACTGCAAATGTTTTTTTGTGACAATAGGAATTGCTTCTTCCAATTCTATATTGAGAATTCTTTTTAGAAAAAATACTGTTATAAAAACACTGCGTGAATACCCCATTAAGCAATGAATGAAGATTTTTTCGCCGGGTTTTATTTCGGTGTGCAGTCTCGTTAATAAATTTAATAGTGTTTCTAATTCCTCTTGTTTGATAGATCCGATGTCTAAAAGAGGTTTAGAAAAATAGTTTGATTGATGTCTGATGTATCCAATTTCTTCGGCTTCGGCACATAAATCAATGATGTAAGTTTGTTCGTTAATAAAAGACGCTGCCTGTTTAGCGTTTAATTTGGCGCCGATAAAAATTTGCGGCAGTATTTCGGTTATTGGATTTTTTCTGTTTTTTCTACAAAAAAGCCATAGTATTTTATAGGTAATGAGATAAGGAAAATAAAAGATTTTTTTGAAAAAGCTTATACTGCCGTCTTCTCTTTTTAGAAATTTTGAATTTGAATTTGTATAAGCAGTTCCCACAAGAAAGACGGCAATAGAAATCCATAAGAGTAATAAGCCGTAATGGGAAATGTACTGATAAATTAATAAAGCGGCTGTTAAAAATAACAAACTAAAAAAGGAGTACACTAAACCAATTTTATAATTGCGTTCTGTATTGTCTGGAAAAATAAAAAAGGTAATACAAGAAAGAAGCAAAGCCGTAATGATATCTATAAAATGATGCTGATAAACTGTCAGCGTGGAAATACATAACAGTAAAATCCAGATTTGGAGCATTAATCGCAATTTTGGGTTTTTAAATTCTTTAGTAATAACAGACCAAAAAATAACGGCATACCCAATATGCAGTGAAGGGGCTTGATTGTAATTGCTGTCCCAAGTGGTTAAAAATTGAAAAAAAAGATTTAAAAAATTCGACGCAGCTTGTGGTTTTATAAAAGAATATTTAAGCGGAAAAAGAAAGAAAAAAAGTCCCGAAACTATCGTGGTAAAGTTTATTCTTTTTGTTAAAAGCATTAAATCTTTTTGTGTAGAACAAAAGAAAAACACCAGTGTAAATAACAGCCCGCTTGTCATGTATGGAACAATCATCCATTCTAAAAAAGGAATATTTTTTTCAAAGTGAAATACAAACGAATCTGATTTTTGGAAATAAAAAGCATACCACGCGCTGGAATTATAAATTATTATAAATAACAAATAACTCAGCACAAGCCATAAAAGCCGTTTGGATAGAGAAGCTTTTTTATCCATTTTTTTGACGTTTTACTCTTTTCAACATTATAAAAGTCAATAACGGAGTTGGAAGAATAGAAAGGAAACCGATCAAGTATTTCATTTTAGAAGGAAAAACAACCCTTTTTTTCTTTTCTTCAATTCCTTTTATGATTATAGAAGCCGCATAACTACAATCTACCACAAAAGGTTTTTTTGATAAATCATCATTGTTGAGTTCTCGCAGGCGCGGTGAATTTACATAACCAGGCGCTACGACAGTTACCTGTATTCCAAAATTTTCTAAGGCCCTGCGATAAGCATCGCTAATCTGAATCAGTGCTCTTTTGGTTTTGCTGTAAATAGTAGCTTTTGGATAATTAAGCAGTCCAGAAACAGAGGCAATAACGGCAATGCTTCCTTTTTTGTTAGCAGACATATGATCTCTGGCGACTTCTAAAGAGTTTACAGCGCCGGCAATATTGCATCGCAGCATTTCGGTACTTTCTTCATAAGTTAATTGGTGCAGTGCGCTGTCAGAATAATTTCCTGCAGAAACAATCATAATGTCTAAACTTTGATGTGCAAAATCAGAAACTGCTTGGTCAAGCCTTTTTTTGTCATAAACATCAAGCTGATACATTTTTAAAAGAGGATATTCTTTTTCTAGTACAACCTTTTTGAGATCACGTCCGCAGATGCCTACTTCATGTCCTGTTTCTAGATATTGTACTGCAATAGCCAGACCTATTCCCGTTGTGCCGCCAGTTATAAAAATTTTCATTGTTGAAGTTCTTTTATTGCTTTATCATATCCGTACTGCCATTGTTGCTGCATATCGTTTACAAATTTTTCATAAGATTCTGGCAGCTCTATTTTTATTTCAAAATTTTTCCAATCAATTTTTTTCTGGCAGTAATGTCCGTTTAAAACTTGAGTCGCGTCTGTGGTATCAATCCAATAAGCAGCTGTGCTGTTTTCAATTTCTTTCAAACGCTGGTTGCCGCTAAAGCCTAAAACGGCTCTTACAAGAGATTCTTCTATTTGGGTATAATTGTTTTTCTTTTCTAAAATAACTTCATCCGCAACTTCGAATGCCAATTCTATAGGAGTTAAGTCGATCGCGCCTCCTGCATAATACTGATTTTGATAAAGTACTGGTTTTACATAAAACATATCCGAAACTGAAATCCGCATGGCCAGATGGGGCGAAACATCTGTAAGAATTTCAATAGAAGGATCAACTGCACTTAATTCATAATTTTCGGATCGAATTTTAATTTTATCGAGATCAATTTTTTGCGCCGTAATTGGGTCGGTAAATAATACTTTGTTGTAGAGTTTTTTATTTTGTCTCTCTTTTCCGGTATTCGAGGGATCCAATACTATTTTGGAACCAACAATGATACAAGGTATATTTTTGGCAAATTGAGATGAAAGTGACGGCAGCTGTAAACTAATATCTTGAGGCAAATCGACAAGATAATTGTCAAAAACATTTTCCATAAAAGGGGCTCTCTTTTTAGAATAAGTTTTTTTTAAAGAATACCAGCCAATCCGATGAAGCTTTCTTTCTTTTGTCAATTTTGTGTTTTGCACAAATTCAAACAATTCCTTAGATTGTAAATAGTTTTTTCGTTCCCTATTTGTTGGAAAGGAGTTGATGATTGCCGCCGCAATCGAACCGCCGCAAACGCCAATAAGCAGATCGGGAGCAAGCCCTTTTTCTTCAAAAGCGGTAAACATGCCACAATACATAGCAAAGCGGGTTCCGCCGCCCGAAAAAACCATTGCTCTTTTATATTTACGATTGACTTGATCCATCTATAAAAATAAATAAGTAAGCAGTCCAAAATAAATCGGCGTAATAAACATCAGACTGTCAATTCTATCCAATAATCCGCCATGTCCTGGAATAAGATTTCCAGTGTCTTTGACTCCTGCATCTCTTTTAACGTAGGACATATAAATGTCTCCTAAAAATCCCAGCACACCGATTAGAATTCCTATCAAGCTATACAAGAGAAAGCTTTGATCGTGTAATAATACCAAACCGAGAAGATTGCATAAAATGGTCGTTAAAAATATACCTCCCAGAAAACCTTCTAAAGTTTTGTTTGGACTTATAACAGGTGTGATTTTTCTTTTGCCATAGGCTTTTCCTGTTAAATATTGAAACACATCATTTAGCTCGGTCGGAATAACTAAAAGGATCAAAAGTTGAATGCCTATAAGATTAGCGTAAGGAAAATTAAAATTATATATAAATCCTAAATGTCCTACTGAAAAACCGCAGAGAAAAATTCCTGTAAAAAGAATAAGGCCTTTTTTAATTGAAATTTTATGAATAAAAAAAAGCAGTGCTGTAAGTATAACAGCAAACAAACTGGTATAAGTTATAAAAGCGTGATAGTTTTTGGTAAACAACAAGAAATATTCGGGTATCAAAAACAGAAAAATAAGCACTGCGGTTGTTTTATGATAAAGCTTGCAGAGAGATAAAAACTCTTTCATTCCCCAAAAAGATAAAAAGCAAATAAAAGAATACATTACTATCGGATGCATTGTTGCCGCTGTAAAAATTACTATAATAACAGCCCAGCTTCTCACTCTAAGCGGTACGTCGGCATATTTATTCGTATTAAGGTTGTCTTGGCTCATTAAACTTTACGATTTCAGTGTTTTATTGATTCGAACATAAGTGCTGATAAGCAGTAACAGAATAATAACAGAAAAAATCCAAATTGAATAAGCAGAGAACGCAACGCCGCAAAATTTTAAAATTCCGTAAACACCAAGCAGTAAGGCTCTGTCACTTTTCCCCATTGGGCCGTCGTATCTTCTTACTCCAGAAATAGCCTTACCCATAACGCCGGAAAATTCATTTACAATACTCAATGCAATAAATAAGACTACAAGGTATAAAGCTTCGGGCTCATACTTTAACAACGGAAAAAATACAAATAAGTCAGATACAACATCGCCCATTTCGTTTAACATTTCGCCTGCTTTACTGGTCAGATTATACTTCTTAGCCATCATTCCGTCTAATGCATTAAAGGCCATTCTTAACAACAAACCAATTGGAAGCACTAGAAAAAATAAATTGTTGTAATCTGCATACCAAAAAAAGATCCCGATTAAAAGAGAGAAAAAGCAAGAGCCAATAGTAATTTGATTGGGCGTAATATTTCTTTTATGTAGAAAAAGCAGAATAGGAGAGAGCAGTTTTTGAAACTGAGGTTTAATAGTATAAACTGAAATCATTAAGAATGTTTTATTATGAATAAAAAACTTATAAATATAAGGTGTTTTTTACTTCGGATTGGATTTTTTTATAATTCGAGATAAATATTTGTAAAGCCCGTGATTTCTAAAAACACAAAATATTTTTTATTTTTTAATTTGTTTTTGGATAAGCCAAAAATAGTTGTATATTTGCACCCGCTTACGGGGTGTAGCGTAGCCCGGTTATCGCGCCTGCTTTGGGAGCAGGAGGCCGCAGGTTCGAATCCTGCCACCCCGACAAAAAGCCGAACATTTCTGTTCGGCTTTTTTCTTTTTTTAGCATTTCTAAAATTTGAATAGAGACGTAAAGTTTTATTTTACTCATATTCTGCAGGTTTAAGCGGATTTTAAAAATAGTTTAGCTGCGTAAAAACTGCTTACATCATTTGTATTTTGCGTCAACATCGGCTGTTAATGTTTTTAAGAAAGCGGTCATGTTACTGGCATCTTCATCAGAAATATCTTTGTTGAGCTGCAATTTCCCCATAAGTTTTACCGCTTCATCCAACGATGAAATGGAACCATCATGAAAATAAGGAGCTGTTTTTTCTATGTTTCTTAACCCTGGAACTTTAAACATATACAGATCTCCTTCTTTTTTAGTAAGTTCAAAAAGACCTTTGTCGATTTTTTTGCTGCGGGTAAGTTTGGCGTAATCTCCGTGCACACCAAATTTCTGAAACATCTGACCTCCAAGTGCCACGCCGCTGTGACACGAGATACAGCCGTTTTCTATAAAAGAGTTCAGTCCCTTTTTTTCCTGATCATTCAGCGCGGATTCGTTCCCGTCCAAATAATCATCAAATTTACTTTTCGGATTCAGTTTACGTTCAAAAGCACCAATTGCATCAGCAAGATTGTCGAAAGTAATAGGTTCTTTGTCATTTGGAAATACCTTTTTAAACATAGCTTGGTATTCTGGAATTGCTCTTAGTTTTTTCTCTAAAAACGAAGCATTCGGAATTCCGTGTTCAACAGGATTTAGTAACGGTCCTTTGGCTTGTTCTTCTACATTTTTGGCACGGCCGTCCCAAAACTGCATAGAATGCAGCGAAGCATGAATAACTGTTGGCGAGTTGCGTACTCCTAATTCTTTTGTATCTCCCACCGATAAAGATTTATTGTCAACTCCGTATGTTGCAAGATTGTGACAAGAATTACAGCTGATTGTTCCGTTTTTTGACAAGGCTTTGTCGTAGTATAATTTTTTTCCTAAATCAATTTTTTCCTGTGATATGTTTTCGTCAGGTAATGTCGAAACTGATTTAAAAAAAGAGGCGGCTTTCGTTAATAATTCTGATTTAGGAGCTTCTGGAGTTTTCGAGAAATCGTACTCACTAGATTCTTTCTTGCAAGAGACTAACGCGAGGCCTGCAAAAATTGCTATTACTTTTTTCATTTTGATTTTAATTAGGTTTTATTAAACTAATGTAGGATAAAACCTAAATAACAGACCTGATTATTGTCATGTCTCCGTCTTTTTCGCTGATATCAATTCGGTTACCATTAAAATTTATTTTATATGAGAGGATAATGAGCAAATAAAAGCTTGCTTATTATCTATTTTAGAATAGCAAAAACTGATTACAGGGGCTTCTAACTTCGATAATAAAAACTTACTTTTGTGCTCATTATTAACACAATCATATTATGTCAGATACAATCGAAAAAATTAAATGCCTTATTATAGGTTCTGGCCCTGCAGGATATACTGCGGCAATTTATGCAGCCAGAGCAAACATGAATCCGGTTTTATATCAGGGAATGCAGCCTGGAGGCCAGTTGACAACAACTAATGAAGTAGAAAATTTTCCAGGTTATGTTGATGGTGTTACGGGACCAGAAATGATGGTACAGCTGCAAGACCAAGCAAAACGTTTTGGCGCTGATATTCGTGATGGCTGGGCAACAAAAGTTGATTTTTCTGGAGGAATCCATAAAGTTTGGATAAACGATTCTATCGAATTACACTGCGAAACTGTTATTATTTCGACAGGTGCTTCGGCCAAATATTTAGGATTACCATCAGAGCAGCATTATTTAAATATGGGTGGGGGAGTTTCTGCCTGCGCGGTTTGCGACGGATTTTTCTACCGTAACCAAGAAGTTGTAATTGTTGGGGCGGGAGATTCTGCTTGCGAAGAAGCACACTATTTATCTAAACTTTGTAAAAAAGTAACGATGCTGGTTAGAAGCGAAAAATTTAGAGCTTCGAAAATTATGGAAGAACGTGTTCGCAAAACCGAAAATATCGAGATTTTAATGAACCACGATACTATTGAGGTTTTAGGTGATAACAATGTTGTTCACGCTATTAAAGCTTTAAACAAAACTACAGGTGAAGTTATCGAAATTCCTGCAACTGGATTTTTCGTAGCAATTGGACATAAACCAAACACGGATATCTTTAAAGATTACATCACGCTTGACGAAACAGGTTATATTATAAACACTCCTGGAACTTCAAAAACAAATGTTGAAGGAGTTTTTGTTGCAGGAGATGCTGCAGACCATGTATACCGTCAGGCTATTACTGCCGCAGGAACTGGCTGTATGGCAGCTTTGGATGCTGAAAGATATCTGGCTTCTCAAGAGTAAATTTTAGTTTCAGGTTTGAAACCTGAATTATTATAAAAAAAAGTCCCGTACAATACGGGACTTTTTTTATGTCAGTTATTTTCTAAAATGAAGTTTGATCTGATTTTGTGTCATTTCGACAAAGGAGAAATCACGCCAATATTCTCGAGATGAGAATTCAATCTTTATAAGCTTGTCGCTTAAACCTTAGAATCTTAGCAACTTAGCACCTTAATACCTTAGCACCTCAATACCCTAGTACGCCACTTTAAGCTGTCTCAATTTATCAGGCATTACATTTCCTGTGGCAATTAGAGTGTCGTGATGATTTATTGCGATTAACCATTCGTATTTTTTAGACACAATATAAAGATCATAGAGCCAGCTTTCGTCAATGATTTTCTGAATTGTTTTTATTTTTCCTTCATAAAACCAAAACTTATTTTTTTCATTAACAGTTTCGCTGACGATGTACCAAACCGTTTCGCTTTCCTCGATTAATTGATCAAGATAAGTCTCTGGTCTGCTGCTTAAATTTGATGCAGAAAAGGTATCCAGTTTAAAAGTATTCCAAAGCCAAGTAGATCTTATTCGATTATAATGACAGAACTTTTGATAAATATTCTCTTCGATTTGTTTCCAATCTTCTTTTATGGATAATGGTCTGAAATCTTTTTCCAGAATCATTTGCTCAGAAATAATTTCTGCAATTTTTGGCCTTAATCCATTTTGGTTTTTTCGGAGCAAGTGCCTTTCTTTATTCATTATAAAACGACTTAGAAGTACCTCAGATTACTTAATCTTTTTAAACAACTTCGCTTCTTCGGTAAAACGGGTCAGCTCAATTTTAGGATTTCCAAAAAGCGTAACTTCTGATTTGTCTCCAACTGCAAGCGAAAGCGCGATTTCGGCAAAAATGCTTGCTGTAGCATTACTTTCTGCTGTCACGTTTGCTTCTTTCAAAGTAAATTTTGTCCCTGTAAAAACCGAATTGTTATCTAAACGAATTACCGCTTTTTCTGCAATTCCTTCTACTGCGGCATTTCCTTTTTGGTAGAGGTCACATTTAAATTTTATAGCAGAAACCAATGTTTTTACTGAAGCATTTTTACTCAGCTGCAGACTTCCGTCGTCGGCCTTTAGATTTAATTCTGTTTTAGATTTGTCGTCTGCAATTAAGCTGAATTTTTTGGCATTTACATTCAAAAATAATTTTGAATAATCAACGCAATTCATTGTAATATCATCCAATTGTAATTCCTGAATAGCATATACAATAGCTTCGTTTTTGGCAATTACTTTATTCAGCGATTTGGTATAAGTAACACGAACCGACAATTTCTTAAAAATACTAGACTCTTTGTTGGTGTATAAACGAAGTGTGTTTTCTCTTAAGTCCATTCCGATAATATCGTGAAGATTGTCATCGGCTTCAATTTTAATTTCGTTTTTCTCTCCGCGTTCCAAATACACTTCAATATTATCATCAACTTCAATAGCGTTAAAACTGCCAACCTCTTTAATAGAAGTAGTTACAATTTTAGAACCCTTAATTTTTTCTCTTTTTTGTGCAAAAGTTAGAGTGGTAACAAATAATAATAGGAGCAGCGCTGTACTTTTTTTCATTAATTCTAGATTTGATTTTGACAAATATAAAAAAATCATCCACTTTTGATGAATGATTTCTTTTATATTTAACACATAAGTGGTTTAGCTTTTGTTAACGTTTCCTCCAGATTGAGCTGTTTTTTCGACAGTTTTAGGAGATCCGGTGTAGTTGACGCTGCCGCCGCTCGATGCTTTAGCTTTTAGACTAACGATCGAATGTACATTTACGCTTCCGCCGCTTGATGCTTCTGCATCTACTTCATTAGCAAGTAGTTTATCGGCATTAATATTGGCACCGCTTGATGCTGCAGTTTTAATTTTCAATGCTTTTCCTTCAATACTGATCGAACTGCCGCTTGACGATTCTAGAGAGATATTATCAGATTCCATGTCTATATCCATTGTTGCTGCGCTTGATGTTTCCAGCTCTATGTTTTCTCCTTGAATTACATTTTTGCTTTGTATTGTTGATGCACTCGAAGCTTCTAGTTTGTCAATTACAGGCATTTTTACAGTTACTTTTTTCATGGTAACATTTCTAAAAGAGCTGTATTTGCATTTTATAATAAGGGTCCCGTTTTCAACCTTAGTGATAATTTCATTTTGCAGATTATCATCAGCCTCAACAATAATTTCTTTTGAATCAGACTGCTCGATAACCAAGTCGATTGCATTGCTGACTTTAACATTTTTAAAATCACCTTGTACGGTTCTTTTTTCTGTAGTAACATTGCCGCTTCCTTCGATAGCATTAAAATTAAAGTTGCAAGAAGCAAATAATAAAGCGGTAACAGTGGCAATTATAAATTTCGTAATATGAATGATTATTTTGATCATGGTTTAGTTAATTTTAATTATTACTCCGTTTTTGTCAGTGGTTAATCTTCCTTTGGTTTTTTTGCCGTTTAAGACTTCTTTTCCGTTTATTTTAATAGATACTTCTTTTACCGTATCGTTGTCAATAGTATTTACTTCTTCAGTAGTGTCATAGTCCTCCTCATCTTGGCGATCATTTGTAGGACAATTTAAACATCTTACTTTAGCGCCTTCAACTTTGTAGTTGAAATTTCCGTCGTCGTTTAAGTCAAAAAAATCATCGTCATATTTGTAAAAATCTTTTATAGAACTATCTGGTTTAAATAGTTGTCCTTCTGGTAGATATAGATAAATGTCTACTTCCTGTCCTCTAAATTTGTTTTTTACATCTGTCAGAAAAAAGTTATCCAAAATTAAATGATTTCCGTTAATCTGAAACTTATAAATGATTTTTTCTGCTCTTTTTTTAGCATTTGCAAAAGAATTTCCTCTGGCGCTTTTTTCTACTTGAACAAATGGAGCCGATTCGTCTGTATGTAAAACGTGTAAACGTACATCATTAGAATAAATTAATTCGTTGTTTGCAGAATCTTGTACAAATTCAAACTCTCTGTAATTTTTTATGCTCTTTGCATAATAATCACTGTATGTGAATTTTACAAACAAAGTGTCTTTTGGAGTGATTGCCACTGCTTTTTTCTCTACTATTTTATTGTCGTATGAGATTTCTGTAGCTTGTTTAACAACAATACTTATAGCAATTGCAATTGCGATAATCCAAACTGCCAGCAGCGTATATTTGGTTATGTTTCCGATTGATTTTAACTCTGGAGACAACAATTTAAAACCTAACAAAGTCATAAAGAAAAACGGAATCCCAACTGCAAAAAACATTAATAAACCAAAAGACCAGATTGGATATTCTGTAAAGTTTCCGGCTTCAACAAAATTCTGCCACGGTAAATCAATAAAAAAATTTGTTCCAAGAGTAAAAACCCCGATTAAAAGCGTAATCAAAACTGAGATTCCAGACATGATTAAAATTATACCCAAAAATTTAGCGAAGATTTTAAACACGGTCATGATAAAGTCTCCAAATGAGCTACTTATTCTCTCAGCTCCCGACTTTACTTGGTTTCCCATTTTGTCATAATCTGCATTTTTAAATTTATCAGACAATGAATCTATTTCTTCACGAACTTTTTTTTCGATATTCGAAATGGTAACCGGTTCGCCTGTCATTTCTAGTTTTTCAGAAGTGGTAACGGCTTCTGGAGTAACGATCCAAAGAACGAAATAAGCTAAAATTCCAGTTCCAAAACCTGCAAAAACAAAAATTAAGAAAATGATTTTAATCCATACGGCATCAATTCCAAAATAATGTCCCAGACCCGTTGCAACACCGCCGATCATACCTTTTTCTTTGTCACGGTATAATTTTTTATGTTTTCTAGCGCTGTAATCATTAAAAGATTGGCTTTCTTCGTCTTCAATTCTGTAATCTTCTGGTTGTCCCATTACTGCAATCACTTCGTCAACATCTTTCAGTCCAACAACATGTTTCTCGCTTTTTTGTTTCTCTGTTAGTAATTCAGAAACACGCATTTCGATGTCTTTAATAATTTCATCTTGTCCAGAAGAATTGTTTAATGATCGTTTAATAGCGTCAAAATAGCGTGTCAATTTTAAATATGCATCTTCATCAATGTGAAAAAACATACCGCCTAAGTTAATATTTACTGTTTTGTTCATGACTTATTGATTTTGATTGGTGATTAGTTTTACAGCGTCAGACAATTCTGTCCAAGTGCCGCTAAGTTCGTTTAAAAAAGTTTGTCCTATCTCGGTGAGTCCGTAATATTTTCGCGGCGGCCCTGAGGTCGATTCTTCCCAGCGATAATTTAGCAGACCGTCATTTTTCAGCCTAGTTAACAACGGATAAACAGTTCCCTCTACAACTAGTAATTTTGCGTTTTTTAGAGTGTCTAATATTTCAGAGGTATAGGCATCTTTTTCTTTCAATACAGATAAGATGCAAAACTCAAGAACACCTTTGCGCATCTGTGCTTTTGTGTTTTCAATGTTCATAATTTCATTTTGTTTTTTTTTGATTGAACGATTCGTTTTTTGATTGATGATGATGATGATGATGATTGATTTCGAATTTATTCTATTAGAATTAGCTCGTATAACTTTTAACCTTTGAGCGATTACTTAATAAAAGGAATCGTAAGCGGATATTTGTACAATTCTCCGTTTGAAGCTTTTATCGAAGCATAAATCACTAAAAAGAATTCAACAAATTTTAACAATCCAAAAAGTAAAACAGCCGTTATCCCAATGCTTAATAAGCCGATGTTTCCTTGAAAATTGAAATTTCTGATGTAGAAATCGTCGTCGTTAAAAACAGCTTCCATTGGAATGTTTTGTAATACTAGCGATATGAAAATCGGAATTGCAATTAAGGCTAAAATCAAAGTGTAAAGCAATAAACTCAATTGAAAATTCAATGCTTGTTTTCCGTGATGATCGGCAAATTCTGATTTGTCTTTGTAGCTTGACCAGATGATAACTGGAAATATATAATTGCCAAATGGAATTATGTATTGACTTAAAGTACTCAAATGAGTAAATGCTGCTGTGTTTCTTTCTGATGTTTTTTCCATGATGAGTGGGGTTGTTGTTTCCATGATTAAAAGTATATAGTAATTTCTTATGCAAATATATATCTAAAAACTAGTATCTTGTTTTGCATAGTACCTAATATTAACATAATATTAACATTTATAAAATTAGGAGATAATCTTTAAATGCTTGAAAATCATTTGGAAGTATTGTATTTACTGCTCTTTTTAGGATATGTAAAGAATATATTGTGCGTGCATAGTTTTTTTGTATTTTTACATAAAAAACAAATTATATGGCACTTTCGGTATCCAAATTCAATAAATTCGTCTTTTTCAAACTGCCTTCAGCATTCATTTGCGGGGTCCGTGTAAAAGCTATAGATGCAACCAGCTGTACCGTTACGGTAAAACACAGATGGATCAATCAGAATCCGTTTAATTCGATGTATTTTGCGGTTCAGGCAATGGCAGCCGAGTTGACAACCGGCGCTTTAGTAATTTCTCAGATTCAGCAAAGTGGTCGAAAGATTTCGATGTTAGTAGCCAACAATAAAGGAAACTTTACCAAAAAAGCAACAGGCCGTATAACATTTGTCTGCAATGACGGACATTTAATTGCTGATGCTATCAAGAAAACAATAGAAACGGGAGAAGGGCAGACTTTCTGGATGAAGTCTATCGGAACTAATGAAGAAGGAATCCAAGTTTCTGAAATGGATTTTGAATGGAGTATTCGCGTGAAATAGGTTTTTTATCAGCCACGAATTCACGAATTATTTTTTACAAATGCATTAAGCATTTCTAATTAGTGAAAATTCGTGGAATTCATGGCGAAAGAAGACCATAAAAAAGGCCTCAAATATTTGAGGCCTTTTGCATTTTAATACGTATTGCGACTGTTTATTTCTTAACACAGCACGATTTTTTATCTTTTTTATCTGTCGTTTTTTTGCAGCAAGATTCTTTTTTTGCTTTTTCTTTTTTTGTTGTTTTTAAACAAAAATATTTTCATGCCGTTAAGATTATTCCAGATCATAATTTCTCTTAATCGAATATTGAATTAAAATAATGACCAATATAAAAATAGCGATCAAAAATTCTAAAACTATTAAAGCCAAAAATGGCATTCCGCAGTGAATTTGTCCGTTTGATTCTGAACGAAGTCCACTAGAAAGCAGGCTGTAAGCAATGATAAAAAATATAAATTGAGAAAAATAACTAATTAAACAGACCTTAAAAAGAGTTAATTTAATACTTTCTGCAATGGCTTTTCTGCCAAATACAATTTGAAAAATGATTGGCAAAGCCAGGAATAAAAGAAAAAGAATCTGGTTCATAAAGTTTGGGAATGGATGTAAAATGTTTTGATTTGTCTTTTCAAAATTAATGCCATTAAGCAATCCAAGCATCTTGAATTTGATCAATGACCCATTTATCTTTTACTTTTTTGATGTAGATTCGATAACCATAGCCGCACATAGGACCGCATTCGATTCCGACACTAAGGACACCGTACTTTTTTTCAGAGTCAAACTGAATTCGGCTCAATACAAGCATGCCGCGAATAGTATAGCAGCAATTGTTGTAAAGCTGTCTTTGATCTCCTTTGGGAATTTTTGATACATATTTGAGATGAAAGGCTTTGTATGCATCCAATTTTTTTCGGTCAAAGTTGTATTCGATTGTATCGACAGTATTATTTTTTAAAATAGCAGCATCTTTAAAATGTTGCTGAAGTTCTTTAGAATTGTCTATTATAACCGCTTTATCAAATAAAACAAGATCAACAGGGAATTTCTTTTTTTTTAATTCTGCTAATTCTTTATTGAATCGTTTATTGGATTCATTTCGCTTATTCAATTTATATTCTGACGGATCTACTCCCGGCGGTGGAGGCGGGACATAAGTCAGCACAGCATTTACCCAAACAGAATCCATCATTGCCGGAAAAATTTCATACATCACATTTTTTTCAAATTTCAATTCATCAATACGTTTCTCACAGCTTAGTATAATTAAAGATAAAACAAGAAATAGAGGAAAATACAGTTTTTTCATTTTTAGAATATTGAGCTAAGATATAATTTATTTCGGCTTATAAGAATCTATTCAAAAAATGAACTTAAATAACTTATATGGTTCAGATAATCAATAATTCAAATTCACCCCAAAACCAATTCCCATATCGCTGTCGTAATGTGTTGTGATACCAAAATTTCTAGCAACAATATATTTCAAACCTGCCATATATTCTTTATCCGTATTCCACATTAAATTCATACGAAGGCGTTTTGCAAGCGGAATATCTTTTCGCTCCAATTGCAGACGAACATTTCCATCGGTGTATACTTCGACTTGCGCTTTTATGAGCATTGGTAAAGAGTATTCAAGTCCGGCACTAAAAACAGAACGATTGTCTTTTGTGTTTTTTTGCCCAAAAACATTTTGTTCCTGTTCGTCCATTCCCATTTTTCTATAACGCCAGTCAAAACCAATAAAAGGCATTAACCATTGATTTTTTCCGATATAACGACCAATATGGGTTTCGGTTTCATAACCATGTTTGTCGTTGTAGCCCAAACGCCATTCCGTTCCGATGCTCCATCGTGTATTGCTGTACATGGCTTCACCATCATTTCCGTTAGAAGCAAAATCATTTTCCGCCATAAAATGAAACATACGATCGTCCATTTTCAGCATTTTGTAAGCCATTTCAGGATGATGAATTAATGGGTTTGGCGCTGAATTTTCATAACTAAAAATTCTTCCCATTCCTGCCATCATATGATACAAAATATGACAATGAAAAAACCAGTCGCCATCTGCATTGGCTTCAAATTCAATGGTGTCGGTTTCCATTGGCATAATATCCAGAACATTTTTTAGAGGAGAATAATCGCCGTGTTCGTTTAAAACCCTGAAATCATGTCCGTGTAAATGCATCGGATGGCGCATCATCGAACCATTATATAAGGTAATGCGAACAATTTCTCCTTTTTTAATCAAGATTTTATCGGTTTCAGAAACTACTTTATTGTCCAGACTCCAAACATATCGGTTCATATTTCCAGATAATTCAAAACGCAATTCTTTTACAGGAGCGTCTTTTGGAAGCGTTGTTTTGGTTGGAGATTTTAGCATTCCATAATTCAAAGTCACAATTTCAGCAGTTTCTGTGCTGTCACTTTGCATTTTCATTCCTTCCATAGTATGATTGGAATGATCCATTGCAGGTTTTGTACTTTCATCTTCGCCAGAAATTTCAGGATACATTACAGCATTCATGTCCATTTTATTCAAGGACATGTTCATGCCCATATCGTTCATTTCGCCGTTCATTTTCATCATATCGTTCATCATTTTCATGCCTTCAAAATATTTTAATTTCGAAAGATGACGAACGGGCTGTTTCGGGCCGTTTCCTAGAAATAAAGAAGCAGATCCTGTTCTGTCTTCGGCTGTTGCCAAAAAAGCAAAAGATTTATTGTCTTCGGGAATGGTAACCACCACATCATAGGTTTCAGAAACCGCAATAATGAGACGATCTACTTCTACAGGTTCCACGTCATTTCCGTCGCTGGCTACAACAGTAATTTTTCCGCCGCCATACGTCAGCCAGAAATAGCTCGAAGCGCCCCCATTGGCAATTCGTAAACGTACTTTTGAGCCGGGTTTAAAATCAGAAAGCTGCTGCTCGTTTTTTCCGTTTAGCAGAAACTTTTCGTAATAAACATCACTCACATCCATGGCATTCATGCGTTTCCATTCATTAGTCACTTTGGTCGCAAAATTTCCTTGTTTTACAGCTTCGGCATAACTTTGAGTGGTTCCTTTTTTGATGGCAAACCAATCGTTGGCATTGTGCAGCATTCGCTGAATATTTTCTGGTTTTAGATCGGTCCATTCGCTTAAAATAACTGGAACAGTCGGTAAATCGTCTATTCCTTTTCTAAAAGTCGGATCGCCATTTTTCTTGTTGATGATAAAAAGCCCGTACAAACCAATCTGTTCCTGTAAACCCGAATGGCTGTGATACCAGTACGTCCCGTTCTGAATAATAGGAAAAGTATATTTATGTGTTGTACCAGGTTTAATGGGCATCTGAGTAAGATACGGAACTCCGTCTTCTTTGTTGGGAAGAAATAATCCGTGCCAATGTAAGGCTGTATCTTCATTTTTAAGCTCATTATGCACATAGATTTCTGCAATATCGCCTTCTGTAAAAGTCAAAGTCGGCATCGGAATTTGTCCATTTACGGTAAGAGCGCGTTTCTCTTTACCAGAAAAATTTACAATGGTATCGCGAACATGCAAATCGTAACGAACTACTTTTTGGGCTTTTAGCTGAAAAGCAATTAAAAAAATTAAGAGTATATATTTGATTTTCGACATAAATTACAATTTTAGATTTCGCAATCTTAAAGCATTAACAATTACTGAAACAGAACTCAAACTCATCGCAACCGCAGCAAGCATCGGCGAAAGCAAGATTCCAAAAAACGGATATAAAATTCCTGCTGCAATCGGCACTCCCAAAGTATTGTAGATAAATGCAAAAAACAAATTTTGTTTAATGTTCGACATTACAGCACGGCTGAGGTTTTTGGCTTTTACAATTCCGTTTAAATCTCCTTTTACCAAAGTAATTTTGGCACTTTCTATCGCAACATCAGTTCCGGTTCCCATTGCAATTCCGATATTCGATTGCGCCAAAGCCGGAGCATCGTTGATTCCATCACCCGCCATAGCGACTATTTTTCCTTCGGCTTGCAAACGTTCAATTTCTTTCAATTTATCTTCTGGAAGACAATCGGCTTTGAACGAACTCAAATGCAAATGATCGGCTACTGCTTTTGCGGTGTTGTAATTATCTCCTGTCAGCATGATTACTTCAACGCCTTGATCAATTAATTCTTTAATCGCTTTTGCGCTGTTTTCTTTTACTGCGTCGGTAATAGTCACATAACCTAAAACTGTTTTATCAATGGCGATGTACGAAACCGTTTTGCCTAAATTTTGTTCGGCTGTAACACGATTTTCAAAATCTTCAGGGATTGCAGCGCCAATTTCATCCATTAATTTTTTATTTCCTAAAGCAATCTTTTTATTTTCTATTGTTCCTAAAACGCCTTTCCCCGTAAGGGTCTCAAAACCGCTAACTTCTTTTGCTAAAATGTTTTTTGCTTTCGCGAAAGTAACGACAGCCTGTGCCAAAGGATGTTCGCTATGTTGATTTAGTGAAGCAATATTTTGAAGCAGAAAATCTTCATCATTAGCAAGTGCATAAATTTTTTCGACAGAAGGTTTTCCTTCTGTAATTGTTCCTGTTTTATCTGTAATTAAAACATCAATTTTATTCATGTTTTCCAGCGCTTCGGCATTTTTAATCAAGATTCCCTGCTGTGCGCCTTTCCCAACTCCAACCATGACAGACATCGGAGTTGCCAATCCTAAAGCGCAGGGGCAGGCAATAATTAAAACCGCAATCGCATTAATTAATCCGTAGACATAGGCAGGTTCGGGACCCAATTTTGCCCAGAGAATAAAAGTCAGCACTGCAATTAAAACTACGGTCGGTACAAAATATTTAGAAACGCGGTCAGCCAATTTCTGAATTGGAGCACGGGAACGGCTGGCATCATTTACCATTTGAATAATCTGAGACAGCATCGTTTCTGAACCTACTTTTTCGGCTGACATTACAAACGATTTAGTGCCGTTTATGGTTCCCGAAATTACCGCATCGCCCGCTTTTTTGTCAACAGGAATAGGTTCTCCCGTAATCATAGATTCGTCTAGGGTACTTTCGCCCGATGTAATTTTTCCGTCAACCGGAATTTTTTCTCCCGGTTTGACACGAAGTAAATCACCTTTTTTAATGTTGTGGATCGAAATCGTTTGGTCAACTCCATTTTCGACCAAAGTGGCTTCTGTCGGTGCTAATTTCAATAATTCTTTTATAGCTCCGTTGGTTTGTCCGTGGGCTTTGGCTTCTAATAATTGTCCCAATAAAACCAAAGTGATAATTACGGTCGCAGCCTCAAAATACAAATGAATGGTTCCGTGATGCGATTTGAATTCGGCTGGAAAGATATCTGGAAAGAACATTCCTGTCAAACTGAAAATAAAAGCCACGCTGGTTCCGATTCCTATTAGCGTAAACATGTTTAGATTCCAAGTTAAAATCGATTTGTAAGCACGTACAAAAAAGATTCGTCCGGCGTAAAACAAAACAGGGATCGAAAATAAAAGCTGAACCCAATTCCATTTTTCAATAGACATTATATTATAGAGTGGATTATTCGGAATCATTTCTGACATTGAAATAATAAAAATCGGAAGTGTAAATACTATCGCGATTTTCATTTTTCGCCATAAATCAGCATAAGTTTTGCTTTCTTCACTTTCAGAAGCCTGCATCGGGACCAAATCCATTCCGCAAATCGGGCAGTCGCCTGGCTCGCTTGAAACAATTTCGGGATGCATTGGGCAGGTAAATTGCGTTGCACTTACAGCCGCCTGCGGCACTAGATCCATTCCGCAAACTGGGCAGTCTCCGGGTTTATTATACGTTTTGTCACCTTCACAATGCATTGGGCAATAATAAATACCATTTGCGCTGTGCTGATGTATTTTTTTAGTTGCTGTTTTAGGATGATTGTGATCCTCTTTTTGGTGACCTGAACAGCAAGATTTAGCTGTTGTTTCAGAATGGTTTTTAGGAGAATCCATTTTAATAGTATAATTTCCAGCTTCAGATAAAACTTCCTGAAATTTCTCGGTCGGCACGTGTTTTTCCATTGTAATTGTGGCCGTTGGCGGATTTAAAGTTACTTCGGCTTCAATTCCTTCGATTGAGTTCAGCGTTTTTTCGACTTTGGTTCGGCATCCATTACAAGACATTCCTGAAATTATATATTGATGAGTCATTGTTTTTGTTTTTAGTGTATTACAATGCAAATTTCCGAAGTAAGATTTACAACGGTTTGTAGAATTTTGAGAATGATTTGTAAGATTTACTAAATTTTTTTTAACCGCAAAGCACGCAAAGTTTTTTTTCTGTTTTGAGATTAAAAAAGTTCGCAAAGCTCTGTCTAAAAGAGCTTTTTAAACCTAGATTAAAAATATAGCCCAAGGTTTCAACCTTGGGCTATGTTCTGAATAAATTGCGAAATAATTCTATAATAAGTTAGCCACAGCTTAAAAAGATAAATACTGATTTTTTAAAACCTCTTATCCTTTAATCTGCGGCTAATACAAACTTTGCGAAGCTTGCGCAGACCTTTGCGGTTAAACAACTACAAATTCTCGATTTTAATACGATTTTTATCTTTCGATTGTTTGAAAGAAGTAGGGGTTAAACCAGTAATTTTTTTGAATTGATTGCTTAAATGTGCGACGTTGCTGTAATTTAACATATCGGCAATTTCACTTAAAGAATGTTCATCGTACACCAATAATTCTTTTACTTTTTCAATTTTCTGGCTGATGAAGTACTTTTCGATTGTTGTATTTTCAATTTCAGAAAAAAGATTACTAAGAGAGTTATAATCCTGATTTAAGTTTTCTGCTAGATAATCAGAAAGGTTAATTTTAAGATCATTGTTTTTATGATGCACTAAATCAACGATGAGGTTTTTAATTTTTTCAATCGTTTTGCTTTTTTTATCATCAATTAAATCAAAACCTAAAAGCTGTAGATTTTGCAAAAGAATTTCTTTTTCGCTGTCGCTGATTTCTTTTTTCAATTCCACTTCGCCCAATTCAACGGCAGTAGTTTGAAGTCCGAGTTTATCCAGCTCAGACTTCACTACCATTATGCATCGGCTGCACACCATATTTTTGATGTAAAGCTTCATGTTTATTTAATCGTTTCTACCACATTCCCGCAAGTCAGCATAGACGAACCGTAATAAGGGTTTTTAACTGCTTTTTCTTTGCTTAACCAATCAGCATCGGCCATTGGGCAATATTGTTTGTAAACTGGCTGTTCCGGATTGGATACTTTTATAAGGTCATAAGTATTTTTAGAAAGCGATTTAAAAGTCTCACGCTGCTTTTTTAGATCTGTAGTTGATGAAATGCTTTTGGCATCTGCTGTTAATTTTTTTACCACTTTCATCCAAACAGTATGTTCGCTGCTTTTTAACTTGTCCATTTTTACTGCTGTGATTGCAGTTAATAAAGCTGCTGCTTTCGCCGAAGTTAATTTGCTGTCACTCTTAATAAGGGCATCTTTTACTGTAAAATAAGCATCGTAAACCGATTGAAGCTGACTTGCTTCTGCAATTTCGTTTGTGGTGTCTATTGGATTTGCCTGAATAGTGTTTGCAGAAAATAATAAAGTAATTACTGTTGCTATTGCTATGATTGATTTTTTCATTGTGTATAAATTTTAAAAAGAATATTGTTTTCTTTAAAGTTAATCTTATTTGATATTTAGCTCTCGCAAAGACGCAAGGGCAGAAGTTTTTGTACGATTACTATAAATTGTATTCTTAACAGAATGCATTTATGGCTGTTGCAAATACAATTACGTTATTTTGGGACGTAACCAAATAGAAGTAAAACCATCAGAAAGATTGGTTTCATTATAATAGGTAATAGGTTTTTCTATCGAGAAATTAAAAATGCTGGTTTCAAAATCAAAAATGTTTGCAGCTGGAATATTAAACTGAAAAACGGAAGAGGTACAATTCGTATGATTGCATTTTCCGTCGCAATTGTGTTTCTTTTTTTTAGAAGAGGCAGATTCTTTGCAACATTCTTTTTTACAGCATTCATGTTGTTTTTTCTCAGAAGTCTTTGGGGTGCTATTGCCGCATGCGAAGCCATCAATCGGAATCAAAAAGAAACCAAGAGTTAGAATAATAAATGCTATACGGACTTTTACTGCCAATGAAAATGTTTTTGAAATACAAATTTAGTTAAAAAATAGACGAAGAAATGTTTTTTAAGATTTCGATAACTAGAGTTTTTTAAAATCGGTTGGTTTCATGTTTTTACGTTTTTTGAAATAATTGGTTAAATGACTTTCATCGGTAAAGCCAAATTCGAAAGCAATTTGTTTAATCGGTAATTGATTGTTGTGGAATCTTTTTTCGATCAAAGTCATTCGTAAGTTATGAATGTATTCCCTGTAACTAATTGCAAATATCCTTTTAAAATAAGCGCTGAAATAGGTTTGTGCAATATTAAAATGAGCCGAAATCATTTTGATTTGAATTAGCTTCGGATTATAAATGTTTTGATGAATATAATTGGAAATCTGCTCATTGTCTATATGCGTAGAAGTCATGTGCATGTTCATACAACGAATAGTTTCTTTAATTAACCCAAAAATCGAGAGAATTTGATAAAAGACAATCGGTGAATTGTCAACATCAATATAATGGTCATAAGTGGTAATGTTTTCGACAGTGTTTTTTAGAATTGTTCTGCATGGCTCATCAAATTTTAAAACAGTTTCTTTTAAGATTTTATCGCGCATAAAACTTTCTGGCGTATGAATAAGGAATTCGTCGCAGGTTAAGTTTTGTTTGGAGTTGAAATAATTATCCGTGAATTTGATAAAAATAAAGCGAGTACTTTTTTTGATGTCAAAATAATGTTCATCATCTGGGGATATTACAAATAAGTCTCCCGCTTTATAGTGAAGCAGGTTGTTATTGATATGATGAATGCCGCTTCCTTTCTTTATATATATGATTTCATAATAGGTATGCGAATGTGGCGGCAGATGAAATTTTTCTTCTTCAAATTCATCAATCATTAAGGTCTTAAATTGATTTAATTTAGGCATAACATATATTTACAATATTATGTCGTAAATATACAATTAATTTAAGCAGTAACGATCTTAAATTTGCACTGTAGAAAATTATTTCCTTACTTATTTAATCAAATGAAAAAAAGTCTTATTGCGCTCTCTTTGGGAGGGTTAACTATTGGAATTACAGAATTTGTAATGATGGGATTGTTACCAGACATTGCTTCAGATATGAAAGTTACGATTCCGGTTGCTGGATACTTAATTTCGGCTTATGCGCTTGGAGTTGTTATTGGTGCACCGCTTTTGGTAATTGCAGGCCGTAATTATGCGCCAAAAAAAATGCTTTTAATTCTGGCTTTGATGCTGGCTGTTTTTAATGCCTTGTCTATTATTGCTCCAGATTATAATATCTTATTTGCTTCGCGATTTCTTTCTGGATTGCCGCACGGAGCATTCTTTGGGGTAGGAGCAGTAGTTGCCAGCCGTTTGGCAGACAAAGGAAAAGAGGCGCAGGCTATTTCGATAATGTTTGCGGGATTAACAATTGCAAACTTGATCGGAGTGCCAATTGGCACCTATATAGGACACCATTTTATTTGGCGTTATACTTTTGTTCTAATTGCGATAGTGGGCTTTCTGACCCTTTTAGCCATTTATTTATGGATGCCGAATCTTGAAAAAGGAGAAAGTGTGAACATGAAAACACAGCTGCAGTTTTTTAAAAGAACAGAAGCCTGGCTCATTATTGGTATCACAGCAATCGGATTTGGCGGTTTGTTTGCATGGATCAGTTATATTGCACCTTTGTTAATAAAGGTGTCGAAATTTGCTCCAGAAGATGTTTCGACAATTTTGATTTTAGCTGGATTCGGAATGGTAGTTGGGAATTTTATTGGGGGTAAACTAGCAGATCGTTTTTCTCCTGCACCAACGACTTTAGCATTATTGCTAGTAATGTCGATCGATTTGGTTTTGGTTTATTTTTTCTCCTCACATCAATATGTATCCTTATTTTTAACTTTTTTGACTGGGGCAATTTCATTTTCGGTAATTGCGCCAATTCAAATGCTGATGATACGAACCGCAAAAGGGGCAGAGATGATCGCTTCTGCTTCGCTACAGGGGAGTTTTAATATAGGGAATGCACTAGGTGCTTTTTTAGGCGGACTGCCTTTGACTGCAGGATTTAGTTATGCATCTCCAAACTTAATCGGAGTAGTTATGTCTATTATCGGAATGCTTATCACTTTGATATTAATGAAATTGCATCGTAAAGAGGTAAAGTTGCAGCCGCTTTAAATAAATTCCGCTCCTATTTTTGAAGCCCTTAACTTTTGTTTAAGGGCTTTTTTTTGTTTTCACGTTTTTCTATAACTGCTTAAATGATCTAAAAGCTTGCCTTAGTCAGAAAATACGCTTTAAAATAAAGGCTGTTTCAAGAGCTGTTGATTCTTTTTGTATTCCAAAATATGTTTTTTAAGTGTAAAAATAACACCTAATAATTCCGTAATGTATCTTGATGTAATCGATTGTTTTTTTTGCAAAAATCGAATCAAATGATTGAATAATAAAAATATATTTAATATTTTAAAGGTATATAAATTATACATGTCATATAAAAAAGCGATATAATTTTTGATATATAATTTTTTTTATGAATTTTTTGTGAATTTTTATTTTTCGTTTCAAAAAAATATCTATGTTTGTGTAATCGATTACAACTTTTTTTTTCGTTCTTCGAAATCGATTAAGTAGAGAGGGCGTAAAAATTCTGTTTTAAACTCTCGCAGGGAGCGAAATCTTTAGTAATTGTTAAATGAAAATTAATAACTAGAGCATATATATGATTAAAAAATTACTACAAAAAACCACTTAAACCAACTCAAAAATTCAATTAATAACTTAAACAATCAACCATGAACTTTAAAGAATTATTAAACAAAAGAGCCAATTTCTGCTCGGTACTTGTTTTCTTACTGTGCTTATTGATGACAAATCAGACTCATGCACAGACCACAACTATAGAGGGAACCGTGAAAGATGCTGCAGGACTTTCTCTGCCAGGCGTGAATGTCTTGGAGAAAGGAACAAAAAACGGAACTTCTACTGATTTTGATGGTCATTATAAAATTAAACTGACCAATCCTAAAGCGGTATTGAGTTTTTCTTTCATAGGATTTAAAACAGTTGAGGTTTCTGCATCTGGAAAAACAAAGGTGGATGCTACTATGGCCGAAGATGCTAACAGCTTAAATGAAGTTGTAGTAATCGGATACGGAACTTCTAAAAAATCGGATTTAACTGGAGCTGTTTCTACTATTTCTGGTACCGACTTGAAAAAAGTTCCTGTGGCAAATGTCGCAGAAGCTTTAACAGGTAGAATTGCAGGGGTGCAGGTAACTGCATCAGAAGGTTCGCCGGATGCGGATATTAAAATTAGAGTTCGTGGAGGCGGTTCTCTTACGCAGGATGCTTCGCCTTTAATTATTGTAGATGGATTTCCAATAAACAGTATGAATGATATTTCTTCATCTGATATTGAAACAATGACTGTTTTAAAAGATGCTGCTTCGACTGCAATCTACGGATCTCGTGGTGCAAACGGGGTAATTTTGATTACTACAAAGAGTGGTAAAGACGGTAAAATTGCTGTAAGCTTTAACATGTTTTACGGAATGAAAACGATGGCTAAAGAAATTGATGTTTTGTCTCCAGACGATTATACTAAATGGCAGTACGAATATGCATTGCTATCTCAGTCAGGAACAAAAGTAGCTTCTAATCCGTCTTCCTATACGAAGTATTTTGGAAATTGGGAGGATCAAGATATGTACAAAGGTGTAAAAGGGGATAATTGGCAAAAGCAAATTTTTGGACGTACAGGAGAGGTGCAAAGTCGTGATTTAGGTATTAGAGGGGGCAGCGATAAGCTTAGTTATAATTTTAACTACGCACATTATGATGAAAAAGCGATTATGATTGGTTCAGATTATAAAAGAAATAACCTTGCCTTGTCTTTAAAAAGTAAAGTGAGTAATAAAATTGATCTTGGTTTTACAATGCGTTACTCTGATACAGAGATTGATGGCGGTGGTGTAAATGAGCAAAATGAGAAATCTTCAGCAGATTCGCGTATGCGTACTATCGTGGGTTATGCACCGCTTCCGGTTGCAGGTTTAACCTCTGGAGATGTAGTTGGAGATGGAACAGATGTTTTGATCAATCCTTTTAAATCTGTTTCTGATAACGAGCGTCAGCAGTTTCGTAAAAACTTTAATATGTTAGGAAGTTTTGGATGGGAGATTGTGGATAATTTAAAACTGAAAGTAGATTTAGGTCTTGATAATTTTAATACGCAGGACTATCGTTTTTACGGACTAACGACTTATTATGTAGCAAATGCTCCGGCGGCTACATTACAAGATATGCCAGCCATGATTATGTCTGATGCTAAAGAAAGACGTTTTAGAAATGCTAATACATTGAATTATGATTTCAAAAAGATAATGGGTGAAGATCATCATTTAACAGCTCTTCTTGGGCAGGAAAGTATTGATTACAGTTCTAATACTGTAACGTCAACTATTCATGGATACCCTACGTTTTTTGATTTTAATAAAGCAAAAACATTAACAACACAAGGCACACCGCAAGCTGTAGACAATTACTACAGCCCAGACGATAGATTATTGTCATTTTTTGGACGTGCTAATTATGATTATAAAAACCGTTACATCTTATCAGCGACATTTCGTGCAGATGGATCTAGTAAATTCTTAGAACAAAATCGCTGGGGGTATTTCCCTGCATTTGCAGCAGGATGGAAAATTTCTGAAGAAAGTTTCTTAAAAGATAAAACTTGGATCGATCTTTTAAAGGTGAGAGCCAGTTATGGTGAAGCAGGAAATAATAACATTCCAGTGGGACAACAGGTTCAGATTTTTCAATCAACATCAACAGCATGGATTAATGGCGTTACAAGTGTTTGGGCACCTTCTAAAACAATGCCTAATCCTGATTTGAAATGGGAAACAACAGTAACTCAGAATTTTGGTTTGGATTTTGGATTTTTCAAAAATCGTTTGAGTGGTAATTTTGATGTTTATAAAAATATTACGAGCGATTTGTTAATCAATTTCCCAGTTCCAGGATCAGGATATGATTTTCAATACCGTAATATGGGAGAAACACAAAACACAGGTTTTGAGGCTACTTTAAACGTTGTAGCAATTGAAAAAGAAAAATACGGATTGAATTTTTCTTTCAATATGTCAGTAAACAAAAACCGTATCAACTCATTGGGTGTGATGAATAATTTTGGCCAGGCTACAGGCTGGGCTTCTTCTCAAATTGGAGACGATTACCTGATAGAAGTAGGTTCTTCTTTGGGAACTATGTACGGTTATAAAAATGATGGAAGATATGAAGTTTCAGACTTTGATTATGTTGGAGGGAAATATATATTAAAAAGTGGTGTCACTCCTACTTCTACTACTTTGGTTGGAGACGGAAGTGCACTTAAACCAGGAGACATGAAATTAAAAGATGTTAATGGTGATGGTGTAGTAGACTTAAAAGACAAAACAATTATTGGAAATGTTAACCCTAAAAGTACAGGTGGTTTTGTTATTAACGGAAATGCATATGGATTTGATTTAATGGCTGCTTTTAACTGGAGTATAGGTAATGAAATATACAATGCGGATAAAATTGAGTTTTCTACTGCTACAGCTTCTGGAGAGTACAAAAACTTAAACTCTACTATGGCTGACGGAAAGAGATGGACGAATTTGGATCCGGTTTCTGGTCAATTAGTAACAGATCCTACTGCATTAACAGCTCTTAATGCTAACACAACAATGTGGTCTCCATACATGAGAAGCGCCATATTTACGGATTGGGCAGTTGAAGATGCATCTTTTTTAAGATTAAATACTTTAACGTTAGGATATACAGCACCTCAGATGTTTACATCTAAACTTGGAGTTTCTAAATTGAGATTCTACTTGACGGCTAGCAATGTTTTTGTTTGGACAAACTACTCGGGTTCTGACCCTGAGGTTTCTACAAGAAGAAAAAATCCGCTTACACCAGGGGTTGATTCAAGTCCTTATCCAAGAAGCAGACAAATGGTTTTTGGGATGAATCTTAATTTCTAATTTTAAATTATCACAAAATGAAACATAAAATAATAATAGCAGGATTGATTATTTCGGGTCTATTTAGTTCCTGCCAGCAATTTGAAGATGACTATTTGGATACTAAGGCAGAATCAACTTTAGATGCTGCTTTGATTTTCTCTACAGCAGGACTTGCAAAAGGAGCTATTGATGGAATAAAAGTGCCGTTTGCTGAAACAAACTCTTACAGAGGAAGATTTTTACCATATTATGGACTTAATACAGATGTAGAATGGTACAATACTTCGCAGACCGCTGGGGATAAAGCAGATTTATGTGTTTACGATGCAAAGCCAAGCAATACAGAGATGAACACAACTAATAATGCGTATTCTATGATGTTCTCTGGTATTGAGCGTGCTAATATTTGTATTAAAGGTATACGTCAATACGGGAATCCATCACCGGGAACAGAAATGGGGCAGCTATTAGGTGAAGCTTTAACATTAAGAGCTATTTACTATGCCGATTTACTTAAAACTTGGGGAGATGTTCCTGCTCGTTTTGAACCTATTACTTCAGAAACTTTATATCTGGCTAAATCAAGCAGAGATGTTATTTACAAACAATTAATCGCAGATTTAGGAGAAGCATCAACATTAGTAGCATGGCCAAATGAAACGGCTTATACAAGTACAGTTGAGCATGTTAATAAAGCTTTTGTAAAAGCTTTTAGAGCACGTCTGGCATTGGCTGCAAGTGGTTTTCAGCAATATCCTGACGGAGTAAGAAGAAGCAATGATCCAGAACTTTCAGTTGCTGCTATGTATGCATTGGCATTAAGAGAATCTCGTGAAGTAATTCAAAGCGGTTCTGCTCGTTTAGAATCTACTTTTGAAGGATTATGGAGAAAATACAATGAGGAAAATACAACTGCAGGAGGAGAATCTCTTTGGGAACTTCCTTTTGCTGATGGGCGTGGTAGAATGTTGTTTACTTTTGCTGTAAAACATACTGCAGCTCAGGATCAATTTCAAGCTAATGGAGCTAACCGAGGCGGTGTAGCAGGTCCGCTGCCATTTGTTTTCTACGATTATGATCAAGTTGATACCAGAAGAGATGTTACTTGTGTACCTTATAAATACGGTGCTGCAACCAATAATATCGCTAAACAAGAGTTAGGCTCACTAGACACATGGTATTTTGGTAAATACCGTTACGAATGGATGAAACGTTATGTGACTTCTACTAATGATGACGGAGTGAATAAAATGTACATGCGTTATGCTGAGGTGCTTCTTATTGCTGCTGAAACAGCAAACGAATTAGAAGGCGCTTCTGCCGCAGCTCCTTACTTAAAACAAATCCGCAGAAGATCATTTCCTGCAGCAGCTCAAGCTGTTAAAGTAGATGCATATGTAGATGCATTAACTAGTAAAGAAGCAATGTTTAATGCTATTGTTAACGAAAACAAATATGAGTTTACAGGTGAAATGGAGCGTAAACAAAATTTAATTCGTTGGAATTTATTGAAAGTAAAATTAGACGAAGCCAAAGTAAAAATGGCAAATTTATCAGCTCGTACTGGAGAATATGCTGATGTGCCGGCAGCTTTGTACTATAAATTTCAAGCAGACAATGTATCTATTGATATCTATGGATTGAATAGAGGGGAAACTGCAAATCCAGGAGCAGCTTATACGCAGGTAGCTTGGACATGGACAGGAACAGCAGCAGATGCCAAAATAAACTCATTGTACAAAGCAGGGGTTAATCCTGATAACAGACAATTCTGGCCAATCTGGCAAGTGTTTATTGACGGAAGCAATGGTCAATTGAAAAATGATTACGGTTATTAAAATCTTTCAAAAAATTAATAATAAATTATAAGTTATTATGATGAAAACAAAATATGTATTTAGAGGATTAATAACCCTGTTATTACTTGCAATTGCAGTTTCAAGCTGCGAAAGTTATAATGAAGAGTTGTTAAACGGCATAGGAAATTCAAGAGAATTTTCTCCAATTGGTCTTAAAGCTACCATTAGAAATCAAACTACAGTTGAATTAAATTGGACGGTTAAAAGCGACGAAAATGCAGATCATTATGTAGTAGAATTTAGTGCAGACGATCCTGAATTCAAAACTATTTATAAAACAGTAAATGTTACCGCTTCGCAGCTTCCAATTCAAGTGGCATTAGAAGGAGAAACGGTATATTCTATCAGGGTAAAAGCTGTTAATGCTGCTGGTTTAGAAGATTCTAAATGGTCTACTGTAACGGCCACAACATTGTCAGAACAAATCATGCTGCCTATTGCAGATGCTGATATCGAGGCAAAACAAGTAACAGTAAGATGGACTCCAAACAGCACTGTGACTCAAATTGTTGCAAATCCAGGAAATGTAATTCATGTAATTACACCTGCTGAAAAAACAGCGGGAGTTGCTTTAGTAACTGGACTTACGTCAGAAACAGATTATACTGTAACACTGTATAATGGGACTAAGAAAAGAGGAGAAAGATCATTTAAAACTGGAATTGATATCGGAAATGGGATATTAGTAAAACCAGAAGATGATTTGAATGCAAAAGTCGCTGCAGCCGCTGCTGATGCTACTTTGGTTTTAATGCCTGGTGAATATAAAGCATTTACTGGTGAAATTATATTAGATAAACCGATAACTATAAGAGGATTACGTGCAGGTGATAAACCAAAATTGAATGTTAGATTTACAATGAATTCGGGCGCAACTTCTTTATCGTTAATTGATCTGGAGTTAAACGGAAGCAGCACACAGACAGATCTTGCAAAATATAATCAAAATGGTAACTATGGTAAATTACTAGTAAGCGGTTGTAACATCCATGATTATCTAGGATCGTTTGCTAATACAACAACTGGTGTAATAGCTAAAATAGAATCTATAGCTATAGAAAATTCTATTGTAACTAATATGGTTACTGCTAATACTGGAGAGTTTATTGATTTTAGAACTTCTTTTGTCGACGATATTAGTTTAACTAAAAGCACCTTTAATAACTGTGCAGCAGCTAGAGCATTTATTAGACTAGATGCAGCGCCAACTTTAACGGGTAGTGGTCTTACAAGTAACATATTGATAGATAGCTGTACTTTATATAAGGTTACTAATACAGTTGCGGCAAGTGGTTATCAAATACTTTATGTACGTTTTGTGTCAAATGCTACTATTGTTAGAAATTCGTTATTTGCAGAAACAGTGGCTAGATATGCAAATCAGGCAGCTACAGCGCCTCCTACTTTCGCAAATAATAATTATCACAATGCAACTACGCTTAATCAAGCGAGTCCTGTATCTCCACTTAAATCGGATACTTCTGGAACGGCATTAGATCCACAATTTACAAATGCAGCAACGGGAGACTTTACAATTGGAAATCAAACTTTAAAAGATAATAAAGTAGGAGATCCACGCTGGATTAAATAAAAATTCATGGTTAATAAATAGGAAAGAGGGATACAATTTATTTTGTGTCCCTCTTTTTTTAAGTAGGCAGTGTTCCATTTTTTAGTGTTCAATCCTCAATTCAATTTAATTTTTCACTGATCACTAAAACACTGAACACTAAAAAAACTATTCAATCGCTAAATCAAATTTCTGAAGTAAGCCTGCAAGTGCAGCGTGCGAAACTTTAGTGCCTTTAATTTTGTTTTCAGAAGGATCAAAAGCATAGTTTCTGGAAGTTCTAAAATCTGTTTTTTCTAATATACAATCTACAAAAGCAGCGCTGGAAAGATCACAGTTTTTAAAAACCGCCAAAGATAAATCGGTGTTAGAGAAATCGACATCTTTTAGTGAACAATCGGCAAAAACAGTTTTCTTTAGTTTTTTGTAAATAAAAGTAGAATAATCTAAAATGCAGTCTTGAAAACTTACTGTAAACAAAAAGCTGTTGCAGGCACTAAAATCCAACCCCATAAGTTTACAGTCTGTAAATTTGATGTTTTTCAGCCCTGTATTTCTTAAAACAGCCAAAGAAAGATTGCAGTTCTTAAAACTGCAGTCCAGAAAATCAATGGAAGTAAAATCGCTTTTAGAAAAATTACAATTTATGAATTCACAGTTGACAAATTCAGTATCAGACAACCTTTGATCAGAGTAATCGATAGTGTCAAAAGTTTTATTTTGATGAAGCGCTGTTTCCATTCTAAAATTATAAGTTGAGGTTGTTTTATTCTAATTCGACACAATCAAAGATGTCATTTTGGAGCAGCGATTCTGAAATTTCAAGATCACTGTCAATTCTTAAAATATTGTCACAGTCTTCGAGATCAAAATTCCATTCTGCGTGGGGCAGTAATTTATCCAATAAAGTTTTTGCTGAATCAAATTTGGCGGGTGAATCAACAGAGGTTTTAAAAACATAAATCATAAGTTGCTTTTTTTAGAAGGAGCAAATTTCCAAAAAAGAACCACTTAATTAATAGGATTACATAATCAATAATTAGGACTTATCAATCAATTTTCGGTATTGTAGTGGTGTAATCCCCTCGTGTTTTTTAAAGAATCGAGAAAAGTAAGAATGATCCTCGTGTCCTACCTGAGAAGCGATTTCGCCTACAGAAAGTGTCGTTTGGAAAAGTAAATATTTAGCTTCCAATAATATGTTCTCATCAATCCACTTAACGGCAGACTTTCCAGTCACAGTCTTTATGCATTTATTCAAATGATTGGGCGTGACATTGAGCATTGAGGCGTAATAATTAACTTGATGCTGGCTTTTGATATGATCGTGTATTAGTTCCTTAAATTTTCCTGTAATCACTTCGGCAGCCGAAATGCCTTTAGGAATTTTGACAGCATTTTTGTTCATTTCATAAAACAAACTAATAAGATACGACTGCACAATATTTAAATCGGTAAAAGCAGTTTCTGAGTATTCTTTTTTTAAACGTTCTAAGACGTTTGTAATAGTGCTGACATCTTCAGGAGCAAGACTGATTTTAGGATTTCCGGAAATTTTCAAAAAATCAAATTCATTAAGCAATTCACGGCTTCCATATTTTCGAATTAAGATGTCGGGATGAAACTGGCAGATATAACCTTTGTGAATGTTGTTGACATTATCAAGAGAAAAAATCTGACCTGCCGGCACTATAATTATTTCATTGTCGGTAGTGGTGTATTCCTGATAGCCTAATTTCATTGTATGCCGGCCAGAAGAAATAAAAATTAAAGTATGGCAAGAATGTTTTGAAGGCGGAACGGGATGCTGAATCTGCATTATTTCTTCAATTTCAAGACAGAAAAAATGATCAGAGTTGGATTTAAAAAGCAAATGAATAGGATTGTCTTCTCCTAGAAATTTCTCTCGAAAACCTGTTGGGCTGTAGGTTTTTATTTTTTCTGCCGATTTATTGTTCATCTTTAATAATACAATCTAAAATCAAGTAATTTACACAAATTATAGTGCTTGGTATATAAGTCTTCAACCACTTCAATTAGATTGTCATTTTCTTGGTACAGGCTGAAAAAAGCTTTATCAATTGTACTGCAGCTCGCAATTTTATTATAAGTAGAACCATAGCCAGAAATTGCTCTTGCGCCTGTAATGTCTAGAAAATATTGTGCTTCTTCTTCGTTTAAATCCAAAACTTTGAGATTGGCAAAATGAATGATTTTCCCTTTCATTTTTCCTTCAAAAAGTTCGGCTATTTCTTCAATACTGTAATAATAATCGTGAAGGCAGATGTTATTCTGCTGACCGGGCATGGCGAGGTAAATAATCTCATAATCTTTAAAATTATGATCTTCATAAAGTAAAACGTTTAAACTCTCTTCGAGACCTTCAATAGTATCACAAGTTTTATGAATGCTCGCAATACCTTGATCAATTGCCAATTCTTCAAGGCATTTTACCACATGAGTCGGGGTATGATCGTCGATGTCTTTTACGCCTTCAAGACAGAAAATAAATTTTTCATTCTCCATGCAATTCTGTTTCTGATTTTTTAAAAGTTATTTAGTTCTGAGTTTGGCAAAAGTATTTTTTTCTGAATTAAATTCAGGTATAGAAAACAGAATTTAACTTGTTTTTAATCTTGATCTTGAAATCTGATCTGCATAGTCGTTTTTAGGGTTAAATAAAATTGATACAATTTAGAACAATGATACTCAGTGCTCCCGCATTTCGAATTCCTAATTTTGTACTATTGAATACCACTTCCAAAAACAAATAAAAAAGTCAAAATGGTACACGAAAGAGTAATGGAAAAGCTGGCGATTTTAGCAGATGCGGCAAAATATGATGTTTCCTGTTCATCTAGTAATAGTAACCGGCAGAATAAAGACAAAGGGTTGGGCAATGCCTCGGCTCACGGAATTTGTCACGCCTACACAGAGGACGGACGCTGCGTTTCGCTGCTTAAAATCCTGCTGACCAATCATTGTATTTTTGACTGCGCTTATTGTGTCAGCAGAAAAAGCAATGATGTTAAACGCGCTGCTTTTACAGTTCAAGAAGTTGTAGATTTAACGATCGGTTTTTATCGAAGAAATTATATTGAAGGTCTATTTTTAAGTTCGGGAATTTTTGATAATCCAGATTATACCATGGAGCGTTTGGTGAGGATTGCCAAAAAACTAAGATTAGAAGAAAATTTTAATGGTTATATTCATCTAAAAGCGATTCCTGGAGCAAGCGACGAATTGTTACAGCAGGCGGGAATGTATGCCGATCGTTTGAGTGTCAATGTAGAAATGCCTACAGAACAAAGTCTTAAGCTGCTTGCTCCCGATAAAAACCACAAAGACGTGATTAAACCAATGGTGTATCTTAAAAATGGAATTTCGGAGTATAAAGAAGAAAAGAAAAGAAATTACAAAACCCCGCTTTTTGCACCAGCAGGCCAGAGCACGCAAATGGTAATTGGAGCCACAAAAGAAAATGATCTCGAAATTCTGGGAATGGCGAATTATTTTTATGAGCAGATGAACATGCGCCGTGTCTATTATTCGGGTTATGTGCCGATTAGTTATGACGAAAGACTTCCTGCGATTGGAACGCCGGTGCCCATGATTCGGGAAAACCGTTTGTATCAGGCCGATTGGCTGGTTCGTTTTTATGGATTTAATGTGAATGAAATAGTGGGATTCGATCATCCGAATCTGGATTTAGATATTGATCCGAAACTAGGCTGGGCGCTCCGAAATCTGCATCAATTTCCAGTTGATATTAATCTCGCAGAATTAGAATTGATTCAGCGGATTCCTGGAATCGGTTTTTTGAGTGCGAAAAAAATTGTAGAAGCTAGAAAATTCAAAAAACTCCAGCCTTACGATTTAAAAAAACTTGGTATTGCTTACAGCAGGGCTAAGTATTTTTTAGCTTTTGCTTCGCCTTTTTCCCTGCAGAAAGATTTAACTTCTGTTCAAATTAAAAATCATATTCTCAATTTTCAGAAAAGTAAGTATCAGAATAATTTTTCCAACCAGCTTGCTTTATTCTAATTAAAATGACACAAGTAGTTTACGATTCGACTTATGAAGGCTGGCTGACAGCGGTGTTCGAAATTTATGAGTATAAATTTACTGACGTTGTTTTTGCAAAAGAAGATGCTTCAAATAGTTTGCTTTTTTCAAATTTACATATGGTTGCAACAGATATAGAAAAAGCAAAACGGGTATTTGACGGATTGAAAAAACGATTATCAGCCAGTGGACTTGAAATGGTTTATCACGCCTTTTTATCTGAAATAAATAAAATGGATGAGATTTTGTTTCAGTTTGTAAAATATGTCTTTGCAAGTTCAGGAAATGTTGAAGGAGATTTGAGTAATAACGAAGTTCTGGCTGTTAGAAAAGCGGCGCATTTGACGCATAGAGAAAGTCATAGGATGAAAGCTTTTATTCGTTTTCAATTGACAAAAGACCAATTGTATTATGCGATAATCGAACCTGATTGTGATGTGCTGCCGCTTATTAAAGACCATTTTAAGAAAAGATATGCCGATCAGCGCTGGCTTATCTATGATGCCAAACATAAATACGGGGTTTATTATGATCTTGAAAATGTTGAAACAGTACAGCTTCAATTTGATTCGAAATCCAATTCTTCTCAAATTTTGGCTGAAATAGCCGATGAACAGGAAGGATTTTTTCAGGATCTCTGGCGTCGTTATTTCAGCAGTGTCAATATAGAATCCAGAAAAAACATGAAACTGCACATACAGCATATGCCAAAACGATATTGGAAAAATTTGGTGGAGAAAATTCCAAACATAAAAAACTAATGTGACTTGGGGTAACCTTTATCGATTCCGTGTATTTTTGTTGTAACAAATTTTTAAGATCAATGATAAAAATCAATTCACAAGCGTCTTTTGCTGTTCAAGATATACTATTCACTTTTGCTCTAGAATCTGAAGCAGCCGAAGTTTTCTCAGATTATAATACTCTAATAACAGGAATTGGTAAAGTAAATGCGGCGTACGAATTGTCTAAAGCAATTCACAAAAAGAAACCTTCTATAATTATAAATCTCGGATCGGCGGGAAGTACTTGTTTCCAAAAAGGTGCTGTTATCTGCTGTACCAAATTTGTACAAAGAGATATGGATGTGAGAGGCTTGGGTTACGCGCAATATGAAACGCCGCTCTCTGGATTACCTCCGATTATCGAATACGGTTTGCTTATGGATGGATTACCGGAAGGAATCTGCGGAACGGGGGACAATTTTGAAATGGGACATTGTTCTCCGGCATATACGGTTGTAGATATGGAGGCGTATGCTTTGGCCATGATTGCTATGAAAGAAGATATTCCGTTTTTATGCTTAAAATATGTCTCAGATGGTGCTGATGATAATGCTGCAGAAGACTGGCTGGTTCAGGTTCATAAAGCAGCCATCGCCTACGGGAAAATTTTAGGACTCAGTAAAGAAAATATTTAGAGATGCATTTCGAATAATTTTTAAACGCAAAGGATATAAGACTTTTATTTTTAAGATTTATATAAATCCAAAGTTCACAAAGCTTTATTGGATACAGCCTTGCGAACTTTTGCATTTGGAGTGTTTTAGGTATAAAAATCTTGTGTTCTTTTTTTAAAATTTAGGCCGATGATTTACGATTGTTTTTCTTGATAAGCAGCTTCTAATTTATCCAAAAAATCAAATAATTTCCGATTCATTTCAGTAAAATCAAAACTTCGAATTGTATCAGGATTTTGTACAAATTGATGTTTTGTGTTAGTTGATAAAAATTCCTCATCTATGGCAATTAATAATTCTGCTACCTCGGGATTTAGCTCCATATGACATTGAAAACCGTATACTAAATCAGAATAAGAAATAATTTGTCTCGGACAGCCTTTGCTTGAGGCAAGAATTTTACTTTTCGCTGTCAGACCCGGCATATCGTTATGCCAATGACCAACTGCTAGTTCTGATCCAAAATGATTTATTTTAGGATCTGTAATTCCGTCTGCGGTTAGTTGAATTGGAAACACGCCGATTTCTTTTTCAGGACTATTTTCAAATGATGCTCCTAAAGCTTCGCCAATAAGCTGCGAACCAAGGCAGACACCAATAACAGCTTTGTTGTTTTTGACAGCGTTTTGAATTAAATCAATTTCGGCCTTTGCATCAAAATGAGGGCACTCTTCTATAGTCGTGTCAGGACTTTGCGGGCCGCCCATAATCAGAAGTAAATCGATGTTGGTAACAGTTTCCGGTAAAGGCTGCCCGAGATAAACTTTTGAAAATGTAACAGCATGTTTTCTAGAAACAGCCCATTCTAAATAAGCCCCAGGAGCTTCAAAATCTTCGTGCTGTATAATATGTACATTCATTCGTCTTTTTTTTGTTTGAAATTTATTTCAAACAAAAATAAAAGTAACGAATAAGATTTGGATGATACAGTTTTTTGAATTAAAAGTGGTCCAGTAAAAACAGCTTTTGCTTTTTTTTTGAATGGATTAATTGGATTGAAAATGAGATAAGGCTTTCATTGCTTTTTGAGCATCTTTTTGGTCGATAAAAATGTGATCGTGATAATAGCCTGCCACAACATTACAGCTTATGTTTTCTTGACCAAGAATGGCCGAGAATGCAGCAGTCATTCCTACTGCTTCTAAAGAAGAATGAACGTTAAAAGTAATCCAGGCAGCAATATAAGAATACTCCAGATTTAATTGGTCAGCATCTTCTTTTTTTAAGATAACGGTTATTCCTTCTGTTTCTTTAAAAAGAAATAAAATAGCTGCGAAAGGAATGTTTTCTGTGCTTTTTACGCAGCAGTAAACATATCGGCCGTCATTTAATACGGGATTTAGGTTCTTTAAGATCTTTTCAAGATTTTTTTCGCCTGACATTCTTGGATTATTTTTCTAAATTGTCAATATCAGAAATCTGATCCAGTATATTAGTCTGGTTTGGCGAAATGTAGTTTTTGATTTCGGGATGAGTTTCTTTTTTAAAAAGAAGATCCAGAGCATTGTATAGTTTTAATAAAACATCTTTGTCTTCTTTTTCGATCTCTAAGGCTGTATTAAAATTAAAAACATAATTATTCGAATTGCGTACTTCTACTTTTATCGTTTTTGATGTGATTTTAAATTTAACTATGTCCATAATGTTTATTTAGAGTCGTAAATCTAATAAATTTTTTATTGCCTTCCTTAGAAATTCTATGGTCTTATGATCAGTTTTTTTAGGCTTTAATTTGCTGTAAGACAGAATAGTTTAAATAAAAAACCCTTAAACTATATGTTTAAGGGTTTTGCCGTTTGTAGCGAGGACGGGAGTTGAACCCGTGACCTCAGGGTTATGAAATCAACACCCTTTCACTTATGGCTTGTAAACACCTTTAAAAGCAATATCTTTACGATTATTGTTTGTTTATTTTATATTTTTTTTGAGATTTTAATGTCTCTTAGGGTTGTCGGCATCACTGCTCTTGAAACTCCTTATTTTTCTGGGTTTTCAAGCTGTTAAATACCTTGTTTTCTAAACCAAAAATCCAGTTTGCGTTGACATTAAAAACTTCACAAATTCTTTTAATGTGTTCTGTCCTGAAATGAGCGGTGCCCATTTTTATTTTTGTTAGAGTTTGTTTTAAAATTCCAACTGAATCCGCAAAATCGTACTCATATTTTATAGTTCCTAAACTTTGTAGCAACTTTATTAGTTCGAATATTTTAAGATCAGTTTCATTCATTACTTAATTCCGTAAATTTTATTTTTATCTGTGATAAAATATATGCTGTTTGCTACAGTGTCTCCAGCCAGCCTGTAAGCATGTACTCTATAAAACTTCTTATCTTTTATTTTCGGAAATCCTTTTACTAGAGTATCCATTTTATTGAGTTCGTTCTTTGCTGCATCAAGACTTTTCATATCAAAATAATCTTGGTAAGACTTTGAAAACTTTCTATGCATCACTTTGTTTGCATCTTGGCCTAAAATATCAATGATGTCAAATTTAAATTCTGCAAGTTCTTTTTCAGATACATTTTTTTTAATTAAGTCGTTTTTTACAACTTCAATTTGCTCATTGTTTTTTGAACAGGAGAAAAGCATAAATGTTACAACTAGAATGGAAATAGTTTTTTTCATAGTTAAAAAGTTCGTTTGATTACTTTGAATATTTGCAGCACATCATTTAATTCAATTTTGAAATCTTGATATTCTGGACTTTTATTTCTGGAGTGACATGTTATAGTACCTTTTTCCAAATCCTGATCTACAATGTCTTTGCAAATAATCGTGTCTTTATGTACAATAACCCAGCCGTATTTTGAATCTCTTAAAGAATCCCAATGCATTCTGCTTAATTCTCGGCACAAAGTTATACATCCCTCTGGATTGTCATAAAGTCCGCCATTATCCATGCTATCGCCCTTTATTTCAAATGCAACATAATTTCCACGTGCATATTTGTCAACATAAAAATTAACTTCATTATATCCGTCGATTAATTCGACCTCAGAACATTCGCTTATATATTGTGCGTAAGCTCTAACTGGCACTAATGGAACTGTCATTATAAATTTGCCGTTCGGCAGTTCTTGGAATTTATTACCGTTTTTATTCTTAATTACCTCCTCTTCATTTTCAGTATATTTTTTGGCTTTTACACCTTCTCCGGTAGTAATCCAATCTGGATTTACTTCCAAAACCTTACTGATTGCTTCTATTGTACTTCTATTTGGTTCGTTTTCGTTTTTTAATATTCTTCCAATGGTTGACTGCGAAACCGACGTCAGTTTATGTAGTTTGTACGGCGTGAAGCCTTTATTTTCCATACTTTGTTTTATTCTTTCTCCTATGCTGTGCATTATCATTTATTTAGAATCGATATAAATTACCATTTGGAAGTAAATTTTACTTCCAAATATTTGTTTTTTACTTCCAAATGGAAGTATATTTGCTGTATAGAAAATGACTAGTCAAAAATAGCAATAAAAATGGAACTAACAACAGCAGCAAAGGAAAAATTAGGAACCGATGAGGTTAAGATGAAAATAGCTTTAGAGTTAGATAAATCTTATTACACAATGCGAAGATGGATTTTATCATCCCCAATTCACGAGAACCTTACAAAAAAGAGATCTATTGAAGCAATTGTAAAGTTTACTGGATTAAAAGAATCTGAAATTTTTACAGATGAACAAGGCTGATAAAATACAATTTATAAAAAGCCAGCTTCAAGACTTAAATATTCAAGAAGAGCTTTTTAAACAAGGATTAAGTTCAATTACTAGCCGTAAGAGTTACTTAGAAATGGAGTTGGATAGTTTGGGAGCTTCCAACTCCACCCGAAAGGGCAGATTCGAAATGACACCAGAACTTAAATTAAAAGCAGTTGCTTGTTTGACCAAATAAAAAAACCGCTCACGGACATGAACGGTTTTAGATCAAATTTTATTAACGCCTTGCAGGGCATAAATAAACAAATAGAATGACAAAGTTAGAAGAAATTACAGATAAAGCCGTAACAATCAATAAAAAAATTAAGGCTTTCGAAAAACTTAAATGGGTTTGTTCAAGATTATTGAACTTTTATTCTCAAGAAACCAATCTTTCAATGGTTGAAGTGATGAAAGTAAGACATGCAAAAGTTGCTCAACAACTAAATGAACTTAGAAGTGAATTGATTCCAGTTAACGATGAAAGACTTTCACTCTTAAAGCAACAACCAAAAACAACTACTTACGAGGTTGTTAATCTCAACATTAAACAATACGAATCATGGATGCACTAACTAAAAAAGAAAAGAAAGTTTTAGCCCAAGCATTGAGATTGTTGTTTGATAAAACAGAAGATTTTACAGTCTGCAGTTCGATATCTGATCTGGCTGCCAAACTCCAAACAAGTAACGCGGATGAAATTAAAAACGATCTGCAATTTATAACCTCTAATCCTTATTAACATGTCATTATCAATCGAAGCACAGATTTATAAAGTCCTCAGTACAAGTAAAAAACTTTCTGAGGACAATCCAGACCTACTTTTTTTATCATTTGACAGATTAAAAGATCATTTTGTTTTCAACTGCTATAAGGTATTTAACGATGAAAAGTATCCTTTTTTCAGCTTGCTAGTTTCAGACAAAGAAAAGCTTAGTGAATTGATTTCAAATTTTCTTTTAAGTGAAAAAATTAGGTTTCGTTTTCAGCAAACTAAAGACCCTGATTTTATGGATATAGAATCAAATATTAGAAAAGCATTTTTTAAAGACTGGCTTTTCAATAAAGTAAAAAATGTTAATCAACGCGATGCCGTAAGAGTTAAGATGGCACTTGAAAAAATCAAATAAATGGGCTTAGATACAGAAAGAGGTAACAGAATGTTTAACCTATTTGTTATAGCATTTATAATCGCTTTTGTTATTGGTTTTGTTGTCGGAGGGGTTACAGTTTACACAGTTTTTAAATTATAGATCATGACAATTAAAATAAATCAAATATACAAAACGGACACAGGCTTTTTCCTTAGAGTAAAAGTTGTTAGAGATTCAGGATTACACACTTTAGAGTTGATTGATAGAAACGGAAATGTAATTCCAGATCAAAAAAACTCATTCGGGCATGTAAATCAAAGAAGTGAGCGCTTCTGCTCAGAAGAAACAATCGAAAGTTACAAATTCATTCATAAATCAAATTTTAATAAATATTCAAATGAAAAATCAAGTTAAAAAAACTGAAATAATCTCATTGGAATCAGTAAAAGCTTCAATGCTTCCAGAGTTGCAGGGATGGAAAGCAAAACAAGAAGCAGTAGTTGAAGAAAATCCTTTTGTCGCGATCACTGATAATAAAACCTACGAAGAGGCAAAAAAAAGCAGAACAGCGTATGTGACAGCTAGAACGACAATTGAAAAGCAAGAAACACTTATTGCTTCAAAACTTAAAATTGTCCGTAATGAAGTGAGTACTGAAACTAAAAATCTGATTGATATTACTCTTCCTCACGAAGAAAAGCAGCAAATGGAGGTTCGTCGCTATGAAGCCGCAAAGGAAAAGGAACGTGAAGAAAAGGAGAAAGCTGAAAAAGAGAGAAAAGAAGCTATTCAAAATAAAATCGAAACATTTTATCAACTACAAAAAGGTCAAATTGAAAGCTTGCTATTCGATAAAATTAAAAGTTTTAAAGTCGAAATGAACGAATCAATAAACAATACTGATGTCAGTGAATTTGAAGAGTTCGAGTTACAGTTTGCTTCAAAAGTTCAATTGCTGAAACAACAATTAGATGACAAAGTAAAGTCTCTAACAGAAAAAGAAGAGGCAAGACTTGCTTATGAGAAACTAGCAAAAGAAAAAGCTGAGTTTGAAGCCCAAAAAAAAGCAAAAGAGGAATCTGATAAAAAAGAAGCTAAAGAACGTGAGGAGAAGCAAAAAGCAATTGATGCCGAAAACAAACGTGTTGCTGATGAAAATGCTAAAAAGCAAAAAGAACTTGACGAAAAGCAAAAAGCAATTGATGAAGCTGAGAAAAAACGCAAAGAAGAAGTTGCTGTAAAGGAAAAAGCAGAAGCTGACAGAATTGCTAAAGAAAAAGCTGATAAAGAAGCTAAGGAGAAAGAAGAAGCTGAGAAGAAAAGAATTGAAGAGCTTAAGCCAGACAAGGAGAAAGCAATGCAGTACATCGAGAGTTTGCTTTTTACTGCTGACTTTCCAGAAATTAAAGATCAAGCCATTGCAAAAGAACTTCTCTCAATACGAGATGGACTAAACAAAACAATTATCGCATTCAATAATCAAATTTTAAATATCAAATAACAAATGGAATCAAATGTAAAGCCGGAATTATTTCCAAAAAATGGAGAAGTAACTTTTATCATGCCGTCAACAAATGCTATTGGAGCATTGAAAGAAGCGGGTGTTAGTAGAAAATTGACAGTTTCCTATATGGAAAAATCAGAATGGATTGCAAAAAAAAACGAAGCTGTAGAATGTTTCTTCTTAGGATTCAAAGAAGCTACTGATGCAAAAGGAGCAACTTACTTCATGGCAAAGCTGCATGATGGAGAAAAAGCGTTTCTAGCTGGACAAACTGTTTTAATTCAAGCTTTGATGAATACTAAAATCGGTCAAGGTGTAAGTATTAAATGTACCGGTAGCAGTAAAACAACTGGAGGAAATGAAATTCCATTGTTTGATGTTGATGAGCTTAACATAAACATTTTTGATGCTAACGAAGAATAGTTTAGCAGGGATTGATTTAGATGAATTAAGAGCGGAACATGAATCCGCTCTTAATAAAATGAATCAAAAAAGTAAAGAGGAAGAATGGCTCGAACTCCGAAAAGGAAAGTTTACCGCTTCTGAATTTGTGAGGCTGATGGGATATGAAGATAAGGAGGGATTTCCCGATGGAGCCATAACTTATGTTACTGAGAAAGTTCTTGAAGTTGTCACAACAAATGAAAACAAACAGCTCGCAACAAAATCTGTTGAGCATGGCAAAGATACTGAGATTGAGGCTGTCGAAAAGTTTATGCAGCAGTTTGGAATTGAGGTTTACAACTATGGAGAAGATCAGGAGTATGTTCCATTAACTAACGATGTTGGATGCACGCCAGATGGATTAATTGGAGATGGAAAAGGAGTTGAAACAAAATGTCCAGACAGTAAAACTCATCTGTATTATCTAGAACACTTGACCTTATCCAACTTCAAAAAAGAATGTACAAAGTACTACTGGCAGATTCAAGGCAGCATGTATATCACAAACAGAAAAAGTTGGTATTTCATTAGTTATGATCCCCGATTCAAGAATGAAAACAAGCGCCTTTTTGTTCTTGAAATTCCAAGAAATGACATCGACATTGCAAAATTAGAAAAACGGCTAACAGAAGCAATTAAGAGAAAAAGATTAAGACTTAAATCATTTGAATAATGCCTACACCTAGAAAAATAGCGGTTACAACTGAAGTTGAAAACGGAAAGTTTGTTGGAAATAGAAACTTAATAATTGATGCAATTGGAGTTTATGAGGGGAAAAAAGTAACTGTAACCATTGAGCGCCATTACAACAAAAGAAGCAATAAGCAAAACCGCTATTACTGGGGTGTAATTGTCGAGCATTGGAAAAACATACTTCGCGAAGAATGGGGAGATATCTATTTAGAATCTGATGTTCATGAGTTCTTAAAATCAAATCTAAGTTTTGAAGAAGTTATAGATGATTCGACGGGAGAAGTTGCAATAAACCCAATAACCCATGAGACAATTCGAAAACCAAAATCAACTACAAAGAATACCACTTTCGGCCAAGAAGAATATCATGAGGCATGCCGCCAACTTGCATGGGAGATGTTTCAATATCAGATACCATTGCCAAATGAAGATTTAGAACAACCAATTGATGTAGAATTTAAGTAATGGCAAATCTTTATAAAACCTCAACAGGAGAAAAATTCACAACAGCGCAGATTGAAGCTAAAATGAGAGTTGCAAAAGCAGCTGCATTGGAAAAGCAATTTGATGAACACAGATATAATTTTTGTGAGCAATGCGGGAAAAACGCATCTGGAACCAGGTTAGATTGTTCGCATGATATATCGGTTAAAAAAGCAAAAGAGAATGGCCAATCAGAACAATGTTGGAATGTCGGAAACATCACAATATTATGTCGAGAATGTCATCAAGAGAAAGACGGACTTAACACACAATTTTAACTAAATATTTTAATCATGGAAATCGTAAAAAATTATTTACCAGCTGTAATTGAGTTTACTGCTAAAACAAGTGAAGTGCCAGAGGTATTAGGAGAATTCAGTTCTCCAGAAGATGTTCAAAAATTCATTAGCGAAAACTTCATCGCAATGCCTAAGCAAGTAGAAACAATTCGCTTGCTTGATGATTATGAGAAAGATCATATTCGAACTGAATACATCACAGAGTTAGAGCAAAATCTTCCTGTTTATCAAAGCCAGCATCTTGAACGCGCTAGAGAGACCGAAGTTGCAAAAGAATCTGAGAAAAGAGCAAAAGAAACGGTAAGTGCTTGTTTTAGCAAAATAGAAGCTCTTTCTCAGGAAGTAAGAAAAGGTATTACTGAGATAAATCTTGATGCAGCAACTACCTACGAAGTGGCCTTTAATGGAAATTACTACTACTACACATTGTTTGATGGGGTTTTAAGGCTTGCTAAGATATCTAAAATACCAGATCATCAACTTGCTGATTTGTTTAATTCAAGTGAAAGAAATAAAGCATTCTTTGAGCAGCTAAAAGGAAATAAGAAAGTAGCGAAAAAGTAATGTCAAGACTAAATCACAAAAAGGGCAGACCAACCAATTACAGGAAATCACTTAAATCAAATCCTTACTGGGAAGAGGTGAAAAGTAAAGTGAGGCTTAGGGATAATTTTAAGTGCATTGAATGCAATTCAATTATAAGATTAGAAACTCATCACATTACTTACTATGTAAATGGAAAATCAATTGTAGGAGCAGAACTAGATCATCTGTGTTGGTTGGTTACTCTTTGTGAATATTGTCATGAAAGAGTTCATAAAAACTCAAATCATCGGTTTAATCCGAGTAATAAAAACAAAGTAAATATCAAATAAATGGCAAAGCGTTTTATTGACAACGAAATACTACCTAAAGCTTTCCGCAAGCTTGAACCAAGCTTGAAGCTAACTTGGTATTACATATGGACACATTGCGATAAGTCAGGGGTTTGGGATATTGATGAAGACTTATTTGAGTTTGATAATGGCTTTGAGTTCAATCTGAAAAAATTCGAAGAGAGCTTTGCAACTCTTATAAATGTTTTAAAGGATAAAATTTTACTTATTGATTTTATAAAAGTCAATTACGGCACTTTAACTGAAAATTACAACCCGCATAAACCTGTCTTTAGAGATTTGCTTAAAAACAATCTCAAGCTTGAGCCAAGCTCGAATCAAGCTTACTTTAAGCTTGTAGATGAAAAAGAAGATGTAGATATATATGAAGAAGAAGTTAAAGAAGAAAAAGAACCCGCGAAAAAAATAATTGAAATTGGAACTGTATATGAAGTTGAAAGTGGAAAACCAAAAAAAGCAAAAGCCAAAGTTCAAAAATCAGAAGTTGATCTTCCTTTTGAAACGGAAAAGTTTAAAGTTCAATGGCAGTTGTGGAAAGCTTACAAAGCAAAAGAACATAAGTTCAATTACAAATCAATCGAAAGTGAACAAGCATCACTAACTGAGCTTACAAATCTTTCAAATGGACTGGAAGAAACTGCAATTTTAATTATGAACCAGTCAATGGCTAAAGGATGGAAAGGATTCTTTGAATTAAAAAACAATTATCAACATGGAGCGCCAGAAAAACCAACAGGAGGATTCAACAGAAACAGATAAAATTGAAATCATTTCAATAGGAGTAAATAAATACTCTTACTTGAAGTCTTTAGTTCAGGACAAGTTAACTGAAACTCAAAAAAAGGAGATTGAAGTGTACGAAAAAAAACAAGTCGGCCAAACTCCAGAGCAGTTAGAATATGAACTTAGTTACTTTGAGAAACTTTTGAAACCAAAACCAAAAGTTGAATTTTCAATCACTGCAAGACAGTTGTTTAATCTGTTTAAATCGAACTTCCCGTTGGTAAAAAACAGACCTTTTATTAAAGTTGAGAATACAATAAAAAACCTTGAGCCTCTCATTTATTATTTCACAAAAGATGAACGCTTTTTCAAATGTGACAATCTATCAACATTATCTGAACCAAGTTTTGACAAAGGAATTTTGATTATTGGTCCATACGGAAACGGGAAAACCTCAACGATGGAAGTGTTTGAGAAAATTTTTAAAGGCATTCCAAAGTTAGGTTTCAAAACTTATTCAGCAAACGAAGCGGTAACAATGTTTGAAAAGTGTACTGGAGATGATGCTGCCATTCTAAGAAAAGAGTTTGAAAAATTAATGTGGCATCGTACTGTATGTTTTGATGATTTGAAAACAGAGCGTACCGCAAGCAACTATGGAAAAGTTAATATTTTCAAAGAGATTCTTGAAGAAAGATATCGCCTAGGTTCTAAAACTTATATGATCTGTAACTATAAAGAGGGATATGAAAATGATCTTCAAGCAGCGATCGATGAGCTGGGCGAAAAATACGGCGGGCGTGTATGGGATAGGATTTATGAGATGTTTAATATCATCGAGTTCAAAGGGAAGTCTTTCCGAAAATAGAATGTCATGGATGATTCAGTTTACATAGTGAAAGCGATTTCAAAAGAATGCACCTATTTCATTTTTAGAGATAATGGCGATGAAGTTACAATTACTCAAAACGACATCGGAAACATCAAAACAAGTCACAAATTAACCTTTAAAGAAGTCGAATTTTTGAGAGAAGAATATGCTTTCTTCTTTAAACCAAATTTAAAATCATAACGATGATCTATACAGAATTTTTAGAAAACAAAATTGTAATCGCTGAGAGTTACGGAGTAGACATTGACAAAAACAGAATCAATCCAATTGCATTACCTCATCAAAAAGACATAATTCATTGGTCAATTGCTGGAGGTCGCAGAGCAATATTTGCAAGTTTCGGACTTGGTAAAACATTAATGCAGCTGGAAATTGCCAGGTTGATTATTGAAATAACTGGAAAGCCTTTTTTGATCTGCATGCCGTTGGGAGTAGTTGGAGAGTTCCGAGATGATAACGATCTTTTAAAAACTGGTTTCGATATAAAATACATTACTGATACTGACGAAGTAGATATACTGCAGAATGCAATTTATGTTACCAACTACGAGCGTGTTCGCAAAGGAGATATCAAGCCAGAATACTTTGGAGGTGTTTCATTCGATGAAGCAAGTATTTTAAGAAATCTTAAAACTGAAACAACGAATTATGTTTTAAAGCATTTCGGAACGATCAATTATAGATTCGTTGCAACGGCTACACCAACTCCAAATGATTTTATTGAGATATTGAATTATGCAGACTTCTTGGGGGTAATTGACCGCGGTCATGCGCTTACTAGATTCTTTCAAAGAGATTCAACGAAAGCTGGACATCTTACTCTTTACGAAAATAAGAAAGAGGAGTTTTGGAAATGGGTTTCTTCTTGGGCGGTTTTCATAAATAAACCATCGGATTTAGGATATGATGATACTGGTTACAATCTTCCGAAACTAAACTTCCATGAAGTTGAAATCGATAACAGCCCGGAGGGAGTTATTACAAATAAAGACGGCAAAATTGTAATGTTTAAAGACCTTACTAAAAGTCTTCCTGATACTTCAAAAGAGAAAAACGAATCGATTGATATCAGAGTTGAAAAAGCCTACCAGATCGTAAAAGAAAATGCTCCATACAGTAACTGGATTCTTTGGCACCATATCGATAAAGAACGCGATGCTATTGAAAAGAGATTTAAATCAGATGAGCATATCGATTTACGCACAGTCACTGGAAGCCAGAAGAACAGTGAGAAAGAAAAACTGCTGATTGACTTTAAACATTCAATGTATCAGATTCTAAGTACCAAACCAAAGATTGCGGGTTCGGGCTGCAACTTTCAAAAGGATTGCAATAACATGATTTATGTGGGAATCGATTATAAGTTTAACGACTTCATACAAGGTATTCACAGGCTCTACCGATTCAAGCAAGAAAAAGAAGTTAATGTCTGGGTAATCTTTACAAACAACGAACGTGAGGTTTTGAAAACCTTAAAAGATAAATGGAGAAAGCACATTGAACTTCAAACTGAAATGATAAATCTGGTCCGTGAATATGGACTTAACACAGACAAAATTACAGCTGATATGAAAAGACAAATATTCAAAAATAAAAGAAGCGCTACAATTGGAAACGCAACTGTTTTTAATGATGATACAGTTCATGTACATGAGAACATGGCCGATGATTCAACCGACATGATTTTGACTTCAATTCCTTTTGGAGATCATTATGAGTATTCAGACAATTATAATGACTTCGGGCATAACAACGGAAATGAAGAGTTCTTTAAACAGATGGACTATTTAACACCTCATCTTTTAAGAACATTGAAACCTGGCAAAATCGCTGCAATCCATGTTAAAGACAGGATCCGTTATTCATACCAAAACGGAACTTCATTCACTACAATAGATGATTTCTCTGGTAAAACAGTTTCGCACTTTGTAAAACATGGATTCTACTTAGTAGGAAAGATCACAGTGACAACCGATGTTGTTCGCGAGAATAATCAAACCTATCGTTTGGGTTGGTCGGAACAGTGTAAAGATGCCACAAAAATGGGGGTTGGACTTCCTGAGTACATTCTTCTTTTCAGAAAGCGCCCAACGGAAATGAATAACGCTTATGCCGATGAACCAGTTATTAAAGCTAAAAATGAACACGAGGTTTATTGTAACACTTGTCAAAAGATTGTTGATCTAAAAGACAAAAAAGAGATCAAAGTTATTGATGATGTTGTTTGTTGTGTCAAGTGTGAGACTGATCATTTTTCGCCAATTGAAGAGATTTATCCTGTTGACAATTGGCAGCTAGATGCTCATGCTTATTGGAAATCATCTGGAGATAGATTTATGAGTTCTCAGGAACTTTCTACTGCTGAGATGAAAACAATCTTTAATCGCTGGAGGGAGTTTGACAAATCTAATGTTTACAATTTTCAAGAGCATTTGAAAGTTTGCAGCGACTTGGATAAAGCAGGAAAGCTCAGCCGATTGTTTATGACAATCCCGCCAACCTCATCAAATGAAATGGTTTGGACGGATGTAAATCGAATGCATACGCTTAACGCTAACCAAGCAAATCGAAAAAAAGAAAAGCATATCTGCCCGCTTCAGTTAGACATTATCGAAAGATTAATCAATCGCTTTACCATGAAAGGAGATGTTGTTGATGATCCGTTTGGAGGTTTATTCTCTACTGCATACAAGGCTCTTGAGATGGGAAGAAAAGCAATTTCAGCGGAATTGAATCCAAGTTATTATGATGATGGTCTTTTCTATTTAAAAGGTATCGAGTACAAAATCAATGTTCCAACTTTATTTGAATTATAAGCATGATAGATTTTAAAGAAGAAAAAGAGTTCAGAGAACAAATAGCAATGTTTATTAATTATGTGAAACGAACTTATAAAAGAGATGAGTTATTAATTTTTTGGATTGATACTTTTTGTGGAGCTGGTGGTACCTCAACAGGAATACACTTTTCGAACATAACAAATATGTTTGTTGCTGCATGTGTTAATCACGATCAAGTGGCGATTGATAGCCATGCAGCGAACCATCCACACACGTTGCATTTTACTGAGGATATCAGAGATTTTAAAGTTGTATTCAAACTTAAAATGTTTGTGGAAGAATTAAGAAAATTTTTCCCAGAATGCTTAATTAACTTTTGGGCTAGCTTAGAGTGTATAAATTTCAGTAGAGCTAAAGGAGGATTGCCAAGAGATGCAGATAGTAGGAGTTTGGCTGAACACATGGAAATGTATTTGGAGGCTTTGAAACCTGATTACTTCTATGTTGAAAACGTTCGTGAGTTTATGTCTTGGGGGCCATTAGATGAGAATGGGAAACCAGTATCTAAAACAGCTGGAACCGATTATGTGAGATGGGTTGACGAGATTAAATCCTTAGGATTCAATTATGATAAACGTATTTTAAATGCAGCTGATTTTGGTTCGTACCAATCAAGAGAAAGATTATTTATACAGTTCTCAAGAATAGGTTTACCTATATCATGGCCAGATCAAACACATAGTAAAAAACCAGATAAAAATTCATTGTTTCCTTTACAAAAGAGAAAACCAGTTCGAGATATACTTGATCTAAAAGATAAAGGCAATTGCATTTTTGCAAAAGTAAAATCAGACAAAACATACAAAAGAATTCTGGAGGGAGCAAAAAAGGAAATTAATAAAGAAGTTCACTTTCTTACTTCATATTATGGCAATGGAGGATCTCACTCAATAGGCGATTCATGTAACACTTTGACAACTAAAGATAGATTTGCATTACATTATATGCAATACGATTATTCTAAACTCACAACTTCGAGTGTTGATAGTTCAGCAAATACGGTTACAACAACGCCTAAACATAATTTAATGTGTTTAGATTGGCTTATGGACACTCAGTTTGGACGAACAGCAAAATCATTAGATGAGTCATGTTTTACGGTAATTGCAAGATTAGATAAAAAGCCAATTTATCTTTTACAGACCGAAAGAGGCTATCCAAAAGATTTTATAAAAGAGAGTGATTCTGAAATTGTAAAGGAGCTAAAAGAGTTTATGATTTTAAACGGCATTCAAAAAATTTACATAAGAATGTTGAAGATTGCAGAGCTGAAAAAAATACAAGGTTTTCCTGAGAATTATATTCTTACTGGAAACCAGACACAGCAAAAAAAACACATTGGAAATGCTGTAGATGTTTGGCAGGCCAAAGCAATTATTAGAGAAAACTACAACTCTATATTAAGAAAAAGAATTAAATCAAAATCTAAAGTAATGCAGTATGAGTAAGAAAATCATTTTACATCTGTGTGCGGATATCGGCAGCGATAGTTTGTTTTATCATTTAGACCCAGATTACGAAGTTATCAAAGTTGGAATTGAAATTGGAGTTGAGAACTATCATCCGCCGCCGAATGTTTACGGAGTGCTTTGCAATCCGGTTTGTACTCACTTCTCAATTGCTGTTGGATTCGATAAAGAAAAGGATATCGAAAAAGGGATGTTCTTAGTTAATCACTGCTTCCGAGTAATAAAAGAATGTGAACAGGACGGCCACAAGTTAAAGTTCTGGTACATGGAGAATCCGGCCACGGGAAAATTAAAAGATGTGATCGGCGCTCCAGTAATGATTTACCAGCCGTGGGAGTTTGGCAGCCCGTGGACAAAGAAAACAGCTCTTTGGGGAAACTTCAACATTCCTGAAACCATTTATAAGAATTGGGAAGATGTGCCAAAGAATGACAAATTATATATCAGAGGTAAAAGAAAAAAGCCTGGTCTTGTTTACTTCCACAAATCAGCAGTCGATTTAATTCCAGAGTTTCATTGGGCGCGGGAATTTATAAAGTGTGATACTGATATTCGAAGTATGTGTTCTCAAGGATTTGCAAGGGCTTTTTATGAAGCAAATAAATAATCTAAACAACTTTAATCATGAAAACATTTTTAGGAATTACAGTAAGAGAATGGGTTAGAATGGGAATTGGACTGCTGGCAATTATTGCGATTGCTTTGTATGTTGTGGAGAAAGGAAAAGGCAATGGATAGAAAAGTAATAAATGAAGATTGTTTTTAAAAATCCGGCTCCAGCAATAGAAGTAGAGATTAAACTTTACAGCTGCATAAACTGCAGTATAGTGTTTCGATGGAGTGAAGAATGCTTGAGCCGGATTGTAATTGAAGATAAGTACCATGATAAGTATGAGTGCCTTTGCGCTAAATGCTCAGAATTATATTTAAATAATAAGCTAAAAATATAGTAATGGAAGAATTCGAATATATAAGAAACCGATACAGTGTGCCAGCTGAGATGTTTAGAGAGGTAACTGTTGCAGATCGTAAAGGAGTAATCACAGAAGATAAAGGAAACTATATTGGTGTGGTGTTTTACGACGATAAAAAGCTAATGCCGTTACCGTGCCACCCAACTTGGAAAGTGGAGTACTTAGAAACTTTTAATTATAAACCGCCTAAACCGAAAAACCCAAGATCAAAGCAGAGATATAGAGATTATCTGCATTCGGATTCTTCTTTGACTTTTGCGGAATGGCTAGGCATTAAATAAAAACTAAAAAATGGAAGCAGCAAAACAAATATTAATTAAGCATTGCCCGGGATTAGATGATTTATTTGTTGATCATAGTTCAGTTTTTTTTCGTGACAGAGTTCTAAAAGCAATGGAAGAATATGCGGAACAGTTTAAATATGACTTTTCGCAAAAATGTAAATGTGAATCCAGTATAGGCCAAACATGGTGTTGTAATCAATGTGGTTTGCCTTATACTTCTAAACCCATAAATGTATGAATGAATTAAGAAAATGGGAAGTAGTAGAGCATAGTTGGTCTGATACTTCAATTTACGATCAAGACGGAAATGTTGTTTGTACAATGTGTATAGATGACGAAGATACGACCGAAGAGAATCAAGAAGAACGGGAGCAGATTGTTTCAGCTAATTTTAAATTGATTGAAGCTTCGCCGGACATGTTAGATGTTTTAAAAAGAATTGTCAAGGAGTTTGAGAAGTATGGAGGCCAGCATGTTCCATTGGTTATTGAAGCGAATAAATTGATAAACAAAATTGAATTTTAAAATTTAAACAAAGATTATTTAAAAACGATAGCCGCTATATTAGTGGCTTTTTTTTATGTTTGTAATATAAAAACATAAAAATATATGACTGATTATATTGATTCATTTCTGTCTAATTACAAAAGTAAAATCAGAAATCCTTTTATAGGAACAATGTTAAGTGTATGGCTTATTAAGCATTGGGATATTGTTTTTGCTTTTTTTAGTTTCGACGCGAAAAGAACAATGGAATGGAAAATTAATTACGTTCGTAAATATTTTTCTGAAATATGTTTTTGGCCTGAGTTCTGGAAAATTACTGGCATTTCTCTTTTCAGTTTAATGCTAACTTTTATTCTGTTAGGGATTTCTAGAGCATTGACCGATTTTTATTATAAAATTGCAGAGCCTTATATTGTTAGACAAATTGATAAGAAACAAATTTTTACTTTAGAGAATAAGAAAACTTTAGATAAAAGGATTGCTACATTAGAAGCTAAACTTGAAAAGAGTATTGATGCAGCTATTAAGGCAGAAGGTATTAATGAGCAGTTAGAGTTAAAACACATCAATAATATTTCTGAAATGTCAAAGAGCTTGGAATCTGCAACAAGTAGTTACGCAGCTGTAAATAATCAATACAACTTGCTACTTGAAAAAGAAAAAAAAATTGAGGATGTTTATGAACAATTTAGGAAATTGTATAAAAATTTTGACACAAAAACATTAGAGCTTTTAAAAAACATAAACCAAAATCACAGAATCGATGCTACTTATTATTCTGAAAATTATGATGTAAGTATAAAAAAATTAGGGTCATTAGGAATGATAAGACTAGATTCTACTGGATACAAATATGAGTTAACTCAATTAGGAATATTTTTTATGAATGGAGTAACATCGGGTATTGTATAGGTGAATAAATAAGAAAAAAGTATGAAAAAAATTATTTCTAATGATTTTAAGAACGAGCTTACTCCAAGTAAAATTTTTGCAAAAGTTGTAGTATCCGTAATTGTTGGAGTGGGATGGTACTCCATTCAGAATTTATACGAATATATACCAAACATTTATAAAAATATCTCTCAATCGTTATACGACCGGATGATAATTTCAGTGGCACATGGACCTAGAAATCATGATGCATTAATAATGTCTTTTATAATGTTTTTTTCAACTTTATTTCTGACCGCTGCATGTATTTATTCTTATATGTTGGGAGGGTATTTAGAAAAAAGAATTGCTGATGAAGCAACTGATATCGAGAGTGTTGATGATGTTGAAAGGGAAATTACCGAAGCAAACAAACAAAAACTAAAATATGTTAAAATAATAGGAAAATCAAAATTTGTTCCTTTAGTGTTAGGTGTTGTATCTGGAATGTTATTCATCGCTGTACAGTTCTCTAATAGTCAAAAAGAAGCTGAAGCCGATATGATTAGAGATTTTAATAGAAAAATTAAAATTATTACTCCATACGTAGATTTGAAAGTAAAGGACAAAATTATTTCTGATTTTTCTCTCATGAAAAATGAGAATGATTATTTGAAAATAAATAAACGTTTTGAAGTTATTTTTAAACAAAATAAGCTTAATCCGTAAATAGATTTCTTGAAAATATTTTTGTTACAATTATTAACATGCCATTCTTTCGATTTAAAATATTCCTGATGTAAATTTGCAAAAAGCAAATCATGGAAAAGTATAAGTATACAAGCACCATCTTTGAAACAGATCCTGCGATAGAAAAAGCTAATGATGAACATCAAGAGGCTATTAAAAAGCTTTTAGCAGGAGAAATAACGCTTGAAGAATGTCGAAAGTATCAGCATGCTGTTTTTGATGCCTGTAGTAAAAGTACAGTTGGCTGGACGATTAAAAAAGATTAAAGTTCCGAAGCCTTGTTTTTTATAAACAAAACTAAATCTTGATAATTCTTTTCATTGAAAGTGTGACGTATTGAATTTTCGTTTTTCTTTTGTCTGAAAGTTGCGTGAGTGATGCCCATAGCTTCGGCTGCTTTAACGCCAGACATGCCGAAATCCTCTAATACTTTTATAATTTTATCGATTGGTTCCATAAGATTAATGATTACATTTACCGCAAATTTAATTTTAATAATTAAGTTTCCTTTCTACAAAAGGTAAAACCTCTCGTAATTGAGAGGTTTTTTTATTAAGGCCCTAAATAAACTTGCCTATTACTTTGTTTGCTGACCCGTAGGGAGAATAGATAATATCTTTAACCAAAAACAATCTATCGTTTACATCTACTTTGCATCCGATCTGTGGAACAACATACATTTGATGTGTTGTGATTGTTTTTCCATTTTCTACAAATTGAATTTGAAAACTCATTTCCTGTTCGACAAAAGAAACTAAGTAATCATGCAAAAGGAAACTCATTAGTTTTTTTATCATTCTTTTAGTATATCTTTTCATAATGCTTTTAAGTTTTTTTAAGAGAGGCCTTTCGACCTCTCGTTTTAAATTTAGTTAATTACCTTTCCGTATAAATCCCAGTGAATACATTTCTTATCTACTTCAATTCTTTCGATTAAGAACTTTTTGTTTTCCATCAAGATGATCATTCCAACTTGGTATCCGGCTGATGTTGTTGAGAAGTAATCTAGGATTTCGTTGCTTTCATCATACATGAAAATGTTTTTATTTAACTCCTCATCGATTGAATACTTAACCCAGTATATAAACCAATCTTCTAACATCTCTTTTGGTTTTCTAATAAGGTTCTCTAACCTTAACGCCCAGCTTAATTTTCTTTTTTTCATTGTTTAAATTTTAATTGTTAATAATTGTTTCAATTCTACCCTACAAAGATACGTAACATATTTGTTACGTGAAACAATTTTAACATTTATTTTTTATTTATTGGTAACAATTATTGTTATAGTGTTGAATATTAAATGCTGATATGATTGATTTTATTAATTTCTACGGTAACAAATATTGTTACTATAAATTGTATATTTGTTGTGATCAAAACTCTTATTAATGGCAGCGACGAAAAATAATCAATGGTGGAAATTAAGATCAAAGCACGGTAGAGAAAAGCTTTTTTCATCTCCAGAAATGCTTTGGCTTTCTTGTGTTGAATACTTTGAGGCCACCGACAAACGCAAATGGAATAAGGTAGATTACAAAGGGGCAAAGAATCAAAAAGTTTTAATACCAACGGAAACGCCATACACTTTAACAGGCTTAAGAATCTTCCTTGACATCGATAATCAGACGTGGATTAACTATAAAACAAAAGAGCCTTACAAAGACTTTTTCGAAGTCATTACACGCGTGGAAGAAATAATTTACACCCAAAAATTTGAGGGCGCTGCAGTTGGTGCATTTAATCCGAATATAATTGCCCGCGATCTGGGATTGATCGAAAGAAAAGATATCAAGTACGATACAGAGATTAAACCGATAGAGTTTACAATAATCAAGAATAAGAAGTAAATGGAACTGTTAGAACATCAAGCCGAATTTATTGAAAGCAATTTCATTCATACGGGTATTGTTGGCGGTTTCAGATCAGGTAAGTCTCAAGCTGGAGCAATTAAGACTTGTTTAAAAAAGCTTGCTTATCCAGGAATCGATGTTGCTTACTATCTGCCTACGTATGGTTTGATTAAAGATATCGCTTATCCAAAGTTTGAGAAGTTACTTTCTGATTTTGGAGTTCAATACGTTCTTAACAAAACTGATCATGAGTTTATAACTCAGTTCGGTAAGATCATTTTAAGATCAATGGATAATCCAGATACTATAATCGGTTATGAGGTCGGATATAGTTTGATTGATGAGGCTGACATCTTATCGACTACACACATGAAAGATGTGTTTATTAAAGTAGTTGCAAGGTTAAGTGTTCCGCTGCCGGATGGTGCTTCAAATAGTTTGGACTTTGTTTCAACGCCTGAGGGCTTCAAGTTCTTATACGACTTCTTTGTTAAGAATCCACATGAGAACAAAAAGCTTATTAAAGCACAAACGAAGAATAACCCGTTTATATCGGAAAGCTATATCAGTACTCTAATGATGAGTTACACCGAAGAGCAGTTAGAAGCTTATTTGAATGGCGAGTTTGTAAACCTAACAAGCGGTACCGTTTATCGAAACTTCAATAGGGTTGCAAACCATTCAAACAGGACCATTCAGAGCAATGATATACTTCATATCGGAATGGACTTCAATATTACTAAAATGAATGCTGTTGTTCATGTTATCGACGGAACTAAGAAGACGGCAGTTGCTGAGATAGTGAATGCATATGACACACCTGAGATGTGCGGACTTATAAAAGAGAAGTTCCCAAACCACAGCATTGTCATATATCCTGATGCGAGTGGAGATAATAGAAAGTCAAGTGGGAAGTCGGATATCCAGATATTAAAAGATAACAAGTTTGTTGTTAGAAAACTGTCGAAGAATCCATTTGTTAAAGATCGTGTGAACGCGGTTAATATTGGATTTAAACCAGCTAAAGGCGAACCGACATATTATGTTAATACAAACACATGTCCAGTATATACAGAGGCATTAGAGCAGCAAGCATATAAGAACGGCGAACCAGACAAAACAACTGGATTCGATCACATAAATGAGGCGGGAGGTTATTTCGCTTATTACCAAACAAACAAAGTACAAGGCTCATGGGGTACAAGCAAGTTAGCATAGATAAAGTATTTAGCAGCAGATTGATGTTGACGCAGTATTCTGGACTATCTAAGGAGGTTCGGGATTTCGTCAATTATACTGTTCTGGATTGTTTGAAGCTGAACAGCCAACTTAGATTAAGAGGCGTGTTTAAAAGTAAGGTTGTTAAACCGAAGCAGGATAACTTTTGGTTTTTGTCTTGGTCAGATATCATTGAATTGCGAATGGCCATTGTTGATGAGAATATGTTTGAGGTGTTTAAGATCGTTTTCGGCATAACTGAAAAGGACTTCATCAAACTTGAAATGTTCAATGCATTTGCGGTTTATGGATGGATTGCAAAACAAGTATCGGAGATGATTAAGATCGAGTTTCAAGAACTGTCAAATGATCTTACGGATGAAGAGAAGAATGCGGGTGCGGAGGAACTTCAGGAGTTCGGATATAGTTTGACACTTGATGTATTAACGAAAGGTGATCTGTTAAAAAGCGATGACTGGTTAAGGATTGCTTACGCTAAGATATTCCGCAAGTTGTGCATTGACAAGAAGAGATATGATATAAACAAAACATTACAAGAAAATGCTAGTAGAAAACTTAAAAGAGATAGTTGAACAGCTTAATGCGTTAACCACTGAACCTAAGTGGAACTTTAAGTATGGTAAGGATGATTGGCAGAATCTTGGAGATTACCAAAAAGATGAAGAGCTGCCGTTTGCTGATCGCCAAAAGTACTTATTGCTTTTATGGAAAGATCGAGGTTTCACAATCAATAAGCACGGCGCAATAACTTCTTATAGATATAGTGGGGAGATGGTGTTGCTTGTTAGGTCTAAGTTTAGTGACCCGACTTACGAATACAAATATGAAACTCACATTAAGAATTTAGAAGCCGAATCCGAAAGAATCTATAATGCCTTTTTGGAATGTGACGGATGGTCCATTTCAGCATGGAGTGAAATTGAAGTGTCAAACATCTATGATACCAATATGGACGGATTAAAGATAAAATTCAGTATCGATTATGAGTAATGCTTTTAACACTAGAGATAACGAAGCAATTTACAATAAGTATTTAGAGATGCTTAGAGTTAAGCTTATTGCAAAATACGATGAGTTAGGTCTTCGTGCTTCTGGGTTATATGCTGATTCATTAGAACCAGAAGTGACACCAACCAAAATGATAATGTGGGGCGCAGATCATTCTTACTACATGGAGAACGGTCGCGCTTCTGGAAAGTTCCCGCCGTACAATCCAGATACTGGAACGTTTGACGAAATAAGTGAGTGGGTTGATAAGAAAGGTATTTTACCAGCTGACTTTGCAGAGAATAAAAAAGGGTTTGTTTTTCTAGTTGCTAGAAAAATAGCGACTGAGGGAATCACAGTTCCGAATGAACACAACAAAGGTAAAGTGATAACTGAAGTAGTAGATGATTTCCTTGCAAACGATTTGGCTAAGATGCTGGATGAATTAGGCGAAGTGTTCATGAGTAGAATCCAAGTAGATGTTTTAGAGATTTTTAGAGAAGTAGCATAATGAGAGCATTTAGAAGAAATATAATTAAAGTGATTTTAACCATTTACGCAGTTATGTGGATTGCGTTTTTTGTTCTGTATTCAATTTTTAACACAATCAAACAATGGCTATAGTATTTTCAAAAGACATTCCAACGGATAAGTTGCTTACTGCGTACAATAATCATATTGTACAGTTTAGCTCTGATTCGCCAATTGCTCCTGCCACAGCTCAAATTGTTGGTTTAGGAATTGACGTGCTGCTTTATCCACATCCAAACGGAACTTTCTATTTCAACTTTCAAGAATACATTGCAGCAGAGATCAATACAAAAAACTTCTCTGATGATACAGCTCACAATTTAGACGAAACGAACTCTGATACATTTACTTATGATGTGTCAGATGGGTTTTATTTGGAGGGTACGGTAATAATCAGGATAAACTTTGTTGATACAACAAGTGAAGCAGTATCAAGAGATTTGAAGTTTTATGTTGGAGTTGACCAGATAACCGACTATAAGAAAAATCAAATATTATTTGTTCCTAACCAATTGGCCATTCTATCTCCAGTAGAAGATCGTTCGAACAATTCATGCTATTTGAGATACTGGTCCGGTTATCCTTTTGAATTTACTTTCTATAATCCAAATAATCCGACATCACCATTTGTTTTAAAGAATAATTCAAACGGATTAGATCATCAGTTTTTATCAAAAGGGAAGTTCAATTCTCTGTATGTATCGGACGGACGAACAGATATCAACATTGAGAACTTCTTACCATTAGTAGATGGAGAAAACAATCTTCAGTTTTTTATCGGTGTTATTAATCAGAATCTGAACTTGACATTATACAAAGAAGAGGCCCGCTGCGGAGTGTACGTTAAATTCTTAAACAAGAACGGCCGTTTCAATTATTGGTTAATGGATAAACGTCACTTCATTACTAGAACTGCAAAGTATGGCTCAGAGATCGAAAATGATTTTTACAATTTAGAAGACACCTCTTCGCCAACTTTACAGACAGGAAAAACGGGAGATGAAACAATAAGATGTGCAGCCGAGAGATTGTCTGACCGTGACCGTTTAATTTTTGAGGGAATTATTGACAGTCCTAAAATATACTTATTTACTGGTGAAAGATTTTCAAAAGCGAATCTTAACGACTGGATGGAAGTTCGTTTAAAAACATCTTCATTTCAAGTTAAAGAACCTAAGAAGAAACTTTATAGCTATTATGTAGAGTTTGATTTACCAACCAGATACATGCAAACGTTATGAGTTACATGCTTTACATAAACGGAAAGTTGATAAAGCTTTCAGATGCTAAGCCAGTAGCTCAAACTAAACAAGTGAATGACCTGGCAAAGTTCTCAAGTCGTCAAACCAATTTTACAAATAAGTTCATTGCTCTTCCATGCGCTGAGAATGTGCGAAACTTAGATAGAGTTGGTTTGGTCGGCAATCAATCCAATTTACCATACGAAAGAGCAGTGGTCGATTTGTTTGATTCCATAACTGGAGAATGTTTGATTTACAAAGGCTGGGGCAATATAACTCAAATGACAGATGGTAAAGGATATGAGATTTATGTTTACGATGGTAACATTGATTTTTATAAAGGAATTGAGGGGTTAACGTTAACAAATGTTGGCATATCCGAGTTGAATCACGTTAAAAACTTAGATAATGTTATTGCTTCTTTCGCTGGAGATTTAAATTACATGTATATGATAGCCGATTATAACGGTAACAATATCACATCAACGGGAGCTTTAAATATAGATTATCAACTTCCAAGTGCAAGAACAAGTTACTTGTGGGATAGGGTTTTTCAATATACTGGATTTACGTACACAGGATCTGTTTTCTCATCCGAAAAGTTTTTAAATCACTGGATGACATTTCCAAAACCAGTTCCAACATTAGAGCCGATTGTAAATCTAATCACATCACAGAATTCTGAGATTGGACAAAATTCAAGTGCTGTTCCAACGGGAACCGGTATTGAGTATGTTCATTTCTATTACTCCATTATATTCCCAAATGCTTTTGATAATGCTTATGCATCTAATAATAATTCTTATACAGTAATAAAACAAACAGGAGTATTTAGAATTAAAGCATCGGGAAATTTTTCAAACAATGCAGGAACTTCAAGTTTTCTAAACTGGACATTAAGAAGTTCAACGGATGAAGTAAAAGAAACAGGATCATTTGATACTGCTGTAACTACTGCAAATATAAATGTTGCTGTAGGTGATAAGCTTTACATCAGTTCTCCTTTGTCTGGTTACATTGGTGGAGGTGTGAATAATCCTCTTACTGGTTCTATGATCACCACTTTAGATTATGTAGTCGGTTATGATGCAAATTTTGAAGAAGCTCTTTTGGATTTCAAAGCAAAGGACTTTATAAATGAGATCATGCAGTCTTTCGGACTTACAATGTTCAAAGATAAATACTCAAACAACATCGATTTTAGAACAATAAAAGAGATTGTGCAAAGTGAGGTAGTTGAAGATTGGTCTGGAAAGTTCAATGGAAAAGCAAATGAGAAATACATCTTTTCTAACTATGCTCAAAAGAATATTTTCAAGTATCGATATAATGAAGAGAACTCAAGTTATAACGATGGTTTCATAACTGTTAAAAATGAAAACCTTGCCGAAGAAAATCCAATCCTGACTTCAAAAATTTACAGCCCGGAGAGGCTTAAAGTTTATGTTGCTGGATTGCTTTTGCGTACTTATAAATTCTGGAATAAAGAAATTAAAGATGATAACACAGTTGATTATAAAGAGCTGACAGGGAGATATTATTTTCTGCGAAGTAAAGAGCATTCATTTGGTAGTCCGATTGCAATCGGTTCTGAAAGTTTGAATACTGAGACAACGATAAATACAATTCAAATTGAAAATTATTATCGATTAAACTTTCAAGAAATCATTTATGATAATTATTCAGAAATGGAAAGTCTATTGGATAAATCAAAAACATTGGAAGCAAATTTTAATCTTACCACAAGAGACGTTGCTAACTTCACATTTAAGAACTTGATTTATATTGATAAGCTGGCCAGTTACTACATTGTAAATAAGATCGTAAACTTCATAAAAAACAAACCAACCAAATGTGAGATTATAGAAGTTGATTATCGTAAGACGATGGCACCGCCAGAAACTAATCCAGGTACTTACATTACCATAACAAGTATTGAAACTTCAGGTTGCGATGTAATTATTCATTTTGAAACTGATGCTGATTTACCTGTAACAATAATGGTTGTCGGACAGCCAAATTCTTTTGGAATAGTACCGCCACCTGAATTTGGTCCAGAAAGATATTTCAATGCTATAGTAAATCCAACAACAAACACCATTACTATTACGGTTTTATCTGGTGGATTCTGGGATTTTAATTTAGAGTTGATTGGTCAGTCAATTCAATCTAATCATGTGATGTTTGAAAATAATTCTACATGCACATTTACTCCTCCAGAACCTGAGTTGACATTTATCACAATTACACACATGCAAAATATTTCAATTGATGTGAGTACTAATACAAGAACAATTAGAATTGATTTTGATACAGATTTACCGCTTCCTAATGAAATCACTTTTGGAAGTTATGATCTGTATAACTTTTCATTGCCATCTACTATTCAAGTTTCAGAAAAGTATATGATAGTTGACGTTCCATACAAAGGAAACGGATTGTTTGGAACAACAGTAGTTCAATGGATTGTAAACCTATCAAAAGATAATGTAGTATCACAATTTGTAAATGTTATAGAAGATTTTTAAGATGGCAGAAAGAAGAAGAATAATAGAATTAGATATTGATGTTGATGCGATCATTTCAAAATCATCTCAATTAAAAAAAGAACTTGACCAATCAAGAGAAGCTCAGGCTGCATTAAAAAAAGCCGGAGATACTTCAAGTGATACTTATGTCCAGTTGTCAGCAAAGATCGCGAGACTTTCTTCTGATTATAATCAGAATCAAAAACAGTTGGTTAATCTACTTAGTGTAGATCGAGAGTTTCTTTCTGTAAATGAAAAGATCACTTTAGCATTAGATCAAGAAAACAAATCGATCAATGATGCAAAAAAGAATAATGAAGAGTTAAAGAAAATTCGAAATGAATTAAACTTAGCAGATGAGGAACAACTCAAATTGCTGGAGCAGATAAATGCCAGAATTGATGAGAATGATAAGTTTATAAAAGAGAATGTTTCAGAACTCGAAAAGCAAAAAATTGGTATTGGAGATTATACAACGGCCATTAAAGATGCAATAGCAGAAAGTGGATTGTTCGGAGGAGAACTAAAAGTTATTGGAGATGCGCTTAAACAAACCTCAAAGTTATTTCAGCCAATCAAAGATGATATTGTTGAGACAGCGCAAAACATGCGAAACGCTGCCGATGGAACAGAATCGATGACATTAGCTCAAAAAGCTATGACCATCGCAACCAACTTAGGTACCGGAGCGATGAGAATATTTGCATTAGCTATTGCTGCAACTGGTATTGGTTTACTTGTTATTGCAATCGCCTTATTAATTTCTTATTTGAAAACCTTTACTCCTGTGGTAGATTTTGTCGAACAGGCGATGGCAGGACTTGGAGCAGTTATAAAAGTAGTTCAGCAAGGTATAATGTCTTTTGTTACTGGATTGAGTGATCTGGGAGGAACTCTAAAAAAGATTGGTTCTTTTCTAGCTGACCCAATCAAAGGTTTTAAGGACATGGGTAAATCAATGGGAGAAGCTTATGATGAAGCCGTTAAGCTTAAAAAAGCTCAACAGGATTTGGAAGATGCTATGGAGGGTCAGGAGATTGCAACGGCTAAGAATAGAGCCGAGATTAACCGTTTAAACATTCAGGCAAAAGACAGAACCAAATCAGAAGAGGAGAGATTGTCATTACTTCAAAGAGCGTCTAAATTAGAGGAAGAAGATTTTCAACAGCGAAAAGCAAATGCAGATGAACAAATGAGACTTGCCCTTTTGCAGATTAAAAACGAAGCTAAGTTGACTGCTGCGGAATTTGCGGAACTTCAAAAGAGAGGATTTGCATATAAAGAATTCGTTGAAAGTAAAACCAATAATACAGATGAGCTTTTCGATAATTTGAAGAAAGCTATTCTTGCAAGTACAGATATTGAAAATGAGTTTTACTCTAACCAAGAAAAAAACATCAACAAACAAAATAAGTTGTTGGAAGATCAAGAGGCCGCGAGAGAGGCAGCACGTAAGAAAGCAATTGAAGATGCAAAAAAAGCAGAGGAAGCTCGACAAAAAATATTAGATGATGCAGCACGTAAGGCAAAAGCGGAACTTGATTTGTTTATTTCTCAACAGGGAAATCGCGCAAAATCTCTAGCAGAGGGATTGAAGTATGAAGAGCAGATTCGCGATAAGAAATTAGATATCGCACAAAAAGAGTTTGATGCATCTAAGAAAACTGAGATCGATAAGCTTAAGTTGTTGACAGATCAAAACAACATCAAGAATGAATATTTAAAAGCTCAAACAAATGTTGTTATAGCTTTGGCCGATCAGGAACTACAAGCTTATTTAGACAACAACAAAACTAGATTAGATGCAAATAAGTTCTTAACTGACGAGTTAGTAACACAGGAACTTGACCGTTTAAATAGGATATCTGAAGCCGAGGCAGCGTTTCAAACTAAACGGTTAGAAGAGGGAGTTATCAATGCTGAAGAATACAACGCTCAAATTAAAGCAATCGATGATAAGTTTGATGAAGAAAAGAGGGCTTTAATTGATCAGAAAGCACAGGAAGATAAAGATAAGAAAGCTATTGACGAACAGAACGAAGCCGATATTCTAGCACTCAAAGTAGAAAATGAATATCAAAGTTTAGTTGCTAATCTTGAGAGAGCCAGAACGGCAGAAGTTGCGGCTGCAGAAAAAACAGGAGCTGATACTGTTATCATAAATAAAAAATATGATGCTTTAAAGAAGCAGTTAGATGCAAATTATTACAACGCAAAATTAGCAGTAGCGTCAAGTACATTTGGAAGTTTAGCGGATTTACTTGGTAAAGAAACTGCAGCGGGTAAAGTTGCAGCGACAGCTCAAGCAACAATCGATACATATCTGGGAGCAGTTAAAGCTTACCAATCTTTAGCAGGGATTCCTATTGTAGGGCCAGCACTTGGAGCAGTTGCTGCGGGAGTGGTAGTCGCTGCAGGTTTGGCAAACATATCTAAGATCAATTCTACAAAAACAGATGTTAAACTTGCAAAAGGTGCGGTTGATCTGGACGGACCAGGTACCGGAACCAGCGACAGTATTCCAGCGATGTTATCAAAAGGAGAATCAGTTATCACTGCCGAAGCGACTAAAAACAATAAAGGATTGTTGCGAATGATGAATGCAAATTCTGGAATAGATTTTTCAAGCCAGTTCCTGCCATCATCAGTTATTCAGATGTACAGTAATACAAATAATTCTCAGGGAATTGATTATGATCTTTTGGGAGCTAAAGTAGCGGAAGCAAATCTTAATCTGCCAAAACCTAAAGTATTTACGGCAGTCACAGATATAAATTATGAGCAAGAAGATTACGCAAAAATAGTAGACGGAGCAGACTTATGGGCAAGTTAGATGATATATTAAATGGATGGAGTAATTATCTTCAGGGAGATGATGTGGCAAATTTAGAATTAGCGAAAGAACGCGCAGAAATATGTATTAAATGTCCTGCAGCTAAGTTCGGATTACACACAGCGATACTTCCTGATTACTCAATTTCGGAAATCCAAGGCATGTATTGCAGTAAAAAAGAGGGCGGTTGCGGTTGCCCTCTTTCAACTGCTGTTAGAAGTAAAAATTATAAATGTCCAAAAAAACTTTGGTAACAATTATTGTTACTATATTTGTAATATGCTGTACGTAAAACTAAAACATAAAACAAAAGAAATTAAAGAACTTACAAAACTAGGTTTGATAAATCCTAACTGGATTCGTAATCTCGAAATTTTTGAAAAGTTTCATTTTTATATTAATGATGGAAGTAGTAAAATGGATGCTTATCATTTTTGTTCAGCCGATTTCAAAATACATTGGGAGATGATAAAAAAAATAGTTTCCAAATTATCAAAATAAAAAAAGTACCTAACTCATAGGTACTTTTTAAGTTTTGCAATTGCTTGTTTTTCATCGCTTGTAATGATTTTTTCAAGCGGAAATCCATCTCCTTTTTTTCTCATCCAAGTTTGATATTCTTCATAATCTCTATCATTTTTCATTCTGGCTTTTTGTTCCTGAATGTATGGATTTGCATTTTCTCTTATCTTTTTTATAAAAGCAAATCGATAGATTTTGTTCATCAAAACAAAAACAAGTTTAATCCAGAGATAGCAACCAAGCAATAAAAATAATGCTCCGATTACGTATAATACTATCATAAAACAAAGATAGGTAATTTTTATTACCTAACCAATGCAGTTTTTTAAAGTAATTTTACGGTAACAAAAAATGTTACTGTATGAATTCTAAATATTTCAAAGCGCTCCCTAATTTCTCATCAACAAACATTAATGTTGATAAGGAAAATGGAATTTTAAAAAATACTTGTATAGCACAATTTGGAGACAATCAAAATGATAGTTATTTCGATGAGCTGTTTTTAAATGATTTAGTAAAAACTGGAAACGAATCTGATGGAGGAATAAAATCCAGATTCGGACATCCTAATATGTGTAGTACTTCTTTTGGAACGTACATTGGCCGTTACAGAAATTTTAACATTCAAGATGGCAATGTGTATGCAGATTTACATTTGGATTCAATAACCAAACAAACAGAAGTTGAGGGCAAAGGAGTTAAAATGTTTGATTACATCATGCATATGGCAGACACTAATCCTGATATGTTTGGAAATTCAATTCATATATTTTCTCAAACTTATGAAAAACCAGTAAATGGCAAGGTTAAAGTATTACATCAACTAGAAAAATTCAAAGCAGTTGATTTGGTTGATGATCCTGCGGCAACTGATTCTCTTTTTTCTTCAAACCCTAACGACTTAGGTGTTGTTGTAACTACTTTTTTAGACAACAACCCCAAAATTTTTGATACAATTTCAAAAAAACCAGCGATTATTCAAGACTTCTTTGACCGATATGCTAATTATTCTAATCGTAAATCCTTAATAAATTTTAATATGAGCTTTTTAGACAACCTAAAAAAGAAATTCAGCAATAAAAAAGAGGGTGAAACATTCGATATAGACATCACGCTGGCTGATGGCTCAATCGTAACTGTTGTCACCGAAGCTGAAGAGCCAAAAGTTGGCGATCAAGTAGTCGATGATACTGGAAGCAAAGTCAAAGACAACGAACATTTACTTCCTGATGGAAGTGCAATTGTAACTGTTGATGGGGCAATTACAGAAATAAAAGACGCTCCACAAGGTGGAGGGGATGAAGAGCCTAGTAATTCTGAAGTGATGAATTCAATTAACAGATTGGCTAATTCTTTCTCTGTTTTTCAAAAGCAATATGCAAAAACACAAAAAGACAACGAAGCTGGATTTGATCTAATTGCAGATCAGTTTGAAAAATTTGACAAAAAAATTAGCCTGTTAGGTAAAGGAATTAAGTCAAAGTATGAAGCCCCTCCAGCAGAACAAGGGAACAGAGGTAAAGGCACCAGCACCTATGACGCGGATGCAGCCCGTGAAACACGTGAGGCAATTAAAAAAAGAAATAATAAATAAGAAATGGGATTAGTAGCCGATTTTACAGACTTAGCGACATCTGATATTTACATTCAGAGCTTAAAAGAAATTGTGAAAAATGATGTATTCCAACAAGATACGTCTGAATTCTTTACAATAGTTCCTGGTATTAAAGGAGGTAAGCAAGTTGCAGCAATGAAGAACTTTGAATATGTTACAGTTGCATCCCAAGGATGTGGCGGTACAGGTATTTCGCCAAAGTTTCCTGCGTTCTCGCAAAAATGGAATCCAAAGATGGCCGAAGTTAAAATTAAATATTGCTTCACCGAATTTGAAGATTCTTTTGTTCAATGGGGCCTTAACAATGGATATGCAAGAAAAGACCTTACAGGAACTGAGCTTGCTGTTTTTATTGAGGATTTAGTAACTAAAGCAATGAAAGCCGATTTACTTAGAATTGTATTGATGGGCGATAAAGATATTGCAGCTCAAGACATTCTTACGGATGAAGCTGGAAAAACAAAATTCTACGACATCATTGATAAAGGTTTGTTACCAACTTTACAGTATTTGAAAACATTACCTGAGTTTTCTGGAAGTTTTATTCCGTTAACAAAAAATACTGGAGCTATGACAGATCAGTTAAATCTTGATGCGACTTATGCTTTGGATTTATACGAATCATTGCTTGATGATGTTTACGATTTTGAGGGAGATACAATCTTAACTTCAAATAGATTGTTTAAAAATTATCAAAAATGGGTTAAGCGTGCTAATGGTTACGGCATTCAAAGCAATGTTGATTTAACTCAAAAAGGTATTACAGACCCAATGATCGATGGAGAATCTTTAACTCCGATTGTTCAATATGATCGTTGGAGAAGAAACGATTTCGTGACTGGAACTACTCCACATATTCATTTACCTCACTTTGCGTTGTTCACTAAAAAAGAGCATTTGCAAGTAGGAGTTGATGATGCTGCATCTTTAGAAGATATTACTCTTGAGTATATTGGAGGAGATGATGAGAGCTTCTACATTAAAGCAAACTACTTAGTTGACTTTAAAATGGTTAATCCATACGCATTTAGAGCAGCTATTTAATATTAATCAAAGGGAGTTTAAAGCTCCCTTTTTAAACTTATAATCATGGCAGAAAATTGCGACGAAAAATTAGCTGGTGCCTTTGCTGTAAAGTGTGGACACAGACCAAAACAAGGAGTTTCTAAAAAGTGGTACATCAATCACGATGATATCGATGTTGAGGCAACTCAAAAATCTCATAGAGGTACAGTTGTAACAGCTTTAGTGTTGAAAACAGGAGCTAAAATTTATCCAGCTGGAGGCAAAAAAGTAAGTTCTATCGAACATGCTTTGTCAATTAAAGACTTTAGTAACGGATATATTCATACTGACAGATTTACTGTCACTTACAAAGGAGAAGATGAGAGAGAGCGTGTTCAAGAGTTGGTTGACGGTGCAAGAGTGGTAACTCTTTCTAAAAAGATTGATACTGGAATTAGTGGAGAATTAAGTTATGAGATCGCTGGCCTTGAAAGTGGGATGGAGATCACAGAAGACAACTACAATTCTGCAGCGGATTCTGGAGTTACCAAAATTGCAGTTGCAACCAAAGAGGGCGAAGAAGAATCTACAGCAATTAAATTATTTAAAATGACTGGAGGTATTGAAGCGATTGAAACTTGGATTGAAACAAACGAGTATGTTGCGCCAGTCACTCCTTAGTGAAGAGCAAAAGGAAACATTAAAAGAAATAAGGGATGCAAATTATCAAACTTTAAGTGGAAACGATAAAAACGGCATCCCTTTTTTAAAGCATGTTTTCGAGCTTCACTTCAAAATATTTGGAGAGACTTGCTCCAGTTGTCCATCTAAAATAGGTGGCTACATTTCTAAATTAAAAAACTTTAATCCTGACAAAATGGAACTAGTAAAAGAAAAATCAAAATTTGAATTAAACGATGGTGTAATTATTCCTGTACCAGGTACATCTGATGTTTACAGCAAACATAACTTAACGGATGATGATGCTATTAGAATTTTAGCTAAAAATCCAAACAGAAGATCATTGTTTAGAGTTGTTCCGGAAAACTTAGAACAGTTGCTTGAAGAATATGTAGAAAACGATAACACAGATGAAGCTGGAAATTCTAAAAATAAATCAGATCAAGATTCTGAATCTGTAGTTATTGGAGAACATAAAGTAACTGTTGAGGAAGCTATCTCTTTATTAGGAAAATTAAATATCCAAAGTAAAGCAACAACAGTAACCGGAGTTTCTAAAAAAGTTAAAGAGTTAACTCCAGAACAGTTAAACGAATTAGTAGTTATCATAGAATTATCACTAAAGCCAAAAGTGAAAACTATCGATGAACTAAAAGAAGATTTCGATACAGCATCTTTGAAGTTTAAAGAATTAGAGGCTTCTGGAACTGATGAAGAAAAAGAAGCTGCATTTGAAGTTATGGAAGCAGCGCAAATCGCTTTAGAGGAAGCTGAACAAGGTCAATAATAAAGCAAAATAAAACTTATGAAGTCTAAAGTTGTAGAACAATACAAGCAAGAAAGAATTGAGATTTATAACAAAAGATTAGGGGTTATTTTCGATGGCGAAGATAACCTCAAATCGCTTATTGTAGAAAACTTGATTGATAATTCGCCTACAGCTTTTCAATGTGCTTGGTTGTATGAGAGCTTTTTAGGTGGCGGGGGCTTTGAAGTTGATATGTCAAACATCAATTTATCAGAAGATGAGTTCGATCCTCAGAATCCAAACGATTTATTGTTTGATATTTCAGAAGTTGTTTCAAGACATCAAGGTGTTTTCATTAATGTAGGCTACAATGCCAATTATGAAAAGGATAGTTTTAAAATTATTCCTTACACACTTTGCAAAGTTGGGAAAAAAGATAGTAACGATTTCAGCGGGAAGATTTTAGTTTCTCCTAAAGGATGGGGTAAGTCTTTGAAGAAAGAAGAAATAGACATTTTTGACGTCTACAACCCAAGACCAGATGTAATTCAAGCTCAAGTTGATGCAGCGGGAGGTTGGGAAAACTATAAAGGGCAAATTAAATTCTTCAAATTATCTAAAAAATATACTTATCCAAAAAGTTTAATTGAGAGAGCTTACACGTTTGCGGATACAGAAAGCCAATTAGGATTGTACTACAATGGAACTTCAAAACGAAGTTTCGAGGATGCTACTTTTATTAGACACAGAAAATTTGAAAGCAAACAGGATGAAGAAGCATTTGAGAAAAATGTAAAAGCTTTATCTGGATTTGAAAATTCAAGTTCCAAATTGCTTATTGAGGATGATTGGGATGATGAGCAAAACAAAAACGGAAACATTCGCTTTGATACAATTAAAAATGATGTTAAGGCTGAAAAGTATGCACATTTCGAAACTTCATCTGCAAACTACATTAGAAAAGCATTTAAGAACATTCCTCCGCAACTTGTCGATTATGTCGCTGGAAAACTTGGAAATACTTCTGGAGAAGATTTAATAAAAGCGCAGTCAATTTATAATTCTTTAATCTCAAAAGATCAAGAAAAATTGGAAATGCTTTTTAAAGAACTTTTTAGAAACTACAAATACGACATCAATCCAACTAATAACTGGACCATTAAGCAATATTCTTTGTTGGACGATGGTACAGTTAATTATGATGAAGAAACGGATCCTGTTCCGTCAAGTGACAAGGTAAATGGAGTTATGAATGTTCAAAAAACAGTTTTATCAAAACAAATCACATTCACGCAGGGAGTTGCTTTACTTCATCATGTTTTTGGATATCCTATTGAGACATCAAAATTGCTTTTAAGTACTGTAATTCAAGAATAATACAATTATGGCCATACTATTAATTACAAAAGATATAGTTGCAGCAAAATTACAAGTTGCAATTGGTTACGATTCAAGAGAATTTGAAACTTTTATAAACGAAGCTCAAGAGTTCGATTTTAAACCAAAGGTTCAAGAAGATTTTTATTTTGATCTGCTTTCAAAGAAAGATGAGCCAGCATGGAAGAAACTTATTGACGGTGGCGAATATCCTTTTAATGGCAGAACTTACAGTTTTCAAGGCATTTCAACTGTTCTTTCGTACTTCTGTTATGCAAGATTTAAAATGAGCTCTGGGGAAGTCTCAACCTCTCATGGATTTGTTGTTAAAGCAACGCCAAACTCAACGCCGATCACAGATGATAATAAGAAAAACGCTTGGTATAAAAAACGCGAAGAGGCTAATTTAATGATGATTGATGTTGTAAAATTCATTGAAAGAAATATAGCAGATTATCCAAGTTGGAATGATTCAAACAGCTGCATGCCAAGTTATAAATATGCTTCAAAAACCAAAGTGATACAATGATAATTATTTTAAATATAAGTGCTGAGAAATTTTCCTTAAACGGAATACCATACTTCAAAAACTTTATGCCGCATGTTGTGTCTGGGAAATTGAAGATTGTAAACGTTTATGATACTTCTTTCGAACTTTCCGGATTAGACATTTTTTCAAATTATTCTGTTGATGGAGTAGTTTTTAGCAGTCTGGCAGCATTGCAAAATGCGCTATTACCAGTTATTTATACAAGGAATAGTTTAAATTTCGAATCTGATCTTCCATATTACAACCAGATCACAAAAGAAAACGGAATTACAAATGCTGGATTAAAAAAAACATTTTTGGCTGGTTGGGAATGGTTGATTAATAACGTCCAGTACATTAATACAGGTGATATTGAAATAACATTTCCTTTAGCTTCAACAGGAAAACAACGTTTAGATAGAGTCGTTGCTACCAACTTAAATACATTTATTAGAATACCTGGCGCTGAAAGTATTTCCAGTCCAACAGCTGACCCTAGACCTGACAACACAATTGATGCAACTTTTGTTTTGGTAACAGATTCTGAAGTTAATGAACCAACACCACCTGTAATTGGAGATGGTAAAGAAGATAAAGTAAATAAAAACCAGCCAAATGGTTATGCTGGTTTGGATTCGTTTGGAAAAATAAATTTTAGTCAAATTCCAAATTTAACTACAGATAATATTTCCGAGGGCGTTGTAAATAAATATTCAACATTGTCTTTGGTAATGTCATATGTTTTAACTGGTGTTTCATTTACTGTGGGTACAGCTATAACCGCAACGGATACTGTTCTCTCTGCTTTTGGAAAATTGCAAAAACAGATTAATGATTTGATTACGGGAAAACAAGTTATCGATGAGCAAATTGAAATTATTGGAAATAGTAATGTTTTAAACGCTTGGAGCGGAAAAACAGTTTTATTTACCGCTAACTGCACTATTACCGTTCCAGCAACTTTAAATAATCAGTTGAATTTTCCTTTTATCGTTTACCCAGGCGTAACAGTTACTTGGTCAATTACAAGTCCGTTTAGTTGGGTTGCGCCGCCAACTCCTACAGTTGCTACAGCCGATTTGGTTTTTGGAATGTTTGTCAGAAAATTAAATTCTAACACGGTAAGTGTAAATGTCTAAGTATGGGAGTTACAAGTAAAAAGTATTATTTCGGAAAAGTAAAAGCAATTGCGAATACTTTTATTGGAGGAGTGTCTGCAACATTAAATACGCCAGCATTAGTAGCGGCAAAATTGGGTATTGCAGCTTATAGAATAAAAGTTTTCTCTATAGTAGGCAGTGATATACAGTTTGCAATAACTGGAGGTTCTTATGTAATTCCTGTTAACGCGTTCAATGGTAATACTGCGATAACCTATTATTATGATACGGATTATTTAATAACCGGTATCGGAAATAATGCTTTTTTCGGCACTACTAATTTAGCTGCTATCTCAGAATTAAGGAACTGTATAACTTTAGGGATCGCGTCTTTTCTTGGAAGTAGTAAAATAACCACTATAGTCACTCCTAAAGTAACAACTATTGGAGAGGCTTGTTTTAGAAGTTGCAGCAAAATTGTTGAGTTCAATTTTCCTGAATTAGTGACTTGTAATTCAGCTTCCGCAACAGGGAATACTGGAACTTTTGAAAATTGCACTTCATTACAAAGAATTTATATGCCGAAATGCAAAACGGTTACCGGGTACAGGCTAATGCAAAACTGTTCAAGCTTGTTAGAATTCTATGCGCCTCAATTGACTCAACTTGGTATTACATTAAACAACGATGCTAATTTTAATACGATAAAAACAGGATGTACAATAACTGTTCCAGTGGCTTTGCAGACAATTAACTCAGGAAGTCCAGACGGTGACCTTGTCTATGCATCTGGAACCCGAGGAGCAACAATAATATACGTTTAAATAATTTTAAAATCATTAAATACCATATCAAATGATAAAGTCAACTGAAAAAGGCATGTACGGCGATGGTCGTACGGGCTTTAAATATTCTAAAATTTTCACAAAAGTTGTGAGTTTCAAGTCATATCCGTATGGACGTGTTTATCAGTTAGAAAACTATTTGATAGATGATAACGACGCGATGACTCTGTACGGAACGCAGTTTGAAAAAACTTTGTCAAATGCAGATGTTAAGGCTTTGGATATGTATGTGGAAAGTCTGGGGCTATCTTTTACCAAAGAAGAAAACGGGCATATTGTAGAGTTAACACATAATGAAAGAGAGTGGGCGAAAATACCACATGGCTTACTGCATTTTGTCAAAAATGATTTTCTAACAGATGAAGATGGAAATTCGACTGATAAAACTGTTTTTTGGTTAAAGCCTGAAAAATGGGTACTATCATGAAAGAACTTTGGAAATTAATTAAAGAACCTTGGAAATTAATTAAAGAAATTTTTATACTGATTTTTGGAGGTATAATTTTTATTGTGTTCGCTATTATCGGTATTCTGTACACTTTTGTTAAACATATTTTAAAGGGAGATTATTCTTTTTCTAAACAATTAATTCCGATAGTCAGAAGTGTTACGCTTGCTTTGGATGGTATTGCATGTGCTGGAGCGGGGGAACTTTTAAATGATGTTTTGAGAGTTAAAGGCAGGATTAAATACGGAAAATGGTATCAAACTATTTCAGCAATTACTGGCTTGGTTCACATTTACGAAAAAGATACTTGGTTTCGTAGATTCTTAGATAAGATACTTGGTAAAAATCATTGTGATGAAGCAATAACCGATCAAGATCGATTTTATTATAAACAAAATTAAAACCTACTATTATGATGAACTCTACTTAGTCGAATTAAAATGAGTGTGTATAAATTAATAATTTCAACTATGAAAAAAATGGAACATAGTTTTTACGAGTTACTTTCCAAGTACGGAAATGAGATAAAAGGAGTGATTTACGGAGCGTTTTTGTTTTTGAACATAAATACCGAAGTCGTGAATATACTTTTGATTTTAATGTTGATTGATACGTTTTTTGGTATTGGTAAATCGTTTAGATTAAAAGTAAAAATTACAATGGCTAGGCTGTTAGAGGGAATAATGTCAAAAACAATGTGTTTATTTATTCCAATGGTTGTTGCATTAGCTGCTAAAGGTTTGGGGTATGACATGAAAGCTTTGCCTGATGCTATTTTGAAAGTTCTAGTAGTTGCAGAAGCAATCTCGATCATAACTTCTTTTTATGTAATGCGGACCGGAAAAGAACCAAAAGATGTTGATATAGTAACCATGTTACTGAATTCAATTCGAAAAGGACTTATGAGCATTGTTCATGCCTTTTTAAAGAAAGTGGAAGAGCCTCTTCCAGTAGAAAACAATAACGATAACAAAATATAATCATGGATAAAGTTACAGCACAAAGAATTGATGAGTTGCATCCAAGTGTACGAGACGAAGTTACAATTATTATAAATGAATGTAATGAAGTTTTAACTGGCCGTGCGCAAGTTAGAATTACACAAGGTTTGAGAACTTTTGTTGAGCAGGATGCTCTTTACGCTCAAGGTAGAACAAAACCAGGTAAAATTGTTACCAATGCAAAAGGCGGTCAGTCGATCCATAATTATGCGTTTGCGGTCGATATTGCTTTAATAATTGACCAGAAAACGGCATCTTGGGATGTGAAAGCTGATTGGGATGGAGATAAAAAAGCTGATTGGATGGAATGTGTAGAAGTTTTCAAAAAACACGGCTGGAATTGGGGAGGAGATTGGAAAACTTTTAAAGATATGCCGCACTTCGAAAAGAAAGGTTTTGGAGATTGGAGAGTTCTTCAAAATAAAAAGCGTGATAAAAACAACTATATAATACTTTAAATATGCAAGTATCTGCAATTGTTCAAAACTTAAAAATACTTTGGTTAATCTTGGTCGCTTGTGTCGCGGTTTGGTTTTTTAAAGATTATCAACATCAAAAAGAAGAAAATATCCGGCAATCTGAAAACATAAGCCAGCTGAGAAAGTCAGATAGTTTAAGGTTTACCAGTCAGGTTTTAACTCCAGATGAAATAAAAGAATATCTGCAGTATGGTAATTCTGATTTAAAAAATAAATTAGAAGCGTCTGGAGTAAAGTTGAACAGAATTGAAAGTATTGTTTCGAACGCATTCAAATTCCGTGACACTACAAAAAAAGAAACTGATGTTACTGGTTTGGTCGATGCAATAAAAAATAGTATTCCAAAACAGCAAACATGGTCCGATTCAGTTAATTGCTTAATTACAAGCGGTGTTGTTTCTTTTGATGGACAAAAAATAAAAGTAGTTGTGCAAGATCGCCAATTTGAAAATAAGTCTGATGCTGTTGCTTATTGGGAGCGCCACCAATGGAAATTTTTAGGAATAAAGACCAGGTTATTTGGTAAAAAAGTATTTACTGTAAAAACTTTCGATCAATGTGGAGAAAGTCAGATAATGAAGATAGAGAAAAAGAAATAGTTTTATTTGTATTTGGTTTGGTTAGTTTGGAAAGCAGCTCAGTAAATGAGCTGCTTTTTTTATCCAACAAATTGGATTCCAAAAATATCACCGGTATTTAATTCGTCAGGTTGAAAACTTGGTACTGATTTATATTTTAATGTTCCTGTAACTCTCGGCGATCCATTGCGTATGCTTTCAAATATTTGCCTTAAGTCTTCTTCAGTATACTCAACATTTACAACAGTTTCTTTTCCATATTTTTTATAACTCTTAGTTCCAGGATAAAACTCTAAAATTAAAGTTGGATTCATACCGGCTTCTTGAAATAAAGTTGCTAAAGACCATCTTATTCCTGCCTGTAATTTGTCTGAAACATAATTCTCAATTGCAGCAATGTTATTTTTGAAATGCTTAAGTTTTATTTGATCTTCATCAGATAAAAACTCTTTCGCTTCTAAATCTTTTACTAAAGACTCATACATTGGGTATAAAGTATAAATACCTTTTTCTTCTAGTGATGTAACTTCAAATGACATAATTTATATTTTTAAGATTAGCTGTAATTATATAAATTTAATTTAAAATACAATCAGGTATTTTTACGCAAATTTGTTTTGTAAAGTTCGCAATCTTTCGTTTTGGCGATCTTGTTCGCCAACTGCGTAGTGTTTTTGAATCATTGCAGTTGAAGTGTGTGATGCCATTTTGGCTGCATCGGCCATTGAAAGAAGCGATGTCGTTTCGTCTAAGTTTAAGTGTTTTAATGCGTAAAAATCGGCTGTTATATTTAATTTGTCTTTTACATGTGTTTTCCAACGACGGTTAATTTGTTCGCGTCTTATTTTATCTGGACCAGGTTTCAATCCTACTGAGAAAACAAAATCGCCTTTCTTTGCTCCATGCAAAGATTTTGTCCAACAATCTAGAGCAACATCTTTTATAATTCTATCAGTCCATTTATATTGAGCGCCTTTTTTAATAAGTACTCTGTATTTTTGTTCGTTTAGAAAAACATCTTCAGCTCTCAAATTTAAAAGTTCTGTTATCCTGCCTCCTGAATGAAAGAATAAAATTGTAAATCTCCAGAAGTCTGGAAAGTTTTCTTTTAAATAAGTGTTGACTTTCTTTCGGTCTTGATATGAAAGAATTTCACGGATTTTAGTTTCATGATTTCTTTTTTTGATCTGTAAAACCACATCGCTTTCTATCGCTTCATATTCGATAAGTTCTTTAAATAATGTAGAGAGATAACCACGATACTTATTAAACTTATGAGCTGAGAAAGTTGTCTCGGTTTCTTCCAGATGATCTAAAGTGAATCTAATGTGTTTTCTTTTTACTTCGCTAATTTTTAATTCATCAAATCTTAATTGTTCTGCAGCGGGTTTAAATTTGCCAAGCATATATTTTATGTCATTATAAGTGCTTTCGGCAACTTTAATACTTTTATGAGCTAAATCCAATGCAATTAGAAAAGGTGTTTCAGGACAAATCTCGGTTAGCGATCGATCTTCTGGAACTGGTTCCGGCTTTTCCTCAATCATGTATTTTCTGGTAATTGGATTGTAGCCTTTTTGTTCGAGTAGTTTTGGAATTTCTTCCAACCAAGTTTCAATTACTGCTTTACGTTCTTCCAGCGTTTTGAAACGATTTGCTTTTTTTCTAAATGGAAAGCCTTTTGGGTACTTTTCTTTGAAAAGAGGGTCATAAAATTTACATTCAACACGCCAGTCAAGCTGTAAAGACTTCTGTGATGTTAATGTTTTCCAGTTTTTTGGATGCACCCATATTTCAGAATAGGAGCAATTAAATGATAGATTTTTTGCCATTTTGTAATTACTTAGGGTTGTCGAAAGGGTTGTCGATTAACTGTAATTACTAGCCGTAAGAGTTTTAAAAAAAGTCCGAAACCCCTTTTGGGAGTGGGTTTCGGAACTTGTAGCGAGGACGGGAGTTGAACCCGTGACCTCAGGGTTATGAATCCTGCGCTCTAACCAACTGAGCTACCTCGCCAAGACTGCTATCATGAATTCCTGATTGCGGGTGCAAAGATAGAAATAATATTAAAGCTCGCAAGCATAAAATGAAGAAAAAAAAATATTTTTAAATATGCTTTGTTTTTGGACATATATTCTTATATTTCCAAAAAAATTAAAAGTAGCACATGGATTCAAAAATACGTTACGAAATCGAGTTTCCGATCAATTCTTCGCCGCAATTATTGTATCAATATATATCAACTCCATCAGGTTTGTCTGAATGGTTCGCAGATAATGTAAATTCAAGAGGAGAGTTTTTTACTTTCATCTGGAATGACTCTCAGGAAAAAGCACGTTTGGCTTCAAAAAAAACAGGAGAAAAAGTAAAATTCAAATGGGTAGACGACAGCAGTAAAGACACTGAATACTTTTTTGAACTGCATATTTTAGTGGACGAACTAACAAAAGACGTATCGCTTATGGTGGTAGATTTTGCTGATAAAGAAGAAATAGGAGAGGCTAAACAGTTGTGGGAGAATCAGATCTCAGATCTTAAACATCTTATAGGATCTGTTTAGTAAAAGTCTATTTTATGCCTTATATTTGCCCTGAACAAAATTCAGGGTTTTTTTATGATTAATTTTAACGGAAACACAGCACAGCAGGACAATAATGTATTAACTCAAAATCGTGCTTTCTTATATGGTGACGGTGTCTTTGAAACTGTAAAAATAATAAACGGAAAAATCTTGTTTCTTGAAGATCATTATTTTAGACTCATGGCTTCTATGCGTGTAGTGCGTATGCAGATTCCGATGAATTTTACAATGGAGTTTCTTGAAGAAGAGATTCTTAAATTGGTCACCGAACAAGGTATTGCATCTTCTGCAAGAGCTAGAATAACTGTTTTTAGAAATGACGGCGGTTTGTATCTGCCTCAGACCAATGAAATTTCGTATTTGATCAATGCGATGCCGCTCGAAAATAAGTCTTATGCTTTAAATACTGGCGAGTACGAAGTTGATTTGTATAAAGACTTTTATGTAACAAAACAATTATTATCGTCTATTAAAACGACTAATAAGATGATTAATGTTACAGCAAGTATTTTTGCCCATGAAAACGCCCTTGCAAATTGTATTTTACTTAATGACAGTAAAAATGTAATTGAAGGGATTCAAGGAAACATCTTTATGGTTACAGGTAAAAAACTAGTTACTCCTCCAGTCTCTGAAGGATGCCTTAACGGAGTTATGCGTAAACAGATATTGGCTTTGGCAAAGAAAATAGAAGGCATAGAAATATGCGAAGAAATAATTTCGCCGTTTGATCTTCAAAAAGCAGACGAATTATTTCTTACCAATGTAATCATGGGGATACAGCCGATAACCAAATATCGAAAAAAAGAATTTACAAATAATCTGGCTCATTTATTATTGCAGAAACTAAATGAATCCATTTCTGAAAATTAATTCAGATATGGATTTTCAGGTGCATTTGACCAAATAAGATAATCGCCGCCAAGCTCAATAATCTGTTCTTTCCAGAAATGAGTGGTCGATTTTCCGATAATTTTGTTTTTGTAATTATTATCAGCAATTATCCAAGAGTTGCCCTGCATTTCACTTTCCAGCTGATTTTCGTCCCAGCCCGTATAACCTAAGAAAAAACGAATATTATTCTTGCTGATAGATCCGTCGTTTATTAAATCTTTGGTAGACTCAAAATCACCGCCCCAATAAATTCCGTTCGAAATCTCGACACTATTCGGGATTAAGTCAGGAATATTGTGAATGAAATAAAGGTTGTCCTGCTCGACAGGACCTCCGTTATATATCTTAAAGTTGGCATCAATTTCTGGTATTAGATCATTAATAGTGTATTTTAAAGGCTTATTAATGATAAAACCAATTGATCCTTCTTTGTTATGGTCTGCTAATAAAATTACCGATCTGTTAAAAGATAAATCTCCAATTATTGAAGGCTCGGCAATAAGCAGGTGTCCTTTTTTTAATTTTTCTGAAATCATACGGCTACAATTTTTATTAAATTTAATCATAAAATTTTTAAAATCACAAAAAAAATCGTTAAACCGCATAAAAAAACCCTCCACAAGGAGGGTTTTAATTATATTATTAGTTTAGAGAACTTTCTTACTTAGTTCACTGCACCTTCTAATTCAGCTCCAGCTTTAAATTTCACAACGTTTTTAGCTGCAATTTTAATCGTTTTTCCTGTTTGTGGGTTTCTTCCGTCTCTAGCTGCTCTAGATGATACTGACCATGATCCAAAACCTACTAAAGAAACTCTTCCTCCTTTTTTCAAAGTAGCTCCTACGTTCCCTAAAAATGACTCTAAAGCTAATTTTGCCGCAGCTTTTGTAATTCCTGCATCAGCAGCGATAGCATCGATTAATTCTGATTTGTTCATAATAATTAGTTATTAATTGTTGGTTAAAAAAAATTGTTAATACACAAATTTAGTAGGAAATCCGTTGCGTGCAAGCGTTTTCGTTAATTTTAGTAAAAATTGTTAATAACTTGCTTTTTTTGTTCATAACAGCTGTTGTTCATCGATAAAAAGCAAGTACAAACCCCTGTTTTACTGACCTTAATGAACTTTTGCAACTTCAGAAAAACTAACTCCGTTTAACAATTCGGACGCCAGCATTCTCTTTTTCCCAGGAAATTGTAGACTTAATAACTGCATAAACCCGTCTTTTATTGCAATCTTGATTTCTTTTTTATTGCTTATTATTTTTCCTACTTCATAAGCATGGCAGTCAGAAATAAATTGAGCCTCATAAATTTTGATGTTCAACTCTTCATTTTGATCTTTCAAAAAGCACCATGAAGCTGGATATGGGCTCAGTCCTCGAATCAAATTATTAATTTCAGTCCCAGATTTTGTCCAGTCGATTTTGCAGTTTTCTTTGTTTAATTTGTAGGCTGTTTTAATATCCGAATTCTCTTCTTGTATAGTTGTTGCAACATTTCCGTTTGCAATCACTTTCAAAGTATCAATAACTGTTTCGCTTCCTAAAACCATTAATCGATCGTGTAATTGCCCTGCTGTTTCTTGAGGTTCAATTGCAATTTTAGAATTTAAAATCATCGCTCCTGTATCAATTTTGTCATCAATAAAGAAAGTAGTAACCCCGGTTTTGGTTTCACCATTAATAATTGCCCAGTTAATAGGGGCGGCTCCTCTGTACTGCGGCAGTAAAGAAGCGTGCAGATTAAAAGTTCCTAACGATGGCATTTCCCAAACCGCTTTTGGCAGCATTCTAAATGCAACCACAATTTGCAGGTTAGCGTTTAAGGCTTTTAGTTCTGCTAAGAAATTTTCATCCTTTAAATTGGTTGGCTGTAATAAGTTTAAGTTGTTTGCCAAAGCATACTCTTTTACAGCCGAATATTTTATTTTTTGTCCGCGTCCTGCAGGTTTATCCGCCGCAGTAATTACGCCGACAACATCATAGTTGTTTTTAATAATGGTATCCAAAATGCCAACCGCAAATTCTGGCGTTCCCATAAAAATAATTCTCAATTTATCCATTATGATTTTAAAGTGTATTTATTATTTGCTTGTATAATAATGTGATTGTTTTCTAGTAATTCCTGCAGTACCAAAATAATATCATTGGCATCCATTTTAATTTGATTCTGAATTTCTCTCGAAGTAAAAGAAGCAGTTTTGAGTAAAGATAAAATCTTGTCTGCGATAGAATCTGTTTCTGTAATTTTTCCTTTTTGAGTAATACAGTACGAACAAATGCCGCAATTCTCAGTGGTTTCTTCACCAAAATAATCCAGAACCAATCTGTTTTTACAGCTTTTTTGGTCCTTTATATAATGCAGAACAGACAAAAGCTGTTCTTTTTTAACCTGATTTTGTTTTTCTAAATATTTAGAAACCCTGTTTATGGTATGGTCGTCTTCGCGTACTTCATTAAACAATATAGTAGCGTCATTGTTTTTAGACTTATATTCTATAATCTCTTTTTCCTTTAATTTTTCAAGAAGCGCCACCACTTGTTCCTCGGTGTGATTCGATTTTTTAGCAATCAAACCCAGATTCAAATTGGCCTTCACTTCATAAACCCCTGGATACGTCCTTAAAATAGCCAGTAGAATTTCTTCATCATTGGGATTTAAACTCATGTATCGAATCACTTCTTTTGATTCTATTATGAATTGAATGCTGATTTTTTCCGAAAATTCCTGAGACATCGTAATAATCCCCTGCTGATTTAAAAACTGCAGCGCATTATACGTCTTCAAAGTCGGAAAATCATATTTATTGCAGAAATGATTCAATTTAAAAGAAAAAGTATCGTCTAAACCTTCGCCGTACGCAATCTGAAAATAGTTACACAATTTAACGTACATGGTTTTTAAAAACTTCTTATCAGGAAGAATATTCAAAAACTGCTGTTCTGTTTGTATCGCATCAGAATTGTTATAAAGTAAAACCGAAAAAGCTTTTGCGCCGTTTCGTCCCGCTCTTCCAGATTCTTGATAATAATTTTCTAAGTTTTCAGGAAGCTGCGTATGGATAACCGTTTTTACATTGTCTTTGTCAATCCCCATTCCAAAAGCATTTGTAGCAACAATAACCTGCGCTTGCTCCGACATCCACAACTGCATGTTTTTGTCTTTTTCTTTTGCCGAAAGACCACCATGATAATATGTCGCCGTAAAACCTAAAGATTGTAACTGAGAAGAAATATTCAAACACGATTTGCGGTTTCGAACATAGATAATAGAAGGTTTCGGATTTTTTTTCAAAATCTGCTCTACACGATACAGTTTGTCTTCAACCTCGAAAACCATATAAGCGATATTTTTTCGCTCAAAAGACTGTTGAAAATGATTCGGATTTTTTAATTCCAGCTGTGTTCGAATGTCTTCAATAACCCTTGGAGTTGCTGTAGCCGTCAAAGCCAGAAACGGAATTTTAGGAAAGTACTTTTTTAACTCCGAAATTTTAAGATACGCCGGTCTAAAATCATGACCCCATTGCGAAACACAATGTGCCTCGTCAACTGCAATTAAATTTATAGGAAGATTTTTGATGCGCTCCAGAATCCAATCCGATTGCAGACGTTCTGGAGAAAGATATAAAAACTTATAATTTCCGAATTGGCAATTATCCAAAAGATCGATAATTTCTTCGGTATGAATACCTCCCGTAAGTGCAATTGCTTTAATTTCTCTTTTCTGAAGGTTCATTACCTGATCTTTCATCAAAGCAATCAACGGAGAAATTACCAGACAAATACCGTCCTGCATCATAGCAGGAACCTGAAAACAAATCGATTTTCCACCGCCCGTCGGAAGTACAGCAAAAGTATCCTGCCCATCCAAAACAGAATCTATAATTTCCTTTTGCAGCGGCCTAAAACTGTCGTGTTTCCAGTATTTTAGAAGAATATCCTGCGCTCCAAGCATGGCTTAAGTTTTAAAGTTAAAAATTTAGAAATCAGCTTCTAGTTTTGCAACTTTAAAACCCTTGCTAAATTTTATCTAAGATATAAAGAATTCTGTTTTCAACCGTATCTTTTGGAACTTCAATTAGTTCGTAACCATATTTTTTATAAGTCTCAATAAGATGTTTCTGAATTAAGACTGCCTGCTCAAAATTTTCGTACCGTTCTGCATCACTTTGGTAAATTTCTTCCCACGGTGGTAAAATAAAAGTTTTCGTATATTTATAATCCTCACAAGCTTTGGTAAAATGTGCAGGATATTCATCGCCGATATAATCCATATAAGCGACCACATCAGGAATTCCCCTGTCGATAAAAACAATATTATCAGGCTCAACAAGAGCATTTTTGTATTGATCAATACGGCCTTCCAATAACATTTCGCTAAACAAAAGAGGCTGTTCCAAAAACAATTGTTCAATGCCTTCTTGCTGCGCTTTCATGGTTACCTGTCTCGAAATTTCAGGATAGCAGCAATAACCGCGAGCCACCAATTCGTTAATAAGAGTCGATTTTCCAGTTCCAGGTCCACCAAGCAGGACTATAATTTCTTTTTGCACTTTCTAAAAATAAAGCGCAAATTTACCTAAACTTATTAATATATAAAAAATAATATTTGCTTTAAGCGAATGATTTCGCATTTTTTGCAGGCAGACGTTCCTGCTGTCCGCTCCAATCTTTTGCTTTTTAAAGGAAAAAGCAAAAGGATTTCCGCTCCCATCAGGGCTAAAAAGAGTCATGGTTTTGTTTTTGGAGTTATTTTGAAAAATGTAATTATCAAAAAGAAGAAAGTCCCAGCGGGACGAAATATCTGTAGAAAAAATATTCATCATTAATATAGAGCTCCAGCAGAGTGACAAATTTTGAACAATTTAGATGCCGCTCCGCTGGAGCTTTTTTCTTTTTGTGAATTACGTTTCCTATAAATATTTTGCTCCGCCGGAGCAGTTTTAATTTGAGTCCGAAAATTGAGTCTAGAGATGATAATTAATTGTATTGTGTAAATAGATTGTCTATAAATATTTTGCTCCGCTGGAGCAGTTTTAAATTGAGTCCGAAAATTGAGTCTACAGATGATAATCAATTGTTTTGTGTAAATAGATTGTCTGTAAAAATTTTATTTCTAAGGATCAGTTTTAAAATTAAGTGCGCAAATTTATTCTACAGACTGTATCAATTGCCGTTGGTTTTAACCAACGAATTCAATGATTTTTTGGCGATCTGGCTTTAGCCAAACTACAAAAGCCATATGCTAATTACGATTAGTCAAATTAATTTTTAAACGAATATTGTTTTATCTAGGAAAATTACTGTTTAGCCAAATACTGAACAGTATAAGAAGGATTAAAGATGTTGTTGAACCATAAAAAATTCCTGATCCTATATTATGGAGATTAGTTTTTGTTTTTTTGAAAAAAAATTTGATTGTAAATCCAATAATTACGAAAGTGATGATGATTGAAAATATTAGAAAAAAATTGTCCAGCAGTTTTAAGGTGAAAATGATAAAAAAATGGAATAGTAAAGTGACTGTAAATGCTATGTTTTTCATTTTTTAAAAATTAATCACAAAACAAATATTTGTCAGACTTAACACTTTTCTTCGAAGGAACAATCAAATGCGATTGAAATTTTTTTCCTTTCAAAACATCATTCACAAAATCTAAAACATATTGTTTTCCGTCATGAAAAAGATAACCCGAAAATTCATGTCCGCCACCACAGAAAGTAATTAGTTCAATATCTTTATGTAAATCATTCATCTGATTGTAAACCGCATACGATCCAAAAAGAATCAGCCAGCCGGAAGCATTAGTCGGGCAGGAGCGATGTGAACCCGCATTGTACGGAACCGTATCGTCATTACTTCCGTGTGCTAATAACATCGGAATCGCTTTTTCTTTCGTAATCAAATTGATGTCCTGAATTGCGCCAGAACCGCCGATAAAACCTTTGTATCTGAAGTTTTCGGGAATGTTGCTTTTGTATAAATTCATCAGTTTATAATCCCAAAAAGAGGCATGAAAACCAATTTCTGCTCCCGCACTTATTCCCGAAATAAAAATCTTAGAAGTGTCTAAATTGTATTTTGCAGCATTTTCAATTAAAAATCCGGTAGCCTGCCACATATCACTCACGCCAATTTGAATCGCTTTTATTTTTTCGGTCAAAGTTCCTTTACAGCCAAAATCTTTTCCTTTCATATACAAACTGTACGAAATGCTCGCAACGGCATAACCATTCTCAGCCATAAATTTCCCAAAGTCTTTTTCGCTGGTACGTTCGCCGCCAGAAAACCCGCCGCCAAAAGCAAACATAATCAACGGGATTTTTTCTCCCGCTTTTACTTTAGGCAGGTATAAATCTAAATCTAGTTTTAAAGTATCGTTTTGGAAATAAGTCAATGTTTTAACTTCTTGCGCTTGGCTATTGTAAAAAGTAAAGAATGTAAAAAGTAAGAAGACGATTTTTTTCATTGTAATGTGTTTTTAATCTCGTAAAGGCGCAGCGCTTCGAAGTATTTTCAAATATAAAGGTTTGCCACGAATTTCGCGAATTTTCACGAATTTAAATTTTAAAAGCAACCAAAAATTAATGAAATTTAATGAAGAGATTTGCAATAATAGGACTCACGTAAATTAATGAAATTCGGGACTAAAAAACAGTAGTCTTTTCAATAGAAAAAATCTAAAATCTAAAATCTAATATCTGAAATCAAAAACGTATATTTGCGTTTATTTTTAATTACGAATGGAGAACGATAAAGAAAAAAATACCGCTGAATTTTACGAAAGATTAAAGGTTGAGTTAGATAACGCAAATACTTGGCCGGCAGAATACTTGTACAAATTTATTGTGCCATCTGTTGCAGATAATGTAGAGCGTGTCGAAAAAGCTTTTGATAGTATGGGAGCAGTTATTAAAACAACAAAATCTAAAACCGGTAAATTTACCAGCGTTTCTGTAGATGTAACCATGAACAGCTCTGACGATGTTATTGGCAAATACAAAGAAGTTTCTACAATAGAGGGTATAGTTTCATTATAACTTATGAACGAAAAATATAAAAGAGAAGCAGCGAGTGATGTAGTATTCAACTTAGAATACAATTCTGAAAGACAACGCTTAATTATTCCAGAATATGGTCGTCATTTACAAAAATTGATCGATCAGGCGACTGCTATTGAAGACGACGAAATGCGTAACAAAGCAGCGAAATATATTATTCAGGTAATGGGAAGTCTGAACCCTCATTTGCGTGATGTTCCAGATTTTCAGCATAAACTTTGGGATCAGCTTTTTATTATGTCTGATTTTAAACTGAACGTAGAATCGCCTTATCCGATTCCGTCAAGAGAAGTTTTAGAGCTAAAACCAGATGTTTTGCACTATCCGCAAAACTTTCCAAAATACAGATTTTATGGCAACAACATTAAATACATGATTGATGTTGCCAATAAATGGGAAGACGGCGAAATGAAAAATGCATTAGTGCTGGTTATTGCCAACCACATGAAGAAATCATTTTTGAGCTGGAACAAAGACACCGTAAAAGACGATGTGATTTTTGAGCATTTATTTGAATTATCAGGAGGCAGAATAAACTTATTAGAAAGTACAGAAGAGCTTTTAAATACGACCGATTTAATGCGTACCAATAAGCGTATGTCTAATAAAACGGCTCCAGCTGGTCCGCCAAAAATTCAAAACAGCAAAAACAATAACAACAACAAAGGCGGTCAAAAAAAGACATTTCAAAAAAACAATAATCAGAAATAAAAAAAAGGTGCTAAGAGACTAAGGAGCTAAGATGCTAAGATTTTTTTAGCTTAGAACCTCAGAATCTAAGAACCTTAGAACCTAAACAAGATCTATGGGAATTTTTAAAATCGAAGGAGGAACACCTCTAAAAGGAGAAATCACACCGCAAGGAGCAAAAAACGAGGCATTACAGATATTATGTGCCGTGCTGCTAACAGGAGATAAAGTAAAAATTAATAACATTCCTGATATTATAGACATCAATAAATTGATCACTTTGCTGGGCAATTTAGGGGTAAAAATTCAACGTAACGAACCAGGTTCTATTACTTTTCAAGCAGATGAGGTTAATGTTGGTTATTTAGAAACCGAAGCTTTCAAGAAAGAAGGAGGCGCACTTCGTGGTTCTATTATGATTGTTGGGCCGCTTTTGGCTCGTTTCGGAAAAGGATATATTCCAAAACCAGGAGGAGATAAAATTGGCCGCCGTAGATTAGATACACATTTTGAAGGGTTTATCAACCTTGGAGCAAAATTCAGATACAATAGAGAAGATCACTTTTACGGTGTAGAATCTCCAGAAGAAGGATTACAAGGAACAGACATGCTTCTTGACGAAGCTTCTGTAACTGGAACTGCAAATATTGTAATGGCTGCAGTTTTAGCAAAAGGACAAACAACAGTTTACAATGCAGCTTGCGAGCCTTACTTACAACAGTTATGTAAAATGCTTAACTCTATGGGAGCAAAAATCACTGGAGTTGGTTCTAATTTATTGACTATCGAAGGTGTTGAAAGCCTAGGCGGATGCGAGCATACAATCCTGCCTGATATGATCGAAATTGGTTCTTGGATTGGTCTTGCGGCTATGACAAAGAGCGAAATCACAATCAAAAATGTAAGCTGGGAAAACTTAGGTTTAATACCAAATACATTTAGAAAACTAGGTATTACAATCGAAAAACGCAACGACGATATTTACATTCCTGCTCACAAAGACGGATATGAAGTGAAAACAGATATCGACGGTTCTATCTTAACCATTGCAGATGCACCTTGGCCAGGATTTACTCCAGACTTATTAAGTATTGTTTTGGTTGTGGCAACGCAGGCAAAAGGAGATGTTTTGATTCACCAAAAAATGTTCGAAAGCCGTTTGTTCTTCGTAGACAAATTAATCGATATGGGAGCAAAAATCATGTTATGTGATCCGCATAGAGCTGTGGTTATGGGGCATAATTTTGAATCTCAATTGAAAGCAACTACAATGTCATCGCCAGATATTCGTGCGGGGATCTCATTATTAATTGCTGCGCTTTCTGCAAAAGGAACAAGCACCATTCAAAATATCGAGCAAATCGACCGTGGATACGAGCGTATCGACGAGCGCTTAAGAGCAATTGGAGCAAAAATCGTGAGAGCGTAAAAAGAAAGCAAGCCGCGACTGCACGATTTATTTTAAATAAAAATTGGTGTAATTCGTGCAATTCGTGGCAAAAAAATAAATGTCACTACATGACAAACGAACAAAAAGCTATAAAAGCTACATACTTTAGTATAGCCGGAAATACCTGCTTAGCCTTGATAAAAGGTTTAGCAGGTTTTTTTGGCAATTCTTATGCCTTGATTGCCGATGCAATCGAGTCAACGACGGATATTTTTTCGTCTTGTCTCGTATTGTTTGGAATCAAATATTCTAATAAACCTGCAGATGAAAACCATCCGTACGGACATGGCCGCGCAGAACCCTTAATTACGTTTTTGGTTGTTGGATTTTTGATTACTTCGGCAACTATTATCGGATATGAAAGTATTGCTAACATTAAAACTTCGCATGATTTACCAAAATCTTGGACTCTGTTTGTCTTAGGTGCCATCATAATCTGGAAAGAATATTCTTTTAGAGTTGTAATGAAACGCAGTAAACAAACCAATAGTTCTTCTCTTGCCGCAGATGCGTGGCATCATCGCAGCGACGCGATTACTTCTGTTGCCGCTTTTATCGGAATTTCTATCGCGCTCATTATGGGCAAAGGCTACGAGTCAGCAGATGATTGGGCAGCACTTTTTGCCGCATGTTTTATTTTATATAATAGTTATAAAATCTTTAGACCGGCGCTTGGCGAAATCATGGATGAAAATATGAATGATGATTTAGTAGAAGAAATTCGGGTAAAATCCTTAAAAGTAGAAGGAATTCTCGGTACCGAAAAATGTTATATTCGAAAAGCCGGAATGAAATATCATGTCGATCTTCATGCCATTGTTTCGGCTAAGATTTCGGTAAAAGAAGGCCATGATTTATCACACAAACTTCAGGATACATTAAAAGAGGAAATCCCACAGTTGGGAAATGTCTTGATTCATATCGAACCAGATGATTATCACTGTTAAAAGGTTCAAAGGAGCAGAGTCGCAAAGATTCAAAGGTTTTGCTTCCAAGATTAAATTTAAAAAATCCATTTATTCTTTAACGAGTAAATGGATTTTTTTATGGGCGTTACCTTCGGCCGGGCTATCCGCTGTATCTTTTTGTTTTTAAAGAAAAAACAAAAAGGATATCGCTTCTATCCCTAACGCAATCTACGGTAATAAGAAATTTTAGAAATCTAATTTTGTAATAATGTAATCGGCAGTTCAAGTTTCCCAGCAACTTCTCAAAGTGTATGCTTTTGTTCCTTTGTCCCTTTGAACCTTTGCCACTTTGTACCTAATCTAACACATTCAAAATCTTCAAGCCAAATACAACACCATTTTGCTCGATGCCGCTTTGGTAAGAATGCACATAATCAATTCGAAACAATTTAAACTTGCCAAAACCAAGATTATCTAACCCAACAGTAAATTCAGTATAAGGATTTCTGTCCGGCAGGGCGAGAGCATGAAAACCAATATTCATTGTTGATTTTAGAAGATTCAAAAGAGGTAATTTATTCATGATAAAACCAGTGTCGTTGTACTCTGAATGCAGTTCAAAATAACGATCATTGGTGCTGTTGGTGTAATACGGCATTAAATTAAAAACATTCAAATAACGGCCGCTTGTGCCAATATGCGTTTGGTTTCCGTTAAAATGCCTATAATCTATAAAAGAAATATTTTCGGCATTAAAGAATTTTCCAGCTCTAAGATTCATTCCTAAGATTCCTTTATTACCAAGGGATAAATCATACTGAACAGCAGCGCCGATTCTTTCAAATTCATATTTTTTCTCAGTTCCGGCAAACGCTTTTTCAAAAGCCAGAAATACAGTCGGATATTTATCGTCTTTAAAATTATATCTTCCGTCTGGTCTTGAAATGTATTTGTTGCCAAAATTGATTCTTGCAGCCAGACTCGCTTTCATTAAATGATGCTGCTCAAAAGCAGGAGTGCTAAAATCATTGGGTGCCAGCGGATTATTAGAAGAATAAATATCATCTCTTTTAAAGAAAGAATAATCAGTCGTGTTAAAAAGAGGCTTTCTTTGTTCGTAAGCTATTTTTGCATTTAGGTTTACGCCATTTGCAACATCCTGCGCATAATTAATCTGGGCAAATTCCAGATTATACAATTTCATATAATTGTCTTTAAAAAATAAAGAACTTATAGAATTAACAAACTTGGTTATCGGTTCGGCGCTATTAAATTGTTCGGTTTTTGTTCCGCCCGAAGCAGAAATGGTTGCGTAATTAATAGTGTTAAATCGATGACTGAATTCGCCTGTAACACGAAAACGCTCATCAGAAAAACCATAGTTAAAAGTCGTGCTTATTGAACTGCTTTTTCCATTTTCTTCATTCCATTTTTTGAAAGAAAAACCAGAATCTAAATTAAAGCCCTGCACAGTATTAAAGCTGAGCGAAGTAATGTTCAATAATCCGTCGTACTTAAAAGAATATTTGTCGAATGTGTTTTTGTAGTCATAACCGCGAAGTATGTCCCAGATTTTAAATTTATTATTTTTGGCGTCTATAGAATCCGTATATTTTTTTGATTTTCTAATGGTCAAAAGACTGTCCTTTTTGGTGTAATCAATACTTTCTTCTATTGTTAACGGAATCGGGCGAATTTCATTCCAAAACGCATCGTCTTTTTTATTCGCATTCAAGTCAAAAGCCACAATTTCATTACCGAACGTTTTTTTAGCAAACGAATCTGGGAATTCATAATTGGAGTAGACATAATTAAACTGACCAGAAAATTTCACACCAAAAGCCCCGGCATTAAAAGAAAGGGTCTGTACATTTTTTGCCCAAATTTTATTCTTCTGATTATAACTAAAGCTTTGCGTGATAGACATTAATTCGGTAAACTCATTCTTCATTCGATAACCTTTTATATCCAGATCTAAGGCATAAATGGCATAACTGTCATCAACAATATAAATGTAACCTTCAAAAACAGGTTCCTTATCTCTTTTTGGCGTAACCTTTATTTTGTTAATCTGGTGTTTATTATCGTCAAAAAAACTTCCTTCGAGTTGGTATTTATAATAACTGAATGCATTATCTGCAATTGGCGAAATCAAATTAATATTAAACTCTATACTGTTTTCGTAAAAATCATAGGTAGACAAACTCGCTGTATTGTAGCTGTAGCCTTTGCTGTTACCAGAAATTTTAGACGCAATTATTTTTTCTTTTAGCTTATTGGGCTTTTCATACGCTATCTGCGAAAGGGTTTCAGAAAGATACAAAATCCCTGTCCCGGTAGAATCAAGATTGGATGCCATATCTTCACCCAGATCTACTTTTTGTCCCAATATTTTTTTTGGTAGATCTTTGACTTTCAAAATTCCTTTCGAATAAAAATCGGCAGTAAAACGGGCTGTCTTTTCAGAATTTTCTTTTTTATGGGCAATCGCCTTTTTTATAATAGCATTGGCCGGATTGCTTTTAGGATCGATTACAACTTCATTGAGAGAGAAGCTTTCTTCAGTCATTTTAACATCTAAAACAATGCTTTTTGAATCTGCAGCAACAGTTATTTTTTGAGTTTTAAAACCTAAATACTGAAAAACAATTTTATTTTTTCCGATATCTTTTACCTGTAGCTGGTAGTTTCCTTGTTCATTTGATGTTGTTCCTCGGTATGTGTTTTCTTCATAGACAGAAACAAAGGGAAGCGGATTTCCTTTTTCATCTGTAATAGTTCCTTTGATTTGGGCGCTGCAAAAAAGTGAAAAAAGTAAAAAGGCAAATAGTATGTGGTTTTTCATAAAGTACATTTTCTCTAACAAAAATACAGGATGGAAAAACGGAGATTATTAATTATTTGTTAAAAAAAATCTTATAAGAATGATTGGATGGCTAATTCGTAGCTTTTTAAGCCAAATCCTAAAATAACTCCTTTTGCATTGCCTGATAAATAAGATTGATGTCTAAAACTTTCTCGTGCATAAGTATTAGAAATATGAACTTCTATAACTGGAGTTGTTACTGCTTTCATAGCATCTCCCAAACCAATTGAAGTATGCGTATAAGCACCGGCATTCAAAATAATGCCGTCAAAAGTAAAACCTACTTCCTGAATTTTTCCAATTAATTCTCCTTCGATATTACTTTGGTAATAAGAAAGTTCAATGTTTGGAAATTTCTCTTCAAGGATTTTAAAATAGTCTTCAAAGGTCTGGCTTCCGTAAACTTCGGGTTCTCTTTTTCCTAAAAGATTCAAATTCGGACCGTTGATAATGCAGATTTTCATAATTAAAGGGTGTATGGTGAGTTTCGTTTTTTAAACCATTAAGCTCTATAAGTTTAATTAAGCTAAATGTTTGTTGAATTGGTAATTTGAAATGACTTACATTTTTTAGAAAATCATTTCACTAAAGTGTAAAAATAAAAAAACCGCTCCAATTAATAGAACGGTTTTTATAAAAGTATGTGATATTGTCTTAGAAAAGGAATCCAGCCGATAATTGTACTGTTGAGTTTTTAACATCTGCATTTTTTGATGCTTCTGTCAAACCTAAACCGTAACGTCCTTGAATAAAAAAGTTTTTAGTGATCTTAAATCCTAATCCTGCATTAAGTCCAAATTCAAAAGTTTCGGCGTCTTTTACATCAAATTCGTTTCTTTCGCTTACTAAGAAGGAAGCCTGCGGACCAACTTCAAGACTAAAGGAATCAGTTAAATAAAATTTAGCCATTACAGGGATAGAGATATAACCCAATTCGTTTTTAAATTCGTTTATAGCATTTTTATAGGTTGCTCCTTGTGTAGAGTACAAAAGTTCTGGCTGTACAGAAAAGCGGTCTAAAAGTTTTAGCTCTGCAACCAATCCTGCATGAAAACTTGTAATTCCATCTTTATCAAAAGCTACATCCTGCATGTAAGCGTCTCCTGTCTGACTTGCAAAGTTCACCCCAGCTTTAACTCCGACTTGTAAAAATTGTGCTTGTACTGCCGCTGATGTTGCAATGAACAGAACAGCCGCTAAAATTATCTTTTTCATAAAAGTGTTTTTAAAAGTTTGGTATTTTTTAATGTCATTTACAATTCAAAACTACTTTATTAGTGATTTTATTGTTTTATAGTTTATGAAAAATAATTACTAAAATTCCCATTTTCAAAGGGTCTGAAAACCGCTAAAGCCTTTATTTTACTGGTTTATAATGAGTTATGCGTAAAAATTGATTTGGCTTATTTTAATACTTTTTAATCTTTAAGGGGGTATTTTTTAACAAGTACAGTTTTACTTTTGAGCCAATTATAATCAAATAAATTCATAACTATGAAAAAAATTATTTTAGCTGCTATTGCAGTATTGACATTCGGATGGGCAAATGCTCAAGAGGTTAAATTTGGAGTTAAAGGAAGTGTAAGTTTATCAAATTTTACTGGAGATGATAATGGATTTGATTGGAAATCAAAGGTTGGTTTTAATGCTGGGGGATTTGCAGAAATCAAATTTTCTGAAAAATTTGCTATTCAACCAGAGATTCTATATTCTTTACAAGGTGCAAAGACTAAATATGAAGATGGATATGCTAGCGATATTTATACGTATGATGAAAAATACAATTTATCGTATATCAATGTTCCAGTTATGTTTAAGTATTATGCAGCTGAAAAATTTAATATTGAAGTTGGTCCACAAATCGGGTTTTTAGTGTCAGCAAAATGTAAATATGAATACCTAAATGAATCTGAAACAGAAGATGTAAAAGACATTTTTAAATCTGTTGATTTTGGTTTAAACTTTGGTGCAGGATATGATATTTCAAAAAACATATCAGCTGGTGTACGATATAATTTAGGATTGTCAAATATTGCAAAAACTGAGGAAGGAAACGATTTTAAATTGCATAACAGCGGTTTCTCTTTATCAGTAGCATACAAATTCTAAGAATTATATTAAAGTTAATTTTTTTTAATTGCCCTTCTCATGCTAGAAGGGCTTTTTTTGTAATGAAAGATGGCACTTAATATAGGATTCAATTGTACGTTTTATTTTTTTATCAGCGTAATAATCAAAAGCTTTTCTAAATTACAAAGGTCATTTTTTATTTTAATTATTTAACGTTAGATGTGTGCAACCTACTTGTTTTCTAATATTTACAACTTTATTTGTTAAAATGCAAATATTTTTTTAATAAGTATAAGTTTATATTTGAGGGTAAATTAATTTTAACCCTAAAACAAATTAGAATGAAAAAAATAATTTTAACTGCTATCGCAGTAATGGCGTTTGCATTTACAAATGCGCAGCAAACTAGATTTGGAGTAAAAGGAGGCCTTAACGTTTCAACATTGACAGGAGAATATGAAGACGATACAAAATCTTTAATTGGTTTTCATGTTGGAGGTTTTGCAGAAATTAAAGTTATTGAAAGATTAGCAATTCAGCCTGAGGTTTTATATTCTGCTCAAGGTGCTCGATTTGAGGATGTTTTAGGAAAATATGATGCTAAACTTAATTATCTTAATATTCCTGTATTAGCTAAATTCTATATCACAAAACAATTTACAGTTGAAGCTGGTCCACAAATTGGATTCTTATTATCTGCTAAAATTGATGGAGAGGATGCAAAAGATTTTTACAAATCTACCGACTTTGGATTTAATTTTGGGGCAGGGTATAATTTTACTGATAACTTCTCAGCTGGAGTTCGTTACACTGTAGGTCTTACAGGTATTTATGATAATAATAATGATGATGAGGATTTTGAGGATTATATAGACAGCTCAAAAAATGGTAATTTAGCAATTTTTGTAGCATATAAATTTTAATTTTCATCAAAAGAAAATATAAAAAACCTTCCTGAATTCAGGAAGGTTTTTTTGTTCCAAAAAATGATTTACTTTGTGAGTATGAATTGGAGTCGGTACATAAAAGATTATCAGTCTTATTTGAGAATTGAGCGAGGTTTGTCAAAAAATACAATCGAGAACTATGGTTTTGATATTGAGCGATTGTGTCTTTTTTTAGAAACCAATCAAATAGAAGTTTCGCCTGTAAAAATAACAGACGAGACGGTTCAGGAATTTATTTACACAGTATCCAAAGAAGTAAACCCAAGATCTCAGGCTAGAATAATTTCGGGACTCAAAAGTTTTTTTAATTACCTTGTTTTTGAGGATTATAGAAACGATAATCCGCTGGAGCTGATAGAATCTCCAAAAACAGGACGTAAACTTCCTGATACTTTGGTTGTAGAAGAAATTGATGCGTTGATAGAAGCTATTGATTTAAGTACGAACGAAGGCGAAAGAAACCGTGCTATGTTGGAAACTTTGTACGGATGCGGACTACGTGTTTCTGAATTGATTTCGCTTAAAATTTCGGATTTGTTTTTTGAAGAAGGTTTTATAAAAATTACCGGAAAAGGAAATAAAGAACGTTTTGTTCCGATAGGCAGGCTTACGCAAAAATATATCGAATTGTATAAAAATGAAATTAGACCTAATGTTAATGTAAAAAAAGGATGTGAAGATACCTTGTTTTTAAACCGAAGAGGAAATCAATTGACCCGTGCCATGATTTTTACTATTATAAAAGATTTAGCCGTAAAAATTGGTTTGAAAAAAAATATAAGCCCGCATACACTTCGACATTCTTTTGCAACTCACTTATTAGAAAATGGAGCAGATTTGCGTTCCATTCAATTAATGCTTGGACACGAGTCAATTACAACAACAGAAATCTACGTGCATCTGGATCGTCGATTTTTAAAAGAAATTATGAACAGTTTTCATCCAAGAAGATAGATTTACAAAGTAAATCAAGAATACTATTGCTAAAATTGATATATTGTGTTAAATTTTTGTTTTAATTAGAATAAAATAAAGATTATCACGTTTGTTTTGTTTGTTTTTTAAGGGAAAGTTTTAAGATTTATCTAATAAAAAAGGGGCGTATGTATTTTGATCTGTATGGAAATGATGATTGCTTAGAGGTGAATAAATTTTACCGAAAACTGCTGGCCGAAATGCCTGACTTACTTTTTCAGTTTGTCATAGATCCCAATAATAATTATTCTTTTCCTCTTGTTAGTAAATCTGTAGATGAAATATTTGAGCTCTCCCTTGAGGAATTTAGAGACGATATTAAATTTATAATTTACGATCGGATTTTACCTCAGGATCGTGAATTGTTTTTTCAATCTTTGGTTAAAGCCAGAAAAGAAATCAAAACTTGGGAAATAGAATTTAGAGCATTGCTGCCCAAAAAGGGAATCCGTTGGTTTAGAGTCTGTTCTAAAACAGAATCGCTTCCAACAGGTGATGTTGTTTTTTATGGACATGTTTCTGATATAACCGAACTGAAAGATAAAGAAGAAAAACTCCGTATTTCTGAAGAACGATTTCAATTTGCGCTCGATGCCTCTACCACCGGCGTATGGGATTGGGATCTGGTAACAAACCGTGTTTTTTATTCGTCATTATCGCTTAGGATTTTAGAATTAGAATCGACTGATATTTTTGACGATCCGGAGCGCTGGGATAAAATCGTGCATCCAGATGATCTGCCAAAATACTATTCTGATATACAAGAACACTTTGATAATGAGATTCCGTATTACGAAAATTACCACCGTGTAATGACTTCCAGCGGTAATTACAAATGGATATTAGATCGGGGTAAAGTAATCAAGCGTGATGAAAACGGAAAGCCATTGCGTGTTATTGGTACGCATACCGATGTTTCGCTGCAGAAAGAAAAAGAATTGGATCTTTTAAAGACCATGAAATTGTACAGTGATCAAAACAGCCGCCTGCTTAATTTCTCGCATATTGTCTCGCATAATTTGAATACTCAGGCAGGTAATATAAAGTCTATTTTGGATTTTATTGATGCAGATGCACACAAAGAAACACTGCCCGAAATGTTAGAACATTTGAGAACTGTTTCTAATGACTTAAATGAAACTATTTCAAATTTAACTCAAATTGTCAAAACACAAAGTAATATCAATATTGCTGTAGAACAACTTAAGCTGTCTGAGTATATCGAAAAAACTATTTTGGTGATAAAAGGCTATGATAAACAGCGAAACGTGACTATTGTAAACAATGTACCTCAATATTTGACTATTAATTTTAATCCGGCTTATCTAGAAAGTGTTTTGCTGAATTTTACAACCAACGCAATTAAGTATGCGCATCCGGATCGAGATCCTGTCATAACTTTTGATTTTGCGATTGAACCCGAGGGCTATAAATCACTCAAAATTACAGATAATGGTTTGGGGATTGATTTGAAAACGTATGGAGATCTGCTTTTCGGAATGTATAAAACGTTTCACAGGCATGAAGAAGCCCGCGGGATTGGGCTGTATATTACCAGAAATCAAATTGAGGCGATGAAAGGTACTGTTGAAGTTGAAAGCGAAGTTGGGGTAGGGACTAGTTTTAAAATTATTTTTAATGATATGTAACTTTCATAAATAGAGAAAAAGAATTATTTATATAAAAAAGAAAGGCTGTCAATTGACAGCCTTTCTTTTTTATGTTTAGAGGAGATTACTTGGCAATATTAACTGCTCTTGTTTCTCTGATTACAGTAACTTTTACCTGTCCAGGATACGTCATTTCTGTTTGTATTTTTTGAGAAATTTCGAATGATAAGTTTGCAGCATTATCATCAGAAACTTTTTCGCTTTCTACAATAACACGAAGTTCTCTACCTGCTTGAATAGCGTAAGCATTTTTCACACCGCTGAATCCGTAAGCTACATCTTCTAGATCTTTTAAACGCTGAATGTAAGAGTCTAAAACCTGACGTCTAGCACCTGGTCTTGCTCCAGAAATAGCATCACAAACCTGGATAATTGGTGATAAAAGCGATTTCATTTCAATCTCATCGTGGTGTGCTCCAATTGCGTTGCAAACCTCTTCTTTCTCACCATACTTTTCAGCCCATTGCATTCCTAAAAGTGCGTGAGGCAGGTCACTTTCTGTATCTGGCACTTTTCCGATATCGTGAAGTAAACCAGCTCTTTTGGCTAATTTTACATTCAGTCCTAATTCAGCAGCCATAATACCGCAAAGTTTAGAAACTTCTCTAGAGTGCTGTAATAAATTTTGTCCGTAAGAAGAACGGTATTTCATTCTACCTACTACTTTTATCAATTCAGGATGTAAACCGTGAATTCCTAAGTCAATAACAGTACGTTTACCAACCTCTATAATTTCGTCGTCAATTTGTTTGGTTGTTTTGGCTACAACTTCTTCAATTCTTGCCGGGTGGATACGTCCGTCAGTTACCAATTTGTGTAAAGACAAACGAGCAATTTCTCTACGAACCGGATCAAAACAAGAAAGGATAATTGCTTCTGGTGTATCATCAACAATGATTTCAACTCCAGTTGCAGCTTCAAGAGCTCTAATATTACGTCCTTCACGACCAATAATACGGCCTTTTACATCGTCAGATTCAATGTTGAATACAGAAACGCAATTTTCAACTGCTTCTTCTGTTCCAACTCTTTGAATGGTGTTAATGATGATTTTCTTAGCTTCCTGTTGCGCCGTAAGTTTAGCCTCTTCAATAGTTTCCTGAATGTGAGACATGGCTTTGGTTTTAGCTTCAGCTTTTAAACCTTCTACCAATTGTTCTTTAGCTTCTTCTGCAGAAAGACCAGAGATTACTTCTAATTGTTGTAACTGGCTTTTGTGAAGTTTGTCAACTTCAGCTTGTTTTTTATCTAAAACTTCGATTTTATTATTGTATTCAGCTGTTTTAGCTTCAAAATCGTCGTTTACTTTTTTAGCTTTTGATAATTCGTTAGAAACTTGAGATTCTTTATCGCGTACACGTTTTTCTACTTCAGCAACTTTCTTATCGCGTGCCAAAATAACTTGTTCGTGTTCAGATTTTAGTTCAATAAAACGCTCTTTTGCTTGAAGAATTTTATCTTTTTTAATATTTTCAGCTTCCAGATTAGCGTCTTTTAAAATAGATGCAGCTTCCTTTTTAGCGTTTTTGATTAAGTTTGAAATATTACTTTTCTCGATAATTTTAGCTATTGCAAAACCTGCTGCAATACCTACAATACCAATAATGATCGTTATGATGTCCATGTTTGTTAGGGTTTATATATAAAAAAAGCCTACATTAATTGCTTGAATAAACTCGTAAAGACAAGTTTTGAGCTAACTCACTGTTCAAGTTTCCCAGCCAGAAGGAGGGCATACTATAGTAGCGACGATTTGCTCATTCTAAATTGTTAGTGTTGAGTTTACCAATTGTGAACTAATGTAGGCAGTATCTTAGTTTCTGTAAAGAACGTTTAATTTTCGAGATATTGATCTAAAAGCAGATTTAATTTTTTAATTCGTTCAATAGTTTCATCTCCATCGATTGCGTTGTCAATTTGTTTTTGTTCTACTTGTGATGCAAATTGCAAGGCGCACATAGCTAAAACATCTTGTTTGTCACGAACGGCATAATTCTCTTCGAATTGTTTGATCATCACATCAATTTTTTTAGAAGCACTTCTAAGTCCTTCTTCTTGAGCAGGTTCAACCGTTAACGGGTAAACGCGGTCTGCGATTGATATTTTGATTCTTAGCTTTCCGTCCATGTTGTTAATCTGATAGTTGTGCTATACAGTGATCAATTTCGCGAATTAATGTATTTATTTTAAGCTTTGTCTCTCTTTTGTTGTTGTCGCTGCCAAGTAACGAATTAGCGATTTTAAGTGTCTCATATTGCTTCTTCAAAGCTTCCATTTCTTCAGATTGTTTCTGGATAATTTGCGCAGCTTTGGCTAATTCTAATCGTAATACCTGATTGTTGTTCTCCAAACTTTTTGATTTTTCAAAAAGCTTTTCGACTTTATATTCAAGAGTATCAATTATTTCGGCAATTACACTCATTATAAATCCTTTTCATTACTTAATCATACAAAGTTAGTATTCCTTTTTATTAATGCAATATTTTCTCTATTTTTTTGCGTTAAAAATAATCAATTTAATGAATTTCAGTTAATTGTGTTTTTACGTAAATATTACTCGGTTTTACCCTGTTAATTTTTTATCTTAGCAAAAATGTTGTTTATGAGATTTTCTGTCCTTACCCTTTTGATTTGTAATTTTATTTTTGCCCAGACGCAATATCCCAAAGATTATTTTAGACCACCCTTAGATATTCCGATGCAGCTTTCGGGCAATTTTGGAGAATTAAGACCCAATCATTTTCATGCTGGTTTTGATTTAAAAACCAATCAAAGAGAAGGCTTAAACGTGTACGCAGTTGCCGATGGTTATGTCTCAAGAATTAAAATTTCGACTTTTGGAAACGGAAAATGCATCTACATCACACACCCAAATGGTTATACCTCGGTTTATGGACATTTGCAGACTCCAGTCGGGCCAATTTTAGATTATGTAAAAAATACGCATTATAAAGAGAAAGCCTATGAGATTGAAATGTTTCTAAAACCAGATGAACTGCCGGTTACTAAAGGCCAGATTATCGGACTTTCTGGAAATACGGGTTCGTCAGAAGGGCCTCACCTTCATTTCGAATTTCGTGATACCAAAACCGAGTTTGTTATAAATCCGATGTTTTTTGGTTTTGATAAAGAATTAAAAGATACCAAAAAGCCAACTATTTCCAGTTTGTATGTTTATCCGATAGATAATGCTACGGTAAATCTCTCTAAGCAGCCCTTGATGTTAAATCTTGCGCTTCAAAAAGACGGAACTTATCTGGCATCGAAAGTTAAAGCTAATGGTAAAATTGGTTTTGGGATAAACGCTGTTGATACCGATGATGTTTCGCATAATAAAAACGGTGTTTTTAATGTTTCGACTTTTTTAAACGGAAATCAAAATTACAATTACCAGTTTAATACCTATTCTTTTGATGAAATGCGATACATCAATGCTTTTATTGATTATGCCAGATATAAAAAAAGCAGTCAGCGTGTGCAGAAGCTTTTTATGAAAACGCCTTTTGCATTGAGTATCATCAAAACAGATTCGCTGCGCGGTATTGTAAAAGCAGAACCGAATCTGGCATCTACTTACAGAATTGAGGTTTCGGATTATTTCGGAAATTTAAATTCGATAAATGTACCTGTGGAGTTTGATGCCGCAACACCAATTGTAGAAGCTGCACCCAGCACATCAAAATATTTTATAAAAGCCAATAAAGATTCTAATTTTGAAAAAGGAAATATGTCGGTGTTTTTTCCAGCTGGAACTTTTTACGAAGATTTTAATTTGAATTTTGATGTTAGAAATAATAAAATCTATATTCACGACGATACCGTTCCAGTCCATTCTAATTTTACCATTACGATAAAAGACACACTTTATCCAGAATCATTAAGAGAAAAAGTTTATATCGGAAAAGGCACTAGTTATTACGGAACTTTGAGAAAAGGAGATGTTTTTACCGCAAAATCAAAAGTATTGGGGCAATACGGTTTGGTGTTAGATACCATTGCACCAGTTATAAAAATCGCAAAACCAGTTGAAGGCAAATGGATTAGTGATCAAAAGAAAATTGAGCTTACCATTGGAGATTCATTGTCTGGAATAAAATCGTACAACGGATATTTAAACGGAAGCTGGGTATTATTTGAGTATGAAAATAAAACCAGAAAAATTACACACACTTTTGATGACCAATATTTGACTGAAGGCGAAAACTTTTTAAAAGTAGAAGTTGTTGATAATGTAGGAAATACTGCTATCTTTGAAACTCATTTTTTTAGAAGTCAACAAAAATAAATTCCAAATCCTTGAATTGTAATAGGTTTATATTCGCTTTTCTATTTTTATTTTTCAGCTGTATCACATTAGCTCAAAACGCGCGTATCAAAGGTATCATCGTCGATTCGGAAAAACATACTGTTGCAAATGTGAACGTATCTTTGCAGGGGAAAACCGTTCAGTCTGATGCTGATGGTTTTTTTGAAATTGAAGTTCCGGCAAACAAAAAAGTTTCCTTGATTTTTACGCACGTTTCTCTAAAAATGATGAGTTTGACAGTGACATTAAAACCAAACGAAATTTTTGTTTTTAATCCTGTAATGAACAATTCTGAAGAACAAATGGGGGAAGTTTTTGTTTCGTCTCGCAATAAAAAACGAGTTCAGGGTATTACAACTATAGATCCTGCAACAATAAAAAGGATTCCGGGAGCCAATGCAGGAATAGAGAATATTTTAAAAACCCTGCCGGGAGTAAATTCGAACAACGAATTCAGTACACAATACATGGTTCGAGGCGGAAATTATGACGAAAACTTAGTCTATGTAAATGAAGTCGAAGTTTATCGTCCGTTTTTAATTCGATCGGGCCAGCAGGAGGGCTTGAGTTTTACCAATACCGATTTAGTGCAGAACGTAGATTTTTCTGCAGGCGGTTTTCAGGCAAAATTTGGTGATAAATTATCGTCTGTTTTAGATATTACCTATAGAAAACCAACAGAATTTGGAGCTTCACTTGAAGCCAGTTTTTTGGGAGCAAGCGCTTCTGTAGATTTGGTTTCAAAAAACAAAAAATGGTCTGCCGTAACCGGAGTTCGTTATAGAAATAACAGCTTATTGGTAAACAGTCAAGATACACAAACTAATTATACGCCGACTTTTGTAGACGCTCAGACAAGTGTCAACTATGATATTTCTGAAAAATGGCAGATGAGTTTTCTGGGCAATATTTCGCAGAACAAATATTTGTATGGGCCATTAACGCGCGAAACAAAATTCGGAACAATTGACCAGCCGATGGCACTGGCGATTTATTATGAGGGACAGGAAAAAGACCAATACGACACTTATTTTGGAGCCCTTAAAACAACTTACAGAGCAGCTCCCGATCTTACCTTAAAATTAATCACTTCTTTATTTCATACTACAGAAAAAGAGCATTTTGATATCTTGGCGCAATACCGTCTCGGAAATGCCAATGCAGACGAAGCAACAAGTATAGAAGATGTAGAATTTACCCGCGGTATTGGTTCGCAGTTAAATCATGCTCGAAACGATTTAGATGCTTTAATTGCTAATATCGAATTGAAAGGTTTTAAGGATTGGAAAGAAAGCCAGTTAGAATTTGGTTTAAAATATACTAGAGAATCTATTCGCGATCGCGTGGTAGAATGGGAGGTAATCGACTCGGCGGGATTTTCAATTAATCCGCCAATTGTGATTATTCCTAAAAATAATCAGCCTTACGAACCTTATACGGGACCGCTTTTACCGTATCAAAATGTTCGTGCTGCAAATTTTAATACTATCAATCGATTTTCAGGTTACGCACAATGGAATAAACAGTCTGATTTAGGTTCCAGTCAGATTTGGTATTCTTTGGGAGTGCGTTTTCAAAGCTGGAATGTTTCTGGAGCGGCAGAAGAAGGAAAAATGCAAACTGTGGTAAGTCCGAGAGGACAGTTTGCCATTAAACCAGATTGGGAGAAAGATGTGGTTTTTAGGCTTTCAGGCGGATTGTATTACCAGCCTCCGTTTTATAGAGAACTTCGGGATTTGGATGGAGAAGTAAATCCAAATGTAAAAGCGCAGCAATCTATAAATGTGGTTTTAGGAAATGATTATAACTTCAAAATGTGGAACCGCCCGTTTAAATGGGTAACCGAAATCTATTATAAATCGCTTTCTGATGTTAATGTCTATTCTATAGATAATGTCCGAATTCGTTACATGGCCAATAATAATGCAAAAGCATACGCGCAAGGTTTGGATTTTAGACTGAACGGAGAATTTGTTCCCGGAACCGAATCTTGGGTTAGTTTTGGGTATTTGAAAACCGAAGAAAATTATGAAGACAAAGGGTATATCGCCAGACCGACAGATCAGCGTTTGAAGTTTGCAATGTTGTTTCAGGATTATATGCCCAACATACCGAGTGTAAAAGTATATCTGAATTTAGTTTACAATACCGGACTTCCGGGTGGGGCTCCAGCTTATTCTGATCCTTATTTGTATCAAAACCGATTAAAAGATTACCGTCGTGCCGATATTGGTTTTTCAAAAGTCTTTATCGACGCGAGTACCAGAACGGCAAAAAAAGCCAATTGGCTTAAAAACTTTAAAGAATTGGCAGTAGGTGTTGAGATTTTTAATTTGTTTAATAATCAAAACGCGATTACCAATACTTGGGTGCGCGACGTTTACTCAAAAAGCCAATATGCAATTCCGAATTATATGACTTCGAGGGTTTTTAATATCAAGCTGAACGCGAGATTATGATCGAAAAACAAAAAAAAAGAAAGCGGCTTTTTTACGTGCCAGGAATGATTTCTCTGGTTTTGATTCCTTTGTTTTGTTTGTATCATTTTTATAAAATTGATGCTTTTAAGGTTTACAGCTCTATTAGTGTTTCATTTCCAAGCAAAGAAGGAGATATTAAAAAAGAGGGAATTGAAAAAATACGGAAATATAAATTGTTTCGATTTAATAGTGAAAAATCTAAAGAAAAGAGTCAATTAAAGGAACTGCGTTTTTTTGTTCGGGATTTATATAAAAAATACGACACGATTAATGGTGCTAAAGTTCACGTCGGTGCAAAAGTGGATTATGATACTTATGTTGAAATCATAAATATTGCTTTAGAAGAAACCGAGGCCAACTGGGTGCAATTTGATAACGATATGTATATCTTGGGTAGGACCAAACCCAAAAAAACATATTCGGGAAAAATACATTTAATAACATGCGGTTATGAAGCAGTTAATAAGGAATATTTTTTAGAACAAGAACGAAAAGCACAACTAGAACGCAATATCGCTTTGCTAAAAAAGAACTGGATTTTATTTTTAGGTTATTTCTGTCTCTCTATTGTGAATATTTTTGCTTTAGTAAGACTAAATAGACATCGTTATTTATGACAAAAGAAAGAACAAAAAGAAGAAGAATTTTTTACGTTCCGGGAATGATTTCTTTGGTTTTGATTCCTTTGTTTTGTTTGTATCATTTTTATAAAGTGGATGCTTTCAAAGTTTATGGAAGTATTAATATTAGTATGCCATATGAGAAAGATTATTTTGCCAAGTATAAATTTGCGTCTCTAAGAGAATATAAAGTTTTTGATTTTAATGAAAATGAATCGAAAACAAAAGAGCAGCTTAAAAATGTAAGACTGTATTTGCAGAATTTAATAAAGGCTAGAGATACTATTAATGGAGTAAAATTACATTATGGTCCTAAAATGCACTATGAGACTTTTATTAAAACTATAGATATTTTAAATGAAGTGGAAGCTCCAGTTTGGGGAATAGATGGAAATGATGTTTACATTTTTGCCGCCAGAAACACACCAAAAAAAGTTAAAAAAGATACTACATATGTTCGTATGAATTGTGGTACAGGAGAATTAATGAGACAAGAAGCTTATTTTAAAGCCAAACAGAAGAAAGAAGATGAAGCCTTTCAATTTCAGGCTGCTTTTGTTAAAGAAAAATGGAAGTTTATTTCTTTAGGGTTTGTTGGGCTTGTACTTCTTAATGTTTTCGTTTTAGTAAAATTCAACAGACAGCGCTATTTATGACAAAAGAAAGAACAAAAAGAAGAAGAATTTTTTACGTTCTGGGAATGATTTCGCTGGTTTTAATTCCATTGTTTTGTTTGTATCATTTTTATAAAGTAAATGCTTTTAGAATTGAAGGAGCTATAAAGTTTTATAGTCCCCCAGATTCTGTTATGACCGAGAAGTTTTTAGCAGTCAAAAGAAATTATCGAATTATTGACTTTAATAATTCTTTAAATTTAGAACATAAAAAAATAAAAAACCTTCAATTTGCGTTAAGAAAATTAAATAAGGAGAATGATACCGTAAATGGAATTAAAATTCATTTGGATAAAAAAGCAAAGTACGAGGTTTATGTTAAGGTTTTAGAAATTCTTGAACTTGAAAAAATGCCATATTATATGCCGTACAAAGATGATTTTTTGGTTCTAATGATGCCTAAACCTAAAAAATCTAAAGTTAAGAATTTTGTATGTGGTCTTCAATACTTGGATATGAGTGAGGAAGATCTTTTGGAAGAAGAAAGAAAAAAACAATTTGAAAACATTATAGCATTAGTTAAGAATAACTTGATTTTGTTTTTAGGTTATTTAGGAATCGTTTTAATTAACATCTTCGCCCTAGTAAAATTCAATAAAAAAGAAAATTACAACCAAAAAGAGTATATTTGATAATCGAATAGAATTAATGTAAATGAAAAAGTATTTTAAATATATCGCTTTTGCTTCCATTGCTATGGCAGTAAGCTGTCGTGAAGAAGTTCAGAAACCAAAAGTAATTTATGATGCCAGTAACAAAACTAACGTTTCTGTAAAAGCTGATTCTTCACAGATTGAAATTGCAGATCTGCCGATTCAGATGGAAGGTACCAATTACCTGATTCATCCCGTTGGAGATTTGAGAGTTTACGAAAGAGGGGCAAAATCAAGATTTGGTTCGTCGAGCGTAAACGATGTGAGTTTTAATATTTCGAATTTAGGCGAATATGAAATCACAGGTTACCTTCATAATTTAAAATTCCAAAAAATAGATTCCGATTCTATAAAACCGCTTTCAGATAAACCTGTTTTGATCTTAACAGCAACTTATTTAAAAACCGTTGCAGATAGAACACAGAACAAAGTGATGGTGTACACGCTGACAGATTCTGATACCAATAAAGACGGAAAAATAGATACGGGTGATATTAAAACGTTGTATTTAAGTAATGTCAGTGGAGAGAATTTTACAAAAGTCTCAGCAGATCTTCAGGAATTAGTTGACTGGAGTTTGGTAGAATCTAAAAACCGTTTGTATTTTAGAACTATTGAAGATACCAACCAAAACGGTCAATTCGATAAAAATGACGTTTTACACTACAATTATATTGATCTCGCTTCTAAAAAATGGGAAGTTAAAAGTTATAAACCTATTTAAGGTTCTAAGGTGCTAAGGTTCTGAGATGCTAAGACTTTAGATATAAATGTAAAGCCTGTTAAAAAAAAACTTTTTTAACAGGCTTTATTATTTTTAGAATGAAAAAAATCTTTAATCGGCAGCTAAACAGACTCATTATCTGAGAACCTTAAAAACTTAGCGCCTCAGAACCTCAGAACCTCAGAACCTCAGAACCTCAGTACCTCAGAACCTCAGAACCTCAAACCCTCAGATCAAAATATCACTTTCCAAATCCGATTTTTCGATTTCAAAATCAAAGCCCAAACGTTGTACCAATTCGATGACGAGTTTTTTATACCAGTTTTCGGATTTAGGGTGAATGTAAATTTTTTCGATCAGCTGATTGATGTCTACATTGATTTTTAAACCGTCGTTTAATTTTAAATTGCTTTTTGAAGTATCCGTGAGAATACGTACTTCGCGCTCGTATTGAAAACTTTTTCGTTTGAATAAAAACGGAAAGAACAAATCATCAAACGGAATGTATTCTTTCTTGTAATCGATATAATTGACTTCGCCTATATATTGATCAAAGTTATTTTCGGGTTTTACGGCTTTCTGTAATCTGCTGATAGTAGACTGAATAGCGATTCCTTCGCTGTTTTGTGTAAAAATCTGCCACATCGCAAAAGATTCATATTCGTTAATGTGCCAGCTGCTTACGGCAACCTGCTCTCTTTGCGTTTTATAATATTGTAAAAACTCCGGATTATCCGCGGCCAATTTTTTGATCTCTTCGTAAGTCGGTTCGCTGAATGTACCTTCGTATTGATCCTCAAATTTATCAGACCGGGACATGAATAGTTTCTTCGAAAGTAATAAATCAAGAAATTTTGACAAGTCAAGATATTTCCAAACAATGGTATCGGGATCGTCTGGAAGATTTAGATTAGGGTTGTTAAGATACATTCCTGAAAGATTAATAACGAACCTAAAGTTATAAAAAATAAACACAGATTAAAGAAATTAAACAGAGTTTAATATTTCCTTAATCTGTGCCGATATTTAGGATTCGATTCGTTTTTTACGATTCAAAAGACTGCATAGTAACCAATTTATTATACATTCCGTTGCGTTCAATAAGTTCGTCGTGGGTTCCTTGTTCTACGATTTTTCCTTTTTGCATTACCACAATAACATCTGCTTTTTGAATTGTAGAAAGTCGGTGTGCAATTACGATTGAAGTTCTCTTCTGCATCATGTTGTCAAGCGCAACCTGTACAAATTTTTCGCTTTCTGTATCCAATGCCGATGTTGCTTCATCCAAAATCATAATTGGAGGGTTTTTTAATACCGCACGCGCAATAGATAAACGCTGCTTTTGTCCGCCAGAAAGTTTGTTACCGCTGTCTCCGATATTAGTATAAATTCCTTTCGGAAGATCTTTTACGAACTCGTATGCATTTGCAATTTTCAAAGCTTCGATAATTTCGTCGTCTGTTGCGTCTAGTTTTCCTAAAGAAATATTTGCTTTAATAGTATCATTAAACAAAATACTATCTTGAGTAACCAATCCCATTAAGCCGCGAAGAGAATGTAACGTCATGTCCTTGATGTTGATTCCGTCAATAGAAATTGTTCCTTCGTTTACATCATAAAAACGAGTCAATAAATTGGCAATTGTACTTTTTCCGCTTCCAGATTGCCCCACCAAAGCCACAGTTTGTCCTTTTTTAATTTGAAGAGAGAAATCTTTTAAAACATTTTCTTCTTCATATTTAAAGTTGATGTTTTGAATGTCGATATTGTGATCAAAAGAGTCTTTTTCAATTGCTTTTTCTTTATCCGTAATCGGATTTTCCTGCTCTAGAACTTCTAAGACGCGTTCTGCTGCTGCATTTCCTCTTTTTACTCCATAAGAAGCTTTAGAGATTGCTTTTGCAGGTGTAAGAATATTGTAAGCCAATCCCATATAGGCAATAAAAGAAGCGCCGTCAAGAGTTTTGTCAATCAAAACCATTTGACCGCCGTACCAAAGTAAAATGGCAATTACCGTAATTCCCATAAATTCACTGGCTGGTGAAGCTAAGTTTTGACGGTTTCCAATACTGTTTGATAATTTAAAAAATCTTTCGGTTGAATTCTGAAAAATGGTATTGAAATAATTTTCAGAATTATAACCTTTTACCACTTTTAATCCTCCAATGGTTTCTTCAATCGTAGAAAGAAAATGACCTTGTTCCTGTTGTGCTTTTGAAGATTGTTTTTTAAGCTGTTTTCCGATCAAAGAAATGATGTAGCCTGAAACCGGAATAAAAATAAATACAAACAAAGTAAGTTTTGGACTAATGAAAAGCATCGCTGCAATTGTAAAAACTATCGTTAATGGTTCCTTTACGATTAGCTCCAAAATAGCTAAAAACGATGTTTGTACCTCGTTTACGTCTGCGGAAATTCTGGAAATTACGTCTCCTTTTCTTTTTTCGGAATAAAATGCTAAAGGCAATTCCAGCGTTTTTTTATACATGGCGTTACGCATGTCTCTTAAAACTCCGTTTCTTAAAAAATTAATAAAAAACATGGCCAGATAATCTACCAGGTTTTTTAGTAAAAATATACTAATAATCACCGCTACCATGATTGATAGGGTACGGCCGACACCATATTCGTCTGTAGTATGGGTTACAAAGTAGCTTAAATAATTTTCTGCGTAAGTCTTAATGTGCAGCAATCCTTCGTAAACTGGCTTTACGGTATTTCTTTTAGTCTGATCAAATAAAACCTGTATCATAGGAATTAGTGACATAAAAGATAAAGTACTGAACAATGCATACAAAACATTAAAAAAGATGTTTAAGAACGCGTATTTTTTATATGGATATATAAAAGGAACTATTTTTTTAAAATTACTCATTTATTTTTTTGATATTGTTTTTCTTTGGGAAATGACTCTTTTGTGTATGCTGACACGTAATTTGTCATGTAAATTTTCATTGGACAAAATTAATCCAATTAGGGTATTTTCAATTTCTTTTTGCTTTTTTTTATAAAAAAAAACTCTGATTAGCATTTCGAGAATGTTAATCAGAGTTTAAAATATCGAAATTGTCAATTGCGGAAACATTGTTTCCGCAATTGTAATTGTAGAATTAATTTAATTGCATGTCCGCAATAATATTTTGTATTTTTTGATCTAAGAAACTTTCCGCTTCATCAAAATCCGAAACCGATTCTAATTCGGCATTTACGCTGATATAGAATTTGATTTTTGGCTCCGTTCCGCTTGGTCTTGCACAGATTTTAGATCCGTCTGCCGTGTAGTAAATTAACACATTAGATTTCGGGATATCCATTGCCGATTCTTCATTCGTCAATAAATTCAAAGCAGTAGAAGATTGATAATCTTCAACCATAATGACTCTTTCTCCGTTAATTTCTTTTAAAGGATTTTGACGTAAATTAATCATCATCTGATTAATTTCTTCCAGCCCTTCCATTCCTTTTTTAGTTAAAGAAACCAAATACTCTTTATAGAACCCATTTTCTACATAAAGCTGAATTAACTCTTTGTAAACAGAACTTCCTGCAGCTTTTGCCTGAGCGGCAATTTCGCAGATTAATAAAGTAGCCGCTACAGCATCTTTATCTCTTACAGCGTCGCCTACCATAAATCCGAAACTTTCCTCTCCGCCGCCGATGAACTCAAGCTCAGGGAAATCTTTGATCATTTTAGCAATCCATTTAAAGCCTGTTAAGCCTACTTTGCATTCTACGCCATAGCTTGTCGCCAATTCCATAATCATTGGAGTCGAAACAATAGTTGAGCCTACAAATTGTTTTCCGTTAAGTTTACCAGCTTTTTTCCATTGTTTCAATAAGAAAGAAGTCATTAAAACCATCGTCTGATTTCCGTTTAAGAGAATCATTTTTCCGTCGTTGTTTCTCACGGCAACTCCCAAACGATCACAGTCAGGATCCGTTCCAACAACAATATCAGAATTCGTTTTATCTGCCAAAGCAAGGGCCATAGTCAAAGCTTCTGGTTCTTCTGGATTTGGAGATTTGACTGTTGGGAAATTTCCGTCTGGAACAGCTTGTTCCGGAACAATATGTACATTATTATAACCTGCCTGAGACAAAGTATCAGGAATAGATTTTATAGAAGTTCCGTGCAGTGAAGTAAATACAATATGCAGATTGTCTTTGGCTGCAGCTGGAGTATTAAAGCTTGCATTATCGACAGACGATTGTACAAAAGCTTTGTCAATTTCGATATCAATGTATTTAATCAAACTGTCGTTCGCATTAAATTTGATTTTATCGTAGCTTAAACTTTCGATTACATTGATAATGGCAGCATCCTGTGGAGGCACAATTTGTCCGCCGTCTTCCCAATACACTTTATAACCATTATATTCTGGCGGATTGTGTGAAGCTGTTAGAACAATACCGCACTGACAGCCTAAATATTTAAGTGCAAAAGACAATTCTGGCGTTGGACGTAAGTCTGAAAACAAATACACCTGAATTCCATTAGCAGAAAAAACATCTGCTACAACTTTTGCCAAAGTATTACTGTTATGACGACAATCATAAGCAATAACCACTTTTATAGTTTGATTTGGAAAAACTTCATGCAGATAATCAGATAATCCCTGCGTGTTTTTTCCAAGTGTATATTTGTTGATTCTGTTGTTTCCAACGCCCATTACACCGCGCATACCGCCAGTGCCAAATTCTAAGTTTTTGTAAAAACTTTCTTCAAGTTCTTTTGGAGACGTTGTCATTAAATCTTTAACAGCCGCCTGTGTTTCTTGATCAAATGTTGGGGTTAACCACTCATTGACTGCATCTAATATATTAGGAGCAATATTCATGTAAATTTTTTTTATGTTTGAATAAAGATAGCTTTTGTTTGAAAGTTAGATTAACTCAAAAAAGATTTTTTTGTTCTAATTCGGGTTAAAAATTAACTTCTCGGGCTACTTTATAGCGTTCTTCATTATTTTTTGTTCTTAAAATGATTTCGCCTAAAAATCCGGCAAGGAAAAGCTGTGTCCCTAAAATCATTGTGGTCAAAGCAATGTAAAACCACGGATTGTTGGTTACCAGGGTATATCTCATTCCATTATACATATGGTATAATTTTGAAACACCAATATATCCTGCAGATAGAAATCCGATGATAAACATTATAGAACCCATTGCGCCAAATAAGTGCATCGGTCTTTTTCCGAAACGTGATAAAAACCAAATTGTTATTAAATCGAGAAAACCGTTTATAAAACGCTCCATTCCAAATTTGGTCTCCCCGTATTTTCTAGCTTGGTGAATCACCACTTTTTCGCCGATTTTTCCAAATCCGGCATTTTTTGCCAGAACGGGAATGTAGCGGTGCATTTCGCCAGAAACCTCGATGTTTTTTACCACAACATTTTTGTACGCTTTTAAGCCGCAGTTAAAGTCATTTAACTCAACGCCAGAAGTTTTTCTAGCCGCCCAGTTGAATAATTTAGACGGAAGGTTTTTGGCCACAACAGAATCGTAACGTTTTTTCTTCCAGCCCGAAACCAAATCAAATTTCTGAGCAGTAATCATATCATACAATTCTGGAATTTCGTCTGGACTGTCTTGTAAATCGGCATCCATTGTAATAATTACATCGCCTTTAGCTTTTGCAAAACCAGCGTGCAGCGCCTGAGATTTTCCGAAATTCTTCATAAAGCGAATTCCTTTTACATTCGGATCTGTATTCGAAAAACCTTCAATAATTGACCACGAATTATCTGTACTTCCATCATCTACAAAAATGATTTCATAAGAATAATTATTAGATTGCATCACTTTTATAATCCATGTATAGAGTTCCTGCAGTGATTCCTCCTCATTTAGAAGCGGTATAAGTATAGATAAATTCATTTATGTTTTATTATAGACTTTTTAAGGTTTGTCATTCTTAACGATTGCTCCAATTATTAAGGAGTATATTAACCCAATTAATGAATACATGACAAGTGTTACTGGAAAAACAATTAATGGATTCATGAATTTTTTAACCATGCCAAGACCCATTTCTAGTTCTTTTGCTGTCATATTCGGGTTTTGAGTAAGCATTTGTTCTTTTGTGATGTCCAGCATTTCATTGATAAAATCAGGAAATATAAAATTAAAGATCACACTGAAAACAGCATATGTTAAGCCGGCAATAACTGTAATGGAAACTCCTGTTTTTAAACATTCAGAAAAGGATATAAACCCATTGTTGATGTTTTTTTTGTAATTATTACAGCCTAAGTATATGAATAGGAGAGGCAGGACAAGATAATTGGCTATGTTTACAATTGTTCCAGCGCTTGTATTTACTAGTGATTTCATGCCAATTACATACATGATCACAAACTCTAAAATCATAATAACACCGAACAAAACACCGTAATGTGTGCCTGACTTGGCAGGAGATACTTTTACATCCATAAAGTTATATTTAATTAATCCACAAATATAGTAATTCCGACTATAATCGGAGATAAAAAAAGCTTTTCGAAATAAACTAAAAAAAAGTGTGCTAAAGATTTGATTATTAAAAAAGAATTGTAAATTTGCACACTCAAAAATAATTAAATTTTTAAACAAAAAGAGTATTAGTTGTTTACACCTTTTTCTAACCATGAAAAAGCTTCAAAATAAAGATACTCCAAACAATAAATAAAAAACAAGATGAAAAAAGGAATTCACCCAGAAAATTACAGATTAGTTGCATTTAAAGACATGTCAAACGACGAAGTTTTTATCACTAAATCTACTGCAGATACAAAAGAAACAATTGAAGTTGACGGAGTTGAGTATCCAGTTGTAAAAATGGAGATTTCTAGAACATCTCACCCTTTTTATACTGGTAAATCTAAACTTATCGATACTGCAGGACGTATTGATAAATTCAAAACTAAATATGCTAAACACGCTAAAAAATAATAGCTGTTTAAAACTATACAGAAAGCCTTCCAAATTTGGGAGGCTTTTTTTATGCTTGTACCATTGTAATTTAACCGCAAAGTGTGCAAGGATTTTTACGATCAGTTTTTTTGAAACACACAAAGTTCGTAAAGCGAAATCCAGACAAAGCTTTGCGAACTTTGCGATTAAAAAAAATAAGAATATAAAGGTCAAATTTCTCCTCAATATTTCTCCTTCCTCTAAAAAAAGAATTATTTTCTTATTTTGAATAAGAGCCTATTTAATCAGACACATAAATATTTGTAACTTTGGGCTCAGGTAACCAAATCAAATTTTAACAAACACTCAATTATTTATGAACTACATTCTTTTCGACGGTCCCGTTCGGAATGCTTTATTACCATTTACTTTTACAAGACCTGTGGCTGATATTTTAGTCGGAATAATGACCATTCGCCAGAAATGGGAAAAACGATTAGGTTCGACCATTACCACCATAACCGAAGAATATTTGTCAGATAAATATCCGATGGTGGAAATGGAGGAAAATATAATGATCAACGCCGCGTATTTGCCAAATGATACGCTTGCAGAGTTGGTTTCTAATTTGACTGAAAATCAGGCTGTTTTTAAAGGTGAAGATGTAATTGCTTTTTTTGCAAACGAAAATCAAGAAGAAGTCGATTTTGAGACTTATGAAATCATTCAGTACAATGATGATTGTATTACTATAGAAAATACTTGGGATATTTTTTCTAAAAATGATGCTGCGATTCGTGAAGATTTTAATTATTTAACGGAAGATAGAACCTCGCAGCCAATCCCAAAAAGCGTAAATGTTATTGCACCAGAAAATATCTTTATCGAAGAAGGAGCAAAATTAGAATTCGTAACATTAAATGCTTCGACAGGGCCTATTTATATTGGTAAGAATTCTGAAATTATGGAAGGAACCGTAATTCGCGGGCCTTTTGCTTTATGCGAAAATGCAATGGTAAAAATGTCGGCTAAAGTTTACGGAGCAACCACTGTTGGTCTTGGATCCAGAATTGGGGGAGAAGTGAAAAACTCTGTTCTTTTTGCTAATTCTAATAAAGGCCATGAAGGATTTTTAGGCGATTCTGTTTTAGGGGAATGGTGCAACATTGGTGCAGATTCTAATAATTCGAACCTCAAAAACAACTACGAAGAAGTAAAACTTTGGAGTTACGAAACAGAAGGATTCGCTAAAACCGGACTTCAGTTTTGTGGTTTAATGATGGGCGATCACAGTAAATGCGGTATTAATACCATGTTTAATACTGGAACTGTAGTTGGAGTAAGCGCGAATATTTTTGGAAGCGGTTTTCCAAGAAACTTTGTTCCGAGTTTTTCATGGGGAGGTGCAGCAGGCTTTACAACTTATGTAACCAAAAAAGCTTTTGAAACGGCAAGACTGGTACTGTCAAGACGAAATATCGATTTTGATGCAACTGAACAAGCAATTTTAGAACACGTTTTTGAAGAAACAAAAAAATGGAGAAAAGACTAATTAAATATTAGTCCATTTGATAATGAGATAATGTAACAAACCCGACAGGTTTCTAAAGCCTGTCGGGTTTTGTTTTTTTATAATTGCTATTTATCTATTTTAGTAAAATCTCCTTTTAGGTTAAATTTCAATTCTAAACCGTTGGTGAGTTTTGTTTCATAACCAAAGGTTCCTATTTCTATTTTGGTTATTTTTTCTTTACGAAAGTTATCTTTCACATACGAAGCAATTTTTTTCGGAATGATCGAAGAAGGTATTTTAGAATTGTTTCCATCTACTTCTTTCCAGTTTCCTTTTTTATCAAATTCGATTTCCATTTTATTGTCGTACTGAACTTTGTATTCTGTAGAGAGGATTTCTTTGTCCTCAATGATATAGCTCGGCTTTTTTGATCCAAAGTGAGCCTTTAAAAAAGTTTGTGCATTTGCTGGTAAAGCTTCTTTTTTAATTACAGTTTTTTGCGCATTAGCAGAAAATCCAAATATTAATCCTGCAAATAGGCTGGCCGTAACGTTCAATTTCGTTTTCATATTTTGCTGATTTTTAATTGTTATACAAGATAATACTTAAATTTTTAAAAGATATCGGAATATTGATATATTACAAAATCAGAACTTCTAAAAAAAAAGCCCCGAAATTAAATTCGGAGCTTTTAGGTTTTACTGTAGGCTGTGTTTATTTATCAATTCGAAGGAAATTCCCCTGAAGATCAAAAACCAGCTCCAGATTATTAGAAAGTTCCACTTCGGTAGAAGTTGTTTCGTTGTCAATTGAGGTTACAAACAGATTAGGATAATTTGTTGTTACGTAGGCATTGATTTTCTCGGGAATCAATTCAACTGGAATCGCTTGGTAATTTCCATCAATATCAACCCAGTTTCCGTTGACGTCAAAATCAATATCAAAGCCATTGGTTAAGTAAACATCGTATATAGATCCGTCAGAATCTGCTTTGTTTTGCTTTTTTATAGACTGATACGTCGCATTAGGAAAATATGCAGTAATAAAACCAGTTGCGGCTGCCGGTAAATCTGCGGCAGTGATAACCGTGTCGTGATCATCATCGTTATCGCATGATGTTGTTGTTAATAAAAGTGATAAAGCGATAAATCCTGATAATAGTATTCTTTTCATGATTATTGTTTTTTTAATTTATGAGTTTTGTTTTAGTTGTCGATTCTTAAAAAATTTCCTTTAGAGTTAAATTCCAGTTCTAGTCCGTTGCTTAGATCAACTTCATAGCCCCAGTTTCCTTTGTCAATTTTGGTAATGGCCGTGTTAGGGAAATTTGTTTTTACATAAGATGCAATTGCCTTCGGAATTACAGTTGCCGGAATTGCGGTATGATTTCCGTCTACTTCTTCCCAATTTCCTTTTCCGTCAAATTCTACTTCAATATTGTTTGCAAATCGAACTTTGTAATCTTTAGAAAAAGTTTCTTTGTCTTCTATAATATAAGTAGGTTCTTGTCCTGCAAAATGAGTCTTTAGAAAAGTCTGGGCATTGGCCGGCAAAGCAGATTTTGCAATGGTAGTTTTTTGAGCATTTGCAGAAAATCCAAATGCTAAGCCTGCAATAAGGCACACAGCTAAATTTGATTTCGTTTTCATAATTGTATGTTTTAATTCTGATACAAGATTATGACCTGAATTTGGAAACAATTAGGAAAAAAAAGAAAAATACTATTTTTTTGGAAAAATAATTTTGAATTGGTGCTGCGTCATAAATGAATATTCGATACCAATGGAATAATTGTTAAGAATCGATTTTACAATTGATAATCCTAAACCGGTAGATTCGTTTGTGGTAGTGTGGCGGTAAAATCTGCTGAAAATCACTTCAGAATTTAATGGAAAATTAATGCCCGTATTAGAAATTAGAATATCATTTTTGTTGATTACAAAATTCACAAAACCGTCGTGGTGATTATGGATCAAGGCATTTTTTAATAAATTGCTGATTAAGGCAATGGCCAATCCTTTGTTCATTATAAAGTACAACGTATCGTTTTCGGTTACAGTAATTTTTACCTTTTTAAAATCGGCCAGATCAGTATAATCCTCTGTCAATAAAAGAATAAGCTCGTTAAAATTAATGTTTTCTTCTTCAGAAAATTGCTGGTTTTCAATTTTCGACAACATTAATAATGATTTGTTTAGTCTGGTTAATCGGTTTAAAGTATCGGTTATTTTACCAATTTCCATCATCTGCTCCTCTGTCAAAACAGTATTTTCTGCAAATAATTCTAATTTATTAATACTAATTGCCAAAGGAGTCTGCAATTCGTGCGAAGCGTTTTCTATAAATTGTTTTTGGCTTGAGTAAATACTTTCGTTACGATTTAGCATTTTTTCAACCTCTTTTGCCAGAATATTAAATTCGTTTATAGGAGAATCAATTGGTTTTAATTTGCTTCCCGTTCCGAGTTTTATTTCTTTAAGGTTCTCTAAAATCGTATAAAATGATTTCCATATTTTTTTTAGAAGCAAATGATTTACGGCCAAAATACTAATCACGAGCATGATATATAATCCAATCAAAGCCAGGAATAAATCTTCGAGCAGTTCGTCTTCTTCAACTATTGAAGCTTTTATGATTAATTCGTACGGGTTTCCCGCTTCATCTTTAAAAACTGTTTTTAAAATCCGAATAGGTTCGTCGTCGTTATCATATTCCATAAATTCTTTTGTGGAAGAAAACTCATCTTTACTTGAATAATTTCCCTTCGGAATCGGTTTTATAGTAAACTTATTGATGCCGAATTCAGGAGAATTCAAGAGTTTTTTGTCGACAAAAGCATGTCTGATAATGATAATTTTGGAGTTTTTTAAATCATCATCAATATTATCATACACTTCATCTAAAATAAGAACATAAAAAATCCCTGCCCAAATTGGAATTACGATCAAAAGGGTAAGTGCCAGATAGCGAAGAGTGTAATTTTGTAATTTCATTAATTCATTTTATATCCAATACCGTAAACCGCCTGAATATCAATTTCGGCATTGCTGTCTTTCAGTTTTTTACGAAGATTTTTAATCTGCGAATATACAAAATCCAGATTGTCTGCCTGATCCGTGTGGTCGCCCCAAACGTATTCTGCTATTGCAGTTTTGTTTATCAATCGGTTTGGATTGATAATGAAATAATAAAGCAAATCAAATTCTTTTCGGTTTAAAATCAATTCGCTGCCGTCTATAGAAACGGTGCGCTGTTCTGGAGAAAGTGTCACATTTTTCCAGACAATTAAATTATCTCCATTATGATTGTTTCTCCGAATAGCCGATTTGATTCGGGCATGTAATTCAGATAGATGAAACGGTTTACTCAAATAATCATCGGCGCCAAGATCCAGTCCTTTAACCTTATCGTCAACCGCATCTTTTGCCGAAATTATAATAATAGCACTTTGTTTTTTCTGTCTTTTTATTTCCTGCAGTAAATCTAATCCATTTCCATCCGGAAGCATAATATCTATTAAAATACAGTCGTAATCATAAGCGCCCAGTTTATCAAAACCAGAAATATAATCGTTTGCCGTTTCTACAATATATTTTTCTTTTTCAAGTGACTGCTGTACCACTTCACGCAAACCTGCTTCATCTTCTATTATTAACACTTTCATCTTTTGACAGTTTTTCTCGTATTTCAAATTTAGGAATACAAGTTCAAAATTAAACCCCATTTCTGGAAACATTTAGGAATTTTGTCAATTAGAAATTTTGTCAATTAGAAAATTTGTCAATTAGATAATTAGATAATGAACGTCGATGTTCAAATCTGAGATGTTTTTTAAATCTAGCGGGTTTTGTTACATATAAAGTTGAATATTCCAAATTGTCACATTATTCTAATTATCTAATTGACGAATTATCTAATTCTCACATTTTCTAATTGTCACATTATTATAATTTTCTAATTCTCACATTTTCTAATTGACACATTATAAAATTATCTAATTATCTCATTGGCACATTATCTAATTAAAATCTATCTTTGCACCACGAAAAAAAAATGGGTTATCAGCTAAACGATTAACCGATTAAACAAATTTACAGGACATAATGATTACAGTTAACGATATTTCGGTTCAGTTTGGTGGAACTACATTATTTAGCGATGTTTCTTTTGCTATAAACGAAAATGATAAAATTGCCCTTATGGGTAAAAATGGTGCGGGAAAGTCGACACTTTTAAAGATAATTGCGGGAGCCAATAAGCCATCAACAGGAAGTATTTCGGCTCCAAAAGAAGCGGTTATTGCATATCTGCCGCAACATTTACTTACCGAAGACGGTGCAACTGTTATGGAGGAAGCTTCTAAGGCATTTGGTGAAATTTTTAGCATGAAAGCTGAAATCGACGAAATCAATGAGCAGTTAACGGTTCGTACAGATTATGAAAGTGATGCTTACATGAAATTAATTGAAAGAGTTTCGGACTTAAGCGAGAAATATTATGCAATCGAAGAAGTCAATTACGAAGCAGAAGTAGAGAAAATTTTAGTAGGTTTAGGTTTTGAACGTGAAGATTTTACACGTCAGACTTCTGAATTTTCCGGAGGATGGAGAATGCGTATCGAACTGGCGAAGATTTTATTAAGAAAACCAGATTTGATTTTGCTGGATGAGCCAACCAACCACATGGATATTGAAAGTATTCAATGGCTGGAAGATTTTCTTTTAAATCAAGCCAAAGCAGTAGTGGTAATTTCGCACGATAGAGCGTTTGTAGATAACATCACAAACCGTACTATTGAAGTTACTATGGGAAGAATTTACGATTACAAAGCGAAATATTCTCATTATTTAGAATTAAGAAAAGACCGTCGTATCCACCAGCAGAAAGCATATGACGAGCAGCAAAAAATGATTGCAGATAACAGGGCTTTTATTGATCGTTTTAAAGGAACATTTTCTAAAACCGATGCGGTGCAGTCTCGTGTAAAAATGCTGGAAAAATTGGAAATTGTTCAGGTTGACGAAGTAGATACTTCGGCTTTACGATTAAAATTCCCGCCTGCAGCACGTTCGGGACAATATCCAGTTGTGGTAAAAGAAATGTCTAAATCGTACGGAGATCACGTAGTTTTTAAAGATGCTAATATCGTAATCGAGCGCGGCCAAAAAGTTGCTTTTGTTGGAAAAAATGGTGAAGGAAAATCAACGATGATCAAAGCCATTATGAAAGAAATCGGCGTGGATTCAGGAAGCGTTGAAATCGGACATAATTCACAAATCGGATATTTTGCACAAAATCAGGCTGCTTTATTAGACGAAAATGCCACTATTTTTGAAACCATTGACGGTATTGCAGTAGGAGATATTAGAACACAAATCAAAAATATATTAGGTGCTTTTATGTTTCAGGGTGATGATATCACCAAAAAAGTAAAAGTACTTTCTGGAGGAGAAAAAACACGTTTGGCAATGATCAAATTGCTGCTGGAGCCTGTAAACTTGTTAATTCTCGATGAGCCTTCGAATCACTTGGATATGAAAACCAAAGATATTATTAAAGATGCTTTGCGTGATTTTGACGGAACTTTGATTCTGGTATCCCACGACCGTGATTTCCTTGACGGATTAGCAACTAAAGTTTTTGAATTTGGAAACAAAAGAGTAAAAGAACATTTTGAAGATGTTGCCGGTTTCCTAGCGCACAAAAAAATGGATTCTATGAGAGAGATCGAAAAATAAATTCTGTTTTAAATACTATTAAAAGGCATAAGTTTACTCTTATGCCTTTTTTATTTATCGCATATTAAAAATATTGGTATAAAATTTAGAGGAATGATATATATCAGTTTTTTCTTTCAATTAAGAAATTAAATTTACCGTAAGAATAAGCGCATAAAAAGCTTGTGTTTACAAAATTTAATAATTATGAAAAAGGCCCATAATTTTTTAGGCTTAAAATCTATTTTATTCCTTTTGCTATTTCCCTTTATGTCTAATGGACAGACAAATGAATTTAATTCTCAAAGTGAAATAAAATATCCTCAATTTAAATTTCAGGGACTTTTTCAGGGAAGGTATTTAAGCGGTTTCAATGATGGGATTGATGCTGTTACAGGACTTCATCATACAGACGGAAAGGCCGTTGAGAACACATTCGATATTAAAAGAATGCGTTTGGGAGCTACAGTAAAATTAGCAGAACATTTTGATGTTGTTGTTTTAGCGAATTTTGCGGATTTTAAATCAGATCCCAAAGGGAAAGTTTTAGAAAATGCTTTTGCGAGGTATACTTTTAATACAAGAGTAGGGGTTATGGCTGGGCAGTTTAGGCCTGCTTTTGGAATTGAAGAAGCAAATCCTGCCGATATTCTTAAATCGTTTGATTACTCAAATCAGTATAATGAATTTGGCAATAACGGCTGGACGAGTTTTCAAATAGGAGCTTCGGTTTTCGGAAGTTTTGAGTTGGGCAAAATTCCGGTATCCTATACCATTTCTGCTGTAAATGGTAACGGAAAAGATCAGGTTTCTGATAAAGATAATGGGAAACAATATTCTTCTCGTCTTGTTTTTGAGTTTAGTAAGAAACACAATATCAATTTTGGTATAAATGGCGGTATCGGAGAAGTTTACAACAGCAGTGTGTACGCAGTTGGATTGGATCTTACGGCTGATTTTAAATTGACGGATAAATTGATCCTGCAAACACAGCTTGAAGGAAAACAAGGTATTAATCACTTTCTTTATTATTCGTTGGATACAAATTCAAGAACTGCAGATATTGCTGATTATCAAATGCGGGGAGCTTATTTCTTGCCCAATTTAAGGTATGAAATTAAATACCAAAAATTGACTGCAATAGAATTCTCCTGCCGCTATGAATATTTTGACAGAAGTTTTAAAATAAATTCAAATGCAAAACAAACCTATACTCCAATGGCAGGTTTAGAATTTGGAAAAGGCTACACTGGACGAGTCGAAATAGGAATGCAGCTTGATAACTACAAAAAGAATATTAGTAATAGTACCTCTTATGATAATAAGCTTTTTATCATACAATTTCAGGGAAGATTTTTTTAACCTCCATGATTTAACTTAAGAGGTGTATTATGAAAGAAGTAACCATAAAAAACCGACTTATTATAGGTGTTTTGTGCTTTTTTTCTTCTTTTTTTTTATAATGTATTTCTTTTTTTAGTAAATTCGGCAATCCTTTTCGTGTTGATTATTAGATAGTTATGTTTTTTTTTGACAAGGGATTGTCCCTAATTTTTAGTACAACTTAAATTTTTATTTTATGAAAAAAGTGAATACACTGATTAGAGTAAAAATTGTCTTTGTTCTTTTTATACTGCCGAATTTTTTACATGCTCAAACCACAGTAACAACTACACCGCCAACTCCAGAAAGTAGTATAAAATATCCTCAATTTCAATTTAAAGGTCTTTTTCAGGCAAGGTTTATGGCCAATACGACCAACGATGTTGATGTTCTTGGAGTACATCATTCTACAGGAGAAGTTACCCAGACCTCATTTGATATTAAAAGAATGCGTGTAGGGTTGAATACTAAATTAAGCGAAGCTACAGAAATTGTAATTTTAGTAAATCTAGCCGATTTTAAATCGGATACAAAAGGGAAGGTTCTTGAAAATGCCTACGGAAAATATACTTTTAATAAATATATAGCCGTGACTGGTGGACAATTTCGACCAGCTTTTGGTATAGAAGAGTTAGTTCCTGTTGATATTATAAAATCATTTGATTTTTCTAATCAGTATTACGAATTCGGAAAAAATGGCTGGACGAGTTTTCAAATCGGAGCTTCGGTTACAGGAGCTGTAGATATTGGAAAAATTCCGATCAGCTATGCTTTTTCCATCTTAAATGGAAACGGCAAAAATCAGGAAAAAGATTCTGATAATGGGAAACTGTATTCGACTAGATGGGTTTTAGGGCTTTCAAAAAAGCATAAAATAAATTTAGGATTAAACGGCGGGATAGGAGCGGTTTCTACTCAGGATGTTTTTGCTGTTGGTGCTGATATTACCAGCGATTTTAAACTCACAGATAAGTTTACTTTTGATCTGCAGATAGAATACAAACAGGGAACCAATCATAATTTATATTTTTCTTTACCTGTAACGGGCAGAACGCCAAATGTTGCCGATTATCAAATGCGAGGTGTTTACTTTCTGCCTAATTTGAGGTACTTAATCGATTACAAAAAATTAACTTCTTTAGAATTATCCTGTCGTTACGAAAGATTTGATCCCAGTTACAAGATTAATTCCAACCTTAGACAGACTTACACTCCAATGATAAGTCTCGAATTTGGTAAAGCATACACTGGCCGAATCGAAATGGGGTTTGAAATTGATCGATTTGCTCGTGATATTCCAGATACATCAAGTTATAGTGACAACTTGTTTTTAATTCAGTTTCAATGCCGTCTTTAGTTTAACTAAATTTTTAATTTATGAAAGAGATAAAAATTACTCAAACCCTTATTACACTTGCAGTTGGAATTATAATTTGGTTAATTCCAGCACCAAACGGAGTTAAAGCGGAAGCATGGCATTTGTTTGCCATTTTTGTTGCTACCATTTTAGGAATCATCTTAAAAGCGGCTCCCATGGGAACCATGTGTATGATCGCAATTGCATTAACGGCTATGTCTCAGGTTTTGGCGCCTGGAGATCCTGGAAAATCGATTACTTTGGCATTAAAAGGTTTCGGGGATAAAGTGATCTGGCTCATCGGAATTTCGTTTTTTATTGCCCGCGGATTTATCAAAACAGGTTTAGGAAACAGAATTGCATTTTTATTCATAAAAATATTCGGAAAAAGTTCGCTCGGATTAGCTTATGGTTTAGGTTTGGCCGATTTAGTTTTAGCGCCGGCAGTACCCAGTAATACGGCTAGAGGCGGCGGTATTATTTATCCGATTATGAAATCAATGGCCATGAGTTTTGGCTCAATGCCAGAAAATCCTGAAACGCATAGGAAATTAGGTTCTTATTTAACTTTAAACAGTTACAATATGAATTTAATCGCTTCGTCAATGTTTCTTACTGGAACAGCCAGTAACCCGATGTGTCAAAAATTTGCGCTTAATTTAGGAATAAAGATTACGTGGATGTCTTGGGCTGCGGCAGCAATTGTTCCGGGATTGTGCGCCTTTTTTGTGATCCCGTTTTTGTTGTATAAAATATATCCTCCAGAATTAAAAAAGACGGGAGATGCCCCTCAAATTGCCATGCAGAAATTAAAAGAAATGGGAGCTGTTACCAGAAATGAATGGATGATGCTGTTGACTTTTTTTATACTGCTTTTTCTTTGGATGACAGGAGATTTATTTTCTATAGACGCCACAACAACCGCTTTTATAGGTTTGGTGATTTTACTGCTGACTTCTGTTTTAACTTGGGAAGATGTCAAAGCCGAAACAGGAGCGTGGGATACTATTGTCTGGTTTTCTGTTTTGGTTATGATGGCCAGCTCGCTTAACGAATTGGGCTTTATTGCTTGGTTTAGTGATTTGATAAAAGTGCAGATTGGCGGTTTGAGCTGGCAGATGGCTTTTCCAATTATTGTTTTGGTATATTTCTTCAGCCATTATCTTTTTGCCAGCGCCACAGCTCACGTTGCTGCCATGTATGCAGCTTTGCTTGGAGTAGGGGTTTCACTGGGAATTCCGGGATTGCTGCTGGCTTTTATGTTAGGATTTATAGGTTCGCTGTATGGAACTTTAACGCATTATGGCCACGGGCCCGCTCCCGTTTTCTTTGGGAGCGGTTACGTAGACCTTAAAAGCTGGTGGGTTAAAGGGCTTATAACCGGATTGGTTATGCTCTTTATTTATATGGTAATAGGAGGTTTATGGCTCCGATTAATTGGTGACTTTTAGATACGGATTCCTGGAGGGAGTAATTCTTTGTAGCGGGGATTTTTTTTGAAAAATGCTACGATTTTTGGATGAATAGGAACGACTCTGTAGTTTTTTTCGCCGCTCAAATCTAAGACGTTTTTAAGCAAAGTATTAATCGCCTCTTCGTTTTGGTACGAATCCGGCGTGTTAATTTTGGTTAAAAAAATCTTTTTTTCTTGAAATGAATATTCAACTGCCAGCATTCCTTCAGATACTGTGGCTTCAAATTGGCGCGCAAAAGTGTTGTCTTTGATTTCCATAGTTGCAATTGTTTCCATAGTAATTAGTGTTTTTTGGTTATGTTTAAATAGTGAATTTGGGACGGTAAACAAAGTTGAAAGAAAATTCTTTATAAGATTTTCAGCCAGAATTTGTTTCAAATACAAATGTAATCATTTGATTTTCAATATTAAGTTATTTTTTTGACATGCAATGTTTTTTTTGGAATCGATTACATAATTAAGGCTCGAAATTTGATTAGATGAAAGGAAAAAAAGTAACTTTATTTTTTTTAAATAAGTTAGTGGTAATTGTAATCTTTTTGGTGCTATGAGTAAAATTCCAGTTTATTTTATGCCGGGCTTGGCAGCAAGTCCTTCTATTTTTGAAAGAATTAAACTAGACGAAACTATTTTTGAAATATGTTTTTTAGAATGGGAAATTCCGCATCCCAAAGAAGCTTTGTCAGATTATGCGCTGCGAATTTCTAAAAACATCAAACACGAAAATCCAGTTTTGATAGGCGTTTCTTTTGGAGGGATTTTGGTGCAGGAAATGGCAAAATACATTAATGCCCGTAAGGTGATTATTATTTCGAGTGTAAGAAGTAATGCCGAGTTTCCGAGACGAATGAAGATCGGAAAAAGGACAAGAGCATACAAATTGATTCCGATGCAGATTATATTGAATGTAGAAAAATTGGCTAAATTTTCGTTTGGTGAAAAAATAAACAAACGCATTCAATTGTATGAAAAATTTCTTTCAGTACGCGATATTTATTATTTGCAATGGGCGGTGGAAACCGTTATTCGATGGGATAGAAATCAGGTTGACCAAAAAGTAATTCATATTCATGGAGATAACGACCACGTTTTTCCTATAAAATATATCAACAGCTGTATTGTAGTAAAAGGCGGTACGCATATTATGATTCTCAATAAATACAAATGGCTGAATGAGAATCTGCCGTCGATCATTTTGGAAAAGTAAATTCCAATTTTGAAAATTCTAAATTCCAAATTTCAAATTCCAAAGCCCAAATTCCAAATTCCAAAAATCTAAAATCTAAAATAAAAAAATCCCAAACTCTTTTTGAATTTGGGATTTTACTATTGGAATTTCAGAAAAGTTTAAATTTTCTTCATTTGTTCTTTCATCATAGAAATCTGTTCTTTCAGCATTCCTTGTTTATCTAATTTTTTAGCTTCGTTCAATAAATTAGTAGCTTCCAGTTTTCTTCTGCGTGACATTGCAACTCCTGCAAGGTTTAATTTAGCTACAGCCAAATCCATATCCATTGATAGTCCAAGTTCGATAGCTTTTTTGAAATGTTTCTCAGCCTGATTGATATTAGTTTGAGATAACATGATTCCGTGAAGATAATTGAAGTAGCCTTGTTGTTTTCTTACCAAAGCAGTTTCTGGGCTTTTAATATGGGATAACCATTTTTTAGCGCCTTCGAAGTCTTGTTTTCTTAATTTAAGGAAAGCTAAAAGGATAAATTCATTTTTAAAATAAAGAAAAATTGGAATTGCAGTTAGTAAAATAAGAAAGATTCCATTCCCGATATTACTTTCTGTAAATTGCCAAATGCCCGCCACTACTAGAAGTCCGGCTAAAATAAGTTTAATATTTTTGTGAAACATAATTATTGTAAATTTGTGATTGCAAAGATAGTAAAAGGAATTAAAAATATTTTTATAAAAGTACTTGCCAGAAAAAAAAGTCTTTGTATATTTGCACTCGGTTTTTGAACAACGATATCCAAAACCAAAAAAGAGTTAATAGATACCATTTTTAAAGATACAAAGCAATGAGCAAAAGAACATTTCAACCATCGAAAAGAAAAAGAAGAAATAAGCACGGATTTATGGACAGAATGGCTTCTGCGAATGGAAGAAAAGTTCTAGCGCGTAGAAGAGCAAAAGGAAGACATAAATTAACTGTTTCTAGCGAGCCTAGACACAAAAAATAATGTTTGTATAAACATACATAAGGCGATTACTTTTTTAGTATCGCCTTTTTTTATACCTTGTCGGTAAAAAAAATCTCAACATTCTCGTTTAGAATAGACTACGAATGTTTTTTAGAAGACTTTATATAACTACACAATACATACAAAAATGCCTAAAGACACATCAATAAAATCAGTTTTAATTATAGGTTCAGGACCTATCGTTATTGGCCAAGCTTGCGAATTTGACTATGCGGGATCTCAATCTGCTCGTTCGATTCGTGAAGAAGGGATTGAAGTTATTTTGATAAACTCAAATCCAGCAACTATTATGACCGACCCATCTATGGCCGATCATATTTATTTGAAACCTTTGACTACAAAATCGATTATTGAAATTCTTAAGGAACACCCGCAAATTGACGCAGTTTTACCTACAATGGGAGGGCAGACAGCATTGAACTTGTGTTTGGAAGCTGAAGAAAAAGGAATCTGGCAGGATTTCGGAGTAAAATTAATTGGAGTTGATGTAAACGCTATTAATATTACAGAAGACAGAGAGCAGTTTAAACAGCTTTTAGAAAGAATAAATGTGCCAACTGCGCCTGCTAAAACAGCTACTTCTTACCTTGAAGGAAAAGAAATTGCTCAGGAATTTGGTTTTCCGCTTGTAATTCGTCCTTCGTTCACATTAGGAGGAACTGGAGCAGCAGTGGTTTACAAAAAAGAAGATTTTGACGAACTTCTAACAAGAGGTTTAGAAGCATCTCCAATTCACGAAGTTTTGATCGATAAAGCTTTGATGGGATGGAAAGAATACGAATTAGAACTTTTAAGAGATAAAAATGATAACGTAGTTATTATCTGTTCTATCGAAAACATGGATCCAATGGGAATCCATACAGGAGACTCGATCACCGTTGCACCTGCAATGACTTTATCGGATACAACTTTTCAAAAACTGAGAGATTACGCAATCTTAATGATGAGAAGTATCGGGAATTTTGCAGGAGGTTGTAACGTACAATTCGCAGTTTCTCCAGACGAAAAAGAAGATATCGTAGCAATCGAAATTAACCCTCGTGTGTCTCGTTCTTCTGCTTTAGCATCAAAAGCAACGGGTTATCCAATTGCAAAAATTGCTTCTAAACTGGCTTTAGGATACAATTTAGATGAATTGCAAAATCAAATTACAAAATCTACTTCGGCTCTTTTCGAACCAACTTTAGATTATGTAATCGTAAAAATACCACGTTGGAACTTCGATAAATTTGAAGGATCTGACAGAACTTTAGGTCTTCAGATGAAATCTGTAGGTGAGGTTATGGGAATCGGACGTTCTTTTCAGGAAGCGCTTCACAAAGCAACTCAATCTTTAGAAATTAAAAGAAATGGTTTAGGAGCTGACGGAAAAGGATACAAAGATTACGAGCAGATAATCGAAAAGCTTACTTATGCAAGCTGGGACAGAGTTTTTGTGATTTATGATGCAATAGCAATGGGAATTCCGTTGAGCAGAATTCATGAAATTACAAGAATTGACATGTGGTTCTTAAAACAATACGAAGAACTGTATGTTTTAGAGAAAGAAATTTCAAACTATAAAGTTTCTAATCTTCCAAAAGAATTATTACTAGAAGCAAAACAAAAAGGTTTTGCCGACAGACAATTGGCTCACATGATGAATTGCTTGGAAAGTGAAGTGCATACTTTACGTATGGAGCAAAAAATCAACCGTGTATTTAAATTGGTAGATACTTGTGCGGCTGAGTTTAAAGCGCAGACTCCTTATTACTATTCAACTTTTGAAGCTGAAATCGAAAAAGCAAACGGAGAGCGTTTTGTAGACAATGAAAGCGTTGTTACAGAGAAAAAGAAAGTAATTGTTTTAGGTTCTGGACCAAACAGAATCGGACAAGGAATCGAGTTTGATTACTCTTGTGTGCACGGAGTTTTGGCTGCAAAAGAATGCGGTTACGAAACAATCATGATTAACTGTAATCCTGAAACGGTTTCGACAGATTTTGATACAGCTGATAAATTATATTTTGAACCAGTTTTCTGGGAACATATTTACGATATTATCCAACACGAAAAACCAGAAGGTGTAATCGTGCAGTTAGGAGGGCAGACGGCTTTGAAATTGGCGGATAAACTTTCTAAATACGGAATCAAAATTATCGGAACTAGTTTTGATGCACTTGATTTAGCAGAAGACAGAGGACGTTTCTCTGACTTGTTGACAGAATTGCATATTCCTTTCCCAAGATTCGGAATTGCTGAAACTGCTGACGAGGCTTCAAAATTAGCAGACTCTTTAGATTTCCCGCTTTTAATTCGTCCTTCTTATGTATTAGGAGGTCAGGGAATGAAAATTGTAATCAACAAAAAAGAACTTGAAGAGCACGTTATCGATTTGTTGAAAACAATTCCAGGAAACAAATTACTTTTAGATCACTACTTAGCTGGAGCAATCGAAGCTGAAGCGGATGCTATTTGTGATGCTGACGGAAATGTGTACATCATTGGAATTATGGAACACATCGAGCCTTGCGGGGTTCACTCTGGAGATAGTAACGCAACATTGCCTCCTTTTAACTTAGGAGAATTTGTAATGCAGCAAATTAAAGATCATACGCATAAAATTGCAAGAGCTTTAAAAACAGTTGGTTTAATCAATATTCAGTTTGCGATAAAAGATGATACGGTTTACATTATCGAAGCAAACCCAAGAGCTTCTAGAACGGTTCCGTTTATTGCAAAAGCTTACGGAGAACCTTATGTAAACTACGCTACAAAAGTGATGTTAGGCCACAATAAAGTAACTGACTTTGATTTCAATCCGCAATTAAAAGGATATGCGATTAAGCAGCCGGTTTTCTCTTTCAGCAAGTTCCCGAATGTAAACAAAGCGTTAGGGCCAGAAATGAAATCGACAGGAGAAAGCATCTTGTTTATTGATGACTTAAAAGACGATCAATTCTACGAATTGTACTCTAGAAGAAAAATGTATTTGAGTAAATAATCTCGGATTCAGATATAAAAAAAGCTCCAATGAAAATTGGAGCTTTTTTGTTTCTTAGTAGGCAACATCATATTTATAATTAAAAGTGCCATCTGTAACCTGCGTTGTAACTGGATTATCCGTTCCAATTGGTTTTGAATACTCCTCAACGCAATTAAAAGAAAATGTTCCTGCTACGATTTTTGTATTTAAATCAATTGATGTTATAGATAAAGTTCCTTTGGCAGCATATTGTTTTTTGGGTTTACTATTAAATGTAAATTGTATTTGTGTTTTTGAAGCATCATAAGTTTCTGGTGTAATAGGGTAAGTGCCAATTTTTAGATCGCTTCTTTTAATGTATATAACTATTTCGTCTAATCCTTTTCTTCCCTGTAATTGAATGTATTCATTTGCAGGATAATAAGTAAATAATGGTTTTGTTGCAAAATTTGAATTGAACGGGTTGTTCATTTCCCATAAAGTTCCATCAATTTTAGCAGTCATAGCATATTTTGATGTCGGAACGGTTGGATCTTCTGGATTTTCACTGTTATCACTTGAACAACTGCTTAGAATTAAAACTAAAAAAAGAAAAAGAATTTTTGGTGTTTTCATAATTGGTATTTGTGTTATCTTGGTTGTAAATGTAGAAAAATGTTTGTTAATATTTATTTCTAATCCTCTAAATAATAAAAAATTGATGAAGTATTTATTACAATTTTTTAAAAGCCTTATTATTAGTTTTATATAAAAAAAGCTCCAATGAAAATTGGAGCTTTTTGCTTTTATTTGGTTATAAAACTATTCACTTTGACCAAAATTCATATTGTCTCTTGTGTTTTTTTGCACAGAAATGGCGCCAAACAATGCTAATAAAAATGCAAACGCATAGAAACCTTTTTCGCTTGGTAAAATAGTTGCATTCCATAATCCTACTACTAAAAGAACAATAGATAAAAGAGTTCCGAACCAGCAGATTCCGTAGTACATATCGGTTACCGGAAGTTTTTCAAGTCTGTCTCTAACACTTTTTTGAAGAGAAACAACAGCAAAAAGTCCGAACATTAAAACAGTGAAATAATATCCTTTTTCGTTCAACAGCATTTCGGCTCTGGCAAGTCCAACAATAAATCCGATTGTTCCTGCTGCAAGAGCTACCCAAGATGCTGCAATAAATGCATTCGATGTTTTTTGTATCATAATTATGGTTTAATTAGGTTATGAAATTGAGTTTTTGGCAGTTCAATCTCATTTGGTAAATGTAATTAATTTTGAGTAGCATCAAAATAAAAAAAATATTGAATTAGTAAGTTTTATCTTTCTTATTTGGTTTTTAAAAAAAGAAAGCTCCATTATTGGAGCTTTCATAAAATAAAGTAAGAAATTATTTTTTAAGTAATTGTTCTAATGGTTTCAGCTGTTCCATATCAATTTTTGATTTTTGCAGCACAGACATCAACGTCATAATATTATTCGGATTCATATTATCTCCTAAAACCCTCACGACTGCAAAACCGTTTTCTTTTCTGTTGGCAAAAATGACAAACTCTTTAATATCATCGTCACTTCCTACATAACTTACAGATGCACCGTCTTTACCCGAACCAAATTTCATCAATTCTTGATATTTCGGATCTTTTAATATGGCTTTTACTTTGGTTCTTTCGGTTTCAAATTGCGCCTGATTTGTTTGATCTGCTTTGAAAGCCAGAATATTCATTTTATCAAAAGAATTTAAAGCTTCACTTTGTTCGGCAGATAGTTTGGATTTTTCTACATTAAGAATATCCGGTGAAATGTCCACTGAGATAAAATCTTTTTTCTCTGAGTTTTCTACAAAATATTTTTGCAGAGACGGTTCAGAATTACAGCTTACTAAAGTAAGTAAGAAGAATAGGGCTGAGGTTATAACTGTCGCTTTCATCATTATTTTTTGCCTTTAGAGGCTTTTTTAAGATCAGAACCGCCTGGAAGCTGCATTTTGTCTGTTAGTACAGAGATTTCATTTAAATCAAAATTACCTGTAAGCGATAAAAGAACAGTGTCGTCATTTTTAGCACCTTCCACATACATTAGTAATTCTTTGATCTGCGTATCTGTCGCACCAGATTTTACCATTATTTTGACATTTTTTCCACTGTCGTTAATGCGCATTAGTTCTTCTAAACCAGCAGTTTTAATGTATCTATCTGCGGTAGCTTTCATATCAGCTTCTACTTTTGGATTTTTAGTTGTAAACACTTTTAAGTAATCCAGTTTCTTGATGAGATTAATGTACTGTTGTGTTTCTTTATCAGAAGCGTCTACTTTTACTTTGCTCATCAAATCGAACATTTTTTTGTTGACAATTACAGAGGTTACGTCGTCTTGACCGTCAAACTTGTCAAACGCATTTTGAGCGTAGAACAATTGTGTAAATAAGGCAAATACTAAAGTTAAAAAGATCGTTTTCATGCTAGTGGTATTATTTTTACTGTTTTCTAAGATTGTTGATTTCATTTTTGATTGATTTTATTGTTTAAATATTTTATTTTTTGATTTTTCGTATTCGTTAATGTATTGTACACTTTCAATACCTACATTAACATTGTTTGATAATAACGCTAAAGCTTTCTGCGTTGCCGCCAATGCTTCTTCAGGATTATCATAGGTTCCTAATTCTGTCTTCGAAGCCACTGCAGTGTTTGAATTATTGCTTTCGCTGACATAAAAATAAGATCCCACTCCGAGCAAAATTACAGTTGAAGCTGCAATCGATAACCACGCTGTTTTACGTTGTTTATTCCGAGTCTTCGGAAGTAGTGGAATTTCATGCGTTGATTTCTGTTCTTTTGCCTGAGAGAAATAGCCAAACATAGGTTTGTACTGCTCCAAATGCTGCGCAACATTTGATGAAGAAAAGTATTCTTTTAATTGGTTTTCTTCGGCAATAGATGTTTCTCCCTGAAAGTATTTTTCTATTATATCTTCTATTTTATTTAGTTCCATATAGATGAGTATTGGTCATTGATTCTCTAATTTTTTTTCTAGCTCTCGAAAGTGCCACTCGTATTGCAGTTTCGTTCATGTTGACAATTTTTGCTATTTCGTCAAACTCATATTGTTCTACATCCCGAAGCTGTATTAATAACTGCATTTGTTCGGGCAGCTGATTTATAATTTTTTCTACCCATTCCAGACTGTCCGTGTCTTCCAATTGTTTGTCCAGTTGCGGCTGGCGGTCTGTAAAATTATTGTGAACGATTTTTAGATTTCCTGCTCGTTTAGATTTTAACTGATCCAGACAATAATTCTTGGTCATTGTCATGGCCAGTGCTTCTACACTGTTGTAATCTTCCAGGTTTTCTTTTTTGTTCCATAATTTTACCATTACTTCCTGAGTCGCATCTTCGGCCTCTTCGGTGCTGGTAAGCAATCTTTTTGCCAGACGAAAAACTTTGTCTTTAAAAGGATTTATGAGTTCTATAAATACATTTTGGTTCATTAATCGGTTGGTTATTGATTAGCTTATAAATTCAAGACGAAGCAAGATTCTATTTGTTACAACAAAAAATATTTTTTTTTTGTTGTAAAAAAAAACTTAGGTACTGGTACAAGATAAAACTAAAGGTATTACTTTTACAATTATACCACTAAGAAACCTACACAGTATGAAAACACCTTTAAAAAGCGTTCTTTTTATTTTTCTTCTTGCCTTTTCTTTGCAGTCCTGCGAAGATAATGACGATACAGCAGCTCCCGCAGCAATACAGGTAAATGATTTTATCTGGAAAGCATTGAATGAAGTTTATTTATGGCAGGCAGATGTTCCGAACTTAGCAGATAATCGTTTTGCAAATCAGAACGAGTTAAATAATTTCTTGAAAGGGTATGCTAAACCAGAAGATTTATTCGAAGACTTATTGTACAAGCCAGAAAGTAAATTTCAAAATGGTGACGCAGTAGACCGTTTCAGCTGGATTGTTTCCGATTATACCGTACTTGAACAAGAATTAAACGGTGTTTCTAAAAATAACGGAGTTGATTTTGGATTAATGCGTGCCGCAGCTGGTTCTAATGATTTAGTTGGTTATGTACGTTATATTATTCCAAATTCTGACGCTTCTTCTAAAGCTATAAAACGAGGTGATTTGTTTCCCAAAATAAACGGAACTCAAATTACGGTTTCTAATTATCAGCAATTGTTAGGTCAGGACAGTTATACTTTAAACTTTGCAGATTATGTCGGAAGCACATTTGTGTCAAACGGAAAATCGGTTTCTTTGACTAAGACTGTTTTAGAAGAAAATCCTATTTTTATCAATAAAGTAATTACTTCAGGAAGTCATAAAATTGGTTATTTGTTGTATAATGGTTTTTATTCTGATTATGATGAAAAACTAAATCAAGCTTTTGGGGAGTTAAAATCACAAGGAATTACAGAGTTGGTTTTAGATTTACGTTATAATGGAGGAGGATCTGTTCGTACTTCAACCCGATTGGCAACCATGATTACGGGACAGTTTGGAACGAATGTGTTTTCGAAAAGACAATACAATGATAAATTGATGAGTGTTTTTAGTCCAGAAAGCTTAAACGAAAGATTTGTCTCTGATATTGACGGTAAAGCAGTAAACAGCTTAAATCTAAGTAAAATTTATATTATTACAACTGCAAGTACGGCATCTGCAAGTGAATTGATTATTAATGGTTTGAAACCTTATATCAGCGTTGTGCAGATTGGAGAAACTACTACAGGGAAAAATGTAGGTTCTTTTACGGTTTATGATTCAGATACTTATCTTACCAAAGAAGGATTGAATAAAAATCACAAATATGCAATGCAGCCATTGGTGTTTAAAATTGCTAATGCCTCTGGTTTTGGAGATTACCAGCAAGGTTTGACTGCAGATTATCCGCAGATCGAAAGAATTACAACTTATGGAGTTCTGGGAGATCCTGCTGAACCTTTGTTAAGTAAGGCTATTTCGATAATTACCGGTAATACTGCTAAAAGCAGCGGTCAGGATTCAGAAGTTACTACAATGCCTTATGTAACAGATTCGAAAATTATTAACGGACTTCGTCATGGTATGTATTTAGAAACGGCTCCGCAAGAGTTAGTAAATCTAATAAAGAAATAAAAAAAAGGCTTTCAGAAATGAAAGCCTTTTTTTGTGAATTAAACAAAAACAATTCTAAAAGTAAAAGTTTAATCGTTAAAATAGAAACCGTTTGATCCGGCTCCGGTAGTTAATTCTTTTTGTAAAGCTCCAGATAAGCTGTAGATAAATGCTTTACTGTCTGCTCCAAATTTTGCATCAGCAATATAAATGCGGTTATCATTAACAGTAAAACCATATACGTAGCTTGCATCCGAAGTAAATAATGGTGCTGTCGCAGCTGTTGTAGCACTTAGGCCAATAGAATAAACTGCATTTGAAGCTGTATAATAAACTTTATTATCTTCAATATCCAAGAAACCAGCTTCTCCAATACTAGCAGGAAGTGCAATACGAGAAACAGCTTTATCAGCTATTTTTATTTTTACAATTTCACCTGCAGCTTGGTAAGGTTTTCTTAAAATGAAGATTATTCCATCTTCTTCTTCAATAGAATCTCCGTCATAACCAATTGTTACAGGAGTTTCAAGCGCTTTTGATGCAATGTTATAGATTAACATTTTGTCATTATAGGTGTCTGTAATATAAAGTTTTCCATTTTCCTCAATAACTCTATTTGCTGTTGCGTTTAAAGCTACTTTAGATTCTACAGTGTTTGTCGACAAGTTGATTACTGCAATGTAGTCGTCTGTATCGCCACTTACAGGATTATCATACGAATAGGTGTTTGCGTTGATCACATACGCTTTTCCGTCTTTAACAACGCCATATCTTGGCGCAGCAAGATCAGAATCTATTTTTGCAATTAATTTAAATGTATAACGATTTACTACGTTAATTACATTAGATCCGCCTGCAATGATATACGCTCTGTCTCCGCTAAAAAAGATATTTTGTAAATATCCTCCAACTGCATCAGTTCCATTTTCTGTTTTGTAAACATCTTTAGTAAAAGAGCTAAAATCATTACTTGAGAAAGAAATAGTTCCAAGGCTTTTACTTCCTTCATTCAAAATGAAAAAACCATTGTCATAAGCACCTTTTGGAGTATCATTATCATCATCACTTGAACAAGAAACGAATACTGAAATGCTTAAAGCTATTAAAAGTAATTTGCTGAACTTCATATATTAAAATTTTAAGGTTATATACATATTAAAATTGCGACCCGGCATTGGTCTGTTTTCTAAGCTTTCATAATTTTTATTTAAGAGGTTTAAAACCTGAAAGCCCAGTTTAAAAGAATCTAAAAATTTAAAATCATAGTCGATTCCAATGTTAGAAACAGTATAATCGTTTATGATATCGGCAGAATTATTATCAGCAGTTGTATAAACAAAACCATTGTAGAGAACCTGATAATAGGCATTCATCCTATTTCTGGAATAAGAAACAGCTCCCGTCGCTTTATGAAACGGCACATAGAAAATCTGATTTTTAGTTTTGCTGTCTTCTGAAATAGTATAAGCATAAGTTGCATTTACTGCAAAAGTATTCTTGCCATATCTTTTTGTCCAGTTAATTAAAGTTTCTGTTCCGTAACTGTTAACTTTATCCTGATTTACTGGAGCCCAAAGACCGCCCGGTCCTGGAACCCATTGCAGCATATCTTTTACTTTTATGTAATAAAAGTTCTGCGTACAATTGATATTTTTAAATGTGAAGACATTACCAATTTCTCCCTGATAAGAACTTTCTGGTTTCAAATCTGGATTTCCTCCGGTTTCCCAATACAAATCATTATAAGTCGGAATTCTGAAATTTCTGGAAACATTCAGTTTTAAATTGTACCAGTCGTTTAATTTATAAGAAGAACCAAAATTGAATAAAAGTGGTGATTTGTAATTGTTTGTAAATTCTTTTCTAACGCCAAGTTCGGTTTTCCATTTACTTCCAATATCTTGTCTTAGTAATAAAGAAGCAGAACTTATTTCGCGAACATGGTTTCCAAAGCTGGTTCCGTAACCATTTGTTCTGCTGTAATCTATGATTCCGTTGATTTGAGTAGATTTAAATAAAGTATAATCAAGATCTAGTTTTGTTATAAGGTTTTCGGTTTTCCCGTATGAATAATTTTTAGAATCAATGTTTCCAAAATATTGATAGTTTTCAAAAATATAAGCCGTTTTAAAATTGGTTTTCAATTTCCCGAAATTCCCATCATATTCAAGAAGATTTCTATTAAAACCGTTAACGTATTTGGTTTTAGTATCTGTTTCGGTAATGAGAGAAGTATTGCGGTCTGTATTTGAAGTTTGGCTGTACAGCTTTAAAATATTGTTATCGTTTATTTTATAACCAACATTTGCACTTAAGGTAATAATGTCGTACTGGCCATTTTGATTCCAACGTTGTTCGCCTCTCCAAGTGTATCGATTTAAATATTTATAATCGTTTGTTGAGCTGTTTTTAGAGAAACCAATTTGAGTACTCCATTTTTTGTTTGAAATAGAAGTTTTGTAATTAATTCCAATCGTATTAAAGCTGCCATAATCTAGTTTTAAGTTATTCTCAAACCGATTAAAAAACAACAAATCGTTATTTAAGTGAACTGTTCCTCCAATTGCCCCACTTCCATAAATTACACTTCCTCCACCGGCTTTTACACTAATAGAATTATAATCGGAACCTGAAATAGTATTAAAATCAGTGCTTCCATTCATTTGCGAATTGATATTGATTCCGTTCCAAATTACTGCAGTTTGAGAAGAAGTTGTTCCTCTGAAAGAAACCGTAGAAAGCATACCACGGCCATATTCTTTGAAATATAAAGTGGAATTAAAGTTTAATAAATCAGTAAGTAAGGCTTCATTTTTATTGATAACAGAATCATTAAGCTTCAAAACGGATTGAGAAGCGGAATACTTTTTTAAATTTTTGTCTGAAACGTAAACTTCTTTTAAATTGGTAATAGTATCGTTCTGCGCCAAGGAAATCTGGCACAAGAAAAGCAAACAAAAAGCAAACCTTAATTTTATAGTCATAAATTTCTACACTCTTTTTCCCGAGAGCTCGATATTAGTTACAAAGGCAGGTCTCCTGGCTTGCGTCTTGTTGTCTTTCCTTCCCATCACGCAGTTCGTGACAGTGGTTTGCAGTAACAACAAGCATTCGTTTTAGAACTAAGCTCACAGTTGCGGGTACAGCTCAAGATTATACTTGATTCCCTTTTAATGCGTTTTTTTTATAAAAACACAACCTTAAATTTGTGCAAAGATAAAGTTAAAACTATCGATTTTTCAAATTTGTTTCACATTTTAAGCCAAATTCTAAACAAAACATCGTTAGACCTCAATTCTAATAACCTCGCCAAAATCGACATTATTTTGAAAAGCATCTTTTAACGGTAAAGAAGTTTGATGGCATAAGATACTTCTGATAATTCCGGCATGCGCCACAATTATAATCGGCTGCAAAACGTCTTTTGAGGTTTTTTCATTTAAAAAAGATTTTGTTCTTTCATGAAGTTCAGTAAACGATTCGCCATTCGAAACTTTTATGTTTACAAAATCTTCCATCCACGGATTTAATTGTTCCTGCGGAATTTCATTCCAAGAAACCATTTCCCAGTCTCCAAAATTCATTTCCATTAAACGACGATCTTTTTGGTAAGAATCAATTTTTATATTGTTCTTAATATAGTCTGCTAAAAGCACACATCGTTTAAGCGGACTTGAAAATAATACTGCTTCTGAAGGTAATTGAGAAAGTATATTTTTAAAAACTTCTTCAAATGGTTCGGCTATATTTACATCGGTTTGTCCGTAGCAGATGCCTTTTTCGCAAACCGTTTCGGTATGACGGATTAAATAAATTTCCATAAAATTAAAATGCTGAGGTAAATGATTACTTCACAAACTTGCTGCGCCGCTCCAAGACAATCTCCCGTATAACCGTCAATCCATTTTTGAAAATAACGCGCCAAAAAAAAGCGGGTTAAAAAGACTGGAATCAAAATCAGAATAAACAAATGATAAAAATAAGAAAGCACGATCAAAGGCAGTAAACCAAACAAAAAAGCACCAAAAACTTCTTTCCAGCTGTATTGCTGCGCTATGGGTTTGCTTTTGCTCGAAGCATCGTCACGAGAATATTCATGCGTAAAAATAATACTTACAGCCGATAAGCGACTTAATGAATGAGCGGTTATAAACAACAAAAGAATGACAAAAGGAAAATAAGAATTGTTTGTTTTGAAAACGGAAACCGTCTCAGACAGTAGTTTGAATTTTAAAAGAAAAAGTAAAACGAGTCCAATAGCTCCGTAGGCTCCAATGGCACTGTCTTTCATAATGGTCAGGATTTTTTCTTTCGTCCATCCGCCGCCAAAACCATCACAAACATCTGCAAAACCATCTTCATGAAAAGCACCTGTTGTTAAAACAGAAGCAATTATTGCCAAAATAACAGAAGCATCGACTGATACGAAAAAAGAAAACACATAAAAAAAGAAAAAAGAAATGCTTCCAACAATCCATCCAATAAAAGGAAAATATCGTGTGGCTTTATTTAAATAATCAGGATGATGTGTGATGCTTTTTGGACATGGAATCCGAGTGTAAAACATTAAACAGGTAAAAAAAATATGGAGTTCTTTTTTCATTTAGATTGGGGGTTATTTGGCTAAAGCCTTTTTAGTGATCAATATTTAATACCAACATCTAAAGATGTTGGCAATTCAATTTTTAGGATTGAAAATGTTTTTCAATCAAATTTATTGATTTTCGTGAAACAGAATATTTTTGAATTGCCTCCAGATTTATCTGGAGGTTAAAAAAAAATGAGATCATCAGGGCTTTAGCCAAATTCTATTAAGATATTTTAAATCCAAACTTGTTCATGAATTCATCATATTCTTCCTGAAATGTTCTCTTCTTGTGATGTTCTTCCTGATTTTTAATGTAATCTCGCACTCTCCCAACAATAGATTCCGATAGAGAAACTGCAAAATATTCATCCTGCCATTCAAATTTTTCTTTGATTAAATTATTTTTATTAATCCAATATGAAGATTCGCCTTTTAATAACTGAATTACTTTTTGAATCGTTTGATCTGTTCCTAAAGAAATTAAACAATGACAATGGTCTGAAAAACCACTTATAAAATCAATATAAATACCTTTTTGCAGTGCATTTTCTTTAATATGCTGCCAGACTTTTTGGCGTAAATCAATTGAGTTTAAAAATGGGAATCTATTTTTAGTACTCCAGACACAGTGAACATGAATTTTAACGAAAGGCATATTTTTTCTCTTGCAAAAGTAAGAATTGTTTTATTTTCTGCTCACTCCAGCACTTTCAAAACTTGCCATTTCATTCAAAAAAGCTTCAGCCGATTTTAGAATCGGAAGAGCAATGGCACAGCCCGTGCCTTCGCCCAAGCGCAAATCTAAATCTAAAACTGGTTGAGCGTCTAGATAGTCTAATAATTTCTGATGCGCTTTCTCAGCCGAACAATGGCAGAAAACAGCATTTTGCTTGATTTTCGGATTTATTTTGAAAGCAATCAAGAAAGCTGTTGTACAGATAAAACCATCAACTAAAATAAGCATATTATTTTCAAAAGCACTCAGCATACCGCCCGCCATTTGTATGATTTCGAAACCGCCAAAATAAGCCAGCTGCTGATTTAATTCGGCTTGACCAGAATAATTTTCGATAGCTTTTTTCAGGATATTTTGTTTTTCGATCAATTTCTCTTCAGAAACGCCTGTACCTTTTCCGGTACATTCTTCAATAGAAAAACCAGTTAAAAGACTCATTAAAACAGAAGCAGTTGTAGTGTTTCCAATTCCCATTTCGCCAAAACCAATACAATTGCACCCCGTTTTTGCAATAGCGGCGACAACAGATTTTCCTTTTTCAAAACACAATTCTAATTCCCTTTCGCACATTGCCGGCGCATGCAGAAAAGACTGCGTACCGTTTGCAATTTTAGCATTTATCAGCTTACTATTGGTCGGAAAATCATAATTAACTCCTGCATCAACGATTGATAATTGAATGTCGTTTTGCTTGCAGAAAACATTTATTGCCGCGCCGCCGTTCAAGAAATTAGTAACCATCTGTCGGGTCACATCTTGCGGATATACGCTTACACCATGATTAGCGATTCCGTGATCGGCTGCAAAAACCACTATATTTGGCTTTGTAATCTTCGGATTTAAAGTTCCAAAAACAGATGCGATTTGGAATGCCAGGGATTCTAAAGTGCCTAATGCGCCCAGCGGTTTGGTTTTAGAATCAATTTTATCTTGCAAAAGAGTTTCAAAATTATCTGCTCTCTTTTTTTCCGGGGCTGCAACAGCGTTGTGTTCAAAAGTTTTTTTTAAGTGAAGACTTGTAATTTCTTTACAGTCTGGTGCTTCCGATTTTTGTTTCCAATGCAGTTGCTGCAACATGGGCTGATTGTTGTAGTTTGTCGCTGGTTTTCCGATACAGAAATAGCCCAGAGGTTCAATATTTTCGGGCAGATCCAGGATTTTTTTAAATTGGTAATAATTTAAAATAGAAACCCATCCCATACCGTAACCCTGTTCTGTAAGCGAAAGCCAGATGTTTTGTGCCGCACAGACCGAGCTGAATTTTACTGCTTCGTTACTGCCGATTGTGCCAATGGTAAATTGATTTAAAACAGAACGATCGTAAGCAATTATAAGGCCGATTGGAGCTTCTTCGATCGCTTCTAGTTTGAGCGAATTATACAATTCTTTTTGTTCGGGATTGTCTGTTAAAGAGGCTGCTTTTTGATTGTATTCTAAAAATAAGTCTTTTATTGCTGTTTTTACTTCATCCGATTTTATGAGAAAATAACGAGTAGCGTCTGTCAGCCCGACCGATGGCGCCCAATGTCCGGCTCGAAGCGCTTTTTCAATCACTTCGTCTGGAACGTCATCTTGGGTAAAATGCCGGGTATCGCGGCGGGATTTTAGTATATCGTCTAGATTCATTTAAATTCCAATTTATAAATTCTAATAAATAGTCAATTTCACGATTGACATTTGCTTAGTTCTTAAGTAAAGATACTTTACAATATTGGAATTTGCCGTTTAGCAGCTTTAATTTTCTCAAAAAATTAAGAAGCTGAAGTTTGGAATATGGAATTTATAATTTAGAATTTTTCCCCTTAATTATCACTGGAATTCCAGAAATCAGTAAAACAACCTGCTCTGCTTTTGAAGCCAAAAACTGATTCATCCAGCCTTGAAGTTCAACAAATTTTCGCCCCATATGAGTTTCCGCATGAACACCCATTCCGATTTCGTTGGTAACAATAATTATGTTTGTGCCTTTCTGATTTGCGATTGCTTCAAATTCTTTTTTGGCTTCCTCCAGACTCAAATCAACATCATTATTATTGTCTACAAAAAAATTAGTCAGCCAAAGCGTAACACAGTCAATCAAAGCTGTTTTTTCAGAAAGATCAATCTCACTCAAGTATTTTTCTTTTTCTATATTAGTCCAGCGATGATCCCGTTCTGATTGATGGCGATTAATTCGGAGTTGAAAATCATCATCCCATTTTCTTGCAGTAGCAACATAAATTGGAGTACTTGAAAGTTCTAAAGCCAGATTCTGTGCATAAGTGCTTTTGCCAGATCGTTCCCCGCCGGTAATTAAGTAGATCATTTTTTTTCTGTGAAATGTTATTTGTGAGATGAAAAGGTAAAATTAAGGATCTGTTTAGTAAATAAAAAGTTTTTTACAAACGGCCTTTCATGCATAAAATTTTACAAGTGGGTTAATAAGGACAATGCCGGCAGTTGTTGCCGCAGCAGCTTCCCCTTTTAAGATGAAACCAGGTTTTAAAAACATAATTTCCGTTTTCGATATAATAATCAATTCCTTCGATAAGTTTTTCTGTTTTAGGAAGTGTCTGGGCTTTATTAGCAGCAGCTTTTTCAGGTGTTATTGTCTCTACGTATGCCTCTATTTTGTCTTCACAAGCTTCTTTAAAGCAAGAGGGACATAGACAGTCTCCGCCTTCCGTAAGACTAAAAATAGGAGGAAAGTCATTGCACCAGCATTTATTTTCGGTAGAAATATCTCCACAGCTGAAAGTATTATCACAACCGGAACATTTTTTTGTTTTGACTGCATTCATCAAATAAAAATATTATTTGTTTAAATTTGTAAGAATAAAGATAAACAAAAAAAATAGAAATTGATTTACCTTTGCTAAGATACAAAACGCAAAATATGAAATATTTTTTATCTAAAATCCTTCTTGTTTTTTCGCTTTTTCTGCTTGTCGGCTGTAAAAAGAATGAAACGCAAAATCTTGTAATTGCCCCTATTGCTAAGAGCAGCATCGAATATGCCTCTGGACTTTCGATTGTAAAATACGAAGGTTATTCTGTTGTAAATGTGATAAATCCGTGGCCAAATGCGGCTAAAAATTTCACTTATGTTTTAAAAGAAAAAGAAGCTAAGATTCCAGACAGCTTACAAAAATATACTACAATCAAAGTACCATTAGAATCCGTTGTGGTTACTTCTACAACCAATATTCCGTTTTTAGAAATGCTTGAAGTGGAGAATAAACTAGTTGGTTTTCCGCATACAGATTACATTTCTTCAGAAAAAACCAGAAAACGTATTGATGAAGGTTCTGTTAAAAATGTTGGACAAAATGAAAAACTAAACATCGAACAATTGATTGATTTGGCACCTGATTTAATAGTAACTTTTGGTGTAGACAATAATAATCCGATGTTGGATAATTTAAAGAAAAGCGGTTTAAATGTTTTGATTCAAGGTGATTGGATGGAGCAATCGCCGCTTGGAAAAGCAGAATGGATCAAACTTTACGGCGCCTTATTCGGCAAAGAAGAAAAAGCCGCAGAACTATTTAATAAAATTGTAGAAAGTTATAATCAGGCAAAAAAACTAACAGCCGATAAGCCTGCTTCTGCAACCGTATTGTATGGCTCAATGTATGAGGATGTCTGGTATGTGGCAAAAGGAAAAAGCTGGGTTGCCCAGTTTATGAAAGATGCCAAAGCAAACTATCTATGGTCAGATCTTGATGGAACAGGAAGCGAAGGTTTGTCTTTTGAAAAAGTTTTGGACAAAGCCAAAACGGCACAGGTCTGGGTTGCTTCTGGTTCTGCAAAAACGCTGGACGAATTAGGAAAAAGCAATCCGCATTATACCGAATTCGATGCTTTTAAGAATAAAAATGTATACTCTTTTGAAACTAAATTGGGAGCAACCGGCGGTACTGTTTATTATGAATTGTCGCCAAGCCGTCCAGATTTGGTATTAAAAGATTATATCAAAATTCTTCATCCCGATTTAATGCCTAGCTACGAATTTACTTTTGCAACCAAACTGAATTAAATTGGCAGATAAAAAACGAAATACCATTTTGTTTGTTTTACTTGGTCTAGGGCTTGTATTTATGTTTTTTTCGAGCATAAGTTTAGGGTCGGTAAATATTCCGTTCAAAGAAGTGTATTCGAGTTTAACAGGAAGCCACGCCAGCAAATCGAGTTGGGAATACATTATTATAAATTACCGATTACCCAAAGCCATTACGGCCGTTTTGGTTGGTGTCGGATTGTCTATAAGCGGTCTCTTGATGCAGACGCTCTTTAGAAATCCGCTCGCAGGACCTTATGTACTGGGGCTTAGTTCAGGTGCCAGTCTTGGTGTTGCTTTTGTAATTTTGGGAGCCGGATTACTGCCTTCCTTTTTGCAGACCATCGCCTTGTCTTCTTACGGAATTGTCTTGGCTTCGACTCTGGGCAGTACTTTGGTTTTATTATTAGTTTTGGTTGTTTCGCAAAGATTGCGAGACACAATGGCTATCTTAATTGTCGGATTAATGTTCGGAAGTTTTACTACCGCAATTGTATCGGTTTTAACTTATTTTAGTACAGCAGAACAATTGCAGAAATTTACATTCTGGTCAATGGGAAGTTTAGGAAATCTTTCGTGGTCGACTATCGGGATTTTAGCCATTTCAGTCCTCATCGGACTTTTATTAAGCGCCGGCAGCATCAAACCTTTAAACGCATTGCTTTTGGGCGAGAACTATGCCAAAAGCATGGGATTAAATTTTAAAAAAGCACGTTTGATTATCATATTTGCAACCAGTATTCTGGCAGGAAGCATCACTGCTTTTGCAGGACCAATTGCTTTTGTAGGCTTAGCAGTGCCGCACATTGCAAAGCTCACTTTTCAGACCAGCAACCATACGGTATTGTTTTGGAGCACTTTGTTTTTTGGAGCAATTATAATGCTGTTTTGCGATATTGTTTCAGAAATGCCAGGCTTTGAAGTTACACTTCCCATAAATGCAATTACGTCTATAATCGGGGCACCAGTTGTGATTTGGCTTTTAGTTAGAAAAAGAAATTTCAAATAAAATAGTTTAATCCCTCAATCTGTAATAAAGCTTAGAAAATTAGTGACTTAGCGGCTATAAAAATGAACCAGATCCTAAAAACTTCAAACTTAAACATTGGTTACAAATCCAAAAAAGAAACTGTAACCATTGCCGAGAATCTAAACCTAAATTTAGATTCCGGAAAGCTTATTACCTTAATTGGAGCAAACGGAATCGGGAAATCAACCTTATTGCGTACCATTACCGGAATTCAGCCTGCTTTATCAGGAAATGTTTTTTTGAATGAAAAAGAAATTACAAGTTACAATCCGCTTGATCTGGCACAGAATTTAAGCGTCGTTTTAACAGAAAAATTACCGCCGAGCAATCTTTCTGTTTTTGAGTTAGTAGCTTTAGGACGCCAGCCGTATACCAATTGGATAGACGCTTTATCTCAAACCGATGTCGAAAAAGTGCAGGAAGCAATGGCTTTAACACAAATAGAACATTTAGCAAAGAAAAAACACTTTGAAATCAGCGACGGACAATTGCAGAAAGTCTTAATTGCAAGAGCTCTGGCGCAAGATACCGCACTGATTATTTTGGACGAACCAACAACGCATCTCGATTTGCTTCATAAAGTTTCGTTATTCAAATTATTAAAAAAACTAACTCACGAAACCCAGAAAAGCATTTTATTTTCTACCCACGATATCGATCTGGCCATTCAGCTTAGTGACGAAATGATCATTATGACCCCAGAATTTGTAGTTCAGGACCAGCCTTGTAATTTAATTTCAAAAGGAAGTTTTGATGCTTTGTTCAAAGATGAAAACATCTTTTTTGATGCCGAAAAAGGGAAGTTTATTGTGACTTAATTTTTGAAGTTTTCCAATCGTTTAGTTTTTTCTTTACAACATAAAAAATTCCAGTCAATAAGATTAAAAGGAAAAGCTTCATCAGAATCTCCAAAAATAAATTGGACGGATAAATAACCAAAGAAGATTTTATACGCCAGGAACTCGGCAGATAATCGCGATTAAAAAGGCTGTAAAAAGAAATCAGATTTTCGATAGTTACAATAAACGCCAAACTGAAAATCAATCTTAGAAAAACATTGCGTCTTATTTTTTTAAATCGGAGCAATTGAGTCATCAATATCCAAACCAAAGGCTCGATCCAGAATGTCGGCCAATATTCTCCCAAAATCAAGTCTTGAAAAGTAACCCGTCCTTCCTGATCAGAATTTAGATTGATCAGAGTTTCAGTAAAAAAAACAGCTGCATATAGAATTCCAATAAACGCAATAAAATGCGAAGCTTCTTCATCCAGAATTTTCAAGAACTCTTTTTTTATAAAAACAGAACCAATAAAAAACAGGAAAGTAAAAATACTGAAAGCAAAGAATAAATCGGTAATTAAGAGTTTTAATTCGAATATCATTTTTAGGTTTTTATCAGGAGCTATTTCCCGCTCTCCGCTGTATCTTTTATTTTTTAAAGAAAAAAATAAAAGGATGCCGCTTCGATCGGGGCTAGGGCATTCGTTTTCAAAAGAGATTTTGTTATTTCAAATTTAAAAGAAAAAAATAGAATTAAACTTTTGCCGTTTTTTCTCTTTCAAAGCGGCCACGGTGTATTTTGAGACAGTGTTCTAACTCGCTGATGCCGATACTCAATTCTTCAATTCCAAATTTCATGACTTGCCCAGAGTCTATAATATAGTAGATAAAATAATAGGTTCTTTCTTTGTCAATGCCTATATTTTCTTCATAAGTTACTCTTTCGTTTTCAATATTATCCCAGCTTTCCAGCATTCCATCTCGGTACTGAATTCCTTTATCGTTGATCCTAAATTGAATTTCATTTCGTCTCTTTATCGATTCTGTCAAATAAGGAATTTGAAAGAAAAATATGAGTGCTGTTAAAAGTGCAATCCAATAGTTGTTATTCATACAGCAATAAATTACAGCTGCTGTCGCTCCCAGCATCACAACTATTCTTAAGAGGATCTTTAATCGCGTGTAATAAATTAAGGTTTCTTTAGAATAGCTGAGATTATTTAAATCAACAATTGGTCTCATATTATTTCTTTAAACCAATTTGTCTTTTAGCTTCTCCCACCACAAAAGCAACAGAATTCGCAATATTAAAACTGCGGATCAATTTGGACATCGGAATAGTCAGGTGATTGTCAAACAAAGCTAAAACTTCTTTACTCAAACCGACACTTTCTTTGCCAAAAACCAGCCAGTCACCGTCTTGAAATTCGGTCTCCAAATACGATTTTTCAGCATGCGAACTCATCAAAAACACACGGGATTTATCAGGAATCTGCTGCATCCATTCTGCTACATTTTGATATTCGGTAACATCCAAATGCACCCAATAATCCAAACCCGAACGTTTTAGATTTTTATCATTAATCACAAACCCAAACGGATGAATTAAGTGCAGACGACTTTCGGTTCCCACGCACAAACGTCCAATGTTTCCGGTATTATTTGGTATTTCTGGTTCTACAAGAACTATGTTTAGCATTTTGTTTTTTTTTAAGGTTCAGAGGTTCAAAGGTTCAGAGGTTCAAAGGTTCAAAGGTTCAAAGGTTCAGAGGCTCAAAGGCTGAAGGCGGGCAGATAATTATCTAATTTTCTAATTGCCCAATTATCTAATTGCCCAATTATCTAATTATCCAATTGAAAGTCGTTCACTTCGCGTACTTCACCTGCTTTTAAGTTTTGCAAATATACATTTCCTACACGAACACGAACCAATCTTAAAGTCGGAAAACCAACCGCAGCAGTCATTTTTCGCACCTGACGAAATTTTCCTTCTCTCACCGTGATCGAAGCCCAAGAAGTAGGACCGTGGCGTTCGTCTCTGATTTTTTTGGCCCGGATACCAAAATCTGGAACCTCAGTAACAATAAAAGCTTTGCACTTTTTTGTTTTGTATTTCCCGCCGTCAAGCCCAATTTCGACACCATGCTGCAGTTTTTCTATAGCTTCTGGAGTAATAACACCATCAACCTGAACATAATATTCTTTATCTACCTTTTTGCTGCGAACCAGCTCGCTCATGTTTCCGTCGGTAGTCAAAAGCAGTAAACCTTCAGAATCTTCATCTAAACGCCCGATTGCCATCGTTCCTTCCGGAAAATCAAATAATTCGCCTAGAAGCTTTTTCTTTCGCTTCAGCTCATAAATAAACTGACTCAGATAGCCGTAAGGTTTAAAAAGAATAAAATGTCTGTGCATGCTGTAATTTTAGACTGCAAAGATAGTTTTGTTTGAAAAGATTAAAAGCAAAATCGATTCTAATTCGGCTGTTTCATTTTGCAGCCCCTGCTATACAAACAAGCTATCATTCCCAGCTTGATAAACCCAAAGCAATGTTAAATGACTTATTTTTCAAAATTAGAATTCGTAATATTATGATACTAACGAAAAACGATAATGTCATGGAAAGTAATAATTTAGGAACAAAAAAGATAAACGGCACTCAAAAAAAAACAGACGAGAAAGGTAAAAATGTTTCGCACGATAAAGATTTAAAAGATCCGAATTTGAAACGTGAAATAGTAACAGATGCCGATGGTGATAAAAAAATCGTAGAAAGAGCCCGAAACGAAAACGAAGATATCCCGACTAAAATTCCAAAAGCCGCTGCCGATAATCCCAATTCAAATCGAGGGGTTTCAACAGACGAAGAGGCTCAAAAAACGGTTGAGAATAAAGATAAAAATTCTGATATAGCAGCAAACCGATATCCAAACTCACATCCCGACAATCATAAAGATCGTGGAAATATGAAATTGGATGAAGACGAATAATATACTAATACGAAATTTTTAACAGAAATTGATCATTTTAATATCAAATAACATTTGATTAGCACTAAACGTTAATCTTATTGTAAACCCTTAAAGCATTGAAAATTTTAGGTCATTGCCTTTGTAAATTAGAGGTATCAATTTTAAAATATTTATAAAATGGCACTTTTAGAAAATAAAGTAGCTTTTGTATCTGGCGGCGGTTCAGGAATCGGACGCGCAGTTGCAGAAGCCTACGCTAGAGAAGGAGCAAAAGTAGTAGTAGCGGATATCAATGTAGAGCACGGTGAAGAAACCGTAACAATTATAAAAGAAAAGGGCGGCGAAGCTTTTTTCATTAAAGGAGATTCGTCGAGTGCCTCTGACAACAAACACATGGTTGAGGTTACGGTATCAAAATACGGCCGATTGGATATTGCCTGCAACAACGCCGGAATGGGCGGACCAGCAAAACCAACTGGAGAATACGAACCAGAAGCTTGGGACAAAGTTATTGCACTTAACTTAAACGGTGTATTTTATGCCTGTCGCTATCAACTGGAACAAATGGAAAAAAACGGCGGCGGCAGTATCGTAAATATTGCCTCTATTCATGGGCAGGTTGCGGCACCGCTAAGTCCGGCTTACACCGCTTCTAAACACGGTGTTGTTGGATTGACTAAAAATATTGCAGTAGAATATGCTCAAAAAAACATTCGCTGTAATGCTGTCGGTCCAGGTTATATTGAAACAGCATTACTAAAAGACAATCTGAACAAAGACATGATGGATGCTGTTGCAGCAAAATCGGCTATGAACCGATTAGGAACGGCAGAAGAAATTGCGGAATTAGTGGTTTTCTTAAACTCTGATAAATCCTCTTTCACCACCGGAAGTTATATTATTGCCGATGGAGGTTATACAGCAGTATAATAGTCAAAAAAATATATTTTTTCAGCAAGCAGTAAACTTTTTGTTTACTGCTTTTTTTGTGCAATAAATCCTTTGAATTGTAGGAAATTCGCAGGTTCTGCAGTTTTTATAAATAGAAGTTTTGTTGAAATATGTGTTAAATTTTGGGGTGTTTGTTGGTTTTATTTTATAATATTAAAAGCATTGTTGTTTTTTGTTAAATTATATTTATAATTTTATAAGCATTAACTTTAAGGTTTCGTAATACTCGCTTAACTTTAAAGGCTCTAAATTTGATTTCTAAAAACTCTATTTTTTAACGTATGAAAAAACTTTACTATTCACGCCGGATTTTGGCTTTATTATGTTTTTTTGGATGCTTTTCTGGAACCATTCTTTCCCAGACAAATCCTGCTAAGCAGCCACTTCCTTACAAACAAAATTTTGATAATTTAGCAGCAAATTCAACTTCTTACCCCGCAGGTTTTCAAGGATGGCTTGTAAGTGCGAGTCAAAATACAAATGAATATGCTACAGGTTTGTCAGGAGACCGCGGCTTGATTGCGAGCAGTACCGCAGCAGTAAACAGCGGTAACATTCATAATTATAATGGAAAAATCGGTTTTTTAAATACCACTTCTGCCGATTTCGCAATTGGTTTTGCTTTTTCAAGTTCTGGCCTCACTGGGGTTCGGGTTATATATGATGCTATGGTAATTCGTAATCCTTATGATGGAACAGCGGCTTATCGCCTTCAGGAAATGGCACTTCAATATCGAGTTGGAACTTCAGGAATATTTAAAAACCTGCCGACAACGGCATATTCTAACAACAGTACTGTTCAACAAACGGGAGCTGTTACCACTCCGTTAAATTTACAAACCACCAAGATTACGGTGATACTTCCTGCAGAGTGCGATAATCAGGACGAAATTCAAATTAGATGGATTGCAAGATTAATTTCTGGGACATCAGGTTCTCGTCAATCTTATGCGATTGATAATATTGATATAAATGCCGACTACACGGCACCAGTAAATGAAACTGGATTTCCAACAGCAGCCAATATATCCGCAACTACTTTTAATTTTTCTGAAAAGTTAAATGAAGCGGGCAAAACGTATTATGTTTTACTAGCCGGCGGCAGTGCTGCACCAACAGCTGCTCAGGTAAAAGCAGGACTTGATGCAGGTGGAACTGCGGCTTTACAAGCGGGGTCTTTAGATATTATAAATGCAGCAACTGCATATACTAAAAATTTTACAGGTTTAACTGCCTCAACTGATTATGCTGTATTTTCTGTTGCTGAGGATATTTATGGAAACATACAAACTGTAGTAAACAAAGTAGATGTTACCACAACTGCAACCGCATTACCGGTAATTTCGACAACAGTAAGTGCTCTTGATTTAGGTCTTTCCGAAATAAACATTGAATCAGTATCTAAAAGCTACCAAATCCAGGTAAGTGATCTTGCCAATGATTTAGCAGTAAGTGTTACTCCAAATTTTTCGATCTCAAAAGATAATGTAACATTTGGCTCAACGCTTACTTATGCCGCAGCTGATTTTGCTTCAAATGCTTCACAGACGGTTTATGTAAAGTTTAATCCAAATTTAGGAGGTGCTTTTACAGGTCAGATTACACATGAGTCGACTGCTGCAATTGCCAAACACATCTCTTTAACGGGAAGAGGAATTAATCCTTACATTCAAAATTTTGATGATCCGAATGTGTTAAACAACAGTGGCTGGACACAGTATGATGTCGCGGGAACTGCCAATAAATGGGCATATACAGCTGTCGCTAGAAATGTAAATTCTGGAACTGGAGCAGTTTTAATGAACGGATTTTCAGACAGCGGCGCTAGTAAAGACTGGTTGATTTCTCCAAAATTACGTTTAGATTCTTTTGATAAATTACCATTGCTGTCTTTCTATTCTCGTAAATTCTACGCTGGACCTTCTTTAAAATTAATGGTTTCTACTAATTATGATGGAGTAAGCAGTCCAGAAACTGCGACTTGGACAGAAATTGATGGAAATTTTCCTTCCACAACTGGATCTTATGTTCAGTCACAATATATTGAACTTACAAATTATAAAACAGACCATACTTATTTAGCTTGGGTTTATGAGACAACTGCCGGCGGTAATAATTTAGCTGCAGAGTGGTCATTTGATGATTATCTGATCACAAACGAATCAGGTTATGTTGCTTCAAATCCAGTTTTAGATTTTGGAACTGTCGATCAAAATACTATTTCTGCCTCACAATCTTTTAGTTTTAAAGCAAAAGGATATGGAGATGTTGTAGTTACTGCTCCAACGGGTTACCAATTGTCTTTAGATAACAGCTTATTTCAAAATAGTGTTTCGTTGACAGAAGCCGATGCACTTGCTGGAAAAACATTGCATGCGAGATTTGTTCCAACAACCAAAGAGTTTAAAATTTCCGGATCTCTTACTGTAACAGGGACTTCACTAAATAAACAAGTTGGTTCTTTAACAGGATCTTCTCTTCCAAAAGCAGAAACCTTTGATGTTGTAACTTATAATTTAGAGTTTTTTGGTGCTCCGACTTCGGCTTACGGGCCAAGTGATAAAGCGTTGCAATTAGAAAATGTTTCTAAAGTAATGAACAAATTAGACGCTGATGTTTATGTAGTTCAGGAAGTTTCGAGCGATGCTCAGATTGATGCTTTGATTACCAAAATTAATGTAAACGGAAAAACATTCGATAAAGCCACTTCAACCTCATGGTCTTATTCATGGGATCCGAATTCAGATCCAAGTTTTCCTCCTCAGAAGTTAGTGGTGCTTTATAATACGCAAACTACTACTTTGAAGAATACACGTGTTATGTTTAAAGAATTCTATGATGACTTAAGAAGCGGTGCTCAAACATTGGCTAACTATCCGGGTGGTACCAGCAGTAGTTTTTTCTCTTCAGGACGTTTGCCGTACATGGTTACTTTAGAAACGAATGTTAACGGAGTTAAAAATGAAATTAAATTTATTGATCTTCATGCCCGTGCCAACAGCGGATCGGATATTTCACGTTATAATATGCGTAAATACGACACTCAGGTCTTAAAAGACAGCTTAGATGCTCATTACGCAGCTTCTAATATCATTCTTTTAGGAGATTACAATGATGACGTAAAAGCTTCGGTTATTACGCCAAATCCGTCTTCTTACGAAGCTTTTGTAAATGATACTAACAATTACAAAGCTTTAACATTGGAAATTAGTCAGGCTGGAGCTTATAGTTTTTTAAGTTCAGGAGGATTTTTAGATCATATTACAATTTCTAACGAATTGTTTGACCAGTATGTTGCAGGTTCTACAGCGGTTTATGATCCTCGTAATGATATTGCGAGTTACACCACTACGACGTCTGACCACGGACCGGTAATTGCCCGTTTCCAATTGAAACAGGATGTATTGTCAACGCCGGATTTTGCAAAAAACAACTATTATGTAAAAGCCTATCCGAATCCGATATCAGACTTTGTAAGTTTTGATGTAAAAACTACACCAGACAGGAATTTAAAAATTAGATTGTACGATATCAACGGACGCGCGATTGGAAGTCCGATCAGTGTCAAGAATGAAGACGAAATCAGTACGACAGTGGTTTCTGTAAGCAATTTGAATGCTGGGTTTTATTTCTACACTGTTTCAGAAAATAATAAAATAATTTTTAAAGATAAATTGGTTAAAAAATAATTGTTTTGAATACAATAAAAAAGGCAGTCTAATTGAAGACTGCCTTTTTTTATTTTTAAAAGAAATTTATTTTGAAGCAACTAGTTCTTGAAGTTGATCCAGATTAAAACGGTCTTTACCTTCAAGAGAGAAAAAAAACTCCAGCTGCCACTTTTGAGTTTTCTGCGCTTGTCTGCTCGAAGTTTCGTCCCAGGGCGGATAAACGCGTGTGGCTCTAATACCTTCTTTTTTTAAAGTAGAAAAAACACCTTTTTCCAGCAGGATATTTTTAGGAAAAACAAACATTCCCCAATTTTCATCTTTTCGAACACTAATTAGAACAAAATCTATGGGATCAGAATAATCAAAAGGTTCTATAATCCCGCTTTGATTTCGTTTCCATAAAGTAACAAATTGTCCCGTTTTTGCAGGCGTGATTTTAGCTTCTCGGTAACAGATTTTTTTGTTTTGAAGTTGAAAACGATACGCACTGTATTCTTCGCTTTCTTTTTCTTTTGCTAAAAGAGAAAGTTCTAGATTGTGAGCTGTAAAAAGCTCTTGAACCTGCAGTAAAGCAGCAGGAATTGAATGGGGATTAAATGTCATTTTATGAAAAAATATTTTTGAAATTTACATCAAAATATCTTTTAAAACGAAACATTCAAACCAAAATTAAGTCCCCATTGAAATTGATTGAAAGACTGGCTGTTCAAAGGATTAATATAATAATTCATCGCAGGCTCTACAAAAACATTGGTCTTTTTATAAACACGGTATTGCAGCGTGCTGCTTAGAGTCGAACCATAAACATAATCATTTGCATTAATGTTTTGTCCGAGGGACTGCCCGTCGAGCGTTACGGTATTCGAAATCAGTTTTCCGACAAAACCTCCTGTATTTAAATTAATGCTTGCTTTATTTCTGTTGAAAATAGAATACGAAACTTCCAGAGGCATTTCGATGTAACGCAGGTTTTGATCCAGATTACCACTTTGAATGTTTTCGCTTGCCGCTAACTGCTGGCTGTTTGTCGGAACAAAAATAAAGTCAGCATTTCCAGTAATTTTATCTGCCGAAGAAAGCTGTGCGTTGTAAAAATCACTAGAAGTAAAAAACGCTGTGTTTTTAGCATTCATATAAGAAACATTGGCCACGCTTTGTCCGAGCTCATTAATTTTTAATCCAGATCCAACAGCCCATTTTTTGTTGATTTTATAAGATGTTTTTACACCGTATGCGCTGCTCTGTTTAGAATCGTTTACGCTTCCGAGTGTTTTATTATTTCTATAATTTTCAGAATTAGCAACTCCCGCATATAAAGCAACCGCCCACTTTTCTTTTTGTGTTGTTTTTTTGTCTTCTTTATCGTTTTCTGGATCTTTTATGATTTCTGGTGTCAAAATTCCCTTTTCTAAATTTTGAAGTACCGCCAATTGTACAGAATCCTGCTTCGTTAACGCTTCTCCAAACTTAGAGGTGTTTTTAGCATTCTCTTCTTGATTCAGTGCCAATGCTTTCTCAGAAACTGCAGTTTCCTTTTTAGAACTTGATTTACTCGGATCAGAAGCCTTTTTATTTCCGGCATTCAATTCTGGGCTCAACGCAAGATAAGGATTGTCGGCATTGTTCGTGTTTCCGAAAATTGTACTGCCGCTATTAGTTTTTGGATTACCGAAATTGCTATTTCCTTTTAAGCTGTTGTTTTTATCCTTTTTGTGAATATTAGATGCTGTTTTTTGCTCTTCAAAAGCATTTGTAAACGGACTTTCAACAGATGAATTAAAACCTTTTGTTTTTCCAAAAACTGCTTTTTCAGCAGGAATTTCTGGTGTTGTTTTTTTGTTCTTCGCGTTCGCTGCATTTGATTCCGCTATTGCGCGATTTTTAGCAGTAATATTTACATCTGGAACCACTGTAACTGAATTGGCAGTATTTTGTTTTTGAATTTTAGCATTAGAATTCAAATACTCAGAACCTTTATTGTTTTTAGAATCCGACTCAGAATAAACATAACTTGACTGCTGATTAAAGCCGTTTGAAGAATTGCCTAACTGCTCTTTTACGATCAAAGATTCTTTCTTATCTAAATTTGATTTAGTTTGATTGTTTTGAATTTTAGCATTAGAATTCAAACGTTTTGAATCTTTATTATTTTTAGAATCCGACTCAGAATAGACATAACTTGACTGCTGATCAAAGCTGTTTGAAGCATTATCTAACTGCTCTTTTACGATCAAAGATTCTTTCTTATCTAAATTTGTTTTAGTTTGATTGTTTTGAATTTTAGCATTAGAATTCAAACGTTTTGAATCTTTATTGTTTTTAGAATCCGACTCAGAATAAACATAACTTGACTGCTGATTAAAGCTGTTTGAAGAATTGCCTAACTGCTCTTTTACGATTATAGATTCTTTTTCACTTGCATTCCTAGTTTGTTGTTTGGTTTCGTTTTTCTTGATCGATTCTGTTTTATGCGGATTAGGATGAGGTGTTTTTTCGTCCAGAACTACTTTTTGAGTGCCGTCGTTAGTGTTTAAATCAAAATTTTTGTTTTCAAGAGCTTTAAAGTGTAAAATAGAAGGAAGCATTAAACCCAATAACAAGCATGCTGCAGCCGACCACCAAAGAATAGCTCTCTTTTTCTTTTTTGGTTTGTCTAATTTCTCTTCAATCTGTGCCCATAATTCTGGCGGCGGAACACTTGAAAAGTCTTCCATTGGAGAGAAAATATTTTCTATTTTTTGCTTTTTCATGCTGTCTTAAAATTTTTTATGCTCAAAATTCGCTTTTGCAAAATGTGCTTGGCGCGATTTAAATTTGATTTTGATGTTCCTTCTGATATTTTTAGAAGTTCGGCAATTTCTTTGTGTTTTAATTTTTCAAAAACATAGAGGTTAAAAACCGTCCGGTATTGATCGGGTAAATCTCGAATGTATTCCAGCAGTTTTTCCTGCTCTATCGGAATCACTTCGAGTTCTTCCTCCTCAATAAAATCAGTATCTGGATCAAAAACATCCAAAAAGAAACTTTCTTTTTTCTTTTTGTTTAAAGTCTCGATGAGTTTATTGATAAAAATTCTTTTCAGCCAGCCTTCAAAACTTCCTTCAAATTTGTATTGGCTTATTTTCTGAAAAGCGATTACAAATGCTTCCTGAAAAACGTCTTTAGCGTCGTCTTCATTTTTCATATATTTCAAACAAATACCATATAAAACAGGAGAGAATAACTGATAAATTTTCAGTTGTCCCTCTCTGTCGTTTTTTACGCACAGTTTGATATATTTTTCTAAATCGTCTTTCAAGAAATGGTTTAAATTTGGTCTTGCAAAAATAGTTTATAATAGCTTACAAAACTATCTTTTAAAAATGGTGCGGGCACCTTCTTCGTTGTTAGCTACAATCGTTAAGTTTTGATTATCAAGTTTTTCTATGGCATATGTTTTGCCTTCAAACGTAATAAGGTCGTGTTCTGCTTGGTCAAAAACCGCAATTCCTTTTTCTATTTGATAAGTATTGTTTCTGATTTCTACATCATTTTTATAAGTAATAATTCTACCGTCTGATGTAAAAACAATTTTCTTAGTAAAGCCAATCGTTTTTGGAGTGGAGATGTACGGGTTAGCATTTCCTCCAACCGATTTTTCCCAAGTCCATGTATTGATAATTGATCCTCCGGCAACTTTCTTAGAGTCTAGAGAATAACTAGTCGTAAAAAGACCAATAGTGATAAAAAAGAATAAATATTTTTTCATGGTTATATTAATTTACGGCAGCAATTTTTTCTCTAACAGCTTTTTTAAATGCAATAACAGCGGCGCTTTGATCTGCAGTATCATTATTGTCAATATAGATTTTAGTAACAGAAGCTCCTTCATTCAATTCAAAATAAACACCGCCTTCAGCTGCAGTATTTGGAGAACCAAATATTTTAGTTTGTCCTTTAAGGTTTAAAATTTCTGTCGGTAACGTTTTTGAAAAAGTAGTATATTCACTTCTCTTAGTGGTCGTAGTATATTTATACTGATCAAAATTATATTGATTGAAAGCCACGTTTTGGTACTTCAAAATATTAAAGTCGTTCAGCTGGATAAATTTTTGAGTACCGCCGGTTACACTCGTAAAGTTTCCAAGTACGATATTGTTCGGACTTTCTGATGTTTTGTTAAAAATGATAGGCTTACTTGTTTTTGGTATCAATATGTAATCCGCCGGATAAGTAGGGTTCTGTGTAAGAGATTCGCCTGCTGCCGGGTTTTTTTCGTAAAAATTAATAACCATTTCACATTGGTTTTCTACAATAGAAGTAATCTTAATAGCGTAACCGCTTGTTGGTTTTGCACCAGCAAAAATAGCAACCAAGTAACTTTTAGAAAAATCAATATTAGGATCGCTTGGAACAGAGCAGCTATTGTCATGTTTAGTAAAATACTGATCCATTTTTTCTGTAGATGTCGCAATCAAAGCAACAGGATTATTATAAAGCGTTTTTACAGTGTAGTTACATCCTAATGGGAATTTGGTAAAAGAAACTTCTGTATTAGCACCACAATCAGTGTAAACATCGTCATTATTAAGAGAACAGGCGCTGAATCCAAAAGCGATCAACAAGCTAAGCATTAATTTTTTCATGATGGTATTAAAATAGGTTTATATCATGTAGATTAAAGATTGAAAGAAAGGTTGCGTGGGCCAGGAAAAAAAAAATAAAAAAATAAAATGTTGATTTAATTTGAATTGAATGGGAATTCGTGAAATTTTTATTTTTAAAACTTTCTACTACGTATTATTGCGTACTTTTACGTAAAATAAACTTAGATATGTTGGATTATTTACCGTTTTTGCTGGGTTTTACGGCAGCTCTTGTATTAGGTATTTATGTTGGAAAATTACTTTCTGGAACAAAATCCCAGTCGGATAAAGCCATTTTTGAAGAAAGATTGAATACGCTCAATATACAGCTGCAAACGCAAAAAGACCAATTTGAAAATGAAAAAAATAATTTTCAGAAGGTATTGCAGCTAACCAATTCTGAAAAAGAAAATATCAGAACCGAAAAAGACAGTCTCGCCATCCAGCTTTCTAAAAAAGAAGTTGATTTTGAAAATTTATGGGAACGCCACAAAGAACAGAAAAGCGAAATCAATGAACTTCAGGAAAAATTCACGAAAGAATTTGAAAATTTAGCGAATAAAATTCTAGAAGAAAAATCGGCAAAATTTACGGAACAAAACAGTGAGAATATGAAAAACATACTGTTGCCGCTTCAGGATAAAATTCATGGTTTTGAACAAAAAGTAGAACAGACTCATAAAGAAAGTATCGATTACCATGCCGCACTGCGCCAGCAGATTTTAGGTTTGAGCGAAATGAATGCCCAAATGAGCAAAGAAACCCTCAATCTGACTAAAGCCCTAAAAGGAGACAGCAAAATGCAGGGAAATTGGGGCGAATTGGTGCTCGAACGTGTACTAGAGAAATCGGGCTTAGAAAAAGGACGCGAATATGAAGTGCAGCAAAGTTTTACCAATACCGAGGGAAACCGTGTTTTTCCAGATGTGGTGATCAATCTTCCGGACGGCAAAAAAATGATTGTAGATTCTAAAGTTTCGCTTGCGGCCTACGAAAAATGGATTAATGAAGAATCGGAACTTTTAAAAACTGAATTTTTAAAAGAACATGTTATTTCGATTAAAAGACATGTTGAGCAGCTGGGAAATAAAAACTATCATGATTTGTACCAGATAGAAAGTCCCGATTTTGTACTGCTTTTTATTCCGATGGAACCTGCATTTGCAATTGCTTTAAATGAAGATCCTACACTCTACACCAGAGCTTTTGATCGAAACATTGTTATTGTGACGCCAAGTACGCTCTTGGCGACTTTACGAACTATAGACAGCATGTGGACGAACCAAAAACAGCAAGAAAATGCTTTTGAAATTGCAAGACAAGCAGGAGCATTATATGATAAATTTGAAGGTTTTGTATCTGATTTAGTCCGAATCGGAAACAAAATAAAAGATACCAAGACAGAATACGAAAATGCAATGAATAAACTAGTGGACGGAAAAGGGAATTTGGTGAGCAGCGTAGAACGATTAAAAAAGATGGGAGCAAAGACCAAAAAATCACTTCCAGAAAATATTATCAGCAGAGCTTCAAGCTCAGAAGAAAATGAGTTGCTGGATTAAAAAATAAATTTTAAACCATATAAGGAATATAAGTTCATTTAATTCAAAATTTAATTTTCTAGATTGTAAAAATTAATACTAAAAAAAGTTTTTAAATCATATAAGGCATTTAATTTCATTTCATTCAAAACTTAATTTTCTGATATGCCTTATATGGTGAAATCAATACTAAAAAAGTTTTTAAACCATATAAGGCATATAAGTTCATTTAATTCAAAATTTAATTTTCTAGATTGCAAAAATTAATACTAAAAAAAGTTTTTTATATCATATAAGGCATTTAAGTTCATTTAATTCAAACTTAATTTTCTGATATGCCTTATATGGTAAAAATCAAATACCAAAAACAAACAAAACATGACTACAGATTTCAAACCCGTTTCTTCCTCAAAAATCAGCATTTCAGAATTAATGCTTCCGTCGCATACCAACTTTAGCGGTAAAATTCACGGAGGATATATTTTGCAGTTATTAGATCAGATTGCCTTTGCTTCGGCATCAAAATTCAGTGGTAATTATTGCGTAACAGCTTCGGTGGATACAGTCAATTTTTTAAAACCTATCGAAGTCGGCGAATTGGTAACCATGAAAGCTTCTGTAAATTACGTAGGGAGAAGTTCTATGATTGTCGGTATTCGTGTTGAAGCAGAAAATATTCAAACCGGCGTGATAAAACATTGCAATTCATCTTATTTTACAATGGTTGCCAAAGATAAAGAAGGCAAAAGCGTGCAGGTTCCAGGACTGATTTTATCGAATTTGCAAGAAGTACGCCGTTTTAGAAAAGCAATAAAACATATTGAGGTTCGAAAAGAGGTGGAAGAACATGAAAAACTAACGAATATCAACTCGATTGAAGATTTGGCAAGTTTAGAGAAATACAATGTTTTACTAGAGATTAGCTAAAAAAACAAAATGAATGTTAGAGCCTTAATTCCTAAAAATGTATGTGACGAAAGTGGTATAGAAAAATTAAAACAGCTTTCGTTTAACCAAATTCAGCCCATTGTTCCCGATTTGTTAGAATGGCTTCAGGATTGTAATTGGCCTGTTGCGCGTTCGATTTTAGAAATTTTAAGACCTTTAGTAGATCAAATAACTCCAGAAATTTTGGAAGTTTTAAATGGAAATGATGGTGTTTGGAAATATTGGATTTTGCAGAATCTCATTTTAAAAACAACCAACCCGATTCTTCTAAAAGAAATAAACCGAATTGCTTCTTTTCCAACATCAGAGGAAAAAGAGCAAGAACTTGATCTCATAGCCGTCGATATTTTGAGAGAAAATTACAGATAAATTTTTATCTTTAAGATCATAAACTTTAATATTTTAGAAAATGATAAAATTCGGATATACCATATTATACGTTGAAGATGTAGAAGAGTCGATTGCGTTTTACGAGAATGCTTTCGGTTTTTCAAGAAAATTTGTTTCTCCCGACAATGATTACGGAGAATTAATTACTGGAGAAACTACTTTGTCTTTTGCATCAAAAAAACTAGCGGCTCAAAATCTAAAAGAGGGTTTTATAGAGAGCAGTCTAGAAGACAAACCTTTTGCCATAGAAATTGGTTTTATAACAGAAAATGTTCCAGAAATGCTGCAAAAAGCCACCACTTTTGGGGCTGTTATCGTATCTGAACCTGTAGAAAAACCTTGGGGACAAATTGTAGCCTATATAAGAGACTTAAACGGATTTTTAATTGAAATCTGTACAGAAGTAAAAGAGTAATTTTTTTCTTCATAAAGTAATTGCAGATTCGTAATCATAAAATTTAGATATTAATCATACAATTTGTAAATCTATATTATATGAATTGCCTTCAGCTTTAGCTGGAGGTCTTAAAAATTAGATATAAATGGCTTTAGCCGAACTATAATAGTTTGGCTAAAGCCATTGTTTTTTTGAATTTATAACCTCCATCTAAAGCTGGAGGCAATTCATGTTTTAGACAAAAAAAGCAAAATTTTAAATCCTTCACTTTGCCTTTTACATCTGAGATTTTGCTTCAAAAATATTCACAAATATTTAGGAAAAGACAGCAACTATCTTCATGAAAAAAACGTAACTTTAAGTATGACGTTCAACGAACTGATATTCACGGAGTACTGCCGTTTGATTTTTTTAAATTAACCTGAAATCTTAATTTTTTCGTTTCTCTTGAATGAAGAAAAATCGAATGACATAATTGTTAAATGCAGACGATTATGAAAACAACTACATTATTTATTTTATTTTTTACCGCCTTTTCAGTCTTAGCGCAAGACAAGTTTTTTACCACTGCCGGCACCGTAAATTTTGAAGCATCTGTTCCTTTTTTTGAAGAAATAAAAGCGGTAAACAGACAAGTCGTTATTTTTTTAGAGCCTAAAACCAGCACTTTTATCTGCACGGTTGTCATCAAAGATTTTCAATTCAAACTCGATATGATGCAGCAGCATTTTAACGAAAATTACATGCACAGCGATCGTTATCCTAAAGCTGTTTTTAAAGGAAAAATTCAGAAATTTGATTTGAAGGATATCAATGAAATTGAAAAAGAATACCAGATAAAAGGCAGACTAAGCTTAAAAGGAAAGTCGAGAGAAATTACAGTAAACGCCTTTATTAAAAAAGTAGCCGACGGAATTCAGATAATCTCCGATTTTCCGATCGCTGTTTCTGATTTTGACATTCAGATTCCCAATCCGATTGCGGCCAAAATTTCTAAGACCGCCAATACAGAATTAACGGCTATAGTGCGCACCGAAGAAATGCTGCTGACTTTAAAATAAACGTTGTTAGCGCGGATTTGTCAACGCGGATTTGAGTTAGCGCGGATTTGAGTGAGTTAGCGCGGATTTGAGTTAGTTTGAGTTAGCGCGGATTTGTAATCCGTGCTAATGGCCACTATTTTATGCAGTTAATTAAGGTTTTTTCTAAGTCAGTAAATTGAAATTGAAATCCTGTTTCCTGAATTTTTTCAGAAGAAACGCGTTGTCCCTTTAAGACCGCTTCGCTCATTTCGCCTAATAAAAAGCGTAGAAAAAAAGGAGGGATTTTAGGAAGCCAGATTGTATAGCCAAATAAGTTGGCAAATGTTTTAGAAAATCGCGAATTGGTGGTATTATCGGTTACGCAGGCATTGTAAGGGCCTTCTAGTTTTTCATCAGCGATTGTTTTTAGATAAATCCGGCATAAATCGTCTATGTAAATCCAAGGAAGATATTGTTTTCCGGAACCGAGGACGGCACCAAAACCAGATTTAAAAGTCGGAGCCAGTTTTTTTATAAAACCTTCGTCTTTGCCAAATACGATTCCAGTTCTCACTTTCACCGTTCTAATATTCAATGCACCGATTGTATCCACCGCGTTTTCCCATTTCTGGCAGGTTGTTCCTAGAAAATCATTGGCAGGAGGCGTATTTTCGTTACAAATTTTATGATCGGTTTTGGCTCCGTAAATTCCAATACCCGAAGCAGAAACAAAAGCATCTAAAGTCTTATTGTGTTTTACTAAAATAGAATGAATTAGTTCGATAGGCTTTACGCGGCTTTCTACGATTGCTTTTTTTCGTCTCGAAGTCCAGCGTTTTTCTACAATACCTTCTCCAGCTAAATGAATAATATAATCGGCCTTTAAAACAGCTTCTTCGTCAATAAGATTTTGTTTTAAATTCCATTGATAGTAGGTTACCTGAGGATTGTTTTTCTTGGAAGAACGGCTTAAAACAGAAACATTGTATCCATTCTCCAAAAGCATTTCAATTAAATGACTGCCGATGAATCCCGTTCCTCCTGTTAATAAGACATTTTTGGACATAGTTTATAATTTATTTAACAGCGCGTTTTGTTTAGGGATAAGTAAAGGTACTTAAACATTGCTTACCTTTATGGCAAATTCTAAATTTAATCAAAATGGCAGCTAATAATGAGAATATCAGTAAAGAAGATATTGTTTCTAAATACATGGAAGAAGTTTTAGAGAAGGGGCAAAAGCCTAAATCGGTTTATCATTTTGCTAAAGAAAATGATTTTGAGGAAGCCGAATTTTATCACTATTTTGGAACTTTGGAAGGTTTGGAGAAAGAGATTTTCAGAATGTTTTTTACCAATACGGTCGATCTTCTTCACAAAAACGAAGAATATCAGCAGTACGATATGAAGAATAAAATGCTGAGTTTCTATTTTACTTTCTTCGAAGTATTAACTGCCAACAGAAGTTATGTTGTTGAGGTTTTGAAAATAAGTAGAAATCCGATTAAGAATTTAACACAGCTGACTTTACTGCGCGAAAGTTTTAAAGATTATGTTGCGGAAATTCTGACCGATGATTACCGACTAGAACAAGAAAAATTACAGCAATTTCAAGAAAAAGCAATTAAAGAATCCGCTTGGGTTCAGTTAATGCTGACGCTGAAATTTTGGATTGACGATGCCTCTCCAGCCTTTGAGAAAACAGATATTTTTATCGAAAAATCAGTAAATGCTTCTTTCGAATTGATGAATGTAGCACCGCTGAATCATTTGATTGATTTGGGGAAATTTTTGTTTAAAGAAAAAGTGTACAGCAGACAATGAAAACGATAGACTACATTCCAACTTCAAAAATAGAAAGAGCCGGAAAACTGGTTCAGACAGGCGCAAAAATTGGGGTCAACTACATAAAGCATTATGCTGAAAAAGTGGTTAATCCAGATTTAAGCCGCGATAAATTAAACGAAAATAATGCAGAAGATATTTATGACGGTTTAAAAAGCCTAAAAGGCAGCGCTTTAAAAGTAGCGCAGATGCTGAGTATGGACAAAAACTTTTTACCGCAGGCGTATGTAGAGAAATTTTCGCTTTCGCAGTTTTCTGTTCCGCCGCTTTCTGCGCCTTTGGTTTTAAAAACATTTAAAAGCAATTTGGGTAAAACACCTTATGAAATCTTTGACGAATTCAATCCGAATTCTGTAAATGCGGCGAGTATTGGTCAGGTGCATCTGGCTGAGAAAAACGGAAAAAAACTAGCCGTAAAAATTCAGTACCCGGGAGTTGCCAACAGTATTTCATCAGATTTGGCTTTTGTAAAACCAATTGCAATTCGAATGTTTAATTTGCAGGGAAAAGATTCTGATAAATATTTTAAGGAAGTAGAAGATAAATTAATTGAAGAAACAAACTATTTACTAGAGCTGCAGCAAAGCCAGGAAGTTGTTGATGCCTGCAGTAAAATAGAAAATATCACTTTTCCGAATTATTATCCAGAGTTTTCATCAGAAAAAATTATCACGATGGATTGGATGAGCGGTATTCATCTTTCGGAGTTTACTGCAATTAATACAGATAAAGCGGTTGGGGATCAATTGGGTCAGGCGCTTTGGGATTTTTATATGTATCAAATTCATGTTTTGAAGAAAGTTCACGCCGATCCGCATCCAGGAAACTTTTTGGTAGACGAAAACAATAATCTGATTGCGCTGGATTTTGGCTGTATGAAAAAGATTCCACAAGATTTTTACACGCCGTATTTTGAGTTAATCAATAAAAATGTCATTACAGATCCGAACCTGTTCAACGAAAAACTGTTTGAATTAGAAATCCTTCGTCCTGATGATACACCTTCTGAAATAGAATATTTCACTGCCATGTTTCATGATTTGTTATCGCTCTTTACAAAGCCTTTTCAAAATGAGACATTCGATTTTTCAGACGAGACTTTTTTTGACAGTATCGGTAAATTAGGAGAGCGCTTTTCGAATGATACTGCTCTCAGAAAAATGAACGGAAACCGTGGTTCCAAACATTTTATTTACATGAACAGAACTTTTTTCGGATTGTATAATTTGATGTTTGATTTAAAAGCAACTATTGTAGTCGATAATTATTTGAAATACTAATTATAAGAAATTCCAAATTTTTAAAAATCCAAATTCCAATTGTAAAATTAGAATTTGGATTTTTTTGTTTTTGAGTTTTTGGTTCTTAGATTAGACATAGAAACATCAAAAAATCTTTTTTATAAATCTGCCGGAGTTTGGGTTAAAATGTGAATGGCTTTTGGTAAAAACACAATTTTAGATTTACAATTTTATTTAATTATTCCCGCTTTATAGGTCGCAATCGCACGATCTCTGGCAAATGCATGATCGATCATCGGTTCGCTGTAACCAAAATCAAATTCGGGAATCCATTTTCGGATGTATTGTCCTTTTTCGTCAAATTTCTTTTGTTGGATTTCGGGATTGAAAACCCTGAAATACGGCGCCGCATCACAGCCCGTTCCAGCAGCCCATTGCCAGTTTCCTACGTTAGAGGCCAGTTCAAAATCTAATAATTTTTCTGCAAAATAAGCTTCGCCCCATTGCCAATTGATGAGAAGATGCTTGCACAGAAAACTTGCCACAACCATTCTAACCCGATTGTGCATATAGCCCGTTTCGTTTAACTGGCGCATTCCGGCATCGACCATCGGGTAACCTGTTTTTCCTTCGCACCAGCGTTTAAAATCGTCTTCGTTATTGCGCCACTGGATGCCGTCGTAATTGGATTTGAAATTATGATGGACAACTTTTGGGAAACTAAATAAAATCTGGATAAAGAATTCACGCCAGATCAACTCGCTCAAAAAAGTCTGATTTTTTCTGTCTGCCCAATTTACCAGTTTTCGAATGCTTACGGTTCCAAAACGCAAATGCGGCGAAAGATAAGAAGTGCTGTCTAAAGCTGGAAAATCACGTGTTTCTTTGTAATTGCTGATCTGGCTTAAATTGTGCGGCAAAACTTTTATCGAACTTCTTTCAAAACCAATTTCTGAAAGTTCGGGAAAGTTAAAAGTAATTTTAGCGAAATTAGAAAATAATGGTTCTAATTCGTATTCTTCTATGCCGAGCAAATGGTATTTTTCAAGCCATTTATTTTTGTAAGGTGTGTAAACCGTATACGGAAGTCCGTCTGCTTTTGTGATTTCTTTTTCTTCAAAAATTACGTGATCTTTAAAATAAAGTGCTTCGATATTATTTTGTTTTAATAGTGCAGCAACTGCCAAATCGCGTTTTATGGCAAATGGTTCGTAATCTTTATTGAAGAATACTTTTTGAATATCGTATTCTTCCAGCAGGAATTTCCAGACTTCAATCGGTTTTCCCTTTTTGATTAAGAGGGAAGAATCCTTTTTTTGGAGTTCTTCATTTATTTTGTGAAGTGAATCGTAGATAAAATTAACTCTGGCGTCGTTTTTTGGAAGATTGTCGAGAATGTCTTCATCAAAAATAAATAACGGAATTACAGGAAAATCGGAATGTAAGGCATTGAATAATCCGAAGTTATCGTCTAAACGCAAATCACGTCTGAACCAGAAAAATGTTGCTTTTTGTTTTGTCATTAATTATGTGTTGGCTATTGTTTCTTGTTGCAGATTTACAGATTTTTTAGAATGAAAAATTGTTTGACGAATTCCATAAATTTCCACAAACTGTTCTTTCAATTTAAATTGGAGCAAAGAAATTAGATCTTTTAATCTGTGTAATCTGCAGCGAAAAATTATACAGCTGTATTTTTAGAATTAAATAATTCGTCAATCTTATTGCGTCTATAGTCAAAGATGGCTTTGAGTTTGTCTGCTACCACTAATTTATTCATGATTCTTCCGAGAAAACCAAATGGCAGGCTGTAATGAACGACATCTGTCATTTTGATTCCGTTTTCTGTTTGTTCAAAAAAATGTTTGTGATGCCATAATTTATAAGGACCAAAAAGCTGTACATCGATAAAATAATCATTGTCTTTGACGGATGTAATTTCGGTTACCCAAGAAACTTTAATTCCCAGCAATGGTTTTAAAGTGTAGGTAATAATTTGTCCAGGATACATTCTTTTTTCGTCAAAATCCTGAATCTCGAAACTCATATTGTCCAAAGTTATCGTTTGAAGATTCTTTGGACTGGAGAAAAAATCCCAGCATTCTTCTATTGTAGAATTGATGTATTGTACGGTTTCTATTTTGTATAATTTCATAATAGCGAATTGTAAATTCCGATTTCTTAATCTCCATTTCTAATTTGTGAAAATCGCTGTAAAACTTTTGACTTTCACAAATTTGAATCTGCTCAATCTGAGAGAAAATGAACAAACAGCTTTGGTATTTTACATTTTATAATATTTGAAAGGAACGAATAACATTCCGAAGCATTCTCCTTTTTCTTTCCCGAGATGTTTATGGTGCATTTTGTGTGCTTTTCGCAAACCGATGAGGTATTTGTTTTTGGTGTTTTTAAACCATTTAAACCGTTGATGAATTAAAACATCGTGAATTAAAAAGTAGCAGAATCCATAAAGTGTGATGCCGCAGGCTATGAAAAATAAGTAATTGAAACCGCCCTGAACGCCAAAATAAAATAACGTAATACTTGGAGTGGCAAAAATAACAAAGAAAATATCGTTGCGCTCAAAAACATGCTCGTATTTGGGCTGATGATGATCGGCGTGGAAATACCACATAAATCCATGCATGATGTATTTGTGCGTAAGCCAAGTGATGCATTCCATGAATAAAAAAACACTTATAAAGATCAAAAATGAAATCATTTTATATTTTGTTTAATATTAAAGTTAGGATTTAAAAATTTAATAGGTTGGTTTTTGATTGAAAAAAACAAATCTGAAAAGGTGTTTTTTGTTGAAGCTTACAACCCTTGCAATTTGGTGTCTTTTTTAAACCAACTTCAGTTTGTAAGTCACAAAACTCTGTGCCAAAAGCCCTGCTTTTGTATAATTAGAAACTCTGATTCTCGAATTTCCGATTTCGTAATACGGTGTGTTTTTTAGTTTTTTTAGTAATTTTTTATAATAGACATAAGCCGTATAAACGCCAAATTTTGCTTCTATCGGAAGTTTGATAATTCCTTCGAACGCAATATTAAAATCTTCTTCGATTTCGTTTATGATCGTATTTTTAGATTGTTCAGTAAAATTATTGAGATCAACTCCCGGAAAATAGTTTCGGTTTAGGAGTAAGTTATCGTCTTTCAAATCACGAAGAAAATTTACTTTCTGAAAAGCCGAACCTAATTTCATAGCTTCAAATTGAAGCTGTTCGTATTTTTGCTGATTTCCTTTTACAAAGACTTTTAAACACATAAGACCGACAACATCTGCCGAGCCGTAGATGTAGTCTTCGTACTCTGTCTGGGTATTGTAGGTCGATTTGCTAAGATCGAGTTTCATACTTTTTAAAAAAGCCTGAATTAAATCGTCGGTAATATTATATTGCTTTACAGTCTGCTGAAACGAATTAAGAATGGGGTTTAGGCTGATATCACTATTTATTGCTTTGTAATATTCACTTTCAAAATCGTTGAGCAGTGTTTCTTTGTCAAAATCATGAAAAGAGTCTACAATTTCGTCTGCCAGACGTACAAATCCGTAAATGCTGTAAATGGCTTCGCGAATACTTGGCGAGAGCATTTTGACAGCTAAGGAAAATGAAGTGCTGTAATGTTGTGTGACCAGCTTACTGCATTTGAAAGAAACGGTGTCGAAAATTGATTTCATTTTTTAGCTTTTAATGATTTTTGAATTAACTCTGCTGCTAGTTTTCCAGAAATTAAAGCGGGAGGAACACCCGGGCCAGGAACGGTCAATTGTCCTGTAAAATATAAATTACGAACTTTTTTACTTTTTAGTTTAGGACGCAGAAAAGCCGTTTGCAATAGCGTATTGGCCATTCCGTATGCGTTGCCTTTGCAGGCGTTATAGTCGTTTACAAAATCGTTTTTACAGAATGATTTTTTAAAAATAATACTGCTTTTTATTTCTTGTTTGGTGATTTTTTCAAAACGGGAAATGATCTTGTTGAAATATGCTTCTCTAAGTTCCTCAGAATCGTTGATTCCTGGTGCGAGCGGAATTAAGAAAAAACCAGATTCCATTCCGTCAGGAGCAGCGGTTTGATCTGTCTTGGATGGAAAATTAGCATAGAATAATGGTTCGTCAGGCCATTTAGGTTTATCATAAATATCAACCGCATGCTGGTTAAAATCGGTATCAAAGAACAAAGCGTGATGCGAAATGTCTGCTATTTTTTTATTGAAACCTAAAAAGAATAGGAGCGAAGAAGGCGCAAAAACTCTGCTTTGCCAATATTTTTCAGAATAGGCACGGTGTTCTTTTTCTAACAAGGTTTCGGTATGCTGATAATCGGCGCCGCTTAGAATAATGTCGGCAGGAATAAATTCTTTGTTTGAAATTATTCCGACAGCGGTTTTATTTTCTACAACTATTTTGTCAATGGCAGCATTGGTTTTGATTTTTACGCCAAGTTCCAGAGCCAGTTTTTGAATTCCGAGAACGACGTCGAACATTCCGGTTTTAGGATGCCAGGTTCCGAGACCGAAATCGGCATAATTCATAAAATTATAAAAAGAAGGCGTTTTGGTTGGTTTGGCACCTAAAAATAAAACAGGAAATTCGAGAATCTGAATTAGTTTTTCATTTTTGAACTCTTTTCGGATATCTTGGCTTACAGATCCCAAAAACTGATTGAGTTTTAAAATTGTTTTGGGCGTGACCAATTCTAACGGAGAAATTCCAGGGCGATAAACCAGGTCTTTAATCGCAATATCATAGTTGCTTTTGGCGCTGTCGATAAATTTTTGCAGTTTTTTACCGCTTCCTTTTTCGATACTTTCAAAAGTTGCTTTTATTTCTTCAAGATTGTCGTAAATGGCAATAAAATCATCTGCGCCAAAGTAAACGCGATAGGCAGGATTGAGTTTTATAAGCTCATAGTAAGAGGCTGTTTTTTTGTTGAAGTCAGCAAAGAAACGGTCAAAAACATCGGGCATCCAATACCAGCTTGGTCCCATGTCAAAGGTAAAGCCATCTTCTTTAAACTGTCTGGCACGGCCGCCAATAGTTTCGTTTTTTTCGTAAATAGTAACATCGTTTCCTTGCTGAGCAAGGTAACAAGCGGCGGCTAAAGAAGAAAAGCCAGAACCTAGTATTGCGACAGTTTTTCTCATTTGTTTAACAAATATAGAAAAACTTTAAACAAAATAAAATTAGATCATGTTAATAGTTTCCTCCATCGAGTCAAAAATTCTGATTCTGTCTGATAAAACCTTCTGATCGATGTGTTCTACCATTTTTCCCATCAGCCAGATTTCGTTATTTTTTTGAAGTAATTTTTGTCCCATAGATTTCACATATTGATTGATGACACTTCTGTCGGGCTGAATTGTCATAAAAGAAACAAACGTAATGTTTTCAAAATGTTTGGTTAAGTCCTGCAGGTTTTCAATTGGCATGCTTTCTCCTAAATAAATGGTTTTGTAACCTTTATCCAGAATTTCGTATTGCAGGTATAACAAACCGATTTGGTGAATTTCATTTAGAGGGAGTGATAGAACAAAAATGCGATCTGTTCTGCTCGGTTTTCTAATTTGAAGACTTTCGGTATAAATCAATATTTTTTGTTTGATCAAGTGGCTCATAAAATGCTCATTTGCCGGGGTGATCGTTTCAGACTGCCATAACAATCCGAGTTCTTTTAAAAGAGGTAAAAAATGCTCTTTAAAAACTTCTTTAAAAGTCTTTTCGGAGATCAGCCAATCGAAAGTATTGAAAAACAACTCCTGATCAAAATTCATCATGGCCATTTTGAAAGAGGTGATGGCGTAGTTTTGAGAATTTTTCTTAGAAATAATTTCGCGAACCAGCTGCGGAATTTTGTCCTCATGATAGGTTGCTATTTTAGAAATCTTATAACCGTATTCGTGCAATAACGTGATATTGAGTAGTTTTTGCAGATTCTGAAGGTTGTAAAGTCTAATGTTGGTGTCTGTTCGCATTGGTTCAAGAATGTTGTATCTCTTTTCCCAAATACGGATGGTATGCGCTTTTATTCCTGATAAGTTCTCAAGGTCTTTAATACTGAAAACAGTTTTAATGTTGTTTATCATTTTTTGCGATTATGGTCAACAAAAGTAAAATAAAATCTTAAATGGAACCTTAAAATTACATTAAAAAGATAGCAGATTAAGTGGTTTGTTTTGTAAAAATGCATTTTTTATATTAAAACATTGCTATTCTTTGCGTAAAATTTAATGTTTCGATAAAAAAAGAGCAATCTGCTTATGATAATTAGCAGATTGCTCCTAAAAGTGTTTTTTGGATTTTTGCTATTTACAGAATGTAGCTTTGTTTTTTGCGGCGCTTTGGCTGCCTAATTCGATTGCTTTAGTAAAATCTTGACAAGCTTTCTTCTTGTCGCCCATTTTATTATACGCCAAACCTCTCAAATTATACGCAATATAATCTTTGGGATTTATCCCTAAAGATGCCGAGCAGTCATCAACAGTTTCTTGATACTTTTGAAGTTTGTAATTGACATTGGCTCTGCCTGTAAAAGCATCAGCATTCATGATGTCTAAATCGATCGTTTTGGTAAAATCTGCAAGGGCACCTTTTAGATCATTGAGTTTAAGTTTTGCGACACCTCTGTTTTGATAGGCTTCTACAAATTTAGAATTCATGCTTATGGCTTTGGTGTAATCTGCAATAGCACCTTTTGTATTGCCGGCTTCAGCTTTTTTCATGGCTTTGTCAAAATAGCCGGTTGCAGATTGTGCCCACACAGAGCAAGAAAGCATCATAAGAGATGCAAGTAAAAAATGTTTCATAAACTAATTTGGGATTAGTAGGTTAATTTGAATTTGAAACGAATTTAGCAAAGATTTGCTTTGTTGAGGCATTTATTTAATGAAATTATGGTTAATCCTTAATTGGGGCTTTCAAGAGGGCTTAATCACAATAATATTCTATTTTTCGTTCTCTTATATACGTACTGGTGTTATTGGAAGTATAGGTTTTTTTGATCCAGTTATGACGTTCGTCGTAAAGGGTATCAATTGTGGTAATGCTGTTTTTCTCCTCATCACTAGAGTCCCCTTGCATTTTCCATTTTGAAGTAATAGTTTTTGGAGTAGTAAAAGTTTTGTAGTAATCTCGAATTTCTTTTTTGCCTTTGTAATAATACGTTATATCAGAAATAGAATCTTTGGCAGTGTAAAGGAATCTTGATTTTAGTAAAAAACTCTTATCATATTCCTCTGTAATCTCCAGCGTGTAATTGGGTTTCTTTATTTTTTTGATTACTTCTTGATTATTGTAGTCTGGGTGTATTTTTGAAATAATAAGGGTGTCTTTTATTTTTTTATATTCGTAAATTACTTGTCTGTTGGGATAAAAAGACAATTGATTTTCGGATTTGAAAACAACACTTTCTCCAGTAGGATTTTCGGGATTGAGATACAGCTCTTCTGTTAATTGGTTTTGTTTATTGTATTTGTAGAGTCTGTTATCGATAAGAGAATCATTTACAAAATGTTCTTGTTTCACTACAAGATTATTTTTAAAATGATTAACGTATTTTTCTTTGTAATTGTCATTATTGATAAAGGTAGAATCTGGAAATTCGGTTTTGGAGCCAAAGTATTGACGGATAAAAATTTCGAAAGCACCTTCTTTTTTTTCTAAAACAGTTTTAATCCTTTCAAGCGAATCGAGTTCGATTATTCGGGTGAAATCATTTAATAATTTAGGATAGAGTTTTACGATTGCTACTTTGCCTTTTTTGCTAAAAACCGTTTGAGATATCATTTTAGTGGTATCAACTTTAGAATCACTTTTGTTAAATTGATACTCTGTTAGGGTTATGTTTTTAACGCAGCCTTTAAAATCAATGTTTCGAGGAATAAGCCGATTTTTGTCTATCGTATTTAACTGTGAAAAATTGAATTGAAAGACAAATAAAAGCAAAAGAGATAAAAGGTTTCTCATTGATTTAAATCTAAAAGGTTGCGGTAAATCGTTTTGGGTTTAATCTTTCAAATGTAGTATTTCTTTTGTTATATAAGTGAGTTTGAGTATAGAATTAAACAAGAAGCGGAACAAAGAATAAACTAATTCTTTGCTCCGCTTTTGACTAATTCAACATTTTTTATTCGTATTTTAAGTATTTTAGAATGTCTGCTTTTGCTGCTAAATAAGCACGTGATAAGACAATTAATAATGTTAAGGATAGTAAAATCACAAAACCGACAATAAACGGAATGATGCTGATGTCAATTCTAAAAGCAAAATTTTCGAGCCATTTGGTCAGGAAATAAACGATTGGTAAAACTGCTACCGAAAAACCAATTAGAAAATACAAAATATACTGTTTGGATAATTCTTTTAATAAAACATTGGTTTCTGCACCCAGCGTTTTTCTGATCGCGATTTCTTTCATTCTCCTTTGAATGGAATAAGAAGCTAAAGCGAATAAACCGAACAGGGTAATCAGGATCACGACAATGTTAAGAATCGAAAACAAATTCTTTTGTTTGGTATACACTTCATAAGTTCTCGCGTATTGTTTGTCTACAAAATCGTATTTGAATGGATATTCAGCATCGACTTTTGTTTTCCAGAAACTTTCGATTTCCGCAATTGTATTTTCTATGTTTTCGGGTTTAATTTTTGCATAAACCATATTCATATTTTCTCCTAAATCCAAGGTTTTAATGTGGTAAAAGACCATCGGAGGCACGGCACTTTCCGGGCTTAATAAATTAAAATCTTTTACGATGCCAATAATTTTTAATTTCTGTCCTCTCATTAAGAATTCTTTTCCAATAGGATCTTTTATATTCATTAATTTCTGAGACGTTTCATTTATCATTACCGAGTTTATAGTATCGGATGCATATTTTGGATCAATTTCTCTTCCTTTCAGCATTTTTATTTTCAATAAATCCAACATTCCATAATCTATGCCTATAGAACGCTGTTTAAAAAGTACTTCGTTGTATAATACAGGATCTAAAGAATTGTCTGAACCATCAAATGAAAAGATTCCGGTTGAAACGTTATCGACACCTTTTATTTTGCTTAGTTCTTGTTTTATAGTATTGTATCGATTAAAGATTTTTGCGCCCGTATTTTCTCCTTCGTAGTATTTATGCGGGAAATTCAAATTGATGGCAAGGACCTGACTTCCTTTAAAACCTAAATCTTTATTGCTTAAATATTGAATTTGTTTGTAAACGATATTAGAACCAATGATAAAAAAGGAGGCAATTGCAAATTGAAAAATCAGCATTCCGTTTCGAAGCCAGATTCCGTTTTTACTTCTTTCAAAATTGCCTTTCAATACATTTATAGTTTCAAAATTAGCAACATACAGCGCCGGAAATATTCCTGCAAGCAAAACAGTCGCGATAAAAATCAGGATTAATTGTAAGTAAAACTGACCTTGAATCATCGTTAAATTTTTGCCCAAAAAGTTATTGTAAAACGGAAGCGTAACTTCTGCAAGCACCAAAGCCAGTAAAATCGAAAAAGAACTTATTAAAACGGTTTCAAAAATAAACTGTAAAACAATATCGCTTTTTGAAGCGCCCAAAACTTTGCGGACTCCCACTTCTTTGGCTCTTTTTATAGCATTTGCAGTCGCCAGATTGATGTAATTGATGATGGACAAAATCAGAATTAGAACAGACAATCCGAACATGATTACCAAAAATTGATAGTTTCCTCTTCCCTCAGGATAACCGTCTATGCTAGAATGCAGTCTTGCGTCTGAAAGCGGTTCCATAAAAACCTTAAAATGCCCGACTTTCTTTTCCATTTCCTGATTGGTAAAACCGGCTTGTTTTGCATAGACTACAATAATTTCGTTGTAATATGCTTTCTCCAGCAATTGTCTTGTCAATTCTGCTTTTGAGGGATCTTTCAATTTTACAAGAATTTTATACGAAAAAAGTCCGTGTTGAATTTTAGGATCCATTAAATCTTTCATTCTTCTAAGAACAATATGGGGTGCTAGAGAAGAATTGCCTGGAATTTTATAAATGGCATTTACAGTGCAAATCGCATTTAAGCAGTTAATTTGCTGCCCGATCGGGTTATTACTTCCAAAAAGGCGCTGTGCAAGATTTTCAGAAATGGCAACACTATTTTCGCTCTCAAGCGGTTTAGAACTGTTTCCTTTTATAATTTTAAAAGGGAACAGCGAAAAGAAATCACTTTCGACATTGATAATTTTATCGACAAACTCTTTTTTTTCTTTATAAACAACTTTGTCTTTTTGATACCAGCTGTCGGCAAAAACGATGTTTGCCACATTAGGATCATTTTCCAGATAAGGTTTTAAACTTACAGGATGTTCGGCCATTACCGGCATATCGGTTAACTGAACCAAAACTTGGTAAACATTGTCCTTTTCTGGATTCCAATTGTTGAAGCTGTGTTCATCGTTCCAGTAAAGCAAAGCGAAAATGATTCCGGCAATTCCAATGGCTAATCCCGAAATGTTTAAAGCCGAAAAAACTTTACTGTGCTTTAAATTGTAAATAAATATGTGAATATAATTGAGGATCATATTTTTTGGCGGTAAGGTTAATAAATGGAAGATGAAGTTTTTTACTCGTATTTTAAATAGCGTAAAACATCAATTTTGGTTACCTGATAGGCTTTTGTCAACACAATTGTTAAAGTCAAAAACAGTAAAAAGAAGAATGCAAAGACGAAAGGAACCACCGGAATATCAATCCTGAAAGCAAAATTCTCAAGCCATTTCTGCAATAAAATATACGCTGGAATAATGCCGATTATAAAACCTATGATGCAAAAAATAATATACTGTCTGGACAATTCTTTGAGTAGAATGTTGGTTTCTGCTCCAAGCGTTTTTCTGATGGCAATTTCTTTTGATCGTCTTTCCATAGAAAAAGAAGCCAAAGAAAACAATCCGAAGACCGCGATCATAATTACGAGAATGTTTAATAAAGCGAATAAGTTTCTTTGATTCTCGTATTTTTTAAAATTTTTCGCGTAGTTTTTATCCACAAAATTGTATTCAAACGGATATTCAGAATCTACTTTTTCGATCCATAATTTGTTGAGACTGCTTATGGTCTGCGGTATATCATGAGGAGCAACTTTTACAAAAACATGTCTGATGTCGTCTTTTACGCCGTTAATTTTAGTGACATAAAAGAAAATCATAGGCGAAATTCGGCTTTCAAACCCGAAATAATGAAAGTCTTTCACTACACCTGCAATCTTCACTTTTTCGTCTCTCCAGATAATTGTTTTGTTTAACGGATCTTTTTCGCCCATTAATTTTGCAGTTTCTTCATTTATTAAAACTGATGAAATAGTATCTGAAGAGAAAGCAGGGCTTAATTTTCGTCCTTTCAAAAGTTTAATGTCCAGCATGTCCAGCATATCAAAATCCATTGCCATTTCTTGTGTCAAAAAAGGTTTGATGTTTTTATAGTTAATGCTGGACCAAGAATTTTCCTGAGACCCCATTGCAAATAAAGCGGTCGAAACTCCTTCGACACCTTTTAGCTGCATAATTTGTGGTTTTATAGTTTTGTATCGCTCGTATTGCGTTCCTTCTTTTCGGGCCTTAAAAGTAATATCCAAAACTTGCGCGCCTTTAAAACCTAAATCTTTTTCGGCCATAAAATTGACCTGCTTATAAACAATAAAAGACCCAATGATAAAAAATACAGCGATGGCAAATTGTAAAACCAGCATTCCGTTGCGAAGCCAGATTCCTTTTTTACTGCGGGAAAAATTTCCTTTTAAAACTTTTAAAACTTCAAAATTAGAAACATAAATGGCGGGTAAAACTCCCGATACCAAAATGATAAGAATCGTTATTACAATTAATTGGGTGTAAAATTGAGCTCCAATAAGACGAAGGTCTTTCTGTAAAAAGGAGTTGTAATAAGGCAGTAATACTTCTACAAAAACCAAAGCCAATAAGGCCGAAAAAAATGCGATCAATGCCGTTTCAAAAACAAATTGCGCAATAATCTGAGGTTTTCCTGCACCAGAAATTTTTCGTACGCCAATCTCTTTCGCTCTTTTTATGGCATTGGCAGTCGCCAGGTTAATATAATTTACAATAGACAGAACCAGAATTAATAGAGACAGTCCCATAAAAATAAGCAGGTATTGCAAATTTTCGTTAGGTTCAGAAAACGGCTGGCTTCCTTTGTAAAGTTTTGCTTCTGGTAATGGTAATAAACTGGTTTTTACTGGTTCGCCATATTTTTTTATAAATTCATTTACTGTTATACCTTCTTGTTTGGCATACACTTTAGTGCAGTTATCTAAGAAAATACGGTCCATCGTTTTTACGACTGCTGGTGCCGCATTTGGATTTTTTATTTTCAAAACCAATCCGTAGTGATAAGTCCATTGGTCTTTTGTACGTTTTAAGTCGTATTCAATTAGTGATGTAACAGCCTGTGGCATTACAGAAGATTTCTCGTTGAGTCTGTAAACACCTCGAACAGTAAAAATCTGGTTGTCGTATTTTACCATTTTTCCCATTGGATTTTCTGTTCCAAATAAACGTTCAGCTGTTTCTTCAGACAATGCAATACTGTTTAAATCCTGAATGGCCGTTTTAGGATTTCCATGAATAAACGGATAAGGGAAAAATGAGAAAAAATTACTTTGAGCGGTAAAAATCTTATTGAACATTTCTTTTTTGCCTTGGTATGAAATAACATCTTTGGCATATTCTGCGTAGAAATAACAATAACTTTCTACGTCAGAAGAAACGGCTTTGAGCATCGGTCCCGTTGTGGCGGCATTTGTGGTCCAGATATTATGATTTCCGATGTCATTTAGAACCGAATAAATTTTATCTTTTTCTGGATTCCATTGATCATAAGCATGTTCGTCGTTCCAGAAAAGAATCGCAAAAATCAAGGCTGCCATTCCGATAGACAATCCTAAAACATTCAGAATCGAAAATAGTTTGTTGTTTTTGATGTGATAAAAAAACGTGTTGATCCAATTTTTAAGCATCGTTCTAGTTTTTAGAAGTTACCAAAACGTCTACATTTCTATGATTCAGTTTTTCAGAAAGAACAACGCCGTCTTTCATCAAAATGGTTTTCTGAGAAAAAGAAGCATCATAGTCGGAGTGGGTCACCATCAGTATTGTGGCACCGTTAGCATGCAGATCGGTTAGTAATTCCATTACTTCGTTTCCGTTTTTACTGTCCAGATTTCCTGTTGGTTCATCGGCCAGAATAATTTTAGGATCGTTTATTAAAGCTCTTGCTACCGCGACACGCTGCTGCTGTCCGCCCGAAAGCTGCTGCGGAAAATGTTTTAATCGATGCGAAATTCCAAGTTTAGCAGCAATTTCGTTGACTTTCTTTTTTCGGTCTGATGCGGGAACATGATTATAAATAAGAGGTAATTCGATATTATCAAAAACAGATAATTCATCAATTAAATTAAAATTTTGAAAAATGAAACCAATGTTTTCTTTTCGGGCTTTTGACTTCACTTTTTCTTTTGCGCCGGCCATTTCCTGATCGAGTAATTTATAACTGCCGCCAGAAGCGCTGTCCAGTAATCCGATAATATTTAATAATGTCGATTTGCCGCTTCCAGACGGTCCCATGATCGAGACAAAATCACCTTGGTTGATTTTTAATGAAATTTCGCTTAATGCTCTGGTTTCTACTTCTTCGGTTCTAAAAATTTTTGAAAGCTTTTCGATTTTAATCATGATGGCTGTTTTTTAATGTTTTTGATGAATATTTGTGTCTTCAGAAGTAAAAGAAACCGGCCCGAAAATTAAGATAATTTGCGTTGCTTTTGAAATGTTTATTTTGTTATTTTTACTCCAGAAAGGTGTTAATAATTAATGATTTACAAGTCATAATATGATTTTCGTGCCAAAAAATTAAAGCTTGTAACTGTCTAAGTCTGACAGTATTAATTATAAGAAAAAAGTTATAATGTCCATAAATGGACACCTTTTGTCCAAAACCGAACAAGAATGAAAAAAACAAATGCTTCAATTTTAATTATAGACGATCAGGAAGACATACTTTTTGCGTCCAAATTGTATCTTAAAAAATATTTTGACACTATTTATACCTTAAATAATCCGAAAAATATAATCGATCTATTGGCAAAAAATGCGATTGATGTGGTTTTGCTCGACATGAATTATAGAATAGGTTTTGAAGATGGGAGAGAAGGCTTGTATTTATTAAAAGAAATAAAAACACTTTCGCCCAAAACAGTTGTAATCTTAATGACGGCTTTTGGAAAAGTTGAAACAGCTGTTGAAGGTTTAAAAAACGGTGCTTTTGATTATATCTTGAAACCTTGGGAAAATACTAAATTATTAGAATCTGTAAAACAAGCAGTTGACAAAAGCCGAAAAGAACAAAAGAAACAAAAGAACACTGTTGTTGAAAATACCTTTTTTGTGGGTACTTCAGACGTTATTCAAAAAGCTTATTCGCTGGCAGATAAAGTGGCCAAAACCGATGCCAATGTTTTGATTTTGGGTGAAAACGGAACAGGAAAATTTGTTTTGGCGCATCATATTCACAACCAATCCGAAAGAAGAAATTTGCCTTTTGTGGCTGTAGATTTGGGTTCACTGAATTCAAATATTTTTGAAAGCGAATTGTTTGGTTATGCAAAAGGCGCTTTTACAGATGCCAAAGTCGATACTCCAGGACGTTTTGAAATGGCGCAAAACGGCACTATTTTTTTGGACGAAATAGGAAATGTACCCTTGCATCTGCAGTCAAAATTACTGCAGGTTATTCAGAGTAAATCGGTTACGAGATTAGGAGAGTCAAATGCAAGACCTTTGAACGTGCGGATTATTACAGCAACCAATCTTAATTTAAAACTAGAAGTTGCCGATAAAAATTTTAGAGAAGATTTGTATTATCGCATTAATACGATGGAAATTCTTTTACCGCCGCTCCGAGAAAGAAACGAAGATAAGATGCCGCTGGCCGAATATTTTTTAAATAAAATGATTGCCAAGTATCATCGGGACGAAATCACTTTTGATAAAAAAGTACTGGAACAAATAGAAAAACACGCTTGGAACGGGAATATCCGCGAAATGGAAAATAAAATGGAACGCGCCGTGATTCTGTGCGAAAATAATATCATAACGGTTTCAGATCTGGATTTGGAGTTTATTACTCAGTATGAAGAAAACTCAGATGATTTTCAGCTTTCGAGTGTAGAAAAAGCAGCAGTCGAAAAGGTGTTGTCAAAACACAATAATAACATCAGCAAGACGGCCGAAGAATTAGGGTTGTCAAGGGGCGCTTTGTATCGTCGTTTAGAAAAATATAACATCAGAACCAATTAAGATGCTGCAGTCCTTACAAACCTACAAACTTCTTTTTTTAAGACTGTTATTGATTATTGCCGGAATAGAATTCTCGATTTATCTGTCTAAAATAAATTTTGTCTTTGCACCAATTTTTGGTTTTGTGATTGTTGCCTTTTTGGTTATTGAACTTTATTTTTATGTTAAAGGCATTATTTTGCTCTACGATAAAACAATTGCTTCGATCATGCAGAACGATTTTACGTCCGATTTTTCTAAATACAAATCCAGCCAAAACGATTTGTTCCGGTTGTATGATTTATTGAAGAGCAAACAAAACGAGCAGGTTTCTAGAGATATTGTTTATACTTCGATTTTAAATAATATTGAAACGGGCATTATTATTCTAAAAAAGGAAAACAGCGAATGGAATGTTTTTTTAATGAATGATTATTTTTCAAAATACTTTAATTCGCCAAAAGTTTCCAAATGGAATTTGCTGAAAAGCCATCTTCCGTCGTTGTGTGAAATTATCGAAGAACAAAATTTTCAGGAAATCAAAACTTCGCTTGAAATTCGTGTTAACGAACAAAACACGCAGACTTTTGTGATGCAGACTTCGAGAACCGAAATTTTTGAACAGGATTATTTTATTGTTCTCTTAGATTCGATTCAGAATGTGGTGGAGAAAAAAGAAAAAGAAGCCTGGGTCAATTTGATGAAAGTGATTTCGCATGAACTTTTAAATTCGATCACGCCGATTCGTTCTATTTCGCAGAATTTACAGGAATTGATAGAACAGGATGCTATTTCAACAGAAGATCTGGAGGATATTAAAAGCGGAATCGGAACCATGTTAAGACGCAGCGACCTTTTGCAGAAGTTTGTAGAAGGATATCGAAAACTGGCCATGCTTCCGTCGCCTAAAAAAGAAAAAACAGGTTTAAAACAAGTGATTGAAAATTCATTAGAAGTAATGAATCCGTTGTTTAAAGAAAAAGGTGTTGAGGTTTATAATGAAGTTGCAATTGATCGTTTGTTATCTGTAGATGTACAGCAGATAGAACAGGTGCTGATTAATCTGCTGACGAATAGTTTACACGCTTTAGAAAATGTTAGTGAAAAAGAGATCACGATTGCAGCAGAAATAAAAGAAAACCGCATTTTTATCCAGATTTCGGATAATGGAAATGGAATTGATAAAGAAATTGAAAACAAAGTGTTTCTGCCGTTTTTTACCACAAGAAAAGAAGGCGCGGGAATTGGCTTAACGCTTTCTAAAAATATTGTCGAAGCGCACGGCGGTTATCTTGATTTTAGAAATCAAAATGAGAAAACCACTTTTGTAATTTGTTTGATTGAAGATTAAAAATAAAATCACTTGAAAGACTATACATGAAAGAAAAAGTTTTGAACTCCAAAATAATCTTATTGATTCCCGCTTATTGGGCTTGTTTGTTTGACGAAATTATTACAATTGTTTTTCAATCTGAACAATATTGGAAAGGCGATTTGAGCAAAGCAGACGAAGGAAATCCGATTGGAGCGTTTTTCATGGCGCAGCATATTTACGGATTGTTTGTACTTTGCATTTTATGGCTCTTAATAATTGGAGCAGCGGCAAGTAAATTGTCTGGTAGAAAACTGAAAATATTTGTACTATTTGTTTTAATTGCCCATTCTTTTGGAGCATCGAGCTGGATCAGCAATCATTTTGGGTTTTGGTATGCCATAATTTTTATGTTTATAAATGCCGTTTTATTTATTGAATGTCAAAATATTTATGAGCGCAGAAATGATTTCAAAACAATAGAATAACTACTTTTAATATTTTTAGAGAATTTTTTAAATATAGTATGATGAACAGAACCCTCAATTTTAGAATTTCATTCTTTTCTTTAGTTTTAATGTTAATTGCTTTTGGTTGTAAAGACGATAAAAAAGTCGAAAAGGCTGTAGAAGATCCTTATTTAAAAGAGTTAAAAGAAACGCAGATTGGAGATATTGATTTTTACATCTCTATTCCAAAAGGCTATACTATAAAAGAAAATAGGGGTCCGGATTTTTCGGTTTATTATTTCTTTCCTAAGGATACAACAAAGACTCAAGCTTTTACCGGCGGCATGTATTTTGGAAACCATCCAAGTCAATTCGATGAAAGCGTTGACAGCTGTAAGACTAAAAAAATAAAGAGTATCGTACTCAGCAAAGATACGGAATGGACAAGTATTCAGTGCAAAACAAGATTTTCTCTGCAAACGATTATTGAGAGCGGCAGTACAGAAGGCTGGAACAGCTATATTCACGCTTTTGCTCATACTTCTTCTGAAGCAGATTTGAAAAAAGTGCTCACAATTTTTAAAACGTTGAAAAAGAAGAAACCACAGAAAAGGAAATAGAACTTTTGTTAGTTCGCTTTTTGAGCCTAAAAGAATTTATAGAAAAGAAATAGCAAAATGGGACATTGGTGTTCGCTGCATTTATTTGATGACAGCAAATTTTACTGCGAAGTTATTCCGGTTTTAAAAGGAGAAACGGGCGATTTGACAGAAATGTGTCTCGAGTTTCTAAAAACGCATCTTGTTGGCGGAATTTCTCGTTTTACTGAAGTCGAAATAGAGAGAATGGTTGAAAATTACGTTGAGAAATTTATTTTGATCTCGAGGTCATTCGATGAAACTTTCAAAAACCAAGATGAATTTATACAAAAGATAAGTTATGAAGAGCGCAAAAAAAATATAAGTAATTTGGATGCACATTATGAATTCTGCCGATTTTTTGAATATTATTTGTTTGCGTCCTGTGCCGACTTTTTTCCACATTTAGGTTTGGGAAAAGGAGGGGTTTCTCGTCGATTTGAGATACCATCAAGAACTGTTGCAGAGAACATAATTTCTGAACTTGATAATTGGAATGAATTTTTAGCTGCATACGGTATGGGAATCACCAATTGGATTTCTAGCGAAGATGTTGAAATTCTTTATTTGGATCGAGAAAATCTAAAATTTGAAGACAACGAAAGCGCAGAGTTTTTCTTGCAGCTTCTGGAGATTGCTTACAATCATAATCTAGGTTTTGTGTGTGGCGTAGATATGAATGAGGAAAGCCTTGAATTATTGCCACAAAACAAATTACTAAGTAAAGAATTTTGGCTGGAACAAAAACTGACTGGGGTTCGTTTGGAGAGGTAAACAAGATAAAATATAGAATTGAATTTGTAAAAAACTAAATAAAAATGAAACTAACCAAAGCCGTATTAATATTGATTTTTCTGTCTGTATCATTTGGAAATATGTACAGTCAGGATACTGTCAGATTAACTAAAAAACCAAAAGTAATACTTCATAGCTGGTATCCAGAATACAAGGCGTCACCAAAACTTAAAATAGGAGAAAGCAAGCTTGTTTTTACAATTCTTCCTGGTCTTTATAACACACCTTTTGGAGATAACTATATTTACTTAACGACAACTAACAGCAATGTACAAATTGAAAACACTCCAAAAAGTGATGACCAATATGTGATTACTGTAAATGCGACAGAAGCAAAATACATTGAATTTGAGGCTTGGGTTGATTTGGAAGGTAAAATAGTATTGATAAAAGATGCAAAAGGAAAATGGAGAAATATTAAAGAGTTGTATACCGTAAAAGAAAATAGATGGTTAGTTGATAAAATTAGACTTGAAGTTGTGAAATAGTTTTATTGATATGATTTCTTTTAACTGCGCTCTTTCCAAAAATCCTTAAAACGTAATTCTTTGTAAGGAATCTCCATTTTTAACCAGTGTAATTTTTCTTCATTTTCAATCCATTGATTAAAAGTTTCATTGGCATCGTTTTGTCTGTACCAATAAATTCCTTTGTTTAAGAGTAAATCTTCTACAAGTATTTCATCTAGACGATATAAATCTGCGTCATTATTAAATAACTCAATTAGTGCTTTTTCAAAATTTATAACCCTTTCATAATACGATTCGTGATTTAAAAACTGACTGTATTTAATGTGCAGTTTGATGAAATTAATCTTTCCTTCAAAACAAATGATGGTTTCCTCATTGTTTAAAGAGCCTTCAAAAACATTATATTCTAAACCATCATCTGAATCTGTTTTGTAATAGACAGGATTTTCAAATGCACCGATATGATTTTTAATGAGATCGTATAATTGCTGATGGTCTTTGTTTATTTTATATAAGATTAAATGCATGTTTTAAAAATTCGAAATACTATCTAAAATTGGTTCACTAATTGAAGGATCTTCGGGGAAATATTTGACAATAATTTTTTTCTTGATGCACCATTTATCATTTTCGCATCCTTTTAAAAGTTTATCAGGCATTATTTCTTTCTCATAAATAACACCATCAACAATATAGTTGTAATGCAAATAATAATTTGAAAGACCAATTTCGTAATAATCGGTAATTACGCCTTCAATGATTTTTGAATTGGTTTGAAGTTTCTTTTTATTGTAGTAATTCGTAATTGTTTTTTTTAAACTAATAGATATAATAATCACTATGAAAAAAATCAGGAGAATCTTTTTTATGGTTTTCATGATTATTGCTTTTAGTAATCGTATTTTATTTTTTGTCTAAATTTTTCAGTCAGATTGTTTTGAATTAAGAAATTATAGCCAATATCAATAGTTTTGTTTTTAAATTTAAAATATCTTCCGTCAGTATTGACCGTTTCTTTTTTGTCGTCTGTATTCCAAAACATAATTTGGTATTTGTTTTCAAATTCCTGAGAGGTTTCTTTTCCTTTGTAAATTTCTGTGAAAAGATAAAAACTCTCCGATTTTGAAAGATCACAAATTTGATTTCCTTTTGTAAATCCTGCACCAAATATTGATAAAACAGGTCTTTCGGTTTTAAAAGGAACTAATTTTATTTGTTGATATAAATATCGAACAGGCATATAAGCCCAAATTAGCGGTATTGGAGAATTTCTTCCATAATCGTTAATCGATTTGACAACTTTTTTATTTTTTATGAATGTTATAGTAACGTTTTCATCGTCTGTCCAATTGGCTTCATAATTATTTTGAAGATTTTTTATATCGGCTTTTTTAAAATTGGTTTGAATTTTTTGAAATTCACTTTTAGTAATTTTAGAAGTAAAAATCCCGTTTTGAGTATTATAATCCTGTCCATAAAATAAGATTTTGCCATTGTGATCAATACTTATATCTGCAATAGGGCAAGAACCATAACAACCAGAAGACGAAACTATGATTTGATCATAATTTTCATTAGGATCGATTTTATACTTTGAACGTGCATATTTTGCAAATATACTGTCGCTCATTTTTACGGTTAAAGTATCTCCAATAATGGATTGTATTTTTTGATTTTCCCAAGTCTTAGCTTCTAGATCTAAAATTTTTAAGCTGTCATTTTCGATTTTATATTCCGTTTTTGTTCCTAAGAAAATGATTTTTCGGTTTCGTCTTTGTTCCGCTTCGATTAATTTATAATAACCTAATTTGTTTTCGCAGACATTATTTTCAAGAAAATGGTATCCCTGGATGTGACCGCCAAAAGGAGATGGCGGTGGCGGATATTTGTAATCCTGATCTTTTTTTGGTTTTCTTAGGTCTTCAGTTTTAACGTAAGTCCATTCGCCAAGTATGTCTTTCGAAAATTGCTTGTCGTTGTTTCTTTTACAAGAATTCAAAATGAAAACAGTTATAATAAGTAGTGTAATTTTTTGAATCATAAATTATAGCGGTTTTTGGTGTAGGTTAATGGTTTTGTAAATATAATTTTTTTCTGATAAGTTTATATAAAAACAAACAGCCTTAGAAATTCTAAAGCTGTTTGTTTTTATAGCGACTTGATTTTTTATGAGAGAATTAAGTTTTGAAATTATTTTTTAAAATCACGATCACTTCATTTGCTACTCTTGCGCCTGAAGTTGGGTCTTGACCCGTTACAAATCGTCCGTCAACAATGTAAAATGCGTCGCCGCCTTTTTTAGAATATACAAAATCGCCTCTATTATCTTTAATTGCTTTGTCTATAGAAAACGGAAATGCTTTGTAATAGGCAGCATCTTTATTTTCAAATTCGTCAGGAAAACCGGTTATTTTTTTTCCGGCATACAGAGCTGTTTTGTTTTCGTCTGTTAAATTGGTAATTCCTGCAGTACCATGGCAAATAGCAGCAATTACTCCGTTTTTGTTATAGATCGCTCTTGCAATTCTTTGTATAGCTGCATTTTCTGGCACGCCATACATTGCAGCACCGCCGCCAACATAAAAAATTGCTGAATAATTATTGCTAATAATTTCAGATGGTTTTAAAGTATGTTCTAATTTGTCCATAAAAATACCGTCGTAAAGATATTTTTTTTGCAGACTGTCAGAGGTATTGATATAACCAATCGGAATTGCACCGCCACTCGGACTGATAAAATCTACACTGTAGCCCGCTTTTATAAATACATCATAAGGAACTATAATTTCTTCAAAATGGTTAGCAGCAGTAATTTTAGTTTTTCCATAAAAATCTTGGTTGGACGTTACAAACAGTATTTTATTTTGCGCATAACAGCCGACAGTATATTGGACTGTGAAAATCAGATACAATAGTAGTCTATTCATTTTTAGAAAAGTTGAGGTTAGTTTTAAGAAAGAAAATTGATCTATTTTTGTGCCTTTGCAACAATCGGTTCTACTGTTTTATGAGGTGTTCTGGTTGAAATTTTATCTACAATAAACCATCCGTCATTGGTTTTCATGAGATGAAAATAATCTACAAATAAAAGTCTTGCGGTACTGATTTCGACTTTTGCATTGGCAATGTCATTTGTGAAATCTATAAACACGATACGTCCCGACCAGTTTTCGGGCTTGGCATGTTTTTTATAACCAACAACATATTTTGATTTTGTAACTATGTTGAATTTGTTTTCGGCAAAATACTTGAGCTGCCAAGAGTCGTGAAAAGAGGTAGCAACCTTAAGTGAATCGCCGGTAGCCTGCCCATCAATGTAAAGATTAAGCGTTTTTTGAATTTGCAGTAAATCGTTCCCGGCATCTGGGTCTTGGGCATTCATAGTAAAGGACAAAAAAACAAAAGGAAATAAATAAAAGACGTTTCTCATTTTTAAAATTTTAAATTGTTAATAATGAGAGCAAATATCTTAGATCAGGATGTAGCGGCGGTTTTAATTTATAATCTTGAACTCTTATTTTATAAAATAAAACTCATTTTGAATACGATTTTTGGTATTCTGCGGGAGTTAAACCAGTTGTTTTTTTGAAGGCCGTAAAAAAGGTAGATTTTGAGTTAAAGCCACTGTCGTAACCCAAACTTTCGAGTGTGATTTTACTTTCGTTTTCTAAAAGTTTTTTGGCTTTTTCAATTCTATATTCTTTGATGAGGTTAGAAAAAGATTTACCTAAAACTTCATTTACGTATTGAGATAAGATGTGTTTGGATATTTTGAGTTCTTTTGCAGCATCGTCAAGACTAAAATTAGGATTAAGATAAAGTTCTTTTTCTACTATCAAAGCTAATTTTTGATCGATTAGAGCCAGCATTGCAGCATCGATTTCTTTATTCTTATATTTTTCTTTTTCCTGAAAAAAGTTGGATTCATTGTTATTTCTAAAAATCAAAAGCAAGGCAACTAAATATAAAACAAATGTAAAGGACAAAGCGCCAATGATATAAGAGGTGTAAGATGCGACGGTATAAGCCAGCCAGATAATGGCTACGCCAATATAAATACTCAGTGACCATACATCGATTTTTTTTAAAGGTTCTTTTTCTCTGATTTTTTGAATAATGGGGTTTATAAACTGGAAAGACAAAACGATATAAACAAACCATTGAAAATAGATTGCTTTTACAATCCAGATTTTCCAAATTGCCAAATGTTTAACATACGGATAAAAAGAGCCTATAAGTGTTATTGCGGCTAGGTACGGAATAACGTGTTTGACCCAATTTTGGTTTTTCTCTTTTGAAGGTTTTAGATATAAAAAAAGAAACGGACCAATGAGAATACAAGCAGAAAGTCCGATTTGAATGAAAATATTGGAGAGGTTTGGATTAAAGTAAAAAAAGACTGATTTAACAATTCTAATACTTAAAACCAGCATTAACAGCGATAAAAAATAGTTAGAGAAAATTTTCTTCTTCGCATTTATCGCAAAATAAACCGAAAGTATAAAACCATTAAATGCTCCTAATGCACTAAGAAAAAAAAGTAACTGGTTTGAATCTGCCATGTTTTTTGTTGTTTTAAAGCCATTTCATGTATTGCTTTAAGCGAATGTAAGAAAAATTTTAAATCAACTTTATTTGTTTTTACTTTCTTAAGATTGGATATTCACGTTATTTTAATATTTTCTTGCAAAGCTAAATCTGAAATGAATAATTTGAACTCTTTAATTAATATTTCATATGCATTCCTTTCATTACCATCAGCGATTACTTTTAAAATATATTCTGTCCAAAACAATGAAGTTTTTTTGTCTCTGTTATTTAGCCATTCAGAGAAAAGATTATTAATTGAAGTTGAATGAATGTTATCAATACAAGTTAAATAACCAAATGAAAAAGAAGATAGTTTAGCGTAATCAGGGTTTGTAAAAAACATTTTAGGTTTTGATTCAAGATCATTAATCATACTATTTAATTTCTTTAGAATGTTTGCTCTCATAAATTGTACAAATTAAAGTGTGTCATAATGTAAAAAGTTTTTATGATTACTCTTTTTTTAAAATTAAAAAATAAGGATCTTGATAAATTGCAATTTCAGATGCATTAATCTTAAAAATAAGGATCTTATTTTCTTCTTTTTTAGAATCTAAAATACCTTCAAAATATTCAATCTTTTTGTTTTTTGAAATAGAATCATTTTTCCATCCTAAACTAGTAGAAAGACGTTCTAAATTATTAATAGGGAGTTCTTTCATTTGGCAAACCTTTTTCTTTAGAATTTGAATGTCTGTTTTTAGATCAAAGCAATTATCGGGTTGAGGGAAATAAATTTTATCTTCTTTAATGACAATGTTTTTATTTAAACAGGATTTGTAAAATTGTTCCTTTTCATTAAGATCCGATGTTGTGAAAATTTCAGAATTTACAATTTTCCAATTTCCATTTATGCAGTAATCTGAAGAGTTACAGCAGTAAATAATCAATAATAACATTAAGAATATGCTTTTTCTCATATCAGGTATATTAGTTGTTTTATTTTAGAAAAGAATAATTAATTAGAACATTATACTTAAAGTTTATACTTATTAGAAAATGCAATTTTCATATTTATTGTTTTTTGACGTTCTTTTTAATTACTTTTTTCCAAATAAGAATAACAACTAATAAGGTCACTGCTAAAATAAAAGTTATATAATTAAATGTAAATTCAGATTCAACAGTTGTGAAGATATAATCTGTATGCTGTTCAGGAACAAATCCTCCTTTTACTTCTGAAAAACCTTGTTGAGAAATATCGTAGCCATTTTTATTATAATCTTTAAAACTTAAATAACAAAGGAGTGAGATTGAAGTTAGAGCTATAAACAAATAAAGAAACGTTTTCTTTCTCATAAATTTATAATGATTAAGTTGAGGTTGATAAAATTTACATGATTATTTTTTGGCTTCATGATTATCAATGAAAGCAGGAAGTTCAGATAATGGTCTTAATTGATTTAAATCTTCTTTTTTTGTCGGCATATTATGAAAATCATAATTATCTACTTGTGTCATAAATTTATATTCTCCGACCAAATTATCCAGTAATAAAGAACCTCCATAAAATATTTCGTTATAATTTTCCTCATTAATTCCAGTAGAATATATTATCAATTCTAAACTGCCATTTTCAACTATTGGAAGAAATTGCATTTTAGAAGGTTCCAGTTCTATTTGATCCGACAAGTAAATAATGTCTGTGAATAGTTTCTTGTCTTTTTTTTGCCTAAAAGCAATAAATTTCCAGCCTTTAATTTTTGGAGACTTTTCTATCATTTTTTGGACAGTTGGAATTAATTGTTTTACACCATCTGCGGAAATGGTTAAAGATATAATTCCATTTTTTATTGGCTTTATTTCGAATGCGAGTTCTTTTTCAATTGCGCTTGCATTATCTAAAATCTCTTGTAAGACTTCGTCTAAATCTATTTCTGGATTCCTAAACCTTTTTTCATTTTCAATAAACCAATTCCAAAATGTTTCGATTTTCTGTTCTTTAGATTCAGCTGTATTTTCGTTTTCAATTTTCTTGTTACAACCCGCAATTGAGAAAAATAAGATTAAGTATAGTATGTTTTTCATTTTTTTGTTTTCAGAGCCAAACAAATATAGGGATAGAAATATAGGTACAGATAAAAATATTGAAGATAAAAATAGAGACTGCAGCGTATTAATTTTAATGCTAGCTAAAGGCTTAAAAAGAAAAAAGGTCAAGTAAATTAATACTTAACCTTTTGTGACCCGACTGGGGCTCGAACCCAGGACCCCATCATTAAAAGTGATGTGCTCTACCGACTGAGCTATCGAGTCATTGCTTTTTCTAATGAGCGTGCAAAGATAAGTACTTTATTTAGTTTGTAAAGCCTTTTTTGCAATGATTTTTATAATAAATTTTATTATAGCTGTAAGTTCTTATTTTGCAATGAAATATGTTTTATGTAATTATGGCGGGGGAAAATTAAAAATGCTAATTTTCTGAATTATTTATTGATTAGTTTCTCAAGTCTTTGCATCATCTCGTCTTTTTCTTTCAACATACGCTCATACAAGGCAATTTTTTCTTCATGCATTTGTACAATTTTATCAATCGGATTTAAAGTGCAATTGATATATCCAGAATTGTTAGCAACTGCTCCTTCATGAAAAGTGTTAGAAATAATATTTATCGCCTGTTCTTCATCAAAATTTTGAAAAGCTTCCACAGGAATTTTCAATACATCTGAAATTTGTTTCAGCAAATTGTTTTCAATCACATCTTTCTGCTCCAGCATAGAAATTTTCTTTTGATTCCAATCTTCTCCCAAATCATAGGCTAATGCTTCCTGTTTTATGTTAAGCATTTCTCTAAAACGTTTTACATTTCTTCCCTGATGTATTTTCTGTTCCATAATGAGTATTTTCTAAAGGCTTAAAGATAGAGCCATACAGATTAAAAAAAGTGTGATTTTCAAAGATAGAAAAATATCCTGCAAAATATTCTTTTTGTCAGATATTATATCCGCTTAAGAATAGTTGTCTTTTTAAAAACTTTTTGATTTTTTAAGTTAGTTCTATTTTGTTCATGATTTTTGAGACGTATGAAATAGGGGGGGGACGGTATAACGAAGATTTTTTCTTCTTTATATCGTTTTGTGACCTTGACGGGGCAGAATTCGAACCTTTTGCTAGATGATTTAAAAAATTTAAATGATGCCTAATTTTGTGATTTAATAAAGTAAAAAGTCCACCGAAATTTGCACGTATGTCAACACTAGAATTATTCGACAAATAAAAAGTTATGTGCATAATAAACCTGATGAAGCTAACGCCAAACTTTTCTATCTTGACGACGAGGAATTCTTAACGAAATTGAATGAACTTGAAAGACGATGGAACGAAATTAAAAAGCAATAAGTGAGAGACTTCATGAAGGGCACATTTTTTGAATATATTTTTTGGAAAAGACCAAAGCGGGAGATATTTGCTTTGCATCTTTTTAAAGAGCATTTTGTCAAGTAAATTATATAAATGTTAAAGTCACATGAGAAAAATTCTCCCAATATTAGTATTATTGACATCGATTCTATCTTTTGCACAAAAAAAAGAGAATTGGAATGAAATTACAATTAAAACTTTAGACTCAATAAAGAGCGAACTAAAAACAGAGCAAATAAATTGTTTTAATTTGTTGATTTCAAAAAGAGAAGATTACCAAACTCAAAAGCGAATTGATACAACTAGTTCGACAATTTTAATAGTTGAGGGATATAATTTTTCTGAAAGAAAATATGGAATTTATGAAGATTTTCTTTTCGATAATGATCATATATTTTCTTATGAAAATGGTGTTCAAGAAATTGGGGTAAGTTTCAACGATTATGAAGATTTTATAGAATCTGCTCTCAATAAAAAGACTTTGGACTCCATTAAACCACGAAAATATAAAGCAGTATTTGGTTGTTCGCCTACCAAAAGAACAATAAGAAAATCAAGGAAAATAGTGGAAATGGCTCAAAAAGAAGGTGTGATAATCGAAGAATATGTAAAAATCTTAACCTTGATTGATAATAGAACTAGAAAAATAAAAGTCTCCTTTTTGATTCCCAAAGCAGGAAATAGAGAAGTCCAAATTTCTTATGGGCCTTATTACTCAGAAATGAAATTGGAATATTGGCTAAATTGAATTATGACTTTGATCTCTCCTTGCTAGTGCGAACGTCCCGCTAGTGAATATAACGGAAATTAAAAATCACTTAGACAAAAAAAGCTCCTGATTTCTCTGAAGCTTTACTTAGTGACCTTGACGGTACAGAATTCGAACCATTTATTGGAAGACTTGAAGATTTTGAATGATGTTTAGTTTTTTGATTCGACTTTAATATTATTATTGATTAATCATGTTTGTATTGATTCAAAACAGCACTAAGTCCACTGAATTTTATATCCATGTCAGTACCAAAATCATTCAACGAATTAAAAGTTCTTTTGATTATTTATAAGTTTATTATTATATATTTGATAACAAATAAACCCTGACCTTTGTCAGACATATCTGCCCAATTTTTGGGTGATATGTCTGATGTTGTCAGTAGTATATGCTAGTTGGCAGTAATTTTGCCACGAAAGAAACTTAACAATTAACAGAAATGACAGATTGGTATAGACGAAAAACTTGGACGAAAACGGACGAAGAAGAATTCTTTGCCAAACTTGGTCGTGCAAGAAAAGATGGACGAGCTCAATACTTAAAAATTCAAGCTATAGAATTAATATACACAAAGGAAAAAAAGCTAGTAAATGTTGCTGAAGAACTACTAAATAAAGTCTTAAGAGAATATCCTGAAAATAGAATTGAGAAAAGTCCGTGTTATAACTTTTTAGGTCAAATCTATGAGTTAAGAAATGATGCAGAAATGGCAATATGTTTTTACAAAAAATCACTTGACTATGAAAAGGAATTTCCTAACGTAATAACAAGTTCTTATTTAGATTTCTCCAAAATTGTGATTCAAGAAGGTAAAACAGAGTCATACAATGAAGTAGAAAAAATACTAATTGAAAAGATTGAAAATGAATCGATAAGTTTTCCAGTTCAAAATTATATAATGTACTCAATTTTGGCTATAATTTCAGAATTTAAGGGCAACTCTGAACAAGCAAGAAGTTTTGCAGAAATAGCTGAAAAGAATTCGAAAGCAGAAAAGAATTCACTTTGGAATCCACGAAAGCAAAAAATAGGTATTGTAGAAAATCGAATAAATTGGTTAGACAAACTAGTCGGAAGAAAATAAAAACTACTGCCAACACACGCTACAAGCAATTTGGGTATTTGGCTTAATGGAAAAATTGGTTTGTATTTAGAAGATTTGGCTAATCCGAAAGATAACGCTTATTTAACCCCAAACTGCTTGTAGCGCGAGAACGTTAGGCACAAACTAAAACAACACGAACAGAAATGACACCGAAACAACAATTAGAATCAATCCTTTCCAACCAATACGAATCGGAAGACGGAGATTTGTATAAGGTCGAATTGCTGGATGGAATGACCGACAGTGAAATAGAAAACCTGAAAAATCAGCTTCCAGATAACAACTTACCGAATGAAATCGAAGAATTATTAAGATTCAGCAAAGGTTTTGAGTTTTATGGACTTGAAGAAGTACGTTTTGATGCATTCGGTCATTTTGGATTTGAAGAAATGTTTCCAAAATCAATCCAACTTGCAGGAGATGGGTTTGGTAATTTTTGGATTTTAGATATTGACTCTAAGGGAATTTGGAATTCAGTTTATTATGTCTGTCACGACCCATCTGTCGTTGTAAAACACTCTGAAAATTTAACGGAGTTCATAAGACACGTTGACGAGTTCGGACAAAAAGGAAATCAATCCAACTTGGACATTATTCACGAAAGAACCGTAATGGATATTTGGACCGAAAAAATCGGAATAATGGAAAAAAATGAAAAGGATTATGACTTTGAAAACGGACAAGTTGAACTGCCAGAAATGTTTTTAGTGGCGGACTTGACTAATCAACCTATAAAAACAGGATTTCCTTGGGGTAAATCAGGACCGAACACAAAAATCATAAGACCGAGTGATGAACCAATTTGGATAGTTGAGAAACGAGTGAAACAAGGTTTTCTATCAAGATTATTCGGTGGAAAGAAATAAATAGCCAGTACCTAACAGCCAATACAACGGATTTGGGCATTGGGCTTAATGGAAAGATGGTTTTGTATTTGGGATGATTTGACAAATCCGAAGAATGGGCTTAATTTAGTCCCAAACCCGCTGTAGTGCCAAGACGTTAGGCAACATTTAACACAACCATTAAAATGGCAAGTATCGACAGAATAGATTGGCATCAAACAGAAGATTTTCCTGAAAATATTCCTCTTGAAAATGGAGGAACTCATATCGGAATGTATTTAAATTGGATTATCGAGAACAATTTAATTGGGGAGATTCACTTGACGGAATCTGCAAGCTTATTAGAAGATGTAAAAGCCAAAAAAATTACTGGTCGTGATTTCCTGATTAAATGTTGTGATGGAAAGTTTTGGGCAGAAGATTTGAATGAAATAGGACTAAAATTTACCGAAGATTATTATTCATCAGACAAATATTTTGGCGATTATGCAAACACGTTAGATTCAAATCAAGATAGTATTTATGAATATGAAAATAGTTGGGAAAACTACGATAAAATAAGGCTTGTAATAGATAAACGTTTTAAAGACTGGCAGAAAAAGAATAACAAAAAACCTTGGCAATTCTGGATATAAAAACATCGCCTAACAGCTACTACAACGGATTTGGGCAATTGGTTTGATAGGAAGTTGGTTTTGTATTTGGGATAATTTGCTTTGCCTGTTCGCTATCGGCTCGTGTGGCAAATCCCAAGAATGATCTTAATTTAGTCAAAACCCGATGTAGTTCCTGAACGTTGATTGTCAAACTACAATACTAAAAAGGACAAATAAAATTATTTATTAAAATACTATTGCTAACGATAATTGACTTTATACTTATTTTGTTTTGGGTAAAGGAAAATTACCCAGACCCGAGTGTTTCTATATCAGCAAATCTTAAATCAAACTTTTAACACATATGAAATGCAATACGAAATAGTAAGCGACGAAAACGGTAAACATCAAATTGGCGGAGAAATTCCACAAGACTTTACGATCCCAAATAATGAATTTATAGCAGGTTTTCAATATTTAGGTTTTATAGACAACTCTGATCCATTGTTTTCTTGGTTGCCTTTCAAAGTAAACTTAATTCATCCAATTTATACTGATGAATATTTTGTTTATCTTGATTATTCAAATCCAAATTCTCCGACAATTATTGAACCAACAGACACTGCTTCATCGACAAGTGCATTTGATGAAATTGACAAAAACTCAATAATTATTTGGCAAGGAGTTAGAGTAAGTTTAGAAGAAAAAGAGGAAATTGATGAATTCGAAAGTATCGGAATTTGTGGAGAACCAGATTGGCTACAAGAAGCTGAAATTCCAAACTGTCCGAAAAGCGGAAAACCTATGAGATTTTTGTGTCAATTGGGAAGCTTTAGCGATATTGAAGCGACATTTAGCAATGTTGAACCAACAAAAGGAATGGAAGAATATTTCCAAAAATTAAACTTTTGGTGTGATGGAAATTTATACATTTTTATAGATCCTACAACAAAGACAATGTGTTATACAATGCAAAACACATAGTAACCGAACAATCAAAAAAACGAACTCCGAACAGAAAACATAATTGGCTTAATGGAAAAATGGTTTGTATTTGAACGATTTAGCAAATCCAAAGAATGGGCTTAATGTAGTACTCAACGTGCTCTAGTGTTGGAACGTTTTACATCATCATAAATCTATATAATTAAATACAGAAATGGATAACATAATTAATAAATCAAAAATTGAAACACTTATTGTTTTCAGTATAGATATCTGTAAAAGATTAATTGATGATTATGTCGATTTCTATATCAAATACAATTGGGGCAATCCTAATATTTTAAATGAAGCAATTAAGTATTGTGAAGAAACTGAATTTGCCAAAATCGACAGAGTAAAAGTTAAAGAGTTAATTCATAAAGTTGAAAAAATAACTCCAGATACAGAAGATTTTGAAAATATTGAAGTAAGTTATGCGCTAAATTCTGCTTGTGCAGTTTTAGAATTATTGGAGTTTATAATGGGGCATGATAAGATACATGTCTCTAATATAAGTTCTTTTATAATTGACACAATTGATTTTAAAATTCAGGAAATAGAAAGTGGTTTGACTAATGACGAAATAGAAGATCATCCGAAAATTGTTGAAGAAAGAAAGCGCCAAATAGCATTTTTAATAATAAACGATGCATGACACCCTAACGGATTTTGGTAAACTTAAAACTTTGGATTGAATTCAAGTTGGGAAACCAAACCTTTAAATCGCTATCTGAAAAAAAAACATTAAAAAATGATAAATCCATAATGGGGTTCGAACCAAAATCTCCTTTAAATATAGGCTTTTTCAAGATCTAGAAGAAAATCATAAAAATTTTCGAACCATGAAAAAGCCTGCAAAATATACACTTTACAGGCTTTCATTTTTTCATAGTGACCATGGAGGGATTTGAACCCTCACGCCCTTGCGAGCACCACCCCCTCAAGATGGCGAGTCTACCGTTTCTCCACATGGCCTTAAAAGAAAAAAGGTCAAGTAAAATAAATTACTCGACCTTTTGTGACCCGACTGGGGCTCGAACCCAGGACCCCATCATTAAAAGTGATGTGCTCTACCGACTGAGCTATCGAGTCATTGCTTTCAAGAAATTTAATTTGTTAATCACAAAATTTGTGACCCGACTGGGGCTCGAACCCAGGACCCCATCATTAAAAGTGATGTGCTCTACCGACTGAGCTATCGAGTCATTTAATTTCTTGAATGCGGGTGCAAATATAAGGAGTTTTTTTTGAAGTTTCCAAGCTATTTTATCATAAATTTGTCTTTTTTTTGGAAAAAATCCCAAATGCTTAGTTTATAAGGTTTTATTAGTATGAAAAAAATAGTGTTATTAGGTTACATGGGCTGCGGAAAGTCAACAATTGCCCAAAATTTATCAAAAACTGCAGATATTCCATTCTTGGATTTAGATAAATGCATCGAAAAAAGAGCAGATTTAACGATAAATGAAATTTTTGAAAAGCATGGAGAGATTTATTTTAGAAAATTAGAACATGAAATGTTTCTGGAATTGCTGCAATCTGATGAAGAAATTATTATTGGTTTAGGAGGCGGAACACCATGTTATGCCAATAATCATGAATTACTGCAAAGAGAAGATGTTGTGTCGATCTATTTAAAGGCATCTATTGATACTTTATATAATAGATTAATACATAATAAGAGTAAGCGTCCGTTAATTGCTAATATGGACGAAGAAGAAATGAGAGAGTTTATCGCGAAACATTTATTCGACAGAAGTTTTTATTACAACCACGCGCAATATAAGCTTCCGGTTGATGGAAAATCTGTCGAAGAAACGGTTCAGGAAATTTTAGACATTCTAGCTTAAAGAAGCATAGTCGCCGTCTTTTGCATCAAATACAACTTGTACGTGCTCTAATAGGGAAGTTGAAAGCGAGATTCCTTTAAAATCTGCTTTTACAGGATATTTTTTGTGATTTCGGTCTACAAGCACTGCGGTTTTGAATTTTTTAAGAGGAACATCTAAAAAATGACGAACCGCATAGATCAATGTGGTGCCTGAGTTTAAAACATCATCAACCAAGACTAATCCTTTGTTTTTGTATTCTTCGGTGCTTAAGGAAGTTTGTATAGGTTCCTGCGGGTTTTGTTTGTTTACTTTTACTTCACAGATCGAAACTTTTAAAGTTGAAATACTGCGCAGCGCCAAGGCGATTTTTTCGGCAAATACAAATCCATTAGAAGCAATGCCGGCAATGATTACTTCTTCTTCATCAACAAAAGTTTCGTAGATCTGATAAGCAATACGTTTTATTTTGTGTTCGATTTCTTGATTAGTAAGGATGATGTTACTCATGATAATTATTTTTTGCTAAAATACATAAATTTAAATTTCAATTTTTTTAAAATTGATTCGGCTGTCAGCTATCGCTCGAGTCCAAAATTGCAAAAGTAAAAATGCAGTCTTTGGAATTTGGAATTTATATTTTGGAATTTAAAAATTTAGTTTTCCTCTTCCTCATCATTAATTTCCTCTCCATATTCATCAATATCTCTTCGGTCTTTTTTGGTAGGTCGTCCTGTACCGCTTTTACGGTAATGTTCTTTAGAAAGTTTCAGCAGTTCTAAATGTGCATAAGCTTCAGGAGGAGTTTCGTTTTTTCGATAGATATCGACCAGTTTAGCTCCCACACGATTCTCAGGAATATCTAAAACCGTTATTATTTGTGTAATTTGATCTTTTCGAAAGGTGATTTTGTCGGTCGGAAAAACTTCTTTTGACGGTTTTGCAACCTGTCCGTTTACCGTTATATGATTCTTTTTGCAGGCTTCAGTAACCATGTTTCTAGTTTTGTAATAGCGCACGCACCATAAGTATTTATCTACTCTCATAATTTTTCTAAAATCCAAGTTAAATTCTTTACAAAAATAAATCAATATTGTATCTTGCGCACCTAAAAAAATTAGAATAATGAATAAATTTAAATATTATTTTGTTTTATTGCTTGCAGTTACTGCGATTGTTTCTTGTAATAAAAAAGATGATGACGATGTAGTAGTAGAGCCATTAAAAGATTATCAAGAACAATTTAATATAGATAATGCAGATATTGAAGAATATTTAAAAACTAATTATATAACGGTAGATAATGCAACAATGGACGTTACCATGTCTCCGATAACAGATGCAGCATCTCAACCGTCTATTATGTCTTATTTGAATAGTGCGACATTTCCTAAGTTGCTTTCAAGAGAGATAGATGTTCATGGGATTAAATATAAAATGTATTATTTGGTTTTAAGAGAAGGTAATGGTTTAGCTCCTATGAACACTGATGGTGTGGTAACTGCTTATGAGGGAGAATATTTAAAACGTGTTGCCAAAACAGATACGGAACCAGAACATTTAACAACAACATCTTTTGAGCAAGTAATTTATCCTACTGGAATGCTCGATTTATATAGTACTATTGTAGGATGGAGTGAGGTTTTTCCACAGTTTAAAACAGGTACTACAACTTATAATACAGATGGTTCTGCAAATTATCAAGACTTTGGTGCAGGAGTGTTGTTTATTCCTTCGGGTTTAGCATATTATGCCTATCCGCCAAGTGGAAGTTCAATTCCTGCTTACTCACCACTTATTTTCTCTATAAAACTTTATGATATTCAAAGATTAGATCACGAAAACAATGGATATACTTCTGCAGGAGTTCTAATTCCAAACCCAGATGGTGTTTTTGACTATCAAGAAGATATTGATGGAGATGGATATGTTCGTGACTTCAGAAATAAGACATTGTATCCAAATCCTCCGGAGAAGAATCCTGATGATACTGATGGTGACGGTATTCCTGATTTCTTAGATCAAGATGATGATGGTGATGGTTATACAACAAGATTAGAGATTACAAAACCAACAAATGAAGTGGGTTGGGGAACCTTGAATGAGCAGCCGTTTTACTTCGGAATAAATAAATATTATCCTTTTGATCCTGTTTCTGATAATCCGAATACGCCAAATGTTGATGAAACAGAGCCGAGAGGTATTCCTGCCTTCTCTGCTTCTGGAACGCCAGATTACACTACGCCTGGAAGATTAAGAATTCATCTTGATAAAGATCATCATACAGCTAAATAGAGTGTGAATTAAATACAAAAAAAAACACCTGCGCATGCAGGTGTTTTTTTTGTTGCTATATTTCGGAAACAGGAATAAAAAAACCTCGAAAAGAAATTTTCGAGGTTTTTTATAAAGTAAGAAAATCTAAAATTATTTTCTTTTGATTACTCTTTCTACAGCTTCAACAATCGCTTGGTTGTTAAGTTTGTATTTTTCCATTAATTGCTCAGGAGTTCCAGACTCACCAAAACTATCTTGTACTGCTACAAATTCTTGAGGAGCCGGCTGGTTTAAAGCCAAAACTCTAGATACGCTTTCTCCAAGACCTCCAAGGATATTGTGTTCTTCTGCCGTAACCACACATTTTGTTTTAGAGATTGATTTTAAAATCGCTTCTTCGTCAAGAGGTTTGATAGTATGGATGTTGATTACTTCCGCAGAAATTCCTTTTGCTTCTAGAGCTTCTGCAGCAATAATTGCTTCCCAAACTAAATGTCCAGTTGCAATGATGGTAACATCAGTTCCTTCGTTTAATAAAATAGCTTTTCCGATTACGAAAGGTTCGTCAGCAGGTGTAAAGTTTGCTACAACTGGACGTCCGAAACGTAAATAAGCCGGTCCGTGGTGATCTGCCAATGCAATTGTAGCCGCTTTTGTCTGGTTGTAATCACAAGTATTGATTACGGTCATTCCAGGCAGCATTTTCATTAAACCGATATCTTCTAAGATTTGGTGTGTTGCTCCGTCTTCTCCTAGTGTTAAACCAGCGTGAGAAGCACAGATTTTTACATTTTTATCAGAATAAGCAACAGATTGACGAATTTGATCGTAAACTCTTCCTGTAGAGAAGTTAGCAAAAGTTCCTGTAAAAGGAATTTTTCCTCCGATAGTTAAACCTGCAGCGATTCCGATCATGTTTGCCTCAGCAATTCCGATTTGGAAAAAACGCTCCGGGTGATTTTTTTTGAAATCGTCAAATTTTAACGATCCAATTAAATCAGCACATAATGCTACTACATTTTCGTTTTTTTGACCTAATTCTGTCATTCCCGCTCCAAAACCAGAACGAGTATCTTTGCTTCCTGTATTTGTATATTTTTTCATTGTTTATCTTTTGAGGTTCTAAGTTTTTCAGTTGCTAAGGTTCAGAGCTTTTTTTCGGAACATTTTATACTGAATACTGAACACTTTTTTAATAGTCTACTTGGTCTTTAGAGTAATTTTGAGCTAATGCTGCTGCTAACTGGTCGTTGTTTGGTGCTTTTCCGTGCCAAGCATGCGTATGCATCATAAAGTCTACTCCGTTACCCATTTCAGTATGTAATAGAATACAAACTGGTTTTCCTTTTCCTGTTCTAGATTTAGCATCTGTTAAACCAGCAAGGATTGCATCGATGTTGTTTCCTTCTGCAATTTCTATAACATCCCAGTCAAAAGCTTCAAATTTAGCGCGAAGACTTCCCATTGGCAGAACTTCATCAGTTGTTCCGTCAATTTGTTTTCCGTTAACGTCAACTGTTGCGATGATGTTATCTACTTTTTTTGCAGAAGCATACATGATCGCTTCCCAGTTTTGACCTTCTTGTAATTCTCCGTCACCGTGAAGTGTGAAAACTAAATGATTGTCTCCATTTAATTTTTTTGCTTGTGCTGCTCCAAGAGCTACAGATAAACCTTGTCCTAATGAACCAGACGCAATACGAACTCCAGGAAGACCTTCGTGAGTTGTTGGGTGTCCTTGTAAACGAGAATTTAATAATCTAAAAGTAGCAAGTTCTGATATAGGGAAATAACCGCTGCGTGCTAAAACGCTGTAAAAAACCGGCGAAATATGTCCGTTTGAAAGGAAGAAAACATCTTCTCCAATTCCGTTCATATCAAAACCTTCTTTACGGTCCATAATATTTTGATATAGTGTAACCAAAAATTCAGTACAACCTAGTGATCCGCCTGGATGACCAGAGTTAACAGCATGTACCATACGAAGAATATCTCTTCTTACTTGGATAGTTAAATCGCTTAATTGTTGTGTGTTAGGCTTCATTTTGTATATAAAAGTTTAAACTGTAGCAAAAGTAAAGGTTATTTTGCGGGCTGACAAATGATTTTCTGCTTTAGTTTAGAACAATTGTTAAATTCTGGATATTTTTTTATTGATCTGCAAAAAATGATTAAAATGTAATACAGAGTAGCTAAAAAACGGGACACCGATTAAATGAAAAATTATCGGCCGCGAATTCACGAATTCCGTTTCATGATAAATTCGTGAATTTGCAGAAAAAAAAATAATGCCACAGATTCCAGGATTAAGATGATTTAAAAAAAAACCGGTCTTAATCTGTAAAATCTGTGGCAAAAAATAGGTGACTATAATTTTACTTGGTATCGCTTTCGCTGTAAAAATTATTTTCTTCATCCTCAGAACCGATTTCTTCTTGTTCGTCATCAAGTTCTGCGCCTGGAATATCTAAATCATTTCCTAGCTTATCGCTGTTTTGTTTCCATTCGTGATTGTCTTCTGGAAGAATGGTTCTTTCTCCAGAAATTCCTTCTGGGTCTATATCTTCCAGTTCTTCATCCTGATTGTAGATGTCTTCGTTCGCTGGGTAATCTAAGTTGTCAAGATTTCGTTCGATTCTGTCTTCAGTTGTTTCGTCTCTTTTGTCTGAATTTATCATGATTTCTAAATTTAATTGTTGTTTAAGAGTATTAAAATTAAGGAATCAGTACGATTGTCATGTTACATTATCATGATGAAGTTGTTGTAGTTTTTACATTAGATCTTAAGGAAATACCTGCTGGCTGCGTTAGGGATTGAGGCGGTATCCTTTTATGGAGTGAAACGGAATAAAAGATATAGCCGAAAGCCCGACCCTTGGGGAACGCCTTAAAAAAGTTGGAAGTTAGAGGTTAGAAGTTAGAGGTTAGAAGTTAGATGTTTCAAGTTTCAGGTTTCATGTTTCATGTTCAAGTTTGAAGTTTCAGGTTTTTATTGGGGTGTTTGGAATTATCTTATTATTCTAATTGACAAATTTTCTAATTAATTAAATTTTCCTCAAATTAAACTATCTTTGCGCTCTGAAAAAAGAAACAGATGAAGTTTGATTTATTACAAAAAGATCCGCAGTCTAAAGCTAGAGCGGGGAGTATTACTACAGATCACGGAGTTATAGAAACTCCTATTTTTATGCCTGTTGGAACTGTGGCTTCTGTAAAGGGAGTGCACCAGCGTGAACTTAAAGACGATATTAATCCGGATATTATTCTGGGAAATACTTACCATTTGTATTTACGTCCGCAAACCGAAATTTTGGAGAAAGCGGGTGGATTGCATAAATTCATGAATTGGGATCGTAATATTTTGACCGATTCTGGCGGATATCAAGTATATTCGCTTTCTTCTAATAGAAAAATTAAAGAAGAAGGGGTAAAATTTAAATCACATATTGACGGTTCGTATCATTTTTTTACGCCAGAAAATGTAATGGAAATTCAACGTACTATTGGAGCTGATATTATTATGGCTTTTGATGAGTGCACGCCTTATCCTTGCGATTACAGATATGCGCAGCGCTCGATGCACATGACACACCGCTGGCTGGATCGTTGTATCAATCACTTAGATAAAGTGCCTTACAAATACGGTTACGAGCAAACGTTTTTTCCGATTGTTCAGGGAAGTACTTATAAAGATTTACGCCGCCAGTCTGCAGAATATATTGCAAACGCGGGACAGCAGGGAAATGCCATTGGCGGATTGTCTGTTGGGGAGCCGGCAGAAGAAATGTATGCTATGACTGAGGTAGTGTGCGAAATTCTTCCTGAAGATAAACCTCGTTATTTAATGGGTGTGGGAACTCCTATAAATATTTTGGAAAATATTGCGTTAGGAATTGATATGTTTGATTGCGTTATGCCGACAAGAAATGCCAGAAATGGAATGTTGTTTACAGCAAACGGAACGATTAATATAAAGAACAAAAAGTGGGAAGCTGATTTTTCTCCAATCGATGAAATGGGGCATACTTTTGTGGATACTGAATATACAAAAGCTTATTTACGTCATTTATTTGCTGCAAATGAATATTTAGGAAAACAAATTGCTACTATTCATAATCTTGGTTTTTATATGTGGTTGGTTCGTGAAGCCAGAAAACATATCTTAGCTGGAGATTTTAGACCATGGAAAGAAATGATGGTCAAAAACATGAGTCAAAGACTTTAAAAAAAGAGTTTCAAGTTTTTTAATTTCAAGTTTCAAATTACCTATAATGACCTGAAACTTGAAACGTGAAACCTGAAACTTTTAAACTTGAAACAAATTTTATATGTTATCAATAATAGATAAATACATCTTAAAAAGATATCTGGGAACTTTCTCTGTGATGTTACTTTTGTTTGCACCGATCGGAATCGTAATTGATGTTTCTGAGAAAGTAAATAAAATGCTGGAAAACAAAATTCCGTTTCCTGATATTGCTTTCTATTATTACAATTTTACGATTTATTTTATCAATTCGCTTTTCCCGATCTTCTTGTTTTTGTCGGTAATCTGGTTTACTTCAAAGTTGGCTAACAACACAGAGATTATTGCGATTTTGAGTTCAGGAATTTCGTTTACACGTTTCTTGCGTCCTTATATTATAGGTGCGACTATTGTGTCTCTTTTTGTGCTGCTGATGGGATTTTTTATTGTTCCCGCAGCAAGTGAAGGGTATAATAATTTTCGCTACACTTATTTAAAAGGAAATGGAAAGGAACTCATGCGGGGCGAAAACACGAATGTTTACAGACAGATCAACGACCATGATTTTATCTTTGTAAACAGCTTTAATGAAGAATCTAAGACCGCTTTTAATTTTTCATTAGAACATTTTGAAAAAGAAAAATTAACCTATAAAATTACGGCAAGCCGAATAAAATGGGATCCGAAGAAGAAAACGTATATTTTGTATGATTATACTAAAAGGACGGTTGGTGAATTAAATGATGTTCTGGAAAAATCACCAGAAAAAACGATTCCGTTTAAATTTGAATTGGCAGATTTAACTCCGGTTGTCTACATTGCTGAAACATTGACTTTGGGTAAATTAATCGATTTTATTGAAAAAGAACGCAAAAGAGGTTCTGGAAATATCAATACTTATCTGGTTGTGCTTTACAAAAAATACAGTGTGCCTGTGTCTGCTTTTATCTTGACGATTATTGCTGTTTCGGTTTCTTCTATGAAGCGAAGAGGCGGAATGGGAACGAATCTGGCAATCGGAATTGCAATTGCTTTCTCTTTTGTCTTTTTTGATAAAATCTTTGGTACACTTGCCGAAAAATCGACTTTCTCACCTTTAATAGCTGTCTGGTTCCCAAATATGGTTTTCGGAATTTTAGCGGTTTACTTACTACGCAATGCAAAACGATAATTTAAAAAGTTATTTAAATCTTCATTTAATTGTTTTTATCTGGGGTTTTACGGCAATTTTGGGCGCTTTGATTACAATTGATGCCGAAAATTTAGTTTGGTTCAGAATGCTTATCGCTGGAATTTTTCTTGGCGGATTTATTGCTTTTAAAAAACAGTCTTTTCAAGTTCCGATGAAGGAATTTTTTAAACTAATTTTTGTTGGGTTGTTGATTGCCCTGCACTGGATTTTCTTTTTTAAAGCCATACATGTTTCCAATGTTTCCATTACACTATCGATATTCTCATTAGGTGCTTTTTTTGCATCTTTATTAGAACCGTTATTTTACGGACGTAAGATATTATGGTATGAAGTTTTTTTTGGTCTGATAATAATTGCGGGGCTGGCTTTGATCTTGCAGGTAGAAATTAAATACCTAACAGGCGTTTATTATGCGCTTGCGGCAATTATTTTAGGGGTTTTGTTTACGCTAATGAATGGGAAATTGATTGCAGATCATGAACCTTCGGTAATTACTTTTTATGAGTTTGGTGCTGGTGTTTTTTTTATTTCTGTTTATTTTTTGTTTCAAGGAAAATTCACAGCAGATTTCTTTCAATTGTCCTTAAATAACTGGATTTTGTTGTTGGTTTTAGCGTCAGTTTGTACGGCTTATGCCTTTACTGCTTCGGTAAAAGTAATGCAGCGATTAACGCCTTACACAGTTATGTTAACCACTAATTTAGAGCCTGTTTACGGAATTATTTTAGCCTATTTTATTCTTGGCGGAAAAGAGAAAATGAGTGTCGAATTTTACATCGGGGCAGTCATAATAATTATTACCGTAATCCTAAACGGTGTTTTTAAACATTATCAGACTAAGAAAGAAAACTTGTAATAGTTTCCTTATTTTTAAATTGCATTTTTATACTTTAAATAACAATTAACTTCGCCAATGATATAATATTTTTATATTTGCGGTTCGATTTACAAACAAAATTCAAAAATCCATGGAATATTTAGATTTTGAGCTTCCAATTAAAGAACTTGAAGAACAGTTAGAAAAGTGCGTAATTATTGGAAAAGAATCTGATGTTGATGTAACGCCGACTTGCAAGGAAATCAACAAAAAATTAGAGCAAACTAAGAAAGATATATACAAAAACCTTACCGCTTGGCAGCGTGTACAATTGTCAAGACATCCAAATAGACCGTATACTTTAGACTATATCAAAGCAATCTGCGGCGATACTTTCTTAGAACTTCATGGAGACAGAGGTTTTAAAGATGATAAAGCGATGGTGGGCGGACTTGGAAAAGTAAATGGACAATCGTTTATGATTATCGGCCAGCAAAAAGGTTTTAATACAAAAACACGTCAATATCGTAATTTCGGTATGGCCAATCCAGAAGGATACCGTAAAGCTTTGCGTTTGATGAAAATGGCAGAGAAATTCGGAATCCCTGTTTTAACTTTGGTTGATACTCCGGGTGCTTACCCAGGACTTGAGGCAGAAGAAAGAGGACAAGGAGAAGCTATCGCTAGAAATATTTTTGAAATGGTTCGTCTGCAGGTGCCGATCATTACTATTATCGTAGGTGAAGGTGCTTCTGGAGGAGCTTTAGGAATTGGTGTTGGAGATAAAGTATATATGTTAGAAAATACATGGTACTCTGTAATTTCTCCAGAATCGTGCTCTTCTATTTTATGGAAAAGCTGGGAGTACAAAGAGCGTGCAGCTGAAGCTCTTAAACTGACTTCTTCTGACATGAAAAAACAAAAATTAGTTGATGATGTAATTCCAGAACCACTAGGAGGAGCACACTATGACCGTGAAACTACTTTTAAAACAGTTATAGAATACATCACTAAAGGATATAATGAATTAAAAGATTTATCAACAGCCGACTTAATTGCCCAAAGAATGGACAAATACAGTAATATGGGCGAGTATAAAGAATAAGTTCATGAAAATGAATGAAAAATCCGAAGCCTTACAGTTTCGGATTTTTTTTTGGTTATGAACAAACTGACCTTATTTATAAACAAATTTTAGTTATAACTCGATAGCAGATTTTTTGTAAATTTTGCTACTTTCGCTATATGGAAAATTTCAAAAATGTAAACCCTGTAAAGGTTGATAAAACAACAATAATTAATCTCGAAAAAGGTAAATTACCTCCGCAAGTACTTGACTTAGAAGAAGCAGTTCTTGGGGCGATGATGATTGATAAAAAAGGGGTAGATGATGTAATTGATATTTTACAGCCCGACGCTTTTTACAAAGATGCACACAAACATATTTTTGAAGCAATCTTGCAGCTTTTTACAGAAACACAGCCAATAGATTTATTGACGGTTTCTACTCAGTTAAAGAAAAATGGAAAGCTGGAATTGGCTGGAGGAGATTTTTATTTGATTCAGCTTACGCAGAAAATTGCTTCTTCTGCCCACATCGAATTTCACTCGCGTATTATTCTGCAAAAATTTATTCAAAGAAGTTTGATTAGAATTTCTTCTGAAATTATTGAAGAATCTTATGACGAAACTACCGACGTATTTGATTTGTTGGACAAAGCCGAATCTAAACTATATGAAGTAACACAAGGAAATATCAAACGTAGTTCTGAAACTGCTCAGAGTTTGGTTCTGCAGGCAAAGAAACGTATTGAAGAAATTGCTGGTAAAGAAGGATTGAGTGGTGTTGCGACTGGTTTTGAAAAATTGGACGAAGTAACTTCTGGATGGCAGCCTTCGGATTTAATTATTATTGCTGCTCGTCCGGGTATGGGTAAAACGGCTTTCGTACTTTCGATGGCAAGAAACGTTTCCATTCAGTTTGGGCATGCAGTAGCGGTATTTTCTCTGGAGATGGCGTCCGTACAGTTGATTACAAGGCTTATTTCGTCTGAAACAGGATTGTCTTCTGAGAAATTAAGAACCGGAAAATTAGAAAAACACGAATGGGAACAGCTGAGTACAAAAGTAAAAGACTTAGAAAAAGCACCATTATTTATTGATGATACACCTTCACTTTCGATATTCGATTTACGTGCAAAATGCCGTCGTTTGGCATCACAGCACGGAATCAAATTGATTATTGTAGATTATTTGCAGTTAATGACTGCCGGAGGAAGCGGTAAAGGAGGCGGAAACCGTGAGCAGGAGATTTCGACTATTTCTCGAAACTTAAAAGCATTGGCAAAAGAGTTAAACGTTCCTGTAATTGCACTTTCGCAGTTATCGCGTGCCGTAGAGACCCGTGGATCTAGTAAAAGACCGCTGCTTTCGGATCTTCGTGAATCTGGAGCGATTGAGCAGGATGCCGATATTGTATCGTTTATTTATCGTCCTGAATATTATAAGATTGAAGAATGGGATGATGATGAAGCATCTCCAACTGCCGGACAAGCAGAGTTCATTATCGCAAAACACCGTAATGGTGGTCTAGAAAACATTCGTTTAAAATTCTTAGGACACTTAGGTAAATTTGATAATCTTGAAGATTTTACGGGAGGTTACGATGATTTACCTTCAAAAATGAATCATGACGACAATCCGTTTATTACTAAAAACCTGCCCTCGGCAAATGAAGCCTTTGGAAGTAATCTCAATGATGACGATGACGACAGCGATGTTCCATTTTAATAAAATGTTAAGCCTTATTTTTAAGGCTTTTTTTATGCTTAATTATTATTTTTCTTAATAAAAAAATGTAGCTTAGCTAAACCAATTATAAATTTATTAATTAACCAAAAACAAAATTAATTATGTCTGAAAAAGGAAATTTAGGAAATCTAGGAAGTGTTGAAGTTCCATTAGCTGAAGGTCAAAAATGGGCGCAGAAGTATAAAAAAGCGCCAGGACTTGAAGAAGATGGAAAAAATAAGGTAGATGCTTATCTGATTCCGCTAACAACTTTAAAACTTGTGTTAGATCAGGACATCGATGCTGTTCGTGCTTACAAAGGGATTAACAATGCAGGCCAGCAGGTTCTTATGTTTGTCGGAACAAAATACGATCCGGAAACAAATATATACAGAGATGTTTTTAAAGTAGGAGCAGAAGGATCAGAAAATGCTGGTGGGGACGTTGTTTATGATATGACAGAACCATGTCCTCCAAACGGAGACCCAAACAGTCCTATGAATTCTTAAATGATGTATTCTATAATTGCGAAATTAGGTTACTTATTTTTAATAATTAACTTCATTCTATATTTTATAGGCTTTTCCAGATTTGGAAAGGCCTATAAAATTTTTACATGTTATCTCGGTCTGCTTGTTTTTGTGCAGGTTACCTGTGTAGTGTTATTGTATTTTAAGATGACAAATTTGTACATGTCGCATATTTATTTTGTGGGACAATTACTGTTGATGGGCTTTTTTTATTTTACTCTTTTAAAAAATGAGGATCATAAAAAAATCATTTTAGGCGGGATTGCCTCTGGAATTTTAGTGCTCGTTGTGCATTATTGCTTGGATCCAAGTCTATTTTTTAAATTTAATCTCCTTGAAATAACAGTAACTTCTTTACTAGTTGTTTTTTTTGCGCTTTTTCATTTGTATCATATGCTTAGCGGTAGCAAAGAGTATTATTATATCACAGTTGGAATAATAATTTACTTATTGGCAAGTACGATATTATTCTTAGTTGGAAACCTGACTATTGGATTAAGTGCGAATTTAAAATTTCTAAGCTGGACTTTGAACGCGGTGTTAGTGTTGATGAATCAAATTTTTATCTTGTACGAATGGAAAATCAGTTTTTCAAAAAAAGCGGTGCTCCAAAAGCAAAAACAAAATAATTAATTTTTGCAGAAACTAGTGATAAGAAAATAAATAGTAATTGATATGAATATAAATTCAATTTCTGAAAAAGAGATTGTTGCAATAATTTTATATGCATCACTTTTTTTTATGGTTTTGGCAGTGTGTTTAATTGTATTTTTTTATTTCTCAAGAAAACAAATTATTCAAAAAGAATTAGAAAATAAAAACTTAGAAATTCAATATCAAAAAGAACAGTTGCATGCCATAATTGTAACACAAGAAGAAGAGCGAAAGAGAATTGCTCAGGATCTTCATGATGATATCTCTTCAAAACTCAATATAGTTTCTCTCAACAGCCACTTGCTTACTGCTCCTAATCTGACAGCAGCAGAAACACTTGAGATAACCGAAAATATTATAGAACTTACTACAAAGGCACTGGATAACTCGAGAAAAATTGCGCATAATTTACTGCCGCCAGTTTTTGAAAAATTTGGACTCAATGCCGCTGTCGAAGAATTATGTGAAGAATTTGAAAGCAGTAAATCGGTTAAGACCCATTATATAAATGAAATTGATTTTGATGAAAAAGAGATTGACAGGCAGTTACATATATTTAGAATTTTACAGGAACTAATGAATAATTCGGTCCGACACGGAAAAGCTTCTCAGATCTGGATCGCATTTAAAAATCAAGCAGGAGTCAATACTTGTTGTTACGAGGATAATGGAATAGGTTTTGACACGTCAGATCATGAAAATCAAAAAGGGCTTGGGATGAAAAATATAGACAGCCGAATTTCCTTTCTCAATGGTACTATTAGTTTTAAATCTGAATTAGGTAAAGGAATTACAGTAATTTTTACTTTTTAGGTCAAAAAGATCAAAAAAAAGCTTTTTTTGATCAATAATCTTTTTTGTTTTGGCTTTTTTTAGTTCATATTTTGTAATTTCGACAGACCAAACGACCAAAACCAAAAAAAAATGAATGCTGCTATTAAAATCGCATTAGTCGATGACGAAATCTTATTTCGTAAAGGAATTGCTTTTTTACTACAAAGAGAAGATAATATTGATATTGTTTTTGAAGCATCAAACGGCGAAGAATTAATAGAATTATTAAACAAAGTCGAGCCAAAGCCAGATATTATTATTATGGATTTGAAAATGCCAGTCTTAAATGGCGTTGAGGCAACAAAAATTATCCGAAAAACTTTCCCTGATATAAAAATCATAGCTTTGACAAGTTATGATACCAAATCTTTTATCGCTAATATGATTCAGGTTGGTGCTGTCGCGTATTTAATTAAAAATACAACACCAAAAGATTTGATAAAAACGATTAATGAAGTAGCATTAAAAGGTTTTTATTACAACGAAAGCGTGTTAAAGACGATTCAGGATACGATTGTTTCTCCAAAAAATTCTAAGGGCTGTCTGGAAACCAGTTTTCTTTCTCCAAGAGAAATAGAAATACTGCAGCTGATCTGCCAGCAGAAAACGACTTCTGAAATCGCAGATCATCTTTTCTTAAGTCCAAGAACAGTCGAAGGACATCGAAACAATTTACTGCTTAAAACCGAATCTCGAAATATTGCGGGTTTGGTAGTGTACGCGATACAAAACGAAATCGCAGTTTTGACTTTGTAACTTATATTTTAAGCTGTCAAGAATTGAATTGATAATACGTAGTAAAGTATAATGGTCAATACTAAAACGCATATACCTATTTTCTGCATTATGTTTAACCCCTTTGGTTGATTATTACTATCATTAAAGTTCATTGTGGTGGTTTTATATTGATTAGTTTTATCATTTGGGTTAGCAAATGTAAACAGTTTTAATAGTTTCAAAATGCGTGTATTTACCTGTTTTTTGTTAAAAATGATATTTTTTTTACTAATTTTTTAACACTAGGTTAAATTATAAAAAAGGGAATTGAGGAAGCTTTTTAAACACTTACTTCATATCTTTACTCAAAATGTTTTTTTAATGAAAAAGGGTTTCTTCTTTCTATTCTTATTATTGGTTTCTTTTACAGCCAAAGCTTCTTTTATCCTGATTCCAATGGATGAAAGTACGCAGCAGAATCATTTAAAAGCCTATGGTATAACATATTGGTGTTTAAGTAAAGACTACAAAGCAAGCTGGCTTTTAAATTACAGAGGCGGTTCTTTTTTACTTCCGGATGCAGACGAAATTCGTAAAGAATGTAAAATTCGAGGTGTGAGTTTCGAAATTATTTCTGACGGCGAGGAAAACCAGATTTTAAACGAAATCTCAAGTCCCTCTCAAAACATGGAATCTGTAATCTTAGAAAAAGCGCCTAAAATTGCCGTTTATACTCCAAAAGGCAAACAGCCTTGGGATGATGCGGTTACATTGGTGTTAACTTACGCAGAAATTCCGTTTACCCCAATTTACGATGAAGAAGTATTAAGCGATCAATTATTGCTTTATGATTGGCTTCACCTGCATCATGAAGATTTTACTGGACAGTATGGTAAATTCTATGCCGCTTATAAAACCACACCTTGGTATATTGATCAAAAAAGAGATTCAGAAGCCTTAGCAGCCAAACTTGGATACGCCAAAGTTTCTCAGGAAAAGGGAGCAGTTGCCAAAAAAATTAGAGATTTTGTTATAGGCGGCGGTTTTATGTTTGCAATGTGTTCTGCTACAGATAGTTTTGATATTGCCCTTGCTGCTGACGGGGTTGATATCTGTGAAGCAATGTTTGATGGTGATCCAAGCGAATCCAATTATCAATCAAAACTGAATTATGGTAATTCTTTTGCCTTTAAGAATTTTACTTTAGAAAGAAAACCAGAAGTATATGAGTTCTCAGATATTGATATGACCATAAAACGCAGAATTCCGATGGAAAAAGATTATTTTACCTTGATGGAATTCTCTGCAAAATGGGATCCAATTCCAAGTATGCTGTGCCAAAATCACACCCAGCTTGTTAAAGGGTTTATGGGACAAACAACCGCTTTTGATTCGGCATTAATTAAATCGAATATTTTAGTGATGGGAACTTGTGAGTTTAACGGAGAAGCACGATACATTCATGGTGAAAAGGGCAAAGGAATGTTTACTTTTTTCGGAGGCCACGATCCCGAAGACTTTCAGCATCAAGTAGGTGATCCGCCAACGGTCTTAGACCTGCATCCAAATTCGCCAGGATACCGATTAATTTTGAACAATGTTTTATTTCCAGCAGCGAAGAAAAAGAAACTTAAAACTTAATTGACAGAAAATTCAAACCAAATGGGAATATGGTCGGATATTTTTCTTGCCTCCTGCAGGGTACCAAAATCTTTATAAAATAAAATTACACCCGAATTGTATCGTTTTATACGGTTTGTGGAATAAAAAATATTATCAAACTCAGATGCCAGACATATATTGTTTCGGCATTTTTGTTTTAAAGTTGTTTTTTGACCTTTTAAAATAGAATCGTAACCTTTTTTCTTAAGAGGATAAAATACCGTATGAGATTCGGGACAATTAAAATCTCCTAAAAAGATCAAATTTAAATGCGGATATTGCTCGGGTAAAAATTTGAAGTATTTAATTTCAGTTTCAGGCTGTCTGGTTTTAGTTATCGCATGAAAATTGACAAGGGTAAAACTTTTATTGTCGATTTCAAATGTGGCATAAAAAGGTTCTCGATCAATTTCAAGATTATATTTTTTTTCAAGCCAAGGAGATCCTTTTAATTTTACTTTTTTGGTTTTCCAGATATAAGCATATCGTTCTCTTTTATAACTGCTGCTCGAGGTCGGTTCGCTTATGCTGTAATCCCATTTTGTTCCTTTTTCATTCAATAATGCAGCAAGTTTTGCTACCGTTTGAGCACCGCCATAACCAGCAACAACTTCTTGGATTGCTACAATATCAAAATCAACGATTTTATTGGTAATAAATTTTAGGTCGGCTTCGGATTTTGATTTTCCAAAATTTTCCAGATTCCAAGAAAGTATTTTGGTTTGTGAAAAAGAAAAAAGAGTAAAGAAAAGGAAGGTTAGACTTAGGATTTTTTTCATGCTGTATATAAAAATCAAATATAAGCAATTGAATTTTGACCGCTCATTTTCTTTTAATTGTTTTCTCGTCTAATACAATACAAGGACCTAATATTTTTTATATCTATTCTTTAAAGCGGTTCCTATAATAATAATTTGAAGAACAAGTAAAGCAGGTATAAAAATAATTTTCCAATCTATTTCCAGCCATCCCGTTTTTTCGGAGATAAATGCAAAGCTGATGGAAAGAAAAAGGCAAAGGAGCATTGTTTTCATGATAATTTTATTTTGCGTGGTGTTAATCTTTGAAGAAAAATTAACTCTATATCTAGGTTTCATGGTTTAGTTAATAGGTTCAAACAAATTTATATCTATAAAAAGGCATTTCCTTACGGGATTCCGTAAAAGCATAAAGTTTTTATACCAGACCAAAATCTTTTGCAATAGCGATCAAATGCACGTTATTGTTTGCTTTAAAATAAATTTTTAGTTTATTAATACGTTTTTCAATACTGCTAGTCCCGTTTGGTGTAATAGACAATTCTTTAAATTCTTTAGAAATACTCTCCAAAATGTAACCTCTGGATAGTAATTTTAGTATTGAAATATCATAAGATTCGATTTCAATTAAAGTTTTATCATTGAAATTAAAGGAAAGGTCAGACGAAAGAATTCTTTCTTCATTTCGGTATACAGCTTCAATTGCGTTTCTTAATTCCGTTATACTGTTTCTGCCTTTAGAGACATAAGCATTTATTCCGAAGTCATTAAAAAGAGACTTTATTCTAAAGTTCTTATCTTCTATCGAAAAAACGATTTTTTTTAAATTATTTTGCACACCATTTACGGCTTCAATTAATTCTTCACCACTGGATAAAGTGGTCTTACGATGATCGGATTTAAACGACAAATCGCTTATTAATAAGTCGTAAGGCTCATTTTCGTGCAAAGCTTTTTTAATTTTTATCAAACCGTCATCACAATATTTTACATGATGAATAGTAGAAACGTTAAGCTCCTCCAAAACCTGTATAACAGCTAAACTAATGCTGTCTAAATCCTCGGCGACTAAAACCTTTTTAAACATATTTTATTCTTTTAGATCTGAAATGCGAAACTTAATTTTAAAGCACATCTTAATTAGAGTTCAAATTTAACAGTTCTTTTTTTACCTTTTTTACGGTTTTCCACATTTTGCATTTCATTTTGTGAAATATTTTTTATTTTTTATTGAATGATCTTTCTTAAGCCCCGCCATTACTTAATAATTAAAGAAAGACAAGTGTTAATTACAATAGCAAAAGATGGTGAAAGAGCTATTGTTGTAATTAAATAGGGAATTTTATAAAGACTTTAAAACCTTCATCTTTATTAGATTTTATATCAATTTCACCTTTTATCTTTAATATCCGATATTCAACATTGTAAAGCCCATTCTTAAATACAATTTTATCAGATTCAATTCCTTTTCCATTATCAGTATAATTTACAGTAATACTTTTTTCTGTCTTTTTAAAATTTATGCCTACAAGAGTTGCCTCACTATACTTTCTCATATTTACAAGAAGTTCCTGTAAGACCCTATACAGTGTTATCTTTTTATTTTTGTCAATTTCATTCCAAGAAATGGTATCTAGACCGTTTAAAATCAAATTAATGTTGGAAGTGCTAAAGCCAGATATCATCTCTTTTAAAGATAAAACATAATTTTCATCTGTTATAATAATGCCGTTTTCTTTAGAAATATCTCGAGTTCGTGCATAAATAGCATCCAAGTTTTGAAGTAGTAATTCTTTATTCTCATTCAAAGCGAGATTTTTATTCTCGGCAAATGCCATTGTATGGTAGATATCATTGGCTAATTCATCGTGAAGTTTTTTAGAAATTCTGGTTTCACTTCTATAAGTCGCTTCAATTTTTTCGCGATTAGCTTTAGATGTCAGATAATAATATAGTATCAAAACAAAACACAAACTTAAGATAATAAAAATATACGATACAATATTTCTATTCTTCTGCCTTTCTAGTTTTAAATCATCTTCTGCTTTATTTGTTTTGAGTTTTAAATTTTCCTCTTTTTCAAGTTTTGAATCGTATTTTATTTTAGCAAACTGATTTTTTGCCTTCTGGCGTACTTCGTAAATACTGTCTGCTAAATTAATATAGAGGAGAGCGTATTTTTTTAATTCATTATGAGAATTGTTTTTGATTAATATTTTTAAAGCCGACTGTTTTCTTTCCACATGATGGAGTTCATTAAAAATAGTATAAGCTTCCAATGCATTTTTTTTAGCAAGCAGTTTATTATGGTTTTCATCATAATATCTCGCAAGATGCAGTTTACTAATTGCGATTCCTAGTTGATCCTCTATTTCGGTTCTTATCTGCAGACCTCGATTCAGGTATTGAATCCCTCGTGGATCACCCAGTCTAAAATAGCAGACACCTATATTATCAATGACTTTAGCAAAAATTTCTGGTTTTTCCTGTGTTTCTTTTTTGGTAGAAAGCTTTAAAAAAATCTGTAGTGCTTCATCGTATTTTTTTTGTTTTATCAATACCAAAGCGATATTACTTTTTGTAGATTGCTTTCTCCATTCATCCGTTTGCAGTCCCAATGCTTTATTGAAATTTAGCAACGCATTGTTGTAATCATACATATACAGATAATTGGTCCCGAGTGTAGTGTAGACGTTCCAGACATTTTCTGGTTTCTTGACGTTTTTAATATACGGAATCGCTGCCGTAATAGTAGTTTCACTACCTAAGTAATCGCCATGATTGAGTTGAATTTCTGCCATATTGTTTAAAATACTGACGTAATTTTCTGTGTCACTTTTTGGGTTGCAGAGTGATTTGGCTTTGTTGTAATAAAAGAAAGCGCTGTCGGTGTTAGAACATTTTTTATTAAATTGGTTAGCTTTTGTTATAAATTTCGAAATTGAGATCTGATTACTTTCTGCTGCATTACAAGAAGACTTCTTTTGACAACAAAAAATAATGGCAATAAGAGAGAAAATATATAGAAAAGTTAGTATTTTTTTTGGTCTCATGCGCCAAAAATAGAGAAATATAATTTCCTTGAAAGAGTAGAAATACGGTATTTTAAATAATTTTTAAATCGCTTTTTTTGAATTTCTCATTTTGAGGAATATACAAAAAGCCTTCAATTAAAGAAGGCTTTTGCAGTATAGTAAGTTGTAAAATTTATCTTTATAAATTACACAGCTCTTAATCCAGTAGTAATTGCAAATCTATTCCAAGCATTAATAGTAATAATAGCAAGAATAATTTCAGCTAGATATTTTTTGTCAAACAATCGGGCAGCATTTTGATATACCTCGTCAGAAACATGATTGTTTATTAATGTTACTTCTTCTGTCAATGCCAGAATAGCTTTTTCTTCTTCTGTATAAACATCTGCTTCACGCCATGCGCTCAATAAATAAATACGCTGTTCTGTTTCGCCATATTTTCTTGCGTCAGCTGTATGCATATTGATACAGAATGCACAACCGTTTACTTGAGAAGCACGTATTTTAAGAAGTTCTTTATGAGTAGGAGTTAATGAAGTTGTAGAAATGTATTTTTCTAAATTCATTAATGCTTGATATGCTTCTGGAGCAACATTCGGGATAACAATTCTTGATTCCATTTTGATATGTTTTAAAGTTTGATACAAAGTTCTGTAAACAATACTCTAAAAATCTTGAACTACTTCAAGAAATTAATCAAGCGGTTAAGGTTCCAAATTCGCTGATTTTAAAAATGAAACTTAAATACTCAAAAGACTTAGTATCTCAACAGCTTAGAATCTCAGGATCTGCATTTAAACTTTTCCCGCTCTGATTTTACTCATAAATTCTGCAGAAAAATCTAAATAGGAGGCAAGCATATATTGTGGAACCCGTTGTGTGAAATTCGGATTCAGGTTGTTAAAATGATGATATCGTTCTTCTGCCGACATCGTAAACAAGAATTTAATTCGCATCTGCGCCGCGCCAAAAGCTTTTTGTGCTACAATCTTAAAATACTTTTCGAGTGCAGGAATCTGTACGAGTATAGAATCCATAAGTGGTTTATCGATTGCAATGACTTCAGTGTTTTCAACAGCTTGAATGTAAAAATGAGAAGGGATATGATTAAGGAAGCTTAGATAATCGGTAATCCACCAATTTTCAATTCCGAATTGAAGTGTCTGCTCAGTTCCTTTAGAATTAATAATATATTGACGCATACATCCTTTTACAATAAAATACATTGTATTGCAAACTTGTCCCTCCTGTAAAACATGATCTTTTCTTTTTATTTTAGAAAGTTCTAAACAAGATTCTAATATATTAATGTCTGAAGGTTCTAACGGAACGAATTTTTGAATATGATCAAAAAGTGATTTATACATAATAACAGGCTTGGTTTGTACAAAGTTACTTTTTAATTTCGTTTTAAATAATAGATATTTGAAGCTTCAATAAAAGTAAAACTCCATTTACTTTTTTATTGTTTTGTGTGGTAATAAATCGATTTTAGATTGTAGTAAATCTAGTTATAGAAATTAACCTCAAAAAGGCTGTTTACTTTTACACCGCTGGAAATGGCTGCTTTCCAATTTGCATTTTTGATAAACTCGGTAATGCTGTTAATTATGTACTCTTGAAATTTTTGATTACTCTCATTTTTAAATTCAACTTGAATAGTAACATTAGATATAGTGCTTTCCTTTGTTATTGTGAATTTACTTTTGGCCATAAAATCTCTTTCTTTACCACTATAAATGAAATCGTCTGGAAATTTAAAATTTACTAAAAAGTCTTTTCTAATCTGTTCTTTTTGATCCAGGAAATCTTTAGCATTGGGATATATCATACAGTAATTATCTACTCCATACGGATAATTAAAAGGTTGATCGATCCGGCTTATTACATACAAACTGTCAGCTGTGCGTTCAATGTTTTTTGTGAAGCTCCGTCCGTACTTTAAATTTAATAATTCATTAAATGATTTGCAATAACAATTGGTTTGTAACTGGTATTTTTCGCCATTCCCATCTGACCAAAAAGAATCGAATTCAGGTTCTGTAGAAGTTAAAAAACGAATTCCTTTTTTCGTAAGAAGTGCTCCTAAAATTTGATGATGTCTGTTTGAGTCTGTATCTAGATAACCTTCGGGGATGATGTGATAATAGATTTCTTGAGATTTAAAATCTATTTTAGCTTTTTTAATTTCAAAGAGACAATTAGAATCTCGTTTGTCAATAAAACCAATTATTGTATTGATGGAGTTCTGGTCAGCATTATGCTCTTGAGATTTGATATAAGAAAGCTTCCATAAAAATAAAACGATAAAGAATTTTTTCATTTCTAAAATCTATTTTTAATAACCAGCTTGTGAAGATAATAAAAAAGTAAAAAGCCATTCGACATAGCGAATGGCTTTTTTATGATAAGTAAGTAATAGTAAATTGAGTTTATAAAACGTTTATTTTACTTTATTAAGAATAGCTTTGAAAGCTTCTGGGTGGTTCATAGCTAAATCTGCAAGAACTTTACGGTTCAATTCGATTCCGTTAGCTTTAACTTTCCCCATGAATTGAGAATAAGACATTCCTTCTAATCTAGCTCCAGCGTTAATACGTTGAATCCATAAAGAACGGAAGTTTCTTTTGTTTTGTTTTCTATCGCGGTAAGCGTAGCACATTGCTTTCTCTACTGCATTCTTAGCAACTGTCCAAACGTTTTTACGTCTTCCAAAGAAACCTTTGGCTTGCTTCATTATTTTTTTTCTTCTTGCTCTTTTAGCAACTGAATTTACCGATCTTGGCATAATTTTAATGTGTTTTTGTAGCAGGCGTCCTGAATTGAATCAAAGGAACTTCAAAGCCGTACTCCAAGGTTATTTAAATAATTTTTTAACCTAAAGAATTATTAGATAATTCTTAATTGTTGTTTGATGCTTTTCATATCTGTAGAGTGAACTAGCGCTGAGTGTGTCAAAGCTAATTTACGTTTTTTAGATTTTTTAGTCAAGATGTGACTTTTAAAAGCATGCTTTCTTTTAATTTTTCCAGAGCCAGTAACTTTAAAACGTTTCTTAGCGCTAGATTTTGTTTTCATTTTAGGCATTTTTCCTAGTGTTTTAATTTATTCTTACTTACTTATATTGTTCGTTTCAATTTTAAAATCTCAGGTTCAATGGGAACACTGATACTTAAAAACTGACCACTATTTTTTCTTCTTCGGAGCAATGAACATAATCATTCTCTTTCCTTCCAAAACAGGCATAGCTTCAACTTTACCATGTTCTTCCAAATCTTGAGCAAGACGCAATAATAGAATCTGACCTTGATCCTTATAAATGATCGAACGACCTTTAAAGAAAACGAAAGCCTTTAATTTAGATCCTTCTTTTAAGAATTTCTCAGCATTCTTTCTTTTAAATTCATAATCATGCTCATCAGTCTGAGGACCAAAACGAATTTCTTTTACAACAACTTGTGAAGATTTAGCTTTTAATGCTTTGTCACGTTTCTTTTGCTCGTACACAAATTTTTTATAATCCATGATTTTACAAACCGGTGGATCAGCATTAGGCGAAATTTCAACTAGATCCAATTCAAATTGGTCAGCTAAACGCAGTGCCTCAGCTAGTTTAAAAACACCAGGCTCGATGTTTTCTCCAACTAGTCTCACTTCTTGTACTCCACGAATAAAGTTGTTTATTCTGTGTGCATCCTTTTTTTCTACTCGAGGTTGAGAACCTCTGTTACTTTTTATTGCTATGACTTTCTAATTTAAGTTAAACTGTAAATACTTTTAATGTCTTATTTATTTCTTCGTTTACAATTCTGACAAATTCCTCAATTGTAACTGTGATGTTTCCTTTTCCTTCTTGACCGTGACGACGAATAGAAATGGTTCCATTTTTCTCTTCTTCCTCACCTACAATCAGCATAAACGGCGTTTTCTGCATTTCTGCATCTCTAATTTTCTTACCGATAGTCTCGTTTCGGTTGTCAATTAGGGCGCGAATTTCGTGATTTTCTAGCAAATCTAAAACTTTTTTAGCATATATTTCGTATTTCTCGCTCAAAGACAAGATAATAGCCTGTTCAGGCATAAGCCAAAGTGGGAAATTTCCTGCTGTATGTTCTAATAAAATTGCTATAAAACGTTCCATAGATCCAAAAGGAGCTCTGTGAATCATTACAGGTCTATGTAATTCGTTATCAGCACCTTTGTAGGTTAAGTCAAAACGCTCAGGCAAGTTGTAATCTACCTGAATAGTTCCTAATTGCCACTGTCTTCCTAAAGCATCTTTTACCATGAAATCAAGCTTAGGTCCGTAAAAAGCAGCTTCACCATATTCTACAACAGTATTCAATCCTTTATCTGCAGCAGCATTGATAATCGCATTTTCGGCCTTTTCCCAATTTTCGTCAGTACCAATATACTTATCTCTGTTTTCCTGATCTCTTAATGAAATTTGTGCAGTAAAGTTTTCAAAACCTAACGAACCAAATACATATAGTACCAAGTCAATTACTTTTTTGAACTCCTCATCTAATTGCTCCGGAGTACAAAAAATGTGCGCATCATCCTGAGTAAATCCTCTTACACGAGTTAAACCGTGTAATTCTCCAGATTGCTCGTATCTGTATACAGTACCAAATTCAGCGTAGCGCTTAGGTAAATCTTTATAAGACCAAGGTCTTACGTTGTAAATCTCGCAGTGGTGAGGGCAGTTCATTGGTTTTAGCAAAAACTCTTCGCCTTCCGCTGGAGTATGGATAGGTTGAAAACTATCAGCTCCATATTTTGCATAATGTCCAGAAGTAACATAAAGTTCTTTTTGGCCAATGTGCGGAGTAGCCACTTGCTCGTATCCAGCTTTCTTTTGAGCTCTCTTTAAAAATTGCTCTAAGCGATCTCTCAGTGCTGCGCCTTTTGGAAGCCATAAAGGTAATCCTTGTCCAACTTTCTGAGAGAAAGCAAACAATTCAAGTTCTTTTCCAAGTTTACGGTGATCACGACGTTTAGCTTCTTCAAGTAATTCAAGATATTCAGTCAGATCTTTTTGTTTAGGAAAAGAAGTTCCGTAAACACGAGTCAGCTGTTTGTTTTTCTCATCACCACGCCAGTACGCTCCAGCAACACTCATTACTTTCATCGCCTTGATGATTCCAGTATTCGGAATATGACCTCCACGACATAAGTCAGTAAAAGTAGAATGATCACAAAAGGTAATAGTGCCGTCCTCAAGATTTGAAATCAATTCAGTCTTGTAAACGTTGTCTTTGTACATTTCAAGTGCATCTGCTTTACTAACAGGACGCATTTTGAATTCATGTTTTCCTCTCGAAATTTCTAAAACGCGATCTTCTATCTTTTTAAAATCAGCTTCAGTGATTTTTTGATCTTCAAAATCAACATCATAATAAAACCCATTTGCAATAGCAGGTCCAAGAGTTAATTTAATTCCAGGGTATAATTCCTCTAGAGCTTGAGCCATTACGTGAGAAGTAGAGTGCCAAAAAGCTTTTTTACCCTCAGCATCATTCCAAGTATATAATATTAGATTACCATCGGTCGTTAATGGAGTCTCGGTTTCAATAGTTGTACCATTAAAAGATGCAGAAATAACATTTCTTGCAAAACCTTCGCTAATGTTTTTAGCGACCTCCATTGGAGTTACGCCAGAAGCAAACTCTCTAATTGACCCATCGGGTAAAGTAATCTTGATCATTGTTTATAATTTTGTGAATGCAAATATAGGATATTACAAAAATACATACAATATATATGTAGAAGTTTCCACTATTATATATAAGAGTAGATTTCATTCCCACAACCCGACAGCTTTTCCAAAACCTGTCGGGTTTGTTTTTACTGTTCTATTATCATATAAGTATAAAATCATTTCTCTGAATAATCCTTTCTGTTTTTAATTCGATATTTCAGGAATTTGGAGCTGTTACCTGCTTTTTGCTGTATCTTTTGTTTTTTAAAGGAAAAAACAAAAGGATGCCGCTTCAATCAGGGCTGGGCAGACATTTTGAAAAGATGGTTATGTTGTAAAATCAGCTGAAAGGA
>NZ_PRDM01000007.1 GCF_015182285.1 Flavobacterium hungaricum
TCAAAGCTTCCTGGTTACTGCATTCTATTGTTTGGTTTAAAGAACCGGCTTGGGTTGTCCAGATTGGTGCAGTGGTATCCTGAATCGTAATCACCTGTGTGAAAGTTTCAGAAATATTGCCACAGTCGTCTTTAACTGTCCAGGTATTGGTATAAGTTCCGGCATTTCCGCATCCTTCAGAGGCTGTAAACTGACCGCTTACTTTAGTAATGTTGCTCACATTTGTATCACAAGCATCAGAAGCAATAGGGAATAAGGCCTGCGCCGAAGTCAAAGCTTGCTGATTACTGCATTCGATTGTTTGGTTTAAAGAACCGGCTTGGGTTGTCCAAGCAGGAGCGGTATTATCTTGAATTGTAATTACCTGATTGAAAACAGTTGAAGTATTGTTACAGATATCTTTTGCAGTCCAGGTATTGGTATAAGTTCCGGAATTTGCACAAGATCCTGCTGAAAAAACTCCGCTCACTTTAGTATAAGTTACGGTTCCGCCGCAGTTATCAGAAGCAGCCGGTGCTTGATTCTGCGCTGTAGTTAATCCCGCCGTGTCACTGCACTGTAAAGTCACATCCAATGAATTTGCTTGGGTTGTCCATGCAGGAGCGGTATTATCAACAATATTTATGGTTTGGCTTACCGGAAGAGAGCTGTTGTTACAAGCATCTTTTGCTGTCCATGTTCTGGTTATAGAATAGGTGCCTGCACAAGAACCTTGCGTAGTCTGGTCAACATACGTTAAAGAAGTAACGATGCCACTATTATCTGTAGCTGTTGCTTCAGCAAATACAGGAACGGCAGGACAATTAATAATGCTTGGTTCTGGCAGCGGATTAACAATTGGTTTAACAGAATCTCCTCCAGATACCACTACAGTCAATTGTTTGGTACAATTATTAGTGTCTTTTACAGTGACTGTATAGCTTCCAGGATTAACTCCAGCCAAATTTTTGGTAGTAGCTCCATTATTCCATAAGTATGTGTAGCCGGGAGTTCCGCCAGTAACAGTTAGAGTTATGTTTGAAGTTCCGCCACTGCAACTGACCGCGGTATGGGTTTCGCTCAACATCAATTCTGCTGGCGAAACTATGGGAAGAATGTAGGTGTTAGTGAGATTTTGAGCATCTTTAACAGTTAATTTCGCTGTATTATTAGCAGTGGTATAAGTATAAGTCGGATTGGGTGAAGTAGAATCTGGCGTACCTCCGTCATTATTAAAATCCCATGAATAAGTATAAGGCGTTTTACCTCCATTTGTAGTCGATGTAAAATTAACAGTTGTACTTGTGCCAACAGTGCAGGCTTTGTACGTAAATTGTACAGCTAGAGGTTTAGATATTGTAAATGTATTGGTAAAATCACATTGCGAATTACTATAAGATCCACAAGTATAATTTGGTCCTGGGTCACTATTGCTGCTCGTTCTCCAGCCAATAATGGTGTTGGAAAGGGTAAGTTCATCACCACAAGTCCAATTGAACGGACCATAGATTAGCTTTTTATTGCTTCCAGGAACGATCTCTCCTAATAAGACATTCAAAAAAGTACCAGTTCCATTAATTATTAAATCGGTATTTAACCTTGCATAATAAATGCTGGAATTAGAATTCGAACTATAATTAAGATAAATATAAACCGGCTGTACCTGTCCAACGGTACAGGTTGAGTTGGTTATAGGCTCTCCGTTTACTCCAGACAGGCTTAGATATACATCGGTAAGTGTGTAATTGTTTGATTTGCAATTATAACCGCAAGTTCTAAGGTCTACTTGTGAAAAAGATGAATGAATGTTGAATATTAAAAACAGCATTATAAACGCATGTTTAACATTAATATTCGTTAAATAAGTAATGTTTTTCATAATCTCTAATTTTTAATTTTTAGTCATTTTATTTGGAGATTGAATTATAATCCGTTTTACTGATTATAAAATGGTTAGGTTGTTTTAAATAAAAATTATAGAATTTGTCTGTAGAAAATTTTAAAGTGATTTTTTTAAGATTTTAGGTTAATTTTTAGTGAAATTCTCAAGAAGATGGAAAATCTTTCTATTTGATTTAATTTAATTTAATTTAATGGGACAAATAGGGTCGTAATCACATCGTGCGCTCTAAAAGAAAAATGACTTACAATTTGAACACTTTTTAGGACCTTTGAAGTGTGCTTTTAAATTCTTATAAATCATTTATCTGTTTTGTGATATGTTTAAATTTTTAACAGAATCAAAGTTATATTAGAGTTTTTCTAATTAAATTTTTTTATCTGTAACTAACCTAAAAACTCGTTGAAGTGCTCTTTTTTTGTCAAAAATTGACTCAAAAAAATATATTTTTGACTGATTTGCCCAAAAATTATTATCGAATTTTCTTCTTTTTTGATGAAAATGAGGTGATTTACTTTTGTTTAAATATCTAATAATCAGATATTTAGTTAATTTTTTACAGATATAGGAAATATCGACCAAGTGCTGATTATTATAGATGAACTACATAAAATTGATGATTCTCATTTCGTAATTTTTGAAAATTGTTAACGTTTTGAGAATTGCCTATTCCTGTTAAATTTTTGATATAATGTTAACGGAAATAAAAAAAAAGAAACGTTTACAATTTCTTTTGTAAATTAGAACTTAATTAAAATTTGAATCTCTTTTTGAGGTCTTTAAACGAAATACTTATGAAAAATTTAATTTTAATACGTCATGCCAAATCAAGCTGGGAAGCTCCATTAAAAGATTTTGACCGACCATTGATGAAAAGAGGGATTCTAGACGCGCATGAAGTTTCATTAAATATCTCAAAATATCTTCCTAAAACCTATATTATATGGAGCAGTCCGGCAGCACGTGCTTCAGAAACAGCTCTCATATTTGCACAAAATATTTCATATCCCCTCGAAAGTATCGTTTTCAGAGACGATCTTTATACTTTTGATGAGAAACAACTAGAAAAAGTTATCAAATCGTGTGATAATAGTTTTGAAAGCGTTATTCTTTTCGGACATAACGAGGCTATTACAAATTTTGTTAATAAATTTGGAGATGTTTTTATAGATAATGTTCCTACTTCGGGCTTTGTATCATTGCAATTTGATTCTGAAAGCTGGGACAGCATCGATAAGGGCAAAACACATAAAACTATTTTCCCCAAAGACCTAAAATAATTACCGTGTACGAACAGAAATATATCGATAGAGAAAAAAGCTGGCTGGCGTTTAATGCAAGAGTACTTCAAGAAGCAGGAGACAATACAGTGCCACTTTTAGACCGACTGCGTTTTGTTGGAATTTTTTCAAACAATTTAGACGAATTTTTTAGGGTTCGGTACGCCGCCATTCGTCGATTAAGCCTTTCTGGAATTTCTGGTGAAAAATATTTAGGCGGTGTTTCAGCGCCTCAGTTAATTAAAGATATTACCGAAATTGTAATTCAACAGCAATCTGAAAGTTTGCGTATTTTAGGAAATATAGAAGCAGAACTCGAAGCCGAAAATATTTTTATTATAAACGAGACACAAATCACTCCTAAGCAGGAATGTTTTTTAAAAGATTTTTATACACAAAAATTAAGTCCAGAGCTCGTAACCATCATTTTGAATGATTTGGCTGTTTTTCCAATTCTAAAAGATACGTTAGGATATCTGGCTGTTCGTTTAGAATTAGAAAACGAAGAAGTTCGTTATGCATTAATTGAAATTCCAAAAAACATCAACAGATTTGTTGTTCTTCCGTCTGATGATGAAAAACAATACGTTATTTTAATCGATGACGTCATCCGATTTAAACTTAAAAACATCTTTAATATTTTTAATTACAAAAGTGTTTCGGCACACATGATTAAAATTACCAGAGATGCACAATTAGATATTGATAGTGATTTGAGCAAAAGTATGCTCGAAAAAATTGCCTCTTCAGTAAAAGACCGACGAATTGGAGAACCTGTTCGTTTTATTTATGATAGTCTGATTGAAGATGACACACTTCATTTCTTTTTAGATAAAATGAAGATTGTCGAAACCGACAGTATCATACCAGGAGGAAGGTATCACAATCGACGCGATTATATGGCTTTTCCTAATTTAGGGCGATATGATTTGTTATACAAACCAAACGAACCGCTTCCGGTTCCGGGTTTAAGTCTTGAAGGAAGTATATTAGAGAAAATCTCCAAAAAAGATTATTTGGTGCATGCGCCGTATCAGTCGTTTTCTTATTTGACTAAGTTTTTGCGTGAGGCAGCCTTAGATCCAAAAGTAACAAGTATAAAAATCACGTTGTATCGCCTCGCTAAGAACTCGCAGGTGATTAGTTCGCTGATTAATGCCGCAAAAAATGGGAAACGCGTTGTGGTTCAGATCGAACTTCAGGCACGTTTTGACGAAGCTTCGAATATTTCTTATGCAGAACAAATGCAAACGGAAGGGATCGAACTTATTTTCGGAATCAAAGGATTGAAGGTACACAGTAAAATCTGTGTAATAGAAAGAACGGAAGAAGGGAAAAATCGTCGTTACGGTTTTATTTCAACAGGAAACTTTAACGAATCGACAGCCAAAATTTATACCGATGTAACACTTTTAACCTGTCATCAGGGGATTTTAAAGGACACTTCGAAGATATTTGAATTTTTTGATATCAATTATAGAGTACACCGTTACAAACATTTAATTGTATCGCCTCATTATACCAGAACAAAGTTTATAAAGCTTATCGATCGTGAAATTCTTCATGCTTTAGCAGGTAGAAAAACACACATAAAGCTTAAAATGAATAGTTTATCAGATTTTAAAATGATCGATAAATTATATGAAGCCAGCAATGCAGGTGTAAAAATACAGCTTCAGGTAAGAGGAATCTGTTCGTTGATTCCGGGCATTCCTGGAATGAGCGAAAATATCGAAGCCATTAGTATCGTCGATAATTATCTGGAACACACCAGAGTTTATATTTTTGGAAATGCAGGTTTAACCGAAGTTTACATTTCATCTGCCGATTTCATGACCAGAAATCTTGACTTAAGGGTTGAGGTAACATGCCCGATATACGATCTTGAAATCAAAAAAGAATTGATTGATAATTTTAACATTGCATGGAAAGGAAACGTAAAAGTACGTTATCATTCTTATAAATTAGATAATAAATATAAGCCTAGAAATCATCATGCCCCATTTAGAGCACAGCTTGAAACCTATAAATATTATCAAAAGAAAATTGAGGTAATCGAACAGGTTGCATCGCCGGCGAATTAATTAAAAAACATTAAAAAAAAATCATAAGTGAGCATGATTAATATCAAAAAATTAGCAGCAATAGATATCGGATCAAATGCCATGAGGCTCCTGATATCGAATGTTGTAGAACAAGACGGAAAAGAATCGCAGTTTAATAAAAGTTCCCTTGTTCGCGTGCCGATCCGTTTAGGTCAAGATGCCTTTACGGTAGGTGAAATTTCAGAAGAAAATATCGATCGAATGGTAGATGCCATGAAAGCATTCAACCTTTTGATGAAAGTACATAAAGTAGAGCGTTATATGGCGTTTGCTACATCGGCAATGCGTGAAGCATACAATGCCAAAGAAGTTGTGGCTTTGATTAAGAAAAAAGCCGACATCAAAATTGAGATTATCGATGGTAAAAAAGAAGCGGCGATTATCGCTTCTACAGATCTGCATCATTTATTGAAATCGGACGAAACCTATCTTTTTGTTGACGTGGGCGGCGGGAGTACAGAATTTACTCTTTTCTCTGACGGAAAATTAATTAATTCAAGATCGTTTAAAGCTGGAACCGTACGTTTGTTAAACAATATGGTTCACGATGTAGTTTGGGATGAAATCGAAAAATGGATTAAAACGAATACAAAAGATTACGAAGAAGTTACCCTGATTGGTTCTGGTGGAAACATCAACAAATTGTTTAAAATGTCTGGAAAACAACAGGAAAAACCGCTTTCGTATATTTACATCAATTCGCAATATGCTTTTTTAAATTCATTGACGTACGAACAGAGAATCGCCGAGTTAGGTTTAAACTCTGACCGTGCTGACGTAATTATACATGCGACACGCATTTATCTAAATGCCATGAAATGGAGCGGCGCACGCCAGATTTACGTTCCAAAAATCGGACTTTCTGATGGTATCGTAAAAGCTATGTATTACGGAAAAATTTAATTTTTTTTATTTGCCGCTAATTAGTGTAATTAGCGGCAAAACTTTATATAATGAAATCAGTTTTTCAATCCATTCAAAAACTCTCTGCAGAAGAATTGTCTCTTTTAGATGATTTAATCACTTTTCGGACTTTGAAAAAAGGAGAAGTTTTGTTGGATGAAAATCAAATCTGCAACGAAATTGTTTTTATAAAAAAAGGAATTCTGCGTTCTTTTTTTGTCAATCATAAAGGAGATGAGATCACGAATTGTTTTGCCTTTGAAAATGAATTGATGGCCTCCTTCGCCAGCTTTATTCAAGAAGAAAAAGCCGAAGAAAGTATTCAGGCTCTGACCGATACAGAATTACAGATTTTAGATCGTAAAGGACTCGAAAAACTCTATAGATCAAGTTCTAATTGGCAGGAAACAGGAAGAAAGTTAACCGAAATAGAATTTGTAAACCTTCATAAAAGAATGGTTTCGTTTCAGAAATTATCAGGTACCCAGCGCTACGAAGAATTGTATCAGAATCATCGAAAATATGTAGAATTGATTCCGCTCCAATATTTAGCTTCTTATTTAGGAATCACCCCAAGACATTTAAGCCGAATCAGAAAAGCTGTTATTTAGTTTTTTGATTTTTTGTTTCCGCAGAATTCTAGCAGATGTCAATAAAAATCATTCTAATCCTTTACTCTGTGGTAAAATAAGATCAAATTTTGTAAATCTGCTTTATCTGCAAAATCTGCGAGAAAATATAATTTTAGTTTCACGCAGATGTAAAGAGATTTTAGCAGATCCTGGATAAAAAACATTCTAATCCTTTAATCTGTGGCAGAATAAGATCCAATGCTCCAAATCTGCTTTATCTGCAAAATCTGCGAGAGAATATAATTTTAGTTTCACGCAGATGTAAAAGAGATTTGAGCAGATTTTAAATGAAAAACATTCTCATATTTAATCTGTGGTTAAATAAGATCAAATATTGTAAATCTGCTTTATCTGCAAAATCTGCGAGAAAATATAATTTTAGTTTCACGCAGATGTAAAGAGATTTTAGCAGATTTTAAATAAAAAACATTCTAATCCTTTAATCTGTGGTAGAATAAGATCAAATATTGTAAATCTGCTTTATCTGCAAAATCTGCGAGAGAAATTTAATTTTAGTTTCACGCAGATGTAAAAGAGATTTGAGCAGATGTCAATAAAAATCATTCTAATCCTTAACTCTGTGGTAAAATAAGAGAAATTTAATTTTAGGACATTTGTCTAGTAAAAGAAAAACCGCAAAAAGTATTTTTGAAAAAACTTCAATATGAAAAAAATACTCATTATAAACGGACATCCCAATCCCTCAAGTTTTAATTTTGCGATAGCAGAAGCCTACAGAAAAGGAGCATTGGATTCAAAAGCAGAAGTAGAAACAATTACAATTGCGGATTTAAATTTTAATCCAAACTTAAAAGTTGGTTATCAAAAACGAACAGAGTTAGAGCCCGATTTAATTCAGGCGTGGGAGAAAATTCAAAAATCCGATCATTTGGTTTGGATCCATCCTGTTTGGTGGGGCGGACTTCCTGCAATTACAAAAGGTTTTGTAGATCGACTATTTTTACCCGGAATGGCATTTCAATATCGTGAAAACTCGGTTTGGTGGGATAAATTATTAAAAGGAAAAACCGCTCATATCATCACAACGTTAGATCAGCCGGGCTGGTACTACAGATTGTTTTATGGAAGACCCAGTGTCAATCAGTTAAAGAAATCAACTCTTGAATTTTGCGGTGTAAAACCCGTAAAAGTCAGTTATATCGGAATCATAAAAACTGCCGACGAAAATCAGAGAAAAAAATGGCTCGAAAAAGTCTATAATTTTGGCTTTAGGAATACATAAAAGCTGCCAAAAAAATCTTAAAAAAAAAGAAAATTAATCCTTCAGATCCAGTCCAAATATCGAACGTAAAAGTTCAATGTTTGGATTGATTTCTACGAAACGATTGTAACGGTCTTGATTGTTGTACGATCTTTTGGTCTCTACTTTTTCGTTTACGATAACTTCTATTGTAATATCGTGATTGTGTAAATGACCTTTTAAATGACCCAATAAACCGTTCATCATGCTTTCAAATTCTAGCTTAGAACCTTCGTTTGGAAGCTCATAAGTAATATGAGTGCCGTTTAAGACAGGATCGGTGATCAATAAGATCGACTCCATAATTTTGAAACCTTTTTGACCTAAGCGCTCCGCATATTTGTTCCAGTGAAGACGCATATCTGTTTCGTTAAATTCTTCGGTAGGTAAAACAGAAGAAGGCTTAACATACGATTTAGTGCTTTGCTCTAATTCTTTTTTCTTACGGATACTTGCCAAAGAGAAGGCCGAAACTTTAGGCGTATTATCTGTTGCTGCTTTTGGAGTTTCCGGAGTTTGAACCTTAGGAGTTTCTACAGTATTTGCAGTATTTGCAACGCTCGGATTTACAGTGCCATTGTCATTTTGACTGGTATTGACATTGGTGTTTTCTGCCGAATTTGGAGTTTGGGATTTAGGATTTGAATCTTTAGTTATTACTTCAACAATAGAAAAGCTTCCGTTTTTGTAATAAGTGGGCGGAATTATGAATTGCTCAGCTTTTTTTTTTCTCCATCAAAATTGATAGAGGCTAACTGCATCAAACATAATTCAACCAAAAGACGTTGATTCTGGCTCAGTTTATATTTTAAATCACAATCGTTGGCAATGTCAATTCCTTTCAATAAAAATTCCTGAGAACATTTTTGAGACTGCACGCCATACATTTGCTGGGCCTGTTCGCCAACTTCTAATAAAGCAATTGTAGCAGGCGTTTTGCTTACCAATAAATCCCTAAAGTGCGATGCCAGACCTGCAATAAAATGATGTCCGTCAAAACCTTTTGCTAAGATGTCATTGTAAGCCAGTAATAAATCTGGAATTTTATTTTCAAGAATTAAATCCGTAACGGTGATGTACGTTTCGTAATCTAAAACGTTTAAATTTTCGGTTACTGCCTGACGTGTTAAATTGGTGCCGCAATAGGAAACCACACGGTCAAAAATAGACAAAGCATCACGCATTGCACCATCTGCTTTTTGAGCAATAATGTGCAAGGCATCGTCTTCAAAATTGATTCCCTGACTTTCAGCAACGTCAGCCAAATGTTCTTTAGCATCTTTTACCGTAATTCTTTTGAAATCAAAAATCTGACAGCGTGATAAAATCGTTGGAAGGATTTTATGTTTTTCTGTTGTTGCTAAAATAAAAATAGCATGTTTTGGCGGTTCTTCTAATGTTTTAAGAAAAGCATTAAAAGCGGCCGAAGACAACATATGAACCTCGTCAATAATATATACTTTGTATTGTCCGGTTTGCGGCGGGATTCGAACCTGATCGATAAGGCTTCGAATGTCATCAACCGAGTTGTTGGAAGCAGCATCTAACTCAAAAACGTTAAACGCAAAATCTTCGGTAGGATCATCATATCCAGGCTGATTAATTTTACGAGCCAAAATACGCGCGCAGGTCGTTTTACCAACACCACGAGGTCCTGTAAACAAAAGAGCAGATGCCAAGTGATTGGTTTCGATAGCATTTAACAAAGTGTTGGTAATGGCTTTTTGTCCCACAACATCTTTAAATGTCTGCGGACGGTATTTACGAGCCGATACTACAAATTGTTCCATATTCTCTTTTATTCGATAGCAAATATATGACTTTTGTTTCGTTGTTTAAAACCGATTTTACTTATTTGGCGAAATTCTTTTTCTTCAAAATTACAAACAGTAAACTCAGAAATAATAGGATGTTGACAATCAAAGAAATGATGATGTATTTGCTGTAAGATTCTACTTTTGACTCGGTTTTTTCTTTTTCTGATTTTTGATTTTCTAAAGTTTTATAGATTCTTAATTGCTCCAATTGATAAATCCAATCTTGTAAATTTCGATTTTCAGAACTCAGGTTCCAGACATAAAAAGTCAATGATTTTATTTGATCCTCGATCTTCTGAGAAATATGAATCTCGGGCGGAGAAGGCATGGAGTCACTTCCATAAGGTTTAAACCCTGTACTTGGAGAACAGCCGCTCAACTTAATAGTTTTATCATCGTTGAAACTGGCATAAACAATCCAAAGCTGTTTTATTGATGGAATAATAGAACAATTACCAGAGTATTTTTGTGTAATGAATTGAGAATTGTACTTTCCTTTAAAGAGTTCTATGATTTTAAATGTATAGGTTCTTTTTATTGAATCGACTTTTATTACTTCTCCATAAAATACAATTTCATATTTTAATCCTGTTTCTACCATGTTTTCTCGGTCAATTGGCTTGCAATCGCAGGAAAAAGAATAATTATAAAAACATAAAAGCAGTAAAAGGAAAAAGTATTTTAGTTTCATAAGCTGGTTTTTTATACAATAATAATCTTTTTTTAGAATGATTACCAACTAATAAAATAATAGTATTTTTAGCATAAATTTGAATCGAATGGAAATTTTTCATCCTTTCAAAAAAAGAACAAAAACAATTGGAGTAGAGAGACTTTTTAATTCATCAATTAACAAAATAATAAAAAAATATGAACGCCAAACAAATTGTGAGATTAAGTAATATTATCGGGATAACGTCTATACTATTATTGGTTTATTGGGTATTTACTTTTATTGTGATTCAGGTTTTTGGATTAAAAGTGTTTAAAGAAAACATTACAGAGAGCTTTTACTTGAGTATTCTCGGAATTCTTGCTCTTATGGTGGGTTCGTTGATAATTAATTTAATGTTTAATTTGACTAGAATTGCAGAGAAACAAAATCAGGATATTGTCAATCAAAAATCAAATAGAAGAAAGTTCATTACTTTTCTTTTAATTTTTCCTCTGATTCTAATAATTCTTTTTGGGGGCAATTACCTGACTTCTGCTAAAAAAGAAAACATGTTAATTGATTCTGCAAAATCAATTTTAGAATCTAATAAATCAAATAGCAATAAACTTTTGAATTATACTTTTTCTAATGCATACATTAAGGAAACAGCAGAAACGTTAAAAGTATTATCAGAAACAGATAAAAACTTTCCGAGTGTCACGCTAATTGTTAAAGATTCAATCAAAGGTTCGCCGGTCTTTCTAGGTTTTAATCAATATTATAATGAGAATTTAAATGTAAAAGACACTATACAGCTCGAAAAAGTAGATTATATACACCAAACTACAAAAGAAGAAAGAATTTATTTAAATGAAGTTTTTGATAAAAACAGCGAAGAACTGAGATACAGCTCTCATAACGGAAATTATGAATTATTCTATCCGTATAAAAAGAATGGAAAAACGATCATAATCTATTTTTCTGAACAGCAGCGCTACGGGAAAATTGGCAGTTAAAAAATCTCTTAACCTTTAGTTTACTAGACCAAATATTTATGATAAAGAAATTGCTCTTAACCGCTTTCATTCTGATCGCAATTTTCATCGTGTTTATTATAGCTGTCATTTTTTATTTTGGAGGAGGACCTTCACTTTTATATTTATTTTAAATGAATTAGTCTCCAAAATATTTTGAGCGAATGCTAATAACATGTGCTGGTATGATTATAAAACACATATTAATAGTGTTTTAAAAGATAAAAACATTGAATAGTAACTAAAATAATTTATTGTATGAATATGAAAAAAATCTTTCTTTTAATTTTTATCTGCTTCATTTCTTTAAAATTTCAAGCCCAAACTGCTCAAGATTCTGCAGCGATTAAACGCGTGGCATTGGCATATATAGAAGCGCAGCATACACCAAATCCGAAATTGATGGAAAGCGCGCTGCATCCTAGAATGGTAAAAAGATCGGTTTTTAGAAACAAAACCGCACAAAAGGATTTTGTTTCAGAGTTTTTTGCCGAAAACATGATTATTCTTGCCGAAACGTATAATATAAAAGGCGATAAGTTTCCTAAAAATCCGCGAAAAGAAGTCAAATTACTCGATGTTTCTGCAAAGACAGCATCGGTAAAATTATTAGCAGACGCGTGGATCGATTATATGCACATTGTTAAAATCAACGGCGAATGGAAAATCATAAACGTGCTTTGGCAGTACAACGATGTATCCCAGCATGAATAAAAATTGTATCTCAACCAATTTCTGAGTTTTAGAAATTATTGTATTATGAAAAACTCTTCATTACAAATATCAGAATTCAAAGAAAGCGATAGAAAAGCGCTGCAAGAACTATTTTTAAAAGTTCGCAAAGAAACTTTTGTATGGAAAGATCAGACTAGTTTCCATTTGGAAGATTTTGATAAAGAAACCCAAGGCGAATATATTTTGACTGCTTTTTTTGAGAACAGACCCATCGGATTTATCTCAGTTTGGGTGCCCAATAAATTTATTCACCATTTGTATATTGATTCAGAATTTCAGAAACGCGGTATCGGGAAATCGCTTTTAGAAGCCATTGTAAATGAAATAGGCTATCCGTTACGATTAAAATGCCTCGAGAAAAATACACTTGCAATCTCATTTTATAAAAAACTGGGATTTACCGAAAAAGAAAAAGGAGGCTTTGGAAATGATTCTTATATTTTATTTCAATTGAATACCACATCAGAATAGTAAATAAAAACTTTCATAAATATAGTAATTGTAAGAATAATTGCAATATTGTTTTGAATATTGCGTTATGCAAGTAAACAATTAAAAAAAAATATTATGAAAATTAAATCTATTTTATTTTGCGGCTTCCTTGCTTTGGCATTAGCATCTTGTGGTCCTAAAGATGCAGACATTCAAAAAGAAGTTACTTCAAAATTGAGCACTTTACCAGGAGTTGAAGCCACTGTTTCTAAAGGTGTAGCAACTATTTCTGGAACTTGTAAGGATGATGCAGTTAAAGAAAATGCTACAGTTATCGTAAAAAGCGTTAAAGGTGTTAAATCTATCGTGAACAACTGCGAAGTTTTATCTCCCGAACCTTTAGTAGAAGCTTCTGTAAACATTAATCCAGATGCTGTATTGACAACGTCAGTTAATGAGGTTGCAAAAGCCTACAACGGTGTGAGTGTTTCTGTTAAAGAAGGCGTGGTTACTTTAACAGGTGACATTAAAAGAGCCCAATTGCCAAACTTGATTAAAAGTGTACAGGAATTGAAACCTAAAAAGGTTGAGAATAAATTAACTATTAAATAAGAAGCCATGAGTTTAGTAGATAAATACAAAGAATTAACCGATTTGGCAGTTAATTTAGGAACTGCTGGTCTGCAGGTAAGAGAAGAAAACAGTGTGTTGTATATTGATGGTACAGCAAAATCTGCTGAAGATAAAGAAAGATTGTGGGCAGCTTACGGAAAAATAGACCCCGATTTTAGATCGTCTGATGTGGTAATGAATATTGAGGTAAACGAAAGCGCATCTACAGAATATACAGTTAAAAGCGGCGACTCGCTATCAAAAATTGGCAAACATTACGGCATTTCTTGGCAGGCGATTTACGAAGCCAATAAAGACATTATTAAAAATCCAGATTTGATTCAGCCAGGCTGGAAGTTGAAAATACCGACAGCTTAAATTAAATTATTAAATCCGCCCTTTATGGCGGATTTTTTTTGCACCTCTGATCCAAAAGGGACTAAAGCGGCATTACTGTGAATGATATAAAAACGACGTGATTTCTTATAATTATTTGATATTGAATCTCTTTAATTTTGATTTGGTTAATTATTAAAATTTATTATTATGAAAATCAGATCAATTTTATTGGGAATGGGACTTGTAGTTTCTCTTGCAGCGTGTGCGCCAAAAGATGCAGATATCGAAAAAGCAATCAGTGAAAAATTAGGAGATGCTCCTGAAGTACAGGTAAGCGTACACGAAGGTGTTGCAACAATTACAGGAACTTGCGAAGACGAAGCTTTTAAAAGAAATATTGAAAAAAGCGTTAAAGCAGTAAAAGGTGTAAAATCTGTAGTAAATGCCTGCGAACTAGAAAGAGCCAATCAAGAACCTGCGGCAGCAGCTGTTGTAATTAATTCTGATGCTGATCTGGATAAATTGGTCAGCAAAGTCGTAAAAGAGTACGACGGTGTAAGCGCCACTGTTGTGGGCGGTATTGTTACACTTTCTGGAGAAATCAAGAGAGAGAAACTACAGTCATTAATGCAGGGTTTACAAGAATTGCATCCCAAAAAAGTGGATAACAAATTAATTATAAAATAAAGCATCATGAGTTTACAAGATAAATACAGAGAAGTAATCAATTTAGCTTCAGACTTAGGAATTACTAATCTGCAGGTAAGAGAACAAGATAATGTACTGTATATTGACGGTACAGCAGAAACAGCAGCAGATAAAGACAAACTTTGGGATTCGTACAATAAAATTGATCCCGACTACAGAGCAGCAGACGTAGTTATGAACATACAAGTAACTGAAAAAGTCTCGAGAGAATATACGGTCGAAGTAGGAGATTCTTTGTCTAAAATAGGAAAAGCATACGGCGTTTCCTGGCAGGATATTTTTGAAGCCAATAAAGACGTGATCTCAAATCCTGATTTAATTCAACCCGGTTGGAAATTAAAAATACCAACAGTTTAAAATTTAATAAACTACAATTAAAAAATTCCAAATTCCAATTCTGTAAACATCGAATTGGAATTTGGAATTTTAAATTTTGAGCTCATTCCAATCAGTTTACTCCAAGAGTTGGAATTTGGGATTTTAAAAAATTGGAATTTGAAATTTTAACACATTCCAATCAGTTACTCCAAGAGTTGGAATTTGGAATTTAAAAAAATTGGAATTTAAAATTTTAATTTTTAACGCATTCCAATCAGTTACTCCAAAAGTTGGAATTTGGAATTTTAAAAAATTGGAATTTAAAATTTTACCTTCCTCGAATGCTCAAGTCAAACAAAAACTTTGCAGTTTCCTGATCTGAGTCTGCTGAAAAGCCAGCTACATAGACACCCTTTTTTCCCGTTGTCGATTTAATTCCGTATACAACTGCCTCATCTGCTGGGTCCGATTCCCCTTCGTATCGATACACATGAACAATTTCAAATTTCTCAGGATTCTTTTTAATCATGTCAGCATTTCGATTAAAATCGCATGTAAATCCCTTCTCATTCAATTGATCTAAAGCTTTTGAAACAGTTGCGTAGTGATACATTCTTTTCATGATACTAGACTTTAAAAATTAATGAATTTTAAAGATAACTATTTTAAAATTAAAAAGTTAGGATGTTGGTCATAAAATCCGAAATTTAAAATCATTATTCTTAATTCATAAAGTGTTACTTTTGCCGGGCAGACCGCCTTATCGTCGTCCTGATTTATCGGGAGGGAGGAAAGTCCGGACACCACAGAGAAGCATAGCGGGTAACGCCCGTCGGTTCTCTCGTTTTTTGGAACGAGAGGATTAGGACAAGTGCAGCAGAAAGTATGTACAGGTAATGCTGTAGTGAAACCAGGTAAACTCTATGCGGTGAAATACCAAGTATATCGGCATTTAAGGGCTTCTCGTCCGTTGTCGAAGGGTAGGTAGATTGAGTTCTGGAGTAATTCAGAATCTAGATAAATGATAAGGTATTGTCTTGTTGCAAAACCAGATAAGAACAGAATCCGGCTTATAGGTCTGCATTTTTTTTATATTTGTGAAATATCTAGCTTCTTTTTCATGAATGTAACCACTCCAAAACCTGCTTCTAAATCAAATAAAAGCATTTACTATCACGTTTTTACCAACCTTACTTTTTGGGTTTTAATCGCCATTATTACGGGTGTTCTGCTTGGACATTATTCGCCTGAAAATGGAGTGAAAATGAAAATTGTCGGCGAGACCTTTGTCGACATTATCAAGCTTTTTATTGGACCCATTATTTTCCTGACAATAGTTTTAGGAATTTCTGGAATGGGAAATCTTAAAAAAGTGGGCCGAATCGGCGTAAAAGCATTGACTTATTTTGAGATAGTGTCGACAATTGCTTTAGCGATTGGTGTTGCTGTCGCCTATATTTTTCAACCCGGAAAAATTGATAAAGCAGGCTTAACACTGCAAGATGCCAGTAAATATACAAGCAGTACAGCAGAAAATTTTTCGTGGCTTAGCTTTTTCTTATCCAATTTTACACTTCAGGTTTTATTGGCCGCTATTGTGTGCGGTATTGCTTTGAATTTTTACAAGAAAAGGGAGCAGACTATTTTGGTTTTAGAAAGATTATCTAATGTTGTTTTTACAGGATTAAAATACATTATGTACCTCGCTCCAATTGGTGCTTTTGGCGGTATGGCGTACACAATCGGGAAATTTGGTTTAGCAACTTTGATTCCGCTAGGTAAATTAATGCTTTGTGTTTATGTAACGATGGCTCTTTTTGTGTTTTTAATTTTAGGAAGCATTCTGAGATATTATAAAATCAGTATACTTTCCATCTTAAAATATATTAAAGAAGAACTTTTGCTCGTTCTCGGAACTTCCTCTTCAGAAGCCGCACTGCCAAGTATTATGATAAAACTCGAAAGAATGGGCTGTAGTAAATCTGTTGTAGGATTGGTGATTCCGACCGGCTATTCTTTTAATCTCGACGGCACTTCGATTTACCTATCCATGTCAGTGATTTTCCTTGCGCAGTTGTACGATGTACATTTGAGTTTCTTCGAAATATTAACTGTAATCGGAATTTTAATGATTACTTCAAAAGGCGCTGCAGGCGTAACCGGAAGCGGTTTTATTGTTCTTGCTTCTACTTTAACAGCTTTGCATAAAATTCCGGTAGAAGGGTTGGCTTTTTTATTGGGCGTCGACAAATTTATGAGTGAAGCCAGAGCCATTACCAATTTAATTGGAAATACAGTCGCAACCATTATAATCTCTAAAACCGAAAGAGATTTTACAGAACTGGATTTTAATCCTGTTACGGAGAAATAAGATTTTGCCGCGAAGGCATTAAGACACAAAGTTTTTTGATTAAGAGCAAAAGCTTTTAAACAGATTTTATATCTCTGTGAAGTAAAAATCCATCTAATCTGAGCAATCTGCGGTTAAAAAACGTTGTGCTTTTGCGTCTTCGCGGCATATAAAAAAATACTAAGATTCGTCTTTAGTTGTACGAACCAAACTGATTCCTGACATAAAAAATACGATTCCCAATATTCCGTAAATGATAAGAGATTTGATGTCGCGCGTTGCTCCAGAAGTGCCGGCAAAAATTACAGCGGTATAGATAAGGCCAACAATTCCGAGAATCGTTAATAAGCCTCCAAAAAAGCGTTTTAGGTTCATGATTTTTAGTTTTAATGTTACTCAAATGTATAATTGATTTGTTTCTAGTGTGTTATATCATTGGTTCAGAAAATTATATTTTTTGCATCTACAGCGGCCTTAAAATTTTGTAGGATTATTTTTTGAACGAGTTTCAAGCGTATTGTTAAAATGCTACATTTGCTTGACACTAATCCAAATACCAAAATGCTAAAAAACTACTTAATTCTATTTACTTTTTTCTTTTGCATGCTCAAAGCAAATGCACAGGACGAAGCTCCTTCCGTTAGAAAACATCAATTTAAAATCAACATGCTTTTTCCAGGTTTTGTATACGAACATGGATTTTCTGCTAAAAACACACTGTATTCAGAAGCCGTTATAGGAGTGGGGTATCGATACAATAGTTATTACAACGACGGAAGCGTGTATTTTTTTCCGCTCATCAATGAGCAGTTCCGCCATTATTACAACTTGGAAAAAAGAAACCTTAAAGGAAAAAGAACAGCTTATAATTCTGGAAACTTTTTAGCTCTAAATGCGATGTATAACTTTGAATCTATTTCTACCAACAGCGATTACGGAAATTATGTACCCTCTTTTACGCTTGCTGCGCTTTGGGGATTGCAGCGTACGTATAAAGGAAGATTTAATTTGGAATTTAATGCAGGGCCAGGCGTTAATTTTGACCAATACGATACTGAGTTTGTTCCGGTTATTAACTTTAGCTTAGGCTGGGTACTAGGGAAATAATATGCAGAAAAAGATAATCGTTTTTTTAGTCCTGTTTACAGCCTTTTTTAGCAATGCACAAGAATTACGTCCGTTTGCCGGATTGGGAGGTTTTGTTCATTTATATTCTTTTGAAAAAGATTCGCAGTCATCTCCTGCAGTAAGCCTTTCTGCCGGTGCAGAATATAAACTATTTGGTTTTTTTCTGCCAGAAATTGAAGCCAATTATATGTTTGGAAAATTTAAAAACAAAGTAGATACTAATTCTAACTCTGATAAAACATTCTCTAATGTAAATTTTAGTTTAGCTCCTAAAATTGCTTTGGGTGATTATGGAGAAAGCGCCTACTTTCAAATTTTTCCAAAATACATTTATTCCTTAATTACCGCTACAGAAACCGTAAATACCAATAGTCAATTGGGTACAGCTGCAAAAGAAAGAAGCACATCAGTTTCGCAGCACAATATTGGACTCGGCGTTGGAATGGTCATTAATTTCGATAGCTGGTATTCTAATTCACTGGCAATAAATGTCAGCTATAGTTCAGTTAGGGTTTCGCAGCCTTTTGACCAGTTAAATCCGATGACAGAACGAACAGATAATATGGGCGTTTACGGTATAGAATTTAAATATTACTTTGGAGTAAAAAGACTGAAATAATCAGTTCTTATTGATCTTAAATTCCAATCCAATATTTCGAGTGCTTTCGATACTGATTTTCGGATCCGAATTAAAATATTTTCGAAGTCTGCTGATAAAAACATCCATGCTTCTGCCAGAGAAATAATCATCATTTTTCCAGACAGACATTAGAATTTGATCTCTTTTTAAAAGCTGATTGTGATTTAAGTAAAAATATTCGATAAGAGAAGCCTCTTTTTCGGTAAGCTGCTGTATATGATTTTGGTGGCTGATTGTTAAGCGTTCGTTGTCAAAAATATACGAACCAATTTCAATAGTGTTATTTCCGTTTAGCGTTCTCTTTTGTTCCAGTCTCTTTAAGATATTCTGCAAACGCAGAATCAGTTCATCAGCTTCAAAAGGTTTGGCAATATAATCATCGGCACCCAATTTCAGGCCGATTATTTTATCTTCTTTTAACTTTCGAGCAGTCAGAAAAATAAAAGGAGTTTCGGGATTGATTTCAATGGTTTTTTCCGCCAATGAAAAGCCGTCCATTTTGGGCATCATCACATCAAAAACGCAAATATCAAAAGTTTGGTTTTTAAAATGCTCTAAAGCTATTTCACCATTTTCTGCCCAAGTTACTTGGTATTCATGCAGTTCTAAATACTGTTTTAGAATGGCTGCAAAATCAAAATCATCTTCGGCTAAAAGTAATTTTTTCAAAATCTGGGAATTAAATATTTAATAAAATAGTAAACTGAGCACCTTTTCCTAAGTCACTCACAACTTTAACAGAACCCTGATGTGCTTTGATAATTTGGTTTACATAAAACAATCCTAAGCCTAAACCTTTTGTATTGTGCAGATTACCCTGTTCAACACGGTAAAATTTCTCGAAAAGCAAAGCTTGTTTATTTTTAGCAATTCCGATTCCGTTGTCCTCAATGCTGATCGAAAATTGATTTTCATGTAAATTGGTTCTAATCGTGATCTTATCTGAACCGTATTTTACAGCATTTTCCAATACATTTAAAAGTGCCGTTGTTAAGTGAAAAGGATCTAAAACCAAATGAGTACTGGCTTCGTTAAAAACGGTTTTAATATGAACTTTTGGATACGCGACTTTAAAATCGTCAATAATGGTTAAAAGAAAACTTCTGGCTTCTACTTTTTCTTTACGAAGTTCGATTTGATTTTCGGCCAAAGAGTTCGCCATAACCTGATCTATTAAACTTTGCAGGCGATTGTTTTGACGGGAAATAGTGTTGACCACCAAATTGAAATTTTCTTCGTTTTCACGAATATCTTTTCGCTCTAAAATTTTGGTCGAAATCCCTAAAGTCGCCAAAGGTGTTTTTAATTCATGCGTAATATTATTAATGAAATCAGTTTTGACTTCGTTTACTTTTTTCTGTTTAATTAAAGCCTTAATCGCAATCACAAAAAGACTGATTAAAGTGACTATTGACAATAACGAAAGCACTAAAATAAAAGTCATTCGTTTCATAATAATCATTTCCCAATCGACAACAGAAACATACATCGAATCCTCGGTCAATAATTTGTAATCTTGTCCTTCAAGGCTTGCATTGGTTGTTTCGACATAATTTCGAACTAGAAATGCCTGGTTTAAAGAAGCTAGATTTCCGTACAATTTATTATGAATAAAAGGCTTTTCGGAGAAGATAGTATCCGATTTTTGAGCGTTTTTATAAAGGATAAATTTATTGAGTACAATCGCAAAATCAATTTTTAAATTAGGAAGGTCACGTTCAAATTTCAACTGGATTCTTTTAGTAACCGCATCACGAAATTCGTTTTCAATAATGCCTTTCTGAATTTCCAACTTGTTGTTTTTTCCGTGAATGTACCTTTCAGAAAGACTTTTATAGAGCGCTTCTTTTCTAGCAATAAAGGCAGAATCAATGTCACTGTAATTATTAGTAATCGAAGCAATTTCGTTTTTGATTTCCGTATGAAACTGCGCCACTTTGTAATCGTAGGCGGTTTTAACCAAATAACACTGCACCGTCGATAAAATGATCAGTGCAATAATAGAAAACGTGATTAAGAGATTGATTCTTTGTTTCATATCGATTCAAAATTCGTTTCAAAAATAAAGCTTTTACAAGACAAAAAACAGATTAACGCTCGATTAACCTTCCATTAACTTTCAAATACTGTTTTCTGATTCATTTTTGCAGCAGCATAATCAAAACCATTTTAAAATGAATAGTAACCTGCTCTTAAAAATCTTCATCATAATTTATCTGTTTTTGTTTTCTTTAATTGCAAATGCACAAAACGAAACGCCAAAAGATTCTATTTCAAAAGAATTGCAAGAAGTGATCGTGAAGCAGCATAAAAAAGCATTTACCAACAACAACGGCAATATCAAAGTTGATGTTGCAAATTCTATTTACAACACGATCCCCAATCCGGTAGATTTGCTGGCAAAACTTCCTTTGGTGCAGGTAAGTTCTGATCGAGAAAAGATTACGCTTGTCGGCAAAGGAAATCCGCTTATTTATATTGACAATCAAAAAGCAGAAATGAGCGATTTGAATGCTTTAGCAGTTTCGGATATCAAAACGATTGAGATCATTCAGAATCCCTCTTCAAAATACGAAGCGTCAGGACGAGCTGTCATTTTAATCACTAGAAAATTAAGTAAAAAAGACAGTTTTAGAACCGAGATTTCTGAAATGGCTTCGTTTAAAAAGAACTACAATAATTATCTGGGTTTCAATTCGAATTTCAAAAAGAATAAAGTAGAACTGAAAGCCAATTTTAATTACAACCGCCGGAATCCTTGGGAAAATCATAGTATTGCTTACGAGATTCCGCAGGCTTCTATTGTTTCAAATTACGATGTAACGGCCGATAGTAAAGTACACGAGTATATTTTTGGAGGGGGCTTGTTTTATAAAATAAATGAGGACGATTATTTTTCGATTAATGCCAGCGGCAAACTGCGGCATGATACTTTTCCGATCAACACATTTACATACGATAAGAATCAGGACGAAGAAAATAATGTCTTGACTTGGAGTGACAATACGAGTAAAAAGAACTTTGTAAATGCGTTTATAAATTATTCTAAAAAGCTGAAATTTATAGATACAAAGCTGTTTACAGGTTTTCAGTATTCCAATTTTAACCAGCATTTATGGAGTTTGGTTGAAAATAAATTTAACGAAACCGAATTTGAGTTATCGCAAAACCGAGATCAGAAATTTAATGTCGATGTCTTTTCGAGCAGAATTGATTTAGAAAAAAAGTTTAAAAATGAAATGAACTGGGAATACGGAGGCTTGTATTTACAGGCAAAATCGAAATCTGACGTTTCTATTTTTAATTATGATGAAAATGAAAACGCGATTTCTAATTATAATTTTAAGGAACAAAACACAGCTGGTTACACACAACTTTCTGGAAAGATAAAAAAGATGGATTTTTCGGTTGGTTTAAGAGTTGAAAATACCAATGTCAGTGGTGTTTTTAAATCGCAGAGTCTGCCTGTATTAGATAAAAATTACACCAATTTATTTCCCAAAGCGCAGTTTACGGTTCCTATAGACAGTACAAAAAGCATCAGTTTAAATTACGCCAAAAGCATTGTAAGACCGAATTATTCTCGGTTAAGCCAGATTTCAACTTATATAAATCCGTATTTTTTGTACGGAAACAGCATGAATATCGATCCCGCTGTCGTTGATGAAATTTCGAGCACTTTTCAGTATCATGACAAAACAGTTAAATTGAGTTACTATGGGGTTAAAAATCCAATGTATTCGAGTTTTATTTTTAATAAAGAAACCAATGTGTTGACCATTTCTGAGGTCAATTTTAATAAAGAAACCGGAGTAAGCCTTGATTTTGAATTGCCTTTCAGCTATAAATTTTGGACAACAACCAATTCTTTGGTTTTTTATTTAGAAAAAGTAGAAGACCAAGCAGCAGTTTTTATGAAATCTAAGCCGTATGTATATTATTATTCTAACAACGAATTTGATCTTACCAAAGGTTATAAATTTGTAATAGGCTGGTGGGGCGCAACGAAACAATACAAAGGAATTTATGAGCATGGCGCTAATTTTATTATGGACATGTCTTTGGCTAAAACCTTCAAAAACTGGAATTGTACGTTGAGTTTTAACGACCTTTTTAGAACTACGATTTACAAAGAGCAACTGACCATAAACGACGTCAATTCTAAATCCAGATATCTAGTGGATGCACGCGAAATCTCGATTGCTGTTCGCTATACGTTCGGGAAAGTTAAAAATTCCGATTATAAAGAAAAGAGTATTAACGAAAATGAAAGCAGAATTCGATAAAATGAGACGCTGATTTCAACAGCTTTTTGTCGTATTCATGGCAATAAAAAACCTCCAGTTTCAGCTGAAGGCAGTGATATTTAAATACAAAAATAAATTTGTGCAATCTGCGTCTGAAAACTAACCTTCGTCTTCTTCAGCTTCTTTTTTAGACCTATCATGTGGTAGTTCTTCATCATCATCGGTAGAATTTAATTCGAAGAAACTAAAATAAGAACCGCCGTAGCTTTTTTGAAAAGAAAAATTACTCATATGATCGAGCTTGGTGTATTTAGAATGCTCGATAATCATCATTCCATCTTCTTCCAGTAAATCTCTTTCAAAAACCGTTAAAACAATTTTTTCAAAAGTCGCCTGATCCAATCCGTAAGGCGGATCGGCAAAAATAATATCGTAAGTCGTTTTGGCGTTTTCTAAAAATTTAAAAACATCACTTTTGGTTGCAGCAATATCAAAATCAAATTCTGATGAAACCTGTTTAATGAATTTAACGCATCCAAAATCGCCGTCCACAGAAGTGATCGGTGCGCTGCCGCGTGAAGCAAATTCGTAGCTGATATTCCCGGTTCCCGAAAATAAATCCAAAACCTTTAAGCTGTCAAAACTAAAATGATTATTCAAAACATTAAACAATGCTTCTTTACTCATATCAGTCGTTGGTCTTACAGGTAAGTTTTTTGGCGGAAAAATTCTTCGCCCTTTGTGTTTTCCTGAAATAATTCTCATGATTGAAATAAGATATAATGTTTTTGATTTTGAGCAGTTGTATAGTTGTTTTTTTCTTGCAGTTTGGTCACATCCAAAAACGAAATATGGCGTATGTATTTGTAAGCAATAGCATAAAAAGGATCGTTCTCTGCGATCGTTCCTAATAATTCGAGCTGAAAACTTTCGGGATTGAGACTCAATTGTTCTGCTGTAAATAAAATGTAATAAATAAAATCTTCCGGCGTATTGTATTCCACAGAATTAAAAAGTAATAATTTCTGATTCTGAACGACGATCACTTCAAAATTGCCTGGATTAAAATTTACGATCATTTTCTTTTCGTCGTTATTTCTGGAATTGTCCAGAATTTTTTCGACCAAAATACTGTTAGCATGTTTGGAGTCAAAAGAACCAACATTATCAATCAGGAAATTATTAATGTTTACATACGGAATATAAACCGAATTCATCTGATACTTTGAAAGAGTGTCAAAAGTAAAAAAATCGGTTTCAAATACCTTTGTAGTGTATTGCAGATAACTTCCTAAATAGTTTTCGTCAAACAAAGCCGTTGGGACAAAAGTCGAAAGATTATTATTGTGAATAACCATTACTTCATCATAAGCAGCTCGTAATTCAGGATTTTTTTTGAAAGCTTCGGTAAATAAATCTTCAATTTTTATTGATTTATTAGAAGTATCAAATTCAATTTCTTTAAAAGAAGTGATGACATTATTTAAAGTATCAAAACAACAATATGAGAATCCCGTTAGAGAAACCTGTATCGAAAGTTTTTTATAATTTTTTGAAGTAATGTTAGTATTGTGTAATGACATAGTTGATTTACAATTCGTTACCTGTTTAAATCAAGAAAGAATTTTAGGCGTCACAAACTTACAAATTAAAAAGCAACAATTATAATTGCAATTTCAAAAAACAATTTCAATTGAATTTTAAAATAAGGTTAAGAAAAGGTTTGGTAATGAGGTTTTTTGAGTCCTATGAACGATGTAAGTTTGTTTTAGTATGGTTTTATTATAGAATACTAATCACCCAGATTCGCTGACACAGAAAAATAGATTTAGTTTTTAAAAATTAGAAAATCCTTGTAAATCCGTGCTTTCGCAATTGCGAATCTGCTTCATCCGCGTGCAAAAAGCAGCACATAAAAAAACTGTTTAAATGAACCTATATTACCTATATGTTTTAAAAATAAAAGCCGAACTTTGTCTTTCAATATTACACTATGAATTCTGCACTGTTTTACGGTATTTTACAAAAACGATTCCCATTTGCACCCACTCACAAACAGGATATTTTTTTTCAAAAAATCGCTATTTTTTTAACCGAACCCCAAAACGATACCATTTTTGTTTTGAAAGGATATGCGGGTACCGGAAAAACCACTGTGATTTCGACTATCGTAAACAATCTGGGCGACATCAATAAAAAATATGTTTTGCTGGCGCCAACTGGTCGTGCGGCAAAAGTTATTGCCAATTATTCGAATAATCCAGCCTTTACGATTCACAAAAAAATCTATTTCCCTAAAAAATCCTCTGGAGGCGGCATTGCGTTTACCAAACAAGTCAACAAACATAAAAATACCATTTTTATCGTCGATGAGGCCTCTATGATCTCAGACAGTACTCTCGACAGCGGATCGCTTCTCGATGATTTGATCAATTACGTTTATTCTGGAAGTAATTGTAAAATGATTCTTTTAGGAGACACTGCGCAGCTTCCTCCCGTTAATTTAGATATTAGCCCGGCACTTGATATTCAGACTTTAGGAGTGCATTACGATAAAGAAATTGATCATATCGAATTGGACGAAGTAATGCGTCAGGAAGAAAGTTCTGGGATTTTGTATAACGCAACAGAACTTCGTGAATTGCTCAAAGAAAGTTTTATTACGGAGTTTAAATTCAATGTCAAGAAGTTTAAAGATATTGTAAGACTAACGGATGGTTACGATATTCAAGATGCGATCAATACGGCATACAGCGATTGGAGTATTGAGGATACGGCGTTTATTGTTCGTTCTAATAAAAGAGCCAATCAATATAACGAACAGATTCGAAGTCGTATTTTATTTAAAGAAAGCGAACTTTCTGTCGGCGATTTCCTGATGGTGGTAAAGAATAATTATTTCTGGCTAAAAGAAACCGACGAAGCTGGATTTATCGCCAACGGAGATATTATTGAAGTTCTGGAAATGTTTGGAATCAGAGAACTCTACGGATTTAAATTTGCAAAAGTAAAAATCAGAATGGTTGATTATCCCAACCAAAAACCTTTTGAAACGGTTCTGATTCTGGATACTTTGACGAGTGAATCTCCTTCTTTGACGTATGAAGAATCAAATCGTTTGTACGAAGAAGTGATGAAAGATTATGAAGAGGAATCAACAAAATATAAGAGATTTCAGAAAGTTAAAGAAAACGAATATTTTAACGGATTGCAGGTTAAATTCTCGTACGCGATTACGTGTCATAAATCTCAGGGAGGGCAGTGGAATACGGTGTTTATCGAACAGCCGTATCTTCCAAACGGAATCGACCGTGATTACATCAGATGGCTTTATACAGCAATGACACGTGCCAAAAATAAATTATATTTGATAGGTTTTAAAGACGAGAGTTTTGAAGAATAAATTTTTCCGCCACGAATTCACGAATTTCATTTGAATAATTCGTGAATTCGTGGCGAAAAAGAAACTTTAGCAAATGACGACACTAAATGATTTACATTCGATTTCATCAACGTTTTCGAATACCGATAAAATGCCCGTTCTGTTTTTAGGACATGGGAGCCCCATGAATGCCATTGAAGAAAATCAGTTTGTGGCTGGTTTTCGGGATCTGGCCAAAACATTACCGCAGCCCAATGCTATTTTATGTGTTTCTGCGCATTGGTTTACCAAAGGAACAAAAGTAACTTCAATGGAAATGCCGAGAACCATTCACGATTTTGGAGGATTCCCGCAGGCACTTTTTGATGTACAATATCCCGCAAAAGGAAGCCCGGAATTGGCTGTGGAAACTCAGAAAATCTTAGATCCTATAATGGTCGAATTAGACGAACACTGGGGGTTAGATCACGGTGCCTGGAGCGTTATTAAACATTTGTATCCAAACGCAGATGTTCCAGTTATTCAGCTGAGTATAGATTATACTAAATCAGGGCAGTATCATTTTGAATTGGCCCAAAAACTGCAGGCATTGCGCTATAAAGGTGTTTTAATCATCGGAAGCGGCAATATTGTACACAATCTCCGAATGGTCGATTTCAGAAATTTTGACAAAGACAATTATGGTTACGATTGGGCTATTGAAGCAAGAGAAACCGTAAATAATTATTTGTTAGATGGGAATTTTCAGCCGTTGATTGATTTTGAAAAAATGAATAAAGCCGTACAATTAGCCGTGCCGACACCAGAGCATTATCTGCCGTTATTGTACACTTTAGGTTTAAAAGACAAAACTGATGATTTGAGTTTGTTTAATGACAAATTATTGGCAGGTTCTTTAAGTATGACTTCGGTAAAAATTATGTAAAAAAAACTCTGTGAATCTCATTGCAAATCTTTGCGAATCTCTGTGTTATAATTTCACAAAGCTGCAAGAAGATTTTCCGCAAAGATTCGCTAAAAATAAAAGATATAAAAAATGAAAATAATAGCGGTAATTCCGGCGAGATATGCTTCAACACGTTTCCCTGCAAAACTAATGCAGGATTTGGGAGGCAAAACAATAATTCTAAGAACCTATGAAGCGGCAGTTTCTACAAACTTATTTCAGGATGTTTTTGTAGTAACCGACTCTGATTTGATTTTTAATGAAATCGTTTCAAACGGCGGAAAAGCTATTATGAGTATCAAAGAACACGAATCTGGCAGCGACAGAATTGCCGAAGCTATTGCAGATCTTGATGTAGATGTTGTAGTGAATGTGCAGGGCGATGAACCTTTTACAGAAGCTGGACCATTAGAGCAGGTTTTATCTGTTTTTAAAAATGATACAGAAAAGAAAGTAGATTTGGCTTCATTGATGCGCGAAATTACAGATGAAGAGGAAATCAATAATCCAAATAACGTAAAAGTTGTGGTAGACCAATCGCAGTTTGCGTTGTATTTTTCGAGATCCGTAATTCCGTATCCTAGAGAGAAAAATGTTGGTGTAAGATACTTTCAACACATTGGAATTTACGCCTTCAGAAAACAGGCTTTATTAGACTTTTACAGCCTTCCTATGAAATCTTTAGAAGCTTCTGAGAAACTGGAGCAATTAAGATATTTAGAGTTCGGAAAACGCATTAAAATGGTCGAGACTGCCCATGTGAGTATTGGAATTGATACGGCTGAGGATTTGGAAAGAGCTAGAGCAATGCTGCGTGATATTTAATTAATTGTTTAATTACTATCCACAATCTTGTCATTTCGACGAAGGAGAAATCTCCGTAAGCAGCTCGACAATGATGGATGAATTTTTCGCGAATTTCTTTCTAGGATAATTTCTCGCTGTGGTTGAATGATAAATGAAAAAAGCTCCAATCGATTAAGATTGGAGCTTTTTTAGGTATTAAAATCAATTTATTTATTGATATAAATTTGGATATTTAGCCGGATTAACTTCGTGCATCATATCGTAAATTTTCTCGTAAATGTCTTCTGCAGAAGGTTTAGAGAAATAATCACCGTCAGTTCCGTAGGCTGGTCTGTGCGCTTTTGCTGCTAAAGTTTGTGGTTTACTGTCCAAATGTTTATAAGCATCTTGTTCTTCTAAAATCTGCTGTAAAATGAATGCTGAAGCTCCTCCTGGCACATCTTCATCAATTACTAAAAGACGGTTTGTTTTTGCAATACTTTTTACAATGTCTTTGTTAATGTCAAACGGAAGTAAAGATTGAATATCAATAACTTCACAATCAATTCCCTTTTCGGCTAATTCATGAGCTGCTTGCTGAACCAATCTTAAAGTTGATCCATAAGAAACTAAAGTAATATCAGTACCGTCTCTTAGAGTCTCTACAACTCCAATTGGCGTTTTAAATTCTCCAAAATTCAAAGGAGTTTTTTCCTTTAAACGATATCCGTTCAAACATTCGATAACCAAAGCAGGTTCATCACATTCTAACAAAGTGTTATAAAAACCAGCTGCTTGAGTCATGTCTCTTGGAACCAAAACATGGATGCCGCGAATAGCGTTGATAATCATTCCCATTGGAGAACCAGAATGCCAGATACCTTCTAAACGGTGTCCGCGGGTTCTGATGATTAAAGGCGCTTTTTGTTTTCCTACTGTTCTATATTGAAGTGTAGCCAAATCATCACTCATGATCTGAATAGCATACAATAAATAATCTAAATATTGAATCTCAGCAATAGGGCGTAAACCTCTTAAAGCCATACCAATACCTTGGCCTATAATAGTAGCTTCACGAATTCCGACATCGGCAACACGAAGTTCACCGTATTTTTCCTGCATGCCCTCAAGACCTTGATTTACGTCTCCGATATTTCCAACATCTTCTCCAAAAATTAAAGTTTCTGGGTATTTTGCAAACAAAGCATCAAAATTATCACGAAGAATCATTCGTCCGTCTAAGTCCGGTTTTGCATTTTCAGCATACTTCGGCAATACTTTTTCTACAGAAAAAACATTCTGCCCTGATTCCGAATGCAGGTTACTGCTGAATTTTACTTGAGTTTCTTTTAAAAATTTTGTAATCCAGTTTGATAAAAGTTCTTTACTATTTGGAACTTCAATAAAGCGAAGAATTTTTCGAGCATATACTAAAAGTTCTTTTTTCAAAGGCGCTTTAATAGCGCTTAATTCCGAAATTAATTTTTTAATTCTCTCTTTATGGTTGATGCTTGCTTCTGCAATCTGTTCCAATAAGGTCAAAAGATTTTTTTGATCTTCAATTATTGGATTTATAAAATCATTCCAAGCCTCTTTTTTAGCTTCAAGAACCTCTTTTTTCAATTGAAAATCAAGTTCTGCTAATTCTTCTGGAGACGCAATATTAATCGCAATCATCCACAAACGCATCTGGCGGATACAGTCAAAATCTCTTTCCCAAGCCAGTCTTTCAGCGCTTTTGTAACGTTCGTGAGAACCAGAAGTAGAATGTCCTTGCGGCTGTGTCAATTCGTTTACGTGAATCAAAACCGGAACATGCTCCTCACGTGCAATGGCGCCCGCTCTTTGGTAAGTCGAAACCAATTCTGCATAATCCCAGCCTTTAACTCTAATAATATCATATCCTTTAGAGTCTTCGTCACGCTGATATCCTTTTAAAATTTCAGATATATTTTCTTTAGTCGTTTGATGTTTTGCATGAACAGAAATTCCGTATTCATCATCCCAGACACTCATTACCATTGGTACTTGTAAAACTCCGGCAGCATTTATAGTTTCAAAAAATAAACCTTCAGAAGTACTGGCATTACCAATAGTTCCCCAGGCTACTTCATTACCATTAACAGAGAATTTATCTTTAATTGTAATTCCGTCAACATTTCTGTAGATTTTTGAAGCCTGCGCCAAACCTAATAATCTAGGCATTTGTCCTGCAGTAGGTGAAATATCAGAGCTCGAATTTTTTTGTTTTGTAAGGTCTTTCCAAGAACCGTCTTCGTTTAAACTATGTGTTACAAAGTGTCCGCCCATTTGTCTTCCGGCCGACATCGGATCATAGTTCAAATCAGTATGACCATATAAACCAGCAAAAAACTGCTTCGCGTTTAATTCGCCGATAGCCATCATAAAAGTTTGATCTCTATAGTATCCAGATCGGAAATCACCATCTTTAAAAGCCTTAGCCATTGCCAGCTGCGGTACTTCTTTACCATCGCCGAAAATTCCAAATTTAGCTTTTCCTGTTAATACTTCTTTTCGACCTAAAAGACTACATTCACGGCTTGTAACGGCTATTCTGTAGTCATTCAATACCTCAGTTTTGAAATCTTCAAATGTCAAAGTAGTATTGTTCATTTCTTTTATCATAATCGTAAAGGGTCAAATTTGTGACGCGAAATTACTTAAAAACAATCAATAATCATAATTCTTTAAAATAAATATAATTTAATTATTTGTATTTAAAATGAAAAAACTACGTATTTTATTTATGTTATCTGTATTGTTTTTCTGTTTTTATTAACAATAATTTATGTTTTTGATTAAAATATATTTAATTAAAACCATTTTCGGGTAAAAAGAGTAACTAATGTTTTTGGAGAGAAAGTGATTATAAATCTTACTTTTTCTTTATAACTCGGCTGTGCTATTTCCCAGCCGTTGTTAGAGTATACCGGAAAATAAAGTTCAAAATAATCCGGAACCAAATTTAAACGTACTCCTGTATCATAAGCAAAAAACTCATTTTGATGTTTATTTTTTAAAAAACCTATGTCGCCATAGAGTTCAACCCAGTTCCAAACCGCATAGCTGGCATTTAGAGTCGTCATCCATTGATTAGCAAATGCGGGCTGCAGCTGCGACTTAAAACCGCCCTCTGCAATTACATACTGCTGGCTGAAAAAACCAGAACTTTCAGATCTTCCAAAAAGATTGTAATCATACAGATAATCTGTCGGCCTGTCTAAACCAAAACTAAAATAATCTGAATTTGTTGTGTTTTTTATGAACGTTCCGGCAAAAAACCTAAGATTTAATTTGCGATTGTTTTCAAACAGATGTCTGTATTCTATTTCTCCCGAAACCTTAGAAAAACCGCTTGAAAACTGCAGATCTCCCATCAAATTAAAGTGATCAATAAGTTCTGTTTTGGTGTTAGAATAACGAACATCAAAAACCGAATAGTTGGGTTTGGAATTGTCGGTAATATAATCACTGGCTTCACGGTTTACAATTACCTGTCTCAATAAAATAAGTTGTTTTTTATTGTCTCTAAAATCTTCTTCGCGGATGCGGAACTGCACCATCGGATTCAATCTCAAATAGGTGGCATCCGGCGCATAATGAAAATAATTCTGGCTGATCGAATAGCGCACATTATACAAAAGGCTGTTTCTGTAATATTCGCTCCACGAAAAAGCAGAAGAACCAGATAATGTACCCGCTTTTATAGAATATGCAGGATTGACATCAAACGTAAACGGTTTGTCCAGAATGGTTTTATTGCTAAAACGAACTCCCGGCGTAATTCCGTCGTAATAATTATAGTAAATCGTCGGCAGATACAATATCTGATTGTAATAAGGATCTTCCAGATCTTTGGCAAAATTAAATTTTATCGGACGATTTAAAGAAAGGTGTTTTAAGGATTTCCAGTTGTTTCTTTGGTTAAATTCAGGAACTTCGTTATCGTAATTAATCACGATTTTGTCCGCATTTTTTCTGTCAAATTCGTAAACAGAATCTTTGGTTTTGGGTTCTATCCATTCTTTAAAAACTACTTTGTTTTTTTTGACACCGTATATCGGAATGGGCGCATAAATACCAGTCCTGTTTTTGATAGAAAATTTCACACTGTCAGCAGTTCTAGAAACGCCCGTAAATCTATAATCAATAATATCGCGGGAATCAATAATGGTATTAAAAAACCAGTCAATATTTTTAGGGCTGTTTTGAGTTAAAATCTGCTCAAAATCAACGCGATTGGTTTGTTCCGTTTTATTAAGATCATAAAACTGCTGAATACTTTGCGGTACAATATTATGATTCAGGTAATCATCCAGATAACTCAGACTTAAACCAGCGCGGTATTTACTCGCAATTTGTTCGTTAAATTTAATCAGCGTGTTTTTTGGGTCACCCAGGGGCTGATCCAGGTTTTTACGAGCCATCAGCATATAATAATAGCTGTATTGTTCGTTAAAAGTAAGGTTTGTAATATTGTAGCTTTTAAACAATTTCATGTCAGAAAGACGTCCCAGCATTTTCTTATCCAGATGATGTTCTTCCATATATCGCATCATCACATAAATCTGAATTCCGTCATAAATCCAATTGTCTTTTCGGGGATCCAATTTAAGGCTGGTTTTAAGATAATTGTTTAAAAAAGTCTTTAAAAAAGTAATTTCAAACATAAAATCATCCGGAAACGGACTAATGAAAGAAGGTAGCTGATTTAATCCATAAAACGGATTTCGGTCGTAATCTGCCTGCGAAACGGTAATTTTCTCATACGGATATTTGCCAATAAAACTTTCAGCAAAAGAAGTTACACGATTAATGATAATAGCTTTTTGAAATTCATCTATTTTCTTGTTTTTCAGATCAGTCAAAACTTCTAGTCTGCCATTGTTATAGCTTCTGAAATTGTTTTGCTTTTCAATAAAAAGACTAAAATCAATTCTGTTATTTCCTGTAAAAGAATAAATATTGAAATCTGCATTTGATACATTTTTCGAGATCGAATTTAAATCCGTAGCGATAGAATACTGGCTCGGAATCTTTATTTCGACTTCATAATCCGCGCTAGCATTGGCAATATCGTCCAGATTGAAGTTGTTGTATTTTACAAAACTATGATCCTCCAATCGGGCAGGGGTTAAGAACCAGTTTTTCAACGCCATGCCGCCTTTCTGATCGAATCCGTAATGGGTAAATTTATCATTCGGAATCTTCGAAATATACGTCAGATGCAGATTGATTTTTTCATTTGGAGCTAGTTTTTGATTCAATCTAACAATAATGAAATCAGGATTTTTGTCCGTGCGTTCCCATTCCAGCGCAGTAAAATTGTTGTCAGTCAGATTCAAAATAGTAGTATTACCTCGATCTGCCGCTTTCGCTAAATGAAAACCCCTGTAAAATTCGTCCGAAAAACGTTTTGCCAGCGGTGTATTTTTGTCTGCAAAAGCATTGTTCCAATCGTTTAAAACAATTGAATCCAGAGAATCATTAGAAGTATTAACAAAAATAATATCCTGTTTAACATTCAGTGTTTTAAGTTCAAGATTCACCGCCACTTCCATCTTAATTTGATGTTGCGCAGTTAGTTTTACCGTAATAAATAAAACTAAAATGTAGAATATAATTTTATAGGATGATTTCAAGTACGGCTTACAATTTTGGCATTTGTGGGTTGAAAATGATTTCGGATTTTTGTAAAAATAGTATAAAAAAAGCTGTTTTAAAAAAACAGCTTTCAATTTTTATAATAGTAATCCTTATTTTAACCCTATGAGTGTTATAAGTTCATTCAAAAATAGCCGTATAGGCTTCTACTTATTTCGTTTATAAGGTTTAATTTTTTAGAAGTTTGGACTCAAATCGTATTTTTTATAGAATTTATCCAATACATCAACCACTTCGTCTTCTGTATCAACGATCTTAAATAAGTTTAAATCTTCTGGGCTTACCGTATGCATTTTTTCAACCAAAACCGTTTTTACCCATTCGATCAATCCTGACCAAAATTCTACTCCAACCAAAATAATTGGGAATTTTCCAATTTTCTTAGTCTGGATTAAGGTAATCGCTTCAAACATTTCGTCCAAAGTTCCAAAACCGCCCGGCATCACCACAAACCCTTGAGAATATTTCACGAACATTACTTTTCTCACAAAGAAATAGTCAAAATTCAGGTTTTTATCGTGATCAATATACGGATTAAAATGCTGCTCAAACGGAAGTTCGATATTCAGACCAACCGAAGTTCCGCCGCCCAAATGTGCACCTTTATTACCAGCTTCCATGATTCCCGGGCCTCCTCCCGTAATCACACCATAACCCGCTTTACTAATTTTGTAAGCAATTTTTTCTGCCAATAAATAGTATTTATCATCTGGTTTTGTTCTCGCAGATCCAAAAATCGAAACACACGGGCCAATACGTCCCATTGCTTCGTAACCGTTTACAAACTCCGACATAATTTTAAAAATCGCCCAGCTGTCATTGGTTCTAATTTCATTCCACGTTTTTTGTTTCAAACGATCCTGAATTACTTTATCCTCATCATTATCAAAATCTTCTAATCTCATTTTAGGTATTTTAATTTATTATTTTATTATGTTTTTGTCTTTTTTTATCCCAGGCATAGTCAAAGGATAAGGAGCTGATTCCTGCTGTCCACTATATCTTTTCCTTGCTAAAGAAGCAAGAAAAAGGATGCCGTTCCCATCAGGGCTAGGGCAGTCTGCTTCAAACAAACAATTGGTTTAATTTAAAGATCTTTCTTTAAAACTTTAAATTTTTCAGAAAAAGCGGATACTAAATTAACTCTTTTTTCTAGAATTGTTATAAAAAACACGAATTATAATCTAAAAGTAATATACTTTAATAATTACAAATCTGCTTCTAATTCATATTCAATGAATTAAGCTTGTCTTTTTGCGTCTTTTTAAATTTTAAAAAGTAATCAAGAATTTTTTATTTCAAATTTTCTATTGTAATAGTTCGGTAAGTCTCGCAATATGTGGTTTTAGGAATATTATTTCTTTTTCCCGGAGCCGTTATGGCATTGAATGACATTATAAGGCGATCAATTTCGTCTTTAATGATTTTGTTTGGAGCGATAGAATTTACCTTCGTGATTTTTCCTGTTTCATTAATTGTAAAACGATATCTCAAGATAATTTCCCCTCTTAATTCTTGACTATTAAGCGTTTTTAATGAAATGTGCTGTACTATATATTCGTTTAATTGCTCATAAAGACATTTATTAACTTGCCAATAGAACTGCAAATCTTCGCAGCCTTTTATTACGGGAGCTTCATCGACTACAGCAAACTTACTTGCTTTTATCAGGACATCTTTATCTTCTTTCGCAAATAATTGCACACTTATTTTTCCTGATTTGTCACTTTCTTTCAGTCCCAGTTTTTCTAAAGGATATTTTTTGAAAACTTCAATAACTTTTCGGTCTACATCTTTATTTCCAGTATTGATGCGGCAGTTTGTTGCTTTGCCTGTTTTGCTTAATTCAAAAGTTAAGCGAATTGTATAATTGTATTTGTTATTTGATAGATGTTTGTAAAAAGAAGACCATTTTATGGCAGAAAAGTCAATTTTTTTGAGAAGTTTTTTTTCTAGATATATCTTAAAATAATTGGCTAAATCACTATCTTCAGCTGGCTGGGCCAAAGCTTGAAAAGTACCTACTTCATTTGTATAATCCTCTTGTGCTTCTTCTTTACTGTAATACGGATTCTCGGATTGCGAGTCTTTTATGTTTTTAATTCGTTCTCGGACAATTTTAGTAAGGCTGTCTTTTTCAGTTTGAGAATAAGAATTAAGCGAGATTAATGATATTGCAATAAATAATACGGTTGATTTCATATTTTGCTTTTTATGAGCTAAAATATAAAATAATTACTGTTAAATTAAGAAAATGTGTAAATCTTTGTCAAGATTAAGAACCTTGACAAAGATGCTGTTTTTTACTCTAATTCTTTCTTCAAAAACTTAGCCGTATAACTCTTTTTATTCTTAGCTACTTCTTCTGGAGTTCCTTTTGCAATTAGCTGTCCGCCGCCTTTTCCGCCTTCAGGACCAATATCGATAATATAATCCGCAAGTTTAATCACGTCCATATTATGTTCGATAATCAGAATTGTGTTTCCTTTATCAACCAATTTATTGATAACCTCCATCAAAACACGAATGTCTTCAAAATGTAATCCTGTCGTAGGTTCGTCCAGAATATAAAATGTATTTCCGGTATCTTTTTTAGACAATTCTCCCGCTAGTTTGATACGCTGCGCTTCACCGCCAGAAAGCGTTGTACTTTGCTGTCCAAGTGTAATGTAGCCCAAACCAACATCTTGAATCGTTTTGATTTTTCGGTAAATCTTCGGGATATTTTCAAAAAACGGAACCGCTTCATCAACCGTCATATCCAAAACATCCGAAATAGATTTTCCTTTATATCTGATTTCTAAAGTTTCTCTATTGAAGCGTTTTCCCTGACACGTTTCGCATTCTACATAAACATCTGGCAGAAAGTTCATTTCGATCGTTCTTACTCCAGAACCTTCACAGGTTTCGCATCGTCCGCCTTTTACATTAAAGCTGAAACGTCCCGCTTTATAACCGCGGATCATACTTTCTGATGTCATGGTAAACAGATTTCTGATTTCTGTAAAAACCTCTGTATAAGTTGCAGGATTGGAACGCGGTGTACGACCAATCGGACTTTGGTCAATATCAATTACTTTGTCAATGTGTTCCAAGCCTTCTATTTTTTTGTAAGGCTGCGGTTTTTTAACTCCGTTAAAATAATAAGCATTTAAGATCGGGTAGAGGGTTTCGTTAATCAAAGTCGATTTCCCGCTTCCAGAAACTCCTGTAACGCAAGTCATCTGCCCGAGCGGTATTTCAATAGAAACATTTTTTAGATTGTTTCCCGTTGCGCCGGTTAGTTTTAGGAATTTTCCATTCCCTTTACGTCGCTCTTTCGGAATCTCCAGTTTCATTTTACCATTCAGATATTGAGCAGTAATAGTGTTAGAAGCTAAGGTTTCCTTTGGAGTTCCGATACTGATAATTTCACCTCCGTATTTTCCGGCTTTCGGGCCTATATCAATAACGTAATCGGCTGTTTCGATCATGTCTTTATCATGCTCAACCACAATAACCGAGTTCCCGATATCGCGTAATTGTTCCAATGATTTAATTAGTTTTTCATTGTCTCTTTGGTGCAACCCAATACTTGGCTCATCCAAAATATATAAAACCCCAACCAATTGCGAACCAATTTGTGTTGCCAAACGAATACGCTGTGCTTCACCGCCGGAAAGTGATTTTGAACTTCGGCTTAAAGCCAAGTAATTCAAACCAACATTCATCAGAAAGTTCAAACGGTCTTTGATTTCTTTTACAACTTCAGAAGCAATCAAAAGCTGTTTGTCTGTCAAATGATTATTTAAATCCTGAAACCAAGCAGTTAAATCAGAAATATCCATATCACACAATTCGGTGATGTTTTTTCCATTTACTCTAAAAAACTGTGCTTCTTTTTTTAAACGCGAACCTTCGCAGACCGGGCACGGAATTTCGTCCATAAAATCTTTTGCCCAGCGCTTGATACTAGTTGTGGCGCTTTCGTCGTATTGATTTTTGATAAAATGAGAAATCCCTTCAAAATCAATTTTATAATCGCGTGTCACGCCCAAATCTTTTGAGCTGACAGTAAATTTATCTTTGCCGCCGTGAAGAATCATGTTCATTGCTTCTTCTGGAATTTTCTCGATTGCATCGGTTATTTTAAAACCAAACTTCTCGCCAATGGTTTCCAGCTGTTTGAAAATCCAAGACGATTTATATTCTCCAAGCGGTGCAAAACCTCCTGCTTTAATCGATAACTTAGGATTCGGAATTATCTTTTTTACATTGATTTCGTGCACTGTTCCCAATCCATTGCAATGCGGACAAGCCCCTTTTGGAGAGTTGAATGAAAATAAATTCGGTTCAGGATTCTGATAGGATATTCCAGTTGAAGGACACATCAAATTTCGACTGAAATAGCGCACTTCATTGGTATCCTGATCTAAAACCATCAAGACATTTTCGCCGTGATGCATAGCAGTATTGATACTTTCAGACAAACGTTTTTGATTATCTGGAGTATCTTCAATCAACATTCTGTCAACGACAATTTCAATATCGTGGGTTTTATAACGGTCTAATTTCATTCCGGTAACCAAATCCTGTACTTCACCGTTAACGCGTACTTTCAAGAATCCTTGTTTGGTAATCTGCTGGAATAATTCAGCATAATGACCTTTTCTGGCTCTAATAATTGGAGCTAGAATATTAATTCGTTTTCCTTTAAAATCCTGAATAATTAAATCTCTAATCTGTTCGTCCGAATACGAAACCATTTTTTCGCCCGTATTGTAACTGTATGCATCAGCGCCTCGGGCATACAAAAGACGAAGGAAATCGTAAATTTCTGTAATAGTTCCTACAGTAGAACGCGGACTTTTACTGGTGGTTTTCTGCTCAATTGCAATAACAGGCGAAAGTCCGTCGATTTTATCAACATCCGGACGTTCTAATCCGCCAAGGAATTGTCTGGCATAAGCCGAAAAAGTTTCAACATAACGACGCTGGCCCTCGGCATAAATGGTGTCAAATGCCAAAGATGATTTTCCAGAGCCGGATAAACCAGTAATTACAACCAGTTTTTCTCTAGGAATAGAAATGTCGATATTTTTTAGATTGTGAACTCTTGCGCCGAGAACTTCGATGGTATTGTCTTTTTCTAACATAATTTTGAGCAAAACGCAAAGTTACCACTTTGATTTATTCTTTTAGTGCTCGATAGCAAAACTTTATGTTACAATTAGTAACAAAATACGCTGACTATGGGTCAGCGTTTTCTTTGTCTGTTTTGCATATAATTTTCTATTGCTTCTTTGGTTGTATACCAGTTTCTGCCTTCTTTGTAAGCGTCTATTTTGCCCGTTCTGGCCAATAAGCTTACATATTCCTGACCATAAGGCGTATCTGGTTCGCTTACAATATTTGTTATCGGCTGATAATCGTAAGTGCTTCCCGGCATAGCATTTAAGTAAATGTTTAAAGTACGTTCTAGTGCCTGGCACATCAAAAGCGTTAATTTTTGATAATTCCCGTTATTGGCCTGATTCAATGCTTCGTAATATTTCTTACGGTCATTTTTGAGAATAATAGCCGGAGGAAAGCCACAGCGCATTAAAAGTAAATTCATGCTCAAACGAACTGTACGCCCGTTTCCATCAAAAAAAGGATGAATCCAGACTAATTTATGATGGTAAATTGTAGCCAGCTCAATATCATTTAACCCTAACGGATTTGTATTGATAAAATCGATTAGTTCATCAAGATAATCAGAAACTTTATTGGCATTTGGAGGCATAAAATTGGCTCCAGAAATGCGAACACCTCCATTACGGATTCTTCCTGCAAAATCTTCTTCTATTGATCGTAATACCAAACTATGAATAGAAAGAATGTCAATGCTTCTAAGCTGGTAATTATCGTTTACAATGGAATACAAATAATCAATTGCTTTGTCGTGATTGTGGGTTTCAAAATGTTCTCGCAGTGATTTTCCTTTTATGGTAATTCCTTCCTGAATAACCATTTGGGTCTCGCGTAAACTCATTGTATTTCCTTCGATACTATTAGAATTGTAAGTCCATTCTAATGATAAGCTTTCGCGAATTTTATTCAAGGCGATATTCGGCAGGGGTCTGCTGTTTTGCAAATCCTGTCTTTTTTGATACAATCTTTCAAAGGTTGCTTCAAATTCTGGTCGGTATGTTAAGTCGATATTCCACATACCGCAAAGTTACTTCTTAATATCGGATAACTAAAATTTTTAACACATCCGATATTAAGCTTATTCAATCGTCATCGAACGCAGTTTTGTTCTGTAGGCTTCTAGTGCTATAGATTTGGAAATGAAGCCGTAGTATTTTTCATCTCGCAGAACAGGAAGAAATGCAGATTTCGATTTTTCGAACTTACTCATTACAATTTCCATACTGTCATAAGATGAAATTGTAGCAGCAGGGGTTTTCATGACATCACTTATCTTAGTATATTTTACGCGATAGGTATTGAATATAATTTCGCGAATATCATTAAAATGAACTACTCCCACTAAATCTTTTTCATTATTAACCACTGCAAAAACCACTTGGTTTGAATGCGAAATAAGATCCACTAATTTGCTTAAGTTTTCGTCTGGATGAACCGTCAGATAATCGCATTGAATGATAGTGTCGATATCTAAAGTTGATAATATATTAGAATCTTTATTGCTGGTAAAGGCATGTCCTTTTTTGGCAAGTCCTTTTACATCAAGCGAATATTTTTCGAAACGTTTTGAAATCGCGAAACTAATAGAAGAAACGATCATAAGCGGAATCATTAATCCGTAACCTCCTGTGATTTCTGCAATCAAGAAAATTGCGGTAAGCGGTGCGTGAAACAAACCGCTCAGAATCCCCGCCATTCCGACCATGGTAAAATTACTGATTGGAAGTTTTGAAAGGCCAATAAGCGTTATAAATTTAGAAAAGAAATATCCTAGATAAGAACCTAAAAATAGAGAAGGAGCAAAGTTTCCTCCATTTCCGCCGCTTCCGATAGTTAAACCAGAAGCAAATACTTTTACCATCATCGTGGCGCCAACAAAAAGTAGTAAAACCCAGTGATTGTTTCTATAATCGGCAAATAACGTATTGTCTAAAATTTGTCCCGGATCAGCTTCAGACAATGTTTTGATGCTTTCATAACCTTCGCCAAATAGTGTAGGGAATATAAAAATCAATAAAGCCAAAAGTGAGGAACCTATAAGGGCTTTTTTGTACGGACCAATCTGCTGTTTAGCAAAATAATGTTCTACCCTCTGAAAATTTCGAGAATAATAAATAGCCATAAGTCCCGTAAGAACTCCCAAAAGCACATAAAACGGAATATTATGATAATCAAAAGTCTCTTGTTTTTTGAAACTTAAAAGAATGCTTTCGTCCAATAGAATAGCAGAAACCAAGGCTCCTGTTGCAGCAGAAATCATAATAGGAGTAAAGGCAGAAATACTGACGTCTACCAATAAAACTTCGATAGCAAAAAGAACTCCGGCAATCGGCGCATTAAAAGCTGCAGCAATTCCGGCCGCAACGCCGCAGCCAATCATTAAAGTTCTGTCTTTATATTGAAGTTTATAATTTTGGGCAAAATTAGATCCAAAAGCAGCGCCCGTAATTACAATCGGGCTTTCTAAACCTGCAGATCCTCCTAGACCAACTGTTAACGAGCTCGTTACAATTTGTGCATACAGCTGCTTTTTCGGGATAATACTCGCTTTTTTAGCAACCGCATATAAGATTTGAGAAGTCCCTTTTTGAATGGATCCGTTTAGGACTTTTTTTACCACAAAAACCGTCATTACGATTCCGATTATCGGCAGTATACTGTTAATGAAGCTTAATTTAAGGATTCCGTTTATGGAAGTGGCAAACGAAAAAACACTGTGTGCAAAAGTCTTTAAAACAATTACAGCAAGAGAACAGGATATCCCGATTAAAACGCTTGATAAAAAAATAAACTGCTTTGGAGTCATTATAGATTGTGCCAAAGCAATGATGCTTTCGAGTCGTCTGAAATATTTTTTTAGCATTCTGTCATAAAATTATCGGGTTTACAAAATTAGGCTATAATGTTGTATAAAAAAATAAAATAAGTAAAACTCTTAAAAACCGACAGCTTTATCATCGCCTCTAAAATCGGCTCCGCCCTCTAATTTATTATCGGGTAAAACCAAAATGGCATCGACCTTTCCGATAATAGGAGTTGGCTTTTCGTTAATCAAATATTTTTTAGCTTTAAGCCTATCTATAGTTTTTGCTTCAAAAGTATTCGGCTCAAACGTGATCAAATCAGGCAGCCATTGATGATGAAAACGAGGCGCATTGACAGCTTCCTGCATGCTTAAATTATATTCGTAAACGTTTAAAATCGTTTGCAGAACAGAGGTAATAATAGTGGATCCGCCGGGCGTTCCGACCACCATAAAAAGTTTTCCGTCTTTCTCTACAATTGTGGGTGTCATTGAACTTAACATGCGTTTTTGCGGCGCAATGCTGTTGGCTTCATTTCCTACTAGACCAAACATATTCGGCGAACCTGGTTTGGCACTGAAATCGTCCATTTCGTTATTCAAAAAGAAACCCAATTCGTCACAATAATATTTGGAACCGTAACCGTCGTTTAAAGTTGTTGTAGCAGCGATTGCATTGCCAAATTGGTCTACAATAGAATAATGCGTGGTTTCGGTACTTTCGTTATACGTTACTTTTCCTTCTTTTATTTCAGAAGACAAACTCGCTTTTTCGGGATTAAAACTTGACATTCTTTCTTTTAAATAATCTGGTGCCAATAACGCTTTAATCGGGATTTTTACAAAATCGGGATCGCCTAAAAAATAGCTTCTGTCGGCATAAGCTCTTCGTTCAGCTTCTACAATTACCTGAATTGCTTCGTCTGAATTATGTCCCATTTTGGCTAAATCATAAGGTTCGAGCATTTTTAAAATCTGCGCCAGACAAATACCGCCGCTGCTTGGAGGCGCCATCGAAGTAATTTTTAAACCTTTAGAAGTAAACTGCAAAGGCTTTCTCCATTTGGCTTCGTATTTAGCCAAATCTTCCATGGTAATAATACCGCCTTTTTCTTTGAGATAATTGACTAATATTTTGGCGGTTTCGCCTTTGTAAAATTCGTTTCGTCCTTTTTTCTGAATTCTTTTTAAGGTTTTGGCCAAAGCAGCATATTTGATCGTGTCGTTTTCTTTAAAATTTCCAGACAATAAAGAGTTTTCTCCGTTAATTTTTACAATGCTTTCATGATAGTTCTTTAAACTTGTTTCTTGTTTTTTGGTCACGATAACACCGCGTTCTGCCAATGCAATTACGGGTTTCAAAATTTCGGACATTTTCATAGTGCCGTACTTTTTATGAACAGCAAAAACTCCAGCAATAGTTCCGGGAACGCCAATTGCCAAAGCCGTTTCGGTGCTTTTTCCTTTAATCACATTTCCATTTTCATCCAAAAACATATCTTTTGTGGCTGCCAAAGGTGCTTTTTCTCGGTAATCTATAGAACCTGCTTCGCCGTTTGCTTTTCTATAAACCATAAAACCGCCGCCGCCGATATTTCCTGCAAATGGAAAAGCAACTGCCAAAGCCAATTCTGTACCAACCATGGCATCAAAAGCATTACCGCCTCTTTTCATAATGTCGGCTCCAATTTTTGAAGCTTCTTCGCGGGCCGAAACTACCATTGCTTTTGTAACCACCAAACCTGTGGGGTTTACATTTGCTTGCTGGGCATAAGTGCTGAAATAGAAAAGAGTTATAAAAAGGGTGATTTTTTTCATAAATAAGGAAGCCTTTAAATGAATTTAAATGTATGTTTTTAAACTTGATAGAAATATTTTTTTGAATAAAACAGAATTCAAAAAGGGTTAAAGAGAAATTAATTTTTGATAAGAATTCTTTCTTAACTCTTCAAAAAACACCGTGAATTCTTCTTCAAATTCAGAATAATGTTCTTTAAGTTCTTCGACAGCAAACTGCATTCGCGACGTATTTTTTGACCTTCTATCCATTTGGGTCAGAATCTGGTGGATTCCTTCGACAGTCTGATAACTCAAAAGCCAGTTTCGTTCGATCATATACGGCATTAAACCCTGTGTCTTTTCGGTCAAAATATCATAATTCTGATGCAGGGAATTATAAAAACGATTTATAAAATCTTCTAATTTTTCATCAGAATAATTGGTCCAGTTTTTGGCTAAAAAATGATCGTAAACAATATCGACTACAACGCCGGAATAGTGATGGTATTTTTCGTGAAGCCTTTTGGTGCTTTGTCTGAAAATATCGTGAGAATCAGTATAAGTATCAATAAATCGGTGTAATAATATGCCTTTTTGGACATCTTCCGGAAAATGCGCAAATTGTTTTCCTCGGATTCCGTCGGCCATAAAATTGCCAATCTTAATCAAATCATTGTCTCCAGAAAGATATATATGAGCTAGGAAATTCATTTTTGTTCTTTTAAGATGCTAAGGTTCTGAGATTCTTAGAAACTAAGCTAATTATTGTAAAAGTATAAAAACTTTTTTAAATCATTTTGTTATAAAAAATCACTCGTGCCAAACTTCAGGCTCTAAAATCTCAGAAGCTTAAAAAAAATCTTACCCGCTTTGCAACTTAGAATCTTAGCAACTTTTCTATATTTGTAATAAAATAACCTATACTCACAAAAATGACTTTAATAAAATCTATTTCTGGAATCCGTGGAACCATCGGTGGAAAAGTAGGAGACAATCTAACTCCTGTTGATGCTGTGAAATTTGCATCGGCTTACGGAACTTTCTTGAAAAACAATATTGCTAAAGATAAATTGACTGTTGTAATTGGCCGTGATGCTAGAATTTCCGGACCAATGATTCATAACTTGGTAGTAAATACATTAATAGGTTTGGGGATCAATGTTATTGATCTTGGGCTTTCTACAACGCCGACTGTTGAAGTTGCTGTGCCTTTAGAAAAAGCGGATGGCGGTATTATACTGACTGCTTCGCACAATCCAAAACAATGGAATGCTTTAAAATTGTTAAACGCAAAAGGCGAATTTTTAAGCGGGGCTGACGGTGCTAAAATTCTTGAAATTGCCGAAGCAGAAGCTTTTGATTTTTCGGATGTAGATAGTTTGGGCGAGATCACAATAAACGATGCGTATATGGATATTCATATTGACGAGGTTTTAAATTTACCTCTTGTTGATGTTGAGGCTGTAAAAGAAGCGAAGTTTAAAGTGGTAGTTGATGGTGTCAACTCTTCTGGTGGAATTATCATCCCGAGACTTCTTGAATTAATGGGTGTAGAAGTAATTGAATTATACTGCGAACCAAACGGACATTTCCCGCATAATCCAGAGCCTCTAAAAGAACATTTAACGGATATCTCGGAATTGGTTGTAAAAGAAAAAGCTGATTTTGGAATCGTGGTGGATCCAGATGTTGACCGTCTGGCTTTTATCTGTGAAGATGGCGAAATGTTTGGTGAAGAATATACTTTGGTTGCTGTTGCGGATTACGTTTTAAGTAAAACTCCAGGAAATACAGTTTCAAACATGTCGTCTTCTCGTGCTTTGAGAGATGTTACAAATGCACATAACGGAAACTACGAAGCAAGTGCTGTAGGAGAAGTGAATGTGGTTGAATTAATGAAAAAAAATAATGCCATTATCGGCGGTGAAGGAAACGGCGGGATTATTTATCCTGAATTGCATTACGGACGTGACAGTTTGGTTGGAGTGGCACTTTTCTTAACGCACTTAGCCAATAAAAAAATGTCTGTTGCAGCTTTGAGAGCTTCTTATCCAGAATATTATATGAGCAAAAACAAAATCGAATTGACACCGCAGATTGATGTTGATGCAATTTTGGCTCAAATGACAGAAAAGTATCAAAACGAAGATATTTCTACAATTGACGGTGTAAAAATTGATTTTGAAACTGAATGGGTTCATTTGAGAAAATCAAATACAGAACCAATTATTCGTATTTATACAGAAGCACCTTCGCAAGATGCAGCCGATAAATTGGCACTTCGAATTATTGATGAAATTAAAGTTATTGCGGGAATTTAATCTCGATTATATTCAAAATATAAAATACCTCTTTCATTTTTGAAAGAGGTATTTTTTTATAATAGAGAATCTAGTTTTTTATAATTTTCGTTGATTTCTTAAACGAACCGTATTGAACTGTTACTATATAAATTCCGTTTGAAAGTTTATCGCCAATTTTAATGTCTTCATTGGTATAAAAGGCATCGGAAGAATAACAAACTGCGCCTTTCATATCTGAAATTTTTAAGCGAACGGGTTCTGTAATTGCAGATTTTATGTGAAGTACAGATTGTTCCTTAAACGGATTTGGGTAAATAGTTAAAGCATCTTTTTCGGAAACAGGATCGTCTATTCCTAAATTGACTGCCTCGACATCAATAAAATTAAAATTCATATCGTTTGATTTGAATTTGATCTTCAAATACACTTCGCCTTTTGGTAATGTAATCCCGTTTACAACTTTATCAGTATAAGTTTGAGCTCCTCCTGTCGCAGGAAAAGTTTCATCTGTTTTTGCAGCAACATCATTTACATAAATGTCAAATTTACCGGGAATAGTCTGAGAAGCAACTCTGAAAGTAAGTTTATAAGTTCCAGCATTGGAAACGTTTAACATAAATTCATTCCAATCTCCATTACTGATAGAAGAAACCGTTTGTCCAGTTCCAGAATCAGTTGTTGTTAGTAATGCAGTTCCTTTACGTCGGTAATGTTTGTTGGCAGTAATTCTGCCCGGAATGTTCATTTTTTTATTGGTGTACGTAATATTTATGTATTCTGTTCCAATAGGTTTTAAAACGCCGCTTACAGGGCTTAATAACTGACCTTCCAGCATATCGGTCCAAGCAGCAGGAACTCTTCCCGTAAACCAAGAATACCTGTAAATGTCAGGATCGTTTTCAAAGCTATTCAAAATATCTTTCATAAAAGCTATTTTCTGATCTGCAGTCTGAATTACCCTGTTGGCAAACTCCGTTACCCAGATAGGGCGGTTGTATTTTTTGAGAAGCCCCGTAACTCCAATAACCGATCCTGCGGTATTGTCATAAGTATGAAAAGCAATATAATCTACTTTACAATTTGGACATAAGAGAAAAAACTCGTCGTGCCATTTTAAAGGATCGCTATAACCTCCGTAATTATCAGGACCATTGTAGGCAGGAGAAGCACTTACAATTTCTAAGTTTTTTGCAGCCGCAATCTTTTCTACGTTTGTCCATGCGTTTACTGCTTCCTGCGGGGTTAATCGGGCGCCGTCATTAAAATTAGGTTCATTAAAAGCTAATAAATACTTAGCTCCGGGTTTTATTTTGTTAATGAAGGCCTGAACTTCGGTATCGCTGATTTTTCCCCAAGCCATCGGAACGTATTCGACTCCGATAGATTCGTAATTGGCATTGGTGTCGTTTTCGGGCAGAGAACCCCAATTGTACCACCAGGAAACCCCAGGTTTAAGGGCCAGTAGGTCGGCTGTAGAATTTTGTCCGTAAGCTATTCCGCGTTTTGGGCTTTGAGCGAAAGTAGTTACTGCAAAAAACAAGTACAGCGATGTAATGAATAGTTTTTTTTTCATAAGTAGATAATTTGATTTGGGTAAATTTTATCAACTTCAAATATATTATTCTGTAATCAATATCTTGTCAAAAAAAATATTACAAAAACCCATCAAATTTAGCTGCGCCTACACTGAATTGGCTTAAAACAAAAAATCCAAAAAGCTGTTATGTCTTTTTGGATTTTTATAAGCATTATTTTTCAACTCGGTGTTTCCATCTTTTATGTGTCCATAAATAAAATTCAGGCTGTTCCAAGATTTGTTTTTCGACTTCTTGTAAGTACATTTCTGTGATTTTAAAATCCGGATATTCTTTCGGATTGTCGGCAAGAGAAAGAAAGGTCGCTTCGTAATAACCTCTTTTTACCTTTTTTACTTTTACCATGATCACGGCCAAATCGTATTTTTTGGCCAGCATTTCGGCACCGGTGTGTACTGGGACTTCAATTCCTAAAAAAGGCATCGAATGAAAAATCCTGTCCAATTTTGGAGATTGATCACTCGCAAGACCATATAGACTTAATTTTCCGTTACGCTGGTTTTGCGCCATTGTCGGAATTGCTTTTCTGGTTTCGATCATTTCAGTATTGTATTTTGTTCGAATTTTTCGAATCAATTTATCAAAATAAGGATTTGCTAGTTTTTTGTATACCGCAACACCTTGAAAACCAAGTTTCGGATTGATTGTTAAAAGCCATTCGTAACTCGCATAATGAGAAGCAACAAGAATGACGCTTTTCCCTTTTTTAGCATAATCCAATACCAGATCAATATTTGTTACGTGAAATCTTCTTTCCATTTCCTCAGCAGAAATAGTCATCGTTTTAATCATTTCTAAAAACATATCACACATATGTTTGTAGAATTTCTTTTCGATTTCTTTTCTTGCAGCATCGCTTAAATGCGGCAATGTAAGTGCCAGATTCTCGCGAACGACTTTTTTACGGTATCCGACCACTCTGTAAATTAAAAAATAAACAAAATCTGAAAACAAATAAAATAATCGAAAAGGAAGTATAGAAATAAGCCACAATAAAGGATAGGCCAAAATATAAACTAAAAACTGCATGTAATTTTTTTTTACAAAGATATTTAAAAATGCTTTGCGATTTGATATTTTGCTTTCGTGCGTACTTATGTTTAAGAATGATTATATTTACAATTCACAATAATTATATTTTATGAATCTTTTTTTGGCAGGTATTATAATTGCAAATGTATTGATTAGTTACAAGGGTTTTAATGATCTTTATTTTTTTAGAAAATACGAATTTCATATCGGAAGCATTCGTTCGGGAGAACAAATAAGAATGCTGTCTTCTGGTTTTCTGCATGTTGATATGATGCATTTGTTTTTCAATATGCTGACGTTGTGGTTTTTTGCGTCAGATGTAATTAATAATTTAGGAAATGTTTCATTTTTACTGATATACTTTGGGAGTTTGATTTTTGGAAATTTACTCACTATGGTATTTCACAAAAATGATTATAGTTACCGCGCGGTAGGAGCTTCGGGTGCAGTGACAGGTGTTTTGTACGCAGCGATTCTGTTAAGCCCGGGTAAAGATGTTTGTCTGTATTTTTTTCTTTGTATTCCAGGTTTCATTTTTGCAATTCTATATTTACTTTATTCCATTTACGGAATGAAGGCCCAAAACGACAATATTGGCCACACAGCACACTTTGGAGGCGCTATAGGAGGTTATTTAATCACATTGATAAAAGTTCCTTCGCTGGTTACCGACCAGACTTTTATTGTGGTACTGATGGCAATTCCTATTTTAATACTTTTTGGAATGGCAAAATTGGGAAAACTATAATGCTGGCATAACTTTTGGAATGCACTTATCAAATAATTAAAATTTAACAAAAATGAAAAAACTAGTATTATTTTTAACAATCATGTTTATGACTATGTCTTACGGCCAGGAAATCAAACAAATTCCGCTGATCAATGTGAACGGCGAAGGAAAAGTAAAAGTAGCCCCTGATCAGGTTTGTATTTCAGCTTCTGTTGAAACAAAAGGGAATAATGCTAAAGACGTTAAAAAACAAAACGACGAAAAGATGGATGCTGTTTTAAAATTCATCAAAAAAATGGGTATTCCAACAGCAGATTTTAAAACAAAACAAGTAGCTCTTAATCCGCAGTACGATTATGAGAAAAAGAAAACTTCTTATAACGCAGTTCAAACTGTAGAAATCGTAGTAAGAGATTTAGCTAAATACGATGAGTTAATGGAAGGTTTGGTACAACAGGGAATCAACCGTATCGACAAAGTTTCTTTTGAATCTTCTAAATTGGCGCAGCACCAATCTGAAGCTAGAAAATTAGCGATGAAAGATGCTAAGGTAAAAGCAGAAGAATATGTGTCTGTTTTAGGACAGAAAGTGGGTAAAGCTTTTACAATTTCTGATAACTCTCAAGTGTATCACCCACAGCCGATGTATGCATCAATGCGTATGAAAGAATCTGCTGATCTTGGAGCTTCAAACGAAACTCTGGCAATTGGCGAAATCGAAATCACGGCAAACGTAAGTGTAAGCTTTGTATTAGACTAAAGAAAATAGATTTTCAATATTTAAAAACCAAATTCCAAATCGGGATTTGGTTTTTTTTATGTTTTGATTTTCAGTATCATAAATCGTAATCCTATAATTCCCGCTGCATAATCATGTAATTTTTTTTTGAAGATTTCATTTAGTTTTAGAGTTCAGAAAAAATCAGTAAAAAGAAGAAATGATTTAAGTTCGGCTTCATAAAAGACAGGTCAGCTAATTTAATGTTTTCGAATACTTTTTCTGAGTGCTGATTTGCCGGTTGTGTCGTTCGGATTTAAAGAAACCCTTTGGTATAAATTACCAAAGGGTTTTGTTTTATTTTAAAATAATGAATGGCGGATAAATTCTAATTTGCAGCTTCCTATTTAACAACAAATCCAGCCTCATTAAGAGCTTCTGTAACTTTAATGATTACTTCCGAGCGGTGTTTTCCGTCGCTTATCGATAAATCGGTTTTTACCCAATAGCGTACTACAATCTGCACAACGGCACTGGTAATTCCAGATACTACAGCGGAATTAGAATACCCGTTTTCTGCGGTTTCAGCATCTGCTTTGATGATATCAGTAATAATTTCGATTGCTTTTTTATAATCGGCACCATATTCCAGACCTATAGTGAAATCCTGCAGTAAGTAACCTTCACTGTTAAAATTGGTCAGAGTATTTTTTATTAATAATGCATTGGGAATATAGATGTTTTTACTGTCGCTTTTAATCTGTGTATCCCGAAGGTTAAGCGCAACTACTTTTCCTTTTACGCCGTTACTTTCAATAATATCGCCGACAGAAAAAGGTCTTTTAAAAGCCAATAAAATACCGGCCAGAAAATTTTCTCCAATATCTTTCAGCGCAAAACCAATAATAAAAGCAGAGATTCCGGCTCCAGCGAGAACGCTTTGAGCAACGCCGGTAAGACCGATGACGCGGAACATAAAAAGAAATCCGATAATGATTAAGACCACTTTAATAAGATTTGCTATAAAAGAAGCTAAAAGTGGATCGTCGATGTTTCGTTTTAATCTTCGGTCCGAAAACATTTTAACCTTCGCAGCAATAAACCAAGACAGCAGAATGATTAAAATGGCTAATAATAATTTTGGAGTAATATCAACTAGTCCCTGATAGTATCCCTCAATATGTTTGATTATATCTTGAAAAAATTCCTCCATTAATATGAATATTTTGAAATTAAAAAAAAGCTGTAATATCAAATTTAATAATAGGATACTGGACGGGATTATAAGTTTTTACCATTAAATTATATAATCACTATATTTTGAGGGTTGTGAGTTATGGGTTGTGAGTTATGGGTTAGGAGTTAAGGGTTAGGGGTTAAGGGTTAAGGGTTAAGGGTTATGAGTTATGAGTTATGAGTTATGAGTTATGAGTTATGGGTTATGAGTTATGGGTTATGAGTTATGAGTTATGGGTTATGGGTTATGGGTTATGGGTTATGGGTTATGAGTTATGAGTTATGGGTTGTGGGTTGTGGGTTGTGGGTTAAGGTTATGGGTTATGGGTTATGGGTTATGGGTTGTGGGTTAGGTTTTTAAGGGTTAAGGGTTAAGGGTTTTGAGTTGAGGGTTTTGGATTGAGAGTTTTGGGTTGGTTATGGGGTGTTTGTTAAGGATATGAATTATGAATTACGGGGTGTAATTCATAATTCATACCTAATATTACTGCGGAATGTAAATATTAAAAACAGCTCCTTCCATAGGTTTTGCGGTTGCGGTGATAATGCCGTTATGGTTTTCGACTATTTTTTTTACGATAGCAAGACCAATTCCGGTTCCGTTATAAACATCTCTGCTGTGAAGTCTCTGAAAAACTCCAAAGATTTTCTCGCTGTATTCAGGTTCAAATCCGATGCCGTTATCTTTAAAAATAATGTGGCAGTAATTTTCAAGCGGGAGATTGGTATTGTTTAAATCTTTTCCGTTTACGATGCTGCTTGTAATTTCTATTTGCGGCTGTATTTCTTTCTGCGAAAATTTCAATGCATTATTCATTAGATTTTCGAGCAGCTGAATAAACAAAAACGGAATAATAGTTACATTGCCATGAATGCTGGTTTTTATGAGTGCATTCTTTTCTTTAATATTTTCATGGAGTGCCTCTTTGACATTTTCTATTATGATATTGAGATCAATATCTTCAAAAACCCGCTCGGTGCTATTGGTTTGAGAAAAGTTCAAAAGATCATTTATTAGGTCCCGCATTCGGTTAGTAGCATACAGAATTCGGTCAAATTTAATACGCCCATCTGGACTCAGGTTATTGTATTCTTTTGCCAGAAGTATATTGGTAAAGGTCTGGATTTTTCTTAAAGGTTCCTGTAAATCATGACTTGAGATGTGAGTAAAAGCATCTAACTCGGCGTTTTTCTTTTTAAGTTCGGCAGCAAATTTCTCAATAGCATTATACTGTGCTTCTAGTTCTTCATTTGCTTTTAATAATTTAGCATTGAGTATTGTAGCTTCTTCTTCTCGAAGTTTAAGTTCCCTGTTTTTTTTATATAATTCGGTAAAAACCATCACTTTTGCCTGTAATATTTCGGCAGATAACGGTTTAATCATATAATCTACAGCACCAGCTTGATATCCTTTAAAGATATAATCGGTGGTATTCATGTTGGCTGTTAGAAAAATAATGGGAACCTGTTTTAGTTTGTCGCTTTGACGGATCATTTCTGCCGTTTCAAATCCGTCCATGAGAGGCATCTGCACATCCATAAGAATGATGGCAAAATCCTGGCTCTTAAGCAGGATTCTAAGCGCATCTTTTCCGGAAGTTGCTTCGACAAATTCATAACCTCGGTCTGCCAAAATGATTTGAAGCGACATGAGGTTTTCTTTTTTGTCATCGACAATTAATAATTTCACCTTATTTTCAATGGGAGTTTTCATAATTTACGGTTATTTTAACCATGCTCTCATTAAAGAGGATAGTTGTTCAACATTAACCGGCTTAGTAATATAATCTGATGCTCCAGATTCAATACAACGCTGTCTGTCTCCTTTCATTGCTTTTGCTGTCACAGCAATAATGGTTAAATCTTTGTGTTTAACATTTTTTCGAATAATTTTCATCGTTTCGTAACCGTCCAGTTCCGGCATCATAATATCCATTAAAACAATATCAATTTTCAAATTCTGATTTAAAATTTCTACTGCTTCATGACCGCTTTCAGCACTGATTACGTCTAATCCGAAACGCTCCAATGCCGTTGTTAAAGCAAATAAATTTCGAACATCGTCATCTACAAGAAGTACTTTTTTATTTGCCAGCACATCTTCTTTGAAATGATAGGTTTCTATTCTGGTTCTCATGCTTTCAGGCAGTTCTTTATGGACACGGTGCATGAATAGGGCAGTTTGGTCGACAACCTCATCAATTGATGACACGCTTTTGGTAATAATGCTGTGCGCAAATCGGTTGATTTTACTGCGTTGTTTTTTATTCAAATCTCCTGCAGAATGTATGATAATGGCAGTTTCCTGACCCGCAATATTATTTTCAAGATCACTGATTAAATCCATCCCGTCTGCATCCGGAAGCAGAAGATCAAGTATAATACAGTCAAAAGAAGTTTCTTTAATGTGTTCAACGGCTTCTTTTGCTGTTAATGCTTTAGAAATATGAATGTCTTTTCCTTTAACGGCTTCATAAATACGATTCAGTTCTATTTCATTATCATCTACAATAAGAAGATTTTTTTGTTTGGCATTTTTAAAATGTTTGACGTCATTAAAAATCGAAGTAAGCAGCTCATTTTTTACGGGTTTCACCAAAAAGTTTCGTGCACCTCTTTTTAAGCCCTTATTGCGTTCATCTTCTCCAGAAATAATGTAAACAGGAATATGGCGGAGTGTAAAATCGGTTTTTAATCGATCAAGAATTTTCCAGCCGCTGGTATCAGGCATATTCAAATCCATTGTAATGGCTTGGGGCTGAAATTGATTGATATAATCTACAATATCATTACCGCGAGTCGTTACAATACCTTTAATGCCATGTTGATGGGCTCTTTCTAATAAAACTCTTGCAAAAGTAACATTATCTTCTGCAATCAAGATCAGCTGGTCATCGGGCTTGATAGTATTGCGATCATCACCGATTTCATCAGCAAAATACAGATCCATATCAGAATTTTTGAAACTGGCTGATGGCAGTGATTTTAGACGGCTTTTTCCTGCATGAATTACATTCGTTTCTTCATTAACCGTAATGTCTTGAAGTTCTGGAAGCTGCACAAATTTTAAAGGAAGGAATAAAGTAAATTTACTTCCGATATTGGTGTCGCTTTCCAATTCGATACTTCCTCCCAATAAATCAGAAAGACCGCGGCTAATGGATAATCCTAAACCGGTACCTCCGTATTTACGGCTCGTAGAACCCTCTGCTTGCTGGAAAGCTTCAAAAATAATGTTTTGTTTTTCTTTTGAAATTCCGATTCCAGTATCTGAAATTTCAAAAGCAACCACAGCTTCGGCATTTTCGAGACTGCTGTTTTTGGTTTTCCAGTTATTGTTCGCTTTATATATTTTTAGTTTTACTTCTCCTTTTTCGGTAAATTTAAAAGAATTAGACAGCAGGTTTTTTAGAATCTGATTCAATCGCTGCGAATCCGTTTCCATTGCGTCCGGAAGATTGTCGTCCATCATGATTTCAAAATTCAGATGTTTCGCCTCAGAAATTGGATTGAAAGTAGAAGCCACAAATCGGCTGATTTCATCAAAAGTAATCGGGTTATAATCCACAGAAATATAACCAGATTCAATTTTAGAAAGATCCAGGATATCATTAATTAATTGAATAAGGTCATCCCCGCAGGCATTTATAGTCTTAGCAAACTGAATTTGTTTTTCGGATAGATTTCCGTCGCGGTTGGCGATTAACTCACTTGCTAAGATTTGCAAACTGTTAAGCGGTGTTCTTAACTCGTGCGACATATTGGCCAAAAACTCGGACTTGTATTTGGAGGTTAAGGTAAGCTGGTCGGCTTTTTCTTCCAAAGCTTTACGGGCAACCTCAACTTCTTGGTTTTTAACCTCAACCTCTTCTTTCTGGTTGGCTAATAGAATCGCTTTTTCTTCTAGTTCTTCGTTGGTATTTTTTAAAACTTCCTGCTGGCTTTTCAGCTCGTTGGCAAGCGATTGCGACTGTACCAAAAGTTCTTCGGTTCTTGAGTTCGATTCGATTGTATTAATTACGATACCAATACTTTCTGTTAATCCTTCTAAGAAATCCAAATGGGTCTGACTGAAAGTATCCAGAGACGCAAGCTCGATTACGGCTTTTAATCTTCCTTCAAAAAGTACGGGAAGAATAATGACATCTTTTGGTCTGGCATCTCCCAAACCAGAATTGATTTTAATATAATCTTTAGGGACATTACTTAAAATGATTCGTTCTTTTTCAAATGCAACCTGACCAATCAATCCTTCTCCCATAGTATATTGAATAGGGGAGTCTTTTCTTTTAACGTAAGCATAAGAAGCAATTAGATTCAGTTTAGAATCCATAAATTCTTCGCCTTCTTCTAGAATATAAAAAAGTCCGTGCTGTGCAGTAACTACCGCAGCAAGTTCTGAAAGAATTTTTTTAGTTACAGCATTTAATTCTTTTTGTCCCTGAAGCATTTGGGTAAACTTAGCCAAATTCGATTTCAGCCAGTCTTGTTCCTGATTTCGTAATGTTGTGGCTTTCAGATTAAAAATCATCTGGTTGATGGTATCCTTAAGTGCCTCAACTTCTCCTTTGGCCTCAACACCAATGGTTCGAGTTAAATCTCCCTGCGTTACCGCCGAAGCTACCTCAGAAATCGCACGTACCTGGGTCGTCAGGTTTGCAGCTAATTGATTTACGTTTTCGGTTAAGTTTTTCCATGTTCCAGACGCTCCCGGAACATTTGCCTGACCTCCCAGTTTTCCTTCGGCACCCACCTCACGCGCCACCGTAGTAACCTGATCAGAGAAAGTTGCCAGCGTATCAATCATTTCGTTGATGGTGTCGGTTAATTGTGCTACTTCACCTTTGGCATCAATAGAGAGTTTTTGTTTTAAATTTCCTTTGGCTACCGAGGTTACTACCTTTGCAATTCCACGAACCTGACCTGTTAGATTCGATGCCATTACGTTAACCGAATCCGTTAAATCTTTCCAAGTTCCTGCAACCCCTTTTACTTCAGATTGTCCGCCTAGTTTTCCTTCGGTTCCTACCTCACGTGCCACACGCGTTACCTCAGAAGCAAATGAATTCAGCTGTTCCACCATCGTGTTAAAGGTATTTTTCAAATCCAGAATTTCTCCTTTAACATCTACGGTAATTTGTTTAGAAAGGTCACCATTTGCAACGGCTTTGGTTACATCGGCAATATTACGCACCTGTCCGGTTAAGTTAGACGCCATCTGGTTAACAGAATCGGTCAAATCTTTCCAAGTTCCTGCAACTCCGGGCACAAAGGCCTGACCTCCCAATTTTCCTTCTGTACCCACCTCACGCGCCACACGAGTTACCTCAGATGCAAAGGCACGGAGCTGATCTACCATTGTGTTTACAGTTTCTTTTAACTGCAGAATTTCCCCGCGAACGTCGGCTGTAATTTTTTTAGACATATCTCCGTTGGCTACGGCGATCGTTACATCGGCAATGTTACGTACCTGAGTGGTTAAGTTTCCGGCCATCTGGTTAACAGAATCGGTCAAATCCTTCCAAGTTCCTGCAACTCCCGGTACATTCGCTTGTCCTCCCAGTTTTCCTTCTGTACCTACCTCACGCGCCACACGAGTTACCTCTGAGGCAAACTCACGAAGCTGATCCACCATCGTATTCAGGGTTTCTTTTAGCTGCAGAATTTCTCCGCGAACGTCTACCGTAATTTTTCGGGACATATCGCCATTGGCCACGGCAATCGCCACATCAGCAATGTTACGTACCTGAGCCGTAAGATTTCCTGCCATTTGGTTAACCGAATCCGTTAAATCTTTCCAGGTTCCGGCAACTCCGGGTACGTTCGCCTGACCTCCCAGTTTTCCTTCGGTTCCTACCTCACGCGAAACCCTTGTTACCTCCGAGGCAAAACCTCGAAGCTGATCCACCATGGTATTAATTGTATTTTTTAATTCTAAGATTTCTCCCTTTACGTCTACGGTAATCTGGAGCGATAAATCTCCTTTTGCTACCGCTGTGGTTACCTCTGCAATATTACGCACCTGTCCGGTAAGGTTAGATGCCATTTGGTTTACCGAATCGGTCAAATCTTTCCATGTTCCGCCGACACCTTCAACCTGTGCCTGACCTCCCAATTTTCCTTCTGTACCCACTTCACGTGCCACACGGGTAACCTCAGAAGCAAAAGAGTTCAGCTGCCCCACCATTGTGTTAATGGTGTTTTTAAGCTCTAAGATTTCTCCTTTGGTATCTACTGTAATCTGGCGGGATAAATCGCCTTTTGCCACCGCAGTAGTTACTTCGGCAATATTACGCACCTGTCCGGTAAGGTTAGACGCCATCTGGTTCACCGAATCGGTCAAATCTTTCCAAGTTCCACCAACACCTTTTACTTTTGCCTGACCGCCTAATTTTCCTTCTGTACCCACCTCAAGTGCCACACGCGTTACCTCAGAAGAGAAGGAGTTCAGCTGATCTACCATCGTATTAATGGTTTTTTTCAATTCGAGAATTTCTCCTTCGGCTACAGCGGTAATTTTTTTAGAAAGGTCGCCATTTGCTACGGCTGTTGTAACCTCGGCAATATTACGTACCTGTCCCGTAAGGTTAGACGCCATTTGGTTCACAGAATCGGTTAAATCTTTCCAAGTTCCGCCCACACCTTTCACTTTTGCCTGACCTCCCAGTTTTCCTTCAGAACCAACTTCTCGCGCTACACGAGTTACCTCGGCACCAAACGAATTCAGCTGATCCACCATGGTATTGATCGTATTTTTTAACTCTAGAATTTCTCCTTCGACACTTACGGTAATTTTTTTAGAAAGGTCGCCTTTTGCTACGGCTGTAGTTACCTCGGCAATATTACGAACCTGTCCGGTAAGGTTAGACGCCATCTGGTTCACCGAATCGGTAAGATCTTTCCAAACCCCGCCGACACCGCGAACTCGCGCTTGACCTCCCAGTTTTCCTTCAGAACCTACTTCTCGCGCCACACGTGTAACCTCAGAAGAAAAAGAGTTCAGCTGATCTACCATCGTGTTAATAGTATCTTTTAGTTCTAGAATTTCTCCTTTTACGTCAACAGTAATTTTTTTAGAAAGATCGCCTCTTGCCACCGCCGTTGTTACATCGGCAATGTTACGCACCTGACCAGTTAAGTTAGACGCCATCTGGTTTACAGAATCGGTTAAATCTTTCCAGGTTCCGCCGACTCCTTTTACCTGTGCTTGTCCGCCCAGTTTTCCTTCTGTACCTACTTCACGTGCCACACGGGTTACCTCAGAAGAAAAAGAGTTCAGCTGATCCACCATTGTATTAATGGTATTTTTTAATTCCTGAATTTCTCCTTTTACGTCAACGGTAATTTTTTTAGATAAATCTCCTTTTGCCACCGCTGTTGTTACATCGGCAATATTACGTACCTGTCCGGTAAGGTTAGACGCCATTTTATTTACAGAATCCGTCAAATCTTTCCAAACACCACCAACACCTCTTACTTTTGCCTGACCTCCCAATTTTCCTTCTGTACCTACCTCACGCGCCACACGGGTCACCTCCATAGAAAACAAATTCAGCTGTTTTACCATTCCGTTTACCTCTTTGGCAATTCTAAGGAATTCTCCCTGCAATGGATTTCCTTCAATAGACAAGGGCATTTCCTGAGATAAATTTCCTTTGGCAACAGAAGTAATTACGTGTGCAATTTCGATAGTAGGGTGAACAAGATCCGAAATCAGAGTGTTTACCGAGTCAATACACGAACTCCATGAGCCGCGTGCTCCGTCCAAAACCACTCGATTGGTTAGTTTTCCCTGCTTACCAATGCTTTTACCTACTTTCTGAAATTCAAAAACCATCCTTTCATTCAAGTCAATAATTTCATTTAAAGTATCGCAGATCGATCTTTTTACTCCGTTCTGATCTGTTGGAAAACGCTGCGAAAAATTACCATTTTTGACTTTCATCAAAATCTTTAAAAACTCAGCATCACTAAGAATAGGGGCTTCGTTTGGATTTTTTTTACTACTAGCTTTCGTGTCCGTAACAACAGGCATTGCAATGACTGCCTTGTTTTTCGACGGTTTGTCGATGTGATTTGACTTTTTCATTTTGCTGCAGATTGGTTTAGGATTATGTTTTTAGGTTTGGGGAATTTATAGAGTTCTTGAAAACAAATCAAGTGTTTTCATTTAATAAAATTTTACGCAGATGAAACTGCACAAAAGCATCCATAGAATCAGATCTTTTGGTATTGTCGTTATAATTTAGCGGTTTTATAATATAACCAGAAATACCCAGTTCTTCGGCCGTGGCTCTATCACTGCTTTCAGATGAAGTAGTCATGATAAATACCTTAAAATCTTTTAAATCGGGATCATTTCTTAGTATTTTCAAAAATTCAATTCCGTTCATTCTCGGCATATTTATGTCCAAAAAAATAACATCGGGTCTTAGAGGATTTTCGCCTTCTCTAAGCAGTTTCAAAGCTTCAATTCCGTTATAGGCCGTATGCAGCAGATATTGAATCTCCAGTTTTTTTAAAGAACGCTGTACGGATATGGTATCCAGTTCATCATCTTCAACTAATAAAATATTTGCTTGTCTCATATTTCTTTATTATTTCTCCAGGTAAAAGTAAACTCGGTTCCTTCTCCTGGTTTTGATTGTACATGTATGGTTTCTCCTTGATCATCAATGATTTTTTTGACAATTGCCAGACCTATTCCGGTACTTTCTACTTCATTTTTTTCTCGGAGTGTCTGGAAAATTTCAAAAATTTTATGATGGTATTCTTTGTCTATGCCTAAGCCATTATCTTTTATCGAAAATTCGTAGACATTTAGAAACTTTTCGCATTTAATTTGAATACTGGCATTTTCAGTTTTCGCATATTTTACCGCATTGCTTATTAGATTGGAGAAAACCTGCTCAAGTTTTATACGTTCTGTAAAAATCTGAGGCAGGTCAGTGAGTTCTAATTTAAATTTTCTCGGAACAATCGACTGAGTAATTTCGAGAACAAGCGTATTGGTATCTACAAGTTCTGAGGGAGTTTTGCGGCTGATGCGGGCGTAATCCAGAAGACCATTGATCAAGGCTTCCATACGCTGTGTCCTTTTCGGAATGATACTGAGATAATTTTTTAAAGCCGGAGAAAGTTCGTCTGATAAATCTTCTTCGATCCAGGTAATCACATTATAAATACCTCGAAGCGGTGCTTTTAAATCATGAGAAACTACGTATGCAAATTTTTTAAGCTCTTCATTTTTATTTTCAAGCTCGAGAATGTTTTTTTCGAGTCTGCGCGACATAACATTGAGAGAGAATGCAAGAGCGCTTAATTCGTCATTTTTATGATCTTCTACAATGGTAAATCGGCCTTTAGAAATGGTGTCTGCCACACGGACCATTGAGTTAATTCGGTTTGTGATAGTAAATACAATATAAGCCGTGCTGCAGATTCCGACAAAAATCGTTAAAGAAAGAAATATTAAAGAATACGTTCTTGTTCGGGTCAGAGAATCCAGAAGCATTTCGCTGTGATGGCGGCGTGTTTTGTATTCTATCTTGTCAAATCTTTTAAACTTTTGAGTTATCGAATCGTTGATGTTTTTACCAACATGTTTTTTAAGTTTATTTTCTAAAAGATTCTGATAATTCTCGGGACTTTCTTTTCGTGCTTTAATTAATTCTGTCGTATAATTCAGCCAGCTGGTGTGCAGCAATCCTATAGAATCTAGTATGGCGCGTTGTGTCACCTCATTTTCCGTAAGAAGATGCTGTTCTTTCAAAAACTGAGGAACTTTTTTGATACCATTGTGATAAACTTCCAAAAAAGTAGTGTCATTAGTTAACAGATAACCGCGAACGGCGCTCTGCATTTCAAGAATTGCCCGGTGTGTTTTGTTGGAGTTTCGTATAACAGCTTCGGATTTTGAAAGATATTGAGAATTATGCTGCACCTTAAGCGACAATCGGTAATTGGTGTACGAATCTGCCACAGAAAGCAGAATGATAAATATAAATGCGACGATTATTTGAGTAGATAACTTCATTGTCCAGACTAAGATTATTATATAACTTTATAATACAAACAGCAGGACAGTAACTGTCTGAAGAAACAGAATTGGAAATAAGGTTTTAATACGTCTGGATTCATTATGCAATGTAATGCGTTAAAATTTTCTTTAATTCATCAAAGTTGTTGGGTTTTGAAATGTAACCGCTGGCACCATAATTTTGAGCTTTAGTTTTGATTTCTTCAAATTGTGAAGTCGAAAAAATGATAACGGGTATATTTTTAACGAACTCCTGCTTTTTAATTTCCACCAAAAATTCAAATCCGGACATAAGCGGCATGTTCAGATCTAAAAAGATTACATCGGGAATTAGTTCTTTACTAATTAATTTTTCCAGAGCTTCAAGAGGATTTTGTATTCCTGTGTATACTGCGCTGGATATTTCGTGTACTGCGTCCATAAAGAATTCGCAGTCATCCATATCGTCATCAATCTGCAGTATATTTTTGTATATCATTTGCTTTTAAATTTAAATAGTTCCGTTAAGTTTTGAAAAAACGGCTTACAGTGCTGCTCTTTACAGTAACAGACACACAAATTTTTTAAGATTTAAAATCTGCAAGTGCTATAACAAAAAAGGTAACTTTTAAGTTTTAGTTTTATATTAAATACTGGCAAATAGACTTAGAGAATCTTCTCAAGCATGTTTTTTGGATGGTGAAATGTAATTCATAAAAAATAAAGACTTTTATATAATTGTAAAACGCTTTTATATAATTTACATGTCTGGTAAAATTTAAAGCTAAACGTTGCTAAATTGAAGTTTTAATTTTGAAGGCCGATTTCGATTTTCTGTACCAGAGTTTCTTTTTTTCTTCGATATTTCTTATTTTTAGAAAACTAAATACTAAAATAAATATCTATGATTTTAGTTGCTAAGCGATTATGGTCTTTTCTCTTCCTACTAACATTGTTGTTACAATCAGACTCAATAACGGCACAGCTTTTAGGTTCGTCAAAAACGACAGCAGAAGAACCCGCCAAAACTCCAGATGATTCTCTTGGAAGAAGAACGCCTCAAGGAACGGTCAACGGATTTATTAAAGCGATTGGGGATCAAAATTATCTGCGTGCCAGTCAATATTTTGTTTTAAGTAAGCGCTCGTACCGCAAAACAGCAGAAAGAATACGAATCGCCAAGACTTTTCAGCAGCTGCTGGATCAGGGCGGTAATTTTTCTCCGTCTTCGATTATCAGCAATAAAGAACTGGGACGTATTGATGATGATCTTTCTACAGGAATCGATTTGGTTGGAAGCATTTCTACCGACAAAACGGCTATACCGCTTTATCTCGAAAACCAGTCAGATGACAGCCAGCCTGCCGTATGGCTTTTTTCTGCAGAAACTATAGAAGCGATTATGTCGGCTGATATTAAAGGTGAAAAAACTTTTTTAGATCGGGTGCTGCCCAATGTTTTGATAGAAAAAAAACTGGGTAATGTACCTATAGGACATTGGGCAGTAGTAGTTATCATGACTGTTGTTTCTTATTTACTCTCCCGACTGCTTATTTTTATGTTTGTTTTTGTAATCCAGAAATTATGGAGAAAAGCAGCGAGTGAAAAAGGTACGGCGATAATAGAAGCTTTTACACTTCCTGTGCAAATGTATCTTACGGTGATTTTGTTTGTGGCTTTTACACAGCGTATGGGGATTTCTATAGTAGTGCGCCAGCGTTTTAGCATTATTATCATCACAATCGGAATTCTGGCTTTTCTGATACTGCTTTGGAGAATGACCGATTTTGTGACCATGTATACCCGAAGCAGAATGAATAGGCGAGGACGGATTTCTGCTATCTCTGCCATTTTGTTTTTAAGCCGTGCGACCAAAGTGGCGATTGTTTTTATAGGGATCATTGCTTTGCTCGGAATTATCGGAGTGGATGTTACTGCGGGACTTGCGGCACTCGGAATTGGAGGTATCGCCCTGGCATTGGGAGCACAGAAAACAATAGAAAACTTTGTTGGAAGTGTCAGCCTTATAGCCGATCAGCCTTTGAGAGTAGGAGATTATTGCCGTGTTGATGATATAAAAGGTACTGTAGAATCTATAGGAATGCGTTCTACTACTATCAGAACGTCTGCCCGAACAATAGTTACGATTCCTAACGGACAGTTGTCAGCCAGTAAAATAGAAAATTTTGCCCATCGCGACCGTTTCTTATTCAACCCGATATTTAATTTCAGAATGGAAACAACGCCCGATCAAATGCGTTATCTGCTTGTAGAACTGCGGTCTTTATTGTATGCGCATCCTGCGGTACTCAACTCACCGCCGATAGTTCGTTTTACAGGTATTACTGCTGATGCTTTTAAGGTTGAAATTACCGCTTATATTGAAGCCGTAAATGCTGATATCTCTCAAGAAGTACAAGAAGACATCCTATTACGGATGATTGATATTATAGAAAAAAGCGGTACTGCATTGGCGTATCCGTCACAAACGCTTCACGTATCTCGCGACACACCATTCTCTGCTGAAAAAGCAGAGGCAGTTGCTGAGACGGTTAAAAAATGGAAAGAAAATAACGAATTACAACTCCCTAAATTTGATCCTAAGCGGGTCGAAGAATTAAAAGGAACCCTAAAATATCCAGACGACGGAAGTTTTAAACCAGAAGAATTGTAAAAGAGGAGTCTATAAAAACAAAAAAAACTGATGAGGTAATCATCAGTTTTTTTGTTTTGTTAATCTACTTTATAACCGTCTTCAGAGAAAGTATCTACTTCGCGGTCATTTTCGTCATAATCTTCGGTTAGGTCATCATCAATATCGTTTGGGTCAAGATCTTCTTCCTCTTCCCAATCATTTTCATCATATTCCGAATTCAGGTAATCACTCATATAGAGATCTTCAAGATCACTAAGTTTAAGAGAAAAATAGTTTTTTACAGGCGCTGCATCTGTAATGTTGTTTGGTAGAAAATTACGATCACCTTTAAGCGGCTGTCCAGAATAGTGTGAATTTTTTGATAACATATATTTTTTTTTGAATTATTAGTAAAGTTTAAGTCATATAAAAGTAAATTTTTAGAAGAAAGAATATCTTACATAATTTTTATTATATGTTATTGAATTTTCATCTGAATTGAAATTTTTAACATTGGCAGACAGTGTTTTACGGCTTTATATAATTATATTTGGATATAAAATTAATCGTCCAACTTACAAATCTTTTGCAATGGAAAAAATTATACAATTAAAAGTGAGAAAAGATTTGGATCCGCACCAACAGCTCACTATAATCAAACTAAAAGGGAGCCTGATTTCAAAAGGCTACACAGAGATCATTCATATTCTTGATCAGGACGATGAATTTCATATCAATACTTTTGAGACTGATGCAGGGCAGCGAAATGAAGTACAGCAGTATATAACTGCTTTTATAAATGCCGAGAATCTTCTCGATACAATTTCCCTCAAATAGAAAATCTAAGATCTAAAAAAAACTGTTGAAGCCTTCAACGGTTTTTTTTTTGTTTTTTAAATTTGAAATTTAATTTTTTAGTTTTATCAAAATAAAAATAAAAAATCCGTTACTTTGTAGCGCAAATTTAACAAGCAGTTGAAAAGGTTATTCATCATAGTACTTTCCGTTTTAATCTTATCGCCATCTTTTGGCAGCTTGTTTGTTTATGCTTCATTCAAAATCAACCAAAAAGAAATTGCCCAAACGATTTGTGTACAGCGTAAATCTGTTTTCAATACTTGTAACGGTCGATGTGAACTTCAAAAAAGCATTAAAAAATATGCTGATAACGAAAGAAAAATGCAGGACAGCCTAAAAGATAAATTAGAAGTGGTCTACATTCAAAACAATACAGAAGTAAACTTTACTGCCATTCCTGTAATCGAATCAAAAGAGAAATCTTCTATTTTATTCGATAAAAAACCTATTGGGGCGTCTAATCTTACTTTTCATCCGCCGCTCTATTTCGTATAGATCAAATTTCAGTTCAAAAATTTAAATTCCATTTTTTTAAATTGGCAGCCTTGCTGGCTCTATCTCTCGGATCCAAATTCCAATTGGAAGAATTTGTGGTATTCTGGCATTTAAAGCTTTTTTAAACAGTGCTTGGACCCATTCTTTAAACTGATTTTCTGATCTTTTTTCTTTTCCCATATTCTTGGTTAATTCATGGTATTTTCTTGTTTTGGTTTTAAATCAAATTAAGAAACCGCCTCATTCAAACCGTTTTTAACTATTCCTTTTAAATGAGATTTTTTAATTTTTTAGCAGCAGCTTTCGCTTTTGCAGCCGTTTCCTGCACACTTGACAAAACCGATTACGAAGCCGAAATTGGCTTAGAAGTACCTGAATCCTATGAGTTTAAAGAAGCTGTTTCTTTAAATACGGGAAACTTTAAAATAAGCATAGATGCCTTAAACGGAACTTTTTATAAAGGCTATAATGAACTTCATCTCAGAATTCTCAATACACAAACCAATCAAAACATTACGGATTCGGAGGTTACTTTTTTACCTGTTATGACCAATTCTGATGAAAGTAAAACTTCTTGTCCGCACCAATATGCCATGAAGTTTGATGCTGCAGGCAAATACTTTTCGGGCTATTCTGTTTTTACGAGCGAAAGTGTGGCTGGGTCGAGCTGGAAACTGTATCTAAGTTTTACCGCTGATAACCAAAAATATGAAATCACCAAAGACATTTCTGTAGCAAAGCAGGACAATAAAAATCTAAACATGACTGCATTTACAGGAAAAGACGGTGAGCAATATTATATCGCACTCGTGGCACCGCAAAAACCAAAAGTGGCCGAAAATGCTTTGACTGCCGGAATTTATAAATACAATAAACCGACTACGACAGCAGGAACCTTTCCAGATCCGTCACAGTTTTCATATTCAGAAGTAACGGGTTATACCTTAAAACTCGATCCGAGAATGCCAGAACCTTCTATGGGAAACCATTCTTCGCCTAATAATAAAGATTTGACACAGCAAAACGACGGTTTATACCACGGTGTAGTCAATTATACCATGACCGGAAACTGGACGCTGAATATGATATTGACGAACCAAAACGGTTTGATCGTAAAAGGAACAGTGGTTCCGACAGATTTTACGCCTGGAATTGAAGGGGTAAAAAGTGAACTTTATATTGATACTTTATTTTAATCGCATGAAATATATAATACTGTTACTTTTTTTAGCAATGTCTGCTAATGCTCAAAACAATCATGCACACCACGATAGTATCAAGAATCTGGAAGAAGTGCGGGTGAAAAATGCGGCGAAGAAAAAAATTGAAACCGACATGAAAATGGCAGTTTCAGTTGACGAGTTTTTGTCATCTGCAGCAAACATCAGTTTTATAAAAAGGGGTGCCTATGCCTGGGAACCTTTACTAAACAATATGACAACCGAACGCTCAACGGTTACAATTGACGGGATGCATATTTTTGGTGCTTGTACGGATAAAATGGATCCGATAACGTCTTATGTTGAAAGTAATAATCTGGCTTCTATTGATATAAAATCGGGACAGGAAGGAAGTCTGCATGGCGCTACAATTGCCGGAAGTATTGATTTGAAACGAAGAAGCACGCCTTTTAGCACCGAAAGAAAATGGAACGGCGGCTATCAGACAGGTTTTGAGTTTAATAACAAGCAGTTTTTTAATCTGGGAAATGTCTCTTACTCCAGCAATAAATTTGTTGCCGACGCCAGTATTTCATACCGAACGGCCGATAATTATCATGACGGAAATAACGATGAGGTAAAACATTCGCAATACAATAAATTTAACACGGCGCTTGGACTTGCTTACAAGACCAGTGAGTTGTCATCTGTACGTTTTGATGCTATTTTTGATCAGGCCAAAGACGTTGGTTTTCCAGCTCTTCCAATGGATTTATGGCTTTCGCGTGCTTTAATTACCTCGGCTTCCTATAAACAATTATTTCAAGAAAGTTGGTTTAAAGCGGTAGATACCAAAGTATATTATAATGCTATTGAACATTATATGGATGATACGACACGTCCTGAAAATCTGGTTCATATGGATATGCCGGGATGGAGCACAACGTACGGCTTGATCTCGAAAGCAAATTTGCAAAAGAACACTTATTCGTCAGAAATTCAGTTGAATGCGTATGATAATCTGTCGATTGCAGAAATGAGAATGTATCCGCAGGATCGCAGTAAAAGAACCATGTTTGCGTACAGCTGGCCTTGGGTGACGACTCGTTTTGCAGGACTTTCTATGAATAATTTCTGGGATATTTCTGAGAAAAGCCAAGTCAATTTGGGCGGATCGCTGGGCGTAAACTATAATTATTCAAAATTTGTAGAATTCAATTGGATTTTTCACCCGGGAGCGCCTCAGGAAAAAACAAGAATACTGCCGAGTCTGCATGCGGGTTATCAGCTGGAACTCGAGCATTTTAATTTTTCTGTCGGAACGGGTTATGGCGAAAGAGCGCCTTCTGTTTCTGAAGGTTACGGATATTATATCTACAATAGTTTTGACCGTTATGACTATATCGGGAATCCAGATTTAAAAAATGAAATTTCACAGGAACTGAATGCAAGTGCAGGTTTCAGGAACGAGCGATTGAATATTGTTGGAAAAGTAAATTATTTCTATATCCAGAATTACATTATCGGAAAAATTTTGAGCATGGGAAGCCCAATGAATTATCAATCGGTTGGGGTAAAAGGCTACACTTCTTTAGATCATGCGGCACTTTTTAATATGTCTCTAAATACTTCTTACAACATTCTGGAGCACCTGCATTGGAGCGGAACGCTTACGTATGCAAGAGGAACAGACGATAAAGGCGGAAATTTACCATTTATACGTCCGTTGAGTTATTTGACTTCGCTTCATTTTATGCATAAAAACTTCGGAATCCAGACTTCTGTAAACGGCGATTTTGAGCAGATTAATTACAGTCCCGAATATGGAGAAGACCAAACTCCGGCTTACACTATATGGAATCTTTCTGCCGATTACACTTTTAAAATCAATAAAGTAAGAAGTACCATTCAGGTGGGTGCCGAGAATTTATTGAATGAATATTACAGCACCTATGCAGATTGGGGAAATATTCCGAGAATGGGACGTAATATTTTTACCTCTTTAAAAGTAAATTTTTAAAAAAAAATGAGAAAAGTTTTTGGTATCACAATGACAATACTGTTTCTGCTGGTTTCTTTCCAGCAGGCACTAATTGTTGTGCACTTTAAACTGAATCAAAAAAATATAGAAAAAGAGTTCTGCGTCAACAAAGCAAAACCTAAAATGCAGTGTCATGGTCAATGTCATTTGAAGAAAGAGCTGGAGAAATCAGAGAAAAGCGATTTGGAATTAACTGGAATCGGTAAAAAAATCGATATCAACATGATTCAAATTTTTGATTTTTCTTTAGAAATTTCTAAAACCATTCATTATGCAAAAAAAATAGTTTATAAAGAATGGGGAAAATCTGCGCCATCTTTAGAAATTTTTGTACCGCCGCCTATTTTGTAATTTGTTAAAAATCAGTTTTATAGATAGAATAAAAAGATAATTATAAAATATATCAAAATGCAAAATTTTAAAAAATACTTTATAGCTGCAACTGCGGCCTTTGCTTTCGTTTCATGTTCTAACGATGATCAGAATGCTGTTTCAAACAATCTAACATTGGAGTTTAATAATACTTTCAAAAACACGACAATCGTTTTAGGAGACGCCGCTTCGGCTTCGGCTACAGCCAACACTTCGGCTGCAGGACAAGTACATCATTTTTCAGAATTAAAATATGTAATTAGTAATATTCGCCTTGTAAAAGAAGATGGGAGCGAAGTGCCGTACAATGTTAACGATTTAGACAAAGGCGCTGCTGTTATCGATCAGTCCAAAACGGCAAGTTTGAGTTATGTTTTAACGAATGTTCCGTCCGCATCTTACAAACTTATCAAATTTGGATTGGGAATCAAACCAGAACAAAATACGCTGGATCAAGTGCGGTTTCCTAAATTTTATGCGGCAGCTGGAGCCAATGATACTCAAATGATGTGGGAATGGGGAAGCGGTTACCGTTTTACAAAAGTCGAAGGTTTTTATGATACCGATAATAAAGCCATGTCTATACATACCGGAAGTACAGTTGAAGGAACTGCAGGAGCGTACACGCAAGGTGTAAACGCTTATAGAGATATTACTTTAAACCTTACAACAAATGCTGTCGTGGGAAGCAGTGCGCCAAAGATTAAAATTAAAGCCGATTTTGATAAAATGCTGAGCGGCAAAATAAACACGATTACATTGTCTACAGGAACTGGAATGAACGATAATGCGACTCCAAATGTTCATACTGCGGCACAAATGGTAAAATTTGTGGATAACCTTGGCGGAAACGGCACCAACGATATCAGCGGCATGTTTTCGGTTACTGCAGTAGAAAATTAGAAATAGATTTCTAAAAATATATTTAACACATAGATTTTTGTTGCTCTCTTAAAAGCTGAAAAAAGACAGCCGGTCTAGGTGAATTTCACCAAACAGAAATGCCTTTTTGGGCTTTGCATACCATGATTCTATGTGTTAAATATTTTCAGAGTTTTTAAAATAAATTCATTTAAAATGAAAAAAATAATTCCCCTATTATCTGTGGTTCTGTTACTTATTTCTTGTAGTAATACTGATGACGAGATGATTGCTATTGATAACCCTGAAATTGCCCTCAATATCCCAACAGGTTTTCCTGAGCCAAATGAATTTGTGCGTTTCAATAAACCAACAAAGTACGGCGTTGAATTGGGCGAAAAACTTTTTTCGGATAAAAGATTCAGTGCAGACAATACTATTTCCTGTTCCAGCTGTCATATTCAGGAAAATGCTTTTACAGACGGAAAGGCTCAGGGAATCGGCATTGAAGGAAGAATTGGGCTCCGAAATACGCCTTCGATTCAGAATTTGATGTTTATGAAGTTTTATAATTGGGACGGAAGCAAACTGCAATTAGAAAATCAGCCTTTAGTTCCTATAATTACGCATGAAGAAATGGATTCTTCTATTTTGGATGTTATTGGTAAAATTCAAAATGATGCGTCGTATGCCGATTTGTTTAAAAAAGCTTTTGGCGACGCAGCCATTACGCCCGAAAGAATTTATAAAAGTATTGCACAATTTGAATATAGTTTGGTTTCTGCCAACAGTAAGTATGATAAAGTAAAACGTAAAGAAGGCGAAAGTTTTACGGCAGGTGAAGCAAAGGGTTTCGAAATATTTCAGCAGAAATGCGCCAGCTGTCACAGCACAGAATTGTTTACCGATCAGAGTTTTAGGAATATTGGTTTTCCTTTAAACACCAATTCAAACGAAGCAGGACGAGCCAGAGTAACCGGCATTACTGCTGATTATATGAGTTTTCGTGTTCCAACTTTACGCAATATAGAATACACCGCACCGTACGGAAGTTTCGGCCAGTTTCCGACTTTAAAAGCTGTTTTGGATTATTTCGATAATGGTGTTTTGGAAGCTGAAAACCTGGATCCGATATTTAAGAATAACGGCAGCAGCATACCACTTACCGAAGAGGAAAAAAACAATTTAATCGCTTTTATGAAAACCTTAAGTGACACAGCATTTGTGAAACAATAAGCTTATTTAGTTGAGCTTTTGCGAACTTAAAATCAACATACAGAAGATAAAAAACCTTTGCGAACTTTGCGGTAAAAAAAAACAAGCTTTATAAAAATCAGCGGTCAAGCAAAGCCGAAGTTTCGCTGATTAAAGCCTGCATCAACGCCTCAGCGCTGTGATGTTTAAGAGAGTTATTGTTCTGACCCGACCAGAAACTAATCATATCGGTTCTGTTTTGTGCTAAGGCAGCCACTCTAAGCGGTGCAATCAATTTGGTTTGTAATGGAAAAGGCAGTACTTCTGTTTCAAAAGGAACGCTTTCAGAAATTTTGTTGCTGACCATTCTGCCCATTCTTCCGGTAAGTGATTTTGAAATGGTGGTATGATTTAAAGCACCAGAAAACAGAACTTCTTTGTGTATCGGATGTGCGCCCGATTCATCGGTTACCATAAAGGCAGTTCCTAACTGTACCGCATCGGCGCCTAAAGTCAAAGCGGCTGCAATACCTTTAGCATCGGTTATACCGCCTGCGGCAATGATTGGCGTTTTGATTTTAGCTTTTAATTGCTGCAATAGCGAAAACAATCCAGTAAAAGAATCTTGTGCTGGTCTTAAAAACGAAGGTCTGTGTCCGCCGGCTTCAAATCCTGCAGCGACAATGGCGTCTACTTGAGCGTCTTCAAGAGCTAAGGCTTCTTCTAAAGTTGTTGCGGCTCCAACGGTTTTAATGCCTAATTTTCGACTTTCTCTAAGAATTTCTGTAGACGGAATACCGAAAATAAAGCTAAAAACAGCAGGTTTAATTTCGAACAAAACTTCAACCTGTTTTTCAAATTTAGATGGAATAGCAGTCGATAAATCGGGTAAGGGAATCCCTAATTCGTCAAAAAAGGGTTTATAGATTTGTTTGATCTTTTCTATTTTTTCTAACGGATAATCGATAAGGGTTTTATCCACGTCGTTAACCCATAAATTGATATTGTAGGGTTTGTCGGTAACTTCTTTTATGGCTTTTCCGGCTTGCAGGATTTCTTCTGGAGTCAGTGTGTAGGCGCCATAGCTTCCTAGTCCGCCTGCGTTGCTGACAGAGGCCAATAAGGCGGGAGTTGAAAAACCACCGCCCATAGGGCCTTGCAGAATAGGGTATTGAATGTTTAGTAATTCTGTTATTTTAGTTGAATTCCACATCACTTATTTGTTTACATGTGTTAGCAGTTTGTTTACAATAAGCCATTTTCCATCGACAACGGCAAGGCTTAACTGATCGTAATAGTTATATTCAAATATCGGAACTTTAACTTTGGCAACAGCGGTATTATTGATGATTTCTAAAGATATAATTTCCATTTTGAATTTTTCTCCCAGTTCATTTGGACTTTTACGGTTTTTAACGCCTTCCAGATATTGGTCTACGGTTTTAAAATAAGGAAGTCCTTTAATGTCTCCAACGACTAACGCTTTTGGGTGAAAAGTCTTTTGTAATAAGGCAGTATCACCATTGTAAATTCCGTTGAAATAGTTCATGAGTACAGCAGTTATTAAGGCTGCACTTGTAGTGAAGTTTTCCATGATTTTTTATTTTAGATTCTTAATTTTTTAGAAATTGATTCTCATTTGTTGTGATTTCTTCTTTCAGTTTCCAGTCGAAACGAGAGGATTGTAAAAGAATGAATTAGGTGTTCTGAAAACGTCTGCCGCGAGAGGGATGGGAGCAAGCTGCCGAAGCAGCGCGTACAGCCCGACAGGATCTTGATAAGAGGGCGTATACGCATAAAGTAATTTTGCCCTCTTATCGGGATGCTGTCTCGCCCAAGTTTATATTAGAATTTTAGATTTTAGATTTTAGTCCCGAAGCCTCGGGATAGATTTTAGAATTTAGATTGTGGAGTTAGTTGCTTGGGCTTTGACTTCGCACTTTATGATTAAAAAATTAAATACTATGACCGGCAACGTGACCGCCATCTAAATTAATGATTTCTCCGGTAACAAAATTACTTTCGGCTAGATATAGTGCTAATTCGGCCACATCTTGGGTTTCTCCGATGCGGTTTAGTAAATGTAAACCAGCTAATGAATCGGCGTTGTTTACTCCGGTTTTTGCTTGAAGCGGACTTCTGATGATTCCGGGTGCAATGGCATTGACGCGGATATTGTTTTTTCCGAATTCTGCGGCCAATTGTCTGGTAAATGCATGAATACCTCCTTTACTTGAAATGGGAGCCGTCGCAGGGAAACCGTTTATGGCATGATCTACAAGCACGGTCCCGATGTTGATGATGTTTCCTTCGCCTTGTTGCAGCATTTGTTTTACAGCAGACTGACTTGTAAAGAAAGTGCCTTTTAAGTTGATGCTTAAAAATAGATCTAAGTCTTTTTCTTCGACATCAAGAAAGGATTTTGGTTCAAAAATACCAGCATTATTGATTAAAACATCCACGCTTCCAAAGCGCAGCACGGCGGTTTCGATTAATTTTTTACCTGTTTCGATCAGGCTGATATCCCCGGGAACAATGGCCACTTTATCAGGATTGTTTAATTCGTTGTAAGTATTGGCAAGGTTGGCAGCATTGGCCGAATTGATGACTAAATTGTATCCTTTTTCTAAGAATAATTGTGCAATTGTTTTTCCGATTCCGGTAGAAGCACCGGTTATGATTACTGTTTTCATTTCTATTTTTTTAGTGATGTAACTTTGTCAAAGTCTCAAACTTTGACAAAGTGTACTTCAGTTGCTTATTTTTTTTGAGCTGTGATTCCTTTTTCGCGAAGAACAGAAATTTGTTCGCCCGCAAAACCCCAGTCGTCTAATTCTATTTCCTGAATGACAACATGTGTGAGGCTGGGATCTTTGTCTAGTACGTCGGTAATAAGATTGGTTATTCCGGCAATGAGCTGTTGTTTTTGCTCTCTGGTAACGCCTTCGCGTGTAACCTCAATTTTTACGTATGGCATGACTTTTTGAATTATGAATTGTGTGAAATTTGATTAGGAAAGTCTTGCTGTAAGGTCTACGTCGAGTTCAAATTCGTTATAGATCAGCGTGTCTCCAAGATTGGTAAAGAAATTTCCAGAACGGAATTTCATATCGTATTTGGTACGATCGATGATGATTTTACCAGAAGCTTTTAATTCGTCGTTGTGGTTTTTTACTTCTAAGTTAAAACCAATTGGGTGCGTGATCGCTTTGATAGTCAGATTGCCTTCGACAAAATAAGTATCGTCAGCTTGTTTGACTGCTGCAGTAATGTCTAAAAAAGCGGTTTTAAATTTGTCTGTAGAGAAAAAATCGTCTGAAGCCAAATGTCCTGCAAATTGCTGGTTGGTTGCGGGATCTGTTACGTCTAGAATTTTGATAGATGTGGTGTCGATGACTACTTTTCCGCCGGTAAGAGCACCGTTTGTAAAAGAGAAGTTTCCGTCTTCGATATCAATTGTTCCGTTGTGTGAACCGGTTACTTTTTTTCCGGTCCAGTTTACGCTGCTTTGAGCATTTGCAATTTTAAATTTTTGAGTTTCCATATTGTTGTACTTTAAATTGTTATTAATTTATAGTACAAAGTAATGGCGGTATCGCAGATTGGTTACGTGATGTAGATCACATTCGTAAAAACACTATTTTGAAGCGTTGTACAATCGGCTTAAAGTTTCTCTGGAAACTCCGAGGTAGGCTGCTATTAAATGTTTTGGAATCATATTATAGAGAGCTGGATAAAGTTTCATGAGTTCTTCGTATCTCGTTTTGGTATCATTGTTCATAAACGAAAGCAGTCTTTTCTGTGCGGCTACATAACCGCGGTTGGTTCTCCATCTAAAGAAGTGTTCTGCCTGATGCAGTTCGCGGCAGATTTTTTCTCTGTCGTGGTTAGAAAGCGAAAGAATGGCTGCATCGGTAACGCAGTCTACATTTATGGTTGCTGTGGTATTGTTGTAAAGCGCGGCATAGTCTGACGACCACCAGGTGGGCATGGCAAACTGTAAGATGTACATTTTGATTTCGTCGTTTACATAAAAAGCTTTTAGACAGCCGTCTATTACAAAATATTCTTTATCAACTTCTTGGCCTTCGGTAATAATGCTTTGCCCTTTTTTGTATGTTTCGGGTTTAAAATGCGAAAAAAAATAATCAAATTCGTCGTCTGTAAACGATGCAATTTTTAATACATGTTCTTTTAAAAGGCTTTTGGCGTCCATTTTTTGGAGTTTAGTACCCGTAAAATTACTATTTAAGATAGTTACTTGAATGCTGTTTTTGAAATTTAATTAAGAAGCTCAATTAGAAGCTGTTAAAAATAAAAGTTAAAATATTTTTTATTTTAGACCGAACGGTCTTATATTTGCAATGTCAAAATGAGAACGTGATGAGTAAAGCAGAAAGAACCAGACAATTTATTATCGAAGCATCGGCTCCTATTATTAATAAAAAAGGAGTGGCGGGAACTTCGCTCAGTGATATTATGGAGGCTACAAAATTGGCCAAAGGTGGTATTTACGGCAATTTTGAAAGCAAGGAAGAGATTTGTGTTGAGGCTTTTTTGTACCTCAGATCTAATCTGGCTAAAAAATTGGATTTTGCAGCATCGCAGGGAAATTCGGCTCAAAGTAAATTCTTTAATGTATTGGATGTCTATAAAAATGACGAAAGTATGATGGAGGGATGCCCGATATTGAACTTTGGTACAGAGGCAGATGATACTAATCCTATTATGAAAGAGCATGTAAAAAAAGCGGCTTTTTCTGCTCAAAAAAGATTTTTTACGATACTGGATGATGGTGTTAAAAATAAAGAATTGTCATCAGACTTAAATCCCGATGTGTTGAGCATTAAGATTTTTGCAATGGTTGAGGGCGCTGTTTTATGCGGAAAATTGGTGGGTACTGAACAAATGATTATCGTTCTGGAAAGCATCAAAGAGGAATTTAAAAGATATGTCTTGTAAACATATTTTTTTTACTCATTTTTAGACCGATCGGTCTTTTTAATTTGAAAGTTAATAATTAAATATAAAAACAATGTCTAAAGTAATTTTTATAACAGGAGCCACAAAAGGATTTGGAAGAATCTGGGCAGAAGCATTTTTAAAACGCGGTGATAGAGTAGTGGCAACGGGTAGAAATACCAATGCACTTCTGGATCTTAAAGAGCAATACGGAGATTTGGTTCTAACAATTCAACTCGATGTTAACGACCGAAAAGCTTCTTTTGAAGCGGTAAATAAAGCAAAAGAGCATTTTGGAAGAATAGATGTTTTGATTAATAATGCTGGATACGGCTTGTTTGGCGCGGTTGAAGAAACCTCGGAAGAAGAAGCAAGAAACCAGATGGAAACGAACTTCTTTGGCGTGCTTTGGTTATCACAAGCCGTTTTACCGATTATGCGCGAGCAAAAAAGCGGCCATATTATTCAGGTTTCGAGTTTCTTAGGGCTGGTTACACTTCCGGTTTTAGGGCTTTACAATGCTTCTAAGTTTGCGGTTGAAGGTTTAAGCGAAACGCTGGCATCTGAGGTTAAAGATTTTGGAATCAATGTTTCGTTGGTAGAACCAAACGGTTATACTACAGATTGGTCGGGCGCATCGGCTTTTCAAACTCAAAGTATGGAAGTGTATGATGCTGTAAAAGCGGGTTTTAATGAAGCAACCTCGACTCCGGGAATTTTTGGCAATCCAGAAGCGACTGCGAATGTAATTCTTAAACTGGTCGATCATCCAAATCCGCCTTTAAGATTGCTTTTTGGATCCCTTGCTTATGCCGCAGTGACCGAAAAATACAAAGAGCGTCTGGCAGGTTTTGACGAATGGAAATCGGTTTCTATAGAGGCACACGGTGCATAATTTAGAAAAAAGAAATAATGAGGATTTTAAAAGAAAATCATCAGGGTTTCAGTACGATACTGGCCCTGGCTTTGATTCCGCTGTCGGGTTTTGCAACAGATATTTATCTGCCTTCGCTGCCTGATATGGCAAATGATCTGCATGTTTCGGCATCGGCGGTTCAATTGTCGCTGGTTTTATTTATGTTTAGTGTAGGGGTAAGCCAGTTTTTTATTGGCAGTATATTGGATAGTTTTGGCAGGTATAAGATCGGACTGGTTTCGCTTGGTTTATTTTCTTTAACCAGTTTTGTTATTGCAATAATCCCTAACATTTATGTGATTTATGCCATGAGAATCATTCAGGGAATTACCATTGCACTGATTGTTGTGGGGAAACGAGCGTATTTTGTAGATCTTTTTTCGGGAGAAAAACTTAAAGGTTATATTAGTTTATTTTCGATTATCTGGGCAACTGCTCCTATTATGGCTCCATTTTTAGGAGGTTATCTCCAGAATAGTTTTGGGTGGAAATCTAACTTTTATTTTCTGGGCGGTTTATCATTGGTTTTCCTGATTTTAGAACTAATTTACAGCGGCGAATCTTTAAAATATTACCAGCCTTTTAAACTTAAATCAATCACAGCAACCTACAAAGTCATGCTTAAAACAGCCGATTTTACATTGGGCTTAGTAATAATCGGAATTTGTTTTGGTATCGTGATTGTGTACAGTTTGTCAAGTCCGTTTATTATCGAGCGTGTTTTAGGCTATTCTGCTATTACTACGGGGTACAGTTCTTTATTGTCTGGTTTTTCATTAATGACGGGAGGAATAATCGCAAAATCTTTGATTAAGAAACCGTTGGCTCAAAAAGTCGGAACGGCATTCGGCATACAGATTATTTTGGTTTTGTTAATGATTTTTACCGCATCGTATACAAGCAGTCTCTACACGTTGATTGGCTTTATTATCGGAATTCATATTGCGGGTGGTTTTATTTTTAATATCGTTTACGGTTATTGTTTAACTCGTTTTACCAAAAATGCTGGAGTAGCGAGCGGACTCACCGGCGGCGTAATGTACATGATCAGCTCTGTTTTCAGTTACGGATTTACCAATTTGTTTGAAGTAAAAAGTCAGTTACTGCTTGGAGCTGCAGATCTTTCATTGCTTTTGATCGTCACTGTTTTATTTATGATTTTTAATAGTTACAGGGTAAAAAGTGTGGGGGTAGGAGTTAGGAGTTAGGAGTTAAGGGTTAGGAGTTAGGAGTTATGGGTTAGGAGTTAGGAGTTAGGAGTTAGGATTTAAGGGTTTTGGCTTATGGCTTATGGGTTATGGCTTATGGGTTATGGTTATGAGTTAGGGTTATTGGCTTATGACTTTAAGACTTATATCAGTTAATGCAAAGCTTTATTTAAATAAAAATACCCCAAAGAACAAGTATCGTTTTTTGGGGTATTTACTATACAGGTGCAGGTTTTAAACTGCAGTTGATTTAAAAATTAATTAATTTTTACCAAATGTGCTTCGATTGCTGCTCTGTCTGATTCGTATTGAGCAGGAAGTTTTAAGTTTTTACCTAATTCTTCTAAGCTTTCGTCTACCGTAAAACCAGGGTTTTCTGTTGCAATTTCAAATAAAACGCCGCCTGGTTCTCTAAAATAAAGGGAGTGGAAATAATTTCTGTCAATCTGTGGTGTAATAGACAATCCGTATTCTTCGATTTTTTCACGGAAGTGCATTAAAATTTCATCATTTGCAACTCTAAAAGCAACGTGATGTACAGAACCGTTGGCAACGTGTCCGCGTTTTTCATCAGCTAATTCAACCAAATCTACAATGGCAGCATTTTCTACAGCATCAGTAGCATAACGGTAACGGTTTACATCTTGATCGATTAATTTATAACCAAATATTTCAGTTAAAATCGCAGCGGTTGGCTTGATGTTGTTTAAGGTCAAAGTAATGTTATGAAAACCTTTTGTAGCTACAGCAGCTTTAACCTCTTCAGTCTCCCAAGATTTTCTGTTATCTTCTGTTTTAGACTCGATTAATTCTAATTTTAATCCGTCTGGGTCTAAGAAAGTCAGGTATTTTTCTCCGAATTTTTCAGCTGGTTTATTGTAAATAACATTGTATTTTTCAAAACGTTGCTGCCAAAAATCCAAGCTTCCTTTTGGAACAGAATATCCAATCTCTGTTGCCATTCCAGAACCTTTTCTTCCTTGCTGAATTCCTTCTCCCCAAGGGAAAAAAGTTAAGATTGTTCCTGCGCTTCCCACTTCGTCACCAAAGTAAAAATGGTAGGTTCCAGGATCGTCAAAATTGACTGTTTTTTTTATAAAACGAAGTCCTAATATGTTAGAATAAAAGTTGAAATTACGTTTAGCGTCACCTGCAATTGCAGTAATATGGTGTAAGCCTAAAATTTTATTTTCCATGGTATTGATGTATTAAATTGTTGTTTGATTTTTCTTTTACAAATTTACGCCCGTTATGGCCGCGGATCGATTAACCTAGATTAAGAAATAAAATGCCGGCTAAATTTGATTCTTTAAATAATAGCCAAATAGTGTTCCTTTTTGTTTAATGTGTTGTAATACAAGGATTTTGTTCTGTTTTGTTGTTTTCAATTATGCGATATATCGTAAATTTATGTCTGGTAACTGTTTTTATTTCGAAAATCGATAGTAGGTTTATAAGGGCTATTTCTTAAATTTACGCATGCAATACCACACCAATTAGAATTTATGAAAGAGCCAGCAGATCAAAATGCAATTTTACTCAACAGACTGCAGGAGCGAGAAAGAGAGCAATTTCTAATTTTATCGATTTGCAAATCACTGTCGGAAGTAACAAACAAGCAGGAATTTCATAATATAATTGGAGGTTTATTAAAAGAACAATTTTTGTTTGAAGATTTTATTTTCGCTTCCGCGGATGACAATCAAACCGATTACGAAATCTTCTATCAATTCTCGGATCAAAAAAATACAGAGGCCAAAACGCACCCTGTAAACGATGGTTTTTTTGATGTTTGTCTCAATGATGCCGATACCGTGGTTTTTGATTTAAAAAGAATTTCAGAAAGAAAAAATAAGCTTCCGGATTACCTTCAATCCGTACAGGATAAAAATTTTAAAAACGGAATCGGAATTGGTCTTCCTTATATAAAAGGATATCGAAATGTACTGTTTCTATTTTTTAAAAATACAGTTTCTTTCAGCAGAGAATCAAACCGAATTATTCGAGGTATAGCAATCCAGCTTTCTATAACGCTTCGCAATATTAAATGGTCTGAGGCGTACGAAAGTAATCTGAAAGAATTAAAACATTTGCAGTATAATTTAAGTAAAAGAAAACCGGAGACGAAACTGATAGGGACCGAAAGCTTTCTTGAAATTGTCGGCAGCAGCGAAGTCATGCAGAAGGTTTATGAATTGGTCGATCAAGTTGCACTCTCACAATCTACAGTTTTAATTTTGGGAGAAACGGGAACAGGAAAAGAGTTAATTGCAAATGCAATTCACAATTTATCTTTGGTTTCTAATAAAAGAATGGTAAAGGTAAATTGTGCTTCGATCCCAGAAAATCTGATTGAGAGCGAATTATTCGGGCATGAAAAAGGTGCTTTTACGGGCGCATCAGATCTAAGAATCGGTAAGTTTGAACAAGCCGAAGACGGCACTATTTTTCTAGACGAAATAGGGGAACTGCCTTTGGAACTGCAGGGGAAACTGCTGCGTGTGCTGCAGGAAAAAGAGATAGAAAGAATTGGCGGCAACAATGTCGTAAAAGTAAATGCAAGGGTAATTGCGGCAACAAACAAATCATTGGAAAAGGAAGTTGCAGAAGGACGTTTTAGAAGCGATTTGTTTTATAGACTGAATGTGTTTCCGATTGCGGTTCCAGCTTTGCGTGAGCGTCCAGAGGATATCGAAGTTCTGGGGAATTTTTTCTTAGAAAGACATTCGGAGAAAAATGGAAAAAAGATAAAAGGGTTCTCTAAAAAAGTCCTGAAAAGTATGTACGCACACCCTTGGCCTGGAAATGTCCGCGAACTTGAAAATATGGTAGAACGCAGTATTTTGTTTGCCAAAGACAACGTGATAAAAGAAATGACTTTTCCTGAAATTTTGGTAGGAGAATCTCTAAATACCGAAAATGATTTTTACACCAAAACGCTGCAGGAAGTAGAAAAGGAGCATATTTTGAAAACCTTAAAAAAATGCGGCGGCAGAATTTCCGGACCGCAGGGCGCCGCAGTTTTATTAGGTCTTCCGTCGACTACATTGGTTTCCAGAATGCAGAAATTGGGCATTAAGAGAAAGTATTTCTAATCCGTTCAGTCTGGAATCATTTTTATTTTTCCCGATGAAACAGCCCAATAAACCAGCAGCAGCATATTGATTGCCAAAGCCGCTGCAGGAAACTGAAACGAAATTCCGAATGCAATTAAATAAGTTGGGAATCCGTATAAATAGTTGTTCCTGATTTTTTTGATAGCAGTATTGGTGATTCCCGGACGCAGCAATTTTTGGTTATGACTGGCAATATACCACAACAGATTGTACGAAATGTTGATGAATACAAAGATTCCGGTATAAACGGCAACAGCGATGTTTGATGCCTCGCCGTCAAAAAAACGCGCTAATAATGCAGTAGGGTACGAAACTGAAGAAACCAGAAAGAGAATCAGTCCGTTGGCAAACATGATTCCGGTATTACGGCTGTAAATCTGTTTGAAAATCTTGTGATGATTGACCCACATTATAAAAATACTGAAAAAAGAAAGCGTAAAAGCCAAATACGTTGTCCATTCGCTTTTTAGAAAAGCTAATAATTGGCTGCTGGTTTTTACAATTCCAATTTCTGGTGCATGAAGGTCTAAGACCAAAAGTGTGATCGCAATTGCAAACACGCCGTCGCTGAATCCTTCTATTCGTCCCGTTTCTTTTTCCATTTTATAATTTTATAAATATTGACTTTCTTAATTTAGGTTCAATATTTTTTGTTTTGTGGCCTTTTCCAGTCGTGTCTTCGACCAATAATATCGAGCCTGTTTCAAAAGTTCTTTTTTCTCCCAATGATGTTTCGATTTCGACACCGCCGTCTAGTAAAACAATGTACTGCCGATCGGGTGCATTGTGAAAATCATAATCGTAAGAGGGTTTTACTTCTCTAAAAACAATTGATTTTACAGGTTCATCATCAGAGAGAAAACCGATATCGCCATTGTTTTTTAACGGAACTTCAAAGTCCTGAAAATAACTTTCTCCGTTTTCGCCGCTGTAGATTCTTGTTATCTGGATCATTATTTCTTTGAAAAAATCAGTTCGTTAGCCAAATCAATTTCGTCGTGGCTGATGGTATGCCCAATGTTATCATAAATTTTCTTGGTGACATTGGCTCCCAATTTTTTAAGAAGTGCTTCGGACTCATTTACTCTTTCTACCGGAACGTGAAAATCGGGATCGCTCGTTCCGATGAAAACAGGCGTATTTTCAAAGTTTCCGTGATAGTGTTCTTCGTATACTTTATCGCCGATAAGACCGCCTGTAAAAGCCACAACACCGCCGTATTTTGCCGCATTTCGGGCAGTAAATTCTAAAGCAAGACAAGCTCCCTGCGAAAATCCTAAGAAATAAATGTTTTCTTTTTCGATTCCGTTTTGCTGTACCGCTATTAAAACTTGATGTACGGCTTCTAGCGATTTTGAAAAAGAAGGTTCGTTTTCGTTAATAGGAACTAAAAACGAGTACGGATACCAGGTTCTGTTTTCTGCCTGCGGTGCTACTAAAGCAAAGTCTGCAACATCAAGATATTTAGCAATCGATAAAATATCATGAGCTCCTGCACCACGCCCATGAAGCATGATCAAAGCTTTTTTTGCCTCATTCAAGGGCACGCCGGCTGTTATAGTATCTAAATTCATAAGTCTTGTTTTTAAAATTATTTTTTCCAGATATCTTGATACTCGTCTGGATGTCTTGTAAATTGCGCGTGTACGTACGGACAAAGTGCTTTAACCATCATTTTGTTTTCGCGTACATAAGAAACCATTTCTTCTAATAATTTCTTGGCATAGCCTTTTCCTTCGGCTTCTGGTTCAACCCCTGTATGGTAAACAGTCAGCAGATCGTCTTTGATACTTACCGTCATTTCGCCTTGCTTTTTACCGTCAACGTAGAGATTAAAATTGCCGTGTTTTTTTTCGTCTAATTCTAGTTTTATTGCTTCCATAATTTTTTGATTTTTTAACCGCGAAGAGCGCAAAGGTTTATGCAAGGTTCGCGAAGTTTTTGTTTTTATGTGTTGGTTTTATAGTTACAAAGTTCGTTAAGCTTACGTTGAATTCAGCTTAATCTAGATTAATAAGATTTTTTTTTCTCATTTTAGTTTTATGCTATTTGCCACAAAGACACAAAGTTTTTTAAGCCTTGTTTGTCATTTGAATAAAGGAAAAATCGCACTCGTAAACACAAACTGTATCAAAACAAACCTTTGCGAACCTTGCGTAATTCCCTGCGTTCTTCGCGGTTAAAAACTTCAAAACAAATTAATTATATCCTTGTTTTATCCCTAACTTTTTCATTTTTGAATACAAAGTCTGTGCAGACATCTGCAATAGTTCTGCCGCACCGCCTGGACCCGAAACTTTACCGCTGCAATTTTGCAATGCTGTCAAAATATGTTCTTTTTCCATTTCTTCCATGGTTTTCATTTTACCCGAACTTTCTTGTACTGGACTCGAAACAGACTGTGGAAGATCAAATTTTTCAATTTCATTTGTTTTAGAAAGCAAAACATTTCGTTCTATCAAGTGTTCCAGTTCGCGAATATTTCCCGGCCAATCGTACTGCATCAATTGTTCTAAAGCTGCTTTACTAACGCTTGTGACATTTTTTTTGGCGCTTGCCGCGTATTTTTTCAGGAAATAGTTGGTCAGAACTTCCACATCTTCTTTGCGTTCTTTTAGAGTGGGCAATTGTATCGGAAAAACATTTAATCTATAATACAAATCAAGCCTGAAACGCCCTTCTGCAACTTCTTTTTCTAAAGATCTGTTGGTTGCCGCAACGACGCGAACATTAATTTTTATGGTTGAATTTCCGCCTAATCTCTGAATTTCTTTTTCTTGTAAAACACGTAACAATTTAACCTGAGAATCAAGAGGCAGTTCGCCAATTTCATCCAAAAAGATGGTGCCATTATCGGCTTGTTCAAACTTGCCGATTCGGAGCGAATTTGCGCCTGTAAAAGCACCTTTCTCGTGACCAAAAAGTTCAGATTCTACTAATGATTGCGGCAGTGCAGCACAGTTAACAATAACCATCGGATTTTTTTTATGAGCAGAAAGATCGTGTATCGAATGGGCAACGCGTTCTTTTCCGGTGCCGCTTTCGCCGAGAACCAAAACTGAAGTCTGTGCAGGAGCAACAATTTTTATTTTTTCAATTACCTCTTTTAATAATTCACTCGTGCCGATAATACCTTCAATTGCTTGATTTTCTGCTTCAAAAACAGGATGTGCGACTGCTTTATTTTCCTCATTAAATCTATATTTCGCAATGTCCAGCATTACAATAAGGTCACGTTCTCTAAAAGGTTTTACCATAAAACCATAAGGGTTCGTTGCCTTTACAGCTTCGAGAGTAGATTGATTGGTATTGGCAGAAATGTACAAAAACGGCAGCTGCATTTCGCGCAATTCCCAAGCCAGATCAATTCCGGTAAGATTTCCTTTTAAAATAATATCGAGCAAAACCCAATCGGGTCTTTTTTCTGAAATTAGTTTTCTGGCCTGTATCACAGAAGAAGCAATGCCTGTTATCTCGTAACCTGCTTTGAGCAGCATGATCTTTAAATCGTTTGCTACAATAAATTCGTCTTCAACAATTAGAATTTTCTCCTTCATTCCGTAAATTATATGATTTCAGAATTTTCAGAAGTTCCTTCCAATTCTGTATTTCTTGTAAATGTAATTTTGATTTTCATTCCGTGATCATTTTTCATTTCAAAAGTTCCATCGAGCTGGTCGCTTAATCCCATCATTAGATTCATGCCGAGTGAGTTTTTTTCTGCTGCATTAAAATTTTCGGGAACACCGACTCCGTTATCCTCAATTATCAATGTGTAATTGTTTTCTCCGGCATTTTTCAGCTCAATATGCACATCGCCTTTTTGGTCTAGTGGAAAGGCGTATTTTATGGCATTATTGATGGCTTCGTTTATGATTAATCCAAGCGGAACCGCCTGCGCTGCATCAAGGTACACTTTTTCTAAATCCAAAACAAAATTGATTTTAGCATCGGTGTTAAAACATTCTCTCATATAACTGATCAATTCCACAATATACCAAGACATATCGATATTGGACAAATTATCAGATTGATACAGCTTTTGATGTATGAGTGACATGGCGTGCATTCTGTGCTGGCTGTTTTGTATCGCCATTAAAGCGTCTTCATTTTCCAGATAAGCCGATTGTGTATTGAGTAAACTAATGACAATCTGAAGGTTATTTTTTACTCGATGGTGAATTTCTTTTAAAAGCCATTCTTTCTCGATCAGCATTTTTTTGACTAATTCGTTGTGCTCTTTAATTTTCTTTTTCAATCTAAATTGATTGTAAAGAAGTACTATAAAAAGAAGTACAATTATTGCAATGATTATACTTAAGACTGAAAACAACTCAAAGTTTTGATCGTTGTTTTTAACCAAAGCAATGTTCTTTTTTAATGAAATATTTTCTTTTAACTGTGCACAGAGCTGCGTGTTCACCATAAACAAAAAAATCACCATACAAATACTGTATGTGTGATTTTTAAAGATGTTTAGGGGATTAAAATTCATTTTTTAAAGATAATCGTTTATCAGAATTGTGCAAATCCGTGTGCGAAAAGTCTAGCTGTTTCTGTGGTACCAATAGCAGATAATCATGGCAGCTCCGGGTAAAATTAAAGTTCCTAAACCAAAGAACTTTCCCGCAACGGCTCCAAGAAAACAGCCTATAAGAAAACCAAAAATGGTAACCAATTGTTTCTTAAAACTTAAAAAAGAATCGGCATCGTTTGTTCCATTTTTAATCAAGTTTCCTAAATCCAGAGAAGCCTGCGTTACATTTCCGGTCATCATTGTTGTCGGGCCGTGTGTTTCTTTAGCAAATAATTTCCCAAAAGCGTTTTGAAGTCCCATTGCAAAAACGGTGGTCATGGCTACAGTGTACATGGCCCATTCTGAAAATATTTCTAAATACCCAAAAACATACGAAGCGATTCCGGAAAGCAGTAATATGATACCTTCCCAAAATAGAATAGTGTAGCGGTTGACACTTTTTAAAGCAATTCTGCCCCCCACAATTACAGCAAATATAAAGATGGGAAAAGTCAATAATTTGATCCAGGCATGAGCGTCTGAACCTTTAATAATCTGATAGGCAAAAACAATAAAGTTGCCTGTAACATGTGCAGAAAATAAAGAGTCTGCCGCGACGAACGTTACGGTATCGCAATACCCTGCGATCATGGTGAGCAGCAGGGTAACGTACCAAATATTTTTTTGTATTTCCATAATATTATTTTAAATGAGCGCGAAGCATCCAAGCCATTTTTTCGTGATTTTCTACAAGACCTGTGATAAAATCACTTGTTCCTGCATCCTGCAATTCATTTGCGATACTGTTGATATTTTCACGCAGATAAATAATAATGCTTTCGTGATCCAGAAGTAATTCTTTGATAAAACCATTGCTGTCGTTTTTCTCTTTTAATTCTTCAGAAAGATGTGTCAATGCTAAGAAATCTTTCAGTGTAGCAGGAGCATAATGCCCCAGCGCTCTTATTCTTTCGGCAACCGTATCTACTATTTCATCAATCGCATCGTACTGTTGTTCAAAGAAAAGATGTTTGTTGTAGAAATCTGGACCTTCGACATTCCAATGCGCTCTTTTTGTTTTGGTATAAAGTACAAATTCATCTGCAAGAATTTTGGTTAATACATCCACTACTTTGTTAATGTTTTCTTGTTTAATTCCGATGTTTGTTTTCATTTTAAATTAGGTTTAATAAATAATAATCAAGTGAATATTTTCCTGCTCCAAGCGCAAGAATGAGTAATAAGGATAAGGTGTACATATAAGGAACATCGCGAACTTCGAGTGAATCTTTTCTGTGAACAACAAAATAACCAACGGCTGTTACGCCAATTGTTGGTAAAACAGCCAATCGTGTTCCAAGCCCCAGAATAATAAAAAACGGAACTACTGTATCAGAAAAAGCAGCCACTAATCCGTTTAGTTTTTCGGGAAGATGAAGCGGATTCGGAACGTGTTCTTTTTGTCCGTTTTCAACTCTGAATTTTTTCATCCCGTGTACTCTGAAAAGTTCAACAGCCAGCAGTATTCTAAAGAATAGGAAAGCGGCATTATTGAATGAATTTCCTAAATCGGAATACAGAATTTGTTTTATAAGGTCTATCATTTTTATAATATTAAAAAGCAAAACAAGAACAGCCTAAAGCGCCCCAAAATGCATTGTAGTTGTTAACAGGAACGTTGCTCATCCTTGCAGCGTCGTGATTGTGCAGGTGAACATCACAGCTGCCGCTGCAACTGTGTATCTGCGAGGTCAGTTTTGGTTTTACAGCGTCTTTTGCATTTTTTTCAATCGCGCTCTGCAAACTGCTCCTTGCAGGATATCCGTTGTAAATATTGGTTGGCGACCAATCTGGAAGAATCGGAATATGAGGCGGTGAAAACGAAGAAAAATCGCCGTTAGCATACACAATCTTTCCGTCTACAATTGTTAAATCGGCTTCAATTTTTTTAATGTCTTCATCATCGATATTAAAATAATCGCGGTCCAGAACCGTTAAATCGGCAAACATTCCGACTTTGATATCCCCTTTTTTAGCCTGTTCCTGGGAGAACCAAGCGCTTCCTCTGGTGTATAATTCGAGAGCGGTTTCTCTGCTCAATCGGCTTTCGTTGTACAATTGCAGTCCTCCGATTGTTTTTCCAGCCGTCATCCAATACATTGAAACCCATGGATTATAACTGCTTACACGTGTAGCATCAGAGCCGGCGCCAACAGGAACTTCCATTTCAATCATTTTTTTGATCGGCGGTGTGTTTTCTGCTGCTTTTGCGCCGTATCGGTCTGTAAAATACTCTCCTTGATACGCCATTCTGCTTTGTACAGCAATACCGCCTCCAAGTGCTTTTACACGTTCGATGTTTCTTTCGTCAATTGTTTCGGCGTGATCAAAAATCCACGGAAGTCCGTTGAATGGAACATCTTGATTTATTTTTTCAAAAACATTCAAAAATCTTGTAATGCTTTCGTTATAAGTTGCGTGAAGTCTAAACGGCCAGCGGTTTTCTACCAAAAGACGTACAACTTTTTCTAGTTCAGCTTCCATGTTTTCTGGTAAATCGGGTCTTGGCTGCAAGAAATCTTCAAAATCTGCCGCAGAGAAAACCAGCATTTCTCCCGCACCGTTGTGGCGGTACATATCATCGCCCTGATATAATTTTACGGTATCAATCCAATCCGAAAAATCTTCAAATTCGTGTTTGGGTTTTTGGGTGAATAAATTATAAGCGATTCTAACGGTAAGCTGTTTCTTTTCATTCAATTCATTAACCACTTTATAATCGTCTGGAAAATTCTGAAAGCCGCCTCCTGCATCAATCACACTCGTGATTCCGAAACGGTTCAATTCTTTCATAAAATGACGCGTCGAATTGATTTGATGTTCATACGAAAGTGTCGGGCCTTTTGCCAGCGTCGAATACAAAATCATGGCGTTTGGCGTTGCAATAATTAATCCTGTTGGTTCACCGTTTGAATCTCTTTCAATATGACCGCCCGGAGGCGCAGGGGTATTTTTATTGTAGCCAACAGCTTTAAGCGCCGCTCGGTTCATAATCGCTCTGTCGTACAAATGCAGAATAAAAACAGGCGTTTCGGGAGCGATAGCATTGATTTCTTCTAAAGTCGGCATTCTGCGTTCGGCAAACTGAAATTCCGACCAGCCGCCCACAACACGAACCCATTGCGGATTTGGAGTGCGGTCCACTTGTTCTTTCAGCATTCGAAGTGCATCGGCAAGCGAAGGAACACCGTCCCAGCGTAATTCCAGATTATAGTTTAGACCGCCTCGGATTAAGTGGATATGCGAATCGTTGATTCCAGGAACCGCTCTTCGGTTTAAAAGATCGATTATTTTGGTTTCTTCTGATGCAAAACTCATGACCTCACTGTCGTTTCCAACCGCGATAAATTTTCCGTCTTTAATCGCTGCAGCGGTTATATTTGGCGTTTCTGGATTGAAACTGTGAATTTTACCGTTGAATAAAATTAAATCTGCTTTCATACTTTATGATTTGGCGTTAAGTTTTGTGATCGCTTCTTTAATTCCTTCGCCTGCAACAGTATAAAAAGCGGGGCCTGCAAGCAGAATTATTTTAGTTAAAGGCTTATGATCGGATAATTTTTTCTCTTTTAAATAAGCCTGAGTTCGATAAGCTTCAAAAGATCCTAAAACTACATTTGTTGCCACTAAAGCAGTTGGAGAGTCGATCCCCGCGTCTTTAATATCGCTGGCAAACGAAAAATTACTAACGCCTAAACGCAACGCTTCACGCATGGCAACGCTTCCTACGCTGATCATTAAATCGGGAGTAAATTTACTGCGGTCGCCCAGTCCGATCAGTAATAATTTTTTGGAAGCCAAAGTTCCCTTTGGAGGCGTAATTAACAAAGTTTCAAGCGCATGTCCTGTAAATTTGCCATTTTTACGAAGTTCGGTAATCAAGCCTTTAAAAGCTTCGTCTAGATGCACCATTCCGTTGAGGTTTGCAGGCAGGGCAGGAGGGTTAAAAATATCCCCCTCTGTATATTCAAAAACGCAGGCAACTTGTAAATCTGCTTCTGCGGCAGACGGTCCTTGAACCAATCCGTTTACCGCAACTCCGTCTACTTTCCCCCAAGTTGTAGTCGATCCGAGTGCTGCATTTTGTGCAAAAGCGATATTCGTTAATCCTGCGAATAGCAGAAGAAATAGAGCAGTGGCTCTAAATCTGTATGTTTTTATAATGGCTGTATTTTTCATGTTTAGAATTTTAGCTGTTGTTGTTTGTGTGGTTATTATGAATTATTTTTTTAAAATTTAAACCCAAGTCGGGCATTAAAAAAAACGCCGTCTTTAGAATTTGGAATAATGTCGTTGATAAAGGCGCCTGTTTTAAAATACTGGATTCCGCTGACAACCGAAATGTATTTATTGACACTGTAGGTAAAATTGGCCAGATAAGCTGTTCCGATATATTTTTCGTCCGATGCGCTGCCGCGAAGGTTCAGCATACCGCTTGGTCTGTAAACTCCGTCTTGAGTTGAAAATCTCCAGTTAAAAACCACGTCGACCTGCATCTTGAGCTCTGGCAGTAAATCCATCGTGGCATAAGGATGAATGTCGATAAGGTTGACCGGCCCAACTTGCGGACTGAAGCCAAAATAACCTCCTTTTGGATACAACGGATTAAAGGTCTGCAGGTTTGGATTGTCGGTGTTCTGATCTCCTGAAATATAATCGTTGCGAAGATTTATTGTCGGTTTAAATTTGATGTTTTCAAAAGAATATCCCAAATCTGCCGATGCGGTCCAGGCATTAATAGCTCCAGAACCAAAACTTCCGAATTGATAAGCGGCTTCTAGGTTGTAAATAAAACCGCCGCCGTATTTCCAAAATCGTGTCCCAATTGTATGTCGTTTTTCGGGAGCAATTCCCTGTTCAAATAACGATTCATTGCGCTTGATTCCGAGATAATACAAATCCAGATTTCCTGCTTTCGGAAAAATTATTTTAGAATAAGCTCCCCAGAGATTCAGTTGTTTGGACATTTTATTATCAAAAACGCCGCTGTAAATCGTATCGGCCATCATGGCAAAACCGTCAATAGAGAATCGGGCAGAGGAATACATTATTTTTCCTCCTGTAAAATACAAGCGCGCATTTGGCCCTTCTCTTACCGAAATCAATCTTCCAGATCCATAATCAAGTTCTTGTCTTCCGGCTCGGACAATTAGTTTTTTGTCTTCTTTCTGCCATAAGGCAACATCCAAAAAAAGATTCTGAACATTGAGCTGGTCTTCATCAATTCCTCTTGGTCCGTTTACTCTTCCGTCTTGTAAAGCGCTTCTTAATTGCGCAAAAATTCTAAAGTTTTTTCCTAAATGAATGTCGGCATGAAGATCATAGCGCTGCAGTAAGAAATTGTTGCGGCCAATATTCAATCTTCCCCAATCTTCATTGTTGAAATCAACGTATTCGTATCGTGCTTCGCCTCCAAAAGACAGGTAAAAATCTTTTTCTTTGTTTAAAGGAACAAATTTTAAATTCTGATAAAAGTTTCTATTAGAGTCTTTTAAGAATTCGTAATTTTCGTCATAACGCAAAAGTTTAAAATTTTGTGCAGACGCCAAGTTTCCTACTAAGAGAAAGAGAACAAGTAACTTAACGTTGTTTGATATGGATTTTGTTGATTCCAACATAATGAAGGGTAAGAGGGGGATTAATTTTGTTTTAAGTTTCAGGTTTCAGGTTTCAAGTTTCAGGTTTTACGTTGAACTGAAGGACTGAATTAGTGTTTCAACATATTGTGAGCGTAGTGAATTCCTAATCCGTAAGAACCGCCGTGTTTTTTCATTAAGTTCGTTACTGGAACATAAGTTTCTTCACGTGCCCAGTCTCTTTGTAATTCTAATAAGTATTGAATAGAAGTAATTGGCTGTGCGCCAGCTTGAATCATTCTTTGTACTGCACGTTCGTGTGCTTCTGCACTTACATCACCGCAGGCATCTGTAATAACGTACACTTCGTAACCTTCTTCGATTGCAGATAAAGCTGGTCCAACAATACATACACCTGTCCATAAACCTGCAAGAACTATTTTTTTCTTGTTTTTCCCTACAATTGCTTTATAAGCGTTTTCGTCTTCCCAAGTGTTCATTGAAGTACGATCGATATATCCTGAAGTTGCAATTGGATAATATTCTTCGACTTCTGGAAAAACAGGACCCGAAAAGCTTTCTTCGGCAACAGTTGTTACTACAGTTGCCACATTAAATATTTTTGAGGCACCGCTGATAATGGCAACGTTATTTCGTAATTCGCTTAATGCAATGTTGCTGGTAGCAAATGCCATTTGACCTTCAAAGTCAATTAAAACTAATGCGTGATTGTCTGGTGATAATAAGTTTGCTGATGGTTTCATGTTATTTATTTTTAAAAATTATTATTAGTTAGCTTGTAGAGGATAAGCTTTGAATGATTTGTGATGAATGGCCTCCTGCTTTAGCTGAAGGTTTTAATATTGGTTTTAAAACAGGCTTTAGCCGAAATGCTGTGTGTTAGGCTAAAGCCTTAATTTTTTCTATCTATTTCCTCCAGCTGAAGCGGGAAGCAATTGAAGTATTAATGCGTAGAAAGCTTTCTGATCATTTCTACAGAGACAGAATCAGCATAAATGCCGAAAGCACTTGTCAAGACTCCTTTTATATTGTATACATCCGATATGATTCCGTATACAATATCTTCGTCGCCGGGATCTGTATCGCCTTCAAAACGAAAGATGTATTCGATCTTAAATTCTTCTGGAGACATAGACTGTGAATTGTTGTTGTAACGAATACAGTTTACATCAAGGTTAAAGTTTTGTGTAAAACCTTGAAGAGCTAACCATTGCAGTGCTTCTGTAACGGTGTCGAACGAGGGTTGCTGAAATTGACTCATAAAAGATTGTTTTTAAACTGCCTGCAAAAGCGAACTCATAACAGGCAGTTTGGTTAATTAAAGACTGTCAGATTATCCTTTAATAAATTCTAAAATATCTTTGTTGATCGTTTCAGCTTCTGTAGTCGGCATACCGTGAGGAAAACCTGGGTATGCAATCAATTTTCCGTTTTTCAAAAGTGCCGCTGCTCTTGGAGCCTGACCGAATGGTACGATTTGATCGTCTTCTCCATGCAGAACCAAAACAGGAATGTCTAAACTTTTAAGATCTTCTGTAAAATCAGATTCAGAAAATGCTTTAATTCCTTCATAATGAGCCAAAACAGAACCCATCATTCCTTGACGCCACCAATTGTGTTTGATACCTTCCTGAACCGTTTGTCCTTCGCGGTTCCATCCATAAAAAGGGATTGGGAAATCATAAAAATACTGTGCTCTGTTAAAACCCGTTCCTTGTCTGATTTCGTCAAATACAGATAATGGCACTCCTTCTGGGTTTGACTCGTTTTGAATCATTATTGGAGTAACTGCACTGATAATTACAGCTTTTGCAATACGACCTTTACCATGTTTTGCGGCATATCGAATTACTTCTCCGCCTCCTGTAGAATGCCCTACGTGAATAGCATCTTTTAAATCCAAAGCTTCTGTTAATGCGGCTACGTCTGCTGCGTAAGTATCCATGTTGTTTCCTTCAGAACTTTGTCCTGAGCGCCCGTGGCCACGACGATCGTGTGCAATTACTCTGTAACCTTGTTTAAGGAAAAACATCATTTGTGCATCCCAATCGTCAGCTGATAAAGGCCATCCGTGGTGAAAAACAATTGGCTGTCCTGTTCCCCAATCTTTGTAATAAATCTGTGTTCCGTCTTTTACTGTAAGTGTGCTCATTTGTTATGGTTTTAAATTGTTGATTTCGGTTTTATAATCTTATTTGTTACAAGTATGCTGTTGTTTTATTGATACTGCAAATCTATAGCAGTGAAGAAGGCTGGTCTATTAACCTAGATTAAGAAGGTGCTTTTTACGGTTACTTCTTAATCTAGATTAATTCTTTGGGATTTTTTCCAAAGCATTATTTCGTTCTGTTTTCATGTGCTGCATCTTGATATAAATAAGAGTTGCTGACTATCTGCCAAATAATGTGCCTTTAAGAGTAATGCCTTGTTCTGTAAGGGATTTAAGGTTTTGGCAGTTTTTTTTAGGTTACGATATATCGTAAATTTATTAAGGGAGTAATGACAATTGGTGAAATTATCGCAAAGTGCCGCAGTATATTTTTTGCATCATTACAAAATGTGTGGAGCAGTAAAGATTAAAAAAGAGAATATCAATTGCCTCCAGATTTATCTGGAGGTTTAAAAAAACATATTTAGAGGCTTTAGCCAAATAAAAATTTATTCCTTTTTGGAGCTTTTATAAGGCTAAAGCCATTTAGAATATCATACGATAACCAGCATCTAAAGGTGCTGATAATTGAAAATATTGTTTGAAAATGGGATTTTAATCTAGGTTCTCAATATAATTTAAGCAATTATCCCCAGCGTATCATTAGAAAATCTGCGGAGCAGTAAAGATTAAAAAGAGAAGATCAATTGCCTCCAGATTTATCTGGAGGTTTTAAAAAAACATATTTATAGGCTTTAGCCAAATAAATTTATTGCTTTTTGGAGCTTTTCTTTGGCTAAAGCCATTTAGAATATCATACGATAACCAGCATCTAAAGATGCTGGCAATTTATAGTATTGTTTGAAAATGGGATTTAAATCTGGGCTCGCAATATAATTTCAGCAATTATCCCCAGCGTATCATTAGAAAATCTGTGGAGCAGTAAGATTAAAAATGAGAAGATCAATTGCCACCAGATTTATCTGGAGGTTTAAAAAAAAGATATTTACAGGCTTTAGCCAAATAAATTTATTGATTTTTGGAGCTTTTCTTTGGCTAAAGCCATTAAGAATATCATATGATAACCAGCATTTAAAGATGCTGGCAATTGATAATATTGTTTGAAAATTGGATTTTAATCTGGGCTCTCAATATAATTTTAGCAATTATCCCCAGCGTGTAATAGTATTTGCAGTAAATTCTACCTGAATTACTGCACCATTATCATTAAAAAAAGAAACTTTACCATCCAGCTGCTGCGCTAAACCGCTGATTAAATTAATGCCTAATGTAGCCGGCGAGTTAAAATCAAGATCATCAGGAAAACCATTTCCATTATCCCTGATCTTAAGTGTTATTGTGTTGTTTTCGCTGGGTTTCATCTCAATTACAATAATTCCTTTTTGATTGCTTTCAAAGGCATATTTTATAGCATTTGTAATAGCTTCATTCAAAATCAAACCAACAGAAACCGCCTGCGCTTCATCAAGATGCACTGTATCAAGAGCAGTTTCAAAAGTAATGTAATGCATGTCAAAAGTATCGCGAAAATTATGCAGCAGATCATTAATGTAGTTTTCCATTTCTATTTCTCGAATGATATCTGTTCTGTATAATTTTTGATGCAGCAAAGAAATGGCATACAGTCGGTGCTGGCTTTTTTGAATGGCATCAAAGGCTTCTTTGTTTTTTAAAGTTGACGACTGCGAGTTTAAAAGACTCATCACAATCTGCAGATTATTCTTGACCCGATGATGAATTTCCTGCATAAGCGATTCTTTTTCAATAACCAGTTTCTGCAGCGTCTCATTTTTTTGATCGATTTCATTTTTTTGAGTGATCAAAAGAGCATTGTTTTTTTTCTTTTCCTGATAACTTATCCAAAACAAAATGATGCTCACTAAAAGAAAAGCAACCAGACAAAAGCCGAATTTTATAGTAGTTTGAGCGTGTATTGTTTTTTGTTTTTCGGCATCCATATCTAATTTTAAATTAGAAAACTCTTTTTCTTTCTTCTCCAGACCATACAAAATCTGCAGTTCTTCGATTTGTTTGTTCTTTTTTTCATTAAAAATAGAATCATTCAGATTTTTGTATTTCTGAAAATATTGTATTGCTGTAATGTAATTTCCTTTCGCCGAATCAATTTTAAACAAATACAAATTCGCTTCTTTCACCTGAGAAAGTTCTACAATTCCTTTTGGGAAATTAAGTGATTTCTGAAAATTGACTTTTGCCTTATCATAGTTTTGATGCTCTTCATAGAATTTTCCAAATTCAAAATAAGCTTCAGATAAATCAATATCCATGATAGAATTACTTTCTTCATATAAAGTAATCATTTTTGCAAAATTGGCTTCGGCCAGTCTGGGCTGTTTATTTTTGTTATAACAATAGGCGAGAGAACCATAAATGATGGCTTTGTCCGTATTTTTTTTAGGCGCATATTCTTTTATAATATTTTGTACCTGTCGTAAAGCTTCTTTTGGTTTTTTGATCTCAATAAGTTCTTTACACAATAAATCGGTAAAGGCATAGATATTCGTATAATCTAATTCTTTTTGAGATTTAAGAATAGGAATTGCTTTTGCCAGCAGTTCTATGCTTAAATCATGTTTGCCAAGATCTTTGTAGGCAAGTGCCAGCTGTTCGTAAAAATCGGGTGCATCTCCAAACTCTTTTGTTGCTTCCATGTATTTTACACAAGCAAGAGAATAATAAAGGCTTTTGCCCAAATCGCCTTTAAGTCTGTTGACATCTGCTAATAAATCGTAGGTATACTGCAGTTTTTTGTAACCGATTTTTTTATAAATACCGAGAGCCTGAAACAGTTCTTTTTCTGCCAGATCCAATCTGCCTTGGTTTAAATGGGCATCGGCTTTGTATTTTACGAGATAAGCATAATCCTCAAACAGCCCCAGATTTTTGTAAAGTGCAGCAGCTTTATCAAAACAAATTACAGCTTCATCAAAAGATTTAAAATTGCGCGGAAACTGCCAAAATAATCTTTTTCCCTGCTTTGCCCATAAATCGGCTTCTTTTTTATATTGTTTTGTTTTTTGATAGAAGACCATAGCCTTCTGGTAAAATTCGAGTGCCTTGGGATAATTATTTTCTTCGAATAAAAGTTCTCCGTAGAAAAAAAGACATTTATGTTTCAGATTCTCATCATTGATTCTGTGACTAAGCACAAAAGCCTTGTTAAAATTCGAGCGAGCACTGTCAAGATCAATTTTAAAACTATCGGGTCTGTATAAAAATTCGGCGCCGTGATCAAGAAGGTCTGTGATTTTTTTGGTGATCAAAGAATGCTTTTTTGAAACCGCAGCTGCATTAGAAGTCTCTTGAACGGCAGTAGAATAGCAATTCCAGCTCAGAATAAAAAAAACAAACGACAACTTTGCTATGCAGCATTTAACCATAAAGAGATATTAAAAAAACAATTGTTCTTGGGAATTATTTGCGGTAAAGAAAACAAATAAGTTTTTAAAAATAGCTAAATTAGGGTTGGTAAGCAAGATTATTATACCGTTGAAAAGAATAAAATGTGGAATACCGTAAAGAAAATCGCAAATTATTTTCGTTATTTGAATAGATCCTATCTACAATACTAAGCAGAATTCTTACATGAAAATAATACAAAGTTTTTGGTCTGGAAATGCGACTGATTTTACTCATAATTACGGCTGGTTCTCTTATAAGTATAATTGGCTCAGCTGGTTGTTAAGCTGTCATCAATTAGTTAAATTCCATAAAGACGTCGAGCTTTATACAGATCGTTTTGGATATGAAATACTGATCAAAAAACTACAATTGCCTTATACTAAAGTGCATGTGATTTTGGATGATTTAAATGAATATCACAAAGACCTTTGGGCTGTTTCTAAAATTAAGGTTTATGAAATGCAGGAAGAACCTTTTCTGCATGTTGACGGAGATGTTTTTGTGTGGGATTCTTTAACCGATAAATTTAAAAACGCTGCGGTGCTTACCCAAAATTTAGAAATTACAGCTGCCAGCTACATTAAAAAGTGGAATGAAATTTCGCCGCATCTCGTATACCTGCCGCTAGAAATGGAAAATTATCATAAGAATCCCAATAATTTTGCCTGTAACATGGGAGTTGCGGGCGGCAATGATATTCAGTTTTTTAAAGAATATGCCCAAAAAAGTATTGATTTTGTAGATAAAAACAGAAGCGCATTTTCAAAAATTAACTGTCTTAGTTTCAATCTTTTCTTTGAGCAGATTTTATTTTATCAATTTGCAGCAATTAAAGAGGTAAAGGTTGATTTTTTGTTTGATCAAGTGTATAATGACGGTGAGTATTTTGGTTTTGCCGAATTTCATGAAGTCCCTCAGAAATCGTATTTGCATTTATTGGGAGTTTATAAACGAAATCCTTTTGTGTGCAAGGCGATGGAGGTTTACATCATGAAAAATTATCCAGAAAGTTACTCAAAAATTGCGGCTTTGGTAAATGAAGCTGAAAGGAACCAGAATGAGGTAGAATTTCTAACACAGGAAAAAGTTGCAGCATTGACTGCAGATTTTGATTTTGAGCTTAAAACTAACAAAAAAAGCTCCGATAATTATCTTCTGAAAAGAGACTTATATACAGCAGGTATGCCTAATTATTTTCAAAGTTTAGTAGCGGCCAAGGAAGATTTTAAGATCGTATTGCTGGACGGATTTAAGCACATCCGCACTACTCGTAATGAGGAAGAATTTTCTTTTTTAGAAATTGAAGATCGCAATTCTGTATCTCGAAAATATGAGTTGGATGAGTTAGATGAAGAAGCTTTGTCTGTAATAGCAGCAGGAACTCGATATTTTGATTGTATTACATCGTTATTAGAGCACTTTGAATATGATTCTGAAGAGGAAGAAAATGATATTTTGATACTTTTAAATAAAAAGCTGACCAATTATATCGTTTATAAAATTATTGCCATTTATAAATAATTCGAAAATGATATTTTTTTTAAACAGTCAAGAATGCTTTTGTTTGCTGGGTTTTTTATGATAATCATTAGAAATAAATTATTCTAAATGTTAAATTTTTAAACAAATGTGGTTTTGCGTAAGAAAATGTAAATATAAAGAGCCATATTTGTAAGGAGAGTGCTGCTTTTGCAGCATGCATAAAAAAATAGATATTGTAAACTGTTTTACTAGAGGGATTTAGTATTACGAAAATAGATAAAAATCTTGCGCAAGGATAGACATAAATTCCAAATGTCTTTAAATGATTGGAATAGTAATCAATTTAATTATTTAATTATGTTTAAGAAAATTTCAAAAACAAAAGAAGTTAAAAAATTTGTTGCAAACGACGTACAAAAATTGACTGTTAAAGAATTAAAACAAACATTAGGAGGTTATCAAGAACCGATTCTTTGCTATGATGAAATTAGAAACAGATATTATAAATGCTAATACAAAAATTATAAGCATAGTATCCATTTAGAACTGTCTGCATTTTTTTGCAGGCAGTTTTTTTATAGCCCTGCACGTCTACTTTTTAATTTCAAGTTCTACTTTAAAGGTGCCTAAAAAGGGATTATCAGCCATTTGCGAATGTCCAATTACTAAGATATAAGTTCCTTTTTGTTGAATTGGAACTTTTAAATCTATTCCGAAAGGACCGTCTGAGGTTTTATCAGGAAAAATAATTTGATTAAAACGGACGTTTCCTTTGCCTGTACTTGGAGTAATTTTTCCGTTCAATTCTCCTGTATCGTCATTTTTAAACTTAACGTATACCCTGGATGGAATCGAATCTAAAGAACCTTCTGCTGTAAAAAGGCCTTTGTCATCCTTAAAATTCATAAAAATAGTATCGCCGATTTGTTTGTTTTCTTTGCTGTTCTCTTCGGTGTTATTTTCGTGACGTTGTTTCATAACAGGTTGAGAAGTTTTAACAACAGTATTTTTGTTTTCTTTTTGCTGACATGAAAAAAAGAAAAGGAATAATAAAGGCATCAGAAAAAATTTCATAATAGTATTTTTTATCAAGTACATCAAAGTTATCTCGTTTATACTACTACGTGTTATATTTTACTATTTTAAATTTATATAAAGAGGTGTAGAGATGAAATTATAAAAAGCCTGCCGCATATTGCACGTTTTTTATTTAACCTACACTTTATATTGGGTTTAACTTGCAATTGTATACTTGCTGGTTAAAATACCAAACAATGATCAGGCCTTTACTTTTCTTCTTACTTTTTAGTTTATCTTCCTTTGGGCAGCAGCTGAAATTCGATAATTTCACCACAAATCAGGGATTATCCAACAATTCTGTAGCTGCTATTGAAAGTGATCGTGACGGCGGTTTATGGATCGCCACCTGGGACGGCCTTAACTATTTTGACGGCACTAATTTTAGAGTTTATAAAAACGATTCTAATGATCCTAAAACAATTTCCAGTAATTATATTACGAAATTAAAAAAAGATGCCTCGGGTGCCCTATGGCTTATTACAAAAGAAGGACATGTTAATCAGTATATTGGGAATCATGAATTTAAAGAGTTTAAGTTTAAAAGTATTCCAAGAGATATTGATTTGTCTGAGAAAGGAAACATTGTGGTTAAAACAGCTGATGATGCTTATTTTGAATTTAAAAATAAAGCTTTTGCTGCAATAACCCGTAATAAGGTCCATACTGCAGATTTTACGAATCTTAAAAACCTACTGCTTAGAAAATATCCAAAGCTTATTATCAATTGTGTTTTAAAAGACAAAATGGGGAATATATGGTTTGCTACTCGTGAGAACGGCTTGTATATCATGACAAATGATGCAGACGAAAACAAAATCAGGCATTTTACTTCAGATCTGTATTCGCCGTATTCTTTTAAAAGTAACGAAATAGAAACGCTGCATGAAGATGATTTTGGAAATATCTGGCTGGGGCAGAAAGATGGGGGTTTGAGTATGGTTTTTATGGGTTCAGAAAAAATCAATTCTGTTATGCCGCATCCTGTAAACGAGCCGTTTCTGCCAGACGAAACCATTCGAGCTGTTACCAAAGACAATAAAGGAAAAATCTGGCTGGGTTATTATACCAGAGGACTTTATTATTACAATGACAGAAGTCGTGTTTTTGAAAAATTTAAAATAGATCAGGCAGGTTCAAACCCTGATTGGGAGCGTATCAGGACTTTGTTTACAGCAAGCGACGGAACGATCTGGGCGGGTACTTATAAAGGAATGCTGCGCATTTCAAAAAACAAATATACCGCTTACGAAAACAGCGGTATTCCAAGAATGTCTATTTCGAGATGTTACTCAATGGTTGAGGATCAGAATAAACAAATCTGGATGGGAAGCTGGGGCGGTCTTGCAAAATTTAATCTTTTAACGGGAAATTTTGAAAAGTTTAAAGGTCAGGAATTATTAAATAAATACCACATTCGATGCGTCAGGAAAAACAACACAAATCTGATTCTGGCGACAGAAAATAATGGGGTAATTGTGTTTGATTTGAATACAGGAACTTTAAATGAAATTAGTGCTAAAGACGGACTTTTAGGAAACAGTATTTATTCGGTTTTTATTGATAAACAATCCGATAATTACTGGATTGCTTCTCTTGGAGGTGTCAGTGTTTTTAATAAAAAAAAGGGACTGATAAAAAATATAACAGAGGCTGACGGACTGCCAAGCCACATGGTGTACGGGCTTATTGATAACGGAAAAAAAATCTGGGTAAGCACGACGAAAGGAATCGCTTCTATTGATAAAAAAAACTACAACATTAACTCGTACAATCCGTCGTATGGATGGCAGGCACCAGAATTCTCAGAAGGAGCTTATTATCAGGATTCTAAAGGGAATTTGTTTTTTGGAGGTGTAGAAGGACTTAATTATTTTAATCCAGATGCACTTTATTCGGCCAGTGCAAAAGCAAAAATAAAATTAAGGATAGACGGGAGCGAAGCGTACCAGCAGAAGATAACAAAAAGCTTTTCTGCCAATGAATTGGAAATAGAAGTAATCCCGATAGTATTTCCAAGAAACAAAAGAAATGATATTTATTACAAACTCGAAGGACATGATAAAGATTGGATTCGCCTGGGAGCAAATAATAAAATAGAATACACGCATTTATCTTCGGGAGATTACAATTTTATGCTCAAACAAGGTAAAGACGGGATTGCCGAGAGTGCCTTTTTCAGCCTTACTATTGCTCAGGCATTCTACCAATCGATATTATTTTATATGCTCTTATCGGGCTTTATACTGCTGGTTTGTATAATTGTGGTCTATGTAAAAAATAAAACGGCACTTTCGCAGCAAAAATACCTCGAAGAATTGGTAAGAGCGCGTACCGCTGTGATCGAAAATCAGAAAAAAAATCTGGAAGATATTAATATAGAACTTGATCAGAAAAATAAAAAAATAGAAGAACAGAAAGAAAAACTTTTGATCCTGCACAGCAATTTTAAAAATGAAAACTTCGAAATCGAAAAATTTAAGACTTTTATGCTGGCCGAGTTTCAGGACCCCATATCCAAAATAATTAAAATCTCGGGTTCTGTTAAAAAAGATGCAGAAACGCATCGTGCCCTGACGGCACAGTCAGACAAACTGGTCAATATCATTTCGGAGTGGAATTATCTGGAACATGTTAAAGATCTGGGTGCTGTAAAAAAAACAGCCGCTTATTTATTTCCTGTTTTAAAAAATAATGTCGAAAAGCTTAAAAAAAACCTGCAGCTTAATGAAGTAAATTTTAACTGCGAAATTGAAAGCACCAATTGTTTTGCTGTTGTAGACATACTGCGTTTCAAACTTTCGCTGCAGTATTTTTTTAATGATATCTGCAAATATTCTGATAAAGACAGTACATTGAAGATTGACATTGGTTATCACAATAATTTTATAGAAATCAAAGCAGCTTCAGACAGTATTATTTTAAAAAACAACTGGTATAATATTTCGCATTACAGTCCGTATTTTAGAGCACTCCAAGTATTGCTGCAAGACCTGCAGGGAGAAGTGGTTCCTGGTTATGAAGATCATTTTGAAACCGCCTTACGAATTCCGATCGAAATTGTGAATCCTGAATCGAATTTCAAAGAAACAATTTCATGGAAAAATTTTAATTACGAAGAACAATTTTCATCAGATAAAAAATGTCTTTTGGTTTTTGGCGATCAATTTAATACAGCCGCAGCCCGTCAGGTTTTAGAAAGCGAAAATTATAACATCATTTTTGAAAGTTCTGTTTTTAATTTAAATGCCATTATCAAACAGGTCGATACCGCGGCTTTAATTTTCTATCAGGCGGCGTTTTCAAAAGAACTGATTAATTTTTTACAGCAGTACAAAGAAAATGCAGCTCTAAAAATGCCGATGGTTTATATTTCTGAGGATATTAATTATGAATTGGATGAACAGCTTTTAGAAATAGGAATTGATACGCACATCAAACTGCCGGCAAGTGCATCATTTGTCAGTAAAAAGATTGACAGCCTTATCAATCAGAATAAAGAACCGCTGCGAGAACATAAAATACAGCAGAAAATATTTGAAATTCTTACCGAAGATAACGATCATATTACGCCAAACGAAAAGCTTTTAAAAAGAGCCTTAGAAATAATTAAAGAAGAACTTCAGAATCCTTCTTTTAATGTAGAAATGTTGGTAAGTCAATTGGGGATTTCAAGGGTAAAATGCTATCGCTTGTTTAAAGAAACGCTCAATCAGTCTCCGTCGGATATCCTCATGTCGCTGCGATTGCAAAAGGCAGAAGTTTTATTAAAAACGAAGCGATTAAACGTTTCCGAAATAAGTTTTGAGTGCGGTTATAACGATCCAAAATATTTTGGACGCTCTTTTAAAAAGTATTTTGGCAAAAGTCCGAAAGAATATAAAGAGTACAGTGTCTAGAATTGCTGTTAGCCCAGTATTTACACAAAGTTAGGCAAAGGTTAATGAACAAATTTTACCCTTTTTTTCTGTTAATACTGCCCTAAATTGAATTATTAGTCCTCTTTTGGAAAACAAAAATCCTCCTCTTGGCAGGTTCCTTAAAATACTTTTGACAAAACATAAAAAAGTATTTTAAATGAAAAAAATCTATGCATTGTTAATTCTTGCCTTAGGATGTATGTCCTATTCCTATGCGCAGGAGTCAGTATCAGGAATCGTACTTTCTGATACAGAAAAAGTACCCGTACCAGGAGTCTCTGTGTATATTAAAGGAGAACCAAAAGGAGCTGTGACAACAGATTTTGACGGGAATTTTAAAATTAAAGTACAACAGACACAAGGTGTTTTAGTTTTCTCTTATGTAGGATTTAAAACCAAAGAAGTTTCGTTCTCTGCACCACAAAAACTAACAGTTTCTTTGGCAGAAGAAGTGAGTACTTTAAATGAAGTAGTAGTGGTTGGTTACGGTTCTCAAAAAAGATCTGACGTAACGGGTGCTATTGGTTCTGTAAAAAGCGAAAATTTTAACAAAGGAGTAGTAGCCAATGCCGGACAGCTTATTCAAGGTAAAGTTGCGGGTGTAAATGTTATCGCAGCGAGCGGTGAGCCGGGTGCTTCTCAGGATATTATTATCCGCGGAGTCGGAAGTTTACGTTCGGGAACAACACCTTTATATGTAGTAGATGGTTTTGCTTTGGACAATTCGGGTACTGGAGTGGCATCAAACCCTTTAAACTTTATCAATCCTCAGGATATCGAAAGCATTGAAGTTCTTAAAGATGCTTCTGCTTCTGCCATTTATGGTTCTAGAGCAGCAAATGGGGTAATTGTAATTACGACTAAAAAAGGATCAAAAGGACAAAATAAAATAAATCTTTCTATAACCAGCGGTTATTCGTCATTAGCAAATAAAGTAGATGTTTTTAGTGCAGATGAATTTAGAAAACAAGTTGCAGCTGTAAACGGAACATTGCAGGACGGCGGAGCAAACACTAACTGGCAGGATGAGTTAACAAGAACGGGAGTTTCTCAGAACGTTAACTTATCGATGAGCGGCGGTACAGAAAAATCTACCTATGCAGCTTCTCTTGGAGTAGATAATCAAGAAGGTGTTTTAAGAAACAGTGATTTAAAACGTTATTCTGGACGTTTGAATTTAAATCAAAAAGCCTTAAACGATAAGTTTAGTGTTGCTTTTAATATGACCGCTACAAAACTTGAAAATTCGAGACCAGATGCTAGAGGTATTGTTGGAAACATGTTAACCATGAATCCTACAGACGCCGTTTATGTAAACGGACAACCGAATACGAACTTAAGCAACGATATTTTGAATCCGTTGATCAGTGAGAGAATTTACTCTGACGAGACCAACAACAATCGTATTTTGGCTAATATTTCTCCATCTTATGAATTTATAAAAGGATTAACGTATAAGTTTAATCTTGGTGTAGATTACTCAATGTCAGAAAGAGACATTCAGGTATTGCCTTATACTTCTGCAACAAATACAACTTTAGGTTCATTAAACAATGTTATGACTACCAATAACAACGTTTTGTATGAAAACACCTTGACGTATAACTTTACAAAAGGAGTTCATAATTTTACAGTTTTAGCGGGTCAGTCTTACCAAAAAATTCAGGTAAACCAAAAAAGCTACAACTTATCAGGATTCCCAGATAATGGTGTTGAACCAAAAAATCAAATCGAAACAGCAAGCGAGCGTACAACACAATCATCGTCTGCGGTAGAAAATGAGCTTCAGTCTTTCTTTGGAAGATTAAATTACGGTTTTGATAATAAATACCTGCTTACAGCAACCATGCGTGCAGACGGTTCTTCTAAATTTGGTAAAAATAACAGATACGGATATTTTCCTTCTGTAGCATTGGGCTGGAACATTACAAAAGAAGATTTCTTAGCAGAATCTGAAACAGTGAACAATCTTAAATTAAGAGCAAGCTGGGGGCAAACTGGCTCTCAGGAAATCCCTTCTAAGATTACCAAGGCAAGTTATACAGAAAGTAACACAGGATACGACACCTATCCATTAGATCCGTCTGCAACAGATTTAGGCGGTTACCCATACGGTTCTATCTACACACGTTTGGCAAATCCAAACATTCAGTGGGAAGTTTCTACACAAACAAATATCGGTTTAGATTTTAGCTTATTCAATAACAGATTATCAGGCACAGTTGATTATTTCAACAAAGTTTCAGAAAACATTTTGTTAGAAGTAGCGCCGGTAGATCCGATTCAGCCTACATCAAAATATTGGACAAACATTCCAGATATGCAGATTAAAAACCACGGTATCGAGGTTGCTTTAGATTACAGCAGTGATAAAACCCGTGATTTCTCATACAGCATTGGCGGAAACGTATCTTTTACCAATAATAAAGTAGAAAATTCTCCGTATAAAATTTTGACAACAGGTGGAGCGCAGGGAGGCGGACAATCTGGTGCAACGATCAACGGTGTACTTAACGGACAGCCTATTGGTTCTTTCTACATGCTTGAGTTTACAGGAATTGGTGCTAATGGTTTAAATCAGTTTGCAGATACAAACGGAGACGGACAAATTCTGGACAATGACCGTGTTGTTGCCGGAAGTGCGCTGCCAGATTATATTTATGCTTTTTACCTGAATTTTAAATACAAGAATATTGATTTAGGATTTAATTTTAACGGAGCTGGAGGTAACAAAATTTACAACCACGTAGCAATGACTTCTTTTAACAGAGGTAACTTGGCAAACTCTTTTAACACTACAGACCGAGCTTCAGAATTTTTAAACGAATCGTCTACCAACTCTAATACAGTTTCTACAAGATATTTAGAAGACGGAAGTTTCCTAAGATTAAATAATGCAACTCTTGGATATAATTTAAGCCCAAAATTAATCGGACTTGATAATGTAATGGACAATATTCGTCTATCGGTTACAGGACAAAATTTATTTGTGATCACAAAATACAGTGGTTACGATCCTGAAATCAATACCGGAACTTCTGTTGGAGACATTCAGTCTTTCGGAATCGATTATTTCAGTTACCCAAGAAGCAGAACTATTGTGTTTGGTTTAAACGCGGCATTTTAATCAAAAATAACAAAACATGAAAAATAAAATTATAATAGCAGCTCTTGGATTGGGTTTATTCTTTAACTCGAGCTGTACAAACTTAGAAGAAAATGTTCTGGACGAATCTTTGGATGGTGCAGGACAGGCAGAAGCGATCAGCGGTGCCATTGCTCCAGCTTACGGACAGTTAAAATCAACATGGATTCATACCAACAACTACGGACTCCAGTTAATTGCCAGCGACGAAGGAATTTTACCTTACAGAGGTGGAACAGACTGGTACGACGGCGGTAAATATCTGGCTGTACATGCGCATACCACTACGCCGACAAATGACTTGGTGACAAGTACTTGGAATGAATTGACTAAAAATATTTCGAGAACACTGTCTGCTATCGAAGTGCTAACACCTCTTGCCGAAAGCGGTAATACAGAAGCACAGGGAGCACTTTACGAAATGAAAGCCTTGAGAGCTTACCTGAATATGATGACGCTGGACAGCTGGGGACTTGTATTTAAAAAAGAATCATCGGCCAGTATTTCTGAAATTCTTAGAGGACAAGATGCGGTTTCTTACATAGAAAACGACTTGTTGTCTGTAGCAGATGTGATCAATACAACCAAAGGACCAGGAAGAATGACACAAGCTGCGGTTTGGGGACTTCTTGCAAGACTAAATCTAAACGCGGCAGTTTACCGTGATCCTTACGGAACGGCAAATTTTACTACTGCAGACATGGATAAAGTTATAAAGTATACCGACAACATTATCAATTCGGGTAAATTCAGTCTGTCTCCAGAATATTTTGACTTGTTTGATGATGCTAATAATTCTAACAAAGAAGTAATTTTTGCATTAGATCAGCGAGGTGTTTTAAAAGACGAACACAACCGCTGGGCATACTGGTCAATTCCGGGATCAATGTTCCCAAGACCAGAATCGATTAATGCAGACGGAACAGACGGTCCGGCTATTACATCAGACTTTTACCAGACATGGGTTAGCGCTTACGGTTCTGTAGATCCTGCAGATGCAGATTCAAGATTTTACAAAAACAACGCAAAAGTGCCGGATAATTTAAAAGACCTTACCGGATTTTCTCCATTAAACGACGAAAACCATTACTACTGTGTAAAAGCAGAAGAGTTTGAAATCGACAGAGGAATCATGAGAGGTATTCCGTGGGCTGCGAGAAAGGATGCCAATGGAGCTTTCTACAAATGTGACGGCGGGTATAGAATTTATCCTGTAAAACAAATTAAAGGAAACGGACCAGACAAAAATGTGGGTTATGTAAACCTAACAGAAAAAGTAGATTTTACTAAAGAAGGAAGTATGCACTATTCTGGATACCGAGTTTCTAAATACCAGTTCAGCCACACTTCTCCAGACGGAAACTACTACAGCAGTGTAGACATGGTATTGCTTAGATATGCAGAAATTTTGATGATGCGTGCCGAAGCCAGATTAAGAAAAGGCGATAATGCTGGAGCTTTAGCAGATATGAACACGGTAAGAACTTCTAGAACTGCCCGCGCTCCAATTCCTGCAGCGCTTCCAGCAATTACTTTAGATATTTTGTACAGAGAATACGGTTTTGAATTTTATTGGGAAGGTTTGAGAAGAACCACTCAGATTCGTTTTGGACATTTTGAAGACAAATGGACCGAAAAAACAGATACTGATGTAAACAAACGCTTATTCCCAATCCCTCAGGTAGCTATTGACGGAGCTTCGAACACTCCAGGTTACTTAGTGCAAAATAAAGGTTACTAGTTTAATTTTGTTTTTTTATATTGAATTAAAGACTGCCGCTCATTTTATTGGCATTGTAGTAAAATGGGCCGGTCTTTTGTGTTAGTTGTTTTGAAACAGGGCTGTTTTTAGGAACACCCTGTTTATTATTTTTTGATACAAGCCGTCTGCAGAAAAAAATCCCCCGTTTTTTAGCTGTTAAGTCAGGCAGAGACATGTTTTACACTCCCTTTTTTGCCCCATCTACCTACATTTTTTTATTCAAAATTCATTAATTTATTTCAAATGAAATTACCATTCATAAGCATCAGTTTACTGCTCTTTCTTTTTGGAATTCAAAGCCATTTGTGCGCGCAGGACAGAATCAAAGTACATTCGCATAACGATTACAACCATACCATTCCTTTTTGGGATGCGTATTCAAACGGTGCAGCCTCTATCGAAGCAGATATTTTCTTAAAAGACAATAACTTATTTGTTGCCCATGACAAAGAAGGAATTACTGCTTCCAGAACTTTAGAAGATTTGTATTTAAAGCCCTTAGAAACAGCTTTAAAAATGAACTACAAAAAAGAGACCCCATTATTTTTATTGATAGACATAAAGACTGATGCCGAACCAACGCTGCAAAAACTTATTACTGTTTTAAAAAAATACGAAACGATAACAAAAAATAAGAATCTTAAAATTATTATATCAGGAAACAGACCAAATGCTGCAACCTATACTAAATATCCAGATTTTATTACATTCGATTATCAGGAGATAGACCAAAACCTGTCAAAAGAAAACTGGGAAAAAGTAGCCATGATCAGTGTTGACTTTAAAAAATACTCCGTTTGGAACGGATTAGGAAGATTAACTCATGAGGATTACGATCGCGTAAATGCTGTTATTTCTAAAGCAAAAACATGGAACAAGCCCTTTCGCTTCTGGGGATGTCCAGATACCAAAAGTGCTTGGAAAGTATTTTTAGAATTAGGAGTAACTATTATTAATACAGATAAACCATACAATTGTGTTCAATACCTTGAATCTTTTCCGAACAGATGGGTGACAGCTTCTAATTCATCAAAAGTGTATGTTCCGACTTATAAAACAGATCAAAAAAATCTTCCGGTAAAAAATGTAATTCTTTTAATTGGAGACGGAAATGGTTTGTCGCAGATATCTTCAGCCGTTTTGGCCAATAATGGAGCTTTATCAGTAACACAATTAAAAAGTATTGGTTTTATAAAAACACAATCAGCAGACGATTTTACAACAGATTCTGCAGCAGCAGGAACAGCTTTGGCAACAGGGCAGAAAACAAATAATAGAGCCATTGGAACCGATACTTTACGAAAACCAATTCCGAATATTTTAGAAATACTCCAAAAAAGAAATTTCTCAACAGGAGTCATAACCACTGATGAAATCACCGGCGCAACCCCGGCAGCTTTTTATGCACATACAAACGAAAGATCGGATACAGAAACAATTTCTAAAGATTTATTAGCAAGCAGACTCAATTTGTTTGCAGGCGGCGGTGCAGAAAGTTTTAAAAACATTTCACTAGGGTCTAAATTTAAGTTACTGAATTCGGTTAAAGAACTTCAGGCTGAAACCAATGAGGCCGTTGGTGTATTTATTTCTCAAAAAAGAGTTCCTTCTGTTCTAGAAGGAAGAGGAACCGTATTAGCAGATGCGACAAAATACAGTCTTGAATTTTTAAGCAAGAAAAACAAACCTTTTTTCCTGATGGTAGAAGGAGCACAGATTGACAGTTTTGGGCATGTTAACAATACCGCCGGAATTGTAGCAGAAACAATCGATTTTGATACTGCTATAACACAAGCTCTTATGTTTGCCGATCAAAATGAAGGAACATTGGTAATTGTTACCGCAGATCATGAAACGTCTGGTTTTGCGATTCCGCAGGGAAATGTAAAAACACACAAAATAGAAGGCGATTTTATTACCAATGACCACACAGCGACAATGGTTCCGATATTTTCTTACGGACCGCATTCGCAGGATTTTCAAGGTGTTTATGAAAACAATGAAGTGTTTGAAAAGATACTTTCGATTTTGAAATAAAATAATGTTTAGAAGTTTTCTGCCACAGATTAAAAGGATTATTTTTTTTGAAACGCTGTAAAAAATCATTTGTAATCCTTTAATCTGTGGCAAAAAAAATAAATTCAAAGTTTTTAAAGAAATAAACAAGCAATGAAAATATACAGAAATATACTTTTAGGGATATCATTTTTGTTCACAATTACAAATTACGCCCAAAAAACCGTTCACCAATACGTTGATCCCATGATTGGATCAGAAGGAGTCGGGAGGGTTTTTATCGGGCCTTCGTGTCCGTACGGAATGGTAAAACCAAGTCCCGATTGCACGTCGAGTCCCAACAGCGGCTGGCTTCCGATTCCCAAAGAAGTAACCGGATTCAGTCAGGTGCACGTAAGCGGAACGGGAGGCGGCCCCAAATACGGAAACATTTCTATTATGCCCTTTTCGGGAACTTTAGATAAAATCGACCAGACTTCTTTTAGAGCTGAAGAAAACGTCAAACTCGGATATTACGAAACGGTTTTCAAAGAAAATAAAATCAAAACCGAAATTACAACCGGCGAAAAGGTCTCTTTTTACCGCATTACCTATCCAAAAAACAAATCCAAAGAATTAAAGATCGATCCCGGATTTTTTCTTGGGGAAGAAAAGATTCCAGATGCCAGAGAAGCCCAGCAGTTTGTGGGTTCTCAGATCGAAATTGTTTCGGATACCGAAGTAAGAGGTTACAGCAGAATCCGAGGCGGGTGGAACAACGGACGCGCTTATACGGTTTATTTCTGTGCCATTTTCGATCAGCCGATTGCTAAATATGCCACTTTTAAAGACGGTAAATTTTATAATGAAAAAACGCAGTTTGATTCAGGGAAAAAAACAGCGGCACTTGTATCTTTCGGAAATTCAGGCAAAGACGAAGTTAACGTGAAAATCGGAATTTCTTTTTTAAGTGAATTAAAAGCAAAAAACAATATCCAAGTCGAAATCCCGCATTGGGATTTTAATGCCGTTTTGAATTCATTAGAAAATAAATGGGAAAATTTATTGGGCAGAATCCAGCTTTCGCAGGATACATCAACTGAATACAAAAAAATGTTCTACACAGCTTTGTATCATACCATGATTATGCCCGTGGACCGAACAGGCGAAAATCCGTTATGGACAAACGACGAGCCGTATTACGATGATTTTTATACGATCTGGGATACCTTTCGTACTTCAAGTCCGTTGATCACCCTTATCGATTCCAAACGAAAAGTGGATATCATCAACGCCATGCTGAACATTTACAAACGCGAAGGTTTTTTACCCGAAGGAAGAAGCGGCAATGACAACGGAAGAACCCAGGGCGGCTCAAATGCTGAGGTGGTTCTGGCCGATGCTTTTGTAAAAAATCTAAAAGGCATCGATTACGAACTGGCACTGCAGGCGATGCTCAAAGACGCTGCCGTTCCGCCTGGAGGAAATGAAGAAAAAGAGGGAAGGGGCGGGCTTATGGATTACCTGAAATTAGGCTACGTTCCCTACGGTACAGACCGCGCCGGAAACCGTACAATCGATTATTCGTACAACGATTACAATATTGCTGTTGTTGCCAAAGGTTTAGGCAGAACAGAAATATACAATCAATACATAAAACAAGCCGACAGCTGGCAGAACCTATGGCGTTCCGATTATGAAAATAACGGCGCAAAAGGCTTTATCATGCCAAAAGACAAAGACGGAAACTGGCTGGATGATGTGGTTTTCGGCGAATCAAAAATCCAGAAACCCACTTTTAAATATACGCCGGTTATCATCGAATCGCCTTGGTATGTGTGCCACTGGTGCGTGTTTTTCTACGAAGGCAATTCATGGGAATATTCATTGAGTATTCCGCACGACGTTCCAGAACTAATTAAAAAATCAGGAGGAGAAAAAGCGTTTGAAAACAGATTGAATATTTTATTCGATTCAGAATTGTACAATGTGGCCAACGAACCTTCATTTCTAACGCCTTGTCTGTACCACTGGATCGGAAAACCGTATTTGAGCAGTGAGAGGATCAGAACGATTATCCAGAAAAATTTCAATACTTCAAGGGAAGGACTTCCAGGTAACGATGATTCCGGCGCCATGTCTTCTTGGCTTGCTTTTCACATGATGGGATTGTATCCCAATGCCGGACAGCCTTATTACCTGATCAATTCTCCTTTGGTCACAACCAGCACAATGAAGCTGGAAAACGGTAAAAGTTTTACAATTACAGCGAAAAAAATGAGCGGCAAAAACAAGTATATTAAAACCGCTTTTTTAAACGGAAAAGCATATAACAAAGCATGGATTTCGCACGATGATATTAATAACGGAGGAGAATTGATTTTAGAAATGGATTCGAAACCTTCCTCTTGGGGAACAACGATATTACCACCGTCAAAATAAAATTCAAAAGATGAAAAAAATACTTTTATCCCTTCTATTCTGCGCGGTTTCTCAAATCGGAATTGCACAAAACACAATTCCGACACTTAAAAACAATACCGAATTACAGTATGTCTGCAAACTGCACGGACAAACCAGATCACTGTCCCTTAAAACCAATTTAGAAAATGACGGAGTTACTTTTAAATTAGAAACCAGAGGCGTAAAAAGCAGTATCGTAACCACAAAAGAAGGATTAAAAAACGGAACTGCCTTAAGTTACAATCAGGGTGAATATGCGCCGGTCTTAAACCTGAAACCAACCGAAACTTTCTTTATGATTTCGCAGTCTGCTTATCAGGAATTAATAAAAAATAAAAAGTTTGTGTACAACAATACGACTTATGATTTAATCGCCGAGGATTCACAGACAGCTGTATTTCTGGACGGCAAACTGGTAGAAACCTTTCGCATAAAAGCCCAAATCGACGAAACCGAAATGTGGATTGTAAAAAATCCGGAGTTTCCGTTGATCTGTAAAGTGATTAAAAATCCGCTGGGAATCAACTGGACATTGGTTAAAGTTGTAGATAAGTAAACGTGTAAAAGAAAAGGAACCTTAAAAAATCTGGACGGTTGTGCGGTAAATAATTGCGGGTTTATTAAAATTGCTATATCTTCGGACTGAAACAAATTAATTAGCAGTGAAGGTAGAAGGCAGTGTAAATGAGTATTTATTTTTAAAAAATAAGGGAGAAACCGGATCTCTGATTGCAGCAATGGATTGGAACGCCTCACCTTTAGGGCCTTTAGAATCCTGGTCAGAAAGTCTTCGAACTTCATTAGGAATCATGCTTGCTTCTCGCGTCCCGATGTTTATTGTATGGGGACAAGAAAAAACACTTCTCTACAACGATTCTTTCCTGCCTTTTCTTAAAGGAAGCGACATTCATACTGTTTCTCTAGGAAAACCATTAAGTGCTGTGCTGCATTCTGAATGGAAATCGGTATCAGAGGCCGTTAATGACATTATAGATAAAGATGTTTTCAAGTCTGAGTCTAATATAGTTTCGTCTTTAAGCCATAATGGAGTACTACAAAAGGTTTATCTTACTGTGGGCTACAGTGTTATCTATAATCAAAACGATGGTATTGACGGGATTTTTGCTACTTGTATAGAAAGTTCTGCCCTTATACCAGATGTCATCGCATCAACTTCAGTTAGGTCACAGCTCAATACTGTTTTAATGCAGTCCAATGCAGGAATTGCGCAAGCCGATATAACTGGAAGAGTAATAGAGGTAAACGATCGGTACTGCCAGATGCTGGGATATAGCCGCACAGAGATTCTAAAAATGAATTTAGGAGAGCTTACCCATCCTGAGGATCTGGAACTCAATATGAAAATGCTGCAGGAGTGTATCGAAAAAGGAAAAGACTTTTTGATCACAAAACGCTATGTATGCGGAGACGGATCTATAATCTGGGTCAACAACAGCGTTTCTATTGTCATGGATCCTGCGGGAGAAAAATATATTACTGCTATAGCAATTGATATTACCGCTGAAAAAGAAAAAGAAGAAAAACTGCTGGCAAGTGAAGCGCATCTGCAGCTGCTGCGAGATACAGTGCCTGCCATGATTTTTTATCTGGACCAGCAGCAAAGATATGTTTCCTACAATACCGTTTTTAAAGAATGGTTTGCTGTAGAAGGAGATCAGGCGGTTGGTAAAACAGTCAAAGAATTTTTAGGAGAAGCGGCTTACAGCAAAACACTTCCTCATCTTCAAATTGCCTACGGAGGTGAACAGGAAAAATACGAGATGTTTGCGCCTTCTAGAATGGGAGTTAAAAGATGGCTGAGTATTGTGTATACGCCGCATAAAAACCAAAATGGAAAAGTAATTGGCTTGATTGTTCACGCTACAGACATTACACAGAGTAAATTAACCGAATTTGCACTTCGTGAAAGTGAAGCAAAACTCCGCTCTGCTGTCGAAGTAGCACAATTGGGTACCTGGTCACTTGATATTGAAACTGGAATGAGCACTTTTTCTGAACGACATGCAGCCATGTTCGGATTAGAAGCAACCATAATGCCTTCTGAAAGTATCAGAGCTTTGATAAAACCTTCGGATTATAAACGAGTAACAGAAGCTTTTTGGGAAGCACAAAAACCGGGATCCAACGGAGCCTATGAGTCAGAGTACAGCATCATTCATGGGATCACCAAACAGGAACGCGTTATTCATGCGGTTGGCCAGACTTATTTTGATGAGAATGGAAAAGCTTTGGTGATAAGCGGTACCACGCAGGATATTACCATTCATAAAGAATTGCAGCTGGAACTCGAGAACGAAGTAGCCGTTAGAACCAAAGAGCTTGATGCTGTATTAAAAGAACTCCAAGTAGCCAATCAGGAACTGGAACAATCTAATAATGCTCTTAAATATTCTAATGAAGAGCTGGCGCAATTTGCTTATGTGGCCAGTCATGACCTTCAGGAACCACTTCGAAAAATTCAGATTTTTGCGGCCATGCTTCAGGAAGAAACTTTAAGAAGAGATCCTAAAACTATTATTGAAAAAATTTCCCTTTCCGCTGCCAGAATGAGCCAGCTGATTTCTGATCTTCTGGCGTTTTCAAGGCTTATTCAACCAGAGAAAAGCCTGCTGAAAGTAGATCTCAACGAGGTCTTACAAAATATATGGACTGATTTTGAGCTGGCTGTTAGTGAAAGCGGTGCCGAAATAATTTTTGAAAACCTCCCTGTACTTCAGGCCGTGGGATTGCAGATGAACCAGTTATTTTATAATCTGGTAAGCAATTCACTAAAATTTGTGCGTCCAGATACTGCCCCAAAAATTAAAATAAGTACAGCCGTTTTGTCTCCTGAAAGCGCGGCAAAGTTGAGCGGTGCTCCACTGCTTAATACCAACTACTTCCATATTCTGTTTCAAGATAATGGAATTGGTTTTGAAAAAGGTTATGAGAATCAGATTTTTGAGATTTTCAAGCGACTTCACGTGCAGACTATCTTTCCCGGAAGCGGCATAGGATTGGCTTTGTGCAGGAGAATTGTCATGAATCATCAAGGTTTCATGTTTGCAGAATCTCAGGCAGGACAAGGAAGTACGTTTCATATATTTCTTCCAGATCTATCAACAACAGAATTCCAGCAGGATTAAAAATACCTGCTGCGGAATATCTCAGTAAAAAAAATATTATCCCTTGTATACGAAATTCTCTATCGTAACAGCTCGTTGCTGCCAGTCTATTGAAAGTACGTATTCAATAGATTTTTTCAGCTCACTAATTGAAACGGTTTTTTTTAGGTACAAAGAAGCACCAAGATCAAAACATTTTTGAACGGTTTCTAAATTTCCGGCCGTAGAAAGAATAATTACTGGAATTTCTTTTAAATTTGGAGAACCTTTTATTTCCTGAAGAACTTCAAAACCATCTTTAATAGGCATATTTAAGTCCAGAAATATTAATGAAGGATAAGGCGGAGGATTTTTAAGTTTGAGAAGCATATCATCCCCTAATTCAAAAAGACTTAAATTTTCGCCAATTTGAAGCGCAACTTCTTCAAAAAACATTCTGTCATCTTCATCATCGTCTACATAAAATAGTGTAGTAGTATCTAAGGCCATAGAATTAATTATCTGCAGGCAAAGATAAATATTTTGATTGTACTTTAAGTAAAGCTGCAATTTTAAAAACCAATTCTGATTCGTACTGATGCTTTATTTTCTTCTTCAATAATGATTTTTAGGTAAAAAACAGGGATTTAAACTTTGTTTCATTTTATAATTTGAAACAAGTTCAAAAGGTTGAAACCAATATAATGTAAGGATTAATATGATTTTGGGTTCTGATAATCAGTTACTTTAATTCACCGCCAATTTTAAATTACAATTTCTTTATGTGCGTTGGTCCTTTATAAAACGTCTATTTTCTTCTTTTTATTTTTTTGTCTAAAAAAAAATGAAAGTAAGACTTAAAGAATTGCAATCTTTCCAGTCTGGACGCCGCCTGAATCTGTTATTATTTTATAAATGTAAATTCCTGAAGCGGTATTTTTTATGTTGATACTGTTAGTTTTAGAAAGTAATGACGAAGTAATCGTGTTTTGCCCGCTCATATTGTACAAGTAAAAAACAGCATTTTCCTCTTTTTTGGCTTCAATAATTAATTCATCATTTTTACTGATCAATGTCGGATGAATAAAAAACAGAACATCACCTAGATAATTAGCATCAAGAATTGCAGAACTTATCACATTATTGTTTTCTAAAATGATGTTTATTTTATATTTATTACTGCCCTTTAGTGGAGCAGTATCTAAAAAAGAAAATGTTTTTAAATTGAAGTCCTCTACCGTACCAATAACATCTTCCGTATTATTAATTATTTTTACTAATTCAATTTTTTTGATATTGTATAAACTGAATAGACTGGCACTAATCTTAATGTTGTTTTCTTCGTAAACTTCGGCGAAAGCCAATTCAAAATAACAATTTGTATTTTCATCATGCGGTAATGTCGACTCACTTTTTATTCCTTCATTAGTATCAAAAACAGGGACAACCGTATAAATTTTTCCGTCAGTATAAGTGTAAGTGGCGTTTAGTATTTGTTCTTTTAATTCTAAATGATCTCCTGTGAGCTGATAAATATTAAACAAACCCACATCAGCAGGTTTGTCCCAATTAATTTCTGTTGTGCCGTCACAAATTAAGCTCGTGCTGATATTTAAGTCATAAGAAATCGTAAAACTCTCAGAGAGATAATCGGTATTGCCAATAGTCATTTTTAATTGTGCTTTCGAGAACTTTTTTGCTGAAGGAATGTAATTAAATTGTTCACGATCCAGATTTATTCCGTTAGCAATAACTTCCCATGTTTGTCCATTATCGTAGCTGATAGACAATTGTCCCGTACCGCCAGAAAACGAAGAATCCCATTTAAAAGGAGAAAGAGTTTTACCATCGTAAGGGAAATTATCATTTTTAACCGGATAACTCCATTCAAACTGATTTACCAATTCATATTCATAAACAATGCTGTATTCTTGAGAATCATTGGACACATATGAGCCCGTAATATCGATCTTGTAAGATCCAGCTAAAGGACTTTCGATAGTTACTTGCTCGATATTATTAATTTTATCTTTTCCTCTTACAGCAGATTCTTCGGGAACATTTGGATTAAGAACCCAAGGCAGCAAAAGAGCATCGTCGGGCGAAAGAACTTCCAGATCCAAATCGTTTACCAGACTTATATTGCTGTTTATTGGGGCAGGCAGATCGTTCCATACCAATGTGATTTTTAAATTTTTAGCATCCGTCGGAACCGTAATCCAATGCGAATTGATTTCTTTAGAAGCCAGATTGCCCGATATAAATCTATTTTCGCTGATCGTTTTTAAACATTTAGCTGCATTAATACTCCCATAACCATAAGTAAAATCGGGACCTGTATTGCCTAAATCCTTTGCACTATTAATTAAAATTGCTTTAGTCAATGCATTAGACAAAGCGCTGCTATGTGTAGTTTTATAATGTTGCTTCATAAGCGTGACAATTCCCGAAACCAATGCTGTGGAGTTTGAAGTTCCCTGTGTGCTAAAAGCCGTTAGCTCTGGTTTTATCCGGCCGTCGTAAGCAGGGCCTTTTGAAGAAAACGGCATAATAACCTCATTTTGATCAATGCATCCCAATACAATACTATTCTTAGATTGTTTAAAATTACCTGTAATAGATTTATAGCCCTGAACGCCAATATTACCAGAAGAAAAGCAATGCGTCAAATCAGGATTTAAGAATAATTGGGAGTCATAAGCATTGGCCAGGGAACCATAAAAGTTTTCAATTTCGGTTCCGTACGAGTGATTTTGAATAACAGCACCTTCTAGTGCAGGTATTTCGTCAGGATAGAGATTCAAAAAGTCAGACGAAAGTATTTTAGCCTCTTGCGCGACTCCTTTTCCTAATGCAGAACTATTTCCTAATCCGGAAACAATAGTGGCCATAGCCGTTGCATGGCTCGAAACAGTTGAAGATTGCAGGGTAGAAGGAGTGTTCTTGTTTAAAAGATCAATATCATTAACATCAAAAAAATCATCTTTAATCGATACAATTTGATCTTTTCCAGTTAAAAGAGGGAAATTAGAATGGACTTTATTGATAGAATTAATAGTGAAATTTTGATCTGCAATTTTAGATTCCTTTTTGGGCTGCAGCGATTCCTGTGATACAGAAGTTACACTGGTAAAGTTTATAATTTCATCAACAATTTTTTCCGAATCGCTTTTTATTAGTACAAGCTGATTGTCAATTATGGTAAGGTCAGTAACATTTATTGATTTTAAGTCGGATATTAAAACTTCGATAGCATTAGTTCCTATGATATAGGATCTGTCTTCTTTATGATTTGAAAAATTGGAGGGTAATTTCCACAAACTATTTACAGGAAGATTTTTTTTTGAAGCTAGGTCAGAGTCGCGGTTTTTATTCTCAACAATACAAAACGTACTGTCTAATTTTTTGACAATCTTGTAGTTGTTTTGATGTGCATTTTCTAAAGATGTAAAATAGTATGGTTCAGGCTTTCTTACGTTTTCCTTTTTTACGTATTGGTTCCATTTTTCAGAAACCTGTGAGAAACTGATTGTCGTTATTATAAAAAAAAGAAAAGTAATCCGTGTCTTCATTTATTATAGAGGTTAGGGGCAATACCTTACATCCTTATCAATGTTCTAAAAAAAAAGGTTGTTCAATGCTTATTTCTTATAAAATAATCAAGAGATAAAGATTAATTGTTTCTATTTTAAATATTTATCGATGTAGGTAAATCAAAGTTATTAAAATATTTGTAAAAATTTTATGATTTTTATTTTCCTGCAAATTCTTTCAAATCTGTAAGACAAAATCCTCTTTTTAAGCTCATTTTTCAATTTTGCATGACGTACAATTGATTAAAATGATTTTTTTAACAAATTCAAAATAACAAATAGTATTATTCTTACCAACCAGCTGATTCTTACTCCTATACTGATTTTACTGGGGCTGCGATAAAAATAAGATAAATTTTATTAAAAAATTAAGTTAAAATAATTTAACAAAAAGTGTTAATTTTGTTAAATTGTAATTTTATAAGTATTTTAAGATTAAAAATTATATAAATTTGATAACAAGTATTACAATATTTTGTAAAGACCCCATTTTTATCAACTTATTTAACAACCAAAAAACTATTATTATGAAAAAAGTTAAATCAATTTTCGCGTTGTCAGTTATAGCGCTGACCCTGTTATCTTGTAACAAAGAAGATGAGGCTGTCCCACAGTCAAATTCGGCATCTCTTAAAGTAACACCAGAAGTTTTAAATAAAATTAGTTCACTATCATTAAATACTTCAGATGTGCAGGTAATTGAAAATACCAAATTAGATGGTACTAAAGAAGAAGCATTCTTGATTGAAGGAGATATTGTTATTACGCAAGAGCAATTAAGCAAAATGGATCTTCATGGAGGTATAACTACAGAACAATACCGTACTACTAATTTAGTATCTGCTCCAAGAACCATCAGAGTTGTTGGATTATCAGGTACAGGTACAACAGCCCTGACCACAAATATGCGGGCGGGACTGCAAGCTGCCATAAACAGGTACAATAATTTAGGATTGTCAATAAATTTTACATTAACATTTAGTTCAAGTACTTCTGGAGCAAATATTGTTGTAAGAAGACAAACCGGATCTGCTGGAGGAGTAGCTGGTTTCCCTTCAGGAGGAGCACCTTATAATTCAGTTACTTTATATTCAGGATTAGATTCTTATTCAACAAATGTAAATGCACACGTAGCGGCTCACGAAATAGGCCACTGTATTGGTTTACGTCATACAGATTGGTTCAGCCGTCAAAGCTGTGGACAAAATTCTAACGAAGGAACAGCTGGTGTTGGAGCAATCCTAATTCCAGGTACACCATCAGGATATGATGCTACTTCTTATATGAGAGCATGTTTCAGCTCAAGCGAGACAGGAGCTTTCAACGCCAACGACGTTACGGCTCTTAATTATTTATATTAGAATTTGAATTAGGGCTCTCTTTACAAAATAGAAAGAGGCTGTTTCACTATTGGTGAAATGGCCTCTTTTTGTATAGTGAATGTTCTACTTTAAAGATCTTTTGATTGCAGCTTTAATCCTCAAGTAATTTAAAGTATACTATAAGTATATAGTATGTATAAGTATGTAGAGTTACTTGTTTTTTACTAAAGGCATTTTAATTGAAGTAGAAAAATAGATCGGTAATTATTAAAATGGAGAATTTGTGAGGGAAGGCTGGCTTTAAATACAGATGATAGGATCTCTTTCAAGGTGTTTTTTATTTTTAAAGGCATAAATAAGAAGTTTTACTTTAAATGATTTCTCTATTCTGCATTAGTTTTTATATCTCAAAAATAATAATATAAGAAAATACTTTCGTGATTGTAAAATATTTTAAAATCTAAATTTCTTGTTATTAGGGTTTTAATAAAAACTTTTAAAAAAAGCAGAAAAAAACCTCTTAAAAATAGTTGCAAATCTAAATAAAGGCTGTACTTTTGCACCCGCTTTGAGAAACAAGCGAGACAAAAAGAAATACACGTTCGTAGACATATTGAATTGACAGCCGTCCCGATTACATCGGGACAAAAGAAATAAGAGTAATAGAGTCGCAAGATTCGAGAGAGACTGATAGTATTTATCGTTTAATAATATAAAAATATACGATGAAGAGTTTGATCCTGGCTCAGGATGAACGCTAGCGGCAGGCTTAACACATGCAAGTCGAGGGGTATATGTC
>NZ_PRDM01000008.1 GCF_015182285.1 Flavobacterium hungaricum
GCTGCCTAGGGTAAAACTGGTAACTAGGGCTAAGTCGTAACAAGGTAGCCGTACCGGAAGGTGCGGCTGGAACACCTCCTTTCTAGAGCCTTGGTGTTAGTCTTCGGACACGCCTTGGAAATAAGATGGATATTTGATGTTTTGGAATTCCAAGACTGTATTACTCTTGCTGTTAATTTGAAAAAAAATGAAAATTAAGTAAAACAGAGTCTCGTAGCTCAGCTGGTTAGAGTACTACACTGATAATGTAGGGGTCGGCAGTTCGAGTCTGCCCGGGACTACTATTTGACTTTAGATTTAAGATCTCAGATTTTAGATTTAAAACAATAGACTGAAAAGCTTGATTTAAAGGAAATTCTGGAAGCTGGGATTCACCAAAGGAAATTAGATCAGAATCAGTAATCTAAAATCTGAATTCTAAAATCTAAGATTTAAAAATGGGGGATTAGCTCAGCTGGCTAGAGCGCCTGCCTTGCACGCAGGAGGTCAACGGTTCGACTCCGTTATTCTCCACTGGTTTACTATAAGCATAGTAAATAAAAGTTCATTGACATATTGAGATAAGAAAATAATAAAAGTAGAAAGCGTTTTTTACAATTTTATTGTAAAGAACAAAAAAAAACGGTCGTAATTAATTTTATGACTGGGTACAATAAGCAAAATAAGGGCGTATGGGGGATGCCTAGGCTCTCAGAGGCGATGAAAGGCGTGATAAGCTGCGAAAAGCTGCGGGGACGGGCACACACCGATTGATCCGCAGATACCTGAATGGGGCAACCCGTTATGTTGAAGACATAACACACCGATAGGTGGGCAAACCCGCTGAACTGAAACATCTAAGTAGGCGGAGGAGAAGAAAACAAAAGTGATTCCGTAAGTAGTGGCGAGCGAACGCGGAACAGCCCAAACCAGTCTTGTTACGGCCTGACTGGGGTTGTAGGACCACGATATTTTATGCACAAGGAACCGGAAGTTGCTGGAAAGTGACGCCGCAGAGGGTGAAAGCCCCGTATGGGCAACAAGTGTAATAGATAGTGGTATCCTGAGTAGGGCGGGGCACGTGAAACCCTGTCTGAATTTGGCGGGACCATCCGCTAAGGCTAAATACTCCTGAGAGACCGATAGTGAACCAGTACCGTGAGGGAAAGGTGAAAAGAACCGTGAATAACGGAGTGAAATAGATCCTGAAACCATACGCTTACAAGCGGTCGGAGCCCTTTCGTGGGGTGACGGCGTGCCTTTTGCATAATGAGCCTACGAGTTAACGCTGCTGGCAAGGATAAGTACTTCAGGTATGGATCCGCAGCGAAAGCGAGTCTGAATAGGGCGCTTTAGTCAGTAGTGTTAGACGCGAAACCGTGTGATCTACCCATGGGCAGGTTGAAGCTGTGGTAACACACAGTGGAGGACCGAACCGGTTGACGTTGAAAAGTCTTCGGATGACCTGTGGGTAGGGGTGAAAGGCCAATCAAACTCGGAAATAGCTCGTACTCCCCGAAATGCATTTAGGTGCAGCGTTATTTTAGTTATACAGAGGTAGAGCTACTGATTGGATGCGGGGGCTTCACCGCCTACCAATTCCTGACAAACTCCGAATGCTGTATAATGATTGATAACAGTGAGGGCTTGGGTGCTAAGGTCCAAGTCCGAGAGGGAAAGAACCCAGACCATCAGCTAAGGTCCCCAAATATATGTTAAGTTGAAAGAACGAGGTTTGTCTGCCCAGACAGCTAGGATGTTGGCTTGGAAGCAGCCATTCATTTAAAGAGTGCGTAACAGCTCACTAGTCGAGCGGACGAGCATGGATAATAATCGGGCATAAACATATTACCGAAGCTATGGATTTACAGTTTACTGTAAGTGGTAGGGGAGCATTCTGACAGGGCTGAAGGTGTTCCGTAAGGGATGCTGGACTGGTCAGAAAAGAAAATGTAGGCATAAGTAACGATAATGCGGGCGAGAAACCCGCACACCGAAAAACTAAGGTTTCCACAGCTATGCTAATCAGCTGTGGGTTAGTCTGGACCTAAGGCGAACCCGAAAGGGACAGTCGATGGCCAACGGGTTAATATTCCCGTACTGCTTATTACTGTGATGGGGTGACGGAGTGATGAAAGCGCCGCGAACTGACGGAATAGTTCGTTAAAGTACCTAACTATAGGCTCTACAGGCAAATCCGTAGAGCTTGGTGAAATACGATAGTACTCGGAGTCTTCGGACAAAGAGATAGTGCGCCTAAGGGCTTCCAAGAAAAACCTCTAAACTTCAGGTAATAAGCACCAGTACCGTAAACCGACACAGGTAGTTGAGGAGAGAATCCTAAGGTGCTCGAGAGATTCATGGCTAAGGAATTAGGCAAAATAGACCTGTAACTTCGGGAGAAAGGTCGCCCCGAGCAATCGGGGCCGCAGTGAAGAGGTCCAGGCGACTGTTTATCAAAAACACAGGGCTCTGCAAAATCGTAAGATGAAGTATAGGGCCTGACACCTGCCCGGTGCTGGAAGGTTAAGAGGAGATGTTATCTTCGGAGAAGCATTGAATTGAAGCCCCAGTAAACGGCGGCCGTAACTATAACGGTCCTAAGGTAGCGAAATTCCTTGTCGGGTAAGTTCCGACCTGCACGAATGGTGTAACGATCTGGACACTGTCTCAGCCATGAGCTCGGTGAAATTGTAGTAACGGTGAAGATGCCGTTTACCCGCAGTGGGACGAAAAGACCCTGTGCACCTTTACTATAGCTTAGTATTGACCTTGGATAAATGATGTGTAGGATAGGTTGGAGACTATGAAGCGGCGTCGCCAGGCGTTGTGGAGTCATTGTTGAAATACAACCCTTTGTTTATCTGAGGCCTAACCCCATATTGTGGGGGACATTGCTTGGTGGGTAGTTTGACTGGGGTGGTCGCCTCCAAAAGAGTAACGGAGGCTTCTAAAGGTTCCCTCAGTACGCTTGGTAACCGTGCGTAGAGTGCAATGGCATAAGGGAGCTTGACTGAGAGACATACAGGTCGATCAGGTACGAAAGTAGAGCATAGTGATCCGGTGGTTCCGCATGGAAGGGCCATCGCTCAAAGGATAAAAGGTACGCCGGGGATAACAGGCTGATCTCCCCCAAGAGCTCATATCGACGGGGGGGTTTGGCACCTCGATGTCGGCTCGTCACATCCTGGGGCTGGAGAAGGTCCCAAGGGTTGGGCTGTTCGCCCATTAAAGTGGCACGCGAGCTGGGTTCAGAACGTCGTGAGACAGTTCGGTCTCTATCTACTGCGGGCGTTAGAAATTTGAGTGGATCTGATTCTAGTACGAGAGGACCGAATTGGACTAACCGCTGGTGTATCTGTTGTCCCGCCAGGGGCACCGCAGAGTAGCTACGTTGGGAAGGGATAAGCGCTGAAAGCATATAAGCGCGAAACCCACCACAAGATGAGATTTCTTTTAAGGATCGTGGAAGATGACCACGTTGATAGGCTATAGATGTAAAGGCAGTAATGTCATAGTCGAGTAGTACTAATAATCCGTAAGCTTATGTACACCCTTTTCCCGGGTCCAAAGACCCGGGAGGAAACTTTCTAACCAAATTTATTGTATTTCTTTATCTCAGTATGTTAAGATATTGGTTTTAATTATGAATTGTCAATTATCAATTGTTAATTAAAACAGATTGCCCAAAGCAATTATAACTTCTTAAGGTGGTTATTGCGGCGGGGCTCACCTCTTCCCATCCCGAACAGAGAAGTTAAGCCCGCCTGCGCAGATGGTACTGCAGTTATGTGGGAGAGTATGTCGTCGCCTTTCTTTTTAAAACCCTGTTTCTATTGAAACAGGTTTTTTTGTTTTGAAACGGTTTGCAAAACAGGCGCATGTTTGGAATCATTCTTAAAAGCAGGGATAATCTGAAAAAAGAAGAACTCTGTCTTTCTTACTCCTCTGAATTGGCTTCTAAAAGCTCTTTTTGCGTTAAATAATTAAGTTACTAGCCAGCTCGCTTTTGCGGGCACGGATTGCAAATCTGCGCTGGCATTGTCTGCTAACTTTGCCTACGCTAACGTTGCGTTTGTTGAAGTGGTAAAACTTTTTTTTTATTCGATACGTTAGGGTTTAATTACAGCGGGAAGAATAAATTCCTGCATCATTCTAAATACCTGCGGATGAGCATAAGGTTTATTATAAGCTGTCGCTGTTATTACAATAACTAAGGGAATATCTTTAAAAACATAAACTTTGTTTCCTCCATTACCGCTGCAGCCAAAAGCTTCGTATTTTTTTTCATTTACGGTAAATATATCTTTCCAAAACAAATATCCATAACCTGTGAGATTTTCGTTTTGAGGGAAATAATTCGTAAAGCTTTTCTCTATCCAATCTTTAGACAGTATTCTTTTTCCGTTCCACGTTCCTTTGTTTTGGTAAAGTTGTCCGTATTTAGCTAAGTCTAATGTTTGTAAACCTAAACCTCCAGCTGTATTGGCTACTTTTTGCGGAGTGTACTTCCATTTGTAATTTTTGATTCCTAATGGTGAAAATAATTTCTTTTCGGCATAAGCTTCCAAACCGTTTGGAACTTGTTTGTGTATTATATCTCCTAATATAACGACGCCCGCAGTAAAGTAATCCCAGTTTTTTCCAATTTGTTTTGTAGAATCCATTGGAAGATCAAGTCCAAATTTGACCCAATCGCTTGTTGGATACATGTTTTCTTCATTTCCGGGAGAATCAGCATTTTGATCAGAGCCGTCAAAAGCAGAGCTCATTGTCAAAAGACTTTTTAGAGTAACTTGTTCTTTTTCGATAGAATAATTTTTATATTTTTTTAAATCGTAAAACTGGTTTAAGGATGCATTTTCATTTTTAATATAATCCTCTTTTATGGCTATTCCCATCATGGTAGAGGCAAACGATTTCCCGACAGATCTGGTATCGTGTAGTGTATTGCGATCTGCACCGTTAAAATATTCTTCGAGAAGTAATTCTCCGTTCTTTATAACAGCGATACTTGTTATATTTTTAAATCTTTTTTCCTCTATTCTTTTATTCAATTCACGAATAACAATGGTATCATATGCATTTTGTGAATTTTTCCATTCGCTTTGAGGAGCTATTTTTTGGATAGAAACTTGATTTTCATTTATCTCAATTTTTGCAGCTTCAATTTTAAGGCTTCCTTCCGCAATGATACTTCCAGTTTTTGTTTTGCCATCGGTTTTTAGATAAGGTCTAATCTCAATTTTTAGAACATGCGTACCAATAAATAATGCATCTTCACCGCCATTCCCGTAATAAAAGCGGCTCCATAAAAAACGGCCCCAAGATTCTTCCTGTAAAGTACTGAAAAAAGGAAGCTGAATAGTAGTCGATTTATTTTTGATTTGTGGAGTTCCCGCTCCTAGATTTAAATTTTCAGTATAAAGGAGTTTATTATCAACGTAGAAGGTAAACTGAAAATTTCCATTTTTAATTAATTCTTCCGCAGATAGACTGGTGTTTAGTTGGTGGAGATAGTTGGTTAATGAATTCCCCATGAAAATACGAATATAGAGATTGCTTTCTTTTTTAATTGGAAAGGTTTCCAAAAAATCACTTTCTTTTAGCTGTTCAAGTGGTATAGCGTTTCGTAGAAATACAATCTTTGCGATATTGGCGGCCTGTAAAGAATTTGTTATTACGTCTGGCTGTAAAACATTTTGAGATTTAGCAGTGAAGCATAGGATGAAAAAGCAGTATATAAAGTATAAATTTGTTTTCATTCTGATTATTTTTTAGTTTGGTATGTACAAATATATGTAATACAGTGCTTTATAAATAGAATGAAATTAACATCATACTTTTATAAAAGTGATTTTCGATATTGCAAAGGCGTTTTTCCCATTTGCTCTTTAAAGCATCTTATGTAATGACTTTGATCGGAAAAATTGGTTTCATAAGCAATTTCTGCTATTGATTTGTTTTTATGAAATAATAAAGAAAGCGATTTTTCGACTTTAAGTTTACGATTGTATTCTCCTAAAGTGGCGCCAAAATATTTTGGAAAATATCTGGAAAGATGAACAGGATGTATGTCTAAAAGCTCTGACAATTGTATGAGCGATAAATCGCCAGCTTTATTTTCGTGAAGAATTTCTTTTATAGTCTTAATCCATTTCGGAACTGAATTGTAGTTTTTTTGATTATTACATTTTATGTTTTGAAGCGAATTTATTAGCAAAGTATCAATTGTTGTATTTGTAAAATCATCATTCCTTTTGCTTTCGGTAAAAAGTTTGTAGAATAACATTTTTACATATGGAATTTCTACAGCAATATTACCTTTTAATGTATCCAATGAAAGATCAAACTGCTGCAGCCAATTTTGTTCTATTTCGATATGGAAACCACGAGTATATCCGGGAGGTTTTATATTATAATGGGCATCATCCCAATTATGGAAGAGAAGAGATCCTGGTGTACATTGATAAATTTCATTTTTATTACCTTCTAAAACTTTTCCTTCGAGTATAAAGGTAAAATAAGGTTTTTCATGATAATGCCAGTCCACTGTATCATGAGTATATTCGGTATCTGTAATAGTAAGACCGCCCAATTGAATATACCTATTGGTCTGTCCAAAAAATTGTCCTGTTTTTAGCTGTTTCATTTTACTTAAAACAATTATTGAGGTGTTTTTTGAGAATGTAATGTAGTGAATTTTTGTATAGGAATATAAAATATAAATAAACGGATGCTTTAGAAAAAGTACTCTTCATTTTTAAAATTACTAATTTTACGAGCTATTAGAAAATTTATAATGCTATTTTAAAAAGAATTAAATGATATTGCAAGATTTACCGGGGGAATATAAAATAATGGGGAGCAATCAGGATGAAAGTGATGAAATGACGTACAATGGGACTTTGAGTTTAAAGTTGGACCATAATAATCGAATAGTTGCAGATTGGCTTATTAATGACAGTCAAAAACAAAAAGGACACGGTTTTTTTAAAGACAATATTTTGGTAATTAATTTTAGTTATAAAGGAGATGATCGTAAAACCTACAAGGGAGTTGCGGTTTACAAATGCTTAAGCAAAGACGTTTTGGAGGGATTTTGGTCAGAAAAACATGGAAATCCGCTTTATCTGGGAACGGAAAAATGTTTACGAATAAAAAGTTCTGAACGGCTAAATTAATTATTATTCTATTACGAGGTTTTAAGCATCGTTTAGAAAAATCAATTTAACCATTCGGAATTTTTAAATACTTTAAAAATAGATCCTGTTTAAAATAGTTATTCAATCAGTTCAGCAAGATTCAAAAGAGTAAAATTTAGGTCTGAAAGCAGGTTTTTTACCTTCTCGTCTGCTTGAAGATTGTTTGAAGCATAGTATAAAATCTTTGCTTCATTTTTCATATTTAAATTATTTCGAGATGCTTCCAGGAGACTGTAAACTTTAACAACCGCAGCGTTAGGGAAAAGTGATGTTAAAGTTTGTGCGACAGTGTTTTTGTAAAAATCTTTTGTAATAGTCTTGCTGGATATCAGATAATTATGATGGATAATTATTTTATTAGAAAGATCGGGCAGTTGATTAATAATGGTTGTTAATTTTTCTTTTGGCACAAAAAGGATAATAATATCACTTAAAGCAGCTGTTTCTTGTATGGTTGAAATGGTTACGCTGCCGCCAATTTTTTCTGCAGCATTTTTAATTGTGTAATTGCAATCTATGGAGCTGATCGAAACTTTGTATCCAAAATCTGCACTTCTTTGTGCGAAATCTAAAGTAAAAGAGCCAACACCAATAATTCCAATGGTATTTTTTTTATTCATTAAATTGTAGAAATCCTATTGTTTTTTTGCTAAAAGTATGGATATAAAGTCTAAAACGCAGGATAGGGGAAATAATTTTAAATTGTTTTAAATTAAGATTGTTTATTTTTTAGGGGTTTTCTAAATCCATTTTTACAGTAATAGTTTAAATTGCAGCAAGAAAGCGAAAAAGAACCCCTTAAGAATTCTTTTCGTTACATAATAAGGGGTTCCAAAAATTATTAAGAATTTTATTTAACTCCAACTATTTTGAGTAGTTTGAAATCATTAAAAGATAAATTAAGTTCAAAATTTAAAACTACAAAGACTCATACCAATCTACAATATAGTCTGCAACAGTTTCCCAGCCTGGTTCACCGCAGATAAAGTGACTTTTTCCTTCAAAAATTTTGAGCGAAACCTGACTCCCTGCATCTTTGTATTTTCCAGCAATTGTTTTTGTGAGAGCAGGTGGAAAGATATGGTCGCTGCCGCCTCCAATAAATAAAATTGGGGCATGCGGTTTTTTAAAATCAATGTTCGAAAACGAATTTAAAACCAATTCACGGCTCACTTTATAACTTTCTGGCACGGCAAATTTTTCAAATGCTGTTCGTTTTTCATTTTCAGGAATTGTATTAAAGAAAGCATAGTCGTACCAGTCTCGGCTTCCCATAAAGAACTTTTTGGAAGAGAAGAATCCAAATGCGGGAATAACTGTTTTTAGCGTCTGAAAAGGCGGAAAAACATTCTTTGGCGGCGCACCGTCAATACTGACACCAGCAATAGCTTTGTCCATTTCTATTAACTTTAAAACCGCCATGCCGGCCATAGAATGCCCGATTATCAAGGGTTTTTCGGGTAATGTATTTAGTAAGGTATTGATATTGTTTACAATGTCAATAAAACCAGTTGCTGTAAGTTCGGGATGTACTTTGGCGCGCAATTCAGCTGGATTCCCGTCGTGGCCGGGATTCGCTGGAGCATAAACCTGATATCCTTTTTTTTCATAATGCTGTTTCCAATCGGCCCAAGTTTTTTCGTTTACAAAATTTCCGTGTATGAGCACAATAGTTTTTGATTTTGCCATGATTACTTTATTTAATTAGGTTTAAGATTTCTTTAAAATTTTCGTTTTTGGAGTTTTTAACCAATTCATAAAGGCACATTTCGACAGATGTAATCGAAGCACCTTTGTTTTGTAATTTATTTAAAGCCAGAATTTTATTTTCTTCTGTACGGGAAGAAATACAATCTGCAGCGATTTCCACTTCAAAACTGGCATCCAGCAGCCCTATTACGGTTTGGTAAACGCAAATGTGTGACTCGATGCCGCAGACAATCCACCGTTTTCTTTTAGACTGAATAATTGCTTCTTTAAACAAATTATTTTCTAAAGCGTTAAAAGAGAATTTTGCAATGGGTTTTTGGTTAGCAAATAGTTTTTGAAGCTCAGGAACCGTTGAGCCGAGTCCCGCAGGATTTTGTTCAGCACAAATAATCGGAAGAGACAGTATTTGACATCCTCGAATCAGTTTTTCCAGATTTTGAATCAGTTTTTCGCTTTCATGTACAATACGTGCCAATTTGCCCTGCACATCTATTACAATCAAACCGGTATTTTCTAGTTGCAGCATTTTTCTAATTTTGGATTGATTAAATACTTTTTCATGAAATAAAGTTAGTTAAAATATTTGTTTTCAGTGTTTTGTGTGTTTTTTTTTGTTTCTATTTAAAAAGATTACAGACTATTGATAAATTCTTGGGTTGAAACTAAACGATGCCCATAATGCGGAAAATTTGTTTCGACAGTTGCTTTAATTTCTTCCCAATTAAATGCTCCAATTGCATCTTTTATTAAGGTTATATGATAGCCGAGTTCTACACCATATCTTGCTGTAGAATCGACACACGTATTGGCCCTCATACCCGCGATAACAATTTTGTTTATTCCGTGTTGTTTTAATAGAAAATCAAGATCTGTATTTGCAAATCCGCTTGCAGTCCAATGATTTTGAGCTATTAAATCGCCTTCCTGCGGCTGCAGTTCAGGATGAAATTCTCCTCCCCAGCTGTTGTTCTCAAAAAGGTTTAAATTAGAAGACCCAAGGTGAGAGGGCGACAAAAAGTTCCAGTTCAAATAATCTCCTTTTTGTGTTTTTCTATGAGGAGCGTAAATAATCTGCAGCTGTTTTTTTCTGCACTCGGTTAGTATTTTTTTCAAATTAGAAACTACATTATTTCCAATAACCGTTTCTTTGACCGTATCCCATAACTTGCCGCCTTCTGAAAGAAAATCATTAAAAGGATCGATTACGATGAGTGCTGTTTTATTGTATTGAAGTGCTTCCACAATTTTTATTTTTTTGTTTGGAATGCCATAATTGTACCTAAAATTATAAGGCGCTTAAAACCAGTAAAATGAAGTGTTTTGGATTTTGCTATTCGCTATATTTAGAGAATTTGATTAAGGATTTACTTTATTTCAATAATAATTTGATTGGAGATTAGTACCTGTTTTTAATTGAAATTTTATAATTTTAAGGAATACCATTAATTATAAAACAAATTTAGAATGAACAACGGAAAAAAACTTAAGGCAGTTGCGTACGGAGAAGTGCTTTGGGATGTTTTTACGAACGAAAAAAAGATTGGCGGAGCGCCTTTGAATGTCGCTTTACGAATGAAGAGTTTAGGCGCCGATGTTGCGATGATTAGTTGTGTCGGAAATGATGAAGATGGGGAAGCCATTATAAATTATGTAAAAAACCTCAAATTAGAGACTGATACAATTGTAAAATCAGAAACTTTCCCAACGGGCTTAGTAACGGTAACTTTAGATAAAACGGGTTCTGCAAGTTATGATATTAATTATCCGTCTGCTTGGGATAAAATCGTTTTAAATGATCTGGCAAAAAAGAAAGTAGAAGAAGCAGACGTCTTAATTTTTGGTAGTTTGGTTTGTCGTGACGAAGTTTCTAGAAATGCTTTAGAAGCCTTATTACAAAATGATGTCTATAAAGTATTTGATGTCAATTTACGAAAACCGCATTATACTTATGATATATTAAAACACTTAATGAATAAAGCTGATTTTATTAAGTTTAATGATGAAGAGATAGCAGAAATTGCTGCGGCTTTAGAGTCACCATTTAAAACTTTAGAAGAGAATATTGACTTTATTGCAAAAACTGTAAACGTAAAAGGAATATGCGTTACAAAAGGCGGAGATGGAGCTGTTTTATTATGGGAAGGCAAACTATATAACAATGACGGTTACCCCGTTAAAGTGATTGATACAGTGGGAGCTGGAGATTCTTTTTTAGCAACATTAATAACGTCACTTCTAACAGGTAAATTACCGCAGGAGGCAATTGATCTGGCCTGCGCAGTAGGGGCTTTGGTTGCGGCGTCTCCAGGTGCAAATCCTGAAATTTCTGAAGAAAGAATTCACAATTTGATAAGCATATAAATAAGAAATATTTGACCTTGATTTTTGAAAAACAGCCTTAAGGCTGTTTTTTTGTTTTATGGTTGTAATTGAAAGAAATTATTGCTTAAGATTTCAATTAAATTGCAGTTATTTGCAGCGATATTTAAATTGGTAATGAAGACTGTTTTTCGAGGCTTTTTTTTATGCTTTGAAATAAATTGAAAACAGCTGCGTTACTACACTATTTGGAAAATCTGCCTTAAGAGAAATATCCAATCTGCTTTATGGAGAATAGAAAATTAATAATACGTTTAAAGAAAGGAAATGAAGCTTCTTTTAAGGAGGTGTATTTAAACTATTATGATAAACTCATTCATATTGCCAGAAAATTTGACTTTAAAGTCCTTACTCCAGAAGACTTTGTTCAGGAAACTTTTTTAAGACTTCATGCCAAAAGAGAACTGCTCAACGAAGAAGTTCTTTTTGACAAGCAATTGTTTACGATCTGCAAGAACATTATTATCAATCATGTTAATCGCGAAAACAAGATCATTTCGCTGGAACCATTAGGAATTGATCTTGCTGAAGAAGTTTCTGAAACAGGAATTTTTGAAGAAAGAAAAGAAAAATTTGATTCCTACATCAATCTGCTTCCAGAACAGCAGCAAAAAATATACACACTTCATAAACTAGAAAACCTTAGTTATAAGGAGATTGCAGCAATGACAGATCTTTCTGAAAAGACTATTGCCAATCATATTTATCTCGCTAGTAAATTTATTAGAAAAAAAATCGAAAACCATTAGGAACTTTTGTGATCTCGTTTGTTATATATAAAAACGAAGCACAGAAATGAATATTGAATCGTACAAAACAGATGTAACAAAGTTAGAAGATGCCGATATTTTGGTACAGCTTTTACAATTTGTTATATCCGACTGCGTCATGAATTTTGATTTGGAACATACTGATCATGTTCTAAAAATTCAAACCAACAGAGAAATCAAAGAAATGGTTTACGGCGTTTTTACCAAACAAGGGTTTAATTGTCAAATAATGTAAGGCTGAAAGAAATGGACGAGAAAAAATTAGAAGAAGAATTAAAGAAAATCTGGGACGAAACTCCTGTTTTACATTCTGAAAATGCAAAGGAAGCTTCGTGGGAAACTTTTCAATCAAAAGCTTTTGCTGCCAAAAAGTCAAAATTTAAAGTCTGGCAGTTTGCTGCGGCCGCTGTTTTGGTGTTTGGAGTTGCAGGATCTGTTTTCTTTTACAACAGTAATTCGCTTCAAAATGAGCTTTTGTTAGGTTCTACTGTAGTTGAGAATACCACATCGGTTGTAAAAACGGTTATACTTCCAGATAGTTCTAAAGTAGAATTGAATGCCAATTCTAAAATTACTTATGCCGCTAATTTTACAGTAAACAGAAAAATTGAAATTGAAGGTGAAGCTTATTTTAAAGTAAAAAAAGATAAAAAACATCCGTTTCAGGTTTTGTGTAACGATATTACAACGACTGTTTTAGGAACTTCTTTTATTGTGAAAGAACAGGCTCAAAACGGAACTATAGTAGAACTTTATGAAGGAAGCGTTCAAATCAATATCAAAAATCAGGATAAAAAATGGGTTCTTGAGCCTGGTGATAAGTTTACCTATCGCGAAAAAACAGCTGCGATTACCGATTTTAACCGATTTACGGATTTTGATAATGATAAACTTTCTGCTGTAACAGCTTATATTCAAAAAACTTATGGTTATAAAGTAACAATGCCGGAAGAATATCTTGGTAAACCAATTACGATTAGAATAAACAAAAAAGAAGATCTAAAAGATTTGACCCAATTAATAGCTGAAATGTATAATCTAAACTTTGAAATAAATGAAGAATTAAAAGAAATTGCTTTTCAGTAGAAAAGAAAAGGATGCACTAGCCGCGAAACTACACATCCTCCTCAAGGTCAGGATAGCAAGAGACTATCCGTTTAATATAAATCAAAAATACAAAAATTCATGAAGCATATAATTTCCGCGTGCTTTTTTTTATTCAGTTTATCGATGTTCTCACAAAAAGTGACGGTAACAGTAGATAAAACATTGACATTGAAAGAATTCTTTAAACAAATCGAAAGTCAAACCGACTTTAAATTTGCTTTTACAGATCAAATAGATACCAGCCAAAAGTATTTTACAGAAAAGAAAACGTTTACAAACGTCGACATTAAAAATCTGATTAACGAACTGAACAAGAATGCTGTGATTCAGTTCTCTATAACAGGTAATAATATTTTTGTAAAACAAAAAACAGCTAAGACGACTAAAAAAAAAAGCCGGCTGAGTGGAAAAGTTTTGGACGAAACAAATCAGCCGATTATAGGGGCTAATATTTTTATTAAAGAATTGCAAATTGGAGCGACTACAGATTTAAACGGGATGTTTTCGATTGATCTAGACAAAGGAAATTATACCGTTGTTATTAGTTATCTGGGTTATCAAAACAAGGAAAAACAGATTGCAATTGATAAAGATTTTAGAACTGATTTTAATCTGGAATCGAACAGCCAGGAATTGGACCAGGTAATTGTAAAGACATCCAAAGCGACTGATGTACGAAATACACAAATGAGTGTCAACAGGCTGACGATGGAAGATATTAAGCGTATTCCTGTCGCTATGGGAGAACCAGATCCTTTAAAATCGATTTTGAGTCTGCCAGGTGTTACGAACGGAGGCGATTTATCTTCTGGTTTTAACGTTAGAGGAGGCGCGGCCGATCAAAACTTGGTAATGCTTGACGGTGCGCCGGTTTACAGCGATTCGCATATGTTTGGATTTTTCTCTGTTTTTAATGCCGATGTAATCAGCGGATTGGATTTGTACAAAGGAGGAATTCCGTCTAAATATGGAGGGCGTGTATCGTCTGTACTAGATGTAAGCCAGCAGACTGGAGATTTTGACGAATATAAAGTCAATGGAGGAATCGGATTAATATCGAGCCGTCTTTTGGTTCAGGGCCCGCTTCAGAAAGAAAAAGGTTCTTTTATTTTGGCTGGAAGAACTTCGTACGCACATTTATTCTTAAAACTGGCAGATAATAAAAACTCTGCCATGTTTTATGATTTGAATGCCAAATTGAACTACCGTTTTAATTCTAAAAACAGTCTTGCATTTTCGGGTTATTTTGGAAGTGATGTTTTTGATATAAACGAAAGATTTGCCAGCACTTACGGCAATACAATGGGAAATTTAAACTGGAAACATAGTTTTTCTGACCGATTGATTACCAATATGTCCGTTTTTTACAGTGATTATAAATTTAGTCTCGGAATGTCGGCAGAAAATTTTGAATGGAACAGTAACATTAAAAGTTATGGTTTAAAATACAATTGGAACTATACGCAATCAGAAAAATTGAAAGTCAATTACGGAATCGACGGATTGTATTATGATTTTAATCCGGGTGTTGTAAAACCAACCAGTTCGACTTCGCAGTTTAATTACAAACAATTAGATAAAAAATACGCTTTAGAATACAGTGCTTATCTGGATTTAGAAAATCAGTTTTTTGATAAATTGACGATTCGTTACGGTCTTCGTTACAGTTCTTTTTTCCGTTTAGGAGGCGAAGAAATCAGTACTTATGAAGATGGAAAAGCAGTAATTTACAACCCGTTGTATAATATTTACGAGGAAGGAACTCCAACTGGTTCAACTTATTATAAAAAAGGGCAATCGATCAGCAATTTCAATAATTTCGAGCCAAGAGCGGCGATTTCGTTTGCTTTTAATGATAATACATCGATTAAAGCAAGTTACAACAGAATGGCGCAATACATTCATATGTTGTCTAATACACAATCGCCAATGCCAATGAATATATGGACTCCAAGCGGACCGTTTACAAAACCACAGCTTCTAGACCAGTATGCAGCAGGATATTTCCAGAATTTTAAAGACGGAGATTATTCTTTTGAAGGGGAGCTTTTTTATAAAAAAATACAAAACCGAATCGATTACATAGATGGAGCTAATATTTTGGCTAACAACAATATCGAACAGGTTATTTTGAACGGTAGAGCGAGATCGTACGGAATGGAAATTTTACTTAAAAAAAATACAGGAAAATTGACGGGTTGGCTTTCGTACACATTGTCGAGAGCAGAACAGCAGACTCCAGGAAGAACGCCGGAGGAGCCTGGAATTGCAGACGGAAAATGGTATTTATCGTCTTACGACAAACTGCATAATTTGAATATTGTTGGAAATTATTTATTTAACCCAAAGTGGTCCTTTAATGCCAACTTCACCTTACAATCCGGACGTCCGGCAACTTATCCAGACGGTTACTATGAATTTGGGGGTATTAATATTCCGAATTATTCTTTACGAAATGAAAACAGACTGCCATTATACCATCACTTAGATCTGGCTGCAACGTATACACCAAAACCAGACAAAAAGAAAGGCTGGCAAAGCTATTGGGTGTTTAGTATTTATAATATTTACAACAGAAAAAATACCGCTTCAATGCGATTTACTACGAACGAAGATACGGGTGTAAACGAAGCGAGAAGTTTGTCTATTTTCGGAATTGTACCGGGAGTATCTTATAATTTTAAATTTTAATATCATGCAGCGATTAAGAAAAGATATTTGGAAGAATAAAGTATTGGCTTTATTTAGTTTGATGATGATAATCCTTTTTTCGTCTTGCGAAGAAGTTGTAGATGTTGATCTGCAGACTGGAGAAGCAAAAATTGTTATTGATGCCGAAATTGTGTGGCAGAAAGGAACTGCGGGGAATGAGCAGGTCATAAAAATTAGTAAGATGGCTTCGTATTACAGTACCACAACACCAAAAGTTTCGGGAGCAGCTGTTAGAATTGAAAACAGTAATGGAGATGTTTTTACGTTTTCAGAATCTGAACCTGGAGTATACAAATGCACTAATTTTGTTCCAGTTCTTAATTCAGATTATAAGTTGTTTGTAACCGCCGAAGGAAAAAGTTTTACGGCTGTAGAAAAACTGACTTCGGTTGCGCCGATTAATAAAATAGAACAAAAAATGGTTCCTGATTTTTCGGGAGAAGATGCGATCGAATTGACTTTTTATTACACCGATCCTTTAGAGGAAACCAATTATTATCTAACCGATTATCAAAGCAGTTTCTTATTGTTTCCAGAATATGAACTTACAGATGATGATTTGTATAACGGAAACGAAATCAGCACTCGTTTTTCTAATGAAGATATGAAATCGGGAGACGTTGTAAATATTTTGCATCGCGGTATTTCTAAGAATTTCTATAATTATATGAATTTAATTTTAGAAGCTCAAAGCGCCAATCCGTTTATGGCACCGCCGGCAAATATTAGAGGTAATATCGTAAATGTCAACGAACAGAATAATTTTGCGCTGGGTTATTTCAGGCTTTGCGAAGCTGATAAAATAAGTTATCAGGTACAATAATTCTAAAAAAAATATCCGGCATTTGAGCAAAAGTTCTGCCGGATATTTTTTTTGTATCTTAGAAGTTTAATAATTTCAGTTCAATCTGATTTTTAAACTTCATTCTATGAAAGCAATTGTAATTGGCGCAACAGGTTCAACAGGAAAACACCTTGTAGATACACTTCTCGATGACAAAGATTATGAAACGGTTGTTATTTTAGTTAGAAAAACAACAGCGATAAATCATCCCAAATTAATAGAAGTGATTACTGATTTCTCTGATCTTGGAGCACTTCGTGATTCTATTAAAGGTGATGTTGCATTTTCGTGCCTAGGAACTACCTTGGCTGATGCAGGATCAAAAGAAAAACAATGGAAAATTGATTTTGATATTCCAGCTGCATTTGCGCAGATTGCCAAAGAAAATGGAGTAAATTCTTTTGTTTTAGTTTCTTCTTATGGCGCCTCTTCCAAAAGCAGTGTTTTTTATTCTAAGATGAAAGGTGAATTAGAAGAAAAAATAGAATCGTTTCTATTTAATCAATACATTATTTTTCAACCTGGTTCTTTAATACGCGAAGGCTCAACTCGTATGGGAGAAAAAATCTCAGTCAATCTGATTACTTTTTTGAATAAAATTGGAATTTTAAAGAAATTCAGACCGCTTTCTACTTCACTTTTAGCACAAAAATTAGCTAAGTCACCAAAAATTCTACCTCAAGGAAAAACGATTATCAAGTTGGAGCATATTTTTGAGTTTTAGCCAAATTTACAAACTTAACGCACAGTAACCGCAACGTACGTATACATAATAGTTAGCGCAATAGTTAGCGCAGATTTACAACCCAATAGTTAGCGCAGATTTGTAATCTGTGCCCGCAAAGCTTATACGCAAAGAAAAAAACATTCGCATACTCAATCTGTGCCCGCAAAGCTTAGCCCCAAAGTAAAAAAAATTCCAATGCTCAAAGCCCAGCACCAACACAATAATTAGCGCAGATTTGCAATCTGTGCCTGCAAAGCTTAGACGCAAAGAAAAAAACATTCCCATACTCAAAGTCCAGCATGAACCCAATAGTTAGCACACAATAGTTAGCGCAGATTTGAAATCTGTGCCCCGCAAAGTTAAACGCAAAGAAAAAAAATACATTATCATACTCAAAGAAATGAAATAGTAAATTTCAAGTCTACATTTTGTCGGCACAGACACAGCTTTTAAAGTTGCCGTAGCTAACTTTTACGATAGAGTTAAATACAAATTTTTTTTGTAAGTTAAATTTTACTTTTATATTTTTGCTTGAAAAATAATACATGTCGACAAAATATAAAGCAACGACCACAGAAGACGCTTATTTTATAACAATAACGATTGTGGAGTGGATAGATGTCTTTACCAGGCTAAATCAAAAAAACGCTATTATTGAAGCTTTGAAATATTGCCAAAACCACAAAGGTCTAGAAATATATGCATATTGTATTATGACTAATCACATTCATATGATGTGTAAAGGCATAAATGGATTTGTTTTGTCGGATATTATTCGGGATTTTAAAAAATTCACATCCAAGAAAATAATTCAAAATATTATTAATGAGCCAGAAAGCAGAAGAGATTGGATGCTTGAGAATTTTAAAAAAGCATGTGATCACTTAAAGAAAGAACAAAATTTTAAAGTTTGGCAAAACGGATATCACGCAGAACTTATTTATAGTAATAAATTTATAAGACAAAAAATAAATTATATTCATAATAATCCTGTAAAAGACAAAACTGTGAGCGCTCCTGAAGATTATTATTTTAGTTCTGCTAGAAATTATTCAAGTTTAGAAAATGATCTAGAGGTAGTGTTAATTGATTTAATTTAAACACTTTTTCTTTATTTTTCTCTCAAACTTTGCGGGCGCGGATTATAAATCTGCACTAACTGAGGTTTTTTTTTAACACTTTTTCTTTATTTTACTTTCAAGCTTTGCGTGCACGGATTACAAATCCGCGCTAACAAATCCGCGCTAACAAATCCGTGCTAACGATTGCGTAACGATTGCGTATATATAGACAACAAATTACAAACCGACAATACTTTTTAAAGAACTGCTCAAAATCGAAACTGCTTTTTCCATTTCCTCCTTTTCCAAATGACCAAATCCCAAACGTGTTGCTGTTAAATCTTTAGTTTGATAGAGGATAGTTTTAGGCAGAAACAATCCATTTGCGGCACATTCTTTTTGAAATTGAATTAAGTTAAAACGATCCAGCCATTCGACCCAAACAGCCAAACCTCTTTGCGGTACTTTAAATTTGATGCTGCCATTTAATTTTTCATTGAGAAGTGCGGTAAAATGATCGCGTCTTTCTTTGTAGATTTTTTTATTTTTTTTTGAAAGCCGATGCGCTTCACCCTCAGAAATCCATTCCGTTAAAACCTGCTCTTTAATCACATCGATTCCCGGTTCTAAAATATTTTGATGTTTTTCTAATTCCTTTATAAATTCGGAAGGAGCAGTAACAAAACCATAACTAAATCCAGACGGAAGCGATTTACCAAAAGATCCGATGTAGATGACACGTTGCTGCGAATCAAAAGCGGCTAAAGGCAGAACAGGATTATTGTCATAATGAAAATCAAAATCATAATCATCTTCCAAAATAATAAAACCGTACTGATTCGCCAGCTCCAATATTTCCATTCTTTTTTTCGCGTTAAGCGGAATCGTCGTTGGGTAATGATAATTAGAAGTCAAATATAAAATTCGAATTTTTGAAGTTTCGCAAATCTCTTTCAATCTTTTAGTATCAATTCCGTCCGCATTTACCGGAATCGAAATAATCTGTGCACCAGTATTGGTCAGCGTCATATTCGAATTGTAATAACCTGGAGAAGCCACAACCACTTTATCACCTTTAGCAATCAAAGCTTTGGTTACAAGATACAGACTAATTTCGTGACTGCTCGTAGTAAGAAGATTGGAAGTAGCAATACGCAAACCACGCGTTAAATTCAGATAATTCGAAAAATGAGTTTTAAAATTAGAATGGGAGCGAAGCAGAATCTGCTCGTAGGTTTTTGAGGTTTTCTGTCTTTTGAGTTTAGAAACATATAATCTCGCCAAAACATCGGTCTGAACCAAACGTAAATCGGGTAGTCCGTCGTTAAACTGATACGGCAGACTGCTGATCTCTGTCGGATTTTCTAGAATTGTAGATTTTTGAAATGAAAAACCAATAGCTGCATCAGAAGAGATTGGTTCTTTAGAAACGGTAAAATCGGCTTTGCTTTTTTGTTTTTGCTGTGATAATATAAATGTTCCTTTGTTCGGCAGCGTTTCAATCCAGCCTTGCGATTCCAGATCCTGAAACGCCTTTATTAAAGTATTTCGATTCACTTCTAACACTTTACACAATATTCTGGTTCCTGGAAGTTTGGTTCCTTCAGGAAGAAATCCCGTCTGAATAGCCTTTATAAACTCAAAAACAATCTGTAAATAAAGGGCTGTGCTTTCTTCGGGTTTAAGCAGAATGAAGCTTTTAAAAGGAATTTCAACCGGACTATTCATAATTACAAAACTGGTATACTTGATTAGTACGGCAAGGTACTACTTTTGCCAAAATTTTTAACCAAAATGAAAAAAATCTATCTATTGGTACTAACATCTATCTGTACTAATTTTTACGCTCAAACCAAGAAAGATTCGATTTTCGAGTTTGACGAGGTAATTATTAATCAGAACCGTTTTAGTACGCCTATTTCTAAAGAAAATAGAAATGTTTATGTAATTACAAGCGAAACTATAAAAAAGCTGCCGGGAAGAACCCTTCAGGAAGTTTTACAATATGCTAACGGAGTTGATATCAGACAAAGAGGACCGTTTGGAACTCAAGCAGACATCAGCGTTGACGGCGGTAGTTTTGAACAGACAGTTGTTTTGCTAAACGGCGCCAAAGTGATTGACTCGCAAACGGCTCATAATATGTTGAATCTGCCTCTTCCGGTAGAAGCAATCGAAAGAATCGAAGTGGTGCGAGGACCAGCGGCAAGAACTTACGGAATCAATAGTTTAACGGGAACGATTAATATTATTACTAAAAAAGCAAGTGATTCTGGAGTTTTAGTAAGTACGTATGCCGGCTCTAATTTTGAAAAAGATACTGAAGGAAGCGGGGATACTTTTTACGGAAACGGTGTTCAGGTTGGTGCTGTTCTAGGAAAAGAAAAACAACAGCACATGATTTTTGCATCACACGATAAGAGCAACGGTTACCGCTATAATACGGCTTTTGAAAACAATAAAATTTTCTACCAAGGAAATGTACAGTTTAATGAGGCTAATGAAATTCAAGCTTCGGCAGGTTACATCAACAACGGATTTGGTGCGAACGCATTCTACGCGGCGCCGGGCGACAAAAATTCAAGCGAAGCTGTACAAACTACTTTTACCAATATTCAGTCCAAACATTCGATTACAGACAGCTGGAAAATTATGCCGCGGGTAACTTACAGATACAATTATGACGATTATCGTTATTTGGGAATGGCTAATCTGAATGTGGGAAGAAGCCAGCATTACACCAACTCAATTGCAGGAGAATTAAACTCGACGGTAAAATTAGGAAAAGGCGAATTGGGTTTTGGAGCCGAATTTAGAAACGAAAATATTCATTCGTCAAATATCGGAGATCACGACCGCGAAAATGTGGGAGTCTACGCAGAATACAGAACCAATTTTACGGAGAAATTAAACGTAAATATCGGAACTTATTTAAACTACAACTCAGACTATAAATGGCAGCTTTATCCCGGAATTGATGCGAGTTACGAAATTACAGACGAATTTAAAGTAATCGCTAATGTAGGAACAAGCCAAAGAATACCGTCCTTTACCGATTTGTATTTGAAACAAACCGGAAATATCGGAAACGCCGATTTAGATTCTGAAAATGCTTTTCAGAGCGAAATCGGATTTAAATTCAACAGAAAAGCCTTGAGTTTAAATGCGAATTATTTCTATAGAAAAATTGATAATTACATCGATTGGATGCGTAACCTGACGACACAGCCTTGGCAGAGTCAGAACACAGGAGATTTAAACACCAACGGCGTAAACCTTCGCGGTACTTATAGATTTGATTTTTCTAAAGATTCAAGATTAAATATTGTTTTAGGATACACCTATTTGGATTCCGAATTCAAGAGTTCGCGAACAGAAATATATTCTAAGTATTTAATTTCTTCTTTAAAACATCAAGTAACCAATACAATAGATTATCAGTATAGAAATCTATCGGTATTATTTGCTACACGTTTTAACCAAAGAATCACAGGACCTTCTTACTGGATTAACGACTTTAGAGTTAGTCAGTCGATTAAGAAATTCACCATCTTTTTAGATGCCCAGAATATCTTTAATACCACCTATTATGAAGTGGGGGCAATTCCGCTGCCATCAAGATGGTTTACATTGGGAGCTAAATTTGTAACGTTTTAGTTTTACTTATTTTTTAGGATTAGTTAATGGAGAAAAGCCCTGCACGAGATATCTTTTGATATTTTGTGCAGGGTTTTGTATGTTTAAAATATACTTTCTATGAAATCGACTCGTTTACTGAAATTATTTTATAACACACATAAAACCTATTTAAACATCGTTTTTTATAAAGTTAGTTATATCTTTGCCATCGATTTTGGTCTGTTTTTTCATCAGAAAAAATAGTTAAAAGGGAATCAGGTGTAAATCCTGAACAGACCCGCTACTGTAAGTTCTATACAAGTCTTTAAACATTACTTATGCCATTGTCTCGCTTGCGGGATGAGAAGGCCGTTTGAAGATGGAACAAGTCAGGAGACCTGCCACGATCACATAGTTTAAAACTTTCGTGGTATGAAGTTGATGACACAAGATGGTAACCTGCTGCAGGACAGCGGGCCTATATCTATGTTTTTGTAATACATCACCGAGAGTTTTTTTTAAATAAATCGTGATGTATCATTTTAGAAAAACGTTTTTAGCTTTTATTTTATTTTTTCCTTTTTTGCTTCATTCGCAGACAGTGACCGATAGTTCGCGTGTTTTAAAAGAAGTTGTTTTAAAAGGAAAACCCTATCAGGAAGTGATTCCGGTACAAAGTCTTTCGGGAGTTCTACTCGAAAAATTGGCGAGCCATAATGTGGCCGATGCGCTCCGGTATTTTGCAGGAACCCAAATCAAGGATTATGGCGGCGTGGGCGGACTAAAAACGGTCGACGTCCGTAATATGGGAACCCATCATGTTGGTGTTTTTTATGACGGAATCCAACTCGGAAATGCCCAAAACGGTGTGACGGATCTCGGAAAATATTCGCTTGACGACATGGAATCACTGACGATGTACAACGGTCAAAAAAGTGAAATTTTTCAGTCGGCTAAAGATTTTGCTTCGGCCTCGGCTATTTATTTAAGAACCAAACGCCCTGTTTTCTCTGGGAGTAAAAAATCAAATCTGCTCGTTCGTTACAAAACGATGTCAATTGATTATCACGATCCTTCTTTTAGATGGGAACAAAAACTGAGTGACAAAGTAAGCCTGAGCGTGAGTTCTGAATACATTAAATCGAACGGAGAATATAAATTTAGATACAAAAGAAAAAATCAGGACGGAAGCGTTGCCTACGATACCACTGCAACAAGATACAACAGCGACATTGAAGCCTTTCGATTTGAATCGGGTGTTTATGGAAAAATAAACAACGGTTCGTGGGATGCCAAAGTGTATTATTATGATTCTGAAAGAGGCGCACCGGGAGCCATTGTAGAAAATAAATTCAGGGACGGATTCAGGCAGTTTGATAAAAACTTTTTTGCACAAAGCTTTTTTACCAAAGACATCTCTGAAAAATATAAATTTCAGGCAAAAGGAAAATTTGCCTATGACTACACGCATTACATTGCACGTGACACGACTAGTGTTTTAGGTGAAATAGTGACTGAGGGTGCACAGTCTGATGACAGCTATTTTCAGCAGGAAGCGTATTTCTCAGCCGTAAATCTCTACAGCATTTTACCAACTTGGGATGTTTCGCTGTCAACCGATTTTCAATACAATAAATTAAATGCAACCCGAAGAGGAATTCAGACCCAGTTTTCTTTTCCGCAGCGTTATACTGCACTGGTTTCGCTTGCCACTTCTTATCGCTATGAAGGTTTTAAAGTTTTAGGAAATGTCCTTGCAACCCGCGTAATAGAAGAAGTAAAATTCAACGCCAAAGCGCCTAATAAAACCGAATTCACACCCGCTTTATTTCTGGGTTATACTCCCTTCAAAAAATACGATTTCAATTTAAGGGCTTTTGCCAAGCGAATTTTCAGAATGCCGACTTTCAACGATTTGTATTATACGATGGTTGGTTCCAGTACTTTAAAACCAGAATACATGAACCAGTACGACGTTGGCTTTACCTGTAATTTTGGTGTAAAAGAAAGCTTTTTAGACAAATTTTCGATTCAGGCAGATGCCTATTATACCAATACGAAAGACAAAATTGTCGCAGCGCCTACAGGAAATTTATTCCGCTGGATGATGACCAACATCGGACAGGTAAAAGGAAAAGGAATCGAAACGGTTGTCAATTTAGGAACTCATATTGATAAAGTAAATCTCGCCGCCAATCTGACTTATGCCTATTCTCAAAGTCAGGATTTTACCAAATTTTCTGGTCTGGAATTATCTTCTTACGGCGATCAGATTCCGTATACGCCGTGGCACAGCGGTTCTGGAATTCTGAATGCAGGTTACGAATCTTGGAACTTTAATTACAGTTTTATCTACGTTGGAAAACGCTATAACGGAAACGTCAATAATATTAAAGTAAATGAAGTCCAGCCGTGGTATACGCACGATTTGGCCGTTCAAAAAGCATTTACTTTCAATAAATACAAATTGAATGGCACGATAGAAGTGAACAATGCTTTTAATCAGCATTATGAGGTGATATACAATTATCCGATGCCGGGGAGAACATTCAAATTTATAATCAGTTTTGAGATATGAAAAAGAGCATTATAAAAATACTATTTGGTTTAACCATTGCTGTTTCGCTGGTTTCCTGTCGCGAAGACGAAACAATATTTCTTTCGTCAGACGTAAGTGTTGCCGCACCGAGAAGTGACGGAAAGATTGAAGGATTTTATCTTCTTAACGAAGGTAATATGGGAATGAACCGAGCGAGTATCGACGTTTTTAATTACCGTACAGGAAATTATACCACCGATGTTTATTCGGAACGAAATCCGAATGTGGTAAAAGAATTGGGCGATGTCGGAAACGATATTCAGATTTATGGCGATAAGGTTTATGCAGTTATAAATGTTTCGAATAAGGTAGAAGTTTTAGACAAATGGTCGGCAAAACGCATCAAAAAAATCGACATTCCCAATTGTCGGTATGTGGCTTTTTACAAAGACAAAGCCTATGTGAGTTCGTATGCCGGTCCTGTTGCGATTGATCCGAATGCCGAAATTGGTTTTGTTGCCGAAATTGATACTACTTCTTTAGAAATAAAAAGAAAAGTAACCGTTGGTTATCAGCCCGAACAAATGGTGGTGCATAACGGGAAATTGTATGTGGCAAATTCTGGCGGTTATCGCGTTCCAAACTACGATCGAACAGTTTCTGTGATTGATTTGGAAACCTTTACAGAAATCAAAAAAATTGATGTCGGCATTAATCTTTACGGAATGCGTATTGACAGCCGCGGTGATATTTATGTAAGCTCCCGCGGTGATTACTACAACACGCCATCAAACCTTTTTGTGATTGATACCCAAACAGACGAGAAAAAAATGCAGCTGGATATTCCTGCTCTGGGAATGTGCCTCGTCGACGATCTGCTGTATTACTACAGTGTTTCCTGGAGTTATCTCACCAACAGCAACAAAATCACTTATGGAATTCTAGACACGAGAACCAAAAAAATCATCAGCGATAAAATTATTACCGACGGAACGGACAAAAAAATCATGATTCCGTATGGACTTCAGGTAAATCCAGAAACCAAAGAAATCTATATTACAGACGCTCAAAACTATGTCGTAACGGGGTATATCTACTGTTTTACACCAGAGGGAAAACTGAAATGGAAAACTACAGCGGGAAATATTCCTGCCCATATTGCCTTTATAACCAAAAAATAAAAAAAATGAATCAAAGAGTACTTAAACATTTTCGAATTGCACTATTTGCCGTTTTGGCAATAATGCTCACAAACTGTTCAGGCGGCGATGATAATTCTGGATCGGGTGGAGGAGAACCACAAACGAATGAGATTAAAACACAGCGTTTTGCGATTGTGACTTTAAGTTCAAATAGTAATGCGAGTGCAGATGCCGTTTACAATTGGTCGGCTGCTAACGTTTCATCAGAAAATTATTCGTTAACCAATGCCACTTCAAAAGAAGCTTTGTTTGCTGCTGCAGCAGAAGGAACGTATGTTTTTAATGTTGCAATTACGGATAAAGGAACCACTCAAACGCAAAAAGTAACTGTTGTAGTTGGAGAAGAAACCAAAGAACTAAAAAGCTTTATTTCTAAAGTGTTTGAATTTAAACCAGCTCCGGGACAATTTGTAAATGATCTTCCAGTGGCAAACGATGGCGATACAGCGGACAGAGTTTTGGCAAGAGCAAATTCGTATTTAGCCAAGAAAAACGGAGATCTTATTTCGCTTGGAGCTTTTGGCGGTTATGTGATTTTTGGTTTTGATCACAGTATCGTAAACGTAAAAGGCAAACGGGACTTTAGAGTTTTAGGAAATGCTTTTTGGGCAGAAGCCAATCCAAACCCAAATGCGGAGTTTCGCGGCGGAAGCAGTGAAGCGGGCGTGATTATGGTTTCGTACGATAAAAATAAAAACGGACTTCCGGATGATGAATGGTACGAAATCGAGGGCGGCGGTCATAAAATGGCAAAAACAATTCACAATTACGAAATAACCTATCACAGACCAGATCCAAATAAAATTCCGGTTTCGGGCGGAGGAACAGGAACGGTTCTTTTTACAGACATAGAATACATTTATTGGAAAGACAATCAGGGAAAAGACGGTTACTTGGCGCAAAATAACGCTTACAATCACTCTTTAGAATATTGGCCAAAGTGGCTTAAAGATCAGGCGACAATGACTTTTAAAGGAACCCGATTACCAGACAATGCAGTAGACGAAAGCGGCAACGGAAGTTACTATGTGCAATATGCATTTTTATACGGTTATGCTGACAATGCACCAAATAATGACAACGATTCTGCCATAGACATTGATTGGGCTATTGACCAAAATGGAACAAAAGTACAGCTTCCGGCAATAGACTTTGTAAAAGTTTACAACGGATTGAATCAGCAGGCGGGCTGGCTGGGCGAAAGTTCAACAGAGATTTCCGGAGCTTCAGATCTGCATCTTTTAGGAGAGAATATCCCAACCCGATAATTTTTAACCAGTATCAAATCAAATTATAATATCCAAATTATGAAAAAAAATGTTACCCATTTTTTATTGTCCGCGATGGCATTCGCCTTTGTTGGATGCAGCAGTGATGACAAACCAGACGAAAACGCGAATACAATAACAATCACGCTTCAGGAAAAGTATGAGACACCAACTTTTACAGTTTTAGATATCGCTCCTTCAGATGCAGGAACAAATGCTGTTTATGAATGGATTATGACCAAAAATCCGGTAGATCAGGTTACCGATTCTATTGTAGGAAGTACCAAAGATTTACGATTTACGCCAATTTATGCTGGTTCTTACGAATTTACATTGAATGTCACGGCTGGTGATAAAAAAGGAACTAAAAATACGATTGTAAATGTGGTAAACGAAACAGCGAATTACAACGCGTACATCACCCGAATTTTTGATTTTGATCCAGCACCGGGAATGTTTGCCAACGATTTATACAAAGATGGCAATTCTAAAGAAGATGTAATGAAAACGGCTTTAGGGAGAATTGACAAAACCAGTGTGGGATATCTGTTAGATTTGGGAGGTTTTGGCGGTTCTATTGTAGTAGGATTTGATCACACTGTTGTGAATGTTTCAGGGGCTAGTGATTTTAGAATTTATGGAGGTGATGTTTCCAATCCGACAGGGGCAAAGGCAAATCCGCCGGCACCGGGACTAATTTATGTGGCGTACGACAAAAATAAAAACGGAAAACCAGATGAAGACGAATGGTATGAAATAGCAGGAAGCCAGCACACAAAATCAACTACAACCCAGAATTTTAAAGTTACGTATTATAAAAAACCTGCTGGAGAACCTTTGGTAACTGCAAGTGCGCTTTTTCTAGATTACGAACATGTTTATTGCGAAAACAACAAGGAAGAAAAGTATTATTTGGCACGACCAAGAGCCAAAAAAGAATTTTATCCGTTATGGAAAACGCAGACTTCGGTAACGTATGAAGGAACAAGACTTAATGTAGATTTTAAGACCGCACGCGCCGGACAAACAACTTTATGGTATTCTACACCTCCAGAATGGGGATATGCAAACGCTATAAATCCAGATATCGATATTGACTGGGCAGTAGATAAAAACGGAAACAAAGCCAATCTTCCAGGAATCGATTTTATAAAAGTAATCAATTGTGTGAGCGAGCCAATGGGACTTTGCCAGCAGCAATCTTCAATGGCAGCGGTATTTGCTGGAGCAGGAGATCTTCATTTGTTAAAAAAATACAATTTAAAACCAGCAAAAAACTAAGAACATGAAAAAGTATTTAAAGTATAGTTTAGTTCTAATGGCTTGTGTTTCTTTTAATGCCTGTAATAGCGATGACTCAAAAACAGAACCTGCACCAGAGCCAAAGCCCGCTGCAGATCCTGTCATTACTATAAAACTAGCGGCAGAATTTGCTATAGAACGCTATAATGTAACCGAAATTGCTCCAGAAATAACAATCGATAATGCTGAAGGAAAAACGCCAGTTTACCAATGGTCTGCAAAAGTGACAGGAAAAGACGGTGTTGTAAAAGATTCTATCATTGGCGACAGCAAAACATTATTATTTATTGTACCCAAAACGGCCGTTTATGATGTAAATCTTAAGGTAACTGTAGATAAGATCGTTAAAGAAGCAGCCACTAAAGTTACAGTTTCTGAAACAGGAAAAACATACACTGCAAAAGCATCTAAATTAATCGATTTTGTACCAGCGCCTACACATTCGATTTACAGTTATACCACAAAAGACGAAGCTTTTCAGGAAACTCAGGAAATTTTAAATAATGGAAATGCTGTTTATCTGGGAACTTATGGAGGCTATATTGTTACCGCTTTTGACCATACGGTGATTAATGCTTACGGAAAACGTGATTTTACCGTTAAAATGACAGCAGGAAGCGCAACAACTAAATATGCTCCTGTAAGCATTGCGGTGGCTTATGATGCCAATAAAAACGGAATTGCTGATGAAAATGAGTGGTACGAAATTGCTGGAAGCGAGTATTATAAAGCGACTACAGTTAAAAATTATGAAGTAACCTACCAAAAGCCAAATCCTGCTGCAATCCCTGCAGCAGGCACAGCAGCGTGGCAGTACGATACTGCTTATCTTCCTTGGAAAGATAACAAAAACGGATCTGGCAAAATTACAAAGACTACCGCCCGAAAATTTTCTAATTATTACCCAGATTGGTTAGGAGACTCCTATACCCTGAAAGGTACAAAAGTAACAGTGCCCATAAAAGACGTAAGTGATGGTGCTGGAACCGCGTTCAATGTGGGAACTTTTGAATGGGGTTATGGAGGTATCAAAGATCCTTCAATAGACATTAGCTGGGCAGTAGATAAAGAGGGTAAAAAAGTGCATTTACCAGGAGTCGATTTTGTAAAAGTGTACGTTTCTTCATTTGCAGAATTAGGAGCTAACGGTCCCTTGACCAGTATTTTTGAAGAGGTTTCAGATTTAAATTTTACACAGGCAAAATAATATACATCCCATTTGTATTTCGAGAATTGTTAACTAATACTATTAATCCCTAAAACTATAAATTATGAAAAAAGCAGTTTATTTTTTGACGTTAGGTTTGTTGTTAGGTTTTTCATCCTGCAGCAGCGATGACGATGTTTTAAGCAATGAAGCAGCAGTTTCGGTTCTTAACAAATCAGGCAGCACCGCAAAAACTGCGGTAACAGATCCTTCAATAGGAACCACTACAACTCTTAATTTGACCAGTTCGCTCTTAAGCAGCGGCACAACAACTACTGGAGGAAAGTATTGGCAGGATACCTATACATCAAATACCAATTTAACCGTTGATATTTTTAAATTTTCGCATTCTGCAACATCTACGGGATACAATTACTGGGACGGATTTATTGTTTCTAATGTAAATGATATTACCAATTACGGAGCAGCAGGTACGGGAGGATCCAATAATTGGGTCGCGCATCAATGGGGGGCAATGGCAGGAAGCGGTTTTGGCACTTCAAGCACTATCGCTGCCGGAACACCGGGAACAACCGGAGATCCTTATATTGTGGCGTATTGGTCTAGCTATATGGATCCTCAATCGCCAGAAGGAACCACTTTTAGCGAAGCAAATTTCTCTAACTGGATCAAAATTGGAGACACAGGACTTTATCAGGTTCAAGGTTTAAAGATCAATATCCATCCTTGGCCTTATTACGGTTGTTTGTATGGAGACGGATTTGCAAGAGCCTTTACATCGGGAGACCGCTTTGAATTGTTAATTTACGGAGTAGACCAATCTGGAGTCATTACCAATCCGATTGTTCATTCGTTAGCAGATTATTCGGGTTCATCTTTGGTGATGCCTACAGGCTGGGTGAATGTAAATACCACAGATCTGGGAGATTTAGGAAATGTAAAGTATTTGATTTTCCAAATGGCTTCTACAGATTCAGATCCAACGTACGGAATCAACACAGCAGCTTATTTCTGCTTGGATAAATTATCCGTAAAACGTGTTAATTAATAAAGCTAAAGAGTCATTGAAAAATGGCTCTTTGTTTTTTCAATTACATTATAATTAGAATAGAAGAATAGGGCTTTTTTAGAGTTCCAAAATAATTTTTAGAGTTCCTTTTTAAACAAATTTGAAAAAAATAAATTTAAACTCTACTAATTTGATATAATTTATATATATTTGCATGACTTATCCAGAAAGACTGAGGGAATGGCCCTGTGATGTCTTAGCAACCTGTTCGTAAATAAGGTGCTAAATCCTTCCGCAGCAGCGGATAGATAAGAGAGATTCTCATGGAAATTCTGAATAAGCTTTAAATTTTTATAACTCTATTTTAAAATTAAAATGAAAGCGAAGCTATTCTTATTACAAGCCCAATCACACCGTCTTAATTTTTCTGCGATCGAAACACAAAGTTTAGTTTTTCGAATGCGTCGTTAATTTCTCCCTTTTTTAGTTCAGTACAAAAGACCATTTCACAATAGGTCGCAGAATTTTCATGTCCAATCTTAATTATAAAAAATGAAAAAAATACTCTTAAGTTTTGCCTTAATCTTTGGTTTAGCACAAGCCCAGTCACAAGAAACCAATTTACAGCTAAAAGGAACTGTAGTCGATACAGTTGCGCAATATGTTTATTTGCAAAAGTTTCATAATAAAATGTTCACTACGATTGATTCGGTTAAAGTGAAAGACGGAAACTTTAGTTTTAAAACCAAAGTAAAAACGCCGGAATTGTATGGCTTAAGTGTAAATACAGCAAATTCGCCGTTGTACATTTTCTTGGATAAAGGACCAATTACGGTAAAACTAAATCCAAAGAAATATTACAGCGGTTCTGTAGTCGAAGGTTCTGCACCACAGCAATTGTTTGACACGTATAGAAAAAGCAATGACATAGAAATCAGCAAATTCATAACAGAAAATCCGAAGTCTATAGTTGCGGCTTATGTATTGTACAGAAACTGGTCGTACCGCTTAACTCCGGATCAGATCACGCAGAATATTGCACTTCTTGATAAAAGTCTTCACACTACAACCTATGTAAAAGAATTAAAAGAACTGGTTACCGTACTAGACGGATTGGCGGTTGGTAAAAAAGCCCCTGATTTTACGGCCAACAATCCTGATGGAAAACCAGTTCGTTTTTCTGAAAATCTAAACGGATATACTTTGGTAGATTTCTGGGCTTCTTGGTGCGGTCCTTGCCGAAGAGAAAACCCGAATATCGTAGCGGCTTACAAAGAATTTCACGACAAAGGTTTCAACATCGTGGCAGTTTCATTAGACAAAAAGAAAGAAAATTGGATAAAAGGAATTCAGGACGATCATCTGAACTGGGTTCAGGTTTCAGATCTGCTTTTCTGGAACAGTGCGGTCGCTAAGTTGTACGGTGTAAGAGCTATTCCGGCGAATTATTTAGTCGATTCTAAAGGAATTATTGTTGCGAAAAACCTTCACGGAGAAGAATTACAATCAACACTTAAATCACTTTTGAATAAATAATCCTCATTTTTTGTCCTTTAGATCCCGAAGCCTCGGAAGAAGAATCACACTCGCAGCCAAGAAGGTTAGAAAACATTATTGCCGAGTTTGCTGCGCGGTTTCTCGATTCGGTCGAAATGACAAATCAGTTTAAAACACTTTGAATTCGCTTAAAGAATTCAATACAGAATAAAATATAATAATTAAAAATGATAAGGAAATGAATGCTATTGAGACAACAACAGAATCAATCGAATTGGAATGTTACTTTTCTGATTTCAGGAAAAACGCAATAGGTATAAATCACAGTTTTGAATCGGTTTATGGTAAACAGCAGCTGCTTTATGCAGACTGGGTAGCCAGCGGAAGATTGTATGATCCGATTGAGGATATCATGCGTAATAAAATCGGACCGATGATTGCCAATACACATTCATTTTCAAGTCAAACAGGAAAAGCTTCAACTTATGCTTATCAGCATGCGAGGGATATCATAAAAAAACACGTCAATGCAAACGATCAGGATGTTTTGGTCACAACCGGAACGGGAATGACGGCCGCTTTATCAAAGTTACAGCGCATTATGGGTTTGCGAAAAAACCTTGACGAAAAAGACAAGCCTGTCGTTTTTATCACCCATATGGAACATCATTCCAATCAGGTTCCTTGGTACGAAATCAATGCCGATGTGGTGATTCTGCCTTCAGATGAAAACAATTTAGTAGCTCCCGAAGTTCTTTCGTCAGAAATAAAAAAATATGCAGACCGAAGTTTAAAAATCGGTTCGTTTACAGCTTGTTCTAATGTAACCGGAATTATTACGCCTTATCATCAATTGGCTAAAATCATGCACCAAAACGGCGGCTTTTGTTTTGTAGATTTTGCAGCTTCGGCTCCTTATGTAAAAATCGATTTGCATCCCAAAGATCCAGAACAGCAATTGGATGCCGTTTTCTTTTCGCCTCATAAATTTCTGGGAGGGCCGGGAACCTGCGGTGTTTTGGTTTTCAACGAGAAATTATACAAATCTGATTTTCCAGATAATCCCGGCGGAGGAAATGTAAAATGGACCAATCCGCTCGGAAAATATTGTTACAGCGATGTAATAGAAGTGAGGGAAGACGGAGGAACACCAGGATTTTTGCAGGTAATGAGAACGGCTTTGGCTTTGCAGTTAAAAGATCAAATGGAGGTCGAAAAAATTGCGGCAAGAGAAAAAGAACTTTTGAACCTGTGTTTTTCTAAACTGCAGCAAATACAAGGTTTGTCAATTTTAGGAGATCTTAAAAGTGACCGAATCGGTTGTGTTTCTTTTGTGATAGAAGACATTCATTATAATTTAATCGTAAGACTTTTAAATGACCGTTTCGGAATCCAGACTCGCGGCGGCTGGTCTTGCGCGAGTACGTATGCGCATTATTTGTTCAATATTGATGAGAAAAGATCCAAAGCAATTACCAACGAATTATTAGAGAAAAACCAAACCAATAAACCGGGCTGGGTGCGTTTGTCCCTGCATCCGATTATGACCAATGAAGAACTTTTGTTTATCTGCGATGCGATTCAGAATGTTGCTTTAAATTATAAAACATGGCAGAAAGATTATCGTTACAATACAGCGACCAATGAGTTTGAAAGCATTCTGATTGAAGAAAATATCAAAGAAGAGGTCGAAGAATGGTTTAGACTGGAATAATTTTTTTGCCTCAGATAAAAAGATTAGCACAGATTTTCTAAAATCATAAAAAAGAATATCCAAAAAAATAAATGAAAACAATACCAAGAAGAGTCGTAACAGGTTTACGAAACGGAAAATCTATAATAGAACAAGACGCCATTGTAACCAACGTATCAGAACATTTTCCGGGATTAATCATTTCTGATATCTGGTCTACAGACAGCACACCCGCAAAATTCGAAGAAAAAAGCATTGAAAATACCGCGTTCCCCAATACGCCGCGAAACGGAAGCTACTTTCGGTACGTGCAGATTCCACCCGACAAAGATTTAGGAATTGTCGCGCCAGAAGGACAGCCGCATCCGCTGATGCACCAGACCGATACTTTAGATTATATCATTATCATTTCGGGCGAAATCTATTTGATCGTTGACGAAGAAGAAACTTTACTGCAAGCGGGAGACATTGTAATTCAACGAGGTACCAATCACGCTTGGAGTAACCGATCCGAATTACCGTGTATTCAATTGGCTGTTTTATTAGATGCAGAATAAATCAAAAGTATAGTCGCTGCTAAGGCAAATCGGCCTTTGCAATCCCGATCGCTTTCAGAAACGGATTTATAAATGAAATCTAAAGAAATCCGCGTCACAATTTGAAGCGGGCAAACAGACCAAATTATTACGCAAAGAACGGTAAATCAACAGAAAAGAAACAAAACTAAAGAGCAATCGATATAGTAGTCTACAATTTTGATAGGATAATAAAAGTTTTAGTGATTTATGCTTTAAAATTAAAATTATCTGTTTAAATTTGCAGCCACAATGAGAAATAAGAGCCTTAATATGAAGAATTATTATTGCAGCAGCATGATGTGCTGTTTTGCTGTTATGAAATTTTCTGATCTGGCTTCGATATAAATGATATTATGTATTTCAAAAAGCCTTTCATGAATAGTTGAAAGGCTTTTTTGTTTTGTAAATCTAAATAAGAAATGATTGAATTAAAAAATGTTACCAAAACGTTTCATCAAAAAGACAGAATCGTTACGGCTTTGTCTGATGTTTCGCTTAGGGTGCCGCCAGGGAAAATCTTTGGTGTGATTGGTACGTCGGGTGCTGGAAAAAGTACTTTAATACGTTGTGTCAATTTGTTAGAAAGACCTACAGGAGGCAGTATTATCGTAGACGGAAAAGCGTTAATGCAACTATCAAACGCAGAATTGGCGATTGAAAGAAGACAAATCGGAATGATTTTTCAGCATTTCAATTTACTTTCTTCACGAACCGTTTTCGAAAATGTGGCTTTTCCTTTAGAATTGACCGGAACTTCTAAAAGCGAAATCAAAACCCGCGTTTTAGAATTGCTGCAATTGGTTGGTCTGGCAGAAAAAGCAAACGATTATCCCGCAAGTCTTTCCGGCGGACAAAAACAAAGAGTTGCCATTGCAAGAACTTTGGCCAATAATCCGAAAGTTTTGTTGTGTGATGAAGCTACAAGTGCACTCGATCCTGCGACGACGCGATCTATTTTAAATTTGTTGAAAGACATCAACAAACGTCTTAACATTACCATTTTGCTGATTACCCATCAAATGGAAGTAGTCAAATCAATCTGCGATGAGGTGGCCGTTATCAGTCACGGAAAATTGATCGAGCAGGGAAGTGTAGGCGAAATTTTTGCCGATCCAAAACACGAATTGACAAGAGAATTTATTGCGTCTTCACTACATATTGATGTTCCAGCGGTTTATCTGGAAAAATTACAAAAAGAGGATAACGGAAATTTGAATCCGTTATTGAAGCTGGAAATGACAGGGAAATCGGTAAACGAACCGGTTATTTCAGAAGTTTCAAGACTTTTTGATACCGATTTCAAAATCGTAAGCGCGCAGATGGATCAGGCAGGAGATGTAAATTTTGGTGTTATGCTGATTGAACTATCAGGAAAACGCGAAAATTACGATGCCGCGATTCAATATTTCAATTCAAAACACATTAAAACAGAAATTATAGGTTATGTCTGATTCGATTATAGATTTATTGTTAAAAGGAACATGGGAAACCATTGTAATGACCTTTGTATCGGGCTTTTTTGGTTTTTTAATCGGGCTTCCAACCGGAATTTTACTTTTCCTGACCCGTAAAAACCAAATATTAGAACAGCCGGTTTTAAACAGAACGGTATCGTTTTTAGTCAATGTTTTTCGTTCTATTCCATTCATCATTTTAATCGTTTGGATGATTCCGTTTACGCGTGCCATTGTCGGAACTTCAATTGGTGTCAGTGCCGCTTTGGTTCCGTTAAGTATTGGTGCAGCGCCGTTTATTGCCCGCTTGGTCGAAAATAGTTTGTTAAGTCTTCCGTCTGGATTAATAGAAGCCGCAAGGGCTTTGGGCGCAACGCCATTTCAAATTGTTTACAAAGTATTGCTGCCAGAAGCTTTGCCTTCGTTAATAAACGCGGCTTCCATTACCTTAATCACTTTAGTCGGATATTCTGCTATGGGCGGTGCCGTTGGAGCAGGAGGTTTAGGGCAAGTCGGTTATCAATACGGTTATATAGGTTATGATGCCGTTACCATGAATTCGGTATTGATCTTATTGGTTATTCTGGTATTTCTGATCCAGTTTGCCGGAGATTTTTTATCCAAGCGATTTGATCATCGATAGTTATCAATTAAAAATTAGGAATTAAAAATTAAAAATAGTGTTATGAAAATAAATTTTATAAAGACTTTTGGTGTTCTTGCTTTGTCATTAGTACTAGCGAATTGTGGAGAAAGTAAAAAGAACGATCCGCATTTTATTAAAGTAGGTGTGGCAACAGGACCAGAATTAAAAGTGGCCGAAGCTGCTAAAAAAGTAGCCAAAGAAAAATTTGGATTAGAAGTAGAATTGGTTTCTTTTAACGATTATGTGGTGCCAAACGAAGCTTTGAGCCAAGGCGATATCGATGCCAATGCTTTTCAGCACAAACCGTATTTAGACGAGCAATCTAAACAACGCGGTTATAAATTGGCAATTATCGGTAAAACATTTGTTTACCCAATTGCAGCTTATTCTAAAAAAATAAAAACGCTTGCTGAATTGAAAGACGAAAGCACGATTATTATTCCAAACGATCCTACAAACGGCGGCCGTTCTTTATTGCTTTTACAGAAAAACGGTTTATTAAAATTAAAAGACGGCGTTGGTTTACTGCCAAAAGTAACCGACATTGTGAGCAATCCTAAAAAACTGAAAATTTTAGAATTAGAAGCACCTCAATTGCCTCGCGCGTTAGAAGACGAAAATGTTTCAATCGCAATTATCAACAATACATTTGCTTCTGCAGCAGGATTAGTTCCTTCTCGTGATGCATTGTTTGTAGAAGACAAAGAATCGCCTTATGTAAATTTGGTGGTAAGTCGTGAAGACAATAAAAATGAAGAAAAAGTAAAACAGTTTTTACAAGCTTTTCAATCTCCAGAAGTAGAAAAAGTTGCCGAAGAACAATTCAAAGGTGGTGCTGTAAAAGGCTGGTAAAACGCTGTTTTCCAACAAATAAAAAAGCCTGTAAATGTATGTTTACAGGCTTTTTTTCGGGAAAATTATATATAAATCAAATATATTATGGCGTAATTATTTGAAGTTTTATTATTAAGAAAGTACAGTTTCAGCGATATGCGATGTTGTTTTTTGAGTAAAATTAAGCGTTAGCGGATCTAAATTTCCGTAGAAAAAAGTATCTAAAACCTGCTGAAATACAGGATCAGCATTTTCTACCTGAACAAATAAACTCATAGAAGAATGTAGTTTTCTCGCATCTAATTCGCCCAAAATAGTTTCGGCCGATTTTTTACTTAAAGTCAAAAGAAGCTTAGAGATTTCTACCAAATGTTTCCTTAAAATAGGGTGATTTAAAAAATCTTCTGCCTCTTTTAAATCTGCTACTGCATAGTAATCAGAGAGGGTGCTTTTGCCTAAACCTTTTATCTGTGGGAATATAAACCACATCCAGTTGGTTTGTTTTTTGCCTTTTTTGATTTCAGAAAAAGCAGTAAGATATAATTTATTTTGTGCGTCTAAAAAGCGGGTCAAATCATTTTTTGCGTAAATCATCTTTTGATTATGGTTTTAAATGGTTCGTAATTCTGGGAAAGCAATTATGAATTTCTTTATCCAAAAATAGATTGACAGCAAGAGCTTTTAGTTATACAATTTTCTTCCGTTTTTATATAATTATAATAAAGCCGCATTATAATTGTATAAAATCTTGTTTGTGTAGGGTAACTTATTGATAACTATTGATTTACTTCAATTGTATTTATAAGACCAATTTCTAAATCTGATAAAATCAGTGTTTATCGGCGTTTTGGGCTAGCCAATCTGTAGAATCCGCATCAAATGAAAGCAGTAAAATTTAGTATTTGCTTACAATTTCAGACCGATGCTGTTTTCCCCACGCAATCATGGCTTCTATTACAGGCGCAAAAGTTTTACAATAGGGTGTCGAAACATATTTTACCTGAATTTCGGCATCGCGGTCTTCTATGCGTTCAATCATCATGTTGAGCTCCATATCTTTCAGTTCACGCGAAAGCATTCGTGTCGTAATGCCCGGAATCGAACGTTCGATTTCGCGGAAACGATGATTTCCGTTGCAGATCGAATTGATGATCGGCAGTTTCCATTTACCGCCCAAAACGTGTAAAGTGTCTTGAAGCGCCTGTACTTCTTCTTTTTGATTTCTTTCCATCTTATTCTAATTTTTTTTTTTCGCCACGAATTCACGAATTGTTTTTTTTAAGTTTTTCCGCCACGAATTCACGAATTGTTTTTTTATTTTTTGCCACTAATTCACGAATTGTTTATTAAAGTTTTTTTTCGCTAATTCACGAATTGTTTTTTTTTTTTAAGTTTTTCCGCCACGACTCGACCGAAGGGACAGACGAAGTAATTCACAAATTGTTTAATCACTAATTATATTCATTGAGTATCAACAAATAATTAGTGTAATTAATCACATTTTTATCACATAGATTATAAAAATAAATTCGTGAATTCGTGGCTATAACTTAGCTCCTTGTCATGGATGGAATTACTTTGGTATACTTCATGATACTGGTTACAAAGTTATACCATTTTGGATTTAAATTTGTCAAATAATTTTAAAATAAATTCAAAATGAATACTTCAGAAAACAAAATAGTTGTCATTACAGGCGGTAACAGCGGCATAGGCTATGCAGCAGCAAAACAATTTAAAGCCGAAGGCGCAACCGTAATTATTACCGGAAGACGAAAGGAAGCAATCGAAAAAGCCGCTGCAGCATTAGATGCGATTCCGTTAGTGGCAGACCAATCTAAAGTTGCCGATATCGAAAAACTGGCCGAGCAGGTAAAAAACAATTTCGGTTCGGTTGACATTCTGTTTATCAATGCCGGGATCGCAGGTTTAGGCACCATCGACCAAACTTCAGAAGAATTGTACGACAGTATTATGAACGTCAATCTAAAAGGTGCGTTTTTTACGTTAAGCAAATTCATTCCGATTTTAAAAGACGGTGCTTCGGTAGTATTTCTTTCTTCAAACACCGCCAGTATGCCGGGGCCGGGAGCTTCGGTTTATTCGGCAAGTAAAACAGCTTTGAATTCGTTTATGAAATCAGCTGCACTAGAATTAGCGCCAAGAAAAATCAGAGTCAATTCGGTAAGTCCGGGACCAACTCAAACCGAAGTCATGAACAAAGTCGGTCTTGACGAAAACACCGTAAAAGGAATTATGGATGTTGTCGTAGAAAAAGTACCGCTAAAACAAATGGGAAGGGCAGAAGATGTAGCCAAAATGGTGTCGCATTTGAGCAGCGAAAATGCAGGTTTTATTACTGGCGCTGATTTTATTATGGACGGCGGGATGGTTTTGTCTTAAATTTTAAGGTGCTGAGTTGCTGAGGTTCTAAGGTTCTAAGGTGCTGAGTTGCTAAGGTTCTGAGGTTCTAAGTTACTGAGTTGCTGAGTTACTGATTTACTGAGGTGCTGAGTTACTGATTTACTGAGGTTCTGAGGTTCTGAGTTTTTTTCTTCTGATTATGAAATAAAAGTCTAAAGCTTTCGCCTTCAAATACTAAAAATAAAAGCGATCGGTTAAGATCGCTTTTTTTATTTCAAATAAGTTTGTTTGAAAAAACATCATTATAGAATGATAAACACAATATGCTCCAAAAACTACTCCATCTGCATTTACTCCATTCTGTTATGGTGTTCTTTATTATGTACGATAAATTAGATGTTTTGGATTTTACTTTCTATGAAAAAGATGATAATTATTTTGATTCTAAATAAGTTCGGTTTTTTAGAACTTTGGAAAAGTTTTCAAAAGAAATTAAAAATAAAAACTTAGTACCTTAGCATCTCTGTACTTAGAAACTATAACACATGACCATTCAGCAATTAAAATATATTGTGGCCTTAGACGAAGAACGGCATTTTGCAAGAGCTGCCGAAGTTTGTATGGTAACGCAGCCGGGACTTACCATTCAGTTAAAAAATCTGGAAGAAGAAATCGGCATTAAGATTTTTGATCGAAATAAAGTACCCTTGACACCCACCGTTTTGGGGATCGAAATTATCAATAAAGCCAAAAAAATACTTCGTGAAGTCGATGAAATTCGTGATTTTGTAATCAACGAAAAAAATCTGCTGGAAGGAGAGTTAAAGCTGGGTATTATTTCCACTTTATCGCCTTATCTGATTCCGTTATTTATTCAGGCAATGAAAGAAGCGGCGCCCAATGTACATTTTATTATTAAAGAAGGCTATACCGGACACTTAATGCGCGATTTAGAAACGGGAGCCATTGACGTTGCCATTATGGCAACACCAACCGGAAACCCGAATTTAATCGAACATGTTGTTTTTAAAGAACCATTTGTGGCGTATTTAAATCAGACGCACCCGATGGCGAATGATGAATTTTACGAAATGCAGCCTGGCGACAAAACAGAATTATTATTGCTGCATCATGAATATTGCTACAACGCACAACTGCTGGACATCTGCGGACTTAAAACATCTGATAAAATAAAGGAGCAGTTTACCTACGACATCAATTCGATAGAAACCTTAAAAAATCTAGTTCGCGCCCATTTAGGATTTGCGATTATTCCGAAACTTTCTACTATAAACGAATCGGGCGGTCTTTTTAAACCTTTCAAAGAACCCGTTCCCGTAAGAGAAATAAGTCTGGTAGTTTCCGATTCTTTCTCCAAGAAATTACTATTGGAGAAAATGAATGAAGCGATCTGGAACTGCCTTCCCGAATCACTCAAAAAAGATTTTAATTATAAAAAAATCCGCTGGAACGATTCTCCTTATTTTATAAAAGCTGTTAGTAAATAAAATTCCAATACTAAAAATTCCAAATTCCAAGTTACTGTATAGTTTGGAATTTGGAATTTTTTTATTTGGAATTTCCTCCAAATCCATTGGAATTTGGAATTTTAAAATATTGAAATTTATTTTTTAAATGATGCCTCAATAATCACATTCGCTACTTTCTCTGGCTGCGAAATAAACACTACATGACTGCCTTTAATTTCAGTAATTTTTGTGTTAGAACGTTTGTACATTGCCACCTGAATACTTGGAACAATACTTTTGTCTTCAGTTGCTACGATTCCGTAAGAAGGTTTAGTTCTCCAAGCGGCATTAGTGATAGGTGTTAAAAAACCTTGTGCATAAAAAGCACCTTGCGAAGCATACATAAAATCTGCTTGTTCTTTGCTCAAATCTCCTGCAAAACCAGCGTGGAATTTAGCTTTATCATAATATGCAATTCCTTTTTCATCTGGAGCCAATACACCATTTTCTGGAGCTGGAGGAGCAGTTTGTAGCCATTGAACAGAATTTTCGCCCTTATCAGGCTGTAAAGCTGCCACGTAAACCAAAGCCGCTACTTTTGGGTGATTTCCAGCTTCTGTAATTACAGTGCCGCCCCAAGAATGTCCCACCAAAATGGTCGGTCCGTCTTGTTTGTCTAAAGCTAAGTTGGTGGCTTTAACATCATCCTCCAAAGAACTCAAGGGATTCTGAACGATGGTTACATTATAGCCTTTTTTAGTCAAAACTTTGTATAAACCTTGCCATCCAGAACCATCTGCAAATGCACCGTGAACCAATACGACATTTTTAATTTGTGGAGCTGCTGCTTTTTGCGCGTTTACGTTTGTTACTGTTAGAAGTAAACTGAATAGTACTACTGCGAATGAGAAATAACGATTTAATATATTTAATGTTTTCATTTTATTTAGATTTTAGATTGTAATTATGATTATGATTTGTCTCAATTTTGTCATTTCGACGGAGGAGACCCGAAAGATAGCGAACAGGCGAAGCAAATCTCCGCGAGTAGCTCTACAAAGATTGGTTATATTCTTTGTGGAGTTTCTGGCGTATCCTTCGACTCCGCTCAGGAAGACAAAGCCTTGTGTTAATTTGGAATTTAAAATTTGGAATTTAATTAAGCGTAACAGTCAAAGTAATTTCAGTATTCAACAATTTAGAAATTGGACAAATTTCTTTTGCTTTTTGTGCCGTTTGCTGAAAATCTTCTGCAGAAATTCCAGGTACTTTACCGGTAAGTTCTAACTGAATTAAAGTAATGGTTCCGTCTTCAAAAGTTACTTTAGCCGTAGTGTCTAAATCTTCTGGAACAAAACCAGCTTCAGACAATAAAAAGCTTAATTGCATTGTAAAACAGCCAGAATGCGCCGCAGCGATTAATTCCTCAGGATTGGTTCCAACACCCTGCTCAAAACGAGTTTTGAATGATAATTGTGCATTATCTAAAGTGGTGCTTTGTGTACTAATGGTTCCTTTTCCTTCCATTCCTGTACCTTTCCAGTTTGCGTTTGCTCTTCTTGTAAATTTCATGATTTTTATTTTTTAAATTATTTTTTAAGATGTTCAAATCATTTCTTTGATTTTGATGAGACAAAGGTATAGGGAAGGTGTTTATTAACCAAATTAATAATTTTTAATAGTTATAAAAATAATTTATAAGTATTGGATTTGCTGTGTGTGGAGGAGAAAGTCGGAGTAAAATAAAATGGGGAAGGGAAGAAGATGTTGCTAAAATGGTGTTGAATTTGAATAATAAAAGTGCAGTTACTGGGGTTGATTTTATTATGAATGGTGAGATGAGTTTGGGATTATTGTTTTTAACAAATAAAAAAAAGAGCTTAAAATTTATAAGCTCTTTTTAATTTAAAAATTTGATGATATATATTACTCTACTACTAAATATGATTTAATTACACCATCAAATTTCTTTTTATAATTATCAGAATATTTACCATGTCTCATAAAAAAACTCGATTCTTCCCCTAATAGTAATAAAATTGCAGGTATAGCATCTTCAATCTGTAAAATTGAAGTAAAATTATCGAGTGAATACGAACCTTCTTTACGATTATAATAATCATAAATATTTGATACAATTTCATCTACTGGTTGACTATCGCTATATTCAACTTCAGTTTTTATCGAATCTTCTTTATTTATTTCGTAAATATAAGTATCTCTAATTTCTGCAAGACCTCTTGATAATTTTGTACCAGAGGCTGATTTTAAATCAATAATACTAGTTAAAATGTCAGACAGCTTTTTAACACCACGAACTACTTCAAATTCAGTATCTATCATTGATAAAATCTCATTTGAAATTGCACTACTATTAATTTTGAAGTTTAAAAGTGAAGTATGATCAAGATACTTTCCGGGTTTGAATAAGTGCCAATATCGTAAGCTTGGATTGCGTAATTGATATTCTTTTCTAAATTCTTTAAAAGTATTATCCCAAGTTATTACAATTGGATCAATTAGATCAATATCTAAATCATAAATATGCATAAACAGTAAACTGTCAAATTTTAATGATCTAGCCTTACGATTTGATTCATTTCGGGAGTATATTTCTCCTAAAGTTTTTGAAATTCTTTGAAAATCACTTCTAGTTTTATAATCTGTATCGTATTTATGTACAACATCAATATTAATTTCGTTTACTTTTAATAACTGTATAAGAAATTGTTGCAAGTAATCATTTTTATCATCTTTTTGAACCATATTTAATGATATACCGAAATCTTCTATATAGCTTCTAAAACTTCCATCAAAAAGTTTTTTTTCTTTTACTTTCAAAAAGAAATTTAGTAATTCATTACTTGTTCCTCCCAATTTTTCAAGTAATCCTGTGTCATAAATTGGGATCATTTTAATTGTCCTATTTAAGTAATCTGCTAACTCAATTACATATGGTTCAATAGTATTATATATAGTATTATTTTCCTTGTTTTTAATTAATGAAAACAAACTTTTTGTGACTTTGAATCTATAATTATCATATTCAAAATCTTCTTCTTTCATGACCATTAATAAATTTAGCAAAACGGGTGTATCTAAAAAAACTTCTTTATTCTGTCTCCTAGTATAGGAATCAAATTCAGAACTATTTATTAAATCTTTGTATAGTTTTCCAGCAGAAATTTTTATAATAAAGTCATTTTCGCTACATAATGAAATAACTTCATAAATAAAATTTTTAATCTGAGTTTTATCTGTTAATGATTCATTTACATATGATATAAGGTCTTGAATTTCAATATTTTCTCCATTTTCTTGTTCATAAGCTTCATTAATTTCATCTAAGTCAATTTCTTTATATTTTTTAAAAATATTATAAATTTTATCGATAATAATTTTAAGTTCAATATTCCCATCGTAATTATTTATTATTGATTGTAAATTAGTAAGGAATTCTCTTTCAAGTAAATCTGAATCAGCTTTTATACTTTTTAATTTATTTGATTCATTTTCAGTTAATTGATATTTATAAAGGTCGACTTTTTCAATTTTATGCTTGACAAGTAAATTGTCAATTATTTTATTACAATAATATTCAGGATTTTGAAGATTAAATTCATTTTTTAATTGCTCCTGAATGTCACTTTTAGAAAGTATAGTATTAGAGCAATTGAAAAATGCATTAAGAACAAATGCATTTATAAAACGTTCCTTTAATTCTAAAGAATCGCTGTTATGATTTAATAAATCAAAGCAAAGTTTATCATTTTCAGTAAAATATGTTTTTTCGTGATTTAGAAATTCGCCAAGGATATCTCTCAATTTATTTCTCGAAGCTGCAAAATCTGGTTTTTCTAAATATGTTGCAATTAACTTATTATCAAATATTTCTAAAGAAATAGAATATTCTCGTTTAGCAATATCCTGCAAATTATTTACCTTTTCTTCTGAAGCACCTTTAGAATAAAAAAAATAAAAATTTTCAGAGAATTGATGTTTTTGTATATTATTAAAAATTTTTACCAGATCTTTTTCTAATTTATTGTACACATTTGAATCGACTGTTACTTGCAGTGGAATTTTTTTTGCAATTCTATTGATGAAAATTTTCATATCTATTCCTCCATCACTTTTCCCATCAGTAAACGAAACGGTATCAACTTTAAAATAATCTTTTATAAAAACTTTTATAAATTCATCAAATTGATCTTTAGTTAGACCATATATCCATCGGGTAATATTTTTTGTGTAATCATTCATATCTAATATTTTCTTATTTTTTGATTAATGGTTCTAATTAATTTTTTTTATGGGATAATTCTTTGTAAATTATTAAAGTTACAAACATAAAGAAAGATTTTAGAATTAATGAATGGAAATCCGTAATCTGTTAATTAATATTCTCACAAGTGTAATAATAATCAAAACCCAATCAACCCGTATTTCTACGGTATTTTCTTTAATAAAAAAACAAACCCCTCAATCTAAAAAAGATCAAGGGGTTTAATTTTTTCAAAAGTTTAGAAACCTTATTCCAAATCCAGATACGGATTTAAAGTTTCGGCTAGTTCGTTCAGCCAGGTGAAACTGTCTCTTAAAGCCTTTTCGGATGAAAGATGTTGGTCGTTCATGACATTTAAGGCAAGGTTAAAATTTACCAATCGTATCGCTTTTGCCATCGAAAGAGGATCAATTCTGTCGGTGAAGAAGTTCAACAGCCTGATTTCGGCTTCTTTTGAAAGGGTGTTGGTACTCATATTCTTTATTTTTAGGAGGTATAAAACCCATGCAGCTAAGGTGTCCTACGCTATAAAGAAAGCGTTGCGGTTGTTTCCAATACCACCACCATACCACACGGGCATAAATTTTCTTTCTGAATTCATGTTCTTTATTTTTAGGACTACAAATATATTAAATCTGATTGGGTTAATAGTAAGAAAAATAATATGTTTTTTACTGAAGTTCTTTTTCAGAAATCTTTCCTTTTGAAAATGAGTGTCCTAGCCCTGATAGGAGCGGCATCCTTTTTCTTGCTTCTTTAGCAAGGAAAAGATATAGCGGATAGCAGGAAATAGCTCCTAAAAAATATTCCCACTTTAAACCCTGTCCACTTCAACCTGAAGTTTGTCCGTTTCAACTATTTTTTGATTTCGTAAAACGCATAGCCGCAATACTTTTGACTCAGAAATTAACAGAAAACAAATAGTAAAAATCAAAAATTATGGAAACGAAAAAACAAAAAACAGGGGTGGTAATCGCAATAATCATTTTAGGAATCATTGCGTTTTTGGTTCCCAATCAGATTGCAGCGCAGACGGGAGTAAAAAGAATCGATTTGCAAAAACACGATCTGAGTATTCCAGGACGTGAAATGATTCAGGCACGAATCGATTTTGAGGGGCATTCGGCTTTCGGTAAACATTTTCATCCCGGCGAAGAAGTCATTTACGTTGTCGAAGGTTCGCTCGAATATCAGATAGAAGGGGAGAAGCCGGTGACTTTAAAAGCGGGTGAAGTGCTTTTTATTCCGGCGGGCGTGGTGCACTCGGCAAAAAATAATACGGATTCTAAGGCTAGTGAACTGGCGACTTATATCGTAGAAAAAGGAAAACCTGTTTTGACTTTGGTTAAATAGTTTTTTTTGCCACGAAGACACTAAGACGCAAAGGTTTTTAATGCAAAGATTTATAAAGTTTTTCGCCCGCTGATTTAGGAAATTGAGCAGATAAAATAGAATCTGCTGATCTGCTAAATCTGCGAGAAAAAAGAAATCCGTTTTATCAATTTAATCTGTGGCTAATAAAATTGGAAAGTTTTGGTTTCACGCAGATTTAAAAAGATTTGAGGTGATTTAGCAAATTGATCATCAAATAAAAAATCTAAAAAAAATCTGCTTTAATCTAATCCAATCTGCGTGAAAAAATGTCTTTTAAAAAATCTTAGTGTCTTAGTGCCTTCGTGGCAAAAAAAACAGCAAAGCAAAAGCTGTCCAGTTCAACCTTCAATTTGTCCGTTTCACCTTTTTTCTCCTTTCAAAACGAGGCTTCTCAAAATACCTTTGACGAAGAAATTAACTAATCAATAATCTATAAAACAACTTATTATGAAAACGATACAAAATACAACAAACAACATTTTACGCCAATTTGCTTTAATCGCAATATTTGTATTAAGCGTAAATTTTAGCAATGCACAATCAGAAAATCCGCTTGGGACTTTCAAACAAATTAATGCGGGATTATTAAATGTGGGTTATGCCGAAGCGGGTCCGCAAAACGGAACAACGGTTATTTTGCTTCACGGCTGGCCTTACGATATTCATAGTTATAGTGAAGTGGTGCCGCAATTGGTTTCAAAAGGGTATCACGTGATTACGCCTTATTTACGCGGATTCGGAACTACTCGCTTTCTTTCTGATCAAACGTTTAGAAACGGACAACAAGCCGCTCTTGCTCAGGATGTAATTGATTTAATGGATGCTTTAAAAATCAAAAAAGCGGTTATCGGCGGGTTCGACTGGGGCGCACGAACTGCGGTTGCGGTTGCGGCGCTTTGGCCAGAACGTGTTCAGGGACTGGTTTCGGTAAGCGGTTATATTGTAGTGAATCTGGAAGCGAACTTAAAACCGTTGCCGCCGACGGCAGAATACGGCTGGTGGTATCAATATTATTTTGCAACAGAAAGAGGGCAGTCGGGTTATTCTCAGAATACTTACGAATTCAACAAACTGATCTGGAAACTGGCTTCTCCAAAATGGAATTTTGATACTAAAACCTACGATCAAACTGCTCAGTCTTTTGACAATCCGGATCATACAGCAATTGTGATTCACAATTACAGATGGCGTTTGTCGCTTGCTAACGGAGAATCTAAATACGATGCTTTGGAAAAAAGACTGGCTGCAAGACCTTCAATTTCGGTTCCGACCATCACAATTGCCAGCGATTTTGACGGCGCAGCAGCAGACGGAAAAGCGTATGCGAACAAATTTACAGGTAAATACGATCACCGAATTTTAAAAGATATCGGTCATAATGTACCGCAGGAAGATCCTAAAGCTTTTGCACAGGCGATAATTGATGTGGCGGGGAATTGAGATAATTAGATAATTTGTCAATTAGATAATTAGATAATTAGTCAATTAGGGAATTTGTCAATTAGGGAATTAGTCAATTAGATAATTAAATTCAATATCAAAAATCAAATTCAATTACAATATCAAAAATCAATTGCAATATCAAAAATCAAATTCAATCACAATTTTTTTTAACAATCTAAAATCTATCCCGAGGCTTCGGGACTAAAATCCAAAAACTCATGGAAACAAAAATTTTATACACAGGAAAAACGCATACTACAGGCGGGAGAAACGGAATGTCGCAAAGTTCAGACTTAAATTTAGACATTAAGTTAACTCCTCCAGGAAGTTCAGGTTCTGGTACTAATCCGGAACAATTGTTTGCGGCGGGCTGGTCGGCTTGTTTTATCGGCGCGATGGGATTTGCGGCTGCAAAACTTAATGTAAAACTTCCGGCTGAAACGGCTGTTGATGCTTCGGTTGACTTGTGTCTGACAGGAAGTGAATATTCGCTTCAGGCAAAATTAGACATCAGCTTACCGGGAATTGAATATGAAACGGCCAGACAAATTGTGGCAGGCGCGCATCAGACTTGTCCGTATTCTAAAGCGACAAGAGGAAATATTAATGTAGAATTGAATATTCTTTAAAACTCATTTTTAACCTGCAGGATTTCTAAAACCTTGCAGGTTTCTTTTTAATTATTACAAAAAAAACAGACCTGATTTATCACATGAAAAATATAAAAATAATACCCATTTTAGTACTTCTTTTTCTCTTTCAGGGAAATCGAATTTGGAGTCAAAACTCGAATAATAAAGGCTTTACGCTTTTAGAATTATTCACTTCAGAAGGCTGTTCGAGCTGTCCGCCGGCAGATGAATTGCTGGGACGAATAGAAAACGAAAACAATAACCAGCTTTACATTTTGGCGTATCATGTCGATTATTGGGACAGACAGGGCTGGAAAGACATTTTCAGCCAGGCAAAATTTACCGAAAGACAATACGAGTATGCAAAATGGCTTGGCAAAGAGCCTGTTTATACGCCTCAGGCGGTTGTAAATGGAAAAAAAGATCTTATTGGTTCTAACGAAAAGGAAATTAGAACTGCGATAAAAAATAGGATTTCTAAATCTCAAAATTTAGATTTAAGTGTCGAATCTGGTTTTACGGCTTCTAAATTGAAGCTCAATTATACCTTGGACAAAATTTCTAAAGACACGAAATTATTGATTGCTGTGGTGCAGAAATCGGCCAAAAGTAATGTAAAGAGAGGGGAGAATGCGAACAGGATTTTAGCGCATTATCAAATTGTGCGCGAGCTGCAAAGTGTAAAACTGACTTCTAATTTGAAAGGAACTGTGACTTTGAATCTTCCAAAAGATTTTAATTCTAAAGATTTTGCAATTATTGGTTTTGTTCAAAATAACAGCGACGGAACTATTCTGACGGCAGATCGAATAAATTTATAATCGATAGTTATTTTATTAAAAATTAAATAGATAGCGGTTTGTATTTTATTTTCTGCTTTAAATGAAAATAACTGCAAATCGAAAGCTGTAAAACCCGACAGATTTTTAAAATTTGTCGGGTTTAATGACAGCAGTAAACTTCAAAACAAAAAATCCTATCTTTGATCAAAGAGGATTTAAAAAAAACAAATTGATATGGAAAAAGTAACACGCTTTCAGGTTTCGAAGCGGTTGATTTGGGGAAGCTCTATTTCGCTTGCTGTTTTGGCCTCGGTTCCCAAATTATTTGACACTTTTTCAAAACCCGCAGATATTGTAATCAATTCTTCGATTACGTTTTTATTCTCTCTTTTTATCTGGTATTACAATATTTACAGTCTGCCCAAATTTACAACCAAACGAACGTCTAAAAGTTTTGTAAACGGTAAATTATTTTTAAGCGTTCTTCTGGGTATTGCCATTATGGTTTTGCTGGTTGTAGCGCATCAGGAACTTTTTCAGTTTGCGCAGATGGACGCGCCGATTATGTTTGAACTTCGCGGGGTTTTAATCAACCTGATTGTGTATATGTTTGTGCATTTGCTTTTTCAAAACTATCAGACGCGTCAGATCGGATCGGAGCTGGAACGCGCCAAAATGCTCAATCTTGGGGCGCAGTACGATCTTTTGAAACAGCAGGTAAATCCGCATTTTTTATTCAACAGTCTGAATACTTTAAAATCGATGGTGGATATAAACGATCCCAATAGTTCTGATTTTATCCTGAAATTATCCGATTTCTATCGTTTTACATTAGAAAGCCGTAAGCTGGATTTGATTTCTTTAAGGGAAGAAATCGAAATCCTGGACTCGTATGTGTACCTTCTAAAAGCCCGTTTTGAAGACGGATTTGAATTAATTAATACATTAAATGACGAGCAATTAAAAGCTGTAATTCCGCCTTTTACGATGCAGCTGCTAATAGAAAACTGCATTAAGCACAATGTGGTTTCTTTAGAAAAACCTTTGATCATAAAATTATATTCTGAAAATGATTGTATTGTGGTCGAAAATAAAGTACAGCTGAAACGGGGCGCATTATCAACAGGATTTGGTTTGGATAATATCACCCAGCGATTTGCACATTTGATTCATAAAGAAATTGTAATAGAAAAAAACGAAACCATTTTTAAAGTAAAAATACCCGCAGTTTATGACAATCATAATAGTTGAAGATGAAGTAAAAACAGCAAAAGCATTAGGGCAGTTAATTTTGAGTATCCGTCCCGATGTTCAGATTTTGTCGTATATCCAAAGCATTGACGGAGCCGTTAGTTATCTGTTAGAAAATGGGCAGCCGGATTTAATTTTTATGGATATTCAGCTGGCAGATGGTTTGTCTTTTGAGATTTTTAAAAGTGTAAAAGTGCTCTCACCCGTTATTTTCTGTACCGCTTTTGATGATTATGCTATTGATGCTTTTAAGTCTAACGGAATTGATTATGTGTTAAAGCCGTTCTCCCGCGAAAGTATTGCGCTGGCAATGAATAAAGCGGCAGAACTGCAGAACTTTTTTCAGCGCAATAACAAACAAATGCCTGACTTTGAGTATCTGCTGAGCAAAAGCAGCGAGAACAAAGGAAAGAGCAGTTTTTTGGTTTTTAAAAACAATAAATACCAAACTGTTCAAACGGAAAATATTGCTTATTTTTTTATTAAAAACGAGACGCCGACGATCATGACTTTTGATAAAAACGAATACCAGCTGACACAGTCTTTGGATGAAGTTTCGAAACTATTGGCGCCGGTTCAGTTTTTTAGAATTAACCGGCAGTATTTGGTCAATTTTGCCGCTATTCGCGAAGCAGAGCATTATTTTTCGCGAAAGCTGCTGATTAAACTGATCGTTCCTACAGAAGAAAAATTATTGGTAGGAAAAGAAAAATCAACAGCTTTTTTGAATTGGCTGGAAAACCGATAAAATTTAATCGGGAATAAAACATTTTAAAAAAAGCAGACCTGATAAAATTAAGCTTATAATAAAGATGATTTTTTTCATTGGATTGTAGTTTAAGATTTAGAAACAAAAACTGCCTAGGACCAAATCTTAGGCAGTTTTATTTTGCTCAATATTAGTTTAGAGTGGCTGGAGTGTATGTTGCAGTGTACAATTTTCTGTACATTGCATAGGTTACACTTACCATTACAAAAGCGATGACTGCGTCTGTGGCAGCGCCAAAACCGAGAACAGCAATTTTGGAAAAGAAGGCAAAAATGATGTCGAAAAATACACCTGCAAATACCCATTCTTTTAATCGAAGTAATTTATTCGGAATCAATAAAGTGATGACACCCGATAATTTGAACACCCCTAAAATGTATATAAAGTGCGCCGGATAACCTAATTGCTGCGTAATTCCCCAAACTAATGGATTACCTGTTAATTCGAAAAAACCGCTGGCACCAAACCAAAGAGAAGTTAAAATTGTTCCTGTCCAATAAATTGTTTTTGTTGTTTTTGAGTTCATGATTTTTGATTTTAAGTTATTTAACGAGACAAAGGTGCGCGGAAACAACTTCAAATAAAATCACAAAAACAGTGAAGTGGACAAAGTTGGGGTTAAAGTGGACGGGGAATGGATTTTAGATTTTAGATTATAGATTATAAATTTTAGATTTTAGTCCCGAAGCCTCGGGATAGATTATAGATTTTAGATTATAGATTTTAGTCCCGAAGCCTCGGGATAGATTATAGATTTTAGATTATAGATTTTAGAATATATAATTTATTTAGTTTCAGTTTCTCCTATCATCTATCATCTATCATTTAACATCTAACATCTAACTTTTAACCCATAACCCTTAACTCCTAACTTCTAACTCCTAACTCCTAACTCCTAACTTCTAACTCCTAACTCCTAACTTCTAACTCCTAACTTCTAACATCTAACCTCTAACATCTAACTCCTAACTCTTAACCTCCAACCCCTCTTCAATTTCACCTCAGAAATTATAGTTGCGGCAAAAATCAGGCTGCCACCGATTAGTAAGCGCCAGGAAAGATTTTCGCCAAGGATAAAAAAAGCACCGATGGCACCAAAAACGGGTTCGAATAAGTAAATTACGGCAACGCGTTCGGCAGATAAATAGCGCTGCGTGATGTTTGAAACGGTGTACATAAAAGCGGTAGAGAATAAAGCACAGTAAATGACACCCATCCAGAAAGTATTTTTTTCGGGAAACCAATCTGCCTGCGAATCGGTAATGGCCAGAGAAAAAGTAAATAAGGCACAAAAAGAAAACATGGGAACGATGGCGTACAAAAGATTCATTCTGGCAGCATGTTTTTCGACCGAAATCAAATAAACAGCAAAGCCAAAAGCTCCGGCAATAGTGTATAAATCGCCAATGTTTATGGTGAATTTGTCTTTTATGGCAATAATAAACAAGCCAGTTAAGGCGGTAAAAGCGGCGATCCAGATTTTTAAGGATGCATTGGTTTTATAAACTGCCAATTTTAATAACGGAATAATAATAACAGTCATTCCGGCAATAAAAGAGCATTGAGAAGCATCGGTAAAAGTGAGTCCGATGGTTTGTAAATGAATACCCAGAAACATCGGAACCGCGAGTATAAACCCCGTTTTGACTGCTTTGGCATTTGTCTTGCTGACGTATTTCCAGAAAATGACACTCAAAACCAATACTGCCAATAAAAATCGGTAAAACAAAAATGTAGAAGGCGAATAACTGCCAATTGCCAATTTGGTTACGGAATAGGAAATTCCCCAAAATGCAGTTCCGATGACTAATAATAGGAGTAGAAGTTGTTGTTTTTTCATTTTTTCTGAAGCCTTTTTGTTTGTTGTTTTTTAATGAAGTAAAACTTTTTTCATCAGTAAATCGGTTTGTTCGTCGTTTCCTAATTTGAAAATGTGGGTGTCAAATTGTACAAAACCATTTTTAGTATAAAAACTAACGGCTCTAAAATTCTCTTCCCAAACGCCCAGCCACATATACGAAGCTTTTAGTTCCCGAGCCTTTTGTTCTGCCTGCGCATAAAGTGCCTGTGCGGCTTTTTTACCGTGAAATTCTTTTGCCACATAAATTCTTTCGATTTCAAGGGCATTCAAATCTTGTTTTTCGGTCTGGGCTTCTCCAGTATTTAATTTTAAATAGCCAATAACTATTTCATCCAATTCGGCTAAATAAAAGTATGATGAGTGATTATTTAATTCTTGGGTAAGTTTTGCTGCAGCGAAACTTTCTTCCAAGTATTTCGCCATATTTTCATCTGAATTCACCTCGGCGAATGTCTCAGAAAAAGTCTGTCTGCCAATTGCCTGCAGTTTTATGAGATCATCAATAGTGGCTTTTTTTATTTTTAGATTCTCCATATTTTTTTAGTTGGTTATTATTTTTAATGTGCGATAAAAAGAAACTTGTTTATCATAAAGAAGTGATTGAAAAATAGACAGGTTTCTCAAACCTATGATTTTCTGTGTTTAAAAATATTCGATCTTTTAATGCGTTAAACTTGATTTTTACTCTTAATAAATGCGTAAATTGCATCAATGGATTTACAGCAAATTAAATATTTTTTAGCGCTTTCGCGTGAACTTCATTTCTGGAATACAGCCGGAAAAATGAATATTACGCAATCGGCGCTCAGTCGTCAGATTCAGTCGCTTGAAAATCAGCTTGGCGTGCAGTTGTTTGAACGTAATAAACGCAATGTTAAACTTACTGCAGCGGGGCAGTTTCTTAAAGAAAAATGGGAAGTCGAATTGAGTAAACTCGAATTCATCCATCAATCGGCACGACAGATTCAGCTTGGCGAAAGCGGTACGATTACTATCGCGCATCCTGATTCTATTTCGGCTTCCATTATGCCCGATATTCTATCACGAATTTCCAATTCTTATCCAAAACTTAAAATTAAACTGATTCAGGTTCTTTATGAACATCAGCAGGAATTGCTGCTCAATTATAAAATTGATCTTGTAATTACGAGAGACATCAATACTTCTCGTGACATCTGCTCGGAGAAATTTCATACCGATAATCTCGCTATCGTGGTTCCTGAAAATCATCCGTATCAAACTCCAGAAGATCTTACGAAAGAAACACTTTCTTCTCAGAAATTTATTCTGCCGACAAACGACGAAGGAAGCAGTTACAGCGATTTGATTCGACGCTTATTCAATTCTTTTGAAAATGCTCCCGAAGTCTATCTTCATTCTGAATTCGGTTCAGCCATTATTGCTTTGGTTCGAAAAGGGCTCGGAATTGCGATTCTGCCGGATTCGTATGTTTTTCATGAAATCCCAGGAATCCGCTTTATCAAATTACCGCTGGAAACCGATTTGTATATCAATTGGAGAACCGAAGATCATAATCCTGTTTTGGCAAATGTGTTAAAGTTGATTATTCCGTAATACGGCGTTTAACTCAAAAAATTGACACAGATTTCAGTGATTTTTGATCTTGATTCTGTTTTGTAAATCCTTGTAAATCGTTATTTGCTTTAAGAACGTAACATTTCGATATGCGGAATCCCGTCTTCATCATAGACTTCGCCTTCTTCTTCAAATCCAAGCGAATTGTAAAATTTGGATAAATGATATTGCGCGCCAATTCGGATGGGGCCTTTGCCAAACTTTTCTTCACAGCCCAAAATAGAGGCTTCCATCAGTTTTACTCCTAAACCTAGTCCGCGATGCGAGGGAGCGATTACAACTCTTCCGATCGAAATTTCATTATAGGAGATTCCTTTAGGAAGCAAACGGGTACAGCCTGCCAATTGGTTATCGACATAATATAAAAGATGAAAACTTTTTTGATCTTTATTGTCTAAATCTAAATAGGGGCAGTTTTGTTCTACAACGAAAACTTCACTTCGCAATCGAAGCATCGCATACAGTTCGTGATTGGTTAATTCTTCAAATGTTTTTATGGAATGGCTGAATGTCATGTTTTTATTTTATGCTTTTTTATGCCAAAGATAGGATGTAGAATAATGACAAAAAATGCTATTTTTTTATCAGGTGATGCTGAAAATGCATTAATTTTTTAATTAGATAATTTGGCAATTAGATAATTTGGCAATTAGGTAATTTGGCAATTAGGTAATTTGGCAATTAGGTAATTTGGCAATTAGAAAATTAGATAATTTTTTTTGGTTGTATTGCGGTATAAACCACGGTTGAAACTGTGGCTGTGTTGTTTGTGGATTTATATTTCGAATATTAATTAACTGAAATTAAAATAACTTCAATTGATTATTTGGAGTGATGATTTTGCTTTTTGGAGGTTTGGAGTCTCCAAAAACGGTTTTTCCGCCGTATTTGTAGGATTCTGCTCTTTCTTTTTGAATTAATTCGTCTAAGTTATCGTTGGGTGTAAAACCTTTTTCGGCTCCTCTGGAGATTTCGGATAATTTTTTGATTGCTTCAATTTTATCGGAATTTCCAATTTTTGCGCGTTGTATGGCTTTTTGCAGAGTAGTAATAGTTTCGTCGTAAATAGTGATCGGGACAGGAAACGGATGACCGTCTTTTCCGCCGTGGGCAAAAGAAAAACGTGCAGGATCTTCAAAACGGGTAGGGGTGCCATAAATGACTTCGCTTACCAGAGCTAAGGATTGTAAGGCTCTCGGGCCCATTCCTTTTAAAAGTAAAAGCTCCTCAAAATCTTCGGGTTTATTTTCGTGAGTGGTCCATAGCATGGCGCCGAGACGTTTCATATTGACATCTTCGATTCTAACATCATGATGCGCAGGCATAGATAAATGCTGCATTTCTTTCATGATTTTTGTCGGCGATTCTTTGGTAAGTTCAAGGATTCCGTTTCTGGATTTTGCTGCAGATCCTGCGGTGAGATTTAGTATAGAACCTTGATTTTCGCCATATATAAAGGTATGCGGTTCGTTGATAAAAGACTGAAGGTCTTTAGAATGCCAGTGGTATCTTCTTGCCGTTCTAGAATCGGGATTCATTCCCTGCTGAATCACGGCCCATTGCCCCTTATTGTCTACAATAAAATTATGCTGATAGAGTTGAAATCCGTCCTGAATGGCGGTGTTGTCCACTTTTGCTGTAAGTCTGCTGCAGTTGGCAAGATCGTTTCCGTCGAGTCCGGTTTTGTTGCCAACGAATAAAAGTTCCTGCGGGGTTTTCATAGAATGTTTTCCTTTGCCGCCGCAGATGTAAATTCCGAGTTCCTGAGAATGCGGATTTACTGATTTTTTTAAAGCACCCAAAACAGAAGTGGTAATTCCGGAAGAATGCCAGTCCATGCCCATAACCGCGCCAAAACTCTGAAACCAAAATGGATTGCTTAGTTTTGAAATTACCTCAGAAGTAGAAAACTCTAAGGCAATAGTCTCGACAATCGCGAAACCTAGTTTTGACATACGATCGGCAAGCCACAAAGGAACGTGTCCGTAATGTAAAGGAAGATCTGCTGTGCCGGAACGTTTCATGTAATTGGGTTTTCTACAAAATTACGGAAAAAATATATAGGGTGTTTTAATCGCAAGGCACGCAAAGTTTTTTGGACATACTTTGCCTTAAAACGCTAAGTTCGCAAAGCTTTATCTATAGCTTTGCGAACTTTTTATTGTCACATTATAGAATGAATTAGGAGCGTAGACGCACTGCTGTGCGTCTCTACAATTTTCTTTGCGGTTAAAAAAAATATATTAATGTGAGACGGCTTTGAGGCCAATAATAGAACCTACTAAAGTTGTTAAGAAAAATAGTCTCCAGAATGCTGCTAGAATGAATTAGGAGCGTAGACGCACTGCTGTGCGTCTCTACAATTATCTTTGCGGTTAAAAAAAATATATTAATGTGAGACGGCTTTGAGGCCAATAATAGAACCTACTAAAGTTGTTAAGAAAAATAATCTCCAGAATGCCGCTGGTTCTTTAAAAATAAAAATACCAACCAAAACAGTTCCGACAGCACCAATTCCTGTCCAAACGGCGTACGCAGTTCCAAGAGGAAGCGTTTCGGTTGCTTTCATTAACAACAACATACTAATCGTTAACGAAATAAAAAATCCAATATACCAATAGTACATTTCGGTTCCTGTGGTTTCTTTTGCTTTTCCCAGACAAGAGGCGAAGGCAACTTCAAAGAGACCTCCGATGATTAAAATAATCCAGTTCATAGAGTTAAAAATTTATGATGCAAAGATCTTTTATGAAATTCAATTACAATTTAACAAATGATAAAAAATCAGTTTATTTTATCTCTGCCCGAATTCGGCTTAAACTGACTTGCGTAATGCCAAGGTAAGAGGCTATATGGCCTAATTGTACTCTTTGCAGTAGTTCGGGATGATCTTTCATTAAATCTAAATAACGTTCAGATGCATTTTTAAACTGTTTCGAAATCAGTCGTTCTTCTGTTTTGATCAATTCTTTTTCGGCAAATTTTCTTCCCCAATTGGCGATGTTCACATCTTCATTAAATAGTTTTTTAAGGTGTACCGTTTTTAATTCGTACAATTCGCAGTCTTCCAAAAGTTCTATTGTTTCGTAGCCCGGCTGTTCTTCAACATAACTTTTCATAGAGATAATTGTTTCGCCCTCTTTCCCAAACCAAAAGGTAACTTCATTATCGCGTTCTACATAAGCGCGGACCAATCCTTTTTTTATAAAATAAATATTCGATTCTACTTTGTTGGCTTTTAATAATATATGTCCTTTCGGAAATGTTATTTCTGTAATGGTATGCAATAAAGCCAGCTGTGACTGCTCAGGAAGCTGGTGTATAGCGTTAAGAATATTGGAAATATTCATAGGTTTTATTTTCTAATTTGGAATAAAGATACTTAGAATTCAAAAAAAATCCCATTCCGAAATAGAAATGGGATATAAAACAGCTCTGCAATGCGTTAACAAAAGCAAAAAACGGTTTTTGACCAATATATAAACTAATTTATGCCGCCGCCCAAAGCTTTGTACAACAAGACTTGAGAGTTTGCATTGCGAAGCTGAATATCTACAAAATCCAGTTCGGCCTGCAATTTATTTTTTTGTGCATTAATGATCTCCAGATAATTGGCATAACCGCTCAAATACAAATCGTTTGAAACATTTACCGCGATTTCGAGATGGTCGATTTCTTTGAGTTTGTATTTTAAAACATTTTCAAAAGCTTCATTTCGATGCAGTAATGCGCTTAATTCGTTAAAAGCTGTGGTTACCGTATTTTGGTACTGAAGAAAAGAGATTTCCTGTTTTCTGTTAGAAACAAAAAATTCTTGTTTGATTTGTCCTTTGTTGAAGACAGGAGCCGTTAAACCGCCCAGCAGCTGCCATGCGAGAGAACCTGCATCAAAAATAGTATTGAACGAAAAAGAATTAAAACCCGTATAACCTCCAAGATTTAAAGTTGGAAAAAAGGCTGCGCGTGCCGATTTTGCATCGGCGTTGCTTGCCAGTAATTCAAAATAAGCTTCTGATACGTCAGGTCTTTTATGAATGATCGAATCAACGCTTACTTTTTGGTTTAAAACGTCCAGATGTCCGGCTAGAAAATCAGAGCTTCTTTCGATTTTTCCGCCGTATTCGCCAAGGAGAGTCAATAACGCTTTTTCGGTTTGGTCGATGCTTAGTTTTAATTCTGATGCCTGGGCGTGAATATTATTATTTTGGGCATTAAATTGCTGCACCGCCAGTTCTGTAGCTTTACCCACAGATCTTTGTGCCGATACGATATCTAAGGCTTTTTGTTGTGTTTTTAAATTATCGTCGTAAATCGCAGCTTGTTTGTCAAGCGCAATGAGTTTGAAATACAAATCGGCAACATCGCTTAAAAGTCTTGTCTGCAATAATCGCATTCCTTGCTGTGAAGCAAAAAAACGCTGCTGTGCGGCTTTTTTACGATTGCTCAATTTTCCCCAGATATCTGCTTCCCAAGAAACTTTTGCACCTAAAAATAAGTTGGGTGTAAGATCTTCGTTGATTCTTTGTTTTTCGGTAATATTCTGCGAAAAGTTGGTATCGTAATTTCCAACTCCGTCCATAGTGTATTTTCCGTAACGTGTTCCAGAAACATCTGCGGCAAGATCCAGAGAGGGCAGAAGCGCTAGTTTTGCGGCTTTAAGATGCGAATTGGCAATTAGAATTCTTTCCTGCATGATTAAATAATCAGGATTTTGTGCTGCGGCTTTCTTTAGTAATTGATCTAGTTTGGAATCTTTAAAGTAAGTTTCTGTTTTTAGCGGTATAAATGCTGTCAAACTATCTGGAGATCTTTTGGTTTTTGAATCAAAATTCTCCGGCATTTTTGAAGCGCTTAATTTGTCACTTACTTTGGGTGCGGCACAAGCGGCGATGAGTAATGCGGATGCAATTACTAAAAGGCTTGATTTGTATCGATTGAATATATTTTTCATTTATTAGATTTATTTTATTGAATCCTGTTGCGTATGATTTTTAACACATAGAAAAAAAGTTTTCAGGTCTTTAAAAAGAATATGGAAGAAAGGGTTCCTGATATGCTTTGATTCTATGTGTTTAAAAAGGCATGTATTTCAAAAATTATTCAACAGGTTTGTTCATTGCTTTTTCAAGTTTGGCGAATAGTATGTACAATCCCGGAATAATCACAAGACCAAACACAGTTCCGATCAGCATTCCTCCAGCGGCAGCTGTACCAATAGAACGGTTTCCTACGGCACCGGCGCCAGAAGCGATACAAAGCGGAATCAATCCTGAAATAAAAGCAAAAGAGGTCATCAAAATGGGTCTGAAACGAAGTCTGGCACCTTCAATCGCTGCTTCGGTGATGTCTCGGCCGAGTTTGTTTTGTGCCATTGCAAATTCTACAATCAGAATCGCATTTTTGGCGAGCAGACCAATGAGCATGACGAGTGCCACTTGAGCGTAAATGTTATTGTCTAATCCTACGGCTAAGAGTGCGAGATAAGAACCAAAAACTCCAACAGGAAGACTCAATAATACGGGGAAGGGCAGTAACAGACTTTCGTATTGGGCGGCTAATAATAAATATACAAATAGTATACAAAGCGCAAAAATGTAAATCGTTTGGTTACCCGAAAGAATCTCTTCTCGTGTCATTCCAGACCATTCGAGTTCAAAACGGCTCGGAAGTTTTTCTGCTGCAATTTTTTCTACTGCCGCAATGGCTTCTCCAGAGCTGTAGCCTTCTGCAGCTTCTCCGTTGATCATGGCTGACATGTACATATTGTAACGCGTCAGAACTTCTGGTCCGTAAACTCTTTCTAATTTTATAAAGGTCGAAAACGGAACCATTTCGCCGGCATCATTTTTTAAATACATATCGAGAATGCTTTCTGGATTTTTTCGAAACTGCGGACTCGCCTGAACCATTACTTTATACATCTGCGAAAAACGGATAAAATTGGTGGCGTAAAAAGATCCTAACATGGTTTGCAGAGTCGCCATTGCGTTGTCTACAGAAATTCCTTTTTTGGCCGCCAGATCATAATCAATATGGATTAAATATTGAGGGAAAGTGGCATCAAAACTGGTAAAGGAGTTTTGTATTTCTGGCGAAGCATTCAATTCTTTAATGAAGTTTTTGGTTACTTCATCGGTATTGTTGATGGTACCTCCAGATTTATCGAGCAAACGAAGTTCAAAACCACTGGTGTTTCCAAAACCAGGAACAGTCGGAGGGGCAAAAATTTCAATTTGCGCATCTGAGATACCTTTTGTTTTTTCGCTTAAAGCGGCAATAAAATCATTTACAGAAATATCACGTTCGCTCCAGTCTTTTAAGTTAATCATACCCATTCCGTAAGAAGCTCCGGCGATTTCGGTTACAATACTGTATCCGGCGAGTGTCGTAACATTATCGACTCCTTTAATTCCTTTTGCAATACGGGTTACTTCATCCAGCGCTTTTTCGGTACGTTCTACCGTGGCGCCTTGAGGTGTTGTTACGCTCACATAAACCATTCCTTGATCTTCTGACGGAATAAATCCTGATGGCAGCAATTTGCTGGTTCCCCAAGTGAGAAGACAGAACAATACTAACAAACCGATTGTGATAGAAGTTCGGTCGGCAAACTTCATTAATATTTTTATGTATTTTGAAGTTACATTGTCAAACCAATTATTGAATTTGGTGAAGAAACGATCCAGCAAAGATTTTTTTTCTTTATGAGGATCATGTGCTTTTAGCATAATGGCACAAAGAGCAGGAGTAAGGGTAAGGGCGTTAATTCCGGAAATGACAATACTAATGGCCATTGTTAACGAAAACTGCCTGTAGAAAACTCCGACGGGACCGCTCAAAAAGGCAACGGGAATGAATACGGCTGCCATTACGATTGTAATTGCAATTACGGCTCCTGTAATTTCTTTCATCGCGCTGATTGTAGCGTCCAAAGGTTTCATGTGTTCTTCGGAGATTTTGACGTGAACGGCTTCTACGACGACAATCGCATTATCAACTACAATTCCGATGGAAAGAACCAATGCAAAAAGCGTTAATAAGTTGATCGAGAATCCCATCATAGACATAAAGGTAAACGAACCAATAAGCGCGACAGGAACTGCCAATACGGGAATCAATGTGGATCGCCAGTCTTGCAGGAAGATAAAAACCACAAAGGCAACCAGAATAAAAGCTTCTATTAAGGTTCTTAAAACCTCATCGATAGAAGCATCAAGAAAACGCGAAACGTCGTAAGCAATATTAAAATCCATTCCGGGAGGAAAAGAAGAACCTTTTAGTTCAGTCATTTTTGCTTTTACGCTTTCAATAACTTCAGAGGCGTTAGAACCTGGACGCTGTTTCAACATGATCGAAGCCGAAGGTTTTCCGTCGGTTTTAGAAACCATTCCGTAACTCATAGCACCGAATTCGATGTTCGAAATGTCTTTTAATCTTAAAATAGTTCCATCTGCATTGGCTCTTAAAGCGATTTCTTCGTATTGTTTGGGTTCAAAGAATTTTCCGCCGTACTTAATTACATATTGCAGCTGGTTATTCATTTGTCCCGAACCTTCACCGACTTTACCCGGCGCGGCAGAAATATTTTGTTTTTGAAGTGAATGGATCACTTCGTTTGCCGAAATATTATACGAAAGCATCTTTTGCGGATCGAGCCAGACACGCATCGAATATTCTTTTTGTCCCATGATTTCGGCACGACCGACACCATCAATACGTTTTAACTCCTGCAGGATGTTGATATCGGTAAAGTTAAAAATAAACTGTTCGTCCTGCGTTTTGTCTGTACTGGTAATGTTTAAGTACATCAGCATACTGTTGACCTCTTTTTCTGTGGTAACTCCGGCACGGATTACCTCTTCGGGAAGTTCGTCGAGTATGGTGGTTACACGGTTCTGCACGTTTACGGCGGCTAAATCGGGATCGGTTCCTACTTCAAAGAAAACCTGAATTAAGGTTAAACCATCGTTAGAAGTTACGGTAGACATGTACGTCATGCCGGGAACACCATTTATGGCCCTTTCTAGCGGAAGCGCGACGGCATTGGCAGAAACCTCAGCGTTTGCTCCTGTATATTTTGCTGTAACGGTTACAGAGGGCGGTACAATATCTGGAAATTGGGTAATGGGAAGCTGGAACAAAGCCAGTAATCCCAAAAGTACTATCATAACCGAAATGATTAATGACAATATTTTTCTTTTGATAAATAACTCTATCATTTTATATTTTTTAGGTAAATAATCGGACTGTGTTTGTTGGGTCTAAAACCTACATTTGTTTAATGTTGATTTTGTCGCCGTCTCTTAAAGACTGTGTGCCTTCTTCTACAATAAGATCGTCGCTTTTTAGGCCGTCATTTAAAATATAAACATCATCAAGAGTGCTTCCAATAGTAATATTGGTCATTTTTACTTTTCCGTCTTTTTTGTTTACCAGAAATACATATTGTTTGTCCTGTATCGAAAAAACTGCTTTTTGCGGAATTAATATCGCATTGGTTTTGGGTTCTGAGATAATTAATTTACCCGAAGTTCCGTGTTTGATAAATCCCTGCGGATTGTGAAATTTTGCTTTGTATTGAATGGATCCTGTTTCTCTGTCAATTTCTCCGTCGGCAGTTCTTAATTCGCCTCTTTGGTCGTATACCATTCCGTTTGGCAATACGAGTTTGATATCGCCTTGATTGTTGAGGCTTTTATCTTCCATCATTTGGAAATAAGTATTTTCGGGAATAGAGAAATAGGCGTAAATGTCATCCAGCTGTGAAACGGTTGTTAATAAGGAACCATTTTCGACCAGACTTCCTTCTTTAAACGGAATTCTGTCAACCGTTCCGTCAAATGGAGCGCGGATGGTAGTGAAGTTAATCTGCTGGTTTATTGCTTTCTTTTCTGCAGCTGCGTGAGCTACTTTCGCAGCTGCGGCATCATATTTTGCTTTGGATAATTCTAATTCTTTGTCTGCAATTACTTTTTTATTAAAAAGGGTCTGTGCTTGTTCTAACTCTACTGTAGCGATTCTTAAATCGGCCATAGTGGTTTTAAAAACGGCTTCGGCTTTTAAAAGTTGTATCTGCAGTTCTACGTCGCTTATTTTAAAGAGAATTTGTCCCTTTTTTACTTTTTGTCCTTCGCTTACATATACTTTGTCGAGCAGGCCGGGAATACGAACATGAATTTCGACATTGTTTTTGGCGTGTACATCGGCTACAAATTTGCTCGAAACGATGGTATCTTTTAAGGTGACTTTGTAAACCGGAACTGTTTTGATGTCTTTGGCGTTGTTTTTTGCTTTATCTCCACACGAGACTAAAACTAACAGGGATAGACTGAATAATAAAAATTGATGTTTATAGGTGTTCATTTGTATTTAGATTATGATGTAAATAGGTATTCTCCCTTATCATTTTTGAGGGAGTCTTTAGCATATTAAATTTGGAATAGAAAAAGTAAACGGTCTGCTTTTTTTGGATGAAGGTGCCGTTTCTTAAAGGAAGTTTTTATATAAAAAGTATATTTTTTGTACCGAATATAGGGACATAGAAAATGTACTCAGATAAATCTGAAAAGATATAAAAACGAACTATTCCTGAAATCTAGAATAATTGATACAAGTGAAGATGTGTATGTCTTTCTAGCTGAAAGATAGACGCAATGCCATAAATTAAACTCTTTTTGTAAAGTTTAAAATTGATGAGATTGCTGTAATAAGGCGCTTTGATGGTACTTTGTTCTAAAGTCGTAGCTCTGCCTTTTATTTTCTTTTTGACAATGCAGTGAAGGTCTACACTTTTGGAAGAAGCATAATCTGAAGAAAAATGATAAGTGTCATCTGCCGTAACGCTGTCAAGAATGATACATTTATTATGCTCAGAGGGTAGTTTGTACGTCTCGGCACTTCTAAAAAAAGAAAGCAGCGATAATAAAACTATGTATATGAACTTAATAGGTTTCATTTACAGGGAATGTGGATTTTGTATTTGTTGTTTTAAATGGACTTGTAATTGTTCTCAGCGAGCCAAATATACTAATTAGAAAAGCAAGGATTCTTAAAATTTTGCAAAAATGGCCAAGATTTAATATTGAAATTGGTGTTTGTAAATTTTAGATTGTTTGTAATTGAGTTCAATGTTTTAATAAAAAAGGCAGGAAGAAACCAAAAGCGAACTTCTTTTTTCCTGTTTTTAATTCCAGTGATAAAACAAGAGTAACTCTTCTGCATCATTATTTGTTTTTGCTTCACGATCTAAATTCCAATCTTCCTCCAAAAAAGGATTTCGTGACAAGAAAAACCCGTCTTGTGACATATTTTTCAGTTTATATGCATAAGACACTTATTTTTAACATAAAATTCAGACAAAAACAGGTAGAAACACCTGCTAGTGAGATTTTTATGTTTTGTAAATTCGCTTTACTCGAAATAGTGTGACACACGTTACAAGGCGCTGAGAGACAATTTTGCTTACATCAACTAGAAATATAAACTATCTAAATTAATAAATTATGGAAGGAACAGTAGGAGAAATCCGCCTCTTTGCGGGAGGGTTCGCGCCTAAAAATTGGGCGTATTGTAACGGGGCATTAATTCAAATAAGAAGTAATACTGCACTATTCTCTATTTTGGGAACAACTTACGGCGGCAATGGTTCTACTACTTTTGGCTTGCCAAATCTTGCAGGACGTGCAGCAGTGGGCGCAGGTCAGGGACCTGGACTTTCTAATTATGATTTGGGTCAATCAGCCGGAGCAGTGAGCGTCACACTAAACACCACGCAGATTCCTCCTCATACTCATGTTTCTTCTGCTGTTATTTCTCTCCCAGCTTATTCTGATGAAGGAAATGCAGCTACTCCAGCTGGGAATGTCTTAGCTTCTAGAGCAGGAATGTTCAGCACTCTTGCAGTAGATACAGTTATGAAAGGTGCGCCTTACACTGTAGCAGTCTCCGTTACTGGAAACAACGTTCCACTGCCTCTCTCTCAGCCATCACTAGGCATGAACTATATTATCTGCATGTTCGGGATCTTTCCTTCTCGATCATAACGTTTTTATCAATTTAATTTAACTTATTAAAACATTATTATGGAAGGAACTATCGGAGAAATTCGCGTATTCGCAGGTAATTTTGCACCCGCAGGCTGGTCTTTTTGCAATGGCAGCGCACTTGCCATATCACAATTTGAGGCTCTATATGCATTAATTGGAACAACATACGGAGGAGATGGGGTGAATACATTTTTACTTCCTAATCTTCAAAGCCGTATTGCAATAGGAGCAGGGCAGGCACTTGGTCTGCCTAATGTGGTACTTGGTCAAATAGGTGGTGCTGAATCAGTAAACATGTCAGTAAATCAAATGCCTATTCATAACCATATTGGTACCGCCAGCATTTCTATTGCTGCTTATTCGGGAACAGATACACAAGGATCTCCAACAGGTGCCATTTTTGCTGGCGCGTCATCGACTTACTCAAGTTTAGCCGCAGATACTGAACTAAAACCTGCGACGGTACCCGTAACTCTGGGTACAACCGGAAATGGAGCACCTATTGATATTATACAACCTTACCTAGCAGTAAACTACATCATTTGCACATTAGGTATTTTCCCTAGTAGAAACTAATCTCACACAATCATCATGGAAGGATATATAGCAGAAATTCGCTTATTTGCACCAAACTTTGCACCTAAATATTGGGCATTTTGTTATGGACAAATATTACCGATCAATACTAATCAAGCTCTTTTTAGTCTTTTAGGCACAACTTATGGCGGCAACGGAGTTACAACATTTGCATTACCAGATCTTAGAGGACGTACTCCTATGGGGACTGGAACCCCTGTTGATTTACCTGCGTGCGTACTCGGACAAATACAGGGTAACAATTCTGTAACTGTATTGAGCAGCAACCTACCTGCTCATACTCATAGCGGTGTAAATGAATATACCATGGGAGCCTACTCTGATGAAGGGAATAAAGGATCACCAACAGGAAATAATATTGCTGCATTACCAGCATTGTTTTCTAAAAAAGCAGCTGATACCACTTTAAGACCATTTGCACCAGCAATAACCATAAATACCGCAGGAGGCAGTCAGGCGCTCCCTGTGCAGCAGCCTTACTTAGGACTGAACTATATAATATGCCTGTACGGAATCTTTCCGTCAAGAAACTAATTTCTATTTGCCATACAGGGTGTCTCAGCAAAATCATTACGTCGGGCCACCCTTATAATACCAAACTCTATGAATATAGCTTTACTATTACCACGCTCTGTTCTTTATCCTTCTATATCTTTTGATATATTGGACGGATTAAAAGCCTGTTTTAAAAATATGGGTTTAGAGGGAGCGCACCAAATTACAACAACCAGTATTGGTGTTGCCGGAAAAAATGAAGAAATATATACAAGTTGTGAACAGCTGTTATTAAACGGTACTGATATCATAGTAGGATACATGAATCCTCTTTCTGCGGAACATATTCATCCTCTTTTTGAAAGTTCTGGAAAAACACTTATAGTCCTTGACAGTGGTTATCACTTTCCTTCTTTCGACGGAAAGCTGTCTCATGCTTACTTTATTTCATTACAAGGAAATCTCTGCTCCCGCGCCATTGTACGAAAAGCTTTAGAAGAGGAACAAAAAAACTTTGCTTTTACTTGTTCTTTTTATGATGCAGGATATCGTGCTCCTTATTCGTACGCATTCGCAGCTGAGGAAAAAGGTGCTGTCATTGGTTATAATCATATTACACCCTTAAAAAAAGCTGATTTTAGCCTTGAAGCTTTAGCGGGTTATCTTGAAAATAATAAAGATACAGCAATACTTACTTCCTTTTGCGGCGATATGATTGAGGACTTTTTTAGAGAAGCTCAAAAACTTACGAGTATTTCTTCGTGCAAAACTTACGGCAGCGGTTTTACCGCAGAGGAGTGGTGGATGAGCAAAATACCTTATCCAGGATACGATTGGAGCTGTTCTGTTCCTTGGTCTTCAAAAATAGAATCTGAAGAAAATCAAGAGTTTATAACTATAATGGAAGCACTAAGAGCACACAAAGCAAATGTATTTTCATTATTGGGCTGGGAAGCGGCTCTGTTTATTTCGATCATGAATAAAAACGCAATTGATGGACTGACCATTAATTCTCCGAGAGGAACCGTTTTTATGAACCCCAATACAGGTTTCTCAGAAGCTCCCGTTTATTATGCAACTGTTACAAAAAATGAAACAACAGGTAATTGCCATTTGGATCATGTAACAGAGGCTGCGAATCTGGACAGCGAAAGAGAAAGTTTAAAACAAAGTATAGAAGCTGTCAGAGATACGGTTTCTAACTCATGGCTTAATGCTTATGCCTGCTTAGATTCATGACAGCGAAATCTGATATTGTTGTTTTATGCAACCACCGTATGGCTTTTACCGCTATACAGGTACTATATACCATTGGGAGATTACACTGTATTGCAATACCGGAATACAATGAAGAAATAAAAGACTTTTATACTGCTTTTGCTTCACAGGCAGGAATAAAGCTGGTTTTTCTTGAAAAAGAAAAACGAGAAGTACAATTAAAGGAATTACTAAAGAGTACTGAAATAAAATACATTTTTACAATGACATTTCCATGGAAAATATCCGAGCAGATCATAAACCAGCATCCTGGGGTATTTTATAATTTCCACTATGGTCTTTTACCAGAAATGAGAGGATCAGATCCGGTATTTGAATCTCTTCGTCAACAAAAAAAAGAAACCGGAATTACAGTTCATCTTATCGAAAAAGAAATTGATAAAGGCGCCGTTATTTTACAAAAGAAACTGCCCCTGAATATACCTGTAACTCACGGCATGTTATGTACAAATTTATCTTATGTAGGTGCTGACTGTATTCCCGAATTGTTAGTTCTTCTTGAAGACAATACCAGAGGTGCTGCACAAGAAGAAACAGCTTCTCACTATTACAAAAGACCCAATGCTTCGGATGTCTGTATCAATTGGCAAAATCAGGATGCCAGTACAATAGAAGCATTAATAAGAGCCTGTAATCCTTGGAATAAGGGAGCTTATACGCAATGGAACGGATGGAATATACGTATTCTTGAAGCTTCTCAAACGAGTTTTAAACTTCAACATTCTCAAAAACCTGGAACTATTTTAAATAGCGACGACGAAAAAGGGCTTATTATAGAGTGCTGCAACAATACACAACTTCGTGTCAATATTGTTTATACAGACGAAGGATTCATGAGTGGGCATAAACTGCTCATTTTTGGTATCAAAAATGGCGAACAACTTACCTCTTTATAATTTAATCACTTTACTATGAAAAATTTTTACTCACAAATTAAAAACTTTCTAAATATCGCCCTTTTTTTGGGGATATTTCTGCAAAGTTACCGGGCTAATGCTCAAACTACCCTCGCGGTAGGAGATATTATCTTTACGGGATACGATTCAACTCCTCCTACAGTAGGCGGAAATGATAAGTTTTCATTTGTATTACTTACTAATATTTCGGCCGGTACAACAATCAGTTTTACTGACAGAGGATATACCGGCGCCGCGTGGCGGCCGAGCACCGCCTCAGAAGGATCTGTTACCTGGACATCAGGAACTGCAATTCCTATGGGAACAGAAATACTTATAGTTGGTCTTACGGCTTCAACTTATAATCCTGCTACCACTACCTTAACTCCAAATGGTACAGTGATATTAACAGATGGAGGAACTGCTGGACAAGGTTTAATCTTGTCTAATGTTGGTGATCAGATCATTGCTTTTCAAGGAGGCACTGGGGTAATTTCAGGTGCCGGTGTAACAGTCATATCAGGTATTACCTATTACGAATGTGGTACAAATACTACTAGTGCAACTTGGGACAGTACTTCGGACTGTACTATCGGGCCAAACTCTTCTGTTATGCCTCCGGGATTAACAGGGGGTACAAGTGCTTTTTACACAGGAACAATAAGTGGTACTCTAGCTCAATCTTCAAAATATAACGGTAACGGAGCACCTTTCACAACAGCAGCTCAAATTAGAGCAGCTGTAATGAATCAGGCGAATTGGACTCTTTCTACAACAACATTATCGATGCCGTCAAGTGCGCCGTTTTTAGGAGTTCCGCCAGCAATTACAGGTAATCCTCCAAACAGAACGATTTGTAATAATGGCAATACGACCTTTAACGTTACGGCTACTAATGCTACTGGCTACCAATGGCAGGTAAACACGGGCAGCGGTTTTAACAATATAACAAATGGTGCACCTTATTCTGGTGCACCTTCAGCAACTTTAACCATCACTGGTGCAACTTCAGCAATGAATGGTTATACGTATCGCGCTGTGGCAACAGGAACAGGTTCTGCAACTTCAAATCCTGCAACCTTAACTGTTTCTAATACAACTGTCTCTACTACTTCGCAAAGTAATGTAAGCTGTTATGGTGGGGCAAACGGAGTTGCAACTATAGCTGCTACTGGTGGTATCGCGCCTTATACTTATTCATGGTCTCCATCTGGAGGGACTGCAGCGATGGCTTCTGGATTATCTGCAGGAACTTATACGGTTACTGTGACTGATAATATTGGTTGTTCAGCAACACATAATGTAATCATTACCCAGCCTGCAATAGCTCTTAACGGAACACCTTCTACAACGGCAGTTTCTTGTTTTGGTGGAGCTAACGGAACTGCTACAATTGCACCTTCAGGAGGTACTCCAGGGTATACGTACTTATGGTCAAACGGTGCTACAACTGCTACAGCTACGGGACTAACAGCAGGAACATACAGTGTTACTATTACAGATGCAAATGGCTGTCCAAGAGCAATTACTGGCATTGTCGTAGGACAACCTGCCGCTGCTGTTGATGGAACAGTTTCTACAACTGCCGCTTCTTGTAATGGAGGATCAAACGGAACTGCTACAGTTGTTGCTACTGGAGGAACAGGTGCTTATACCTATGTATGGTCACCAACTGGCGGTACAGGAGCAACTGCTTCAGGATTAGCTGCGGGAACTTATAGTGTAACCGTAAGAGATGCCAATCTTTGTCAAAAAGTAATCGCAGGAATCGTAATAACACAGCCTGCTGTCCTTAATGGAACAATAAATAGTACCAACGTTTCTTGTAATGGAGGATCAGACGGAACTGCTGCAGTTACTGCTTCTGGAGGAACGGGCGCTTATACCTATTTATGGTCAAACGCTGCTACGACTGCTGCAGTTTCAGGATTAGTACCTGGGAACTATAGTGTAACTATAACTGATGCGAACAATTGCAACAGAACTATAAACAATATTATTATAACACAGCCTTCAGTGGTTAACGGAACAATTTCTACAACTGCTGTTTCTTGTTTCGGAGGTTCTAATGGAACCGCTACAGTTGTTCCTTCGGGAGGAACTCCTGGTTATACCTACTTATGGTCTAACGGAGCTACTACTGCTACTGCTACAGGATTAGCTGCAGGAACTTATAGTGTAACCGTTACAGATTCCAAAACTTGTTCTAGAACTTTTACTGGTATTATAGTCGGCCAGCCAGCTTCTGTTATTGATGGAACAATTTCTACAACTGCTGTTTCTTGTAATGGAGGATCAAACGGAACTGCTACAGTTGTTGCTTCTGGAGGAACTCCGGGTTATACCTATTCCTGGTCACCGACTGGCGGTACTGCAGCAACTGCTACAGGATTAGCCGCAGGAACTTACACTGTAACTATTACCGATGCCAACGCTTGTCAAAAAACAATCAATAATATTACAATTGGCCAGCCGGCTGCTGCTGTTGATGGAACAATTTCTACAACTGCCGTTTCTTGTAATGGAGGATCAAACGGAACTGCGACTGTTACTCCTTCTGGAGGAACGGGAACTTATACCTATTCATGGGCACCGTCTGGCGGTACAGCAGCAACTGCTACAGGATTAGCTGCAGGAACTTACAGTGTCACTATTACCGATTCCAATCTTTGTCAAAAAATAATTACGGGTATTGTAGTAGGCCAGCCTGCTATTGCTCTTAACGGAACTATCAGCACGACAAGTGTTGCTTGTAATGGAGGATCTAACGGAAGTGCTGTAGTTATTCCTTCAGGAGGAACTCCTGGTTATACTTACTTATGGTCAAACGGCGCTACAACTTCTGCAATTTCAGGATTGACTGCGGGAGTTTACAGTGTAACGATTACAGATGCCAACTCTTGTTCAAGAGTAATTAACAACATTACCATAACACAACCTTCAGTTATTAACGCAACTATAGCTACAACAGGTGCTTCTTGTAAGGGAGGATCTAACGGAAGTGCTTCAGTTGTAGCTACAGGAGGTGTTCCTGGTTATACCTACTTATGGTCAAACGGAGCTACAACAGCTACAGCAAATGGTTTAAGTGCAGGAACTTATAGCGTAACGATTACAGATGCCTACGCTTGCCCAAGAACTTTTACTGGCATTGTAATTACCGAGCCGGCTGCTGGTGTAGATGGAACAATTTCTACAACTGCTGTTTCATGTTTTGGCGGCTCTAACGGAATTGCTACAGTTAGTCCTTCTGGAGGAACGGGTCCTTATACCTATTTATGGGCACCGACTGGCGGTACAGGAGCAACTGCTTCAGGACTAGCGGCAGGAACTTACAGTGTAACTGTTACTGATTTCAACAATTGTCAAAAAACAATTACTGGTATTGTAATTGGTCAGCCGGCTTCTAGTGTTGATGGAACAATTTCTACAACTGATGCTTCATGTTTTGGCGGCTCTAACGGAACTGCTACAGTTAGTCCTTCTGGTGGAAGTGGTACTTATACCTATTTATGGGCACCGTCCGGAGGTACAGCAGCAACTGCTGCAGGATTAGCAGCAGGAACTTACAGTGTAACCATAAGTGATGCCAATTTTTGTCAAAAAACAATTACGGGTATTGTAATTGGTCAGCCTGCTGTTGCTCTTAGCGGAACAATTGCTACAACTTCAGTTTCTTGTTTTGGAGGGGCTAACGGAACTGCAACAGTTACAGGTACAGGAGGTACTCCAGGTTATACCTACTTATGGTCAAACGGTGCGACAACAGCAACTATTACAGGATTACCAGCAGGAATATACAGTGTGACTATTACAGATGGTAATACTTGTTCAACTACTATAAACAATATAACAATTAACCAGCCAACTGGTATAAGTGCAAATCCATCACAGGTTAATGTGAGCTGTAATGGCGGCGCCAACGGTTCTGCGACAGTAGCGCCAACAGGCGGGGCAGGATCTTATACGTATCTTTGGTCAAACGGTGCGACTACAGCTTCAATAAACGGTCTGTCAGCGGGAGTTTATGATGTTACTATAACAGATGGCAGCTCTTGTCCAGTATTGCAAAGTTTTACTATTGATCAACCTGCAGTTTTAATAGCTTCAGAAGGTTCAAAAACAAATGTGAGCTGTAATGGAGGTGCTAATGGTACTGCAACAGCAGCAGTAACAGGAGGTGTAACTCCTTACTCTTATTCATGGTCGCCTGCAGGCGGATCTGGAGCAACAGCTTCAGGGTTAGCAGCGGGTACTTATACGGTAACGGTTACAGATGGTAATGGTTGTACAGCAACTGAAAGCTTTACAATCACTGAGCCAGCAGCATTTACCGTATCGAGAACACAAACCGATGTAACATGTTTTGGAAATGCAACAGGATCTGCAGCTGTAACGGTTAGCGGTGCTACAGCTCCTTACACGTATTTTTGGGCTCCAACAGGTGGAACTGCAGCTGCAGCTACAGGACTTGCAGCAGGAACTTATACGGTAACTATTACAGATAATAATTTATGTCAGACTACAGAAACTTTTACGATTAGTGAACCAGCTCCTCTAACAGCTTCATCAGGGACAATTACCAATGTAGGTTGTTTCGGAGATGCAACTGGTGCAGCAACTGTAAATGTAACTGGCGGATCAGGCGCTTATACATACTCATGGGCACCTTCTGGAGGTACTGCAGCGACAGCTTTAGGATTAGCCGCGGGTACTTATACAGTAACTGTTACAGATGGTAATTTATGTCAGATTACACAAAGTTTTACGATTACCCAACCTGCTGCACCTCTTTCTGCAGTAACAGCAACAACAGCTGTGAGTTGTTTTGGAGGAAGTAACGGTACAGCATCTGTTTCAGTTTCAGGAGGAACTTCAGGTTATACCTATGTATGGGCTCCATATGGAGGAACTGCAAGTACAGCTGCTGGACTAGCTGCTGGTAACTATAGCGTAACCATTACAGATGCTAATGGATGTGTGCTTGTTGAAAATGTAACAATTACAGAACCAACTCCATTTACAACTTCTATTTCTAAAACAGATGTTTCTTGTAATGGAGGCAGTAATGGTTTTGCAACGGTTACAGCAACTGGTGCAACAGCTCCATATACTTATTCTTGGTCTCCTTCAGGAGGAAATGCAGCAACAGCAAGCGGATTAGCGGCTGGTACCTACACGGTAACTATTACAGATAGTAATGGATGTACTGCAACTGAAAGCGTAACTATTGGCGAGCCAACAATAATTACTGCAGCCACAACGCATATTGACGTAACTTGTATTGGAAGAACTGACGGATCTGCAACTGTAACTCCAACAGGAGGAACTGGTACTTATACCTATTCATGGGCACCATCTGGCGGAACTGCGGCAACAGCTTCAGGATTAGCTGCGGGAACTTATGTGGTAACCATTACAGATGCTAACGGATGTCAGGCAACAGAATCGGTAACGATTTCAACTACTCCAGATAGTACGGCACCAGTTCCTGATGTAGCCAACCTGCCTGATATTACAAACTACTGTTCTGTTTTATCATCGCAGATTACAATTCCAACAGCAAGTGATTATTGTGCGGGAACTGTTACTGCAACTACTACAAGTCCTCTTAACTATACAGCTGAGGGAACTTATGTAATCACGTGGAGTTATGATGACGGAAATGGTAATATTTCAACACAAAATCAAAATGTTAAAGTATTGGCTTCACCATTAAATCAGGTAACTTTTACCGGAGCAGCTTATACTTATAACGGAAATGCACAAACAGTACAAGTTTCAAATCTTCCTGCGGGAGCAAGTGTAGTATATACTACTTCTCCAGCAACAGGAACATCAAATGGCGCTGTTAATGCGGGTGTTTATACAGTAACTGCGGTGATTTCGCCGGCAGCAACTGCTTCTAATTGTTCACCAGTCACGCTTACTGCACAGTTAACAATCAATAAAGCACCACAGCAGATCACTTTTCCTGCATTAGGAATAAAAACTCTTGGTGCGGTAAATACCTTTAATTTAACTGCTGTTGCAAGCTCAAACCTGCCTGTTACTTATACTTCTACATTTACAACTCCTTTACCAGCTGCAACTGTTACAGCAGCGGGAGCAGTTACAATGGTAAGACCAGGCGAAATAACGATTACAGCACAGCAAAGCGGAGACGCCAATTACCTGCCAGCAGTAAGCGTTTCGCAATTACTAGTGATTAAAAACAACGACGTAACAATAACTAAAGTTACGCTTGGTAATAAAGTATTTACAAATCCAGCGAAGAACCTTTACTATTTGATGGAATGCGGCGAAAACAATGTAAACGTGTCATTTGTTAATGAAACGAACGCAACGTTCAGCCCAGCTGCTAATTTGACTGTTAATTCTCCTAAACCAGGAATTTATACACAAAATGTAACCGTTACTTCTGAAGATGGAAGTACAACTGCTACGTATGTGATAACAGTCGAAAAACCATTTGGTTTCTATGATATTGTACATCAAAAATTCAATAACGTATTGTTAGTTAACAACAATCCTCAAACAAATGGAGGTTATGAATTTGTTGCTTACCAATGGCTTAAAAACGGTCAGGTTATCGGAACAAACCAATATTTTTCAGCAGGGGATGTTTTGTCTAATACATTAGATTTGAATGCTGATTACAGTGTAAAATTGACAACTAAGGATGGAAAAGTACTGCAGACATGCAGCACCAAACTTCAAGCACAAAATTCATTTCAGATTAAACTTTACCCTAATCCGGTTCAAACAGGAAAAACAATTACTGTAGATGCCGACTTACCGCAAAGCGATCTGGATAATATGCAAATTAGTCTTTACTCTGTTTCTGGTCAATTGATCACAACCGTGAAATCATCAACTGCTCAGACTCAAATACAATTACCTCAAACAGTAGAAAGTAATATGTATTTGGTAGTTCTTGAATCAGGCAGCATCAAGAAATCATTCAAAGTAATTGTAAAATAAACAAAACCATGCCGGTAACAGATCATAATGTTACCGGCTAATACAACTTTAAGATGAAAAAGTATATATGTACCTCGATAAAATCTATAGCTGCAATGACCGCATTACTAGCTGTATGCCTTCAGGGTTATAGTCAGGATAAAAAACACGAACTATCGGCAGCTGTTGCGGGGCCGGCTTCCTTTCTAAAATACAGTTCAGGTGCTGGTGAAGTACCAGGAAACGGGTTTAGCGCAGGAATTCGATATTCGTACTATTTAAGTGAAACTCTAAGTATTGGAATTGGTGTAGAATACCAAACGTACAGTTCCGATGCAAAATTTGCATTTGTAAACGGTCAGTACGCGGCAACTGATGCTGAAAATGAAAACTTTCTGTTCCGATACAGAGCAACAAACTTTAGAGAAGAACAAAAATTAGGCTATGTAAATGTTCCAATTGGAATCCAGTTTGAAACTCCGGGAACTACTCAATTGTATCTTGCTGCAGGCGCCAAAATAGGATTTGCTGCCAGCGGTACTTATGAAAGTAAAATTCAAAACCTTACAACAAGCGGTTATTATCCACAATACAATGTAGAATTATTATCTCCTGCATTTGCTGGTTTTGGTTCTTTCAATGATGTAAAAACAGGCAAACAGGATATTACTACCGATGTATCTTATTCGGCTACTTTTGAAACTGGTGTAAAACAAAAAATCGGAGACAGAAGTTCTTTTTACCTGGGTGTTTATCTGGATTACGGTCTGAATAGCATCTATGATAAAGAAGGAAATAAGAACCTGGTTCAGTACAACCCTGAACTTCCGGTACAATTTCAATACAACAGTGTATTAGATTCTCCTTTAGCCAATGACGTCAGATTGGTTTCATATGGTCTTAAGCTGAGGTTCGCAATACGCTAAACTTAGAAAATAAAATGCAGCTTTTTTTTCCGTAAGGAGAAAATTTAAAAAGTCGATTTCGTGGGGGAAATCGGCTTTTTTTTATGAAGATAAACCAGCTGCGGGATAGTTTAATCAATGCTAAAGAGTTGACTTTTATAATTGTATTTTTTAAAAGAGCAATGCGATTTCCTAAGCGGATTGATCATAAGTATAAAAGGCGGTAATTTTATAATTACCGCCTTTTAAAATTTAGCTGTTCCAATTTTATTTGGATATTTCGTACCAAGGAATTTCAAAATTTCCTTTCATAAAATAAACATTTACAGGATCATTAATAGTATAGGTTTTGTATTCTTCCTGAGTAACAGAAACTTCATCAGGATTTTTTTGATCTCCCCAAGCGGTGAGTTCTAAATAATAACTCGTGCTTTTGCCCGTACTGGTTCTTTTGTTTAAAACCTTTGTATGAAAATGTACAGGCTCTGATGTATCAAGAGTACAATTTGTAAAAATTACTACACCATAGCTATATTCAGCCATTAAAAACATTAAGAATAATACTGAAAAAACCTCTTTTACTTTAGTAAGTTGAAATTCGGAATTTCCAATCATAAACAAAGCCATAAGAACTAGAGCTATAACAGTCATTGGGAGCCAGATATTCGAATAATCAAGTATATTAAAATCGAGCAGCGTTCTGATAAAAAGTGCGGTTGAGGGGAAAAACAGTCCGGCAAAAATAGACGGATAACTGGAATTCTCACGGCTGTCTATTTGAACTAAGCCTTTGTAATATTTTACTATAATTAAGGCGATTATAGGAAATAGGATACACGAGCCCACGACCAACCAATAAGGCTTAGGAAAGAAAAAGGCACAGACTGCGGCAATTCCGCCTATCCAATTGAAGATTCTGACTGTTTTTGCAGTACGCTGAAGCAATTCTTCTCTTTCTTTTTTTGTCCCTCCAAAATTCGGATTGTTAAGAATGTCTTTTTTCTCATTCTTTTTCTGCTGCACATCAAGATTAGGATACTCATTTTTAAGCCAATCTTTAATATCGTTGAGGTTGGCCGTCTGCAAAGCAATTTTAATAGTTTTTTGATCCTCTCTTTTAGATTCGATTAAAATAAATTTATCATTTATTCTGTAGCCTTTTATATCATGAAGAAGTATTTCTCTTTTAGAGAATGCACCAATACGCGTAATTTTATGAGTATCGATGATGAATTTTCCTTTTGCAGTGTCTAAAATTCCGAGAACAAAAACTACTATCATTATAATAGACAGCGGTGCCAGAAAATAGTTATGAACTTCTGTTTGAATGTCGTTTTTAAATCCCGGAAGAAACGGCATAAACAATAAAAAGCCAAATAAAGTAATAAGGAGCAGACCGCCGATATAAATTAAGGCCGCCCAAAATTTTCCCATTTTATATTCTTTCATTTTTAGAATGTTTTATAAACGTAATTAGATAATTTTTCAACAACAAAAAAGGCGGTAATTTTACAACTGCCGCCTTTAAAATTAACTTTAGCTGGAGAACGTCAAACCTTTCTCTTTAAAGCTGCTGTAAAGTTCCTGACGAGCACTGCTGATCGTTTCTTCGGTACGATAAATACTGCACCAGAATTTGATCAATAGTTTGTATTTTCCATCAGAAATAGCACTGTAATAGATCTGAGAAGTTTTAGAATTATTAACCAGCGGCAGCTTCAATAATGTTTCGTTTACAATTGCATTAATTTCTTCTGGAATGGTTTCGCCGTTAATTTCAAAAGTAATTTCTACCAATTTAAAATTATCAGTATACGTCCAGTTAGTAATGTTTTGAGACAATAAATTACCATTCGGAATAATAATTTCGGCACCATTTGGCGCATTGATTTTGGTCGTACGAAGCCCCATCGATTTGACACGGCCAGATTCTGAACTTATTTCTACCACATCGCCAATCTGAATCGGTTTGTCAAAAATTAAAATAATACCCGAAACAAAATTATTAACCACATTTTGAAGACCAAGACCAACACCGACTCCTAATGCTCCCAAAAGAATACTCAGTTTGTCTAACGGCATTCCAGAGGCTGCAACCGCCAGCAGATACCCCGCTATTAAAACAACTAATCGTGTGATCAATAATTTAGAATGCTGTCTCTTATTGATGTTTTCTTCGTTTTCATCGTCAATTTCACCAAAGAAATAAGCAACATAATTTTGCAGTAAATGCGCCATCCAGATAATGATGAAGAATAAAACGATATTACCCAGCGTAAAAGTAATACTTCCGATGGTGTTGGGATGGCTCAGCAATTTTTGAATTGCAGCACGCAGCGATTCCCAAATATTCAAATTAGAAGCAATCACAATCAGCCACATATAACTGATCACGATGATAAAAGGTTTTTTTAATGTATCGGATAAACTTTCGTAATCAAACATTTTTTCGATACCTCTTTTTACTCGTGTTGTGTAGATCTGCAACAGAATAATTTCTAAAAAAATCTTTAATAAGACACTTAAAGCTACAATTTGAGTAAGCGAAATAAAAGCGGTAAGGCTCAGCATGTTTGAAAGTGAAACTCTTCCAAATAAATTATAAAGAATCGACAAGCCGTTTAATCCGATGAAAAGGATGCTTGCCCATTTAAAAAATCGTTTAATGTAAAGCTGTTCTTCTAAAGTTTTAATTTGCACCAATCCGTAGCGAATACCAAGCACATTGATGGCAATAAAGGCACAACGCTGTAACAAACCAATTGTAATAAATAAGTCTAAGAAACAAAGTGCAAAGAACAAAGCTAGAAGCATAAGCCAATTGCGCATCGCAACGCCTGACCATTGATTTTTAAACAAAACCGTTAAGGCTCCCAATAATGCCAGCTGCAGTAATTCTAAAAATAGGGCAGGTGCATACAAATTGGTGACTACTGCAATATTTAAGGCAATAACCACAATAGGAATTAAAACGCCTCTATTAAGATATTTAAAATTGAATTGGGACAGATTTTTACTGTGTCCGTTTTCTTTTAAATATTTGATGTTTCGTGAAATGTACCAAAACAAAATTCCCATAAAAAAGCACAGCGTAATCAAACCGCCGGCTTTATAACCTAAATAATAAGCAGCAACATTTTCTTCTATAATAATTTTTGCCTTGATATTGTGGGCTATTTTTTTCTTCACGGCCGAATCGCTGGTCTGCCAAAGCGACGGATATTCTTTATTGAAAATACTAATTCCAGATTTTTCTAATTTGCCTTCAACCGTAACCAACGCATTCGAAACCGAAATTTTGCGTTGTACAGTCAATCTTTTTTTGTTGTTTAAAACCGATTGATTTTTGGTCATTAAACTATCAGTTGCAATATATCTCTTTTTAAGATCGGCAAATTCTTTTTTAAATTGTTTACGGCGTATGGTGTCTCGTAACAAAGTAATTAAAGTTTTGTCTTTGCGAAGGTCAATAACTCTTTTTTTGATTTCTTCGAGATGGCCATTTCGTTCATTAATGGCTTTGTTCTGCTCATCCAGCTCCTGCTGAATTTCCTGCAGCACTAAGCGGTACATCTGCTGATTACGAACATTTGGATTGGCGCCTTTTAAACTTGACAAAATAAGCTCAAGTTTGCTTTCGGTGCGTTTCATTTCTCCAAAAAGATGAAAAGTACTGCCCTCAAAATCGGTGTCGTTATAAGCCGACTCCAGGACTTCGCCGGCTTTCTCAATTGCCATCAAATAGTCGCTGTCTGTAGCGGTAGTGTCGTTGAATAATCTTCCTGAACTTTCCTTTTTCGGAACTGCTTTTGTCTGAGCAAAGCCTTGCTGAACTAAGAAAAGGGATAAAAAGAGCGTAATAAAATAAAGATGTTTTCTAATCATGGTCATAATGTATAGGGCGTATTTAGGGAGTTCAAATTTAATTTTTTTTACAAAACTTTGGGGTAATAAAAAATAAATTAAACGAGGCATACTGAATTTGTCCGTAAAGGCTCAAAGATGCAAAGGTTCAAAGCGACCAAGGTTTTCCGTAGAGGCGAACCGCAGTGCGTCTAACATTGGATTTACAGTAAAGTATTTGGTAAAAATAATGTAACGCAGAGAAAAGAGGTTTTCATAGAGTTCAAATAACTTGCTCACTCTGCGAAATTTTCAGTGTACTCTTCGTTAGAAAAATAAAACCTCGGGTAAACTTTCTCAATTTTACTCTGTTTTCTTTTTTTGTTTTACATTTTACGTTAAGTTTGAACAAATTAGAAACCAAATAGCATTCTCAAACAAATAGGCAGTACTGCAATTGTATTTATGGAAGAAAAAGAAACCTGTCCGGCACAAAGACTTTTAAAAATATTATCGGGGAAATGGAAAGCGGCAATTTTTCGTTTGGCTGTTGAGTCGCCTTTACGATTTAATAGTTTGCTGCGGCAGATTCCGGGTTCCAACAAGCAGTCTTTGTCTGTTGCTTTGAGAGAGTTGGAAGAAGAGGGACTTTTAGAAAAAACAACTGTAAAGCTAAAACCGCTCCATATTGAATATCATTTGACCGAAAAAGGAAAAACGGTGATTCCGATTTTTCAGCAGTTAGAAGGATTGTCTTAGCTTATACAAAAAAAGGAAAAATTCCTAAGTACTATTCTGTATTCTGACCCAAAATACAGAGGTTCTTTAAGAATCATCCTAATTCAAAAAATAAAAACGGCAGTTAAAAAAGAGTCAATTCAAATTAGTTTATAAAACCAAATTGATTTTCAAAAATTTTTCCAATAACCGGGATTGGCTTTTTTTGTTCGTTGGCAGCATTTATAATTCCAAAAATCCATAGAATAAAAAGAATGTATCCAATGTAGCTTAAAAAATACAAAGACGGTACTGCAGCCACCACTACAGAAAGTGCAATGTTTAGGATTAAGGAAACTATAAAAATTCCGAATCCTTGTTTTAAATGATAGTTGACCAAATCACTTTTTGGTGTTAAATCTTTACTTTTAACAAAAGCTATAACCCAACCAATAATAGTTATATAGCTCAAGATAGAAAGGGTTTTGTTGTTCATCGTTTACGTTATTTATTGAGGCAAAAATAGAGGTACAGAACAAGATTCTCAAGAGCCGCTTTGTCTTCGGTAGTTTTAGATTGGTATTGGTATTATTTAAATCGGTATAGGGTGAAATAATCTTGGTAAAAAGTTAATTTTCGTCTTTCATCAGTTTAAAAAACTGCTCTTTTTTTCCTCTCGAAATCGGCACTACAGACTTATCATTCATATGCACCATTCCTTCTCGGGAATAACTCACAATCGCATTAATATTGATTAAATGCGATTGATGAATCCTGAAAAACAAAGGAGGTTCTAATAAATCTTCATAATTTTTAAGAGGTTTAGAAACCATTATTTTTCGTCCGTCTGTTAAAAAGAAAGTTGTATAGGATCCCGATGTTTCGCATCTGATAATCTGCTCCAGTTTTACCACATACATCGCTTCCTGCGTTGGCAGGATGATTCGGTCTGGAGTTTTAGAAAGATTGTGCTGCAATTCTGTTAACTGCTGTTTTTGAAGCACTCGCTGCTGCTGCACCTCAATTCGTTCAATAGCTGTTTTTAGTTCTTCAGGATCAATAGGTTTCAAAAGATAATCGACCGCGCTGTACTTAAAAGCATTTATAGCATGCTGTTCGTAAGCCGTGGTAAAAATGAGATGAAAAGAGTTAAACGAAATTTGTTGCAATACATCAAAACCAGTTCCATTTTGGAGCATGATATCCATAAAAACCAAATCAGGTTTTAAACGGTCAATCAGTTTTACAGCTTCGTCTACACTTTCTGCGTAAGCGATAATCTGGATCGTATCGGGAGCTGCCATTTCGAGCATAATAGACAATGCTTCACTAATGCGCTTTTCGTCTTCTACAATTATAGTTTTGTACATTTTTATAAAATTGGAATAGTAATAATAACCAAACATCCAGAGCTGTCCGTTTCAGGATCACGTTCTAAAACCTGAAAACCAGCAAACGGATAATCTTTCTTCATTTTAGAAAGCCTTTCGTCTGTGATAGTGGCAGACAAAGAATGATGATTGTCGTTTATTTTTAGTTTTCTAGAAGCCGTTAATCCAATTCCGTTGTCTTTTATGGTACAGATTAGATTTTCTTCATCATTTTGCTTAAAATATATTTCTAATAAGCCTTTCGAATCTTTTTCGCGCGGTTTTAATCCATGCTCAACGGCATTTTCAATAAAAGGCTGAATCAGCAGGGGGGGAATAAGCAGGTCGGTTTCTACCGCCGCGTCACATTCAATAGTATAATCAAAACTATTGTTGAGGCGCAGCTGCTGCAGTTCGATATAATTGGTCAAAGTACCAATTTCTTCTTCCAGCGAGATCGTTTCTTTGCGCGACTGCTCGAGAACCTGACGGGTGAGTTTTGCAAATTTAGTAAGATACGAAACCGCAGGAATGGTGTCTTTTTGTAAAATCATGCTTTGGATATTCCCTAAAGCATTAAAAATAAAATGCGGATCCATCTGCGAGCGCAGCAATCGTCTTTCTATAGAGAGTCTTGCCGCAAGATTTTCGAGTGTTTCTTTCTCCATTAACTGCACTTTCAATTCGCTGTTAGCCTGTTCCTGTTTCAGAATTTCTTCTCGATTGAGATAGTATCTTTGTCTGTAATAATACGATCTGAACATGAAAATCAAACCAATTAAAAGTACTCCTGCGATCCCGTAGCCCAAAAGTTTATTTTTTTGCTGCAATTCATTTTCTAATTCTAATTGCTGGATGCGTTCCATTTTTTTGGAAGATTCGTATCTCGCATCGGCATTCTGAAGTACTTTTTGAGTGTTCTCGTTATACTTTAATTGATTGTACTTAGTGTACAAAGTATCATAATGATAATAAGCTTCAAAATCTTTTCTTTTTACTGAAACATCCTTTAAGCAATTGTAAAAAACAGCCAGCAGATAATTGTCTGTATACGGAAGACTCTGCTGGTATTTGATTCCTTCTATAAACAGCAGTTCGGCCTTTGCATAATCTCCTTTTTCGGTATAATAATAGCCCTGCAGTCCTATAGCACTTCTGTAAATAATCTTGATATTGTATTTTTTGGCAATGACCGTTGCTTTCTGTAGATTTTCTAAAAATGCAGTTTCATCCATTGGTTTTGGACCTTTAGAATACAGATCTGCCAGATTTATGTAAGCAATTCCGATGTTACTTTTACTGATGATTCTATGGGCATTTTGCTCCGCGAGAAGCACCGTTTCTTTAAAAAAATCTACTGCAGGCTGCCATTCTTCATTGAATCCCGAATCAAGTTTATCGGTCAGATAACTGCCAAAAGCGAGCCTCGCGTACAGCTGGCTTTCGGGATCTTTCGCTTTTTCAGCATGATGCAAAGCTTCCTGCGCATATTTTTTGACTTTTTCTGGTGAAGCCGGCGAAAATAAATACGATATGTCCGAAGCTATTTTGGCACATTGGCCGTGTGCTTTTATTTTAGAAAAAAGCTCGTACGCTTTTAAAAGGTTTTCTATTGCCTGAGGTTTGTCTTCAATATAAGACTTTAAAGCTCCCATCGAATAAAAAGCGAATGCCTTTGCTCGTATTTTATTGGTTTTGCTGGCTAATACAAAAGAAGAATCTGCGTATTGCGAGAAAGCTTTGAGATGAAGTAAACGCCGCTGTGTTAAAGCTAAATAGGAATAACAGATGATTTGATCCTCGATATTGTTTTTTTTCTTGGCGAGTTCTAATGCCTGAAGCTGGATTTTTTTACTTGAAGAAGAATCAGAAAAACGCTTTTCGTAACCGTATGCCGCAATTTTTTCTATTGAAGAAATTTCCTGTGCATTGCTATTCGAAACGAATAAAACCATGAAGTAAAACAACCATTTTGCTTTTTTGATTTGTACTGGATTTATGAATTTTTTGGACTGCATGTATAGTGGTTAGTGCTGCCAAAGTACAAATTGCAAACAGATCAACCAAAAAATAAAGAGCACTTTTTTGGTGTAAATACCTGTGTTTGTTAAGGTTTTAGAAGTGCCGTGACTGCCCCTGAATCTCAATAATCAGGCAGGATTACCAAATAAAAACTTAAAGCATCCATTTGCCAATTCTGAATTGGTACAAGAAGATCTTCGCAGTAATCTTGCTGCTATAAATTAATTTTTAAAATACTAAATTATGAATAAGAAATTTTTTACAATCGTATTAATAGCATGCTGTTTTTTTTCTGTTTTGACATACGGACAACAAGATGATAAACGCATCAAAATCGAAATTTTGGTAAAAGACGGTGCCAAAACCATAAAAGCACCCATTCGTTCTGCTACTTTTTCTTTTACCAAAAGTGTGATTAATACTGAAACGAACGAAGTTAAAAATAACTATTATTTTTCGCTTGATTTCGAAAAACAGGATATTGTATTGCTGGCGGCTTTTATGAGAAACAAAACCGGCATAGACGGTCAGATTATCATGACAGATTCTTACGGAAAAATGCCTGTCAGAAAATTTGATTTTACTAAAGGAAGAATTGATTCTATGAGTGACCAGATCACAGCCGATTATAATAGTTCTTATATATCGCTTCTTTGCGACACATTAGTAATTGACGGTGTTAAAATTGATTAAAGATGTCTGAATTTAAAAAATTTACTAGAGAAGGAAATCTGTTGGTAATGAAAAGACAATACGGTTTCGGGTTAATTGTTGTGATCGGAATGGCTGCTTTGACTGCAGCAGGAATGTGGAACCAAAACTCGGCCATGATCTGGATTTTTGGTATTCTTACCGTTTTATGTTTTATTTCGATCTGGCAGGAAAATTTCAGTATTGACCTCCATAAAAAAGCATTTATTATTAAAAACGGTCTGATCAATAAATCTGTCGAAATTCCGTTTACCGATTTTGTAAATTTTGAAATGGTAAAAGTCAGACACAACTTTATCACTACAAATGTTTCTCTAAATCTGTATTATCTTAAAGATGACAAAGAAAAATGTACCGGTATTGCACAGAGTTTTTCGACCAGATCATTACAGGTTTTGATGAATGAAATCAATGAAATTTTGAGCCAAGATGACTATTCAAGAAAGATATAGTATAGAAGAAACGTTGAACAGTTTCTCCCTTTGTCCCAAAAAACCATCTGTGAACTTATCCAAATGGGTTTTGTCTGGAATTTTGGTTTGTGGTACAGGATTGTTCTTCGTTCAAAAATATATCGATAAACAAATGTTTTGGGTAATTGGTGTATTCTTAGTATATTTTTTCCTGCACAGTTTATACGATATCCAAATAGGTCCAAAAATTCGCTATACATTCGATCAGCAAAACAATGCAGTTTACAAAAGCAGTCTGTTTTTTTCTAAAAGAAAAATTTTGAATCTGAATGAAGCGGTGATTTTTGTGCATTCTGAAATGGGAAGCTGGTATTATTCTTTGGGAGCACAGAAAAGCCAGTTTGTAAAAAATTACAGGATAAGCGAGAATTTTAGTTCGAGCTCAAAAAAAGACAAAAGAAAAAAAGAATATGATGAAGTTATATTGATGAAAATTGATAAATTGATCCTGTCTATGCAACCCAGCTAAAACAATACCCAAGGTAAATATGAAAGCCAAAACGATAACATTTTTTCTAGTACTGATTTGCATTTCATCATGCAATCTTATCAAAGATGATCCAAACGAAATTTTCCAGCAGATTGGTTTAAATGCCAATAAAATTCCGTCTAGTTTTGAAAGGGTTTTTAAAGAATTTCGTCAGCAGAAAGCAAACGGAACGCTGCAGTTACCAGCTGAAGACGGAAAAACAATGCGAAAAGCAACTTGTGTAGAAGTTGTAAATTATGCTTACGCGAATACTTTTAAAAAAGACATTGAAAGGATTAAAGATTTAAATCCCGACGATGATGCTGTCGAAATTGTAAATTCAGGAATCGATTTGTTTGAATATGCAGATCAAATTCAGAGTAAAGATTTCATGATAATTGCAAAAATGATTGATGAAGGAAAAAGCGATGAAGAAGTTGATAAAGCTGCTAGAAATCTGGACGATACGAAAGGGATTGAACTTGATAAGAAGTATACCAAAGTAATGAATCTGTTGCTGCCGTATGCCGATAAAAAAGGAGTAGAGTATAAAAAACTCTAATTATTTTTTAACCGAAAAAAAAACAATATGATCAATTGCCAGCATCTTTAGATGCGGGTTATAATTTGAAAATAGAATTGGCTTTAGCCGAATAGGATTTATTGGGCTAAAGCCTTTAAGTACGCTTTATTTGAACCTCCAGATAAATCTGGAGGCAATTGATATTTTTGGTAAAGATTAAACAAGTGCCAAACACATCGAGCTAGGTGTGAGAAGCTGGTTTCTTTCAATTACCTTTATTTAGTCAAGAAAAATCTATGTTTCTATGTGTTAGAAAAAACTGCATTTTAGCCTAATTATTTATCAGAATAACTTCATTTCCGGCTATGGCATAAACGATGTCATCTTGGTTTGGTTTTAAAATATATTTCCCTGTAAACTCACCAAACGCAGGCAGAATCAATTGATTGGGTTTCTGAAAAAAGCAGCGCAGCTTTAAGGTTTGCAAACCAAGTCCGCGAAGTGTAATGCCTGGATGAATGTGGCCTGAAAAATTAAAAAAGTTTTCTTTTTCTGTTGGATGATGTGTAAAGAAGAAACTCCCAATTTCTAACAGCTGTACAACCTCAATTCCGATTTTATGGTAATGTTTTTCATCAATGATATCATGATTTCCCGCCACAAGAATTAATTTCCCAGTGCAGACCGTTACCCAATCCTGAAACAACTGCCATTCGGCATTTTTGGAACTGTGAAACAAATCACCCAGAAAAATTACTTTATGGGGACAAAAAAGTTCAATTACATCGGTTAACCGTTTAAAATTTTCTGCCACAGCATTTTGCGGAATTGCGATGCCGTGTTTTCTAAAATGGGAAACTTTCCCTAAATGAACATCAGATATAATCAGGGTTTTTTCTTTTTCCCAAAATAAAGCACCGCTGGAGTGAAGGTTAAAGTATTCGTCTTGTATTTGAATTTTCATAAATTTTATTTCATGTAAGAAGCCGTCATTTTCTGAATTCTTTCGGCCAATGTCTCGCTCGATAATTTTTCTCTAAGGCGATCTGTAATAATAGGAAAACTAAAAGGTGTCGGTTTTAAACACTGTTTCCAGACAATTTCTTGTTCTTGAATCCGTTCTAATGCCATAATCAAACGGCCTTCTTCAAGCTGATGCTCAAAAGTTTCCCGATAAGCCTGATGCAAAAGTAAATTATCAGGTTCAAAATCACGAAAGACTTCAAACAATAATTGAGAACCGCTTTGCAAATGTTTTGTTTTGACCATTTTTCCCGGAAAGCCAGTAAAAACCAATCCTGCAATTACAGAAATATCCCGAAACTTTCGGCGTGCCATTTCAGTAGAATTCAAACTTTTCTGCAAATCATGGTGCACATATTCTGTTGACAATAAATTATTGTCCAGCATTCCCTGAATATCAATTTCCTGATCTGAAAGCAGTTCGAAACCATAATCATTATAAGCCAGAGAAAAACTGATCGATTGGATCAAACTGATTCTAAAAGCCAATAAACTGGCCAAAGCTTCATGTACAAAACGCCCTTCGAACGGATAAAAAATGGCATGAAATCCTTCTATTGTTTTAAAAGTTTCGATCAGGAATTCATCTGCAGTGGGAACAATAGATTCTTTTCGCTGTCTTAGAAACAAAGGTTTTAGCGCTTTTAGTTCGGGCGAAAGATTTTCGGTATTCGCGCGATACAATTCCTGACGAAGCAGTTCGCTCATTTGTGCCGAGAGTGCCATACGGCCGCCCATCCAGCTGGCGATTTTAGATTCCTTTTTCGGACTGGCTTTTTTGACCAAAACCTGCATATTGCGAATGGCAAAAAGTTCGAGTTTTTTTCCTGCAAAAATAAAAGTGTCACCAGGTTTTAATTTAGAAATAAACCATTCTTCGATTGTCCCAATATAACCGCCGCTTATAAATTTTACATTCATTACTGCATCACCTACAATGGTTCCAATCTGCATTCTATGGTGCATGGCGATCATTCTGCTCGTTATTTTGTAACAGCTGTTTTCATCAATTTCTACTTTTTTAAATTCATCATAAGCATGCAGGCTCTGGCTTCCGTTGGTAATAAAATTTAGAATCCAGTTCCAATTTTCCTTAGAAATGGTTTGATAACTAAAGGTTTTACTGATTTCTTTAAAAATTTCATCGGGAAAAAAACCGTCAGAAACGGCTAAAGTATTGAGATATTGAACCAGAACATCCCAGCTGTTTAAATACGGAACTCGATCTTCGATAACTCCGTTTTCAACCGCTTTTTTTAAAGCCGAAGCTTCTATCAATTCAATAGCATGAGTGGCTAGAAAATAGATGACGCTTTCTTTTCCAGGCTGGTGGCCGCTTCGTCCGGCCCGCTGCATAAAGCGTGCAACACCTTTGGGTCCGCCCACCTGAATAATCGATTCTACAGGCGCAAAATCAACTCCCAGATCTAAACTTGAAGTACAAACTACTACTTTCAGTTCTTCGTTTCGAATGGCATTTTCTACCCAAAGTCTCGTTTCGCGGTCAATACTCCCGTGATGCATCGCCATTTCGCCCGCAAATTCCGGATATTTTTCTAATAATCGCTGGTACCAGATTTCGCATGCAGAACGAACATTTGTAAAAATTAAAGTTGTTTTACTGGCTTTTATAATTTTTGCAGCCTCATCTATCAAATGAAGTCCCATGTGCCCGCGCCAAGGATAGGCATCCATTTTTTCTGGAATTACAGAAACTACTTTTATTTTTTTTTGAATGTGGGCTTTTATCAAAACAGAATTGTGGTAAGCCTCGGTATCTATGCCAAGCAAAACTTCCTGTGCCTGCTGCAGATTTCCAATAGTGGCCGAAATGCCCCAGATGCGGATGTTTTTTGCAACGGTCTTTAATCGCGATAGTGCCAATTCGACCTGCACGCCACGTTTTGTTCCAAGTAATTCGTGCCATTCGTCAATCACAATCGAGCTGCAATTTTTAAAAATGTTTTCATAGCCTTTTGAAGCCAAAAGCAATTGTAAACTTTCTGGAGTTGTAATCAGCAGATCGGGCATTTTTCCTTTTTGTTTGGTTCTTTCTGCAGTCGAAGTATCTCCAGAGCGTATTCCAACCGTCATTTTAGCCTCTAGATCCGTAATAACCCGTTCGGCAGCCTGCTTGATTTCTACAGAAAGAGAACGCAGCGGCGTAATCCAAATCGCTTTTAATCCGGGATTATGTTTGGTTTTATAATTTGGATTTTCTTTAATATAATTTAAAACAATCGGGAGCCATAAAGCGTATGTTTTACCGCTTCCTGTCGGCGCATTCAACAACCCATTTTTACCTTGCAGAAAAGCAGTCCAAGTCTGGGTCTGAAACGGAAAAGGTTTCCATCCCTGATTGGCAAACCAATTATTTGCTATCGTAAAAAGTTCTTCTCTATTCATTTATATTTTTTTTTCTGCAAAGGCGCTAAGCCACAAAGTTTTTTGCCGTGAATTGCACTGATTTTTTGACTGCATTCTCCATTAGTCTCGCAAGTTGTGTTCGAGTTTCCTTTTAGCCGAAATGACAAAATAGCGCGTTTAATAACTTTAAACAATCATATCTTTCAAATCGTCAATAGAATTGGCTTCTTCAATTTTCTTATCATGCCTCCATCTTAAAATTCGCGGAAAACGGGTTGCAACCCCGCTTTTATGTCTTTTAGAAAGAGAAATGCCTTCAAAACCAATTTCAAAAACCAATTTTGGCGTAACACTTCTTACGGGACCAAATCGTTCTAATGTATTTTTTTTGATAAAATCATCTACCATTCTAAATTCGGCATCAGTTAATCCAGAATACGCTTTTGCAAAAGTGACGAGTTCCCGTTCATTATTTTCATTTTCCTGCCACAAAGCAAAAGTATAATCGGTAAAAAGGTTTGAGCGTCGTCCGTGGCCTCGCATGGCGTAGGTAAGGACAGCATCTATTGTCAGCGGTTCAATTTTCCATTTCCACCAATCTCCTTTTTTTCTGCCCACCAAATAGGGCGAATCTTTTTTCTTCAGCATTAAACCTTCACTTCTCATTTCGCGCGAACCCATTCTTTCTGCGGTCAATTCCTCCCAAGAAGAAAATTGAACTCTCTCAGAAAGCTGCATGGGAATATTTTTATCTTTTGTGTTTTCAAATAATGACTCTAGCAAAGTACGACGTTCTTCGTACGAAAGATTTCTAATATCCTTTCCCTGCCATTCTAACAAATCATAAGCTTTTATAATTACTGGAGTATTTTTTAAAACAGAAGCCGATACGTTTTTTCTTCCAATCCTGGTTTGCAGTTCATTAAAAGTACCAATTTGGTTTTCTGTAAAAGGAAGTATTTCGCCGTCAATAACAGTTCCGTTCGGAATAACACCTATAAAAGAACCAAATTCAGGATACTTATCAGTCACCAATTCTTCACCGCGGCTCCAAACGTAAATTTCGTCTTCGCGAATAATAGTCTGCGATCTAATTCCGTCCCATTTATGCTCTGCGCTCCAATCTTCTGGATTTCCCAAATTCTCAGGTTCGCCTTCAATCGGATAGGCTAAATAAAAAGGGTAGGGCTTTGATAAATAATCGCTGCTTTTTTCGTCCAAAATCAATTCCTGAAAACTAATCGTATTCGGATTCCAATCTCCCATTAATTTATAAGCCAATGTATCTTCGTCAACATTTTGTGCCTTAGAAAGTGCTCGCGTCATTAGTTTTTGACTTAAACCAATTCTAAAACTGCCAGTAATTAATTTCGTAAAAACGAATCGTTCATAATAATTTAAAGCCAGCCAATTGTTCTGCAGATATTCTTTCTTTTCAGAATCTGTTTTCTTTTTTAGCGCAATAATTTCCTGTAAATATTCTGTGAGTCTTTTGTCCGAATGTTCTTTTGTGGTCGGAATAACCAATGCAATCGTTTCAGCCAAATCGCCTACAATATGATAACTTTCTTCAAACAGCCAAAGCGGAATACCAGCCAATTCATTCGCCCACAAACGCAGCAACGTTGTATTTACTGGTCGGGGAGGACGTCGGTGCGAAAGTATCGCAATAGTCCAAACTTTATCTTCATCGCTGGCTTTCATAAAATAGTCAGTCAAAGCATCGACCTTAACCGAAGTTTTGTTTGAACTGTCTAATGCTTTTATGAGTGCAGCAAAGTTTTTCATTTTTTTTCTGTTTGAAGTTAAGTGTTAGGAGTTAGATGTTAGAAGTTAGATGTTAGATGTTAGGTGTTAGATGTTGGAAGTTAGAAGTTAGAAGTTATACGTTAGGTGTTAGATGTTAGATGTTAGATGTTAGATGTTAGATGTTAGATGTTAGATGTTAGATGTTAGATGTTAGGTGTTAGGAGTTGAGTGTTAGGAAAGTTAGATGTTAGTTGTATTCTAAGTGTTTAAACAAAATTCTTTTGAAAAATATCCTTTAAACTTAATACGTTTAACTTCTAACCCATAACGCTTAACTCACAACTCACAACTCACAGCTCATAACTCATAACTCATAACGCATAACTTATAACCCATAACTCATAACTTCTAACCCCCACAACTCAACTGTCTTCATCATTAGTTTCTCCGTCATATTGCGTATGTGCAGTTCTGGCATCGTAACCTAATTCTCTTAAATATTTTGAAAAAATGTCCGAATAGCCATGTGTGCAGATTACTCTTTCTGCGCCGGTTGCTTTTATGCTCTCTAAAAGTCCTGTCCAATCGCAATGGTCGCTTAGAACGAAGCCTTTGTCTACGGCACGTCTTCTTCTGGCGCCTCGAAAAGCCATCCAGCCACTTGCAGAACCTGTTACAAAGGGAGTCATTCTTCTGATCCAGGTACTGCCGTGCGCGCTTGGCGGTGCAATTACGATATTACCAAGCAAATCCTCTTTTTTTGTTTCAGGCGTTATCCTTATCGTTGGCGGCAGCTGAATCAGCGGTCTCACAATTTCAGTCATATTTTCGATCGCTCCGTGAGTGTAAATACGTCCGAGACTTGGATCGAGATTTTTTAATAAACGCTGTGCTTTTCCCAAAGAATATCCAAAAAGAATAGAAGTTTTTCCTTCTGCACGATTTTCTGCCCACCAATTATTGATTTCAGTCATTACATCAGCTTGTGGTTCCCATTTAAAAGCAGGAAGGCCAAATGTACATTCTGTTATAAAAGAGTGACACTTTACGACCTCATACGGAACCGAGATTCCGTCGTCTTCTGTTTTATAATCACCCGTAAAAACCCAGACTTCGCCTTTGTATTCTACTCTAATTTGGGCAGAACCAATAATATGTCCGGCAGGATGAAAAGAAAATTTTACGCCATTTATGGTAAAAGTTTCATTCCAGTCTTTACCCGAAACATTAATATCGCCCAAACGGTGTTTTATGATTGAAACATTGGTATGATGTGTAATGTAATTTTGATGCCCCCAGCGCGCATGATCCGAATGTCCGTGTGTAATGATGGCATTTGTAACTGGACGCCACGGATCGAGATATACGTCTGCCTGCTGACAGTAAATTCCTTTGTCGTTAAAAGCTAATAAAGGCACACTCATTTGATGTCTATGGAATTAATTAAGTTTTGGCAGCAATAATCAAATAGGCTATCAGCGAAATGCTTAAAGCAAAAATCACCGTAGTAATAAAATTTAGAATTACTGTATAATATTGATATTTGCTTTTTGTGAGCAAATAGGCTAGTTTTTGATGCTGTAAAGAAGATAAAAGTATCGTCATTGCACCGGCAATTAAAAGTCCCACACCTATGCCGTGTGTATAATTGTTGTTTAAAGCAGCCGTTTCGGACCAATATTGAGAGGGAAGCTGTTTTAAAAATAAAGAGACTTTTACAGCCGCAAAACCGAAAATCATGATTCCGATTCCAGTTCCCAGCCACGGTACTATTGCTTTTTGGTTAGAAAGATATTCACTCATAATTTCCTGGTTATTTTATAAGTATTTAGATAAGAATCTTTTAATAATCGAAATTTCTGTACGGAGGACAATTGTATTTGTCATCTTCATGATCTAAATTAAAACTATCGTAGGGATTGGTATCGTCGTAACTTGAATAAGGCGTGTTATCTTCAGCATGGTTTAAACCGCTTTCGATAATCTCGAAAGAAGAGATGGGATCACAATATTGCTTATAAGTAGTATCCTGATTTTGTCCTGAAGTAAATTCGTCATCCAAAGCCTCATTTTCGTGTGCTGTATCAATATGGTCTGGTTTACTGCATTGGTGAGAATCAATTTTTCTGCTGTCTAAAGTATTGGCAATTGTTTTCATAACGAATATTTTTAAATTAGTAGAAATTTACTTTTATCGATATACAAATTTGAAAATTAGACGGTTAAAAATTTTATAGGATTCAATTTTAATCTTACATGATTTATTTATAAAGGATTTTTATTTTGTAAAAATCAATTTTAATTCTATAAAAACAGGAGGTAAGTATTTTGCAACTTTGTATATATTAATTTAAAAATTAAATAGTTATGGAAACTTCAAGAAAAGATTCGAAATCTGGAATGAAAGATTCTGGAAAAACTCAAAAATCAGCAACTGATTCTAGAGGGAAAAAAAGTACTGCAAAATCAACAGATTCAAAAGGTAGAGCAGGTCATTAAAAGTTTTTAGTAAACACTAAAAAATAGAAGCGTGCTGTTTAATTGTAAACAGCACGCTTTTAGTTTAAAAACGATATTGGAAGTTGGTTATTAAACTTAATAGTAAAGTATGTAACTTAAAAATACTAAAAAAATACCAGCTTCGGTTTATATTTTAAAAGAAAGTTTTTAAGGAATGTATAAAATCAAATAAATAGCGAAGTTATTTTGTTGTTACTGCTTCGATTGTTTTGATAAAGGCTTCAACCGGCTGTGCGCCAGAAATGGCATATTTGCGGTCGAATACAAAAAAAGGAACACCTTGAACTCCAATTTCGCCCGCCTCTTTGATATCAGATTGTACTTCTTTTAAGAACAAAGTATCGCTTTCTAAGACTGCTCTGATTTCGGTTTCTTCCAAACCAGCCTCAATTCCTAATTTTATCAAAGTCAATCCGTTGTTGAGATCTTCTCCATCTGTAAAATAAGCTTTAAAGAAAATCTCTTCCATTAGGCCGCCAAGATTTTTGGTTTTGGCTAATTGAATGATTCGATGTGCGTTTAACGAATTTGATATAACCGCTTTATCAAAATTATAATCCAAACCTACACTTTTTGCTCGTTCTGCAACACCTTTGTGCATTTCTATAGATTGTTCTACAGACATGCCTTTTCTTTCTGCCAGAAACGTATAAACGTTTTGATTTGGATTTGAAGTAATGGTGGGATCAAGTTGAAAGCTTTTCCACTCAATTTCAACATCATGATCTGGAAACGATGCCAATGCATTTTCCAATTGTCTTTTTCCGATATAACAAAACGGACACATAATGTCCGACCAGATTTCTATTTTCATTTTGCAAAGTTAAAGAAAAAAATTGTTTCAAGTTTGAAGTTTCAAGTTTCAGGTTTGAAGTTTCAAGTTTCAGTTTGATATACTTATGTTGTTTAACCGCAAGGTTCGCTAAGTTTTTTTTCTAAAGTTTAAGTTTACGAAATAAAAAAGTTCGCAAAGCTTTATGATAACTTTGCGAACTTTGCGAAAAACCTTTGCGACCTTTGCGGTTAAACCTGAAACCTGAAACTTGAAACAAAAAAAAAATCAAATAAAAAACCGCAAATCTTAAATTAAAGAATTGCGGTTTCTAGGTATAAAAAATGGTTGGTTAATAGCGATATCTTTTTTTTTACAATGATATGTCTTTAATTTGAAACTAAAAAAAATCCCTGTAACAAAAAGAAACTTTGATGTTAACTATTTAACATTACAGGCATTACCAACATTGTAACAGTTTCTCCTTCTTCTAAGCCGTCAACAGGAGTCAAAATTCCAGCTCTGTTTGGCAGCGACATTTCAAGCATAATCATGTCTGATTGTAAGTTGGTCAGCATCTCTGTTAAGAAACGAGAGTTGAAACCAATTTGAAGATCGTCACCTTGATAATCACAAGTTAATCTTTCTTCTGCTTTGTTTGAGTAATCGATATCTTCTGCAGAAACATTTAATTCTGCTCCAGCGATTTTTAAACGAATCTGGTGCGTAGTTTTGTTAGAGAAAATCGCAACACGACGAACAGAACTTAAGAATAAAGAACGATCAATCATTAGTTTGTTTGGATTTTCTTTTGGAATTACTGCTTCGTAATTCGGGTATTTTCCGTCGATTAAACGACACATCAAGATATAATTGTCAAATGAGAAAGTCGCATTTGAATCGTTGTATTCAATTTTTACTTCAGCATCAGAGCTTCCTAAAATACTTTTTAAAATGTTTAAAGGTTTTTTAGGCATAATAAAATCAGCAACCTGAGATGCTTTAACATCTGTACGAGCGTATTTTACCAATTTATGAGCATCTGTAGCTACAAAGATCAATCCTTCTGGCGAGAACTGGAAGAAAACTCCAGACATTACCGGACGTAAATCATCGTTTCCGGCAGCGAAAATAGTTTTACTTACTGCAGTTGCCAAAACCTCTGCAGGAACTAAAGTAACAGATGGATCTTCTAAACTTACTGCTTTAGGAAATTCTTCTCCTGCAGCGTAAGCTAAGGCATATTTACCAGAATTTGAGCTGATTTCTACAGTATTATTGTCTTCAACTGTAAAGGTAAGAGGCTGTTCTGGGAATGTTTTTAAAATTTCAAGCAGCAGTTTTGCTGGTACAGCAACGCTTCCCTTACTTGTAGAATCGATCGATAATGTAGCAGACATTGTCGTTTCAAGATCTGAAGCCGAAACTGTCAACTCATTATTGTTTAGTTCAAATAAAAAGTTGTCTAAAATAGGCAACGTATTGTTACTGTTGATTACACTACCTAAAACTTGTAATTGTTTTAATAAGTACGAACTCGATACTATAAATTTCATCTGTTTATTTTGTTTTTTGTATGGATCTTATTAGCAAATAAAGGGCTAAATATACGGATTACAAATATATCTTAAACTATCCAAACTATGACATTTTTTTATTAACATCTATTTGCTGTATTTTCTTTTTCTTACAAAAGTAAAAATCAAACCAAAAACGGCTAAAATTAGAATTGGAACTCCGATAGTTATGAATTGTGTCAGGGTATAAGTTTGATAAACTTTTTCTTTGTCTAATAATGGCAGCTCTACGTCTTTGCTTCTAATGTTAATAAGTCCGGTATCATCCAGCAGATAATTGATGCAGTTCATGATAAAGTCTTTATTATCGTAGAGATTTCCTGTTCTTTGGTCGTAACCTAATTCAACCGGCATCCCGTTTTTGTCCAATTGATTTCGTATTAAATCTCCATCAGCAATTACAATCATTTTGTTTGGTTTGCCTACTGCTGCAAAAGAATTGTCTTTGAATGGCAGGACTCTATTCTCAAAAGCAGAATGAAAAGATCCTTCGAGTAAAACAGCAAGCGGAATATTTCCTTTATTTAAATAATCTTGCGGCGTTGTTTTTTCCGTTACCATGTTCAGATTGATTTCTGATGGGGTCCCAATGGTTTTTGAGTATTGAGAAGACTGTAATAAAACCGTTTTTTTGATTCCGTTTTTTAAAGTGTCAATCGGGCTGGCAAAATCAAATTTAATTCCACCCAGATTTTTCACGATCGCATGCTGGCTTGTTGGGTAAACTTCTGGTGCAAATTTCCATTTAAACTCCTGGTACTGTGTTGCACTTCCTTGTTCTCCAGTTGCCAGTTTTATCGGGCTTCCGTATTCGTCTTTTACTAAATCGGGATTAATTCTAAAACCGTATTTGAAGAACATGTCGTTTAGATTCAAATCTCTCGGGTACGCCAGTGTCGCCCCCATATCATTGTACAAACTGTCCATATCGGCAGCCACTTGATCAATTAACCAAAGTGTTTTACCGCCGCTGATAATATATTGATCTAAAACTTCTTTTTCTTCGTCGCTGAATTTTTCAGTAGGTTTAGAAATAATGGCTAAATCGTATTTTTTCAGTTCCTTTAAAGTTCCGTTTGGGTTTTTAGCAACCGAATCTAAAGTAAAAGGCCCCATTAAATAACTTTCGTGAATCTGCATCAGCATTTTAGCAATATGAACTTCACGCAGCTCGCCATTGCCCTTTATAATTGCAATTTTCTTCTGTTTGTTTTTGGTTATTTTATTGATAGCATCTGCGATAGAATATTCTAAATGCTGAATAGAACCGATTACTTTTTGTGTAGTCGAAGCACCCATTCTGTTTTTTAACAAAGGAATATTAACTTCTTTGTTGTTGTAAACGGCAACTCCCCACGGAAAAACCATCGCCTGTGACTGTTTTCCTTTGTCGTCTACAGTTAAATTTATCGGGGTTAATCCTTTTTTGAAAAGCGATTCGGTCAAATCCATGCTTTCGTCTTCGTTCTCCATCGGATTTACAAATTCGAAAACAATGTTTTTATTATAAGCCTGAAACTCTTCTAATAATTGTTTGGTTTCCTGTTGTAAACGTTTAAAATCTGCAGGAAGTTCGCCATCCATATAGATTTTTATAGACAACGGATTTTCTACTTGTTTTACAATTTGTAAAGTCGTTGGCGATAAAGTGTAGCGTTTGTCTTTGGTTAAATCAAAACGTTGAAAAAACAACGTTCCCAGTACATTTAGAACAATTAAAATGAAAATCGTTATTCCTAATGTTTTGATATTTTGCTGAGTAGATGGTTTCATTAGGCCTTAAAAGATTTTAATTGGTAAACAGTACAAGATAAAAATGCAATGGCAATGCTTAGAAAATAGATCACATCGCGTGTATCAATTACCCCTCGGCTCATACTTTTAAAATGATTCTGCATTCCTAAAACTGAAATAAAACTACCTGAACCAGGAATTAAGGAAGCGATTTCTTCAAAACCAAAATAAAGGAAAAAGCATAAGAAAACAGCAATAATAAAAGCCATAATCTGGTTTTCTGAAAGGGTAGAAGTAAAGATTCCGATTGCTGAATACGAAGCGATTAAAAACAATAATCCGAAATAAGAACCAATTGTGCTTCCCATGTCGATATTCCCTTCTGGCGAGCCTAAGTCTGAAATTACTTTTACATAAATCAAGGTTGGAATAATCGCTAGAATAATTAGTAAAAACGAACCAAAGAATTTTCCGTTTACAATCTGCCAAATTGATAATGGTTTGGTTAATAATAATTCGAGCGTTCCCTGTTTTCTTTCGTCAGAGAAACTTCTCATGGTTACGGCCGGAATCAGGAAAATAAGGATCCAAGGCGCCAAAGTAAAAAATGGCGTTAGATCGGCATAACCTGAATTTAGTATGTTATAATCTCCTTCAAAAACCCATAAAAAGAGTCCGTTGATAATCAGGAAAATTGCTATAACCAAATAGCCGATCGGAGAGCCAAAAAAAGATTTTATTTCTCGTAAAATGATTGATTTCATTTATTTTGTTTTTGTTTCAAGTATTATTGTTTCAAATTGTTTTGCTTCGCGTTTTTCTAACCGCAAAGGACGCAAAGTTTACGCTAAGTTCGCAAGGTTTTGACACAAAGCTTTGCGAACTTAATGTTTAAATAAACCTACTACATTATAATCTTTGCGTTCTTTGCGGTTAATAGTTCTTTGTTTCAATATAATTTTAAACAGGAAACTTTAAACCAAACTAACAACTTTATCCACACTCCACGCTTCTGGTTTTGCATTGAACAGCTTTTTTGTAAAAGTCCAAACCGAATCAAAAAGTTCAGAATTTCTATAATTTTCCAAATCAGCTTCGGTTTCCCAATAACTGTAAGTGAAAAAGATGCATTTGTCATTTTTATCCTGATACAGTTCTAAAAAACGATTTCCTTCAGCGTTTCGTATTTTGTGTTTTATCGTTTCAAAATTCTCCAAAAAAGCAGGAATATTTTCTTCGTGAAAACTCATTTTTACAATTCTGACAAACATATTATTATTTTAGATTTTAGATTGTAGAGTTTAGATTTTTTTGTATTGTCTAAAATCTTACAGGTGCGCAAAAATACCAAAATTGATTGTTGTTTTAAATAAAAAATGAAATATTATAAGTACATGATTTTTTCACAATATTGTCATTCCTGAGGAAGGAGGAATCTTCGTGCACAGCTCCGCCTATAAAATAGCCAATCTTTGTAGAGTTACTTGTGAAGATTCCTCCTTCGTCGGAATGACAAGAAGACGAAATATAATCAATGTAAATCTGCTCAATCTGCAAAATCTGCGAGAGAATTAATCTAAAATCTATACCGTCCCGAGGTTTCGGGATTGGGACTAAAATCTAAAATTAATTTAAGAAAACTTAATCGTAATGACATCACGATAATTCAATCCTAACAAACTATTTGCAGAGCCAACCTTAGAAGGGTTACTTCTAAAAATAGCAATTTCGAGAAATCCAGCTTCATTAAAAATAGCGAGTTTTTCTCCCTCATAAGTCTTAATCGGATATTTGTCTGAAGTTGCAATAGCCGAATAGCTTGGCAGAATGGTCTTGATGCTTTTTGGCTTCATGACAATTTCATAAGGACGGCCTTTTGCGACTTCAAGGAACTGCTGTTTAGAAATATTGGTCACAACATTTCCGAAATGATCTATATAAATAACATATCCTTTTAGAGAGTTTCCATCGTTTGCAACAACAGCCTGCAGTTCGGTTACTTCTTTTAAGGACGGAATTTCTTTTCCGATCACGTTCAATAAACCGCCTTTGGATAAATGCGATGCCACCTGAATAAAAATATCCAGATCGGTAAATTCAATCGGAAAACGATCGTGAATATTGATGGCAACAATTTTCTGCGGTACAATTTTTTGCGTCAGCATACTCAAAATGCCATTGTCTGCACAGATAAAGTAGTGGTCGTTCCACTGCATGGCAATGTGCTGGTTTTCTTTGTTACGTTCAATATCGACCCCAATTAAGTGCACAGTTCCTTTTGGAAAGCTCAAATAAGAAGCGCCAATAATGTAACTGGCTTCGGCAGTATTAAAGGGATCAATGTCGTGAGAAATGTCAATTATCTGAACCTTTGGGTTTTCAGAAAGTATTTTACCCTTCAGCGAGCCCACAAAGTAATCTTTAAGGCCGTAGTCGGTAGTAAGGGTAATTATTGACATCATTTTGTTTATAACTATTGATAGTATTTGAATCTAATTTTCATTAAATTTGAGAAATGCAAAGCTAGTAATAGTAAAGACAAATTGAAAGAAAGTAAACACAATTTGTAAAATTAGCAGCAGTTGGAAGTTTTAAGTATTCAGTTCTATTCGTTTAGAAAAAAGGAACACTCAAATCGGAATACTGTTACTTTAAAAATGAACCCGACAACTCTAAAAATAATAACTGAATTATTTAATTTAAAAACTACTTCATTTGAACGAAAGAATAATCGAACTAGTAGATATTGCACCAAAAGAGTTTTGGGGCGCGCAGGACAGCCATCTTGAAATTATTAAAAAGTATTACCCGAAGCTTAAAATTGTAGCGCGAGGGACAACTTTGAAAGCGTTTGGCGAAAAAGAAGTTTTAGACGAATTCGAAAAAAGATTTCAGCGATTAATGCTTCATTTTACACGTTATAATAATATAGATGATAATGTAATCGAACGTGTAATCATGAGTGACGGCCAAGAAGAGAAGAGAGGTTATGATCATGACAAAATCTTAGTTCACGGCGTTGGCGGCAAGATCATAAAAGCGATGACTCCTAATCAGCAATTGCTGGTTGATACAATTAAGAAAAACGATATGGTATTTGCCATTGGTCCAGCTGGAACAGGAAAAACCTATACGGGAGTTGCGATGGCGGTTAAAATGCTGAAGGATAAAGAAGTGAAAAGAATCATTCTGACGCGTCCAGCGGTAGAAGCCGGTGAAAATCTTGGGTTTCTTCCGGGAGATATGAAAGAAAAACTGGATCCGTACATGCAGCCGCTTTATGATGCCTTACGTGATATGCTGCCCAACGAAAAACTCGAAGATTATATTTTAAAAGGAATTATTCAGATTGCGCCTTTAGCATTTATGCGCGGCCGTACACTTGATAACGCCTTTGTAATCTTGGATGAAGCTCAAAATACTACTCATTCGCAGATGAAAATGTTTTTGACGCGTATGGGTAAAAACGCCAAATTTATGATTACGGGAGATCCTGGTCAGGTCGATTTGCCAAGAAGAACTATTTCTGGTCTTAAAGAAGCGATTTTGGTGCTGAAAGATATTGACGGAATCGGAATTATTTATTTGGATGACAAAGATATTGTGCGCCACAGATTGGTTAAAAAGGTAATTGACGCTTATAAGCAGATTGAAAATCACGATTGATTTTTGAAGAATAATTTTGCCACAGATTAGAGAATTAGAAAGATTATATAAATCTGTAAAAATCCTTTTAATCTGTGGTTTAAAACATTTAATATTCGTTTTGTATATTTTAAATAATGATACAAAACGAATATTTTTTTAATAGAAAAAGAACTTTATGAAAATTAAGATTTTTTGTTTCGTATTTTTAGTCATTTTAATTTCTTGTAAAAAGAAAGAAATCGAAGAAAATGATTTTTATAAAAAACGAACCCAAGAAAAAAATGAACGTGTATTAGAAGCAATCGGGAAAAAATATTTTGAAAAGAACTGCTATGGATGCCATGCTGATAAAGGGGCAAAAGACAATCATTTAGAGAATGCAATTCAAAATGACAAATACAATTATCAGTTCCTTAAAAATTTTATTACAAAACAAGACAGTCTTTTAAAGAATAAAAATAAAGAAGCTTTGGCATTAAAAGATTGGAGTAATAATAATAGCTACGTACATAATTTTGAATTTAATGAAAGTGAAATTAAAGCAATTTTATATTATCTGAAAAAATGAAATTAAAATCCATCTATTTAATTTTAGGGATACTGTTCTTATTCATTTCATGTAATAAAAAACATGAAACTGAAACCGAAATTGAAAACAAATTTGTCAAAACTTGGTATGATACAGAATATATTATCCCAGGCAGATCAAAATTGATTATTAAAAAAGATAGTACATTTAATTACACTTCAGCAGGTTGTGATTGGAGATCATTTTCTAAAGGAAAATGGAAAATGTCTGGAGATTTTATTGAGTTAACAAGTACAAAAGTCGATACTTGTTATGTTGTTTTTCCTTTTTTAGATTGTGGTTTTTTTGATAGAAAAAATAAGGAAAGATTACTGACTATTCCTAATTGCGAACCAAAGGGAAACAGTGATTTTTGTTTTTTTAATAAAGAAAAATTTTACCTTAAAAATGATTCATTAGTTTGTAAAATTAAACCAGAATCAAAATGTCCTGACACTTTAAAAATTGTTTTTGCAAAAACACCTAAAATTCCAAAACATTATAATTAAGGGAATGATTATATTTATTTAAATCTATACTTTGCACTTACAGAATGTTCGAATTATAATAGCATATACATAATTTTATTTTTGATGGTAACTTGGTTGAAGCCATTTTATATTATTTAAAAATAAATTAAATATCAGAAAATGAAACAGCTGGATGATTTCTATTTAGATCAAGAAGAACCTGCAAAGGGAATATTTTTAGCATTAAAAGAAATTATTTTAAAACAAGATGCAAACATTACTAATACTCTAAAATACGGAATGCCTTTCTTTTGTTATAAAGGAAAAATGTTCTGCTATTTATGGATTCATAAAAAACACAAACAACCTTATATCGGTATTGTTGAAGGAAAACACTTTGATGAACCTTTTTTATTGCAGGAAGCACGTTCAAGAATGAAAATTATGTTGTTTGACCAGAATCAAGATTTGCCAGTAGAAAAAATTGAATATGTAGTTGCTAAAGCAATAGATTTATACAAAACTGGAATTATAAAAACCAAAACCAAGTGAAATTATTTATTTGATGAAATAGTTAAATAAATAATAAACTTAACGCATTTAGGGTTTTCAGATGTCTCAAACTTTGCTCTTCCGGGCTTAAATCCTTAAATTTGCTTCAATCACAAAATGATTGATTATTAATATGACAAAACTTAAAAATATAAAAGTAGTAGTAAGTGATCTTGACGGAACATTACTTAATACTGCACACAGAATATCAGACTATACCAAATCTATTTTTCAAGAACTTCATAATCAAGGTTATTTAATTGTTGTAGCCACAGGCCGCCATCATCTTGATGCCATGGCGATTATCGAAAAGCTTGAAATCCCCGTTTATTTAGTAAGTTCGAATGGAGCGAGAATTCATTCGCCAGAAAAAGAAGAACTTTTTGCCTTCAACTTAGACAGCGATGTGGTAAAAGCAGCTTTGAATGTAGAAATCGATCCAGAAATTACGGTGGTTTTATTTAAAGAAAATGTTTGGCAGACCAATAAATGGAATGAAAGATTGAATGCTTTTCAGGAGGAATTAAAATACCGCCCAGAATTGGTTGATTATAAAGCGCTGCAGGATTTTGGAGCGATTAAAATTTTCTTCTCTTGTCCAGATCACGAAAAATTAGTAAAACTGAAAGATGCTATTTTAGAAAATTCGTCTGAACATCTGCACCATGCTTTTAGTCTGCCGACTTGTTTAGAATTTATGGATAAATCGATCGATAAAGCCGTGGCAATTGAAAGAGTTTTGGAAAGAGCGGGACATACGTTGTCTGAAGCGGTTTCTTTTGGAGATGGTTTCAACGATGTTCAAATGCTTTCTGCTTCGGGAAAAGGCTTGATTATGGGAAATGCTCCAGCACTACTAAAAGAAACTTTACCGAACTTAGAAGTTATAAAAACAAATGCAGAAGACGGAGTAGCAAAATATATCGCATCAAAAATCTTGGATAAAGAATTTGCAAGCTGAGACAACGCATTTTGTAATTCTTTCTATTACAGATTGATTAAAAAAATATAATGGATTTCATAAGAGCTGATTATTTAATTAATCGGCTCTTTTTTTTTATTTGTTTTTCAAATACAAAAAAAAGCCATCTTTCTACTAATAAAATCAGCCTTCAGGTTTTTAAATAGTTTAATTGCAAAAAATATATTCAAAGTTTAGCATTTGTTAGAGAAAAAACATTTTTTTAATAATTTTCAAAGTGTATTTTTGTTTTTCAAATCTATTACCATGACAAAAAACATTTTTTTTCTTGCCTTTTTATTTCTTTATACAGCGGCTAACAGCCAAAGTTTAAAATTAGAAGAAATAATGAAAGGCGATTCTTTTATTGGAAATCAACCTGCAAACGGACGCTGGTCGCTAGACGGCAAAAAGGTTTATTTTGAATGGAATCCTACAGATGATTTCGGACCAAGTACCTACTCTTGGCAGAAAGGACAAGCAAAACCAGTGCTTGTAGAACCAAAAGAGGCCGCTTTTTCTAAACTTGATTTTAAGAGAAGACCTAATTCTGATGTGGTTTATTACATCGAAAAAGGTACTTTGTATTCCTATTCTATCAGCGGTAAAACCACAAAAAAGATCCTTCAGCAAAGCACTCCTGTGTCAAATCTGGTATTAGGAAGCAATGCAGAGAATTTATTTTTTGAACAAAATCAGAATGTTTTTAAATACAACGCAAAAGAAGGAACGATTCTGCAGATTACGAATTTGAGTAAAGGCGTTAAAAAAGAAACTAAACCAGAAAAAGAAACTTTTTTAAACACGCAGCAAAAAGAGCTGTTTCAGTTTATAAAAGATAAAGATGCCCGCAAAAAATGGTTTGATGCCAAAAATAAACTTGTAAAGTCTGATTTTGCCAAAGAATATCTTTATGGTAAAGATGACCTGAGAAGTCTGAGAGTGAATCCGAACGGGAATTACGTTACCTTTACTTTGATGGAAGCATCGGAAGGAAAGAAAGAAAAAATGGAAGTTTTTATTACCAGCGACGGTTACAACCAAAGTCCTGATACTAAAGAAAAAGTTTCGGTGAACAATTTCGTAAAAACACGTTTCGCAATTTATTCGGTTGCAAAAGATTCTGTTTATTTTGTTAATTTCTCGACTTTAAGCCACATTCAGGATACGCCGGAGTATTTCAAATTATATGATAATTTAAAAGACAAGCCGAAAGAAGATAAACTAATCATTGCGCAGGCACCTATTTATAATGAAAGCGGTTCTCTTGCAGTAGTTTCTATTAGAAGTCAAGACAATAAAGACCGTTGGATTGTAAGCTTAAATCTAGAAAAAGGAACTTTTGAAGAAATAGATCATCAGCATGACGAAGCTTGGATTGCGGGACCTGGAATTCCTTCATACTCATTTTCATCTGGAAATGTAGATTTTTTAGGAGACAACGAAACGGTTTATTTCCAGTCTGAAGCAACAGGTTATTCTCATTTATATACTTATAACTTTAAGACCAAAAAGAAAACGCAGCTTACAAAAGGAAATTGGGAAGTTCGCGATGTTACTTTATCAAAAGACAAAAAAATTTTCTATTTGTCTACCAATACGACACACCCAGGAAACAGAGATTTTTATAAACTATCTCCTGTTGAAGGAATTTTGCAGCCAATCTTGACTAAAGACGGTGCGCATGAAGTGGTGCTTTCGCCTGACGAAAAATCTTTATTAGTGCGTTATTCGTATAAAAATATTCCTTGGGATTTTTATATCGCAGAAAATAAAAAAGGCACTTCTTTACAGCAGATTTCGTCTTCAACAACAGACGCATTTAAAAAATACCAATGGAGAACTCCAGAAGTTATTACGTTTAAAGCGCAGGATGGAACTCCTGTAAATGCGAGAATTTATACCCCTAAAGCAGAAAATGCTAACAAAGCAGCCGTAATTTTTGTACACGGAGCAGGTTACCTGCAGAATGCTCATAATTTTTGGAGTAATTATCATAGAGAATACATGTTTCATAACCTGTTAACCGATTTGGGTTATACCGTTTTAGACATTGATTATAGAGGAAGCGACGGTTATGGAAGGGATTTTAGAACTGGAATTTATCGTTTTATGGGCGGAAAAGATCTTTCGGATCATTTAGACGGAAAAAAATATTTGGTTGAAAAATACGGAATTGATGCGGATAGAGTAGGAATCTATGGTGGTTCTTACGGTGGTTTTATCACTTTAATGGGAATGCTTACGGCTCCAGGCGAATTTAAATCGGGTGCAGCTTTGCGTTCTGTTACAGATTGGGCACATTACAACCACGGTTACACGGGCAATATCTTAAATTTTCCAGAAACAGATCCAGAAGCTTACAAGAAAAGTTCTCCGATATATTTTGCAGATAACTTAAAAGGAAATTTGGTAATGCTGCACGGAATGGTGGACGATAATGTTGAATATAAAGATATTGTACGTTTATCACAACGTTTCATCGAATTGGAAAAGAAAAACTGGAGTTTAGCTTCTTTCCCTGTTGAGTCTCACGGATTTAAAGAAACATATTCTTGGATTGATGAATACAGCAGAATTTTGAATTTATTTAATTCGACGCTTTTAAAATAATTTTTAATCAAAATTATGCAATAAGATGACTTTGTCAAAGTTTAAAACTTTGACAAAGTTTTTTGTTTTAAAACGATACTGAAAACTACAAATTAAAATTTCATTTTCATTACAAATAATCTAAATTTGCATTCATTAAAAACAACACAACAAAATCAAAATGAGCAATACTATTACAACTACAAATTTTAATTTCCCGAATCAGAAATCGGTTTACCGCGGAAAAGTTAGAGAAGTTTACAACATCAACGACGACCTTTTGGTAATGGTAGCAACCGACAGACTTTCGGCATTTGATGTAGTTTTGCCAAAGGGAATTCCGTACAAAGGACAGATCTTAAACCAGATCGCTACAAAATTTATGGAATTGACTCAGGATATTGTTCCAAATTGGTTGATTGCCACACCAGATCCAAACGTTGCTGTTGGGCATTTATGCGAACCGTTTAAAGTTGAAATGGTAATTCGCGGTTATCTTTCCGGCCACGCAGCACGCGAATATGCAGCAGGTAGAAAACAAATCTGCGGTGTTGCAATGGCAGAAGGCCTAAAGGAAAATGACAAATTTCCGGAACCAATTATTACGCCGACTACAAAAGCAGATAATGGTTCTCATGATGAAGATATTTCTCGTGAAGACATTTTAGCAAAAGGAATCGTTTCTGAAGAAGATTATTTAGTTTTAGAAAAATATACTCGTGCTTTATTTCAAAGAGGAACTGAAATTGCCGCTCAAAGAGGATTAATCTTAGTAGATACAAAATACGAATTCGGAAAAACTAAAGACGGTGTTATTGTATTGATTGATGAAATTCACACTCCCGATTCTTCTCGTTATTTTTATGCCGAAGGATACGCAGAAAGACAAGCAAAAGGCGAGGAGCAAAAACAATTGTCAAAAGAATTTGTACGCCGCTGGTTAATCGAAAACGGTTTTCAAGGTCAGGAGGGACAGCAGATTCCAGAAATGACAGACGCTTATATCGAATCTGTTTCTGAAAGATATATTGAATTATACGAAAACATTCTTGGCGAAAAATTCGTAAAAGCAGAGATTGATAATATTGACCAGCGCATTGAGAAAAATGTTTTAGATTATTTGAAGAGTCTCTAAATGCAGCTTACTAAGAAAAAAGGCTGTATCATTATTCTTGTTGGATTCATTTTGTTTTTCGTAATGATGTGTTCAACAGGTATTGCGATGTTTAAGTTTGCATTAAAAGAAGGCGGAGAACAAAATAAAAGAGATTCTTTAAGAAAAAAAGAAGAATTAAGATTTGATAATCTGCCGGTTATAAAAGCAGCACTTGTAGATACCAACCGAATAAAAACTCCTTTTTCTAAAAAAGAAGCCAATGTTTGTTTCATGAATTTTGGAATTACCACCCTGCATCACAGGAGCAGACGAGGTAAAAATGATATTTCGGACAGAAGGTATTATGTTACCGAATACGCGACAGAATTTACCTTGTTTAAAAATCGAGAAATAAAACTGCTGATAAATGGTAAGGAATATGTCTTGAAATCAAAAAGAATAATTCTTACAGATGTTAACTACGCTAGGGAAAAAAGAAGAGCAGGAAACATTGGCAGTATTTTTTCGACCAAAGAAAAGTATGATGAAGTTCTTTTTTTAGAAGGTCATGAAAAATATCGTGAAGAATATAAAATTACGAAAGAGCAGCTAGATGAATATCTAAAAGAACTAAATGTGTTTTGTTCCTTTAGAGATGAATATGACATGATTAACTGTTATTATTTTTCCAGATTTGATAGCAAGAATACACCAAATGACTGTGATTTGTTTATTGAAAATTATCATTTAAAAGAAATTGTTTACAATGTTGGAGATACTATTTCTTTTAAAGGAAAAATCGTAAACAACGAAGTGGTGCCGCTTTATTAATTACTATGATAAAATACATCTAGGGATTGATAAAAAGATACCAAATTTCTTTATGACTAAATAGTATTTTTCGGGTTTAAAAAACAAACTATTTTAAACCATGAATTTAATAAAAGATATAAAACCTGCCCTCCTGATAGTATTACTGTCAGCAGGGCATTTTCTTTTTGCGCAAATTGATAAAAAAGCGACAAAGGAAACGAAGACGTTATACGAGAATTTAAAAATAATCTCTAAAAAACAGATTCTTTTTGGACATCAGCATGCATTAGAATACGGTCACGGCTGGTCTAATGAGCCAGACAAATCAGATGTAAAACTGGTAACAGGTTCTCATCCTGCTGTTGTAGGGATTGATTTTAGTGATTTTTCTGGACGATCAAAAGAACAGATTGAAAAAGCAAAAGAAAATTTGCGTCAGAATGTAATCAGTACTTACGAACGAGGCGGCATTACAACAGTTTCATGGCATTTTAATAATCCAGCTTCTGAAGGCGGATTTTATTATAAGGAAGGAATTTCGACTGCTTCAATGGCTTTAATTAAACCTGGCGGATCTCATCACGAGCAGTATAAAGAAATTCTAAAAACGATTGCCGATTTTGCACATTCGGTAAAAGCAAAAGACGGAACATTATCTCCGATGATTTTCAGGCCTTTTCACGAGTTTGACGGTGGTTGGTTCTGGTGGGGGAAACCTTATACTTCTCGTGAAGATTTTATTGCTGTCTGGCAGTTTACCGTTTCTTATTTAAAAGATACTTTGGGAGTACATAATTTTATTTATGCTTTTTCGCCAGACAATCAATTTGCTGATGCAAAAGAATATTTAGAACGTTATCCGGGTGATCGTTATGTTGATATGCTCGGAATGGATGATTATGGCGATTTTGGACGAGACGGAAAATACGATTTTGAAGCAGGGCTGAAAAAGCTTAAAATTTTTTCGGATCTGGCTGTAAAAAAGAAAAAATTAGCGGCATTTACGGAGACTGGTTTAGAATCCATTCCAAATCCAAAATGGTGGACAGAAGTTTTATTAAAGACTTTAAAATCTGAAAAATTACAATTGTGTTATGTCTTAGTCTGGCGAAATGACATTACCAGTCCGACACATTATTACGCACCTTTTCCCGGACAAGTTAGTGAAGCCGATTTTATTCGGTTTTATAATGATCCTTTTACATGGTTTGAAAATGATATAAAAGACATTTATAGACAAAAGATGAAAAAACTTGAAAAAATTAGATAAATAAATGAATTATTGAGAGGCAAAATGTTCATTTTTGTTCACTCAAATCGTCCGAAAAATAAACAAATAAGAGACAATATTTTGTAAGAATGAAAGTTTATTCTTTCTTTTTAAAATATTTTTAATTTTGTTAATATTAACAATTTACCGCTGTTTCGATCGCATTTTTTTGCATTTAATATAAATTTTCTGCCTTTTGTAGAAATGTTTTTAACGTAGCGTTAAAACACTTCATTATTGCTTTTTTCAGATACTATAATTTGAAAATTTAAAAATCAAATATTTTACGATAATCTACAATATCGGTACATTTGCAATATGTTTTATAAAGAATTACGATTTAATTCTGTTAATTATTTACAATTCCTTAATAATGAATTAATAATTGTCTGATCGATTATTATCTAAATAGACCATTATTAGGTATAATTAATCGCGTAGTTGATATAAAACACTTGATAATTAATATTTTAACAAATAAAGTCATTATGAAAAATTCAATTATTTACTTAGGATTGGCATTAGTTGCCTTTGCAAATGTTTCGACAGCTTCAACTCAAAAAATTGCAGTTGCAAATGAAACTTCAAATTCAGTTGTTTTCGACGGAACGCCTCTAGTTACTGCTGTACAGAAAGGCGATATTGAAGTGATTAAAAAATTTATTGAATACGGAGTAAATGTAAACGAAAGATCAGGAGATATGTCTCCATTAATGATGGCTGCACGTTATAATAAAGTTGAAATTATTAAATTATTACTTGCTGCTGGTGCAAATGTATCAGATAAAAATGATAAAGATTTTACAGCTTTAAAATATGCTGAATTATCTAAAGCAACAGAAGCTATCGCAATTTTAAAAGATTTGAAATAATATTTTAAACTATTTGTTTATAGATTGAATCCCTTTCAAATAATCAGCTGGATTATTTGAAAGGGATTTTTTTTAAACAAGTATATATAGTCGCTTTAATTTTCTAAAGAGCATTCTTTTACTATTTAATTATGAAATAAATCTAATAGGTTATTTCCAATTCTCTTCAATTATTTTTTTTCGTCTTAAAAGTTTCTTTTGTTTTAATAGTCTGTTGTGAAGTCCTTATTTCTCGCTGATTTTAAAATGCTTTAAAGTCTTTTAAAACAAACAGTTTCAATAAAACTAAATTTTATTTTCTGCTTTTTATTATTTTTTTTCTGAAAAAGTGTAACATTTTGACTTTTTAGTAGTCTATTATATCAGAACTAAGAATTCGACAACATTTAGTTTTAGATTTTTATAAATCTTTAAGGACATGTTAAGAAATAGTTAAAACAAGGTACTTTGTATTGCATAATAGTAAAAATGATTTACCTTTACCAAGAAATTAAAAATCATCAATCAATCATTTAACAATCAATCATTATGAAAAAATCAGTAATTTATTTAGGAGTAGCTTTAGCAGCATTTGGAAATGTGGCAATGGCATCAAATCAAGGAACTTTAGTGGTAAAACCAAGAATCGAAGTTTCGAACTTTTTCTCTTCACCATTGCATGTTGCAGTGAGTAAAGGCGATGTAGAAGTGGTGAAAAAATTTATCGCTTATGGAGCAGATGTTAATGAGACATCAGAAGACATGACTCCATTAATGATCGCTGCACGTTACAATAAAGTTGAGATTATCAAAGTTTTATTAGAGAATGGTGCACGTCCAAGCGATAAAAATGATAAAGGTTTTACAGCTTTAAAATATGCGCAATTATCAAACGCAAATGAAGCTGTTGCAGCTTTGAAAGATCTTAAATAAAATTTTAAAAAGTTTTGAGTTAGTAAACGGCCTTCTTGAGCAAAGGCCGTTTTTTTATGCCTAAATTTCAGGAGTAATATAATCCAGAGCGAATTTTTTTTAATAGAATATCTTGATATACAGTTTGGAAAAGATATTTCTCCACAATTTAGTCTTGATCTGATCCTGCAGACCAGGGTGAATTGTAATCAAAAAAGCACCATTATTTCTAATGATGCCTTTCCTTTTTTTAAACCCAACAATTTGATTTAAAACTAAAAAAAAAAATATTACTCAATTGGTACATGTTTCTTTCTATTGAAAACCCAGAACAAAATCGGGAAAACAAGTAAGGTAAGCACCGTAGCTGTCATCAGTCCGCCGATAATTACAATTGCAAGCGGTTTTTGAGATTCTGAACCAATTCCTGTAGAAATCGCAGCAGGCAGTAATCCTATCGAAGCCATTAAAGCAGTCATCACAACAGCTCTTGTTCTGGCTTTTACTCCCATGAAAATGGATTCTTCGAGCGTAAACTTGGCCTTGAGATTATGATGAAACTCCGATATCAGAATTACACCGTTTTGAATACAAATTCCTAAAAGGGCAATAAATCCAACTCCTGCGGAGATTCCAAAATTCATTCCCGTAATGTGCAGTGCGATGATACCGCCGATAATTGCAAAAGGAACATTGGCTAAAACCAAAAGAGAATCTTTAAAGTTTCCGAATAAAATAAATAAAAGAACAAAAATCCCAATTAAACTGATCGGTACAACCTGAGCCAGACGAGCACTAGCCCGTACTTGGTTTTCAAATTCGCCGGTCCATCCCGTTGTGTAACCCGCCGGAAGTTTTAATTTATTAACTTTTGACTGCGCTTCTGCAATGGTACTTCCTAAATCTCGATCACGAACAGAAAATTTTACCCCGATAAAACGTTTCGTGTTGTCTCTATAGATAAATGCTGGTCCTGTAATGGTTTTAATATCACAGATTTCTTTTAAAGGAATTTTGATACCGTTGATTGTAGGCACTTTAATTTCGGCCAAATCTTTTTCGTCTTTTCGGTATTCTTTTTCAAAACGAACTCTTACATCAAATTTTTTCTCATCTTCATACTTTTCTGTTGCCGTTTTTCCGCCAAAAGCAAGTTCTAAAACTGCCTGTGCATCGCTTAATGTTACGCCGTAAGCCGCCATTTTTTCTCGGTCCAGAATTACGCTGATTTCTGGCTGTCCGACATTTCTAAGAATTCCAGCGTCTTTAATACCAGGAATATCTTTTATTTCTGCATAAACTTTGTTGGCAAGTTCATCAAGTTTATTCAAATCATCGCCATAAATTTTTACCGCATTAGAAGCTTTAAAACCAGCAACAGACTCAGCTACGTTGTCAATTACAGGCTGCGAATAGTTGTAATTAATCCCTTGGTGAACTTTCAGTTTGTTATCCATTTCGTTAATCAATTCATCCATAGAAATATTGCGTTTCCACTCTGCTTTTGGTTTTAAGTCAACTTGCAGCTGTATAAAACCAAATCCGTTCGGGTCCGTTCCGTCGTTGCTTCGTCCTGTTTGCGATAACACATTTTTAACCTCTGGAAAAGTTTCTAGATCTTTACGAATCATTGCCGCAGTTTTGACACTTTCAGGAAGCGATGTACTCATTGGTAATTCTGCAGTTACCCATAAAGCTCCTTCATTTAATTGTGGTAAAAATTCGGTTCCTAAGAAACCTGCCGAAAAGAAAATAGCTCCTAATAATGCTGCAGAAGCAGTTAAAGTCTGCACTTTGTGCTTAAAAGTCCAAGTAAAACCGGCTGTTACAATTCTATCCCAGAAATTAACAAACGGATTGTTTTTCTCTTTAACATTTTTATTCAATAAAATATGAGAAAGAACAGGGACTAAAGTCAGAGTAAAAATTAAAGCTCCAAGCAGCGCAAAACCAAGTGTAAAGGCTAGGGGAGAGAACATTTTTCCTTCTACCTTCTGGAATGAGAAAATAGGAAGTAAGGCTGTAATGATAATCAGTTTAGAAAAGAAAATAGCTTTACCCATTTCTGTTCCTGTTTTCTTGATCAAACTGCCTTTTGCAATTTTATTGAATTTTTCCATTCCCAATTGATGCGCTCGATGATCTAAGACTACAAACAATCCTTCGACCATCACAACGGCGCCATCAATAATAATTCCGAAATCGACCGCACCTAAACTCAATAAGTTGGCACTCATGCCCATCATTTTAAGACATAGGAAGGCAAATAATAATGAAAGCGGAATTACGATAGAAACGGTAAAAGTGGTTCGCCAGTCTGCCATAAACAAAAATACAACACAGGTTACCAGAATGATCCCTTCAAATAAATTGTGCATTACCGTCTCGGTCGTAAAATTCATCAAATTATCACGATCGTAAAAAGTTTCAATTTTAATGTCTTTTGGCAGAACATTTTCATTTAGATCTTTTATTTTGGCTTTAATCAATGCAAGAGTTTCCTGCGGATTTTCGCCTTTACGCATCACCACAATTCCTTCAACAGCATCATCATTATTTCCGAGTCCAGTTTGACCCACTCTCGGCATGGAGCTTTCATAAACCGAAGCTAAATTTTTAACCAAAATCGGATTTCCGCCAGCATCGTCTACAATAATATTTCCGATATCTTCTTTAGTCTGTAATAAACCAACACCCCTTACAACAAACGCTTGGCCATTTTTCTCAATTACATCACCGCCGACATTTAAGTTTCCGGCATTTACGGCGTTGTACACTTGCAGAGGCGTAATATTATATTTAGCCAGTTTTATGGGATCAACTCCAACTTCGTAAGTTTTTGTCTGACCTCCAAAGACATTTAAATCTGCTACACCAGGAAGCGAGCGAAGTTGTTTATCGATCACCCAGTTTTGGTAGGTCAATAATTCTCGACTGTCCCTGCTGTTACTTTTTACAATATACCTAAAGATTTCTCCTGTTGGCCCGTAAGGCGGTTGTACATCTGGTTCGACTTCATCTGGAAGCGAAACATTTTTCAATAAATTGTTTACTTGAAAACGAGCAAAAGTATCATCTACACCATCGTCAAAGATAATTTTGATTACAGACAAACCAAACATGGTAATACTGCGGACACTGGTCTTTTTCTGAACAGAGTTCATAGAAATTTCGATCGGAGAAGTTACAAAGCGTTCTACCTCTTCGGCGCTCTTTCCGTTCCATTGTGTGATAATAATAATCTGAGTATTTGTAACGTCTGGAAAGGCGTCAATAGGCATGTTTTTGAAAGATATAAATCCAGCCACCGCCAATAATCCAACCCAAAAGAAGGTAAATGCTTTATTCTTAAGAGAAAAAGCAATAATATTTTTTATGAATTTGTTCATGTCTTAATTGTTTAAAGCACCGTAAATAAACAACTGATTGTTGGTGATTACTTTTTCGTTTTCTTTCAATCCGCTTGAGATGTAAGTAACATCTCCGACAACTCTGTAAACTTCAACCTGTCTGGTTTCGATGTTGTTACGATCTTTAAAAACCACAACAAAATTTTTGCTTTTATCAAATACAATGGCTTTGCTAGGTACGGCTATCATCGATTTGTCTTCATTGAATGATAATTTGATATTAGCATTCATATCAGGTTTAAGCATATAATCCGGATTTTTTAATTTAATCCTCGCCTGCATTGCTTTAGTTTCGGGATCAATAACATTATAGATCTTATCTACTTTACCGTTAAAAACTTTATCAGGATAACTCAGGGTAGTTACAGCGGCAGAAGTCCCTAGTTTTACTTTATTAATATCAATTTCATTAATATTGGCCATTGCCCAGACTTCGCTGATTTCAGCAATGTCAAAAATATTTTCAGATCGGTCATTTCGCAAAAGCATATCTTGATTAATACTCTTTTGAATAATAAAACCGCTTATTGGTGCCGTAACTTCATAAATAGAACCCGCTTTGATGTTATAAATTTTATAAGTTTCTTGTACTTTACTTAATTGAGACTGAGCTTTGTTTACTTCAGATTTTGCCTGAAGGACATCGCTTTCAGAATTTAATTTTCCATCAAATAATTCCTGAGCTACTTTCAGATTGTTTTTGGCTACTAATAAATCACTTTTCGCATCGATAGATTGTTTCTCAAAATCGGCAACATCGGTACTTTTGATGGTTGCCAGAACTTGGCCTTTTTTTACATAGTCTCCCAATTCAACATTTACTTTCATCACATTACCGCCTACAAGCGGGTAAACATCAATCATTTTATTATTATCAGCAGTAATTTTTCCGTAAAATGACAGTTCATTTTTTACAGGCACTGTTTGAGCAGCCGTAGTTGTAGTGGTTTTCAGCATGTCGTTACTCAAAACAAAAGAAGTATTGGTTTCTGGATTTTCAACTTCTTTTTTGCAGCTTGCCAGAGATAAACTTACAACTGCAATTCCTATGATTAATTTATGTTTCATTTTTTTCGTTTTTAAAATAAATCTTTGTTGATGGTACTATTTAATTCTTCGCCTGCTAATACTACTTTTTTCTTTAATTCGTTTACCTGAATTATTGCCTGATTGTAACTTTCCATAAAATCGGTAAATTCTAAAAGGCTGACATTTCGTTTCTGAAAATTGGTCAGCATTCCATTATAAACGGCTTCAAAATCAGAGTTTACAGTTGGTTTTATCACACTGTAATTCTGGCGTGATTCGTCCCATTTTGTCCAAGCCGAAGTAATTTCGGTTTGCAGTTGCAATTCAAAATTTTGTTTTTCTATTTTAGACTGCTCCAAAACGGTTTGTGCATATTTGATGTTTCCTTTATTTTTGTTCCAAAGTGGCAGCGGAATCCCAAGGGTTAAATTTGCTTCGTTATTAAAAGCACCGCTTCGCTGATCGTAAGTTGCACCAACAGTGATATCTGGAACAGAAAGTGATTTTTGCCATTTTACATTTAAGGCATTAGCATCTATTTCTTTTTGTTTTGCTAAAAAATCTGGACGGTTTGCAAGCGCTTCGGTTTCTAAATTTTTTAAATCAAAGCTCATTGTTTTCAGATACTTATTAAACTCTTCTTTTGTAACTACAGGAACAACAGTTTCGGTTTCATTCAATAAAAGTTTTAGATTAGCTTGTTCTTCAATATTGTCATTTACAACTTCCATTCGCTCATTTTTAAAGTTAAGATACAAGGATTGCAGACGTACAACATCTTTTAAAGGAATGTTTCCCTTTTGAGCCTGAGCTGAATAAGAATTGATCAAAGATTCAATATGTACCAATTGTTGGTCCGTTGTTTCTAAGTTTTTTGTGTTGTAATAAACCGTGTAAAAACTTTTACGAAGTTGTAATTTCAGCGTTCTTAACAAATCATTGAACTGTAATTCTGCCAATTGTTCATTGGTCTGAGCCAGTTTTACTTCGTTCCTTTTTTTACCGCCTAGGTAGATTAACTGCTCAATTCCAAAAACTTTCTGACCATCTTTACCAATGTCAAAATATTTATTTCGCTCTGGATTATAAGCATTTAGTTCAGCTGTAATATTTGGGTTATCCCAAATTCGAGCTTGCATCGTTGTCGCTTTAGAAGCATCAATATTGTATTGTGAGGCAAGTAAAAAGAGATTCTTTTTTAAGAATTGGCTTTCACAGTCTTGAAGAGTAACTGTTTTCTGAGCCATGCCTATTTGATTGAAGAACACAAATAGTACTAATGCATATAGTTTTTTCATTGTATCAAATTTATTTTGTACAAAGATGCTATCGGCAGACTTTAAGACACCTTAAAAACTACCTTAAAAATACCTTAAAATAAATTATTTACGGAAAACAACACGAAACAAATTCATGTTACTATTTGTTATTGAGTAAGTTATGCTTGAGTTGTGCAGGTTTAATATACGATTTACAATACGCAGTCCAAGTCCAAAACCCATTGTGCCTTTTGAATTTTCCCCACGCATAAAAGGTCGAAAAAGATTTTTTTGTTCAAGATCACTCAATGTTTTTCCCGAATTAGATACAGAAATACAAAGCTGATCCTCTTCCATGCTAATCTTAACTATAGCCTGTTTATTATCAGAGTAGGTATAAGCATTTTTTAAAATATTAGAAACGGCAATTTCCAAAAGACTTTTATTACCGCTGATTTCTAATGCAGTATCAAGATTATCAGATTCTTCAATCTCAAAATGAATGATGAAATCTGGAAAATTTTTATTTATTTTTTCGATAGCAGAAAACAGAATCTCGTCCATTCTGTGTAATTCAAGATCATCTGTTTTCCGAGTATCAATTTTAGATAAAATTAAAAGAGAATTAATCAACTCACTCAAATTATTGACATCTGAGAGGATCGTATTTAAGAAAGATTTACTTTTTGAAGTACTTTCTGGGTCATTAATTGTATTTTCTATCTGAGATGTAATACGAGAAAGAGGAGTACGTAATTCATGAGAAGCATGTGCTGTAAACTCCTTTTGTTTTTGATATGAGATTTCAATTCTATCCATCATAAAATTGAACTCATCCGCTATTAAATCTATTTCATTTTTGGTGCTTTTAGATTCAATTCGAGTATCAAGATTATTCTCATTTATATTTTTAATTTTTTGATGGAAAGCATCAAGTGGATTCAGTGCTTTTTTTATCGTAAAAGACGTTAAAAGCCAGCATATTGTCGTAAAAAAGATGTACGAAATGATCAACGTATATCTCAAGAATAATAATTTTTTCTTACCATAATCATCAGTTGCAGAGATTAAAGCATAAAAATCTTTATCATTAGTGTCATAAAAAACACCATAAACCTCGTAATCGCCCTGTTGTTTGAAAAAAGTCTTATTCTTCTTTAAATACTTTAAATCGTCAACCGACCAGTTTATTTTGGCGTCATCTATACTGCTGTAAATCAGTTTGTAATTAGAATCAAAAACCAGCGTTTTCTCATCATACAGCTTATTGATAGAATTTTGATCAATTATTTTTAAAAGCTGATTATCAATTTGTTTAACATTAACCAAAAGCTTAATATTGGATAAAGCCTTAATTTCTAATCGATCACGAAATTCTTCTTTTCGATAATTAGAGTATAAAACGAATATAACAGTAGATGCTAAACCAAAAAGTATGGTAAACAGCAGACTAACCAAAAGTGATATCCGATTTTTTAATGTCATTCTTTATCGCTTAAATAATATCCGTATCCAACTTTGGTACGAATAACTTTTGTTTCGTGGTCTTTATCAATTTTTTTTCTCAAAAAATTAATGTAGACCTCGATCGTATTCTGATTTGTTTCAATATGATAATCCCAAAGTTTTTCGGCTATAAATTGTTTCGAAAGAACCTTTCCTTTAGCATGCGCTAAAATTAAGATGAGTTTAAACTCTTTAGGAGTGAGTTTTATTTCTTCACCAGATCTAAAGACCTTCATTTCTTCTTCAAATATTTCCAGATCATGTATAAGCATTTTATTTTCGATCTGCTGCGGGACTTCCTTTCTTCTTAAAAGTGACTGAACTCTTGCGAATAATTCCTCAAAATGAAAAGGCTTTACCAAATAATCGTCGGCTCCCTTATCAAATGAAGCAAGTTTATCATCAATTTCGCTAAAAGCCGTTAACATAATGATGGGTGTTTTTTTATCCACATCACGAATTCCCTTGCAAACTTCAATTCCATTGATTCCAGGAACATTAATGTCCAAAATGATTAAATCATATTCGTACGGAAAATATTTTTTAAGCAGTAAAGAACCATCATAAAATGGAAAACATTCAAACTCTTTTGAAGTAAAAAATGTTGAGATTTCTTTAGACAGCGTAAAATCGTCTTCAAGTAATAATATTTTCATACAGTCTTTATAAATTGTAAATCCGATTTAATAAATAAATCGGATTTATATGGAATTGAAATCTTATTTAAAATAAGAAAAAGTTTCGTTATTTTCAATTTTCAACAACGATTCGTAAATCAATTGAATTACGTTCTCAACATCTTCTCTATGAACCATTTCTACAGTAGTGTGCATATAACGCAAAGGAAGTGAAATCAACGCCGAAGGCACGCCGCCGTTGCTGTAAGCAAAAGCATCGGTATCTGTTCCTGTAGATCTTGAAGTTGCATGACGCTGAAAAGGAATATTATTAGCTTCAGCCGTCTCAACAATCATATCACGCAGATTATTTTGTACAGCCGGCGAATATGCTATAACTGGACCTTTACCCATTTTAAGGTCACCTTCAACTTTTTTATCGATCATTGGAGTTGTAGTATCATGGCAGACATCAGTAACAATTGCAACATTAGGTTTAATTCTATGAGCAATCATCTCAGCGCCTCGTAAGCCAATTTCTTCCTGAACAGAGTTTACAATGTACAAACCAAACGGAAGTTTTTTATTGTTTTCCTGTAATAAACGCGCAACTTCAGCAATCATAAAACCACCCATTCTGTTATCAATCGCACGGCAGACAAATTTGTTCTCGTTCAAAATCATAAATTCATCTGGATACGTAATTACACAGCCAACATGAACCCCTAGAGCTTCAACTTGTTCTTTATTTTCACAACCTAAATCAATAAAAATGTTTGTGGTTTTAGGAACCTCTTCTTTGTCACGAAGTCTGGTGTGAATTGCCGGCCAGCCAAAAACGCCCTTTACAATTCCTTTTTTAGTATGAATGTGAACACGTTTTGAAGGAGCAATCTGATGATCAGAACCTCCGTTTCTAATTACATATAGCAATCCGTCTTCTGTTATATAATTAACGTACCACGAGATTTCATCAGCATGACCTTCGATCACTACTTTATAAGGAGCATCAGGATTAATTACTCCGACAGCAGTTCCATAAGTATCAGTAATAAAAGTATCCACATAGGGCTTTAAATAATTCATCCAAAGTTTTTGTCCTTCACTTTCGTAACCAGTAGGAGAGGCGTTATTAAGGTAGCTTTCCAAGAAAGCAAGTGATGTATCTTTTAAGATAGATTTAGTGCTCATAAAAATATTTTTTTGCTAAATTATAAATTTGGTATTAGAGTTGTATATAAATATATAATTTTACATTTAAATTATGATTCAATGAGATTTACCAGTTTCCTTTTGTTTTTTATATTGATTTCACTTCAAAGCCATGCACAAGTTACTCCAAAAGAGAACCAGCAGATGGGATACATATTAACCGAGCAAGATTCTATTTTAGGTGATACGATTCAATTGCCCGAAATAATTATTTCAAAAGAAAAATTGGATCCCGAAACACAGAAACAGTTTTTGATTCTTCAAAACCGCGTTTACAAAGTATATCCGTATGCAAAATTAGCAGCAGAACGCTTAACAGCTTTAAATAACGGAATGGCGCGTTTAAAAACAAATCGCGAAAAGAAAAAGTATTTTAAGATTGTTGAAGATTATCTGAATAACGAATTTGAAGAAAGACTTAAAAAACTGTCCCGTAAACAAGGTCAAATTTTGGTAAAGCTCATCCACAGACAAACCGGAATCACCACTTATGAACTTATTAAAAACCTAAAGAGCGGTTTCAAAGCATTTGTTTCTAATACAACAGCCAATTTGTTCGACATAAGTCTAAAAACAGAATACAAACCTTATGATGTAAACGAAGACTATTTAATAGAAACAATTCTTGTTCGTGCATTTGAATCCGGACGTTTAGTAAATCAAAAATCAGCCAATCCAGTTAATTATACCGATTTGGCGCTTAAATGGGAACAAAGGGCAGAAGAACTAAAAAAGAATTAAACTTTATATTGTGTACCTATATATAATAGGTATACAAACCGACAGGTTTTCAGAACGCACTGGATTCTTTTTCCACTATAATATATAAGAGTAATTTCACGACTAACAACCCGACAGGTTTAGAAACCTGTCGGGTTTCTTTTTGCTGTTCTATATATAAGTGTAAAATCATTTCTCTGAATAATCCTTTCTGTTTTTAATTCGGTATTTCAGGAATTTGGAGCTGTTACCTGCTTTCCGCTGTATCTTT
>NZ_PRDM01000009.1 GCF_015182285.1 Flavobacterium hungaricum
AAACAGGGTTTTAAAAAGAAAGGCGACGACATACTCTCCCACATAACTGCAGTACCATCTGCGCAGGCGGGCTTAACTTCTCTGTTCGGGATGGGAAGAGGTGAGCCCCGCCGCAATAACCACCTTAAGAAGTTATAATTGCTTTGGGCAATCTGTTTTAATTAACAATTGATAATTGACAATTCATAATTAAAACCAATATCTTAACATACTGAGATAAAGAAATACAATAAATTTGGTTAGAAAGTTTCCTCCCGGGTCTTTGGACCCGGGAAAAGGGTGTACATAAGCTTACGGATTATTAGTACTACTCGACTATGACATTACTGCCTTTACATCTATAGCCTATCAACGTGGTCATCTTCCACGATCCTTAAAAGAAATCTCATCTTGTGGTGGGTTTCGCGCTTATATGCTTTCAGCGCTTATCCCTTCCCAACGTAGCTACTCTGCGGTGCCCCTGGCGGGACAACAGATACACCAGCGGTTAGTCCAATTCGGTCCTCTCGTACTAGAATCAGATCCACTCAAATTTCTAACGCCCGCAGTAGATAGAGACCGAACTGTCTCACGACGTTCTGAACCCAGCTCGCGTGCCACTTTAATGGGCGAACAGCCCAACCCTTGGGACCTTCTCCAGCCCCAGGATGTGACGAGCCGACATCGAGGTGCCAAACCCCCCCGTCGATATGAGCTCTTGGGGGAGATCAGCCTGTTATCCCCGGCGTACCTTTTATCCTTTGAGCGATGGCCCTTCCATGCGGAACCACCGGATCACTATGCTCTACTTTCGTACCTGATCGACCTGTATGTCTCTCAGTCAAGCTCCCTTATGCCATTGCACTCTACGCACGGTTACCAAGCGTACTGAGGGAACCTTTAGAAGCCTCCGTTACTCTTTTGGAGGCGACCACCCCAGTCAAACTACCCACCAAGCAATGTCCCCCACAATATGGGGTTAGGCCTCAGATAAACAAAGGGTTGTATTTCAACAATGACTCCACAACGCCTGGCGACGCCGCTTCATAGTCTCCAACCTATCCTACACATCATTTATCCAAGGTCAATACTAAGCTATAGTAAAGGTGCACAGGGTCTTTTCGTCCCACTGCGGGTAAACGGCATCTTCACCGTTACTACAATTTCACCGAGCTCATGGCTGAGACAGTGTCCAGATCGTTACACCATTCGTGCAGGTCGGAACTTACCCGACAAGGAATTTCGCTACCTTAGGACCGTTATAGTTACGGCCGCCGTTTACTGGGGCTTCAATTCAATGCTTCTCCGAAGATAACATCTCCTCTTAACCTTCCAGCACCGGGCAGGTGTCAGGCCCTATACTTCATCTTACGATTTTGCAGAGCCCTGTGTTTTTGATAAACAGTCGCCTGGACCTCTTCACTGCGGCCCCGATTGCTCGGGGCGACCTTTCTCCCGAAGTTACAGGTCTATTTTGCCTAATTCCTTAGCCATGAATCTCTCGAGCACCTTAGGATTCTCTCCTCAACTACCTGTGTCGGTTTACGGTACTGGTGCTTATTACCTGAAGTTTAGAGGTTTTTCTTGGAAGCCCTTAGGCGCACTATCTCTTTGTCCGAAGACTCCGAGTACTATCGTATTTCACCAAGCTCTACGGATTTGCCTGTAGAGCCTATAGTTAGGTACTTTAACGAACTATTCCGTCAGTTCGCGGCGCTTTCATCACTCCGTCACCCCATCACAGTAATAAGCAGTACGGGAATATTAACCCGTTGGCCATCGACTGTCCCTTTCGGGTTCGCCTTAGGTCCAGACTAACCCACAGCTGATTAGCATAGCTGTGGAAACCTTAGTTTTTCGGTGTGCGGGTTTCTCGCCCGCATTATCGTTACTTATGCCTACATTTTCTTTTCTGACCAGTCCAGCATCCCTTACGGAACACCTTCAGCCCTGTCAGAATGCTCCCCTACCACTTACAGTAAACTGTAAATCCATAGCTTCGGTAATATGTTTATGCCCGATTATTATCCATGCTCGTCCGCTCGACTAGTGAGCTGTTACGCACTCTTTAAATGAATGGCTGCTTCCAAGCCAACATCCTAGCTGTCTGGGCAGACAAACCTCGTTCTTTCAACTTAACATATATTTGGGGACCTTAGCTGATGGTCTGGGTTCTTTCCCTCTCGGACTTGGACCTTAGCACCCAAGCCCTCACTGTTATCAATCATTATACAGCATTCGGAGTTTGTCAGGAATTGGTAGGCGGTGAAGCCCCCGCATCCAATCAGTAGCTCTACCTCTGTATAACTAAAATAACGCTGCACCTAAATGCATTTCGGGGAGTACGAGCTATTTCCGAGTTTGATTGGCCTTTCACCCCTACCCACAGGTCATCCGAAGACTTTTCAACGTCAACCGGTTCGGTCCTCCACTGTGTGTTACCACAGCTTCAACCTGCCCATGGGTAGATCACACGGTTTCGCGTCTAACACTACTGACTAAAGCGCCCTATTCAGACTCGCTTTCGCTGCGGATCCATACCTGAAGTACTTATCCTTGCCAGCAGCGTTAACTCGTAGGCTCATTATGCAAAAGGCACGCCGTCACCCCACGAAAGGGCTCCGACCGCTTGTAAGCGTATGGTTTCAGGATCTATTTCACTCCGTTATTCACGGTTCTTTTCACCTTTCCCTCACGGTACTGGTTCACTATCGGTCTCTCAGGAGTATTTAGCCTTAGCGGATGGTCCCGCCAAATTCAGACAGGGTTTCACGTGCCCCGCCCTACTCAGGATACCACTATCTATTACACTTGTTGCCCATACGGGGCTTTCACCCTCTGCGGCGTCACTTTCCAGCAACTTCCGGTTCCTTGTGCATAAAATATCGTGGTCCTACAACCCCAGTCAGGCCGTAACAAGACTGGTTTGGGCTGTTCCGCGTTCGCTCGCCACTACTTACGGAATCACTTTTGTTTTCTTCTCCTCCGCCTACTTAGATGTTTCAGTTCAGCGGGTTTGCCCACCTATCGGTGTGTTATGTCTTCAACATAACGGGTTGCCCCATTCAGGTATCTGCGGATCAATCGGTGTGTGCCCGTCCCCGCAGCTTTTCGCAGCTTATCACGCCTTTCATCGCCTCTGAGAGCCTAGGCATCCCCCATACGCCCTTATTTTGCTTATTGTACCCAGTCATAAAATTAATTACGACCGTTTTTTTTTGTTCTTTACAATAAAATTGTAAAAAACGCTTTCTACTTTTATTATTTTCTTATCTCAATATGTCAATGAACTTTTATTTACTATGCTTATAGTAAACCAGTGGAGAATAACGGAGTCGAACCGTTGACCTCCTGCGTGCAAGGCAGGCGCTCTAGCCAGCTGAGCTAATCCCCCATTTTTAAATCTTAGATTTTAGAATTCAGATTTTAGATTACTGATTCTGATCTAATTTCCTTTGGTGAATCCCAGCTTCCAGAATTTCCTTTAAATCAAGCTTTTCAGTCTATTGTTTTAAATCTAAAATCTGAGATCTTAAATCTAAAGTCAAATAGTAGTCCCGGGCAGACTCGAACTGCCGACCCCTACATTATCAGTGTAGTACTCTAACCAGCTGAGCTACGAGACTCTGTTTTACTTAATTTTCATTTTTTTTCAAATTAACAGCAAGAGTAATACAGTCTTGGAATTCCAAAACATCAAATATCCATCTTATTTCCAAGGCGTGTCCGAAGACTAACACCAAGGCTCTAGAAAGGAGGTGTTCCAGCCGCACCTTCCGGTACGGCTACCTTGTTACGACTTAGCCCTAGTTACCAGTTTTACCCTAGGCAGCTCCTTGCGGTCACCGACTTCAGGCACCCCCAGCTTCCATGGCTTGACGGGCGGTGTGTACAAGGCCCGGGAACGTATTCACCGGATCATGGCTGATATCCGATTACTAGCGATTCCAGCTTCACGGAGTCGAGTTGCAGACTCCGATCCGAACTGTGACCGGCTTTATAGATTCGCTCCTGGTCACCCAGTGGCTGCTCTCTGTACCGGCCATTGTAGCACGTGTGTAGCCCAAGGCGTAAGGGCCGTGATGATTTGACGTCATCCCCACCTTCCTCACAGTTTGCACTGGCAGTCTTGTTAGAGTTCCCGACATCACTCGCTGGCAACTAACAACAGGGGTTGCGCTCGTTATAGGACTTAACCTGACACCTCACGGCACGAGCTGACGACAACCATGCAGCACCTTGTAAACTGTCTTGCGAAAGATCTGTTTCCAAATCGGTCAGTCTGCATTTAAGCCTTGGTAAGGTTCCTCGCGTATCATCGAATTAAACCACATGCTCCACCGCTTGTGCGGGCCCCCGTCAATTCCTTTGAGTTTCATTCTTGCGAACGTACTCCCCAGGTGGGATACTTATCACTTTCGCTTAGCCACTGAAGTTGCCCCCAACAGCTAGTATCCATCGTTTACGGCGTGGACTACCAGGGTATCTAATCCTGTTCGCTACCCACGCTTTCGTCCATCAGCGTCAATAAACCAGTAGTAACCTGCCTTCGCAATTGGTATTCCATGTAATCTCTAAGCATTTCACCGCTACACTACATATTCTAGTTACTTCCTGGTAATTCAAGTCCTGCAGTATCAATGGCCGTTCCATCGTTGAGCGATGGGCTTTCACCACTGACTTACAAGACCGCCTACGGACCCTTTAAACCCAATGATTCCGGATAACGCTTGGATCCTCCGTATTACCGCGGCTGCTGGCACGGAGTTAGCCGATCCTTATTCTTACGATACCGTCAAGCTCCTACACGTAGGAGTGTTTCTTCTCGTACAAAAGCAGTTTACAATCCATAGGACCGTCATCCTGCACGCGGCATGGCTGGTTCAGGCTTGCGCCCATTGACCAATATTCCTCACTGCTGCCTCCCGTAGGAGTCTGGTCCGTGTCTCAGTACCAGTGTGGGGGATCTCCCTCTCAGGACCCCTACCCATCGAAGTCTTGGTAAGCCGTTACCTTACCAACTAACTAATGGGACGCATGCTCATCTTTCACCGTTGTGACTTTAATAGTGCAACCATGCGGCTGTACTATACTATGAGGTATTAATCCAAATTTCTCTGGGCTATCCCTCTGTGAAAGGCAGATTGCATACGCGTTACGCACCCGTGCGCCGGTCTCTATATCCGAAGACATATACCCCTCGACTTGCATGTGTTAAGCCTGCCGCTAGCGTTCATCCTGAGCCAGGATCAAACTCTTCATCGTATATTTTT